>NZ_FKIF01000001.1 GCF_900078705.1 Bordetella ansorpii
CCGATAGCCCGAATACACCATCAGCGACGACCCGACGACCAGCATCGCATCGGCGCGCTCCAACGCCGCCTGCGCGCGCTCGACACGATCTCGCGGCACGCTTTCGCCGAAGAACACCACGTCGGGCTTGACGATGCCCCCGCAGCGCGGACAGGCAGGAATATCGAACGAGGAAAAATCCAATCCATCCAGATCGGCATCGCCATCGGGCGCATCGGGCGCATCGAACGCCGCCCAGCCGGGGTTGCGCTCCACCAGCGTCTGCTGCCAGGCCTCGCGCGCACCGCGCCAATCGCAGTTCATGCAGCGCACCTCATCCAGCTTGCCGTGCAGGTCCACCACATGATGGCTGCCGGCCGCCTGGTGCAAACCATCGACGTTCTGCGTGACCAGCAGCTCGATGCGGCCCTCGGCCTCCATCGCCGCCAGCGCACGGTGCGCCGCGTTGGGCTGCACGTGGCCGAAGCGCCGCCAACCCACCATGCTGCGCGCCCAATACCGCGCGCGGGCAGGCACGCCACCCATGAAGGTCTGGAAGTCGATGGGCGGCTTGCGCATCCACGCGCCATCATCATCGCGATAGACGGGGATGCCCGAGCCGATGCTGCAGCCGGCGCCCGTCAGCACGAACAGGCGCGGATGCGCGTCGAGGAAGGCGCGCAGGTCCTGCAGCGATGCGGTCATGCGCCCAGGCCGCAGTCGGGCATGTCGCTGACCAGGCTGGCCTGGGTGACGTTGCTGCCCGGGGCCACGCTGCGCGTCAGCCACACGTTGCCGCCGATGGTCGAACCCTTGCCGATGGTGATGCGGCCCAGGATGGTCGCGCCGGCGTAGATGACGACGTCGTCCTCGATGATCGGGTGGCGCGCCAGGCCCTTCTTCAGCTCGCCGTTCTCGCCCGGCGGGAAGCGCTTGGCGCCCAGCGTGACCATCTGGTAGAGCCGCACGCGGTCGCCGATGATGGCGGTCTCGCCGATGACGACGCCGGTGCCGTGGTCGATGAAGAAGCTGCGGCCGATGGTGGCGCCGGGATGGATGTCGATGCCGGTGTCGGAGTGCGCCAGCTCGGTCACGATGCGCGCCAGCATGGGCGCGCCCAGGCGGTACAGCACGTGCGCCAGGCGGAAGTGGATCATGGCGGTGACGCCGGGGTACGACAGCAGCACTTCGTCGACGCTGCGCGCGGCCGGATCGCCCTGGTAGGCGGCGGTCACGTCCAGGTCCAGCGTGCGGCGCACAGCGGGCAGTTCGGCGCCGAACGCGCGCGTGATGGCCACGGCGCGCTCCAGCGTCTGCTCGCGCGGCTCGTCGCCATCGCGGCTCAGGTGGCGCAGTTCCAGGTAGACCTGTTGCAGCAGTTCGTCCAGGGCCTCGCCCAGCGTATGGCCGACGTAGAAGTCCTCGACTTCCTCACGCAGGTCGATGGGCCCCAGGCGCATGGGGAACAGCGCGCCGCACAGTTGCTTGACGACATGGCGCAGGCCCTCGGGAGAAGGGAATTCACGGCCGGCTGAGGTTTCGCGCAGGCGGCCGTGCGGTCCGCGCCAATCGACGCGCGCGGCCCGCAGGCCGGACACGATGCCGTCGAGATTCCAGTGCTGCGTCGGGAGGGAAGCGGGACTCATTGCCGTGCCTCCGGGCCGGCGGCACAGGCGGAAATCCGAACGTCTACAAACATGGTGAACCTCGCGAAGAAACGGAAATGGCGTGCGGCAAGCGCCGCCGTCCCGTCATGCGCGGACGCGAACGCGTCGCAAAGGACGGCGCGTGGGCACGCACCATGGCTCGACTGTAACTGCTGAGCCGCCCAGCCGGCAGGGTCGCCGACAGGCCGGCGGGGTCTTGTGCGCCGCCGCATTCTCCCCGGCACGGGCTAAGCGTAAACCCTGTCAGGGATTATCAGGAATTTCAGCAGGATGACAATCTCTATAATCAATCTCAAACGAACGTTTGAATCAGCCGAGAAGATGAAGGAAACGCCCTCCGCCCCGCCGTCTTCCACCCAAGAGGCCATCCTCGATGCCGCCGAGGCCCTGTTCGCCCATCACGGCTACGACGGCACGTCGATGCGGCAGATCACCGCGGCCGCGGGCGTCAACCTGGCGGCGGTCAACTATCACTTCGGCGGCAAGGAAGCCCTGCTGCAGGAGGTGCTGAAACGCAGCCTGGCGCTGGTCAACCAGGAACGCCTGCGCGTGCTGGACGCCCTGGAGGCCGATGCCGGCGGCAAGCCGTTGAAGCCCTCGCAGGTACTGGATGCCTTCTTCGGCACCCTGCTGCGCCTGGCCAACGATCCCGAGCACGCCGGCCGGCACTTCCTGCCGCTGCTCGAACGCACCATGACCGACCCCACGGGATTCATCCGCACACTGTTCGCCGATGAATACGCCGACGTGATACAGCGCTACCAGAACGCGCTGTTCGCCTCGCTGCCCGACGTGCCGCGCGCCGAGATCATGTGGCGCTTCCACTTCATGCTGGGCGCCACCTCGTACGCCATCATGGGCACCAGCACGTTGCGGCTGGTCACGCATTGGAGCATCGACGATGCCGAACAGCCCGACAACCCCGCGCTGCTGCTGCCGCGCCTGATGAGCTTCCTGCTGGGCGGCCTGCGCGCGCCGTTGCCGCCCCTGCTGGCGCCTGGCTGACCCCGGCCGGCGCCCACGACAAGCACAACGACTACCGGAGACTCCCTCATGTTTGCCTTCTTGATCCTGTTGCTGCTGGTGGCCGCCGTGGCCGCGGTGTTGATGCTGCAACCGCTGCGCCAGGCCCTGCTGACCAAGCCGGTGTTCCGGATGTACCGCAAGGTGCTGCCGCAGATGTCCGCCACCGAGCGCGATGCGCTGGAGGCGGGCACGGTGTGGTGGGAAGGCGAGCTGTTCCGCGGCCGTCCGGACTGGAACACGCTGCTGTCCTATCCCAAGCCGCAACTGAGCGAGGCCGAACAGCGCTTCCTGGACCACGAAACGGCCGAAGCCTGCCGCATGGCCGACGACTGGGACATCACCCAGCAGCGCAAAGACCTGTCCCCGGAGCTGTGGACCTACCTGAAGACCAACGGCTTCCTGGGCATGATCATTCCCAAGGAATACGGCGGCCTGGGCTTCTCGGCCTATGCGCATTCCGAAGTGATCGCGCGGCTGTCGACGCGCTCGTCCGCGCTGGCGGTGTCAGTGATGGTGCCCAACTCGCTGGGGCCGGCCGAACTGCTGCTGCACTATGGCACCGACGCACAGAAGAACCACTACCTGCCGCGCCTGGCCAACGGCACCGAAGTGCCGGCCTTCGCGCTGACCAGCCCATGGGCGGGCTCGGACGCCGCCGCCATTCCCGACCACGGCATCGTCTGCCGTGGCCAGTGGCAGGGCCAGGAAGTGCTGGGCATGCGCGTCAGCTGGGACAAGCGCTACATCACGCTGGCGCCGGTCTGCACGCTGCTCGGCCTGGCCTTCCGCCTGTACGACCCCGACCGGCTGCTGGGCGGCGAGACCGACCTGGGCATCACCTGCGCGCTGGTGCCGCACGATCATCCCGGCGTGGACACGGGCCGCCGCCACCAGCCGCTGGGCGCCATGTTCATGAATGGCCCCACGCGAGGGCAGGACGTCTTCATGCCGCTGGAATTCATCATCGGCGGACCGGAACGCGCCGGCCAGGGCTGGCGCATGCTGATGGAATGCCTGGCGGCGGGCCGCTCGATCTCGCTGCCCTCTTCCAACTCGGCGATGGCCAAGTACACCACGCGCACCGTGGGCGCCTATGCCCGCGTGCGCAGCCAGTTCCGCGTGCCGGTGGGCCGTTTCGAGGGCGTGGAGGAAGCGCTGGCGCGCATCGGCGGCAACACCTACCTGACCGAGGCCGCGCGCGTGATGACGGCGGGCGCGATCGACCTGGGCGCCAAGCCCTCGGTGGTCTCGGCCATCGTGAAGTACCACGTGACCGAACGCGCACGCCAGGTGGTGGTGGACGGCATGGACGTGATCGGCGGCAAGGGCATCTGCCTGGGGCCGTCGAACTTCCTGGGCCGCGCGTACCAGCAGGCGCCCATCGGCATCACCGTGGAAGGCGCCAACATCCTGACGCGCAGCCTGATCGTCTTCGGCCAGGGCGCGATCCGCTGCCATCCCTACGTGCTCGACGAGATGCGCGCGGCGCAGGACGACGACCTCCAACGCGGCCTGGAAGCCTTCGACAAGGCCTTCTGGGGCCACGTGCGCTTCACGCTGGGCAACGCCGCCCGCGCCCTGGGGCTGGCGTTCACGGGCGCGCGTTTCGCGCAGGCGCCCGGCCGCGCGGCGCCGGCCATGCATACGTACTATCGCCGCATGACGCGCTATGCCGCCAGCTTCGCGCTGCTGGCCGACCTGTGCATGCTGCTGCTGGGCGGCAGCCTGAAGCGCCGCGAGCGGCTGTCGGCGCGGCTGGGCGACATGCTGTCGCAGCTGTACCTGGCCAGCGCGGTGCTCAAGCGCTACGAAGACCAGGGCCGCCAACGGGAAGACGCGCCGCTGGCGCACTGGGCCATGCAGGATGCCCTGCACAAGCTGCAGGAAGCCGCCAACGGCGTGCTGGACAATCTGCCGCAACGCGGCGTGGCCGAACTGCTGCGCGTGGTGCTGTTCCCCTGGGGCATGCCCGAGCGCGCGCCCCGCGACGTGCTGGGCCAGAAGGTGGCGCAACTGCTGATCGCGCCGGGCGCGGCGCGCGACCGCCTGACCGAGGGCTGCTACCTGCCTGACAGTATCGACGAACCGGTCGGCGCGCTGGAGCAGGCGCTGGCCGCCACCCTGGCCGCCGAGCCCGCCGAAGCCCGCCTGCGCGACATCGAGAAGCGCGGCGCGCTGGACGGCGATCCGCGCGCCAACGTACGCGACATGGCCGAGGCGGCCTGGGCAGCCAGCCTGCTGTCGGATGACGACTACAGGCTGCTGCGCCAGCGCAACGTATTGCGCGACCGCGTGGTGCGGGTGGACGACTTCCCGTTCGACCTGGGCGCGCAGGACGCGGCCGGCGAACACCAGGCGCGGGCGGCATGATGGCGCCAGGCACAATCCGGCAAGATCATCCAGCATGGCGCGCGGCTTCCCTGGCGGGAGGGCGGGCGCGCAGCGAAGAGGGACATCCCGCATGAGCTTCCAGCCCGTCTATGTCGTCGATGGGGCGCGCAGCCCCTTCCTCAAGGCCCGCAACGCACCGGGTCCCTTCGCCGCGGGCGACCTGGCCGTGCAGGCTGGCCGCGCGCTGCTGCTGCGCCAGCCCTTCGCGCCCGATGCCCTGGGCGAAGTGGTGATCGGCTGCGCCGCGCCCTCGCCGGACGAAGTCAACATCGGCCGCGTGATCGCGCTGCGCCTGGGCTGCGGCAACGAGGTGCCGGGCTGGACGGTGATGCGCAATTGCGCGTCGGGCATGCAGGCGCTGGACAGCGCCATCGCCTCGATCCAGCTGGGCCGGCACGATCTGGTGCTGGCGGGCGGCGTGGACGCGCTGTCGCGCGCGCCGGTGCTGGTCTCCGATGAGATGGTGCAGTGGCTGGCGCGCTGGTCGTCGGCGCGCAACCTGGGCGCGCGGCTGGCCGCGCTGGGCCAGTTTCCTTTCCGCAAGCTGGCGCCCGTGATCGGACTGCTCAAGGGCCTGACAGACCCCGTGGTCGGCCTGTCGATGGGCCAGACCGCCGAGAACCTGGCCACCCGCTTCGGCATCGATCGCGCCGCGATGGACGCCTACGCGGCGCGCAGCCACCAGCGCGCGCTGGCGGCCCGCGCGCGCGGCGACATGCAGGGCGAACTGGCGCCGCTGGTCGATCCGCGCAAGGGCACGCTGCACGACCAGGACGACGGCGTGCGCGACGACTCCACCCCCGAACGGCTGGCCAGGCTGCGCCCGGTGTTCGACAAACCGTGGGGCAACGTCACGGCGGGCAACAGCTCGCAGGTGACCGACGGCGCGGCGCTGCTGCTGCTGGCCTCGCAGGCGGCGGTCGACCAGTACGGCCTGAAGCCGCTGGGCCGCATCCTGGACAGCCAATGGGCCGGACTGGATCCGGCGCAGATGGGCCTGGGCCCCGTGCACGCGGCCACGCCCATCCTGCAACGCCACGGACTGCGCCTGAACGACCTGGACCTGTGGGAGATCAACGAAGCCTTCGCCGCACAGGTGCTGGGATGCCTGGCCGCCTGGCAGGACGAGGCCTATTGCGCCGAACACCTGGGCACGCCGGCGTGGGGCCGCCTGGACCAGGAGAAGCTGAATGTGGACGGCGGCGCCATCGCGCTGGGCCATCCCGTGGGCGCGTCGGGCGCCCGCATCGTGCTGCACCTGCTGCGCGCGCTGCGCGCTCGGGGATTGCGGCGCGGCATGGCCGCCATCTGCATCGGCGGCGGCCAAGGCGGCGCGATGCTGGTCGAGACCCTCGACGACGCCGCGCCGGGCCAACCAGCCGCCATGGCCCATGACCCAGAGCACGCGCACGCCGCGCAGGCCGGGTCCGCCAGCCCAACCCAACCCACCCAGCCCGGCACGGAGCAAGCGCGATGAACTGGCAACTGCGACACGACGCGGACGGCCTGGCCTGGCTGACGCTGGATTGCGCGGACGGCGCGGTCAATACACTGTCGGCCCCCGTGATGCACGAACTGTCGGCCACGCTGGATGCGCTGGATGCCCAGCCGCCGCGCGGCCTGGTGATCCGGTCGGCCAAGAAGGCTGGTTTCATCGCGGGCGCCGACATCGACGAGTTCGCCGCGTTGAATGGACCCGAGGCGGCCCGCGAACTGATCGCGCGCGGCTGGAACCTCTTCGAACGGCTGGCGTCGGTGCGCTATCCCACGCTGGCGCTGATCCACGGCCACTGCCTGGGCGGCGGCCTGGAACTGGCGCTGGCGTGCCGCTATCGCCTGGTGGCCGACGAGCCCGACACCGCGCTGGCCCTGCCCGAAGTGATGCTGGGCATCGTGCCCGGCTGGGGCGGCATGCTGCGCCTGCCCGCGCTGATCGGCGCGCCGGCCGCGCTGGACATGATGCTGACCGGCCGGCGCATCGATGCCCGCCGCGCCGCCGCGCTGGGCCTGGCCGATGCCCGCGTGCCGACCCGCCTGCTCGATGCCGCCGCGCGCCATCAGGTGCTGTCGAATCAAAAGCCGCGCCGCGCGCGCGGCATCCCCGCCCTGATGAATCGCCCGCCCTTCAAGGGGCTGGTGGCCCGGCAGGCGCGCAAGCGCATCGCCGAAAAGGATCCGCAAGGCCACTACCCCGCGCCTGGCGCCATCCTCGACCTGTGGGAGCACCACGACGGCAATGCCCTGCTGGCGCCCGCGCGGCTGGACGCCATCCTGTCATCCGACACGGCGCGCAATCTGGTGCGCGTATTCCGCCTGCAAGAGCGCCTGAAGGCCCACGGCAAGGCGGACGGCACGCCGGCCGTGGCGCACGTGCACGTGGTGGGCGCGGGCACCATGGGCGGCGACATCGCGGCATGGTGCGCGCTGCGCGGCCTGACCGTCACGCTGCAGGACCAGGACCTCTCGCGCATCGCACCCGCGCTGGGACGCGCGGGCAAGCTCCATGCGCGCAAGCTGAAGGATCGCCGCGCCGCGCGCGCGGCTTTCGACCGCCTGATTCCCGATCCCGAAGGACATGGGATCGCGCGGGCCGACGTGGTCATCGAGGCCATCGTCGAACAGGTGGACGCCAAGCGCGCGCTGTACCGCCAGATCGAGCCGCGCCTGAAACCCGGCGCGCTGCTGGCCACCAATACGTCCAGCCTGCCCCTGCGGGAACTGGGCGCGGAACTGGCACAGCCGCAGAGGCTGGTCGGCATCCACTTCTTCAATCCCGTGGCGCGCATGCCGCTGGTGGAAGTGGTGCGCGGCCCGGCCGATGACGGCAGCGCGCAGGCCCGCGCCTGCGCCTTCGTCGGCGCCATCGGCAAGCTGCCGCTGCCGGTGCAGGATGCGCCGGGCTTCCTGGTCAATGCCGTGCTGGCGCCCTACATGCTGGAAGCCATGCGTTGCGTGGACGAAGGCATGGCGCCCGCCGCCATCGACGCCGCGATGACGGCATTCGGGATGCCGATGGGGCCCATCGAACTGGCCGACACCGTGGGGCTGGACATCGCCCTGGCCGCCGGACGCCAACTGGCGGATGGCGCCGAGCCGCCCCGCTGCCTGCTGCAGCACGTCGAACGCGGCGAGCTGGGCAGCAAGACAGGGAAGGGCTTCTATACGTGGCGCGATGGCAAGGCCGTCAAGCCCGCCCGCGGCGAAGCCGGCCGGGCCGCCCCGGGATTGGCGCAACGCCTGACCGCCCCGCTGATCGCACGCGCGCGGCGGCAGGTCGCGGCGGGCGTCGTGGCGGATGCGGACCTGGCCGACGCCGGCGTGATCTTCGGCACCGGCTATGCCCCCTATACGGGCGGTCCGCTGCATGGATCGCGCCCCCAGGAGCCCACGGCGCCCACAACGGAATAAGCCCGCCCGCCGGCCTGCCGGCGGGTAGGTAGTAAACGCAGGCACAACAACGATCGGGCGGTTGCGGCGACCGCGGAAGCAAGCCAGCCCGGCAACAATACTTATATCCATCGGAGACCTGAAAATGCGCAAACACCTCCTGGCGCTCAACGCCATCACCGCCCTGCTCGCAGGCACCTACGGCGTGGGCGTCCATGCCGCCGGTTTCCAGCTGCTGGAGCAGAACGCCAGCGGCCTGGGCAACGCCTACGCGGGCTCGGCCGCCAATCCCGAAAACGCCAGCACCATCTACTTCAACCCGGCCGGCATGACGTATCTGCCCGGCGGCAACGTGTCGGCGGGGGCCAACGCCATCTGGCCGTCGTTCAAGTTCCGCGACAACGGCAACAGCCGCAATCCGACCGTGCTGGGCGGCACCGCCCCCACCGGCGGCAACAGCGGCGACGCGGGCCACCTGGGCGTGGTGCCCAATGCGTACCTGTCGTACCAGGTGGCGCCGAAGTGGTGGCTGGGCATCGGCATGGGTGCGCCCTTCGGCCTGATGACGGAGTACGACAGCGGTTGGGCGGGCCAGTACCACTCGAACAAATTCGAGATCACCACCGTCAACATCAACCCGTCCATCGCCTACAAGGTCTCCGATCAATTGTCGCTGGGCATCGGCGCCAACTGGCAGCGCATCGACGCCGAGTACCAGAAGAAGACCGTGGTGCCGCTGGTGCCCACGGCTGGCATCTTCACCAACGGCGACGCCCGCCTGAAGATGCATGGCGACGCCTGGGGCTGGAACGCCGGCGTGATGTTCCAGCCGACGGAAAGCACCCGCATCGGCGTGTCGTACCGATCGACCATGAAACAGGACGCCAAGGGCAACACCGACGTCAACGACATCGCCCTGCCGGGCGGCGCCACCACCACCGCGTCCTACGCGGCCAGCACCACGGTGAAGCTGCCGGACCAGCTCATCCTGAGCGCCTCGCACCAGCTCACGCCGCGCTGGCAACTGCTGGGCGACATCTCGTGGACGGGCTGGAGCAGCCTGCAGTCGCTGGACATCTCCAACCGCAACGGGCCGTCCGACTCGCTGCCGCTGAAATTCCGCGACACCTGGCGCATCGCGCTGGGCGCCAACTACCAGATCGACGAGCAATGGAAGTGGAAGGTCGGGGTGGCCTTCGACCAGTCGCCGGTGCACAAGGCGGAAGACCGCCTGGCCTCGCTGCCGGACACCGACCGCTGGTGGTTCTCCACCGGTGTGCAATACAAGGCCACGAAGAACATCGACATCGACGTGGGCTACACCTATCTGTACCTGCGCGACTCCGACATCGACACCACGTCGGGCAACCAGTTGTCGAAGGGCCGCCTGGCGGGCAGCTACGATAGCAAGGGCAACATCGTGGGCGTGCAGGTCACCGCGCGGTTCTGACCGGTCCGGCGCCGTCCGCGCCGCGGCCCCGGGCGGGCCCGATGAATCCACATCGGGTCCGCCCCACCAACGAGGAGGTTGTTTTGAGCAAGTTCATCGTCAAGCATGCCGCCGTCCTGGGCGCTGGCGTGATGGGTGCGCAGATTGCCGCCCACCTGGCCAACGCGGGCGTGCGCGTCACCCTGTACGACCTGACCGCCAAGGAGGGCGACCGCAACGGCGTCGCCCGCAAAGCCCTCGACGGCCTGAAGAAGCTCGAGCCCGCGCCGCTGGCCGGCCTGGCGCGGCTGGCGCTGATCGCGCCGGCCAACTACGACGACGACCTGCCGAAACTGGGCCAATGCGACCTGGTGATCGAGGCCATCGCGGAGCGGCTCGACTGGAAGACCGCGCTGTACGAGCGCATCGCGCCGCATCTCGACGCGCGCGCCACCATCGCGTCCAACACCTCGGGCCTGTCCATCCAGTCGCTGGCCGAGGCCCTGCCCGAGTCGCTGCGCCCGCGTTTCTGCGGCGTGCACTTCTTCAACCCGCCACGCTACATGCGGCTGGTCGAACTCATCGCCACCTCGTTCACCGAGCCGCGGGTGCTGGACGACCTGGAAACCTGGCTGACCACCCGCCTGGGCAAGGGCGTGGTGCGCGCGCTGGACACGCCGAACTTCGTGGCCAACCGCATCGGCGTGTTCTCCATCCTGGCCGCCATGCATCACACGCAGCGGCTGAACCTGGGCTTCGACGAGGTGGACGCGCTGACCGGTCCGCTGATCGGCCGGCCCAAGAGCGCCACCTACCGCACCGCCGACGTGGTGGGCCTGGATACGCTGGCGCACGTCATCGGCACCATGCGCGAGCATCTGGCGGCCGACCCGTGGCACCGCCATTTCAAGTCGCCCGAATGGCTGCAACGCCTGATCGATGCCGGCGCGCTGGGCCAGAAGCGTGGCGCGGGCGTCTACAGGAAAGCCGGCAAGGAAATCCAGGTGCTGGACCTGGAGACGGGCGACTACCGCCCCAGCGGCGGCAAGGTGGCCGACGAGGTCGCCACCATCCTGCACGGCCGCAATCCGGCCAGGCGGCTGGCCGAGCTGCGCGCCTCGCGGCACCCGCAGGCGCAGTTCCTGTGGAGCATCTTCCGCGACCTGTTCCACTACAGCGCCGTGCACCTGGCAGACGTGGCCGACAACGCGCGCGACCTGGACCTGGCCATGCGCTGGGGCTTCGGCTGGAGCCAGGGCCCCTTCGAGACCTGGCAGGCCGCGGGTTGGCAGGATGTCGCGCGCGCCATCGCCGACGACGTGCAGCAAGGCCGCGCCATGAGCGACGCTCCCCTGCCCGCCTGGGTGCTGGAGCCGCAACGCCAGGGCGTGCACGCGCCGGAAGGCTCGTATCGCGCCACCGATGGCAGATGGCGGCCACGCTCGTCGCTGCCGGTGTATGGCCGCCAGTTGTTCCCCGAGACCGTGGCCGGCGAGGCCACGCCCGACCGCGGCGCCACCGTGTGGGAAAACGCGGGCGTGCGCCTGTGGCACCTGCCCCAGGTCGATGCCGGCGTGGCCATCCTGTCGATCACCACGCGCAACCACGTGCTGGGCAATGAGGTGCTGGAAGGCATCCGCGAGTCCGTCGCGCGCGCCGAGGCCGATTTCGATGCGCTGGTGCTGTGGCACGACGCGCCCTTCGCGCTGGGCGCCAACCTGGAACAGGTCTACCAGGCCTGCCAGGCCGGCAAGTTCGACATGCTGGAGTCCACGGTCGAGACGTTCCAGAACACCTCGCTGGCGCTGCGCTATGCGCAGGTGCCGGTGGTGGCGGCCGTGCAGGGCATGGCGCTGGGCGGCGGCTGCGAATTCATGATGCACGCGGCCCGGCGCGTGATGGCGCTGGAGAGCTACGTGGGCCTGGTCGAAGCCGGCGTGGGCCTGATCCCGGCGGGCGGCGGCAGCAAGGCGCTGGCGGCGCGGGCTGCCGCCATGGCCGCAGCCACGGCCACGCCCAACGAAGTTTTCCCATACCTGCAACCCGTGTTCCAGAACATCGCCACGGCCCAGGTCGCCAAGAGCGCGCTGCAGGCGGTCGACATGGGCTACGCGGCCGATACCGATCCGGTGGTGTTCCATCCGGGCGAATTGCTATGGGTGGCGCTGAAGGAGGCGCGCGCGCTGGCCGATACCGGCTACAAGCCTCCGTTGCCGGTACGCGGCATCCCGGTGGCGGGCCGCACCGGCATCGCCAACCTGGAAATGGTGCTGGTCAACATGCGTGCCGGCGGCATGATAAGCGAGCACGACTACCGCGTGGCGCGCAGCGCCGCGGTGGCCCTGTGCGGCGGCGAGATCGATGCCGGCACCCGCGTGGACGAGACCTGGCTGCTGGCGGTGGAACGCCGCGAATTCGTGGCGCTGCTGCGCACGCCCGAGACGCAGGCGCGCATCCGCCACACCCTGGACACCGGCAAACCGCTGCGCAACTAAGGCAATGAAAATGCCCCCACGCCGCGCCTTCGGCCTGCTGCCCCCCGAGGGGCGCTTTTCCCCTTGGGGCGGCCCGGCGGTAAAAACAGGAAACCGACCATGACCAAGACCATGCAGGAAGCCTATATCGTGGCCGCCACGCGCTTGCCGGTGGGCAAGCGCAACGGCCTTTACATCCACACCCGCCCCGACGACATGCTGGCCGCCGCACTGCGCGGCGCGCTGGCGCAAGTGCCGTCGCTCGATGCCGCGCGCATCGACGACGTGGTCGCGGGCTGCGCCATGCCCGAAGCCGAGCAAGGCATGAACGTGGCGCGCATCGCGCTGCTGCTGGCCGGCCTGCCCGACCGCGTGGCGGGCGTCACCGTCAACCGCTTCTGCGCTTCGGGCCTGCAGGCCGTGGCCGACGCGGCCGCGCGCATCCGCCTGGGCGAAGCCGACATCATGATCGGTGCCGGCGCCGAATCCATGAGCGCCATGCCGCAGATCATGGGCAACAAGGTGGCGATGAACCCCGCCATCTTCGAGCACGACGAGAATCTCGGCATGGCCTACGGCATGGGCCTGACCGGCGAGAAGGTCGCCGAGCGCTGGAAGGTGTCGCGCGAAGACCAGGATGCCTTTGCCCTGGCCTCGCACCGCAAGGCCATCGCCGCCATCGAGGCCGGCCACTTCCAGGCCGAGACCACGCCCTACACCGTCGTGTCCTGGATGCCCGACGGCAAGTCGGGCGAGCCCAAACGCGTGGAGCGCCAGGCGGACCGGGACGAAGGCCCGCGTGCCGACACCACGCCGGAAGCCCTGGCGAAGCTGCGGCCGGTGTTCGCCGCGCGCGGCAGCGTCACGGCGGGCAACAGTTCGCAGATGTCGGACGGCGCGGGCGCGGTGGTGCTGGTGTCGGAACGCATCCTGCGCGAGTTCAATCTGCAGCCCCTGGCGCGCTTTGCCGGATTCGCGGTGGCTGGCGTGCCGCCCGAGATCATGGGCATCGGGCCTGCCGCGGCGATTCCGAAGGTGCTGGCCACGACGGGCCTGACACTTCAGGATATCGACTGGATCGAGTTGAACGAGGCGTTCGCCGCGCAGTCGCTGGCGGTGATCCGGGATGTGCAACTGGATCCCGACAAGGTGAATCCGCTGGGCGGCGCGATCGCGCTGGGGCATCCGCTGGGGGCCACCGGGGCCATCCGCACGGCCACGTTGCTGCATGGGTTGCGGCGCACGAAAGGCAGGTACGGCATGGTGACGATGTGCATCGGGACCGGAATGGGCGCTGCGGGGATCTTCGAGGCGCTGTAGGCGGCACGCCGCGCGGCCGCGCGGCGGCGTTCAAGCGGCCAGGCCCGCCAGGATGCGCTCCGGCGTGAAGGGCGGCTCGCGCCAGCGCCGGCCCGTGGCGTCGAACAGGGCGTTGGCCAGCGCCGCGGGTCCGCATACCGAGGCGGACTCGCCCGCCCCCATGGGCGGCTCGTCCTGGCGGGGCATCAGCACCACGTCGACGTCCGGCACTTCCACGAAGCCGAGGATGGGGTAGGCGCCCCATTCCAGGCTGGCGACGCCGGCGCCGGTGAACGTCACCCGCTCTTTCAGCGTGCGGCTCAGGGTCTGCATCACGTTGCCATGCACCTGGTGGCGGACCCCGTCGGGGTTGACCATCATGCCGGTGTCCTGGCCGACCACCACGCGCCGCACGCGGATGCGGCCCGTGGCCGGATCCACGCAGAGATCGGCCACCCATGCGGCCCACGCGGCGCCGAAGCCCGGAAATTTGCTGTGCACGTAGCGCGCGTAGCCCACGCCCCGGCCGTGCAACAGTCCATCACCGCCGGGCTGCCCGCGCGATCCGGTCGCGCCGGCCTGCCAGCCGGCGCGCTGCGCCACCGCGCGCAGCAGGTCCGCCGCGCGCGCGTCGTCCAGGTGATGCAGCCGGAACTCGACCGGGTCCCGGCCGGCCCGTTCGGCCAATTCGTCGATGAAGCAATCGTGCGCGAACGAGTTCGGCAAGGCCGACACGCCGCGCAGCCAGGCAGCGCGCACGATGGCCGGGATATCGTGGCAGACGATGCGCTGGTGAGGATAGCGATACGGCGGCGCGGCCGTGCGGTCGCCCATCTCCAGCACGCGCGGCCCGGCGGCCACCGTGCCCGTCAGCAGCAGCGCCAGCAGCGGCGCGTCGTTGGACGGATAGCGCGTGGCGAAATCGTAGGCGGACAGGTTGCCGCGCTCGTCCAGCGCGCCGCGCACCTCCATCAGTTGCGCCGCCCCCTTGGGTTCCCAGGCGTGTTCCTGTTCGCGGCTCAGTTGCACGCGCACGGGCGCGCCCACCGCGCGCGACAGCAGCGCCGCGTCGGCGCAGACATCGTCCGCGCAGTTGCGTCCATAGCAGCCCGCCGCCTCCATGCGCACGATCTCGATGTTTGCCTCTCCCACGCCCAGCAGGCGGTCCAGATCGATGCGCAGCATGTGCGGGTTCTGCGTACCGGACCAGACCGTCAGCCCCTGCTCGCGGAAATCCGCCACGGCGCAAGACGGCCCGATGGAGGCGTGCATCTGGTAGGGCCACACATACTGGCGCGACAGGCTTTCGCCCCGCGCCAGCGCGGCCTCGACGTCGCCCTCTTCCTTCAAAGGCCGCAAGGTGGCCGGCTGCGCCCTGAGCGCCGCGGCGAGGTCGTCCAGCGGGGGGGCAGGCGGCACCGTCCGCCAGCGCACGCGCAACTGCCGCGCGGCACGCACGGCCTGCTCCTCGCGCCGCGCCACCACGCCCACGAAATCGCCCTGCACGACCACCTGGACCACGCCCGGCAGATCCGCCACCGAACCCGCGTCGGCCCCGATCAGGCTGTGGCCGACGAACGCGCCGGTATCGCGGCCGGCATAGGGCGGCCGCACCACGCGGCCATGCAGCATCCCGGGCACGCGCACGTCGTGCACGTAGACGGGCTCGCCAACAGCCTTGCCGGGAATGTCCACCCGCGCCGCGCTCTTGCCCACGATGCGGTACTGCCGCGCGGGCTTGACCGGCACGTCGTCGGCCAGGCGCAGCATCGTGCCGCCTTCGCGCAGCAACGTCCAGTAGTCGATGCGCTCGCCCCCTGGCGCGGCGATCACGCCGTCCTCCACCGTCAGCGAGCCGGGCTGCGCCCCCAGACGCTGCGCGGCCCGCTGCACCAGGTATCCGCGCGCCTGCGCCGCGGCCCGGCGCAGCGGCACGGCCGCGATCTGGATGGTGGCGCTGGCGATGGTCGGCCCCTGGTTGGGCGCGGCCTCGGTATGGCCCAGCACCATCTTCACGCGCGAAAGATCGACGTCCAGCTCCTCGGCCACGATCTGCCCCAGCGAGGTGCGGATGCCCGTGCCGAGGTCGACGTGGCCGTTGAAGGCCTGCACGCGGCCGTCGGCCAGCACCGCCACGAAGATGTCGGGCGTGGCGCGCACGTAGTCGGACGCCGCGCCAGGCTGGCCGGGCGCGGGCCGAACGCCCGGCGCCGGATCGCGCACGATCAGCAGCGCGCTGGCGTCGGCCAGCAGGTGCTGGTGCAACGCCTTAGGCGTGTGCAGCGGCGCTCGCGTCGTCGATGGCAAGAATGACCTCCAGCGCCGCGTCGCGCGGCATCACGGCGGCGTACTTCTGCTGCATGTCGAACAGATTGGCTTCGTGAGGGCCCAGCGCGCGGTCGCCGACACAGTCGGCCAGCACCACGGGCCGCAAGCCCGCCGACATGGCGTCGACCACGCTGGCGCGCACGCAGCCGCTGGTGGTGCAGCCGGCCACCAGCAGGGTCTGCACGCCGCGCTGCGCCAGCCATGCGGCCAGCATGGTGCCATGGAAGGCCGACGGCACGTTCTTGCGCACCACGTATTCTCCGGGGGCCGGGGTGAGCTCGGGGACGATGGCGCTGGCGGGCGACGCCTCTTTCAGCGTCAGCATGCCCGGCACCTTGATGCTGAAGATGTTGCCGTCGGCATCGTCGTCGGCGTAGACGATGCGGCTGTGCGCCACCGCCCAGCCGCGCAGGCGCGCGGCGGCCAGCAGCGGCACCGTGCTGGCGATGGCCTGCGGGATGTTGCCCCCGCCGAACTGCGCCGGGTCGGCGAACCCATTGACGAAATCGACGATCAGCAACCCGAATGGCGCACGCAGCGGCAATGCCGTGCCGAAGCCCTGCCGTTCGTAGGTCGCGATCTCTTCCTGCTTGGCCATATGCTTGTCTTCCTGTGATGATGGGTTCAGGCGCGGTCCAGCACCTTGCCCGCCCTGACGACTTCCTGACCATCGAGCTTCACCGTGCATCCGCGCAGGGGAATGTCGATGTGGCAGGCCGTGGCGCGGCTACCGCCGGCCTCATTGTTGGGGCCCAGCGAGAACAGGAAGTTGCCCTCGTAGGCCCGGGCGTCCATGCCGATGGTCGCTTCGCGGTCGTACAGGCCGAGCACGCCGCGGTGCGCGCGCGGCTGCAGGCCCCAGCCGATGTGCGAGATCGCATAGGCCTCGGGATCATCGAAGGTGGCCATGTACTCGCGCAGCAGTTCGGCGTCCACGCCGCCTTCGATGCGGGTGGCGTAGCCGTTCTCGACGGTCAGCGTGATGGGCTCGGACACGTACGATTTCTGGGGCAGCAGGATGTCGCCGCGGTCGATCACGATGCGGCCGTTGGCGCCGCGCTCGTCCGGCCAGGTCAGCACGAAGCCGCTGGGCCAGTGGTCCCAGCGTCCGGGCTCGTCCACGAAGCCGTACTCGCTGATGGCGGGGAATTCGCCCAGCGGGCAGCGCAGCTCGGTGCCGGCGGGGGACTGCACCGTCATCTCGCGCGCGGCCTCGATGCGGGCCGCCGCCGCCTTCACGCGGGTCCGGTCGGCCTCGGTGGGCACCAGCCGGGCCAGCACTTCGGGCGGCTCGACCGCCAGCAGGATCTTCGTGCCGCCCGCCAGGATCTCGTGCTGCTCGGGCGAGAACAGCAGCGTCATCAGGTCCAGCACCAGGTCGCTGGCCTTCAGGGCCGCGATGGCGGCCTTGTTGCCGGTCAGCGGCGTGGTGCCCAGGTAGGCCAGCGAGTCGCGGCTGAGCGCTTTCTCTGCGTTGACCGGCGGCAGGTCCAGGCGATTGACGACCGCGCCCATCGACTGCGCCGCGATCAACGCGGCGGACAGCGTCTGCGGATGCGTGGCCGCGCTGGTCAGCACCGTGACGGCCTGCCCCGCCTGAAGTTTCGACAGCGTCAGGACCCGCTGCCAGGCCTGGATCAGTTCATAGTCGCTTACCGGCATGCTGCTCTCCTTGCCCAGTCCGGGCCTATTGCCTGCCCCACGGGCATCGGAGCGGTCCGACGCCCGCGCGGCGCGCCGCTACAGGCGCGCGCCCAGGAAATCGCCGAAGGCGGCGTAGAAACCCTGCTCGTTGTCCCACGGAATCATGTGCCCGGCGCCGGGCACGCGCACGTGCTGCGTGCCCGGCGCCAGCCGCTGGATCTCGGCCACGTCGTCGTCGCGCACCACCTCGCCGCGCTCGGCGGTGACCAGCAGCCGCCCGGCCTCGATCGACGGCAGGTCGGCGTGGATGTCGTCCAGGTGAAAGCCGTCGAAGCTGGCCAGGATGGCGCGCTCGTCGCAGGTGTGCAGCCACTGGGCGCGCAACTGGCGCTGCTCCTCGGTCCACGTCGGGCAATAGGCCAGCATGTCCTCGGCCGTCATGCCGGCGCGTGCCTGCGCCATCGAGCCCACGTACCAGGGCAGCTTGGCGGGATAGGGACGGCGGCCGGGACCGGACACCGGCGGGTCCACCATCGCCAGCCGGGCCAGCGCCGCGGGCCGCGTGCGCGCGGCGCGGATGCCGATGCGCGCGCCCATGGAATGGCCCACGACGCTGTAGCGCGCCAGGCCCAGGGCCTGCGCGAAGGCCAGCAGGTCGGCCGCCTGCGCGTCCAGGCCGTAGTCCAGCGAGGCATCGGCCTGCGACAGCCCGCGGCCCCGCACGTCGAGCACGTAGGTATCGAACCGCCCGCCGAAACGCTCGGCCACGAAGCCCCAGGTGACGGCCGGGCTGGTGATGCCCGGCACGATGATGACGGGATCGAGGCCCGCCTTGGCGCCGCCGTAGCGCAGGTAGTGCTGGCGGATGCCGTTGGCGTGCACGTGCGCGCCGTATTGGAAGGTACTCATGTCGGCTCCCCGGTGTTCAATACGCGCCCGACAACAGCGCGCCCGCGCCCGGCACCACCGGCTCCAGGCCCAGCGATCCCAGCATCGCGTAGGTGGTGGCCACGGCGGCGGTCACCACGGGCTTGCCCGTCATGGCCTCGACCTTGGCGATGGCCGGCAGCGACGGCATCTGCACGCAGGCCGACAGCACGATCACGTCGGCATCCTGGTATTTCAGGCCCTGCACGATCCCGGGCAGGCGCGTGGCGTCGTGGCGGCCCACGTCCAGGTTGTCCGGAATCTCCAGCGCGCGGTAGTCCAGCACCTCGTAGCCCTCGTTGGCGATGTAGCTGACCACCAGGTCGGTCAGCGGCTTCATGTAGGGCGCGACCACGGCGATCTTCTTCGCCCTCATGATCTTCAGGGCATCGACCAGCGCGCCCGCGCTGGTGATGACCGGCGCGCTGGCGCCGTTGGCCGCCGTCTGGCCCGTCAGGCGCTCCTGCGAGACGCGGTGGTAGCCGTGGCCCATGGCCATGATGGCCACCAGGCAGGCGTAGCCCAGCACGTCCACGCGCGCGTCCGACAGCTCGACGGCGCAGCGGTCCGACTCGGCGTCCATCGCGGCCAGTTCCTCCTTCACCACTTTCTTCATGCGCATGCGGCTGGAGTGGAAGGTGAAGCGCTCGGGACGGATCAGCTCGCGCGCGCGCAGCATCGCGGGAATCTCGGTCTCCATCGTGGTGTTCGAACTCGGCACGATCTGGCCGATGCGGTAGGTCTTGGTCATAGGGCGGTTCCTGGCGCTGGAGACCAGCCCGGAAAGCATCGTCGGGCCGGCCGCCAATTTGAATGCATACACTCTATTCTTGCAGTCGTACGCCGAACTGGCAAGTCTCGAAAGCATGGATTCCGACACGGAAAGACAAGGGAAAACCCTAAGCAAATACCAGCACTTAAGCTTGTTCACCGGCACGCCCAGGCATTTGCGCAACGCCTGCGCCCATCCGGACAAGAACATGGTTTACTTCAAAAATTTGAGTGTGTACACTTGTTTTTACTATCCGCCGGCCGTCCGAAGCCGCTTTTCCAGGAGAAACATCGTGCAAGGCAAACCCAGAATCGCAGTGATCGGCGCCGGCTTGGGCGGCACCGCGGGCGCGGCGCTCATGGCGCGGGCGGGGTTCGACGTCAGACTGTACGAGCAGGCCCCGGCCTTCTCGCGGCTGGGCGCGGGCATTCACCTGGGGCCCAACGTCATGAAGATCATGCGCGCCATCGGCATCGAGGACGAACTGAACCGCCAGGGTTCGCACCCCGACTTCTGGTACAGCCGCCACTGGAAGACCGGCGAGGAACTGGCCCGCATTCCGCTGGGCGACTACGCCCTGTCGCACTATGGCGCCAGCTACCTGACCGTGCACCGCGGCGACTTCCATGCGCTGATGACGCAGGCCCTGCCCCCGGGCGTGCTGCGCTTCGGCAAGCGCCTGGCGAAGATCGACGACCTCGGCGATGCCGTGCGGCTGGAATTCGCGGACGGCACGGTCGATGAGGCCGACATCGTCATCGGTGCCGACGGCGTGAATTCTCGCGTGCGCGAGCACCTGCTGGGCCCCGAGCCTCCCAAGTACACCGGCTACGTCGGACACCGCGCCGTGTTCCCCACGCCGCTGGACAGCGGCACGCTGCCCTTCGACATGTGCGTGAAGTGGTGGTCCGACGACCGCCACATGATGGTGTATTTCGTCACCAGCCGCCGCGACGAGATCTATTACGTCACGGGCGTGCCCGAAGCCGAATGGGACATGGCCAAGAGCTGGGTGCCCAGCAGCGTGCAGGCCATGCGCGACGCCTTCGACGGCTGGCACCCCACTGTCCAGGCCCTCATCGAGCACACGCCCGAAGTCACGAAGTGGCCTCTGCTTGAACGCGACCCGCTGCCCCTCTGGAGCCGAGGCCGCATCGTGCTGCTGGGCGATGCGTGCCACCCCATGAAACCGCACATGGCGCAAGGGGCGGCCATGGCCATCGAGGACGCCGCCATGCTGACCCGCATCTTCCAGCAGGCGGGCCTGTCCGACCACGAGGCCGCCTTCCGGCTGTACGAGGCCAACCGCGCCGAACGCGCGGGCCGCGTGCAGAAGGTCTCGCACGACAACACCTGGCTGCGCACCAACGAGAACCCCGACTGGTGCTTCGGTTACGACGTGTTCGACGTGCCGCTGGTCGAGAGCGCGCCGCGCCGCAGCGCCGCCTGAGCCCCGCGCGTCCGCCCGGCCGGCCCACAGGGAAAATCCCCGTGGCCTGGCGGGACGGCGCCGGATACAGTCCCTGCTTGCATCGCCGTCTCCGCCCATGACCGCAACGCCGCGCACGCATACGATCACCGTCAACCACGCCACGCATACGGTCGACACGGCGCCCGATACGCCCCTGTTGTACGTCCTGCGCAACGACCTGGCCCTCAACGGACCGAAGTTCGGCTGTGGGCTCGGCGAATGCGGCGCCTGCACGGTGCTGGTCGACGGCATGGCCGCGCGGTCCTGCGTGGTGCCCATCCGCGGCGTGCAGGGCCGCGCCATCACCACGCTGGAAGGGCTGGGCACGCGCGGCGCCCCTGGCCCCGTGCAGCAGGCCTTCATCGATCACCAGGCCGCGCAATGCGGCTACTGCCTGAACGGCATGATCATGAGCGCGCAGGCCCTGCTGTTGCACAATCCGCATCCCACCGAAGACGAGATCCGCCAGGCGCTGCAATACAACCTGTGCCGCTGCGGCACGCACCTGGAGATCCTGGCCGCCGTGCGCGCCGCCGCCGCGCGGGGACTGGCATGACGGCGCCGCGTCCTGGCGCCGCGATGCGGGCCGCGGGGGCCTCCGACCTGGCGCCGCCCAGCGGGGCGCTGGTGCTGCACGGCGCCGTGCTGCGGCCTGACGGGGGCAGTTGGGACGGCAGCCGCTACACAGGCCCGCGGCTGCGCGCCATCGACCGGTCGGGCCTGCAGGGCATGACCGGACTGGTCGCGGTCGTGGCGGAAGGCAGCTTCGTGGGCGTGGTGGCCGCCACGCCCGAACTGGCCCGGCAGGCCGGCGCCCGCCTGGCGCTGGACTGGGACGAGGGCGAGGCCTCCAACGCCCGCGCGGCCGCATGGCGGCGCCAGGCCGGCGCGCCGGCGCCGCAAGGCCGCCATGACGGCGGCGCGACGCTGCAGGCGACGTATGCATGGCCCGTCCCGGCGGTCGACCAGGCGGGGACCTGGGCCATCGCAAGCTGGCGGGACGGCGATCTCATGGTCTGGGCAGCCGCCCCGGCCGCCACCCTGCGCGCCGACCTGGCGCGGCTGTGGAACCTGCCCGCCGATCGCATCCATGCCCTGCCGTCCGGGCAGCGCGCGCACCCCTGCGCCCTGGACGCCGCGGCTGACGCATCGTTGCTGGCGCACGCCGTGGGGCGCCCGGTGCGCGTGCCGGCAACGCACGCGCCGCGCATGCCCGTCGCCGCGCACACGTTGCGCGCCGCGCTGGACGCGGGCGGCGCCATCGCGACGCTGGACTGGCAGGATGACGGCAGCGGCGTGGCGCGGCCCTCGATGGCGCGCCTGCTGGCCCGGCAGGATGGCGTCGCGCCACCGCCGCCCCGGCACATGGCGCCGCACTACGCATTCGCCGACGCCAGCGTGGGCCTGTCCGCGCGGGCCCCGCTGGACGCGTCGCCGGCGCTGTGGGCGGCCACGCAGCCGGCGCGCGTGTTCGCACTGGAATCCTTCATCGACGAAGCGGCTGCGGCGGCGGGCGTCGATCCCGTCGCGTATCGCCTGCAGCACCTGGACGATGCGCGCGGCGCCGCGCTGGTGCGGCGCGTCGCCCGGCAGGCGCAATGGCCCGGCATCGATGGCGAACCCGCCGCCTCGCGCGCCCCCGCGCAACGCCCTGCCCGCACGGGCCGCGGCTTCGCCTATGCCTGCACGCTGGACGACAGCGCCGAACCGGCGCGCCGCGTCTGGTCGGCCTGGGTGGCGGAAGTGGCCGTGGACGCCGACAGCGGCGCCGTCGCGCTGTCGCGGGTGGTCGTGGGCCACGATGCCGACGGCGTCCACGATAACGACGGCGTCCACGATGCGCGGACGGCGCCCGGCGCGCCAACCGCCGCGTTGGCCGCCGCGCTGGCAGCCGCGCGCATTCGCGACGCCGCGGGGCGCCTGCTGCCGGGCCAGGCGCCGTTCGACGGCGGGTCCTCGCGCGCCGCGCGGGAAGAGGCCGCGCCGCCGCTGGCCGTCGACCTTCTCGCCCCCGCCGGCGGCATCGCGCCGGCCGGCGATGCCGTGGCGCCGATCGCCGCGCCCTGGTCGGATGCCGCCACCCTGCCCGCCGCGGCGGCCGTCGCCAATGCCATCTACGACGCCACCGGCGTGCGGCTGCGCGCCCCGCCCTTCGACAGCGCCGCGGCCCGGCGGTCGCTGGCCGCGGCGGACCGGCCCAGGCGCCTGCGGCGATCCGCGTATGCCTGGCTGGGCGGCGCCGCCGCCGCGGCCGCCGGCCTGATCATGTCCGCGCTGCCGTGGCGCGGCGCCATCGCCCCCGTGTCAGCGCCCGACCTCAGCCTGTACTCCGCGCAGGCCATCGAACGGGGCCGCCTGGTGGCGGCCGCCGGCGACTGCGTGGTCTGCCACACCGCGCCGGGCGGCACGCCCAATGCGGGCGGGCTGGCGCTGGATACGCCGTTCGGCACGATCTACAGCACCAACATCACGCCCGACGCCGATACCGGCATCGGCAACTGGTCGTATGCCGCCTTCGACCGCGCCATGCGCCAGGGCGTGCACCGCGACGGTCGGCAGCTTTATCCGGCCTTCCCGTACACGTCGTTCGCCAAGCTGACGGAGGCGGACATGCAGGCGCTGTATGCGTACATGATGTCGCAGCCGGCCGTGCGCAGCGAGCCGCCCGAGACCCGCCTCGCCTTCCCCTACAACCTGCGGCCGCTGATGGCCGGCTGGAACCTGCTGTTCCACGACGGCCAGGTCTACCAGCCCGATCCGGCGCAATCGCTGGCCTGGAACCGCGGCGCCTATCTGGTGCAGGGCGCGGGCCACTGCGGCGCCTGCCACACGCCGCGCAACGCGCTGGGCGCCGAGCGCAAGGGCCTCTCCGCCCTGCTGGCCGGCGGCGAAGCCGAAGGCTGGGAAGCGCCGGCCCTGAACGGGCTGTCGCGCGCCCCGGTGCCGTGGACCGAGGACGACCTCTACGCCTACCTGCGCACGGGCTTCTCCGAACGCCATGGCGTGGCGGCCGGGCCGATGGCGCCCGTCATCCATGGCCTGGCCGAGCTGCCCGACCAGGACGTGCGCGCCATGGCGGTGTACCTGGCCTCGCTGAATCCGCCCGCGCCCGAGGCTGCCGCGCAGGCGGCCGCGGTAAACACGCTGGAACAGGCCTCGGCGCCGGATGCCCGGCTGTTCCCCACCGGCGGCGAACGCCTGTTCCAGGGTGCATGCGCGGCCTGCCACGAGACCCGCGCGGCCGCCCCGCTGTTCGGCGCGCGGCCGTCGCTGGCGCTGAACACCAACCTGCACAGCGACAAGCCCGACAACCTGATCCAGGTCATCCTGAACGGCATCGCGGACCCCGCCGGCGAGGGGTTGGGATACATGCCCGCCTTCGGCGGCAGCCTGGACGATGCACAGGTGGCGCAACTGGTGGACTACATGCGCGTGCGCTTCGCGCCGCAACGGCCGGCCTGGACGGACGTGGCCGGCCGCGTGGGCGAGCTGCGCGCCGCGGCGCGAGGCCTGGCCGCTACACAGTGAGATAGGCGCGCCGCACGGCCTCGTCTTCCGCCAGTTCCGCCATCGTGCCGGAATAACGGATCTGTCCCTTCTCCAGCACATAGGCGCGATCCGACACCAGCTCGGCGAAATGCACGTTCTGCTCGGACAGCAGGATGCTGGCGCCTTGCGCCTTCAGGGCCAGGATCATATGGGCCATCTGCTCGACGATGACGGGCGCCACGCCCTCGGACGGCTCGTCCAGCAGCACCAGATAGGGGTTGCCCATCAGCGTGCGCGCCACCGTCAGCATCTGCTGCTCGCCGCCGCTCATCTGGCCGCCGGGCCTGTCCTGCATGGCGCCCAGGTTGGGAAACAGCTCGTACAAGGCCTGCGGCGTCCAGTGCCTGGCCTCGGCCCCATCGGGCCAGCGCCGCGCCGGCTGGCGGCCCACCTCGAGGTTCTCGGCCACGCTCAGGTCCGTGAAGACACGGCGGTCCTCGGGCACGAAGCCCAGGCCCATGCGCGCGATCTCGTAGGGCTGGCGGTTCGTGATGTCCTGGCCCATGAAGCCGATGCGGCCGGTGCGGCGGGCCAGCAGGCCCATCACGGCCTTGATGGTGGTGGACTTGCCGGCGCCGTTGCGCCCCATCAGCGCCACGACCTCGCCGCGGCGCACCTCGAATCCCACGTCGAACAGGATGTGCGCCGCGCCATACCAGGCGTTCAGGCCCTGGACCTGCAGCAGTGGCCCGGCGGACGCGGCATGGCCGGCCTCGATGGAAGTCTGCGCAACGGCGCTCATTGGAATACCTTCGCGCGGCGCGCCGCGGTGTTCGCCCTCGGGGCGGCTCGGCAGGTTCATGCTGGCACTCCCGTGGCGGGTTTCTCGAACGTCTTGCCGGTGCCGAAGTAGACCTCCTGCACCTTGGGGTGATTGCGGATGTCCTGCGCGCTGCCTTGCGCGATCAGGCTGCCGCGCGCCAGCACGATCATGCGGTCCGCGTACGCGAACACCACGTCCATGCTGTGCTCGGTGAACAGCACCGCCATGCGGCGATCGACCACCAACCGCTTGGTCAGCGCCATCAGCTCGTTGCGCTCCTTCGGCGCCATGCCGGCGGTGGGCTCGTCCATCAGCAGCAGCTTGGGATCGTTGGCCAGGCCCATGGCCAGCTCGACGCGCTTGACGTCGCCGTAGGCCAGCTCGCTGCAGGGCCTGTCGGCCTGGTCGCGCATGCCGACCTGCTCCAGCAGGTCGAGCGCCTGGCCGCGATACTGGCGGCCGGCCTGCGACCACAGCGAGAAGATGCGGCGGTGATGCGACAGCAGCGCCATCTGGATATTCTCGGCCACCGTGAGCGACGCGAAGGTGGCCGCGATCTGGAAGGTGCGGCCGACGCCCAGGCGCCAGATATCGCGCGGACGCATGCCGGTAAGCTCCTGGCCGTCGAGCGTGATCGACCCGGAACTGGGCGGCAACTGCCCGCCCACCATGTTGAAGGTGGTCGACTTGCCCGCGCCATTCGGTCCGATCAGGGCCAGCAGTTCGCCGGCGGCCAGGTCGAAATTGATGCCGTTGACGGCCTTCACGCCGCCGAAGGACTTGTTGAGATCCCTGACTTCCAGCAAGCTCATTGGTGCACCTCCGTGCGCTGCGCGCGTTGACTCATGCCTGCTTCTGCGCACCCAGCGACAGGCCATGGTTGTTGCCGCCGCGGCGGCCCAGGCGCTGCGCCAGCTGTTGGAACGCGCCGGCGATGCCCTGCGGGAAGGCCAGCACCAGCAGCAGGATCACGCCGCCCAGCAGCGCGCGCCAGTATTCCGTCAGCCGCATCACGTAGTCCTGCAGCACGTTGAACGCCGCGGCGCCCACCACCGGGCCGGCCAGCGTCTGGATGCCGCCCAGCAGCACCATCACCAAGCCATCGACCGACTTGCCCACGGCCATCGCGTCGGGCGAGATGCTGCCCTTGGAGAAGACGAACAGCGACCCCGCCAGCCCCGCGAACGTTCCGGCCAGCACGAACGCGGCCCATTGCACGCGCTTGACGTCGATGCCGATGGCGTCGGCGCGCAGCATGGAATCCCGCCCCGCGCGCAGCGCATAGCCGAACGGCGCGAACAGGATGCGGCGCAGGACCAGCATGGACAACGCGGCCAGGCCCAGCACCAGGTAGTAGTAGGCATTGCCCGACAGCCAGTCGGCCGGCCACACTCCGATCAGCCCATTGGACCCGCCGGTGAAGTCATCCCACTGGAACACCACGGACCACACGATCTGCGAGAACGCCAGCGTCAGCATGGCCAGGTAGACGCCCGACAGGCGCACGCAGAACCAGCCGAAGACCAGCGCGCCCGCCGCCGCGGCGAACGGCGCGAACACCAGCGCCATTCCCATCGGCAGCGCCGCGGCCTTCAGCAGCAGCGCGGCGCCGTAGGCGCCCAGGCCGAAATACGCCGCGTGGCCGAACGAATGCATGCCGCCCGGCCCCATGATGAAATGCAGGCTGAGCGCGAACAGCGCGGCGATCAGGATGTCCTGGGCCAGCACCGGCGCATACGGCAGCCACGTGTCCAGCAGCGGCAGCACGATCAGCGCCGCCAGCAGCACCAGCCCCAGCGCCCGGACACCGCCGGACGCGGGACGCAGCGGCGCCTCGGCCGGCGCCGAATTGCGGCTGGCGCCCTGCGGCCGGCCGAACAGGCCCCAGGGCCGGAACACCAGCACCAGCGCCATGAACAGGAACTCGACCACCAGCGTCAGCTTGGAGAACGACACGTCGATGCCGAACAGCGCAACGTTGCCCAGGCCGATGCACAGCGCCTTGAGTTCGGCGATGATCAGCGCCGCCACATAGGCGCCGGGAATGGACCCCATGCCGCCCACCACCACGATGACGAAGGCATCGCCGATGGAGCGCAGGTCCAGCCCCAGGCTGGCGGGCTCGCGCGGCAGCTGCACGGCGCCACCCAGTCCGGCCAGCATGGCGCCCAGCGCGAAGACGCTGGTGAACAGCCAGGCCTGGTTCACGCCCAGCGCGCCCAGCATTTCGCGATCCTGCGTGGCGGCGCGCACCAGGGTGCCCCAACGCGTGCGGGTCAGCAGCAGCCACAGCAGGCCCAGCACCACCGGGCCGATCAGGATCAGCACCAGGTTGTAGACGGGATACTGCCTGCCCAGCAGGTCGATGGCGCCGGTCAGCCCCGGCGCGCGCCGGCCCAGCAGGTCTTCAGCGCCCCAGATCCACAGCGCGGCGTCGTTGATCACCAGCACCAGCGCGAACGTCGCCAGCAACTGGAACAGTTCGGGGGCGCGGTAGATGCGCCGCAGCAGCAGGATCTCGACCAGCGCGCCGAACACGCCCACCAGCACCGAGGCGGCCAGCAGGCCGAACCAGAACCCCAGCGCCGAGCCGCCGATGTGCTCGACGACCGAATACGCCACGTACACGCCCAGCATGTACAGCGAGCCGTGCGCGAAGTTGACGATGCGGGTGACGCCGAAGATCAGCGACAGCCCCGCGGCCACGAGGAACAGCGACGATGCCTCGGCCAGGCCGTTGAGCAACTGCGCGAGAAAACCGGTGAAATCCATGGCAGCACACCACCTGATCAGCGAGGCGCGATGGCCTCAGTCGCCCTTGCGCAGCTTGCGCACTTCGTCGTCGGACGGCATGACCGATCCGCCATCGACATAGCGGAAATCGACCATCACGCCCTTGCCGTCGCGCTTGCCCAGCTTGCCCACGTAGGCGCCCATGGTGGACTGGTGATCGAGCGCGCGGTATTCGATGGGTCCGAACGGAATGGTCAGTTTCAGGCCGGCGAACGCCTTGATCATGGCCTCGGTGTCCGCCGAGCCAGCGCGCTTCATGCCCTCGGCCAGCGACTTGATCGCGCTGTAGCCCACCACGGAGCCCAGGCGCGGATAGTCCTTGAACTTGTCCTGGTAGGCCTTCAGGAAGGCCTGGTGCTCGGGCGTATCGATGAATTGCCAGGGATAGCCCGTGACGACCCAGCCCTCGGGCGTCTCGTCGCGCAGCGGATCGAGGTATTCGGGCTCGCCGCTCAGCACGCTGACCACGGGACGGTCCTTGAACAGGCCGCGCGTTTCGCCCTCGCGCACCAGCTTGGCCAGGTCGGCCGCGAACAGCACGTTGAAGATGGCATCGGGCTTGGCGTCGGCCAGGGCCTGCACCACGCTGCCGGCGTCGACCTTGCCCAGCGGCGGAGCCTGCTCGGCGACGAACTCGACGTCGGGCTGCGCGGCCTTCATCAGCGTCTTGAAGGTGGCGACGGCCGACTGGCCGTACTCGTAGTTGGGATAGACGATGGCCCAGCGCTTCTTCTTCAGCTTGACGGCCTCGGGCACCAGCATCGCCACCTGCACATAGGTGGAGGTGCGCAGGCGGTACGTGTAGCGGTTGCCGTTCTCCCAGGTGATCTTGTCGGTCAGCGGCTCGCTGGCCAGGAAGAACACCTTCTTCTGCTTGGCGTAGTCGGTCAGGGCCAGGCCGATGTGCGACAGGAAGGAGCCCGTCAGCACGTCGACCCGTTCGCGCGAGACCAGTTCCTCGGCGGCGCGCACGGCCTCGCCGGGATTGGCGTTGTCGTCGCGGATGACCAGTTCGAGCTTCTTGCCGTTGACGCCTCCCGCCGAGTTGACCTCGTCCAGGGCCAGCTGCATGCCCTTGCGGTACGGATCCAGGAAGGCGGGCTGCGCCTTGTAGCTGTTGATCTCGCCGATCTTGATGGTGCCCTGCGCCCACGACGCAGTGGCCGCCATGGCGAACCAGGCCAGGCCCGCGGCCGACAGGGCGCGCAGAGTACGAATACGACCGTTCATTGTTTTCCCCTTGAAGAGTGACGGCGCCGATGCGCAGAGTGCGGTCCGGTTGGCGGCGCGGCTCACGCTGATAAAGCGTACACACTCAAATTTTGCATTGACTTGGGTCAATTATCCCTCATAACCATGGTAATGGGATGGATATTTGGAACCCTAGGGGATAACCCGAATATTGACGATAAATCAGCGTGTTAAGGCTATATTTTCCGCCCCGTCGTGGGGCATTTCCTTGTGTCGCCGCCCTGTTCCGGGGCATGCCCGATCAGGGAAATTCGAGCGTTGACGCTTAATTCAAGACCTAGGACTTACCCTGAGCGGCCACGATTTTTCGTTACGAGGGCGCGCCCGCGCCGTCCATCTCGCTCATCTTGCGCAACAAGTAGACGATGGCCACGCGCTCGCCGGGATTCAGGTCCCCGAACGTGCTTTCCGTGATGCGCTGGGCGAAGGGCACCATTTCCGCCACCAGCGACCGCCCCGCGTCGGTCAGCGTGACCAGCACCTTGCGGCGGTCGGCCGGATCATGCGAGACCTCGAGCAGCTCGCGCGCCTTCAGGCGCTCGATCACGCCGCGCACCGTGGCCTGGTCGATGGCGGTCGCCTTCACGACCTCGACCAGCGAGCACGCCTGCCGGTCGCGCACGGCGCACAGCACCACGAACTGCGCGGCGGTCAGTTGGGAATCGGGGATGGTCTGCTGGAAGATCGCCATGTGCCGCTGATAGGCGCGGCGCAGCAGATGGCCGACCTGGTCGGGGAACTGGTAGGACAGACCGGACGTGTCTGGGCCGCAGGAGGGACGCGATGCTTCCTTGGAACGGGGCATGGACGATGGCGTGGGCAGTAGCGTGGCGGAGCGGCCCGCGCGCGAGTGCCACGCGCGGGCCTGCCGGCAGTATACCGACGCATGCGTCGGCGCGGCCGGGCCGGCGATGCGCTGGCGCGCGCAGGCGTGCGACTTGTCGCGGCAGCCTCTCACAGGCCAACGCGCTGATCGCCGACATGCGGGCCGCCGCCACCGACGTCGCGCGGCAATTGCTGCGCTGAGTTCGACACGGAACACCACACATGGCCTCATCCGGTCACGACAGCCAGGACTGGACCCGCCACGACCTGGTTCACGGCGGATCGACGACCTGGAACAGCGCGCCAGCCTGCGAGAAATGCAACAAAGTCCAGCATGGCGTCGGATCGCCAGACTGCCTGGCCATGGTCGGCAGCGACTCGCCAAGGTGCTTTCGCGGCCACCGACTCATCATGCAGGGCGCCCGATCCCGGTTCGAGGGTGGGATGGACCGCGACCGCGGCCGTGCAATACGACCTGGAACGCCGCGCCAAGTCGGCAAGCTGATGGCCGCGGTGCAGAACGCGCCCGTGGCGGCCGCGAAGAACACGTCCGGATGCGACATCCGCCAGATGGAACCGGGCGCGCGCGGTCTGCGTCGAGCGCGCGGCCCCCCGGCGCGTGGCGCCCGCTTATCAACGGCCGCATCGCGCTGACACAAAGAGAAAGGTCCGCTTGCCATCCCAGGCCCCTTGCCGCCCATAGAATCGGCTGAACCCTGCTCGCCGGAAAAGCGATGCTTTTCATGGCGCAGCCCACGTCTTCCATCGAAAGCGAGCCGCCCATGCGCAAGCGCAGTTTGAGTCTGACCCTGGCCCTGTCGTTCGCCATCGGCCTCGCCGCGGGCGCCATCATGGGCACCGCGCGGGCCGCCACGGCCATGTCGTGCGACAACGCCACGACCCAGGCCGAGATGAACCAGTGCTCGCAAGAGGCCTACAAGGCCACCGATGCGGAACTGAACACGGCCTACGACAAACTGATGGGGCGGCTGAAGAAGGACCCGGCCCGCGCCGGGCACCTGCGCCAGGCGCAGCGCGCGTGGATCGGCTTTCGCGACGCCGAATGCGCTTTCGTCAGCGCGGGCACCACGGGCGGCACCGCGCAACCGCTGGTGACCGCGCAATGCCTGGAACAGCAGACGCGTCGCCGCGTGGAAACGCTGGAAAGCTACATGCAGTGCGAGGAAGGCGACCTGAGCTGCCCGACGACGGCGCAGTAGCGGTAGCGGGCACAAAGACAAGCCGAAAAGTAAAAGGGCCTCCAGATTTGGAGACCCTTTTTTCTTTGTAACTGGCGCGCCCGAAGAGATTCGAACTCCTGACCCCTTGGTTCGTAGCCAAGTACTCTATCCAGCTGAGCTACGGGCGCTTTGTGAAGAGGCGAAATTATAGCAGCATTTTTGGATTTGTCCAATGATTCGTCATGCTATGGAAAAAATAGTCCGGCATGGCGCGCTGTATCCGCCTCTCCCCCTCATTACATCCCCAGACGCTCCCGTTCTGCCGGCGACAACCGAGCCAATTGTGCGGGACTCAGTTCGCCAGCCCCCAGCACCTGCAGCGCCCCGCTCTGCCCCGAGGACACAGGATCCCGGCGTTGTCCTGCGGGAGCACTACCGCCTCCCGCCGGCCCGTCACCAAAGCCCAGCACCTGCACGCTGATGATGGACGGCAGCGCCTGCTGCGCCGCGGCCCGCGTGCGCGCCACGGCATCCTGGGCGGCCGTGGCCGCGCTGGTGGCCGCCGCGCTGGCGTTGGACAGCGCGCCGGTGTTCACTACCGCCGTCACCGGAATGCCCTTGGACTCGCCCTGCACCTGGATGTTGGCCGCGTTCACCACCGCCAATGCCGCGATGTTGACGTTGCCCGACACGCGGATACCCGCCTCGCCCGCATCGATGGTGCCCAGCGGCGCGATCAGGTCCACGTCGCCTGGCGGCACGTCCGGAATCGGCGCCAGCGTGGCGATGCCGGCGCCCGTGCTGGGCACGTCCACCGACAGCGTCACGTTGCCCGCGTCGTCGTACACGCGCTTGGGCGGAGTGTAGACCACCGTGGTCTTGGAGCCCCGGCCCGCGTTGATGTCGCCCGTGGCCGACCAGGCCTGGATGCTGCCGCCGAAGGTCGTCATGATGCGGCTCTGGCCCAGCAGGATGCTGCCCAGCGAATACAACTGGATGTCGCCCTGCCCTTGCGTGACCACGCCGGCCGTGGACGGCGGGGACACGCCTTCGATGCCCAGCACCTGCCGGCCACCCGGGGTCAGCATCTGGATATCGCCGCCGAAGGCCGTGTGCACGCCCGAGCCGCCGTACATGATGATGTCGCCGTCGTAGCGCACGGCATCGCCGGATGCCGCCTGTTCTGGGAACAGTGCCGCGATGGCGTTGCGGCCGCGCAGGTAGCTGCCGTAGCGCACGCCGTCGGCATCGTTGTACTCGCGTCCGCCCGCCTTCAGCTCGGCGAAGTACACCTGGCGCGCGTACACGTTGCGCTGCGCGGCCGGCAGGGCGTCGAAGAAGGCACGGGCATCCATCGTGGCGGCGTCGAAAACCACACCCTCGCCATTGGCCGTGCCGAAGCGGTTCCGCAACCAGTTCACCAAATGAGACTGGCCTTCCTGGGTGTATTCGCGGGACAGGTCGCGGCGGCTGGCGGATTCGCCCGACGCCGTGGCCTGCTGGTAGCGCGCGTCCGCCACGGCCTGCTGCATGCGCAGATAGACCTGCGCATCGCCATCGCGCGCTTCGTCGTAGCCGAACTCGCGCGCCAGCCATTGCGCCAGCGTCAACTCGCCCCCGTAGTACGTCACCACCTTGCCCGGCTGGCCGGCCAGCGCAATACCGGTGACGGCCTGGTTGGCGGGGTCGATGTAGCGGTCGATGAAACCCGCGTAGTCCGGCCCGTTCGTCCCCGTGCCCGCCAGCACCGTGATGCCGGCGCCCGGTCGCGTATCCCCCGCCACCACAGGCCCCAGGCTGGTGATCGAAGCCTTGTCCTGCATCAGGACGTGGCGTCCCGCGCTGACTTCCAGCAGGCCAGGGCCCGCCACCGTCAGCGTGCTGTGGATCAGGTCGCGGCCCACCGCGACGCGCGCCACGTCGGTGGCGTCGGCGTTGATCGCGACGACGCTGGATCGCACGATGTCGCGGCCGGCCTGCATCGACAGCACGCCTGCCGAGCGGTACCAGGTCAGCGGCACGCGGCCCGTGGTCGCGGTGTAGGTCTTCATCGTGCCCAGGTTCAGCCCGATGATGTCCCCATCGCGGGCATGGACACGCGTGACGCCGCCGTTGACGTTCACCTCGCCCGCGGTATCGGCGCCGAAGGCGAACAGGGGCAGCGCATCCTCCGCCGCGCGCAGCGGCATGCCACTGGTTTCGAGTGACCCTTGCAGGCTGGCATTGGTGACCACGGTAGTGCCCGCGAACAGCGCGAAGGCGGGATCGAGCGGCGTGGGCAGCGCCGTATCCGCGCCGGAACGGGCAAGGCTATATCCGCCAGCGTAAATGGAATCGCCGGCCAGCAGCGACAGCGAGCCTTGCGATGACGGCGCCAACAGCAGGCCCGGTAGCGCGCCGGCCCGGTTGAGGGTGCCCGTGGTCGAATAACCCAGGTAGACGCTGCCCGTGGCGGCAGTGGCCTCGAGAATGGACGGATAGACGATCACGCCATCGGCCCGGTTCAGGTTGGTGCCCTCGACGACCGCGCGGATATCCGTGGGGGACGCGTCCGGCGTCAGGTTGCCCCCGGCGGCGAACAGATGCAGCGCCGTGTTCGGCGTCCACAGCGAGAACCAGGACTGGCCCGTGGCGTACGACGTCCCATTGATGCGCAACGGCGACAGATCGGCTGTCGAGACCCGTCCGGCATCTCCCGCCGCGTTCAGCACGAGGTCCCCCAGCGTATCCACATACATGGCCGAGTCGCCCGGCATCAGCGTGATGCCAGCCTGGCTATTGGCGATCGTGGCCACGTAGGGGTCTACGGCACGCGTCTCCATGAAGTCGGCGCTGTTGCCCAACGAGGCATTGACGCCAGCGCGATAGGCCAGTTGCACGCCGCCGACTGCGCTGGCCCGCATCGCGGTCAGGCCGCGCAGATTGGTGATCACACCGTTCAGGTCGCCATTCTGCGTGTTGCCGTACTCATTCAACTGCGCCGCCGCCAGCGCGGGATTGAGGCGGCCTGCGATACGCAGCGACAAGTCGCCCCCGCCCGTCAGCACCAGACGGCCATCGTCCGTCACGCGACCGGTCGAACCCACCGCCACCACCAGGCCCTGGCTGCGCGGCTGCGTTTCAGCGCGGCCGTCGCCACGTCGGGTCAGCATGCCGGCATCGCCGTCCACGGAGATGGAGACATCCCCGCCGCCCAGCGTGCCCAGGCCCGTGAAGCCCACCACCACTGGCAAGTCGTTGTTCGTGACGCCGCGCGGGCGGGCGTAGGCGCCGAAATTGATCCACCACGCGGTCGCGATGTCTTCCACGCCTTCCGTGCTGCCCGTGCCCTGGCGCCACAGCCAGTTGCCCACTGCCGAACTGGCGCCATGCGTGTTCTTCTGGGAAGTGTTGCCCCAGATATCGCCGACGAGATCCCCCCCGGCATGCACCATCAGGTTGCCGCCCTGCTCCGGATACCAGGCCTGCCAGGCGGCCAGCGCATCCGCATACTGGCTGGCGTTGGGCCCGGCGGCCTGGGCGCTGCGCGCCAGGTTGTAGGGGTCGGCGCCGGAGGCGTCGGTCAGTGCCGCCGATTGCCGGCCCGCCGTGTAGACCCCGTAGGCCGACTCCATGCGGATATCCCCGCCCGCCATCAGGTCCAGATCGGCGGCGCCGGTGCGCACCACGCTGAACAGGGGAGACATGGGCGTCTTGACCAGTTTGACCGGGTTGATCTGCTGAATGCACAGATCCGGCATCCAATCGCAGTACCCGTTATCGATGATGACCTGCTCGATGGGATCTCCTGGCACGGCTCCGATCTCCGGGGCAGCGGGGCCATATACGTAAGTGATACGCGCGGGATCGGTCACGCACAGGGCATCGCTACCGTCGCAGAATCCCCAGTCGATCAAGTCCTGGGTAACGGGCGTCCCCTCTTCGAAGCCCCACCATGCCGCCCCGTCCGGTCCCCAGACCAGGCCGGTGCCGCCGCCCGCCGATACCGCCATGACGTGCGCATCGCCCAGCACGAGCGCGCCCTTGCCAGGCAGCGTGGCGCGCGTATCGGCCGCCGCAAGGTCCGCCCCCGCCACCAGGCGCAGGTCCCAACTGGTGGCGCCCGTTCCGAGCATGGGTGCGACCGCCCAGTTATGTCCCTGATGCTCGCCCGCATCCGGGCGCAGATTGATGGCTTCGCCATCGGGCAGCAGCAGGCGCGTCATCGACGGAATCAGCGACCCGCGCGCCAGCGTCAGGCGTCCGCTGGCCGTCAACGCGACGGGCAGGCGGGTGTTGCGCGGCCAGGTGAACGCGGCGAATGTCGTCGACAACCCGCGCACCGTGGTGCCCGCGCCCAGCGTCATGCCGGGCGACAGGTCGAGGGCCTGCGGCAGGACGGTGCCCGCCGCATGGACCACCGAGCCATCGGCCGCATAGATGGTCCCGGCCAGCACGGTGCCGGCCGGCAAGGTCATCGCGCTGGCCAGTGTCATGTCCACGGGCAGCACGGTGCCGTTGGGCAACGAGACGCCCTGCGCGGGCAGGTCGTAGTTCAGCGTGCTGCCCGCCGGGAATATCGTGCCCGTCTCGAGCTGCACGCTGTCGATGGGCACGACGACCCCGTTGCCGAACACTGTGGGCTCGGGCTGCCCGTTCACCATGGCGCCCTGCGTCAGGATCCAGCCGTCGTCGACCCGCACCTCGTCCGTGCCGGCAGGCGGTGCGAAGCCGTCGTTGATGCTGCCGTTCAGGGTCAGGTCGCCACCGGCGCGCAGCACCAGCACGCCCGGCTCGCCATAGCCGCGGCGCGCGGCGTTGGTGCGGTCGGCCTCGGGACCATAGCGGTAGTTCGACAGGTCGAGGTCGCTGGTCAGCGTCAGGTTGCCGCTGGCGCGGATCTCCACGCCCGGCCGCAGGTGATAGCCGCCCAGTCCGGTCAGGCGGGACCCCAGCGCCGTATTGGCCAGCGCGGCATTCATGTAGGTGGTGTTGTGCGGATCGACGACCGTGTCGAAGAACGCCTGGTCGATCAGGTGCGCACGGGTGCCGGAAACGTCTGGCGTCGCGGCCTGCGTCAGGTCCGCATCGCCATAGGTACGGAAGGCGTTCACGGCGATCTGCGACGCGCCCTGGATCGCGGGCGTGCCTACCTGGATGGCCGCGTCGTTCGTGCCCACGCGCCGCACGTTCAGGTCCAGCGTACCGCGGGCCACCCCGTCGTTCTGGCCCGCACCCACGGGCACGTCGGTGCCCGCGCGCAGGTCGATGGCCGCACCCGTGGCCAGCGTCAGCGTGCCGTCGCGGCTGGTCAGGTCGACGATGGCGCGGTTGGGGCTGTCTATGATCTTGCCGTAGCTGTCCAGGCGCAGGCCGGTGCCATGGGCGTCCAGCGTGCCATTGACGATCAGGTCGCGGCCCGCCGCCAGGCGGATGCTGCCGACCTCCCAGCCGCTGGCGTCGATGCGGCCGTTCACGGTCAGGCTGCCGTTGTCGACGCTGATCGAGACATCCGATGCCCGCACCTCGTCGCCCACCACCAGGTCGCCCTGGCGGATCTGGAAACCACGCGCGCCGGTCATCTGCGCGGCATTCAGCCTCGTGTTCAGACCCGTGAAGTCGGCCAGCGTATTGGCACGCACCGTGATCTGGCCGTTTGCGTAGGGCACCACGCTGCCGCCCGTGGCGTACTGCCCCGAAGCCGCGCCCCGGAAGTCGCCGTCCAGCGTCACCTGCCCGCCGTCGCCCAGCGCGGTCACCGCCAACGTGCCCGCACGGTTGTTGATGGCGTGCAGATCGATGAGCGAGCCCGCTGCCTGCGTCACCGCGCCGTTGGCGCTGGTCAGCGCCACGTCGCCGCCCCAGCTGTATTGCGACACATCGATCAGGACGGTCTCGCGGCCCGCCACGTCGATGACGGACTGGCCGCCCAGCGACACGCCGCCCTCGGCGGACACGGCCAGGCGGCCCGACGGCAAGGCCACCGTGGTGTCCACGGAAACGGATTGCCCGGTCAGCGACAGGCGCGCGCCCAGGTCGTTCACCGCTTGTGCAGCCGCGCTGTCGCCGCTGCGCGACAGCGCGATGCTGCCGCCCGCGATGATCGCACCCACCGCCCCCGACCGGCCCGTGACCAGCGGCGTGACGATGTTCAGCGCACCGCCGGTGCGGGTATAGCCCTGTCCGGCCACGTACTCGCCCTGCTGCTGGAACACCCGCAGCAGGCCGTTTCCGCCCACCGAGAACCGCTCGCTGGCGCTCAGGTTCAGCGCGGAAAATCCCAGCGAGATGCGCTCGGCCTGCTGGGTGCCGTCGGGCCGGCTGGTGGGAAGATCACCCAGCACGATACGTTGCGCGAAGATATCCAGCGTGCCCGTGCCCAGGCGGCCGGCCATGGCCGCGCCGGTGTACGCGGGCAGGTCCACCGCGGTGACGCGCGAGGCCACGGCTCCCGCCCAGGTGAACTCTCCGGTACGGATGGTCGCGATGTCGCCCGCCTGCCCGTAGCCATAGATGGCCGGCGCGCCCAGCATCAGGCTGCCCAGCGAACCCGAGGCGGACGTCGTGTCCAGCGACAGGGCGCCGTACACATTGACCGATTCGCGCGCATTCAGCGTGAGCGATTGCAAGGCCGCGATGTTCTCGCCCGCGTTGCCCGCCAGGAGGCGGTCCAGCACGGACTGGTTCATCGTCAGGCCGGACGGCAAGGCGCCCGCGGCGGCCGCATCGGCCAGGGCCTGCGTGCCGCCCAGGTTGATCGACGATGCCGACAGCACCAGGTGCTTGGCGCCATAGCGCACGCTATCGGCCAGCGCCAGGTCGCCGCCGGTGGCCAGGGCGAGCGTGCCGTCGCTGTAGAAGGCCGTGGCGCCGGTGCAGGACGTGTCCAGGCAATTGCCGATGGTCACCGTGTTGCCGCTGCTGGCGGGTGCGAGCACGTTGATCCGGCCATTGGAGACTACCAGGACCGAAGTCGGGTTGCTGCCGTTGGTGGCGTAGGTGACGCCGCTGTCGCTGTCGTAGTCGGGCAGGCCGCGACCCCGCGTGTCGATGACCGCCCCCTGCTCGATGGTGATCGCATTGCCCACGACGAAGACTTCCGTGCCCGCAAGCGTCGCGCCGCTGCGCAGGCGCACCGCACCGGTGCCGGATATCTCCGCATACGTGTCGCCGCTGTTCATGGCGAGCGTGCCCCCGACCATCATGCGCGGAGCATGGAAAGCATTGAGCGCCTCGGCGGCGATCACGGCCGTCTTGGGGACGGAGGTTTCGGTTCCCTCATCGACATAGGCCGGCTCGATGCTGCCGCCATGGATGTCGATCTTGGAGCCCGCCACGGCCAGCGTGCCGCTGCGGCCATCGGTATTGGCCACGGCGGCGAATCTCGCGATGCCGTCGAACGCCAGCATGGGCAGGCCCTCCTGGCGGATGACCTGGGTGTAGTTCAACGTAAGCGTGGTGGCGTCGTCGCTGACCCAGCCCCGCAGGCCGCCCAGGCGCGTACTGGCCTCGCGCAGGTAGCTGTTCAGGCCGGTTTCGTTGTAGGTGGCCAGCTTGCGCACCGTATCGGCGGGCGTCAGCAGCACTTGCGTGGGAATGCCGGCCTTGATATCCGTGGCGGCATAGCCCAGCGTGCCCGATGCCGCGTAAGAGCCGTCGCGCAGCGCGACCTGGCGAGATGAGCCCGGCGCGGCGCCGCCCAGTTCGACGCGGAACGCGCCGGGCAGCAATGCATAGGTGGACGGCAGCAAGGTGTAGGTGCCGGCGGGCAGGCCAGGAACGCCCTGCGCCAGCGTGATCCGCTGCCCGATCGCGGGATCTCCGGCGCCCGCCTCGGCGGCCAGGGGTGCATAGCGCGCCGTGGCGGTGGGGACGATGGCATACACCGCATTGCCCGCATCGCTATAGGCATAGGCCGGGCTCACGCTGGCCAGCGGAGTGTTCAGCACGTCCACCGACCCGCCCCGGCCGGTCACGAACCCGGCGCCCGTCAGCGTTCCGCCACCGGACACGTCCAAGGTGGCGCCGGCATCGCCCACGATGCTGCCCGCCATCAGCGAGATGCCCAGCGCGCCTTCGCCCTTTCTGGCGTCCAACGCCGTCCGGACCTCGTTGCCCGCGTACAGATAGCTTTGCCCGTCCACGGTGCCGCCATAAGGCATCACCAATCCCGCGCCGCTGACCGAGGTAATGCTGCCCGGCAGCAGCTCGATACGCTTCGTGCTTTGCGCGCCGATCGTCAGCGAGCCCATCGGGGCACGCACGATACCGCCTTGCAGGATCTCGTTGGCCGCCAAGGTCAGCCTGCCGAAGGCGGACCAGGGCAAGTCCGGCGTGGCGCCTTCGGCCCGGGCGATCGACAACGTGCCTGCCGCGCGGATCCGCGCGACGACGCCCGTGGCCGGATAGATCTGCGCGGCGGTGAGGAAGAGGTCGCCCGCCGAGGCCAGCTCGGTCGTGAAGTCGCCGCCCAGGCCGTTGAGAGACGATCCGCCCAGCAAGCGCAGATCCCCCCGGCTAGCGATATCCACGCGCTCGAAGCCGCGACGGTCCACCAGCAGGTCGGGACCGGCCTGCCTCAGCGTTCCGCTGACGCCGAAGGCCACGCGATCGCGCACGTCGATCATGCCGGCCGAGATGGACATGGCGGCGGCACTCAGGCGCGTCGGATCGCCCGCCTTGGCCGTGACCGTGGGCAGTATCTCGTTGTTGCTGCCCGTGGCGCCGGCGGCACGCGTAGGCGCGGCCAGGCGCACGTACGGCGCGGACAGCGCGATGCGCGACGCATCGGACGCGGCATCGGACAGCGCATAGGCGCCCGCATAGAGTTCAAGGCTGCGGCGCATCTCCAGCGCCACGTCGCCGTCGAAGGACAGCACGCCATCGGCCAGCAGCGACAGGCTGTCGAAGCCGCCCGCCCGCACCTGGTCCACGCTGAGGCTGGCCACCCCATACCGCAATGGCGCGTCGCCCGGCGAACTGTCGCGGTAGGCTTGCGACAGGATGAACTCGCGCGGGGCGCGGATGAGGTTCTCAGCCGCCGGCAGGTTTGCCAGCAAGGGCGTTTCCAGCGCCACGGCCAGCACGCCCCCCTCGGCCTGCGCGCCGCCCGATGCCGCGCGCATCGTGCCATCCAGGTACAGGCTGTACGCGGACTTCAGCACGATGGATCCGCCCGCGCTGGCCGCCACTGCGGTCTTGCCCGCCATCGTCAACGCCCCGGATGCACCCGACGCATCCAGCAACGCGCCCCGGTCCACCACGATGGCCAGTTGCGGGGCCTGCGCTTCGCCGGTGTCCGCCCAGTCCTGCGTACCGCCGATCTGGATGCTGCCGCCATCGGGAACGATGCCGTACCAGTTGCCTTGCACGTCCTGCCGCACCTGCGCGCGCGCCGCCACGTCCAGCACGGCGGTGCCGCCAAGGTGAATGGCGCGCTGGTGCCATGTCTGCTGCTCGCCGGGAGTCAGCGACCGTTCGTCGAAGCCGATGCGGATCGTGCCGCCCGAGGCCTGCAGCGTTCCGTCGATATTCACGCTGGTGCCCGTGCCGCCCAGCAGGGACAGCGTCGCGCCCGGATCCACGCCGAGCACGGCCCCCTGGCCGACATACAGACCGCCGCCCACTCTCAATCGCTCGGCGCGCAGCGTCAGGCCGGCGCCCTGGCGCTGTATCAGCACGCCCGCCGCGGGGTCCTCGAGATAGGCCGGCGGCGTCCAGACCTCCAGCGCCTGGGCCGCGTTGCCGGCCAGTTGCACGCCCGCCGTGGGCCGATAGACCGGCATCGCCGCGGCGACCCGCGCCCCACGGGCCACGCCCACGCCCAGGTGGCCATTGATGTCATAGGCGGCAAAGCCGGTCTGCAGAACGGCCGGATCCAACGCCATCGGCGACTGCACCAGCACCGCCTGGCCAAGCTGCACGCCCGCCGGCAGGCGGGTGCCGGACGCGTAGGTGACGGCCTGGGGCGCCGCGGCGCCCGCGCGATACACCACCGGCGAGGCCTGGATGGGAATGCCGTTGGGAAAGACCTCGGCGGACGGCACGTAGGACTGCATGCCCTGGGCGATGCTGCCGAAAAAACCCACAATGGCGGTGCCCGCGGGAATGACCGGAATATCGCCCGAGACCTGCACACTGACGGAACCGCCACTGCCCAGGAACAAGCCGTAATTGCCCCCCGAGCTGCCGGGCCGTGGCGGCTGCCAGTCCGCCGCCAGCACCAGGGGTTGCGCGGCCGAAGCTCGCAGATTGGCCGCGGGCATGGCGATGCCCGGCAGCACCACGTCCATCGTGAACGCCGTGTCGATCGGCAGCGGGGCCCCGGCCTGCACCAGGACGTCCTGCAACGTGACCAGGTCCACCGGCGCGGTCTCACCCGCTCCCAGCACGCCCGCCGTTTCCAGCAGCTCGCCGCCGATGGCGATGGACGAGCCGGACTCCAGTTGGAGCGTGCCGCCGCCCGACACGCCATGGCCGCGGACCAGGCCGTCGAGCGTGAGCAGGCCGCTGGCATCGCCCAGGCCGCCCGTATCGGCCATCAGGCTGACGTTGCCGCCCTTGCCGCCGCGCAGCTTGCCGTCGGCCAGGATGGCGCCGCCCGAGGACACGTCCACCACGCTGCCCGCGGACAGGGTCACATCGCCCATGCCTCGCACCGCCACCGTGCCGCCGTTCAGGTACGGCAAGGCGCCATGGCCCTCTTGCGGCGCCAGGCGCAGGTTGCCCCACAGGCCGCTGGCGTCCAGCGTGACGTCCTGTCCGATGGTGACCGTGCCCGGCGCGACGCCGGCGGTCACGGCACGATCCTCGACGGCGCTGTTGGCGCCGATCTGCTTCAGCACATTGCCCACGCGGATCGTGCCGGCCCGGGCCGTCAGGTCGGCATTGACCGTGACCGTATTGCCATACAGCACGATCTCGCCACCGGGCAAGGCCTCCAGCGCGCCATCGACCTGGATGCCATCGGCCGCGCCGATGCGGATCGCCCCCAGCCTGAAGCGGGTCAACAGTCCCGCGTCCAGATAGACCTGGTTCTGGCGGTCCTCGGGCAAGGCGGCCGTCAGGTCCAGCGCGTCGGCGATGGCCGATGCGTTGCCACCGAGCACCACGTTCTGGATATCGCCCGCGCCCAGCGCATATTGCAGGCGGCCGCTGCGCTTCAGGTAGTACGCGTCGTACGACCCCACCACCCACTGCGCGCCGCGCGCCGCCGCACGCTGCGTCTGCAGGAAGCCCTCCACGTCGATCTGCGCGGCCTGGTCCTGGCGCAGGCCCTGATACGTATCGCCGACCAGCTCGCCCTCCAGCACCGCATGGGCCACGTCGACCACCAGCGTCCCCGCGTCGCGGCCCACGGTGTAGCCCTGCTCGTAGCGGCGCTCCGGCGCGATCAGCGGGCTGCGGTAATACCTGGTGTGCCCCCAGCGCTCGTGCGTGTCCTCATAGCCCAGGTACATGCCCTGGTACAGCAGATCGCCCGGCGCGCGCGACACTTCGTACAGGCGGTTGTCCGTGCCACGCAGCCAGGACAGGTTCACGTAGCCGCTCTGCACGTCCAGCGTGCCGCCCGACAGGTTGATCTGCGAACCCGACTGCGTGACCAGATCGCCATCGCCGCCGAAGCGCACCATGCCGCCCTGCGCCAGCCACTCGCCCACCGTGCGGTTGCGCGTGCCCAGATAGCCACCCACTTCCAGCAGGCCGCCGGCCGTATACCAGCGATCGGACGCATAGCCGCCCGTGCCGGCCGGCACGAACACCAGGTCACGCACGTCCACCCACACGTCGCTGTTGTTCAGCTTGGCGCCATCCCGGTTGACCGAGGCGTCGCGCTGTTCGTTGCCCTGGATGTTGACCGAAATGGTGTTCGAGGCCATCGCCACCTGCACGCCCACGGCACCCGCCACGTCGAGCCTGGCGCCATCGCGCACCAGTGTGCGCCGCGCGGCCGACACCACGATCTGGCCACCCGTGGCCAGCGTCATGGAATCGTTCTGGAATTCGACCGTGCCGGCGCTGGTCACCTCCACGCGCGGCTGGTAGCGGATGTCGTCGCCAGCGGCATAGGCATCGGCATTGGAGGTGGCCACCGCCGGCGCGAGCAGGCCGGCGCGCTGGCTGTCCAGGGCGGAGCCGCCATTGGCGTCGATCAGGATGGCCGAGGTCGCGCCTTCGGCCAGCGTGACCGAGGCATTCGCGCCCGTGGCCTTCAGGTGGATCGTGCCGCGCGCATCCACCGACGTACTGGCCAGCAGTGCACCGCGCTGTGCCACGTTGCGGCCCGCCAGCGTGATATCGCCCGTGGCCGCCGTGATCAGACCGCTGTTCTCGACGGCACCTGCCAGGCTGCCAGACACGTAGCTGGGCACCACTTCGCTGCCGCGCGTGGTGGACGCGGCATTGCCATCCGTGCTCTGCCCCCGGCGGATCGTGAAGTGGTCGCCCGCGGCCAGCGCCGTCTGCCCCTTGGGCGTCGTGATGGCGCCGGCGTTGGCGACTTCCGCGCCCAGCAGCAGCACATAGCCGCCCCCCTCCGTGGCCGAGGAGGGCGTGGCCGTGTTGATGGCCGCGCCGCGCTCCACGCGGATCGCGCCCAGCGCATCGGTGAACGTGGGGCCGCTGTCGCGGTACAGCCCGCCATTGCGGAATTGGTCGTCGGTGATATTGGCCGCCGCCGCCACCAGATTGCGCGTATCCACCTGGCTGTTCGGCCCGAACACCACGCCGTTCTGGTTCACCACCATCACGGTGCCGTCCGCCTTGATGGCGCCCTGGATCTGGCTGGGTTTCGCGTCAGCGCCCACCACGCGGTTCAGCACCGCGTCGGTCGACTGCTGCTGGAACTGCACCGTGGTGTTGCGGCCCACGTTGAAGGTGTCCCAGTTCAGGATGGCGCGGCTGGCCGTCTGCTTGATGTTGACCGTGTTGCCGGTCTGCCGGGCGCGCTCAGCACCGCTCCAGGCCAGCGCATTGCCCGCGGCATCCTTGTCCCACAGGCCGCCCTTGACCAGGCCATCCGGCACGTCCGAAGCCGCGCCGCGCGCCGCGTCACGCGCCGCCGCCTGGGCGGCCTGCTGCGCGGCGATGGCCGACACCGTGCGGTTGACGTTGTCCAGCGAGCGCTGCAACTGCTGGCGCGACTGCGCCTGCTGCTCGGCCGTGCCGCGCGAGGCCGGCAGCCCCTGCAACGCTCGCGTCGCGCCCGACGCCGCATGGGTCTTGCCGGCCCCCGACTGCGCGAACCAGGCACCGCCGGCCGCCTGCGCGGTGCCGGCCAGGCCGCCCGCCATCAGCAGGACGGCCAGGGCCGATGCCAGGGGCGTCAGGCGTGGACGGGACTCGCCGCTTCCGGGCAAGGACACGCGGGACAAAGAGATCGAAGTCGGGGCAGGCATGGACATGAGGCGGGAATCCTGGGCTTGGACAGAGGCGGGCCCCGCTTGCCGCCGATGCGGCCGGGCGCCCTACTGTTGTCCTAGTCGTCTGGGACCTCGCGGATCGGCCATCCCGAAAGATGAATTTTTTTTGACAACGCGCATGAGACGGCCCGCCCATCGTCCGGGCCGGCCACGCCCGATCAACTCAGGATGACCAGATCGCCCACGCGCCGCACGCTGGCCCCATACAGGCGCTCGATGTGCTCGACCACCTCGTCCAGCGCCTGCACGCTGACCCGCGCGCTGAGACGGCGGCGCGCCAGGGCGTCATTCATCAGCATCACGCGGCCCGGCCGGTAGCGGTTGATCTCGTCCACCACGTCGGACAGCGGCTGGTCGTCGAAGACCACCATGCCCTGCCGCCAGGCCGACACCGGCGGCGCGGGCCGCGCACGGTCGTCCATGCCGCCTGGGTCGTAGGTCACCTGCTGCCCCGCCACCAGCGTGATACGGCGCGTCGGATGCCAGACCTCCGTACTGCCTTCGGTGCAGCGCACCCGCACCTGGTCACCCGGCAGGCGGCGCACCTCGACCTCGCCGCGCGTCAGCAGCACGCGGCCCTGGCCGGCCAGCACCTCGCAGGCCGCGCCCGCCGCCGATACGGCGGCCTCGCCCGAGACCAGCTCGAACACGGGCTGGTCGCCCTGCCCGCGCAAGGCCACGCTGGTCTGTGTGTTCAGGCTCAGGCGGATGTCGTGGGCCAGCGTGAACTGGCGCTGCTCGCCGGTGGCCGTGCGGTAGTCCGAATGCCATTCCCGCCATGATGGCCACAGGCCCAGCGGCGGACGCACCATCCCGACCACCGCCAGCGCGCCGAAGGCCGACGCCGCGGCGCCCAGGAAGACGCGCCGGTCGATGCGCCGGGGCCGTGGCTGGGCCAACTCGGGGCGCTGCTCGGCGAAGGCTTGCGCATGGATGCCCAGCTTCTTCCAGTCGCGGCAGGCCTGTGTCCAGGCGCGCTCGTGCTCGGCGCTTTGGGCGCGCCATTGCTTCACCCGCGCCATGTCCGCCACCGTGGGCTTGCCCGTGGCGAACTCGCGCACCCAGGCATGGGCCTGCCGCTGCAGGGCGGCCCAGTCCGGCGTGCTCGGATCGGGATGGACGGGTTCGGTGTTCATGCGGGCTTACGGATCGGCTTATACGGATAGACGATTGGCGCCACGCGGATCGGCCATGAAAATGGCGTCCCGACACCAATACTTGCAGATTTTTCCATCAATCGTCCCGCCCTTGAAGCGCCTGCAGGCAGAACTCATGGGCGGCCTGCAGCTCGCGGCCGACCTGGCGCACCGAGATGCCCCAACGCTTGGCCAGTTCCTCGCGCGACACCTCGTGCACGCGCGCGGATAGGAAGATGTCACGCTGGCGGGGCGGCAGGGCTTCGAGGGCGGTGAAGACGTTCTGCATCTCGCCGCGCGCCTCGGCGGTCTCGGCCGGCCCGGGCGCGCCGTCGGGCACGTCCAGGAAATCCTCGATCTCGCTTTCGCTGAGCACGCGCGACTCGCCCCGCAGCCGGTCGATGGCGACGTGCACGGCGGTGTTCAGCAGATAGCTCTGCGGATGGCGCACCTCGTCCAGATCCCCCTTCTCGGCCAGCCGGACGTAGGCCTCATGCAGGGCATCGCCCGCCATGTCGCCGGCATTGCCCAGCCGGCGCGCCACGCGGGTGCGCAGCGTGTCGTAGCGTTGGGCAAACAGCTCTCGCAGTTGCGCGAGGCCCTTGCCGCTCATGGCGCCCCCGCGCAGGCGCGCGGTGTGCCCCCGGCGCCCGGCGCCAGCAGCATGGTGATGGGCTGGGCCAGCCCAGGCGGCGGCGCCAGCACCGGCAGGCCGGTCAGGGCAGCGGCGATGCGCGGCTCCATGTCGGGCCGCGTGGTCGCGGCGACCAGCAGACGGTCGATGGCCGGCCGTCCGTCGATGCGGAAACGCAGCGCCACGCGATAGCTGCCGGTGTGCAGCAGCGGATCGGCGCACAGCGCGCGCAGCACATGGCCTTGCAGGCGGGCGTAATAGCGTTGCCGGTCGGCTTCGGGCAGCACCGCATCCGGCTTCGGCCTGCTGGCGGCGGGTTCGGCCGCCAGGGTGTACACCTGACCCGTGGCATAGCCCACGCGCACGCCCGAGCCCGCCAGCAGGCGGCGCAAGGCGGCGTCGGCGCTCATGCTGCCTTGCACCGGCGCGGATCGGCGCTGGGCGACCAGGCCGGCCTCGTACAGGACGGAAAGGCCCGTCAGGTGGCCGAAACGTTGCAGGGTATCGTGCAGCGGCGCGGCGGGCAGGTCGAAAACCTGCGCGTCCGACGAGACCGGATCAGGCCGCGAGGATACTTCCGCCGGCGCCTGGGATGCGCATGCGGATGGCGGAGCCAGGCACGCAGCGCCCATCCCGGCCACGGCGATCAGCGCGGCCATGCGCACGCGCAGCACACGCATGACGGCAGGATCAAGGCGGACATTCGGTTCATGGAGAGACGCGAATCGGACTGCGGACGGCGACCGGGGAAGAGCCCGCATGGTACGGACACGTCATGACCGAAAGGTTACACGGACATGACGCGTGTGCGCATGGCGCTACCATACGGGCGGGGATCGCCAAACCGCGCGCGCGGGCCAAGGCCGAAGAACAAGGCCACGTCCGGGCGCCGGCGATCAAAGGAGTTTTGCGATGCCATTCGCGTACAAGACCGCGGCCACCATCCTGCTGGCCGCCGCAACCTGCACATTCGGCCCGGCCCGGGCGGCCGACTGGCCCAGCCAGCCCATCACCTTCGTGGCGCCGTTCACGGCCGGCGGCGCCAACGACCTGGTGGCGCGCATCCTCGCCAAGGCCGTGGGCGCGCAACTGAAGCAATCCGTCATCGTGGAGAACCGGCCCGGTGCGGGCGGCGTGGTCGGCTCGGCCCACGTCGCGCGGTCCACGCCCGACGGCTACACCTATCTGGTGGGCAGCAACGGTACCGTCACCAACAGCCTGATCCGGTCCGACCAGCCCTATAAGGACGAGGAACTGACCCCGGTGGTGCTGCTGTCCGTCACGCCGTCGGTCATCGTGGCCAACCCGCACAATCCGGCCCGCGACCTGAAAAGCCTGGTGGAGAACGCCAGGAGCAAGAAGGTCGACCGCCTGACCTTCTCCACCGCCGGCCCCGGCAGCACGCCGCATTTCGTCAGCGAGATGCTGAAGCAGAACACTGGCCTGCCCATCGAGGCCATCTCGTACAAAAGCGGTTCCGAAGGCGTCACGGCCGTCATCGGCAACCAGACCGACCTGACGTCCGAAGCCAGCATCGTCACGCTGCCGCTGGTGAAAAGCGGCAAGCTGAAGGCCCTGGCCACCACCTGGAACAAGCGCCTGGCATCCGCGCCCGACATCCCGACCACGGCGGAACAAGGTTTTCCACAGGTGCGCATCGGCCACTGGGCCGGCCTGTACGCGCCCAAGGGCACGCCGGACGCGGTGCTGGACAGGATGGCCCGCGCGGTGGACGATGCCCTGAAGACCAAGGAAGTGCGGGACGCGCTGGCCCAGAGCAGCATCGAACCGGGCGGCGGCTCGCGCGCCGACTTCGCCGCCTTTGCGCAGGACGAGCGCAAGCGCCTGGGCGAAGTGGTCCGCAAGGGGCACATGCGTGCCGACTGAACCCTTCACACAGGAACCCAGCCTCCATGGATCCCGCGCTCACTGCCTATGATCCGGTCCGCTGGCGGGCCGAGTTTCCCGTCACGCAGGAACTGACCTATCTGGACCACGCCAGCATGGGCCCCCTGCCCGCGCGCAGCCTGGAGACCATCACGGCGCGGCTGGCGGCGCAGTCGCGCCGCGGCTCGCTGGAGCATCCCCTGCTGCACGAGCTGGCCGAGACCACCCGCGCCGAGTTCGCGTCCTACATCGGCGCGCGGGCCGACCAGGTCGCCTACACGCCCAACACCTCGGGCGGCCTGAGCCTGCTCGCCTCGGGGTTGCCGTGGATGGAAGGCGATGAAATCGTCGTGCCGGCCATCGACTTTCCCTCGGCCGTGCTGCCCTGGATGACCTTGCAGCGGCACGGGGTGCGCGTGCACCGCGTGCCCTGCCAGGACGGCCGGGTCGATGCCCGGCGATTGCTTGCCGCCTGCACGCCGCGCACGCGGCTGGTCTGCGCGTCGTGGGTGCAGTTCAGCAGCGGCTGCGTGCTGGACATCGTGGCGCTGGGCGAAGCGTGCCGCCAACGCGGCATGCTGTTCGTGGTGGACGGCATCCAGGCCGTGGGCGCGCTGGACGTGAACGTGGCCGACCTGCCCATCGACGCGCTGGCCACCCACAGCTACAAGTGGCTGCTGGGCCCGCAAGGCGTGGGCTGGCTATATCTGGCGGACACTCTGCGCGACAGGCTGGCCCTGCCGGGCGCGGGGCCGCGCAGCGTGGTGCCGCGCGAGGCCTATGCGGATTTCGAGCTGGATCCGCTGCCCGGCGCGGCGCGGCTGGAAACCGGCATCCTGCCCTTTCACCTGATCGCGGGCGCGGCCGCCAGCCTGAAGCTGCTGCGCGCCGCGCGTGCACAAGGCGCGGCGGCCAGGCTGCAAGGCCTGACGGCCTATCTGGCCGAGGGCCTGCTGCGCCAGGACCTGCGCCTGCGCGGCGGGCCAGATCGCGCGGCATTCGGCGCCGGCATCGTGTCCTTCATTCCACCCGATGGCGATGCCGCGCAGTGCCGGCAACACCTGCTGGACGCCGGCATCGTCACCTCGGCACGCGAAGGCTGCGTGCGCGTGGCGCCGCACTTCTACAACACGGAAGAGGAGCTGGACATGCTGCTCGATCGGTTGAGAACGCCGGCGTAGCCCTTGCGCCGGCGTCCGCGCGTAGGTTCAGCCCTCGGCGTGGATCCTTTCCCCCAGGGCAACGAGCTTGCGCGCGTACTCCTGCAACAGGCCCGGCTCTTCGATGCCCAGCGTGATGCGCACCGTCGTGTGGCACTCTCCGAAGTTGGTGACGTTGAAGCCGAAACTGGAGCGGTCCACGGTCGCAAGCTCATTGAACCCGGGCAACAGCCTGTCGGTGTAAAGCTTGACGTTCACATCGGCCCTGTCCTTTTCGGTAAGCTGATCCAGCGGTTTCTTCTGCACCCTGGCAACGTAGGCGTCGGTCGGCCTGAATGCCACATAGACCGTCCGGTCATCGGTGTTCGCGCAAAGCTCGAACGCATTGCCGCCCGTGTGGCCCGGTGGAATGTCGCGCAGCAGCTCGCCGCGCAACTGCGACGTGTTGTGCCGCACGCGGGACAGGTACTCCATCGACGTCTGTTCGTTGCCCCCCGACAGCATGCTGGCGATGTAGCCCTTGTCGTCATCCGGCACGTGCATTCTTCCCTGATCCATGCCGTCCTGGAAGCCGGTCCAGTTGTCGCCCTTGTTGAAAATGGCGGCGGTGCCGATATTGACGATATCCATGCCGTTCTGGAAGAACTTCGTGCCGCTTTGCACCAGCACCAGATTCAACACCCCGGACTCGATATGCGGCCTGGCCTCATGCAACACCCGAGCGATCTGCTCTTCGCCCAGGTGGTTCAGCGTGCAATCGATCACAAGCGTGCAGGGATGCTCGCGCTGCACGCCGAAGACATTCTGGATCAAGGCGACCGGATCATGCGGGTGCACCTCGACCTTCGCGGCGTTGTTGGGATGCGGCTCCATGACGATGAGGCGCTTTTCTCGCAATGCCGGGCTGTCCACCGAATCGATATCCGCGGCGCCTGGGAAAAGCGCCGGGGTTTCATAGTACGCCCCGGTGAGGATGGCCGCCGAACTCAGCTCTTCGGTGCTCAGCGACGACTGGATCTGCTCCAGCAGCGCCAGTGCATGTGGCGCACTCTCGACCTTGAGGGCGCCACGCAGCACGCCGGCATCGCCGCCAGTCAGGGCGGTGGGCTCCGGTCGCTTCAAAAGCAGATCGCCGATGACGCCGTCCAATGCCGGCGCCCGGCCCGCCCAGTCGTTCTGGAATCGCACGACATGGTGGATGTCCTGCATGGCCTGATAGAAATGCTCCATGTGCAGGGACGTCGCCTGGGGCAGGACATCGAGGGTCTGGAAATGCTTGTCATGCGTGGCGATATCGCTTTCCATCGCACGCACATGACCGCGTTGCAGATGCCCCTCCATGTCCTGGGGCGCGTCGCCGAACAGCCGCTCATTCAGCTGCGTCGCCCGCTGCATGATCACCGAGCGGTCCTGCTCCAGCACACCGGCCTTGCCGCTCAGGTCCATCGCCATGAACCGCGCCTGCGACAGCAGTTCGGACGCGCGTTGCAGCGCATCCGTCAACGCGGCGCACACCGTGGCGGGCATGCCGGGCGCACCGAACCGGTCGATGTCGCCGATGAGGTTGCGAACGACCTGAATGTTCTGCCGCAGGTAGAGCGGCAGGTCGCGCGTGTCCGACTTCACGCAGGCGGCGTAGGCGTCTTTCAGTTCCCGGAGTTGTTGCGGTGAACTCTGGCTCAGGGCGTCGACGCCATCCGGCGCGATCAGCGTATTGGGCATCAGCTCGACCTGACCCAGCACCTCCTTGACCGCCTTGGCATTCACGCCATCGAACGCCTTGTCCAAGGTTTTCAGCGCGCCGGAGACATCCCCCGTCCCGATTTTCTCCACCATGCGCTGCGCACAGAGCTCCGCGCACTCGCTGGCCGAACTGCGCAGTCCCCGGCCGCCCAGGAAACCATGGATATCCTTGTCGACGATATCCTTATGAACGACCTGCACTCCCAGCGACTCGATATAGACGCTGCGTACGCCCGCCAAGGTGCCAGGAACGTCCGCCACCGTGACCGGTGCGGTTCCGTTGTAGGTAAAGGCGTGGTTGACGGGATAGACCTCGAACTTGTTCAACTGCGAGCCAAGCGGCCCGAGCGCCGCCTTCACCTGTTCGGTCCGCACCGCCGCGGCCGCCATCCACAGGCCTGTTTTCACGCCTCGGCCATATCCCTCGCGCACGAGGGGCGACAGGGACCGTCCCAGGCGATCCGCATCGCCGGGCGTGTACGTCGCCTGCAACTGGCCACGCATCAGCTCGGCCTTGATCAATTGCCGCTGCTTCGGCGCCGACAGCTTCGGCGTCACCGTATCGCTCGAACGCGCCCCGAGCAGACTGACCGTTCCCGCGAACGAATGGAACCAATCCCGGAAGGCCTTCGGATTGCCGCCGGTCATGCGGCCATAAGCCTCATCGATATTGGAATGCAGAACCATATGCTTCTCGATGAAGGCAAGCACGTGCTTCACCGCGGTATCGCTCAGGTTCAAGTCCGGATTCCTGGTCCTGAAGTCGTGGACGGCCTGCGCCGCGCCGAATCGGAACGCGTAGGTGGCATCGCCACCGCTTCCTTTCTTGGCGACGTAGTCGGCCCGCGTCAGGGCATTCCAGATCTGCTCGACCTCAGGCTTGAGCGCCGGCTGCTTCTTGAGGTCGTTCTTCCAATCCGTCAGCGCCTTGTGGGAAACCGCGCGCCCCGTCGTCTGCTTGTCCGGCGCCTCGCCCAACGGCGTAATGGTCTGCTTGACCTGGGCTTGCAATGGCATGGACGAGGGCTGCGTGGGAGACTGCACGACGTCTAGCGTCGGCGTCACCGGCTCCTGGGGCTGCACATCGGACAGCGGTGACTGCGTGACGGGCATCTGGTCCGTGACCGGCGAGGTCGATTGATGCGTCGTCGTGATTGTCGTAGGTTTCAGGCACATGGATGCGTCTCGTCAAGGCGAATCGGATCAGGCGAAATCCAGCGGACCGGGCTGGCGTTCAGCGAACTCGGACACGTTCGACGCGCCCTCGACACCGGCCAGGTCATCAGCCACCGCGTCGCGCACGCCCATCAGGTTCGAGACGGCGTTCTCCAGCAGGCCGGCATCCAGGCCGGCCATGGGCAGCAGCAACATTGCGCGCACATCCTGGCTGACCGGATCGACACCGAGCGATGCGCCGCGCAGCACGTCGTGCCGCGTATTCAGTTCCAGCAGGCGCAGCGCCACGCGCGCTGGCCAATCCGACAACGTCCCCAACGTGCATTCGATGACGATCAGGTCGCTGCCCATGCCCAGCGACAGCTGCCAATACGCCCCCTGCTTGTCCAGGAACGCGCAGGCGCCGTCGGTGCTGCGCAACGCCAGGCCGGTACGCTGGTTCAGCCCGTCGATCAGGGTGGCGAAGTGGGAGGAAGCGGTGCTCATGTCTCTCCTTGCAGTACGTCTCGCTGTCAGAGACCGGCGCGCGAAGCACACTGCCGGGCGGGCGCGCCGCTGGCCAGGTCGTGCGCCGGGAGGGGATACCTATCCCGGGTGGGTAACACCCGCATCCGGTAAGTTCCCTGCGCCCGCCTGTGCGACAAGGCGGCCCGAAGACCGCCCCGCGCTTTCTTTCCACGCTGTTCCTGAGCCGGAACGCCGGCCGTCTATCGCGACGCGCCGGCCGTCACCGGCATCCCCTTGTCACGGGACTGGCCGTCACCCTCCGTGTCCGGCAGCAGGATCGCCACCACGCCCAGGAACGGCAGGTACGCGCACACCTCGTACACATAGCGGATGCTGGTGACGTCGGCCAGATGGCCCAGCGCGGCCGCGCCCAGGCCGCCCATGCCGAACGCGAAGCCGAAGAACAGCCCCGCGATCATGCCGACCTTGCCCGGCACCAGTTCCTGCGCATACACCACGATGGCAGAGAACGCCGAGGCCAGGATCAGGCCGATGACGACCACCAGCACGCCCGTCCAGAGCAGGTTGGCGTGCGGCAGCATCAGCGTGAACGGCGTCACGCCCAGGATGGAGACCCAGATCACGATCTTGCGGCCGATGCGGTCGCCGATCGGGCCGCCCGCCACCGTGCCCACCGCCACGGCGGCCAGGAACAGGAACAGGAACAACTGCGCCGAACGCACCGACAGGTCGAACTTGTCGATCAGGTAGAACGTGAAATAGCTGTTCAGGCTGGCCAGGTAGAAGTACTTCGAGAAGATCAGCACGCCCAGCACCGCCAGCGCGCCCAGCACGCGGCTGCGGCTCAGTTCGCCGCCCGGCCGCGCCACGCGCGCCCTGGGTTTGAGCAACGCGCGGTTGGCGCCATACCAGCGGCCGATGCCGACCAGCACCACGATGCCGAACAGCGCCGCCAGCGAGAACCACGCCACGCTGCCCTGCCCGTGCGGAATGATGAACAGCGCCGCCAGCAGCGGCCCCATCGCCGAGCCCACGTTGCCGCCCACCTGGAACAGCGACTGCGCCAGCCCATGGCGGCCGCCCGAGGCCATGCGCGCCACGCGCGACGACTCCGGATGGAACACCGACGAACCCGTGCCCACCAGCACCGCGGCCACCAGCAGATACGGCAGCGACGGCGCATAGGCCAGCATCAGCAGCCCCACCAGCGTGAAGCCCATGCCCACCGGCAGCGAATACGTGGTGGGCCGCTTGTCCGTATATAGCCCGATGCAAGGCTGCAGCAGCGACGCAGCGATCTGATAGGCCAGCGTGATCAGCCCGATCTCGGCGAAGCTGAGCTGGAACGAGTCCTTCAGCATCGGATAGATCGCCAGCAGAATGGACTGGATCATGTCGTTCATCATGTGCGCCACGCTGATCGCGCCCAGCACCTTGAACGAGGTGGTGGACGGCGCCGGCGCGGCGACGGAGGCTTGCGGGGTGGTCATGGCGTTGCGGGTCGAGGAGGGTCGAAAATCCGCCGTCGCGGCGGCAAAGCGACAGTGTAGGAAGGCTGGATCACACAGGAATGCCAAGTTTCGTCGCTAAAATGACATCCCTTGCCGCACTGCCACAAGGCGAATGCCGTGCCGGCATCCTTCCTCGTCCTCAAGACACAGCCTCCCATGCGGCGACCTTCTTCCGCTCATATCGACCAGGCACGCAGCCGCAGCGCCGACGATTACCAGGACCTGCCGCAGATGGTCACGGCCATGGCCAAGGAGTATGTCTCCAACGACCACACCGGCCCGCATACGCACCGCCGCGCGCAACTGGTCTATGCCGTGTCGGGCGCCATGCGCGTCACCACGCCGGACGGCCTGTGGACCCTGCCCCCGCTGCGCGCGCTATGGGTGCCCGCCGGCGTGTCCCATGCGGTGGAAATGCTCGGCTCGGTGTCGATGCGCACGCTGTACGTGCACGCGGACGCCGCCCGCACGCTGTGGGACCGCTGCCAGGTGATCGAGGTGCCGCCCCTGTTGCGCGAACTGATCCTGGCCTTGACGGGCGAACCCATCGCCTACGCCCCGGAAGGCCGCGCCGGCCAGATCGCCGCCCTGCTGCTGACCGAACTGCGCAGCGCCCCCGTCGTGCCCATCCAGATCCCCTGGCCGCAGGACCGCCGCCTGCAGGCCATCTGCCGCGCCATTCTCGACCAGCCCGGCCTGGAGCGCCGCCTGGAGGACTGGGGCGACGAGGTCGGCGCCAGCGGCCGCACGCTGATCCGCCTGTTCCAGGCCGAACTGGGCCTGAATTACCGTCAATGGATGCAGCAGGTGCGGCTGTCCGATGCGTTGCACCGGCTGACGCTGGGCCAGCCGGTGGCCCGGGTGGCGGCCGAACTGGGCTACAGCAGCCCCAGCGCCTTCAGCGCCATGTTCCGGCGGGCGCTGGGCACGACGCCGCAGCAGATGCGCGGGGAACGCGCGCAGTAAGAGGGGTGCGCACGGGGGCCGCCCGGCTCGCGCAACCGTGAACGCCGAGGTGTCCTGTGCCTTGGAAGGCGGCGGCCCGTGGCAAGTCCGGCCAGCGGACGCCTGTGGCCGCGGGGCGCGACCTCATGCCGCCGTGGCGCGGCCCCGTCCCTCTCGGACAATCAGGCAAACCGCTTTCGTGCAGTGCAGCATGGCGAGCGCGTGAATCGCCCCTTTATTTTCTGCTATCTGTAAGCATTTGCTGCGAGATGATCGCGAAAACTCATGTTTCCGCAAAAATCACAAAGCTTGACTCGGGCACCGTTTTCCGGTGTTGACGTCCCAGGATAGGAGTGTTTTCCTTGAATTGTTCGCAGTTTAACGAACGCATTAAAGGAGGCGGGAACATGAACGAGACCAACAACAACGACGCATCCGAGTACACCGTAACGGACGTCCAGCCGGATAACGAGAACGGCCAGACCTTCCTGTGGCTGCTGGGCATCGCCGCCGCGCTGGTCGTCACGGGCACGGGCCTTAACTGGCTCTTCGGCTGACGTCTACCAGGCGGTGCTGGATGCGCTGGACGTGCCGCTGGACGTGCCGCGCAGAGAATGAAAAACGGCCTGAAGGAAAAACCTTCAGGCCGTTTTTATTACCGCGTACTGCTAATCTGGCGCGCCCGAAGAGATTCGAACTCCTGACCCCTTGGTTCGTAGCCAAGTACTCTATCCAGCTGAGCTACGGGCGCTGAGAGGTGAAACTATAGCACGCATTTAAAGACGTGCGCAAGGGCAGCTCTCAAGGCAGGGTCGGATAATCGATGTAGCCATGCTCGCCGCCGCCGTAGTACGTGCTGCGGTCGCCCTCGTTCCAGGGGGCATTCTCTTTCAGGCGGCGCACCAGGTCCGGGTTCGAGATGAACGGGCGGCCAAAGGCCACCAGATCGGCTTCGCCGCTCTCGACCTTCCGGTCGGCCAGCTCGCGGTCGTAGCCATTGTTGGTCATCCACGCGCCCTTGCCGCCGGCGGCGCGGTACGCAGCCTTCAGCGCGGCGTAATCGAACGGCGTGCTGCCCTGCTGATGATCGCGCGGGCCACCGGTGGCGCCTTCGATGACGTGCACGTACGAGAGGTCGTACTTGGCCAGTTTCTGCACCACGTAGGTGAACAGCGGTTGCGGCTGGTCGTCGCTGGCATCGTTGGCCGGGGTGACCGGCGAGATGCGGATGCCGACGCGGCGCGCGCCGATCTCGGCCGTGATGGCGTCCATCACTTCGACCATCAGGCGGGCGCGGTTCTCGATCGAGCCGCCGTAGGCGTCGGTGCGCTTGTTGCTGCCCGAGCGCAGGAACTGGTCCAGCAGGTAGCCGTTGGCCGAGTGCAGTTCGACGCCGTCGAAACCGGCGTCGATGGCGGCGCGGGCGGCGCGGCGGTAGTCCTCGACGATGCCGGGCAGCTCATCGATGTCCAGCGCACGCGGCTCGGACACGTCGACCATGCCGCCCGTGCCATCGGCGTTGATGATGTAGGTCTTGGCATTGGCTCGGATGGCCGACGGGGCCACGGGCGCGCCGCCGTTGGGCTGCAGCGTGGTGTGCGAGATGCGGCCGACGTGCCACATCTGCACGACGATCTTGCCGCCCGCCTTGTGCACGGCGTCGGTCACGCGCTTCCAGCCCGCGAGCTGCTCTTCGGAATACAGGCCGGGCACGTCGGCATAGCCCTGGCCCTGGTGCGAGATGGCGGTCGCTTCGGTGATCAGCAGGCCGGCGGTGGCGCGCTGCTCGTAGTAGGTAGCGGTGATGGGTTGCGGCACGGCGCGCGGCGAACGGTTGCGCGTCAAGGGAGCCATGACGATGCGGTTGGCCAGTTGCAGGTCGCCAGCGGTCGTCGGTTCGAATAGCGTGGGCATTGCTTACCTCTTCGGGGGATGAGGATGACGCGGGCGGGGGTCCGCGCCGGGGAAAAGAGATCAGATATCCCGGCCCAGTTGGGCGAGAAACGCCGCGATGACGTCTTCGTCGCGCTGGAAGAACACCCATTGCCCTACCCGCCGGGTCTTGACCAGGCCGGCGCGTTGCAGGACGGCCAGGTGGGTGGAGACGGTGGATTGGGAAAGGCCGCAGCGCTCGAACATGCCGGCGCAGACGCCCAGGGTGAGCGGGTGTTGCTGGTCGGCGAAGTGGTTCTCGGGGTCCTTCAGCCAGTTCAGCATCTCGCGGCGCACGGGGTGAGCGAGGGCCTTGAGGATGCTGTCGGGGTCGATGGTGGGCGGGGTCGCGGGGGGCATATCGGTGTATTGGGATTTAGCGAATCTTATATCGTTGTATTTCGATATGCAAGGACGGGAGCCTGCCATGCGTCAGCGGCAACAATAAAGTTCGCCTCACAGGCTAGGGCGATCTGACCTGCTCGGATTTTTCACACCACCGGGATCTGGAATTTAGCTTCGGTTAGTAATCCTGATGCCACGTAAAGGCTCCAGCAGCGGCTTCAGGCCGTTGTGATCGAGCTCGTGCATCAACGCCAGCAACTGCCCCAGCTTCCCTTCCGGAAATCCGTTACGGGCAAACCAGGTCAGGTAGTGCCCGGGAAGATCCGCCAACAAGCGATCCTTGTATTTGCCGTATGGCATGGTCCAGGTGACCAGGAGTTCAAGATCTTCGGCGTTCACGGCGGTGTACTGTAGCCAAGAGGCGTAACCTACATCCTATTGATCATACAGGCCCGAGAGGACGCCGCCGGACCGCGCTGCCGAGTGGATACGGCACGCGCCGGAAAGCAGCAGGCGTGGCACGACATCGATCCTCCGGCTCGTCGACCATGAACACTGACAGGCAACCCCGATGACCACCGACTCAAATCCCTACCCCCTCGAAGTCCTCCCTCGCGACCTCTCCGCCTACCGCGAAGGCAACACCGGCATCCCCTATGTGCACCGCTTCGAATCCGGGGTTCCCGGCCCGCACGTCCTGATCAACGCCATCACGCACGGCAACGAGATCTGCGGCATGGTGGCGGCCACCCATCTGCTGGACGCGGGCATACGCCCCAAGATCGGCACCCTGACCATCAGTTTTGCCCACGTCGAAGCCTACGAGGCCTTCGACATCGAGAAGCCCTACGAAAACCGCCAGTTGGTGCACAACCTGAACCGCATCTGGTCGGCGGACATGCTGGACGGCGCCGAGCAGAGTCCCGAACTGCGCCGCGCCCGCGAGCTGCGCCAAGTCGTTGACGCGGCCGACATCGTGCTGGACATCCATTCCACGCGCACGCCTGTGCAGCCCTTCTGGGTCTACAACGAAATGGACCGCAACGCCGCGTTGGCCACCGCCATCGGCGCGCCCGTGGTGCATATGGTGATGCCGCAGGATCGATTTCCGGGCACCGCCGTCATCGGCCACGGGCGCCACGGCGATCCGCAATCCGACAGCGGCGGCTCGCTGGTGGTGGAATGCGGGCACCATTTCGCGCGTTCGGCGTCCGAGCTGGCCACCGACGTCTGTCTCCGGCTGCTGGCGCACACGGGCCTCATCGACAAGCCCGCCGACGCCCCTGCCCCACCCGTGCCCCGGCGCTATCGCCTGCTGGAAGTGCACATGGTCAAGAGCGAGGCGTTCCGTTTCACGCGCCCCGTGATCGGCTTCGAAACGTTCGGCAAGGACGAGTTGATCGCGATGAACGGCACCGAGGAGATCCGGTCGCCCTGTGACGACTGCACCATTTTCATGCCCACGCAGGCGCCGGTGATCGGCCGCGAAGCCGTATACCTGACGCTGGCGATCTGAAGCCGGGTTCAGTGCGGCAATAGAGACCAGACATCATGAAGACACTTCGATCAGTATTGTTGCGGCCCGTACTGGCCATGGTCGCGTGCGCGTCGATCACGGCCTGCACGAGCACGCCCCCCAGGCAAACCACCGATATCGACTACCGGAGCCGTTCGTCTTCAACGGCGCAGGGTCCGGACAACGCGCCAGGCTCGTCGCGCCCGCGCCTGACCATCCAGTCGGGCGAAGGGGAACGATTGAACCTTCCCTGGTTCGTTCGGCAAGCGCAGGATCAGGTCAATCGCAACTGATATCGGCCTGCGCCTGCGCCGGGATGAACCGATGAACCATTGCGACCTCCACTGCTACAAGGAGACCCTTGGGCTGCCGCCCACGGCCACCCTCGAACAGATCCAGAAGGCCTACAAGAAGCTGCGCAGCAAGGCGCACCCCGACAAGCACCGCGGGTCCGTGCAGGCGAAGGAACGCTTCCAGCGGATCCAGGCCGCGTACGAAATCCTGACCGGGGCCAGAAAACCCGCGCCAGCCAGTTGCACCTGCAACCGCCCGGGCCCGGACGGATGGCCGGAGCCGCCGTTTCAAGGGGACGGGCCCCAGGAAGATCCCGCCCCCCACGACGGCAAGCTGGACAAGTATTCACGCATCCGCCTGACGCTGGAAGAAATGTTCCAGGGCGGCGTGTTCTCGATCACGGACAAGGTCTGGGGCAGGTGCGAGACCTGCCAGGGCACGGGCCACCGGACGAACACGACCGGATGCCCGGACTGCCAGGGCCAGGGGATGCGCCACACCCCCGCTCGCATCGGCGTGCCCGTGCCCGCCAGAACCGCGCCGGGCAACGACATCACCATTGCCGGCGCCGGCCACAAGGGGAATGGCGGCGCGAAACGGGGCAACCTGATCGTCAGCGTGATCCAGGACACCAAACCGGATCGCCGGGGCGCGGCATTGCAGGGGCTGGATGTCGAAGTGCCCATACAACTGGACTGCCTGGCCGCGGCGCTGGGCGGACCCACGCGTATCGACGTGCTTGGCGTGCCGATCAACGTCAGCATTCCGTCCCGGGTATCTCCCGGCACGTGGATCGCCGTGCGCCAGGAAGGGCTGCGGTCGTCCAACGGCCGGGTCGGGGACCTGCATCTCTACATCTCGGGATTCGACGTCATCGAGCCCTTGAACGAGCAGACCCGCGCGGCGCTGCGGGCGGCGCTGGAAGAGGTAAACCGGCGGTCGAGCTGACGCCTTGCCCCCGGGAAGTTTCCGGGCGCCACGGCAACGCCGGCTGACCGCCGGCCCGGGCAGGCACCGCGCCCGCGCGGCCCGTCCCGGCAGTAGGCACCCCGCTTGACAACCAACCGACCAACTAGTAGATTGACAACCTGATTTCAACGCCCTGCCTCACTTGCCGTGAAGGCGTGGCGGTTACCCAGCCCGCCCACGGCGCATCGACAGACATGGAAGCAGCAGAACTCTCCCCTCGCGCAGCAGAAATCGCCGAGCACGCCAAGGCGCTGCTGGCCACGGGCGGCTACAACGGTTTCAGCTATGCGGACATTTCCGAGCGCGTGCGCATCGGCAAGGCCAGCATCCATCACCATTTTCCCAGCAAGGCCGAACTGGTGCTGACCGTGGTCAGGATGCACCGCGCCCAGGCCCTGGCCGGCCTGGCGGCGCTGAATCGGCAAGTGGACGACCCACGGGCCCGGCTGGACGCCTACACGGGTTTCTGGGCCCAGTGCATCCGTGACGACTCGATGCCCCTCTGCCTGTGCGCCATGCTGGCCGCCGAACTGCCCGCCATTCCCAGCGAGATCGCGCACGAGGTGCGTGGGTACTTCGAGGAACTGTCCGGCTGGCTGGCCACGGTGATGACGGAAGGATCGGCGCGAGGCACATTTCGCCTGAAGGACTCGCCGGTCGTCGAGGCCCATGCCTTCATGGCCACCGTGCATGGCGCGATGCTGTCCGCCCGCGCGCTCGGCAATGCCGAAACCTTCGAAACGATCACGCGGGCGGCCATCGGACGGCTTACCGCGCCCCCCTGAAAGCAAGGCTCGCATCCGCGCCGGGACATCGCCCGGTTTTTTTGAACCGCACAACCAATCAACTAGTTGATTGACTAAGGAGTCACCCTCATGCCGAACCCCATCTCTGCCCTGGGCCTGGGTCATACCCTGATCAGCCTGATCCCCATCGCCGCCGGAATCTACAGCTTCGTCCGCTATCGCAAGATCGACAGCGGCACGTCGGCTGGCCGGATCTACCTCGGGGGATTGACGCTGTCGGTCCTGACCGCATTCGGCCTGTCCAGCACCGGCGGTTTCAACGCGGGCCATGCGCTGGGCATCCTGGCGCTGCTGGTCGTCGGTGGCGGATGGCTGGTGCCGCGCATTCCGTTGCTGCGCCGGTTCCAGGCCTATCTGTCGCCGTTCGCGCTGTCGTTCAGTTTCTTTCTGCTGCTGGTACCCGGCATCGGCGAAACGCTCAGAAGGCTGCCCGCCGCGCATCCGCTGGCGGACAGTCCGCAATCGCCGGTGGTGCAAGGCGCGCTGCTGGCATGGCTGGTCATTTTCGTGCTGGGCGCGGGGGTGCAGGCATGGGGGATCCGGTCGCAGCGCAAGGCACGTTCGTTCGGCTGAGGCCGTCCCCTGGACGCTGATGCCTGCCGGGCCAGCAACGAGGCACGCGCGGCAGGCGAGCGCCCGCCGCAACGGTACGACACGTCAAGGAGACGCGCCGTATTCCGCGCTTCCAAAATGAAACGTTTTCCCACGCCGTTTCAGGTTTACTGTCGAGGGATCAAAACGGTCCTGACGCCCGCCGTGCGGGCGCCAGGCCACAAGCAGGAGGTCGCCATGCTGTCACCGATCGCTCCACTGGAAAGCCCCTACGTGCACGCGGCGCGCGCCGTGCGCCGCACGGCCGCGGCCGATGCCGCCACCGCTGTCGCTGCACAGCAGGCGGCCGAGGAAACCGCACGGGTGAACACCGTCGCCGCGCCCACCGGCATCGCGGACACCACGCCGATCAACCAGGACCTGCTGCGCGACCAGTACGCGGATGAGCGCATGCATCGCGCGATCACCGAGTATCAACCGGCCGCCGCGCAGTACAGCGCCGCGCAATCGGGTTCGGCGGATGCCTTGCTGCCGCTGCAACCCTATCGCGTGGCCCTGGGCAATCCACCCGTGGAAAGCTTCGGCGCCATGCTGCCGCCCATGACGCGGCGCCTGAACGTTCCCCCTGTCGAAAGCGCCGGCCTGGACGGCGGTTTCGAACGTGCCCGCCAGCGCCGCCGCACGGCCGCCGGGTTCTGAGCAGATCGCCGGCAGCGCATGGCGGGAAGCCGCGCCTCACACGATGTGCAAGGCATGGACGGCGCGGCCGCCGCTTTCAGGTTCTGATTGCGACGACGGGAGTACCATCCGGCTACCGGCGCGGCCACTGCGCGCGCCCTCCCCCAATCCCTCCGGAGCCTCCCTTGAAATACCGCAAACTCGGCCGTACCGATCTCGATGTCAGCCTGATCGGCCTGGGCACCATGACCTGGGGCGAACAGAACAGCGAGGCCGACGCGCACGCCCAACTGGACTACGCGCTGGAGCGCGGCGTGAACCTGGTGGACGTGGCCGAGATGTATCCCGTGCCGCCCAAGCCCGAAACCCAGGGCCTGACCGAAACCTACATCGGCACCTGGCTGGCCAGGACGGGCCGCCGCCAGGACATCGTGCTGGCCAGCAAGGTGGCCGGGCCGGTGCGCGATCCCAAGCGCCCTGGCCACATCCGCGACGGCAAGACCTTCCTGGACCGCAAGAACCTGACCGCCGCGCTGGACGCCAGCCTGAAGCGCCTGCAGACGGACTACCTGGATCTGTACCAACTGCACTGGCCCGACCGCACCACCAACACCTTCGGCCAGTTGGCTTATCCGTGGGTGCAGGACGAACACACGGTGCCCATCGCCGAAACCCTGGAGGTACTGCAGGATTTCGTGCGCGCCGGCAAGGTGCGCCACGTGGGCGTGTCCAACGAAACGCCGTGGGGCCTGGGCCAGTTCATCAAGCATGCCGAGTCCGGCCTGCCGCGCGTGGCGTCCATCCAGAACCCGTACAGCCTGCTGAACCGCATTTTCGAGATCGGCCTGTCCGAATTCTCGCATCGGGAAGGCGTGGGCCTGCTGGCCTATTCGCCGCTGGCGATGGGCGTGCTGGCCGGCAAGTACTTGAACGGCGCGCGTCCTGAAGGGGCGCGCCTGACGCTGTTCACGCGCTTCACGCGCTACAGCAATCCGCAGGTGGAAGCGGCGGCGCAAGCGTACGCCGCGCTGGCGAAGCAGCACGGTCTTTCTTTCGCGCAGATGGCGCTGGCCTGGGTGAACCAGCGCCCGTTCGTCACCAGCAACCTGATCGGCGCCACGACGCTGGAACAGTTGAAGGAAAACATCGAGAGCGTGGACGTGACGCTCGACGAGGACGTGCTGCAGGGCATCGAAGCCATTCATACGAAGTACCCGAACCCGGCGCCCTGAGCGCGGAAGCAAGGGCGCGAGCGCCGCGTCGCGCGGCGCCCGCGCCTGCGGGCCGGGCGCCTTCCATGTGGCGCCGCCTTGCTACAGACCCACCGCCTTCAGTTCCGTCGCGGCGCGGTCTCCTGGCAGGATGCGCGGCTGCCTGGCGTCGCGCAGGTCGGCCAGGAAGGTGTCCCGCCACTTCGCCAGGTCATATCCGCGCAACCGCTTCATCAGCGATTCGTAGCGCGACGCCCGCTCGGCCAGGGACATGCGCAGCGCCCGGTCCAGCGTCAGCGCCATCCCTTCGATGTCATAGGGATTGACCAGCAGCGCGCCATCCTCCATCTCGCGCGCCGCGCCCGCGAACTCCGACAGCACCAGCACACCGGGATCGTCGGGCGGCTGCGCCGCGACGTACTCCTTGGCCACCAGGTTCATGCCATCGCGCAGCGGCGTGACGAAACCGACCTGCGAGGCGCGCAGCAGCGGCATCAGCACGGAGCGCTCGTACGAGCGGTTCATGTAGCGCAGCGGCGTCCAGGCCAGTTCGCCCCACTTGCCGTTGATGCGGCCGGCGGCGCGTTCCAGCTCGCGGCGGATTTCCTTGTAGCCCAGCACGTCGGAGCGCGACGACGGCGCGATCTGCACGAAGGACACCGCCCCGCGATGGCCCGGGCCGTGCTCCAGCAGTTGCTCGAACGCATTGAAGCGCTCGACCAGGCCCTTGCTGTAGTCCAGGCGGTCGACGCTGATGATGAGCTTGCGGTCGGCCAGGCCCGACTTCAGGGCCACGACCTGGCGCGAGCGGTTGGCGCGCGACATCTCGGTGACCGACGCGGGATCGATCCCGATGGGATAGGCGCCCGTGCGCACCAGGCGCCCCTGCAACGACAGCACGTTGCCGGCGCGCTGCGCCTGCAGGTAGCGCTCGCAGTAATCGCCGAAGGCCTGCTGGTCCGCCCCGGTCTGGAATCCCAGCAGGTCGTAGGCGCACATCGCCTGCGCCAGTTCGCGGTTGGGCGGCACGGTGCGGAACACTTCCGGCCCGGGGAACGGAATGTGCAGGAAGAAGCCGATGCGGTTCTGGATGCCCAGGTCGCGGCAGAAGCGGCCGAACGCCAGCAGGTGATAGTCGTGCACCCAGATGATGTCGTCGGGCTTGAGCAGCGGCGCCAGGCGCCGCGCGAAATCGCGGTTGACCTGCAGATAGCCTTCGTAGTCCTTGCGCTGGTAGCTGCTGATGTCGGCGCGGTAATGGAAGGTGGGCCACAGCGTGGCGTTGGAGAAGCCGCGGTAGAAGCGGTCGTAGTCGCGCTTGGCCAGCGGGAAGGTGCAGTAGTCGATGCCGTCGTGCGAGGCGTGGGAAACCTCGATCTGCGCGCCGTCTTCGGCGACCTCGCCGTTCCAGCCCAGCCACATGCCGCCGGAGCCGCGCAAGGCGTCGTAGACGCCGACGGCCAGGCCGCCAGTGGCCTTGCCCGACGCGGCCTGGGTGACGCGATTCGATACGACGATCAATCTGCTCATGGTGCACTCCCGTTCGTTGTTCTTGGATGAAAGCGATGGCGAGCAGGACGACGCGACGGACTACTGACCGCTCTTGGCGCACAGCGCGCACAGCCAGCGCGCCAGGTCGGCGGGGCCGCTCAATCGCCAGGGCGCGACGGAATCGCCCGCCCCGATCTTGATGCCGTACCCGCCGGCCGCTTGCGCCGCGACGAACGCCGACTCGTCCGTGAGGTCGTCGCCGGCCATCACGGGAATCCGCTCAGCAAGTGCCGTGCCTTGCATGAATTCGCGCAATGCGGCGCCCTTGTCCACCCCATGCGGCTTGAGTTCGAAGACCATCTTGCCGGGCTGCACGTCGAACTGGCCAGCATGCCGGGCCGCCACGTCCCGCACCAGACTGCGCACGTCTTCGCCCCGATCCGGTGCCATGCGGTAGTGCACGGCCACGCCCAGCGGCTTGGGTTCGATCAGCACGCCGTTCCAATCGGCCGCGCCCCGGCGCAGGGCCGCCAGCGCCTCGGACAGGCCTGGCGGCGCATCGATACGATGGATATGGCCCGCCAGATCACGGCGTTCGGCCCCGTGGTTGGCGCCGTACGGCAGGGCCAAGGGCCGCAGCAACGCGTCGATGCTGTCGCCCGCACGCCCGGACAGGATCACGACCGCGCCGCGCAGCGCCGCATGCAGCCGTCCCAGCACCGCCACCGTGGAGGCAGGCACGATCACCTGGGAAGGCTGGTCACGCAGTTCGGCCAGCGTGCCGTCCACGTCCAGGAACAAGGCCGTACGCGCCGGGTCGGGCAAGGGGGGGGGAACGGCGACAGCGGATTGGCGGGATTCGGGGGATGCCAGCATGGGATACCTGCGCGTCGATGAACGGCGCGCGAGGAACGGCAGAGCATGATGACGGACGTCGCGCGTCCTGATGATGGAACAGAGTACCGCCAGGGACGCCGCCAAGGCGTATCGAGGCGTATCCGGTTTCCTGCGCGATCCGGGAGGCGATGACGAATGCCCGGCCCCCAGGCGGCGGCTGAAAGACAACGCGCCGCCCGTGGACGGCGCCGTGGCAAGGATCGGCCGGCAGCCGATCCCGCGTGCCATCAGTACTTCGACGGCACGAACATGTCGCCCGGCAGCGGGTGACGGATGTAGTCGGGGTGATGCTCGCGCTCGGGCAGCACGATGCTGGGATGCTCGACCTCGCCGTAGGGCACCTGTTCGAGCAGATGCTGGATGCAGTTCAGGCGGGCGCGCTTCTTGTCCACGCCCTCGACCACCCACCAGCGCGCCTCGGGGATGTGCGAGCGCTCGATCATCTCTTCCTTGGCCTTGGTGTAGGCCTCCCAGCGGCGGCGCGACTCCAGGTCCATCGGCGACAGCTTCCACTGCTTCAGCGGATCGTGCACGCGGGCCAGGAAGCGGCGGTTCTGCTCTTCGTCGCTGATCGAGAACCAGTACTTGATGAGGATGATGCCCGAGCGGACCAGCATCTTCTCGAACTCGGTGACGCTGCGGAAGAACTCTTCGTACTCGTCGGGAGTGCAGAAGCCCATGACGCGCTCGACGCCGGCGCGGTTGTACCAGCTGCGGTCGAACAGCACCATTTCGCCGCCGGCCGGCAGGTGCGACACGTAGCGCTGGAAGTACCACTGGGTGCGCTCGCGGTCGTTGGGCGCGGGCAGCGCGGCCACGCGGCACACGCGCGGGTTCAGGCGCTGGGTGATGCGCTTGATGGCGCCGCCCTTGCCCGCCGCGTCGCGGCCCTCGAACAGCACGACGATCTTCAGCTTCTTGTGCACGACCCAGTCCTGCAGCTTGACCAGCTCGCCCTGCAGGCGCAGCAGTTCGCGGAAGTAGATGCGGCGGTCGATGTCGCCGTCGGACGTATCGCTGGGCGCCATCGCGTCCAGGCGTTCGTCGTCCATTTCCATCTCCAGCTCTTCGTCGAGGCTGTCGATCATTTCTGCGTAAAGGCGGCGGGTCTGTTCGGAGAGGGTGTCGCGGTCGCTCATGATGTCCATCAGGCAAGTAAGGGCTGGGCCAGGGGCGCATCGGCCCGGCTCAGCGAAAACCGGCGGGGACCGGGCAGTCCGTCCGCCGGCGGCGTGATGCGTCCGCACAATTTATGTCGTTCGGATGACACCTATGTGAAACGGCTGCCAGAGCTTGATCGGACAGCCGTTTCAGCCGGAAAAGGCCGGCGAATGCCGCCCATCAGGGGCAGGCTTCGGCCAGGAAAACGATCAACCCAGCGCCGCCCGGATCTTCGCCGCGTGCCCGGCCAGCAGTTCGGGGTTCGCCATCTCGCCGGTATGCGGGCGCAGCGCCACGCCTTCGAAGCGCGGCAGGATGTGGAAATGGAGGTGGAAGACCACCTGCCCGCCCGCCGGCTCGGAGAATTGCTGCAGCGTCAGGCCATCCGCCTGGAATGCCGCGCGCGCCGCGATGGCGATGCGCTGCGTCTTCACGATCAGGTCGGACAGCGGCTCGGGCGCGATGTCGAAGAGGTTGCGCGCCGGCGCCTTCGGGATCACCAGCGTGTGGCCGTCGGTGCGCGGCATGATGTCCATGAAGGCCAGCGTGCTGTCGTCCTCGTAGACCTTGTGGCACGGGATTTCGCCGCGCAGGATTCTGGCGAAGATGTTGCTGTCGTCGTAGCCGGACATGGTTGCTCCTGGGGGATGTTAGGGGATCGCAGGCCGCCCGCGGCGGGCCAACCGCGCGAAGGCCCGATAGTAGCAAGCCGGCCACGGCCATCACGGCGTCCCCCATTTGGGGATGGACGCCACACCGGGAACACGGCATGCTGAACGAGTGTTTGCCGCTTCCACCTTTTGTTACCGGATGTTATAAGTCACTGTCGTGACATATCCGTGGTTGGCAGGATGCGTACGAAAGCTGGCTCCTGACCCCCATTTCACCGCCCACGGATGAATACAGAGGAGGCCCAGATGAAGTGCCCCGAGATCCCGGCATCAGAGAGCGCCCGATTGAAGGCGCTGGCGGAATACGGCCTGAGCAGTGATCGTCCACTACCCAGCCTGGACCCTGTCGTACAAATCGCGGCCCGCATGTTCGGCATGCCCGTGGCGGCGGTCAATCTCATCGGCAGCCAGCACGTTTTTTTGGCGGCCGCCACCGGCATCGAACGGTTCGATCCGCGCCGCGACGTGTCGTTCTGCGCGCACGCGATCAATCAGGACGAGGTCATGGTGGTGCCCGACGCCCTGCAGGATGAGCGATTCCACGACAACCCCCTGGTCGTCGGCGCCGTCTCCGAGGCCGCGCTGGGCAAGATCCGCTTCTACGCCGGCGCGCCGCTGCGTTCCCCGTCGGGACATGCGCTGGGTGCGCTGTGCATCATCGACGAACGGCCTCACCACGATTTCACCGCCGAGGATTGCGAACGATTGCGCGAACTGGCCCGCATGGCGGCCGACCGCATGGAACTGCGCCGTATCGAAATCTCGGCCGAGCAGACCCGCCGCCCCTTCGATGACTATGCCAGGGACTCGTCCACGGCCGTGGTCTGGTTCGACGAGCAGCGCAACATCGTGTCCTGGAATTCGGCGGCAGCGTCGCTGCATGGCCATGCCCAATCCGCCGGAGCGGGACGCAGCGTCGACAGCCTGCTGCTCGAGCGCGACCGCCCCGCGTTCCGGGAACTGGTGCGCCGCGCGGTGGAACTGGGTTCGGTCGACGACCTGGCCATGCCCGCTTCCCTGCATGGCCTGCGCCGCGACGGCACCACCTTCCAGTTGGGGATCTCGCTGTTCTGCTGGCGCGAGCGTGACCGCCTGACGTTCAATGCCCATCTGCAGGATCTCAGCGCACGCCGGCAGGAGGAGGAAGAACTGCGCCGCCTGGCCCATACCGATGCGCTGACCGGGCTGGCCAACCGGGCGTGCTTCTACCGCCGCGTCGAAGAGACGCTGATGCAGCCGCTGGCCGCCACGGTGCTGATGCTCGACCTGGACGGCTTCAAGGACATCAACGACACCCTGGGCAACGCCGTGGGCGACGCGGTGCTGCGGGAAGTCGGCCGCCGTTTGCAGTTCATCGGCGGGCCGGACGCCACGGCCGCGCGCCTGGGCAGCGACGACTTCGCGCTGCTGGTGCCCGGCATCGACACGCGCGACCAGGCGATGGCGATCGCGCATGCCGCCGTGGCCGCGATCGGCAAGCGCATCGACGCCGGCCACGACGAGATCAACGCGGCCATCAGTTGCGGTGTCGCCGTGGCGCCGCTGCAAGCCCAGGAAGCGCTGGAGCTGATCGGCGATGCCGATCTGGCGCTCGCCCGGGCCAAGGACATCGGGCGCGGCCAGGCCTACGCCTTCGTGCCGGCGCTGCGCATGGAGGCCACCGCGCGCCGGCTGCACGGCATGGAACTGCACCGGGCCGTCAACGACGGCGAGTTCGTGATGTTCTACCAGCCGCAGGTGCGGCTGTCCGATGGCGCGCTGGTCGGCGCCGAGGCGCTGCTGCGCTGGCGCCATCCCCGCCGTGGCCTGCTCGAACCCGCGGCCTTCCTGCCCGCGCTGGAAAGCGGCCCGTTGGCCGCCACCGTGGGCAGTTGGGTGCTGGACGACGCGTGCGCGCAGGCGGCGCGTTGGCGCGCGGACGGCGCGCCCGATTTCCGCGTGGGCGTCAACCTGTTCGGCGCGCAGTTCCACGTGGGCGACCTGGCGGAAGAAGTGATCCGCGTGCTGGCGCGCCACGGTCTGCCGCCCCAGGCGCTGGAACTGGAGATCACCGAGAACATCGCGCTGGACAACGACGAGCTGGTGCTGGAGGCGCTGCGGCGGCTGCATCGACACGGCGTATCCATTGCGTTCGACGATTTCGGTACGGGGTACGCCTCGTTGTCGCTGCTCAAGCGCTTTCCGCTGACGCGCATCAAGATCGACCGCACGTTCGTGCAAGGCATGCTGGAATCGGAACAGGACGCGTCGGTGATCCGTGCGGTGCTGGACATGGCCCGCACCTTCCATCTGGAAGCCATCGCCGAAGGGGTGGAGACGCGTGCGCAGCTCGATGCGCTGCGCCACGCGGGATGCACCGAGGGGCAAGGCTATCTGTTCAGCCGCCCCATTCCCGTGCCGCAATTCGCACAGATGTACGGACTGGAGGACGCGGCGCCCGCCGTAATGCGCGCCTGAATGCCGGTCGACGCCGCCAGCCGCTTCAGGGCGCTGGCGGCGGGTAATGCCTGATGTCGCGCGCCTTGGGCTTCGGTACCATGGGGACGCACTATCACCATGACATCAGGAGACACCATGAGCCGTATCCCCCTGCGCCGCCTGGCCGCGCTGTTCACCCTGTCCGCCTGCGCCGCCCTGCCCGCCGCGCAGGCCGCGCAAGACAAGTGGCCCGACCGGCCGATCACCATCGTGTCGCCCTACGCCCCCGGCGGCACCACCGACATCCTGGCGCGCCTGCTGGCCAGCCGCCTGCGCGACAAGCTGGGCCAGACCGTCATCGTCGAGAACAAGGCCGGGGCTGGCGGCAACATCGGCACGGACCTGGTGGCCAAGGCCAAGCCGGACGGCTACACCTTCCTGCTGGCGGCCAGCGGCCCCATCGTGATCGCGGGCACGCTGTATTCCAAACTGAACTATAAGCCGGAGAGCGACTTCACGGCCGTCTCGCCGCTGGCGCGGACCAGCTTCGTGGTGGCCGTCAACGCCAAGTCCGGCCTGACCTCGCTGAACGACATCATCGCCAAGGGCAAGACGGGCGACCTGTCGTTCGGCTCGGCCGGCTCGGGCACGCCCCAGCACATCATCGGCGAGATGTTCAACGTGGCCGCCAAGACCAGGATCCAGCACATTCCCTACAAGGGTTCGGGGCCGTTGCTGAACGACCTGGTGGGCGGCCAGGTGCCGCTGGCTTTCGAGAATCCGCTGCCCATCATGCAGCAGGTGAAGGCGGGCAACCTGAAGGTGCTGGCCGTGACCGGCGCCCAGCGCTCGGCCGCGCTGCCCGATGTGCCCACGCTGGCCGAGAGCGGCATCCCGGGCTTCGACGCGCAGCCCTGGTATGGCCTGCTGGGCCCCGCCGGCCTGCCTGCCGACGTGACCCAGCGCATGAACAAGGAAGTGCAGGCCGTGCTCGCGTCGCCGGACGTGAAGAAGCAACTGGCCGACCTGGGCGTGGAACCCATGGTGATGACGCCCAAGCAATACCAGGACTTCATCGCCAAGGACATCGTGAAGTGGGGCGCGGCCGTCAAGGCCTCCGGCGCCACGGTCGATTGACGCGCGCGGGTTGACGCATGGCGGCGAGACGGCGCATAGTCGGCTCGCCGTTTTTCATTGCGGCGCCTTCGCCGGCCTATCGCCCGTCACATGGCGTGCGCCGCCATGGCCCGCGCTTACTCCGGACCCGCATGCAGCCGTTTCTCGACCACGCCGCCATCGCCGCACTGGCGGCCCGCTCCGATGCCGTCACGCAGCCCTGTGCCTGCCTGACCTCGCTGTCCGACGCCTGGACCAGCGAACCGGTGTCCTTTCCCGAAAGCCAACTGCGGCAGATCGGCACGCTGCGTGAGTCCGCCTACGACGAACCCACGTTCGAGGAATACCACCCGGCCGGCACGCATTTCTGGTCGCCCGGCGCGCCCATCGCACCGCGCTGGTTCCCGGCCAACCGCAGCGACGTGTGGGAATGCGCCATGTGCACGCGCGTGTTCCTGCGGTATGTGGAAGGCGGCGGATACTTCGTCGACCGGCGCGTGCGGCCGCTGGCGGCCAGGCTGCTGGTGGACGCGCCGGCCTGAGCGCGGCGGCTCCGCGCAAGGCCCCGAAACGGGCCCTGCGAGGGGTCGTGCCCGACCGGCAGGATCAAGCTATCGGCTGCTGACGCGCAGCCACGATCCCAAGGCCCGATTGCACGGGTGCACGCCGCCGCCCGCCACGCCATTTCCGCATCCGTCGTCGCGCTCCCGCGGGCCGGGCTCCTGCCCCGCGATGCGCGGCTGGCCACCATCCTCGAACGGCGTGCGGTACAGCCCTGCCGGCACCTGCGACAGCCCGCCAGGCACGATCGTGAAGGTGCCCGGCACGAAGCCCAGCGCGTAGTTGGCGGACGCCGCCAGGCTGCCTTGCCCGATGACATAGCGGCCCAACGCATCACCGGGCTCGCGCGCCAACTGGCCGGAGACCACCTGCGCCAGGCTGTCCCACGCGGCCAGGCTGCCGCCGCTGACCGTCCAGGTCAGCGCCGGATCGACCTGTCCGGTCATGCGGCTCTGGTCATCGGCCGTTACCGTCAGCGAGCGCGGCGTCACCAGCAGGTTCGCGCCCACGTAGCGCACCTCGTAGTTGGAAGATGCCGCCAGCGTGCCTTGCGCGATGCCGTAACTGCCCACATCGCTGCGCGCCGTTGCCGTGGTGGCCAGGGCGCCGCCCAGCGTGTCCCCGCCCACCAGCCCCTGGCCGCCCAACAGGTACGTCAACAGCGGGTTGTCATCGCCGTACTGGCGGCTCAGGCCGTTGGCCGTCACCACCAGCACGCGGGGCGTGATGTCCGCCGAGGTGGCCGCCGTGTTGGAGGCCAGCACATAGTTGCCCGCCTTGCCGCCTGCCAGCACGATGTCGGACACGTCCACGCGCTTGCCCGTGCCCGCGTTGACGTCGGCGAACAGGAAGCGTCCGTCGGCCGTGACCGCGTCGCCGAACAGCACGCCTGCCAGGCCCACGCTGCCGGTCGCGGCCCGGGTCGCGTCGTACACCTTGCCGTCGGCCGTAACGGTCACCGAAATCGTGCGCGGCGTGATGACCAGATCGGCGCCGTTGTACGTCACCATATAGTTCGGCGAGGCTGCCAGCGTGCCTTGCGTGATGCCGTAGCTAGCCACGTCGCTGGTTTGCTGCGCCGCCGTGGCCAGTTGACCGCTGAGCGCATCGCCGTTGACCAGCCCCTTGCCGCCCACCGTGTAGGTCAGCGCCGGATTGACATCCCCGTAGACGCGCGTCTGCCCATCGGCATCGATGACCAAGGCGCGCGGCGCGATGCTCAACGCGCCGGCCGTGTAGCTCGTGATGTCGTAGTTGCCCGACGCCGCCAGCGTGCCTTGCAGAATGCCATGGACGCCAACATTGCTGGTCACGCCCGCCGTCGTGGACAGCGCGCCGCTCAAGGCATCGCCATTGACCAGGCCCCGGCCGCCCACGGTGTAGGTCAGCGCGGGATTGGCATCGCCATAATCGCGCGACTGATCGTTCGCAACGATGCTGATGGCGCGCTTGCCCACGGTCAGCGTGCCGCCGGTGAAACCCGTGACGTCGTAGTTGCCCGACGCCGCCAGCGTGCCTTGCAGGATGCCGTAGGCGCCGACGTTGCTGGTGACGCCTGCCGCCGTGGTCAGCGCACCGGACAGCACATCGCCATTGGCCAGGCCACGCCCGCCCACGGTATAGGTCAGTGCCGGATTGGCATCGCCGTAGTCGCGCGACAGATCGTTGGCCGTGATGCTGATGGCGCGCTTGCCGATGGTCAGCGTGCCGCCGGTAAAGCCCGTGACGTCGTAGTTGCCCGAGGCCGCCAGCGTGCCTTGCAGGATGCCATAGGCGCCGACGTTGCTGGTGACGCCTGCCGCCGTGGCCAGCGCGCCGGACAGCACATCGCCATTGGCCAGGCCACGCCCGCCCACGGTATAGGTCAGTGCCGGATTGGCATCGCCGTAGTCGCGCGACAGATCGTTGGCCGTGATGCTGATGGCGCGCTTGCCGATGGTCAGCGTGCCGCCCGTGAAGCCGGTCACGTCGTAGTTGCCCGAGGCCGCCAGCGTGCCCTGCAGGATGCCGTAGGCGCCGACGTTGCTGGCCGCGCCCGCCGCCGTGGCCAGCGCGCCGGACAGGGCGTCGCCATTGACCAGGCCGAGCCCGCCCACGGTATAGGTCAGCGCGGGATTGGCATCGCCATAATCGCGCGACAGATCGTTCGCCACAATGCTGATGGCGCGCTTGCCCACCGTCAGCGTGCCGCCCGTGAAGCTGGTGATGTCGTAATTGTCCGACGCGGCCAGCGTGCCGATCGTGATGCCGTAATTGCCCACATCGCTGGCCGCATTCGCCGTGCTGGCCAATGCGCCCGTCAAGGTGTCGCTGCCGACCAGGCCCGCGCCGCCCACGGTGTAGGTGAACGCCGGGTCGGCATCGCCGTAGACGCGCGAGGCGTCGTCAGCCGTGACGGTGATGCCGCGCTTGCTGATCGTCAGCGTGCCGTCCACCATCACGATGTCGTAGCCCGTCTGGCCCGAATACAGCCCGTTGGCAATCGTATACGTACCGGCATTGACGCCCGTCAGGTCCTCGCCCAGGCTGCCTTGCAATACCGCCAAGGCATCCGAGGTGGTATAGGCGAAGGCGCCCTGGTAGGCGTTGCCGTCGTAGGTCTTGGACGCATCGGCAGCCGTCACGGTCACGCTTTTCAGGAAGCTGCGCAGCAGCGGGCCGGTATGGCCGCCGTAGATGCGCCATGCCTTGCCCGTGCCGCCCGCATCATCGATGTCCCAGCCCGCATCGGCGTACGTGGAGAGGTCCTGGAACTGCGCCAGGGTCAGGCGCGTGCCCAGGCCGTTGTCCTGGCTGCCGTTGTCCAGCCAGAAGGACGCGCTGACCGTGGGCGGCGTCGCCGGGTCGGCGGCATCGATGCCGCCGGCCAATCCCCCCTGCTGCGGGGCCGCGCCCGATACCGCGCCCGTGGCGTAGGAATTGCTGATGGAGCCGCCCGCCAGCAGGCCGGCCAGGCCGCCCGCGTAGGCGCCCGACGCCACAGCCGCGTTGGATACCGCGCCGGTGGCATAGGCATCGCTGATCGTGCCCCCCATCATCGCGCCGACCAGACCGCCCGCCACGGCATCGGTGGCCGCGGCGGAAAGCACCGACACGGCGCCGGAGGCGTAGCTGCCCCGCACCGCCGACGGACCTTGCATGAGCGCGGCCAGGCCGCCGGCAAGCGCGCCGCCGCTGGCGCTGCTGGATACCTGGCCGGTGGCGAACGACCGGTCTATCGTGGATTCGATCAGCGTGCCCACCAGTCCGCCGCCGTAGCCGAACATATCGCCCTGGGCGGTCACATCGCCGGTCGCGTAAGCATCCGCGATGGCGCTTTGGACGGCATAACCGACCAGTCCACCCAGCGTCCCATCGACGCCCGCGCTGGTGCTGACCGTGCCCGTGGCATGGACATTCGAGACGCTGCCGCCTTCCAGATAGCCGACCAGCCCGCCAGCACCCAGAGCCGGCCCGACAACAACGGACACGTCGCCCGTGGCGTAGGCGTTGTCGATGATCGCGCCGTTGACGTGGCCCACCAGCCCGCCCACGATGAGGCCGCCGGACACATCGGCGCTGGCGTGCGAATTCGAGATGCTGGCATCTTCGCGTGCCATGCCCACCAGCCCGCCAACGGTGCCGCCATTGCCCGTCACCGTACCCGTCACGCTGACGTTGTCCACCGTGCCGCCAGCCATGAGCCCGGCCAGCGCACCGGTCGTCGTGCTGCCGGTGATCTGGACGTTGCTCAGGGTCAGGTCGCGGATCTGCGCGGACGACAGGCTGGCGAACAGGCCGGCCTGGGACAGGCCGGTGACCGTGACGCTCAGGCCATCGATGGCGTGGCCCTGCCCGTCCAGCGAGCCGTCGAAGGCCTGGATGGGCACGAAGCCCGCGCCGCTGTTCCAGTACGCCGTGCCGCTGGCGTCGATGTCACCCGCCAGCGCGTAGTACCCGCCCCCTGCCACGATGCCCTGCAGGCCATAGACGTCGAAGATCCGATACGGCGTGGCCTCGGCGCCCGTACCGCCCTGCGCGCGCAGGAAACGCGCGCCCGACGCGACGTCGAGCTGGAAATCGCGCGCGTAGAAGGCGGGCAGCGTGCTGCCCACCTGGCGCCAGGCGCCCGCGCCGGTTTGCCGGTAGGTGTCGACATCGATCGCGGTGTTGCCGGTCAGCGTGATGTCCTGTCCCGCGTCGATACTGAAGGCGCCGTCCTCGGCGTCGATCGAGCCCGCCAGCGTCAGGCCCTGCGGGGCGACCAGCGATAGCGACGAGGCATCGGCCCAGCTCGCGTTGCCGCTGAGCACCAGCCCCTGCGCGCCGGTCAGCGTGATGTCTCCGCTGACGCCGAACAGGCCGGAGGTGGCCACCGACAAGGCGCCCGAGGCAGTGATATCGCCATTCAGCAGATACGCGGAGGCGCCAGCCTGAAGATCCAGGCCCACACCCTGGCTGGTCGACAGCACGCTGCCGCCCAGGGGCCCGATGAAGTCCAGGTCGGTGCCGGACGCGAGGTCCCCCATCGCGCCCGACAGGGCGGCCATGGTGGCCGACACGCTGCTGGCCGACGTCGTGATGCCCAGTTCGCCGGTGCGCAGCGCCAGGCCGCTGGTGATGCCCTGGTCGTTGAACGTCGCGCCCTTCTGCGGCATGCCGTGCAGATAGGCCAGGACGTTGTCGTCCACGGCATCCGGGGCCGTCAAGGCATAGAAATAGCCGTTGGCGCCGATCGAGCCCTGGCCCGCCTGCGCGCCCTGCGACGCCACGATCACGCTGCCCCCCGCGCCGGCCGCCGCCCCGCCGGCCGTGGTCACGGTGCCGCTGACGGCCTTGGGCGTTTCGCCCGAGGCAAACTGCCATTGCAGATAGGGATACAGCCCGGCGCCCGTGCTCCAGGTTTGCGGGTCGAAGCCGGGCGGCAACGTGCCCTGCAACTGCGCCGTGGTCATCGCCGTGCCGCCGCCCGATGTACTGTTCAGACCCGTGGTCTGGAAGTTCCAGTACGACGACAGGATGGAGCCGGTTCCCTGGGAGGCGCTTGCCACCAGCCCCCCCTTGACGCCGGCGCCAGAGAGATACCCCGTGGCATACGTATTCACGATGTTCCCGGCCGACAGACCGACCAGCCCACCGGCGATCGCACCGCCGGAGACCGCGCCCATCGCATAGGCGTCGCCGATCAGGCCACCGGCGGCCAGAATGCCGGCCAAGCCGCCGCCAACCTCGGTGGCGGTGACCGAACCCGTGGCGTAGCTCCGCAGGACCGTGCCCGTGACATCTCCCGCCAGTCCGCCGGCAGTCTCGCCGCTGACCGCGCCGGTCGCGCCGCTTGCAACGACCGTGCCGAACACATGTCCGGCCAGTCCACCCGCATAATTCGTCGAGGACACGTCGCCCGATGCGAACGAACCCTGTATCGTGCCGTCGTTCAGCGTGCCGACCAGCCCGCCCGCCACACCGCTGGTTCCCGCCGTGTTGGCAACGGTTGCGGCCGAGCGCGAATTCGTCACATTGCCGCCGAGATCGAGATACCCGACGGCGCCACCCGTGTTGATGCCGCCCGTCACCGACCCCGTCACGTCGACGTCCTCGACCAGCCCCCCGTTTTGCAGCCCCATGACCGCGCCGACGTTGGTGGCGCCCCCGCCATCGATGGAAACGTTGGCCAGGCTCAGGGCGCGCACCGTCGCGCTGTCGCCCTGGCCGATCAAGCCGGCACCCACATTGCCCACGCTGCGGATGTACAGGCCATCGATGACATGGCCGCCGCCGTCCAGCGAGCCAGTGAAGCGTTGTCCCAACACGCCCGCGATCGACACGAAACCCAGGTCGGTGCGCCACACGTCGGACAGCAGGCGCGTGGCCGACATGTCGATGTCGTTGCCCAACGTGTAGGCCCCCCCCAGGTCCATCGCCATCAACTGCACCTGGTGCGCCGTGCGCAGCGTGGTCGAATATTCGCTGCGCAGCATGGGCCGCGTCGAACCGTCGATCATGAACCACGTCGTGCCGAAGTCGAAGCCGGCATAGCTCGACTGGGCGTAGGCGCTGGTGCTGCCGAGCCCCGTGGCGGATACCGAAAAGCCCGATCCGGCAGCCACGGTGTAGCCGGTGCTGTCGACGTCCCAGTAGGCATTCGACGCCGAGGTATTCTGGCCGGCATAGCCGATCAGGCCGCCGACGTCCAAGATGCCCGACACCGCGCCCGAGGCATACACGTTGCTCAGCGTCCCGCCCTGGATGGGATTGCCGTAGCCGAGCCCGCTGTACCCGATCAGCCCCCCCACGCCCTGGCTGCCGGACACGTTGCCGGTGGCATAGGCGCCGGACATGAGGCCCGCGCGCATGCGCCCGACCAGCCCGCCGACCTCGACCTGGCCGGACACCGCCGCGCTGGAGGTGACGTTCTGGAAGGTGACCTGATCCGCCAACCCCACCAGCCCGCCGGTCGTGTCCTGACCCGCGACGGAACCTGTGACGTAGACGTTGGTGACCGAGCCGCCGCTGAGCCGCGCGGCCAGCGCCCCGCCGACATGGTTGCCGGTGATGGAGACGTTGGTCAGGCCGACGTTGCGGAAGACCGCACCGAGGCCGCCCTGTTCGAACAGGCCCTGATAGGTCTCGTCGGGGCGGTTGATGGTCAAGCCGTCGACGACGTGGCCCGTGCCGTCGAACACCCCGCCGAAGCCTTGGATCGTCAGGAACCCCTTGCCGCCGTTCCACAGGCGGGTGCCGGAGGCGTCGATGTCATTGGCCAGCGCAAATGCCTGGGAGCCGTTGGGGCCGCCCGGCACCGAGAGCCTGCGCAGGCCCTGCAAGCCATACACGTCGCCGATCAGCCAGGGGGTGCCCGACGCGCCGTCGCCGCCCAGCAGGCGTACGAAGCTGGCCCCATCGGCCACCCGGAAATCGCGCGCCGAGAAAGCCGGCAGCGTGCCGCCGATCTGGTTCCAGATGCCTTGCGTCAGCGAGAACGTGCCGACGTCGATGGCGCCGGCCGCGCTGGTGGTGATCTGGCCCGCCGCCGCTGGCGTCAAGGTCAGGCCGCCATTGCGGCCCGTGATGGCGGCGTTGATCGCGATGTTGCGCGCCGCCAGCAACGACAACGTGTTGCCGCTGTCCCAGGAGATTGCCTGCCTGACGGTGATGTCGCCATTGCCCGAGGAGCCGTTGCCGGTGACCAGTTCGAAGTTGGTCTGCGCCAGGCTGGCCATGATGGTGTCGGCAGACACGTTGCCGCCGTTGGCGATGTCGTCGACGACAAGGTCGTCCGGATCGACCAGCCATCGGCCTGTTTGCCCACCCTGGGCCTGCGTGGACACGCGAGTGGAATCCTTGATCTCGATGTGCTTCTTGCCCGAGGTCTCGACAAAGCCTCCCTTGCCGCCCTGCCCGCCCTCGGCCTTGATCGTGCCCGAGAACTTCGCCGCATTCCCGGCGATGGCGACCACCTGGCCGCCCTGCCCGCCCGCCGCCGTCGCCGACGCATCGATCGTGCCCGCCACCTCGACATTGCCGCCCGTGACGGTGACCGTGCCGCCCTGGCTGGCGTGGCGCGCCTCCAGCGTGCCGGTGGACTGCACCGTGCCCGTATCGCCCGCAGTCAGGAAGATGCGCCCGCCCTTGGACGCCGTGCCCGTGGCCTTGATGACCCCCTGCGTATTGCCGGCCAGCGCGTACACGTTGCCGCCGTTGGCGCGCAGTTCGGCCTGCGCGGCGCGGATCGCCCCGCTGTTCAACGCCTCGGTATCGCCGCCGCCGATCTTCACCGACAGCTTGCCGTCCGCATCGGCCGCGTCGCGCATCAGCACTTCATAGCCCGCGGCCAGCGCCACCGTGCCATTCGGCGCTTCGATGGTGCCGCTGTTCTCCACCCGCCGCGCGATCAGCGCCACGTCGCCCTGCGCCGAACGGATCGTGCCCGCGTTGATCACCTGCGCCTGGCTGCCGCCCTTGAAGGTCAGGTCGCCGCCTTGCATGAACTGCTGGTTGCCCACGTCGTGCGTGGAGGCGGCGAACGTGCCGCCCGTGTTGACCGTGCCCTTGGGACCCACGACCACGCCCGAGGGGTTGACCAGGTATACGCTGCCGGACGCCGACAGATTGCCGTCGATACGGCTGGCCGTATTGCCCGTGACGCGGTTCAGCGTGGCGCCGTTGCCGTTGTTGAAACGGGCGGCCGCCGCCTCGCCCACCGAAAACCCGTTCCAGTTGATGATGGCCCGGTTCGACGCCTGATTCACCGTCAGCGTGTTGCCCGACTGGCTGATCGTGCCGTTGCCGCCCGCGAACTGGCCGCCCGTCGGCAGGGCCGGCCCCGCGGCCGTGGCCGTCTGCGGCAGGAAGGCGCTGGCCACCAGCACGGCGCCCAGCGTCAACGTGAATGGCCGATGTCCAGGGCGTGCCGAAGCAAGACGGTTGATGGACGTGCGACGAATTGCGGTCTTGTGTGCCTGGATAGCCATTGCCATTCCTCTGGAGATGCTGCTTCAGCCTGCTTGTTGTCTCGATGAACCCGCGGCGCGGCGCGGCGCCTGCCGGGCAATACGTCAATAGCGCAACGTCACCCGCGCCTGGACGTTCCAGTCGCCGGACTGCGTCAGCCCGGCATCGCGCAGCGCATAGCCGAACGTGACGCCCGTCGACAGGTAGCGCGCCAGGTCGTAGTCCAGCCCCGCGCCCACGCCGCTGAGCGTCGTGCGCCGCCTGGTGAACCGGTCCTTGCCCGAACCCAGATCGAAGAACACGAACGGCGACACGCCATCGGCCACGCCCGTGGTCCGCGACAACACCGGCACGCCCGGCAGGCGCAGTTCGTTGCGCCACACGAAACCGCTGTCCACGCTGACGTCATCGAAGTTATACCCGCGCACCGCGTACAAGCCGCCCAGCGACATCCGCTCGGTGTCCGGCAACGATTGGCTGGCCAGCACGCCCGAGAAGCTGCTGACCCAGTTCAGGCCATGGGGCAGCGTGGTCACACGCGTCAGGTCCAGCGCCGGGTACGCATAGGTGACGTCGTCGATGCGGCCGTTGGTGAAGCTGCTCCAGGTGCGCGCGTCGTTGTCCGACGCGATGCCGCCCGGGTTGTACTTCAGGCGCGCATCGATCGAGGTGCGGCCGTAGTCGTCGGTGAGGTCGCGGTTCCAGCCCAGCACGAACTGGAACAGCTTGGCGCTGCCGCTGCCGACGTTGATATCGTCGAAATACGCCGTACGAGACAGCGACTTGAACTCGAAGCCGCCGTAGATGTCGCCCCAGTAATGCCCGGGCAGGATGTTGGAAATGGCCGAGCGATAGATCACCGGCAGCTCGAAGGCCCGGCTTTCGAAGGCGAAGAACTCGTTGGCGCGCTCGCGCGTGGCCACGAAGCCCGGCGCGATTTCCAGTTGCTGGCGCGGCGCGGTCGGGATGATGATGCGCGCGGCGTGGCTCAGGTATTTGGGATACTCGCCGCCTTCCAGGGTCATGCGGCCCTGGCTCCAGGCGTTGTCGCTGGTGGTCAGCTGGTACGACACGATGGTGCCGTTCAGGCTGGGAAACCACGCATTGGCGCCCAGCGAGTAGCGGTCCTTGCCCGTGCTTTCGGAGCCATTGTTGGCCCAGCCCGCGAACACCTGCCACGACTTGCCCGTGGTCAGGTTCACGCCCAGGTCGCTCAGCGCGGTCTGCTCGCCCGGCTGGAACACGCCCTCGGCGCGGCGGTACGGCGTGCGGTTCAGCCAGTCCAGGTCTTCCTGCAAGGCGCCCGCGTCGATGCGGCCGCCGGGCGACACGCGCAAGCCGCGCCGCACCAGCGCGGCTTCGGCCGGATCGCCACCGGCCACCGACACCCGGCCCATGTTGAACTCGATGATGCGCACCTGCAGCACGCCGCCCGTCAATTCCTGGGGCGGCAAGGTCACCGAGACGAAGGGATAGCCGCTGTCGCGGTACACCTTGGCGATGGCGGCCTGGATCTGGCCGGCCAGGGACAGCGACAAAGGCTGGCCCACGAATGGGGACAACGCGGCCCGCATCCGCGCGGCATCGGCATTGGCGGGCACGCCCGTGATGCCGGCCGCGGGCTGCTGCGCCACCGGCGCATCCTTGCCGATCAGGTGCACGCCGGCCAGGTCCACGCCCAGCGGCGTGTCGTCGGCGCGGCCATAATCCTGCTCGTCGATGCGCAGCGGCGCGGGCGCCTGGCGCGGCACTTCGGGCTCGTGGCGTTCGATGGCGGCCTGGGCCCAGACCGCCTGCAAGGGGAACGCCGCGGCCAACGCGACCGCCAGGAGGCGCGAACGACGCCAGACTGCTGTATGCATGGTTTTCTTCATCTCGATGATGCTTGTACGTGGAGTGCCCCGGTTCGACGGCTGGGGCCCCTCGACCACGGTCTTTATTGCGAAGGGCTGCCCGCCGCCACCGGTCAGGCCGTGGCGGCGCATCCGGCGCCGTTCCTGGAGGCCGCCAGCCAGACGGAAGGAAACACGGCTCGGGGCGAACCCCTTCCTGTGATCGGGCGTCAGTAACTGCTCACAGGCATCAAGTTCCAAAAGAAATGTAAAGTTCAGAAAAAAATGCCACGCATTATCGAAATAACGCGTGGCAACAGAGGATGTTTCCATCCTGACAGGTAAAAACCTAGTAGAAACCCTTGCTTATCGGCCCCGGGTTACAAAGTCTCGGCCGTACCCAGAATGGCGGTGGACTGGCTGGACAAGGTGCCGCCGTTGCCATGCACCAGCGCCGTCTTCGCCCCCTTGACCTGCCGCTCGCCGGCTTCGCCGCGCAGTTGCCGCACGGCCTCGATGGTGATGAACATGCCGTACATGCCTGGATGCGTGCACGACAGCCCGCCGCCGTTGGTATTGACCGCCAGCCGCCCGCCCGGGGCCAGCGCGCCATCGGACACGAACGGCCCGCCCTCGCCCTTCTTGCAGAAACCCAGGTCTTCGAGGAACAGAATGGGATTGATGGTGAAGGCGTCGTAGAGCTCCAGCACGTCGATGTCGGCCGGTTTCAGGCCGGCCATGCCGAAGGCGATGGGGCCGGACTGCGCGGCGGCCGTGACCGTCAGGTCGTCCATGGACGAGATCTGGCGGTTCCAGCAGGCGGTGGAACTGCCCAGCACGTAGACCGGCTTGTTGGGCAGGTCGCGCGCGCGGTCGGCGCGCACCAGCACGTAAGCGCCTGCGCCATCGGTGACCAGGCAACTGTCGCGCACGGTCAGCGGATCGGACACCATGCGGGCGGACAGCACGTCGTCGATGGATAGCGGATCGCGCATCATGGCTTCGGGGTTGAGCTGCGCCCACTTGCGCGCGGCCACGGCCACCTCGGCCAGGTGCTCCCGCCGGGTGCCGTACTGATGCATGTGCCGCGCCGCCGCCATGGCGTAGGAACTGAGCGGGCTGAGGGGGTTGTACGGCGTTTCGTACGGCTGCGGGTCGAGCTTGCGGCGCGCGGCGCCGATCTCGGCGCGGTTCAGCGTGGACGTGCGCTGCGTGCTGCCGTAGCAGACCAGCACCGCGTTGCACTGCCCGCTGGCCAGCGCCTGCAACGCGGGCATGAGATGCGCCACGAAGCTGGAGCCGCCGATCATGGTGCTGTCCATGAAGGTGGGGCGGATGCCCAGGTGCTCGATGACGGGCATGACCCACATGGTCGAGGCCACGCTGGCGGTGGCGATGCCGTCGATGTCGCGCATGGTGAGGCCGGCGTCGGCGACGGCGCGTTGCGCCGCCTGCACCAGGATCTCCATTTCGGTGTAGCCATGGGCCTCGCCCAGGCCGGCATGGCCCACGCCCACGATGGCGGTGGCGCCGCGCAATTTGGGATCGATCATGCCCGGCCCTCCTGTTGGAACACCACGAGCTTGCCATCGGGCGTATCGATAAGCCGCACCTGTACCGCCATGCCGATCTTCACGGCCTCGGGCGCGATGCCGTCCACGCGGGACATCATGCGGGGGCCTTCGGCCAGGTCGACCAGCGCGACGTTGTAGTCGCCGCCATGTTCGGCGCGGCGGCGCACCACGGTGGTGGAATAGACCGTGCCCTTGCCCGAGGGCGTGAACCAGTCCAGCCTGGGATCGCCGCAGTGCGGGCAGATGGCGCGCGGATAGAACACGGCCTGCTTGCAGGCATGGCAGCGCTGGATCTGGAACCGGCCCTGCGACAACAGGTCGTGATAGTGCTTTTCGGGGCCGGCGGGCTGGCTGCCCTGGGGCGTACCCGGCTTCTGCGACATGGCTTGCATCTCCTCTTGTGACCGTGGATCGATTGTGCGGTGCAGGGCAAGCAGGCCGCAATCTTGTTTTGCTTAGGCCGGGTTTTGCGGGGCTTAACACTGGGCGCCGGGGCTTTCTTGGAACGACCGGGCGGCGGTCATTCCATTGCCGCCCGCAGCCCATGGCTTGGCCCAAGTCACGGATTACCTGCCGCCGCGGGTGCGCGACTATCTGGCCGCGCATCCCGGCGTGGGCCTCGGCGTGCAGTCGGCACTCCAGCGCCTCGAAATGCCACCCAGCCTCGCACATGCAACAGGCGGCATCGGCGCCCCTGCTACCATCGCGTATCGCTTCCGCTTTGCCGCCCAACGTGCCGAATCCCGATCCCGACCTGCGCCGCTACGCCCCCGCCACCGAACGCAACCGCCAGCCCATCCTCGACGTCCTGCAACGGACCCTGCCCGCCTCGGGCCGGGTGCTGGAGATCGGCAGCGGCACGGGCGAACACGCGGTGTTCTTCGCGCAGGCCCAGCCGGGCTGGACGTGGCTGCCCAGCGAAGGCAACGCGGAAATGCTGCCGTCGATCCAGGCCTGGATCGACCACGCCGGCGCGGGCAACGTCGAACCGCCGCGGGTGATCGACGTGCAGACAACGGACTGGGGCGTGACGTCCGTGGACGCCATCGTCTGCTGCAACGTCATCCACTATTCGGCCTGGGACACCACGCCCGCCTTGCTGGACGGCGCGGCCCGCCTGCTGCGCCCAGGCGGCGTGCTGTACCTGTACGGCCCGTATCGCCGTGGCGGCTTGCACACCGCCCCCAGCAACGAAGCCTTCGACCAGTGGCTCAAGCAACGCGATCCGGCCTTCGGCGTCCGGAACCTCGAGGACGTCCAAGCCGAGGCCGCAAGGCGCGGCCTGGCCGCCGGCCCCGTGATCGACATGCCGGCGAACAACCTGAGCGTGATCTTCACGGCCGGCTGACCGCCGGCCTGCCGAGGCGCGCACGGCGATAGCGCCCCGGCGCGAATACATCCCGAATGCTTCCCTCCCTCCCGGCCACCGGCCAGAGGGGCATCGGCCAGGCCTGGCGGCCTTGCGCGCCGCCGTTCGCCACGCCGATTCCGGTTTGCCACCGGCAACCCGTCCCTGAAAAACACCATGCGCTCGCTGGCTGTCACACGACCTACAAAGATGTAACCACACGTTGTCACCGAGCAACAGACGCACTGTCTGGTTACCGATCTTCCGGCATTTTTCCCTGCAAAAAAGCGAAATAAACCGATAAAAATCGCTTTTACGTAGAAATATTTTTTATATCTAAAAACATTTGAAGTATCCTGTTGTGTGAACCGTCATAGATGTGCGAACATATTTAAGACACGTTTTGTTGTATTTGGTGTCCTTTCCTTGCAACGAAACCGGCAGCAAGCCCAGCTTTGGCTTCTCCTGCTGGACGCAGATATGTGCGCAATCGTGAGCTTTCTTGTTTCACCGCTGATCCCCTACGGTCCGGCCCACTCTTCCAGCAGGAAAAGGAGCCGACTCCTTCCGTAGACAAAGTCCGCACGCCGGGCTCTGGCCCCTTTTTTCAATCCCACTGCGCTTACCCCCTCCAGCGGCCTTCGCTTGGCCGCCTGGCCGGGTCTTTGCGCGCCATCGATTCAGTGTCGTAGTCACAACAGGGTTTTATGTCCACCAAGCAACTCTCCGTCCGGCTGGCCAGCTGCGCCCTCGGCGTTTCCTTCGCCTTGGCCACCCTCGCCGCCGCTGCCCAGACCCAAGCCAATGCTGCCCAGGCCAGCGTCATGGTCAGCAGCGTCACCTTCTCAGGCAACAAGGCCTACACCAGCGACCAGCTCAGCGCCATCATCGCCAACGACATCGGGCACCCGCTGACGCTCGAAGGCATGCGCGGCCTGGCCGCCAAGATCGAAGCCCACTACCACGCCCAGGGCTACACGCTGGTCAAGGTGGTGGTGCCGCAGCAGGAGTTCGGCAACAACCGCGCCCTGCAACTGACGGTGCTGGAAGGCTGGCTCGGCAACATCACGGTCCAGAACAACCCGCGTTTCCCGTCCTACCGCGTCGAACGCGCCCTGGCGGCCGAAGGCGTGGTGCAGGGCCAGCCGTTCTCGCTGGAGCAGATCGAGCGCGCGCTGACGCGCCTGAACCGCCTGTCGGGCATCACCGTGACGTCGCGCCTGCAACCCGGCACGCAGGCCGGCTCGACCGACCTGTTCGTGGACGTGACCGAAGCCAAGCGCATCACCGGCATGGTCGAGGTGAACAACTACGGCAGCGAGAACACCGGGCAGTGGCGCCTGATTCCGCGCGTGAACTTCGAAGACCTGACGGGCCGCGGCGACGAGCTGGGCTTCGTGGGCATGAAGTCCCTGGGCGCCGGCGACCTGAAGTACGGCTCGTTGATGTACTCCCTGCCCGTGAACGCGCTCGGCACCAAGGTGATGGGCTACTACTCCAAGGGCAACGTCAACGTCGGGAAGGAATACCAGGTCCTGGACATCAAGGGCGACAACTCGGGCTGGGGCCTGGGCGTCAGCCATGATTTCGTGCGATCGGCCCGCCGCATCTACACGGCGGAAGCCTGGTTCGAAAGCTCGGACCTCGAACAGAAGATGCTGTCGACCACGACCTCGAAGGACGAGATCCGCAAGCTGCGCTTCGGCCTGACGTTCGACGACACCGGCCTGTCCGGCCGCACGCTGGCGCAGATCCAGATGCATTACGGCCTGGGCGACGCGCTGGGCGGCATGGATGACAACAGCCCCCTGTCCAGCCGTGCGTATTCGGGCGGCGACAACAAGTTCACCAAGTTCACGTTCGACGTGGCGCGCATCGAGCGCATCGCCTCGCGCTGGACGCTGACGCCGCGCCTGTCGGGCCAGTACTCGACCGCCCCGCTGGTGTCGGCCGAGCAATGGACCATCGGCGGCGTGTCCTCGGTGGCCGGCTACATGCCTTCGTACTACGCCGGCGACAGCGGCTACACGGCCAGCCTGGAAGCCCGCTTCCAGGTGCTGCCCGATAACAGCCGCTACCAGGCCTTCGCGCGCGTGGACCACGGCCGGATCTTCATCCGCACGCCGTTCATCAACCAGGATTCGAACGCGCACCTGACGGGCGCCACCCTCGGCGTGCAGGCGCTGCCCATCGATGCACTGGAACTGCGCCTGGAAGTGACGACGCCGATCGGCGACCAAGATGGCAAGGGCGAAGCCGTGTACGCGCAAGCGCGCTACCGCTTCTGATCAACGACAGCGACACCGCGCCTCATCCACGCAAAAATTTCAGGTAACGAACAATGTCCAGCAAGAAGCAAGCACGCCAGGACGTGCGCAAGACTTTCATTCTGTCCGCCGTCTCCGCCGCCCTGATGGGCGCGGGCTTCGGCGCCGCGGCCCAGACGCCCACCGTCAGCGACGCCACGGTGCGCGGCGGCAACGCGGCCATCACCGCCATCTTGAACGGCCTGCAGATCAACCAGACGACGGACCGCGCGTTCATCGACTGGCAGAAGTTCGGCGTCAGCGCCGGCGACCTGGTCCAGTTCATCCAGAACAACGCCAACGCCATCGCCGTCAACCGCGTGACCGGTCCGGCCGCCTCGGAGATCCTGGGCCAGCTCCAGGCCAACGGCAAACTGTTCCTGCTGAACCCCAACGGCATCCTGATCGGCGCCGGCGCCGAGATCAACGTCGGCAGCCTGCTGGCCACCACGCTCAAGCTCAGCGACGATTCGCAGGGCGCCATCGACGCCTTCATCGCCAACGGCAGCCAACTGGCCTTCTCCGACACCGCCGCCGGCCAGAAGATCACCAACAACGGCAAGATCACCGCCGCCGACAACGGCTTCGTCTACCTGGTCGCCACCTCGGTCGACAACAACGGCGAGATCGTCGCGCAACTGGGCAAGGTCACCCTGGCCGCCGGCAACAAGGCCACGATCGACCTGACGGGCAACAACCTGATCAACCTGTCGGCCGACGCGCTGACGGCTACCGGCACCAGCGGCAACAAGGCCGGCGTCACCAACTCGGCGACCGGCAAGATCACCGCCGGCACCGTGGCCCTGACGGCCAACCAGGTCAGCGGCCTGATGTCCTCGCTGGTCTCCAACGAAGGCATCGTCGAAGCCACGTCGCTGGTGGACGTCGCGGGCGCCGAGATCAGCCAGAACGGCAAGATCCAGGGCCTGACCGTCGGCCAGGACGTGGGCCGCGTGGACACCAGCCTGGTGGCCACCGACAGCATCACCACGGGCGCCAACAGCGTCACCAAGGCCAACGACCTGCGCCTGGAAGTCACGGGCGCCGGCAAATCGGTGGGCGCCGAGGGCCAGGCCCTGCGCGTGGATGCCGTGACGCTGACCGCCAAGGCCGCCAGCGGCCACGTGGTCGTCACCGACGTCGATGGCGGCGTGCAGTTGAAGGAAGTGACCACGGGCGTGGTGAACGGCGATACGCAGTACCGCGCCATCATCACCGCGCGCAACGGCGCGATGACGGGCCTGAACGGCGGCACCAACGTGACCGCCTGGGCCGCCAACCTGGTCTCCGACCAGAGCATCGGCACCGACGGCCAGGCCATCAGCACCAGCGTGCGCAGCCTGGCCGCGTCGACGCAGGACGGCAGCATCAACATCGCCAACACGGGCGGCGACCTGGTGCTGGGCGCCATCTCCGCCGGGCAGGCGGTCAGCACGACCAACAACGGCACCACCACGACCAGCTCGCTGCTGCCGATCTCCAACGCCGACGGCACCGTGACCCTGAGCAACCAGGATCCGGGCACGACCAAGATCCGCCTGACCTCGGACGGCAACGTGACGCTGGGCGGGGCCTTGGCGGCCGGGGCCGAGATCGCGCTGGAAACCACCGGCGGCAGCATCGTCACCACGGTGGCCAGCGACGACGGCGGCACGACCGTTTCCGCCAACGCGTCGGCTACCCTGACCGCCAAGCGCGTGGACCTGAAGGCCTCCGGCGCGATCGGCAGCGCGGGCGCAGCAGCGCAGCTGCGCACCGAAAGCGTGGCCGCCGCGGCCGGCAACGGCGCCGTGCACCTCAGCGACAACAACGGCCTGACGGTCGAATCGATCACCGCGCAGGGCACGGGCAACGACGTCAGCGTCGACGTGTCGCAGGGCAACCTGCGCCTGGGCAGCATCGACGCCGCTGGCGGCAACGTCACCCTGACCGTCGGCCAAGGCAGCGTTTCCGACAACAACGGCGACGCGAACAACGTGACCGCCGACACGCTGGAAGTGCGTGCGCGCAACGACATCGGCAGCGCCTCCAACCGCCTGGAAACCAGTGTGCGCGGCCTGACCACCGCGACCACCGCCGTCACCGCGGGCACCTACATTGCCAACGACCGTGCGCTGGAAGACCTGAACGCCACGACCGTGCGCGGCACCGTCGCCGTGTCCTACACCGGCGGCGAAGCCAAGTACGACAACGCCACCAAACAGCTGAGCGCCGGCGGCACGCTGCAGACGCTCGCCCTGACGGCCCAGGACGCCATCAACCTGCGCGGCAACATCACCGCCGCCAAGGGCCTGACGCTGAGCGCGCTGGGTTCGATCACGCAGGAAACCGGTACGCTGGTCACCGCCGAGAAGATCGACGCCAAAGCCACCGATGCCATCACGTTCGACCGCACCGCCGCGTCGACCATCAAGGGCGCGGCCGGCAACGGCGCCTTCACGGTGGCCCAGAACACGGCCGCAACGCTGACGCTGGACGCCACCGCCGCCGGCAGCGCGGGCGACGTGACGCTGGGCAGCACCAGCGGCGACCTGGTGATCGACAACGTCAAGGCCACGCGCAACGTATCCCTGACCGCCACGGGCTCGGTGCAGACCGCGGAAGACCGCCGTATCAGCGGCGCCTCGGTCACCGTCTCGGGCAGCAGCGTGGGCTCGGCCGAACGCGCGCTGGGCACCACCACGACCGGCGCGCTGAACCTGACGGCGACCAACGGCAACATCAACGCCGCCAACATCGGCTCGCTGACCCGCCTGGACGCCATCGCCAACGGCACCAACACCACGATCGACCTGAACCTGTCCGCGGACGCCGCCCTGGGCGTGCTGCAGGCCGGCGGCGAGATCACGCTGACGATGGCCGGCGGCGCGACGCGCGCCACCGGCAGCCCCGCGCAGAACATCATCGCCGGCACCCTTACCGCCAACGCCCGCTCGTTCGGCCAGACCGGTGACGCCAACGCGATCCAGATGCAGGTCGACAAGCTGGTCATCGACACCATCAACGGCGGCATCTACGTCGTCAACAACGGCAACCGTCCGCTGCTGGTCGAGCGTGCCACCACCGCGGGTTCGGACGGCAACGTCAGCATCGCCAACCGCGGCGGCGCCAACGCCGGCATCCAGGTCAAGAAGATCACGGCGGGCTCTTCCACGGTGACGCTGGCCAGCACCGGCAGCATCGAAGACGCGCGTGACGACAAGACGGCCGCCAACATCACGGCTGGCCGCCTGAACGTGGCCGCCGATCGCGGCGTGGGCAACAACGGCGAACTGGCGCTGGACGTGAACTACCTGGCTGCCTCGGGCGGCTCGGGCACGGTGCGCGCCGCCAATACCGGCGCCATCATCGTCGACGCCGATTCGCTGCAGAACAAGGGCGCCTCGAAGGTCTCCATCACCGCCACCGACATCACCATCCTGAGCCAGAACGGCGGAACGATCCGCATGGACACGGGCGGTTCGCTGGAACTGATCGCCACGCGCGGCCACATCGTCTTCCTGAACACGGCCGACACCATCGAGCTGTGGGCCGATGCCCAAGGCAACGGCGGCGACGCCGACCTGCGTGCGCTGGGCGAATCCCGCCTGGGCTACCTGGGCGCCATCGTGGCCGGCAACATCACCTCGCACGGCGGCGACATCAACCTGGAAGCCGCTTCCAACATCACCATCGGCCTGCTGGACGCGGGTACGACGGGCAATGTCTCGGTCATCTCCCACAAAGGCATCATCATCGACGGCAACGGGCTGACGGAGAACATCCGCGGCAACGTCGTCACGCTCGAAGCCCATACGCCAGACCTGGAAGACGCCAAGTACGTCCGTGAAGTGCTGGGCAACAACTACACGGAGAAAGCGGCCGAGGTCAACAGCACGCAGACGATGTTCAACGTCTACGAGGCCGAACTGCGCACCTACCAGCGCGCCCTGGCCGAGGCGCAGGCCAAGCTGGCCGCGGCACAGGCCGACGCCAACGCCACGCAGCGCGACGTGAACGTGCTGCAAGCCCAGGTGGACGCCCTGAGCGCCACCTTCCAGGCGCTGAACGACGTGCTGACGGCGGCCGGCATCGCCAAGAACGCCGCCTCCTTCGCAGCCGCTGGCGCGCAGGCCATTCCGTTCTCCGGTGACGGCGGCGCCGACCTGGTGTTCGCCGGCATCGACCTGGCCCTGTCCATCGCGCAAACCGCCGTCGACGTGTTCCAGCGCCTGACGCTGGATCCGAAGGAAGGCGAACTGGCCGACATGAACAACCAGTTGGACCAGGCGCTGGCCGGGGTCACCACCGCGCTGGGCGACATGCTGAAGTCGCAGTTGGACCGCGACGTGACGGCTGAATCGTTCAACACGATCAGCGTCGCGCTCTACCGCGCCCAGATCGCCCGCGATGCCGCCATGAAGGTGCTGGAGCAGGGCCAGACCGCCGTCGTCCTGAACAAGGACATCGACAGCTCGGCCGCCAAGCCCCTGGGCATCAGCGCCAACCAGCTGAACATCAACGGCACGCTGAACACCGACCTGTACCTGAAGTCGGACAGCAACCTGGGCCTGGGCAACATCGCCGTGGCGTCGGGCAAGCTCATCGACGCGACTGCCGCCAACAGCATCGGCGTCGTCGGCAACGTGGTCAGCGACAAGTCGATCACGCTGAAGGCGGGCGACGACATCGTGGGCGCCGGCGGCAAGCTGATCACCCCGCTGCTGTCCATGACGGCCGGCCGCGGCATCGGCGACGACGTCGATGGCAATCCGCTGACCGACAACACCGTCTACACCCAGACGTCCACGCTGGCCGCGCAGGCCGCGGATGGCGGCGCCTACATTTCCAACGCCAATGGCGGCGCGCTGCTGACCATCGGCACGGCCGGCGCCGTCAGCGGCGTCACCGCCGCCGACAGCATCACGCTGGCCACGGACGGCGAACTGGCCGTGAACCAAGCCATCGCCGGCGGCAACAAGACCACGGATACCGTCCGCCTGGTCAGCGGCGGCGCCATCACCAACGGCCAGGACGACGTGGCCGACGTGTCGGGCCACCGCCTGGAGATCGTCGCCAAGGGCAACGCCACGCTGGACACCAACGTGCGCCAGCTGGCCGCCGGCATCGACGCGCCGGGCAACCTGAGCGTGGTCAACACGGGCGGCGACCTGCTGGTCGACACCATGGCGCTGGCCGATGGCGATGCCTCGGTCAAGACCTCGGACAACATGACCGTGGGCCAGGTCTCGCTGCAAGGCGCCAACCGCACCGCCACGCTGGAAGCCAGCGAAGGCATCTCGCGCGACCTGGGCCGCACGGTGTCCAGCAGCTACATCAGCGCCGACAACCTGGTGCTGAAGGCCGGCACCTACATCGGCGACACCGGCGTCACCAGCGACCAGGACCGCATCCGCGTCAGCGCCAACAACCTGACGGCCACCGGCAGCGGCAACATCGACATCATCGAGGCCGACAATGCCGAGCTGACCGACCGCGAGCTGAACGTCAAGCGTGTCGCCACCACCGACGGCAACGTCAGCCTGGTGTCCACCGGCAACATGAACGTCGACACCATCGAAGCCAGCGGCGCCGGCAAGGGCGTCGTGCTGGCCGCCGTGGACGGCCAGATCCTGAACGCACGCGCCGACGCCCAGGCCAACATCACCGCCAGCACGCTGGCGATGCGCGGCCACCAGGGCATCGGCGGCACGAAGGCGCTGAACGTGAACGTCGCCACCCTGGCCGCCGACGGCGGCACGGGCGGCATCGCCGTCAACGACCTGGCGGGCGACCTGACCATCGGCCAACTGGCCCGCGCGAACGAAGCGTTCTCCGACGTGCCGCCGCCGCCCCCGTTCGCTCCCGTGATCGACGACGTCATCGGCCTGCAAGCCACCGGCGACATCAACGTGACCGCGATGGGCGGCAAGATGACCGTGTCCAACGCGGTCGCCACCACGGGTTCGGACGACCTGGCCGGCAACATCGCGCTGCAGGCCGCCACCGGCCTGACGCAGGACGCCACCGTCACCGCCGACCGCGGCGACATCGCCCTGGGCACGACCCGCGGCGCGCTGGCCCAGAACGCCGGCATCACGGCCACCGAAGGCAAGGTCGACCTGACGGCCTCCACCGGCAACGCCTCGTCGGCCAACCGCACCGGCAACATCACGATGGCCGCCGGCACCACCACCTCGGCGGGCGTCGGCAAGGCCATCACCTACACCGCCGATGGCGACATCGCCGCACGCACCCTGACGGCCGGCGGCAACGTCGACGTCACCAGCAACAACGGCAGCGTCACGCAGTTCAACGCCATCACCTCGACGGCCGGCAACATCGCGCTGACCTCCGGCTCGGCCGGCGGCGTCACCCAGAACGCCAACACCACGGCGACCGCGGGCAACGTCAGCGTCACCGGCGGCAGCCAGGGCATCACCATGGCCGCCGGCACCACCACCTCGGCGGGCGCCGGCAAGACCATCGCCTACACCGCCGATGGCGACGTCAGCACCCAGGTGCTGACGGCGGGCGGCAGCATCAACGTCACCAGCAACGACGGCGACATCGCGCAGAACGCGGCCATCACCTCGGCCACGGGCAACGTGGCGCTGGCCGCGCTGAACGGCGGCATCAGCCAGCAGGCCAACACCCAGGCCACCGCGGGTAGCGTGCAGGTGCGCGCCGGCCTGGACGGCATCACCATGGCCCAGGGCACCCGCTCGGTCGCGGGCACCAACGGCACCCTCGCCTACGACGCCTCCGGCAACGTCCTGACCTACGGCCTGCAGGCAGGCCGCAACGTGGACGTCAAGTCCACCGACGGCAACGTCACGCTGCAGGACCAGGTGCAATCGGCGACCGGCGACGTCGCCGTCTCGGCCGGCAAGCACGTGGCCCAGAACGCCGACGTCACCGCCACCACCGGCAACGTGTCCGCCACCGGCGGCGCCGAAGGCATCACGATGGCCGAGGGCACCCGCACCACGGCGGGCGCCGCTCGCTCGGTGACCTACAAGGCCCAGGGCAACATCGCCGTCAACGACATCCGCACCACCGGCGGCAACGTCGCGCTGACGTCGGACGCGGGCGCCATCCTGGCCAACGCGGGCGTGGACCAGCACGTGCAGGCCGCCACGCTGACCGCCAAGGCCGCGACCGGCATCGGCGCGGGCGGTTCCACGCTGAACACCTCGGTGAACCAGCTGACCGCCGAGAACACCGGCGCCGGCGACATCAACGTCAGCGAAGCCGATGCCATCTCGCTGGAGAAGCTGATCGCCGCCAACGGTTCGGTCTACCTCTCGGCGGGCGGCAACATCAGCGCCAAGGACGTGCAGGCCACCCAGGGCTCGGCCGAACTGTACAGCGACGGCCGCATCGAAATGGGCAGCGCCGACGGCCGCATCCAGGCCGACACGCTGTACTTGACGGCCCAGAACGGCATCGACGCCGCGACGCGCGCCAACACGATCAACGCCAATGCCTACGGCGGCGGCGCCACGATCGCGCTGCGCGAATCGGGCTCGACCACCCTGCGCTCGGTGCGCACCGACAGCGGCAACATCGCGGTCAGCGCGGCCGGCAGCATCGACGTGCAGAGCGTCAACGCGGGCTACGGCGCGAACAACGTGTCGCTGCAGGCCGGCGAAGCCATCACGCAAGGCGAGGTCCGCAACAACGTGCTGAACCGCGTTGCCCTGCTGTCCCTGCCGGTCTCGCAAGCCAACGTCGTGGCCAGCAACCTGCAACTGTCCGCGGGCACCGGCATCGGCAACGGCGAGCGCGGCGCGCTGGTCACCGACGTCAAGACGATCGACGCCAGCACCGCCACCGGCAACGCCAGCATCGACCAGGCCAACGCGGTCACGGTGTCGAACCTGAGCACCGGCGGCGGCGACGCCACCCTGGTGGTCCGCCAGGGCGACGCCACGGTGGCCAACGTCAACGCCACGGGCAACGCCACGCTGACCACCGAGGCCGGTTCGCTGCAGGATGACGGCAACGCCGGCACCCGCATCGTGGCCGACTCGGCCAACCTGACCGCCTCGGGCAACGTCAACGCCGGCACCAACGTGAACACGCTGACCGCCAACGGCCAGGCCATCGCCATCGACGAGCAGGACGGCCTGGCCAGGCTGACGGCCACCGCCAGCAACGGCGACATCGACGTGACCAGCCGCACCGGCAACGTGGTTGTCGACCAGGTCAATGCAGGCACGCAGACGGCGTCCATCAACGCCGCTCAGGGCTCGATCCGCAACGCGGTGCAGGGTTCCTCGGCGATCACGGCGCAGAACGTGCTGCTGAACGCCGGCGTGGGCATGGGCGATGCCAACGGCGCGCTGAACCTGCGCACCAACGTGGTCTCGGCGCAAGCCGGCAACGGCGGCGCCCAGCTCAACAACCTGAACCAGGGCACTCTGTCGCTGGGCAACACCTCGGCCACGGGCGGCAATGTGGTGGTGAACACGGCGGGCCAACTGGCCGTCAACGGCAACGTCAGCAACACCGGCGGTGGCGACATCACGCTGCAGGCCGCTGGCGACGTCAAGCAGTCGGGCAATGTCGTGGCCATGCGTTCCGGCAACGTCACCGTCAACAGCGGCGGCAACATCGACATGGCCAGCTCGGCCAAGACCTCGTCCGGCACGGGCAACATCACCTACGCAGCGGCCAACACGGTCACCGTCAACAGCATCTCGACGGGCCAGGGCGGCAACGTGGGCACCGTGACCCTGCGCGGCCAGAACGTGGTCAACGGCAACACCAGCGGCAACGCGGTGGAAGGCCGCGTCGTGAACATCGACTCGCCGAACGCCAACGCCGATCTGGCCAGCTCGCTGCTGGGTGATACGCGTCAACTGACGGTGGTGCGCTTCTCCGACCTGCCGGTCGGCGGCACGCTGGTCGAAGGCGGCCGCTTCTCCAACGAGCTGATCCAGGCCCAGGAAGTGCTCAAGCCCGGCATCGTGAACCAGTTGAACGACAGCATCAAGCTGGACCCGCTGAACCCGCGTCCGATGGGCAAGAAGCTGATCGACGTGTCGGGCCTCTGATCCCCGGCCGCTGATTCACCCTCCCGGGTGAATCGGTGAAACAAAAGCGGCACTGGCTTCGGCCAGTGCCGCTTTCTTTTTGGCGGCGCATCAACGATGCGCATGCCTCGCCTGCCGCCCGGTTCCCCGGCTGTGCGAGGCTCCTTGCAGGGTGAGCAGGCCCTGCCTCAGGCTGTGGGTATCGTGCCGCCGTCGATCACATGTTCCGTGCCCGTGATGGCGCCCGCCAGCGGCGAAGCCAGGAAGGCGATGAGATGGGCGACCTCCAGCGGCGTGCACGGCCTGCCGATCGGTATGCCGCCCAGCGATTTCATGATGATCTGCTTGCCGCCCTCGTAGTCGGTTCCCGCCTGCAGGGCCAGGCGCTGCGCAAGCGCCACGGACGCCTCGGTCTCGATCCACCCAGGCGCCACGCGCACGACACGGACACCTCGCGGCGCGACTTCCTTGGACAGGCTTTTGCTATAGGTCGACAGCGCGGCTTTCGCCGCGGCATATGCCGTCGTGGACTCGGGCAAGGGCAGCGCACGCTGGATCGACGTGACATGGACGATCACGCCGGCGCCCTGCTCCAGCAGGCCAGGCAGCAAGGCCCGATCCAGGCGAACGGCGGGCAGCAGGTTGAGATTCAGCTCGCGCTGCCAGGCCTCGTCGTCCAGGGCCGCGAAGCCGCCTCCCGGCGCGCTCGACCCGCCCAATACGTGAACGATGATATCCACGCCACCGAAATGAGTGATCAGCGCCTGCGCCACGCTATCGCACCCGCCAGGAGTGGTCAGATCGGCCGCGACGAACACGTCGGCCAGCCCGTCTGCGGGCGCCTCGCGCGCAGTGGTCAACACCTTCGCGCCGGAATCCCGAAACAGGCCGACGACGGCCTTGCCCACGCCCTTGGTACCCGCGGTCACCAGCACGCGTTTTCCTTGCAGTTCCATGGACAGGGTCATCAGCCGATCTCCAACGAGGTGATCTTGTCCGCCGCGAGCTCGAAGACATGATCGAGCGCCACCGGACTGCCCGGGAAATTTCCCTCGACATTCGTCGTCACCGTCAGGCGGTCTCCATCCTGCTTCACGTCGGAGGGCTGCACTGTGTAATCGAAGGCCTGCTTCGCCTCGCGCTGCCAGGACTGGATGGCGGCAAGTCCCTGGTGTGTCCGACCTTCGTCGACGACCACGGCATCGCTGGCGAAGCAGCGGACCAGCCCGCCGGCATCCGCGCCGTTGCTGATCTCGAAGTAAAGGGAAACGGGGGTGGGTAGTGCAAGGGACATGATCGCGTTCTCGCTATAGTTCACCGTACGGCTATTTTCATCACGAGCCCTCCCGCCAACAAGAACGCACGAAAAAGTGAGCGACTGAGCCATGAGAAAGGTATACACCCCGCAGTCCGCCGCTCAAGGCGTGGAGGACGTCATCGGGCTGCTCGAAGGCCGATGGAAGCTGATCATCCTTTTCCATCTTTTCGATGGCAAGGTGCGGCGCTACTCAGACCTTGAGAAGCTGATCCCGGACATCTCACAGAAAATGCTCGCGCAGCAGTTGCGCCAACTGGAAGCCGACGGCATCGTCTCCAGGCAGGTGTATCCGCAGGTGCCGCCCAAGGTCGAATATCGCCTGACAGAATGGGGCCAGGCCTTGTGTCCCGCGCTGGACGGCATGCTGAAATGGGCGGAACAGCGCGACGCCGGGTGCGCCGAACGCCCGCAGCGCGGCGAGGCCGCGGGCTGATACCGCCGCTCAGGCGGGCGCGTGCGAGGGCCGGTCCAGGGCGTTCGACGCGATGCCGACCCGCCACCAGGTCGGCAACAGCGCCCGCACCTTGCGCTGGCGGAAACGATCATCGATCAGATGGACCGTTCCGGTATCCGTCTCGGTGCGGATCACGCGGCCCGCGGCCTGCACCACTTTCTGCAATCCGGGATAAAGATAGGTGTAGTCATAGGCCATCTGCTGGCCATAGCGCGCGCCCATGGCGGCCAGGATCTGTTCGTTGACCGGGTTGACCTGCGGCAGGCCCAGCGTGGCGACGAATGCGCCGATCAGCCGCCGCCCCGGCAGATCCACGCCCTCGGCGAAGGCGCCGCCCAATACCGCGAACCCCACGCCGCGCCCCGCTTCCGTGAAGCGGGCAAGGAAGTCGGCACGCTGGTCTTCGTTCATGCGAGGCGCCTGCGACCACTGGGGCACGTCGGGATGGGCGGCGGCCATGCGCCGCGCCACCTGTTCGAGGTAGGCGAAGCTGCTGAGAAACACCAGGTAGTTGCCGGGCCGGGCCGCATACTGCGCGGCGACCAGGTCGGTGATCGGGGCCAGCGAACGCGCCCGGTCGCGCCAGCGGGTGGAGACGCCCGGCACGACGCTCACGCGAAGCTGCTCGGCCGAGAACGGCGCGGCGACGTCGACCCAGCCCGTGCTGGCGGGCAGGCCCAGCGTGTCCAGGTGGAAATCCGGCGGACTGAGCGTGCCGGAGAACAGCACCGTGCAGCGCGCCGCCGCATGCCGCGCGGCCAGGTACGGCGCGGGCACGACGTTGCGGATGCAGACCTGCGACGCGGGCCCGCCCAGCGGACTGGCATCGCCGGTGATCGTCAGGTCGAACAGCGCGTGATTGCCGAAGCCGTCGGCCAGGCGGCCGAACTGCAGCAACGCGAAATGCAGCGCCAGCGCGGGATCGTCCGGCGAGCCGGCCGCGCCGGCAAAGTGCTCGGCCAGCGCCGCGCTGGCGCGCTGCGCGGTGTCGCGCAGGCCGCCCGGCACCATGTCGTAGGCGGCGTAGTCCGTCTGCTGCTTTTTCTGCAAGGCCCGCCACGAACGCAGCAACCCATCCAGCGGCTTGCGCAGGGCCTTGGGCGCGACGGCGCGCGCGGCGCGGACATCCTCGGTGGACAGCGTGATGCTGTACATGCTTCTGGCGCGTTCCAGCAGGTTGTGGGCCTCGTCCACGGCCACCGCCACGCGCCATTGGTGCACCAGCGTCAGCGCGTACAGCATGGCGTTCGAATCGAACCAGTAGTTGTAGTCGCCCACCACCACGTCGCTCCAGCGCGCCAGTTCCTGGCCCAGGTAATACGGGCAGACGCCGTGGGCATCGGCCACCGCGCGCACGGCCGCGCGCGCCAGCGTCGTGCCGGGGTCCGCCAGCGCGGCGGCCCGCGCGGCCGGCAGGCGATCGTAGAACCCGCGCGCACGCGGGCAGGACTCGCCATGGCAGGCCCGGTCGGGATGCGCGCACGATTTCTCGCGCGCCACCAGCTCGATCACGCGCAGCGGCAGCCCGTCGGCCTGCGCCGTGCGCAACCGCGACACGGCATCCAGCGCCAGTCCATGCCCTGGTCCCTTCGCCGACAGGAAGAACACCTTGTCCAACCCTTGCGTGGCGCAGGCCTTGAGCAAGGGAAACAGCGTGCCCAGCGTCTTGCCCACGCCCGTCGGCGCCTGCGCCATGACGGGATGGCCATCGCGCGCGGCGCGATACACGGCCACCGCAAGCTCGCGCTGCCCGGGCCGCATCTTGCCGTGCGGAAAAGCCATCGCCTCCAGTGCCCCGTCGCGAGCCTCCCGGTGCGCGCGCTCGTGCCGGGCCCAGTCGGCATACCGTTCGCACATGTCCTGGAACGATGCCTGCAATGCGCCGGCCGGCAGGGTCTCGGCGAGCACCGTCTCGGCCTCGGTGTCGAGGTTGAAATACACCACGGCCACGGTAATCTCGGCCAGTTCCCGCGCCACGCACAGCATGTGGGCGTACACCCGCGCCTGCGCGCGGTGCAGCGCGCGCTGGTTGTCGCGCAGCGCATCGAGATCGCCGCGATAGGTTTTCACCTCTTCGACACGGGATTCCCGCGGATCGTAGCCATCCGCCCTGCCGCGCACCGTCAGGCCGGCATGGGCCGCCGTCAGCACGACCTCGTGCTCGAAATGGGCAGGCCGCCGTTGCGCGATGACCGCATGGCCCGCCATGCCTTCCAGCGCCGTGGGCGCGGGCGTGAAGCGCGAATCCAGGTCGCCCGCGCGCGCGGTGAAGTCGCACAGCGTGCGTACGGCCACATCGAGCTTCATGCGGCCTGCTCCTGGGGTTCCTGGCAAACGGCCCAGCGCACGTGGCAGACGCGCACCGGCAAATCGTGCGCCACGGCGTATTCCAGCCACCGGATCTGGTTGTCCTGCAGGCGGTCGCCCGGTCCCTTCACCTCGATCAATTCGTAGCGCCGCTCGGCGGGCCAGAAGCGCGCCAGGTCGGGCAGGCCGGACCGGTTGGCGGCCAGGTCGTCGAGCAGCCGCGCGAACCACAGCGCCAGGTGTTCGGCGGGGATGCAGTCGAGCGCCAGTTCGAGCAACTCGGGCGTCAGCATGCCCCAGGAGACGAAAGGCGACTGGATGCCCGCTTTCTGCTGGAAGCGCGCCAGGATGCGTGCGCGATAGCCGCCTGTCCGCAAGGTATCCAGACAGGCATCGAACGCCTGCGTCCGGCGCGCGCGAAAGCCTGGCTCGTGCAGGTCGGCGGGCCCGCGTTGGAAGGGATGGAAGAAGGCGCCGGCCACGGGCAGGAAAACGGCGTCCCAGCACAACAGCCCGAACAGCGAATTGATCAGGCCGTTCTCGACCCAATGCACGCGGGCGCCCTCGCCGGCGAAGTGATCGCCCGCGACGCGTTCCACGCGGGCGTCATCGGCGGGCTGCGGCAGCGTGAGCATCGATGGGGCCAAGGGCAAGCCGGCTCGCCTCGGCTGCGCTGCCCCGCCCGTCTGGCGCGCCAGGCGCGGCATCATGCGGCGGACCAGTTGCCGCTCGGTCTCGCTTTCCGCGTGATCGAGCGCCTGTGCGGCCAGCGCATGCGCTTCGGCGAACCGTTGCTGGCGCTCCAGCACGCGGATCAGCCGCTGGCGCGCGCCGGGGTGGACGCTGGCGCGATAGGCCCGTTCGGCCTGCTGCCAATCGGCGGCACGCTCGCACCATTGTCCCAGGCGGAACCACACCTTGGCGCGCCGGCGCGCCAGCCAGGGCACGGCGGTTTCGCAGGCGGCCAACCGCGCATGCAGGGCGGCGGCCTGATCCGGTTGGGCGGCATCGAGCTGATCGCGGACATCCTGCAAGGCAAGATAGACGTCGACGTCGGCCGCGCACTGGAAGGCGCGGTTGCCGGCCTCGATCGCGACCTTCTCGTATTGGAAGACGCCCAGGTCGGCCAGCACGAACTCGGACCAGGCCTGGTCGAGATTGCCGAAGAACATCAGGCGCAGGCGCCGCACCAGCGGCGCGACCTCGACCGACCAGATGGCTTCGTCGGGCCCGGCGCCCCAGGCACTGCAGGGCCGGAGGTTCGGTTCGCCCAATGCCGCCTGCAGCGCGGTCAACAGCTCGGGCTTGCGCAATGCCGGACGCAGGACCGCCTGCGGATAGCGCCTGGCCAGTTCGTCCTTGGTGTGCAGGGCCGCCCAGCCGGACCAAGGCAGGACGGGATCGGCGCGCAGCCAGCCCAGCGCGAGCAGGGGTTCGGCGGCCGGCGCGACCGCCCCGATTTCCTCGTATTGCAAGCGTTGCGCGCGGAACACCGTGTGGCGGCGCATGAGCAAGCGGACCAGCAATGCCCGCGATGCCATGGGCAAAGCCGGGAATGCACGCAGGAACTCCTGCTCGGCGGGACCGAGCACATCGGCATAGCGCGCGGCCAGCCAGTCCAGGGCTTGCTGGAAGTTGTGCAGGTAGTAGTAGCGGTGCTCGGGAAACATGCCGCATGCGGAACGGAGAATGCCGGATGACTGGATATTTATCCAGTCGCATCATACCCCGAACGCGATCGCCGCCGCACGCCGAAAATGAACGCGCCTGCCCGCGAGAAGCGCGTCCCTGCCGGGCGCACAAGAAAAAACCCCGTGACGCAAGTCACGGGGTTTTCAATTCTGGCGGAGGCGGAGGGATTCGAACCCTCGATGCAGGTTTTTGCCCACATGCTCCCTTAGCAGGGGAGTACCTTCAACCACTCGGCCACGCCTCCAGAGAGACCAAGATTCTATCAGACTTTCTTGGCCCTTATGTTCCACAGGTGCCGATATTTACGCACCGGGAAGCAAAATTCTCCAGCCTCAGGCCTTTTCAGCGGGCGCCTGATCCAGGCCGAATGCCTTGTGCAGCGCGCGCACGGCCAGTTCCATGTACTTGTCGTCGATGATCACCGAGGTCTTGATTTCGCTGGTGCTGATCATCTGGATGTTGATGCCCTCTTGCGACAGCGTCTGGAACATCAGGCTGGCCACGCCGACGTGCGAGCGCATGCCGATGCCGACGATGGAGACCTTGGCGACCTTCTCGTCGGTGGCCAGTTCGCGCGCGCCCACGGCGGGAATCACCTCGCGCTTGAGCACGTCGACCACGCGCTGGTATTCGTTGCGGTTGACCGTGAACGAGAAGTCGGTGGTGCCGGCGACAGACTGGTTCTGCACGATCATGTCGACGTCGATGTTGGCGGCGGCAACCGGACCCAGGATCGAATAGGCGACGCCGGGCTTGTCCGGCACGGCCAGCAGGGTGATTTTGGCTTCGTCGCGGCTGAAGGCGATGCCGGAGACAACGGCGGCTTCCATTTTTTCGTCTTCCTCAAAAGTAATCAGCGTGCCCGAGACCATTTCTTCTTCGAGCGGGATGAGCGGGTCGGTCAGCGACGACAGGACCCGGGTGGGCACACGGTATTTGCCCGCGAACTCGACGGAGCGGATCTGCAGCACCTTGGACCCCAGCGACGCCATCTCGAGCATTTCCTCGAACGAGACGACGGACATGCGGCGCGCCTCGGGCACGACGCGGGGGTCGGTGGTGTAGACGCCATCGACGTCGGTGTAGATCAGGCACTCGTCGGCGCCGATGGCGGCCGCCACGGCCACGGCCGAGGTGTCGGAACCGCCGCGGCCCAGCGTGGTGATGTGGCCTTCTTCATCGATGCCCTGGAAGCCCGTGACCACGACCACGCGGCCGGCGTCCAGGTCGGCGCGGATGCGCGCGTCGTCGATGGAGGTGATGCGGGCCTTGGTGTAGGCCGAATCGGTGCGCACGGGCACTTGCCAGCCGGTATAGCTGCGCGCCTGCACGCCTTCGGCCTGCAGCGCGATGGCAAGGAGGCCGCTGCTGGCCTGCTCGCCGGTGGCGGCAATCATGTCGAGTTCGCGGCCGTCGGGCTGCGAGGCGATTTCGCGGGCAAGGCCCAGCAGGCGATTGGTTTCGCCGGCCATGGCGGAAGGAACGACCACGACCTGGTGGCCGGCGGCGTGCCACTTCGCGACGCGGCGCGCCACGTTCCTGATGCGCTCGACCGAGCCCATCGAGGTACCGCCGTACTTGTGAACGATGAGGGACATCTATCTCGTACTCTGGCTGGAAGCCCGCCACACGACTGCTGGCAAAGACGGGCAAAACCCAGGATTTTAACGCGCTGGTAAAGATTTGGGCGCGGGAAATCCGGGAAATGCCGTATTTTCCGCAGAAAACTTCGCGGAATCCGGTTCGATCACGGCGGTTTCGATTGATCTGGCGCAGGCCGGACCCTGCCGCCGCCAGCGCTCCGGAATCCGCGAAGCGCCTGTCAACGGGCCCGCGATCAGGCCGGCTCGACCCACACGCGGCCCCGATGGCAGCGCACCGCCAGCCCCGCGTGCTCGACGCGCAACTGCCGGTCGTGCCCCAGGGCATGCAACTGCCGCAACTGGCGCAGCAGGTCGGCCAGGCGGGCATCGCTGGGCATGGCCACGCCCTGCCGGGCCAGCCAATAGCGCAGCACGTGCGCCTGGCGCGCCGGCGACAGCCTGCGCCACGCGGCCAGCGAGAAACTGCCGCGGTCCGGACCGGGCTCCAACCCTTGCAGATCCGCCTCGGCCACTTCATCGAGCACTTGCGCCGCTTCGGCCATGTGGCGGGCATGCCGCGCCACGATGGCCTGCCAGCCGGGCCAGCGCTCGTCCAGCACGGGCGCCAGGCGGGTGCGCACGGCGGCGCGGGTATAGCGGGGATCGGCGTTGGTGGGATCGTCGACGGCATGCCAGCCGCGCTCGTCGGCCAGCCGGGCGGCCGCCGCGCGTATGGCCTCGCGGCCCGTGCCCAGCCAGGGCCGCAGATAGCGCACGCCGTCACGGATGCTGGCGGCGGCCATCGCCGCCATGCCTTGCAGGCCGGCGCCGCGCAGCAGGCGCAGCAGCACGGTCTCGGCCTGGTCGTCGCGATGATGGGCCAGCAGCACGTCGGCCACCCCGTGCTCGCGCGCCAGGCGCGCCAGCGCGGCGTAGCGCGCCTGGCGCGCGGCGGCCTCGATGCCCTTGCCGCTGTCGCCCGCCACCTGCACGCGCGCCTGCACGACGGCCACGCCCAGCATGCGGCCCAGGGCGTCAACGTGCTCGGCCCAGCCATCGGCCTGGGCTTGCAGGCCGTGGTGGACGTGGAACAGCTGGAGTTCGATGCCCTGCGCGCGCGCCACGTGGGCGGCGGCCACGGCCAGCATCGCGGAGTCGGCGCCGCCGCTGACGGCGGCGGCGATGCGCGCGGGACGGCTGGGCAAGGCCAGCAGCGTCTCGCGCAGCGGCTGGATCAGCGCAGCCGGGCAATCGGGCAATTCGGAGGAAGGCATGGCGGGGCTCGGAGGGGGTTTCACCGGCCGGGCCCGCGCCACGCGCCCGTCAGGCGCGCGCTTCCTGGAAGCGGCCGTAGGACATCACGCGCTGCACGCGCTGCTCGATGAGCTGGTCGGCGGTCATGCCCTGCAACTGGCGCAGCGAGTCGCCGAGGGCGCGGCGCAGCAGGCGGGCCATGACGCGCGGATCGCGATGCGCGCCGCCGATGGGCTCGTTGACCACGCGGTCGATCAGTTCGAGGTCTTTCAGGCGCGGGGCCGTGATGGCCAGCGCCTCGGCGGCGTCGGGCGCCTTCTCGGCGCTGCGCCACAGGATGGAGGCGCAGCCCTCGGGCGAGATGACCGAGTAGGTGGCGTACTGCAGCATCAGCACGGCGTTGCCCACCGCGATGGCCAGCGCGCCGCCCGAACCGCCTTCACCGATGATGGTGCAGATGACGGGCACCTTCAGCTCGGCCATGGCGTACAGGTTGTGGCCGATGGCTTCGGACTGGCCACGCTCTTCGGCGCCGATGCCGGGATAGGCGCCCGGCGTGTCGACGAAGGTGAACACGGGCATCTGGAATTTCTCGGCCAGGCGCATCAGGCGCAGGGCCTTGCGATAGCCTTCGGGACGCGGCATGCCGAAATTGCGCGCGGCGCGCTCTTTCGTGTCACGGCCCTTCTGGTGGCCGATGACCATGCACGGCGTGCCGTTGAAGCGCGCCATGCCGCCGATGATGGACTGGTCGTCGGCATACATGCGGTCGCCGTGCAGCTCGTGGAAATCGGTGAACATCTCGCGCACGTAGTCCAGCGTGTAGGGACGCTGGGGGTGGCGGGCGACCAGGGCGGTCTGCCACGGCGTCAGCTTGCCGTAGATTTCCTTGGCCAGCGTCTGGCTTTTCTGCTGCAGGCGGCCGATCTCGTCGGAGATGTCGACGGCGGAGTCGGCCTGCACGTAGCGCAGCTGCTCGATCTTGTTCTCAAGCTCGGCCAGCGGTTGTTCGAATTCAAGGAAAGTATTGCGCATCGATGTGTGTGGTTCCGTTGAAGGGCGCCTGGCGGGGCGGCTCAGTCCTGGAGGGAATCCAGGCTGCGCCACAGATACCAGGTTGCCACGGTACGCCAGGGCTGCCACGCCAGCGAGACCTCACGGGCCTCGAAGCGCGAGACGGGTTCGCCGCTGAAGTAGTGTAACGAGATTGCCTTGAGCAACCCAGGGTCGTCCAAGGGCAGGACATCCGGTCGCTGCAGATTGAAGATCAAAAACATCTCCGCTGTCCAGCGTCCGATGCCGCGAATGGCCACCAGCTCGGCGATGACGTCCTCGTCGCCCATGGCCGCCCACTTCTCGGGGTGCACCTTGCGCTGGGCGAAATGCTCGGCCAGGTCCTGGACGTACTCGGCCTTGCGCTTGGCCAGGCCAGCCTCGCGCAGGCCTTCCAGGCCCAGGCGCTGCACGGAGGCGGGGGTGGGCCGCTTGCCCGCGGCCTCGATGAAGCGCGTCCAGGTGGCCTGGGCGGCGCTGGTCGAGACCTGCTGGCCCACGATGGCGCGCGCCAGCGTCACGAACGGCGTGGCCGCCGGCTTGAGCCAGGTTTCAGGGTGCTGCGGGATGACTTTCTTGAGAATGCGGTCGCGCACCAGATGGGCGACGGCCTCTTCCCAATAGTCGGGCTTGACGATGACGGGTTCAGCGCTGGACATGAAGAAAAAAGCTTCCGGGTTCGGTCAGGCGCGGCGCCACTGCGTCACGCCGCCCGGCTTGTCGTCGAGTTCGATGCCGGCCGCGTGCAGTTCGGCGCGGATGCGGTCGGCCAGGGCGAAGTCGCGCGCCTGCTTGGCGGCGGCGCGGGCGGCGATGCGGGCTTCGATCGCGGCCTCGTCCAGCGCCCCCCCGGCGGCGCCGGCCGGCTGCGCGCCGCGGGCCCCGTAGCGGGTGGACTTCTTGAAGTAGTCGGCGGGATCCTGCTGCAGCAGGCCAATCAGTCCGGCCAGCGCCTTCAACTGCCCGGCGCTGCGCGCACTGCGCGTGCGGTTGGCCTCGGAGGCCAGTTCGAACAGCGCCGCCACGGCACCCGACGAATTGAAATCGTCGTCCATCGCGGCCTTGAAGGCCTGTGCCTGGGGCTCGTTCCAGTCGATGCCCTGCGGGTCGGGCGCGACGTTCTGCAGCGCCTGGTACAGGCGGTCCAGCGCGTTCTGCGCATCGAGCAGGTTGTCGGGCGTGTAGTTCTGCGGGCTGCGGTAGTGGTTGCGCACGATGAAGAAGCGCAGCATTTCCGCTTCGCGCGGATTGGCCTGGTAGGACGCCTCGGTGTCGGACAGCTCGGCGGCATCGGCCACGGTCTGGCGGATGGTGCGGAAGTTGCCCAGCGACTTCGACATCTTGTCGGCGTCGACCATCAGCGGGCCGCAATGCATCCAGACGTTGGCCAGGCTGCCGCCGAAGGCCCCTTCGGTCTGCGCGATCTCGTTCTCGTGGTGCGGGAATTTCAGGTCGGGGCCGCCGCCGTGGATGTCCAGGGGCAGGCCCAGCAGCGAGCGGCTCATGGCCGAGCACTCGATGTGCCAGCCCGGGCGGCCCATGCCGTAGGGCGACTGCCACTTGGTGTCTTCGGGCTCTTCGGCCTTGGCCGATTTCCAGAGCACGAAATCGAGCGGATCGCGCTTGGCCGAGCCCACCGCCACGCGTTCGCCGGCGCGCAGGTCGTCCAGCGTCTTGCCGGACAGCTTGCCGTAGCCTTCGAAGCCACGCACGGCGTAGTTCACGTCGCCGTCGTCGGCCTGGTAGGCCAGGCCCTTTTCCCGCAGGCGGCCGATGATGTCGAGCATTTCTCCCACGTACTGCGTGGCGCGGGGCTCGTTGTCGGGCGTCTGCACGCCCAGCGCGCGCTCGTCGGCGTGCATGGCGTCGATGTAGAACTCGGTGACCTCGCCGATGCGGCGGTGGGTCTCGACGGCGCGGCGGATGATCTTGTCGTCGATGTCCGTGATGTTGCGCACGTAATTGACCTGGTAGCCGCTGGCGCGCAGCCAGCGCTGCACCACGTCGAACGCCACCAGCATGCGCGCGTGCCCCAGGTGGCAATAGTCGTAGACCGTCATGCCGCACACGTACATGCCCACCTGACCGGCGGTAGCCGGCTTGAACGGTTCCTTGGCACGCGACAGTGTGTTGTAGATGTGAAGCATGGCGCCCTGTGTGTGTGGCAAATGTATTCTTCGGATGGCGTCGGGATGAACCGCCCCGCGCAACGGCCGAGGCCTGCCCGGCGGGCGGCGGCCTGGATGGCGGCCCCCCTTGAACGCGGGGCGTGCCCCCGGGCGGCCACATCCTTCCAGCCGCCCATCAGCCCCTGCCAGCCCCCCGGCCAGGACATGCCAATGTCGGATGCGTTGTCGGGGCATGCAATGCCAGAAACGCAACCGGGGCTAAAATGGCGGTCGTCAAGTATAGCAAGCGGCCCGGTTGCGCGCCCAGCGTGTCCGCCGATGCCGACCACAACGGAACCCAACATGCCGCGTCTTCCCATCGCGTTGCTGCTGGCGGCGCTCAGCGCCGCCCCTCTTTTCGCCCACGCGAAATCCGCCCGGGGCGGCAGCGGCGCCGGCGGCGGGCACCTCTCGCCGAACGCCAATCTCACCACGCTCGACCCCATCCCGCCCGACGGCGGCTGGGAGGGCCTGGCCAACCTGCTCGAAACGCTGAAGCCCGGCGTCGACACGCGGCTGGATCCCGCCCCCTCGCAAGTCACCGACCGCATCGAACGGCTGCTGACCCAGGGCCACAACGACGAGGCGCTGGCGCTGATCGAGAAACGGCAGGCCGAACGCGACCGGCAAGGCACCCGCGGCACCGACGTGCAACTGATGTTCCAGCACGCGCGCGCCCTGGCCGCGCTGGGCCGCACGCAGGAATCGATTGACGTCTACACTGACATGACCACGCGCTTTCCGGAATTGCCGGAGCCGTGGAACAACCTGGCTGCCCTGTACGCCACGCGCGGCGAACTGGACCGCGCGCAAGACGCTCTGAACATGGCGTTGCGCGCCGATCCGACCTACGCCGACGCGCGCGCCAACCTGGGCGACCTCCAACTTCTGATGGCCCTGCGCGCGTACCGGCAGGCCGGTGGCCAAGGCGCCCCCGGCGCGAAGGACAAAGCGCAGGAAATCGAAAATCTGCTGAAGGAAAAACGGCAATAATGAGTTTTCGCCTCCCGCTCTCCCTGCGACGCCTGACGGCGTGCGCGGTCACCGTGGCGGCCCTGCTGCCCGCCGGCGCCGGCGCCCAGCCGGCCGCCCCCTCCCCCTCTGCTTCCAAAGGCACATCACAAATGAGCACGAATCCCCGCGTCAAACTGGAAACCAACCAAGGCAACATGGTCATCACGCTGGACGCCGAGAAGGCGCCCAAGTCGGTCGAGAACTTCCTGACCTACGTCAGGGAAGGCTTCTACAACGGCACGATCTTCCACCGCGTGATCGACGGCTTCATGGTCCAGGGCGGCGGTTTCGAAGCGGGCATGAAGCAGAAGCCCACGCACGCTCCCATCGAGAACGAGGCCAACAACGGCCTGAAGAACGACAAGTACACCCTGGCCATGGCCCGCACCAGCGATCCGCACTCGGCCACCGCCCAGTTCTTCATCAACGTCGCCAACAACGACTTCCTGAACTTCACCGCCCCCACCCCCAACGGCTGGGGCTACGCGGTATTCGGCAAGGTCACCGAAGGCACCGAGGTGGTCGACAAGATCAAGAGCGTGAAGACGGGCAACAGCGGCTTCCACCAGAACGTGCCGACCGAGGACGTGGTCATCACCAAGGCTGAGATCCTTGAATAATCTGGTGCTGCCGGAGGGGCCGGCCTGGCTGGCCTCCGATGTGCACCTGGGTCCCGCCACGCCCGCCACGCAAGAGGCCTTCCTCGCCTTTCTCGACGTGGCGGCGAACGAGGCGGCGGCCCTGCTGCTGCCGGGCGATCTTTTCGATGCCTGGATCGGCGACGACGTGATCCGCGCCGCGCCGCCCTGGCTGGCGCAGGCCCTGAGCGGCCTGCAGGCCACCGCCGCGCGCGTGCCGGTGTACCTGGGGCGCGGCAACCGCGACTTCCTGATGGGCGCCGAACTGGCGCGGGCCGTGGGCGCGCAACTGCTGCCCGACGTGGCGCTGCTGGACACCGGCTTCGGCCGCGTGCTGCTCAGCCATGGCGACGAGTACTGCACGGACGATGCGGCCTACCAGCAGTTCCGCGCCATGGTGCGCGATCCCCGCTGGCAAGAGCAGTTCCTGGCCAAGAGCATTCCCGAGCGCCTGCAGATGGCCCAGCAGGCGCGCGGCGAAAGCATGGCGGCCAACCAGGCGAAAACCACGGAAATCATGGACGTGAACGCGGGCGCGGTCGAGACCGCCTTCCGTGACGCGGACGTGGCCCTCATGGTGCATGGCCACACGCACCGCCCCGACCGCCACGTGCTGATGATCGACGGCAGGAAATGCGAGCGCTGGGTGCTGCCCGACTGGGACTGCGACCACGGCTCAGCGCGCGGCGGCTGGCTGGTCATCGACCAGGACGGCCCGCAGTTCTACGATCTCGGCGACGCGTCGGAAGACTGAAGCCGAAGGACGGCAGCCTTTCGGACAAGGGCTGACTGCCCCGCCTGCGGGAACGAGATGTCCCGCTGCCGCGCGGCCGGGGTGGCTGGCCGCGGCGGATGTCAGCCCGGCCTGGGCGGCGCCATCGGCAGGAACGAGCCCGCCACCTCGAAATCGCAAGCCTGCCGCGCAATGTCGATGACGGTGTTGATCACCGGATTGATCGCGCTTTTCTTGTGGACGGCGTAGTAGTTGATGGTGGGCAGGTCGGGCCGCACGCGCAGCCGGCACAGCGCGCCGCTGGCCACCAGCGGCGCGAAATACGCGCCCGGCAGATAACTGATCCCCAGTCCCAGCATCGCCAACTGCGCCATCATGCCCAGGCTGTTGGCGGTCAGCACGCGTTTCACCGACAGGTTCTGCTCGGCGAACCAGGCATCGTACAGATGCGACAGCGCCGAGTTCGACGGCTGGCTGATCACCGGAAACGGCGCCAGGTCCTCGGGCGAGAGGTCGGCCGAGGGATCCAGCGGCAGCGACGGACTGGCCATCCATACGTTGACCACCGAGCCCAGGTGCACGCACTCGTATTCGTAGCTCCAGAACGGCCCCGGCATGATGGCCAGGTCGAGTTCGTCGCGCTGCAGCCGCTCGTACAGCGTGATGCCGCCTTCGATTTCGGGCAGCAGTTGCACCTTGGGATACAGCCGGTTCAGCTCGCCGATGACGCCAGCCAGGGAGGTCAGCGCCACCAGTTCGGTCACGCCCAGGCGCACGCTGCCCTCGAAGCGCGACGGATCGGCCATTTCAAGCACCATACGGCTGTTCAGTTCCAGCATCTCGCGCGCGCGCGCTCGAAGAGCTTGCGGCCGTGCTGCGTCAGGACCAGGGATTTGGCGCGCCGCTCGAACAGCGGCATGCCGGCAAAGCCCTCGAGCTCGCCCACGCGCTTGGCCACCGCGGACTGCGTGGCGTGCAGCTTGCGGGACGAGGCGCTGAAGCTGCCCAGCACGGCGCTCCAGTAGAACGCCTCCAGTTGCTTCAGGGTGTACATGGCCGGATGAGCGGTCGGGCGATGGGAGAGTCCAACCATACCACCGGCGGCAATCCCCTGCCCCTCGGTGAAATCCCGTCGGGCCGCGCCAGGCCGGGCCGCGCTCGGCGAATCCGGATCCCGTCCGGCCGGCCCCGGCTGCCCGGCGTCACGCACGCCCGTCATGCCGGGTGATGCGCGATGATGTCCGCCAGGAAGCGCTGGGCGCGCGGATGACGCGGCGCCGTGAAGAACTCCGCGGGCGTCGCGGCCTCCAGGATCTGGCCGGCGTCCATGAAGATCACGCGGTCGCTGACCTCGCGCGCGAAGCCCATTTCGTGGGTCACGCACACCATGGTCATGCCGTCGCGCGCCAGGGACTTCATCACCTGCAGCACTTCGCCGACCATTTCCGGATCCAACGCGCTGGTCGGCTCGTCGAACAGCATCACCGGCGGCTTGAGCGCCAGCGCGCGGGCGATCGCCACGCGCTGCTGCTGGCCGCCCGACAGGGCGCCCGGATAGGCCTCGGCCTTGTGGCCCATGCCCACGCGCTCCAGCAACTGCGCGGCCTGCGCCTCGGCCTCGCGGCGCGGGGTCTTCAGGATGTGGACCGTGGCGTACGTCACGTTGTCCAGCACGCTCATGTGCGGAAACAGGTTGAACTGCTGGAAGACGAAGCCGATGCCCTGGCGCAGGCGGTTGATGTTCACGCCCTTGGCGTGGATATCCTGGCCGTCGATCAGGATGCGGCCGCCGCCGATGGGCTCCAGCCGGTTGATCGTGCGGATCAGGGTGGACTTGCCCGACCCCGAGGGGCCGCACACCACCAGCACTTCGCCGCGCGCGACATCCAGGTCGACGTCCTTCAGGACATGATGCGCGTCATACCACTTGTTGACGCCTTCGAGCTTTATCATGATTCGATTCCTTTGACCGTCAGGCCGGCATGCTGCGGCTGCGGCGGACCCAGCCTTCCAGCCAGGCCACGCTGCGGCTCAGGCTGAAACACACCAGGAAGTAAATGATGGCCAGGATGCCGAACACCTGCAGGGGCTGGGTCAGCACCATGTTGTTGATCTGGTTGGCGGCGAACGTCAGTTCGTTCACGCTGATCACATAGCCCAGCGAGGTTTCCTTGATGGTCGACACGAACTGGCTGGTCATGCTGGGCAGCACGTTGAACAGCGCCTGCGGCAGGATCACGCGGCGCATCGTCGTCCAGTAGCCCACGCCCAGCGAGCGCGAGGCCTCGATCTGGCCCTTCGGGATCGCCTCGATGCCGGAGCGGACCACTTCCGAAAGATAGGCGCTTTCGTAGATGACCAGGGCGCAGACCAGCGTCCAGAAGCCGCTGATCGACTCGCCCGTCAGCTTGGGAACGGCGAAATAGGCCCAGAAGATCAGCATCAGCAACGGCATGCCGCGCACCGTGTTGACGAACAGGCGGCTGCCGATGGCGATCCAGCGGTACGGGCTGACCCGCGCGATGGCGATCAGCAGGGCCAGCGGGAACGACAGCACCAGGCCCAGGAAGGCCAGCAGCAGCGTCAGCGCCAGGCCGCCCAGCGGGCCGTTGGGGTACTGCCCCACCAGCAGCATGGGCCAGTATTGGTTCAGGATATCAAGCACGGCCGCCTCCCTTGCCCAGGCTGTAGCGCGCATAGATGCGCGAGCCGATGTACATCAACAGGAAGGAGCCCAGCAGATACATGATCGTGGCGGCGCCGAAGGTGGCGAAGGTGCGATAGGTTTCGTTCTCGATCTCGCGCGCCTGGTAGGTCAGTTCCACCACGCCGATGGCCATGGCCACGCTGGTGTTCTTGAACAGCAGCAGCGCGCGGCCCACCAGCGGCGGAATCGAGATGCGCAACGCCTGGGGCACGATCACGTGGCGCATGCATTGCAGATAGGACGAGCCCAGCGCGCGGGCGGCCTCGAACTGGGTGAACGGGATGGCGCGCAGGCCGCTGCGGATGTCCTCGGCGATGTAGGCGGCCGAGCCCAGTCCCAGCGCGATCGCCGCCAGCGACAGCTCGGCGTTGTGCGCGTACAGCCACTCGCGCACCACTTCGGGCAGCAGCTCGGGCATGCCGAAGTACCAGAACAGCACCTGCACCAGCAGGGGCACGTTGCGGTGATACTCGACATAGGCGCTGACGAACAGGCGGCACGGCCACAGTTCGGTGCTGCGGATGAGCACCAGCAGCACCGCCAGGGTGAAGGCCAGCACCCACGACACCAGGAACAGCTGCACCGTCGTCAGCATGCCGTCGGCAAGCTGAGAAAGAAATTGTGTTTCTAGCAACACGCGAAAACTCCGGAAACGGCGCCGCGCGAGGCGGCGCCGATGGCGGATCAGCCCGCGATGGGCGCGATCTTGAACGAACGCTTCAGCTTGTACGGCGTCGCGTCGCCGAACCACTTGTCGAACAGCTTGGCGGCTTCGCCCGAGGCTTCGGCCTCGTCCAGGATCTTGTTGACGGCGGCGATGAACGCCGGCTCGGACTTGCGCATGCCCAGGCCCCACGATTCGTCGAACACCGACTTGTCGATGACGGTGACGGGCGCGTTGGGCGGGCTTTGCAGCACCAGGCGGACCAGCACCAGTTCCGAGGCGAACTGCGCGTCGACCTTCTTCTGCTGCAGCGCCAGGTAGGCGGCCGAGCTGTCGGTGTAGCCCAGCACCTGCGACTTGTCCATGATGCGCTTGATTTCACGCTCGGAGCTGGAGCCCTTGGTGGCGGCGATACGGCGGCCGTTGACCGACTCGATCGTGTCCAGGCCCGAATCCTTGCGCACCAGCAGCTTCTGCGGGCTGACGTAATAGGCGTGGCTGAAGGCGATCTGTTCGGCGCGGTCCGGCGAGTAGCCCAGGTTGGCGGCCAGGATGTCGACGCGGCCTTCGTTCAGCTCGGGCACGCGGGCGGCGACGGACAGCAGCTTGTACTCGACCTTCACGCCCAGCTTGTCGGCGACCAGCTTGCACATGTCGACGTCATAGCCCACGACGGTGCGCGTGGCGTTGTCCTGGTAGCTGAACGGTTGCGAGGTGCCCAGCGTGCCGCAGGTCAACGAACCGCGCGACTTGATGTCGGCCAGTTGGTCGGCGTGCGCGGCGGCGCTGAACAGGCCCAGCCCCAGGCTCAGGCCCAGGGTGACAGTAGCCAGCAACTTCATATTGAATCCCCTTGTGTGGTGGTGATGCGGAACGAAAGGCCGGCGGCGCCCGCCGCCGGCCCGGCTTGCGCTCAGGCCAGGCGTTCGCACGCCGCGCGGATGGCCGAGCAGCCTTGCTGGATATCTTCCAGCGCGGCCGCGAAAGAAAGGCGGAACGTGCCCGGCACGCCATAGGGCGTACCGTCGATGACCGCCACGCCGGCCTCGCGCAGCAGGTAGTGCACGAAGTCGGTGTCGGTGGCCAGCACCGTGCCATCCGGCGTGCGCTTGCCGATCACGCCGTTGCAGTCCGGGAACACGTAGAACGCGCCCTCGGGCACCACCACGGACAGGCCGGCCGCGCCGGTCAGCGCGGCGACGGCGGCGTCGCGGCGCGCCTTGTAGGTGCGGGCGAACTCGGCCACGCAATCCTGCGGGCCGGACAGGGCCTCGGTCGCGGCCGCCTGGCTGATGGAGCAGGCGCCCGACGTGCTCTGCGATTGCAGGATGGCCATGGCCTTGATCAGTTCTTCCGGGCCGGCGCCGTAGCCGATGCGCCAGCCGGTCATCGCGTAGGCCTTGGACACGCCGTTGACCACCAGGGTGCGGCCGGCCAGTTCCGGCGCCAGCTGCAGCGGATGCACGGTGGGCGTGCCGGTGAAGTTCAGGCGCGCGTAGATGTCGTCGGTCATCAGCCACACGTGCGGATGGCGCTTCAACACCTCGACCAGGCCGCGCCACTCGTCGGCCGTGTAGATGGCGCCGGTGGGGTTGCTGGGCGCGTTCATCATCAGCCACTTGGTGCGCGGCGTGATGGCGGCTTCCAGGGCGGTGGGCGTCAGCTTGTACTGCTCGGCGGGCGTGGCGGCCACGGCGACGGGCACGCCGCCGTTGACGGCCACCATGTCGGGATAGGACACCCAGTACGGCGCGGGGATGATGACCTCGTCGCCGTCATTCAGGGTGGCGGCCAGGCCGTTGTAGATGACCTGCTTGGCGCCCGTGCCCACGATGATGCGGTCCTCGGGATAGTCGACGCCCGTCTCTTCCAGCAGGCGCGCGCGCGCCGCGCGGCGCAGCGGCATCGTGCCCTGCGAATTCGGGTACTTGGTCTCGCCGCGCTGCATGGCCGCGATGGCGGCGTCGCAGATGTGCCGGGGCGTGGCGAAGTCGGGCTCGCCCACCGTCAGGTCGATGATGCGGCGGCCTTCCTCGCGCAGCCGGGCCACGATGGCGCGGGTCGCCACGCTGGGCGACAGCTTGATGCGCCTGATCTTGTCGGCGACGATGCTCATTTCGCGCCTCCGGTCTTCTCGGCGATGGCGCGGTCGACCCAAGGCTTGGTGTAGGTGCCCGAACGCAGCTTTTCCTTGGTGACCTGCTCGTCCGCTTCCTTCTTGCGGGCGGCGGCCAGCACGTCGGCGGCCTGGGCCGCCGGAATGGCCAGCACGCCGTCGGCGTCGCCCAGGATGACATCGCCCGCGCACACGACTTGCCCGCCAATGCTCACGGGAACGTTGATTTCGCCCGGGCCGTCCTTGTAGGGCCCCATGTGCGCCGCGCCCAGCGCGAAGCAGCCGAACTTGCCTTGCTGGAACACGTCCAGGTCGCGGATCATGCCGTCGATGACGAAGGCGACGATGCCGCGCGATTCGGCATCCATGGCCATCAGTTCGCCGACCAGGGCGTTGGCCGTCTGGCCGCCGCCGTCGACCACGAGGACATCGCCCGGCCCCGCCAGCGAGATCGCCTTGTGGATCATCAGGTTGTCACCCGGACGGGTCTTGACCGTGACCGCGCGGCCGACGATGCGGGACGCGCCGGCATGCATCGCGCGCAGGCCTCGCACGCCGTACAGGCGGCCCATGCAGTCGCTGACCTGGGCGGAGCCGATCTCGGCGAAACCCGCCACGATGTCGTCCGCCACCGGGGGTTGCGGCAAGGGAAGAATGCGAAAACCGATAGAACTCATGGGGAGGAACTCATGCCGTACTGGAGAAGGCATGCATTACAAGCCCTGGTAGCCGCTTCCTCAAAACGATATAAATTCTGAGGAATTCACGAAAAAAATTCGCGCATCAATACGTTCAGGGTAAACCCTTATTCGTAGCAGCCGGCGTTTTGCCACGAGAAAAAGCGGCGAAGTCCTGAGACTTCGCCGCTGCTGCTTCGCCATGCTTGCTGCCTCGCTCGATCGGTCCGGCTCTCAGGCCGGATCCGTCCAGCTTTCGGTGCCGATCAGTCCAGCTTGATGTTCGCGCTGGCCGCCACGTCCTTCCACTTGGCGATTTCCGAAGTCATCACCGCCTTGAACTGATCGGGGGTATTGCCCACCACGGTGCCGCCCAGCTCCTTGAAGCGCTGGCGCAGCTCGGGATCCTTCAACGCCTCGGCCGCGGCCTTGTAGATCCTGTCCGACAGCTCGGCGGGCATGTTCTTGGGGCCCAGCAGGCCGTTCCAGGCCGATACGTCGTAGTTCTTGATGCCGGCTTCGGCGAAGGTCGGCACGTCCGGGATCTCGGGCAGGCGTTGAGCGGAGGCCACGGCCAGCGCGCGCAGGCGGTTCGACTTGATGAACGGCAGCGACGAAGGCAGCGGCTCCCAGATCATCGAGACCTGGCGGCCGATCACGTCGTTGAAGGCCGGGCCGGCGCCCTTGTAGGCCACGTGCATGATCTCGGCGCCGCTGTTCTTCTTGAGCAGTTCCATCGCCAGGTTCCCCAGCGTGCCCGCGCCCGAAGAGGCGTAGGTGTACTGGTTGGGCTTGGCCTTGGAATCGGCGATCAGGTCGGCCAGCGTGGCGGCCTTGACGTCCTCGTTGACGCTGAGCACGCCCGGCACGGACACGATCTGCGTGATCGGCGTGAAATCCGCCACGGCGTCGTAGGGCAGCTTCGCGTAGATGGCCGGGTTGGCGGCGTGCGTGCTGGACGAGGCCAGCAGCAGCGTATAGCCGTCGGGCTTGGCTTCGGCCACGAAGCGCGAACCGATGACGCCGGCGGCGCCGGCCTTGTTCTCGACGATGACGGTGCCATCCAGCTTCTGGCCCAGCTTCTGCGCGAACAGGCGGCCGACGATGTCGGCGGTGCCGCCCGGCGCGAACGGGATGATCAGGCGGATGGGTTCGGCCGGGTAGTCCTTGGCCATGGCCGAGGGCGACGCGCCGAACAGGGCGCCGGCGGCGGCCAGGGCCGCGATGGAACGCTTGAACATGCTGGGTCTCTCCTGTGTTTACTATCTTTCTAAGGGGGGCGGCATGGGCTATTCCAATGCCTTGGAAAGCCATGCGACGACGTGCCCCAGCACCTCGTCGCTGTTTCGGTCCAGCATGCAGGCATGGCTGTTGCCATGCAGGCCGGCGGCGGGCAGGTCCAGCACCGCGACGGGTGCGCCGCGTTGCCGCAACGCCTCGACGTGCCGGTCCACGGACTCCCGGTAGCTGCGCCACAGGGGGCTGTGGTCCAGGTAATCGCCCCACAGCACCAACTGGGGCACCTGGGCCGGCGTGGCCGCGGCGTCGGCCGGCATCCCCGTGGGTTCGAGCATGACGGTGGCCCGCACGGTGCCAGGGTGCCGTTGCAGCGCATGGGCCGCGTGGCCGCCTCCCTGGCTGTGTCCCATGACGATGCACGGCCCGACGGCCGCGATCAGTTCGTCATGGGCGGCCAGCGTCATGTCGCCATGCTCCAGCCAGCGCGGCACGAACTGGCACGCAAAGCGTTCGAAATGCTCGACCGGGAATTGCGTGCCGGGGTGAGGGGCGAGCCGTGGGGCGGTGGCGTTCGGCGTGTCCGCGCCGTCCGGGACGGCCTCACCGGGGCCCACGCGGAACAGCTCCCAGGCCTCTTCGTGGCTGCGGAAGATCGGCGCCGCCTCGTAGACCTGCGGATACATGGCCCAAGAGGCCCGGCCGCGCTCGGGCGCATCGCATACCCAGACGTCGAAACCGGCCTCCAGCAGGCGCCACAGCCAGCCAGGACGGCCATCCGGCGTGGACTCCCACTGGGCGCCCGTCATGCCGCCGCCATGCCACAGCACCACCGGGAACGGAAAGCGGGGCCGCGCCAAGGCGTAGTGCATGGCGTACATCTGTCCGACACTGTAGGTGCCGTTCATGTCCACGGGCCGAGGCAAGCCGGCGGCCACGGCGCGCTGTTCGACAGGCAAGCCACGCACCGTCGCGGTGGCGCCGCCGAAGAAATGGGAACGGATGCTGCGTAGGGAGACGTGAGACATGGCGCGGATCGCTCGATTGCCGTGCAGTGTATCCATGCCGATGCGATTCCTTTCGGACGGGATGCAGTAAGCTGTGCCGGATTGGCACAGACCAAACATCGAGAGACGCTCGCCATGGAGACACCGAAAGACCTGGACCTGGCCCTGCTGCGCGACCTGCTGGCCCTGGGCCAGGCCGGCAGCCTGAGCCGGGCCGCGCAACTGCGTGGCATCACGCATCCCGCATTCGGCCGGCGTCTGCGGGCCCTGGAGGAATGGGCCGGCGCGCCGCTGGCCACGCGCGGCGCCCGCCACAGCCCGCTGACGGACGAAGGTCGCGCGCTGGCCGCGGCCGCCCGCCAGATCGAAGCTATTCTGCGCAACACCCGTGCCGTTCTGGCACAGCAGCCCGACCGGACGCTGCCGACCATCGTCATCGCCGCGGGCCGCACGCTGTCGCACACGCTGCTGCCGCGGCTGATCGCCGACCTGCGCGGCACCTATGGCGAAGCCATCTGGAAAGTGAAGACCACCAGCCTGCGGCCGGGGCTGGAAATGCTGCGCCAGCGCCAGGCCGACTTCATGCTGGGGCACGCCCCCGAAGGCGCGATTCCGCCCGGCATGCAGGACCTGCTGTCCTGCTCGGTGGGGCGCGACGCCATAGTGGCCGTCTCGGCGCCGCTGGTGTCGGGTTATCCGAAGTTCGCCCTGCCGCGCGGCGGCGCGCAGCCCCGGGTGCCCTATCTGGCCTATGCCCCCGGCATGGCGCTGGGGGCCATCCTGGACGGCGTGCTGGCGGCCGCGGGGGGACGCGACCAGCTCTACACCGTGTACGAGGCCGACCTGGCCGACTCGCTGCACGCCATGGTGCGCCAGGGCATGGGACTGGCCTGGCTGCCGCTGAGCCTGGTGCGCGAAGACCTGCTGCACGGCCGCATCGTGCGCGCAGGCGAAAAAAGAGAGGACATCGATATCGATGTCCGCCTGTATGCGTGCCAGGGCACGCTGGATACCGTGCATGCGCGCGGCCTCTGGGAGGCCATCGGCGCGCTGTACCGCGACGCCGACGCGGATGGGGCCGCGGACTGAACGCCCGCCAGCCCGCGGCCATCAGGCCATCAGCACCGCCGCCACCACGATGCCCAGCGCGATGCGGTACCAGGCGAAGATGCGGTAGGTATGGTTGGCCACGAAGCGCAGCACGGCGCGCACGATCAGCAAGGCGCTGAAGAACGCCGCCACGAAGCCCACGGCGATGGCGGACAGGTCGTGCGAGGTCAGCAGGCTCATGTTGCGGTACATGTCGTAGACTGCGGCGGCCAGCATGGTGGGCATGGCCAGGAAGAAAGAGAACTCGGTGGCCGTCTTGCGCTGGATGCCGGCCATCATGCCGCCGATGATGGTGGCGCCCGAACGCGAGGTGCCCGGGATCATGGCCAGGCACTGCGCCACGCCCACGGCCAGGGCCTGCTTCCAGGTGATCTGCTCCAGCGTATGCGCCGTGGCGCGCTCGTCCGAGGCCGTATCGTCGGCCGCGCCGGGCTGGTCGCCCGGCGTGTGATGGGTGCGGCGCTCGACCCACAGCATGATCAGGCCGCCCAGCACCAGCGTCACCGCCACCACTTCCGGCGCGTAGAACAGGCGCTTGATGGCGGAGATGAAGATGGCGCCGACGACCGCCGCCGGCAGGAAGGCGACGATCAGGTTGCGCGTGAACGCCACTTCCTGGCGCTCGCCGCGCAGCGTGCCCGCGACGAGCTGCCACAGCCGGGCGCGGAAGATCCACATGACGGCCAGGATGGAACCGAGCTGGATGACGACTTCGAACACCTTGCCCGAACTGGATTCGAAATGGATCAGGTCGCCGAACAGGATGAGGTGTCCCGTGCTGGACACCGGGATGAATTCGGTCAGGCCCTCGAGGATACCGAGAACGAAGGCCTTGATCAGGTATAGCGTGCCGTCTGACATGTGGATGGATGAGGACCGGAAAAGTTAAGCGTCGCCGCCCTCGGGCGCCGCATCGGGATCGGTGGGCTCGTAGGGGCGTTTCTCGACCCGGACGGAAGCGATGCGGCGGCCGTCGAGCTGCAGCACCTCGAAGCGCAGCCGCGCGTACGGGGTGTCGAATTCGCAGGCGTCGCCGGGTTGCGGCAGGTGGCCGAAGCGCGCCAGCAGATAGCCGGCCAGCGTCGTGTAGTCCTGGGACTCGTCGATCAGGCCCTCGACCTCTAGCACTTGTTCCACATGATGCAGATCGGCCGCGCCGTCGATCTTCCAGACGCCGTCCTGCTCGACGGCGATGTCGGGCATCTCGTCCTCGTCGGGGAATTCGCCCGCGATGGCCTCGAACACGTCGATGGCCGTGGCCAGGCCCACGATGGCGCCGAACTCGTCGGTGACCAGCACCAGTTGGCCGCGCGAACGCTTGAGCGTGTCCATCAGCACCAGGATGCCGGTGTTCTCGTGCACGATGATCGGATCGCGCAGGGTGTCGCGCCGGATGCGGCCCTCGGTGATCAGCTGCGCCACCATGCTCTTGGCGCGGCCGATGCCGATGACTTCGTCAAGCGAGCCCCGGCACACCGGGAAGAAGCTGTGCGGCGAGGCGTCGAGCTGCGACCGGATCTCGCCGGCATCGTCGTCGATGTTGATCCAGGTGATGTCGTTGCGCGGCGTCATGATCGAGTGGATGCTGCGCTCGGCCAGGGTCAGCACGCCGCTGACCATGTTGCGCTCTTCCACGCCGAAGGCCTGCATGTCGGGCCTCTCGGCGGCCGGCTCGGCGGGCTCGTCGCCCGCGGCCGGCGGACGCTTGCCCAGCATGCGCAGCACGGCCGTGGCGGTGCGCTCGCGCATCGGACGGCGGGCGTCCAGCTTGAGCAGGTTGCGGCGCGCCACCTGGTTCAGGGCCTCGATGGCCACCGAAAAGCCGATGGCCGCGTACAGGTAGCCCTTGGGCACCTTGAAGCCGAAGCTTTCCGCCAGCAGCGAGAAGCCGATCATCAGCAGGAAGCCCAGGCACAGCACCACCACGGTGGGATGCTTGTTGACGAAGCGCGTCAGCGGCTTGGAGGCGACCAGCATGATGCCGATGGCGATGACCACGGCGATCATCATGATGGCCAGATGGTCGACCATGCCCACGGCGGTGATGACGGAGTCCAGCGAGAACACGGCGTCCAGCACCACGATCTGCGTGACGATGACCCAGAAGCTGGCATAGACGCGCGGGCCGCCGGCGTGCTCGGCATGGCCGCCCTCGATGCGCTCGTGCAGCTCCATGGTGCCCTTGAACAGCAGGAACAGGCCGCCGATCATCAGGATGAGATCGCGCCCGGAGAACGAAGCGGGTCCGACGGAGAACAGCGGCTCGGTCAGGGTGACCAGCCAGGACATGACGGACAGCAACCCCAGGCGCATGACCAGCGCCAGGCTCAGGCCCAGGATGCGCGCGCGGTCCCGCTGGGACGGCGGCAGCTTGTCCGCCAGGATGGCGATGAAGATTAGGTTGTCGATACCCAGGACGATCTCGAGGACCACCAGGGTAAGGAGGCCGACCCACGCAGCGGGGTCCAGCAGCCACTCCATCAGGAGCTCCGGGAAGTAGGAAACCGGTAATCGTACAAGAAATCGTGTGACAGCCTTGGCGCGACCGCACCGCCAACCGCGGGGAAACCCCACGCGCAGGCGAGGCGGGCGGCCCGGCCGCCGGCGTGGGCGGCGGGAATGCGGCCGATGCCCGCGCGGGCGGCGTCGCCTCGCGCACGGAACGGCCCGGCATCAAAAAAGCCGGCCCGGGGCCGGCCGTACGAAGCGGCGATGCCGTCAGGCGGCCGGCCTGGGCTGCAGGCTGCCCATCATCTGGGTGAAGATCTTGGGGCTGCCGGCCAGCACGTCGCCGGACTTCAGCCAACCCTGCTCGCCTTCGAAGTCGGAGATCAGGCCGCCGGCTTCCAGCACCAGCAGGCTGCCCGCCGCCACGTCCCAGGGCTTCAGGCCCACGCCGCAGAAGCCGTCCAGGCGGCCGGCCGCCACGTTGGCCAGGTCCAGCACGGTGGAGCCCAGGCGGCGCACGCCCGAGCAGCCCTGCGCCATGTCGCGGAAGCGCGCGGCGCCGCCGTCGGGGCCGGCCGAGCCTGCCCAGTGCGCGCCCAGCAGCGCGTCGTGGAAGCGGGTGCGGCCCGTGACGCGCACGCGGCGGTCGTTCAGGAAGGTGCCGCTGCCGCGGCTGGCCGTGAACAGTTCGTTGCGGGTCGGGTCGTAGACCACCGCCTGCGAGACCTGGCCGCGGTGCAGCAGCGCGATCGACACGGCGTAGATGGGCAGGCCGTGGATGAAATTGGTGGTGCCGTCCAGGGGATCGATGATCCACTGGAATTCCGCGTTCTCGTCGCCTTGCTGTCCGAACTCTTCGCCCAGGAAGGCGTGGTCGGGATAGGCCGTCTGCAGGACTTCGACGATGGCCTCTTCCGAGGCGCGATCGACTTCCGTGACATAATCTCGCGGCCCCTTGCGCGCAATGGTGAGGTGTTCCAGATCGAGGCTGGCGCGATTGATGATGGTGCCGGCACGCCGGGCCGCCTTGATGGCGGTATTGAGCATCGGATGCATAGAATTCCGTACGGAAAAGCGATAAGGGCCACCTGCCGGATCGCCACCAACGGGCACGAAACCAGGCAGGCCTGCAGGGCCAAACACAACATTTTAAATGAATCGAGCTTTTTCCCGCGTCCGCTTCATCATGGTACAGCCCAGCCACCCTGGCAACGTGGGTTCGGCGGCACGCGCCATCAAGACCATGGGCTTCTCTGAACTGGTGCTGGTCGAGCCCCGGTTTCCCGACATGCTGGAGCAGCCGGAAGCCCTGGCGCTGGCCAGCGGCGCGGGCGACGTGCTCGAACGGGCGCGGGTGTACGCGACCCTGGAAGAGGCCCTGGCGCCCGTCACGCTGGCCTTCGCCCTGACCGCCCGGGTGCGCGACCTGGGGCCTCCCCCCTGCGACATCCGCCAGGCGGCCGACCTGGCCAGCCGGCACATGGACGAAACGTCCGAGGGCAGCGTGGCCATCGTGCTGGGCACCGAGCGCGCCGGGCTGACCAACGCCCAGATCGCCCTGTGCCACCGCATCTGCCACATCCCCGCCAACCCCGAATACAGCTCGTTGAACGTGGCGCAGGCGCTCCAACTGGCCGCCTGGGAAATGCGCTACGCCCTGCTGGCGGCCAGCGGCGCGCCGATGCTGCCGCCCGCCCCGCCCAGCCAGGCCGAGAGCGGCGCCGAGCCGGCTCCCGGCGCGGCCGTGCAGGGGCTGCTGGCCCACTGGGAAGAAGCGCTGGTCGCCGTGCGGTTCCTCGATCCCGCCCATCCCAAGAAACTGATGCCGCGCATGCGGCACCTGTTCAGCCGCCAGGCGCTGACGCGCGACGAGGTGGACATGCTGCGCGGCGTATGCACGGCGATGCTGGCCACGGCCCGGGGCAAGCGCAAGTAATCAGCGCACCGCGTCCAGGAAGTGCATGTGGCGGTGGTACTGGTCGAGGACGTCATGGATGACCTCTTCCTTGCGCCACCCCATGATGTCGTAGTCCTGCCCGCCTTCGCGCAGGTGCACTTCGGCACGGTAGTACACGTCGCCTTGCTTGTGCCTGCGGCGCGGGTCCTCGACCACGAAGGAGGGCGGGTTGTAGGGATGCGGACGGACCGAATAGAAGAAATCCATTTCCTGCCCGTGCCCCACTTCCAGCCATACGCGCCCGTCGGTTCCCGCCTCGGTCCGGGCCTGCAGGCCCTGTTTCTGCAGTTCCGCCGCGACCTCGTCGAGCGCCGGACGGACCTTCTCGGCCAGGAAGGCGGCCACTTCCTGCTGGCGCGGCTGGTGCACCAGCGCGCGCAGCCGTCCCTTCCAGTCGGCGCCCGTCGCGCCCGGCACCGCGCGCGCGGTACGGATCGCCTCGCGCTTGGCCACGTCCAGCCGCATGGCCCGCAGCATGCCCAGGCATGCCAGGATCATCACCACCGTGAACGGCAGCGCCGACGCGATCGTGGCCGCCTGCAGCGAGGTCAGCCCGCCCGCGATCAGCAAGGCGATGGCGATGGCCCCGACCGACACGGCCCAGAAGATCCGCTGCCAGACGGGCGACTCGCCGTCGTCCTTGGACGACAGCATGTCGATGACCAGCGCGCCCGAGTCGGCCGACGTGACGAAGAAGATGACCACCAGCAGCGTGGCCACGGCGGAGGTGATGCCGGCCAGGGGCAACCGTTCGAGGAAGCTGTAGATCGCCACCGAACTGTCGGCCGACACGGCCGCCATCAGGTCGGTCGCGCCGTCGGCCAGGATCATGTGCAGCGCGGTGTTGCCGTAGATCGTCATCCACAGGAACGTGAAGCCCAGGGGCACCAGCAGCACGCCGATCACGAATTCGCGGATGGTGCGCCCGCGCGAAATGCGCGCGATGAACATGCCCACGAAGGGCGACCACGCGATCCACCAGCCCCAATAGAACAACGTCCAGCCGCCGATCCAGTCGGTCGGCTCGTAGGCGTACAGATTGAACGTCATGCCGAACACGTTGGACACATAGATGCCGGTGTTCTGGACGAACGCCTGCAGCAGGTGGACGGTCGGCCCCGTCAGCAGCACGAACAGCAGCAGCGCCACCGCCAGGATCATGTTGAATTCGGACAGCCGGCGCACGCCTCGGTCCAGGCCGGTGAAGACCGACACGGTGGCGACCGCGGTGATGCCCGCGATCAGCATGACCTGGGTGCCCGTGCTGACCGGCACGCCGAACAGATGCTGCAAGCCGGAGTTGATCTGGATGACCCCCAGGCCCAGCGAGGTGGCCAGGCCGAAGATGGTGCCCAGCACGGCAAAGGTGTCCACCGCGTGCCCGATCGGTCCATGGATGCGATCACCGATCAGGGGATACAGCGCGCTGCGGATGCGCAGCGGCAGGCCATGCCGATAGCCGAAATAGGCCAGCGACAGCGCCACCACCGCATAGATGGCCCAGGCATGGATGCCCCAGTGGAAGAACGTGATGCGCATGGCCTGCCGGGCCGAGGCGACCGTCTCGGGATCGCCCACGGGCGGGGAGGCGAAGTGCATCACGGGCTCGGCCACGCCGAAATACATCAACCCGATGCCCATGCCCGCCGCGAACAGCATGGCGAACCAGGTGCTGTAGCTGTAGTCCGGCGTGCTGTGGTCGGGGCCCAGCTTGAGGCGCCCGACGTTGCTGAATCCCAGCGCCACCACGAACACCAGGAAGCCGGCGACCGCCAGCACGGTGAACCAGCCGGCCTCGTTGGCCGCCCAGGCCTTGGCCGCGCCGAACATCGATTGCGTCGCTTCTGGCGCGATGAAAGACAGCAGCACCAAGGCCACGACCAGGCCAGCGGACGGGTAGAACACTTGCGGCAGAATGCCTCCGGTGCGCGGCGGTACCACCGACACGTCGTCTTGCATCACGAGGGTCTCCTATTGACGGCTTTCGATCCGATCCCTCTTTCGAAGCAGGCGCGTGGGAGGCCGCACGTTCCGCTGTCATGGCGCCAATGCTTCAATCACCGAGGGAGGGCGGAAGAAAGCGATTCAGACAGCAAATCGCCGAACGCACTTCCTGAGGCGACCCATTATCTTAGACCATGTCCGCGGGCGGCCCGGGGGGCAGTTCACGCCGCGCCTTCGGCTTGCCGTCCTCAAGAGGCGCTTTTTTTGCCTTGGAACGGCCCCGCGCAAAAAAAAAGGCGCGCCATGCAGGCGCGCCGGTTCGGCAGCGATCGCGCGCGATCAGTCGACGGTCGCGCCCGAGTTCTTCACCACCGGAGCCCAGGTCTCGACTTCCGACTTGATGAAGGCGGCGAATTCGGCGGGCGTGGTCTTCTGGGCCACGGCGCCCAGGTCGGCGTAGGCCTTCTTCACTTCGGGCTTGTCCAGCGCCTTGACCATGGCGGCGTTGAGCTTGTTGACGACCTCGGGCGGCGTGCCGGCCGGGGCGATCAGGCCGAACCACGACGACACGTCGAAGTTGGCGAAGCCCGATTCCTGCATGGTGGGCAGGTCGGGCGCGCTGGGCGAACGCTGGGCGGTCGTGACCGCCAGGGCGCGCAGCTTGCCCGACTGTGCGTGCGGCCAGGCCGACGGCATGTTGTCGAACATGAACTGCACCTGGCCGCCGATCAGGTCGGTCAGGGCCGGCGAGCTGCCCTTGTACGGCACGTGCAGCACGTCGATGCCGGCGCGCTGCTTGAACAGCTCACCCGCCATGTGGATCGAGGTGCCGCTGCCCGAGGACGCGAAGTTCAGCTTGCCCGGGTTCTTCTTGGCGTATTCGACCAGTTCCTTGACCGACTTGACCGGCACCGACGGGTTCACCACCAGGATGTTCGGCACCTTGGCGCCCAGCGCCACCGGGGCGAAATCCTTCACCAGGTTGAAGTTGACGTTCTTGTACAGCGTCTGGTTGATGGCGCTGGTGACGGCCACGAACAGCAGCGTGTAGCCGTCCGGTTCGGCGCGCGCCACCAGGTCGGTGGCGATGTTGCTACCCGCGCCCGGACGGTTCTCGACCACGAAGGACTGGCCCAGCGACTGGGTCAGTTCCTTGGACATGATGCGGGCGATGACGTCGGTGGTGCCGCCGGCGCTGAAGCCGACGATGACGCGCACCGGTTTGTCGGGGTATTCGGCGTGGGCGGGAGCGTTGAAAGCCAGAGCAGCGGCCAGGCCGGCGAACAGTGTGGCCACCATGCGGCCGCGACGGGGCTTGGAATCCAGGGTCATGGATCAGTCTCCAGTAATATTGTCCATCTCGTGGACGTTTGAGATGCTTTGACACGATTGTCCGCTACCATCGCTGCGCCCGGCAAGGCAAAGTCCATGCAATGGACATAAGGCTTGTTAGCGTTTTCCCCTCCCGATACCCCCCAGGAAGGCGATTCACGATGCAAGAACTCGATTCGGCAGGCGCCGCCGACGTTTCCCCGGATGCTTCCGGCGCGGGTCCCCGCACCCTGCGGCGCGGCCTGATGGTGCTGGCCGCCCTGCGCGACCAGGGCGGCGCCGGCCTGAGCGTGACGGACATTGCTCGCCTGACGTCCATCCAGCGGCCCACCATCTACCGCCTGCTGGCGGCGCTGCTGGAGGCCGGCCTGGTGACGGCGATGGAAGGCAGCAAGCGCTATCGCGCCCAACTGGATACCGAACCCGAACTCACCCCTCCCGATCCGCGCGTGCGGCAGTTGCTGCCCACGCTGCGGCGCCTGGCCGAGCGCACGGGCGACGCGGTGTTCCTGGTGGTGCGCGACGGCGACGAATCCGTCAGCCTGCACCGCGAGATCGGCAGCTATCCCGTGCAGATCCTGGCCACGTATGCCGGCAAGCGGCAGCCGCTGGGCGTGGGATCGGGCGGCATGGCGTTGCTGGCCGCCCTGCCCGACCGCGCCGCGCACGGCATCGTCATGCGCAATTCCGCAAAACTGGACGAATACGGCGGCATGACCGCCAACGAAATGCTGCGCCTGATCGAGAACACCCGCGCGCGCGGCTATTCGGTGGTGGGCAACCATGCGGTGCGCGGCGCGCTGGGCGTCGGATGCGCCCTGCTCGACGCGCAGGGCGCGCCGGTGCTCGCGGTGAGCGTGACGGCCATCATCGACCGCATGCCGGCGCAGCGCCAGCGCGAGATCGCCGGCTGGATCAAGGCGGAACTGGGCCGGCTGGCACCGCGCGCCTGAAGCCGCCCGTTCCGCAGAACGGCGAGGCACCCGGCCAGGCCAGCCGAGACGGGGCCGCCGGGCGCCCAGGCGGCCGGTGCGTCAGGCCGGCGCGCCGGGATCGCGCGGCGCGTTGCCCGATGCGGGATGACCCTGCACCGCCATGGCGGCCTCACCCTTGTCCGCCGTGAACAGGGCACGCTGCATCGGCACCGGGGACTGGAAGCCCGCATCGTCCAGCGTCTTGCGCACCATGCGCAGCATCTGCCAGCGCAGTTCGCCGTAATTCGAGGACTGCGTCCACAGGCGCACGTTGACCAGCACGCCGCTGTCGCGGTAGTCCTCGACCTTCACCACCGGCGCCGGCGACTGCAGCACGTCGGGATGGCCGGCGACCAGATGCTGCAGGCGTGCGATGGCGTCGTCGACGTCGTCGCCGTACTGCACGATGACGGGCACGTCCAGGCGTCGGTTGGCGTTGCGCGCGTAGTTCGTGATGGTGGCGTTCCAGACCGTGCTGTTGGGCAGCGTGACGGTGATGCCGTCGGCCTTGATCAGACGCGTCAGGAACAGGCCGACCTCGTCGACGGTGCCGTCGATCCCGGAACTCAGGGCCACGTACTCACCGGCGCGTATGGGCCGCAGGATCAGCAGCATGATGCCGGCCGAGATGTTCTGCAGCGTGCCCTGCAGCGCCAGGCCGATGGCCAGGCCGGCGGCGCCCAGGACGGCGATCAGGCTGGCCGTCTGTACGCCGAAGCGCGCCAGCACGGCGATGATGGTGAACACACGCACCGCCCAGACGACGGCGCCGTAGAACATCGGAATGATGGTGCGGTCGATGTGCGACGAGCGGCTGGCGATGCGCCGCACCCAGCCGCCCAGCAGGGCGGAGACCCACCAGCCCACGCACAGTATCAGCAGCGCGACGGCCAGGTTGACGCCCAGGTCGAATATGCGCGGCCAGATGCCGACCAACCCGTTCCAGGTAGTTTCCATGATTGTTCCCGTGGAAAAGAAAAGAGAAGGGAGTGCGTCCGTGCGCCCCTTCCCTCGCGGGCCTTTGGCGGGGACGCATATGCAGGGGGGACTCTAGCAGATGCGGGGAGCGGTTTGCGCCCGCGCCCTGCAAGGGCTTCGTCCGCTACAGGCGGCGGAAGTGGTTGTCCCAGGCCAGTCCGCCGTCGGTGGGCCGCACGGGGCGCGGCGCGATGCCCGGGCCGGCTTCGACCATGACGCCCAGTCCGCTGCTGGCCAGAAAGTTTCCCTGGGCGTGCGGCGCCACGCCGCAGCCGTCGGGCAGCCTGGTGATGCCCAGGCAGCGGCCGCTGGCCGCGTCCCAGTACATCACCTGCCCGCCCACCGGGCTGGAGGTGGCCATGACCTGGCCGCTGGCGTCGGCGGCCACCGTGCCGATGTAGTGCCGCATGTCGCGCAGCGCCTGGGCAGGGCCGTGAAACAGCTCGGGCTGGCGGCCCCGCCGGTGGCGGCCCACCAGCGCCGGCTGCTCGCTCTCGGGCCCGACGTGCTGGCAACCGAACCACACCGTTCCATCTCCCGCCAGCCCGAGATGGCGGATGGACAACTGATGCAAGGCGGCCCGCAGTTCGACCTTCTCCAGGAGGCGGCCATCGGCCGCGTCCAGATAGACCAGCGAAGGACGCATGGCGTCCAGGTTCAGCTCCAGCTTGCCGTAGTCGGGATGCGTGAGGATGCCGCCGTTGGCCACGCACAGCGTCTTGCCATCGGGCAGCAGGACGACCTCGTGCGACCCCACGCCGCCCACGTCGAATTCGCCCAGGCGGCGGTACTGGCCGCCCGGGGAGGCGTCATACACCCCCAGCACCGCGCGGCCGCGCTCGTAGTCGTTCTCGGTGGCCAGCACGCGCTTGCCATCCGGCAGGAAGACGCCGTGGCCGTAGAAATGGCGGCCCTCGGCGGCCTGCAAGGGCTGCGGCGGCTGACGTCCCGCGACGTCGAACGCCACGGCGAAGAAACCCGGCTGGCGGCCGAACACCACCGCCCGGCCGCGCGCCGGGTCCAGCGCGAAGCTGTGGCCGCGGTCCGGCATGGGCACCTGCAGCAGGTCGGCGCCGCGCGCGTCCAGCACCACGGCCTCGTAGCGGCCCGCCCGCCGCCGCGCGGTGACGTAGCAAGGTTCGCCATCGGCGCGCTCCGCCCGCCGCAGGGTTGCCGCCCGGGCCGCCGGCGTGCCCGGCAGGCCCAGCGCGGCGCAAAGGGCCAGGAAGCGGCGGCGGTCGATCCGCACGCTCAATCCCCGTCCAGCGCGTTGAAGCCGATGGACACGCCGAAGGCGGCGGCGAAATCCTGGTCCACGATGTCCTTGGCGTTCTTCAGCACCAGCGTGGCCAGTGTGAACGGCTGGCGCGATGCCTCGTCGCCGGCGGCCTGTTCGATGGGCTTGGACACGTCCGTCAGCGCCTGGCGCGCGCGGTTCAGTTCGTCACGCACGGCCTGGCCGGTCCAGCGGCCGTCGGGCGGCAACGCCTCGGTCAGGTGCCCGGCCCAGGCGCCCATGCCATCCAGCCCCGCCATCAGGGAAGGCACGGTCAGGTCGCTGCGCCAGAAGGCCGCGCGGCGCGGACGGGCGTCGGCCGGCGTCTTGCCCAGCACGGGCAGCAGCTTGACGTCGCGCGCGAACTGCAGGCCGGTGGACAGGGCCTTGACCGCTTCGGCGGCCACTTCCTGGCTGTTGCGGTACAGGTCGTTGCCGGCGGCGGGCGAAGCGAACTGGCGGCCGAAATCGCCCTGCGGGCTCCAGGCCTGGACCAGTTCGGCGGCCACCGCGCCGGTATTGGCGGCGATGGCCTGCGCGTAGCGGCATTCGTAGGCAAAGCCCGGCGCATCGCGCGACTGCAGCACGCCGCCGTCGCGGTACAGCACGAACTCCAGCGCCGGCAGGCCCTGCACCGCCACGCTGCGGGTAGCCAGCGCGCCGGGGGCCAGCAAGGTCTCGTCTTTCCTGGCCAATGCCTCCTGCACCTGGCGCAGCACCACGCCGCGCGGATCCGGCCAGAAGGCCAGGCGCTCGTAGCGGTTGCCCTGCACCAGGGGACCGAAGCGCAGGAACTCGATGCCGGTCCAGGCCTGCACGGTTTCGCCGAAAGCGTCCGAGACACGTTTAGCCGCCTCGGCCTGGCCGCCCGCGCACCAGTCCTTCAGGCTTGCCTGCAAGCTGCCGGCCGCCTTCTGGAAGTCGGCGAACGCCGGGCGGGCATACCCTTCGGACAGGCGCTGGCCCAGGCTCTGGGCCGTGGCGGCGGCCTGCACGGCGGGCGCCGCGGCGGCGCATCCCAAGGCGGCGGCCGCCACCATCTTGCGTAACGGAAGGGACATGGTTTGGATTCCTTTTGCATCTCTGGGCGGACAGGCGCGGCGCGGCGCGGGCGCATGCCCGCCGCCGCGCCCGTCGAGGACCCGCCATGATCGCGGCCCCTTCACTTACAGCGACTCCAGGAAACGCACCAGATCGGCGCGCTCTTCAGGCGTCATGTTCACCACGCGATCGCGCGCGGGCTGGGCCTCGCCGCCGTGCCACAGCACCGCCTCCAGCAGCGTACGCGCGCGGCCGTCATGCAGCCAGGTGGCGTTGGGATTGACGGTCTTGGTCAGGCCGATGCCCCACAGCGGCGGCGTGCGCCAGTCGCGGCCCGAGGCCAGCCCTTCGGACACATCGTCGGCCAGGCCGTCGCCCATGTCGTGCAGCAGCATGTCGGTGTACGGCCAGATCAGCTGGAAGCGATGCTCCGGACGCGCCGCATCGCGCCGCGTCACGTACTTGGGCACGTGGCACGCCACGCAGTTGGCCTCGTAGAACAGCTTCTTGCCCGCCAGCACGCGCGCGTCGTCGACGTCGCGGCGCTGCGGCACGGCCAGGTTGGTGGCGTAGTCGGCGACCAGGTCCATCAACGGCCCCGGCACTTCGTGCTCGCCCAGGTGCGGTTGCGCGCCATGCGGCATCTTGAAGCACTCGGCCTGCGCCGGGGTGCATTCGCCGTAATGGCTGGGGAACATCGGCGTGGACAGGCCCATGTCGTTGGAGAACGCCACCGCCGACTGCTGCTCGACCGTGGGCTGGCTGGCCTTCCAGTTGAAGCGGCCCAGCGCCGGCTTGCCGGTGCGCGCGTCGATCACCCAGTTGGGCTTGCCGCGCACGCCATCGCCGTGGTCGGCCGTGGCGTTGGCCAGGATGTCGGCCTCGTGCACGGCCTCCAGCAGGCCCAGGCCGATCATCGGCGGCGCCAGGCGCGGCGACATCTGCACGTCGGCGCGCATGGGGCCGTAGCCCAGGTTCCCGATGCGATAGGCGGGCCGCATCAGCGTGGCGGTCTCGCCGCCATTGAGCTTCACCTCCACCGGCGTGTATGCGATCTCCAGGCTGCCTTCGGCGGGCAGGCCCGCCACCGCGAAATTCTGCAGTTGCACCCCGTAGACGGGATCGGGCAGGAAATGAATCTCGCCGGTATGGATGCGGCGCAGGTCGGCTTCGGTCAGCGCCGGCACGGCCAGCCGCATCAACAGGGCCACGGCGTCGCTGCGCTCGACGGGGTCGAAGCCGGGCACCGTGCCCCGCCCGTCCTTCACGTGACACGCCTGACAGGAGCGCGCATTGAACAGCGGCCCCAGGCCATCGGAGGCCTGGGTGGAAGACGGCGACGAGACCCAGTCCTTGCGGAACAGGCTGTTGCCCATCTGGAAGCGCTGGCGGCCCTCGAAATCCAGCGTGGCCGAGGGCAGCGAGAAGATGTCGGCGTTGATCAGCGGGCGCACCGTGGCCGCGCCGGCCTGCATCAGCTCGAAAGGCTCGGCGCGGCTGAAATCATCCGTGGCCTGGGTGACCTGGCGCACGCGCGCCTGGTCCTTGGGATTGAGATCGGTGCGTTTGCGCTTGGCGGCGGCCTCGCCCGCCTCGGCGATGCCTTGCGGCGCCGGCGAGGGGCCGGCCGGGACGTTGGGATCCCGGGCCGCTTCGTGCTGCTGCGCGCGCTCCTGCGCCGGCTGGGCGGCCGACGCCGCCCCATGCGTCACCGCGGCAAGCGCTGCCAGCGCCGCCGCAACCATCACGGGCTTCATTTGAATACGGCGGCCGGGTTGTCCAGGCTGTCGGAACCCTCGACCTTGACCTCGCCCACGTCCAGCAGCGTGATCACGCGCTCGAAGCTGCGGGTCTGGGCGACCAGCGCGTCGATGGCCTTCTGCACCACCGCGTTGCCTTCGGCGTTGCCGCTGCCGATCATCTGGTCGTAGGTCTCGATGGTCTCGGCGCGCGTCTTCAGCGCCTGCATGGCCTTGACGGTGTCCTCCAGGCGCGCGCGCACTTCGGCATCGAGCTTGGCGTCGCGGGCCTTGACCAGGTCGGACAGGCTGGCGCCCCGCACCGTCTTGCCGTCCACGCGCGTATACGCGCCGGTGTAGACGTTGCGGATGCCGATCTGATTGTAGAAATGCGAGTTGTGCGTGTTGTCCGAGAAGCAGTCGTGCTCTTCCTCGGGATCGCCCAGGATCAGGCCCAGCTTCATGCGCTCGCCGGCCAGTTCGCCATAGGACAGGCTGCCCATGCCGGTGAGCATGGCCTTCAGGCCTGCCTTGGGGTCGGCCTCGACGGCCTCGCGGGCGGCGCCGCCGGCCTTCCAGTGGCCGACCATGGTTTCCAGGTCGGTGACCAGCAGGTCGCTGACGGCCTTCAGGAACTCGACGCGGCGGTCGCAGTTGCCGCCGGTGCAGTTCCCGGTGTCGAAGTCGGTGTGCGGACGATTGCCCGAGTGGCGCTCCTGCGGCGTGCCCTTGCGGTCGGCCGGCGCGGGGCCGGTGCCGTTCAGGTCCTGGCCCCACAGCATGAATTCGATGGCGTGGTAGCCGGTGGCCACGTTGGCCTCGTTGCCGTCGGCCTCGTGCAGCACCTCGGACAGCAACTCGGGCGTGATGCGCGAGGCGTCGATGGTCTTGCCGCCCACCGAGATCCTGGAATTGGCGATCAGGTTGACCACGTAATAGGCGTTGGCGTCATTCTCGGTGCCGTACGAGGCGTCGACGTAGTCGAGCATGCCTTCGTCCAGCGGCCACGCATTGACGCTGCCTTCCCAGTCGTCGACCACGGGATTGCCGAAGCGGAACGCCTCGGTCTGCTGATAGGGCACGCGCGCCGCGATCCAGGCATCGCGCGCGGCCTTCAGCGTCTGCTCGCTGGGCTGGGCGACCAGGGCATCGACCGCCTGGCGCAGCGTGCGCGCGGTGGCCAGCGAATCTTCATAACCCGCCAGGGCGATGTCCGAATAGAGGCGCGTGACGGCCTTGGGCTCGACCGCGGCCTGGGCGCCGGCCGCGGCCAGCGCCCCCACCAGGGCAGCACCGTACAGCAGGCCTCGTAGCGACTGGTACATCGACAATCTCCGTTGTTTGCACGCCCGCCCCGCGACGGACGGCGTGTGGGTGAACTTACGAGAGTTGGCAGTGTAAACGAGATTCGTTCTTTGTTCAGAATGGTGTCAGTTGATTGTTGGCGCGGCGTCAGCAAGAAGGAATGCCTCGCCGCGCGCGGGCCGCGGGCCGAGGCCCGCAAGCTCAAGGCCGAGGCGGGGCACGCGGGGGCCTGCCGCGTGCGGAATCCCCGGGATTGCACCAGACCAGTGCGCTTTTCGTCGAAAGATCGGACCCCACCGCTGCCCTGCCCCTCGCGCGCCCGTGAAAACAGACATGGCACAGGTATTGCTTGATACGCCGTACAGGCCCAAAACCTTGCGCCTGATCTTTACGGAGCGTAGCCATGACCCAGGACACCATCGACCGCTATGTAAGCCGCTGCCTGAAGCTGCTGGGCAATCCGCCGCAGCGCACCGTGCCCGGCCCCCTGGCGCCCCAACTGGCGCGCGCGCCGGCCGCGCCGGCCGGGGGCCGCGGCTGAAACGCCGGGCAGAGGGCGGACGGCCCGTCCGCCACCGGGCCGGCTGTCTCGCCAGCCAGGGATCCGGCCATCCCCCGGATATCCGCCTCGCTCACGCAATAAAGAATCGCCCGCGCCGACGCCTCGGCGCGGGCGATTTCTCATCAGGCCCGCCGCATGGGCCGGCCCGCGTCAGGAACGCAGCGCTTTCATGGCGCGCGGGCCGTTCCCCGCATACAGCCAGCCGCGCAGCAACCGGGTGATGACGGGCATGCAGACGAACGACAGCACCGGCGTCATGCACGCCGTGGTGACCAGCACGCGCCAGAACAGCGGCAAGGCGCTCAGGATGGGATTGAAGATCGTGGAAAACAGCAGCAGCATCGGGAAATAGGCCACCCAGATGCTGATGGCCTGCTTCCAGCGCGGCGGCGCCGAGACGCGCGGGCCGAACCAGCTGTCCATGCCGCTGACGCGGGTCTCGTGCGTGGCGCGCACCAGCGAGGCGCCGCGCTCCAGCCACATGCGGCGCGGCAACGAGCCTTCCCACCGCGTCAGGCTGGCTTCGTCGGTGAAGCGCAGCACGATCTGGTATTGGTCGCCGCCCTCGGGCGGCTGCAGCACGCCCGAGCCGAGGAAGCCCGGAAATCCCGCCGCCAGGATCTCGCCCTGGCGCATCCAGGCCAGGAAATCGCTGTAGCGATCCGGCGAGATGTGGCGAGTCACCAGCATCGTCACGGGAATGGGCGCGGGTACGGGGGGTCGGGCGGCGGACATGATGGACTCCTATGCAGCGGGTCAGCCTGGAAACGCCTGCTGGCGCGTCCGTATTAACCCTAGCAAGAGACGTGCCAACCTTGCGGTGCAGCACGGCGCCAGGGGCAGGGAGGAAGCCTTGCGGTTTGCTTGCGACTCCTAGGATTTTTGCACCGCACAAATCCCCAACCCAGGGATTACCCGTAGATATTGCACCGACATGGTGCATCCTCGCCAGGCTGTTCAACCTGCGCTAACAAGGGGTTGCGCAATGACGGCGCGAGCCCGTTGAATGGTCGGAAAGCGTTCTCTACACTGAGGCGACCCTCACCTAGGAGCAATGCGCCCATGAGCACCACCAAAATCGCCGTCCTCGTCGGCAGTCTGCGTTCCGGTTCGATCAATCTGCGCCTGGCCCGGGCCATGGAAAAGCTGGCGCCCAAGGAAGTCGGCTTCGAATTCGCGGACTTGAACCTGCCCTTGTTCAACCAGGACCTGGAGAACGACCTGCCCGAACCGGTGGCCAAGCTGAAGACGCTCGTCAGCCAGTCCCAGGGGGTGCTGTTCGTCACCCCCGAACACAACCGCTCGATCCCGGCCGCCCTGAAGAACGCCATCGATTGGGGCACGCGCCCCTGGGGCCAGAACGTCTGGATGGGCAAGGCGGGCGGTATCGTCGGCGCCTCGCCCAGCGCGGCGGGCTCGGCCATGGCGCAGCAGCATCTGCGCAACGTGCTGGCCGCCGAAGGCGTGAACCTGCTGACCACCCCCGAGGTGTTCCTGCAGATGAAGGAAGGCCTGATCGACGACCAGTTCCAGATCACCAACGAGGACACGCGCAAGTTCCTGCAAGGCTGGATGGACCGCTACGTCGCCTGGGTGAATAAGACCGCTTGAAGACACCTCGCGGCGGGAAGGTACGGGATGACCCGTATTTATCCCCGCCGTGTGTGGAAAACCCGCCGTTCAACCGGGAGAACCGGAAAATTTTCCTTTACAGATCAAAGCCCTGAGTTCCTTGGGCAAAAAAAGGTCAAGAACAGTAAAGGGTTTTCCACCGCAGATGTGGATAAGGCTGAGGACAGCCTGCGGGCAGGTCGGGAAAGTCCTTGCGCTTCAAGTAGTTACAAACGCCGGGCAGAAACCGTGCAGCCGGGCTGCTATCCACAGGGAACTGTCATGAGGCAGCTTTTCCGTGCGCCGACAGGCGGCTTATCCACCGGCGATGTGGACAAGCCTATGCACAGCTCTCTGACAATCCCGAAAATCCTTGCGGGAACAAGGGTTTAGAAGGACTGCTCAAATTCTTCCCGAAGTTGCCGAACGGCCTCGGAAAAGCCGTACCCGCGAGCTCCGCGAGGGGGGCGGGCCGGCGCCGGGCCATGCCATGGCCATTTATCCACCGGCGTTGTGGACAAGGCTATGCACAGGCGTCTGACAATTCGGAAATCCTCTTCAACAACAGGCACTTGGAAGCGCTGGTCAAAATATTGCCGCGGTATTTCCAATGTGCCCGGATTGCCCCCCGCCGGACTTACTCTTCCAGCCTCATGCCGAGCTTGAGGCCCACCTGCCAGTGCGCGACCTTGCCGTCCTCGATGTGGCCACGCACCTGGGTCACTTCGAACCAGTCAAGGTTGCGCAGGGTTTTCGAGGCACGCTCGATGGCCTGGGCAATGGCGTCGTCCGAGGACGTGGTGGACGAGCCGACCAGCTCGATCTGTTTGTAGATGTGTTGGGACATGGCGTGGACCTCCTGGCTGAGCCGGCGCCCCCCGCCGCGGGAAGGTCCGCGCGAGGGGCCGGCGTGCGGTGACCAGCACGTTCCGTGCCGCCGCCACCACGATCCGTGCGGGCCCGGCGCAGCAGGGAGGGCGGGAAATCCGGCCGCCCCACCGGGGCAACCGGGTCCTGGTGAAGCGCCCGCTCTTCAACAAAGAAAGAGGTCCTGCAAAGACAAGGGAATGGCGTTAGCGGCCTCATTGCGTCCCCGTTTTTTTCACGCCTCGGCGACCTTTGCATTCCTTTGCAGTTGACGTTTTGCAACGTTTTTGCCGTCTTTCGATTTTAAAAACCGAGCCTTGCCAGAGGGCGATAGAAGGCATAAATATCTACCCCGCATGGACCAGGTAAAAATTTTGTTTACTCAGGGTTGAAACATATGTCAAATAGCATCCAGCTTTTTTAAAGATACGACTATTTGTAAATTGGATCATTGCGCCGTTTGCGAATGTCGTTGCCGCCCTGTCTGGGTCTGACCATCGCCGCCCGAGTCCTCATGCCGCGCTACTACGCTTCCGCCCGCCCGTCCGCCCGCCCTCTGACCCCGTTGGCCGCCCGGCTCGGCAGCTCACTGGCCCTGACGCTGGCGCTGGGCGCTCCGGCGGCCGCGCAGAACGTGCCGCAGCTGCCCTCGGGCGCCGAACCCGGCCGCTCGCTGCCCCAGCCCGTCATGCCGCAGAGCACCTCCGGCGCGCCCGCCGTCTCCGTCCAGCAGGGCAGCGCCTCCGAGGCCCCCGCCGGCGCCGACAAGCTCACCTTCGCGCTGAACGGCATGCAGGTCGAAGGGGTCACGCAGTACCCCGCCAGCGATATCCGCGCGCTCTACCAGCCGCTGCTGGGCAAGACCATCACGGTCGCCGATGCCTTCAAGGTCGCCAACGACATCGAGCTGCGCTACCGCAACGACGGCTTCGTCACCACCCGCGTCATCGTTCCCGAGCAGACCATCGAGGGCGGCGTCTTCCGTATCCGCGTGGTCGAAGGCTATATCTCCGACGTGCGCTACGACGGCGACATCGGGCCCGCCCAGGCCGCCATCGAGAAGCTCGTGCAGCGCCTGCGCGGCGTGCGCCCCATCAACGTCGCCGAGGTCGAACGCCAATTGCTGCTGGCCAACGACCTGGCCGGCATGACCGTGCGCGCCTCCCTGGAAGCCTCGCCTAAGGAAGTCGGCGGCTCCACCCTCGTCGTCCACAGCGAGCGCAAGCCCTTCGACGCCTCCATCGGCTTCGACAACCGCGGCTCGCCCTACCTCGGCTGGGGCGAGGCCCTGGCCCAGCTCAGCCTGAACTCGTTCGGCCCCAATGCCGACCGTCTCACCGTCACCGGCCGCCTGGGCACCCCGGCCTACCGCAGCAAGGCTGCCTCCATCGGCTACGACATGCTGGCCACCAGCAGCGGCCTGACGCTGGGCGCCACCGCCAGCTACGCCAAGAGCAAGCCCGGCCGCGAACTGGCCGATCTCAACGTCGCCAGCGACGTCGAGTCCTACGCCGCCACCGCCAGCTATCCCCTCATCCGCTCGCGCCTGCAGAACCTGCGCGCCGTCGGCCAGTTCGAAGTCCGCAACGTCACCACCGACATCACCGACACGCCCTTCACGCGCGACAAGTTGCGCGTGCTGCGCATGGGCCTGAGCTACGACCGCACCGACTCCTGGAACGGCATCACCGCCGTGCGCGGCACCTTCCACAAGGGCATCGACGGCCTGGGCGCTTCCAAGGAAGGCAACGAGCTGGCCTCGCGCGTGAAGGGCCGGCCCGACTTCTTCAAGTTCACCGCCGAACTGACCCGCCTGCAGCAGCTCACCGACCGGTTCAGCCTGGTCGCCACCTTTGCCGGCCAGTACAGCGCCAGCCCGCTGCTGGCCAGCGAAGAATTCGCGCTCGGCGGGCCGAGCTTCGCCCGTGGCTACGACGACGGCGAGATCTCCGCCGACAGCGGTGTCTCCGGCTCGCTCGAACTGCGTTATGCCGTGTCCTCGGAGTCGTTCCTGTCGCACGGCGCCCATGTCTACTCCTTCATCGACGGCGGCCGCCTCTGGTCGCGCAGCGAGAGCCCCGAACTCGATCGCGCCAAACTCTCTTCCTATGGCGCCGGCATGCGCGCCAACCTGACCAAGAACCTCTACGCCACCCTCGAAGTCGCCAAGCCCATGAGCTCCGACGTGCTCACCCAGGGCGACAAGAACCCCCGCGTTTTCTTCAGCATTTCGGCCCAGTACTAAGCACCGCAGCGAACCAGAGACGAGACCGACCATGACCCAAGCCCGCACCCTCAAGCGCTCCGCTGCCAAGCCTGCCCGCCGTCTGCACCTCAAGAAAGAGACCGCCGTCTCCGCCCTGCCCGCGTTGAGCACGCTGGCCATGGTGCTGGGCTCGATCGCCTCGCCCGCCGCGTTCGCCAATCCCACTGGCGGCAACGTGGTCGCGGGCTCGGCCACCATCAATGACCGTGGCAACGGTACTGTCGATATCAACCAGTCGACCGGCAAGGCCATCATCAACTGGAAGGACTTCAGCATCGGCGCCAACGAGACGGTCAACTTCCGTCAACCGGGCAGCAAGAGCGTCACGCTCAACCGCGTGGTCGGCAACGACCCCTCGGCCATCTTCGGCAAGCTCAACGCCAACGGCACCGTCATGCTGGTCAACCCCAACGGGGTCGTCTTCGGCAAGGGCGCGCGCATCGACGTCGGCGGGCTGGTCGCCACCACCGCCAACATCAACGACAAGGATTTCCTGGCCGGCAACTACAAGTTCGACCAGGCCTCCAAGAACCTCAACGCCGCCATCGTCAACGAAGGCACCATCAGCATCAAGGACAGCGGCCTGGCCGCCCTGGTGGCGCCCTCGGTCAAGAACGCCGGGGTCATCCAGGCCAAGCTCGGCAAGGTCGCCCTGGCCGGCGCCAAGACCGTCACCGTCGACTTCCAGGGCGACGGCCTGCTCAGCTTCGACGCAAGCTCGGTCGTCGACCAGCAGCCCGTCGGCGCCGACGGCAAGGCCGTGAAGGCGCTGGTGCACAACACCGGCGTGATCAGCGCCGATGGCGGCACCGTGCTGATGACCGCGCGCGCCGTCAAGAACGTCGTCGACAACGTCATCAACACCGAGGGCATCGTCAGCGCCAAGTCGGTCGGCACCAAGAACGGCAAGATCGTGCTGTCGGGCGGCGATGCGGGCATCGTCAACGTTGCCGGCACCGTGGACGCCAGCGGGAAGAGCGCCGGCCAGACCGGCGGCAAGGTCGTGGTGACCGGCGAACACGTCAAGGTCGCCGGCAATGCCGTGGTCGAGGTCTCCGGCGCGGCCGGCGGCGGCGAGATCGCGCTGGGCAGCCTGGGCGTCAAGCCCGACGACGGCTCGGCAGCCTTCAGCGGCAAGTCACAGACCGTGTCCGTGGCGCGCGGCGCCAAGCTCAAGGCCGATGCCATCGACCGTGGCAACGGCGGCAGCGTCACGATGTGGTCGAACGAGGCCACGGCGTTTGCGGGCGACCTGTCGGCACGCGGCGGCGCCAACGGCGGCGACGGCGGCTTCGCGGAAGTCTCCAGCAAGAAGAACATCGGCCTGACCGGCAACGCCGACCTGCGCGCTCCCAAGGGCAAGACCGGCACCCTGCTGATCGACCCCACCGACCTGCGCATCGTCGCGGGCAACAGCGGCGACCAGGACGGCGCGGCCGCCGACGGCACCATCAACAATGGCGACGAGAACGCGGCCGACAACACCGTGTCGGTGGGCCTGCTGGAAAGCCTGGCGGGCAATGCCAACATCAAGCTGGAAGCCACGGGCCTGGTGTCGATCGCCAGCGACGTGAACGCGATCGCGCTGCAGACCGTCACGGGCAACACCTTCACACTGCGCTCGACCCAGTCGGGCGGCATCAAGTTCGAGAACAGCAACACCGAAATCAGCACCCAGGGCGGCAACATCACCCTGGAAGCCCTGGGCGTGGGCAGCAAGCTGGACAACATCGGCAAGCTGACCAGCAATGGCGGCGCCATCACCCTGAGCGCCTCGGGCGACATCAACCTGGCCAATGTCATCGATGCCGGCAGCGGCGCCGCGCTTGTCCAGAGCACGTCCGGTTCGATCTACAACACCGGCGGCTACCCGCAACGCGTCAAGGGCAGCGCCGTCACGCTGAGCGCCGAGAACGGCAACGTCGGCTCGACCTCGGGCTTCGTCAACACCGAGGCCCCGACCCTGGCGGTCAGATCGGGCGGCGACATCGCGGTCGAGAGCGGCACCGACCTGTCCGACCTGACGCTGACCCACCGCCACGCCGACGCCGACCGCATCAACTGGCTGCAGGTCAAGACGCCGTCGCAGATCATCCGCCTGCAGGATGGTTCGCTTTACACGGTGGATCTCGTGCGCAGCGCCACGGACCTGAACTTCTCCTTCACCGGCGACCGTTCCATCGCCGTGACGGAAATCAATCTGACGGGCGGCAGCCAGGCCGCGCTGACCTCGACCAACGGCGGCATCTCGTCCACGGACGAGCTGTCGATGCTGAAGGCCGGCAGCGTGACGCTGCGCGCGGCCAATGGCGCGATCGGCTCGGCGGGCCAGGCGCTGAACATCTCCACCGCGACGCTGGCCGCCAGCGCCGACAGCGCCGGCATCTATCTGCGCAACACGAGCGCGGCCCCGGTCCTGCTGAGCACGATCGACACCACCGGCACCCTGTCGGCCGCCACGGTCGGCACACTGATACTGGGCAACGTCAAGGCCGGCGGCGCGTCACTGCGCTCGGAAACCGGCGACATCCAGGACGACGGCAACGCGGACACGCTCGTCTCGGCCAACAGCCTGATACTGCGCGCCGAAACAGGTATCGGCCCCGGCGCCGCGATCCGCAGCAACGCGTCCTACATCGATGCCGTCACCACGGGCGGACTGATCGCCATCGAGGCGACCAACGCCGACGCGAGCATCGCCCAGGCCAGCACCCAGAACAACACGATCACCATCACCGGCACGGGCGGCCTGACGGTAGGCAGCGTCAGCTCAGGCGGCGGCGCGATATCCCTCAGCGGCAAGAGCATCGCCCTGGGCGATGGCGGCACCATCGACGCGGGCACCGGCACCGTGGCGCTGAGCGCCACGCAGGGCGACATCACCGGCACCGGCACCTCGCTGATCACCGGCAGCGTGGTCACGCTGCTGGCGCCCGACGCCACCGGCACCTATACCATCGGCAAGAGCCAAACCCTGCTGCGGCTGGCCGCGGGCACCGTGGTCGCCAAAGCCGGCAGCATCTACCTGGACACGGGCGCCGACGCCACGCGCCTGAGCTCGTTGAAAGCCTACAGCGGCATCACCGTCCGGTCGCAGGCCAACGTCACGGCCGGCCAGATCGATGCCGGCGTCGGCGCGTTGTCGATCGAGACCGGCAACGGCGCCATCCTGGGCCAGGCCGGCAACCTGCTGGCCGGCCAGAGCGTCGCATTATCCGCCACGCAAGACCTGGGCAACGCCGCCACGCGCCTGCGCACCCGCACCGCCGATCTGTCGCTGACCGGCGGCGCCGACATCTACCTCGACAATACCGAAAAGTCGCTGGACCAGCTGTCGATCGTCCACACGCACGCCGACGACACGGTGCTCAACACGCTGAGCGTCACGTCGCCCTATCTCGACTTCGACATCACCGACCTGGCCGACGGCTATCACCTGAACAAGGTGTACAGCACGCCGCTGACCGCGTTCAGCTTCAGCGGCGACCGCAACCTGACCCTGGGCAACATCAAGGGCGGCGGCTGGCTCCAGCTCACCGCCCGCGCCGGCGACATCCTGGACGACGGCGACAACGAGACGCGCGTCACGGCCGGCGACATCACGCTGTCCGCCCTGCAGGGCAGCATCGGCACCAGCGTGCGCGAAGTCGAAACCAATGCGTCCTCGCTGACCCTGGTCACCCGGGGCAACCTGTATGCCACCAGCGTGGCCGACCTCGGTACGCTGACCATCGAGGCGCGCCATGCGTCGGACACCGATGTCAACGAACTGCGCCTGCGGGCGCCCAGCCTGCTGTTCGACGTGCTGGACAGCACCGACGGCTACACGCTGCGCGAGGTGCGCGACAGCAGTTCGCTGAGCTTCAACTTCACCAGCGACCGCAACATCACGGTCGGCAACGTCGACGCCAGCCCCAGCGGCTCCATCACGCTGAACGCGGAGAGCGGCGCGATCCAGGACGACGGCTCCAGGCTGACGTGGCTGCTGGCGGATTCGGTCACGCTGTACGCGAACCAGGCGGTCGGCGCCTCGGACAACGCGATCGACGTCCGTACCGCCTACCTGAGCGGCAACGCCAACAACGGCGGCTACTACGTACGCCTGCCCAGCCCGGCCGGCTCCAGCAATTACACCGACACCATCAACCTCGGCGGTATCTACGCCCAGGGCGACGTCGCCATCAGCGCGCTGCAAGGCGACCTGGCACTGACCGGCACGGTGCAAAGCTACGGCGGCGGCGTCACCCTTGCCGCGGACACCGGCGCCATCGCCAACGGCAATGGCTACGGCATCATCCGCTCCAACGGCAACGTCAGCCTGACCGCGTGGAAGGACATCGGCGCCGCCGACCTGACCACCCCCGGCGGCGACAACAACCGCCGCGCCATCCTGCTGGATGGCACGACGCCGCTGACCCTCACGGTGAATGCCCACCAATCGGGCCGCAACATCTTCCTGTCCAACCTGGGCAGCGGCACCACCACGCTCAGCACCATCTACGCGACGGGCCGCTTCGACTACAAGCAGACCGGCGGCGACACGGTGGTCGGCAACGTGCGCGGCACCGCCGCGACCAGCCTGGCCAACACCATCGGCTCGATCCTCGACGACGGCGACACCAGCACCCGCATCACGTCCAACAACGTCCTGCTGTCGGCGGGCGGCGACATCGGCACCGCCGACAGGCATCTGCAAGTCGCCACGCCGGCCCTGGCGGTGACGGCGACGGGCCAGATCGCGGTGGACAACAACCAGGCCTACACCAGCCTGGACATCACCCACTCCGGGTTCGGCGCGGGGACGCTGGCCATCACCGGCACCGGCCAGACGTTCACGCTGAGCGACGACGGCGCCTACTATCACCTGACCCAGGTGCTGAGCACCAGCCCGCTGGCGTTCAGCTTCACGGCCGGCTACAAGAGCGTGCTGGTGGGCGACATCGACGTCGGCACCGCCGGCTCGGTCAAGCTGACCGCCACCAACGGCAACGTCGCCAACGAAGACCTGGAGAACCCCGGCAGCATCCGGGCCGGCAAGGTCACGCTGTCGGCCGGCAGTGGCTACTCGCTGGGCTCGGCCGACGAAGGCGGCGCCCTGCAGGTGTCGGACACCACCGACCTGGACCTGACCGCGGGCCGCAACATGTTCGTGGCCAGCGACACCGCCCTGTCCCGGCTGGCCATCACCAGCACCGATACGAATCGGGCCACCAGCACCTTCGCCATCACGGCGCCGGACCAGACCTATACGATCACCGACCTGGGCTACATCCACCGTCTGTCGAACATCAGCGGCGCGGGCCTGGCCGACTTCAGCTTCACCAACAGCAAGAGCATCGAGACCGACACCGTCGCGACGACGAATTCGGTCAGCCTGTCCACCGAAGGCGGCGGCTACTACTCCTACATCCGCAGCGTCAGCGGCGGCACGGGACGCATCACCAGCGCCTCGGTTTCGCTGTCGGCCATCGCGCCGGACGGCCAGATGTCGGGCGCGGGCAGCATCGGCGGCACCACGATGCGCCTGAGCACCCAGGCGCTGAAGATCACGGCCACCGACAGAGTCCAGATCGACAATGGCGGCACCGCCCTGCAGAGCATCGACCTGGACCTGACGCAGCGCAACTACAACTCGGCGCCGCTGTCCAACTCGTATTCGTTCCAGGGCCTGGGGGCCGGGCAGGCCCTGCAGATCAGCCAGGGTTCGTATCTCACGACGATCAACGCCACCCTGCCCAGCGTGGACTTCTCGCTGGACGTCAACACCCGCCTGCAGGTCAACAACCTGAACACCGGCCCGGCGGGTTCCGTGGCGCTGACGACGCGCGAAACCGCCACGGATGTGGATACCTCGATCGGCGGCAGCGGCACGATCACGGCTGGCAGCGTCCTGCTGGGCACGACGGGCGACCATGCCTCGATCTCCGCGCGCACCGCGACCGCCAACCTGGCGCTGTCCTCCAAGGGCAGCATCGCGGTGAACAACAGCGGCAGCACGCTGGATTCGCTGTCGATCGAGGCGCTGCACCGCGAATATTCGCAGCAGAACAGCTATGCCGTCATCTCCGACGGCCTGACGTTCTCGGTGTCGGACTCGCCCAGTTCGGGCTCCGTGGCCGGGGTGACGCTGACCGACGTCAGCACCAGCGGCAACCTCGACTTCTCTTTCGCCTCCGACCGCGCGCTGACGGTGGACAACGTCCAGACCGGCGCAGGCGGCTCGGTCACCCTCCAGACCGATGGAATCCTCTACGGCACCAGCACCGGTACTGGCGGCAGCAATCCCGGCGGGGCCGACATCAGCACCGGAGACCTGACCCTGATCGCCGGTTCGGTGCAGGGCCGCTACAACGAGATCCCCTCCCAGCCGCTCTACATCAGCGTCAATACGCTGTCGTCGGACGTCGCCAACGACCTGTGGGTGTCGAACGACAAAGACCTGGCGCTGTTGAACAACAAGGCCGGCAGCTCGGCCACGGTAGCCGTCACCAGTGGCTCGATCAGCCAGTCGGGCACCGGCCGCTTCGTCGCGCCGGTGCTGTCGCTGTCGGCACAGCAGTCGGTCGGCGTCAACGGTACGCCGATCCTGACCGACACGCGCCGCCTCACCACGCGCACCGGCGAAAGCCTGGCCGTGCAGAACGCCAGCAACCTGTTCAGCCTGGACATCGGCGTCTCGCACGCCACGGCGGGCAGCAAATTCCTGAGCGTCACGGCGGAAGGCCTCTCGCTCAGTCTCGGTGACAACTCGAACGGCGCGGCGATGATCGTCGGCCTCTCGGACACCACCGGCATCGACTTCACGCTCAGCAGCGACAACATCCTGCGCATGAACCCCATCGACGTGGGCGCGGGCCATTCGCTGTCGCTGAGCGGCACGTCGATCAACAACTACAACTTCGTTCCCTCCGTCGTGCGCGGCGACAGGATCACCCTGTCCGCCACCGGCACGATCGGTTCGTCCGGCTCGATCATCAACACGGCCACGCGCGACCTGACCATCATCGCCGGCAACAATGCGTACGTCGCCAACGACCGCGACCTGCTGTCGCTGACGGTGCGGGCCACGGCGGCGCAGGGCACGCCCGTGGCCTACGGCATCACGGCGCCCGAGCTGGCGTTCACCGCCACGGACGATGGCACCACCACCAAGCTGAGCAACATCGCCGACGACACGGGGCTGAACTTCACCTTCCGGTCGACGCATGCCCTGCAAGTGGGCAACATCGACGTGCTGACCAGCGGCACGGTCAATCTGGAATCCAGCCTCGGCGTCTCCGTGCTGGATCCGCTGGGCACCGATCGCATCACCGCTGGCCAGGTCTATCTGACCACGACCAACGGTTCGGCCATCGGCGCCGATGGCGCCGGCCTGCGCATCACCGCGCCGTTGCTGACCATCAACAACACCGGCGACGTCTACGTCGACTCGAACACGCACCTGGACTCGCTGACGCTCTATGCGTATGGCAACGACGCGCGTAGCTACGGCATCAATGCCCCGACCCGCGACGGCCTGGGCAGCCTGGCGTTCGAGGCCGAGGACGACGGCTCCACGCTGTACCTGAAGAATGTCGGCGACGCCGACGGCATGGCGCTGAACGTCACCAGCTCACGCGGCATCAAGGTCGGCGCCATCGACGTGGGCAACGACGACGTGTCGCTGTCCGCGCAGAACAGCTCGCTGGTCGACGACGGCGATGCGGACACCCGCATCCTGGCGGGCAACCTGCGCCTGTCTGGCGACACCAGCATCGGCACCGCCGGCCACGGCATCGACAGCAGGGTCGACAGCCTGACCGCAAACTCGCGCGATGGCGGCGTCAACATCACGCTGAACGGCACGACCTCGCTGCAAGGCCTGACCGGCCGGGGCGACAGCTCGCTGGTGAACTACGTGGGCGACATCGCCCTGGGGTCGATCAACCTGAACGGCTACTCGCTGGACATCGACAACCGCGGCGGATCGATCCTCAGCGGTACGATCCGCGACACGGCCAATGTCATCCTGAAAGCCGCCGGCTCCATCGGCAACGACAGCGCCATCCAGACCTACGCCTACGGCGGCGGCACGACCAACGTGACGTTGACGGCGCAGGCCGCCAACGGCGCGGACGGCAGCATCGCGCTGCAGGAACAGTATGCGCTGAATGCCACCAACGTCACGGCGGACGGCGACATTGCGCTGGCCGCGGACCTCAGCAATGCCGGCTACGCCTTGACGGTCGGCAATGTGCAGGCAGGCGGCGACGTGACACTGTCGTCGCAGCGCGGCAACATTGCCGCGAACGACCCCAGCAACCTGGTGAAGGGCCAGAGCGTCACGCTGCTGGCAGGCTTCGACTCCTTCCGCATGATCGGCGACAGCGGCAATCGGCTGAATGTCGACGCGGCCTCGCTGAGCATCCGCAATCCGGGCAGCATCTACATCAACAGCGTCGGCACGCTGACCGACCTGGCTATCGACCGCACCACCACGCCTGCCGGCTCCTCCAGCGGCGGCACGCTCAGCCTGACGGCGGGCGCCGACGTGCTGCTGGCAGGCACCGAAAGCAACGGCATCATCACCCTGGACACAGTGACCGCCGATGGATTGAACTTCTCGCTGGTGGCCAACGGTGGCATCCGCGTGGACCAGATCGATGTCGGCAACACGGGAACCGTCTCGCTGACCGCCGGCGCGGCCTCGGGCACGGCCGGCGGCGAGGGCTCGATCGGCGCCGCCGGCACCGGCTCGCTGATCACCGCGGGCAAGCTGATCCTGGATGCGGGCGAATCGACGCTGCATGGCATCGGCGACGGGGTGCGCCCTCTGTACACCCAGGTCGGCAGCATCACCGCAACCGCGGGCGGCAGCATCTGGCTGAAGCAGAACGGCACCCTCGACCTGGAGAACGTCAAGGCGGGCGGCGGCCTGTCGGTCTGGACCACCAGCGGCGACATCCTGGTGGGCCAACTGCAATACGGCGCCAACAACGCGCTGACGCTGCTGGCCAGCGCCGGCAGCATCAAGGGCAATGCCAATCCCGCCGCGATCGGCGGCAGCGGCGGCGGCAGCATCACGCTGACCGCGTCCGATGGCATCGGCACGCGCGACGCCGCCCTGCAGATCCAGGGCGGCAACAAGCAAGTGATTGCCACGGTGACCGGCGACGGCTCGCTGTACCTGGCCAACCAGGGCGACCTGCTCGGTACTCTGACCACCTCGGTCAACAACGGCGCCACGGTCATCACCTCGACCGGCAGCCTGCAACTGGCCAACGCGCAGTCCCTCACCGACGCGGAGGGCAACGACATCACCGTCAGCGCGGACGGCTACATCATCACCGGCAACGTCACGGCTGGCATCGGAAACGGCCGCGTCTCGATGACCGCGGGCAACGGCAACATCTACGTCTACGGCAGCGACGCCACGATCCGCGCCAGCACCGTTACCGTGGCCGCCACGGGCGACATCGGCCACAGCGTGGCCCGCCTGACGCTGGGCGGGCAGCACGTCGACGCCCGCAGCCAGTCCGGCACGCTGTACCTGAAGTCGGGCACCGGCGACACGGTGTTCGCCTACCTGTCGGGCCGCGCCATCGACGTCGTCGGGCAGGGCAACCTGCAGATCGCCAACGCCATCGCGACCAACGGCGACATCTCCGTCGTGGGCAACGCCAGCACGGCAAACAAGCGCCTGACCGTCGGCAACATCGACGCCGGCAGCGGCATGGTCTCGCTCCAGTACCTCCAGGCCGGCGGCACCATCGTGGACGACGGCAACGCCGACACGCGCGTGGCCGGCCACTCGGTCGTCCTCGGCGCCGGCTCGGGCATCGGCGGCGCCGAGGCCGGCGGCCGCGACACGATCCAGACCACGGCTTCGGTGCTGCAAGCCCGGGTCGATGGCGTGGGCGCGATCCACATCGACGACGACAATGCGGCGGGCGTGCAACTGACCAGCGTCAGCACCGTGAGGGGCCCGATCGGCATCACCGCCGCCGGGAACATCTACGCGGACGCCGTCTTCATCGATGCGCCGGCCGCCGGCAGCGACATCTCCCTGCAAAGCACCGGCGGCGGCATCGTGGCGGGCCAGATCAATGCGGGTGACGCGGGCGACGTCACGCTGGAGGCGCAGAACGACATCACCGCGAACTCTCCCACCACCAGCCTGATCACGGCCAAGACCCTGAACCTGACGGGCGCCAATCTCGGGTCGGTGTACGACCTGGCCAGCGGCGACGGCGTGGCCCTGCGCACCGACGTGTCCGCGCTGGGCACGCTGCACGCCTCGCGCAGCGGCGTCATCTCCCTGAACAACATCGGCACGGCGGCCCTGGTGCTGAATGCGATCGACCAGGGCGGCGGCGGCTCCGTCTACCTGCGCACCGCCGGCGACCTCGATGCCGGCGCCGGCATCGACAGCACCAACCTGCTGCTCAAGTCGGGCGGCACGCTGAAGGTGCAGACCGCCGGCATCGAAGCCGCGGGCACCGTCACGCTGATCGGCGCGACCAATGTCATCTCCGCCGGCGAGCAGACCATCCGGGTCAAGGCCGGCACCCTGAACCTGTCGACCGGCTCGGTCGGCGGCGACACGGTCCTGGTCAGCGAAGTCGGCACCCTGAACGTCACGCAGACCGGCGCCAGCACGCAGTGGCTGACGGTCAACAACACGGGCGACCTGGATGCGACGATTTCGTGGACGGGCAACATCAACCTCAGCAATGACGGCAACCTGACCGCGACGAGCATCGAAGGCGCGGCAGACATCGGGCTGGACGCCTCGGGAGGCATCGATGCCCGGGCGGTGTCCACCAGCGGCAGCGCCAAGATGGTCACGATCACGGCGACCAACGGCGACATCATCGTCGGCGACATCGACGGGGGCGCCGCGGGCGTGGTCACCCTCCTCGCCACGCAAGGCGGCCTGGCTGGCACCGACGGTGGCGCCGGCATCACCGCCGGCACGCTGAACCTGACCAGCCGCGACGGCATCGGCGCGGCCGACGCCTACTTCACCACCGGCGCGCCCCACGTCAGCGCCACCGTCCTGGGCACGGGCAGCATCTACCTGCAAGGCACGGGCCTGCTCACGCTGGACGGCGCCGCCACCACGAACGGCGACATCCACGTGATCACGGCCGACGACCTGACGATCGGCGGCGTGGTGCAGGCCAGCAAGACGCGGGGCATCGGCGATCCGCTGACGGGCCAGGGCGGACACATCGCGCTGACGTCCACCGACGGCGACGTCCTGATCGGCGAGGACATCGGCCAATCGCAGGCCAGCAGCCTCTCGATCACGGGCAACGGCATCACGCTGGCCGGCGTCGACACCTCGGGCAGCCAGACCTACGTGGGCAATGTCACGCTCAACGGCAACCTGACCGCGGGCAGCATCGACATCCAGGGCGACCTGGCGCTGACGGGCAGCTGGCACCAGTTGATTACCTCGGCCGCCAACGGCGACATCGAGATCGACGGCACGGTCACCGGCGGCGATGCGTATACCCAACTGCAGGCCGGCACCGGCAGCGTCACGCTGCACGGCAGTGTCGTCGACCTGGGCGGACTGGACATCAGCGCCGGCGACATCACGCTGGCCAGCGTGACGACCCGCAACGGGCAGGGCTACAGCGGCGACGTCACGCTCAACGGCAACTACACCACCACCCAGAATGGCGGCTTCACACTGTGGGGCAGCGCCAGCCTGGGCGGCGACGTGACGATCGCCACCGGCAGCGGCGCCATCGACTTCGAGACGGGCGTCTCGGGCGCGCACGCCCTGACGCTGGACACCAGCGGCGACTCGCTGTTCAAGGGCGCGATCGGCGCCGATTCGTTCAGCAGCATCGGCACGGGCACGATCACCCTGATCGGCGGTGGCGGCGTCACCACCACGGGGACCCAGTACTACAACGGCAAGGTCATCCTGTACGCGGGCACCGTGTTGAGCGGCAGCCATGTCACGCTGGACGGCGGCGTCGACAGCCACGCATTCAACCACGACCTGACCATCGTGGGCGACACCACGATCGGCGGCGCCATCGGCGCCGGGACCAAGCTGGGCAGCCTGACCATCGACGGCGCGGCGCAGTTGCAAGGCGCCCCCATCGCCACCACCGGCCTGCAGCACTACAAGGGCGCCGTCACGCTGAGCGCCGACCAGACACTGACCACGGAGAACGGCAACGTCACGTTCGACGGCGAGGTGGCCGGCCCCTATGACCTGACGGTCACGTCCACCAATGGTGGCGACGTCGCGTTCGCCCAGATCGGCAGCGCCGACGTGGTGCAGCCGCGCTTCGTCGTGTTCGGCGCCCTCGCGCCCAGCACCGGCCGCATCGGCAACCTGTCGGTCAATACCGCCGGCGAGACGATCTTCAACGACGCGGTCTACGCACAGACCGTCACCACCGACGCCCCCGGCACGCTGATCGTCAACGGCGGCCTGGTCGACACGACCGGCAGCCAGGTCTACGGCGAACGCGCCGTGCTGGGCGCCGACACCACGCTGACCGGGGACTCGGTCACGCTGAGCCAGGGCGCCGACGCCACCACGGCGGGCGGCCAGTCGCTGACCGTCAGCGGCTATGCCTACGTGGGCGGCGCCATCGGCGCCAACGCGGCACTCGCCTCGCTGACGCTGAACGATGTGGCGCGCCTGGGCGGCGGCACCATCCAGACCACCGGCAACCAGGTCTACGGATACGACGTCACCCTGGAAGGCGACCACACGCTGAGCACCACGACCGGCAACGTCACGTTCGCCGCCAGGCTGGGCGGCGAGTACGACCTGACCGTCACGTCCACGGACGCGGGCAATGTCAGCTTCAACGAAGTGGGCGCCAGCACCACCCCCTATGTCCGCTCGGTCGCCCCCACCCGCCTGGGAGACCTGACGGTGAACACCGCCGGCCTGACCACGTTCGGCGGGGAAGTCCGTGCGGCGTCGGTCACCACCGATGTGCCGGGTTCGCTGGCCCTCAACGGCGGCCTGGTCGACACCACCGGCAGCCAGTCCTACGGCGAACGCGCCCTGCTGGGCGCGGATACGCAGCTCCAGGGCACAACAGTGACGCTGGCCGGCGCGGACGGCGCCCACGCGTTGACGATCAGCGGCAATGGCGTGATCACCGGCGCCGTCGGCGCCAACACCGCCCTGGCTACGCTGACCATCACCGGCGACGCCACGCTGGGCGCGGGCACCATCGCCACCACCGGCGCGCAGGCCTATCAAGGCGATGTCACGCTGACCAGCGATCTCTCGGCCAGCACGGTGGACAGCACCGTGGCCTTCTCGGGCACCGTCACCAGCGCGGCCAACGGCGGCCATGGCCTGACGGTCTCCACCGGCACCGCCGATGCGACCTTCACGCAAGCACTGGGCGACGCCGGCGCGGGCCGCCTGGGCGCGCTCGTGGTCGACAACAGTGGCGCCACCACCTTCGAGCAGGAGGTCTACGCCGCCTCGGTGACCACCGACGCACCGGGCACGCTGCGGATCAACGGCGGACGCGTGGACACCACGGGCACGCAGTCGTATGGCGAACGCGCGGTATTGGGCGCCGACACGACCCTGAAGGGCACCACCGTCACGCTGGCCCAGGGCGCCGACGGCGCCACGGCGCAAGCGCAGGCGCTGACCATCGAGGGCAACGCCAGCATCGGCGGCGCCTTGGGCAGCAACGCCACCCTGGCGGCGCTGACCATTACCGGCAACGCCACCCTGGACGCGGCCACCATCCAGACAGCCGGTGCCCAGTCCTACCAAGGCAACGTCACGCTGAACCATGCCCTGCAGATCAGCACCGACAACGCCAACGTCGGTTTCGGCGGCACCGTGACCAGCGCCGCCAACGGCGGCCATGGCCTGACCGTCGGTGTGGGCACGGGCAACGTCACCTTCGCCCAGGCGCTGGGCAACGACACCACCGGCCGCCTGGGCGCGCTGGACGTCAACAGCAGCGGCGCCACCACGCTGGGCGGCGCGGTCTATGCCGCTTCCGTCAACACCGACGCGGGCGGCACGCTGGCGATCGACGGCGGCCGCGTCGACACGACCGGCACGCAGTACTACGGCGAGCTGGCCGTGCTGGGCGCGAACACCAGGCTCAAGGGTTCGTCCATCACGCTGAGCCAGGGCGCGGACGCCGCCACGGAGGGCGCGCAAGGGCTGACCATCGACGGCAACGCAACGCTGGACGGCGCCCTGGGCGCCACGCGCGCGCTGGCCTCGCTGGCCGTCACCGGCGCCACCGCCATCGACACCGGCCGCATCGCCACCACCGGCAGCCAGTCGTACGAGGGCGCGGTCACGCTGGGACAGGACGTCGCGCTGGCCACGCAGGGCGGCAACGTGCACCTGGGCGGCACGCTGGAAGGCGAGCATTCGCTGGCCGTCACGGCTGGCGGCGGCGACGTCTCGTTCGGCGGCGCCATCGGCGCGGCCGCCACGATCGGCGACCTGTCCATCGATACCACCGGCGCCACCACGTTCTCGGACACGGTGCGGGCGGCGTCGCTGTCCAAGACCGGCACGGGCAGCGTGGCGATCGACGGCGGCAGCATCCAGACCACCGGGGGCCAGTCGTACGCGGGCCACGTCACGCTGGGCCAGGACACCGGACTGGGCGGCACCGAGATCCAGATCCTGGCGGGCGCCGACGGCAGCCATGCGCTGACCCTCACCGGCGATGCCCTGCTGGGCGGCGACATCGGCGCCGCGGCCAGGCTGGCCAGCCTGACGGTGACCGGCCTGACCACCCTGAACGCGGGCAGCATCGCGACCACCGGCGCGCAGTCCTATCAGGATGCCGTCACGCTGGCCGGCGCGCAGTCGCTCGCCACGCAGGGCGGCGCGGTCTCGTTCGCCGGCACGCTGTCGGGCAGCCATGACCTGAACATCGCCACGCAGGACGGCGACGTGGCATTCAGCGGCGCCGTCGGCAGCGATGCCGCACGCCTGGGCAACCTGTCGATCGACAGCGCCGGCCTCACCCGCTTCGGCGATGCCGTGCAAGCGGCCTCGGTTCAGGCGGCCGGCCAAGGCACCCTCGCCATCGACGGCGGCACGGTCCACACCGTCGGGGCGCAACAGTACGACGGCCGGGTGCTGCTGGGCGCCGACACCACCCTGACGGGCTCGCAGGTCGCCCTGCTGGGCGGCGGCGACGGCGCCTACGCGCTGGACATCGACGGCAACGCCATCCTGGGTGGCACGTTCGGCGCCAACGCGGCACTGGCCTCCCTGACGGTCCATGGCGACACGGCCCTGAACGGCGGCAGCATCGCCACCACGGGCGACCAGTCCTACCTGGGCGCGGTCACCCTGGCGGCGACGCAAGCCCTGGCCAGCGCCAGCGGCAACATCGGCTTCGACGGCACTGTCGACGGCTCGGCCGACTTCTCCGTCCAGGCCGGCGGCGACATCGCCTTCGCCGGCACCGTCGGCGCGGCCAACCGCCTGGGCGCGCTGGTCATCGACGCCAGCGGCGACACCCGCTTCGACGGCGCGGTGCGCGCGGCCTCGGTCAGCACCAGCGAGGCCGGCACGCTGCAGATCAACGGCGGCTCGGTCGACACCACCGGCACCCAGACCTACGGCGAACGCGCCGTGCTGGGTACCGACACCGTGCTCAGCGGCGCCACCGTCACGCTGCTGGCGGGCGCCGACGCCGCGCAAGCGGGCCAGCAGGGCCTGCGCATCGCCGGCAATGCCGACATCCGCGGCAACCTCGGCGCACAAGCCACGCTGCGCGACCTGGCCATCGAGGGCGCCACCGCCATGGACGGCGGTTCGGTCGCCACGGCCGGCGACCAGATCTACGGCGGCGCCGTGGCCATGACGGGCGCGCGCGATCTGGCCAGCGGCAACGGTTCGATCGTGTTCGGCAGCACCCTCGACGGCGCGGGCAACAACCTGTCGCTCAGCGCCGCCAACGGCGACATCCGGGCCGCTGGCAACGCGACCAACCTGGGCGCCCTGACCCTGCAAGCCGTGAACACCATCGTGTTCAACGGCGACGTCAGCGCCTACCGCGTGCAGCAACTGCAGGCCCAGTCGGCCACCTACCAGGGCAAGCTGACGGCCGCCGACAGCATCGACCTGACCGGCGGCAGCGTCGCCTTCGGCGGCGACGTCAGCGCCGAGAACGGCGCCATCCGCATCGTCAACACCGACAATGCCGGCTCCGTCACCTTCACCCAGGGCGCCACCGTGCGCGCCGCCTCCGGCTTCTCGCAGACCGGCGGCGCCGCCCTGCTGCTGCCGGCCCAACTGCTGGTGGACCAAGGCGCCATCAACCTGGGCGCCGTCGCGCGCATCCAGGGCGACAGCGCCGTCATCCGCACCAACGGCGACCTCACCGCCACCGGCATCATCGGCCCGCAGGCCACGCTGAACGTCGCCCTGGGCGCCGTCGGCAACCTGGCCATCGGCATCAACGACGCCGACCCGAGCCACAAGCTCGACGTCGCCGTCCTGGCCGTGCCCTCCGCTGGCTCGGCGCAGGTCTACGGCACGCTGGCCGCCAAGACAGGCGCCTTCGCCGCCTCCCTGGTCACCAGCTCGCTGGCCGGCGCGCCGTTCTACATGAACGGCGCCGTCTGGGGCCCGACCGATGTCGTCAACCGCGTGGCCGCCGTGACGGCGCCGCGCTGGATCGCGCCGTCCAAGCCCACGGCCGACTCCCTGTTCCGTGGTACGGTGACACCTGATGCCTACGGTCCGGATGTGCTTGGCGCATATCTCGACCCGCAGGTCCTGAGGGTGGCTTTCGCGGACACCACCACGTGGCAACTGCCCGCCGGCGACGTCAACATGCTGAATGTGCCCTCGGGCAACGGTTCGGTACTGCAGGCGCCGACCGGATCGTCGCAACAACCGGCCATCGGTGGCTCGCAATCGTCCGACGACCAGAGCGACCAAACCGATGCCCAACGTTCTCTCTGATACCCAGAAATGACTTCGACTTCGCTTCCGCTGTTCTACGAGCAACCCCGTCCCCTGGCCGCCGGCGTGCACGCCAACCTGTCGCTGGCCGGCAATACGGGATTCGCCTACGCCGCCAAGACCAACGCGGTGCCGCTGGTGGCCACCGAACTGCCGACGGCCTGCCGCCACTTCCCCATCGTCTTCACCGACGGCGACCAGCCCACGCCCGTGGCGGTGCTGGGCGTGCGTGGCCAGGAGAACCTGTTCGTGGATGCCGAGGGCCAATGGCGCGCCGGCACCTACATCCCGGCCTATGTCCGCCGCTACCCCTTCATCTTCATGGAGAACGAAGACCGCAGCCAGTTCACGCTGTGCGTGGACGAGAAGGCCGCCTCGGTGGTCGAAGGCCGCGACAACCCGTTCTTCGACGACGCCGGCGAGCCCACCGCCATGGCGCGCAGCGCCCTGGAGTTCTGCCGCGACTACCAGAACCAGCACGCCTACACGCTGGAGTTCGCAAAGGCACTGGCCGAAGCCGACCTGCTGATCGAGAACCGCGCCGACATCACCCTGCCCGGCGGCGAGCGCCTGGCCATGTCGGGCTTCAAGGTGATCGACGAAGCCAAGTTCAACAAGCTGCCCGACGAGACCTTCCTGCGCTGGCGCGCCAACGGCTGGCTGCCGCTGGTCTACTGCCACCTGCTGTCGATCAACACCTGGCCCGCCCTGATCAACCAGATCCAGCCGACCGCCGCCCAGGAAGCCGCCCCCGAGGCGTAATCCTCCCCGCGCGAAGCCAGACCGGCCGTGGCGCCGGTCCGCTTTCCGCGCCGATGGGGCCACCCCCTCGCGTGGCCCCATCGGTGACTGCGGCATCGCCGCAACAGCCGCGCTCAAGCCGTTCCGCCCGGAATCCTTCTTGAGAGTAAAATTCGCGGCGCAATTTTCCAGCACCGGCACCCAGAATCCGATGCGGGCGTTGCCTGGGGGAACCATCCGGCGCGCGGAGCCTTCCGCACGGCCATTCCTCGCTTCTGGAACGCTATGTCACGGCAGTTGCTTGCCCTGGTGCTCGGGCCCTTGCTCGGGCTGTTCATCGTCTGTATCGGCAACGGGTTCATCTCCTCGTTGACCACCCTGCGGCTGGATGCCGCGGGCGTCTCGGCCACCGTCATCGGCATGGTGTCCGCCTCGTATTTCATCGGACTGTCGCTAGGCGCCGTCTTCAACGACCGCCTGATCGTGCGCATCGGCCACATCCGCGCCTACAGCAGCTTCGCCTCGCTGATCGCCGTCACGGTGCTGCTGCAGGGCCTGTATCTCGACCCCACGGCCTGGTTCATCCTGCGCATGATCTGCGGCTGGGCCATCGTGGGCGTGTACCTGGTGGTGGAAAGCTGGCTGCTGCTGGCGGGCGACCAGAAACTGCGCGGCCGCCTGCTGGCGGTCTACATGATCGTGCTGTACGGCTCGGGCATGCTGGGCCAGTTGAAGCTGGGCACCATCGACGGCTGGGGCGGCACCGCTCCCTTCATGGTCGCCGGCATGCTGGCCTCGCTGTCGGTCATGCCCATGGTGATCATTCCGCGTGTGTCGCCGCTGGTCGAACGCATCGAACCGCTGTCGCCGCGCATGCTGTTGCGCATGTCGCCCACCGGCGTGGCCGGCTGCTTCGGCTCGGGCATCGCCATCGCGGCCGTCTACACCCTGCTGCCCCTGTATCTGCAACGCATCGGCATGAGCGTCGAGCAGGTCGGCCAGATGATGGCCGCCACCATCCTGGGCGCCATGGTGCTGCAGTACCCCGTGGGCCGCTGGTCCGACCACCGCGACCGCCGCACCGTGCTGATTGCCCTGGCGGCCTTCTGCCTGGTGCTGTCGCTGGCCATCGTGGCGCTGCCGCCCTCGCCCACCCTGCTGCTGGTGCTGCTGTTCCTGCTGGGCGGCGGCGTCTTCGCGGTCTATCCGGTGGCGGTCAGCCACGCCGCGGACCGCGCCCCGGCGGACGAACTGGTGCGCATGATCCAGGGTCTGCTGCTGATCAACTCCATCGGCTCGGCGGCCAGTCCGCTGGCCATTTCCTGGCTGATGGACCAGGTGGGCGCCAGTGGCCTGTTCCTGTCGTTCGCGGTGCTCAACGTGGCCTTGCTGGCCTCCTTCATCCGCCAGCGCAGCAAGTATGCACCGCCTACCCCCGTGGCGCCGTTCGCCTCGGCCGCGCAGATGACGCCGGTGGGGGTGGAACTGCGGGTGACCGAAGAGATGGTGCAGGGCGCGGTGGAGAACGAGCGGGCGGATGCCCAGCCCGCTTCGGCGGCATAGGCCGTGCGCCATATGGCACGGCGCCCGCTCAGCCCTTCCCGGACGCCGGACGCTCGGCCGCGGCCCTGGAGGGCGGCTTGTTTGCCAGCAGCCCGGCATGCACCGCCGGCCGTGCGGCGATCACATCGAGCCAGCGCCGTACATGCGAATAGGGCGCGATGTCCAGATTCAGCTCGCTCCAGGTTCTCAGCCAGGTGAACGCGGCGATATCGGCGATGCTGTAGTGATCCGAAGCGATGAAGGCGGAATCGGCCAAGCGGGTATCCACCACCTGGTAGAGACGAAGCGACTGTTCCCGATATCGCTGTATTGCCTCGGCATTCCCCGTTTTCGAGGCGTGCAGAAACCACCATAGCTGCCCCAGCATCGGACCGATGCCGCCCACCTGGAAATGCAGCCATTGCTGCACGGCAACGTTCCCGGCTTGCGTCGCGGGCAGCAGACACCCGGTCCTCGACGAAAGATAGGAAAGAATGGCACCGGACTCGAAGACGGTCACGCCGTTCTTCCAGTCCACGATGGCCGGGATCTTGCCGTTGGGATTGATCTTCAGGAAATCCGGCCGATGCTGGTCGCCCCTGTCGAGATCGAGGTCGAACTGTTCATAAACCAGTCCGGCCTCCTTGAGAAAGATGCTGACTTTCTGCCCGTTGGGGGTGTCCGCCGTAAAAAAGGCAAGATCGGTGTCTGGCGCCATATCCATCCTCGGTTGACGAATTGAATTGCAATTGCAATCATTGCATATGCAATCGTAAGGCACGACGCAGAGCCGTGCAATCCAGTCCATCCGCAGAGGTCGATCATGAATCGGGAGCGCCCCTATCCGTCCGCGTCCGCGCCGCAAACCCGGCTGGCGGCCGCTGCATGCCTCGAAAGACTCGCGGTGGAAGATATCGAGCGGGCGTGCCGCGGCGCCACCCCCTATGCCGCCGTCCAGGCCATCGCCCGGCGCCTGGCTCAAGACGAAGCCACCCACGGCAACGTCTGGTTGGTGAAGACCTCTCCAGGAACCTCGACGGCGCAAGCGGCTTCGGCGGGCGAGATTGCCATCGCACCGCGCAACATCAGCGCCTGGCCTCTCTGGTTCCGGCAGGGGCCAGGCCGTTTCGAGGTCCCCTTGCTGTACCTGCTGCGCTGCGAATCCGTAGCCGGCCTGCGCGCGGCGATGTACGAAACCGCCGATCGCGGCATCCTGTGCAACGATGCCGAGACCACCGCGTCTCGTTGGCCGAAAGGCGTCCAGCCCGCCGTTCCCCTCTGGCTGGCCGGCGGCCTGGACGGCGTTCCCTACGACCCCGCATCGGGCCAGGAAGCGCTCGCCATTCTGCGCGCCGCCCTGCAGACACTGTACGTGGACAATAAGCCAGGGTTCTTCTATTTGACCCTGCACGATGACGATGGCAACGTCCCCCGGCCATCGCGAGCCGATGTGCATGATGCGTACAAGGGGATGTATCGGATCACGGCAGCCATCCGGCCGGATGTCCCCGTCATCCGGTTGCTGGGCGCCGGCAAGGCCCTGGGGCAGGTGATCCAGGCCGCGGATCTGCTGCAAGAAGACTGGGGCGCGGCCTGCGAGGTCTGGAGCTGCCCGAGCTATACCCGCCTGGCCCGGGAAGCTTACGAAGTCGAACGCTGGAACATGCTCCACCCGTTATCGGATAAGAAAGCGTCCCACCTCCAGCGTTGCCTTGGGCCGGGGCAGCCCCCTGTGCTCGCCGTCACGGGGTACGGACAGCACGTCGCCGAGCAGATCGGCGGCTTCGTGCCCGCCCGCTTCATTGCCCTGGGGGCGGACTCTCACCGGGCAGCGAACGGTCCTCGTGGTGTCCATTGGATCGTGGCCGCCGCGCTCAAGGCGCTCTGCGATGAGGGCAGCCTGCCCACGCGGCGGGCAGAGGAAGCCTTGAAACGATATGCGCTGGTCTGAAATCCGGCGCCGCCCCGCTCGGGCAAGACAGTCATTGGGCACGCGCCGCCGCGGCGGCCCGATCCAGCGCCCCGGAAAACCTGTCTTGCTCCTCGACGCTGAACTGGTTCAGAAAGACCTCTGCGACCGTGCCTTCATAGACTTTCCACATTTTCCTGCGCAGCGCACGCCCTTCTTTCGTGATCGTCGCAAAGGCGGCCCGGCCGTCCTCGGCCGAGCGCGCACGCTTGACCAGCCCTTCCTGCTCCAGGCGATCGACCAGACGCGTCAGGTTGTAGCGCTCTATCGCAAGCGCGTCGGCGAGCTCGTGCATGCGCCGCGTTCCGTCCGGCCCGCTTTCCAACCCCCAAAGCACGTCGTACCAGGCGTAGGCGGGCAAGCCGGCCGCCCCCAGACGACGCTCCACCTCACGGATCATCAAGCGATGGGCACGCACAAACGAGAACCAGAGATCCGTTCCGCCCTTCGCCATGGCAAGCTCCTCTCGTATTTACTATTGCATTTGCAATTGTAGCGGACTTAGAATGACAGCCCTGAAGATTGCAATTGCAATCAATCGACTGGCTGCCCACGCATCGCCATGCCGATTTGATCCAGATCGGTCGGATTTCACTTTTCCTGGAGCCGTGAGATGCATACGAATGTCGGATTCATCGGTTTGGGGGTGATGGGCACTCCCATGGCGCTCAACCTGGCGCGCAGCGCCATACCATTGACGGTGTGGAGCCGCTCGAACACGCAGTACGACACGCTGCGTGAAGCGGGGGCTGGCGTCGCGGGCAGTCCCGAGGAGTTGGCCTCCAAATGCCAGACCATTCTGCTCATGCTGGCCAACGAAGGCGCGATAGACGACGTTCTCGGCAGGGGAACGCCCCGGTTTGCGGCGCTGGTCGCTGGGCACCTGATCGTGAACATGAGCACGACATCCGCCGAGTACTCGCGGTCGCTGGCCGCGGAGATCGAGGCCCACAATGGAAACTATGTCGAGGCGCCCGTATCGGGATCTCGCAAGCCGGCGGAAACCGGGCAGCTCGTCGTGATGCTGGCGGGCCGGCCGGAACACGTGCAGACCGTGCAAGCCCTGGTCCGGCCCTTGTGTCGGGAAAGCGTGCTCTGCGGCGACGTGCCCAAAGCCTTGACGATGAAGCTCGCGGTCAACCTGTTCCTCATCACCATGGTGACGGGACTGGCCGAAGCGACGCACTTTGCGCAAAGCCACGGTATCCCGCTGGAGCAATATGCGCACGCGCTGAATGCCGGCCCGATGGCAAGCGACGTCTCGCGCGTGAAGATAGGCAAGCTCGCCACGCAGGATTTTTCGGTGCAGGCGGCCATTACCGATGTGTTGAAGAACAGCCGCCTGGTTGCGGAATCCGCGCGGCACATGGGCATCGCATCGCCGCTACTGGATGTCTGCCATGCACTCTATGGCGAAACGGAAGCGCTGGGGCTGGGAACACAGGACATGATCGCAGTCATCCGCGCGCTGGAACGACGCACGGCTGACGGTGCGTCCCCTTCCGAAGCGCCTCATTCCAGATAACTCATCGAGCGGCCCGGTTCCGTCCGGGGAATACCCAATGGCCCGATCGCCGAGGACGCCCGACCCGGGGCGCCGTCCCATTCCCGCGGCGATTGCCGTCGTCATCCGCGCCCAGCACGTCCTGCTGGTCAGGCGTGCCAACCCGCCAGACGCGGGCCGCTGGGGATTCCCTGGAGGGAAGATCGACTTCGGCGAAAGCATCGAGCAGGCGGCGCAGCGCGAACTGCTTGAGGAAACGGGTGTCCGCGGCGAAGCGCGGCAGGTGTTCACGGCGGTCGATGCCTTTGACCACGCCCTGTCTGGCGAGCTTCGCCAGCATTTTCTGCTGGTGGCCGTATTGTGCCGTTACCTGGGCGGCGAACCGGCTGGCGGCGACGATGCGCTGGACGCGCAATGGTTTCCACTCGATGCGCTGGATGCGTCGGATCTGGCGCTCAGCCACGACGTGGCCAGGGTCGCCCGCGAAGGAGCGCGGCTTGCCCGGACGCCAGGGGCGATCACGCCAGGTGGAAGCCGCCCGCCGTGACGGGCGCAGCGCCGCGGTCACGTCAGCCTGGACCTGTCGAGCGGCCCGGCCGGGCGACAGGCCGCCCCCGCCTTCCATCAGGCGGGGAACTGTTCAGTCGACTTTCCGCCAGACAGAGATCGGTACATCCCCATTGGGCCGCGGAACGACGCGATAGCTCAGCTCGCCATTCTTGAGCTCGTAGTTCCGCTTCTGCTGCTGTCCTTCCCAATTGGGAAAGGAGGCGTTTTCGATATGGAAAGCCAGCGTGGCGCTGGCCGGATCGATGCTGACGGTGCCGAAGTGCGTGCTGGAGCCCATGACGGCCGCCTTGTACTCGGCGGGTGTCGCCACGCTCTTGTCGCCGGAGGCAAACCGGGGACGTTCGGCCTTGAAAATCTGCAGCGAGTAATGTCCCTGCGCATCGATGATCAGCATGCCCTTGGGAGCGGCGCCGTAGTCGCGTGTCCGTGAACCATCGGGGTGCAGCACATCCGCGGCGACCAATGTCCAGGTTCCGACCATCGAGGGGTCGACCGTCGCCGCGTCGGCAGGCAAGACCGCCGCCCACGACAGGCTGGTTGAAACAACGGCGCCTAACAGGCCGCGCTTGAGAATTTTCTGGCCATTCATGGACTGCTTTCCTTCTCGTTACTGGGGTGGTGGACAAGGCCGCGTCAAGGCCGTTGCAGGCCGCATCGCGCGATCAGGCGCCGCTGACCGTTTACGTCGCGGTCGAAGCACGCCGGGCCAGCCACGCTCCCCAGAACAGGCTGGCAAAGAAGCGCAGGGGCGCCACGAAACCGGCTTGCCCGAGCAGCGAAATCACCGCCTCTTCCGACTGAGGCGGCTGCGCGCCGTGCAGGATCTTGTTCATCTTGGATTGGACTTCGTCCGGCATCGCCCCATTCATTCGCCACCGAGCGGCCCAGGCCGCCATCAGCAAGGGTTGCGAAGCGTAGGGCCGGTAATTTCCGGCGATGACCAAGGGGGCGCCGGGCCGCAAACGCGCGGCAATCTGCGCCAGGATCTCTTGTTTCGCCTCATCCTCAGGCAGGTGGTGCAGCACGCCGATCATGATCGCGGCGTCGAATGAGGCGCTTGAATCGATCTCCCGCACCGTACCCAGGACGGTCTGCACCCGATCCGGGATACCCGCTGCGTCCAGGTGTGCGCGTGCCAGGTCCAGCATGGGAGGCGATGGATCGACGGCGACGAAAGACCAGGCCGGCTCCAGCCGCGCGGCGGTGATGATTTCACCCGCGGTTCCCCCGGCGCCGACCACCAGGACCCGCGCGGGCTTTCCTTCGCCCAGGGCAGCCGACAGCATGCAGGCGGAGAGTTCATGGCAAGCGTCATAGCCCGCGAGCGCGATCCGGCTCTGGGACGCATATTCCCCTGCGCGGGCAGCATCGAATTTGCGGGCGGAACTCTGCGTCATACGGCCTCTTGCATGGTGTGTTTGCATCTTGGGGCGGCTGGTGCGCCACTGCCCATCATGATAAAAGACTTACGATCAACACATTGAGAATATTCATGATCGAAAGTTCGATAATTGAACCAAAGCATGATCGGCTCGTGGCCTTCCTGAATGCCTTTTCCCTGTGCGCGACGCATTGCGACAGCGTGCAGGAGGCCAATCTCCTCATCGTCGATCTCAAGGGTGAGGGTGAACCGACCCACTTGCTCTATCGGGCCCGATCCGCTGCCACGCTGCCGCAAGGCGCGGTCCTCTGCGCGGCCACGAAAGTGGATTTCGGGGGCAATGCCAATCCGCTCGTCGGCGCCTTGCCTGATGAACTGTGCTTCTCGCTGGCTGACGACTTGCCGCTGCTGGCATTGTCGAAGCTGATCGTGGCGGAAGTGAAAGTGGCCCGCTGCGGCGCGGGTTCGATCCGGGCGCGGTTGTGCGAGGTCATCGTGGTGTTGGCCATCCGCAAGGCGATCGCGGTGGGCACGGTCGATGCCGGGTTGCTGGCGGGGCTTGCCCATCCCAAGCTGCATGTCAGCCTCATTGCGATGCATGACGATCCCGCGCGCAACTGGCGGATCGCGGATCTGATGGCCCTGGCGGACATGTCGCGCGGACAGTTCATCGCAGCCTTCAAGCAGACCGTCGGCCGGTCGCCCGGCGCCTACCTGAACGGATGGCGGCTGGCGCTGGGTCGGGCCAAGCTACTGTCCGGGCGCAGCGTCAAAACGGTGGCCGCGATGGTCGGCTTCGGCAGCCCAGCCGCCTTTTCGCGCGCGTTTTCACGCAAGTATGGTTATCCGCCGATCCAGAGCAAGTCCCGGCATTGATACGCACGCAAGCGGCGTGGCCCGTGCGGCGCGGCTTGCCATCCGGCCGCAACGGCTTGCCTGGCCTGCCGCGCGCAGACGGCTTCTCAGCCTTGGACGGCCGTCAATCGGCGCGCCAGCGCCAGCGCCTCGCCGCCCGTGGCGACGACCTCGTGCGCAATGCCGAAGGCCTTGACGGTGACCCCGGACATGGCCAGGATTTCGGCCCGCCGAACATCGTCCGGCTCGATGCTGATGAGCGCCTTGCAGACGTGGCCCAGCGGTTCCTTGTTGTGCTTGAGCCAGAGGCCACGATGCTTGCGATCTTCGTGGGTCTCATCGGTGCCGAGCTGGTCGTACACCACGACGAACGGCTGGCCATGCCGCAAGAGGGCCTCCATTTCGGTTTCCCACTGAAGCGCATACCCCGGCGTTGCCGCGGCCTGGTTGAAAACCACGAATGGAAACTCGCGGATGTCGTGAACGGTGAAGATAGCGGGATCGAGGCTCATGTCGAGGGACTCCTTGGGACAAAGGGAGGGTGGTCACGGGGCGGCGGGCGTTTGCGCCACGGCAGGCTGGCCGGATGGATCGGAAGCGCCGGCGGAGCGGGCCATCGGCGTGTCCTGCCAGCCCGCGCCCAGCGCCTTGTACAGTGCGATGGCGCCGCGCACTTCGCCTGCCCGGCTCAGTGCCAGCGCGTCGCGGGCCTGATTGGCCGACCGCTGGGCGATGAGCACCGGCAGGTAGGCGCTCAGGCCACCGCGGTAGAGCCGCGTCGCGCGATCCAGCGCCTGCTGGCTGTCGGCGACCGCGGCCATCAGCGATGCTTGCCGCTGGCGTTCGCTGTTCAGTGTGGTCAAGGCGTCTTCCACATCGCGTAGCGCCAGCCGCATGTCACGTTCGTAGGCCAGCCGCGCCGCGGCCGCGCCGGCCTGTTCCACGGCGACGCCAGCTCGCGCCCGGCCGCCGTCGTAGAGCGACTGGCCAGCCTGCACGCCCGCCGACCACGCCAGGCTCGCGCCCGAGAACAGGTCGTGCAGCAGGCTGGCGGTGGTGCCGAGACTCAACGGAATGCTGAAGCGAGGCAGCCGCGCGGCCTGCGCCACGCCGATCCGCGCCGTGGCCGCGGCCAGGCGCCGTTCGTCGGCCTGCAGGTCGGGACGCTGGCGGATCACCTCTGACGGCAATGCCAACGGCAAGGCCGGCGCCACGGGCAGCACAGGCGCGGACTCGGCCAGCGCGGCGCGCCAATCGCCGGGAAATCCGCCGGCCAGCACGCCGATGGCGTGGCTCAGGCGCGCGACCGCGGCCTCCAGCACGGGCGGCTGCGCCTGCGCGGCTTCACGCTCGGCGCGCGCTTGGGCGACTTCGGCTGGCGTGCCCAGGCCGCCCCGCAATGCCCGCTCGGCCAGGCGTTCGCCTTCGCGCAGGTTGCCGATGTTGTCGCGGGCGATGGCCAGGCGCGCCTGCGCCGTGCGCAGCTCGGCGTAGTCGGCCGCGAGCTCGGCCAGCAGACTGACCTGCAGGGCATGGAGGTCATCCGACAAGGCGTCGATACCCGCGTCGGCCGCTTCCACGGCCCGCCGGGTGCCACCGAACACGTCCAACTCCCAGCTCGCGTCGAAGCCCGCGCGCCAGGTGCGGGATTGACCGATCCCCGGCGGCCAGTCCAGGGCCTTGCTGGAACGCAGGGCATCCGCCGCCGCCCCGGCCGAAATGGCCGGTTGAAGGCTGGACGCGATCTGAACGCGCTCGGCGCGCGCCTGCCGCAGCCGCGCCTGGGCGATGCCGAGATCCTGGTTGTTGGCCAGCGCCTGGTCGACCAGGCGATCGAGCATCGGATCGCCGAATGCCCGCCACCATGTCCGCAGGCGCTCACGATCCGCGACCGCAAAACTCCCGTGGGGTTCGGTCCACCGCGCCGGCAGGTCGACCTGGGGCGGATGATAGTCCGGGCCGACCGCCGTGCAGCCCGGCAGGGTCGTCAGGAGCGCGGTGGCCAGCGCGGCCAAGCGGGCGCGGCAAACGGCTGCGCGGCGCAAGCGTGGCAAGAATGGGAATTTCATGACGACGGCCTACAACCAACGGTGCAGCAGCATGGCCAGACGCCCTTCGGGCACGCGCTCCTGTCCCGGCTGGCCGACCCCGATGCTGCACGTCATCCCGGCGGCAAGGACGATGCTCGCGGGCACTTGGTCGATTTCGACCCGGACCGGAATACGCTGGGCCAGGCGTATCCAGCTGAAACTCGGCTCGACGCTGGGCAGGCCTTGGGCATCGGCCATTTCGTTGGCGTTCGTGATGCCGCGTCCGATACTGGCGACATGCCCGTGTATCAGGTCGTCGAATCCCATCAGGCGGATCTGTGCGGGCGCGCCTGGATGGATGCCGTGCAGCTTGGTTTCCTCGAAGTAGCCCGTGATCCAGAAGCTGTGCGCGTCGAGCAAGGCAATATTCGGATGCCCGGCTACCGCGTAGTCGCCTCGGCGCAACCGCAGGTGCGTCACGTATCCATCCACGGGAGCCCGCAAGGTCGTGCGCTCCAGGTCCAGGCGCGCCACGTCCAGCGCCACCCGCGCGCGGCGCTGCTCGGCTTCGGCAATGGCGACGGCCTGAGCGGCGTGATGGATGTCCTCGCGTGGCACCAGGCCATCCATGCCCTGGCGGCGCCGCGCATCGTCCCGCTTCTGGCTCAGCGCGGCCGTGGCCGCCGCCAGTTGCGCCTCGGCCTGGGCCACGGCGAGTTCGAAACGCTCGGGGTCGATGCGATAGAGCACGTCGCCGCGTTTGACGTACTGGTCATCCATCAGCGGCACCTCGATCACGGTGCCGTTTATCTCGGGGGCAATGCCCACGATCTGCGCGCTCACGCGGCCGTCGCGGGTCCAGGGGGCGAGCACGTATGCCCGCCAGAGCGCGGTGACGAGCATCCCCGCCGCGGCGACGGCCAACAGTGTCAGGGCCGCCTTCGCGGCGGGCTTCAAGAGGGAGGAGGCACTAGACATACAGAATCAGAAGCGAAACCAGGCAAAGTGAAAGGGCAAACTCGAACAGTGCGGGATGCCAGACCCAGCGCAGCACGCCGCCGCGCGCGAGCAGGAAACGCAGTCCGAGGAAAAGCGGTAGGGCGATGCAGGCATAGACAAGGAATGGCGGCAGATAGATGCCGGCCACGGCGACTTCACTGAGCATGGGCAGGACCCTGGGTTAGCGGGGAGAAATAGCCGGCGTGGCCTTCCAGCAGCGCGGCAATGTCGATCAGCGTGGCGGCCAGGCGGTGCCGGTCGCCCCCCGGGGCGCCGTCCGTGACGATTCGCCGCAGGCCGAGCGCGGCGCGGCGTGCGTGGCCGGCGGCCTTGAGGGGAGCGTCCGCGCGGCGGGCCATCCGGTCCAGCGCCGTGGTCACCAACGGGCGCATGGCCGATGCGGGCGGTGCTTGCCTGAGCCATTGGCGCAGCCGCAGCAGCTCGCGGCCCAGATGCAAGCTTGCCAGCGCGTCGCCAATCGCATGGTCCATCGTGGCGGGCTGGGCTTTGAGCATGGCGCCGAGCTGTGCCATGCGATGTTGCTGGCGCAGTTGCCACAGGCGGCGGTCGGCCGCGCCCCCGCGCAGGACAGCCAGGGCCTCGTCACGGATGCGGCGGCGCAGCCGCTCGATGTCGCGAACCGGATCGCGCGGCAGGACGATCCTGAATCCCAGCAGCGTCAGCGCGGTGCCGGCGAACCAGGCCAGCGACCAGTTCATGAACCGTGCAAGGTCGTAATGCATCGGATTGTCCGCGGCGACCAGCGTATTGAATCCAACGAGATAGGCGAGCCCCGCCAGGGTGTGCGCGGGAACGCTCGTGGCATAGATGCCGGGCAGCCAGAACAGGGCCAGCACGGCCGACAGCAGCGCCATCCCCTCTATGTGCGGCAGCACGCCGAATGCGCACAGGAACGCCGCGGGGATGGCGTACAGGGTTCCCTTCAAGAACTGAAACGCACCCGCGGCGGGATCGGGCGAGGGAGACAGCAGCGCGCAATAAGGGGCGATGATCAGCACCATGACGTCCCCGGCGGGCCAGCCCGTTGCGATCCAGAGCGCGCCTGCCGAGACCAGCACCAGCATCGCGCGCAAGCCGTTGCGCAGCGCCGCCGCCGTATCCCGGTGAAAGCGCACGGGATGCGCCGCGCCGCGAGGGCTCGGGCGATGCAGCGCGGCGATGCCAGCCAGGGCGGCCAGATAGTCGTCGATCTGCTCGATCAGCCGGTCGCCGGCGATCTGCAATGCGGCCTCTTGCGCGGGGTCGTCCAGGGCCGGCTCGGCAAGGGCCGCAGTCAGCCGCGCGCGGGCCTGGCGCAATTGCGCTATCGCCGGTTCGACTCCTGGCGCGCCGCCCGCCAGTGCCTGCGCCGCATCACGCCATGCGTTTTCCAGCGCCGGCTGCAAGGTGCGCAATGCCCGCGCACTGGCGCCGTGCGCCGGCAACGGCGGCGCGCCGCCGGCCAGCGCGGCGAACAGCGATGCCATCGCATGGCGCACGGCGACGGCGCGTTGCGCCAGGTCGGCCGATTCGGCTTTGCCCAGCGCCAGCAGATCGTCGACGCCATAGATTTCGGCCATGAGCCTGCGCTGTTCCGGCGCAATCCGTGCAGACGTGCCGGCGCCGCCGCTTTCGTTCGATGTCTCGTGCCGTGACGCGATGGCGTTTGCCGTCCCGGCGGCCAGCCGTCCAACGAGTGCTTCGAGCTTGCCCCGCGCACTGCGCCGGCTGAACAGCGCGGACACCAATCCCAGGCAGATGACGCCGATGGCCACGGTGGCCGTCCTGCCCACGGCCTGCTCGAACGTGTGCTCGGGATGCTGCATGGCTCCCAGCGTGGCCAAGCCAATCGTATAGCCCGCCACCGCCGCGCCGTAGGCCCGGAAGTGACGCAGCAGACTCATGGCCGCCACGCAGATTCCGAGCCAAAAACCATCGGCCAGCACGAACAGCCACGGCATCTGCGCGAATGCCGCCATCAGCGCGAGGGCCGCGACCATGCCCGCCAGCGTACCCAGCAACCGCCAGCTGCCCTTGCCGATGACGGCCCCCTGCAAGGGGTTGAGCACGAGCAGAACCGTCGTCGCCGCGGAGTACGGCATCTCCAGCTCAAGCGAATAGGCGACCGTCAGCGCCAGCAGCGCCGCCAGAACCGAGCGCAGGACATAGGCCACGCGCGGCGTGGCGGGATCCAGCCGTGCCAGCCCGCGGGCCAGCGCGGCGATCAGCCGGCCACGGGCCGAAACGGGAGTGCCCGCAGGCACCGGCGAAACTGTCGCGGGACGCACGATAACCCTTTCCTGCAGTGATCATTGGCATCACTTTAGGGGGGAGCCATCGTTCAGAAAAGTGACTTTATCTGAATCCACAGTTGCGCACGACGCACTGATCGAGCGCGCGGTCGCATCCTATGCCCTGGCCTTGCCGCGCCTGGAATCCAGGGCTTCACCGTCATCGCAGAGATCACGAATCGTGCGGCGCAGCCACTGGTGCGCGGGGTCGTTCTGAAAACGCGGATGCCACGCCTGGGTGAACACCACCGTCTCCAGCGGGATGGGCAGATCGAACGCGCGAATGCGCAGGCCTGCCGCCAGCGCACTGTCCACCAGATGCTCCGGCAGCGGCAGCAGCAGATCGGAATCCTGCAACGCGAAGAAGGCGGTGAACGGCGTGGAGACGACCAGGGCGACATGCCGGCGCAGGTCCAGCGCCTGCAGGGCGGCATCGATCGGGCCGGAGGACTTGCCGCGCCGCGACACGCCGATGTGGCCCCAGCGCGTCAGCCGCTCGGCCGTGATGTCATCCTCGAAGATCGGATGGCCCTGGCGGGCGATGCCGACGAAGGCGGTGGAGAACAAAGGCTGCACGCGGATTTCCGGGCCCAGCTTGCGTGACGCGCTGATGAACAGGTCGATCCGCCCGCTGCGCAGCGCCTCATCGTCCACGTCGTCCTCCTCGGGCGAGAACCGCAGTACGGCGCGCGGCATCTCGGCCGCCAGCGCCTCGAGCAGGCGGCCCGCGTGCAAGCCGACGAACACGTCGTTGGCCCGCACGTTGAAGCGCCGTTCCAGTGCCTTGAGATCGACCTCAGGGGTGGGCGCCAGCACCTGGGTTGCCTGCTCAAGCGCTGCGCGCACCTGCTCGCGCAGCGCCAGCGCCCGCGGCGTCGGCACCAGCTTGCGCCCCGCCTGCACGAACACCGGATCCCCCAGTGTCTCGCGGATGCGGCCCAGCGTGCGGCTCATGGCCGGAGGGCTCAGGTTCATCCGCCTGGCCGCGCCGACCACGCTGCCCTCTTCCAGCAGGATGTCGAGCGCGAGCAGCAGGTTCAGGTCGGGATGCTCCATCGCGTGTGTCAGTCCGGTTTCGTCCAGCGCAATCCTAAACCCATGTCCGTCCGATGAGAAGCACGAAGATATCCGTGCGTCCCACGCACTCGTGGCGTGCAGGCCCAGGCCTTTACCGGCCGCCACTGGGCGGCGTGCGGCCAGCGCGGCGCGCCTCCTTCGCCATGAGAGGGTCGATGCCCCCTCGACGAGCGCCTTCCAGCGCCCCCGGCTTGAAAGAGAAGGCGCGCAAGCGGACATGGACGAATACGCGCAATGAGCGTAACATCGCCCGCTACGTCCCGCCCCTGACCGCTTCCTTGCCACGCACCTTGCGACCGGCACCATGACCGCCGCGAAACCCCACGCCCCGAAACCGGATGCCATCCGTACTGCCCGCCTTGTGGTGGGGCTCACGCAAGCGGAAGCCGCCAATGTCGTCCGGTCGTCGCTGCGCGGCTGGCAGCAATGGGAGGCGGGAGACCGGGCCATGCCGCCAGGGTTGTTCGAGCTGTTCATGCTCAAGACCAATCAATGGACGCTCGACCGCCACCATGACGATTCCACGTGAGGCAGGTCAAATGGCGCGGGCAACGGCCCATGCGGGCTCGGACGGAACGTGCCGCTGCGCCTCGACCGCCGGCGCGTGAAGCCTCCACCGCGCAGGGCGGCGGCATGCGCCACGTGGCCCGCATCCATACCCACACCGCACCACGAAGCCATAGAAACACATAAGCCATTGATTTTGATGAAAAAAACAGACGTGTCTGGACATACTCCCATGATGCAGCAATACCTTGCCTTGAAAGCCGAGGCAGGTCCCTTGCTGCTGTTCTACCGCATGGGCGATTTCTACGAGATGTTCTACGAAGACGCCGAACGCGCCGCGCGCCTGCTCAACGTCACGCTGACCAAGCGCGGCGCGTCGAACGGCTCGCCCATCCCCATGGCCGGCGTGCCCGTGCACGCCATGGAGTCCTACCTGGCGAAACTGGTGGCCCTGGGTGAATCCGTTGCGATCTGCGAACAGATCGGCGATCCGGCCGCTTCCAAGGGGCCGGTCGAACGCCGCATCGTGCGCATCGTCACGCCCGGCACGCTGACCGACGACGCCCTCCTGCCGGCCAAGGCCGACCGCGCGCTGGCCGCCGTATGGGCCAGCGGCAAGGCGCGCGATCCCCGCGTCGGCCTGGCCTGGCTGAACCTGGCCAGCGGCGAATGCCGCGTCACCGAATGCGCACCCGCGCAGCTCGAATCCGAACTGGCCCGCATCGCGCCGGCCGAACTGATCTGCGCCGACGGCGCCGATCCGATCACCGGCTTCGACGGCGCCCTGTCGCGCGTGCCCGACTGGCATTTCGAACGCGACGGTGCGCGCGCCCACCTGCTGGCCCATTTCAAGACCGATACGCTGGGCGGCTTCGACATCGAGGACATGCCCGCGGCGATCTGCGCGGCCGGTGCGCTGCTGCGCTACGCGGCGCGCACGCAGTCGCAGGCCCTGTCGCACGTGCAACTGATCACGGCCGAGCGTCCCGGCCAATACGTGGTGCTGGACCCGGTCACCCGCCGCAACCTGGAACTGACGCAGACGCTGGCCGGCGAAGACTCGCCCACGCTGTTCTCGCTGCTCGACGGTTGCCGCACGCCCATGGGCAGCCGCCTGCTGCGCCGCTGGCTGCATCATCCACTGCGCGAGAACGCGCCGGCGCAAGCCCGCCAGCAGGCCATCACCGCGCTGCTGGAAGCCCGCCTGCATCCCGAACAGGCGTTCGGCGCCGACGAACTGCTCGACTCCCTGCGCCAGGCGCTGAATCCGTTCCCCGACATGGAGCGCATCTCCTCGCGCGTGGCGCTGCGCTCGGTGCGTCCGCGCGAACTGGCCAGCCTGCGCGATGCACTGGCGGCGCTGCCGCAATTGCACGCGCTGCTCGGGCAACTGCAACCCGCCACGCCGCGCCTGCAGGAACTGGCCGGCCACCTCAGCCCCGATCCCGAACTGGCCGCGCTGCTGCAACGCGCCATCGCCGCCGAACCGTCGGTGCAGATCCGCGACGGCGGCGTCATCGCCCAAGGGTATGACGCCGAACTCGACGAACTGCGCGGACTGGCCTCCGATGGCGGCGACTTCCTGATGCAGATCGAGGCCCGCGAGCGCGAGCGCACGGGCATCCACAACCTGCGCGTCGAGTTCAACCGCGTGCACGGCTTCTACATCGAAGTCACGCGCGGCCAGGCCGACAAGGTGCCCGACGACTACCGCCGCCGCCAGACGCTGAAGAACGCCGAGCGCTACATCACGCCCGAGCTGAAGACCTGGGAAGACCGCGTGCTGTCGGCGCAGGACCGTTCGCTGGCGCGCGAGAAATGGCTCTACGAGCAATTGCTGGACGCGCTGGCCCGCCACGTGATGCCGCTGTCCTGGTGCGCGGTGGCGCTGGCCGAGCTCGACACCCTGGCCGCGCTGGCCGAACACGCGCGCCGCCACGCCTGGGTCGCGCCCGAGCTGACCGGCGATGCCGAGATCGAGATCGAGGCCGGCCGCCATCCCGTGGTCGAACGCGCCATCGAGCGCTTCACGCCCAACGGCTGCCGCCTGGACGCCACGCGCCGCATGCTGCTGATCACCGGCCCGAACATGGGCGGCAAATCGACCTACATGCGGCAGACCGCGCTGATCGTGCTGCTGGCGCGCACCGGCAGCTTCGTGCCCGCCGCCCGCGCCCGCATCGGCGCCATCGACCGCATCTTCACCCGCATCGGCGCGGCCGACGACCTGGCCGGCGGGCGCTCCACCTTCATGATGGAGATGACCGAGGCCGCCGCCATCCTGTCGGCCAGCACGCCGCACAGCCTGGTGCTGATGGACGAGATCGGCCGCGGCACCTCGACCTACGACGGGCTGGCGCTGGCCTGGGCGATCGCCTGCCGGCTGCTGTCGCACAACCGCGCGCTTACCTTGTTCGCCACCCATTATTTCGAGCTGACGCGCCTGCCGTCCGAGCAAGCCACCGCCGCCAACGTGCACCTGGCCGCCGCCGAGTCGGCCGGCGGCATCGTGTTCCTGCACGAAGTGCGCGAAGGCCCCGCCAGCCGCAGCTACGGCATCCAGGTCGCGCAACGCGCCGGCGTGCCGCCCGCGGTCATCCGCCAGGCCTCGCGCGAACTCGAGCGCCTGGAAGCCCAGGGCGCGCCCACGCCGCAGTTGGGCCTGTTCGCCGCCGCCATCGATGCCGACGCGCAGGCGCAGGCCCAGACCGACCGCCAGGACGCCGCCTTCGCGCTGGACGCCCTGCGCGACGAACTGGCCGGCATCGACCCCGACACCCTGACTCCGCGCGAAGCGCTGGACGCCCTGTACCGCCTGAAGGCCCATCTGGCATGAAACGACCCTCCCGAACCGCTGCTGCGCAGTCCGACGCTTCCCGCATGCCGCCTGCGCCCGGCCAACCCGACACGCTGCTGGGCGGCCTGACGCCCGAGGCCTTCATGCGCCGCTACTGGCAGCGCAAGCCGCTCTTGATCCGCCAGGCCATCCCCGGCTTCAAGCCGCCGGTGCCCGCCGCCGCACTCAGGCGCATGGCGCGCCGCGACGATGTCGAGTCCCGCCTGATCTGGCGCGAAGCAGGCCAATGGCAGATGGAGAACGGCCCCTTCGCGCGCCTGCCCAAGCCCGCCGAGCCCGACTGGACGCTGCTGGTGCAAAGCGTGGACCTGCACGACGACGCCGCCAGCGACCTGCTGCGGCGCTTCCGTTTCGTGCCCGACGCCCGGCTGGACGACATCATGATCAGCATCGCCTCCACCGGCGGCGGCGTGGGCCCGCATTTCGACAGCTATGACGTGTTCCTGCTGCAGGCCTGCGGCCGGCGCCGCTGGCGCTATGGCCGCCAGCGCGACCTGTCGCTCGAACCCGGCCTGCCGCTGAAGATCCTCAGCCACTTCGAGCCCGAGGAAGAACACATCCTCGAACCCGGCGACATGCTCTACCTGCCGCCCCAGGCCGCGCACGACGGCGTGGCGCTGGACGACGACTGCATGACCATCTCGATCGGTTTCCGGGCACCCACCCTGGCCACCCTGGTGCGCGGCCTGCTCGAGGCCGCCGGCGACCAGGCCATGGCGCGGCTGGGCCAGCCCAGCGGTCCGTACGGCGAGCCGCCGCTGCCCGGCCCGGCCCCCGCCGGCCTGTACCGCGATCCCGGCCAGCCGGCCACGGCGACGCCGGCCGCCTTGCCCGACGCCCTGCTCGACGCCACGCTGGACACGCTGAACAAGCTGCGCTTCGACGAGGCCCTGGCGGCGCGCTTCCTCGGCTGCTGGCTGACGGAGCCCAACAGCCTCAGCGTGTTCGACGGTCCCGGCGAGGACGCGCCCGACCTGGCGCAGGACTGGCCCGACGCCGGCCGCCTGGTGCTCGACCGCCGCACTCGCATGCTGTATCGCGGCAAGCAGCTCTTCATCAACGGCGAGACCGCGCCCGTCGCCCCGTCCGCCGCCTTGCGCGCCCTGGCCGATGCGCGCGAACTGCGCTGCGCCGACCCGGCATGCCGCAAGCTGGACGGAGAATCCCGCGACCTGCTGACGCAATGGCTGGACGACGGCTGGCTGCACTACCGCCCGGCCTGAGGCCGCCGGAACGGCTCTTGCTGTGCGAAAACAACGGCGAACGGCCTTGCGGGGCCGTTTTCGTAGCATCCTGACACCTGCGCGTGTCCGCATCCCACAGAACGCTAGCGACTCTGAGGGGGCGGTGACATTTCCACATCCAAGACACCGACACGCAAGATCTGTTGCGATTGGGATGCCACCGCTTTAATTTCCAAACGGTCGCGTCTGACGGATTCCTGTAGCCTGAGTCATGGTTTCCCCTAAGGGCCATATATCTCAATCAAAGAGGAGTTCGACATGATGATGCGCAAATCGCTGATTCTCGCTGCCGCCATGGTTGCCGCCGTTTCGCTGAGCGCTTGCAAGAAGAGTGAAGAGGCGGCTCCCCCGGCCAGCAGCACCCCGGCCCCGTCCACCAGCAGCCCGGCTCCGTCGACCCCGGCGCCCACCACGCCCGCACCCAGCTCGCCCGCTCCGGCCGGCGGCACCGGCGGGACAGGTGGCTCGGGCGGTTCGACGACGCCTTCGTCGTAATCGCTCTCCCGGCCTGCCGGCCACGTACCGGCAGGCCGGATGCCAGGCCGCATGGACCGGTGACGCGTATCAGAGTCACCGCGACCCCCACGCCGGTCCGCCTGGGCATCCTCCCCGCCCATCTCGCGATCAGCCCGCGTGTCCACACGGCACGCGGGCTGATCATTTGGCTGCGGACGCCGTGATACGGTGAAGGGAACAGCAAGACCGCCTACGCCCCACTCAGCCCCATGCCCGCCCTGGGCAAGTGCGCAGCACGCGCAGGCCCGGATCAACGATCCAGGCCGAAGGCGTCAGGGATCAGCGCCGCATGGCGGTGATTCGGCCCGAAGCACGGGGCGCAGTCCGCGAGCCCGACGGCAGTAGCCGGGACGCACGACTGCCGCTTGTCGTCCTTGAGGGAGCGCTGGCCGTCATCGGCGCGTTGACACTGCGGGCGGCGCACCTCGGCCAGCCACTCCTGCGCCATCGTGCGCGCTTGATCGACGGTCAGTTCCCCGTACTGGCCCAGGGCGGGCTTGCGGCGCTCGCCCGCGTTCGAGCGGTACTGGAGTCATCGTGAACAAAAAAAACCGGTGAACATGGCAAATGCTCACCGGTTTTTTTGCAGGCAACGCAGCGGCGACCGCCCCGCCCGCCGCGAGCCCGCCAGAACGGGCCCGCAGCGTGATGCTTACATCATCTTGTCGCGCAGCACGCTCAGCATGCGCTGGGCGGTGGTGCCGGTGTCGCGCGCGCCGTTGGCGTCCAGCACCGTGACCTGGGTCTGCGAACCGCTGGACGACAGGTGGATGCGGTACTGCGGCGCGGTGGCCGGCTTGCCGCCGAACATGCGGCTGAAGATATTGGGATCTTCGCGCTTGGCGCCCGTGTCCGTATCCAGGTAGCGCACGTAGTAGTCGCCCGCGGTGCGATCGCGGTCGTCCACGGTGAAGCCACCGGAATCCAGCGCGATGCCGACGCGGCGCCAGGCCCGCTCGAAGGACTCGTCGACCACCAGCAGCGCGCCCTGTGCGCGCACTTCCTGCTGCACCACGGCCTGCTGCGGACGGGCTTCGGCCTGTTGCAGCAGTTGGCGGGCGCGATCGGTGTCGGTACCCAGGTAGACCATCAGGCGCGCCAGCATGGCGGCATTCAGGCCCGGGTCTTCCTTGCCGTGCGTCCACTCGACCTGGCCCTGGTCCGCGCCATAGCGCTTCTCCAGCATCTGCTGGTGGCTGATGTAGATCTCGGTGTGACCGTTGACGCGCTCGACGCGGGTGCGGAATTTCTCGCGCTCGCCGCTATCGAACGCCATGTCGATGACCGAACCCAGGGCCTGGCGCAGCCAGCTTTCCGGGATCTTGGCGCGGTTCTCGGCCCAGTTGGTCTCGATCAGGCCAGCCTGCGGGTTGTTCTGGTTGACCGCGAAACCGGTGTCCGTCCAGAAGTCGACCACCTTGGGAAACACTTCCTCGGGCGGACGATCGACCACCAGCCAACGCACGTTGCCGTCGCGCTCGACACGCATGTCGGTGCGGGACGGCAGCACGTTCGAGCCTTGCGGCGTGGCGGCGGCCTGCTGCTGGGCCTGGCCCTGCTGCTGGTATTGCGAATACGTGGTCGGAGCACCGGCCGGCGCGCGATAGCGCGGATCGGACGCGGCCTGGGTCAGGTCGGGCGGAATGCTCAGGGGCTGCCCGCGCTGCGTGCTCTTGTAGTCGATCGCTTCATCGGTGCCCAGCACCTGATTGACCTCGCTGCAGCCCGACAGCAGGGTCAAGACCATCAATGCCGACAAGCCGGCATGACGTTTGTTCATACAAGTCCTCACGTATTAAAGCAGGCCGACTTCCTGAAGGGCGGTGCGCACCGTAGCGTGGTGTGCGTCCCCAAGTTCGACCAGCGGCAGGCGATAGCCCAGTTCGGTGCGGCCCATCTGGGCGAGCGCCCATTTGACCGGGATCGGGTTGGCTTCGACGAACAAAGCCTTGTTGAGACGAGCCAGGCGCGCATTAAGTTCACGCGTGCGTGGCACGTCGCCGGCCAAAGCGGCGGCACAGAGCTCGGACATGAGCCTGGGCGCCACGTTGGCGGTAACCGAGATGTTGCCGCGTCCGCCCAGCAGGATCAGGGCGGCGGCAGTGGGATCGTCGCCGCTGAAGACCTGGAAGGTGTCCGGCAATTCGCGCAGCAGCAGCGCGCCGCGGGCGATGTCGCCGGTGGCGTCCTTGATGCCGATGATGCCGGGCACCTGCGCCAGGCGCAGCACGGTATCGTTGCTCATGTCGGCCACGGTGCGGCCAGGCACGTTGTACAGCACCGTGGGCAGCTCGACCGCTTCCGCGATGGCGCGGAAATGACGGTAGATGCCTTCCTGGTTGGGCTTGTTGTAGTACGGAACCACGGACAGGCCGGCGTGCGCGCCCACGGCCAGCGCATGGCGCGCCAGGTGGATGGCTTCGTCGGTGGAATTGGCGCCGACGCCGGCGATGACCGGGATGCGGCCCGCCGCATGCTCGACCGCGATGCGGATGAGCTCGGCGTGTTCGTCCATGGACACGGTGGGCGACTCGCCGGTGGTGCCGACCACGACGAGCGCGTCGGTGCCTTCGGCGACATGCCAGTCGATCAGCGCGCGATAGGCGTCGACATCGAGACTGCCATCGGGACGCATGGGCGTGACCAATGCGACCATGCTGCCTTGGAAGACGGGATCCGCAGCGCGAGCAGTAGAGACCATTCGGGGTAACTCCGCATCCGGGAACGTCCTGTCCCCGGCGTAATCACCAGGGATACGTCGTCCCCGGCTTGACTGTGACCAGCCTGGCTGGCGCCCATGCGATACGGCGATGCCGTACCCATTCCCGCCGCCTGGCCGAACCACCCGGGCGCACACGGCACCCAGGCTGAACCGATTAAACCGAAGAGTTTACCGGATATTGTCCGGGGCGGATATCCGCCCGCTCCCTATGAAAACCGGCGCTAGAGGAACCAGGTGACGACCTGCCGGCCCAGGGCCAGGATCGGCCCCAGCACCACCCACAGGGTGCCGGTGGCCAGCAGCACCAGCACGATCACCAGGCCGTAGGGCTCGATGCGGCCGTACTGATAGGCGGCGCGGTTGGGCAGCAGGCTGTAGACGATCCGGCCCCCGTCCAGCGGCGGCACGGGCAGCAGATTGAGCGCCATCAGCGCCAGGTTGACGTTCACCCCGGCCATGGCCATCTCGAACCAGAAGCCCTCCTGCGTGCCGTTTTCGAGGTAGGCACGCAGGGCGAAGGTCCAGAGCAGCGCCATCACCATGTTGGCGGCCGGTCCGGCCAGCGCCACCCACAGCATGTCTTTCTTGGGACGGCGCAGCCGCCCGAAATCGACGGGCACGGGCTTGGCCCAGCCGAACAGCAGGCCCGCGCCGCCCAGCACCTTGGAAGTCAGCAGGATGAGCGCCGGCACCAGCAGCGTGCCGATGGGATCGATGTGGCGGGCCGGATTCAGGCTGACGCGCCCGGCCTGATAGGCCGTCGGATCGCCGAACATGCGCGCCACGTAGCCGTGGGCGGCCTCATGCAGGGTGATGGCGAAGATCACCGGGATGGCATAGACCGCGATGGTCTGGATGATGTCGTTCATAGCGAGGGCGATTGTAGTGCGCGGCCAAGGCATGCCCATGACGGCGCGGCCCTGGCAACGATTCGGGAAACGGACGGGAAGGCGGAGACGGCGCGGCGCCTCAAGCGGCCAGCCCCAGCGCCGCGGGATCGCCCCGGCCCACGCGCACGACTTCCGGCGTATCGCCCGTCAGGTCGATCACCGTGGTGGGCGCCTGGGCGCAGGCGCCCGCGTCGACCACCGCCGCCAGCTCGTGGGCGTAGCGCGAGGCGATGTCCTCGGGGTCGTTCAGGGCATCTTCCTCGCCGCGGGGGATGAGCGTGGTCGACAGCAGCGGCTCGCCGGCCTCGGCCAGCAGCGCATGCACCACCTTGTGGTCGGGCACGCGGATGCCGATGGTCTTGCGAGACGGATGCGACACCCGGCGCGGCACCTCGCGCGTGGCTTCGAGGATGAACGTCCAGGGTCCCGGCGTGGCGGCCTTCAGCAGGCGGTACTGCTGGTTGTCGACGCGCGCGACCTGCCCGATCTCGGCCAGGTCGCCGCACAGCAGCGTCAGGTGATGACGTTCGTCCAGCCCGCGCAGCCTGCGCAGCGCGTCGGCGGCGGCCTTGTCGTCAAGCCGCGCGACCACCGCATAACTGGAATCGGTGGGCACGGCCAGCAGGCCGCCGTCACGCAGCCATTGCACCGCCTGCTTGATCAGCCGCGGCTGCGGGTTTTCTGGATGGATGGAAAGAAGCAGAGCCATGCGATTATCCTAACACCGCCCAGGGGCGGCGTACGGCCGGAGACACATCATGCGCATGGACGATTCACGGGAAAGCAGCAACATCGAAGACCGCCGAGGCGGCGGGGGGCCCCGGCTGGGCCGCGGCAGCATCGGCATCGGGACCATCGTCCTGGCGCTGGTCGCGGCGTATTTCGGCGTCGATCCGTCCGTCGTGCTGCAGATGGCCGAGGGGCCCGCCGTGCAGCAGACGCGCCAGCCGGCGGCCACGGATCCACAGACCCGGTTCGTCGCCCGTGTGCTGGGCGAAACCGAAGACACCTGGAGCACGATATTCCAGCAACAGCTCGGCCGGCAATACCGCCCGCCCACCCTGGTGCTGTTCCGCGGCGCCACCCCGACCGCCTGCGGCACCGGCCAGTCGGCGATGGGACCGTTCTACTGCCCGGCCGACAGCAAGGTCTACCTGGACACGGGCTTCTTCAATGAGATGTCGCGCAAGCTCGGCGCGCCGGGCGACTTCGCGCAGGCCTACGTCATCGCCCATGAGGTCGGCCACCATGTGCAGCACCTGCTGGGCACCGCCGACCGCGTGGCCCAGTTGCGCCAACGCAATCCCGCGCAGGCCAACGCGTTGTCGATCCGCATGGAACTGCAGGCGGACTGCTATGCGGGATTGTGGGCGCGGCGCGCGGACCAGGCCCGGCACATCCTGGAGGACGGCGATATCCAGGAGGGCCTGAATGCCGCCAGCGCCATCGGCGACGACACGCTGCAGCGCCGCAGCCAGGGATATGTGGTGCCCGACGCATTTACCCACGGCAGTTCCGCGCAGCGGGTGCGCTGGTTCAAACGGGGCTACGACAGCGGGGACCTGAGCCAGTGCGACACCTTCGGCGCGCAGCGCCTGTAGGCGGGGCAACTGGCTAGGACTGCACGCCCATCATCCCGTCGACGATGTGCTGGCCGTGACATACGGCCGCATGCACCGCCTCGCGCGGGCTGTAGACGAAACCGCCGTTGTCGAAACAAGGCACCGGATATTCATCGCCCGGGTCCTGCACTGCGCTGGCCGGAACGACCAGTACCGTGGCCCTGAACACCGGACCGCTGGGCGCTTCGGCCAGCGTCGCAAGGGGACCTCTGACGACCTTGGCCGTCAATCGATACCCCTTGTAAATCAAATTGTTCTGGTTCACTCGGACGTCCTCTCTGACGTCGAGCATACCGCGCAATGGCTGTCATGAATGCACGAATGTCGCAGTGCCGCTACAGGGACAGAACAGTATTTTCCCTGTAGGGCGCTCGCAATGAATCAGTGCTCGCCCTTGCCGGACTCGCCCAGGTCCTGGGCCTGGCGGCGCGTGTCCTCTCCCTTGAATCCGCCATAGCTGCTCTGGCCAGGATCCGCGCTACGGCTGCGTATGCGCTCGTCCTGGTCCTTCTGGTGAGCCCCGCTGGCGGGCGTCGGACGGTGTGGGGAATCAGCCTGGCTGGAATGGTCATTCTTCATGGAAAGTCCTCCGGGTTGGGAGGGTTCTTTCCAGCAATACCCGTGCCTGAGCGACGGGAAGAACGCCAGCGGAGAATTGCATTGTTGCGAAGCAACAACACAACAACACAAACGATAATTGTTATCAATACAATTCCTGGTTTTCCGCCGCCGGCTTGCGAGCCGCCCGGCGGCCCCTCATCTTCGACAAGCTGTCGCCTTCTCCCATGCCATCTCCTCTGCTGCGTGGCGCCCTCGCCGGCCTCTCACTGTTTCCTGCCGCGCTCGCCCTGGCGCAATCCGCCGCCCCCGTCGCCGAGCTGCCGTCCGTCCAGGTGACGGCGGACGGTGAAACGGGCACCTTCAATCCCGTGCTGCCGCCCCGGGTCGGCAAATCCTCGGCGCCGTTGTCGGAAACACCGCAGTCCATCACCGTGGTGCCGCGCGCCGTGCTGGACAGCCAGCAGGCGCAGACGCTGGCCGATGCCTTGCACAATGTGCCCGGCGTGGTCAGCAACCAGTTCGGCCGGCGTGGCTGGGACGATCTGATCATCCGTGGGCAGGTGGCCTCGGATTCGCTCTACCTGGACGGCCTGCGCACCGCGGCCTCCAATCGCGTCGCCGAACAGCTGTTCGGCCTGGAACAGGTCGAAGTGCTGAAAGGGCCGGCGTCCATGCTGTATGGCCTGGTGCTGCCGGGGGGGCTGGTCAACATGGTCAGCAAGCGCCCGCGGGCCGATGCCTTCGCCAACGCGGACGTCACCGTCGGCAGCCACAGCCTCTACCAGGGCACGGTGGACATGGGCACGCCGCTGTCGGACAACGGCCGCGCGGCATTCCGGCTCAATGCCCTGACCATGAATTCGCATGACGCCACCGACTACGTGTGGTTCAAGAACCGCTGGATCGCCCCGTCGCTGTCGCTGGACCTGGGGGCACGCACCGATTTCACCATCCTGACCAGCTATCAGGAACGCCGCTACATCCGCCAGCAGGGGTTGCCGCTGGCCGGCTCGGTCCTGCCCAACCCGCTGGGCGACATTCCGCGCAACCGCTTCACCGGCGAACCGGGACAGGATCCGTACCGCGCCTTCCAGACCCGCGTGGGCTACGCCCTGACCCACCGGTTCGACAACGGCTGGACCGTGAACCAGAACCTGCGCTGGCAGGAGTTCTCGATGACCGGCCAGCTTGCGACCAACGGAGTGCTGGGCGCGGACAACCGTACGCTGCGCCGCAGCGCCCAGGACCAGTACTGGAACGGCGACACGTTCACCGTGGACACCCATGCGCAACGCCGCTTCGACACCGCGTTGGGCGAGCACACGATCACCGTGGGCACGGACTACCTGCGCACCCGCGAGAACGCCCTGCAGTACAACTGCACGCTGGCCTCGCTGGACGTCTATGCGCCGGTCTATGGTTCGCCCATCCGCTGCCCCGCCACGCCGCGCACCCGGAGTGCGACGACGGTGCGCTCGGTGGGCGTCTACCTGCGCGACGAAATGCGCCTGGGCGAACGCTGGCGCGTGGTGGCGGGCCTGCGTCGCGACGACGCGGCGACTTACACGGACAACCGCCTGAACGGCAGCCGAGGCGACAACCCGTCGCAGGCCACCACGGGTTCGGCGGCGGTGATGTACGAATTGCTGCCAGGCGTGCGGCCTTACCTCAGCTATGCCTCGTCGTTCTATCCCAACAGCGGCACCGATGCCAACGGCAGCCTCTTCGATCCCGAAAAGGGCTCGCAATGGGAAGCCGGCATGAAGATCGACCTGGGCGACGGCAGCACCTCGCTGACCGTGGCGGCGTTCGACCTGCGGCGGCGCAACGTGCTGCAGTCCGATCCGTTGAACGATGGATTCAGCATCGCCGTCGGCGAACAGCGCACGCGCGGCGGCGAGATCGGCATCGTGACCGACCTGGGCGACGGACTGAGCCTGATGGGCGGCTATGCCTACACGGCGGCGGTGATCACCGACGACGGCGGCCAGGCCGTCTCGACCGAAGGCGACTGGCTGAACAACGTGCCGCGCCACAGCTATACCCTGACGGCCCGTTTCCGTCCGCGCGGCCAGGCGCTGGGCTGGGAGTTCACGGGCGGACTGCGCGGCGAAAGCACGCGGCATGCGTACGGCTACCAGATCCCCGGCTACACGGTGTTCGATGCCGGCGTGGCGTACAACGCCGCGCATTGGCGCGCCGCGCTGACCGTGCGCAACCTGTTCGACAAGGACTACTACTCGGGCGGCCTGGCGCAAGCGGTCGCGCTGGGCGATGGCCGCACGGCGATGATGACGCTGGGGTATCGCTACTGACCATCGCCCACGAGGCCGGCCGGGCGCCCCGGCCCGCCCTGCTCGCCGCTTCGCCGTCGATCCGTGGACCGCAACCAGACGTGCCTGCGCCGCGCCGGGGCGGCGCCTCGCGCAGCAATCCCAGGGACGACGCGGCGGTGCACACCCGTCCCTGGGCTCGCCAGGCACGCGGGTTGCTGACCAGACGTCCCCTTGCAAGCCTCGATCACATCAGGAGGACACGATGGCCACACGCACCCTCTGGAAAGGCGCGATCTCGTTCGGCCTGGTTCATATCCCCGTCGGCCTGCACACGGCCGCCACGGAATCCGGCGTGGACTTCGACTGGCTGGACAAGCGGTCGATGGACCCCGTGGGCTACAAGCGGATCAACAAGCGCACGGGCAAGGAGATCGACCGCGAGAACATCGTGAAGGGGGTGCAGTACGAAAAGGGCGAGTACGTGATCCTCTCGCAGGGCGAGATCGAGCAGGCCTACCCCCGCACCACGCAGACCATCGAGATCCAGATGTTCGTCGAGGCGGCGCAGGTGTCGTTCGTGTACCTGGAGCGCCCCTACTACATCGAGCCGATCAACAAGGGGCACAAGGTGTACGCGCTGCTGCGCGACACGCTCGCCAAGAGCGGCAGGATAGGCATCGCCAAAGTCGTCATCCAGACCAAGCAGCACCTGGCCGCATTGATACCGGCTGGCGACGCGCTGGTGCTGAACCTGATGCGCTGGGGCGACGAGGTCAGGCCGCTGTCCGACCTGGATCTGCCCCGCGCCGGCGCCAAGGGCATGGCCGCCAGCGCCAGCGAGCAGAAAATGGCGCGCATGCTGATCGAGGACATGTCCGGCGATTGGAATCCGGACGACTTCAAGGACGAATTCCGCCACGCCATCATGGGACTGGTGGACAAGAAGGTGAAGGCCGGCAAGACCAAGACCGTGATCGAGCCGCAGGAGGAGACGCCGCGCTATGAGGGCGACAACGTCATCGACCTGACCGAGCTGCTGCAGCGCAGCCTGAAGGGCAAGCGAGGGGCATCGTCGAAGGCGGCGCGCAAGCCCGCCGCGAAGAAGGCGGCAAGGAAGACGCCCGCCAAGCGCGCGTCGAAGAAACCGGCCGCCAAGACAGGAACCCGCGCTCGCAAGGCGGCCTGACCATGCCCGCCGCCCTGAAGACCTATCGGCAGAAACGGGATTTCAAGGTCACCGCCGAACCCAAGGGTGGCGGCCGCGCCAACGCGCGCCAGCCTGCCTTCGTCATCCAGAAGCATTGGGCCACGCGGCTGCACTACGACCTGCGGCTGGAACTGGACGGCGCGATGAAGAGCTGGGCCGTACCCAAGGGCCCCTGCTACGACCCTTCCATCAAGCGCATGGCCGTGCAGGTCGAGGACCATCCCATCGCCTACAACCAGTTCGAAGGCGAGATCCCCGCGGGCCAGTATGGCGCGGGCAAGGTCATCATCTGGGACGAAGGCACCTGGGAACCGCTGGGCGATCCGCGCCAGGGCTACCGCAAGGGGCATCTGAAATTCGCGCTGCATGGGTCGAAGATGCAGGGCGAATGGGCGCTGGTGAGACTGCGCGGGGATGAGAAAAAGCCGACCTGGCTGCTGATCAAGGATCGCGACGCGTTCGCGCGCGACGAGGGAGATTTCAGCGTGGTGGACGAGATGCCGGACAGCGTGGTGCCTTTGCGCGGCAAGGCAACCGGGAAGCCGGAGAAAAGCGGCGCCGAGGCATCCGGCGACGACCTGCCCGGCGTATCCTGCGCGCTGCCCCGGACCCTGTCCCCGCAGCTTGCCACCCTCGTGGAACACGCCCCCGCTTCGCCGCAAGACTGGCTGTACGAACTCAAGTTCGACGGCTACCGCATCCTGGCCCGTATCGAGGCAGGCGAAGTGCGGCTGTACACCCGCAACGGCCACGACTGGACCGCCAGGCTGCCGCGGATCGCGCAGGCGCTGGGCCGCGCCAGGGCCGACGGCTGGATCGATGGCGAGATCGTCGTCATGGAGGAAAACGGCGTGCCCAGCTTCCAGGCCCTGCAGAACGCCTTCGACGCCGAGCGCCCCGCGCGCATCCAGTTCTTCGCCTTCGACATGCCCTACGTGGCGGGCCGCGACCTGCGCGGCGAACCGCTGCACCTGCGGCGCGCGCTGCTCGAAGAGATGATCGCGCCCATCCGCCGCAAGGCCGTGCAGTTCAGCGCGGCGCTGGACGCCCGTCCCAAGGACCTGGTGGCCTCGGCCTGCCGCATGGGCCTGGAAGGCATCATCGGCAAGCGGCGGGATTCGACGTACGTGTCGCGCCGCTCGGACAGCTGGATCAAGCTGAAATGCGGCCAACGGCAGGAGTTCGTGGTGGTGGGCTACACCGCGCCGAAGGGCAGCCGCGTGGGCTTTGGCGCGCTGGCGCTGGCCGTGCACGACGAAAGGGGCAAGCTGCGCTATGCCGGCAACGTCGGCTCGGGCTTCGACGACGCGCTGCTGGCGCGCCTGAAAAAACGGCTGGACGCCCTGCGCACCGGCGATTGCCCCCTGGCCAGCGCCAAGGGCGTGCAAGGCCGTCCTCAATGGGTACGGCCGGAGCTGGTGGCCGAGGTGTCGTTCAGCGAGTGGACCCAGTCCGGCCATGCGCGCCACCCCGTGTTCCGCGGCCTGCGCGCCGACAAGCCCGCGCAGGCCGTCACGCGGGAACAGGCGCTCGATCCGCGGCGCATCGAGCCTGAAGCACCGGCGGACACTGGCGGCAGGCAGGCTGCCAGAACGACGCCGGCCCGGTCCGCCCACGCCGGCAAGGCCCCTCGCGCGAAGACGGCATCGCCGCGCGAAAGCATCGGCAAACTCTCGCACCCCGACCGCGTCATCGACCCGTCCACGGGCCTGACCAAACTGGACCTGGCCCGATACTACGGACGGGTCGCCCCGCTGATGCTGCCGCATCTGAAGGCACGCCCCGTCGCCTTCATGCGAGCCCCTCGAGGCGTCGATCACCAGCAGTTCTTCCAGAAGCACCTCGACCACGACATCGCCGGCGTGAAGCCGCTGCCCCGGAAGCTGAGTCCCGGCCATCCCCCCATGATGGAAGTGATGTCCGGCCTGGGCATCCTGTCCGCGGCACAGATGAACGTCGTCGAGTTCCACACCTGGAACGCCGTCAAGACCGCCATCGCCCGTCCCGACCGCATGCTGTTCGACCTGGACCCCGGCGAAGGCGTGCCGTGGAAGGCGATGCAGGAAGCCGCGCGGCTGCTGCGAGCCCTGCTGCACGAACTGCACCTGAAATGCTGGTTGAAGACCAGCGGCGGCAAGGGCCTGCACGTCGTCGTCCCGCTACGCAGACAATACGATTGGGACACCGTCCGCCAGTTCTCGGAAGCCATCGTCCGCCACCTCGCCAGCACCGTGCCGGACCGCTTCGTCGCCAAGAGCGGCCCGAAGAACCGCGTGGGCAGGATCTTCGTCGACTATCTGCGCAACGGCTTCGGCGCCACCACCGTCGCCGCCTGGTCCGCCCGCGCCCGCCCCGGGCTGGGCATCTCGGTGCCGATTGCCTGGGACGAACTGCCCGGCCTATCGAGTTCGGCGCACTGGACGATCTCCGGCATCCATGAGCGCCTGGATGTCGGCAACGAGCCCTGGGAAGACTATGCGGCCCAATCGCTGGGCAAGGCCATGAAGGCGCTGGATTTCAGATAGCCCCCGTCGTCTCACGGATCGGCCGGCGGCGCCGAACCAGGAGGCTTATCGCGATACTTCCGTTCAGAATTGCCTGTAAGCCGCCACCGCGTCCACCAATGCGCGGATGTAGGTCGGCAAGGCCTGCAGATCCCGCACCAGGATGTCCCGTTGCCGCACCGCCCACGGCTCCTGCAGCGGCACCAACCGCAAGGCCATCGACCGCTGGTAGCGCCGCGCCGTCGACTCGGGAATCACGCTGACCCCCGCCCCGCCCTCGATCAGCCGGCACACCGACTCGAAACCCGGCACCTGGATGCGCAGGGCGAACGCCCGGCCGCTGGCCTCGATCTGGTCGCGCAGGAAGGTCAGCAGCGTGCTGTTGTCGTGCAGGCTGATGTGCGGATACTCCAGTGAATCCAGGATGGAGACGTCCTGCCGCTGGGCCAGTTCGTGCCCCACGGGCACGCCCAGCACCAGCCGGTCGGTATAGAACGGAATGCGCTCCAGGCCCTGTGCGGCCACGGGCCCGGCGGTAATGCCCAGGTCGATGGAGCCCTCGGCCACCGCGCGCACCGTGTCGCGCGTATTGCGCTCCTGCATGTCGACCACGATGGCGGGCCGCTCGGCCAGGAACGGCGCCAGGATCTCGGGCATGAAGCCGTTGACGGCGGTGGTGTTGGCGAAGATGCGGATGCGGCCCGTGGCGTCGATGCCGCCCGCGCTGAAATCGCCTTTCAATGCATCCACGTTGCGCATGATGGCGCGGGCATGGTCGTACAGGCGATGCCCGGACGGCGTCAGTTCCACGCCGCTGTGGGTGCGGTACAGCAGCACGCTTCCGAGCTGGCCTTCCAGCGCCTTGATGCGCGAACTGACCGAAGGCAGCGACAGGTGCGCCCGTCGCGATGCCTTGGTCAGGCTGGAGGATTCGGCGACGTGGATGAAAAGCTGGATGTCTGCGAGGTCGAAGTGCATCGTAGGCGGAAGAAAGGTCCGCCCGGAGTGCGCGTCATCGGCACGCCGGGCCATGACGAAGCATAACCCCCTGCCTTCCATTTTTAGGGACAGAGCATGGCGGAGTGTGTCTTCCTCTTTATGCTTTATGGCATCCCGGCCCGTCCGGCAGGGTTCCGGTACCGGCCTGCGCCGCGTGGCACAGAAAAAGCGCTCGTCCTGCTCGACACCCCTCTACCGAAAACCGTACCGCTCCCCACGACGGCTCCCGTTTCGATGAGGGAAAGAAAAAGGCACTTGCGCTTTCGCGCAAGTGCCTTTTTCTAACGATTTCTCGCAAATTCGGTGGGGTGGCTGATGGGGCTCGAACCCACGACAACTGGAATCACAATCCAGGACTCTACCAACTGAGCTACAGCCACCGCTGCAAAGAAGCGAAACTATAGCACAGCTTTTTCGCACCCGCCAAATGGACTGTCAAAAATCTGCAGCCTCCTCCTTTGCTATCCTTGTGGCACCTATCCGTCCCCGTGCCAGGGCCTAGGCCCCGGCGCGCCTCCCCCGCCCAGGACACCCACGATGCCCATGGACGCCTTCGAGGATTTCGTCACCCGCTACTGGCCGCACGTCGCGCTGGCCTTCAGCATCATCGCGGGCACCGCCGCGGCGGTGCATGCGGCCATGACCAAGCACGACGTGCGCGCGGCCATCGGCTGGGTCGGCCTGGCCTTGTTCTCGCCTCTATTCGGCGCCCTGTTCTACGTGGCGGCCGGCATCAACCGCACCCGCCAGACCCGCATGTCGCAGCAGCGCGACCAGGCCATGCTGGACTACGCGGGCCATTTGGAATCGCGCGACGTGATCGACGTGGTGCCCTACAGCGCCGCGCAGTTCGCCTCGCTGCGCCTCCTGGGCGATCAGGTCAGCCGCTTTCCGCTGGTCGGCGGCAACGCCATCCAGCCGCTGGCGGGCGGCGACGACGCCTATCCCGCCATGCTGGAGGCCATCAATGCCGCCAAACGCAGCGTCGCCCTGCAAAGCTACATCTTCGACAACGACCCCGTCGGCCGCGAACTGGCCCTGGCGCTGATCGAGGCCCACAAGCGCGGCGTACAGGTGCGCGTGCTGATCGACGCCATCGGCAGCCACTATTCGCGGCCGCCCATCGTGCGCATGCTGGCGCGCGCGGGCGTGCCCACCGCGCGCTTCATGACCAACCCGCTGGGCCTGTTGCGCATGCCCTATGCCAACCTGCGCAGCCACCGCAAGATCCTGGTGGTGGACGGCGTGCGGGGCTTCACGGGAGGCATGAACGTGCGCGCGGCCTTCGTGCATGCCCTGTCCGGCGACCGCACCAACGGCGACACCCACTTCAGCCTGCAAGGCCCCGTGGTGGCCCAGTTGAGCGCCGTGTTCGCGCATGACTGGAACTTCACCACCCGCGAAACGCTGCAAGGCGAGGACTGGTTTCCCAAGTCGCTGGCGCGCGGCGCGGGCACGGTGCCCATGCGCTGCGTGCCCTCGGGCCCCGACCGCGCGCTGGGTTCCACGCATGCCATGCTGCTGGGCGCGCTGGCGGTGGCGCAACGCCACGTGCGCATCCAGTCGCCCTACTTCCTGCCCGACCAGACGCTGATCGGCGCGCTGGCCACCGCGGCCCGGCGCGGCATCGAGGTGGACATCGTGATTCCGGGCTCGAACAACCTGCGGCTGGTCAACTACGCCATGACGGCGCAGTTGGACCAGGTGGTGCGCACCGGCTGCCGCGTCTGGCGCACGCACGGGCCGTTCGACCATTCCAAGCTGATGACGGTGGACGATTCGTGGTCTTACATCGGCTCGTCCAACCTGGACCCGCGCAGCCTGCGGCTGAATTTCGAGCTGGATACCGAGGTCTACGACCACGACCTGGCGCTCTGGATCGGCGGCCGCATCGACACGCTGATCGGCGGCGCGCACCGCGTCACGCTGGACGAATTGCGCGGCATGCCCTTCGCGCAGCGCCTGCGCAACCGCGTGATCTGGCTGGCGACCCCCTATCTTTGATCGAGGGCCTCGACGTTTGATACGCTAGGGACCTGCCCGGCGCGCCCGCCCACATGCGCCCCGCATCGCCCGCCCGCGCGTCGCCGTGGGCATCGTGGGCCCTCTACCGCCCGGCGTCCCGCCCTCGTGCCTGGACGATGCCCGCACCGAAACGATGCGGTCCCGGCAGCGGATCGTTCCACCACCGGCCGGCGCGGCCTGCTGGGGCCGCGCCCCTCGGCGTCGACGATCCGGAACTTTTCCATGCAAGGGCCGCCTGACAGCAACGTCCTTTCGCGTGAAGCCCCCCGGCCAGGCGCCCATTGCTTCCGCTCCCATCCCGGGCACCGGCCCCCGCGCCCAGCGGCCGGCGTCTCCACCGAGTTCAGGAACCGCACAATGACATACAGAGTCCGGCAACACCTCGATCCCTTGTACGCCCTGTTCGGCATATTCTGGCAGCGCGTCAGCCAGTGCCGCCCCGAGCGCGAGCCCGGCGCCACTTCGCGCTGGCTGACCGAACAATGGAATTTCTACCGCGCCTGGCGCGCCAACCCCCGGGGCATCGGCGCCGTGCTGCCGTCCAGTCCCGCGTTGGCCGCCGCCATCACGCGCGAGATCCGGCCCGAGGACGGCCCCGTGCTGGAGCTGGGCAGCGGCACCGGCGTCTTCACGCGCGCCCTGCTGGCGCGCGGCGTGGCGCAGGAAGACCTGGCGCTGATCGAGATGGACGAGGCCTTCGCCCGGCAGTTGGCCGAACGCTTTCCGCGCGCGCAGGTCTGCCAGGCCGATGCCGGCAAGTTGATGGCCGTGCCGCTGTTCGGCGGCCGGCAGGCCGCATCGGCCGTCTGCGGCCTGCCGCTGCTGAATTTCCCGGTGCGCCAGCAGGCGCACATCATGCGCAGCACGTTCTCGCACCTGCAACCGGGCGGGGCCTGCTATCTGTTCACGTATGGCTGGCGCTGTCCGATCTCGCCGCGCGCGCTCTCGCGCCTGGGCCTGCGCGCGCGCCGCACGCGTGTCGTATATCTCAACGTGCCGCCGGCGCAGGTCTGGAAGATCACGCGGCGCAGGCGCTGGATTGATTGAGATCGACGGTCTGCTGTTGCCGCCAGGATGGTACTGTTCATCATCCCGCTAAAAAAGGCGGTCAGGAGGAGACCAGATGCACGCACAAAACACGAAGAAAGTCGCCATTGTCTCGACCGGGGTCATTGGCGCCAACTGGGCCACGCTGTTCCTGGCCCGCGGCTACGACGTCGTCGCCACCGACCCGTCCCCGCGGGCGGAGTCCGCCCTGCACGCGCGCGTCGCCGCGCAATGGCCGACCATGCAGGCGCTGGGCCTGTCGCCCGGCGCCGACCCTGCCCGCCTGCGCTTCACGGCGTCGCTGGAAGAGGCTGTCGCGGATGCATCCTTCGTGCAGGAAAGCGCGCCCGAGCGCATCGACCTGAAGGTGGATCTGTTCCGCCGCATGGATGCCGCCGCGCCGGCCGAGACGCTGCTGGCCTCCAGCTCGTCCGGCCTGTCGGTCACGGCGATGCAGCAGGCGTGCGTGCATCCCGGGCGGGTGGTGCTGGGCCATCCCTTCAATCCCCCGCACCTGATTCCGCTGGTCGAAGTCTGCGGCGGCGAACAGACCTCCGCCGAAGCCATCCAGCGCGCCATGGATTTCTACACGGACCTGGGCAAGCGTCCCGTGCATGTGAAGCGCGAGGTCAGCGGCCATATCGCCAATCGCCTGCAAGCCGCGTTGTGGCGCGAGGCCTTTCACCTGGTGGACCAGGGCGTGGCCAGCGTGGCCGACATCGACACCGTGATCGCGCACGGCCCGGGCCTGCGCTGGGCGCTGCTGGGCCCCTTCCTGAACATGCACCTGTCCGGCGGCAATGGCGGCATCGACCACATGCTGGCGCACCTGGGCGGCCCCATCGAAGACTGGTGGAAGGACCTGGGCCAACCGGTGCTCAGCGACTCGCTGAAGGACAAGGTCGTCGAAGGCGTGGACGAGGCCACCGGCAATCTCACCCCGTTCTGGCTGGAAACGCGGCGCGACAAGGTCCTGATCGAGCTGCTGCGCCTGAAGGCGGCGACCAGCCTGCCTCCGGACGCCGCGGCATGAGCGGCAGGAAAGTCCTGATCACCGCGGGGGCGGGCGGCATCGGCCGCGAGATCGCGCGCGCCTTCGCCGCGGCCGGCGACCAGGTCTGTGTGCTGGACATCGACGATGCGGGCCTGGCCGCGCTGGCCCGGGAGCTGCCGGGCATACGCACCTCGCGTTGCGATGTCTGCGACCTGGCAGACATCGAACGCGCCGTACCCACGGCCATCCGGCTGATGGGCGGCCTGGACGTGCTGGTCAACAACGCGGGCATCGCCGGACCCACCTCGCCGGTGGAACACTATGATCCCATCGCCTGGGATCAGGTGATGCGCGTGAACCTGTCCGGCACATTCAATGTGACTCGGCTGGCCATCCCTTTCCTGAAGCAGTCGCGGCAGGCCTGCATCATCGTGATGTCCTCGGTGGCGGGCCGCTATGGCTATTCCAACCGCAGCGCGTACTCGGCCAGCAAGTGGGGACTGATCGGCTTCACCAAGACGCTGTCGCGCGAACTGGGCGAGGACGGCATCCGCGTCAACGCCATCCTGCCTGGCGCGGTGGCGGGCGAGCGCATCGAGAACGTGCTGGCCGGGCGCGCCTCGGTCAGCGGACGCTCGGTGGACGACGAACGCGAGACAGCGATGGCGGCGCAATCGCTGCGGCGTTTCGTCGATCCGAAGGATATCGCCGCGCTGGCGCTGTTCCTGGCGTCGGACGCCGGTAAGTCCATCTCGGGGCAGATGCTGCCCATCGACAACGACATGCAGTACGCGGGGTGATCCCCTTGCGCATGCGAAGACGGCCCGGCGGCATCGTGGCGGCGCGGTCGGCGGCCACCAGTTCCACCGGACGATCCTCGCGCCAGGCCGGCGGGCTGGTGCGCAACGCGTTCGGCCGGCCCGGATTGGGAATTGGCACGACCACGCCCGGCCAGGAGTTCGCCGTCTGGCCGGCGATTCCGGGATCCACCTCTTTACATCCTCTACGCCGGGAAACTCAAAGCAGCTTGCCGGGGTTCATGATCTGGTTCGGATCCATCGATTGCTTCAGCAGCATCATCAGGTCGAACTCCACGGCGGACTTGTAGTGGCGCAGCTCGTCGCGCCGCAGTTGGCCCACGCCATGCTCGGCGCTGATGCTGCCGCCCGCCTCGTTCACCAGATCGTGCACCACGCGGTTCAGGCGCTGCACGGTGCTCGCCATCTCGGCGGGCGGGATGGCGAGCGGCATCAGCACGTTGAAGTGCAGGTTGCCATCGCCCAAGTGGCCGAAGTTGATGATCTTCGCGTCCTTCAGTTCGCCGCGCACCGCCGCGCAGGCGGCATCGACGAAACCCGGCAGGCGCGAGATGGGCAAGGCGATGTCATGCTTGATGGCCTTGCCCGCTCGCACCTGCGCCTGCGAGATGCCTTCGCGCACTTTCCAGAAGGCCTGCCGCTGCGCCAGGTTCACGCCGATGGCGGCATCCTCGACCCAGCCGGAAGCGATGGCGCTTTCCAGGGTGCCTTCCAGCATCTGCGCCAGGCCGGCCTCGCGCGTGTCGGCCAGTTCGATCAGGGCGTGGAAGCGATGCGGGCTTTCCAGAGGACGCCGCACGTCGGCCACGTGGCCCATCACCAGTTGCACGGACTGCTCGGTCATCATCTCGAACGCCACCAGCCGGTCGCTGCAGGTCTCGCGCATCAGCGCCAGCACCTGCAACAGCGCCTCCATGCCGGCGCAACCGATCCAGGCCGCCGCGCGCGCGGCCGGCCTCGGATACAGCTTGAGCACCGCAGCCGTGATCACGCCCAGCGTGCCTTCCGAGCCGATGAACAGGTCTCGCAACGCATACCCGGTGTTGTCCTTGCGCAGCGCGCGCAGGCCGTTCCAGATGCGGCCGTCCGGCAGCACCACTTCCAGGCCCAGCGCCAGGTCGCGCGTATTGCCATAGCGCAGCACGGCAATGCCGCCCGCGTTCGTCGCCAGATTGCCGCCGATGGTGCAACTGCCTTCGGAGCCGAGACTCAGCGGAAAATAGCGGTTCACCTGCCGCGCGGCCTCCTGCACGTGCGCCAGCAGCACGCCGGCCTCGGCGGTCAGCGTGTTGTTCAGCGGATCCACGTCGCGGATGGCGCGCAGGCGCGACGTGCTCAGTATCAATTGCGCGCCGCTGTCGTCGGGCGTCGCGCCGCCGCTCATGCCCGTGTTGCCGCCCTGCGTGACCAGGGGCGTGCGCGTGTCGTGGCACAGCCGCATCACCCTCGACACTTCCCCGGTATTGGCGGGCCGCACCACGGCGCTGCTGCGGCCCCGCCACTTCTTCAGCCAGTCGACGTCGTGGGCGGCCTTCTGGTCCGCATCCGCCACCAATCCCGCATCGCCCACGATGGCATGCAGGCGCTGCAGGAACTGCGAGTGATGATGGGGAAAGGCTTCCATGGCGCTCACCAGCCCAGGCGCAGGCGGCCCAGCGCCATGGCCACCGTGGCCTGGCTGGGCTCGACCACCGGCAGGCCCACGGCGTCCTGCAAGCTTTCGCGAAAGCGCGCCATGCCGGCGCAACCCATGACCAGCACGTCGGCGCGGTGCGTGTCGCGCAGCACCTTGCCGGCGGCGGCCATGCCCGCCAGGGTGGCGTCGCTGTCGGCCAGTTCGGCCACCGTGCGGCCGATGGACACCTCGCCCGCCAGGCGCGAGGACACGCCCATCGCGGCCCAGGCGCGCAGATGCCGGGGAATCGAGGCCTCCAGGATCGCGATGACCCCGAAGCGCTGGCCCAGCGTCATCGCGGTCAGCGCGGCGCCCTCGCTGATGCCCATGGAGACCATGCCCGGGATCTCGCGCAGCGAATGCAGCCCCGGGTCGCTGAAGCAGGCGGTGACGAAACCCGCCGCATCCGGCCTGTGCGCCTCGGCGAACGCCCGCACCAGCACCGCCGCCCGATCGACGTCCGCCTGGGTCTGTACCCCGGGCGGCCCCTCGGCCAACGTCACGCATTCGATGACGGGGCCGCCCTCCTGGCGCAACACGTCCAGCGCGGCATCGATGCCCGCCGTGACCGCCGTGTTGCTGTTGGGATTGATGACATACAGCTTCTTCGCCATGACGCCTCCTGGGCGGCTCCGCACGCGTTTATCGGCGGGCCGCGATGACGGCCCGATCCCGCCTGGCTCGATCACCGGGCCTCGAACTTCGCCAGCGCCGCCTCCTGGCGCGCGGTCAGGCGCGTCAATTCGTCCAGGTCCGTCCTGTCCAGCCGCGGGCCGGGTCTGCGCACGAAAGCCGAGCGGATCGCGCCGCGGCGGCGCAGGGTTTCCTTGCGCAGCGCCAGGCCGATGCCGTACTGGAACTCATGGCGCAGCAACGGCAGGTAGACGTTGAACAGGTCCTCGGCCGCTTCCGGCCTGCCCTGGTCGAACAGCGCGCACACCCGCACCAGCATTTCGGGATAGGCGAAGCCCGTCATGGCGCCGTCGGCGCCGCGCAGCATTTCCTGCGGCAGGAACAGGCCGCCGTTGCCCACCAGAATGCTGACGCGGCGATGCTCGCCGGCGTCGCTGGCCTGGCGGATCTGGCTCAGCTTGCGCATGCCGGGGAAGTCTTCGTGCTTGAGCATCACGACCTGTTCGAAATCGTCGACCAGGCGGTGCACCACCGGCACCGACATGTGCACGCCGGTGGCCTGCGGAAAATCCTGCAGGCAGACGGGAATGCCGGGGCCCAGCGTGTCGAGGGCCCCGGCGTAGTAGCCGTAGACCTGCTCGTCCGTCTTCAGGTTCGGCACGGGCGCCAGCATGACGCCGGCGGCGCCCAGGTCCATCGCCTCTTTCGACAGGCGTTCGACGTGCCGGTTGGAGGGGTGGCTGACGCCCACCACCACGGGCACCCGGCCCGCCACGCGCTTCATGATGCGCGCCATCACCTGCGTGGTCTCGGCCTCGCTCAGCTTGGGCGCCTCGCCCATCATGCCCAGGATGGTGAAACCGGTGACGCCCTGCTCCAGGTAGAAATCCGTCAGGCTGTCGACGCTGTACAGGTCGACCTCGCCGTCGTCTCCAAACGGGGTGGCTGCAATGATGTAGACGCCGGATGCCTGTTCGGTCAGGCGGTTGTTCTGTTCGGTTGGCATGTCTGGAATCACTCCATGAAAATTCGGTTGGCCCGCGCGGGGCATCATGTCTTCACGAGGAGGGCGCCCCGCATATCGACAAGGCATGCCCCGGTCAGCGCGCCCGCTTGTGCTCCAGGCGGCCGAGCCAGCGCGTCAGCGGCCACAGCAGCGCCAGGTACATCAGCGCGGCCAGCACGACGGGCGACGGGCTGTAGAGCAGCGACTGCGCATCGCGGGCGGCGCGCAACAGTTCGGGCAGGGCCACCACGCTGGCGATCGTCGTCAGCTTCAGCACCTCGATGCCGTTGCCGACCAGGTCGGGCAGCACGTTGCGCGTGGCCTGCGGAATCACCACGTACAGCAGCGCCTGCCAGCGGGCCAGGCCCGTCGAGCGCGCCGCTTCCATCTGGCCCTTGGGAACCCCCTCGATGCCGGCCCGGAACACCTCGGCGAAATAGCTGGCGTTGTTCAGGCAGAAGGCGATGATCACCGCCGTCAGCTTGTCCAGCTCGACCCCCAGGAAGGGCCACCCGAAATACACGAGGATCAGCAGCACCAGCGGCGGAAACGCGCGGAAGAAATCGATGCAGGCGATCACCAGTCCGCGCAGCGCGCGGCTGCCGGATTGCGTCAGCGCCACGGCCAGCAGCAAGCCGGCCAGCGCGCCCAGCGGAATCACGATGGCCGACAGCCACACGGTGGTCCACAGGCCCTGCAGCAGATACGGGAACACGTCCCGGTAGGTCTGCAGGTTGAAGAAACTCTGGATGAGGTTTTCCATGTCGGCTCCCGGCCTCAGCCGCGTACCCAGTTCCGCTCAAGCCAGCGAGAGAACACCACGAGCGGAAGAAAGATCACCACGTACGCCAGCGCGGCCATCATCAGCGGCGTGGGGTTGCCCGACAGGCTGCTGGCCCCTTGCGCCGCGTTCAGCAGCTCGCCCAACGACACCACCGAGCCCAGCGCGGTGTTCTTGGTGATGGAGATGATGCGGTTGGTCAGCGTCGGCACGGCGCGGCGCACGGCCTGCGGCAGCACGACCCAGCGCATCGCCAGCCACCAGCTCAGGCCGGTCGAGCGCGCCGCCTCCATCTGGCCCGCGGGCAGCGACGAGATGCCCGCCCACACGCTTTCTTCGGCATACGCCGCCAGCACCAGCGACAGCGTGAACCAGGTCACGAACAGCGCCGACAGCGGCAGGCCCGCTTCGGGCAGGCCGAAGTACAGGACGATCAGGATCACCAGCGGCGGCAGCGAACGCAGCACGTCGGCGAAGGCAACGATCAGCAACGTCAAGGGACGCCACTGCAACGCGCGCAGGATGGCCAGCACGATGCCCAGCGCCGTGCCGGTCACCACCACCGCCGCGCCGGTGGCAACCGTCAACAGCGCGCCGCGCGCCAGCGCCGGCGCGTACTGCGCCGCGACGTCCATGTTGAAGAACGTGAAGAAGAAACCGTTCAGGCTTTCCATCAATGGGCCAGCCTGCTTGCGTAGCGCGACAGGAAACTCTGCGTGCGCGGCTGCCGGGGCCGCTCGAACAGGTCCTGCGCCGATCCTTCCTCGACGACCACGCCGCCGTCCATGAACACGACCCTGTCGGCCGCGGCATGCGCGAAAGCCATCTCGTGCGTGACCACCAGCATGGTCATGCCGCTTTCGCGCAGCTCGCGCATCACGCTCAGCACGTCTTCGACCAGTTCGGGATCCAGCGCGCTGGTGGGTTCGTCGAACAGGATGATCTGCGGCTGCAGGGCGATGGCGCGGGCGATGCCCACGCGCTGCTGCTGGCCGCCGGACAGCTGCGACGGCATGGCGCCGGCCTTGTGGCCCAGCCCGACGCGCTCCAGCGCCGCGCGGGCCATCTTCTCGGCTTGCGCACGGCCGCGCTTCTGCACCTTGCACAGCGCCAGCGTGACGTTGCCCAGGGCGGTCAGGTGCGGATACAGGTTGAACTGCTGGAACACCATGCCCACGTCCTGGCGCATGCGGTTCACGTCCGTCTTCGCATCCATCACGTCATGGCCGTTGGCCACGATGCGGCCGGAGGTCGGCACTTCCAGCAGGTTGCAGCAGCGCAGCATGGTGCTCTTGCCGGAACCGGAAGGGCCGATGACGCACACCAGCTCGCCCTTGTTCACCCGCAGGCTGACGCCGCGCAGGACCTGATTGCCGCCGTACTGCTTGCACAGGTCGGCTATCTCGAGAATGACTTGGGTGCCCATGGCGCCTCCTGGTCTGGTCAGGCTGGTATCACGAGCACTTCGGCGTCACGGGCGTGGCGTCGTAGCCCTCCATGCCGGGCACGCCCGTGCCCGGCGCCACGCGCACGGCCCAACTGCCGGCTTCCGGCGTGAAGCCGAACCACTTCTCGGCCAGCTTCTTCACCGTGCCGTCCTGCTTCATGCACTTCAGCACGTTGGACACCCGCGCGCGGCCTTCCTCGTCGTCCTTGCGGAACGCCAGCGCCCAGACCAGGCCCGTCTTGATGGTGTAGCTGGTGGCCAGGCGGGCATTCTGCCGGGCGGCCCAGGCCACCACCGTGGTGCCGGCCAGGTTGTAGTCGGCGCGCGACGCCTGCACGGCCTGCACGGCATCGGCGTTGCCGCCGTACACGTCATAGCGGAAGCCATACTTGGCGGCGTTCTCGCTGGCCCACGCCTCGTAGTTCGAGCCCTTGTTCACCGCGATCACCTTGCCCTTGAGCGCCTCCAGGGATTTCAGCGGCGGCGCGTCCTTGCGGCCGAGGAAGGTGTAGTCGGTATCGAGATAGCCCTCGGTGAACAGCAGCGACCTGGCGCGCTCGGGGGTCACCGTCACGGGCGCGATCAGAAAGTCGTAGCGGCGGCTGTTCAGCCCCGGCACCAGGCCCGAGAACTCGGCCGGTTCGATGTTCATCTCGCGGCCCAGGCGCTTGGCGATCTCGCGGCCCAGGTCGACGTTGAAGCCCTGCACGCCGCCGCCCAGGTTGGCCATGGCATGCGGCGCGAAGGTCGCGTCGACGGCCGTCCTGATCGGCGTGTTCTGCGCGAAGGACGAGGTTGCCGCGCAGGCCAGGAAGGCGCCGGCCACCAGGCAACGGCGGAACAGATTGAGACTTTGCATGGACATTCCCCTTGAATGATGTGCAAGTGAAAGCGCTGGAAATCCGAAGCCGGGCTGCCCGTTTATCTGTTCTCGGCAGCCGGCTTCAAGCCGACGTATTGGCTGAACAATCCGCGCGACGGATCGGCGCGGCGTTCGATGACGGGTTGCGGACGCGAACGGGCGATGAACTGTCCGCTGCCGCGTTCGACGTGCAGGGTGTCGTCCCTCACCACGCAGCGGCCGCGGCTGTACACCTGGATGGGCCAGCCCCGCAGCTCGCGGCCCTCGTACGGCGTGTAGCCCACCTGGTCGTGCAGCATGCCGGCCGTCACCGTGGTGCGCCGTTCGGTGTCCCACAGCACCAGGTCGGCGTCGGCGCCCACGGCGATCGCTCCCTTCCTCGGGGCCAGGCCGTACATCCGCGCGTGATTGGTGGCGGTCAGGGCCACGAACTGTTCTACGCTCATGCGGCCCGTCATCACACCTTCGGAGAACAGCAGCGGCAGGCGCAGCTCGATGCCGGGCACGCCATTGGCCATTTCCTTGAACGTGGTGGCGTCACCCTTGGGCAGCTTGCCCGACTCGTCGAACCGGTAGGGCGCATGATCGGACGAGTACACGTTCAGCGTGCCGTCCTTGAAGCCTTCCCACACCGCCTCTTGCGAGGCCTTGTCGCCCGGCGGCGGGCTGCAGCAGAACTTGGCGCCCTCCACGCCGGGCAGGTCCGAGTCCCCGGCTTCCAGGAACAGGTACTGGGGGCAGCTTTCGGAAAATACCTGCGCGCCCAGGTTCTGCGCCTTGCGGATGATGTCGATGGTTTCGCCGCCGGCCACGTGCACGATCAGCACCGGCACATCCACCAGCCTCGACAGCGCGATGGCGCGGTGCGTGGCCTCGGACTCGGCGAGCGGGTCGTGGGCCACCGCGTGGAACTTCGGCGCCTTGTGGCCGCGTTCCAGCAGGCGGCGCGCCACCCAGCGGATCATGTCGTGATTCTCGGCGTGCAGCATCACCATGGCGCCGTACTCGCCCGCCACCGCCAGCACGTCGAGCAGCTCGTAGTCGTCCAGCTTCAGTTTGTCGTAGGTCATGTAGACCTTCAGCGACGTGATGCCTCCCTCGATCACCGCCGGCAGGTCCTTCGTCAGCGCCTGTTCGTCGGGATTCGTCAGGATCAGGTGGAAGCCGTAGTCGATGACGGCTTTCTCGCGCGCCCGGCGCGAATAGTCCCGCAGCACGTCGGGAATGCGGTCGTTGCGGTGCTGCGCGCAGAACGACAGGATGGTGGTGGTGCCACCGAAGGCCGCCGATACCGTGCCCGAGTAGAAATCGTCGGCGCACATCACGCCCATGCCCGACAACTGCTCGATGTGGGTGTGGCTGTCGATGCCGCCCGGCAGCACCCACAGCCCCCTGGCGTCGACGTCTTCCCTGCCCGCCGGCAGGTTCTCGCCGATCCCGGCGATGACGCCATCGCGCACGCCGATATCGGCATGGAAGGTGCGGTCGGCGTTGGAGATCCGGCCATTGCGGATGACCAGGTCGAAAGGCTGCGTGGCGTCTGTCGAATGCTGCATGGTGAGGCTCGCGATGTCCGTGTCGAGGGAAATTCTGTTCCCGCCAACCCCCTCGTGACCATTGATTCTTTGACGCCCACCCTTAACACCGTGTTAAGGGTTTTCCGTGTATCCCGTCATTGCGGCATGGGACGGCCTTTGTTTTCCAGGGCAAAATGGCGCTTGCATGCGCACCTTCATCGCCGAACTCGGCATAGGTGTTAACCCTTGGGTCGAATAGCCATCCAGCATGAAGCTCAACATTCGCCAGATCGAGGTGTTCCGCGCGGTGATGATCACCGGCACCATCCGGGGCGCGTCCGAGCTGCTGTTCGTCTCGCAGCCCGCCGTCAGCCGGCTGCTGTCGCACACCGAGCAGCGCATCGGCTTCGCGCTGTTCGAGCGCATCCGCGGCCGCCTGCATCCCACGCAAGAGGCCAGGAAACTGTTCCACGAGGTCGAGATCGTCTACGACGGCGTACAGCGCGTGAACGACATGGCGCGCGAACTGTTCGAGCACCAGGAAGGCATCCTCAACATCGTGGCCAGTCCCAGCATCGGCCAGATGCTCATCCCCACCGCCATCGCCAGCTACCGGCACACGCATCCGAACGTGAAGCTCACGTTCCACTACCTGACGCACCTGCCGCTGACCGACCGGCTGGTCAAGCGCCAGGCCGACCTGGCCATCACCATCCTGCCCATCCATCACCCCAACCTGGAGCAGGAAGAGCTGGCCGATGCCAGCCTGGTATGCATCTGCCCCTACAACCACCCGCTGTCGCGCCGCGCCATCCTGGAAATCAAGGACCTGCTGCCCTATCCCTTCATCTCGTACGAGAAGACCTCGCCCTTCGGCCAGATGGTGCAGGCCATGTGCGACGCCGCCGGCATCTCGCTGCGGCCGGTGGTGGAAGTGGGATCGCCGCAGAATGCGTGTTCGCTGGTGCAGGCCGGCGCGGGCGTGGCGCTGGTCGACCAGTTCTCGGCGCGCAGCTGGTCGGCCAGCCGCTTCGTCACGCGGCCCATCGCGGACGGGCCGGCGCTCAAGGCCTATCTGGTGCGGCTGCGCGACGAGCCCTTGTCGCAGATATCGCAGTCGTTCATCGATACGTTGAAGGAAGTGATCCGCAAGGACGGCCACGCGGAAATGCCTCCCGCCGTGCCGCCGCCCATGGATGATGCGCCAGGCAAGACCGCGCGCGGCTGAAACGACGCTGGGGAAATTCCCGGCCTCGGCCACGCGGGTGTGCAAGCCGGAAGGATGTGGCGGCACGGCCCGACCCGGCGCACGCATCCCGGCATTGCACTAGCATAGGCGGGTTTCAATCCGTCTTTGAGCACGCATCGCCATGGATCACGAAGTCGCTTTCCGCCAGGCCCGGCCGCAGGACACCGACCGCTGCCACGCCATCGAAATCTCGGCCTACGAGGGCGACGAAGCCGCCACCCGGGAAAAGATCGCCACCCGAATCGCGCGGTATCCGCAAGGCTTCCTGATCCTGGAACGCGCGGGCCGCGTCATCGGCTTCATCAATTCCGGCTGCGCGCATGAGGTCGTGATGTCCGACGAGGCCTTCAAGGAACTGGTCGGACACGATCCGCAAGCCCCGAACGTCGTCGTCATGTCGGTGGTGCTGGACCCCGCCGAACAGGGCAAGGGCCATGCCACGCGGATGATGCGGGCCTTCGTGGCCCAGATGCGCCAGATGGGCAAGAAGACCATCCACCTGATGTGCAGGGACCGCCACGTCGCGCTGTACGAAAAGCTCGGCTACCGCTACGTGAAGCCGTCCGCCTCGAACCATGGCGGCATGGCCTGGCACGAAATGATGATGACGCTGAACGGCTGAGCGGCACGGGCCGCGCGGTTCCCCCGCCGTGCTCCAGAACCTGCGCGACGAGGAGCGCGTCAGGCGGGCGGAGAAGCCCGCCGTACGCGCGTGGCGGCAGGCTTAGACGCCCACCACCGACACCGCCTTGGTGACGAGATAGGGTTCCAGCGCCTCGAACCCGCCTTCGGTGCCGTAGCCCGAATCCTTCACGCCGCCGAAAGGCAGTTCGGCCGACGGAGTGGCCGGCTGGTTGATCCAGACCATGCCCACTTCCAGGCGGCGCGACAGTTCGGTGACGTTCTTGAACGAACGCGTGAAGGCGTAGGCGGCCAGGCCGAACGGCAGGCGATTGGCCTCGAGGATGGCGTCTTCGAGGTTCTCGAAGCTGCGGATGGCCGCGATGGGGCCGAAGGGTTCTTCGTTGAACACGTCGGCGTCCAGCGGCACGTCGGTCAGGATGGTGGGCGCGAAGAAGTTGCCGGCATTGCCGACGCGCTCGCCGCCGGTGGCGACGCGGGCGCCCTTTTCGGCGGCGTTCTTCACGACCTTGTCCATGGCCGACAGGCGGCGGTCGTTGGCCAGGGGGCCCAGCGTGGTGCCTTCGGCCAGGCCGTCGCCCAGCTTCAGCTTCTCGGCGTGGGCCACCATGGCCTGCTCGAACTGGCTTTTCAGGTCCTTGTGCACCAGGAAGCGGGTGGGCGAAATGCACACCTGGCCGGCGTTGCGGAACTTGGCCGCGCCCGCCGCCTTGACGGCCAGTTCGACGTCCGCGTCCTGCGCCACGATCACCGGCGCGTGGCCGCCCAGTTCCATGGTGACGCGCTTCATGTGCTGGCCGGCCAGCGCGGCCAGCTGCTTGCCCACCGGGGTGGAACCCGTGAACGTGATCTTGCGGATGATCGGGTGCGGGATCAGGTAGCTGGAGATCTCGGCCGGCGAGCCGAACACCAGGCCGACCACGCCCTTCGGGATGCCGGCGTCGACGAAGCAGTTCAGCAGCGCGGCGGGCGAAGCGGGAGTCTCTTCCGGGGCCTTGACCAGGAAAGAGCAGCCCGAGGCCAGCGCGGCGCCGATCTTGCGCACGATCTGGTTGACGGGGAAGTTCCAGGGCGTGAAGGCGGCCACGGGGCCGACGGGCTCTTTCAGCACCATCTGCTGGGCATTGACGTTGCGGGCCGGGATGATGCGGCCGTAGACGCGCAGGGCTTCGTTGGCGAACCAGTCGATGATGTCGGCGCCGGCCATGACTTCGCCCTTGGCCTCGACCAGCGGCTTGCCCTGTTCCTGCGTCAGCAGGCGGGCGATGGCCTCGGCGCGCTCGCGCACCAGCACGGCGGTCTTGCGCATGATGGCGCAGCGCTCGTGGGCCGACATGTTGCGCCAGGTCTCGAAACCGCGCTGGGCGGCGGCCAGGGCCAGATCCAGGTCTTCGCGCGACGCGCTGGCCACCTGCCCGATCTTGCTTCCGGTGGCGGGGTTGACGACGTCGATGCGCTGGTTGCCGCGGGCTTCGCGCCACTCGTTGTCGATCAACAGCAGGGTGTCGGGGTAGTTGCTCATGCCATCTCCATAAGGTTGTGTCTGGGTGCCGCGGCGTCACGCCGCCGGTATCGGGCAAGAGACTATCACTGCCGGCCCGGATCGCGTAACCCCGCGCGGCCATTTGCCCGGTGCGCGGAACACGCCCCGCATCGGGGAAAACAGGGGATCATTATCCGCCACCCCCGGGCCTGCACCAAGCCGCCCGTTCATCCAGGCGATTGCGTGCCCAGCACGGCCACGCTCAGAACCGCCAGCGCCCCCGCGCACAAGGCATACGCGGTCTGCCGGCGCAGCCGGCGCAGCGCACCGGCGTCGCCCGCCAGCCGCGGCACCAGCACGTACCGATTGACCAGCGCCAGTACCACCATCGCCAGCACCGCCAGGATCTTCGCGGCCAGCCATTGCTGGTAGGCGGAGCCGGCATCCACGCCCACCCGCCGCAGGATCAGCCAGGCATTCACGCCTCCGGTCAGCAAGGCGCCGGCCACGGCAACATGGCCCAGCGTGGAAAACCGCATCAGCATGGGCACGGCCAGCCCGCGATGCGTGCGCCACAGGCCGAGCAGCGGCGGCACCACCGCCAGCGCGCCGAGCCAGAATGCCGCGCACAGGACGTGAAGGATGTTGTTCAGCACGTGCGCCAGGCCCAGCAGGCCGTCGTCCATGCGGGCATGGCCGCTGGCGGCCGTGGCGGCCAGCGCGCAGCCGGACAGCACCGCCAGCCACGCCGGGGCACGCACGCCCGGCAGGCATAGCGCCACGCACAGGGCGGCCGCGGCGCAGGCCTTGGCCATCCACGCCTGGCCGTAGGCGGTCTGGCTGGCCACCTGCCACAGCGTGCCGGGCGACGTCATCCCGGCCGGATCGCCGGTGATCGAGGCCGCCTGGATGCCCAGCAGCGGCAGGGTCGCCAGCAGGCCCGCCACCGCCAACGCCCGCCACAGCGGCCGCAGGCGCAGCCCCAATTGGGCGGCGGCTGGCCACCGGCCGCACGCGGCCAGCATGCAATGTCCGCCGAAGACCAGCATCGGCGCCAGGGCAGCCAGATAGCGGCAGACGACGTTGGCCGTCTCCAGCGTGCTCACGGAATCAGGGCTTCACGGTGAAGGCCCATTGGCCGTTCGTCTTGTGGCCGTCCTTGGACAGCACTTTCCACGTCACCTTGTAGTCCGCGGGCGGCAGGGGCTTGCCCACCGTCAGCACCAGCGTCTTGCCATCGCCTGGGTCCAACGCGGCCCGGCCCAGATCCACCGCCTTGCCGTCCGCGCCCGTCACCGACAGGCTGGAGAACGCCGGTTCCAGGCGCTCGGTGAACGTGGCGCTGATGGATGCCGGCGAGGCCACGGCGCTGTTGGCGGCGGGGGTGGACTTGTCCAGGTGCGCATGCGCCCAGGCCAGTTGAGGGGCCAGCACGGCGGCCGCGATGGCCAACAGGGCTTTCTTCATCTTCGATACTCCGGTGACTGCCGCGGCCCGTGCCGCGCCAGAAGGCAGCTTAGACCGTCAGGCTGACGGCTGCCCAAAACCATCCGGCGACAGGTCCCCAGGGGCCGAGGGGGATTCATCCCGGCGGAACACCGTCACCGAGACATAGTCCTTGCGCGGCCCCTTCACGTCGTGGCGGATCAGGAACGAACCATCGGGCCGGAACTCGTACACCGTGTCGTACTGGTCCCGCCCGCACGGATGCGTGGCCGCGCCGCGCAGCACGTCGCCGGCGGCGGCCAGCCGCACTTCGTGGAACAGGCGGGGTTCGGGCTCGTCGAACCAGACGCTGAAGCCGTTCTCCAGCGCGAAATACAGGTAGGAGCGGTGCGCCTGGATCGCCTGCCCGGTGGGCAGGATCAGCGTGCCCGACTCTTCGTAGCGCAGGTGATCGCCCTGGCCCGGCAGGAAACGGGCCCGTCCGGTCATGTTGGCCTGGTTGGAAATGCCCCGCTCGAAGGTCCAGGCGCCACTGAGGCGGCCGAGCACGTTCGGGGCCGACCAGCCCCCCTCGGCCTGACGGGAACGCGCCTGGGGGTCTGCGGAGGGATTCATCATGGAGCGGCACGCCGGCTGGCGGCGGAAGAAACGGGGACACGGTACGGACGCGCCGCAAAAAAGACGCGCGAAGCCGATAGCGTACCGCTTTCGCGCTTTCCGGCCGGTCCACCATGACACCTTGTCATCCAGATTCCGGACAGTCCGCGTCGCCCGCTTGCCATGATTTATCATGGCCGGCCAACCGCTCTCTTCCCCCCGTAGGATTATTCGTCGTGAAAGTCATAGACAAGTCGACCAAACTCAACGCCGTTGCATACGACATTCGCGGTCCCGTGCTGGACCGAGCGCGGGAGATGGAAGAGGCGGGACAGCGGGTCATCAAGCTGAACATCGGCAATGTGGCGGCCTTCGGCATCCAGCCGCCGGACGAGATCGTGCAGGACATCATCCGCAACGTGGCCGATGCCGCCGGTTATACCGACAGCAAGGGCCTGTTCGCGCCGCGCAAGGCCGTCGTGCATTACATGCAGAGCAAGGGCGTCCAGGGCGTCGACGTCAACGACGTCTACCTGGGCAACGGCGCCTCCGAGCTGATCTCGATGAGCATCAACGCGCTGCTCAACGACGGCGACGAACTGCTCATCCCCTCGCCCGACTTCCCGCTGTACACCGCCGTCACCGGCCTGTCCGGCGGCCGTCCGGTGCATTACCTGTGCGACGAGGCATCGGGCTGGCTGCCCGACATCGCCGACATCCGCGCCAAGATCACCCCGCGCACGCGCGGCATCGTGGTCATCAACCCGAACAACCCCACGGGCGCCCTGTATCCGCGCGAAACGCTGCTGGAGATCATCCAGGTCGCGCGCGAGCATGGCCTGGTCATCCTGGCCGACGAAATCTACGACAAGACGCTGTTCGACGGGCACGAACACATCAGCATGGCCTCGCTGTGCGACGACGTGCTGATCCTGACCTTCAACGGCCTGTCCAAGAACTACCGTGCATGCGGCTACCGCGCGGGCTGGATGGTGGTGTCGGGCGAGAAACGCCATGCGCAAGGCTATATCGAGGGCCTGAACATGCTGGCCTCGCTGCGCCTGTGCTCCAACACCCCGGGCCAGTTGGCCATCCAGACGGCGCTGGGCGGCTACCAGAGCATCAACGACCTGGTCGGCCCCAACGGCCGCCTGCGCCGCCAGCGCGACCTGGCCTACGACCTGCTGACGCAGATCCCGGGCGTGCACGTGATGAAGCCCAAGGGCGCGCTGTACCTGTTCCCCAGGCTCGATCCCAAGGTCTATCCGATCCAGAACGACCAGCAGTTCGCCTACGACCTGCTGGACCAGGAACGCGTGCTGATCGTCCAGGGCACCGGCTTCAACTGGGTCAACCACGACCACTTCCGCATGGTGTTCCTGCCCAACATGGAAGACCTGACGGAAGCCATCGGCCGCATAGAGCGCTTCCTGGCGCGCCTGCGCAAGGAAGGCTGAGTCCCTGGCAGACCGCGCGGCCGCGTGCGCGCCGCCGTTCGCCCGTGGAGCGATGCCGGACGATCGAGCCCTCAGTTGACCGTGATGTTCCTCTCCTTGATCAGCGCGCTCCAGCGCTTGCGTTCGCTGGCCTCGAAGGCGCCGAGCTTTTTGCCGCTGATCGTGCCGGGCGTGGCGCCCAGCGCGGCAAACTGATCCTTCACGCCCTGCGAGGCCAGCGCCTTGTTCGCGGCGTCGATCAGCCTCTTCTGCACGTCATCCGGCGTGCCGGCGGGCGCATACAGGGCGAACCAGGCCGTCACGTCGAAGCCCTTCAGGCCAGACTCGGCCACGGTGGGCACGTCGGGCAAGGCCGCCGAACGCTGCGCCGAGGTCACGGCCAGCGCGCGCACGCGGCTGCCATCCTTCAATTGGGCCAGGGTGCTGGGCAGGTTGTCCATCAGGATGTCGATCTGGCCGCCGATCAGCGCGGGCATCGAGGCCGCCACGCCCTTGAAGGGCACATGCAGCATCTTGATGCCGGCCATCTGCTCCAGATAGGCGCCCGTCAGGTGCACGGAGGAGCCCACGCCAGGCGAACCGTACGTCATCGGGCGGTCCTTGCTGGCGCGCGCCTTGGCCAACAGATCCTGCAGGGTCTTCATCGGCGAGTCTTTGCGCACCGCGATGACGTTGGGCGTGGTGAACACCATCGCCAAGGGCGCGAAATCCTTGGCCGCGTCGAAGGGCATGTCCGGATAGATGGACTGGTTGATCGCCTGCGTGCCGACGGTGCCCATGGCGATGGTGTAGCCGTCGGCGGGCGAACGCTTCAGGATGCCCATGCCGATGTTGCCGCCGGCGCCCGCGCGGTTTTCCACCACGATGGACTGGTCCAGGTACGGCCCCATGGCCTGCGCGATGATGCGCGCGGCCAAGTCGGTGGTGCCGCCCGCGGGATACGGCACGATCAGGGTGATGGGCCGGGCGGGATATGCCTGCGCCTGGGCCGCGACGCTCGCGGCCGCCAGCGCCAGGGCCGCCAGGCCTTTCACGATCGACATTGTTTTCATGGGTGTTGTCTCCTTATGCTGCCGAGGCTGTCATGGCCCGCGCCTCTTTCCGGGCTGCCGCCAGTGCGCTGCCGCATTCGGCATGCGCAGTCGATCCGGTCCTCCTTTTCGGGCGCCTCGCCGTGTACGGTGCACGGCGCCCGCCCGGACCGCACGCGCCGCCGTCAGATCATCAATTCGATCAGGAACGGCCCCGCCCTGCCGAAGCTGCTCTTCATCAGGTCGGCGCACTGCTCCAGCGTGGTGGCGCGGGCGCCCTCCACGCCCATCGCGTTGGCCAGGCCGACCCAGCTGATGCCGGGGTTGCCCAGGTCGAGCATGCTCATGGCCGTGGCGCCGGGCGTGGCGCCCACGTTCTTGTACTCGCCGATCAGGATGTTGTACTTGCTGTTGTTCAGGATGATCGTGGTGCACGGCAGTTGCTCGCGCGCCTGCGTCCAGAGCGATTGCAGCGAGTACATGGCCGAGCCATCGGCCTGCAGGCTGATCACGCGGCGCTGCTTGCCCGCGCCGATGGCCGCGCCCGTGGCGACGGGGAGGCCGTCGCCGATGGCGCCGCCCGCCAGGTGCAGCCAATCGTTGGGAGGCGCGGCGTGCGTGAACTTGTAGAAGCCTCGGCCGAACGACACGCTCTCGTCGGACACGATGGCGTGGTCGGGCATCAGCGCCGCCAGCGTCTGCGCCAGGCCCTCGGGCGTGGGCGCGCCCGTGGCGATCCCGGGACGCGGCCCCGGATCGGGAATCTCGGCTTCCGGCGCATTCAGCGCCTTCGCCAGACCCGCCAGCGCCTGCACCGGGTCCTGGTCGGGGCGCGACAGCACGTGCAGTTGCGCGTCGGGCGCGTACTGCTCGGACGGCATGCCCGGGTAGCCGAAGAAGCCCACCGGCCCCTTGGCGTTGACCAGGATGATGTGCCTGAAGCGCTCCAGCGCCTTGATCGCCGCTTCCATCACGTAGGGCACGCGTTCGAGCTGCAGCCGGCCGCGGCCACGCGAGACGTGCGCGGTGACGTAGTCGGCCATCACGGCCGCGCCGGTGGCCCGCGCCACGCGCCACACCAGCTTCTGCGCCTCGCCGAGCACGGCATGGCCGGCCAGCAGGATCAGGGTGTCCTTGCCATGCTGGCGCAGCGTGCGCGCCGCGTTCTCGATGGCGTTGCCGTCGATGGCCGGCGGCGTCGGCACGCTGGCCGCCGCGCCCACCACGCCGCCCTCGTTCCACGAGGTGTCGGCGGGCAGGATCAGCGTGGCGATCTGGCCCGGGAATACCTGCGCGGCCGCGATGGCCTCGGCCGCGTCGCGGCCCAGGTCTTCGCTGCGCATGCTGGTGCGCACCCATTGCGACACGGTCCGCGCCATGCCGGTGGTGTCGGCGGTCAGCGGCGCGTCGAACGGACGGTGATAGGTGGCCTGGTCGCCCACGATGTTGACGATGCCGCTGCGCGCGCGGCGCGCGTTGTGCAGGTTGCCCATGCCGTTGGCCAGGCCCGGGCCGCAGTGCAGCAGCGTGCAGGCGGGCTTGCGGGCGATGCGGAAATAGCCGTCCGCCATGCCGGTGACGACGTTCTCCTGCAGGCCCAGCACGCATTTCATGCCGGGGACCTGGTCCAGCGCGGCCACGAAGTGCATCTCGCTGGTGCCGGGGTTGGCGAAACACGTGTCGACGCCGGCTGCCAGCAGCGTCTTGACCAGGCTCTTCGCGCCATTCATCAGGGGATCTCCGAATAATTTGCCCAGAACCGATCCATTTTTGGCGCGCAGCGGGCCGGCGTAAAGCAATAAATAGTTGCCATGTAATGAGTATTACTCATCAACATCGAGTCTCGCCCTGGGACAACTAGGGATAACGATGAGGACAATGCGTCACCAGGTGGGCAATTGCTGTTCCAGCGCGAATTGCCTGGCCTCGGCGCGGATCCACTGCCGGAAGCACTGCAAGGGGTACTTGTCGTGCATTTCCAGCGGATAGGACAGCTGATAGGCGTCCTCGCCCGGCAACGCCAGTGGGTGCGCCCGCACCAGGCCGTTGTCCCAGGCCGACTGGGGCACGAAGAACTCGGGCACCAGCGCCACGCCCAGGCCCGACTCGGCCGCGCGCACCACCAGCGACTGCAGTTCGAACCCCGCGCTGTGCACGGCATCGGGCCTGAACGGCACGCCCGCGGCATCGAACCACTGCCGCCACGACTCGGGCCGTGTCGTCGAGTACAGCAAGGGGAACTCGCACAGGTCCTCGGCGCGCTCGATGCGGCCGCCGATCAGGTCGTGGCGCGCGACCACGATCATGCGTTCTCCGAACAGAAGCTCCAGCTTCGCGTGCGGCCACACCGGCTTGCCATGGTGGATGGCGACGTCGAAGTGTTCTTCCTCGAACGAGAAAGGCGCGGTCCGCACCCCCATGTTGATGCGGATGTCGGGATGCGCCGCATAGAAGCGCGGCAGGCGCGGAATGAGCCACTCCTGCCCGAACGTGGGCAGCACGGCCAGCTCCAGGTTGCCGCGTCCGCTGCCGTGCGCGGCGATGGACATCGTGTCGCGCCGCAGCGCGCGCAGGGCTTCGCGCACCTGCTCGCTGTACAGGCGGCCCGAGCGGGTCAGCGTCACGCGCTGCTTGACGCGGATGAACAGCGACACGCCCAGCCCCGCTTCCAGCAGGCTGATCTGGCGCGAGACGGCGCTTTCCGTCAGGGAAAGCTCACGGGCGGCCAGGGTGAAGCTTTCGTGGCGGGCAGCGGCTTCGAACGCGCTCAGCGCGGCCATGCTCGGCGTGCGGATGCGGCGCATGATTCAGGTCACCAGGGCGAGAGGGGGCGAACCGACCGAGTTTAAGCGGTCCGCGCGAGCGCCGCCTCGATGCCGCCCACCGTTGCCACGCAGGCCCGCATCACGCAGCCAGTGCCGGTTGATCCCCGGCGGAGGGAGAAACCTCGGGATGGCGGTTTTCGAGCAATGCGCCGTCATCGCGCGCCAGCCGGGCCTGAGCCAGATAGTCCGGTAGCGATGCATACACCACGCGGCTTGCGTCGTCGTGCGAAAGGGAAAATACCGACCCGCGCAACGGCCCCGCCATGACGTAGAGATGGCGATTGCTGGTCTGCGGATCGTCCAATGCAACGCCATCCAGCACCCGGACCAGGGGATGGAATGCCCGTTGCCCCGCAGGCATCCTCGCATCCGCCTCGGCGAGCAGGCGGTTCTGTCCGGACGCGGGGTCGCCAGGCCTTGCGCCTGGATGCGCCGGAAGTGCGCGAGAAGATCGGCGGGCAGCGGACGGTCCGGGGAGCAATCGAAGCCTTGCGTCATGCGTGTCAGCCGCCGGGTGATGAACGGCCCCCAGCGTACTCCCGGATGCGTGATGCAAACCGCATAACAGCTATGCCGCCGCCGGCCCTGCCTGCTCGGCCCGGGGATTCCTAGACTGGCGTCATCGTCAGAATTCCCCGGGAGTAGGCCTTGCAGCCGCTGTTATCGAACATCAAGGTGCTGGATCTGAGCCGTGTGCTGGCCGGCCCCTGGGCCAGCCAGATCCTAGCGGACCTGGGCGCCGACGTCATCAAGGTCGAGCGTCCCGGACGCGGTGACGACACACGGTCGTGGGGGCCGCCGTTCCTGAAGGACGAGGACGGCGAGGACACCGCCGACGGCGCCTATTTCGTCGCCACCAACCGCGGCAAGCGCTCCATCACGCTGGACCTGCAGACGGCCGAGGGCCAGGAACTGGTCCGAACCCTGTGCCGCGACGCGGACGTGGTGCTGGAGAACTACAAGGTCGGCACGCTGGCCCGGCTGGGCCTGGACTATGAATCGCTGTCCGAGGTCAATCCGCGCCTGGTGTACTGCTCGGTCACGGGCTTCGGCCAGACCGGCCCGCGCGCGGCGGAACCCGCCTACGACTTCCTCATCCAGGCCATGGGCGGCCTGATGAGCGTGACGGGCGAACGCGACGACAAGCCGGGCGGCGGCCCGCAGAAGGTCGGCGTGCCCATCGTGGACCTGAGCACGGGCGTGTACGCGGCGCTGGGCATCGTGGCCGCGCTGCTGCGCCGCACGCAGACGGGGCGTGGCGAGTACGTCGACGTGGCCATGCTGGACGTGCAGGTCGGTCTCTTGGCCAACCAGGCGATGAATTTCCTGCTGGGCAACCGCGTGCCCAGGCGCACCGGCACCGCGCACCCCAATATCCAGCCGCAGCGCACCTTCGCGTGCGCGGATGGCGACATCATCATCGTGGTGGGCAACGACGCGCAGTTCGTGACGCTGTGCGACGTGATCGGCAGGCCCGAGCTGGCCCGCGACGAACGCTTCGCCACCAATGGCCGGCGTGTCAGGAACCAGGCCGAGCTGGACCCCATCCTGGACGAGATCCTGGCCAGCCAGCCGCGCGCCCATTGGCTGGCGAAGCTGAAGGACGCAGGCGTGCCGGCCGGTTCGATCAACTCGGTGGCCGAGGTGTTCGAGGACGAGCAGGTCGTGCACCGCGGCATGCTGCGCCATCTGCCGCATCCGGCGGCGGGCCTGGTGCCGCAGGTGATGACGCCGCTGCGCTTCGGCGGCGCGGACCTGCGCGTGGACCGCGCGCCCCCGCTGCTGGGCGAACACACGCACGAGGTGCTGGCCGAACTGGGCCTGAGCGATGCCCGGATCGAAGACTACCGCGCCCGAAAGATCATCTGACAACCCCAGGGGGGAGACACCCATGAGCATGCCCGAGGCCCTGACGGGCCCCTACACCGCGCTGGACGTGCGCCTGGAAGACGGCGTGGCCGTCATCCTGCTGGCCAATCCGCCCGTCAACGCGCTGTCCACCGAGATGATGAACGAGCTGTCCTGGGTGCTGGACCGCATCTCGGAGACGCCCGAGGTGCGCGCGGTGCTGCTGTCCGGGCAGGGCAAGACCTTCTGCGCGGGCGCCGACCTGAAGAACCGCGCCACGACCATCAAGGGGCCGGGCGACCTGCCGCAGCATTCGCGCCGCACCCGCGAGTGTTTCCATGCGATCCGGGAATGCAGCAAGCCGGTGGTGGGCGCCATCAACGGCGCGGCGCTGGGCGCGGGGCTGGCGATGGTGGCCTCGTGCGACATCCTGCTGGCGGCCTCGACCGCCACGGTGGGGCTGCCCGAGATCAACGTGGGCCTCTTGGGCGGCGGCCGGCATGGCATGCGCCTCTTCAGCCACTCGCGGCTGCGCCGCATGATGCTGACGGGCCTGCGGGTGGACGGCGACGAACTGTACCGCCTGGGCATCGTGGAAGCCTCGGTGCCGGCGGACCAGTTGATGGACCGGGCGATGGACCTGGCCCGCGAACTGGCCTCGAAGAGCCCGCTGGCCTCGATGCTGGCCAAGCAGACGCTCAACGCCATCGAGGAGATGAGCCTGCGCGACGGCTACCGCTACGAACAGGACATGACGGCCGCCATCGCCAGGACCGAGGACGCACAGGAGGCGCGCCGCGCCTTCCTGGAAAAGCGCGAACCCGTGTTCCAGGGCCGCTGACCGGCCTGCGCGATATCACCGCGCGCCCGCCGCGAGCCGCCGCCAGCGCGGCGCGGGCGCGATGGCAACGAGGAAGGAGACAGACGATATGGCAGGAGCGCTGCAAGGCGTGAAGGTGCTGGATCTCAGCCGCGTGTTCTCGGGCCCCTGGGCCGCGCAGATGCTGGCGGACTTCGGCGCCGAGGTCATCAAGGTGGAGCGTCCCGGCCGGGGCGACGACGTGCGCCACCAGGGCTATCCCATGCCCGGCCCGGACGGCAGGCCCGGCACCGAAACCTCGTCGTTCGTGGCGATGAACCGCGGCAAGCGTTCGCTGACCATCGACATGGCGCGTCCGCGGGGCCAGGCGCTGATCCGCCGGCTGGCGGGAAAGGCGGATATCCTGATCGAGAACTTCAAGGCGGGCGACCTGCGCCGCTACGGGCTGGATTACGACGCCCTGTCGGCGCTGCATCCACGCCTGGTGTACTGCTCGATCACCGGCTTCGGCCAGGACGGCCCCTATAGCCACCTGCCCGGCTACGATCCGATCTTCCAGTCCATGAGCGGCCTGATGAGCGTGACGGGCGTGCCCGACGGCGAGCCGGGCGCGGGCCCGGTCAAGGCGGGCTATTCGGTGTCGGACCTGACGGCGGGCTTCTACGCGGTGTGCGCCATCCTGGCCGCGCTGCGCCACCGCGACCAGGTGTCGGGCCAGGGACAGCACATCGACCTGGCGTTGCTGGATTCGCAGATCGCCGCCATGTCGCACATCGGCATGAACTACCTGGCCAGCGGCCAGCAACCCGCCCGCACCGGCTCGGCCTCGCAGATCACGGCGCCGTTCCGCGCCTTCGAGTGCGAAGACGGCCACCTGATGGTGGCGGTGGGCAACGACACGCAGTTCCGCGCCTATTGCCAGGTGATCGGCCTGCCCGGGCTGGCCGACGATGCGCGCTTCGCCACCAACCCCAGGCGCGCGGCGGCGCAGGCCGAACTGTCGGCCCTGCTGGAGCCCGCGATGAAACGGCGCAAGGTGGCCGACTGGAACCAGGCGCTGGAGCAGGCCAAGGTGCCTTGCGGCCCCATCTACACGATGGAACAGGTCTTCCAGGATCCTCAGATACGCCATCGCCAGATGCTGGGGCGCATGCCCCATCCCCGGTTGGGCGAGATGCCCTACATCCGCAATCCCATCCGTTTCTCGAACACGCCCATCGGCGTGGCAACCGCGCCCCCGATGCTGGGCGAACACACCGAGGCGGTGCTGGCGGAAGAACTGGGCCTGAGCGCCGAGGAGATCGCCGGGCTGCGTGCGGAGGGCATCGTATGAACGCGCCGCTCGCCCTGGCAGGCGACGAAACGTTGGTGGAAGAGATACGGGACAGCGCCCGCGACTTCCTGCGCCGCCGCGACCACAAGGCCCGCAAGCGCCTGGCAGCCCCCGCCGACCGCGCGGTGTGGCGGGAAATCGCCGAGATGGGCTGGCTGGGCATGAACGTGCCGGAGGCGCTGGGCGGACTGGGCCTGGGCGCGGCCGCCTTGGCCGCCGTGCTGGAGGAAGCCGGCCGCGCGCAGTTGCCGGAGCCGCTGCTGGCGGCCGCCGTGCTGCCGACCGGCGTGCTGGCGCGCCTGACGGGCCAGACGGGTGCGGCGCACCGCGCGGCGCTGCTGGAACGCATCATTGCCGGCGAATGGCTGGTGGGGCTGGCCTGGCAGGAATCGGATGGCCAGCTCGAAGCCGCCGAGCCCGCTGGCGCCTTCGGCGTCACCGCCACGCCGCGCGACGGCGCCCATGTGCTCAATGGCGAGAAGCGCCACGTCATGCCGGGCGCGGACGTGGACGGCTGGCTGGTGTCGGCGGACAGCGAATCCGGTCCCGCCCTGTTCTTCGTGCCGGCGGATGCCGCGGGCATCACGGTCGTGCCGCACGCGCGCGCCGATGGCGCGCCGGCCTGCCATCTCATGCTGGAAAACGTACAGCCACAGGCCTTGCTGGGCAATGTCCAGGCGCTGGAAGCCGTCGACGCCGCGCTGGACCTGGGCCGGCTGCTGCAATCCGCCGAGATGATCGGCGCCGCCCGCCAGGTGCTGGCCGACACGGTGGGCTATCTGAACACGCGCCAACAGTTCGGCAGGACGCTGGCCAGTTTCCAGGCCCTGCAGCATCGCCTGGTGGACGCGGCCATGCAGATCGAACTGGCCGCAAACAGCCTGCGAGCGGCCCTGCCGGAGAGCGGCGAGCCGCGCGCCCATCGCATCGCGGCCAGCCGCGTGAAGGCGCGCGCCGCGCAGGCCAGCCTGCAGGCGGCCCGGCTGGCGGTGCAATTGCACGGCGCCATCGGCTACACGGAAGAATGCGACGTCAGCCTGTATTTCGGCAGCGCGCTGCATCATGCCGCGTGGCTGGGCAACGCCACCGCGCATCGCCAACGCTACGGCGCGCTGGCGCCCGAGCCCGCGCCGCCGGACAGCCATGGCGAATCCGCCCCGGACACGGAGGATTTCGCGCACGAGGCTGGCCAGGCCGGCACCGACTGGAACGCCATGCCCGAGGAGGCGTTTCGCGCCATGCTGCGGCGCTTTTTCCAGGCGCATTACCCCGAACACCTGCGCCACGTGCCCTGGCGGCTGCACTGGGACGAGATCAAGGACTGGTACCACACCCTGTCGCGCCAGGGATGGATCGCGCCGTCCTGGCCCAGGGAACATGGCGGCATGGGGCTGTCTCCCGCGCGGCTGATCGCCTACATCGAAGAGGCCGAACGCCACGGCGTGGCCCGTGCGCCCGACCAGGGCCTGGTCATGCTCGGCCCCATTCTGTTGCGCTACGGCACGCAGGAACAGCGCGAGCGCTTCCTGCCCCGCATCCTGTCCGGCCAGGACGTCTGGGCGCAGGGCTATTCCGAACCCAACGCCGGGTCCGACCTGGCCTCGCTGCGCTGCGAAGCCCTGATCGACGGCGACGAACTGGTGGTGACCGGCCAGAAGACCTGGTCCACGCTGGCCCAGGACGCCACCCACATGTTCATGCTGGTGCGCACGGACAAGACCGTGAAGAAGCAGGCCGGCATCAGCTTCCTGCTGGTGGACCTGAACAGCCCGGGCGTCACCCGCCGCCCGATCCGCACGCTGTCGGGCCACGAGGAATTCTGCGAGGTCTTCTTCGATCAGGTGCGCGTGCCACGCGCCAATCTGGTGGGCGACCTGAACGCCGGCTGGACCATCGCCAAGGCCCTGCTGGGCTTCGAGCGCCTGTTCAGCGGCAGCCCCAAGCACGCCAACCATGCCTTGCAGCAGATCTATGCCGTGGCCCGCCAGCGCGGCCTGCTGGCCGACCCGGCCTTCCGCGACCGGCTGAACGAACTGCGCCTGGATGCCGCCGACCTGGCCGCCACCTACGAGGTGTTCGCGGACATGGCGCGGGCCGGCAAGCTGCTGCCGCCCGAGTTGTCCCTGCTGAAGATCTGGGCGACGGAAACGCATGAACGCCTGGGCGCGCTGTTGATCCAGGCGTGCGAGGAACACGGCGGCGCGGCCATGGCGCAACGCCACGGCAAGGTGTACCCCCTGGCGCCGTACGTGAATGCCCTGGCGGCCACCATCTTCAGCGGCACCAACGAAATCCAGCGCAACCTCTACGCCAAGCAGGTGCTGGGACTGCAGGACGCATAACAGGCGCGCGACGCGCCCACAACGGAGACATCATCATGAAGAAGCCCCTGAACGCACTGGCCCGCGCCATGGCCGGCGTCACGCTGGCGCTGTGCGGCACCCTGGCCGCCGCCGCGTGGCCCGACCAGCCCATCCGCATGATCGTGCCCTACCCGCCCGGGGGGTCGGTCGACGGTCTGGCGCGGTTGCTGGCGCCCACCCTGGGACAGAAGCTGGGCACCACCATCGTGGTCGAGAACAAGGCCGGCGCCTCGGGCACCATCGGCGTGGACGCCACCGTGCGCGCCACGCCCGACGGCAGCACCTTCGGCTTCGGCGTGCCCGGCGCCATCTCGGGCCTGCCGCACGTGATGAAGACGCCGTACGACGTCTCGAAGATCCAGTACGTCTCGCTGGTGGCGCGCATTCCGATGGTGTTCATGGTGAACCCCTCGATGCCCGAGACCACGCTGAAAGGCTTCATCGAGGCCGCCCGCAAGGAGCCGGGCAAGTACAACTATGGTTCGGCAGGCAACGTCACGACCCCGCACCTGGCGGCCGAACTGCTCAGGCAGGAAACGAAGATCGACATCATGCACGTGCCCTACAAGGGCGCGTCGCCGGCCGTCACGGCCCTGCTGGCCAACGAGGTGCAGATGTTCCCGGGCGATGCGTCGGCGGTGATGGGTTTCCTGAAGGCCGGCAAGCTGCGCGCCCTGGCCGTGGGCAGCGCCACGCGTTTCGAGGGCCTGCCCGACGTGCCCACCACGAAGGAGCTGGGCTATCCCAGCGTGATGGTCGAATCGAACTACGGCGTCATCGCCCCCACCGGCACGCCACCGCAGATCGTCGAACGCATGGCCCGCGCCATCGCCGAGTCGCTGCGGGACCCCGACCTGCGCCGCAAGATGATCGACCAGGGCGCCGTGCCGCAGGCCAGCACGCCCGACGAATACCGGACGCTGATGGAAGCGGAATCGAGGAAATGGGGCGAGGTGATCCGCAAGGGCAAACTGGGCCTGCAGTAGCGGTGCGCGCCGGCCCGCGCGCGGCCTGCCGTATAGTGTGTTCGCCCCTTCTCGGGCCTGTAGACGCCAAGCCATCGCCACCATGCCATCCGCCAAAGCCGCGGGTCCCAGCCTGGACCTGACCGCAGACCTGCACAAATGGCGCGCCTTCGTCGCCATCGCCGAACTGGGCAGCATCACCCGGGCGGCCCTGCACCTGGACCAGGACCAGTCGGTCCTGAGCCGGCGCATCAACGCGCTGGAGCGCGAGTGCAACGCACGCCTGTTCAACCGCACCGGGCGCGGCGTGCATCTTTCGGAAGTGGGCGAACGCCTGTTCCCCCTGGTGCGCACCTTGCTCGAGAACGCCGAACGCCTGGAGCTGGAAGTCAACGGCCAGGCGCGTGAACCCGCTGGCGAAGTCACGCTGGGGCTGCTGCCCTCGACCTCGCATCCGCTGATACGCCGCCTGTTCTCGCGGCTGCGGCAGCAGTTTCCCAAGGTGCACCTGAAGATCCTGGAAGGTTCCAGCGGCCAGATCGAGGAATGGCTGACCGACAGCCGCGTCGACATCGCCATCCTGTACCGCTATGGCGAGAAATCCCCGCCCGGCGAAACCGCGCTGGCCTACGTGGATTCCTATCTGGTGGGCGCGGCCGGCGATGCGCGCACGCAATCCGGCCACATCGATTTCGAGGCCCTGGACGGCCTGCCCTTCATCCTGCCGGGCGCGCCGAACGGATTGCGCAACGCGCTGGACGGCCTGGCGCGGGCGCGCAAGATCACCATCGCCCCCCTGATCGAGGCCGATTCGCTGCCCTTGATGAAATCCATCGTCGAGCACGAGAAGATGTACACGGTGCTGCCACTGCACGCGGTATGGCAGGAGGTGCAGGAAGGCCGCCTGAGCATCGCCATGCTGCGCAACCCCGCCATGGGCCGCGTGATATCGATGGCGTATGCCCGGGCGAAGGGGCCTGGCCGCACGGTGACGGAAGTCGCCAGCCAGATCGAAGCCCTGGCCCGCGAGATCGGCGGCGAAGGCGTCTGGCACGTCGGCCCCTGACGCGCCGCCGTTCTCAGAACCCGTACAGGCGCTCCGGATTGTCCACCCACACTTTGTGGCGCAACGCATCGTCGCCCAGCCACTCCCACGCCATGTCCACCAGCGCATCGGCCGCGGGCGCCTTGTCGCCCATGCGCACGAACGGCCAATCGGACCCCCACAGCACCTGGTCGGGGTTGGCCTGCGTGAAAGCGTCGTGCAGATAGCGGGCATCCGCGTAATCCGGCGCCTTGCCCACGCGGCAGACCGTCAGCTTCATCCAGATCCCGCCGTCGGCCAGCAGGCCGCGCAGCAGTTGGAATACCGCGTCGTCCGGCCCGCGCGACGGGACCAGGCTGCCGAGGTGATCGATGACCAGCGCAATGCCCAACCGCGCCAGGCCGGGCAGATGGCGCAGGTACACGTCGCACGGCGCCCACAGCTGGGCATGCAGGCCGTGCGCCTTCAACCGAGGCGCCAGCACGGGCAACTGATCGAAGCCCACGCTGCCGGGAAACAGCCTGCCCGCCGGATCGCGCGCCTCGACGAAGCGCAGCGCGCGCACGCCGCCCTCGTACAAGGCGGCCAGTTGGGCATCGCTGACGCCGGGATCGGCGGCCGCCACCCCGCGCAGACGGCCCTGCCCCTGCGCCAGCGCGTCCAGCAACGCGGACGGATCGGTGCCGTAGGGCGCAGGCTGTATCAGCACGCCGCGCTGCGCGCCCAGTGTGTCCAGCATGCGCCGGTGCCGCGCCGCCGGCGCATCGGGTGCGGCATAGCTGGACGGATGCTGCAGCGGAAACCGGTCGTAGGGGCCGAAAACATGGCAATGGCCATCGCAAGCGTTCGGCGGCAGCACATGGCGCGGGCGATCCGGCATGCGCGGCGTCTCGGTGTGCGCGGGCACATAGGGCGTGGGCTGCGTCGCGTCCGTGGTCATGCCTGCTCCTTGCCCGGCAGCGGCGCCAGGCGGCTCAACGCGGGGATGCCGTGTTCGACGGGCACGTCCAGCGGCTCGGGCGCGCCATCCGGCATCGGAATCTCATGCGCGTTCAGCGTCATGGAGACCAGCGTGTAGTAGCCGATGACGGCGGTCAGCTCCACCACTCCCACGGCGCCCCACAGCGACACCGCGCGCTGGTACCAACCCGGCGCCACCTGGCCGGTCTCCTGCATCTGCCGTGCGTACTCGTAGGCGACCTCATCGGCCTCGGTCTCGAACGAGGGCGCGCGGCGCGCCTGGATGTCCCGCAGCACGGCGGCCGGGATGCCGGCATCGGCGGCCGCCTGCGCGTGGATGTGCCACTCGATCTGGCTGTTCCAGCGGCGCGCGGTGACCACGATGGCCAGCTCGCTGACGCGCGGCGGCAGGCTCGTGCCGAAACGCAGCAAGGCGCCGAAGGCCTGCCAGCGCTCGGCCAGCTCGGGATTGTGCAGGGCCGCGCGCAGCGGCCCCACCAGCCGGCCGCGCGGGCCGGACACGATGCGCTCGTACACCTGGCGCTGCGCGTCGTTCATGTCCTGCGGGTCGGGCAAGGGAATACGGCTCATCGAAAATCCTTGAAATGGGGTCAGGCGGCGGCGTCGTCGGGCTGGCTGCGCGCCACCGACGGACGCTCGCAGAAACCGCGATGCCAGCCGGCCAGCGCCGCGCGTCCGTCACGCCACGGCAGGTCGGGAAAACGGTAATCCAGATAAGACAGCGCGCAGCCGATGGCGATCAGGCCCAGGTCCAGGCGCGCGGCCTGCAAACCGGGGGCCTCCTTCTCGAGCGCGTCCAGCACCGACGACGTCTTCAATGCGAACGACGCCAGCCAGGAAGGCGTCTGGCGTTCGGCGGGCTTGTTGCGCTCCTGCCGGTACAGCAGCAGCGCATCCATCAGGCCGTCGCCCAGCGCCTGGCGGCGCTCGGCCGTCAGGCGCGCGCGCGGTTCGGACGGCATCAGGCCGGCGTTGGCCAGCTCGTTCAGGTAGGCGCAGATCACGGCGGAGTCATAGACCGCCGTGCCATCGTCCAGCACCAGGGTGGGCAGCTTGATCAGCGGGTTGTCCGGAATCAGGTCGAGATTGGGCTTGTCCATGGCGACCGGCGTGCGCACCAGCGTGACGCGGTCTTCGATGCCGGCTTCGTACAGCACGATCATCACCTTGCGTACGAAGGGCGAGCGGGGGGACCAATGCAACTTCATGATGTCTCCAGTGTGTTCTTCGGTGCCGGCGCGAGCGGATCAATGCCCCTGCGCGGGACGCACCAGCGGGTCGTTGGCCGCATCGGGCGCGCGCATCTGGAACAGATCGGTGGTGCGGGCGTACCAGCCCGCCCCCTGCATGCGGCCCAGCAGATGCAGGCTGGGCGTATCCACATGGAATCTGCCGGTGCCCGCCAGAGCCGAATCGCGCAGATACATCGCCACCACGCGCGCCAGCACGATCACGCGCCGGGGCGCGGCCTCGATCACCTGCCAGGTCCGGCACTCCAGGGCCGCGGGGCTCGCCGCGATGCGTGGCGGCGATACCTTCAGCGACGGCGCGGTTTGCAGGCCCGCGCGGGCCAGTTCGTCCACGCCGGCCTCGTAGTCCAGGCTGGTGTGGTTCATGTGCTCGGCCAGTTCGGCGGACACTGCATTGACCACGAACTCGCCGCTGTCCAGGATATTGCGCGAGGTGTCCTTCAACTGGCCGCCGCGCGGACCGATGCCCAGCGCGATGATGGGCGGGTCGCTGCTGACCACGTTGAAGAACGAGAACGGCGCGGCGTTCAACTGCCCCTGTGCCGACTGGCTGACCACCCACGCGATGGGGCGGGGCACCACCACGCTGGCCAGCAGCTTGAACGCATCCGCGGACGCCAGTTCGCTGAAATCGAAGTTCATGCGTATGCCTCCGCCTATTTGGCCAGCAGACCGAGGCGGCCCAGCAGCGCCCGCATGTCGGCGCGGTCCTTTCTCACGTATGCCTGGGCCTCCGAGGGGGACAATCCCATCAGTTCGATCGCCTGGTCCTGCATGGCGCGGCGGTACCGCGGATCCTGGTTGACCTGGCGCACGGCATCGCTGAGCCTGCTCACGATGGCGTCCGGCGTACCCGCCGGCGCGGCCAGGCTGTACCAGGTCGCTGACTGCGCGCCGGACACGCCGGCCTCGTCCAGCGTGGGCACGTCGGGCAGCAGCGGCGAACGCGCCGGCGCCGCATAGCCCAGCGCCACCAGCCGCCCCTGGCGGATGAATGGCAGGCTGGCCGACAGGTTCAGCATGACCATGTCCAGTTGTCCGCCGACGACATCGTTGATGGCTTGCGAGGCGCCGGGATAGGGAATGTGGTTGAGCTTGACGCCCGCGGCCTGCTGGAACAGCTCGGCCCCCAGGTGCGTCGCGCCGCCCACGCCGGCCGAGCCATAGCTGAGCCTGCCCGGTTCGGCCTTCGCGCGCTTGACCAGGTCGGCCACGCTCTTCACGCCCAGCGCGGGATTGACCGCCAGCATGATGGGCTGCACCGCCACGACCGAGCAGAAGGCGAAGCCATCCACGCCGTCGTACGGCGTCTTCTGCATCAGCGGCGTCACCACGTGGCCGGCGGAAGTGCCCAGCAGCAGCGTGTAGCCATCGGGCTTGGCGCGGGCCACGTAGCCGGTGCCGATGGAAGCGCCGCCGCCCGCCTTGTTCTCCACGATCACGGTCTGGCCCAGCCGTTGCTCCAGGCCCCGGGCCAGGCTGCGGGCCAGCAGATCGGCCGGGCCGCCTGCCGCGTAGGGATTGACCAGGGTGATCGGCCTGGTGGGATAGGCGGCCTCGGCCGCCGTGGCTGCGCAAGGCGCGCCTGCGGTGACGGCGGCCCCTGACACCAGAAACGCCGATAGCCAGGCGGATGCTCGCCCGAACCGCCATGGCGTCATCGTTCCACCCTTTCCTGCCGCGCGCGGCACGCACACCTTGCTCATGCTGTCTCCGATCCTGTGATGGCTTTTATGAGCAGCATCGTAGGCGGCATGCCCGCCCGGCGCCATGCCGGGGCTGGCATAGCAGCTATGCACGGCGCCGCCGCATTCGCGGAGCGAGACCTTGGGATCAGTCTGCCTTGGCGCCCGACTCGCGGATCACCTTGGCCCACTTCTCGCCGTCCACCCGGATGCGCTCGGAGAACGCTTGCGGCGTGCTGTAGGTGGTCTGGATGCCGTAGGAAGCCATGCGCTGCACCATGTCGGGCGCGGTCATCACGCCGCGCAGTTCCTGGTTCAGCCGGTCGATGATGGGTTGCGGCGTATGCGCGGGCGCCAGCACGCCTGACCACAGGCTGACTTCATAGCTCTCGAATCCTGGCGTCTCCGAGATCGAGGGCACCTGCGGCAGCACCGGCAGGCGCTCGCGGCGCGTCACCCCCAGCGCCTTGATCTTGCCTTCCTTGACCTGTTCGATGAAGTTCGACGAAGTGTCGATCATCATCGAGATGCGCCCGGCCAGGAAATCGTTGATGGCGCCCGAGGTGCCCTTGTAAGGGATGTGCCGGATGTCGACCTGGGCGGTCGACTTGAACATCTCGCCCGCCAGATGGCTCGTGGTGCCGTTGCCCGAGGAACTGAAGGTCAGTTCTCCGGGATGCTGCTTCGCATAGGCCGCCAGTTCGGCCACCGAATTCACCGGCAATGCCTTGCTGACCACCAGCAGGTTCGAGGTCAGGTTGGTCATCGCGATGGGCGCGAAGCTCGACTGCGGGTCGTAGCGCAGCTTGGGATACAGCGACGGATTGATCGTCAGCACGCCCATGGTGGAGTACAGCAGCGTGTAGCCGTCGGGCGCGGCATTGGCAACGGCCTCCGCGCCGATCGATCCACCGGCGCCGCCGCGGTTTTCGACGACCACGGACTGGCCCAGCTTCTCGCCCAGGCCCTGCGCCAGCGCCCGGGCCATCAGGTCCGTGGCGCCGCCCGCGGGAAAGGGCACGATCAGGCGAATGGGATGGTCGGGATAGCCGGCCGCCGATACGGCCCCGGATGCGCCCAGGCAAAGCCCCAGAACGGCGATCGCGCGCGCGAGTGTCATGTCGTCTCCTGTCTTGTAAGTGATTTTCGACAGTCGGCATGGTAGTAGGCCGCACGCCCCGACGGCAGGCGCCAGGCGGCATAGCAGTTATGCAGGGGTGGACGCCGGAGAGGGGATGCCCCGCGCGTCAGAATCCCACGGCCTGCCGCCCTTTCAGGCCCAGCATGGCGCGCGCTTCGTCCGGCGTGGCGATCTCCAGCGACAGCGCCTCCAGGATCAGGCGGATGCGGGACACCTGCTCGGCGCAGGACCGGGCCAATTGCCCCTTGGACAGATACAGGCTGTCCTCGAGTCCAACCCGGACGTTGCCGCCCAGGATCGCGCCCATCGTCACCAGCGGCATCTGGTGGCGGCCGGCGCCCAGCACCGAGAAGCGGTAGCCGTCGCGCCCGAACAGGCGGTCGGCGGTCGTCTTCATGGAGACCAGGTTCTCGGGGTCCGGCCCCATGCCGCCCAGGATGCCGAAGATGCTCTGGATGAACAGTGGCCCCCGCACCAGTCCCTCGTCGACGAAATGCGCCAGGTTATACAGGTGGCCCATGTCGTAGCACTCGAACTCGAAGCGCGTGCCGCACTCCTCGCCCAGCACCTTCAGGATGTGGCGGATGTCGCGGAAGGTATTGCGGAAGATCAGGTCTTCCATGCCTTCCACGTAGGGCTGCTCCCAGTCGTGCTGCCACTGTCCGATGCGCCTTGCGGCGGGGTGAATCGAGAAGTTCATCGAGCCCATGTTCAGCGAGCACATCTCCGGCTTGGCCTGCAGCGGATAGGCCAGACGCTCTTGCAGCGTCATGCGCGTGCTGCCGCCCGTGGTGATGTTGATCACCGCATCGGTGGCATCGCGGATGCGTGGAATGAACTGGTCGAAGACGGCCGGATCGGCCGTGGGGCGGCCGTCCCGCGGATCGCGCGCATGCAGGTGCAGGATGGCCGCGCCCGCTTGCGCGGCCTCGATGGCCTGCTCGGCGATCTGCCCGGGCGTCAGGGGCAGGTACGGAGACATGGTCGGCGTATGGACCGAGCCTGTGACCGCGCACGAGATGATGACTTTTTCCTGTTTGCTCTTCATGTGAGTATCGATTGCCTGGGTTGAGGCCGGCGGGCGCCGGCTACACGGCCAGCCATTGGGAGACGAGCGACGGGTTTTCACCCAAGTCCCGCGGGCTGCCTTCGAAGACGATGCGGCCATGGCCCATTACGCAGACGCGCGTGGCGACCTTCAGCGCGATGGTCAGCTTCTGCTCGACCAGCAACACGGACACCCCCTTGCGGTGCATGTCCTGGATGCATTCCCCGACCTGTGCCACGATCATTGGCGCCAGGCCCTCCGTGGGCTCGTCGATCAGCATCACCAGCGGGTTGCCCAGCAGCGAGCGGCAGATGGTCAGCATCTGCTGTTCGCCACCGGACATGCTGCCGGCCTTGGTATTGCGCCGCTCCTTCAGGCGCGGGAAGTAGTCGAACATCTGCTCGACCGTCCAGCGATGCGCACCGGCCACGGGCGGCTGCTGGCCCATGTGCAGGTTCTCGTCTACCGTCAGGTTCGCAAAGACTTCGCGTTCTTCGGGCACGTACGCCACGCCGGCGCGGCAGATCGTGTAGGGCCGTTCCCCCGCCAGGTCGCGGCCAAGCAGGCGCACGCGGCCGGACGTGGGTGCGACCAGGCCCATGATGGCCTTCATGGCGGTGGAACGCCCCGAGCCGTTGCGGCCCAGCAGGCTCACCACCTCGTCGCGCGCCACATGCAGGTCCACGCCATGCAGCACATGGCTCTTGCCGTAATGCGCGTGCAGGTTCTCCACGCCCAGCAGCATGGCATCGTTCGGGTTCACTGATACACCTCCGTGCGGGGCGCTCATGCCTGCCCCTCGCCGCCCAGATAGGCCTCGCGCACGGCGGCATTGGCGCGGATCTCGTCGGGCGTGCCCGTGGCCACCACCTGGCCATACACCAGCACGCTGATGCGGTCGCTCAGCGCGAACACCACGTCCATGTCGTGCTCCACGATCATCAGCGTGCGGCCGGCGGCGGCCTTGCGGATCAGCTCGGCCGTGTACGCCGTCTCTTCGTGCGACATGCCCGCCATGGGTTCGTCCAGCAGGATCAGCCGCGGATTGGAAGCCAGCGTCATGGCGATCTCCAGCGAGCGCTGCTCGGAATACGCCATCTCGCCGGCGATGGCGGACGCCCTTGCCCCCAGCCGCACGTCCTCCAGCAGCCGCAGCGATTCGTCGCGGACGCGGGCGTCGCCGTCGACGAACTTCCAGAACGTGTACTGCAGCCCGTGCGCGCGCATCACTGCAAGGCGGACGTTCTCGAACGTGGTCAGGCGCGGGAAGATGTTGGTGATCTGGAACGACCGCGCCACGCCGCACCGGTTGATCGCGCGCGGCGGACGGCCCGCGATCTCGCGGCCCTCGAACCGGATCGATCCGGACGTCGGCGCCAGTTGGCCGGACATCAGGTGGAACAGCGTGGACTTGCCCGCGCCGTTGGGTCCGATCAGCGCATGGCGCTCGCCCTCGCGCACCTCCAGGTCCACTCCACGGATGATCTCGGTGGGGCCGAAGGACTTGCGCAGGCCCTGCAGGCTGAGTACGGCCGCCATCATGCGATCTCCTTGGCGGCGTGCCCGCCGCGCGGGGCCGAGGACACAGACGTCTCGCATGCCGCCATCCCCCTGCGGCAGCCCCAGGCCAGCAGTGCGCCGGCCGCCAGCAGCAGGGCAGGCACGGCCCAGGTGGCCACGGCCCCGGCCTGCCACGCATGTCCCAGCAGTTCCACGGGCGGCCACGGCGCGGCCGGATCGAGCCGCAGCATCGACCGGTATTCCTGCGAGAACAGGCGCTGCAGCATTTCCACGACGAACACCGTGCCCGCGGCCAGCGCCGCCGCCGCCCCCGCCGCCATCAGAAACACCGGCAGCATGCGGGCCGCGCCGTGCCGTTCGCACAGCCGGCTCGCCAGGCCCGGCAGGCCGCTCAGGCCGGCGGGCATGAACATCATCACCAGCACGAACACGATGCCCTGATACAACAGCCAGGATCGCGTCAGGTCGGACGCCGCGTAGCCGAAGAACGTCATCAGCGCCGCGCCCAGCGCGGGCCCCAGGAAGACCTGCACGCCGCCGATGTAGGTATTGAGCACCGCCGCGGCCGACAGCGCCGGGTCGAACACCACGTAATTGGCCGACTCGTTGGAGATCGCCTGCAGGCTGCCGGCGATGCCGCTGAACATGGCCGACAGCGCGAAAACCAGCGTGGCGATGCCGTGGACGTGATAGCCCAGGAAGCGCAGCCTGTGGCTGTTTTCACGCAGGCCCAGCGTCAGCCGGCCCAGCGGGGTGCGGGTGTACAGATACAGCAGCGCCATCGACAGCAGCACCCAGGCCAGCGTCAGGTAGTACACCTGCGTGATGGAACCGAAGTCCAGGCCCAGGGAGGGCATGCGCATGGTGGACATGCCCGCTTCGCCGCCGAATATGCCCTTCAGGTGCGGCGCCAGCGAGTGCACCAGTTCGGCGATCGCCAGCGTGATCATGGCGAAGTACGTGCCGCTGCGCTGCGTGGCGAACCAGCCGGCGATGCCGCCGAAGGCCAGGCCCGCCACCGCGCCCGCCAGCGGCATCAGCGGCGTGGGCAGCAGCCCCGCGCCGCCGATGGCGTTCATGGCATGCACCGTGGCGAAGGCGCCGACGCCGAAGTACGCGGCATGGCCGAACGACAGCATGCCCGCCTGTCCGCACAGCAGGTTGTAGGCGCTGGCGAACAGCGCGGCGATCAGCATCTGGATGGCCGCGTTCAACAGGCCTGCGGACAACAGGAAAGGCAACGCCGCCAGCAGGGCGATGCCCGCCAGGCAAAGAATCAAGGGTCTCTTCATCATGTCAGGCCTTCTCGCCCATCAGCCCGCCGGGCCGCACCAGCAGGACCAGCAGCATCAGCGCGAACGGCAGGGTGGCCGCCAGGCTGGACAGTTTCAGCGTCATCAGTCCGCCCAGGTCCCGCGCCCAGTCGCCCGCGCCGGCCAACGCCAGCAGATCGGCCAGGCTCGTGTCCAGCGTCACCGCCAGCGAGGTGATCACGCCGATCAGCAACGAAGCCAGCATGGCGCCCGGCAGCGAACCCAGGCCGCCCACGACCACCACGACGAACACCATCACGCCGAGTTCCAGCGCCATATTGGGATTGGTGGTGTAGAAGGCGCCGGCCACGGCGCCCGCCAGGCCCGCCAGCATCGCGCCCGCGCCGAATACCCCCATGAACACCAGCGGCACGTTGTGTCCCAGCGCCTCGGCCATATGCGGCTTGTGGATCGCCGAGCGCACCACGATGCCGACCCGCGTGCGCGTCAGCAGCAGGTAGATGGCCACGAACATCGCGATGGCGATGGCGCCCATCAGCAACCGATACACCGGATACTGCGTGGCGCCGATGCTGAACGCAGAGAAATCCAGGAAGGATGGAATCCGGTAGTCGACGGGATAATTGCCGAAGAACAGCTTGACCAGCTCGGCGATGATGAATGACAGGCCGAACGTCACCAGCAACTCGTGCGCATGCCCATGCCGGTGCACGCGCCGCAGGAAGTAGCGCTCGACCGCCACGCCGATCGCCCCCACCAGCAGCGGCGCCGCCACCAGCGAGAGCCAGAAGCCCAGTACGTCCTGCAGCATGTAGGCGAAATACGCGCCCAGCATGTAGAACGACGCATGCGCGAAATTGAGCACGCCCATCATGCCGAAGATCAACGTCAGGCCGGCCGACACCATGAACAGCACCAGTCCGTAGATGGCGCCATTCATCAGCGAGAACAGGATCTGGTCCATGGCGCGGTCAGCCCGGACGCTTCATCTGGCAACTGGCCTGCGGCGGCGTGGCGGCCTGCTGCGCCGACAGCCGCAGCGTCGACTTGAAGCCCATGTCCGTGCCGTCGACCTTCAACGTGGCATCGCGGGACACGACCGACACCACCATGGGCATCTGCGCCTGGTGGTCCTCGGCGCGCATGCTCATCTCGCCCATGGGCGTCTGGATGCGGGCCGACTCCAGCGCCTTGGCGAAATCGTTCACCACCAGCTTGCCGTCCTTGGCCTTGGTGCGCTTGAGCGCATCGGCCACCATCATCATGCCGTAGACCGTCTGCGGCTCGATGAACACTGGCGCCGCGCCCGTCTTGGCCCGGTAGTCGGCCACGAACCGCGCGGCGTCCTCGCCGCCCGCATCGGCGTTGAAGGTGTGCACCACGAAGTTGCCGAGGGCCAGTTCGCCCGCGTTGGCCAGGTTGCCGGGCTGATCCAGATAGACCGTGCCGTAGCGCGCCTTCAGCCCCGCCGCCTTGGACGCCTTCATCAGCAGCAGCAGATCGTTGGACCAGTTGCCGGTCAGCACGGTATCCGCGCCGGAAGCGGCGATGCGCGACACGTAGGGCGCGAAATCCTGGATCTTGTTGACGTCGTGCAAGGTCTTGGCCACCACTGTATAACCACCCGCCTGGGCGTTCGCGACGATGGCGCGCTCCATGTCCTGGCCCCAGGAATAATTCTGATTGATGGCATAGACCTTGCCGCCCAGCGCGCCCGCCTGCTTCATGCCTTGCACCAGCGCCCGGGTGCGCACCTCGGCGTTGCTGGCGAAGCGGAAGTGATAGAAGCTGCACTTCTCGCCCGTCAGCTCCAGCGCTTCCGCGCCCATATTGATATAGACCATCTCCTTGCCCGGATTGCGCAGATTGTGCTTGCGCACGTCTTCGGTGATCTGGCCGCCAATCGCCGAGGACGCCCCCTGCACGATCAGGTGCACACCGTCGGCCGCCGCGGCGCGCAGCTTGTCCGCCGCGCCCGACGGCCCGCCCTGGTTGTCGTATTCCAGCAGTTGGACCGGCTCGCCGTTCCAGCCGCCGGCCGCGTTGATCTGGTCCACCACGTAGCGCACCGCCGTCCGGTAGGCCTGCCCCGACGAGGCCTGCGGACCCGACAGGGTCTCCACCAAGCCGATCTTGACGGGGTCGGCCGCCGCCGGCAGCGTCCACAGCGCAGCCAGGGCGCAAGCGCCCGCCAGGGTGCAAAGGTCGAACTTCTTCATTGTCTGTCTCCGGTTTTTTTCGAATGGAATGGGCGGCGTCAGGCCCGCCCCGGCCTCTGGCTTACAGGTACTCCATGTTTCCGTCCACGCTGATCGCCTGGCCCGTGATGTTGCGGGCCGCGGGCGAACAAAGGAAGAGCGCCGTGGCCGCCACGTCCTCGGGGGTGACCATGCGGCGCAGCGAGATTTTCTGCAGGTACTCCTGGCGCATGGCCTGAACATCCACGCCAGCCGCCGCGGCGCGCGCGCCGATCACGCCGTTCATGCGTTCGCCTTCCACCGTGCCGGGCAGGATCGCGTTGACCCGCACGCCATGCGGCCCCAGCTCGATCGCCAACGACTTCATGAAGCCCACGATGGCCCACTTCGTGGAGGCATAGGGCGTACGCAGCGGATAGCCGAGCCGGCCCGCCACTGAACTCATCGCGATCAGGCAGGGATTGCGCGAGGAGGCCTTCAGCAGCGGCACGGCGCGGCTGGCGAAGTGGAAATGGCTGTTCAGGTTCACGTCGACGGTGCGCTCCCAATCACCAGGCAGCAGCTGCTCCACCGGGCCGGTGGGCCCCGCGATGCCGACGTTGTTGACCAGCACGTCCAGGCCGCCCAGCGCGTTGCGCGCGTCGTCGAACACCGCCTGCACGTCACGGGACACCGAAGCGTCCGCCACGCTGGTCGTCAGGTTGGGGACATCGGCTGCCAGGCGCTGCAGCGCGGCGCGATCGATGTCGCACACATGCACCCGCGCGCCCGTCTCGACGAAGGCCCGCGCCACCGCGGCGCCGATGCCCGATGCGCCCGCCGAAACCAGAATCCGCAGGCCGGGCGGCGGCCGCAACGAATCGATGAAGCTGGTGTGCACCGGGGATCTCCTTTGGTCGATGGATGACAGTCTCCAGCAGATGAGCGCCTCAAGCCATGTGCAAGCCCAACACTGGAACCCCCTTGTTGATATGATTAACCTACATAACCCCTATCGCCTTCGCCCATGCCCCCCGCCGCCCCATCCCCCGACGCCGACACCTCGGCCATCGCCTCGGACCTGATGGGCCTGCTGCACGAGAACGCGCCGGCCGAGGCCTTCGCGGCCCGGCTGGCCGCGATCGAGGCCCTGCCTGACGGCCTGGCGCAGAAGTCCGGCATGGTCGAGCTGGCGCGCATGGCCATGGGCCTGCACCACCGGCTCGAACAGCACGAGGAACGCGAACGCGGCATGCTGGCCGTGATCGAATCGGCGCAGGATCTGGCGGGCCGGCTCGACCTGCCCGAGCTGCTCAAGGCCATCGTGCTGCGCGCGCGCCGGCTGCTGCGCGCGCACGTGTGCTGGCTCACGGTCTATGACGATCAGGCCGGCGAGTTCAAGGTCGTGGTGGCCGACGGCGCCATCTCCGAACCCATCGGCCGCATGACCGCCCGCCGTGACCGTGGCGTTGCAGGCGTGGTGATGACCACGCGGCTGCCCTTCTCCACGCCGCACTACCTGCAGGACACCCGCTTCGAGCACGATCCCTTCCTGGACGACATCTTCCGCGCCGAAGGCGTGACGGCGATGGTCGGGGCGCCGCTGATCCGCGACGACCAGGTGATCGGCCTGCTGTTCGTGGCGGACCGCTATCACCGCGGCCACACGGCGTTGAACGTCTCCATCCTCAGCACGCTGGCCACCCACGCCGCCGTGGCCATCACCAACGCACGCGCCTTCGCGGACGCGCAATCGGCGCTGCAGAAGACCGACCAGGCACGCGCCGAGCTCGAACGCCACGCGCACGACGTGCAGGGCGCGGTGGAAGCGCACGAACGGCTGACCTCACTGCTGGCGCGCGGCGCCACGCTGGGCGAGCTGTGCCAGTCCATCGCGGAACTGCTGCAGGGCAGCGTGCTGGTGCTCGATGAGATCCAGCACGTGATCGCGCGGGCCGACGCCGCGGACCGCGCCAGCGCGGCTGCCGCGGACTACGTTCCCCATGGCAAGCACAGCGCGGCCATCGCGCGGGCCTTGCGAGAGAGCCGACGCGCTGGCCGCTCCGTCGTGGCCTACGAGGATGGCGGGGAGTTATGCCGCGCCATCGCGGTGATCGGCGGAGCCGGCGTACTCGGCTCGGTGCTGTTGTTCCGCGCCGAGGACGTCAGCGGCACGTCCATCCGGACCTTCGAGCGCAGCAGCAGCGTCATCGGCATCGTGCTGCTGTCCCAGGAGCGGATGGAAGCCAGCCGGCACCGCGACGTCGCCGAACTGCTGCGCAGCCTGATCTCGCCCCGTCAGGGCGAGCCCGCGCTGGCCCGCGAACGCGCCGAACGCCACGGCCTGGACGTCGCGCGCCCGATGTCGCTGGTGCTGCTGGACACCGGGCCGTCCGGACAAGGTCTCGTGGCGAACCGGGCGCGAGCGGCGCTGGCGCTGCCGGGCGTGGTGCTGGACGAGGTGGACGGCGTGCTGGCCGCGGTGGGCGCCGCGGCGCAGGCCGCGCCACTGCGCGACACCCTGGCGGAATTCGCCCGGCGCGAACTGGGCAGCGGCTACCTTGGCGTACAGTCCCGGCCCATCCAGAGCGCGGCGGAAATGCCCACGGTGTACGCGTCGCTGCGCCGCGCGCTGGCCGTCGTCGCCCGGCTGGGCCTGCGCGGACGCGTCGTGGCGCAAGACGAAATGGCGCTGTATTCGGTGCTGTTCGAAACGCAGGACCAGGCGGGGCTGCAGCGTTTCCTGCAGGCCCGGATCGGACCGCTCATCGCGCACGACGCGCAGCGCGGGTCGGCGCTGGCGGCCACCTTGCTGGCCTACTTCGACAACCGGCAGAACGCCACCCTGACCGCATCCGCGCTGGGCATACACGTGAATACCGTCAGGCAACGGCTGGGCAGCGTGGCGGGACTGATCGGCCATTGGGAAGATGCCGCGCGCGCCCTGGAGACGCACGTGGCGCTGCGGCTGTGGGACGCGGGCGTCTGAGGCCCTGACCCCGCGCTTACTCCGGCACGATCCCCGCCGCCTCGATGACCGCCCCCCATTTCCGGATGTCGGCCTTCTGGAAATCGGCCAGCGCCTGCGGCGTCGGCGTCCATGCCTGCGTGGCAGAACTGCGAAAGAACGCCTGGGCCCCCTCGCTGGCGACCGCGGCGACCAGCCACTGCCGCAGCTTCGCCGCCACGGGCGCGGGCGTTGCCGCGGGCACGTAAGCGGCGAACCAGTATCCCATGTCGTAACCCTTGATGCCGGCCTCGTCCAGCGTCGGCACCTGCGGCAATTGCGGCAGGCGCTGCACCGTGGAGGCGCCCAGCGCACGCAGCTTGCCCGACTCGATGTGCGCCAGGCCGGTCACCGTGTCGATCACCATCATGTCGATGTGCCCGCCCAACAGGTCGTTCAGCGCGTTCGGGTTGCTGTTGTAGCCCACCCAGACGATGTCGGTGCCGGTCAACTGCTTGAGCATCTCGCCCGCCATGCGGCTGGACGAATTGCCGCTGCCGAAGCTCAGCTTTCCGGGCATCCGGCGCGCCGCCTCCACCAGATCCCCCACGGTGCGAAACGGCGAATCGGCGCGCACCACCAGCACCAGGCCGCCGCGTCCCAACCCGGTCACGGGCATGAAATCGGCCACCGGATCGTAGGGCAGCTTCTTGAACAGGTGCGGATTGGCGGCCTGGGTCGTATTGGTGGTGATCAGCACGGTGTAGCCATCGGCGGCCGCGCGCGCGGCATGTTGCGCGGCGATCATGCCGCTGGCGCCGGCCCGGTTCTCGACCACGACGGGCTGGCCGGCCTGCTGCGCGACAGACGCCGACAGGGCGCGCGCCAGCAGGTCGGTCGCACTGCCCGGGCCGAACGGCACGACGAACGTGACCGGTTTGGCCGGGTAGTCTGCCGCGTGGGCAGCCGACAGGCCGATGAGGGAAACCGCGATACCTGCAAGCAGGCGTCGGAACGAGCGAATCATGACGTTGTCTCCTTATACGTTCGATTTAGTGCAGAATTTCGGTAGGCAGAGCGTGGTATTGCTGCTTGCCGATCCGGTTGGCAGGCCCTGTCGCAGCTGTTATGGCGACGCGCAGAGACGCGCGGCGCATGTATGGGTTCTGCAATACGGCTTGCGGCGTCCTTCAGGTGGCGGACCCCTCGGCATTCCGGCGGGCGCGTCGTGCCAGGAATTCACCCACGGCTGCCTTGTGCTCGTCGCCGCACAGCAGGATGGCCTGCATATTGGCGGCCGTCTCCAGGGCTACGGGCAATGATGACTCGGCCGCGTCCAGCACCAGCCGCCTGGCCATGCGCAGGGCAGTCGGCGGATTGGCGGCGATGCGGCGGGCCAGGTCCGAGCTGGCCTCGTCCAGCTCGGCCGTCGGGACAACACGGGACACCATTCCCAATCGCAGGGCGGCGGGCGCGTCGATGAACTCGCTGGTCAGGGTCAACTCCAGGGCCTTGGCCCGGCCCACCAGGCGCGTGAGAAACCAGGCGCCCCCGATACCGGACACCAGGCCCAGCCGCAGGAAGCTCTCGGCGAACGTGGCCCGCTCGCCGGCCATGCGCAAATCGCACATCAGCGCCAGATCGCATCCCGCGCCGGCCGCCGCGCCATTCACCGCCGCGATCGACGGCACCTGCAGCGCCTGCAGCGCAAGGGTCAGCCTGTGCAAGGTCGCCTTCAAGCGCACGCGGACATCGGTGATGGACCCTTGCATCAGATCCGCGCCCCGCGCCATGTCCTTCACGTTGCCGCCCGTGCAGAAGTGCTCGCTCGTGGACCGCAACAGGACGCAATGCACGTCGGTCCTCGCCTGGGCCTGTTCCAGCGCGTGCGCCAGGGCGCAGGCCATGGCGACCGACATCGCGTTGCCGGTGGCCGGCGCATTCAGGCTCAGGGTGAGCACCCCGTCGGCCACGTCCTGCAGGACCAGCGCGTCGGACGACAGACGCCCGGTTTCGGTATCAATGGTATTCATCGGTTCATCCTTGGACAGAGACGGAAGGCACGCCGGACGTGGCCAGCACGCCCCGCGAAAACAGGGATTCGATCTCGGCGGCGCCGTAGCCGCACTCCGCAAGGACTTCGCGATTGTGCTGGCCCAGCATGGGCGCGGCCCGGTCGGGGGCCGACGCATCCCAGCCATGCGCGGGCCCGGGCGCAAAGCCAGGCAGGCGCATCCTGCCGGCCAGCGGATGGTCGACCCAACTGTCGATGCCGCTGGCGGCATAGGCTTGCGATCGCACGACGTCCTCGTAATCGGCAACGGGCGCGCACAGGATGTCCTGTTCGCACAGCCTGTCCACCCAATGGCGGGAGCCGTGCCGGCGGAACAACGGCGTCAGGCATTGCCGCAGCGCCTCGCGGTTCGCCACGCGGTCCGCATTGCCTGCGAAGCGTGGATCGCACTCCAGTTCCGCCGCGCCCAGTGCCGCGCACAGGGCGCTCCAGCGCTTGGGGTGATAGGCTGCGACCATGATCCAGCCATCGCGCGTTTCGAATGCTTCGTTGGGCGCGGCATATGGGGCGGCGCTGCCGGTGCGGCGCGGCGCGGTGCCCGAGGCGAAATACGAGGCATACCCGATCTGCTGCAGCATCAGGGTGGCGTTGTAAAGGCTGATGTCCAGATGCTGGCCCTGGCCGCAGCGCTGCGCCTGGCCCCGTGCCGCCAGGATGGCGATCGCCGCGAGATAGCCGGTAACCATGTCGGCCACTGGCGTGGCCACCTTGACGGGCTCGCCGCCCGCAACGCCAAGCGTGCTCATCAGGCCGCTGGCCGCCTGCACGATGCCATCCACGCCCGGTCGCTCGCGCAGGGGGCCGGATTGCCCATAGGCCGAGATCGAGCAGTAGACCAGCGCGCGGTGATCGGCGCACAGGGTCGCGTAATCCAGCCCCAGCCCTTGCATGACGCCCGGCCGGAAGTTTTCCACGACGACGTCCGCGCCCTGGATCAGACGGCGGGCGGCCTCGCACCCCTGCGCGGATTTCAGGTCCAGCGCCACGCCCCGCTTGTTGCGGTTGACGCTCAGGTACACCGCGCTTTCGCCGGACAGCCACGGCGGCCCGATCTGCCGTCCCAGTTCACCGGCGGGCGGCTCGATCTTGATCACGTCCGCGCCCATGTCGGCCAGCATCATGGTGCACACGGGCCCCGCAAGCACGTGCGAGAAATCCACCACCCGCAGGCCCTGCAAGCTGCACTTGAGCATATCCCCCTCCTGAAGGCCCGCGGCGAGATCGACGGCCGAGAGCGCGATTGATGCAGGCAGGATAGGCAGCGGCCCCCAGGGCCGGCAAACGACTTTATGGGCGCCGGGCTTTGACTTTTTGTTAAAAGGTTGCCGGACGTCCGGACGGATCAGGCTATGGCCAGCTCGGCCAGCCAGTCACGAAATGCGCGCAGCGCGGCGGACGCCGCCTTGCCCGTCGGCCAGGCGAAGTAGTAGGTGTATTCCTCGAGATCCAACGCCGGGGACAGGGGCGCCAACAAGGTCCCGTCGGCCAGTTCTTTCTCGATCAGGGCTTTTTGCGCGATGGCCACGCCATGCCCTTCGATGGCCGCCTGGTACGCCAGCAGCGAGGTCTCGTACTTCATCCCCTGCATGGGATCGACGCCACGCACGGCCGCGGCGCGCAGCCAAAGATCCCAGTCGCCGGGACGCGCCATCGAATGCAGCAGGGTCTTGGCGGCCAACTGCTTCCTGTTCCTCAGGCCAAGCACGGGCGCCGCGACGGGAATCAGCTCGTTGCGCACCAACCGCAGCTTGTGCATGCCGGGCCAACGGCCATCGCCCAACTGGATTCCCGCATCGATGTCCTCGCGCTGGAAATCCAGCGGCAAAAACGACGTCATGACCTGCACGTCGATGTTCCTGTGCAGTTTGTGGAAACCCGCCAGGCGCGGGATCAGCCAGCGCACGGCAAAGGTGGCGGGCGACCGGATGCGCAAGGTCTGCCGTCCCCGGTTGCCGGCCGTGACCGCCAGGGTGGCTTCGCGCAAAGCGGTGAACAGGGGAATCAGGTCGGACAGGTAGCGCGCGCCCGCCGGCGTCAGTTCCAGGCCGCCGCGAACACGCAGGAACAGCGCCGTGCCCAGGTGGCTTTCCAATGCACGAACCTGCCGGCTGACGGCGGCGGGCGTGACGCACAGCTCATCCGCCGCGCGCGAGATACTGAGCAGCCTGCCCGTGGCTTCGAACGCACGGGCAGGGTTGAGCGGAGGAAGCGGATCGCGGCGGGCCATGTGGGGCGGAATCGGGCACAGGCGGCCAAAGTACTACAGGCGCCTTCCTGCTACCAGCCCGGCCGGCGCGTCTCGATGTCCAGCACCAGCGTCGGATTGAATCCGTCCTGCTCGCCTTTCCACTCATAGCCCAGCGGATTGGCGACGACGCGGCAGCCTTGCTGCACATAATCGAAGGCGCAGTGCAGATGGCCATGGATCCAGAGATCGGCCTTGGGCAGCAAGGCATCCAGGCTGTTGCAGAAACCCGCGGTGCCTGGTGTCAGGCCGTAGCGCGGATCCGCGCTGGACAGGGTCGGCGCGAAATGCGTCACGGCCACCGTCGGACCGTCGAAATCCGTGTCCAGCGCCGTCTTCAGCCACGCCTGGCACACCAGGGCCTGTTCCTTCAGGGCATCGGCCAGGAACGGCTGCCCGCCACGCGTGGTACCGGCCTTCTCCAGATAGAAGTTGGCGGCCCGGAAAGCCTTCTCGCGCTTGATCCGGACCTGGTCCTGCGTGTCGCGCGCCTGAACCAGCGCGTCGAAATCGGCCCACAGGGTGGTGCCGAGCAGGCGCACGCCATCGATGACCAGGCTTTCGCGCTCCAGCCACTGTATGCCCAACGACTCGCACAGATTGCGCAGCCGGTCGTGCGCCGCGTCGAAATCCTGGTGGTCGTACTCGTGATTGCCCGGCAGATAGACCACGGGCACCGGCCACCTGTCCTTGGGAGAAAACTGGCGCAAGCCGAATCCCTCGGGAAACGGCCTGCCATCCGGGCGGCAGGTGCCGATGTCTCCCGCCAGGATCAGCAGGTCGGCGTCGGCCGCGGCCATCGGCATGAAATCGGCGTTGGTTTCGAGGTGCAGGTCGGAAAGCAGCTGGATCTTCATCCGGCTAGATTACCGCTGCCGCAAGACAAGCGGGTCCACGCAGCGGCATTGCGCCGGAGAACCTCACGAGGGTTCAGCCGCTGTTCGCCACCCGGGCAGACACCTCGCGCCGCTGACGGATCATCCCATCCGCCTTCTGGCGCACCTGCTCGACCAGCGCGGGATCGGCCACGCGCGGATGGCCGCTCTGGAACGGCGGCGCGGGATCGTATTCCAGCATCAGTTGCAGCGCTTGCGCGGCCTGTTCGCCTCGCAGCGCCGCCAGCACGGTGAAGGCGAAATCCAGGCCCGACGTGACGCCTGCCCCGGTGATGCGGTCGCCATCCACCACCACCCGGTCCGGCACGATCTCGACGCCGAACAGCGCCAGTTGATCGATGGACAGCCAGTGGGACGTGGCCTTGCGTCCTTGCAGCAACCCCGCCGCGGCCAGCAGCAGCGAGCCGGTGCACACCGACGTGACCAGTTCCGCGCCCAGCGCCTGGTCGCGCAGGAACCGCAGCACCTCGGCATCTTCCATCAAGGGCGTCTGCCCCGGTCCGCCCGGCACCACGATCACGTCGTATTGCGGCGCGTCGGCGAAGGTCCGGTCCGGCAGGATGCGCAATCCCGTGTCCCCCCGGACGGGATCGAGGTCTTTCCAGACCAGTTCCGCCTGACAATCCGGCGCGCGCGCCAGTACTTCGAAGGGCCCCAGGATGTCCAGCGAGGTCATCATGGGGAAGACAAGCATGCCGATGCGGGTTCTGGGTGCGGTATCCATGCCTGTACTTTGCGCCGGAAGCCCTTCCGCCGCCGGACAAAGTGCGGGTATTTCCGGACATGCCAACCGCGTGTTTTCCCTGCGATGTCCGAAAACAGGCCGCTTACGTCCGGTGCCGCGAATGCTGCCGCGCAACACTGGGCGCCAAGGGGAACCGCATTCAGCGGTCGAAAACAAGGATCGATCATGAACCACAGAAGGAAACTCCTGCAGACGCTGGCCGGCCTGGCGTTGCTGCCGCCGGGACTGACGATGGCCCAGGGCAATCAACCTGGCGTGGTGAGGCTGCTGGTAGGCTTTCCGCCCGGCGCCACCGGTGACCGCATCGCCCGCGTGGTGGCGCCCGTATTGGCCGCGAGCCTGCAATCCAACGTCGTCGTGGAGAACAAGTCCGGCGCGGGCGGACAACTGGCGGTCAGCTACGCGCAGGCGGGGCCGGCCGACGGCAGTGTACTGCTGCAGACCATCGGATCGTCCATGGTCATCTACCCGCACACCTACCGCAACCTGCCCTACGATCCCTTCCGGGACTTCGTCCCGATCGGCACCGTCGCCACCGCGCCGATCGCCTTCGTCTGCGCGCCCACCGTGCCGGCCAAGACCCTGAAGGAAGCGGTCGAGCTGATCCGGAAGAATCCCAAGCTGGGCTTCTATGGCACCCCGGCATCGGGCAGCGCCTTCCATTTCTCGGGCGTACTGCTGCAACGCGCGCTGGGCAGCGACTTCAGCCAGGTGGCGTATCGTGGATCGGCCCCGGCGCTGGCGGACGTGCTGTCCGGACAGGTGCCATTCGCGTTCCTGGCGCCCAGTGATATTCTGGATCACCATCGTGCGGGCAAGCTGCGCATCCTGGCAGTGACGGGCACCCGGCGCGCCTCGCAACTGCCCGACGTGCCTGTCTTTCCCGAGGAAGGATTCAAGGATCTGGTCAGCCAGGAATGGTTCTCCTATTTTCTGACGCACAACGCCAGCGCCGAGACCATCGCGCGCTACCGTGCCGCCGTGCAGCAGGCCGTGAACGACGAGCGTGTCCGGGCGCCCCTGCTGGCCGCCGGGCTGGAGATCGGCGACGGCAATCCGGACACTCTGGCCGACACCATGAAGAGGGAATATGCGCAGTGGAAGCAAGTCGTCGATGACATCGGCTTCGTCGCGAACTGACGCGATCCCGCCCGCTGCCTTGCGCAGGGGGACGCACGAGATCGGCATCGTGGTGTTCGATGACGTGCTGCTGCTGGACGCCACCGGCCCGGCCGACGTCTTCAGCCGCGCGAACCACCATCTGCGCCACGAGAACGAGCCCGACCGCTACCGCATCACGGCGCTGTCCACGTTCGGCGGCGAGATCACCACGTCGTCCAGCCTGCGCCTGCAGACCGCCGCCCTGCCCTCGCCCGACATCTGTGCATTCGACACCTTGATCATTGCCGGCGGCCCGGGCGTGATGAACGCCCGGCACGACCTGCAGCTGAGAAACTGGCTGCTGGCGGTCGAGCCGCGTGTACGCCGCGTGGGCTCCGTATGCACCGGCGCCTACGTGCTGGCCGAGTCCGGCCTGCTGGCGGGCAAGGCCGCAACCACCCACTGGGGGCATATCGAGCGCTTCGCCCAACAGTATCCGGCCGTGCGCGTGGATACCGATGCCCTGATCACGCGTCAGCAGAAGCTCTTCACCGCCGCGGGCGCCTCGGCCGGCATCGACCTGGCCCTGAGCCTGGTGGACGAGGATTTCGGCCGCGGGCTGGCGCTGGAGATCGCCCGCGAACTGGTGGTCTTCCGGGTGCGCGCGCCTGGCCAGGGCCAGCAGAGCATGGCGCTGGCCGCTTATGGCGGATCGTCGGACAGGCTCAAGCGCGCCACGGACTTCATCCTCGCGCGCCTGGAACACGGCGTCACCGTCGAAGACGTCGCTGAGCACGTCTGCGTGGGCTCGCGGCAGTTGTCGCGCATCTTCAAGGAAGCGCTGGGCCTGTCGCCGAGCCAGTACATCCGCGCCGCGCAGGTGGACCTGGCCCGCGAACTGCTGTCCGGCACCGATCAGTCGCTGGACAAGATCGCGTTGCGTTGCGGCTTCTCCGGCAGGCAGCAGATGGCGCGGGCGTTCGAGCGCCGGTTGGGCGTGGCGCCGATGGCCGTGAGGGATGGGGGATGATCGGCGGGGCGAGCATCCCCAGCACGAACCACTGCATGCCGGGTCTCTTTAGCGTTAGCCGGCCCTAGATGCCGCGCTGATTGACGCGTTGCGAGAGCGCTTGCGCCGATTCCTTGCGCTCGCTGTACCTGTCCACGAGATAGGGCGAAACGTCTCTGGTCAACACAGTGAACTTGACCAGCTCCTCCATGACATCGACGATTCGGTCGTAGTAGGCCGAAGGCTTCATCCGGCCTGCGTCATCGAATTCCTGCCAAGCCTTGGCCACGGACGACTGGTTCGGAATGGTCAGCATGCGCATCCATCGGCCCAGCACCCGCATTTGATTGACGGCGTTGAACGACTGGGAGCCTCCGCAGACCTGCATGATTGCCAGCGTCTTGCCCTGCGTGGGCCGCACGGCCCCCATCGACAAGGGTATCCAGTCGATCTGGGACTTCAGCACGCTCGACATTGCACCGTGCCGCTCGGGCGAGCTCCACACCATTCCTTCCGCCCACTGAACCAGGTCGCGCAGCTCGACCACCTTGGGATGGTCATCCGTCGCGCCGTCGGGAAGCGGAAGGTCCCGCGGGCTGAACATTCGAGTCTGCGCGCCCAACGCTCGCAGAATACGAGCCGCCTCTTCAGCCGCCAGACGGCTGAAGGAGCGTTCCCGCAGAGACCCGTACAGCAACAGGATTCGCGGAGGATGGGTCGAACGTTCGCCCGGAAAGAGACGCGCGGCATCCCATGACTCGAAATGGCTGCGGTCCAGGTTGCCCAGGTCTTCAATTGCCGACACGGCGGCCATCCCTGTCGATAACGACTTCGCCATCCTCCTTGCTGAACGGGCCTTGCTGCGGATTGGGCAGGATATCAAGCACCAATTCCGAGGGGCGGCACAGCCTGGTCGCCAACGGCGTCACGACAATAGGACGATTGATCAGGATGGGATGCTCGAGCATGAAACCGATCAGTTGCTCGTCCGTCCATTCAGGATCGTCCAACTTCAGGTCGTCGTACGGCGTGCCTTTGCGTCGAAGCACGTCGCGGACCGAGAGGCCGGATGCAGCGATAAGGCGTTCGAGCGTTGGACGGTCCGGAGGTGTCTTCAGGTATTCGATGACCTCGGGCTCTTCGCCCGAATTCCGAATCATCGCCAGGACGTTGCGAGAGGTCCCGCAGGCGGGATTGTGATAGATGGTGATGTGGCTCATTTCCAGTCTCCGCGATGGGTGCAGAAAGGCTTAGACGAAGGTCAGGCGCAGCGCCAATGCCGCGAGCGTGGCCAAGAGGACGGGAACAGTCAGGACAATGCCGACCCTGAAGTAATAGCCCCAGGAAATCGTGGTTTCTTTGCGAGACAACACATGCAGCCACAGCAGCGTGGCCAGGCTGCCGATGGGGGTGATCTTCGGGCCGAGGTCGCAGCCGATGACGTTCGCATAGACCATCGCATCCCTGACCACCCCAGTGGCGGAGGACTGGTCTATGGACAGTGCCCCGATGAGCACGGTAGGCATGTTGTTCATGACGGATGACAGGCCGGCAGCCAGGATGCCCGTGCCCAACGCAGCGCCCCAGACCCCGCCCTGCGCGACCCAATTGAGCAATTCCGCGATGTAGCCGGTCAGCCCGGCATTGCGCAGCCCGTAAACGACCAGGTACATGCCCAGGGAGAAGACGACAATCTGCCAAGGCGCGCCTTTCAGCACTTTTCGGGTCTGGATGGCCGTGCCACGAGAGGCCACCATTAAAAGAATCAAGGCCCCCACCGTCGCGACGGCGCTGACTGGCACACCGATAGGCTCCAAGGCAAAGAAGCCCACCAGCAGCAGAATCAGCACCGCCCAACCCGCCTTGAAGGTCCGGGCGTCGCGGATGGCCGCCGTCGGCGTACTCAGCCGCGCGAGGTCGTAGGTAGCGGGGATATCCCGGCGAAAAAACAGGTAGAGAATAGCCAGGCTGGCCGCCACCGACACGACGTTCACCGGCATCATCACCGATGCGTATCGCGTGAAGCCTATATCGAAGAAGTCAGCGGAGACAATGTTGACCAGATTGGACACGACCAGAGGCAGGCTCGCGGTGTCTGCGATGAACCCTGCCGCCATCACGAAGGCCAGCGTTGCCGCGGGCGAGAGGCCCAGGGCCAGCAGGACGGCCATCACGATGGGCGTCAAGATGAGTGCGGCGCCGTCGTTTGCGAAAAGCGCGGCGACTGCGGCCCCCAGAAGAACCAGGAGCGAGAAGAGTCTTGGCCCGCTGCCCCCACCCCACCGCGCAAAATGCAGCGCAGCCCATTCGAAGAAGCCCGCCTCGTCCAGAAGAAGGCTGATGATGATGACCGCAACGAAGGTCGTGGTGGCGTTCCAGACAATGTCCCAGACGACAGGGATGTCCGCCATCTGGACGACGCCCAGGCACAGCGCGATGACGGCCCCCAACGTTGCCGTCCAGCCAATGCCAAGTCCCCGCGGTTGCCAGATCACAAAGACCAGGGTCAGGACGAATATCGATACGGCCGTAAGCATTTTTCCAACTTGAGGAGGGTGAGGCGCCCCGTGTTGGGGCCAGGGCCAGGGCTTGAATCCAGGTCAGCACTTACATGACGCTGTGCTTACCGCGCACTCCGCTCCCTGGCAGCAGTTTTCAGTCAGGTATCTCAGCAGACCATCCATGCGCTCGAAGGCTGCCCGATAGACAAGGTGGCGGCTCGCGCGCTCCTGGGTAACGAGCCCCGCGCGAGTCAGTTCTTTGAGATGAAACGACAAGGTCGGCGCAGGCGTTTGCAGGCCCTCGCTCATCACGCCCGGCGTAAGGCCTTCCTGCCCAGCGACAACGAGCGCACGGAACACGCGCAGCCGCAGAGGGTGCGCCAGCGCGCTCAGGGAATCGACGATCTCTATTTCGTTCATGGCGCACATTCTATGATATTTCTAGAATTATGAAAATAATGGGCTCCAAGATTGCCGGGATCCCAAACGGTTACGACGGGCCATGAACAAAATCCCCAGTCCGTAGACCCGCAACGGTTTCATCGAACTTCGCGCGGAGCCAGCGTTGGGCCGGCGCCACGTCATTGCGCCTGTGCCAGTACAGAGACCAACTGAAAATATCGCTGGAGAACGGCAGGTCGCGACGCGCCAAGCCTGTACCCGCGCGCTCGAACAGCCGCTCGGACAACACCGACACCATGGTTGAACTTCTCAGCAGATGCGGGACAAGCAGCCAGTGCGGGACACTCACGGCGACTCTCCGGGCCTTGCCCATTCTCGCCAGTGCGCTGTCGACATACCGGCCGTCGAGAGGGCTGATCGATACCTTGATGTGATCCTGCTTCAGAAACTTCGGCAGTGTGAGGCGTTCTCGAGCCAGCGGATGATGCGCCGACATGACGCACACCATCCTGTCATCGAGCAAAGGGCTACTGCGCACGGAGGAAGGCAGTTCAAGGTTCATGCTCACGGCCAGGTCGATGTCGTTGGACTCCAGCGCGCTGACCGTATCGACAGGGGGAAGATGCACCACGTCGAGCGTGACGCCCGGCGCCTCGCGCTGCATCAAGCCGAGCAGCCCTGGCATGAGCAGGTAGCCGAGCACATCCGACATGCGAACCCGGAATCGCAGGGTGGACGTCCCCGGATCGAATGAGTTGGGAGACGCGAGCACGCGCTCGGCCTGCCGCAGGAGCTGGCGGACCGGCTCGATGAGTTCCAGTGCCCGCGGCGTAGGCTCCATGCCGTAAGGCGTGCGAATCAACAACTCGTCATTCATCGCATGACGCAGCCTGCGCAGCGCATTGCTCATCGCGGGCTGGCTGAGCCCGACCTGCAACGCCGCGCGCGTGACATGGCGTTCCGCCAACAAGGCGTCGAGCGCGACCAGGAGATTGAGATCCACTCGGCGAAGACTCATCGGAGCCATTAATCCATTTCGTGAATGTGAATATCATTACTATTCATTGTACAGATGATGATGACCCTGGGATCATCGAGCATTCATGAACTGTGTGATGCGGAATGCTTGGCCATGATGACTTCTGCCCCTCCCCATTCGACAGCGGCCGCGGACCTGCCGGTGCCTGCGCGCAAGCGTCTGCTCTGCATGCTTGCGTTGATGAGCGCCGCGATCCTGGCAGCTCTCGATACCACCATCGCCAACACGGCCCTGCCCCAGATTTCGACGGACCTTCGATCCAGCGATGCCGCCATCGTCTGGGTCGCCAATGCCTACCAGATCGCGATGATCGCGGCGTTATTGCCGTTTGCCGCACTGGGCGAATCCATCGGCTATCGAAAGGTGTTCATCGGCGGACTGATCGCCTTTGCCTTGGCATCGGCGATATGCGGCGCAGCCTCGGCGCTGCCGATGCTTGTCGTCGGCCGGGCCATCAAGGGGATGGGCGCAGCGGCCATCATGAGCGTCATTATCGCCTTCATTCGCCATATCTATCCCCCCCACAGGCTGGGCCGCGGGGTCGGCATGAACGCGCTGTTCGTCGCGGTCGGCTTCACGCTGGGCCCCGTCATCGCCTCGATGGTGCTGACGGTTGCCAGCTGGCACTGGCTATTCTTCATCAATGTGCCGGTGGCAGCCTTGTCGATTGCGCTGTCCTTGCGCTTCCTGCCGGATGCCGCAGGCGACCGGCATCGGTTCGAGGTCGTGCCCGCCACGCTATGCGCGGCATTCCTCGGCTTGCTCACGCTGGGGGTGTGCTCGGTCGAAAATGGTGGCGGAGCGGGCTTCGCGCTGATCTCGGTGGGGTTGGCCTGCCTCTGTCTTGTGCTGTTGCTGCGCAGGCAGCGCGGCCATCCAGCGCCGATGCTCGCCGTGGACCTGTTGAGCATTCGCGTCGTACGGCTCTCGTCGCTGACTTCGATCTGCGCGTTTGCCACGCAGTCGCTCGCACTGGTTTCCTTGCCGTTCTTCCTTCAACGGTCGTTGGGCGTGTCCGTGGTCGGTACGGGATTTCTCCTGGCCGCGTGGCCGCTTGTAGTCGGGCTGATGGCACTCGTGGCAGCCCCCTTGAGCGACCGAGGGCGGTTCTCGCCGGGCGTACTGTGCAGTGCCGGCCTTCTTGCCCTGACGGTGGGCATGCTGGCGCTGGCGACGATGCCCCCTGAAACCTCCGAGGCCGGCGTCGCCTTGCGGCTGGCGCTGTGCGGGGCCGGCTTCGGCTTGTTTCAGGCACCCAACATGCGCGAAATCATGAGCAAGTCGCCCACCAACCGCAGCGGTGGCGCAAGCGGGCTGGTAGCGATTTCGCGTCTGTTGGGACAAACCTGTGGCGCTGCCGTGGTCGCTCAGTGTTTTCACTGGTGGCAAGCCACGGGGCCGGTCATGGCGTTATGGCTGGGGGGAGGTTGCGCCCTGCTCGGCAGTTTTTTCAGTGCGATGCGCCTGCACCCGCGCTGAAGGACCTGTTGGACTGAAAGGGGTGAGCCCGTATGCCAGGGGTGAAGCGGCCCGATGTCGATGCCGAGCGCCATCGACCACATTAGGCTTACTGTGCTCGGAACCGTCGACGGGTTCGGCCGCCTGTAGATTGGCCCGCCCTACACGATTCGAACCAGCAGGTACATTTTCCAAAAAAAGGCCAATCTGACTCAAAAACAGACTCAAAAGACATGCCATCGCGGTCCTCTGACAGCGCCATTGAGTACAAGCGGTTGGCCACTGTTCCCAAGCATCGACTGTAGCCCGCCGCGGCGCTGCTCACGATAGATGATGAACCCTCATCTGCCAATAACGGAAAGTGCTGCGCAGCTGAAATTGTCCAGTGAAGATCGATAGAATCCGGGACATGCTCCTCGATGTCTTTGACCTCCAGGACGCCGGCTCAAGGGACGACACATATGCCGAACACCGAACCGCTGGACCAACAGAAGGCTGAGCCCACTCACCATCACAATGAAGGTGGCGCCCATGACCATAACAGTCACAGCCACGATCATGCCGATGGGCACGACCACAAACAGACCGTCACGGCCTCAAACGAACGCCGGCTGAGGCTCGTCTTTCTATTCACCGCAGGCTACGCGATCGTGCAAGCCATAGGCGGCTGGATGTCCGGCTCGCTGGCCCTGATCGCGGATTCGGGCCACATGGTGTCCGATGCCGCCGCGCTCTTGCTGGCGCTGATCGCCTACCGCATCGCGCGCCGCCCGGCGGACGCCACGCGTACCTACGGCTTTCATCGCGTACGCGTCCTTGCCGCCTTGGCCAATGGCGCCGCACTGCTTGCCCTGGTCGCCTGGATCGCTTGGGAAGCCATCGCCCGCATCAACTCGCCAGCCGAAGTTCTGGCGGGCCCCATGCTGATCGTGGCCGTAGTTGGCCTGTTGGTAAATCTTGGGGGAGCCTGGGCGCTATGGTCCGGTGACAAGAGCGACGGCAACCTGCGCGGTGCATTGCTCCATGTCATGGGCGACCTGCTGGGCTCGGTCGGCGCCATCGCGGCGGCCATCGGCATCATGTTAACGGGATGGACCATACTGGACCCTTTGCTGTCCGTCCTGGTCGCGCTGTTGGTCGTGCGTTCCGCCTGGGGCCTCGTCAAGGACTCGATACGGGTGCTGCTGCAAGCGGTACCGCAGGGCGTGGACGCCGAGACGGCCGAGCGCGGCCTGGCCGAATTGCCCGAGATCGCCGAAGCGGGTCACTTCCACGCCTGGACATTGACCGATGACAGTGCAATCGCCACGGTACACGTCAGCCCTGCAATGGGCGTGGATCCACTGTCATTGCCGCCGCTGGTCTCCGCATGGCTGAAGAAGCGCTACGCTATCGATCACGTCACTGTGCAGGTCGATCCGCCAGGACGACTGAACCGCGAACACGGTTAGGATCACCTGCGCGACATTCAAACTGCGCTTTGCGTCTTCTACGTTCGCATCATGCTTGTGTCGGCTCTGTCGCGGGCCGATAAGCCAGCAATCTCAGGGCATTGATCACCACCAGCAGCGTGGAGCCCTCGTGCACCGCCACGGCGGCGCCAATGCTCATTCCCATGATGGTGGCCGGCACGAGGATGGCGACGACACCCAGGCTGACGAACACGTTCTGCCGGATGACCGCTCGGGTATGCCGGCTCAGGCCGACCGCGAAAGGCAGCTTGCGCAGGTCATCCGACATGAGGGCCACGTCAGCGGTCTCCAGCGCCACGTCCGAACCCGCCGCGCCCATGGCGATACCGACGGTGGCACTGGCCATGGCCGGTGCGTCGTTCACCCCATCACCGACCATGGCGACCTTCGTCTCGGCCCCCATCTCCTTGATGGCATCGACCTTGTCCTGCGGCATGAGATCTCCCCATGCTTCGTCCAGGCCCACCTCGTCCGCGACGGCCTGCGCGACCTTCTGGTGATCGCCCGAGATCATGATCATGCGCGAGATACCGACGTCACGCAGCGCCTGCAAGGCTTCGCGCGCCCCTTCTCGGGGCGTGTCGAGCAGGCCGATCACGCCGAGATCACGACTGCCCATGCGCACCGCCATGGTCGTGCGGCCCGCGTTGCGCAGCGTGGTGATCGCGCGCTCGGCCTCGTTGCCCAGCGGCGCGCCATCCTGACCGAACCACTCCGCCTTGCCGACCCACACCGTTTCGCCGGCGACCCGGGCCATCAACCCTCGCCCCGTCAGGCTTTCGACGGCATCCGCGCGTAGGTCAAGCTCGGTCGCGTCCAACAACTCGCGGCCATCACGGGTGATCGCTGCCGCCAGGGGATGATCGCTCTGCGATTCGACCGCCACCGCCACACGCAACAGCTCCTGCCTGGTCGTACCGCAGACGGGCATCACATCCGTGATGCGCGGACGGCCTTGCGTCAATGTCCCTGTCTTGTCGAAGGCCATCGCATCCAGGCCGCCGAGCATCTCCAGTGGCGCCCCGCCCTTGATCAGCACGCCGCCGCGCGCGGCCCGGGCAATGCCGGACAGCACCGCGCTGGGCGTGGCGATGGCCAGCGCGCACGGGCTGGCGGCCACGAGTACCGCCATGGCGCGATAGAAGCTGTCGCGGAATGGTTCATCGACCACGACCCACGAGAACAACATCGCCACCGCCAGCAACAGCACCGATGGGACGAAGATGCGTTCGAACCTGTCGGTCATGCGTTGAGTGGGTGACTTCCGGACCTCGGCCTGGGCGACCATCTTCACGACACGCGCCAGCGTCGACTCCGAAGACAGCCGGGTGACTTCGATCTCGATGGCGCTTGCGCCGTTGATCGTGCCAGCGAAGGTCCGGGACTGCGCATCGATGGCATCGGGACGCTGCCTTGCAACAGCAGGATCCGTCACCGGCCGCTTGTCCACCGGCATGCTTTCACCGGTGACGGGAGCCTGGTCGATGCTGGTCGTCCCCCGCGTGATGAACCCATCCGCCGGCACCCGCTCGTTGGGCCGCACGAGGATGACATCGCCCACGACCAGCTCATCCACGGGTATTTCGCGGGTCATGCCGTCGCGGCGCACCGTGGCGGTCTTGGGCGCCAGGGCTGCCAAGGCCTCGATGGCCCGCTTCGCACGCCCCATGGCGTAGTGCTCCAGCGCATGCCCCAGACTGAACAGGAACAACAGCAACGCGCCCTCGGCCCATGCTCCCAGCGCGGCCGCACCCGCCGCGGCCACCAGCATCAAGGTATCGATCTCGAAACGGCGCAGCCGCAGATTGTCCAAGGCCTCGCGCAACGTGAAGAAGCCGCCGGCCACGTAGGCCGCCATGAAGCACGCCAACGGCAGCCAGGCCGCCAGGGCAGGCCAGAACTTCTCCACGGCGACGCCCAGACCCAGCAAGGCGCCGCATGCCAGGGAAAACGCCAACTCGCTGCGAGGACCAAGCCAGGCGCCATGATCGTGATTGTCCTCATCGCCACCGCGGGACGCATCCCGCGGGGCTTCAGCGGGCGTCACATCCAGGGATGCCAATTCGGACAGAATGACGCCCTCATCCACCCGCTGCCGGTCGAACTCCACGCGTACCTCGCCGGTGGCATCGACGTCTGCATCGACCACGCCTGTCACCCCGCGCAGATGGGCACTCACGGTGGCGGCCCGCCGCATATGCGTAATGCCGCGCATGCGCCAGGCAGCATGGCCGAACCGTCCCGATACCTCGGCGCCGGCGGCGATGACGATCGCCCGAATGCGGGACATCGACAGACGCTGCGGATCGTAGTGAATGCAAAGCTGCGCGGGCTGCCCCGCCGGACTCTCTACATGCACACGCTCGACATCGCGACGCGCCTCGAGCGCGCCGATCAGTCGTGCGACGCAGGCATCCGAAGCACCGCTGGCAGCGGGTAGCACAATGGGAACATCCAGGCGAAGGGTATCGGTCATATCATCAGGTTCACTGGAAAGTCACTGGGCGCAGCCCTGGATCTCGTACAGGGTGTATCGCTTGCTGGAGTACACCGCCCGCGCGGTGACGCCAGGCGCCGCCAGCATGGGCCAGGGCCGATCACGGCGAACCGCCGTCAGCATCCCGCCACCGCGACAGAATGGCCGCAGGTCAGCCGTGTCCCAAGGCAGCAGGACAGCGGTGCCCGCCGAGTAGTAACGGGCCGAAAATGGCCGCTCCCCCACGTAGTACAGCGTCTGGTCTGCATTCCTGAGGGCAGCCGCGGCCTGAACGAGCCCCTTCTCGGTCTTGAAATGCAAGGGGTCCCCCAGCGCCTGGATACTGAGCACCGCCGCCGCCGAGGGAACCAACAGCATGCCGGCCAGCAATGCCCGGTTGGCCAGGCACACGAAGCGGCCCGGCTGCCATGCCGCCAAGCCACATCCCAGCAATAGCGCCACCGCGGGAAGACTCGGCAACACGTAGGTCCACAGAATGTTCCCGGACAGCGTGAACAGGGCCGGCGCCGCGATCGCCCACAGCAACAGGTACCGTCGTCCGCCATCCGCGAGCGACGCGCGCACGGCCTGACGTGCGGCGGGCCGGAACAACGCCAGAACCCCCGCTCCGATGATCAGGATGCTCCAGGGCGCGGCCGCACCGATCCAATCCAGCCATATCGCGCCCAACGCACGCGCATGGGCCGTCCCGTACAAATCTCCTTCCCAGCCCGAATCGACGAACCGCAGGAAGTGCTCTCCGACAATGAAGTACTGCAGAAAGCCCGGCGTCTTGAACTCGGCGGCTACATACCAAGGCAATGCCACCAACATTGCCAGAGGGATGCCCAGCCCCCAAGGCAATGCCCGCAACGGTCCGCGCCAATCACGTTGCCAGAGCATCCAGCCCGCGCAGACGCCGCCAATCAGCACGACGGCCAACGGGCCCTTGGCCAACATGCCCAGTCCCAGGCCCAGGAAAAATCCTAACCCCTGATACCAAGGCCCATCCCGTCTTGCCGATATGAACGACAGCATCGACAACGTGACGGCAAAGGCCAGGAACGGATCGGTCAGCACAGCGCCCGCGCTGAGCAGGGGCAGGAGCATCGTCGCAAGCACCAGAGCCGACCATCTCGCGGCAGATTGGCCGAACATGCCTCGCGCGAACGAATACACCATGGCAAGCAATGCCGCCATCGCCAGGAAAGCGGGCAAGCGCACGGCGAACTCGCTCACACCGAACAGCTTGATGCTCAACGCCTGGGCCCAGAACGCCAGCGGCGGCTTGCCCCAGAACGGCACACCGGGTTCGAACCACGGCGTGATCCAGTCATTGGTCTGCGCCATCAACCGCGCCACTTCGGCATACCTCGGTTCGGAGGTATCCGCCAAAGGCAGCACCGCCATCGAGAACAACCTGGCCACGGCGGCGACGCCCATGACCGACCAGAACACCTTACTGCTGACGCGCATCGACCAACTCCAAATGCGCACCGCGCGTCTCAGCCCGCTCGGCCGTTTCCAGAATCTCGCTCACCAGATAGATCGGACGCTGCTTGGTCTCGATGTAGACCTTGCCCAGGTACTCGCCCAGCAGGCCGATGGTCACCAGCTGAATGCCGCTGAACAAGGTGATCACGGCCATCAACGAGGGATAGCCGGGCGCCTGATGACCCAGTATCAGCGTCTTCAACACGATGGTCAGCCCGAAGATGCCTCCCGACAGCGCGACGAGCACCCCGATCCCCGTGGCCCAACGCAAGGGACGTGCGGAGAACGATGTGATGCCTTCCAACGCCAGTCCGAACAACGCGAAGTAACTCCACTTGGTGCTGCCCGCCGCCCGTGGCGCCCGGTCGTAGTCGATGACCCGGGTCGGCATGCCGACCCACGCATACAGGCCTTTCATGTAGCGGCATCGTTCGGGCAGGCTCAGCAGCGCATCCACCGCGCGCCGGCTCATCAGGCGAAAGTCACCGGTATCCGCGGGGATATCGGCGCGGCTCACCCTGCGCAGCACGCGATAGAACAGGTGCGCCGACAGGCGCTTGAGCCAGCCGTCGCCCTGCCGCGACCGGCGCCGCATGCAGACCACATCGGCCCCGTCCCGCCAGGCCCGCAGCATGTCGGGAATCAGTTCGGGAGGATCCTGCAGATCAGCATCCAGCACGATGACGGCGTCGCCGCGGGCATGGGCCAGGCCGGCCGTCATGGCCGCCTCCTTGCCGAAATTGCGGCTAAGGCGCACGACGCGGATCGCGGGATTGGCGCGCATCGCGCCACGCAACCACGCGACGCTGTCATCCGTGCTGCCGTCGTCGACGAAGACAAGCTCGTAGGACTCTCGCTGTTGCTCCAGCAACGAAACGAGCCGAAGCACGCACAGCGGCAGGACATCGAGCTCGTTCAGGAAGGGAATGACGATGGACAGGCAGTCCGGCGGCGTATGCCCGGCCCCCGGATGCCGCGAAAAACGTGCGTGGTCTTGCATGGAAGTCGCAGTAAGAATGACGAAGCGCCACTCTATAAGTGGCGCTGCGACAATCCCTGGACTCGTACATTACAAATTTGAAAGCCTGCGGAAGGGTGCTTCCGCAGGCTCACCGGATGAGTCAAGACGGCAGCTTGGCTTGCTCCAACTCCAGCTCCTCGGGATCCTTGCGATGCAGCCACCGATACAGGGCGGGCAGCACCAGCAGCGTCAGGATGGTCGAGGAAATGATGCCGCCGATGACGACCGTGGCCAGCGGCCGCTGCACCTCGGCCCCCGTGCCCGTCGCCAGCGCCATCGGCACGAAGCCCAACGACGCCACCAGCGCGGTCATGAGCACCGGCCTCAGACGCGTCAGCGATCCTTCACGCACCGCGACCTCCAGCGGCCGCCCCTCCTCGCGCAGCGTGCGGATGAAGGAAAGCAGCACCAGACCGTTGAGCACCGCCACCCCGCACAGTGCGATGAAGCCGACCGCCGCGGTGATGGACAGCGGCAATCCCCTGATCCACAACGACAGGATGCCACCCGTCAACGCGAACGGAATGCCGGTGAAGACGATCAGGCCGTCCTTGACGTTGCCGAACATGGCGAACAGCAGCGCGAACACCAGCACCAACGCCGCCGGCACGACGATCTTCAGGCGGTTGGTGGCCGACTCGAGCTGTTCAAACGTGCCGCCCCAGGCTGTCCAGTACCCCGCCGGAATGCGGACCTGCGCAATCGCCTGCTCGGCCTCCTGAACGAACGAGCCCAGGTCGCGGCCACGCACGTTCGCGCTGACCACGATGCGACGCTTGCCATCCTCGCGCGACACCTGGTTCGGTCCGGGCGCCAAGGTCAACGAGGCCAGCTCGGACAGCGGGACGTAGGCCGTGGGTTGCCCCTCCACGGCGGGCAGGGCAATGGGCAGCCTGCGCAGTGCATCCACGTCCTCGCGCACGTTCTCCGGCAGACGCACCACCACCTTGAAACGACGGTCGCCCTGGAAGAACGTACCGGCCTCCTTGCCGCCCACGGCGATCGCGATCGTGTCCTGCACATCGGACATGCTCAGGCCATAGCGCGCCGCCTTGGCGCGGTCGATATCGATGGTCAGCATGGGCAGGCCGGTAGTCTGCTCCACCTTCACTTCCGATGCACCGGATACCTTCTGCAGCGCCTCGGAGATCTCCAGTGCGGTCTTATTCAGCACATCGTTGTCGTCGCCGAAGATCTTGACCGCCACGTCGCTGCGCACCCCCGAGATCAGTTCATTGAAGCGCAGCTGGATGGGCTGCGAGAACTCGTAGACGTTGCCCGGCATCTTGGCCGCTTCTTCCTGGATCGCGGCCAGCAGCTCCCCATGCGTCTTACGCGGTTCGGGCCACTGGTCCAGCGGCTTGAGCATGATGTAGCCGTCCGAGATGTTCGGCGGCATGGCGTCGGAGGCAATCTCCGCCGTACCGGTACGCGCGAACACCCGCTCGATTTCCGGGAATTTCTCCTTCAGCCTAACCTCCAGGCGGCTTTGCATCTCCAGCGATTGCGTCAGGCTCGTCCCCGGAATGCGCAGCGCCTGGATGGCGATGTCGCCCTCATTCAGGTTCGGAATGAACTCGCTGCCCAGCCGCGTGGCCAGGAATCCGCACAGCACCAGCAAGGCCAGCGCGCCGCCCAGCATGGCCGGCGTGCGGCGCAACGCCAGATCCAGCAGCGGCTCGTAGCGGCGCCGCGCCCACGACATCACACGGATCTCCTTCTCGGAGACGCGCTTGCCGATGAACAGGGCCACGGCGGCGGGGACGAACGTCACAGACAGGATCATCGCGCCCAGCAGGGCCATCACCACCGTCAGCGCCATCGGATGGAACATGCGCCCCTCGACGCCGCTCAAGGCGAAGATCGGCAGATACACCACCATGATGATCAACTGGCCGAACAGCAGCGGACGCCGGGCCTCTCGAGCCGCCGCGAAGACTTCTTGGAAACGCTCGCTGCGCGTCAGCGGACGGCGATGATGCTCCTGCGCATGGCTGAGGCGCCTGACACAGTTCTCCACGATCACCACCGCGCCATCGACGATGATGCCGAAGTCCAGCGCCCCCAGGCTCATCAGGTTGGCGCTGACCTTGTACGTGACCATCCCCGTGAACGTGAACAGCATGGACAGCGGAATCACCATCGCGGTGATCAGCGCGGCACGGATGTTGCCCAGGAACAGGAAGAGGATCACGATGACCAGCGTCGCGCCTTCGACCAGGTTCTTCTTCACCGTGGAGATGGCCTTGTCCACCAGCGTGGAGCGGTCATAGACCGGAATCGCCTTCACGCCTTCCGGCATGGTCTTGTTGATGGCCGCCAGGCGGTCGGACACGGCCTGCGACACGGCGCGGCTGTTCTCGCCGATCAGCATGAACACCGTGCCCAGCACGACCTCCTTACCGTTGTCGGTGGCCGCGCCGCTGCGCAGTTCACGGCCGATCGTCACGTCCGCGACGTCGCCGACGCGGATGGCCTGCCCCTGGACGGCGGTCAGCACGATCTGCCGGATATCCTCGATCGATTGCACCTGGCCCGGCGCGCGAATCAGGTACTGCTCTCCCTTGCGCTCGATATAGCCCGCCCCGACGTTCGCATTGTTGCGGTCCAGCGCCGTCATGATGTCGGCCAGAGACAGGCCATACGACGCCAGTTTCTCGGTGTTGGGCGCCACCTGGTATTCCTTGGCGAAGCCGCCGATGGTGTTGACCTCGGTCACCCCTGGCACATTGCGCATCTGCGGCTTGATCACCCAGTCCTGGATCTCGCGCAGATCCGTCGGCGTATAGGCGGAGCCGTCCGACTTGCGGGCGTCCGGTTCGGCCTCGACCGTCCAGAGGAAGATTTCCCCCAGCCCCGTCGAGATCGGCCCCATGACCGGCGTGATGCCGTCCGGCAGATTTTCCTTGGCCTCCTGCAGGCGCTGGCTGACCAGTTGCCGCGCGAAGTAGATGTCGGTGCTGTCGTCGAAGATCACCGTCGTCTGCGACAGCCCGTAGCGCGACAGCGAACGGGTCTGCTGCAGCCCGGGCAGGCCCGCCATGACGATTTCGATCGGATAGGTGATGCGCTGCTCGGTTTCCAGCGGTGAATAACCGGGCGCGCTGACGTTGATCTGCACCTGCACGTTCGTGATGTCAGGCACCGCGTCGATGGCCAGGCGGTTGTAATTGAACACGCCGATCGCCGCCATGGCCAGGCTGACGAACAACACCAACCATCGCTGCTCGATGGCGAAACGGATAAGACGTTCAAACATGTCGCGTCGCTCCGTTCAATGGCCGTGTTCGGCGCTGGCCTTGCCGAGCTCGGACTTCAGCACGAAGGTGTTCTGCGTGGCGTAGGTTGTTCCCGGCGCCAGGCCCGAGATAACCTCGACCTCTTTGCCCGACGTCTTGCCCAAGGTGACCGGCTGCGGCAGAAATCCGCCCGGCACGGCGATGAAAACCGTCGGTTTGTCCTCGACCGTCTGCACGGCATCGGCCGGAACAGCCACCGCCACGTCGGCGCTGTCGACCACCACATTGACCGACACGAACAGGCCCGGACGCCAGGCCGACTCGGGATTGTCCAGCGTGACGCGGGCCGTGGCGGTGCGGGTCTGTTGGCCCAGCAACGAACCGATGTACGACACCTTGCCATGCGCCGTCTGCTCGAACGCGGTGGAGCTGACCTGCGCCGACTCGCCCACGCGCACCTGCTGCAGGTCCTTGGGCGCGATCAGGAATTCGGCCCAGACCGTGGTCAGGTCGGAAATCGTGAAGATGTTGGCGGTATCGGGCAGGGCCTCGCCCAGGGCGATGTGCTTCTCCACGACGATGCCGTCGAACGGCGCTCGCACTTCCAGCAGGCTGCGGTCCTTCGCGCGCGATGCGCCGCCGATGGCGCGCAACTTCTGCTCGGCGTTCTGCACGGCGATCTGCGCCTCCTGCAAGGCGGTTCGCGCCTGCTGGAAGTCCTGTTCCGCCGAGACCTGTTCCTTCCAGAGCTTCTGCTCACGATCGTACGTGGTGCGCGCCAGTTCGCGGCGACGCGTCGCCGCCTCCAGCTCGCTGCGCATTTCAGACAGGGTCGGGCTGGAGATGGTCGCCAGCAGGTCGCCCTTCTTCACCGCCTGCCCCAGCTCGGCCGACACCTGCTGGACCACACCCGCCACGCGCGGCACCACGTGCGCCGTGCGGTCCGCGTTGAACTTCACCTCGCCGGGAAAGCGCGCGCTGGTGGCCACATTCCCCTGACCGGCTTCCGATGTCTTGATACCCGCATTGGCGATCTGTTCCGCAGTCAGGGCAATCAGCCCCTCATCCTTGTGGAACTCAGCACGCAACGGCGCGGTCCGGCCTGGCCACTTCACCTCGACGTCGATATCGAAGAAATGCGGCTCATCGATGCTGCCCGCGCTGGACACTACGCCAGGCTCCACCATCATCTTCAACGGCTCCGGCTTCGAACCAGGACGGTTCAGCACCGCGCTGACGGTCAGATCCGCCGGCTTCACCGGCTTGCCGCCGGCCGTCACCCACACTTGCAGGCGGCTCTGGCCATTGGCTTCCGCCACGTTGAGTTCGACGGCATCGCTGCCATCCTGGGTGACCACGCCGCCATTCGGGCCGGAGGCTTTCGCCTCGCTGCCCTCGGCGGCATGCCCGGCCTCTTCGGCCCAGGCCATCGGCTGACCGAACAAAGCGGCGGCCAGCACCAGGATACGCACTGAAGAAAGTAAAGGGGGACGACGGGTCATGGATTGCTCTTTCATTTATCGGCCAATGATGCGATCGATCTGCGCCCGGGCCTGATAAGCCTCGGCCAGAACGTTCAGGTAGGAGACGTTGCCCTGCGACAGCGCGCGCTGTGCGTCCAGGACTTCCAGGTAGCCCATCTTTCCGGCCTCGAAGCCTTTTCGCGCGGCGTCGAATGCCTGGGCCGCGCCAGGGAGCACGGCGTCCCGATACTCCTGCGCGGACGCCACGGCCAGGTCGTAGCGCGATGCGGCCTGAAGCAGTTCGGAGGTATTGCGGGCCGTCATGTCCCGATAGACGTCCTGCGCCTTGTAGGCGCGCATGGAGGCGGCATAGACGTTGCCTTGATTCCGATCGAACAAAGGCAACGGAATCGAAACGCCCACTTGTCCGCGATTGCGGCCCATCTCGTTGTCCCGCGCCACGCCAGCGCTCAGCGTGATGTCGGGAAAGCGCTTGCTGCGTTCGACCTCCAGTTCGGCCTGGCTCAGTTCCACAGTGGTGCGGCTGGACGCCATGCGCGGCGAAGCGTTCAGGCTGTTGCGCAGCTCGTCGAGCGAGGGCCGGGCCGGAAGACTGTCCAGATCGGCGTCGACTTTCTCGAATCCCGGCGTGCTCTCGCCCCAGGACAGCACCAGCGTACGGCGGGAGTCTTCCAAGGCGATCCGCGCCGCCCGCTCGGCCAGGCGCGCATTGCTGACCTCGACGTCCGCGCGAGTGCGCTCGATGGGCGCCGCCTTGCCAGACTCCACGCGTTGGGTCGCGATCCGCTGCGCCTGTCGCGCGACATCCAGCGAAATGCCCGCCACCCGGACGTTTTCCTGTGCCACGGCGACGTCGAAGAATGCCGCCATGACCGATGCGCGCACCTCCGCGCGGCTGGCGTCGGCATCCAAACGCGCGACGTCGCGTGCCAGCCGTGCCGCTTCGGTCCGCGCGCCACGCTTGCCGCCCAACTCGATGGGCACGCTGAGCATGGTCGTGGTCGTGCGCGTCGCCTTCTTCTGGTCCTCGACACTGACGTCCAGACTGGGGTTAGGGATCAGGCCCGCCTGCTCGAGCAGGCCATCCGCGGCCTTGGCCTCGTTACGCGCCGCGGACAACAGGGGGCTGTCTTCCAACGCACGATCCAGGGCTTGTTGCAGCGTCAGTACACCCGTGACCGACGCCGAGGGCTGAAGCACGGCGGACGCGCCGCTATCTCCAGATTGGGCCCACGCCGGCGGCGCGAGAAGACATAGCGCCGCGACCACGAGCGGCAAGGGCTTGAAACGCATGATTCGACCTGACTGGGGGAAAGCGGCGCGACGCACGCAACGCTTGTAGAGAGAGGCGCCGGCAGAGGGTCGGCGGGAACGGCTGGTACTCTAGCTAACGGCAACAGTCAGATCTTCGACAGAAAAATGACAATTTTGTAATCTGGCGGCATCCCGCCGGCGCATTACAACTTCGTAATCTGCCGGTAGGCGAATTGGCGAGGCCCCGTCCGTAGAATGACCGTCACGGGCCTACCAGACCCGATCCCAAGTGGCCTTGCGCGAACAAAAGACAGACCACGCATCGAGTGGCGACACATGAAAGTCCTGATCATCGAAGACGAGCGCAAGCTCGCGGAATACCTCAAGCGGGCGCTGTCCGAGCACAACTACGTCGTGGACGTGGCGTCGGACGGCATCAGCGGGCTGCACCTGGCCAAGGAGACGCAGTACGACCTGATCCTGCTGGACGTGATGCTGCCCGGCATGGACGGCTTCTCCGTCCTGGCCGAGATTCGCAAGCACGACCGCGTCCCCGTCCTGATGCTGACCGCCCGCGACAAGCTGGAGGACCGCGTGCGCGGACTGCAGGATGGCGCGGACGACTACCTCGTCAAGCCCTTTGCCCTGTCGGAACTTCTGGCCCGCGTCCTGGCGCTGGGACGCCGCCGGGGCAACGCCATCATCGAGCCCAGCCGCCAGAACGTCTTGAAGGTAGGTGACCTTGAACTGGACCTGTTGCGCCGCCGTGCCAACCGCGCCGGCGCGCGCCTGGACCTGACCGCCAAGGAATTCACGCTGCTGGCGCTGCTGATGCGACGCCAGGGCGAAGTGCTGTCCCGGCTGGATCTGGCCGAACAGGTCTGGGACATCAATTTCAACAGCAACACCAACGTCGTCGAGGTGGCCGTGCGCCGCTTGCGCGGCAAGGTCGACGATCCCTTCCCGGTCAAGCTGCTGCATACGGTGCGCGGCATGGGCTATGTGCTGGAACTGCGAGACAACGAGTAATGCTGCGTTCGCCCAAGTCCCTGCGCCGCTGGCTGTCGCGCTGGCTGGCCTTGCTGACATTCGCGGCATTGGGGCTCGTCTGCCTGGTGGTGTACGTCTCCCTGAACATGAACCTGCAATCCCGGCAACGGGCCCTGCTGGAACAGAAAAAGGAAGTCATCGAACATCTGGTCGAGGAATACGCCCGTCAAGGCGACCTATCCCAGATGGACCACAAGCTGCGGGATTTCTTCTACGGACGTTCCGAGTTCAGCCTGAGCCTGACGATCGACAAGGCCACCTCGCTTTACGGCGAGAACAACCTGTATGAAAACGAGGGGCACTTCCGTCAGGTCATCTTCAGCATGTCCATCCCCGAACAGCCCAATCTCAGCATGCATGGAGAGCTGCTGCTGGACACCTCGGCCGATCATCACCTGAGGGCGGTGCTGGCCTGGACGCTGTTCGCTTGCGCCGTGGTCGGCGCCATGGTCGTCAGCCTGATCGGCGACATCATGGTTCGCCGCGCCTTATCCCCGCTGCACGATGTGGGGAAGCAGGCCGAAATGCTGTCTCCGGACCGCATCGGCGACAGGCTGGATGAAAGCGGCCTGTCCGTTGAACTGAAGCCGCTGGTACGGCAGTTCAATGCCGGCCTGCAACGCCTGGAACGCGCCTACGTCCAGATGGAAGGCTTCAACGCGGACGTCGCGCACGAGCTGCGCACGCCCCTTGCCACCCTGATCGGCGAGACCGAACTGGCGCTGTCTTCACGCCGGCACCCCCTGGACCTGCGCGAAGTGCTGGGCTCGAATCTGGAGGAGCTGCAACGCATGTCGGCCATCATCAACGACATGTTGTTCCTGTCACAGGCCGACCGCGGCGCCCAGGCCCGGGTCAGCCAGCCCACCCAACTGCGTGCGCTGGTCGAAGAAGTCCTGGAGTATCACGAGGCCGAAGCCCTGGATGCCGGCGTGCGGCTCAGCGTCATGGGAGACCACCTTGCGCAGGTGGATGCGCCGCTGTTCCAGCGCGCCATCTCCAATCTCCTCTCCAACGCCGTGCGCTACGCGCGGCCGGACTCCGAGGTCAAGGTGCTCATCGACAGCCCGCAGCCAGGACAAGTTCTGGTGCGCGTGCAGAACCTGGGCGACCCCATCGGCGCCGAGCATCTGCCGCGCCTGTTTCATCGTTTCTATCGCCAGGACTCCTCGCGCACCAGCGAGGCCAATCATCACGGGTTGGGATTGGCGATCGTTGCGGCCATCGCGCGCATGCATGGCGGCAAGCCCCATGCGATGTCGGAAGGCGGGGTCACCAGCATAGGCTTCTGCATGGCGGTCGCGCAGGCATAACGCGAAGCCCGTGCCGCGGCGCCGATTCCGTCAGCGAGATTACAAACGCCCTATCCAGCGATTGCATATTCGTAATTCGCACGTTCGGGTTCTGACGCGGCCTGATCGCTAAAGTGAGTGTCTACGATCGCAGGCGCTGGCGTGCAGTTGCACCGCGCTGCGAAGGCGTTCGTCTTCACCGCACGAATCGCCGAGACAGCGGCAGCAGCTCCACGTTGGCACATGCGACATCACCCTCATGCCGCAGCCGTGGCAGGCAGCACCAACGATCAGATGAAAATACTTGTTATCGATGACGAGAAAAAACTTGCAGAGACACTCAGGCGCAGCCTGACCGAGAATGGCTACTTCGTCGACATTGCCCTGGATGGAGCCAGCGGACTGCACCTTGCCTACGAATCCCAGTACGACCTGATCATCCTGGACGTGAACCTTCCGGATATGGAAGGCTTTGAAGTACTGCACCGGATCCGGCAGAACGACGCGGTTCCGATCATGATGCTGACCGCGCGGGCCAGCCTGGAAGACAGGGTCCGCGGACTGGAGCAAGGCGCCGATGACTACCTCATCAAGCCGTTCGCATTGTCCGAACTGCATGCACGCGTGCTGGCGATCAAACGGCGCGGTGCCGGCGCCGACACCGCCCAGGGCCAAAATGTACTGCGGGTCGCCGACCTGGAGCTCGACCTACTGCGCCGCCGCGTCATGCGCGGACGCGCCCGCATCGACCTGACGGCCAAGGAGTTCGGCTTGTTGACGTTCCTGATGCGCAGACAAGGCGAGGTTCTTTCTCGCCTGGTGCTCGCCGAGCAGGTCTGGGACATGAACTTCAACAGCAACACCAATGTGGTCGAGGTCGCCATCAGACGCTTGCGCGCCAAGGTGGATGATCCCTTCGACATCAAGCTGCTGCACACCGTGCGCGGCATGGGGTATATGTTGGAGCATCAGGCCGATTGAACTGCTGTCTTCGACGGCATGAGCCAGACCACGAAAAAGGCCGGAAGAGACTGTCATTTCTTCCGGCCCTCCCACGAACTACGCCCGCGTCTTAAAACGCGTGGCGGACGCCGATCGTGGCCTCGGTGGCCTTGGCGTCATCCAGGAACGCATAGTTCTTGGTGTACTGACCCACCGCATACACATTGGTGCGCTTCGACAGCGCATAGCTGTAGCCCAGCGAGAACGTGTTGGTGGTCGAGTCACCGCCGGTCAGCGAATCGTTGTTGGGGTCAACACGCTGCCAGGAACCGAACATCGTGCCGGCCTTGCCCATCGGTGCGGACAGCGCAAGCAGGTACGAATTGGTGCTGAACCCATCGACGAACGACGTGGACGGCGTGCCGCGGAACGAACCGATGGCGGCCCCGTTGGGCAGGCTCTTGCCGGCGAACCAGCCATCATTCATGCGCTCGTATGCCAGCGCCAGCTTCACCACCTCGAAATCGTACGAACCGCCGACGGTGAACGAGCGCGGCGTCGTCGCACGCTGCGCGTTCGACAGCTTGCCCGACGGATTGAGCTGGTCGTAGGAGACGAACGCCATCACGGGACCGTTGGCATAGCTGACGCCGCCGGTGATCGCGCGGGTGTTGTCCGCCGTGGCGAAGCCCGTCTGCGCGGTGTTGCGGTCATCGGCGTTGAACGAGTAGCCCGCCGAGAACTGGAACCCCGAGAAGCGCGCGCTTTCGAACAGCGCCAGGTTGTCGTAGCGCACGAAGTTCGCGGCGCTGAAACCCAGGCCGGCGCCGGTGTTCAGCTGGCTGAAGCCGCCGTACTGGGCGCCGAACATGGCGGAGTACAGGCGGCTGGCCACGTTGTACTGGCGGCCGATGGTGAAGTCGCCCCAAGCCTTGTTGCCCAGGCCCACGGTAGCTTCACGGCCGAACAGGCGGCCATTCTGCAGCGAGTTGCCGTTGTTGCTGTCGAAGCCCGACTCCATGCGGAAGCTGGCGTACAGGCCATCGCCCAGATCTTCCTTGCCACGCAGGCCCCAACGCGAACCGGCGGTGGTGCCGGTCGTGGAGCCGATGCGGCTGGCGTCGAACGAAGTACGTGCGCCCGTCGCGGGGTTCCTGACCGAGCCATCGACATTCGCATAGCCAATGCCGGTGTCGATCAGACCATACAAGGTGACCGACGTTTCCGCTTGCGCGGTGGTGGAGAAGGCGGCCACGGATGCGGCCAGCAGGATCGTCTTTTTCAAGAAGTGCTCCTTTGCACAGAGTCAGACTGAGGTGCCAGGCCGGTGTCCGAATCGGGTGCAGGGGTCGCTGCGTCGTCAGAAAAATGACAACCCTCTCGTCCATCGGCATTAGCCAAGGCAAGTGTGTGCAGGGGCAATCGACAGGAATCGAACGCGAGAATTACAAATATGTTTGCCTGCTGTCATCGAGCCATTTCGCACTGACCGGAAACTCTCTCCAAGTCCATGTTTTTCCATTGATTGAGGACAGGAAGCCGCATTGCAAAGGCCATTCAAATGCAGCGCCTTCAATGTTCATGAAGATGCTCTTCTGTAGCAATCCCGCCACATTCATAGCGTGTTTTTCTGTAGCGATATCGCACGCCACGCACGATGTCGAATTGCTGACGAAAACGTAATCTCGCAGTGCGCATTTGGTCGAAGGTGCATCGCTAGAATTTCTCTACGTTCTGATGAATCAACGATCAACGTAGCCAACGATCCGCAACGCTTGTGATGTGTGGATCAGTACAGAAGGAGCGACTTATGAAGGCACCCGTGAAATTCCTCTGCGCCGCGCTGGCGCTGGCCGCAACCTCGGCCGCATACGCCACATCCGCGTCGCAACAGCCCGCCAACAACCAGGCCTACCAGCCGCGCGAATTGACTCGCGCGGAAGTGCGCGCCGATCTGGCCGTATGGAAGCGCGCCGGCATGGATGAATTCTGGCGCACCGACACCACGCCCGACATCTACAGCCGCGAGTACCGCACCGCCGAGGCTGAATATCGCCGCATGCGCAACGGCCCCGAGTACCAACAGGAACTGCAACGCCTGACGAAGTAACTCGACGATCCTGAGTGACCTCCTCCACCGCGAAGGGAAGAGGTCCTTTTTTACGCATACCACTTCGGTGGTATGCGTTTTTTTTGCCTGTGCTCATGACTGTCGGAAAGCGGATCTGCATCCCCTGCCGATTGCCGATTGCCGCGCCCAAAAAAAAGCCCGCATGAAAGCGGGCGGGTGATACGCGTGGACGACGCCGGCACACTCAATCGCTCTGCCGACCACGCAAACGCTCCAGCTCCTGTTGATAAGCAGGACCGTTGCGCAGGCTTTCGTACTGCGCATAGCGACGGCGATACTCGGGCGAAAAAAACGCCTGGGTGTTGTGCCCACGGTAGTACTTGTCCATCCCCGCGCGCTTCCACATGGCCAGATCGGCTTGCACTTCAGCGCGCGACCGTCCTCCTTCGGACACTGGATCCTGAGAGGCGCCTGCGCATCCTGCGAGCGCCAAGAGAACGACGGGGGCGAGAATCAGGGATTTCATGGTCGACTCCATTCCTGTGGAAAACGCTCCGCCATGCGTGCGGCCGGCATAGACCGGCCGAGCACGTCAGACGGCATGGTCTGTCAAGCGCCGGCGCCGTAGATCTCGGCAAGGCGGGCCCGCTGTTGCGGCGTGACGGCGTCACGCTCGGCCCGCACCTGCTCGCGGGTCTTCTCGGATTCCGTCAACCAGAAAGGCTTGGGCTGGGCGCGATACGAGTAGTACCAGGCCTGCTTGTCGGCCTTGGCGGCCAACAGTTCCTGGCGCACCGTCTCGGCGCTCTTTCCTGCGTTGTTCTCGATGTGGATTTCGTAGCCAGCCTCGGTATTCGTCTGGTGCCAGGTATCCGCCTGTGCGGCGGAAGCGGCGCCGAGGGAAACGGCCAGTGCAATGGCGGTGGGAAGGTATTTCATCTTGCAGTCCTTGATCGTTAAGAGTTCCGCGCACGAAGGCGCATGAACGTACTTTAAGGACAGGCCGTCGACAGTTCCCGGTCTGTCGGATTACGTTTCGGTAATGGGTGTTGGCGGCGCCAGGCCAGGCATCTGAAAATGGAAATTCAGCAAGCGTGCAGTCGCATGCCGGGAACCGGACCACGGTCTTCCAGCACATATCCCATGCCGCGCACCGTGTGCAGCAACCGCCGCGAGAACGGGTCATCCATCTTGCTGCGCAGACGCCGGATCGCCACCTCGACCACGTTGGTGTTGCTCTTGAATTTCATATCCCAGACCTGCTCCGCCAGGACCAGACGGGACAGCACTTCACCGCGCTTGCGCATCATCAGCGCCAGCAGGCTGTACTCCTTCGCGGTCAGATCGAGTCGCTTTCGATTCCTGAACACACGCCTGCGAAAAAGATCGAGTTCGAGGTCCGCCACCTTGATCAATCCGCTTCCCGCGCTATCCGCACGATGCCGCAGACTGCGGCGCCCCAATGCAAACACCCGGGCAAGAAGCTCCGACAGCGAGACCGGCTTGGTCAGGTAGTCATCCGCGCCCTCACGCAGGCTGCGCACCCGCACGTCGATACGCGAGTCTCTGCCCAGCATCATGATGAACAGATGATCGTTTCGGCGCAGTTGGGACAACAGCTCGAACGCATTCATGCCGGGCAAAGCCACATCGATGATGGCCAGATCGTAGGGCGCCTCCCGTATCCGCTGCAGGCCGCTGACGCCATCACCGACGGCATCAATCACATGGCCGTCGTCCTGCAAGGCTTGGCCGATGTAGGCCGAGAAATCGTCTTCGTCATCAATGATCAGAATCTTCACTGCGGATCGTGCCTAGTCAAGCCAGAAGTCTTGCGCGCAACTGTACTGGCGCTACTACGACAATCCGCGAACACGCCGATTACACAACCGTAAGGTTGCCAAGAACCTGCATGCAGACGCCCGGTGCATCTCTACGTGTGGCCCTGTTGCGACAGAAAGCACGTGAAAGTACGGCATCGACGAGACCTTTCTAACGCGGCCATTTCCCATTCATTACATCTGCGTCATGAAACACGGATCGCGGCTCTCTTTCACAAGCAACGCAACACCAGCTTGATGAAATGCCGCCACTTCCTCAAACGAAGTCCCCCCGATGGCCCTTATCCGGCCAACGGATTGGGAAGATCAAAAATTCTGGAGTTTTCATGAAGAAGAGTATTCTGGCCGCCGCCGTCATCAGCGCTGTCTCGGGCACGGCCTACGCCCAGTCGTCCGTCACGATGTATGGACTGACCGATGGCGGCGTGGGTTATACCCAGTTCAAGAGCGACGATGCCAAGAGTTCGCGCTTCGGCGCATGGGACGGCGGCCAGTCCAGCAATCGCTGGGGCCTGCGCGGCAGCGAAGACCTGGGCGATGGTCTGAAAGCGATCTTCACCCTGGAGGGCGGCTTCAGCCTGATGAACGGCACGCAAAGCCAGAGCGGCCGCCTGTTCGGACGTGAAGCCGTCGTTGGCCTGAAGTCGGCCTCCTGGGGCGAGTTCACGATGGGCCGTCAAGGCAACATAGCCTACCGCTGGCTGGCGGGCGTGGCCACCCCTTTCGGCAACAACTACGACCAGTCGCGCACGGCCGGCACGTTCAGCCCCGCCGAAGTCCGCTATGACAACCAGATCCAATACCTGAGCCCCACCTTCTCGGGCTTCCAGGTCGGCGTAGGCTACTCCTTCAACGCCGACGGAGAGCAGCGGTTCAAGCAGGATGGCGGACAGGATCCCAACACGCGCGCCCTGACCACCGGCCTGCGCTACGTGAACGGCCCGCTGAAAGCCGTCCTGACCTACGACCAGAACAAGGACGCCGAGACCGCCACGGGCGTGACCGCGAAGTCGTGGAATCTGGCTGGCAGCTATGACTTCGAAGTGCTCGAAGTGCACCTGGGCTTCGGCATCACCGACGACGGCTGGTTCGGCACGCCGTCGCAACTGCGCAACTCCGACATGGGCTTCGGCAGCATTCGCCCCTTCAACGACGGCTTCCGCGCCTATTCGTACGGCGTGGGCATGAGTGTCGACGCGGGTTCGCGCGGCAAGGTGCTGGCGGGCTGGGGCATGGTCGATCCGCGTGACGGCGGCACCGCGTACGCTGGCCGTGACCTGAAGTCGCAGCACATCTTCAGTCTGGCCTACACCTACAAGCTGTCGGCGCGCACCAATCTGTACGCGCAAGGCGCTTATGGCCGCAACGTCGCTTTCGTGTCGGGCAACACGACGCAATCCATCGGCGTCGGCATGCGTCACAGCTTCTAATGTCGGCAGCAGCCGACGCGCACGGGGCGTGTGCGTCGGCTGTTCTGCGCATATACCGACATTCCCACTAGGCACTCCACGCGATATGGCAAAGACGTTTTTCCTGAACGGGGCAAACCCATACTCAAAGCGTCTTTGAACCAGCCACGGATTGCATGGGCAAGAGCCGGGAAGGCAGGATCCGCACGGCATTGATTCCGATCAGCACCGTGCATCCGAACTGAAACGCCATCGCCGCTCCCATGCTCATGCCCATCATGGTCGCCACGACTAGCGCGGCAGCAAGTCCAAAGCTGAGCAGGAGATTCAGTCTGATTACCGCATCCGCTCGCCGGGCGACGCCGACGACAAAAGGCAGCTTGTTCAGATCGCCGCTCATCATCACAACATCCCCTGTTTCCAAAGCCGTCCCGGAGTGCGCCCCCTCCATGATCACACTAACGGAGGCGGCAGCCATTGCCCGCTCGTCGTGAGCGCCAACGGATACCAAGGCGACGTTCCCGGCTCTCTCCAGCTCTTGAATGACGGCGAATTTAGACCGAGGCTTCAGGTCCCCCCACGCGTCATCCAGACCCACCTGTCGTGCGAGACGCTCTACCACAGGAGAATAGTCGCCGGAGACCACCACCAAACGTGCAATGCCCGCGTCACGTAGAGTCAGCAGAGCATCCCTAGCGTCGTCCTTGGGCAAGTCCAATAGTCCGATTACACCCAGGTCCCTGCTTCCCAGCCGGACGGCCACGACCGTGCGCCCAGCGCTGCGCAGCATCCTGGTCGCATCCTCAACATCTTGACCCAGGGGAATGATGCCATCGCAGCCGAATATCTCTGGCTTGCCTATCAAAACCATCTCGCCTGCAATCCATGCGCTCAGACCTTGATCCGCCAAGTTCTCCACCGCGTTTGCATGAAATGCCGGATCCGCCTCGTCAAGCAACGCGGCACCGTCGCGGGCAATCGCAATCGCGAGCGGATGTCCGCTTTGCGACTCGACGGCCACCGCCACATTCAGCAGTTCCCGCTGCGTGACGCCAAGAGCGGGCATGATGTCGGTAATATGCGGAAAGCCACGCGTCAAAGTACCGGTTTTTTCGAACGCCACGACATCCAGTCTGCCCAGCGTTTCCAACGGTGCTCCACCCTTGATCAAGACGCCATTGCGGACCCCGCACGCGATGCTGGCAAGCACCGCGCCGCGCGTGGCGATTGCCAACGCGAACGGACTTGCAGCCACGAGAAAGGCAATAGCCCTATAGAGGCTGTCGCGCAGTGGTACGTCAGCCACGACCAGCGACAACACAATCGTCGACGCCAGGATAAGAATCGTCGGAACGAGGATCTGTTCCAAGCGGTTGGCCATCCGCTGGATCGACGACGGCCTGGACTCAACCCTGCTGATCGACTCAACCATCCGCGCCAGAGTGGATTCGGAAGGCAGCCGCGTGATTTCGACCTCTATCGCGTGTGCCACATTCACGGTTCCTGCCAACACGCGAGATCCTGCCTCAATGGATTCAGGATTGCGTCTTGCCCAGGCAGCGTCGAGAGCGGCATATTTCTCGATCGGCGTGCTCTCCCCCGTCACCAACGACTCATCAAGGCCAGAGATACCCCGAACGACGAAACCGTCAGCTGGCACACGTTCGTTGGGCGAGACCATGACGACGTCACCAATCACCAACTCCCTCACCGGAACCTTCAGTAGTGCCTCTCCATCTCGCCGCACCACGGCCGTCGCCGGCCTCACCGCCGCCAAGGTATTGATCTCGCGCCTTGCCCAACCGATAGCCTTGCGCTCGACGGCATGGCACAAGCGAAACAGCAGCAGAACCAAGGCACCTTCTGACCAGGCCTCCAGCACGGCCGCTCCTGTGGCAGCCACCAACACCAGGCTGTCGATCGCAAATCGACGTAGCCGAAAATTGTCGAGCGCCTCCGTCAACGTATAAAGCCCGCCCGCCATATAGGCCCCGATGAAACACATCAGGGGCAGCCATCCGCCTGTTGCCGGCCAGAGCCATTCCGTTGCAACTCCCACGCACAACAGCACCGCGCTTGCCAACATAGATGCGATCTCGCGGCGCTGTGCCAACCAGGCATTGCGCGCGTCCTTCTGATCGGGACGCAGGACATGCGTGTCACGAATCTCGAGCGGCAATACATCGATGGAAGCCAATTCGGACAGGATGGTCTCCTCATCGACTCGTCGTCGATCGAAGTCCACGCACACGATTCCGTTGGTCTCGACGGTTGCCTCAATCACTCCATCGATGTTCCGCAAATAGGAAGTAACCATTTCCGCGCGCCGCAGATGCGATATGCCTTTCATCTGCCAAGCGGTACGCCCAAGCTGGGCGGAGACCTCTGCGCCCGCGTCGGCAACGATGGCCCGGACTCTCGCCAGTGACAAACTTTGATAGGCGTAGTAGAGGGTGAGCCGTAAAGTGCCCGGACCACTGCAGTCCATATGTACGCGCTCGACGCCTGGACATGCGCTAAAGGCTGCAATCAACTTCTTGATACGGGTTTCCGGCGAACTGCAGACCGGAGGCAAGACAATGGGAACATCCAGGCGGCACGAAGCAATCATGTCAGCGCGTTATTTGAAATTTTAGAAATATCGGCATGCGTAATGGCGCGATGAAGACGAATCTAGCCAAACGAGCCTGACGGAATCCGAACAGACCAATTACAAGTGCGTCATTCTGGACGGGCTGATCCGCCCCCTCGGGTAAGCGAAACAGACTGCGCAAGAAACAGGAGAGGACAACGCCGCGTCTGATTGATTTCATCGTTTCTTCTTCATTCGGGCGGGCCTTTTTCTGTATCGGCAAATACCGGGATGCTGACTAAAACGTAATGTCGGCGTGGGGTTCAGGTCGAGAACGCATAGATAGAATTTCTCTACGTTCTGATGCACCAACGATCAACGTACCCAACGATCCGCCACGTCTGTGTTGCGCGGACCTGTCAAGGAGCGATAGATGAAAGCCCCCCTGAAATTCCTTTTTTCCGCGCTGGCACTCTGCGCAGCATCAGCCTCCTATGCGAGCACCTCGGCGCCGCGAACCGCGGACGCACAGGCGTATCAACCCCATGAACTGACGCGCGCAGAAGTCAAGGCCGATCTGGCCGTCTGGCGGCGCGCAGGGATGGACAAGTTCTGGCGCATGGAAAGCACCCCCGACATATACAGCCGCGAGTACCGCACGGCCGAAGCCGAGTACCGGCGCATGCGCAACGGCCCCGAATACCAGCAGGAACTGCAACGCCTGACGCAATAGCCGACGATCCTGAGTTCCCCGCCCACCGCGAGGGAAAGACGCCTATTTCCACGCATACCACTTCGGTGATATGCGTTTTTTTTGCCGCTCACCTGGATGCACAAGAAATCTGCTGTGCGATCCATCGGTGCACCGCACACATAGTCTGTGCAAGCCGGTGGTACTCAGTAATGCAGCAAGCAGAAGCTGGCTTCCGCCTGCTGCAGGCTGCGGTGCAGAAATCAAGTCTCAACACCGCAGGCGGGCTACATGACGCGCTTGAGACCCTGGTAGTCGCCCTCGGTCTTCAGCGTGATCGTCACGTCACCCTTGGTCCGATTACGCCAGAACCAACCATGGTTGCCGTCGAACGCAGCCTCGATCTGGCCCTGGTCTTGCTCCACCTGCCGCCCCTTGCCGTAGCCATGGTAGAAATCCTTGGGCGGATTGACCGGATCTCCGTGAGTATCGAAGTTCACGGGTCCGCCGTTGGTCGTCCAGACGAATGCGACCTTGGCGCCCTGCTTCATCGCCATCTTGACTTCCGCGCCCTGCCCCGGCTTGAGCGTCAACGTCATCTGGTCGCGCTTGGCTGCCGCCGTTTGCGCCGGCGCGGCAGCCGCAGCGGGCGGCGCCTGTACGGGCGCCTGCGCTTGCACGGATGCGGGAGCCTGTATCGGCGCAGGAGCGGGCGCGGGACTCGGAGCAGGCGTCGGTGCCGGAGCGACCGCGGCAGGCGCCACGGCAGCGGCCTGCATGACAGGGGCGGTCGCCGGTGCCGCGCCGGCTTGCGCATCGGCCTCGGCTTCCTGAGCCAGCTGAACCTTGATCTCGCCCATCGACGTCAGCCCCAGAACACGGCCCGCGCCAGTCGGATCAATGCCGTACTCACCAGGCAAGACGGTAGTCACCAGCAGCACGACGGCGACGCCGGCAGCAATCGCGGTGGAACGCAGCAACTGCGCGCTGGACGGCAGTTCGGCACGGGTAGGAATATCGGTGTTGTACATGAAGCATCCTTTCTCTTAAGCGACGAAGTACCCGGTCAGCTGATATCCGATCAGCATGAACCCGGCGCACATCATGGCGACATTGGCGGTGTAGGCATGGCGCAGGAAGCTCGGCGAGCGGCGCCAGTAACCCATCAGGATCAGGATGGCGCCCAGCGCCAGCAGTTGCCCGATCTCCACGCCGACGTTGAAAGCCAGCAGGTTGGGAATCAGGCCATCGGAGGCGATCTCGTACTCCTGGATCTTCGTCGCCAAGCCAAACCCGTGGAAGAAACCAAACACCAGAGTGGCCGCCTTCGTGTTCGGCTGAACGCCGAACCAGCGCTGGAACGCACCGACGTTGTCCAAGGCCTTGTAGACCACCGACAAACCGATGATGGCGTCGATCAGGTACGAGCTGACCGACGTTCCGATATACACACCCAGCAGCAAGGTGGTGGAATGGCCAATGGCGAAGAGGCTGACGTAAAGCCCGATATGGCGCAGCTTGTAGAGAAAGAAAATCACGCCGAACAGGAACAGCAGATGGTCATAGCCCGTGACCATGTGCTTGGCGCCCAGATAGATGAAAGGCAGGATATGAACCCCGCTGATCTCCTGGATGTAGCCCTTGTCGCCTTCCGCCACGCCATGCGCGAAGGCAGTCGAGACGGACATGAGCAACAAGGCCAGGGCGATGCCTAGCGAGGCCCAGCCAGGCAGGCGTAGCCCTGCCCGGCGTGCGCCGGGAAAAGAATGGATATGCATGAATGAACCTGAAAAACGGTTGAGCTGAAGTGCCCTTTCGGGCAGGGCGAGTCAACGCGGTCAGGTCAGGTCTGGCGGACGCTCGTCTTGGCGCACCGGGGCGCCATAGGGCGATTGAAAATAGCCGCTCAGGTAGCGCTGCGAAGGCGGCTGCCAATAGGCGACTGAACTCGTCAGGTAGAGTTTCTGCTCATGCGAATGGTCTTCGCTGTAGTGATCCAGGAATGCGACAGCCGCTGCGGCGCGGACCTCCGTACTCTCGCCCGCCACCTGCGGCGGCGCCTCATCGATGTCGTGGACATGGCCGTGATAGACATGCCCTGCTCCGCCCGTGTGGGTCGATGGGCCGAACAGAGGCACCACGGCAACCACGAGCGCCAAGACGCTCATGACAACCGCGAACCAGCATCTGATCGGCAACAACGCCTTCATGAATCCACAAAACCTCTTCGCTACCACCATGGCACCGCCGCGATGGTTCGTGGCGGTGCTTACGTCACCGAGATGATCCATGGCTTACGTGGATGGCGACTTCAGAGCACATTCACGCGGGCAGATCCTGGCGAAACCATCCTCCCCTAGAGGATAACTGCTTCATGCCTCTTGTACAACGTCAGCGTTTTCGGCTTGGTCTGCAGGTTAACTCCCACCAGGGATAGCGCCCACGTCATACGTTGCGAAGCTCCAGGGTATACCCCATGCCACGCACCGTATGAAGCAGCTTGACGCCGAACGGATCATCGATCTTCGCGCGCAATCGCTTGATTGCAACCTCGACGATGTTCGTATTGCTGTTGAAGTTCTTGTTCCATACCTGCTCCGCCAATACAAGCCTGGATACGACCTCTCCTTGCCTGCGCATCAGCAATGCCAGCAAGCCGAACTCCTTGGCGCTCAAGTCGATACGCGCACGGCCCCGGGATACCCTTCGCCTCAACAGATCCATCTCAAGATCGCCAACCCTCAGGAGGTTCTGTGCTCTTACGCCGCAGCCCTCCCCTTTCACTCGCCGCTGGATAGCGACGATCCGAGCCAGCAACTCTGGAAAGGCAAAGGGCTTGAGCAAGTAATCATCGGCGCCTTGCTCGAGCGCCCGTACACGCAGAGACAGGTCGTCCTGCTCGTTCATGGCGATGACCGCCACGGCATCGTGAACACATAATCCATCCAGCAATTCGAATCCATCCATATCCGGCAGGAGCAGATCGAGGAGGATCAAATCGTATTGGGTCTCGCGGGCCATGCACAGGCCACTGACGCCATCCGAGGCGATATCGGTGAAATAGGCATTCTCCGTAAGACCGCGGCGCAAGGCTTCGGCCAGAGGCTGTTCGTCTTCGATAACGAGTACTTTCATCTATGTACTGACAGAGTGATCTCTGCCCATACTCTAGCGAGCGGACATAGTCGGGAAACCTACGACCGCATTACGAATATGCCATTACCATGCAGTCTTCCCGTAATCCTGGCGACAGAATCCGACAGGCTCCGCCCCCACATGGCCCATAGCCCGCCAAAACGCACCAACGCCGTCCTTATCCTCTTCTGTGTATGATCCTGCCATGACTGCGCATCCCGACGACCATCTCCACCATCATCACGATGCCGTGGCCAAACGGCTCAAGCGAGCCGAGGGCCATCTGCGAAGTATCCTGCTGATGATGGAGAACGGCCGCTCCTGCCTGGACCTTGCCCAGCAACTTCATGCGGTGGAAAAGGCCATTTCCCAGGCAAAGAAAGTCCTGATACAGGACCATATCGACCATTGCCTGGAAGACGCCGTCGGCGAAGTCACGGCGGAGAACCGCCAGACCATAGACGAGTTCAAGGCGATCACCAAGTACCTCTGATCCGTCGCTGTGAACCCGCTCCTAGGCGTCCTGGCTACCATCAGGCACCGGTTCACCAGGCAGTGTCAGCCCGATGGTCGTCAGCCGGCCTTCCGACCGGCAGAAACCCTTTCCACCGTGCATACGGGCGATCGCGGACACAATGGCAAGTCCGAGCCCCTGGTGCTCGGCGTGATCGCCACGGGATTCGTCCGCACGGTAGAACCGATGGAACAGCAAAGGCAGGTGTTCCGGCGGCAGCGGATCACCATGATTGATGACTTGTACCGCCAACTCCGGCTGTTCAAGCACCTCGATACGAACGACCGTTCCGCGGTCAGCGTAGCGCAACGCATTGGATAGCAAATTCGACGCGGCACGCTGCAGCAGACTGCGGTCCAGCATGGCGCTCGCCTCACCGGATACCAGCACAGACACCCCTGCTTCCTCGGCTAGCGCCTCGTAATACTCGACCACCTCTTCCAGCGCGCCAGCGACGCTATCCACCCGGCTTCGGCGGGCCTTCGCACCTCGGTCCGCTCCTGATAGGAACAGCATGTCGTTGACGATCTCGGCAATGTGCTGGGCATCTTCCAGACTGGACGCCAGCACGTCGCGCAGTGCCTTCGCATCTTGACGCGTGCTCAACGCCAACTCGATGTTTCCCACCAGCGTGGCCAGCGGCGTACGCAACTCGTGCGCGACGTCCATATTGAAAGACTCCAACTGGATATAGGCGAGCTCCAATCTCTGCAATACAGAGTTGAACTCATCAACCAGAGGTTGAACTTCAGTGGCCTGTCCCGTTCCATCCAGCCGCTGCCCCATTGTGTCGGCTGCGATGCCCTTCGCCTGCCTGCCCAGAGTATCCAGGGGTCTCAACCCACGGCCCACGACGAAGGCGGCGCTGGCCGAGACCGCTATGGCTCCTCCCAATGCGCAAGCAAACAACGTCCACGCCAATGCCGTGCTGAGCTTGGCATCGGCCGACACATCCATGGACAGCTTGGCCGTCATGAACTGGCCCGGCCTGCTCAGGTCCGGCAGCAGCATGCCCAGCGAACGCTGATGGTGAACCAAGGGCTCCGCGACGACGAACGGATTGCCGAAACCGGGCGGCCCGCCAGGCAAAGCAATCTCGAGGTAGAAATCGGAGCTTCTGGCAAACAGATCGGTGAGGCTGTGCTGCAGGATTCGAGCATCTTTCCCGCTAGCCTCGTGCTCGCTCACGAGATGGGCGACAACTTCGCCTTTCTGCTCGAGCAGGCCATCCTGACGCAGCGCCAGATTGAGATTGGCAAAGATGTACACGGCAATGCAGACAATGCCGAGCACGATGAACGTCTGGGCGGCCAGCCAGGATGATAGTTGCGCCCCCAGAGACCGTGGTGTCGTGTCTGGCGCCCTCATTCCGGGGCCCGGAGCTCGCATACATAGCCCATTCCCCTGACGGTATGGAGCAACTTCAACGGGAACGGGTCGTCGACCTTGGAGCGCAGACGCCGCATCGCCACCTCGACGACATTGGTGTTGCTGTTGAAATTGATGTCCCAGACCTGCTCGGCCAAGGTCATGCGAGACAACACGTCGCCCTGGCGTCGCATCATCAAGGCCAGAAGCGCGAACTCTTTTGAGGTCAGGTCCAGCCTGCGCCCTCCCCGGGTGGCCTTGCGCGCGAGCAGATCCATCTGCAGATCCGCAACCTCCAGCTTCCCAGACGGCACGGTGGCATCGGTAGCGCGCGACCCACCGCGCCTACCCAGTGCGAACACGCGCGCCAGCAGTTCCGACAGGGCGAACGGCTTGGACAGATAGTCGTCAGCGCCCTCATGCAGCCCGGTCACCCGGTCTTCGATCCCGCCTCTCGCAGTCAAGATCAACACTGGCGTCTGCTTGCTCGTGCGAAGCCTGCGCAACACCTCGATTCCATTCATGCCAGGGAGCATCCAGTCCAGCAAAATGACGTCGAACTCCGATTGCTCGGCACAGTGCAGTCCGCTGATCCCGTCATGCACGCATTCGACGACATGGCCGTGCTCTTGCAAGGCACGCTGCAGGTAGTCGGCCAATTTCTCTTCGTTCTCTACGACCAGAACTTTCATCAATCACTATCCTGACTGTTAAGTCTCCCGGACGCACGAGACAGGCGAGTCCAGCCAAGGGCCGAACCGCCAGCTCAGTGCAGGATCCGCACGCAGACCGCCCGGTCAATCCCTTTCCAGATCCCAGATCAGATGACCATCCACCAGCAGCTTGTAGCTCGCCTTGAGCGCGTCGGTGCGCGCCGCCAGCGCACTGCTGGCCGCCGTCAGGTCCTGGCGCCTTGCCATCAAGAGTCCTTGCAAGTCGACTTCACCCAGCGTGTATGCACGCTGCATCAGCGCGGCGTTCTTCGCCAGCATTTCCGCGTTCTGCCTCGCGACATCGGCGGTCAGCATGGCGCCACGGGCGGCGGCGATATCACTTGCCACGTTGGCATCCAACTGACGCCGCTTCAACTCCAGCCCCTGATACGACACATCGGCGCTGGCCGCGGCTTGATCCGCACGCTTGAATCTTGCACCACCAGGAATCGGGATACTGACCCGAACGCCCCAGTACCGCTCAGCTCCGCCGCGCTCCGACGCCCTGAACAAGCCCACGGTAGGATCGGGAAATCGCTCCGCACGGGCACGGGCAGCGGCGGCCTGAGACTGCACCAGTTGTGCCCGCGTCATGTCCAGCTCCTCGCTGTAATCGATGACACGCCTGCGCAGTTCCCCGTCGTCCAGAGGCAGTTCAAGCGGTTGGGGCAACTCGATAGCCTCTCGCAATACGCCAGGAAAGCGCAACGACAGACGAGACCAGGCGATATCGCTCAACGTAGCGGCCTGCAATCTCTGGCGGTTCTGGTCGGCCAACTCGGCTTGCGCCAACCCAAGATCCAAGCGCGAGGCATCGCCCGCCTTGACCCGCTTCTCGACCGCTTGCACGCCGCGCTCCACGGCCTGCAGATTGTCTTGCGCCAGCTTTCTCGCGGCCTCGGCATGAAGCCAATCGATCCAGAGCGTGGCAAGCTCCGACGCGGAGTTGTGGATCGCCGCTCGATAACTTGCCCGAGCCTCGGCAAGTACACCTCCCGCCATGTCGCTGTCGGCCGCCGCCTTGCCCGGCAAGCGGATGGTGCGATCGACGCCCACGTTCCATTCGTTGAAGCGCTCGCCCCCCTCGGCATTGCGGCGCTGGGCACTGACAGAGGGCGTCCATTCGTAGGGCGAGTCCTCCAGAATGCCGGCGGCGTTACGCGCCACACGCAAATTGGCCGTGGCGGCCGCCACCGCGGGATCCTTGGACAACAAATCTCGGACCGCAGCGGTATCCGGCATTCCGGCAGATTGTCCGTACACCGGGGCAGCCGCGCACACAAGCAGCAGCGCGGTAATCAAATATGCTCGTTTCATCGCTGAGCTCCTTGCGTGACCGCGAAGCGCCAGCTCAGCAGTCCGGATTTTCCGAAGCCGCTTGCGATCAGTTGTTCGATCGTGTCAGCTTGAACGGCAGTGCACAGCACACGAATCTCGACCGCCATGGCGCGGCCGAGGACTTGCTCGGCCTGGCTCAGTGGGCCAAAGGCTACGCCATGCGCGGCCGTGGCCTGCCGTATCACGACCGGAGACGGCTCCATGACCAACAGCATGTCCTGAATGTTTTCTTCGACGGCTGGAGAGCAAAGTACAGTGAGGCAGGTGTCAAACATTGTTTTCTCCTCGCTTGCCAACGGCAAAGCGCAGGTAGAGGATGGGAAGCAAGAGCAGCGTCAATGCCGTGGCGGTAATCAGGCCGCCGATGACGACAATCGCCAGGGGTCGTTGAATCTCCGATCCCGGACCGGTTGCGAAAAGCAGGGGAATCAGACCGAATGCGGTGATCGAGGCTGTCATGAGCACGGGACGCAAACGGCGCTTGGCGCCTTGCACCACGGCCTCTCGTAGATCGAGCCCTTCCTGCCGAAGCTGGTTGAAATAACTCACCAGAACGACACCGTTCAGCACCGTGATCCCCAGCAGGGCGATGAAGCCGACCGATGCAGGCACGGACAGGTACTCACCCGTCAACCACAGCGCGACAACGCCGCCGACCAGCGCAAAGGGGATGTTGCTGAGGATCAGCACCGACTGCCGCACCGAACGGAAGGTTGAGAAGAGCAACAGGAAGATCATGCCCAACGCCACGGGCACCACCACCGTCAACCGCGCCGCGGCGCGCTGCTGGTTCTCGAACTGCCCGCCCCACGTGATGCGGTAACCAGTGGGCAAGGACACTTTCTGCGTCACCAGCGAGCGAGCCTCTTCGACGAAGCTGACCAGGTCCCGGCCACCGACGTTGGCAATCACCACGCTATACCGGCTGCCCATCTCCCGGTCGATCTTGACGGGACCGGCTTCCCGCTCGAGCGTTGCCAGCGTTGATAGAGGCACCGTCCGCCCATCGCTGGTAGTGATGCGCATCGCGGCGAACTCCGTCGGCGACAGGCGGGTGCGTTCCGGACCACGGATGACGATAGGCGTGCGGCGATTTCCTTCGATGGCCTCGCCGGCACGCTGCCCTTCGATCTGGGCACGCAGCGCGTCCTGGATTTCTTCGACAGACAGTCCGAATTGGCCGGCACGCAAACGATCCACCTTGACCTGCAGGTACTGAACGCCATCGTTCTGCACGGTGTATACGTCCTGATTGCCAGGCACGGTCTTGAGCAGCGCCTCGACCTCTTGTGCATACCGGTTGAGCTCATCGAGGTCCGGGCCGTAGATCTTGACGGCCAGGTCGCCGCGCACCCCGATGATCATCTCGGAGACCCGCATCTCGATAGGCTGGGTGAAGCTGTACTCGATGCCCGGCATGGGATCGAGCACCTTTCTCACCTCATCCATCAGCGCCTCTTTGCTGCCCATGCGCCATTCGTCACGCGGCTTCAGCAACAGATAGGTGTCGGTCTGGTTCAGCCCCATGGGATCGAGGCCGATCTCGTCCGAACCTGCGCGGGCCACGATGCCCGTCACTTCCGGGATGGCCGCCATGATGGCCTTGTGAATGCGCAAATCCAACTGCGCGCTTTCCTCGAGGCTGACCGACGGCAACTTCTCGATGCCCACGATCAGATCCCCCTCGTCCATCGTCGGCATGAACGTCTTGCCCACCTGGGTGTACAACACGCCCGCCACGACAAGCATCGCAACCGCACATACCGCCACGACTTTCTGCCGCTTGAGCGCCCAGGCCAGCGCGGGCTCGTACAAGCCCAACAGCTTGCGTGGCAGCCAAGGCTCGTCGTGCTGCACTTTCTTCAGCAGATACGAGGACAGCACCGGAATGACCGTCAGCGACAGCAGCAGCGAACTGGCCAGCGCGAACACGATGGAGACCGCGACCGGCACGAAGAACTTGCCTTCAAGATCCTGCAACGTCAGCAGCGGCAGGAACACCGTGATGATGATGAGAATGCCGGCAGTGACGGGCACGGACACCTCGCGAACCGCGCGATAGATGATGTGCAGCCGGGGCACCTTGCCCGAAGTCGGATCGCTGGCGATGCGCTGCACGATGTTCTCCACCACCACCACCGCCGCATCGACCAGCATGCCGATCGCGATGGCCAGGCCGCCGAGGCTCATGAGGTTGGCGGACATGCCGAACAGACGCATCAGAATGAATGTGCTCAACGCGGCGAAGGGAAGCACCAGCGCGACAGTCAGCGCGGCACGCAGGTTGCCCAGGAACGCGCCAAGCAGCACGATGACCAGCAGCGTGGCCTCCAGCAGCGCTTTGGACACCGCCCCCACAGCCCGTTCGACCAGGGAAGCTCGGTTGTAGAACGGCTTGATGGTGATGCCTTCCGGCAAGGTCGGCTGCAACTCGGCCAGCTTCGCCTCGACGCCGCTGACGACACGCTGTGCATTCGCACCAGCCAGGCCCAACACCAGCCCCTGCACCGCCTCACCCTCGCCGCTCTGCGTCACCACCCCATATCGGGTCACCGTCCCGATCTTCACGTCCGCCAGGTCGCCGACCCGCACCACCTTTCCGTCGGCCGCCGCGATCGTGATCGCGCGCAAGTCTTCCAGGCGCTGGATGTTGCCCTCGCTACGCACCAGCAGCACCTCACCGCCTTCGCCCAGCCTTCCTGCACCGTCGTTCCGGTTGTTGGCGGAGATCGCTTCCCGAAGCTTCAGGGTCGTGACCCCGGCGGCGGCCATCTTCAAGGCGTCCGGGACAACCTCGAATGCCCGCACCACGCCCCCCAGCGAGTTGATGTCGGCCACGCCGGGCACGGTACGCAAGGCGGGCCGGATCACCCAGTCGAGCAGGCTGCGCCGTTCGGACAGCGACATCGAATCGCCTTCCACGGTGAACATGAACATCTCACCCAACGGCGTGGTCGTCGGGGCCATCCCTCCTTCGATACCCGGCGGCAGGGATTCCATGATGCCGCTCAACCGTTCGCTGACCTGCTGGCGGGCCCAATAGATGTCGGTGCCGTCCTGGAAGTCGATGGTCACGTCGACCAGGCCGTATTTGGTAACCGAACGCAGGATGCGGGTATCGGGGATACCCAGCATCTCGACTTCGATGGGCACGGCGATTCGGTTTTCCACTTCTTCAGGGGTCATCCCGGGCGCCTTCATGATGACCTTCACCTGCGTGCTGGACACGTCCGGGAAAGCATCGATCGGCAGGCCCCGATAGGCGTACCACCCCGCGCCGCCCAACACAGCGGCCATGATCAGGATGAAGAGGCGCTGAGATAGGGCGAACTGGACCAGGCGTTGCAGCATCACTCCTCCTCCCCGCTCTTGAGCCATGCACCCTTCAGGGCGACGACGCTGCTGGTGGCGATCTGCTCACCTTCCGCCAATTCACCTGCCACGCGAGCGACCGCGCCAGCACTGGCCAGCAGCCGCACGGGCCGGGCATCGAAGCCCTGGCCGGTGCGGACAAAGACGTAGGCCTGCTTGCCATCGTGGGCGATGGCCGATAGCGGCACGCTCCAACCCTGAGGGCCCTGGCCCGCGGCCAGCTCCGCGCTCAACACCTCGCCCGGCCGCAACGGCGTGGCGCTGCGTTCGATGGCGGCGCGGATGGTGACTGTCTGGGACGCGGCGTCCACAGTGGTCGCGCTGGTGATCAGGCGGGCAGCGACTTCGCGCCCCTGTACGGATACCTGCGCGCCTTCGGCCCAATCGACCAGCGCACCAGCAGGCACCTGGATTTCCAGCCAGAGCGTGTCGGTGCTTGAGATCTCGGCCAATGCGGTGGCTGCATCGACGCGCTGCCCGTTGCGGGCAAGCAGCGCATTCACGACTCCTTTGCGGCCTGCACGCACCGTGACCGAGGACTCCGGTACGCCCGACTTCAGCAGTCGATCCACGTCCGCATCACTCATTCCCGCCAGACGCAAGGCGGCTCTCGCTTGCCGAATGGCTGCATCGGCCTCGCGCAAGGTGGCCTGGGCCTCTTGCACGCGGCGCTCCGGAATGATGCCTTCACTGAAAAGGCTGCGTTCGCGCTGCGCATTCTGACGCGCCAGCGATGCACGCGCGGCGGCCTGGATCATGTCCAGTTGCAATTGCCCATATTCGCTGCTGGCAATGACCAGCAGCGCCGTTCCCGCCTCGACCGCCTGGCCAGGCTGCACGGCAATCTGCGTAAGCAGGCCCGGCACCGGAGAACTGATCACTTGCTCCGCATTCGGCGGCATGACCACCTTGGCGGGATAGGTGGTCCTGACTTCCGGCGCCTTGGCAGAAAGAGTCAGAAGAGAGATGCCGAGAGCCGTCATTTGCTGCGGCGGCACATCGAAACTGGCGGAGCGTTCAGCAGCCTGCACAGCAGGCGCAAGCAGCAGGGACGCGGCAAGGCAAAGGCCAACCTGGCGCCGAAGCGCGGCCGATACGTTTTTCATGGAAATCTCTGATGCGCCAGGCAGGCGCGCAAGCTCTCGCGCGCGAGTCGCGAGCGGGTTGGTAGATCAGCCCTTTAGATGGGCGAGGGCGTCAGGGGGATCAGACGGCGCGCGGAGGGCGCAGCGGCGGCGCGAACGCCATGGTGGGCACGCCAAGGTATGCCGGAAGGGAAAAGGCAAGATCGCTGCAGGCGACGTCGGGCTGGGTTCCGGCTGCCGTCAGCGCCACGGGGTGATGAGACGCGTCGTGCAGCAATTGATGTTGCGCGTCGGTCAACTTGCCTTTGATCGCCAACATCCCATCGTGATCGGAAGTGTCGGCTGACGAAACGATCAGTTCCGTGCCATGCACATCGTCGTGAGAAATCCATCCCGTGTTCCAGCCAAACAAGCCCGCTGCCGCCAACAAAGTGGTCAGCAGCAGCAAGGAAACGGCTTGGTTGAGCGTACGAGGCATGTGGCTTGCAATGGAGTCCATGGAGTAGGGAGAGCACCTGCGGATCGGTCGTTCGTCCATCCCATGTCTGGCGGATCGTATCCTGCCCGGGGGGATACGGTCAAATTACTATTTTGTCATCGCATCGGCATGCCAGGGTGCCCATGGAGGGGTGTGACGACTGCGCAACGGCAATTCCTGGGAGGCATCATGGTTTAGTGGAAAATATCCCCCCCTGGAGGATATGATGACTGCACGGTGGACCAACCACCCATCTCGGACCCGTGAATGGCGGCCCAACCCGCACCCTTACGGGCACCTGGACATACCGAAGCAGGTCACGCATGTTGTCATTCTCCGAACTGATTGCGCAGGGCACGTCCCACGCATGGCTATTCATCCCCAGCGCCATCCTGTTGGGCGCGCTTCACGGCCTGGAACCCGGCCACTCCAAGACCATGATGGCGGCGTTCATCGTGGCCATCCGGGGCACCGTGGGCCAGGCCGTGTTGCTGGGCCTCACGGCCACGCTGTCGCATACGCTGATCGTCTGGGCCATCGGCCTGGGCGGCATGTATCTGTGGCAAGGCGTGAACGCCGAGGAACTGGAACCCTATTTCCAGTTCGCGTCGGGCATCGTGATCGTCGCCATCGCGGCATGGATGTTCTGGCGGACCTGGCGCGAGCAGCATGCGCGCCGGGTCCCTGGCCATGATCATGCCCATCACCACGGCCATGACGCCGAGACGCGCCAGGTGGATACGGGTCATGGCTTCGTCGAACTGTCCATCTACGAAGAAGGCGTCCCGCCTCGCTGGCGCCTGCGCACCGTGCGCGGACAGGCATGGCATGCAGCGGAAATCAGTGTGGCGACCGAGCGGCCTGACGGCGCCCGCCAGGTGTTTTCTTTCGTGGATCGCGGCGGCTTCCTGGAATCGGCGGACGAGATACCGGAACCGCATGAATTCATGGCTCGCCTGACGTTGACGCATGGCCATCATGGCCACGACTATGACCTGTCGTTCGTCGAAGGCCATGGCCATGATCACATGCACGAAGAGCTGCGTGGGCTCGAGGCCGCTGGCGAGGACTACCAGGATGCCCATCAACTCGCGCACGCCAATGACATCCGGAAGCGTTTTGCAGACCGCCCCGTCACCAATTGGCAGATTGCCTTGTTCGGGCTGACGGGAGGACTGATCCCCTGCCCCGCGGCCATCACGGTGCTGCTCTTGTGCCTGCAACTCAAGGAATTCACGCTTGGCGCCGTGCTTGTGCTGTGCTTCTCGATCGGTCTGGCGCTGACGCTGGTCACCGTGGGCGCGGTAGCGGCAATCAGCGTACGCCAGGTCTCGAAACGGACCTCCTGGTTATCGACTGTCGCCAGGCGAGCGCCCTATTTTTCCAGCGCACTGATCATCCTGGTGGGCCTGTACGTCGGCGCGACCGGATGGATCGGCATGCAAACCCTGTAGATGGGCTGAATCTGGATGACACACATTGGGAGAAACCGATGCTAGAGGTACTACGGAATCGCACTTACCGGCATCTGTTCATCGCGCAAGTGGTCGCGTTGGTGGGCACAGGCCTGGCTACCGTCGCCCTGGGGCTGCTGGCCTTCGACCTTGCCGGCGCCAATGCCGGTGAAGTGCTGGGCACGGCCCTGGCCATCAAGATGGCGGCCTATATCGGCGTGGCTCCTGTAGCGGCTGCCTTCGCGGACCGCGTGCCCAGAAGGCAGTTGCTGGTGGCGCTGGACCTGGTGCGCGCCGGCGTTGCGCTGGTACTGCCGTTCGTCAACGAGATCTGGCAGATCTATATCCTGATCTTCGTCCTCCAATCTGCATCGGCGGCCTTCACGCCGACGTTCCAGGCGACGATTCCCGACGTACTGCCCAAGGAAGCCGACTATACGCGGGCCTTGTCGCTATCTCGGCTGGCCTACGACCTGGAAAGCGTGGCCAGTCCGATGCTGGCTGCGCTGCTGCTGAGCGTCGTCAGCTTCCACAGCTTGTTCTGGGGGACGTCCGTAGGCTTTGTCGCGTCGTCGCTGCTGGTCGTCTCTGTCGTGCTGCCCAGGGGCCAGGCAGCGGTACGGCGGGGGATCTATGACCGGACGACACGCGGAATGAGGATCTATCTGTCCACGCCTCGGCTCAGAGGCCTGCTGGCGTTGAACCTCGCAGTCGCATCCGCCAGCGCCATGGTCATCGTCAATACCGTGGTGTTGGTGCAGAGCAAGTTCGCGCTAAGCCAGAATGCCACGGCCATCGCGCTGGCGGCGTTTGGCGGAGGCTCGATGATCGCGGCGCTTACCCTGCCGAGTCTGTTGGACAGAATCTCCGACCGCCGCGCCATGCTTGCTGGATCGGCAGTGCTCGTGATCGGACTGCTTGCGGGCGTCGCGGTTGACGACTACCTGCTGCTGATTCCGTTGTGGTTCGTGCTGGGGATCGGCTATGCGCTGGCTCAGACGCCATCCGGCAGGCTGCTGCGTCGGTCTGCCCACGCGGACGACCGGCCGGCGTTGTTTGCTGCGCAGTTCGCTCTGTCGCATGCATGCTGGCTGGTGGCGTATCCCTTGGCAGGCTGGATGAGTGCAAACGCCAGTTCGCAAGCGACGTTCGGAACGATGGCAGCCTTGGCCGCCTTCGCGGTGGTGCTTGCCACCAGACTATGGCCAAGACACGAAGATGGCCCTGTTCGTCACTCACACGAGGATCTGTCGGGAAATCATCCGCACATTCTGGAACATGCCGCGGCAGACGCGCCCCATGCCCATGAGTATGTGATCGACGACCTTCATCGGCACTGGCCGGATAAGCCTGATCATTGACATAGGCGCCACGAACTTACACCGCCGATAGACTCCGAAGCGCGCACATGATTCTCCTGGAACAGAATTTGTCCCGCATGGCGTCACGCAGCCTCATAGCGTTAAAGAGCATGCAGAAAATTGGGTTGTGATCCTAACGTCACGCGGCCGTTTTCTGCATGTCTGCCACCAACCCCTGGCGCGAAAAGTCATCGAAGGAATCACGCTTGAGTTTCAGTGCGTCGATCATTGTCTGATTAGTCAGTAGGAAGTTGTCCAACAACGTATACCAGTTGAGTACGAAACGCTGCATGCGATCATCATCACTGACCAGGCCAGGCAACCCTTTCGCGACCTGACCTTGCATACGACTGCGAATTTCTGTGTCCGCCTCGGAGATCTTGCGCCCAATCAGAATGAGCTCGAAGTGCATCGCGCTACTGCCAAACTCCGCATGCTTTTTTATGAGCTGCGCGTAACCATCAAGCTGCTGAAGGTGCTTGTAGTTGAGAGCAATGCTTGGCCGCTTGATTTCGATCACGATGCAGCGATAAATTCTACGACCCATGGAGTCATGATGCGGCACCTTACGCGCTAGGAACAAATCGGTCTGTTTACTCGCTCCGTCAATGGCTTTAGCGTCTGTCGAGTCCAGGTCATCCAAGGCAAGATCGTCGATTCCCCTGACCGCGTCGCGAAGCGATTTTGCAATTTTTGTGAATGTATCCTCCTCGGCCCCAAGCGTTTCATAGGAGCTGCCGAACAACCACGTATTGGCTTCGATGATGCTCTGCAAGTCAGGTGTCTCGAGCGTCTCCGTATAGTGATCGTTCATCAACGTCCGTAGCTTGTCAGCCACCTCGTGCCTGTGACGCAGCACCTCAATCGCCGATACGATACTTTGCAGCGACACACTCTTGAGCTGCTTGGCGAGCAGCTTAGCTGACGGGTCGTCGAGCTCCAGAACGCTGTTGAGTATTTCGAAGATCGCATCGTTCTCATTGGACACCGCGAGCTTGTCCAGGAGCCGTACAATAATTTTCTTCTGACTCTTCTTGAGCGACTTCAACGAACTCGGATCGGCAGTGTAAATAGCGCGCAGGATGCCCTTCGTGTTCTCGAACCGCCAGCTCTTGTAGTCCTCAGTTAACCCCGCATAAGTTGGGAAGATGCCGTCGGCGACGTAACTATCAATCTCCCTTTCAAACTGCTGACGCAGGAACTCATCATAGACAGAATTGGTAATCTTATTGAGCTCGCGCGCAACTTTTCGCCATGTCTCCGATTCGAAGCCTGTCGCGTCGGGACTAACCAAGTCACCACCACTTGGCGCGAAGGCGTCAATCCAGGTTGAGGTCAAGTAGATGCTGGTGTGAAAGTCGCCCTTGTGATTGAAGGTGCTCAGCTTCTTATCTACTGTCTTACCTGAAGAGTTCAAGAGGTACACATAGGACTTCTCGGAACTTGGCTTAAGGTCCCATCGTAGGACCGACACATCGAATTCGTAACCGTCTATCGAAAGCTGGCGCTGGACTCGATCGTGCGACGGCACCACCACCTCACCTCCATTCAAGGAGATACTTTTCGTGGGGTTGAGTGCGAGGAACCAACCGAACTCGATGGAAAGCAGCCTGCGAAGCTGGTCTTCTATAGGAAGCTCAGCATGTAAGTTGAGCAGCTCCACAATCGTCCCGGTCTTGCCCGCAGCCATCTTTACAGGAAGCGCCGCCAGTTCTACTGAGCGCCCCTCATAGTTCGTAAGCGCCGCACCACTCACATCAATTCTTGCCGGCCCAGCCGCTGTGGAGTTTGTCCACCAAATCGCACGCTGAGCCAGCCGATGGAACGACAGTCGGCCTCGACCATGTGAGCCATGAGTCGACACGTCTTCCTTCTTACTCGAGTCATTGAAACGCCCAAACGTCTCGGCGTGCGCCTCGAGGTCAATGCCCTCGCCGTCATCAGACACCAGCACTCTCGTGGCGCCACCCATGGTCCCCTCGTCAACGATCACGTCGACACGGAGCGCCTTGGCATCGAAGCCATTCCAAGCCAGTTCGGCGATCGTGCGCCACGGGTCGGTGGTCCGAAAATGCTTCTTGATCCCTTCCCCATTGATCTCAGTTTTTCCAGAAATTTGTCGCATCGCCATCTTAAGTCTCTGAGTTGAAGGTATGGCCGCAGGCGCCGCTTTCAAGTTATGCAACGTAGGTCAGTAGCATCGGACACGAGGGCAACCATTGCCACTCATCATCCAGCAGCGCTTCGCGTCAAATAGCCTCACTGCTGTACTGCTCAGCCACTACCGAGAAGAACCGGAAAATAGCAATTCTATCCAAGGCATCGCAAGACATGCTAGCTGGCATCATCGTCTTGGTGCGATCTCATATGCTTTAGCTCGAGCTCTACTTTTCCACCCCGAATGGACTGATCCAGCGCAGTCTAAGATCCGAGTCAAGACAAGCTGGGAGGCCATTGGTTGCCTGATGCAAAGTCGGGGTGACGAGGCTCATCGACCGGCCTGCCGTGTTCCAATCGCCATTCCTCAAGACGCCCAAGGAGCATGCAAGCAGATTGGCGCCTTTTGTTGTCGTCATGGGCCATTCTGAATAGTCGGATCCGCAACTCATTTGATGCGCTAGCGCTCATTGTGAAGGCATCGGAAATGTGTTCGTCGGGCCGATGCAGCACAAATGCAGATTTGAACTGATCCCAGACGCCCTGCGGAACTGGTGAAGGCTTGGTATCGTCAATCAAACTCAAATTTAGAGTAAGGGCTTCACACGTCCCAAGCCGAGCAATCACCCGCGAAAGCAACTGCCGGTTTCTTTCAGGCAGGTCTCGTTCGCATAGCTCCCGTACCCGAAAACGCACATCAGGTTTTCGCTGAGCTAGTCCAGCGAGCTGCTCGATTACAACGTGCTCACGAAAATGCCGGCGCGTCACCCTGATCCCTTGAACATCCGGATCAATCGAGCCGAGCAATAGCTCATGTGCCCGTGGTGTATCAAGTGCAGCGAAGGCATTGATGAAGTTCTCCTCGCATTGCCCCAGAACCGACTCATCGGAAGCAAGCTCGCAAAGCAGATCTACAGCGACACTTGATCGGCTCTCGCCGAGAGCCGTAACGAGCTCGCGCAACTCGTGCCCCCTCAATCGGCACTTGCCAAGCGCATCGCGTGCTATCGCAATTCCTGCCTCAGGGGGTTCGACAAAGGGGCAAAGCGCAAGGATGCTAGCTAGCAAATGCCTATCTGAATCCTGCAACCAATTCCCAGTACGTCCGACCACCGACTCAACTAAGGCCGACACCACAGTTGCTGGCAACGAAACACCAGCCATCAGCAAGAACTCAGCGGCTTCAAGGCTCGCGTACTGGCTCCACTGGCTTGGCGTCCCAATCAGATCCAGCACTGTAGCTGCAGACTCGCGGCCATCAATTGCAGCGAGTGCTCTCGCCAACAATGTCAGATCCCCAGAGCGTTGCCCGCCCGCGCTCTGTTCAAGCAGATGGGCAATTAGCCCCTTGAGCGCAGCGGAAAACGCCGAACGCCGTTGGGAATCAACAAGAGGAGGAATAGAACCTTCGCGCGCGGCACGAACGATGTCATAGCGGAGCGCACGCCCCAAAGAGCCTGCCCGCTTCGGCAAGAAGTCTCGTGCCATCGCTGCAGCAACACTCGAAAGGTACTCCGGCTCGGCAAGCAGATCGACGAGAACTTGATCAGCCGCATCAGCGTCAAGTTGCATGACGGCAACAATATGCCAGTTTGCATAGGTCATTGAGCCTCCGTTAGCAAGAGGTCCATGATCACCTGCCAAGCGTGCAGCTCTACCACGACGAACTCTACTGATGTCGGAATGAATCAGCTTCAGCAAGTCCGCTATGTCTTCAGCCTGGCCCACTTGCGCTAATGATGAGGCTAGGTCTGCCTTAGCTTCGCCATTAAAGTCATCGAGGCAAAGGACAATATCTACGCCACTTTTCAGGTAAGCACGCAGTCCATCACGTAGGTCACTGTCGGTGATATGTAGCGGCTCGACGTCAGCTCTGGCGACGCTACTCAAAAGACCAGTTACCACTTCGAGATCGAGAACATCGCCTTGCTTAGCAAATGAGAGAATGCCTGCAGCAGCAACTTCGACGGGAAAGGAGCGGAACGCAGCTTCCAATTGACGATTTACCTGCCAATCTAACTTTTGGAGCGTGTCCGACTTCGCATGGATGCTCTCCTGCAGGATCCGCAGATTCTCGAGCACTCGCACAGCGATACTAGTATCTGCACCCTCAGCTAAGACTGCAACTAGCCCACTAAAATCTACGCTACTGAGGTCTTCCGTTTCGATCCTTTGCAAGCATCTCTCGATGAGGCCTTGCGGGATAGTTGTGACATACGAAATCCAACCCTCTGGATCGTAGCAATTGCCTTCGGCAACTTGGCTGGCCATCCACCCACTCGTCCAGGCAGGGTCTATTGGGCGCATAAAGTCCAGCGCTGAAGGGAGAATGTTGGAACTAAGGTTGCGCACCTCGTCACCAGAAAGACTCTCTACCGTATCTCTAATTACGACCGCTACGTTTGCTTCGCCTAATTCTACCAAGGCGATCGCAGCTCTTAAGCGCGCTGCAGGATCAATGACATGTTCTAGAGAGCTCCATATCGCAGCAGTGACTTTCGGCCGAAGCCCCGCGGGTAACTCACTAGCGTTCTTGAGCGCAATCTCTTCAAATAACGCAGCATCTATCGATTCCAGAACACTAACCAGCGCATGATCTGATCCGCTCCACATCAGACCCGAAACCGCCGCTTTTTTTACGAGCCCACTCTGGTCTTGCGCCGCAAACGCAGCGATCTCAACATCTGCACGGTTATGAAGGAGCTCCCCAACGAAATCTACGCGAGCATCCTCACTCCAACCACGCACTTCCTCGCGCCAATTAGGCCCAAGCGAGGTGACCTGAAAATCTGGCCAAATCCGGTACGTTTGAAGCCGAATTTGAGGATCTGGATCAGACAACAATGGCACGATGATGTCGCCGAAATCGGCCGCACCAGTGGCGAGCATAGCCGCGAGAGCATACTCACGAAAGCTGCCGTCAGGGGTGGCATAGACTGCCCGGATACGGTCTCCGACTACTTCACGAACCACGCCCCATACGTGCGCGCCACAAAGCTGCGCGAGCTCGCCAGCGAACACTAGATCAACGGCGAGCGCCATCTTCACTAGATGTGCGCCTGCTCCGGTGCTTTTTCTATCGAGCCCGCCGTCTCCGCTCTTACCGGCGAGCGTCTCTGCAATCATCCGCAGAGGCTCAGCCCATGCTGGATTGTTTACGTACTCTGCCAAGAAGCGATCGCTCGCCTGCTGGTCAGCATCGTCTAGGTCGAGAAGGCATGAGCGCACATCGAACGCTGCGTAGTACTCCTGAAGCTGTTGATGCTCAAAAAGAAACGCTGCTTTTGGATAGTCGACCCGTTCCAGAACGTGATGCGCCGTCAACGCGACGAGGACAGTTGGCGCCCCCACCGGCTCTGTCTGCCCCTGCTCAAGCAGACCGCGCAAGACGACGGTGGAAACGGCTCGAGCGTCAGGCTCAGGCAACGCTACACCTCCGTTGCGGATCATCTCGGCAGCGAGAGCCTTCAGATATTCAGTCTGCAAGCCGAAAATCGGAGCTGACTGCAGCGCGTTCCTATGTTCGTCTCTCTGCTCTTGAAGATGAAGGACCTGCTCTAGCACTCCCATTTTCGTAGATGGGATTGCAGCGCCCGCTTCAAATAGCGAAGCGACCTCCGCGAGGATAAACGGCGTGCGAGTCAATTCGTCGAGCGCGGGGTCGGCATCGATCTTTGCGCAAAGCTCGGCGCTCTTCGAACCAAGACGGGCATCAAGGTAGGCTGCCCGCTGCTTGCGGCGAAGGCGCATCAGTCGCAGTCGTAAGGCGCCCGGCAGCGGCGGAGTCAAATGGTGCGTTCGAGTCGCGACGATGATGCCCGCAGTCGGGAATTCCCGTTCAACTTTTCGGAGCATGTCGGTGGCTCGCCCCGAACTCGAAATCGCAATCTCATTCCAGCCGTTCAATAAGAGTCGGAAAGGCTCGGTAGACTGAACCCGCGCAAGATCGGCCGCCGTAACTCCTTCAGCTTGAAAAGCAGGCATTCCTGCTATGTGCTCGAGCAACCCTTGGTTCGAAGACGTCCACGCAGGAAGATCTACGATGAATGATGTGCCAGGGGCTCGCTCACATTGAGCAAGTTGTATCAACGTCGTCGTTTTTCCGCGCCCAGCAGGTCCTTCAAGAACAACGCGACCGCTCTCCGTGAGCGCTTGATAAATCTGCTCAAGCGAAAGAACGTCGGTGGACTCCGCGCCATCAGGACCAAGCCGTTTCGCAGTGAGATCGATGAGCGGATGTCCCTTCGTCCTGCTGATCCAAGTCTGGACGACCACCTCGGCAGCTCGTCTTATTCTGGCGACAAGGTCTGCGACTTGCGGCTCGATGCCGACATCGAGGTGGAGAAAACTCGCTCGAAGCGAGGCGTTCTCCGGGATCATCATCAGCGTGAGAATTTCCTCTCGCTCGATGATATGGAGTTCTATCTCGTATTTCGTCCGGATTGTCTCCTCCCACCGTCGTCGATCGGCATTGCCAACCTTGGCGGAAGTCACGAACAACAGCCTCCCTAAGTCAGGAAAATTCTCTTTGGCTGCCTCGGCATCACCAGAGATCTTCTTGAGCGATGGCGTGATCGATGCTGCAAGTCCCGTTCCGATCCCTCCCGGCGCCAGGCTAGCTGGCGCATAAGCATCAAGACCGAAATCCTTCTTGCGCTGCCGGGCGATAAGCTCGGGCCAGCGCAACTTGCCGATCACGACCGCCAGCCCCTGAAAACGCATTCCCTCTTCTTGAGAGGCCAGCTCATCAAGAGCTCTTTCGATGTCAGTTCTAAGAGTGACCATTTGGTGAAATGAGCAAGAAGCGCAGCGGCATGATGAAGATCCAATCCGAGCAGAGCTGGCAAGACGGAGCTCGCCTTTTTTCCAGAATCTGACTCGGATAGAACACCGCTGCCAATGGTTGAAAACTCTATGCCAAAAACCGATTCCTATCTTTTTTTGACTAACAGCCCTGCATGCCCGAGGCTGCTCAGTATGGACGCTCGTTCGAAGGCGGCTCGGCACCAGACACGCGTTGATGCCACACTACTTCTCTAGCAACCTACGGTTCCTGTCCCGCTCGACGGCGTCCTCGCTGAGAGACTTTCCGCGCAGTGTTTCCTTTGCCGAATCTCCTCTCTCCATCCATCACCAGAGGTAGATACATATCAGGCTTAGTGAGATAGGAAACGACAAATTTAGAAAGTATTTCTCTCTTCTTCTCGTCATTCCAGTCGATCACCCCAAGCGCTGCGTATGCGTATCTTTTTGCGTTGCAGTTGAAGTAAAGACCTTGGCCATCTGGAACAATTTTCTTCCACCACTCACCCACTCTTCTAGCAATCGAAACACCTTTCCTAACTTTCGAGCCATCAAGCAACAACATGGCATGAATGTGGAATTTTTTTTCAGGGCCATACTCAATCTTGTATGCGAATCCCTCGAGCTCGATTTCAGAGAGATCAGTTTGTAGAGCTCTATACATCTTTGACCAGTCGCTTTTCACAAGAGACATCTGCAAACGTCGCTCCGCTGCGCCCGGGCCATCAACTCGTTTCCGATACGTTAGATCCACACGAACAACCAATAGCCGAGCTCTTTTTTCAAAAAGCATGTCGATATAACTATCTAACTCCCTCCTATTCTTGTCAGATGATCTAGTGAACTTTTTCAGCTTTCGCCGGAATACTGCACCTGTTGATTCGGTTCGCATCTCGCGAATAGCACGGTTCAGTCTTTTGGCTAGGGTATCGGATGTACTTCTCGATGGGATGTCTTTTTTCGATAGCCACCTATGCGCAGCTCGCTCAGCGCGCCCCCCTTCCGCAAAAGCGTCATCTACGAGAGCAATGTATGGATTGTCTCTGTACCGCGGGAGAGCATTTCGAAGACGAGGCAAATAGGTTTGAACGGCCTGCGCGATTTCTTCACTCTCGCCACGTTCAGAAGATACAGAAAGGACTGCATCATCTAGCGAGAAGAATTGGCATTTCGAGCTGAGCGCCAGCTTCGCTACTTCGACAACTCTATCCACCGCAGTAGCCAGATCCTCGTTTGATCCGAAGAACTTGAGAGTGTCATCAACTTCGGACACAGACGCCCCATCCACAGGCGAGCTGCCATGTGCACTCTCAAAGTCCGGATGCGCCCCACGACTTACTTTCAATTCATATTCAAATAACATAAGAACCCGAATTCTTCAGATCAAATTGGCGCAATCTTCTTGCTCCAGCATAGAAAAATGCACCTTTTTCATCCGACCGTGTTGAGTAAGTTAGTGTTTTATTCGCTCCTCTCCTTGAAGCTACAGTTCAATCAAAGCGCGGATTTCTTTTACATTCCACACGGTGATCCTAGGACCAAATATCCTTACGGGTTTCGGAAACCTTCCTGACTTAACGCCCGCCCACCAAGTGGATTTGCTAACAGGAATTGGCCCATTCGGAGCGATGATCTGCTTGATGCGCACAAAGCCTTCAAGGGGAAGTTGCGACTGTGCGGTGTTGGGTACAGTGGAGTGCATCGAAACCTTCAGACGTGACGCAATGAGCCGGCCAGACAACATGCCCATCCATTGCGTGTAGATTCTTGTTGAGCGGCGCACTCGATCGAAGTGCGCAAGCCCGAATAGCGAGCTCACGACGATTAACAAGAGTCGCCGAAAGTGCTAAAAAACCGCGATAAAACGCCGTTTTTTGGCGTTAAAGGGTCGATGACTCAACAATGCAGGCGCGAACCGCGAGGTCGTTCCACGTCACTGCAACTACAAAGACGAAGTCGAGCAACGACCCACTGGTGAGCAGACCAGTTGACAAGCTTGACTGGCTAGCTGACGTCTCGTGTGATTCCAATATGGGAAGCGACGAAGAAGCGGAAGCGCCACGCCCGATCAATGAGCGCAGCGCTCTCGGCAAGACCTGCCATTCAGCTTGCACAATGTAGAGGGGCGGGTCTGCAATCCTGATAGGCATCGCGATACCGCCCAACCGCATATCTAGCAGAATGAGAGAGCGCAGTTTGTGTACGGTTGGCGGGGACCGTCACTAAATCTTTTCTCGCACTACGGCATGCCCAGCCCGACTGCGTTAACGGGCAGGAGATCTGTTGCTCTTACGGAAATGCGAGTTCGCAGCAAGAGCTCGCGAAGGAATCAAGCAAAAATTTAGTGCTGAGGGGTCACAGCGCGAGAACTCTGGGGCTTGAAAATTTCGCATTGCCTCCGTAGCTGGTGTGCGTTGGCCAGCACTGCTCTCTCACTACGAATAGGTTTGCGAGCAGGTATCAGCCTGGGCTTCCGCGCAGAACTGATCACGTCCAAGCGGCGCATCAAGAGATTTTTCAACCAGGTTCTGTATGCCAAGAACCGATTCTCTATACGTCAAAGTCATCCGCAGCTTTGCTGAGCCTCTTCGAGAGACGCTCGATGATTGCAAGGATGAGAGTTCGGTCTGATTCGCTAAGCCCCTCCAGCATCCTGGCGACGCGCTCGCCCACATCACTAGGCCTTCGACTACCCTCGACAAAAAAGCTTTCGATTCCGCAGCCGAACAAATCGGCGAGTTGGAAGAGCCTCGGAAATCCTGGGCTGACAAGACCGCGTTCGATTCTCGAAACAGCCTCGCTGCCAATTTCCAATTTTTCTGCCACTTTTTCTTGCGTGTAGCCAGCTGCCTTCCTTTTCTTGGCGATCGCTTGCCCAAGCCTTTTCAGGAACTGCTGTTCGTCTTGTGTCATTGCCAACTCCAACTTTGCAGGTGGAGATGGTTAGGCCTCAGCCCAAATGGCGTAACACACCAAAAGGTTGATAGTCAACTTATTTAGTTGAATTAAGCATCTGGATAATTTGGGACTCAACCTTTAAAGTTGCATAAATCGACCTTCTAAGTTGGATGAAACATGAATTTGGCACCAAACCTACGCTTTGCCGTTGCGCGCGGGCTGTTGGCATTTCATCTATCCATAGCTTGCTGGGCTGCACATGCAGCGCAGTCGACAGAACCGCAGCGGCACGTACAGGCGTACTACGATGCACTCAATCAGTGCGCAGGCAGCTCGGATCCAACGGTGCAGCAGAAGTACTGCGCCGCTCGAGATCAGGAGAGCAAATGGCTTCGCCAGCATGGCTGGTGCTATGGCCCCAAGGACGCCCCTTCCTACCAGCAACGCTGGGCGCCATGCGCGCCAAAAGGCGTCGAAAAAAAAGCGCCTCAGCCAGAAGTAAAACTGGCCGCCCCCATGCGCAGCGCTTCGAACCAAGATTGGGTCGGCAGCACCTTCGTCGGTGACTCGCCTGGGTGGTACCGCTACGTAGCGCAGCAATGCATGAACGGTGATCGCATTTCTTGCGAGCAAGCCAACAATACGGCACAAAGTCTACGATCAGCCGGATGGTGCACCTCCGGCACCGAATCCGCCCCCTGCCCGGGCTACGTGCTTGCTACGCCTGACCAGTGGAAGGCTCACTTAGCCGCTCTTGAACGGAAGAAGCCCCGGCCCAAGTTGGATCCGAACAATCCGTACGCACGAGAGCTGGCGCGACGCTTGAAGGATATGAATGATTGGGCCGCCGTTCAGGAAGCCATCAATCCGTACTGACTCCCAGCGGTAACGCAAGATCACTCAAGAACGGATCCCCTAGCTGAACTCTCACGTCATTGCGCTCGCCAAAACCTGCTAGACCGACGATGGCGGTCTTCTGAGAGCTAGCGCACTGCTGCCCCTTTCTTGGCATATGGCGAGGCCATCCATTAACAAGAACTCGGAAAACGCTGAAAAACGGCAAAAAAAGGCGGAAAACAGCGCTGCTGCACACAGCGGACAGCGCCAACTTGCACGCAGCCACGCACAAAATCGGTACCTCAGCACAATGCGCGGGGCGAAGACTCCCCTAGCTAGAGCACAGCGACACACTCCAGGAAATCACAGGCGGCATCCAAGGCAAAGGCCGGAGGACCATTAACAAGATCGCAAAAACCGCTGGAAACGGCAAGAAACGAGCACTTTCAGCGCATCAACACCGTTCGCGAGCGATCTCAGTGAATTGAACGACGACGGCTAGCTGATGGCAGACGCAAGTCTTCAGAATTTAGGCCGCCGTTCGGTCATCAGCCGCGCCATAGAAAGCTTCCGCGAACGCATCATCCCACTCAGTACTGCTGACCGCAGCCTCCTGCATCTTTTCATCCAAATAGTCCGCCCACATTTGCATCACTGTCCTGCGCTCGTCCAAGAACTGCGTTCGATCATAAGCAGCCTGCACGTCGTCCTTCTTGGCATGCGCCAATTGAGCTTCCAAGATATCGACATCGATTTTCAGGCGCTCTCGCGCCAGTGTGCGCAAAGACGCTCGAAATCCGTGCGGTGTGTGCTGTCCTTGGAATCCCATTTCGCGCAGCGCTTTCGATAGCGCATCTCTGTGCACATGCTTTTCCTGCCCCCAGCCTCCCATGGCGGGAAAAACGTACTTTTCCCTTCCTGTGAGCTTCGCCATTTCCTTGAGCATGCCCACTGCTTGGCGCGGCAACGGGACAATATGATCGACGCCCGTCTTCATGCGATTCGTGCCATCTTCGTTCTTACCTCGGATGTGCCATTCTGCCCGGCGCAGGTCAATTTCGTCCCAGCGCGCACTCGCGACCACGCCCGGCCGCAAGGTAGTCCAGGAACAAAGCAGCAATGCGTCGCGCACGACATAGCCGCCGTATCCGTGAATCGCTTTCATCAACCCGCCGATGAATCGTTCATCCGTAACGCCCGGGATATGCTTCTTTTGATGCCTTTTTGGCAGCACCCCTCGAAACCGGAAGGTTTCATCATCTTCTCGGATATTTTCGGCAATGCAGTAGTCGATCATTCCGTAGATGCACCGGATCGCAACCTGTGCCTGAGCAGGCGTGTTTTTTGCCAGCTCACGCAGTACCGGAGTCAGTTGCCCGCTTCGAAGTGTTCGCATATCCAAGTTGCCAGCCTTCGGCTGGAAATGCTCATCGATGATGTACCGCACCTGATAGTTGGTCTGTTTGGCGTGGCTCTGCGAGTAAATTTCGAACCACTTTTCGGAAATCGCCGTCAAGGAATAAGACTGCCAATCCGCATTCTGATCTTCCCATTTGGTTGCATTCAATTCATCACGGCGTGCTTGACGCTCCGCACGAGCACCCGTAACGGCTCCACCAGTCTTCGCGGAGATTCGCAGGTCGGCCGCCTTCGTCCTGGCCTGAGCCAGAGACATGGCTGGATACTCGCCAATGACCGCAGCATTCTGCTTGCCATCTACGCGATACCGGAACGACCAGGACTTCCTGCCTGCCGGCGACACGATCAAGGACAGCCCCTCTCCGTCGGCCAAGGAATAAGCCTTTTCTTTGGGTCTAGCGTTCTTGACCGAACGATCGTTCAGTCCGCTGGCAAGCCTTGGCATAAGCCTCTTCCTTCCAAAACCTTTTGATAAGTTTGAATCCATAACAACGATCCAATCTTACCAAATTTTTACTCAAAAGCCGACTTACCCGCTTTGGACTCAATGGAACCCCGTTGGACAGCAACGGACCAGAAAATGAAAAATCCCCATCAAGATCAATATCTTAGATGGGGATTCTGGAATTTACCGGACTGCTTCGGACCATCAATTGGCCCGCCCTACACGATTCGAACGTGTGACCGCTCGCTTAGAAGGCGAGTGCTCTATCCACCTGAGCTAAGGGCGGCCGGGGCCGAAATGCGGTGCATATTATAGAGGCCGAAACCGCCGACATGCACCGACACGCGCTTTGCAGCCACTCTTACACGGCGTAGCACCGCGCTTACAGGCGGGTGATACAGTTCAGCGACCCTTTTTCGGCCTCGATACTGGACCGTCATGCAAGCTTCGGCCCCTTCCGCTTTCCCCTCCCGCCACGCCTGGCGCACCATTTTCGCAGCCGCCGCATTGGCCGCCGCGTGCACGCCCGCCCTGGCCGGCGTCACCTACAAACTGGACCGCCCCGCGGCCTCGCCCGGCGACACGGTGCGGCTGGAGGCGGTGTATTTCAACGACGGCGGCACCAGCGTGCGCTGGAATGCCCCCCGCCAACTCGTGCTGCAATGGCGCAGCGCCGCCGGCGTCATGCGCACCGTGGCCACCCTGCCCGGCGAGCCGGCCATCCTGACCATCCCCGTCAACAACTTCGCGCGCGTGGCCTGGGACGTGGTCGTCCCGACGCAGGCGCGCGGCGTGCAGGCCGTGTCCATCGAAGGCGAACCCGCGCTGCTGGCGCTGGAAGCCACGGGCCGCGACGACGGCCGCAGCATCACCGCCGCGCCGGCCAACGTACCCGTGGTGGATGCGCGTACCGGCCAACCGCTGTCCGATGCGCAGGTCACGCAAGCCGGCGCCTCGCCGACCTCCGGCCCCGCCCCCGAGGCCGCCGTGGCCGGACGCGCCCCCGTCGACCACAACTCGGGCTTCGACACCTTCCGCAGCGCGCTGTCGGCCTATCAACCCTCGTATTTCGTAGTGGGCACGCGCGAGCGCACCAGCGCGCGCTTCCAGCTCAGCGCCAAGTACCGGCTGTTCACGCCGCCCAGCGACCGGCCGGCCACCTTCGCCGAGAACCTTTACCTGGGCTATACGCAGACGTCGCTGTGGGACTTGGAAGGCGATTCCAAGCCCTTCGTCGACACCACGTTCAATCCCAGCTTCTTCTGGTTGAAGGATGACGTGTGGCAGTCCGCCAACCAGAACTGGCGCCTCGGCATGAACGTGGGCGTGGAACATATGTCCAATGGCAAGGACGGCGCGGATTCGCGTTCGATCAACGACGGCTACATTCAACCCTCGCTGCACTACCGCTTCGACAGCGGCAGCACGCTGAGCTTCGGCCCCAAGATCAAGGGCTATTTCGGCAAGGCGTCCGAGAACAAGGACTACAGCGACTATGCCGGCCATGTCGACTGGAACGTGCGCTGGGCGCTGGACAACGGCCCCGTGCTGTCGGCCATGTACCGCCAGGGCGACCAGCGCCGCCGCACCACGCAGGTGGACTTCGCCTGGCCGCTGCGCTCGTGGTTCGACATGAACGGCTACGTGCACCTGCAGTACTTCAACGGCTACGGCGAAACGCTGCTGGGCTACAACCAGCGCAACGAGTCGCAGTTCCGGATCGGCGTGTCGATCGTGCCGTAAAGGTTCGCGGACGCCCTGGCTGCCTGGCCGCCGAGGCGTCCGGACATCAGGACAAGCCGCGCTGCTTGGCGATCTGTATGCGTTGCAACGCGTCCACATACGACTGCACCCGCCACGACGCCATGCGGCCCAGCTCATCGAAGATGCAGCCGATGCGGCGAATGCGTCCGCCCATGGCCAGCCACTCTTCCTGGTGATGCACCACTTTCAGGTGGAACTCGAAGGCATCGACGTCGGGCAGCTTCAGGCGCGCGCGGTATTCGGTGCCCGGTGTCACGGGCAGCGACCGCGAGCTGTCGACCAGGGCGATGCCCGTGCCGCTGATATCGCGCACCTTCAGCCGGAACGGCGTCTTGCGGGTGCTGCTGATGGGCCAGAGCTCACAGACCAGGCCGTGGCTGGTCGGGATGTCGACGCGGAAGGTATCGCGGCGTTGCGCATACGAGGCGCGCTCGGGTAGATGGCTATGCAGCGCCGGGTGGCCCGAATAGTCGATCAACGACAGGCCAGGCGTTTCGAACATCAGGCCAAGCTGGTCCGCCGGCGTCTCGAAGACGACGCGGCCGCCGCGCACCAGCATCCGGTTCACCGCGTCTTCGCGGACCGGTTTCATCAGCAGGGTATTCGAGGCGACATCCGCGTGCAGGACCGCGGTCACGCCGGCAACGCTGTCGCTGGACAACGAGACCGTCAGCGGAACGCGTTGGGACTGGGCCAGCTCCAGCAATCGGACGATTTCGAGAGGCGAGTTCGCCACGCGAGATGGAAACGTCGAATCCATCGACAGGACATCCTTGAGACAGGTCGGACGCGCTACGCGTGCGACCGGGGCGCCAAGGCAGTCCCGATCGAGGCCGGTTCAGTGAGATATCTCCGGCAACGTAGCAAACAGCGTCAAAAGTCTCCAAATCCTATCAAAGTGTTCCGTCAGTTTTTTGACAAACGCGGTGTGGCACACCGCGTTTCTCGATGAGGGTGAGCGAGATCAGGACAAGCCGCGCTGGCGCGAGATAAGTTCGCGTTGCAGCAGGTTGACGTAAGCCTGAATGCGGATGCCGGTGGAGCCGTCCAGGCCATCGAACTGGCAGCCGACCCGGCGGGCCAGGCCGCCCTTGGCCAGTTCGTCGTCATGGTGATGCACCACGCGCAACGACAGCTCGAACGAGCCCACGCCGGGCAGTTCGAGGTTGCAACGGTACTTCGACCCCGGCGCCACGTTGATGGCCATGGCGGTGTCGGCCAGGGCCAGGCCCGTGGAGCTGATGTCGCGCACGACCAGACGGATCGGCGCGGAATCGTAATCGTGTTCGGCCCACAGTTCGCAGATGGCGGGTTGCTGCATCGGCACGTCCATGCGGAAGTTGTCGCGGCGCTGGGCGTACGAGGCGGCTTCGGGCAGTTGCGAGTGCAGCGCCGGATGGCCTTCGTACTGCACCATCTTCACGCCCGAGGTTTCGAACGCCAGCGTGATGCTGTCGATGGTGGTCTCGAACAGCACGCGGCCGCCGCTGATCATGCGGTGGTTCAGTTCGACATCTTGCGCGGCATCGAGGTACAGCGAATCGGCGTGGCCGTCGGCGTGCAGCACCGTGGTCAGGCTGGTGACCGGACGGCCAGGAATGCGCATCAACACCAGCGCGTTGCGGGTTTGGGCGAGGTGCAACAGCCGGGCGATCTCGAGCTTCGAAGTCACCGAATAAAACTGATTGGAGTCGTTCATGGCATTGTCTGCGGGGCGACGAAACACGCGTGGATGACAGCCTGCCCCTGAGCGGTCGGCAGGCGCCTACTGACGGCAGATACGCGCTCGCCGCCGTATAAAAAAGTAACAACTGTCGGGAAATCTTACCAGAGAGATTTCACCGGCTCTGCGACATTCACGTTTCTTTTCTGTAACTGTGGAGATGTTCCCACGGTGCGCCGCTCCCGCGGCCATGCGCCGCGGGACGGCAGGGATGGAGGCTTACTGCGGCGGCAGCGTTTGCTGCATCGACGAACGGGCGTTGAACGAGGCGAACCACTTCGCCGCGCTCGGGTACTGGCCACGCCAGTCCAGGCCGGCGAAGCGGAAATCCAGGTAGCCCAGCGCGCAACCCAGGGTGATGGTGCCGATGTCGAGCTTGTCGCCGAAGCCGCCAGCCAGTTGTTCCAGGCGCTCGAGGCAACTGGTGATCTTTTCGTTCTGGCCGCGCTTCCAGTCTTCCCAGCGCAGCGCCTCGGGACGCGGACCGACTTCATAGCGCACCAGCAGCGCCGCATCCAGCAGGCCGTCGCCCAACGCCTGGTTGGCCAGCGCCACCCAGCGGTCCTGGCCCGCCGGGAACATCTTGCCGCCGCCCAGGGCATCCAGGTACTCGCAGATCACCCGGCTGTCGAACAGCGCCAGGCCGTCGTCGGTCACCAGCGTGGGCACCTTGCCCAGCGGGTTCACCGGCACGATGCTCTGGTCGCGGTTGATCGGGTTGGCGGCGGCGGGCAGCCGTTCGATGCGGCCGTCCAGTCCCAGTTCGAGTGCCAGGACCACGCACTTGCGCACGTACGGGGAGGTGGGCGAGTAGAAGAGCTTCATGTCGGTTTGTCTCCGGGGGGTTGAATCGTCGTTCAGATGCGTTGCAGCCAAAGCCCTTTCAGGTACTCGCCTTCGGGGAAGCTGGCCAGCATGGGATGGTCAGCGCCCGCGCCCAGCCGGTCCAGGATGCGCAAATCCACGCCCGCGTCGGCCGCGGCGTCGGCCACGATCTTCTGGAACAGCGGCGCGCCGATGGCGCCCGAGCACGAGAACGTGGCCAGCAACCCGCCGGGCCGCAGCAGCTTCAGGCCCGTCAGGTTGATGTCCTTGTAGGCGCGCGCCGCGCGGTCGACGTGCTGCTGCGACGGCGCCAGCTTGGGCGGGTCGAGCACGATCAGGTCGAACTGCCGGCCGTCCTGGTGCAGCGAACGCAAGGTGCGGAACGCGTCGGCATCCAGCCATTGGGCGCGCCCGGCGTCGAAGCCATTGGCCAGCACGTTGGCCCGCGCATGCGCCAGGGCCTCGCCCGAAGAGTCGACGGACAGCACGCTGGCCGCCCCGCCCTTGAGCGCCGCCAGCGAGAAACCGCCGGTGTAGCAGAAGCAGTTCAGCACATCCCGGCCGGCGGCATGGCGGGCGATCAAGGCGCGGCTGTCGCGCTGGTCGATGTAGAAGCCCGTCTTGTGGCCGTTGCGCACGTCGATCTGATAGCGCACCCCGCCCTCTTCCACCAGCAGCAGTTCGGGCGGTTCATCGCCCGCCAGCACGCCGGTGGTCTGCTGCAGGCCTTCCTTCTCGCGGACGGACGCATCGGAGCGTTCGTAGACGTGCTCGCAGCCGGTCTCGCGCGTCAGGGCGTCGACGATGGCTTTCTTCCAGACGTCGACCCCCACGGCCATGAACTGGCAGACCAGTTGCTGGCGCTGGCCGTCCAGCGAACGATAGTGGTCGACCACCAGGCCGGGCATGCCGTCGGCCTCGCCGAACACCAGGCGCACCGCGCCGGTGCCGCGGACCTGTCCGGCTCGCAGGGCCAGGGCCCGCTGGATACGGCGCTTGATGAAGGCATGGTCGACGGGCTCGGCCTCGTCGAAGGTCCAGACGCGCGCCCGGATGGCGGATTCCGGACTGTAGGCCGCCCGCGCCAGGAAACGGCCGTCGCTGGCGTGCAAAGCGACCGTGGCGCCGGGCGATACCCGGCCCTCGACACGATCGACCGCGCCCGCGAACAACCAGGGGTGCCGGTGCAACAACGAGCGTTCCTTGCCCGGCTTGAGAATCAATCTGCCCATGCGGCCTGCTATGTGCGGGGCCAGCCGGCGCCGGCCGGCCCGTGGAGAAAAGGAAACGGGGCGCGGTCTTGCCAACCGCGCCCCGCGAAGATCGTAGCACGCCACACTAGTCCGTCAGCACGATGAACACCCCCACCAGCACCGCGAACAGCACGAGGATCGCCAGGGCGGAATAGGCGGGGGGGATGGCGTCACGGTCGGGCTCGATGGCCTCGCCCTCGACGTGCCGCACCTCCCGAGGCGCCTTCTTCACCCAATGCCAATAGACCAGCCGGCCCACCATCAGGGCAATGAGCGCCAGCAATAGGCAGAACACCCCGATGGCGATCTGTTGGTGCATGTCTCCGGCGCCCGTATTGATGTGGTTATCGCTATAGGCGGCAGGATACCGCTACGCGAGCATGATGTCGCGTACGTCGCGCAACGCCGCCGCAAAATCGACACCCGCGCCCGCCAGCACGTCGCGCCCCGCCAGGTCCGGGAAGCTCAGGCCCGCCAGTTCCTCGATGGCCGCCAGCGGACGCTGTTGATGCTCGATGTCGCCGAAGACGAAGGCGGGCCGCAGGTCCGAAATGGCCTTGGCCTGCGAGGCCAGGTAGCCGGACGCCGCCAGTTGGCCGGTCTCGTCGTGAACGAAGGCCACGACCTTCCAGAATCGCACGGGAATCCGCACGCCGTGCACCACCGGATCGTCCTGGGCGAAGACCGGGCCGGTGAACACGCTGACGCGCATGTTGTCGGTGTCGGCGTTCTCCAGGATGTAGTCCTCGATGCGCCCCCACAATCCACCATTGAAGAACTGCACCTGCGGCGCGGCGTTGGTGGCGTGGAAGGTGTCGGCGTCGGCCAGGGTGGCCACTTTCTTGCTGCCCCAGTTCGGATCCTGGCGGCGGGTCATGTGGCCGCGGCTGAAATAGCCCTTCTGCTCGGCGCCGTAGGCCTCGCGCAGGATCTGGTATTTCTCGGGAATGCGCGGATCGTACTTCCACACATTACTGCGCGGCACCGGACGCAGATTGGCGCCGTCGATGTTGCAGGCGCTGAAGATCGGCAGGCGGCGCGACTTGGAGACCGCCGTGGAGAAATGGGTGTAGGGCAGCAGGTGGGTCCTGGCGCCGCGCCAGGTATGGGTGACGGCGTCCCGCTGCAACGCCTTGCCCAGCACCGGCAGGCCGACGGGCCGGTCAGGATCGATGAACGCGGGGTCGTAGCCCTCGCGGTCGTCGTAGCTTTCCAGCGGCTCGGGAGCCGTCTTGACGCGTTCGATTTCGAATTGGGTTTCCGGGGCGAACCGGAACCGGGGAGCGGTCTTGCCTGACTTCGCCATTGCTGTGCTGCCTCAGGGTGGAAACGCAGGTTGAAGAAATCGGAGGTCTGCGCCGGACGCGGCTATCCGGCGGCAAAACAAAAGCCCGGGCGGCCGGGCTTTGGATGTCGACACCTGCCGCTCAGGCAGGCTGCTTGATGTGCTTGCGCGGCGGCCGGATGCGGACGCTGCGTTCGGGGGTGTATGTCCAGTGTTCGAGCCGGTCCAGGGCGGCGGCGATGTCGGCCTCGATGCCGTCCACCAACAGGGACCCTGGCATTTGCTCGATGACCGTGGCGGCATGCTTGTTCAGGGACGACATGACCTGGCGTTCCTCTTTGCGGGGAGGATCGCAATCGCCCTGATAGCAGATGACGTAGCGGCTCATGATGAATTCATCCTACACCAAAATTCCGGCCCCCTCAAAGCCCGCGCCCAGCCCCAGTGGCCGGGCCGCGTCGAGTGCCATTTTTACGACAGCGTCGGAACGGTTTTGGTTCCGATCCATCCCCAATATCCTGGGCGAACGCGCCAGCAGCCGGGCCGCCGCGCCGACGATGGCCGGGCATGCCATCGAGGTGCCGTCCATCACGGCGTAACCGCCTGGATAAGCGGAAACGATACCCACGCCAGGGCCGATCAGGCTGATCTCGCTGCCCACGTTGCTGAAGTCCGCCACGTAGTCTTTCGGATCGGTGCCGAAGGGCTTGGCGGCGCTGAGCACCTGGGCGGCGTGCGCGGGATAGACCCCCTTGCGGCCGCTGGCGCTGACGGCGAGCACCTGGCTGTAGCGGCCCGGGTAATCCACCTCGGAACGGTAGTCGTTGCCGGCGGCGGCAATGCAGACCACGCCCATGGCGCGGGCGCGCTGGATCTCGCGCAGCACGTCGGGCACCTCGCTGTCGCCGCCCAGCGACAGGTTGACCAGGTCGCAGCCGTCGTCCACCGCCATGCGGATGGCCTTGGCGATGTGGAAGGAAGAGGCCGTTTCCTCTTCCTTGCCGAAGACCTTGTAGACGTGCAGGTCGGCGCCGGGCGCCACGCCGCGCACGCCCTGCCCCGGCCTGCCGCGTCCGGCGATGATGCCCGCGACGTGCGTGCCGTGGCCGATGTGGTCGGTGACGTCGGCGGGCGGCTCGCCCTTGACCACGTTGCGGCCGCGCCGCACGTGCAGGTCGGCATGCCGGGACGCGCCCGTGTCGATCACGCCCACCTTCACGCCGTGGCCGTCGGCATCCTCGCCGATCAGTTTGAAATGGCTGCGGATGTCCGGCGCGGCCAGGTCGATGGGCGGCGCCTGCAGGCGCGCGCGGCCATCGGCCAGGGAAACGCGCCGCACATAGGCCGGCCAGTAGCCGGATTCGGGAATGGCCTCGACCGATTCCAGCGACGTCACGCTGGCCGGAAAGGCCAGGCGGGCGATGCCGCGGGCGTTGGTGCGGCCGGTGTTGCCGACGCGCTCGGCGCGATCGGTGAAGCCGACCACGTCCACGCCGGCCAGCGGCTTGCCGGTGGCGGCATCCACCACCTCGACGTCCAGCGTCTGCTTGCGGCCGGACGACGCGCCCATCACGGGCGAGACGTCGATACGGCGCAGCCACAACGGCGCGAGCCGCGTGACGGGCACGATGCGCAGGCCGGGATACTCGCGTTGCAGGGCCAGGCGCTGTGCCTGGTCCAGGGACAGCAGCACCGTGTCATTGGGCGCCACGCGGTCCAGCGCCGCGGCGGCATGGATCATCGCGGGCCGCGCCGGGGCCTTGGCCTCGGGACCGCGCACCGCCATGCGGCTGGCCGAACGCATGAAGGACTGGCTGCTGCCGGGATCGTCGGTGTTCCACACGTTGACGTTGGGAAGCACCACGAACAGCAGGGAACGCTTGGGATCGGCCTGGACCACTGGGTTGCTACTCCTGTTGGTGACGGGATCGCTGAAGGCGATGCCTCGTGGCAGCAGGCAATTATGCAAAGGACCGTGGGCGGCGTCCGTATCCGTCGGTAAGGATGACGGTCGTGTGACAGTACCGTTCAACCACGCAGGCGAGCGAGGTGTATCTCGTGCAGCGTGATCTTGCGCACCTCGGCCTGGCTGGCGGCGATGTGCTCGCCAAGCAGGCCGCAGGCCTCATCGGCCTGGCGTGCCAGGATGGCCCGCAGGATGGCGCCGTGCTCGTCGTAGGTCGCCGACACCCGTGACTGCTTGGTGAAATCCAGGCGACGGATGATCCGGATACGCTCCGTCAGCTCGCGGTGCACGCGCGCCATCTCGTCATTGCCGGCCGCCGCTACCAGGGTGCAATGAAAAGCCTCGTCCCACACGCTGACTTGCGCCATGTCCGCGCAGCGCTCGGCCACGCCGCACAGCCAGATCGCCTGCAATCCATCGAGCGCGGCAGGGTCGATGTCCGGGCCTGCCGAGCAAAGGCGGCGAACTGCTTCCGATTCCAGCACGCGACGCAGATCGTACATGGCATCGAACCGGGCAAAGTCGAACGGCAGCACCCGCCAGCCGCTGCGGAACATCACTTCGACAAACCCCTCCTGCTGCAGGCGGAACAAGGCCTGGCGCACGGGCGTTCGCGACACGCCGAGCCGCTGGGCCATATCGCCCTCCGTGAACCTGTCGCCAGGCAGCAAACGGAAATCCGCGATGGCGCGCTTGACCAGCGCGTACACGTCATCGGCGCGCGTGCGATGCGTGGACGGCGACCGCATGACGCCGCCGGGCATCTGCCGAGTCCCGGTCGGCGGCCGTTCGGCAGCCCACCCCTGCGTCATGCCCGGTATCCCGGCGCAGGCATCCGGCCCGATGCGTCCTGGCTCATCGCCGCACCTCGCGCTGGAATATCTCCAGGCTCAGTTTCTTGGCCGCCACGAAACTGGGCTGCGACAGCGTCTCCACCGTGCGCGGGCGAGCATCGTCGTAGGCCAGTATCTCCGCGACCTTGGTCGGCCGCTTGGTCAGCAGCAGTATCTGGTCCGCCAGATACACCGCCTCTTCCAGGTCGTGCGAGACCAGCAGCATGGTCGTGCCCGTCTGCATGAAGACTTCCTGCAGCTTCTCCCGGATGAACAGCGTCATCTCGAAGTCCAGCGCGGAGAACGGCTCGTCGAGGAACAGCACCTCCGGCCGAGGCGCCAATGCGCGCATGATGGACGCGGTCTGCTGCTGGCCGCCGGACAATTCGTAGGGATAGCGGTTCAGGTCGAACTTGACGTCGAACGAAGCGACCAGCTCTTCCATGCGGCGATCGACCTCTGCCTTGCCACGGCCTTCCAGCAGCAGGGGATAGGCGATATTGTCGATGGTGCGCATCCAGGGAAACAGCGCTTCCCGGTAGTTCTGGAAGACGTAGCCGATGCGGGTGTCCTTCAGCGATTTGCCATCGAACAGGATCTCGCCGCGATCGATCGGGACAAGCCCCGCGATCATGTTGATCAGCGTGCTCTTGCCGCAGCCGTTCGGGCCGAACACCGAGACGATCTTTCCCTTCGGGATGTCCAGGTCGAAGTTCTCGTACAGCGGCCAGCCGGCGAAGTACTTGGTCAGGCCGCGGATGGTGATGTGCGTGCCTGCCGGGCCGGGCGTGAAGCGCGGCGCCGGCACGTCGGCGTAAGCCGGAGGATTGATGACGATACTCATTGAATCTACCTTCCGCTCCAGTGGACCACGCGCCGCTCCAGCACGAGGAACAGGATGTTCAGCACGTAGCCCAGCGCGCCGGCCGCCAGGATCGCGGCGTACATGGTCTTGACGTTGAGGATCTGCTGGGCATCGATGATGGCGTGGCCCAGGCCGTTCTCGGACCCGATGAACATCTCGGCGACGATGACGATCACCAGCGACATGGACACCGCCGAGCGCAGGCCCACGAAACTGGGCTGCAGGCTTTCCCAAAGCAGGACGTCCTTGAAAATGCGCCAGCGCGACGCCCCCATGACCTTGGCCGCCATCACGCGCTGCTTGCGCGCATTGATCACGCCGTAGGCGCTGTTGAACACCACGATCAGCAATGCGCCGAATGCCGCGATGGCCACCTTGTTGATGTCGCTGACGCCGAAGACCAGCAGGAACAACGGAATCAACGCCGACGACGGCGTGGACCGGAAGAAGTCGATCAGGAACTCGACGCTGCGGTAGGCCCGTTCGTTGCTGCCCAGCAGCACGCCCAGCGGCATGCCGATCACCGCGGCGATCACGAAGGCCTGCACGGTGCGCATCACCGTGACCAGGAAGTCCGTCAGCAACGGCCCGCCCGCCAGGCCGGAGACCAGCGCCACCAGCGTGTCGGCCGGACTGGGCAGCAGGATGGCCTTGATCATCCCCGCGCGCACCACGAGGTCCCAGATGAGGAACAGCACGACGGGGCCCATGAAAGGCAGGAGCCGGTCGCGCAAGGGCGCCCTAGGCGGCGCCGCGTCGTGCGAGGCAGGCGGCGCCCAGCCGGGCGCGGCGTCCGCCTGCGTGGAGGAAGTAGACGCCTTGGACATGGTCAGGCCTTGTAAAGCAGCGAGGCGACGTCGACCTTCTTGGCGAAGATGCCCTTCTCGGTGAACAGGTCGTAGAACTTCTGGAAGTACGCCACGTCGCTGTCCTTGAACTCGTCGTGCAGCATGTAGGCGGCCAGCGGCACTTCCTTGGTCAACTGGCCCTCGATGGCCGTATAGCCCTTCATGAATTCGCGTGCCTCGTCCGGCTTCTGCCGCACGAGATCGACACCGCGCTTGTAGGCGGCGATGTACTTGGCCGTGGCGTCGGGATGCTTCTTGATGAACTCCGTGGTCAGGCTGGCCGCGCCGCCATGCCAGGGCGCCAGGGGATCACCCAGGATGTAATGCGCCACGACACCGGCTTCCAGCACGCGGGTCGTGCCGTTCAGGCGCCCCACGGTGCCGGTGGGTTCCAGCGTGTAGGCGCCGTCCACCTGGCCGGCGGCGATGGCGGCGACGTGCTGGCCGATGGGCAACTCGGTCACGGTGGCGCCGGTGGCGCCGGCACGCTCGAGCATGGTCTTGGCCAGCGTCACGTTCTGGATGCCCGGGCCGCAGGCGACGCGCTTGCCCTTGAACTCCGCCGCGGTCTTGATGGGGCTGTCCTTGGCAACGAGGAACTCCTCCAGCACGTTCCTGGCATTGCTGGGGTTGGTGCAGAAGATCTTGAAAAGGCCGGGCTGGGCGATCTCGCCGATGGCCAGGTTGGCCGCGCCGGTGCCATTGGCGCTGCCATCGCAACGTCCGGCCAGCATGCCTTCCATCACCTGCTGGGGCCCCGCGAACTTCAGGGCCTCGACGTCCAGTCCGGCTTCCTTGAAGTACCCCTTCTCGATCGCGGCGAAGAACGGCAGTCCCGCCGCCACCGGCCAATAGCCGACGCGGATCTTCGGGCTGGACTGCGCGCGCACGAACGCGGGCGCGGCCAGCACGCCCAACGCCGCCGCGCCCGTCAACAACGTGCGGCGCCGTCCGGCATTCGGCGGGCTGGCGAGGTCGGCAATACGGTTGCTCATGAAAAACTCCAGGATCGTTGACGAGGATGCCGGAGACAGCAAGGCGGCCAGGCGCACCACTGAATCCAAGCTTGTGTACAAGTTTTCGAAGCAACATCCGTGCCAGCGATGCGGGCAGCCTCGCCCCAGAAGAAAAGACGCCGATCGACCGCCTTTCGGACGGCAATGCGCCCTGCCCGGAGGGGCAGTGGCTTCTCGCAGAGGGCTGAAGGTGCATGGCGGATCCGACATGCCTGGCACCAATACCATGCATGACCCGCACCACCCGCGGGCGGCGCACTGCATCGATGCGCCGCATGGCCAGCGTGGCATCCGACGATGCGGATCGTCCTGGGCCGGGCGTGTGGACCACTGGCTCCAACATCCCTCGGCGCTGGATCTATGGCTCGCATCCGAGGCTGCGTAAGGTCTAGTCCCATGCGAGGCCGTGCTGGCCTCATTCACGACATGGAAACAGACGCACACATGGAAACCACACCCGACGCGGCAATGCTGGAAGCGTTCAGCGCAGCCTGGAACCGCCACGACTTGCCGGCCCTGATGTCCTTCATGCACGAGGACTGCGTGTTCGAAACGGCCGCCGGTCCCCTGACCTGCGGTGCGCGCCACGAAGGCCACGAGGCCGTGGCCCGCGCATTCGCGGGAGCATGGCAGACCGTGCCGGACGCGCAGTGGGAAAACGGCCGGCACTGGGTAATCGGCGACCGCGGCGTCTCGGAATGGACTTTCACGGGCACCGCCGCCGATGGCAGCGCCATCGAAGTCGATGGCGTGGACATCTTCACGTTCCGCGAAGGAAAGATCCTGGTGAAGAACGTGTTCCGCAAGCAGCGCATCGCTGCAGCGGCCTGAGCCGCACGCGAACATAGACAGGATCGATCATGGATACGTCAGCACGCCCGACACGCAGCCAGGCCTACAACCCCACCTACGATCCCCTGGTGTCGCCGGGCCCCGGCAGCGGACAGGATTATGCCCCCACGTACTGGGTGGACACCGCGGGGGCGCCGGCGCAGGACGACGGCCCGATCGCGGGCGACCGCGACGTCGACGTCGCGGTCATCGGCTCGGGCTTCACGGGCCTTGCCACCGCGTTGTTCCTGGCGAAAGAACATGGCATCAAGTCCGCCGTGCTGGAGGCCAACCAGATCGCCTGGGGCTGCACCAGCCGCAACGGTGGCCAGGGCCAGAACGCCAGCGGCCGGCTGTACCGCTCGCAATGGATAGCGCGCTGGGGCATGGATATCGCGCGGCGGCTGGACACCGAGATCCGAACGGGCTTCGCCACCTTCAGCGAACTGGTCTCCAGGATCGATTGCGATCCGCAGCCCGGCGGCCATCTGTACATCGCGCATCGCGAGAAGAAGATGGCCTTCCTGCGCAGCGAGGCCGCATTGATGCGGGATCAGTTCGGCTATGCCACCCGCGTTCTGAGCCGCGACGAGGTGCATCGCGACTATGTGCGCGACGCCGAGGCCCACGGCGCCATGCACGAACCCGACGGCATCAGCGTGCATCCGCTCAAGCTTGCCCGCGGCTACATGCGCATGGCAAGAGAACACGGCGCGACGCTGCACCCGTGCAGCCCGGTCACCGGCTGGAAGACAGAGGGCGAGCGGCACCTGCTGCGCACGCCAGGCGGTACCGTGCGTGCCCGCGCCGTGGCCATCGCCACCGGCGCCTACACCGCCGCAAGCCTGCACCCGAGCCTGGCGGGACGCTGCTACCCCATCCTGTCCAACAGCATCGTGACGCGTCCCCTCGACGACGCCGAGCTGGCGGCGACGAACTTCCTGACCCACGAAGCCATCACGGATACCCGTACGCTGCGCTTCTATTACCGCCTGCTGCCCGACCGCCGCGTGCAGATCGGCAGCCGCAGTTCCATCACGGGCGCGGATGCCCGGCATCCGAAACATGAACGGCTACTGGTCAATGGCCTGTACCGGAAGTTTCCCGCCCTGCGCGGCATCGACATCGATTACTCGTGGTGGGGATGGGTGGACGTCAGCCACGACATGATGCCCCGCATCGCGCAGCCTGATCCACGCCAGAACGTGTATTACGCGCTGGGCTACGGCGGCAACGGCGTCAGCTTCTCCGCGCACGCGGGGCGGCGCATGGCCCAACGCATCGCGGGCCGCGCCGACCCGGCGTTCGACCTGCCCATCTACGACAGCAGCCTGCCCACCCACCCGCTGGCGCCGTTCAGGCGACTGGGCCAGGCGCTGCTGTACCGCTGGTATCACCTGAAGGACGAAGTGCTGTAGAGCAAGACCGCGGCACACCGCGGCTGCATGAGCCGATCAAGGCGAGAAACTCATTCAAGGGAAAAAAGATGCGTACACCCAATCTCCGAAGACTCCTGGCCGCCTGCGGCCTGGCCCTGGCCACGGCGGGTGCCCCCGCCGCGCACGCCGCCGGCGGCACGCTGGTGGTCGGCAGCACGGCCGTGCCACGCCACCTGGACGGCGCGGTGCAGTCGGGCCTGGCCACCGCCATGCCATCGACCCAACTGTTCGCCAGCCCGCTGCGATTCGACGACAAATGGAATCCCCAGCCCTATCTGGCCGAATCGTGGGAGTTGTCGCCGGACAATCGCACGCTGACGCTGCACCTGCGCAAGAATGCCGTGTTCCACGACGGACAGCCCGTCACGTCGGCCGACGTGGCGTTCTCGCTGATGGCCATCAAGGCCAACCACCCCTTCTCGACCATGCTCGCGCCGCTGGAGAAGGTCGACACGCCAGATGCGCATACCGCCATCCTGCGCATGAGCCAGCCGCACCCGGCCATCCTGCTAGCCATGTCGCCGGCCCTGGCTCCGATCCTGCCCAAGCACATCTACGACGATGGCACGGACCTGAAAAACCATCCGCGCAACACCAAGGACGTGGTCGGGTCCGGCCCCTTCAAGCTGGTGGAGTTCGTGCCCGGCCAACGCGTGGTGCTGGAACGCTTCGACAAATTCTTCCTGCCCGGCCGCCCGAAGCTGGATCGGGTGATCTTCAACTATATGCCCGACCTGTCCAGCCTGACCCTGTCGCTGGAGCGCGGCGACATCCAGATGCTGCCCAGCCTGAGTTCGCCGGTCGAACTGCGCCGCCTGCAGGGCAACCCGAACCTGGTGGTGACCGACAAAGGCTACGAAGGGATAGGCGCGATCAACTGGCTGGCCTTCAACCTGCGGCGCGAACCGTTGTCCAAGCTCGAAGTGCGGCAGGCCATCGCGCACGCGGTCGACCGCAATTTCATCTCGAAGGCGCTGCACGCCGGCTTCTCCAAACCCGCCATCGGCCCCATCGTGTCCGGCAGCCCCTTCGCCGCCAAGGACCTGGCACCCTACGCGCTGGACCTGAAGAAGGCGGCTGCGCTGCTGGACGCCGCGGGCTACCCCGCCAAGGACGGCGGCGAGCGCCTGAAGCTGACGGTGGACTACATCCCGGGCAGCGACGACCAGCAGAAGAACGTGGCCGAGTATCTGCGCTCGCAACTGAAAAAGATCGGCATCGCCGTCGAAGTGCGCGCGTCGGCCGACTTTCCCTCGTGGGCCAAGCGCATCGCCAGCGGTGATTTCGACATGACGATGGACAACGTCTTCAACTGGGGCGATCCAGTGATCGGGGTGGCGCGCACCTACCTGTCCAGCAACATCAAGCCCATCATCTGGACCAATACCCAGGCGTACGCCAATCCGGCGGTCGACAAGCTGCTGGAGTCCGCCGCCGTCGAGCCCGATCCGCAACGCCGCAAGCAGCTCTACGTTGACTTCCAGAAGGCCGTCACGCACGACCTCCCGATCCTGTTCATCAACGAGGTGCCCTACCGCACAGTCACCAGCAAGCGCGTCGGCAACGTTCCCACCTCGATCTGGGGACCGCTGGCGCCGTACGACGAGGTCACCCTGCAATGATCCGCTTCCTGCTGTCGCGCGTGCTGCGGGCGGTGACGCTGGTCGCCCTGGTCGTGGTGCTGAACTTCCTGCTGGTGCACAGCGCGCCCGGCGATCCGGTGGAAACCATCGCCGGCTCGATGGGCGGCATGTCCGAGGCGGCCATGACCGCGCTGCGCCAGCAGTACGGGCTGGACAAGCCGCTGCTGACGCAACTGGGCCTGTACCTGGCGCAGATGTTCAGCGGCGACCTGGGCTACTCGTATTACTTCAACCTGCCGGTGGCCGACCTGATCGCGCAGCGCGTGCCCGCCACGCTGCTGCTGGTCGTGTCCTCGGTGCTGTGCGCCATGGTGTTGGGCACGGCGCTGGGTGTGCTGTCGGCGCGGCGCCCCAACGGCCTGCTGTCCCAGGCCGTCACCCTGGTCTCGCTGGTGGGCTTCGCCGCGCCGGTGTTCTGGACCGGCATCATGCTCATCATCCTGTTCGCCGCGACCTGGCCGATCTTTCCGGTGGGCGGCATGCGGGCCGTGGACGCGGTCCAGGGCGGCTGGCGCGACGTGCTGGACGTAGCCCACCACCTGGTGCTGCCGACGTTGACGCTCAGCCTGATCCACCTGGCGCAGTACAGCCGGCTGGCGCGCGCCAGCATGCTGGACGTGCTGGGCGCGGACTACGTGCGCACCGCGCGCGCCAAGGGCCTGCCGGAATTCCTGGTGCTCTACAAGCATGCGCTGCGCAATGCCGTGCTGCCGGTCGTCACCCTGGTGGGCCTGCAGTTCGGCAACGTGCTGGCGGGCGCCATCCTGGTCGAGACCGTCTTCAACTGGCCCGGCCTGGGCCGCCTGGCCTCCGATGCCGTGCTGCGGCGCGACTATCCCACCATCCTGGGCACGCTGCTGTTTTCCTCGCTGGTCGTGGTGGTGATGAACCAGCTCACAGACCTCTGTTATCGCCTGGTCGACCCACGGATCAAGACATGACTACCGCTACCGCTCTGGCGCCCGCGCCCGCCCATCCCCTGGCCGAGGCCGCGCGCATGTTCGCGCGCAACCCGACCGCCCTGGCCGGCCTGGCCCTGCTGGCACTGATTCTGGCCGTGTCGCTGCTGGGTCCGTTGCTGCTGCAGGCCGACCCCTTCGAGATCGTCACCGCGCCCTTGAGCCCGCCCGGCTCGCCCGATGCCTGGCTGGGCAGCGACTATCTGGGCCGCGACGTGCTGACCGGCCTGATCTACGGCGGCCGCGCCACCCTGCTGGTGGGCGCGGTGGCGGCCATGCTGTCGGTGCTGATCGGCATCACCGTGGGCGCGCTGGCCGGCTTCTACGGCGGCACGGTCGAGAACGTGCTGATGCGGGCCACCGAGTTCTTCCAGGTGCTGCCCACGCTGCTGTTCGCCATGGTCATCACTACCCTGTTTTCGCCCACGCTGCTGAGCATCACGCTGGCCATCGGCGTGGTCAGCTGGCCCAACACGGCGCGGCTGACGCGCGGTGAATTCCTGAAGTTTCGCGAGGTGGAGTTCGTGCGCGCCGAGCGCAGCATCGGCGCGGGCAACGCGCGCCTGATCTGGCGCGTCATCCTTCCCAATGTGCTGCCGCCCCTGATCGTGTCGGCCACCCTGGCCGTCGGCAGCGCCATTCTGTTCGAGGCCGGCCTGTCGTTCCTCGGGCTGGGCGATCCCAATCTCATGAGCTGGGGCCTGATCATCGGCTCGAACCGCCAGTACGTGCTGGCCGCCTGGTGGGCGGTGACCTTTCCCGGCCTGGCCATCTTCCTGACCGTGCTGGCGGTCAGCCTGGTGGGCGATGGCCTGAACGACGCCCTCAACCCTCGTCTGCGGGAGCGCTGACATGACCGCATCCACTGTTCAACACGACAACGCATTGCTGCAGGTGCAGGCGCTGCGCGTGGAGTTCCAGACGCGGCGTGGCCGTGCCGCCGTGCTCAACGGCGTGGACTTCGAAGTGCGACGCGGCCAGACCCTGTGCATCGTCGGAGAGTCCGGCTGCGGCAAGAGCATGACCGCGCTGGCGATGCTGCGGCTCATTCCCACGCCGCCCGGACGCATCGCCGGTGGCCACGTGCGCTACGACGGCAACGATCTGCTGGAACTGGCCGAAACCGACATGCGCGCCATCCGCGGCAACCGCATCTCGATGATCTTCCAGGAACCCATGACGGCGTTGAATCCGGTATTCAGCGTCGGCGACCAGATCGGCGAATCGCTGCGGCGCCATCAGGGCGCCGGGGGCCGGCAGGCGCGCCAGCAGGCCATCGAACTGCTGCGCGCGGTCGGCATCCCTGCCCCCGAACGGCGCGTCGAGGAGTATCCGCACCAGTTGTCGGGCGGCATGCGCCAGCGCGTCATGATCGCCATGGCGCTGGCGTGCGAGCCGGACATCCTGATCGCCGACGAACCGACCACGGCGCTGGACGTCACCGTGCAGGCGCAGATCTTCGATCTGCTGCGCGACCTGCAGGCACGGCGCAACACGGCGATCGTGCTGATCACCCACGACATGGGCGCGGTGGCCGAAATGGCGGATCGCGTGATCGTCATGTATGCCGGACGCGTCGTCGAACAGGGCAGCGTGGACGAGGTGCTGGGCGCGCCCTCCCATCCCTACACGCAAGGCCTGATCGCCTGTCTGCCCGAGCTGGGCGCCAGCCGGCAGGACACACGCACCGAGCTGGCCGAGATTCCCGGCATGGTGCCTTCGTTGTGGGAACTGGGCGAGGGTTGCGCATTCCGCGAACGATGCCCGCATGCCATGCCACGTTGCGCGCGGCAGATTCCCCCCATGATTGCCGACGCAGGAGGCCATGGCGCGGCTTGCTGGTTGAAGGAGACGCCTCAATGACATCCGCATCCGCTACGCTGGCGCAGGGCAGTCCCGCCCCCGCGGTGCTCACCGTGACCGATCTGAAAGTCCATTACCCGCGCGGCCGCTCCGGCTGGTTCGGCAAACCCGAGGTGGTGCGCGCCGTCGACGGGGTGTCGTTCGAAGTGCGGCGCGGCTCGACGCTGGCCATCGTCGGTGAATCGGGCTCCGGCAAGACCACCACCGCCATGGCAGTCATGCGCCTGGCCCCCGTGTCGCATGGCAGCGTGCGCCTGGGCATCACCGACCTGAGCCTGCTGAGCGGACCCGCCCTGCAGGAAGCGCGGCGCCGCGTCCAGGTGATATTCCAGGACCCGTTCTCGTCGCTGAATCCGCGCCAGCGCGTCGGCGACGCGGTGCGCGCGCCGCTGGAGCTGATGCAGATCGGCACGGCCGCCGAGCGCACCGCGCGCGTCGACGAACTGTTCCACGCGGTGGGCCTGCGCCCCGAACAGCAGCGGCTCTTTCCGCACCAGTTCTCGGGCGGACAGCGCCAGCGCATCAACATCGCACGCGCCCTGGCCACGCGGCCCGAACTGGTGGTCTGCGATGAACCGGTGTCGGCGCTGGACGTCGCGATCCGCGCCCAGATCCTGAACCTGCTGGGACGGCTGCAACGCGAGCTGGGACTGACCTATCTGTTCATCTCGCACGACATGGCCGTGGTGGAACACATCTGCGACGAGATCGCCGTGATGTATCTGGGCCAGATCATCGAGCGCGCGCCGCGTCGCGCCTTCTTCGCGGCGCCCTTGCATCCCTACAGCGTGGCGCTGCTGTCCGCGGTGCCCACGGTGGGCGGCGGGCGGCGCCGCGCGGCGCGCCGCATCATGCTGCAAGGCGAGCCGCCCAGCCCGCTAGCGCCACCGCCGGGCTGTCGCTTTTCCGCCCGCTGCCCGGTGGCGGAACCGCAATGCCGCGCCAGCGAGCCCGAGCTGCGCAAGGTCGCGCCCGACCATTGGGTGCGCTGCCACCGCGTCACGCTGGATGCGGGCCTGCCGCGCGCGCCCCTGTCCATGCCCGACTGAGTCCATTCTTTTCCTTCATCCAGAGCCGATCCATGCATCCCATCAAAGTCTTTCGCGCCCGCAAGATCCTCACCATGAACCGCAGCGCGCCCGAGGCCACGCACGTGGCGGTACGGGAAGGCCGCATCCTGGCGGTCGGCACCCACGACGACGCCCTGTCCTGGGGCGCCGCCGACGTGGACGACCGCTACGCCGACCAGGTGCTGATGCCCGGGCTGGTCGAAGGGCACAGCCACCTGATGGCGGGCGGCCTGTGGAATTTTCCGTTCGTGGGCTACTACGCGCGCACCGCGCCCGACGGCAAGGTCTGGGAAGGCTGCCGCGACTTCGAGACCGTGGTGCGCCGCCTGCAGGAAGCCGAGCGCGCCCTGCCGCCCGGCGACGAACCCCTGCTGGCCTGGGGCTTCGACCCGATCTTTTTCGGCAAGGCGCGCATGACCCGCCAGGACCTGGACCGCGTCTCTTCGACCCGGCCCATCGCAGTCCTGCACGCCAGCCAGCACCTGATGAACGTGAACAGCGCCATGCTGTCGCGGGCGGGCATCGACCAGGACACCGACATCGAAGGCGTGGTGCGCTTCCCTGACGGCACGCCTACCGGCGAGCTTCAGGAATTCGCCGCCATGTTCCCTGTCAACCGGATCATCGGCAACGTCTTCCGGGTCATCGGCATGTCGGCCGACGGTCTGGAGAAATTCGGCCAGATCGCGCGTCTGGCCGGCGTGACCACCGCGACCGATCTGGTCAACGACCTGTCCGACCACACGATGGCCGCCTTGCGCGAGTCGACGCTGCGCCCCGGCTATCCATGCCGCATCGTGCCGGCCTTCAACAGCCTGTACGGCGGGCTGAGCCTGGAAGATAGCATCGCGCGCGTCCTTCAAGCCCGTACACAGGGCAACGCCAAGCTGCACCTGGGCGCGGTCAAGATCGTGGCGGACGGTTCGATCCAGGGCTTCACCGCAAGAGTGCGCTGGCCCGGCTATTTCAACGGCGCGCCCAACGGCATCTGGATCCTGCCGCCCGACGAACTGCGCGCGCGCATCGCGGCCTTCCATCGCGCCGGCCTGCAGATGCACATCCACGTCAATGGCGACGAAGCCACCGAACTGGTGATCGACGCGCTGGACGCGGCCTTGCAGCAACAGCCGCGCGCGGACCACCGCCACACCTTGCAGCACTGCCAGATGGCGGACGCCGCGCAGTTCCGCCGCATGCGCGCCCTGGGCATCTGCGCGAACCTGTTCGCCAATCACATTTTCTACTGGGGCGACGCCCACTACGGCATGACCATGGGCCCTGACCGCGCCAACCGGATGGACGCCTGCGGCACCGCCCTGGCCGAAGGCGTGCCGCTGGCCATCCACTCCGATGCGCCCATCACGCCGCTCGGCCCTTTGTTCACGGCGTGGTGCGCGGTGAACCGGCTGACGTCCTCGGGCCGGGTGCTTGGCGAAGGGGAACGCATCGGCCTGTCCGACGGACTGTACGCCATCACGCTGGGCGCCGCTTATACGCTGAAGATGGACCATCTGATCGGCTCTATCGAAGTCGGCAAGTACGCGGACTTCTGCGTGCTCGAGGACGACCCCTCCCGCTGCGCGCCCGAGGCGCTCAAGGATCTGTGCATCGCCGGCACCGTGCTGGGCGGCGAACCGACGGACGGGCCCGCCGCGCCATGATCCCGCCACGCATACCGTTGACAGTGCTGGGCGGCTTTCTGGGCGCCGGCAAGACCACCTTGCTCAATCGCATCCTGACGCAATGGCGGGGCCGTCGCTGGGCGGTGCTGGTCAACGACTTCGGTGCGGTGAACGTGGATGCCCGGCTGGTCGCGGCGCAGGATGACACCCTCATCAGCCTGGCCAACGGCTGCGTCTGCTGCCAGATCGGCGACGATCTCGGCGACGCCTTGATGCGCGTGCTGGCCTTGCATCCCCCACCCGAGCACGTGCTGATCGAAACCAGCGGGGTCTCGGATCCGTGGAGGGTGGCCCAGGTCGGGCTGGCCGATCCCGCGCTGGCGCTGGACAGCGTCATCGTGCTGGTGGACGCCGAGGCCGCGCTGGACCAGGACGGCGACGCCCTGCTGCGCGACATGGTCAGGCGCCAGTTGCAGGCTGCCGATCTGCTGGTGGTCAACAAGTGCGACCGCGCCACCGCCGAGGAGATGGAGGCCTTGCGCGCCTGGCTGGATCACCTGGTGCCCCACACGCCGCGCTACGAGACCGAGCAGGCGGACGTGCCCGAAGTACTGCTGCACGCGCCGGATCTGGAACACCCGCTGCCCGCCGCGCCCGCGCTCTTGCCATCCGGGCCCGCCGAGCATGGCTATCTGTTTGAAAGCTGGGACTACGCGACCCCGCATGCGCTGGCCGCCGACAAGCTGCGGGCGCTGCTGCGCGACATGCCGGCAGGGGTGCTGCGCCTGAAAGGTCTGATCCGCACCGATCGGCACGATGCAGCCGTGATGCAGTTCGCCGGCAAGCATGGTTCGCTGCGGCGGGCCGACGCGGGCTGCACGGTGCAGCGGGCCGGCCGCGTGGTGGCGATCGGCCTGCGCGGGCAGTTGCCGCGCCAGGCCTTGCAGCGCGCTTTCGACGCTGCCAACCTCGTGGACCTCAAGGGTCTGTTCCAGTCTTCAGAATGAGCGCGGGCGGGCCCCGCGCCCGCCCGTCAATCGCGCTGCACGGCGAAGTTGCTCCACGATTGCTGCACCGGCATGACTTCGACGCTGTTGATGTTCAGATGCGCCGGCCTGCTGAGTATCCAATGGATCGTTTCGGCGATGTCCTCGGGCGTGATGGGCTGTACGCCGCGATACACCGCGTCGGCGCGCTGCGCGTCGCCGCCGAAGCGCACCAGCGAGAATTCGCTCTCGCTCATGCCCGGTTCCAGGTTCGTCACCCGCACGCCGGTGCCGGCAAGGTCGCAGCGCAGGTTGAGGGAAAACTGCCGCACGAAGGCCTTGGTGGCGCCATAGACATGGCTGCCGGGATAGGGCCAATTGCCGGCGATCGAGCCCAGGTTGACGATGCCCGCGCCGGCCCCATGGGCGATCAGGCGAGGCAGCAACAGACGGGTGGCATACAGCAAACCCTTGATGTTGGTATCCACCATGGTGTCCCAGTCATCGAGATCGCAGGCCTGCGCGGGCGCAGTTCCCAGCGCAAGGCCGGCGTTGTTCACCAGGGCGCGCAGGGTGGAGAACTCGGTGGGCAGCGTGTCCAGGGCGGTCTGCATGGCCTGCCGGTCACGCACGTCCACGACCAGGGGGAAAGCCTGCTCGCCCAACTCGTGCGCCAGCGCCTGCAGCCGCTCCTGGCGCCTGCCCGTGATGATCACGCGCCAACCCTGCGCGGCAAAGCGGCGGGCGGTGGCCGCGCCGAATCCGGAAGTGGCTCCGGTGATGAAGACAGTATCTTTCACGTATTGCTCCTCAGGAAGTCAGGGTGCTCGCCAGGCCAAGCAAGGATAGCGCCAGCAGCAACCATTGCGTGCAGGCCACCGCCCGCTGCGGCGACACCCGTTTGAACAGGTATTGCCCCAGCCACAGGCCCAGTGCGGTCGCCGGCAGCAGCCAGGCCACGCGCAGCGGCGTGGCCGGGCCCAGATGGCCGCTGGCGGACATGGCCGCCACCGACACGGCGTCGACCAGGCCGAAGAACAGGATCAGGGTGGCGCGCAGCGTGGCAGGCGACATACCCGCGTGCGTCAACCAGGCCACGACCAACGGCCCTCCCACGGAGAACGCCGACAGCAGCGCGCCCGTAACGCCCCCCACGGCGCATGCCGCGCCCTGGCCTCCCGACACGGGCAGCGGCACGCGCGCCAGGCCCAGCATGGCCAGAGTGCCGATCAACAGGTAGACCGCCACGGCCATCCAGTGGCCATCGACATAGGCCAGGCCCAGCAGGCCGACCGGTACGCCGCACAGGGCCGACAGCAGCAGCGGACGCGCCATGCCCCAGTCCACCAGCCCGCGCGCGCCTGGCGCCAGCAACAGGCTGGCCAGCACCTCCAGGCACAAGACCACGGGCACGGCCTCGCGCACGGGCAACAGAAAGACCAGGCCCACCACCGCGAAGGCCGCGAAGCCGAAGCCGGTCAGGCCGCGGATGACGCCGGCCACCAGCACGATCAGCCCGGCGGGCAACACAAAGGAAGACAACATGCGCGGTTCCCGGCAGTTCAGCGGAAAGTACGCACTGTAGAGCCCGCGCGCGCGGCGCGACAGAGCCAGAGGCCCCGGCCTTTGGGTCCAGCCCCGGCCAGGGGCAGCGCACGGGCCGCGCCGCTCAGGCAGTCATTTCCGCCCAGGCCTCGGCCAGCGCCAGGATGCCGGGCTCGATGGCGTCGTGCGCGATGGCCCCATAACCCAGGCGGAAATATTCGGTGGGCTGCGGCGTCTGCAGAAAGTGGATGTGGCCAGGCTCGATCAGCACGCCGCGACGCGCGGCCAGCCGCTGCAAAGCCCACGCGTCGGTGCCCGTGGGGCCGCGCAGCCACAACGCCGAGCCCCCCGAGGTGCCGCTGGCGGTCACCTCGGGCAGATGCCGGGCGACAGATTGACTGATGGTGCGCCACTTGCGCGACAGCGCCTCCCTGAGCCTGCGGGCGTGCGCATCGAAGTGCCCCATGCCCAGGAACAGCGCCAGGATGCGCTGATTGTTGGACGGCGGATGCCGGTACAGGTAGCGACGCAACGCGCGCAACTCGTGAATGAGCTCTGCGTCGGCCACGATGAATCCCAGGCGCACCCCAGGCAGCAGGCTCTTGGTCAGGCTGCCCAGGTAGATCACTCGCCCGGAGTCGTCCAGGCTCTTGAGCGCCGGATGGTTCTTGCCCAGATAGTTCTGCTCGTTCTCGTAGTCGTCCTCGATGACGACGAAGTCCGCCGCCGTGGAGCGCTCCAGCAGCGCCATGCGCCGATGCAGCGGCATCGTCACCCCGGTGGGCGATTGATGGCTGGGCGTGCAGAACACCATCCGGCACGCATCGAGGCGTTCATCCACCACCAGGCCCTGCGCATCGACGCGCAAGGGCCGCAGTTCGCACCCCGCCAGGGCGAAGATATTGCGCGCATCGACATAGCCCGGCTCTTCCAGGCCGAACGTCATGCCCGGGCGGGCCAGCAGTTGCGCCAGCATGAACAGCGAGTTCTGCGTGCCGATGGTCACCAGCAGTTGTTCGGGCCCGACCTTGATACCGCGCCGGGGCAGGATGCGCTGGATGATCTGCTCGACCAGCAGGCCGTCGTCCTGCGCCACCTGGTCGTCCAGCCAGGTACGCGCGTGCACGCCCGAGGCAGCCAGCCGTGCGCACTCGCGCCATTTCACCGCGGTGATCTCGTCGTATTCGACCTGGCCGTAGACGAACGGATACTGGTATTCACGCCAATTCCGTGGCTTGACGATGGCTCTGAGCCGGGATGGATGCTGTGCCAGGCGAGCCTCCCAATCGGGCGCCTCGGCAGGCCGTTCGAACAGCTTGTGCGGTGCGGCCTTCAACCGGGCGTTGAGCTGCTCTCGCAGGTACTTCTCGTTGATGTAGTAGCCGCGCCGGTTGGAGGCGATCAGGTAGCCCTCGTGAGCCAGCTTCTCGTAGACGATGACGACCGTATTGCGGGAGATTCCCAGGGCCTCGCTGAGCCGGCGGCTGGATGGCATGGGCTCGTGTGCGGGCAGCGCGCCCTCGAAGATGGCGTCCAGCAGCTTCTCGCGCAACTGCTCCTGCAGGCCGCGAACCGTGTCGAAAGGCGGGAACAAGTCTTGCAGAACGTAGCCCCTCGGCGGCAATGCCGACAAGCCGGCATGATTCGGTGAAGCTTGATTCTACCCCGCTTGCCGCGCGGCCAAACCAAGGATTCACAGGGATCGCGGCGGGCCTGCTGCCCGCTTGCGGGGTGACAGCCGCCGCGCGCGGCGCGGCAGCTCCGCGAGGAAATCAGCCGTGTCCACCCAGATAAGCTTCGGCCAGACTCTCATTGGCGGCGATCTCGGCGGCCGTCCCCTCTGCCACCACCTTGCCGTTCTCCAGCACATACGCGCGGTCGGCCAGGGCCAGCGCCAGGCCGGCCATCTGGTCCACCAGCAGGATGGTCATCTGCTCATCGCGCAACGTATCCAGCGAAGCGAACAGCTCGGCGATGATCTTGGGCGCCAGGCCCAGCGAGGGTTCGTCCAGCAGCAGCACGCGCGGCAGGGCCATCAGGCCGCGCGCCACGGCCAGCATCTGCTGCTCGCCGCCCGACAGCAGGCCCGCGCGCTGATGCTGCCGTTCACGCAGGCGCGGGAAACGGCGCAACATGTCCTGCAGACGCTCCTCGCGGCCCTTGGGGTGCAGGAAGCCGCCCAGGCGGATGTTGTCCAGCACGGACAGCTCGGGGAAGACCTGGCGGCCTTCCGGCACCAGCACCAGGCCCAAACCGACGACTTCCTCGGCGGGCCGGCGCTCCAGCGAATGGCCGTCCATGTGCATGGCGCCCGACTGGCTGGCGTGCAGGCCGGCCAGGCAGCGCATCAGCGTGGACTTGCCCGCGCCGTTGGCGCCCAACAGCGCCACCATCTCGCCGCTGCGCACGCGCAGGCTGACGCCATGCAGCACCGGGTCGGCCCCGTAGCCGGCCACCAGGTCGGCCACGGCCAGCAACTCGGGGGCCGGCATGGCCAGCGGCGAACGGGGAGTTCGCGGCGCGACCGTCATCGACTCGCCCAGATAGGCCTGCCGCACGGCGGGATCATTCTGCACGTCCTGCGGGTTGCCCCAGGCCAGCTTGCGGCCGGCGTCGAGCACCAGGACGTGATGCGAGATGCCCATGACCAACGCCATGTCGTGCTCGACCAGCGCCACGCCGACGCCGGCGGCGCTGATGCGCGACAGCAGCGCCGCCAGCGCGTCCTTGTCCTCGCGGGACAGGCCGGCGGCCGGCTCGTCCAGCAGCAGCACGTCGGGATCGGCGGCCAGCGCGCGCGCGATCTCGACCAGGCGCCGATCCACGTGCGCCAGTCCGGCGGACAGCTCTTGAGGATCGCCGCGATAGCCGCAGAACGCCAGCAAGGCGCGCGCACGGGTACGCGCCTGTGGATCGGCGAAGCGGGCCGTGCCGAACAGGCCGCCCAGCTTGCCGCGCCCCATCGCCAGCACCACGTTGTCTTCCACCGTCAGGCTGCCGAACAACTGCGAGGTCTGATAGGTGCGCGCCACGCCGGCCCGCGCGATGCGGTAGGCGGGCAATCCGGCCAGCGGCACGGTGGCGCCGCCGGCCGTGGACAGTTCGAAACCACCGGCCGAGGGCTTGTAGAAGCCGCTGAGCATGTTCAGCGCCGTGGTCTTGCCGGCGCCGTTGGGGCCGATCAGGCTGGTGATGGCGCCGCTGACCACCTGCACATCCAGTTCGGCCACGGCGCGCACACCGCCGAAGGTCATGCCCAGGCCGCGTGCCTGCAACCGGCCACGCGGGCGTTGCGCCAGTACCGAGGACGCTTCGGCCGGCACGGCGCCCACCGCGCCCGTGGCCTGGGCCTGCTTGCGGCCCAGGATCTGGCGCGCCAGGCCAGCAATGCCGTCCGGCGCAACCCACAGCACCAGCAGCAGCAAGGCGCCGAACAGCAGCAGGCGATAGGCTTCCAGCGACGCCAGCAGCTCGGGCAAAGCCCCCACCACCACGGCGCCGATGACGGGACCGCCCACGGCACCCGCGCCGCCCAGCACCACCACCAGCACGAACAGGATGGACTGCATGAAGCCGAAGGTCTCGGGCGTGACGAAGCCGGAGAGCGGCGCGAACAACCCGCCCGCCAGGCCCGCCGCGGCGGCCGACAAGGTGAAGGCCACGGTCTTCATCACCAGCGGGTTCAGGCCGATGGAGGTCGCGGCGGTCTCGCTGTCTTTCACCGCGCGCATCGCCGCGCCCCATGCGCCGCCCGACAGCCGCGCATAGGCCAGCACCAGCACGGCGGCCAGCAAGATGGCCAGCACCGCGATGGTCTGCTCCGGGCCCCAGCCCGGCCACAGTTCGGGCGGCATCAGGCCCATGATGCCGCTCTGCCCCCCGGTCAGATCATGCATCTCGACGATGGCATGCTGCACGATGAAACTGAAGGCGATGGTGATCATCGCCAGGTACGGCCCCTTCACGCGCAGGGCGGGCAACGCCAGCAAGGCGCCCAGCGCGGCCGCCAGCAGCGCCCCCGCCACCCAGGCGGGCCAGAAGCTCCAGCCGGCCTTGGTGGTGAGAATGGCCACGGTGTAGGCGCCGATGGCGTAGAAGCCCGCGTGGCCGAACGAGACCTGCCCGGTCAGGCCCAGCAGCACGTTCAGGCCGATGCCCACGACGGCCAGCAAGGCGATGCTGGCCAGCACGAAGACGTAATAGCTGTTCAAGGTAAGCGCCAGGCCGATGCCCAGCGCGGCGACCAGAAAGGTCGCGATGAGCAGTCTGCGGTTCATACCTTCTTCACCTCCGCGCGCCCGAACAGCCCGTTGGGCTTGCAGGCCAGCGCCACGATCACCAGCGAGAACGTGATGATCTGCGTGTAGCTGGAGCCCAAGGTCACGGTGATCAGGCCTTCGGCCACGCCGAACAGCAGGCCCGCCACCATCACGCCCCAGGCGCTGCCGATGCCGCCGAGAATGGCGACGGCGAAGGCCTTCAGGCCGAACAGCGTGCCCATGTCGGCATTCACGTTGAACAGCGGCGCGATCAGCATGCCGGCCACGCCGGCCAGCAGCGTGGACAGCGCGAAGGCCGCGGCGATGGCGCGCTTGATGGGAATGCCCATCAGGCGCGCGGCGTCGCGGTTCTGCACCACCGCCAGCAGCGCGATGCCCCAGCGCGTGCGCCGGGCCACCACATGCAGGACGGCCGCCAGCAGCAGGCCCACCACGGGAATGAGCAACTGCAGCGGATAGATGCCCAGCCCCAGGCCCGCCACCTCGACCGGCGAACTGGCCAGGGGGGATGGCAGGCTGCGGGGCTCCTTGCCGAAGGTATGCATGACTACGTTGTCCAGCACGATGCCCAATGCCACGGTGGACATCAGCCAGGCGTTGGAATCGCGGCTGGCGAACGGACGCACGGCGGCGAACTCCACCACCAGGCCATACGCCGCGCAAAGCAGCAGCGCCAGCAGGATAGCCAGCGGCATGGGCCAGCCCAGTGTCTGCGCGAAGGTGAAGCACAGCACCGCGCCCAGCATCATGGAGCTGCCCTGCGCGAAGTTGACCGTGCCCGATACCGAGTACGTAATGTGAAAGCCCAGCGCCATGAGACCGTACATGCTGCCCAGTCCCAGGCCGCTGATCAATGCGGCCAGCAATTGCATCGGCTTCGCCTTATTTCGCCATGCCCACGGGCACGATGCGGTTGTCGATGAACTGCGCCCACACGTAGTCGGACGACGACAGCGCGTCATGCACCTCGGGCGTGAACGGCTGCTTGTAGGTCTTGATCAGGCCTTCGTAGCTGTCGATCTTGTAGAAGCCCTCGCGGATGGCATCGCCATCGGTCGAGCCTGCCTTGGTGATCGCCAGCGCGGTCAGCTGCATGGCGTCGTAGGCATTGGCCACGCCCACGGCGGGCGTGATGTTCTCCGGGCCCTTGATGTCGGCGTACTTGGCTTTCAAGGCCGCCACGACCTTCTCGCCCACCGGCGACTGCTTGCCGAAGAAGCTGTACGTTTGCACGAAGTGCACGTCGCGGGCGCCGGGGCCGGCCAGTTCCGTGAAGCGGCCGCCCGCCGGGCCCCAGTGCGACACCACGGGCACCTTCCAGCCCATGCGTTCCAGCGACTTCACCACCTGGGCCGACGGCCCCACGTTGCCCACCATGAACAGGGTGTCGGCGCCGGCGGCTTTCAGGCGGCTCAGTTGCGGCACCACGTCCACGTCGCTGCCTTCGAACTTCTCGCTGCCCACGGGCTTCATGCCCTTGGCGGTGAGCGCGGCCACCAGGCCTTTTTCGTTGGATTCGCCCCATGGGTTGTTGACCATGATCAGGCCGAACTTGCTGGTCTTGAAGGTTTTCTGCGCATACTCGACCATGCCCTGGTCCACGATCTCGTCCACGGCGGACACGCGGAACACGTAGTTCGTCCTGGCGCCGTTCTTGGTGATGGGCGTGCCCGCGGCCCAGGGGCCCATGAAAGGCATCTTGGCCTGGTTGACCAGTGGCACGATGGCCATCGACACCGGCGTGTCCAGGCCGCCGAAGATCACGGCCACTTTTTCCTTGTAGATCAGCTCGCGCGCGGCCACCACGCCCTTGGCGGGATTGGCCTCGTCATCGCGGCGCACCAGTTCCAGCTTGCGTCCGCCCAGCAGGCCGCCCTTGGCATTGATCTCGTCGATGGCGACCTGCATGCCGCGCGTGAGCGATTCGCCGGCCAGCGCGGACTGTCCGGACAGCGCGGTGATCAGGCCGATCTTGATGGGTTCGGCGGCCAGCGCGCCGGACGCCCAGCCCGAGGCCATCACGGCAAGCGCGGCGGAAACGAAGGTGCGGCGAGTGAAGCAGGACATGGAACTCTCCCCAGGGGATGTTGGATGGACGAAGGGCGGACGCGCCGCCGGGCGACCCTGGAGCTAAAGCAAAACGCATGCCATCTTTGTCCGTGGCGGCCGCGAAACACCGGTTCTTGTTTTTTTGCCGTCAATCAATCACTATTTATTGCCGACAATAAATAAGATTTTTGTCGCCGAAAAATTTCTCGCCAGATGCGAAAAGCCGACTGCGATGCCGGCATTCCCAAACCAGGCAATGCACCAATCCAGAGCAATTCATGGGGAAAAACATGCACGACGCACCAACTTCGGGCACCAGCACGATGCACGATGCCACCATCTCGGCGCGTGACATCGTCGACACGTACCTCACCGTGCTGATGAAGCCCGATCCCGAAGGCGCGCGCCGGTACGTGGCGCCCGGCTTGCGCATCCGCTTCACCGGCGGCCGCGCCATGAGCGATCCGGCGCAGTGCACGGCCTTCAACCAGTCGCGCTACCGCTGGGTCAGGAAGCGCTTCGAATCCACCGACGTGGTGGCCGGCGCCACGCGCGAAATGGCCGTGGTCTACAACCGTGGCACGCTGTACGGCGAATGGCTGGACGGCACGCCCTTCGAAGGCAACCGCTACGTCGACCGCTATGTGGTGCGCGACGGCCTGATCACCGAGATGGACGTCTGGAACGACAGCGCCGAATGGCTGCTGGCGCGCGCCGGGCTGGCCTCGGAATGAGCGCGGCCGAGCGCCACGGTCCGCTGGCCACGCACGACCGCTTCGACTACAGCCCCATCACGCAACGCCCGCACTACAACTGGCCGGACGATTGCAAGCTGGCGGTATACCTGGGCTTCAACATCGAGCACTTCGCCTGGGGCGACGGCATGGGCGCCAAGCTGGGCGCCAGTTTCGGCGAGCCCGACGTGCTGAACTACAGCTGGCGCGAGTACGGCAACCGGGTCGGCGCATGGCGCTGCCTGGAACTGTTCGATGCGCTGGACATGCCCGCCGGCATCATCGCCAACACGGCCATCCTGGACCACTGCCCCGAACTCATCCAGGCTTGCGTGGCGCGCGGCGACGAATTGATCGGCCACGGCCACACCAATGCCGAACACCAGGGCCGCTTCGATGAAGACCAGGAGCGCGCGCTGCTGCGACATTGCCAGGATCGCCTGGCCGCGGCCGGCGGCGCGCCCGTGCAGGGCTGGCTGTCGCCATGGATCGCCGAGTCGCCGCGCACCACCGACCTGCTGGCCGAAACCGGCTACGGCTATACGCTGAACTGGTGCCATGACGACCAGCCCGTGCGCATGCGTACCCGGCAAGGCACACTGTGGTCCCTGCCCTATCCGCAAGAGGTCAACGACATCCCGATGATCGTGGCGCGCCAGATGGACGGCAAGGATTTCGCGCAACTCATCATCGACAATTTCGACGAGATGCTGATGCAATCGCAACGCCAGCCGCTGGTGATGGGCATCGCGCTGCACCCCTACCTGGTCGGCCAGCCCTACCGCCTGCGCCATCTGCGCCGCGCGCTGGCGCACATCGCGGGGCATCGCGCGCCGGGCCAGGTGTGGATCACCACGCCGGGCGAGATCTTCCGTCACGTCGACACCCTGTTCCCGCTGTAAAGGACCCCCCACATGCATGCTTTTCGACCCCTGCCGTTCGAGGACAGCGTCGGCGCCTGGGTGCCGCACGGCCGTTTCCAACTGGCGGCCAGCGCCTCGGGGCCGCTGGACGGCCTGCGCTTCGCGGCCAAGGACCTGTTCGACGTGGCCGGCCACCGCACCGGCGCCGGCAATCCCGACTGGCTGGCCACGCACGGCCCCGCCCCCGCGCACAGCGCCGTGGTGGACACCCTGCTGCGCGCCGGGGCCACGCTGGCGGGCAAGACCATCACCGATGAACTGGCCTACAGCATCCACGGCGAAAACGTGCATTACGGCGCGCCGCGCAACACCCGCGCGCCGGATCGCGTCACCGGCGGATCATCCAGCGGATCGGCAGCCGCCGCGGCCGCGGGCCTGTGCGACTTCGCCTTGGGCACGGACACCGGCGGCTCGACGCGCGTGCCGGCCAGCTACTGCGGACTGTGGGGCCTGCGCACCACGCATGGCCGCCTGTCCGCGGCGGGCCTGGTGCCGCTGTCGCCGCTGTACGACACCGCGACGTGGCTGGCCGTCGATGCGGATGTCTTCGCGCGAGTGGGCGACGTGCTGATGACGGGTGAGGCGGCCCGGCCATGGCGAGGGGCCATCGTGTTGCAGGATGCGCGCGAACAGGCGGATGACGCCTTCCAGCCACTGGTCGACCGCGTGGCCGCGCTGGCGGCCGGCATGCTGGCCGCCCCGGTGCCGGCCGTGCGAGCCTCGTCGGCCGGGCTGGAGACCTGGCGGGCCACGTACATCACCCTGTCCGCGCAGGACGCGTGGCGCACGCACGGCGAGTGGATCGAGGCCACGCGCCCGCGTTTCGCGCCCGCCGTCGAAGGACGCTGGCGCGCGGCGGCGTCGGTGGATGCCGGGGCCGCCGCACGAGCCGCCGCGCTGCGGGACGACCTGCGCGCGGAACTGCGCGCGCTGCTGGGCGAGGACCGTTTTGCCATCCTGCCCTCGGCCTCCAGCGCGGCCTTGCGGCGCGACGCCGACGCGGCCACGGTGGACCGCGTGCGCGCGCAGACCTTCCGCATCACCTCGCTGGCCGGCCTGGCGGGCTTGCCGCAGGTCAGCATCCCTTTCCTGGGCGAAGATGGCCTGCCGTACGGCGTGTCGGTCCTGGGTCCGGCGGGCAGCGACCTGGCGCTGATCCGGTTGGCCCGGGAGCTGGGTGCCCGCGCGGGCGCACTGGGCACGGCAGGCGCGCGGGCGGTGGCACAATAGCGCACGCCTGGCCCTCCCCATTGCTCATGACGAAAGCCGTTCCCTCGAAGCCGAAACCGAAGCCCGCGCCGGCCGTCCAGGCGGCTGCACGCGGGCGCCCTCGCGTGCGCCCCGGCGCGCTGGCGGTCGATGCGGACGGCCATGTCGAGGACATCGAGACCCGCATCTACGAGGCTGTCGTCGGCAGCGTCATGAGCCAGCGCCTGAAACCCGGCACCAAGCTGCCCGAGGCAGCGCTGTGCGAGCTGTTCGGCGTGGGCCGGTCGGTGGTGCAGAAGGTGTTGCAGCGGCTGGCGCACGACCACGTGGTGGAACTGCGCCCCAACCGCGGCGCCATGGTGGCCATGCCCAGCCGCGAAGAGGTGGGCCAGCTGTTCGAGGCGCGCCGCGCGCTGGAAGCCGCCATCCTGCCGCTGGTGGCGCAACACGCGACGCGCGCCGATTTCGCCGCGTTGCGACGCCAGCTGCGCGCCGAGCACCGCGCCATGCACGACTACGCGCAGACCGAATGGGCGCGGCTGGCCAGCGCCTTTCACCAGCACCTGGGCGAACTGTCGCGCAATCCCATCCTGAACCGCTACCTGAACGAGATCATCTCGCGCTGTTCGCTGGTGGTGGCGATCTTCCAGCCGCCCGGCAACGCCACCTGCGAGCACGACGAGCATGCGCGGGTGGTGGACCATCTGGAACAGGGAAAAGTGGCCGAGGCCGTGGCCGAGATGGATGCGCACCTGCGGGCGCTGGAACAGCATATCCAGCTGGTGCGGCCTCCGGCCGAGCAAAGCCTGGCGGGCATGCTCGGCCTGGAGTGAAGCGGGCGCCGCTCAGCCGGCGACCTTGAAGCGCTCGGCGTCGTCCATGAAGGCCTTGTCGCCGAACGGGGCTTCGTTCGAGCCGAACGGCATCTGCGCGCGCAGCTTCCACGAGGCCGGCACGTTCCACTCGGCGGCCACGGCATTGTCGATCAGCGGGTTGTAGTGCTGCAGGCTGGCGCCCACGCCGTCATTGGCCAGGGCCGCCCAGACGGACAGCTGGGCCATGCCGCCAGCCTGTTCCGACCACACCGGGAAGTTGTCGGCATACAGCGCGAACTTCTCTTGCAGGCCACGCACGACGTCCTGGTCCTCGAAGAACAGCACGGTGCCGACACCGGCGGCGAAGCTGTTCAGCTTGGCTTCGGTCTTCTCGAAGCCTTCGGCCGGGGCGACCTTGCGGACTTCCTCGATGGCCAGCTTCCAGAGCTTCTGGCTTTCGGCGCCGAACAGGATCACGGCGCGCGAGCTCTGCGAGTTGAACGACGAGGGGGAATGCTTGATGGCTTCCTGGATCAGTTCGACCAGGGCTTCCTGGGACAGCGAGACGTTGCGGCCCAGGGCGTATTGGGTGCGGCGCTGCTTCAGCGCGTCGATGAAAGCGTTGCTCATGGCGGGGAACCTTCAGTGCTTGGGAGGATGCGGGAATTCTACGTGCGGCGGCCGCAAGCGCGTAGCGTTCCGCCAGGCGCTTATCCGGAACAAACCGTTCCAGAAAATAGCCCAATCAGCGTTCCCGGTCCTGTCACACCCGATCATGGCCACGCCCTCAGGCGAATCCCGTCAGCGGCACGGCCGCCACGGGCGTGCGCAGCACCCAATCCAGCACCATGGGCGTGGACGGCTGGGCGCCGGACGCCAGGCGGTCGAGCCGGGCCTCGTAGGCCCGCCGCACGGAATCCGGCACACCACGCACCGGCGTATCCACCCTGCCCTCGTCGATATCCTGGTTCAGCTCCCGCACCACCGCCATGCGCAACGCGGGCGCGCCGTCTTCTTCGTTGCCCGCGTGATAGGCCCTCACGGCGTCGCGCAAGCCCGGCGACAGTCCGTCCTGCACGAATGCCTGGGCGCCGGCGGCGCCGCACAATGCGTCCGCGGCCTTGTCCACGAAGTCGGCTCGCTTCAGATGGCGCGTGGAGATCACCTCCTGGACGAAACGCTCCGCATCGGCGTCGCCGAGGCCGTCGCGCGTTTCCGCCAGATAGGCGCGCAGCATGGTGCGGTCGTCGCTGGTGAAGTTGGCCTGCCCATGGCTGACATACGCGGGCATGATGCCCGCCAGCGCGGCCGAGGCCGCCTTCACCGTGCCGAGCTGCGGGGACACCACGACCGACGCCACCCCGGTGCTCGTCTGGTTCTCCAGTTCGAGCGCCACGCCGAGTTTGCCCGGATCGCGGGCGGCGAAGTACTCCCGCGCCTCGAACAGGTGGCCGAGGGCGGATTTCAGGCTATCCAGCGGCCGGGTCAGGCCAGCAACGGAGACTTCCGCGTCGAAGGCGCCCACCTCCATCCTGCAGGTCTCGTAGGCCGTCATGATGGCCTCCTTGCTGGCCCCCTCAGTGATGAGACGGCGCAGGGCCGCCCCGTTCTCGTAGCCTGGATAGGCCAGGAACGTGGACGCTTCGAGCGCGTTCCTGGCGGCCCGTTCGAGATAATTGTGGGAGACCGACGGCGCGATCTGGGCCACCGCGGCGCCCACGATGACCAGTCCCTTGCTGGAATCCGATCCCTTGCTCTGCAGGCCGAGCACCGTCTTGTAGGCCGCGTCGCCAAAGACTTGGTCGTTGTCGTAGACGGGTTCGAGATCGCGTGCCAAGGCGCCCAGGCAGGGCAGGACGGCCCCGGGCGCCTCCGCGTCCTGGCCCAGCGCATAGACGTAATAATCGGCCTGCAGGTCGGGCGCGGGATCGCCTTTCAAGCCCGTGCCGGTCAGGTGCAATGGCCGATCGCCTTCGCCGCGCGCGATGGCCACGTCGCCGACGTGGCGCAGCACCAGCATGCTGTCCGCCGTCGCCTCGGTCGCCGGCGTGATCTCGTTGGCGTGGACCAGCAGATTGCGGTCCAGCAGCACCGGGTCCGTGGTGCGCACCAGCCAGTCGACCCGCGCGCCTTTCTCGCGGGCGCGTTCGACGGCATCGATACCGGCGTTCGGGCCATGCACCACCACGCGCTTGCCCGCGAGATCCGTGTTCTCGCTCAGGCGCATGAAACTGTCCAGGTCCATCACCCTCGGCGCGACGACCGCGTCCCTGTGATCGTAGGAAATGTTCAGCAGCATGCGTTCGGCCCGCGTCATGGGGATGCGCCCGATGGCGTCGGCCAGCTCGCCGCGGGCGGCGCCATCCAGCTCCAGCGCATCGAGCGCGGCCTTGCGCTTTCCCGCGTCGGTTCCCAGCAGGTCGGAACGCTGCTGGGCGTCCAACCGGGCGCCCTTGTCCTGCGGCAGGCGGGCCAGCAATTCGTTCAGCGCCGCGCGGGCGACTTGCACATTCGGTACGCTGCTGTGCGGTCCGGCGCCCATGCCCAGGATCAATTGTCGGGTCTCCAGCTTGCTGCCGTCCGCGAGCGTGACCTGAAAATTGCCGTTATCCAGGCGCTCCACGCTGCGCAGCGCCTGTTCATGCACATCGGCGCCCAGCTCCCGGGCGCGTCCGATCTGTTCGCGATTCTGCTCCACGAACGCGTCACGGCCCATATAGGCCGGCGCGTGGCCGGGCACGCCGCTCCCCCATTGGCCAACGATCTCTTCCTGATGATTCAGGACGCCCCGTCCGCGCACGGCCGGCGCCCACGCATCCTGCTGCCCGACGATGGCGACGCTGCCCGCATAAGGGCCGGGTTCGGCGTGGTCGCCCGGCGTCCAGGGCTGGTGCCCGTCAGGCGCGTACTGGCGGTTCATGCCATTCAGCAGATAGGCGGTGCTGCTGCCCACGCCGACGAAAACGACATCGCGCACGCCATGGAGCGTGCGCGGCGCCTCGCTGCAGACCGATTCGGCGCCGCCGACCTCGGAGGATCTGGCCACGTCGACGTCGGGCGTGACGATGGGCTTGGGGGTGGGTGACGCACCGATCAACATGGAAAGCTCCTTGGAACCATCGAACAGGTCGGGTCGAGGGCGGCCTGCCCCCACGCACTCCGACTGAGTAACGCCCCTTTCGCCAAAGTTCCAAGCGGCGCCAGCCTCGGCCGGTCCCATGACTTACACTGGCCGCTGCTCAACCCAGCCCTATAACGACACCATGAGACAACGTCCCTTATTGCGCGCCGCCGCACTGGCCGCGGCCCTGGCCTGCTGCACCGCGGCGGCCCAGCAGGCCACTTCCACGGACAAGCCGCCCGCCGTCCAGCAGACCCCGCCCCGCGACCCGTTCTTCTGGCTGGGCGAGATCAACAAGGCCACCGCCGTCATCAATACCGACGAAGGCTTGCTTGACAAGGAAATGGCGCCGCGCCTGGCCGCTGGCGTCGCCAGGGTGATCGCCGACGGCAACCAGCCCGGCGGCAAGCGGCCGGCCACCGTCATCACCTTCGAGCCGCTGCTGATCCAGGCCGCCGGCCAGGACATCACCCTGCTGCACGCGGGCCGTTCCAGCCAGGACATGCACGCCACCTACCGCGCCGCCATCCTGCGCGACAAGCTGCTCGACCTGGCCGACCAGTTGAACACCACGTCCAGGACGCTGGTGGCGCTGGCCGGCAAGCACGTCGGCACCATCGTGCCCAACTACACCAACGGCGTGGCCGCGCAGCCCAACAGCTACGGCCACTACCTGCTGGGGTTCGCCGCCGCGCTGGACCGCGACGCGCAGCGCATCCGCGAAGCCTACGTGCGCGTGGACCGCTCCCCCATGGGCACCACGGTGCTGAACGGCACCAGTTGGCCGCTGGACCGCAAGCGCATGGCCCAGTACCTGGGCTTCAACGCGCTGGTGGACAACGCCTACGACGCCTCGCAGCTGTCGTCGATGGACGAGCCCGTCGAAGTGGCTTCCATCGTCACCGCCATCGCCCTGCATACCGGCAATTTCGTCGAGGACGTGATGACGCAGTACGCGCAGTCGCGCCCGTGGATCCTGCTGCAGGAAGGCGGCGGCAACACCTATGTGTCCAGCGCCATGCCGCAGAAGCGCAATCCCGGCCTGCTGAACGACACGCGCAGCGACGCCTCGACCGCGCTGACGCTGGCCATGGGCCCGGCGATCCAGACGCACAACATCACACCGGGCATGAGCGACCCGAAGGACGTGAAGCAGAACTCGGCGATGGTCGACAGCGCCATCAGTGCGTTGAAGCGCTGGGACCGCGTGCTGAAGGCCATGGTGATCAGCCCCGAACGCGCGCTGGAAGAACTGAACAGCGACTGGACGGCCTCGCAGGAACTGGCCGACGTGCTGATGCGCAAGTACAAGCTGCCGTTCCGCGTGGGCCACCACTTCGCCTCCGAGGTGGTGGAATACGCCAGGGCCAAGGACATCAAGCCGCTGGACTTCCCGTACGACCAGGCACGCCGCATCTATCAGGAAGCGGTCAAGGGCAGCAAGTACCCGCAGGAACTGCCGATGGACGAGAAGGAGTTCCGCTCGACGCTGGATCCCATCGCCATCGTGAAGAACCGCGCCACGATCGGTGGCCCGCAGCCGGCCGAAATGCAGCGCATGCTGAAGGAAGCCAACGAGAAGCTGGCGGCGCAGGATACCTGGATCAAGGAACGCCGCGCGCATATCGGCAGTTCGCTGGCGGAACTGGACCGCGCGTTCCAGAAGCTGGCCGACAGCGGCAAGGGCGCCGGCAGGAACTGATCCGCGCTGGTGCAAACCCTGCGGTGACAGCGTCCTCGGGGCTGGCATACACTGCCCGCTGCGAGCCGCGCGCCAGATGCGGCCATAAGGCATGGCACGAGGCGCGCCGGCACACGGCGTCCTCGTGCAAGGCATTGGGGATCGCATGTTCGCCGACCTGAATCACCTGTCGCATCACGCGGCCTGGCGGCGCCAGCTGGAAATGCTGCTGGAGTCCGCCGGTTCGGGCATCTATGGCATAGACCTGCGCGGCCGCTGCATTTTCATCAACGGCCCGGGCGCCGCCCTGCTGGGCTACACGCCCGACGAGGTGGTGGGCCGCAACATGCACTACCTCATCCATCACTCGCACGCCGATGCGCAACTGATGCCGGTGCACGACTGCCGCATCTTCAAGGCCTTCCGCGAGGGGCGCGGCGAACAGGCCGACGACGAAGTGCTGTGGCGGCGCGACGGCAGCAGCTTTCCCGCCGAGTACGCCTCCTATCCCATCCGGGACAACGACCAGGTGATCGGCGCGGTCGTCACCTTCGCCGACATCTCCGAGCGCAAGCGCATCGAACGGCAGTTGCAGGCCTCGCACGCGCTGCTGGAGCGCCGCGTGGACGAACGCACCGTCGAGCTGCAACGCGCGCAGGAGTCGCTGCGCCGGCTGGCGGCCCACCTGAGCATGCTGCGCGAGGAAGAACGCGCCCGCATCGCACGCGACATCCACGACGAACTGGGTGCGTCGTTCACCGCCCTGCAATTCGATCTGAACTGGCTGGTCCGGCGCCTGCCCGATGAGCCCGCGCTGCAGCAGCACCTGTCGCGCATGATCGAGGTGACCACCAGCGCCGTGGGCGCCACGCGCCGCATCCTCAATGATCTGCGGCCTGTCACGCTGGATCACCTGGGCCTGTGGGCGGCGCTGGAATCCTTGCTGCAGGACGTCCAGGCGCGCGGATCGCTGGCCTGCCGCTATGCGTGCACGCCGCAGGCCGAACGAATGCGCCTGGGCCGGGCCGCCGAGATCGAGATCTACCGCATCGTCCAGGAACTGCTGACCAACGTACAGCGCCATGCCCGCGCCAGCCAGGTCTGCATGGAGATCGCCATCCGGGACGGCGCGCTGGAACTCGTGGTGCGCGACGACGGCGTGGGCCTGCCCGCTCAGCCCCCGCCCACGCAGTCGTACGGCATCCTGGGCATGCGCGAACGGGCGCGGGCCATCGGCGCCGCGCTGGTGCTGGACAGCGCGCCCGGCGACGGCACATGCGCCACGCTGCGCATCGAGGGCCTGAGCCTGGCCGCGCCCACGCCATGACCGCCATCCATCCGGCCACGCCCGCCCGGCAGGCCAACCCCCGCGCGCCCCTCACGAAGAGATCGCCATGAGCCTGCACATCCTGATCGTCGACGATCACCTCATCATCAGGCGTGGCCTGGCCCGCCTGCTGGTGGAAGACCCGCGGATCGGCCGCGCCGACGAAGCGGCCGATGCCCCCTGCGCCCTGCGCGCCCTGCGCACGGCCCATTACGACGCGGTCGTGCTCGACGTGGCGCTGGGCGAACGCGACGGACTCGACCTGCTGAAGGCCGTACGCGCCGAGCATCCCCGGCTGGGCGTGGTGATGCTCTCGGTGTATCCCGAAGCGCAGTTCGCGGTGCGCGCCATGCGCGCCGGCGCCCATGCCTATCTCAACAAGGGCTGCGACCCCGAGTCGCTGATGGGCGCCCTGGCCAACGCGGCGTCGGGCAGGCCCTACGTCACGCCGGCGGTGGCCGAATTGCTGGCGCACAGCGTGCGGCAGGACAATCCCGAAGCGCCGCACGAGACCCTGTCGGACCGCGAATTCCAGGTCCTGCAGCTCCTGGTGGCGGGCAAGTCCGTATCCACTATCGCGGAACAGCTGGCCTTGTCCGCCAACACCATCTCAACCTACCGCGCGCGCATTTTCGAAAAGCTGGACGTGCACTCGCTGGTCGATCTGACGACCTACGCGCATCGGCACCGTCTGGGTGCGAACCAGATGCACACATCCGCGCACCACGAGGGCGCGCCCCACGCACCACGTAGTGCGGCCACTACACGGGGATCATCGAAAACGGGATAGGCATCGCGCCCGTCCGCTCGCATCATCTGTCCCACATCATTCATGAGCGATGAGCGGACAGGATGAAGATCCCTGGATTCAGGCTGGGCATCTACGTATACCGGGATGCCGAGATACTCGACTACGCGGCGCCCTACGGCGTGCTCTCCGTGGCGCGGCGCTTCGCCCCCGAGATCGACATCTGCGCCATCGGGGAAACGCTGCAGGCCGTCGGCACGGCCAGCGGCCTGACCGTGCTGCCCGCCTTCGGCCTGGCCGACGCGCCCGCCATCGACGCGCTGCTGATCCCCGGCGGCCCCGGAGCCAGGCAGCAGATGCACAACCGCCGCCTGCATCGCTACATCGCCTCGCTCCCCTCCGCCTGCCTGCTGGCGGGCAGCGGTTCCGGTGTCTGGGTGTACGCCTGCATGGGGCTGCTGGACGGCCTGGCCGCGACCAGCCGCAAGGAGCCCGACCGCATCGAAGCCTCGCATCTGGGCTGCTCTCCCATCGACCGCCTGGCGATGCTGGCGCCGGCCTGCCGCACGCAGCACGCCCGCATTGTCGACAGCGGGCGCATCGTCAGCGCGGCGGGCCCCGCCGTGGGCATCGACCTGGGCCTGCACCTGCTGCGCCGGGCCGGCTACCCCGAAGCCATGCTGGACGAGGTCGCCCGCGTCATGGAATACCGGCATGCCTACGAACTGCATCGCGCCGACATCGAATACGCCCCTTCGGGGCTTCCCTCCAACCTGGTTTCCCACTGACCCGCCGGAGCGCGCCATGTCTCTGTTTCGCAATCCCTTCGACCCCACCGCCCGCCTGGGCTGCTCCTGCGGCCGTCACGCCAGTCCAGCCGAACACGACCGGGCGCTGCCCGAACAGGCCGCGCAGGACCGCGCCGTGGAAAGCGCGGTCATGCGCGCGCTGTTCCCCAACGACGCGCTGCGGCGCCGGTTCCTGCGCGCCGTGGGGTCGGGGACCGCGCTGGCCGCGGTGGCCTCGCTGTTCCCCCTGGCCGCGGCCAAGGAGGCCTTCGCCCAGGGATCGGGGCCATTGGAAAAGCAGAAGCTGAAGGTCGGCTTCATCCCCATCACCTGCGCCACCCCCATCATCATGGCGCACCCCATGGGGTTCTATGCCAAGCAGGGGCTGGACGTGGAAGTGGTCAAGACGGCCGGCTGGGCGCTGATCCGCGACAAGGCCATGTCCGGCGAGTACGACGCCGCCCACATGCTGTCGCCCATGCCGCTGGCCATCACGCTGGGCTCGGGCACCAGCAGCGCGCAACCGTGGACCATGCCCGCGGTGGAGAACATCAACGGGCAGGCCATCACGCTGTCGATGAAGCACAAGGATCGCCGCGATCCCAAGAGCTGGAAGGGTTTCAAGCTGGCGGTGCCGTTCGACTACTCGATGCACAACTACCTGCTGCGCTACTACCTGGCCGAACACGGCATCGATCCGGACCAGGACGTGCAGATCCGCTCGGTGCCGCCTCCTGAGATGGTGGCCAACCTGCGCGCCGACAACATCGACGGCTTCCTGGCGCCCGACCCCGTGAACCAGCGCGCCGTCTATGACGGCGTGGGATTCATCCACACCCTGTCCAGGACGATCTGGGACGGCCATCCTTGTTGCGCCTTCGCCGCCAGCAGGCAATTCGTGACCGGCATGCCCAACACCTACCAGGCGCTGCTGAAGGCCATCATCGAAGCCACGGCCTATGCGCGGCTTCCTGCGCACCGCAAGGAAATCGCGGCCGCCATCTCCACCCCCAACTATCTCAACCAGCCCGTGACCGTGGTGGAGCAGGTGCTGACGGGCACCTTCGCCGACGGCCTGGGCAACGTGATGAACGTTCCCGAACGGATCGACTTCGATCCCATGCCCTGGCAATCGTTCGCGGTGTGGATCCTCACGCAGATGAAGCGTTGGGGCCAGATCAAGGGCGAAGTGGACTACGCGAAGATCGCCAACGAAGTCTTCCTGGCCACCGATGCCGTACGGCTGATGCGGGAGGCCGGCCTGACGCCGCCGTCCGGCACGTCCAAGCCGTTCTCCGTCATGGGCAAGCCCTTCGACGCCAGCCAGCCCGAGGCCTACCTGGCCGGCTTTCCCATCCGGAGGAGCTGATGCGCGCCGCTGCCGCCCACGTGCGGGCTCGCGCCGCCGTGCTCTCCCTGGCGATATTGGTCGTCTTCCTGGCCGTCTGGCACGTCGCCACGCGCCAGCCCGCCGCCGCGGCGACGGTCGATCCGGCCTATGCGGCATTGGTCGGCAACGCCGCGGCCAGCGGCGGCAAGACGCCGTTTCCCGGCCCCGCCGAGGTCGGCGCGCAGTTGTTGCGCCATCTCGGCGATCCGTTCTACGACCGCGGACCGAACGACAAGGGCCTGGGCATCCAACTGGGGCACTCCATCGCGCGCGTGCTGGCGGGGTTCATCCTGGCCGCGCTGGCCGCCATCCCGCTGGGCTTCCTGATCGGCATGTCGCCCGTCGTGTATCGCGCCTTCGATCCCTACATCCAGGTGCTCAAGCCGATCTCTCCGCTGGCGTGGATGCCGTTGGCGCTCTATACGATCAAGGACGCGAACACCTCCGCCATCTTCGTGATCTTCATCTGCTCCGTCTGGCCCATGCTGGTGAACACCGCGTTCGGCGTGGGATCGGTGCGGCAGGACTGGCTGAACGTCGCCCGCACGCTGGAGGTCTCGCGCCTGCGCACCGCGCTGCAGGTGGTGCTGCCCGCCGCCGCGCCCACCATCATGACGGGCATGCGCATCTCGGTGGGCATCGCCTGGCTGGTGATCGTGGCCGCGGAGATGCTGATCGGCGGCACCGGCATCGGCTATTTCGTGTGGAACGAATGGAACAACCTGTCCATCACGAACATCCTGTGCGCCATTTTCTTCATCGGCCTGATCGGCATGCTGCTCGATACCGCGCTGGCGCGCATCGCGCGGCTGGTCAGCTACAAGGAATAAGCGAATGACCGCCCCTTTCCTGCAAGTCCAGGGCCTGGCCAGGCGCTATCCGGGCCGCGCCGGCCAACCTTTGCAAACCGTATTCGAGAACATCGATTTCGGCATCGAGCGCGGCCAGTTCGTCTGCGTGATCGGCCATTCGGGTTGCGGCAAGACCACCATCCTCAACATCCTGGCCGGCATCGACGAAGCCAGCGACGGCGTGGTCATCATGGACGGCCGCGAGATATCCGGCCCCAGCCTGGAACGCGGCGTGGTGTTCCAGGCGCATGCGCTGCTGCCGTGGCTCACCGCCCTGCAGAACGTCGAGTTCGGCGTGCGGTCGCGCTGGCCGGACAAATCGCGCGACGCGGTGCGCGAACACAGTATCCGGCATCTCGACATGGTCGGCCTGAAGCACGCGCTGGACAAGCGCCCCAGCGAGCTTTCCGGCGGCATGAAGCAGCGCGTCGGCATCGCCCGCGCCTTCGCCATCCAACCCAAGATGCTGCTGCTGGACGAACCCTTCGGCGCGCTGGACGCCTTGACGCGCGGCACGATCCAGGACGAGCTGCGCGCCATCGTGCGCGACACCCGCCAGACCGTGTTCATGATCACGCACGACGTGGACGAGGCCATCCTGCTGTCCGACCGCATCCTGCTGATGAGCGCCGGCCCCAACGCCCGCATCGCCGAATCGCTGCACATCGACCTGCCGCGCGACCGCACCCGCGCCAGCCTGCATCACGAACCTCGCTATTACGAGATCCGCAACCACCTGGTCGACTTCCTGGTCGACAACGCCGCCACACACTGAAGGAGCAATGCCATGATGACTCGCAACGACGTCACCGAACTGGTGGTCACCCGCCGGCTGGAAAAGCAACTGAGCTGGGCCGCCATCGCCGAGGCCGTGGGCCAGAGCAAGGAGTGGACCACCGCCGCCCTGCTGGGCCAGATGACGATGACCCGCGAGCAGGCCGAGGCCGCCGGCCGCCTGCTCGACCTGCCGCCCGACGCGGTGCTGCAATTGCAGGTGGTGCCCTACAAGGGCTCGCTGCCCACCGTCGTACCCACCGACCCGCTGATCTACCGCTTCTACGAACTGGTCAGCGTCTACGGCACGACCTTCAAGGCGCTGATCCACGAAGAGTTTGGCGACGGCATCATGAGCGCCATCGACTTCAGGATGGACCTGACGCGCGAAGCGAATCCGAACGGAGATCGCGTGCAGATCGTGATGAGCGGCAAGTTCCTGCCTTACAAGATGTACTGAGGCGCCAAGGCGCAACGCCAACCCGATTGGGTGGCGCGGCGCATTCGCCGCGATGCGCCGCCCGCCGTGTACGAACACGGCGGTACCCATCGGACGATGGGCAGAGCTGGCTGCTGTCATCCACGGCCTGCTTTGCGCAGGGTTGGCGGCTCCATCGGGCGGCATGCTCGACACGGCCTACCCTTTCCGGATGACGGGTCACGCGCGCGGCATGCCGGCGGCCATCGCGACCTGACGCCCGTATCAGCCATTACGGGCAATCCAGCCTCATCGCCTTCCTGGTGCAAACGGCGCATTCGCGGTCGCCTGACTCCCTCTCCTGTCCCATGCGCATCGGCCGTACGGCCGAGTGTGCCGGCGCCGGGTCGCTCGTCCGCCCTAGGATGAACGCATTCTGGAGCTTGGCCATGACAGCGCGCACTATCGAGACCAGCCAAGGTCGGCACGGCCTGGATACGCTCTCTGGTGGATATGACATGGACAGGAAGAACATTGCGCTGCTGGTGAACGCGGTGGACCAGGCAGGCTGGATGCATGATCTGGTCAAATGGCTGTCTCAGGATGCGCGCTTTCAGATCGCCGCCCTGATTCTGGCACGCAACGACCAGGCGGTCGTGCCGCGCACCCGCTACCCGCTCATGGCGGTGGCCAGGCTGGAAAACCGGATGCTCGACCCCAAGCATCGCGTACAACTGGAAACCCGCGATCTTCGCCGCTCCCTGCCCGCCGGCACACCGCTGATCGAACTGCCATTGGATGTCTCGGAAGGATCGCTTCTGGTGCCGAGGGATGAGGCGATGCGCGATCTTGCGACGTTGCGGCTGGACGTGATCCTCGCCCTGGGCTTGCCCGCGGTGCGTGGGCGACTGGCGGCATTGCCGGCGCACGGCGTCTGGATGCCGGTCCACTCGGAATTGAAGAACCGGGCCGACGCGGCGCACATCGGATTCTGGGAAGTGTATGAACGCGCCGACCACACGACAGTCCGGTTGTGGCGCCTGGGAGCGACGGAAGAGGCCGATGCGCTGCTCGACTCTCGCAGCTTCAACACCGAGATGTTCTGGCTCAAGAACAGGGCCCGCTCGCTCAGCCTGGGCAAGCTGATGGTGTGCGACATGCTGAGCGCCGTCGCCAGCGCCGAAAGCCGTGCGCGGCGCGATGCCACCCTGGACATCTGCACCGCCCTGGCGCGGCCGCAACCCGCGCAGTGGGACGGCGCGGCCTACGTGGCCCGCCAGGCCTGGTTGGCATGCGGCCTGTTGGTGCGCCGGGCCATGAGGCGGAATATCCGGTGGCGCATTGGCATGTGTCCGACCGGCCAGCAAGGCGTCATCACCTCCAACACCGCCGTGCTGGTACCGCCCAAGGGGCGATTCTTCGCCGATCCCTTCGTCTACACCCGCAACAGCCAACCGTTCATTTTCTTCGAAGATTATTATTTCGGCGAGCGCAAGGGGAAAATATCGGTCGCGACGCACGTCGATGGCGAATTCCAATTCCTCGGCGTGGTGCTGGATTTACCGTATCACCTGAGTTTTCCCTACGTCTTCGAACACGGCAAAACCGCCTACATGGTTCCCGAAACCAGCGGAAACCGCACCATAGAACTGTGGCGCTGCGTGGAGTTTCCCCTCAAATGGGAATTGCACGCCACCCTGATGAAAGGCCTGTCCGCTGTCGACACCATCGTATTTCCCCATGGGGGCCGCTGGTGGCTGTTCACCAACGTCGACCGCACCGACGGGCAAAGCCACTGCGACGAACTCTTCGCCTTCTACGCCGACCGCCCCGACTCGACCGATTGGCAGCCCCATGCGCGCAACCCCATCATCGACAGTCCCGCCAAGGCGCGCAACGCCGGCATGGTCGTCAACCCTGACGGAGGGGTGATCCGATGCGCGCAGACCCAGGGGTTCCTGCATTACGGCAAGGGCGTTTCGCTGAATCGTATCGAGGAACTGACGCCGGACACCTACCGGGAGACGGGCGGGCCGGTGCACTATCCCGATTTCCTGCACAAGCCCTTCGCATCCATGCATCACTGGCATCACCATGGCGGCCATACCGTATTCGATTTCGCATTCATGGAATGAAACCGGCCGCCCGGGAGCCCCTTTTTCAATGGCTTTCATGCGGACGCAAATCAATATTCCCGCTTTTCATCGCCCGCCTCAGATTTTTCTCACAGATTTGCGATCACCTCGTACCAGGGCACATCCTTCGATGACTACGAAAGGATGAGCTTTCTCTATAAAGGCTTACGTCTATATGGTTGCTTGATTTTTCCGCAGGGCTGAACCTAACATAATTACGTCATTCCAAGCGATGACAGCGTTTTCAGCCCTTTTCGCCTCATCCTCTTTCCGGTCACCACTCAGACACTGCAGGCACCAGCCACACCAAGGTGCGCGTGTCGGCGATGCGCCATTTCCGCTTGCTGCATTCCTACGTCCGATGCTTTTGGGGATTATTATGTCGAAGATGGTTCTGATCGAAGCCCATCCACTACTCAGGCTGGGTCTGCAGCACGTACTGAGCAAAATCGAGGGCAACTGGCAAATCGTGGGGCTGGACATGCAGGATCTGGCCGAAGTGGCGCAGCACAACACCCAGGCCGAACTGCTGGTCTTCGGCCTGCCCATCGAGACCCCCCTTGGTTGGCAGGCCCTGCAGGATGTGAGGCGTCTGCTGATGCCACACCGGATCCTGCTGCTGGTCGATGCCACCCCGATCCAGGCGCTATCCCGCCTGCCGGAAGGATGCGTCCAAGGTTGCTTGATGAAGCGGGCATCCATCGAGGCGTTGGAGGCCGCCATCCGCCTGATCATGGCAGGCGGCCAATGCTTTCCCAGCAGTCATTGCGCCCCCCCGGAAACGATTGCATTGACCGTCCAGCCGGCTTCCGATTTCAAGCCGTCCACCTTGCTTCCCCTGGGAAAATTCGATCAGCCTGCCGAAAACGCCGTCAGCGTGGCAACGGGCGCCCAGTTACTGAACATCACGCCCCGGCAGTATGAAGTGCTGGTGTTGCTGTCGCGCGGCTATCCCATCAAGACCGTCAGCCGGATGCTCAATATCTCCATCGCCACCGCCAAGACGCATGCCTGCACGCTGTATCAGCGCCTGCAGGTCAAGAACAAGGGGGAGGCGGTGTACACGGCCCTTCAGCGCGGGGCTACGCTGAATTGGGGCACCACCGTTCAAGGCAACGGCACAACCTACGAATCCAACCGGCTCTGACGCCGGTTCGTGCGGGTCCCGTCCCGGATGCCAGGGCTCGCTGCCGCAGCGAGGTGGCGCCGCCGCCGGGAGCCGGACAGTGAAACCGGAGCCTACGCCTCTGGTTTCGTCCTCTCGTCCATAAGGCCAATGCGAAATGGCCCGGCCGGGCTCATCCATGCCCCGGAGGCCGTGCTCAAGGCGGAGGGTCATGCTGACACTGCGCTGATACGATGAAATCAGCTGCTTCCGAACGATCTCGAACCCCCCTCTTCGAGGCGTTCTGACAGAACGCACAGCGCACCCTAAAGAGGCTTGCGGAGCATGACCACCGTCCTGATCGAGGAATACGCCATTCTGCGTATTGCCATCCAACACGCCCTGGAAAAAGTGCGCAGTCCGGAGAGCATCATAGCGATGGGGCCGCAGAAGCTCAAGGAAGTCTCGTTGACGCTCGCTCGCCCGGTACTGCTTCTGGTGCTGGGGATCAGCGAGGAGACGACCATGGCCCTGCAGATACTGAACAGTTCGCTGACGCTGCTCTCGCCGCGCCATACGCTGGTGCTTCACGATACCCTCGATGAGCGCTTCATGCTGGAGTGCGCCCGCGCCGGTGTCAACGGGTTGCTGCCCAAGACGTCGGAACCCGATGCGATCGCCGCCGCCGTGCAACTGGTGCTGGCCGGTGGCCAATGCTTTCCCTGCGTGATCGCCGAGGCAACGCCCTACCGCGCACCTCTGCCGGCGCGTCCGCCGCGCGCCGCGCGCGTGCTGACCCCACGGCAGAAGGAGATACTGGGGCTGCTGGCCAAGGGGCGCACGATGCGGGAAATCAGCCATGAGATCGGTATCTCGGTGGCCACCGTCAAAAGCCACGCGCGGACGCTTTACTGGAAGCTGAATGCGCGCAACCAGGCCGAAGCCGCCTACATCGCCATCCACGAGGGACTGCTGCAGGACGACGAGGGCGAGAAGGAAACGGCTGATTGAGCGGCCCCGGGGCCGCGCGGCACGCCGTCAGGGCGTGCCGTCCACCGTCAGGCGAGGCGGGCAGAGCTGCGACAGATCGCGCTCGAAGCGGCCAAGCACCCATTCGGAGTGCATGGCCGATTGTGCGTAGTGGCGCGCCGCGGCGCCCAGGGCGGCGCGGCGTTCCGGCTGGCGCGCAAGGCGCAACACCGCGCGCGCCATTGCAAACGCATTGTCCGGCATGACCACCCGGCCGCATCCTCGCACCACGTTGGCCAATTCGGTTCCGGAGGCCGCGCCGCAGACGACGGGGCGGCCGCTGGCCAGCATGCCAGTAAGCTTGGACGGCATCACCAGGTCCGCCGCGCCGGCGCGTTGCGGCAGCATGTGAATGTCCGCTGCCGCCAGCAACGCCGGCAAATGCTCGACCGGCTGCAAGGGCAGGAAGTGGGTCTGGGCCAGGCCGGCGCATTGCGCCTGGAATGCCGAACGCTGGGGCCCCTCGCCGCAGAACACGAAATGCAGGCCCGGCACGTGCCGCAGCAGCAGCGCCACGTCGGCCAGCGTGTCCAGCCCCTGCTTGCCCCCCATGTTGCCCGCGTACATGGCGACCACGGCATTGCGGGGGATTCCCAGCTGGGCGCGATAATCCACCTTGCGCGCGGCCGCGCGCGCGGCACTCACGTCGATCCAGTTCGGAAAGAAGACCAGGCGCGCGGGATCCACGCCTTTGTCCCGGGCCCGGTCCAGCATGCGTTCCGATATGGTCGACACCCGGTCGAAATGCCGCATCAGCCAGCGCTCCAGCCCGCTGGCCAGCTGGCGCAGCGCCCCGCCCTTCAACAACCCCAGCTCGAAGGCGGCATCGACTTCGTAATCTTGAATATGCAGCCAGGAGCGCGCGCCGCACAGCCGGGCCACCACCGCCGCGGCGGGTGCGCAGAACAGGGGCGGCTCGACCGCGATGATGACGTCCGGACGCCGGGACGCGGCGTGCAGCAGCAACGGCAGGCTGGACAGCGCGAATGTCGCCAGGTGCAGCAGGCGCTTCGCCCCGCCCGGCCGCGCCGGCACCCACAGTGGCGCGCGCAGAACCCTGACGCCCTGCCACCACTGCGCGGCATATCGGCTGGCCCGATGGCCCTCGTGCACGCAATACTGCGGGTAATAGGGCGGCGCCGCGATGGCCGTGACCTCATGGCCACGGGCGGCCAGCCAGGCGGCCATCTCGCCGGTGTACTTGCCGGTCCCGGTCAGCTCCGGAGCGAAATTGATGCCGTAGATGAGGATTCTCATGGGCGTGCGCACAGCGCCGTGCGCCTCCTGACCGGTTGGCACGGGCTCCCGTGGCAGACCATGTTGGGGGGGACATCCTTGAAGACCGAACTGCGGGCGCCCACCACCGCGTTGCATCGCACGGTGATGCCCGCCGCCACGAACACGTCCGTGGCGAGCCAGGCGCCCGCCTCGACCACGATGGGGCCGCTCCGGATGGGAAAGTCGGCGGCATCGATGTCGTGGTAGCCCGCGCACAGGTAGCTGCGCTGCGAGACGACCGCATGCGGACCGATGGTGATCGCGTCCAGGCTGTAGAGCACCACGTCGTCGCCCACCCAGGCGTAATCGCCGAGGCTCACTTTCCAGGGGTACGTGATCTGGGCACTGGGTCGCACCAGCACGCCGCGTCCCACGCGCGCGCCGAACGCGCGCAGCAGCGCGCGCCGGAAACCGTAGGCGAACTGCGGCGACCCACGGAACAGCGTCGCCTGCGCGATCCGCCACAACTGGACCACCAGCACGTGCCTGCCGCGAAAGCCGGCCGGCATGCGGAACGAATCGAGACGCTGGAAGCTTTCCATCACGGCTCCTGGCGGATCAGCGTGCGCCGCCGCGCGCCGGGGCGTCCGGGCAGGCGGACCGGACTGCCTGTCGTCGCAGTTCGGCGCGCAGTTCACGCGCCTTCAGCCCGATCTGCCAGTAGTACCACGCGCGGGCCAGGGCATAGTCCAGCCCGGCCTTGCCGTCCAGCATCCCCAGGCGCAGCACATAGCCATGCAGGAAGATCGCGGGCGCCTTGAAAGGCAACACGTTGAAGAGGCGCTTGAACCACTGGCGCATGCCGATATTGGCCTCGCGCGGATCGTTCATCAGGCCCCGCACGCGCAACCGGGCTTCCCAGTCGGAATAACGGTTGTGCTTGTCGAAGTAGTGATAAAGCGTGTCGTGATCGTGATGCACCATCCGATGCCTCAGCCTCAGAACCTTGCCCTCCGCCTGGGGCTGATAGTGGCCCTCGACTTCCCACATATTGGCCACGTCGAGATCGTCGTAATCCAGGAAACGCGCCCGCGCGCGATGCAGCAGCGCCAGCTTGTAGACGCGATGGCCATGCCGCAACCGCCTGCCGCAGAACACATAGTCGAATCCGACGAAGGCGCCTGCCGCCCCTTGGGCGAACCGCGGCAGCATCGCCCGGATCTCCTGCGCGAGCGCCCCGGTCATGACCTCGTCCGCGTCGACGTACAGCACCACATCGTGCGAGAAGGGCAGGTTCAGCAGGCACCATTGTTTCTTCTTCGGATACTGGCGGTTCCAGCGGAACGGCACGACCCGGGCGTCCAGCGCGACGGCCATTTCCACCGTGCGATCCGTGCTCAGCGAGTCCACGACGAACACCTCGTCGAAGTCGTCCAGGGACCGCAGGCATTTATCGATGTTCCTCTCTTCATTCCTGGTCATCACGACGACCGACACTGGTATGCGATTCATGTGCGTGCTCCTGCGCGGCCCGGTTTCCCGCGCTGCAATAGCGGTTGGATAAGGGCCGCCAGATCGTGGCAATGGCGTTCCAGGGAAAAATCGGCCGCGCGGCGCGGCCCCAGGCAAGCCAGCAGACGGCGCCGCGCCGGCTCGTCCGCCAGCGCGCGAATCGCCCGCGCCACGGCGGCGGCATCGCCCACGGGTACCAGATCGCCGAACCGGCCGTCCTGCAGGATCTCGGCCGGCCCGCACGGGCAATCGGTGGCGATCACCGGCACGCCCAGGCACATTGCCTCGACCAGCGCCATGCCGAAGCTCTCGCGCTCGGAGACCGACACGAAGATATCGGCGGCCGCCAGCACAGGAAAAGGATTCCTCGCATGGCCAGGCAGCAGCACCGCGGTGCCCGGCCGCAGGCGCTCTATCTGGCTCTCGAGGTCTGCCCGCAGGGGCCCTTCGCCGACGATGATGATGGAAATCCCCGGGTCATCCAGCAACTGCGCGGCCCGCACCAGCGTGTCGAACCCCTTGCCCTCGACCAGGCGGCCCAGCGCCACCACGTGCAGCGTGCCATCGTCCACGATGGCACGCCCGACGACGCGTGCCTGCCTGCGCACGTCGGCCAGCGCGATGCCGTTGTAGAGATGACGGCTCTTGTCCCGCAACGACGGCACCATCTCCACCAGGTCGCGCACGACGCCGCGCGACACGCCGACCACGCAGTCATGCACGCCGTAGGCACGCAGCAGCATGCGTTTGAGCCTGCCCAGGCGCGCGGAACCGTAGTGCGCGCGCGGGCTGTTGTGCTCGAAAGCCACCGAACGGAAGGCATCCGGCATCATGATGCGCGCGGCCGCCACCAGCAGGTTGCAGAACATCCCGTGCGAACAGACCAGCGCCGGGCGTTGACTGCGGAGCGCCGCCATCAGGCGCCCCAGCAGCAGCGGCGCCAGACACTGCATCGCGGCGCCGCCGACCCGGCTATCCAGGCCGCGCGTGACGGCCGCACCCGCGGGGCTGAACTCATCCTCCGCCGCGCGGGCGCAGAACAGCGCCGTGGACAGCCCGAGGGCGGGCAATGCCTCGATCTGGGCGGCCACACACCGGCCTACCCCGCCGGGACGAAGGTCGGGCGCGACGAACAGGACGTCAACCATGATCGGGCAGCCTGGGAAAGACGGGCCTGGCAGGTGCCGGCCGGGTCACTTCGGGCCGCGGCGCGACCGGCACGCGAGCCTTGACTGGCGTTGCGGTAAAAGCCAGGGGCGGACGGTACAGCCGCAGCAACGACAGGCAATAGCACAACAGGAAACCCGTGAAGGCCGTCTTGGGCGCATAGGCCAGTCCGGCAGACATGGAGTCGATCAGGATGTAGACCGGCACGCACGCGATCAGATAGCGCCGGTGCAACTCCAACGCCTCGTCCCCATGACGCCGCCCCAGCGCCGCCACCAGCATCAGCACGGCCGGCGCCATCAGCAGCAGCGTGCCCACGACGCCGAACTTCATCAGGTAGAAGACCCAGGAGTTATGCGAGAAAGTGCTCAGTTCGAAGCCATCCTCGCCCATGACCCAGCTGCGCAGGCCTGGCCCGTGCCCGAACGTCGGGCTTTCCCGGAACAGGGCCATCTGCCCTTCGTACTCCTGCACGCGGGCGCCATAACTGGAGTCCTGGTCCAGCGTCTCGACGCTCAGCACGCGGCTGGACAGCACGTCCAGGTAGCCGATCGCGTGAAAGATCAGCATGCCCGCCACGATCGCCGGGGCGAACAGCAGGGTCGCGCGCCGCATGGCGCCCACCCTGCCCCCCAGCGCAACCGCGATGACCAGGGTCAACCCCAGCTGCAGATACTGGCTGCGGTTCAACGAGAACACCAGCGCCACGACCATGTACAGGATCATCAGGTACGCGGTGCGAGGCTTCAAACCCAGCGGCTGGCGGAAGTACAGAATGGAGACGACAGCCATCGGCAACACCCAGACACCCAGATTGGCGTCGCGCACGGGCTCGATCGTGCTGAAGCCGGCCATCTGCTTGGCCACCATCAAGGTCGACACAGCCAGGCCGCTGGCCACGATCGTCCACTGCAGGCGGCGATGGGCCCTGGGACCGTCGATGTCCTTGTAGCAAAGGAACGGCGTGAGCAGGAAATACAGCACGATGCGCAGGTCGCGGGCGATGTCCGCGGCAGACGTGGCCGCCGACGACTGCGCCCGCAGCAGCAGGTAGCCGATCGCCAGGGCGTTCAGTGCCATCGGCAGCGTCACGCGCGGCGGTGGCAACGTATAGGCCGCGGGGTCCGCCAGCCTGATGCATTTGACGAACACGATCGCCAGGAATGCCAGGTCGAATCCCGCCAGCTTGAACTCGCCCACGGCCAGGACGAGCCACTCATTGCTCAGCGCCAGCGCGCAGAAGACGAAAACGCACAGCCAGGGCAAGGTGGACGGATGGCGATAACGTGCCTGCATGTGTCGGCTCCTTAGCGCGCGTGCCAGTCGTCCCGGCCGGCGAACTTGTGCAACAGCTTCTCCATCAGGTAGTCGATGTCTCCCTGCCGGGCATGCGCGGCGACCTTGGCCGCGCGGCAAGACAGGCCGAACAGGCGGCCGGTGCCTTCCCCGGCGGCGCGGATGGCGCCGACGATTTCCTCGCGCTCGCTCCGCAGCACGTCCTGCATCAGCGAAGTCTTGCTCTGCCCGTGCGCCGTGTAGACGCCCATGGCGTCGGGAACGACCACGTTGGGGCCATCGCGCAACAGGCGGCTCCACAGTTCCAGGTCCATGCAGTAGCGCATGTGCTCATTGAGCATCCCGTGGCGCAACAGGCAATCGCGGCGAAAAATGGCTACCTGGTTGGGAATCGAGGCGCGTACCACCGTCAGCTTGGCGCGGTTGAGCGGCGTGTAGAAAACCCGGCGGAAGACCTGGTTCTCGGCGTCGGCGATCAGCAGGTGGCCGTTGACGATGGAGGGCCGCAGGCGCGCGGCCGCCCGGCCCAGCTCGAGCAGCGCCCCCGGGCAATACAGGTCGTCGGAGTTCTGCCAGCCGACGTATTCTCCCGTGGCGCGCTCCAGGCCCTTGTTGATCGCGTGGGACTGGCCCCGGTCGGGCTTGCTCTCCCAGTACGCCAGATGGGCGGCGTACTTGCGGATGATGTCCACGCTGCCATCGGTCGAGCCGCCATCGATGATGATGTACTCCAGGTCGGGATAGCCCTGATTGAGCACCGACAGGATGGTGCGCTCCAGAAACTTTCCCTGGTTGTATGACGGCGTGACCACCGTGATGCGAGGCAGGTCCGAACGGGGCAAGACCGGCGGCGCCTGCAGGCGGCTGACAAAGTCCACCACCATGCGGGTGGAACGGAGATGACGATTGCGCATCAGTGTCCTCAATATATTCATGGGCTATCGCACGACGGGCTGCGGATGGGCGAAGGACGCAGCGCGCGACTGCCGCAGCGCCAGGTGAATGCCCGCCAGCGTGGTGACGGCGTAAGCGATGCGCGCCCACCCCGCCGCGCGCTCTCCCGCCGGGACGGCCAGCATCAGCAGCACGCCCGCCATGGCCACGCCCGCCAATCCATTGAGCACGGCCACTGCCTTGCTGTTGCCCATGCCGAGCAACGAGAAGTGGGCCACGGCGTTCAGGGACAGCAGGCCGGCGGCGATGATCAACAGGCGGAAGGTCGCCAGATGGTCCCCGGTATGGACCTGCCCCAGCATCAGCGCCAGTACGTGGGCACTGGCGGCCAGCGCGGCGGCGGTGCCCAGCGTGGACAGCGCCAGATTCGCCGCCATCATGCGGCGCACCAGGCGGGCGACGGCATGCTCGCTGCCAGGACGCGCGGCCAATCCGCTGACGCTGGGCATGACTTTCTGGAACACGGCGACCGATGCGGTGTGAATGATCTGGCCCACCTGTGCCCCGACCGTATAGATCGCCAGGCTGGCCGGCCCCAGCAGCGAACCGACCAGGATGCGATCGACCGACCCGAATGCCACGGCGCTCAGGCTGTTCAGCCAGGACCAGCGCGAGAACCGGAAGGCCGGGCCCAACGCCGCGCGATCCCACAGCGGACGAACCACCATGCGGTCTTCGCAACGGGCGAATGCGTGCATCTTGAGCAGGCCCGAGGCCAACAGGCCGCCAGCCTGCGTCAGCCCGGCCAGCAGCGCCGAATGCGTCAGCAACGCCACGGAACAGGTCATGCCATACGCCGACAGCCGGCCGCCGACCTCGCACAGCGCGGCCACGCGAAAGGCCTCGCGCCCTTTCAGGCAACCGGAGAACAACTGGTCCACCTGCTGGCTGAGATACACCGCAAGCGCCGGCAGCGCCAGCGCGGCCACCGGAATGCCGCCGAATCTCGCGCCGGGCCATGCCATCCGCGCAACGGCCCAGGCGGTTGTCGCCAGCACGGCGACCAGGAGCAGGGCGCCGCCCACCAGGGCCAGGCTGACTCCCGCCCCATGCATCGCGCCGCCAGGCACATGCCGGCGCTCGGACACCAGCTTGGTGCCGGTCAATGCCGCGCCCAGGTTGGCAACGTTGCCGAAACCCGCCAGCGCCATGATCATGGCGAATTGCCCGAAGCCCACGGTTCCCAACTGCCGCAGCAGGATAGGCGTGGCGGCCAGCGCCACCAGCGGGGCCAGTCCGTACTCCACCAGCCCCCACAACGAGGCGTTGCCGGCGAGGGTTCTCCGCATGAATGCGCGCATGGACGAGACTCCGCAGCGGTGGTCAGGCAAGCGGCGCGGCCTGCCGCGCGTACTCGTCAGCGACCGCCTCGATGCCCTGGCGCAGGCCGATGGTGGGACGCCAACCCAGCGCGTCCAGCCGGCCGATGTCCAGCAACTTGCGCGGCGTGCCGTCCGGCTTGCTCGGGTCATAGGTCAACTGCCCACGAAAACCGATCACCTCGGCCACCATCTCCGCCAGTTCGGCGATGGAGATGTCCCAGCCCACGCCGACGTTGTACAAGCCCTGGGCCTGGTCGGACTGCGCCAGCATGACGCAGGCGCGGGCCAGATCGTCGACGTGCAGGAATTCCCGCCGGGGCTGCCCGGAGCCCCATATCGTCACGCGGTCCAGCCCCTGCTCGCGGGCCTCGTGGAACTTGCGGATCAGCGCCGGCAATACGTGGCTGATCCGCAGGTCGTAGCTGTCGTTGGGACCGTACAGATTGGTCGGCATGACGCACAGGTAGCGCGTACCGTATTGGCTGTTGTAGGCCTCGCAGAGCTTGATACCGGCGATCTTGGCGATGGCGTACGCCTCGTTGGTCGGCTCCAGCGGCCCGGTCAGCAGGGCATCTTCACGTATGGGCTGCGGCGCCAGGCGCGGATAGATGCAGGACGAGCCCAGGAACACCAGGCGCCGCACGCCGGCGCGAAAGGCCGCGTGGATCACATTGGTCTGGATCGCCAGATTGCGGTGGATGAAGTCCGCGGGAAAGGTCTGATTGGCCAGGATGCCCCCCACCTTGGCCGCGGCCAGGTAGACCATGTCCACGCGCTGCAGATGGAAGAACCGGTCGACCTGAGCCTGGTTCTCCAGGTCCAGGGATTCCCGCGTCCGGGTGACCACGTTGCGGTAGCCCTGCCGACGCAATTCGCGCTCGATGGCCGATCCCACCATGCCGCGATGGCCGGCGACGAAGACGTGCTGGTCGAGGTGGGCCATCGCATCACTCCTTGTATGCGTAGACTTCGTAGCCGTTCTGCCCGACCAGCGCATCGCGCTGGGCCTCCTTCAGGTCGCTGGCGATCATCTCGCGCACCAATTGCTCGAAGTCGGTGCGCGGCGTCCAGCCCAGTTTCTCGCGTGCCTTGGTCGGATCGCCCAGCAATGTCTCGACCTCCGTGGGACGGAAGTAGCGGGGATCCACACGCACGATCACCTGGCCGGATTTCACGGCCTCGTAGGCCGGGCTGAGCAGCACGGTAGCCGTCTCGTTCACCCCGTCGCCCTCCCAGGCCAGCAACATGCCCAGCTCGCGCGCGGCGACGTTGATGAAGTCCCGGACGCTGTACTGCAGGCCGGTGGCGATCACGAAATCCTCAGGCTTGTCCTGCTGCAGCATCAACCACTGCATCTCGACGTAATCGCGCGCGTGGCCCCAATCGCGGCGTGCCGAGAGATTTCCCAGGTACAGGCAGCCTTCAAGGCCCAGCGCGATGCGGGCCAGGGCACGCGTGATCTTGCGCGTGACGAACGTCTCGCCGCGACGGGGCGACTCGTGATTGAACAGAATGCCGTTGCATGCGTACATGCCGTAGGCCTCCCGGTAGTTCACGCAGATCCAGTAGGCGTACAGCTTGGCGGCGGCATAGGGGCTGCGCGGATGGAACGGCGTGCTCTCGCGCTGCGGCACCTCCTGCACCAGGCCGTACAGTTCGGAAGTGGAGGCCTGATAGAAGCGCGCCCGGTCCTCCATCTTCAGGATGCGCATCGCCTCCAGCAGGCGCAAGGTGCCCAGCCCGTCCGCGTTGGCCGTGTACTCGGGCTCCTCGAAGGACACGCCCACGTGGCTCTGGGCCGCCAGGTTGTAGATCTCGTCGGGCTGTACGGCCTGCACCACACGGATGAGGCTGCAGGCATCCGTCATGTCGCCGTGGTGCAGCACGAAATTGCGCGGCGTCTCGTGGGGATCCTGATACAGATGGTCGATGCGCGCGGTATTGAAGACAGAGGCGCGGCGCTTGATGCCATGCACTTCGTAGCCCTTGCCAAGCAGGAACTCGGCCAGATAGGCGCCGTCCTGACCGGTGATGCCCGTGATCAATGCCCGTTTATGCATGGTGGTGTCCTTTAGGCGGTGTATGAATGAAGATTACCGAGGCCCTTTCGTCCGGGATATCGACCGGATGGCGTAATGCGCGCAAGCGCACTCATCCTCCGCGCGGTCCCCATGGCCGGGTGCGGCCGGCTAGGCGCGGCCGTAGATATCTTCGAGACGGACGATGTCGTCCTCGCCCAGATAGGCCCCCGACTGCACCTCGATGAGTTCGAGCGCGATCTTGCCGGGGTTCTCCAGGCTATGGGTCTCGCCCAAAGGGATGTAGGTGGACTGGTTCTCCGTCAGCAGATAGCTGCGCTCGCCGTTGCGGATCCGCGCGGTTCCCGTCACCACGACCCAATGCTCGGCGCGGTGGTGGTGCATCTGCAGCGACAGGCGCGCGCCGGGCTTCACGGTGATGCGCTTGATCTGATAGCGCGGTCCCTGACCCACGAGGTCATAGGCGCCCCAGGGACGCCGCACCTCGCGATGCTGCGCCAGCTCGGCGCGCCCCTGCGCGCGGAACGTTTCCACTGCGCGCCTGACCTCCTGCGCGCGGCTCTTGTGCACGACCAGCACGGCGTCGGCGGTCTCGATCACCATGATGTCGTCCAGGCCGATCGTCGCCACCAGACGGCTCGTGGCGTGGACCAGGCAGTTGTGCGAATCCTGGAGCAGCACGTCGCCCACGCTGGAATTTCCCTGCGGACATTTCTGTGCCATGTCCCACACGGCATCCCAGGCGCCCACGTCGCTCCACCCCGCGGTCAGCGGCACGGCCACGGCCCTGTCGGTATGTTCCATCACCGCATAATCGATCGAATCGGCGGGGCAATCCGCGAACGCCGCCGGATCGAGCCGGAACACGTCGTCATCACCCGTTCCCGCCGACACGGCGGCGCGCACGGCCAGAAGCATCTCCGGCGCCAGCCGCTCCATCTCCGCCAGCAACACCGATGCGCGAAAGGCGAACATGCCGCTGTTCCAGTAATAGCTCCCATCGCGCAGGAACTGCTCGGCGCGTTGCGCGTCGGGCTTCTCGACGAAAGCGTCGACACGGCGCCAGCGGCCCTGCCCCGCCTGCAGGCGCAAATAGCCATAACCCGTCGCGGGCGTCCTGGGCGCGATGCCGAAGGCCACCAGCGCCCCTTCGGCCGCCGCCTGCATCGCGATGGAGAATGCCTCCCGCAGCGCCGATCCTTCTTCGATGACATGGTCGGAGGGCACCACCAGAAGCACGGGGTCCCGGCCGTCATGCATCGCGCGCAGCGCGGCGGCGGCGATGGCCGGCGCGGTGTTGCGTGGACAGGGCTCCAGCAGCAGCTCGGGCTGGATGCCGGGCAGGTCCTGCAACTGCTCGGCGGCAATGAAGCGGTGCGCCTCGTTGCAGACCAGCAGGGGACGCGTGGCGCCCGCGTGCAGGGCCAGCCGCATCACCGTGTCCTGCAGCAGGCTGCGGGCACCCGTCAAGCGGATGAACTGCTTGGGCAGGAACTCGCGCGACAGCGGCCAAAGCCGCGATCCGGCGCCACCGCACAACACGACGACGCGGCAATCGGCAGAAGAGAAAGTCATTGAAGAGACTCCATGAAATAGGCCCGGGTGTAAGGATGGACATCCCTATCCGCCGCGGCTTGCGCGGGGGTGTCCCAGCGGTAGGCGGCATGCTGGGCGGCGGGCAGGAGCAGGACCTGGTGATCGACGGACAGCCGGATCTCGTAGGCCAGCACCACGTAGTGGGTCTGCCTGCCGGTCTCGCCGGCGAAATTCACGTCGTAGAAATGTTCGTAGACACCCACCAGGGCGCAGGCCGAGGGCGGCAGCGCCGTGCCCAGCTCTTCGGCCGTCAGCCGCGCCAGCGCCTGGAGCAGCGTCTCGCCCTTGCGGATGCGTCCTCCCGGCACGAACCAGCAGCCCTGCGCGGGAGGGTTGCCGCGCAGGCCCAGCAAGTAGCGCCCGCCCGCATTGCGCACCAGCAGGTCGATCGCCACCAGCGGCAGCATGTCCACCGCCTGGCGAAACCGTTCGAAGGGCAACGTCCGCCGGGCGGCGGATGACGGATCAGTAGACATCTTTGCCCGTCCAGCCAGCCACGGCAGTCCTGGCGATGATCCGCAGGTCCATCAGGAACGTCCAGTTCTGGATGTAGTACAGATCGAACTCGACCCGGTCGCGCATCTTGAGCACCGTGTCCGTCTGCCCCCTGAAGCCGTTGACCTGCGCCCAGCCGGTGATGCCGGGCTTGACGCGATGGCGCATCATGTAGCGGGCGACCAGGTCCTTGAACTGCTCGTTGTGCTCCAGCGCATGCGGCCTCGGCCCGACCACCGACATCTCGCCGCGCAGCACGTTGAAGAACTGCGGCAGCTCGTCCAGGCTCGTGCGGCGCAGGAATGCGCCCAGCGCCGTGACCCGCGCGTCATCGCGGGTGGCCTGCGTGACCCGGCCCGGCGTCTCGTGGTGCAGGGTCATGCTGCGGAACTTGTAGACCTGGAACACCTGGCCATCGACCCCCAGCCGAGCCTGGGTGAACAGCACCGGCCCGCGCGAGCCGAGCTTGATCAGCACCGCAATGGCCAGCATCAGGGGCGCCAGCCCCACCAGCGCGCACAGCGCGAACACGCGGTCGAAACCTTCCTTGGCCATGCCGCGCACGCCGGCGGCGGGCAGACTGTTCAGTTCGATCGCGGGCACCCCGAGGAACTCGTGCGCGCGATGGCCCAGCAAGTGCACCGACATCACGTCCGGGATCCAGCGCACGTCGATGGGATCATGGCGCAGCGCGTGCATGGCCAGGCTCACCAACTGGCTGGACTCGACAGGCAGCGCGATCCATACCTCGCGAACCTCGTGCTGCCGGATGAAACCGGACAGATCGTCCAGCGTTCGCAGGCGGTGCGCGCACGCCGGCGTCTGCTCCTTGGCATCGGCGTAGATGCCGACCACCTCGTAGCCCGTGCTGCGCGCCGCATGCACGCGGCGCCAGAGATCGTGGCCCAGCGCGCCGAACCCGACCATGACCACCCGTTTGCCATTCAATCCCCGGTCACGCGCGCGGCGCAGTACGCCATGGGCCGCCAGGCGCGCGCCGACCAGGCCCACGGCGGTGGCCACGAACCAGGTGCCCGCCCATAGCCGCGAGATCGCCTCCGTCTGATGGCTCAGGAAACTGGCCAGGATCCCCAGCGCGAAGACGGTCGCCCAGGCGCCCAGGCTGCGCGCGGCCAGGTCGGCCAGGCTGCGCCCGCGCCAAGACGCATACAGCCGGAAGGCGGGGAACATCGCGATGGCAATGAAGCTGCACAGGTAGACCAACAGCGCGTGGATCGGTGCGATATCGACCTGCTGCCGCTGCGCAAACCAATGCGTGGTCGTCATGCCGCAGGCCGCGATGATGGCCGCGTCGGCCAACCGATACAGCACGCCGTTGCCGGCGAACCTGCCAGACACGTTCATCGGGGGCATGTCCATGACGCGCTCCAGGGCGAGGCAACGCAGAGAGGCGGCCGACACGGCCGATCGAGGCTTCTTGCGACGTTGCCCGGCCATCATAAGAAGCGGGCGGGCATGCCGAAACGGCCAAAAGGCTTACACGAGGCACTAAGCCATCCGCCCAATGTTCGACATCCGTCGGAACCGGTGGAATGTCGTAGCCCGTTACGCAACCCATTGCCGCGGCGCGGGGCTCCTCATCCTCTGGAATGCCAATGAAGACGTTAATTCGCACGTCGTGCAGGGCCGCCACGGTGGCGGCCGCCGTATCCATGCTGGGTGCCTGCGCGTACTCGCCAGGCATGCGATACAAGGCGGAATTCCTGGTCGACCCCAACGATCCCGCATCGCGTGCCGAGGTCAAGCGGATCACGCCGACGCTGGCGCTGGCCGCAACGCTGGCGCGCTCGCGGCCCGTGGCCGACGAGGTGCGTGCCCTGGTCGGCACCGCACGGCCCTATACCATCGGACCGGGAGACATCCTTTCCATCGTGATCTGGGACCACCCCGAACTCGTCCTTCCGACGCAGACATACAGCATCGGGACGGGACCGACCGAACTCGCCTTCGGGGATACCGGCGCCGGCGTACCGGGCTACCCCGTCTCGTCGGACGGCTACGTCCAATTTCCGTATGTAGGCCTCCTGAAGGTATCCGGACTGACGGAGGGGCAGGTGCGTAGTGCTTTGGCACAAGGCCTTATCAACCATATTCCCAGTCCGCAGATCACGGTGCGCGTGCTAGGTTATCGCAGCAAGCGTGTCTACGTGGAGGGCGAGGTGAAGACTCCGGGGCCGATGCCGATCACCGACGTGCCGATGACGTTGCCCGAGGCGATCAACCGGGCCGGCGGCCTGCTGCCCACCGCCGATCGCAGCCGGGTCCAGGTCACGCGCGGCGGCCGTACCGTGCGCGTGGACCTGGGCGCCCTGAACGCCCAGAACATCGACCCGACGTCGATCCTGCTGCAAAGCGGCGACACCGTCCGGGTGCAGACACGCGCGGACAACAAGGTGTATGTGATGGGAGAAGCGACACGGCCCGGCGCGCTGACCATGCGCGACGGCTCGTTGTCGTTGGGCGACGCGCTGGGCGAGGCCGGCGGGCCCAGCCAGTTGACCAGCAATCCCGGCGATATCTATGTCGTGCGCTCCACGCCCCAGGCTCTGCCGGAGGTCTTCCACCTGGACAGCGCATCGCCGCAGGCCATGGCCGTCGCGCTGAAGTTCCCGCTCGAATCCCAGGACGTGGTGTTCATCGACGCCGGCGACCTGGTGAGATGGAACCGCTTCATTTCCCTGCTGTTCCCCAGCGCGCAGACGGTACAGACCCTGGACTCGACACGACGCTGATGGCGTATTTGCCGCGCGGTATGCGGCGCATGGCAATGCAGTCCGCGGCACGCACGCGGACCCGCATGCTTTTTCTCAATAGCGAGCCGACAATGAAGCAGCCTCCTCTCCAGCTCGAGTACGCAGACACCCGCGCACCCGACATGCCGATGATGTCGTACCTGGACGTACTGCTGGCGAACCGCCTGATGATCGCCACGATCACCTTGCTGGCGATGCTGGCGGGGCTGGTCTACTACATGCTGACGCCGCCCGTGTACCAGTCGGACATCGCGGTGCAGGTGGAGGAAGAAACCCCCACCTCGGCCAAGAGCATGCTGGGCGACGTGTCGGCGATCTTCGACATCAAGCAAGCGGCGTCCGGCGAAATGGAGATCCTGCGCTCGCGCCTGGTGACGGGCAGCGCGGTCGATCACTTCCACCTGTACGTGCATGCCTCGCCCGACTACTTCCCGGTCATCGGCCGCTGGCTGGCCGACAATCGCGACGGCATCGGGCTGTCCCCGGCACTACTGGACGCCCTCCCCGGCAACTACGCCTGGGGCGACGCGCGCATACAGGTCGATCGCATCGACGTGCCGCAAGATCTCATCGGCAAGAAGCTGCGCGTGGTGGCGCTGCGGGACGGCGCCTATGAACTGATCGACAGCGTGCACGGCCTGCGTTTCGAAGGCCTGGTCGGCAGGCTGGAGCGCTTCGAGACTCCAGGCGGTGTGATCGAAATGGGGATCGGCGCGCTGCGGGCAAAGCCGGAAACGCACTTCACGGTGACGCGCGAATCCCGCCTCGAAGCCATCGCCGCCCTTCAGGCCAGGATGGGCATTTTCGAGCGCGGCCGCCAATCGAACGTCATCGGCGTCACCCTGCAGGGAACCGATCCGGCCCTGACCGCCGCCGTGCTCAATGAAATCGGCCAGGAGTACGTCCGGCAGAACACGAATCGCAAGGCCGCGCAGGCCGAGAAATCCCTGGCGTTCCTGGATCAGCAACTGCCCGAGCTGAAGAACCAGCTGGAGCAGTCCGAGGCCCGCTACAACGCCCTGCGCAATTCGCGCGGCACGATCGACCTGGGAGAGGAGGCCAAGCTGGTACTCGGCCAGTCCGTCGAAGCACAGAACCGCATCTTCGACCTGGCGGCAAAACGGCAGGAACTGGCGACGCGCTTCGCGCGCTCGCATCCGAGCATCGAAGCCATCGACCGCCAGATCGGATCGATCCAGCGCGACATGGAGCGGCTCAACACGAAGATCCGGGGGCTGCCCGACCTGGAACAGGAGGTGGTGCGCCTGACGCGCGACGTCAAGGTCAACACCGAGCTGTACACGGGACTGTTGAACAACGCGCAGCAGCTGCGCATGATCCGCGCGGGCAAAGTCGGCAACGTGCGCGTCGTGGATGCCGCGCTGCCAGCCGAGCGGCCGCTCAGGCCCAAGGCGCCCATGGTGCTGGGCATCGCTACGCTCGCGGGCCTGCTGATCGGGCTGATCGCGGCATTCCTGCGCAATGCGCTGTTCGGCGGATTGACCGATCCGGAAGAGATCGAGCGGTATACGGGCCTGCCCGTGCTGGCCGCCGTGCCCTTCAGCGAACTGCAGGACAGGCTGTGGCGGCGCGCGCGGCGCAGGAAAGCCCGCGTCCCCGCGCTGCTGGCGCAAAGCAATGGCAACACCCCACCCATCGAGAGCCTGCGCAGCTTCCGTACCGTGCTGCAGACCGCGATGCGCGGCTCGGCCAACAACATCATCGCCTTCTCGGGCCCCACCGCGGGGGTGGGCAAATCGTTCCTGTCGGCGAACTTCGCTTTCATCCAGGCGGCCGTGGGCAAGCGCGTACTGCTGATCGACGCGGATTTCCGGCGCGGCGCCCTGAACCGCTATTTCGCCGTGCCGCCGGGCGATGGCCTGTTCGAAGTCCTGGCCGGTGCGGCCACGCTCGAAGCCGCCACGCGCCGCGACGTGAGAAACGGCCTGGACTTCATCTCGGCCGGCAAGGTGACTTTCGATCCGTCGGAACTGCTGGCCGGCGATGCATTCGGAAAATGCCTGCGCAGGCTGTCCGCCGACTACGACCTGATCATCATCGACACCGCGCCGGTGCTGTCGTCGTCCGGCGCGGCCGTGGTGGGCGCGCACGCCGCGGCCGTCATGCTGGTGGTGCGATCCGGCATGAACTCGGTCGGCGAGATACGCGAGGCGGCGAAACGGCTGGAGCAGGCCGGCGCGACAGTGGCGGGCGTCATCTTCAACGGCCTGAAGCTGCGGGGCGAGGGGCTGGGTTACCGGCCCAAATACGGACGCTACCGGCATACGCGCGCCGCCTACTACGGCGACGGCCAACCCTAGCGGCGACCGGGGGACTGTCATGCACCACCCCGCTCCCGCCGCCGTTCCCGGCTTCGCCTCGCAGGCCTTCCGGACCGACGACGTCCGCGGCCGCTTCGGCCAGGAGATCGACCACCGCTTCGCGCACGCTTTCGGGCGGGCGGTGGGAGAACGCGCGATGCGATCCGGCTGCAGATCGGTGGTCGTCGGCCGCGACGCCAGGCTGAGCAGCATCGAACTGGCGGCCGCGTTGCAGGCCGGCATCCGGGACACCGGCATGAACATCATCGACATCGGCATGGCGCCTACGCCGCTGACGTGGTTCGCCGCCCGGCTGACCGACACGGGCGCGGCGGTGTCCGTCACCGGCGGCCATGACGAAGAGGCCAGCAACGGCTTCAAGGTCATGCTCGGCGGCAGCGTCCTGGGCGGACCTGCGCTGCAAGCGCTGCGTCCGGCAATGCAGCCATCCACCGCGCATCAGGACGGGCGCTACGGCACCCGCACGGGCATGGACGCGGCACGCTGCTACGCCGCCCGGGTGGCCAGCGACGTGATACTGGCGCGAACGGTCAAGGTTGCCCTGGATTGCAGCGACTCGGTGCGCGCCCTGGCGGTCGAGGTGCTGGAGGAGACCGGCTGCGAGGTCCTGGACGTGTCGCGGCAACCCAGGTACGAAGCCGGCAGCCATGACCCGCGGCACGCGCTGCCAAGACTCGCCACCTACCTGCGCCATACCGACTGCGAGATCGGGCTACTGCTGGGCGGCGATGGCGACCGCATCGGCGTTGCGCATCGCTCAGGCATCGCCACTGGCACCGACAGGCTGGCCTTGCTGCTGGCGCGCGACATGCTGCCGGGGCGCGCCGGCATGCGCGTCCTGCACGATGTCGGCAGCACCAGGCTGCTTCCGCGAGAAGTGCGCCAGCTCGGCGGCTTCCCTGTCATGTGCCATGGCGGCGAGGTCTGCATGGCCACCCAGATGCGCCAGTCGGACGCCATGCTCGGCGCCGAGATGAACGGCAGTATCCGCTTCCGCGACCGATGGAATGGCTACAGCGACGGGCTGTACGCCGCGGTCCGCCTGCTGGAAATACTGTCGCGCCATCCCGACGCCGGCGAGGCGCTGGAGGCGCTGCCGCAGACGTACTCGACGCCGGAGTTCCGCCTGGCCCTGCACTACGGCGAGCCGGATCGCCTGATCGAGGCGCTGCGCGCCGACGGGCAGTTCGCGCGGGCGCGCAGTATCCGGCACGTGGAGGGCGTGCGGGTCGAGTACGACGACGGCTTCGCCATGGCGCGCGTGGCGCCCGCCGGCATCGCGGTGCTGATGCGTTTCGAGGGGGACGATGGCGCCGCGCTATGGCGTATCCAGGAGGAATTCCGGCGGCATCTGCTGGAATTCTCGCCCGGCTTGAAACTGCCCTTTTGAGCGCCCTTCCGCGCCCGTGGCATACGCTTCCCGCATTCGCCCGTCAGGCGCGGACGGGCCGTGGAGCTCCTCATCCTTGGGTCGCGCTCAGCGAAATGGCTCGATCGGCGCCCGCAACCCGGCATCGCACGGGACGTCGAGACAATGCATCCCATGCGGCGACTTCCGGTATTTCGAGATAGGGGGCGAGGCCAGATACTTCGTCGCCAGCGCACCGATGGCCGGATAGGTATGCCCCGCGGCCGCTTTCGTTGCGCAGCCACGACAATGCTTGTAACCGTCAGGCCAGAGGCAGGCAAACGCCGCCGTCCGTCACCTTTTCAAAAAAAGCCGTCGTTATACTCAGCGCGCAGTCGTCCTTCACATCGTGTCGCAGTCTGTAAAGGCGCGCCAGCTTGCGTGCCCATTTCTCGGGGCCTAGCCCGCCCGTTTGCGAATCGCCATGCCAGCCGCCGCGGCCATCCGCCGCATCATTGCCCGCTTCATCCTGCCTTGCGTGGCAGGCCTCATCAGCGCCCCGTCCGCCAGCGCGGCCGCCACGGCCCCCTCGCTGGAAGAATGCCACGGCATCAAGGACATGGCATTCGTCGCGCACCTGGACGACGACCTGCTGTTCATGAACCCGGACATCGCCTCGAACATCGAGGCCGGCGGATGCGTGCGCGTCGTCTACCTGACGGCCAGCGATGCCGGCGAGGGCGAGGGCTACATGCTGGGCCGCGAGAAAGGGGTGCGCGCCGCCTATGCCTACATGGCGCGCCAGCCCGACCTGTGGAGCACCGACACCCTGCAGGCCAACGGCCGCGCCATCACCCGCGTCACGCTGCAGGGCAACCCACGCGTGCAACTGGTGCACATGCGCCTGAAAGACCCGTGGCTGGGCAAGGGCTGGGGCAGCCTGACCCCGCTGAGCCGCACCGAGTCCGAACCGCAGACCCCGTCCGACACCCTGGGCCCGAACCAGGAGACCTACACGCGCGACGCGCTGGTGAAGACGCTGGCCGCGCTGATCCGCGACTACGGCCCCACCACCGTGCGCCACCTGGACGACCAGACCCCGGTGCCCTATACCCAGCTGTGCTGGCGCTGCACCGGCCACAGCCATCCCGACCACATCGCCAGCGCCCGCCTGACGCGCGAGGCCATGGCGCTGGTGCCCGGCAATTACGCCGAGGCGGGCTACGTCGACTACCCCTCCCAGGAACGCGCCGCCAACCTGAGCGATGCCGAGACCATCCTCAAGTCCGAGATCTTCCGCCGCTACGCATGGGAGGACTACAAGTACTGCAAGGGTCCGCAAGGGTGCCAGGAACCCGCCGGCCCCGCCGCCGCCTGGGTGCAGCGCTCGTACTACGTCTCGCGCCAGGACTTCGCCCCCGAACTGCACAGCGATGCCCGCCACGGGTTGCAGGTGTTCGCGGCCGGCGAGGCCAACGACGCCGTCAATCTGTGGGACTCGCGCCAGGGCCGCTGGACCTCGCTGGGCGGACGCACCGCCGGCTCGCTGGTGTCCTTCACCTATCCCGACGCCAGCGCCGGCGTCTTCGCGCGCGACACGCTGGGCAGCCTGTGGGTGAACAAGCAGAACCTGGACGGCAGTTGGAAGGGCTGGCAGGCCATGTCCGGCGTGCGCTTCTCGAACAGTCCGGTCGTCGCGCCGCGCGACGCCGCCGCCGTGGCCATGGGCAATGACGGCCGCTATTACTGGACCTCGCCGTCGGGCATCGGCGGCGACTGGCACGCGTGGCAGCCGCTGCCCGTACTGGCAGAGGCCGCCGGCAGCCCCGCCATCGCCAGGAACGCCGCGGGCCGCTTCGTGGTGTTCGCCATCGATCGCGCCGGCAATGCCTGGTCGACGACGCAGCGCGCCGTCGGCCACGACGGCGGCTGGGCGGCCTGGCAACCCGTGCCGGTCGCGGCCAGCGCCGGCGGACTGGCCGCCATGCGCAACGCCCAGGGCCTCATCGAGCTTTATCTGCGCAACCGCGACAACAAGCGCCTGATGCGCGTGGTCGAGGAGAAGCCCGCCACCGCGCGCGCCGCCGCCATCCACTGGGCGGGCGCCGAAGACCTGGGCGTGCCGTACGTCGGCAAGCCGGCGATCGGCCCCGACGCGCAGGGCAACGTGCTGGTGTCCGTCCTTGAACGGGCCGACGGCCCGCTGTGGCTGGTCGAGCACGGCCGCGCCACGCTGCTGGAAGCCACCGCGAGTTCGCTGCCCGCCATGCGCATGGTCGACGGCACGCTTTACGTGGTCGCCCGCAGTTCGGGCGACCCGCAGACCTACCGGATGCTGGCCCGACGCGGCGGCGTATGGCGTCCGGCCACGTCGCTGGCCGCCTTGCCCGCGAGCGGCGGCGGCGCCTTCGGCAAGACGGTTCCCACCGTCATCGCCACCACCACGCCGCCTGCCGCGGCCTTGCCGCAAAGCAGGTGATACACCTCGGTACAAGGCGCGACACTCTCGTCTCATATCGAGAAAACACGGGCGGTACGATACCCGGGCACTTGGCTTGGCCCCTCCAATCCACCGGAACCGCTTTCATGACGGACATCGACGAAGACGAGGTTGCGCATGGCTGGGACGCCATCGACGCGGCCATCAAAACGATCTACCCCACCCAGGAACCCAAGCACTACGGCACCATCATCAGCTATCGGCTGGGCGGCAACGATCCGCTGCAAGGCGTCAGCGCCTACAAGCGCATGGACCCCATACCGCACTGGCACTACGTCACGTACGGCTTCACCGAGCTCTACGGCAAAGAGTCGGACGACGCCGAGATCAGCGGCTACGGCTTCGAGCTGACCCTGCGCCTGCGCTGCGCGCCCGATGCGGAAGATCCGCCCATGTGGGTGATCAACTTCCTGCAGAACCTGGCGCGCTACGTCTTCAAGACCGGCAACGTGTTCCGTGACGGCGACTGGCTGGCCGCCAACGGCCCCATCGCGGTCGAAGAGAAGACCCAGCTCACGTATGTGGCGTTCGCCGCCGACCCGGAACTGCCCACGCAGCAGACGCCCAACGGCGAGTTCGAATTCCTGCAGGTCATCGGCCTGACCGAGGACGAGGCCTATGCGGCACGGCTGTGGCGCACGCGGGACCTGCTGGAAGTGCTCAAGCCCCACATGCCGCTGTACATCACCGACCTGGCGCGCGACTCGCTGATGGGCCGGCCCGGCGTGCAGGACAGCATCGAGCGCGGCCGCAAGGAAAGCGGCTCGTCCACCGGCTACGTGTATACCGACGAGCTGGACTGGCGGCAGGAGAAGCGCCTGCTGGGCAAGCCCGCCACCATCGTCACGCTGGGCGCGCTGCAAGTGCAGGAAGCCACCACGCTGCTGCCGCTGCGCCTGCCCTTCGGCCGCGACCTGCGCCTGCTCAGCAACAACAAGAACGTGGTGTTCGCGCCGGGCGAGAACGCGCTGCGCACGGAAGACGACGTGTTGTACGTCACGCTGGACGATGCGGCGGTCGATGAGATCGCTTCGCTGCTGCAACCCAGGCGCGGCGAGTATCCCCTGAAGTCTTTCAAGGGCTTTCGCATCGACGTGCGCCCCACCGAGGTCAAGGACCCCAAGGGCAACGTCGTGCAGACGATAGGCTAGGCAGGGCCTGGAGCGGCGGCGCGCCGGCGCGCGCCGCCAGCCAGCGCCTGCGTCAACCGCCCGCCGACACCCGCCAGACGACGTTGCCCACGTCGTCCGCGATCAGCAGCCCGCCTTCCGCATCCTCGGTGATGCCCACCGGCGCGCCGTACAGCTGCTTCTGGTCCTCGGACACGAACCCCGTCACCACGGGCTCGACCGTGCCCGTCGGCTTGCCGTCCTTGAACGCGATGAAGCTCACTTTGTAGCCATTGAGCGGCGTGCGGTTCCAACTGCCGTGCTCGCCGATGAACACCCCGCCCCGATACTTCCCGGGCAGGTTGCTGCCCTGGTAGAACCACATGCCCAACGGCGCGACGTGGGAACTGATCGCGTAGTCGGGCTTGATGGCTTTCTTCACCAGATCGGGCTTCTGCGGCGACACGCGCACGTCGACGTGCTGGCCGAAGTAGCTGTAGGGCCAGCCATAGAAGCCGCCGTCCTGCACCGAGGTCAGATAGTCGGGCACCAGATCGGCGCCGATCTCGTCGCGCTCGTTCACGATGGCCCAGAGCTTGCCCGTCCGCGGCTCCCAGCCCAGGCCCGTGGGGTTGCGCAGCCCCGAGGCATAGATGCGGCTGCCGCGCGTGGCCACGTCGACCTCCAGCACCGCCGCGCGCCGGTATTCCACGTCCAGCCCGTTCTCGCCCACGTTGCTGTTCGAGCCCACGCCCACATAAAGCTTGGCGCCGTCAGGGCTGGCCAAGAGCGCCTTGGTCCAGTGATGGTTGATCGTATCGGGCAGGTCGGCGAACTCGCGGCCCGGATCGGTGATCTTCGTGGCGCCCCGCGTATAGGGGTACGCCACGATCCTGTCCGTGTTGGCCACGTACAGCGTGTCGCCGATCAACTGCACGCCGAAGGGCGAATTCAACTTTTCCAGGAACACGTGCTGCCGCCACTTTCCGCCCTCGTTGCGCAGCAGCGTGATGCGGTTGCCGCCCTTGCCGCTCTTGCCGGACCTGGTCTTCACCAATCCCGCCAGCGCCGCCTTCGGCGTGGTGACGGGCGCGGTGCCGGGGCCGTTGGCCTCGACCACCAGCACGTCGCCATTGGGCAACGTATACAACTGGCGCGGATGCAGCAGCCCATCGGCCACCTTCTCGATCTTCAGACCCGCGGCCACCTTCGGCATCGCATTGCCCTGCCAGCCCACGCCTTCGGGAACCTGCATGGGAGGCAACAGGAAACTCTGCGCCTGGGGCAGCTTCGGATCGGGCCCGATCTGCTCCTTGGGATCGACCGCCGCGCCATCGTTGCAGGCCGCCAGCATCGCGGCCATCGCCGCCGCACCCGCCGCTTTCACCCAGCGTGCGTCATTCATGGCGAAGCCCTCCGACCGCCGCCTTGTCCGTGACCCGCACGATGCGGCCCAGGCACAGCAGCGCCACGGTGATCGCCGACAGCCACATGCCCAGCGGCATCGCGCCGAACGCATCGCGGCTGTGGACGAAGGCATTGACCACGCCCGAGACGATGGCCAGCAGGTTGAACCAGAAATCCAGCCGTTCGGCCGCGGATACCGTGCGGCGCGACACGATCCACACATGCGCCAGATTGATCAGGCGCGGCACGATGGCGAAGACCAGCGCCAGCGTCACCAGCCAGGCCGCGCCCTTCACCCACATCACGATGGGCAACGACATATAGATCACGTCGAAGATCAGCGCGCCGACGAACAGGCCGAACGCCACGGGATCGAGCAGATCGAATAGCGCGGTCGCCAACCGCGAGCGGCACTGCAAGGCATGGGATTTCATGGCACCTCTCTGAAGAAACGTGGAGACGGCCGGCACGGAGTCCGAAGGGAATTGCCCGGCCGGCGCGCCGCCATGCAGCAAGCCGCGTGCCGCGGCCCGCATCGCCGCACGCTCCCGCGGGGAAGCACCGCATCGCCATTCGGGACGGGCCGTGGGCGGATCGCGCGGCAGCCTGCGCATTCCGCCCGTGCCGCACTCGCAATACGCCCCTTCAACCCCGGCATTCGTAACAATTCGTATTGATTAAAACGATAAATCGGCTTGTTGCACCTATCCGGCGAGATCAAAATGACGCCACATTACAAATTCGCGACAGTGTGAATAACACCTGGCGAATACGACACTCGCCGCCATACACAATGGGAAGGATTGGGCATTGGGACTACTGATCCTGAAAGAGAAGATCGGCGCGGGCCATCTGCGTGAATGCTGGCGTCACCCGGAACACCCGGCGCGCTGCATCAAGATCGCCAAGAACAAGCCGCGCGCGCACCTGCAGAATCTGCTGGAAAGCCATTACGCCACCCATCTGCAGCAACGCGGCGTGGCCGACATGTGCCTGCCGCGCGTGCACGGCTGGGCCATGACCGATCGGGGCTGGGGCCTGATCCTCGACCTGGTGGTCGATGCGCAAGGCATGCCCGCCCCCACGCTGCGCCAGGCCCGCGCCATGGGAACCGTGTCGGACGATGCGGCGGCGGCGCTGCTGAACGACGCGCTGGATTGGCTGGCTTGCCATGGCGTGGTCTGGATCGATGCCAGCCAGGACAACGTGGTGCTGCAAGCCACGGAACAGGGCGGCACCCGGCTGGCCTTCATCGATGGCCTGGGCGGTCGCCATTTCGACCTGGAATACCGCCTGCGATGCCGGTTCCGCGTCATCGAACGGGTGACGGCGCGGCTCAAGGCCGCCAAGCATCGCGCCCGCATCCACAGCAAGCTGCTGGCGTCGGCGCCGCGCCGGCCGGATGCGACGGACCTGGACGATGCAGCAACGGGACGGCGGGACATCGGCGCCATGATGCCGCCCTCCCTGCCTTCGCGCTGATCGCGCCTGCAGCGCCGCCCCCGCGGGCGCCCCTTTCATCGCCTGCCCCTCTGCAGGGTCGTTGCTGGCCGCCCGTTCCCGGGACGGCGCGGCGGCTGTCGGCCATTCCACGCGCCGCGGCAGGCCGGGCAATTCGCGGCGACCGGGCACGGCACTTGCTTGGCCGGTCGACGGCGTACGCCTTCCCCTTCCGCGGCCCCCGGCCGCAGCCCTACGGCAAACCTGAAGCCATAAAAGGAAGAATCATGAAAATACTGCTTTGGATCATTGCGATCATCTTCATCGTCGGCCTGCTGACCGTGACGGGAATCCTGAAACTGATCTTCTAGGCGCTGCCGTCCTGCCTCCGATCAGCCCAGGGCGGTCGCGCCCTGGGCTTTTTGCGTTTGCGCCGCCCACGGCTGCGGACCGTTATCGCGCCGGGCAGGCGTTCGCCGGGCCCGGCCCCCGGCACGGTGCTTGCTGAAGAGGCTTGCGTCGCAGCAACCGCCGCGATCACGCGAAACCGTTCTTAGGAGGACACCACATGAATGCGATGACGACCCCCACCACGGGCACCAGTGCGTCGAGCACCATTTCGTCCAAGCGCGTCGAAGGCACGAAGGTCTACAACCAGCAGGGCGAGAAGCTCGGCTCCATCGACAATGTGCAGATCGACAAGCACTCGGGCCACGTACGGTACGCCGTCCTGGAATTCGGCGGCTTCCTGGGCATCGGCACCGACCGGTATCCCCTGCCCTGGAACGTGCTGAAGTACGACACCGGCCTGGACGGCTACGTCGTGCCGCTGGACAAGTCGACGCTGGAGAAGGCGCCGCACTATGAGCACGAGCAGGCTCCCGAATTTACCGACGAGTACGGCCGCCGGGTGCATGAGCACTATGGGGTGCCTTGGCAGTAAGGCCCAGGAAACCCGGAACGGGGCCGTGCCGCTGTGGCACGGCCCTGCCGGCGGGGGCGGCTACAGTTGCGAGGCGATCCGCTCGTTGTACAACCGCTCGCCGAGCTTGAACACGGGCAACGCGTCCGCCTGTTCCTTATTCAGGCCCAGGACGTTGGCCATCACATTGGAGACCAGAAGGTCGCGCTTGAGCAGGTCCAGCGCGTGCTGGCTCCAGCCTTCGCCGTCGCTGCGCCAATTGCCGAGACTGTCTTCGACCGCCTCGTCGATGCGCAGCGACACCTCGCTATCTTCGAGCGCACGATATTCGGCCTCGAAGGCATCGCCCACGTCGCGGTACAGCTTGGACAGTTTCTCGTCGAACACCTTGCGCTCGCCCGAGAACATCTTGTCCAGGCGGGGCAGGCCTCCCTCGTTTTCGAGCCGGCCGAGTTCCTTCAGAACGTTGGCGAGGTTCAACTTCGCCATGACGAGCGTGCCATTCTGCAGATCGCGCCGCTCGACCTGCATCGACAGAATCGGCTTGAACAGTTCCATGCGCACGTTCTTCAGGCTGGGGGGCTCGAATTCCTCCCCTTTCACGCCGGCTATCGCTTCGCCCCCCAGATACCCCGCCTGGTCCTTCATGCTGATGAAGAGATAGCCCACCGCCATGCCCCCCGTGACGTTGACACGGGTCTGGGCAGTCTGGTGCCGGTGGCTCAGCCCCGCCTCGCCTTGCAGCGTGCCCTTGCCCAGATAGCCTTCGGCCGAAGCGGTGTATCCCGTCGAGGTCGTGAGCTGAGCCAACTTCAATTCGGCCTTGAGCTTGACCTCGTCGCCCTCTTCTTTCCAGGCTTTCTCCTTGACGAAAGTGCCATAGCTGCGGTCTTTGACGGTCGTCGGCAGGGGGCCGGTCTTGTCGACATCGAAGAAACGCTTTTCCTCGATTTTTACCGGGGTGTACTTGATGCCTGAATCCTTGTACGCCTGCTGGCTCGCGGAGATCAACTGGGCTACCTGGTTGCGAACCCGCGTCAGGAAATTGCCATCCGGCGAAGAGTTGGGCGTTGCGCTCGTCTTCAGGCTCTTGGCCGGGGACGCGTCGGTGTGCAGGCTTCGCACCCCGCTGCGTTCCAGGCCCGCCAGATTGCGAGTGAGGGTCGGCAAGACGGTGGAGGAGCGGCGCAGCGTTTGATTCAGGGCCGACGTCGTGAAGGTATGCGTGACGGTCTGCATCGCGGACTCCTCAGGCCAGGTTGGCCGGCAGCACGCCGGCCCCGGGCTCGTTCTCGGGCAGCGGCTCGACCTCCTGCTTTGCCGCCAGCAGGTAGCCCTGCGCCTGCACGGACGTTCCGATGAATTTGCGAATGGCCGCTTCGAAACCCTCGCTCTGCAAGCCGTCCAGCGCCACGATCTCGTTGAGCACCAGCGCGCCCGTGCGGCCATCGATGGCCAGGCAGGCGCCGGCCAGCGGCACCTGGAACAGATTCAAGGCGAGCGCCTCGTGGAGGACGCGGTAGGAAAGTGCGTCGGGCGTGGCGAAGATGGGGGCATACAGACGCAGTTGCGCTTCGTCCTGCGCCACCTCCATCAGGATGTTGACGCCCTCTTCGCTGGTGATCTCGAACGTACCCGCGCTGTCCAGCGCGTTGCCTTCGCCCCAGACGGCGGCCAGGCATCGGTTGACGGTATCGCGTGCTTCTGCGGTGTTCATTTGCCCCTCTCCGTGAAAAAACGCCGGCCGCGCCTCATCGCGTCGGACGACCGATCCGAATGAGTAACAGCGGCACGCAATGAGTTCCCGGCCCCGGCCCCGGGCCCAGCAGGCTCGCTGGCGAGGAGACTGAGCGGATCTCGCATCTGTCGCCGTCGGTCGGCTCCAAGCAGGCAGGAGATCGGCAAGTGTCCTCAAGGATCGCATCGCCCTGAAGAACAGGCGCTATGACGATTCCTTGGTTCTGGCCGAGGGTCGAAACAGCAACTGGACGCCGCTAAAGGTTTGGAGACTTGGACGCCGAGCGGTGATTCGACGCACAGTGAACGCCCATCAAGATATTTGGAGCGCTGTGGCCTCTCATGGGCCGTAACCGATTACCGTAACCCAAAAACATTCGCTCGCGAGTAGCCGTTCGAGTGACTGCTGCGGTTGAGAACGCCCCTCCGTGGGGAGCACTCAATCTCCCTTTACTCGAAAGGAGATTGTCGCGCATCCCAAACGAGTGAGCCCCAGCCAAGGCACGCTGTCGTCAGCATTCTTTTTCTTTCCGCTTGCAACTACCACTGCGTCTCGCGATAGTTTGCGCCGTAGTGCCGTTCCCTATGACAATTTGGACATAGCGCTATGGCGTTGTCAATCGTGTCTGCACCGCCTTCTCCAAGCGGTTGACGATGATGCACTTCGAGATACGGGCGGCCGTCCGCCCGGAGAAATGGCGCGACCTGATCGCAGCCTTGACACACACCGTTCGCAAGAAAAAGAGCTTCCGCAATTACATCGGGATTGCGCTTGAAAACCCGCGCCAGCACGATTTGCTGTTCCGGCATCGCCCGGGCTTGCTGGAGTCGCTGCGCGCGCGATTCGGGCGCATCTGCCAACGCCTTTGTCACCTGATCGTCAAGCGAGAGGGAAACTTCATCGAACATCGCCATTTCGCGAAGCCTGCCGACGAATTCCGCATAAACGCGGCGCAGTCCCGGTTCGTTGCCGGTGATCCCATGCAGATACGTGATGTGACTAAGGACTGATTGCAGCGCGATCATTAGGTCGCCCGGGCCACCTTCAGCAATGCGGCCAAGCATGAATCGAAGCCCGTCTGCGCTAACAATGGTTTTGAATGTCTTGCCTCGGCGCAGGGCGAGAAAACAGCCGATATATCCGCTCGCCGTCCGTTCCGCAATGCCGTATTCTGCAGCGAGGGTCTTTTGCGCTTCGATCAGTCTTGCCTTTTTTTCAAGTACCTGCCTCGCAGCCTCATACGCCGCCGCGAACACTTCTGGAGTAACCATGGCGCGTGTCATGCGTGCCGATCCTTTTTTAATCTTGATTGGTAATGATAAATCGTCTGTCAGCGGATCCGGCGCGCTCAAGCTTCGCAGAACAACTCGAGCGCGAATCGCAACATGTCCTTCGCGCAAACTGCGGGAGGCATTCCGTCCAACTTTGATCGATCGCTCCAGATCCGGTTGCGGCCGTCGGTCGGCGCAACCAGCGGATGACCGAGCAGGGTCGGTTTCAGCCCCAAAATTTTAGCTATAATCGGCCACGAGCGACTACTCGCTTGAGCCCAACTATCGGAACAACACGAATTGGTAGACTTGCTAAATACGTCAAAATAAATCGGAACTGAATAATGATTCAATGGCCACCACACTCAAAAATAATCTGCCTTGATTTTGAAGATAAAGTTATTGCAGAATCAAAGCGAAGCAGGCTGGATCTTTCCGATGCATTAATGCTTAATTATCAAGAAGAAAAACCACTAACCTGTTATATAGATATCTCAACAAAATCGACTGAGTGGAGAAGCTGGAACTCGATCAATGTGGGGCGAGTTGAATCCCGAATTGCTTATGACCTTGAGTTTGATGGCTATAAAGTAAAAATTGATCGGATAAGCAAACCGGAAAAAACATTATGCAGACGACCTTTCAGGTGGCTGCTGGAAATAAGTGCAGATTACGGAGAAGGGAGCTTATTAGAGGGAAACAAAACCATTGGCACTAGATTCAGGGTTGCCCGGGCGGATGCATCCATAAAGACGATCCAAGGGGAAATCGAAAAAATATTTGGACTACCGCGCGGATGTGTTTGCTTAATAACTCCTGAAGATAAAAAAGCCAAACCAAGCTCCTTAATAAAGAGCCTCAGGAACAAGTGGAAAAATGGCTAGTGGCCACCCGACTGTCAGCTTAGGGCGACAACGGTCACTGGCCGACATCACACTTCCCCGCGAGCAGCCAGCTGATGAACTTGCTCAAGGCCACGGCGCGCGAGGGCCAGAAAGTATGCGTTTGAATCGCTTCCGCAAGTCGCTGTCGCAACTACGCATTCAAACTTCCCAATTCAGTTGATGACAAACAGGATCCCGATGCAATGTCAGTACCCATAGACCTCTTGCCGACGTTTGAAAGCCTTCTGACTACCTTCGAGAATCGTGCAAACGATGTCTTTGGTATCGGTGGTGTCGATCGACCCACGATCCCTGATCACCGATACTTCGCTAGCGCCGCGCAACGGAATAATTAGTCGGCCCTGAACAATCGCTCTGAGCCTTATTTCATGCGGTTTCGTGCGGTGCCGAGGTGGTGTGTATTTGCAGGATTGGAGATAATAGAAGCCCGTTTTCTTGCAAATTTATCCGAGGTTCAGATGGGCCCGAAGCCAGAGGTGCCTCAGTCCGGAGAGTTGTTCGGGCATCCGTTGCGCGAACAGATCAACCTGAAGCATCCGATCGTGCAACTGGCCGATCTGATGGACTGGCAGCGCATCGAGTCTGTGTGTGCGTCGGGATTCCCCTCGGGCCGCGGTCGTCCAGCCACCTCGCCGCGGCTGATCGCCGGGCTGCTGTACCTGCAACACGCGTTCGATCTGTCGGACGAGGCCGTGGTGTGGGGCTGGGTGGAGAACCCGTACTGGCAGGTATTCACGGGCGAGACCTATTTGCAGACCGATCCGCCGATCGATCCGTCGAGCCTGACGCGTTGGCGCCGTCGGCTGGGCGAGGCGGGAGTGGAAGAGCTGCTGGCCGCCACGGTGGCCGCGGCCAAGGGCGGCGGGCTGTTGCGCGCGGCCAGCTTCAAGACGGTGATCGTGGACACGACGGTGGCGCCCAAGGCAGTGGCCCACCCGACCGACTCGCGGCTGCTCGAGCGCAGCCGAGCACGGGCTGAAGTTGCGGCAGAACTACAACCGCGAGGCGCCGAGGCTGGCCGCGCAGATTGGACGTTACGCGCATGCGCGGCAGTTCAAGCGGATGAACAAGTCGCTGCGCACGTTGCGGTCGCGCGTAGGCCGGGTCTGGCGTGACATCGACCGGCAGAGGGATCGGGTGCAAGAAGGCGCGCGTGCCTCGCTGCAGGATTTGATGGCGCGCACCCGGCGCATCCTGGATCAGCGCACCAAGGACAAGAACAAGCTGTACGCGCTGCACGCGCCCGAGGTCGAGTGCATCAGCAAGGGCAAGGCCAGAACACCTTACGAGTTCGGGGTGAAGGTGTCGATCACTACCACGCTCAAGGAAGGGTTCGTGGTGGGCGCGCGTTCGATGCCGGGCAATCCGTACGACGGGCACACGCTGGTCGAGGCGCTGGAGCAGGCGGGGATCATTGCCGAGAGCCCGATCAGCACAGCGGTCGTGGATCGCGGCTACCGGGGCGTGCAGGTGCCAGGTGTGCGTATCCTGCGATCCGGGCAGCGGCGCGGGCTGACGCGAGGCCTGAAAGCGATGATCAAGCGCCGCAGCGCCATCGAACCGACGATCGGACACATGAAGGCTGATGGCAAGCTCGGGCGAAACTGGCTCAAGGGCGCATTGGGCGATGCGATCCACGCGGTGCTGTGTGGCGCGGGCCACAACATTCGCCTGCTGCTGCGCCGGCTGCGGCTTTTTTACGCCCTGCTCCTGGCGATGTGGGCACAAGGTTTTACCGGCAGAGCAGTGACTGCGGTCCGATAACCACCGGATCACACTGCTTGGGACAACCGGAAACCTGATTGTTCAGGACCGACTAATTAGCTCAGCGTCCCCAAGGACAGCGATGTTGGCATTGTGCGTGACGATAATAACCTGCCGGTGTTCCTTTATGCTACGCAGCGATCGCACAACCGTTTTGTAGATGAATTCGCCATCGAGGTTGTCCTCCGGCTGATCGATAATCAAGGGCACACGGCTCTTGGAGAACAGCAGCACCGTCAAAAGGATTGCCTGCTGCTGGCCGAGCGAAAGCTTGGCGAAGTCGCGGACCCGATAGCCTTTCGTACCGTCGGCATTCTCGGCGACCTGCGTCACTTTGATTTCAGGTCGGTCTTCGAATGCGATGCGCTCCAATGCACACTTCGCCTGCCACTCCGACAGCTTCGCAATGATGTCGCCAGCATCGGCCTTCGAGAACACACGGTTGCCATCGGCATCATTCAACTATTCAAGTACCGATGTATTCTTCGCGTTGACGGCGACAAGGAGTTGAGCCGGCGAAATCCTGGCGGCAATGAGCCCTGCGCGTGGAACCTGAGAAGTGCGCCAGTTCATCGTGGTCTTGATCAGATCTTCCATCTCGGGAGAAAGCAAGCCTTCGTAGAACTGGAATTTGACCCGGTAATCGACCACCGCCGCGGCCAGATTTCCGCTCATCGTCGTCGCGAAGGCCTGACGAGCATTGAAGATCTTGGCGCGGAGGGTGGCGCGTTCCTGGATCAGACGCCTGCGCTCCTTGAAGGCTTCCTGCTGCTTCGGCTGGCTCTTCTTTAGCTCGATCAGTCGCGCCTGCAGGTCCGCGGCGTCCTTTGTGACCTTGCGGATGAACGCGATGTCCAGCTTGATGTTCTGCTTCTCCAGATCGCGGCGTATCTCCTCGGTGACTGCGCAGGGATCGGACTTGCGCCAACGAGCTGTATCATCCTCACTCAATTGTTGATAATCATAAAAAATCTATATTTATCATAAGATTACAAATGGATCACACAGCAATGCCATGATTGGTACCATACTTTTAGCTATGACCCCGTGGGCGCTCGCTTTCTCCTCACAATAACGATCCGCCTCGACTACAAACGGACGTTAAAAGTATGGCTGGATCCGGGGCTTACCTGCCATTCCCATGCCGAAAGTGGGACGCCAGCTTACGCTGAAGGTGGCCGCCTCACGTCCTGTCCATTCGCCCCAACTTTTCGCCCGCCAGCTTTGCCCTTTCTATGCAGCAACTAGGTGGTCTTCGTGATAGGCAAACGACGCAGGCGTCGCGACAACGTTGCCGTCAAAATTCCTAGTAATCTCGACCGCAATAAGGCTGTCGCCGGGGAATGAAGGACTCAGTTCCAAGCTCAAGTAGTCGAACAGTGCGCGCTCGTGCACGGCGACGATGAGCTGGCGGCCCATACCCTTGGCCAGCGTACGCAGCAGAGCGGCGAACTGCGCGATGTGGACGTCGTCCATTGATTGAATAGGGTCGTCGAGTACCAGCCACGGAAAGCGTGACGGCACGGAGAGATGCAGAGCCAGAAACAGTGTCAACGCAGCCGTGTTGAGGTTGCCCTGGCTTAGCATCGCACCGGGAGTACCCGATGTCTTGCCGGATCGGTGCAGCGTTTCCAAGACGGCCTCGACCTTACCATCATCCTCTGTCGGAAGCTGGAACTGGGGGACAAACTGCTCGGACGGTGCGAGCCGCACGAACAGGTCGCGCCATACCTTGTTGAGCGACGTGTTGAACACCTTCTTGACGATCCCGGCACGCACCCGGCCCGCTGCACCCGATACCTTCTTAGCGTACTCGCGATCCGTATCGACTTCGACCGCCGCGCGCTCGACCGCGGCGAGGCGCTTCTTGGTAGCCTCTAGCTCGCCCTTGAGCACCTCGATCTGCGCGCGGTCCTTGGCGTAGAGGTCGAGTTCGGACAGCGCGCGGACGCGTGCGGCCAGGACCGCCTCCGCAGCGCGATTGCGCTCGTTTACCAGGCGTTCGGCCCCGGCCAACGCTTCATCGATTGTTTCGAAATTACTCGCCGGAGTGCCGGTCACGCTCTGCACGATCTGCTCGATCTCCGGCACCAGCGACCTCGACATCTCGTTCAGTCGACGTGCCGCCGCAACAGCATCGCGAGCATTGCGCGCTTCCGTAGTCAACCGCCGGCCTTGCTCGGCAATGGGCACCATCTGCTTGAGCCGTTGTGCGGCGTCCGCCATTTGCAATGCGCGCACCGTCAGATCGGCCTGCTCCTCGGCGCCGAGCTGCCCGCTGGTCGCACTCAGCAGATCTCGCTGCGCAGCGGCGAGCCGCGTGCTTTCCTCGGCCCGTTCGGTCGACAAGGCTTGGAGTCGCCCCGCCTCGCTCGTCAGCGACGCGATCTTGGCAGCGATATGCGCGGACAGCGAACCTGCATCCTGCTCGGCGAAATTGCGGTTGCACACTGGACAGATGTCGCCTTCGACATGCGGTGCTACACCGGCGAGCGCACTTGCGAGCGAACGCGCGTCCTTTGCGCCACTCGCGAGCGCGTCATTCAGTTCGCCGATCCGCGCGGTGGCGCGCTGCACGGTCGTGTTAAGCGCTTTCACTTTCTCGGCCGCCGCGTTGCTCGTCTTTACCAAGCTGTCCGCGCGCGCACTTTCCGCCTCGGCCCGACGCGAGGCAAATGCCCGCGCTTCCTCCGGCCCATCGTCCATTTCAGGGATGTCAGAAAACTGGATACGGAGTGTCGCGATCAGCTCGCCCAATTCTTTGCCGACGCCAGTTCGCCACATACGCAACGCCTCGGCCGCGATCGCCTCCACGCGTTCGCTCGCGGCACGATCGTGGTCTGCGTCGGCCGTCGGCAGCGAACGCCAGCGTTCGCGCAGCCCGGTGATGTGGGAACGCGCGCCGCCAAGATCGGCCAGCGCGCGCTCCTCGCTCCGCTCCGACTCCAGTTGCGTTCGCAATGCCTCGATGTCCGTCGCCGGGTCGACCGTGATTGGGTTGGGCATCGCAAGCCCGGCGAGGGTAACGGTGAGAGCTGAAGCGCGCGTGTCGCGCGACTGTTCGGTGGTCCGGATGGATTGGCTGATGCGATCGCGCTCCTGCACGAGCGACGTGCGCAGACTCTCCAGCCGACGATAAGCGGGAACGAGGTTACGAATCCGAGTGACATTGAAGGCAGGAAACAAGCCATCAACCAGAGCATCGAGCGGGTCGAGGCCGAGCAGCTCCTTCACGAACTGGGTGAGCGGAGAGGTCGAACCAGTTCCCCGATCGTCATAGAGTTCGAGCAACTTCCCAAGCGTCGCCTGCGGCAGGTAGCAGCGCTCGGCGAAGAAGCGAGCTTCCGCAGCGTCGAGCAAAGGCGTCGGTTTGAACGTCGTGTCGGAGAAATCAAGCGTGCCCTTGGTCCGGGCGCCCTCGCGAAGCGGCCCGGTGGTCGTCAGCTCGATCGATCCGCCGCCGGTTTCCAGCGTCGTGAGGTAGGACCGATAGCCATCGCCATCGGCGGCGAGGTGCGCGATCTTGCCCGTCAACGCGAGTTCAAGCGCCGACAGCACGCTGGTCTTGCCCATGCCGTTGGTGCCGTGAACCAGCACGACCTGGGCATCGAGCGGCACCACGACCTCGCCGCGCAGGCTGCGAAAGTTCCGGATTACGAGCGTTTTCAGTCGTTCGGTGCTCATGCGTCGTCCTCGCCTTCGGCCAAAGCCGGTTCCACCGCGACCTTGATCGCATCGACCAGTACGTCCTCTACCGCTTGCTTGCCTAGTGGAGCCGCCTCGACCAACAGATCCGCAAGCGGTCCGGCCGCCTTCTCCGGAATTTCGCGGCGCAGATCGCCCGTCCAGTCGACCAATGTCTCGACCGACGCTGGCTGGCTGATCGGCAGTAGCACGGACAGCCAGTCGCGCACCGCATCCGCCGCCTTCGGTCCGGCCGGAGTCCCGATCGGAAGCACCCGGCACACTCGGCTGATCGACTGCACTGTCTCGGGCAACGCCTGGCCGGAAGTCAGCACCGCAGTCACTGAACGTTTCGACTTCAGCACATCGAGCGCGCGCGTCAGCGCCAGTACCTTCCGGATCAACGCTTCGTCCGATGTCCCGCTCTTCAGCTCGATCACGATCACCAGATCGTTAGCCCGGTCGCTCGCGACGAGCGCACGATCGAACTCGAACGACAGCGAGCCGATCTTCATCGGCTGAGCCAGCTCGCGATACTTGCCCTGCTGGACAAGGATCTCCACCACGCGCTCGCTAGTGGTCGTCATATCGAGACCTCGTTCCTGAAGTCGTCGCGCAGACCATCCAGGCTGGTCGCGCTGGCGAGCATCGGTCCGAACGACACATAGCGCGCACCAAGCGACCCGTCGCGCAGCGATGTGCGCGGACTACGCTGTTGGCGCCCACCGACTTTGCGCGAACAAATCACAACGACATCGTCATCGTCCTCGTCGAACGCGCCTGCCTCCATCAAGCTGGTGATATTGTCATCATTTGCCGCAAGGAACACCCGCGCCGCACTGCTCGCCGACGTCACCCGCAGCGCACCCGATCGCGGATCGGCCGGATCATCGAGCGCCGACGTCCACGTCGAATCCTTATGCTCCAGCCCGATCAGGCCGAGCGCGACAGCCGCCTCGCGCTGCCCAGTGGAGGCCAGTGCGACATTGCCCTGCATCATGTGCGCGGGTCGGTGGTCGATCGGGAAATATTGCTGCACACCCGGTCCACTCGTCCCGTTCTGCAACTGATGTCGCGCGCGCGCGAGCGCGGCCGCGAGCAAACGCACGAACGCGGCCCGGTCGCCGTTATCGGCCCCCGCGGCACGATCGCGCAGATGCATGATGCCCTCCGAGATTGCCGCGCGCGCGGCATCATTTAGGCCGGGCGCGTTGGCGTCGCTGGCGAGCACGTCCAGCTTTCCCGCCAGCACCTGCAGCAGGAGCGCCAGAAGCAGCGGCTTAGCGTAGGCCTGGAGCCGCGCCTGTTCACAGATCACGTCACGGTTAGGCTCGTAGTCGTCGCCATAGGCGACCGTGAGCAGGCTCTTTTGATCGTCGCCCAACTCGTTCGCGGAGAAGACAATTGGGGTCGGTTTGTCGGCCCACTTCCAACCCTTGTGCGCGTTCACCTTGCCGAACAGGTGCTTGATATTCTCATCCTGCGCCGAGAGCCCCATCATTATCGTGCGCGAGGTTTGGATCATCGCTTCGAGCTGATCACGCACAATCTTGAACGTATCGCTGCTCATCCAACCGGTGATCTGCGCCGAGCGTGCGACCAGCAGTTGCCGGTAGACGGCTTCTGTCTCGATCGCGCGAAGCGCGCAACCGTGGAATTTGTAGAGGATTGCCGCCGCCGCCGGCCCACGCAGATCGTCGCCGGTCACCGTCACCCGATAGACATTGTCGGGATAGCCGAGCTCCTTCATCGCTGCCTCAAGCAAACCATCCCAATTGGCAGTAGCGAGCTTGGTCACCGCCCCCTCCAGCGCGAGGATGCCGATCGCAAGGTGCTCGGCGTCTGGATCCTGGCTTGCGAAGGTATGCGGAAAGTCGAGACCGACCCACAGAAGATAGTCGGAACTCTGCTTCGGTATCTCCACCGCCAGCACCTTGGAATACTGATTCCATAGCCGCGCCAGCAGCAGCTTGGCACAGGGCCAGTCCTTGACCGGCTTGGCGAGGTCGATCTCCTTTCGCTCGTCATCGGACAGCTTGGCCATGTCGATGATCGTATCGAACGCGCTCTTGTACGGGCAGTCGGCGGCGGCGGTGAATCTCACGCGCAGGAAGTCAAGGAGCTTGGCGAGCACTCCGTTCAGATCAACTACGCGCTCGCGCGAAATCCCTGATCCGAGCCAGAAAGCGTATTCGCCCTGACAAATGCCCTTGCTAACGCCAGCGAAGGCGCCATCCAGCAAGTCGAGCGTCTGCCTTATGCTGATCTTCCCGGCGTCTGACAAAGTCCCCTCCGTTTCCACTAAACCATCGCCTGCCCCTAGTCCGCAAGGCACTCCCCCTAGATGCGGACTTCTCTAATCATCTTACTAGAACTAACGGTTTGTGAACGACCTTTGCACCGACGGCAGTAAATTTCACCTCGACGACTCTCTTCGTTAGGGCCGCAAATACAAGGAAGAGCAGCTTGCCCGCTGCGCTGTTCGACTCGATCTTCAAATAGACGAGCATGCATGGCGCGCCACCCCTAATCACCAATAGAGTAGCCATCATCCATCGCAAGTGCTCCACTGAGCGCGGCAATTCGTGACTGCTATGGCCAAGAATACGTGGCGTACCACCTAGCCCGCGTGACCTGCCATCAGCTCCGATAGACCACTATACGAGGCTCGTCGGAAACAGCGCCATGCAGTGCCCATTCTTGATAAGGTTTTGCGCCCACAAGATAGTCCGGCAGCCGCGCCGTAAGGTCGGCCCACGCTGGCGCATCCTCCGCCACCGTCAAAGTGCGGCCGTCTTTCAGTGCAATGACCAGTACGAGCATGCTGCCGACCATCTGTTCAGTGCGCGTCGCAACGATTTCAGCAATGTCTTGCCAATCGATGTGCTGTTTCCCTTGCCTGCCGCACACCTGCAAGCCGGAGTCGTCGACAACGATATCGACAGACGATCTGCGCGAAGGCAGCCGGCTGACAAGCCACGCATTAATCCTGTTCACGACCATCTGATCCGCCACTCCTGTTGCTTGCTAATTCCATTTTATGGAGGCCAGCCGCCACACCTCGGCTGCCGCCACTTTGCTCGCGTCATGGCTGATCCAGCCCGCGAACAATCCGCCAATGATGCCGCCAAGCACGATGGCACCACCTTCAGTGATTTCTCCAATGACAGGAATCACCAGTGTTGGAGCAGCCCACGTGCCGGCCCACGCCGCGCCAGCCGCCGCACCAGCCCACATGCCACCTGTTCCTCCCGCCAAGCCCCCCACTGCGCCGCTGATCTCTTCGGTGGCCACACGCGCCCTTTCACTCGGCGGAGCCTTTTCAATGACCACGCCGACAGCGATCACTTCCAGGACCACTCCCGCCGGTCCTGCCGTTCGGCCAATGAAGGCAATCCGGTTCGTTACTGCTCGCGTCTTGCCGACACTCAACAAGACCGCTTCGATGGTTCCCTTCCTCTGGAGCAGACTCTCCATGGCGGGTAGCGCAGAAGCAGGCTTGAGAGCTTCGGAGTAAAGCTTGCCGAATGGACTCAAGGGTTTGCGCATCTCCAGGACCAGAGCATTGCGCTGCACCTCGACCAATTGGCGAGACTCCTCATAGGTAACGTTTCCGCGTCTCAGAAGATCGTTCGCTTGCCTCTGAATGACGGCGTTTGCCTTGTCATAGAGGTATCGGCAGTATCCGTCCCAGCCCATGTTGGCAGCGACCGGAAAAGGAATACTCACGGCTTCGGAAACCTGAGATGCGTAGCTGTATCGGGCTGGCGTTTTCTCGTTATCAGGCATGTTTCCACTCGAATTCGCCAGGGATCATGAGACGCGGACCCTACACCCGCCCACTCCCGGACGATAATCAATCGATTTATGGGCTCGAGAATTTTATTGGCACTTCCTTAAAACAAGCCTATAGATGGATTGAATTCAGGCATCCAAAAGAAACCATGAGATTTTATTTGCGACGGACATGACACCTGGACAATGAAGGCGGCAGACGACAACAGGCGCTCCTGGAATGCGGAATGTTCGACAAAACAGTTTGAAGACGTTATCTGCGCTCAGCGGGAAATCGCTTGCTGCTCCAGATCGCAAGCTCACTCACGGCCGTCCCGCAATCGCGGGGCGCGCTAAAAACCGGAGCAGCACATTGCACGACGCCAGCCATGCAGCTGGATCGCCGCACTGGCAAAAACGTGGCCTCGCATCTTGGCAGTTTTGCCTACTTGAGCGCGCCGCCCCAGCAACCTCAGCCACGTAAATCGACCGTCGAAGGTCGAACAGAGAACGATGCAGCAAGTTGCGTTCAAACCACTGCCAAGCGGCAAGGCTATCGGATACGGCAAGCCAGGCCCGGCCGGAGAACGACCATGGCGTCCGTCAGATGGATCGCGAGGTCGGCATTCACCGCCCAGACTGCCAGTTCATGACCAGCGACCACACCGCTTTCCGGCGGATATCTGTTCCCCGACCCAGGTCAACGATTCGTCCGCAGCCGTTCGCCCTGGAACGCCAGCAACCACGCGCCGGTTGCCCCATTGGCCCTAAAAAGCACAAAAGGGCTAGCCGAAGAAATCAGCTAACCCTTTGATTCATATGGTCGGGGCGGCGGGATTCGAACTCGCGACCCTCTGCTCCCAAAGCAGATGCGCTACCAGGCTGCGCTACGCCCCGACGGATTGCCGATGAACAACCCCATCGGCAACGGACACGGATTGTACCCCAGCCCGCCACTCACCTCTTCGAACAGCGAAATGCGGCTTGGCGCCCGGCCTTGGGCACACCAATTGCAGCACGGGCATCGATGCTCCCCCTTGCGCCCCGAAGACCGCCTTATGTCTGCGGCTGCTTGGCGCAGGGCTGCCGACAGCCCATCAAAACTTACACTTCGACGCCCCCAAACGACACTGCCGCCAGCACTTCGCAATGTTGAATACAATGGCGGGCTAAACCGACCACGCAGGCTATACGCAATAACATGGGATTCGAACAACTCGCCGCGCTGCGCGACATGCTGGCCAAGCAAGCGGCCGATGAACGGCAGCAGCAGGGTAAGCAAGAGCCGCGCCCCAACAAGGGCGGCGGCAAGCCGGGCGACAGGCAAGGTGCCAAGGCGCAGGACGCGCAGCCGGGCGGCAAGCCCGCCGGCAAAGGGGGCGGCGATCGCCCCCACCGTGGCAACCCCAATCGCCAGGGCGACGGCCGTTCCGGCAAGCCTGGCGAAGGCCGTGGGCCTCGTCCCCAGGGCGAAGGCCGTGGTCCGCGTCCGCAAGGCGAAGCGCGCGGCGGCAATCGTCCGCAACAGCAGCGCCGCGAACGCCCGGAAGAGCCGCCGCGCGATCCGTTGCTGGTGGCCATCGGCCGGCTGCAGAAGCACTTCCCCAAGGCCTTCCCGAAGCGCCCGGATCCGCGCGTGCCGCTGAAGCTGGGCATCATCGAGGATCTGTACGCGCACTCGGCCAAGCTGAGCCTGAGCGAGGAAGAGATCAAGCAGGCCGTGGCCACGTGGTGCTCGGCGCAGCGTTACTGGGCCTGCCTGGTGAAGGAAGCCGCCCGCCTCGACCTGAACGGCGAGCCCAGCGGCACGGTCACGCCGGCCGAAGCCGCGCACGCCAGCTTCCTGGCGCGCAAGCAGCGCAAGCAGAAGGCCCAAGAGGAAAAGGCGGCTGCGGCGCAGAAGGCCGCAGCCAATGCGCCGGAAGGCGCGTCGGCCGAAGCGCGGCCGGCCACGACGGATGCCGAAGCCGAGGCGCAGGGTGCCGAAGCAACGGCACACACTGACGTGGCGCCTCAGGCTCATGCTGAAGCAGCGGGCAACACCGCTGAGGCCGCGGACGCAACGCCCAAGGCAGCCAAAGCCGAAGCCGAGGCGCTGGCAACGCAACCCCCTGAAGTCGATGCCGCGGAACCGGCCGCCTCCGCGGATACCGCAGCAGCCACCGAGGCTCCCGCGGATCAACCCGCTGACGACACCAAGCAGGGTCAACAGTCCTGATCTAACGACACCTCAACGGCCGGGCGACGTTGCCGCCCCGCCATTGAGAACGTCATGAAAACATCTGGCCCCCGGCCGCGACAATGCGGCCCAGGGGCCAGATGTTTTTCAAGGGCGTGCACATGCACGATTCGGGCAAGGCCCGGGTCACGTTGCAGCCGCTCACTACGCAGCCTCGAAAGGCCCCGGCGCAGGCTGGCCGGGCGATGACAGTCCAGAAAGAAGTGATCCACCAGCCAGGTCAAACGGCCTGCCAAGCCCGAGACAGGGCCGGGAGCACCCGCGGCCCACTCCCGGTCACCGCACAGCGCCAGGCGCCCTTCTCTGGCCTCCAGCAGTCATCCCGCCCATCCCGGGCGGGACGCCATCACCCGCGGCGGCATCAAGCGCCAGGCGATCAATGCGCCAGGCGGTACGGCCGCCGGCGCGCACCGCTGAACACCGGCTGCAACTGGAGTTGCTGCGCGGCGCGGCGGGCACGGGCGCCCGACAGCGATTGCACGCTGTGCGGTTGCCGGGATGCATGGCGCGCATGCTTGCTGGCACGGGCCTGATCAACCACGCCCACTGGCCGCTTCATGTCGCTCATGTCGGCATCGATGCGAGCCATGTAGAACAGCAAGCCCACACAGGACAGCACGCCCGCGGCGATCAGCAGCCACCCCGCGAAACCCAAGGCAGGCACCAGCACCAATGGACCGACCAGGCCGGTCAGCGGGGCCAGCAGCGCGAAGGTCACTAGCGACCGCCTGCGCGCGTTGTGCAACCCGTACCAGGCGATACGGTTTTCTTCGTCAGACACCATGCTGGAACGATCGAACATCGTAGCAATCATCATCAGCTCCTCCTGCCGATTGATGGGCACGCACTGACAGCTTGCGCTTGGAATGGCTTCCAGGACGCCGAAGGCGCCGTGGTTTGTCTCCGGGCTTCGGATTATTTATCTAGTTGTCATAACAAATACTCTTTTCCCGGACTCAGTGCAAGGTTGCACGCACCGGGATTTATCCCTATGGCGTGCAAAAAACACATACAGGAAAGGAGCATGGCGCCGTGCGGCGCCGGTACCTGGGCAGGGCCGGACGGAATCGCCTCGCTCAGGGCTTGGCGAGCCAATCCCTTTCGCTCGACCACGCCACGCCGCCACCGAACAGTCCGGGCTGGTCCTCGAACGGCTGGGTGGCCACGGAACGGACCTGGCAGTCCGCGATCGCGGGATGGCCGCAATTCAGCAGATATTGCTCGCCGCCTGCCAGGGTAGGCACTCTGAACATAAGGTCTGCGCCCGCCTCTAGCCAGGCGTGGCCCAGCGCGCGGGTGGCCGGCAGATCGGTGCGCCAGTTGCGCGGCGGCGTGCAGACCTGCGTGCCGGCTCGCCCGGGAACGCTCACCTCCAGCAAGCGATACTGGCGGGGAAGCTTGCGGGGATGCTCGGCCTCGACCAGCGCCAGCCGGGCGCAGATGGCCGCCAGGGGGGATGGGTCCAGCAGCACGACGGGGGCGCCGGCAGGCAGCCAGCGCCCGCCCGGATAGAACCCGCCGCCCAGCAGACCGCTATTGCTCAAGCGCCACAGCCGCATCACGGACCATTCCCTTCTTCGATGTTCAGCAACCAGCGCTCGATGTGGCCGGCATGGCGGGCCGAGCCGATCAGGCCGACCGGCACGGCGCCGTACAACTGCGCCTTGGGCGTGGACAACCAGTCGTGCGCCAGGTCTTCATCGCCGAACACCAGTTCGGCCAGCCAGACCAGCCGCAACAGGCGATACAGCGCGATGGCCTCGTGGGGGCGCAACGCGGCCGCATCATCGGGATCGTTCAGCGTGCCGATGGACGGCACCAGCTCGCGCCATTGCGGTTGCTGCGGAATCGCTTCGCGCAGCACCGGAAAGAGCTTCACGCCCAGCGTGGCGCTGCGCGTGGCGCGGCTGTGGCCGACCAGCTTGCGCAGACGTGCATTGAGCACGTCACGCACGTTGCGAAACGGCGAGTGGACAATGACGCCCGCCTTACTTGGCGCCGTCGACAGCGCCCTGGAGCGCCTTGCCGTCGATACTGACCGTGCCTGCATTGAGCAGTCCCTCCAGATAGGCACGCGCGGCATCCTGCTGGCGCTGCGCGCGCATGGTGTCGCGCAGCTGCACCTGCACCTCGGTCAGCGGGACCTGGCGCGCTTCGCGCAGGTCGACCAGCTTGACGATGTGCAAACCCGAGGGCAGCTGCACCACTTCGCTGACTTCACCCTTCTTCAGACGCTGGACCGTGCCACGCAACTCCGGCACCACCTGCTGAAGGGGAATGAAGCCCGTGTCTCCGCCGCGAGCGGCGCTTTCCTTGTCTTGCGAATTCTCTTGGGCAAGCTGGGCGAAATCCGCTTGCGGCGCACGCGCGCGCTTGATGAGATCGGCAGCTTTCTTGCGGGCGGCAGCCACGGCCTCGGCGTCGTTGAACGGAGCAGCCAGGAAGATCTGGCTGACGCGGTACGACGCAGGCTGGACGAAGCGCGCCTTGTTCTGCTCGTAGGCCTGTTGCAGTTCGGCTTCGGACGGATAGGTGTCCGGCGGCACGGTGACCGAGTCCAGATACGAGCGGAAGACGATCTGTTCCTGCGCGGCCTGGATGGCGCGCTGGACTTCGGGCTTGTCGGCCCAGTTCTGCGCGCGGGCCTGGGCCAGCAGCGCCTTCTCGGCGAGGCTGCTACGCACGACCTGTTCGAGCGCGGCACGGTTGGCCGTCAGTTGCTGGCGCTGCGCCGGGGACAGCGAACGCAGCAGTTGTTCGAGGTCGCTTTGCGAAACCGACAACGCACCCAGGGTGGCGACGGCGGGCGAATTGCTGACGGGCGCGGCTGCCGGCGTCGCGGCGGGCTTGGTCGCTTGCGCGGCGGGCTTGCTCTCGGCGGGCTTCTGGGTCTGCTCGGCCTGGCCCTTGTCGCCGCAACCGCTCAGCACCAGCGCCAGGCCGAATGCGCTCATCCAGCGCATGCGCAGCGCTGCGTAATCCGACTTCTTCATTTCATCCATCCCATTCAAACAGAGCCATGCGGCGGGAACACCCCGGCCGCATGGGGGCACATCTTATTCCTTGGTATCGGCCTTGTCGGCTTCAGCGGCGGCCTCGGCAACCGGAGCTGGCTCGGCGGCCTGCACGCCCTGTTCAGCCTGCACGGCCTGTTCCGCCTGCACGGCCTGCGTGGCGTACTGGCGCAGGAACAGCAGGAACTCTTGCAACAGGCGGTCCCACAGCTCGGTGGTGGCGCGCAGATGGTTCTCGGCGACGCCGCCGGCGGCGATCACGTCCATTTCCAGGACCAGGAAGGTGCCTTGCTGGGCCAGGCGAGCGAAGCGCTTGCCGATGTTCCACGATTCGACCAGGCCTTGCGGCAGATCACCCTGCACACGCAGCGCGCAGCTGAGCGTGTAGTCGACGAATTCGCCTTCGGTGTGAGAAGGATTGCCGAAGCGCACGGCGAAGCCGATGCCTTGCGTGGCGCTCAGCAGTTGCACCATGCCGTTCTGCTCGGTGCTGGTAACCCGATACCCCATGCTTTGCAGGATGTCTTGCAGCTTGGTTGCGCTCAGGGATTGGATCAGGGTGGTATCCGTCATGTGACAGTCTCGTATTGACGTGTGGAAAACGTCCCGACGGCGCACGGCCGCCGGGGTAAGGCTGGAACGATATCGGCCAGCGCATTACTGCGCGGGCTTGGCTCCGGATTGCTGCTGCGGCACCAGGCGCGGATCGTACTTGCTGTCGTACAGCTTGTCGCCGTATTCCTGGGCCTTCTCATCGAACTGCACGCGGGCTTCGCGCGCCAGCGGCTGCCGGATCTTCAGCAGATCGCCGGTGCTGAACGATTCGTACGCCGCCAGGATCTCTTTGCCGGCGGCATACATCTGATCGTTCTTCTGCTCGCAGACCTTCAGTTGCGAATCACGCTCGGTGAGCGAGACCTGCAGCTTCTTGCCCTCGGCGTCCTTGGCGCGGGCGATGCCCAGCAGTTCGTCGTAGGCGGCCTTGAACTTGCCGAGCTGCTCGTTGCTGGCGGCAGCCTGGGCACGCGCGGCGTCTCGGATGGCTTCCTGCTGGCCTGCCAGTTGCTCGGCCTGGCCCTGAACCTTTCCGAGCTGCGCGCGCAGCTGTTCGACCTCTTTCTGCGCGGCATCGCGCTGGGTCTCGGCCGCGCTCTTGGCGGCGTTCAGTTGCGCTTGCTGGCTTTGCAGCTGCTGCAGTTGCTGGGTGGCGCTGCGCAACTGGGTGCGCAGGCGTTCTTCCATGCTTTGCGCGTGGGCCGGAAAGACCGTCAGCATGGCGGCCATCGCCGCGGCGGTGGCCTTCAGCGTCCAGGCGACATGCCGCAACGCCGGGGACATCGGCGTCTTGGCAACGTCACGCAGGGCGCGCGCGGGTTGGGAGGTTTGGGTGCGCATGATGATCAGAACCGTGCGTTGACTTCGAGCTGCAGGACGTCGATGGCCAGCGGGGGGCCATAGATTTCCTTGGCGCTGGTCCAGCGCAGCAAGCCGTAGACGTTCTTGTCGAACGCATAGCCGCCGCCCAGGAAGTAGCCGCGCGCGTTGGTGCCGCCCAGGTGGAACGTGGAGTCGTTGTAGGCATCGGGCAGCGCGTCGGGCTGGATGTACTTGTAGCCGGCGAAGGCCATCCAGTCGCCCTTGCGAACCAGGTCGATGCCGTCGCCGATCGTGGCCTGGAACATCCAGGCATTGCCGCCGCTCTCGATGTCGTCCAGGTTCTCGCGCGAGTTGACGATGTTCGCGGCGCCGCCGGCACGGCTGATCAGCTTGTTCTTGCTGTAGGCCAGGTTGCGGACGTAGTCGCCATCCAGGCGCATGGCCAGGTTGTCGAACAGGCGGGTATCCCAGCGCAGGTTCAGGTTCAGGAGGTTGAACTTGGAAGCCAGGCCCACGTACTGGTATTCGCTCCAGTCGGCCTGGTCGGCCGAGCTCTGGACGACATCGCGCAGCAGGAACAGGGTGTTGCCCTTCTGCATGTAGGCGGGACGCGACCAGTCGGTGCTGCAGACGGTCATCAGCGAATCGCAAGGCGCCGAACGCTGGCCTTCGATGTTCTGGAACGTGTAGTAGGCGACCGCGCCGCGCAGCTTGTTCTGGGCGTTGAGCTTCCACTCGGCGCCGGCCTGCGCGCCGAACAGCCACTTGTTCTCGCTCTTGCCTTCGGAGAACGTGTCGCTGCTGAACGGGTTGTTCGAGTATTCGAGGGCATAGGCGCCCAGCGAGCCGAACAGCGTGACGGGGCTGCCGTTGCCCAGCGGACGCTTGAACGCGGCGGAGATGCCGTCGAAGTTCAGGTCGTTGGAGTACAGCATGTCGGACGACACGAACGGGCTGGACGCGCGGCCGGCCGTGATGGTGGCCCACTCGTACGGGCGATAGCTCAGGTAGGCCTGGTCGAGCCAGATGTCCTTCTTGGCCATGCCGCCGCCCAGCGTATCGCTGGTGGACACCGGGCTGTTGTCGCTGCCGGAAGCCAGGCGGATGCCGGCCATCCACTGCTCGGACAGTTGTGCCTTCACACCCAGGCGAGCACGGATGCGCATCAGGTTGCGGCGGTCCTGGCGCGAGTTCATGTAGGGAATGTCCAGGCCGTAGGGCTGGCCGGCCAGGAACGTGGGAATCGGGCCGTTGCGGTTCCACTTGGCGAAGTCGATCAGTTCGTCGCTGTTGCCGCTGTCGAAGAAGCGCGACTCGTCGCGGAAGCGCACGTCGCCCTCGACGGTGATGCGCGACGCCCAGTCGGGGAACGTGTTGGGCGCGGCCCAGTTCTCGGCCTTGGCCTGCGCCATGACTTCGGTCTTGACCTCGTCGCGGATCTGGTCCCGGACGGTGGCGGGGATGTACGGCACGCGCACGTCGCCCGGCTGGGCCATGGCGGCGCCGGCGCCGCCGGCGGCAGCCGGTGCGGCGGCGGCCTTGCGGGCCTGCACGGCTTCGGCTTCGGCTTGCTGGATCAGGGCATTGGCCTGGTCCTGCTTGAGCACGCCTTGCTGAACCAGCAGGCGGATCAGGTTGACGGTGGCGTTCTGGGACGGCGCGGCGGTCTGGGCCGCAACCTGTCCTGCCGACAGCGCCAGGGCGACGGCCAGCGCGCCGGCCAGTCGATTGGGTTGCAATTTCATTTTGATCAAACTCCGGTAAGGAAATCGAAGAGCGCGGCGTCAGGAAGGCCGACGGCTGCTGATGGAGGTTCGGATGGGCATCGGCGTGGAAGCAGGCGGACGTTCGTCCACGCGGCCCACCGCACGCAGCGTTGCGACCAGCTTCTCGTCGATCTCGGCATCGCCACTGGAGCGAGCCACTTCGACGCGGGTGACCTGGCCGGCCGTATCCAGCCAGATGTTCACGGCCACGCCGCGATACACCAGATTGCGGGTGCGCTCATCCTCGCGCAGGATCTTCTGCAGCATGTACGACATGTACTGGCCGTAGGTGGCGTTGCCGAAGCCGCCGCCGCCGCCGGAACCGGCCATGCCGCTGCCGCTGCCGGCGCCGATGTTGAACGCGTCCGAGCCGGCCTGCGCGTCGGTGTTCATTTCCATCGCATTGGCCATGTCGTTGGCGGGCTTGGGCGGCGCCTCGTCGGGCTTGGGCTGATCGATGGGCTTGGGCTCTTCGATCGGCTTGGGTTCGACCACTTCCTCGGGCGGCGGCGGCTCTTCCGGCGGCTTCTCGGGAGGCGGCGGCGGAGGCGGCGGTGGCGGCAGCGGGATGATCGCGGCGACCTTGGGCGCCTCACGCTGGACACCCGCCATGTCACCGGCCCAGCGCCAGATGAAATAGCCCAGCCCGACCACCACCACCAGGCCTACGATCGGCCAGACGAAACGTCCGGCCGAGCGCGAGCGCTTGGCTTGCCGGCCTTCGTCCAGCAGCGCCGACAGGCGCGAGGAAGTGTCCTCGCGGCTATCGGGGGTTTCAGGTTTATTCGACGACATCGCGGGATAGCCCTTCTACTTCAAGTCGGCTTGCCGGTCACGAGACCGACCTGCGGCAGTTCGAGGCGACGCAGCAGATCGAGCACTTCCATGACTTTCTGGTATTGCACGACGGCATCGCCGCGGACAATGACCGGGAAGTCAGGGTTGAGGGCTTTCTCGGTGCGCAGCCTGTCTTCGAGCTCGGGCAACGTGACCGGGTAGGCGTCCAGGAACACCTGGCCGGCTTCGTTGACCGAGATGGCTTTGGTCTTGGGTTGCGACAACGACACGGTCGAACTCGCCTTGGGCAGGTTCACCTGGATGCCGGCGATCTGGGCGGTGGCGGTCAGGATGAACATGACCAGCACCACCATCAGCACGTCCACCAGAGGCGTGATGTTGATACCGTCGACGGGTGCGCCGTCGTCGTCGTCTTGCGCGGATACGGAAGCCATCTGGCGTCTCCTCAGGCCGTGGCCACGCGGGCCTGGTTGGCGTGCATGGTTTCGGCGCGCGAGCCTTCACCGTGGACTTCGGCCAGGCGGGTGATGAACTCGTCGACGAACACACGCATGTCGGCGTTGATTTCCTTGTTGCGCGTGATCAGGCGGTTGTAGCCAAACAGCGCGGGAATGGCGACGAACAGGCCCATGGCGGTGGCCAGCAGCGCGGCGGCCATACCCGGGGCGATGGCGTTGATGTTCACGTCGCCGGCCATGGCCGTACCCAGGAACACCACCATGATGCCCAGCACCGTACCGAGCAGGCCGATGTACGGGCCGCCGGCGATGGCGTTGGACAGCGCCGACAGGCGCTTGCCCAGCATCTGCGATTCCTTGGTGCGGATGGCGTCCATCGAGGCGCGGATGGCTTCGATGGTGGCGGCCGACACCGTGTTGGTATCGGCACCCTGCGCACGGCGGACACGGATCTCGTTGACGGCCACCGAATACAGGCGCCACAGCGGGGCGTTCTTCAATTGCTCGTTCAGGCGGGCTTCGTCAGCCAGCATTTCCAGGCGGTTGCCGACCTTGGCGAACACGGTGCGGAAGTCCGAGTTGGCGACTTCGACGCGCTTGGCCAGGCGGCTCTTGCTGACCATGATGACCCAGGACTGGATCATCATCAGGACCAGGACGCCGATAACGACCCAGGCGTCCAGCGGCACGGCGTTGAGCAGGAAGCCCAGTTCGCCGAAGCCCATGCCCGACTGCTCTTCGTCGGCGCCGTAGACCACCATGCGCGACTCGCTGCCCTGGGCAGTGGCATCGGCGAAGAGGAGCGCGGCCGGGCGGGCGATCTTGGACAGGCGGACTTCGTCGATGGCGCCGACGAAGGCGGCGTACCGGGGGGCGGGAACGGGCGCGGCGGCCGCAGCGGCCGGATCAGCCGGGGCGGCGGCAGCGGGGGCAGCCGCAGCGGGGGCGGCAGCGGCGGGGCCGCGGCGGCCACGTCGCCACCCACGGCGGCGGCGGTGTTCAGGGCCGGCAGGCTGGCAGCCATCGTGCCGCTGGCGCGGCCGTTGACGTACAGCGTGATCTGGCCGCCATTGGCCGTGACGGCCAGGTGTTGCCAGGCGGCCGGCGTCAGGGGCTGGCCGGGCTGCGTGCGCTGGCCGTTGACTTCAACGAACGGCACGCCGTTGGACACGCCGATCACCAGCGAGTTGCCGGCATCGCGGCGGGCATAGATCGCCTGGTCGCCCGACGGCTGGTCGGCACGGACCCAGGCGCTGAACGTGAACGCGCTGCCGGCGGCCATGGCCAGCGAGGGGCTGGCGGGCAGCATCAGCGGCGCGGCGCCCGTGAACTGGGCGGCGCGGCCGACGACGCCGTCGACCATGCCGGCGACCGGGGTCTGGGCGTTGTTGTTGTAGCCGGTGGCATCACGCGGAGGCGCTTCGACCGCGCCGTTGAAGTGATAGACCAGCGTGTAGTTGGGATCGAACGTGACCTGGCCGTTGGAGGCGGCGGGCGCCTTCTCGTTGCCGTAGTACATCCAGATGTCCTGGCGCTGGGCGCCGGACACTTCCGGGACGTCGACCCAGACCACGGCCATGCCCAGCAGGGGGTCGAAGCTTTCGATCTGGTAGTTCAGGACGGTCTGGTCGTCGGCGGCGACGAAGCGCAGGTCCGAGCCGTTGGCGTTGACGCCGTCGAACGTGAAGTTGCCGGTGTGCAGGCGAACCAGCAGCGGCACGCGGCCAGCGGGTTCGTTGATGGCGGCACCTTGCTGCGTGGTGTCGATCGACACCTGCTTGCGGTATTTCCAATCGGGCTGCCACCAGGCGTTGGCGACTGCCGGAAGCGCGCTGACCACGAGAGCCAGCAGGTACATCATTAGGCGTTGCATGATTGTCTTACTCCGAAAACCGTCATCCGAATTGGGTTAGAAACTGGCGCGCAGATTGAAGTTGATGCGGGGATCATGACTGCGGGTGTTTGCGCCGTTGATCAGGGGATAGCCCCAGTCCAGGCTGCCCGACAACCAGTCGAGCACCTGCATGCGCGTACCGACACCGACGCTGGCCAGGCGGAAGGAATCCTCCTGCTCGGGCAACGGGTCGCGCAGGCGCAGCCACGCCCACTCCGCAAAGGTGTAGAAACGCCATTCGTTTACGTTGGAACCGAGGTAGCGCGCCAGCGAGGGCGTGCGCATTTCGATGGAGCCCAACAGGCCGTCGTCGGCCGTGCGCTCGGCGGCCAGATAGCCGCGAATGCTGGTCGCGCCGCCAGCGGCGAATTGTTCGTTGGAGACCAGCGCGCCGGACGAGAACTGGAAGCCGGCGCGGGCAAAGGCCTGCCAGTCTTGTGCGAAGTTCTGCGTGTGGGTGAAGTCGCCCTTGAGCAACGCGAAGCTGGGGCTGGCGCGATAGCGCTTGTAGTCGAATTCTTCGGACGAGCTGCCAAGGTCGAAGAAGGAACGCGTGGCGCCGACGATGCTCAGGCCGATGGAGCTTTGCGAAGCCTCGGTGTAGCGATAGCCGTTGTAGCCCAGCGTGAACGGCACGTACTTCAGCGGCACGGTGTCGTTCTCGCCGCCGAAGACCAGCGACTCGTCGAAGTTCTTGTAGTCGAGGCCGACCGACAGCGAGTTGTACCAGCTGCCGACCGGGTCGAACGTGTAGGTGGCCGTGGCGCCGAACGAGTAGCCCTTGCCCAGCACGTTCGTGCCGCCGATGGTGGCGACGTTGCTGTCCGAGTGGTAGCCCGAGAACTGCAGGCTCCAGCGGTCGGCCAGCGGCAGCGTGTACGAGGCCGACCACACCTTGGCGTTGTCGGTTTCCTGGGGCGCCGTGAAGAACGTCAGCGAGAACGCATGACCGCGTTGCCACAGGTTGTCGTAGCCGATGGAGGCCGTCGAGCGCAGGTGCTTGGTATCGGCGCTGTAGTCGTTGTTCAGGCCGACGCTGGCGGTCCAGGGGTTCTTGTCCTCGACCTTGAGGTCGACGTCCATGGTGCCCGGGATCTTGCCTTCGCGGACCACCGGCAGCACCTGGCGGCTGGCCGTGCGGTTCAGCTCGGTCAGTTGCGCCTGCGCCTGGTTGAAGTCGGGCACCTCGCCTTCCTTCAGGGCCGGCACGTCGTCGCGGATGGCCAGCGGCGAGTAGTTCTTGGCGCCGACCACGCGCAGGCGGCCGATCTTGGTTTCGGCCACTTGAAGGATGACCACGCCGCCCGTGACCTGCTGTTCGGGCAGGTCGACGTAGACGGACTGGTATCCCAGCTCATGGTAGGCGGCCTGCAGCGCGTCGCGGGCCGATTGGATGTCGGCCAGCGTGCGCTCCGGCCCCAGGAAGGGGTAGACCGCTTTCTCGATGGCCTTGGCATCCAGCACGGTGTTGCCGCGAACGATGTACTCGCTCACGTCGACCTTGCGCGTATCCGCCGCGGCGGCTGCCTGTTCGGCCTGGCCGGCTTGCGCCTGCCCTTGCTGCGCGTCCTGCGCGATGGCGCCGGCCTGCAGTCCCAGCACCAGGCACGCTGCTAGCGTCGCTCTGGCGCGGGCCGATGCACCTGCTTTATCAAAATCCTGCATAGGGATGCACTCAGTCCTCAAATTAATCTGATGTCCTGCTCTACCCGTCTCGCCGTGCTTGGCGACCGTTCGCAGCCAGGCCAGACACTTCACTGCCAGGCACCCGACAGCGTCGGCACCTGGTTGGTCAGCGTCGAACAGCGTCTGCTTGTTACTAGACGTTCCGCCAACGCGCCCAGTGCGCGATGTAATAAAAATTTCACGAAGAAACTGACTCGTAACAAAGGAACGAGAGGGAGAGTCAGGGATAACCCTCGGCCAATGCGTGCAGCGATCGAGAGAGAGGGTCGAGGTGCGCGGATGCAGGAAGGACGGCGCATGCACGCCCGGGCGAGGCGCCGGTGGCGCAGTGGCGTTGCGCACGGAAATGACATTGACTTGTCACCACGGCCGGGAAGGCGCCACGTACACTTCCGGGATCAGGGACGCATCGAGCCAAGCGCACGAACCGTCTCATCACCCAGGAGTCCGCCATGTCCGTTTCCGATCTGCGCGCATCAATGCTGCTGGTGGCTGGCTTGGCATTGCCTTCGGCCGTGCTGGCGCAAGCGCCTGCCGTCCCGTCGGATTCACGCGCCGCGCCGGCTTCCTGCGTGGACGTCGAAGTCAACGGCTACCGGGCGCCGTCCTATGACTGCCTCAGCCAGCAGATGGCGCCCCGCGCCCGCGCGCCGCACGAGAACCCCGCGCTGGCGTCCGAGGGCGTCGCCCGCATGCCGTCCAACCAGTTGGGCCTGTTCAACCGCGCCGCCACGTCCAACCGCATGGGCAGCAACTTCGGCAACTCGGCCTTCCCGCAACGGCCCGCGCCCATCTACACCAACCCCGTCGCGCGCTGATTCCAGACGCCGCCCACGCCACGGGCCGCTCGACGCGGCCCGTGTGTTTTCCATCCCACGGCGAGGCCATGGGCCTCGCATCCCTCAGGTCGCGAAATCCAGCTTCAGGCGCAGCACCATCGGCTGGCGCATGTCGGACGGCGGCGGTTCGGACAAGGGCTGGGCCGTCAGCACGGCGCGCAGATCCTGGTCCGCCTGGTCGTCGCCCAGCGTATCGAAGGCGACGCGCTCGACCTGGCCCTGGTTCGTCACCCACACTCGCACCACCACGGGCGCGGCGGGCGAGCCATTGCTTTCGAGCACGCGCTGCTGCATGCGTTCGTGCAGGCGCACCACCGCCTCGTTGGCGGGATCGGCGAGCCAGGCCTGGAACTGATTGCTGACCAGCTGCGCGTAGCTGATCCAATGCTGCGGCACGGCCGCCTGCGCCAGCGCCGGCGCAGGCTGGGACAGCGCCAGGCCCAGCCCCAGCGCGCCGGCGGCGGCTCCCCACATGCGGCGCCAGAACGGCGCACGGGCCATCTTTGACACATTGTCTTCATGCATAGCGGTGATTCTCCATGGCGATGTTACGGACGCGGGCCGGGTATGGACTCAGCCGCAGATGACGCCGACCGACAGCGTGGCGGCACGCGGCGCCTGGGCCTGCATGGGCCCCAACTGCGGCTCGTCGCTTTCGTTGAAGGCGATGCCTGCGTCTCGCAGGAAGGATTTGACGTGCGTCGCCGACACGGCCTTGACGCGCGTGGCGCCGGTGGCGCCGCTGGCCTGCGCCGCGCTCAGGGCCACGCGGCCAGACGGGCGCCCGTCCAGCGAGAAGCGTTCGACCACGACCCCCAGCATCAGTCCGGCCGCGCCCAGGACAGGGCTGCCGCTGGCGCCGGGACGCACGGACGAGATCAACGAGAGATCGTCGCTGCCGGCATTGCCCGATTCGGCGAACGCATTGAACAGCGTGCGAGCCCGGTCGGGCATGCGCTGCAGCGTGTTGTAGCTTTCCGCGAACACCGCCTGGCGTCCGGCCTTGATTTCGGGCCCGGCCACGAACGTGGCGCTGAGATAAGGCTTGAGCGCCGTGCGCAGCACGGCGACGTCCAGTCTGTCATCAGCCGCGGCCAGCGAGGCACGCACCACCTTGCCGTCCTTCACGACGAAGATGTCGCCACAATCGGACACCGCATGATGCGCCGTCAGCACATCGCCGCCGCTGTTGATGAAGAAACCCGTGGCGTGCGCCTCCAGGCCGCCGATCAGCGGCAATGCATGGGTCGCGCCCACCGGCCCCAGCAGGGCCGCGCCCACCACCAGGAACAGGCGGCAGGCCAGAACGGACAGGCCGTTCAGCGTGGAGGAAATCGTCGCCATTCGCGTTCTTTTGTTTATGTCGGCAACAAGAGGCGCGACAGGGTAGGAATCGGCCATTGCCAGGTCGTGACAGTAAAGGCGGGTGGGAAAGCCCGGCTACGCCTGGCGGCTCTGATGTCTAGACGATTGGCGCGCGGCCCAACTACCGTTTGTCATAAAAATTTCACAACCCGATACGCGGACCGGGACCTTCCGGTCTTATTGTCCTGCTCGCGGCATCGTTGCATCATTCCCGGATATCCTGGGAGATACGGCAGCGCAGCACCAGAGACGGGGGGCAAGGGTACCGATGTACTACGGCGAACGATTCAACAGCTGGAGCCACCTGGCGGGCCTGGTGCTGGCCGTGGCCAGCGCCGCCACCTTGATGCCTTATGTCATCGTCCAGTCCAACGATGCCTGGCATATCGTCAGTTGCGCGGTGTTCGCCACCGCCGCGGTCGCCACCTATGCCGCCTCCACCCTGTACCACAGTTGCCGAGGCGCCCGGAAGCTGTTCTGGGAGCGCGTGGATCATTGCGCCATCTACATCCTGATCGCCGGTACCTACACGCCCTTGGGCCTGATTCCCCTGGAGGACGACTGGGGCTGGCTGCTGGCCGGCGGCGCGTGGCTGCTGGCCCTCGTCGGCATCGCGCGCGAGATCGTGTTCCGCAAGCGCGCCGCCGCGCCCGCGGTGAGCCTGTACGTCGCCATGGGTTGGCTGGGCGTGCTGATGGCGGTGCCCATCGCGCAGCACGTCCCGGAAGCGGGACTGACATGGCTGCTGGCCGGCGCCCTGCTCTACAGCGCGGGCCTGGTGTTCTACCGCAACAGTTCGGGCTGGGCGCACGCGCATGGCGTCTGGCACCTGTTCACCATTGCCGGCACGGCCTGCCATTCCGTCATGGTCTGGACCTTCCTGGCCTAGCTGCGTTCGATACCCCGTACACCATCCCGACGTTCCACGGCGGCAGTCCCAAGACCTATCGCGCGCGGCATGCCGCCCCGGGCGAGGCGGCGCACGGGCCGCGGTGGGCATCGCGCAGCGGGGGCGTCAGCGCACCTGCAGATAGAAAATCCCGCGGCCGCGGATCAGCGTCATCAGCAGCGGCTGTCCATCCAGCAGTTCAAGCAGGTTGCGCAGGTCGGACAGCCTGCTGACCGGACGCTGGTTGATGCCGATGAGCACATCGCCGCGCCTCAGGTTCGAGGCCGCCTGGCTGCGGCCCGGATACGTGGCCGTCACCAGCAGGCCGTCGTTGCCCTGGCGGCGCTGCGCCAGCGACATCTCCGCGAACTCCACGCCGTTCAGGCGCGCGTCCAGGCTGCCGGCATGCAGCCGCTCGTCCTTCTCGGGCTCGATGCGCAGCGTCACTTCCATCTGCCGGCCCGCGCGGCGCAGCGTCAGGCGCACCTGCTGGCCCACTGGCAGCAGGCCCTCGGCATTGTGCAGTTGCTGGCTGGTGGCAATGGGCTTGCCATCCAGCGCGATGATCAGGTCCCGCGCCAGCACCCCTGCCTGCTGCGCCGGCGCGCCGTCGCTGATGCGGGTCACGACCACCCCGGTGGCCGACGGCGCGAACCCCAGCTGATTGGCCAGCCGGGGATTCAGGTCCAGCACGTCCAGGCCCAGCGTGCCCCGCATGACACGGCCATGCGCGAGCAACTGGCGCATGACATCCCCGGCCAGGTTCGAGGGGATGGCGAAACCCAGGCCCACGTTGCCGCCCGAGGGCGTGTAGATCATCGTGTTGATGCCGACCAGCTCGCCGCGCAGGTTGACCAGCGCGCCGCCCGAATTGCCGGGATTGATCGATGCGTCCGTCTGGATGAAATTCTGATAGCCGGCGGCCCGAAGGCTGGAACGATCCAGCGCGGACACGATGCCGGACGACACGGACTGACCCAGCCCATACGGATTGCCGATGGCCACCACGAAATCGCCCACCCGCAACCCGCTGGAATCGGCCAGCGGCAAGGCCTGCAGCCGGTCGGGCTGGATACGCAGCACCGCGATGTCGGTGTCCGGATCGCTGCCCAGCACCTTGGCGGGCAAGGTGCGCCCGTCCTGCAGCGAGACCCGGATCGTCTGGGCGCCGCGCACCACGTGGTGGTTGGTCAGCACATAGCCCTGCGCAGCGTCGACGATGACGCCCGAGCCCGAGCTTTGCCGTGCGCGATTGGGCATGCGTCCGAAGCCGGCGGCTTCCTGATTGCTGCCCAGCGCCACGATGCTGACGACCGACGGCATCGTGCTTTCCAGCATGGGCGCCAGCGATGGCAAGGGTGCGCCATCGACCACGGGCGGCAATGCGGCCCGCGCGGCAGGCATGACGGGCGCGCAGGCGGCCACGCACAACGCGGCAAGCATCCGGCGGCGGAGAGCGGACGGCGTCGCCGCCAAGTTGCTGGCATCCATAGCGGGCATCGAAAATGAAAAAGGCGGGCCACTGGGCCCGCCATTCTAATGGCTGGCTGCGCGGCGCGACGTGCATGCCCGCGCAGCCACGCGAAACAGGCCGACGGCCCGCTTCGCGGTAAGATGCATCAGCCGAAACGGCCGGTGATGTAGTCTTCGGTTTCCTTGCGGGCCGGCTTGACGAAGATCTGGTCGGTTTCGCCGAACTCCATCAGTTCGCCCAGGTACATGTAGGCGGTGTAGTCGGAGCAACGGGCCGCCTGCTGCATGTTGTGGGTCACGATGACGACGGTGTAGTCGTTCTTCAGTTCGGCGATCAGCTCTTCGATCTTGGCGGTCGAGATCGGATCCAGCGCCGAGCAGGGCTCGTCCAGCAGCAGGACTTCAGGCTTGATGGCCACGCCGCGGGCGATGCACAGGCGCTGCTGCTGGCCGCCGGACAGGCCGTTGCCGCTCTGGTGCAGCTTGTCCTTCACTTCGTTCCACAGGGCGGCCTTGGACAGGGCCCATTCCACGCGCTCGTCCATCTCGCCCTTGCTGAGCTTCTCGAACAGACGCACGCCGAAGGCGATGTTGTCGTAGATGCTCATGGGGAACGGCGTGGGCTTCTGGAACACCATGCCGACCTTCGCGCGGATCAGCGAGATGTCGGTCTTGGACGTCAGCAGGTTTTCGCCGTCGAGCATGATCTCGCCCTCGGCGCGCTGGCCGGGGTACAGCTCGAACATGCGGTTGAACGTGCGCAGCAAGGTCGACTTGCCGCAGCCCGACGGGCCGATGAAGGCGGTGACCTTGTTTTCGCGGATCGACATATTCACGTTGCGGATCGCATGGAATTTGCCGTAATAGAAGTTGAGGTTCTTGACCTCGATCTTGCTTTTCGTAGCGGTAGCGATGTTGTCCATTTGGCTTTCCTAGTGCCGGCGCCCCTGGCGCCGGCTGGCGATCATTTACGGAACAGGTTGCGGGCCAGGATGTTGATGCCGAGCACCAGCAGGGTAATCAGCGTGGCGCCAGCCCAGGCCAGGTCGTTCCAGTCCTTGAAGGGGCTGGCCGCGTACTGGTAGATGACAACCGGCAGGTTGGCCATCGGGCCGTTCATGTTGGTGGACATGAATTGGTTCGACAGCGCGGTGAACAGCAGCGGCGCGGTTTCACCCGAGATGCGGGCGATGGCCAGCAGCACGCCGGTCATGATGCCGGTCTTGGCGGCGCGATAGCAGATCATCAGGATCATGCGCCACTTGGGGCAGCCCAGCGCCGCGGTGGCTTCGCGCAGGCTGTTGGGCACCAGCAGCAGCATGTTGTCGGTGGTGCGCACCACGACCGGGATCACCAGGATGGACAGCGCCAGGGCGCCGGCCCAACCGGAGTAGTGGCCGACCTGGGCCACGTATACGGCGTAGATGAACAGACCGATGATGATCGACGGCGCCGACAGCAGCACGTCGTTCAGGAAGCGGGTCGCCGGCGCCAGCCAGCCCTTCTGGCCATACTCGGCCAGGTAGGTGCCGGCCAGGATGCCGATCGGGGTACCGATGACGGTGCCGATGGCCGCCATCAGGACGCTGCCGAAGATGGCGTTGAGCAGGCCGCCCTGCTGCCCCGGGGGAGGCGTGATTTCCGTGAACAGCGTGAACGACAGGGCGGGGGCGCCCTTGGTCAGCAGCGTCAGGATGATCCAGAACAGCCAGAACAGGCCGAAGACCAGGGTGACCATCGACGTCGTCAGCATCACCTTGTTGGTGAAGTTACGCCGACGATAGATCGGGTTATTCATGTTGAGTGCCGATTGAGCCATTTCGTATTCTCCCTTTCGGACCCAGGATCAGGACTTCGTGCCCTGCGAGGCGGACAGGCGCAGCAGCATGACCTTGGAAATGGCCAGCACCACGGTGGTGATCAGGAACAGGATCAGGCCCAGTTCGAGCAGCGCGGCGCGTTGGATGCCGGCGGCTTCGTTGAACTGGTTGGCCAGCGCCGAGGCGATCGAGTTGCCGGGGGCGAACAGCGATTCGGACAGGCGGAAGGCGTTGCCGATGACGAACGTGACCGCCATCGTTTCACCCAGCGCGCGGCCCAGGCCCAGCATGATGCCGCCGATGACACCCGAGCTGGTGAAGGGCAGCACGACGCGCCACATCACTTCCCAGGTCGAGCAGCCCAGGCCGTAGGCCGATTCCTTCAGCATGGCCGGCACCAGTTCGAACACGTCGCGCATGACGGCCGTGATGAACGGGATGACCATGATGGACAGGATCAGGCCGGCGGTGAAGATGCCGATACCGAAGGCCGGGCCCTGGAACAGCATGCCCAGGCCAGGAATGCCGCCCAGCACCGAAATCAGGGTGGGCTGCACGTATTGCTGGAAGACCGGCACGAAGACGAACAGGCCCCACATGCCGTAGATGATGGACGGGATGGCGGCCAGCATCTCGATGGCGGTGCCCAGCGGGCGGCGCAGCCAGGCGGGCGCCAGTTCGGTCAGGAAGATGGCGATGCCGAAGGACACCGGCACGGCGATCAGCAGGGCGATGAACGAGGTGAGCAGCGTGCCGACGATGGGCACCACCGCGCCGAACACCTGGTTGACCGGATCCCATTCGTTCAGCCACAGGAACGACAGGCCGTACTTGGAGATCGATTCATGGCTGCCGTAGACCAGCGACACCATGATCGCCGCCAGCAGCATGAACACGAAGAACGCGAAGAATCGCGTCAGGTTCTTGAACAGCTTATCCATCAGCGCGTTATTGTTCTGATTGACAGGCGTGGGCGTTCCGGCAGTCATGACTGGAGACGACGTCGCTCTGTCCGATGGAATCGAGGCGCTATTATCCATTACCGCGCTCATGGATGGGCTTTCCTTGGGAAATCTCAGAGATGAAAAGGGGCGCCCAATGATTTGTGCGCCCCCCGGGTCTGCCAGCGCCGGCATGTGCCGGCGCCTGCTGCGGTCTACACGCCCAGGTAAAGCGCCTCTACCTGGGCAACCGCGGTTTTTTGCGGCTTACTGCCAGACAGCCTTGCCGTCAGCCGACTTGACTTCCGTCTTCCACAGGCCACGGATTTCGTCCGTGACGTTCTGGGGCAGCGGCACGTAGTCCAGGGCTTCAGCAGCCTTGCCACCGTTCTTGAAGGCCCAGTCGAAGAATTCCATGACGGCCTTGCCTTGGGCGGGCTTGTCTTGCGTCTTGTGGATCAGGATGAACGTAGCGGCGGTGATGGGCCACGAGGCGTCACCCGGTTCGTTCGTCAGGACCACGCCCATGCCGGGAGCGCTCTTCCAGTCGGCGTTGGCGGCGGCAGCGGCGAAAGCGGTCTGCTCGGGCTGCACGAACTTGCCGGCGGCGTTCTGCAGTTGCGTCCAGGCCAGCTTGTTCTGCTTGGCGTAGGCGTATTCGACGTAACCGACCGAGTTCTTCAGCTGGCCAACGTAGGCGGCGACGCCTTCGTTACCCTTGCCGCCTTGACCGGTGGGCCACTTGACGTCCTTGCCTTCGCCAACCGACGACTTCCACTCGGCGTTGACCTTGGACAGGTAGTTCGTGAAGCCGAAGGTCGTACCCGAACCGTCCGAGCGGTGAACCACGACGATGTCAGCCGAGGGCAGCTTGACGTTCGGGTTCAGCGCCTTGATGGCGGCGTCGTCCCACTTCTTGATCTTGCCCAGGAAGATGTCGCCAAGGACCTTGCCCGACAGCTTCAGTTCGCCGGCCTTGACGCCGTCGATGTTCACCACGGCAACCGTGCCGCCGATGACGGCGGGGAATTGCAGCAGGTTGTTCTTTTGCAGGTCGTCAGCCTTCAGGGGATCGTCCGAAGCGCCGAAGTCGACGGTCTTCGCCTTGATCTGTTGTTGACCACCGCCCGAACCGATCGACTGGTAGTTGACGGCGTTGCCCGAAGCAGCCTTGTAGTCCGACGCCCACTTGGCGTAGACCGGGTACGGGAACGAAGCGCCGGCGCCGGTGATATCAACGGCGTGGGCAGCGAAAGCAGCCGCGCTCAGGGCGACCGTCAGGGAAACTTGCTTGAAGACACGTTTGAGCATCGTGGTTCCTGTGCTTGTTTGAGGATTCCGGCGAGGGTCATGGTACTTAGCCTTGACCGACAGGCGCATCTTAGAAGTCAAAAATGACAAGATAGTGACAGTCACAAATGGCCTTGGCCTCGCCGAAAAGCCGCGTCCCATGCTTTCAGGAACGGGACAGCCATATGTCCCTGAAAAGGCGGGGGATTATATGCTGCAGCGCAATGCCGGGCGGGGCGGATGCGCCGGTCAAGAAGCGCAAAGCCACTGAAAAAACATCAGCCAGGCCTTGCGGCGCCGCCCTGCCCCCTCGGAAGCGATTTTCCTCCCGGCGGCGGCTCGGGACAGGAAACGACGCGTCTACTGCCCGAGCGTCTTCATCAGCTGGGTATGCACGTCGTAGCCCTCGCGCCGGCTGCGCACCCGGGCATAAGTGCCGTCCGGCTGCTGCTGCCAGGCAAGCTGGTTGTCGCGCAGGGCGAACGTGAACGCCTCGTCGATGACGCGCTTCTTCAGCGCCTTGTCCTTCACCGGGAAGGCGACTTCGACACGGCGGAAGAAATTGCGGTCCATCCAGTCGGCCGACGACAGGTAGACGACCTCCTTGCCTTCGGCATGGAAGTAGAACACCCGCGAATGCTCGAGGAAGCGCCCCACCACCGAGCGCACCTTGATGTTCTCGGACAGCCCCGGCACGCCCGCCCGCAGGGTGCACACGCCGCGGATCACCAGGTCGATGCGCACACCCGCCTGGCTGGCCAGGTAAAGCTCGTCGATCACCCGTTCTTCGAGCAGCGAGTTCATCTTGGCCATGATGTGCGCGCGCCTGCCCGCGCGGGCCGCCTCGGCCTCGGCGCGGATCAGCCCGACCATCGTGTCGTGCAGGGTGAACGGCGACTGCAGCAGCGCCTTCAACGAGCGGCGCGCGCCCAGGCCGGTCAGTTGCCCGAAGACCTTGTCCATGTCCTCGCACAGGTCCGGGTCGGCGGTCAGCAGGCCGAAGTCGGTGTACAGGCGGGCGGTGCGCGGATGATAGTTGCCGGTGCCCAGGTGGGCGTAGCGGCGCAGCCGGCCCTGCTCGCGCCGCAGCACCAGCGCCATCTTGGCGTGCGTCTTGTGGGCGACCACGCCGTACACCACGTGCGCGCCCACCTCTTCGAGGCGCGCGGCCCAGTTCATGTTGGTCTGCTCGTCGAAGCGCGCCATCAGCTCGACCACCACCGTGACCTCTTTTCCGGCGCGCGCGGCGGCCAGCAGGATCTTCATCAGTTCGGAGTCTTCGCCGGTCCGGTAGATGGTCTGCTTGATGGCCATCACGTCCGGATCCAGCGCCGCCGCCGTCAGGAAGTCGATGACGGGCTGGAACGACTGGTACGGATGATGCAGCAGGTGATCGCGCTCGGCCACGGCCGCGAACAGCTCGGCGGGCTTGTCGCCCACCCGGTCGAACGGGGCCGGCACCACGGCGTGGTAAGGCGGAAACAGCAGGTCGGGACGCGCGTCGTTGCTGCACAACTGCATCAGGCGCGACAGGTTCACCGGACCATTGACCCGGTAGGTATCCACCGGCGTCAGCGAGAACTCGCGCTGCAGGTAGGCTTCCAGGTCGGGCGGCGTCAGCCGGTCGATCTCCAGGCGCACGGCCGCGCCGAAATTGCGTTGCGACAACTCGCCCTGCAGGGCCAGGCGCAGGTTGGTGACTTCTTCCTCGTCGACGAACAGGTCGCTGTTGCGGGTGACGCGCCATTGATAGCAGCCGCGGATCTCCAGGCCCGGGAACAGTTCGCCCACGAATGCGCGCAACAGCGACGTCAACAGCACGTAGCCGTCGGGATGGCCCGACACCTCGGCCGGCATGCGGATCAGGCGCGGCAGCGCGCGCGGCGCCTGCACCACGGCGATGGAGGCGCGGCGGCCGAACGCATCGGCGCCGTGCAGCGCCACGATGAAGTTCAGGCTCTTGTTGTAGACGCGGGGAAACGGGTGGGAAGGATCCAGCCCGATCGGCGTCAGCAGCGGCATGACCTCGCGGTTGAACACGTCGCGCGCCCATTCGAGCTGCTGTTCGTTCCATTCGGAGGCGTGCAGCAGCACGATGCCCTCGGACTGCAGGCCCGGCAGGATCTCGCGGTCGAGCAATTCGTACTGGCGCTCGACCAGCTTGTGCACCTTGGCCTGCACCCGCTCGAAGGCCTCGCCCGGCGTCAGGCCATCGCAGCCGACCGCGCCCGGGGTCAGGCGCTGCTGCTCTTTCAGGCTGGAGATACGGATTTCGAAGAACTCGTCCAGGTTGGCGCTGACGATGCAGACGTAGCGCAGCCGTTCCAGCAGCGGCACGCGGGGGTTCTCGGCCATGGCCAGCACCCGCTCGTTGAACTTGAGCAGCGACAGCTCACGGTTGAGCATGCGAGGCTCTGCGCTGCGGGAGGCCGTGCCGACCGCGTCGGCGGATTGCGATTCCTGGTGTCTGTCGAGTTCCTGGTTTGTCATGGAGAAAATGAAGTGTTCGAGCCGTCTCACACTGCGGTAATCAGTGCCCCAAGCCATAAGGGTACGACAAAACGTCCCCAATACGCGCCGCCAAACCATTGTTCCGCAAGCAGAAACACGATCCGCGCCCGCCAATCCCCTCCTCTCTCTATAATTCCGGTTGATCTATAGCCTTACAACGAGCCGCATGGACCATTTATTGGCCGCCGTGGACCTGGGGTCCAACAGTTTTCGCCTTTCGATCGGGCGCGTCGTCCAACAGGACGGCGTCGCCCAGATCTACCAGATCGACCGCCTGAAGGAAACCGTGCGCCTGGCCGCCGGCCTGGATGCCGACAAGCGGCTTTCCGCCGAAGCCGTGAACCGCGCCGTCGCGGTGCTGCAACGCTTCGGCGAGCGCCTGCGCAGCTTCCACCCCAACCGGGTGCGCGCGGTCGCCACCAATACCTTCCGGGTGGCGCGCAACACGCAGGAATTCATGCCCCAGGCGGAAGCCGCGCTGGGCTTCCCCATCGAAGTGATCGCCGGCCGCGAAGAGGCCCGCCTGATCTACCTGGGCGTGATGCACAGCCTGCCGCCCTCGACCGAGAAGCGCCTGGTCATCGACATCGGCGGCGGCTCGACCGAAGTCATCATCGGCAAGGGCTTCGAGCCCAACCTGATGTCCTCGCTGTACATGGGCTGTGTCAGCTACAGCCGCCAGTTCTTCGGCGACGGCCTGGTCGACGCGCACCAGATGAAGCAGGCCGAACTGGCCGCCCGCCGCGAAATCGAAGTCATCGCCAAGCAATACCGCAAGATGGGCTGGAAGGAAGCCTACGGCTCGTCCGGCACGGCCAAGGCCTTGTTCGCCATCCTGCAGGAGTGCGGTTTCTCGCAGGAAGGCATCACGCGCGCGGGCATGAACAAGCTGAAGGAACGCATCATCCGTTCCGGCCGCGTCATCCCGTCCGAACTGCCCGGCATCAAGCTAGAGCGCGCCGACGTGCTGCCGGGCGGCCTGGCCATCATGAGCGCCCTGTTCGACGAACTGGGCATCGACGTGATGCATACCGGCGACGGCGCGCTGCGCCTGGGCGTGCTGTATGACCTGCTGGGCCGCGACGACGAGCACGACAAGCGCGACGAATCCGTGCGCCAGTTCATGAAGCGCTATCACATCGACGCCAACCAGGCGCGGCGGGTGCGCGCGGCCGCGCAAGGCTTCTACGACAGCGTCATCACCGAACCCACCGCCGAGACGGCCCACCTGCGCCATGCGCTGGGCTGGGCCGCCGATCTGCACGAGGTGGGCCTGTCGATCGCGCACAACACGTACCACAAGCACACGGCGTATGTCCTGGAGAACGCCGACATGCCGGGTTTCTCGCGCGCCGACCAGCAACTGCTGGCGATGCTGGTGCTGGGCCACCTGGGCAAGCTGGCCAAGCTCGAACCGCTGGCGCCGCAACGCGATCAGTGGATGGCGGTCCTGTGCCTGCGCCTGGCGGTACTGCTTTTCCGCCGCCGCGAAGACATCTCGCCCATCCCCATACGCCTGTCGGTGAAAGGGGATTCGATCGTGGTCCGGGTGGATGGCGCATGGCTGTCACGCCACCCGCTCAGCGACTTCACCCTGCGCGCCGAAGAGGCCGAATGGCGCAAGGTGGGCTTCTCGTTCGAACTGCTCGAGCCATGAATGAAAAAGCCGCGTCATGCGACGCGGCGGTTGGTGCATCGCCACCGTTGGGTGGCGATTTTTTCGCATGGACGAATCGGCCCAGGCGAATGACGTCGGACGGTTACGGCGCCACGTTGGTTTCCCGTTCGAGCTGATCCAGCTCGAGGAGAAGCTGCCGCGTCACGCGCTGCATAAACCGGAGCCGGGCGCGACGCAGCAGATTGCGCATGATCAGCGCTCCGCGCGATCCAGGCCGAAATGGCGGCGATAGCGCTCGTCCATGCCCGCCATGGTCAGCAACACGGGGAAGTCGGCCGCGTTGAAATCCGGGTCCCAGGCCGGTTCGCCACAGACCTTGGCGCCCAGCTTCAGATAGCCCTTGATCAGCGGCGGCACGCGTGCCGGCAGCGTGCTGTTCAGGCGCTCGACCGGGTAGCGGTGCAGCGGCTTGACGCGCGGCGTGCTCGGATCCTGCAGGTGCTTGGACACCGTGCGCCACACTTCGGCGGCAGTGACGCCGTCATCGCGCAGGCTGACGCTGGCGCAGCCCAGCAGGTAGCTGTAGCCGCCGCGGCGCAGGAACTCGGCCAGGCCGGACCACAGCAGCATGATGACGGCGCCGCTGCGATGGTCGGCATGCGTGCACGAGCGGCCCACTTCGACCAGTTGTTCGCGCAGGTTGCCCAGGCCGGACAGGTCGAATTCGGACTCGGAGTAATAGCCACCCGCTTCGCGGGCCTTCTCCGGGGTCAGGATGCGATAGGTGCCGACCACCCGATTGGTATCGAGTTCGCGTACCATCAGGTGCTCGCACCAGGGGTCGAAGCGATCCTGCTCGATCCCGTCCTGGGCATCGGGGAAGACGGCGCCCATGTCTTCGGTGAAAACGGTGTAGCGCAGGCGTTGGATCTGCTCGACTTCCTCGCTGGTGCGAGCCAAGCCGACAGCGAGTCCGCGCGGGGCGGGACCCGACCAATTCTGAGCGCCCTCGGCGCTGCCAGTGTCGATGCGTGCTAGTTCAAGCATTGCGCGGAACTCCTAAATATCCTGCCAGTTTGGACGCGCGTCATGTCAGTAATCTGACTGATATGTTACGTGACTGTGAAGTTTATGCCTGAAGAAGCCCGAGCGGGCGGCACGCTGGCAAAAGTAACCTTTGGATACGATGCCATTGCAGCGGCTTTCTGTCGTAAGAAAACCACCGTGAAGCGCAGGCGGCCATTGCAGCCGCCTGGTCAATGAATTGTCAGGCGGACAGGGCGTCCGCCAGACGCTGGGCGCACTTGCCGGCAAGCTGCTCATCCTCGGCCTCGACCATCAGGCGCAGCTTGGGTTCGGTACCCGAAGCCCGGATCAGCACCCTTCCCCGGCCGGCCAGTTCATCCTCGACCGACTTGCGCGCGGTCGCCAGGCCCTGGTGGGTCTTCCAGTCCAGGCCGGGCGCCAGGGGCACGTTGATCATGGTCTGCGGGTACATGCGCAGGTCGCCGACCCAATGCGCCAGCGGCTCGCCGCCCCGGCGCAGCGCCGTCAGCACCTGCAGCGCCGCGATGATGCCGTCACCCGTGGTGTGGCAATCCAGGCACAGCAGGTGGCCCGAGCTTTCGCCGCCAAACATCCAGCCGCGCTCCAGCAGTTGCTCGAGCACGTAGCGGTCGCCCACGTTCGCGCGTTCGAATGGCACCTTCAGTTGCTGAAGCTGGCGTTCGAGGCCGTAGTTGGTCATCAGCGTGCCGACCACGCCCGCGACCGGACCGCGCTGCAGGCGCTCGCGCACAATGGCGTACAGCAGTTCGTCGCCGTCGTAGATGCGGCCGTCGCCATCGACCATCTGCAGACGGTCGGCGTCGCCGTCCAGAGCGATGCCCAGGTGGGCGCCGCGGGCCCTCACTTCCTTGGCCAGCGACTCGGGATGCAGCGCGCCCACGCCCTCGTTGATGTTGAAGCCATCGGGCGACACGCCGATGGAATGCACTTCGGCGCCCAGCTCACGGAACACGTGCGGCGCGGTGTGGTAGGCCGCGCCATGCGCGGCGTCGACCACCAGCCGCACGCCGTTCAGGTCGAGATCGGACGGGAAGGTGCTCTTGCAGAATTCGATGTAGCGGCCTTGCGCGTCCTGCATGCGGCGCGCGCGGCCCAGCTCTTCGGAACGCACGCAGCCCAGGGGTTGTTCGAGCTCGGCCTCGATCTCTGCTTCGACTTCGTCGGGCAGCTTCATGCCCTGGGCCGAGAAGAACTTGATGCCGTTGTCCTGGTACGGGTTGTGCGAAGCGCTGATGACGATGCCGGCGACCAGGCGCAGGGCGCGGGTCAGGTAGGCGACGGCGGGCGTGGGAATGGGACCGGCCAGCAGCACGTCGATGCCTGCCGCCGACAGCCCGGCTTCCAGCGCCGATTCGAGCATGTAGCCGGAAATGCGCGTGTCCTTGCCGATGACCACCTGGGGCCGGCCGCCGCCCCGGATGGCCTGCTTGCGGGCCAGCACCTTGCCAGCGGCATAACCCAGATGCAGGGCAAAACCAGGGTTGATCGTGGGGCCGCCAACCTCGCCGCGCACCCCATCCGTACCAAAATACTTGCGTTGACTCATCAGCGTATGGCTCCTTGTTCCGCGCAGTGCCAGACCCTCAGCGCATCCACGGTTTCGGCGACGTCGTGCACGCGCACGATCGCGGCGCCACGCGCCACGCATGCCAGCGCGGCGGCGACACTGCCTGCCAGGCGATCCTGCACGGGCTTGCCCGTGGCGGCGCCTATCATGGACTTGCGTGAAAGCCCCACCAGTAGCGGGTAGCTGGAAACACGCAGGCTGGACAGCCTGCGCAGCAATTGATAGTTCTGGTCCATCGTCTTGCCGAACCCGAAACCGGGATCGAGCACGATACGGCGCGGATCGACCCACGCCGCCCGCAGCCGTTGCGCACGCGCGCCCAGGAATACGCCGATCTCACCCAGCAGATCGGCGTACTCCGGCGCTTCCTGCATCGTGCGGGGCTCTCCTTTCATGTGCATGACGCACACGCCGCAGCGGCTCTGCGCCACCGCCTCGATGGCGCCGGGCTGACGGAAACCGTAGATGTCGTTGATCATGTCCGCCCCGGCATCCAGCACCGCCCGCATGACTTCGGGCTTGAAGGTGTCGATGGAAAGCGGCACGCCGCAATCGCGCAGTGCCTCGATGACGGGCAGCAGGCGGCGCAGCTCGTCTTCGATGGAGACGGGATCGGCGCCCGGCCGGGTGGATTCGCCCCCCAGATCGAGGATGTGGGCGCCCTGGGCGATGAGTTGGCGCGCATGCGCCACGGCGGAATCGGTGTCGTCATGCGCGCCGCCATCGGAAAAGGAGTCCGGCGTGACGTTGACGATTCCCATGACCAGCGGGCGCTCGAGATCCAACTCGAAGCGCCCGCACAGGAAGGTATTTGCCATGAAGCTGGCAGACCTTGGCCGCTATGCGGCCATCAGACGGCGGCTGCCGTGCTGCCGCCCGCGGCCAAGCCCGACGCCGGAGGCGTATCGGACGAGTCGGACGGACCTTGCGGCGTCTTGGGGGGACGCGGGGGACGATTGTTGATGATGTCGTCGATCTGGTCGGCGTCGATGGTTTCCCATTCGAGCAGCGCGGCCGTCATGACCTCGACCTTGTCGCGGTTGTCTTCCAAGATCTTGCGCGCGACGCCGTACTGCTCGTCGATGATGCGGCGGATCTCGGAGTCGACCTTCTGCATGGTCGCTTCGGACACGTGCGTGGTCTTGGTGACGCTGCGGCCGAGGAAGACCTCGCCTTCGTTCTCGGCGTACACCATGGGGCCCAGTTCGTCGGTCATGCCGTAGCGCGTGACGATGTCGCGGGCGATGGCCGTGGCGCGTTCGAAGTCGTTCGAGGCGCCGGTGGTCATCTGGTCCATGAAGATCTCTTCGGCGATGCGGCCGCCGAACAAAACCGCGATGGTGGACAGCAGGCGGCCCTTGTCCATGCTGTAGCGATCAGTCTCGGGCAACTGCATGGTCACGCCCAGCGCACGGCCGCGCGGGATGATGGTGACCTTGTGCACCGGGTCGGTCTTGGGCAGCATGCGCGCGACGATGGCATGGCCGGACTCGTGGTAAGCGGTGTTCTTGCGTTCCTCTTCGGGCATGACGATCGAGCGGCGCTCGGCGCCCATGATGATCTTGTCCTTGGCCTTTTCGAAGTCGGACATGTCGACGGTGCGGCCGTTGCGGCGCGCCGCGAACAGGGCGGCTTCGTTCACCAGGTTGGCCAGGTCGGCGCCGGAGAAGCCCGGCGTGCCGCGTGCCAGCACGGTGGCGTCGACGTTGGTGGCCAGGGGCACCTTGCGCATGTGGACCTTGAGGATCTGCTCGCGGCCGCGGATGTCGGGCAGCGGCACCACGACCTGGCGGTCGAAGCGGCCCGGACGCAGCAGCGCGGGATCCAGCACGTCGGGGCGGTTGGTGGCGGCGATGACGATGACGCCCTGGCCCGACTCGAAGCCGTCCATCTCGACCAGCATCTGGTTCAGGGTCTGTTCGCGCTCGTCGTTGCCGCCGCCCAGGCCGGCGCCACGCTGGCGGCCGACCGCATCGATTTCATCGATGAAGATGATGCACGGAGCGTGCTTCTTGGCATTCTCGAACATGTCGCGCACACGGGCAGCGCCCACGCCGACGAACATTTCGACGAAGTCGGAACCCGAGATGCTGAAGAACGGCACCTTGGCTTCGCCTGCGATGGCCTTGGCCAGCAGCGTCTTGCCGGTACCGGGCGACCCGACCATCAGCACGCCGCGCGGAATGCGGCCGCCCAGCTTCTGGAACTTGCTGGGGTCGCGCAGGAAGTCGACCAGTTCCTGCACGTCTTCCTTGGCTTCGTCGCAACCCGCGACGTCGGCGAAGGTGATCTGGTTGGTGTTCTCGTCGAGCATGCGGGCGCGCGACTTGCCGAAGCTGAACGCGCCGCCGCGGCCACCGCCCTGCATCTGACGCATGAAGAAGATCCACACGCCGATCAACAGCAGCATGGGGAACCACGACACGAAGATGCTCATCAGCAGCGACGGCTCTTCGCGCGCCTTGCCGGACACCTGCACACCGTACTTCAGCAGATCGGAGACCATCCAGAGGTCGCCGGGCGAGGTCAGCGTGTACTGGCGACCCGCGTCGGGGGTGACGTAGAGCACGTCGCCCTGTACGTCGACCTTGCGGATACGGCCTGCCTTGGCGTCGTCCATGAACTGGGTATACGTGACGCCGTCCTGGCTTTGCGCACGGCCATCGAACTGCTTGAATACCGTGAACAGCACCAGTGCGATCACCATCCAGACCGCGACTTTAGAAAACGAATTGTTCAAGGCCGATCTCCTGCTCTCGATTCCGACCGGTGGCTGCGATCGATACTTGGTTTGCACCCGCGGAAAAAACCGTAAAGCGCAGCCACTTTTTCATGTGAATGACTCATTCTACCCTGTCGGGAAAGAACGCGTTTTCGCGCGTTTGCGCGCAGATAACCGGGACGGACCCGGTGATGGACCTCTTGCAGCGGTTACAAATGCCGGACGACCCGCGCGCGTCCGGTTACGCGTGTTGTTTCAGATAGCGGCCGACCAGGAAGGTTTCGGACGACTTGTCCCGCGACGCCTTGGGCTTGCGCTCGACCACCCGCCGGAACCGCTGCTTGAAGGACTCCACGATCTGCGAGAACCCGCTGCCATGGAACGCCTTCACGATCAGGGCGCCGTCGGGCGTGAGATGCGCGCAGGAAAACTCCAGCGCCAGATCGCAGCAATGCTGGATGCGAGCCGAGTCCGCCACGCCGACTCCGGACAGGTTGGGGGCCATGTCGGAAATTACAAGGTCTACCGCCTGCGATCCGACCAATTCGTTCAGTTGCTCGAGGACGGCGTCCTCACGGAAGTCGCCCTGGATGAATTCCACCCCCGCGATGGGGTCCATCGGCAGGATGTCCAACGCGATGATGCGACCGTCGACGATCCCGCCCGGCCCGGCCAGGCGTTCGCGGGCCACCTGCGACCAACTGCCCGGCGCCGACCCCAGGTCGACGACCACATCGCCCCGGCGCAACAGTTTCTCGGTGTCGGCGATCTCGATCAGCTTGAACGCCGCCCGAGCCCGGTACCCTTTCTGTTGCGCCAGTTTGACGTACGGATCGTTGATGTGCTGGTGAATCCAGTCTTTGGAGAATTTATTCTTGGCCATTCCCGTACAATTCCACGCATGCCTATATTAGAACTTACCTCTCGCGAACGCAGTGAACTGCGTTCCGCGGCCCACCCGCTGCGGCCGGTCGTGTTGATCGGTGACAACGGCCTGACCGAAGCCGTTCTCAAGGAGATCGACTCGGCCCTGAACGCGCACGGCCTGATCAAGGTTCGCGCCGGCGGCGACGACCGCGAAGCGCGCGAGGCCATGCTCGCCACCATCTGCGACACGCTGTCCTGCGCCGCGGTGCACCATCTGGGCAAGACCCTGATCCTGTATCGCCGCCAACCCGGCAACGTGAAACCCGCGGCCCGCGACGACGACCACGCACCCAAGCGCAAGGCGTCCGAGCCGTACACGCCCAAGAAACTGGCCGCCGAAGGCAAGCGCGTCACCAAGGCGCGCGCGCCACGCCGCACGAACGAAGAAGACGCCACGCCGGCACGTCCTTCGCGCGATGCGCTGCAGGCCGACCGCCCGGCTCGTCCCAGCACCCGCAAGGCGCCCGCCCACGGCGTACCGCGCCGTGCAGGCAGCGCGCTCAGCCTGCGCGCCGGCGCCCGCCGCGCCACCGGCCCCGCCCGCAAGACCAGCAGGACCGTCAAGAAATAATGATATCCGGATGGGTGGGGCGGCTGCCCTGCCCCGCAAGACGCCCGGCGGCGCGCCGGGCCTGACAGCCCGAGGGCCGGCGGCGCGAGACAGCGCCTGTCCGGCCCGCGTTGCACTCAGATATAGCGCACGCTGATCACTTCGTATTCACGCACGCCGGACGGCGCCTTCACTTCCACCACGTCGCCTTCGGACTTGCCGATCAGGGCACGCGCCACCGGGCTGGACACCGAGATCAGGTTCGACTTGATGTCGGCCTCGACGTCGCCCACGATCTGGTAGGTCAGGTGGTCGCCGGATTCCAGGTCTTCGATCTCGACCGTGGCGCCGAACACGGCGCGGCCTTCGCTCTCGACGGCCGTCGGGTCGATCAGGTGGGCGTTCGAGAGCGTGCCTTCCAGCTCGGCGATACGGCCTTCGATGAAGCCCTGGCGCTCGCGCGCGGCGTCGTACTCGGCGTTCTCCGACAGATCACCCTGCGCACGCGCTTCGGCGATGGCATTGATGACGGACGGGCGCTCGACAGTCTTGAGCCTGTGCAGCTCTTGGTTCAAGCGCTCCGCCCCGCGCACAGTCAAAGGAATGGCAGCCATGTCGTTTCCCAAACAAAAGTAGAAAACGCCCCCGATGGAGCGTTTCTGAGTGAAAGGCCGAGCGGACCGCCTGGTGGGTTTCGCTGGGAAACCTGCCGCTGTACCGGACGAATGAAAACCCAAAAGAGAAGACGGCGCAGGCGCCTGGCCGGCGCACGCAGTCTTGTGTCCCCTCTTTATGGATCGTACCGGCCGCGTAGCGCGGGCTACGGATGGCAGCGACACGCAATGGCGATGCGGTTGCTGTCCAGGCGGCTGGGCGTCGACCAAAACAAAACCCCGGCTCGGGTCGGAACCGGGGCAGATCAAACCTCATTGTGGTCAAAGTCCGGGGGAATTGCAAGGCCCCTCCCGCGGCCCGGCGGCGCTTCTCACAGAGGGCGCCCAAAGACAGCATCAAGAAAGGTAAATGCGCGCTTTCCCCATCGCTGACAGCCGGCTTACCCCTGTAGAATCGCGCGGACTCTTCAAGGGGCATCCGCCTCCTTGGGCCAGGCGGCGCGACACGGATGGAAGACGGACAACACCTCATCCACAGCCTCTACGAGGCGGCGCTCGACCCTGGGCGCTGGACCGATTTCCTGGCGCACTTCACCGTCGCCTTCTCGTCGCAGGCGGCCCTGATCTGGGGATACGATTTCTCGGACCGCTCGGCCCGCGCCCTCGGTGGCCCGACCTCGCTGTCAGCCCAGCACGGCTTCAGTGAAGAGGCCCTGCGCAGCTTCGAAGCGCACTACTGCCGCGTCAACGTCTGGACGGCCAACGAGCGATACCACGTAGAAGGGCAGATCCTCAGCGGCTCGGAGTGCTATCCCGACAATCACCTGACCCGCACGGAGTGGTACGCCGACTGGCTGCAGCCGCAGGATCTGTTCTATACGCTGGCGGTCATCGTCGAGAAGCGCGCGCAGCGCTCGTTCAATTGCACGGCGGTGCGCAGCAAGTGGCAAGGTCCGTATAACGAACGGGAAGAGGCACGCATGCGCAGCCTGGTTCCGCATCTGCAGACCGCCTTCGCGCTGTACCGCCGGCTGCACCGTGCCGAAGCGTTGGCGCAGACCTCGCTGGCGGCGCTGGAGAACCTGCCCATGGGTGTGGTGCTGCTGGATGGCCGCGCCGAGGTGCTGCATGCCAATGCGCGTGCCCATGCCTTGACGCGGGCCACCGGTCTTCTGCGCTTCGAGGCGGACGATACGCTGCACGCCGTGGCCCCACGCGACGACCAGCGGCTACAACGCGCCATGCGGGATGTGGTGGCCACCGGGGCGGGCCTGCCTTTGCATGCGGGCAGCGTGCTGCGACTGCACGGCTTGGCGGGCGCGCAATTGCAACTGCTGGTGGCGCCATTGCCCTTGAAGGCGGAGCCTTTCAGCGCGCACACCGCGGGCGTGGTGTTCATCACCGATCCCGCGCTGGAAATCCCGTCGTTGATGGATATCCTGCAGAGCCTGTACGGCATGACGGCCGCCGAGTCGCGGCTGGCGCAGGCGCTGGCGCATGGCCTGTCGCTCGCGGAATACGCCGAGCGCCAGGGCCTTTCTGTCCAGACGGTGCGCACGCAATACAAATCGGCGGCGGCCAAGGCAGGCGTGGGCCGCCAATCCGACTTCGTGCGCACCTTGCTGACCGGCCCGGCGCTGCTGCGCTGGGCGCGGCCATCGGAGTGATTACTCGACTGAAACGGGCGTCATCACGCTGGTCGTCGTCAGCAGTTCACGGAAGACGTCATCCGTGGTGCCGACGCGTGCTTCGCGATACTGGATCGTGCCCAGATCGGACGCGGACAGGTTGAAGACGGCGGATGCCGTGCCGTCCGTGGCCGTGGACACGTCCTGGTCTTCGTACTGATAGCCGCTCGTACCCGCCAGGGACAGCGCGATGGACGTCGCCACGGCGGGGTTCAGGCCAGTGGCCGAGACGGTCATGGTGCCGCCGTTGTAGCTGGCCAGCGGCGAGGACGTGGTGACCAAGGGGAACGCCGCTGCGCGGGCTTCGGTCAAGGTCAGCGGACGCGCCACACGGCGGCTGGCCGTGACGGGGAACGTCGAATCCGTGATGAGGGAGGCAACGTCGGCCGACGTGTAGCCGGTCACGGTATAGACCGCATTGGCGGGAATCGCCTGGATGGCCGCATCGGTGAGACCCGCCGACGGCGTATTCATGCACGAGGTCGCCATACGGTAGTAGCGAGTGCCATCGAGATTGCCTTGGCCTGACAGCGTCCAGTAGTCGCCGTTCACGTTGGCGCGAAGGTACTTGAGACCGCCCGTCGGCAGGCCGGGGCCGGTGACCAGCACATAGGCCGTATCGCCGCTGTTGTTGGGGTTGACCTCTTCGATGTTGAACTCGAGGCCGGTACTGACGCAACCGGAGCCCCCGACCTTGACGTTCAGCGCCACGGCGTCGACGGCCAGCACGCTGCTGTTGCCACGCATGCGCCAGACGTTGTCCGCCCCTTTCACCACCTGGAAGTTCTCCTGGACGCTGAAGATCACGCCGTTCTTGTCCTTGTGCGTGAAATCGATCCACGCACGCGGAGCCAGATTGTCATCGTTGATCGTGTAGTTGATCCGATTGAAGGCCACGTCCACGAAGTGGCCTCCCACCAGCGCCGGGTCGCTGGCCAGTTCGCTGGCGAAGCGGTCGGCGTTCTCGTCCTGATGGCGGAACGAGTACTTGCGGCCGCTGCCCTCGCCTTCGACCAGGAAGGCACGGATAGCCTGCGCCGACGGCGCGTTCGTGGCGAACAGGTTGTTGAAGTTGACCAGCATCGCGCGGATGGCGTCGATGTCGGCGGCGGCCGTGTCCATGCCGGTTGCGGGCAGCGCGGGCGCATTGGCTTCCTGGGCAGCCTTGGTCAACAGGGCGTCCTCGATCTTCTGCTGCGTGACCAGATTGGTGATGGAGGCCACGCCGTCGGCGTAGTTGATGCTCAGCACGTCCAGCGCCTTGTCCAGCGCGCTGGATTGGGGCGTGAAGGAGGTGCGCAGCAAGTCGATGCTGTCCTCGACACCCATGGCTTGCAGCACGGGCAGCAGCTTGGCCTTCAGGCCAGCCACTTCGGCGTTCAACTCATCCACGGACAGCGTGCCGAAGTTGCCGGCGTCGAAGTAGTTGGCGGCCAGTTGGCCCGCGATATTGGCGACGATGAGATCGGTCAGCTGCGTGATGTTGATGGTGCCCCGGGCATCCGCGGCGATGGCCGCCGAATGCAGGATGGTCCTGCGGCCGCCGACCGTACCCTCCGCACGGAACACGAAAGGCGCGGTCATGCCGGTGACATCGACTTCGTAGCTGCCGTTTTCGCCTATGTCGACCGTCTTGGTGACGCCCAGCGCATCTTTGACCGTGACCGTTCCGATCATGGCCAGGCCCGAGGCAACGGTCCCCGAGATGCTGCCGGTGACCTTGCCGTCGCTCGGCGTTTCCGGGGTGGTTACGGGAGGAGTGGTGCCTCCCGAATTCTTGTCATCGTCGTCACCGCCGCCTCCGCAAGCCGACAAGGCGGCCGAGACGGCCAGGACCAACGCGCACATCCGATAGGGCATTCGCATGATGGAATCTCTTTCCCATTGTTTAGTTGGAGATTCGCTACTCTATGGAACGCCACGACTGATATCCATACCCAAAATGGGGCATGACATTGCGCAGAATTTCGGCGGTATTCCGCCAGGCCGGAACGGAGGGCACGAAGGGAACAAGACGCCTCCCGAGGCCACCAGCGCCCGGGCCATTGCCCGGGTTGCGCGGGCCGCGGCGGATCGTGCCGCCGCCAGCCCTGAACCGGCCTATTCCGGGCGGCGCGCGCCGCCGCGCAGCAGCGCGTACAGGATGATTGCGCCGAAGGTGGCGGTGCCGATGCCGCCCAGCAGGAAGCCGCCCAGCTTCAGGGTGAAATCGCCCGCGCCCAGCACCAGGGTGACGGCCGCCACGATCAGGTTGCGGTTGTCGCTGAAATCGACGCGGTTCACCACCCAGATGCGCGCGCCAGCGATCGCGATCAGGCCGAACACCACGACCGACATGCCGCCCAGCACGGGGCCGGGAATGGTCTGGATCAGCGCGCCGAACTTGGGCGAGAAGCCCAGGGCGATGGCGATCAGCGCGGCAATGACGAACACGATGCTGGAATAGATGCGGGTGACCGCCATCACGCCGATGTTCTCGGCGTAGGTGGTGACGCCCGTGCCGCCCACGGCGCCGGACACCATGGTCGCCACGCCGTCGCCGATGAACGCGCGGCCCAGGTAGCGGTCCATGTCGCGGCCGGTCATGGCGCTGACCGCCTTGACGTGGCCCAGGTTCTCGGCGACCAGGATGATGGCCACGGGGACGATCAGGCCCATGGCGTCGGCCTGGAAGACCGGCGCGGAAAAATGCGGCAGGCCCAGCCAGGCCGCCGCGGCCACGCCGGAGAAGTCGATCGGCTTGCCCAGCCCCAGGCCGTTGGCGCAGATCGCATACACGACGCAGGCCAGTATCAGGCCGACCAGGATCAGCAGCCGTTGCACCATGCCGCGCGTGAACACGGCAATACCGCCCACGCAGACGATGGTGACCAGCGCCATGACGGCGTCGAACGTGCCTTGGCCCATGGCGCCCTTGGCGGCGATGGGCGCCAGGTTGAGACCGATCACCGCGACCACGGCGCCCGTGACCACGGGCGGCATCAGCGCCTCGATCCAGCCGGCGGCCCGCCTGCCTGCCGCGCAGACGCCCACGCCGATCAGCGCGTACACCAGACCGCAGGCGATGATGGCGCCCAGCGCCACGCCGATGTTCGCATTCGGGCCGCCGCCCGCGTAGCCCGTCACGGCCACCACCCCGCCGATGAAGGCGAAACTCGAACCGAGATAGCTGGGCACGCGGCCGCCCACGAACAGAAAGAAGATCAGCGTGCCGATGCCAGACATCAGGATCGCGACATTGGGATCGAAGCCCATCAGCAGCGGCGCCAGCACGGTCGAGCCGAACATGGCGACCACGTGCTGGGCCCCCATGGCGGCGTTCTTGGACCAGGACAGGCGCTCGTCGGGCGCGATGACGGCCCCCGGCGCGGGATCGGCGACCACGCGCCAGCGAGGAAAGTAGGAATCGGACATGGAACCCCCGTATGTTCTGGGCTATTTATGGGTGATGGTGGCCAAGCGGGCGCCAGTGTAAGGGCGAATGGCCGCGAGCCGATAGACCTGTCCGCCGGGTGGATCAAGTCAGTGCCAGAGACGCCACGGACGGGTAAAGTACGTCACCCTTACCGGAGCCGCCATGTCCATTTCGTCGATTTCCAGCAATCTCACCACTGCCAACCCGTATGCGGGCAAGGAAGCAGGGCTCAACGTGCGCACGGGCGACGTGGCCAGCTCCGCAGGCGCCGCAAGCTCCACGTCGGAAAGCCAGGATGCGACCGACAAGGCCATCACGCAGTTGCAGCGCCAGCTGGAACGCCTGATGCAGCAGATCAAGCGGGTGGAAGCCAGCAACGCCACGGAGGAACAGAAAGCCGCGCAATTGCAGGCGCTCAATGCCCAGGCCACGACCATCCAGGGCCAGATCCAGACCTTGCAGAACCAGAAGCTGCAGGCCGCCTCGAAGCAAGGCATCACCGCCTGACCCCCTGGGCGAATCACTCGCCCGGCGGCCATTCGCCCCGCCGGGCGCCGCCGCGTTGGCGCTCGGCCAATTGGCCAGGCAGATGCAACGGGTGCGGCACAGCGCCCTGCGCATCGAGGAAGACAACCGCCAGTCGCAGTCGCTGGACACCCCGTCGATCATGCTCCGGAAACAGAGCGGGCCGCTGATCCAGGCGGGGCTGAAGATCCCGCAGCGTTGAACCCGGCGATCTGGCGGGCGGCCGCGCCCCGCGCTAAGCTGCCGGCTGCGGCGCGGCTGGCGCGCCGGACGGCGCCGCGGGACGCCGCGATGTCTTCCTCCCGCGTGGACGATCACGCATGACTGAATTCTGGTTCATCCGCCATGGCGAGACCGCCTGGAACCTGGAACGCCGCCTGCAAGGCTGGCAGGACACCCCGCTGAATCCGCTGGGCGTCAACCAGGCGGCCCTGGTGGCGGAGCGCCTTGAGGCGGAAGCCCGGCAGACGCCTTTCGCGGCGATCTACAGCAGCGACCTGCGGCGTGCCCATGACACCGCCCTGCCCGCCTCGCAGCGTCTGGGCCTGCGCGTGCGCACCGAGCCCGGCCTGCGCGAGCGCGGCTTCGGCGTGCTGGAAGGACTGTCCTACGACACGCTGGATGAACAGGCGCCCGAAGCCGCCGCGGCCTGGAAAAGCCGCGACCCGGCGCGCGTGCTGGAAGGCGGCGAGACGCTGGGCCAGTTCCAGGCCCGGATCCTGGCCTCGGTGAACGACATCGCCCCGCGCCATGCCGGCGAACGCGTGCTGGCGTTCACCCACGGCGGCGTGCTGGACATCATCTGGCGCCACGCCCGGGGACTGCCGCTGAACGGACCGCGCGACACCCCGATGCTCAACGCCAGCATCAACCGCGTCAGTGTGGAAGACGGCCGGTGGCAGGTGATCGGCTGGGGCGACGTCGCGCACATGGACGAATGCGCGCGCGACGACGTCGTCTGAAGAATCATTCTCACTTGGCCGGGCCCTCGCCCGGCCCCCGCATGACGCCACGGGATCCCCGCGGCACCCCTGCGCGGATCGCGGCGCGGCCCCATCGGGGCGGCCGCCCGGCGCCCACCCGCTGGCGCCCTTAAAAAACTTCCGCCGCCTCTGGCGACCCTTCCCTATAAGCTCAATTTACCGTCAGCAAACGATCAATTGACCGTCAGCGAAATCGCAAAAGACTGTCAGACTTTGCGTTCATGATGCGTCCCGATCCGTGGATGGCTGCTCCTGAAATGGCGTGCAGCCGCCTTTATTCACCTTGAGGGACTTATCGTGTCTATGTTGAACAAACCTCGGTTGACCACGTCGCTGACGGCCATTGCCGCGGCGTGTATGCTGGCCGCTTGCGGCGGCGGCGGTGGCGATGACGACAGCCAGTCGAACAACGGCGGTGACAACGGCGGCGGCACGCCCGTCGCCACCACCTTCAGCGGCAGCGTGGCCTCCAGCGCCTACGTGCCGGGCAACGCCTCGGGCAATCCGACCCTCAAGCCCACGTACTTCGCCAACGCGACCGTCTTCGTCGACGCCAACGGCAACGGCATCGCCGACAGCGACGAAACGACCACCAGGACCGACGCCAACGGCCACTTCACGCTGACCACCCGCAACCAGGGCCAGCTGGTCGCCGACATCACCCCCAGCGCCACCAGCAAGGCCACCGGCGAACAGGGCCCGACGCACATGATCCTGCGCGCATCCGCCGCCCAGATCGCCGAACAGGGCGCCGACAAGATCGTCATCAGCCCGATGTCCAGCGAAGTGCAGCGCCTGGTCGAAGCCAACGGCACCGACTACGCCACCGAGAAGGCCGCCCTGGCCGCCAAGCTGAACGGCCCGGCCTTCAACCTGGGCCAGGCCAGCATCACCGCGGCCAACGTGCTGTCCGACGTCAACCAGGTCGGCGACGCCGCCACGCAGTATGCCCTGCTGTACCAGGACAACATGCTGGCCAACCGCTACGCCTACGCCGCCAAGAAGCTCGACCGCGGCGACATGTACCCCGACAACCTGGCGGTGGCCGGTGGCGATCCGCGCGTGGTCGACATGCCCGGCGTGAGCAAGGCCACCTCGGTGCACCCGGCCCAGACCCAGACGAAGATCACCTTCGCGCAGTCGCAGCAGGCCGCGTTCGAGATCGAGGGCATCCCAGCCTACGACCACATCTTCATCATCATGGAAGAGAACAAGTCGACGGACGCGGTGCTGAAGAACCCGCGCGCGCCGTTCATGAACTACCTCCTCAGCACCTACAACCAGCTGAGCACCTACTACTCGACCGGCAACCCCTCCGAGCCGAACTACACGGCACTGGGCGGCGGCGACGACAACGGCATCACCGACGACAGCTGGTGGGGTTGCGGCGCGGTGGGCGACTACGCGCTGAAGGACAAGGCGTTCCCGGGTGGCGTGGCCTCCGACGGCCAGCCTCTGCCGGTTACCGGCGTGCTGCCGCCCAAGGACAGCGCCCACCTGGCCAGCTACAGCGCGACCAGCACGACCTGCGGCGACAACCCCGTGGCCGGCGCGATCGCCGCGCACAACGTCCCGGGCGACAACCTGTTCTCGCTGATGTCCAAGGCCGGCCTGACCGTGCGCACGTACAACGAGTCGATGAACCCGGGCCAGGACGCGCGTGCCGACAGCATCGCCGACCCCGCCGTCACCGCCACGTACAGCGAGAAAGACCTGATCGGCCAGAACGGCACCATCACCGGCACGCCGGACTTCGCCGTCGTGGGCGGCCTGTACAAGGTCAAGCACGGCCCGTCGATCGCCTATCAATCGGCGCGCAACCTGCCCGAGTTCTACGCCGACAACCGCACCATCTTCGGCACGCAGTACGACGAAGCCGCCTGGAAGAACTCGTCGGTCTATCCCGAGTACGACAAGTCGAAGTGGATCTATGACCAGTTCGGCAAGGATCTGGACACGGGCGACGTGGGCAACCTGAACTTCATCGTGCCCGACCAGTGCGACGACATGCACGGCGTGGGCAGCGACCTGAGCTGCGCCAACAACAACAACGGCCAGGCCGTCGGCATCACGCGCGCCGACATCTACCTGCAGAAGGTCGTCGACCGCATCCAGAAGTCGGCGCTGTGGAACAACAAGAACAAGCGTGTCGCGATCATCGTGATGTTCGACGAAGGCGAAGGCTCGAGCACCGCGTGCTGCGGCTGGAACGCTGCCGGCCGCGGCGCGGGCGCCGCGCCGCTGAAGGTCAGCACCGATGGCAAGGTCACGATGGGCACGGCTCCGACGAACTATGACCGCGGCAACTTCGGCCACGGCAACTCGATCTTCGGCGTCATCACCAACCAGCAGGACGTGGGCACCGCCAAGAAGGGCGTGGTCGACAGCGACGCGTACAGCCACTTCGCGCTGGTCCGCACGCTGCAGGACATGTTCCAGATCGGCGATCCGGGCGACGACTCGACCTACCTGAACCGCGCGAAGTACACGGAAGCGTTCATTGCGCAGAACATCATGAACCTGCCGGAGTTCGCAGGCAGCGCCGACACGCACTTCGACTCGGTGCGCCCGATCAACCACGCCTACGTGATCCCGGCCGGCTACGCGCAGAAGCTGAATCCGCTGGACATCTCGGGCGTGAAGGACTCCAACGGCAACCCCGTGCTGGATGGCGTGGTCGTCCCGCAGGTCGGCCCGGACCTCAGCCAGCTGAACATCTGGGCCGTGAAGTAAGCGCCTGATGCCATTGCAAGCCAGCAGCAAGCACTGATCAGGCAGGAAGCGGACTTTGCCCGCTTCCTGCCTGCTTCATTGAAACGGTAAAGGAAAAGAGATGCGCAAGGTCCATTCGGGCATGTTGTATACGGTGCTGTTGTCCACCGTCCTGCTGGGCCTGTCGGCCTGCGGCGGCAGCGACGACTCGGGTTCGCCCCCGTCGTCGGAGCCCGGCTCCGGCCCGGGCGGCGCGGACACCTCCAGCGCGCCGGCCAGCAAGCTGAGCCTTGCGGCCCAGGTCGGCCAGAAAGTGTTCTTCGACAAGAACCTGTCCGGCGGCAAGAACATGTCGTGCGCCACCTGCCACGATCCCGCATACGCCTACGGCCCGCCCAACAGCCTGGCCGTGCAGCTGGGCTCCGACCCCTCGGTATCCGGGCAGCGCGCCGTGCCGTCGCTGCGCTACCGCGACGCGACGCCGCCCTACGACGACAACGCGCCGAACCCGGACAACGTGACGTCCGATTCTCCGGGCGGCGGCTTCATGTGGGATGGCCGCGCCGCGACGCTGGCCGACCAGGCCGGCCTGCCGCTGCTGAACCCCGTCGAGATGAACAACCCCTCGAAAGCGGCCGTGGTCCAGGCCGTGCAGGCAGGGGCCTATGCCGGCCTGTTCAAGCAGGCCTTCGGCGCGGACGCGTTCGGCACCACCGACGCCGCCTTCGCCTACGTCGGCCGCGCCATCGAGGCGTTCCAGCGCGAAGACGCCAGCTTCCACCCGTACTCGAGCAAGTATGACCTCTATGCCCACAACAAGGTGGGCGGCACCCTGACGCCGGCGGAGACGCGCGGCCTGATGATCTTCAACAGCGGCAGCATCGGCAACTGCGCGGCGTGCCACTACCCGGGCGCGAACTTCGAAGGCAACAGCGGCCTGATGAGCGACTTCACCTACCAGGCGCTGGGCGTGCCGCGCAACGACAAGTCGATCCCGAACAATCCCTCGCCGATCCCGGCGAACCAGGACGCCACCTACTACGACATGGGCGTGTGCGGCCCTACGCGTACCGACCACGCGCCGGGCGCGCCGGGCATCCCCACGCCGGACCCGTACTGCGGCCTGTTCAAAGTACCGGTGCTGCGCAACGTGGCCACGCGCAATGCCTTCTTCCACAACGGCGTGATGCACTCGCTGAACCAGGTCGTGCACTTCTACAACACGCGCGACACGAATCCCGAGTACTGGTATCCGCAGACCGGCGGCGCGGGCACGCCCGTGGACAACCCGTCGTGGGCGCTGTTTCCGACGTCCGTGCCGGGCGCCACCGTGCAGAAGTTCAACGACCTGCCCGTCGCTTTCCAGGGCAACGTCGACGAAGAGATTCCCCTGGGCACCGGCGAAGGCGGCGACAACACCCTGGGCGGCGGCACCCTGCCCCGCCTGCCCGGCAGCGCGCCCGTGCTGTCCGAGCACGATATCCAGGACTTGCTGTGCTTCATGGACACCCTGACCGACGGCTACAAGCCGCCCGCCAGCCCGCCCACCAGCGGTCCCTGCGTGAACTGACCTTCCTGTCTTGTACCTCTCATCCACCATGAAACGATTTTCGAATACCGCCCGCCACGCGGGCACCGCGCTCTCCCTGTCCCTGATGCTGCTGGGCACCTGCCATGCCGCGGCGGCCGATGCCACCCTGGAGAACTTCACCGGCACCATCACGCGCTACCTGGCCGAGCGCGGCCACGTGTGCCTGGCCAAGTACGAATGGCCCGTGTACGTGACGAAGCAGGACCAGGCCGCCAAGACCCGCGATGCCGTGCAGATGCCCGTGCTCGAGAAGCTGGGCCTGGTCAAGGGGCTGGACACGCCCGTCGAGGGCACGGACAACGACGGCAAGAAGATCAGGGCGCAGGCGCGGCAGTATTCGCTGACCGAAGAAGGCAACAAGTACTACCTGCACAAGCCCGTGGTGGTTGCCACGGCAGGCCAGCAGACCACGCACCCGGCCGATTTCTGCGTCGCCACGCTGACGCTGGACAAGGTGGTCGGCTGGGAACCGCCCGTCAAGCAAGGCGACGACACCCGGACGTCGGTGCTGTACACCTACAGGATCGATCCCGCGCCCTGGACCAGGGATGCCGAGTTCCAGCGCGTGTTCCCGATGGTGGCGCGCCTGGTCGAAAGTGCCGGCACCCTGCAACTGCGCGAGGGCGTGCGCCTGACCAAGGACGGCTGGGTGGCGGAGGAACTGTTCAAGCGATGATCGTCAACTTCGCCAACGAGGCGCGCGACTGGATCGCGCAGAACCTGATGCGGGGCTGCCAGCCCGAGACCGTGGTCCGCGAGCTGGTGGGCAACAAGGTCGAGGGCGAGCTGGCGGTCGCCATGGTGCAGTCGGTGCTGAACGCCCTGATCTACGGCGAGCCCATGCCCGCGGGCAAGCTCGACCTGGATGCGCCGCCGGCCCAGTACGTGCCCGATCCGAGCCGCCTGGGCCGCGTGTCGGTGCTGAAGACGGGCAAGCGCGACGTGCCGGTGCTGGCGCGGCTGCAGCGGCCCAGCGCCGCGTTGCTGGGCAACGTGCTGGACGCGGAGGAATGCCGGCAACTGATCGCCCAGGCGAAGCCGCGGCTGGCGGCCTCCACCGTGGTCGATCCGATCACCGGCCTGGACCGCGTGGCGGACCATCGCAGCAGCGCGGGCATGTTCTTCAAGCCTGGCGAGACGCCGCTGGTGGCGCGCATCGAGAAGCGCATCGCCGAGCTGACGGGCCTGCCCGTGGAGCACGGCGAAGGGCTGCAGATCCTGCATTATCCGACTGGCGCCGAAAGCACGCCGCACTACGATTTCCTGATGCCGGCCAACGAGTCCAACAAGGCCTCGATCGCGCGCAGCGGCCAGCGCATCGCCACTTTCATCATGTACCTGAACGACGTGGACGCTGGCGGGGAAACCGGGTTTCCGCATGTGGGATGGTCGGTGCTGCCGCGGCGCGGGCAGGCGCTGTTCTTCGAGTACGGCAACGCGGCCCGCAAGACCGACCCCATGTCGCTGCATACCGGCGCCGCGGTGCTCGCCGGCGAGAAATGGATCGCGACGAAGTGGGTACGCGAGCGGGCGTTCATTCCGGCGTCGGCGTGAAGCCGTGGAGGCGGCCTGGCCCGTGCAACCCGGCCGCCCTGACCTGCACCCCGCGGCCTATGCCCCGCCCTTGCGCGGCTTGCGGGGCGCGTTGCGCGCCAGGCGGTCGTACACCGCATTGGGCAGCAGCCGCATCAGCTTGGCCACCACCCCCATCTGCCACGGAATGACCTTGTACGAGGCGCCGCGCGCGATGGCTTCATGCGCGCGCAGCGCGAAGGCATCGGCCTCCATCAGGAACGGCATGCGGTAGGGGTTGTGCGCGGTCATCGCCGTCTTGATGTAGCCCGGCGCGATGGTGACGACCCGCACGCCGCTGCCGGCCAGCTCCAGCCTGAGGCTTTCGCAATACGTGACCACCGCCGATTTGGACGCGCTGTATGCGCCCGCGCCGGGCAACCCGCGGACCCCCGCCACGCTGGCGATCCCGACCAGGCGGCCGCCGCGCGCGGCGCGCATGGGCCCGATGAAAGGCTCGAAGGTGGACAGGGTCGCCAGCACGTTGGTGGCGAAGATGGCCTCGAAGACCTCGTAGTCTTCCAGCTCTCCGGTGACGGTGCCCGCGCTGATACCGGCGCTGGCGACCACCACGTCCACCTTGCCGGCGCATTTCGCCAGGAAGTCGGCCGCGGCCCGATGCAGCGCCGCGCGGTCGCGCACGTCCAGCGGGTAGCAATGATGGGTGCCGGGCAGCGAGGCGGCCAGGCTCCGCAGGGCATCGGCGCGCCGGCCCACTAGGCCCAATGTGGCGCCGCCAGCGGCATAGCGCCGCGCCAGGGCCAGCCCCAGGCCGCTGCTGGCGCCGGTGATGAAGATGTTCTGCGTCACTGGGATCTCCTGTCGCTGCCGGGACGGCCATTCGCCGGCCGGGGGTCCGAGGACGGGCTTACGGCCCGCAAGCAGCGAATGTACAGGAAGCTGGTTACAGGAAGATCAGGGCCAGGATGCCCAGCACCAGCGCCCACTTCAGCACGTAATAGAGCGTCTGGTTGTACTTCTTGATGCGCTTGCCGAAACGGCGGAAGGCGTACACGCCGCCGAAGATGCGGTTGATGCCGCCGGTGCGGTCACCTTCCTGGTTGGGCGAGGTGGCCGAGCGCAGCAGCACGGTGGCGAAGAAATGGTTGACCCTCTGCGTCCAGCGGTACTTCATCGGCCGCTCGACGTCCGCGAACAGGATGATCCGGTTCTGGTCGGTGCGATTCTCGGCGTAGTGGATGAAGGTCTCGTCGAACACCACGGCCTCGCCGTCGCGCCAGTGATAGCTCTGGCCGTCGACGTTGATGTAGCACTCGGGGCTGTTGGGCGTGATCAGGCCCATGTGAAACCGCAGCGAACCCGCGTACGGATCGCGGTGGCGCGGCAACTTGCTGCCAGGCGGCAGGGCCGCGAACATGGCGCCCTTGATGCCGGGAATGCCCGCCAGCAGCTCGGTGGTGACCGGGCACAGCGCGCGCGCCGAGGGATGGTCGGTGTCATACCACTTCAGGTAGAACCGCTTCCAGCCGCTTTTGAAAAACGAATTGAAGCCGGCATCGGTATAGCCCGCCGCAGCCTTGATGTGGCCCTCGCCGAACAGTTGCTCGGCCTCGGCGCGGATGTCCCGCCAGCGGGCCATCAGGGGCGCCAGTTCGGGAAACTCTTCGAGTTCGATGTACGGCTTGTTGGGCACGCGCGAGAACGCGTACATGAAGACGTTGATCGGCGCGGTGAACGTGGAGTGGTCCAGCGCCTGCCGGGCAAAGCGATGGCGCACGCGCCCGCGGTAGTGCACCAGGGTGGCGCAGACCACGAACAGGGCAAGAATGAACCATTTCATGAGTGACTCCCGCCAGGCGCATGACCTGGACCCAGCCGCGGCGATACGATGACGGCCGACACGATTGCATCAAACGAGCCGGGGTTCCCTGAGGAACCCCGGCCTGGCGCAGCCTTTACGACTGCTTGGGCAACCCGGCATGCAGTTCCTGCAGGGGGTAGACCTGCAGGCCGCCACCCTGGCGCATGTACTGCATGCCTTCCACGGCAGCGCGCGCGCCGGCGATGGTGGTGAAGAAAGTAACACGGTTGGCCAGCGACTGCGTACGGATGGTGCGCGAATCGACGATGGCGTTGCGGCGTTCCTCGACGGTGTTGATCACCAGCGAAATCTCGCCGTTCTTGACCATGTCGACGATGTGGGGGCGGCCTTCCGTGACCTTGTTGACCACCTGCACCGGAATGCCGGCGGCCTCGATCTGCGCGGCGGTGCCGCGCGTGGCCGTCAGCTTGAAGCCCAGGTTGTGCAGCCCGCGCGCCACGTCGACGGCGCGGACCTTGTCCTGGTTCTTCACGCTGATGAAGGCCGTGCCCGATTCGGGCAGGCGCACGCCAGCGGCCAGTTGCGACTTGACGAAGGCTTCGCCGAAGCTGGTGCCCACGCCCATGACTTCGCCGGTCGACTTCATTTCCGGGCCGAGGATGGTGTCCACGCCAGGGAACTTGACGAACGGGAACACCGCTTCCTTCACGGAGAAATAGGGCGGCACGACTTCACGGGTGATGCCTTGCTGGGCCAGCGTGCGGCCAGCCATGGCGCGCGCGGCGATCTTGGCCAGCTGCAGGCCGGTGGCCTTGGACACGTAGGGCACCGTGCGCGAGGCGCGCGGGTTCACTTCCAGCACGTAGACATCGCCGTTCTGGATGGCGAACTGCACGTTCATCAGGCCGCTGACGTTCAGCGCCTTCGCCATGACGGCGGTCTGGCGCTTGATCTCGGCGACGACCTCGGCCGACAGCGAGTACGGCGGCAGGCTGCACGCCGAGTCGCCCGAGTGCACGCCAGCCTGCTCGATGTGCTCCATGATGCCGCCGATGAAGACGGTTTCGCCGTCGGCCAGGCAGTCGACGTCCACTTCGATGGCGTCGTTCAGGAAGCGGTCGAGCAGCACGGGGGAGTCGTTGCTGACCTTGACGGCCTCGCGCATGTAGCGCTCGAGGTCTTGCTGCTCGTGCACGATCTCCATGGCGCGGCCGCCCAGCACGTAGCTGGGACGCACCACCAGGGGATAGCCGATTTCGGTGGCGTGCGACAGGGCCTCGTTCTCGGTGCGCGCGGTGCGGTTGGGCGGCTGGCGCAGGCCGAGCTTGTTCAGCAGCTTCTGGAAGCGCTCGCGGTCTTCGGCGACGTCGATGGATTCGGGGCTGGTGCCGATGATGGGCACGCCGTTGGCTTCCAGGGCGCGCGCCAGCTTCAGCGGGGTCTGGCCGCCGTACTGCACGATCATGCCGACCGGGTTTTCCTTGTGGACGATTTCCAGCACGTCCTCGAGCGTGAGCGGCTCGAAGTACAGGCGGTCGGAGGTGTCGTAGTCGGTGGACACGGTTTCCGGGTTGCAGTTGACCATGATGGTCTCGTACCCGTCCTCGCGCAGCGCCAGCGCGGCGTGCACGCAGCAGTAGTCGAACTCGATGCCCTGCCCGATACGGTTCGGGCCGCCGCCCAGGACCACGATCTTCTTGCGGTCGGTGGGTTGCGATTCGCACTCTTCCTCGTAGGTCGAGTACATGTAGGCCGTGCGGGTGGCGAATTCGGCGGCGCAGGTATCCACGCGCTTGTAGACCGGACGCACGTTGAGCTGGTGGCGCAGCTTGCGGACTTCGGACTCGGCCGAATCCAGCAGGTAGGCCAGGCGGCGGTCGGAGAAACCGCGGCGCTTCAGTTCCCACAGCGTGGCGTAGTCCAGGTCGGCCAGCGTCTTCTGCTCGAGCGCCAGCTCGATGTCGACGATTTCCTTGATCTGGGCCAGGAACCACGGATCGATGCTGGTGAGGTTGTGCACCTCGTCCAGCGTGAAGCCCTGGGCGAAGGCGTCGCCCACGTACCAGATGCGCTCGGGGCCGGGCTCGCCCAGCTCGACCTGCAGGCGCTCGCGGTCGGTGGTCTTCTGGTTCAGGCCGTCCACGCCGACTTCCAGGCCGCGCAGGGCCTTCTGGAAGGACTCCTGGAACGTCCGGCCGATGGCCATGACCTCGCCCACGGACTTCATCTGGGTGGTCAGGCGGGCATCGGCGGTCGGGAATTTCTCGAACGCGAAACGCGGCACCTTGGTGACGACGTAGTCGATGGTGGGCTCGAACGAGGCCGGGGTCGCGCCGCCGGTGATCTCGTTGCGCAGTTCGTCGAGCGTGTAGCCCACGGCCAGGCGCGCGGCGACCTTGGCGATGGGAAAGCCGGTGGCCTTGGAAGCCAGCGCCGACGAACGCGACACGCGCGGGTTCATCTCGATGACGATCATGCGGCCGTTCTTGGGGTTGACCGCGAACTGCACGTTCGAACCGCCGGTGTCCACGCCGATCTCGCGCAGGACCGCGATCGACGCGTTGCGCATGATCTGGTATTCCTTGTCCGTCAGCGTCTGGGCAGGCGCCACGGTGATGGAATCGCCGGTGTGCACGCCCATGGGATCGAGGTTTTCGATCGAGCAGACGATGATGCAGTTGTCCGCCTTGTCGCGGACCACTTCCATCTCGAATTCCTTCCAGCCCAGCAGCGACTCTTCGATCAGCAGTTCGCTGGTCGGCGAGGCTTCCAGGCCGCGGCGGCAGATGGTCTCGAATTCTTCGGCGTTGTAGGCGATGCCGCCGCCCGAACCTCCCATGGTGAAGCTGGGGCGGATGACGGCGGGAAAGCCCGACGTGCCGATTTCGGCGGCGATGCGGCGTTGGACCTCCCAGGCCTCGTCCATGGAGTGGGCGACGCCCGACTTGGCCGATTCCAGGCCGATGTCGGTCATGGCCAGCTTGAACTTCTGGCGGTCTTCGGCCTTCTCGATGGCGTGCTCGTTGGCGCCGATGAGTTCGACGCCGTGCTTGGCCAGCACGCCGTGGCGGGCCAGGTCGAGGGCGCAGTTCAGCGCGGTCTGGCCGCCCATGGTGGGCAGCAGCGCATCGGGCTTCTCGCGCTCGATGATCTTCTCGACGGCCTGCCAGGTAATGGGCTCGATGTAGGTGACGTCGGCCGTTTCCGGGTCCGTCATGATCGTGGCGGGGTTGCTGTTGACCAGGATGGTCCGGTAACCCTCGGCCTTGAGCGCCTTGCACGCTTGCGCGCCGGAGTAGTCGAACTCGCAGGCCTGCCCGATGATGATGGGGCCGGCGCCGATGATCAGGATGCTCTTTATGTCTGTACGCTTGGGCATATCGTGGAATCTTTATTGCTGCGGGCCGGCCATCAGGCTGATGAACTTGTCGAACAGTTCGACGATGTCGTGCGGGCCGGGGCTGGCCTCGGGGTGGCCCTGGAAGCAGAACGCGGGGCGGTCGGTAAGCTCGAAACCTTGCAGCGTGCCGTCGAACAGCGACACGTGCGTGACGCGCGTGTTGGCCGGCAGGCTGGCGGCGTCGACCGCGAAACCGTGGTTCTGGCTGGTGATGAAGACACGGCCCGATTGCACGTCCTGCACCGGGTGGTTGGCGCCGTGGTGGCCGGTTTTCATCTTGATGGTCTTGCCGCCGACGGCCAAGCCCATGATCTGGTGGCCCAGGCAGATGCCGAAGACCGGCAGCTTGCGGTCGAGAAAGGCGCGAGCCGCCTCGATGGCGTAGTCGCAGGGCTCGGGGTCGCCAGGGCCGTTGGCCAGGAACAGGCCATCGGGATTGAGCTTCTGCACGTCCTCGGCGGGCGTCTGCGCGGGCACCAGCGTGATGCGGCAGCCGCGGTCGGCCATCAGGCGCAGGATGTTGTGCTTGACGCCGAAGTCGTACGCCACGACGTGGAAACGGGTCTGGTCGGGCGCGGTGTAGCCTTCGCCCAGGTGCCAGGTGCCGCCCGTCCAGGACTGGCTTTCCTTCAGGGACACGACCTTGGCCAGGTCTTGCCCGGCCATGCCGGGAAAATCGCGCGCCAGTTCGACGGCGCGCTCGGCGTCGTCGCCGGCCAGGATGCAGGCGCCCTGGGCGCCCTTGTCGCGCAGGATGCGGGTGAGCTTGCGGGTATCGATGCCGGCGATGGCGACGATGCCCTGGGCAGACAGGTACTCGGGCAGGGATTGCGTGGCGCGGAAGTTGGACACGCGCGCGGGGCAATCGCGGACGACCAGTCCGGCGGCGTAGACACGGTTGGCTTCGACGTCTTCAGTGTTGACGCCGGTATTGCCGATGTGGGGATAGGTCAGCGTGACGATCTGGCCGTTATAGCTGGGATCGGTCAGGATTTCCTGATAGCCCGTCATCGCGGTGTTGAACACCACCTCGGCCACCGTGTGGCCAGGCGCGCCTATCGATACGCCGCGGAAAATGGTACCGTCCGCCAAAGCCAGAATTGCAGGAGGGTAGCGGCGGTTGGCACCATCGGAGCCCTCGGGAAAAAGTTGCGGCAGCACAGTAAACCCCGGTTTCAAAATCGATAATCAAACCTTCGGATTATACCCTGAACGCGGCTTTTCCCTGGAAAACCGCGCCAGATAAGGCCAGATCCGCCGTTTGCCCCCTGGCGGAACAGCGTGCTGCGCTCGCAACGGGGTCATGCGGCTGAGGTACCCTATCCCTGCCGGGGGCTCCGCGCCCGCCGGCCTTCGCGCGCCCCATGGGCGCCTCCGATAGGCTTCCGAACCGACCTCATACCCGCTTCCATGACCAGCCTGCTCGATTCCCTGCGCCAGTACACCACCGTCGTCGCCGACACCGGCGATTTCGAAGTCATGCGCACGCTGCGCCCCACCGACGCCACGACCAACCCGTCGCTGATCCTGAAGGCCGTGCAGCAGGACGCCTACCGCCCGCTGCTGGCCGAGACGGTGCAGGCCCATCGCGGCGCCTCCACCGCCGAACTGGCCGACCGGCTGCTGGTGGCCTTCGGCACCCGGATCCTGGGCATCGTGCCGGGCCGCGTGTCCACCGAAGTGGATGCGCGCCTGTCGTTCGACACCCGTGCCACCATCGAGCGCGCGCGCGGCCTGATCGCCCTGTACGAAGCGGCCGGCGTGGCCCGTGAGCGCGTGCTGATCAAGATCGCCTCCACCTGGGAAGGCATCCAGGCCGCCCGCGTGCTGCAATCCGAGGGCGTGCGCTGCAACCTGACGCTGCTGTTCTCGCTGCCGCAGGCGGTCGCCTGCGCCGATGCCGGCGTGCAACTGATCTCGCCCTTCGTGGGCCGCATCTACGACTGGCACAAGAAATCGGCCGGCGCGTCATGGGACGAAGCCGCCCGCGCGGGCGCCAATGACCCCGGCGTGCAGTCGGTGGCCGGCATCTACCGTTATTTCAAGCACTTCGGCATCGAGACCGAGGTGATGGGCGCCAGCTTCCGCAACTCGGGCCAGATCCTGGCGCTGGCGGGCTGCGACCTGCTGACGATCAGTCCCGAGTTGCTGAAAGAGCTGGCGGGCACGGAAGGCACCGTGACGGCGGCGCTCGCGGCCGAGGGTGGCGAGGTCGCGCGCATCGATGCCGACGAGGTCAGCTTCCGCACACAGTTGAACGAGGATGCGATGGCCAGCGAGAAACTGGCCGAAGGCATCCGGGCGTTTGTCGCCGATGGCAGGAAGCTGGATGCGCTGATCGAGGCGCAGCGGGGCTAAGTCTTGCGGGAGAGGGGCTGAAAACAATCGCTCGTAGGGCGTCCCGTGGGTCCACGAGGCCGCACCGGCCAAGTCGTCGGGCTCGGGCGCGCCAGCAGGCGCCCTCGGTCTCGCTACGCGAGACTTCCCCTCCTCCAATTGGCCGGCGCGGCCTCGCGGACCCACGGGACTCACGGTGTCTTGGGCTCGTCGCGCTCCTAACCCCGATCCAATGCACGTGCCCATTTGTCAAATGACGGTGCATGGGTTTTCGTGCGATGGAAGATACTGTGAGTCCGCCTCGCTGCCGTGGGTCCCTCCGGCCAATTGGAGGGAGGGCAGCCCCGCGCAGCGGGGCCGAGGGCGCCTGATGGCGCGCCCGAGCCGACCGACTTGGCCGGAGGGACCCACGGCAGCGAGGCGGACGCCCCACAAGCACCTGCAGCCCCACAAGAACACTCAGAACACAGGCTTGCGCAACCGCCAGGGATCAGCACCCTCCAACTGCGCCGACACCTGCAAGATCAGGTCCTCCCGACCGAATCGGCCGATCAACTGCGTCGCCACCGGTACGCCTTGCGCGGTGGCATACAAAGGCAGGCTCGCCGCCGGCTGCCCCGAGGCATTGAAAACCGCCATGAAAGTGGCATAGCGCGACACCCGCCTGCGCAGGTCCATGAAATTCCGCTGCGACAGTTCGCCGAGTTTCAGCGGCAGTTCGGTCAGCGCGGGGGCCAGCACCAGGTCGAAGTCCGCCATGTAGGTTTCCATCGCCCGGCTGATGGCATGCAGGCGATTGATGCTGGCGATGTATTCGGCGGCCGGGATGGTCTTGCCCAGCTCGTAGCCGGACAGCATGACGGGTTCGAGGTCGTCGGCCTGCAGGGACTTGCCCGTCAGCGACAGGCGCGTGTCCACGGACAGCACGATGTTGCTGGCCAGGATGGTGGCATGCGCACGGACGAAACCGTCGTAGTCGATGGCGGGCGGCGCGGCATCGATCACGGTGTGGCCCAGGGCGCGCAGCAGGTCGGCCGTGTGCTGCACGGCCTGCAAGGGCTCTGCGGCGATGGGGATGTCGTTCCAGGCCGAACGCCACACCGCGATGCGCAGGGGCCTGGACGCCTGCGCGATGGCGTCCAGGTACGAGCCGGCCTTCGGCGGCGCGGCATAGGGGGCGCCGGCCTCGTAGCCCGAGATGGCGTCCATGGCGGCCGCCGTATCGCGCACGGTCAGGCTGAGCACGCCGTCGGTGGCCATGCCGCCCCAGCCTTCGCCGCGCAACGGTCCCATGGGCACGCGGCCGCGCGAGGCCTTCAGGCCATACACGCCGCAGCAGGCGGCGGGAATGCGGATCGAGCCGCCCCCGTCGCTGCCGTGCGCCACGGGCACGATGCGGGCGGCCACGGCCGCCGCGGCGCCGCCGCTGGAACCGCCGGTGGATCGCGTCAGGTCCCAGGGGTTGCGGGTGGGCGCGCCGTTACGCACCGCCTCGGTGGTCGGCATCATGCAGAACTCGGGGACGGTGGTGCGTGCGAAGGCGATCAGGCCAGCCTGGTCGAAACGTTGGGTCAGCGTGCTGTCGATGTCGTATTTCGTGTCGTTGAGCAGGCGCGAACCCAGGCTGGACGGAAAGCGCCTGGACGGCAGGCCCGAGTCCTTGAGCAGGAACGGAATGCCGCCGAACACGCCGCGCGGCTGCCAGGATCGGGCCAGTTCCAAGGAGGGCTCGTACTGCTCGTAGCACAGCGCGTTCAACGCGGGCGCGCGGCGGCTGGCCACCTCGATGGCGCAACGCATCAGCGCCTCGGACGAGGTCTCGCCCGAGGCCAGGCGGGCCGCCATGTCCAGGCCGTCCAGGGACTCGTATTCTTCATGCTGCATGAACTGCTGCTCCTTCAACGGTGTCGTGGTGGGCAAAGTCCGGCTTGGACCATTGCTTGCCGGGAATCGACTCGATCAGCCGGCGGGTGTATTCGTGCTGCGGGCGATAGAAGACGTCGGTGGCGCGGCCCAGCTCGACCAATTCGCCTTGCCGCATCACGGCGATGCGGTCGCAGATCTGGGCGGCCACGCGCAGATCGTGGGTGATGAACAGGATCGACAGCTCGAACTGCCCGCTGACGGTCTTCAACAGGTCCAGCACCTGGGCCTGGATCGATACGTCCAGCGCCGACACGGCCTCGTCGGCCACCAGCAGGCGCGGCCGCAGCGCCAGGGCGCGCGCGATGCCCACGCGCTGGCGCTGGCCGCCCGAGAACTGGTGCGGATAGCGGTCGCCGGCATCGCCGCCCAGGCCGACCAGCTCCAGCAGTTCTCGGGCATCGGCCAGGGCCTTGGCGCGCTTTTCGCCGAAGGCGATCGGCCCCTGCGCCACGGCATCGACGATCCGGTGGCGGGGATTGAGCGAGGCGTACGGGTCCTGGAACACCATCTGGATCTGGCGGCGGTGCTCGCGCCATTGCGCGGGCGTCAGGCCGACCAGCTCCTGGCCGTCGATCCTGACGCTGCCCCGGTCGGGACGGATCAGCCCGACCAGCGTGCGGCCCAGCGTGGACTTGCCCGAACCGGATTCGCCCACCAGGCCCAGGGTCTCGCCCTGCTGGATGGTCAGCGAGATGTCCTTCAGCGCATCGACCTCGCGGCCATTGGACGAGCGGAAGGTCTTGCCCAGCCGGTCCACCGTCATCAGCGGCGGCGCGGGCGCGGCCACGGCCTTGCCCTCGGGCTTGTGCGGCACGGCGGCGATCAGCTGGCGCGTGTAGGCCGCCCGCGGCCGGTTCAGGATGTCGCCGGCGGCGCCCTGCTCCACCACCGCGCCGTGGCGCATCACCACGATGCGGTCGGCGATCTCGGCCACCACGCCGAAGTCGTGGGTGATGAAGATCACGCCGATGCCCATGCGGGCCTGGATGTCCTTGATGAGCGCCAGGATCTGCGCCTGCGTGGTCACGTCCAGCGCGGTGGTGGGCTCGTCCGCGATCAGGATGTCGGGCTCCATGGCCAGCGCCATGGCGATCACCACGCGCTGGCGCTGGCCGCCCGATAGCTGGAAGGGATAGGCGTCGATCAACTGTTCGGGATCGGGCAGCATCACGTCGCGGAACAATGCCAGTACCTTGTCGCGGCGCGCCTGGGCGGACAGGCCGGTATGGCGTTCCAGCACTTCGTCGACCTGCCGGCCCACGCGCATGATGGGATTGAGCGCGGTCATGGGTTCCTGGAACACCATGCCGAACGACTTGCCGCGCAGGCCGTACCAGTCCTTGCGGGACAAGCCCACCAGTTCGCGGTCGCGGTAGCGGATGCTGCCGCCGGACACGCGCAGTTCGCCCTCGGGCAGCAGGCCCATCAAGGCATGCGCCGTGACGGACTTGCCCGAGCCGGACTCGCCCACCACGCACAGGATCTCGTTGGCGTTGACGGTGTACGACACCCCCTTGACCACCGGCGTGTCGGGGCCGTCCCGCACCACGGACACGACCAGGTCGCGGATTTCGAGAAGCGCGGTCATCAGCTTGTCCTCTTGCGGGCGAGCTTGGGATTGAGCGCATCGTTCAGCGCCTCGCCCACCAGGTTCAGCGCCAGCACGGTCACCAGGATGGCCACGCCGGGAAACACGCTCATCCACCAGGCATCGCGCAGCACGCTTCGGGAGGCGCCGATGATGTAGCCCCAGGTCATCGCGTTGGGATCGCCCAGGCCCAGGAAGCTCAACGCGGATTCCAGCAGGATGGCGCTGGCCACCATCAGCGAGCCCGACACGATGACCGGCGACAGGCTGTTGGGCAGGATCTGCGTGAGGATGATGCGGGTGTTGGACTGGCCGCTGAGCACCGCCGCCTGCACGAACTCGCGGTGCTTCATGCTCATGAACTCGGCGCGCACCAGCCGCGCCAGCGGCGGCCACGACACCAGCGCGATCGCCAGGATGACGGTGCCGATGGTGGGGGTGAGGATCGCCACCAGCACCACCGCCAGGAAGAAGCCCGGAATGGTCTGGAACAGTTCGATGAAGCCGACGATCACCTGGTCGACCTTGCCGCCGTAGAAGCCGGCGACGGCGCCCACCGTGATGCCCACCAGGATGGACACGGCGGTGGACACCACCGCCAGCACCAGCGTGACCCGCGCGCCGTAGGCGATGCCGGTGGCGATGTCGCGGCCCAGCGTGTCGGTGCCCAGCAGGGCGTCGTCCGACAGCGGCGGCATGTACGGGGCGTTGATGATGTCCCAGGGACTGTCGGGAAACAGCCAGCCCGCGCAAATGGCCATCGCGGCCACCAGCGCCAGCACGATCAGGCCGATGATGCCGCCCTTGTGGCGGCTGAAAGCGTGGAAGAAGTCGTTCATGTCGGCTCAGCCAGGCTGCCTCGCGAAGGACAGCGGGAGTTGCGGATTCATTTCAGTTCGATCCGGGGATCGGCCACCGTGTAGAGGATGTCGGTGACCAGGTTGACCACGACCACCACGATGGACGCCATGAAGAACACGCCCAGCAGCACGCTGTAGTCGCGCTGCACCAGCGCATCGAACGCCAGCCGGCCGATGCCGGGCCAGCCGAACACCGTCTCGACCAGCAGCGCGCCGCCGATCAGGTGTCCCGCCTGGATGCCGGCATACGTGATGACCGGCAGCAAGGCGTTGCGCAGCACATGGCGCGTGATGACGGTGCGTTCGGACAGCCCCTTGGCGCGCGCGGTCTTGACGAAATCGAGCTGGCGGATCTCCAGCATCGAGGCGCGCGTCAGCCGCGTGTAGACGGCCATGTAGAACAGCCCCAGCGTGATCGCGGGCAGCATCAGGTGACGGGCAATGTCGATGAAGCGCGCGACGCCCGTCAGCGAGGTGCCGACGCTTTCATAGCCGAAGGCCGGCAGCCACTGCAACTGCACCGAGAACACCAGCACCAGCATCAGCCCCACCCAGAACAGCGGCGTGGCGTAGGCCAGCATGGCGACCGTGGTGATGACGGTATCGCCCCACTTCCCGACCCTGAGCGCGGCCTGGATGCCCAGCGCCATGCCGGCCAGCAAGGCGAAGGCGAAGGACGTCAGCGCCAGCAGCAGCGTGGCCGGCAACTGGTTCAGGATCAGCGTGGACACGGGCGCCTGCTGGCGATGCGAATAGCCCAGGTCGAAGACCGCGACGTGCTTCAGGTACGACATCAGTTGCACGGCGATGGGCCGGTCCAGGCCGAAGTCCTGCCGCAGCTTCTGGATGTACTGGGCATCCGCCGCGCCCGACTGGCCGGCCAGGATCTCGGCCGGATCGCCGGGCGCCGCGCGCACCAGGAAGAAGTTGAACAAGGCGATCATGAAGAGCACCAGGATGCTCTTGACGACCCGCCTGCCCAGGAAGGCGGCGATCCTGCTCATTCTTTCGACAGCCACGTGTCGGCGTAATTGCCGACCACGCCCAGGCCCGTGGTGACGGCGTCATGCACGCGCTTGTTCAGCATGGTGCCGTAGTTGGTGTCGACGATCCACAAGAGCGGCACGTCCTCGACCAGGATGCGCTGCACTTCCGAGTAGTACTTCTGGCGCTCGGCGTCGTCGCCGGCCGAGGCGGCCTTGGTGAACAGCTCGTCGACCTTCGGGTTGCTGTACTGCGAGGTGTTGCTGAACATCACGCCCTTGCGGATGTTGCTGCTCAGGTAGGTGCGCGACACGCCGATGGCGGGGTCGCCATACTGGAACACGCCGTTGCCCGCCATGTCGTAGTCCCAGGCGCCCACGCGCGACACCCAGCCGCCCACGTCGGTGCTTTCCAGCGTCACGGCGATGCCGACCTTGGACAGGTTCTGCTTGATGTACTCGGCCATGCGGCGCGGCATCTCGCCATACGGCAGCGGGATCATGCTGACGGTGGCGCGCACGCCGTCGCCGTTGGGCTTCAGCCCCATCTCGTCGAGCAGCGCGATGGCCTTCTTGGGGTCGTACTCGTACTTCTTGACGTTGCCGTCATAGAAGCGCGTGTTGTGGTGGATCGGGCCGGTGGCCACCACGCCCTGGCCGAACATGATCTTCTCGGCGATGAACTTGCGGTTGACCGCATACATCAGGGCCTGGCGGAAACGCTTGTCATTGAAGGGCGCGCGGGCATTGTTCAGCTCGATCCACTGCATCGTCGACCAGTACTCGTAGCCCTTGTTGGTGTAGACCATGTTGGGCAGCTTGGCCACGCGCGGCACGTCCACGGGCTCCAGGTCCTGCAGCCAGGCCTGCATCACGGTGCCCTGTTCGATGGCCAGGCGGCGCGAGGCAGAGTCGGGAATCACGCGGTAGGTGATGCCGTCCAGGTACGGGCGCCCTTCCTTCCAGTACTTCTCGTTCTTCACCAGTTCGATGTAGGCGCCCCGCTCCCACTTCTTGAACTTGAAGGGGCCCGTGCCGATGGGATGGCTGTTGGCCGGGTTCTGCGCCACGGGCGTGTCCACGTCATACAGGTGCTTGGGCAGGATGGCGCCGCCGCCGATGTCGAACGCGTACAGGAAGGCCGCGTACGGCGCCTTCAGCTTGAACACCACGGTGTTCGCGTCGGGCGCGGTGACGGAGGCCACGTTCTCCATCAGGCCGCGGGTGCGCGGCGTCTTGGACAGCACTTTCTCGTACGAGAACACCACGTCGTCGGCGGAGAACGGCTTGCCGTCGTGCCAGGTCACGCCGGTCTGCAGATGGAAGGTGTAGGTGAGCTTGTCGTCCGACACGTCCCACGACCTGGCCAGGCTGGGCAGCGGCTTGAGGTCGAACGAGTAGGTCAGCAGGCTCTCGAAGATCTTGCCGCCCACCATCTGCGTGCCGGCCACCTGCTGCACCGCCAGGTTCAGGCTGGGCGGTTCGGGATGCAGGATGGCGGTCAGCACGCCGCCATACTGCGGCGTCTCGGCGGCCTGGCTGGAAGGACTGATGATCGCGGCGGCGGCGGCCACGGCGAACGCGCACTTGACGATGGCCCGGCGGGCCTGGTTGACCAACGGCATGATTTCCCCTGTTATCGGCGTGATGGATGGGCGGTGTCAGGCGAGCCGGGGCTCGACACCGCACCAGTCGTTCAGGAACAGCGCATACGTCTTGGCCACGCGCAGCATGCTTGCCACGCTGACGCTTTCGTTGAAGCCGTGATAGTTGCGCGAAACGGGCCCGTAGCACGTCACGGGGGCTTCCATCATGAAATGGAAGTGGCGCCCGTCGGTGGTGCCCGTCAGCGCCACGGGCCTGGGCGCTTCGCCGGTCACGTGCCGGTGCTTGGCGGCCAGCAATTGCAGGGCAGGCACGTCCAGGTCGTACTCGCAGCCGGGCGCGTGGAAGCCCTCGTAGCGGATCCTGAATTGGGTATCCGGCTGGCCGACAGCCTGCTCCACCTGGCGGATGGCGGCCTCGATGCGCGCCTTGGCGGTCTCGATGGGCATGTCCGGATAGCACGACAGGCGCAGGCCCAGCGTGCATACGCTGGGCACCGACGAGTTCCAGTCGCCGGCATGGATCTGGCCGAGATTGAAGTTGATGGGATGCTCATGTTCGCGATAGGCCGGATGGCGGTTCCCGGGCAGGTTCCACTCGTGCTCGATCTGCTTGACCGCCTCCATCACGCGCAGGCCGATGTCCACGGGATTGATGCCCGTGGTCATGTGGGAGGCGTGGGCCGGCTTGCCGACGATGTCCACGTACATCCAGAACACGCCGACCTGGGCCGACATCATGCCCTCATGCGTGGGTTCGGGAATCAGCACCGCGTCGAAGGATGTCAGCCTGGCCGCGCCGATGGCGCTTTGCAGCGCGGACACCGAGGCCAGCGTGCCGTTGCCGGTGTTCTCTTCCTCCAGCACGCCGTTGAAACCCACCTGGGCGGCGGGCTGCATGCCCAGGTCCCGCAGCGCCTTGAACGCGGCCAGCGCGCAGACGATGCCGGCCTTCATGTCGCCCGCGCCGCGGCCATACAGCCAGCCGTCGTGCAGGCCGCCCTTGAACGGCGATTCGGTCCAGAACTCCTCGGGCCCCGTGGGCACCACGTCCAGGTGGCCGTTGAACAGCACCGAGCGGCCCGTGGCCTGCCGCGGCTGATGGCAGGCCAGCACGTTGTAGCGGCCGCCATCGGGGCAGCACGCGGGCGAGTACAGGGGCAGATCCTTGATGGCCTCGGTGCGCAGCACGATGCGCTCGCTTTGCAGGCCCAGCTTCGCCAGCTCGGCCTCCATGAATTCGGCGGCCGGCGTTTCCTGCCCCGGCAGGCTGCGGCATTGCACGAAACGCGACAAGGTGTCGGTCATGTACGGCTCCAACCCATCGACAGCGGCCTCGATGGCGGCCGCGGCCAGCTTGCGCGGCTGTACTTCGCTCATTTCGTCCCTCCAAGCCTCGCGACGCGCGAGGCGTTCGGCAAAAAAACCGGATCGGTATCACCCGTCGGGCGGTCCGCGCGGGACACACCCGGATAAGTATCTAATATTGATACCTATAAATCGATGATTGATATCATAGGAGCGACTATCAACCCATGAACGCATTTTCGAAAGGGGTGATTTCCCTAGGATCCGAAACTGAAAGGGCCGTTAAAGTGGCGGTCTGGCAACAGGGGACTCCAGCGCCGTACCCTGGATGGCAACCCCGATCACATTCAATAGAGACAATGCATGGGCAGTGTGGACACCCGTTTCAATCAATCCGTGGCCAAGGCGTTCGACATCCTCGAAGCCTTCGGCGTACGTCCCGGCCCCTTGAGCCTGAGCGAACTGATCGAGATCTCGAACCTGGACCGCAACTCGACGTTGCGCATGCTGCACACGCTGGTGGCGCTGGGCTATCTCGAACGCGGGCCCAATCAACGGGGCTACGTGCTGGGCAAGAAAATCCTGCGCCGCACCTTCGACTACCTGCGCGGCAATCCCTTGATCGAACGCGCCAACCCGGTGCTGATCGAGCTGCAGCAGGATGCCGACGAAGGCGTGGACCTGAGCCTGCACGACGACCTGGACATCGTCTATGCGCTGCGCAGGCAGACGCGGCGCCGCTATTACTTCGCCACGCTGGTGGGGCGCACCATGCCGGTGTATCGCTCGTGCGCCGGGCGGGCCATCATGGCGCACCTGTCCGATGATCGGGTCGACGACATCCTGGCGCGCTCCGATCTCGCGGCGGCCACGCCGCACACGCTGACGGACCCGCAAGACATCTGGCGAAAGGTGCTGGAGGCCCGCGCGAACGGGTTCGCACAGACGGTGCAGGAATCGTTGTTGGGTGAACTGGCCGTGTCGGCCGCCGTGCTGGACCGCAACGGCCTGCCCATCGCCGCGATCCACATCTATGGCCAGTTGTCGCAATGGACGCCGGAGGCGTTCTCGCATCGTTTCGGCCCGATGGTGATCAACGCCGCCCAGGCGCTCAGCGACAAGCACTGACGGGGCCTGTGCCTCACTCATGCGCGGGCCGGCACGACGGCGGGCCGGCCTGAAAGCGTGGCGCCGGCCCGCCAAAAGAAAACGCCCCGATGAAGGGGCGTTGCAGCACGCACGCGGTTTTCAGGCACGGCCCGCGCGCGTGGAAGGCCTGGACCGACACGCGCCTGGCGCATCGGTCCGGGTGGGGATCACAGCTTCTCGGTCTCGCCCGACCGGGGCTGCCACTTCATCAGGCGTTTCTCGCCCACGCTGACGATGTAGTCCAGCACCAGCGCGAAGGCGGTCAGCACGATGATGCCCGCGAACACCGTGTTCACGTCCAGCGTGCCTTCGGCCTGAAGAATCAGGTAACCGACGCCGCTGGCCGAGCCCAGGTATTCGCCCACCACCGCACCCACGAAGGCCAGGCCCACCGAGGTATGCAGGCTGGAGAACACCCAGCTGGTGGCCGAGGGCAGGTAGACGTGGCGCAGCAACTGCTGTCGGCGCGCGCCCAGCATGCGGGCGTTGTCCAGCAGCGTGGGGCTGACTTCGCGCACGCCCTGGTACACGTTGAAGAACACGATGAAGAACACCAGCGTGACCGCCAGCGCCACCTTGGACCAGATGCCCAGGCCGAACCACATGCCGAAGATGGGCGCCAGGATGACGCGCGGCATGGAATTGGCGGCGGTGATGTAGGGGTCGAGCACGGCGCTGACCTTGCGCGACAGGCCCAGCCACAGGCCCGCGCCCAGGCCGGCGACGGTGCCGATGATGAAGGCCAGCACGGTTTCGGTCAGGGTGATCCACAGATGCCGGTAGATGTCGCCCTCGACCACGAACCAACTCCAGATGCGCTGTGCGACCTGTAGCGGTTGCCCGAAGAAGAACGCGACCTTCGGACTGGCGGAAGCGAAATGCCAGGTGCCCAGGATGACGAGCAGCAGACCCAGTTGCCAGATACGCAGCGTGGCGGAACCCGATTTGAACGACTTGGACATGGCTTCAGGCTCGCTTCTGCTGGGCATAGCCCTTGAGGACTTCTTCACGCAGCACGTCCCAGATGGCGGCGTGCAGTTCGACGAAGCGCGGATGCGTGCGCACTTCGGCCACGTCGCGGGGACGCGGCAGGTCGATGGCGAATTCGCCGATGGGATGCGTGCCGGGACCGGCGGACAGCACCACCACGCGGTCGCTCATGGCGATGGCTTCGTCCAGGTCGTGCGTGATGAACAGCACTGCCTTGCGCTTGGCCATCCACAGTTCCAGGACCTCGTTCTCCATCAGTTGGCGCGTCTGGATGTCCAGCGCCGAGAACGGCTCGTCCATCAGGATGATGTCGGGATCGCGGATCAGCGTCTGCGCCAGCATGGTGCGCTTGCGCATGCCGCCGGACATCTGGTGCGGGTAGCGGTCCTCGAAACCGCCCAGGCCGACACGGCGCATCCACTCGCGGCCGCGCTGCTGGGCCTCGGCGCGCGCGGCGCCCGCGAACTCCAGGCCCGCGGTGACGTTGTCCAGCGCGCTGCGCCACGGCAGCAGCGCCTCACCCTGGAACATGTAGCCGGCGCGCTCGTTGATGCCGGTCAGCGGCTTGCCGAACACCTTGACCTGCCCGGACGACGGCGCCAGCAGGCCGGCGCCGACGTTCAGCAGGGTGGACTTGCCGCAGCCGGTGGGACCGACCACGGAGACGAACTCGCCCGGGGCGATGGCAATGGTGGCGTCCTGCACCGCCGTGTAGCGCTTGCCGCCGCCCTCACGCGCGGCAAAGGTGCAGGTGATGCCCTCGAGCGACAGTGCTGCATCAGCCATTTGCGTACTTCTGGTTGGCTCGCTTGACGAACTCGTTGGTGAAGGTCTTGGACAGGTCGATCTTGGACTCGTCCATCTGCACGTAGCTCAGCAGCGCCTTCAGGGCGGTCTGGGCGCCGTCGTCGGGGAACGAGCCGTCCGGCGAGATGCCTTCCTTGCTCTTGGTCAGCGAAGCCTTGTACACCTCGGGCTCGCCCAGCAGGTAGCTGGCGGGCACGGCGCGGGCGATCTCGTCGGGCGAGGCGCGGGCGATCCACTTGTCGGCGCGCACGATGGCGTTGGCCAGCGCCTGGGCCGTGTTGGGGTTGGCGCTGATGAAGTCCTGCGAGGCGTACAGGCAGCCGGCCGGCATGTTGCCGCCGAAAGTGTCGACCGTGTCCTTCAGCTTGCGGGTATCGACGATGACCTGGACATCGCCCGCGGTTTCCAGCGCGGACATCACCGGGTCGAGGTTGGCGATGGCGTCGATCTGGCCGCTGCGCAGCGCGGTGACCGCGCCCGCGCCGGCGCCCACGCCGATGAAGGCCACGTCGGACGGCTTCATGCCGTGCTTGGCCAGGAAGAAGTTGACCAGCATGCTGGTCGACGAGCCCGGCGCGGTGACGCCGACCTTCTTGCCCTTCAGGTCGGCGGGCGTCTTGTAGCCCATCTTGGAGGACACGCCCAGCACGATCATCGGCGCACGGCCCTGCAGCACGAAGGCGCGGTAGAACTGGCCCTTCGATTGCAGGTTGATGGTGTGCTCGTAGGCGCCGGAGCAGACATCCGCGCTGCCGCCGACCACGGCCTGCAGCGCCTTGGAACCGCCGGCGAAGTCGGCGATGCTGACGTTCAGGCCTTCGTCCTTGAAGTAGCCGCGCGCTTCGGCGATGGACAGCGGCAGGTAGTAGACCAGGGCCTTGCCGCCGACGGCGATCTGGACACTGGACTTCTCGGGTTTCTGGGCGCGCACGATGGCGGGGGCCAGGCTGAGCGTGCCGGCGACGCCGGCCAGCTTCAGCAGATCACGACGAGTGACTGACATGGATGTTGTCTCCTGTTGGGCCGCGCGGGGCGGCATGGCAACTTGCCCGGACGATCCACGGGAAATTGCGTACCGTTTTGCCGGTCTGCGCCGGCTTCGATTGCCGCAGCATCATACCCCAGCGTCCAGGGGCGATCCTCGGGATGATCCCGTAGAAAGGTGATCGGAGGGGCTGAACGGGGGGCGCGGCGGGCCGGCGGCGAGCGTTCGCAACGCGGACAGGCGTCCGGACACCCGGCCGTGCGAGACGCCTTTCAGGGGCGGCAGGCCCCTAGGACTCGCGGCGCTCCATCAGCGCCCAGGCAATGGTGCCTGCGTCCACGTATTCGAGTTCGCTGCCCGCTGGCACGCCGCGCGCCAGACGGGTGACTTTCAGCCCCAGGCCGGACAGCGCCTCGCTGACGAAATGCGCGGTGGTCTCGCCCTCCGCGGTGAAGTTGGTGGCCAGGATGACTTCCTGCACCACCCCGTCGGCGGCGCGGTCGATCAGGCGCTGGAAATCCAGCTCGCGCGGGCCTATTCCTTCGAGCGGCGCGACACGGCCCATCAACACGTAATACAGGCCGCGGTAGCCGTGGCTGGACTCGATCATGTTCTGGTCGGCGGGCGTCTCGACCACGCACAGCACCGACGCATCCCGCTTGGGATTGGCGCAGACCGAACAGATCTCTTCGTCGGCCTCGGTGAAACTGTTGCAACGGGCGCAATGACGCAGGTTCTGCACCGCGCCGGACAGGGCGCGACCCAGGATGTCGGCCCCTTGCAGGTCGTGCTGCAACAGGTGATAGGCCATTCTGCGGGCCGAGCGCACGCCCACGCCCGGCAGGCGGCGCAGCGCTTCGATCAGCGCGACCAGGGGTTGAGGCTCGGGAAGCTGGGAGTCCATCTGAGGCTTGTCGAGGCGTGAAGCCGCCAGCGGCGGCCAGCGATTAGAACGGGAGCTTCATGCCGGGGGGCATGGGCATGCCGGCGGTGACGCCCGCCATCTTTTCCTGCGACGTGGCTTCGGCCTTGCGCAGCGCATCGTTGAACGCGGCCGCCACGAGGTCCTCGATCATGTCCTTGTCGTCGCCGAACAGGCTGGGATCGATGACCACGCGCTTGACATCGTTGCGGCAGGTCATGGTCACCTTGACCAGGCCCCCGCCCGAGGCGCCTTCGACCAGGATCTCGGCCAGGGCGTCCTGGGCCTTCTTCATGTTTTCCTGCATCTGCTGCGCTTGGCGCATCAGGCCGGCCAGTTGATTCTTCATCATGATCTGTCTTCCTTGAGGGAGGGAACGGTTCGTGGGAGCCGCGGCGCGTCAGTGCACCGGCGGCGTGTCGGAGGGGCGCACCGAATTGGGCACCACGTGCGCGCCGAAGCGCGAGATGAGCGCCTGCACGAAGGGATCGGCCTGCACGGCTTCTTCGGCGGCCTGCTGGCGCGCGGCCCGTTCGATGCGGGCCACGGCGTGCGCCGTGCCGTCGCCGGTGGCGCCGACCTGGATCTCCAGGCGCAGGCCCTGCCCGAAATGTTCGCACAGCACCGTCTGCAGGCGCACGCGGCTTTCGCTTTCGGCCAGCGTGCGCACGGCCACGCGCAGCACGACGGCGTCGCCCTGCACGCCGGCCCATTCGCTTTGCCTGGCCAGTTCGGCGGCCAGGCCGGTGACGGGCAGCCTGGCGGCCAGCTCGGGCCAGCCGTCGGCCGACATGTCGGTCAGGCGGGGCGCACGGGAGCCGCCCTCGCGCGGGGCGCGCCGGCGCACGGGCGCCGGACGGGCTTCGCGCGGTGCGGCGGGCGCGGCGCCGGGCGACAGCGTCTCGAACTCGTCGTCGGGGTCCGGCGTGAAGGCTTCGGCGTCGTAGGGGATGTCGTCGCCGTGCCAATCCGGGGGGCCATCGTCATAGGGCGGCGGACCATCGTCCTGCGAGGCGGCATAGGCTTCGTCGGGAATGTCGAGGACGGGCGGTTCGGAGGACGAAGCCTTTGCGGCGGGGGCGGTGGCCTGGGCTGCCGTCGTGGCAGCTTCGGCGGACGGCATGTTCGTACCGCTGGTTGACGCGGCAGCAGAGGCTGGCTGCGGCATCGCGGATGGCTGCGCAGAAGCCGCGGCTTGCGCCTGCGATGCGGGCAGATCTTCCCAGGGCGGCACGTCTTGTGCGGACGGGGCCTGTACGGGCGTGGCGGCGGGAGCCGCTGCGCTGGCAGCCGTGCCGGACGCCGTGGCGGATGCACTGGCGATCGCCGCAGGCGGCGGCGCTATCGGGGCCGATGAAGCGGAGGCCGCCGAAGAGACCGCCGGGACGGCGGCGTCTGTGGCGGCTGAAACAGAGGCCTCTGCGGAAACCGGGCTGGATGCCGGCGGCGCCACGGCCGCGGTTTGCGCTGCGGGCGGCGCCGCCGACGCTTGCGGCGTAGAGGCCTGCAAAGCAGCCGCGGGGGCCGCGACCGGCGCGGATGGGGCAGCAGCAGCGACCGGTGCGGACACCGCCTGCGGCGTGGGCATCGGCGTCTGCAGGGCCGTGGCCGGTCCCGCGTCGCCGTTGAGCGCCAGCATGCGCAGACAGGCCATCACGAAGCCGGCGTATTCGTCGGGCGACAGCGTGAGTTCGCCGCGGCTGTGCACGGCGACGGAATAGAACAGCTGCACCGCGTCGGGATGCAGCATGCCGCCCAGCCGCACGATGTCCTGGGTGAGCGGATCTTCGGCGGGCAAGGCGCCCGGCACGCGCTGGGCGATGGCGACCTTGGACAGCAGCACCGACAGATCGGCCAGCGCGCCCGCATACGACAGGCCGCGCGTGGACAGTTCGTCGGCCACCGACAGCACGCCGGCGGCGTCGCCGCCGGCCAGCGCCTCCAGCAGGCGCACGAGATGGCGCTGGTCGATGGTGCCCAGCATGCCGCGCACGGCGTCTTCGGTGAGATTGCCGGCGCTGTAGGCGATGGCCTGGTCGGTCAGCGACAGCGCGTCGCGCATCGAACCGCCGGCGGCCTGCGCCACCAGGCGCAACGCGGGCACCTCGAAGGGGATGGTCTCCTGCCCCAGCACTTCCTGCAGGTGGCCGACGATGGACTCGGGCGGCATCTGCTTCAGGTTGAACTGCAGGCAGCGCGACAGCACCGTCACCGGAATCTTCTGAGGATCGGTGGTCGCCAGGATGAATTTGACGTGCGGCGGCGGCTCTTCCAGCGTCTTGAGCATGGCGTTGAACGCGTGCCCGGTCAGCATGTGGACTTCGTCGATCATGTAGACCTTGAAACGCCCCGCGCCCGGCGCGTACACCGCCTGTTCGAGCAGTTGGGTCATTTCCTCGACGCCGCGGTTCGAGGCCGCGTCGAGTTCGAGGTAGTCGACGAACCGGCCGGCATCGATCTCGGTGCAGGCGCGGCAGTGGCCGCATGGCGTGGGCGTGATGCCGGTTTCGCAGTTCAGGGACTTGGCCAGGATGCGCGACAGCGTGGTCTTGCCGACCCCGCGCGTGCCGGTGAACAGCCAGGCGTGATGCAGCCGCTGGGTTTGCAGCGCGTGCGTGAGGGCGCGCACCACGTGGTCCTGTCCCACCAGGGTCTCGAACGATCGCGGGCGCCACTTGCGGGCCAGTACCAGATAAGTCATGGGCGGATTGTAGAACCAGTTATGCGCGCGTACACGGCGCGCTGATGCCGGAACCGCGACGATCGCTGCGGCGCGGGCGCGGTCGGACGGCTGCGTCCTGGCCTGCCACGCCCAGATGGGGATGATCCGCCCGGCGGCAAGCCGGCCGCAAGACAAAAGGGGCACCGCGTCCAACGTGCGGCGGATTCATCATGGAATCCCGCTACACGTTTTTCGCGGCGCCCCCTTTGGAGAAACCGGATGACGAGCCTGACTTCGGCACTGATCCTAAACGACTATGGCTGCTTCGTTCCCGACCTGACCAGGTTCACCGCCGAACCATGCGAAGGGGCCCGTCGACATGAATTCTAGCAGAACGGGCTGGACGCCCGTTTCTGCGGCGAATTCATGTCGGCGGGCCCCGAGGGGCCACTCTGTTGGGCCCCCGCCCCAGCCCTCCCCCCGAGGGGGAGGGAGCTTGATGGGAACCCCCTCCCCGGCCCTCCCCCCTTAGGGGGAGGGGGGTGGCGCATGGCGCCAGGGGCCAGCATTTGCTTTTTTTGGGGTGGGGTTTGCTTGCTTGCGCCAGGGGCTAGCGTTTGCTTTTTTTGGGGTGGGGTTTGCTTGCTTGCGCCTGGGGCTAGCGTTTGCTTTTTTTGGGATGGGGTTTGCTTGCTTGCGCCTGGGCTAGCGTTTGCTTTTTTTGGGGTGGGGTTTGCTTGATGTCGGGGTCGCTTGGGATCACAGGTCCAACCACAACTTCGCCCTCGGGAAGTACAGGGCGGCCCTCGCCTTTCTGCCATCCAGGGCGGTGACCTGGCGGCAGTAGCGTTCCAGTTGGTCGCCGTGGCGCTGGCGCATGCGTTCGGCGAAGACGGGCTCCGGCTCTCCGGGATGGGGGCGGCCCGTCTTGTAGTCGACGATCAGCCAGCCGTCTTCCGTGCTCAGCGCCAGGTCGATCACCGAGACCTTGCCGGTGGAGTCGATCAGGGGCCACTCGCGGCGGGCGCCGGATTGGGAGAGGAGCCACTGGCCACGGTCATGGGACAGGGTTGCGGTCAGGGTGTCCAGGACGGATAAGGCAGCGTCGGCAGCCAGGGGGGCCGGGACGCCGGCGCGGGTCAGTTGCCTGCGCAACAGCGGCAGGCGCGACTGCAGCGCGGCGACAGGCCAGGCGGACAGGCCGTCCTGGCCGATGCGGGCAAGCCAGGCATGCGCCAGGGTGCCGATGGCGGCGTCGTAGGCGGCTTCCAGTTGCCAGGCGGGATGGTCGGCGCCCTGGTTCCATTGGCGCGCGTCGGCGGCCGGCACGGCGAAGCCCGGATTGGCGGCGGTGCGGGGTTGGCCGGCCAGGCGCGCGACGCCCTCGTCCGCCAGGCGGCGCAGGGGACGGCCACGCACGGCGGTGGTGCCGGCCTCGGCGTCGTCCAGCGGCCTCCAATCCCGCGGCGGCTGCCTGCTGGCGTCGGGCAGCTTGTTCCACAGGCGCGCCAGCAGGCTGCTGGCCATCGGCGGCTTGGATTGGCCCGAGGCCGGGTCCACGGCAACGTGGGCGACCAGGTGCAGGCGATGGCGCGCGCGGGTGGCGGCCACGTACAGCAGGCGATCGGTCTCGTACGAGGCGCGGCGCTGCTCGCGCTGCATCAGGTAGCGCGAGATCGGGTCGGGCTCGCGCTCGGCGCGCGGCTTGGCCGGGCCGAACAGCACGCGATCCTGGGTCTGCTCGAAGCTGACCAGCGGCGCGCGGTCGCCGCGCGGCGCCTTGTGCAGGCCGAACAGGATGACGGTGTCGAACTGCAGCCCCTTGGACTTGTGCATGGTCATGATCTCGACCACCCCGCCCCGCGCCTGGTCCGCCGGCGCGGCAGCGGCGTACAGGCGGGCCAGCGCGGCATCCAGCCTGGCCGGATCCAGGCCGCCATGCGGAGACAGCCGCTCCAGCAGCAGGAACAGGCTTTCCGCGTCCTCGGCCGCGCTGGCGTCGGCATACAGGGCCGGGCCGCCCAGGCGCCGCCACAGGGTCTCCAGCCAGGCGGCCAGCGGCAGGGCGCCGGCGCGGTTGGCCTGGTCCAGCAGGATGCCGGCCACGTGCCGCAGCCGGCGCAGCTCGGCCTCGGACAGCAGTTGCGCCGCGCGGCAGGGCTGAACCTGCGGCGCGTCGAACAGGCCCATCTGCGGCGCGCCGCAGGCAGGCGCCGGCGCGGCCTCTTCGCGCAGGGCGTTGGCCAGCAGCGTGGGCACCGGCGTCGCCAGGTCGTGGCCGAACAGGCCATGCAATGCGTCCAGCGTCAGCCCGCACCAGGGCGCGCGCAGCACGGACAGCCAGGCCAGGCGATCGGCCGGATGCGCCAGGGCGCGCACCAGTTGCACCAGATCGGACACCACCTCGCGCTGCGCCAGCGGCACCAGCTCGACCGCGCGGCAGGCGATGCCCTCTTGCGTCAGGCGGCGCACCAACTGGCCCAGATGGCCGCGCGCGCGTACCAGGATGGCCACGGGATGCTTGCTGCGCGGGTCGGCTTGCGCCAAGGCCTCGCGCACCAGTCGCAGCGCGATGCGTTCGGCCTCTTCCTCGGATTGCCCGGTCCCGGGCGCGCCGAACGCGCCATGGAACCGCACCGCCTCCCCGTCCAGCGCATCGTTGAATGCCCGGGAATCGGTGTACGAGATGGCGCCCGCGGCCGCGTCGCTCTCGGCGGGCAGCAGCGTGCGGAAGACGTCGTTGACCCACTCGACCACGCCGGCCTGCGAACGGAAGTTGTCCGTCAGATGAAGGAAGTCCGGCTGGATTTCCCCTATGCCCACTTCCGCCGCCTGCAGAAACAGGCCCACCTCGGCCTTGCGGAAACGGTAGATGGACTGCATGGGGTCGCCCACCAGGAACAGCGTGCGGCCGTCGCCGGGTTGCCATCCCGCGGTCAGCGTGGACAGCAGGTGGTTCTGCGTGACGCTGGTGTCCTGGAACTCGTCGATCAGCAGATGGCGGATGGAGGCATCCAGCTTCAGCAGCAACTCTCCGGGATCGTCCGAGGTGCCCAACGCCATGGCGGCGCGCTGCGCGATCTCGATGAAATCGACCTCGCCCGTCTCGGCGAAACGCAGGTGCAACTGCGCCACGGCCAGCTTCAGCGTCATCAGCTGCGCGCCCAGCACACGCCATTGTTCGTCGGTGAATTGCGCGGGCGGCACGGTGCGCAAGGCATCCAGCGCGCCGATCCAGCCGGCCGACGGATCGGCAGACTCCAGCCAATCGGTGAACGGCGCCTTGTGGTCGCATTTGGCCGGAAAGCCCAGGTTCTTGTTCACGCCGCGCGGGCTGCGCAGCTTGCCGTCCGCCGTCAGCAGCAGGTGCGCCAGCGCCTGCCAGGCATCGAGCATGCCGGCATCCGCACGAAGCTCGCCATCCCAGTCGCGCAGCGCGGCCAGGCGATGGTGCGGCCCCCCCTCGTCCAGGGCGGCGGCGGCCAGCCGCGCGGGGCCGCTCAGCGCCGCCTGCCAGCCTCGCGGCATGGCCTTCAAGGCGGCGTCCAGGTCTTCGGAAACGGCTTGCGCCAGGGCATCCTGCAGGGCCTCGCGATCGCTGCCGTGCAGCAGCAGCGGCAGCCACTGGTCGCGCTGGCCCAGCATGCCGGCCAGGGCCTCGCGCGCGGCCAGCGTGTCCACGTCCAGGTGCGCCAGCAGGATGCGCACCGCCTCGAAATCCCCGGCCAGATCCAGCGTGGCGCGCGCGGCGGCGTCGTAGTGCGCGGCCGGGTCGTCGGCGATCTGCGGCATGCCGCCCAGTTCGGACAGCCACGGCATGCCGCGCACCAGGCCCGCGCAGAACGAGTCGATGGTGCGGATCGCCAGCCGCGCCGGATGGCGCAGCAGCTTCCAGCCCTTCTCCTCGTCGCGCGCCAGGGCGGCGCGGGCCAGCTCCCAACTGCGCCGGCCATGCCCGCTGTCGGGCGGCGGGGACAGGGCGTCGCGCAGCTTGCCCAGCACGCGCGCGTGCATCTCGGAGGCCGCCTTGCGCGTGAACGTGATGGCGACGATCTCCTCGGGCCGCTCGACAGTGGCCAGCAGCGCCAGGATGCGGTCGGTCAGCAGTTCGGTCTTGCCCGAGCCCGCGGGCGCCTGCACCAGGAAGGATTGCGTGGGATCCAGCGCGCGGGCGCGGGCCAGGTGATCGGAAGGCTGGCGCGGGCTCATCGGGGCGGCCTCCTTTGCGCGAGACGGGTCATGCCTCGTCCTCCGCTTCCAGGTTCAGCCGCAGGAACGGCATGGCATCGCAGTACTTCAGATCATCCGGCCGCGCCGCGAAGTTCGCGGCGTAGCCGCTGGCGTACTCATCGGCCAGGCCCTCGATGGCCCCGCGCCAGCGCGCCAGGATGCCGGTCCAGGTCTGGCCCTCGAAGGCCTTGCTGGCCTCGGCGGCGGTCATGCCCTCCAGGCCCAGGTCGGCGTCGGTCAGGCCCTGGGCGGCCACCTGGCGGGCATGGATCTGCGCCAGCACCAGGGCGGCCACGCCGGCCTCGGGCTGCTCGCCCGACAGCACGGCTGCATAAAACGGCAACTGCAGATTCACGGGCCGCGCGCGCGACCAGTCGGATTCGGGATTGCCGGGCGACATGCCCGTCTTGTAGTCGACGATGACGCCGCGTCCGTCGGGCAGGCGGTCCATGCGGTCCAGCCGCACCTTCAGCGTCAGCGCGCCGCGCGACCAGGTGTGCTCGCCCTCGACCTGATCGATGCCGAACGGCGTGCGTTGCGCCTCGACGTCCAGCCAGTTGCCCAGCACCGTGGCGGCGCGGGCGCACTCCAGCGTGCGCAGCGCCTCCGGATAGTCGTTCAGCGTCTGGCCGGCGGACTGGGCGATCGCCTGGTCGACCAGCGCCGCCAGGCGGCCTTCGGCGATCAGTTCATGCAGGCGCTCCTGATCCGGCACCATGCGCCATACCTGCTCCAGCGCGCCATGCAGGAACTGCCCGCGCACGCTCATGGCCGAGGCTTCGGCGTAGTCTTCCATCGCGCGGCCGCCCAAGCGGTGGCGCACGAAGGCCCACAGCGGATTGCGCGCCTGCGTGTCCAGCACGTCCAGGCCGCCCCGCGCGCCGGCCGCCGGCCCATCGCCCGCGGGCGCGGGCAACGGCGGACCGCGCTCGTCGTCCAGCGATTGCTGCGGCAGCACGGCGTCGGCGGCGGCAAGGCCGGGTCGCCATCCGGTCTCGGGCAGATCGGCGATCAACGGGGACGGGCGCAACTCGCGCTCGCCTTCGGTATGCGCGTGGCTGACGATGATCTCGGCCGCGCAGGTGCACAGCGCGGCATACAGGGTCTCGGCCCATTGGCGCTCGCGCTCGGGCGTGGCGCGCGGCGCGCCCGCGGCCCGCAGCACGGCCAGCGGCAAGAGCGGGTTGGGCTTGGGCGAAGCGGGCAGCACGTCGTCGGTCAGGCCCAGGATCCAGATGCCGTCCCACGACCCGCCCTCGGCTTCGAGCAGCCCCAGCACGTCGAGCCGCGCCATCGGATCGCGCTGCGGCTGGAACGTGGTGGCGTCCGCCGCGCGCGCCAACAGGCGCACCGCCGCCATGGCGCCCAGGCGTCCGGCGGCCGGCGCCAGGGCGCCGAAGCGGCCCAGCAGTTCGCCGAAGGCCCCCACCACCTGATAGCCCACGCTGTCCAATGCGCGCTCGCCCGGATAGCCCAGCGCGCCCAGCGCCGCGCGCATCACGGGCATCCAGGCGTCGGTAGTGGCGAAGCCCTTGCCGCCCGGCACGGCGCGCCATGCTTCCATGGCGCGCGGCCAGGCCTCGGCCAGCGCACTGCCGGCCATGTCGCGCAGCCAGCGCGACTGGGACAGCATCGGCACTCCATTGCGCCGCCAGCGCGCATCGGCGCCGGCATGCCAGGCCGCCTCGCGCGCGTCGCCCGCGCAATGACCGGCCAGCAGGGCCGCGCCCATCACGGCGGTCTCGGCGCCATCGGCCTCGTCCATGCGGGCCAGCGCTTCGAGCCATGCCAGCGCCGCGCGCACGGCGGGCCATTCCGACAAGGGCCGGCCCACTGCCACGTTGAAGGCGAATCCGCCCGGCGCCAGCGCCCGTCCCAGCACGCGGCGCGCGAACGGCGACTCATCCTCGAGTTGGGCGGACACGATGGCGTAGCGCCCGCCGGGATGCTCGGACAGGCGCTGCGCGGCCCAGGCAGCGGCGCCGCGCCACTGCGCCCCACGGTCGTGCGCGCCGAATCGGCTCGGGGTGGCGGCGTCGCGCCGCGCGTCGCTCAGCCACAGCAATCGCGATCCCCCCGCCAGCAAGGCCGACAGCAGGGCCTCGAAGCGGGGCGACACTTCCGTGAAACCCGCCAGCACGACATGAGGCGGGGCCGGCAAGCTGCCGTCCTGCAGCGCCGACAGCACGCGCTCGTAGATGCGGCTGGCATCCTCCGCGTCGATCTCGTCCAGGCGTTGCCGATAGCGCGCCCGCCAGCGCGAGAAGCCGCGGTATTCGTCGGTATCGGCGCCCTGCGGCACCTGCAGGCGCCATTCGTCCATCAAGGCATCGGCATCGGCCGCCAGCCGCGCGGCCTGCACGGTGTCCAGCAGCACGCGGCCGGCCTCTTCGTGGTCGATCGCATCGACCCACATCATCTGCGCCGCGAAGGCATCCAGGCGATACGCCGGCAGCACGGCGCCGTCCACGAACGCCAGCTCATCGGCGGCCTCGCCCAGCCAGGCCGACAGCGGCATCACGCGCGGCAGTTCGCTGACCTGGCGGTCGCGCCGCAGCAAGCCGGCAAGATCGAGCACCAGACGGCGCGCCAGGCGGTTGTTGACGGTAAGGACCAGCGTGTCGGCGGCGGGCAGCGCGGCGGTTTCGTCCAGGCCGATGGCGGCGCGCGCGGAGGGGTCGTGGATCATGGCGGGTTGCGGTCAGGAGGCATGCGCCGGCATGCAACGCGCCGCAGGGCGGCGGCGTCGCACGTCCTGGCGATACCGGCGGGCATCGCGGACGACATGGCAAAACCGACAGGATACCGCCGCGGTGCGCCGGCGTATCCATGGAACATCCCGCTAGAACCCGCAGAGCGCGGCCAGCGTCTCCCAACTGACGCGCAGGCTGGGCGTGAGATGGCCGACGAAGGCCAGTGCCAGCACGGCGGCCAGTGCCGCCCCGCCGACCCAGCGCCAGGCCCGGGCGCGCATGGCGTCAGGCCCCTCGCGCGGCCAACTGGCCGACGGGCTGTTCCTTCACCGGCAGGCACAGCAGGGCGGCCATGATCGCCAGGGCGATCGACAGCCACCACACCAGGTCGTAGTTGCCGTTACGCGCATACACGTAGCCGCCCAGCCAGACGCCGATGAAACTGCCGATCTGGTGGCCCAGGAACACGATGCCCGACAGCGTGGCCGCATAGCGCAGGCCATAGATCTGCCCGATCAGGCCCTGCGTCAGCGGGACGGTGCCCAGCCAGAACAGGCCCATCCAGGCCGCGAACACGTACAGCACGACCGGGGTCAAGGGCATGGCCAGCACCAGCATGATGCCGAAGGCCCGCACGAAATAGACGATGGAGAGCAGCCGCTTCTTGCTGAACCGCCCGCCCAGCTTGCCGGCATAGAACGAGCCGAAGATATTGAAAAGGCCGATCAGCGCGATGGCCGTGGCGCCGTGGCCGGCGTTCAGGCCCGCGTCCTGCACGAAGGCGGGCAGGTGCAGCGTGACGAATGCGGTATGGAACCCGCAGACGAAGTAGCTCCAGAACAGGAAGTGGAACGACGGGTGCGCCATGGCCTGGCGTACCGCGGCGCCCAGCGACTGCTGCGGCCCCGTGGCCGTGTGGGTGGCGCGGCCCCGCAGATACCATGCCATCGGCACCGCCGCGGCCACGAACAGCGACAGGATCCACAGCGTGGGCTGCCAGCCCAGGCCATCGATCATGAACTGGCCCGACGGCACCACCACGAACTGCCCCATCGAGCCGCCCGCGCTGGCGATGCCCATGGCGGTGCTGCGGTGCGCCGGCGGCACGGACCGCGCCACGATGGGCAGGATCACCGGAAAGGTCGTGCCGGCCTGGCCCAGCCCCACCAGCAGGCCGGCGCTGAGGTACAGCGAGAACTCGTCGCCGGCATAGCGCGTGCCGATCATGCCCAGCGCGTACAGCACCGCGCCCAGCGCGATGGTGCGGCCCGAGCCGTAGCGGTCGGCCATGATGCCCATGAAGATGCAGGCGACGCCCCACACCAGGTTCTGCAGGGCGAAGGCCATGGAAAAGACCTCGCGCCCCCAGTCATGCGCCAGCCCCATGGGCGGCATGAACAGCCCGAAGGTGGCTCGCACCCCCATGGCCAGCAGGACGACGAGCGTGCCCAGCGCGACGACGCGCAGCGAGGCGGATTCGGATTGCGGCATGACACCAGCCTTGTGGATGTTGTGATTCGGCGGCGCTCCCTCCTCGGAGCGGCCCCGGCGGCGAACGGGACGAGCGTCATCATAGCGCCGCGCACGGGCCGGGCGCGGGATGCCCCTGTCGCGCGCCTGGACGCCCGGCCGGACGCGCGGCCGGACGTGCTGGTAAACTTGCGGTCTTTCCGCGCGGCCTCGCGCGCAGTCTCGCCGTAGTTAAATGGATATAACCGGCCCCTCCTAAGGGTCAATTGGTGGTTCGATTCCACCCGGCGAGGCCATCCCGCCTCCACGCAGTCCCTCCCCCCGTTTCCCCTGACCTCCCACCGGCCGCCTTCCGCGGAGCGGGACGCTTTTACGCATTTGCAATACGGACCCGATTAAAAGTGTGCAATGATGTGCGGCATGCTTGCGGAACAGCTAAAAAGTCTGTTTAAATTCCGCACGTAACTCACTAATTTGCCTGGAAATTTTCACTCATACCCGGGCACCGGTGGCGCAACATTTCAATACAGGTTCCGGGTCTGCTTACACTATGGCTTCTCAATGGATTCGCGTCATCGCGACGGCGGCAGCCACCCTGTCGATAGCCACTGGCGCGTTCCTTGCGGGGCAGGCGCAGGCCGCCACCCCGGATCCATGCAAGAGCAAGCCGTCTTCCACGGCCTGCAAGAAGCATAAGCAGGAACAGTCCGCCTCCGGCAAGTCCTCTTCCGGCAAATCGCCGTCGGCCAGTTCCAGCAAGGCCACCGGCGGCAAGAGCGCCAAGAAGGAAAAGGCTTCAGCCAAGACCGAATCGAAGACGGCCGCCAGCAGTCCTTCCAAGTCTTCCTCGAAGAACGGCGCCGCGTCCAAGGCTGCCGCCAACAAGACCGCGTCCACCAAAGCCGCTTCCACGAAGGCGGCATCCCGCAAGACCGCGTCGTCCAAGACCTCGCCACGGTCCCGCGCCGGGAAGCCGGTGATGAGCGCGACGATGAGCCGCGACGACTACACGCCGCCCAAGACCGCGGCCAAGCCCAAGCGCGCCGCCGAACCCGCATCGAAGTCCTCGCCGCGCATGAAGGCCATCGCGCACAAGGCCGTGGCCGATCCCACCGAGGTGGCCGCCGCCGCGAACCCGCGGGCCGACATCGCCGCGCTGCGTTCCAGCACCGCCTATGTCCAGGATCTCGAAACGTCCGACGTGCTGTTCGCCAAGAACGAAAACGTGGTGCGCCCGATCGCCTCCATCTCCAAGCTGATGACCGCGCTGGTGGTGGTGGACGCCAACCTGCCGATGGACGAGATGCTGGAGATCTCGGAAGACGACGTCGACACGCTCAAGCACAGCAGCTCGCGCCTGGTGGTGGGCACGCAGCTCAACCGCGGCGACATGCTGCACCTGGCGCTGATGTCGTCCGAGAACCGCGCGGCGCACGCGCTGGCCCGCAACTATCCGGGCGGCCTGCCGGCCTTCGTGAAGGCCATGAACCAGAAGGCGCAGGCGCTGGGCATGTCCAGCAGCCACTTCGTCGAGCCCACCGGCCTGTCCAGCAGCAACGTGTCCTCGCCGCGCGACCTGGCCCGCCTGGTGCGGGCCGCCTCGCAGCGTCCGCTGATCCACCGCTATTCCACCGACACCGAGTACGACGTCGAGGTCAAGACGCGCACGCAGACCTTCCGCAACACCAATCTGCTGGTGCGCAAGCCCGACTGGGACATCAAGGTGTCCAAGACCGGCTACATCAGCGAAGCCGGCGAATGCCTGGTGATGATGGCCCGCATCGACGGCCGCGACGTCGCCATCGTGCTGCTGGATTCGCAGGGCAAGCTGTCGCGCATCGGCGATGCGGTGCGCATCCGCCGCATCGTGCAGAGCCAGGTGGCGATGCTGTAGGGCATTTGGGTCGTGCCCGGCATGGGCGCGTGAATCCGAAACCGAACTTCGCCGGACTACGCCCAAGCCCGATGCAGGCGCGGAACGCCACGCCCACGGCGTGTCGCGTACCTTCAAAACGCGGCGCGTCCGAGAGACGCGCCGCCATCGACATGCAGCGTCTGACCGGTCATGAATGCCGCATCGTCGGACAACAGGAACGCGATGGCCGCGGCAATCTCGTCCGGCTTGCCGAAACGTCCCATCGGTACTCCCGACAGATAGCGCCGCTCGCCTTCGCTGCCCGGTGGATTATTGGCGCGGAATAGTTCGGTTTCGGTCGGGCCGGGTGCCACGGCGTTGACCGTGATGCCGGTGTCGGCCAGTTCCAGCCCCCAACTGCGCGTGAAGCTGACCAATGCGGCCTTCGCTGCAGCATACGCCGTGCGTTGCGGCATTCCAAGGACGGTCAGGCTGGAAATGTTGACGATGCGGCCCCAGCCACGCGCCTTCATCCCCGGCAATGCGGCTTGCGCAGCCAGCAGAGAAGGATGCAGATTGACGCGCATGACCTCATCGAACGCGGGCAGCGTCACATCGGCCAGCATGGCGGGATGGACCACGCCGACGTTGTTCACCACCCCGTCCAACGCGAATCGTTGGGCGATGCTGTCCAGCGCGGCGCGCGCGGTATCGTCATCGCCGAGATCGACGGGGACGAAGGTGCCTGGAAACTCGCCCGGCGCGGTGCGCGCCAGGCCGACAACGTGATGCCCGGCGGCGGCAAGCCGCGTCGAAAGCGCGAGGCCGATGCCCTTGCTGGCGCCGGTGACGAGAAAAGTACGGGACATGCTTGCTCCTTCGCCGCCTGCCTTGCGCCAGCGGCATTCAGTGGTTCAGGCCGCAGCCTTGCGGATGGCCGGCAACATCTCTGACGGATCGGGACGGCGCGTGTAGTCGGGATTGACCTCGGCATAGACGATGGTGCCGTCTTGCGCGATCACATAACGCGCCGGCATTGGCAGCGTCCAGCTCGGGTCTGCGTTGAACGCAGGCAGGTCGTTCTTCAACGACTTGTAGAGTTCGATCAGGTAGCCTTGCAACGCGAAGCGCAGGCCGAACGCGGCGGCCACGTCGTTGTGCACGTCTGACAGGATCGGAAACGCCAACGCGTTCTGGCGCACCGACTTGCGGCTGTTGGCCGCCACCTGCGGCGAGATCGCGACCACGCGGGCACCAGCGTCGCGGATTTCCGGCAACGCCGCTTGCAGTGCCTGCAATTCCATATTGCAGTAGGGGCACCAGACGCCACGGTAGAAGGTCACCACCAACGGGCCTTGGCGCAGCAGATCGGCGGACGACACCGGCTTGCCGTCAGGGTCGTTGAGCGTGAAGGCCGGTGCCTTGTCGCCCGCCTTCAAGGCTTTCTGCGCAGCGCCGGAGGCGATCAGTTCGGAGGTGGCGCGGTGCATGGTTTCGATGACCGAAGGCGGCACGTTGTACGGTGGCTTGCCGGCCTGGAAGTCGGCCTTGAAGGCGTCGAGTCTGTCTTGCAATGACATGGGAAGGCTCTCGGAAAAAAATGGGAATGGGAGAAGCAAGTGGTGCGCGGCGCGGACGACTTGCCACGAAGATCAGGCGGACGGATTCATTGAGCGCGCCACTTCGGCGGCGCTGATGCCTTCCAGTGCCAAGCCGTAGCCAGCGCCTTCGTCGATGATCCGGCGCAGCTTCTGCGTCAGGGCGATGCGGGTGTAGCGGCTGGTCAGCGGCGGCAATTTCGCCAGCTCGCCCGCGATCTCGCGGGCACGCGCCAGCAGGCGATCGGCGTGCACGACTTCGTTGACCGCGCCCCAATCCTTGGCGGTCTGCGCATCGAGCTGCTGGCGGGTCAGGATGAAATGGCGACCGCGCACGCTGCCGATGACCTCGGGCCACAGCAGGTTGACGCCATCGCCAGGCACGATGCCGAAGTCGAAATGTGGTTTGTCCTGAAACACCGTTTCCGGCGTGGCCAGCACGATGTCGGCCAGCAGCGCGTATTCCGAGTGCAGCAGCACCGGCCCGTTGAGCGCGGCGATCAGCGGTACCTCGATGTCGAGCAGATTCATCAGCACTTTCTTGCCTTCGCGGAAAATCTTGTCGTAGCCGCGCGGGGTGAAGAAGTCGAAACCTTCGGGGCTGATCGCGTCCATGAAGGCATCGCCGGTGCCGGTGAGGATCACCACGCGGTTGTCGGGATCGCTGCCGACGTCATGGAACAGATCGACGAATTGCTCGTGCGTATGCCCGTTGAAGACCAGCTTGCCGCCGTCGGTGTGCAGGGCGATCTCAAGCACACCTTCAGGCGAGCGCTCCAGGCGGGCGTTGGGATAAATATTCTGGTAGTCGTTGAAGCGGGACATGGTGGAATCCTTCGGGTTGAGGTGACGACGTTTCAAGCAGCGGCGAGCGCATTGACGCGCGCGATGGCGCGTTGCACGGGGGGCCGTTGTTCGACGCTGGCGTACCAGCGGGAAAGGTTCGGGTAGGCATCCAGCGCCACGCCCGCGAAGGCACGCCGCCAGAACCAGCCGAAATGCGCAATGTCGGCGATGCTGTACTCGTCGCCGGCAACGAAGGTTCGCTCGGCAAGCAACCCATCGAGCAACGCGGTCACGCGCTGGGCTTCGGCGCTGAACCGTTGTTGCGCCAGCGGTTGCGGTTCGGCGGCCAGCTTGGCGAAGAAGCCCGCGTTGCCGAAGCTCGGACCGATGGCCGAGGCGTGGAAGAACAGTTGCTCGAACACGCAGGCGCGGGCGTTGCGCGTGGCGGGCAGCAACTGCTGCTGGCTTTCGGCCAGGTACACCAGAATCGCAGCCGATTCGCTCAACACCAGCCGCTCACCGGCCTGACGGGTGTCCACGAGCACCGGCACCTTGGCATTCGGGTTCAGGGTGCGAAAACTCTCCCGCTTTTGCGCGCCTTGTTTCACGTTGACGGGATGCAGGGTGTAGTCCAACCCTAGCTCTTCCAGCGCGATGGGCACCTTGATGCTGTTGGGGGTGGCGTAGGCGTAGACCTCGATCATGTTTTTTCCTGGGGGGAGCCTGGGGATTTGCCCCGAAAGGCGTTGATCGAGATTCTGGATGGCACCCGAATGGAATGGTAGCTATGATTTTTTTATAATCTCTATTCTCTATAGGAATAGCATGGATCGTTTGCTGGCGATGAGTACCTTCGTGCGGGTACTGGAGGCCGGTTCCTTCTCCGGCGCTGCCCGCGTCCTGGAAGTCGGGCAGCCGGCGGTGTCCAAGACCGTCGCTCAACTGGAACAACGGCTGGGCGTGAAGCTGCTGCTGCGCTCCACGCACGGGCTGACGCCCACGGAAGCGGGCTTGCGCTTCTACGAGCGCGCGCGCGTCGCCATACAAGAGGCGGACGAGGCGGACCTGGCCGCACGGGGTGAGGGTGCGGGCCTGTCCGGGCGGCTGCGCATCTCGGCAGCGCCTACATTCGCGCGCTTGCACGTCATCCCGCATTTGCCGCGCTTTCTGGCCGCGCATCCCGACCTTGAGGTGGACGTGGTGCTGGACGACCGCACGATCGATCTGATCGCCGAGGGAATCGACGTCTCGCTGAGAATGGGAGCATTGGCCGATTCGGGCGTCATGGCGCGCAAGCTGGCGTCATCGCCGCGCTCGGTACTCGCCACCACCGGATACCTTGCGCGTGCCGGCGTGCCGCGCGTACCGGCAGACCTGGCCGATCACGAAACGGTCGTGTTCAGCCAATCGAGCAATGTGTGGAACTTCAGCCGCGACGGCACGGAGGTCTCGGTGCTGGTGCGGGGTCGGGCGCGTTTCAGCGCCGCCGAAGGCATCCGCGCTGCCGTGCTTGCCGACATGGGGCTGGCCATCGCCTCGGACTGGATGTTTGCACCTGAACTGGCCGATGGCCGGATACTCCGCCTGCTGGAAGGCTGGTCGCTTCCCGACATCGACCTGTGGGCGGTGTTCCCGACGGGACGCCTCGCCACGGCAAAGGCCCGTTCGTTCGCCGAGTTCGTTGAGGACGTGATGCAAAACGGCGGCTGACACGGATTGACGCCTCGTTGCCGCCAAGACGTGCCCCAGCAACCGTGGCAACCTCGGCACGGATCAAGCGGCGCGTGCCTGCGGCGCGGTGTCCTCGCACACATCATCGGCCAGGCCGCGCAGCACCTCTCGCACGTCCAGCGAACGGATCGCCACGCCCGCGTCCACCGGGATGCGCCCCTGCGCCATCAACAGCTGATAGCGCAGGCAGCACACCCGCAGGAACGAGGTGAAGTTGGCCGCCTGCCCGCGATAGGCGATCAGTTCGTCGTACAGCCGCTCGATCAGTTGCGTGACGCGCATGCCGTCGCGTTCGGCCAGCTCTTCGAGCACCTCCCAGAACAGCCGTTCCAGCCGCACGCTGGTGGCCGCGCCATGCAGCCGCAGCGAGCGGGATTCGGGGGCATACGAGCGCGGATCGGCGCGGATGAAGATTTCGCACATGGGTGGCTCCTGGCGCGGGGATCTCGACGGCCACTGTACGATTTTTGCGGGACGCGCGGCAAGATGACCCCGTCCCGCACGCCTGGCGGCTCAGTGCGAAATCCGCGTGCCCAGCACTTCCAGGAACTGCGCCATCCACGCCGGGTGCGCGGGCCAGGCCGGCGCGGTGACGAGGTTGCCGTCGGTATGCGCCTGGTCGATGCCGATCTCGGCATACGTGCCGCCCGCCAGACGCACTTCGGGCGCGCAGGCCGGATAGGCGGAGCACTTGCGGCCCTTCAATACGTCCGCGGCCGCCAGCAGTTGCGCGCCGTGGCAGATGGCCGCGATGGGCTTCCTGGCCTGATCGAAGTGCCGCACGATGTCGAGCACGCGTTGATCCAGGCGCAGGTACTCGGGTGCGCGGCCGCCGGGGATGACCAGGCCGTCGTAGTTCCCGGGATCGGCCTTGTCGAAATCGTGGTTCAGCTGGAAGCGGTGCCCAGGCTTCTCGCTGTAGGTTTGCGCGCCTTCGAAATCGTGGATCGCGGTGGCGATGGTGTCGCCGGCCTTCTTGTCGGGGCACACGGCATGGACCGTATGACCCACGGCCAGCAGGGTCTGGAACGGCACCATGGTTTCGTAGTCTTCGGCGTAGTCGCCGACCAGCATCAGCAGTTTCTTGCTCATGTCGTCTCCGGGAGCGGTGGACGCGGCGAGGAAACGCCGCGAAAGAGCGCGATTTTTTCTTGGTTTCATCGCTCGACCCATTGTCCGCCGAAGCCCGGACAATTGGGTGGTATGGGAATACCTCAGCCAGATACGGGCGCAGTCCACGCAGGCAAGCATGCCCCGAACAGCCCGGCTGCCAGCCTCAGCCGTTCCGGAAAAGTCGCGCCCGCAGCGCGGCGGTTGCACTCGCAGCGCGAGGACGAGACTTCGCAGGGACAACTGCGGCGACCAGAAGAGCCGAATCGGCCACCAGCAAAAAACCTCCGTGCCCTATTCCAGCGCCACGCTCACGGACTTCGCGTCCAGCAACGCCACCAATACCCGCGGATCGAGGCTGACCAGATACCCGCGCCGCCCGCCGTTGATGTAGATGCGCGGGCACTCCAGCACGGTGGCCTCGACCCACACCGGCATGCGCTTGCGCGTGCCGAACGGCGAGGTGCCCCCCACCTGATACCCGGAATGCCGCTGCGCCACCTCCGGCTTGCAGGGCACGACCTTCTTCAGGCCGGCCTGGCGGGCCAGGTTCTTGGTGGAGACCTCACGGTCTCCATGCATCAGCACGACCAGCGGACGCGCGTCCTCGTCTTCCATGATCAGCGTCTTGACCACGATGTGCGGATCGACCTGCAGTTGCCGCGCCGATTCCGCCGCGCCGCCGTGGTCGACATAGTCGTAAGGATGCTCGGTGAAGGCCACCTTGTGCTGCTTCAGGAACTGGGTGGCGGGCGTTTCGGAGACGTGGCGGGCTTTGCTCATGGGCGTTCGGATCAGGAGTCGGCGGGCATCGTGCGACCGCGAGGGTTGCCGCAGAGTGTAGGCAGGAGACATGGCGGGTGCAAATGGCGCATCACCCCCGGGGATGATGCGCCGCATGCAGCGCCTTCAGGCGCTCGCGCGCCACATGCGTGTAGATCTGCGTGGTGGAGATATCCGCATGTCCCAGCAGCATCTGCACCACGCGCAGATCCGCGCCATGATTCAACAGGTGCGTGGCGAACGCATGGCGCAGCACGTGGGGCGACAGCGGCGCATGGATGTCGGCCAGCCTGGCGTACTTCTTCACCAGTTGCCAGAACGCCTGCCGCGTCATGGCTTGCGCGCGCGCGGTGACGAACAGCGCATCGCAGGGACGCGCCCCCGCCAATTCGGGGCGCGCCTCGCGCAGGTAGCGTTCGATCCAGTGGGCCGCTTCGGCGCCCAGCGGCACCAGGCGGTCCTTGCCACCCTTGCCCCGCACCACGCGCACCACGCCTTCGTTCAGGCTGACGTTCAGGGCATGCACCTCGACCAGTTCCGTCACGCGCAGCCCGGTGGCGTACAGGGTCTCCAGCATGGCGCGGTCGCGCAGGCCACGCGCGGTGTCCAGATCGGGGGCCTTCAGCAGCGCCTCGACCTGCGCCTCGGAAAGGGTCTTGGGCAGGCGGGGCGGCTGCTTGGCGGCCACCAGGGTCAGGCAGGGATCGCGCGGGCTGCGGTGTTCGCGCAATGCCCACGCATAGAAACGCCGCAATGCGGCCAGCCGCCGGTTGGACGTCGTGGGCCGGCTGTCCTCGAACCGCGCCGCGAACCAGCCTTCGATATGCACGGCCTCGGCCTGCGCCAGGGTGACGGGGGCGGGCCAGCCGCTGGCGGCGGGGTTCCCGGCCCAGGCGGCAAAGGCGGTCAGGTCGCGGCGATAGGCCGCCAGGGTATTGGCGGCCAGGCCGTCTTCCAGCCAGACGGCGTCGATGAAGGCATCGATATCGGCCTGCGAGGCCAGCGGAGCATTGGCGGACATGATGGGGAATCGGGCGCAGCCGTGGATGGGAGGCGGCCTGCAAGAACGACCGGCAGGGCCTGCCGCACACGACGCATTCTACGGCGTGGCAGCCTCGGCCTTCAGCCAGGATTCGAACACGCGCAGCGCCTCGGACCGCTCATCCGTCTGCGGATAACAGAAGAAATAGCCCTGCGGCACCGCCAGCGCATACGGCACCGGCATGGCCAGCGTGCCCGCGTCCAGCGCGGGCCGTGCCAGGAAGCGTGGGATCAATCCCACGCCCAGGCCGGCCTGCACCGCGGCCATCACCATGGAAAACAGCTCATAGCGCGGCCCGCCCGCGGCATGCGGACCGTAGGGCAATTGATTGGCCTCGTACCAGCGCCGCCAGGAATCCGGCCGCGACGCCAGGTGCAGGTGAGGCAGGGCCAGCGTGCCGCCGCGCGCCTTGGCCCCGTCGGCCAACGCCGGCGCGCACACGGGCACCAGTTCGCCCTCGGCAAACAGCAGCGCGCCCTGCGTGCCGGGCCACAGGCCGTCGCCGTGGTAAAGCGCCGCGTCGAAGGGGTGATCCTTGAACTGGAACGGCAGCGTACGCGCCGACAGGCTGACGGTGATGTCCGGATGCTGGCGCTGGAAGGCGGCCAGCCGCGGAATCAGCCAGGTGGTGGCCAGCGTGGGCACCACGGCAATGTGGATGCCGCGGCCCATGCCGGTGTGGCTGACCAGCCCGAAGGTGTCCTTCTCGATCTGGTCAAGGTGATGGCGGATGCGTCCGGCGTATTCGGCGCCGTGGTCGGTCAGCACGATGCGGCGCCGCACCCGCGTGAACAGCTGGACGCCCAGGCGCGCCTCCAGGCTGGCCACCTGGCGGTAGACGGCGCTGTGCGTCAACGCCAGTTCCTCGGCGGCGCGGGAGAAGCTGCCCAGGCGGGCGGACGCTTCGAACGCCTGCAGGGCGCTCAGGTTGGGAATGCCGTTTCTCATGCTGGTGGGGGCGGCGCCGGTGGTGCGGCGCAGCACGCTCTCGACGTTCGCGTAGATCAAAACATTGTGCGATTTTATCAATTGCATTGTGCATGGAAGGCACACTATGCTCGAACGTCCTATTCCTGTGCCGCCATGACTCAACAAGCCAACTCCGCGCAAGCCGCCCGTCTGGGTGGACACATCCTGGTCGACCAACTGGCCGCCCACGGCGTCAAACATGTCTTCTGCGTTCCCGGCGAAAGTTATCTCGCCGTGCTGGACGGCCTGCACGATGCCCAGATCGAAGTCACCGTGTGCCGCCAGGAAGGCGGCGCGGCCATGATGGCCGATGCCTATGGCAAGCTTACCGGCGAACCGGGCATCTGCATGGTCACGCGCGGCCCCGGCGCCTCGAACGCGCTGGCCGGCGTGCACATCGCCCAGCAGGATTCGGCCCCGATGATCCTGTTCGTGGGCCAGATCGAACGCGGCATGCGCGAGCGCGAAGCCTTCCAGGAAATGGACTACCGGGCGGTGTTCGGCACGCAGTGCAAGTGGGCCACCGAGATCGACCAGGTCGAGCGCATCCCCGAACTGATCTCGCGCGCCTTCCACATCGCCACCTCGGGCCGTCCCGGCCCCGTGGTCATCGCGTTGCCGGAAGACATGCTGACCGAAATGGCCAGCGTGCCCGACGCGCCCCATTACGAAGTCATCGAGACCGCCCCCGCGGCAGGCCAGCTCCAGGAACTGGAAATCCTGCTGGCGGGCGCCAGCAACCCCGTCGCCATCCTGGGCGGCACCCGCTGGGATGCCCACGCGGTGCAGCAGTTCGCCGACTTCGCGCAGCGCCACGCGCTGCCCGTCGGCGTCTCGTTCCGCCGCCAGATGCTGTTCCCGGCCGACCACCCCTGCTACATCGGCGACGTGGGCCTGGGCATCAACCCTGCCCTGCTCAAGCGCGTGGAAGAGGCCGACCTGATCCTGCTGATCGGCGGCCGCATGTCGGAGAACCCCAGCCAGGCCTACACGCTGCTGGACATCCCGGTGCCGCGCCAGAAGCTGATTCACGTGCATCCCGACGCCGCCGAACTGGGCCGCGTCTATCGAGCCAACCTGGCCATCAACACCTCGCCCACGGCGTTCGTCAACGCGCTGGCCGCACTGCCCGCCCCGACGGCCACGCCGGCCTGGGCCGAAGGCACCAAGGCCATGCGCGAGTCCTACCTGAAATGGAGCGACCCGACGCTGATCCAGACGCCGGGCAAGCTGCAGCTGGGCGCCGTCATGGCCCACCTGGAAGAAGTGCTGCCGGCCGATGCCATCATGACCAACGGCGCGGGCAACTACGCCACCTGGCTGCACCGCTTCCACCGCTTCAACAACTACGGCACGCAGTTGGCCCCGACCTCGGGCTCGATGGGCTACGGCCTGCCGGCCGCCGTGGGCGCCAAGCGCGTGCAGCCCGAGAAAACCGTGATCTGCTTCGCGGGCGACGGCTGCTTCATGATGCATGGCCAGGAATTCGCCACGGCGGTGCAATACGACCTGCCCATCATCGTGCTGCTGATCGACAACGGCATGTACGGCACCATCCGCATGCACCAGGAGAAGCACTACCCCGGCCGCGTCTCGGCCACCGTGCTGAAGAACCCGGACTTCGCGGCCTACGCGCAAGCCTTCGGCGGCTACGGCGAACGCGTCGAGACCACCGAGCAATTCGCGCCGGCGCTCGAACGCGCGATGGCCAGCGGCAAGCCCGCCATCCTGCATCTGCTCATCGACCCCGAAACCATCAGCCCCAGCACCACGCTGGAGAAGATCCGCGCGGCCGCCCTGCAAGCGAAGGGCTGACCTCGTCCGCGGCCGGCCAGCGACGGCCGGCCAGATGCGGCTCGCCCGACACGCGCGGGCCGCACAAATAGTTCAGATTTCAACTTTCCTGGATTCCTCACGGAGCCTTACGTATGTCCTCCTCGCCCTCTTTCCACTGGCAAGACCCCCTGTTGCTGGACCAGCAACTGACCGACGAAGAACGCATGGTGCGCGACGCCGCCGCCGCGTACTCGCAGGACAAGCTGGGCCCGCGCGTGCTGAACGCCTTCCGCAACGAGCAGACCGATCCGGCGATCTTCGCCGAAATGGGCGAACTGGGCCTGCTGGGCGCCACCATCCCGGTCGAATACGGCGGCGCCGGCCTGAACTACGTCAGCTACGGCCTGATCGCCCGTGAAGTCGAGCGCGTCGACTCGGGCTACCGCTCGATGATGAGCGTGCAGTCCTCGCTGGTGATGGTGCCGATCAACGAATTCGGCAGCGAAGCGCAGAAGCAGAAGTACCTGCCCAAGCTGGCCTCGGGCCAGTGGATCGGCTGCTTCGGCCTGACCGAGCCCAACCACGGCTCCGACCCCAACGGCATGGAAACCCGCGCCACCAAGACGGCCGACGGCTACCGCGTCAGCGGCAACAAGATGTGGATCACCAATTCGCCCATCGCCGACGTGTTCGTCGTGTGGGCCAAGTGCGTCGGCGGCGAGTTCGACGGCAAGATCCGCGGCTTCATCCTGGAGAAGGGCATGAAGGGCCTGACCGCCCCCGCCATCCACGGCAAGGTCGGCCTGCGCGCCTCGATCACCGGCGAAATCGTGATGGACGAGGTCGAGATCCCGGACGACCAGATGATGCCCGGCGTGTCCGGCCTGCGCGGTCCCTTCACCTGCCTGAACTCGGCCCGCTACGGCATCGCCTGGGGCGCCCTGGGCGCCGCGGAAGCCTGCTGGCACACCGCCCGCCAGTACACCCTGGACCGCAAGCAGTTCGGCCGCCCCCTGGCCGCCAACCAGCTGATCCAGAAGAAGCTGGCCGACATGCAGACCGAGATCACGCTGGGCCTGCAAGGCTGCCTGCGCCTGGGCCGCATGAAGGACGAAGGCACGGCCGCGGTGGAAATCACCTCGATCATGAAGCGCAACTCGTGCGGCAAGGCGCTGGACATCGCCCGCTTGGCCCGCGACATGCTGGGCGGCAACGGCATCTCCGACGAGTTCGGCGTGGCCCGCCACCTGGTCAACCTGGAAGTGGTCAACACCTACGAAGGCACGCACGACGTGCACGCCCTGATCCTGGGCCGCGCCCAGACCGGCATCCAGGCGTTCAGCTGATCGTTCGATAGCACGTATGGAGCGGGCGGCCATCGGCATCGATGGCCGCCCGTCGTTTCATGGGCCGCCGTACCAGACGGGAACGATGACGGTGCGTTGCGACCGTTGCGTGCGCGAAGCCAGATGACCGCCTTGCCCGGTCCCGTGCCGGCTTGGCGCACCCGCGGCGAAGCATCCCCTCTGTACAGAACCGGGCGCGTGCCTGGCACGCGGGAGGTCGTGGTGCTTCCCAACTACGTTCTCGTCCATCAGGTCACGGAACAGGCTATCGAGGTCGTGACCGTCCTGCACGCCCGGCAGCAATACCCTTCCTGAAAACCGCGGGCTAGTCACCGCCCTCCAGATCGAACAAACTGGTCGCGTCCAGCTCCAGCACCGCCTCGTTGTGCTGGTTGTAGATCACCCAGCCCCAGTTGACGATGCCCAGGTCGTCGCGCGACGACGACACGCGGGCGGCGTGCACGCGGGCTTCCAGGCGCAGTTCGTCGCCGGGCCGTACCGGCACGCGCCAGCGCACTTCGCCCAGGCCGGGCGAGCCGAACGATTCGGAATCGTGCAGGATGCTGTCCACCGCCATGCGCATGGCCATGGCGCACGTGTGCCAGCCACTGGCGATCAGGCCGCCCCAGCGGCCCTCCTGGGCGCGCTTGACGTCGGTGTGGAACCACTGCGGGTCGAACTTGCGGGCGAAATCCAGGACTTCCTCTTCGGTGACCTTGAGCGGGCCGCCCTTGATCACCATGCCTTCGCGCAATTCGGCGAATTTCATTGCTTCCTTCCTTGTTGGTCGTACGGCCCGCCGCTCGTATGAAAACATGGCGCGGGACCGGGCTACGTTGCAGCGCAGCAAAATCAAGCATAGACCAATACGCGCAAGCCCGCATGGGTAGTGTTGCGGCTGGCGGACAAGGGGAAACCGTGCTTGAAGCCGCCCGGGACGCCATGCGCTCAGATCAGCGCTTCGATCAGGTACGGGCCCTTGCGGCCGAAGGCGCCCCGCAGGGCGCGGGTGAAGTCCTCGACCGTCTCCACGCGCACGGCCTCGACGCCCATGCCGCGCGCCAGGTGCACCCAGTCCAGGCTGGGATTGTCCAGGTCCAGCATGCGGCGCGCGTTCTCGCCCATCTGCTGCACGCCGACGTTCTTCATCTCGCCATGCAGCGTGGCGTACGTGCGGTTGGCATAGACCACGGTCACGCAATCGAGCTGCTCGCGCGCCTGCGTCCACAGCGCCTGCACGGTGTACATGCCGCTGCCGTCGGCCTGCAGCGTCACGACCTTGCGTTCGGGGCAGGCGATGGCCGCGCCGGCCGCCATGGGCAGGCCGATGCCGATGGCGCCGCCGGTCAGTTGCAGCCAGTCGTGCGGCCGCGCCGACATGCCGAAGGTGCTCAGTTCCCGGCCCTGCGTGATGGACTCGTCGCACACGATGGCGTGCTCGGGCAGCAGGTGCGCGACGATGCGGTTGACGGCGGCGCTGGTCAGCCTGCCGCTTTGCGGGATATCGCTGCTGTCGAGCACGGGCCCCTGTATCTGCGGCGCATCGGAGGCGATGCCCAGCTCTTCGGCCAGCCATTCCAGGGCATGATCCAGGTCATGCTCGACGGACGCCATGGATTGGATGCCGCAGCCCTCGGGCGCCATCAGGCTGGGCTTGCCGGGATAGGCGAAGAATGCCACGGGCCGGCTGGCCCCGATCAACACCAGGTGGCGCACGTCGCGCAGGAAGGCCACCGCCATGTCCACCGGATACGGCAGGCGCGGCAGCGGCGTGCGCGTGATGCCGCGTTCGACGCGGCGGTTCGACGTCTCGCAGGCCAGCCGCACGCCGGTGGCGTGCGCGATCCGGCCGGCGGCGGCCAGGGCGCGCCCATGCAAGGCGGTGCCGCCCAGCAGCAGCAGAGTCGTCTGGCCGCTGCGGATGGCATCGGCGGCGGCGCGGATGGCCTGCGCATCGGGGGCCTTGGGCCCTTCCAGCGGCACGGCGGCCGGCGCCGGCGCGCCGTCGGGCAGATCGGTCCAGGCGGCGTCCGCGGGCAGGATCAGGGTGGCGATGTTGCCCGGCGCGCGGCGCGCCACGCGGATGGCCTCGCCGGCCCGTGCCGACAGCGACGCGGCGTCCTCGATACGCCCGACCCAGTGCGACATCGGACGCGCCACGGCCTCGACGTCGCTGGTCAACGGCGCGTCGTACTGCACGTGATAGGTGGCGTGATCGCCCACCACGTTGACCATGGGCGTGCGCGCGCGCTTGGCGTTGTGCAGATTGGCCAGGGCATTGCCCAGGCCCGGCCCCAGGTGCAGCAGCGTGGCGGCGGGCTTGCCGGCCATGCGCGCATAGCCGTCGGCCGCGCCGGTCACCACGCCCTCGAACAGGCCCAGCACGCAGCGCATGCGCGGCTTGCGGTCGAGCGCCGCGACGAAGTGCATCTCAGACGTGCCGGGATTGGCGAAGCAGACGTCGATATCGTTGGCAAGCAGGGTGTCGCAGAGGCTGTCGGCGCCGTTCATGGGATTCGCGAAAGAAGAGGAGGAGGAAACGCCGCGGCCGCAAGGCCGCAGCGGGCTTGCGTCGATGATAGGGACAGACGGTTCCCCGCGATGGAACCATTGAATGCCCGGAAGATGGAACCATTCCCGGACAGCGCGGATCGGACGGGGCGGCCAGCGCCCACGTCCGTATAAACACCTAGATCAACGCACCGGCCACGGGTACATCGCGCCGCCGTGGTTCCACAGCGCATTCGTGCCGCGCGCCAGGCCCAGCTTGCTGTTCTTGCCGACGTTGCGTTCGAAGATCTCGCCGTAGTTGCCCACCGCCTTGATGGCGTTGTAGGCCCACTTCTCGTCCAACCCCATGTTCTTGCCGGCGCCGGGCGTCACGCCCAGGATGCGCAGCACGTTGGGGTTGTTGCTCTTCAACATCTCGTCGACGTTTTTCTGGGTGATGCCGTATTCCTCGGCTTCCATCAGGGCGAACAGCGTCCAGCGCACGATGCCCAGCCAGTTCTCGTCGCCCTGGCGCACCATGGGGCCCAGCGGCTCTTTCGAGAAGCGCTCGGGCAGTATCTCGTAGTCGTCGGGCTTGGACACCTGCGTGGCGCGCACGGCGGCCAGTTGCGAGGCATCGTCGGTGAAGGCATCGCAGCGGCCCGATTCGAAGGCGCGCACGACCTCCGACACCTTGTCGATCACCACCGGCGTGAACTTGATGCCGTTGGCGCGGAACCAGTCGGAAAGGTTCAGTTCGGTGGTGGTGCCCGGCTGCACGCAGACGGTGGCGCCGTCCAGTTCGCGGGCGCTCTTGATGCCCAGGGACTTGCGCACCAGGATGCCCTGGCCGTCGTAGAAGCTGGCCGCCACGGCCGACAGGCCCAGCGAGGTGTCGCGCGTCTGGGTCAGGGTCACGGTGCGCAGCAGCACGTCGACTTCACCCGACTGCAGCGCCGTGAAGCGTTGCTGCGTGGACAGGGCCAGGCCCTTGAACTTCTGCGGATCGCCGAACACGGCGGCGGCCACGCCGCGGCAGATGTCCACGTCCATGCCGGACCAGACGCCCTTGCTGTCGACCGAACTGAAACCGGACACGCCGTCGGTCAGGCCGCACTGGACGAAACCTTTTTTCTTGACCGCATCTAGCGTCGGACCCGCATGCGCCGCCTGGGCGCCGCAAGCCAGCGCGATAGCCCCCACCACCATGGCAATTTGCCGCTTCATAGCACTGATCTCCTGGATAGGTAGTCGCCGAGGCCGCCCGGATGGGGCCGCCTCGGCCTGGCCGTCCACGGATAGGGACGGCGGGGCAGATTACGCCAACGGGGCCGCGGCGGCAACTGGCGGCGGACCCTGGCCGGTTCCGCCCGCCATGTCCACGCATCCCCCTGCAGGCCGCCGTACCGGTACACTGCCGCGATGGAACGACCCTGCTTTGATCGCCGTGCGCTCGCGCCCGGCGCCCCGCGATCGGCGTCGAGAATAGGAACAAGGAATCACCATGACGACCGAAGCAAAGCCGTCCCTGCCCCACGCGCCGCATCCCGACGTCGCGCTCGTTTCACGCATCGCCGCCGTTCCCACCATCCTGGACGTCATCTGCGAAGTGACCGGCATGGGCTTCGCCGCCGTCGCGCGGGTCACGGACACGCAGTGGATCGCCTGCCAGGTGCGCGACGACGTCTCGTTCGGCTTGCGGCCCGGCGGAGAACTCGAACTGCAATCGACCATCTGCGACGAGATCCGCGGGCATCACCAGATGGTGGTGATCGATCACGTGGCGCAGGACGAACGATACCGTTCGCATCACACCCCGCGGCGCTACGGTTTGCAGAGCTACATTTCGATGCCCGTCTTCCGGCATGACGGCGCTTTCTTCGGCACCCTGTGCGCCGTCGACTCGCGGCCCCGCAAACTGAGTACGCCGACCATTCTCGGCATGTTCCGGCTGTTCGCGGACCTGATCGGCAAGCATGTGGACGCCCAGGCGCGCCTGGCGCAGAGCGAGGCCGACCTGGCCCTGGAGCGCGAAGCGTCGGAACTGCGCGAACAATTCATCGCCGTGCTGGGGCACGACCTGCGCAATCCCCTGGGGTCGATCCTGGCGGGCACCACCCTGCTGCGCAAGCGGATATCCGATCCCGCCGCGCTGCCGATCATGACCCGCATGGAGCAAAGCGTCGGGCGCATGAGCGGACTGATCGACGACGTGATGGATTTCGCGCGGGGCCGGATGGGCTCGGGGCTATCCATGGACCTGCGTATCGAGCAGTCCGTCGAGTCCTCGTTGCGCCACGTGGTCGACGAGCTGCGCTCGGGCCATCCCGGCCGCGACATCCGGTTCGAGGCCGCGCTGGGAGAGCCGTTCTACTGCGACGCCGCCCGCATTGGGCAGTTGCTGTCGAATCTCGTGGCCAATGCCCTGACGCACGGCGCGGCCGACAGCCCCGTCGTCGTGCGCCTGTCGAACGACGGCGAGCAATTGGCCCTGTCGGTCGCCAACCGCGGCACGCCGATTCCACCGGCCGTGCTGGCCAAGCTGTTCGAGCCGTTCTTCCGGGGGGCCGACCAGCCCAGCCGCCAGGGGCTGGGGCTGGGCCTGTACATCGCGCATCAGATCGCCCTGGCGCACGGCGGCACGCTGCGGGCGGATTCCACGCCGGACGCCACCGTGTTCACCTTCACGATGCCCTGCCGGCACTGATACCGGTCGACGCCAGTGTGCTGCCCAGGGGGGCGGCGCCATGGCCACGACCGGCGCGTTTCGTGCCGGCGCATCGCGGGACATCGCACTAGGCCAGCGGCGGCAGCAGGTTCAGCAGCAGCACCATGATCAGGCCCACCACGGCCACGATCGACTGCACCACCGAAATCGTCTTGGTGGCCTCGCCCATGGTCATGCCGAAGGACTCCTTGACCAGCCAGAAACCGGCGTGGTTGGCGTAGTTGAAGAACAGCGAGCCGCAACCGATGGACAGGGCCAGCAGCGGCACGTTCAAAGAGGGATCCGACGCCGCCAGCGGCACCAGCAAGCCGGCCGCGCCGACGATGCCGACCGTGGCCGAGCCGGTGGACACCGACAGCAGCATGGAGATGATCCAGCCCAGCACCAGCGGCGACAGCGTGAACTGATGGCTCAGGCTGACGATGGCATCGCCCACCCTGGCGTCGGTCAGCACCTGCTGGAAGGCGCCGCCGCCGGCGATGATCAGCAGCACGTTGCAGATGGGCTTCAGGCTGGCCGACAGCGATTCGCGCAGGTGCTCGGCGTCGCCGCGGCGGCCGTAGACCAGCGCGCAGGCCGCGAACACCACGCCGATCAGCATGGCGATGACGGGATTGCCCAGGAAGGCCGTGACGTGCATCACGGGCGACGTCTTCTCGAAAACCAGTTCGCTGACGGCGTGCAGCAGCATCAGCAGGGCCGGCAGCAGCGCGGCCACGAGGCCCAGGGCGATGCTGGGCGACGACGCCGGCACGCTCTGGCGCGGCTGCGCCGACGAGAACTGGGCGATCAGCGTGTCGTCGGGCCGCACCTTCAGGCGCGGCGCGATGAAGGCGGCGTAGATCGGGCCGGCCAGCACGATGGCGGGCAGCGCGGCGACGAAGCCGTAGATCAGCGTGGGACCCACGCTGGTCTTGAGCGTGGCGATGGCGGTCAATGGGCCGGGATGCGGCGGCACCATGCCGTGCATGGCCGCCAGCGCGGCGATGACGGGCACGCCCACGTAGGCATAGGCCGAGCCGCGCAGCCGCCCTTCTTCCTCGAGCTTGCGCGCCACGCTGAAGATCAGCGGCAGCAGCACCACTAGGCCCACCTCGAAGAACATCGGAATGCCGATGACGAAGGCCACCAGGGCCATCGCCCAGGGCAGGGTGCGGCCGGAGGCGCGCGCAAGAATGAAATTGGCGATGCTTTCAGTGATGCCGCTGTCGGCCAGGATCTTGCCCAGCATGGCGCCCAGCGCCACGACCAGGCCCACCACGCCCAGGGTCTTGCCCGCGCCGTTGGTGACGGCCTTGACCAGGTGATCGCCGGGCATGCCGGTGACCAGGCCCACGCCCACCGCCACCACCAGCAGGGCCAACAGGGGATGCAGGCGGATGCGCGAAACGATCAGCGCAACCAGGATCAGGACGCTGGCCAGCGCGGTGGCCAACAGTTGAATGTCTCCGGTACTCATGTGCCTGTGAACCCATACTTATTGAAAGAATACGCATGCGGCCCAGCCACCGGATCAGTGGTCTCGCGGGCCGCCTGCCACGGTATTGTCCTGCAGGCCAGTCGTTTCCAGGCTGAACGCGGCCGCCGCGCGGCCGATGCGGTCATTCACGGCATCCCATTCGGCGGACAGCGGCGGCGCCTGCAGCAGGATGCGCGCGTAGCCCTGCCCGTCCAGGTCGCGCAGGCGGGCGTACAGCGCCTGGGCATAGCGGGCCGGATCGCCGGGCACCGCATGCCATTCGATATTGCCTGCCGAGGCGCGAGGGGCGGCATAGGCCACCAGCGCCACGCGGCCCGCCGGCAGGCCCTCGCCGGCCAGCGCCCGCGCCAGGCGGGCGTCGTCGACCAGTTCCAGCGGCGTATGCGGCGCGTAGTGCGCTTTCAGGGTGCCCGAGGCGCGCGGCGCGGCGGCGTCGGGACGCGACACGGGCCGGCCCAGCACCGCGGCGATCTGCGCCGCGCTGACGTGGCCGGGGCGCAGCAGCACCGGCCCCACGCCCTGGTCCAGGCGCGACAGATCGACGATGGTGGATTCGATGCCGACCTCGGCGGCGCCGCCGTCCAGCACGGGCATGCCTTGCGCGACTTCGTCGGGAAACTCCGCGCGCACGTGCTCGGCCCGCGTCGGCGAGACCTGGCCGAACTTGTTGGCCGATGGCCCCGCCAGGCCGCCTTGCCCGCCGGGCTTGCCGCGCGCGAAGGCGCTGAGCAGCGCCTGGGCGACAGGATGCGAGGGGCAGCGCAGGCCTACGCTGTCCTGCCCGCCGGTCACCCAGGTGCCCACGTGCGGGGCGCGCTTCAGGATCAGGGTCAGCGGACCGGGCCAGAAGGCCTGCATCAGTTGCCGGGCCTCGGGCGGCACGTCGGCCGCCCAGTAAGCCACGTCGCCCTCGGGCGCGAGGTGCACGATGACGGGGTGGTTGGACGGCCGGCCCTTGGTGGCGTAGATGCTGGCCACCGCCGCGGCGTTCTCGGCGTCGGCGCCCAGTCCATAGACGGTTTCGGTGGGAAACGCCGCCAGGCCGCCGTCGAGCAGGCGGCGGGCCGCCGCCTCGATGGCGTCGGCGGGCGGAAAGTCTGGTTGGGTCATGGCGGGAAAAGCGGTGTTATTCCGGCGCCGCCATGCCCAGCACGGCCGCCACGCGGGCCGCCGCGGCGCGCGCGTCGTCCAGCGTTTCGCCCACCAGGTTGATGTGGCCCATCTTGCGGCCACGGCGCGCCTCGCGCTTGCCATACAGGTGCAGCTTGGCCTCGGGCGCGGCCGCCAGCGCGGCGGCCCAGTCGGGTTCGCGGGGCGACTCGGCGCCATCGGGGAACCAGATGTCGCCCAGGATGTTCAGCATGACGGAGGGCGCCAGCAGGCGCGCGCTGCCCAGCGGCAGGCCGGCCATGGCCCGCGCCTGTTGCTCGAACTGGCTGGTGACGCAGGCGTTCATGGTGTAGTGGCCGCTGTTGTGCGGACGCGGCGCGATCTCGTTGACCACGAGCTTGCCATCGGTCAGCACGAAGAACTCGACGCACAGCACGCCGTAGTAGCCCAGGCCGCGCGCGATGGTGCGCGCCGCGTGGGTGGCGGCGTCGTAGTACTGCGCATGCGACGACGTGTCGGCGACGGTGGACACGGCCAGGATGCCGTCGCGGTGCACGTTGCGCGCCACCGGGAAGACCACGTCCCGGTCGTCGAAGCCGCGCGCCAGCACCACCGAGATCTCGTAGTCCAGCGACATCAGGGCCTCGAGCACGCAGGGCACGCCGCCGAAGCCGGCGAAGGCCTCCAGCGCCTCCTCCAGCGAGGACACGCGCGCCTGGCCCTTGCCGTCGTAGCCCAGGCGGGCCACCTTCAGGATGCCGGGGAACAGGCTGGCGGGCGCGGCGCGCAGTTCGGCCGCGCTGTGGATGGCCGCGTGCGGCGCCACGTCGATGCCCTGGGCGGCGATGAAGGCCTTCTCGGCGATGCGGTCCTGCACGATGGCCACGGCCTGGGCGGCCGGGCTGACACGGCAGCGCGCCGACAGGGCGTGCATGCTGTCCGAGGGCACGTTCTCGAATTCGGTGGTGACGGCCCGGCACAGGCTGGCCAGTTCGGCCAGGCCATCGGGATCGTCATAGGCGGCCTGGATGTGGCGGTCGGCCACCATGGCGGCCGGGCCATCGGCGCCGGGATCCAGCACGGCCACCTTGTAGCCCATGCTTTGCGCGGCATGACAGAACATGCGCCCCAGCTGGCCGCCGCCCAGCAGGCCCAGCCAGTTACCGGGAGGAATGGGCGTCACGGCTTGCGCGGGGTCGTTGGCGTTGCGGCTCATGCCTGGCCTCCGGGCGGCAGGGCCATCGCGCGGGCGGCCTCGGTCTGGCGGGCGCGGAAGGCCACCAGCCGGGCGCGCAGGGCGTCGTCGGTGGTGGCCAGGTTGGCGATGGCATGCAGGGCGGCATTGGCCGCGCCTGCCTCGCCGATGGCGAAGGTGGCCACCGGCACGCCCTTGGGCATCTGCACGATGGACAGCAGCGAGTCTTCGCCACGCAGGTATCTGGAGGGCACCGGCACGCCGAAGACCGGCACTTCGGTGAGGGCGGCCATCATGCCGGGAAGGTGGGCCGCGCCGCCGGCGCCGGCGATGATGGCGCGCAGGCCGCGCGATTGCGCCACGGCGCCGTAATCGGCCATGTCCTGGGGCATGCGGTGCGCCGAGATGACGCGCGCCTCGTAAGCGACGCCGAACTCTTCGAGCATGGCCACCGCGTTCTTCATGACTTCCCAGTCGCTGGAGGAACCCATGATCACGCCGACCAGCGGCTTATCGGAAGACGAGTTTGGCATTGAGGCAGTCATAACCGTTGGAATGGATTTGCGGGAGCCTGGCGGACCGGGCCCGATTTGCAGGGGGGAAACACCGGATTTTACCGCCATGCGGGACCGTGCCCACTTCCCCTTCCTGCGGCCCGTCTCTGCGGACTTTCCCTTGGCCACGACCGGCGCGTTTTGCATCGGCGCATCCACGGGGCAGCCGCTAGGCGCCCGCCTGGCCCTTCGCGTGCGGCGGTTCGGCCCAGTGCACCACGGCCTCCAGGCCGCCTTCCTTGCGGTTGCGCAGCACCAGCGTGGCGTGGTTGTTGCCCGCCAGGTCGCGGGCGATGGTCAAGCCCAGCCCCGCGCCGCCGGTCTCGCGCGAACGGGAGGTTTCCAGCCGCACGAAGGGCTGGAACACCGTCTCCAGCTCTTCCTCGGCCATCCCCGGACCTTCGTCGCGCACGTAGACCGTGACGCCATCCGCGCTGACATGGGTCGATACCCGCGCCGTGCGGCCGTATTTCAGGGCATTGTCGACCAGATTCGAGAACAGCCGGCGCATGGCCAGCGGACGCAGCATCAGCACCGCTGCGCAACCCTGCTCGAACACGGCATTGCCGCCGGTCTCGGCCGCATCCTCGACCACGCTTTCCAGCAGCGAATCCAGGTCCAGCGCCACGAAGGGCTCGGAGGTGGCCGCGCTGCGCGCCAGGTCCAGGCCTTCGCGGATCAGGGCGCCCATCGCCGCCAGATCGCCGATCAGCCGCTCGCGCAGCGGTTCGTCGGGCACGTCCTCCAGCCGCAGCCGCAGGCGCGTCAGCGGCGTCTGCAGGTCATGGGTGATGGCCGCCAGCATCTGCGTGCGTTCCGCCAGGTGGCGCTGCAGGCGCTGTTGCATGACGTTGAAGGCATGCGAGGCGCGCCGCACCTCCAGCGGGCCGTCCAGGGACAGCGGCCGGCCCTTCAGGTTCTGGCCGAGCTGGTCCGCCGCATCGGCCAGCCGGCGCAGCGGCTGGCTGGCCAGGCGCGCCACCACGAACGACAGCAGCCCGACGCAGACGGCCAGCAGCGACAGGTAGACCAGGTCGGCGGCCAGCGCGGGCGGATGCGTGACCGGGGGCGACCCGAGCGCCAGCGTCAGCGGCGTACCGTCGCGCAACCGCACGTTGACCACCCGGCATCCCCCCTGCGGACCGCCATCGCCGCCATGCAGGCCGTGCCGCATGGGTGGCGCCATGAAATCCGGCATGCGCGGCCGGCAATCCTGTTCGTCGGCGGTGCGCGCCACCACGCCGGCGAAACGCGAGTACTGCGCCTGCAGCAGTTCCGTGAAGGCCGTATCCCTGCCCAGGGTCGGCGTGCCGGGCGGCACGCTCTGGATCCCGGGCCCGCCCAGCTCCAGCAACCGCTCGCGCAGCTCGCCCTGGCTGTCGTCCAGCATGCCGACATAGCCGTTCAGGCGGTCGGCGGTGCGCAGCAGGTCGTGGTGCTCGATCTCGCGGGCGCGCCGGCCCTCGGCCAGCACGGTGGCCAGCATCGCCGCGGCGGACATGCCCAGCAGCAGGATCAGGAACAGCCTGCCCGCCATGGTCGAGAAGAACCGCCGCACGCGACTCATTCCAGCGTCACGGCGGCGGCCAGCACGTAGCCCTCGTTGCGCACGGTCTTGATCAGGCTTTCCCCCCCGCCGCCCTGGCCGAACTTGGAGCGCAGGCGGCTGACCTGCAGGTCGATGGCCCGCTCCTGCCCCTCGTATTCCCGGCGCGAGGACAGCGAGATCAGGCGCTCGCGGCTGAGCACCTTGTTGGCATGGGTGACGAAGGTGCGCAGCAGGCGGAATTCGGCGCCCGACAGCACGATGACCCGGCCGCCGGGGTCCACCAGGTGGCGGCGTTCCAGGTCGAATACCCAATCCAGGAAGTGCGCGCGGCGGATCGACAGCGGCTCCATGCTGGCCGGCAGCGCCTCGGTGCGGCGCAGCACGTTGCGGATGCGGGCCTGCAATTCGCGCGGCTCGAAGGGTTTGGTGAGGTAGTCGTCCGCCCCCATTTCCAGGCCCAGCACGCGGTCGAAGGCTTCGCCGCGCGCGGTCAGCATGATGACCGGGGTCTGCGACTGCGCGCGCAGGTCGCGGCACAGCGTCAGGCCGTCCTCGCCCGGCAGGTTGAGGTCGAGCACGATCAGGTCGACGTGCTCGCGGCCGAGTATGGCGCGCATCTCGACCCCCTGGGCGGCGGTGCTGACCCGATAGCCGAGCCGCCCCAGCTGTTCGGCCAGCAGATTGCGGATGTCGGCATCGTCGTCGACGATGAGCAGATGGTGCACGCGTATGTCCTTGAGGTTCATGGACCGGGATGATTCATTTTATTCGTGCGTTGCGCACGCGGAATTTCGTGTCGCAGCGTGTCGGGAGGACGCGCCGACACACAACGACATGCGTGCGGCCCACCTGGTACACGGCGACATCTTTAGAGCGTTGCCAGCCCTGGCCAGGCTATCCAGACTGCGGGGCTTTCCTGATTGCACGGGGGGTTCAGCCTCCCTACTCGACGACGTGAGCCTCTCTCTTTCTGCAAGCCGGCGCGGCTGGCTGATCGCCGGCGCCGCCATGGCGGCCGGCCTGGCGGCGATGCTGCTCTGGCCCCGCCCCGCCCCGCCGCAACTGGCCACCTCGCCCGTGACGCGCGCCGACATCGAGGACGCGGTGGTGGCCACCGGCACCATCAAGCCATCGAACCTGGTCAGCGTGGGCGCGCAGGTGTCGGGCCGCATCGAATCGCTGAAGGTGGCGCTGGGCGACCGCGTGAAAGCCGGCGACCTGATCGCGGAAATCGATTCGCGCACCCAGGTCAACACCTTGCAGAGCGCGCAGGCCAACCTGGAGAACGCGCGCGCCCTGCGCGACGTGCAGACGGCCAATTTGCGCCAGTACGAGCAGGAATACAAGCGCCAGCGCATCATGCTGGCCGCGCAGGCCTCGGCGCAGGCCGACTACGACACCGCGCTGGCCAACCTGAGATCCACCCAGGCGCAGATCCGCGCGCTGGACGCGTCCATCAAGGTGCAGCAGACCAGCGTCTCCACCGCCCAGACCAACCTGGGCTACACCCGCATCACCGCGCCCATCGACGGCACCGTGCTGGCCGTGGTGTCCAGGCAGGGCCAGACCGTCAACGCCAACCAGACCACGCCCACCATCGTGATGCTGGGCGCCGTGAGCACCATGACCGTCTACGCGGAAATCTCCGAGGCGGACGTGGTCAAGGTGGCGGAAGGCCAGGAGGTCTACTTCACGATCCTGGGCAATACGAAGAAGCGCTATCGCAGCACCCTGCGCCGCATCGAACCCGCGCCGGAATCCATCACCGACGAGGACACGTCCAGCACGTCCAAGTCCTCCAGTTCCTCTTCGACCAGCAGCACGGCGATCTACTACAACGGCGTGTTCGACGTGGACAACAGCGCCAACGAACTGCGCACCTACATGACGGCCGAGGTGCACGTCGTGCTGGGGCGCGCGGCCAACGCGCTGGTCATCCCCGCCTCCGCGCTGAGCGCCCAGCGCGACGACGGCACGGCCAGCGTCCAGGTGCAAGGCCGGGATGGCCGGCCGGAAACCCGCCGCATCGAGACAGGCATCAACAACCGGGCCAGCGTGCAGGTGCTGTCCGGCCTGCGGGAAGGCGAACGCGTGGTGGTGGGCCAGGCCGGCGCCGCGCCCGCCGTGCCCCAGAACAACCGCCGCGGTCCGCCGCCCATGGGCTTCTGACATGGCCTATGCGTTGCTGCAACTGCGCGGCCTGGCGCGCAGCTTTCCCGCGGGCGAAGGCACGCTGGACGTGCTCAAGGAGATCGACCTGGACATCGCCGCGGGCGAAATGGTCGCCATCGTCGGCGCATCCGGCTCGGGCAAGTCCACCCTGATGAACATCCTGGGCTGCCTGGACCGGCCCAGCCGCGGCGCCTACCGCGTGGCGGGCCGCGAGACCGGCGCCATGGCGCCCGACGAACTGGCGCAACTGCGGCGCGAGCATTTCGGCTTCGTGTTCCAGCGCTATCACCTGCTGGGCGACCTGGATGCGCTGGGCAACGTCGAAGTGCCGGCCGTCTACGCCGGCCATGCCCGTGCCGCCCGGCGCGAACGGGCCCGGCAACTGCTGGCGCGCCTGGGCCTGGCGGACCGCACCGGGCATCGTCCCGGACAGCTGTCGGGCGGACAGCAACAGCGCGTGAGCATCGCCCGCGCCCTGATGAACGGCGGCCAGGTCATCCTGGCCGACGAACCCACCGGCGCACTGGACAGCCGGTCGGGCGAGGAAGTGATGGGCATCCTGCGGGAGCTGCACGCGCAGGGCCACACGATCATCCTGGTGACGCACGACATGTCCGTCGCCCGACACGCGCAGCGCATCATCGAGCTGCATGACGGCGCGGTGGTGGCCGACCGGCGCGGGACGCCCCCCGCCCAGGCGCGGCCCGCGCGCCAGACGCGGCAGGCCGCGCGGCGCGGCTGGCTGCCGCTCTGGGACCGTTTCACCGAAGCGTTCCGCATGGCCTGCCTGGCCATGGCCGCGCACAAGCTGCGCACCCTGCTGACCATGCTGGGCATCATCATCGGCATCGCATCGGTGGTGCTGGTGGTGGCGCTGGGGCGCGGATCGCAGCAGCAGGTGCTGAGCAACATCAACGCGCTGGGCACCAACACCATCGACGTGTTCCCGGGCGCCGGCTTCGGCGACCTGCGCTCGGGACGCGTGCAGACGCTGCGCGACGCCGACGTGGCGGCGCTGGCCGAGCAGAGCTACGTGGACAGCGCCACGCCCAACGTATCGACCTCGGTGACGGCGCGCCTGGGCGGCATCGCCGCCACCACGCAGGTCTACGGCGTGGGCGACCAGTACTTCCGGGTGAAGGGCCTGAAGATCGCGCAGGGCATGGCCTTCGACGCCGCCGCCGTGGCGGCCCTGGAGCGCAGCGTGGTCATCGATCCCAATACACGCGACACGTTTTTCCCGAACGGCGAAGACCCCATCGGCCGCGTGCTGCTGCTGGGCCAGGTGCCCTGCACCGTGATCGGCGTGTCGCAGAAGCAGACCACGGGTTTCGGCAGCAGCAGCGACCTGCGCGTCTGGGTGCCCTACACCACCGCCATGCACCGCATGCTGGGCCAATCCCATGTCTCCAGCATCACCGTGCGCGTGGACGACGCCACGCCGATGACGGCGGCCGAGGCCGCCATCTCGAAAGTGCTGCTGCTGCGCCATGGCACGCAGGATTTCTTCCTGAACAACACCGCCGAAATCCGCGAAACCATCGAGAAGACCACGCGGACGATGACGCTGATGATCGGCGCCATCGCCATGATCTCGCTGGTGGTGGGCGGCATCGGCGTGATGAACATCATGCTGGTGTCGGTCACCGAGCGCACGCGCGAGATCGGCGTGCGCATGGCCGTGGGCGCGCGGCGCGCGGACATCATGCGGCAGTTCCTGATCGAGGCGGTGCTGGTGTGCATGCTGGGCGGCGTGCTGGGCGTGCTGGGTGCCCTGGGCGGCGGCGCGCTGATCCGCGCGGCGGGCGCGAACTACACGCTTTCCTTCTCCCCGCTGTCGATCATCGCCGCCTTTGCCTGCTCGACCCTGATCGGCGTGGCCTTCGGCTTTTTACCCGCCCGCAATGCCGCGCGGCTGGACCCTGTGGACGCCCTGGCAAGAGAATGACGAAGCCTGCCCTGCGATCGATTCCTATCGTTGCCTGCTGCGCCCTGCTGGGCGCCTGCGCCGGCAACACCTCGCCCGCCACGCCCGAGCTGCGCGTCCCCGCGCGCTACGCAGCCGGCGGACCGGCCGAGCCCGCGCACGACAAGGTCGAACTGAATTCCACCTATCCCGTGCGCAACACCGCGGAACAGGCCTGGTGGCGGGCCTTCGACGACGAGCGCCTGTCGCGGCTGGTCGAACGGGTGCTGGCCGCCAACCCCAACCTGGCCGCCGCGGGCCTGACCTTGCGCAAAGCCCGGCTGCAGGCGGGGCTGGCGAGCAATGACCTGTGGCCCCAACCCAGCGGCAGCGTGACCGCCAACGGCAATCACGCGCTGTCCGGCGACGCCACGACGCAGCGCAGCGGGACCACCAGCCTGTCACTGAGCTGGGAGATCGACCTGTGGGGCCGCCTGCGCGCCGCGCGCGACGCCGCGCAATGGGAAGCCCGGGCCAGCGCCGCAGACCGCGAGAACACCGCGCTGGCGCTGGCCGGCGAAGCCTGCCGGCAATACTGGACGCTGGCCTACCTGAACCACGCCATCGGGACCGGCCAGGCCCGCATCGACCAGTTGCGGCGCACATTGCAACTGGTGCAGGTGCAGTTCGGCGCGGGCAGCGTGTCGCTGCTGGACGTGCGCGACGCACAGCAGAACCTGCAGGCGCAACTGGCCGCGCAAAGCCAGCTGGAGCAACAGCGCGTGCAGGCGCGCAACGCCATCACGGTGTTGCTGGGCGGCCAGGCCTGGCCGCGGGCCGACGAACCCACGCGGCTGGACGGCGCGGCCACGCCGGCGCCGCGCCCGGGCCTGCCCGCCGGATTGCTGGGCCGCCGGCCCGACCTGCGCGCCGCAGAGCTGCGCCTGCGCGAAGCCCTGGCGAACATCGACGCCACCGCGCGCAGCTACTATCCGGCCCTGACGCTGACGGGCAGCGCCGGCACCAGCAGCACGTCGTTGTCGAACCTGCTGGCCAATCCCGTGGCGGCCCTGGGCGCGGGCCTGGCCTTGCCGTTCCTGAATGTGCCGCGCATGCGGCTGGACAACGACATCGCCCGCACCGGGTACGAGATTGCCGCCAACACATTCCGCGGCACGCTGTATTCGGCATTGAAGGACGTCGACGATGCCCTGAGCGCGCGCGCCCGGCTGGCGGAACAGCGCGAGGCGACCGAGCGCTCGTTCGAGGCGGCGCAGGATGTCGAGCGCATGTATGGCGTGCGCTATCGCGTGGGAGCGGCCACGCTGCGCACGTGGCTGGATGCGCAGCAGACGCTGCGCGAGGCGGAACTGTCGCTGGCGCAGGTACGCCAGAATCAGCGGCTGAACGACGTGACGCTGTTCCTGGCGCTGGGCGGCGATCCGGGCTGAGCCCGGCTGACGGCCAGGCTCGCGAACGTCAGAAGCCGGCCGTGCGCGGCGCCGGGCAGGCGCCCACGCCGCATTGCAGGACGGCTCCGGCCATGCCGGACAGCACCGCGGCCAGGAACAGCCCCATGATGATCATGCCGGGCAGGCCCACGGGACGCTTGAGCGCGTTGTCGCCCCACTTGCGGTCGACGATCAGCATCAGCAGCGAAAACAGGATCAACGCCAGGAAGCCCGCCGCCGACCAGGTCGGCCAGCGCAGGCCCAGCAGCGTGTCGGTGGAGACGGCGGCGCCGGGCACGACCTGCATCAGCACCTGTTGCGCGGCCAGGGCGAACCCCGCCAGCGAGGACAGGATGACCATGGAGTAGTGCATCGGCGACGGGCCCAGACGCACGTTCAGCAGCAGCCCCATGCCCGCCAGCACCAGCGCGCCGCGCTGCAGCAGGCAGAGCGGGCACGACGGCCCGGGGTGGATCACCTGCCAGGCCAGTGTGAGGATGAGCGCGCAGGACAGCAGCAGCAGCGCCAGCGAACTGCCCAGGCGCGAGCGGCCGCCCGCATTGTGTACGAAAAGCATGCGCGGCCTCCTACAGCACGAACGGCAGCCGTGCCGCCAGGTAGGGATAAGCCGCGACCCCGAACAGGATGAACGTCGCCACCCAAAGCAGGAAACAGGCGGGCCGTCTGCCCAGCAAGCCGTACCACCCGGCCGCCGCGCCAACCACGAACGGCAACATCAAACCCATTTCTCACTCCGTAGACACCTCACGGGACGGAAGTATAGGTAACAACTGGAAATCAAAGCAACGCGCGGGAAATGAATTTCCTGTGAATGCGGGTATCTACCCGCCCGGCGGGGCGTCCGACAGGAAGCTGCCGCCAGAAACACAAGGGCGCCGACATCGGCGCCCCGGGCTCGTGGCGATCAGGCCGTCGAGGCCATCAGGCCATCAGGCGGTCCAGCGCTTCGCGATACTTGGCAGCGGTTTTCTCCAGCACTTCGGCCGGCAGGCGCGGCGCGGGCGGGGTCTTGTCCCAGGTCTGGGTCTCGAGCCAGTCGCGCACGAACTGCTTGTCGAACGACGGGGGGCTGATGCCCACGCGATAGCCGTCGGCGGGCCAGAAACGCGACGAATCGGGCGTCAGCACCTCGTCCATCAGGTACAGCGCACCGTCGTCGTCCAGGCCGAATTCGAACTTGGTGTCGGCGATGATGATGCCCTTGGTGGCCGCGAAGGCGGCCGCCTCGCCATACAGGCGCAGCGTGACGTCGCGGATGCGCTCGGCCATCTCCTGGCCCACTTCGGCCACGACGTGGGCGAAATCGACGTTCTCGTCGTGCATGCCGAACTCGGCCTTGGCGGCCGGCGTGAAGATGGGCTCGGGCAGCTTGTCGGCCTGTTGCAGGCCGGCGGGCAGCGCGATGCCGCACACCGAGCCGGTGGCCTGGTAGTCCTTCCAACCCGAACCGATGAGATACCCCCGCGCCACGGCTTCGACCAGCACGGGCTTCAGGCGCTTGACCACCACGGCGCGGCCGCGCACCTGATCGATTTCGTCGGGCGCCACCACGTCTTCGGCGGCCACGCCGGTGGAGTGGTTGGGCAGCACGTGCGCCAGCTTCTTCAGCCAGAACTCGGTCAGTTCCGTCAGCACCTGGCCCTTGCCGGGGATGGGATCGTCGAGAATGACGTCGAACGCCGAGATACGGTCGGACGCGACGATCAGCAACTTGTCGTCGCCCACGGCGTACATGTCGCGCACCTTGCCGCGACCCAGCAGCGGCAAGGACTTGATGTTGGATTCGTGCAGAGCGGAGATCACGGATGGGGCCTGGCAGAAAAGACGATTCCCGCTCGGGAGGCCCGCAGCGGGAGTCAGGAGGAATCGGGAATGGGCGCGGGGCGGTGGCGCCGGTTCGCGCAAAACGCATAGGTTACTGCAAACCCGGGCCTCCCGTACGAAGTCGCGCGCAGGCTCGCCGGACGATGCCGAGGGCTTCCGGGCGCGCGCCAGCCTCTGGACCGCGGCGCGGCTCATCGCCGCCGGAACACCCCGAAAAAAGCAAAAAAGCTCCTTGCGGAGCCTTTCCGGGACATGAGGGCCGCCCGCAGCGGCCCGTCACGCCTTACTGGACGACCTGCTCCAGCTTGCCCGCGGCGTAGCGCTGGGCCATTTCATCCAGCGGGACCGCCTTGATCTTGCTGGCGTTGCCGGCGGTGCCGAATTCCTGGTAGCGGGCCACGCAGACGGCGCGGGCAGCGGCGCGGGCGGGCTTCAGGTATTCGCGCGGATCGAACTTCGAGGGGTTCTCGCCCATGAAGCGGCGGATCGCGCCGGTCATGGCCAGGCGGATGTCGGTGTCGATGTTGATCTTGCGCACGCCGAACTTGATGGCTTCCTGGATTTCCTCGACGGGCACGCCGTAGGTTTCCTTCATGTCGCCGCCGAACTCGCGGATCTCGGCCAGCAGTTCCTGCGGTACGCTGGAGCTGCCGTGCATCACCAGGTGGGTGTTGGGCAGGCGGGCGTGGATTTCCTTGATGCGCGAGATCGACAGGATGTCGCCGGTGGGCTTGCGCGTGAACTTGTAGGCGCCGTGGCTGGTGCCGATGGCGATGGCCAGCGCGTCGAGCTGCGTGCGGCGCACGAAGTCGGCGGCCTGCTCGGGATCGGTCAGCAACTGGTCCATGGTGAGCTTGCCGTCGGCGCCGTGGCCGTCTTCCTTGTCGCCTTCCATGGTTTCCAGCGAGCCCAGGCAGCCCAGTTCGCCTTCGACCGTGACGCCGACCTTGTGGGCCATGTCGACGACCTTGCGGGTGACGTCGACGTTGTAGTCGTAGTCGGCGATGCTCTTGCCGTCTTCCTTCAGCGAGCCGTCCATCATCACGCTGGAGAAGCCCAGGTCGATGGCACCCTGACAGACCTTGGGCGACTGGCCGTGATCCTGGTGCATGACGACCGGGATGTGCGGGTAGGACTCGACGGCGGCCTGGATCAGGTACTTCAGGAAGCCTTCGCCCGCGTATTTGCGCGCGCCGGCCGAGGCCTGCATGATCACCGGGCTGTCGGTCTCGGCAGCGGCTTCCATGATGGCCTGGACCTGCTCCAGGTTGTTGACGTTGAAGGCGGGGATGCCGTAACCGTGCTCGGCCGCGTGGTCGAGCAACTGGCGCATGGAAACGAGGGCCATGGAGGACTCCTGGAAGCTTGGTGTTATCGGATTGAATTCATGCTGAACAGCGGGATTTTACGGGAATGCGGCGAGGGTCTTGTGAGGATCCGTTGCAAGACCTGGCGGGGCGGTTCGGGACAGGCGGACGGACGCGCTCAGAGGCGTCCCACGCTGGTCTCGAACTGCTCGGGCGGCATGGGCTTGCCCAGCAGGAAGCCTTGCAGCGAATCGCAACCCAGATCGGTCAGGAACGATTGCTGTTCGGCGGTCTCGACGCCCTCGGCCGCCACCTTCAACTTGAGCTTCTGCCCCAGCGCCACGATGGCGGACACCACGGCGGCGTCTTCCGTATCGCCCTGCAACTGGCGCACGAAACCGCGCCCGATCTTCAGTTCCGTGGCGGGCAGGCGCTTGAGGTACAGCAGGCTGGAATAGCCGCTGCCGAAATCGTCGATGGAAATGCGCACGCCCAGGTCGACCAGGCGGCGCAGCAGCGCCAGTGTGATCTCGGCGTCGCGCATGGCCGTGGACTCGGTGATCTCCAGGATCAGGCTGCGCGGCGGCAGCGAATGGCGCTCCAGGGCCTGCTGCACCAGGTCATACAGGCCTTCATGCACGAACTGCGCGGTGGACAGGTTGACCGACATGGTCCAGCCCTGGTGGCCGGCCTGATGCCACAGATGCAACTGGCGGCAGGCCTCGTCCAGCACCCATTCCCCGATGGATACGATCAGCCGCGAGCGCTCGGCCAGCGGAATGAAGCGGTCGGGCGGGATGAGGCCCTTCTCGGGATGCAGCCAGCGGATCAGCGCCTCGGCGCCCATGATCTCGCCGTCGGGCCGGAACTTGGGCTGGTAGTGCAGCACCAGTTGCTTGCGCGCGCGCGCCTGGCGCAGGTCCTGCAGCATGCGCAACTGTTCCTGCGCATTGCTGTTCATGGAGGGTTCGAAATAGCTGAAGCGCGCCCGGCCCATGCGCTTGGCGTGGTACATGGCGGCATCGGCGTTGCGCATCAGCGTGCGGGCGCTGTCGCCATTGGCGGGATACAGGGCGATGCCGCAACTGGCGGAGACAGCCACGCGGTGGCCCATCACGGTGACGGGCCGCGACAGCACCTTGATCAGCCGCGACGCCACGGACGCCGCATCATTGGGCTCGGTCACCTCGCTGAGCACGACGAACTCGTCGCCGCCCAGCCGGGCCGCCGTGTCCGCGCCGCGCAGTTGGCGGCGGATGCGGCCGGCCAGTTCCACCAGCAGGGCATCGCCGGTATGGTGTCCGTAGGCATCGTTGACCGACTTGAACCCGTCCAGGTCGAGGAACAGCAGCGCGAAGGTGCCGTTGGCGCGGCGCGCGGTCTCGATGGCCTGCTTGACCTGCTGTTCGAGCAGGATGCGGTTGGGCAGCTTGGTCAGGTTGTCGTGCAGGGCCAGCCGCAGCAGTTCTTCGTTGGCGCCCGCCAGCGACCGGGCCAGCACGGCCGTGCGCGACTCGAGCCGGGCATCCAGCACGGCCACCACCAGCGCCATGGCGAAAATGCACGAGGTGACCACCGCCACCGCCGCCGCCAGCCATTGCGCCGACAGCCCATCGACCGCCGCCAGGCAGACGCTGCCGGCCGGGAACATGGCCGCGGCCATGCCGGTGTAGTGCATGCCGCACACCGCGGCCGCCATGACGGACGCCGCGGCCAGCCGGTACCGCAGCTTCTGCCGGGCCTGGCGCCGCACCCAATGGGCCATCCACAGCGCCAGCGCCGAACAGCCGATGGAAATGGCCGCGGCGGCGGCCAGGCGCGAGGGCAGGTAGATGATGCCGGGTGACATGCGCATCGCGGCCATGCCCATGAAATGCATGCCCAGCACCGCGCCGCCCATCAGCAGCGCGCCCAGCGCCAGCATGCCCGCCGTCAAGTGCGGCCGGCCGGCGAAGTGCAAGGCGAGCAAGGCCCCGGCCACCGAGATCAGCAGCGAGACCGCCGTCATGGTGACGTCGTAGCCGATGGGAATGGGCAGGCTGAAGGCCAGCATGCCGATGAAATGCATGGACCAGATGCCCAGGCCGAGCACGAACCCGCTGCCCGCCAGCCAATAGCGGCCCGCGGCGCCCTGGGCACTGTCGATACGGCTTGCCAGTTCGAACGAAGTCAAAGAGGCGAAGACCGCGACCAATATGGACACGGCCACCGTTGCCAATTCGTAGCTGCCGTTCAACATCGTTCCGACATCCCGCCTGTATCCGACTCTAGGAATCGGTTCTGGGTCGTCAATCTGCAGACGGAATGCGTTGAGGCGATGGCATCCGTGAGCAGTCGGTCCCCGGCAAGATTGGGGCCGGGGCGGTCTTGCCAAGGCTCCGTTATGGTAGCCATATGTAAAAAAAGCGGAACAATTGTAGCCGCGGTTGCCGGGAAAGGGGAACCGTTACAGCCGGCAGGTATATATTGAAGAACCCTTGCCACTTCGGGACTGCCATGCTTCACGGTTCTTGCCTATGCGGCCGCATCGCATACACGGTGAACGGCCCTCTTTCCGATGCGTTGAATTGCCATTGCGGCATGTGCCGCAAGGCGCACGGCGCGGCCTTCCGGTCTCGCGCCACGGTACTGGCCAAGGATTTCGCCTGGACCCAGGGCGAGAACCAGATCACCTGGTACGCCTCGTCGCCCGGCAATTATCGCGGGTTCTGCAGCGCTTGCGGTACCCCGCTGCTGAGCCGCTTCGACCAGATGCCCGATGTGTATGGCCTGCCTCTGGGCGCCCTGGATGACGATCCCGGCATCAAGCCCGAACGCCACGTACACGTCGACAGCAAGGCACCCTGGCACGACATCGCCGACGACCTGCCCCGGCACCCTCAGGGGCAGGACACCGGATACTAGCAAAAACCCTTGTAATAAGTTATAGTTATTTTCTGCCCGAGTAATTTTTGCCATTGATGTTGGCAACAGCGGTTGGCAACAGCGGTTGGCAACAGCGGTTGGCAACAAGTTGGCAACAAACAGCGGGTTGGCAACGGCGGGCTGGCGAACCCGAGGCAGGCCCAAGGCAAACCCGCAGTACCGCGCAGTATCGAATTTCTTGTCTCTTGCATGTCCGCCGCCGGCGCTGCCCGGCTCCGTTCAACAAGAAAAACACGCTTCTTCCGGCGGCCTGCCCCGCACAGGCAAACCGTCGCGACCAAGCCGCGCCTCTGGCGCACACTGCCCTCGCGGCCAGCGTACCCGTCCCTATCCCTATCCAGGGCCATGACCCGTACCCGAGCCGGTTCGCCACGCTTATGCGTCCGCGGCCGGTCCACCGCTTGGACATCCGGCATCCGTGCCGCGTTCGCGCGGCGCCTGCGCATCACAATCAAGGAGTCATCATGGCGAAAGAAGAACTGATCGAACTGGACGGCATCGTCGACGAAGTGCTGCCCGACAGCCGCTACCGCGTCAAGCTGGACAATGGTATCGAAGTGGGCGCCTATGCCTCCGGCCGCATCCGCAAGCACCGCATCCGCATCCTGGCGGGCGACCGCGTCACGCTCGAGATGTCGCCCTATGACCTGACCAAGGGCCGCATCAACTTCCGCCACAAGGACGAACGCGGCCCCGCACCGGGCTCCCGTCCCCAGCAGTATCGTCGCTGATCCATCGAGGGCGGGGTAAAATCCGCGCCGGCCGCGGCCGTAGTGCCTTACGTCCGGCGTCCACCCCGCCTTCCTTAGATTGGCCATGTCAGAAAACAGCAGCGACGCACTCCGGCAGGCGGCAGACCGCCTGCAAAAGGCCCGCCGCGCCTTCGAGCGCGGCGAAAAAGGCCTGCTCATGCTGCGCCGCTCGCGCACGGCGTTCATCAACAGCCTGCGCAACACGGGCCTGACCTACTCGCAGGCCCGCGTGAAATACGACAACTGCATCGACGAGCAGCAGCGCATCCACCTGCAGGAAAAGCACCAGTTGCAATACGCCGAAAGGGCGTACGCCTCGCTGTGCCAGCAGTTGCAGAAAGCCGACGCCTGACGCCGGCTTGGCGCCATATCAGGGCTTGAACGCCCCGATGAAGATGGCCGGATCGACGCGCACGTTGTTCAGGCTGACGTTCCAGTGCAGATGCGGACCGGTGGCGCGGCCGGTGGCCCCCACCTTGCCGACCGGCGCACCGCGCGCCAGCTCATCGCCCACCTTCACGTCGATGGCCGACAGATGGCAGAACATGCTGATCATGCCCTGCCCATGGTCGACGAACACCGTCTTGCCGTTGAAGAAATAATCTCCCACCAGCACCACGCGACCGGCCGCGGGCGCCCTGATCGGCGTGCCCGCCGGCACCGCGAAGTCCAGGCCCGAGTGCGGATTGCGCGCTTCGCCGTTGAAGAAACGGCGCAGCCCGAAGGGACTGGACAGGCGGCCGCCCGCCACCGGGCGATCGAGCACCACATTGCTGGGCGTGACGTCGGCACGGTAGACGGCATAGGCCGAGGTCTGCTCGTCCAGCTCGCGCTCGATGCGCTTGAGGTCATCGGGGTTGGGCGAGACCTGGCGCTTGTTCTTCAGCGTGATGTGCTGCGCCACGTATTCCTTGCTGCCCACCGAGAACGGCACGTCGCGCGCGCCGGCGGCGTCGCGCACCTGCAACGCCGCCTTGCCGGGCGTGGCACTGAGCGGAATGCCGACGATGGCGATCCACTGCCTGCCTTCCTCGCGCACCACCAGCACCCGGTGCCCGCCGAAGCTGGCCTGCGGCGCCTGCGCGCCCTCGCCCAGCGAGATCACCGCCACGCCGCCGGGCACCGGCGCGTTCAGCTTGCGGCTGATGTAGCTCTGGGCCTGCGCCGTGGCCGCGGCGGCCAGCGCCACCAAACCGAATGCCGCGGCCCGCAGGCCGCGCAGCATGGCCGCACGCGTGCTCGCCCCGTCCATCACATGCACAGGTTGGCCGCTTCGATCATCGACTGGCCGCGCGCGGGCAGCCGGGTCGACATCTTGATGTCGGTCTTGCCGCGGTAAGAGATCACCGACAGCACGCCCTCGACGCTGATGCTGCTGCTGCCCGCCACGCGAAAGCCGTCCTGGATCGGCGTGGTTTCCACGGAGAAGCCCTGGCCTTTCCAGGCTTCGGCCACGCATTCGCTGTAGTCCTTGGCGGTACGCGGGGTGCTGCCGAAGAAAGTGGGATCGAGGCTGCTGACGGAGTCGACGCTGGCGCAGCCGGCAACGGCCAGGCCCAGCGCCAACATGGCGGCGATACGGATTCTCATGGGTAGGAAACGTCTCTGTAAAAGTGCGGACCACTATAGCGCAACGCGCGGCAGGCCCACGGCAGCGGCCCCGCCGCCCTCAAGACGCGGGCGGTCGCTGCGCGGACTTCGGCCGGAAGGCGCGCACCACCTCGGGCCGCGTCTCGGCGTAGGGACCGCCGATGAGATCGATGCAGTACGGCACCGCCGCGAAGATGCCCGGCACGAGCACCCCGCCGTCGGCGCCGCGCAAGCCTTCCAGCGTCTCGCGGATAGCCTTGGGCTGCCCCGGCAGATTGATGATCAGCGCCGCGTGATCGGCCGTCTCGCGGATCACGGCCACCTGCCGCGACAGGATGGCGGTCGGCACGAAACGCAGGCTGATCTGCCGCATCTGTTCGCCGAAACCCGGCATCTCGCGCGTGGCGACGGCCAGCGTGGCCTCGGGCGTGACGTCGCGGCGCGCCGGCCCGGTGCCGCCCGTGGTCAGCACGAGGTCGCAACCGCACACGTCCACCAGATCGGCCAAGGCGGCGCTGATGCCGGCCGCCTCGTCGGGGATCAGCCGCTCGACGCCCTGCCATGGCGAAGCCAGGGCACCGTCCAGCCATTCGCGCAGGGCAGGCAGGCCCTGGTCCTGATAGACGCCGGTGGAAGCACGGTCGGAAACGGAAACCAGGCCGACGAGCAATTCGTCGGGATGGCGGCGGACTAGGCGCGAAGCGTCGGTCATGGCGGCGTGTGAAAGAGGCGGACAGGGGAGGCGTGCGAGGCCATGCGCGGGAAGATGGCAGCAAAGGCAAGCGCCCGCGCAGGCACGGTTAACCACTGAATGCTACCTCATGATGACGTCGCTTTTGACCCTCCAGACAGGTCGGTGTCATTTAGCTTTCATCTTTCCGTCTCATCATTCCGTGAGTTTTCATTTCCCTATCTGTCTTCGCAGCACCGATTTTTGTTTTTTCCTTTCGTTTTGCTCTTCTCCGGTCGCCCGCTCACGCCGGCGACATCTTTTTTTAAGCTCCCTACAGCCATCGGACCAGACCATGACCGACCAGACCCAACTCTCCCGCCGCCGCGCCCTCAAGTTCCTGTCGGGCGCTCCCCTGCTGCCGCTGGGCACCGCCATGGGCTCCTCCGTTCTGCTGGCCGCCTGTGGCGGCAGCGACGACGATGACGACGATACGTCCAACAACCCCGGCACGCCCGGGCAGCCCACGCCGGCGCCCGGCGCCCAGTTCGTGTCGGCCCGCTTCGTGCCGATGGCCGCCCCGTCGACCGCCGCCGACATGGCCACCACCCTGGTCAAGTCCGCCATGGAAGTCACGTACGACGACGGCACCACCGTGACGTACCAACTGGGCTACAACACCTTCTTCAATACCGGCGACATGGTGCCCGACGGCAACGGCGGCACGATCCTGGCCGGCGGTTACTACGACATCAATAACAACCCCATCATCGACCGCTCGACGTCGACGCAGCGACAGTTCTTTTCCGGCTGTCCCGACGGCACGTCGCTGTTGAAACTGGACAACCCCACGGTTGCTGGCGTCACCGGCAACACCGTGTTCGCCGTCGTGCAGTTCGAATACACCGACTTCGACCTGGCCGGCAACAGCGTCTATGGCCGCTTGCCCTCGCCCTACGCCGTGCTGACCCTGGACCAGAATCCGGAGACCGGCGAACTGAAGCTGGTGAAGTACTACAACGTCGACACTTCTGCCGCCAACGGCATCTGGATTCCGTGCGGTGCCAGCCTGTCGCCCTGGAATACCCACCTGTCCAGCGAAGAGTACGAGCCCGACGCCTCGGCCGCCACGAATGCCCAACTGACCGCCTTCGGCAACAACCTGTATGCCAACTCGGGCGCCCGTGCGCGCGCCTACAACTACGGCCACATGCCCGAAGTCACCGTCCACCCGGACGGCACGGGCACGGTCGTCAAGCACTACTGCATGGGCCGCATCTCGCACGAACTGGTGCAGGTCATGCCTGACCAGCGTACCGTGCTGATGGGTGATGACGCCACCAACGGCGGCCTGTTCATGTTCATCGCCGACCGCGAGAAGGACCTGTCGTCGGGCACGCTGTATGTCGCCCAGTACACGCTGACCGGCAACACTGGCGCTGGCGCCGGCACCCTGAAGTGGGTCAACCTGGGCCACGCCACCAGCGAAGAAATTCGCGGTCTGGCTGGCAGCCTGGAATTCGCCGACATCATGGAGAAATCCGTCACGGCTGCCGCAGGCTTCACGCAGATCAAGTACAACGGCGCAACCGAGTACGTGCGCGTGATCCCGGGCATGGAAAAGGCTGCCGCGTTCCTGGAAACACACCGCTACGCCGCGCTGGTCGGCGGCACGATGTGGCTGACCAAGAACGAAGGCACCACGGTCAACATCAAGGACAAGGTGCTGTATTCGGCTCTGGCCAACATCCGTGACTCCATGCTCACCGGCAACGCCGCCAACCCGGGCACGGGCGTCGGCGTCACCACCCGCATCAATGCGGGCGGCGTCATGGCCAGCACGATGGGCGGCGGCCAGGCCGACACCGATGCCGTGGCCATCAACAGCGACTGGGTGCCGCACACCTACACGACGCTGTTCGTGGGCCGCGACATCTCGGCCGACTCGCTGGGCAACACCTGCGACCCCGAACTCCCCGCCAGCCCCGACAACCTGAAGTTCTCGGAAAAGCTGCGCACCCTGTTCGTCGGCGAAGACAGCGGCAACCACGTCAACAACTTCCTGTGGGCCTACAACGTCGACACCAAGGAGTTCGCGCGCCTGCTGTCGACGCCGGCCGGCGCCGAATCCACCGGCCTGCACGCCGTGGACGAACTGAACGGCTTCACGTACATCATGAGCAACTTCCAGCACGCCGGCGACTTCCTGGGCACCATGCCCGCCGGCCTGGTGAGCGAAATCGAACCCCTGATCGATGCCGCCTACAAGGACAAGTTCTCGGCCTCCGTCGGCTACATCACCGGCCTGACCATGAGCGAAAAGAAGTAAGGCAATAACCCCCGGCCGTCCCCGGACGGCCCGCCTCACGGCTACGGCGCGAACCGCCGCGCATCGACCGGTCTCCTCTCCTCCAGGTCGATGCGCGATGTGTTCGCGCTTTTTCATGTCATTTTGCTTTCACGTCGCAGGCCGAACATGGCGTAGCCTGCCGGGTCGTGCGCATGGTGGGCCAGCGATCCGCCCCCATTCTTTCGCAATCGGACTTCGACATGCCTGAGACGACCTCTTCCTCGCGCCGCCGCGCCCTGAAACTGCTGGCCGGCGCGCCGCTCCTGCCCGTGGGCGCCTTCGGCGCCGCCCCCGCCTGGGCTGCCCCGAAAGGCGCCACCCTCACCTCCGCCCGCTTCGTCCCCATGGCCGCCCCGACGCTGGCCAAGCCCGAGGAAATGGCCACTACGCTGGTCAGGTCCGCCCTGGAAATCGCGTACAGCGACGGCAGCAAGCAAACCTACCAGTTGGGCTACGAGTCCTTCTTCACCACCGGCGACCAGGTGCCCGACGGCCATGGCGGCCAGACGCTGGCCGGCGGCTACTACGACATCCACAACAAGCCCATCATGGACACCTCGGGCCCCACGCCGCGCCAGTTCTATTCGGACTGCCCGGATGGCTCGTCGCTGATCCGGCTGGCGCGCCCGGCCGTGAAAGGCGTGAAAGGCAACACCGTGTTCGCGGTGGTGCAGTTCGAATACACCACCCGCAACCTGAAGGGCGACGAGATGTACGGCCGCCTGCCCTCGCCCATCGCCGTGCTGACGCTGGACCAGGACCCGAAAACCGGCGCCCTGACGTTGGTCAAATACCACAACGTGGACACCTCCAAGGTCAAGGGCCTGTGGATCACCTGTGGCGCCAGCCTGTCGCCGTGGAACACCCACCTGTCCAGCGAAGAGTACGAACCCGATGGCGCCAAACCCGGCAGCGCCCAGTTGAAGGCGTTCGGCGCCAACCTCTACGGCACGGCGGACCACGCGGCCAATCCCTACGACTACGGCCACCTGCCCGAAGTCACCGTGCATCCCGACGGCACCGGCAGCATCGAGAAGCACTACTGCCTGGGCCGCATCTCGCACGAGCTGATCCAGGTCATGCCCGACCAGCGCACCGCGCTGATGGGCGACGACGCCACCAATGGCGGCCTGTTCATGTTCGTGGCGGACAAGGCGGCCGATCTTTCAGCCGGCACGCTGTACGTGGCCCGCTACACGCAGACTTCGTCGCAGGGCGTGGGCGCCGGCACGATGCAGTGGATCCGGCTGGGCCACGCCACCAGCGACGAGATCCGCGCGCTGGCCGCGAAGCTGACCATCGGCGACATCATGGACGTCGCCATCCAGGACCCGAACGACGCCAGCTACACGGCGATCCACTACAACGGCCAGCCGAACTGGATCCGCATCAAGCCCAACATGGAGAAGGCAGCAGCCTTTCTCGAAACGCACCGCTACGCCGCCTGCGTGGGCGCCAGCATGGCGCTGACCAAGAACGAAGGCACCACCGTCAACATCAAGGACAAGATCGCCTATTCGGCGCTGGCCAACGTGGTCGACTCGATGGTCAAGGGCGGGCGCGGCTGGTATGAAGGCAGCGGCATCGCGCTGGACCGGAAACTGCAGGCCGGCGGCATCCTGGCGCACAAAATGCAGGGCGGCCAGAAGGACACCAAGGGCCAGCCGATCCGCAGCGACTGGGTGCCCACGGTCTCGTCCACCCTGCTGACGGGCAAGGACATTGCCGCCGACGAACTGGGCAACACCGCCCACCCGGACCACATCGCCAGCCCCGACAACCTGAAGTTCTCGGAAAAGCTGCGCACCCTGTTCATCGGCGAGGACAGCGGCAACCACGTCAACAACTTCCTGTGGGCCTACAACGTCGACACCAAGGAACTGTCGCGCATCCTGTCGACGCCGGCCGGCGCCGAATCCACCGGCCTGCACGCCGTGGACGAGATCAACGGCTGGACCTACATCATGAGCAACTTCCAGCACGCCGGCGACTGGGACAAGAAGGGCTTCCACGACAAGGTCAAGGACAAGCTCGACCCACTGGTGAAGGCCAACTACAAGGACCGCTACGGCGCCAGCGTCGGGTACATCACGGGGGTGGACCTGCGCGCCAGAGGGACCTGATTCGGCTTCTACAGGCCCTAGGCCGTACCGAACGCGGCGCGGCGAGGATCGAAAGGCAGGTCGCGCGCCATCTGTTCATACAGCTCGCGCGCGCGTTCGCTGTCGGCTGGCGGCAGGACCACCTCGAGCGACAGATACAGATCGCCGGCGGGCTTGCCGGGCAGGCCGCGTCCCTTCAGGCGCAGCTTGCGGCCGGCATTGGAACCGGGCGGCACCGTGATCTCGACCGCGCCGCCGGGCGTGGGCACCCGCACCGACGCGCCCAGCGCGGCCTCCCAGGGGGTGACAGGCACGGTCATGTGCAGATCGCGCCCCTCGGCGCGGTACAGCCGGTGCGGCCGGAAACGTACCTCTAGCAGCAGGTCGCCATTGCCCGCGCCGCCCATGCCGGGCATGCCCTGCCCGGCCAGGCGGATCTGCTGGCCTTCACGCACGCCGGGCGGGATGCGTACGCTGAGCGTGCGGGTACGGATCTGCTGCCGTCCCTGGGCATCGGCCTCGACGGCGCGCAGGCTGACTTCGCGCGTGGCGCCGTGCAGGGCGTCGTCCAGATCGACGTCGATGACGGCATGGTGGTCCTCGCCACGCGCCCGGAACGCGCGCGAGCCGGCCTGGCCCGCGCCGAACAACGACGAGAAGAATTCGCTGAATTCATCCGCGCCGCCTTGCTCGCCGCGAAAGGCGAAGTCGCGCTCCCAACCGGGCGGCGGCTGGCGATGGCCGCCGTCCAGCACCTGGTCGTAGGCGGCGCGCTTCTCGGCGTCGCCCAGCACTTCATTGGCTTCGTTGATGTCGCGCATGCGCGCGTCGGCGTCGGGCTCCTTGCTGACGTCGGGATGATATTTGCGGGCAAGCTTGCGGTAGGCGCGCCGGATGTCTTCGTTGGAAGCCGTGCGCGCCACGCCGAGGATGCCGTAGTAGTCCTTGAACTCCATGAACGGCTCGCTTTCAGAAAGTGGGGGGAGGCACGCGGGCGACGGACGCGGCGGCATCCCGGGGATGGATTGCAGATGGGGGCGGGCCAGCGGATATTCAATGCCGCGCCGGTCGGCTCTTCTATACTGCTGCGGCATGAAGCCGCCACGCATCCCGAAGGAAACCGTGCCCGGCCCCTCCCGTTTCCCGCCATCCCCCCACCCGCGCCATGCCGGACATCATCGACGTCGATTTCGCCAACCCCGACCACGCGCGCGACCTGATCGCGCTGCTGAACGAGTACGCCAGCGGCGACATGGGCAGTGGCGAAACCCTGCCCGCACGGGCTTGCCGCGAGTTGCCGGCGGCCCTGGCGGCGCGGCCCTGGGCGCACGCGCTGCTGGCCTACGCCGATGGCAAACCCGCGGGCCTGGCCGTCTACTTCGAAGGCTTCTCCACCTTCGCCTGCCGGCCGCTGGTGAATTTGCACGATTTCATGGTGTCCGCGCCTTTTCGCGGCCAGGGCATCGCCCGGCAATTGCTCGATGCCCTCGACGCCTCGGCCCGCCGGCTGGGCTGTTGCAAGATCACGCTCGAGGTGCTCGAAGGCAACCTCCCCGCCCAGGCGCTGTACCGCAAGATGGGCTACGAGGCCTATCAATTGCAGGATGCCAACGGCCGGGCCGTCTTCTGGCACAAGAAACTGGCCGACTGAGCGCACCGCCATGCCCGACTGCCGCGACATCCGCCTGATGGCCGGCTACAGCGCCTGGATGAACGGGCAACTGTGCGCGGCCGCCGCCCAGCTGTCCGAGGCCGAACTGGACCACGTGCCGCGCTACGCCAACCGGCTGGGCATCGTGTCCGAACGCCATTTCGGCAGCCTGCTGCTGCATTTCTTCAATCACCAGACGCACCATCGCGGCCAGGCCTCCACGCTGCTGACGCAAGCCGGCGTGGACACCGGCGTGACCGGCCTGCTGGTGCGCATTCCCGACACCTCGCGGCCCGACTGACGCGCCGCCCCCCAGGAGCAAGCCATGCAGATGCAGGACATTCCCTTCGGCACCACCGACTGGTCCGAAATCCCCGCCACCGAACACCCCGGCGATACCGGCCGGGCCTACTGGCGCACCCGCCAGTTCGGGTCGATCCGCGCGCGGATGGTGGAATACACGCCCGGCTACCTGGCGGACCACTGGTGCACCAAGGGCCACATCCTGCTCTGCCTGGAAGGCGAACTGCACACCGAACTGGAAGACGGCCGCACCTTCGTGCTGCGCCCCGGCATGAGCTACCAGGTGGCCGACGGCGCGGAACCGCACCGCTCCAGCACCCGCACAGGCGCGAAACTCTTCATCGTGGACTGACCGGCCGTCTGGGCGCCCCTGGTCCCGCCCGCGTGTCGTTCCCGCGACACCACGCGGGCGCCCCGCCGCGCCGCCCGGCAATTGCTGGTACCCTTGCCGGAGCGTGGGGGGACTGCCCGCCTTCGCGGCATTGCCGGAGATGCTTCGTGGTTGCCCCCCTCACCCTTTACGTCGACGCCGCCTTTCTCAGCCCCTACGCCATGTCGGCCTTCGTGGCGCTGACCGAGAAAGGCCTGCCCATGCAGTTGCGTCCCGTCGACCTGGGCTGTGGCGAGCAACGCATGCGGCCCTACCTGGCGCGCTCGCTCACCGGCCGAGTGCCGGCGCTGACGCACGAAGAGTTCCATCTGGCGGAATCGTGTGCCATCTCGCAGTACCTGGAGGAAGCCTTTCCCGCCCCCAGGTATCCGGCCCTGTATCCTCCCGATCTGCGCAGCCGCGCGCAGGCCCGGCAAATGCAGGCCTGGCTGCGCTCGGACCTGCAGGCGCTGCGCGCCGACCGTCCCACCGAAGCCGTCTTCGAACACCCCACGCACGCCCCGCTCAGCGATGCCGGCCACGCCGCGGCGGCCAGGCTGGTGCGGGTCGCACAGGCCCTGCTGGCGCACGGCGGACCAAACCTGTTCGGCGACTGGTGCATCGCGGACACCGATCTGGCGATGATGCTGCAGCGCCTGGCACGCAACGGCGACGAATTGCCCGCCGAACTGCGCAGCTATGCCGACGCGCAATGGCAACGCGCCTCCATCCAGCTCTGGGTGCGGCACCACGCCCACGCCCGCGGCTGATCCCCCGCCGAATCGGTCTGATTCCCATTCTGCCGGGCCGCTATCCGCGTCTATAATCCGCGGAAGTCATCGTAGAACAACAACGGGATTACCACGGCGTTCCTCACCAGATGCGCTCCGATGTCCGCCACCAGGCATTCCCCCACCCCTCGCGCGTGACGACGAGGTCCGCGTGCCGGTCTTGACCAGCAAAGCCTGGGCAAGCTTCGTGCGCGGCAGTTACCCATCGCGGGCGCTCGCGCTGGGCCTGACGTTCCTGGCGGTCGTCCCCATCCTTAGGCAACTGGACGCCCCCGGGTGGCAATGGCTGCTCTACGCGGCGCACGCCTTCGCGTGGCCCTACGCCGCCTGGCGCCTGTCGGCTCACACGGACCAGCCCACGGCAGCCAACCGCCGCAACCTGCTGATCGACCATTTCGCGGCCGGCTGCTGGGCAGCGGGCATCGCCTTCAACGCCCTGCTCAGCATCGCGATGCTGGCGCTGCTGCTGATGGACAGCATGATCGCGGGCGGCTGGCGGCAGTTCCTGCGTGGCATCGGCGCCCACCTCGCGGGCGTCGTCATCGGCCTGCTGGCGTTCGGCATCGACTGGCGGCCCGTCCCGACCCCGGAAGAGATCTTGGCCTGCCTGCCCCTGCTGCTGATCTACCCGGCCGTGGCCGGGCGCATCGCCTATCTGGCGCTGAACGAGCTGCGCGAGCAGCGCGAAGACCTGTCGCAACTGAGCCTGCACGACGCCCTGTCCGGCCTGCACAACCGACGGCACATGGATGCGGTCATCCAATCCGAATTCCAGCGCTACCGCCGCCACGCCGAACCGGCTGCCCTGGTGCTGATCGACTTCGACCATTTCAAGCGCATCAACGACGACCTGGGGCACCCGGTGGGCGACAAGGCCATCCGCCAGTTCGCCAAGCGCCTGCAGCTCAGCCTGCGCAGCTCGGACACCCCCGGCCGATACGGCGGTGAAGAATTCGTGGTGCTGATGCCGCACACGTCGGCCCGCAACGCCGGCCTGTTCATGCGCCGCCTGCAGCAGAGCATCCGTGACGAGCCCCTGATCGATGAACGGCCGGTGACCATCAGCATCGGCATCTCTGCCCTGTCGCCCGAACTCGAGAGCCACGGCGCCTGGCTGAAACAGGCCGATGCCATGCTCTATCGCGCCAAGGACCAGGGCCGCAACTGCGTGGTGATCGCGGGCGAGGACGCGCCCGAGCCGCAGTTGCCCGAGCCGCCGCGCGGCGCGTCTCAACCGCTGCTGCCGCTGGAACGGCGGCTGATGGTCGGGCTGGAACTGGGCAATATCGCGGCCGCCATCTTCGATCCTTCAGACCGCATGGCGTGGGCCAACGAAGCCTTCCGCCGACTGTACTGCGTGCCGCCCAAGGCGCGCACCTTCGCCGACATCATCCACCACTGCCATCGGCTGCGCTGCGGCCCGCGCATCGAGACGCAAAGCCTGCGCACCTGGCTGTCCATCGCCGATACGCAGCGCCGCCGCCAGCCGCACCGCAGTTTCCTGCAGCCCATGCACGACGGCAACGTGTACCGCGTGGAAGAAACCCTGATGGCAAACGGCTGGCTGCTGAACCTGTGGCTGCCCCACCACCGCGAAGGCGCGCCCTCAGAAGAGCTGCATGCGGTTGTTGGCGGTGTCGCCCCACTGGTCGCGGATCGCCAGCAGCTCGGGCAGGCACTCCACGAATAGCGGCACCAGTTCGGGATCGAAGTGGGTCCCGCTGGCCTGGACGATGTAGTCCACCGCCTCGTCCACCGGCCAGGCGGACTTGTACGGCCGTTCGCTGGTCAGCGCGTCGAACACGTCCACCAGCGCCACGATGCGCGCCACGTGGGGAATCTGCTCGCCCTTCAGTCCGCGTGGATAGCCGGTGCCGTCCCATTTCTCGTGGTGGCCTTCGGCGATGATGCGCGCCATGCGCAGCAGGCCCGAACGGTGGTCGCCGATGATCTTGCCGCCGATGATGGGATGGCGGCGCATCACCGCCCATTCTTCGTCGGTCAGCTTGCCGGGCTTCTTCAGGATCGCGTCGGGGATGCCGATCTTGCCGATGTCGTGCATCGGCGAGGCGTGCAGGACCTCTTCGGCAGCGGTCTGCGAGTAACCCGCCGCCAGCGCCAGCACCTTGGCATAGTGGCTCATGCGGATGACGTGCAGGCCGGTCTCGTTGTCCTTGTACTCGGCCGCCGCACCCAGGCGCTGGATGATCTGCAGGCGCGTGTCGCGCAGGGCCTGCACCTGCACCAGCGACAGGTGGTTGCGCACGCGCGCGCGGACGATGGCCGGGCTGAACGGCTTGGTGATGTAGTCCACCGCGCCCATGTCGAAGCCGTACTGCTCGTCCATCGAACTGGCCAGCGCGGTGATGAAGATGATCGGCGTGGTCTGCAGGGCCTCGTCCTGCTTCAGCGCGGCGCAGACCTCGTAACCCGATATGTCCGGCATCATGATGTCCAGCAGGATCAGGTCGGGGTGCTCCATGCGGGCCAGTTCGATGCCCTTGCGGCCATCGCGCGCGAAGAACAGGCGGTAGTCGTCCTGCAGCGTGTGCCTCAGCACCTGGAGGTTGGTGGGCTCATCGTCCACCAGCAGCAAGGTGGGACGGGGGTCGATAGGCTTTTTCATTTCTCGGTGCCGGTATCGGCGAGCATGCCGGGCTGCCATTGCCTCAGCAGCAGGCGGGCCTGTTGGAAATCGAACGCATCGATGGCCTCGTGCAGCGCATCGTGCAGGTCTTTCTGGCCCTGGGCGCGCAGGTGCTGGCTGACCACGTCAAGGGCGGTGGCCGGCAGTTCGCTGCGCTGCAGGCCGTCCAGCAGCTCGCTCAGGTGCGGCTGCAGGTTCTGGGGCGGCGCCACGGGCGCCGCCGGCGCGGGGGCAGGCGCGGGGGCAGGCGCGGGCGCCGCGGCATTGAACTGGCGCAGCTCTTCGGCGGCGCTGGCCAGCAACTGGCGCAGTTCGGCCAGTTGCGGACGGATGTCGTCGCGCGCGCCGCCCTTGATGCGCTCTTCCAGCCCCCCCGCCAGCTCGGTCACCTTGGGCAGCGCCAGATTGCCCGCGGCGCCGCGCAAGCCGTGCAGGCTGAACAGCGTGGCATCCCAGTCGATCTCGGCGACATCCTCGGCGGGCAAGGGATGGCGCATCATGGCCTCGGCCAGGAAGGTCTGCAGGGCCTGCGCCAGCCGGCCCTTGTTGCCCCACAGCGCAATGCCCGACGTCCAGTCGATCAGGGTGCGGTGGCTCTCGACCTTGCCCGCGGCCTGGCGTGACCCATAGGCAACGGTCGAGTTGTGGCCCAGCACGCGCGCGATCTCGTTCATCAGGCGCGGCGTATCCAGCGGCTTGGTGGCGAATCCGCTCATGCCCGCGTCGCGCGCGGCGCGCCGGTCGGACTCCATCACGCTGGCCGTCAGGGCGATGACCGGCGTGGCCGGCAGCCCGCTGGCCTGTTCGTACTGGCGGATGCGGCGCGTGGCCTGCAGGCCGTCGGTGCGCGGCATGTGCATATCCATCAGCACCAGGTCGAAGGAATGCGCCATGAACAGCGCGATGGCCTCGTCGCCATCGTTGGCCACCATGATCCGGTGGCCGCGCTCTTCCAGCGTCAGGGCCAGCAACTCGACGTTCTGGGGCACGTCGTCGGCCACCAGCACGTTCAGCCGCGGCAGCGAGGCGGCCCCCACTTCGGGCACGGGCGCCCCGGGCTTGTTGCCCGGCGCCAGCGGCAGATACACGTGGAAGACGCTGCCCACCCCCAGCGTGCTCTGCACGTCGATCGTGCCGCCCATCAGTTCGACCAGCTGGCGCGCGATCGTGGTGCCCAGCCCCGAGCCGCCGAAACGCCGGCTGATGGACGCATCGGCCTGCGAGAAGGGCGCGAAGATGGTGTCCAGCTGCTCGCTGCTCATGCCGATGCCGCTGTCGCGCACCTGGATGTGCACGCGCTCGCCGTCCAGCCGGAACATGACCTCGACGTAGCCCTGCTCGGTGAACTTGATGGCGTTGCCGATCAGGTTGGTCAGCACCTGCTGGATGCGCAGCGGATCGCCCTTGAAATACTGCGGCATGTCGTCGGGGTAGTCGGTCTGCAGCATCAGGCCCTTGGAGTTCGCGCTGAGCGACAGCGAGGCCTCGATGTGGCCGGCCAGGTCTTTCAGCGAGAAATCGATGTGTTCGAGCTCCAGCGAATTCTTTTCGAGCTTGGTGGTGTCCAGAATGTCGTTCAGCAGGCCCAGCAGCGAGCGCGAGGACTGCCTGATCGTGCTGAGATGGCTGCGCTGCAGGGCCGTCAGGTCCGATTTCAGCAGCAGCTCGGTGAAGCCGATGATGGCGTTCATCGGCGTGCGGATCTCGTGGCTCATGTTGGCCAGGAAGGCCGACTTCGCCTCGGCCGCCTGGCGCGCCTGCTCGGCGGCGTCGCGCAGCGAAGCCTCCAGGGCGTGGCGCGAGGTGATGTCGGTCATGATGCCGACGAACAGCGGCTCGCCTTTCAATTCGACCTGTCCAACCGCCAGCCGGATCGGCACCAGCGTACCGTCCTTGCGCTGGCCCGTGACCTCGCGGCCCGAGCCGATGATGCGCGGCTCGCCCGAACTGCGGTAGTTGTCGATGTAGTCGTTGTGCAGCGAGCGGTCGGGCTCGGGCATCAGCATGCGTACGTTCTGGCCGATGGCCTCGTGGGCTTCCCAGCCGAAGATGCGGGTGGCCGACCGGTTGAAGGCCCGGATGATGCCTCGGCTGTCGATGGTGACCACGGCGTCGACCACCGTATCGACGATGGCATGCAGGCGCGATTCGTTCTCGCTGAGCTGGCGGAACAGCTGGCGGTAGCGGATCAGGCCGTTGGCGGCGGTGACCAGCACGGCCACCGTCAGCGTGAAGGTGGACAGCCCCAGCGACACGAACACCGGGTCCAGCGCGATGTCGGCCTGCGTCATGCCCGGCTCGCCGATGAAGCGCGCGGCGGCCATGCCCGTATAGTGCATGCCCGCGATCGACACGCCCATCACGATGCCGCCCAGCGTCAGCCGCTGAACCAGTCCCAGGCGGGTGCGGTGCAGGCCGAAGCGGATCCAGAGCGCCAGCGTGGCCAGTACCACCGACACCACGATGGACGCCAGGAACATGCGCGGCTCGTAGCGCAGCTCGGCCGGCATCTGCATGGCGGCCATGCCGCTGTAGTGCATGGCGCCGATACCCAGGCCCACCAGCAATCCGGCGCCGATCAGGCGCGGCAGCGACACCTCCGGACACGACAGGATGCGCAGCGCCAGGGCCGCCGCGGCAAAGCCCGGCAGGCTGGACAGCAGCGTGATCGTGGCGCTGTACTTGACCAGGGTGGGCAACTGGAACGCCAGCATGCCGATGAAGTGCATGGTCCAGATGCCGCCGCCCAGCGCCACGGCGCCCGTGCCGATGGCCAGGTTGCGGTGGCGCGCGGAGTCGGCGATGCGGGCGATGTGCGCCGTCTGCAGCGCCATGCCGGAGGTGAGGATGGCCACGATGATGGAGAGCAGCACCAGCCCCGGGTTATGGCTGCCTTCTATGAACACGCCGCCGTTGCATGTCTCGATGAAAAACCGATGGGCGAACCCCATGTCTTGCCTTTCCCGCCTGGCCGGTCCGGCCGCCAGTGTTGCAAAAAACATCCTGAGCAGGAACTGGCTGCCGAAGACGTGCTTCCGGCACTTCTTGCTCATTCATAGCAGCAATGTCGTGACTACCCGGCTACGTGGTTTATCGGCCGTTTGCCAAGGTTCTTTAGGGTCGGCGCGGACAAATTTGTCTAGACCACCAAAGTGCGCAAACCTTGGACAAGACCTGTCATATTCCTGTTGTTGCACCGCAACATGCAATGCGGTGTAATGGAGGATAGACCGGCCGCTCGCCACGAGCGGCGCCGGCTCGACCAGCGGGCCGGAAGACCCCGTCCGAGGAGATGGCCATGGCAGCATCCGCCGCCGATCAGTTCAACAAGCTGTTCCACAACCTGCCCAACAACCCCTGGACCGCCGCGTACGAATACTCGGTGGACGCCTGGCAACGCGGCGTGCTGTACACCGACGTCATGCGCCAGCGCGGCAACCAGTACCACCGGCACATTGCCAAGCGCGCGCCCAACGTGCTGAGCATGAAGTCCGAACTGATCATGGACGGCCGGGAACTCGAACGCCCGGTCAACTATGGCCTGCTGCGCATCGTGCCGCCCGAGGGCACCGAGGCCGATCCGCGCAAGCGTCCCTTCCTGGTGGTCGACCCGCGGGCCGGCCACGGCCCCGGCATCGGCGGCTTCAAGCCCGAAAGCGAGATCGGCGTGGCCGTGCGCGCGGGCCACCCCTGCTATTTCGCCAGCTTCCTGCCGCACCCCATGCCCACGCAAACGGTCGAGGACGTGATGCGCGCCGAGGCCCGCTTCATGGAAGAGATCATCGCGCGCCATCCCGAAGCCGAAGGCAAGCCGGTCGCCGTGGGCAACTGCCAGGCCGGCTGGCAGATCATGATGACCGCCGCCATGCGGCCCGAACTGTTCGGCCCCATCGTCATCGCCGGCGCCCCGCTGTCGTACTGGGCGGGCTGGCGCGGCATGAATCCCATGCGCTACGCCGGCGGGCTGCTGGGCGGCAGTTGGCTCACCGCGATGACCAGCGACCTGGGCGCGGGCAAGTTCGACGGCGCCTGGCTGGTGCAGAACTTCGAGAACCTGCATCCCGCCAACACGCTGTGGAGCAAGCAGTACAACCTGTACGAAAAGGTCGATACCGAGGCCTCCCGCTACCTGGGCTTCGAGAAATGGTGGGGCGGCCACGTCTACCTGAACGGCCCTGAAATCCAGTACATCGTCGACAACCTGTTCGTGGGCAACCGCCTGGCCACCGGCGGCCTGGTCACGTCCGACGGCATCCGCATCGACCTGCGCAACATCCGCTCGCCGATCATCGTGTTCTGCTCGCGAGGCGACAACATCACCCCGCCGCCACAGGCGCTGGGCTGGATCCCCGACCTGTACCAGAACGACCAGGAAGTGCGCGCGCACGGCCAGACCATCGTGTACGCCGTGCATGAAAGCATCGGCCACCTGGGCATCTTCGTATCGGGCAGCGTGGCCCGCAAGGAACACCAGGAATTCACCAGCAACATCGACATGATCGACGTGCTGCCCCCGGGCCTCTACGAAGCCGAGATCGTCGACAAGACGCCCGAAACCATCAACGCGGATCTCGTGCAGGGCGACTACGTGCTGTCGTTCGAGGGCCGCCGCATGGACGACGTGCTGGCCATCGTGAAACCGCAACCGGAAGACGACCGCCGCTTCGCCGCGGTGGCGCGCATCTCCGACATCAACCTGGGCCTGTACCGCACCTTCGTGCAGCCCTGGGTGCATGCCACGGTCACGCCCCAATCCGCCGAATGGATGCAGCGCATGCATCCCCTGCGCCTGCCGTACGAGATGATTTCCGACCGCAACCCGCTGGTGGCGCCCGTGGCGCAGATCGCCGAGCAGGTGCGCGAGAACCGCCAGCAGGTCGCGCCCGACAATCCCTTCCTGATGGCCCAGCAGATGGTGTCCAAGGCCATCGAGACCAGCCTGGACATGTACCAGGAAATACGCGACTGGGCCCAGGAAGCGCTGTTCATGAACATCTACGGCTCGCCGCTGGTGCAGGACTGGGCGGGCCTGGGCGCCAAGGAGCGCCGCGAGTCGCCGCGCCGCCATCCGGGCGTATCGCCCGAGCACCGTGACTTCATGGCCAACCGGAACGCGGAGCTGCGTTCGCTGGTGCCTGTCGGCGGGCTGCGCGAAGCGGCCATCCGCATGCTGCTGTACGTGACCAGTGCCGAGGGCGGCATCGACGAGCGCAGCTTCGCCGGCATCCGCCGCATGCGCGCCGAGAAAGACCACATCCTGTCGCTGCAGCAGTTCAAGGACGTGGTGCGCGACCAAGCCATGGTGATGCGCCTGGACGCCAAGGCGGCGCTGCACGCCATGCCGACGCTGCTGCAAGGCTCCAGCGCCGAGGAAATCCGCAACGCCCTGGCCGACATGAAGGAAGTGCTCGAGGCCGCGCAGCCGCTCAATGCGCGTGCGCAGGAAAGCCTGCGCGAGATGGAGCAGTTGTTCGAGGACGCGGCCCGCCGCGCCGGAGACGACCGCAAACGCGGCAATGGCGCGGCCGCCAAGGCCCACGACGACGACGCCCAGGCGGCCGAAATGCTGCCGGCCAGGACGGCGCCCGCCGCGGAATCCAAGGCCGTGGCCCAGGCGTCCGCCACCCTGCCGTTGCAAGGCATCGACGAGGAAACGGCGCCCGCCGCGCCGCGCAAACGTGCCAGCGCGCCTCGCAAGGCGGCCGCCAAGCGTGCGGCGGCCGCGCCCGCCGCCCCCCAGGCACCCGCGGCGAAGACGGCGACCGCCAGCAGGAAGACCGCGGCAAAGGCGGCGCCCGGGAAGACGGCGAGCGCCAGGACTCGCGCCACGGCCCGCCCGCCCGCCGCCAAGACCGCTGCCAAGACCGCCACGAGGACGCCTCGCGCTCGCGGCGCATCCCGCGCCAAGGCCTGATTTCCGGGCACTCCCGCCAAACGCCCCGCATCGGCCCGGTCCGGTGCGGGGCGTTTGCTTTACTACTGGCTACATTATCCACAAATAAATACGCAATCTGGAAAATTTCCCACCCACTCCACCACTGGTGGAAAGATATTTTCCCATTCAAGGGTTTATCCTAGGTTCGCAGAGGCGCACTATGTCTTCACCGCGAAACAAAACCAACCACGACGGAATCCTCCGCCGGTTTCGCTCCCTCGACCGAATACCAGGAGATGTAATCATGAAGACCCTTGCCGCTGCCCTGATGATGTCCGCCGGCCTGATGAGCGCCAGCGCTTTTGCGGGTTCGAACGTCGAACCCAACGACACGCCCTTCCAAGGCGTCTACGGCGCCCAGCACGACGCCGGCAGCCTCAGCCGTGCCCAAGTCGAGGCAGACCTGGCCCAAGCCAGGACCAATGGCCTGGTCGCCAACGTCGAACCCAACGACCTGCCTTTCCAGGCCGCCTATTCGGACGCCGCCTCGACCCAGTTGAGCCGCGCCGACGCCCGGGCACCGGTCGTCGGCATGACGTCGAATGTCGAACCGAATGACACGCCGTTCGTGGCGCAGTCCACCGCCGCCCGCAACGACATGCTGGCCGCCGAATAAGACCGGCGATCCCTTCCCTTCGCCGGGACCGTTTCACCGCTGGACCCCCGACGTACCCGCCGGACACGACGCCGCGGCGGGTACGGACTTGCGATGCCTGGCCCTTTCCATGAGGGCCAGGCATTTTTTTGCCTGCCCCCCGGCAGCGCCGCTATTTTCAGCACTGAAAGTAAAGTGTAAGAGCCTTGAAGTTTTCGATTTTCTGTAATAGAAATTGGGGAAACTCCAGGTTTCCGCGATTGCGGAATCCAGCCTGCGGCCTCGCGCCGCGGCAAACTGCAGGATTGCCGTCCCAGGGCGACCCTCCCCTGTTTTCATTTTCGTCGAAGACTCAGGCTCGCCTATGGTCATCCACAGCGCCTCGAACGGGCTGCGCAGTCGCGCGCTGGCCGCCAAGGGTGCCCTCAAGCGTGCCGCCCGGCACGCCGAACGCACCGCCAAGAACAAGCTGCTGAGCATCCTTTCCAAGGGCAAGCCTGGCCCGGATGAACAGACGGTCGCGGCATTGGGCGACATCAGGCGGATCATCGTCATCCGCCCCAACTACCGGATCGGCAACGCAGTGCTCAGCACCGCCATCATCGATCCGCTGCAACGGAAGTATCCGGGCGCGACGATCGATTTCCTGGCCACCGACAAGACGGCGGGGCTGTTCCGCAACCTGCCCGTGGGCAAGGTGTCCACGCTGTCGCGCTCGGCCATCTCCCGTCCCTGGCGACTGGTCAGCCTGGCGCGCACGCTGCGCGCCAGCCGCTACGACCTGGCGGTGCAGCTGGAAGACGGTTCGCTGACGGGACTGGTCATCTCCAGGCTGGTCGGCGCCCGTTATGTCATCGGCAAGCCCCGCGGCTCGGCGTGTTGGTACGACGTCAACATCCGCGAGGACGTGAACCACGCCTATGACACGGCTTCCGTGTTCTCGAAGGCGCTGGGCGTCGCCTGCCTGCCACGGCCGCAACTGGTATTCAGTCCGGAAGAAGAGGCCCGCGCCATCGCCACGCTCGAATCGCTGGGCGTCCCTTCACGCCAGGGCCACCTCGCTCCGTTCGTGGCGCTGTTCGTCGGCGGACATGCCGACAAGGTCTGCCCCGCCGATTTCTGGACCGAGCTGTGCCGCGGCCTGAATCACCTGCGCCACCCTTTCGTCGTGTTCGTGGGGCCGGAAGAATCCGCCATCGTGCCCGCTCTGGAACAGACGGTGGCCACCCTCTCGCACGGCCGGCTCTGCCCGCCCCGTCCGCTGCGTGAATTCGCGGCGATGCTGGGCCAGGCCAGCTCGATCATCACGCCCGATTCGGGCCCGATGCACATCGCGGCCGCCATGCAGGTGCCCATCGTCGCCATGGCGCGTTCGCAGCGCTCCAAGGCCTTCATCCCCGCCTACGACGACACGCGCATCGTCTGGAACCTGGAGGTGCACAGCGCGCTGCAAGCCGTACAGGAGCTGATGCCCTCCCAGGCCCAGGCCTGATCCCCCGGCGGCAAGGGAGCGCCGCTCCCCGACCGCAGCCCCCGCCCCCGCGCGCACGGGCCAGTTGCCGAAGGCCGCTCCTTGCGGCCTGGCGCTACCCGCAGCGCCAGCGCGCTACGCCGCGCGCTCCTGCAGCACCTGCACGGCGGGCAGGGTCTTGCCCTCCAGGAACTCAAGGAAAGCACCGCCGCCGGTCGAGATGTAGCCGACCTGCTCGCCGATGCCATATTTGGCGATGGCGGCCAGGGTGTCGCCACCGCCGGCGATCGAGAAGCCCGGCGCGTCGGCGATGGCGCGCGCCACGATTTCCGTGCCGTTGGCGAACTGGTCGAATTCGAACACGCCCACCGGGCCGTTCCACACGATGGTGCCGGCCTGCTTCAGCACCTCGGCCAGTTGGGCGGCGGTCTTCGGACCGATATCCAGAATCATGTCGTCGCCGGCCACGTCGGCAGCCGCCTTGGTGGTGGCTTCGGCATCGGCGCCGAAGGCCTTGGCGCACACGACGTCCACCGGAATCGGCACGGCCGCGCCGCGCTTGGCCATCAGGTCGATCACCGCGCGGGCCTGTTCGATCTGGTCGGGTTCGGCCAGCGACTTGCCGATGGGCAGGCCGGCGGCCAGCATGAAGGTGTTGGCAATGCCGCCGCCCACCACCAATTGGTCGACCTTGCCGGCCAGCGATTGCAGGATCGACAGCTTGGTCGACACCTTGGAGCCGCCGACGATGGCCACCAGCGGACGCTTGGGTTCGTTCAGGGCGCGGCCCAGCGCATCCAGCTCGGCTTCCAGCAGCGGGCCGGCGCACGCCACGGGCGCGAAGCGCGCAATGCCGTGGGTGGTGGCTTCGGCGCGGTGCGCGGTGCCGAACGCATCATTGACATAGACGTCGCACAGGGCGGCCATCTTGCGCGACAGGGCTTCGTCGTTCTTCTTCTCGCCGACGTTGACGCGGCAGTTTTCCAGCAGCACGACCTGGCCGGGCGCAACCTCGACGCCGTCGACCCAGTCCTGCACCAGCTTCACGGGCGAGCCCAGCACTTGCGCCAGGCGCTCGGCCACGGAGGCCAGCGAATCCTCCTTGCCCAGGGTGCCCTCGGTGGGACGGCCCAGGTGCGAGGTGACCATGACGGCCGCGCCGGCATCCAGCGCCAGGCGAATGCCGGGCACGGACGCGCGGATACGCGTGTCTTCGGTGATGTTGCCGGCGTCATCGAACGGCACGTTCAGATCGGCGCGGATGAACACGCGCTTGCCGGACAGTTGGCCGGCCTTCGCCAGCGCGGACAGCGTATTGACTTTGGACATAGACGATTCTCTCTAGTTATTTGAAATCCGGGCGCGCTTCCGCGCTTTTCTTGCTGACCCACATTCTTCCGCAGTTGCCGGGGGATGAGGGTCTGTTCTTGTGATCGAGTGTTTGGGTTCTTAACGTGCGCTTGCGGGGGGTATCGATGATTTGAGTTCTTGAGACGTCTGTGTCCGTCCTCAGGGCTCGCGCCGGCCAAGTCGTCACGAGCCCTGAGGACAGACACAGACTGCAATTGCCTAAATACACCGGCCCCACTACAGCCACAGGCCATCGCCATACCGACGATCCCGGCATGCTCCGCGGTCACGGCATGCCGCTGTCGTGAGTCCCCGGGCCTTGCCAGTGGGCCGCACCGGCCAATTGGAGGGAGGGAAGCCGCGCAGCGGCCGAGGGCACCTGGTGGCGCGCCCGAGCCGACCGGCTTGGCCGGTGCGGCCCACCGGCAAGGCCCGGGGACGCCTCAAGAACAGAGAATGCCGTGCCATCGCGACCGACAGCGGCAAGAACGACACCGCCAGACATGCGCAAAAAACACTTAAACGAAAGGGCAGCCCCCCTCCCGCATGAAGCGGAGAACGGACCTGCCCTAAATCGAATCCAAGTAAATAAGCCCCCACGCCGCGCCTTCGGCTTGCTGCCCCCGAGGGGGCTTTTTTACCTTGGGGCGGCCCGGCGGCAAAAGATTACTTGGCCGACATCAGTGCAACGGTGGTGTCGAGCATGCGGTTCGAGAAGCCCCACTCGTTGTCGTACCACGACGAGACCTTCACCAGGCGGCCGGACACCTTGGTCAGGGTCGAGTCGAAGGTGCTGGAAGCCGGGTTGTGGTTGAAGTCCACCGAGACCAGGGGGTCGGTGTTGTAGTCGAGAATGCCCTTCAGTTCGCCTTCCGAGGCGGCCTTCAGGATCGCGTTGACTTCTTCGACGGTGGTGTCGCGGCTGGCGATGAACGACAGGTCGACGATCGAGACGTTGATGGTCGGAACGCGGATGGCGAACCCGTCCAGCTTGCCGTTCAGTTCGGGCAGCACCAGGCCCACCGCGGCGGCGGCGCCGGTCTTGGTGGGGATCATGCTTTGCGTGGCCGAACGGGCGCGGCGCAGGTCTTCGTGGTAGACGTCGGTCAGCACCTGGTCGTTGGTGTAGGCGTGAACGGTGGTCATCAGGCCGGACTCGACGCCCAGCTTGTCGTTCAGCGGCTTGACCAGCGGGGCCAGGCAGTTGGTGGTGCACGAGGCGTTGGAGATGACGGTGTCCGTCGACTTCAGCACATTGTGGTTGACGCCGTACACGACGGTGGCGTCGACGTCCTTGCCGCCCGGGGCCGAGATCACGACCTTCCTGGCGCCACCCTTCAGGTGGGCGCCGGCCTTTTCCTTGGTGGTGAAGAAGCCGGTGCACTCGAGCACCACGTCGACCTTCAGCTCGCCCCAGGGCAGCTCGGCCGGGTTGCGGTTGGCCAGCACGCGGATGCGGTCGCCGTTGACGACCATGTAGTCGCCGTCGACTTCGACGGTGCCCGGGAACTTGCCGTGGGCGGTGTCGAAACGCGTCAGGTGCGCGTTGGTCTTGGGATCGCCCAGGTCGTTGATGGCGACGATCTCGATGTCGTGCTTCTTGCCGCCTTCATAGTGGGCACGCAGGACGTTGCGGCCGATGCGGCCGTATCCGTTGATGGCTACGCGAATGGTCATGGCTGATGCTCCTCGTTTATCACAAAACCTGCTTGACGGTCTCGGCCACCTTGTCGGCGGTCAGCCCGAAGAATTTGAACAGCGCACCGGCCGGCGCCGACTCGCCGTAGCGGTCGATGCCGACCACGGCGCCCTCCAGGCCCACGTACTTGTGCCAGAAGGCGGTGACGCCGGCCTCGACCGCGACGCGCGGCAGGCCCTTGGGCAGCACGGAAGCCTTCCAGGCGGCATCCTGCTGGTCGAAGACGTCGGTGCTGGGCATGGAGACCACGCGCACGGCGATGCCTTCCTTGGCCAATTGCGCCTGGGCGTCCAGCGCCAGGCCGACTTCGGAACCGGTGGCGATGATGACGGCGCGCGCACCCTCTGCATCGCGCAGCACGTAGCCGCCGCGGGCGATGGCGCGGACGGTGTCGGCATCGCGCGGCACGAACGGCAGGTTCTGGCGCGACAGCAGCAGCGCCGACGGGCCGCCTTCGCGGACGTCCATGCCGATGCTGGCGGGGCGGCTGACGGCGTGGCCCCAGGCCACGGCGGTTTCGGTGGTGTCGCAAGGACGCCAGAGCGACAGGTTGGGAATCAGGCGCAGGCTGGACGCGTGCTCGATCGATTGGTGCGTGGGACCGTCTTCGCCCAGGCCGATGGAGTCGTGGGTGAACACGTGCACCACGCGCTGCTTCATCAGCGCCGCCATGCGGATGGCATTGCGCGAGTAGTCGGAGAACGTGAGGAACGTGCCGCCGAAGGGCAGGTAGCCGCCGTGCAGGGCCACGCCGTTCATGACGGCGGCCATGCCGAATTCGCGCACGCCGTAGTTGATGTGACGGCCGAACTTGATGCCGCCTTCGCCGGCGCGCACCGCGGCCACGCCCTTCCAGTCGGTGAAGTTGGAGCCGGTCAGGTCGGCCGAGCCGCCCAGCATTTCGGGCAGCGTGTCGACCAGCGCGGTGATGGCGAACTGCGAGGCCTTGCGGGAGGCGACGGTCTCGGCCTTCTCGACGGTGCTGGCCACGTAGGCCTGCAGCTTGTCGGCGAAGCCCTCGGGCAGGTCGCCCTTCATGCGGCGCGTGAACTCGGCGGCCTCGGCGGGGAATGCGGCCGCGTAGGCGGCGAAGGCCGCGTTCCAGTCGGCCTGCGACTGGGCGCCGTATTCGCGGGCGTTCCAGCCGTCGTAGACGTCCTGCGGGATGGCGAAGGGCTCGCCGGTCCAGCCCAGCGCGGCGCGCGTGGCGGCGATTTCGTCCTTGCCCAGCGGAGCGCCGTGCACGTCGTGCGTGCCGGCCTTGTTGGGCGAACCCTTGCCGATGACGGTGCGGCAGACCACCAGCGTGGGCTTGGCCGATTGCGCGCGCGCCTGCTTGATGGCGGCGTCGACCGCGTCGACGTCATGGCCGTCCACGCCGCGCACGACGTTCCAGCCATAGCTTTCGAAACGCTTGGCGGTGTCGTCGGCGAACCAGTGCTCGACGTGGCCGTCGATGGAGATGCCGTTGTCGTCGTACAGCACGACCAGCTTGGACAGCTTCAGCGTGCCGGCCAGCGAGCAGGCCTCGTGCGAGACGCCTTCCATCAGGCAGCCGTCGCCCACGAACGCGTAGGTGTGGTGGTCGACGATGGTGTGGCCGGGCTTGTTGAATTCGGCGGCCAGCAGGGCTTCGGCCAATGCCATGCCGACGGCGTTGGACAGGCCCTGGCCCAATGGGCCAGTGGTGGTTTCGACCCCCGGGGTGATGCCCACTTCGGGATGGCCCGGCGTCTTGGAATGCAGTTGGCGGAACTGCTTGATCTCTTCGATCGGCAGGTCGTAGCCGGTCAGGTGCAGCAGCGCGTAGATCAGCATCGATCCGTGGCCGTTGGACAGCACGAAGCGGTCGCGGTTGGCCCAGGCGGGATCGGCCGGATTGTGGCGCAGGTTGCGCGTCCACAGCGCCTGGGCGATCTCGGCCATGCCCATGGGGGCCCCGGGGTGCCCGGAGTTGGCTTGCTGCACGGCATCCATTGCAAGCACGCGCAGGGCGTTGGCCAAGGGGTTGGGGGCAGCGGAGAGGCTCATTCGGCGGGCTCTTGGATCGAAGCGGTTGGACGCCGCGGCGGGCGCCGGCGCCACGGCCGGCGCGGCCGCGGGACGCACGGCATTGCGGCCCTGGATTGCGCCAGGCGCGGGCCTGGAAAACTCAAGATTTTAACACCCGGCCGGGGCCGGCCCCGCCGGGCCGCGGACAGGCCGCAGACCGCCCCTGGCGGGGCCTGTTGGGCGAGCCCGCGCTCGCCCTCGGGCACAACCGCCCCGCGGCAAAATGGTAGGCTAGCCGCCACTGGCCCACCCCCACCCCTTTGCCCGATGTCCCTGCCCCGCTTCTATTGCGAACTGCCGCTGGTTTCCGGCGCCCTGCTGCCCCTGCCCGAGGCGCTGGCCCACCACGCCGTGCGCGTGCTGCGGGTGCGCGACGGCCAGGACATCGTGCTGTTCGACGGCCAGGGCGGCGAATACCCCGCCGTGCTGAAGGTGCAAGGCCGCGCGGTGCACGCCCAATTGGGAGAACACCGCGCGCACGAGGCCGAACTGGCCGGCGCGATCACGCTGGTGCAGGGCCTGCCCAGCGGCGACAAGATGGATTGGGTGGTCGAAAAGGCCGTGGAGCTGGGCGCCGTGCGCGTGGCGCCGATCAGCGCGCAGCGCAGCGTGGTGCAGTTGTCCGGCGCCCGCGCCGACAAGCGCCTGGCGCACTGGCGCCGCATTGCCCAGTCGGCCGCCGAACAATGCGGCCGAAACCGGCTGATGCAGGTCGACGCGCCCTGCACGCTGGCGCAGTGGCTGCGTGAAGCGCCTCAGGGCCCGCGCCTGCTGTGCCATCCCGAAGCCGAACTGTCGCTGGCGCAGGTGCTGGCGCAGGACCCCGCGCCCCGGCGCATCAGCTTGCTGGTGGGCCCGGAAGGCGGCTGGTCGGATACGGAGTTGCAGGCCGCCCGGCAGGCCGGCACGACGGCGGTGCGATTCGGCCCGCGCGTGCTGCGCACGGAAACCGCCGGCCTGGCCTTGATGGCCGCTGCCAGCGCCTTGCTCGACTGGTGAGCCGCGGTTCGGCGCAGGCGGAGCGTCCCTGGCGGACGGCGCCGTTCCCGCACGCCGTCCCTTACAGGGCGTCCCTTACAGGGCGTCCGCAATGACTGGAAACAAGAGAAAGGCGCGCGGCCGATAGACGCGCGGCGCCCGCCGGTTCAAGCCTCGCCGTAAGGCGCGGCGGCAATCCCCGGTTCGGGGTCGGGATGGCGGCCGGCATGTTCGACCACGTAGCAGAACACGCGACCGTTCTCGGTGGCGAACTGCGCGGCGTCGGCGCATACGCCCTCGATGCTGGCGGCGTCTTCCATCAACGCGGGATCGCCCGAATGCAGCCGGTACAGCCACAGCACCACGCCTTCCTTGTGGTCGAGCACGGTGTCGCACAGGCAGTCATACAGGGCATCGAGATTGCCGCCGAAATACTCAGGGAAATCCACGGCCTTGGCCACGGCGCGCAACACGGCGGAGCGGCTGCGGGCACGGTCGCAGTCAGCCACCATCAAGGTCATGCCGAGTTCTTGCGTTGCATCGACCATGGCCTGCTTCTCGCCGCCATCATGGTCGATGGCGCCGCCACGTTTCAACTGGCGCTGCAGCGTTGCTTGGCCGTTACGCGTCATGCCCGGGCCTCCTGGAAAAACCTGGTGACTTCATCAATACGCCGCATCGTATCGGCATAACCCAGTTCGATCAATCGCCGTGTGTATCCGGCTTCGAACAGCAGATACGACATGAGAGCACCGCCCCCCGGGCGGTCCGGGTCGGACGATACACCGAGTACGCGAAAAAGGGTACGGGCCTCGGACGGAAGGTCCTGCAGGTGCTCCAACGCCAGTTGGTCCAGCGAGCGGCTGGGCGTCAGCGTCAGGACGTCCACGCGCCGGGTGGCCGCGCCCTCGGGCAGGTCGGCATGCTCGAGCAGCGCGTTGGTGCGCTCCAGGCGCTCGACGTCCACCGCCAGGCTGTCCAGGAAGATGCTGGACATGGCATGGCCCGCCACCTGCGCCAGCGAGGGATAGGGCGGGTCTTGATGGCGTTCCTCGGGATGGGTGTCGTCGCGGTAGCCGGTGCCGACGACCAGCACCCGGTCGGCGCCCAGGTGGATGGCCGGGCTGATGGGCGCCAGTTGCCGCATCGAGCCGTCGCCGCACCACTCCACCTGGCCCTGCACCCGCACGGCGCGCGCCGGGAACACGAACGGAATGGCCGACGAGGCCAGCAGATGATCGACCGTGATCGGCGTGGGCACCGCGCGGCGCAGGAAGCGGTGCCAGGGATCGATGGGCCGGCCCGCCTGGTAGAAGGTCAGGTGCTCGCCGCTGGTATAGCCGGAGGCCGTGACGGCCAGCGCCGACACGAAGCCATGCGACAGGTTGGCCTGCAAGCGGTGGAAATTGACCGTGCGCGCCAGCAATTCGGCCAGCGGCGAGTTGTCCAGCAGCGAACGCGGACGCTTGTCGTTCCTGCCCGCCAGCATCCAGCCCAGCGACAGCAGCCCCAGCCAGCGCACGCCGGTGCGCGCCAGGCTGGACGCATCGGCACGGTAGACCATCGAGGTCTGCAGCGATTCCCACAGCTTGCGCATGCGGGCCACCGCCCGATGCGGGGTATGGGCGCGGCAGGCCAGCGCCGCGGCGTTGATGGCGCCGGCCGAGGTGCCGCAGATGATGGGGAAAGGGTTGACGAAGCCGGCGCGGCCATCGGGATCGAGGATCTCGAGCACTGCGGCCAGCACGCCGACCTGGTAGGCGGCACGCGCGCCGCCGCCCGTCAGCACCAGTCCGGTTGGCCGGACCCGCGGCCGGTTCAGGGCCGGCTGCCCGGGCCCCGTGGACTCAACGCGGGGTATTCGCATCCACCACCGACAACGCGGTCATGTTGATGATGCGGCGCACCGTGGCGCTGGATGTCAGGATGCTGACCGGCGCGTTGGCGCCCAGCAGGAACGGGCCCACGGCCACGTTGCCGCCCGCGGCGGTCTTCAGCAGGTTGTACGCGATGTTGCCCGAGTCCACGTTCGGGCAGACCAGCAGATTGGCCTCGCCCTTGAGCGTGGACGACGGCAGCAGGCGCATGCGCAGCGCCTCGTCCAGCGCGCAGTCGCCGTGCATCTCGCCGTCGATCTCCAGTTCGGGCGCGGTATCGCGCACGCGTTCGAGCACTTCGCGCATCTTGGCGCCGGACGCCCAGTTGCCGGTGCCGAAATTCGAGCGCGACAGCAGCGCCACCTTGGGCGCCAGGTTCAGGCGGCGCATTTCCTCGGCGGCGGCCACGGTGAATTCCGCGATCTGTTCGGCGGTCGGGTCGTCGTTGACGTGCGTGTCCACCAGCGCCACCGTGCGCTCGTCCAGCAGCAGGATGTTCATGGCGGCGTAGGTCTTGGCGCCCGGACGCTTGCCGATCACTTCGTCGATGAAGCGCAGGTGATCATGGTATGCGCCCACCGCGCCGCAGATCATGCCGTCGGCGTCGCCCACGCGCACCATCATCGCGCCGATCAGCGTCAGGCGGCGGCGCATTTCCACGCGCGCCATTTCCTTGGTGATGCCGCGGCGGCACATCAGCTCCCAGTACGTCGTCCAGTACTGGTGGAAGCGCTCGTCGTACTCGGGGTTGGTGACTTCCACGTCCTTGCCCAACTGCAGGCGCAGGCCGTACTTCTCGATGCGCGCGGAGAGCACGGCGGGCCGGCCCACCAGGATGGGCCGGGCCAGGCCTTCGTCCACCACGGCCTGCACGGCGCGCAGCACGCGCTCGTCCTCGCCCTCGGTGAACACGATGCGCGACTTGGCGCCCTCGCGCACCATGCGCTTGGCCGCGCCGAACAGCGGCTTCATGAACGCGCCGGAGTGATACACGAACTGCTGCAGCTGTTCGACGTAGGCATCCAGGTCGGCCAGCGGGCGCGTGGCCACGCCGCCGTCCATGGCCGCCTTGGCCACCGCCGGCGCGATGCGCACGATCAGGCGCGGGTCGAACGGCTTGGGAATCAGGTAATCGCGGCCGAACGAGATGTCGTAGGTGCCGTAGGCGGCCGCCACCACTTCGTTCTGCTCTTCCTGCGCCAGCTTGGCGATGGCGAGCACCGCCGCCATCTCCATCTCGCGCGTGATGGTGGTCGCGCCCACGTCCAGCGCGCCACGGAAGATGTACGGAAAGCACAGCACGTTGTTGACCTGGTTCGGATAGTCCGAACGGCCCGTGGCCATCACCACGTCGTCGCGCACCGCGTGCGCCACTTCCGGCAGGATCTCCGGCGTCGGGTTGGCCAGCGCCAGGATCAGGGGGTTGGCGGCCATCGTGGCCACCATTTCCGGCTTGAGCACCCCGCCCGCCGACAGGCCCAGGAACACGTCCGCGCCGGCAATCACTTCCGCCAGCTTGCGCGCCCCGGTGGGCTTGGCGTAGCGCGCCTTGTCCGGGTCCATCAGCGTCGTGCGGCCTTCGTAGACCACGCCCTCGATGTCCGTCACCCAGATGTTCTCCAGCGGCAGGCCCAGGTCCACCATCAGGTCCAGGCAGGCCAGCGCCGCCGCGCCCGCGCCCGAGGTGACCACCTTGACCTGCCCGATGTCCTTGCCCACGACCTTCAGGCCGTTGATGAACGCCGCACTGACCGTGATGGCCGTGCCGTGCTGGTCGTCGTGAAAGACCGGGATCCTCATGCGCTCGCGCAGCTTGCGCTCGACCGTGAAGCACTCCGGCGCCTTGATGTCTTCCAGGTTGATGCCGCCGAACGTGGGCTCCAGGCCCGCGATGATGTCGACCAGCTTGTCCGGATCCGTCTCGTTGATCTCGATGTCGAACACGTCGATGCCGGCGAACTTCTTGAACAGCACCGCCTTGCCTTCCATCACCGGCTTGGACGCCAGCGCCCCGATGTTGCCCAGGCCCAGCACCGCCGTGCCATTGGTGATCACGCCCACCAGGTTGCCCCGGCCGGTGTAGCGGAATACGTTGGCCGCATCGTCGACGATCTCTTCACAGGCCGCCGCCACGCCGGGCGAGTAGGCCAGCGCCAGGTCGCGCTGGTTGGAGAGTTGCTTGGTGGGTGTGACCGAGATCTTTCCCGGGCGGCCGTGCTCGTGGTATTCGAGAGCGGCCTTGCGAAAGTTGGCATCCATGTGGGGCTGGCGATGTCCGACAAGGTTGAAGGGAGCAATGCGGCGACTCTTGCCTCGTGTCCGCGCGCGGCGAGGGCCGGCAGCCGCGGGGATCCGCAAGGCCGGCGCCAGGATCCGCCAGGCCGGCACGGGAAGAGGCGCGCCCTGGATGTGGGCGCGCGGGAATCTCGCGCTATCTTACTCTCGCCTTTGACGAGGCTTGCGATGTTGCAATGCACCGCGGCGCAACCGCCCTCGCCCAGCGCGTCTTGCGCCACTCACGCTGCCCCATCCAGGCGGGACCTCGCGGGCGGCGCCCCTCAGGACCCGCCATACAGGCCCGCGGGATCGAAGCATTGGCCGATGCGGATATCGAGCCGCCGCGCGGCCGATGACCGCAGAGAGGCCTCCTCGCCCGCCACGGCGCCCCCTTCGGCCGAGGCCCCCATCCCGGCCGATTCAGAGGCCGACGCCGCAGCCCGTGACAAGGCCATCCCGACCGCGGGCACGAGCATGGCCCCCTCGACCCATCCCAGCGTGCCTCCATGGCCCAGCAGCAGATGCGCCAGATTGACGCCATGGGGATCCCTGGGCCTCAAGGCATCCAGCCTGTAGCGGCCAGGCCACTGCGCCGCCGCCAGGCAGGTCGCCGCATCCGCCTGGCCCGCCAAATGGAACAGCGCCGGAATCAGCCGTTGCGCCGTGGCCGTGCGCAACGGCCGCAGGTCGTCCTGGCCGAACGGCCCCAGGGTTTCGGCGCTGCCGTCGGCCAGCAGCACGTCCAGCTCGCGCACGCCGCTGGCGGCGGTCTGGCCGATGGGCCAGGCGCCCTGCCGGGCCAGCCACAGCGCCAGCGTCTGGTCCGGCGGTGCGCCGGCGAATTGGGTCAGGCCGGCCTGCGCCAGATCCCCCGCCAGGCAGCCGGGGCCGGCACGCCAGCCCGGTCCAGCCTGAGCCAGGACATTCAGTCCGGAAGGATCCACCACCAGCAACGGCGGATCGGCCTCGTGTTCGGCGCGCAGGGCCGGTGGCGTGCCCGCCAGCGCGAGCACCGCCCCGTATTCGGCGCACAGCGCGCGGGCCTGGCGCACGTCGGCCGCATCGCGCGCCGTCAGGTGCGCCCGGCGCGGGCCGGTGTCCTGCAACGCGCCCCGCGCCACGCGCGACAGCCGCGCGCGCAGTTCGTCCCAGGCCGTGCGGACCGGCCGTCGTCCAAGCAGGAACGCGCGCCGCGATGACTGCATGACTACAATCCTTTTTTCGCCGAGAACCCTTCCATGCCACGCCTCGCCTCACGCACCCAAGACTTCCTGACGTTCCACGTCGTCGAGTTGTTCAAAGAAGCCCAGGCCCTGATGGCCGCCGGACGCGACATCGTCAGCCTGGGCATCGGCGAGCCGGATTTCACCGCCCCGCCCCAAGTGGTGGAAGCCCTGCAGCGCGCCGCGGCGTCGGGACACAGCGGCTACACCGCGCCGGCCGGATTGATGCCGCTGCGCGAGGCCATCGCCGCATTCTACGCAAGCGAGTTCGGCGCGGCGGTACATCCCTCGCGCGTCATCGTCACGGCGGGCGCCTCGGGCGCGCTGGCCCTGGCCTGCGCCGCGCTGGTCAACCCGGGCGCCGAAGTGCTGATGCCCGATCCCTCGTATCCCGCCAACAGCAATTTCGTGCTGTCCGCGGGCGGCCGTCCACGGCTGATTCCCAGCAGCGCGGCCGGGCGCTTCCAGTTGTCGGCCGCGGACGTGCGCGCGCATTGGGGCCCGGCCACGCAGGGCGTGCTGGTGGCCTCGCCCAGCAACCCCACCGGCACCTCCATCGCGCCGGCGGAACTGGCCGAGCTGCTGGCCGCGGTGCGCGAGCGCAACGGCTACGCCATCGTCGACGAAATCTACCTGGGCCTGTCCTACGAGGGCCAGCCGCGCTCCGCGCTGACCCTCGACGACGACGTCATCGTCATCAACAGCTTCTCGAAGTACTTCCACATGACCGGCTGGCGCCTGGGCTGGATGATCGTGCCGCAGGCCATCGCCGACACGGTCGAGAAAATGGCGGCCAGCCTGGCGATCTGCGCACCCACGCTGGCGCAGCATGCCGCCCTGGCCTGCTTCGCGCCGGCCACGCTGAAGATCTACGAACAGCGCCGCGAGGCCTTCCGCCAGCGGCGCGACTACCTGCTGCCCGAATTCGAGCGGATGGGCCTGCCGGTGCCCGTGCGCCCGGACGGCGCGTTCTATATCTACGCCGACCTGAGCACGCTGGGCGTGGACAGCACCGCGTTCTCGAAGCGCCTGTTGCACGAGGCCGGCGTGGCCGCGGTGCCCGGGGTGGACTTCGGCCCGGCGCACGGCGCGCACACGATGCGGTTCTCGTACGCCACCGGGCTCGATCGCCTGCGGGAGGCGGTCGCGCGCATCGGGCGCGTGCTGTAGGGCACACGCCCGATGGGCAACGATTCAGGCAGAGGACGGCAAGCGGCCCTGTATCAATCGCGCGCCAGCGCGATGCCCGAGGCCAGCGCCAGGCGGCGGCGCTCGGCCTGCACCTTGGCGCCGTAGCCGTTGTCATCCAGGCCGGACGCGCCGACATAGCACGCCAGGCCGGCGGACACCGAGCCGCGGCGATCGATACAGTCGCGCAGGATCGTGGTGCCGACATGGATGTTGGCCACCGGATCCAGCGCGGTGCCCTTGCGGCCGGCATCGGCCAGGGCGTCGAACTTGTCCTGGTGCACGCGCGTCATGACCTGCATCAGGCCCTGCGCGCCCACCGCGCTTTCGGCGAAGGGGTTGTAGCGCGATTCGATGGCGATCACGGCCAGCAGCAGCAGCGGATCGATGCGCTGCTCGCGGCCGACGCGATACGCCGTATTCACCAGCACACCGGTCGCGTCGTACGCCACCTTGTACTTGCGCGAGATATAGTTGCGCAACGCTTCCACCTGGGCGCCGGACGTGCCGGCCGGGGCGTTGCGCTTGGCGGCCGCGGACTTGCCCGCGGCGGTTTTGTCGCTGCCCAGCGGGCCCAGCAGGCCGGTGGCGTTGCTGGCGGGCGCGGCGGGTACCGCCATGGCGACGGCGGTTGCGGCTTCGAGCCCCGTTTCGGGGTTCAGGTCAGACTCCAGAGCGATCTGCGCGGATGTAGGAGCCAGGGCGGTCAGCAAGGCTTTGTGCACCTGCAATGCCTGGTCTCGAAGACCGGGCAACGCGAATCCCATGCTGACCGTGACGATGACCGCGATGCCCAGATATACAGAGCAGATGCGCAGCCATTCGGCCAGTTGGCGGTGCACTCCTTGGGCCAGCCGGCGGACGGCGGCCACTGACGCATCGGGCATGACGACCTCCTGCGTAAAGAAGTGAAGAGGTGGATGTTAACCTCTCATCATAGACACATATGTAACCAAATTACCGGGGCCCCCGCAGTGAAGTACCGAGACCTCCGAGATTTCATCGACCAGCTCGACCGCCGTGGCGAACTCAAGCGCATCGCCGCGCCCGTTTCCACGAAGCTCGAAATGACCGAGATCGCCGACCGCGTGCTGCGCGCCGGCGGCCCCGCGCTGCTGTTCGAGAACGCACGGCACGGCGAGGCGCCGGCCGGCATGCCGGTGCTGGCCAACCTGTTCGGCACGCCGCGCCGCGTGGCCTGGGGCATGGGCGCCGAGGACGTCGGCGCGCTGCGCGAGACCGGTGAACTGCTGGCTTCGCTGCGCGAGCCCGAACCGCCGCGCGGCCTGCGCGACGCCTTCGCCAAGGTATCCATGCTGAAAGCCGCGCTGTGGGACATGGCGCCCAAGCGCGTGCGCAGCCCGGCCTCGCAGGAAATCGTCTGGGAAGGCAACGACGTCGACCTGTCGCGCCTGCCCATCCAGACCTGCTGGCCCGGCGACGTGGCCCCGCTGCTGGCCTGGGGACTGGTGATCACGCGCGGCCCCAATGCGCGCCGCCAGAACCTGGGCATCTATCGCCAACAGCCCATCGCGCGCAACAAGCTGATCATGCGCTGGCTCTCGCATCGCGGCGGCGCGCTCGACTTCCGCGACCACGCGCAGGCGCATCCCGGCACGCCCTTCCCGGTGGCGGTGGCGCTGGGCGCCGATCCGGCCACCATCCTGGGCGCCGTCACGCCCGTGCCCGACACGCTGTCCGAATACCAGTTCGCCGGCCTGCTGCGCGGTTCGCGCACAGAGGTGGCCCAGGCGCTGGGCAGCGAACTGTCGGTGCCGGCCTGGGCCGAGATCGTGCTGGAAGGCCATCTGCTGCCCGCCGGCGATCCGCGCGCGGGGGCGCCCACCGTGCCCGACGGCGTGAATCCGCCGCCCGACACCGGCTACGAGATGGCGCTGGAAGGTCCCTACGGCGACCACACCGGCTACTACAACGAGCAGGACTGGTTCCCGGTGTTCACGGTGGAGCGCATCACCATGCGGCGCAACCCCGTCTACCACTCCACCTACACCGGCAAGCCGCCGGACGAGCCCGCCGTGCTGGGCGTGGCGCTGAACGAAGTGTTCGTGCCGCTGCTGCGCCGCCAGTTGCCCGAGATCGTCGACTTCTACCTGCCGCCCGAAGGCTGCAGCTACCGCCTGGCGGTGGTGTCGATCCGCAAGCAGTACGCGGGCCATGCCAAGCGCGTGATGTTCGGACTGTGGAGCATCCTGCGCCAGTTCATGTACACCAAGTTCATCGTGGTGGTGGACGAGGACATCGATCCACGCGACTGGAAGGAAGTGGTCTGGGCCATGACCACCCGCATGGACCCGGTGCGCGACACGGTGCTGGTGGACCGCACGCCCATCGACTACCTCGATTTCGCTTCGCCCGTGTCGGGGTTGGGCGGCAAGATGGGCCTGGACGCCACCAACAAGTGGCCCGGTGAAACCGACCGCGAATGGGGTACGCCGATCCGCATGGACGACGACGTGAAGAAACGCGTGGACGCGATGTGGGGCGACCTGGGGCTGTAGGCAACACCGGCAGCCGTCACGGCGCGGGTAAAGAAGCCCTTTCTCGGCACCGCCCCCGAAGGCCGGTGCTCGGGGGGGGGCGGTTCGGATCGAGCGGCTTTTTTACTTGGCGTGCCGCGCGGGGTGCCGCGCGGCGGCGGGAGCGTGGGCCTGGCCGGCCTCGTCATCCTGCTTCGAGGCGCGCCAAGCCTTGAACAGCTGCCAGCCGGCCAGGCCGGCGCCGGCCACCTTCAGCAGGCCACGGCGCTTGCCGCCGCCCAGCAGGACCGACGACAGCGTGGAACTGACGATGGGATAGCGCCGGGCCAGCGACACGGCCTGCCAGAGCATGGACGCGCCGGTCTTGGCGCCGCCGCCGCTCACCAGGCCCGCCAGGCTGGAAGGCAGCAGGCCGCGGATGAGATTGGACGGCGCCAGGTCATGGCCGGTTTCAATGAGGCGCTGGGCCAGGGTTTCTCGTTCGAGGGCCGCACGGGCGCGCAGCATCTCGATGCGCACCTGGCGTTCGACGGCGGGAGTGATGCGGGCCATGGCTCAGCGCTCCTGCGCGCGGCCGTGGCCGGGCGCGTCGTAATCATCGTCGTCGACCCGCACGCGCTCGAGCATCGCCACGTCCTGCTGCAACGCATCGAGCGTGGCCGCGAAAGGCGAAGGGTCATGCACCAGCAGGCGGCGCACGGTCATCAGCAGCCCCACGCCGATCAGGGCGTAGACGCCGGCCAGGCAACCCAGCGCCATGTAGCGCTGCTCGGTGGGCCATACGGCCACGGCGATGGCGATGGTGACCACCAGCACCGCGAGCGTCAGGAACAGCAAGGCGCCGAAGGCCATGACCAGAAGCTTGACCAGGCGCGACTTTTCCTCGGCCGCTTCGAGGCCGAACAATTCGAGGCGCGTGCGCAGCAGTCCGACCAGACTGGACGCCACGCCGATGACGGATCTACGCAGATTCATGTAGGGACCCGGGGCGGACACGCGGCCGGCGCAACCGGCCGTGCATCCAGGCCGGCTCAGCGGCGGCTGATCAGCAAGCCAATCAGCAGGCCGGTCACGCCCGCGATGGAAATGGCTTGCCAGGGATTGTCGTGCACGTAGTCATCGGTGGCGCGCGCCGCGCGGCGGCCCCGTTCCAGCACGGCGTCTTGCGCGTCGTACAGCGCTTCACGGGTGCGCTTGAGCGAAACCATGGCGCGGTCGCGCAGTTCGGCGGCCTTGTCGCCGGTGGTGCCGGCGGCTTCGCGCAGCAGATTCTCGGCGTCGTTCAGGCTGGTCTTCACGCTGTCGATCAGCTTTTCTTTCTCTTTAGCGACTTCGTCGGATCTTCTCGAATTCATGCTGGGCTCCTCGGTAAGAGTCAAAGGGCAGGTCGATCATACCAGCGACCCGCGCAAAAGCAGGGACAGTCTTGCTACGGCATGCAACCGCTACTTCATTTGCGTAATCTCGACCGTGGATTTCACGTTGCCCGGCTGCTCGATATCCTGGCGCATCACCATGTCGACCTTCGGGCAGAACCAGTCGGTGACGGTGGTGTTCAAGCCCGGAATCGGCAGGGTCAGGCCCTTGAAGGTGGCCATGGTCGGATCGGTGTCGCGCGTATAGGTGATGGGCCAGCACGAATAGCGGCCCACCGGGGTATCCAGGTTCTGGCGCTTGCCCACGCGCTTCTCGCCGATGCGCACGGTGGTGCTGGGACGCCCCCCCACCGGAGCGTCGCGGCCGATGTTCAGCCGGTAATTGGCGCCCGGCAGGCGCTGGCCCTCGCCCGTGACGCTAGCGTAGGCGAACAGGCCGAGCATGCGCAGGTCGAACTGGCCCTCTTCCTGCGGCTGTCCGCCGGCCTTGTCGTAGCGCACGAACGTGGCCTGGCCGTTCCTGACCGTCATCAGGTAATCCAGCTTGGACTTGCCGGGCGGCAGGCCCGCGTAGCCGAACGATGCCGTGCCGGTGATGCGCGCGCGGCACTGGTTGCCGCTTTGCCTGGCGACCTCGGCAAAGGCCAGGTCGGCGCCCAGCGCGATATTGCCCTTGCCGGTCAGTTGCACCTGCCCGCCGTCGCGCATGAACGGCGCATCGCACACGCCAGCCTGCGCGGCGCCGGATACCGCGGCCAGCGCGGCGGCCACCGGCAGGAAAGAATGCAAACCCTTTTTCATCGCCACAAAACCGCTCCTGCAATATATAGACGCACCCATGTGGTGGACGGCTGTTCCGATACTACACCGCAAGAATCGTGCGGGGCATTCCCGTATTGACCGGAAACAAGGGTTTTTACTCGGTTCGCTGCGAGCGCGTTTCTCTATATATTCCAGGCCACAACAAAATAGCCGTCCTTCGCCACCCTGAATGCCGGCGCAGTGTCCACCAAACACGTCGATACTCAAACGGGCTTACCCGAGCCAACCCAGGAGACTTGCCATCATGCAGCGCCGTTCGTTCCTCAAGAAAGCCACCCTCGGAGCCGCAGCGGGCGGCGCCACCCTCGCCGCGCCGGCCATTGCCCAGGATACGCCGGCCATCGCGTGGCGACTGGCGTCCAGCTTCCCGCGCAGCGCCGACGCCATCTACTCGGGCGGGGAAAGCGTGGGCAAGTACGTCTCCGAGGCGACCAACGGCAAGTTCACCATCCGCACCTTTCCCGCCGGTGAGATCGTCCCCGCGCTGCAGGTCCTCGATGGCGTGCAGAACGGCACGGTCGAGGCCGGCCACAGCGCGTCCTACTATTACTACGGCAAAGACCCCGTCCTGAGCTTCGACGCCGCGGTGCCCTTCGGCCTGAACACGCGCCAGATGAACGCCTGGATGCGGCACGGCGAAGGGCTGTCGCTGATGCGCGAGGTGTTCAAGAGCTACAACATCGTCAACTTCCCCTGCGGCTACACCGGCACGCAGATGGGTGGCTGGTTCCGCAAGGAGATCAAGTCGGCCGACGACCTCAAGGGGCTGAAGTTCCGCGTCAGCGCCTTCGCCGGCGCCGTCCTGTCGCGCCTGGGCGTGGTGCCGCAGCAGATCGCCGGCGGCGACATCTACCCCGCCCTGGAAAAGGGCACGATCGATGCGGCCGAATGGATCGGCCCGTACGACGACGAGAAGCTGGGCTTCAACAAAGTGGCGCCCCACTACTACTACCCCGGCTGGTGGGAGGGCACGCTCCAGGTGTCGCTCTACGTCAACCAGGAAGCCTACAACAAGCTTCCCAAGCACTACCAGGCCGTGCTGGCGCAGGCCTGCGCCGCCGCCACCAACGACATGATCGCCAAGTACGACGCCGAAAACCCGGCGGCGCTGCGCAGGCTGATCGCCGGCGGCGCGCAGCTCAAGTCCTTCCCCAAGCCGGTGCTGGACGCCTGCTATGCCGAGTCGGTCAAGCTCTATGACGAACTGAGCGGCAAGAGCCCGATGTTCAAGAAGGTCTACGAAAGCATGCGCGCCTTCCGCGACAACGAACTGCCGTGGTTCCGTGTCGCCGAAGGCAGCTACGACAGCTACATGGGCACGATCGGCCGCGGCAAGTAAGAAAGCATCGCCGCAGCGTGCCGCCACCCCGTGGCGGCACGCGCCTTCCTGGCTCCTTCCCCACCCCCTCGTCCGTGTCACGGACTGGATCGCATCATGAATGCCCTGCTCGCCCTCTCCCGTTTGATCGACGCGATCAACACGGCGGTGGGCCGCGCGGTGACGTGGCTGACCTTGATCGTCGTGCTCGTCAGCGCCGGCAATGCCGTCGTAAGAAAAGTCTTCAACACCAGTTCCAACGCGTGGCTGGAACTGCAGTGGTATCTGTTCGGCGCGCTGTTCCTGCTGGCGGCCGGCTATACGCTGCTGCGCAACGAACACGTCCGCGTGGACGTGCTGGCCTCGCGCCTGCCACGCCGCACCCAGCTCTACATCGAGATCTTCGGCGTCGTCTTCTTCCTGATGCCGGCATGCCTGCTGATCCTCTGGCTATCGTGGCCGATGTTCATGGACTCGTATCTCACCAACGAGCAGTCCTCCAATCCCGGCGGGCTGGTGCGCTGGCCCGTCAAGCTGATGATCCCCGTGGGCTTCGCCCTGCTGGTGCTTGCCGGCCTGTCGCACCTGATCAAGTGCGTGGGCTTCCTGATGGGGCGCTGCGCCGATCCGGGCGCGCGTGACGAAGGCGTCTCCGCCGAAGAGGCGCTGGCACAGGAAATCGCCGAGGAGGCCCGCGCGCGCGAAGCCCAGGCCGCCACCGCAGAAAGCGCAGGGAAAGGACGCTGACCATGGAATTCTTCATCGCAAACATGGCGCCCATCATGTTCGCCACCCTGGTGGTGTTCCTGCTGCTGGGCTTCCCCGTCGCGTTCGCGCTGGCCGCCAACGGTATCCTGTTCGGCCTGATCGGCATGGAACTCGGGCTGCTGAACGCCGCGCTGTTCCAGGCGCTGCCGCAACGGGTCTTCGGGATCATCGCCAACGATACCCTGCTGGCCATTCCCTTCTTCACCTTCATGGGGCTGATCCTCGAACGCTCCGGCATGGCCGAAGACCTGCTGGAGACGATCGGCCAGCTCTTCGGCACCGTCCGCGGCGGGCTGGCCATCGCGGTCGTGTTCGTGGGCGCGATGCTCGCGGCCACCACGGGCGTGGTCTCGGCCTCGGTCATCTCCATGGGGTTGATCTCGCTGCCGATCATGCTGCGCTATGGCTACGACCGGCGCCTGGCCACGGGCATCATCGCGGCCTCGGGCACGCTGTCGCAGATCATCCCGCCCTCGCTGGTGCTGATCATCCTGGCCGACCAGTTGGGCCGCTCCATCGGCGACATGTACCGCGGCGCCATCCTGCCCGGTTTCCTGCTGGCGGGCTCCTATGTGGTCTACGTCGTGGTGATGTCGTACCTGAAGCCGGGTTCGGCCCCGGCGCTGCCCGAGTCGGCGCGCGCCTTCAAGGAACCCAACGGCCGCCGCGGCGACCGCTCGCTGGGCGTGCTGATGGGGATCTCCGCGCTGTCGGCCTATCTGCTCACCGAGTTCATCGAATCGGAGGCCGCCCCCGTCGACGAGAAAATCGTCCTGTCCCTGCTGATCTGGGGCCTGACCGCGTTCATCATCGCCGGCACGAATCGACTGCTGAAGCTGGGGCTGCTTTCGAAGCTGGCCGAGCGCGTCACCTTCGTGATGATTCCTCCGCTGTTCCTGATCTTTCTCGTGCTGGGCACGATCTTCATCGGCGTGGCCACCCCGACGGAAGGCGGCGCCATGGGCGCGGTGGGAGCGATCATCATGGCGCTGACGCGCGGCCGGCTGAGCCTGTCCCTGCTCAAGCAGGCCATGGACACCACGACCAAGCTGTCCACCTTCGTGGTGTTCATCCTGGTGGGCTCCACGGTGTTCGGCCTGACCTTCCGCGGCGTGAACGGCGACCTGTGGGTGGAACACCTGCTGGTGGGCCTGCCGGGCGGCGAGATGGGCTTCCTGATCGCCGTCAGCATACTCACCTTCGTCCTGGCCTTCTTCCTGGATTTCTTCGAACTGGCCTTCATCATCGTCCCGCTGCTGGGGCCGGTGGCGGACAAGCTGGGCATCGACCTGATCTGGTTCGGAGTGCTGCTGGCCGTGAACATGCAGACCTCGTTCATGCACCCTCCCTTCGGCTTCGCGCTGTTCTACCTGCGTTCGGTCGCGCCCAAGAATCGCTATCGCGACCGGGTCACGGGCCAGACCATCGAGCCCGTGACCACCGGCCAGATCTATTGGGGTTCGGTGCCGTTCATCGCCATCCAGCTGACCATGGTGGCCGCGGTCCTGGCCTTCCCCGGCATCGTGATGCACTACAAGGGAGACGCGCCGGAAGTCGACGCCACCAAGATCAAGATCGAGGTGCCCACGAGCGACTACGGAGGCGGCGGCATCTACGGCGGCAACGATCCGGCCGCGGACTTCAAGTAGCGAGGCCCGACGCCTGCGCGAGTACCGGGCGGCGGCGCCGCAGCATGTCCCGGATCTCGGGCACGCAAGAGCCGCAACCCGTGCCGCAGCCCAGTTGCGTCTTCAGCCCGGCCAGGTCGAGTCCGGCGGCGATGCCGGACTCGATCGCGGCATCGGTCACGCCCATGCAGGCACAGACCGTGCGCGCCCGCTTCGCCGCGCCGCCACGGCCCATCAGCAGACGCGCCAGGCCGGCGGGCGCCTCGCCGCCATCTGCCCAGGCCAGCATGCCGGCCTGGGCGCGGGTATCGCCCGCCAGCAGGAATGCATCGGGCCGGCGCGCATCGTCCAGGCCGGCGCGGCGCAGCACGCCACGCGCGGGATCGTCGAAAGCCGCCGCGGGCCGGTCCAGGCGCAGCGCCCGTGCCAGGGCATCCAGCACGTCGGCAGCCGGCGCCGCCTCGGCGGCCAGGCGCAGCCTCAGGCCGCCTCCGCCCAGCGCGGACGGCAACAGCACCGCATAGGGAAAGCGCGCCAGCCAGGGCGCCAACGCCTGCCGCAGCGCGGCCGCGTCACCCCGTAGCCAGGCCATCGCCTGCCAGGGCAACGGGGCCGCCGCCACATCCACCGCGCTGTGCTTCAACTCGGGCTGGTGCGACACGGGATCGCACGCGGGAGGGGTCAGCGCGTTCACGCCATCGCCCGCCATGAAGCCGCTACCCCAGTGCATGGGCAGGAACGCGCGGCCGGGCTCCAGGCCCTCGTCCGCGCGGGCCGGCAGCACGACGGCGCCACGCCGCGAGCGCACGCGCACCAGCGCATCCTCGGCCAGCCCCAGGCCCGCCATCTCCTGGGGATGCAGCGAAATCCAGGGTTCCTCGACGTGCCGCACCAGCGTCGCGGACAGGCCGGTGCGCGCCATGGTGTGCCAGTGGTCGCGCAGGCGGCCCGTGGTCAGCCACAGGGGGAAATCGCCGTCGACGGGGTCGGCCACCGGCACATGGTCCACGTCGATGAAGCGCGCGCGTCCGTCCGGCGTCGGAAAGCGGCCGTCGGCGTACAGGCGCGCCGTGTCGTGGCCGCCGCGCACCGGCCATTGGCGCGGCCCCTGCTCCAGCGCCGCGTAGTCCACCGCGCTGTAGTCCAGGTCGCGCCCGGCGGTCAGGCCGGCGTGCTCGGCGAACACGGCGGCTTCATCGGCGTAGTCGAACAATGCCGCCTTGTGGGGCGCGATCCGCGCGGCCAGACGGCGCGCCACGCCGCATGCCAGCCGCCAATCGGGTTGCGCGCTACCCGGCGGCGCGATGGCCGCGCGCACGCGGCTGATGCGGCGCTCGGAATTCGTCACGCTGCCGTTCTTCTCCGGCCAGGTGGCCGCGGGCAGCACCAGATCGGCATAGGCCAGCGTCTCGGTGTTGGCGAAGGCCTCCTGCACGATGACGAACTCGGCCGCCCGCAGGGCCTGCCGCACGCGCGCCTGGTCGGGCAGCGACTGCGCCGGGTTGGTGGCCGCGATCCACAGCACCTTCACGCGGCCTTCCAGCACGGCGTCGAACATGTGCAAGGCCGGCAGGCCCGGCGTATCCGGCAAGGCCGGCACGCCCCAGGCGGCGGCCACTTCCGCCCGGTGCGCCGCATCGGCCGGATCGCGATGGCCCGGCAGGATAGTCGCCATGCCGCCCGCCTCGCGGCCGCCCATGGCGTTGGGCTGGCCGGTCAGCGAGAATGGCCCGGCGCCCGGCCGCCCGATCTGGCCGGTGGCCAGGTGCAGATGGATCAGCGCCGCGTTCTTGGCCGTGCCGTTCGCGGATTGGTTCAGGCCCATGGTGTACATCGACAGCGCGGCGCCGGCCTGGCCGAACCAGCGCGCGGCCTGCTCGATATCGCTGGCCGGCACGCCGCACAAGGCCTGCGCCACCTGCGGGGGGTAGGCGCCGATGCGCGCCCGCAACGCATCGAACCCTTGCGTGTGCCGCGCGATGTAGCCGCGGTCGATCAGGTCCTCGCGCTCCATCACGTTCAGCATGGCGAGGAACAGGGCCACGTCGCTGCCCGGCGCGATGGCCAGATGCAGATCGGCGATGCCGGCGGTATCGGTGCGGCGCGGATCGACCACCACGACCTTCATGTCCGGCCGCGCGGCTTTCGCGGCCTCCAGCCGGCGGAACAGCACCGGGTGCGCGTACGCCATGTTCGAGCCCGCGATCAGCACCAGGTCGGCGCTGTCCAGATCGTCGTAACAGGCTGGCGGCGCGTCCGCGCCCAGCGTCCTCTTGTAGCCCGACACCGCGCTGGACATGCACAGCCGGGAGTTCGTGTCGATGTTGTTGGTGCCGACCAGCGCGCGCGCCAGCTTGTTGAAGACGGCGTAGTCCTCGGTCAGCAACTGGCCGGACAGGTAGAAGCCCACGGCGTGCGGCCCGTGCCGCCGGATGGTCCCGGCCAGGCGCTCGGCCGCCAGCTCCAGCGCGTCGTCCAGCGCCAGGGGCGCGCGCGCCGCGTCGCGCCTCGGCCGCCACTCGGCCTCGCGCACCCGCGCGGCATCGCGCCGCACGGTGTCGGCCAGCGTGCGGCCCTTGCTGCACAGCCTGCCCTGGTTCGACGGATGATCCGGGTCGCCGGTGACGGACAGGACCTGGTCGCCGCTGGCCTGCACGCGCACGCCGCAGCCAGTGCCGCAATAACAGCAGACGGACGAGACCGTATGCGCCCGGGCATCGGCATGCTTGATGGGAATCGCCGCGATCATGCCGTGCAGGCCTCCCTGGCCTCGTCCTCGCCGAACATCAGCGCGTCCCGCAGGGCCTCGATGGAGTGGCCCTCGCGGATCAGCCGGAAGTACCACGCGCCGTCCGCGGTATCGCCATACAGGCAGGCGCCCGCCAGCTTGCCGTCCTTCACCACCAGCTTTTTGTAGATGCCCGTGGTGTTGTCGTACAGGGTGATCAGTTCCGCACCGTCCCCGCCCGAGAAATCTCCCGCCGAAAACAGGTCGATGCCGGTGACCTTGAGCTTGGTCGACGTCACGCTGCCCGGATAGTGGCCGATGCCGTGCAGCGCCAGATGATTGGCGGCCACGCGCGCCTGCTCGAACAGCGGCGCCACCAGGCCATAGCAGGCGCCGCGATGGCTGGCGCATTCGCCGACGGCATAGATGCGCGGATCGTAGGTCTGCAGCGTGTCGCTGACGACCACGCCCCGGTGGACCCGCAGGCCGCAGTGCTCGGCCAGCTCGGTGTTGGGCCGCACGCCCGCCGCCATCACGACCAGGTCCGCGGGAATCTCCTGCCCATCGGCGAAACGCACGCCACGGACGTGGCCGCCGCCATCGTCCAGCAACGCCTCGGTCTGCTTCGCCAGCAGGAAGGTCAGGCCGCGAGCCTGCAGGCTTTGCTGCAGCAGCGCGGCCGCATGGCCATCCAGCTGGCGGTCCAGCAACGCGCTGCCCAGGTGCGCCACCGAGACCCGCATGCCGCGCATCGCCAGGCCGTTGGCGGCCTCCAGGCCCAGCAGGCCGCCGCCGATCACCACGGCGTCGCCACCCCGCGCCGCCGCCGCGATCATGCGCTGCACATCGCCGATGCCGCGAAAGCCGATCACGCCGCGCAGGTCGCGGCCGGGCACGGGCAGCACGAACGGATGCGAACCCGTGGCCAGCAGCAGCTTGTCGTACGGCGCCTGCGAGCCATCGGCGCCATGCACCACGCGGCGCGCGCGGTCGATGCGCACCGCGGGACAGTCCAGTTTCAGGTCGATGCCATGCTCGCGGTACCAGTCCAGATCGTTCAGCACGATGTCCTGGAAGGCCTGCTCGCCGGCCAGCACCGGCGACAGCAGGATGCGGTTGTAGTTGGGATGCGGCTCGGCGCCGAACACCGTGATGTCGTACAGATCGGGCGCCTGCTTCAGCAGTTCCTCCAGCGTGCGCACGCCGGCCATGCCGTTGCCGATCACCACCAGCCGTTGCTTCATCGCATTCCCCAGGTGCTGTGTTCAGGCATGCGCGGGATGCGCGTAGCGCCGGTACAGGAAATCCACCACGCCCGCGCGGCACGCCTGGTAGGCCGGATCGCCCGCCAGCGCCACGCGGTCGCGCGGACGCGGCAGGTCCACCGGCAGGATGTCGCCGATGGTGGCCGCGGGTCCGTTGGTCAGCATGACGATGCGGTCGGAAAGCAGCACGGCCTCGTCCACGTCATGCGTCACCATGACGACCGTGCTGCGCGTCTTGGCCACGATGCGCAGCAGTTCGTCCTGCAGGTGGGCGCGGGTCAGCGCATCCAGGGCGCCGAACGGTTCGTCCATCAGCAGCACACGCGGCTCGATGGCCAGCGCGCGCGCAATGCCCACGCGCTGTTTCATGCCGCCGGAGATCTCGCGCGGCAGCTTGTCGCGCGCCGCCGTCAGCCCCACCAGATCCAGCGCGGCCTGCGCGCGCTCGTTCTGCCGCGCCCGGCTTTCGCGGCCGCCGAACACGCTTTCCACGGCCAGGTGGATGTTCTGGAAGCAGGTCAGCCACGGCAGCAGCGAATGGTTCTGGAACACCATCGCGCGGTCCGGGCCGGGCCCGGCGATCTCGCGCTCGGCGCACAGCAGCACGCCCGAGGTGGGCCGCGCCAGGCCGGCGATCAGGTTCAGCAGCGTCGATTTGCCGCAGCCCGAATGGCCGATCAGCGTGACGAACTCGCCGGTGTCGACGGTCAGGTCGATGTCGCGCAGCGCCACGAAGGGCTTGCCGCGCGCGGTGAAGACCTGGCCGACGTTCTCGATGCGCAGGGATTTGTGCATGATGTCACTCCTCGTAGGCGAAGCGGCGCGCGATCCGCAGCAGCGCAAGCTCCAGCAGGAGCCCGACGATGCCGATCACGAAGATGGCGACCACGATGTGCTCCACCTTCAGGTTGTTCCATTCGTCCCACAGCCAGAAGCCGATGCCGGTGCCGCCCGTCAGCATCTCGGCGGCCACGATCACCAGCCAGGCCGTGCCGATGGACAGCCGCACGCCGGTCAGGATGTAGGGCAGGACCGCGGGCAGCAGCACGCGCGTCACCACCTTCCATTCGGACAGGTTCAGCACCCGCGCCACGTTCAGGTAGTCCTGCGGCACGCGCGACACGCCGGCCGCGGTGTTGATCACCATGGGCCAGATCGAACAGATGAAGATGGCCCAGATCGCCGCGGGATCGGCCGCCTTGAACAACAGCAGCCCCAGCGGCAGCCAGGCCAGCGGCGACACCGGCCGCAGCAGGCTGACGATGGGAGAAGCCATGGCGCCGGCCATCGCATAGCGGCCCATGATGAAGCCCGCGGGAATGCCCACCAGCGCGGCCAGGCCGAAACCCAGGCCCACGCGCCGCAGCGAGGCCAGCACGTTCCAGCCCACGCCCTTGTCATTGGGGCCGTTGTCGTAGAAGGGATCGGCGAACAGCTGCGCCGCCGCATGCCACGTCTTGCCCGGGGTGGGAATCTCGGGCACCAGCAGCGAGATGCACTGCCACATCAGCACGAACACCGCGAATCCGGCCAAGGCGCCGATCGCCCGGCGGGCGGCGGGTTCGTAGACTTCGCGCAGGAACGGCGTGCGCGCGGCGGCCGCCGCCGAGGGCAGCGACGGGGAGGGGGAAGACGTCATGACGGAAGTGGACATGTCAGGCCGCCTTGATCTTGAAACCGTCCGCGTACGCGACGGGGTTGCTGCCGTCCCACACCACGCCGTCGATCAGCGTGGACTTGCGGGTCTCGGACGACGGCAGCGCCGCGCCCGCCGCCGCGGCGGCCTGCTTGTAGAGGTCGATGCGGTTCACCTGGCGCGCCACGGCCAGGTAGTCGGGATGCTCCTTCATCAGTCCCCAGCGCTTGTGCTGCGTCAGGAACCACATGCCGTCGCTCAGGTAGGGGAAGCTGGCCTCGCCGTCGCCGTAGAAACGCATGGCGTGCGCGTCGTCCCACTTCTTGCCCGCGCCGTCCTCGTAGCGGCCCAGCATGCGGTCGACGATGCCCTGCGCCTCGGTGTTCACGTAGGCGCGCGCGGCGATGGTCTCGGCCGTCTTGCGGCGGTTCTCGGGCGAGGCGTCGATCCATTTGCCCGCTTCGAGAATGGCCGCGGTGACGGCGCGCGCGGTGTTGGGATTGCGCTGAACGAAATCGGACGTCGTGCCCAACACCTTCTCGGGGTGATCGGTCCAGACCTGCTGCGTGGTGCAGGCCGTGAAGCCGATCTTGTCCATGATGGCGCGCGCGCCCCAGGGTTCGCCCACGCAGAAGCCGTCCATGTTGCCCACGCGCATGTTGGCCACCATCTGCGGCGGCGGCACGGTGATGGCGCGCGCGTCGCGGAACGGATCGATGCCGTAGGAGGCCAGCCAGTAGTACAGCCACATCGCGTGCGTGCCGGTGGGAAAGGTCTGCGCGAAGGTGTAGTCGCGCTTTTCCTTCGCCATGACCTTCGCCAGCGACTCGCCGTCGCGCGCGCCGGCCGCAAGCAGCTTGCTGGACAACGTGATGCCCTGGCCGTTCTGGTTCAGGCTCATCAGCACCGCCATGTCTTTCTTGGGGCCGCCCACGCCCAGGTGCAGCCCGTAGACCAGGCCGTACAGGACGTGCGCCATGTCCAGCTCGCCGTTGGCCAGCTTGTCGCGCACGGAGGCCCAGGACGCCTCCTTGCTCGGCACGATCTTCACGCCGTGTTTCTTGTCGAAGCCCATCACCGAGGCCATCACCACCGAGGCGCAATCGGTCAGCGGAATGAAGCCGATGCGCACTTCGGGCTGCTCGGGCGCGTCGCTGCCCGCGGCCCAGGCGCCGGCGCGCACCAACGGATCGACCAGGGTCAGCACACTTGCGCCCGCCGCGCCGGCCAGCCACCGGCGGCGTTGCGGATTGGCGGCCGGCGAACCGGCGGGGGACGGCTTGGCGGTGAGGCGAGAAACAGACATCGTCGAGACTCCGGAAATAATGCCGTGGAAAGTGCCCCGCGCCGCGCCTTCGGCCCGCCCTCCCGATAGGGGGCTTTGCCTGGACGCTGCGCCTTGGCAAAAAAAAAGCGCCCCGCATATCCCGGGACCAGTTGCCCGGGATGTTGCGGAACGCCGTTGTTCCTGACTGCATTGCAAGAGCGGAGGGCTTTGGTGGCCGTCCAACCTCCTTCAAGCAATCGCTGTGCCAGCTTTGATCTCCTGGATTTTCCTTTTTGTATTCATGGACTTGCCAGGATGGCCCACTTACCCGCTGGCGCCAGGCCCGGGGTTGGGCGCACAGAAGCGGTGCGCAGCCCGATGCCATCGCACTGTTTTCGTGCCGCATCGCAACAATGCTGGTGCCAGCACCTGGCGCGGCCATAAGGACTAATAACCCTAGGGAATATCAATCCAATAAATCAGACGTTGTAGGGATGTAGCCGGGCTTCCTATGATCCCGGGTATCCTGCGGGCCATTGTGGTCCGCGCCTGGTTATTCCCGATGAAGCTCTTTCCGATATTTGCCGACCTCAAAGGCCGGCGTGTGCTGGTGGTAGGCGGTGGCAGCGTGGCGGCCCGCAAGGTGCTGGCGCTGCAAGAGGCCGGCGCGGCCGTGCGCGTGGGCGCGCCCGGGCTCGAACCGGCGCTGGCGCGGCAGGCCGCCGAGGGCGGCATCGATCACGTGGCCGGCCATTTCGAACCTGCCTGGCTGGACGACGTCTGGCTGGTGGTGGCCGCCACCGACGACCGCGAGGTCAACGCCGCCGTCGAAGCGGCCGCCAATGCGCGCCGCATCTTCTGTAATGTGGTCGACGTGGCCGAGCTGTCATCGTTCCAGGTGCCCGCCATCGTCGACCGCTCGCCGCTGGTGCTGGCCATCTCGTCCTCCGGCGTGGCGCCCGTGCTGGCGCGCCGCCTGCGCGAGCGCCTGGAATCGCTGCTGGACCACACGCTGGGCCCGCTGGCCGAACTGGCCGCGCGCCATCGTCCGCGTATTCGCGCGGCCCTGCCCGACCTGGGCCGGCGCCGCCGCTTCTACGACTGGCTGCTGGATGGCCCGGTGGCTGGCTGGCTGCGCCAGCAACAGCCCGCGCAGGCCGAGGCCGAACTGACCGGGATGCTGGACCGCGGCTGGCCGCAGGAGGCCGGCAGCGTGGTGCTGGTGGGCGCCGGTCCCGGCGATCCCGGCCTGCTGACGCTCAAGGCGCTGCGCGCGCTGAACGAAGCCGACGTCATCCTTTACGACCGCCTGACCAGCGCCGACGTGCTGGCGCTGGCTCGGCGCGATGCCGATCGCGTCTCCGTGGGCAAGCTGCCCGGCGAGAACCACGACGCCACGCAGGCCCGCATCCACGCGCTGATGGTGGAACATGCGCGGGCCGGCCGCCGCGTGGTGCGCCTGAAGGGCGGGGACGCCTTCATCTTCGGCCGCGGCGGCGAGGAACTCGAACATCTGCGCGAACACGGCGTGCGCTACGAAGTGGTGCCCGGCGTCACCGCCGCGCTGGCCTGCGCGGCCTATGCGGGCATCCCCCTGACGCACCGCGATCACGCGCAGTCGGTGCGCTTCGTCACGGCGCACTGCCGCCAGGACGAGGACACGCTGGACTGGGACGGCCTGGCGCGCGGCAGCCAGACACTGGCGTTCTACATGGGCGTGGGCCAGCTCGAATACCTGTCCGAGCGCCTGATCACGCACGGCCGCGCAGCCGAAACGCCCTTCGCACTGGTGGAAAACGGCAGCCGGCCCGAGCAGCGGGTGGTGACCGGCACGCTGGCCGACCTGGCCGCGCGCGCGCGCGCCCACGGCATCCATGCGCCCGCGTTGCTGATCGTGGGCGAGGTGGCCGCGCTGGGACCGAAGCTGCACTGGTTCGGCCAGTCGCTGGAGGCGCACGGCGAATGACACGTTGATCGCGGCGCAGTGATGGACGGCTACGCCGCCGTCAACACCGCTCGCCCTACCACCTTGCCCTGGCGCAGCGAGGTCAACACGCTGTCGGCCTCGGCCATCGGATGCCGGGTGACGGGCACGGGCGCCACCTTGCCGCCGCGCACCAGGTCCATCAACTCGCGCAGTTCCGCCAGGTTGCCCACGTAGCTGCCGATGATCGACAGCGCCTTCATCGGAATCAGCGCGATGGGCCATGACGAGCCGCCGCCGAACAGGCCCACCACGATCAGCTTGCCGCCCTTGGTCAGGAAGTCGAACGCCAACCCCGTGGTGGAAGGCGCGCCGACCAGGTCGATGGCGCCGGACAACGGTTGCCCGCCCGCCGCCGCGATGATCTGCCGCGCCGCATCCGGCGCCGCGCCATCGATGGCCGCCAAGGCCCCGGCATCCCGCGCAGCCTGGCGCTTGGCCGGATCGATGTCGACCACGATCGCGCCCGCGCCGCCCAGCGCCTCGATCAGCGTCAGGCACATCAGGCCCAGGCCGCCCGCGCCGAAGATGACGATGGGACGCTGCGTATACACCTCGGCGCCGATCTTCTTCAGCGCGGAATACGTGGTCAGGCCCGAGCAGGCGTAGGGCGCGATCAACGCGGGATCCAGGTCGCCGATGTCGATCAGGTAGCGGGGATGCGGCACCATGATGTATTCGGCGTAGCCGCCCGGCCGGTGCACGCCCAGGCAGGCCGGCGCCGAACAATGGTTCTCCAGGCCCGAGGCGCAGGCCGGGCACTTGCCGCAACCGATCCACGGATACACGAGATATCGACGTCCCTCGTCCAGGCCCTGGACCTGGGCGCCGACCGACACCACCTCGCCCACGGTCTCGTGGCCCAGCGTCAGCGGCAGCGTGACGCCCCGCTCCTTCAGCGACAGCGTGCGTCCCTGTCCCAGGTCGTAGCCGCCTTCCCACAAGTGGATGTCGCTATGGCACACGCCCGCGGCGCGCACCTTCAGCAGGACCTGGGTTCCCTGCGGCTGGGGCGTGGGCTGATCGAGCGCCTGCAGCGGTTCGCGGAAATTGACAACGCAATAGCACTTCATCAAAGCCTCCTGGTTCTACTTCTTGACCGACGGGCACTCGCTTTCCGCCAGCGACACGAACACTTTCTCGCCCGGCACGGTGGACAGGATCCTGTAGAAGTCATTGGCGTACTTCGATTCGGCCGGCTTCTTCACCTCCACCAGGTACATATCCATGATGACGCGGCCATCCTCCGGGCGCACGCGGGCGTTCCTGACCAGCCGGGTCGTGATGGGCAGCTCGCGCATCTTGCGGTTGACCGCCGCGCCATCGAAGGTGCCCGCGGCCTGCGCGGCCTGCAGATAGTGCACCGTGGCCACGTAGCTCAGCGCCTGCACGATGGACGGCGCACGCGTCGTGCCCACCTTCTGCTGCCAGCGGCGGGTCCAGGCGCGCGTGTCCTCGTCGGCGTCCCAGTAGAAGCCTGTGGGAAACGTCAAACCCTGCGCCACGTGCGGGCCCATGGCCTGCACGTCGTTGATGAAGGTCAGGAAGGTCATCAGGCGCTGCCTGCCGCCCGCCAGCCCGAACTCCTGCGCCTGCTTGATCAGGTTGACCAGGTCGCCGCCCGCGCTGGCCAGGCCCACCACGTCCGCGCCGGACGACTGGGCCTGCAGCAGGAACGAGGCAAAGTCCAGCGCGCCCAGCGGATGCCGCGTGCTGCCCAGCACCTTGCCCCCGGCCGACTGCACGAAGCGGGTCGCGTTGGCTTCCATCGACTTGCCGAACACGTAATCGGTGGTGATGAAGTACCAGTTCTTGCCGCCCTGGTCGACCACGCTGCGCACCACGGCATTGGCCAATGCGTAGGTATCGGGCGCCCATTGGGTGCTCAGTTCGCTGCATTGCTTGCCGCTGAAGTCGCCTGCGAAGCCGCCGCTGATCAGCGCGGCCCCACCCTTCTCGCGCGCCACGCCCTGCGCCGCCAGCCCGGCGGAACTGGCCCCGCCATCCACCACGGCCACCACGCCCTGCGTGTCGAACCAGCGCCGCACCAGCGACGAGGCCACGTCGGCCTTGTTCTGGTTGTCGGCGCCGATGACCTCGACCGTCTTGCCCGCGACCTGGCCGTTGAAGTCCTCGACGGCCATGCGCACGGCCATCTCGGACCCGAGTCCGCCCAGGTCGGCATAGATGCCGGATCGATCGTTGGATACGCCCAGGCGGACGACGTCCTGGGCCTGGGCGGCGCCCACGGCGAATGCCGCGGCCACGGCCGCCACTACAGCGGAAATGCGCATCTGCTTGTCTCCGGCGCGGCCTGAGGCCGCTTATTTTGATAGGCACAAATGCGAAGCATCGGGCAGCGGCGTGCAGCCGCCTGAAAGAAATTTCCGGTACGGAAAATTCCTGCATTGACTGTAGGAGCGGGCGGGGACAAAGTCAACGGCCCGAGGCGGAATCGCCTCGGGCCGTTGAGCGCGTGCGCGGAAAGACGGGGGCGCCTGAAGTCCGCATCGCGGCGCGGCCTCGGTGCGTATGTCGGTGCGTAGTCGGTGCGTACGAGCGCGGGCGGCCGCCACGGCCGCGCGGCTCAATGGTTCTTCTGCTTGGTGCCGAAGATGCGGTCGCCCGCGTCGCCCAGGCCAGGGATGATGTAGCCGTCGTCGTTCAGGCGTTCGTCGATGGACGCCGTGTAGATGTTGACGTCGGGATGCCTGGCCAGCACCGCGTCGATGCCGACCGGCGCCGCCACCAGCACCAGCGCGCGGATCTCGCGGCAGCCGGCGCGCTTGAGCATGTCGATGGTGGCCAGCATGGAGCCGCCGGTGGCCAGCATGGGATCGACGATCAGCGCCAGGCGCTGGTCGAGCTCGCCCACCAGGCGCTCGACGTAGGTGTGCGCTTCGAGGGTCTCTTCGTTGCGGGCCACGCCCACGACGCTGACCTTGGCCCCGGGAATCAGGCTGAGCACGCCATCCAGCATGCCGATGCCGGCGCGCAGAATGGGGACGACGGTGACCTTCTTGCCGGCGATCTTCTCGACCTTGACGGTGCCGCACCAGCCTTCGACCTCGGCTTCGATCAGCGGCATGTCCTTGGACGCCTCGTAGGTCAGCAGCGCGCCGACTTCCTGCGACAGTTCGCGAAAGCTCTTGGTGCTCAGGTCGGCGCGCCGCATGATCCCCAGCTTGTGGCGAATCAGCGGATGACGAATTTCATGCACGGGCATGACAGGGATCTCCAGGGAATACGAATACGGCATGCGCCGGCCAGCGTGCAGCCGGAATATCGTAGCTTGGTTTCCGGGCAGGATGGCCGCAGGTGTGGGCGCGGGGCGGGCGGGATGTTAACCCGTCTTGGTTCCCTGGCCTTGGCCTGTGTGTATTGGCGTTTGATGGGTTCTTGCGGCGTCATGCAACGGCCGCCATACAGCGGCATGCGGAGGGTGGCGCCCCTGCGCATGTTTTCCGATTCCCTTGCGCCCACGGCAAGCCCCTCTCCCCCTGGCTCACCACCACGAAACAGGCGGGATCGTCGACGGGCACGGCGGCTGGCAGAGCAACGGCTGACGCAATAGGTGAAAGGGGTTTGTATTGCGGACTGCCGTGGACTCGGAAAATCTTCGAGGCACGGCCGGTGGTGGATAGCGGCATCCGCCGCATGGCCCGGACCGCCCTCCAGAGGCGACGTCAGAACTCGAAATACTCCCGATCCAACAACCACCCAGGACCGCGCCAAAAGATCAGTTCCGATCCACCAGCCACGCAATCAACGCATCATCGAACGCCCGCACCGCCCCCGCCTGCTCATGATTGACGATGCTGACGATGACGTACCGCTTGCCGTTGCTCCCCAACACGTAGCCGGCGATGGCTCGGACGTCGCGCAGGGAACCGGTCTTCAGATGCGCCATGCCCTCGGCATCCTTGCCGCGCAGGCGACGGCGCACCGTGCCGTCCACCCCCGAGATCGCCAGCGACGACATGTACTCGGGCATGTACGGCGAGGACCACGCCAGCGTCAGCAGCGAGGCCAGGCTTTCCGCCGACACCCGGGCCTCGCGGGCCAGGCCGGCGCCGTTGTCGATCACCAGCTCGGGCATCTTCAGGCCCTGCGCCGTCAGCAGCGCACGCGCCACCATGTCGCTGCTGGCCACCGTGGCCGGACGCGCACCGCGCTCGGCGCCCAGCGTCAGCAGCAGCGTGCGCGCCATCACGTTGTTGCTGCGCTTGTTGATCGTGCGGATGATCTCGCCCAGCGGTTTCGATTCGTTGGCCGTCAACAGCACCGCGTCGGCGGGTACGCGGCCGGCGCGCACCTGGCCCGTGAACTTGCCGCCCAGGTCCGTCCACAACTGGCGGAACACCGCCTGGGCATATTCGGGCTGCGACAGCGCCAGACGGTACAGGCTGAATTCACCGCAGGAACCCGCGACCGTGCCCCCCACGCGCAGCGAGACACCCTGCTGGGTCATCACGGGATCGGTCGTCACCACCGGCGGGCCAGGGCAGCGCGCGTCGCTCCATTGCACCTTGCCCTCGATGCGCACGCCGGGCAGCGGCGGATCGATGTAGGGCACCCAGCGGCGCGTGGCCGCATCGGGCACGAACAGCAGGCGCATCGCGCCGAAGCCCACCATCAGGGCGTCGGGGCTGGCGTTGTAGGCGCGGTCTGGCGCGCCGTCGAAGGCGCCGGGATCGATGGACACCTGGCCGAAGATGCTGCGGTCGATGACCAGGTCGCCGATCTGCCTCACCCCGCGCAACCGCAGGTCGCGCAGCAGGTTCCACACGTCCTGCAGCATCAGTTGCGGATCGCCGCCGGCGCGCAGGTACAGCGGGCCGGGCAACACACCCTTGGCATCGGGGCGCATGCCCGGATCGGCCAGCAGTTCGGTGCGCCAGATGTAATTGGGGCCCAGTTCCGACAGCGCCGCCCAGGTGGTGACCAGCTTCATCACCGAAGCCGGGTTGCGCGGCGTGGTGGCGTTGATGCTCGCCAGGCGCGGGCCGCCGATCTCCTGCACGACCAGCGACAGCGAATCGTCGGGCAGGCCGCTCTTCTTCCAGATGGCCGCCAACTCGGGCGGCAGCGCCTGGGCATGCCCCTGTGCCGCCGCCAGCACCAGCCCGGCCGCCGCCAGCCATCGTTTCAGTATTCCCGCTCGCTTGACCGCCATACGCGCCACGCCGCCGTGTTCCAGAAAACCGTGAGCATACCGAATCAAGCTTGCGGCCAGCCCAAAGCCGGCCGTCGAAGGCGCCGGGTTCACCGGCGACCCGGCTCGCCACGCGCCGGGCTTCATCCGGGCGGCGGGCGGTGTTGCCGCGCCGTCATACAATAGCGGGTTGTCCCGCGGCCCGATGCCGCGTCACTCTTTTTCGGCTGTCCCCCGCGTGTCCGCCCCGCTCACCCTCTCCGATTTCGACTACGAACTGCCGCCCGAGCTGATCGCGCAGCATCCCGCCGCCCAGCGCGGCGGCAGCCGCCTGCTGCACCTGGATGCCGCCAGCCAGCTGCACGACCGGCAGTTTCCCGACCTGGCCCACTTGCTGCGCGCGGGCGACCTGCTGGTCTTCAACGACACCCGCGTCATCAAGGCGCGCCTGGCCGGCCACAAGGCCGGCAGCGGCGGCAAGGTCGAAGTGCTGGTCGAACGCCTGGTCGAACCCACCCGTGCCCTGGCCCACGTGCGCGCCAGCAAGTCGCCCGGTCCCGGCACCGTGCTGCGCCTGGCCGACGCGTTCGACGCCGAGGTGCTGGGCCGCGAGGGCGAACTGTTCGACCTGCGCTTTCCGGCGCCGGTGCTGGACCTGCTGGACGCGCACGGCGCCACGCCGCTGCCGCCCTACATCACGCACGCCGCCGAGGAAACCGACGACAGCCGCTACCAGACCGTCTACGCCCGCGAGCCGGGCGCGGTGGCCGCTCCCACCGCCGGCCTGCACTTCGACGAGCCCATGCTGCAGAAACTGGCCGGCCTGGGCATCGAGCGCGCCTTCGTCACCCTGCACGTGGGCGCAGGCACCTTCCAGCCGGTGCGCGTCGAGAATCTGGCCGAGCACGTCATGCACGCCGAGTGGTACACCGTGCCGCAGGCCACGGCCGATGCCGTAGCGGCCACCCGCGCCCGCGGCGGCCGCGTCGTGGCCGTGGGCACCACCAGCGTGCGCGCGCTCGAATCCGCCGCCGCCCGGACGGATGCGGCGGCTGGCGCGGCGCCCGGGGCGGCGCGTCCGGGCCGCGACCGTCCGCTCGAAGCCTCCCAGGGCGATACCCGGCTGTTCATCACGCCGGGCTACCGCTACCGCGCGGTCGACGCCCTGCTGACCAACTTCCACCTGCCCCAGTCGACCCTGCTGATGCTGATATCGGCCCTGGCCGGCATGGACCCCATCCGCCGTGCCTACGCGCATGCGGTGGCCCAGCGCTACCGCTTCTTCAGCTACGGCGACGCCATGTTCATCGAAACTCCCCGCCCATGACCGGACTGCGCTACGAACTGCTGGCCACCGACGGCGCCGCGCGCCGCGGCCGCATCACCCTCAACCACGGCACGGTCGAAACCCCGATCTTCATGCCCGTGGGCACCTATGGCAGCGTCAAGGCCATGCTGCCGCACGAACTGAAGGAAATCGGCTCGCAGATCGTGCTGGGCAACACCTTCCACCTGTGGCTGCGCCCCGGCACCGGGGTCATGCAGAAGCACGGCGGCCTGCACGGCTTCATGCAGTGGGACAAGCCCATCCTGACCGACTCGGGCGGCTTCCAGGTGTTCAGCCTGCAAGGCATGCGCAAGATCACCGAGGAAGGCGTGAAGTTCGCCTCGCCCATCGACGGCGCGCGCCTGTTCCTGACGCCCGAGGAATCGATGCGCATCCAGCGCGGGCTGAACTCCGACATCGTCATGGTGTTCGACGAGTGCACGCCCTATGAAATCGACGGCCGTCCCGCCACCGCCGAGGAAGCCGCCCGCTCGATGCGCATGTCGCTGCGCTGGGCGCGCCGCTCGCGCGACGAGTTCGACAGGCTGGAAAATCCCAACGCCCTGTTCGGCATCGTGCAAGGCGGCATGTACGAATCGCTGCGCGACGAGTCGCTGGCCGGCCTGCGCGACATCGGTTTCCACGGCTACGCCATCGGCGGCCTGTCGGTGGGCGAACCCAAGGAAGACATGCTGCGCATCCTGGCGCACGTGGCGCCGCGCCTGCCGGCCGACGCCCCGCGCTACCTGATGGGCGTGGGCACGCCGGAAGACCTGGTCGAAGGCGTGGCCAGCGGCGTGGACATGTTCGACTGCGTGATGCCGACCCGCAACGCGCGCAACGGCTGGCTGTTCACGCGCTTCGGCGACCTGAAGATCCGCAACGCGCGCTACCGCGACGACACCCGCCCGCTCGACCCCACCTGCGGCTGCCACACCTGCCAGCACTTCTCGCGCGCCTACCTGCACCACCTGCAGCGCGCCAACGAGATCACCGGCGCGCGCCTGAACACGCTGCACAACCTGCACTTCTACCTGGACCTGATGCGCCAGATGCGCGAGGCCGTCGCCGAAGGCCGTTTCGACGCCTGGCGCGCGCAATTCGCGGCGGACCGGGCGCGCGGCATCGATTAGAGACGGGTCCGCGCCGATTTGGCCCGGACCCGGCGGGCCAAAGCCAATTCCCCCTGCCGGAGGGGCGGTTGCCGTCCCCCGAACTCGTGTCGCGCGACTGCCAGGCAACCCCGCTACAATAGTCGGCTTGCCCTGTTCAATGGCTCGCGCGGGGACAGGGCGCGATTAGATGTAGGGACGGTACACCGGAAAAATCCCGGAACCAGGCACGGCCACGCGCCGTGCCGGCCAGAGCCGGCCTCGAAGCCGGCCTGGGCCCGTCACCGCCAACCCAAAAACACTGATATTTGCAGGGAGTTCAACCATGTCCGCAATCGACACCGCCGGCCTCGTCCTGGCCCAGGCCGCCGCTCCGGAAGGCAATGCGCTGATGGGCATGCTGCCCATCGTGCTGATGTTCGTGATCCTCTATTTCCTGATGATCCGTCCGCAGATGAAGCGCCAGAAAGAGCATCGCAACATGGTGGCCGCGCTGGCCAAGGGCGACGAAGTCGTCACCGCCGGCGGCATGCTGGGCAAGGTCTCCAAGGTGACCGACAGCTACGTCACGGTCGAGATCGCCGACCTGGCCGAGAAGCCCGTCGAGGTGATCATGCAGAAGACCTCGGTCACGACCGTGCTGCCCAAGGGAACCATCAAGGCCCTGTAAGCCTCTGATCAGGCCCCGCACGCGGGGCCTTTCGTCTTCTTTACGCATCAATCGCCGGCAATGAACCGCTATCCTCTCTGGAAATACATCACGGTCCTGGTCGCGGTCGTGATCGGCCTGCTCTACACGCTGCCCAACTTCTACGGCGAATCCCCCGCCGTGCAGGTCTCCAGCGCCAAGGCCACCATCAAGGTCGAGCCCGCCATGCTGGAACAGATCCAGCAGATCCTGGCCAACGCCAAGCTCGAGCCCACCAGCGTCTACTACGAGCTGAACGGCACGCTGGGCACCGTGCGCGCCCGCTTCCCGTCCACCGACGTGCAGCTGCAGGCCCGCGATGCGATCGACCACGCGCTCAATCCCGATGCCAGCGATCCCCGCTATACCGTCGCGCTGAACCTGCTGCCCGCCTCGCCCACGTGGATGCGCTGGCTCGGCTTCTTCGAGCCGCGCCCCATGTATCTGGGCCTGGACCTGCGCGGCGGCGTGCACTTCCTGCTGCAGGTCGACATGCAGGGCGCCCTGACCGCCCGCTACGACTCCCTGTCGGCCGACGTGCGCAGCGTGCTGCGCGACCAGAAGATCAACGTGTCCGGCGTCGAACGCTCGGGCATGTCGGTCGTGGCCACCTTCGCCAACGACGACGACCGTTCGCGCGCCCATGACGCGCTGCGCAGCCGCCTGACCGAACTGGCCTACACCGAGAACAACGATGGCGGCCGTCCCCAACTGGTCGGCCAATTGAGCCCCGCCGCGGTCACCCGCGTGCAGGACAACGCGCTCAAGCAGAACATCAACACCCTGCACAACCGTATCAACGAGCTGGGCGTGGCCGAACCCGTCATCCAGCAGCAGGGCGCCGACCGCATCATCGTCCAGTTGCCCGGCGTGCAGGACGTGGCCAAGGCCAAGGAACTGCTGGGCCGCACCGCCACCCTCGAAATCCGCATGGTCGACGATTCGCCGGCCGCGATGAGCGCGCTGGCCAACGGCACCGTGCCGTTCGGCCTGGAACGCTACACCGACCGCGACGGCTCGCCCGTGCTGGTGCGCCGCCAGGTCATCCTGACCGGCGAAAACCTGCAGGACGCCCAGCCGGGCCGCGACCAGCAGACGCAGCAGGCCGCCGTGCACCTCACGCTGGACAGCAAGGGCGCGCGCATCTTCCGCGACGTCACCCGCGACAACATCGGCAAGCGCATGGCCATCCTGCTGTTCGAGAACGGCAAGGGCGAAGTGGTCACCGCGCCGGTCATCCGTGGCGAGATCGGCGGCGGCCAGGTGCAGATCACCGGCAGCATGACCGCCGAGGAAGCCGCCGACACGTCGCTGCTGCTGCGCGCCGGCTCGCTGGCCGCGCCGATGTCCATCATCGAGGAACGCACCATCGGCCCCAGCCTGGGCGCCGACAACATCTCGAAGGGCTTCCACTCCACGCTGTATGGCTTCCTGGCCATCGCCGTGTTCATCATCCTGTATTACCACCTGTTCGGCGTCTTCTCCACCGTCGGCCTGACGATGAACGTGCTGCTGCTGCTGGCGCTGCTGTCCATGCTGCAGGCCACGCTGACCCTGCCCGGCATCGCGGCCATCGCGCTGACGCTGGGCATGGCCATCGACTCGAACGTGCTCATCAACGAGCGCATCCGCGAGGAACTGCGCAACGGCGCCACGCCGCAGCAGGCCATCCACCACGGCTTCGAGCGCGCCTGGGGCACCATCCTCGACTCGAACCTGACCACACTGATCGTGGGCCTGGCGCTGCTGGCCTTCGGCTCCGGCCCCATCCGCGGCTTCGCGGTGGTGCATTGCCTGGGCATCGTCACCTCGATGTTCTCCTCGGTGATCGGCGTGCGTGCGCTGGCCAACCTGTGGTATGGCCGCCAGCGCAAGCTGACGCGCATTTCGATCGGCACCGTATGGCGTCCGAACCCGGACAAGAAGAATGCCGGCGGCAACGCCCCGGCCATCAAGTGAAGTAGAGGCCGATCATGGAATTCTTCCGCATCCATCGCACCATTCCATTCATGCGCAATGCGCTGGTGCTGAACATCATCAGCCTGGTCACGTTCGTGGCGGCGGTGTTCTTCATCATCACGCGCGGCTTTCACCTGTCCATCGAGTTCACCGGCGGCACGGTCATGGAAGTCAGCTATGCGCAGACCGTGCAACTGGACAGCGTGCGCGGCGCCGTCGGCAAGCTGGGCTACAGCGACTTCCAGGTGGCCAACTTCGGCACCTCGCGCGACGTGCTGATCCGCCTGCCGCTGGCCGAGGGGCAAACCTCGGCCACGCAAAGCGAATCGGTGATGCAAAGCCTCAAGGCGGCCGACCCGTCGGTCGAACTGCGCCGCGTCGAGTTCGTCGGCCCGCAGGTGGGCCAGGAACTGCTGCACAACGGACTGATGGCGCTGCTGGTGGTGGTGGCGGGCATCATGCTCTACCTCGGCCTGCGCTTCGAATGGAAGTTCGCCGTGGCGGGGGTCATCGCCAACCTGCACGACGTGGTCATCATCCTGGGCTTCTTCGCGTTCTTCCAATGGGAGTTCTCGCTGGCCGTGCTGGCCGGCGTGCTGGCGGTGCTGGGCTACTCGGTGAACGAATCCGTGGTCATCATGGACCGGATCCGCGAGAACTTCCGCAAGTACCGCAAGGCCAGCGTGGTCGAAGTCATCGACGGCGCCATCACCCAGACCATCTCGCGCACCATCATCACCCACGGGTCGACCCAGATGATGGTGCTGGCCATGCTGTTCTTCGGCGGCCCGTCCCTGCACTACTTCGCGCTGGCGCTGACCATCGGCATCTGGTTCGGCATCTACTCGTCGGTCTTCGTGGCCGCCGCGCTGGCCATGTGGATGGGGGTCAAGCGCGAGGATCTGATCAAGCCGGTCAAGAAGGAAGGCGAGGCCGAAATCGTCTGATCCACGGCGCGTGCGTCAGGCATGAAAGAATCCCCGCCCGGGGATTTTTTCATGGGCGGGCGCCCTGCGCGGCGCAGTGCGCCATCGCCTGCCTGACCAGGGTGTCCACGCGGCGCGGCGACATGCCATGCCGGCGAGCCACCTCGCCACGCGTCATGTCCTCGATCCGCAGCGCCGCCAGCACCGCCTGATAGCGGTACGGCAGACGCTGCAACGCGGCCAGCAGCGCCCGCACCTCCGAGCGCCCCTCGGCCACCGCCTCGGGCCCGGGCGCGGGATCGGCAAGCGCATGCAGGGCGTCGTCCGCATCGTCCGCATGGCGCCACATCCGGTCGCCACGCAGGCGATCCATGGCGAGGTTGCTGGCCACCCGATACACATACGCCTCGGCGCAGCGCACCGAATGCGGCAGCGCCATGTCGCCCAGCCGCAGCCAGGCCTCGTGCAGGCAATCGCTGGCCGCGTCGGCACAGCCCAATTGAAGCCGCAGGCGGCGATGCAGCCGCGCATAGTTCTCCACCAGGCAGGCGCGCAGGCCCGCCGCGCGCCCGCCATCGTCCGAAGCGGGGCCGCCCGTGGCGCCGGCCCCGTCCAGGCAATCGACGAAGGTCATGTCCATGATGGTCGATTCCGTGGTCCGTCCGCCGCGCCTGCGCGCCGCCACGCGCCGCGATCCGGGCGCAGGCCGCCATCCCCGCCGCGGCCTGCCGTGCAGGCAGGCCGCCAGCGCACATGGCGGGCGGACGGGTCCCCTCAGCGGTCGTTCTCCAGGCTGCGCCGTTGCGCGTCCGTCAGGCGCGACACCTGGGCCGGGTCCGTGCGGCCGCCCATGCCGACGATCTGCAGCAGGCTCGTGCGGTCGTAGGCCTGGCCGGCGCTGGCCGCCGGCGCGGCCCTGCCCTGCGCGCCGGCGCCGCGGGCGGGCGCCGGCACGGACGTCGCACCGGCGTCGCCGAATCCCAGGATCTGCACGCTGATGATGGACGGCAGCGCCTTCTGCGCCGCGGCGCGCGAGCGGGCCACCGCATCCTGCGCCGCGTTGACCGCGCTGGTGGCCGCCGTGCTGGCGCTGGTCAGCGCCCCGACGTTGACCGCCGCCACCACCGGCACGCCCACGGCTTCGCCCTGCACCTGGATGTTGGCCGCGTTCACCACCTGCAGGGCCGCGATGTTCAGGTTGCCCGACACCCGGATACCCGCCTCGCCCGCGTCGATGGTGCCCAGGGGCGCCAGCAGATCCACGTCGCCGGGCGGCACCTCGGGGATCGGGTTCAGCGTGGCGATGCCCGCCCCGGTGGACGGGGCCTGCGGCGAGAGCTGCACGTTGCCCCACGTGTCGTACGCGCGCCGGGGCGGCGTGTAGACCAGCGTGGTCTTGGATCCTCGGCCGGCGTTGATGTCGCCCTGCGCCGACCAGGCCAGGATGCTGCCGCCGAAGGTCGTCATGATGCGCGACAGCCCCAGCAGGATGCTGCCCTGCGAGTACAACTGCACGTCGCCCCGGCCCAGCGTGATCAGGCCGGCCGTGCCCGGCGGGGGTTCTCCCTGCACGCCCACCACGATCTGCCCGCCCGGCGCCAGCACCTGGATATCCCCGCCCGCCCACGTCTGGATGCCCGACGCGCCGAACTGGGTCATGTCCCCCGCATAGGCGTCCTGCCGCGGGAACAGCGTGGCGATCATCTGGCGCCCGCGCAGGTAGCTGCCGAAGCGCGGGCCGTCCGAGTCGTTGTATTCGCGCCCACCCTCGCGCAGCTCGGTGTAGTACAGCGCGCGCAGGAAGACGCGCTGCTGCTCGGCCGGCAGCGCATCGAAATACGCCCGCGCGGCGGCGGCGCGGTCGGTGCCGCCGTCCGCCTCGAAGCCGTAGCGCGCGCGCAGCCAGTTGACCAGGTACGCCTGGCTGGTGTCCGCGTATTCGCGGCTCAGGTCGCGCGGCGTCTTGTCGTCGGCGGCCCGCACGGCGTTCAGCTCGGCCTGCTTGTCCCGCAGCCACTGCGGGGCGCCGGCTTCGTCGCCCTGGTAGCCGAATTCCTGCCGCAGCCAGCCGGCCAGCGTCAACTCGCCACCATAGGACTGCGCCACCTTGCCCGCCTGGTCCGCCAGCGGCAGGCCCGACGCGACGTCGGCTTGGTTGGCCGGATCCAGGTAGCGCGCGATCAGCGCCGCCCAGTCCGCGCCCTGCGGCCCGGCCGGGCCGAAGCCGACATGGACGGCGATGTCCGCGCCCGGCCGGGTATCGCCCGGGATGATCCCGCCGATGCTGACTAGGCTGCCCATGTTGCCCTGGTAGACGTTGCGCCCGGCGGTCGCTTCCAGCACGCCCGGACCGCCGATCCGCACATTGGCGTAGAAGATGTCCCGGCCGGCCTGCAGGACGGACACGTCGTTGGCGTCCACGTTCATGATGACGCTGGGATCGCTCAGCGGACTATTCGTCGGGCCCATGCCGAAGGCGACGATGTCGCGTCCGGCGCGCACCTGCGCGGCCTTGGCCGCCAGGTAGGAGCCCGGCACGGTGGGCGAGGCCAGGGTGGATGCGCCCAGCGCGGCGTCGACGATGTCGCCATTCACCGCATAGAGGCGGATCGGATTGGCATCGCCCGCATGCAGCGCATCCACGGGGGTATCCATCCCCTGGAAGGCGAAATAGCCGCTGCGCGGACGCAGGGTCGGCAACGCGCCCTCCCAGGCCGGCGGCGTCACGATCACCAGCGTGTTGGTGTCGCAGCCGCAGGAGGAGGTGATATCCAGCTGTTCGACGCCGCCGGTATAGTTGCGCGGGGTCAGCACCCAGGCCGGCTTGAACGGATTGGGCAGGTCGTTGACGCCGGCCCGCGCGCCCGACAGGCCCAGCTTGGCCGTCGCGCCCATCGCGCCCGCCTGGATCGAATCCCTTGCCAGCAGTTCGAGCTGGCCGGCGGGCGAAGGCAGCAGCGCGTAGACGGCCACGTTGGTCGAATACTGCGAACCATAGTAGATGCTGCCGTCCCCGGCCACCGCGTCGAACGTCGAGGGCAGATAACTGCGCCCGGCCCCGGTGTGGAACGGCAGCACGCCGCCTCCCGCCGAGAACAGCGAGACCGCCGTGTCCGGCGTCCACAGCGAGAACCAGTTGCGGCCCGCCCCGGTCTGTTGCGGATTGCCCGCCAGCGTGCCGACGAAACTGTATCCGGCCACGCCGATGTCGCCGACCGAGGGCGGCGCCGCCATGGTCGGATCGACGTAGGAGGACAGCACCAGGTCGCCGCGGCTGCGCACGGAGGTCTGGCCGTCGCCCGGCACGATGACCGGGCCCGCCACGGCGGCGCTCACCCGTTGCGCGTCATACAGGTCCACGCCGCGCGGGTCTTGCGTGCTCTTGGTGCCGTACGTCAGTTTCAGGTGGCCGACGGAGCCCGCCAGCACGTCGATGTCGCCGCGCAGGTTGGTCAGCGTGCCCTGCATCGCGTCGACGTTCGAGATGCTGGGCTGGGCCGGATTGAGCCCCCGGCCAATCCGGAGCACGAGGTCGCCCCCGCCGGTCTGCACCAATGTCCCGCCCGTCACCCGGCCATCGTCGGTGGTATTCACGCCGGTCACGCGGCCGGTCGCGCCGACCGCGACGTTCAAGCCGGTGGCCTGCTTCGGCGTGCCCTCCGGGACGCCGATGTTCACGCTGAACGGCGCCAGCGCGCCGGCATCGCCCTCGGCCAGCAGCGTGACGTTGCCGCCGCCCAGCGCGCCCAGGCCGGAGAAGCCCACCACGCCGACCAATTGCTCATTGCCTCCCAAAGCCGGGTTGTAGCGCACGCCCACGTTGGCGTAGGTGCCGAAGTTGATCGACCAGGCCGTCTGCTGGCCCATGCCCTCGCCCCCCTGGCGCCACAGCCAGGAGGTGATGTTGTAGCTGTTGTAGGAGGGATTGCTCGGACTGAACCAGGTCTGGCCGGTCAGGTCTGCGCGTACCGACACGTACAGGTCCCCACCGTGGTCGGGATACCAGGTCGTGCGGTCTTCCAGCGCGGCATCGTAGGCGGCGACGCCCGTCAGCCTGGCGCGCTGCAGGGTGAACGCCTCGTTGCCCTCGGGCAGGTCCCGCTGCGTGCCCGCGGTATAGACGCCGAACGGCGTGGCCTGGCTGAAATCGCCGCCGGCCAGGATGTCGAGGTCGCCGGTGCCGGTGCGCAGCACGCTGAAGATCGGCATCCTGGTCGAGTTGCTGGTGCGCGGGTCGTTCAGCGTGACGTCGCCCGCGCCGCCCAGCGCGCCGGCCGATTGCAGGCCGCGCATGTCGGCGGCGGCCAGGTCGGCGCCGCCAACCAGCCGGATGGACGCCGACTGGCTGCCCGCCGCCAGCATGGGCGCCACCGCCCATACCGGCCGCGTCGCCTGCGACGTGACGTTGCCGGAAGCAGAGATGACGGTGCCCTGCGGCAGCACCGTGCCCTGGGCCAGGGCGAGGTCGGACGACAGCGTGTAGCCGCCGGACAGCACCAGCGGGCTGCCCGCGTGCCACGTGGTGCCCTGGATCTCGAAGTCGAAAGGCAGCGACGCCCCCTGCCCTACGACCGTGCCCTGCGGCAGCTCGGTGCTGGCGGGAAGGGTCTCGCCGGCCTCCCACGTCCGCCCCGGGGTGACGATCCTGCCCGTGGCGACGACCGCCGTGGGCAGCCGATAGTCCGTGGCCAGCGTGACCTGCTGCGGCAGGATCTTGCCGGCGGCGATCTTCGGCCCGCCCGACAACACGATACGGGCCTTGGCCGGATTGCTGGGATGCGAGATCACGGTGCCGGCCTCGATCACCGCGCCCTGGCCCAGCACGCCATAGACGATGGGGTCGCCAGGGTAGTAGGTGCAGCCGCACCAGTAGTAGTCGGTGATGCTGCCGGACTCGACGTAGACGGGGTCCGGATCCCAGCCCGACCAGGCGTCCACGCCATCGAACACGTAGATGTATTCGCCAAAAGTCGGATTGAGCGGCAGGTCGAGCACATACTGCCGCGCCGCCGCCTGGCCCGCCGACAGCGACTGGCCGCCCGGCAGGTTCACGTCTATCGGGATGACGGCCCCGCTGGCCAGCTTGGTGCCGGACGCCAGCGTCACGTTCTCGGGCAAGGTGTAGTCGGCCGTCAACGTGGCGCCCGCCGCCAGCAGGATCGCGCTGTCGTCCGGCGTGGCGTTGGGACGCCCGAAACCGTCGCTGATGCTGCCCTTGATGTCCAGGTCGCCGGCGGCGCGCACCGCCAGCGCCAGCGGCTCGCCCGCGCCGTAGCGCGCCGAGTTCGGATTGAGGTCGGCATTCGGGCCATAGCGGTAGCGCGACAGGTCCACGTCGCCCTTGATCGTCAGCTTGCCGTTCGAGGCATCGCCGCTGACGATCTCCACGCCCGGCCGCAGGTGATAGGCATCGCCATAGGCGCGCAGCCCCGCCAGGCGGCGCTGCAGGTCGGTATTGGCCAGCGCGTTGTCATGGAAGGCGCGGCTGCGCGCGTCGACCTGGTCCAGGCCCAGGCGGCCCTGGGCGTCGAGCACCGCGCCGCCGGCGCCCAGGCCGTTGTCCTGCATGATCGTGCCGTCGGCATCGCCCGGCTGGTACGTCCAGAAGGCATTGAGGGCGATGCTGGACGCGCCGCGCACGTCGACCCGGCCGGACGCATCCACGCGCACGTCGCCCCCCGTCTCGGTGACGCGGCGCGCGTTCAGCGCCACGCGGCCGTAGGCCACGCCGGGCGCGGAGACGTCCAGCATCGCCCCGTCGTCCAGCCGCAGCCAGCCTTGCGACGCGGTCAGCTCCACCGTGCCGCGGTTCTTCGCCTCGATGGGCTGGCCATAGCTGTCGACCTGCAGCACGGTGCCATGCGCGTCCAGCACGGCGTTGCCCGCCAGGCGCAGGTCGTCGCGCGCGGCCAGGCGGATGGCGCCGGGCTGCGTACCCGACGCGTCGATGCGTCCCGTGACGGTCAGGCTGCCGCCATCGACCGAGACGGTCACGGCGCGCGCCTTCACGCCGTCGCCGATGGTCAGGTCGCCCTGCCGCAGGTTGAAGGCGCGCGCGCCGAAGAAACCGGCTTCGCCCAGTTGCGCGTTGAGCGCGGCGAAGTCGGCGTTCAGGCTGGCCGGCCCGGCGCCGATGCGCTGCGCGCGCACGTCGAACGTGCCGCTGGCCCGGCCCTGGCCGCCGCTGCCGCGCAGCGTGCCGCCCAGCAGTACGGCGCCGTGGCCAGCATCGATGGCCGACAGCCGCAGCGTGCCGGCATCCTGGTTGGCCGCCGACACGTCGATGACCGAACCGGCCCGCTGCACGATGTCGCCGTGCTCGCTCTCGATGACGACGTCGCCCGCCCAGGTGTCGCGCGTCACGTCGAAGAAGCGCAGCCGGCGGCCCGAAACGTCGAGCAGGCTGCCGTCGGCCAGCACGATGTCCCCGTCGGCCGCCAGCGTCAGCCGCCCGCTGGGCAGCACGACGGACGAGGCGAGGTCGATCGCGCCGCCGTGCAGGTCCAGCTGCGCGCCGAGGCTGCCGGCCGCCGAGGGCAGCGCCGGGGCGGCGCCCGCCGGTGCCTTCACCTCGATGGCGCCGCCCGCGCGGTAGCCGATGACCGAGCCCGAGTCGCCGGTGAGCAGGGGCGTGTTCAGATGCAGGTTGCCGCCCGTGCCGGCATAGGTGTCCGGATCGAAACGGGTGCTGGGATCCGCGCCGCGCTGGTAGAACGACACCGTGCCGCGCGCATTGCCGGTGATCCGCTCCTTCGCATTGAAGGTGACGTCGGAGAAGCCCAGCATCAGCCGGTGGAACTCGACCGTGGTATTGGGCTGCGCCAGCGTGGGGTTGCCGAACACCACCGCATCGGCGTCGACCACGAAGCGGCCCTGCCCGGGCCCGGTGGGCAACAGGGCCCCGGGCAGTACGCTGCCGTACTGCGTCTGCGTGTAGTCGGAGAATGTCACCCTGGTCAGTGCGTTGTTCCAGACCAGCGTGCCCGTGCTCAGGCGCACCGTGTCGTCCGCCCCGCCATAGCCGTAGATGGCCGGCGTGTTGAACACCAGTTGCGCCAGGCGCGAGCGGCCCGTGGCCGGGTCGATGGTGTCCAGGTCCACGCTGCCGAAGAAATTGACCGACTTGTTGGCGGTCAGGACCAGGTTCTCCAGGGCAGGCGCGCCCACCTCGGGCACGCCGGCGAACAGGGTATCCAGGAAGCGCTGGTTGAGGTTCATGCCCGGCGGCAGCGCGCCCACGGCCGCCAGCGACGCGTCCGAGCCGATGTTGAACGAGGGCACGGCCAGCGACAGGTTGCGCGTGCCGATGCGCGGCGTGCCGGCCAGCGTCACGCCCACGTCGGAATAGAAGCCGATGGTGCCTTCCGAATATAGCGAGGCGCCATCCTTCAGTTCGATGGAGGTGCCGAACAGGCCGGACGGCGCGTCCATCGTGAACTGCCCGTTGGAGACCAGCAGCAGCGCCATGCCTTCGTACGGCGAAGGCTTGTTGCCGAACAGCAGCCCGCTGCTGTTGGTGTCCAGCCAGCGCTTGCCTCGGCCCAGCGTGCTGATGGCGGCGCCCTCTTCGAGGGTGACTTTCTGCTTGGCCGCCAGCACCACCTGGCTGGCCGACAGCGACGCGCCGCGTTCCAGGACCACGTTCTGCGCCATCCCGTTCGTTTCGAAGGCGACGTTGGGATCGGAATACGAGGCCCCGACCCGCCCGCCCAGGTACAGGTTGGGCGCCTGCACCTTGCCGATCTCCGCGGCCGAGGCCGTGACCGTGGTGGCGTTGTTCTGCCGGGTGCTGCCGGGGCCGGTGAGGACCAGCGTGGCGTTGGTGGGCGCGGTCAGCGAGAAGCTGCCGTCATAGCCGGCCGCGTCGCCGGCCGAGAAGTCGGCGCGGCCGTTGAAGACCAGTGCGCTGTTGGCGGGCGCCGCCGCGGCGGCGCGGGCATTGAACCACAGCCGCTGGCCGTCCGCCTCGATCATCGGCCGCAGCGCGCCGAAGGTGCGCGTCTGCGCCAGTTGGAACGCGGTGTAGCCCTGGTCGTTGTAGGCGGAGTAGGTGCGCAGCGTCTGGCCGGAGGTGAGCGTGACGCGCGTGCCGTAGGCGTCGCGGATGCCCGTGCCGGCCACGCTCTGCGTGCCGGTCAGCACATACGAGCCGTTGCGCAGGGGAACCACCGGCACCTTGGCGGGACGTTCGGCATGGCCGCCCAGTTCGATGCGCCAGGCGCCGGGCAGCAGCGCATAGTTGGCCGGCAGCAGCGTATAGGTGCCGGCCGGCAGGCCGGGCACGCCGTCGGCCAGCGTGATCTGCTGGCCGATCCCGGGCACGTCGCCCGTCCAGGCCTTGTAGTAGCCGCCCGCGACCGGCGCGGTGGTGGCGCCGGGGACGATGGCGTACACCTTGCCGCCCGGGTCGAGCGGATTGAGCAGCGTGTCCACCGAGCCGCCCCGGCCCGTGATGAAGGCGCCGCCGACCAGTTGGCCGCCCCCCGACAGGTCCAGCAGCGACCCCGGCGCGCTGGTCAGCGAGGCGGCGTTGATGCTGACGCCGATGGTGCCGCGGCTGATGGTGCCGCTGTCGTCCGGGAACATGCTGGCGGAATACTGGCCCACCAGCAGTTCGGGCTTGGCCGCGTCGAAGCCGTTGTACAGGTACTTCACGCCGTCGACCGTGCCGCCGAACGGGATGACCAGCCCACGGGTGCTGACCGACGTGATGCTGCCCTCCTGCAGCTCGACCCCCTGCGTCGCATTCAGCGTCAGCAGGCCGAACGGCGCGCGCAGCACGCCCCCCTGGCGGATGACGTCGGCGGTCAAGGTCAGGTTGCCCAGCACGGAATAGGGCTGCGCGGGCACCGCGCCCGTGGAACGGATCTGCAGCACCGAGGGGTCGCTGGCCGGGGTATTGCCCAGTCCGGCGCGGACCGTGGCCGTCACGCCGCTGGCCGGATAGACCTGGGCGGCCGCCAGCTCGATGTCGCCGAACGCGCGCAGTTCGGTGCGGCGCGTCGTGCCGTCATTCAAGGGAGCATCGGACGGCGGCGCCGTGGCCGCCAGGAAACGCAGGTCGCCGCTGCTTTGCAGCGTGGTCTGGTCGAAATCGACCCTCATGGTGTGGCGCAGGTCGATCAGGCCGGCCTCGACACGGAAGGTGCCGCCGATGCCGTACGCCGGCAGCCGGGTCCCGCCCACCATGTCCGGGCCGAAGTTGCTGGCCCCCTTCAGGAGCGTGCCGCCGTCGTACAGCACGTAGGGCGCGCGCAGCGTGACGTTGGCGCCCGGCGTAGTCTGGTAGAGGAATCCCTTGTTCAGCGTCAGGCTGCGGCCCAGGCTGAGATCGACGTCGCCGTCGAACACGATGGCGCTGCGGCCCCACAGCGACAGGCCGTCGAAGCCGCCCGCGGCGATCTGCTCGGCGCTGATGCGCGCCTGGGCGGGCACGAAGGCGGCGTCCATGGCGCCCGGCGCCAGGTCGCCCGGCAACGCGCTGGGCGCGTAGCGCTGGACGACGGTCAGCGCACGGCCGGGCCGGCTGGAGGGATCCACGCCGAACGGGCCGCCATACAGCGGCGACTCCAGCACCAGCGACAGCGTGCCGCCGCTGGCGCCCGCGCCGCCCGACTGCGCGCGCAGGGCCGGCGCACGGCTGCCGTCGTCGCGCAGCAGGTCGTCGACGAAGAATCCCTGGTACGAACTCAGGGTGATCGAGCCGCCATCGCTGGCCACGTCGCGCACGGCGCGATTGTCGCGGCCGCCCGGGCCGATGAGCGCCTGGGCGCCGGACGCGTCGATGCGCGCGCCGGGGCGGATGACCACATAGGCGCCGCTGGAGAGCGTGCCGAGGGAATCGGGGTCCTTGCCGCCGGTGCTGCCCAGTACGACGGATCCGCCGTCCAGCACGACGCCGAACGGATCGCCCTGCCTGTCAAGCGCGGTGTAGGCGCGGCCGGACACATCGAGCAGGCCGTGCTCGCCCACCCACACCGACAGCGCGTCCGTGGGGTCGACGTCTTCGAAGTACGGGTTGTTGACGACCACGGAGCGCAGGTCTTTCAGCAGGCGCGTATTGACGGCCGTGATGGTCCCGCCGGGCGCCACCAGGCTGCCGTCGATGGTGACCTGGCCCTTGCTGGACAGATCGATGCGGTGGTCCGGATCGACGTTGACCACGGCGCCTTCGCCGATGATGACGGCGCCCGTGACCAACTGGGACGCGGGCGCCCCCGCCGCGGGCGGCAGCGGGATGCCGCCCGTCAGGGACAAGTCCGCTCCCGCGCGCTGGGTCATCGTGCCTTGCCGTACGTTCGTGTCGAACAGCGGCGGCAGCGCCAGTTCGACCGCCCCGGCCAGGGCGTCGCCCGCCAGCAGGCGGCGCGGCACGCCGGTGGCCCGGTCGGTGTCGAGGAAGCGGTACACCGGCATGGCCACGTCCACCCGGGCGCCCGGCTGGACGATGGCGCCGGCGGCGCCGGACAGGGTGTACGACGCGAAGCCCTGCTGGAAGAACGCGGAAGCGTCGACTATCTCGAACACGGGAAGCACCGGAGCGGCCACGGGCAGCACCGCGCCGCGCGGCAGGGCCGAGCCGGCCGTCACGATGAGGTCGCCGGCCAGCACCGAGCCGGCCGCATAGGTATAGAGCTTCGGATAAATCGGCAGCGGCGCCGTGAATGCGTCGGCCGGCAGGCGGTAGCCCTCCGGAAACTGGCTGTTGACGGCATAGACGAGATAACCTGCCGGAATCTGCTCGCCCACCGCATAGCTGCGGCCGCCGTTGGCGCTGCCGGGCGGGCGGGCGAACACCCCGCTCATGGGCGGGGCCCAGCCGTTGGGGCCGACGGTCGCCGGAGCCGCGCCGACGTTCACCGAGACGCCGGCGGGCACGATGGCGCCCGGCTTGATGAATCTGCCCGAGGACACCTTCAGCTCGAAAGCCAGCCGGGTGCCGGCCGGCACCACGAAGTCTTCTCCTACCGTGAGGTCGAACGGCGCGGTCTCGCCCGGCGTCAGTTGGCCGCGCGTCTGCAGCAGCGTGCCCCCGATGGACACCGCCGCTGGCGTGACGATGCTGAGTTTGCCGCCGCGCGCGAAACCGTAGGACGCGATCGTGCCGCCCCCGTCGATGACCAGCCCGCCGGCATTGAGCGAGACGTTGCCGCCGGCGCCGCCGGCCGTGGAGCCGTCGGCCCGCACCGCGCCGCCCGCCGAGGCGTCGATGCGCGAACCCACTTCGAGCGACAGCGCCCCCGCGGCGCCCAGCGTGACCGAGCCGCCGTCGCGGAACGCCATCCCCCACGCCTGGGCGGGATCCAGCGACGCATTGGTCCACAGGCCGCGCGTATCGATGGTCACGCCGCTCGGGAGCGTGAGGTCGCGCGCATCGCCGTACGGGCTGGTCAAGGCGCGGATGCTGACCGAGCCGGCGCGGGCGGTCAGGTCGCCATACACCGAGAGCGCGCCCATCGAGAGGTCGATGAAGCCGCCCGGCGACATCGTGAGATCGCCTCCGATCGTCAGGTCGCCCAGGGTGGCGGCGCGCAGCCCGGCCAGGCCGGACGCGTTGACCCGGTCCAGGCTGATCCATACCAGGCTGCCCTGCTGCGCGCCTTCGACGGGCGGCGCATTGTCGATCCGGATCGGGGCATTCTGGTTCAGGCGCGCCGAGACCCCCTCCGAGCTCAACGAGGCATCGTAGCTGTCCAGGGCAAGCACGCCACCCAGCGCGGCCTGCGTCTGGCCCAGTTTGTAGGCGTCGTCCATCGCCAAGGGCCGTGCCTCGGTCTGGCGCGGGCCGTTGTAGGCCGACGCATCCAGCTCGCCCTCGAGCCGGGCGCTGGACGACTGCACGATCAGGCGGCCGGCATCGCGGCCCACCGTGTAGCCCTGCTCGTAGCGCCGTGACGGCCCCAGCAGCGGGTTGCGGAAATAGCGCGTAGCATTGCCGCCCCAGCGCGCATGCGCGTCTTCATAGCCCTGGTACAGGCCCTGGTACGTCAGGTCGCCCGGCGCCGTATCGGCCGTGTACAGCCGGCCGTCGCTGCCGCGCAGCCACGAGAGATTGATCCAGCCGCTTTGCACGTCGAGCGTGCCCCCGGACAGGTTGACGCGCGAGCCGGCCTGCGTGATCACGTTGTCGGTGGCCAGGTTGACGGTGCCGCCCTGCGCGGTCCATTCGCCGATGGTGTGGCCCTGGTTGCCCACGTAGCCGCCCACCTCCAGCAGGCCGCCCGCCGTGTACCAGCGATCGCCTTCGTAGCCGCCCGTGCCGGCTTTCACGTAGGTCAACGTGCGGCGATCGACCCACAGGTCGTCGTTCATCAGCCTGCCGCTGTCGCGATTGATCGGCGCGTCGCGCAGCTCGTTGCCCTGGACATTGATGCGCAGATTGTTGCGCTCCATCGCCACCCGCACGCCGACGCTGCCCGCCACGTCCAGGCGCGCGCCGCCATCGAGCTGGATGACCCCATAGGTGGTGGCGATGGCGCCGGGCCCGGCCTCCTTGGTGCCGGCCGTACTGTTGCCGGCCGACACGGCCAGTTGGCCGCCCGTGGCCAGCGTCAGCGAGCCTTCGGCGAAAGTCACCGCGCCGCCCCCGACGATCTCGACGCGCGACTGGTCGCGCCGGTCGGCCAGCGTCGAATAATTGTCGAAGTTGCGGCCAGCGCTCTTGGACGCCGTGACGCGCTGCGTGTCCAGCGCCGCGGACTCCTGGATGAGCGCATCGCGCTGGCTGTCCAGCGCCGTCTGCCCGTCGTCGCCCAGCGTGATCGCCCCATCGTTGCCGATGGCCACGTCGCCCGCCACGATGGCCGTGACGGCGCCCGCGCCCAACGCCACCTTGCCGCGCGCGTCGTTGGCGGAATTCAAAAGGTGGATGGTGCCGCGCGTGTTCACCGAGGTGGTGCTGACCGCCACGCCAGCCTGCTCGACCATGCGGCCGGCCAGCGTGATGTCCCCTTCGCGCGCCAGGATCAGGCCGCTGTTGCGCACCAGCCCCGCGGGATTGGGCACCGGATTGCCGCCGCCATCCACGCCATCGGCATTGAACTGCGGCGCGATCTCGTTGCCGCGCGTGGTCGAGAACTGGTTGCCCGTGGTGCCGTAGCCCTTGCGGATGATGAAACTGTTGCCCGCCGCCAGCTGCGCCTGGCCCCTGCGCGTGACCAGGGTGCCCGCGTTGCTGGCCTCGCGGCCCAGCAGCAGCACGTAGCCGCCGCCGTCCGTCACCGACACCGGCTCGTGCGTGACGATGCGCGCGCCCGCCTCGACCGACACGGCGCCCGCCACGGCCTCGGTGAAGGTCGGCGTGGTGACGCTGGCGCCGTACAGGCCATTATCGATGAACTGCGTATCGGTGATCTTCGCCGCGGCCGCCACCAGGTTGCGCACGTTGACCTGGCTGCCCCCGCCGAACACCACGCCGTTCTGGTTGACCACCATCACCGTGCCCTGCGCCGTCAGGGCACCCTCGACGCGGCTGGGCGCCACGCCCGGCTTCACGCGGTTCAGCACGGCCCAGCCGCTGGCCTTGGACGGGTCCTGGTCCGGACTGCCGCCGCTCTGGTCGAACGCCAGCGTGGTATCGCGGCCGACGTTGAAGGTGTCCCAGTTGAGAATCGCCCGGTCGGCGGTCTGCTTCACCGTGACGACCGTGCGGCCGTTCTCGGTGCGCTGGGTGGGCAGCGCCGCATTGCGCCACAGCGCCGGGTCGAGCACGCGGGTCGGGGCCAGCGCATCGTCGGCCGCGCCGGCGGCCAGCTTCAGCCCGCCTTCGGCCAGGCCGTCGGGCACCGTGCCGGGCTGGCCCAGCGCGGCCGCGCGCGCGGCATTCTGCGCCGCCACCTGCGCGGCGATGGCCGAGGCCGTGCGGCCCAGGTTGTCCACCGATTGCTGCAGCTTCTGCTGCGCCTGCTGGCGCTGGCGCGCCGACGAGGGCATGGCGCCGGTGCGGGCGCCGGCGTTGGCGCGGATCTGCGCCTTGGCGCCGTCCTGCGCGAACCAGGCGCCGCCCGCATGCGAGGCCGCCGGCATGGCCGCTGCGCCGGCGGTCAGCGCCATGGCCAGCGCGCGCGCCAGGGGAGCCATGCCGAAACCGGCATGCGCCGCGCGTCCGCGACCACGATTGTTGCTGTTGCGCCCGATGTTGTTCATGCCCGTCCCTTCCGATAAGCCAAAGTCGATGCGGTACCGGCCGCACGGCGCGGTCGGAATTGCTGCCGGCCTGGCGCGGCCCATGCCGCGGCCAGGGCCGGATATGGCTAAAACGAACGGCTTGCGAAGATCCCGCAAACTTTCTATTTGAATTATTTCTTGCAGTTCACGACGCCAACGTGACGCGCCCGGGCATGGCCTCGGACAGGAACGAGCGCGACGGCCGGAGAAACCGGTGTCAGGTAAGAATGAGCACGCCGCCCGGCAACGCCCGGGCGTCGAGACCGAAGACGTGCTGAAGCTGCGTCAGCGCCAGATCGAGCGAGGCGATGCGGAAGTGGCCGGTGACCATCTCGCGGCGCGCCGCGTCGTTCATCAGCACCACGCGGCCGGGCCGATAGCGGTTGATCTCGTCCAGCACCTGGGGCAGCCGGGTATGGCGGAACACCAGGATGCCGTCGCGCCAGGCAGACACCTCGTCCAGGTCGACGCGGGTGGCCGCGCCGACGGTGGCCGGGTCGTAGACCACCTGCTGCCGCGCCTGCAGGATGAGTCCTCCCGCGGCATGCTCCAGGCGCACGGCGCCCTCGACGCAGGTGACGCAGACTTTGCCGCCCTCGAGCCGCCGCACGTCGAAGCTGCCGGACTGCGCGTGCGCGCTGCCCGCGCCGGCGGTGACGGCGAACGACCGTGCGCCGCCGGCCAGGTCGACGGCCGCCTCGCCGCTCAACAGCTCCAGCCCCACCAGCGCGCCCGCGCTGACTTGCCGGCGCGCGCTCGTGGCGGTATTCAAGACGACGCTGACATGCTCGGCCAGCGCCAGCGTGCGCTGCTCGCCGCGCGCGGTGCGGTAATCGGCGCCCCACTCGGACGGCGCCGGCCACAGCCCCAGGGGCGGATAGGCCACGGCCACCCCGGCCGCGGCGACCGCCCCGGCCGCCGCCCCGAGGAACGCGCGCCGGCCGCGCCGGTCGGGCTTGCCGGACCGCTTCAGGCGGGCATGGGCGGCGCGCAACTCGGCATTGCCGCGCAGCAGTTGCCCGGCCGCGGGCCGCAGCACCGCCCAGCGGCGCACGACTTCTTCATGCACGGCCCGGTGCGCCGGACTGGCCGCCAGCCACTGGCGGAACCGCTGCTCGTCCCGTTCGGTGGCGTGGCCGGAATTCAGCAGGCGCAGCCATTCCCAGGCCTGCTGTGTGAGCGGGTCGCGGGCAACGGGAGATTCGTCGGCGGTCGGTGAGGTCATGGTCTGTTCTATAAACGAATGGCGGGCGCGCAACCCGCAATCGTCGCATTCATCGGTCCTGGGGGTCGAAGTGGGCGTCCAGCGCATCGTGGGCGCGCTTCAGCTCGTATTCGACGGTACGCAGCGACACGCCCAGGCGGCTGGCCACTTCCTTCTGGGTGAGGCCGTCCCAGTGCACCAGCACCACGATCATCCGGCGCCGCTCGGGCATGCCTTCCATGATGCGGCTCAGCGCGTCGAGGTCGGAACGCGCGGCGGCGGTCTGCTCGGGGCCGGGCCGCGGGTCGGCGGCGTCGTCCAGCCAGGCGTCGGCCTGCTCGCCGGACACCGAGCGGCGCTGGCGGCGCTGGATGTCCACGGCGATGTTGACCGCCATCCGCACCAGGTAGGCGCCCGGGCTGTCCATGGATCGCTCGTCGCGGCGCGCCTTCAGGCGCACCCAGGTGTCGTGCAGCGCATCGCCCGCCAGGTCGGCGTTGCCCAGCAGATGCGTCAGCCGCCCCTTCAGGTTGGCATAGCGCTTGTTCAGATAGTCGAGCAGGGTCTCGCTCATCGCGGCGTCCCGGTGCGCTTGGCGGCGGCGCGGCGGAGCCGGCCCGTCATCGGCTCGCTCCGGCGGGCCGGCAGGGGGAGACGCCGGCCGCGGCGGGCTGCAGGCTCATCACGAACGGCCGGCGCAGCTCGGGCCGCGGCGGCGGCGCCCCGATGCTGACGCGGCCCAGCGTGGCCAGCAGCGCCACGTCGCGATAGGCGTCTCCGGAAGACTGCAGCAGGCGCGCATCGCGCACGCGGCCGCCGCCGTCCACCCGGACGCGGAACAGTGCCTGGTACGCGCCGGGCGCCGTACGCGGGTCGTCGCACAGGGCTTGCCAGATGCGGGCCTGGACCAGGCCCGGGTAGCCATCCAGTGCGGCGGACGGCACAGGATCGGGCGCGGCGCGGCCGGATGGCCGGCGCAGCATGAACGTCCGGCCATGCGGGGTGACGACCGGTTCGGCCACCAGTCCGGTGCCGGCCAGCAACTGGCGCAAGGCGGCGTCCGCGGTCAGGCGGCCCCGCACGGGCGACGAAGTCAGTCCGGCCAGCAGGCTGCTGGAGAACAGCGCGGGCTGTCGGGAAATGTCGCCGTACTGGTACAACGCGTCCTCCAGCGGCTGGGCCGGGATGTCGAAATCGACGAGGGTATCCGCCATGACGGCTGCGTCCGCCGAGGCATCGGGGGCCGGCGCGGCCGGCGGCGGCGCGGCGGCCACCGCCAGTCCGCACAACACGCGCAGCATCGAGCGGGTCAGGCCGGGGTCATGCGGATGCATCGAAGCCGCGTGCTCCGCGTCCGGCCGCGCGGGCAGGCGCGCAGGCAAGTGAACAGTCCGGCAAGATCGGCCCCCTGTGAACCGGGCGATGATGCCAACCATATATGACTACTCCGTTACGCAGCGGCGATCATGGCGCCGGGCTGCGGCGGGGGGACGGGCTAGAATACCGGTTTCCCCAGCCAAGGCGCCCCCGGGATCTACACCCGTCACGGCGAACTTCGATGCAAGAAACCACCCTCAAGCGTGCGCCGGCCCCGGCCGGCGCGCGCGCCGCCTCACCGGACGGCGCTCCCCGCAAACTGTATATCCGCACCTTCGGCTGCCAGATGAACGAGTACGACTCGGACAAGATGGCCGACGTGCTGCGCGACGACCAGGGCCTGGAACTGACCGACTCGCCCGAAGAGGCCGACGTCATTCTCTTCAATACCTGTTCGGTACGCGAGAAGGCCCAGGAGAAGGTCTTCTCCGACCTGGGCCGCGTGCAGCACCTGAAAAAGCTCAATCCGCGCCTGGTCATCGGCGTGGGCGGCTGCGTGGCCAGCCAGGAAGGCGAGGCCATCGTCAAGCGCGCGCCCTATGTCGACGTGGTGTTCGGCCCGCAGACCCTGCACCGCCTGCCCGAGCTCATCGCGCGCCGCCGCGCGCAGGGCCGTTCGCAGGTCGACATCAGCTTCCCCGAGATCGAGAAATTCGACGCCATGCCGCCGCCGCGCGTGGATGGCGCCACCGCCTTCGTGTCCATCATGGAAGGCTGTAGCAAATACTGCAGCTTCTGCGTCGTGCCCTACACGCGCGGCGACGAAGTCTCGCGTCCGTTCGACGACGTGCTGGTCGAGGTGGCCGACCTGGCCGACCAGGGGGTGAAGGAAGTCACGCTGCTGGGCCAGAACGTCAACGCCTACCGCGGCGCGATGGGCGATTCCGGCGAGATCGCCGACTTCGCCACGCTGCTGGAATACGTGCACGAGATCCCCGGCATCGAGCGCATCCGCTACACCACCTCGCATCCCAAGGAAATGACCCAGCGCATGGTCGACGCCTATGCGCACCTGCCCAAGCTGGTGTCCTTCCTGCACCTGCCGGTGCAGGCAGGCAGCGACCGCGTGCTGGCCGCCATGAAGCGCGGCTACACGGCGCTGGAATTCAAATCCGTGGTGCGCAAGCTGCGCGCCGCGCGCCCCGGGCTGACGCTGTCGTCCGACTTCATCGTGGGCTTCCCTGGCGAAACCGAGGAAGACTTCGAGAAGACCATGAAACTGATCGCGGACGTCGGCTTCGACACCTCGTTCTCCTTCGTCTACTCGCGCCGCCCCGGCACGCCCGCCGCCGACCTGCACGACGACACGCCGCAGGACGTCAAGCTGCGCCGGCTGCAACGCCTGCAGGCCCTGATCAACGAACAGGCCGCCGCCATCGCCAACGGCATGGTAGGCACGCGCCAGCGCGTGCTGGTCGAGGGCGAGTCGCGCCGCGACGCCCGCGAACTGATGGGCCGCACCGAGAACAACCGCATCGTCAACTTCGCCGCGCCGGCCCGCCTGATCGGCCAGATGGTCGACGTCGAAATCACGCACGCGAACACCAACACGCTGCGCGGCCGGGTGGCCACCGGCTCGCCGGATGGCTCCGGCAGCCACTGCGCCACGCAGCAGGCAAGCGCCCGCATCACTGCGGGCCAGGACACCGAATGAGTACAGCCCCCCGCGGCCGCAAGCGGCTGATGCCCGTCATCATCACGCTGGACGGCGACAACACCCACCTGGCCAACCTGTGCGGCCCCCTGGACGAGAACCTGCGCCAACTGGCCGACGGCATGGGCGTGCGCCTGTCGCGGCGCGGCTCGCGCGTCACCATCGAGGGCGAGCAGGCAGAACTGGCCGGCCGCGCCCTGCGCCGTTTCCATGACCAGGCCACGCACCGCGAACTGTCGATCGACGACATCCAGTTGGGCCTGGTCGAGATCGGCGTCGGCCGCCAGGCCGAGGAAGAATCCCAGGAGATCGACCCGCGCGAACAGGGCGCCAACGGCCTGCCCGGCCTGGAAAGCGAGGACGGCACGCCGATCCTGCGCACCCGCCGCTCCGACCTGCGCCCCCGCACGCCGCGCCAGCGCGACTACCTGGAAAACATCCTCAAGCACGACATCACCTTCGGCGTGGGCCCGGCCGGCACGGGCAAGACCTGGCTGGCGGTGGCCTGCGCCATCGACGCCATGGAGCGCGAGACGGTGCAGCGCCTGGTGCTGACGCGTCCGGCCGTCGAGGCCGGCGAGCGCCTGGGCTTCCTGCCCGGCGACCTGGCCCAGAAGGTCGACCCCTATCTGCGCCCGCTGTACGACGCCCTGTACGACCTGATGGGTTTCGACCGCGTGCAGCGCCTGTTCGAGAAGCAGACCATCGAGATCGCGCCGCTGGCCTACATGCGCGGCCGCACGCTGAACCACGCCTTCGTCATCCTGGACGAGGCGCAGAACACGACGCCCGAGCAGATGAAGATGTTCCTGACCCGCATCGGGTTCGGCAGCAAGGCGGTCATCACCGGCGACCCCTCGCAGGTCGACCTGCCGCGCGGCCAGCGCAGCGGCCTGGCGCATGCCGTGCAGGTGCTGGAAGACGTGCAGGGCATCGCCACCACGCGCTTCACCAGCCGCGACGTGGTGCGCCACCCCCTGGTGGCCCGCATCGTCGACGCCTACGACCTGGCCGCCCAGAATGAAGAGTCCTGACCTGTCCCTGGCGGTGCAATACGCCGTGGCCGAGCCGCGCCTGCCGCGCTGGCGCCTGCGCCGCTGGGCGCAGTACGCCCTGGCGGGCGCCGCGCAGGACGGCATGGCCGGCTTCGACGCCGCCGAACTCAGCCTGCGCCTGGTCGGGCAGGCCGAGGGACGGCGCCTGAACCGCGAATTCCGCGAGCGCGACTACGCCACCAACGTGCTGACCTTCGAGTACGGCATCGGCCCGGACGGCGTGGCGCGCGGCGACGTCATCATCTGCGTGCCGGTGCTGGCGCGCGAGGCCCGCGAGCAGGGCAAGACCCTGCTGCACCACGCCGCCCACCTCACCATCCATGGCGTGCTGCACGCGCTGGGCTACGACCACATCCGCGCGCGCGACGCCAAGCGGATGGAAAGCCTGGAAACGGCCGTGCTCGCCCGCATGGGTATCGATGACCCTTATATCGCGCCAGCCGGGTAACCGCGTAACAAACCTGCAGCCAGGATTCGGTTATGCTGGCCTCTCCCCAACTTGTCCGCTTGGACGATGTCCGACCCTTATCCTGCCACCGATGCGCCCGCGCGCAACGCAAAATCCTCCAAGTCCCTCCTCGACCGTGTCCTGGGCCTCGTACGCCGTGAGCCCGAAGACCGCGAAGGCATCAAGGCCGTACTCGACGCCGCGCACGAACGCCAGCTGATCGACGCCGAATCCTATTCCATGATCAAGGGCGCGCTGGCCGTGTCCGAGCTCACCGTGGCCGACATCATGGTGCCGCGGGCGCGCATGGACTTGCTGGACATCTCCCAGCCGCTGCCGCAGCTGCTGGCCATCGTCATCGAGACGGCCCATTCGCGCTTCCCGGTCTATGAAGACGATCGCGACAACATCATCGGCATCCTGCTGGCCAAGGACCTGCTGCGCTGCATGCTGGAGCCCGGCATCGAACTGCGCGCGCTGGTCCGTCCCGCCGTGTTCATTCCCGAAGCCAAGCGCCTGAACGTGCTGCTGCGCGACTTCCGCGCCAGCCGCAACCACCAGGCCATCGTCATCGACGAGCACGGCGGCATCTCGGGCCTGGTCACGATGGAAGACGTGCTGGAGGAAATCGTCGGCGACATCGAGGACGAGTACGACGAGGACGACACCGCCTCGATCATTCCCGAGGCCGAGAACCAGTGGCGCCTGCTGGCCGCCACCGAGATCAGCCACTTCAACGACACGTTCCAGACCGACCTGCCCGACGACGACTACGACAGCGTCGGCGGCTGGATGGGCGGTGAACTCGGCCGTATCCCCAAGCGTGGCGACATCGCCGTGCGGGGCGATCTGCGCATCGAAGTCATCCGGGCCGACGCGCGCCGCGCGCTGTGGCTGCGGGTGCGCCGCCTGCCGCAGCGTCCGGCCGCCGAATCCGCCACGCCCGCCGAAGCGTAAGCATTGCCGCCCGGCCTTGGCCGGGCGGACGTCACATCCGGGCCTCGGCCACGCAGCAACAAGAAGGGTAAGCCCGTGAACACCACACCCCCGCGGTGGCGCACCGCCGCCACGCTAGCCCTGGCCGGCGGCGTGCATGCCCTGGCCTTCGCTCCCGGCCCCCTGCCGGCGTGGTCCCTGTCCATCGTACAGGTGCTGGCGCTGGCCGTACTGGCCCGCAGCACCCGGGACGCCCGGCGCGGCTGGCACGCCTTCGCGCGCGGCTGGTGGTTCGGCCTGGTCAGCTTCGGCATCGGGCTGTATTGGCTGTTCATCAGCATGAACCACTTCGGCGGCCTGTCGGCCCCGCTGGCCGTGGCCGGCGTGGTGGCGCTATCCGCTTTCCTGGCCCTGTTCGCGGGGTTCGCCGGCATGCTGTCCGTGTGGCTGCGCCCCACCGGCAGACCCGTATCGCCGCTGGCCCATGCCCTGACCTGGGCCGCCGCCTGGGCCGCCCTGGAATGGCTGCGCAGCGTGCTGTTCTCCGGCTTCCCGTGGCTGAACATCGGCTACGCGCACGTGGACGGCCCCCTGGCCGGCTGGGCGCCCCTGCTGGGCGTGCACGGCATGGCCCTGCTGGCCGCGCTGGCCGCCGCCGCACTGGCTTCCATTCCCCTGTCCTCGGCCGGACGCCTGCGGCCCTCGCTGCCCGTGCTGGGAACCGCATTGGCGCTGGTCGCGGCGGGCTGGCCCCTGGCCCGCGTCGAATGGTCCACCCCCGAGGGCAGGCCCATGAACATGCGGCTGGTGCAAGGCAATATCGGCCAGTCGCAGAAGTTCGATCCGGCCCTGCTGGAAGAGGGCATCATCAGCCACATGCGGCTGGCCGTGCAGGCGCCCGCCGCCGGCGAGCCCGCGCCCGACCTGATCATCCTGCCCGAGACCGTGCTGCCGCTGTTCCAGGACCAACTCGATCCGCAGGTGTGGGAAACCTGGCGCAAGCTGGCGGAACGCCAGAACAGCGCCATCGCCATGGGCGTGCCGCTGCACACCATCGAGGCCGACGGCTCGCAGCGCTACACCAACAGCGCCATCGGCTTCGACGCCAATACGCCTTTCGAGCAGATCGCCGCCGGCACCATGCCGCAGCGCTACGACAAGCGCCATCTGGTGCCCTGGGGCGAATACGTGCCGCCGGGCTTCGGCTGGTTCGTGCAGATGCTGAACATCCCGCTGGGCGAATTCGACCGCGGCCCGGTGCGCCAGCAGCCATTCGACATCCGTGGCCGGCACCTGGCGTTCAACATCTGCTATGAAGACCTGTTCGGGCCCGAGCTGCTGCCGGCGATATTGCCCGGCCCCAATGGCGAGCCGGGCGCGACCATCCTGGTCAACCTGAGCAATCTGGGGTGGTTCGGCAACAGCTGGGCGCTGCGCCAGCATTTGCAGATCGGCCGCCTGCGCAGCGTGGAAACCGCCCGGCCCATGGTGACGGTGACCAATACCGGCATCACCGCGTCGATCGACGCGCATGGCCGCGTCGACGCGATACTGCCGCCGCACACGGCGGGCATCCTGCCCGTGACGGTGCAAGGCATGACGGGCCTGACGCCGTATACACGCTATGGCGATGCCCCGTTGCTGCTGCTGTCGGGCGTATTGCTGATCGTCGCGGCCGCTCGGCGCGGGCGCAAGACACGTTGATGAAAGGACGCACCGCCGATGGTGGTGGTGGTGGCGGCGGCTTGCGAGGCCGCCCCTTCGCGGTCGCGAACCGACCGCATAAAGCAAAAAGGGTCGACACGTTGCGTGCCAACCCTTCAGCTTGAATCTAGTGGCGGAGCGGACGGGGCTCGAACCCGCGACCCCCGGCGTGACAGGCCGGTATTCTAACCAACTGAACTACCGCTCCGCAGCGGTTTGTGTCACCGTACTACCTGTGCAGATGCCAGCAAGCTGGCGTCCCCTAGGGGATTCGAACCCCTGTACTCACCGTGAAAGGGTGATGTCCTAGGCCTCTAGACGAAGGGGACCTGGACTGCACATTTCTTCGCTTTGACTGGTGGAGGTAAGCGGGATCGAACCGCTGACCTCTTGCATGCCATGCAAGCGCTCTCCCAGCTGAGCTATACCCCCCCGAGATTCAAACAGCGCCTTGCTTTTTTGCTGCTTGCTTCGTTGTGTCGGCGAAGAAACGAGATTATGCAGAAGTTTTTGGCTTCGTGCAAGTCGACTGCGGAAAAAATCCGCTTTTTTTGTCATCCTTCTGCCACGAACCCGGCGCCCGCCGTGTGGCCATCGCAGATCCAGGGACATAGCTCGAATCAAATCAACGACTTGCGCGGCAGGCGCTTTAGGTGCATCGTCGGTGCAATGACGATCACGGACGCCGCATCCAGAACGACGACACATCATGACCCGAACCTCCTTCCCTACCCGGCGCCTGGGGCGCACCGACATGCACATCACCCGCGTCGGCTTCGGCGCATGGGCCGCTGGCGGCGGCGACTGGGCGGTGGGCTGGGGGTCGCAGGATGACGGCGAGTCCATCGCCGCGATCCGCCATGCGGTCGATCGCGGCATCAACTGGATCGACACGGCGGCCGTCTATGGCCTGGGTCATTCGGAGGACATCGTGCGCCGGGCGCTGTCCGGCATGCCGTCCTCGCAGCGCCCCTATGTATTCACCAAGGGCGGACTGACCTGGACGCAGGACGACGATCCGCGCGCCATGCCCCGCCGCAACGGTTCGCCCGACAGCCTGCGGCGCGAAGTCGACGCCTCGCTGCGGCGCCTGGGCGTCGAATGCATCGACCTCTACCAGATGCACTGGCCGGCGGGCGACGGCACGCCGCTTTCCGAATACTGGGGCACGCTGCTGGAACTGAAGCAGGCCGGCAAGCTGCGCGCCATCGGCCTGTCCAACCACAACCTGGCCCAGTTGCAGGCCGCCCACGCGCTGGGCCGCGTCGATACGCTGCAGCCGCCTTTCTCCGCGGTACGGCGCGAAGCGGCGGCGGACCTGCTGCCCTGGTGCGCCGAACACGACGTCGGCGTGATCGTCTACAGCCCCATGCAATCGGGCCTGCTGTCGGGCAAGTTCTCCGAAGCCCGCGCTCGCGCCCTGCCAAACAACGACTGGCGTTCGCGGCACGCCGAATTCACCGCGCCACTGCTGGCGCGCAATCTGGCGCTGGCCGATGCCCTGGAACCGATCGCGGACCGCCACGGCACCACGGCAGGCGCGGTCGCGATCGCCTGGACGCTGGCGTGGCCGGGCGTCACCGGCGCCATCGTCGGCGCGCGCAGCGCCGCGCAGGTCGACGGCTGGCTGGCGGCCGCCACGCTGGAACTGGATGGGGACGACCTGGACGATATCGCCCGGGCCATCGAGCGCAGCGGCGCGGGCGCGGGGCCGGCCTGGCCGCACGCCGACGACGTGCCGTTGACCGAGCGCCTGCGCCGCTGACACGGCACATCGCTCCCCCTGCCCTGGCGACGTTGCGTGGCGGTCCGAAAAAATTTCGGCGAATTTGCCTGGGCATCTGACAGCGGTAAAAAAATAGTGCATAATTCGCGCCCTGTTCGCCGAAACGGCTTTACGGCAAAGGCAAAGCGATACCTTCCCAGGCCATCGCCAAGCGCAGTGAAGCACATCGGGGGTATAGCTCAGCTGGGAGAGCGCTTGCATGGCATGCAAGAGGTCAGCGGTTCGATCCCGCTTACCTCCACCAGTCCACGCGAACAGAATGTGCGGGTCCAAGTCCCCTTCGTCTAGAGGCCTAGGACATCACCCTTTCACGGTGAGTACAGGGGTTCGAATCCCCTAGGGGACGCCAGCTTGCTGGCATCTGCACAGGTAGTACGGTGACGCAAACCGCTGCGGAGCGGTAGTTCAGTTGGTTAGAATACCGGCCTGTCACGCCGGGGGTCGCGGGTTCGAGCCCCGTCCGCTCCGCCAAAATTCGAAGGGTTGGCTCGATGCAGATCGAGCCAACCCTTTTTCATTTCCGCCTGCGCGCAGCCGGCGCGGCGACGTCAGTCCTCGTCGTCGTCATCCTCCGCCACCACCACCCTCAACCGGTACTTGGCCTGCGCCTCGCTCACGACGCGCGCGACCACCTCGGCATACGTCTTGTCGCCGGCATAGGGCGGCATGTTCCAGTTGCCGGCGCCCTGGTCGTCCCGCAGCAGTTGCGGCGGCGGGATGACGATCTTCACGTCGCCCGCCGGCGAGGTCAGCCCATCCACCGCCTGCTGGACATACAGGCGGATCTCATCGGCGGTACGTTCTTCTTTCTGGGCCATCGTGGTCTCCGGTTTTTTAACGTGGTGATCCAATGGTAGGCCTGTTGCCGGCGGCGCGCGGTCACGATCCATGACCGATGTGAGCAGAAGGAACATGCGTCCCTCATATTCAAATTACGTCAGCATGACTGATCGACACATTAATACACACCGTTTCAGGGAAACGACAGAAACCCTTCTTCATTCAGCTACGTAACAGCTACGTCATTACCTCAGGCAACCATGACGCCTCTTTTGTATCGAGGAGAGAGTCATGCACGCTGAGCCGTCCTTTGGCCGCAACGGGTCCGAGTCCCGTTGGAACCATCGCCTGAAAGTCATCGCCGCGGCCCTGGCCGCCGCAGGTCTGGTCGCCGCTTGCGGCGGCAGCGACCACGACGACGACCAGGCCACCACGCCGCCGGTCGCTGGCGAGCCGATGGACCTGACCATCCTGCACATCGACGATCACCATTCGAACCTGGATGCCAAGAACCGTACGCTGAACCTGAAGAATGCCGCCGGCACCCGCACGGCGGTCAGCGTCGAGGCCGCCGGCTTCCCGCGCGTCACCGCGGCCATGAAAGAGCTGTCCGTTGGCAAGACCAACGTGCTGAAGCTGCACGCTGGCGACGCCCTGACCGGCACGCTGTATTACAACCGCGCCGGCGCGCTGGGCGAAGCCGATGCCACGATGATGAACACCGTGTGCTTCGACGCCTTCACGCTGGGCAACCACGAATTCGACAAGGGCGACACCGAACTCAAGGGCTTCATCGACCGCCTGCACGCCGACGATTGCCAGACCCCGGTTATCAGCGCCAACGTGCACTTCGGCGAGAACTCCCAACTGAACCCGTCGCGCGCCCCGGGCTACGTCAACCCGTACACCATCGTCGAGCGCAGCGACCAGAAGATCGGTATCGTCGGCCTGACGATCGCCACCAAGACCAAGAACTCGTCCAGCCCCGACGCCGACACCACGTTCGAAGACGAAACCGTTGCCGCGCAGCGTTCGATCGACGAACTGAAGGCACAGGGCATCAACAAGATCGTCGTCATGAGCCACATCGGCTACGAGTACGACAAGCAGGTGCTGGCCAACCTGAGCGGCGTGGACGTCGTGGTCGGTGGCGACTCGCACACCCTGCTGGGCCCGGACTGGCTGACCGACTACGGCGTGGGCACCCCCGCCGGCAAGTATGCCGAGCAGTTGGCCGACAAGGACGGCAGCCCCGTGTGCCTGGTGCACGCCTGGGAATACTCGCAGGTCGTGGGCGAGCTGAACGTCTCGTTCGACAAGGACGGCAAGGTCACCAACTGCGGCGGTACGCCTCACGTGCTGATCGACGAGAACATCAGCGTCAGCGGCGCCACGCCCAGCGCGGCCGATCTGCGCGCCATGCGTGACGACATCGCCGCCAGCGGCTTCCTGCGCATCACGCACCCCGACACCGCCGCCGCCGAACTGCTGAAGCCCTTCAAGGCCTTCGTGGATGAGTTCCGCGCCAAGGAAGTCGCCATCACGATGCAGGAACTGTGCCGTCGCCGCGTTCCCGGCACGCCGCCCAACCCCGCCATCGCCGACGTCAGCAACAGCAGCGACACTTGCAACACCGAAGGCAACGTCGCCCTGCGCGGCGGCGACATCCAGCAGTATGTCGCTCAGGCCTTCCTGGAAATCGCCAACAGCGACTACGGTGGCGCCGACATCTCGCTGCAGAACGGCGGCGGCGTGCGCGTGGCCCTGCCCATCGACACCGTCACGGGCCGCGTGACGGCTGCCGATGTGCTGACCGTCCTGCCCTTCAGCAACATGCTGTGGCGCCTGGAGCTGACCGGCGCCGAGGTCAAGACCATGGTGGAAGATGGCCTGAACGCCGTGTTCGGCACGGGCGGCTCGACCGGCCCCTACCCCTACACGGGCGGCCTGCGCTTCGACGTGAACTACGCCCAAGCCTACGGCAGCCGCGCCAGCAACCTGGAAGTGCGCAACCGCGACACCGGCGTGTGGGAAGCCATCGACCCTGCCAAGACCTACAAGCTGTTCACGCTGAGCTTCGCGGCCCAGGGTGGCGACGGCTACAAGGTCCTGGCCACGATCCCGGCCGAGCGCCGCGAAGACATCGGCGTGCTCGACGCTGACGCCTTCCAGACCTACATCGATCGCCAGACCGTCGATTCGTCGACGAACCTGCCGGTGATCGAGCGCGTGGACGACGCGCTGTACAGCACGAAGTCGTTCAACCCCTGATAGGCACGCCGCTCGGCCTGTAAAAGGCTGAGCCTCGGTGTCCGATACGCCCGCCTGCCGGGTGGCCAGAAATGGCCGCCAGGCGTGGCGGGCGAACTTTTGGACGGACGGTCTGGCGGCCCCCGCGGCACGGCGACCGTGACCGGCTTGCATTCGCGCCAGGCCGGATCTCTGAAAGACAAGGCCCGCTTGGCGAAACGCCGCTCTTCCAGGCCTCGGGCACAAGGCGCATCTTAAATTTACTTTCAGATACAACAATTAAGACGCCTGGTCGGTCCGCAAGATGCCTGCGCGTTACCAGCAACCAGCACGCAATTTTCAGGCTACCTCTTTTAACATCAGCCAAAATAACGCCAATTTCGCGATTTTTGACGGAATTGCCTTTCTCGCCCCACCCTTCTTACGATGCGCCAGCCGCTGGCCCCCGCCTCGGCCGTGAAGAAGGAGCCCCCATGCACACCCAGCCCGTGGCTGCCCCCGCGCGCCAGCCATCCGCCCTCTCGGCGGACGCCGCCTGGCAAGTCGACGACTTGATGACGCTGTACGACCTGCCGCTGCCCGACCTGCTGCACCGCGCGCAATCGGTGCATCGCAAGCATTTCGCCGCCGACACGGTGCAGCTCTCCACGCTGCTGTCGATCAAGACCGGCGGCTGTCCGGAGGACTGCGGGTACTGCCCGCAATCGGCCCGCTACGACACCGGCGTGGCCTCGCAGGCCCTGCTGCCGCTGGAAGACGTGCTGCGGGCCGCCCGCGCGGCCCGCGACAGCGGCGCCCGCCGCTTCTGCATGGGCGCGGCCTGGCGCAGCCCCAAGCCGCATCAGCTGGAGGCCGTGGCCGAGATGGTGGCCGCGGTGAAGGCGCTGGGCCTGGAGACCTGCGTGACGCTGGGCATGCTGCGCGCGGGCCAGGCCGAACAGTTGAAAGACGCCGGGCTGGACTACTACAACCACAACCTGGACACCTCGCCGGCCTTCTATGGCGGCGTCATCTCGACGCGCACCTACCAGGACCGCCTGGACACGCTGCAGCGCGTACGCGGCGCCGGACTGTCGGTGTGCTGCGGCGGCATCATCGGCATGGGCGAATCGCGGCGCGAGCGCGCCGCGCTGATCGCACAATTGGCCGACCTGCGCCCGTATCCCGAATCGGTGCCGATCAACAACCTGATCGCCGTGCCCGGTACCCCTTTGGCCGACGCCGAACCGCTGGACCCCTTCGAACTGGTGCGCACCATCGCGGTGGCCCGCATCGCCATGCCGGGCGCCATGGTGCGCCTGTCCGCGGGCCGCGAGTCGCTGGCGGACGCCGAACAGGCGCTATGCTTCCTGGCCGGCGCGAACTCGATTTTCTACGGCGACACGCTGCTGACCGCCGCCAACCCGCAGGCAGAAGCCGACCGCCGCCTTCTGGCGCGCCTGGGCATGCGCGCCGGCGATGCCCTTCCCCCCATGGAGGCTGTATGCCTATGACCCCCGGCCTTCTGTTGCTGGCCATCAGCGTGACGTGCAGCGTCACGGTTTCCGTGCTGCTGAAACTGGCCCGCCGCCACGACATCGACGTGCGCCAGTCCTTCGCGGCCAACTACGCCATCGCGGCCATCCTGTGCTGGCTCACGCTGTCGCCCCAGCCGGTGCAGGCACTGTCCACGCCCGGCGCCTGGATGCTGCTGGCGCCGCTGGCGGTGCTGATGCCCTCGGTCTTCATGGCGATGGCGCAGTCGGTGCGCCACGCAGGCATCGTGCGCAGCGACGCCGCGCAGCGCCTGGCCCTGTTCATCCCCCTGTTGGCGGCCTTCGCCCTGTTCGGCGAACCACTGACGGGCCACAAGCTGATGGGCATCGCCCTGGCCTTCGGCGCCCTGGCCTGCCTGCTGCGCCGGCCGCGCAACGAGGCCACCGATCCCGACGCCACGCGCGGCGCCTGGCTGTGGCCGGTGGCGGTCATGGTGGGCTATGGCGTGATCGACGTGCTGTACAAGCAGATGGCGCGCGCCGGCTCGGCCTTTCCGGGCACGATGCTGGTGGTGTTCATCCTGGCCGGCCTGGTGACCACGCTGTACCTGGTGGCGCGCCGCGTGCGGTGGCAATGGCGCAGCCTGGGCGCGGGCGTCATCCTGGGCCTGTTCAACTTCGGCAACATCATCACCTACATCAAGGCGCACCAGAGCCTGCCGGGCAATCCGGCGCTGGTGTTCGCCTCGATGAACATGGGTGTGATCACGGTCGGCGCCCTGGTGGGCGCGTTGGTGTTCCGCGAGCGCCTGAGCCCGCTGAACCTGGCGGGCCTGGTACTGGCGATCGGCGCCATCGTGGTGATGATGCCGCGTTGACGCGGTCGGCGCGATGGCGGGCGCCACGCCGGAAGGACGCCGACGCGCCAGGGCTGGCCAAAGTCGCCGGCGAATGCCGTCCGCACCGAACAGGCCGGTCCCGCGCCATGTGAACCTGGCGCCAGGTCAGCCCTGCGCCACGTGCCGCAGGATGTCCTCGCCGTAGGCATCCAGCTTGCGCGCGCCCACCCCGCTGATGTGTCCCAGGTCTTCCAGCGTCTCGGGCTTCGCGGTGGCGATCTCGCGCAGCGTGGCGTCGTGGAAGATCACATAGGCCGGCACGCCGTGGTTCTTGGCGACTTCGCCGCGCCAGGCGCGCAAGGCATCGAACAGCGGCTTGGCCTCGGGCGGCAGATCCACCGCCTCGGCGCGCGTGCGCTGCGTGCCCCGGGAACGTTCCTTCTTCTCGGACTCGCGGCGCAGCATCAGCTGGCGCTCGCCCTTGAGCACCGCGCGGCTGTCCTGCGTCAACGCCAGGGTGCCGTAGCCTTCGTGGTCCACCATCAGCAGCCCCTGCGCCAGCAACTGGCGCAGCACGCCGCGCCACGCCTGGTCGGACAGGTCGGCCCCGATGCCGAACACGGTCAGCGATTCGTGATCGTGCTGGCGCGTGCGCTCGGTGCTCTTGCCGCGCAGGATGTCGATGATGTGGCCCGCGCCATAGCGCTGGCCGCGCTGCTGCAGGCGATAGACCGCGGACAGCACCTTCTGCGCGGCCACCGTGCCGTCCCAGGCCTGGGGCGGATCCAGGCAGACGTCGCAGTTGCCGCAGGCGGTGATGGTCTGGCCGAAATAGGCCAGCAGGCGCACGCGGCGGCACTCGACCGTCTCGCACAGGCCCAGCATGGCGTCCAGTTGCTGCCCCAGGCGGCGGCGGTAGGCCTCGTCGCCCGGCGATTCGTCGATCATGCGGCGCTGCTGCACCACGTCCTGCAGGCCATAGGCCAGCCAGGCCGAGGCCGGCAGGCCGTCGCGGCCGGCACGGCCGGTTTCCTGGTAGTAGCCCTCGACCGATTTGGGCAGGTCGATGTGCGCCACGAAACGCACGTCGGGCTTGTCGATGCCCATGCCGAACGCGATGGTGGCCACCATGACGATGCCGTCCTCGCGCAGGAAGCGCGACTGGTTGCCCGCGCGCACCTGCGCCCCCAGCCCCGCGTGATAAGGCAAGGCATTGATGCCGTTGTTGCACAGGAATTCGGCGGTTTCTTCCACCCGGGCGCGCGACAGGCAGTAGACGACGCCCGAATCGCCCGCGTGCTCGGTGCGGATCAGGTCCAGCAACTGGCGCCGCACCTCGTTTTTCTCGACGATGCGATAGCGGATGTTCGGCCGGTCGAAACTGGCCACGAAATGGCGGGCCGTATCCAGCGCCAGGCGCTGCGCGATCTCGTCGCGCGTGGCGGCGGTGGCCGTGGCCGTCAGCGCGATGCGCGGCACGTCGGGCCAGCGCTCGTGCAGCATCGACAGCGCGAGGTATTCCGGCCGGAAATCATGGCCCCACTGCGACACGCAGTGCGCCTCGTCGATGGCGAACAGCGCCACGCGGCCGCGTTCCAGCAGTTCGAGGCAGCGGTCGGTCATCAGGCGCTCGGGCGCCACGTACAGCAGGTCGAGCTCGCCGGCCAGGAAGGCCTGCTCGACCTCGCGGGCCACGCGCCACTCCTGCGTGGAATTCAGGAAGGCCGCGCGCACGCCCAGTTCGGTCAGCGCGTCGACCTGGTCCTGCATCAGCGCGATGAGCGGCGACACGACCACGCCGGTGCCTTCGCGCACCAGCGCGGGCACCTGGTAGCAGAGGGATTTGCCGCCGCCGGTGGGCATCAGCACCAGGGCATCGCCGCCGTCGATGACGTGCTGGACGATGTCCTGCTGGTCACCGCGGAAGGATTCGTAGCCGAATACGCGCTGCAGTACGGACAGGGCGCGCGGGTCAGACATGGAGAGCAGCCGAAAGCATCATGCGGGGGATTTTAAGCCGCATTTTGCGGACCGGCCGCTGCGGCGTGACGAATCGGCGCGCTAGCGGCGCCACCAGCGCCCGCGCATGAAGGTATCGACCGGCATGCTCAGGTTGGCGCGCACGTCGTAGTCGCCGGTGACGATGTCGCGGTCGGCGCCCAGCGCGAACTGCACGGTCGGCGCCAGTTGCACGCTTTGCACCAGGCCGATGCGCCGCTCGTCGTCCGCCGGGGTCAGGCCATTGCCCAGCGTATAGGTGCCGCTGAGCGTGCCGATGCCCGACACCGGTACGCCGGCGCTGTAGATGTTGCGGCTGTAGGGCTGCGCGCCCCCCGATTGATAGGTGGCCAGGTCGCTGAAGCCGTTCTGCGTGCGCTCGGTGATCAGTCCGACCTTCAGGTCCTCGATGACGTCGACGCTGTAGCCCAGCCGGTAACGGCGGGCTCCCACGGCATCGTAGGAGCTCTGCGTGATGCCGGCCTGCATGCTGCCATACTCGCCCGCCGAATAAGTGGTGCCCAGGCCGTGCGCGGCCAGCGATGGCGCGCTCTGCACCTGCCCTTCGAGGGTCACGTCGGAGGTCAGGCCGTAACGGAAACTGCCGGTGCCCACCGACGGACCGTAGGCCACCGCGCCGGAGGTGGCCGTCATGTCGGTGTGGTTCAGGCGACCGATCGAAGAGGAGTAGCCGAACTGGCCTGGCTGCAAGGTGCCGGCCGGCGTCGTGGAGGGCGCCGGGCTCGACAATTGCAGGCCGCCGATGGCGAAGGCGGAACTCCCCCAGGTCAGCGCCGTCGTGCTCAGGTTGCCCACCGCCACGGAGGGGCCGTCGACCTCGCGGTAGGTCCAGCTGCGGTCGCCATAGACCATGCCGGTCTGCGACCCGACCGACGCGAACCATCGCTTGCGGGGCTTGGCGATGCCGTAGACCACTTGCACCTTGGTGCCGGGGCCGAGATCGACGGCCTCCAGTCCCAGGGCATAGGCGGGATCGGGTTCGGGCGGCCCGGCATTCGGATCGGCCAGCGCGGTCGCGCACAAGAGGCCGACGTCGTCGTCATCCGGACACGGATCGGTGGGCAGTTCGTGCGCCTCGAGTTCGGCCGCGGGCGCCACCCGCATCGGCAAGGCCGGCGCGAGCACCCCGATGCCGTAGCGGGCGACGTCGCCATCGGAAGCCCAGCCATCGATGGACGAGGGCGCGCGGCGCGGACTGGCCTGCGCCACTTTGACCGGCTGCGGCCTGGCGGCGGGCGTCGCCTCGGCCGTCGGGACGTGGCTATCGTCCAGCGTGGCGCAGGCGCCCAGCGTGCAGGTGCTGGCCAGGCCCAGGAGCATGGCGCGCGCCGCCATCCGCTGACGCGCGCGGACGAACGCAGGCATCCAGAAGAGGAAACGGGGGCACGGCATAGGGAAGGGCGTCCTGAGTACTGCCGCGTCCAGGCGCGACGGACAGATTCGATTTTAAGGCCAGCCGCAGGTTCCCTTCAAAGCGGGGACATAGCAAAATAGTGCCGCTGCATATTTCAATTGATTTCCACCCCTTGCCGCGCGCCCTGCGCCGAGTCACTATGCCGCCCATGGATCAGCCCCACACCAAGCTGTTGGTCGTCGACGACGATCCCGCGCTGCGGCAATTGTTGGCCGACTATCTCAACCGGCACGGCTACGACACCCTGCTGGCGCCCGACGCCAACGATCTGGCCGCGCGCATCACCCGCTACGCGCCCGACCTGCTGGTGCTGGACCGCATGCTGCCCGGCGGCGATGGCGCCGATGCCTGCCGCAAGCTGCGCGAACAGGGCGAAGACCTGCCCGTCATCCTGCTGACCGCGCGCGACGAGGCCGTCGACCGCATCATCGGCCTGGAAGCCGGCGCCGACGACTACCTGGGCAAGCCCTTCGATCCCCGCGAATTGCTGGCCCGCATCGAGGCGGTGCTGCGCCGCAAGCGCGGCCCGTCGGCGCTCACCAAGGATTCGCCCGTCACGTTCGGCCCGTTCGTCTTCGACCCGGCCACGCGCCAGTTGCTGCGCGACGGCACGGCCGTCAAGCTCACCGGCGGCGAGATCAACCTGCTCGAAGCCCTGGTGCGCAACGCCGGCAAGCCGCTGTCGCGCGAACGCCTGCTGTCGCTGGCCCGCGACGACGACAGCGGCGAGCGCAACGACCGGGCCATCGACATCGCCGTCCTGCGGCTGCGCCGCGCCATCGAGGAAGACCCCAAGCAGCCGCGCTGGATCCAGACGGTCTGGGGCATCGGCTACCGGTTCTCCCCCTGAGGCGGCGCTGTCATGCGCCTGCATCCCCGCCTGTTGCTGCCGCGTTCGCTGCGCGCCCGCCTGATCCTGCTGGTATTGGGCGCCGTGCTGCTGGCGCAGGCCGCCACGCTGACCAGCGCGGCGTACTTCCGCGACAAGTTCATCGAGAACGTCGGCATCGACTATCTCACCACCACCATCCGCACGCTGCGCGCGGCGCTGTCCCAGGTGCCCGCCGAGGACCGCCCCGATTTCGTGCGGGTGGCCTCGCAGAACCAGTGGCGGCTGTGGTCGCGGGTGCTGCCCGCCGAGGCCCGGCTGCAACGCCGCGAGCACCTGCCGCCGCGCCGCGACCCGCCCGACACCGACGACGTGCGGCGCAACCTGCGCGGCCTCGTGCGCGAGCTGAACGACCGGCTGAACGACGGCACCCGGGTGGCCCTGTCGCGCGGCCCCGATCCCGAGCTGTACATCTCGCTGGCGCCCAATCCGGCGACGGAAGACGCGCCGCTGCTGCGCGAATGGCTGGTCATCCCGCTGGAACGGCTGGATCCCCCCGTGTCCACGCCGCTGCTGGCCATCTGGCTGGGCGGACTGGGGGTCGTGCTGCTGCTGGCCGCGGGCTTTTCGTGGCACATCACCCGGCCCATCACCCGGCTGGCCGACGCCGCCGACCGGCTGGCCGCGGGCCAGCCGCAGCGCGTCGAGCCCTCCGGCCCGCACGAGACGCGCGTGCTGGGCGAACGCTTCAACGCCATGCTGGACGCGCTGGCCGAATCCGACTCGGTGCGGCGCACCCTGCTGTCCGGCCTGCCCCACGACCTGAAAGGTCCGTTGTCGCGCATGTGGCTGCGCATCGAGATGGCCGATGATTCGGCGCTGAAGGACGGCCTGCGCAAAGACCTGCAGGACATGCAGCACATGGTCGACCAGTTCATCGGCTTCGTGCGCGGCACCGACCCGGCGGCCTATCATCGCACCCCGCTGTCCCTGACCGAATGGATCGAGGACCGCGTGGGCGCCTGGCAAGGCGCGGGCACCGACGTCAGGCTGCAATCGCCGGACGATCCCGACCTGGTGGTCAACGGCGACGCGGTCGCGCTGGGCCGGCTGCTGGACAACCTGATCGGCAATGCCCTGCACCACGGCGCCCTGCCCCTGGACATCGCCCTGCGCCGCGAAGGCGATCTGGCCATCCTGGACGTGGCCGACCACGGCCCGGGCATCGCCTGCGAACGGCGCCAGGAAGCCCTGCGTCCGTTCGCCCGTCTGGACGACGCGCGCACCCGCACCGGCAATGTCGGCCTGGGGCTGGCCCTGGCCGATTCGATCGCGCGCGTGCACGGCGGGACGCTGGAACTGCTGGATGCGCCGGAAGGCGGATTGCTGGTGCGGATCTCGCTGCCGCTGGCGGCGTAGCCCCGCCACACATGGGCCACGGCCGACGGCATCGATCCGGCGCCGTCCCGCCGGCCCTGCCCGCGAAGCCTTGGAAAATCAGGGCTGCGGCAATACCGGCTGCGCCGCCGCGCGGCGCTCGCGGCCAAACACCGTTCGGTACGCCAGCACGTTGAAGATCAGCACCACCGGCCCCCCGATCACCGCCCCGGCCAGCACCAGGCGCATCGACGCCACCGCGCCGGAACCGTCCCAGATGGTGAGGTCGTCCAGGATCAGGTAGGGGAAGAAGCTGTAGGTCAGCCCCGCCAGCATCAGCACATACAGCAGCACGCACAGCAGGAAAGGCAGCCAGTCGAAGCGGTCCGCGCGGCCCGGCAGGCGGGCCAGCAGCATCTCGATGCCCACGAAGCACAGCAGCATCGCCACCCATACGGCCACGGCCAGGCCCAGGTGGGAATCGTCGCTCCAGCGGTAGAACACGCCCGAGTTGGCCAGGCCCAGCGCCACGGCCACCGCCACCATGCCGACCGAGGTCCAGCGCGTGGCATGGCGCGCCCAGGCCACCGCGCGGCGCTGCAGGTCGCCATCGACGCGCATGACCAGCCAGCAGGCGCCCAGCAAGGCGTAGGCAGCGATGGCGCACACGCCGGTGAAGATCGAGAACCAGCCGTAGCCGGCGTCGCTCTGGTAGCCCGTGGCCACCCGGCCCAGCACGGCGCCCTGCCCGACCGCGGTCAGCACCGAGCCCAGCCAGAAGCCCACGATCCAGCGCGGCTTGTGCTCGTTGCGGGCGCGGATGCGGAACTCGAACGACACGCTGCGCAGCAGCATGCCGAACCCCATGCAGGCCAACGGCCCGTAGAGCTTGCTGAACACCGAGCCCCAGGCAAAGGGAAACGCCGCGCAGAACAGCCCGATGCCCAGCAAGGGCCAGAATTCGTTGGCGTCGCGCCAGGGGCTGAGCAGGCCCATCATGCGGCCGCGCATCTCGGACGGCGCGAGCTGCAGCAGCACGCCCACGCCGATGTCGAAACCGTCCAGCACGATGCCGGCCACGATCAACAGCAACAGCAGGCCCATGAACACCAGCGGCATCCAGAAGGCGGGATCGCCCGGCGTCAGTCCCAGCGAGGCGGCAAGGGTATCGATCATGCGGCGCCTCCGATGGCCTTGCGTACCGGCACCACGCCATAGCGCGCGGCATGCAGCAGCATGCCGACGAACGCCAGTCCCAGCGCCAGGTAAAGCAGCACGTAGGCCAGCAGGCCGTAGCCGAGCGAAGTATGCGAGGCGCTGCTCAGCACCTCGGATTGCGTGACCGTGCGGTTGACGGTGTAAGGCAACAGGCCGACCAGGGACACCCACCATCCGGCCACCGCGGCAATGCCGCCGGCGAAGGTCATGCCGATCAGCGTGCGCAGCCACCAGGCGGGCAGCGCGGAGGGATCGAGATGGCGGCGCCAGCCCAGCAGCAGCGTCAGGCAGGCCGCGCCCAGCATGGCCAGGCCCAGCAGCACGGCCACGCGCGCCGACCAGAACACCAGCGCCACGGGTGGCTGCATGCCCGCGAAGCGGTCCAACCCCACGAACTCGCCCTGCGCGGTGCGCCCGAGCAGGCGCGAGCCGGAATGGACCGTCCAGGAATACAGGTTGGTCTGGGTCTCGGCGTCGGGCCAGCCGACCAGGGCCAGCTCGGGTTGAGCGCCGGTATGCCAATAGCCCGCCACCGCCGCCGCCTTGGCGGGCTGGTGCACCGCGACCAGTTCGGCCAGGCCCAGCGCGGCCGGCGCCTGCAGCAGGGCGGCGAAGGCGGCGACCACCGCCGCGGCCTTGAACGCGTTGCGTTCGCCGTCACCGGGCGGACGGCGCAGCGTCTGCAGCGCGATCACGCCCATGATGAGAAATGCGGCGGCGAGCAGGGCGCCCAGCACGGTCAGGGCCATGCTCCAGCCGAACGAGGGGTTGAACACGACGGCAGGCCAGTCGTAGACCTGATAGCGCCCCTCGATGAGCGCGGCGCCATCGGGCGTCTGCATCCAGGAATGCAGGGCCACCAGCCAGCCCACGGCCACCAGTTGGCCGATGGCCACCATGAATACCGCCAGGGTGTGGGCCGCGTCGGACACGCGGCGCTGCCCGAACAGCATGACGCCCAGGAAACAGGACTTGAGCACGAAGACGGACAGCACGCCGTAGCCCACCAGCGGACCGGCCACGTTGCCGATCCGGTCCATCACGCCGCCCCACAGGCTGCCCATCTGCACCAGCACCGGCAGCGCCGCTCCCAGGGCCAGCACGAAACTGAGGGCAAAGATGCGGACCCAGAAGCGGTAGGCGGCCGTCCAGCCGGCCTGCCCGGTGACGCGCGCGCGGATCTTGAAGAAAAGCAGCAACCAGGCCAGCGCGAGCGCCACGGCCATGAACAGCGCAAGGAAACTGAAGCTGACCAGGAACTGCGCGCGGGCCAGCAAAAGCGAGGGGATTTCCATGATGGCCGGTAGTGTAGTCGGTTGGGAGCCGTGTCTGACGTGCCGGCGGTGAAAAACCGGACCAGCGTGGCGTACTGCGTGGGCCACCGCCGCGAACGTGGCAAAATTGACGCTTTACCGCTGCCATTTCGATTCTGTCCAGAATGACCACCGCACCGACGCCGCCTGCCGCCAGCAATTACCTGCGCAACATCATCGAAGACGACCTGGAGTCGGGCCGCTTCCAGGGCAAGCGCTGGGCCGGCCGGCCCGGGCCGGCGGCCGTGCAGCGGCAGGGCGATCCCGATCCGGCGCGCATCCGCACCCGGTTCCCGCCGGAGCCCAACGGCTACCTGCACATCGGCCACGCCAAGAGCATCTGCGTCAACTTCGGCATGGCGCGCGAGTACGGCGGCGTCTGCCACCTGCGCTTCGACGACACCAATCCCGAGAAGGAAGAGCAGGAGTACGTCGATGCCATCGCCGAGGCCGTGCAATGGCTGGGCTTCGACTGGCGCGCCGACGGCAACGACAACAAGTACTTCGCCAGCGACTACTTCGGCTACATGTACGAGTTCGCCGAGGCGCTGATCGAGGCCGGCCACGCCTACGTCGACGAACAGAACGCCGATCAGATCCGCGCCAACCGCGGCACGCTGACCGAACCCGGCACCGATTCGCCCTGGCGCGACCGACCCGCGGCCGAGTCGCTGACGCTGTTGCGCGAGATGCGCGACGGCAAGCATCCCGACGGCAGCCTGGTGCTGCGCGCCCGCATCGACATGGCCTCGCCCAACATCAACCTGCGCGATCCGGTCATGTACCGCGTGCGTCACGCCACGCACCACCGCACGGGCGACGCCTGGTGCATCTATCCGATGTACAGCTGGGCCCACCCGGTCGAGGACGCGCTGGAAGGCATCACGCACAGCATCTGCACGCTGGAGTTCGAAGACCAGCGCCCGTTCTACGACTGGATCCTGGCCCGTCTGGCCGAGCTGGGCAAGCTGGCCGCGCCGCTGCCGCACCAGTACGAATTCGCGCGCCTGAACCTCACTTACATCGTCACCAGCAAGCGCAAGCTGCTGCAACTGGTGCGCGAAGGCCACGTGGCGGGCTGGGACGACCCGCGCCTGCCCACGCTGTTCGGCCTGCGCCGCCGGGGCTACACGCCGGCCGCCATCCGCCTGTTCTGCGACCGCACCGCCGTGTCCAAGTCCGATTCGCGCATCGACTACAGCCTGCTGGAGCAGGCCGCGCGCGACGACCTCGATCCGATCGCGCCGCGCGCCGTCGCGGTGCTGGATCCGCTCAAGCTGATCATCACCAACTACCCCGAGGGGCAGGCGGACATCTGCACCGCCCCCCGCAACCCGCACGACCCCGCGGCCGGCCACCGCGAATTCCCGTTTTCGCGCGAACTGTGGATCGAGCGCGACGACTTCCGCGAAGAGCCGCCCAAGAAGTACTTCCGCCTGTTCCCGGGCAACCAGGTGCGCCTGAAGTACGGCTACGTCGTCCAATGCACGGGCTTGCGCAAGGACGAGGCCGGCAACGTCATCGAGGTGCACGCCGAATACCTGCCCGAGACCCGCAGCGGCACGCCGGGCGCCGACAGCGTCAAGGTCAAGGGCACCATCACCTGGATCAGCGCGGCGCATGCCGTGCCGGCGCAGGTGCATCTGTACGACCGCCTGTTCGCCGATCCGCATCCCGACGCCGGCGAGAAAGACTTCCTGACCTGCCTGAACCCGAACTCGAAGCAGACGGTGCGGGCCTGGCTCGAGCCGGGCACCATCGCCGAACCCGGCGCCACCTGGCAGTTCGAACGCCTGGGTTACTTCACCGCCGACCGCGTCGAGTCCACCGCCGAGGCCCCCGTGCTGAACCGCGTGGTCACGCTGCGCGACTCCTGGGCCGCCTGAGCATCGCCATGAACACCGAATCGCTCGCCCTGGATTTCAAGAGCGCCACGCTGTATGCCGTGCGGGTGGTGCTGCAAAGCGCGGACACCGGCCGGCTGGCCGATGCGCTCGCGCAGCGCATGGCCGACGCGGGCAGCTTCTTCGAACACGAGCCGGTCGTCATCGACGCCAGCCGTGTGGAGGAAACCATCGACTGGCCACGCCTGCTGCAGGCCCTGCGCGAGCACAACCTGCCGCCCATCGGCGTGGTCGCCGAGGGCGCCAACCTGGCCGCCGCGCGCGAAGCCGGCCTGACGCCGGTGGACCTGTCCACGGCCAACGCGCGCCCGACGATGCCGGCCGATGCGGCCGCCGCCGTGCGCGCCGCCGAATTCGCCGAAGTGCCCGTGCCGGCCGCGCCATCGGCCCCCTCTGCCGCGCCGGCCCCCGCCGCGCCTGTGCCCGCCGCGGCCAGGCCCGACCCCAGACCGGAACCCCAACCCGATCCCGCCGCCGCTGCCGCGCCCACGCCGCCCCCGTCGTCCTCGGCCATGGTGATCAACCGGCCGCTGCGTTCGGGCCAGCGCGTGTATGCGCGCCAGACCGACCTGGTGGTGATCGGCATGGTCAGCCAGGGCGCGGAAGTCATTGCCGACGGCAACGTGCACGTCTACGGTCCGCTGCGCGGCAAGGCCATGGCCGGCGCGCGCGGCGACACCAATGCACGCATCTTCACCACGCAGCTCGATGCCGAACTGCTGGCCGTGGCGGGCGTGTATCGGGTGGTGGAAGCCAAGCTCGATGCAAAGCTGCACAATCAGCCCGCGCTGGTCTGGCTGGACGGCGAAGCGCTGCGGGTCGAGGCACTGAAAAGCTGAGTGCAAACACACTGGCGGACAGGCGTTCGCCATACATCTTGCAATAAGCCTTACACGGGCTTTTTGCTTTACGATAACGCGGTTTATTTGATAAGGGTTTCACAGTCATGACACGTATCGTTGTGGTGACTTCCGGCAAGGGCGGCGTGGGCAAGACGACCACCAGCGCGAGCTTCTCGTCCGGATTGGCGATGCGGGGGCACAAGACGGCAGTCATCGACTTCGACGTCGGCCTGCGCAATCTCGACCTGATCATGGGTTGCGAACGGCGCGTCGTATACGACTTCGTCAACGTCATCCAGGGTGAAGCCACCCTGAAGCAGGCGCTGATCAAGGACAAGCAGCTCGAGAACCTGTTCGTGCTGCCCGCCTCGCAAACGCGCGACAAGGACGCCCTGACGCAGGAAGGCGTGGGCAAGGTGATCGAAGAGCTCAAGGCCATGGGCTTCGACTACATCATCTGCGATTCGCCGGCCGGTATCGAAACGGGCGCGCTGCTGGCGGCCTACTACGCCGACGATGCGCTGGTGGTCACCAATCCCGAAGTCTCATCCGTGCGCGACTCCGACCGCATCCTGGGCATCCTGGCCGCCAAGTCGCGCCGCGCCATCGAGGGCGAGGATCCGGTCAAGGAATACCTGCTGCTGACGCGCTACAACCCCAAGCGCGTCAACGACGGCGAAATGCTGTCGCTGACCGACATCGAGGACATCCTGCGCATCAAGCTGATCGGCGTCGTCCCCGAATCCGAAGCGGTGCTGCAAGCCTCCAACCAGGGCCTGCCCGCCATCCACCTGAAGGACACGGACGTGTCCGAGGCCTACAAGGACGTGGTCGCCCGCTACCTGGGCGAAGAACGCTCCCTGCGCTTCGTCGACTACACCAAGCCCGGTTTCCTCAAGCGGCTTTTCGGAGGGAAGTAAACGATGTCGTTCTTGTCGTTCCTGCTCGGCGAAAAGAAGAAGACGGCCGCGGTGGCCAAAGAGCGCCTGCAAATCATCCTCGCGCATGAACGCTCGGGGCGTGGCGACTCGCCCGACTACCTGCCGCAGTTGCAGCAGGAGCTGGTCGCCGTCATCTCCAAGTACGTGCGGATCAATCCCGAAGACATCAAGGTCAACCTCGAACGCCAGGACACCCTGGAAGTGCTGGAGGTGAAGATCGAGATTCCGCAGCCGGACGCCTGAGGGCCGCCCGGTTCCGTTGAAAAATGCGCCCGGCACGTCCGGGCGCTCTTCATATCGTGGTCCGCGGCAATGGCCCGACCACGCCTTCCCCGCCCGTTTCGGGCCTGCCGGAATGACGAAGGCCCGGCGATCCCCCGCCGGGCCTTTCGGATAGCGCAAGGTGCGCGGGCACGCGGGAGTTACTTGCTGACCTGGTCGCCGATGATGCCGCCCAGGGCCGCGCCGCCCACCGTGCCCAGCACGCCGCCATTGGTGATGACCGCGCCCGCTACGCCGCCCAGGGCCGCACCGCCCACCGCGCCCTTCTGGCGGTGGCTCATGCCGTCCCAGGTGGAGCAGCCGGCCATCGTGGCGATGAGCGCGGCAGCGGCACAAACCTTGGTTAGTGTCTGGATTTTCATGGCGAGACTCCTGATTCTCGTACGGTGAGCCCGCAACGCAACCGGGACAACCGGAACGGTGCGCGCTCTTTTCCGGAGCCTTCAGGTTCGCAGAATGGACGCCCGGCAGGTGTGAGGGTTGCCCAGGATTTGTGTCAATCGTTTGACATCTGCCTGCCGCTTCCCCCGAGGGTGCATCTTATTTGACCAGTCGTAACACCTCGCGGAAGCGGGGGTGCTCGCAGGTCTCCATCCACTCGAAAATGGCCATCTCGGCGCTGACGATGTCGGCGCCGCCCGCGCGGGCTCGCCGCGAAGCAGCATGGTGGTCGGACGGCCTGCGCGAGCCCACGGCATCGGACACCAACGCGACCTGCCAGCCGCGCTGGCGCAGGTCCAGCAGGGTTTGCAGCACGCACACGTGGGCCTCGACGCCGGCCACCAGCACCGTGCGCCGCCCCGGCGGCAACCAGGCTTCGAAGCCTGGCTCGCGCGCCGCCGAAAAATGCGTCTTGGCCAGGACCGCCTGCAACGCTCCCGCCAATTCGGGCACGGTGGCGCCCAGCTTGCCGGGCTGCTGCTCGGTGCCCACCACGGGAATGTCGAGCAGGCGCGCGGCGCGGGCCAGCTTCAGCGTGGCCGCCAGCACGGCCTCGCCATCGTGGATGGCGGGCAGCAGCCTGGCCTGCATGTCGATGACCAGCAGGGTGCAATCGGAGGCTTTCAGCGAAATGGCGGGCATGGCGAGGCTTCCAGTGTGGCACGGGCCGCGTGAGCGGCCCGTGACCATCGTGAAACGGACCGCCAGACGCGATCCGCGCAGTGCAAGCAGGCTTATTTCAGCGCCTTGTAGCGCAGGCGGCGGGGCTTGGCGCCCTCTTCGCCCAGGCGCGCCTTCTTGTCGGCTTCGTACTCTTGATAGTTGCCGTCGAAGAACACCACCTGCGAATCGCCCTCGAAGGCCAGGATGTGCGTGGCGATACGGTCCAGGAACCAGCGATCGTGGCTGATGACCATGACGCTGCCGGGGTACTCCAGCAGCGCATCTTCCAGCGCGCGCAGGGTTTCCACGTCGAGGTCGTTGGACGGTTCGTCCAGCAGCAGCACGTTGCCGCCGGCGATCAGGGTCTTGGCCATGTGCAGGCGGCCGCGTTCACCGCCGGACAACTGGCCGACCACCTTGTTCTGGTCGCCGCCCTTGAAGTTGAAGCGGCCCAGGTAGGCGCGCGACGACATCTCGAACTTGCCGATGGTGAGCATGTCGGCGCCGTCGGACACGGCGTCGAACACGGTCTTCTTGTCTTCCAGCGCGTCGCGCGACTGGTCGACGTAGGCCAGCTTGACGGTCTGGCCGATGACCACTTCGCCCGAATCGGGCTGCTCGCGGCCGGCGATCATGCGGAACAGGGTGGACTTGCCGGCGCCGTTGGGGCCGATGATGCCGACGATGGCGCCCGGCGGGACCTTGAAGCTGAGGTTGTCGATCAGCAGGCGGTCGCCGTAGGCCTTGCTGACGTTGTTGAACTCGATGACCTCGTTGCCCAGGCGCTCGCCCACCGGAATGAAGATTTCCTGGGTTTCGTTGCGCTTCTGGTATTCGTAGGACGACAGTTCCTCGAAGCGGGCCAGGCGGGCCTTGGCCTTGGCCTGGCGGCCCTTCGGGTTCTGGCGCACCCATTCGAGTTCTTTCTTGATGGTCTTCTGGCGGGCGGACTCGGAAGCCTCTTCCTGCTTCAGGCGGGCATCCTTCTGTTCGAGCCAGGTGCTGTAGTTGCCCTTCCAGGGGATGCCGTGGCCGCGGTCCAGTTCGAGGATCCATTCGGCGGCGTTGTCCAGGAAGTAGCGATCATGGGTGACGCCGACCACGGTGCCCGGGAACTTGTGCAGGAACTGCTCCAGCCACTCGACCGACTCGGCGTCCAGGTGGTTGGTGGGTTCGTCCAGCAGCAGCATGTCGGGCTTGGACAGCAGCAGGCGGCACAGCGCCACGCGGCGCTTTTCGCCGCCGGACAGCTTGCCCACGTTGGCGTCCCAGGGCGGCAGGCGCAACGCGTCGGCGGCGATTTCCATCTGGTGTTCGATGTCGTCGGCGCCGCTGGAGGCGGCGGCGGCGATGATGGCTTCGAGCTCGGCCTGTTCGGCGGCCAGCGCGTCGAAATCGGCATCCGGCTCGGCATAGGCCGCGTAGACCTCGTCCAGGCGCTTCTTGGCGGCCATGGCGGCGCCCAGGCCTTCCTCGACGGCCTGGCGCACGGTGTGCTCGGGGTTCAGCTGCGGCTCTTGCGGCAGGTAACCGATGTTCAGGCCGGGCATGGGAATGGCTTCGCCCTCGATCTCCTTGTCGACGCCCGCCATGATCTTGAGCAGCGTGGACTTGCCCGAGCCGTTCAGGCCCAGCACGCCGATCTTGGCGCCGGGGAAGAAGGATAGCGAGATGTCGCGCAGGATCTGACGCTTGGGCGGCACGATCTTGCCGACGCGATTCATGGTGTAGACGTATTGGGCCATGGATGCGTGAAAGGGGGATGCGGGTTGCAGAAGCCCCGATTGTAGGCCCTTCGCCGTTGCGCCGCCGCCGCGGGCGGGCAGTATCGGAGATGGCGTCATGCAGCCGTATCCGGATCGGGAGACAATAGCGGTCTCTCCGATTCTTCCTCAGGCCGCCGCCATGTCCGCCTCCGCCACGCCGCCCGCCTCCGTCGCCCGCTTCAGCCAACCCGAAATCGACATGCTGTCCAAGACAGCCGACGCCATGAGCGCCTACCTGGGCCAGCCCGTGCTGGCCGAAGTGGGCACTGACGAAGCCGGCCTCGAATGGGTCAGCTTCGGCATGACGCTGGCCGAGGACGACGACGAAAAAGAGCAGCCGTTGCACGTGCAGCTGGGTGGCGCGGGTACGCGCCTGCTGGGCCAGCGCGGCGGCCTGCCGGAAAGCGTCGAACCCTACGACTGCCTGTTCCTGTGGGCCATCCAGATCTCGACCAACGAGGGCGAACGCTTCGTCAAGATCGACCAGGATGGCGAGGAAGCCGCCTGGTCCGACGAGCTGGTCGACGTGCTGCCGTTCTCGCTCCAGGAAGCAGCGCTGGAGGACGAAGAAGACTACGACGACGAGGACGGTGACGACGACGCGGACATGCGCGACCACCTGCCGCCCGCTCCGCGCGACTGACCGCGAGGCGGGAACCCGCCCGCCCTGCCGGGGTCCAACCTGCTTGCAGACGGACAGGACCCCGACCATGACCGATGCCGCCCCTCCCGTTCCACCCCGCACCTTCGGCAGCCGCCTGCGCGGACTGCTGACCTGGCTGGTCGTGCTGGCCCTGCTCGGCGCCGCTGGCTGGTGGAGCTGGCCCCGCATCCCGCCGGCCTGGCGCGCGCCCTGGCACGTGATGCGGCTGGCCCTGAAACCCATTCCCGTTTCCTTGCCCGTACCCGTGGCCGGCGTCTCGCCGCGCCAACTGGCCGACACCTGGGGCGCCGCGCGCAGCCACGGCCGCACGCACCAGGGCATCGACATCTTCGCCAAGCGCGGCACGCCCGTCGTCAGCAGCACCGAGGGCGTGGTCACGCGGGTCGGCACCAACAACCTGGGCGGCAAGGTGGTGTGGGTCGTGGGGCCGGGGCGGCAGATGCACTATTACGCGCACCTGGACGACTATGCCGACATCGCGCGCGGCGACCTGCTCGCGGCGGGAGACACCGTGGGCTACGTGGGCAATACCGGCAATGCGCGCGGCACGCCGCCGCACCTGCATTACGGCATCTACCAGACGGGCGGCGCGATCAATCCGTATCCGCTGCTGACCTCGCACGTGCGCCCGCCAGGGTGACGAGCCAGCGCCCCGCGGCCGCGCCAGGCGCCGTGCATGCAGCAATGGCGCGGTTGCCCCATCGCCGGCGACGCCCGGCCTTGCGCGTAACCGCCGGCCTACTGCCGCCGCACGTCGCGTCTGTACAACGCGTACCCCATCGGCCATAGCAGCCACACCAGGGCCAGCGCCGAGGGATTGGTCAGGCGGTATTTGCTGACCGCGCTGGGCAAGCCGGAGCGCTCGAGGTACAGGCGGAATCGCGTATACCGCGCCGCCGCCATCAGGAACACCTTGGGCCGGCGGCGGAACATCGCCATGTGGTGCTGCAAGGTGTCCCAGGCCAGCAGGTACAGGCCCTGCACGTTGCTGCCGGACACGCCGCCGCGCGTCAGGCTCTCGGCCGAATCGTGATAGATGCGCACCACCCGGTTGATGAAGCGCTGCCGGTAGCCGGCGCGCGCCACCGCCCACCAGACCAGGCTTTCCGGCACGAAACCGGCCACGTCCTCGGGGTACGGAAAACGGCGCAGCACGTCGGTGCGCATGCAGCTGAATTTCTCGCCGCGCACCTTGTGCTGGAAGTACATGTCCAGCGCGGTGCCGTCGTGCAGGCTGTCCGGGTATCGGTCGCCGACGATGGCGCCGTCCGGGCGGGCGCACAGGCCCGTGACGGAGACGTAGCGCTCGCGCTGGCCGGGCGGGATGGCCTCCCATTCGTCCCGGAATATCTGCAGGGCGTCGGGCGGCATTTCATCGTCGCTGTCCAGCGCCACCAGCCACTGCCCGTGCGCCTCGCGCACGCCACGATTGATGGCGGCCTTCTTGTGCTGATTGCGCTGCCAGACGTACCGTATGCGAAAATCCGCCCGGGCCTGCCAGGCCTGCACGATCGGGTGCGTGCCGTCCGTGGAGCCGTCGTCCACGATCACCCACTCGAAATCGCGGTACGTCTGCCGATTCAATGACGCGAAGACGCGCGGCAACGTATCCGCGCGGTTGTAGGTGGGAGTGACCACCGAGATGGAACAGGGGTGATCCGTCATGCGCAAGCCATGTGGGTAAGCAGGCGGTCGGGCGGTAGAGAACTTCAGTTTATGGGATACGCGCGCCGCGCAAGTATCGGAACTTCCGGATTTTGCAATCGAATATGACACCGCTAGCCAGCGCCCCCGAGCAGGAAGCGCACAACGTGCAGTTGAACGACATTGCCCTGTTCGTCGAAGTGGCGCGGCGCAAGAGTTTCAGCCTGGCTGCCCGTGCGCTGGACATGCCCACGTCGACCCTGTCACGGCGCATCAACCAGTTGGAACAGGCCATCGGCATGCGGCTGATCAACCGCAATACGCGCCGCCTGGAACTGACCGACGCGGGTTCGGTGTATCTGCAGCGCTGCCAGGGGTTGATCGACGAAGCCCGGCTGGCGCATGAGCAGTTGCTGGCCCTGTCCGACCGGCCCAAGGGGCGGCTTAGCATCTCCATGCCGTACAGCCTGGCCATCTGGCTGCTGCCCGAGGCGCTGCGCGGCTTCACCGACCAGTATCCCGACCTGGACTGCGAGTTCGACCTGAGCATGCGCTCCAGCTCCGACTCGCACGGCACTCCCTACGACGTGATCCTGCGCTTCGGCCGCGACCAGGTCGATGCCGGCGCGGACGTGAACGCGGTCGTGCAGGAAGTGCAGACGCTGGACAGCTACCTGTACGCTTCCACCGAGTACCTGGAACGCCACGGCGAACCGCGCTCGCCCGCCGACCTGGCGCAGCACCAGTGCCTGCGCACGGCCATCGACGAGGCCTATTCGCACTGGAACCTGCACAACGGCGTCAGCAGCATGCGGGTGCACGTGGACGGCCACGTGGCGGGCAACAACATCAGCGTGATGGGCACGCTGGCCGGACTGGGCATGGGCATCACGCGCCTGCCCTACTGTCCGGCGCTGGACCCGGTGATCCAGCGCAACTCGCTGCACCGCGTGCTGCCCGACTGGACGGTCGATCCGATCTCGGTCTATGCGCTGTTTCCATCGAACCTGCTGCCGGCCAAGACGCGCGCGTTCATGGAGTTCATCATGCCGATGCTCAGGCCGGCGCAAGAGAACCTGGCCGCGGCCTGACCCTGCGCGCGCTCAAGGCAGCCGCGGCAGTTCCGCCAGCGGCAGCAGGCGCGAATCCTCCAGCGCGGCGGTGCGATGGCCGATGCCGGCCAGGTATTCGCGGTGGCCGGCGAAGGCCAGGAACGAGGCCACGCTGGCCTGCCGCACCAGCATGGCCAGGTCCCAGCGTTCGTCCTCGGGGCCGATCAGCCAGGGGCCGCCGGTGGCCAGCAGCGTCAGGTCGCCGCCGCTTTCGCGCAGGAACGGCAGGGTGTGGCGGATGTAGCGGTCGAAGGCTTCGGCCCCGCTGACGGGCTGGGCCGGCGCCAGTTCCGGATGGGCCGAATAGTCGGCCTGCACCCGCAAGCGCAGCAGATTCAGCATGATGACCGGCCCCTCGATGCCGCGCTGCATGAATTGCCAGCCGGCGCGTTGGGTCGGGTCGAGATGGCGAAGCGTGTCCAAGCCGGTCTCCTGGCGCATTCAGGCAGACACCGGCGCGGCGGGCGCGAACGCCAGGCGCAGTACGTAGGCGCGTACGTCCTCGGGCCACTGCGCGATGCGCGCTTCCAGGCCCTCGCGGTCATCCGCGAACAGCGCACGCGTCGCCTCTTCATAGCCCGGCAGATTGCCGCCGACGGCCAGCATGACGTGGTACGCCGCCTCCTGCGCGGCGCGGCGCTGCTGGCGTTGCTGCGCGGTGCCGCTGCGGCGCGCGCCATCGACCAGGCGGCGCAGGACGGCCGACGCCCCGCCGGGTTGCGCGGACAGCCATTCCCATTGGCGCGGCAGCAAGGTCACCTCGCGCGACACCACGCCCAGCCTGGGACGCCCACGGCCACGCGGCGCGGGCTGGGCGCCGTCGTGCGGCGCGCCTTCGGCCTCCTCTTCCCTGGGGGCGTAACGGCCACGCGGCAGTTCGACCGGTTGCGACAGCCGCTTCACCACGTCGGCCTTGGTGCCGCGCAGGTCCAGGTCGATGACGCGGCCCGTGGCATCGTCGAACACCAGGACGGGGCTGGCCGGCCGGGCGTCCGTCGCGGTCTTCACGGCCAGGGCGACCTCGACCAGTTCGCCGGCGCACAGCAGGCGGTGGCCATCGAAGGCGGTGACGGGTTTGGCAAGTGGATCGGGCATGGAAGACTCCTGGACAGTAGAGCCTTAATTTTACCCATATATAATCAAATACTCAAATATACCCTGGTAAAAAACCACCGCTCTTTCGTCCTGCCGCCGCCCGGGCCACGAGCCGCGGCCCTTACTTCAGCGCCGGGAAGTCCACCGCCGTGTCGTTGGCACGATTGAATACGTTCGTGAACGTAATGATCGCGATGGCCAATGCAACATCGACCACGGCCGCGTCCTCGAATCCCGCTGCCCGGAATGCCTCGAACGCCTCGGGCGAGAGGGTTCCCCGGCTGTCCTGCAGCACACGGACGAACCGGACCAATGCATCGCGGCGCGCGTCACCGGTGGGTTCCAGGCCCCTGATCGCGCGCACGGTGTCGACCGGGATTCCGGACGCCTTGGCGGCCAGACTATGCGCCGCCACACAGTAGTCGCACCCGGCGATGGCGCTGGCCACCAGTTTGACGGTTTCGCGCTCCTGCGCGGACAGCGTTCCACCGGACAGCACCGTGTCGGCGGAAAGCATGGCCTGCAGCGCGGGCGTGTTCAAGGCACCGATGGCCGCATAGGCATTCGGGACCATGCCGACGGCCTTGCGGATCGCGGCGAAGACGTCGGCGGTGTTGCCTTGGGCGTCAGCCGCGGCGGGGGTCTGGATACGGGAAGTCATATCGGCTACTCCTTCGGAAGGTCTTCGCAGGCGCAGCCGGCACGTCGCGAAGGGGTTGGAAATCAGAGGGGTTCCATCGCCCAGGCCGGTCGCCGCATCCGAATGGACCCGTTTTCGCAGCGCGGGGCTTGCGCCGGCGACCAGCAAAGCCACTGTCGGGACCGGCAGGGCGACATCCCGGGCCATGACCGGCTGCGGACCCTCGGGCTCGCACGGGCGGCGTCAGACCGGGATGGGGTGAGCGGCGATCTCGGCGTTGAAGCCATCGACCAATGCGTGCTCGCCCAGGCCGGGGTTGTCGCGCAGGACGCGGATCGCCTCGACGAAGACCTCCGGCGCATCGGTGGCCAAACCCTGCATCGTCTCGGCGATGAAGGCATCCAGCGGCATGGCACGTGGATCGCCGCTCTTCTTGATGAGATCGGTATCGACCCAGGGCGGTGCGATTTCCTGCACCGATACGCTCGTGCCTTTGAGCATGAAGCGCTGCGACAGCGCGTAAGAGTGCAGCGCCGCCTTCGACGCCGAATAGACCGCGTTGGTGGCAATCGGCACGTAAGCCAGCACGGAGGTGTTGTGAATGATGGTCGCGCGCGGCTGCGCCTTGAGGTGCTCCACCAGCGCCGAGGTCAAGCGGATGGGGCCGAGCAGGTTGGTGTCGAGGATGCGGCGCGAGACGGCATCGTCGATCCGGCCCGATGGATCGTCGAATGGCATGATGCCGGCGTTGTTGACCAGCACGTTCAGGGCCGGGTAGTCGCGAATCAGTTGTGCGGCGACGCGGTCAATGTCGGCCGCATCCGAGATGTCCAGTGCCACGCCTTCGATGCCCGGGTGGGCGGCCGCGACCTCGTCCAGCAAGGCCTGCCGGCGTCCGGCGATGATCACCTTGTTGCCCAGCGCATGGAACTGTTCGGCCAGCGCGCGGCCGATGCCGGAGGTGCCGCCCGTGATGAAAATGGTGTTGCCGGTCATCTGCATGGTTGTCTTCCTTTGATTGCGCCACCCTGGCGCTTTGTCGATGGACGAACTATGCACGCACAACCGAAAGTCTTAAATGACATATAAACGGCAATAACAGACATGCACTGGGATGGCACTCAACAAAAAGCCCGGCTGGCGGCCGGGCTGGCGAAGGGTGCCGAGATGTCCAGTTGCCGGGGGCCCGACCCGCGCAGGGCAGGAGGCGGCGATGGCCCCCGTCATGCCTGAGCGTCAAGGTCTGAATGGCGCACCGGCACCCTGTCGGGTGATGCGGCTTCACTGCCCTCCATCAGTTTCAAGTGGCGCTTGAGGCTCGCGGGTGGTTGCCCGTAGCTGCGCAAGAAAGCTCTGCGCATGCGATCCCGGTCGGCGAATCCGGAATCGCGCGCCACAACGTCCAGCGGATGGCTGCCGTCCTCCAGCATGAAGCGGGCGACCTCCAGGCGCAGCATCTCCACGGCCTTGGCTGGGGACTGTCCTGTCTCTTGCCGAAACAACCGGCTGAATTGACGCGGCGACAGGCTGGCGGCCTCGGCCAGTTCCTCGACCGAAAGCGGGTTGCGCAGGTTCTCGCGCGCGTAGGCCAGGGCGCTCCTGACCCGGTCCGAGCGCGGCTCCATTTCCAGCATCGCCGAAAACTGGGATTGGCCGCCGGGCCGGCGGTGGTAAACGACCAGTTTGCGAGCAATCGCGCGGGCCAGCGCCGGGCCATGATCCTCTTCCAACAGGGCCAGCGTCAGGTCGATGGCCGAGGACATCCCGGCCGAGGTCCAGATGTTGCCGTCGCGCACGAAGATGCGGTCCTCGTCCACGCGCACTCTGGGAAAACGCATCTGCAGCGTGCGGGCGTGCGCCCAGTGCGTGGTGGCCAGGCGCCCGTCCAGCAGGCCGGCCTGGGCCAGGACGAATGCGCCTGTGCATACGCCCGCCACCCGCCGTGCTTCGCTGCCCGCGCGGGCGACGTAATCGCCGAGGCCTGGCGACACATCCTGGGGCAACAGTTCGCCTGCCACCATGAGCGTGTCGGGCATGACCCCGAGCGGCAGGGTTTCGATGCCGGCGTTCATCGAAGACCGCACGGTGCCGCCGCGCTCTGACAGCACCGTCAGGCGGTAGCCATCGGCGCCCAATTCCGCATTGGCGAATTCGAAGGCCGCCAGCGCGGCCAGCCCCATGAGTTGAAAACCATCTTCGAGAATCAGGCCGACCTGTCGCATCACGCTTCCTTCCTGAAATGCCGGATCAGCGTCATCCTGCCATCAAAGTGCATGACTGTGTAGCGCGCCGGCCGCGCCGCGCAACGACGACGGGCACCGGTCGGGCCTGACCGCATGCCCGGGTCCGGGATCGAGCCGCCCTTTGCGTCGCCCAGAAACAAAAAACCCCTCTGACGAGGGGTTTTGCGACTCGTCCCGGGGGACGATAAAGGTCAGAGGGCGTTGCTGCCGTGCACGGCGCCCGCAGTACACGTGTATTACACGCGCTTGACCTTCTCCAGCATCTTGAACACGCCCTTGGGCGACTTGACGAACAGGCGCTTGAAGGCCTTGCCCAGGCAGCGGCGTTCCAGGGTGTTACGACGGACGCGTTTACGTTCGGCCATGACTATTCTCCGGTAGAGGTTCTATTCGGTTTGTTTCGGGTCTGCTCGGATCAGGCCGAAAAGGCGGACGGCGAAATCAAGGATAACTCGGGATTCTAGCCTTGGAGTCGGCGATCTGGCAAATAGCCCTCTCCATGGAAAACGGGGACGTTAAAACGGCGCAACGCCCTGGCGGCCCAGCGAAGACGGGATCAACCCTGCTGCAGAAGTTGCCGCACCTGCCCGGGGTGCGGCAGGGGATCGACCGCGCCATAGCCCAGCGTCGACAACGCCGCCGCCGCATTCGCATAGCGCACCGCATCGATCCAGGCATCGCCATCGCAGCGCCGCGCCAGGAGGTTGCCCGCAAAGCAATCCCCCGCGCCCGTTGCATCGACGGCCTGCACGCGCTGGCTGGCGACGGCCGTGCGCTGGCCACCCTCGTCCAGCATCGCCCCATCCTTGCCCAGCTTCAGCACCACGGCGCCGGGCGCGCCGGCCTCGCGGATCCAGTCCAGCGTGCGGCCCGGATCTTCATGCCCCGTGAAATGCCGCAGGTCGCCCATGCTGGGCAGGAACAGGTCGGCATGCCGCAGCGCCTCGCGCAGGATGGCCCGCGCCCGGTCCAGCGGCCACAGGCCCAGGCGCAGATTGGAATCCAGGCTGACCTGCACGCCTGCCGCGCGCGCCCGCGCGATGGCGGCGAACACGGTGTCGCAGGCGCTGTCGCTGATGCCCAGGCTGATGCCGGAAACGTGCAAAAAACGGGCACGCTCGACCAAGCCTGCGGCGAGGTGTCCGGGCCGCATGCGCGCGGCGGCGGAGTCGCGCCGCAGATAGCTGAAGGCATGCCCGTCGGGGCCATGCTGCACGAAGTACACGCCGGTATGGGCATCGGCATCGCGCTGCACGCCGCAGGTGTCCACCCCTTCGGCCTTCCACAGGTCCAGCAATTGCTGTCCGAAGGCGTCGTCGCCCACGCGGGTCAGGTAGGCGCAGCGCGCGCCCTGGCGGGCCGCGGCGATCACCGCATTGGAGGTATCGCCGCCGAAACCCTGCCGATACTCGGGCTGCCCGGGCCGCGTCTGGTTGAACTCGACCAGGGCCTCCCCCAATCCCACGACGTCGAACTCAGCCATGATGCATCGCCTCTTCCCGGATCTGCCCGACCTGCCTGACCAGCGCGGCGGTGTCGCGCGCCGCGAACGCGGCCTTGTCGTACAGGTTGCCGCCCATGCCCACCAGCGCCGCGCCCGCCGCGAAATACGCGCCCATGTTCTGCCGCGTGATGCCGCCCGTGGGGCAGAAGGCGATGCCGGGAAACACGGATGCCAGCGCCGCCACGTGGCCGGGGCCGCCCGTCTCGGCGGGAAATATCTTCACCAGATCGGCGCCCGCGTCGCGCGCGGCCAGCACTTCGGTCGGCGTGAAGGCGCCCAGCAGGCACAAGGCGCCGGCGGCATGGGCCGACTCGACCAGGCCGGGCGCAAGGCCCGGCGACACCAGGAAGTCGGCGCCGGCCACTAGGGCGTCGCGCGCCTGGTCTTCGTGCAGCACCGTGCCCACCCCCAGCAACAATGCGTTGCCATGTTTCTCGCGCAGTACCCGCACCAGGTCCGCCACGCCGGGGATGGTGCAGGTCAGTTCCAGGGCATCGCAACCGGCGGCGACGGCCACCTCGACGGCGTAGGCGGCCAGTGCGGGATCGGTATAGCGCAGCACCGGCACGACGCGCGCGGCCAGCAGGCGGGCACGCAGGGAATCAGGATCGGTCATGGCACCTCTTTCTCGGGGGAGCGTCCCGGTGGACGCAGCGCCCGGCACGCCCTAACACGGCGTGCCGGCCTCGTTTCTGCTTTGATTATGCGCGTCCGTCCCCAGCTATGGCGTAAGACCATGTGAATCTGAGATACTGTTCATATATACAGATATCCAAGTGCCCCTCCCCTGCCCGCCCCTCATCGCCGGCGCCCCGCCGGACACAGGCTACGATCACCCCATGAGCTCCGAAATCCGCATTGTTGGCGCCCGCCAGAACAACCTGAAGAACCTGGACGTGACCATCGCCACCGGCGAACTGGTCGTCGTCACCGGCGTCTCGGGGTCGGGCAAGAGTTCGCTGGCCTTCGACACGCTGTACGCCGAAGGCCAGCGCCGCTACGTGGAAACCTTCTCGCCCTATGCGCGCCAGTTCCTGGACCGCATGGACAAGCCGCAGGTCGACCGCATCGAGGGCATCCTGCCCGCCATCGCCATCGACCAGACCAATCCCGTGCGCAGTTCGCGCAGCACGGTCGGCACGATGACCGAGCTGAACGACCACCTGAAGCTGCTTTACGCGCGCGGCGCCACGCTGTTCTGCCGCTGCTGCGGCAAGCGGGTGCGGCGCGACTCGCCCGACTCCATCCACCGCGCGGTGGCCGAGCAGGCGCAGGCCGCGGGCGACCCCCGCCTGGTCATCACCTTTCCGCTGCCCGTGCCCGCCAACTTCACCGAAGACGAAGTGCGAGGCTTTCTCGAGCAACAGGGCTATACCCGCGTGCATGCCGAGTCCGAGCCCAAAGAGGGCGCGGTCAAGCAGGTGTCGCGCGGCAAGGGCAAGGGCAAGACGGCCGAGCCCGTCACGGCGCGCCGCATCCTGCACGTGGTGCAGGACCGCTTCCGTTTCGCGGGGGCCGAGCGCGAGCGCGTGATGGAAGCGCTGGACACCGCGCTGCGCATGGGTGCCGGCCACCTGGCCGTGCACGTCGTCGACGACGACGGCCAGGACAGCGCCGTCTGGAAATACAGCGACCGGCTGCACTGCGCCGATTGCGACATCGAATACAACGACCCGCTGCCCAGCAGCTTCTCGTTCAACTCGCCCCTGGGCGCGTGCGAAAGCTGCCGGGGCTTCGGCCGCGTCATCGGCATCGACCTGGGCCTGGTCATCCCTGACGAGGGCAAGACCCTGCTCGAAGGCGCCATCAAGCCCTGGCAGACCCCGTCGTTCAAGGAATGCCAGGTCGAGCTGGCGAAGTACGCGCCGCGCGCCGGCATCCCGCTGGGGGTGCCATGGAAGAACATGACGCAGGCGCAGCGCGACTGGGTGCTGAACGGCGACCCCGACTTCAAGGGTGGCAGCCAAGCCTGGAAGACGCAATGGTACGGCGTGCACCGCTTCTTCGAATGGCTGGAAAGCAAGGCCTACAAGATGCACGTGCGCGTGCTGCTGTCGAAGTACCGCAGCTACACGCCCTGCCCCACCTGCCGGGGCGCGCGGTTGAAATCGGATGCGCTGCTGTGGCGCCTGGGATCGAAGGCGGACGCCGATGCCGTTCTTCCCCCTGACGACGAGCGCTACCAGCGCTTCCTGCCCGTCGGCGTCAGTTGGAGCCGCGAGCAACTGAATTCGCTGGACGGCCTGTCGGTGCACGACATGATGCTGCTGCCCATCGAACGCGTGCGCAGGTTCTTCGACGGCCTGCGCCTGGAAGGCGCGATGGACGCGGCCTCCGACCTGCTGCTGACCGAGGCCCGCGCGCGGCTGCGCTTCCTGTGCGACGTGGGCCTGGGCTACCTGACGCTGGACCGCCAGAGCCGCACGCTGTCCGGCGGCGAGGTCCAGCGCATCAACCTGACCACCGCCCTGGGCACCTCGCTGGTCAATACGCTGTTCGTGCTGGACGAGCCCTCGATCGGCCTGCATCCGCGCGACATGCACCGCGTGGTCGAGGTCATGCATCGCCTGCGCGATGCCGGCAACACGCTGGTGGTGGTCGAGCACGATCCGCAGGTCATGGTGGCGGCCGACCGCATCATCGACATCGGTCCCGGCCCCGGCGAACGCGGCGGCCGCATCGTGTTCGACGGCACGCCCGAACAGTTGCGCGCGTCCGCGACGCTGACGGGCGACTACCTGGGCGGGCGCCAGCGCGTCGAGGCGCCGCGGCCCATGCCGGTGGCGGCCAACACGCCCAAACTCATCCTGGAAGGCGCGCGCGCCCACAACCTGCGCGACGTCTCGATCGAACTGCCGCTGGGCCGCCTGGTGTGCGTCACCGGCGTGTCCGGCTCGGGCAAGTCCACGCTGGTGCAGGACGTGCTGTATCCCGCGCTGCTGAAGCACCAGGGCAAGCCCACCGAGTCCCCGGGCGAGTTCGGCCGCCTGCTGGGCGCCGAGCAGATCGCCGAGGTCGTCATGGTGGACCAGACGCCCATCGGCAAGACCGCGCGGTCCAACCCGGCCAGCTACGTCGGCGCGTTCGACGCCATCCGCAAGCTGTACGCGCAGGCGCCGCTGTCGCGCGAGCGCGGCTACACCGCCGGCACCTTCAGCTTCAACAGCGGCGATGGCCGCTGCCCCACCTGCGGCGGCACCGGCTTCGAGCACGTCGAGATGCAGTTCCTGTCCGACGTGTACCTGCGCTGCCCCGATTGCGACGGCAAGCGGTTCCGCCCCGAGGTGCTGGAAGTCCGCGTCGAGCACCTGGGCAAGAGTGCGTCCATCGACGAAGTCCTGGACATGACCGTCAACGAGGCGCTCGAATTCTTCAAGGGCCTGCGCGACGTGCAGACCGGGCTGGCGCCGCTGGCCGACGTGGGCCTGGAATACGTGCGCCTGGGCCAGCCCGTGCCCACGCTGTCGGGCGGCGAGGCCCAGCGCCTGAAGCTGGCCGGCCACCTGGCCGAGGCGGCGCGCAGCGGCATCTCCACCGCCAAGGTCGCCAAGAAGGGCAGCCTGTTCCTGTTCGACGAACCCACCACCGGCCTGCACTTCGACGACGTGGCGCGGCTGATGCGCGCGTTCCGCAAGCTGCTGGCCGCTGGCCACACGCTGCTGGTCATCGAGCACAACCTGGACGTGATCCGCGCGGCCGACTGGCTGATCGACCTGGGCCCCGATGGCGGCGACGCCGGCGGCGAACTGGTCGGCGTGGGCACGCCGCAAGACCTGATGGACAACCCGCGTTCGTACACCGGCCACGCGCTGCGCGAATACGAAGGCTCGGTGCTGCCGGCCTCGCCCGTGCCCGCCGACGTGGTGGTGTCCTCCGACATGGAAGCGCAGGAGGCCGAGCAGGCCGGACTGGTGCCGGCGCTGGCCGAACCGGGCGCGGCCTATGGCCCGGACGCCGAAGCCGCGACGACGGTGGCCGGCACGCCGCTGCAATCGCTGATGCGGCGCCGGCGCAAGGCCAGCCAGGCCATCGAGATCCTGAACGCGCGCGAGCACAACCTGAAGAACGTCAGCGTCGAGATCCCGCGCGACAAGTTCACGGTGATCACCGGCGTGTCGGGCTCGGGCAAATCGACCCTGGCCTTCGACATCCTGTTCAACGAGGGCCAGCGCCGCTACCTGGAATCGCTGAACGCCTACGCGCGCGCCATCGTGCAGCCGGCCGGCAAGCCGGACGTGGACGCCATCTTCGGCATCCCGCCCACGGTGGCCATCGAGCAGCGCACCAGCCGCGGCGGCCGCAAGTCGACCGTGGCCACGATGACCGAGATCCACCACTTCCTGCGCCTGCTGTACATGAAGCTGGGCACGCAGTTCTGCCCCGACTGCCACGTGGCCGTCGAGCCGCAGAACACCGACCAGATCGTGGCCCGCCTGCTGCGCGAACACAAGGGCCAGCACATCGGCATCCTGGCGCCGCTGGTCACCGCGCGCAAAGGCTACTACACCGACCTGGCCAAGTGGGCCGCGGGCAAGGGTCACACGCACCTGCGCGTGGACGGCGCCTTCATCCCGGTGTCGCCGTGGCCGCGCCTGGACCGCTACAAGGAACACACCATCGAACTGCCGGTGGCCGACGTGGTGGTCGATCCGGCGCGCGAGGATGAACTGCGCGCCGCGGTCAAGAGCGCGCTGGAACACGGCCAGGGCATCCTCAACGTCGTATGGCCGGTGGACAAGCTGCACGAGGCGCTGGACAGCGATCTGCAGCACCAGCATTTCTCGGTGAAACGCGCCTGCCCCTCGTGCGGCACCAGCTTCCCCGAACCCGATCCGCGCCTGTTCTCGTACAACTCCAAGCACGGCTGGTGCACGGGCTGCTTCGGCACGGGCCTGCAATTGCAGGGCTTCGATGCCGAACAGACCGGCGAGGAAACCGCCTGGAACGCCTGGTACGAAGGCGAGGCCAAGCCTTGCGGCGTATGCCACGGCCAACGCCTGAACCGCGTGGCGCTGGCCGTGCAATGGCGCGGCCGTTCCATCGCCGAACTGGCCTCGCTGCCGGTCAGCGACGCGCACACCTTCTTCACCGGCCTGGTGGCGCGCGGGCGCGAAGGCGAGATCGCGCGCGACATCCTGGCCGAGATCCGCGGCCGCCTGACCTTCATGCAAGAGGTCGGCCTGGGCTACCTGGCGCTTGATCGCGCCGCGCCCACGCTGTCGGGCGGCGAGGCGCAGCGCATCCGCCTGGCGGCGCAACTGGGCTCCAACCTGCAGGGCGTGTGCTACGTGCTGGACGAGCCCACCATCGGCCTGCATCCGCGCGACAACCGCATTCTGCTGGACGCGCTGGCGCGCCTGGAAGGCAACGGCAACACGCTGGTGGTGGTCGAGCACGACGACGACACCATCCGCCGCGCCTCGCACATCATCGACATCGGACCGGGCGCGGGCATCCGCGGCGGCCGCGTGGTGGCGCAGGGCACGGCCGAAGACCTGGTGGCCTCGCCCGAATCCGTCACGGGACGCTACCTGGCGGCACCGCTGGCGCACCCGCTGAACGGCCGCCGGCCCATCGAGGCCGACACGCCCATGATCGAGATCAAGGGCGCGCGCCTGCACAACCTGCGCAGCGTCGACGCGCGCATTCCGGTGGGCCGCCTCACGGTGGTCACCGGCGTGTCCGGCTCGGGCAAGTCCACGCTGGCGCGTGAGGTGCTGCTGGACAACCTGACCCAGGCCGTGTCGCAGCGCAAGGCGCCGGGGTGGGGCGGCTGCGAGCGCATCAGCGGCTGGGAGGTGCTGGACCGCGTGCTGGAAGTGGACCAGACCCCCATTGGCAAGACGCCGCGTTCGTGCCCGGCCACCTACGTGGGTTTCTGGGACGACGTGCGCAAGCTGTTCGCCGAGATGCGCGAATCGCGCGTGCGCGGCTGGACCGCCGCGCGCTTCTCGTTCAATACCGGCGACGGCCGCTGCCCGGTCTGCGAGGGCCAGGGCATGCGCACCATCGAGATGAGCTTCCTGCCCGACGTGAAGGTGCCGTGCGATGCGTGCAACGGCGCGCGCTTCAACAGCGACACGCTCAGCGTGAAGATGCGCGACAAGAATGCCGGCGAGGTGCTGTCCATGGAAGTGGACGACGCCATCGGCTACTTCGCCTCGCATCCCAAGATCCTGCGGCCCCTGCAACTGATGCAGGACGTGGGCCTGGGCTACCTGACGCTGGGCCAGCCCTCGCCGACCCTGTCCGGCGGCGAGGCGCAGCGCATCAAGCTGGTCACCGAATTGTCCAAGGCGCGCATGACCGAAGGCGTGTTCAAGACCGGCCGCGCCTCGCGCGCGCCGCACACGCTGTACGTGCTGGACGAGCCCACGGTGGGCCTGTCCATGGCCGACGTCGAGAAGCTGGTGCACGTGCTGCACCGCCTGGTCGAGGCCGGCAACACGGTGGTCGTGATCGAGCACAATCTGGACGTGATCGCCGAAGCCGACTGGCTGCTGGACCTGGGCCCCGAAGGCGGCACGGGCGGTGGCCAACTGGTGGCCCAGGGCTCGCCCGAGGACGTGATGGCCGCGCAGGATGCCTCGCATACCGGGCGCATCCTGCGCGAATTCATGGACCAGGCGCGGCAGCAGGCCTGAAATGGCGCTACGCTCACGCCCGCCGCATGTCTCGGCTCGCCGGGGCATGCGGCACGCGTGCGGCGCCATCCCTTTCCTGTCCCGGATCGCTGCGCCGATTTTCCCTGGGACAGCCCGGCAAGACTGATATGAAGTGCCGTTTCGAAGATCGCCTGGCGGGCCAGGCGCTGGAATTGCTCGATTTCCGCGAGCGCATCGTCGCATGCCACCGCGGCGAAGTCCCCGCGGCACTGCGGGCCATCGAGGCCGCGCGCGCGGCGGGCCGCTGGGTGGGCCTGCTGCTGGACTATGAACTGGGCGAATGGCTGCTGCCCGAGGCAACGCGGCCCCCACCCGACGAGACAGGCCCCGGGCCCGTATCCGGCCAGCGCCCCGACGATGGCAGCCCCCGCCTGACCGCGCTGGTGTTCGACCGCGCACGGCAGGAAACGCCGTGGCCGGCGCCCGATGCCCTCGACGGCCACGGCGCGGCGGCGGCCGGCCGCCCCGTGCCGCGGGAATCCGGCGCCGGCCCGGCCAGCATTCTTGGCGTCACGCCGCGCATGGCCCACGGCGACTACGTGCGGCGCATCGCCCAGATCCGCGAACTGATCGCGCGGGGCGAGCTGTACCAGGTCAACTACACCATGCCCCTGGACGTGGACGTCGGGGGCGATCCCCAGGCGCTGTACCGCCGGATCGCCGCGCGCCATCCGGTCGGCCACGCGGCCTATGTGGAAGACGGCGCGCGCACCGTGCTGTCCTTCTCGCCCGAGCTTTTCGTGGCGCGGCAGGGCCCCCGGCTGGTGACGCGCCCCATGAAGGGCACTGCCCCGCGCCATGCCGACCCGGATGAAGACCGGCGGCTCGGCCAGGCGCTGCGGACCAGCCCGAAGGACCGCGCCGAGAACCTGATGATCGTCGACCTGCTGCGCAACGACCTTGGCCGGCTGGCCCGGCCTGGCTCGGTGCGGGTGGACGCGCTGTTCTCGCTGGAGCAGTATCCCAGCGTCTGGACGCTGACCTCGACCATCTCGGCCGACGCGCCCGATGCCCCCCTGGCGCAGGTGCTGGCCGCGCTGTTCCCGTGCGGCTCCATCACCGGCGCCCCCAAGATCACCGCCATGCGCCGCATCCGCCGCATGGAAGCCGCGCCGCGCGGCCTGTACTGCGGCAGCATCGGCTGGCTGGCGCCCAACGGCGACTTCTCGCTGAACGTGGCGATCCGCACCCTGGTGTTGCCGTCGGACGGCGCCACGGCCCGGCGCGGCGTGTACCATGTGGGCGGCGGTATCGTGCACGACTCCGATCCCGAACGGGAATGGCAGGAGTGTCACTGGAAGGCCCGGATCCTGGGCTGATGCCCACCGCGGCGGCCCGGCAATTTTCGGCCGCCCTTTTGTTTTCCCGCCGCGACACCGCCCCTGGCGGCCGCGGCCTGCAAGACAAGGCGCGCGCAAGACCGCACGCGATCCCACTGAACCGCACAGAGGAGCGTGCATGCGGCCCGAACTGATTGAAACCATGCTGGTCACGTCGGGCCGGCGCATTCCCTTGCTGCAGCGCCATCTCGCGCGGCTGAGCGCGTCGGCGCGGGCGCTGGGCTACCCGTGCGACCTGCCCGCCATCGAGGCCGACGTGCGCGCCGCCGCCGGCATGGCGCTGGCGCAGGGGCCGCACCGCCTGCGCCTGCTGCTAAACGGCGCCGGCGACCGCACGGTGCAGGCCTCGCAGCTGCCCGCGCTGGGCCCGGTGCAACGGGTCATGCTGGCCACCGAACCGCTGGACGCGGCCGAGCCGCTGCTGCGCCACAAGACCACCCACCGTCCCTGGTACCAGGCGTCGACGGCATGGCTGGCCGAGCATCCCGAGAAGGTGTTCGACCTGCTTTACCTGAATACCCGCGGCGAGCTGTGCGAAGGCACCCGCAGCAACGTCTACCTGAAGCTGGGCGGGCAGTGGTTCACGCCCTCGGTGACCTCGGGCTGCCTGCCCGGGGTGCAGCGCGCCGAACTGCTGGAACAGGGCGCCGTGCAAGAGCGGGTGCTGACCGCGGGCCTGCTGCGGCAGGCGGAAGGAATAAGATTGTCGAACGCCTTGCGCGGATGGTTCGACGTGGTCCTGGCGGCACCGGCCGACGTCAACTGAGCTTCCCGCGCCCGGCACGGCCTTCACCGCAGTTCAACCCTGACCGCGAGCCCCTGCCATGCCTGTCGATGCATATCTTCCCAATTCCATGCGCGCCCTGGCCATCGACCGGTACGGCGGGCCTGACGTCGTGCAACGCCGCGACGACGCGCCCGTGCCGGCGCCGGCAGCATCGGCCAATTGATCATCCAGATGGCGCGCACGCTGGGCGTCACGGTCTACGCCACGGCCAGCACCGAGGAGAAATGCAGCGTCGCGCGCCGCCTGGGCGCGGCGTCGGCCCTGCTGTACGACAACGGCGGATTCGCCGACCGGATACGCACCCTGACGGACGGGCAAGGCGTGGACGTGGTGTTCGATTCGCTGGGCAAGGCGACCTTGCGCGACAGCCTGCGCGCCGCCCGCACTCGTGGGCTGATCGTCAACTACGGCAACGTGTCGGGGTCCGTGAAGGACCTCGACCCCTACGAACTCGGCGAGGCGGGTTCATTGTTCCTGACCCGGCCACGCCTGGCCGACCATATGGCCGATGCCGCCACCGTGCAACGGCGCGCCGACGAGGTTAGCGCCGTCCCGCGCCTTTGCAGGCCGCGCCTTGCAAGAACAAGGCCCAGGCCTGGTCGAAATAATCCTGTTGCGCCGCCTGCCCCGAAAACCGGGCATCGCCCAGCATGGCGGCGACCAGCGGCCTGATCGACGTGGCGTACAGCAATTGCTCGGCCATGAAGAAGGCATCCCCCTCGCCCAGGCTGCCCGCCGCCTGCGCCTGCCCGACCAGTTCGGCCATGCGGCGCATCAGCGGATCCTGCTCGGACGGCGCGAGCCGCACCCCTTTCGACGGCACCGCCTCGGCCAGCGCCACCCGGTTCAGCGCCACCATCTGCACCCGCAGATTGATGTCCAGCAGGGTGCGCGCATAGCGTTGCAGGCGCTGCAGCGGTTCGCCGCCATCCGGCGTACAGGCGGCCAGTTCGTCCTGCACCTGGATGCGGAACCGATCCATCATGGCCGTGAACAGCGCCCCCTTTGAGGCGTAGCGCCGATAGATGGTGTCCTTGCCGGCCTGGCAGGCCTCGGCCACCTGTTCCATCGACGTGGCCGCGTACCCTTGCGACGCGAACAGCCCGGCGGCGGCATCGAGGATGCGGCGTTCCATCTGCGCGGCCGCCTCGCGAGTCGGCCGTCCACCGCGCGAAGGCGAAGGGGAATGAGCGTCAGCCGAGGCCGTCCGGGGAGGTCTGGTGAGCATCCGATCCTGGTATCTCGTGGGTGATCAAGCGCCGTATTGTCCCGCATGCCCCCCTGCACGGCAAACAACCATACGCAAACATCCCGTTGTCACCCAATGAATGCGGGTTTGCCTCTTCTCAAAATAACTGGACGCTCCCGTCCCGTTTATGGGAAGATAACTGCAACTGAGATTTTTTATCATTTGCAATGAGGTGTGGAAATGGCGATTGATGTGCGGGAAGCCGTCATGCTCGGGACGGTTTCCGGCTGCCTGGCGCTGGCGGGTACGGCCCAGGCCCAGCAACAGAACACGGTCCAGCTCAGTCCGGTGATCGTGAAGGGCGAGGCCCCCGACCCCACGGACACCAGCGACCGGCTGTTCGTCCCCGCCGCGGCATCGGCCACCAAGAGCGGCACGCCGGTGGCCGAGACCGCGCAATCCGTCAGCACCATTACCCGCAAGCAGATGGACGACCAGGCCGCGCAGACCGTTGGCGAAGCGCTGCGGTACACCTCCGGCGTGCTGTCCGACCGCGATTCCAATACCCGCTACGACTCCATCTTCCTGCGCGGCTTCGGCGCGTTCGGCACCGCGACCAGCTACGTCAACTTCCTGGACGGACTCAAGCTGCCGCGCGGCCAGGCTTTCGCGCAGGCGTCCATCGATCCGTATCTGCTGGACCGCATCGACGTGCTGAAGGGGCCGTCCGCCCTGCTCTATGGCCAGGTCAGCCCGGGCGGCCTGGTCAACCAGGTCAGCCGCGCGCCCTCCGCGCAACCCGCCCGCGAGATCCTGCTGGAAACGGGCACGGACGGCCGTGCGCAGGCCGGCTTCGGCACGCGCGGCGCGCTCAATGAAAGCGGCACGCTGCAATACAGCCTGAACGCCATCGGCCGCCGCGCCGACACCCGCTACGACGGCGTGAAGGAAGGCCGCTACGCCGTGGCGCCGTCCATCACCTGGCAACCGGACGCCGATACTTCGTTGACGCTGTCGGCCTACTATCAGAAGGACCCGTACGGCGGCTACTTCAATTCGTTGTACCCGCGCTTCCTGGCTCCCGCCGAGTACAAGCACGCGCTGGGCCGCAAGCTCAACATCGGCGATCCGGACTTCGATTCGTTCGAGCGCGAACAGCACGGCATCGGCTACCAGTTCGAGCACCGGGCCAATGCGCTGCTGACACTGCGCTCGCGCCTGCGCTATTCCGACGTGGACAGCGACTTCCGCTCGCTGCAGATGGCCGCGCCGCTGGCCGCCGACGGCACCATCGCACGGCAGGCCCTGCGTTCCATCGAAAGCGTGAAAGGCGTCTCGATGGACAACCAGGCCCAGTTCGATTTCGCCACGGGCAGCGTGCGGCACACCTTGCTGACGGGGCTGGATTACCAGCACGCCCGCAGCGACTGGGCCTACGACTGGGGCCCCGCGCCGGCGCTGAACGTACTGGACCCGCAGTACGGCCAGTCCATCGGCGCGCTGACCACCCTCATCGACAGCGGACAGACCCTGCGGCAGACGGGCGCCTACGTGCAGGACCAGCTGAAATTCGGCGGCTGGCGCGGCATGCTGGGCGTGCGCCACGACTGGACCTCGCAGGACACCGAGAACCGGCTGGCCGGCGCCTCGACCGAACAGAACAGCGAGGCCACCAGCTACCGCGCGGGCCTGCTCTACCAGTTCGACAACGGCCTGGCGCCCTACGCCAGCTACTCGACCTCGTTCGAACCGAACGTGGGCGTCGACGCCACCGGCAAGCCCTTCGTGCCGAGCAAGGCCAGCCAGTATGAAGTGGGCCTGAAGTTCCAGCCGAACGGCCTGGACGCGCTGTTCACCGTGTCGGCCTTCGACATCCGCCAGCGCGACGCGCTGGTGCCCGATACGCTGGGCTTCAACACCCAGGAAGGCCGCATCCGCTCGCGTGGCCTGGAATTCGAGGCGCGCGGACAGGTGACGTCCGCCCTGGAACTGGTGGCGGCCCTGACGCTGCTGGACACGAAGGTGACCCAGGCCGCCGTGCCCGGCAACAGCGGCAAGCATCCCCAGGCCGTGCCCGATTACTATGGTTCGCTATGGGCGAACTATAGTTTCGCGCCTGACGTGTTGCCCGGCGTGAAACTGGGTGCGGGCGTGCGCGTGGTGGGGTCGAGCTACGCCGACAACGCCAACCAGGTGAAGGCGGACGGCTACACGCTGATCGACGCCGCCTTGCGCTACGACTTCGGCGCCAGCATCCCCAGCCTGAAGGGCCTGGAAGGCCGCTTGAACGTCAACAACCTGTTCGACAAGACGTACTACAGCAGTTGCAGTTCGAACTTCTACTGCCAGTACGGCAACGGCCGCCAGATCATCGCGGGCGTCCGATACCGCTGGTGAGGCCGGGACGATGAACAGACGCCGTTTCTGCGCGGCCGCGCTGTCGGGCGCGATGGCGGGCATGCTGCCCGGCGCACCCGCCCGCGCGCAGGCTCGCACCGTGACCGACATGGCGGGCCGTGCCGTCACGCTGAACGGCGTGCCGCGCCGCATCGTGCTGCTGGAGGCGCGCGACATCGTCACCATGTCCTTCCTGCACCCCGATCCGGCCTCGCTGGTGGTGGGCTGGGCCGCAGCCGACCGCATCGACAGCGCGGCCTTGCAGGCCCGCTTTGCAGGCAGGCGCCGTCCAGACGGGCGCCCCATCGCCGAGGTCGGCAAGCAGGCGCCGGGCACGGTGTCGCTGGAAGGCATCCTGCAACTGAAGCCCGACCTCGTGGTGGCCAGTTCCTTCATGGCCTCGCAGGCCGATGGCGGCGGCGTGGTCCAACGGCTGCAGGGGCTGGGCATCCCCGTCGTGTTCAGCGACGTGTCCAGCAATGCCGCCGAGGCCTCACGGGCCGGCCCTGGGGAAACCCTGCATCGCCAGATGCGCATGTGGGGCGGGATTCTCGGCGCTCCCGGCCGCGCGGCGGCCTACGCCGCCTACGTCGATGAGCGCCTGGCTGGCGTGGCGCAACGGCTGGCGGACGCGCCGCGCGTGACCACCTATCTGGAAGTGCAATCCACCCTGAACGACTGCTGCTGGGCCGCGGGCACGCAGGTCTGGGGCGAACTGCTGGCCCTGGCCGGCGGCCGAACCCTGCCGGGGGTGACCGCGCCCTGGTTCCAGAAGCTGCAGTTGGAGTACCTGCTGAGCACGCCGCACGACGTCTACATCGCCTCGGGCGGCGGCTGGGCGTCGGGGGGACGGCCGGCCATCGGACCCGGCCTGGACCCCGCCGAAGGCCGCGCGGGATTGCAGCGCCTGGTGGCCCGCCAGGGCTTCGCGGGCCTGGCCAGCACCCGGCATCACCGCGTGCACGGCATCTGGACCGGCCTGATCGCCGTCGTACCGCTGAACCTGCTTTTCGTCGAGGTCGCGGCCAAGTGGCTGCATCCGGAGCGCTGCCGCGACCTCGATCCCGCGCAGACCCTGGCCGACATCAACCGCCGCTTTCTCGGCACGCCGATCGATGGGCCGCTATGGGCCTCGATCCAGGAGTGAACATTGTCCGACACGCCATCCGCGTCCTGTAGGGCGCAGGCCCTGATCGACTTTCCCAGGCTGGCCGACTACCTGCCGGCCATTCTCGATGCCATCGCCACGCACGACATGACCGTGACGCAAGTCAACGGCGGCTACCAGGTACGGTCCGTCTTCGGGCAGGCCATGCTGGAAATCTTGCCCGGCCAGTTGCATATCGCCATCGTCACGGCACACCGGCATGCCCTGAACCGCATGAAGCACGCGCTGGCGGGCCCCATCGGATTCATCGCGGCGCGCGAACGCCTGGACATCGCCTGGACCGGTGACCAGGCCGGGCTGGTGCCGCTGGACGATTTCCGCGTGGTGCGCGTGGCGCGGGTCCATTCATTGACGCCAGGCATGAGACGGATCGAATTCCAGGGCGAGAACCTGGCGCACCTGGACCGCGCGGACCAGATGCATTGCCGGCTGATCTTCGGCCCCCGGGACGAGGCCAATCCCCTCTGGCCGATGCTGGACGACCGGGGCCACGTGGTGTGGCCCGGCCGGAAGATGCCGACGCGCGTCTACACCATCCGGGCCATCGATGCGCAACGCGGCGTACTGACCATCGACTTCGCGTTGCACGCCGCCGCCGGCCCCGCCACGCGCTGGGCGCTGGCCGCCGGGCCCGGCGATCAGGTGGGCGTGGTTGGCCCCGCGGCGGGCGGCCCCAGGCCGGCGTCCTGGTATGTCTTCGTAGGGGATGAAACCGGCCTGCCCGGGATCGCGCGCATTCTCGAATCGCTGCCGGACGATGCGCGCGGCCATGCCTTCATCGAAGTGCGCGACGGCGCGGAGGAACTGCCGCTGGCCCGGCCGCCCGGCATTGGGTTGAACTGGCTGCATCGCCAGGGCGCGCCAGCCGGCACGACTTCGCTGCTGCCGGATGCCGTGCGCGGCCTGGCGTGGCCCGCGGATCGGCAAGAGGTATTCGTGTGGGGCGGCTGCGAGCACCGTGCCTTCCGGGACATCCATCGCCATCTGAAGCAGGAGGTCGGTCTTTCGCCCAGGCAGCAGGTGCTGTATTCGCACTGGCATCGCGCACTGAGCGAAGAGCAGATCATCGAGATCGGCGGTGACGCGTATCTGCCGGAATGAGGCAGGCGCCCGTCGATGGACCACGCCTGTGGCCGCGCCGTGGCTATCCGTGCTTCGGCCCGCGTGACGGCAAACGCGCCAGCCGGTTCAAACGCGCGCCCGCCGCGCCGCGCACGTCAATCCGCCAGCGCCAGCCGCACGGCCTCGTTGGCGGCCGCCATGCCCATCGCCGCGGTCACCATCACCACCGATCCATACCCCGCGCACGACAGGCCCTGCGGCGCGGCGGCGGCCAACCCTTGCGCGCCCATGTCGTCATCCATCTCGGCCGCCTGCGCCCAGGCCTGCGGAAGCATCGCCGCCTGATCGAACCACAAGGCCCGCACGCCCATGCGCGGCACGCGCTTGAGCGCCCTGCCCTGCGCATCCGACGCGCGCGGGAAGCCATGTTCGCGGCGCAGCTTGTTGCGCAGCTTGGACAGCAGGGCGTCGTTGGCCGCATCGGATAGATCGCCCGCGCGCAGCGACAGCGGGTCGGTCTTGCCGCCGGCTCCGCCACACAGCAGCAGCGGCACGCCGCGTTCGCGCGCGTGCAGGATCATCGCGATCTTGGCGGCGGCCTGGTCCGTGCAGTCGACGATGGCGGCATAGCGTCCGGCCAGCAACTGGCCGACATTGTCGGGATCGACGAATTCATCCACGCAGGTGACGACGCAGCCCGGATTGATGTCGCGGATGCGCGCGGCCATGGCCTCGATCTTGGACTGGCCCAGCGTGGGCGTCAGGGCGTGGATCTGGCGGTTGACGTTGGACTCGGCGATGTGGTCCAGGTCGATCAGCGTCAGCGCGCCGACGCCGCAGCGCGCCAGCGCCTCGGCCGTCCAGGAGCCCACGCCGCCCAGCCCGACGACGGCCACGTGCGCGCCATACAGGCGCGCGGGCGCGCCTGGCCCGTAAAGACGGGCCAGGCCGCCGAAACGGCGTTCGGCATCGATGTCGCGGGAAGGCGTGAGGTCGGGCGGGGTGATCGTCATGATGGGCGGTATTTTCCCACTTCCTCGGCGGCGGCGCTTCGGCCATTCCCGCCGCGCGGCATCCGCCCGCTTAGCGCGGCGGCATCTCAGGCACCGTCGCCGCGTCGCTGCCGCCCAGCGCCTGATACAGCGACACCTGGTTCACCAGCCGGTTCAACCCGTTCTCGGCCACCGCGATCTCGGCATTGCGGCGCTGTTCCTGCGCATCCAGCCAGAACCGCAGCGACACCGCGCCCGAGCGGTAGCGCACTTCGTACAGGCGCTCGGCGCGGCGCGCCGACTCCAGCGACAGGGCCAGCAGCCGCGCACGCTCGGCCAACTGCGTGCGCGCCGACAGGGCGTTCTCCACGTCTGCCATGGCCTGGTACAGCGCCTGGCGGAAGGTGATCGCGCGCTCTTCGAAATCGGTGCGCGAGATGTCGATGTTCAACTGCATCGAATTCAACTGCAGGAACGGGAAGCTGAGTCCCGCGCCCAGCGTGGCCACGGGATTGCGCAGCAGGTTGCCCAGCGCGGCGCTGGCCGAACCCAGGGCGCCGGTCAGCGTGATGGGCGGGTAATAGCTGTAGCGCGTGGCGTCGACATTGGCCAGGGCGCCGCGCAGCCGCAGTTCGGCCGCCCGCAGGTCGGGACGGCGGCCCAGCAGGTCGGCGGGCAGGCCGGCGCGCACGGGCGGCGGCTCGATCTGGGGCAAGGACTGCGGGTCGGTCATGATGCGGCCCGGCGGGCCGTCGAACAGGATTGCCAGCGCATTGCGGTATTCCACGCGCTGCTGCAGCAGGTCGGTATGCGCGGCCTGCTGGTTGGACAGGTTCTGTTCGGCCTCGGCCACTTCCAGCGCCGAGGCGCCGCCGGCCGCGTACTGCGCGCGCACCAGATCCAGCGTGCGTTGCGCGTAGGCGATGCTTTCGGTGCTGGTGGCCAGGCGCTGGTTGATGAAGCCGATCTGCCAGTACAGCTGCGCGGTGGTGCCGGTCAGGCTCAGCGCGGTGCTCAGGCGGTCCTGCTCGGTGGCTTCGGCCTCCCATTGCGCGGCATCGCGGGCGCGCGACAGGCGCCCCCACAGATCCAGCTCGTAGCTGACGGTCAGCTGCGCCTGGTTGCTGCGCGTGATCAGCCGGTCGCCATACAGGTTGCGCGAGCGGTTCACGTCGACATTGCCGCCGAACAGCGGGAACATGTCGGCGCGCGCCAGCCCGGCCGTCAGCTGCGCGCGGCGCACCCGCACGCCGGCCGCGGCCAGGTCGTTGTTGCGCGCCAGGGCCTGCTCGATCAGCAGGTTCAGCTCGGCGTCGTCGAAGGCCTGCCACCACGGGCCGGACAACGCGGCGGCGTCGGCCGGCTGGCCCTGGTTCCATTGCATGGGCACCTGCACGGCGGGCCGCTCGTAGCGGCTGTCCAGCAGGCCGCAGCCGCCCAGCAGCAGCGACGCCGCCAAAGCCACGCCGGCGGGCCGCAACCCGCGTGTCCGGCCTTTCGGACAAATCTTCGGCAACGACGCGCGCGAAAACGGTAAGGGCATCTTCATTCCCGGGCCAAGGATTCAATGGGGTCCAGGCGCGCCGCGTTGCGCGCCGGCAGATAGCCGAAGGCCACCCCGATCAATGTGGAACACACGAACGCCGCCACCATGGAGTTGACCGAATACACCATCTGGAACGAGCCGCCCGTGGCCTGCGACACCAGCACGCCCAGCCCCAGCGACAGACCGATGCCGGCCAGGCCGCCGATCAGGCAGACCAGCACCGCCTCGATCAGGAACTGCTGCATGATGTCCGCGCGCCGCGCGCCCACGGCCATGCGCACGCCGATCTCGCGCGTGCGCTCGGTGACCGACACCAGCATGATGTTCATCACGCCGATGCCGCCCACCACCAGCGAGATCAGCGCGATCATCGACACCAGCAGCGTCATGGTGGCCGTGGTGCGCTCGATGGTCTGGCGCACCGAATCGGTGTTGAAGACGAAGAAGTCCTTGGTGCCATGGCGCTGCGTCAGCAGCTTGACGATGGCCGTCTCCGCCGTCTTGGTCGGCGTGTCGTCGGACACCCGCACCGTGATGCTGCGCAGATGCTGCTGGCCCAGCACGCGGCTCAGCGCGGTGGTGTAGGGGATGTACACATTCAGGGTGTCGGCGGCGCCGAACAGCGCCTCTTGCTTCCGCGTGACGCCCACCACGCGGCTGGGCACGCTGCCCAGCAGGATGACCTGGCCGATGGGATCGACGTTGGCCCCGAACAGCCGGTTGCGCGTGTTCTCGTCGATCACCACGTCCTGGCTGCGGCGCGTCACGGCGGTGGCGTCGAAGAACTGGCCCTGCGCCAGCTTCAGCCCGCGCACGCGGAAGAACTGTTCGCCCACGCCCTGCACGGTGCCGTTCACCGACACGTTGCGATAGCGCAGCGACACGCTGGTCGAGACCTGCGGCGTGACGCTGTCGGCGAAATGCTGGCGCGCCAGCGCATCCGCGTCGGCCGGCACCAGTGTGCGGATGCGGGCGGCCTTCTCGTCGCCGAAGTTCTCGCCCGGATACACGTCCACCGTATTGGTGCCCATCTGGCTGATGTCGTTCAGGATCTTCTGCCGGGAGCCCTCGCCCAGCGCGACCACGGACACCACGGCCGCGATGCCGATCACGATGCCCAGCATGGTCAGCGCGGTGCGCAGGCGATGCGCGTTCATGGCCACCAGCGCCATGCGCAGCGCTTCGCCGGTGCGTTCGACAGCGCCCTGCCAGCGGGGCCGGGCGCGCGCCTGCGGCGGTTCCTCGGCGGCAGGCGGCGTCACGGCCGGCCGGTCGCCGTTGACCCGGTCGGCCACGATGTCGCCATCGCGGATCTCGATGATGCGGCGCGCATGCCGCGCCACTTCCAGGTCGTGGGTGACGATGATGACGGTGTGGCCAGCGGCGTTCAGCTCTTCCAGGATGCGCAGCACCTCTTGCCCGGTATGCGTGTCCAGCGCGCCGGTGGGCTCGTCGGCCAGGATCACCTGCCCGCCGTTCATCAGGGCGCGCGCGATGCTGACGCGCTGCTGCTGCCCGCCCGACAGCTGGCTGGGGCGGTGGTCCACGCGTTCGCCCAGGCCCAGGCGTTCGAGCAACGCCTGGGCGCGCTCGCGGCGTGGCCCGCTGGCGCGGCAGGCGTAGACCGCGGGCATCTCGACGTTGCCGCGCGCCGTCAGGTCGCCCATCAGGTGATAGCGCTGGAAGATGAAGCCGAAGTGCTCGCGGCGCAGCTCGGCCAGTTCATCCGGCGACAGTTCGCCCGTGGGACGCCCGCCGATGCGGTACGTGCCGCGCGTGGGCCGGTCCAGGCAGCCCAGGATGTTCATCAGCGTGGACTTGCCCGAACCGGACGACCCCACGATGGCCACCATCTCGCCCGCGGCGATCTCCAGGTTTACATCCTTGAGCACCGCGATGGTCTGCTCGCCGGATACGAACTCGCGCCGTACCCCTTCCAGCCTGATCAACGCCTCGGCCACGTCAGCTCCCCGGGGCGGCGGGCGCCGGCGCCGCCCCGGCCCCCTCGCCCGTGACGACCTTGTCGCCTTCCTTCAGGCCTTCGAGTATCTGCGCGTCGACGTTGTTGTTCAGGCCGACCCTGACCTGCCGCTCGACGGCCCGGCCGTCCGCGTCCAGCACGCGCACCGTGCGGGTGCCGTCGGGATGGGTCTTGCCCAGCGCGGCGGACGGCGCCACCAGCGCGCCCTTGGCCTCGCCCAGCACGATGAAGACCTGCGCCGTCATCGAGATGCGCAGCTTGCCGTCGGGGTTGGGCACGTCGAACAGGCCGTTGTAGTACACCGCCGACGAGGTGCTGGACGACGAAGACGAACTGCTCATCAGGGCGCTGGAGTCGTCCTTCTGGATGGAATCCGGCGCCGGCTCGATGGCCCGCAGCGTGCCGTAGTGGCGCGTGTCCGGTTCGCCCAGGATGATGAAGTAGGCCTTCTGGCCCGCCTTCACCCGCGTGACGTCGGCCTCGGAAATCTGCGCCTTCACCGTCATGGTTTCCACCTGCGCCACCTTGATGACGGTGGGCGCCGACTGGAACGAGTTGATGGTCTGCCCTTCCTTGGTCACCACGGCGACCACGGTGCCGTCGATCGGCGAGACGATGCGCGTGTAGCCCAGGTTGACCTTGGCGGTATCGACCTCGACCTCGGCCTGCACGATCTGCGCCTGCAGCGAGGCGATCTCGGCGCGGGTCACATTAAGGGTGGCCTCGGCGGTTTCATAGTCCTCGCGCGAGCTGGCGTCGGCGGCCAGCATCTCGCGCTGGCGGCGGAACGACAGTTCGGCCTGCCGCAGGCTGGCCTGCTTGGCGCGCAGATCCGCGCGGCGGGCATTGATCGTGGCCTGGGCGGTGCGCAGGTCGTTCTGCTGGGTCAGGTCGTCGATCTCGGCCACCAACTGGCCGCGCTTGACCTGATCGCCCAACTGCACCTTCAGTGATTTCAACTGGCCGGTGGCCTGCGCGCCCACGCTGACCTGCCGCACGGCCTCCAGCGTACCGCTGGCCAGCACGCTGTCTTCCAGGTCGGCGCGGCGCACCTCGGCCGTCGTGTAGGCGGGCAAGGGGGGTTTTGAGAAGAACGCCCATTTGACGGCAACGGCCGCCAGCAGCAGCCCCACGGCAATCCATAGATAGCGCTTGGTCTTGGGTTTCATGGAAGGAGAGAAAAAAGCAACAACGTTGCATTCTACGTGGCCCTCGTTAAGGACGTTCGAGCACGCCGGCCCTCGGCCTCGTTGCGTGGACGCGACAATGCTTGTCGGTGAAATCGTTGACGCCACAAACGACGGTTGCAGCGATCTGCGCCGATTTCGCGCCAAATCCGCCGATAGCAGGCCGCGATCATGCCGCTAAGTTTTCAGTCCCTCGTCATGATGCCTGCGGCGGCGCAACATCGACTTAGCCAGACGATAGGCACAGAATGGGCACAGAAGACTACGCCGTGCCCGACGCTCCCCGCCCACTTCCCTCCCGTACCGCTTCCGGCCCCGAATATTCGGGGACGGTCGGCCTGTGCCTGCTGTCCATGCTGAACCATGTGGCGCTGACGGGGGGACGCATCACCGTCTCGCTGACCGCGCTGAAGCTGGGCCTGTCCACCCTGCAGGTGGGCATGCTGGTGGCGGTCTTTGCCGTCCTGCCCATGCTGGCCTCGGTGCATACCGGCCGATGGGTGGACAAGATCGGCGTCATGCGGCCGCTGGCCCTCGGCACCGCCCTGACCTGTATCGGCACGTTCCTGCCGTTCATCTGGCAGAGCCAGCCCGCGCTGCTGGCGGCGGCCTGCTGCATCGGCATCGGTTTCATGCTGCACCAGGTCGCCACCCAGGACATCCTGGGCCACGCCGGCCAGCAGCGGCGCCTGCGGAATTTCTCGGTCCTGTCGCTGGCGCTGGCCGCGTCGGGCTTCAGCGGGCCGCTGATCGCCGGCCTGTCCATCGACCACTTGGGATCACGGCTGGCCTTCGGCATCCTGGCGCTCTGCCCGCTGCTGTCGGTCGGCGGTCTGTACCTGATGCGCCGGCCGTTGCGGGCCTTCAGCGCCGCGCTGGTGGCCAGCCACCGCGTCCCGGACACGCGCCCCAGGCTGGGCGAGATCCTGGCGGTGCCGGCGCTGCGGCGGGTCATGCTGGTGAATACCATCCTGTCCGGGGCCTGGGACACGCACCTGTTCGTGGTGCCCATCTACGGCATCCGGATCGGGCTGTCCGCTACCACCATCGGCCTGATTCTCGCCGCGTTCTCGGCGGCAACGTTCATCATCCGCCTCTTTCTCCCCATCATCCAGCGGCGCGTGCGCGGCTGGACGATGGTGCGGGCCGCCATCGTCACGACCGCCCTGGATTTCATGATTTATCCGCTGTTCGAAGACGTTAACGTGTTGATCGGCCTGTCTTTCGTGCTGGGGCTGGCGCTGGGCGCCTGCCAGCCCAGCGTGCTGGCCCTGGTGCATCAATTCAGTCCGCCCGGACGCGCGGCCGAAGCCATGGGCCTGCGCCTGGCGCTGATCAACTGTTCCCAGGTGTCGCTGCCGTTGACCTTCGGCGCGCTCGGTGCCTTAATCGGGGTGGCGCCGCTTTTCTGGGCCTATGCCGCCGCGCTGGCGCTCGGGGGCTGGTTCAACCGCCACCCTCCGCAAGAATCCGCAGACCCCTCGCCGTGAAACCCGCCTCCCCTCCCGCCTCGGACATCAGCAACCCCGCCGCCCTGCCCTTCCGGCTGTGGACGGCCGACGAGAAACAGGCCTCGATGCAGGCCGCCCTGAAAGACTGGCAGCCCGGCCAGGACGTCTGGATCTATGGATACGGCTCGCTGATCTGGCGTCCCGAATTCGACTACCTGGAACGCCGCCTGGCCACTTTGCGCGGCCATCACCGGGCGCTGTGCCTGTGGTCGCGGGTCAACCGTGGCACGCCGGAATGCCCGGGCCTGGTGTTCGGCCTGGACCGGGGCGGCTCGTGCCGTGGCGTGGTGTACCGCGTGGACGGCAACCAAGTGCCCAAATTCTTTCCCGCCCTCTGGAACCGCGAAATGTCCACCGGCGCCTACCTGCCGCGCTGGCTGAACTGCAACACCCCGGAAGGCGACGTGAAAGCGCTGGTATTTGTCATGAACCGCGCCAATCCCGCCTACGTCAGCGCGTTGCCCGAGGAAGAACTGGTCGCCGTGGTGCGGCGCGCCTCGGGCCGCTACGGTCCCTGCACCGACTACATCATGGAAACCGTGCACGCGCTGCGCGGCTCGGGCATCCGCGACGCGCGCCTGGAAATGGTCGCGGCCCGCCTGAAAACCGCCATGCAGGAGGATGCGGCGGCCAGCGCGGCGGCAAAGTAACTCCGCCCCCAGGGACATCCCCCGGCGCGCCGGGGCCCAAGCGGTACACTGGAACATTCCCGTCCACCCGGTGTTTACCCCATGTCCGTCTCCGATCTGCGCCAGAGTTACGACAAAGGCGTGCTGCTGGAAGACGAGGCCGCCGCCTCGCCGTTCGATCAATTCAGCCTCTGGTTCGACCAGGCGCTGGCCGCCCGCGTACCCGAGCCCAACGCCATGACGCTGGCCACGGTCGACGCCGATGGCCAGCCCTCGGCGCGCATCGTGCTCATCAAGGGCTACGACGAACGCGGCTTCGTGTTCTTCACGAACTACGAATCGCGCAAGGGCCGCGAGATCGCCGCCAATCCGCGCGCCGCGCTGCTGTTCTTCTGGCAGCCGCTGGAGCGCCAGGTGCGCATCGAGGGCCGCATGGAATTCACCTCGGCCGAGGAGTCCGACGCCTACTACGCCAGCCGTCCGGTAGGGTCGCGCCTGGGCGCCTGGGCGTCAGAGCAAAGCCGTCCCGTCACGCGCGAGGTGCTGGAAGCGCGCGAGCGCGACTACCGCGAACGCTACGGCGACCAGCCGCCGCGTCCGCCGCACTGGGGCGGTTACCGCCTGGTGCCGACCGCCTTCGAGTTCTGGCAGGGCCGTCCGTCGCGCCTGCATGACCGCCTGCGCTACCGGCCCGATGGCAAGTCCGGCTGGCAGATCGACCGACTCGCCCCCTGAGCCCGCCACGCCGCAGCCCGCCGCACCGATGTCTTCCGTTCCTTCTCCAAGTTTCGACGCGCCCTACTTCCGCCATGCCCTGGGCCGTTTCGCCACCGGCGTCACCGTGGTCAGCATGGCGATGCCCGACGGCACGCCTATCGGCGTGACGGTCAGCTCGTTCAACTCGGTCTCGCTCGATCCGCCCCTGGTGCTGTGGAGCCTGGCGCAGAAGTCATCGTCGCTGGAGCTGTTTCGCGCATGCGAGCGCTATGTGGTCAATGTGCTGTCGGCGGGGCAGATCGCGCTGGCGAGGCGCTTCGCCACCGGCATCACCACCGAGCGCTTCAAGGGCCTGCCCATGACGCACGCCCCGGACGGCACGCCCATGCTGACCGGTTGCGCCGCCTGGTTCGAATGCGGCAACCGCGCGCAATATGCGGAGGGCGACCACCTGATCATGGTCGGCCGCGTGCTGCATTGCGGCCATACCGACGCCGCGCCGCTGGTGTTCCATGCCGGCGGCTTCGACCTGACCCCGGCCGCGCAGCGCCAGGACTGACAGGACAATACGAACATGGACATCGACTGCATCGTCATCGGCGCCGGCGTCGTCGGCCTGGCCGTGGCCCGCGGGCTCGCCCTGCAGGGCCGTGAAGTGCTGGTGGCCGAAGCCTCCGAAGGCATCGGCACCGGCACCAGCTCGCGCAATTCCGAAGTCATCCACGCCGGCATCTATTACGCCGCCAACAGCCTGAAGGCGCGCCTGTGCGTGCGCGGCAAGCACCTGCTGTACGAATACTGCGATGCGCGTGGCGTGCCGTACCGGCGCCTGGGCAAGCTGATCGTGGCCACGTCCGACGAAGAGGCCGGCCAGTTGGAAGGCATCGCGGCGCGCGCGCGGGCCAACGGCGTGGACGACATGCGCCAGATCGACGGCGCCGAGGCCGGCCGGCTCGAGCCCGCGCTGCGCTGCACGGCTGCGCTGGTGTCGCCTTCCACCGGCATCGTCGACAGCCATGCGCTGATGCTGGCCTACCAGGGCGATGCCGAGAACGCGGGCGCGCAATGCGTGTTCCACACCCCCATGCAGTCGGCCCGCGTGCTGCCCGGCGGCGGCTTCGAGGCGCGCTTCGGCGGCGCCGAAGCCATGACGCTGACCTGCAATGTGCTGATCAACGCGGCCGGCCTGCAGGCGCCCACGCTGGCGCGCCGCATCGAAGGCCTGCCGGTGGACACCGTCCCGCGCGAGTACCTGTGCAAGGGCAGCTATTTCACGCTGGCGGGCCGCGCGCCGTTCTCGCGCCTGATCTACCCCGCGCCCGCGCCCAACCATGCCGGCCTGGGCGTGCACCTGACGCTGGACATGGGCGGCCAGGCCAAGTTCGGTCCCGACACCGAATGGATCGAGACCGAGGACTACACGCTGGATCCCCGGCGCGCCGAGGTGTTCTACGATGCGGTGCGCCGCTACTGGCCTGCCCTGCCCGACGGCGCGCTGGCCCCCGGGTACACGGGCATCCGGCCCAAGATCTCGGGCCCGCGCGACCCCGCCGCGGATTTCGCCATCGCCGGCCCCGCCGCCCACGGCGTGCCCGGCCTGGTCAATCTGTACGGCATCGAATCCCCCGGACTGACGGCCAGCCTGGCCATCGCCGAAGAAACCCTGCAACGACTCAACCCCTGACCTCGCCCTTCTCGCCATGCAGCACAACGACTACATCCTGACCCTGTCCTGCCCCGACCGCACCGGCATCGTCTATCGCGTCAGCGGCCTGCTGTTCGAACTGGGCTGCAACATCCTGGATTCGCAGCAGTACGGCGACGAAGAGACGGGCCGCTTCTTCCTGCGCGTGCACTTCGACCTGCCGCAGGCCATCACGCAGGAATCGCTGCGCGAGCGCTTCGCCGCGATGGCCGAGGGCCATTCGATGGACTGGCAGATCCATGACGCCCGCTACAAGCCGCGCCTGCTCATCATGGTCAGCAAGCAGGGCCACTGCCTGAACGACCTGCTGTTCCGCGTGCAAAGCGGCCAGCTGCATGCCGAGATCGCGGCCATCGTCTCGAACCACAACGACTACGCCGCTTTGGCCGCCTCCTACGGCATCCCGTTCCATCACCTGCCGGTCACGGCGGACACCAAGGCGCGGCAAGAGCAGCAGGTGCTGGACCTGGTGGCCAGCGAACGCATCGACCTGGTCGTGCTGGCGCGCTACATGCAGATCCTGTCGGCCGACCTGTGCCGCGCGCTGGAAGGCCGCGCCATCAACATCCACCACAGCTTCCTGCCCAGCTTCAAGGGCGCTCGCCCCTATCACCAGGCGCACGCGCGCGGCGTGAAGATCATCGGCGCCACGGCGCACTACGTCACGTCCGACCTGGACGAAGGCCCGATCATCGAGCAGGACATCGAGCGCGTCGACCACGGCATGACGGCGCAGCAGCTCACCCAGGTGGGCAGCGACGTCGAATCGCTGGTGCTGTCGCGCGCCGTGCGCAGCCATGTCGAGCACCGCATCTTGCTCAACCGCAACAAGACTGTCGTGTTCCGCTGACCCCCCGGCCGCGAGGCGCCCGCCGGCATTGCCGATGGCCCCGTACTGCGGAACGCAGCGGGGGACCGGTCACGCCTTCGGCGCCTTGCGCGAAGACCGCTGCTTCGCCGGTCCGTTCGCGCGGCTCAGGTTGTACGCGGTGTTCACCAGCCCGATGTGCGAGAAACCCTGCGGGAAGTTGCCCACCAGCCGGCGCCGCGCCACGTCGTATTCCTCGGCCAGCAGGCCCAGGTCGTTGCGCATGCCCAGCAGGCGCTGGAACAGCTTCTCGGCGTCGGCCAGCCGGCCTTGCAGCACGTAGGCGTCGGCCAGCCAGAAGCTGCACGCCAGGAACACGCCTTCGTCGCCGGGCAGCCCATCATCGGTATGGCCGTTGGAATAGCGCAGCAGCAGGCCGTCACGCAGCAATTCCTGTTCGACCGCGCGGATCGTGCCCTGCACGCGCGGATCGTCGGGCGGCAGGAATCCCACCAGCGGAATCAGCAGCAGGCTGGCGTCCAGCCCCGTGCCGCCGTAGTACTGCACGAACGTATTGCGCTGGGCATCGTAGCCATGGGCGCAGATGTCGTCGCGGATCTCGTCGCGCACGCGGGTCCAGCGCGCCACCGGGCCTTCCAGGCCGAACTGCTCGCATGACTTGATGGCGCGGTCGAAGGCCACCCAGCACATCAGGCGCGAATGCGTGAAGGCGCGCTTGGGGCCGCGCACTTCCCAGATGCCGTGGTCCAGGCTTTTCCACAGTTCTTCCAGCGGCTGGATCAGCACGTTCTGCAACCGCCAGGCTTCGGCCAGCGGCGCCAGGTCCGCGGCCCGCGCCGCATGCAAGGTCTCGATCAGCTCGCCATATACGTCCAGCTGCAACTGGTCCGCAGCGGCATTGCCCACGCGCACCGGCAGGCTGCCCTCGTAGCCGGGCAGCCATTGCACATCGTGCTCCGGCAGCCAGCGCTCGCCGGCAATGCCATACATGATCTGCATCTGCTTGGGATGGCCCGCCACGGCGCGCAGCAGCCACTGCCGCCACGCCTCGGCCTCTTCGCGATAGCCGGCGTTCAGCAGCGCGTAGAGGGTCAGCGAGGAGTCGCGCAGCCAGCAATAGCGGTAGTCCCAGTTGCGGCTGCCGCCCAGTTCCTCGGGCAGTCCCATCGTCGGCGCGGCGATGATGCCGCCGGTGGGCTGGAAGGTCAGCAGTTTCAGCGTGATCAGCGACCGTACCACCGCCTCGCGGCGCTCGTCCGGGCCTTCCCAATGGCAGCGGCGCGCCCATTGCTGCCACCACGACACCGTGCGGTCCTTGCTCTCCAGCCGGTCGGGCACGAAATGCGGCGTCTGGTGCGAACGGTGGTACGACAGCGTGAACGGCACCGACTGCCCTTCCCGCACCGTGAAATGCGCCATGCTGCGCATGTCCTCGCCCTTCAGGTCCACCGAGGCATGCAGCTCGACCGCGTCGGGACCGGAGATGGCGCTCAGGCCGTAGTCGCGCCGGCGCACCCACGGCACCGCCTGGCCGTAGTTGAAGCGCAGCACCAGTTCCATGTCCATGTCGACCTTGCCTGCCACGCCGCACACGATGCGCACCACGTCCACGCGCGATTCGTCGTCGCTGATGGGCATGAAGTCGCAGACCGTGACCGTGCCGGTGGCGTTTTCGTAGCGGGTTTCCAGCACGGCCGTGTCCGGGAGGTAGCGGCGCGTGATGCGGCATTGATCGCATCCGGCGGGCGCCAGCCGCCAATGGCCGTGGCGCTCGTCGCCCAGCAGCGCGGCGAAGCAGGCGGGCGAATCGAAATGCGGCAGGCACAACCAGTCGATGGAACCGTCGCGCGACACCAGCGCGGCGGACAGCATGTTGCCGATCAGGCCATAGTCTTCCAGGGGTTTGGACATGGAAGCGGGCACTCCTTCTGGCTGCAAGCGTTAGTCAGGGACTCGGAAATGGCGACGCCGCGCCATCAACCCGCGCCACGGAACTCCGGATACAGCGTCATGCCGCCATCGACGAACAGCGTCGCGCCCGTCACGTAATCCGAGGCATCGGAAGCCAGCCACACCGCCGCGCGTCCGATGTCCTCGGGCTCGCCGATGCGGTCGTACGGGATCAGTTTCAACAGCTCCGCCATGGCCTGGCTGGTGCCCCAGGCCGCATGGTTGATGGGCGTGCGGATCGCGCCCGGGGCGATGCTGTTCACGCGTATCTTGCGCGGCGCCAGTTCCTGCGCCAGCGAGCGCATCAGCAGCGACACGCCGCCTTTCGAAGCCGCATAGTTCGCCTGGAAGGCCCACGGGATCACCTCGTGCACCGAACTGATGAACAGGATCTTGCCCGCCGACGCGCCCTTGGGCGGCGGCTCGGGCCAGCGCGCCAGATAGGCGCGCGCGGCGGCGCGCGCGCACAGGAACTGGCCGGTCAGGTTGACGTCGATGACGGCCTGCCACTGCGCCAGCGTCATGTCCTGGATGGGCGCGGGCTGCTCGATGCCCGCGTTGTTCACCAGGATGTCCAGCTCGCCCAGTTGGCTCCGCACCTCGGCGAACATCTGCCCGACCTCGTCCTCGCGGCTGACGTCTCCCAGCACGGGCACGGCCTGGCCGCCCGCCCCGACGATCTCGGCCACGACTTCATCGGCGCGTTGCCGGCCGTCTTTCGCATCGCGATAATTGACGGCCACCCGCGCCCCCGCGCCCGCCAGTGAAATGGCCACCGCACGGCCGATGCCGGACGTGGCGCCGGTGACCAGGGCCACGCGGCCCGCAAGTTCCTGCGTCTGGGACATGCTGCCTCCTTGGCATGACGCCCATGCACTGACATGCCGCTGAACCTTCAGGCAGCCGCCGTTTCATGAGCCACTCATGGATAAGACCACGATGGCAAGAGAAGTTTCCCATCGGTTGTTTGCCGTGTGATTCGATAGTTTTCCGAGCGCGCCCTATCCTGCCGCAATGCACCATCGGCGCGTACACTGGCCGGTATCCAGGATCTCAGCGGAACTCTTCCCCCGATGCGGCACCGCAATCCCCTCCGCTTTTCCTGCACATGCCGATGAAGCGCGGCTTCGCCAGCCTGTTCTTCAAGGCCGCGCGCAACATGACGCGGCTGCAGAACAAGATGGTGCGCGCAGGCACGCGTACGCTGGCGGCCCAGGCCAAGGCCGGCGCCAAGCGGGCCAAGGACGCGCCGCGCAAGGCGCCGGCCACGCCAGGCCCCGCATCCTGGGCGTCCGGCCTGGGCACATGGCAACCCTCGCTGCAGTACGCCGCGCCCGGGGGACGCCGGCTGGCCTACGCGCGCTATCAGCCTGCCGGCCGGGTCCAGGGGCGGCCCTTGCTGGTGATGCTGCACGGCTGCCGCCAGACCGCCGCCGACTTCGCGCGCGGCACGCGCATGAACCTGCAGGCCGACCACGCGGGCTTCGCGGTGCTGTACCCCCAGCAGGCCCAGTCCAGGCAATCGCAGCGCTGCTGGCGCTGGTTCGAACCCGAGCGCGGCGGACGCGAGGACGCCGATGCCATCGCCGCGCTGATACGCGCAGAGATCGCGAGCCACGGCCTGGACGCGCGCCGCGTGTACCTCGCCGGGCTGTCGGCTGGCGCGGGCATGGCCGCGCTGATCGCGTTGCGCCATCCCGGCCTGATCGCCGCCGTGGCCCTGCATTCCGGCGTGGTGGTGGGCAGCGCGCGCAACGCGGTGGACGGCCTGAGCGTGATGCGGCGCGGCACCTTGCGCAACCCCGACGCCATCTTCGGCAGCGTCGCGCATCCCGACTTGCTCCGGCTGGGCATGCCCGCGCTGATCCTGCATGGCCAGCGCGACAACGCGGTCTCCGTGCGCAACGCGCAGCAACTGGCCGAGCAGTTCCGCCACCTGAATGGCCTGCCGCCCGGCGACACCGTTGCACGCGTGCTGGCCGGGGGCACGAAGCGCGAGTACCGCCGCGTGGATACGCTGCGCGGCCGCACGCCGGTGGTGCGGCTGTGCGAGATTCCCCGGTTGACGCATGCCTGGAGCGGCGGCGACGGCGCCGTCGAATACCACGCGGATACGGGACCGGATGCCTCGGTGCTGCTGTGGCAGTTCTTCAGGCGGCACGCGCGGCACTGAGACGACACAAACGTCGTCCGGCCCTCCCGCCGCATCGTCAGACTGCGACCCATCGCCTTCATCCCATCCTCATAAGTCCTTGGCACACTACGCCCGCACCCATTTCGAGGAGCCCCTGATCATGAAACAAGCCCTGACGATGATGCCCTGGGGATTGCTGACGGGATTGGCCGCCGCGGCCCTGCTGGCCCTGGCCGCCAGCACCGGCACGCTGGTCGGCGCCTGGAGCGAGGCCCGCGTCGACACCCGCATCGAAAACTATGCCGTGCCAGCCGCCGAGCCCGCGGCCATCGTGGCGGCCGCCCGGCAGGCGGCCGGACTGGACCCCGCCGAGCCCTCGCTGGGCGACGGCTCGCGCCGCACCCGCCCCATGCTGGCGTCGGCGTATCCGCTGCCGGTCCTCTGGTACGGCGCTCAATCCCCCAGCGCCAGCCCTTCCCTGCGCGGGTCCGCGCCGCCGGACAGCCCCGACGGTCCGATCACGATTCCCTGCAACCCGCTGGGGAATTCCTCTTCCCTGACCTCGTGCCCCAATTTCCGCAGCGCGGGCGCCAGCTTCACCAGCGACGTGCCGCGCTCCAGCTCGGTCGCGCGGTTGCGGCTGCCCATGTTGGGCAGCGCGATGGCTTCCTGAATATCCAGGTTCCAGTCCAGCACGCCCACCAGCGTCTTGGCCACGTAGTTGATGATGGCGCTGCCGCCCGGCGAGCCCACCGCGAGATAGGGCTTGCCGGCGCGGAACACGATCATCGGCGCCATGGCGCTGCGCGGCCGCTTGCCCGGTTCGACGCGGTTGGCCACCAGCCGGCCCTCGGCATCGCGGTACGACGAAGAGAAATCCGTCATCTCGTTGTTCAGCAGGAAACCATGCACCAGGATCTTGCTGCCGAAGGCGGACTCGATGGTCGAGGTCATCGACACCACGTTGCCCTGGGCGTCCACCGCTGAAATGTGCGTGGTCGACGGCACCTCGAAGGCATCGTCGCGCGCGCGGGCCTGCAGCAAGCCCGCGGGATCGCCCGGCAGCGCGGTGCCCATGCTGCGGTCCGGGCGAATCAGCGCGCCGCGCGCCTCCAGGTAGCGCGGATCCAGCAGCGCCGCCACCGGCACGTCGACAAAGTCGGGGTCGCCCACGTAGAAATCCCGGTCGGCATAGGCCAGCCGGCCCGCCTCCGAGAAATAATGCACCGCCTGCGCGGTATCCGGCTTCATGCGGCCCATGGGATGCTGCTGCAGCGCGCCCAGCATCTGCAGCACGGCCAGCGGCCCGCTGCTGGGCGGCGGCGGACCGCACAGCAGATAGGCGCGATAACGCCCGCACACCGGCATGCGTACCTGCGCGCGATAGCCTGCCAGGTCCGCCTCGGTCAGGTCGCCCGGCCTGGCGTGGCCTTGCACCGCCGCCACGATGTCGCGCGCGATGTCGCCGCGATAGAACGCGTCGGGGCCTTCGTCGGCCACCCGGCGCAGCACCCGCGCCAGGTCGGGATTCTTCAGCACATGGCCCACGGGCCATGCCCGCCCGTCGGGCGCGTAGAAATAGCGCGCCGCCGCGGGCTGCCGGGCCAGCTCCGGCGTGTCCGCCAGCAACGCATGCAGGCGCGGCGACACGGCAAAACCCTGCGACGCCACCTGGATGGCAGGCTCGAACAGGGTCTTCCACGACAGTCTGCCGTGCTGCCGGTGGGCCAGCTCCAGGCCGCGCAACAGGCCCGGCGTGCCCACCGAACGGCCATTGTTCACGGCCTCCTGGAATGGAATCGGCTTGCCGTCCACAAGGAAGCGGTCCGCGCGCGCGGCCGCCGGCGCCGTCTCGCGGCTGTCGTACACCTGCACCGCGCCGCCCTCGGCTTCGTAATGCACCAGGAAGGCGCCGCCGCCCAGCCCGGACGACTGCGGCTCGACCACCGCCAGCACCAGTTGCGTGGCGATCACGGCATCGGTGGCGCTGCCGCCCTGCTTCAGGATGCCGTAGCCGGCCTGCGTCGCCACGGGATTGGCGGACGCCAGCATGAAATGGCGCGCATGCGCCAGCGGCTTGTCGGCACGGCCGGTGGCGGCTTCGGGATTGATGTCCTGCGTGACGGGCTGGGACTGTACGGGCGCCAGCCACATGCTGGCCAGCAGCATGGCCAGGCGGGCGAGATTGCGCATGGGGGTCGCCTTATGGGGATCTCGATCACCCGGTAGCATAAACGTTGCCGATCAGGCAGCCTGATGTTCGGGAAGCACAAGACCACGGGCCAGTGGGCGCTCCACTACGATTTCCACTGCTCCGCGGGCTTTACGGTGCTGTTCAGATGGCCTGGGATATGCTGCCGCCAAAGCGGAACAGCGAGACAGGCATGGCGGCAACCGATACGGCGCTCGAATGGTGGGACAGGTTTTGCACGCAGGCCGGGCTGGAACTGCGGCAGGGCAGGAACAAGCCCGGCCGCGATACCGACTTCGAGGAAGCGTTGCTGGCGGCGCTGCGGGCCACGCAGCCCGTCGCCCCGCCCAAGATCCAGGCGAGGCTGCGCGACGTACTGCGCGCGGACGCCCGCGCCGGTGCGCCGGCGATCGCGGCGGTCCACTTTCTGGAAACGGCCCGGACCGTCCTGCGGGACTTCGCCGACCTGCTGGAAGACCTGCTCGACGTGCTGGCGCGCGCGCAGGCGCAGCGCGGCGCGCAACCGCTGCGCCTGGCCTGGCGGCTTGCCGCCGATGGCTCGGCCATCGAAAGGACACTGCCCGAGCTTCGGCAACAGGCGGATACCGTCCGGCAGTTGCTGGACACGCCCATCGCCCCCGCCGATCCGCGCGCGCGGGACCTCTGGCTGGCCGACACCGGCGCCCGCCTGCTGCGCGTCCTGGCGGCACCGCTCTGGCGGGACCGGCATGCGCTGTATCCCGTCTGGGTGGGCACCCGCTTGCTATGCGCCGCGCACGCCCATGCCGACAGCTTCCATTTCCATACGCGGGGCGGCGCCCTCGCGTTCATGGACGGCTGCCGTCTGGCCACCTACGAATACGGTGGCGAGCAATTCGACGTCTGGGCCGAACCGCGCTGCGCCCTTGCCGGCGGCGGCAGACGCAAACGCGGCATCCAACCGGATTTCCGCGTCGTGCGCGCCACGCCGGACGGCCGTCGCAATGCCGCCACGCGCTTCGCGCTGGAGTGCCGGCATCGACTGATCCGGAGTACCGCGCAGGTGATGCAAGCCGCCGAGGACTACGCGCGGGGCTGTCCCCATGCCGATACGCTGCTGGTGGACGACAGCCCGTGGGACCCGGCCGCCCGGACCGCCCTGGCGGCGGCGGCCGGCGCGGCGCGTCTGCGCCTGCTCGGGCACGCCACGGCCGGCCGCGAACGGCAACATCCCGCCCTGCACGACAGCATCCGCGACCTGCTGTTCCAGGGGGCGCCCGCCAGGGCCGCCAGGCAGGAAGCCGCCCAGGCCGCCGCACCGCCGGCGCAGCGCCGCGCCGCCGCGCCACTGTCCGACGCCCTGCGCCCGGACCTCGCCGCCACCGTCCTGCTGGAATGGACGGGCGCCCTGCAGGATGTCGACCTGCGCCTGGTCCTGATCAACGACGACAAGCATCCGCAGACCGTGGCGTACGACCGCACCGGCAGCCTGGCCGAAGCCCCCTATGCGCAACTGGTGCAGGACGTCGTGACCGGACCGGGCCAGGAAGTGATCGAGATTTCCCGCTGGGGCAATGCCAGCTATCTGATCAGCGTGCGCAATTTCTCGCAGACGGGCGCCCTGGCGCTGGACACGGTCGCCTGCCGGGTACGGATCCAGGGCGGCGCCACCTGGGTGCTCAAGCCCGGCCATCCGCGCGACTACGAATGGACCGTGGGGACGATCACCGTGGTGGGCGACGAGATCCACATGGTGCCGTACGCGGGTGAGACGGTACTGAGTGCCTGAGGCCCCGCGGGCCGTCAGACCGCCTCTTCCAGGCGGTTGCCGCCCAACGATTTGGCGCGGTACAGCGCCTGGTCGGCCGCGGACAGGCCTTCGGGCAGCGTGGGCAGGTTTTCCTGGTAGACCGACATGCCGATGCTGACGGTCGTGGCGATGGCCAGGCCTTCGATACGCTGCGCGATCGTCTCGGGCAAGCACCGGGCGATCTTCTCGCCCAGTTGCCGGGCGCGGCGGGCATCGTCGCCCACCAGCAACGCGGCGAACTCTTCCCCGCCGATACGCGCCAGCACGGCCTGCGGCCCGAGCACATCGCGGGCCACTTCGGCAAAGGTCTTCAACACCCGGTCGCCGGTCGAATGGCCATGGGCGTCGTTGATGGCCTTGAACTGGTCCAGGTCGAAGGCCAGCAGCGCGGCCGGCCCGCGTCCGGCACAGGCGTGCAGCCGGCGCGGACCCTCTTCGAAGAACCAGCGGCGATTGCCCAGCCGGGTCAGGTAATCGGTCAGGGACTCCCGCAGCAGTTGCCCGTGCGTCTCGTCGCGGATCACCTTCAGGAGCGCCATGGGCAGCGCCACCGAATACAGCACGCCCTCGTAGATCGTGATCTTGCTGGCGATGGCCTGAATGGCCAGCCCGCCGTGCGCCACGAACCAGGGCAGGATCGTGGCCCGGCCCGCGTACAGCAGCGTGTGGATGGCCGCCACGGCCACGACGATGTGCCGGGCCGGAAAGGCTTTCATTGCCTGGCAACGCCACATCGCCCAGGCCGTCATGCCGCTGATCAGCGCGATCGGGACCGAACTGTAGTAGCTCCAGCCGGCCGCCTCGCCGGCGGCTCCGACCAGTGCCCACATGGCCGCCGTACCGATGAGAACGATCCCGGAAAACGCGCGATAGCGCCTGCCGCTGAACGAGCCCACGCCGGCGAGCACCAGCAGGTAGCCGGACAGGATGATGAGGTTGCCGAGGGCCGACCCCAGCGGGCTGGGCAGGCTGCCCCGGTACAGCGCGGCGACGCAGCCCACTGCCAGTATTCCGAACCCCAGCGCCAGCCGCTTGAGCGTCGTGGCGCGCTTGGGATTGGCCCTTTGCTCCCAGAAAAGCAGGCCCGCGCTGACGGCCAGCGTTCCGGTGGCGAGGAGGTAAAGGGTGAGCAGATCCACGTGCATCCCGGACGTGTTGGTGTTGCGGCGGGACTTCGCATCCGAAGCCGATTCTACGTTGAAAGCTTGCCTACAAAATGAAGCCGATTATTACAGCGATTTCGCGTCCCGCCCACGCCCGGAGGGGAAATCTGCCGGACATTTGAACCGGACCCAGGGTGTCAATTCGGCGGCAATCATCCGATGCGGCCGGGCGCGGCCGCCGCCCGCAGATCGTCCGGATGCACCATCAAGTTTCGTACCTGCTCCAGGGCTGGATACTGGTGAAACACCCCCGCCCAATGCGGCGATGCCGGCAACTGGTCCCAGATCGCCTCCAGCAGGCCAAGGTCGGCGGGCTGGCCGGACGCCATCGCCGCCGCGACCTCGAGACTGGGCGGCGCGCACAGCAGTTGCATGCGGCTGGCGGCGCCCAGCAGGCGGGGAGCCGGCTCCACCGGCGCCTGGCAGCAGTACAGCACCTGCCGGGCCAGTTCCCGCGGGTCCGTGCGCAACGCGGCCAGCGAAGCGCCGCGCAGCAGCACCCGGCCCTCCCGGGCCTCGAAGCCGTACGCCATGGCCGCATCGGCGTGCGCCAGCAGGCGCAGCCCGCGGACCAGGCGTGGCAGATCGGTGGGCGCGGCATCCGCCGACGCCTTGGCCTCGGCCAGCAGGCAGACGTCCCACAGCGGCGTATCGCCCTGCAGGCCGGCCTGCCGCAGCAGCACCGCGTCCCATTCCGTCTTGGCGCGCTCTTGGCTGGCGGGAATCGACGCGGGCACGCGCATGGAGGTCACCACGCGATACGAAGCGGGCAGGCCCGCCTCATGACCCAGGCATCCGGCCAGCGCCTGCATGGCGCGCGCCGTGGCGGCCTCGACCGCGTCGCCCCGCCGCCGTGACGCCCGGCCTTCCGCCATCGCGGCTTCGCTGCCCGGCCGGGGGCCGCTGCGCGCGCTCAAGGCCAGATACGCGTGCACCTCGGCCTGGCCGGCCAGCACATCCTGACGGCGCAGATGTCCCAAGGCGGGCGCCTGCCGCAGGCGGTCCACGCCGCGCGACACCGCTTCCGGCAAGTCCGGCAGGCCGGCCAGACGCTGCGCGGCCTCGTGTAAACCGGTCCAGCGGCTCTCCGCCAGGGCCTGTTGCAGGCCATGCAGGCCCTCGCGCACCGGTCCTGGCGGCAGGCGTGCCAGCTTGGCGGGATGGGCGATCGCATTGACCACGGCGTGAACGGCACGGCGATCCGCCTCGGCCTGGCCTGCCAGCAGGGCATATTCGCGCACTGGCGCGTACTGGTGCCGCAGCGCCATGGCCTGGACGCCGGGGTCGCCCTGTTCCGCGCGCATCGCCTCCTGGATCAGGCGCCCCAGCGCCTCGACGAATGTCCGTTTCAACGCCGCATCCGGCGGGTGGCCGCGCTCATGGGCCTGCCGGGCCCGCTCGATCGCCAGGGCGATGACGGTGGCGGGATGCGCATCGCGCGGGCAGGGGGCTGCCGCATCCAGCGCCGGCAGACGGTAACGGCGCGCGACATTGCGCAGGATCTGTTCGAGCAGGGGCGATGCGGGCATCGGGCCGGAAGGTCGTGGGGCACGAAACGCGAGACCGCACGATTGTCTCTCAAGACCTTGCCGCGCCGCCGATTCGGTACAGGTGCTTTCATTTATTGCAGGCCCTCGCTGCTATCCTGGGCCGTCTTTTTCCCCGCCGGCCTTTCCATGCGCAGTGTCAAGACCGAAACCTTTTCCCTGGACATCCCCGACGTCTTCGAAGCCGTCCGCCCCATGTGGGAAAGTGTCCGCGCCGAGCACGAGACCGGCGACGACGTCGTCATGATCAGCGCCGGCCTGGCCGACCAGACCCACCTGCGCAAGTATCCCGGCGCCACCCTGATCGACCGTTTCCGCGCCTTCTGCGCGGACCGCCGCGGCCCGGCGTCCTTCACCGGCGACAGGCCCATACAGGTCGGCGACCACGCCGGCCACGCCATCACGGCCATCGCCGAGACCGGCTATGCCTTCTATTTCGCCATCGTGCCGATCGAGGGCGGCTACCACTACGAGCTGACGGGCGATTGCCAGGCCAGCCAGCAGGACACTTATTTCCCGCTGTTCGAGCAGACCCTGCTGACGCTGCGCTGCTTCGGCGATCCCGTGCCCGCGCTGGCCGCGCAGCGGCGCGCCATCGACGCGATGTTTGCCGACGACGACGAAGAGGAAGAGGAAGACGACACCGCCGCCGAACTCCCCCCGCCGTTCGAGATCCCGCCGGACGGCCAGGACTACCTGTTCGTGGACGGCACGCGCTTCGACATCCTGGCGGACACGGCCTGCGGCGTGCACACCCACGGCGACACCGGCGATGGCCTGACCCTCGACCTGAAGGCCCGCGCCATCGGCTACGACGCCCAGGCCTGCGCACACATCCTGAACGACTACCAGGACGGCGAGGTCTACCTGCGCTTCACCATGAAGGGCGTCTACCATCCCGACGCGCCCGCCGGCCGCTACGCCATCGAGGACGACAGCGAGCCCACTTATACGGTGTCGGTGTGGAAAGGCGGCTTCCACTACAGCCTGTCGCTGCACGGCGAACTGATGCTGAAAGACGGCTGGGCGGGGTTCAGCGGGCATCTCCAGGGTTTCTCCCCGGACAAGCGCTATCCCGTGGGATTCGGCCTGCGCCTGCCGGTCGCGGACATCGACTGGTCGCACTACGCGTTCGGGTCGCTGGAGGAATTGCTGCGCGCGCCGGCGGAGCTGCCACGCCATGCGCAACTGGTCGATCCCGGCCCACTGCCCGATGCGCTGTACGGGTATACCTCGCTGGAATCGCTGACCCTGCGCTACACCACGACCGAGGCCGCGCAGGCGCTGCCCGCCATTCCCGATGCCTTGTCCGAGCTGAGCCGGCTACGGTGGCTTGCGCTGACGGGGATCGGAGCGGTGGACACGCTTCCTGATTCGCTGTGCGCGCTGAAGGAACTGCAATGGCTGTTCATCACCGGCTCGCAGGCCACATCGGTGCCGGACGGGCTGCTGGCGCTGCCGAAACTCACGCTCTGCACGCTGTCGGGGAACGCCTTGCAGTCGCTGCCAGGCGCGGCGTGGTCGCCGGTGCTGAAAAGCCTGTCGCTGTCGAACAATCGATTGCGGACGGTGCCCGAAACGCTGGCGCACCTGCCCGGCCTGCGCACGCTCGACCTGCAATCAAACCCGCTGGCCTCGCTGCCGGACGGCCTGCAACGCATCGAAAGACTGCAACTGGAACTGGACAAGAAACTCGCGCTGCTGGACTACACGTATCGCGGCGCGGACGGCAGCGGCACCGTGCCCGTGGACGAAGCGATCTTCCTGGCGCGCCACGACCAAACCCTGGCGGCCATGCTTCGGCAGACGCTGGCGGACCCGCAATGGCAGGCCTATCGGGCTGGCCTGGACGCCATTGCCCTGCATGCCGTGGCCCTGTGCACCACCGATCCCGACGACTATGGCACGCCGGGCAATACACGTTTCGGCGGCCTGCCCGACCTGCCCGCCGGCATGGACTATCCCACCCTGACGACCTGCCAAGACGAAACCAGGGGCTGGCAGTTCATCGCCCAATTGGATTGCGCGGCCCTGGCGCCCTATCAGGACTACCTGCCGCGCACAGGCTTCCTGTACTTCTTCATCGACGACCAGGAAAGCTTCGGCGCGCGGGTGCTGTACCACGACGGTCCGGCCTCGTCGCTGCGCGGCGCCGCCGAACTGGACATCGCGGACGATTTCATCGGTGACGAGCGCGGCATCTACCTTCCGTATCGGGCGCAGGCCGCCCGGCTGGTCAGCGTGCCGCATTTCTATTCGGACGAGGCTTACTGCACCGGCGAAGCGGAATCGCTGGAGCCCTTGCACGAATTGTTCGACCAGACGGAAGCCCTGCGGGAATCGCTGTCCGCGGCATGCGGCGTGAAGCCCGCGCACGCGATCAACAGCTACGTCTTCAAGCAGCATGACACGCCGCAGATCGAAGCCGCCCACAAGCTGCGCGGCCGGCCCGAGGACTTCATGGTGCTGCTGCGGGTCTCGTCGGATGACCGGCCGGGCTTCTGCTTCTGGGATGCGGGCGAGATCTACTTCGTGATCCACAAGAGCGATCTGGCGAAGCGGGATTTTTCCAACGTCTACTGCGGACTGGAAAGCAGTTGATACGCGCCGCGCCGGCGCGCACTCAGTCTTCCCAATGGAACAGGGCGTCGAACCGCGTGTAGGCGCCGTTCTCCAGCATCGTGGGCACCTGCGTCCCCGTGGGCAGCGGCACGCTCAACTGCCGGCGCGACAGGCGCGTCAGCCCTTCCGCTTCCAGCACGCCCTGCACCTGCGCGGCCAGTTCCCGCACCGCATCCGTCCTCAACTGGTCCACTTCGCTGCCGCTGGGCAGATAGCCGCTGCCGCCCCGCCGGTGCCAGGACTTCTCGCCTTCGATGAACACGAACACGGGCGCCATCCGGCACAGCAGCACGGCCAGTCCCGTGTAGCGGAATTCCTTGCGCAGGCCCAGCCGCTTGAAGGGCGGCAGACGGAATCCCGGCTCGTCGCGATAGAACCAGGCGTCCACGAACGACGCGTAGCCCGATCCATAGTGATCCCACTCGATGCGCGACAGCGTGCGGGTCTCGCGTTCGATCCGCGAACAGACGCGGCGGTAGAACGCATCGATGGCGTCTTCATCGCGCTCGGCCCAGGGCGGGCGCTCATCGGCCGCCTGGCCCTGCGGCAGTGCGTCGAAACTGGAATCGGACATCATCGTCATGGACCTTATCGCTGACATCGGCATGAAGACCGGGACACGCCTTGCAGGCCGCGCCTTGCAGGCCGCACCTTGCAGGCCGCACCTTGCCAACAACCCCACGGCGCGTCCTGATATCGCCACAGCTTAAACCCCGCATCCGCTATCCTGACCCGACCGGTGCGCACAACGCCCGGCTCCCTTCACCCATCTCCCTGGAGCAACACCCATGGACATGCATCTGAAAGACAAGCTCGCCCTGGTCACCGGTTCGACCAAGGGCATCGGCCACGCCATCGCCGTGGGCCTGGCCCGCGAGGGCGCGCGCGTCATCGTCAACGGCCGTTCGCAGCCTTCGGTCGACGCCGCACTGCAAGCCCTGTTCAAGACCGTCCCCGGCGCGCAGGCCGAGGGCCATGCCGGCGATCTGTCCGACCCCACGCAGGTTGCCGCGCTGGTGGCCAAGTACCCCGAGGTCGACGTGCTGGTGAACAACCTGGGCATCTTCGACCCCAAGCCCTTCGAGGACATCCCCGATGAGGACTGGCAGCACTTCTTCGACACCAACGTGATGTCGGGCGTACGCCTGACGCGCGCCTACCTGCCGAAGATGAAGGCGAAAAACTGGGGCCGCGTGGTGTTCATCAGCAGCGAGAGCGGCGTGCAGATCCCCGTCGAGATGATCCACTACGGCGTCACCAAGAGCGCGCAGATCAGCCTGGCGCGCGGCCTGGCCGAAAGCTGCGCCGGCACCCGCGTCACGGTCAACTCGGTGCTGCCCGGTCCCACGCAGTCCGAAGGCGTGATGGACTTCGTCGACAAGCTGTCGGGCGGCAAGCCGTTCGAGGCCTTCCAGCAGGAATTCTTCGAGACGGCGCGCCCGTCGTCGCTGCTCAAGCGCTTCATCACCCCCGAGGAAATCGCCAACATGGTGGTGTACGTGTGCTCGGAAGCCGCAGCGGCCACCAACGGCGCGGCGTTGCGCGCCGACGGCGGCGTGATCCGCTCGGCGTTCTGATCCTTCCTGCGCAGGCGCGCGCCGTACGGGCCGCGGGCAATCGGCCCGCGGCCTGATTATTTCTGCGCCGTGGCCGCGGCTATCATCTCGCGGAACAGCCGTGCGTATGGCGACTGCGCGGGCCACAGCATGCCCAGCCTGCGTTCCAGCTTGTTGCGCGGCAAGGGCAGCACCGCCACGTTCTTGGGCACGGCCTCGGGCCGGAAACAGTTGGGCACCAGCGAAACGCCCAGGCCCCGCCCCACCAGCATCAGGATGCCGTCGGGCGCATCCATCTCGAAGCGCTCCTGCGGGCGCAGGCCGCGCTGCTGCAGGTATTGGTCGGCCAGCGAGCCGCCCCAGGTGCGGCGGTCGTAGCGGATGAAGGGCTGCGTGGCCAGCAGGCGGTCCACGTCGACCTTGCGCCCGCGCACCCGCAAGGCCGGCGCCAGCAGCACCAGCGGTTCGACGCGCAGCGTCTGCCATGCGAACGGCTTGGGCAGCCGGAACGGCGGTTCGACCACCAGGGCCGCATCGACCTTGCCCGCGGTGACCTGGTGGTACAGCTCGTGCGACACGCCGATCTCCAGCATGGCGTCCAGCCGGGGATAGGTCTCGGCGACGTACTTCAGCAGATCGGGCATGACGTTGGTGAGCGCCGTGCGGATGGTGCCGATGCGCAGGCCGCCCGGAAAACCCTCGGTCGACACCGCGGCCTTCAGTTCGTACAGCTCGCGCTGGAAGCGGCGCGCGCGGTCCAGCAAGCGCGCCCCGCCTTCGGTGATGCGCACGAAGCGCCCCGAGCGCGTGAACAGCGGCACGCCGAATTCGCGCTCCAGCGCGCGCAGGCGCTGCGCCAGCGCCGTGGGCGTGACGTTGCTGCGCCGCGCGGCTTCGGCCATCGAGCCGCATTCGGCCACCATCACGAAGGTATCGAGAAAGCGCGTATCCATGAATCAATAAAAAATTCAGTTTGAAAGCTCAAAAACGAAATTGTGCTTCAGTCATCCCGAATCCACAATTCACTTGGCCCGCGCTACGCAGAACAACAGGCGGAGAACCCATCCGTCCCGGCAGGCAGACACCTATTCCAACAGGAGACACGCATGACCACGATCGATCCCCTACGCCGACGCACCCTTTCCGCCCTGCTGGCGGGTGGCCTGGCCACCCTGGCCGGCGGCGCCTGGGCGCAGGATGCCTACCCCAGCCGCTCCACCACCCTGATGGTGGGCTTCTCCGCGGGCGGCGCGGTCGACCTGGTGGCGCGCCAGCTGGGCCAGGCGCTGGGCAAGCAGTTCAACCAGCCCTACGTGATCGAGAACCGTCCGGGCGCCACCGGCACCATCGCCGCCGAGGCCACCGCGCGCGCCAAGCCGGACGGCTACACGCTGCTGCTGGGCACGCAGTCGACCATGGTGGTCGCGCCCAGCATGTACCCCAACCTGCGCTTCGATCCGATCAAGGACTTCGTGCCCGTGTCGCTGGTGGCCTCGGTGCCGCTGGTGCTGGTGGTACATCCCTCGCTGCCGCTGCACACCGTGCAGGACGTCATCCAGTACGCAAAAGACCGGAAGGGCGAGCTGAGCTACGCCTCGTCGGGCCTGGGCGGCCCGCAGCACGTGTCCATGGAGCTGTTCAACGCCATGGCCGGCACGCGGATGGTGCACATCCCGTACAAGGGCGAGGCCAACGCCATCACCGACGTGCTGGGCAACCAGGTGCCGCTGATGTTCAGCAACCTGCCCACCCTGCTGCCGCACATCCGCAGCGGCAAGCTGCGCGCCATCGCCGTGTCCAGCCTGCGGCGCTCGCCCAGCGCGCCCGAGATTCCCACCGTCAGCGAATCCGGCCTGCAAGGCTTCGAGGCCCTGACGTGGTTTGGCCTCTACGCGCCCGCCGGCACGCCGCAAGCGGCCGTGTCCAGACTGGAGGCCGGCGTGCAGCAGGCCCTGGCCGATCCCGACCTGCGCGCCAAGATGGCCGAGCAGGGCGCCACGCTGGAGGGCCGCGACAGCGCCGCGTTCCGCCAGTACATGCAAGCCGAGAGCGTCAAGTGGGGCGGTCTCATCAAGAAGTCCGGCATCAAGCCGGAATAAACGCACAGAAGGAAGTCCTCGTATGCATCCCAGCACAGCCATGCCGGACCTGTCCGCCGCCCCCAAGCCCATTGCCGCCCCCGCGGCCCGGCCGCCCCGGCGCCTGCGCGGCGTGCTGTCGCTGGACGACTTCGAGACCCTCGCGCGCCGCCATCTGCCCCGCCCCGTGTACGGCTACATGAGCGCGGTGGCGGAAACGGGCGCCTCGTTCGACGACAATCGCGCGGCCTACGCCGAGTATGGCTTCCGGCCCGGCGTCATGGTGGACGTGTCCAGGCGCAGCACCGCCACCACGCTGTTCGAAGAAACCTACGCGGCGCCCTTCGGTTTCTCGCCGCTGGGACTGACCGCGCTGTCCAGTTATCGCGGCGACGTCGTCATCGCCCAGGCCGCGCGCGCCGCGCGCTTGCCGATGATCATGAGCGGCTCCTCGCTGATCCGCCTGGAGGACGTGGCCGAACAGCATCCCGGCGCCTGGTTCCAGGCGTACCTGCCCGGCGACCGCGCCGCGTTGGAAGCCCTGATAGACCGGGTGTCGCGCACCGCCTTCAAGACCCTGGTGGTGACGGTGGACACGCCCGTGCCGCCCAACAGCGAGAACACCGTGCGCATGGGCTTCTCGGCGCCGCTGCGGCCCAGCCTGAGCCTGGCCTGGCAGGGCCTGACGCATCCGCGCTGGCTGTGCGGCACCTTTCTGCGCACGCTGGTCAAGCACGGCATGCCGCACTTCGAGAACAACTACGCCACGCGCGGCGCCCCCATTCTCTCGCCGTCCGTGATGCGCGATTTTTCGGAGCGCGGCCACCTGCACTGGGACGACCTGCGCAACATCCGCCGGCTGTGGCGCGGCCGGCTGGTGGTCAAGGGCATCCTGCGCGGCGACGATGCCCGGCGCGCGCAGGACTGCGGCGCGGACGGCATCATCGTGTCGAACCATGGCGGCCGCCAGCTGGACGGCGCGGTGGCGCCGCTGCGCGCGCTGCCCGAGGTGGTGCGCGCCTGCCCCGGCATCCCGGTGATGATCGACAGCGGCGTGCGGCGCGGCACCGACGTGCTGAAGGCCCTGGCCCTGGGCGCGCGCATGGCCTTCGTGGGCCGGCCCTTCGGCTACGCCGCTGCCGTCGGCGGCCTGCCCGCGCTGGAACACGGCATCCGGCTGCTGACGCAGGAGGTGTCGCGCGACATGGCGATGCTGGGGGTGACCTCGGTGGACCAGATCAAGGCGGAAGAACACCTGACGCTGCGCCGGCCGAAATAAAATTGGACAGTCCTCAGGCAGCCGAAGCCTGACCGGCACTGACAGGCAGCACGGCCAGTCGTAAACCCATTGCTTTGAGTATGGCCGCCAGACTGCTCACTGCTGGATTGCCCCTGGACGACAACGTGCGGTAGATCTGCGTTGGATTGAGTTGCGCATGCTCGGCAACTGCTTGAACCCCACCGAACGCCTGGGCCAACTGGCGCAATACCACAAGCAATTCTCCTTGGTCGCCTTCTTCGAGAATGCTGTTGATGACCTCAAGCACCAGAGCCGGGTCTTCACGGTATGCAAACCCCTTTTGCCAACCACAAATGCAAAACGCCCCATCCGTTCACGAACCCGGACGGGGCGTTCTCTCGACGACGCTACCGCGTCATCGCATCGAGCGATCAGTCCAGCTTGATGTTCTGCTTCTTCACGACGTCCTTGGCCCAGTCGTACTGCGCCTGGATTTCCTTGGCGAACGCTTCGGGCGTGTTGCCCGACGGCGCCGAGCCCTGGTCGTCCAGCGCCTTGATGACCTTCGGGTCCTTCAGGGCCACCACGGCGGCATCGCGCAGCTTGTTCACGATGTCCATCGGCGTGCCCTTGGGGGCCAGCAGGCCGTACCACACGGGCTGGTTCAGCACCGGTTGGCCAACGTCGGCGAAGGTGGGCACGTCCTTGATGGCGGCGATGCGCTCGGGCCATGCGATGGCCATGGCGCGCAGCTTGCCGGCCTGGATCTGCGGCATCGACGACGGCAGGTTGTCGAACAGCACTTCGATCTGGCCGCCGACGGCGTCGGCGATGGCCGGGCCCGAACCCTTGTACGGCACGTGCACGATGTCGGTGCCGGTGGCCATGCGGAAGGATTCACCCATCAGGTGCAGCACGCCGCAAGTGCCCGAGCTGCCGTACGAATACTTGTTGGGGTTCTTCTTCAGGACTTCGAGGAATTCCTTGAAATCCTTGGCCGGGAACTTCGGGTTGACCGCCACGACGTTGGCCGTGTTGGCGAAGTTGGTGATCGGCTGGAAGTCCTTGATCGGATCGTAGGGCAGGTCGTTGGGGCGGCAGGCCGGGTTGACGGCCATGGTGGACACCGTGGCGATCGACAGCGTGTAGCCGTCGGCGGCGGCCTTGGCGGCTTCCGCCGCGCCGATGGCGCCGCCGGCGCCGCCCTTGTTCTCGACGACCATGGGCTGGCCCAGTTCCTGGCTCATGCGCGTGGTGACCAGGCGGGCGATGATGTCAGTGGAGCCACCGGGCGCAAACGGCACGATCACGCGGATCGGACGCTCGGGATAGCCGGCAGCATTGGCGACGGACGCGGCGGCGACAGCGGCGACGCCGCTGGCCAGGGCGATGGCGTGGGCCAGGGTGCGGACTTTAAGCATGGGGTGTTTCCTCCTAGAATGCGGCTGCGGTCAAAAAAAGCCGCTTTGTGCTGAGATATGCCGTGCGATCTTATGAGCGTGCGTCGCGGATACATGGTCCGCGGCTGCGCCTGGACGACGAAGAATAGCAGCAAATTTCCGCAGCGCACATCGCTGCTTTCCCGAAAATCAACCCCTTTGGCCCCCACATGTCGGTCGCTTTGCTGGTCTTGCCCGATTTTCTTCTGGTAGCACTGGGCTGGGCCTTGCGCCACAGGTTGGGATACTCGCGCGATTTCTTCGCCGGCACCGAACGCCTGGTTTACTTCGTGCTGTTCCCGGCGCTGTTGTTCCAGTCGGTGCTGCGCACGCCCATCTCGGCCGGCAGCGCCCTGCTGCTGCTGCAGGCCACGGCGCTGGTGATCGTGGTGGGCGTGCTGCTGGCCTGGCTGGCGCTGCCGGCCCTGCGCTGCGCGCCCATGGCCCATGCCTCGGCCGCGCAATGCGGCTACCGCTTCAACACCTATATCGGGCTGGCGCTGGCGGCCAGCCTGGGCGGCCCGCAAGGCCAATCGACCATGGCGCTGATCGTGGGCTTCGCGGTGCCGATGGCCAACGTGGCCGCGGTGTACGCGCTGGCGCGCCACGGCGGCGGCAACGTGTTCAAGGAACTGCTGCGCAATCCGCTGCTGCTGGCCACGCTGCTGGGACTGGCGTGCAACCTGGCGGGCCTGTCGCTGCCCGGCCCGGTGGATACGGTGTTCAGCCGGCTGGGAGCCGCCGCGCTGGCACTGGGCATCATCTGCGTGGGCGCCAGCCTGTCGTGGGAGGGCGGACGCGGCCAAGGGAAGCTGATCGCGTGGATGATCGTGGTCAAGCTGCTGCTGCTGCCAACGGTGGCATTGGGCGCCGCCGCACTGCTGGGGTTGCCGCCGCTGGAATCGCGCATGCTGCTGCTGTTCGCGGCCCTGCCCACGGCCTCGGCGGCCTACGTGCTGGCCATGCGCATGGGCGGCGACGGCCGCATGGTGGCCGTGCTGATCTCGCTGGGCACGCTGCTGTCGGCCGCCACCATCCCGTTCTGGCTGATGGTGACGGGCTGAGCGCGCGGTTTTCCTGTTCAGGCTGGGGCCTCGCCAATCGATGCCCCGCCCTTCACATCCTCAACGCCTGGCGTTGGTCATGTCCGCCGGCACGACCCAGCGCGCGAACTCGTCTTCGGTCACATAGCCCAGCGCCAGCGCGGATTCCTTCAGCGACAGGTTCTCCTTGTGCGCCTTCTTGGCGATCTGCGCGGCCTTGTCGTAGCCGATGTGCGGGTTCAGCGCGGTCACCAGCATCAGCGAGCGGTCCACCAGGTCGGCGATGCGCTCGCGGTTGGGCTCGATGCCCGCGGCGCAGTGCCGGTCGAAACTGGCCATGCCGTCGGCCAGCAGGCGCACCGACTGCAGGAAATTGTGGATGACCAGCGGCTTGTAGACGTTCAGCTCGAAATTGCCGCTGGCGCCGCCGATGTTGATGGCCACGTCGTTGCCCATGACCTGCGCGGCCAGCATGGTGATGGCCTCGCACTGCGTCGGGTTGACCTTGCCCGGCATGATGGAGCTGCCCGGCTCGTTCTCGGGAATGCTGATCTCGCCCAGGCCCGAACGCGGACCGCTGGACAGCCAGCGCACGTCGTTGGCCAGTTTCATCAGGCCCGCGGCCAGGGTCTTCAGGGCGCCGTGCGAGAACAGCAGCGCCTCGTGCGAGGCCAGGGCCTGGAACTTGTTGGGCGCCGACACGAAGGCGCTGCCCGTGTCGCGGGCCAGTTCGGCGGACACGCGGGCGCTGAATTCGGGGTGGGCGTTCAGGCCCGTGCCCACGGCGGTGCCGCCGATGGCCAACTGGTGCAGGCCCGGCAGCGTGGCGCGGATCTGCTGCTCGGCCAGGTCCAGTTGGGCCACGTGGCCCGACAGTTCCTGCCCCAGCGTCAGCGGCGTGGCGTCCTGCAGGTGGGTGCGGCCGATCTTCACGATGTCGTAGAAGTCCGCGCTCTTCCGGGCCAGCGTGGCGCGCAGCGCCTTCAGGGCCGGCAGCAGGGTCTGCTCGACCTCGACGGCGGCCGCCACGTGCATGGCGGTCGGGAAGGTGTCGTTGGACGACTGGCCGCGGTTGACGTGGTCGTTGGGATGGACCTTGCGGCCTTCGCCGCGCTCGCCGCCCAGCAGCTCGGACGCGCGGTTGGCCAGCACTTCGTTCATGTTCATGTTGCTTTGCGTGCCCGAGCCGGTCTGCCACACGGACAGCGGGAACTCGTCCGGCCACTTGCCCGCGATGACTTCGTCGGCGGCCTGCGCGATGGCCCCGGCGATCTGCCCGTCCAGTTCGCCCAGGCCGGCGTTCGCCTGCGCGGCGGCGCGCTTGAGGCGGGCCATGGCGGTCACCAGCGGCACCGGCATCTTCTCGGTGGAAATGGCGAAGAAATGCAGCGAGCGCTGCGTCTGCGCGCCCCACAGATGATCGTCGGGGACCTCGATGGGGCCGAAGGTGTCTTTCTCGGTACGCGTCTTCATGGCGGTGCAGCTCCGTTGCGGCGATCCCGGCCCTGCCGGGAAAATTAGAACGAGAATCGATATCAATGGAAGCGTAGCAGAAAGCGCGCTTCCTATAATCGCGGGCACTCTCCCGGTTTTAACACCGCGCCTGGATTCCGCCATGACATCCCCTCCGCACGCCCCGCGCCTGCTGCACCTGCCCGACGAAGCCGCCACCGAAGCCCTGGCGCGGCAACTGGCCCCCCTTCTGGACGGCCGTGCCGGCATGCCTGCGGGGGGGCGCATCCACCTGTCGGGCGACCTCGGGGCGGGCAAGACGGCCCTGGCGCGGGCCCTGTTGCGCGCATGCGGCGTTCAGGGCCGGATCAAGAGCCCGAGCTATGCATTGCTTGAATCTTATAAAATTTCTAGCTTATACTTCTATCACTTTGATTTTTATAGATTTAGCGATCCGCGCGAATGGCTGGACGCCGGGTTCAGGGATTTATTGAGGGACGATGCGGTCGTCCTCGTCGAATGGCCCGAGCGTGCCGGGGACGTGTTACCGCCCCCCGATCTGCTGATCGCCCTGGAGTATGCCGGCCAGGGGCGTGATGCTGGCCTGACCGCTTACACCGCTCGAGGACAAACATGGTTGAACGCGATCAACACCCCGCCCTCGACGTAGGCTCCCCCAAGCGGCGGCGCCTCATCAGTGTCGCCGCCACGCTGCTGGTGCTGCCGGTGCTGCCCAAGCTGGCGCAGGCGGCCACCATCCTGGCGGTGCGTACCTGGCCGGCCGAGGAATACACCCGCGTCACGCTCGAACTCGACCACGAACTGAAGGCCGAGCACTTCACGCTGGAGAATCCCCACCGCCTGGTGGTGGATATCGAAGGCCTTTCCGTCAGCGCCGCGCTGAACGACTTGGTCCGCAAGGTCCGCCCCGACGATCCCTACATCAGCGGCCTGCGCGTGGCGCAGAACCGCCCCAACGTCGTGCGCATCGTGTTCGACCTGAAGCAGTCCGTGGCGCCGCAGGTCTTCACGCTCAAGCCCGTCGCCGACTACCAGTACCGCCTGGTGCTCGACCTGTATCCCAAGATCGCGCAAGACCCGCTGGTGGCGATCCTGAACAAGCAGGGCGGCCCCGACGTCGAAGATCCGCTGGCGCGCGTGCTGGACGAGATCGCGCGCAACGGCGCAGTCCAGGGCGGCGGCGATGGCGGCGTCCCCCTGGCCAAGGGCCAGGAAACGGCGCCGGTATTGCCCACGCCCACGCCGCGTCCGCCCGTGGCCGTGGCGCCGCCCGTCACGCCCTCCACGCCCCGCTCGGCGGCCGGCCGCAAGCGCATGCTGACCGTGGCGCTCGATCCCGGCCATGGCGGCGAGGACCCGGGCGCCATCGGCGGCTCGGGCCTGCGCGAGAAAGACGTGGTGCTGCGCATCGCGCGGCGCCTGAAGACGCTGATCGACGCCCAGCCCTACATGCGCGCCTACCTGACCCGGGACGACGATTTCTTCGTGCCGCTGCACGTGCGGGTACAGAAGGCGCGCCGCGTGCGCGCCGACCTGTTCGTGTCGATCCACGCCGACGCCTTCATCAAGCCCACCGCCAGCGGCACCTCGGTCTTCGCGTTGTCCGAACGCGGCGCCAGCAGCACGCAGGCGCGCTGGCTGGCCAACAAGGAGAACGCGGCCGACCTGATCGGCGGCGTCAACCTGGGCTCGCACGACCGCCAGGTGCAGAAGGTGCTGCTCGACCTGTCGACCACCGCGCAGATCAACGACTCGCTGCGGGTCGGCACCGCGCTGCTGGACGAGTTGCGCAAGATCAACCGCCTGCACAAGAACGAAGTCGAGCAGGCGGGCTTCGCGGTGCTGAAAGCGCCGGACATTCCGTCGGTCTTGATCGAGACCGCCTTCATCAGCAACCCGCGCGAAGAGAAACTGCTGCGCTCGGAAGCGCACCAGGAGAAGCTGGCGCAGGCCATCATGACGGGCATCGGACGCTACTTCACGGCCAATCCGCCGCTGGCGCGGCTGGGCGACGTGAGCTAGGGCCTGTCGCATCTTAAGCGAGCGATCGGTCCGGATTCAGCGTGGCCGGCCAGGCTCTGTCGCCTGCCGGACGCTTTCCTTCCGCACCCGGTCTCTCGCTGGCGGACATGGGCTTCCCGGCGGGACGGGAAGCCCATCCGCCGTGGCAGTAACCACCGGCTGAAAGCGTGACATGGCACGGCCCGCCATGATGATGGGCCGGGCCCTCTCGCCTCATCCCGAGGCGTCCTCCAGAATCATCCTCGCGCCCTTCTCCGCCACCATCATCACGGCGCCCTGCGTATTGCCCGACACCATCGACGGCATCACCGAAGCGTCCACCACGCGCAGCCCCGCGATGCCGTTGACCCGCAGGCGCGGATCGGTGACGGCATCCGCATCCGATCCCATGCGGCAGGTGCCGATGGGATGGTAGATGGTCTGGCCGTTGGCGCGCGCGAAGTCGAGCCATTCGTCGTCCCCCTGCACGTTTTCGCCCGGGCTCATCTCGTGGGCCACGTACTGCCGCAAGGCGGGCTGCGACACGATGCGACGCGCCAGCTTCATGCCTTCGACCAGGCTGCGCCGGTCTTCTTCGGCCGCCAGGAAGTTGGGGCGGATGGAGGGCCCCATCAGGGGATCCTTCGACTTGATGTGGATGCTGCCGATGGATTCGGGCCGCAGTTGCGCCACGCCGATGGTCATGCCCGGCTCGCGGTCCAGGATGCGCTCGGCCGCGTTGGCGTAACTGGCGTGCACGAAGAAGTACTGCACGTCGGGCGTGGGCAGGTCTACGCGCGTGCGCACGAAGCCGTGCACCAATCCCGTTCCCAGGGTCAGGATCCCCTTGCGCATCGCGTAGTACCGCGCCACCTGCCGCGCCAGCCGCAGGCCGCGCGACATCTCGTTCAGCGTCACGGCGTTGCGCACCCGCCAGTTCATGCGCGTGGCGAAGTGGTCGATGTAGTGCTCGCCGACGCCCCTGCGCGCCAGCACCACGCCGATGCCATGCTGGCGCAGCAGTTCGGGGTTGCCCACGCCGGACAGCTCCAGCAGTTGCGGTGTCTGCACGGCGCCCAGGCACAGCAGGGTCTCGCGGCCCGCGCGCGCCTGCAGCGTCTTGCCGCGCTGCGTGTATTCCACGCCGACGCAGCGCGTGCCCTCGAACAGCAGCCGCGTGACCTGCGCGCCGCACTCCACGGCCAGGTTCGGCCGCTTCAGGGCGGGCTTCAGATAACCGTCGACCACGCTCCAGCGCTGGCCGCGATGCTGCAGCACCTGGTAGTAGCCGAAGCCCTCCTGGCTGGCGCCGTTGTAGTCGGGGTTGAGCGTCTGCCCGTCCTGCCGCGCGGCCCGCAGGAAAGCATCGGACACCGGATAACGCTCGGCGACCTGCTCCAGGTGCATCGGGCCGTCATGTCCGCGCGAGGCGTCGCCTGGCGCGTAGTTCTCGATCTGCCGGAAGACGTCCCTCACATCGGCCCACCCCCACCCCGTGGCCCCGGCACGCGCCCAGGCGTCGTAGTCGCCGGGCTGGCCACGCACGTAGATCATGCCGTTGATCAGCGTCGAGCCGCCCAGCCCCTTGCCGCGCGGCACCGAGATCACGCGGCCGCGCGTGTTGTCCTCGGGCTCGGTGGCGAAGCGCCAGTTGAAGCGCGGATCGGTCAGCAGCTTGCTGAAGCCGGCCGGTATCGAGATCCACATGCTGGAGGCATGCTCGCCCGCCTCCAGCACCAGGACGCGGTGGCGGCCGTCCGCCGTCAGGCGGTTGGCCAGGATGGCGCCGGCGGTGCCGCCGCCGACGACGATGTAGTCGAACCCGCTGGCTTGCTGGTCCATGGGTCGCCTCGCGCTACGCCGCGCCGGCGCCGTTGCCGACGCCCAGGAAGCGCGCCATCAGTTCGATCTGGCAGGCCAGCATCGGCCCCCCCGGCTGCACCTTGCAGCCGCGCGCGCGCGCCTCGGCCATCAGCGCCGTCTCGGCCGGCTGCATGATGACCTCGCACACCCATTGCGCCGGGTCCAGGCGCTGGACATCGACCGGCAGCGCATCGCCCGGCTTCATGCCCAGCGGCGTGGCGTTGACCACCACGTCCAGGCCCGCCGGATCGTAGGTGCCGATGCGCACATCGGCCTGGGGATACAGGGACAGCACGCGCGCCTTCAGGTCCTCGGCGCGCGACGCCGTGCGGTTATAGACGGTCAGGCTGCTGACGCCCGCCTGCACCAGCGAGAAGGCGATGGCATTGGCCGCGCCGCCCGCGCCGGCCAGGTAGGCGCTCTTGCCCTTCAGGTCCAGGCCCGCCTGCGCCAGGCCGGTGACGAAACCTTCGCCATCCAGCATGTGCGCCACCAGCCGGCCCGAGGCCTCGCGGCGGATCACGTTGGCCGCGCCGATCTTCTGGGCAACTGGCGTGACCTCGTCGCACAGTTCCAGGATGGCGGTCTTGTGCGGCATGGTGACGATGCTGCCCGCCAGGTTCTCCATGCCGCGCATGGCCTGCAGGGCGGTGGCCAGGTTCTGTGGCCGGACATGCAGCGGCACCAGCACGCCGTCGTAGCCCAGGCGCGCCAGGTGCTCGTTCATGCGCTGCGGCGTTTTCACGTGTTCGATGGGATCGGCCAGGATGGCCATCACCTTGGTATAGCCCGTGATTTCTCTCATGATCGGTCTCAGGAAGATTGTTCGAGTTGGCGCAACGCCACCTGGCGGATGCCTTCGCCATCCAGCTGATAGTGCTTGTACAGCGTGGTGGGCGGCGCGATCAGGCTGTATTCGTCGTGGATGCCATGGCGGACCAGCCGCGTGCCCGTGCCGGCGTCGGCCAGCACCTCGGCCACCGCCGAGCCCAGGCCGCCCAGTACGTTGTGTTCCTCGACCGTCATCAGCAGGCGCGACTGGCCGGCCGCGGCCAGCACGGCCTGGCGATCCAGCGGCTTGATGGTGGGCATGTCGATCACGCCCACCGAATAGCCCTGCTCTTTCAGTGCCGCGGCGGCCTCCAGCGCGGCATGCAGCGTGATGCCGCAGGCGATGAGGTTCAGGTCGCTGCCCTGCGAGTGCACGATGGCGCGGCCGAACACGAAGGGCGTGCCGTCGGCGTACACCTGCGGATCGCGGCCACGGCCGATGCGGAAATAGATCGGTTCGGGCCAGTCCGCCGACGCCTCGATGGCGGCCGTCAGTTGCGGGCCGTCGGCGGGCGACACCACGGTCAGGCCGGCGATGGCGCGCATGGTGGAAATGTCTTCGGTGGCATGGTGCGAGGTGCCGTAGAAGCCCAGGCTGATGCCCGTGTGATGGCCGATCAGGCGCACGGGCAGCCTGGTGTAGGCCACGTCCATGCGGATCTGCTCGCAGCACAACAGCCCCAGGAAGGAGGCGAACGTCGCCACGAAGGGCATGTGGCCGCAGGCCGCCAGGCCGGCGGCGGCCGACACCATGTTCTGTTCGGAGATGCCGAACTGCACGTAGCGCTCGGGATAGGCCTCGGCGTAGCGGTTCAGGCCGTTGGAATACTGCAGGTCGGCGGAACCCGCCACCACGGGATGGCCGGCTTCGGTCAGCGCGATCAGGCCCCTGGACAGATAGTCCAGGCCGGGGTTGATGGCGTTCAGCGCGCGGTACTGCCAAGAATCGGAAGAAAGAAGGGTATGGCTCATTTCAGATTTCCCGCGACATGATCTCTGCGATGGCGGCCTCGGCATCGGCCGGCGCCAGATAGCCCAGGTGCCAGCCCGGCTCGGTTTCCATGAACGACACGCCCTTGCCCTTGAGCGTGCGCGCGATCACGCAGGCCGGACGCTGGCGCGACGCATCGGCGCGCAGGCGCCGCAGCAGCGCGGTCAGCTCGCGCAGGTCGTGGCCATCGACCTCGTGCACGTCCCAGCCGAAGGCGCGCCACTTCTCGCCCAGCGATTCGATGCCCATCACGTCGTCGACCTTGCCGTCCAGTTGATAGCCGTTGCGGTCGACGATGGCCACCAGCCGGTTGAGCCTGTTGTGCGCGGCGAACAGCGCCGCTTCCCACACCTGCCCTTCCTGCATCTCGCCATCGCCCAGCATGACGAAGGTGTGGTAGTCGAGTTTGTCGAGCCGCCCGCCCATCGCCATGCCCACGCCGTTGGACAGCGCGTGGCCGATGGACCCCGAACTGAAGTCCACGCCCGGCACCTTGCTCATGTCGGGGTGGTCGCCCAGCGGGCTGCCCAGGCGGGTATAGCCATCCAGCAGTTCGCGGCCGATGAAACCCAGGTCGGCCAGGATGGGAAACAGGCCCACGGCGGCATGGCCCTTGCCCATGAGAAAGCGGTCGCGGCCGGCCCAGGCGGGTTCGCCCTGGCGCAGCCGCATCACGTCGTAGTACAGCGCGGCAAAGATCTCCGCGCATGAAAATACCGAACTGTAGTGGCCGACCTTGGCGATCTCGATCAATCGGATCGTCTCCAGCCGGACGAAGCGGGCTTTTTCCCGCAACCGCTCGATCTCCTCCGAGGTGGGATATGCCGGTACATGCGTCATGGCGCTGTTCCTTGTGGTTGAAGATATATCATATATAATATACCTACCCGGCTTGAATTGGGGTTCGCCAAGCTAGAATCAGTGCCCACGCCGCATCTTTTCCTTCCTGCCCGCCCCCCATGACCACTCTGAAGCCCGTTAAAAAAGAGAACCTGTCCGTCAAGGTCTACAACGAGCTGCGCAATGCCCTGATCGACGGGCAGTACGAGCCCGGCGAGCGCCTGATCATCGGCGAACTGGCGGCTGAACTGGGGGTGTCCATCACGCCCGTGCGCGAAGCCATCTTCCGCCTGATCAGCGAACAGGGCCTGGAAATGCAGGCCGCCACGGCGGTGTACGTGCCCTTCGTCAACTCCGAGCGCCTGTGGGAGATCTACCAGATCCGCCTGCAGCTCGAAGGCCTGGGCGCGGCCGAGGCCGCCAAGAAGATCACGCCGCATCAACTGGACAACCTGGTGTCGCTGCAGCGCGACTTCCTGGCCAACACGGCCACCGATCCCAAGCGCGCCAGCTACCTGAACCGCAAGTTCCACTTCTCCATCCTGGAAGCCGCGCGCATGCCCACGCTGCGCAACACGGTGGAGTCGTTCTGGGTCATCACCGGCCCGCTGTTGAAGGTCTTCCACGTGAAGACGGCGGGCCTGGACTATTCCGAAGACCGCCACCGCCACGAAGCCGTCATCGAGGCGCTGCGCGCGCGCGATTCGCAGGCGGCCTCGCAGGCCCTCCAGGACGACCTGCGCTGGGGCGGCAAGATGATGATCGACTGGCTGATCGCACGGGAAAAAGAGCAGGCCGACGGCGAGGCCCGGCCCGAGCCCGCCGCCCGCGCCGCTCGCAAATGAGGAGACGACAGGATGTTGAAGGCGTTTGGCGCGCCCAGCCGGTACTACCAGGGACCGGGCGCGATCGATGAACTCGGCCGCTGGGCGGCGGTGTTCGGCCGCCATGCGGCGCTGGTCATAGACGGTTATGTACACGGCGTGCTGGGCGGCAAGCTCGCGGCGCTGTGCCAGGCGAACGGCGTGGCCCTGCACGCGCTGGTGCTGGAAGGCGACCTGACGCCGGACGTGGTGGCGCGGCTGCGTGGCCAGGCCGGCGCGCTGGGCGCCGACATGGTCATCGCGGTGGGCGGCGGCAAGGCGCTGGACGCGGGCAAGGCCGTGGCCAGGCACCTGCACCGCCACCTGATCACCGTTCCCACCGTGGCCTCCAACGACGCGCCCACCAGCAAGAACTACGTGCTGTACGACGAGCACCACAATCTGCTGGCGGTGGAGCACATGCTCTTCAATCCCACGCTGGTGCTGGTCGATACCGCGGTGGTCGCCACTGCCCCGCCGCTGTTCTTCCGCGCCGGCCTGGGCGATGCCATCTCGAAGAAGTTCGAGGCCGCGCAATGCGCCGCCAACGGCGGACTGAACATGTACGACGCCGCCCCCACGGTCACGGCGCAACGGATTGCCGACGGCTGCGCGGCCACGCTGCTGGCCGATGGCGAGGCGGCGCTGGCGGCCGCGGGCACCGGCCAGACCAGCCCGGCCTTCGAGCGCGCCGTGGAAGCCATGATCCTGATGAGCGGCCTGGGCTTCGAGAGCGGCGGCCTGTCCATCGCGCACGCGCTGACGCGCGGCCTGTCGAAGATAGCGGGCGTGGAGAAAGCCTTGCATGGCATGCAGGTGGCGTTGGGCCTGTTGGTTCAGCTCGACCTGGAAGCGCGCGATGACGGCGTGCGTGAAGAACTGCTCGAATGGTATGGCCGCGTGGGCCTGCCGCGCACCTTGCGCGAACTGGGCGCCACGCGCATCGACCAGGCAGAACTCACGCTGTGCGCCGACCTGACGCTGAAAGCGCGCCATGCCGCCAATTTCCCGCGCAAGCTCGGCGTGGCGGAACTGGCCGGGGCGTTGCAGCGGCACGCGGGCTGAGCCTGGCCCGGGCGGGTCCGTTCAGGGCCCTGGCATCTGCCTAGAAGTTGACGTTGTCCCCACCCTTGAGCCCCAGCTTCTCGCGCGCCTCGGCGGGCGTGGCGACTTCCAGGCTCAAGGCCTCGATCACCGTACGGATCTTCTCGACCTGCTGGCGGTTGGATGCCGCCAGTTCGCCCGGACCGATCCACAGCGAATCCTCCAGCCCCACGCGCACGTTCGAGCCCATGGCCGCGCCAAGGGTGGCCAGCGGAATCTGGTTGCGCCCGGCGCCCAGGATCGACCACTCGTAGTCGTGGCCGAACAGGCGGTCGGCGGTGCGGCGCATGTGCATCAGGTCTTCGGGATGGGGGCCGATGCCGCCCATCAGGCCGAACACCGACTGGATGAAAGGCGGCGACTTGACCAGGCCGCGGTCGACGAAGTGCTTGAGGTTGTACAGGTGGCTGATGTCGTAGCACTCGAACTCGAAGCGCGTGCCGTTGGCATTGCCCAGGTTCAGGATGGTCTCGATGTCCTGGTAGGTGTTGCGGAACACCAGCGAGCGGCTGTTCTCCAGGTGCGCCCGCTCCCACTCGTGCTCGAACTCCTTGAAGCGGTCCAGCATCGGGTACAGGCCGAAGTTCATCGATCCCATGTTCAACGAGCACACCTCGGGCGCGAAGGTGGTGGCGGGCTTCATGCGCTCTTCCACCGTCATGTGCGGGCTGCCGCCGGTGGTGATGTTGATCACCGCGTCGGTCTCGGCCTTGATGCGCTTGAGAAAGGGCTCGAAGTACGCCGGGCCCTGGGTCGGCTTGCCGGTCAAGGGATCGCGCGCATGCAGGTGCAGCACCGCCGCGCCGGCCTGGGCCGCGCCGATGGCGGCGTCGGCGATCTCGTCCGCCGTCACGGGCAGGTGAGGCGACATGCTGGGGGTGTGGATCGCGCCCGTCACGGCGCAGGTGATGATGACCTTGTTCCTGGGCTTTGCCATTAGTCTCTCCGTTCTTGTTTATGCCGCAACAACCGCATCAGCGCGTCGTCGCGCCAGAATCGCCGCGCCGGCAGCTCCGACGCGTCCAGTTGCTGGCGCCGCTGCCGTTGCAGCTCGCCGACCAGCTCGCCCTCCCAGGGCACGCATGGCTGCTGCGTGGCGCCGATGGAGGCATACAGTCCGCCGTAACGGGCGCAATAATCCGCGATGCCGCCCGGCGCATTCAGGTCTATGGTCTCGAACGGGCCCATGAAGGACCAACGCAGTCCCAGGCCGTCCTTGACCGTCACATCGATGTCCTCGGCGCTGGCGATGCCCGCCTGCACCAGGCGAAACGCCTCCTGCAGCAGCGCGCCCTGCAGGCGGTTCAACACGAAGCCCTCGATCTCGCGGCGCACGGTCACGGGCTTCTGCCCCACCGCGCGCATGATCTCGCCGGCCCGCTCGATGGCGGCCGCGTCCGTCCACGGCGCGCCGCTCAGTTCCACCACCGGCACCAGGTACGGCGGATTGACCGGATGCGCGACCAGGCAACGGGCGCGTCCGGGCAGCGCTTCCGTGAAGGCGCTGGTGGGGATGCTGGACGTGGAACTGCCGATGACGGCCTCGGGCGGCGCCAGGCGGTCCAGTTCGGCGAACAGGGCCTGCTTGACCTCCAGCCGCTCGGGCGAGTTCTCCTGCACGTAGTCTACGCCTGCCAGCGCGTCGGCCAGGGTCTCCGCCACGTGGACGCGTAGCGCGATGCTCTGGGCGTCTTGCAGCAAGCCGTGCTTTTCCAGGGCGAGCAATTGCTGGCGCACCAGCCTGGGAGCCTCGGCGCGCGCGTTGGCGTCCGGATCATGCAGCCGCACCTGCCAGCCGCTGCGCGCGAACACGATCGCCCAGCCCTGCCCGATCAATCCGCAACCGATGATGGCAACGGTGGACATCGCGCCTCCGGTCAGTAGAGTTTCTGCGTGAAGCCATCGACCACGATGGCCTGGCCGGATACGCTGCGCGCCGCGTCGCTGGCGTTGAACAGCACCATGTTGGCGATGTCGCGCGCCGTCACCATGCGGCCCAGCGCGGCCTGGTGCTCGTAGCGCGCGGCGACCTCCGCCACCGGCTCGCCCAGCGCCTCGGCCTTGGCGGCGATCACGGCACGGATGCGCGGGCCTTCCACCGCGCCCGGCAGGATGGCGTTGACGCGGATGCCGAACTGGCCCAGCTCGATGGCCAGCGACTTGGTGAAGCCGATCACCGCCCACTTCGACGCCGAATACGCCGAGCGGCCCGCGAAGCCCAGGTGGCCGGCGGCGGAAGACAGATTGATCATCACGCCGGCCGGCGAGGCCTTCAGCATCGGGATGGCCAGGCGCGCGCACAGGAACTGGCCCGTCACGTTCACGGCCAGCGTGCGGTCCCAGTCGGCCTTGCTGAGGGTCTCGACCGCGCCGGTCGGACCCGCGATGCCGGCGTTGTTGACCAGCACGTCCAGCCCGCCCATGCGCTGCTCGACCTGCCGGAACAGGGCCGCCACGCTGGCCTCGTCCGACACGTCGGCCACCAGGCCGTGGATATCCGGAAACGCCTGCCTGAGGTCCGCCAGCCGGGCCTCGTTCACGTCGCACACGAACACCGTGGCGCCGGCGGCGTGGAACACGCGCGCCATCTCCAGGCCCAGGCCATCGGCCCCGGCGGTGACCAGCACCTTGCGTCCCGCGAACTGCACATCCTCGAACATGGTCTCGTCTCCTTTGTTTTCCAGCCGGGCGCGCCGCCGCGGCATCAGGTCATCAGCCAGCCGCCCGCCACATCGAGCACCTGCCCCGTCACGAAACGCGCCTGGTCGGACGCGAAGAACAGGCAGGCATCGGCCACTTCCTCGGGCGTGCCCAGGCGGCGCAACGCGGTGACCCGCGCCACCGCGTCGTTGATCTCCGTGGGAACGCTCTTTAGCAGCGGCGTGCTGATGCGGCCGGGCGCCAGGCCGTTGACGGTCACGTCGAACTCGCCCAGCTCGGCGGCCCAATGGCGCGTCAGGCCCAGCAGCGCCGACTTGGTCGCCGCGTAGTGCGCCGCCACGATGTCGCAGTAGGCCTTGCCGGCCACCGAGGACATGTTGACGATGCGTCCGCCGCGCTGTTGAACCATGTGCGGCGCGCACAGGCGCGCCATGTAGAACGCGCTGTTCAGGTTCACGGCCACCACGCCGTCCCATTCGGCGGGCGGCATCTCCCACACGCGCAGGGCCTTCCCGTTGGTCTTGGGCGAAATGCCGACGTTGTTGACCAGGATGTCGATGCCGCCCAGCTCCGACGTCAGTTCGGCATGCGCGCGTTCGCAGGCGGCGAAAGTGGACACGTCGGCTTGCGCGAAATGCGCGGTGGCGCCGGCCTTGCGCAACGCATCGCGCAAGGCATTGCCGCGGCCGGCATCGAAGTCGACCAGGCCCAGGCGCGCGCCGGCATGGGCGAAACCATGGGCGATGGCCGAGCCGATGCCGCCCGCCGCCCCCGTCAGCAATACGGTCTTGCCAGAAAGCCCCTCGAAGCCGCTCATGCCGTCCCCCCGACACCGCCCGCCGCTGCGCTGAAGGGGCATTGGCGCTTCATGTTCATGCCGCCACCTTCAACACGATCTTGCCGATGTGCGTGCTGCTTTCCATCAGCGCGTGCGCCTCGCTGGCGCGCTCCAATGGGAACTCCGCGTGGATCACCGGCAGGCAGCGGCCCTGTTCCAGCAGCGGCCACACGTGCCGCACCAGCGCCTGCCCGATCTTTCCCTTGTCCTCGACCGAGCGCGGACGCAGCGTCGAGCCCGTGAAGGTCAGCCGCTTGGCCATGATGGGCATGGCGTCGATCGTCGCCTTGCTGCCTTCCAGGAAGGCGATCTGCACCAGGCGCCCATCGACGGCCAGGCTGCGCACGTTGCGGTCGATGTACTCGCCGCCCACCATGTCCAGGATCACGTCCACGCCCTTGCCGCCGGTCAGCGTGCGGACTTCGTCGGCGAAGTCGGCTTCCCTGTACAGGATGGTGCGCTCGGCGCCCGCCGCGCGGCAGGCCTCGGCCTTGGCCGCGTTGCCCACGGTGGTCCAGACGCGCGCGCCGAAGGCCGAGGCCAGCTGGATCGCCGTCAGGCCGATGCCGCTGGAGCCGCCGTGCACCAGCAGCGTCTCGCCCGCCTTCAGGGCACCGCGCTCGAACACATTGGTCCACACGGTGAAGTAGTTCTCGGGCAGGCAGGCCGCGGCGCGCGGGTCCATGCCCTTCGGCACCGGCAGGCAGTGGCGTTCGTCGGCCAGGCAGAATTGCGCGTAGCCGCCGCCCGGCGTCAGCGCGCAGACCGGCTCGCCCACCTTGCGGTCCTGGACCTCCGGCCCCACGGCCGAAATGACGCCCGAGACTTCCAGCCCCAGGTACGGCGAGGCGCCCGGCGGCGGTGGGTACGCGTCCGCGCGCTGCAATACCTCGGGCCGGTTGACGCCGGCATAGGCCACCTGGATCTCGACCTGGCGGCCGGTTGGCGCAACGCGCTCGCGCTGCGCCACATGCAGGCATTCGGGCCCGCCGCCCTTGCCGTGATCGATGAAACTGAACGTCTGGGACATGTCGTCGCTACCTCCTGGGCATCCGGCTCAATGGCCGAGATAGGCCCGTTTCACGTGGGGATCGTTGAGCAGCTCCTGGCCGGTGCCGCTCAACACGATGGAACCGTTCTCCAGCACGTAGCCGCGATCAGCCAGCCGCAGCGTGCGGAACACGTTCTGCTCGACCAGCAGCACGGTCACGCCCTGCTCGGTGACGCGCCGGATCACGTCGAACATCTGCTGCACCAGCAGCGGCGACAGGCCCAGCGACGGCTCGTCGAACACCAGCAGGCGCGGGTCGGCCATCATGCCGCGCGCGATGGCCACCATCTGCTGCTCGCCGCCCGATAGCGAGCCGGCGCGCTGCGCCAGGCGCTCGCGCACGCGCGGGAAGATCTCCAGCACCTCTTCCATGCGTCTGGCCGCGTCGGCGCGCGCGGCGCCCTTGTACGACCCCATCACCAGGTTGTCGCGCACGGTGAAGCTGGGAAACAGTTGGCGGCCCTCGGGAATCATGGTGATGCCCGCGTCCACGATCTTGCCCGGCGCCTGGTTGGTCAGGTCCTGTCCGTTGAACTCCACCTTGCCCTGCGTGGCGGGAATCACGCCGCACAGGGTCTTCAGCGTGGTGGTCTTGCCGGCGCCGTTGGCGCCGATCAGCGTGACGATCTCGCCGGGGCGGACTTCGAAGTCCAGGTCGTACAGCACCTGCGTCTTGCCGTAGCCGGAACTCAATGCCGATACCTTAAGCATCCTGGTACTCCTTGCCCAGATAGGCCTCGATGACCTTGGGGTTCTCCACCACCTCCTTCGGATGCCCGCTGACCAGCACAGCCCCCTCGTTGATGACGATGATGCGATCCGACAGCGCCATGGTGGCCTGCATCATGTGCTCGATCAGCAGGATGGACACGCCGGAATCGCGGATGCGCCGGATCATCTGGATGGCGCGTTCGATGTCGGCCGGGTTCAGGCCCGCCATCACCTCGTCCAGCAGCAGGATGCGCGGCCGGGTGGCCAGCGCGCGGGCCACTTCCAGGCGCTTCATGCCGCCCACCGTCAGGTTGCGCGCCTCGATGTGCAGCGACTTGCCCAGGTCGGTCTGCCCGGCCACCTGCAAGGCGATCTGTTCGGCCTCGTCCCGATCGGACGTCCCGATGAAGGCGCCCAGCATGATGTTCTCCAGCACGGTCAGGCCGGTGAACGGACGCGCGATCTGGAACGTGCGCCCCATGCCCTTGTGCGCCAGCTCGTCGGGCGTCCTGCAACTGACCCAGGCACCGTCGCGGTCCAGCATCGTCACCGTGCCCTTGTCTTGCGGGATGAAGCCGGAGATCAGGTTGAACACCGTGGTCTTGCCGGCGCCGTTGGGACCGATCATGCCCAGGATCTCGTTCTGGTACAGCGTCAGCGACACGTCGTTGGTGGCGCGCAGCCCGCCGAAATTCTTGAACAGGTTCTTGGCCTGCAGCACCGGTTTCTCCAGGTCGATGCGGTGCATGCCCATGGGAACGGGCGGCGGGGCTGGCTTGGGTTTGCGCGTGCCCAGGTACGGCAGGCTGTTGACCCAGCGTTCGACGGTCGGGCCGAACGCGCCGGCCAGGCCGCGCGGAATCGTCAGCACCACGATCACCAGGATGACGCCGTACACCACGCCGTGCATGCCGTTGCCCACGCTGCTCAGCCAGCCGCGCGCCAGCTCGGCGATCGGCAACACCAGGAACGTGCCCGCAATGGGGCCGGCCACCGTGCCCAGCCCGCCGATCAGCGCGAACATGGCCAGCTGGATCGACAATTCCAGCGAGAACGCCGAGGCCGGATCGACGAAGGTGAGATACGTGATGTGGAAGGTGCCGATGATGCTGGTCAGCATCGCCGAGGCCACCGCCGCCATGATCTTCATCCTGACGGTGTGCACGCCCACGGCGCGCGCGGCCTCTTCGCGTTCGCGGATCGCGATCAGGTAGTGGCCCGCGCGCGACTTGCGGATCATCCACGACACCCACAGCGCGAACAGGAACAGCCCGAACGCGATGATCAGGTAGTTGACCTTGTCGCGGAACACGATCCACTTCCAGCCTATGTTCAGCGGCAGGCTGATGCCGCTGGAGCCGCCGGTCCAGCTCTCCTCGTGGATGACCAGCAGGCGCACCACTTCCAGGATGGCGATGGTGGACAGCGCGAAGAACGGTCCCTTCAGGCGCATGGTCGGGTAGCTGATCACCACCGCCACCAGGCCGGAGATGACGGCGCCCGCCAGCATGCCGATCCACGGGGTGATGGCGAAGTTCTGCGTCAGCAGCACGGCGGTGTAGCCGCCGATGCCATAGAACACGGCGTGGCCCAGGGACAGCTGGCCGGCATAGCCGCCCACGATGTTCCAGGCGGTGGACAGCGCGGCGAAGACGAACAGCAGTACGAAAAGGTTGAGCCAGAAGGCGGAGCCCAGCACGATGGGCACGCAGAACATCACGGCCAGCAGGATGAGGCCGACGTAGGTCTTGGGGCTGCGGAAATCGGGTAGCACGTCGGTCTCCTTATTCCGTGACGGTGCCGAACAGTCCGGTCGGCCGCAGGGTGAGGATCAACAGGAAGATGCCGAAGTACACGACTTCCTTCAGGTCGGGCGCGATGTAGTAGCCGGCCAGCGTGTCGACCACGCCGATGATCAGCGAGCCGGCCACGGCGCCGTACAGGCTGCCCAGGCCGCCCAGCACCACGATCACGAAGGCGGTCAGCACGAAGTACGTGCCCACGGTGGGGAACACCGGATACTGCGGCGCGAGGAGTCCCGCGGCCACGCCCACAAAGGCGGTGCCCAGGCCGAACGCGATCACGTACACCGCGTTCACGTTCACGCCCATCAGCAAGGCGGCATAGCGGTGCTGCGCCACCGCGCGCAAGGCGCGGCCCAGGTAGGTGCGATGCATGAACAGGTGCAGCAGCACCGTCAGCACGATGGCCACCAGGAACGTGATGAGCTGCCCGCTGACCAGCGTGAAGCCGCCCGCCGAGAGCACCGAGGTGCCCAGTTGGGCCGGCGCGCGCACCACGTTGGCGCCGAACACCACCAGCGCCAGGTTGAACAGGATGGTGGAAAGCCCCACCGTGGCGAAGATCTGGATGTGCTCATCCGCGTTGAGCAGGGGCTGGATGATGACCCGCTGGGTGAGCGCGCCCAGCGCGAACAGGATGACCGCCACCGGCACCAGGCCGGCATAGGGATGCACACCCAGGTGCGTGGCGATCAGGTAGACGAGATACATGCCCACCATCAGGAACTCGCCGTGCGCGAAGTTGACCACGCGCACCACGCCGAAGATCAGCGTCAGTCCCAGGCTGATGATGATGTAGGCACCGCCCAGCAACAACCCGTTGATGAGCAATTGAACGAATATATCCATTGTGCTGCCTCGCAAGCATGGGCAGCCGGGACGCTGCCCCGGCAGCGCCCGACCCGCACCTGTCTGTCGTTCTTATTTGTTGAAGACCGGCTTGCCCTGGGCAAGCCCCTTCGGCGCGATGGTGACCAGCTTGCCGTCCTGCCACTGCATGACGTAGAAGGTCGAGGCCTTGTTCTGGCCGTCCTCGCCGAACTCGAAGCCCCAGCCGTTGGCGGTCTGGCCGCCGGGCTTCTTGTAGGCCAGCACGGCCGCGCGGATCTTGTCCGGATCGGTCGACTTGGCATTGGCGATGGCTTCGAAGATGGCCTTGGCGCCCACGTAGTTGGTCAGGCTGTGGCCCGACTGGGGATCGCTTTTGTAGGTGGTCTTGTAGGCTGCCAGGAACTTGTCCAGGCCGGGCGCGCCGGCCGGATTGATCGACGACTGCGGGAAGTCCAGGTCGAACACGCCGTTCATGCCCTCGCCCACGGCCTTCGCGGTGTCGGCCAGCGAATAGCCGCCGCCCGCGCCGATCACGATCTTGGGCGCGAAGCCCGCCGACCTGGCCTGGTTGAAGTACAGGATGGCGTCGTTCTGGTAGGCCGTCTGCAGCACCACGTTCACGTCGGCGCCCTTCAGGCGCAGGATGAGCGAGGACAGGTCGACCGTCTTGGCCGAGTACGGCAGCACTTCGGCCACGGTATAGCCCAGTTCCGCCGCGCGCTTCTTCTCGGTGGCGGCCACGTCGGTGCCGTAGGGGCCGTCTTCGTGGATGATGCCGATCTTGATGCTCTTGGGATCCATGCCCATGCCCGGCGCGATGATGTCGTGCAGGGCATCCACCACCGCCACGCCATACAGCGCGGTGTTGGGGTTGGTGCGGAACAGGTACTTGTAGCCGCGCGTGGTGATCTTGTGCGCGGTGGCGCCCAGCTCGAAGTACGGGATGCCGGCCAGTTCGGTCACCGGCGAGGCGGCGTACGAGATGCCCGACGCATAGCTGCCGAACACGCCGATCACGCCCGAGGACGTCAGGCGCTTGGCTTCCGACACGGCCTGGGTGGGATCCACCGCGTCGGCCTTCAATATCTGGATCTTCTCCCCGTTGACGCCGCCGGCCGCGTTGATTTCATTCACGGCCAGTTCCAGGCCGCGGTAGCTTTCCTGGCCCAGCAGGGCCAGCCCGCCGCTGAAGGGGAACAACGCCCCGATCTTGATATCGGCCAGCGCGGCCCCACTGGCCAGCATGCTGCAAGCACCAATCGCCAGTGCCAGTTTTTTGACTTTGAACATTTGTCTCGCTCCTGTCTCGTTTGGAAAACGGCATACCCCTCGTACGGCGGGTCTTATTAAAATATATGATATATGATGTATTTATTTAGACCCTAGCCGCCCAAGTCTAAATTAGGTCTTCCCATACCGAATTGGTAATTTCCCTAAAGCGGGCGAGGCGACCGGCCAGGATGCCCCTCGCAAGAGGCCCGCCCGGCATGTCGCGGCGGATTCCGGTCTCAGACATGCAGCGCCGCTCCTTGCGCGGCCAGCACGGCCTCATGCAGCGCCTCGCCCAGCGTCGGGTGCGCGAAGACCGATTCCATGAGGTCCGCCTCGGTCGCCTCCAGCCCCATCGCCACGCCGTGCGCCGCAATCAGTTCGGATGCCTCGGCATGCACGATGTGGCTGCCCAGCAGTTCGCCCGACGCCGCGTCGAAGATCGTCTTGGCCAGCCCTGCGCCCTCGCCCGCGGCCAGCGCGCGGCCATTGGCCGCGAACGGGAAACGGCCGACGCGCAGTTCGCGGCCATGCTCGCGCGCCCACTCGCGGGCGCGCGCCTCCGTCCACCCCAGGCTGGCCACCTGCGGAAAGGTATACGTGCAAGCCGGGATGCGGCGCGTGTCCAGCGCATGCGCGGGCAGGCCCGCAATGGCCTCCATGCAGCGCACGGCCTCGTGGCTGGCCTTGTGCGCCAGCCACGGCGCGCCCGCCACGTCGCCGATGGCGTACACGCCGGGCTGCGCGGTGCGGCCCAGGCCGTCGGTGACGATGTGCGTATTGCGCACCTCGACGCGCGTGTGCTCCAGGCCCAGGTCTTCCACGTTGCCGACGATGCCCGCGGCGCTGATGGCGCGTTCGACATACAGCGCGGCTGGCGCGGCATCGCCCGTGAAGGCCACGCGCAAGCCCTGCGCGTCGACACGCGAGGACGCCACCCTGCAGCCCGTATGGATGCGGATGCCCTGCGCCTCGAAGGCCTTGCGCGCCACCGCCGCGATCTCGGCATCCTCCTGGGGCAGGACCTGCGGCGCGGCCTCGACCACGGTCACGTCGCTGCCCAGTGCCCGGTAGAAGCAGGCGAACTCCATGCCGATGGCGCCCGCCCCCACCACCAGCAGGCTCGCGGGCAAAGACGAGGGCGCCAGCGCTTCGCGATAGGTCCACACCCGTTCGCCGGGCGGCAATTCGGGCAAGGCGCGGGCGCGCGCGCCGGTGGCCAGCACGATGTGCTGCGCCTGCATTCGCGGGCCGTCCTGAACCTGCACCAGCCCCTCGCCCAGCAGCGAGGCCCGGCCCTGGATGACGGTGACGCCATGCTTCTTCAGCAGATGCGCCACGCCTCGCCCCAATTGCCCGGCGATGGCGCGCGACCGCGCCACCATGGCATCGAGCCTGGGCTCGATGCTGCCCTGGATGGACACGCCTGCTTCGGCCGCCGCGCGGCAGGTGCGCAACACGGCCGCGCTGTGCAGCAGGGCCTTGGTGGGAATGCAGCCCCAGTTCAGGCAGATGCCACCCAGGGCCGCGCGCTCGGCCAGCGCGGTGCGCAGCCCCAGTTGCGCCGCGCGGATGGCGCCCACGTAGCCGCCCGGGCCGCCCCCGATCACCAGTACGTCGTAGCGGTCTTGGCTCATAGCAGGATGCGCAAGGGGTTTTCGATCAGGCCGCGGAAGGTGGCCAGCCAGCGGGCGCCGACGGCGCCGTCGATGGCGCGGTGGTCGGCGGACAGCGTCACGGTCATCACACGCGCGGCGATCACGGCGCCCTGCTCGCCGACGACGGCGCGGCGTTCGGCGGTGCCCACCGCCAGGATGGCGGCCTGCGGCGGATTGATGATGGCCGCGAATTCGCGCACGCCATGCATGCCGAGATTGCTGATGGTCATCGAGCCGCCCGTGTAGTCCTCGGGGCGCAGGCGATGTTCACGCGCCCTGGCCGCCAGAGAGGCGATCTCGTCGGCCACCTGGCCCAGCGACTTGCGTCCGGCATCGCGCACGATGGGCGTGGTCAGGCCGCCCTCGGTGGCCACGGCCACGCTGATGTCCGCCGAGGCATGGCGCAACAGCGCGTCCGGCTCCCACGAAACGTTCACGTCCGGCACTTCGACCAGGGCCCGCGCGGCGGCCTTGACGATGAAGTCGTTGACCGAGATCTTGCGGGCCGCTTGCCTGTTCACCGCTTCGCGCAGGTCCAGCAAGGCGTCCATGCGGCAATCGACTGTCAGGTAGAAGTGCGGGACGGATTGCTTGCTTTCGCCGAGCCGGCGCGCGATGGTGCGGCGCATGTTGGTGTGGGGGATGCGGGTGGCTGGCGCACCGGATACGGACGCGCCCGCGGGGACTGCGCCCGCGTGGGATACCGCGCCCGATGCGGCCGTGATCGGTGCCGCGCCGGCCGATGCCGTTGCGGCCCGTGCCGTGTGCGCAGCGTCTCCGGTAGCCGCCATCGTCCCGGCGGCATCGACATCGCGCTTCACGATACGGCCACGCGGGCCGCTGCCCGCCAGGCTTGCCAGCTCGATGCCTCGCTCCAGCGCCAAACGGCGCGCCAGCGGGCTGGCGTGGATACGCTGGCCGCTATCCTCGCCACCCGATGATGAGGCAGAGGCGTTCTGCGCTGACGAGGCAACCAATGCCACCTCGGACACGTTGGCCGCCGCTGCGGCTGCGCCATGAGACGGGCCTGCGGAAGCCGCCTTGGCGCCCTCCCTGCCTACGCCCGCCTCCTCCAGCGCCCGCTCGACGTCCTCGTCCTGCTCACCCTCCGCGCGGATCACGCCCAGCACGGTATTCACGTTCAATTGCGCCGGCCCCGCGGCCACGATGATGCGCGCCAGCACACCGCCCTGCTCCGCCGCGATCTCGACCACCGCCTTGTCCGTTTCGATCTCGGCCAGCACGTCCCCCGTCCGGACCCCCTCGCCCTCCTGCTTCAGCCAGCGCGACAACGCGCCGCCCGCGCTGTCGGCCGCCACGGCGGGCAGCTTGATCACTTCAGCCACGACTCGCTCCTTGCGCGCCAGTGCCCGCATCCGCTTCACCCAGGTCCGCCAGCACGTCCCTCAGGCCGGCCATCACTTCTTCCTCGCCGGCAAAGGCCGCGCGCTCCAGCACCTTGGAAATGCTGGGCGAAGCCTCGCCGCCCGTCACCCGTTTCACCGGCTGGTCGAGCCAGTCGAACAGGCGGCGCTGGATCTCGTCGGCCAGCATGGCGCCATACGACGTGCCGCGCGCGCCCTGCTCCACGATCAGCACGTTGTTGGTCTTCTTCACGCTGGCGCCGATGGTGTCCCAATCCAGGCTGGCGCGGTCCAGCGTGCGCAGGTCGATCACCTCGGCGTCCACGCCGCTGGCCCCGACCGCGGCCAGCGTCCTGGCCACCATGGCGAGATACGTCAGGATGGTGACCTTGCCGCCGGAACGCCGCACCGCGGCGCGGCCGAACGGGATGTGGAAATCCAGGTCCCCGGCGGGAATCTCGTCCACGGACGCGTACAGGTCCACATGCTCGATCACCAGCACGGGATCCTTCGACAGCAAGGCCGTGTTCATCAGCCCGATGTAGTCGTGCGCGGTGGACGGCGCCACGATGCGCCAGCCGGGCGACGTGGCCACGATGCCGGCCGGGTCCATCGAATGCTGCGAGCCGTAGCCCGTCCCCATCGCCACCTTGGTGCGCAGCACCAGCGGCACGTCGATGTCGCCGCCGAACATGTGGCGCGCCTTGCCGATCTGGTTGAAGATCTGGTCGGCCGCCACCCACATGAAATCGGGATACATGAACTCGACCACGGGCTTGTAGCGCCCGTCCATGGCCAGCCCCCCGCCCAGGCCCGCGAACGCGTTCTCGGAAATCGGCGTGCCCAGCACCCGATCCGGAAAGCGGTCCTTCAGGCCACGCGTGGCGCCGTTGGTGCCGCCCTTCAGGCGGTGCACGTCTTCGCCCAGCACGACCACGCCCGGGTCGGTTTCCATGCGGCGGCCCAGCACGTCGGCCACGGCATCCACCAGCTTGCGCGGCACGGTCTGCCCCGTGTGATCGGCGGCTTCCAGCACGCGCATGCCATCGAACTCGGACATGTCGCTGCGCAGTCCCACGTCGCGGAAATCCGGGCTGGGCCACAGCTCGGGCCGGATGCGGCGCTTGCCGTCCGCCAGGGGCTCGGTCAGGCGCTGCGCGATCTCTTCCATCACCCGTTTGCACTGCCTGCGCAAGGCATCGACGCGCGGCGCGTCGATCAGGCCGCGCTCGATCATGCGCGCGGCCAGCATGTCCAGCGGATCGCGGGCGCGCCACGCCGTTTCCTCGTCCTTGGGGCGATAGCCGAACGCGCTGCCCGGAAAGGGACCGTTCTGGTGGAAATAACGGTAGACGTCGACCTCGATCAGCGTGGGACCGTTGCCGGCCCGCATGTGCGCGACGGCCTCGCTCATGGCCAGGTGCACGGCCAGCGGGTCCATGCCGTCGACGTGCCACGCCGGGATGTTGAAGGCCAGCCCGCGCGCGGACAGGCGCGGCTCGGCGGTGGCCTCTTCCACCGTGGTCGACACCGCGTAGCGGTTGTTCTCGACGAAGAAGCACAGCGGCAGCTTCCACGCGGCGGCCAGGTTCATCGACTCCAGCACCGAGCCGATGTTGATGGCCCCGTCGCCGAAGTACGTGACGGCCACGCGGCCGGTGCCGGCGTGGCGGTGTGCCCAGGCCGCGCCGGCGGCCAGCGGCACGCCGCCGCCCACGATGGCGTTGGTGCCCAGCGCGCCGGCTTCCAGCCAGCGCAGGTGCATCGAGCCCCCACGGCCTTTGCAGTAGCCCTGCGACAGCCCCATGATCTCGGCCAGCGTGCGCTGCAGCACCGTATCCACCTCCGGCGTCAGCGGCGCGGCCGGGTCCAGCCCGGCAGGCGCCACGTGCTGCAAGGCCTTGGCCAGGAACTGGTGATGGCCGCGGTGCGAGCCGTTCACCTGGTCGCCCGCGCCCAGCGCCAGCACCGAACCCACGGCGCCGCCCTCCTGGCCGATGGACGAGTGGGCGGGACCATGCACCAGCCCGACGGCGGCCAGGTCCAGCACGGTTTCCTCGAAGGCGCGGATCCAGTGCAGTTGCGTCAGCATCGCGCCCAGCAGGGCCGGATCGGCCGCCTGCCAATCGCGCGGTTCCGCGATCAGGGTGCGCCACGGCGCCGCTGGCGCCAGGGCTTCATATCGGGACATACGGGTCGAACTCCGGAAAGGTTCAGGACGCCACGGCGCCCTACAGATAAGCGTTGCGGCTCCAGCCGCCATCGGCCACCAGCGTGTGGCCCGTGAGATAGGCGGCCCGGCGCGAGGCCAGGAAGACGGCCAGATCGGCCATCTCCGGCGCGCTGCCCAGCCGCCGCAGGGGCGTGCGCGCCTTCAGCCGCTCGATGTCCACACGGCCGCGCGCGTCCAGGTCGCGCAGCAGGCCGGTGTCCACGTAGCCCGGCGCCAGCGCATTGACGCGGATGCCCAGCGGGCCCCATTCCAGCGCCAGCGACTCGGTCAACAGCACCACGCCGCCCTTGGTGGCGCAGTAAGCGGCGCGGTCGGGCGCGGCCACCACGCCGTACATCGACGCCATGTTGATGACCGTGCCGCCGCCTTGCCCGCGCATGCGCCGGCCCGCGGCCTGCGCGCAATAGAAGACGCCGTTCAGATTGATATCGACCGCGCGGCGCCATTCTTCCGGCGTGACGTCCAGCGTGGGTTTGTTGGCCGACACGCCGGCGTTGTTCACCAAGACATCGACGGCGCCATAAGCGGCGTCGATGCGCTCGAAGGCATGGGCCACGGCGTCCGGGTCGGTCACGGACGCGGCCAGCGGCAAGGCTTGCGCGCCCTGTGCCCGCAATGCTTCGCACGCGGCGGACAGCGCCTCGGCGTCCCGATCCAGCAAGGCCAGCCGCGCGCCCTCGGCCGCGAAGGCCCGCGCGCACGCCAGGCCGATGCCGCGCGCGGCGCCGGTGATGACCACGGCCCGATCCTGCAACCCCGTGTCGGTTGCCCGGGATGTCTGCATAGTGTCTCCGTCCAATCAGGGCCGGCGCGGCCGGGTGGCGCGCCGATCTCGCTTTGCTTAGCTTGTCTGACCAGTTATATTTGTTGTCAGACAAATTATGAAAGCGTCGGCGGCCGGCTGTCAACGGCCAATTTCGCCGGCCACGACCCTCGGAGACAGAAAGTGATTTCGTTCCAGAACCAGACCGTCCTGGTCACCGGCGGCGCCATGGGCATCGGCCTGGCCACCGCGCACCTGATGGCGCGCCACGGCGCGCGCGTCGCCTTGTTGGACGTGGACGGCGCCCGGCTGGCCCACGCCGCCGAAGCCCTGGGCGTGCACGGCAACGAGGTGCTGATTCTCCCGGCGGACGTCTCGTCGTCCGCCGACTGCGACCGCGCCGTGCGCCAGTGCCAGGCACGGTTCGGCGGCATCGATCATCTGGTGCACTGCGCGGGCATCTATCCCGAAGCGCTGGTCAAGGACACGAGCGACGCCGACTGGCAACGCCTGATGCACATCAACCTGAACGGCACGTTCTACCTGTGCCGCGCGGTGCAACCCGCCTTGCGCGACGGCGGCTCGGTCGTGCTGCTGGCCTCGCTGGCCGCGCACCGGGGCAGCCATGCGCACGCCGCCTATGCCGCCGCCAAGGGCGCCATCCTGTCCTTCTCGCGCAGCCTGGCGCTGGAACTGGCCCCGCGCGTGCGGGTCAACGCGGTGTCGCCCGGTATAATCGCCACGTCCATGACGCGCGACCTGCTGGGCCAGAAAGGCGCGCAATTGCTGGCCAGCACGCCGCTGGGCCGCCATGGCAGCGCCGAAGACATCGCCGGCGCCATCGCCTTCCTGTGCTCGCCGCTGGCCGCCTTCATCACCGGCGAAACCCTGCAGGTCAACGGCGGTATCTACCTCTCCTGAACAGGCCGCCCCGCCTCATGACTGCTGCCTCGCTCCCGACCGATACGGCGCCGGAATCCGCGCGCCCTTCCCTGCCCGCCGACCTGGCGGCACTGCTGGCCACCCGGATCCACCAGGGCCAGCTTGCGCCCGGCGACCGCCTGCCGACCGAGCGCGAACTGGCCGAGGCCCACGGCATCAGCCGCGCCGTGGTGCGCGAGGCCATCGCCCGCCTGAAGTCCGAAGGGCTGGTCACCTCGCAACAAGGCAAGGGCGTGTTCGTCGATCCCGGCGCGCGCAAGAATGCCTTCCGTATCGCCGCCATCTCGCCCACCGACAACCAGGAACTGGAACACATCCTGGAACTGATGCTGGCCATCGAGAGCACGGCGGCGCGCTATGCCGCGCAGCGCCGCACGCCGGACGACCTGAAGCGCATCCGCCAGGGCCTGGTCGGCATGGAATATGCCGTGCTGAACGACAAGCTGGGCGACGACGAGGACTACGCCTTCCACCAGGCCATCGTGCAGGCCACGCACAACCCGCACCTGGTGGCGCTGAACGAATACCTGGAATCCAGCGTGCGCCACGTCATCCGCAGCGCACGCCGCAATACTGCGCGGATGTATGCGCAGCGCATGGCCGACGTGCAGACCGAGCACCAGGCCATCTTCCAGGCAATCTCGGATGGCGACGCGCAGGCGGCCGGCGAAGCCGCCGAGCGCCACCTGCGCAACGCGGCCCTGCGGCTGCGGCTATATAACGCCGACGACGCGCCCTGAGCCCCGACCAGCGGCATGGCGATGGTCTTGCCGCACGCCGCCGGAACGATCCGTCCGGGCCTCAGGCGAACGCCGCGCAACCATGCCGGGCGCGACGCATTGCCGTATCCACCGTGCGCAGCGTCAGGCCATAGCGCCCGGCTACCTGCTCGCGTGTCATGTCCTCCAGTTGCAGCGCGGCCAGCACGGCCTGGTCCCTGCGCGACAATCGTCCGATCACGTCCGCCACGGCGCGCAGGTCCGAACGCAGTTCGGCCAGCGCCTGCGGGCCCGGCCGCGCGTCCGGCACCTCTTCCGGACGCGCGGCCTCGCTGTCGTCCAAGGCCTGCAACGGGCGCCGCGCGCGCAATTGATCCAAAGCGACGTTGCAGGCGACCCGGTACACATAGGCCTGCGGACAGCGCAGCGCCTGGGACGCGGCGCTGTCGCCCAGGCGCAACCATGCCTCGTGCAGGCTTTCCCGCGCAAGGTCGGGGCATCCGAGCCGCCGGGCCAGGCGGCGATGCAGGCTGGCGTAATGCTCGACCAGGCAATCGCGCAGGCCCGCCGGCGCGGGGTCCGACGGCCGTACAGGCGCTCGCATCGCTACAGGCCCAGGTTGTCGCGCTCTGCCGGCGTGAGCTGCTGCCGGGCTTGCTGCGGCAGCTCCCCCAGCCCCAGTACGCGCACCGCGTTGCGCGGGTTGTAGCGACCCGCATCGCCCGCGGCGCCCGCACCCGGCCCGGTATTCGGCACGGGTGCGGAGGCGTCGCCGAATCCCAGGATCTGCACGCTGATGATCGACGGCAAGGCCTTCTGCGATTCGGTGCGCGACCGGGTCACCGCCTCCTGTGCCGCCGTGGCCGCGCTGCTGGCCGCCGCGCTGGCGCTGGCCAGCGCGCCCGTGTTCACCGCGGCCACCACCGGCATGCCCTTGGATTCGCCCTGCACCTGGATGTTGGCGGCATTCACCACCTGCAGGGCCGCGATGTTGATGTTCCCGGATACCCGGATACCCGCTTCGCCCGCGTCGATGGTGCCCAGCGGGGCGATCAGGTCCACGTCGCCCGGCGGCACTTCCGGAATCGGATTCAGCGTGGCGATCCCCGCGCCGCTGGCCGGCACTTGCGGTGACAGCGCCACGTTGCCCCACTGGTCGTACACGCGCCGCGGCGGCGTGTAGACCACCGTCGTCTTGGCGCCCCGCCCCGCGTTGATGTCGCCTTGCGCCGACCACGCCAGGATGCTGCCGCCGAAAGTGGTCATGATGCGCGACAGGCCCAGCAGGATTGACCCGCTGGAGTACAGCGAGATATCTCCCGCGCCCTGCGTCACGATGCCGGCGCCGGCGCCCGGCGCCACTCCCTGTGCGCCGACCACGATCTGCCCGGCCGGCACCAGCACGTCGATGGCCCCGCCGAACTGGGTGCGCAACGCGCCATCGCGGGTCGTGTAGGAGGCGCTGCCTGGCACGCCGGTGGCCGAGCTGTACATCGTGAAATCCCCGCCGCGCGCAAGGGTGGCGTACTTGCGCGCATAGGCCTGGCCCGCGCCATCCGCGCCCGTCGGGTCCAGGCTGGACCGCACCTGCTCGGTCAGGTCGCCGCCCGTGTCATAGACCGGGAACAGCGTGGCGATCATCTGACGCCCGCGCAGATAGCTGCCGAAGCGCGCGCTGCCAGGGTCGTTGTACTCGCGACCGCCTTCGCGCAACTCGGCGTAGTACACCGAACGCAGGAAGATGCGCTGCTGTTCCTGCGGCAGCCGCGCGAATACCGCCCTGGCCTGCTCGGCCAGCGCCTGCCGCGGACCGGCCTGCAGCGCGCGCACGGCCGCCAGGCGTTGCTCGGGCGTGGACGCGGCATACGCGGCCGGGCTCAGGCCGGTGTAGGCCTGGATGTCGAACACCGCTGGCGAGCCGTCGTCCGCGAAACGCAGCGTCGAGCCGGTATCGGGATGGTGCGCGGCCAGCCACGCGATGAGTTCATCCGTATAGACGTGGACCACCTTGTCGGGCTGGCCAGCCAACGAACGGCCAGGGGCCAGGTCGGCCTGGTTGGCGGGATCCAGGTAGCGCGCAATCAGCGCCGCCCAGTCCGCGCCCGCCACTCCCGCGCCGGCCTGCACCGCGATGGACGCGCCGGGACGGGTGTCGGCCGGGTCGGCGGGACCGATGGACAGCAGCGAGGCCTGGTCCGCCTGGTAGACATCGCGGCCCGCCGTCACCTCCAGCGAACCGGGCCCAGCGACCCTGAGATTGGCATAGATGATGTCGCGCCCGGCCTGGATGATCGATACGTCCGCGGCGTCGCCGTGCACGATCAGGCCGCCCATGCCGGCTTCGTTGACCGTGGTGGCGGGATCGTCGAGCCCGCCGCTGCCGATGATGTCTCGCCCGGCCCGCATCCACACGGGCCCGCCTCCGACGTACGCGGTGTCCGGCACGTCGTACGAAGGCTGCCGGACGTATCCGGTACGGAGGTTGGTGATGTCGCCATTCACGGCGTAGAAGCGCATCGGCTGGGCCGCATGGCCGGCCTGGCCTTCGCCCCAGATCGTCATGTAGTTGCTTCCGTAGAAGCTATCGCCGCTGGAACGGAAGCCGTAGTAGATCGAGTCGCGCGCCAGCAGGTCCAGCCTGGCGCCGGGCAGGGGCTGCAGCTCGGCCTGGCCGAACACCAGCACGTCGCCACCGCCCGCCACCGCGCTCAACGCCGAGGGATACGGACGGTATTGCGCGGCCGGCCTGTAGTAGTAGTAATCGTTGAAGCTGCCATTCACGACATTGGAGGTGACGGGCGCCACCGAGCCGCCGGCCGAGAAGAGGTCGACCGCCGTGCGGTCCGACCACAACGAGAAGGCCGAGGCGCTGATGGAGGGCATGAAGCCGGCCTCGCTGGCGCGATCGGTCTCGCCGGGATCGGTGACGTGCAGCAGGACGAGATCGCCGCGCGTGTCGATCTTTGCTCGGCTGTCCCCCAACACCAGCATGAGGCCGCTGTCGGGCTGGAAATCGTAGGGGCGCGTCGGATCGATGAGCCTGGGATCGGGATAGCTGGGCTGGCCGTAGTTGAGCTTGTTCACCAGGCCGATGGACGACGCATCCACCGACACGTCGCCCCGCACGTTGACCAGCATGCTGCCCCCCGGCTGGTTCGGGACCAGCATGGGCGCGGAGTTCAGGCGGCCGCCCACCCGCATCACGATGTCGCCCCCGCCGGTCTGCCGCAACACACCGCCACCGTCGACATAACCGCCGCCGCCCACGGCGACGACAAGGCCGCCGGAACGCATCTCGGTCAGGCCCACGTCCAGGTTGAAATCGAAGGTCTGCGGGGCCGTGACGCCGGCGTCGCCGCCCGCCACCACCGTCACGTTGCCGCCGCCCAGCGCACCGATGCCATCGAAGCCCGCCAACTGGGACAGGCCCCAGGTGTCCATGATGTAGGCGCCGAAATTGATGCCCCAGGCGCCGTCCTGCCACCGCAGCCATTCGTTGACGCGCTTCTGGTTGGCGTCGACGTCGCTCATGTAGACATAGCCGGTCATGTCGCGGCCGGCCTCCACGCGCACGTCGCCGCCGCCATCGGACAACCAGATCTCGCCATGCGCCTGCAGGCCGGGCAAGGCGGAACCGGCGGTGTACACGCCGTAGCGCGAGGCGACGCGGTAGTCGCGTCCCGCGATCAGGTCGAGATATCCGGTGCCGGTACGCACGACGCTCATCGCCTCCATCAGCCAGTCGCCGCCGCGATGCCGGTCTTCCAGCAGGAGATCGCCGCTGGCGCCCAGCGACTGGACGGACCGGACGGCCCGGGTGTCGCTGGCCGAGAGATCGGCGCCGGAAACGATGCGCATCGACCAGGAGCGGGATCCCGGCGCCAGCATCTGCGACAGCGCCCACACCTGGCCCGTGCGCCCGTCCTCCCAGCCGTAGTCGTCCTGGCTGGCCGGCGGCGGTGCGAAGCCATCGTTGATGCTGCCGTTGATCCGGATGTCACCGCCCGCGCGCATGACCAGCACGCCGGGCTCGCCGGCGCCACGCTCCCCGGAATCCGCAGCAGGGCCGTAGCGATGTCCCGACAGATCCAGGTCGCCCTGCGTGGCCAGATCCCCCGCGCTGGCGATCTCGACGCCGGGCCGCAGATGGAAGCCGGCCCCCTGCGCCGCCAGCCCCGCGAGGCGGGCGTACAGATCGCCATTGGCGTACGCCTCGGACATGAAGGCGGCGCTGTCGCCATGGATGGCGTCCAGGTAGTCCTGGCTGATGATGCCATCGGCCGGCGTGTAGGTACGGAATCCGTTGACCGCGATGCTGCTGGCGCCGGGCAGATCGATGCGGGCGGCCGCATCGATCGCGATGTCGCCGCCGCCGAGGCGCGGCGCATTGATCTCCAACGTGCCGCGCGCGATGCCATCGGCCGAGCTCAGGTCGATCCTGGCTCCCTCGGCCACGGTGACCGTGCCCAGGCGCGCCGTCAGTTCGACGACCGGACGGTTGGAGGCATCGATCGGCGCGCCGCGACTGTCGACCTGCAGCATCGTGCCGCGCGCGTCCAGCGTCGCGCCGGCGGCCAGCGTCAGCCCATCGCGGGCCGACAGCCGGATACGGCCAGGCTTCGCGCCGCTGGCGTCGATCCTGCCGGTCACGGTCAGGCTGCCGCCGTCGGCCGAGATCGTGACCGACTGCGCCTGCACCTCGTTGCCCACGACCAGGTCGCCGTGCCGCGTCGCAAAGCGCCGCTCGCCGAAGAATCCACCCGTGTTCAGCGTCGTGTTCAGGCCGGCGAAGTCGGCGATGGTGTCGGCCGAAAGCGCGAAACTGCCCGCGGCGCCGCTGCCTTCGGCTGCGCCGCGCAGCGTGCCCGCGAACAGGGATGAACCCTGCATCGCCAGGACCTTGATCGCGCCCGCATCGCTGTCGCGGGCCGATACGTCGATCAGCGAGCCCGCGGCCTGCACGATGCGCCCCGCCTGGCTTTCCACTTCCAGGCTGCCCCCCCTGCTTTGCCGCATCACGTCGAAGAACGGCAGGGCACGTCCGGCCAGGTCGATCTGCGCGTGCTCGCCCAGGAGGACGTCGCCCTGCGCCGCCGCGACCAGGCGCCCGCTGGGCAGCGCGATCCGGGTGTCCAGCAGGATCGTGCCGCCCTGCAGGCGGATCTCTCCGCCCAGCCCGGTCTGCGTGGCGGAAGCGGCGGCGGCACCGCCGCCGACCCTGATCGCGCCCCCCGCGCGCAAATCGATCATCGCACCGCTTTCGGTGGTCAGCAGGGGCGTGTCGATGGTGAGATTGCCGCCCGCATACGAGGCCGCGTCGGTCCCGCCACGGAAGACCGATACCTGGCCGCGGTTGTTGGCGGTCACTTTCTCGGAGGCGATGAACGCCACGTCCGAGAATCCCAGCGCCAACCGTTGCAGTTCCGCGGCGTTCTGGCTGCGCGCCAGCGTGTCGTAGCCGAATTCGATCTCGCGCGCCACCAGGTCGAGGCGTCCCGAGCCGGTGCCGGAACCGCCCGGCCGCACGGCGGGCGGCTGCAGGCTGGCGTAAGGGTCGGTCGGCAAGCCGCTGCCCGTGGCAATGCCGTTCCACAGCAGCGTGTCGGCGGCCAGCGTCGCCGACGTGTCCGCGTCCCCCCAGCCATAGATGGCCGGCGTATCGAGCACGACCTTGGTTTGCGCCGACCCGCCGGCGCGATTGCGCGCATCGAGCGAGACATTGCCGTAGAAATGGATGCCGTCGCGCGCCGAGAAGGACAGGCGTTCCAACGCCGAGAGATTCGTGGTGGCCGGATTGAGCAGCCGGTCCAGCGTCTTCTGCGTCAGGTTCCAGCCGGTGCCGAGCACTCCGGCCGCCTGCGCGGCGGCCAGCGACTCTTCCGTGCCGAGGTTGACGGCCGGCAGGCTGAGCGCGAGATAGCGGGCATTGAGCTGCGCCTGTCCGAGCGTCAACTGGTCGCCGGCGACGAACCCGATGGTGCCACGCGTGCGCAGCACCGCGTCATCGGCCACTTCCAGCCGGCTGGTGGCGGCATTGGAGGGCAACACCGCCGGCAGGAAATTCAGCCATCCGTTGGCCACCACCAGCGCCGATCCGAACTTCGCATTCTGCGGGGTGGTGCCGTTGGCGAACAAGTATCCCAGCGTGGAGTCGGGGACCGCCGACGTATTGCGCGTCGTGTCCAGGACCGCGCCGGCCTCGACGGAAATGTCGTCGCTGGCCAGCACGATCTGCCCGGCCTCGAGCACGGCGCCGCTGCGCACGACGATGGCTGGCTTCGTCTGCAGATCGCTGCTCAGGAAGACGTAGCCCCCCGCTCCGGCTCGGTAGGTCCCGCCCACGGACAGGATGCCCGGCGCGAAACGCGACAGGTCCGCGGCGTCCAGCGACACCATGCCCGCCGTGGCCGCCGCCGCGGCGGACTTGATTTCGATGGTGGCGCTGCCCTGGACCAGCAGGGAGCCGGCGTAGCCCTCAGCCTGCGGCGCGAATCGTGCAACGCCCTTGAAATCCAGGCCCTGGCCTGCCTGCTCGAACATCAGGATCAACTGCTTGCCGTCCATCGGCAGGCGCGACCGCGTGGTCGAGAAACGCGCGGCCTGATCGAGCGCGAAGCGGCTGTAGCTGGTGTCGTTGTACTGCGAATGGGCGCGCACCGCCTGCGCGGGTGTCACCACGACTTGGCTGGGCAGCCCCGCGCGCACCGCCGTATTGGCGATGCCGAGATAGCCCCCCACCACGTAAGAGCCGTCGCCCAGCGCGGTCACGCCCGGGTCATGCCGCAAGCCGGCGCCGATCTCCACCCGATAGGCGCCAGGCAGCAGGGCGAAGTTCGACGGCAGCAAGGTATACGCGCCCGGGGCCAGGCCCGGGATACCCTGGGGCAAGGAGATGCGCTGGCCCACCGCTGGATCGCCCGCGCCCTTCTCCCGCATGAGCGGCGCATAGTCCGCGGCGTAGCCGGGCACGATGGCATAGACCGTGTTGCCCGATCCGCTGAATCCGAAGCTGGGATTGGCGGCGGACAGCGGCGCATGCAGGATGTCGACCGACCCCCCTCGGCCCGGGATGAAGCCGGCGCCCGCCAGTTCGCCGCCGCCCGAGAGATCGAGCACGGCGCCAGGTTCGGCCTCGAACCGTTCCGCGACCACCGCCACCCTGCCCATCGCGTCTTGCGCCACCAGGCTCGACAGCGCGCGCTCCTGGCCGTCGTAGTAATACTTCAGGCCGTCCACGGTGCCGCCATAGGGGATGGTGATCCCCGCGGCGCTGACGGAGGTCTCGCTGCCCGCGCGCAGCAGCACGCGGCTGCCGTTGCGGGATTCGTAGGAACCGAGGCGGGCGCCGGCCCCCAGATGGATCGCGCCCAATGGCGCACGCAAAATGCCGCCCTGGTCGATGACGCCGCCGATCAGCGCCAACGTACCGAAGATGGACATCGGCACGGCCGCCGCTTTTCCATTGCCGCGCACGGCCAGCACGCTGTCGGGACGCGACTTGAGAGTACCGCTGCCGTCCAGGAAGGCTCCGGCCTGTATCGTCGCCGCCGCGCCGGTCACCGGATAGACCTGCGATGCCGTCAGCGTCAGGTTGCCCGCGGTCGACACCACGCCGTCGCGCAGGCGGATATCGCCGCGGCTGGAAAGATGGATGTCCGCGAAGCCCGGGGCCTCGAAGGGCCGGCTGATGACGTTGTAGCCGTTGCCGGGCACGAACGCCACGTCATAGGTATCGGAGACGCCGAACGACAACCAATTGCCGAGATCGATCAGGTCCGCCTCGACCGTCAGGGTGCCGGCATTGGCCGTCACGGCCGGCCGCCAGGTGCCATTCTTCATGTTGCGCAGGCCCGGATGCAGCCCCGCCGGTCCGCTGCTCTCGCGGGGCACCGCGCCATCCAGGCGCACCACCGGCGCCGACAGAACCACCTGGGCGCCAGGCGTCTGTTCGGCCACTGCAATGATGCCGCGCCGCAGGGTCAGGCTCTGGTTGAGCCGCAGCGTAGTGTCGCCCTCGAAGCGGATGACGTCCGCGCTCCACAAGGACAGGTCGCCGAAGCCGCCCGCCTGCACCTGGTCAGCGCCCAGCCGCGCGTTTCCGTAGTCCAGTCCCGGGTGCGCCTGGCCCGGCGCCAGGTCGGCCGGCAGCGCGGACGGCTGGCGCGCCTGCGAGACGGTCAGCACGCGTGGCACCTTCAGTGCCTCGGCGGCCGCGTCCCCGTAGACCGACGTTTCCAGGATCAGGCCGAGCCGGCCGTCCGCCGCGCCCGCGCCGCCGCCTGGCGCGCGCATGTCGCCGTCCAGCACGAGTCCCGACGAGGACGCCAGCGTGATCGATCCGCCGTTGCCCGCCAGCGTCCGCCGTCCCGAGAAGGCCGACGGACGGGCGGCGCCCGCGTCGGGATCCACTGTGGCGCTGGCGCCCGATGCATCCAGCAGCGCCCCGGGGCGAATGACGACCAGCGAGCGCGTGATGTTTTCCGGCAGCGCGCCGTCCGGTTCGAACGGTTCGGTCCCGATGCGGATCGAGCCACCGTCCGGCACGTACGCGAACGGGCGGCCGCCCTGCCCGTCGAGGCCATTCACGGCGCGCGCGGCCACGTCCAGCACGGCGCCCTCGCCTATCCAGATCGACGGTACGGGATCGGCCGGCTGGCCGGCGCGCAAGCCCAGCCCCTCGTTGATGGCGATCGTGCCGCCCCAGGCGTCCAGGCGGCCGTCTATCGTGATCTGCCCGTTGCCCGAGATCGCGATGGACTGTCCGGGATCGACCGCCACGCGCGCGCCCGCGCCGATGGAGACGGCACCGACATCGGCCAGCGACAGGCTCGCGCCCAGGCGCGGCACGACGGTCGCGGAATCGGCGTGCAGTTGGTACGTGGGCGGTGTCCAGGCGTCCAGCGCACCGGCGTCCGTTCCTGTCTTCAGGCGATCGGCCGCGTCGGTCAACCGGTAGACCGGCCTGCGCACGTCCAGTTGCGTGCCGGGTGCGATCGTGACGGGCGCGAAGCTGGCGCCGCCCACGATCTCGTAGTTCGAGAACCCCTGCTGGAAGAAGGCGGACCGCAGCAACAGCTGCCCGGCCTGCGCTGGCGGCGCTTCGTCGCTCACCAGGACCGGGCCGCCTCCCACACGCAGCGTGCCCGCGTCCCTGACGCCATAGCCCAGCAGTTCGCCGTCCAGCACCAGCCTACCTGGCCGGGACGTGGGGACGCCAGCGTAGTGGTCCGCCTCGATCGTCACGTCGCCGCCGCGCGCGCCCTCGCTGCGGCCCTTGGCCAGCACGGCGGCCCCCGAGGAGACGTCGATCCGGCTGCCTGCCGCCAACCGCACGTCGCCCGTGGCAATGAGACTGACATCGCCCCCGTCGATCCAGCCGAGCCGGGCGGCATCGCCCGCATCGAGCGCGGTATTGACGAACAGGCCGCGCAGGTCGAGCGCGGCGCCTTCGTGCAAGGTGATCCGCGACCCGCCATCGACTCCCACCAGCGGCGTGGCGTTGCCCCACCGGCCGTCCGCGTCGAATACGTTGCTGGCGCCGACGGATCCACCGCGCGCGGCGACGCGCGCGGCGACGTCGATCTCGGGCGCGACCAGCCTGAGCGCGCCTCCGTCGGCCAGCGTCAGGTCGTGCGTGATGGCGATGCCGGCGGCGCTGGCCAGTTCCAGCCGGCCCAGCCCCATCCGGCTCAGGCGCTCGGCGTCCAGCCACAGCGTGTCGGCGGACGGCACGGCATCCTGCGGGCTTCCCACGACGATGCGGCTGTCGTATGGCGGCAGGAAGCCTGCCCCCCCCACCTGCCCCACGACCAGGCCCGCCGGCCGTGCGACCTGGTTCTGGGTCAGCAGGTAGCCGTCCTGCAGGTCCGCGGGGCGCCCTTGATGCTGGCGCGGGCCGTTGTAGACACTGGCGTCGACGTCGCCGTCCAGCACTGCCTGCGGCGCGCTGACGATCAGCGTTCCCGCGTCGCGCCCCGCCGTATAGCCGGGCTCCAGCCGCCGGGTCGGGGCGATCAGCGGGTTGTAGTAGTAAAGCGTCTGGCCCCAGCGCGCGTGGACATCCTCGTAACCCTTGTAGAGCCCTTTCAAGAGCGTGGAGGCCGGCGCATCGTCCACCGTGTAGAGCCGCCCGTCGGCGCCGCGCAGCCAGCTCATGCGGACATAGCCGGTCTGCACGTCCAGCGTGCCGCCCGCCAGGTTCACCACCGCGCCCGCGCGCGTGACGACCTCGCTGCCGGACAGCGTCACGGTACCGCCCTGCGCGGTCCACTCGCCCACCGTGTGGCCCTGGTTGTCCAGGTAGCCGCTGACCTCCAGCAGGCCTCCCCCGGTGTACCAGCGGTCGGATCCGTAGCCGCCCGTGCCAGCGGGCAGCAGATCCAGGCGGCGGCGGTCCAGCCACACGTTGCTGTTGGCCAGCCTGCCGCTGTCGCGATTCAGGGGCGCATCACGCAGTTCGTTGCCCTGGACGTTGACCTGGACGTTGTTGGCCTCCATCGCCAGCCGCACGCCCACGGCGCCCGCGACGTCCAGTTGCGCCCGGTCGGCCATCACGGCGCGGCCGGCGGCGTCGGCCACGATCTGCCCGCCGGTCGCCAGGGTCAGGCTGCCGCCCTCGAAGCCTACCGAACCGCCCGAGACGATCTCGATGCGCGACTGGTCGCGACGGTCGGAAAGCCGGGAGTAGTTGTCGAAGGCGCCGGACACGGACAGCATGCGCAGGCGATCCTGCTCGGCCGACTGCGCGATCAGCGCGGCGCGCTGGCCGTCCAGAGCGATCTGGCCATCGTCCTCCACGACCACGGCCGTGACGGCGTCCGCACCCAGCACGATTCGGCCATCGGCATCGCTGCGCGCGTTCAGCAGGTGGATCGTGCCGCGCGTGTTCACCGTGGTGCTGGCCACGGCAACGCCTTGCTGCCACACCTCGTGGCCCGTCAGCGTGACGTCGCCCTCGCGCGCCTGGATCAGGCCGGTGTTGATGACCCGTCCGGAGGGATTCACCGCGTCCTGGCCGTCGGGGTCGCGCCGCACCGCCACCTCGTTACCTCGCGTGGTCGAATAGGTGTTGGCATCGGTCCCCACACCCTTGCGGATGTAGAAATCGTCGCCGGCCGCCAACACCGCCTGCCCCTTGCGCGTGACGATGGTGCCCGCGTTGGAAACCTCTGTGCCCAGCAGCAGCACATAGCCCCCACCCTGGGTCACCGAGGCGGGTTCGCGGGTGGCGATGCGAGCGCCCGCCTGCACCACGATCTTGCCGTACGCGTCCGTGAAAGTGGGCGTGTTCGGGTCGGCGCCGTGGATGCCGAAATCCCGGAACTGGTCGTCGGACAGGGTCCCCGCCGCGGCGACCAGGTTGCGCGCGTCGACCTGGCTGCCCGCGCCGAACACGATGCCGTTGCGGTTGACGATCAGCACCGTGCCATCGGCCTTGACCTGGCCCTGGATCTGGCTCGGGCGCGCCTGGGGGTCGTTCACCCGGTTCAGCACCGCCCAGGACGCATCCTGGAGGAATTGCACCGTGGTGTTCCTGCCGACGTTGAAGGTTTCCCAGTTCAGAATGGCCTTGTCCGCGGTCTGGTTTATCTCGACCGTCGTGGCGCCGTTGGCGCGGCGCTGCATGGGCAGGCCCGCGTTCTGCCACAGGGCCGGGTCGCGCAAGGCGTCCGGCGCCAGCTTGAGTCCGCCCTCGGCCAGGCCGTCAGGCACGGGCGACGCGCTGTCGGCCGCGCGCGCGGCGGCCTGCGCGGCCTGGGCCGCAGCGATCGCGCCAGCCGTCCGGTTCAGGTTGTCGATCGAGCGCGCCAGCTTCTGGCGAGCAGCCATCTGCTGCGCCTCGGGGCTGCCTGCGCCCCGGCCCGCGCCCGCCGCCTGCGCCCGGCCCGCCGCGCCCTGGGCCGCGGCGGCGTTCTTGGCCGCGCCCGAGGCCGCGAACCATGCGCTGGCCTGCGCCGCGCCCGGCATCGCCAGGCTGCCTGCCATCAGCATCGCCGCCAAGGCCTGGGCCAGCGGCGTCAGGCGCGGGCCGCCGGCATCGAGGGAACGCACGAAACGCGCGGACGAGGTCTTCATGAGGCACTTCCTGATCGAGAACCCCCCGGTCGGCGCGCGGGCGCCGGCCAAGCGTGCGATCCCCATCGTGGCCTTGTGGCGCCGACAGTCGCAGGTTCTACCGCAAGACGAATGGCGCGCCAGGAAGGGATAACGAGTTCACGGAAAAACTCCCGGCTTTTTTGTAACAGCGGCACCCGTGCCCGACGTCAGCTCATCAGCACGATGCCGCCGGGCAACTCCGTCAACTGTGCCCCGTACAGGTCGCGCAGCATCTCCAGCGCCAAGTCGGTCTGGCGTATCGAGAAGCGCATCCGGACCAACTGCCGGCCCAGCCGGGCATTGCGCAGCACGACGCGGCCGCGACGGTACCGGTTGATCTCGTCGATGACCTCGGACAGCGGACGTCCCGCGAAACTCAGCGAACCGGTGCGCCAGGCGGTGACGTCGGCGGGATCGACCGCATGGATTCCCCGGATGCCGCGCTCGTCGTAGGCCGATTGCATGCCGGGCCGCAGAATGCGGCGCTCGGGGCCACGCTGCAGCGCAAGCTCGCCTTGCAGGCACGTGACACACACCTCGGGGCCGGTATAGCGCACATTGAACAGCGCCGCCTGCGCATCGATGCGGCCATCGCCGGCCAGCACCGGGAAGGCCCGCCGCAGCCCGGGGGCGACCTGGATCTCGACTTCCCCGGCCAGCAGTTCGATGCCGCCGCCCGCGCCGTCCTCGCGCAGGTTGAAGCGGGTCTGCGTGTTCATCTGCACCGTGGCCTGGGAGGCGAGCATCACCTGCCGCTGCTCGCCCGTGCCGGTGCGGTAGTCGGCTGCCCATTCGGTCACCGCCGGCCACAGCGCCAGCGGCGGATGCACGGCCATCACCGCGCAGGCCGGCGCGGCCAGCGCCGCGCCGATGAACGCGCGCCGGCCCGGCCGCCAGGCCGGGCCGCGCGAGCCCGCGGGCGGATGGGCCAGTCCGGGATCGCGGCGCGCAGCCTCGTTCATCACGGGCTGCAGGCCTTGCCAGACCGCCACGATCTCGCGCCAGGCGCGCGCATGCTCGGGACTGCTGGCGCACCACTGGCGAAACGCCTCGGCCTGCGCGCGCGTCAGCCGGTCGGAGCGCAGCCGCACCCACCACTCACTGGCCTGTTGTTGAAGCGCGGCATAGGATTCGGGACGATCGGCGGTCATGAGGGATTCAGAATTTGCGGCGTCCGGTCAGGCTGCCGTCCTGCACGGCTTGCGTATCGGACAGGCGCTCGCGGCAGTGCTTCATGGCTTGCTGGAGTTCCTTCTTGACGGTCGCCACCGACACCTCGAAGCGTTCGGCGATTTCCGAATTCAGCAGGCCGTCCACGCGCGCGGCGGCCAGGATCGCGCGGCGGCGCGGCGGCAGTTCGGCCAGGGCGGCCTCCAGCGCCGCCAGGTCGCGCCGCGCGGTCACGATGCGCGCCGGGTCCGCCACCTCGTCGGCAATGTGGAGCAGCGCCTCGCGCTCGCTGTCGGACACCAGCATGCTGTCGCGGCGGAACGCGTCGGTGGCGATGTTCGCTGCCATGCGCAGCAGATAGGCATCCGGATTATGCACCGGTCCGCCCGTCTGCGCCCCGCCGCCCAGGCGTAGCCAGGTCTCCTGCAGCGCCTCCGCCGCGGCATCGCGCGACCCGACCATGCGCTCGAGCCGCGCCCGCAACTCGGCATAGCGGGCGGCCAGGCGCAGGCGCAAGGTGGTGCGGGCGCAGTCGGACATGGAAGGTCAGCCTCGGGAAACCGCCGCGTCCGGGCACGCGGGTTCGTCGTGCGGCCCGGCCGGCAGCAACAGGATGGACACCGGCTGCGGCATGGCGGCGGGCGGCGGCCACCCGACGTGCAGGCGCCGTACCACGGCGGAGACCGCGGCGTCGCGCGCGGGGTTGCCGGTGGTGTCCAGCAGCCGCATGCGCTGCACGGCGCCATCGGCGTCCAGCCGCAGTTGCAGGGCCAGGCGATAGCCGCCGGGGCGGCTGGCGGGCGATCCGCACAGCGCCCGGCTCAAGGCCTGCTGGATGCGGCCGACGTATTCACGGGTGCGGTCTCCGCCCTGGGCCACCCCGGGGATGCTGCCAACCGGCACCAGCGCTGGCGCGGGGAGGACCGACGCCCGCGCCGCAGCGGGCGCCGGACCGTGTACCACGATCGAATGGGCGTAGGCAGCGTAGCGCGCGGTCAGCGCGGTGCCCGCCAGCAACCGCTGCAGGGCCTGGCGGGCGTCGTAGCGGCCGCGCACCGCGCTGGCAGGATGCGCGGCATAGCGCTCATCTACCAGTACCGCGATGCCGGTCTGCCGGCTGTAGCGTTCCAGCGCGCTGCCGAGCCCTTGCGCGGGAATGTCGAAGTCGAACAGCGCCTGGGACGAGGTCTCGGAGGGCGGCATGCCCAAGGCCGACGGGGCCGCCTGGGCGTCCGTCGAGCGCGGCAGCAGGCAGGCCAGGAGCGCTGCGGCCGCCATCAGACCCATCGATGCGCAATTGCCTGTCACGAGATCATTGGAGAAGATGGCCATGGAGGCCAAAACGGGGGGCGAAGCCAGACTGCGCCAGCCACGGCCATGGCGCCCCGGATCGTAGTGGCGCTAGATGACGAAACGGTGACTGCCAGCCCACACTGGCGTGCCCCAAAGGCTGCACGGCGGCATCCCGCCGTCCCCCCGGCCATCGCCCCCGCCACGGCGGCGGTAAAATCGCCGCATCCCCCGTCTTCGCCGCCGCGCCGCCCGCGGCGCGCCCTATTCCGCCCATGTCCGAACGCCGTTCCATCGCCCCGCTTCCCGACCTGTTGATCAGCCAGATTGCCGCTGGCGAGGTGATCGAGCGGCCGGCCTCGGTGCTGAAGGAACTGCTCGAAAACGCCATCGACGCGGGCGGCCGCGCCATCGAGGTGCGGCTCGAAGGCGGCGGCATCCGCCGCATCGCCGTCACCGACGATGGCAGCGGCATCCCGCCCGAGGAACTGCCCCTGGCGCTGATGCGCCACGCCACCAGCAAGATCCGCGACCTGCGCGAACTGGAATCCGTGGCCTCGATGGGGTTCCGGGGCGAAGCCCTGGCGTCGATCGCCTCGGTGGCGCGCCTGACCATCATCTCGCGCACCCGCGATGGCGAGCACGCCTGGCAGGTCGACGGCGGCAGCGGCGAAGTGTCGCCCGCCTCCGGCCCCATCGGCACCACCGTCGACGTGCGCCAGCTGTTCGACGCCGTGCCGGCGCGCCGCAAGTTCCTGCGCGCGGAAGCCACCGAATTCGGGCACTGCCTGGACGTGCTGGAACGCATCGCGCTGGCCAATCCCCGCATCGCCTTCCGCCTGTTCCACCAGGACCGCGCGCAGCGCCAATGGCTGCCCGCCGATCCCCCGCAACGCATCCGCGACGTACTGGGCGCCGAGTTCGCCTCGCAGGCCATTCCGCTGCGGAACGCCATCGGCGCGATCTCGCTGGCCGGCATGGTCACGCGCCCCACGGCCGCCCGCGCCCGCGCCGATCGCCAGTACCTCTACGTGAACGGCCGCTTCGTGCGCGACCGCACGGTCAGCCATGCGCTGCGCTCGGCCTATGCCGACGTGCTGCACGGCGACCGCCAGCCGGCCTATGTGCTGTACCTGGACGTGGACCCCAGCGCGGTGGACGTCAACGTGCACCCGGCCAAGTCCGAGGTGCGCTTTCGCGACAGCGGCGCGGTGCATCGCTACGTCAGCCAGGTGGTGGGCCAGGCGCTGGCGCAGACCGGCGGGGCGCAGGCGGTGTCTGCGGATGCGGCGGGCCAGGGCGATGCCGATGGTCAGGAAGATGCGGCCCCCGCGCATACCACCCGTGGCTATGACGCGGGCACGGCGCCGGCTGCGGGCCAAGGAGGCATTTATGCCTCGGGCCAGGGCACGGCCACTGCGGGTAACGGCATGGCCGCCCATGCGGGCTCGGCCTTCCGTCCCGCATCGCCCTCCTCATCCCCCAGCCGCCCCGGCGCGCCGGTCGCGGCCCCGCGTTCGCACACGCAGGTGCCCTTCCGCCTGCACAACGAAGCAAACTCGGTGCAGGTCGCCGATTGGCAGTCGCTGTATCGTCCGCTGCACGAACCCGCGCAGCCCCTGGCGGCGGGCGTGCCCGACGAAGACGGCGTGATCGAGACGCCCGCGCGGCCGGAAGCTGGCGGCGCATCGCCCGCGCAGACCGCGACGCCCTACGCCACGGCGCCCGCCACGGCCGACCACGCCACCGCGCCCTACTGCCTGCCCGAGCCCACGCCGGCTGGCTCGCTGCGAGAGCCCGCGCCTCAAGCCGCCCCCCACCCGCTGCCCGAGGGCGAGCACCCGCTGGGGATGGCGCTGGCGCAGGTGCACGGCATCTACATCCTGGCGCAGAACTCGCGCGGCATGGTGCTGGTGGACATGCACGCCGCGCACGAGCGCGTGGTGTACGAGCAGCTCAAGCACGCCCTGGACGCACGCAGCCTGCCGCGCCAGGACCTGCTGGTGCCGGTGGTCTTCCACGCCTCGGAAAAAGACGTGGCGCTGGTCGAGGAATACGAAGAACACCTGTCCGAACTGGGTTTCGAGCTGCGTCCCGCCGGCCCCTCGTCGATCGCGGTGCGCAGCGTGCCCGCCATCCTGGCGCGCGGCGACATCGAGACGCTGGCGCGCTCGGTGCTGCGCGACCTGGACAACGTGGGCGTGTCGCAATTGCTGACCGAGCAACGCAACGAACTGCTGTCCACCATGGCCTGCCACGGCTCGGTGCGCGCCAACCGCAAACTGACGCTCGAAGAGATGAACGCGCTGCTGCGCCAGATGGAAGCCACCGAACGCGCCGACCAGTGCAATCATGGCCGGCCCACCTGGGTGCAGTGGTCGGTGTCCGAGCTGGACAAGCTGTTCCTGCGCGGCCAGTGATCTGCCTGTCCTTCATCGCCCGCATCACGTGAAGCCTTCCGACGACCTCGTCCTCTGCCTGGCCGGCCCCACCGCCGCCGGCAAGAGCGCCGCCTGCCTGGCGCTGGCGCAGCGCTGGCCGCTGGAAATCGTCAACGTCGACTCGGCCACGATCTACCGCGGCATGGACGTGGGCACCGCCAAGCCTTCCCGGCAGGAACAGGCCCAGGTGCCGCAACACCTGCTGGACATCCGCGATCCCACGCAGTCGTATTCCGCGGCCGAGTTCCGCACCGATGCCCTGCGGCTGATCGCCGATATCCGCGCGCGCGGCCGCCTGCCGCTGCTGGCGGGCGGCACCATGCTGTACTACAAGGCGCTGCGCGACGGCCTGGACGACCTGCCGCAGGCCGATCCCGCGCTGCGCGCCGAACTGGAGGCGCAGGCCGCCGCGCGCGGCTGGCCCGCCTTGCATGCCGAACTGGCCCTGCTGGACCCGCCCACCGCCGCGCGCCTGTCGCCCAACGACAGCCAGCGCATCCAGCGCGCGCTGGAGATCTGCAGGCTCAGCGGCCGGCCCATGTCCGAGCTGCTAAGCGGCCTGGAAAAGAAGCCCGATGCCGGCGGCCCGCGCTATCACACGATCAGCCTGGAGCCCGCCGACCGCGCCGGCCTGCACGCCCGCATCGCCATGCGTTTCGACGCGATGCTGGCCAATGGTTTCCTGGACGAAGTACGTGGGCTGCACGCACGGCCCGAGCTGCATCCCGAACTGCCGTCGATGCGCTGCGTGGGCTACCGCCAGTTGTGGGGCCACCTGGACGGCGAGGTGGACCTGCGCACCGCGCGCGAACAGGGCATCGCGGCCACGCGCCAGTTGGCCAAGCGGCAGATCACCTGGCTGCGCGCGCAGCCCGAACGCACTATCGTGGAATGCATGTCGGCGAACTCAGCCGACCGGGTCGTGGACGCGGTGGCGCAACTGCTGCCCGGCGCCTGACCGCGTTGCGGTCACTGGTTCACGGCAACCGTCCCGAGGACGGCCGGCACTTCAGGAACTGACGCGCCGGCCATCCGGGTGGACTACACCACCTCGGTTTGCGCCATGCCGTCCTTCTGCTCGACGATCTCGCCCAGCACGCTGACGGTTTCGCCCTGCTCGCGCAGCGTGGCGGCGATGGCGTCGGCCTGGTCGGCCGGCACCACGACGACCATGCCGATGCCGCAGTTGAAGACGCGGTGCATTTCGGTGTCGGCCACGCCGCCCTGCTGCTGCAGCCACTGGAACAGTTGCGGCATCTGCCAGGCGTCGCGTTGCAGGCGGGCCGTCAGGCCGTTCTGCAGGATGCGCGGCACGTTGTCCAGCAGGCCGCCGCCGGTGATGTGGGCCATGCCCTTGATGGCGGCGCCGTGCTTGGCGATGGCGGCCAGCATCTGCTTGACGTAGATGCGGGTCGGGGCCATGACGACGTCGACCAGCGGCTGGCCGTGGAAGTCCTGGTCGGGCTTGGCGCCGGCGCGGTCGATGATCTTGCGCACCAGCGAATAGCCGTTGGAGTGCGCGCCGCTGGAGGCCAGGCCCAGCACCACGTCGCCCGGCCGGATCGACTTGCCGTCGATGATGGACGACTTCTCGACCGCGCCCACGGCGAAGCCGGCCAGGTCGTATTCGCCGTCGGGGTACATGCCGGGCATTTCGGCGGTCTCGCCGCCGATCAGGGCGCAGCCGGCCAGTTCGCAGCCACGGGCCACGCCGCCGACCACCGCCGCGGCGGTGTCCACCGACAGCTTGCCGCAGGCGAAGTAGTCGAGGAAGAACAGCGGCTCGGCGCCTTGCACCAGGATGTCGTTGACGCTCATGGCGACCAGGTCGACGCCCACGGTGTCGTGCCGGTTCCATTCGAACGCCAGGCGCAGCTTGGTGCCCACGCCGTCGGTGCCGGACACCAGCACGGGCTCGCGGTACTTCTTCGGCACTTCGAACAGGGCGCCGAACCCCCCGATGCCGGCCAGCACCCCGGGACGCATGGTGCGCGCCGCCAGGGGCTTGATGCGATCGACCAACGCGTCGCCCGCGTCGATGTCGACCCCGGCATCGCGGTAGGTCAGGGGAGCGGAGGAAGGATTCGTCATGAGAAAAACCGTGGGCTATGTAAAAATTGCGGGATTTAGGTGGAATCTTTCCGATTTTACGATGCCGTCGGCCCGGACAGGCCAGACCCCCTGTTTTCACCCTGTCCCCCCTGGGCGGATCGCCCCCGGAAAGCCTGTTTTCATCCCCGCTCATGACTCGCCAGTTGTTGCTTGATGTCCTTACCGCGCCGGCCCCCACGCTGGCCAACTACATCGCCGGTCCCAATGGGGCGGCGGTGGCGGCGGCGCGCGCGCTCTCGCCCGGCCGGGCCATGTACCTGTGGGGCCCCTCGGGCTGCGGCAGCAGCCACCTGCTGCGCGCCCTGTCCTCCGAGCCCGGCAGTATCTTCCTGAACGCGGACAGCGACGTCGCCGTCATCCGCACCCTGGCCGAGATCGATTCGCCGGTGCTGCCGCGCGTGGCCGCCATCGACGACGTGCACCGCATGGATGAGCCCCGGCAGGCCGCCCTGTTCGCCCTGTACAATCGCTGGCGCGAATCCGCGGCCACCAGCCGGGCGTTCGCCCTGGCCGTGTCGGGCGACCGCGCGCCGATGTCCATGCCCCTGCGCGAAGATCTGCGCACCCGCCTAGGCTGGGACCTGGTCTTCCGGCTCGAACCGTTGTCCGACGCCGACAAGCTGTCCGCCCTCACCGCCCGCGCGGCCGATCGCGGCCTGTACCTGAACCCGGAAGTCGTCAACTGGATGTTCACCCACTACGAGCGCGACATCCGCAAGCTGACGACGCTGGTGGACATGCTCGACCGCTATTCGCTGGCCACCGGCCGGCCCATCACCATACCGCTGCTGCGCACCATGCTGGCAGACCCTCACTTGCCATGACCGCTCCTCGCCGCCTCGCCCTGTTCGACCTGGACCACACGCTGCTGCCGCTGGACAGCGACTATCAATGGGCCGATTTCCTGGCCCGCACGGGCCGCGCCGGCGACCCCGACGAAGCCCGCCGCCGCAACGACGACCTGATGGAGCGCTACAACCGCGGCGAACTGACGGCCGAGCAGGCCGCCGAGTTCATGCTGGGCCTGCTGGCCGCGCATGCGCCGTACGACCTGGCGCTGTGGCACGAGGAATTCATGGCCCAGGTCATCCGCCCCGCCTTCACGGCGCGCGCGGTGAACCTGGTCGCCGAGCACCTGCGGGCAGGCGACCTGTGCGCCGTGGTCACCGCCACCAACAGCTTCGTCACCGCCCCCATCGCGCGCGCCTTCGGCGTGCCGCACCTGGTGGCCACCGATCCCGAATACGTGGCGGGCCGCTATACCGGCCGCATCCTGGGCACGCCCAGCTTCCGCGAAGGCAAGGTCGTGCGCGTGCGCGAATGGCTGGCCGGCCTGGACCTGACCCTTGCGGATTTCACGGAAACGTTCTTTTATAGCGATTCGGTCAACGACGTGCCCCTGCTCGAACAGGTCACCCGCCCGATCGCCACCAACCCCAGCCCCGCGCTGCGGGACATCGCCGAGCGCCAGGATTGGACCGTGCTCGACCTGTTCGATCACACCCTGGATGCCAAGTCGTAGATAAATGATCACAACCACCATAAAGAAATTCGTCGGCCGGCTGTTCGGCCCGACGGTCGCCGGGGGGCCCCTGCGCATCGAGCGCGAACGCCATGGCATCGACCGGCGCAACGTCTCGCGCCACGCCATCAAGGTCTGCGAAGTGCTGCGCCAGCATGGCTACGAGGCCTACATCGTCGGCGGCGCGGTGCGCGACCTGATCGTGGGCCTCGAACCCAAGGATTTCGACGTGGCCACCAACGCCACGCCCGAGCAGATCCGCCCACTGTTCCGCCGCGCCCGCATCATCGGCCGCCGCTTCCAGCTGGTGCACGTGGTGTTCGGCCAGGAAATCATCGAAACCTCGACCTTCCGGGCGCCCGCCAACGAAACCCAGGAAACCGACGAGCACGGCCGGATCCTGCGCGACAACGTGTTCGGCTCACAGGAACAGGATGCCGCGCGGCGCGACTTCACGATGAACGCGCTGTACTACGATCCGCACACCGAAGAGGTCATCGACTATCACAACGGTGTGCAGGACCTGAAGAAGCGCCAGATCACCATGATCGGCGACCCGATCAAGCGCTATCGCGAAGACCCCGTGCGCATGCTGCGCGCCGTGCGTTTCGCCGCCAAGCTCAACGGCACCATCGAACAGTCCACGCGCCAGCCCATCCGCACCATGGCCGGCCTGATCGAGAACGTGCCCGCCTCGCGGCTGTTCGACGAAATGCTCAAGCTGCTGACCTGCGGCCATGCCATGGACTGTCTGCGGCAACTGCGCGAGGAAGGCCTGCATCACGGCCTGCTGCCCCTGCTGGACGTGGTGCTGGAGCAACCTGGCGGTGAAGACTTCGTCGAGCAGGCGCTGGAACGCACCGATGCGCGCGTGCGCTCGGGCAAGGCCATCAGCCCCAGCTTCCTGTTCGCCGTGCTGCTGTGGCGCCTGGTCGACGCACGCTGGAAGCAGTTGCGCGCCCAGGGCGAGCACACGATGCCCGCGCTGGTGCAGGCCGCCGATTCCGTGCTGGACGAACAGACCGAGAAACTGGCCATCCAGCGCCGTTTCTCGTCCGACATGCGCGAAATCTGGTTCATGCAGCCGCGCTTCGAGCGCCGCCAGGGCAAGACCGCCTACCGCATGATCGAGCAGCCGCGCTTCCGCGCCGCCTGCGACTTCCTGCAACTGCGCGCCGCCTCCGGCGAGTTCGACAGCGTGCTGGCCCAGTGGTGGATGGATCTGGCCAATGCCGACGACGCCACGCGCGCCGAGATGATCGAAGACACCGCACGCCTGCCCCGTGAAGGATCGGGTTCGGGCGCGGGCGGTGAGGCCGGCGCCGGTGAAGGTCCGGCCCGCAAGCGCCGTCCGCGTCGCCGCCGTTCCGGCGGCGGTGGCCGTGGCGGCGACAACAGCGGCAACGCGGGTCCCGCGCCGGCTGACGGCGCATGAGCGCCGAGGGTGGCCCGGCCCCGGTCCGGGCCTACATCGGATTGGGGTCGAACCTGGGCGACAGCATCGCCACGCTGACGGCGGCGCTGGCCGACCTGGCCGCCACGCCCGGCATTCTGGCGTGCCAGGTATCGCCCTGGTATCGCAGCGCGCCGGTGGATGCCGCCGGCCCCGACTTCATCAACGCCGCCGCGGCGCTGGACACCACGCTGTCTCCCCTCGAACTGCTGGACGTGCTGCAGGCCATCGAACTGCGGCATGGCCGGCTGCGGCCGTATCGCCATGCGCCACGCACGCTGGACCTGGATCTGTTGATGCACGGCGACGCGCGGCTGGACACGCAGCGGCTGACGCTGCCGCATCCGCGCATGCACGAACGTGCGTTCGTACTGCTGCCGCTGCGGGATCTGGCGCCGCAGTTGTCGCTGGCGCAGGGCAATCTGGATGACCTGATCGCCAAGCGGGGGGATCAGGCGATAGATCGGCTAGGCTAAGCTCGCCTATAGGCAACCGGACCGGCATGTCCGGCATGGGAGAGAGAACCAGCCGCAGGTGGATCGCCCGCCTTCCCGGGCGCGATCCCGAAGCGGCCGCGCCGCTGGATTGACATGCGGCGCGCCCTTGCCTGGGCGCTGTTCCGCCATCAGGCGCCGAGTTCGCCCGCCCGCTCCAGCACCTGCCGGGCCCGCGCCACCACTGGCGCATCGACCATCTTGCCGTCCAGGCGGAACGCTCCCGTGTTGCTGTCGCGATAGGCCTGCACCACGCGGCGGGCCCAGTCGACGTCGGCCTGGGCTGGCTGGTAGGCCTCGTGCACCACGCCGATCTGGCTGGGATGGATGCACATCATGCCCGCGAAGCCCATGTCGCGGGCACGCGATGCCGCCACGCGCAGGCCCACGGCATCCTGGATGTCGGGGTAGACGCCATCGAGCGGCGGCGCCAGGCCCGCGCCACGGCTGTGCAGCAGCACCTGCGCGCGCGCGTGGTTCAGCAGCACGGTTTCGCCCGGGCTGTCGGGCACCAGGTTCAAATCCGCGCCCAGGTCGAGGCCGCCGAAGGACAGCCGGGCGATGCCCGGCGTAGCCGCGATCTCGCCCACGTTCAGCACGCCACGCGCGGTTTCGATGATGGGCACGATGGGAATGCCCGTCTGCGACGCATGGCGCACGTGCGCCATGCTCTCGGCCTTGGGCAGCATGATGGCCGCCACATTCGATCGGCCACGGCACGCCCTCAGGTCGTCGTCGTGCCAGGGCGTGGAGGCGTCGTTGATGCGCACCCATACGCGCGACTGCGGCTGCGTGCCCAGGAAGTCGCAGAGCGCCTGGCGCGCGGAGTCCTTGGCCAGGTGCTCGACGGCGTCTTCCAGGTCGACGATGACGGCATCCGCGCCGCTGGCCAGGGCCTTGGGAATGCGCTCGGCACGCGAGGCGGGAACGAACAGGGCGGTGCGCAGCAGGGACGACGTTGGCATCAGACGACCTCGGAAGCGTGGAGTTTCGCGACCTCGTCGGGCGCGTACCCCAACGATGCTAGCACCGTGTCCGTGTGTTCGCCTACCGCGGGCACCGGGTCCATGCGTGGCTCGAAAGCCGAACTGGAAGCCGGCGGCAACAGCGCGGGCAAGGCGCCCGCGGGGCTGCCGATCTGGCGCCAGCGATCGCGCGCCCGCAGTTGCGGATGTGCCCAGACGCCCGCCATGTCGTTGACGCGGGCGTTGGCGATCTGCGCCGAGTCGAGCCGGCCGGCGACTTCCTGCACGTCCAGGGCAGAGAACGCCTCGACGATCAACGCGCGCAGCACGTCGCGGTTGGCGGCGCGGCGCGAATTGGACGAGAACCGCTCGTCCTGCGCCAGGGCCGGCTGGTTCAGCACCTTGTCGCAGAACACCACCCACTCGCGCTCGTTCTGCAGGCCCAGCATGAGGGTGGCGCCGCCGCCCACGGGGAACGGGCCGTAGGGATAGATGGTCGCGTGCGCCGCGCCCGCGCGCACCGGCGGCGGCGCGCCTTCGAACGCGTAGTACATGGGGAAGCCCATCCACTCGACCATGCTTTCCAGCATGGACACGTCGATGCGGCTGCCCTCGCCCGTCCGCTGGCGCAGCAGCAGGGCATTCAGGATGGACGAGTACGCATACATGCCGGCGGCGATGTCGGAGATCGAGCAGCCCGCCTTGGCCGTGTCGTCCTTCGTGCCCGTGACCGACACGAAGCCGCTTTCGCTCTGGATCAGCAGGTCGTAGGCTTTCTTGTCCTGGTAGGGGCCGCCTTCGCCATAACCCGAGATGTCGCACACGATCAGGCGCGGGTACCTGGCGTGCAGGGCCTCGAACGACAGGCCCAGGCGCTCGGCCGCGCCGGGCGCCAGGTTCTGCACCAGCACGTCGGCCGACGCCAGCAGGCGCTCCATCACGCCGGCGGCATCGGGATGCTTCAGGTTCAGCGACAGGCTCTGCTTGGAGCGGTTGGTCCAGACGAAATGCGAGGACAGGCCGCGCACGCGCTCGTCGTAGCCGCGCGCGAAATCGCCGGCGCCGGGCCGTTCGATCTTGATGACCTGGGCGCCCATGTCGGCCAGTTGGCGCGTGCAGAACGGCGCGGCGATCGCGTGTTCGAGGCTGACGACGGTGATGCCGTCCAGCGGACGGGGGGAGGCGGCCTGGGTCATTCCGAGAACCTCAGTTCGGCCTGGTGGGCCAGGGTGCCGTCCTGCTCGGCCCACAACTGGGCCAGACCGGCTTCGGTGACGCGGCCAGCCGCGTGGAAACGGGTGGGTGAAATCAGCGGACGCAGGCCGCGATAGGCCAGGTGCTCGAGCCGGGCCTTGGGATGGGCGCGCATGAAGGCGGCCAGCATCTCGGTGGCGATCAGCGGGCCGTGCACCACCAGACCCGGATACCCCTCGGTTTCGGTGACGTAGGGATGGTCGTAGTGGATGCGGTGGCCGTTGAAGGTGACGGCCGAATAGCGAAACAGCAGCACGGAAGTGGGGTCGACGGGATCGCGCCACTGAGACTCAGGCGCCGGTTCCGTGCCGGTGAGCTTGGGCGGCGACGGCTGGCGATAGACGATGTCCTGCTCTTCGTGGAAGGCCATGCGGCCTTCCTGGTGGTATTCGTGGCGCACGGTGACGAACAGCAGCGAACCGGTGCGGCCCGTCTTCTCCTTGACGTCCTGCACGGTGGACACGCGCTCGGCCGGGATGCCGACCTTCAGCGGCCGATCGAACGAGACACGGCCGCCCGCCCACATGCGGTTGCGGTCGTCCGCCGGCGGCAGGAAGCCGCCGCGCGCCGGATGCCCGTCCACGCCCAGGCCCTGGCCTTCGACGGCGCCGATGAAGAACGCCCATTGCCACAAGGGCGGCAAGGGCTCGCCCGGCGCGGGCGCAGGCCGGCCCAGCGTGGCCGCCACGCGCTGCACGTGTCCGGGGTCCAGGGCGTCCGGCTTGCGCTCGCTGCTGCCGATCCAGCCGGCGGGATTGGGGTTGCTCATGTCGATCATCCTATTTCTTGACGCCGGGGCGGCGGGCCGCGAACGCATGGCGGGAAAAGCGGCCAGGCGCCATCTTGCGGTTCACTGGCGCAGGATGCAGTACGCCTGATGCCTTGTGAATTCGTTTTTGCTCAAGGTGGGGTTCGAGCAAGCCAAAATCCTGGGCCGCGGCAGCGCGCGCAGGGCCCCGTTTCCTTGGAGAATGCCGGTGGAACCGGGGTCCGATGCCGTCCGGCTATCGTCCCTTGAACGTGGGCGCGCGCTTCTGGGCAAAGGCGTGCATGCCTTCCAGGTAGTCGTCCGTGTAGCCCAGTTCGCGCTGCAGGCGGGCTTCGAGCTCGAAGTGCTGTTCGAGCGTATTGCCCCCCGCGGCGTGCAGGGCCTGCTTGGCCGCGCCATAGGCGCGGGTCGGTCCGCTGGCCAGGGTGGCGTGGATCTCGGCCAGGGTATCGGCCCGGGCATCGTCGGGCACCACCTTCCAGACCAGCCCCCACGCCTCGGCCTGGCGCGCCGGCAGCGGTTCGCCGAACAGGGTCATCCCCAATGCCCTGCCCGTGCCCACCAGGCGCGGCAGGAACCACGTGCCGCCCGCATCGGGGATCAGTCCGATCTTGTTGAACGCCTGCACGAAGCGCGCCGACTCGACCGCGTAGACCACGTCGCAGGCCAGCACCAGGCTGGCGCCCGCGCCCGCCGCCACGCCGTTCATCAGGCAGACCACCGGCACCGGCAAGGCCCGCAGGCGCATCACCAGCGGCCGGTAGTGCTTGAGCAGCGCCAGGCTGAGGTCGCGGCGCGAGCCGTCCTCGGCGGGCTTGCGCTCGCCCAGGTCCTGGCCGGCGCAGAAGCCCCGTCCCGCGCCGGTCAGGATCAGGCCGCGCAGGCCGTCGAAAGCTTCCAGCGTATCGAGCGCGCGCGCCAGTTCGTGGTGCATCACCTCGGTGAAGCTGTTCATCCGGTCGGGCCGGTTCAACACGATCCTGCCCACACCGTCGTCAAGCGTGAATTCGATTTGCGTATAGGCCGCCGCCTGCGTTGCGTCGTTCATCCTGGTTTCCTGCCGCATGGGGCGTTCCGGCGCGTGAAGCGATGCGGCGTGCGCATCCGCCCGGGGGTTCATGGCAGGGCCTCGAGTACGGCCAGTTGCTCGGCGGTGTCGCCCAGCAATTGATCCACCATGGTCAGGCGCTTGAAATAGTCGCCGACCTCGAGTTCATCCGTCATGCCCATGCCCCCATGCAGCTGCACGGCCAACTGCGCCACCAGCCTGCCCGTACGGGCGGCTTCGAGCTTGGCGCTGGCCAGCATGCGGCAACGCTGCACGGGATCGGGTTCGCTGAGCGCCGCCACCGCGACATAGGCCATGGACAGCCCCAGTTCGCGGGCGACCAGCATTTCCGCCATGCGATGCTGCAAGGCCTGGAACGACGCCAATGCCTGACCGAACTGCTTGCGCGTCTTGAGATATTCGACCGTGATGTCCAGCAGGCGCTCCATGGCGCCGGCCGCATGCGCGCACAGCGCGGCCGTACCCCATTCGATGGCGCGGGCCAACGCCGCCGATGCGGCCTCGCCCTGCACCAGCAAGGCATCGTGCGGCAGGCGCGCGCCATCGAGATCCAGCCGGGCGCAGCGGGCGCCGTCCAGCGTGGGCGTGTCGGTCACGCGCACACCCGCGGTATCCGCCGGCATGGCGAACAGGGCAGCCTGGCCGGACTCGTCAAGCGCGCTGATCAGCCTGTGCGTGGCGGCCGCGCCATGCCAGACCAGGTGCTTGGCGCCGTCCAGCCGCCAGCCGTCGGCGCCACGCGTGGCGCGGCAATCCCGGGGGGCGACGTCGTACCGCCGGCCGGGCTCCTGATAGGCCACGGTGGCGATGATTTCGCCGCTGGCGATGCCGGGCAGCCAGCGCGCCCGCACCGCGTCGCGGCAGGCGTCCAGCAGCGCCGCCGCCATGACGGCGCTGGGAATGACGGGCTCGGACACCAGCCCCCGGCCCAGCTCCAGATGGACGGGCAGCAGGCTGGCCGGCGCTTCGCCGAATCCGCCGTGCTCCTGTGGAATCGTCAGGCCCAGCACGCCAAGCCCGGCCAGGGCATGCCAGGCCTGGACATCCAGCGTGCCGGCCGCCTGCCGTGCCCGGCGGGCGGGAAAGCGCCAGTCCTGGCCGACCAGGCGGCGCAGGCTGTCGGCCAGCATGCGTTGTTCTTCGGAATATCGGAAATCCATCATGATCCTCGTCTTGGCGGCCGACGGCCGCCGTCAGCGCCCCGGGTGCATCGTCATGCACGCCGGCCCGGCGTCATCCCCCCGCGTAACCGCTTCACGGGCAGGCGGCACTACAACCCCAGCACCATGCGGGCGATGATGCCCTTCTGCACTTCGGTCGTGCCGCCATAGATGGAGGTCTTGCGCATGTCGGCATACCCCGCGCCGGCCGCGGCCGCCATCTCGGGCCCCGGCCCATGGAAATCGGCCTCGGCCAGCATCCATTCGGGATCGTAGGGCCAGGCATCGGGACCGGCGACTTCCATCTGCAGCATGGCCAGGTCCTGCTGGATCTCGGAGCCTCGGATCTTCAGCACCGAGGCCTCGGGACCGGGCACGCCGCCGGTGTCCGCCGCCACCCGCAGCAGCAGCATCTCGAGCGCCATGATGTCGACCTCGACGCGGGTGATGCGGTCGCGGAAACGGCTGTCCTGCAACAGTGGCCGTCCGCGCACCCGCGCCTTCGCGGCCATGTCCTTCAGGATGGACAGTTCGCGATGGCAGTGGCCCAGGCCCGCGATGGTGGTGCGCTCGTGTCCCAGCAGGTACTTGGCGTAGGTCCAGCCCAGGTTCTCTTCGCCCACCAGGTTGGCCACCGGCACGCGCACGTCCTGCAACCAGACCTCATTGACGTCGTGTCCGCCATCCAGCGTGCGGATGGGCCGCACGGTGACGCCGGGCGCATGCATGTCCAGCAACAGCATCGAGATGCCGCGCTGCGCGCGGGCCTCGGGATCGGTGCGCACCAGGCAGAACATGCGATCGGCATACTGCGCCAGGGTCGTCCAGGTTTTCTGTCCATTGACCACGTAGACGTCGCCGTCGCGGACGGCGCGCGTGGCCAGCGAGGCCAGGTCGGACCCCGAGCCCGGTTCGGAATACCCCTGGCACCACCAGTCCTGCACGCGGATGATGCGGGGCAGCAGTTCCGCCTGCTGCGCGGGGCTGCCGTATTTCATCAGCACGGGCCCGATCATGCTGAGGCCGAACGGCAGCAGGCGCGGCGCGCCGGCCTTGAAGCACTCGACCTCGAAGATCAGCCGCTGCATGGGGCTCCAGCCCGTGCCGCCATGCTCGGCGGGCCAGTTCGGCGCGCCCCAGCCGTGGTCGGCCAGCACGTTGTGCCAGCGCACGTAATCGTCCCGTTCGAGACGGCGGTGCTTCATCACCTTGCCGCGGAGGTCGGCGGGCAGCCTGTCCGTGGCAAAGGCCCGTACCTCTTCGCGGAAACGACGCTCTTGCGGCGTCCAGTTCAGATCCATGATCCACCTCCTTTGCCGATATCTAGCCATGGCCTGCGCCCGCCTAGCAATCTGCCCCTGCCGAGGGCGGCCTTCCGCGTGGATAAAGGGCCCCGCACCTCTACAGGCGGACAGAAGCCCTCCCTCAGCAATGAAGAATGGCCGAAGTGAGGATGCTTTCGCCACACTGGACGCACTCCGGATCCCGAGCCCCGCATCCCGGCCTTTCACCCCTGACGCCCCAACCATGCAGCAAGCGCACGCCACCCGCATCCACGACGTGCTGGCCCATCAGGCCAGCGTGCGTCCCGACGCCATCTGCCTGTACGAAGAAGGCGGCGGCACGGTCACCTACGCCCAGTTGTGGCGGCAGGCGCGGCACGCCGCGCGGTGGCTGTCCGGCCAGGGCGTGCAGCCCGGCCACCGCGTACTCATGGTGGGCGAGAACTGCCGGGCGATGCTCGTATCGTTGTTCGCCTGCGGCATCGTGGGCGCGTGGCCGGTGGGGGTGAATGCGCGGCTCAGCCCGCGCGAGATCGGCGCCATCCGCGCCCATGCGCAGCCCGAGATGTCGCTGTACACCAGCGGCATCTCGGGCGCCGCGCAGGCGCACGCGGACGATGCCGATGCCCGCGACGCGGATCCCGATATCTGGGGACCGGGCCTGCGCATGGCCGTGGCCTGCGCGCCCACCGAGCCGGAAACCGGGCCGCTGGCCGCGGAAGTCGCCACCGTCATCTACACCTCGGGCACCACCGGCGCGCCCAAGGGCGTGATGGTGCCGCATCGCGGGCTGCTGCACTTCGCCGGCATCTCGGCGGCGTCGCGCAGGCTGGCGCCCGGCGACATCGGCTACGCCGCCCTGCCCCTGTCGCACATCTTCGGCATCGCCACGGTGCTGATGGCCACGCTGCATGCCGGCGCCAGCCTGGTGCTGCGCAGCCGCTTCGAGCCCGCCGACGTATTCGCCGCGCTGGCCGAACCGGGCATCAGCATCCTGCAGGGCGTGCCCACCATGTTCACCCGCATGCTGGCCTCGGCGCCGCCGCGCGACACGCTGCGCGCGCCAGCCCTGCGCTACCTCTACACGGGCGGCGCGGCGCTGGACCCCACGCTCAAGCGCGAGGCCGAACGCTATTTCGGCCAGCCCATGCACCACGGCTATGGCATCACCGAATATGCGGGCTCGATGTTCATCACCGACATCGACCATCCTCGCGCCGACAACGCCGTGGGCCGGGCCGTCGAAGGCGTGCAGATGCGCCTGGGACGGCCCGATGCCACCGCGCCCGCGCAGGGCGAACGCGGCAACATCCTCATTCGTGGACCGGGCGTCATGCTCGGCTACTACCGCGATCCCGAACAGACCGCGCGCACCCTGCTGCCCGGTGGCTGGCTCGACACCGGCGACATCGGTTACCTGGACGCGGGCGGCGCGCTGTTCATCGCCGGCCGCTCGAAAGACCTGATCATCCGCTCGGGCTTCAACGTCTATCCCATCGAGGTCGAGTCCGTCATCAACGCCTTTCCTGGCGTGCGCCTGTCCGCCGTCGTGGGCAGGCCCGAGGCGGACGGCAATGAAGAGGTCGTCGCCTTCGTCGAGCCCCTGGCCGGCGCACCGGTCGACACCACCCGCCTCATGGAATACCTGCGCACCCAATTGGCGCCGTACAAGCGGCCCGCTCGCGTCATCCCCATCGATTCGATTCCCACCACCGTCAGCGGCAAGATCCTCAAGCAGCCGCTGAAAGAAAGGCTGGCGTAGGCACGTGCCCACCGGGTCCGTTGCGCGACCGGCTCGACATCAGGAGACATAGCGTGAACTTCAAGACCTTCGTTACCGCCGCGCTGGCCGCGTCGGCGCTGGCTGCCGCCTGCGGCGCCAGCGCGCAGTCCGCCTACCCCGACCGGCCCATCCGGTTGCTGGTCGGCTACGCGCCGGGCGGCCCGGTGGACACCACCGCCCGCGTGTTCGCAAAGTACCTGGGCGACGAGCTCGGCCAGGCCGTGGTGGTGGAGAACCGCGCCGGCGCCAGCGGCATGATCGCTTCCGACGCCACCGCCAAGGCCACCCCTGACGGCTACATGCTGGGCTTCGCGGCCAGCCCCACGCTGACCATGTCGCCGCTGGTCCAGCGCAGCACGCTGTTCGATCCGCGCAAGGACTTCTCGTTGATCGGCCTGGTGGTCGACTACACAAACGTGCTGTTGCTGGGCCCGCAGGTGCCGGCCAAGTCGGTGGGCGAACTGGTCGACTACGCGCGCAAGCACCCCGACGGCGTATCGTTCGGCTCGGCCGGCGTGGGCGCATCGAATCACCTGTCCGCCGAGCTGCTGAAGAAGCAGGCGGGCGTGCCGATGCTGCACGTGCCGTATCGCGGCAACTCCCCCGCCATGATGGACGTGGTCAGCGGCAAGATCACCTTCATGTTCGACATCACCAGCACCGCGATTCCCTTCATCAAGAGCGGCAAGGCGCGCGCGCTGGCGGTCACCTCCAGGACGCGCAATCCCGAGCTGCCCGACGTCCCCACGATGATCGAGGCCGGCCTGAAGGACTACGAGGTGGTCGGCTGGTATGCGCTGGTCGGTCCGCGCGAACTGCCCAAGGACGTTCAGGCCAAGCTGACAAAGGCGTTGAACGCCGTGTCGCAGAACCCGGTCTTCCGCAAGGCGATGACCGACGGCGGCTATACCATCAACACCGGCGACTCGAAGGCGCTGCAAGCCCGCATCGACAAGGAATACGCGATGTGGGCGGACGTCGTGACCAGCGCCAACATCCAGGCGAACTGACCCTGCACGGAGGCAGCCATGCGCGCGCCGAACTCTCTGCTTGCTCCGACGCGGCTGCCGGTGATCGGCGCGCCGATGTTCCTGGTTTCCGGGCCTGACTTGGTCGTGGCCCAGTGCGCGGCCGGCATCGTCGGCACGTTCCCGTCATTGAACGCGCGGCCGCAGGAACAACTGCACCAATGGATCAGCCGCATCGAGGACGGCCTGGCGAGGCACCGCCAGGCGCGTTCCGGGGCGACGGTGGCGCCCTATGGCGTGAACCTCATCGTGCATCCCAGCAACGCGCGCTGGCAGGGTGACCTGGCCATCTGCGCGGAGCGCCGCGTGCCGTTCATCGTGACCTCGCTGCACGCGCCCGACGAAGTCGTCAGGCGCATGAAACCGCATGGCGGCGTGGTGTTCCACGACGTCACCAACGTGAAGCACGCCAAGCGCGCGCTGGCGGCTGGCGTCGATGGCCTGATCCTGGTGGCCGCGGGCGCGGGCGGGCATGCCGGACAACTCAATCCCATCGCGCTGGTCAACGAGATCCGCGCGTTCTACGACGGCCCGCTGGCGCTGTCGGGCTGCATCAGCCACGGCAAGGACATCCTGGCCGCGCAGGCCCTGGGCTGCGACTACGCCTACATGGGCACCCGTTTCATCGCCACCGGGGAATCATTGGCCAGCGACGGCTATCGCGAGATGGTGCTGCGGTCGCAGGCGGCCGACGTCGTGTACACCCCGTATTTCTCGGGCGTGCCGGCCAACTATCTTTCCGAAAGCGTCCGGGCGGCCGGGCTGGATCCGGCATTGCTGCACGCGGGCGGCCCCGCCGCCTCGCCCAACCTGGACAGCACCTCGCGCGCCAGGGCCTGGAAAGACATCTGGAGCGCGGGCCAGGGCGTGGGGGCGTCGCAGGAAGTGTTGCCGGTCGAAACGCTGGTGGAGCAAATCGAGCAGGAGTATCTCCATGCGCGCGATGCGCTGCTGGCGCGGGCGGCATGACCGCCGCCATCCCTTGCACGGCGCGTCCCTGCCGGGCCAGGGACGGCTGACGCGCAAGGCCCGGTCCTGAAGCGAAGGGCCGAAAGAGCGCCTGCGCGAATGGGTTGATCGCGCATCGCTGCGTGACCAACCTCTGCCGCCTCAATCCAGCTTGATGTTGGCCTTGCGAATGACGTCTCGCCACTTCGCGATTTCGCCGTTCAGGAAGTCGCCGAATTCGGCCGGCGTGCCCGGCTTGGGCTCGGCGCCCGCCGCCAGCATGGTCTTGGCCGTATCGGGATTGGACAGCACCTTCACCATGTCCTGGTTCAGTTTGGCGATGACGTCCTTCGGCACGCCCCTGGGCGCAATCACGCCAGTCCAGGAGTAGGCTTCGTAGCCTGGCAGGCCGGACTCGGCAATGGTCGGTATTTCGGGAAACAGGCTGGAGCGCCGCGGATTGCCCACGCCCAGCGCGCGGACCTTGCCCGCCTTCAGTTGCGGCACGGCGGACGGGCCATCGGCGAACATCATCTGCACCTGGCCACCCAGCAGGTCCTGCATGGCCGGCGCGCTGCCGCGATACGGTACATGCTGGATCTTCACGCCCGCCATGCTGTTGAACAGTTCGCCCGCCAGGTGCGTGCCGCCGCCCGTGCCCGACGAACTGAACGACAACGTGCCGGGCCTGGCCTTCGCATGGGCGATGAGTTCAGCGATGTTGTTGACCGGCAGCGAGGGATGCACCACCAGCACGATGGGAAACACCGCGGCCATGCCGACGGATTCGAAATCCTTGACGATGTCGTAGCTGAGGTTCTCGCGCAGGCTGGGCAGCACGGCGTGATGGATGGAGGCGAACAGGAAGCTGTAGCCGTCGGGCTCCGCCTTGGCCGCGTATTGCGCGCCCACGATGCCGCCCGCGCCCGAGCGGTTGTCGACCATCGTGGGCTGCGACCAGATCTGGCCCAGCGGCTGCGTGGTGAAGCGCGCGGTCGTATCGACCGGACCGCCGGGCGGGAACGGCACGATGAAGTTCACGGCACGGGCCGGCCAGGCGCTTGCCGCGCGGGCCCAGGCAGGCAGCAAGGCGGCGGCGCACGCGGCGCCCAGCGCCGCGCTGGCGCGGCGGCGTTGCAGGTTTATCACGGCATGTCTCCAGTGTGCTTGTTGTGCTTTTATTATTTGCCCAAGCACGGCAACCTGCCGATACGCATTTGCGAAAGCCCCCCTTCCACGCCGAAGGCGGGCCCCGCGGCGGGGCGGGGGCGACGCGTCAGCCCGCGGCCGCGCGCTGCACGTGTTCGATGAAGCTTTCGGCAAAGCGCGGCAGATCGCGGCCCCGCTGGCGGCACAGCAAGCGGTCGCGCATCGCCCAGGAGTCTTCCAGGCGAATGACGCGAAGTCTGTCGAAGCGGCTGTAGCGCGCGGCGCACGCGCGCGGCACGATCGCGATGCCCGCGCCCGCCTCGACCATGCGGCACACGGCCTCGAAGCTGCCCACGTGCACGCGCTGGCAGACGCGCTTGCCCAGGCCGCTTGCGATGTCTTCCAGGAAGGTCTGGATCGCGCTGTTGGGATGGATGCCGACGAACTGGTAGGTGTCCAGCAGGTCGAGGAACTGCACGGTGTCGTGCCCGGCCAGCGGATGGTCCAGCGCGGTGACCACGGTGAGTTCATCGCGGAAAAGCGGGGTCACGTCCAGCCCGCTGACGTCGATGTTGCCCGCCACCAGGCCCAGGTCGCCGGCGCCCGCGCGCACCGCGATGACGATGTCGCCCGAGATTTTCTCTTCGAGCTCGACGTCGACATCAGGGTTTTCCGCAAGAAAGGTCGACAGCGCATCGGCCAGGAACGAGTTCGTGGCCGTGGTGTTGGCCAGCAGGCGCAGCTTGCCCTTCACTCCCGAAGCATACGGCTGCAGGTCGGCGTTCAGGCACTCCAGCTGGCGGAACACCGCGTTGGCGTGCTTGAGCAGCACTTCGCCCACGGGGGTCAGGGCCACGCCCGTGGCCATGCGCACCAGCAGCCGGGCCTTGAAGGCCTCTTCCATGTGCTTGATGCGGGCGCTGGCGGCGGGCAGTGAAAGAAACGTGCGCTCGGCCGCGCGCGTCAGGTTGAGCGTCTCCCCCACATTCAGGAAAAGACGCAGATCGGTCAAATCATGTCTCATGTTCCACCACGCAGAAGGGGGGCATTTTTAATTTTGAATACTGCTCCAGGGCCCTTGAAATCTACCATGGTGGTCAATCGCAGGCCATACGGCGCCTGCGGCCTATTCATCACGCTGCGCGCACGCAGGCCTGTGTGCGACGCAGCATAGGAGACATTCAATGAGCGGCATGGTTGCGGGCAAGGTGGTGGTGGTCACGGGCGCGGGCGGCGGCATCGGCCGTGGCGTCGCGCTGGCCATGGCCCAGTCGGGTGCAAAGGTGGTGGTCAACGACATCGGCGTCTCGCTCAATGGCGAAGGCGGCGCGAAAGGCCCCGCCGAGGCGGTGGTCCAGGAGATCATCGACGCGGGCGGCCAGGCCGTCGCCAGCACCGACAGCGTGGCCTCCTACGAAAGCGCCAACGCGGTCATCCGCACCGCCGTGGATGCCTTCGGCCGCATCGACGCCGTCGTCAACAACGCGGGCAACCTGCGCGACCGCGTGTTCCACAAGATGAGCGAGGAAGAATGGCGCCAGGTGCTCGACGTGCACCTGAACGGCAGCTTCTACATGAGCCGCGCCGCCGCGTCGTTCTTCCGCGAGCAGGAGTCCGGCTCGCTGGTGCACATGACGTCCACCTCGGGCCTCATCGGCAACTTCGGCCAGGCCAACTACTCCGCCGCCAAGCTGGGCATCGTGGCGCTGTCCAAGTCGATCGCGCTGGACATGGCGCGCTACAACGTGCGCTCGAACTGCATCGCGCCCTTTGCCTGGAGCCGCATGACCAGTTCCATCCCGGCCGAGACCGACGCCGAGAAGGCCCGCGTCGAGAAGCTGAAGAAGATGGAAGCCAACAAGGTCGCGCCCCTGGCCGTATACCTGGTCAGCGACCAGGCCAGCGCCGTCACCGCGCAGATCTTCGCGGTGCGCGCCAACGAAATCATGCTGATGAGCCAGCCGCGTCCGCTGCGCACGGTGCACTACGGCGAAGGCTGGACGCCCGAACTCATCGGCGAGATCGCCATCCCCGCGATGCGCAAGCACTTCTACGCGCTGGAACGATCGCCCGACGTCATCGACTGGGATCCCATCTGAGGAAGGACGCCGCATGACGCTCGATTATCAAACCGTGAAATCGTGGCGCTTCGACGACGTCGTCCAGCGCTACGAAGAAAAAGACACCATGCTTTACGCGCTGGGCATCGGACTGGGGTACGACCCCATGGACGAACGCCAGCTGCCCTACGTGTACGAAGAAAAAACCCTGCGGGCCTTTCCCACGATGAGCGTGGTGCTGGGCTACCCCGGCTTCTGGATGCGCGATCCACGCGCCGGCATCGACTGGGTGCGCGTGGTGCATGGCGAGCAGCGCCTGACGATGCACGCGCCCCTGCCGGCCAGCGGCGCCGTCGTCGGCAAGACCCGTGTGTCGCACGTGGTGGACAAGGGCGCCGACAAGGGCGCCATCGTCGTCAGCGAACGCACGCTGCACGGCGAAGACGGCAAGCTGCTGGCCACGCTGCAGCAAAGCACCTTCTGCCGGGGCGACGGCGGCTTCGGCCAGGGCGATGCACCGCCAGAGGCGCTGCCCGCCACGCCCGACGCCAAGCCCGACCGCAGTTGCACGCTGCAGGTGGCGCCCAATGCCGCGCTGCTGTATCGCCTGAACGCCGACCCCAATCCCCTGCACGCCGATCCGCAGGTCGCGCGCCGCGCCGGCTTCGAACGCCCCATTCTGCACGGCCTGTGCACATACGGCGTGGCCGCGCATGCCATCGTGCGCACCTGGTGCGACTACGACGCCGACCGCCTGACCAGCCTGAACGCCCGCTTCTCGTCGCCCGTGTTCCCCGGCGAGACGCTGCAATGCGACATGTGGCGCACCGAAAGCCGCATCCGGTATCGGGTGCGCGCCGTCGAGCGCGACGTCGTGGTCATCAGCCACGGCACCGCGACGGTATCCGCATGACGCGCCCCGCCCCGCTGGACGGCATCCGGGTACTGGACCTGTCGCGCATCCTGGCCGGCCCCTGGTGCACGCAGAACCTGGCCGACCTGGGCGCCGACGTCATCAAGATCGAGCGTCCGGGCGTGGGCGACGACACACGCGGCTGGGGCCCGCCCTACCTGAAGGACGGCAACGGCCAGGACACGCACGAGGCCGCCTACTACCTCAGCGCCAACCGCAACAAGCGCTCGGTCGAGGCCGACATGGCCACCCCGGAAGGCGCCGCGCTGATCCGCGAACTGGCCGCCGTGAGCGACATCCTGGTCGAGAACTTCAAGGTGGGCGGCCTGGCCAAGTACGGCCTGGACTATGCCAGCCTGCGCGAGGTCAATCCCCGCCTGATCTACTGCTCGATCACCGGCTTCGGACAGGACGGCCCCTGGGCCAGCCGCCCCGGCTACGACTTCATGATCCAGGGCATGGGCGGCCTGATGAGCATCACGGGCGAACGCGACGACCTGCCCGGCGGCGGCCCGCAGAAAGCCGGCGTGGCCGTCACCGACATCGTCACCGGCATGTATGCGACGGTGGCCATCCTGGCCGCCCTGCAGGAACGGCACCGCAGCGGCCAGGGCCAGCAGTTGGACATCGCCCTGCTGGACTGCCACGTGGCGATGCTGGCCAACCAGAACTCCAACTACTTCACCTCGGGCGTGGCGCCCGTGCGCGCGGGCAATGCGCACCAGAACGTGGTGCCGTACCAGGTCTTCGCCTCGTCGGACGGCCATCTCATCGTGGCCACCGGCAACGACTCGCAGTACCGCGCGTATTGCGCCGCCATCGGCGCGCCCGAGCTGGGCACCGATCCGCGCTACGCCACCAACCGGCTACGCGTCACGAACCGCAAGGAACTGATCGCCCGGCTGTCGGCCATCATGCTCACGGGCAGGCGCGACGACTGGATCGCCAGGCTGGAAGCCGTGGGCGTGCCCTGCGGACCCATCAACGACATCGCCCAGGCCTTCGCGCATCCGCAGGCGCGGGCGCGCCAGTTGCGCCGCGACATCCCGCACCCCATGGGCGGCGTGGCGCCCACCACGGCCAGCCCGATGCGCTTCTCGGCCTCGCCCGTCACCTACCGCATGGCGCCGCCCACCCTGGGCCAGCACACCGAGGAAGTGCTGCGCGACGTGCTGGGCAGGACAGTGCCGGCCAAGACGCCGTCCGCCTGACCAGAGGAGCCTCGCCCGAATCACATCCACCGACGCCGCCCGGCAGGCGGCACACGCAGCAAGAACGACACCCATAAAAAAGGACGGAGACACACCATGAAGCGACTGCTTGCCCTGCTGGCCGTGTGCCAGGGGATCGCCGTAAGCCTGCCCGCGTCCGCGGCCGACATCGTCATCGGGGGCCTGTTTCCCATGAGCGGCGCCAACGCCGAGTACGGCCAGACCTTCAGTTCGGGCGCCGATCTCGCCGTGCGGCACATCAACGAAGACAAGATGCTGTCGGGCAGGCTGTCCATCGTCTACGAGGACAGCCAGGCCCTGCCCATGCAGGGCGTGATCGGCATGAACAAGCTGGCCAACGTCACCAAGGTGCCGTTCGTGCTGAGCGCCTTCACGGGCGTGTCCAAGGCCATCGCGCCGATCGGCACGCGCGCGAAGATCGTCATGGTCAACGGCGGCGGCGTCGGTCCCGACCTGGCCGAGCTGGGGGACTACTTCTGGAACACCATCGCGCTGGCCAACGACGAGGTGCGCGCCGCCATTCCCTACCTGGCGGAAAAGCGCAACCTGAAGCGCTATGCGCTGGTCTACGTCGACGATCCGCTGGGCCAGGCCATCCTGAAGGAACTGGGCGGCGCACTGAAGACGGCGGGTGGCGAGCTGGCCGGCAGCTTCTCGGTGCCCGCCACGGCCCAGCAGTTCTCCGGCATCGCCGCGCGCGTGCGCGACCTGAAGCCCGACGCCGTCTACATCGCGTCGTACGGCAGCCAGCAAGGCCAGATCATCAAGCAGTTGCGCGACAACGGCGTATCGCAACAGATCGTCAGCTATTCGGCGTTCGCCATCCCGTCCACCCAGGCCCTGCCCGAAGCCCGCGGCGCCATCTTCTCCAGCCAGAAGGTCGACTGGGACAAGCGGGACGACGTCACGCGCCGCATGCGCGAAGACTACAGGAAGCTCAACGGCGGCAAGGAACCCAACGCCTACGTCGTCAACTACTACAACGCCGTGCGCACCTTCGGCATACTGGCCAGCGCGCTGGAGAAGGCCGGCAAGCCCATCACCGGCGAGAACCTGCTGGCCCAGCGCAAGGCCACGCCGTCGTTCGATTTCGTCGGGTCGACGGTGTCCTTCGCCGCCAACGGCACGGTGAAGGCGCCCATGCAACTGAACGAGATCGTCGAGAACGGGGCCAAGCCCATCGCCGACATCGTCCACTGATCCGCGGGCCGTCATGCTGCTCGCGCAACTGCTCGTCAACGGCATACAGACCGGCGCCCTGTATGCCCTGATCGCGGCCGGGTTCTCGCTGATCTTCGGCACGACCCGCGTCTTCCACGTGGCCCATGGCGCCACCTTCACCCTGGCCGGCTTCGTGTTCTACGAACTGAACGCCGTGCTGGGCTGGCCCTGGCCAGCCGCGGTCGTCCTGGCGGGCATGGCGGCCGCCTTGTTCGGGGCGCTGGTCGACCGGTGGGTGTATGCCGTGATACAGCGCCACGAAGGCGCATTCTTCACCCTGTTCGTCGCCTCGTTCGGGCTGGCCATCGTGGTGCAGAACCTCATCGCCATCGGCTTCGGCCGGGGCCTGGTGACGGTGCCCTCCCCGCTCAGCAAAAGCGTGGAAGTAACGGGCGGCCTGTACGTCGCGCCGATGGCGGCGGTGGCGGTGGCCTGCGCAGTACTGGCCTTCGGCCTGGTGCACTGGCTGCTGACGCGCACCAACCTGGGACTGGCCATGCGCGCCCTGGGCGAGAACGCGGCGCTGGTGCGCGCCTATGGCCTGACGCCACGCCGGCTGTCGCAATACGTGTTCCTGATCGGATCGCTGCTGACCGTGCCCGCCGCGATCCTCACGGCGGCCACGTCGGGCCTCAGCCCGTCGATGGGGCATCACGTCATGCTGATCAGCATCGCCGCCACCATCGTGGGCGGCGTCGGCAGCCTGCGCGGCGCGGCGCTGGCGGGCCTGCTGCTGGGACTGGCCGAGAACCTGTCGCTGGCGTGGATCGATCCGCAATGGAGCGAGGCCGTCACGTTCGTGCTGCTGTTCCTGTTCATCCTGTTCCGCCCCAGCGGGCTGTTCGGCCGCGCGGTGGCGTCGTAGGCCCACGGCCGCACCCTGGAGAACCGACACATGCTGGCCTACCTGCAAAACATCGCCATCCTGTTCTGCGTGAACGCCATGCTGGCCGTCACGCTGAACTTCATCATGGGCTACGCGGGCATCTTCTCGCTGGCCCATGCCGTCTTTTTCGGCGTCGGCGCCTACGTGGCCGCCAACGTCGCCATGCACTTCACGGACTCGCTGTGGATCTGCGTGGCAGCGGCCATCCTGGTGTCCGCGCTGCTGTCCATGGCGCTGGCCCTGCCCGCGCTGCGCGTGCGCGGCGAGTACTTCGTCGCGGCCTCGCTGGGGCTGCAGGTCATCGGGGTCACCATCTTCTCCGAGTGGAAGGGCGTCACCGGCGGCCTGGGCGGCCTGGTCGGCATTCCGCCGCCCACGGTCTTCGGGCATGCCCTGTCCAGCCCCGGCGAGTTCCTGGCCCTGGCCGTGGGCGGGCTGATACTGGTGCTGCTGGCCACCACGGCACTGCTGCGCGGCAGCTTCGGGCGCAGCCTGATGGCCATTCGCGACAGCGAGTCGGCCGCGCAGGCGGCGGGCAAGTGGGTCGCCGCCATCAAGGCCTTGTCCGTGGCCGTCTCCGCGGGCCTGGCCGCAGTCGCGGGCAGCGTCTACGCGTTCTACATGAGCTTCGTCAACATCGAGGGGTTCATGCTTGAGACCTCGATCCTGCTGATGGCCATGGTCATCATCGGCGGCACCGGCACCGTGCTGGGCCCCCTCATCGGCGCGGCGCTGCTGATGGCCCTGCCGGCCGCGCTGACCTACCTGCCTTTCCTGCCGCCGCAGGAGCTGGGCACGCTGCAACAGATCATCTACGGCGCCATCATGGTGCTGCTGATGATGTACCGCCCTGGCGGCCTGGTGGGTGGACGCAAGCTGGGAGCCGCCAGATGAACGCGCCCGGCCCCTTGCGCGAAGCGCCCCCATCCGCCAGCCAGCCGCGCGATGATGAAGTGCTGCTGCGCATCCGCAACCTGAGCAAGCACTTCGGCGGCCTGCAGGCCATCAGCGACGTCTCGCTCGACCTTCCCGGCGGCCAGATCACCACGCTGGTCGGCCCCAACGGCGCCGGCAAGACCACGCTGTTCAACATGGTGACGGGCCACCTGGCGCCCAGCAGCGGCACGATCCTGTGGCGGGGCAAGCCGCTGGCGGGCCAGGCGCCGTGGCGGATCGCCCGGCGCGGCGTGGGCCGCACCTTCCAGGACCTTCGGCTGTTCGGCCAGATGAGCGTGCTGGAGAACGTCACCACCGTCATCGAGCGCGGCAGTTGGCTGTGGCAGCGGCGGGCCGACCGTGCGCGCATCGAGGCCGTGCTGAACGAGGCCGGCCTGTGGGACAAGCGCCATGAACGCGCCGCCGACCTGGCCTATGCCGAGCGCAAGTTCCTGAGCCTGGCGCGCATCATGGCGGGCGACGCCACGCTGTGGCTGCTGGACGAGCCGGCTTCGGGGCTGGACCCCCGCTCGTTCGCGTGGTTCATCGCGCTGCTGCGCGACTACGCCAGCCGTGGCGTGACCATCTGCGTGATCGAGCACAACCTCGACCTGGTCAACCAGTTGTCCGACCGGCTGGCCTTCCTGGACCAGGGCCGCCTGCTGGCCTGCGGCGATCCGCGGCAGATCCTGCGGGATCCCGAACTGGCCGCGATCTACTTCGGAGAGCGATCATGAGCGCGCCCATTCTGGAAGCCCGGCAACTGCAGGTCGGCTACGGCGGCCGCCCCGTGCTGGATGGCCTGGACGTGCGGCTGATGCCCAACGAAGTGCTGTGCCTGATCGGCCACAACGGCGCGGGCAAGTCCACGCTGCTGAAGGCCCTGTTCGGCCTGGTCCCGCCCTCGGGCGGCGCCATCCTGCTGGACGGCCAGGCGCAGCAGCGCTGCGAGCCACGCCGCCTGACCGCCGCCGGCATCTCGCTGGTGCCGGAAGGCCGAGGCATCTTCCCGGGCCTGACCGTGGCCGAGACCATGCGCCTGGGCCTGTGGTCGGCGGACGTGCCCAAGGCCGAGCACGCGCAACGCCTCGAATGGGTCATGCAGGTGCTGCCCGCGCTGCGCAAGTTCTACGGCCAGCGTGCCGGCACCTTATCGGGCGGGCAGCAGCAGATGGTGTCGCTGGGCCGCGCGCTGCTCAGCCAGCCGCGCTGCCTGCTGCTGGACGAACCCTCCATCGGCCTGGCGCCCAAGCTGTTCCAGGACCTGATGGCGCCCATCCGCGACCTGCAGCAGTCGCGCGGCATGGCCATCCTGATCGTCGAGCAGAACGTGCGCGAGGCGTTGAAGATTTCCGACCGCGTCATCGTGATGAAGTCCGGCGCGCTGATCAAGAGCGGCGTGCCCGAAGACTTCGCCAGCAATGCGAACCTGATGGAGCTGTACTGATGTCCCCGCAGCCGGCACGCCTGGCGCAGCTGTACGCGCCCGCCCTGGAACGCCACCCCGATGCCATGGCCCTGTCCGACGAGAACGGGCCGCTGAGCTACCGCGAGTTCGATGGACTGTGCCGCCGCACAGCGGGCTGGCTGGCGGCGCAGGGCGTGAAGCCCGGCGACAAGGTGGCCGTGTGGCTGCCCAACCGCCGCGAATGGCTGGCGCTGCTGTTCGGCCTGGCCCGCCTGGGCGCCACGCTGGTGTCCATCAATGTGCGCTATCGCAGCGCCGAGCTGCAGTACATCCTGAGCCGCTCCGGGGCGAGCCTGCTGATCCTGCAGCCCTCCTTTCGCAGGATCGACTTCCCGGCGGTGTTGCAGGACGTGGCGCCGGACACGCTGCCCGCGCTGCGGACCATCGCGCTGGTCGATGCGGAAGACGCCGTCTCGACCGTGATGCCCGGCCGCGCCACGGTGGCCTACACACCCGGCTCGGCCGCCGGGCATACCGACGACGATGCCGAGGACCCCGCCCGCCCCGTCATCCTGTTCACCACCTCGGGTACCACCAAGGGCCCCAAGCTGGTGATGCACAGCGCCACCACGCTGCTGGCCCATACCCGGCGCGTGGCCACGCATTTCGGCCTGACGGAGCCCGATACCCGCCTGCTGGCCGCGCTGCCCCTGTGCGGCGTGTTCGGCCTGAACAGCGTGCTGGGCGCGCTGCATGCCGGCGCCCCCATCGTGATGATGGATCTGTTCGAGGCCGGCCGCACCGCGCGGTTGCTGCGCGACGAACGCATCACGCACATGTACGGCAGCGACGAGATGCTGCGCCGCATTCACGCCGAAGTCGACGGCGAACGGCCCTTCCCGCACATCCGCGTGTTCGGCTTCGCCGCGTTCCATCCCGGCTCGGCCGAACTGGCCGCCAGACTGGAAAAATGCGGTTTCCCGATGTCCGGCCTGTATGGCTCCAGCGAGGTGCAGGCCCTGTTCTCCATCCAGGATCCGGGCCTGCCCGTGGCCGAGCGCGCGCTGGGCGGCGGCCAGCCCGCCGCGGGCGCGCAGGCGCACGTGCGCATCCGGGATCAGCAGACCGGCGTGCTCTGCGAAAACGGCATGCATGGCGAGATCGAGATCCGTGCGCCCGGCAACTTCATCGGCTACCTGGACAACCCCGAGGCAACGGCCGACGCGTTGACCACCGATGGCTACTTCCGCACGGGCGACATGGGCTACACGCGCGGCGACGGCAGCTTCGTCTATCTGGCGCGTATCGGCGATGCCCTGCGCCTGGGCGGCTTCCTGGTCGATCCCGCGGAGATCGAGTTCGCGTTGACCTCGCAGCCGGGGGTACACGATGCGCAGGTCGTGGGCGTCACGCTGGACGGCCAGCCCAGGGCGGTGGCGTTCGTCATCGCCGAGGAGGCCGCAAGCGGCCTCCATCAGGATCGCGGCCAGAGCGCCCAATCGGGCCACGGCATCCAGGCCGAGGCACTGCTGGACACGCTCAAGGCCACGCTGGCGCCGTTCAAGGTGCCCGCCAGGCTGTGGATCGTCGACGCCTTTCCGGTCACCTCCAGCGCCAACGGCGAGAAGATCCAGCGCGCCCGCCTGCGCCAGATGGCCGAAGAGCGCCTGCAACAGGAAACGCCGGCCTGACGGCCGAACCCTCACGGACATCCCGCCATGACTTCCCTGTACTTCGAAGATTTCCAGCCCGGGCAAAGCTTTCAAAGCAGCGGCCGCACCCTGACCGAGGCCGACCTGACGATGTTCTCCATGATCTCGGGCGACTGGAATCCCATCCACGCCGACAGCGTCTACGCCGCCGGCACACGCTATGGCCAGCGCCTGCTGCACGGCACGCTGGGCATCGCATTGGCCACCGGCATGATGCACGAGCTGGGCATCTTCCATAAGTCCGTGGTGGCGATGCTGTCGCTGAAGGAATGGAAGTTCGAGAAACCGATCTTCATCGGCGACACGCTGCACCTGGTGCTGGACATCGTGGGCACTTCCGCCGGCACCAGCCAGCGCGTGGGCGCCATAGACCGGCGCATGCGCATGGTGAACCAGCACGGCGACGTGGTGCAGGATGGCCACAGCGAAGTGCTGGTGTTGAAGAAGGCGACCTTGGCAAAGGCCGGCTCCACCGCATGATTGCGGATGCGGGGACGCCGCCGCTGGCGGCGCCCCGGTGCAACGATCTCAGTTGATCTGTGCCCCCGAGGACTTCACGGCCTCGCTCCAGGTCTTCAGTTCGCGGTCGATGTGCGCGCCGAATTCCTGCGGGGTGGACCCGACCACTTCATAGCCGTAGCTGGCCAACTGGTCCTTGACCGCGGGCTTGCCGGCCACCGCCGCGATATCGGCGCTGAGCTTCTGGATGACGTCCTGCGGCGTACCCGCCGGCGCCAGCACTCCATACCAGCCATTCACCACGAATCCCGGCACCGTTTCGGCCACCGTGGGCGTATCGGGCAGCAGGGGCGAACGCTTCTGGCCCGTCACCGCCAGGGCCTTCAGCTTGCCCGACTTCACCTGCGGCAACGACGTGGAAATGCTGTCGAACATCAACGAGACCTCGCCGCCCAACAAGGCCACCACCGCAGGGCCGCTACCCTTGTACGGCACGTGCATCATGTTGGTGCCGGTGGTCTTCTTGAACATCTCGACGGCCAGGTGGCTGGTGTTGCCGTTGCCAGCGGACGCGTAGCTCAACTTGCCCGGATTCGCCCGGGCGTACGCGATCAGTTCCTTCATGTTGTTGGCCGGCGTGGACAGGGGCGCGGCCACCAGCAGCGGCAACGTGGCCACCAGCGACACGGGCGTGAAGTCCTTGCGGGTGTCGTAGGGCAACTGCTTGTACAGGCTGTCGTTGATGGCGTGCGCCGCCAGCACCATCAGCAACGTATAGCCGTCGGGCTTGGCCCGCGCCGTATACGCCGATGCGATGGTGCCGCCCGCGCCCGCCTTGTATTCCACCACCACGGGCTGGCCCCACTTCTCTTGCAGCGCGGCCGACAAAGGCCGCGCCAGCATGTCGGCGCTGCCGCCCGGCGGATAGGGAATCACCAGCGTGACCGGCTTGTCGGGAAAGCCCGCCGCCCAGCTCGCCGTGCCCGGCAGGGCCACGGCCATCGCGCACACCGCCATGGCCGTGGCCGCTTTGCAGATCGTCCTGTTCATCCTTGTCTCCTCGTTGGCCCGCGTACGTGTCCGCCGCGGGCCTGTTCTGTGGGTAAAGACTCAATCGAGATAGGCGATGCCATCGGCGCCGACATACATGGTGCGCACCGACTCGGCGAACTCCAGCGGCGCACCGGTGACGGATGCCAGGAAGTCTCGCGTGACGCCTTCGGCCATGGCACGCGCCACCAGGCGATCCCCGGGCAGCACGTCGATGACGGCCAGATCGGTGTACACGCACGTGACCACGCCCGCGCCCGTGATGGGATAGGTGCAGCGCGGCAGGATCTTGGGCGTGCCGTTGCGGTCGCGGTGCTCCATCATCACCAGCACCTGCTTGGCGCCCACGGCCAGGTCCATCGCGCCGCCCACCGCGGGAATGGCATCGGGCGCGTCGGTCTTCCAGTTGGCCAGGTCGCCATTGGCGCCCACCTGGAAGCCGCCCAGGATGGCGTAATCGAGATGGCCGCCGCGCATCATGGCGAACGACACGGTGTGTTCGGTGATGGACGCGCCGTCCAGCAGCGTGATGGGCTGGCGGCTGGCGTTGATCAGCATGGGATCGGCATCCTCGGGCGCGGGCGCCGGGCCCATGCCCAGGATGCCGTTCTCGCTGTGCAGCACGATGTCCAGGTTGGCGGGCAGATAGTCGCCCACCAGCGTCGGCATGCCGATGCCCAGGTTCACGTACGAGCCGTCGGGAATTTCGCTGGCGACCCGTTGCGCGATCTGCTGGCGGGTCAGGGGTTTGATGTCCATGTCAGGCCTCCACGCAGACGACGGATTGCACGAAGATGCCTTGCGTCATCACCTGCTGCGGCACCAGGCTGCCCAGCGGCACGATCTCGCGCACCTGGGCAATGGCATGCCTGGACGCCATGCACATCACGGGATTGAAGTTGCGCGCCGCCTGGTGATACATGAGGTTGCCCCAGCGGTCGCCCACGTCGGCGCGGACCAGCGCGAAGTCGCCGCGCAGGGGCTGCTCCATCACGTAGCCCACGCCGTCGATGATCATCGTGTCCTTGCCCTCGGCCAGTTCGGTGCCGTAGCCGGTGGGCGTGTAGAACGGCCCCAGCCCCGCGCCGCCGGCGCGCAGCCGCTCGGCCAGCGTGCCCTGCGGCACGCATTCCAGCTGCACTTCGCCCGCGCGGAACGCACGGGCGAAGGCCTCGGCGTTGGGCGGGCGCGGATGCGAGCAGATGATCTTGCGCACCAGCTGCTTGTTCAGCAGCGCCGCGATTCCCTTGTCGAAGGTGCCGGCATTGTTGGACACGATGGTCAGATCGCGCCGGCCCAGGTCCGCCAGGCCGTGCACCAGTTCGTAGGGCACGCCGGCATCGCCGAAACCGCCGATCATCACCGTGGCGCCATCCGGGATGAGGGACAGCGCCTCTTGAATCGAATGCTGAATTTTGTCGATCATTGCTGCAGTTCCACTCCTGACTTGGCCACGATGTCTTTCCAGCGCGCGCGCTCGGCGTCGACGAAGGCCGTGAACCGGGCGGAAGGCTCGCCGCCCGCCTGGCCGCCCAGCGCGCGGAAGCGCGCGATGACGTCCTCGCTTTTCAGTACCTCGCTGGCGGCGCGCTGTATCTTGTCGATGATGTCCTTCGGGGTGCCCGCCGGCGCCATCAGGCCGAACCAGGCGGTGACCACCATGTCCGGCACCCCCGCCTCGGCCATGGTCGGCACGTTGGGCAGTTCGGGCACGCGCTTGTCGCTGGTGACCGCCAGCGCGCGGAACTTGCCGCCCTGGATGGACGCCATGGAGCTGGGCAGGTTGTCGATCATGAAGGTGAACTGCCGGGCCATCAGGCCCGCCACCGCGGGGCCCGCGCCCTTGTAGGGCACGTGCGTGGCCTGGATGCCGGCGCGCTGCTTGAACAGCTCGGCCGACATGTGGGGCGACTGGCCCGCGCCCGAGCTGCCGAAGGTGGCCGCGTTGGGATCCTTCCTGATGAGCGCGATGAGTTCCGCCACCGTCTTCACGGGCGTGGCCTCGTGCACCACCAGGATGTTGGGCACCGAGATGACCGTGGTGATGGGCGCGAAGTCTTCAGGCTTGTACGGCAGCGACCTGTACAGCGAATAGTTGATGGCGTTGGGCCCGATGTTGCCCATGATGAGCGTGTAGCCATCGGGCTTGGCGCGCGCCAGCGCCTGCGAGCCGATGATGCCGCCGGCACCGGCCTTGTTCTCGACGATGACCTGCTGCCCCAGCTTCTGCGACAGCTTGTCGGAAATGATGCGCGCGGAGATGTCGGTGGTGCCCCCGGGCGATGCGGGCACGATCACGGTAATGGGTCTGTCTGGCCACGCGGCCGATGCGGCCTGCGAGCAGGCGAATGACAACGCGCCGGCCCACAGCCAGCGGCGGAATTGCGCCATGGTTTGTCTCCTTCGGCGGTTTTAATGATTGTTCGAAGGAGTGTAGGAAAGGCCCGCGAGTCAGCCTATTCCTGAATCGTTAAGAGGGCGTTCGACTCAGGTGATCAATGATGGCGCAGTGCCGCATGAGGACGGCCTTCGGCCGGCACGGCCGCGACGCCCGCGCTCGGGAACCGCTACCCGCATACCCTGTCGCGCCCCATCCGCTTGGCCTCGTACAGTTTCTGGTCGGCCTGGTGATAGACGGCCTCCCAGGACGTCCCCGGCGAGATCTCGACCACCCCCAGGCTGATAGTGACGGGCTCGCCTCCCAGGACCCTGGGCACGGAAAGGGAGACCTGCGTGCGCAGCCGTTCGGCGCACGCCACTGCCTCGCGCAGGCCGGCCCGCGGCATGAAAACGGCGAACTCCTCGCCGCCCAGCCGGCCCAGGATGTCCTGCTTGCGAAGGTGTTCGGACAGGGTTTCCGACACCGCGGCCAGCACGCGGTCCCCGGTCGGGTGCCCGTGCCGGTCGTTGATCCGCTTGAAATGGTCCACGTCGGCCAGGATGAGCGCGCAAGGCGCCGTGGCGCCGGCCATCCGCTTGCGCGTGCGCGAGTCGAAACCCCGGCGCGTGTAGGCGCCCGTCAGCAGGTCGCGGTCGCGGTCGTCGATGGCAGCTTGCAGCACGTCGCTGACAACGGCGAACAGCAGCACCAGGGCCAGCGCGATGCCGAACAGGGCCAGGGACAATTGCAGCCCTTGCCAGAACACCGAGTCGGCGAAGGCGCGCGCGCCGACCGGCGCACTGCCTCCCAGCGTCAGCACGGTGCGGGGCAGGAAGTGCAGCCCCAGTGCCAGCACGATCCAGAACAGCAGCCGATCCGGCATGCGCACCCGCGGCGCGGACCACAGCCGCACGGCGGCCAGGCAGAACAACAGGCCGCAGCTCGCGTTCAGCAGATAGACGCGTGCCAGCAGATTGCGCTGGACGTAGAAGAAATACCAGAGGCCCGCCATGACCAGCACGACGAAGGCCACGCAGCCGATCCAGGAGAAGCGGCGGCGCGCCCGCAGCAGGATGCCCTGGACCGCCAGGCACACGGCGCTCGAGTAGAACGCGCCGGACACCAGCGCATTGGCGCCCGCATCCCGCGGCACGTACAGGATCTGCGACGAGGCGCCCGCGCCGAAGGCGAAGCAGGCCGCTGCCAGACACAACAGGTGGATGCGCCGCTGATAGCCGGCCCAGACCGCCACGAAGGCCACCCCGAACAAAGTGAGAATCGTCGGGGTGATCAACGACAGCGACACACGTACGAGCGAACCCTCCGTCTCCATGTCTTCAGGCAAAAGCGCCAGATAGGGCGGCGGTTCCCATGGGAGGGCCGGCGCGGCCGAGGCCCTGCACGCGCCGGCCCGACGCAACGGGCCGGCCGCTCGGTCTCAAGCCACCGCGACCGGAATCTTGCCGATCCTGGCCTGCCATTCCTTCGGGCCGGTGTTGTGCACCGAGATACCCTCGGCATCCACCGCCACCGTCACCGGCATGTCCTTCACGTCGAATTCGTAGATGGCTTCCATGCCCAGGTCCTCGAACGCCAGGACGCGCGCCGTGCGGATCGCCTTGGACACCAGGTAGGCCGCGCCGCCCACCGCCATCAGGTACGCCGACTTGTGCTTGCGGATGGCGTCGATGGCGACCGGACCGCGCTCGGACTTGCCGATCATCGAGATCAGGCCGGTCTGCGCCAGCATCATCTCGGTGAACTTGTCCATGCGGGTGGCGGTGGTGGGGCCTGCCGGGCCGACCACTTCGTCGCGCACCGGATCGACCGGGCCCACGTAGTAGATGACGCGGTTGGTGAAGTCCACCGGCAGCGGCTCGCCGCGGGCCAGCATGTCCTGGATGCGCTTGTGCGCGGCGTCGCGGCCGGTCAGCATCTTGCCCGACAGCAGCAGGGTCTGGCCCGGCTTCCAGCTGGCGACTTCCTCGCGCGTCAGCGTGTCCAGGTTCACCTGCCTGGACTTGTTGTAGTCGGGCGCCCAGTGCACCTCCGGCCACTCGGACAGCGAGGGCGAATCCAGGCGCGCCGGGCCCGAGCCATCCAGTTCGAAGTGGGCGTGGCGGGTGGCCGCGCAGTTCGGGATCATGGCCACGGGCTTGGAAGCGGCGTGCGTCGGGAAGGTCGAGATCTTCACGTCCAGCACGGTGGTCAGGCCGCCCAGGCCCTGCGCGCCGATACCCAGCGCATTGACCTTCTCGTACAGCTCGATGCGCAGCTCTTCCAGCTTGTTCTGCGGGCCGCGGGCCAGCAGTTCGTACATGTCGATGTCTTCCATCAGCGACTGCTTGGCCATCAGCATGGCCTTCTCGGCCGTGCCGCCGACGCCGATGCCCAGCATGCCCGGCGGGCACCAGCCGGCGCCCATCGTGGGCACGGTCTTCAGTACCCAGTCGACCAGCGAGTCGCTGGGGTTGAGCATGACGAACTTCGACTTGTTCTCGGAACCGCCGCCCTTCGAAGCGATCTGCACGTCGACCTTGGCGCCGGGCACCAGTTCGACGTGCAGGATACAGGGCGTATTGTCGCGCGTGTTCTTGCGCGCGAACAGCGGGTCATCCAGCACCGAGGCGCGCAGGGGATTGTCCGGGTTCAGGTAACCCCGGCGCACGCCTTCATCACAGAGTTCCTGCAGGCTGCGCTTGGTGTCGAAGCGCACGTCCATGCCGACCTTCAGGAACACGTTGACGATGCCGGTGTCCTGGCACAGCGGACGCTTGCCCTCGGCGCACATGCGCGAGTTGGTCAGGATCTGCGCCATGGCGTCGCGCGCCGCGGGGCTTTCCTCGCGCTCGTAGGCGCGCGCCAGATGGCGGATGTAGTCGACGGGATGGTAGTAGCTGATGAACTGGATACCGTCCGCGATGGACTGGATCAGGTCTTCTTCTTTGATGAGCGTGGTCATGATGTAGGAAGGACGGGGCCGCAGACCCGCCTGGTTCGCGGAAAGAAAAGGGGAAAAACGAAACGCGGAGGGAGGCCTGCCGGAACTCGTTGCGTGCCCGCGCGCGACCGCCTGGAACCGCGCGCATGCGTGAATCATAGAACGGGCGCGCGCCAGGCGCAGGCCCAGGTGGGGGACGGATCGCTGGGCGGACGGCGCCCGCCCAGCGGCGTACGCGTTACTTGCCCTGCCAGACCGGCTTGCGCTTCTCGGCGAAGGCGGTGGCGCCTTCCTTGGCGTCGGCCGACTGGAAGATGTGCGCGATCAGGGGGCGCTGGCGGTCGAACATGCCTTCCTGTTCCCAGTCGGTGGCCTGGGCCACGATGCTCTTGGCGGTCTGCACGGCCAGCGGGCCGTTCTCGACGATGACGCGGGCCAGTTCCAGCGCAGCTTCCAGCGCGCGGCCCGGCTCGGCCAGGCGGTTGACCAGGCCGTAGCCGTGGGCGCGCTGGGCGTCCAGCATGTCGCCGGTCAGGATGATTTCCATGGCGATGTGGTACGGCAGGCGGCGCGGCAGGCGCAGCATGCCGCCGGAACCGGCCACCAGGCCGCGCTTGACCTCGGGCAGGCCGAACTTGGCGTTATTGGCCGCCACGATCAGGTCGGCCGACAGGGCCATCTCGCAACCGCCGGCCAGGGCGTAGCCTTCCACGGCGGCGATCAGCGGCTTCTTGGGCGGACGCTCGTTCAGGCCGGCGAAGCCGCGGCCCGGGATCAGCGGACGCTGGCCGCTTTGCGCGAAGGCCTTCAGGTCCATGCCCGACGAGAACGTGCCGCCGGCGCCGGTCAGGATGCCGATGCGCACGGCATCGTCGGCGTCCATGGCGTCGAACGCGGCGGCCAGGGCCTGGGCGGTCTCCAGGTTGATGGCGTTCTTGGCCTCGGGCCGGTTCACGGTGATGATCTGGACGCCATCGGCGACTTCTACCTTGACCAGGTCGGACATGCTGCTGCTCCTCTGTGGGCGGACCGTGGGATTGGGACGGTGCGCGGTTATGTATAAGACTGCGGCAAGGGGGAATGATACGACTGTGCGGGCGGGTACGGAGGACCCGCCCCTGAACCCACCCGCTCGATAAGAGCCACCCGCAAGCCGGATCCTGGGCGTTGCGGGGGCACTGGCGGGACCTCACCCGGCTTTTCACTCCCGCGGGTCGTGAATCTGCCCAATGAAGGCTTCGCGTTGCCGGGCGAGCTCTTCGCGCAGCACCTGGCGCAACCTTTCTTCATCGAAGCCGAGCGTGGCGGGAGCGGAATTGCCTTGGGCATCGCGGCCCGACGCCAACCCGCTCACGACATCGCGCAGGGTTTCGTTTATCAGCGTCTGATACCCCTTCCCGCCTTTTCCAGCCAGTTCCTTGAAGGCGTCGAGGACGTCGCTGTCCACCCACATCGTGATGCGCGTCTTGCCGTCGCTCGGCGAAAATGACGCGCCAAGCCGCGCGCGCGCGAAATCCCGGGCCGTCATTTCGCGAGTATCAGGATCATGGCGGATCGCCGCATTGATCGCGGCGTTCTCCGCGACGGTGGGGGAAACGTGCCCCGATTTAAGCTTCGGCATATTGTTTTACCTCTCTGGCATTGGCCTTGCGCAGGCTGATGACCCGACGGCAATCGTCGCGATCCACATACACCACGACGTACAAACGATCCCCGATATAGCCGATGGCAATCATCCGGTCTTCGCCATAAGGGCGCCGGTCGTCCAGCGCCGCCATGGCGCAGTCCCATTCCAGATTTTGCGCGGCGGCCAGCGAAATACCATGCTTGATCTGGTTACCGACGCTTTTGACCGGGTCGAAGACAATGTTCATGAAGATAATACATATAATATATGTACAAAACAATGGCAACGTTGCTGAGCGGCAATTCGCCCGCGATGCGCTTCCAACCGAAGCCGCACGGGCGAAGTGTCCTTTATCCACGCGGCCCTGAAGCGAGGGGCAGTGACAGCGGAAGCACGCCAGGCCATGTCCCGCCGGTCGCAAGCATTTCCCCCGCACCCAGTTAAAATGCCCGGTTTCCCATGCCCATGCCGGGCCGCCGACACGCGTTCGGCCCCGCCGGGCGGCCGCCTAGAAGCCCTATGCTCACCTTTCAGCAAATCATCCTTACGCTCCAGGAATACTGGGACAAGCAAGGCTGCGCCCTGCTGCAGCCGTACGACATGGAAGTCGGCGCCGGTACGTCGCACACCGCCACGTTCCTGCGCGCGATCGGACCGGAGCCGTGGCGCGCCGCCTACGTGCAGCCCTCGCGCCGACCCAAGGACGGCCGCTATGGCGAGAACCCGAACCGCCTGCAGCACTACTACCAATACCAGGTGGTGCTGAAACCCGCGCCCCCGGAAATCCTCGAGCTGTACATCGGCTCGCTGAAGGCCCTGGGCATCGACCCGACCCGGCACGACATCCGCTTCGTCGAGGACGACTGGGAAAACCCCACGCTGGGGGCCTGGGGCCTGGGCTGGGAGGTCTGGTTGAACGGCATGGAAGTCACCCAGTTCACGTATTTCCAGCAGGTGGGCGGCCTGGATTGCACGCCGACCACCGGCGAGATCACCTACGGCCTAGAACGCCTGGCCATGTACCTGCAGGACGTGAAAAGCGTCTATGACCTGGTCTGGACGGAAGGCGCCGGCGGCAACCGCGTGCTGTACCGCGACGTGTTCCACCAGAACGAAGTCGAGCAGTCCACCTACAACTTCGAGCATTCTTCGGCCGACATGCTGTTCGCCCATTTCAACGACTACGAAGCCGAGGCGAAGCGCCTGATGGACGTGCCGCTGGCGCTGCCCGCCTACGAGGCCGCGCTGAAGGCCGCCCACACGTTCAACATGCTGGACGCGCGCGGCGCCATCAGCGTCACCGAGCGCGCCGCCTACATCGGCCGCATCCGCAACCTGTCGCGCAGCGTCGCGCAGGCCTATTACGACTCGCGCGAACGCCTGGGCTTCCCCATGCTGAAGCGCCCGCTGGAGGGCGGCGCGAACCCGCCGGACCGCCCCGAGGGCGAGCCCCCCCTCGGGGGGACGGCGCAAAACGCCAAGGGGGCAGCCCAATGACGATCACCGTCCGCCCCCTGCTGGTCGAACTGCTGACCGAGGAACTGCCGCCCAAGGCCCTGCAGAAGCTGGGCCAGGCCTACGCCGAAGGCATCCGCGCCACGCTGGCCAAGCACGGCCTGCTGGCCGACGGCAATCAGGTCGAGGCCTATGCCACCCCGCGCCGCCTGGCCGTGCGCCTGTCGGCCGTGCTGTCGCAAGCCCCCGACCAGGCCTATGCCGAAAAGCTGATGCCCGTGAAGGTCGGCCTGGCCGCCGACGGCGCCGCCACCCCCGCGCTGGTGAAGAAGCTGGCCGCCAAGGGCCTGGAAAACATCGACCTGTCCACGCTGGAACGCGAATCCGACGGCAAGCAGGACTACCTCGTCGCGCGCGGCACCGCCCCCGGCCTGGCCTTGGCCTCCGGTTTGCAGGAAGCCCTGGACACGGCCATCGACGGCCTGCCCATCCCCAAGGTGATGCGCTATCAACTGGATGACGGCGTCACCAGCGTGAAGTTCGTGCGCCCCGCCCACGGCCTGATCGCGTTGCATGGCAGCGACGTCGTGCCCGTGCGCACGCTGGGCCTGACCGCCGGCCGCTACACCCTGGGCCACCGCTTCATGAGCAGCGGCGCCGTGGACATCGCCGACGCCGACGCCTACGTGAACACGCTGGCCGGGCGCGGCCGCGTGATCGCCTCGTTCGAGGGCCGCCGCGACGAGATCTCGCGCCAGCTGAACGAGCACGCCGCCCGCCTGGGCGCCACGCTGGGCGACGACCCCGAAGTGGCCGCCCTGCTGGACGAAGTGACCGCGCTGGTCGAGCACCCCACCGTATACGTGGGCGAGTTCGAGGAACAGTTCCTGCAAGTGCCGCAGGAATGCCTGATCCTGACCATGCGCCTGAACCAGAAGTACTTCCCGCTGTTCGATCCGGCTTCGGGCAAGCTCACGCACCGCTTCCTGATCGTCAGCAACATGGACGTGGCCAACCCGGTCAACATCGTGGAAGGCAACCAGCGCGTGGTGCGTCCGCGCCTGGCCGACGCGCAGTTCTTCTTCCAGACCGACCGCAAGACCACCCTGGCCTCGCGCGTGGCGCAACTGGGCAACATCGTCTATCACAACAAGCTGGGCACCCAGCTGGAACGCGTGGAGCGCGTGCGCGCCATCGCGCGCGGCGTGGCCCAGGCGCTGGGCGCCGACGCCGACGCCGCCGACCGCGCCGCCGAGCTGGCCAAGGCCGACCTGGGCACCAACATGGTGGGCGAGTTCCCCGAGCTGCAAGGCGTCATGGGCGCGTACTACGCGGCTGGCGACGGTGAAGCCGCCGACGTGGTCGAGGCGTTGCGCGGACAATACCGCAACCGTTTCGACGCGCCCGTCACGCGCGAAACGCTGACCGCCGCCGTGCTGTTCATCGCCGAGCGCGCCGAAACGCTGGTGGGCATCTGGGCCATCGGCCTGGCGCCCACGGGCGAGCGCGACCCCTTCGGCCTGCGCCGCGCGGCGCTGGGCCTGATCAGCGCCTTCGAGCAACTGGCCGCGGGCGGCTGGCTCAAGATCGACGCCGACGGCCCGCTGTCGCTGGACGGCCTGCTCGACCTGGCCGCCAATGCCTTCCCGGCTGGGAAGATCCCGGCCGAGACCCTCGCCGAAGTGCGCACGTTCATCTACGAACGCTACCGCAACCAACTGATCGCCGACGCCGACCGCAATGCCGTCGAGGCCGTCATCGCCCTGACGCCGCCGCTGCACCAGGTGGCCGAGCGCGTGCGCGCCGTGGCCGCCTTCGCGGGCATGCCCGAGGCCGCCAGCCTGGCCGCCGCCAACAAGCGCATCGGCAATCTGCTGAAGAAGGCCGAAGGCGAGATCGGCCAGGTCGACCTGGCCCGCCTGGTCGAACCGGCCGAGCAGTCGCTGGCCGACGCCGTGGCGCGCCTGCGTCCGCAGGCCGAAGCCCAGGCCGCGGCCGGCGACTTCGCCGGCAGCCTGCGCACCCTGGCCCAGGTTCGCGAACCGGTCGACGCCTTCTTCGCCGACGTCATGGTCATGGCGGAAGACCCCGCCGTGCGCGCCAACCGGCTGGCCCTGCTGGCCCAGCTGCACGGCCTGATGAACCGCGTGGCTGACATTTCCAGGCTGGCACAGTGAAACTCGTCATTCTCGATCGCGACGGCGTGATCAACCAGGACAGCGATGCGTTCGTCAAATCGCCGGAAGAATGGATCGCGCTGCCCGGCAGCATGCACGCCATCGCCCGGCTGACGCAGGCCGATTGGACCGTGGTGGTCGCCACCAACCAGTCCGGCCTGGCGCGCGGCCTGTTCGACATGGCCGCGCTCAACGCCATCCACGCCAAGCTGCACCACGAAGTGGCGCAGGCCGGCGGCCAGGTCGACGCCATCTTCCTGTGCCCGCACGGTCCCGACGACGGCTGCTCGTGCCGCAAGCCGCTGCCCGGCATGTACTACGACATCGCGCGCCGCTACGACATCGACCTGGCGGGCGTGCCCGCGCTGGGCGATTCGCTGCGGGATCTGCAGGCGGCGTCCACCGCCGGCTGCGATCCGTGGCTGGCGCTGACGGGCAACGGCCAGAAGACGCAGGCCAAGGGCGAACTGCCGCCCGGCACGCAGGTGTGCGACGACCTGGCGGCCTTCGCGGACATGCTGCTCAAAGACGCCTGACGATGCATCAACCCTCACTCATCACCGCCTGAAGACATGGCCTGGCTTCGTTCCTTCCTCTACGCCCTGTTCCTGTCGATCACGGTGATTCCCTACGCGTTCGCCTGCATCCTGTGGGCGCCGCTGCCGCTGCACCTGCGCTACAGGCTCACCGTCGGCTGGCCCCGCCTGGCCATCTGGGGCGCGCGCGTCATCTGCGGCCTGCGCTGGCAGGTCAAGGGCGCGCACAACCTGCCCGACGGCCCGGCCATCCTGCTGTCCAAGCACCAGTCGGCCTGGGAAACGCTGTTCTTTCCCGCCCACATGCCGCGCCAGGTCTGCTTCGTCTACAAAAAGGAACTGCACCGCGTGCCGTTCTTCGGCTGGGGCCTGGCGCTGCTGCGCATGATCCCCATCGACCGCTCGCGCGGCCGCGACGCCTTCGACGAAGTGGCCCGCCTGGGCCAGGTGCGCCTGGACGAAGGCCGCTGGCCGCTGCTGTTTCCCGAAGGCACGCGCGTGCCGCCGGGACAGATGGGCCGCTTCAAGACGGGCGGCGCGCGGCTGGCCACCGTGACCGGCGCGCCGGTGATCCCGATTGCCCTGAATGCCGGCGAATGCTGGCGCCGCAATGCGTTCGTCAAGCGGCCGGGACTGATCACGGTTTCCATCGGACCCGCGATAGAATCGAAAGGTCTCTCCGCCGAAGAACTCAATACCAGGGTGCAAGCCTGGATCGACGCGGAGATGCGAGTCCTGAACCCCGAGAGATATGGCAAAGATTGATCAGCTCGAACTGTCGTTCGACTTCGGGCCGCCTGGCGAGCCCCGAGCCGACGACGGAACGCCGCCGGTCTCCCTGTCCGTCACGTTTCCCCCGACGCCTGCCCAACGGCATGCGCCGGGCCTGATGCCCCCGCCTTGCGCCCCGCCCCTCACCAGCACGCGGGTCCCCACGCCGCGTCCCGATCCGCTGCCCGACGGCGCGCGCTGGCGCGAGGTCGTCACGCCCCAGCAGTCCATCGGTTTCGTGCTGCTGCGCTCGCGCCGCCGCACCATCGGCTTCGTGATCGCCGAGGACGGCCTGCGCGTCACGGCGCCCAACTGGGTGACGCTGCCGCAGGTGGACGACGCGGTGCGCGAGAAGGCGCGCTGGATCCTGTCCAAGCTGCGCGACTGGCACGCCCGCAAGCAGCAGCTGGCCATGTCCCACACGCGCTGGCAGGATGGCGGCGAGCTGCCTTACCTGGGCCGCCGCATCACGCTGCGCCTGGGCGCCGACCGGCGCCAGGCCGGCCTGGAGGGCGACGCCGCGGCCCCGCAGGACGGCGCCGTGCTGTGGCTGCCGCTGCCCGCCGACGCCGACCAGACCCGCGTGCGCGACGCCGCCCAGGCCTGGCTGCAGCAGCGCGCCGGCGACTGGTTCGGCGCGCGGCTGGGCCATTTCCTGCAGGCCACCGGCCTGACCATCAGCCGCTGGCGGCTGTCGTCCGCGGCCACGCGCTGGGGCTCGTGCACCAGCGACGGCAAGATCATGCTGAACTGGCGCCTGATCCACTTCGCGCCCGCCATCATCGACTACGTCATCGCGCACGAGCTGGCGCACCTGCGCGAGATGAACCACAGCAACGATTTCTGGGCCGAGGTCGGCAACATCCTGCCCGGCTTCGAAGACGCCAAGAAACAGTTGCGCCGGCACGATCCGGCATCGCTGCCGCAGTTCTAGCGCGCAAGCGGACCCACTGCGCCTGGATGCCGCTCTCGGCGATCACTTCCGTCGAGCGCTCGATGCCGGCCCCCCCGCCATGCTGGCCGACGCCGCTCGGCCTCGCCTGCAATGGCGATTCTCCCGGCCTTCCTCCGCTGCCCGGGCACTGCGCTTGCTAGGCAGCGGCATCGCCCAGGCGCCACGGGCCGCGGCCGTGCCCGGACACCGCTGGCGGCCGGGCGTCCCCGCAACCCTCTTGCCGTGACTGACGATGGAAGACATCCTGGACGCAATGCAATGGCCGGCGATGGCGGTGACGGTCGCCGCCGCCTATCTGGTGGCCTCGAAAGGCAGGCGCCGGCGTCACGCCGGCTTCTGGACGTTCGTGCTCAGCAACGTGCTGTGGATCGCGTGGGGACTGCATGCCGCCGCCTACGCCGTCGTGGCGCTGCAACTGTTCCTGGGCGTGACGAACGTCCGCGGCCTGTGGAAGACCCGCGCCACGGCGCTATGATGGCCGCGCCGGCGTGAACCGCCGCACGGCGCAGGCGGCGCGTCGGCGCGGCGCCGGGAAAGCGCCTTGCCTTGACGTCCCTGCCCGCACGCGGGCTTGCCGCCTGCCTTGCGGGCCGTCCGCTCAATGAACGGCCCCGCGCCAACAACGAAAACCCGACATGGAACTCCGCCAGCTACGCTATTTCGCCAAGGTCGCCGAATGCGGCAGCATGGGCCGCGCCGCCACCGAACTGGGCATGGTCACCTCCGCGCTCAGCCAGCAGATCAGCCGCCTGGAAGGCGAACTGTCCACCCGGCTGATGATCCGCTCCTCGACCGGCGTGTCGCTGACCGACGCGGGCCTGGCCTTTCTGCGGCAGGCGCAGTTGTCGCTGCGCCATGCCGACAATGCCATCGAGGCCGCCAAATCGTCGCGGCTGAACGGCCACGTCAGCGTGGGCATGGCGCCCACCACGGCCTCGGTGCTGGCGGTGCCCTTCATGCAGGCCATGCGCGAACGCTATCCCGACGTACGTGTCCGGCTGGTGGAAAGCCTGTCGGGCTTCCTGACCACCATGCTGAACGCGCGCCAGCTCGACCTGGCCATCGTGTTCCAGACCGAGACCGCTCGCCGCTGGAGCATCCAGCCGCTGATCGACGAACGGCTGTTCCTGATCGCGCGCGAGGATCTGCCCGGCATGCCCGCGCCCGGCCCGGTGCGTCTGCGCGACGTGAGGCACCTGCCCCTGCTGTTGCCCGGCGCCAGCCACGGCCTGCGCGCCTTGCTGAATCACACTTTCACGCGGCTGCGCATCGAACCCACCGTCAGCGCCGAGATCGACGGCCTGGAAGTGCTGATGGAACTCGTGCGCGCCGGCCACGGCGCCACGCTGCAGCCCGGCGCCGCGGCCGTGCGGCGCGGCCAGTCCCTGGGCCTGCGGCTGGTGCGCGAACGTGCGCTGGCGCGCACCAACCTGTTGGCCAGCCTGTCGGACGACGAACTGTCACCCGCCGCGCTGGCGGTGCGCGTACTGCTGGCGCAGACGGCCGCCGACCTGGTCCGGCAAGGCACATGGCCGGGCGCGAAGCTGCACCCGGGTTGAGAGCCAGCCTTCACGATTCGTGAACAGCCCTTGTCGGAAGCCTTCTTGCCGGGCCGGCGCGGCATTTCTATAGTCGCCGCTCGACCACCCGGACAAGAGACATGATCGACGTACTGGTTATTGGCGGCGGCAATGCGGCGCTATGCGCCGCGCTGATGGCCCGCGAAGCGGGCGCCAGCGTGCTGCTGCTGGAAGCCGCGCCGCGCGAATGGCGAGGCGGCAATTCCCAGCACACCCGCAACCTGCGCTGCATGCACGACGCGCCGCAGGACGTGCTGGTGGACGCCTATCCCGAAGAAGAGTTCTGGCAGGACCTGCTGAAAGTCACCGGCGGCCAGACCAACGAGCACCTGGCCCGGCTGGTGATCCGCGCGTCGTCGAGCTGTAGGGACTGGATGCGCAGGCACGGCGTGAATTTCCAGCCGCCCCTGTCCGGCGCGCTGCACGTGGCGCGCACCAATGCCTTCTTCATGGGCGGCGGCAAGGCGCTGGTCAACGCCTATTACCGCAGCGCCGAACAGTTGGGCGTGCGGGTCCGCTACGACGCGCCGGTCGACGCGCTCGAACTGGACAACGGCCGCTTCGTGGCCGCGCGCATCGGCGATGAACGCATCGAGGCGCGCGCCTGCGTGCTGGCGGCGGGCGGCTTCGAATCCAACCGCGAATGGCTGCGCGAGGCCTGGGGCCGGAACGAGCGCGGCGAGTGGCCGGCCGACAATTTCCTGATCCGCGGCACGCGCTTCAACATGGGCGTGCTGCTGAAGTTCATGATCGACGCGGGCGCCGACATCATCGGCGATCCCTCGCAGTCGCACTGCGTGGCTATCGACGCGCGCGCGCCGCTGTACGACGGCGGCATCTGCACCCGCATCGACTGCGTGTCGCTGGGCGTGGTGGTCAACCGCGACGCCGAACGCTTCTACGACGAGGGCGAGGACTTCTGGCCCAAACGCTATGCCATCTGGGGCCGCCTGACGGCCATGCAACCCGGCCAGATCGCCTATTCCATCATCGACGCCAAGGCCATCGGCCGATTCATGCCGCCGGTGTTTCCCGGCGTGCGCGCCGACAGCCTGCCCGAGCTGGCGCGCAAGCTCGAACTGGACGAGACGACATTCATGCGGACCATCGAGTCCTATAACGCCGCCTGCCGCGTGGGCACCTTCGACCACACCACACTGGACGACTGCCATACCGAAGGCGTGGAACCCGCCAAGACGCACTGGGCGCGCCCCCTGGATACGCCGCCCTATTTCGGCTATGCCGTGCGCCCGGGCATCACCTTCACGTACCTGGGCCTGAAGGTGGACGAGACCGCCGCCGTGCGCTTCGGCGGCCGCCCCAGCCAGAACCTGTTCGTGGCGGGCGAGATGATGGCCGGCAACGTGCTGGGCAAGGGCTATACGGCGGGCGTGGGCATGTCCATCGGCACGGCCTTCGGCCGCATCGCCGGCACGCAGGCCGCCGCGGCGGCGCGATCGATGACGCATCAGGAGGCACAGCGTGCAGCAGCTTGAAGAACTGACCCGCGGCGCCCAGGACTTCGGCGCGGCCCCTGGAGGCCGGGCCACGGATGGCCGGGCCACGCATGGCCGGCCCGCCACCGGACAACCGGTGCACATCCATCGCCGCAAGATCCAGAGCGCCGACCTGACCGCCGACGAGGCTGAAGTGGCGCGCGTCATGCAGATCTGCAACGCCTGCCGCTACTGCGAAGGCTTCTGCGCCGTGTTTCCGGCCATGACGCGGCGGCTGGAGTTCGGCAAGGGCGACGTCAACTACCTGGCCAACCTGTGCCACAACTGCGGCGGCTGCCTGCACGCCTGCCAGTACGCGCCGCCGCACGAGTTCATGGTGAACGTGCCCCAGGCCATGGCGAAGGTCCGCGTGCAGACCTACAGCGACTATGCCTGGCCCGCCGCGCTGGGCGGCCTGTACAAGCGCAACGGCCTGGCCGTGTCGCTGATCGCCTCGGCCGCGCTGGTGCTGTTCCTGGCACTGGCCGCGCACCTGGCCGGCGGCCTGCTGCACGAGCCCCTGGCGGGCAACTTCTACGCCATCTTTCCGCACAACACGCTGGCGCTGATGTTCGGCGCCGTGTTCCTGTTCTCGATGCTGGCCCTGGGCATCGGCGTGACGCGCTTCTGGCGCGACGTCAGTCCGGGCTCGGCCAATGGTGCCGCCATCGCCGAGGCCACGCACGATGCGCTGCGGTTGCGCTACCTGGGCGGCGGGCACGGCAAGGGCTGCAACAACGAGGACGATGCCTTCTCGCTGGCGCGGCGGCGTTTCCACCACTTCACGTTCTACGGCTTCATGCTGTGTTTCGCGGCCACCTGTGTCGCCACGCTGTATCACTACCTGCTGGACTGGCACGCGCCCTATCCCTTCTTCAGCGCGCCGGTGCTGCTGGGCACGGCGGGCGGCATCGGCCTGCTGATCGGTCCGGCCGGCCTGCTGTGGCTGAACCTGAAGCGCCATCCCATGCAGGGCGACGCGGCGCAGCGGCCGATGGACCGCGGCTTCATCGTGCTGCTGTTCCTGATCAGCCTGACGGGGCTGCTGCTGCTGGCGCTGCGCGATACCCGCGTCATGGGCCTGATGCTGGCGCTGCACCTGGGCGTGGTGATGGCGCTGTTCCTGACCCTGCCCTACGGCAAGTTCGCGCACGGCATCTTCCGCAGCGCCGCGCTGTTGAAGTTCGCGATCGAGAAACGCCAACCCAACAAACTGCAATTGGGATCCGACTGAAAGTCTCGGACTGAAAGTCTCGGACTGAAAGTCTCGGACTGAAAGTCTCGGGCTGAAAGTCCTGAGATCAGCAGCCCCAACGCGGCACCCAGGGTCCCCTGGCGCCCTGGGGTTTCCCCGCGGGGTTTCTTGTTACGATGACGGCTTTCGTCGTCTCTCCGTACCGAGGAACCCCCATCATGCGTATGTTGCACACCATGCTGCGCGTCGGCAACCTGGACCAGTCCATCGAGTTCTACACCAATGTCCTGGGCATGCGCGTGCTGCGCCGCAAGGACTACCCGGACGGCAAGTTCACGCTGGCCTTCGTGGGCTACCAGGACGAGGACGAAGGCGCCGTCATCGAACTCACCCACAACTGGGACACCGGGAAATACGACCTGGGCAACGGCTATGGCCACATCGCCCTGGAAGTCGAAGACGCCTACGAGGCCTGTGCGAAGGTCAAGGAAAAGGGCGGCAAGGTCACGCGCGAGGCCGGCCCCATGAAGCACGGCAACACCGTGATCGCCTTCGTCGAGGATCCGGACGGCTACAAGATCGAGTTCATCCAGCGCAGCGGCCGCGCCGACTGATCCCGCCATGATCCATCCCATTCTGAAGATGGGCGACCCGCGGCTGCTGCGTGTCGCCGCGCCGGTCACCGAGTTCGGCAGCCCCGCGCTGGACGAACTGATCCGCGACATGTTCGAGACCATGGCCGCCGCGCGCGGCGTGGGGCTGGCCGCGCCGCAGATCGGCGTCGACCTGCAACTGGTGATCTTCGGCTTCGAGCACAACGAGCGCTATCCCGATGCGCCGCCGGTGCCGCTGACGGTGCTGTGCAATCCGGTCATCACGCCGCTGTCCGACCAGATGGAAGACGGCTGGGAAGGCTGCCTGTCGGTGCCCGGCCTGCGCGGCATGGTGCCGCGCCACCACCACATCCGCTACACCGGCCGCGATCCGCGGGGCAACGCCATCGACCGCGAGGCCGAAGGCTTCCACGCCCGCGTGGTGCAGCACGAATGCGATCACCTGATCGGCCGGCTGTATCCCTCGCGCATCCAGGATTTCTCGAAATTCGGCTTCACCGAGATCCTGTTCCCGGGCATGGATCCCAACCAGGACGATTGAAACCGCACGGCGGCGGCACGCGTGGCCGCCGCGCTCAGCAGCGGTTGGCGCTCCTCGCGCCGACCACGTTGTCGAACTTCTGGCGCAGGCCGTAGGCGTCCCGCACGGCCTGGGTCCGCGGCAGGGGCGGGTGCGCCGGTGTTCTCGATGTTTTCCCGACATGTCGATTGCTAAAAAATGGGGGCAATTCAGACCCATTCAAGTCACGCGCTTCCGGCACCACCCGTTTCGATGCGCCGCGCCACCTTCGCCAGGATGTGCCTCGTCCGCCGGACACTCTGCGACAATGGCCGTTTCGCGCAGCCTTGCCCTCCGTCATCGTCGATGCTGAACAAACTCTGGTTGGCTTTTTTCATCGCGGCCGCCGCCGCCGGACTGGTGCGGTGGATCGGCGGGGGCGACGCCGACGTGTTCCGCCACATCGTGGCCGCCCTGTTCGACATGGCGCGCGTGTCAGTGGAAGTCATGGTGCTGCTGTTCGGCACGCTGACCATGTGGCTGGGCTTTCTGCGCATCGCCGAGGCGGCCGGACTGGTCGAGAAACTGGCCAGGCTGCTGGGTCCGCTGTTCGCGCGCCTGATGCCCGGGGTGCCGCGCGGCCATCCGGCCATCGGCCTGATCACGCTGAACTTCGCGGCCAACGGCCTGGGCCTGGACAACGCCGCCACCCCCATCGGCCTGCGCGCGATGCGCGAGCTGCAGACGTTGAACCCCACGCCCGAGACCGCCACCAACGCGCAGATCCTGTTCCTGGTGATGAATGCGTCGTCGCTGACGCTGCTGCCGGTCACGCTGTTCATGTTCCGTGCGCAACAGGGCGCGCCCGATCCCACGCTGGTGTTCCTGCCCGTCCTGCTGGCCACCAGCATCGGCTCGCTGGTGGGCCTGCTGGCCGTGGCCGCCTGTCAGCGCCTGAAGCTGCACGACCCCGTCGCGCTGGCCTGGCTGGGCGGCGGCGCGCTGCTGCTGGGCGGTTTCATGGCGCTCTTGTCCACCCTGACGGCCAGCGCCATCGCCGCACTGTCGTCGCTGCTGGGCAACCTGGCGTTGTTCGGCATCCTGCTGTCGTTCCTGCTGATCGGCGCGTGGAAGAAAATCCCCGTCTACGAGACATTCATCGAGGGCGCGAAGGAAGGTTTCGACGTGGCGCGCAGCCTGCTGCCCTATCTGGTGGCGATGCTGTGCGCCGTGGGCGTGCTGCGGGCCTCGGGCGCGCTGGACTTTGCACTGGAAGGCATCCGCTGGCTGGCGCATGCGGCGGGTTGGGACACGCGTTTCGTCGATGCCCTGCCGACCGCGCTGGTCAAGCCGTTCTCGGGCAGCGCGGCGCGCGCCATGATGCTCGAAACGATGACCCACTTCGGCGTGGACAGTTTTCCGGCGCTGCTGGCCGCGGTGATGCAGGGCAGCACCGAAACGACGTTCTACGTGCTGGCCGTGTACTTCGGGGCGGTCGGCATCATCCGCACACGGCACGCGGTCGGGTGCGCGCTGATCGCGGATCTGGCGGGTGTGCTGGCGGCGATCTTCGTCTGCTACTGGTTCTTTGGATAAGCGCCGGTTCGGGCGGCTCAAGCGGCACGACGCCCAACCGCAGGGCGCCGGAGGATACATCGATCATGTCCGTGTTCCGTCGCAGGAAATCGTCAATCGAGCTTGATGCCCGCGTCACGGATGACCTTGCCCCACCGCGCCTGCTCGTCGGCGACGAATTGCGTGAACGCCTGCGGCGAGGACGGTTCGATCACGTAGCCCAGCGGCTCGACCAGCTCTTTGAACTTCGGGTCGGCCACGGCCTTGCGCATCGCCGCGTTCAAGATTTCCACCACGTCGGCCGGGGTACCGGCCGGCGCGACCATGCCGTACCAACCCGAGACCTCGAAGCCGGGCAGGGTCTCGGCGATGGTGGGCACCTGCGGCGCGATGGACAGACGCTCCTTGCTGGCGAACGCCAGCAGGCGCGCACGGCCGGTGGTGACCATGTTCATCGAGTACGGCCCGTCGAATAGCCCCTGCACCTGCGCGCCCATCAGCGCGGCCTGCGCCGGGCCACCGCCCTTGTACGGCACGTGCAGCACCTTCACGCCCGCCGTCGCCCCGAACAGCTCGATCGCCAGATGGCTGGTGTTGCCGTTCCCGGACGACGCCATCGAGATCTCGCCCGGCTTCTTCCTGGCGTAGTCGATGAACTCCTGTACGGTCTTCACGGGGAAGTTGCTGTTCACATACAGCGCCAGCGGCAGACTGGCCACCTTGCCGATGGACGTGAAATCCTTGGCGGTGTCGTAAGGCAGCTTGTACAAGCTGGGATTGATGGCATGCGCGGCCAGCACGAAGCCCAGCGTATAGCCGTCAGGCGTGGCGCGGGCCACGGACTGCGTGCCGATGATGGCGCCCGCGCCCGGCTTGTACTCCACCACCACCGACTGGCCCAGGTACTTGGTCAGCAGCACCGACAGCGGACGCGCGATGGCATCGGCGGAGCCGCCAGGCGGATAGCCGAGGATGAGCTGGATGGGCCGTTCGGGAAAGGCGGCATGCGCCGTGGCGCCGCAGGCCAGGGCCGCGCAGGCCAGGAGCGTCTTGAGGGGTCGTGCGAGGTTCATGTCTGTCTCCTTGTTATTGGAATGGGATGAATCAGGGGGTCAGTGTTTCGATGCTGTCCGCGTAGCTCAGCGGTGCGTCCGTGGCATTCTCGAGTTCGGCGCGCGACAGACCTTGCGCCATGGCACGCACGACAAGGCCGCGTGCGGGATCGACGTCCAGGATCGCCATGTCGGTGAACACGGCGCCGACGACGCCACACCCGGTCAACGGCAGCGTGCAACGCTCGACCAGCTTGGGCGTGCCCTGCCGGTCGGTGTGCTGCATGGCCACGACCACGCGCTTGGCGCCGGCCACCAGATCCATGGCGCCGCCGATGCCGGGCACGTCGTCCTCGTTGCCCACCGACCAGCTCGCCAGGTCGCCATTCACGGCCACCTGGAAGGCGCCCAGTATCGTCAGGTCCAGATGGCCGCCGCGCATCATGGCGAAGGACATGGCCTGGTCGCACAGCGAGGCGCCGGGAATCAGTTGCACCGGCACCTTGCTGGCATTGATCAGGTCTTCGTCGCCATCGACGCCGTCGGGCACGCCGCGCAGGCCCAGGATGCCGTTCTCGCTGTGCAGGACGATCTCCCTGGACTCGTCCAGGTAGCGCGCCACCAGCGTCGGAATGCCGATGCCCAGGTTGACGTAGCTGCCTGCGGGAATATCGGCGGCCAGCAGCTCGGCCATGCGATGGCGGGAAAGTCTAGGCGTTTGCATCAGCCGCTCCTTTGCGGACCACGCTTTGAATGAAGATGCCCGGCGTGTGGACGGCATCGGCGGCGATCGTGCCCAGCGGTACCACGTCGTCCACCTGGGCGATGCTGTGTTTCGCGGCCATGGCCATTACAGGACCGAAGCTGCGGCCGGCCAGGCGATAGGTCAGGTTGCCCCAGCGGTCGCCCTGGTACGCCTTGATCAGTGCGAAGTCGGCGCGCAGCGGGTGCTCCAGCACGTAGCCCACGCCGTCGACCACGCGTTGCTCCTTGCCTTCGGCCACGGGGGTGCCGTAGGACGTCGGCGTGAAGAATGGGCCCAGGCCGGCGCCGGCGGCGCGCATGCGCTCGACCAGCGTGCCCTGCGGCACGACTTCCAGTTCGACCTTGCCGGCGCGGTACAGGTTGGCGAAGACGTCCGCGCCGGATGACTTCGGATACGAGCAGATCACCTTGCGCACCAGTCCCGCAGCCAGCAGCGCCGCCAAGCCATAGTCACCGGTGCCGGCGTTGTTGCTGATCAGCGTGAGGTCGCGCGGCGCGTGCCGGACCAGCGCGGCCAGCAGTTCACGGGGCAGCCCGGCATCGCCGAAGCCGGTGACCATGACGGCGGCCCCGTCCGGGATGCGGCACACGGCCTCGTGCAGTGAGTGTGCAATCTTGTTGATCATGAGAACGCTTGGATGAGGGGGTTGGAAAGCCGCGTCACAGCGTTGCCCCGGTGCCCAGCAAGGCGGTGGACTGGCTGGACAGGGTGGCGCCGTTGCCGTGCACCAGCGCCACGTCTGCCCGCTGCTGGCGCTGGCCAGCCGACCCGCGCAACTGCTCGACGGCTTCCAGGATCAGGAACACGCCATACATGCCGGGATGGCCGAACGACAGGCCGCCGCCATTGGTGTTGACAGCCAGCGAGCCGCCCGGCGCGATGTTGCCGCCGCTGACGAACCGGCCGCCTTCGCCTTTCGGGCAGAAGCCCAGGTCTTCGAGGAAGAGGACCACGTTGATCGTGAAGGCGTCGTACAGGCACAGCGCGTCGACGTCACCCGGCGACAGGCCGGCCGCCGCGAAGGCGCGCGGCCCGGATCGCGACGCCGCCGTCACCGTCAGGTTTTCCATCGAGGAAATCTGCCGGTGCCACACCTCGGTGGCGCAGCCCAGCACGTAGGCGGGCTCGTGCGGCAAGGTACGCGCCAGATCCGCGCGCGTCAGCACGAATGCACCTGCCCCATCGGTCAGCAAGCAGCAATCGCGCACCGACAGCGGATCGCTGACCATGCGGGCTTGCAGCACGTCCTCGATCGTCAGCGCATCGCGGCTGTAGGCCAGCGGATTCAACTGAGCCCAGCGGCGCGCCGCGACGGCGACCTCGGCCAACTGTTCGCGCGTCGTGCCGTATTCGTGCATGTGACGCGATGCGGCCAGCGCATAGGAAGTGATCGGCTGCAGCGGCTGGTACGGCGCCTCGTAGGGCAGCGGATCCAGCACCGCGCGCATCTTGCCGACGGCGGCGCGATCCAGCGTCGAGGTGCGCTGCGTGCTGCCATAGCAGACCAGCACCGCATTGCATTGGCCCGCCATCAGGGCATGCATCGCGGGCTCCAGGTGCGCCACGAAGCTGGAGCCGCCCAGCATGGTGCTATCGATGAAGCGTGGCCGCATGCCCAGATACTCGGCCACCGGCATGGCCCACATCGTGGCCGAAGCGCTGCAGGTGCACAGCCCGTCGATATCGGACATCTTCAGCCCGGCATCCGCGACGGCGCGGCGTGCGGCCAGCGCCAGGATTTCCATGTCGGTATGGCCACCGGCACTACCCAGTCCGGCATGGCCAATGCCCACGATGGCGGTAGCGCCCCGAAGGTTGGAGGCGCTCATTGCGCGGTCTCCTTCGCATGGAGGTCGAACACCACGAGAGCCACGCCATCGACGTCCTGCACGCGGGCGACGACCTGGTCGCCGATGCGGACCTCGCCGGGCGCGGTATGCTCCACCCGCGACATCATCCGGAAGCCCTCTTCCAGATCGATCAGGCTGACGTTAGAATCGCCCCCGGCCTTCGGCGGCCGGCGCACGGTCGTGGTGGCATGCACCACGCCGCGTCCACTGGGCGTGATCCAGTCGAACTGGTCATGGCTGCACGCCGGGCATATCTGCCGGGGGTAAAAAACAGTCAGGCCGCACAGCGTGCAGCGCGGCACGCGCCATTGTCCCTGCGCCAGGAAGGCAAAATACTGCTGCTCGACGCCGACGGGCGCCCGGGATTCGGCGTGGCTCATGCCGCCGCTCCCTGTTCATCCAGCGCGAGAGACGCGGCGCAGGCGCGGTCCACGAAGGCCGCCGCTTGACCCAGGTAATTGACGGGATCGGTCATCGCCGCGATCTGCGCATCGTCGAAGTGTTCGCGGATACCCGGCGACGCCATCAAGGCCTGCGCCAGGCCGACCCTGTCGTCGCAGGCGCGGCGGCAGGCGTCGTAGACGGCGTCGTGCGCATCCTGGCGGCCCAGCTTGGGCGCCAGCGCCATCATCACGGCTTCGGCCACGATCAGGCCGTCGCTCAGGTCCAGATTGCGGCGCATGCGCGCCTCGTCGACGATCAGCCCCTCCAAGGCGAACCGGGCCTGATGCAAGGCGCCGGCCGTCAGGACGAAGCTCTCGGGCAACGCGACCCATTCGGCATGCCAGGGCCCCGTCGCGCGCTCGAAGTCCTGCACCATGCCATCGACCATCAGGCCGGCGTGCTGCCGCACGGCCTTGGCGGCGGCCAGCATCAGCTCGCTGGAAATCGGGTTGCGCTTCTGCGGCATGGTGCTGCTGGCGCCGCGCCCTTTCACGAAGGGCTCGTAGACCTCGCCGAACTCGGTGGACGCCATCATCATGATGTCCGTCGCCACCTTGCCCAGCGAACCGGTGATCAGCGCCAGCAAGGATACCGCCTCGGCCAGGCCGTCACGCGCCACGTGCCACGGCGTGGGCGCCACGCCCAGGCCGAGTTCACGCGCCAGAGCGTGCTGTACCGCCACCCCGGCGTCGCCCAGCGAGGCCAGCGTGCCCGCCGCTCCCCCCAATTGCACGACCTGGACACGCTCGCGCAATTGCGCCAATCGGACCTGGTGGCGGTCGAACATCGACAGCCAGACGGCCACCTTGTAGCCGAAGGTGACCGGCAGCGCGTGCTGCAGGTGCGTGCGGCCCGCCATGACGGTCTGCCGATGCTTCTGTGCCAAGGCGCGCAGCACCTCGCGGATGTGCCGCAAGTCCTCTTCCACCACGTCCAGGCCGGCGCGCACCTGCAATACACTAGCCGTGTCCATGATGTCCTGAGTCGTCGCCCCCCAATGCACGTAGCGCCCCGCTTCTCCGCACATGTCAGCAAGCTGGTGCACCAGAGGCAGTATGGGGTAGCCGACGATGTCGGTTTCCTTGCGCATGCGGTCGAAGTCGATCCGCTCGATGCGCGCGCTTTCCGCGATGCTGGCCGCCGCTTCGGGCGGGACGATGCCGCACGCGCTCTGCGCGCGCGCCAGCGCGACTTCTACCTGGATATAGCGGTCCACCGTCGCCACGTCGGAGAAGATCCCGCGCATGGCGGGCGTGCCGAAGGCATCGCGGAACAGCATCGAATCCAGCACGGTGCTGGAAGAGGAAGGAAGGGGCATGAAGTAGGCCGATAGAATAAAACGTACATAACAATATGTTCGAACATAACTTTAGCAGCGTGACTGCTCGGGGGTAACCTGGGGTTATCCCGTGGTCCGCCACATTCCGGGGAACAGAAACATCGAATGAAGAAAGTCACGTATCCCATGGTCGTGAAGGATCTGACTGCCGCCATCGCCTGCGGCAAGCATCCCGTCGGCTCGCTGCTGCCGACCGAGCTTGAACTCAGCGCCCTCTACGGCACCAGCCGCCACACGATCCGCGCCGCCTTGCAGGAACTTCAGCAGTTGGGCCTGGTATCACGCACGAAGAACGTGGGCACCCGCGTGGAAGCTCGCGAACGCGCCGAAGGCTTCCAGCAGACGCTGGCGTCGCTGGACGGATTGGTACAGTTCGGCAAGGCGCACGTGCGCGAGGTGCAGCACGTCGAGGAAATCGTCGTGGACCTGGAGTTGGCGCGTACGCTGGGTTGCCCGGGCGGCACGCGCTGGCTGCGGATCTCCAGCCTGCGGCTGCCCGCCGAGGACTTGGAGCATCCCGTGGGATGGACCGACGTCTACGTCGAACCCGCCTACGCCGAGGCCGTGCCCATCGTGCAGGCCTCGCCCCAGACGCTGCTGAGCAACATCATCGAGGAACGCTTCGGGCGCCGTATCGCGCAGATCCGCCAGGAAGTGGATGCGGTCAGCGTGCCCGGCCATCTGGCCGTGCCGCTGAACGTCGAACCGGGATCGCCGGCGCTGCAGATCGTCCGCACCTACCTGGACGCCTCACGCCGCGCGTTCGAGATCAGCGTGACGGTCCATCCTGCGGGCCGCTTCACGCTGTCCATGCTGCTGAACCGCAACACGGAATGAAGACGCGGGCAGGCACGCCCGCACCACGCCCCCCCCTTACTGCACCTTCAGGATCTTCATGCCGTTGGTGCCGCCGCTGTCGCGGTGGAAATCGCCCTTGGTCAGGATGACCCAATCGCCTTCCTGCACGCGGCCGCTTTTTTTCAGCTCGTCGATGGCGGCGTCGCTCAACTCGGCGGGATCGTATTTCTCGGCCTCGAAGGGCACCGTGTACACGCCACGGAACAGCGCCGCGCGGTGCTGCGTGATCGGGCTGGGGCTGTAGCAGTAGATCGGCACGCCCGAGCGGATGCGCGACATGATCAACGGCGTGTTGCCGCTTTCGGTGAGCGCAATGATGGCCTTCACGCCGGGGAAATGGTTGGCGGCGTACATGGCCGACAGGGCGATGGTCTCGTCGCAGCGCTCGAAGACCTCTTCCAGGCGATGGTGCGACTTGGTGCTGGTGGGATGTTTCTCGGCCCCCAGGCACACGCGCGCCATGGCCTGCACGGCCTCGACGGGATACTGGCCCGAGGCGCTCTCTGCCGACAGCATCACGGCATCGGTGTAGTCCAGCACCGCGTTCGACACGTCCGACACTTCGGCGCGCGTGGGCATCGGACTGTTGATCATCGACTCCATCATCTGCGTGGCGGTGATGACCACCTTGTTCAGCTTGCGCGCGTGCAGGATGATGCGCTTCTGGATGCCGACCAGCTCGGCATCGCCCACCTCCACGCCCAGGTCGCCGCGCGCCACCATCACGCCGTCGCTGGCGCGGATCAGGGCATCCAGGGCCTCGTCGTCGGCCACGGCCTCGGCGCGCTCGATCTTGGCGATGATCCAGGCCTGGCTGCCGGCCGCCCGCACCAGCGTGCGGGCTTCGTCGATGTCGTGGCCATAGCGCGGAAACGACACGGCCACGTAGTCCAGTTCCAGTTCGGCCGCCAGCAGGATGTCGGCGCGGTCCTTGTCGGTCAGGCTGGGCGCGGACAGGCCGCCGCCACGGCGGTTGATGCCCTTGTTGTTCGACAGCGGGCCGGCCACGGTAACGGTGGTGTGCACGGCATCGCCCTCGATGCGGTCGACCTGCAGCACCACGCGGCCGTCGTCCAGCAACAACTCGTCGCCGGGTTTGCAGTCCTGTGCCAGCTCGGGATAGTCGATGCCGACGATGGACGCGTTGCCCTCTTCCTTGGGATGCGAATTCGACAGGGTGAACGGCTGGCCCATCTTCAGCATGACCTGCTTGTCGGTGAAGCGCGCGATGCGGATCTTGGGGCCTTGCAGGTCGCCCATCAGCGCGACGAAGCGGCCCTGCCTGGCCGCCAGCTCGCGTACCTGGCGCGCGCGTTCGCGGTGGTCGTCGGCGCTGCCATGCGAGAAATTCAGGCGCGCGACGTCCATGCCGGCGCGGATCAGCGCCTCCAGGCGTTCGGGCGTCGAGGTGGCGGGACCCAGGGTGGCGACGATCTTGGTGCGGCGCATTACGGTCATGCTGTCTCCTGTTCGGCGAGGCGGGCGCAAAGTCGTATGGTACGCCGCCGACTTCGCGGCAGGTATCATGCACCGACATGACAACATCAACCGCCTGCGCCAGGAGACGCGCCCCGTGAAAATCGTCATTGCCCCCGACTCGTTCAAGGAAAGCCTGTCCGCCCCCGCGGCCGCCGAAGCCATCGCGCACGGCGTGCGCCAGGCCTTTCCCGGCGCGCAGACGCTGTGCGTGCCCATGGCCGATGGCGGCGAAGGCACGGTGCGGGCGGTGCTGGCCGCCACCGGCGGGCAATGGCGGGAAAGCCCCGTGCAAGGCGCATTGGGCGAAGCCCGCCAGGCCGGCTGGGGCTGGCTGGCCGACGGCACGGCCGTCATCGAAATGGCCACCGCCGCCGGGCTGGAACTGACGCCCCCGGCGCAGCGCGATCCGCTGCGGGCCAGCAGCCATGGCGTGGGCCAATTGGTGCGTGCCGCGCTGGACGCGGGCGCGCGCCGCATCATCCTGGGCCTGGGCGGCTCGGCCACCAATGACGGCGGCGCCGGCATGCTGGCGGCGCTGGGCGTGCGCTTCCTGGACGAACGAGGCGCCGAACTGCCGCTGGGCGGCGCGGCCCTGAAACGCCTGGTCCGCCTGGACACCCGCGGCCTGGACGCACGCCTGCGCGAGGTCAACGTCGAAGTCGCCTGCGATGTGGACAACCCGCTGTGCGGTCCGCAGGGCGCCTCGCACATCTTCGGTCCGCAAAAGGGCGCCACGCCCGAGCAGGTGCGGGAACTGGACGCCAGCCTGGCACGCCTGGCCGACGTGTGCGCGGCCCATCTGTCGCGCGACCTGCGGGACACCCCGGGCGCCGGCGCGGCCGGCGGCCTGGGCTATGCCGCCCTGGCCTTCCTGGACGCGGCCTTCCGGCCCGGCGTCGAGATCGTGGCGGAGCTGGGCGGCCTGGAAGCGGCCTTGGAAGGCGCCACCCTGGCCTTCACCGGCGAAGGCCGCATGGACGCGCAGACGCTGCGCGGCAAGACGCCGGCCGGCGTGGCGCGCATGGCGCAGCGCGCGGGGGTTCCGGTGATCGCGCTGGCGGGATCGCTGGGGGAAGGCTACGAGGCCCTGTATGCGGGCGGCGTCACCGCCGCCTTCAGCCTGGCCAGCGGCCCGATGACTTTGCAGCAGGCCTGCGAGCAGGCGGAAACGCTGCTGGCCGCCCGCGCGCGCGATGCGATGCGCCTGTGGGTAGCCGCAGGCAAGCGCCGGCTGTAGACATCAGGACAAGGCCCCACGGCGCAGGGCCGGGCGCCGGAAAACCGGCGCCGTGCGATGGGATCAGCGAACCACGCCCGCGTCGAGCAGCACGTCGGACAGGCGGATGAACTTGTCCACCGCCACCTCCTCGGCGCGCGCCGTGGGCGGAATGCCGAGATCGTCCCAGGGCACATGCGCCGCCCAATCGGCCAGCACACGGCGCAGCATCTTGCGGCGCTGCGAGAATGCCCGCGCCACCACCGTCTCGAAGGCGGCATCGCTGCGCGGCTTCAGCCGGTCCGCCGGCAGCGGCAGCATGCGCACCACCGCCGACACCACCCGCGGCGGTGGATCGAAGGCCTCGGGCGGCACGTCGAACAGTTTGAACATGCGGTAGCGCGACTGCAGCATCACGGTCAGGCGGCTGTAGTCCGCCCCGCCCGGCTGGGCCACCATGCGGTCGATGACCTCGCGCTGCAGCATGAAATGCTGGTCACGCACGTGCTCGACCGCCGTCATCAGATGGAACAGCAGCGGACTGGAGATGTTGTACGGCAGGTTGCCGACCACGCGCAGATCGGCGCCGAACCCGGCGAAGTCGATCGTCAGGGCGTCGGCCTCGACCACGGTCAGGCGCTCGGCGGGATACTGCTTGCGCAGCCGCGCGGCCAGGTCGCGGTCGATCTCGACGGCCGTCAGATGCGACAGCCGCTCGAGCAGGGGTCTGGTCAGTGCGGACAGGCCAGGGCCGATCTCGATGACGCGGTCATCCTGCGCCGGGCCGATCGCCCGCACGATGGACTCGACCACGCTTTCGTCGGTGAGGAAGTTCTGGCCGAAGCGCTTGCGCGCCTGATGCTGGGACATTATTGGGTATTACCTTGCCTGTCGCGCGCCGCCCTGGCAAGGCAGGGCGGCGCGCGGACGGCCTAGCGATAACGCTGCTCGATGGTTTCGCGCTTTTCGAGGCGGTTATCGATGTACGCCTGGCCACGCAGGTTTTCGAGCCAATCCTCGAAAGCCGGTGCGGCGCGGCGCTCGAACAGGATCTGGCGAGCCTGCATGCGCTGCATTTCGTCGGTGACGTCCTGTTCCCGGCGTTCGAGCACCTGGATCAGGTGCCAGCCGAACGGCGACTGCACGGGCTGGCTTATTTCGTTGGGCTGCAACGCGTTCATGGCGGCCTCGAACGTGGGCACCATCTCGCCGGGGTTGGTCCAACCCAGGTCGCCGCCCTGCGGCGCCGTGGCGTCCTGCGAGTACTGGCGGGCCATCGCTTCGAAGGTGGTGCTGCCCGAGACGATACGCTGGCGCACCTGTTCGAGGCGCTCGCGGGCCTGCTGGTCGGTCATCACCGCCGAGGTCTTGATCAGGATGTGGCGGGCATGGGTCTGCGTGACACGCACCGGGCCCTGGCTGGCCTGCGTGGACGCCGCGAACTGGCCGCCCGGCGCGGCGGGCTGCTGTGCGCCCTGCGGCGCGGCCCCTCCGCCCGAACGCGCCACCACCTTCAGGATGTGGAAACCGTTGCCGCTCTGCACCAGGTCGGAGACCTGGCCAGCCGGCAGATTGCCGACCGCGCGGATGAACAGGTCGGGCCACCCGTCCAGCGGGCGCGAGCCCATCTGGCCGCCTTGCAGCGCCTCGGGACCGTCCGAGCCCGCGGCCGCCAGGCTGGCGAAGTCCTCGCCCTTGCGCGCGCGGGCCAGCAGGTCCTCGGCCTTCTTGCGCAGCGCGGCGATGGCTTCCGGCGACGATCCCTCGGGCACGCGCACCAGGATCTGCGCCAGCGTCAGCGACACGGGGCCGGCGGCCTGGGGGGCGGCCTGCGCCGCCGCCGGCGCCGACGGCGCGCCGCCCGCGCCGCCGAATTGGCCGCCGCCACGCGCCTGGTCCTTCAGGAAGGCATCGATGTCGGCGTCGGTGATGATGATGCCGGAGTCGACCGTACGCTGGCGCAGGCGATCCAGGCGGATTTCGTCGCGCAGCGTGCGGCGGTACTCTTCCCAGGCCACGCCGGACTTCTGGACCTCGGCGCGCAACTGATCGACCGACAGCTTGTTGCGGTTGGCGACCATGGTGATCGCCTGGTCGACCTGGGTATTGTCCACGCGGATGCCCAACCGGTCGGCTTCCTGGCGCTCCAGGCGCTCCATGATGAGGCGCTGCAGCACCTGGCGCTGCAGCGTTTCATTGTCGGGCACGGCGATCTTGCGGCGCTGCAGGTCGACCACGGCCTCTTGCGCGGCCTGGCGCACTTCGCGCAGCGTGATCACGTCCTTGTTGACGATGGCGGCGATGCCGTCGGCGAACTGTTCGCCCTGCTCGGCCGGTTGCGGCGCCGCAGACTGCTGGGCGGCTGGCGCTCGCGCAGCCACCGGGCGGTGGCTGCCCTGATGGGAACCCTGCTGGGCGAAGGCCGGCGCGGCCCCCAGGCTTGCGCACAGGGCCAGCAGCAGTGCATTGCCGGACGTGCGGCGCGGGTTCTGCAATCTACGCATTACTCATACCTTTCAAATGACGTGCCGGGCACGGGGCGCGGCGTAACCGACTGATAGCCCGGAATACTGCGATTGAGCAGCCCGATGGGATCGGTGCCCAATGCGCCGAGACCGGTGAGCTCGAGTTGGAAGAACAGCGCGGTATTGGTGTCGGCAGCCGAGACCGCGTAGCGTTGGAACACCACTCGGCCCGTCCAGCAGCAATCGCCTTTGTACTCCACACCCGCGATGGCCTGCGTGACGCGGGGCGATTCGGCGATCGTGCTGCCGACGGAATCCTCGGAGCGCAACGAATAGTCGATGCGGCCGACGCCGTACCAGCGCTTGGTGAAGGGCCATTGCATGCCCAGGCTGATCTGGTTCTGGCCGCGCGGCTGGTACGACACGCCGGGCAGCGGATCGCGCTGGTAACGGTAGGCCAGCGAGATCGAGGTCAGGCGTTGCGGCGACCAGCGCGCGGCCAGGTAGGTGCGCGCCCAGCGGTTGTCGTACGGGTTGTACTGGGCCGCGACGTCGGTGCTCAGCGTATCGGTCAGCGCGGCGCTGGCGCCCACCAGGAAGTCGGAGCGCACGTTCTCGCGCGGGGTTTCGTAGGGCAGCGTGACGCGCTGGTCTTCGAAATAAATGCGTTGCGCCGCCGACAGCGACAGGCGCTCGAAACCGCTATCGGCGTCGAGCCAGCGCGTGGTCAGGCCCGCGGTGATCTGGTTGGCATTGGAGATGCGGTCCCAGCCGCCGACGTACTGGTTGGGCTGGAAGGCCTGGGCGAAGCTGAAGTCGGCCAGCGTGGTGTCGTAGACGGGCAGCGTCGACTGGTCGCGGTAAGGCACGCGCAGGTAGTAGATACGCGGTTCGAGGGTCTGCAGCGCGGCCCTGCCGAACAGCGAGGAATCGCGTTCGAAGATCATGCCCGCATCCACGGAGCCGATGGGTACGGTGCGCGACTCGGTACCAGGATAGACGCCGGTGCTGCCCAGGCCATTCCAGTCGCCGCCATGCCAGTTCGTGTTGTATTGCGTGTAGTTGACACCGACCTTGGGAATGACGAACCAGCCCGGCCGCACAATGGGATACGCCAGTGTCGGATAGGTCTGGAAGCGGTCGCCTTCGGCGCCGGATTGCTGGCCCAGGAACAGCGGGCGGCGGAAGCGCACCGCCGTGGACGTCCATTCGGCGTCAAAACCGTTCCAGTCGTAGCGGGCCCCCTTCAGGAACAGCTCGGGCTGCTTGTCCAGCGGCGGCTGGATGGGCGCATCCGGATCCTGGAGCGTGCGGTACTTGTAGACCTGGACATAACTCTGCCAGTAGGTGCTGCTCCAGCCCAGTACCGCGCGGCGCGGCAGGTAGGTGGTGGAGGCCTCGTTCAGGCCCAGCGTGGACATGTCGCGGAAATAGTTGTCGTCCGAGACGTTGGCCAGGTCCCACATGCCATAGAAGCCATTGCCGAACTGCTGCGTATGTACCCAGCGGTACATCCAGCGGTCCATGTCCGCTTCCCTGTCATTGGGCAGATAAGTGCCCTGCAGGATGCCGCCATAGCTGGACCCCAGGTAGCGCCCCTCGCCGCCGAGCTGCAAGCCGCGCTTGCCCAGGAAGCGCGGCGTCAGCGTCATGTCATAGTTGGGCGCGAGGTTGAAATAGTAGGGCGTCGCGATGTCGATGCCGCTCTTGCTGGTCGTACCGTAAGTGGGGACCAGGAAACCGGACTTGCGCTCGGCCTTGATCGGGAAGCTGAGAAAGGGCGACGCCAGGATGGGCACGTCCTTGAAGTACAGCACGCCGCTGCGCGCCACGCCTTCGTTCTCGTCGAAATCCAGGTCGACCGTATCGGCCTTGATGTACCAGGCGGGCCTGTCGCACGGGCAACCGCTGAAGGTGACCTGCTTCAGGCGCATCTGCGACTGGCTGAAGATGTCGGCATGGGATGCCTGGGCGTGGCCACCCGTGGCGCCGATCCAGAAATTCGGCTGCTCGATCTCGCCGCTGTAGGTGTCGACGTTCAAGCGCGCCGAAGGGCCCGTGATCAACGTGCCGTCGCGCAGGATGCGCGCACTGCCCTGGATGTCGACGTCGCCGGAGTTGCGGTCGTAGGTGATCTGGTCACCCTTGATGATGCCGTCGATACGGCGCACCTGCGCATTGCCCTTCAGCACCAACTGCGAGTCGGCGCTGCCCTGCATGTCGTCGGCCTCCATGTGGGCCGGAATCTGGTCGTCTTTCAGACGATGCAGGCGCAATCCGGAGGAGGTTCGCAACTGGGGAGCCTGGCGCAGGCCCAGGACCTCGACGCCCGTCGAGGCGTCCGGCGGCGACGAGTCCGGTCGGCTTTGGGCCTGCACGGCCCCGGCAACGCAGACTGCGGAGAGAAACAAGCACCGGACCATGCGCACGAACGAGTCGACCTTATCGATGAGGAAACGACCAACCGCATGGGCTGGAGCGACCCGGTATTATAGAGAAGCCGCGAGACAGCCCAATACCCGGGCAATCACGGCCCCGGCCCTGGCCGGTTTCCCCGCTTTTCGACCCTGAGACGGCCGCCTTGAGCACATCCCCCGATTCCCGCCTGGAACAGATCCAGGCCTGGCTTGGCAGCCTGCCCGCCGACCTGGCGCTGCAACCCGGCAGCCTGCGCCCCGCGTCCAGCGACGCGAGCTTTCGCCGCTATTTCCGGCTGGATGCCGGCAACGGCACCGCCATCGTCATGGATGCCCCGCCTGCGCACGAGGACGTGCGCCCCTTCCTGCACGCCGGCAACCTGCTGCGCGATGCCGGCCTGAACGTGCCCACCGTCCTGGCGCAGGCGCCCGAGCAGGGCCTGCTGCTGCTGTCCGACCTGGGCAACGACACTTATTACCAGCGCATCCAGCAGGGCCTGGACGACGCGCGCCTGCAGGCGCTGTACCGGCAGGCCCTGGCCGCGCTGGTGCGCATGCAGCAGGCGGCGGTCACCGGCCTGCCCGCCTACGACGCCACGCGCCTGGCCGCCGAACTGGAATTGTTTCCCGAGTGGTACGTGGGCCACCACCACGGCGCCACCCTGGATGACAAAGAGGATGCCGCGCTGCGCCAGGTGTTCCAGTTGCTGGCCGGCAGCGCGGACGGCCAGCCCACGGTCTTCGTGCACCGCGACTTCCACTCGCCCAACCTGATGGTCTGCGAGGATCCACGCCACGGCCCCAACCCCGGCGTGCTCGATTTCCAGGATGCCATGGCGGGTCCGCTGACCTATGACCTGGCGTCGCTGGTCACGGACGCGCGCACCACCTGGGAAGAACCGCAGCAACTGGACTGGGCAATCCGCTACTGGGAAATGGCGCGCGCCGCCGGCCTGCCGGTGGACCCCGACTTCGCCGAATTCCACCGCGCCTACGAGTGGATGAGCCTGCAGCGCAACCTGCGCATCCTGGGGGTGTTCGCCCGCCTGAACCACCGCGACGGCAAGTCCGCCTATCTGGCCCACATGCCGCGGGTCAATACCTATGTCCGCCAGGTGGCGACGCGCTATGGCGTGTTCGCCCCGCTGGTGCGGCTGCTCGACCGCCTCGACCGGAAAGAAACCTCGGTCGGATACACCTTCTGATGCGCGCCATGATCCTGGCCGCGGGCCGCGGCGAGCGCATGCGCCCGCTGACCGACCATACGCCCAAGCCCCTGCTGGCCGCCGGGGGCAAGCCCCTGATCGTCTGGCACCTGGAGCGCCTGGCCGCCGCCGGCATCCATGAGGTGGTCGTCAACCACGCCTGGCTGGGCGAGAAGATCGTCCGACAACTGGGCGACGGCGCGCAATGGGGCCTGCACATCCGCTACTCGGCCGAACCCGCCGCGCTGGAAACGGCCGGCGGCATCCTCCAGGCCCTGCCGCTGCTGGGCGCCGAGTCCTTCCTGGTGATCAACGGCGACATCTGGTGCGATTGGGATCCGGGCCAGGCGCCTGGGCTGGCACGCCGGCTGGATGCCGAGCAGGCGGACGCCTGGCTGCTGCTGACGGACAATCCGGCGCATCATCCCACCGGCGACTTCGCGCTGCGTGCCGACGGCCGCGCGGCGGATGACGCCAGCGTGCCCAGGCTGACCTTCGCGGGCATCGGCATCTACCGGCCCCGCCTGTTCGACGGCCTGCCGGGCGGCCAGCCCGCCAAGCTGGCGCCGCTGTTGCGCCATGCCATGGCGCGCGGCGCGGTGCTGGCCGAACGCCATGCCGGCCGTTGGGTCGACGTGGGCACGCCCGAGCGCCTGGCCGCGCTGGACGACGCGCTCGCCGGCAGAGGCTAAACTTTTCACGGTATCAACGTAAGCAACCAGAATTGTCTGCAAGGCCCCATCACGGCGTGCAGCAGGTATCCTCTGGTATTTTCGCCCGCAGCAGGCTGACAGCCCGGTGCGGCACGACTTAGGCATAGGAAGTCTTTTGCATGGCATTCGGACGATCGCAGCGGGCAGTCTTCAAGCCCTCCGTTTACCAACCGGGCAAGCGTAGCCGGCGCCTTCCGCGCTGGCTGGTGCTGCTGCTGGTGGGCATCGGTCTGGGCGCGGGCGGCGTGCTGTTCCTGCAGACCAATTACGGTCCGCAGCGGCTGACCGCCGAGCAGTCCGAGCAACTGCACGCCGAGCTCAGCGCCTCCAACCTGGAACGCCAGCGCCTGCAGGCCCAACTGGACGAAACGCGCGCCCAGCGCGACGCCAACCAGACCGCCCAGCAACAGCAGACCGCCGACCTGGCCCAGGCCCGCGAGCGCGTGCAGGCGCTGACCCAGGAGATCGCCATGTTCCTGGACGCCATTCCGCCCGATCCGCGCGGCGGCGACATCGGCGTGCGCTGGGGCGAGTTCCGCCAGCAGCAGCCGGGTCAACTGGCCTACCAGGCACTGATCATGCGCGAGAAGGAAGGCGGCCAGACCTTCCAGGGCAACATCACCCTGGAAGTGTCGGGCAACTACAAGAATGGCCGCCGCGACGCGGTCACGTCCGAACCCATCGCCATCAAGCTGGATCGCTACACGCACGCGCAGGGCTCCATGACCCTGCCCGACGGCTTCACGGCGCGCATGGTCACGATCCGCGTGGTCGATCCGCAATCGCGCCAGCAGGCCATGCGCATCTATTACGTGCGCGGCTGACAGGACGGATAGACTCATGCCCCGGGTCTCACGGGAACAAGCCGGCAAGAACCGCCTCGCCATCGAGGCCGCTTCTTCCCGGCTGTTCCGCGAACGGGGCATCGACGGCGTCACCGTTGCCGATGTCATGGCCGCCGCCGGCCTGACGCACGGCGGCTTCTACGGCCATTTCGAATCCAAGGACGCCCTGGCGGCGCTGGCCTGCGAACAAGCCTTCACCGAGGCCGTTGCACGCTGGCAAGCCGTGGCGGCCGGACGCGCCTCCAGGCAGGCCCTGGTCGACGCCTATCTCAGCAGTCCGCACCGCGACCACCCCGGCAAGGGATGCCCGGCCGCCGCGCTGGCCGTGGACGTCGCCCGGCACGACGGCGAACCGCCGGTGCAGGATGCCTATACAGAAGGACTGAAGCGCCTGCTGGCCGCCATGGCCAGCCAGCAGGACGGCCAGGATGCTCCTGCCCGCATGCGTGCGGCCATGGCGCAGTTGGCCACCATGGTGGGTGCGCTGATGCTGGCCCGCGCCACCCGCGGCGACACGATATCCAACCAGATACTGGCGGCTGCGCGCGATGCGCTGGCCCAGCCGGACGCCGAAGCGCCCCGCCGTCCGCCACGCAAGGGCTGATCAGCGATTGCCGGGCCGCCCGGCGCGCGGCCGTGGCGCTTCAGCGCCTGCTCACGCCTTCCTTGGCGCTCCCGCCTCCAGATCGAAGACCAGCAACGTGGACGTTGCGGTGGCATAGACCCGACCCTGCGCATCGGCCAGGGTCGCCTCGGCAAACGCCACCCGGCGGCCCTGCGTCTGCACGCGTCCCTCGGCACGCACCAGCCCGGTATCGCGCGTGATGGGGCGATGGTAGGCCACCTTCAGTTCGAGCGTGGTGTAGCCCTGTCCGGCCGACAGGCGGGAATGCACGGCACAGCCGCAGGCCGAGTCCAGCAGGGTCGCGGCATAGCCGCCATGCACGGTCCCGATCGGGTTGTAGGCATGATCGCCGGGCACTCCCGCGAATACCGCCCGGCCTGCCTCGATCTCGATGAAATCGAGATCCAGCGACACCATGATTCCGGGCTTGCGGCCGGACCGCATCAAGGCACGCAACTGGCCCAATCCATCCAGCCCACCGCCGGTTTCTTCCACCAGACTCATCGCTTTCCGTCTCCATTCGTGGTGTAGCGGCGGCCGCGCCGCCCAACTTGGATTTTTATCATCATTTATTTTGGCGGGCGATCGGCCTGCCCGCCCCCATACGGGTTTGCCCTCTCCGCAACGACCCGGATTGTGGACATTGAATGACAAGACATACTCTACCGCTTGCAGGTAATCCATTCCCCCTTCGCGGGCGATCCGCGTCACTTGCAGCGCATGCGTGCGTGCGTTCGGATGGGGAACGGAAAGAGACTGCCGGCGGATGAGTGCGGCTTCCACGCCACACATCGAAATCGGGCTGCGGCGACCACGCAACAGCCTCGTGCCGCCATGACAGGGCCACAAGCGCATGCTACGCGTGCGCGTGTGCAAGCATGTGCGCCAGCGCGCGCGCCCACGGGCGCACGCACGCGTTCAACTTTGATGCGTGCGCGCGCGTGAGTCCGCATCGCCTGGCGGAAAGTTCCAAAAATATCCCTGCCGCGTGATTAGGTACGTATATGGAAAACTCTTTCCATATAACCAACCTTTTCCCTCCCCCCGTGTAAACCCTAGACTCCCCTCAGCTCGATTGGCATGCCTCGCCGGTGCGTGGCGCAAGCGAACAGAGCCAAAACAACTCAGGAGTCCTTCATGAAAAAAACGCTGCTTGTCGCCGCTCTGGCGATTGGTTTCACGGGTGTCGCTCAAGCTGAGACCTCGGTTACGCTGTACGGCCTGATCGACGCTGGCCTGGGCTACGAGCAAGTCAAGGGTAGCAACGGCTTCAAGCAAAGCCACATCGGCGCCACCAACGGCGTGAGCAGCGGCTCGCGTTTCGGCATGCGCGGCACGGAAGACCTGGGCAACGGCCTGAAGGCGATCTTCACGCTGGAAGCCGGCTTCAACAATGAAACCGGCACGTCGAGCCAAGGCGGCCGCCTGTTCGGCCGCCAGGCCACGGTCGGCCTGGCCAGCGACAGCTGGGGCACGCTGGAATTCGGCCGCCAGAAGAACTTCGCGTCGCGCTTCTTCGACTCGATGGATCCGTTCGGCACCAGCTTCACCATCGCCGGCGTGGGCGCCACCTTCGGCGCCGCCAACTCGACCCGCCTGGACAACATGGTGATGTACCAGACCCCGAGCATCGGCGGCCTGCGCCTGGGCGCCGGCTACTCGTTCAACGCCGACGGCGCGGGCAACTTCGCCACGAACAGCAACAACCGCGTCATCACCCTGGGCGCCCGCTACACCAACGGCCCGATCGACCTGGTCGCCACCTATGACCGCCTGAACCCGTCGTCGGCCGGCGCCGACCGCGACAACGAAGTCCAGCAGTACATCCTGGGCGGTTCGTACGACTTCGAAGTGGTCAAGGTCGTGGCCGCCTGGAGCCAGACGTTCGATGGCTGGTTCACCGGCCTGAACCTGGGCACCACGCCCACGGGCAACCAGCAACTGGGCACCTACCGCGTGGCTGACGGCTTCCGCGCCGACTCGATGATGCTGGGCGCCACTCTGCCGCTGGGCGCCAGCAAGGTCTTCACGTCGTGGCAACGCGCCGACGCCAAGAACGATCTGCTGACGGGCGACGACAAGACCACCAACATCTTCAGCGTGGGCTACACGTACGACCTGAGCAAGCGCACCAACCTGTACGCCTACGCCGCCTATGCCGACAACTACGCCTTCCAGGACAACCTGAAGGACACCGCAGTCGCCGTCGGCATGCGTCACCGGTTCTAAGGCGCAGGGGGTGAGCAGACCCCCGAGGCACGCCGGACGGGCGACCCGGACACACGCGGTTTATCTCCGTAGGCCGCGAGTGACAAGCAGCGATCCCCCCCGTCCAGCCTGACCGGCATGCCGCGCGCCAAGAAGGGTAGGGCCTCCCGCAAGGGAGGCCCACTCGCATTCTGGGACAGTAAAAACGCCGACCGGCCTCAGTTCGCGCCGCGCCAGCCGCGCACGGTGTCGTCGATCTCGGCCAGCAAGGCCTCGCGGCGCACCGTATCCAGCCAACTGGCCTCGATGCTGTTGCGCGCCAGCGCCACCACGTCGTCCTGGGTCAGCCCCAGCGCCTGCACGCAGGCCGTGAAGTTGGCATTGACGTAGCCGCCGAAATAGGCCGGATCGTCCGAATTGATCGTGACCTTCAAGCCGCGCGCCAGCATGTCGCGCAAGGGATGCTTGCGCAGGTCGGGATAGACCTTCAGCTTCACGTTGGACAGCGGACAGACCGTCAGCGGCACCTGCTGGCGCGCCAGGCGGTCCAGCAGTTCCTCGCTTTCGATGGCGCGCACGCCGTGGTCGATGCGCTGCGCGTGCAGCAGGTCCAGCGCTTCTTCGATGTACGCCGGCGGCCCCTCTTCGCCCGCGTGGGCCACCACGGGCAAACCCAGCGCGCGGCAACGGGCGAACACCTGGCGGAACTTCGACGGCGGATGGCCGTGCTCGCTGGAATCGAGGCCCACGCCGTCGATGCGGTCCAGGAAAGGCCGCGCCTGCGCCAGCGTGTCCAGCGCCTCGCTTTCCGGCAGGTGGCGCAGGAACGACAGGATCAGGCGAAAGCTGATGTCGAGTTCATCGCGGCCACGCACCAGCGCGCCGTGGATGCCATCGATGACCTCGGCCATCGGCACGCCCCGCGCGGTATGGGTCTGCGGATCGAAGAATATCTCGACGTGGCGCAGATGGTCGGCCCGCGCGCGCAGCAGGTAGGCCCAGGTCAGGTCGTGGAAGTCCTGCCGCGTGCGCAGCACGTCGGCGCCCGCGTAGTACAGGTCCAGGAAGGATTGCAGGTCGGAGAAGTCGTAGGCGGCGCGCAGCGCCTGTACGTCGGGCCATGGCAGCGTCACGCCATGGCGGCCGGCCAATTCGAAAGCCAGCTCGGGTTCCAGCGTGCCCTCGATGTGCAGGTGCAGTTCGGCCTTGGGCAGTGCGCAGGCCAGCGCCGCGATGTCGGGCATGGGGAATCTCCTGGAAGAACGCCGCCCGGCCCGTCGGAGGGGCGGCAAGAAAAGCCGGCGGCGGACCGCGCCGGCACATGCGGCCAAGCATAGCGCAGCCACGCTGGCAACGGCCTGGGCCCTGTCCGCCGGTGAAATCGTGCAGGACGGGTTAAAGACCGGCCAGCCGCGTGCCGTAGACCAGGGAAATCCCGGCATACGCCCGCTCGTCCACCCCTCGCCGCCATGACCACCGTCACCGCCGTCAGCCGTCCCGATCTGGCGCCCGTCCAGCCCGTGCAAGCCGCCGTCGCCGCGCCCGCGCAGCAGGCCATCACCGCCGCGGCGGTCGCGCCCGCCTCGTCCTCCAACGTCGCGCTGGGCCAGAGCGGCAGCGGCGCCTCGGTCTACCTGCCCGACGGCACCTTGCCCGGATTCACCCGTATCTGGGAAAACAGCGCCAACGACGCCATTACCCAGCGCATGGCCGCCAACTTCGGCAGCAACACCGCCGCCGGACGCCTGGGCGGGTTGGGCTCCGCGCTGCTCGAGCGCGCGATGGACGCAGGCCAGTTCACGCAGTCGGTGTGGACGGCGGGCTCGTCCAGACTGTCGCTGGATGCGGTCGGTACGAGCCTGGCCCTGCCCCAGACCGGCAACTACGTCGCCATGGACATCAAGACCACCGGCGGCGCCACGGTGCGCCTGGCCATCGGCAGCCAGGACGATGCCATGTCGGTGCAGGTGGAAGTCACCGGCGGCACGCTCAGCGACGCCGAGAAAGCCGCGCTGGCCAAACTGGCCAAGGGCTTCCAGGCCGCGCTGGACGGCCTGACCGCGCAGCCACCCAAGCTCGACCTCGCAGCCCTGACGCAATACGACCGCGAGGCCATCGCCTCGATAGACCTGCATGCCAACGTCAAGACGGCCGGCAACCAGAACCAATCCCTGATCTTCCATGCGGACGGCGTATCGCGCAGCGTGCAGGCCAAGGGCCCGGAAGGCACGGTGCAGGTCAGCGTCGACCTGTCCAAGTCCGCCATGCTGGGCAACTCGGCGCAGCGCGAACGCGCCGTGCGGAATTACCTGGAGCAGTTCGACGACGCCTCCAACCGCGGCCGCGGCGGCGCCGCGCTCACCGCCATGTTCAAGAGCGCCTTCGCCGACCTGCACAGCGACTACGGCTCCGCCACCGGCAGATCCGCCCCCACCTCGCGACTGGGCAGCATCCTGGATGACAGCAGCCGCTCGATGCTGACCGGCCTGGCCGACTTCACCGCCTCGGTCGCCGACCAGGCGCGCGCGGTCAATCCGCTGCGCGCCGCAGAGACCGACGGTTTTTCGTACCAGGCCTCGCAGCAAACCACCACCAGCGGCACCGGGCGCTCGTTCGGCATCAAGCAGTCGCAGCAATCGCACCTGACCGCCAGCTTCCACGACGCGCTGTCGCCCGAACACTCGCTGATGCTGACCACCGACCCGCTCAGCCAGAACTACCTGTACACCCAGATCGACGACAAGGCCGCCAGCGACACCGACCTGTCCTTCTACGACGGCAAGATGGTGAAGGCCACGCTGAACCAGACGGCCGACGAATCGCGCCGCGTGATGAAGTACGTGCGCGGCCAGCTGGAACAGGACACGACCACGCCGCGCCATGAAGCGCGCGAATGGAACCTGCTGGCGATGGTCGACGCCGCGCAGCGCTACGACGGCACCCGGCAGCGGCCCGACGGCTCGCAGTTGCAGGCCACCCTTTCCACCATCGGCAATCTGGTGCTGCTCCAATCCAGGCCCTCGGCCCTGCTGGGCAAGCCCTCCGGCGCACCGGCAGCGTCCGCATGACGACAGCCGCGCGCGTCCGCCCAATCACTGGCGCGGACGCGGCGTGCGGCGCAGGGGCTCGCCCGGGGGCTTGAGCACGGCCGCGCGGAAATGGCCCTGGTCGTCATGCGGCGCCACCACGCTGCGGGCACGCTGCCACAGTCCTCGGCCAGGGCTGACCCAGACGGCTCGTTTACCCCGGCGGCGCAACAACCCCGCGGGGACTGCGATCGCGGGTCCCCGTCAGGGCGTGCGGCTCGTAGCCGATGCGCCAGCCAGGGCGCATTCGCTGGCCAGCCGCACCGCCTGCCCCTGCGCCAGGCGCGCGTTCACCTCCATCGAGGTCGTCCAGAAATAAGTGCCCGCGGCCAGGCTGCCCAGCACCGACACCTGCGGCACGCGGCGGCCGTCCCGGTCCAGCAGGCAGCCGGTCGCGAAATCCAGGTCGAAACCGCCCAGCGCATGCGCGCGCGCCTGCCCCTGGCTGCACAGCTGGCGCACCAGCGGGTCGGCGGACGCGTCGACGTCCATCGAGAAACTGGTGGCATTGACCAGCCATGGCGCGGACAGGGCACGTCCCTCGCTGGCCTCCACCACGAAGGCCCCGCGGGCCGCGTCATACCGCGCCGAACGAAAGCCGCCGTGCACCTGCAGCCGCCCTTCATGCAGCGATTGCTGCAAGGTCAGGGCATTGCGCATCGGGAAAGTCGCGCGGCGGGCCATCCACAGCGTGCGCCAGTCGCGATGGAAGCGGCGGCGTTCGGCATCGTCCAGCGCATGCCAGATATGCTCGATGCGGTCGTTGGTGGCGGCGGCCACCGATTGCCAGGGCCGCGGTCCCGACTGCGAACGCGCGATCTCCGCGTCCAGCGCCGCCTTCGCCGGGCCGGCCAGGCCCAGGATGTCCTCCTGATCCTCCGAGCCGCCAGCGGCCCGCAAGGCACGGCGCAGGCTGTCCAGCAGGCCGTCCAGCGTGACACGGCCGTCCGCCTCCGGCTCGGGCAAGGCCGGCAGCGACACCCGGGTGTTGTGCGGGCTGCGCACCGCCGGCAGGCGGCCGTTGCGCGACACGCAGTGCACCTGACCGCGATGGCCCTGGGCCCGCAGCGCCGCGATGGCATCGATGGCGCTCAGGCTGGTGCCCACGATGCACACCGTATCGTCGCGTCCTATGCGGCCGCACAGGTCCGACACCGGATACGGACTGTTGAAGTAGCCCGGCAGGGGAGCCAGATCAGGAAACGACACGGACGGCAGATTGCCGTTGCACAGCACCACCCGCGAGGCCACCACGCGCGCGCCGCCCTCGCCCAGCACCACCGCCTGCCCCGAGGCCAGCGGCCACACGCCCACCGCGGCCTGGGCCACGCGGCGCACGGCCACGCCCTTGCGCCGCGCGCAGGCCAGCGCCTGGTCATACAGGTCGCGCAGATAGCTGCCGAACACGGGCCTGGGCAGGAACGCCGCAGGCTCGATGGCCTGCACCCCATGCGCCCGCAGCCAGGCGGGATCGCGGGCCCGCAGCCAATCCATGAAACTGTCGGGTTCGGTCGCCACCGCCGACATGCGATTGACCGGAATGTTCAACAGATTGCTGGACAGGTCCGCCTGGTAGGCGCTGCCCGGGCCGACTTCCTGCCGCGGCTCGAAGATCGCCACCTCCAGCGGGCGGCCCCCGCGCCATGCCTCCAGGAACTGATAGAGAAAGGACACTGCGACCGAACCACCGCCGACGATCGCCAGGCGGCCGGGATCATTCTGCATGCTGGCGCTCCTCGATGGGCTGGGCGAAACGGTGGTCTCAGCGCCTGGCCGAACGGCGCACCACGTCGCCCCAGGTTTCGATCTCGGTGGCGACGACCTTGTCGGTCTGCGCGGGCGTGGTCGGCGTGGCGGTGGCGCCCAGCTTGGCGGCGCCGTCCCTGACCTGTTCGGACGCACCGGCCTTCTGCATGGCCGCCGACATCTTGTCGATGGCCGCGGCGGGCGAGCCCGCCGGCGCCAGCAGCGCATAGGTGGTGGCGACCTTGTAGTCGGGCAGGCCCTGCTCGGCGAAGGTCGCCACGTCGGGCAGTGTCGGGACACGCTGCGCCGAACTCACGGCCAGGATGCGGATCTTGCCGCCGGCGACATGAGGCAGCAGCGCGGGCAGGGTCTCGATCACCATGTCGATCTGGCCGCCCAGCAGGTCCGTCACCGCCGGGCCGCTGCCGCGGTACGGCACGTGCAGGATGTCGGTGCCCGTCATCTGCTTGAACAGTTCGCCCGCCATGTGCTGCGAGCTGCCCGTGCCGGCCGACCCGATGGTGAGCTTGCCCGGACGCTGCCTGGCCAGCGCGATCAGTTCGGGCACGGTCCTGGCCGGAATCTTGGTGCTGACAGCCAGGGCCAGCGGCATGGTGATGGCCACGGAGACGCCCTTGAAGTCCTTGGCGAAACTGTAGTTCTGCTTCTCCAGCAGCGACGCGTTGATCGCAAGGCTGCCCAGCGCCCCCATCAGGACGGTGTAGCCGTCCGCTTCGGCGCGCGCCACGGCCTCGGCCCCCACCTCGCCGCCAGCGCCGGCCTTGTTCTCGACCACGACGGGCTGCTTCAGATAGTCGCCCATCTGCTGGGCATACAGGCGCGCGGCCACGTCGGTGGCGCCCCCCGGCGGGTACGGCACGACCATGCGGATGGGCTTGTCGGGCCAACTGGCGGCCTGGACGTTCAACGACGCCGCGGCCAGGACGGCCGCAGTGATCGACAGGAAGGACTTGCGCATTTGGGGTTGTCTCCGTGGTGCCGCTGCGGGTGCGCGGCTATTTACTTATAAGTCCTAATAATTAGGACCACCATCCTATATTTGGCTTAACAAGAATTCCATACGGTGATATTCTGGTCAAGCGATGTTTGTCCCTATTCAGGCTTCTTGAGACCTAATCCACAAGAATCAGGAAGCCCAATCATTCCATTCGAGACGATATGAAACACAGCGAGGCACTGGCCGGCCTGCGGGTCATCGAGATATGCAACGTGGCGGCGGGCCCGTTCTGCGGCATGCTGCTGGCGGACATGGGCGCCGACGTCATCAAGGTCGAACACCCCGAGGGCGGCGACACCCTGCGCGCGTGGCCGCCCCTGTCCGAGGGCTACAGCGAGAACTTCGCCTCGCTCAACCGCAACAAGCGTTCGGTCACCCTGAACCTGAAAGACCCCGCCGACGCCGAGCGCGCGCGGCAGCTCATCGACAGCGCCGACGTGCTGCTGGAGAACAACCGTCCCGGCGTCATGACGCGCCTGGGCCTGGGCTACGAACAGTTGGCCGCGCGCAATCCGCGCCTGGTGTACTGCTCCATTTCCGCCTACGGCCAGAGCGGACCGCGTGCCCAGGAAGGCGGCTTCGATCTCACCATCCAGGCCATGAGCGGCATCATGAGCGTCACCGGCGAACAGGGCGGCGCGCCGGTCAAGTGCGGCGTGCCCGTCGCCGACTTCACCGCGGGCCTCTACGCGGCCTACTCGATCAGCGCCGCGCTGCGCGTCGCGGCCGCCAGCGGCCAGGGCACGCACCTGGACGTGCCCATGCTGGGCGTCACGCTGGGCATCGCTGCCCTGCAGACCTCCGAGTACTTCGGCAGCGGCAAGGACCCCGTCAAGCTGGGCTCGGCCCACCCGCGCAATGCGCCGTACCAGGCGTTCCGCTGCCGCGACGGCTATTTCGGCATGGCGGCCGGCAACAATGCGCTGTGGAAATCCGTGTGCGACGTGGTGGGGCGCCCCGAACTGCATGAGGACGCGAACTACGCCAACACCGGCCTGCGCGCACGCAACCAGGACGCGCTGCGCGAGCTGCTCGAGACCCACTTCGTGCAGGAAGACGCGGCCACCTGGCTCGAACGCTTCCGTGCCCGCGGCGTGCCGTGCGCGCCCATCAACAACTATTCCGATGTGCTGAAAGACCCGCAGGTCGAACACATGGAATGGGTGCAGGACATCGACCTGCCCAACGGCGTGCGCACCCGCAGCTTCGGCGCGCCCGTGCGCATCGATGGCGCCACCACGCCCATCCGCCTGCGTCCGCCCGCGCTGGGCGAGCACAACGACGAAATCCTGGGGGTGCTGGCCGGCGCACCGCGCGCCAAGGAGTCGGCATGAGCGCCTTGGTGGACATTGCCGTCGACGAGCACGCCACCGTCATCACGCTCAGCCGTCCCGACAAGATGAACGCCCTGTCGGCCGAACTGGTCGAGGGTCTGATCGAAGCGGTCGACGCGGCGCATGCGCGCGGCAGCGATCTCATCGTCTTCAAGGGAGAGGGCCGCAACTTCAGCGCGGGCTTCGACTTCGGCGGCTATGCCGAACAAAGCGAGGGCGACCTGCTGCTGCGCTTCGTGCGCCTGGAAACCCTGCTGCAGAAAGTGGCCGAGTCCCCCGCCCTGACCCTGGCGCTGGCGCACGGCAAGAACTTCGGCGCGGGCGTGGACCTGTTCGGCGCCTGCATGCTGCGCGTGGCCGCGCCCGATGCCACCTTCCGCATGCCCGGCCTGAAGTTCGGGCTGGTGCTGGGCACGCGGCGCTTCGCCGCCATGGTCGGCACGCAGGCGGCGCGCGACGTGCTCACCCACACGCGCACCTTCGGCGCCGAGGCCGCGCGGGACATGGGCTTCGTCACCGAACTGGCCGCGCCGCAAGACTGGCCCGCCCGCCAGGAGCAGGCCCAGGCCAGCGCGCGCGAACTCAGCCCCGCCACGCGCCGCCAGCTGTACCAGGTGCTGGGTCCGCAGACCGCGGATGCCGACCTGGCCAGCCTGGTCCGCTCGGCCGCCGCGCCGGGCCTCAAGCAACGCATCCAGGCCTATCTGAATGCCTAAATAGACAAGGGCGGCTGCGCCGCCTGTGTGGAGACAGACATGACATCAGGCTTCAATCGACCGGACAAACAGGTCGCACTGGCCGAACTGGCCCGGCACATCACCGACGGCGCCTCGGTGGCGCTGGGCGGCAGTTTCCTGCACCGCGGGCCCTTCGCCTTCGTGCGCGAACTGATCCGCCAGGGCCGCCGCGACCTGGAGATCATCAAGCAATCGCCGGGCTACGACATCGACATCCTGTGCCGCGCGGGCGCCGTGCGCCGCGCGCGCGCCGGCATCGTCGCCATGGAAGGCAACTTCGGCCTGGCCCCGTGGTACCGCAAGGCCGTGGAAAGGCAGGAGATGGCGCTGGAGGAACATGCCTGCGCCACGCTCACGGCGGGCCTGCGCGCCGCCGCCTTTGGCGTGCCCTTCCTGCCCTGCGGCGGCCTGCACGGCAGCGACCTGCCAGGATTGAACAACTGGACGCTGATGGAAGACCCCTATGGCAGCGGCGACAGCACCTACCTGGTGCCGGCCATCCGCCCCGACTTCGCCGTGCTGCAGGTGTCCGAGGTCGACCGCCTGGGCAATGCCCGCGTCTTCGGCACCTCGCACTGGGACCGCATCATGTCGCGCGCGGCCGGCAGCGTGCTGGTGGTGGCCGAACGCCTGGTCGAGACCGAAGTGTTCGAGGCCCAGCCCGAAGCCACCCTGCTGCCCTACTTCATGGTCCAGGCCTTCACGGTGCTGCCCGGCAGCGCCTGGCCCGGCTCGTGCACGCCGTTCTACGACATCGACTATCCGGCGGTGGAACGCTACATGGATACCACCCGCCCGCTCGACGCCCACATGGCCGAGGCCCCGGAAACGAAGGAAGCCGCGCATGTCTGAAACCTTCTCGCCGTTCGCCCACGTCGTCATGGGCCTGGCACGCTTCATCCGCCCCGACGAGATCACCTTCAGCGGCGTGAACTCCACGCCGCCGATGCTGGCCTGCCTGCTGGCCAAGCAGGCCTACGACTACGACTTCATCTACATCAACGTGGCGGGCGGCGTCGATCCGCGCCCGGCGCACATTCCCATCTCCAGTTCCGATCCGCAACTGGCCCGGCACACGGCCTCGATCTTCTCCAATGAAGACTTCTACGACCTGTGCACGCGCGGCCGCATGGACCTCACCTTCCTGGGCGCCGCGCAGATCGACGGCGAAGGCTCGGCCAACAACTCGTGCATCGGCGACTGGAACAAGCCCAAGGTGCGCCTGCCGGGCGGCGGCGGCGGCGCCGTGATGCTGCCCACCGCGCGGCGCGCCTGCACCTGGCGCACCGAGCATTCGCGCCGCACCTTCGTCGAGAAACTGGATTTCCGCACCTCGTGGGGCGGTTTCCATGGCGTGGTCACCCCCATCGCCATCTTCATCAAGCGTGAAGGCCGGCTGGCGCTGCAGTCCTGGCATCCCGACGCCAGCCTGGAAGAGGTGCGCGAACGCACCGGCTTCGCCTTCGACGCCGAGGGCGCGCAACCCACGCCCCTGCCCACCGCGGCCGAGCGCGCGGCGCTGGCCAGGCTGGATCCGGACGGCGCCTTCGAACGCGACGCCGCCGTCGTGCTGCGCTAGGAGATCCTCCGATGAGCGACATGCCCTCCTTGCCGCAGGCCTGGCGCGCCGCCTGGCAAGACCCGGCGCTGCGCGAGCAGCCCGCATTGATCACGCAGGACGCCACCTGGACGTACCCGCAGCTGGACCGCGACGTGCGCGCCCTGGCGGGCGGCCTGCGCCGCGCCGGCGTGCAAGCCGGCGACTACGTGGCGCTGGCCATCGAGCGCGGCCCCGGGCAGGTGCTGGCGTTGCTGGCCACCCTCGTGGCGGGCGCCTGCCCGTGCCCCCTGGAACCGCGCCTGGCCGAAGACGAAACGCGCCGCCGCGTGCAGGCCGTGGGCCTGCGCTGGCTGGTGCACGACGCGGACAACCAGGCAGTGGCGGAAGGCAGCGGCCTGCCCGCCGCGCAACGGCTGGCCTATGGCTCGCTGGAAGGCGCCGACCCGTATTGGACGCCCGACCCCGCCCCCGGCAGCCCGGCCCTGCTGCTGTTCACGTCGGGCAGCACCGGCAAGCCCAAGGGCGTGCTGCAATCGCACCGGGGCGTGTGGCTCAACAGCCGGGGCATCATTGCCCATACCGGCCTGGGCCCGCACGACCGGCTGCTGCACATCATGCCGCTGCACCACACCAACGCCATCAACAACCAGGTGTTCGCGCCCCTGGCCTGCGGCGCCACGGTGGCGCTGGCCGGCCGCTTCCGCGCCGACGAGATGCCGGCGCTGATGGCGCGCTTCACGCCCACGCTGGTCACCGGCGTGCCCACCATGTATGCGCGCATGCTGCAACAGACCTTCCCGCCAGGAATCCTCGCGGGCCTGCGCATGGCGCGCTGCGGCTCGGCGCCCATCACGACGGCACTGCACCGCGACATCGAGGCCTTCCTGGGATGCCAGTTGGTGGTGTCGTACGGCCTGTCGGAAGCGACCTGCACCTCGACCATGAACCCGCCCGCCGCGCGCCGCATCGGCACGGTGGGCACGGTGCTGGAAGGCCAGCGCATCGCATTGCTGGATGCGCAGGGCCGGCCCGTGCCGGCCGGCGCCGAAGGCGAGATCTGCATCGGCGGCGACGCGCTGATGCTGGGCTACCTGGGCCATGACGGCGACGACCCCGTGCGCGATGGCTGGCTGCGCACCGGCGACCTGGGCCGCTTCGACGCCGACGGCTATCTCAGCATCACCGGACGCATCAAGGAAGTGATCATCCGCGGCGGCGAGAACCTGTCGCCCAAGCTGATCGAGGACGTACTGTGCCAGGAACCCGGCGTGGCGGCCTGCTGCGTGGTGGGCCAGGCGGACACGGACCTGGGCGAAGTGCCGGTGGCGGTGATCGTGCCGCGCCAGGACGGCCAGGCGCCCGATGCCCAGGCCCTGCAAGACACGGTGCACGCGCGGCTGGGCCGCATCTACGTGCCGCAGGCGGTGTATCTCAGCGCCGGACTGCCCGAGAACGCCGTGGGCAAGGTCGACCGCAAGGCAGTGGCGCGGTGGGTGGCCGAGACGGCCGCGCCGGCGGCGGCCGCGGCCTGAGAAACAGCCGGGGGCATCCTTGCCGATGCCCCTTGTCCGCCGCAACCTCAGGCGGGCTCCTGGTGCCCCAGCGCCGACGCAATCTCGCGCGCACAGGCCTTGACCTGCTGCCCGGCCTCTTTCGCGCGCGCCAGCGACAGGCGATCCAGCGGGCCCGAAATCCCCACCGCGCCCACCACGTCGTCCAGCGCATTGAAGATGGCGACGGCAATACCGCCCACGCCATCGCGCCACTCGCCACGGTTCATGGCATAGCCCACCCGCACGATCTTGCGCAGCTCGTCCTTCAGCACGGGCATGGACGTCAGCGTGGCCGAGGTGTAGCGCGGCAGCTCGGCCGCGTACTTGTCGATGTAGCCATCGGGTTGATAGGCCAGCAGCACCTTGCCGGTGGCCACCGCGTAGGCAGGCGCGCGTCCGCCGATCATCGAGTACGCGCGGATCGGCTGCGGGCTGTCGATCTTGTCGATGTAGACCACCTCGATGCCGTCCAGCACTGACAGGTGCACCGTCTCGCCGGTCTGCTCGGCCAGCTTGCGCATGCTGGGCGCGGCCACGCGCCGCAGATCCAGGTGGCCCAGTTGGCGGGCCGCGAGTTCGAACAGACGCACGCCGCCTCGGTACAGGCCCTCGTCGTCGCGCACGATGTAGCCCGCGTGCATCAGGGTCTGCAGCGTGCGGTGCGTATTGCTGCGGGTCAGCCCGACGCGCGCGGCCAGTTCGTCGATGGTGCGCGTGGGATGCTCGACATCCGTCACGGCCTCGAGGACGGTCAGGCCCTTCAGCAGCGTCTTGTCCATGCAGGCATCCTAAATAATGGGAAACCAGGGCATTGTACCGATGGCATCCGGGCCTGCCCAGACGCCGCGCACAACGGGTATTCCCCCAATCCTCCCGGGCGGGGACGGGCATCGCCATCATTTTGGATGAGAAACCCATATCCCGGGATTGACAGCATCACCGCTCGATGCCCAAACTACACGCCCGCCCGACGCCCCTGGCCGCGCCGGCCTTCGCCACTTTCGTCGTCGTACCGATGTCATCCGCCTCATCGAAGTGGGCCGCGCTGCGGCCCGCCCTGCCCATCCTGATCGGCGCAGCCCTCATGCTCAGCCTGTCGATGGGATTGCGCCAGAGTCTGGGCATCTTCATCCCCCCGCTGACCCGCGACCTGGGCATCTCCGTCAGCGACTTCACCATCGCCATCTCCATCCAGAATCTCACCTGGGGCATCATGCAGCCCTTCGCGGGCGCGCTGGTCACGCGCATCGGCTTCCGGCCGATGATGATGGCGGGATCGGTGCTGTACCTGGTCGGCATGACGCTGTTCACCACGGCCCAGGGACTGCTGGGCGTGATACTCGGAGCGGGCTTCGCGGTAGGCATCGCGATGGCCTGCACGGGCAGCGCGGTGGCCATGGCCGCTTCGGTGCGCCCCGTGCCGCCCGCGCTGCGCAGCCTCGTGCTGGGCCTGGTGTCGTCGTGCGGTTCGCTGGGCGCGATGCTGGCGGCGCCCCTGGGCCAGTACATCTCACAGGACGCCGGCTGGCGCATGGGTGGCCTCACCTTCATCATCCTGGCCATGGCGATGCTGCCGGCCGCATGGCTGGCGGGCCGCGTCGACGCGCTGCCGCGTCCCCCCGCCCCCGCCATGCCCGACGGCAAGGAAGCCACCGCGCGCGACGTGCTGCGCCAGGCGGCGCGCAACATGCCCTTCGTCATCATGGCCACGGCGTACTTCGTCTGCGGCATGCAGTTGATCTTCCTGCAGACGCACCTGGCCACCTACCTCGATCTGTGCGGCATGGACCCCATGCTGTCGGCGCAGGCCCTGGCCGTGATCGGCGCCTTCAACGCGCTGGGCAGCCTGTTCTTCGGCTGGGCCGGCGGCCGCTGGAACAAGCAGACGCTGCTGGGCGGCATCTACGTGATGCGCTCGATCACCATCGTCTGGTATTTCCACACCCTGCCCACGCCCTCGTCCACGCTGGTGTTCGCCGGCATCATGGGCTTTCTGTGGTTGGGCGTGGTGCCGCTGGTGTCGGGCTGGATCGCCGAGACCTTCGGCCTGCGCTGGCAGGCCATGCTGGCCGGCGTGGCGTTCTGCAGCCACCAGTTGGGCAGCTTCCTGGGCGCGATGGGCGGCGGACTGGTCTACCAGGTCATGCACGACTACACGCTGGCCTGGCAGGTGGCCGCGGCGCTGGGCATGACGGCGGGCATCGTGCAGATATTCGCGTCGCAGCGGTTCTCCGGGCCGCGAGGACCACGCGCGGCGGCAGGAGCCTGATGCGCCTGTGCAGCATGGGCTTGCCGTGCTCGTCCAAGCCTACCCAGGCCAGCGAGTCCTGCGACATCACGCTGCGTCATTTGCCGCGACTTGCGAGCCGCCTGGATGATGCGGCCGATGTCGCTCGCGTCCCGCACGATAGCGGGATCGGCGATCGTTCCACTGGCCAGGAATTTTTTACTCGCCTGCGAAGCGCCCGCCATCCCGCTACGCCGCCGTGAATTTCGCGTACAGCGCCAGCACCATCCGCTCCGACCGCGTCAGGTAGTGCTCCAGTTCCTGCGCGGCGGCCTCGGCCTGCCCGGCCTCGAACAGTTCGATCAGCTTGTTGTTCTGGTCCAGGAACGGGGCGTGCAGGTATTCCGGATCGTCCACCAGGCCGAAGGCCAGGCGCAGTTCCGCGGCGATCTGATCGTAGAACGTGCTCAACCGCTCGCTGTCGGCCAGGGCCACCACCGCCGCGTGGAACTCCATGTTCGCGGTGGCCACCGTGCGCCAGTCCGATTGCTGCTGCGCGGCGTAGGCTTTCTCGATGGCCTGGCGCATCTGGCGGCCGGCGGGATGGCGCGGATAGGCCTGACTGAGCGCACGGCACTCGACCACGCGGCGAACACGATAGATGTCGATGATGGAAGCGATGCTGGGCGTGGCCACGAACACGCCGCGATTGGACTCGTGCCGCAGCAGGCCTTCCTTCGTCAACAGGCGGAAGGACTCGCGCAGGGTGTTGCGCGAGATGCCCAGCTTCTCGCTCAACGCGGATTCCAGCAGCCTCTGATTGGGCCGCAGCTCGCCGCTGGCCAGTTGGGCGCGAATCTGCTCGGTGACCTTCTCGATCAGCGTCAGCGAATGGGCGGCGGACTCGGACATTGGGGACATGCGGTCTCCGGAAATCACATTTCAGCCGGCGGCTGAGTGTAAGTTTTGTTGAACAAATAATCCATTTTGTTCTTCAATCCACTAGGTGTTCTCCCTGATCGCAGGGTTTTCACCAGTGCTTAATCGCTATTGCCTTACACGATAATGACTGTGACGGAGCGATTCCGCCTATTTGTATGACCAACAAAAAAAGATTGTTCAACAAAAGGGGAAGTAATGCACGGCGATTCAAAATCGGGCCGACGCTCGAATTCAGTACCCTTCATGCGCGGCCACTCCGTTCCGTGGCCAGTCCTCAATCGTAGCTTCGCAAGATTGCCCGGCGTGCCGCGCGCCTCACGCGCGCGCCCCGACACACGCCCGCGTCCCACGCAGCCCCCCGCAATGAACGCCGGCCGCTCTCGCGCCAGCGCCGCTCGACGCATCACACGCGAACACTGACGGACTTTGCCCGCCGCCCGCCGCGACGGGACGGCGGCAAAGCCCGCCTGGGAGTGCCGGCATCGTACCGGGACAGGCCAGTCCTGCCCGGCACATACGGCCGGCTCACATCGGGTTCACGGTGATGAACCCAATCATCTTTCGACCGGAGATTGAAGTGAGGACTTTCAGCGCATACAGATGGACCCTGGTTGCGGCGTCGGTGCTGGCATTGAGCGCCTGCGGCGGCAGCGACGACGATGACGACGACACACCGCCCACCACCGAGCCGCCTCCGCCCGCGGAGATCGCTTCCTGCAAGTGGAATACCGACGTGCAACTGGCGTTCGAAGAGCGCCGGCTGGACACCCCGCTGCCGTTCACGGGCGCCACCGTCATCGGCACCGACCAGACGCCGCTGGCCACGCGCATCGTCAGGGCGGCGGGCTTCCAGGATTATGCGCCGGCCTTCGCCACGGCCCTGTGCGCCGGCGACGGCACGACGCGCGTGCTGTCGCAGGACCAGGCCATGGCGGTGGTGAAGGAGAAAGGCCAGGAACTGTGGCGCGCCGCCGTCGACCGCGTGCAGGGCCGCCGCGCGCGCGCCGCCGACGAGACACTGCCGCAGAGCGATGACCGCATGCTGTACTGGACGCGCGTGCAGATGACCAAGGTGCTGCGCCAATGGGCGCCCGAATGGGGCGTGTCGGCCAGCCAGATGTCCGAACTGCAATGGGAGTTCGAACGCGCCTCGCGCGGCCAGTACGACATCGCGCTGCCCGAAGGCAACAATGCTTCCGGCAAGCCCTATCGCCGCATGATCATCAGCGGCTTCGACGTCTTCACGCTGGGCACGCCCGGCACGCCGAACACCGGCCTGCGCAACGGCAACCCCTCGGGCGCCACGGCGCTGGAACTGGACGGCCGCGAATACACGCTGTCGGACGGCTCGGTATTGCACGTGGAAGCCTATGTGCTCCCCGTCAGCTACGATCCGTTCAACCGAGGCATGCAGGAGGACACACTGGGCCCCTGGTTCCAGGCGGGCGCCAAGCAGGTCGACGCGTCGATCACCTTCAGCCAGGGCGGCAGCAACATCTTCTGGCTGGAGCAATGGAACGGCCGCTTCCACGGCTCGTCGGCGGGCAATGACGGCATCGTCTACTGCCCCACGGGCACGCGCCTGCCCGCCGTGGTCCTGCCGCTGGGCATGGTCACCGGCACGGGCGTCGATCCGATCAGCCTGCCCGGCTCGGGTTGCAACACGGTGGTGCAATCACGCTGGCTGAACGGCGTGGATTCGATCAGCGCATGGACGAAGACCTCGCCGCCCCAGTTCACCACGGCCTCGCTGCCCGTGGAATCGCTGCTGCTGGCCAACACGCAAAGCGGCATCATCCGCCCGCCAGGCGCCACCAGCGCGGGTTCGGAGGGCTTCGACGTGACCTGGCACACCAACTACAGCTACTTCCCGAACTGCGACAGCACCAACACGGTGACCGAGCCGTGGCACGGGGTGGTCAACGCCATGCCCGATCCGTCGCAAGTGCGTGCGCCGGATGCCTCGTGGTGCTCGCGCACGGGCGGCGGCGGCGACTATCTGTCCAACGAAAGCGCCTACCGCAACACGCTGCTGCGCGACACGATGGGCCTGTCCATCCCGGCCGGCCACATCCACATCCCGGTGATGAACAACTTCTACAACGGCACGGCCAGTGCGGGCGGTTTCCCGCGCGACGACAACGCCTATACGGATGCGCGCTTCGAAGCCTACCGCACGGCCATTGTGGAACAATCGAAGAAGCTGGCGATCGGGGTCGGCGAAAGCCTCCTGACCCCCTGACCCCCACTGCAAAGGAACGATCATGAAGATGAAGACCGTACTGATTGCCGCCGCGCTGGCATGGTCCGCCGCCACGGTGGCGCAACCCAGCATGTACTACCTGTGGAAGAACAGCAGCAGCGGCGAGACCGTCTGCGAGCCCGAGTCGCCCGGCAAGGGCTGGGTAAAGGCCAGCGAGCAGACGTACTCGGATATCGAGTGCAAGGTGCCGCTCTGAAGGCCGGATGCGCCGGATCACGCTCGACGCAAGCCTGATTCCGCATCGCACGCAGGCACGGCGGCAAAGGCCGGCCCCATCGGTGAACTGCCCCCCGAAAGCTGGACACTGATCCAACCTTCGGGGGGCAGTTCACGGGGCCGGCCCTCCTTCCCCACACGCCGCCGGTGCGCGTTACACCGCCGGCGGATCGCTCTCGCGGATCGGATGGCGATGCTGTTCGATCGCCTTCACGAAGGCCTCGATGCCATCCTGCCCGGCCTCTTCGGCCAGCACCAATCCGTCATCGGGCTCATCCGGGGGAATGCCGGCCTGCTCCAGCAGGCGCAAGCCTTCGCCCAGCGCCAGCATGGGCTTGCCATGACGGTATTGGTCGCGCACGAACTCCAGCGCCAGGCCATCGCCGCACAGCGTGTCGACCACGCTCTCGCCATCGGGAATCACCGCCGCATCGAACAGCGCCGAGGGGCTGTTCTTGAACGAGGCATCCACGTCCAGCGCGTCCTGCCCGCCGCACGGCAGCACGCCGATGCGCTGGCCCACCAGCCGCACCACCGCCCCCTCGTCGATCAGCGCCTGCGCGGTCTGCCGCACCGACTGGGCATCCACGCCTTCGGCCACCATGATGGCGATCTTGCGCGTGCGGATGCCGCCTTCGCCCGGGCGCGCCAGCAGCGACAGAAACTCGGAGCGCGTCACCTCGGGCTTGAAGACCTGCTCAGTGGCGCGCGGCATGGGATCGGGCAGTTCGGGCATGCCCAGGTTGCCGGCCACCCCGTGCGCCAGTTCCTCCGATACATTGCGCAACATCGACACCATGCGGCGGCGGATGCCCGGTACCGTCACCTTGCTCAGTTCGAACGCGATGGCGTCGATGATGTGCTGCTGTTCATGCGGGGCCTGGCTCTCGTAGAACATCGTGGCCTGGTTGTAGTGTTCGGCGAATTTCTCGGGCTTGCCGCGCAGTTCGTTGCCCTCGACGGGTTCGGGGAACGGCACGAAACCCGCCGTACCCGCCTGGAAGGGGCAGCCGCCCGCCAGCGAATTGGGCTCGTAAGCCACCCGTCCGCGATGGATGGCCTGCCGGTGCATGCCATCGCGCTGGTTGTTGTGCACGGGGGCCACTGGCGCGTTGATCGGCAGTTCGTGGAAGTTCGGCCCGCCCAGCCGCGAAATCTGCGTGTCCACATAGGAATGGATGCGGCCCGCCAGCAAGGGATCGTTGGTGAAATCGATACCCGGAATCACGTGCGCGGCGCAGAACGCCACCTGCTCGGTCTCGGCGAAGAAATTGTCCGGGTTGCGGTCCAGCACCATCCGGCCCACGGGCATCAGCGGCACCAACTCCTCGGGAATGATCTTCGTCGGATCCAGGACATCGAAGCTGAACGTCTCGGCCTGGGCTTCGTCGAACACCTGCACGCACAACTCCCATTCCGGATACTCGCCCGCCTCGATGGCTTCCCAGAGGTCGCGGCGATGGTAGTCGGGATCGGCGCCCGAGATCTTCACGGCCTCCTCCCACACGTGCGAATGCGTGCCCAACTTGGGGTTCCAATGGAACTTCACGAAGCTCGACTTGCCGTCGGCCGTGACGAAGCGGAACGTATGCACGCCAAAGCCCTGCATCATGCGGTAGCTGCGCGGAATGCCCCGGTCGGACATCACCCACATGATCATGTGCACCGATTCCGGCATCAGCGAGATGAAGTCCCAGAACGTGTCGTGCGCCGACGCGGCCTGCGGCATGCCATGGTGCGGCTCGGGCTTGACCGCGTGCACCAGGTCCGGAAACTTCATCGCGTCCTGGATGAAGAACACGGGAATGTTGTTGCCCACCAGGTCCCAGTTGCCCTGGTCCGAATAGAACTTCACCGCGAAGCCGCGCGCATCGCGGGCCGTGTCCTTCGAGCCGCGCTCGCCGGCCACCGTCGAGAAGCGCACGAACACCGGCGTGCGCTTGCCGGCCTCGGCGAAGGGCGCGGCGCAGGTCAGGTCCGAGAGCGGCTTGTAGCACTCGAAATAGCCATGCGCGGCCGAACCGCGCGCATGCACGATGCGCTCGGGGATGCGCTCGTGGTCGAAGTGCGTGATCTTCTCGCGCAGGATGAAGTCCTTGAGCAGCGCGGGGCCGCGCAGGCCGGCCTTCAGCGACGCCTGGTTGTCGCCCATCGGCACACCCTGGTTGGTCGTCATGGCCTGGCCTTCGCTGTCCGCGCGCACGCGCGGCAGCGCGCCCCCGGCGGCATTCACGCCGGGCTCGGCCGCGCCGCCCGTCTTCTCCGATACGTTCTTCTCCGACAACGTACTGCCCACGGCCGACGAATCCTTGGGCGCCACGGTCGCGCCCGAGTACGGACAGCCCGACCCGGCGCCGTACTCGGCGGCCTTGTTGGCGTTGGCGGGCAGCGCGTCGACCATCTCGCCCACCGCGCGCGTTTTCTTCAGCGCGGGATGCGTGGCCTGCGGCGAAGGCGGCAACGCCGGTCCGCTGTCCGAATTGAGATAGGCGGTATCGACGGCGGCTTGCTGCGATCCTTTCGCCGGTTGGCGCTTGCGGGTTGCCATAGAGAGGCTCCTTGATGGGTGGGTGCGTGGCGGACGGCATTCCGGTTGGTCAGCACGCACTCCGTTGGAGAGCGCGGCCGGGAGCGCGGCGCGCCAGGCACGCCGCTTGCTTTACCGGAAAGTCATCTCATGGTTCTGGCCGCTGCGGCGCCTCGCGGGACGCGTCGGCCAAGTCGGGCCAGTACGCAAGCACCGTGCCCATACCGCCATGCCGGACATACCCGTATCCACTCTCAGAAAAGGCTGACCATGCGCAAACAACAAATCCTGACTCTGCTGGCCATCGTTCTCATCGTCGCCATCGTCATGTCGATGGCCCCTTGGTAAGCCCCTCCGCCACGCACCAGGCGGATGGGGCGCGAAACGCGCGCGCGTGCCCAGGCTCGGTCCTGCCCTCCCGGCTGGACCAGGCGACCTGTCCCCGGCAGCGGCGCGGCACACGCAGGAATGATCCCGTCAAGAATGTAAAGCGGGAACGCTGGGCGGGCGCCCTTGTAATTCCTGCCCTGCCATCCGCCCTGCGCGCTAGCCGCAACCCACGCCGCTGCTGCGCTTGATCACCGGAATGCCGTCCGAGGTGTTGCCCGCGAACTTGCGGATCCTCTCGGCCACCGCGGGGGTCGGCTTCTCGTAGCTGTAGCAGTACGGCGGGGTCGGCGCCTCTTCGGGACGATAATCCCGCAGCACCGGCTTCGCATCGCCCAGGAACAGGTTGTCTTTTACCCGCAGGAAGGCCTTGTGCTCGTTCTCGTAGCCGTACCTGGCCTTGGTCTTCTCGTAGTTGCGGCGGTCCGACTCGCCGTTGCCCAGGGCGCTGCGCGCCGGAGCCCCGGGGATGTAGTGGCAGTAGTTCACGTAGATCCCCTCCACAGTAGGCGACTTCTCGGGCTCCACGCATTCGCGCCTGGCGACGTTGCTGTAGATGTTGCCTTCGACCAGCGCGCGCGCCTCCAGGCTGAAGCTCATGCCATAGAAGTCCCAGTTCTCCAGCAGATTGTTGAACAGGTGGAAAGTGCCGAACTGCGCGCGCGGGTTGCGCTGCACCGTGTTCAGGAAGTAATTGTGGTGCAGCGTGACGCGCGCAATCCGGTCCCGATCGAGGTTCTTGAACATGTCCTTCGACGTGATGTTGTTCAGCAGCATGACTTTGTTGGAATCATGGAACTTGTTCCACGATACCGTCACGTCGGTCGAGCCGTTCTTCACGTTGAGCAACCGGTCCGAGAAGCGCGACAGGTCCATGTGGTTGACCCACACGTCCCGGCTGTCGTTGGCCACGTTCACCGCCTGCGTGAAGCGGGTCAGCCGGCCATCGATGGACAGGTTCGTCAGGATGACGTTGGTGGCGCGGTACACGCCCAGCCCGTCGTCGATCAGGGTCACGCGCTTGCCGCGCCCGTCGATCGTGACGTTCGAGGGCACGCGGATCTGCGAATCCAGCACGATGCGCATGTCCGAGGCGAAGCGGATCCAGGCGGGCCCCTTCCTGGCATCCAGGACGGCCTGGCGCAGGGTGCCGGGCCCCGAGTCCTGGTCGGAAGTGACCTCGATGAACCTGCCGCCCAGACCGCCCGTGGCCTTCTGGCCGTAGCCTTCGCGCTGCTGCAGCAGCGACGACACGATCGGGCATTGCGCATCGGGCGAAGCGCACGCCTGGCGCGCGGACGCCATGCCGCCATACAGCACCGCAACCGCGGCGAGCCCGTAAACAAGAAGCCTGCCGGGTGATGCGGCGCTTCGCCGATCATGCCTGACCGCGGTTGCTTTCATGCTCATTTCTCCTTACTGCTGCGCCGAACGGTCGGGCGGCGTCACATGGCGCCATATGCCGCCGCTCAAGCGCAGGTTTTCCGCGGGTCCGGCCAGATGTGCCCGCAGCCGTTCGAAATAGGCCTGCTGCCATCGCAGCGCATACGCCTCGACGTCCTCGCCGGGCTTTGCCGCCGGCAGCATCTCCAGCGTGAACGTGACCAGGCCGTTCTCCCAACGCGGCGCGTAGAAGACCGAAGGCACGCCCAGGCGATGCGCCATGCGCGACGCGAAACTCGAATACGTCACTTCCTGCCCTTCGAAGGCCGTGCGCGGCGCGGCCGGGTTGGCGGCGCCATCGATGGCCAGGCCCAGCACGAAGCCGGAATTCAGGGCCCGCATGCAGGCCTTGGCGACCTGCGCCTCGGTCTGGTCCGCGGTGGAGATCAGCGCCGAGGAATAACTGCTTTCGGCAACGCTGGGCGCCGTCGCCAGCCAGCGCGACGGAATGCCCAGCAGTTCCAGCGCCATCAGCGAGGCATACATGGGGCCGACGTGCGCGGTGGCCACCACGACCCCTCGGCCCCCGGCCAGCAGCGGCGCGAAGAACCGTTCGCCGATCTCCAGGTCGCCCAGCACCTGCATCGCCTCTTCGGCCTGTTCGTCGCGGCATTCGAGCCAATCGAACAGCAGATGATCCATCAGATGGCCCCAGCGGGCGGAACGTTCCCATTGCGCGCGATCGATGCTCCGGTCGCCGCGCAGGGACCAGGCCCAGTCGAAGCGCGCCTTGGGGATCGGGGCCGAGTCCAGCCGCGCCTGCAGCCGGGCCACGGCCTCCTGGAAGGTATCGGGCAAGGCCTTGCCCCGGTTGGCCACGTACTGGCGGTACAGCGCCGCGGCCTCGGTCCTGCGGCCCGCCTGCGACAGCGCGCCGATGGCGGAGCGCTGCCACATCACGTTCTCGGGCGCGCGCTCCAGCAGCTTCAGCGACTGTTCCGCGGCGTCCTCGAACTGCGCCGAGTAGCGCAGCGCGCGTGCGTACAGCCCGCGCGGATGCTCCAGCTCCGGCGCCAGCTCGACCGTGCGCGCCAGCGGCGCCACGGCGTCCCGGTAGCGCCCGGCGCGCAACAGCGTTTCGCCATACAGCGACAGCACCCTGACGTCCGAGGCCGAGCCCTTCAGCGCCTGCTCGAAATGCGCCAGCGCCTGCACCTTGCGGTCGTCCTCCGTGCCGCGCCGCAGATACGACTGCCCCAGCGACGTCCGCAGCGCGGGGCTGTCCTGGCCCGCGTCCAACGCCGCGGCGCCGAAGCGGATCGCGGCCTCCGCCTGGTGGTCTTCATACAGGGCGCGCACGGCCATGGCCGCCACGCGCTCGTTGGGCAGCGCGCGCGGATCCAGGATGGCCGCCATGCGCGCCGCCTCGCCGCCCTGCCCGTTGCGGATGAAGGCCATCAGCCACACGCCCGCCTCGCCCGGCTCGCTGGCGGCCAGGCCGGCGGTCTGCCTCGCGATCGCCGCCGCATCGGCCACGTTGCCGGCCTGCAGGCGCAACTGGATGCGCGCGGCGTGCAAGGCCACCGCATCGGGCTCGTTCGCCGCGGCACAATCCGCGTGCAGGATGGCGCGGTCCCATTGCTGCAAGCGGCCGAACAGGCTGGCCAGCATGCGGTGGTCTTCGGACTGCGACGGATAGGCCGCCACCAGCACTTCCAGCGCGGCGATGGCGGGCGGCAGGATGCCCTCCTTCACGAAGGGAGAGACCAACCGCCGCCGCACGTCGCGCCAGCCATCCGCCGCCTTCACCAGATCGGCGTCCAGGACCGCCATCGCACGCGCGGGATCTTCCGCGCCGCGAATTTCATCGATGACCCCGCGCAGGCGGGTCGCGGCATCGGCGGTGGCGATGGCGGCATCAACCATGGCGCAGCCCCTTCAGCATGGACATGGCCACCCGAACCACGAAGAGCAGCGCGAAGCCCACGGCCAGCGCCTCCAGCAGCAGAATCATCAGGCGCGGGCTGCTGGGGCTGTCCGTGGGCACCGGCTGCGCGATGATGGACAGGTAGCGCTGCAGGCGCAGGGTGTCGGCCAGGGCCTGCTGGTACGACTGCTGGGCCAGCGTCAGGTTGGAGTCCGCGAAGGCCTGCGCGTTGCGCAGCGCCTCGTACGACTTCAGCAGCTTCGCCTCCGTGTTGCCCTGGCCGCTCAGGCGCTGCCGCACCTCGGCCAGGCGTTTCTTCAGCGCGGTGATCTGCAAGCGCGCGGGTTGCAGCATAGGATGGTTCGGGTTGCCCAGCGCACGGATCTTGTCGTAGTTGATCTGCGCGCTGTTGAGCTCGCTCTCCAGGGTGCTGGACAGGTTCAGCAGCATCGACACCGTGGCCGTGGGATCGATGTTGCCGTGCGTCGTGCGCCATTCCGTCAGGGCGTCGCGGGCCTCCATGGCCTTGCGCTCCGCGCGCTGCAACGAATCCTGGCTGACCCTCAGCTTGTCGGCCACCCCCTTCTCGTTCAGGCGGCTGACGAAGTCCTCCGCCAGGTTGATCAGGGCCTTGGACAGCAGCTCGGCGTCTTCCGGCGAGAACGCGCTGACGCGCAGCACGTCGATCTGCTCCAGCGCGTTGAACGACACCCGCACCGAGGACTGATAGGCGCGGTACAGCGCATCCTCGCTGGCATCCGTCGACAGATGGTTGACGGGGTCCAGGCCCGGATTGACCAGGTACTGGCGCAGGCCGACCTTCTGATCCAGCTGGCGCATGCTGTCGCGCGACATCAGGAAGTCCTTGACCGCCCAGCCGTCCACGAAGCCGCCGAGCATGCCGCCGCCATTGCCGGTGGTCAGCAGGCTGGCCGCGCCGGCGCCGCCGGACGGCTGGTTGGAGCCCGACTGCACGAAGAAACGGGATTCCGCCTCATACCGGGGCGTGGCGATGTTCATCACATAGATCAGCGCGCATACCACCGGGGCCACGACGATGAGCACACTCATCCAGCGGCGGCGCCGGCGGCTGCGCAGCGCGATGTCGCGCTCGCGGCGGCGGCGATGGATTTCGGAGTCGCCGTCAGAAGCCGACATCGTCGAGGCCCCCTCCGAATGCCTCTTCGCCTGCGCCGCCGGATTCAGCCCGGGACCGTCGGGGCGGGAACTGGCTGATGCACCGGTCGAGGTCTTCTTCGATTCTGAGAGCGCTTCGCTCATAAATTAGGCCTCTGTAGCAATAGTCCGCCAGCTGGTTCTGGCGGTAACTGGAAAAAACAAGCGTCCGTCCCACCAGGCGCTCCTCGAACAGCGCCAGCCAGAGACGGGTGAACCGGCACGGCTCGAAGGGCATCGACCCTTCGATCACATAGATGTCGAACGCAGGCGCCAGCGCCAGGGCGAACGAGAACTCCTGCCGTACGTAAAGCGGCCAGTGCTCCATGGGCTGGGTCAGGCTTTGCGGCTCGCTGATGAGGTCCGCCACGAGTTCGGCCGCGGCGTCCGCATCGATCTCGTACCGTTCGCAGACCAGCTGGATCATGCTCAGGCCGTTGGCCTTGCCGCGCACGAAGCCCTGGCGGCCGATCGCCCATGAGATGCTGCCGCCGTGCCGCACGAACCCCTGGCGCGGCGGACGCAGGCCGCACAGCACGTCCACGACCTGCCGGTGCAGCTCGGGCGTGGGCGACAGCAATGCATAACGGCCCACGGGGATGTCGAGCGTCACGTCCGTCAGCAACTGCTGGCGGCTGCCGAAAGTGAAGGGTTCATCGGTCACGCGATTGAGATGGATCATGGCTGGCGCTCACATCGGCTGGACACTGCTGCGGGACAGACGCTGCGCCGCCAGGGCAACGACCGCCAGGAACACCAGCGACGTCAGGAAATAGCTCAGGCTCGCGTCCTGCGAGGTATAGCTCTCGAAATAGGCCGAACGCAGCAACTGCATGCCATGCGCGAACGGCGACCACAGCACCCAGGGGCGCAATTGCTCCGGCAACTGCTCCGACACCAGGAACACGCTGGAGAAGATCTGCAGGAAACGCTCGATCACCGGCGTGACCCGCAGGAAGAATCGCCAGCCCGTCGAGATCGCGCCGACCAGGATGCCCATCGCCGTGCCGCAGCCCGCCATCAGCGCGACGAACAGGACGAACCCCGCCACGTTGGTCGGCAAGGTGATCAGGTTCAGCGCGTGGCCGGCCGTGATGAGCACCCCGAACACCACCAGGTACACCGTGCCATAGAGGAACGCCTGCACCCCCGCGCACATCAGCGGCGTGACGCCCGGCAGGTTCAGCAGGCCGCGCGCGGACACATACGCCGTGCTGCTGCGGAAGATGATCTGGCGGAACATGATCCAGGTCGTCGCTCCCAGCAGCGAGAAGGTCGGCACGTCCATCCCCAGGATGAAGTGCGTGCCCATGATGAAGTACAGCGACGAGATCAGCGTCAGCAGCACCACGGGGCCGACCAGCGCCCACACCAGCGCGAGCCGGCTCTCCCCGTGCATCACGTGCAACTGATGGATGAACAGCGCGAACAGGGTGCGCAACCCGCCGCTGCCCTCGTCCGGGCGATGCTCGGGATGCCCCGCATGCAGGAAACGCATGCGGTCGCGCAGGATCGCGAGATCGTGCGCTTCGGCTGGCGCGAGCTCGACTTCCAGCGCGATGTCGTTGCGCGACGCGTGGCGGCGCGCCTCCTGCGCCGCCTCGGCCCGGCGCCGCTCCACGCGGCGCAGGTGCGCGGCGTTCAGGCGCTGGTCTTCCTCCACCAGCTTGGCCGGCATGTAGCCGGGCCGGTAGACGTCGATGCCCGCCCGGATGTCGTTCTCCAGCAGGCGCATGATGAGACGCAGCCGGCGGCGCGAGAAATCGGCCAGCCCCTCGTCCGCGTCGTGGCTGACGACCGCCGCCTCCAGCTCGGCGTGGATGACGTCGTACACGGCCCGGCGGGCCGCCACGGAGTCATGAGGCTCGCCCTGCAGCCGCGCGACCAACGGCTTGAACAGGACGTCGGGCGTCGAATTCGGATCGAACAGCGCCGCGGGGTCCAGGCGCCATGCATCGACGCCTGCCCCTACGGTGTAGTTACGCTCCTGACGACGGTTGCGCCATCCCTTGATGCGGTCCTCATTGCTCATCCGGCACGCTATTGTTGGTTTATGACCTGGCTGCCGCCGCCGGAGCCACTGTCGATGGCCCGAGTGGCGCTGAAGCCCGCGCTCATGCTGAAGCGGAATGCCGACAGCACTTTCTGCACCTGGGTGAAGGTCGCATCCGAGATGTAGATCGCCTCGCCTTCACGGACCGAGAACTGGCGGGCCATGGCCACCTGCTCCGGACGCGTCAGGTCGAACTGATAGACGACGGGCACGGTGTCCGGCTTGCCGTCGACGCCGGCCTTGGCGGGCGTGAACAGGAACACCGAGCGGGGATCCGCGGTGGCATCGTCCAGGCCCTTGGCATCGGCCAACGCATCCAGCACGGTGTAGTTGCGCTTGCTGATCGACACCCGCCCCTGGTTGCCGGCGGCGCCGAGCACGGTCAGGTACTCCTTGGCCTCGTGCGCGGTGATGACATCGCCCGCGCGCAGCAGGACGTCGTTGTCCGGGTTGTTGTAGATGTCGGCCAGGCGCACCGACGCCACCTTGTTGTCGCGGCGCAGCGAGATCACGAGCTGCTCCGGGTTGGTCTGCACCGGCGCGGCCATCGCCAGCGCGCTGCTCAGACGCTGCGAGGTCTGCGTGATGGGATACATGCCGGGCTTGGTCAGGTTGCCCTGCACGGTCACCATCTGCCCGCGTTCGCCGGCGCGCGACACGGTCACGTCCGACGCGACCACCAGCTTGCTCAGGCGCGCCACCAGCACGTCGTGCAGTTGCGCCAGCGTCAGGTCCGCCGCCTTGAAGCGGCCCAGGATGGGCAGGTAGAGCATGCCCTTGGGATCGATCTCGTGGACGCCCAGGTCGCTGACGCCCGTGGCGTCGGCGGCGAAGACGCCCAGGCCATCGCGCTCCCAGACCTTGACGTTGATGCCGTCGCCGGGCACCAGGCGGTCGAAACCCGCCTGCGTCAGGTCGCGGTAATGCGCGGGAAAATTCTCGACCGCGGGCATGCGGCTCGCCCGAACGAGCTCGGGCGACACCGGCATCAGCACGACATCCTTGTCGTCGTGCGCGCCCGTCAGGTCGCCCATCATGGGACCGGAGCGGGGCAGCGTGCACCCCGTCACGGTAAGCGTGGCGAGCACCGCCAGGAGCAGTGCCGCCTTGCGTTGCTGGCCGAAGGCCGTAACGTTCTTTTGCATAGAATCCATTTTTTCCAGGATCACGGATTGCCTGGCCCTCAGGCCCCTATCAGGCACGCATGGGCCGCAGGCCGATGAACTCTTCTTCCTGCTGGCCGGAGACGCCCAGCACGGTCACGCACAGGCTCAGGAATTTCTCCAGCATGGCGTTGAGCGAGAACAGGTCCCTGGCCCGCTGCCGGCTGTGCTGGCGCAGCACGTCGTTGCCGCGCGCCATGTCGACGATGGACTCGACCTTGTCGCATGCTTCGTTCAGGTCCGGGTGCTCAAGGCTGTCCAGCAAATGGCCCGTCACGTTCTGCACGAAGCATTCGCCCGCGCCGCCCGCCGGCGTCGAGACCACCGGCACGCCCAGTTGCTGGGCCTCGATCAGCACGTTCGGCAGGCCCTCGAAGCGGGACAGCAGCACCTTGACGTCCATCTGCGAGTACCAATAGCCCACGTGCTTGGACAGGCCCACGAACAGGAAGCGGTCCATCACGCCCAGCTCTTGCGCCAGCGCCGTCATGTTGTCCTGCAGGCGGCCGTCACCCACGATGAAGAAGCGCGCCAGGGGCCGCCGTTTCAGGTACTGCGCGGCGAGCTTGATCCAGAGCTGCGGGCGCTTGTCGGGCTCCAGGCGGAAGACGCCGCCGATGGTCTCCGTGGCGTCGGCCGTGCTGGCGTTGAAGGCTTCCCACTTTCGCTCATCCTCTTCGGAAGGCTCGGTGTTCAGTTCCGGCACGCCGTTGTAGAGGATGTGGAAGCGCTCGATCGGGATGTCGAGCCACTTCGAATACTCCACCGCGGCCGTGTGGCTGTTGCTGACGAAGTGCACGCCCGGCACCTGCGCCAGCGCCTGGTACAGCACCGGATACTCTTCGCGGAAGCGGTCCTTGCGGATGTTCGGCGGCAGGCCGCGGAACACCAGGTGAATCGTGGGCACGCCGGCCAGCAGCGCGGCCAGCGCGCCGAACAGGCACGTGCCGTCCTGCCACAGGCTCACCACGTCGAACGCGTTCTCGCGCAGCATCGGCGTCAGACGCGTCACGCCATAGTGCACCGGCGGCGGCAACTGCTCCAGCAGGCGGGCCAGATGAGGATCGTCGGCCGGCTGGTGCGAGGCGGAGATCGCCGGCAGGCCATTGATCTCGGTAACCGGGATATTCGCCTTGGTCAGGATGGGCAGGAAGAAATCCAGGCCCTGCTTCTTGGCCCCCGAGGTGTCGGTGTGCTGCTTGACCAGCACTTCGACCTTCTCGGGCCGCACGTGCATGAAGGACGGCCGCTGGTCGGCGGACGACGCCATGCGGTGCAGTTCGCCGGCCAGGCGCGTCAATTGGCGCTCGGCCCCGCCAGGCCCCAGGCTGCCGGTGACCAGCGCGATCGAGACGGGGTTCTCGGGCGCCTGCTCCTCGATGTCCCGATCCTTGAAATGCAGGATCGCATGCTTCATCGAGACGATCTTGATGTCCTTGCCGGCCAGTTCCTCTTCCGACTCGAAGCTGCGGAAGAACGCATGGTCCTCGGCCAGCGCGGCGGCCAGGTCGGCCGCCTTGCTGCCCGGCGCCAGCTGATCGGCCACCGGCGCGATCGCCGCGTGCGCATCCAGCAGCAGGCCGCGCTTGCGCAGCCGCTTGGCGAACTCGATGCGCACGTTGCGGTCGTCATGGCGCGCGATCAGGCGGCGGAACAGCGCATCCGACTGTTCGTACGCGCGGATGTCTCCCAGCAGCTTGGCGCGCGCGAACAGGCGGTCCGGCTTGCGGGTCGTCTTCGGAATGTGCCGGTCGATCAGCGCCAGGGCATCGTCCAGGTTCCGGTCCTTGACCAGCCGCGTCGCGCAATAGCGCACGATCTGCAGGTCGCCCGGGCACTGGCGCAGCAACTCCGACCACTGCTGCGCCATGCCTTCATTGCGGCCCGCCGTTTCCTTCAGGCGCAGCAGCAGGAAACGCACCTTCGGATCCTGCATGTGATCGGCGGCCAGGGCCTCGGCACGCGGCAGGTTCTCCTGCGCGAGCAGCACGCGGCCAGATGCGGCGACGATCTCCTCCAACTGGGCCTGGACCCATTCCAGATTGGACGCTTCATCCACCTCTTGCACGGATTCCTTCAGGTGCGTCATGCCGCTCTCCTGCGATTGGCCTTGTCGATCCACACCTGGCAACGGTGGATGTAGTGATCGAACTGTTCAGGGGCGTCCGACTGCTGCTGGAGTCGTTGCCAGTAGGGCAAGGCCTTCTCGAACAGGTGCAGGCGCATCGCACCGACGGCCGCGGTGCGCAGCCCGATGAGATCGTTCGGCGCCAGCGCCAGGATCTTCTCGCCCACGGCAAGGCGCTCGCTGGTGCTGGCCGGATCCAGGGCGCGCACTTCGGCATACAGCACGCCGAGCACGCGGCGCTTCTCCTGCGCGACTTCCTGCATCTGCGGCCACGATTGCTCGATGCGCTCCAGCAGTTCCCATGCGGCGCGGTAATCGCCTTCGGCCAGCAACTGGCGGGCGGCGCGGACCGAACGGGCGCCCAGGCGGCCCAGCTGGCGCTCGGCTTCGTCCCTCGCACTCTGGTCCGCCGACGCGTGGTCGCGCACCGCGGTGTAGGCATCGATGGCTTCACCGAACCAGCCGCCGTTGAACGCCACGCGGGCGAAGTACAGGCGGGTGCTGAACTGGGCGGCCTCGTCGGAGACGGCGCGCTCGAGGTGGCGCATGGCGGTCTTGGTGTCGCCCAGCGCATCCGCGGCGCGGCCGCGCATGGCGTCCAGTTCGGGAAAGTCGACCTGCGCATCCAGTGCGATGTCCGTCAGTTCGATGACTTCCTTGTGGTTGCCCGCCACCAGCGCGGCGCGCACGGCCACGCGCATCGCGCGCTCGAAGGCGCGCTGCGCCCGGGCGCCGGCCAGCGCATCGGGGTCGAGCATCCGGTGCGCGCAGATACGCTCGGCGGCGTCGCGCAGGCGGTTCTCCTCCATCGCGCGGGCGCCTTCCTCGGCCCATGCCGCCGACTGTGTCCGCAGCCACGTCCGGATCCCTTCCTGGTCGCTCTTGACCAGGTTGGTCGACACGGCCAGCGCCGCCGCCGCCACCAGGCAGCCGCGCCACGAGGCTTCCTGCACCAGCTCCAGCGCCTCGGCGTCGGCCAGGACGGGGGATTCGGCGGCCAGGCTGCGCAGCGCGCCGCGATCGCCCGCGATCAGGCGGTCACGCCACAGCACGGCGAAGCTGCGGCCATGCGACGGCAACGAGGCGCGCACCTCGTCCACCCAACGCAGCACCGCCTGCATGTCGCCGCTGGCCTGCAGAATGCCCAGCACCGTGTCGGCCGCCTCATGGGCCCAGGCCGGCTCGGCGGACGGAATGCGGAACAACTGCTTCCAGTTGCTCAGCGCCTCGTCGGCATGGCCGAGCTGCGCGGCGGAGATGGCCGCCACGCGCACGATCTCCGGCGTCTCCTTCTCGTCACCGAGCAGGCCGGCCGACAGCGAGTAGGCCACGTCGTAACGGCCCAGCTTGAACTGGCTGCGCATCAGGATCTGCTCGGCCTTGCTGCCGGAGGCCACGACGCCGCCGGCGCCTTCCAGCATCGAGATCGCTTCCTCATAGGCGCCCAGCTCCGATTGCATGCGCGCCAGCAGCACGACGTGTTCGGACAGGCCCGGATGACGGCGCAATACGGCACGCACCCGTTGCGAGGCATCGCGCACGTCGCCCGCGTCCCAGGTCCTCTCGATGCTTTCGGCGGTCTCGTCGGCGGCCAGCTTCGCGGCCACGGGCTGCGGCACCGAGGTGCTGATCTTCGGACGCACGTAGGTCTTGAACCACTCGGCGCCCAGGCGATCCGAGAACAGCGTCGTGTAATGCGTCAGGTCGAGGCCGCCCTCTTCCATGGCCTCGGCCTGGCCGATCCTGTTCATCAACGGGGTCGGGTCATAGCACGGCACGCCGAGGCGCTGCGCGGCATCGGCCACGGTGGCGATCAGGTGCTGGCGGGATTCGATGGGCGCGTTGTCCTCGGCCAGGGCGTTGACGTGCGTGACGAACACCACCTTGTCCTTGCCCAGCAGCTCGACGAGCTGGCGCATTTCGTTGGCGATCTCGTCGTCCGAGAGATCGCGCTTGACGATACGGGCCAGCAGGTCGCGATCCTGGGCGGACAGGCTCTTGAACACCGGGTCCTGGTCCAGCAGCGCCCGGCGCTCGGCCAGCTTGTCGGCGGTGGACAGCGACCAGAACATCCTGGCGCGCGCGCGGTCGGCGAAGAATTCGCTGTAGTGGCGCGTCAGGTAGTTGGATTGGATGGGGTAGCCATCGATGGTCAGCAGCTTGCGCGACGAGACTTCGACCATGTAGAGGCTGGCCGGCTTGTGCGCGGCGTTGCGGGCCTTGCCGCCATTCGAGGGGCGGAACACCAGGCGCTGCACGTCGGCGGGAATCTCGCACTGGTCGTACATGAAGCGCACCTGCTGCAGGGCCTCGGAGCTGGTGTGGACGAATCCATAGTTGCGTCCGATCTCCAGCTTGATCGGGTAGCGGGAAGCCGCTTCGCGCAGCGGGTTATGGATGCGGCAAGTGCCAATCGGAGCGATCGTGAAATCAGCCATTCAGAGTCCTAGATAAGGTGGATTGACGGGCTGAACCCGGAGAGTTCAGTAATAGAGATCGGACTGTGTCCGAGCGCTGCCGGCGCGCCCAAGTCTCTGGGGCCGGCTAGCTTCGGCTTGCGTACATCGGGCTCGAGATGGCCCGTCCAATCGTCACCTGTTTCAGGCGCGCTATGCGTCGTTGCTCGACGTCCAGACCGATGGCGTCAAGGCGCTCGCGGAGCGCCCCGGCTACGGATCGGCCCGCATGCTCGGGGCCGGGAACTGCAATGTGCTTCACCACTGGTACCTCACTGCTTTGTCGTCGTGCCAGGGAGGCACGAGAGGAGGAACGCCGCATACAAACAGAAACAATTTCATGATGCGGTGATCCACCCGATCTCTGGCACGTCACCCAAAAAAAGGATGGACGGCGCAAAGCCATCCAGTCGTCGGGCTGCCAGGACCTCGGCGAACGAATCCTAGGCGCAAAGACAGGCAATATTCTTTCTAAATATTTTTATTGCCGTGAAGATGAATCAGGGTTTACCAGTGGCAAGGGGAGAACGGGGGGCAAAGAATTACACTCATTACACAAACATCAAAAAAGTAGTGGGCATAAACTTATTTACATAGGTTTTAAATCGTGTCCATTTCCCACGGTTAACCGCACCGTCATGAAGACGCCGGCGATACGGGAGCACGTTTTTTGACAGATATCGGGCCCCGGACATGCTGCTGGGCGGATCCGAGCGGCGGTCCACCCGCCATGTGGGTGTCGATATCACCTTCCCGCGCCCTGCCCTGCGGCGAGCGCGCTTTCACGCAAGCCAGGACAACCTCGATATGAAAACGCCCTCAAAGCCCTTGGACCCTGCCACGCATGCACTGCGCGACGACTTGGCGCTGGCGCTGCGCGCTGCCGCCTTCCACGATTTTTCGGAGGGCGTCTGCAATCACTTCAGCGTGGCGGTGGACGACAGCCGGTTCCTGCTCAATCCGCGCGGCCTGCACTGGAGCGAGATCCAGGCCGACGACATCCTGCTGGTAGACGCGGACGGCGCCGTGCTGGAAGGCCGGCACGATGTCGAGCCCTCCGCCCTGTTCATTCATGCGGCGGTGCACCGGATCGCCGGCCACAAGGTCGTGCTGCACACCCACATGCCCTACGCCAGCTGTCTGACGCTGACGGAGGCCGGCGCCATCGATCCCCTGCTCAGCCAGAATGCCCTGCGCTTCATGGACCGCATCGCGGTCGACCGCACCTACAACGGACTGGCCCTGGACCATAGTGAAGGCGAGCGCATCGCCCGCGCCATGCGGGACAAGGACGTCGCCTTCCTGGGCAACCACGGTGTGATCGTTGCCGGCGAGTCGTTGGCTCATGCCTACGACGACCTCTATTTCCTGGAACGCGCGGCGCGGCAGCAAGTCCTGGCGGCTTCCGCCGGCAGTGCGCTGCGGCCCATCGCCGACATGGCGCTGGCGCGGCGCACGGCAGCACAGATCAAGGGAGAACGGATGCAGTCCGACCTGTTCTTCGCCGCGTTGCGCCGGATGTTGCCGGCCAGATAAGCGCTACTGACGTTTCCGCTGAAGCGGCGCCTGCGGTGATCCGTGTCGATGCGATCTGGCTGCCCACCGAGCCGCTGGACATGCGTGGCAGCACCGAGGCGGGGCTCGCACGGGTGGTGGCGGTGTTAGGCGTCGCACGGCCGCACCATGCCTATTGCTTTGCAAACCGGCGCGCCAACCGCATGAAGGTGCTGGTACACGACGGGATCGGCGTGTGACTGACTGGCCGCGCGGCGGCTGAAGCGTGGCAAGTTCGTATGGGCAGATGCCTTGCGCGACGCCCACGTCGCGGTCGACGGCGAGCAGTGGCCGGCGCTGGTGCTGGGTCAGCCGTGGCAACACGTCGGTGGTGCGTGAGAAGTACGGTCAAAATTCCCAGAAAGCAAAAAGCCCACCGTTTCCGGTGGGCTATAAGCGTTTGATACTACTAGAGAATTCTGGTGGGTTGTGAGTGGCTCGAACACTCGACCTACGGATTAAGAGTCCGCTGCTCTACCAACTGAGCTAACAACCCATTGCTGCGTCACACTTTCAAATGCGTGCGATCAGTCAAGAAGCGAGATTATACATGCTTTTTGGGATTTGTCCAAACAAGCCGTCATCTTTGTGCCACAGACCCCAAGAGCGTGCGAACTGGCTCCTTGCCGCGCCCGCTCTTCCCCGGCCTGCGCCTCACCGGCGGCGAGCCGGCACGTGCGGGGGCGCCTTCGTCGGCTTGCGCGCCTCCTGCAACAACGCCGCGCACTGGCTATCCGGCTCGTCCGCACTGGGCGCCACCAGCGCCAGCAACCCGGCCGCCGGCGTCAGCACCACACCGAGCGCCACCATCCCCGCTCCGCGCGCCAGCAGCGGCCCGGTATGCACCCCCGCCTGCGGATTGCCGAACGTCCCGCGCACATACAACGGCGAACGCAGCGAGAAGATCCGGAATCCCTTGCTCTCGGGCGAGATATCCAGGTCCAGCGCCTCTTTCTTGAAGTTCACCGTGCCGTCGATGGTCACCACCGCATTGTCGGTATCGATGACGAACGCCCGCGTCTTCATCAGTCCATCCTGGATGCCCATGTCCGCCGCCGTGCAGTTGATGTGCACCTCGTCGTCGCCGAACAGCTTGCTGACCACGTAGTTGCCCACGTTCAATCCGGCGATTTCCATCAGGCTGCGGCTGACGACGCCGTCGCTGACCAGCATGCGCACCTCGCCGTCGCCGGTCGCCAGCAGCGCCGCCACGGAATTGCCGCGGCCGGCCAGCGACACCTCGCCGTTCATCTGGCCCAGGGCCGTCTGCATGGACTCGACCGAGGGGAACAACTGCTTGAGTTTCAGGCTGCGGGCGCGCAGCTTCACGCGGCCCTGCATCGGCGTCTGCGAACCGTCCAGTTGCACGGTGCCGCCGATGCCGCCGCCGGCGATGCCGAAGCGGATCGGATCCATCAGCAGCCTGCCTTCGTCCATCACCACGTGGGTATACAGGTCGGACAGGGGCAGCTTGCTGCCATGGATGATGCGCTTGCCGGCGAAATGCACGTCGGCATCCATGTCGCGCCAACGCTCGGTACGGAATTCCTGGGTGGGCAGCACCTTGCCCGAGGCGGGCTTGTCCGCGACCTTCTCGGTGCCGGCCTCGGCGGTCTTGGCGCCACCCGTATCGGGCTTGACGCCGATCAGCGGTCCCAGGTCGTCCATGCGCAATTGGTCGGACCGCAGCCTGCCCACCAGTTTCGGGCGCGGCGCCTGCATGGTGAAGCGCAGCGTGCCGCTCAGGTCGCTCTTGCCGACGGTGCCGTCGAAGTGCCGATACTCGAAAACCGGACCGGCGGGATTCTGCAGGCTGGCGATCAGGCGGCCCTTGGTGGCGTACGGCGGCGTGTCGGGCAGCGTGATGCCCACCAGCGGATACAGGTTCGCCATGGAAGAACCCGACAGCGACATCCGCAGGTTCAGCGCGCCCAGGTGCAGCGGGTCGGTCAACGTGCCCACGGCCGAGGCGCGGGTCCGGCCCACCGACACGTCGGCCTGCACGGGGAACGGCTCGTCGGCATTGCGCAACGCCAGCAGGCCGCCCACCTTGCCCTCGCCCTTCACGGGCAGATCCTTGTACTGGCCCTCGACCTGCCAGGCGAAGACATAGTCGCGCGGCGGTCGGCGCGGAACCTCGCCGGCGCGCTGGGCCTGTTCCAGCGACTTGGCGTTGGCATCGTCGGGCGTGCCGTCGGCGGTCTCGTCATTTTCCTGATCACCGCCAGCAGCCTCGCCCGATGCCTGTCGGTCGGACTTGGCCTGAACGGCCTTCCGACTCTCCGAGGACGTGGAAGGCTCGGCCTTGGCCTGCCCGGATTCATCCGCTCCGGCCTTCGAAGCCCCTTCCTTGTTCGGTTCGCCCTTGCCATCGGGCCCCTTGCCCGCCAGTTCCGCGAACGGAATCGGCTTGCCCAGCGGATCGATCTGCACCGTGACGTCGGCCTTCAGCTTGGCATCGGCGTACCCGATGACACCCTTGTCGAACCCGATCTGGTCCACATCGATGGACCACGGCGACGGCTCGCCCGTCTCGGGCATCGTGAAGACCCAGTTGGCGCGGCCATCCTCCAGGCGCTGCAGGTCGGCGGCCGGGCCGGTCAGTTGCACGTGCCGTATCACCACCTGATGCGCGATCAGCGGCACGGGGGACAGGCTGAACTCCACGCGCTGCAGATTGGCCATGACGGGCTTGCGCGCCCACTCGGTGTTGCCGACCGTCAGGTCGTTGGCGGTGACGCGCGGCCAGGGCACCCAGCGGCGCCAGCCGGTTTCATCGGGTTCGCGGCGCCAGGCGACGGACAGGTCGCCGTTGATGGCGAACGGACGGCCGATGGCTTCGGAGACCTTGGCGTTGATGGTGGGCTTGAAGCGGTTCCAGTCCAGCGTCGCCACGATGATGACGAACGCGGCCACCACCACGGCGAGGGTCGCCAGGACGCCCAGGAGAACCTTCTTTCTGCGTGTCATGCCGCCCCCGTCCTTTGGCCGGATGGCGGATCATCCGGCCCTGCTTTCATGCCAGCGTAACGCCGCTGGCCGCCAGGCGGAACCCCATTGCGCGCAATGGATACAAAACGCAAGAACCGGGCACGCTCTCGTGTCCGGGCGTGGCTGAATCAAAAAGACACTCAGGCGGGCCGCTTGAACGCGCGGCGCGCATGCTCGCACGGCCCGTGATGATGGCAGGCCGGATCATGATCGTTGACCATGCCCACGGACTGCATGAAGGCGTAGACGGTCGTGGGGCCGACGAACGACCATCCCCGCTTCTTCAAGGCTTTGGACAAGGCCGTCGATTCCGCGGTGGACGCCTGCACGACCAGTGGCGCCCCCTCGGGCTTGGCCGGCGCCTCGTAGCGCCAGAAGAAGGCGGCCAGCGATCCGGCTTCGTCGCGCAGCGCCTGGGCGCGCCTGGCATTGTTGATGACGGACTCGATCTTGCCCCGGTGCCGCACGATGCCGGCATCCCGCACCAGGGCCTCGACGCGCGCCGCGTCGAAGCGCGCGACGCGGTCGATCTCGAAATGGTCGAAGCCCGCCCGAAAACCCTCGCGCTTGTTCAGGATGGTGCGCCAGCTCAGGCCCGACTGGAAGCCCTCCAGGCACAGTTGCTCGAATAGCGCCTGGTCCTGGCCGACCGGCATGCCCCATTCCTTGTCGTGATAGGCCATGTAGCCCGGCGAGGGATCCAGCCAGCCGCAACGCGCCAGCCCATCGGCGAAATCGGTACGCACTCCCATCCTCATCCCTCCTCGATAAATTCCGCGCCGCCAGCGCGGCGAAAAGACCACGATGCTACCGCAGCGCAGCACGGCCCGCGCACCCGCCGCGAGACCTTCCTGCTACTATGAATCGACCCCGGCAGCAGCCGGGATTTTCCATGGCCGGCCCTGCCCGCTCCCCCCATGTCCAGCACGTCCCTACCGTTCGCACACGATGCGTCCGGCGCCACGCCGATCCCCGCCAATCCCTGCCTGGACTGCGGCGCATGCTGCTCCCACTTCCGGGTGTCGTTCTACAGCGGCGAAATGGCCGGCGAAACCGGCGGCACGGTCCCCGAAGACATGGCCGTGCAGATCGGTCCCCTGCGCGCCTGCATGCGCGGCACCGAAATGGGCAATGGCCGTTGCGTCGCCCTGCGTGGCGAACTCGGCAAGCCCGGCATCCACTGCGACATCTATCCGTTGCGCCCCTCGCCCTGCCGCGAGTTCGAGACCTGGGAACCCGACGGCAGCGTCAATCCCGACTGCCAGCGGCTGCGCCTGTCGCTGGGCCTGGCCGCGTTGCCGCCACGCCCGCCGGCCGAGAACGATCCGGATGGCCCCGCGCATCCGAACCAGCCCAAGGCAGCGTAGGTCCGAACAAACCCGCACCAGCAAGCGCCGGAACCAACAAGCGCTTGACCTCAAGCGGACTTGAACTTCGATACTGGCGGCCCCTTGACCGGAGTCCCACCATGAATTCCCACAGCTTGCCCGGCGGCGCGCCGCACCTGCGCTTCATCAATCCGACCGGGCTGTACGATCCCGCCCCCAACGGCTACAGCCACGTCGTGGCCACGGCCATGCCGTCGAGACTGGTCTACGTGTCCGGCCAGGGCGGCGAAAACGACAAAGGCCAGCTCGACCCCGACTTCGGCGGGCAGGTGAGGCAAGCCCTGGACAACGTGGTGATTGCGCTGGGCGCGGCGGATGCCGCGCTGGCCGACGTGGCCAAGCTGACGGTGCTGGTGGTGGACCACAGCGAGGCCCGCCTGCGGGTCTGGAGCGCGGCCTTGCGCGCCCGTTGGGGCACGCGGCCGACGCCGGCCTGCACGCTGATTCCCGTGCCGCGCCTGGCGCTGGACGGCATGCTGGTCGAGATCGAGGCGACCGCCCTGTGCCGCGCCTAGCACGGCTGCGGAGCTATCGCGCCCAGCCGCCCACGGCATCGGGCGCGACTTTCACGATCTCGTAGCTGCGCCGGGTCCGGTCGATGACGATCGCCTGGCCGCCCTCGACCTCGAGTTCCTCGCGCGCGCCGGCGGCCACGGAACGAACCTTGACCTTGCCCGCGGCCACGCGCACTTGCAGCGATTGCGGCGTCGACGCCACCTCGAACACCACGTCGGGCACCGGCACGCGGCCGCCGTCCACGAGGATGTCCTCGGCGCCCACGTGCACGATGAACGACGTGCGCGCCATGTAGGCCGCGCGGTACAGCGCCCGGCCATTGGACATGGTCACTTCGCGGCGGCGCGAGAAATAGGCGGCGGCGGCCTCGGTGCCGCTGTCGAGCACGACCACCGATCCGCCGGGCAGTTTCCAGTCGCGCGCCTGGCCGCCCTCGACCTTCACACGTTCCCGGAACTGGGGCGTGCTTTCCCGCAGCACGAAACTGACGGTCAAGGCCACGGCCAGCGCCAGGCCCACGGCGGAAGCCAGCCACCATTTCCAGCCCCAAGCGCTGGCTTTGCGCTGCGCGGGCTTGCCCTGCCCGCCGGGCAGGCCGGCGCCGGTCTGGGCAGCGGGCGCATCGCCCGGCCCCCCCTGCGCGGCCTGCATGCGCCGATAGGCCTGCGCATGGCTGGGATCGGCCTGCAGCCAGGCGTCCAACTCACGCTGGTCCGACTCGCTCCAAACCTTGGATTTGCGGCGGGCCACCCAGGCGGTGGCGGTTCGGTACAAGGCGTTGGGGTCGGAAGCGGACGACATGGATCGGGCGTATCTGAACAAAAAGGGACGGTGGGCTGCCCGAATGGTACGACGTCCGGGCGACCGATGCCTCGACCTGACCCGGCAGCGAAGCGGATCGCCTGGGCTTTGACCGCGCCTTCGCGGATTTGTAACGCATGGAAATGCCTGCCCGCCGCCCGTAATGGATCCGTTATGGCTACCCGACGGGCACCTGAATAGAGTGGCTCTGCACGGGGCACACGCCCCGCGACATCGACCCGATACCGGCCCCTAGCAGGTTTCCAGACAAGAAAGGCAAAAAGCATGAGACCGATCCTTACCATGGCCAGCCTGTCGCTGTGTTTGTCGCTATCCGGCTGCGCCGCCTACGAGCGCTATGTGGCGGAACGGGAAGCCGCTGCGGCGGCGGAGGCCGCCGCCCGTCAGGCGCTGTACGAGCAGAAGCGGCAGCAGATCAGCAATGCGCAAGCAGCCTGCGCCCTTCCCTATGCCGATCCCAAGACAGAAGCGTTGCGCACGAAGATCCCCGCGCCGCCGCAAGAGCCCAGCCTGCGGCAACTCGGCGACACGGCCCGGCCCACCGCCAGGCAGAAGAAGGCCCTGGAAGTGATGGACACCCTGCTGGCGGATTGCCATGTGCAGCAAGCCGCGATCGAAGCGCTGGACAGGCCGGTCACGCATGCCGCCTACGTCAACTACGGCCAGCGGCTGCGCAGCCTGGTGTCGACGCTGTGGGCAGGCAAGCTCACCTTCGGACAGTTCAACCAGGGCCAGCAGCAGTTGGTCGCGGACTATGCGCAGGAACGCACCGCCCTGCTGCAGCAGCAGGAGATCGTCAATGCCCAGTATCGGGCGGCCCGTGCCGCGGAAGCCGCGCAGTTGGCCGCCGAACGCGCGGCGGCCAGCGCCGCCGCCCCCAAGCACACCACCTGCAAGCAGAAGGGCAAGGAAACGCGCTGCACGACTTACTGACGGTTCAGTGGCCGGACCGCGGACAAGCGCCTGCCGGGCATGCCCCATGCTGCATGGCAGGCGCACGCTTACCGCCTTTCAGGAGGCCCTCATGACAGATCCGCAACGACAGCCACCCACCCAAGATGCCTCGGCAAGAACGCACCAGGCTCCGGACAAGGAGAATCCCGGCCAGCCTGATGCCCAGGACGACCGGTCCATCGGGCCCGACGAGCCCCGGCCGTCGATGGACAGCCCCGAGGAGAAGGCGACGCAGTTCGACGGCAACCCCAACCCAGGCACGGATGATTCTCCACGCCTGTTCAAACCCCGGGACGACACGCCGGCTTTCCTGAAAAAGAAGTCCGGACCCAAGAACTGAGCCCGTCATCATCCGGGGGTACGGACAGATGCCGTAACCCATTGGGGCATCAGGTGACAGCATCGCGGGAGCCATTTTCTTACATTGGACTGAATATTTCGGGCCGCTTTCATCGAAAGCGCGCTTGCCTCAGTCCAACGAGAAAGAACCCCGCGAAATCATGGACCGACTTTCCGCCAGACTGGCCGGCAAGGCAAAACGCTGGCTGTTCCGTCTCTCTCCCCGCTTGGCCGAGCGCTGCAAGGTGGAGTTCCGCCTGGAAGCGCCCAATCGCACCTTCCTGGAAAACCAGATCTTCGGATTCCTGGCGCGCCATCTGGCGGCGGGCCGAACCGGCGGGCGCTGCCTGTTCATCGGCCTGGACCGCTACAACTGGCACTACCACCGCGCGCTGGGGCCGGGGTTTCATTCCATCGACATCAAGCCCGAGCATGCCGTGTATGGACAGCCCGGCCGGCACGTGGTCGGTTGCGCCACACAATTGGCTCGCCACTACGCCCCTGGCAGTTTCGACGTGATCGTCGCCAATGGCCTGATCGGCTATGGCTTGAACCGCGCGAACGATTTCGACCGCATGATGCGGGCCTGCCACGCGGTCCTGGCGCCGGGCGGCGTGCTGGTGTTGGGCTACAACGACCGCCCGGATCGCCTGCCATTCCGCGCGGAGCGCGTGGCAGGCTACCGGTTGCTGGAAGAGTTCACGCCGCCCATCGAGGGGGTGGACTGTCCGCATCACCGCATCGACGACGGCTCGCGGCACAAGTTCGTCTTTCTGCGCAAATCCGACACGAAGCGCGTGGTGGCCCGCGCCACGCGCTGGCGCAGGCTGCAGGCGGCGGGCTGATCCTGTTCATGCCAGGGCGGCGTCATGCGGCAGCGCGCTTATTGCGGCTTGACGTGCCGCGGTCGGCCTGCAGCCCCAAGGAGGGCTTGAAGGGGCGCGAACTGATCTCGCTGCCCGCGCCGACGTGTGAGCCCAGCCTCATCGGACAAGCCCGCCCGTGGCCGGGCAGCCCGGGCACGAAACATCGAATTCCCCTTATTCGGGAATATACCGACTCGCACGGGGCAATCAGGCAGGCATAGAATTCACAGACTTGTACGATGACGTACAAGAAAAAAGCAGCCCGCGCCCGTACTCATTACCCCTGAGTGCGGTAAAAAGCAGCGCGCGCGACTGGAGACAATGCCATGAGCAGTATCCCGAGGTTCAACCGCCTGCTGCTGACCGGCGCCGCCGGCGGCGTGGGCCGCGCGATCAGGCCACGCCTGGCCGCCTATGCCCGCCACGTGCGGTTGTCCGACCTGCCCGCCGCGTTGCAGGCACAGGCCGAGCCGCTCGGCCCGCACGAGGAAGCCCTGCCCTGCGACATCTCCGACCGCGCCGCGTTCGACGCGCTGGTCCAGGACTGCGATGCCGTCGTGCATCTCGGGGGCGTCTCGGTCGAACGCCCGTTCGAGGAAATCCTCGAAGCCAACATCAAGGGCGTCTTCAATCTGTACGAAGCCGCGCGCCGCCACGGTGTCCAGCGCATCGTGTTCGCCAGCTCCAATCACGTCACGGGTTTCTATCGCCAGGACGAGGTGATCGACACCCACGCGCGGCGCCGCCCCGACGGCTATTACGGCGTGTCCAAGTCGTTCGGCGAGGACATGGCCCAGCTGTACTTCGACCGCTACGGCATCGAGACCGTCAGCATCCGCATCGGCTCGCTGTTTCCCGAACCCGTCGATCGCCGCATGATGGCAAGCTGGATCAGCCTGGACGATTTCGACGCGCTGCTTCACGGCTGCCTGTTCACGCCGGAGGTCGGCCACACCGTGGTCTACGGCATGTCGGCCAACAAGAAGGTGTGGTGGGACAACCGCCATGCGGCCAGGCTGGGCTACGCGCCGCAGGACACCTCCGAGGTCTTCCGCGACAAGATCGACGCGCAACCCGCGCTCGCGCCGGACGATCCCGCGGTGACGCTGCAGGGCGGCAAGTTCACGGTCACCGGGCCGTTCGACCCGCAATAAGCCGGCACGCCGTTGCCGTCCGGGCCGTGGCGCGCCGCCACGGCTGCTCACCAAGAGCCCGTCATGTCCTTTTCCCTGAACTTCGCCCCGCTGGCGCCGTACTGGCCGGTATTCCTGAACGGCGCGTGGCTGACGCTGAAGATGACCGCGCTGGCCGTGCTGCTGGGCGTGTCCGCCGGCACGCTGGTGGCCTTCGCCAAGCGCAGCCCGCGCCGCTGGCTGTCGCGCGCCTGCACTGCCTACATCGAGGCGGTGCGCAACACGCCGTTCCTGGTGCAGATCTTCCTGTTCTATTTCGGCCTGGCCAGCCTGGGCGTGCACATGCCGACCTTCGCCGCGGCCGTGCTGGCGATGAGCATCAACATCGCCGCCTATGCCGCCGAGATCATCCGCGCCGGCCTGGAAGCCGTGCCGCGCGGCCAGATCGAAGCCGCCGAATGCCTGGGGCTGTCCAAGTGGCGCATTGCCTGGCATGTCATGCTGCAACCCTCCATCGAGAAAGTCTATCCGGCCCTGACCACGCAGTTCCTGCTGATGATGCAGGCCTCCGCGATGGCCTCGCAGATCTCCGCCGAGGAACTGACGGCCGTGGCCAACACGGTGCAGTCGGACACCTTCCGCTCGCTGGAGACGTATCTGGTGGTGGCGGCGCTGTACGTGGCGATGTCGCTGCTGATCAAGGCGCTGGCCTGGGCCGTGGGCGAGTACGCGTTCAAGCGGCGCCGCACGGTGCGCCGCGCCGCCGCGCAATCGGCCAAGGCGGCCCGGCGCAACGCCCTGGCGGGCCGCCCGCCGGTGGCCCGCGCCTCGACCGGGGGGAGCGCGACATGACGGGCGATTTCACCTGGACCTATCTCTGGTATCTCGTGCAGTCGATCGGCTGGACGCTGGTGTTGTCCGCCCTGGCCTTCGCGCTGGGCGGCGCCGGCGGTTTCCTGCTGATGCTGGCGCGCATCTCGCCGCGCCGCTGGCTGCGGATGCCGGCGCAGGTCTTCATCGAACTGATACAGGGCATCCCGCTGCTGATCCTGCTGTTCATCGTGTATTTCGGCCTGTCGTTCTATGGCCTGGCCCTGCCCGCGCTGGTGGCGGCCGCGCTGGCGCTGATGATCTACACCAGCGCCTACCTGGCCGACATCTGGCGCGGCTGCGTCGAGGCCATGCCGCGCCCGCAGTGGGAGGCCGCCGAGTGCCTGTCGTTCACGCGTTGGCAGACGCTGCGGCTGGTCATCATTCCGCAGGCCGTGCGGCTGTCGCTGCCGCCGACCATCGGCTTCCTGGTGCAGGTCATCAAGATGACCTCGCTGGCGTCGGTGATCGGTTTCGTCGAGCTGACCCGCGCGGGCCAGATCATCAACAACTCCATTTTCCAGCCCTTCCTGATTTTCACGCTGGTCGGGGTGTTCTATTTCCTGCTGTGCTACCCGCTGTCTCGCTGGAGCGCCGCCCTGGAGGACAGGCTCAATGTCGGCAATCGTTAAGGTCAACGCGATCCATAAGCGCTTCGGCGACAACCCCGTGTTGAAGGGCGTGTCGTTCGAGGTCGAGAAGGGCAAGATGGTCGCCATCATCGGCGCCAGCGGCTCGGGCAAGAGCACCGCGCTGCGCTGCATCGACCGGCTGGAGACCATCGATGAAGGCTCGATAGAGGTCTGCGGCATCCGCGTCGAAGACCCGGACATCGACCTGCACCAGTTGCGCCGCGAAGTCGGCATCGTGTTCCAGAGCTACAACCTGTTCCCGCACCTGACCGTGCGCGAGAACATCACGCTGGCGCTGCGCCACGTCAAGGGCATGAAGCGCGGCGACGCCGACGAGATCGCGCGCAAGGTGCTGGCCCAGGTGGGCCTGGGCGAGAAGGCCGCCAGCTATCCGGAACAGTTGTCGGGCGGCCAGCAGCAGCGGGTGGCCATCGCGCGCTCGCTGGCCATGTCGCCCAAGGTGATGCTGTTCGACGAAGTCACCTCCGCGCTGGACCCGCAACTGACGGGCGAAGTGCTGCGCGTGATGGAGGATCTGGCCTCGGACGGCATGACCATGCTGCTGGTCACGCACGAAATGGCCTTCGCCCGCCGCGTGGCCGACCAGATCATCTACATGCACCAGGGCAAGGTGTGGGAGGTCGGGCCGGGCGAGATGCTCGACGCGCCGCGCACGCCCGAACTGCGCGCCTTTCTCGATAACGGCCTCTGAACGCGGCCGCGCTCTTTCCCCCAACGACAAGTACACGGAGACAACCATGACCCCCACCCGACTGCTGGTGCGCGCCTGCACCGCCGCCCTGCTGATGAGCGGCCTGGCCCACACCGCCATGGCGGACCAGCTCGACGACATCAAGAAGGCCGGCAAGATCCGCGTGGCCATTGCGATGGGCACGCCGCTGTTCAGCTATACCGACGCCAATCTGCAGCCCGCCGGCTCGGACGTGGACACCGCCAAGCTGTTCGCCAAGGATCTGGGCGTGCAGCTTGAGATCGTGCCGGTAACCAACGCGGCGCGTGTGCCCACGCTGCAGGCCAAGCGCGCCGACGTGGTCATCGCCGACTTGTCCATCACGCCGGAACGCCAGCAGGTGATCGACTTCTCGGTGCCGTACGCGGTGATCTCCATCATCGTGGGCGGCGTGGCGGACGTGAAAGTGAAAGGCTACGAAGACCTGGCGGGCAAGCGCATCGGGGTGACCCGCGCCACCGTCAACGACTCGCTGACCACCCAGAACGCCAAGGGCGTGGAAATGGTGCGCTACGAGGACGACGCCACGCTGATCACGTCGATGGTCACGGGCCAGATCAACCTGTTCTCGAGCACGCCGTCCAACCTGGCCGAAATGCAGAAGCGCGCGCCCGGCAAGAAGTTCGAACTGAAGTTCGAACAGACCAACTTCGACCTGGGCATCGCGCTGAGCAAGGGCGAACCCAAGCTGAAGGAATGGACCGACCAATGGGTGAAGGCCAACCTGCAGAACGGCACGCTGAACGACATCTACAAGAAATATCACGGCCGCGACCTGCCGCCGAAGCTGACCGGCAAGTGATCGCCAGGCGTGTTCACGCCGCATGACGAAGGGGCCGCCGGAAACGCGGCCCCTTCTGCTTTGGGCTGCGCGTCCCTGCACTATGCCGCACGCCGGGGTGACACGATTATTGCGTTACGTATCGAAACCATTGCATTTCGTTGCGCTAAATCCACCCAGCTTTCACCCCGCTGTCATCTGCTCTTCTTAGCCTTGCTCGGCCTGCTGCCGTGTCGCATCCGGCCCGACGTATCCCTTCCGAGCAAGCCTATCCCATGCCCAAACCGAACTCTGTGCGCGTCCTTGCCGCGGCCCTCGCCACGGCCGCTCTCCTGACTGCCTGTGGTGGCAGCGACGGCGACGACGAGCCGTCCACGCCCGCCGATCCCGGCACCGAACAGCCCGCGCCCACCAAGCCCGAGCCCGAACTGCGCTGCGCGCCGTAACTGCCTCCCCGAATCCGTACAGACATCATGACTTCCCGCCGCCAATTTCTGCAGAACACCGCGGGCGCCGGCCTTGCCGCCGCCGTCCTCGCGACCTTCCCGCCCAGCATCCGAAAGGCGTTGGCCATTCCCGCCAACAACAAGACCGGCACCATCAAGGACGTCGAACACGTCGTGATCCTGATGCAGGAGAACCGTTCGTTCGACCACTACTTCGGCACGCTGAAGGGCGTGCGCGGTTTCGGCGACCGCTTCACCATCCCGATGCCCAACGGCCGCAAGGTGTGGCAGCAGGCGCGCACCAACGGCGAACTGCTGACGCCCTATCACCTGGACAGCACGGCCAACAACGCACAGCGCGTGGCCGGCACGAACCACACCTGGGTCGACAGCCAGCAGGCCTGGAACAACGGCCAGATGACGCAATGGCCACGCTACAAGCAGGACCAGGCCATGGGCTACTACAAGGAACAGGAAGTGCCCTTCCAGTTCGCCCTGGCCAACGCCTTCACGCTCTGTGATGCCTATCACTGCTCGATGCACACGGGCACCGACGCCAACCGTTCGTTCCACCTGACCGGCACCAACGGTCCGACGGCGCAGAACGTGGCCTACGTGAACAACGAGTGGGACTGGATCAGCGGCACCGACGCGGCACGCGGCTACACCTGGAAGACCTACGCCGAGGAACTGGAAGACGCTGGCGTCGACTGGATCTGCTACCAGAACATGCCCGACGAGTGGGGCGACAACATGCTCGGCGCGTTCCGCCAGTTCCGCCAGGCCAACATCGACTCGGGCTTCCCTGTCTCCAGCGGCGGCTCGCCGAACTCAGCCTACGCCAACAGCGGCCAGGCGCTGCCGTACAAGGCCTACGACGCCGCCACCGACAATCCCGGCAACCCGCTGTACAAGGGCATCGCCAACACGCTGCCGGGCACCACGCCCGACACGTACCTGGACACCTTCCGCCGCGACGTGCTGCAAGGCAATCTGCCGCAGGTGTCGTGGGTGAACGCGCCCTCGATCTATTGCGAGCATCCCGGCCCGTCCAGCCCCGTGCAGGGCAGTTGGTTCCTGCAGGAAATCCTGGACGCGCTCACGGCCAACCCCGAGGTCTGGAGCAAGACGGTGCTGCTGGTCAATTTCGACGAGAACGATGGCTTCTTCGACCACGTGCCCTCGCCGTCGCCGCCATCGCGCAATGCCGATGGCACCCTGGCCGGCAGGACCACGCTGGCCGATGCCGACATGGCGTACGAGTACTACACGCAGGTCTCGCCCGCCGGCAGCTCGGGCCAGCCCGCCGCCGACGGCCGCGTCTTCGGCCCCGGCCCGCGCGTGCCCATGTACGTGATCTCGCCGTGGAGCCGCGGCGGCTGGGTCAACTCGCAAGTGTTCGACCACACCTCGGTGCTGCGCTTCCTGGAAGCCCGCTTCGGTGTGAAGGCGCCGCACATCAGCCCGTTCCGCCGCGCCGTCTGCGGCGACCTGACCAGCGCCTTCAACTTCGCCACACCCAACGAAGAAGTGCTGCCGACGCTGGCAGGCCGCATGACGCGGGCCGATGCCGACCAGTTGCGTGACACCCAGGCAGCCCTGCCCGCCGTGCCGCTGCCCATCGACCGGCAGATGCCCATCCAGGCCAGCGGCACGCGTCCCTCGCGCGCCCTGCCCTACGAGCTGCACACCAGCGCGCGCGCCAACAGCAACGGCCAGGTCCAACTGCTGTTCTCGAACACCGGCACGCAGGCCGCCGTGTTCCACGTCTACGACCGCCACCACCTGGACCGCATCCCGCGCCGCTACACGGTGGAAGCCGGCAAGACGCTGGACGACACCTGGAACGCCGGCCTGGACAACCTGGGCCGCTACGACCTGTGGGTGCTGGGCCCCAACGGCTACCACCGCCAGTTCACGGGCGACGTCGCGCGCATCGCCGACAGCGGCGCCATGCCCGAGATCCGCGTCTGCTACGACATCGCCAACGGCAACGTCTATGCCGAACTGATGAACGGGGGCGACAAGCCCTGCACGTTCACGGTGTCATCCCTGGCCTACCGCGAAGACGGCCCGTGGTCCGTCACCGTGGCGGCCGGCGCGCAGGAATCCCTGCACTGGGAGCTGGCCGACAGCGGCCGCTGGTACGACTTCCAGGTCAAATGCAGCAGCGACGCGCAGTTCGTGCGCCGCTTCGCCGGCCGGGTCGAGACAGGCGAGCATTCGGTAAGCGATCCGGCGATGGGGGATCAGGGCGCGCCGGCCTGAGCCTGACGGCAGCAACGCCCGCCCCGGACGCGCTGCCTTTTGCGTATCGACCCCGCTGATACGCGAAAGGCGCCGCTGGGGTCAGCGGCGCCTTTTTCCGTACCTGCCGGCCGGGCTTGCCCGGCCGGCATCAACCGCGGATACGGCCCCACAGATAGGCCACCGCAGCGGCCGCGGCCACGGCGGTGAACGGGTTCTCGCGGATGAAGTCCTTGGCGCAGATCACTGCGTTCTCGACGGCGTCGCCATTGCGGTCCACCACATCCTCGATCGTGTCCCGGGCGGCACGCGTGCCGCGGCGCGCCGACTGCGCCACTTGGTCGATGGCGGATTCCGCCACGTCGGCGCCCTCTTCGACCAGATCTTTCGCTTTGTCGCTTGCTCTCTCGATGGCCATGGTTCGGCTCCTGTGGGTTGAAGACACATCAAGGATATTACCCACCATGGGGAATCGCGCTGATACCGATTGTTCTTGAAGTGACCAGGCGTGAACGGGCGGGCGCCGCCCCGTACACTTGCGGGATCTATCGGTCCATCACCCCCCGAACCCCGGGAAGGAGCAGGAAATGAGCACCACCGCACCCGGCAGCGCCGCCGCCAAATCGGAAGCCGCCCTCGTCGCCGTGGCCATCACGCTGGCCATTGCGTCGACGCCCAGCAAGGGCGACCGCAGCCCCGAGAACATCTCGGTGCTGTTCGACGCATTCAGCCAGAAGTTGCGGGCGGACGCCAACCAGACCAAGGCGGGCAACGACCCCGCCGCGCAGGCCAGGCAGGCCCTGGCCCAGGAGACCGCGATCGCGCTGGACAACGTGCGGGACCTGACGATTTCGATGCTCGGGCTGATCCGGGCGCCGGGCAAGGCGTCCTGACGCCCGAAAGCGCTGCGGCACACCGAGGGCAAGCAAGCCCTCGGTGGGTACCGCGGGCCGTCCGGTCCGCTCGCAACGTCGGCGCCCGAAAAAAAACGCCACGGCTTGCGCCGTGGCGTTTTTCCTGCATTCACTGGTGGGTCGAGCGAGACTCGAACTCGCGACCAACGGATTAAAAGTCCGCTGCTCTACCGACTGAGCTATCGACCCAGCAAGCCGGCGATTATGGCACATCGCAATGGCATTCGTCAACCAGGCTCGGGTAGCCGCGGGCCGAGGTTACCAGGCCGCGATCACCGCGCCCTTGAACTTGCTCTGGATGAAATCCTTGACGGGCTGGCTGTGATAGATGCTGACCAGCTTCTGCAGGTCGGCGCGGTCCTTGTTCTTCTCCTGCACCACCAGCACGTTGACGTAAGGCGAATCCGGCGATTCCGTCGCGATGGCGTCCTTGGTGGGATCCAGGCCGCCCTCCAGGGCGAAGTTGGTGTTGATCGCCGACGCATCGGTGTCCGCCAGGGAACGGGCCAACTGGGCCGCATCCAGTTCGATGAAGCGCAGCTTCTTGGGATTCTCGATCACGTCGATCGGGGTGGCCTTCAGGCCGGCGGCCGGGCTCACCTTGATCAGGCCCTTGGCCTGCAGCAGCAGCAGCGCGCGGCCCCCGTTGGTCGGGTCGTTGGGCAGGCCGAACCTGGCGCCCTGCGGCAGCGCGTCCAGGGTCTTGATCTTCTTGCTGTAGATGCCGATCGGGTAGATCACCGTCTTGCCGATGCTGACCAGCTTGAAGCCGCGGTCGGCGTTGGCGTTGTCCAGGTAGGGCTGGTGCTGGTAGCTGTTCATGTCCAGGTCGCCCGAGGCCAGCGCCATGTTGGGCTGCACGTAGTCGCTGAACTCGATGATCTGCACGTTCAGGCCCTGCTTGGCGGCCTCTTGCTTGACCACTTCGAAGATCTGGGCGTGCGGGCCCGCGGTGACGCCGACCTTGATCGGCTTGTCCTGCGCCAGCGCGGGCTGCGCGAAAGCGGCGACACCCAGGGCCACGGCGGCCAGGGACTTGATGAACGAGATACGCATGATGGAAAAATTCCGGACGGAAAAGAAGAAAGGAGCAGCTTTCAACGGTGCGACATGCGCCGCACCACCCAATCGCCCAGGCTCTGCACGGCCTGGACCAGGACAATCAACACGAGCACCACGGCCAGCATCACTTCGGGCAGGAAGCGCTGGTAGCCGTAGCGGATCCCCAGGTCGCCCAGGCCGCCGCCGCCGATGGCGCCAGCCATGGCCGAATAGCCGATCAGGCTGACCAGGGTGACGATGGCGCCGGCCACCAGGCCGGGCAGCGCCTCGGGCAGCAGCACCTTGCGGATGATCTGCAGGGGCGAGGCGCCCATGGCGCGCGCGGCGGTGATCAGGCCGGGATCGACTTCGCGCATGGCGTTCTCGGCGATACGCGCCATGAACGGAATGGCCGCCACCGACAGGGGCACGATGGCCGCGGTGGTGCCGATGGAGGTCTGGGCCACCCAGCGCGTGAACGGGATGATCGCCACCATCAGGATGACGAACGGCACCGAGCGCGTGGCGTTCACGATGAGGCCCAGCACGGCGTTCACGCCCAGGTTCTGCAGCATGGCGCCGCGCGCGGTGACGATCAGCGTGACGCCCAGCGGCACGCCCACCAGCACGGCGATGCCGCCGGATACGCCCACCATCAGCAGCGTTTCGAGCAGGGAAGTGATGAGCAGGTCGATCAGTTGCGGATTCATATTGCCCCCTTGGCGCTACGCGCCGTCCCCCCGAGGGGGAATTCGCCCTTGAGGCGGCTCTGCGGATTCATATTGCCCCCTTGGCGCTACGCGCCGTCCCCCCGAGGGGGAATTCGCCCTTGAGGCGGCTCTGCGGGCTCATGTTGCCCCCTTTGGCGCTACGCGCCGTCCCCCCGAGGGGGAATTCGCCCTTGAGGCGGCTCTGCGGGCTCATTCAACCACCTCCGTAGCACGCAGGCCCGACACGTCGGACTCGGTGGCGATTTCTTCGACTTGGATATTGCGGCGGGCCAGATCGGACAGCGCGCGTTGCATGGATTCGGGCTCCCCTTCGGCAAACACGAACAGCGTGCCCACCGCGACGCCCTGGATGTCTTCGACGCGGGCCTGCACCAGGCCCAGCGCCAGCCCATAGGCGCGCGTCAGGTCGGACAGCAGGGTATCGGCGCCGTTGCCGGTCAGTTGCAGGCGCAACAGGCGCACGGCCTGGCCGGGACGCGCGGTGGCGCGGTCGGCGATGCGCTGGCGCGAGGCGGCCAGCGTGGCGTCGGTCAGCTCGGAGGCCGTGGCGGCGGAGACCATGCCGCGAGTGACGTCGTGGCGCGGCGAGGCGAACACGTCCTGGGTACGGCCCACTTCGATGACGTGACCATCGGACAGCACGGCCACGCGGTCGCAGATCTCGCGCACCACTTCCATCTGGTGCGTGATCATCACGACGGTGACGCCGGTCTTGCGGTTGATGTCGCGCAGCAGCGCCAGGATGTTGTGCGTGGTTTCCGGGTCGAGCGCCGAGGTGGCCTCGTCGCTCAGCAGCACGTCCGGATCGTTGGCCAGCGCGCGCGCAATGCCCACGCGCTGCTTCTGCCCACCGCTGATCTGGCTGGGATAACGGTCGCGCAGATGCTCCAGGCCCACCAGCGCCAGCAGGCGCTCGACCCTGGCCGGAATCTGCGACGACGGCACGCCCGCGATCTCCAGCGGCAGGGCCACGTTGGCGTACACCGTGCGGCGCGACAGCAGGTTGAAGCCCTGGAACACCATGCCGATGCGGCGGCGCTGGTCGCGCAACTGCGATTCGGACAGGCCCGTCAACACCTGGCCGCCCAGCGTGATGCGGCCCCGGTCGGGACGCTCCAGCAGGTTGATGCACTGGACCAGCGTACTCTTGCCCGCCCCGCTGGGGCCGATGATGCCAAAGACCTCGCCCTGCTCGATGCGCAGGTCGATGCCTTTCAGCGCCTCGAACCGGCCGTGCGGCGTGGCGTACGTCTTGTACAAGTTTTCGATATGAATCATGGCGGAGAATTCTCTAACGCCGTCCTTCTGTTTAGAACGACTGTTTATTCCGTCTTTAATAACTTTTGGAAATATGAAATCGAGGCGTGCTGGTGTGTGGTGTCTTGCCGTGGGGCCGTTTGCACGGCAAAAGCCCGCTTGCACGGCGGCACGCCGCAGGCATCGGCACTTCCTGGGGAACGGGACACCGCGGCGGCGCGGAGGCCGGGAGGCCGGGCCGCCCGGGGGGGACCGGCCGGCCTCGGCAAAGGCACCGAAGCCGGCCAGCGAATGATCAACGTGCGCGGGAGATACGTACCTCGGCGCCGCGGCGCTTGACCTCGAGCCCTTCGGAAGGAAGGATGCGCAACCCCTCCAGGCCCTTGATGTAGCTGGAACCCTGCATCTGCATGACGCGGATCTTGTTGCGCATGACCACCGGGTTGTGCACCGGCATGCCGAACATCCAGACTTCGTCGAGGATGCGGGCCGAGTTGAACTCGCCGGCGTGCTGGGCCATCGGCCCCAGACAGAGCATGTGGCCTTCGCGGCCGAACACCGGGAACTGGTCCGGGGCGCAGGTCATGGTCCAGGTGGTGCCGCCTTCGTAGCGGTGGCCGGTGGCCAGGTCCCACCAGGCCTCGCCCTTGGGCAGGTACACGCGCGCCTCGCCGCCGGGCTGGGTGATGGGCGCCACCAGCAGGGCGGGGCCCAGCAGGTATTGCGTATCCCAGGCGTGGGCATCGCTGTCGTTGGGGAAGGACAACGCCATCGACCGTTGCACCGGCAGGCCGGTGCGCACCGAGTCTTCGACCGCGCCCAGCACGTACGGGATCAGGCGATAGCGCCAGTTCATCCAGGTGCGCACGTGGCCCAGCGTCTCTTCGCCGAAGGCCCACGGCATCAGGCCGGCGACTCCCTGGAAGGTGAAGTTGGCCGAGAACACCGACGCCGCCAGCCAGCGCACGTACAACTCGGCATCCATCGCGTCCAGCGGGGCGTCGATGTTGCCCAGGTTGTGGGTCTGCACCGGCACGCCGCAGGCGCCGATGGACAGCGCGGTGCGCAGGCTGTGTTCCAGGCCGGCCCAGTCATTGGTGACGCGCGGGCCCGCCTGCCAAGGCAGGCGCTGCGCGGCGGGGAACAGGTCGGTGCTGGGCACCACCCCTTCGGGCGGCACCTTGTGGCCCGCCACGGCGTCGAACAGCGCGCGGCGGACCAGCAGGGGATACATGGTGCGCAGGGCCGGACCGGTCTCGCCATTGCGGGCGCTGACGCCGTCGGGAATGGCCAGTTGCGCATCGCAGGCGGGCGCGTCCAGGCCATCGTCGACCAGTTGGCGATGGCGCTCGACCCAGAGGTTATAGGCGTCGCGGTAGGTGAGATCGAGCAGGCCGAACGGCTGGCCGCCCGTGGCGGGCACGCCGTCGAACACCTGCGCGCTGCCGTCCTCGCGGCTCAGCAGCCAGCCGCGGTCTTCCAGTTCCTCGAACAGCGGGCTGGCCTTCGGCACGCCGGGAAAACCGGTGCCGCTGACGTGCACGTTGTGCTTGTGGAACAGGGCCAGCATCTGGCGGGCGTCGGGGAAACGGCGCGCGTCCCATTCGAGCGCGGGCTTGTCCGACTGGAAACCCCAGGCCGCCGGCTGCGCCAGCGACACGACATCCAGCGGAATCTGGTGCTGGCGCATCTGCTCGACCAGCGTCACGGTCTGCGTGGGCATCTCGCCGGCGGCCTGTTGCAGCCAGGCGCCCATGGCCCACAGCACGGGCTGGCCGGCACGGCCGGTCAGCGCGGTGTATTGATTCAGGATCTCGCCGGGTTCTCCTGCGAACAGGAAGAGATCGAGCACGGAATCGTCGATGGTGAGCACATAGGCGCCATCGGCCGGCGCCACGCCCGGGGCGTGCTGCACGCGGCGCATGGTGTTGGCGTAGATGCCCCAGCCACGCGGGCTCCAGGCCAGCGGCAAGGCGCGGTGCTCGGGATCGTCGGATACGACCTCTTCGCCCCGGCGGTTCAGGTCTCCGGGGGTTTCGCCCAAGCCATAGACGCCCTCGTCGCCCTCGAGCGCGAAACCGACCGTCCAGGCGGCATGGTCGGGCTCGTCCAGGGCGTTGTGGCCAAAGGCGGGCGTGTGTTCGGAGACTTCGGACGACAGCACGGGCTGTTCGCCGCGGTAGAGCACGATACGGACCGGGTCGGTCAGCACCTCGATGGCGACGTCGCCCAGCGAGACGCGCCAGCCGTCGGCGCTGTCGCGGGGCGCGATCGTGGCCTCGCTGACGGCCTCCTGGCGGGCCAGCAGCATCTCGGCCACGGCGCGCGCGCGGGCGCTGGTCTTTTCATCGGTAAGCTGGCCGGGCTCGCCACAACGCAGGCGAAACACCCCCGGCGCATGAGCCTCGACCACCAGGTGCAGACCATCGCCCACGTCGAAATCGATACGGCTGGGACGAGACGTCAACAGCTCGACCGTATCGAGCGGATTGGTATGGGCAAAGTCGAACTTCGGCGGCACAGAGCATCCCCCGGCTTAGCGGTTTAAGCCAAAAATGCATCAAAAGACGCTATTTTGACGGATTTGTCGTTTGAAATAAACTCGGGCCCCTTTCGGCCTGCCAGGCGCCCCCGAACTTGGCCTGCGCCGGGCGCGCCGCGCACGCCGCAGCGACCACTCACTGTGCCTGTTCGACCGGCGCAAAGCCGCGCCAGCATTGGGCTTGCGGGCGATTTCAGCGCGGTGTCACCTGGCTGATCAGGTCTTTTTCCAGGGGCAGCGGTTCGCCGCACAACTGCGCGGCGATCAGGTCGCCGGCCAACGCGGACCAGCTCAATCCCCGCGAGGCATAGCCCGTGGCCACCCACAGGCCGGGTGCCCGCGGCACCGCCCCCACGGCCGGCAGCCGGCCCGGCAGGACCGCGCGCCAGCCCGCCCAGCCCGGCAAGGCGCCCGGCGCAAGGGGTTGCAACATCGCTGCTCCTTCGGCCAGCAGCCCCGCTGCCTTGGCCAGGTTGACGCGCTGGCCCGCCTCGCCCACCCGGGATTCGGTGGCGCCGTGCACATAGGTACTGCCGGCCACGCACCAGCCTTCAATGGCGGGCAGCAGATAACCCTCGCCCCCCACCACGCAGCGCGGCCCGCCGCCCAGCACCGGCGCGGGCAACAGGGTGACCTCGCCGGCCAGAGCATGCATCTGCGCCATGCGGGGCAGTGCTTCCAGCAGGCCATGGGCCTGCAGCAGCGCCGGCGTGCCGGCGGCATTGGCCAGCACCACCTGCGGCGCCTCGCCCAGCAGTCGGCCGTCCGCCGCCCTGGCCTGCCAGGCGTGCGCCGAACGCGTCAAGGCATCGACCTGCCCCGCCACGCGCACGATGCCGGCCGTGGCCAGCAGCGCCCCGATCAGCGGCCGTGGCCGCACCAGCATGCCGTCGCCAAAGAAAACCCCTCCCCGCGCGACCGGCATTCCCGCCAGGCGCGCCGCTTCGGCGGCGTCCACGGTGCGCACCCAGTCGTCGGGGAAGCCCAGGCCGGCGATCGTCTGCGCCAACGCGGCCGCGCGGCCCTCGTCCCGCTCCAGTTGCAGCGTGCCGCAACGCAGCGCCACCGCCTCGCCGTAAACGGCCCAGCGCCGCAGCGCGCGCTGGCTGCCCGCGCGCGACAGCCGCGCACGCGGGTTGTCGTCGCGGGCCACCACCGGCGTCAGCGCGGCCGCCGGATGCCCGGCATGCCCGCCCCCCGCACCGACGGGATCGATCACCGTCACCCGCCTGCCGCGCAAGGCCAGCGCCTGCGCCACGCCCGCCCCGGCCAGCCCCGCGCCGATCACCAGCACCGGCGCGCCGTCATCATCCGGCAGCGCCGGCCCGGCGCCCGCCTGCGGCAGGCGCCGGCCTTCGATGCGATGCCATTTGCCGCCGTAGCCGGGCTCGCGCCGCACGGCGAACCCCGCATCCGCCAACGCGCGGCGCACGTGCCCGGCGCTGGCCCACGAGGCCAGCGTGGCGTCGGGCGCGGCCAGGCGCGCCAGGCTGGCGAACAGCGCTGGCGTCCACATCTCCGGATTGCGATCCGGCGCGAAACCGTCCAGGAAGTAGGCATCGACGCGGGCCGCCAGGCGCGGCGCCATCACCGCCGCGGGGCCGAAACCCAAGGTCAGCGTGACCGCCCCGTCCTCGAACTCCAGCCGGTGCAGGCCGGGCAGCAGCGCGGGCCACTGATCCGCCAACTGCCCGGCCAACGCCTGCAAGGCGGCCGGGGCACGGCTGCGCAAGACCTGCCGCAGCACCTCGCGCTCGAAGGGATGGCCTTCGATGGACACCATGTGCAGCCGGGACGGCCGTTGCGGATCGTCGCGCCAGGCCTGCCACAGCGCCAGGAAATTCAGCCCCATGCCGAAACCGGTTTCGCACACCGTGAAGCGGCTGCGCCCCCGCCAGCGATCCGGCAGGCCGTTGCCGCGCAGGAACACCTCGTGCGCCTGGCCCAACGCGTCTTCGATGGGCGAGTGATACACGTCGCCATACAGCGCGCTGTAGAGCCTGCCGTCCTGATCCAGCGCGAACGCGGCGGGTTGCAGAGGGGTCGGTAAGGTGGACATGGGCGGGGTGGAAACGGCAACGGGCCGCCAAATTAACAGAAGACTGAATGATGACGGAGCGGCGGGCCGTTGGCGCGGCGCCACGGCCCCGCGCGCATTTATCCCTCATCCGGCACGACGCGCCGGACACGGGCTTACACTCGAAGGCATGCAGACCGCCGCCCCCCACCCCGCCGCCACGCCCATCGACCTGAGCGCCGCCATCGACACCGCCGTCAGCGCGGCGCATGCCGGCGCCGCGCTCCTGCAATCGTATGCCCACCATCGGGACGACCTGGTCATCGATCGCAAGGCGCGCAACGATCTGGTCTCGCAAGCCGACCGCGAGGCCGAGGAAGCCATCCTTGCGGTGCTGAGGGCCCGCACACCCGGCTTCGGCATCGTCGCCGAAGAGACCGGCGGCGCGGCATCGGGCCCCGCCACCTGGTACATCGATCCACTGGACGGCACCACCAATTTCCTGCATGGCATCCCGCACTACGCGGTATCGATCGCGCTGGTCGCGCATCCGGGCACCCGGCTCAAGCTGCCGGGCGACCAGGGCATCACGCAGGACACGCCCGTCATCGGCGTGGTCTACGATCCCTGCCGCGAAGAACTCTTCACCGCGGTATACGGCATCGGCTCATGGCTGAACGGCCGCCGCATCTCGTGCTCGCGCACGGCCACGCTGGACGACGCGGTGGTGGCCACCGGCTTCCCGTTCCGCGACTTCTCGTTCGCCGGGCAGTACATGCCCATGCTGCACGACGCCATCAACCACACGCGCGGCGTGCGCCGCATGGGCGCGGCCGCGCTCGACCTGGCCTGGACTGCCTGCGGCCGCTACGATGGCTACTGGGAAATGGGCCTGGCCCCGTGGGACGTGGCGGCGGGCACCGTCATCCTGCGCGAAGCGGGCGGCACCTGCACCGACATGCACCTGCGCGACCCGTGGCCCGTGGGCGGTCGCCTGGTGGCCGGCAATCCCAAGATCCATCAGGCGCTGCAGGACATGGTCACGCCGCACCTGGACGCCACGCCTGCCGCCTCCGCCTGAAACCGGGCCACGCCGACGCCGCCGGACGAGCCGCGGCGATCCGCGTGACCGGCCCTCATGCCGCGGCGGCCTGCTTCGGCTCTTCAGGCCGCAATTCGCGCCGCAGGATCTTGCCCACGTTGGTCTTGGGCAGTTCGTTGCGGAACTCGACATGGCGCGGGCGCTTGTAGCCCGTCAGCTTGTCCTGGCACCACTGCAACAATTCCTCTTCGGTCAGCGAGGCGTCGCGCCGCACCACGAAGGCCTTCACGGATTCGCCCGAGTGGCCGTCCGGAATGCCGACCACCGCGCACTCCAGCACGCCGGGGTGCGACGACAGCACCGCCTCGACCTCGTTCGGATAGACCTTGAAGCCCGACACCGAGATCATGTCCTTCTTGCGGTCGACGATGCGGGTGTAGCCCGCGCTGTCCATGATGCCGATGTCGCCCGTGCGGAAATAACCGTCCTGCGTCATTACCGCGCGCGTTTCCTCGGGCCTCTGCCAATAGCCCAGCATGACCTGCGGCCCGCGGATGCAGACTTCGCCGCGCTCGCCCAGCGGCACTTCCGCGCCCGCGTCGTCCAGGATGGCCACGTCGGTGGACGGCAGCGGCAAGCCGATCGAGCCGGTGTATTCGGTGGCATCGGTGCGGTTGACGGTCGCCACGGGCGAAGTCTCGGACAGGCCGTAGCCCTCGATCAACGGACGCCCCGTCAGCTTCAGCCAACGCTCGGCCACCGAAGGCTGCACGGCCATGCCGCCGCCCAGCGTCAGGCGCAGGCCCGAGAAATCGAGCGTGGCGAAATCCGGGTTGTTGGCCAGCGCGTTGAACAGGGTGTTGACGCCCGGAAACACGTTGACCGGCACCTTGCGCCAGGCCTGGATCAGCGCGGGCTGGTCGCGCGGATTGATGATCAGCAGGTTGCGCATGCCGGCATGCATGCCGAACAGCCCGCAGACCATCATGGCGAACACGTGATACAGCGGCAGGGCGCTGATGATGGTGAGCGGCGGGCCGGACAGGTCGCCCAGCGCGGGCCGTGCCACTTCCTGCACCTGCAGCACGTTGCTGACCAGGTTGCCGTGCGACAGCATGGCGCCCTTGGGCGTGCCGGTGGTGCCGCCCGTGTATTGCAGCACCGCCAGGTCGCTCATGCCGAGCGTGACGGGCGTGTAGGTCTCGCGCGCGCCCTCCACCAGCACTTGCGGCAGGCGCATGGCCCCGTCGATGTGCCACGCCGGAATCATCCGCTTGACGTAGCGCGCCGCGAAGTTGATCAGCGGCGCCTTCAGGCCGCCCAGCAGGTCGCCAGGCGCGGCAATGATCACGTGGCGCAGCGAACCGCGGTCGCGCACGTTCTGCAGCGTGTGCGCGAAGTTCTCGAAGATCACGATGACTTCGGCGCCGCTGTCGCGCAACTGATGGCCCAGTTCGTCGGGCTTGTACAGGGGATTGACGTTGACCACCACCATGCCGGCCCGCAAGGCGCCCAGCATGGCGACGAGGTAGGCCGGCACGTTGGGCATCATCAACGCGATGCGCGCGCCACGCCCCAGGCCCAGCGATTGCAGCCAGGCGGCGAACGCGCGGGCGTGCGCGTCGATCTCTGCGTAACGGATGTCGCTGCCCATCGACGTGCAGGCGATACGGTCGGCATGGCGCCGGCAGGCCTGGTCCAACAGATCGGTGAGCGAGGTGTAGCCCTTCAGGGAAACTTCCGCGGAAACCCCTTCCGGGTAATGGGCGAGCCAGGGACGTGACAACATGATGTTTTGCCTCCGTTCTTGTAGGGTTTTGATTGATGATACCCTTGAGTCGGCCTTCTACTCCATGAGTCCATCATGAACCTGCTAGACCCCATCGTGACCTGGCAACGGGATCTCGCCATGTTGCGCCGCGACATCCACGCCCACCCCGAACTGTCATTCGAAGAGTTCCGCACGGCCGACCTGGTGGCGGCCAAATTGCAGGAATGGGGCATCGAGATCGACCGCGGCCTGGGAGGCACCGGCGTGGTGGGCATCATCCGCGGCAACCAGCCCGGCCAGGGCACGGTGGGCCTGCGCGCCGACATGGATGCGCTGCCCATGCAAGAGGTCAATACCTTCGAACACGCCAGCCGGCACGCGGGCAAGATGCACGCGTGCGGCCACGACGGCCATACCGCCATGCTGATGGGCGCCGCGCGATACCTGTCCCAATACCGGGATTTCGCGGGCACCGTATACGTGATTTTCCAGCCTGCCGAAGAGGGCGGCGGCGGCGCCAAGCGCATGATCGACGACGGGCTGTTCCAGCGCTTTCCGATGGAAGCCGTGTTCGGCATGCACAACTGGCCCGGCGTGCCGGCCGGCCACTTCGGCCTGACGTCCGGCCCCATCATGGCCTCGTCCAACGAGTTCCGCATCGTCATCCACGGCAAGGGCGCGCATGGCGGCATGCCGCACCTGGGCGTCGACCCGGTGATGGCGGCGGTGCAACTGGCGCAATCGCTGCAGACCATCATCACGCGCAACCGCGATCCGCAGGATGCGGCCGTGCTCAGCATCACGCAGATCCACACCGGCAGCGCCGACAACGTGGTGCCCGACGTGGCCGAGATGCGCGGCACGGTGCGCACCTTCACGCTCGAAACGCTCGACCTGATCGAACGCCGCATGCGCGAGATCGCGCAGCACACCTGCGCCGCGCTCGACTGCACGATGGAATTCCAGTTCGACCGCAACTATCCGCCGACGATCAACCATCCGGCGGAATCGGCATTCTGCGCCGAGGTCATCCGCGACATCGTCGGCGCCGAGAACGTCAACGACCACGTCACGCCCACCATGGGCGCCGAAGACTTCGCCTTCATGCTGCAGGAACGGCCGGGCTGCTACGTGTGGATCGGCAACGGCGACGGCTCGCACCGCACCATCGGCCACGGCATGGGACCCTGCATGCTGCACAACGGCAGCTACGATTTCAACGACGAAGTGCTGCCGCTGGGCGCCACGTACTGGGTGCAACTGGCCACGCGCTGGCTGGCGCGCGAGCGGTGAGCGGCCGCACACGCGGCGCCCTCACCCCCCACCGTCCTTCTCGTCGAACGCCAGGCAGCTGTCCAGGAACCGCCGGGCGGCGCGCGCGGCGGTGTCCGCGTGCGGCACCAGGATGCTCAGGCGACGGGTGAGCGCGCGCGGCGACACGCGCACCACGGCCAGCGAGCCGTCTTCGTGGCGCATCGACATCGCCGATACGAAACCCACGCCCAGGCCGGCGCGCACGGCCTGCTTCACGCCCTCGACCCCGGCCAGCTCCAGCGCGGCCTCGGGATTGAGATCCGCGGCCGCGAAGGCCCGCTCCACCAACTGGCGCACCCCGGACCCGGGCTCGCGCATCACCAGCGGCCAGGCGGCCAGGTCGGGCAGCGTGGCGGCGGCTTGCCTTGCCAACGCGTGATCCGCGCGCACCACGGCCACCACCTCGTCCTCGCGCCATGCATGCACGGCGGTGCCTTCCGACAGGCCCGCCGGTACGTCGCCCTCGATGAACGCCAGATCCAGTTCGGGCAGGCGCTCGACGATCTGCCGGGTATTGCCGTCGGACAGGTGCAGGCCCACGGCGGGAAAGCGCTGGTGAAAACGCGCCACCAGTCCGGGCAAGAGATAGCTGGCGGGCGTGGTGCTCGCCCCCAGCCGCAGCACGCCCGCATCCAGGCCCCGCCAGGCATCGCGCTCGGCCTGGGCCCGCAGGTAGATCTGCCGCAGCAGCCGGGCCTGTTCGGCCAGCCGCTCGCCGGCGGCCGTCAGCGCGATGCCATGGCCCTGGCGGCGGTACAGCGGCTCGCCGAACCAGTCCTGCAGGGCGCGCAACTGGCCCGAGACGGCGGGCTGCGACAGGTGCAGCAGGCCGGCGGCGCGGCTGATGTTGCCGGTGTCGGCCACGCAGGCGAAGGTAAGCAACTGGTCTGGCGTCATGGCAGAAATGACAGAAAGCGACGATATCGGGATTTCAGATATTAGCTATCTGGAATAACCATTTTTCAGATAATAGCGCGGACTTTAATATTTCAATAAGTAATTTGGATATAAGCAGAACCAGCACATGGACGCCTCGCTCCCCCTCCCCACTCCCACCCCCTGGCGCGACAAACTCAACGGCGTGCTGTTCGTTGCGTTGATGGCGGGTGCCGTCGTGCAATTGGCCAGCCTGCCCGCCATCCGCAGCCTGGGCTTCTCGCCGCTGGTCGTCGGGATCGTCTGTGGCATGTTGTACGGCAACTTCCTGCGCGGCACCATGCCCGCCGAGTGGGGCGTGGGCGTGAACTTCACCGCGCGGCGCCTGTTGCGCATCGCCGTCGCGTTCTACGGCCTGAACATCAGCATCCAGCAGATCATGGCCGTCGGCCTGCCGGGCCTGGCCGTGTCGGTGGCCGTGGTGCTGAGCACGCTGGCGATCGGCGCCTTCGTGGGCCAGCGGCTGCTGGGCCTGGACCGCGACACCGCCATACTGACCTCGGCCGGCAGCGCCATCTGCGGCGCCGCCGCCGTGCTGGCCTTCGAGCCCACCCTGCGCGCCGCCCCGCACAAAAGCGCCGTGGCCGTGGCCACCGTGGTGCTGTTCGGCACCCTGTCCATGTTCCTGTACCCGGTGTTCTATCACGCCGGCTGGCTGCAGTTCGACACCCAGGCGCTGGGCATCTACATCGGCGGCACCGTGCATGAAGTCGCGCAGGTCGTGGGCGCCGCCAGCAACATCGATCCGGCCACCACCGAAGTCGCCACCATCGTGAAGATGACCCGCGTGGCGCTGCTGGTGCCCGTGCTGCTGGCGCTGGGCCTGTGGCTGCGAAGCCGCGCCGCCGGCCGCGAGGCCGACGGTCAGCGCCAGGGCAAGCTGCCCATCCCCTGGTTCGCCGTGGGCTTCCTGGTGCTGGCCATCGTCAACTCGCTGGACGTGCTGCCTCCCGACGCCGTCACCGCGATCCGCAAGCTCGACGTGTTCGCCCTGACCATGGCCATGACGGCGCTGGGCATCGAGACCCGCTTCGCGCAGATCCGCAAGGCCGGCCCCCGTGTGCTGGCGCTGGGGGCGGTGCTGTATGCCTGGCTGCTGTTCGGCGGCTACGCCATCGTCAAGATGGCGGTCTGAACGGCGCCCATTTCGAGCTGACGGCAAACCGACAGATCCTGTAAGAAACGCGGTGTGCACTGCCGCACCGCGTTCACGTTTTTCCTGCATAATCGACCGGTTCCCGCTCCGGAGCCGGCCGCATGACCTCCCCCGCAAAACACTCCCTGATCCGGCTGCCGGAAGGCCGTGATCCCGTTCTACGCGTCATGCCCATGCCGGCCGACGCCAACATCCATGGCGACGTCTTCGGTGGCTGGATCATGGCCCAGGTCGACATCGCCGGGTCCATCCCCGCGGCGCGGCGCGCCGCCGGCCGGGTCGCCACCGTGGCCGTCAATGCCTTCCAGTTCAAGCAGCCCGTCTTCGTCGGCGACCTGCTCAGTTTCTACGCTTCCATCGTGAAGACCGGGTCCACTTCCATCACCGTGTCGGTCGAGGTCTACGCCGAACGCCAGCGCCTGGACGCCGAGGTCGTCAAGGTGACCGAGGCCACCCTCACCTACGTGGCCACCGACGAAGCCCGCCGCAGCCGCCCCCTGCCCACGATCTGAAGCAACCAGCATGACCGAAACCGTCGCGCAGAAACCGGCCGCCGCGCCTCGCCGGCTCGACCCCGAGGACGCCCAGCACGCCCTGGCCGCGGTGCAGGAATGCCTGCGCCGCCAGATGCTGGTCGAGCACCTGGTGCATCGCCAGGAGCAAGGCGACGCCAAGGCCACGCTGGTCGAAGACCTGGTGCATCGCCAGCACACCGCCGAACTGAAGGCCCTGGTCGATGACCTGCACCCTGCGGACATCGCGTTCATCCTCGAATCGCTGCCCAAGGAAGAACGCCAGCTGGTGTGGAACCTGGTCAGCTCCGAGCACGACGCGGACGTGCTGCTCGAAGTCGAGGACTGGGTCCGGGAATCGCTGATCGAGGCGATGGACCGGCAGGACCTGGTCAAGGCCACCGGCAACATGGATGCCGACGAGCTGGCCGACCTGGCGCCCGACCTGCCGCCCGACGTGGTGGCCGAGGTGCAGAAGGGCCTGACCGAGGAAGAGCGCGCGCAACTGCTCGAGGCCATGGGCTACCCCGAGGACAGCGTCGGCGCCATCATGGACTTCGAGATGGTCCGGGTGCGCGAAGACGTCACGCTCGAAGTCGTGCTGCGCTACCTGCGCCGCCTGCACGAGCTGCCCGACCATACCGACCAGATCTTCGTGGTCGACCGCCAGGACAAGCTGCAGGGCGTGCTGCCGATCTCGGTGCTGCTGGTCACCGACCCCGAGTCCGAAGTGCTTGGCGTGATGAACACCGATTTCCTCACGCTGAACCCGCTGGACTCCGATGCGGACGCCGCCGGCGCCTTCGAGCGCTACGACCTGGTGTCGGCCCCCGTGATCGACGACCAGGGCCGCCTCATCGGCCGCGTCACCATCGCCGACGTCGTGGACGTGATGCGCGAAGACTCGCAGGAACAGGCCCTGTCGCGCGCCGGCCTGCAGGAAGAGGACATCTTCGCCCCCATGTTCAGCGCGCTGCGCAACCGCGCGCCCTGGCTGTTGTTCAACATCTGTACCGCGGCCACGGCCTCGTTCGTGGCCTCGCAATTCGAGGACACCGTCAGCCACATCGTGGTGCTGGCCTTCCTGATGTCCATCGTCGCCGGCATCGGCGGCAACTCGGGCAACCAGACCATGACGATGATCATCCGTGCCCTGGCCATGGGCCGCATCACCGGCCGCAACCTGTGGCCGCTGGTCAAGCGCGAAATGACCATCACCCTGATGGTCGGCCTGTGCGGCAGCCTGATGGCCGCGCTGTTCGCCTGGATCATCTCGCGCTCGTTCGCGGTGGCCTTCGTGATGATGGCGGCCATGATCTGCAACATGCTGGTGGGCGCCGGCATCGGCGTGCTGGTGCCCATGCTGCGCGCGCGCTTCGGCCGCGACCCCGCCATCGGCTCATCGGTGCTGCTCACCTTCGCCACCGATTCGCTGGGGTTCTTCATCTTCCTGGGATTGGCGACGGTGTTCCTGCTGTAGAAGCCGCGGGGGCCGGCCAAGCCTGCAAATATAGAGGGCGCCTGCGATTTGAACCGCCCCCCAAGAGGCTGGACAGTTTAAAAGCCCAGACGGCCAAGGCCTGGGCGGGGTATTGCACCGGGCTCAGGCGGCCGCCGGCTGCAGCGCGCCACCCAGCTTGCGCACCAGTTCACCCAGCCGTCCATCGTCGATGCCGCAGGCGCGCAGCGCCCGTTCGGTTTCGATGACGTAATCCAGGCAGGCGCCCGACTGCCCCACGGCGCGGCGCACCGACGCCATCAGATGGTCCTCGCTGATCTCGCCCGCATAGTGGCTGCATCCGCGGTTGAGCAGGAACACCAGCCCGCGCACCTGGCCAGCCTCGGTCGAACAGGCCAGCCAGCGCGGCACATAGGCGCCGTTGGGCATTTCGCGCTGCCATAGCGTATGGAAAACGGCGATGACGTCGGCTGCCGCCACGCGGAAGGCCACGCCCCGGCAGCAACCGCCACGGTCCAGGCCGAAGACCAGGCCCGGCGCGTCCGGGGAGCCTCGATGGTCATGCGACCACAGGCACAGGGAGCGGTGATAGCCGCGCACGGTGGCCAGGCGCCGCTCCTGCCAGGCGAAACCCGGTCGCCAGATCAGCGATCCGTAGCCGAAGACCCAGATGTCGTCGATACCGTTCCAATCCGCCAGCAGCGCCTCGACCGACGACGACGCGCATGCTGTGCCGCTGCGTGCGGCTGCCACTTCCGACGACATGATCCTGCCTGGACCTCATACCCGAAAAGAATGTCGATAATGCTACGCCTGTCGACGGAGAAAAAGATTGCGGGATGAGCCCCTGTGGCGCGGACCCGACGCAAGACAAGCGCGGCGGACCCGGCCGATCGGGAAAATTTTTCCTGGCGGCAGGCCTGCTCAGGCGATGTTCAGCGGCAACTCGGTGGTGCTCTTGATGACTTCCATCGAAAAGCTGGCGCTGACGTCCAGCAGGTCCACCGTCTCGATCAGGCGCCGGTAGAAACGGTCGTACGCAGCCATGTCCTCGACCACGACCTTGAGCAGGTAGTCGATGTCCCCCGCCATGCGGTGGAATTCGACCACGTTGGGCAGGGACGTCACGGCGCCGACCAGGCTCTGCGTCCACTTGGCGTTGTGCTGGCTGGTCTTGATCGTGACGAACACGGTCAGGTTCAGCCCCAGCGACTTGGGATCGAGCAGCACGGTATGCCGGGCGATGACGCCATCGTCCTTCAGCTTCTGGATACGGCGCCAGCACGGCGTGACGGAGAGGTTCACTTGCTCGGCGATGTCCGCGACCGAGCAGGTGGCGTCCTTCTGCAGCAATCTGAGTATTTTTAGATCCGTCTGGTCCACAGTTCTTTCCTTGATAGGCAACGCCCGAAATGCGCCGGCGGAATGGCGGCGACGGCCCTGCCGCATGACTGCGGTCCGTGCGGGCGTCATCTTGCCCTTTCCATGAATCCGCGTCCACCGGGCGCTTGACCGGCCGCTGCCGCGCCATGCCGTGCCGATCCGCGCCCGCCGGCACGCAACTGGCGTGATTCAAACACGTTCCGCGGGCCAAAAGCGCGGAAGCAGGCCAGGAGAGGAAATTTTTTCCAATCCCGGACCACATCGCCCCGGATTACGCAAAGCCATTCCGGCCCGAGGGGCATAGCATGGAAGACACCCGGCGGCGTCCCGCCCCCCTCTTGCCTTCGATCTCTTCCATGTCCTTGTCCGCCACCCCTGCTGCGCTGCAAGCCCTGTGCGCCTCGGTCGAGTCTGCCCAGCGCAACGCCGCGCAGGCGTTGCTGCGCGAGCTGAATGCCAGCGTGGCGGATGCCGGTGTCGAGGCGCTGGCCGGCCTGCCCGAAGCCCTGCGCCAAGGTTGTCCTGAACGCTACGCGCGCCATGTCGCCTATGCCGATCCGCACGGCAGTTTCACCATCGCGTATCTGATCTGGCGCCCCGGGCAGTTCAGCCCCGTGCATGGCCACAAGACCTGGTGCACGTACCGCGTGCTGCAAGGCGATCTGTCGGAAACGCATTACCGTTGGGATCCCGCCAGCCGGCAGGCCCAGGCCTGTGGCCAGGCGGTACGTCACGCAGGCGACATCGTGACGGCGTCACCGGGCCTGCAACAGATCCATCGCCTGGGCAACGCCAGCGACGACGTCGCGATATCCCTGCATATCTACGGCGTGGCCGAGGCGGACATCGCCAGCGGCGTGAACCATCTGGTGCAGGCCGCCTGACTTACAGGCCGGTATCCAGCGTGTAATGCGCGCCGCTGCGGTTGGCCAGCGTCAGCGTGGACAACGCCGGCGTGACGGCGGCAACATCCCGCGCCACGTGCATCTTGAGATTGCCCAGTTGCAGATCCCAGCCGCCAGCGGCCTGTTCCGCCGGCACGTCCACCACCTGGGCCAACCGCCTGGCCACTTGTTCGGCCTGCGCCGCGCGGGCATCGATGCGATGGATGGCCTGCGCGCCGTTGGGATGGTCCATCAGGGACGGCACCCACACGCACTCCGGCGTGAGATGCCGGCAGAAATACATGCGGATGCCGGGAATCGGCTGCTGCGCGAAACGCACCGTGTGGAACCGCGCCTGCACGGTTTCGCCATCGACCTGGGCCGCGCGCGTGAGCTCCTGGACCGGATTGACGGCGAAGCCCGCCGCCAGCAGCCGCTGATAGGTGGCCTCGGCGTCGTAGGTGCGGAATACCAGGGCCTCGAGCCCGAACGGCGAGTCGGCGATTTCCTTGCGCGCGGGCGGCGCGCCGGGCGGCCAGCCCAGCAGCTCGATGTAGGTGCCTTCCAGCGCGATCAGCCGGTTGCAGGACCCCAGGTTGTGGACCGAGGTCTCGCTGAGCAGGAATCCCTGGCGCTCGTAGTGCGGCGCCAGTTCCCGCAGGCGGTCGCGCACCATGATGACGGCATGATCGAACTCGGTTCGTCCCACGGCGTGCAGCATGGCGGCTTCTCCTGTCAGGTCAGTTGACCATGGCACTGCTTGTACTTCTTGCCGCTGCCGCACGGGCACGGATCGTTGCGGCCCACCTTCGGCACGACGTTGCGAGCGGGCGCCGCGGCGGCCGGCGCATCGGCGTTGGCATTGGCCAGCGCCTCATCGTAGTCGGAGTGGTGGTACTGCACGTTCTGCATGTGCGAAGGCTCGGCCTCGGCGGCCTGCTCGACCTGTTCGGGCGACTGCACCCGCACGGTCATCAGCACACGGACCACGTCGGAACGGATGCGGTCGAGCATGCCCGAGAACAGCTCGAAGGCCTCGCGCTTGTATTCCTGCTTGGGATTCTTCTGCGCATAGCCGCGCAGATGGATGCCCTGGCGCAGGTAATCCAGCGACGACAGGTGTTCACGCCAGTGCGTGTCGATCGACTGCAGCATGATCGAACGTTCGAACTGGCCCCAGGATTCGGCGCCCACCAGCGCGACCTTGCCGGCATACGCGGCGCGCGCGGCCTCGATCACGCGCGCCAGCAGTTCCTCGTCGGTCAGGTTGGGTTCCTTCTCGACCATGTCCAGCAGCGGCAGCTCGAGATTCCAGTCGCCCGCCAGCGCCTGCTGCAGGCCGGCCACGTCCCACTGCTCCTCGACCGACTCGGGCGGGATGAACGAGCGGAACAGTTCGGTCGCGGCGCCGTCGATCAGGCTTTCGACCGTGGAACCGATGTTCGAGGCTTCGAGCACCTCGTTGCGCTGGCTGTACAGCACCTTGCGCTGGTCGTTGGAGACGTCGTCGTACTCGAGCAACTGCTTGCGGATGTCGAAGTTGCGGCCTTCGACCTTGCGCTGCGCGGTCTCGATGGAGCGCGTCACCATGCCTGCCTCGATGGGCTCGCCCTCGGGCAGCTTCAGGCGCTCCATGATGCCGCGCACCCGGTCGCCCGCGAAGATGCGCATCAGCGAGTCTTCCAGCGACAGGTAGAAGCGCGACGAACCCGGATCGCCCTGGCGGCCGGCACGGCCACGCAGCTGGTTGTCGATACGGCGCGATTCATGGCGCTCGGTGCCGATGATACGCAGGCCGCCGGCGGCCTTGACCTGCTCGTTCAGCGGCTTCCAGTCGTCGCGAACCTTGGCGATACGGGCTTCGCGCTCGGCCTCGGACAGGGATTCGTCGGCGCGGATCAGCGCCACCTGCTTGTCGACGCTGCCGCCCAGCACGATGTCGGTGCCGCGGCCCGCCATATTGGTGGCGATGGTGATGTGGCCGGGCTTGCCGGCCTCGGCCACGATCTCGGCCTCGCGGGCATGCTGCTTGGCGTTCAGCACCTCATGGGGCAGGCGCGCCTTGTTCAGCAGGCCGGCCAGCAGTTCCGAGTTCTCGATGCTGGTGGTGCCCACCAGCACGGGCTGGCCGCGCTGATGGCAGTCGCGGATGTCTTCGAGGATGGCGTTGTACTTCTCTTGCGCCGTCTTGAAGACCTGATCGTTCTGATCCTTGCGGATCATGGGACGGTTGGTCGGGATCAGCATCGTTTCCAGGCTGTAGATTTCCTGGAATTCGTAGGCTTCGGTATCGGCCGTGCCCGTCATGCCCGACAGCTTGTCGTACATGCGGAAGTAGTTCTGGAAGGTGATCGAGGCCAGCGTCTGGTTCTCGTGCTGGATGCGCACGCCTTCCTTGGCTTCGACGGCCTGGTGCAGGCCATCGGACCAGCGGCGGCCCACCATCAGGCGGCCGGTGAATTCGTCGACGATGATGACTTCGCCGTCCTGCACCACGTACTGCTGGTCGCGGAAGAACAGCGTGTGGGCGCGCAGGGCCACCATCATGTGGTGCATCAGCGCGATGTGGCGCGGATCGTACAGCGACTCGCCCGGAGGCAGCAGGCCCACGCGCGACAGGATTTCCTCGGCATGGACGTGCCCGGCCTCGGACATGTGCACCTGCTGGCTTTTCTCGTCGACCCAGTAGTCGCCTTCGGGCTCGGGCTCGTGCGGCTTGGGTTCGGAAGCCATGCGCGTCAGCAGCGGCGGCACCGTGTTCATGCGGATGTACAGCTCGGTGTGGTCTTCCGCCTGGCCCGAGATGATCAGCGGGGTGCGGGCCTCGTCGATCAGGATCGAGTCGACTTCGTCGACGATGGCGTACGACAGGCCGCGCTGGCGGCGATCTTCCGCGCGGTACTCCATGTTGTCGCGCAGATAGTCGAAACCGAACTCGTTGTTGGTGCCGTAGGTGATGTCGGCCTTGTAGGCCGCGATCTTCTCTTCGTTGGCCTGCTGCGGCACGACCACGCCGGTGGTCAGGCCCAGGAAGCCGTACAGGCGCCCCATGCTTTCGGCGTCGCGGCGGGCCAGGTAGTCGTTGACCGTGACCACGTGCACGCCGCGGCCGGACAGCGCGTTCAGGTACACGGGCAGCGTGGCCATCAGCGTCTTGCCTTCGCCCGTGCGCATTTCGGCGATCTTGCCGTTGTGCAGCGCGATGCCGCCCAGCAACTGGACGTCGAAGTGGCGCATGCCGAACACGCGCTTGCCCGCCTCGCGCACCACGGCGAAAGCCTCGGGCAGCAGGTCGTCCAGCGAGGTCCCCTGCTGGACGCGGCTACGGAACTCCTGTGTCTTGCCGGCGAGTTCTTCGTCGGAGAGCGCAGAGATCTTCGGCTCCAGGCCGTTGATCTGGTTGACCAGCTTGCGGTACTGCTTGAGCAGCCGGTCGTTGCGGCTGCCTATGAGTTTTTTGAGCAGAGAAACCATGCTTGTCGTCGTCGGCACGGACGGCGGCCGCGCCAAGGGCACTGGCCGACGCCTCATGTCTTGTATGAGCGTGCGGTTGAGCGGGACGGACCCCGCCGGGAAACGATCGAGTGTAACGCACCTGGGTGTTGATGACCTGCAACAAACCAGCCCAGGCACGGCTGTGCGCGCCTCAGCGCGTGGCGGGCGGGGCGGTGGACGAGGCCGAACCGGAAGCGGTGGCTTGTGCGACGGACGGCGGGGCCACGCGGGGTGCGCCCAGGAACAGGCGCGGATCGAGGGGTTGGCCAGCCAGCCGCACCTCGAAGTGCAGATGCGAGCCGGTGGACCGGCCGGTGGAACCGACGCGGGCCACTTCCTGGCCGCGTTCGACCAGGTCGCCCTGCTTGACCGTCAGGCTGGAAGCATGGGCATAACGGGTGATCAGGCCATCGCCATGGTCGATCTCGACCATGTTGCCGTAGCCCTGTTGGAAACTGGCCTCTAGCACGACACCCCCCGCCGCGGCCAGGATGGGCGTGCCGGTGGGCGCGGCGAAATCCAGGCCCTCGTGCATCGCATAGCGCCCGGTGAAGGGATCGGTGCGCCAGCCATAGGAGGAACTGAGATAGGGGAAGTCGACGACCGGCGAGGTGGTCGGCAGGCGGGCCTGGTCGGCCGAGCGGCGGGTGAGCGCCACGTCCAGCATGCGCAGCGTGTCCGACTGCTGCGTCATGCGTTCCTGCAGTTCATCCAGTTGGCGCCCCAGGGCCTCGGCCGATTCGACGTTGGGCGGCTGGCGGTCGGTGAACAGTTCATCCATGACCTCGGAGGCCTGGGGATGGGCGGGAATCGCGGGTGCCACGGCCAGTTCGGGATCGGTATACGCCACGCCGGCCACTTCGGCCACGCGCTTGCCCATGCCGTCGATGCTGGCCAGGCGGGCCTGCAGCGTGCCGACCTTGGCGGCCAGCATGTTGACGGTGTCGCGCAGGAACGCGGCTTCGCGTTCGGGATGCGGCGTGCCGGCGTAGTCGGGCATGCCGCCCGAGGTGACCGTGGACTGCGCCAGGTAGCGTTGCAGGGAGGCCCCGAAGACCGCCGCGGCGACCAGCAGCACACCCAGGATGGCGGCCAGACGGACGCCTTCCAGGATGAGATGCCCGTTGTGTTCGCCCCGGGCGTGCATAATCACGATCTTCAAGGTGTGTATCCTGTAATTCGAGCCGGCATGGTCAGACCTGCCTCACCCCCTTCGCGTTCCCGGCCCAGCCGCCGCTCTGGCGAAACCGCCCTGGGCTGGCTGGGTTCGGACACCCGCGGCGCTGGCGTACTGGCCACGGCGCGCGTGCACCTGCAGATCCAGCATGCCGTGGCGGCGATTCTGCCGCCCGGCCTGGGCGCGGTGTGCGTGGTCGCCAAGATGGAAAGCCAGCGCCTGTACCTGGCCGTTCCCGGCCCGGCGCATGCCGCCAAGCTGCGTCAGCTGGCGCCGCGCATCGCGCAGACACTGTCCGCACAAGGCTGGAACCTTAACGAAATAAACGTGAAGGTTCAAGCCGGGATGCCCCGTCCTGGGGCAAAAGCGCCCCGCCCGCCCAAGCTGGCACAGCCGCTGGCCGGGTCAGCCCTGGAGGCTTTCGAGCAACTGGGACAGAACGTGCGCCCCGGGCCGCTGGCCGACGCCATCGCCCGACTGCTGCGGCATCACAAGGAAAAATAGCGCGGCCGCCGGTAACGGAAGTACCGGGCCTTTTGCCATGCCGCGTATGAAAAGCGTTGCGCGGGACGCCGCGCAAGAGTCAATGCAGGCCCGCGCCGAAGCGCATCAGGCGAGCTGCCACTCGTGGCGGAACGCCTGCGGCGCGTCGGCCTGCGATTCGTAGCTGACCAATTCCCAGGCGTCCTGCTGGGCCAGCAGCGCGCGCGCCAGCTGGTTGTTCAGGCTGTGGCCCGACTTGGAGGCCACGTAACGCGCCACCAGCGGCTTGCCCAGCAGATACAGGTCGCCGATGGCGTCCAGGATCTTGTGCTTGACGAACTCGTCGTCGTAGCGAAGGCCGTCGCTGTTGAGCACGCGGTACTCGTCCATGACGATGGCGTTGTCCAGGCTGCCGCCACGGGCCAGGCCCATGGAGCGCAGCGCCTCGACTTCGTTGACGAAGCCGAAGGTACGGGCGCGAGCGATCTCGCGCACATAGGAATGCGTGGCGAAGTCGATTTCGGCGAAGTTGGCCGTGGAGTCGATCGCGGGATGGCGAAAATCGATGGAGAACGCCAACGAATAGCCTTCGTGCGGCTCGAGGCGGGCCCACTTCTCGTTGCGGCCCTCGCCTTCGCGGATCTCGACGGGCTTCAGCACCCGGATGAAGCGCTTGGGCGCGTTCTGCTCGACGATGCCCGCCGAGCGCAACAGGTACACGAACGTGGCGGCGCTGCCGTCCATGATCGGAACTTCTTCGGCGGTGAGATCGATATGCAGGTTGTCGATGCCCAGGCCGGCCAGCGCCGACATCAGGTGCTCGACCGTGGAGACACGCACGTTGCCTTGCTGCAGCACCGAGGCCATGCGCGTATCGCCGACCGCATCGGCGCGCGCCGGAAGGTCGACGACCTGGGGCAGGTCGACGCGGTGGAAGACGATGCCGGTATTGGCTTCGGCAGGACGCAGGGTGAGCTCGACCCGGCGACCCGAGTGGACGCCCACACCGGTCGTGCGAACGAGGTTCTGGATGCTGCGCTGTCGGAACATGTCTTATGAGATCAACTGGGCTCGCTTCCCGCAATGCAGCAGGATAGCCAGCAAGAGACAAACATTGTAACCCGGGAGGACCACCCTTGCCATTTGTCTGTAATACGACGAAATGGTTTCAGCGGGCGTTGTGGCCCCATTTTATTCTTCTGGCAGCTCCGCGTCCGGTCCGCCTCGGGAAGACGGACCGGAGTTGAGGGAGGTACTACTTTAGCCCGGAAGGGCCTCGGCGGGGAGCCGGATCAGTCAGCCTGCTTGCGCAGGAAGGCCGGGATGTCGAAGTGATCCATGCCCGAGCTTTCCAGCGCGCGCACCTGGGCCGAGGCCTGGCTGCGCGGGTTGCGCATCACCGAGGGCATGTCCAGGTTGCGGTAGTCGCCGCCTTGCTGGCCAGCGCCGGCCATCATGCCGGCGAGCGGCAGGTTGTCCGTGCCGGTGCGCAGGGCCTCTTCGGTGCTCTGGACCAATTGCGGACGCGCGACGGCGCGGCCCAGGCCCGTGGCGACCACGGTCACGCGCAGCGATTCGCCCATCGTTTCGTCATAGGCGGTGCCGAAGATCACGGTGGCGTCGTCCGAAGCGTAGCTGCGGATCGTTTCCATGATTTCGCGCGTTTCGCGCATCTTCAGCGAGCGGCTGGCGGTGATGTTGACCAGCACGCCGCGCGCGCCGTTCAGGTCCACGCCTTCCAGCAGCGGGCAGGCGATGGCCTTTTCGGCGGCCACGCGGGCGCGGTCGGCGCCCGAAGCGGTCGCCGTGCCCATCATGGCCTGGCCCTGCTCGCCCATGATCGTCTTGACGTCTTCGAAGTCGACGTTGACGTTGCCTTCGACATTGATGATTTCGGCGATGCCCGCGCAAGCGTTGTGCAGGATGTCGTCGGCGGACTTGAAGCAGTCTTCCTGCGTCGCGTCCTCGTCCATCAGTTCGTACAGGTTTTCGTTCAGCACGACGATCAGCGAGTGGACGTGCTTGCCCAGTTCGTTGATGCCGTCCTCCGCCATCTTCAGGCGCTTGTTGCCTTCGAAGGTGAAGGGCTTGGTGACCACGCCCACGGTCAGGATGCCCAGTTCCTTGGCCACTTCCGCGACCACGGGACCGGCGCCCGTACCCGTACCGCCGCCCATGCCGGCGGTGATGAACACCATGTGAGCGCCGTTCAGGGCCGAACGGATCTCTTCGCGCGCCGTCTCGGCGGCGGCACGGCCCTGCTCGGGCTTGGCGCCGGCGCCCAGGCCGGTGCGGCCCAGGCGGATCTGCACGGGTGCGTTGGTCGCCGCCAGTGCCTGCGCATCGGTGTTGGCGCAGATGAAATCCACGCCGCTCACGCCGCTGCGAATCATGTGCGCCACGGCATTGCCGCCCGCGCCGCCCACACCAACGACCTTTATCACGGTCCCTTTGGTGTTGTTCTCAAGCATCTCGAAATTCATCATGATGACTCCCTCACAAGTCAGAATTGCAAATCACAAAATTCCCGATTACTGCCTATTTTTGTGAATCGCTTCAAAGCAGAAGCCGGCCGGGTTGCCCGCTACGGGTTTGAAGCGCCTCCTTCGGGCCTGCCTTCGTGGGCAGGCCTCCGGCGGGCCGCAAGGCCTACCGTTCCCTAATTCATGAACCATTCCTTCATGCGCTGCAGCAGCGACTTGAAGTTGCCGGTCTGCGCGGCCACCTTGCGGCCGCGCAGGCGTTGCATGCGCGCCTCCTGCAGCAGGCCCATCACGGTGGAGAAACGCGGATTGCGCATCACATCGGCCAGGCTGCCTTCGTATTCGGGCACGGCCACGCGCACCGGCTTCAGGAAGACGTCCTCGGCCAGCTCGATCATGCCGGGCATCTGGGCGGTGCCGCCCGTCAGCACCACGCCGGAGGCCAGCAGGTCTTCGTAGCCGGAATCGCGCACCACCTGCTGCACCAGGCCGAACAGCTCTTCCACGCGCGGCTCGATCACGGCGCCCAGCGCCTGGCGCTTGACCTGGCGCGGGCCGCGGTCGCCCAGGCCGGGCACTTCCACGGCCTCTTCGGGGCGCGCCAGTACCTGCTTGGCCACGCCGTAGCGCAGCTTGATCTCTTCGGCGTCGGGCGTCGGCGTGCGCAGCATGGCCGCGATGTCGTTGGTGATCTGGTCGCCGGCGATCGGGATCACGGCGGTATGGCGGATCGCGCCGCCCGTGAAGATCGCCACGTCGGTGGTGCCGCCGCCGATGTCGACCAGCACCACGCCCAGTTCCTTCTCGTCGGACGTCAGGCAGGCCAGGCTGGAGGCCAGCGGCTGCAGGATCAGGTCCTGTACTTCCAGGCCGCAGCGGCGCACGCACTTGACGATGTTCTGCGCGGCGCTGACGGCGCCGGTGACGATGTGCACGCGCACTTCCAGGCGCAGGCCGCTCATGCCGATGGGCTCGCGGATATCTTCCTGGCCGTCGACGATGAATTCCTGCGTCAGCACGTGCAGCACCTGCTGGTCGGTCGGGATGTTGACCGCCTTGGCCGTCTCGATCACCCGCGCCACGTCGGTGGCGGTGACCTCCTTGTCCTTGACCGCCACCATGCCGCTGGAGTTGAAGCTGCGGATGTGGCTGCCCGCGATGCCGGTGTAGACGTCGCGGATCTTGCAGTCGGCCATCAGCTCGGCTTCCTCCAGCGCGCGCTGGATGGAGTTGACGGTGGTCTCGATGTTGACGACCACGCCCTTGCGCATGCCGCGCGATTCGTGCTGGCCCAGGCCGAGCACTTCGAATCGGCCTTCCGGCAGGATTTCGGCGACGACCGCGACCACCTTGCTGGTGCCGATGTCGAGCGCGACGATGAGGTCCTTGATGTCACGAGTCATGGCGTTATCGTTTCTTGGGTGGTTTCGTATGAGATTGCGGTTCGGGCAGCGGCGCCAGCGCCAGCGCGAAGCCGTTCGGATAACGCAGGTCGGCCTGCGTCACCGTGCGGCCTTCCAGGCGCGTGGCAACGGCAGGCCAGGCCTGCACGAATCGTTGAATGCGGGCGGCGAACGGCAGCGCGCCGGGCAGGCCCAGTGGGTCCGGCGCGTCGGCCGCCGGATCGCGTCCCAGGTCCAGCAGCAGGTCGTTGGACAACTTGGCGCGCCACGCATAGCGCGGGCTCAGTTCCAGCTCTTTCACGCGCAGGTCCAGCGGCGCGAACCAGCGCGCCAGCTCGGCGTAGCGCTGCACCACCAGTTCCTGGCTGCCTTCCGGACCGGAAAACTGCGGCAGGTCCGAGTCGTCGTCCAGCTCGCCCGTGTTCGCCGTGAACGCTTCGCCCCAGGTGTTGATCATCTGGTTCTCGTTCCACAGCGCCAGCGGCTGCTGCTCCTCGATGCGCACGCGCAGCGTATTCGGCCAGATGCGCCGGATCGTGGCATGCCGCACCCAGGGCACCGACTCGAACACCTCGCGGGCCTCGTCCAGGTCCATCGTGAAGAAGTTGCCCCGGAAACGGCCGGCGATCGAGGCCCGCACCGAACCCGGCGACACGTAATGCAGCTCGCTGTCCGGCATGGGCTCGAGCTCGATGGCCGCCAGCGTGAAGTAGGGCCGTTGCGCCACCCATGCCACGCCGCAGGCGAGCATGACCGCAACCGCCAGCACGGCCAGCGTGTTGGCGATCAGGTTGATGGTGCGAGCGTCGTTCCACACAGAGCTTCCCGTCAGTCCTTGCGAGCCGGGCTGCGCACCTTGCAGGTGGCGCCGGCCAGAATCGTCACGCACAGGTCGGCATAGCTCATGCCTACCGCCCGCGCGGCCATGGGCACCAGCGAATGGCTGGTCATGCCCGGAGACGTGTTCATTTCCAGCAGCCAGGGCCTGCCCTGGCGGTCCAGCATGAAGTCGGCGCGGCCCCAGCCCTCGCAGCCCAGCACGCGGTAGGCCCGCACCGCCAGCTCGCCCATCTGCAGGGCAAGCTCGGCCGGCACGTCCGCGGGGCAGAAGTACTGGGTTTCGTCCGAGTAGTACTTGTGCTCGAAATCGTAGTTGCCGCCCGGCGCCGCGATCTCGATCACGGGCAGCGCACGCGCTTGCGAACCGCTGCCCAGCACCGCCACCGTCATTTCGCGGCCGGTGATGAAGGCCTCGGCCAGCACCGTGCTATCCAGGCGCGCGGCCTCGGCATAGGCGGACTTCATGTCCGAATAGCCGACGACCTTGGTGATGCCCACCGAGGAACCCTCGTGCGGCGGCTTCAGGATCAGCGGCAGTTGCAGGCGGTCCGGCACCAGGCGCAGGTCGGTGGCGGCATCCAGCACCTCGAACGCCGGCGTGGGCAGGCCATGCTGCTGCCACACGCGCTTGGTCATGATCTTGTCCATGGCCAGCGCGGAAGCCATCGGGCCGCTGCCCGTGTACGGAATGTCCAGCAATTCCAGCGCGCCCTGGATCGTGCCGTCCTCGCCGTAGCGGCCGTGCAGCGCGATGAAGACGCGGTCGAAGCCCGCCTGGGCCAGATCGGCCAGGCTGCGTTCGCCGGTGTCGAACAGATGCGCGTCCACGCCGGCCGACAACAGGGCGTCATGCACGCCATTGCCGGACATCAGCGAGACTTCGCGCTCCGCGGAACGGCCTCCGTACAGCACGCCCACCTTGCCGAGGGACTTGGGATCAATGATGCTCATGCCTTGCCCCCCAATTGAGCCGGCACGCGGCTGATCGTGCCGGCACCCATCACGATGACCACGTCGCCGTCGCGCACGAAATCGCGCACGGCCTGCGGCAGCTCCTTCACGTCTTCCACGAACACGGGCTCGACCTTGCCGGCCACGCGCAGCGCGCGGGTCAGCGCGCGGCCGTCCGCGGCCACCAGCGGCGCCTCGCCGGCCGAGTACACTTCGGTCAGCAGCACGCCATCGGCGGTGCCCAGCACGCGCACGAAGTCCTCGAAGCAGTCGCGGGTACGGGTGTAGCGGTGCGGCTGGAAAGCCAGCACGATGCGGCGCTCGGGCCAGGCGCCGCGCGCGGCGGCCAGCGTGGCGGCCATCTCGACGGGATGGTGGCCGTAGTCGTCGATCAGGGTGAACGTGCCGCCACCGTGCTCGGCGGGCACTTCGATCTCGCCCCACTGCGTGAAGCGGCGTCCCACGCCCTTGAAGGCGGCCAGGGCTTCGGCGATGGCGGTATCGGACACGCCCAGTTCCGTGGCGACCGCGATGGCGGCCAGGGCGTTGCGCACATTGTGCAGGCCCGGCAGGTTCAGCGTGATGTTCAGTTCGGGCAACTGGACCGGGTCGCGGTCCTGGCGCTGCACGCGGAAATGCATGCGCGTGCCGTCCGCCCGTACGTCCAGGGCGCGCACCTGCGCCTCGGGATTCAGCCCGTAGGTGGTGATGGGACGCGACACGAACGGCATGATCTCGCGCACGTTGGCGTCGTCGACGCACAGCACGGCGCTGCCATAGAACGGCAGGCGCTGGCTGAATTCGATGAAGGCGCTCTTCAGGCGCGCGACGTCATGCCCATAGGTGTCCATGTGGTCGGCGTCGATGTTGGTGACGACCGCCATCACCGGCAGCAGGTTCAGGAACGACGCGTCGGACTCGTCGGCCTCGACCACGATGTACTCGCCCTGCCCCAACTGCGCGTTGGCGCCGGCCGAATTCAGGCGGCCGCCGATCACGAAGGTGGGGTCCATGCCGCCCGCGGCCAGCACGCTGGCCACCAGGCTGGTCGTGGTGGTCTTGCCGTGCGTGCCGGCCACGGCGATGCCGCGCTTCAGGCGCATCAGCTCGGCCAGCATCACGGCGCGCGGCACCACCGGAATGCGCGCGGCCCGGGCCGCGATCACTTCGGGGTTGTCGCCGGCCACGGCGGTGGAGGTGACGATGGCGTCGGCGTCGGCCACGTTGGCCGCGTCATGGCCGATGGCCACGCGCATGCCCAGACTGGCCAGGCGGCGCGTGACGGCGGAGTCGTTCAGGTCGGAACCGCTGACCTGGTAACCCAGGTTCAGCAGCACTTCGGCGATGCCGCTCATGCCCGAGCCGCCTACGCCTACGAAATGGATGTGTTGAATGCGGTGTTTCATTTATTCAGCCTCCGCTCGGCCGCCCGGAGGAGGCTGACGCCCCCTCGGGGGGCAGCGAACGCAGTGAGCGTGGGGGCAACCCATAGCCTCCGCTCGGCCGCCCGGAGGAGGCTGACGCCCCCTCGGGGGGCAGCGAACATAGTGAGCGTGGGGGTCATTTTTCTTGCCTCGCTGCTTGTTCGCAGACGTCGGCGATGTCGGCCGCGGCCTGCGGACGCGCCTGCGTGCGCGCCCGTACGGCCACGGCCTGGAGTTCATCCCGGCTGCGCTGGCCCAGCCACTGCGCCAGCCATTCGGGCGTCAGGCCCGGCTGGGGCTGCAGCCAGGCGGCCTGGCCGTCGGCCAGGAAACGCGCATTGGCGGTTTGATGGTCGTCGATGGCGTGCGGGAACGGCACGAACAGCGCGGCGACGCCGGCTGCCGCCACCTCGGACACCGTCATGGCGCCCGCGCGGCACACCATCAGGTCGGCCTCGCCCATGGCGCTTGCCATGTCTTCGATGAAGGCACGGCAATCCGCCTGCACACCGGCAGCGGCATAGGCTTGCGCCAGTGCCTGGATATGCTGTTCGCCCGCCTGGTGCACCACCTGCGGACGCTGTCCTTCAGGCAGCATCGCCAGCGCGCGCGGCAGGGTTTCGTTCAGGGTCTGCGCCCCCAGGCTGCCGCCCACCACCAGCAGGCGCAGCGGACCGCCGCGTCCGGCATAGCGCCGCGCGGGTTCGGGCAGGGCGCACAGGTCGGCGCGCACCGGATTGCCCAGCGCATCGCCATTCGGCAACACGCCGGGGAAGCCGCTGAGCACGCGGCGCGCCAGTCGCGCCAGCCAGCGGTTGGCCGTGCCGGCCACGGCATTCTGTTCGTGCACCACCAGCGGCACGCCGCGCAGCGCGGCCACGACGCCGCCCGGGAAGGCGACGTAGCCGCCCATGCCCAGCACCACGTCGGGACGCACGGCGGACAGGTGGCTCCAGGCCTGGCCCAGCGCGCTGGCCAAGAGGAACGGCAGGCGCAGCATCGCGCCCGCGCCACGCCCACGCAGGCCCGCGAAGCGCAGCGGCACCAGGTCGAAACCGCGCGCCGGCACCAGGCGGCCTTCCATTTTCTCGGGGTTGCCCAGCCACATCACGCGCCAGCCGCGCTGGCGCAGCACGTCGGCCACGGCCAGGCCGGGCATGATGTGCCCGCCGGTGCCGCCGGCCATGATCAGGATGGTCCTTGCCGGGGCGTTCATACCCTGCCCCCACGCATCATGACCCGGTTCTCGATGTCGACGCGCACCAGCAGGCCCAGCGCGCACAGGTTCATCACGATGCCCGAACCGCCGTAGCTCATCAGTGGCAGCGTCAGGCCCTTGGTGGGCAGCAGGCCCAGGCATACCCCCATGTTGATGAAGGCCTGCACCCCGAACCACATGGCGACGCCGTTGGCGACCAGGCCCGCGAAGGTGCGTTCCATGGCGATGGCCTGGCGGCCGATGTCGAAGCCGCGTTGCACCACGACCGCGAACAGGCAGATCACCAGCATCACGCCGGCGAAACCCAGTTCCTCGCCCACCACCGCCATCAGGAAGTCGGTGTGCGCTTCGGGCAGGTAATGCAGCTTCTCGACGCTGGCGCCCAGGCCCACGCCCAGCCACTCGCCGCGCCCCAGGGCGATCAGCGAGTGCGACAGTTGATAGGCGCTGCCGTATGCATTGGCTTCGTTCCAGGGATCCAGGTAGGCGAACAGGCGGGCCCGGCGCCACGGCGACAGCCAGATCAGCATCAGGAACATGCCCAGCAGCACGGCCAGCAGGCTGCTGAAGTACTTGCCGTTGATGCCGCCCAGGAACAGGATGCCGATGGCGATCGCCACGATCACCATGAAGGCGCCCAGGTCGGGCTCTAGCAGCAGCAGCATGCCGACGCCGCCCAACGCGGCCGCCATCGGCAGGAAGCCGCGGGCGAAGGCCTGCATGTGCTCCTGCTTGCGGACCGTGTAGTCGGCGGCATACACCACCGCCGCCAGCTTCATCAGCTCGGAAGGCTGGAAGTTGATCGGTCCCAGCGGAATCCAGCGGTGGGCGCCGTTGACCTCGCGGCCGATGCCCGGCACCAGCACCGCGGCCAGCAACAGGATCGCCACCATGAACAAGGGCACGGCCATGCGCTGCCAGACCCGCACCGGAATGGTCAGCACGACCAGCGCGGCCACCACGCCGGTGGCCATGAAGATGCCGTGGCGCAGGATGAAGTAGTAGCGGCCATACGAGGCGTAGCGCGGCCCGTCGGCCAGCCCGATGGACGCCGAATAGACCATCAGCAGGCCCAGCAACAGCAGCGTCGACGCGGCCACGATCAGGGCCATGTCGCAATTGCGCATGCGGGTGCGGCCGGGCGGAACGGCGTTGACGCTGGCGGTCAGGTCGGCGAACAGGCTCATACTTCTCCCCGATCCATTGCCAGCTCCGCGACCTCGTCGGCGAACACCTCGCCGCGATGCGGATAGTTGCGGAACATGTCGAAGCTGGCGCACGCGGGCGACAGCAGCACGGCATCGCCGGGCTGCGCCAGATCGGCCGCGGCGCGCACGGCGGCGCGCATGCCGTCGGCACGCTGCAACGTCACGCCGGTGGATTCCAGCACCTGGCCGATCGCGTCGGCATCGGCGCCGATCAGCACCACCGCGCGCGCATGGCGCGTCACCACCGGCACCAGCGGCGAGAAATCCTGGCCCTTGCCCACGCCGCCGGCGATCAGCACGGCCTGCTGGCCCAGGCCCTCCAGCGCGGCCACGGTGGCGCCCACGTTGGTGCCCTTGCTGTCGTTGATGTAGTCCACGCCGCCGACGCTGCGCACAAAGGCGGCGCGATGCGGCTCGCCCGCATAGTCGCGCAGCGCCCGCAGCATCGGGCCCCAGCCCAGGTCCAGCGTGCGCGCCAGTTGCATGGCAGCCAGCGCGTTCATCGCGTTGTGCATGCCGCGGATGCGCAGCGCATCCACCGGCATCAGGCGGCTCAGGCGGCCCGCCGGACGGACGGGCGGCGGCGCATCCTTCTTGCGGCGGCTGGTCGTGGGGGCCGGCTCGTAGAAATCGTTGGGCTCGCAGGCAGCCAGCCAGGCCACGCCATGGCCCTGCTCCAGGCCCATGTCGCCCACCAGCTCGGGCACGTCGCGGCCGAAGCTGCGCACGCGCTCGGCATTCAGCGCCTCGACCATGCGCACCGTCAGCGGATCGTCGCGGTTGACGATGGCGATCCGGGCCATGGGTAACAGACGCGCCTTGGATTGGGCGTAGGCGTCCATGCCGCCGTGCCAATCCAGGTGATCCTGCGTCACGTTCAGCACCACCGCGGCGTCGGCCGACAGCGTATGCGTGGTTTCCAGCTGGAAGCTGGAAAGCTCCAGCACCCACACCTGCGGGAGGTCGTCGTTGTCCAGCGCATCCATCAGCGCGGCCAGCGCGGCGGGGCTGATGTTGCCGGCGGCGCGCGCGGTCAGGCCGCAGGCCTCGACCAGTTGGCGCGTCATCGCGGTCACCGTGGTCTTGCCGTTGGTGCCGGTGATGGCCAGCAGGCGCGGCCGATACTCGCGCGTCTGCGCCAGGCCGGCCAGGGCGCGGGCGAACAGCTCGATCTCGCCGATGACTTCGATGCCGCGCACGGCGGCCTCGGTCAGCAGGTCCAGCGCGGGCGCCTGGCCCGGCGCCAGGCCGGGGCTCAGCACCACCTGGCCGACGCCGTCCAGCAGGTCGGCGTCGAAGACATTGCCGCAGCCCAGGCGGTACTGCACGTCGGCCTGCTCAAGCGACTGCTTCAGCGCCTCGATGCCCGCGGGTTCGGCCCGCGTATCCGCCACGCGCAGCGACGCCCCCTGCCGGGCGCACCAGCGCGCGGCAGCCGCGCCCGTCTCGCCCAATCCGAGGATCAGGGTACGGGCGCCGTGGGAGGTTGCGTCGATCTCGCTCATCGCAGTTTCAGGGTGGACAGGCCAATCAGCACCAGCATCATGGTGATGATCCAGAAGCGGACCACCACCTGCGTTTCCTTCCAGCCGCCCACTTCGAAGTGGTGGTGCAGCGGCGCCATCCGGAAGATGCGCCTGCCTTCGCCATAGCGGCGCTTGGTGTACTTGAACCAGGTGACCTGCACCATGACCGACAGCGTCTCGACCACGAACACGCCGCCCATGATGAACAACACGATTTCCTGGCGCACGATCACGGCGATGGTGCCCAGCGCGCCGCCCAGCGCCAGCGCGCCGACGTCGCCCATGAACACCTGCGCCGGATAGGCGTTGAACCACAGGAAGGCCAGCCCCGCCCCGCCGATGGCCGCGCACAGCACCATCAGCTCGGACGCGCCGGGAATGTAGGGGAACAGCAGGTACTTCGAGTAGTCGACGCGGCCCACCACGTAGGCGAAGATGCCCAGCGCCGCGCCCACCATGACGGTCGGCATGATGGCCAGGCCGTCCAGGCCGTCGGTCAGGTTCACCGCGTTGCTGGTGCCGACGATCACGGCCCAGGTCAGGCCCACGAAGCCCAGCACGCCCAGGGGATAGCTCACGCTCTTGAAGAACGGCACGATCAGGTCGGCGCGGGTCGGCAGCGGCATGATGAAGCCGCTGGACACCCAGGCCTTGAACAGCGGCCACAGCTCGGCATTGGCCGGCGCGGACACGGCGAAGGCCAGGTATACGGCGGCGATCATGCCGATGGTGGCCTGCCAGAAGAACTTCTGGCGCGCCGGCATGCCCTCGGGATCGCGGTGCACCACTTTCTTGTAGTCGTCCATCCAGCCGATCCAGCCGAAGCCGAAGGTGACCAGCAGCACCACCCACACGAAGCGGTTGGTCCAGTCGGCCCAGAACAGCGTGCTGATGGCGATGGAGATCAGGATCAGCGCGCCGCCCATGGTGGGCGTGCCGGTCTTGACTAGGTGGGTCTGGGGACCGTACGAACGGACGGCCTGGCCGATCTTCAGTTCGGTCAGCTTGCGGATCACGCGCGGACCGGCCACCAGGCCGATGATCAGCGCGGTGGCGCAAGCCAGCACGGCGCGCAGGGTGATGTATTCGAAGACCCCGATGACACGGACGTCATCCGACAGCCAACGGGCGATCTCAAGCAGCATGCCGGTCTCCTGCGCCTTGGGGCGTATTGTTGTTATTGGAAGAAAAACCCTGCACTACCCGCTCCATGCGCATGAAACGCGAACCCTTCACCAACACACTGGCGGGCGCCGCCTTGCGCAGCGCCGCCACCACCTCTTCCACGGACCCGCAGGCCTGCGCCCCCGGGCCGAATACCTGCGCGGCCAGCCGGCTGGCTTCACCCAGCGTGACCAGTCGTTCGATGCCGCGCTCGCGCGCATAGGCGCCCACTTCCTGGTGCATCGCCGGGCCGTTGTCGCCCACTTCGCCCATGTCGCCCAGCGCCAGCGCGCGCGGGCCGGGCAGTTGCGCCAGCACGTCGATCGCCGCGCGCACCGAATCCGGATTGGCGTTGTACGTATCGTCGATCAGCAGCGTGCCGTCGGCCATGGGCTTGCGCTGCATGCGCCCGGCCACCGCGCTGAAACCCGACAGCGCCCGCAGCGCCACGTCCAGCGGCGCGCCCGCGGCCAGGCCGCAGGCAATGGCGGCCAGCGCATTGCGCAGGTTGTGCGTGCCGGGCACGGGCAGATCGAGCGGCGCGCAGCCCGCCGGCGTCACCACGCGGCAGCGCGTGCCGGTGACGTCGGACTCGATCTGCTCGGCATAGACTTCCAGGCCCGGTTCCAGGCCGAAACGCAGCACGCGGCGCGGACCGGCCAGCGCGTCCCAGATGGGCGCGTAGGGCTCGTCGCCCGGATACACGGCCACGCCATCGGCGGGCAGCGCCGCCAGGGCCGCGCCGTTCTCGCGCGCCACGGCCTCGACCGTGTGCATGAATTCCTGGTGCTCGCGCTGGGCGTTGGTGACCAGCGCCACGCTGGGCACGGCCAGCGCCGCCAGGTAGGCGATCTCGCCGGGATGATTCATGCCCAGTTCGAGCACGGCGGCGCGATGCTCCGGCCGCAGCCGCAGCAACGTCAGCGGCACGCCGATGTCGTTGTTGAAATTGCCGGCCGTGGCCAGGCGGTGCGCCTCGCCCTGCCAGCCCGCCAGGATGGCGGAGATCATTTCCTTGGTGGTCGTCTTGCCGTTGCTGCCGGTCACGCCCACCAGCGGCAGCGCAAAACGCGCACGCCAGGCGGCGCCGATGCGGCCCAGCGCCAAGCGGGTATCGCCCAGCACCAGTTGCGGCAGGCTGCAAGCCTCGACACGATGCGCCACCACCGCCGCGCAGGCGCCGCTGGCCTGGGCCTGCGGCAGGTAGTCGTGGCCATCGAAGTTGTCGCCGGACAGCGCCAGGAACAGTTCGTCGGCGCCGATGCGGCGCGTGTCGGTGGACAGGGCGGGCACCTGCGGCAACAGCAGCGCCAGGCGCGCCCACTCGCGGTCGTCGAACGGCAGCCTGGCGCCGGCGACTTCCTGATAGATTTCGTGGCCCTTGCCCGCCAGCAGCACGACGTCCTCGGGCGCGCTGCGCCAGATCTCATGCATGATGGCCAGCGCGCGATCGGCCTGTACGTCGGCGCGCGCGCTGCGCGGCATGCCGGCCAGGATCTGTTCGATGATCGCTTGCGGCTGCTCGCCGCGCGGATTGTCGCTGGTCACCAGGACACGGTCGGCATGCTCGGCCGCGATGCGGCCCATCTCGGGACGCTTGCCCGGATCACGTTCGCCGCCGCAGCCGAACACGCAGGCCAGGCGTCCGCCGCGCGCCTGCGCCACGGGCCGCAGCGCGGCCAGCGCGCGCTCCAGCGCGTCCGGCGTATGGGAGTAATCGACCACGACCAGCGGGCCGCGTGCTGCGGGGTTCGCGTTGCGCAGCGTCAGCGGCGTCACCGCCTGCAGGCGGCCGTCCACCGGCTGCGCGGCAGCCAGTTCCCGGGCGATGTCGGATAGCCCATAACCCAGCTTATCGAGCATGCCCGCCACCAGCAGCAGGTTGGCGATGTTGTGCAGGCCCAGCAGGCGCGTGACGATCTGCGCCTCGGCGCCACGCGAAGCCAGCGTGAATACCTGGCCATGCGCCGTGACCCGCAGATCGCGGGCCTGGATATCGGCGGGCTCGTCGCCCAGCGAGTACGACACGGCCACGCCGGCGGGCAGGCTGGCCAGCAGGCGCCGCCCCGCCGCGTCGTCGGCATTGATGACGGCGCCATTCAATTCAGCGCGGCGGAACAGCAGGGCCTTGGCCGCTTCGTACTGTTCCATCGTGCCGTGATAATCAAGGTGATCTCGCGTCAGGTTCGAATACCCGGCCACCGCAATGCGCACGCCGTCCAGGCGGCCCTGCTCCAGGCCGATCGACGAAGCTTCCAGCGCCACCGCCGCGGCGCCCGCCGCACGCATGGCCGCCAGCGTGCGATGCACGGACAGCACGTCCGGCGTGGTCAGCACACCGCCCAGTTCGCGGCCATCGGGCAACTGCGCCCCCAGCGTGCCGATGGTGCCGCACGGCCGCGCCAGCCGCGTCAGCGCGCCCGCCAGCCACTGCACCGTGGACGTCTTGCCATTGGTGCCGGTTATGGCCACCACGGTCAGCGCCGCCGACGGCTGGCCATACCACTGGTCGGCCAGTTCGCCCAACATGGCGCGCAGGCCGCGCACCGCCAGCACCGGACCGGCGGCGGCCACCTGCGGTGCGCCATCGGCCTCGTACAACACCGCGCCCGCGCCCTGCGCCAGCGCCTGATCCATATACAGGCGGCCATCGGAACGCAGGCCGGCGCAGGCCACGAAGACGTCGCCCGTCTTCAACTGACGCGAATCCAGATGCATGTCGGCGCCCGCCGCGGCGTGTGCGCGCAACCATTCCAGCACTTGCGTGCAGTCGGCCAGCGCGTTGGGCGGGGTGGTGGCGCGCATGTTCATCGACCCAATTCCGGCGCGCCGGTCGCCGGATTACCGGCCACGATGGTCGATTCGAACGGCGCGTCGGGCTGCACGCCCATCAGCCGCAACGAGCCGCTGACCACGCGCGAGAACACCGGCGCGGCAATGGCGCCGCCGTAGTAGCCGCCGACCTTGGGCTCGTCGATGGACACGGCCACCACGATCTTGGGATTGGACACCGGCGCGAAGCCCACGAACGAACTGCGATAGCGCTGCGTGCTGTACTTGCCGTCCACGATCTTGCGCGCCGTGCCGCTCTTGCCGGCCACGCGGTACCCCTGCACCATGGCCGCCTTGGCGCCATCGGGACCGGCCGCGCCTTCCAGCATGCCACGGACCATCTGGGCAATCTTGGGCGGATACACGCGCACGCTGGTGGGATCGCTGTCGCGCTTGACCAGCGTCAGCGACACCATGTCGCCATCGCGGGCGAATACGGTATAGGCGCGCGCCACCTGCAACAGCGACACCGACAGGCCGTAGCCGTAGGCCATCGTGGCCTTCTCGATCAGGCGCCAGCGTTCCCAGGGCCGCAAGCGGCCCGGCGCGGCGCCCGGGAAACCCAGCTGCGGCGCCTGGCCCAGGCCCAGTTCAGTAAAGCGGTTCCACATCTCGCGCGCTTCCAGGCGCTCCGAGATCATGGTCATGCCGATGTTGCTGGAGCGCAGCAGGATGCCGGCCACGTTCAGCGTGCCGTTGTGGCGGCTGACGTCGGTGATGGTGCTGCCCTGGTACTGGAAACGTCCGCTGCCGGTGTCGAACAGGGTGCTGGGCGTGATGCGGCCCAGGTCCAGCGCCAGCGCGGCCGTGAACGGCTTCATGATCGAGCCGGGCTCGAAGGTGTCGGTGATCGCCTGGTTGCGCAACTGCGACATCTGGAAGGTGTCGCGGCGGTTCGGATCGAACGTCGGCAGGCTGGCCATGGCCAGGATCTCGCCGGTCTGCACGTCCAGCACCACCGCCGTCGCCGCGCGGGCCTCATGCTTCTGCATGGCGTCCTGCAGTTCTTTATAGAGCAGGTACTGCACGCGCGTGTCGATCGACAGGCGCAGGTCGCGGCCATCGACGGGCATGGTCACCGCCTGCACGTCCTCGATCACGCGGCCCAGGCGGTCCTTGATGACGCGGCGGCTGCCGGCACGGCCGGACAGCAGATCGTTGAAAGCCAGCTCGACGCCCTCCTGGCCCTTGTCCTCGACGTTGTTGAAGCCGACCACGTGCGCCGTCACTTCGCCTTCGGGGTAATAGCGCAGCGACTCGGGCTGCTGATGGATACCCGCCAGGTTCAACTGCTTGATCTTGTCGGCCACTTCCATCGGCACCTGACGCTTGAGGTAGACGAAGTTGCGGTCTTCGTCGGCCAGGCGGCGGCGCAGGTCGGGCAGCGGCATGCCCAGCAGGTTGGCCAACGCCGCCAGTTGGGCACTGTCGGCCTGCTTGGCGTCTTCGGGAATGGCCCAGATGGCGCGCGCGGGCACGCTGGAGGCCAGCACCACGCCATTGCGGTCCAGGATCTTGCCGCGCGTGGCCGACAGCGTCAGGGTGCGTTCGTAGCGGCGCTCGCCCTGCTGCTGCAGGAACTCGGTGGACAGCCCTTGCAGGAACAACGCCCGGCCCGCCAGCAAGACGAAGCCGCCGAACAGCAGGATCAGCACCAGACGGGCGCGCCACATGGGCAGTTGGCCGCGCAGCACGGGGTTGTCGAAGAAGGGCATGCGCTTCATTGCGCGCCTCCGACTGCGGGCTGGACGATGGGAGCCTGGTTCAGGTAGATCGTGCGGTCAGGCACGATGGGGATCATTTTCAGGTCGCCGCGGGCGGCCTGGTCGACCCGTGCATTGCGGGCCAGTTCGGCGCGTTCGAGCTGCAGGCGGCGCCAGTCGGTATCCAGGTCGCGAGCCTGCGCCTGGTCGCGGCCCAGCTCGATGAAAAGCTGGCGCGACTGATAACGGGCGGTGACCAGCGACACCGATGCAAGCATCAGCAACGCGGCCACGATCAGGCTCAAGCGGGCCATCAGTGCGCCCTCCGCTTGCCGGCGGGACGGCGCGCCTGCGCGCCAGGCACCGGCGGAACGAAATCGCCGCCGCCCGGAGGCAGCGGCTCGGCGGTGCGCTCGGCCACACGCAGCACGGCGGAGCGCGCGCGCGGATTGCCGGCGACTTCGTCGTCGTCGGCCAGCACGCGGCCCAGCGACTTCAGGATGGGCTGGGGGAGTTCGCTTTCACGCAGGGGCAGGCGCGAGTACGCCGCCGCCGGCCGGGCGGCCGCCGCGATGCACTGCTTGACCATGCGGTCTTCGAGCGAATGAAAGCTGATCACAGCCAACCTCCCCCCTGGGGCGAGCAGACCTAGAGCTGACGCGAGGGCGCCAGCGAGTTCCTCGAGTTCCCGATTGAGGTAAATCCGTAGAGCCTGAAAGGTGCGTGTGGCCGGATGCTGCCCCTTTTCGCGCGTGCGGACGGCGCTGGCGACGCACTCGGCAAGCTCGAGCGTGGTGCACAGCGGCCGTGTTGCGCGGCGAGCAGCAATCGCCTTTGCAACCTGAAAAGCAAACCGTTCTTCGCCATAATCCGCAATGACCTCCCGCATTTCATCCACGCTGGCTTGCGCCAGCCATTCCGCGGCCGTCGGACCGCGGGTGGTATCCATCCGCATGTCCAGCGGGCCTTCCCGCATGAACGAGAAACCTCGTCCGGCGTCGTCGATCTGAGGCGACGACACACCAAGATCCATCATCAGGCCATCGATCCGGCCGATGCCCAACGCTTCCAATTCCTGCGCCACCGTGACGAAGCCGTTATGGACGACCGTCACCCGGCTATCGGCCGAGGCCAGCTCGCGCGCCACGGCGATGGCTTGCGGGTCCTTGTCGAACACCACCAGCCGCGCCTCGGGCCCGAGCCGGGCCAGCAATTCGCGGCTGTGCCCGCCGCGGCCAAAGGTGCCGTCGACGTAGATGCCGCGCTGCACCCGCTGCCGCGGTTCGGCGTCGTCCGCTGCGCCCGACCGGTCCGCGCGCTTGTCGCCGAATCGCGGCAACACCAACGCGTCCACCGTCGGCGCCAGCAGTACGGGCCGATGCTCGAGGTTCATAGAAAAGTTCAGAAAGAAAACTGGTTCAACACTTCCGGCATTCCCTGAGCCAGGTCCGCCTCTTCACGGCGGGCCAGGGAAGCGGCATCCCACAGCTCGAAATGGGTGCCCATGCCAAGCAGCATCACATCTCGCGTCATACCGGCGGCGTTGCGCAGTTCGGGGGCGACGAGGACCCGGCCGGAGCCGTCGATCTCCACATCCTGGGCGTTACCCAACAGCAAACGCTGCAGACCCCGGGCCGACATGGGAAAGCCGGCGATCTGCTCGCGCTTCTTCTCCCACTCGGGCCGCGGATACATCAGCAGACAGCCATCGGGGTGCCGGGTCAGCGTCAGGCAACCGTCAGCCTGAACCGCGAGCGCGTCACGATGCCGGGTCGGAATCGAGATCCGCCCCTTGGCATCCATCGTCAGCGCGCTGCTTCCCTGGAACACCCATTCGCCCCACTTAGTTGCACAAAATCCTACTTTTTCCCACTCTACGGTAATGGGCAAACCCGGTCAAGCGAGCAGTTGCAATTTTTTCAATCAAACCAAGGACTTAGGGCAATTGCTACAAGGCCCCATAAAAAAACCCCCTGAAAAATCAGGGGGTTGTTGATACAACTCAATGTCTTTCTTCAGAAAGCGCCCTAAAAACCGCGTTGGGACAGCCTGTTACGGCTATTGGATACATTTTTGAATGCCTCGTTACGGTCTCGTGGCAACTCCCGCCGGCAGGCGGGAATTCCTGCATCCAAGGCAGGACAGATCTATAGGCCGGATTCTGTACGCCGGGTGACCCCGGCGGGCAATCATTCCTCTGCGCCGGCCATTGCTGGACGGCTGTAGCCATCTACCCGCATGCTCGAACGGAGCCGCCCTTCCCGGTCCGAAGACCGTGCGCATGCCTATTTGATGTTGCTCCGGATAGAGGTTGCCGCGTTTCACCCTGCCACGCCGCCCGCCGTTGCCGGAGGACGAAGCACGGAGATGGCCGTGCCTGTGCGCGCCGGAGCGCGCCCGCGCCGCAGACTCGTCTCTGTGGCCCTATTCCTCGAATGAACAAGGCGGGGCAAAGCCCCCCCTTGCATCCGGACGGCCGTTAGCCGCTATCCTGCCCTGTGGAGTCCGGACCTTCCTCGAAACGTCCGAAAACGTCCCGCGATTGCCCGATCTGTCCTGCGAGCGGCATTCTACTCGACAAAGAAGAACGCCCCCCGGCCGTCTGGACGGCCGGAGCCCCGCGATTGCGGCAGGCAGCTCAGTTGCTGGCGGTCGCGGTGTTGGCCGTGCCGGTGATCGGCGTTTCCGACAGGTCGCCGATGGTCACGCCATTGGAGGCCTGGCCGTCGTTGCGCATCTTCAGGCACGGCAGAACCGGCAGGCTCCAGCGGCGGGTGATGAAGCGCCGGATCGACGTGGTGTCGTCATAGGTGTGGTCAACGAAGCCCTTCTTCACGTTCGGGCCGATGACCAGCGCGGGACAACGACAGCATCAGCCCCGCGGCAGGCCATGAAAATGGCCTGCCGCATCCGTTTTGGAGGCCGTCATCGACGAGAGCCCGCTTGCAGCGTCATGGTCCCGCATCCGAGCCGTCGCGCTTGCCCGGCCCACTGCGCCGCGCATCAATCCGCCCTTCCTGCGAAAATAGCCGTCTCCTTCCGATTTCCGCAGCAGAATCGCCCTACATGGCCGCCTCTTCCCTCATCGCCCTCACCGACCTGCAACTGGCCTTCGGCCACCATGCGTTGCTCGACCACACCGACCTGTCCATCCAGCAGGGCGAGCGCATCGGCCTGATCGGCCGCAACGGCGCCGGCAAGTCCTCGCTGCTGCGCATCCTGTCCGGCGAGGCCGAGCCCGACGACGGCACCGTCTCGCGCACCAGCGGTCTGAAAGTCGCCGTCGTCACACAGGAACCCGAGCTGGATGAAAGCGGCACCCTTTACGACGCGGTCTTCGGCGAGATCGACCTCGACTCCGAAGATTGGCAGCGGCCTGCCCGCGTGCGCGCCCTCATCGAGAAGCTGGGCCTGGATCCCGACGCCCCGGCGTCCGGCCTGTCCGGCGGCACCCGCAAGCGCCTGGCCCTGGTCCGCGCGCTGGCGGACCAACCCGACCTGCTGATGCTGGACGAGCCCACCAACCACCTGGATTTCGAAGGCATCTCGTGGCTGGAAGGCATGCTGCGCGACGGCAACTTCGCCGTACTGTTCATCACCCACGACCGGCGCTTTCTCGATGCCGTCGCCACCCGCATCGTCGAACTCGATCGCGGCAAACTGCTCAGCTTCCCTGGCAACTTCAGCGAATGGCAGGTTCGCAAGGCCCAGTTCCTGGAGGCCGAACGCCTGGAGAACGCCCGCTTCGACAAGCTGCTGGCCCAGGAAGAAGTCTGGATCCGCAAGGGCGTCGAAGCCCGCCGCACCCGCAACGAAGGCCGCGTACGCCGCCTGGAACGCCTGCGCGTCGAGCGCAGCGAACGCCGTGAACGCGTGGGCGACGTCACGCTGGCTGTGGCCGAAGGCGGACGCTCGGGCAAGCTGGTGGCCGAACTGGACAACGTCGGCAAGTCGTTCTCCGACCGCGTCGTGGTCGACGGCTACTCCACCACCGTGCTGCGCGGCGACCGCATCGGCCTGATCGGCCCCAACGGCGCCGGCAAGACCACGCTGCTCAAGCTGATCCTGGGCGAGCTGCCTCCCGACACCGGCACCGTCAAGATCGGCACCAACGTGTCGGTGGCCTACTTCGACCAGATGCGCAGCCAGCTCGACGAAAACGCCACGCTGGCCGAGGTGATCAACCCCGGCAGCGAGTGGATCGAGATCGGCGGCCAGCGCAAGCACGTCATGAGCTACCTGGGCGACTTCCTGTTCTCGCCGGCACGCGCGGGCTCCCCGGTCAGCAGCCTTTCCGGTGGCGAGCGCGCGCGCCTGCTGCTGGCCCGCCTGTTCGCCCGCCCCGCCAACGTGCTGGTGCTGGACGAACCCACCAACGACCTGGACATCGAAACGCTCGAACTGCTCGAAGAGCTGCTGCAGGACTACACCGGCACGGTGCTGCTGGTCAGCCACGATCGCGCCTTCCTCGACAACGTGGTCACACAGACCATCGCCAGCGAAGGTAACGGCAAATGGCGTGACTACGTCGGCGGGTACGACGAATGGCTGGCCCAGCGGCCCGCCGCCCCGGCTCCGGTCCTGGCGCGCGCCGCGGCCCCCGAACCTGCGGCGCAGCCGGCTGCCGCCGAGAAGCCCGCCGCCACGGCAGCCCCTGCCGCAGGCAAGGCCGCCAAGCGCCTGTCCAGTTGGGAAGAGCGCGAACTTGACGGCCTGCCCGATGCCATCGCGGCCAACGAGGCCCGCCAGGCCGCCATCGCCGCCCAGTTGGCCGACGGCAAGGTCTATCACGAGGACCCGGCACTGGCCGCGCGCCTGGGCGAAGAGCAAGCGCGCCTGGAAGCCGAACTGGAAGAGAAATTCGCGCGCTGGGAAAGCCTGGAGGCGCGTCGCACGGGCGCCTGAGGCTCGTGGAAGCAGCCTTTGGCGCGACGGCTTCGAGGCCACGGAGTCCTGTTGGCCAGACCCCCAGCGCACTCGTGAAGGGGGTGCCTGCACCCCACGTGCCCCTCTTATCCTTCAGACCTTGGCGCAGGGTCAGGCCAACGCCGTCCATGGCATGCCAGGCGGCTTGAACGCGGGGCTCTGGAGCGGCGCACCAGCCCGCCGCTTGAACGAGGCGGCTTCAGCCAGCCACCGCCATGCGCCAAGGCAAGGTTTCGCCAGCGGCCAGCGGTACCAGCGAGGTCTCGCCGAAGGGCAGCTCCTGGGGGATCTCGTACTCGGCGCGTTCCAGCGTCAGCGTACCGGTGTTGCGCGGCAGACCGTAGAAATCAGGACCATGGAAGCTGGCGAAGCCTTCCAGCTTGTCGATCGCGCCGACCATGTCGAACGCCGTGGCGTACAGCTCCATGGCATGCAGTGCGCTGTAGCAACCGGCGCAGCCACAGGCATGTTCTTTGAGGTGGCGGGCATGCGGGGCGCTGTCGGTGCCCAGGAAAAAGCGCGGGTTGCCGCTGGTGGCCGCCTCGACCAGCGCCAGGCGGTGCGTCTCGCGCTTGAGAATGGGCAGGCAATACCAGTGCGGCCGCACCCCGCCCAGGAAGATGGCGTTGCGGTTGTACAGCAGATGCTGCGGCGTGATGGTCGCGGCAATAGGGCCGTCGGCGTCGCGCACATAATGCGCGCCTTCCTTGGTGGTGATGTGCTCGAACACCACTTTCAAGCCGGGGAACGCGCGGCGCAGCGGCTGCATGACGCGCTCGACGAACACGGCCTCGCGGTCGAACACGTCGATACCCGGGTCGGTCACTTCGCCGTGCACCAGCAACGGCATGCCACAGCGCTCCAGCGCTTGCAGCGCCGCCGCGCACTTGCCCAGCAGATCGGTCACGCCCGCATCGGAATTGGTCGTGGCGCCAGCCGGATACAGTTTCACCGCATAGACCTGGCCCGACTCATGGGCGCGCACGATCTCGTCGGCGGGCGTGTTGTCGGTCAGGTAAAGCGTCATCAGCGGATTGAAGACATCGGCGCCGATGCCCGCCTTGCGTAGCGCGGCATCGATGCGCTCGCGGTAGGCCAGCGCCTGCGCGGTCGTGGTGACCGGCGGCTTGAGGTTCGGCATGATGATGGCGCGCGCGAACTGGCGCGCCGTATCGGCCACGACGGCCTCGAGCGCGGCGCCATCGCGCAGATGCAGGTGCCAGTCATCGGGACGGACCAGCGTCAGGGAAGAAACAGCAGCGGAAACGGACATGACAGGCAGGCTCAATCGGCCAGGGGCATGCCGCGTTCGGCCAGAGCGCAGAACATGGCGCTACCCAGCGGAATCACGGCGTCGTTGAAATCGAAATTCGAGTTGTGCAGCAGACAGCCGGACTCGGCGCCGCCTTGGCCCAGGCGGAAATAGGCACCAGGCCGGGCCTGCAGCATGAAGGAGAAATCCTCGGACCCCATGGACGGCGTCAGGTCGCGCACCACGTTCTCCTTGCCGATCATCTCGGTGGCGATGTCGGCCACCAGGTGGGCGTGCTGAGGCGTGTTCAAGGTGGCCGGATACAGGCGTTCGTAGTGGAGCTGGGCCGTGGCGCCGAACGCGGCCGCGATCGACGCGGCCAGTTCGCGCATGCGCGTCTCGATCATCTCCTGCACGGACTTGCGGAACGAGCGGACCGTGCCCACCAGCTTGGCTTCGCGCGGGATGACGCTCATGGCGCCTGGGTGACCGGCCTGCAGCGAGCCGATGGACACCACCGCCGAATCCAGCGGGTTCACGTTACGCGAGACGATGGTCTGCAGCGCCGTGATCAGGTGTCCGGCCACCGTGACCGGATCGATGGTCTGGTACGGATGCGCACCATGGCCGCCGCGGCCCTCGATGGTGATCTCGAAGCGATCCGCCGCAGCCATCATCGGCCCGGGATTGATGCCGATGGTGCCCGGGCGCAGGCCCGGCCAGTTGTGCAGCGCATAGATGGCATCGCAGGGAAAGGTGTCGAACAGGCCGTCGTCGAGCATGGCCTTGGCGCCGCCCCGGCCCTCTTCGGCCGGCTGGAATATCAGCACGGCGGTGCCGTCGAAGTTGCGGGTCTGCGCCAGGTAGCGTGCGGCGCCGATCAGCACGGCGGTGTGGCCATCGTGCCCGCAGCCATGCATCAGGCCCGGCTTGCTGGATTTGTAGGCGAAGCTGTTGTCTTCCGTCATGGGCAGCGCGTCCATGTCGGCGCGCAGGCCGATCATGCGGCCACTGTCGCAGCGCTTGCCGCGGATGACACCGACCACGCCGGTCTTGCCGATGCCACGGTGCACCTCGATGCCTAGCGCCTCGAGCGAGCCCGCCACGATGCCCGAGGTGCGCACCTCTTCGAACCCGAGTTCGGGATGCGCATGCAGATCGCGCCGCAGCGCGGTCAGTTCGTCGTGGAAGAGCCGGATCGACTCGAGGGGGGAGCGTGCGTACATGTGAAGTTACAGGATACCGCAATGCAGGAAAGAGACCGGCTATTTTAGTTGCTACAGAGGATAAATGGCTTTGTCTTTAGAGGAGAGACACGTTATGCTGCGGCCCGCAAGGACACTTTTTCCAACCACCAGAGAAGGAGAGCCGCAACATGGCCACCACCTCCAAAACCGCGACTGCACGCAAGCCTAACGCCGCGTTCATGAAGCCGCTGACCCCCAGCCCCGAACTGGCTGCGGTCATTGGCGACGCCGCCGTGCCGCGTACCGAGGTCACCAAGAAGATCTGGGATTACATCAAGCAACACAACCTGCAAGATGCCAGCAACAAGCGCAACATCAACGCCGACGCCAAGCTGCGCCCCATCTTCGGCAAAGACCAGGTCACGATGTTCGAACTGACCAAGCTGGTCAACGCTCACCTGAAGTAATCACGGCCGAGGGCGTACGGCGTACGTCCCTGCTGCCTCCGCGACTCCCGCCGCCACGGCGCGGGTTCGCCTCCCCCCCTTCTCTCTCCTCTCCCTCTGCCCCGTACGCCACGTGCGTGACAAACGGCCGGTTCGCGTGAAACGCAAACCGGCCGTCGGGTGTGGATGTTCGTCGTTCAGGCGTAGGCGTTGGGCGTGCGGCCTTCCAGCAGCGCCAGCCAGCCCTTGATCAGGCGGTACACGGCCCAGACGAATACGATCGGGAAACCGATGTAGCCGATGAAGATCACGGTGGTGACGAAGCTGATGACCAGCCACAGCACAGACCACCAGAAGGTGCGCAGCAGCCAGTCGAAATGCGCGGCGTACAGGGTTCCGGCCGCGTCCGATCGCTTGACGTAGATCAGCACGATGGCGGCAATGGCCGCCACGCCGAAGATCCCTGCCGTCAGCAGCGAAAACGCGAACAGGCCATAGGCCACGTGCGTCAGGGTGCGCAGGTCCGGCGAGGTTGCCGAGGGGATCTGGGGATCGGTCACGATCGCTGCTCCATCGAATAAGTTAGGGCAATCTTACCGCACAATAGAGAGCCTCCGACCTCTTCTGTTGCATGTCGATGATGCTTGCAAGCCTATGCTGCAAGACCCCGATTGACAGACGAAAAAGGCCGGCTTGTCCGTCGCTTTCTTGCCCCAGGAGCGCCTCTGTCCTGATGCGTCCCGTCGTGAGGCCAGTTGTATTGCGAGTCCGCAAAAGCAAAACCCCGCAGACGGTTGGTCTACGGGGTTTTGGGGATAAGAGCCTGACGATGACCTACTTTCACAGATGTACATCCACTATCATCGGCGCAAAGGTGTTTCACGGTCCTGTTCGGGAAGGGAAGGGGTGGGACCACCTTGCTATGGTCGTCAGGCGTAAGGGGTTGAGCGGTTGACGTGTGTGTCAAACGCTCTGAAGAAGAAGCACGCGGTGCAGGGGTTAGGGCCCTGCGACGTAAAGCGTGTTGGATAGGTATGTTGGGTTGTGTTTGCACGGCGTTCTCGCCGGCACGGTGCGCGTTAGCACCTTGGCGGCGCGCTCGATGGCGCCGCTTATGAAGACTGTAGAGTTATAGGATCAAGCCTCACGGGCAATTAGTATCAGTTAGCTCAATGCATTACTGCACTTGCACACCTGACCTATCAACGTCCTGGTCTTGAACGACCCTACAGGAGAGTCAAGCTCTCAGGGATACCTAATCTTCAGACGAGTTTCCCGCTTAGATGCCTTCAGCGGTTATCTCTTCCGTACTTAGCTACCCGGCAATGCCATTGGCATGACAACCGGTACACCAGCGGTACGTCCATTCCGGTCCTCTCGTACTAGGAACAGGCTCCGTCAAGTATCCAACGCCCACGGCAGATAGGGACCAAACTGTCTCACGACGTTTTAAACCCAGCTCACGTACCTCTTTAAATGGCGAACAGCCATACCCTTGGGACCGGCTACAGCCCCAGGATGAGATGAGCCGACATCGAGGTGCCAAACACCGCCGTCGATATGAACTCTTGGGCGGTATCAGCCTGTTATCCCCAGAGTACCTTTTATCCGTTGAGCGATGGCCCTTCCATTCAGAACCACCGGATCACTATGTCCTGCTTTCGCACCTGTTCGACTTGTCAGTCTCACAGTCAAGCACGCTTATGCCATTGCACTATCAGCACGATTTCCGACCGTACCTAGCGTACCTTCGAACTCCTCCGTTACGCTTTGGGAGGAGACCGCCCCAGTCAAACTGCCCACCATGCACTGTCCCCGATCCGGATAACGGACCAAGGTTAGAACCGCAAACAAACCAGGGTGGTATTTCAAGGTTGGCTCCACTCAATCTGGCGACTGAGTTTCTGCGCCTCCCACCTATCCTACACAGGCCGGTTCACAATCCAATGCAAAGCTACAGTAAAGGTTCATGGGGTCTTTCCGTCTAGCCGCGGGTAGATTGCATCATCACAAACACTTCAACTTCGCTGAGTCTCGGGAGGAGACAGTGTGGCCATCGTTACGCCATTCGTGCAGGTCGGAACTTACCCGACAAGGAATTTCGCTACCTTAGGACCGTTATAGTTACGGCCGCCGTTTACCGGGGCTTCGATCAAGAGCTTGCACCCCATCACTTAACCTTCCGGCACCGGGCAGGCGTCACACCCTATACGTCGACTTTCGTCTTAGCAGAGTGCTGTGTTTTTAATAAACAGTCGCAGCCACCGATTCTCTGCGACCCTCTCAGGCTCGTTGCGCAGGCAACTCACCCTAACAGGGCATACCTTCTCCCGAAGTTACGGTATCAATTTGCCGAGTTCCTTCTCCCGAGTTCTCTCAAGCGCCTTGGAATATTCATCCCGTCCACCTGTGTCGGTTTGCGGTACGGTCTCGTACAGCTGAAGCTTAGAGGCTTTTCCTGGAACCACTTCCAATCACTTCGCGAATAAATTCGCTCGCGCCACACCCTTGAGTCATGTACCCGGATTTGCCTAAGTACCCTCTTCAATGCAGCAACAGGGACATCCAACACCCTGATGATCTTCCGCGATCCGTCCCCCCATCGCACTGTACGACGGTGCTGGAATATTAACCAGCTTCCCATCAGCTACGCATCTCTGCCTCGCCTTAGGGGCCGACTCACCCTGCGCCGATGAACGTTGCGCAGGAAACCTTGGACTTACGGCGAGGAGGCTTTTCACCCCCTTTATCGCTACTCATGTCAGCATTCGCACTTCTGATACCTCCAGCAGCCTTTACAAGCCACCTTCGCAGGCTTACAGAACGCTCTCCTACCGCGTGTACCAAAGGTACACACCCGCAGCTTCGGTTTATCGCTTAGCCCCGTTACATCTTCCGCGCAGGACGACTCGATCAGTGAGCTATTACGCTTTCTTTAAAGGGTGGCTGCTTCTAAGCCAACCTCCTGACTGTCTATGCCTTCCCACTTCGTTTCCCACTTAGCGATAATTTGGGACCTTAGCTGGCGGTCTGGGTTGTTTCCCTCTTGAGTCCGGACGTTAGCACCCGGTGCTCTGTCTCCCAAGCTGTACTTGCGGGTATTCGGAGTTTGCAATGGTTTGGTAAGTCGCCATGACCCCCCTAGCCATAACAGTGCTCTACCCCCCCGCAGTAATACTTGAGGCACTACCTAAATAGTTTTCGGAGAGAACCAGCTATTTCCAGATTTGTTTAGCCTTTCACCCCTATCCACAGCTCATCCCCTAATTTTTCAACATTAGTGGGTTCGGTCCTCCAGCACGTGTTACCGTGCCTTCAACCTGGCCATGGGTAGATCATCTGGTTTCGGGTCTACACCCAGCGACTGAACGCCCTGTTCGGACTCGCTTTCGCTACGCCTTCCCTATTCGGTTAAGCTCGCCACTGAATGTAAGTCGCTGACCCATTATACAAAAGGTACGCCGTCACCCCATAAAGAGGCTCCGACTGTT
>NZ_FKIF01000002.1 GCF_900078705.1 Bordetella ansorpii
AGCGCGAGCGACCACGGGGCCACCAGGGACAAGAACGCGGCGCCTGCACACGCTGCGACGGTGTATAGCTCCACCGCTGGGCGAAGCAGCACCTCGACGGGCTGTTTCCCCGACATGGCTTCATTGCTCGATGCCGGTGGCCGTGATCAGCGCCGGGTAGTGCCGCAGGCCCAGGCGCTCGGCCAGGTCATCGCCGGCCACGGGTGCCAGTGGCACGCCGGGCACCAGGGCACGCAGCCGCGCCAGGCCCTGCACCGTCTCGACGTTGACCACCAGGCCGACCGCGCCGCGCTCGCGCAGCGAATCTGCCTGGCGGCGCAGCCAGGCCTGCGAAGCCTCGTCGTCACCGACGACCACGAAAGGACGCAGGCCCGGGGCCTCGATCACCCGCCGCGCAACGGTGCCGGGCGTGAGCTTGGCACTGCGCACCGGCAGCATGGCGGCCTCGTCCGCCGGTGTCGCGGGAATCTGGGGCGTCGGGACGGGGGGCCGGGCCGGTGCATTGGCACGCGGCTGGAGGTTGAGGGCTTCGTAGTACGGCAGCGCCGACGTGCCGCCGCGGTCCTCGACCACGATCAGCGGCTCGCCGGCCAGCGAGGCCAGCGGCAGCACTGCCAGCGACACGAGCAGGCCCTTCAAGGTGAGATTGGGCAAATGGGGTTTTGTCATGGGGAGGTCTCCTGGCGCGCGGCGAGTGCCGTGGCGGTTGGGCGCGTGCCCTGCACGCGGGCGAGGTGGCGCGACACGCTGCGCCGATAGCGGGCGGCAGGCTCGCCGCCTGCGGGACGGTGGTAGCGGCCGATCGCCAACAGCCAGTCCTCGCCGGGGGTGTGCTGCTCTTTCAGGATCTCGGCGGCGATGGCGAGGTTGCGGTACGGGTCCAGCAGATCGCACGCACGGGTAACGCGCTGCTGGTGGTAGCCGAGGTTGATCTGCCCCAGGCCGGCGTCGATGCGCGTGTGCGGGGTGGACGCCATCGCTTGCTGCAAGGCAGTGCAGGCGTCGGCGCGGGTGGCATAGCGGCGCGACTGGCCGGCGACGTTGAGCGACCAGGGCCAGGGGATGAGGCGCCCGTTGCGTCGGATGCCGCTTTCCTGCAAGGCCACGGCGTAGAGCACGGTCGAAGGGATGCCTGCACGCTGCGCGGCAAGCTGGTAGGCCGGTGGCGGCACCTCCTGGCCTTGGGCCGCGCAGGCGCAGAAGCCTGCGGCGACCACCAGTGCGCGTAACCGTGCCGTCAGGGTTGGCGTTGCCATTGGCCGTTCACCTCGCGCACGACTGCGGGCAGTTCGCCGGGCAGGCCCAGCGACAGCCAGCGGCCGCCATCGTGGTTGAGCGTGATGCTGCCACCGCGCACGCGCGCCGGGTCGACTTGCGTGCGCTTGGCCCAGTCGCGGATGCGTGCGTCGTCCTGGCGGCTACCGACCATGTACAGGTCGAACTCGGTGCCCGAGGATTGCAGGCGCTGTACGAGCTGTCCGCAGGCTTCGCAGCCGTCCTTCACGAACACCGCAGTCCGGCCGCTACCGCGCAAGGGACTGGTGCTTGTGGCAGCGCCAGGCTTGTCGTCGGGCAGGTTCACGCGCTGCATGCCGGGGTTCAGACGCTGCCAGGCGTCGTCATAGGCGCGCTGATAGGCGAGCAGCTTCTCGACGCGGCGTGCTTCGACCTGCACCTGCAGTTCCGCATAGCGTCGCCGTTCCTCGTCAGCGCGGGCCTCGATGCCCAGGACCGACAGCGGGTCCAGGTTGGGCGAATAAACGCCGATCGGCCCCTCCATCAGCTCGCGGTAACGGGCAAATTCGTCATCGCGCAAACCCCATTCCTTCGCCTGACGCGCTTCCTGGCTGTGCGTGATCTGGCTCTGGCTGGTGCGGGCGGGCTGGACGTTGGCGGCTTGCTGCGGCGTCTGCTGCGCCGACACCGGCAGGTGCAGCGTGGCCAGCAACAGGACGGGAATGAGGGAATGTTTCATCGCATGGGCCTCAAGGAATCGCCACGCGGCGGGTATGGCCACCGGCCTGGAACACGGCGGTGCTGCCTTCGATGGACAGCAAGCGCCACGGGCCGACCGCATCGCCTGGCAGCAGCACCTGGAGCTGGTCGGGCGAGAAGTCCCCGGCGCTCGGCGCGACGGAGACGCTGCGCTGGCCGGCGCGCAGTTCGGCGCCGATGACACGGAACGGCAGCGGCGGCGGTTCCGGCTTGGCGGCGGGTTGCCTCGTGGTGCGAGGCTGGGTGGGTGGCGCGGCCCGCGCGGCGGTCTGGCGTGCCTTGATCTGCTCGACCTCGGCGCGCAGCGCCTGAAGCGCATCGGCAGCGGCATGGCCGCTCAACGCCTGCTCGACCTGGGTAATGCGTGCTTCCAAGGCCTGGCGGGCGTCTTGCAGGCCTGCGGCGGTCGCGGCGGTGGGCCGCTGCTGCAAGGCCTGGGCGGTTTCGTCCAGAGCGGTGACCTGCGCTTCGAGACGTTGCAGGCGGGAATCAAGCCGCTGCTGGCCGGCCTGGTCGTTCGTCGCCTGGTAGGCCAGGGCCACGAAGATGCTGAGGCCGATCAACCAAAGCCAGATCAGGCTTTGCACCACCACAGCAGTAGTCGGGCGGCGCAGAGACTGCGGGGCGTTCATGGCTGGCCTCCCGACATGGACGGCATCAGCGGGAACGTCTGCACGGCTTCGGCGGCGGGTTGTTCGGGAACCGGATCGGTGGCAACGTCGCTGCCGGGCTGCTCGAAGCAAACCTGCCGTGCCAGATCGTCCGCATGCAGTTCCCAGGCCGGCCCGGCCAGGGTGAGCAGCGCGTCGCGCACGGTCATGGGGCCAAGATGCAGATGCGCCGCCGGCAGCGGCAGCGCGTACAGCTCGATCACCGCGTTCGCCGTCTGGCACAGGCCGTAGCCGCTGCGCTTGAGCACATGCCGCAGTCCATCCCCGACCGTGGCGCGGGCGTCCTCGGGCATGGACACGTCGATGGTTTGCAGCAGCAAGTCGCGTTGCGCTGCCGTGGGGGCCAACTCGACCAGCGTGTAGCGGCCATAGCGCACGACCGGGATGAACTCCGGTGCCTCGACTTCGGCGGGAGCCGAGACCTCTTCAATGACATCGGGTGCGCGTGGCGCAGTGGTCGTCGCGCAGCCGCCAGCCAGCGCCGACCAGATCAGGCCGAGCAGTCCCGCCAGCAGGCGGCGCTTGGGATGGTGAAACCAGGATGGAAAGGGGCACATGGCATCGGCTCTTCTGTTGCGGTGCCGACACCTTGGCTGAGCACTGTCGTGCGGTCAGCCAGGAATGCGAACTGGCGCTTGCCCGTTTTTTCGAGTGGCGAACGGGTGCCGTTCGCCACGGGGGTCTTATCAAAGTCTGCTTTCATTGTGGAAATTCAAATTAAACTGTGCTTTAATGTGATGGTTCGCAGTGAAAGCCAGCTTTAAATGAAACGAAACACAGGCACCTATGCCACATCCACCACGCTGGGCGAGCCAGTGCGGGCTTTCGTGCCGCATCCGCTGCCGCCCGCCGAGCCGCCTCTGGCGGCGGCGTCCTTTGCCGACCTGAACCGTCAGGCGGAACTGGCACTGGCCCGGCTTTCGGGGGTGTCGGGGCTGGTGCCATCGGTGGACTGGCTGCTCTACAGCGCCGTGCGCAAGGAAGCCCTGCTTACCTCGCAGATCGAAGGCACTCAGGCCACGTTGACCGACCTGTTCGATGAGGAAGCGGGCTTCAAGGTCAGCAACACCGATGATGTGGCCGAAGTCAGCAACTACCTGCGTGCATTTCGCCTGGTCCAGGACCAGTTGCGCGACCCCAAGGGGTTGCCCATCAGCGTGCGCCTGCTGTGCGACGCACACCAACTGTTGCTTGATGGTGCGCGTGGTGCAGGCAAGCAACCGGGCGAACTGCGGCATTCGCAGAACTGGATTGGCGGCACGCGGCCCGGCAACGCGGTGTTTGTGCCGCCACCGCCGGAGCGCGTGCCGGAACTGCTGTCCAACCTGGAGCAGTTCATCCACGATACGAAGGACGACCTGCCTGCCTTGGTCAAGATCGCACTGGTCCATGCGCAGTTCGAGACCATCCACCCGTTTCTGGACGGCAACGGACGCATCGGCCGCCTGTTGATTGCAGCGTTGCTGGAACACTGGCGCCTGTTGGCCGAGCCACTGATGTACCTCAGCGGCTACCTAAAGCAACACCAAGCCGAGTACTACCGTCGCCTGTCGGTGATCCGTACCGAGGGCGATTGGGAATCGTGGGTCTCGTTTTTTCTGGAAGGCGTGGCGGTCTCGGCAGCTCAAGCCGAACAGAGCATCATCGCCGTCGCCAGCCTGATCGCCGCCGACCGTCGCAAGCTGTTGCAATCCCCGAAGGCCAGTCCGGCCAGCTACCGGCTGTTCGAGTTGTTGCCGATGATGCCGCGCTTTACCGTGGAACGGGTACGGCAACAGCTTCAAACCACGTTCCCGACTGCGAACGCAGCCGTGCAGATGTTGGAGCAACTGGGCATCGTGGTCGAGGTGACGGGACAGAAGAAGAACCGCAGCTACAGCTACCAAGCTTACGTTGACCTGCTGACACAGTGACGGCCCTTGGGCACGCTGCTCGGATCGATGGTGGTGGTGGCGGATCGTGCGCGAGGCGTATTCCGTCACCTGGCATGGGCACCTTCCCAGGTCTGCCAAGAAAAAAGGCCCCGAAGGGCCTGTGAAAGGGAATGCTGCAATCGCCGGATCAGTTCTGAGCCGATTTCAGACCCGGATCGACCTGCGCCAACTGGGTATGCGCCCAGCAGCGCACGAACTGGCCGTTCTCGCCGACCGGGCGGTCTGCCACCGCCGCCGAATACTCCTCGGTGTCGCTGGTGTCGTAGCAGATGACCTTGATCTCGCCGCTGTCGCAGCGGATCGAGTGGATCTGGCCGTCGGTCATATCGACCACGACGACCTGCGGAACAAGGCCCAACTCGCGTGCCGCCGACAGGACGACGCCTTGCTCGGCTGCATCCAGGCAGATGAATGGCCTTTCGTATCCGGCATCCTCGGCCAGTTCCTTGGCCTTGTCGTAGTGGATGCCCAGGACATGTTCCTCGGTCGTGCTCCTGACGGAGAAGACAGGTATGTCGGGGATGCCGGACGTGTTGACGCAGACGACCGCGATCTGCATGTCGAACTCACGCGGATTTGTGGAAGCAGTCGACGCAGTGACAACGGCCTTGCCTTCGACCTCGCCTTTGTCGTCCATGCCCATGCGTTCGCGCATTTCGTCGGCGAACGCCTCGGGGTCCATCAGACCGTAGCGCGCCAGGCGCGTGGGAATTTCCTCTGCATCAAGGTTGCCGTCCTCGATGCGCTGTTGCATGAAGGTGGCGATACTGGTTTCCAGCGCGAGGCTGTCAGGCATCGAAGGCGGAGTGGATACGTCAATCGACCAGGTGTCCACCAGCGCGTCCGTTTCGCCCGTCAGCAGTCCGTCGCCAATGGCACGTTCGCAGCGCTTTTGCAGGCGAATCAGGACGTCATCGAGTTCTTCGCCGTTGAGGTCATAGGCCACGTCCAGCGTCAGGCGAACTTTGACGGTTTCGGGCATGGCTTGGGTATGGGTGTTCATGGAAAGCTCCTTGAAAAAGAAAGCGCAGCCATGCCCACGAAAAACGTGGGCATGGCTGCAAGGTGGGAACAATGAAAAGCCGGCGGCGCAAGGCCGGCGTTGGCGTGGGGATCAGGCGGCGACCAGTTGCCGGGCCAGTGCGACTTCGACGGAATCACCGTCCGGGTTGAGCACATCCAGCCCGGATTCGGGCACGTCGCCCGACGTGCTTTGAGACACGAGGATCTTCTTGGCCATCAACGCGAGGCAGGCCATCTGCGAAGAGGCGGCATACCCCAGGTAGATGACCTTGACAGTGAGCTTCTGACCAATGCGCCATGAGCGACGCGCGGCCTGTTGCAGCGTGTACACGTTCCAGCCCGATTGGAGGAAAACAATCGTCGGAAATTCGAGCAGGTCCAACCCGGTCTTGACGAGTTCGGGGTTCGTGATGAGCACGTCGATACCCCGTTCGATCTGCTCGGCAATCCAGTCTTCTCGCTGGCTGGCATCGACGCTTGCGCGCAGAACCGCCGTCTTGAAGCCCTCTTGCTCCAGCAGCATCTTCAACCGGCTCGTGGTGTCCCGCGTGCCGGTGTAGACCGAATACACCAGGGTTTTGCGACCCGCTTCCTTCTCCTGACGGCAGATGTCGATCAGTTCGCGCTCCTTGGGCATCACCGCCAGTTCGTTGAACTGGGCCGGAGTGAACGCCAGCACGTCGCGCGTGCGTGGATGGCGCACCGTCTCTGCCCTGAAGCAGCAGTCGGGCCAAGCCAAAAGCGTGTTGAGGACCACGCCCAGCAAGGTGGTGTCCCGCTTGCGCAGGGCTTTCTTGAGCTGCTGGGTCAGGCTGGAAGCCAGCTTTTGATACGCCTCGCCTTGCTCGGCGCTCATCGGCACCTCCCGGAACTCCTCGTCATACGGCGGCAGCACGCCACCGATGTCTCGCAGTTTCAGGAAGATGGTGTACGGCAGGATGCAGCGCAGCACGCCCTTGGGGCCAAAGCCTGGGGCCTTGACCGTTCTGACCGTGACCTTGCTGCCTTTGGCCGTCTTGTGCGCCGGACCATCGGACTCGGAATAGATGTCCTTGAGGACACCGTGGTCCCTCATGAAAGCCATCGCGGCGGCGTTCATGCTGCCGTTGCGACTGGGGACGTAGCCGTCTTCGATCATGCGGCCCGGAAGCGCGCGGAACAGCAGGTGGAACAAGTCCTCCGCGTAGCCGCCCATCAGCGTGCCGGTGAGCGAGACCGTCTTGCGCACCTTGGATGCGATGACACCCATCGCCTGGCCTTGCGCAGACCCACCCGTCTTGTACTCGTGCGCCTCGTCGCATAGCAAAAGGTCGAACGTGCTGCGCGGCAGATACCGCTTCACATATTCGCTGGGTTGGTAGCCACCCTCACCGAAGCCGAACTCCATGTTCGCCATGGCCCGCTCCATGCGATGTGCCTGACGATCCGAGAACACCAACTTCCCGCTCGCATCCATCAGGTTGATGAAGTTGTGCAGGTTGTCGCCGAGCATCGAAGCCAGGAAGCTGTCCCCGAAGGTTTTCATCAGGCGTTGCGCGGTGGCTTCGCCGATGGTCGGAATGCGCTTCAAGGCACGCAGCACGGCCGAGGACTGGTCGCTGCCGGACAGTGACCGAGGACGCATCAACGTCCACAGCGCGCCGCCGCAGCCATTGCACTTGCGACGGAATTCCTCCGCCTCCAGCTCCTGAACACTAATCGGCTCGCCGTCGAGGTTGGTGACGACCTCCCCGCAGTGCGGGCAGACCCCTACGTCACCGTGACGGGTACGCTTGCGCGCGAATGCGGGCTTCCAGTGGAACCCCATGCGCATGCGCACACGGCCGAGGACGAAAAACTCCTGCGCTGGCGATGGCACGTCCAGTTGCTCGCGCAGTTTGATGAGTTTGAGCAGCGTGTCTGGGCCGTTGAGCACCCAGACCTTTGCGCCTGCGACGGTTTCGAGGATTTCCCGGCGCCACTTGTAGACCAGATGTGGCGGGCTCAGGACCAGCGTGCGGCGATATCCTTCGGCATGCAGGACTGCGGCCAGCGCAATGCCGATCGTGGTTTTTCCGGTGCCCATTTCGCCGTTGACGAACACGGCCCGCTCGCCTTGGTTGACGAGCAGTTCCGAGGCCGCATGCACAACCTCGGCCTGGGCGGGGAACAACTGGCGTTTCAGGCCGGCCAGCACCAGTTGGCGGTGCGGGCGCGGCGTGCCGCTGTAGACGGGCGGGTTGGCCCGGTTGAGGGATTCCAGCAACTCGTCGCCGAACTCGGAAACGAAGTCCTGAAGGCTCAGGGACAGTTCGGACGATTCCTGTTCGAGCAGGTCGTCGTCCAGGGACGAAGGATCTACGGCTGGGGCCGCTTCGATGACTTGTGCGTTCATGGTGATGCTCCAAGAAAACGGGGCATGCACCAGTCCCCAAGGGGCGGTGACATGCCCCAGGGTGGGAAGGAAGAGCCGGCTGGATTCGGGATCTGGCCGGTGATTAAGAGGATCAGTACTCGCTGGGCAGCAGCACCGTCGTGACGCTGCGATCCCATTCGGTGATGACCCAGACCTTCAGGCTTGGGCCGATCTCATAGGCCGAAAACAAGCGGTCCTCGCCCGACTTCAACGCGGCGTCGTTCTGACGTCGGTCGCTGTCATCGAGGTCCCCCCAGTCGGCGGACAGATGCCGCAGCAGATAGGGACGCGGATTGAGCTGGCCTTGTTGGACCAGGTTGGCGACACCCGAGGTCATGACGACCTGGCCGGGGCTGAACCTGGGAAAAGCGTGTTGCACAGGGGTGGACATGGAGGTGACTCCTTCAGAAAAGAGGCACCTCGCCCCATCGGGGTGAAGTGCCCCGGTGGGTGAAAAGAAAGAACGCCGCTGGTGCAGGCGCTCGGTGAGTACACGAATGCGGTTACTCGTAAGGCAGGAGAAGAACCGTCATGCTGCGGTCGTACATGGTCCAAATCTCCATCCAGATGCCGCGTGACACGGGATAGCGCGAGAAGAGTTTTTCTCGCCCTTTGAGACCGATGTGGTCGTTGATGAAACGCTCATCGGCGTCGATCTGGCCCCAATCTCCGCTCCGATGCCGGTCGAGGCAGGTGCGGACATTGATGTAGCCGCGACGCGCCAGAGCTTTCACCCCAGGCGTCAGGACTATAAGTCCAGTGGCGAATAGCGCCGTTGGCGACACCGAAATGGGCGCGTTTGCAGGAAAGACATTAGGTGCCATGAAGGGCTCCTGATGGTGGAAGGCCCAAAGCCCCAAACGGGGCCTGGACGGTGGAAAGAAAGAACGCCGCGACTGCGGGTGTTTGGCGATCAGTTCACTGCGCCTTCTTCTGGCAGTTGCACGACCGTGGTGCGCTGGTCGCCGCTGGTGACGACCAGCAGGTACAGCCGCGCCGTGATCGGAAAGCGCGAAGTCATCGCCGTGCCTTGCTCCAGCGCGGTGTTGTTCGCCTGACGCTCTGGCTCGCCGACTTCACCCCAGTCGCCGCGCACGTGGCGCTGCACATAGGGCAAGGGGTCGATGAGGCTCTTGCTCGCCAGCCAATGCACTTTCTCGCTCAGCTTGAGCGTGCCCAGTGCGAACAGTGGTGGAACCTGGGGCTTACGCCCCTGGAAGATGGACAGCATGGGAATACTCCTTGCAAAGGTTGAAGATCGGACGGTGAGTCGCCCATAGGGATCAGTGGATGGTGAGAATCTGTCCCAGCGTGGCTGAGTCAGGGGTAAGGTCCCAGGCACGAATGACCGGGACGAACTTGTCGGTGAGGATGCGGGTCTCGGCCAAGGAGCCGTCATCGCGCTCGCGGTACTCCACGGCGGAAGACTTCTGCTTGAACGTGTCGCCCTTGACGGCCAGGGTGCGGCCGCTGGGTGACTGCACGACACCGGAGATAGCGCCGGCCGCGAGGGCCAGAGCCAAGTGCCATTGGGACAAGGCGCGTGCCGGAGCACGCAGGGTCTGCTGGGTCGCACCCAGATGAGTCTCGAACGCGGGCCACAGGCCTTTGAGACGCCGCACTTCGTCGGCAAACTGCTCGGGTTCCATGCTGATCCGGTAAAAATACTCCGGCTCGGCCTGAGCCGTGGGGACCACATACGGCAGCAGCGTCCATTCGGGCGGCAGCTCGTCCGGCTCCAGTTCGGCCAGGCCGATCTGCAGCAGTCGGGCGCGGGAGGCCTTCACGTCATCGCCCGCCTGCTCACGCTGGCGGACACGACGGCCGAAGATCACGATCTGCTTGAACTGCTTGTCCACAGCCTGGAAGACGGACAGATCGGCGAAATGCCGTGTCAGCCAGCCAACCATCTCCTGATCCAGCACGTGGGACGGAATGATGAAGACCAGGATGCCGCCGTACTGCAAAAAGGGCAGCGTGCGCTGATAGAACAGCTTTTCCAGCCGGCCGCGGCCCTTGCCTTCGTAGCCCATGTTGCCGTTGGCATCCCTTGCGAGATCGCCATAGGGCGGGTTGAGCCACAAGAGGCCGAAGGCCTGCCGCGAGATCATGGTGTCCATCAGGTCACCGTGGATGCAGTGGTCGACCAGCAGCCGGGCATGGTTGGCCCGCTCCTGATCGAACTCGACCGCGTAGGCGCTGGCCTGCTCAGGCCCGAGGGCATGAGCGGCTTCGGCGATGGCGACGCCTTCGCCGGCGCAGGGGTCCAGAATGCACATCGGCCCATCGCTGGGCATCAGTGCGCCGAGGGTTCTTTCGAGTGTGGCTTCGTCAGTTGGGTAGTAGCCGTTTTTGGCAAAATTCCGAGCGAGCCGGGGGAACATCAATGCCATGGGAAGTCTCCTGTCTGGCGGGGATGAAGGGAAAGACGGATGCGCGCAAGGCACGCATCCATCGGCGGAACGTCAGGCGACGGTCGTTTCCAGGTCGGCCAAAGCCGGCTCCCGGTGCGGATGGGCGGTGAGCACACCGTCACGGATGAAGTCGCCCAGCGCGTTGGTGAGCACGGGCACGTCGATGGCGAGCCGGAACCCTTGTAGCGGCCCGAGGGCCATAGGCAGGGAACGCAGCATCTCGCGCTCGCGCAGCAGTGCCAGCACTGGCGATTGCCAGTGGTCCAGCAGCGGCAGCGGGCACGTGTCCTTGACCAGGTGCCACAGGCGTGACGTGGGATCGGCCGCAGAACGCGGCAGCAGCGCCAAGGCGCTGGCCGAACTCTTGTCGGGCCGGATGCAGCGCCGGTCGAACAGCCAGAGATTGACCATCGAGCCGAACAGCGTGCGGCGATAACTGCGGGTCAGGCGCTTCTCAAGGCGCTCGACCGAACCGACGAATACGGGCAGCGAGCCGCCCTGATCGGTGATGACGTGGAACTGGTCCAGACCGTCTTCGCTGCGACCCAGGGTGAGCCGCCCGATGAACTGCTGGATGGCGGTGTCGCGCGCCCAGACCGAGAGGAAGATCAAGTCGCCCTGATCGCTGCAGACGCAGGCATCGGCCATGAGGTCCGTGCATTCGTCGATGCGGTACAGGGGCTGGTTGGATGAAGGTGCAGGCATGGTGGTGTCCTCAATGTGAGGGGCGCACCGCCCGCCAGGGCAGTGAATGCCCCGTTAGGGATGAAAAGCGCGCAGTGCCCGGAGGGAATGCTCCGGCTGCGTCGCAGGCGACGTCAGGCTGACAGTTCGGCGAACGAACCATCGGCCTCATGCTTGACGAAACGGTTGCCCGCATTCATCACGGCGTCGATCTGAACCTGGTTGAAGATGCTTTCGGGCACGCTGACCTGAAAGCGCCGCAAGACTTCGCGGTAGTAGTCCAGGTCATGGCCGAACGGGTCTGCCTCGTACAGGTTGCTGTAGAGGAAGTTCTCGTCCAGGGCCTGGATGGTGTCGTCTTCCAGCTCGGCCGGCTTGCGGATGAGCAGGAAGAAGTGCTGCATCGGCCGGTCCCAGCCGAGAATGACGGTGATGGGAAATCCCTTGTGGGACGTCTCGAAGTAGTGCTGACTCATGGTGAAGCTCCGTGATTGAAATCGCCGGTCGCTTCCCCGATGGGAAGCAGACCCGGCGGGTGTGTGAAATGCAGCAGATGCAGGAAAAGAAGATCGGGCTGGGTGGCGTATGCCGTTCTCAGGCCGTCAGTGTCTCGGCGGATGCCGTGGGTGTGCGCCGTCGCACGTGGTAGGCGCGAACGCCTGCACGCCAGTCGGCGGACTGTTCAGGTGCCATGTCGAGGTAGCTCAAGGGGCACGAGTAGTAGTACGGGTGCATGGACTCGTCCAATGGCTTGTAGCCCCATTGGCCGTCGCTGCGTTCGAGCAGATCGCACCGGATATGGCGCAGGGACTGGCCCGGCGCGAGCTCACGATGCACGCCTTCGGCCTTGGCCGTCACTTCGAGCACGGACCAAAGGACATTGCCGCGCAGCGTGTGGGCGATGACCTTCACGCTCGCGCGCTCGGTCTCCTGCGGTGCGATGAGTTCCGCGATCAGCTCGGACCGCGATTGGTGAGAGAAATACCAGCCCATGAGAGCCTCCTGGAAAAGTCAGGCTGGAGGCTTCCCTTCCGGGGAAAGCTCCCAGCGGGTGGTGAAATGCCGTCTATGCGGCGATGGATGCCAGTGCGGCCTTATGAACCGCAACCAGCCGGGCAACAACCCAGTTCGATGCCATGTGAGCAGTAGCCGTGTGCAGCGTTCCAGTCTTGGGTCTCCTGCCGTTCGGCAGGTGTTTCGTAGCCCCATTCCCGTGCGATTTGCAGAGCCTGGGTGCGCTGGTCCTCGGGCAGTTGACGAGCTTGAGCGCCGATTGACGAGCTGAAGCGTTCGACGTAGTAGTCGTAAGACAGCCCGCAGCCCTTGGCTGCTTGTTCAGCCGTGGTGTCGCAGATCGCCCGCCAGGCGGGTTCATCCAGCGGGCGGGCATCTGCGGTGGGCTGTGATGGGGTATCGCAAGCGATGGTGGACATGGTGAAAACCTCCAGAAAGGAACTGGAGTCCTTCCCCGCGAGGGGAAGGTGCCCCAGCGGGTGATGAAGAGCACTGCGGATGCGGTGCCCGTGTTTACGCACAAGTCATGCAGGTTGAAGTTCGGCCTCGCGGCTCCACTCCTGCGTCTTGAAGTCCAACGCATAGCGCAGTTCGCCCAGGCGGGCGATCTGCGCGCGCAGGGCGCGGCGGTCGATGGTCGAATCCAGTTTCACGGACTCGCCCAGCGGCCACAGGATGCCGAACAGTGCGGCGTCGCCGTCTTCGGCACTGCCGGAAACAGTGGCAGCAGCAGGCTTCGGCGCATCCACTCCGAAGGGCGTGGTATCGACCAGCGGGTCCGCCGACGCCTGCGTGGGTGCTGGCTTGGCGGGCTTGGATGCTTTGACGGGCTTGGTCGGCGTTGCCGCAGGCTGCGCCCCTTGCTCTTCATCGAGCGGATCGACTTCCTGGGTGGCGAAGCTGCGAGCTTCGTCACGGCTCAGTTTGTCGATGCCATTGAGCGTCATGCCGTCGAGGTTGGCGCGGATTTCTAACCGTGCACCGCCCGCGACCGGATAGGACTTTGCGAAGATGTAGCGAATGACAAAGTCCCCGTCGTACTTGCCTTCGGGGTACTGTTCCAGCTCCGCGTCTTTGACCGCGAATTCGCCGATGGGGGTGGTCAGTCGACCGACCGTGAACGGGCCATTCTTGCCGCGGATGGTCCGCAACGTGAGCTGGCCCGGGACGACGATGGGCAGGACTGATCTTGTGGGTGCCGTTGTGGCTGTCATGATGGTTCTCCTTGGGGAAATAGGAAAAAGGCAAGGCCCCGTGAGGGGCCATGCCGGATCAGAACGGATCAGCCAGCGCCGGCTCCTGCTCTTCGACTTGCGCCTCGGGCTCGCGCTCAGCGGACTCGGCGGGTTGTTCGGCAGCGGTGTCGGCAACGTCCTCGGCTTCGGGCGCGAGTGCGTCCTCAGCTTGCGGCGGCTCGGCTTTCGCCTGGCTCGTCGGATAGACCTGGACGCCATCGATCTTGATCAGACCGATGTGGACCAGTGTCGATTCGAGGTTCGCACCCGGTTCCCCGGCGCGCTCGCCCTTGGTGCGGATGTACGGATCGATCTTCATGTCGTTCAACTTGAAGCTGATCAGCACCTTGCGGTCCCCTTCGATGGCCTGGATGCACCGGCGAACCAGATGCTCGGCTTCAGGAGTGGCGACGATGGTGTCGAAGTACCGGTACTCCGGTTCATCGACGGGCCCGTTCAGGGCGGCGATGGTGCACGACAGGAAGGGATCGCCATCCTTGGGGGTGACGTCCTTCACTCGGCTGAGGTAGCCGATGCCACGGGTGATCAGTTCATGCTGCTTGATCGAAGCCAGTTCGGCCCGGTCCAACAGTTCGGACTTGAGCAGACGTGCCTTGAGGGACGCGCCGGCCTGGCCCTTCTTGTCACCCTTATCGCGGATGAATGGATCACCGCGCAGATCGCCGGTGCGAAAGCGCACCAGCGGACGCTGCTTCGGGTCGTCAACGCCGATATAGCTCTCGACAAGTTTCTTGGCCTCGGCACCCGAGACTTTGACGTCGAAGTAGCGGTAGATCGGGTCTTTGGGGGAGCCGACCATCGCGGCGATCATGCATGCCAGGAAAGGCTGTGCACGGCGGCCGCCCTTGACGGGTACTTCACGGGCGCGTTGGATGTAGCCAATGCCCGAGGTGTGGATGTCGAAATAGGATTGTTCGTTGGACGTGGTGCTCATGGTGAATCTCCATAGGGATGAAGCGGAGACACACCGGCCCCACGCATGCGGGGAAAGGTGCGTAACCCCGCGGTGGGTTGATAAGGCGAAAGCATCCGCCACCAGAAACTGGTGGCCGCTCGCGGACGGATGCGGAGCGAGCTGGCTCGGTCACGCAGTGGGAACTGCGCCGCAACCTCGAAGACCGATGGTTGCCTGGCATGTCGCTGACAACGTCAGCAGGCATGGGGACAGCATGGCCGAGCCTTGCGCGTATCGCCGCAATCAATCGGCATCCAGGGGCTTCCGTATTTGTCAGTCGCCGCAAAAGCAGGCGATCGGTTCCTCTGCAGCGTCGAACAGGTCACCCTGGGCGGCGGCGAAGCGCGCCAGGTCGGCGTAGCTGGGGCCGTCGGCACGGAACCGGGCGCCGCTGGGCTTGCTCGCCAGGTTCAGAGACTCCATGCGAATCCACCACACGGCGGCTTCGGGCCTGGCCTTGATGAGCGCCAGGCGCTGCCCGCGCGGTTTGAGGAAACACAGGTCGCAGTTTCCTTCGAGCGTGCGCCCGTTCACCGTGAGCAGTTCGAGATTGAACGGCTGCGCCTGCCAGAACGTGCCCACGTCGCGCACCGTGACGCGGGCGTCCGCCAGCGGCATGCACATGGTCTCGTGGATCGATTCAGTCGAGTGGCCGCGCGCACGGATCTTGGCGACACGGCGCTGCTCGTCGGCGCGGATGCCGATCATCTGGTCCCAGTCCGTCCAGCCCAGATGCCGAAGATAGCGGTGCATCGGGCGAATCTTCAGACTGGTCGTGCAGCCTCGCGCCACCGGGTTGGGCAGATACTGGCGCTTGCGGATCAGCGCCTCGAACGGCTCACCCTGGCGGCTGGCCCGGTCAAAATCGACTTGCGTATAGCCTGGTTCCGTGGACAGGTATTCGAGCCAGTGGATGGGGATCTGCCAGTGCTCGGCGCAATCGCGCACAAAGCGCAAAGTCGCTTCCACTTCCTTGCCCGTATTGGCGAAGCAGACCACGGTGTCGGCAGGCAGGCCGCCGTTGGCCTGCAGCACACGCCAGAGCATGTAGGCACTGGTGCGTCCGCCGGAAAAGCTGATGCAGGTTGGTTGGGTGATCTTGAATGGATCGTGCATGCGGTCGTCTCCGTAGGCATGTCGGCGGTCGGGCCGACGAGGCAGGCCATGGCGGCCGGAGACGAAAGCGCACGCGCGGCAAAGGCTGCGCGTGCGGATAAAAGAAAGCCCCCGTATGTGGCGTATGTCGGGGGCTGTGAAGGCTGTGCGGCAATCGCCGCATCAGGCCGGTGAAACCACCTCCAGCGACAGGTGCGTGGCGGTGGCGGACAACATCAGGTCGTCGGTGCCGTGCAGGATGCGGGCGAAGACACCTTCCTTCGGGTCGAAGAACTCGCCGAAGTCGTCGCCGCCCAGTTCGGTACGCGCCAGTTCCCACCAGTCATCGAACGGATCGATGTCCGGGTTGCAGCCGACGGCATAGGCCAGCAGCTTCACCCGACCGTCCGGGCGGCGTTCCCCGTGCTCGGCGAGGAAGTACACGCCTTGGTCCTTGGCGAGGGCGATACGGCCTTGGTTGGCAATGGCTTCGGCCAGTACGGGGCGCAGGTCGGTGCCTTTGAATCGCAGTGACATGATTGAAATCTCCGGTGTGGAAAGAGATCGGCATAGGGGGCAGCCCTTTAGGGCTGCGCCCCTGCCACACCACCCGGCATGCGGGTCCGCACCGGGCGGTTCGAGAGGTTGAGGTCAGGCGAGTCGAGGTAGGCCCAGGCGGTCGAACCAGGCCACGGTCAGTACGCTGCCCAGCAACTTGCCGCTGTTGCGCCACCAACGGCGGCCATTGGCCGCGATCTGGTGGGCCACATCGTGGCTCGCGCCCAAGGCACGCAGTTCCCGGAACATGGTTTTGCCGCGCTTCCAGTGCTTGAGCTGGATTGCCCGCAGCCGATGCCTCAGCCACTCGTCCAGCCCGCGCCACACACCCGGCGTTTGCGACAGCCCGAAGTAGGCCTTCCAACCCAGCAGGTACGCACGCAACTTCTGCACCACTTGCCCCAGGCTGCGTCCGCCGCTGCGCCCGGTCATCTCCCGGATACGCTGCTTGAACGTCGCCAGCGGCTTGGCCGCCACTGCGCGTTTGACCTGTTTGCCCGGGGCCACCCATAAGGCATATCCCAGGAACTTGCGGTTAAACGCACTGGCCACCGCGCTCTTGGCTTCGTTGACCTTCAGCTTGAGCCGACCGTACAACCGGCGCAGCAGCACCATCACCCGCTGGCCCGCCAGACGACCGCGCACGTACACGTTGCAGTCATCGGCGTAGCGCACGAAGCAATGCCCCCGCCGCTCCAGCTCCCGATCCACCTCGTCGAGCAGCACATTGGCCAGCAGCGGCGACAGCGGACCGCCTTGCGGCGTTCCCTGGTCCCGCTCCATCACCACCCCGCCATCCATGATCCCCGCGTTCAGGTACGCCCGCACCAACCGGATCACTCCAGTATCGGCAACGCGCCTCTGTAACCGCTCTATCAGGATGTCGTGGTTGACCCGGTCGAAGAACTTCTCCAGGTCCACGTCCACCACCACGCGCCGCCCCGACTGCACGTACGACTGCGCGGCCAACACCGCGTCGTGCGCACGTCGCCCAGGACGGAACCCGTAGCTGTGCTCGCTGAAGCTCGGATCGAGCAACGGTTGCAGCACTTGCAGCAACGCCTGCTGGATCAGCCGATCCGTCACCGTCGGGATGCCCAACTCGCGCTGGCCCCCGTCGGGCTTCGGGATCGTCACCCGCCGTACCGGACTGGGCCGGTACGTCCCCTGCAACAGCCGCTCACGGATGCGCGGCCACTTGGTCCTCAACCGTTGAACCGTCTGGTCTATGTCCAGACCGTCCACGCCTGCCGAGCCCCGGTTGGCCCGCACCCGCTTGAGCGCCCGCTTCAGGTTCTCTCGCGTCAGCGCCGCTTCCAACAGCGCCGACCCTGTGCCCTCCTGCCCAGGCCGCGGACCCTCGGCTTCGTCACGACACACCCCAGCCGGGGCTTCACCCCGGCCTACGGCACAACGCCCCGCTTGCGCAGGCTTCTGACGCATGGCCCCAGATATCGACATGGTTTCAGACACTCCCTCTCGTTCGGCCCTTCGCGCCCCGCTTCGGCCTCACCGGCCACACGGCGGCACTACTACGACCTCTGCTGACGCCTCGCTCCGGCTCAACACCGTTACCCTTTCAGGATCGAGGCGAGGCCTCCCCAGGTAAGCACGCACTCCTTCATCGCACAACCGCCGCATCTACGCCGCCTCGCCTTGACCACAAGAGCTTCGCGGTTCCTTGCCCGCTCCCCCTGCTCGGCAACGCCTTCTATGCGGTTCTTGTCCATCGGCTCGCGATTTACGCTCCACGCTTCCTCCCCACATTTGGTCGCCCTCATGCAGTTGCGTTTCGCTTCGTTCGTCGTGATCCACTTACGGCGGGACTTGCACCCGCAGGAGCACGCACATGCTGGGCGCACAAAGAAAGGGCCTTCCACCCGAATGGATGGAAGGCCTGTAGAGGCATGCGTATTCAGCCGTAGTGCTGCTGCGCTTCCTGCCATGGGACGAAGCACGCATCGCCGCCAGTTGAGATGGGAGGCTGCAAGCGCCCGATCTCTTCCGCCGAGAAGCACGTGGCCTGGTCAAGCGTGACCCAGCCGAACTCGTTGGACCAGAAGCCGGCGCTGTCGCCGACGGCCGACTCGTTGGGCGAATACACCACCCAAGCGTCGCCAACTTCGCTCGTCATGCCGAGAGCGCCTGACGTCGCCGGGTCGCCTTGGCATCGATGACGTTCACCTGGATCTGACGCCAGCGCCCGTCGTCGATGAGCCGATTCAGCACTTCACCGAGCATGTCGAAATACACCTCGTCGTGCCGATCGACCAGTTCGAGTGATTCACCATCATTGCGGTTCAGTTCCACCACGTAGGTATCGCCCGCGCGGTCGTACAGGATCGTTACCTGGCCCACGAACTTCGCGGTCGAGACCGTGAAGCTAATCGCCGGAGGCGTTTCGATGATCTTGGACGGGGCGGGATCGACCCATGTGAAGTCGGTGGCGCCCGCATCGACCAGCATGTGGGTGATACGCCGGAAGCCATCGGGTGCCGGCATTTCCTCCATCTGCTCGATGAGCTGGCCCAGTTCCATGCACTTCGGCTCGGGGATGGGCAGTTTGGCCGGCGCGGAGCCGAGGATGTGCCTCGTGATGGTGTAAGGCTTGCCGTCCGAGGTTGTCTCGGTGATGACTTCCGGGGTGTCCGCGCGCAGGCCGTCGAAACGGCGCCGAGCGTAGGGCTGGACATGCACCTTGGCGCCTTCACTGGGAACAGTGCTCACCAGGTTGGGATCGAGCACCGCGAACTCGCTGGGCTTGAGCTTGACGACAATGGCGTCGTTGGTCGCCGCAACCACCTTGCCGTCGAAGGGCTGGGGATCGATGGCGAAGCCCAGCGTCGAGGACTTCGGCTGATCGTCGAACACTCGGTACTTGAACGACCGCACGTTGCGGGGGACATGGCCTGCGACAAGCGAAGGCATCAGGGTCTTGATGAGAGAGCGATCCATGGGAAATCTCCTTGAAGATGAAACAAGGGATTCCCGGCCCACAAGGGAGAGATCCCTTGTGGGTGGATAGACGCGGTGCGTCCGTAGGAAGATTCGACCAACACGGTTTCCCGCGCTTGCAGCCTCGAAGGTCTCGACTGCCTGGGCATGTATCGGCAGCGCCGACGAACATGGTGCCGAGGATGGCCCAGGAAAGACCGGCGCGCTCGTGGAAATCCGCACCGCGCCGTGCCCGCTTTCCCGCGCTGTGAGTTCGTAGCTGTCCAGACCAATGAGGCATGCCAGCGGATGGCGGTAGGCGTCGAATTCCCTTTTGACGAGGCGTTCGTACAAGTGCAAGGAACTGCGGGGCGTCGTAGAAAGCAGGTTTTCTGCGCGGTGCGATCGTCGGTAATGGCAAGGACCATCAACTGGCTGTCCCGTGCGGTTGGCGCGAGGAGCGCAGCTGGCCCTGTTGCCGAGATGCCTTTTCGCCTTGAAGGTGGGCTGCGTCTTCATTAATTCAATAAATGATGTATCATTGAATAATGAATGAAGATCAAGCTGTTTCCGCCCTGAGCGCCCTGGCGCACACCCAACGCCTGCGCGTGTTCCGCGCCCTGGTCGTGGCCGGGCCGGAAGGACTCACACCCAGCGTCCTCGCCGACCAACTCGACGTGGCCCGCAATGCCTTGTCTTTCCACCTGAAGGAGCTGGCCCACGCCGGCCTCGTCACTATCGAGCAGCAGGGCCGCAACCTGATCTATCGCGCCGAGTACAGCCACATGAACGGCCTGATTGGCTACCTGACCGAGCATTGCTGCCAAGGCGGTGTCTGCGAGGTTTCCAACACCACCACCCACTGCGACTGCTGATGCCATGACCACCGCCACCACCTACAACGCCTTGTTCATCTGCACGGGCAATTCGGCCCGCTCCATCCTCGCCGAAGGCATCCTCAACGACATAGGCCAGGGGCGGTTTCACGCCTGGTCGGCAGGCAGCCATCCGAAAGGCGAGGTTCACCCGCTGGCGCTCGCTACGCTAGAGCGGCTGCACCTGCCGACAACGGGCTACCGCAGCAAGAGCTGGGACGAATTCTTGAAGCCCGATGCGCCGGTGTTCGATTTCATCTTCACTGTCTGCGACAACGCCGCCGGCGAGGCCTGTCCGCTGTGGCCGGGCAAGCCGGTGTCGGCGCACTGGGGCGTGCCTGACCCGGCAGCCGTAGAAGGCTCCCTGGAACGACAAAGCAAGGCATTCTTCGACACCGCCATGACGCTGCGCCGACGTATCGAGTTGTTCCTGTCGCTGCCGATCAAGAGTCTCGATGCCATGTCGTTGCAGCGCGAACTGCGCGACATCGGCCGCCAGTGAGGCCCGCCCGATGAGCGCAACCGATACCGCCGGCGCCGCGCCCTCAAACTCCGCGATGAGCGGCTTTGAGCGTTACCTGACGCTATGGGTGGCGGTGTGCATCGTCGCTGGCATCGCGCTCGGCCAGTTCGCGCCCGCCGCATTTCAGGCCATCGGCCGCATGGAGATTGCCCAGGTCAACCTGCCGGTCGGCCTGCTGATCTGGGTAATGATCATCCCCATGCTGCTGAAGGTGGACTTCGCCGCGCTCGGCCAGGTGCGCCAGCATTGGCGCGGCATGGGGGTCACGCTGTTCATCAATTGGGCCGTCAAGCCGTTCTCGATGGCACTGCTGGCGTGGATCTTCATCCGCCACGTCTTTGCCGAATGGCTGCCCGCCGACCAGCTCGACAGCTACATCGCCGGCCTGATCCTGCTGGCTGCCGCGCCGTGTACCGCCATGGTTTTCGTCTGGAGCCGGCTGACCGGCGGCGATCCGGTGTTCACGCTGTCGCAAGTGGCCTTGAACGACACCATCATGGTGTTCGCCTTCGCGCCCATCGTCGGCCTGCTGTTGGGCCTGTCCTCGATCACGGTGCCGTGGGACACCTTGCTGGTGTCGGTGGGTTTGTACATCGTCATTCCGGTCATCCTTGCGCAGCTCTGGCGTCGTGCGCTGCTGCGCCGGGGCCAAGCCGCATTTGATCGGACACTGGAACGCATCGGCCCGTTGTCGATCGCCGCGCTGCTGCTGACGCTGGTGCTGCTGTTCGCCTTCCAGGGTGAGGCCATCATCCGCCAGCCCCTGGTGATCGCCATGCTCGCGGTGCCGATCCTGATTCAAGTGTTCTTCAATTCCGGGTTGGCCTACTGGCTCAACCGCCAGGCGGGCGAAAAGCACTGCGTCGCTGGACCATCCGCGTTGATTGGCGCCAGCAACTTCTTCGAGTTGGCCGTGGCCGCGGCCATCAGCCTGTTCGGTTTCCATTCCGGCGCGGCGCTGGCCACCGTGGTCGGCGTGCTCATCGAGGTGCCGGTGATGCTGCTGGTGGTGCGCGTGGTCAACCGCTCGCGCGGCTGGTACGAGCGCCGCCCGACTACTTCGTAATCTCCAAGAGGCATCCATGAGCACCATCACGATCTACCACAACCCGGCCTGTGGCACCTCGCGCAACGTGCTCGGCTTGATCCGCAACAGCGGTGAGGAACCTACCGTCATCGAGTACCTGAAAACGCCGCCCGACCGCGACACGCTCCAGGCGCTGATCGCGGCGATGGGCGTGCCGGTGCGAGACGTGCTGCGCGAGAAAGGCACGCCCTATGCCGAACTCGACCTGGGCAACCCGAGGTGGAGCGACGACGACCTGATCGGCTTCATGCTCCAGCATCCCATCCTCATCAACCGGCCTATCGTGGTCACGCCGCTAGGCACGCGCCTGTGCCGGCCTTCGGAAGCCGTGCTCGACCTGCTGCCGCAGCCGCAGCGCGGCGCGTTCAACAAGGAGGACGGCGAGCCAGTGGTCGATGAGAAAGGCCGCCGTGTCTGAATCCCGTCTCGACCTGCCGAACATCGACGCGGCGCTGTTCCAGCAACCGGACACCGAACACCTGTTCGCGCCGGCACGGGCCACGCATGCGCCGCGCTTCCTGCTGCTCTACGGCTCGCTGCGCGAACGCTCGTTCAGCCGCCTCGCAGCCGAAGAAGCCGCGCGCATCCTGCGGGCGCTGGGCGGCGAAACCCGATTGTTCAATCCGTCCGGCCTGCCACTGGTGGACGATGCGCCGGCCGATCACCCGAAGGTCAAGGAACTGCACGAATTGGTGCAATGGGCCGAAGGCATGGTGTGGAGTTCGCCGGAGCGCCACGGCGCGATGACCGGCCTGATGAAGACGCAAATCGACTGGATTCCGCTGTCGGTCGGCGCGGTGCGCCCGACCCAAGGCAAGACGCTGGCGGTGATGCAGGTGTCGGGCGGCTCGCAGTCGTTCAACGCCGTCAACCAGATGCGCGTGCTGGGCCGCTGGATGCGGATGCTGACCGTCCCGAACCAGTCCTCGGTCGCCAAGGCATACCAGGAGTTCGACGAGGCCGGACGCATGAAGCCCTCGGCCTATTACGACCGCATCGTGGACGTGATGGAAGAACTGATGAAGTTCACGCTGCTCACCCGCGACGCGGTGCCGTATCTGGTTGATCGGTACAGCGAGCGCAAGGAAAGCGCCGAGGCGTTGAGCCGGCGGGTCGGTCAAGCGGCGATCTGAGCGGCAGGCCAGGAATTCGTTGAGGCTGCAAAGCATCGTCAGTTCAAGTTTCAGAAAGCACATGCATGTGATGCACGCGCGGTATTTCTTGATAAATCGACTTTATCGAGCTGCGGTGCAGTTCAGCGAATACCGATCTGGAGCCATGGTCAAGAAGAAAAAGCCCCTCGGAAGGGGCTGGGTAGGTCAAGCTTCGTACACGAAGTAGTGCTCGCGCTGACGCGGGAAGAACACATGCTTCCACGTGTCGCCGCTGGTGCTGCCACCGTCGAAGACGACCATTTCGTAGTCGTCAATGTCGGTGTCCGCCAGGTCGGCGCTGTCGATATGGCGCATGTGCAGCGTGCCGCTCATACGCTCGAAGACCAGGATCTGGCCGATGGCGTCGTCCTGGCCCATGGCGTTGACGCAGGCTCCAAGCTGATGCTCGAAGTCGCATGCGGGCGAGATGAGGTCGGGGAACATGGGGTTGCTCCTATGAAAATGGACTAGCCCGGCTCCTGGTGAGGAGACGGACCGGCATGGGGGACAAAGAGGAATGTTGGCGCGTAACGCGGCTACTACGACTCGCCCAACGGCAGACCCAGCAACACGGGCGCGTCTGCGTCGAGGATGAGGATGCGGACATCGGCCTGGCCAGCCAGGTCAAGGATGTTCGCCAGGTCGTCGGGCATGCCCTTGCTCCGGTGCTCTTGGCGAAGCTGTTCCGCGCTGATGCCTTCGGAATACTCCAGGTTCTTATCCGTCCAGGGCGTGGAGATCAGCTTGATGCCGATCGCCGGGCTGTACGGCACCCGGAAGGCGATGAACAGGAAGGCCTCTGGCGTGGCGAGGTCTGCCAGATTGGCGAGGTACTGGCCGGTTTCGTGGCTGATGTGTGCACTGCTGATTTCCCAGCACCGGCTGTAGTAGCCGGTCTCGAAGCTCAGCCGTCGAATCACCTCCCGAGCTGACTCTTCAGAGTAGGTGTCCCCGATATGGCATGGGCGACCGTCGAAGTCATAGCCCTCGATTGCGTAGACCACCGAGCGCACGATGCCTTCGGTTTGGCACAGTGCCTCCAGATCGGCAGGTACCTCCTGGCCCTCGGTGATCAGTGCGAAGTCGGCACCGACCAGGCATGGGAACTGTGCTGCCTGATCGTCAGGCAGGTGTGCCTGGCTTAAATGCAGCGGCCGCCATACCGGCGGAGAATCGTCCTCGCAGGTGATGAGCAGTGTACGAACAATGCGCAGATTCGAATAACCGCGGATGAAGGGGTTGTCGGCCTCGGACATGGATTACTCCTGGATAGAGAATACCGAGGCCGCTCCCCATCGGGGAATGAGACCCCGGTGGGTTGGAAGTGGAAAATGCGTCAGGCAGCACTGAGTGCTGGCGCTTGGGCCAGCCGCTCTGCAACGCGGCGACGTACATTCATACGAAATTGCCCGTCATTGATGCCGGCGAGTAGGCTGCCGGCCTCCATGGCGATCACGGCCGAGGCCTCTTCTGCGTCGGAGGCCAGAATGGCTTTGCGCAACTGGTCTCCGAGTTGGAGGGCCTGTGAAGACGCTCGGGCGACCTGAACCTCCCGGCTCAGATAGCTGCCGTCGCCACCGAACTCGAACAATCGCGGTTTGCTGCAATACCAGCACCCCTCGAATTGAATGGCGGTCAGGTGATGGCCGTCGTTCAGACAGGTGGCGATCAGAAGCAATGCGTCGAGATCGGCGCTGTCGGGCTGTACGGCGGCCAGTCCTGGACCAGGACGGATTGCACAAGGCCGCCTTCGAGCACGACGGCGAAGCTGGGATGGGGGAACATGTGTCGCTCCTTCAGAAAAGTCGGAGGGACACGGCCCCCGGAGGGCACGTGTCCCTCGTTTGGGGTGGATAGGAATGGCGGCGTGACCCGCAAGGGCCTTACCAGCCGTTGTAGTGCAGCACCAGGCTGGCGATGACCCGGCGGCGAGCAAGGTCGAGGCCGCTCAGATCGGCCAGGCCTTCAAACCCGCAGCGGCGCAGCAAAGACGCGCTCCTGCGGGCGTTGTAGAAGCTCACCATCGCGGCGAGGAACATGCGTTCCCCGCTGCTCAGTAAGCCCAGGGACCTGCTGATCTGCCGCACGTTGGGGCATAGATCCCATTTGTCGCGGGCTTGTTCAAAGCCCTTTTTGGTGCAGTCGCCAAACCACCGGGGGCCTGCGATCTGCACACCACGTTTCCATGCCTTGAAGAACGCATCGGGAGCAGCAACGAAGTGCTGCCGCTCCCGTGCGATCTGCTCGGCAACTTCCAGGGGAAGCTGGCTCATGAGAGATTCCTTATAGAGTGGATCAAGGGATGGCGAGCTGAGACCAGCCGCCTCTTGCGAGGGCGCGTTCCGCGGCAGCGAAGCTGCGGAAGTACTCGCGGGACTCCCGCGAGACAGGCCCTTGGGAATCGCGCGTTCCGATGTAGTGACCGGCGGCGCTATGCAGGACTTCGAGCGGCAATTGCTTGCCGGTGCAGAACAAGGCGAGTTCGCCGAAAGAGGCGCGTGGCATGGTCGGACTCCTTGGAGGATGCGAGGCGACCAGGCCCGTACGGGATGGCAGCTCCCGCTGGGGTTGACGAAGGTGCATCGGCGTCGCGAGGACGCTCGTCCGCAGGACGATGCTGGGCGGACTGGTGGGTGATACGGAGTGAATTCCGCGCAGCCTGGAACCCTGGCTGCTGGCATGTGCTGACGAATCAGCGAACATGCGGGCAGCTTCGTGCGCGAGCCGCGCTGCGTCAGTTGAAAAACCGCATCCGGCCCCGTCCCGATTCATGCGCAGCAGAAAAAGAAACAGCCGCGCGTCGTGCGGGGCCGTCAGGACGGAGCGAAGGCGCCGGGTCAGTCGGGCTTGTCGCCCAGGACATGCTGCTTCCACAAGTCGAATGCCTGCTCGGGCGCAAGCTCGGCGAGGATCACGATGGGCTTGTCTTGCCGGTCGCGCAGCGCAGCAAAGTACGCCTCGCGGTCGGCGATGGCCTTGAGCTTGATGCCCTTGAGGTATTTCAGCTTGCCGTCCTTGATGAACAGCACCTTGTTGCCGATGTCGCGGTTGAACGCGGTACGCACCGTGCGCTCCGAGTGCATGGCATCGGCCAGTTGATCGACAAGGAAATCGAGCGACATGTCGATGGAAAGAGGCTCTGCGCCTTCGTGCTCGGGGTCGAACAAGGCGGGCGGCAGGCCTTTGGCGAACGACTCGGCATCGGCCAGCAGTGCGGCCTTGCCGGTGAGCGCGCGGATGAATGTCGAACCGCCGTGCCCGTCGTTGCGGGCCTCGGCGATGGCAGCGCCGTCGAACACGACGGTGGCGGTGAAGCACAGCGTTTCCTCGCTGGCGAAGTCGGCCACCTTGAGGTTCTTCAGCGTGATACGGTCTTGCTTGGTGATGTTTTCCATGGGAAGTCCTGAAATTGACCGGCAGGCGACACGCCCCTGGCGGGATGTGGCGACCATCCCGTGGGTTGGAGAAAGGAGGCATCGGTGCCCCGGTGGGCAGCGTTCGCCGGTGAGATGCCGAGGCGAACTGGCGGGTGGCGTGGGCGGACCCCACGGCAGCCTGGACACCCTGGCTGCGGGCATGGCGCTGCGACAGCAGCAACACATGCGATGGAGCATCGGCCCAGCGTCGCCGTGCGTCATCCGGCAATCTGAATTCATCGCCACCGGATTGGCGTGCCCCATGAAAAACAGCTCCCCGAAGGGAGCTGCAAAGGAGGATCACTGCACGCTGGCGAGCTTGCCATCGGCGTCGAAGCTCAGGCGCACGGTGGCACCGGCGAGCTTGGGCTGCGGGGTGTATCGCCAGGACCTGGGCAGCAGTTCCTCAATGGCACGGGCAGGCGAAACCGAGCAGCCGACCGCGATGAACGTGGCGATGGTCTGCGCATCCGCGTCCTCGCGAGCCTGGTCGTAGCGGTCATCGAAGATGTAGTCCGACAAGAGACTGGTGACGTCTCCCGCGTGGGGCGTCACGTAGAGTCGGCCGTGCCTGCGGATGGCAGATACCGCATATTCGCGGGTGTCTCCCCCAAAGCTGGCGGACAGTGTTCCGACTAAGGTGACGCCAGTGATGTCGCCGTTGAATGGAAGGTTGTCATCCGCGTGGAGAACCTCGCCGTGGTGGATGCCGACCTGATCCGGGTCCGCATGGTGGAGAAGCTCGAACAGCCAGTGGTCGCCATCGAGACGGTGTTCTTCCAGCAGAAATGCCTGTCTGGCCGCCAGGTAGACCTCGGCGGTTGGCACATCGTCATCGTCTTCGGCGTCGATGGACCAGACACCGGCTTCTTGGAGTGCTTCGCGAGCGACAACGCCCTCGGCATGAGGGCGATCCCAGTACCTGGCCCAGTGACTGCGAAAGCCTGGCGGTTCATGGGGCCAGTCGCGGAACCAACTGCGCGGCACGAAGGGGATGCTGCTGAGCAGGTCGGCGTTCGATGAAGACAGGCACGTGGATGCGTACAGCATTACGAACTCGGCCCCGGACAGCCGCTCCTTGGCTTCGATCAGTGCCTGCCGAAAGGCCAGCTCGACCGCAGCCTGGATGCGCTTGCCATCCTCTTCCTCATGGAGCAGATGCTGGCGATCCGGTGGACGGGCGATCATGTCGTCACGCAACTTCACGATCTGGTGCCGCTGCGAAGATGGCCATCTTCCGATGGGAAGTCCTTGTAGGTAGCAGCGGTACTGAGACGGCGCTCCTTCCAGGTCGATGAGCACCTGACCGACGTCCGTATCCCGCCAGGCCAAACCTGGCCGGGACAGCGGGCGCTCGCACTCCGTGCCGTTGAATGTCACGCGGACGGGGAAGGCTTCGCACAGCCGCACCAGTTGCTGGGCGACCCACTGGGTCAGTGTCGGGCCTTTGTACGGGGGCTCGACACCGCACAAGCGGATCTCGGTGCCGATGCGCGCTGGCGCGGCGATGACGTCGATGTCTTCACCGCTGATGATCGCAGCGGTGGTGGCGCGAAACGCCATGTCCAGCGAATGCACCCGCAGGCTGCGCGCGAAGTACAGCGTGGAGAGGACACCGATGCCGAAAGGGTTTTCGCGGACCTTCAGTTCCTCGTCCCAGCCAGATTCGGCGATGCAGATGAGGCTCTGGAGGTTGGCGATGCCTTCGCCGTCGTCGCTGACGGTGAGCGTGTCGCCTTCGGTGGAGATGTGGATGTGGCGGGCTTTGGCGCGCCGGGCGTTCTGTAGCAGCTCGCCCAGCATCGAGGCCTGGGTGAACGCATAGCGATAGGTTTCGATCAGGCGGTTCTGGTTCGTCTGAAGACGGATGGTGCTCATGGCAGGGTTCCTTGGATGAGGTGGTGCGCCGGTCAGGCGCGGGGATGGAAGCGGCGCACACCGAAGCCCGCCGCGATGGCGTGCTGGGCGGCAATGGCCGGTCTGGGGGAAATGGGCGGACAGGCCCGATGGAGATGCAGCACCAACGCCCGGGGCGGGCGCGTGTCCGTGGCACGGTGCGATGCGGACAAGGAGGTCGACGCGGGAGAGTCCGCGGCGCAGCCTGAAAGACCGTGGCTGCTGGCAGTCGCCGACGCTTCGGCCATGCAGGGATGAGAATGGCGTCAGCCGCCTTTCGCGTCGCGCATCAATCCGAATCGGTTGCGTCCGTCTTGTGCAGGCGCTGCACCAGCCGCTGGCCCAACCATGCCATGCACGGGACGGCCATGGAGTTACCAATGGCCTTGTAGCGCGGGGCGTCGGCGGCGGGCTTGCCGCGATACGGGATCAGCGTGTAGTCGTCGGGCATGCCTTGCAGCCGTTCGCACTCCACCGGCATCAGCCGGCGCACCCGCCAGTGCGACCAGTCACCGGGGCCCGGGTCGTTCCAGTCGTAGCGGAAATACGCCTCGAAGTCGGGAGCCAGCACGTGGAGCTTGTCGGCACCGCCGCCGCTGGTGCGCAAGGCCGCCGCAACGTCGCCGCCCAGCTCGGCGGCAAGGCCCTGCTGCCGTCCCCGCAGGGCAACGCAAGCCACCATTGGCACTCCGTATCCCGGCTTGCCGCTGGACAGGACGGTGCAGGCCACCTGTCCATGGCCCGACTCGAAGCGCACTTCACCGCGGTTGTTCTGCGCGAAGGCGATGGCGGGCACGACGCCGGCGTTCGCATGGCTGTTGCGATGCCCGCCGGCACGCAGCGTCGGCGACCGGTCGAGCGTGGCATCCGCGCCGCTGCCCTGGGCGGTGAAGGCGATGATCGGGACACCCTTGCCCGTGCCGTCCTCACTGCTGCCCTTGCCGTTGTTGGCGGTATCGAGGGTGTGGGCGATGTCTCCGGCGATCGACTGCACCATGAACGTCTCGGTGCGGATGTCGTGTTTGGGGCCTGCGGCCATCAGGCATGCCGCAACATCGACGGGGCCAGTGCCGCCACTGAACCCGAACGTCGTCGTGACCTTGCCATAGGGTTGCTTCAGTCCTGCGTACCCGCTGCCTGCTGCTTGAGCGCCAGATCCAGCAGTGCGGGCAGCTTCTTGCCACGGCGCGCAGCCCGCAGAAGAATCCCCGAGCAGGCCTGCGCGCTCAAAAAGTACTTCGGCGGGATCGAGGTCATCTCCACCACTTGCCACAAGAAACACACGCTTGCGGCGTTGGGCGACGCCGAAATGTTGGGCGTCGAGCACGCGTCAGGCGATGCGGCGGCGGGGTCCACACACACAACCTGCGTGCGCCCACCGATCCCCTGGCGGCTGGAGCGCACGGCTTTCTCCGGCCAATGCGCCCAGGAAGTGCCCGAAGGCATTGCTGCGGTCGTTGAGGACGCCCGGGACGTTTTCCCAGACGAGCGTGGCCGGCGAGCGGCGGTCTTGGTGGCGGGTTTGGTCGATGGCATTGGCTAACTCCACATAGGCAAGGGTCAAGGCGCCGCGTGGGTCATTCAGACCGCGCCGCGCGCCGGCCACGCTGAACGACTGGCACGGGGTGCCGCCGACCAGGATGTCCGGCGCGGGCACAGCGCCGGCCCGCACCTGGCGGGCGATCGCGGTCATGTCGCCCAGGTTGGGAACGCGGGGGTAGTGGTGGGCGAGCACGGCGCTCGGGAAGGCATCGATCTCGGCGAACCACGCGGCTTTGAGGCCGAGGGGTTGCCAGGCGAGGCTCACGGCCTCAATCCCGCTGCACACGCTGCCGTAGAGCAGCGGTGCGGCGCGCGGCGCAGCGGTGACGCAAGGGTGTTGAAGGTGCATGTCGGATCTCCTGTTCGTGTGGCCCAGGGCTTGAACTGGAGTCAAGGCGGGCCGGGACGTTGATGGGCAGGAGAAAGGTGCCGAAGGCCCTGCGGCCTTCGGCTCGGGAGGAATGAATAACCACCCGTGGGCTGTTGCAGGCCCGGTCGTCGCTAGAACCGTCTGCTGTCAGCAATCACACCCGGCCCATGTCGTGGCTGGGGCCGGCATCGTCTAGGCGCACATCCGCGCACAAAGGGAGCCCGTTTTTGCACCGGCGGGCACCGGCACCGAATACCGCTGACCACGAAGGGTCTCCCGATGGTTCGCGCAGCCTGGAAAGGCAAGCCATCGGGGGACCCTTCGCAGGGGCGGAAGAAGCGCAGATCAGGAGAACGCGCGCAGCGCTGTTCGCGGAAGAAGCCACCTTCAGGTCCCACGGCCGGGGACGGCCGGGCGGGACGCGCACACGAATCGGGAAGGCAATGCGCGCTGGGCGTCCCGCAGGGCATGCGGGACACGGGCCACACCGCCGATGGCGGGGACGGCTCACGGGGAACGGGGTCGGTCAGGCGCCCTTGCGGCCTGTGCCGCTGCGGCGCGGGGCGCGCGAGGCACCACGCTTGGACGTGCCGGACTCGACCGGCAGCGTGCCTTTGCAGTCGGGGTAGCGACTGCACGACCAGAATGGGCCGCTCTTGCCGGTGCGCTGGCGCGTGGGAGCACCGCAGAGCGGGCAAGGCGGTCCTTGGGGAACCTTGATGGACAGCGAGGTGCTGCCGTACTGCGCGATCAGTTGCGAGATCCAGGCGGCCTGCTTGCCGATGAACACATCCAGGGTGAGCTGTCCGGCCTCGATCATGTCGAGCGCCTGCTCCCACACGGCAGTCGTGCCGGGGTCGGCAATCGCTGCGGGCACGGCGTCGATCAGTGTGAAAGCTACCTCCGATGCACGGATGGAGCGACCCTTCTTCACGAGATAGCCCCGCGTCAGCAGGCCGGTGATGATGTTGGCGCGCGTGGCTTCGGTGCCGATGCCCGTCGTGTCCTTCAGCTTCTGCTTCAGGCGCGGGTCGGTCACGAAGCGCGCAACGCCCTTCATCGACTTGACCAGTTCACCCTGCGTATAGGGCTTCGGAGGCAGCGTCTTGAGCGCCTTGATGTCGGCCTCGGCCACCTGACATGCCAGGCCGTCACGCAGCGCCGGCAGTACCTGGCTGCGCGCTGCGCCTTCGCTGTCCTCGTCTGCCTGCGGCTCGGCCAACACCAGACGCCAGCCCCTGATGATGACCTGCTTGCCGGTGGCCGCCAGCGTCTGCTGACCGCAGGCGAGATTCGCCACGGTGCGGTCAAACTCGTGATGGGGCAGGAACTGGGCGAGGTAATGCGCCCGGATGAGCCGGTACACCGCCAGTTCCTTCACGCTCATGGCGGAGAGGTTGGCGGGCTCCAACGTGGGAATGATGCCGTGGTGGGCGGTGACCTTGCCGTCGTTCCAGGCGCGTGAGCGCTGGGAGCGATCGAGCTGGTCCATGATTGGGCGCAGAGAGGGATCGGACTTGAGCACGCTGTCCAGGACCGTAGGTACTTCGGCGAACATGCTCTCGGGCAGATAGCCGGAATCCGAACGCGGGTACGTGGTGGCTTTGTGCGTTTCGTACAGGGCCTGGGCGATCTCCAATGTCTCCTGCACATCCAGCCCGAGCTGTTTGGAACAAACCTCCTGAAGCGTCCCCAAGTCGAACAGCAGCGGCGGGCCTTCGCGCACACGCTCGGTTTCCACGGATACCACCTGGGCGCTACCCACGGCGCGAATCTGCTGCGCGGCCTGCTGGGCGACGGGCTGCTGCACGCATCGGCCGGCGTCGTCGGTGCAGCCATCGGGCGGAACCCACTGCGCACTGAAAGCCTGGTCGCCTGCGGACAGGGACACGTCGATGGCCCAGAACGGCACCGACTTGAAAGCCGCGATCTCGCGGTCGCGGTCTACCACGAGCTTCAATGTCGGCGTCTGTACGCGGCCAACCGAAAGCACACCGTCGTAGCCTGCCTGCCGGCCCAGCACGGTGAACAACCGGCTGAGGTTCATGCCCACCAGCCAGTCGGCGCGCGAGCGTGCCAGCGCCGAGTAGTACATCGGCAGCGTGTCGACTGAAGGCCGCAGCTTACCGAGCGCGGTGCGGATCGACGCATCGTTGAGCGCCGAGAGCCAGAGGCGTTCGATGGGGCCGCGGTAGCCGCAAAGCTCGATGATCTCGCGGGCGATCAGTTCGCCTTCGCGGTCGGCATCGGTCGCGATGACGAGATGGGTCGCCTTCGCCAGAAGGGCCTTGACGACCTTGAATTGCGTGGCGGTCTTCGGCTTGACCTCGACCCGCCACTGCTGGGGAATGATGGGCAACTGCTCCAGCGACCAGCGCTTGAGCGCTGCGTCATAAACCTCGGGTGCTGCTGCTTCTACAAGATGGCCGATGCACCAGGTGACGGTGACGCCGGAGCCGTTGAGACAGCCTTCACCGCGCTGCGTGGCGCCGAGAATACGGCCAATATCCTTGCCCTGAGAGGGCTTCTCGCACAAGAACAGCCGCATGTCCGTCCATCCGAATTCCGTAGTTCATGGAGTTGCTGGATTCGAGGATGCCGATCACTGCCAGAGGCAGCAGCAAACAAGCCGCATGCGGTGGCGACCGCTTTCACGGGGTGCAATGACGGGAGGGGAAATGGCGCGTGGCCGAGGGTGTGTACGTCGGGAGCCGCGATTTCCGGGAGCGCGTGGAAGTCAGTGGACTTCCATGGAGTTATCCCCAGGGGATAATTCCACCAATGGCTACGGCACCGAACTTCTGTACACCAGGTCTTGATTGCCTGCCGAGGGTTCGGCCTTCTCCGCACTGATTGCATGGAGGGCGGCGAAGAATGCTGGCCGCCCTCCATGCCGGGTTACTTCCTGCGCTTGGTCTCTTTCGGCGCAGCCGAATCGTCGTTGGCCTGGGGCTTTGGCTCTGCTGCCTCCTGCTGCGGCTTCGGGCTGAGGGTCACAGACTCGATGCGGTACGGCAGGATGCCGACGCTACGGGCGTTGATCTGCCAGGTTTCGCGCGGCTGTTCCTCGTTGTCCGTCCAGGGTTCGCGCTCCATGCGGCCGATGACCAGCACGCGCATGCCCTTTTGATACAGGTCCTTCCAGTGCTCGGCATCGCGATGCCAAATCTCGACGGGAGCCCAGAAGCCGCCGCGGTCCTCGAAGTCACCGCCCTTGGTGGGGACGGGGTTGTCGAAATAGACGTTCAGCCGCAGCAAGCGCCGCGGTTCATCGTTGCCGCTGGGAAATTCGCGGTACTCAGGGGGCGAACCGATGTTGCCTTCGCCGGAAAAATGCGTGCTCATGTTGCAATCTCCATGGTGGTTGAAATACCCGCACCTGGTCGGCAGCGGGCGCAGGTTGCCCGGCGCGATCACTGATCGCGCAGTGCGGGTGGGGTTGACTTGAGCCGGCGCAGGTAGGCGTCATCCGCCTCGGCGGCTTTGCTGGCGCATTCCTGCGCCTGCCTGCCCAGGGTGTGCAACAGGCTGATCTGCATGTTCAGCGTGATGCGTTGAAGCTCGATGGCATGCAGATCGGCCAGCAGGTTGACCGGCGTGGCGGTGCTCGCCATCAGTTCCTGCCACAGGGCCACGCCCATGACCGAGCGGTCGTGCCTGCGCCAGCGCAGAAAGGTTGTTCCTGCGCCAGTGGTCTGCTGGGCCAGTTCCACAGGCAGCAGGTGAAAGGGATGACCGAACGCCTGTTGCAGCACCTGTCGCTGCGCCAGGCCAATCAACGCGTCGCGCATGGCGAAGCACTGGCTGGCCCAGGCCTCCAAGTCCCCTTTACCTTTAAAAGGCTTTAAAAGGCCTTTTAGAGAGGCCGCGTGTTCCAGCCGCATGAAGGCTGTCTGTTGCAGATCCCGGAAGTATCGGGTTTCGTGATTCGGGCCGCTCATGCCGGCTCGTCCTCGCCGGTGTTGCCCTCGGCCGGATTGGCGGCAGGCGCTTCTTCGCCGGGGGACGGTGCTGCGGCAGGCTCATCACCGCGCTGCTGCAGGCCACGGCGCACGATGGGCGGCGCAAACTTCGAGCGGCGTGTGCCTTCCAGTACGTCCTGCGGCAGTTCGCCAAATTTCTCCAACGCCGCCCGCGCTGCGGCATTTTTCGCGGCGAAGTCGTCGCGGGTGCAGCCCGAATAGCGGTACTGCTGGGCCAGCGAGAACAGGCTGCGCAACGCATGCGCGCCTTCATTGAGCCAGCGTTCGAGCGTCGAGCGATCGATGAGCGCCGTGTGATGCGCGAGGATCAGCTTGCGGGCAATGTCGTCGTAGTCGGCCAGCAGATAGACGGCGGCAAAGCCGAGCTGCGCATTGACGAACAGGGGCAGCTTGACGGGCTGGACGTTGAGGTTCTCGCCCAGGCTGAGTGCCGCTGGCACGTTCGCCAGCGCCTGTTCCACCTGCTCGCGCAGCGATTGCAGCGTGGCCTTGGTCTGGTCGAGCTTGTCCTCGATGCGCAACATCCACCCGTCCGAATACGGGTCGTCCTGCTCCGAGCCGCGCCGCATCTTGTTCATCTGGGCGATGTAGCCGTTCAAGCCGACGATGCCCGGTCGTCCTTCGGCAGCGGCGCGGCCGTGCCAGATGCGGGAAGCGTGGTGCGTGTGCAGCGTGAGCGACATCGCGCTGCGCAGCGCTCCGAGATTCAGTTGCAGAGGTTCATTGGTTGCCATGGTGTCCGCTCGTTTTTGGAAAAGGAGCAGCCAGCTTCGGCAGGAAGCGGAAGGCAGTCAGTCAACAAACCGAAACCCGCCTGACCCCGGTTCAAGGTGTGGCGGGCTGATGTGGCGCGAGCTATCCCCTGGGGATAGTTCCATCGAGCGCCAAGGAACGCTGCAGGCGCTGGATCAGCGCGGACAAGGCTGATTCCTCGACAGGCGATCAAGGCCTGGTGCGTAGTGCTTCGATGCCGTAGCCGTCAGTGGATTTATCCCCTGGGGATAGTTCCACTGGCATCCATGGGCGTCTGCTTTCACAGCCTTGCCGGCCGCTTCACTTGTTGGCGAGCAGATCGCGCAGCCGTTCGATGTGCTGCCTGGCGACTTCTGACGACACCGGCTTGCCCTGCGGTTGAGGTGGTGGTGTTCCGGGTCGCTGCTCGTTTGGCGTGACGGGTGCCGATGGCGCGTCCTTCTTGGCCCAGGCGTTGAACTCGCCATGGATCGCCCGCTGGATGATGCCGAACAGATAGCCCGCAGGATTGCGAATGCCGTGGCTTCCGCATCGTGTGGCCCATTCGTCCAGCACGGCCTGTCTCAGCGCGGCATCGACCTGCTGCAATGCCACCCTGGCACCTGTCTGCTGCTCTTCCTTCAATTCCGTAAAGCGCTTGGGCCATTGCAGATCGCCCAGTGCGCGCGCATGCCCGCGCTCGTGCGCGGTAGTACGTACTTCATTAATACAACTACTACGTACTGTACGGGCCTGCTTCGGATTCCGAAGAGAGGCGTCTTGCGCGGGTTTCGTCCCTGCTTCGGATTCCGAAGTGGGGTCATCACGATTCCGAAGAAGGCTCGCAACCCCTTCTTCGGAATCGTGAGAGGCATCCTCTTGTGGATAACTTTCGCTGATCGCGATGTCCTGACTGGTGAGACGTTCGGCCAGGACCTGCAACCGTGAAGGCAGTGTGCGACCGGAGAGCAATGGATCGTCCGCGATCTCCTTGAGCGTATTCAGCCCGACGATCTGCACAGCCTTAGCCGAATGCCCCAGGGATTGGCTGACCAGCGCCAAGTAGTCGGCGTCGAGCTGCATGGCCTCGAACGGCGTCAGGGGTTCATCGTGCAGGACATAGAGGTTGCCGAGGATGCGGCCGGTCTTCGGGTCGCGTCGTCGCCGCACCAGGCTCAACCATCGGGTGAGGCGCAGCAGCGTCAGCGCCCGCGCCACCGTTTCATGCGATGCCTGCCCGGCGCAAGGCATCGAGCCCAGCCACGGTCGAAGTTGCTCATAGGTCGGGAATGCGGTCACGCCATCGTGGTTGAGCATCAGCCGGAAGACTTGCCAGGCGTTGCGTTCCAGCGGCGTCAGGCGGCGATCCAGGAACAGCCGCCGCGGCACGGTCTCATGCCGATTCCCGCTGAACAGGAAGGCATCGCCGGATGTGCTGGGCGTAGGCGATGGTGCTGCCGCAGTTGCAGGTGCGCCGGGGCTGGGTTGGGACTGGGACTTGGGCGCAAGGCCTTGCAGCGCAGTGTCGAACAGGTCTGCCACTGGGATGGGGCCACGGCGTGGTGCGGTGTCGTCCACGGCCATGGCTCAGCCCAATCCCTGATCGACCCAGCCCTTGATTGAGGCCCAGACCACCGACAGGGGCAGTGACATGCCTTCGGCCAAGTCCATCGCGGCATCGAGGATGGAGGTTTCGTCTTCGAGATCGACGTTCCTGCTGCCGGTCACGGCCTTCCATTGCCGCCACAGTTCCGTGTCCTGCTTCTCATCCAGCACGGGGTGGCGGCCCTTGCGCTTGGGCAGGCCGAGGATTTCGCGGCGCAGCGCCACTTCCTGGTGGGTGAGTCCGTAGAAGCGGCAGACCATCTCCGTGCTGCCCCCCAGGCGTAGCATGCGATCAACGGTCGCGATTTCCTTCTCCACATCCTGCGCCTGCTTGAGCAGTCGCCGCAGCACTTCGCGGTTGACCGTCACCGAGCACCAGGACACGTTGGCGTTGGCCAGCACGCTGATCAGCGCAGGATGCTTGAGGGCGTCCAGTTCTTCCTCGCCAAACCCCATCAGCTTGCAGCGGCGCAGTTGCCCATTGCGCAGGTCGTAGAGGGCCTGGGCAATGACGGCCTGGTTGAGTGGGTGGGGTGCGGACATGCTAGCTTCCCTCGCTCACGTTCCAGAAGCCGCGCCGGCTTCCAGATCGAGCAAGCGGCGGGCCAGCCGCAGTAGCCGGAACAGCTTGACCAGTGCGGTGTCGCTCAATCGCCTGGCCGCATCGCCTTGACCGTGCAGCAGCGCCGGTAGGCTGCTGAGGACTTGTTCGTTACCCCGGCCGATGTCGGCGGACTGCTGACCGGCCAGGCACGCCAACAGCGTGAGGACGGCACGGCCCAGCGGCGCCGGGGCCTGGGTGCGGGCCCGGCAGGCAAAACCGATGCCGTCTGGACGGTCATCGATGCACTCGTCCAGTCCAGCCTCGCCCGCGATCTCGCGGGCGAACTGCGCGATGTGGGCGCGCAAACGCTCGGGCGTGTCCAGTCCGGGCTCGATGTACCAGACATCGGAGATCGGATAGAGCCCGCCGGCCTGCACGGGGATGGACTGCAAGACGTTCTCCGAGAAGTCCGGTGGCAGCGCGTCGCCCAACTGGTCGGCGACCATGCGCTGGATGGACTGGAGCCGTTCGGTCGTCGGCGCCGGCGAGACGATGTGCTCGGCAAGCAGATCGCCATCCGCTGCGGGTTTGGCCGTGCCCGCCTGGCTGGCATTTGCCTCGCTCTCGTGCGTCGAAGTGGTGGCCGCTGGCCGATCTGCAGGCGGTGCGGCAAGTGCGGGACCTGCGATGGGCGGCTCGGTCGTGGCAGGTGGGCGCGCGATGGCACGCGGCTCCGGCAGTACGGGTGGCGTCGAGAGCGGTGTCGGATCGCTGGCCAACGCGCGCTGCCGACTCTCGGATTCGGTCATGTCCAGAGCAAGCACGTCGTAATCGACGCCGAGCAGCTCGGCCATCTGACCGATCAACTCGTCCTGTACGCGCTGAGGGGCGAACTCGTCGCCCTGCGTGTCGAACTGCGAGAGTACTTCTTGGAAGAACTCGTCGAAGTCCTGCACTAGCGAGCGGCCTTTGGCGTAGCGCTCCCACGCGAACATGCAAGCTTTGCGCATGACCGACAGGCGTTCGACCTGGTGGCGGCCGAGGCCGCCATAGAGCACGGTCGGGATCGCGGGCAGGAGGTAGCGTACCGCGTCGCTCATGCGGCTGATGTGTGACTGCTGGACCGGGAAGCCATCGGCAGCGAGGCGGCGGGCCAACTCGGTTTGGCTCACGGCGGCGCTGCTTTCTTGCTCGTAGAACTCGCGCGCCTTCTCCACGCCCAAGGCCCGTTCAATGAACGTCAGGCCCCCGCGCAGTTCGTTCTCGGCCAGGTGGCCGGTCAGCATGACCACTTCACCACGGCTGGGCCAGGGCCGGAACAGGCACGATATGCGGAAGAACTGTTCGTCCTTCGTCTCCGACCACAGTTCGCGCAGGATCGCCAGCCGCGTGTTGCCGCCGTTGCGGATGATGTAGTGGTCCTCGCCTGGGCGCCGCGTGATGGCCGGTGCCGCGTCCAGGCCGCGCTCGCGGATGGACGCCTTGATTTCCTGGTAGACCGAGTTGCGCTTCTTCCTGGGGTCGTGGTCGTAGGGGCGCAACTGGTCCAGGGTCACGACCATCGGCGTGTCGGCGATGGGATCGCTTAGGGCCGAGGCGGACGGGCCGCTGCGCTCGAACCCCGCCGCAAGCAGTTTGCCGGCCATCTGCTGGGAGGTGATCTCAGCCATGGTCGTTTTCCTGCACCTGGAACTGCGCTTCGCGCTCGGCACGGCGGATCTGCGCGCGGGCGTTGAGCGCCGCTCGGTGATCGCTGGCGGTCGAGCTGGTGTAAATCGCGGCGCAACCGGTCTTGGTGAACTTGAGGTGGCCACCAGGCGTGCGCTTGACGTGCCAGCCCTCACCGACAGCGAACTCGATCAGGGCGCGCAGTCGCTTGTGGCCCCGGGCCAGATCATGTGCGTTCGCCATGAGGCCTCCTGGTATCAAGAGGGTGTGGCGGACGGCCGGACACCGTGGCAAATCGGTTCTGCCACTGCGGGAGCAATTCGGCAGCCAGACCGCGCATGGTGTCGAGCGCGGCGGGGGCGACTCTCCCTGGTGGCTGGCGGTACTCGACCCGATGCACAGGCAGACCGCGCGTCGCGGCGCGCGGATAGGCTTCGATGGCCGGCACGTCGGTCGCCAACACGCGGATGCCGGCGTGGTCCTGGAACAGATCGCGCAGGGCTTGCTGGATCAGCCGTGCGTTCGCCGATACGGGATGAACGCGGTTGATGAGCAGGTGCAGTGGTGGCGGCTCGATGCCCACGTGCCGGTAAGGTGCGATGTCCTCCAGCAACTGCATGGTGCCGCGCCGCAGCTCACGGGCCGCGAGGATCTCCGGGGTCACGGGCGACAGCGCGAGGTCGGAGGCAAGCACGGCCATCTCCAGTAGCACCGAGCGCGCGCCCTGAGTGTCGATCAGCACCAGGTCGTAGAGGGGGGCCAGCACTGGCAGCAGGTGCCGCAGTCGCAGGCGACCATCGGGCGCGTGCAGCAGCAAGGTGTTCAACTCGCCCCGGTGGTCGTTGGACAGCACCAGATCTAGGCCGGCGATGATCGTGCGGGACACAAGTAGGACGAGGTCGCGCTCGTTGAAGGCCAGCAACTCATAGATGCCGCCGGGAGCGCGGTGTGCCAGCTCATAGTAGGAGGACAAGGTGGGCTGCACGTCGAGGTCGAGCAGCAGCACGCGCAGACCCGCGTCAGCGGCAAGTCCGCCGAGGTTGGCGGCGGTGGTCGTTTTGCCGACACCGCCCTTGGTCGAGATAATGGATACAACCTGCATGGCGCTCTCCGTCAGGGGATAGGGAATTCCGAGGGAGAGCGAGTCACGTGCGGTTGTTGAGGCGTTCGGCGATCCACTGGTCGATCTCGATCGAGTCCCAACCCACCGCGCGCACGCCTAGACGCAGCGCCTGGGGAAATTGGCGTTTCTTCATCAGGTTGTAGATGTGGGCGCGTTTGAAGCCAGACTTGGCTTCGACTTCATCCAGCCGCAGGATGCGGCGCTCGTTCGGTTGCAGTACAGGTGTTTGCGACATGGCGGTCACTCCTGAACGCTCAGTGGCGTTTGTTGGCGTGACCTCTATTCAATAGACATGGCTGCGGAAAGACATTGCAAATGCAATATCCGCGACTGCACATACAAGCTGGCAAACCTCAAACGTTTGCGCTACGCAGGCGACGCCTTGCCGTTGCGAACTTGCCGTTCAACGTCCGCTCCGCGATGCCCATGGCTCCGCTGTGATGAGCCACCAATGCGCTCACCACGGCCTCCTGGGTTTTGAAACTGGAGTACGAGGTGCCCGATGGAGACTGGCCGAGCATCAGATCCAGCATCCCGCCGATTATGTTTAGATAGGTGGCCTCGGCTCGATCACTGATTGGGCATTGGGCGCAGGCGGGAATCATGGTGGACTGTTTGAGCAGAGCGTCGTATTTTTCCTGTAATTCGTTCAGTTGACGCTTGTACTGGTCCAAGGCGGATTTCAGGGCCAGCCGTTCGACAAGCATGGCTTGCCCGGTTTCTAGTGTGATGATGGGATGAGCTATACGCTCGCTGCGAGTAAAGAGGAACCCTGGTCGGTGCTCTGGATAGTGTTCACGCATCCATCGCTTAAGGTCCACGTGCCGCACGGTCAGGTTTGGGGAATCCCAAAGCGATTTGTCATTCGATGTAATGCCATCGCGCCCATATGCGAGTTCCCCGTTCTGAATTGCGTCATAGATTCGCTCCAAGAACAAACGCAGCTCATTCCATCTCGGGCAGTCGATCGTCTTCGGTAAGTGTCGATACGAAGATATCGACGGCAGAATTTCATTCGTATATCTCAATAAACCGGCCCAGCGTATAGCTGCTTCGATGGGAAGATAGTAGACTTTTGAAATAGGCGGACTATCGTGCATGCATCCATCTCCTATCGCGTTCTCTAAATCATTCCCTGTAAGTCAGATTAATTTCCGACTTTCGGATTTTGATTTTTCGAGAGCCTTAAGAACTAGCTGGCGCCGTGCACACGTATTTAAAATGTCATCGTTTCGTCGAAAATATGAGCTAATTTATGTTCGATCGACGAGCGCCAATCCAGGTCATGGCGGAATGTTCAACCAGCTCGACATTTACTCTGCGCACCTACGTGAGAGTTATGGATAGACCAATATTCAACAAGTCTGAATTTTCATAACCGCTTGGCTACATAGGTCTAAGAGAGTGAGCCATGCGCTTTGGGATGTGGATTCCAGAGTAAAAGCGCAGCTATTAGGTGGGATACGGAGAGTGACTGGGTCTAAAAAGAATGCTGTTAGATGAAATAAAAATAATGACAATCTGCCAAGGGCTTGAACCCCCAGCGTCCCGAGGTCAATGGCGTTGAACCATTGCAAGCTTTGGCTGCGCAACTCGAACAAGCTTCGGTATCGTGCTGTGGTGCAGGTAGAAATTTTTCTTGGCCTATCGCCCAGCTTCTGGACAGATGCTATAATGGAGCGCGCTGTACATGCGCCTGACAAATTACGTCAGGCCAGTTGACGAAAAGAACGATAGGATCTTCTTTCAGATGAATTTTTCCGCGACGTCCAACCTCCGTTGGTGGTGGCGCTTCTCATAGAAGCGGCACGTCGCTGCGGCATCGCGCCGCACCTTGCCGCCGAACCGGCAAGGCTCAGTGTCATCGCGCTCCCGGCAAGGCGGCTCCCAATTTCAAGGAGACTGCTTTCATGCCCCAACTTTCTTATCTGTTGAACCTCTTCCTGCGCGTCCTCTCGACATCGCGGGACGCAGCGATCTGCGCGGTCACGCAGATCGCTGCACGGGCCGGTGCTGACCGGCACGCCCATGACGACTATCGTCATCTACACGCATCACTCCACCCGACATCGTGGCACCACTGGATCATGGATACGCTGACTCCAAGGCAATCCAATGCCAATGTGTGTAATAGAGTGTGTAACGGAGCTTGTGTGTAATGAAAATTTCTTTTGAAATCAAGGAGTTATTATGGCTAGGCTTCTGATGCTAGACAACTACGATTCGTTCACCTACAACCTGGTCCAGTATTTTGGCGAGCTGGGTGAAGACGTACGCGTGGCGCGCAACGACCAGATCACGCTGGACGAGATCGCCGCCCTGAAGCCTTCGCGCATCTGCGTGTCGCCCGGCCCTTGCTCGCCGGCCGAAGCAGGCGTTTCCGTTCCCCTGATCCAGCGTTTCGCCGGCCAGGTGCCCATCCTGGGCGTGTGCCTGGGCCACCAGGCCATCGGCGCGGCCTACGGCGGCGACATCGTCCGCGCGCAGCAGATCATGCATGGCAAGACGGTGCGGATCTCGCACCGGGGCACCGACCTCTTCGCGGGCCTGCCCACGCCGTACACGGCCATCCGCTACAACTCGCTGACCATCGATCCGGCCACCCTGCCCGACTGCCTGGAAGTGACCGCCACGGCCGAGGACGGCGACATCATGGGCGTGCGCCACAAGACGCTGCCCCTCTACGGCGTCCAGTTCCACCCCGAATCCGTCCTGAGCGAGCACGGCCACGCCATGCTGCGCAACTTCCTGCAGATCCAATAAAAGGCTCCGTCATGACCATCTCCCCCGCCGAAGCACTGACCCGCTGCATCGAACACCGCGAGATCTTCCACGACGAAATGCTGCACCTGATGCGCATGCTGATGCGCGGCGAGATGTCGCCGCAGATCGCCAGCGCGCTGCTGATGGGCCTGCGCGTGAAGAAGGAAACCGTGGGCGAGATCACCGCCGCCGCGCAGGTGATGCGCGAGTTCGCCACGCCGGTCGTCACGCCCGATCCCGGCCAGTTGCTGGACATGTGCGGCACCGGCGGCGATGGCAGCCACACCTTCAATATTTCGACCACGGCCATGTTCGTCGCCGCCGCGGCGGGCGTGAAGATCGCCAAGCACGGCAACCGCAGCGCCTCGTCGTCCTCGGGCAGCGCCGACGTGCTGGAGGCGCTGGGCGCCAACCTGCAACTGACGCCCGCGCAGGTCGCCGAGTGCATCGAGGAAACCAGCATCGGCTTCATGTTCGCCCCCGCGCATCACGGCGCCATGAAGAACGTCGCCGCAGTGCGCAAAGAGCTGGGCGTGCGAACCATTTTCAATATCCTCGGTCCACTGACCAACCCCGCCGGCGCGGGCAACCAGTTGATGGGCGTGTTCCACCCCGACCTGGTCGGCATCCAGGTGCGCGTGCTCGAACGCCTGGGCTCGAAGCACGTGCTGGTCGTGCATGGCCGCGACGGCATGGACGAGGCCTCGCTGGGCGCGGCCACCATGGTGGGCGAACTGAAGGACGGGGTGGTCAGCGAATATGAAATCCACCCCGAGGACTACGGACTATCCATGATGTCCAACCGCAGCATCAAGGTGTCCAATCGCGAAGAGTCCCGCGAATTGGTCATCGAGGCGCTGGATAATGTCGAGGGCGCCGCCCGCGACATCGTCGCGCTGAATGCCGGACTGGCCATCTACGCGGGCGACAAGGCCGACTCGATCCCGCAAGCGCTCGCGCTGGCCTTCGAACTGATTGCTAACGGCGCAGCCCGGGCCAAGCTCGAGGAATTCTGCGCACATACCCGGAAATACCAATGAACGACATTCTCGCGAAGATCCTGGCCGTCAAGGCGGAGGAAGTCGCAGCGGCGCGCCAGATGCGCAGCGAGGCCGAACTGCTGCGCGAAGCGCAGGCGCGCCAGGATGTGCGCGGCTTCGCCCAGGCCATCGAGGACAAGATCGCCCAGGGCAAGGCCGGCGTCATCGCCGAAATCAAGAGGGCTTCGCCATCCAAGGGCGTGCTGCGCGAGCAGTTCGATCCCTCCGAGATCGCTGCCTCGTACGCCACGCACGGCGCGGCCTGCCTGTCGGTGCTGACCGATGTGCAGTTCTTCCAGGGCTCGCACGACAACCTGCGCCGCGCCCGCGCGGCCTGCGCGCTGCCCGTGCTGCGCAAGGACTTCGTCATCGACAGCTACCAGATCGTGTCGGCCCGCGCGATGGGCGCGGACGCGGTGCTGCTGATCGTCGCGGCGCTGTCGCCCTCGCAACTGCGCGACATGGAAGCCGTGGCCATGGACCTGGGCATGGACGTGCTGGTCGAAGTGCATGACGCGCAGGAACTGGACGTGGCCCTGAGCCTGAAAACCCCCCTGCTGGGTATCAACAACCGCAACCTGCGCACCTTCGAGACCTCGCTGCAGAACACCCTCGATCTGTTGCCGTCCATTCCCGCCGGCCGCCGCGTCGTCACGGAAAGCGGCATCCTGAAGCCAGAGGACGTGCAATTGATGCGCAGCCACAAGGTCGATGCGTTCCTGGTGGGCGAGGCGTTCATGCGCGCCCCCGAGCCGGGCGCGGAACTGGCCCGGTTGATGAACTGACGTTCCGCTGATACCGGTTCAGGCATGCGCCGCCGCCTGCCCATAGCCTGAATCGAATAGGGCCTGGCACGCTTCTGTGAGACACTGCCCGCTTGGCTAACGCGCCCCTCTTCCCGGGCCGTTTCAGCCGGCCGCTGGCTCCAGTGGTTCACAGGAGCGTGCCGCATGACCCTGGCCATCGACGAAATCCTGCGCCGATTGCCGCATCGCTATCCGATGCTGCTCATCGACAAGGTGACCGAGATCGTTCCCCGGGAACGCATCGTCGCGATCAAGAATCTTTCCCGCAACGAACCCTTCTTCGACGCATCCACCGGCAGGTCGGCCATGCCAGGCATGCTGATCGTCGAGGCGATTGCGCAGGCCGCGGCCCTGTTCTCGTTCTCGCAAGAAGAACAGGACATCAGGCCGGAACACGACACCGTGGTGTACTACTTCCTGGGAATCGACGATGCGCAATTCTCCGGCCAGGCCTTCCCCGGCGATCAGTTGCGCCTGGAGGTCAACGCGCTGCGCCTGAGCCGCTCTTTGTGCAAGTACCAGGGGCGTGCGCTGGTGGGCGATGCCCTGGTCGCCCAGGCCCGCATATTGTGCGCCATGCGGTCCGCCCCCCTGCAATAACCCCTCGGGACGCCATGCGGGCGCGCCCACGCGGCATTCTTGTGACACGAATTCGATTGACGTGCCGCCCGATGCCCACCATAGTGTCCGGGAGATCCTCAAGCGTTGCGATATTCGACCGGTTCTGCGCCATGCGGCGCGCATTGTTCGTTTTCCCTTCCTTGATTGTCTTTTCGACAACAACATCTTTTGAGAAGGAATAACGACATGGAAACCGGTATCGTGAAGTGGTTCAACGCGGAAAAGGGCTTCGGTTTCATCATGCCCGAGAACGGCGGAAAAGACCTGTTCGCGCATTTCTCCGAAATCCAGGGCGACGGCTTCAAGTCGCTGGAAGAGAACCAGCGCGTCAGCTATGTCGCCGGCGAAGGCCCCAAGGGGCCGCAGGCCACGAAAATCCGCGTGCTGTAAGCGGATTGGCGCGCGTGCGGGGCAATGCGCGGCACGCGGTCCATCCGCCTGCGTGCAGCGCCCCTGCCGTAGCGCCTCGAAGACATCGGGCGGCCCCCTGTGGCCGCCTTTCAACATCAGTTCCACGCCATCCAGGGCGGGATCGCCGGCGTGCATCGTGCACACCGCCACGCCGGGCTCAGCGTGTACGGCAACGTCAAGGCACGGTGCATTCCAGGCCTGCGAACGTGAATCCCTCGTCCCGCGCGCGCTGCCGCCCAGCCCGTTCACATGCAGCTGGCCCCCCCGCCAGGCGCCACGGCACCTGGTAGGCCGGAAACGCCATGCCCAGCAGCGGACGGCGCGGCATCGCGGCCAGGCCGTTGCGTGCGAGGTATTCCCGGGTTCCCCTGCATCTGCGGCATCCTGACCCGCCTTGACCGCCTGACGAAACCTGGCATCGTGATCTGACCCATATCCAGCCTCATCGCCGGGGGCCTTCCGCCTGCCCTCGCCGATACAACGTACTGCGATGCACGCCCAGCTTGCGTGCCGCCTTGCTGACATTGCCACCGCACGCCGCCAAGGCGTCGCGGATGGCAGCATCGGTCAAGGCATCCAAGGTATCGGCCGCGTGCGCGGATGCGCCCGGAGCATGCGTTTTATCAGACGCAATCTCATGCGGCAGCATGTCCGCACGCACCTCGCCGGCCGGCCCCGCCAGCACGCGCAGGGTTCGCAAGGTGCTGGCCAACTGCCGGAAGTTGCCCGGCCATTCATAGCGCGCCAAAAGGCCCAGCACGTCCGCCGGCAGCGACGGCGTGCCGCCCGCCGATTGCCACAACGCCCGCACCACCGCGGCACGGTCCGCGCGCTCGCGCAGCGCAGGCATCCTGACGGTGTACTCGGCAATCCGGAAGTACAGATCGGCCCGCACGGCCTGCGGGTCGCCCGGATCCAGCGGCCGGTGCGTGGCGCACACCAGCGCGAAATCCACCGGCACGGCGCGGCCGCCGCCCAGGGGCGTCACCTCGCGCTGCTGCAGCACCCGCAACAGGCGGGCCTGCAAGGCCAGCGGCATGTCGCCGATCTCGTCCAGGAACAGCACGCCGCCCTCGGCCTGCCGCAGCAGGCCCTTGCTGCCCTGCCGACGCGCGCCGGTGAACGCGCCCTCGTCATACCCGAACAGCTCGGATTCGATCAGGCTTTCCGGCAAGGCCGCGCAGTTCACGGCCACGAAGGGGCCTGCCGCGCGCACGCTGTGCGCATGCAGGCGGCGCGCGAAGACCTCCTTGCCGCAGCCGGTCTCGCCTTGCAGCAGCACGGACACGCCCGCATCCAGCAGGCGCACGGCGCGGCTGAGTTCAGCCGATGCGGCGGCGTCGAACCAGGGCGCGGGATCATGCGGCACGTGGGCCGCTGAAGCGGGCGCATCAGCGCCCCGGCGGGTCCGCAAGGAGGACACGGACGGTGGCGGCTCGGCGGGCCTCGGTACGCCGCCAGGCATCGCAGGCGTCCCGGCAGCACGGCCACGCAACGGCGCCGAGCGCGCCTGCCCGCCTTCGCCCGGCCAACGCAGCCGAGCATGCAAGGCGGTATCGCCATGCAGGCGATGCACCCAGCCACGCGCGGCCACCTGCGCGGGCGTATCGGCGAACAGCTCGCCGTACCGGAACACGCCCAGCGCGCCGCCATCCAGCCCCAGCAGGTGCAGGGCATGGCGGTTGGCCCCCACCAGCACCTCGCCGTCGAACGCCAGGATGCCTTCGCACACGGTTCCCAGCACCTCGCGCTCGGCATGCACGCGCAGCACCAGGCAATCGCCGTAGCCTTCGTCGTACATGCGGTGCTCGATCTGGTCCACGGCCATGCGCACCAGCCCCAGGGCATGGCCATGCGCGCCGGTGGCGCGGCCCGACAGATCCAGCAGGCCCATCGTCTGGCCGCGCGGATCGGTGATGGGCACGGCGGCGCAGGTCAGGATGCGATTGGGTTCGAAGAAGTGTTCGGCGCCATGCACGGCGATGGGCCGCCGCTCGACCAGCGAGGTGCCGATGGCGTTGGTGCCCGCGGCGGACTCGCTCCACGCGGCGCCCGGCAGCAGCGACACCTGCGATGCACGGTCCACGAAATCCGCGCTGCCCCCGGTGTCCAGCACCAGGCCGTCGGCGTCGGTCAGCACGATCAGGCCACCGCTGTGGCTGGCCTCATGGCGCAACTGGTCCAGCGCGGGGCGGCACAGGCGGCGCAGGGTCTCGTGGCGCTGCAGCGCCTCGCGCAGCTCGGACTGGGTCAGCGGCTGCGGCGGGCGCAAACCCTGCATGCGATGGCCCAGGTCGGCGCAGCGCCGCCAGGAACGCAGGATGGGCTCCGCCACCAGATGGTCGGGCACGGCGCCCTGTTCATTGAACAGACGCCGCGCGTTGGCCAGCGCCTGCTGGCGGGATAGCGTGGGCATGGTGGTCTCCGGTAGGCGTTCTGCGACACCTGTTCCAGCGCAACTGTCGCAAAACGCGACACGAACCGGCGAGCATCGCTGCAACATCCAGGCGCCGCCGGCGGACACGCCTACTGTCGCATGCGGGCCGCCGGCTTGTCCATGCGTAAAACCGGCGCATCCGTCCCCTTGGCACGCTTATTGCATCGCTACGGACGGGTATCCCAAACATCACATAAAGGAGACGACATGGACACTTCCACCCGCATCGCCCCGGGCGCCTACGGCTCGCCGATCGACATCAAGAAGGAATACGGCAACTTCATCGGCGGCAAGTTCCATGCGCCTGCCGAGGGGCAGCTGTTCGACAACATCACGCCGGTCACCGGCCAGATCCTGTCGCGCCATGCCCGCTCCACCGCGCAGGACATCGAACTGGCGCTGGACGCCGCGCACAAGGCCGCGCCGGCCTGGGGCCGCACCTCGGTGGCCGAGCGCTCGCGCCTGCTCAACCGCATCGCCACCGTCATCGAGGACAACCTGGAGCTGCTGGCCACCGCCGAGACCTGGGACAACGGCAAGCCGATCCGCGAGACACGCGCCGCCGACATCCCGCTGGCCGTGGACCATTTCCGCTATTTCGCCTCGGCCATCCGCAGCCAGGAAGGCGGCCTGTCCGAAATCGACGCGGACACCGTGGCCTATCACTTCAAGGAACCGCTGGGCGTGGTCGGCCAGATCATTCCGTGGAACTTCCCCATCCTGATGGCCGCCTGGAAGCTGGCGCCCGCGCTGGCGGCCGGAAACTGCGTGGTGATGAAGCCCGCCGAGCAGACCCCGCTGGGCATCCTGGTGCTGGCCGAACTGATCGCCGACGTGCTGCCGCCGGGCGTGCTGAACATCGTCACCGGCTTCGGCCTGGAAGCCGGCAAGCCGCTGGCCTCGAACAAGCGCATCGCCAAGATCGCCTTCACCGGCGAGACCACCACGGGGCGCCTGATCATGCAGTACGCCTCGCAGAATCTGATCCCGGTCACGCTGGAACTGGGCGGCAAGTCGCCCAACGTGTTCTTCGCCGACGTGGGCGCGCAGGACGACGACTTCCTGGACAAGGCCATCGAGGGCTTCGTGATGTTCGCGCTGAACCAGGGCGAGGTGTGCACGTGCCCCAGCCGCGCGCTGATCCAGGAATCGCTGTACGACCGCTTCATGGAACGCGCTTTGCAGCGCGTGGCCGCCATCAAGCAGGGCAACCCGCTCGATGCCGACACCATGATCGGCGCGCAGGCTTCCAGCGAGCAACTGGAGAAGATCCTGTCGTACCTGGACATCGGCAGGCAGGAAGGCGCCGAGGTGCTGGCGGGCGGCGACCGCGCGCAGCTGCAGGGCGACCTGAAGGACGGCTATTACGTGCAGCCCACGGTGTTCAAGGGCAAGAACAACATGCGCGTGTTCCAGGAGGAGATCTTCGGGCCGGTCGTGTCGGTCACCACCTTCAAGGACGAAGCCGAGGCGTTGCAGATCGCCAATGACACGCTGTACGGGCTGGGCGCCGGTGTGTGGTCGCGGGACGGCAACACGTGCTATCGCATGGGCCGCGCCATCCAGGCCGGCCGCGTGTGGACCAACTGCTATCACGCCTACCCCGCGCATGCGGCATTCGGCGGCTACAAGCAATCGGGCATCGGACGCGAAACGCACAAGATGATGCTCGACCACTACCAGCAGACCAAGAACCTGCTGGTGAGCTACAGCCCGAAGAAGCTGGGGTTCTTCTGAGGCAGGCCCTGGGGCGGGATCGCTTGCGGCCGGGCCTGCGCCTGGCCGCATGGCGGTTACGCCGGTATCGTAGTCAGCACCCACCCGAGCAGCGGCCGCTGCGCCGGCGGGTCCTTCGATCGCGCGGGCGCTTTGGCAGGGCATTTCCGGCGGCCACGCGCGGCGCTTGCAGGAGACACCATGGCCAAGGTTTCAGCCACCCCATCGGCCTTGCGGCTGATCGGCGAATTGACGGCGCAGTACGGCCCCATCATGTTCCACCAGTCCGGCGGATGCTGCGACGGCTCGTCGCCCATGTGCTATCCGCAGGGCGAGTTCCTGCTGGGCGACAACGACGTGCTGCTGGGGGAAATCGGCGGCGCGCCGTTCTACATCGGCGGGGCGCAGTACGAGGCGTGGAAGCACACCGATCTGATCATCGACGTGGTGCCGGGGCGCGGCGGCATGTTCTCGCTGGACAACGGGCGTGAAGAACGCTTCCTGACGCGCTCGACGATCTGCGCGGTGTGACGGCGGGACGGCCCTCGGCGCCTACCGTCCGCCCGCCACATCGATGAACGACCCCGTGGTGAAGCTGGACTGGTCGGAGCACAGCCACAACACGGCGTCGGCAACCTCTTGCGCCGTGCCGCCCCGCTGCATCGGCACGCTGCCTTTCAGGCGGTCGACGCGGCCGGGCTCGCCGCCGCTGGCGTGCATCTCGGTATGGATCAGGCCGGGCCGCACGCCGTTGACGCGGATGCCGTCGGCGGCCACTTCCTTCGCCAGGCCGATGGTCAAGGTATCCACCGCGCCCTTGGACGCCGCATAGTCGACGTATTCGTTGGGAGAACCCAGGCGCGCCGCCATGGACGACACGTTGACGATGGCCCCGCCACGCCCGCCGTGGCGCGGCGCCATGCGACGCACGGCCTCGCGGCAACACACGAAAACCCCGACCACGTTGGTGGCCAGGATGCGCGAAATGCGTTCGGCGCCGAGATGCTCGACGGTGGTCTGCACGTCGAGAATGCCTGCATTGTTCACCAGTGCGTCCACCCTGCCCAGCTCACGGTCCACCGTCTCGAACAGGGCGACCACCTCGTCCTCGACCGCCATGTCGGCGCGTACGGCCAGCGCCGTGCCGCCAGCATCGAGGATGGCCTGGACGACGGCCTCGGCCGCATCGGCGCGGCGCTGGTAATTGACGCAGACCGCATAGCCGCGCCGCGCGGCCGACAGCGCGACGGCAGCGCCGATACCGCGGCTGGCGCCGGTGACGATCATGACCTTGCGCGAAACATCTTCAGGCTGCATGGGATCTCCTGAATCGAAGCGTGGCGGCAGGACAGCGCGCCGGGAAGAACCGAGGGCCTGTCGACCCTAATCCACCTGCACCTGCGCCGGGCCATCGGCCATCTCGCCGATGACGGCCGCGTGGCCAAAGCCATGCTCGCGGAACAGGGCCAGCACCTGATCGGCATCGTGCGGCGCGCAAGCCACCAGCAGGCCGCCCGACGTCTGCGGATCGGTCAGCAGCGCGCGCGCGGCGTCGTCCACGTTGGCGCCCAGGCGGATGGAGTCGCCATACGAGGCCCAGTTGCGGCCCGAGGCGCCGGTGACGACACCCTGCCTGGCGAAGGCCTGCACCTGGTCCAGCCAGGGCAGGTCCGCCAGGCGCAACCGCGCCGTCAATCCGGCGCCACGCGCCATTTCCAAGGTATGGCCCAGCAGGCCGAAGCCCGTGACGTCGGTGATGGCGTGCACGCCCGGCAGCGCGGACAGCGCCGTGCCTGGACGGTTGAGCAGCGTGGTGGCGGCGATCATGGCGGCATAGCCGTCCTGGTCCAGCAGGTTCTTCTTCAGGGCGGCGGACAGCACGCCCACGCCCAGCGGCTTGCCCAGGATGAGCACGTCGCCCGCGCGCGCGTCGGCATTGCGCTTGATGCGCGAGGGATGCACCAGCCCCATGGCGGCCAGGCCGTAGATGGGTTCGACCGAATCGATGGAATGTCCGCCCGCCACCGGAATGCCGGCATCGGCGCAGACGGACTCGCCGCCGCGCAGGATCTCGGCGATGGTCTCGTGCGGCAGCACGTTGATGGGCATGCCGACGATGGCCAGCGCCATGATGGGCGTGCCGCCCATGGCGTACACGTCGGACAGCGCGTTGGTGGCGGCGATGCGGCCGAAGTCGAACGGATCGTCGACGATGGGCATGAAGAAATCGGTGGTGGCGATGAGCGCCTGCTCGTCGTTCAGGCGGTAGACCGCCGCATCGTCGGCCGTTTCGGTGCCCACCAGCAGGTCGGCGCAGGCCTTGAACGGCGCGTGGCGCGCCAGCAGCGTGGACAGCACGCCCGGCGCGATCTTGCAGCCGCAGCCGCCGCCATGCGAGAGGGAAGTCAGTCGGGGAGGTTGCGCGCCAGTCGCGTCTTGGGCCATGGAATCACCTGTTCGGGAATGCGGCGGCAAGACGGACGACGCCGGGCCGCGATGTCGGGCAAGCATAGCACCGGCGATTGCCGGGCTTATGGACTTGGGCGGACCTATTTGATCAATCGGAGGCCGGCTGTTCTTGCGGCCTTGGCGTCGAAGGTGGCGGTGTATTCGCGCTGGGCATCGTGGCCGGCGCGTTCGATCAGGCAATCGGAGAAATCGGCCGACGAAGCGGCATACAGCCGCAGCGCCTTCCAGACGGTTTCGGCGGCCTCGACCACCATGCCCTGCGTGCGCAGCAGGATCTCGATGACCTGGACGATATCGGCACGCGGCGCACCGTAGGAACGGCCCAGCACCCAGACGACCTCGACAAGGGCCACCTGGGAGATGAAGCCAGGCTGCTCGACGCTGAGCGACTCGATCAATGCGCTGGCCTTCCTGGCCTGCACAGGATCGTCCTGCACAAAGTAGCGCACCAGCACATTGGTATCCAAGCCGATCATCGAGCCTTGCCGCCTTGCTCGGCAATGGCCGCGTTCATGTCCTCGATGGACACCGGCTTGGCCGGCTTGCGGATGATACCCTTGAGCGCGGTGACAGCATACGTGGCCGGAATGACTTCGTAGCGGCCCGAGACTTCATTTAGGACGAATTCAACCCTGTCGCCAGTGGATAGCCCCAGCTGATGGCGAACCTCGGCGGGAATGGTGACCTGCCCTTTGGACGTGACGGTGGCGGAAGGCAGCAGGAGTCGAACCTACCTGGGAGCGTCTGACGCCCCCAACTGGGTTTGAAGCCCAGCCGTGCCGCCGGGCACGAATGCCTTCCAGGGCGGCGGTCCCCATGATACGTCAGGAAGCGCCGGTTGCCCGGCTGAACAGTGCCGTATCGGTGCGCAGCACGTGGTTGTCGCGCAGGCGGCGCGTATAGCCCACGCGATCGAAGAATTCCAGGATCTGGATGGCGCGTTTGCGTCCCAGCCCGGTGGCATCGCGAAACGCCGCGGCATGCGCGCTGCCGTCGCGCTCGCACAGCTCGGCCACCAGCACCGCCAGGGCCGCCACGTGATCGCGGTGGTAGTACAGGTCCTTGACCACTTGCGCCACGACGCCGCGCCGCAGCAGCTTGCGCAGCAGTTGGCGCACGCGGTCTTCGGGCTCGTTCTGCGAGCGCGCCAGATCGCGCACCCAGGGCGGATCGTAGAGACCGTCGCGGATCAGCGGCAGCAGCCGGTCGGCCAATGCGGCCTCGGCCTCGCCCAGCGTGGCCGCGTGCTGCGGACGGTGCAGCCAGGCGCCGTTGCGCGCCAGGCGGCCCTGAGCCAGCAGGCGTTCCAGCACGGCCTGCCACAAGGGCTCGGACGCGGTGGGCGCGGCGATGCGGCGCAGGCGCCCGGCATCCAGGCCGGGCTCGTCCGGAGAGTGTTCGTGAAAGCCATCCAGCGCCGTCACCGCACGCTCGCACAGGGCCTCCCAGTGTTCGGCCAGCAGCAAGGTGCGCGCGGCCCGCGGCGCGCGCGCGGCGGCCCACCGCGCATCGTCCGGCACGGCAAGCGACTGCGCGGGCATGCCGGTCAGGCGCTGCAGTTGCGCCTCGTCCAGGCCCAGCGGGGCTTCGCGCAGCACGGCCGCCAGGCCTTGCCCATCCAGCAGGGCTGCCACGGCGTCCAGCCAGGCCAGCCGCTGCGGCGTGCGCCGCTTGCGGTCCGGCGCGTTGGGATCGAGCACGCGGCCGCCGCCCACGGTGCGCGAGGCCTGCGCATTGCGGGCGATGTATCGGTCGCCCGGCATGGCGCACACGGGCGTGTCGAACACCAGTTGCACCCGGCCGCGCTGGCCCGGCACCAGTTGTTCCGGCGCCAACGGCACCGCGTGGGCCATATGATGCGCGGCGCCGATATGGATGTGCAGCGGCGCCCAGGCGCGCAGCGGGCCATCGGCGGATTCCAGCCAGTCCAGTTCGACGTCGACGTGGCGCGACGGGCGGAAGCAGCGCGCATCGGCGATCCAGTCGCCGCGCGCGATGGCGTCCTTGTCCATGCCGGGCAGGTTCAGCGCGCAGCGCTGGCCGGCCACGCCCTCGGCGCCGGCACGGTTCTGCGCGTGGATGCTGCGCACGCGCACCGGCGTGCCCGCGGGCATCAGGCGCAGGTCGGCCGTCTCGTCGCCCACGCGCACGCGGCCCGCATGGGCGGTGCCCGTGACCACGGTGCCATGGCCCGCCAAGGTGAACGCGCGGTCCACCGCCAGGCGGAACAGGCCCTGCGCGCCGCGCGCCGGCAAGGCCTGCGCGGCGTCGTCCAGATGCGATTTCAGGGCCGCGGTGCCCGCGTCGCCCGGCTCGGCGGCGCGGGTGGGAAAAACGGGCGCGCCCGCCAGGAAGGTGCCGGCCGCCAGTTGCGCGATCTCGTCCAGGACACCCCGCAGGCGCTGCGCGTCGGCGCGATCGGCCTTGGTCAGCGCCACGGCGCCGCGCGCCACGCCCAGCAGGACCAGGATGGCCAGGTGCTCGCGCGTCTGCGGCATCACGCCATCGTCGGCCGCCACGACCAACAGGCCGAAATCGATGCCCGTGGCGCCGGCCGCCATCGTGTGCACCAGTTTTTCATGGCCCGGCACGTCGATGAAGCCCAGCACGTCGCCATTGGGCAGGGGCGTGTAGGCGTAGCCCAGCTCGATGGAAATGCCGCGCGCCTTCTCCTCTTTCAGGCGGTCGGTATCCACACCCGTCAGGGCCCGCACCAGCGTGGTCTTGCCGTGGTCGATGTGACCGGCGGTGCCGACGATCATGCCGCAGTCTCTCTGGTCGAAACGAAAACCCGCATCATGCCAGCGGTTGCGCCAACTGCGCGATGAAACCGGGCTCGTCGCGCTCTTCCAGGCAGCGCAGGTCCAGCCACAGCGCGTCGTCGGCCAGGCGGCCGATGACGGGCCTGGGCAAGCCGCGCAGCAGGGTTTCCAGGCGCGCCAGGTGGCGCCCTGGCCGGCCGCTGCCCGCGTGGCGGATGGCCAGCGCGTGGCTGGGCAGATGATCGGCGGGCAACGCGCCGCTGCCGATCTGGCTGAACACCGGCGCCGCCTGCACGGCGTAACCCGCGCCCACGGCATGCTGCACGGTGTCGCGCAGGCGGTCGGCGGCGGCCTGGATCAGGCGCTGCGGCCGCGTCAGCAGGCGCAGCGTGGTCAGGCGTTCGGGCAGGAACTCGGGCGTGCGGTACAGGGCCAGCACCGGTTCGAGCGCGGCCAGCGTCAGCTTGCTGACGCGCAGCGCGCGCTTCAGCGGATTCTTCTTGATCTTGCGGATCAGGTCGGCGCGGCCCACCAGCAGGCCAGCCTGCGGGCCGCCCAGCAGCTTGTCGCCGCTGAAGGTGACCAGATCGGCGCCCGCCTGCACCGTGTCGCGCACGGTATCTTCGCGCGGCAGGCCCCATTGCGTCAGGTCAAGCAGCGTGCCGCTGCCCAGATCCACCGTCATCGGCACGCCCCTGGCATGCGCGATGCGCGCCACCTCGGCCACGTCCACGCTCTTGGTGAAACCGGTGATGGCGTAGTTGCTGCAGTGCACCTTCATCAGCATCGCGGTGCGCGGGCCGATGGCCTCCTCGTAATCCCTGGCGTGGGTACGGTTGGTGGTGCCTACCTCGACCAGCTTCGCGCCCGCGCGCTTCATGATGTCGGGAATGCGGAAGGCTCCGCCGATCTCGACCAGTTCGCCACGCGACACGACCACTTCGCGGCGGTCGGCCAGCGCGTTCAGCATCAGCAGCACCGCGGCGGCGTTGTTGTTGACCACCGTGGCGGCCTCGGCACCCGTCAGCTCGCACAACAGGTCTTCGATCAGGTCGTCGCGGTCGCCCCGGCCGCCGCTGTCCAGGTCGAATTCGAGGTTGGCGGGCGCGGTCAGGGCGCGCACCACCGAAGCCACCGCCTCGTCGGGCAGCAGGGCGCGTCCCAGGTTGGTGTGCAGCACCGTGCCCGTCAGGTTGTAGACGACGCGCAGGCGCGGCTCCGTGGCCTTTTTCAGCGCGGCGGCCAGCTCGTGAACGATTGCGCCGGTCTCGACGCGGCCGGACACCAGCCTGCCGGCCAGGGCATCGGCCCGCAGCGCGGCCAGATGATCGCGCAGGCCGGCCACCACCTGCGTGCGCCCATAGGCATCCAGCAGCGCCTGCATGGGCGCGGCGCCCAGCACTCGGTCCAATGACGGGATATCGGCCGGACCGGCCAGCGCCACTGGAGACGGGTTCTGCCGCATCGTGTCAGTCCTCCGAGCCGTCGGATTCGCCTGCGCCTTCCGAGCCGTGCCACAGCAGCGGATTGCCGCTGGCGCGCGAATAGCCGGCCTCGCCCATCAGGACGTCCAGCGCCAGGCTGGCCAGGTCGTCGGCCACGGGCTCGACGTACAGGTCTTTCTCTTGATAGAAGATCTTGCGATACGTGTGGCAGTGGTCGCAGGACTCGGCGCGGATCGCCTCCGAACGGCCCTCGATGGCGTGATAGGCCACCGTCTCGGTGTCCTGGCAATGGGTGCACGTCACACGCACCATGTGCCATTCGCTGGCGCACAGCGAACAGCACAGATAACGGTAGCCTTCGAGCTGGCCGCCCACGCGCACCACGCTGGCCACGGGCAGGCTGCCGCACACCGGGCACACGCCGAAGGGGCTGGCCACCGGCAACTGGCCAGGATCGAAACGGCTGGCCAGGTCCGTCCAGTACACCTGCAGGGCCGCCATCACGATGGGCGCGGCGGCGCTGTCGACGCCCTCTTCGCGTTCTTCGAGCAAGGCATCCGCCAGGGCTTCGATGGCTGCGGGCGCTTCTTCGAGCTTGCGGCGCAGGCTCCGGCAGACCTCGACGGCCTCGGTGGGCGCGTCCGGCAGCGCCTGCAGGCGTTGCGTCAGGCGGCGCAGCACGCCCGTCCATTGGGGATCGCGCCGCCAACCCACCGCCTGCAGGGGCGGCATGCCATGCGTCTGGGCCAGGTCGATGCGGGCCGCATCGGCGCCGGGAAAGCTGCTGTCGGCCAGCATGGCCTGCTGCGCCTCGACCAGATCCGCCATCAGGCTCAGGTAGTCGGCCACGGGATTGTCGGTGGCCAACTGGCGCAGGCGCGAGGCGCGGGCGGCGAACACGGTCGCGCGCTCGGGCAGGCGGACACGCACGATGGCATTGTGATCGAGTTCCTCGATCTCGCCACGGGGAAGAATACGCTGCACAACACTCTCCAGAACAGCCGCCGCGCCCGTACGCTCGCGTGGAGGACAGGGCTCGGCGGCAAAAATGTGGCCGATATCGAGCCTGGATGGACATCGACTGACGGCCCGCAAACGGAGGAAACGAAGCGTCGGTTCCCCTTGCGGGCGGAAGGCTGGCCCGCCTGCCCATCATAGCCCGGTGACTGCGGCCTTCGGTGGTTGGGAAGCACCGCACAAGAACAACGGCCGCCCCCGACAAGGGAAGCGGCCGCGTGCAGGGCGCAATGGCCCAGTTGTCCGCCTTAAGTTGTCCGCCTTACTTGGGCGGCGCCGTCGTGTCGCCGTAGCCCCGGATGTCCTTGCGCACTTCGCGGAACCACAGGCGATGGTGCTTCCACGCCCAGCCGGGCGTGACCGTGCCGCGCACCATCGCGCCGATCGAGCCCTTGACCCAGATGGCGGCATAGATGTGCACGATGATCGAGCAGATCATCACCAGGCCGCACACGGCGTGCAGCACCGAAGCCGCGCGGATCACCGGGATGGGGAAGTAGAACGAGAAGTACGCCCGCCACATCACGATGCCGCTCAGCAGCAACCCGACCATGCTGAGGATCAGCACGTAGAACAGCACCTTCTGTCCGGCGTTGTACTTGCCCACTTCGGGCAGCCGGTCTTCGCGGTTGTTCAGCACGTCGGGCATCTGCTTGAGCCATTGCACGTCGTGGCGCCGGATCGCGTTGGCGCGCCACAGCCGCATCGCGAACAGCATGAACGAGACGAACATCACCACGCCCACGAAGGGGTGCAGGATGCGCGTCCACGGACCGCCGCCGAACAGGTTGGTCAGCCAGAAGAACGCCGGATGGAACAGCGCCAGACCGGACAGCGCCAGCAACACGAAAGTGATGGCGGTGATCCAGTGGTTGGTCCGCTCGTTGGCGTTGTACCGCTGGATCAGCTTGCGATGATGGTCAGTCATGGCGCATCTCCTCTTCGGCCTTGCGCTCGTCTTCCTCTTCGGTCTCGTTCGGGCCCACGCGGATGTAGTGGAAGAACCCGGCCAGCGCCGTCAGGGCCATGGCGGCCACGCCCAGCGGCTTGGCGATGCCCTTCCACAGCGACACCATCGGGCTGATCTTCGGCTCGTCGGGCAAGCCGTGATACAGGCTGGGCTTGTCCGCGTGATGCAGCACATACATCACGTGGGTGCCGCCCACGCCCTTCGGGTCGTACAGTCCGGCATGCTCGAAGCCGCGCGACTTCAGGTCCTCGATGCGTTCCTCCGCATGGTGCTTCATGTCCTCCTTGGTGCCGAACACGATGGCGCCGGTGGGACAGGTCTTCACGCACGCGGGCTCCTGGCCCACGGCCACGCGGTCGGAACACAGGGTGCACTTGTACGCCTTGTGGTCTTTCTTGGAGATGCGCGGCACGTCGAACGGGCAGCCGGTAACGCAATAGCCGCACCCGATGCACTTCTCTTCGTGGAAATCCACGATGCCGTTGTTGTACTGCACGATGGCGCCCGGCGAGGGACAGGCCTTCAGGCAGCCCGGGTCCTCGCAGTGCATGCAGCCGTCCTTGCGGATCAGCCACTCCAGGTCACCCGCCGGGTTCTCGTATTCCGAGAACCGCATCACCGTCCACGAATGTTCGGTGAGGTCGGCGGGGTTGTCGTAGACGCCGACGTTGGTGCCGACTTCGTCGCGCAGGTCGTTCCACTCCATGCAGGCCGTCTGGCAGGCCTTGCAGCCGATGCACTTGGAGACGTCGATCAGCTTGGCGACGCCGCCGGTGGACGGCTCGCGTATGCCGGGCGGCGGCGTGGTGGTGGCGGAGACCCGCTTGATGTCCAGGGATTGCATTGACATGTCATGCCTCCTGCCGGGCCGCCCCAAGGGAGGCATCGCCCCCTTGGGGGGCAGCGAATGAAATGCGCGTGGGGGCCATATTCAGCTCCTATACCTTCTCGACCTTCACGAGGAAGGACTTGAACTCCGGCGTCTGGCTGTTGCCATCGCCCACGAACGGGGTGAGGGTGTTGGCCAGGAAGCCCGGCTTGGTCAGGCCCACGAAGCCCCAGTGGATGGGAATCCCCACGTGGTGCACGGGCTTGCCCTCGACCGTCAGCACCTTGATCCGCTTGGTGACCAGCGCCACCGCCTTGATGTAGCCGCGGTTGGACGAGACCTTCACCCATGCGCCGTTGGCGATGCCCAGTTCCTTGGCGAGCCCTTCGCCGATCTCGACGAACTGCTGCGGCTGCACGATGGCGTTGAGCAGCACGTTCTTGGTCCAGTAGTGGAAGTGCTCGGTCAGCCGGTACGTGGTGGCCACGTACGGGAACTGGTCCGCCTTGCCCATCTGTTCCAGATCGCCCTTGAACACGCGCGCCGCCGGATTGCTGGTGACGCCCTTGGCCTTCGGATGCAGCGGGTTGTAGCCCACCGGGGTCTCGAAGGGTTCGTAGTGCTCGGGGAACGGGCCTTCGTTCATGCCGGCGCGCGCGAAGAAGCGCGCCACCCCTTCGGGGTTCATGATGAAGGGGTTCATGCCGCCCGCCGGGTTCTCGTCCGCCTTGAAGTCGGGGACGTCGGCGCCGCCCCAGCTCTTGCCGTTCCAGGCCACCAGCTTGCGGCGCGGATCGAAGGGCTTGCCTTCGAGGTCGCAGGACGCGCGGTTGTACAGCACGCGCCGGTTGGCCGGCCATGCCCACGCCCAGTTCAGCGTCTGCCCGATGCCCGTGGGATCGGTATTGTCGCGGCGCGCCATCTGGTTGCCCGCCTGGGTCCACGCGCCGCAGAAGATCCAGCAGCCGCTGAGCGTGGAACCGTCGTCGCGCAGTTCCGCGAAGCCCGACAACTGCTCGCCCGCCTTGCGCGTGATCCTGGTCGGATCTTTCGGATCGACCAGGTCGGTCAACGCGCGGCCGCTGTACTCCATCGCCAGTTCCGTGGGGGTGGGGCTTTCGGGGTTGGCGTAGGGCCACGACAGATTCACGATGGGATCCGGGAACTTGCCGCCTTCCTTGCGGTACATCTCGCGCACGCGCGTAAAGAGATCGGACATGATCTCGATGTCGCTGCGGGCCTCCCCCGGAGGCTCGGCGCCCTTCCAGTGCCATTGCAGCCAACGGCCCGAGTTGACCAGCGCGCCCTCTTCCTCGGCGAAGCAGGTCGTGGGCAGGCGGAACACCTCGGTCTGGATCTTGGACGGATCCACGTCGTTGTGTTCGCCGGCGTTGCGCCAGAACTCGGCGGTCTCGGTGTTCAGCGGGTCCATGACGACCAGGAACTTCAGCGACGAGAAGCCCTTGAGCAGCTTGGCCTTGTTGGGCGCCGCCGCCAGAGGGTTGAAGCCCTGGCAGATGTAGCCCGTCATCTTCTGCTGGTGCATCAGCTCGTAGACCTGCAGCATGTCGTACGGCTTGTCCAGCTTGGGCAGGTAGTCGTAGGCCCAGTTGTTCTCGGCCGTGGCCGCGCCGCCCCACCAGGCCTTCATCAGGCTGACGAAGAACTTGTTGTAGTTCTGCCAGTAGCTCAACTGGTTGGGGCGCAGCGGCTTCAACGCGCGCGCGCCGATGTAGGTGCCGTACTCCTGCTCGGCCTCGCCGGGCAGCGTCATGTAGCCCGGCAACAGGTTCGACATCAGCCCCAGGTCGGTCAGGCCCTGGATGTTCGAGTGCCCGCGCAGCGCGTTCATGCCACCGCCGGCGATGCCGATGTTGCCCAGCAGCAGCTGGACCATGGCGCCGGTACGGATGATCTGCGAGCCGACCGAGTGCTGTGTCCAGCCCAGTGCGTACAGGACGGTGCCCGCGCGATCGGTGCCGGCCGTCGAGGCCAGCATTTCACAGACGTGCTGGAACTTGTCCCTGGGCGTGCCGCAGACGCGTTCGACCATCTCGGGCGTGTAGCGCGAGTAGTGCTGCTTCAGCAACTGGTACACGCAGCGCGGATGCTGCAGCGTGGGGTCGGTACGGACGAAGCCGTCCTCGCCCTTCTCGTAGTCCCAGGTGCTCTTGTCATAGACCCGGCGCTCGGGGTTGTAGCCCGAGTACAGGCCGTCCTGGAAGGTGAAGTCTTCGCGGACGATGAACGAGAAGTCCGTGTAGTTGCGGACGTACTCGTGCTGAACCTTGTCGTTTTCCAGCAGGTAGTGGATCACCCCGCCCAGGAAAATGATGTCGGTGCCGGTTCGGATGGGCGCGTAGTAGTCCGCCACGGATGCCGAGCGCGTAAAGCGCGGATCCACGACGATCAGCTTCGCCTTGTTGTGGGCCTTGGCCTCGGTCACCCACTTGAAACCGCAAGGGTGCGCCTCGGCGGCATTGCCGCCCATGATCAGGACTACGTCCGCGTTCTTGATGTCGACCCAATGGTTCGTCATCGCTCCACGGCCAAACGTCGGGGCAAGACCTGCCACCGTCGGGCCGTGTCAGACACGTGCCTGGTTGTCGAACGCGAGCATCCCGAAGCTGCGGGCAACCTTGTGCGTGACGTACGCGGTTTCGTTGCTGGCCGCCGAAGCCGCCAGCATGCCCGTGGTGATCCAGCGGTTGACCGTCATGCCTTCGGCGGTCTTTTCGACGAAGTTGGCGTCGCGGTCGTCCTTCATCAGCTTGGCGATGCGCGTCATCGCGTCATCCCAGGAGATGCGCTGCCACTTGTCGGAGCCGGGCGCCCGGTATTCGGGATACTTGAGCCGATTCGGACTGTGGATGAAGTCGATCAGCGCGGCGCCCTTGGGACAGAGGGTCCCACGGTTGACGGGATGGTCGGGGTCCCCTTCGATGTGGATGATGCTGGCTTCGGCGTTTTTCGCCTTGTCGCCCAGCCCATACATCAGGACCCCACAGGCTACCGAACAGTAAGGACAGGTATTGCGCGTCTCGGTCATGCGCGCCAGCTTGTACTGGCGGACTTCTGCCATGGCCGTGCCGGGGGCAACCCCCAGCAACGCCAGGCTGGATCCCGCCAGCGTCGCTCCTGTCACCTTGAAGAATTGCCGGCGATTCATGGCAGCCATGACGCACTCCCTTCAGGTGGTTGGACAGGACGGCCGCCACCCCCTGAGGCGTTGTGCGCCGCGAAAGACCTGACGGCAGTCCCGGTTATTCGGGGCAGTATAGGTCCGTCTCCGGACGCCCCGCAATCCGAGCCATGCTGCAGTGCATCGACGGCGGACACACGGTGCGCTTACATTACGGTTTTCAACGCCCCTACGCCCCGCCATGGACGACGCATTCAGCCACCAATTGTCGATGACCATCCTGATGACGCCTGACATGGCGAACTTTTCGGGCAATGTGCACGGCGGCACCATTCTCAAGTATCTGGACCAGGTGGCCTACGCCTGCGCCAGCCGGTACGCCGGCCACTACGTCGTCACCCTGTCGGTCGACCAGGTGGTGTTCCGCCAGCCGATCCACGTCGGCGAGCTGGTCACCTTCCTGGCCTCGGTCAACTACACCGGCCGCACCTCGATGGAAATCGGCATCAAGGTGGTCACCGAAGACATCCGCAAGAAGCTGGTGCGCCACACCAACAGCTGTTATTTCACGATGGTGGCCGTGGACGACAAGGGCCAGCCCATCGAAGTGCCGCCATTGCAGCTGCGCACGCTGGAAGAACGCCAGCGCTTCGAGGGGGCCAAGCAGCGCCGCGCCCTGCGCCAGGAAATGGAAAAGCGCCACGAAGAGATCAAGCAGGAAGTGCAGGACACGACGCCGCTGCATTAATCAATCTTAATAATGGGGACGGCACTGCGCATTGAGAACTGATATCGTTCCGATTGTGCCGGCCGGCCTTCCCTGCCTCCGGCTCGACCCCATCAAGCGCCCCCGCCTCCAGGAGTCCACGCCATGACCGACCCGACCTACGCCACGCGCGCCGCGGAATTGCGCACCCGACACGAGGCGCTGGCCGCCACCGGGCCGGTCGCGCGGGCGCGCAACCTGGCCCTCGCGCTGGGCGTGTCCGAGGCCGAATGGGTCGCGGCCCAATGCGGCGGCCTGCGCGCCGTGCCGCTGGCCGGCACGCCGCAAGCCATTTTCAAGGAACTGGGCTCGCTGGGCGAGGTGATGGCCCTGACGCGCAACGACTGGTGCGTGCACGAACGCCACGGCTGCTACGAAGACATCCAGGCCGAAGGCGCGGTCGGCCTGGTGCTGGGACCCGACATCGACCTGCGCGTGTTCTTCGGCCAATGGCGCCATGCCTGGGCGGTGGAGCAGGACGGCCGCCACAGCCTGCAATTCTTCGACATGGCCGGCCAGGCCGTGCACAAGGTCTATCGCACCGAGGGCACCGAGGCCGCCGCCTACGACGCGCTGGTGGCCAAGCGGGCTGGCGAGCCCTATTGGCCCGAGCCCGAAGCCTATCCCGCCGCCGAGGCCCCCGCCCCCATCGCCGACGCCGCGGCCTTCCGCCAAGCCTGGCTGGCCATGGAAGACACCCACGAATTCTTCCCCCTGCTGCGCAGGTTCAAGGCCGCCCGGCTGGACGCGCTGCGCGTGGCCGGCACGGACCTGGCCCAACCGGTGGACGCCGATGCCGTCGAGCGCATGCTGCAGGGCGCTGCCGCATCCGGACTGCCCATCATGTGCTTCGTGGGCAACCGCGGCATGATCCAGATCCATTCCGGCCCGGTGGCCAACCTGCGCCGCACCGGTCCGTGGTTCAACGTGCTGGATCCGCGCTTCAACCTGCACCTGGACACCACCGCGATCGACAGCGCCTGGGTCGTGGCCAAGCCCACCCGCGACGGCTGGGTCACTTCGCTGGAACTGTACGCGGCCAACGGCGACCTGATCGTGCAGTTCTTCGGCGCGCGCAAACCCGGCCAGCCCGAACTGGGCGGCTGGCGCGACCTGCTGAAAGGCCTGTGCAGCCAGCCGCTGGCCGCCTGAACGAGGACGACATCATGATGTACAAAGCGACGACCCTGCTGCTGGGGGCCTGCCTGGCATGGTCCGCGCAGGCTCATGCGCAAGAGCGCGTGGTCTCCCTGGGCGGCAGCGTGACCGAGATCGTCTACGCGCTGGGCCAGGGCAAGCGGGTGGTGGGCGACGACCTGTCCAGCCTGTATCCCGAGGCCGCCACCAAGGTGCCGCGCGTGGGCTATTACCGCGCCGTGCCGGTCGAGGGCGTGCTGGCCCTGAAGCCCGACCTGATCCTGGCCTCGGAGCAGGCCGGTCCGCCCGATGCCATCGAGCGCCTGTCCCGCGTGGGCGTGCCCGTCGAAGTGGTCTCCGACAAGCCCTCGGTGCAGTCGCTGCACACCCGCATCGAGCAGATCGCCAGGCTGCTGGGCGCCGAGGCGGCCGGCAGGCAGTTGGCCGCCTCCGTCGACCGGGACCTGAAGGCCGCGCAGGCGCTGCCCGGCCCGGATGCCCGCGCCCTGCTCATCATGAACCGCACCGGCACGCCGCAAGGCGCGGGGGACGGCACCGCCGCCGGCCTGCTGCTGGAACTGGCCGGCCTGCGCAACGTGCTGCACGGCCAGCAGGGCTACAAGCCCCTGTCGGCCGAGGCCTTCAGCGCGCTGGCGCCGCAGGTGCTGGTGGTGACCAGCGCCTCGGTGGCGGCCTCCGGCGGCCTGGAGAAGCTGCGCGCCCTGCCCGGCCTGGCCGGTACGCCGGCCGCCTCGTGCATCGTGGTCATGGACGACCTGCTGGCGCTGGGCACCGGCCCGCGCCTGCCCGAAGCCGTCCGCCAACTGAAAGAGACCGATTGTGTCGCAGGCCAAGACGCACGCCGCAAGCCCGCGTAGCGGGCGAGCCGACGCGGCCCTGCTGGGACTGGCCGCCGCGCTGCTCGGCGCAGCCCTGCTGGCCGCGGCCAGCGGCGCGGTGCGCATCCCGCCCGCCGATGCCTTGCGGCTGCTGTGGTCGGGCGCCTCGCAGCCCGACGACGCCTTGTGGCGCAACGTCCTGATCGACATCCGCCTGCCTCGCGTGCTGTTCGCCATGGTGGCCGGCGCCGGCCTGGCCCTGTGCGGCGCCGCCCTGCAGGCCCTGTTCCGCAACCCCCTGGCCGAGCCGGGCCTGGTCGGCATCTCGGCCGGCGGCGCCCTGGGCGCGGTGGCCGCCATCGTGCTGACCCGGGGCGGCTACGCCATCATCGCGCCCGCCGCCTTCGCGGGCAGCCTCATCGCCACGGCCTGCGCCTATCTGGTGGGACGGCGCGCGCCCGGCGTGGCCGGCCTGCTGCTGGCGGGCGTGGCCATCAACACCGTGGCCGGCAGCCTGATCGGGCTACTGACCTACCTGGCCTCGGACAGCCAGCTGCGCGACCTGACCTTCTGGAGCATGGGCAGCCTGGCGGGCGCCAACTGGCGGCTGCTGGCCTTCCTGGGCCCGTGGACGCTGCTGTGCTCGCTGTGGCTGCTGACGCAATGGCGCGTGATGAACGCGCTGCTGCTGGGCGAACGCGAGGCGGGCCACCTGGGCTACGCGCTGACCGCCGTGCGCCGCAGGCTGATCGTGGCGACGGCCCTGATCGTCGGCCCGCTGGTGGCCGCCACCGGCGGCATCGGTTTCGTGGGCCTGGTCGTGCCGCATCTGGTGCGCATGACGCTGGGGGCCGACCATCGCCGCCTGCTGCCGGCGTCGCTGCTGGCCGGCGCGCTGTCGCTGGTGCTGGCGGATTGGCTGGCGCGCGTGGCGGTCATTCCCGCCGAGCTGCCCATCGGCCTGGTCACCAGCCTGGTGGGCGGGCCGTTCTTCCTGTGGCTGCTGGCGCGAGGACGCAGATTCTGATGACGCTGCAAGCCGACAACGTCGCCGTGGCACGCGGCGGCGCCAATGTGCTGACAGGCGTGTCATTGAGCATCCGGCCGGGCTGCGTGCTGGGCCTGCTGGGCGCCAACGGCGCGGGCAAGTCCACGCTGCTGGCCACGCTGGCCGGCGAGCTGCGGCCAACCGGCGGCCGCGTGCTGCTGGACGGCGCCGACGTGCTGGCCGTGCCCGCGCGCAAGCAGGCGCGCCGCCGCGCGGTGCTGCCGCAGAAGCCTTCGCTGGCCTTCGACCTGGGCGTGCGCGACGTGGTGTCCATGGGCGCCTATCCGTTTCCCGAACTGTCGCCGGACGTCGTTGACGACCTGATCGGCGCGGCGCTGGCGCAGGCCGGCGTGGCGCACCTGGCCACGCGGCGCTATCCCGAGCTGTCGGGCGGCGAACAGCAGCGCGTGCAGTTCGCGCGGGTGCTGGCGCAATGCCGCGCCGCCGCGCTGGAGGGCGTGCCGCCCTATCTGCTGCTGGACGAGCCGATCTCCAGCCTGGATCCCAAGCACCAGATCGAGCTGCTGCGCACCGCCTGGCGGCTGGCGCACGAGGACGGCCTGGGTGTGCTGGTGATCGTGCACGACATCAACCTGGCGGCACGCTGGTGCGACCGCCTGGTGATGCTGGCCGATGGCAAGGCGGCTGCGGCAGGCGAACCCGCCGAAGTGCTAACGCCCGAACTGCTGCGCCGGGTGTACGACATCGATGCGGATGTGTTGCCGCATCCGACGCTGGCGGGGAAGTTGCTGGTGTTGCCGCGGGACGATTGAGCCGCAGCGTTCAGAACGCCCAGTTTTCCACCAGCAGGCCCGGCACGCGTTGGAACTCGCGCTCGTTGTTCGTCACCAGCGCCAGGCCCGCGCTGCGGGCGTGGCCGGCGATATGCATGTCGTTGACGCCGATAGGCTGGCCCGCGCACTCCAGCGCGGCGCGGATGCTTCCATAGTGCGCCGCCGCGCGGCCGTCGTAAGGCAGCACCGCGAGCCGGCTGCAGAAGTCTTCGACGCTTTGCAGATTGCGTGCCGGCGCAGCGCTCTTTTCCGCGCCATGCATCAGTTCGGCCAGCGTGACCGTGGAGATAGCCATCCGACCGTGGTGCTGGTTGAACGCTGCCAGCGCGGCCGCCGGACGCCGTTTGATCACGTAGATCACGATATTGGTATCGAGCAGGTACTTCAACATCGGATAGTCCCCAGGGACCACCGGGCCGCCCTGGATCTCCGTGGCATCCGCTGGCAAGCCGACCCCGCGTGGTCCGGCACCCGGGACCTTCAGATTTAAAAAGGCTCGCGAGCGGGCTGCTCCTGAGACGCCCGCGTCTGCATGAAGTCGTCGGTCACGCTGGCGCCACCGAGGAAGAAGCTGTCCCAGGCCGAGTCGAGCGGCGTCAATACGCGCTCGTGGCCGACGACACGCACCTCTACGCGCTTCACATGATCTGGAAACCGGGTCTCGGCCGGCAGGCGAACCGCCTGGGTGCGATTGTTGGTGAAGATGGAACCCGTATTCATACGCACCTCCGCAGTTGCTATATACATTCATCATATACCTCTTTGAACCAAGGGTGAAGACTTCGACCGCAAGTCCCGGAGTGTGCCTTTCTTGCCTGGCGCTAGACTGGTCCGCATGGACATTTCCGCCATCCCCGCCAATCTGCCCGACACGCTGGACCGGCACGGCCACGCGCTGATTCCGGGCCTGCTCGATGCCGCCACCTGCCAGGTCCTGGCCGCGCGCTACGACGAAGACGCCCTATACCGCTCGCGCATAGTGATGAAGCGCCACGGCTTCGGCAGCGGCGAATACCGCTATTACGCCTACCCGCTGCCCGAGCCGGTGGCGGCATTGCGCCGGGCCCTGTATCCGCTGCTGGCGCCCATCGCCAACCGGTGGAACGCGCAGCTTCGGCTGGACACCCGCTACCCCGACACCCACGCCGAGTACCTGCGGGGTTGCCACGACGCGGGCCAGCAAAGCCCCACCCCGCTGATCCTGCGTTACGGACCCGGCGACTACAATTGCCTGCATCAGGATCTGTATGGCGACTGGGTGTTTCCACTGCAGGTCGCCATCCTGCTGTCCCAGCCTGGCCGAGACTTCGACGGCGGCGAATTCATGTTGACCGAGCAGATTGCCGGCCAACCTGCCCGCGCCGAGGTCGTGCCGCTGAACCAGGGCGACGGCGTGGCGTTCGCCGTGCGTCACCGCCCCGTGCCGGGCGCGCGCGGCAGCCGCCGCGCCCTGATGCGCCATGGCGTCAGCCGGCTGCATTCGGGCAACCGCCATACGCTGGGCATCATCTTTCACGACGCGCGCTGACCATGCTGTTCGACGACTTGTTCGACTCTCCGCAACCCGGCCATCGCGAGGCCCTGGGCCCGCAGGCCTGCGTGCTGCGCGGCCATGCGCTGGACGACGTGCCGCGCCTGCTGCCCGCCTTGCAGGACATCCAGCGGGCGGCTCCGGCAAAGCAGCTGGTCACCCCCGGCGGACGCACCATGTCGATCGCGATGAGCAATTGCGGCACGCTGGGCTGGACCTCCAGCCGCGACGGCTACCGCTACACCGCGCGCGATCCGGCCACCGGCCAGCCCTGGCCGCCCATGCCGGCCGTCTTCCTGGAACTGGCGCGATCCGCCGCGGCCGAGGCCGGCCATCCGGACTTCACGCCCGACGCCTGCCTGGTCAACCGCTATGAACCCGGCACGCGGCTGTCGCTGCACCAGGATCGTGACGAACACGACCTTGGGCATCCCATCGTGTCGGTCTCGCTGGGCATTCCGGCCGTGTTCCTGTTCGGCGGGTTCCAGCGCGAAGACGCCACGCAGAAGGTGCCGCTGTTCCACGGCGACGTGGTGGTATGGGGCGGCGTGGATCGCCTGCGCTTTCACGGCGTGCAGCCGGTGAAGGAAGCGGAGCATCCCGTCTTGGGCCGGCTGCGCATCAACCTGACGTTTCGCCGCGCCGGCTGACGGCGCCGAATTCAACCGCAAGCTTCGGAGCGCCACGGCCTGTCCGCCGGACTACAGTATTTCCATGCCACACCGCCCTGACGCCGCCCAGATTGTCGAACGCGACCCGCGCTGGGCCGCGGTGCGCGCACGGGACCCGGCGGCGGATCCCTGTTTCGTCTATGCCGTGAAGACCACCGGCGTCTACGCCCGGCCCAGCAGCGCGGCGCGCCTGCCCCGGCCGGAAAACGTGGTGTTCTTCGATTCGGCCGAAGCCGCCGAAGCCGCGGGCTATCGCCCCAGCCGCCGGGCGGCGCCGGACCGCACCGAGGCCGCCGCCCGGCACGCCTCGCTGGTGGCTGGCAGTTGCCGTTACATCGAACAGGCCGAGCGCACGCCCACGCTGCGGGAGCTGGCCGCGCGCGCGGGCATGAGCCCCTATCACTTCCACCGCGTGTTCAAGGCCGAGACGGGACTGACGCCGAAGGCCTACGCCGCCGCGCACGTCGGGCGGAAATTGCGCCAGCAACTGGGCTCGCCCGAGACCCGCATCACCGACGCCATCTACGAGGCCGGCTTCAACTCGAACAGCCGCTTCTACGAACGCGCCGACCGCCTGCTGGGCATGAGGCCCAGCGATTACCGGGACGGCGGCAACAACAGCGAGATCCGCTTCGCCGTGGCGCAGTCCAGCCTGGGCGCGATCGTCGTGGCGCAGAGCGCGCGCGGCGTCTGCGCGATCCTGCTGGGCGATGACCCCGATGCGCTGGTCCGCGAACTGCAGGACCAATTTCCCAAGGCCAGCCTGATCGGCGGCGATGCGGATTTCGAACAGGTGGTGGCGCAGGTCGTCGGCCTGGTCGAAGCCCCGGCACTGGGCTTGAACCTGCCGCTGGACGTGCGCGGCACGGCCTTCCAGGAACGCGTGTGGCAGGCACTGCGCGAGATCCCGCCGGGCCGCACGGCCACCTATGCAGAGATCGCCCAACGCATCGGCCAGCCCACGGCGGTGCGCGCCGTGGCGCGGGCCTGCGCGGGCAACCGCATCGCCGTGGCGATTCCCTGCCACCGCGTGGTGCGCAGCGATGGCGGCCTGTCCGGCTATCGCTGGGGCGTGGAGCGCAAGCGCGAACTGCTGGAACGCGAGGAATCGGCATGACGCTGGCCGAACTGCTGCGCGGGCGGGACCTGGCCATGCTGCGCGCCAGGCTGGATGCGGATGGCCATGCCGTGCTGCCGCGCCTGTTCGATGCCTCGCAGTGCGACCGCTTGCGCAATGGCGCGGACGCGCGCTACCGCATCACCTGCCTCGAAGCGGAGCAGTTCGAACCGCTGGCCTGCGAAGAAGCGCCGGATGACGGCGACGCGCTGGTGCTGACCGTGCTGCTGTCGGAAGCGCGGTCATTGCGCGGCGGTGAATGCGTGATGACCGAACAACGCCCGCGGCTGCAATCCCGCCCGATGGCGCATGCCCTGCAGCAGGGAGATGCGGTGCTGATGCGGGTAGGCGCACGTGCCGTGCAGGGTGCGCATGGTCCCTATCGCGCCACGCTGAGGCATGGCGTGGCGCGCGTGCGCAGCGGCACGCGGTGGGCCGCGCAACGGATCTTCGCATCGAACACGCCGCTCGCGTAGCCCCGGCCACGCGGGTCCCCCTCGGTGCGCCCTCGAGGCGGGCGCCATCGCCCCGGGGATTGACCGCTCGCGGCATGCTTGCGCGCATGACGAACGAAACGATCCTTCGAGGCGGCACGCTCCGCGCGGTAATGTTCCGAAATGCAAGTACGGCCATGCCGCGCCGGGGCCCCGCGCAGGTGAGCGAGGCCGCGCTCGCCGCAAGGGCCGTGCCGACACATGCGCAAACATCGGGAAACTTGAACCCGGCCGTCTCGCTTGCGACCATGGACGTTCGAGCAACGCAACGAAAGGAGCTCTCATGCAACGAACCACGCAAGCACTCCTGTCGGCAGCCATCCTGGCCGCTGGCCTGACTGTCGCCCCCGCGATGGCGCAAAGCAGCGCGGCGCCCAGCCAGCAACCGCAGCAACCCGCAGCGGTTCAACCCTCGGAGGCGCAGTTGCAGAAGTTCGCCAGCGCCTCCCAGAAAGTGGCCATGGTGGCCGACGAATACCGCCCAAAGGTCCAGGCGGCCACGGATGATGGTTCCCGCCAGCAGTTGCTGAAGGAAGCGGACCAGAAGATGGTGCGCACCGTGAACGCGGACGGCATGACGGTGGACGAATTCAACGGCATCAGCCAGGCGATCCAGCAGGATCCCGACCTGCAGCGGAAGGTGATGGGGATGGTGCAGCAACAGCAGCGCGGCGCGCCGGCGGGCGGCGGCATGCGCTGACGCCTCGCCCACCGTGATTCCTTGCCCAGCGCCCGCGCAGGCCCTCCTACGCGGGCCGTTTCAGCGGCAGGATGCGGCGGTATCCGGGCGGCAGGGGATGGGCGGCGTGATCGGCGGCAATTCGCGCCAGCCGCGCCGCCAGTTCCGGCGCGAAGGGCAGCGCCCGCCGGGTCTCCAGGCTGACATGCAGCGACAATTGCTCCATGGTGGCGGCGAGATGGTTTTCACGCGTCTGCCACAGCTCCATCAGCGTCAGCAGCCGCTTGTCGTCCGACTCCAGTATCCGCACGCGCAACATCAGCGGATCGCCCTCGAGCACCTCGCGCAGGTAGGCCACCTGGAGGTTCATCGTGTAGACGCCGCACCGCGTGGCCTGGGTGTAATCCGAGCCGACGCCGAACTGCTGCATCAGCTCGTAGCCGACCCGGTCGAAAACACCGACGTATTGCGCGGAATTCATGTGGCCATAGGAATCGATCCAGGCGGGATCGACGCTCAGTGTCGCGGAAGGCAGATTCGTCATGACGGCTCGATAGAGGATGGGACAACGTCCACGGGGCGGGACAAGGAGGGATCACCGTTGAAAAGCCGATCAGCCCTGCGGCAAGGCCGGCACGAACGGCACCGTGCGCAGGTCGCCGTCCGACACGACGACGGCCGTGGACTCGGGCACTTCCTGCCATGCATCCACCCGGTCGCTCAGCGGCTCGGACAGCAGCAGATAGGCGCTGTCGTCCAGGCCCGCGATACGCGGATCGTCCGGGTACATTTCGCGCAGATGGCGCACCGAGGCATTATGGAACAGCGTGCGGGAATCGCGCTCGCTGGAGTAGCGCACGGCGGTCAGGGCCTGGCCGTCCGTCACGCACACCGTCATCGTCAGCGGATGCTCCACGCCCTGGCTGCCGCCGGCCTGTTCCACCACGGCGGCCATGCGCTCGAGCGCGCCCAGCGGGTCCGTTTCCAGGCCGTAGGTCAGCGCCAGCAGGAACATCACCTCCGAATCGGTCGAGCCTTCCATCGACCCGAAGTACTGCGGCGCGATCTTCAGGATCAGCTCGCGCCGCAGCCGCGCGAAATCGCGGATGACGCCGTTGTGCACGAACAGCCACTTACCGAAGCGGAAGGGATGGCAGTTGGTCTCCTGCACGGGCGTGCCGGTGGCGGCCCGCACGTGCGCCACGAACATCGGCGCCCAGATGGCGCGCGCCGCCTCGTGCAGGTTGCGGTCGTTCCAGGCGGGATGGACGCTGCGGTAGCGGAACGGCACCGGGTCGCGCGAGCCGTACCACCCCAGCCCGAAACCGTCGCCGTTGGTGGTCGTGGCGGCCATGCGCGCGTGCAGGCTCTGTTCGATCAGCGAATGCTGGGCCTTGAAGATGACGCTTTCCAGTTGCAAGGGACTTCCGGTGTAAGCCAGCCAACGGCACATGATCGGGGTTCTCCTGGGCGGCGCGCGGCCGCGGTTCGTGCTGTCCAACGATACGACGCCAGGGCGACGGATGCCTGACGGATCGGCGCATCCGCCGCGCCGCCCGGTGAGCCCCCGCCATCAGGCCGCGGGTTCCGGCAATTGCGCGGTCAACGCCGAACAGCGCGCATGCAGCAGGCGCTGCAACTGCTGCACCGCCGGCGAGTACTGCTTGCGGTGGGGGCATACGAGCACCAGCGGCGTGGCCTCGCCGCGCACGTGCGGCAGCAAGACCTCCAGACGTCCCGCGCGCACGTCGCCGCCCACGTCCAGCCAGGATTTATAAGCGATGCCTTCGCCCGCCAGCGCCCAGCGCCGCACCACCTCGCCATCGTCCGCATACAGATGCCCACCCACCGCCACCAGCCGGTGCGGGCCGGCAGGCTGTGGAAAAACCCATTTGTCGTAGACCCGCCCGCCGATCTGGAACGGCAGGCAGTCATGGCCGGCCAGGTCGTCCAGCGTCCGGGGGCGTCCATGCCGCTGCAAATAGGCCGGCGAAGCCACCAGCACTCGCCGGTTGTCCGGCGCCAGGGGCAGCGCGATGTAGCTGGCATCTTCCATGCGTCCGTAACGGATGGCCACGTCGACGGGATCCCGGAACACGTCGGCGATCGAATCGGACACGTGCAGGCGCAAGGTCAGCGCGGGATGCGTCTGGCGGAACGTCGTCAGCCACGGCAGCAGCACGTTGCGGCCCAGGTCGGAGGGCGCGGCCACCTGCAGCACGCCGCCCAGCCGGGCGCCGTCGCCATGCAGCCGGTCGCGGCCCTCCTCCAGCGTGGCCAGGGTTTCCTGGGCATAGGGCAGATAACGTTCCCCCTCGGCGGTCAGCCGCAGGCTGCGGGTGGATCGGGCGAACAGGCGGACGTCCAGCTCGCGCTCCAACCGCTTGACGGCGGCGCTGACCTGCCCGGGCAGCAGATCCGCCTCGCGCGCGGCATGGGAAAAACTGCCCAGCGCCGCCGAGCGCAGGAACAGCGCTAGGTCATCCAGGCGGATCATTTTCACTCCTGCAGTGAAAGTCTTGGCCGATCTTACCGCTTTCCGGATAGCTGACAGCGGCGCAAGATGGCGCCCATGCTCACCGCACAACCTCACAGGACACCCGCCATGAAAGCCATCGCCTACACCCAGCACGGCCTGACCCTCGAAGACCCCCGTTCGCTGGACCTGGTCGACCTGCCCAAGCCCACCCCCGGCCCGCGCGACCTGCTGGTCGCCGTGCGCGCCGTGGCCGTCAATCCGGTCGACACCAAGGTCCGCGCTTTCTTCGCCACCGACGGCGCCCGGGTGCTGGGCTGGGATGCCGTCGGCACGGTCGAGCAGGTGGGCAGCGACGTCACGCTGTTCAAGAAAGGCGATACGGTCTACTACGCCGGCTCGCTGCTGCGTCCGGGCAACCACGCCGAATACAGCCTGGTGGACGAGCGCATCGCCGGCCACAAGCCGGCCAGCCTGTCCGACGCGCAGGCCGCCGCGTTGCCGCTGACCTCCCTGACTGCCTGGGAACTGCTGTTCGACCGCCTGGGCCTGACCGAGGACGGCGGCGCGGGCAAGAACCTGCTGATCGTCGGCGCGGCAGGCGGCGTGGGCTCGATCCTGGTGCAACTGGCCCGCCAGCTGACCAAGCTGACGGTGATCGGCACCGCCTCGCGCGCCGAAACGCGCCAGTGGGTGCGGGAACTGGGCGCGCACCACGTGATCGACCACGCCAAGCCCGTGGCCGGACAGCTGCAGCAACTCGGCGTGGGTCCGGCCCACTACATCGCCAGCCTGACCCACACCGATGCGCATTATCTGCAACTGGTCGAGGCGCTGGCGCCGCAGGGCCACTTCGCGCTGATCGACGACCCGGCCACGCTGGACGCCCTGCCGCTCAAGCGCAAGTCGGCCTCGCTGCACTGGGAACTGATGTTCACGCGCTCGATCTTCGAGACCGAGGACATGCAGCGCCAGCACGACATCCTGGAACGCGTGGCCGCGCTGGTCGACAGCAGCGTGGTCAAGACCACGATGGGCGAGCACTACGGCACGATCAACGCCGAGAACGTGCGCCGCGCGCATGCCATGCTGGAAAGCGGCAAGGCGCGCGGCAAGATCGTGCTGGAAGGCTTCTGAAACCTCAAGCCGCCTGCTTGACGGCGGCCGGCGTCATGCGAAAGCCCACGCCGATGCGGTTCATCGCATTCATCAGCGCGATGGCGTATGACAGGTCGGCCAGCTCGCGTTCGTTGAACGCGGCGGCGGCCTGCTCGTAGGCCTCGTCGGGCGCGCCGGTCTGCTCCAGGCGCGTCAGCGATTCGGACCAGGCCAGCGCGGCGCGCTCCTGCTCGCTGAACAGCGCCTGGGCCTCGTGCCACACGGGCACCAGCAGCAGCTTGGACACCGGCATGCCGCGCTTCATCAGGTCGGCCGAGTGCTTGTCGATGCAGTAGGCGCAGCCGTTGATCTGCGACACGCGCAAGTAGGCCAGGTCGATCAGCTCGATGGGCAGGCTGCAGTCCTGGAAGTAGGTAAGCGCCGGAAGAAAGGATTGGTAGCCCTTGGGGGCAGCCTTGGCGGCATCGATACGTTGGGTCATGGCGGGGCTCCTGTGCGGGGATGGATGCATAAGCGACAGGACGCATGGTGCGCCACGACATGCCAAGCGGCCAGAGCCAAGAAATGACTTGATGACTGGGCCATGACGCCACCCTGTGGACGCTCCCGTCAGCAGCCAAGGCGCATCCTCCGGATGCGAGCAGACCCACCCTGCCTTCTCACCGGGGCGCTACATCAGCGCCGCGATCCGCCGCCCCAGCCGCTGTGCCTCCTCCCGCGTGGCGATGTTGGTGAAGCCCAGCAGCAGGCCGGGTTCGACCGGCGACTCGATGGCCCAATCCGACAGTGCATTCGCATACATTCCCTGTTCCCGCAGGCGCACGGCCAGTTCGCGGTCTGCGATGCCCTTGCCCAGGCGCAGGATCAGATGCATGCCGCCGGGCTGGGACTCGATGCGCGCCCGGGGCTGCAACACCTGCTCGAGCGCTTGCGCCGCGATCTGGCGGCGCTCGCCGTACAGCTTGCGCATGCGCTGGATGTGGCGCGCGAAATGCCCTTGCTCGATGAAGGCGGCCACGGTTTCCTGGGTCAATGCGGGACTGCCGCCCGTGACCGCGCGGCTGACCTGCTCGAAGCGCGCCGCCTCGGCCTGCGGCACCACCAGGTACGCCAGCCGCAGCGCGGGAAACAGCACCTTGCTGAAGGTGCCGGCATACAGCACGCGGCCATCGCGATCCAGGCTTTTCAGCGCGGGCAGAGGCCGGCTGACGTAGCGGTATTCGCCGTCGTAGTCGTCCTCGACGACCCAGGCGGATTCGCGCGCCGCCCAATCCAGCAGCGCCTGCCGGCGCGGCAACGACAAGGAGACGGACAGGGGACTCTGATGCGCCGGTGTCACCACCACGCCGCGCGCCCGCGGGGCAGTCTCGATGCCGCGCGCCACATTCATGCCGTCGGCATCCACGGGCACGGCATGCGCCCGCAACCCGCCCTGCCGCAGCACGTCGAGCGTCGGCGGAAAGCAGGGGTCTTCGACCCAGACGCGGTCGCCTGCCTGGAACAGCGTGCGCGCGATCAGGTCCAGCGTGTGGCGATAGCCGCCGGTGACGAACACCTGATGCGGCGCGCAGGCAATGCCGCGCGCGACTTGAAGATAGGCTGCGATGGCCGTGCGCAGCGCCGGCAGGCCGGCCAGGGGCGGATAGACCATGTCGCCCGCCTGCATGGCGCGCACGGCGCGCGCGCCCAGCCGCGCCCATATCTTGCGCGGAAAGGCGTCCAGGGCCGGCACGCCCATCTGAAACGGCGGGATGACGCCGGGCGCCGACTCCAGCGCCAAGGGCAAGCCCTGTGCCGCTGGCACGGGTGCCGAGGCGGACGGCTCGGCCGCCACCGGCGCCCGCGCCCTCAAGTCGGGCGCCACCACCGTGCCCGCCTGCCCGCGCGCCAGGATGTAGCCCTCGGCGGACAACAGGCCATACGCCGTTTCGATCGTGCCCCGTGCCAACCCCAGCTCGGCCGCCAGGGCGCGGGCCGAGGGCAGGCGTTGCCCGGACTCCAGCAGGCCCGAAGCGATCGCGTGGCGGAACCGCGCATAGATCTGCCGGTACAGGGGCTCGGCGCCGCCGGGGTCCAGCGGCGGCAATCCGCCAAAAGGCAGCGAAATCATGGCCTAGTCATCCAATCAATTCTTGGCTCTTATTATTATGGCATCCCGCGCTTAGCATGACGTCCATCACAGCCGGCGCCGACGCCGATGCCGGCTTCCCTCCACCCCCTGAGCATCGACATGGACTCTACCGTACTGCGTCATGCAGACACGCCCGACGAACTGCGGGCCTGCTTTCCCGTCATGCAGGAACTGCGGCCCCATCTGCGCGACGAAGCCGACTTCCTGGCCCGCATCGAGCGCCAGCGCGCCGAGGGCTATCGCCTGATGGCCGCCTGGCACGGCGGCCGCCCCGTGGCCCTGTCAGGCTATCGCGTGCAGGAAAACCTGATCTACGGACGCTTCCTGTACGTGGACGACCTGATCGCCGCCGCACACAGCCGCGGCCACCGCTGGGGCGCCCGCCTGCTGGACGAGATGGAGGTCATCGCGCGTGCCCATGGCTGCGTACGGCTGGTGCTGGACACCGCCCTGTCCAACGCGCTGGCCCAGCGCTTTTACTTCCGCCAGGGCATGCTGACCGGCGCCATGCGCTTTGCCAAACCCCTTGAGGAACCCACCGCGTGAACATCCTGCACATGACCTTCAGCCCGCGCGGCGCGGACTCCGAAAGCACGCGCCTGTCGCGCATCGTGCTCGACGCGCTGCTGGACCGGCATCCCGCCGCCGCCGTGCAAAGCCACGACCATGCCGCGCTGGCCCACGTGGATGCCGTGTATGCGGTGGAACTGGGCACGCCCCAGCCGCCCGCAGACGCCATCCAGCCCGGCACATTGCGCACCTCGGATGCGCTGATCCGCGACCTGGAAGCCGCCGACTGCGTGGTCATCGGCACGCCCATGCACAACTACACGGTGCCCTCGGCACTGAAGGCGTGGATCGATCACGTGGTGCGCGTGCGCCGCACCTTCCAGCCCACGCCGCAAGGCAAGGTCGGCACGCTGCACGACCGGCCGATCTACGTGGCGACCTCGTCCGGGGGCCTGTATTCGGGCGAGAACGCGCGCCAGCCGGACTTCCTGACGCCGTACCTGAAGGTCGCGCTGCGCACCATCGGCCTGACGGACATGACGTTCTTCTCGGTGGAAGGGACGGCGTATGGCGAACCGGCCGTCATGCAGGCACGCGCCAGCGCCCAGGCCGCGATCGCGGCACATTTCGCCACGCCCGACGCGGCGGCCGCCGCCTAGGTTTCCACCCGCCCGCCCTGCCCGAGAAAGTGATTCGGCCGGCGCAACGCCGGATCGAAGGGGTTGATGCGTGCGCCGATCTGCCGCGCCTCCTTGCGCAGCATCTCGATGATCATCGGCAGCCGTTCGGGCGTCATGCGCTCGGACGGCGCGGCGATGCTCAGCGCCGCCACCACCACGCCGTTGCCGTCCAGGATCGGCACGGCCAGGCCCATCGTGCCGGGATACAGCGACTGCCCGCTGGACAAGGCGTAATCGTTCTCCAGGCACTCCTTCAACAGCACCCGCATCGAGATCTCGTCCATGAAGCCCAGGTGGCGCAGGCGCGGGATGTTGAAGCGGATGATCTCTTCGCGCTCGGCCTCGGGCAGGCGCGCCAGCAGGATCAGGCCCGCCTGCCCCAGCCCCAGCGGCGCCTTGCCGCCGATGTCCCCCGTGTGCGAGCGCACCGGGAACGGCCCGTCGATGCGATCCAGGCACACGGCATCGAAGCCGTGCCGCACCAGCAGGAACACCGTGTCGTTCAACATGCCCGACAGGCGCAGCAGCGCGGGCCGGCACAGGTCGCGCAGCGTGGAATGGCGGTTGCCCGCGCTGGCGGCCATGGTGAAGAAGGCCACGCTCAGTTGATACGCCTTGCCTTGCGCGGGCTGTTCGACCATGCCCTCCTGCACCAGCCCCTGCAGCACGCGATGGGTGGTGGCCGAGGCCAGGCCGGCGCGGGCGGCGATGTCGGTCATCCGCAGTTTCTCGCCCTGGGCCTCGGCCAGCACCCGCAACACGGCGAAGGCCCGCTGCAGCACCCCCTGGCCACCGGCGTCGGCGTCGTCCTTTTGCTTGCTCATGATCTTCGTCTCGCTATAAACGGAATATTTCTTACTTAACTAAAACAATAATTCCAATAATCGGAATTTTCTTCAGAAATTTTCCTTTCTACGGAAAAACACCAATGACGGCCATTTAAACACCTTCCTACACTGGCCTCGTTCCAACCGGGCGCCGACCGCCGCAGACGCGGGTACGAGCGCCTTTGCAATCGCCGCGAGCACGCGGCCACGAGGCACGACATGGCATTCCTGCAGCTCGAGCACGTCTCCAAGACCTACGGCGATCTTCGTGTCGTCACCGACATGAACCTGGCGGTGGAACAGGGCGAGTTCGTGTCGCTGCTGGGTCCGTCCGGCTGCGGCAAGACGACCACGCTGCAGATGATCGCGGGCTTCGCCGACGTGACACAGGGCCGCATCACGCTGGACGGCCGCGACATCACCCATGCCAAGCCCAACACGCGCGGGCTGGGCATCGTGTTCCAGAGCTATGCGCTGTTTCCGCACATGACGGTCAGCGCCAATGTGGCCTTCGGCCTGGCCATGCGCAAAATCGAACGCGGCGAACGCGAGCGCCGCACGCGCGAAGCGCTGGCGCTGGTGAAGCTGGACAAGTACGCCGACCGCTACCCGCGCGAACTGTCGGGCGGCCAGCGGCAGCGCGTGGCCCTGGCGCGCGCGCTGGTCATCCGTCCGCCGGTGCTGCTGCTGGACGAGCCGCTGTCCAACCTCGACGCGCAGTTGCGCGAAGAGATGCAATTCGAGCTGCGCGGCATCCAGCGCCAGATCGGCACCACCACCATCATGGTCACGCACGACCAGGCCGAGGCGCTGTCGATCAGCGATCGCGTGGTGGTGATGCAGGAGGGCCGCGCCACGCAGGTCGACGCGCCCTACCGCATGTATGAACATCCCACCTCGCACTTCATCTCGCGTTTCGTCGGCAAGACCAACATGCTGCCGGGCACCGTCACGAAGGCCGGCCCGCAGGCGCAAGTGCAAAGCGGGCCGCTGCTCCTGTCGATCGAGGCCGGCGGCCTGAGCGCCGGCGACAGCATCAGCCTGTCGCTGCGTCCCGAGAAGCTGGTGCCCGTGGCGCAAGGGCAGGGCAAGCTGGACGGCCGCGTGGCCACCCGTTATTTCCTGGGCAGCCAGTGGCAGTACGACCTGGACACGCCGCTGGGCACGCTGACCATGCTGACGCCCAACGATGGCCGCGCGCCGCACGCCGACGGCGAGGTGGTCGGCCTGGACTGGGCGGCGGGCACGCTGCGCGTGCTGCAGGCCGAGGGCTGAGGCCATGAGCGCGACATCGCAAGCCATGCAGGCCCCGCCGCCGCCCAAGCCCCGCATCGACGGCCTGCCCGCCATCCTGGGCTCGCTGCCGCTGACCCTGCTGTTCCTGACGCTGGTGCTGACGCCGCTGGCGCTGACCTTCCTGCTGTCGTTCGCGCAGTTCGACTACAACACCGGCATCCAGCCCGGCCGCACGCTGGAGCAGTACAGGCAGGTGCTGACGGACTCCTATTTCCTGGAGATTTTCTGGCGCACGTTCTGGATCGCCGGACTGACCACGCTGATCTGCGCGCTGATCGGCGCGCCCGAGGCGTATGTGCTGTCGCGCATGCGCAAACCCTGGCGTTCGATCTTCCTGCTGGCGGTGCTGTCGCCGTTGCTGATCTCGCTGGTGGTGCGGGCCTTCGGCTGGAGCCTGCTGCTGGGCCCGAATGGTCCGCTCGGTTCGGCCGCCCAGGCGCTGGGCCTGGGTTCGCTGCTGTACACCCCCACCGCCATCATCATCGGCCTGGTGCACGTGATGCTGCCGTTCATGGTGATTCCGGTCTGGACCTCGCTGCAGAAGCTGGATCCGACCGTGGAACAGGCGGCCTATTCCCTGAATGCCTCGCGCGCGCAGACCCTGTGGCGCGTGGTGCTGCCGCAGGCCATGCCCGGCGTGCTGTCGGGCAGCCTGATCGTGTTCGGCCTGTCCGCCAGCTCGTTCGCCATTCCCGCGCTGCTGGGCGGACGCCGCCTGAAAATGGCCGCCACCATCGTCTACGACGAATTCCTGACCGAACTGAACTGGCCGCTGGGCGCCGCCATCGCGGTGCTGCTGCTGGTGGCCAACATCATCATCATGATGAGCTACAACCGCATGGTTGAACGCTCCTACCGCCGCAGCCTGGGCTGAACGGAGACCTCGGATCATGCAGAAAAACGGTCCTTTCGCGCTGGCGTTCAACCTGCTGGTGGTGGCCTTCGTGCTGGCGCCGCTGGTGATCGTGTGCCTGACCGCGTTCACGCCCGGCTCGACGCTCACCCTGCCCACCACCGACTGGTCGCTGCGCTGGTTCAAGGCGGTGTTCGCGCACGCCGACTTCATGCAGGCCTTCCGCAACAGCCTGTGGCTGGCATTCTGCTCGGCCAGCATCGCCTCGGTGCTGGCGGTGCCCGCGGCCATCGCCATCACCCGCTACCGCTTTCCCGGCCGCGATGCGCTGAACGGCCTGTTCCTGTCGCCGCTGATGATCCCGCACCTGGTGCTGGGCGTGGCGCTGCTGCGCTTCTTCGCCATGATGGGCCTGACCGGCAGCTTCGGCTGGCTGATGCTGGCGCACGTCATCGTCATCACGCCCTATGTGATGCGCCTGGTCATCGGCGCGCTGGTGGGATTCGACCTGTCGGTGGAACACGCCGCGCAGTCGCTGGGCGCCAGCCGGGCCTCGGTCTTCATGAAGATCACGCTGCCGATGATCCTGCCCGGCGTGTCGGGCGGCTGGCTGCTGGCCTTCATCAACAGCTTCGACGAGCTGACCATGTCGGTCTTCATCACCGCGCCCAGCACGGTGACGCTGCCCGTGCGCATGTACATGTACGCCACCGAATCCATCGACCCGATGATGGCGGCCGTCTCGGCCCTGGTCATCGCGCTGACGGCCGTCACCATGTTCGTGCTCGACCGGGTCTACGGCCTGGACCGCGTGCTGATCGGCCAGAAGTAGCCGTGCGGAACACCATCGATGCATCCCGCATCGAGCGACAGGCGGCGCCGCTCACGGCGTTGCGTGCCGAGCCTGAGTTACTCGTGAGCAACGCTGGAGTGAACATGACGAATCAGAAAAAGTCGTTGGGGAAATGGATTGCCGGCGCGCTGATGCTCGCAGGCGCGGTGGCCGGTGCGCAGGCGCAGCAGAAGACGCTGTACGTGGGCATGAACGGCGGCGACATGGAGCGCGCGTTCACGCAGCACGTGTTCCCGGCGTTCGAAAAGGCCAACAACGTGAAGATCGTGGTGGTGCCCGGCACCTCCACCGACGTCCTGGCCAAGGCGCAAGCCTACAAGGACAACCCGCAGATGCACCTGATGTTCCTGGACGACGGCGTGATGGCTCGCGCCATCTCGATGGGCCTGTGCCAGCAGATGACGGACGACCCGGTGTTCAAGGAGCTGTACCCCAGCGCCGTCATGAAGGACCGCATGGCCGCCGGCATCGACGTGGGAATGACGGGCCTGGGCTACAACACGAAGATCTTCAAGGACAAGGGCTGGGCGCCGCCCACCTCGTGGATGGACCTGGCCGACCCGAAGTACAAGGGCAAGGTGGTGTTCCAGTCGGCCTCGGGCAGCACGTTCGGCCTGCACGCCTTCCTGATGTACAACCGCATCGAAGGCGGCGACGACAAGAATACCGAGCCCGGCTTCAAGAAATGGTCCAGCACCATCGGCCCCAACGTGCTGGAGTACATCCCCAACTCGGCCAAGCTGGCCGAGATGATCCAGGGTGGCGAGGCCGCCATCTTCCCGCTCACCCCCACCGCCATCGCGCGCCTGAAGAAGCGCGACATCCCCGTGGAGTATGCGCAACCCAAGGAGGGATCGGTGATCCTGATGGTGGGCGAATGCGTGATCGCCAGGAACACGGAACCCGAACTGTCGCAGAAGCTGGCGCACTACCTGCTGTCGGCCGAGGCGCAATCGGCCGCGCTGGAGAAGGGCGGCCACTTCCCGTCCAACCGCACGGTGCGGGCCAGCGAGCAGAACGCGGCGCTGCTCAAGCAGGTGCAGGGCTACATGCAGACCGCCAAGATCCTGGACTGGGACGAGATCAACGCCACGCGGCCGGCCTTCAACGCGCGCTGGAACCGCACGGTGGAACGTTGATCCGGCGGATGTGCCGGCCCCGCCGGGCCGCGCGCCCGGCTTCTTTACCCACGAGGAATGCAGCATGAGCAGCACGACGCGCTTCGACTTCAACGGCAAGACCGCCATCGTCACCGGTGGCGCGCAAGGCATCGGCGCGGCCTGCGCGCGCCGCCTGGCGGACGCGGGCGCCTCGGTCGCCCTCTGGGACGTGGACCGGAAGAACGGCCAGGCGCTGGCCGAGGAACTGGGCGGGCAGGCCCTGTTCGTGCCGTGCGACGTCAGCAGGAAGGTCGACGTGGATGCCGCGCTGGCCGCCACGCTGGCGCGCTTCGGCCATGTGGATCAGTTGGTGAACAACGCCGGCATCGTGCGGCCCGCGCCGTTCCTCGACGTCACCGAAGCCGATTGGGATCTGGTCATCGGCGTCAACCTGAAGGGCGCGTTCCTGGTCGGCCAGGCCGTCGCCCGCGCCATGGCGGCGCAAGGCGGCGGCGCCATCGTGCACATGAGTTCGGTCAACGCCGTCACCGCGATCCCGGGCATTGCGTCGTACAACGCCAGCAAGGGCGGCATCGCCCAGCTCACGCGCGCGATGTCGCTGGCGCTGATCGACCAGGGCATCCGCGTCAACGCGGTGGGGCCGGGCACCATCGCCACCGAGCTGGCCAGAAACGCGGTGATGGCCGACGAAGCCAGCCGCAACCGCATCATGAGCCGCACGCCCATGCGCCGGCTGGGCGAGCCGGAAGAAGTCGCCGATGCCGTCGCCTACCTGCTGAGCGACGCGTCCAGCTACATCACCGGCCAGACGCTGTACGTCGACGGCGGCCGGCTGGCGCTGAACTACACCGTCTGACCATGCGCATCACGGTCAACTCGGGCGGCCCGCAGGCGCTGGAAGAATGGCGCGGACATTTCCGCGCCTGCGATCCGGCCATCGAGGTCGTCGGCTGGGATGAAGCCCGGAGCGACCCCGCCGGCATCGCCTACGCGCTGGTCTGGGCGCCCGAAGCCGGGCGCCTGGCCGCGCTGCCCGACCTCAGGCTGGTCATCAGCGCGGGCGCCGGCGTGGACAACATCCTGGCCGATCCGCTGCTGCCGCCCGGCCTGCCCATCGCCCGCATGATCACCGACAGCACCGCGGGCGTGATGAGCGAATACGTGCTGACCGCCACGCTGATGCTGATCCGCCAGGCGCGGCGCATGGCGCTGAACCAGGCCGACCGGCGCTGGCAGACGCTGGACGCGCCGCCACGCATCGAACAGGTGCGCGTCGGCGTGATGGGCCTGGGCCAACTGGGCGCGCCGACCGTTCAACGGCTGGCCGGGATCGGCTTCCAGGTGGCGGGCTGGTCGCGCGGACGCGCCTCGCTGCCCGGCGTCCAGGCGTATGCCGGCCCGGACGAACTGGCCGCCTTCCTGGCGCGCACCGACGTGCTGGTCTGCCTGCTGCCCTCCACCGATGCCACGCGCGGCATCCTGAATGCCGCCACGTTCGCCGGCCTGCCGCGCGGCGCCTGTGTGATCAACGCGGGCCGCGGCGATCACCTGCTCGTGCCGGACCTGCTGGCCGCGCTGGACAGCGGCCAGTTGAGCGGCGCGGTGCTGGACGTCTTCGACGTCGAACCGCTGCCCGCCGAATCCCCCCTGTGGCAACACCCTGGCGTCACCGTCACGCCGCACTATGGCTCGACGCCCGACCGGCGCGAGCGCGCGCGCAAGGCCGCCGACATGATGCAACGCTGGGAACGCGGCCTGCCGCTGCCGCAGCTGTACGACCGGCAGCGCGGCTACTGAATCCTTCCACCGTCCTCCCTGAACACATCCTTGCCCCCCTAGGATCGATATGAGCCGCATCATTCCTGACCCCATCTCGCTGCAGGCGGACACGCTTCCGCCGCAGACGGACGTCGTCGTCATCGGCGGCGGCATCGTGGGGATCTGCACGGCGCTGTACCTGAGCCGGAAGAACGTTCGTGTCGTGGTGTGCGAGAAAGGCCTGATCGGCGCGGAGCAATCCTCGCGCAACTGGGGATGGGTGCGCCAGATGGGCCGCGACGCCGCCGAGATTCCCCTGAGCATCGCCAGCCAGCAGCTGTGGCGCGACTTCCAGGCGCAGGGCATCGAAACCGGCTTTCGCCAGACCGGCATCGCCTATGTGTACCGCTCGGCGCGGGAAGAAGCGCTGTACCAGGCCGCGCACGCCGAAGCCAACCAGTTCGGCGTGGACACCCGGCTGCTGGACAAGAGCGAGCTCGCGCGCCAGGTGCCGGGCGCATCCGCCGAATTCATGGGCGGCATGTATACGGCCAGCGATGGCCGCGCCGAGCCCTCGCTGGCCACGTCCGCCATCGCCCGCGCCGCGCAGGCCGCCGGCGCGCGCATCCTGGCGGGCTGCGCGGTGCGCGGACTGATCCAGGAAGGCGGCCGCGCCACGGGCGTGGTGACCGAGCGCGGCGAGATCCGCTGCACGGCGGTCGTGCTGGCCGGCGGCGCCTGGTCGCGCCTGTTCGCGCGCACGCTGGGCATCTCGCTGCCGCAACTGAAGGTGCTGGGCAGCGTGGGCCGCGTATCGGCCGTCGACGGCCCCACCGGCATGCCGATCGGCGGCGACAACTTCTCGTACCGCCGCCGGCTGGACGGCACCTATACGATCTCGCTGCGCAACCGCACGATGGTGCCGCTGGCGCCCGACAACTTCCGGCTGTTCCGCGAATACTGGTCGAGCTTCGCGCGCAACCGCAAGGAACTGCGCCTGAACGTGGGCAACCATTTCATCAAGGAATGGCAGACGCCCAAGACCTGGCAACTGGACGAGATCTCGCCGTTCGAGCGCGAACGCATCCTGGACCCCAAGCCGTCGGAAGCCACCGTGCGAGAAGGGCTGGCGAACCTGGTTCAGGCCTTTCCGGTGTTCAGGAATGCCAAGCTGATCCAGACCTGGGGCGGCATGATCGACGTGACGCCCGATGCCGTGCCCATCATCGGACCGGCGGCGAAAATACCCGGCCTGTTCATCTCGACCGGCTTTTCCGGTCACGGATTTGGATTGGGGCCGGGCGCGGGATTGCTGACGGCGCAGATGGTGATGAACGACGCGCCGGTGGTGGATCCGAGGCCGTTCAGGCTGGAGCGGTTTGGCTGAACGGCTCGGCCGCGCTCATCCCTGGCGGCCGTCCTGGTACACCGAGAATTGCCGCAGCTGCGCCTCGCTGCGCGCCACCTCGCGCAGGCCGGCCTCGCCCGCGCCGGCCAGCAGCAGGGCGGCCAGCGCCTGCGCCACGGCAAGAGCCGGCACGACCGACGGGAACAGCGACGGCGTGGCATTGGGCACCACGACCAGCGCGCGGGCCTGGGCGGCGATGGGCGATACCGTGCTGTCGGTCACGCTGACGATGCGCACCCCCAGTTCGCGCGCATACGCCACGGCCGAGACGGTGTCGCGCGCATAGGGCTCGTAGCTGAACACCACCATGGCGTCCTGGGGGCCGGCGCCGCGCAGCTCGTCCGCGAAGATGCCGCCCATGCCGGTCAGCAGCGTCGTGTTCTGCTGGAACATGCCGCACGCGTAGTTGAAATAGAAGGCGGCCGGGAACAGGCTGCGCAAGCCGACCACGTAGATGCGGCGCGCATCGGCCAGCACGTCGCGCGCGGCTTCGAGCCCGTGCAGCACGACGGGCTCCCGCATCTGCGCCAGGTTGCGGCCGTCGGCCTCCAGCAGGTCGCGCAGCAGCGGCTCCGCCTGCCGGCCGGCGCCGCGGCGTTGCAGATCCGTGGCCCGGTCGGAAAAAGAGCCGGCGCCCTGCGCCAGCCACTCCCGGTAGACCGCCCGCATCGCCTCGTAGCCCTCGAAGCCCAACTGCCGCGCCAGGCGATGCATGGCGCTGGCCTGCAACCCCGCGTTGGCCGCCACGGTGCGCATGGAATGCAGCGCGAGGTCTTTCGGATGGTCGACCGCATGGCGCGCGGCGCGTTGCAGCGTGGCGGGCAGGCTGGCATACCGGGCTTCGATCAGTTTGTCGAGGCTGCGCTTGTCCATCGGACTTCCTGGAGGCGGGGGGACGTGGAAAAGCGCCTATTCTAAGGCGCGTGCCTGGCCGATCGCGGCATCCACCGCCTGCGCCAGGCACTCGATCGCCGCGTCCAGTTCCGCCTCGCTGGTCACGTACGGAGGCGCCAGCAGGACGTGATCGCCGCGCTCGCCGTCGATGGTGCCCCCGCCCGAGTAGCACAGCAGGCCGCGCGCCAGCGCCGCGTCCTTGATGCGCGCGTGCAGTTGCACACGCGGCGCGAAGGCCGTGCCGTCCTGGCGGTCCGCCACGAACTCCACCGCCTGGAACAGCCCGCGGCCGCGCACGTCGCCCACCTGCGGGTGATCGCCGAAACGCGCGCGCAATTGCTGTTGCAGATAAGCGCCCAGCGCGGCGGAACGCTGCACCAGCCCGTCGCGCTCGACCACCGTCTGCACCGCCAGCGCCGCCGCGCAGGCCACCGGATGGCCCACGTACGTATGCCCGTGCTGGAATGCCCCGGACCCCGCCGCGTAGGCCTGCACGATCCCGTCGTGCGCGATCACCGCCGCGATCGGCTGGTAACCGCCGCCCAACCCCTTGGCCAGGCACAGCAGGTCCGGTACGACCTGCTCGGCCTCGAACGCGTGGTAATGGCCCGTGCGCCCCAGCCCGCTCATCACCTCGTCCAGGATCAGCAGCACGCCGTGGCGGTCGCACACCTCGCGGATCTTGCGGAAATAGCCCGGCACCGCGCACACGGCGCCCGCCGTGGCGCCGCCCACCGTCTCGGCGATGAAGGCGGATACCGAGTCCGCGCCCAATTCCAGGATGGTGTCCTCGAGTTCGCGCGCCAGGCGCGTGCCGTAATCGTCGTCGGACTCGCCCGCCTGCTTGTAGTGATGCGCGAAGCACGGCGACACATGCCGCGTGGGCACCAGCAGCGGCTGGAACAGGGCGCGCCGGCCGCGATGCCCGCCGATGCCCAGGGCGCCCAGCGTATTGCCGTGATAGCTCTGCATCCGCGCGATGGTGTGGCGGCGCTGCGGCTGGCCGCGCTCGACGTGATACTGCCGCGCCATCTTCAGCGCCGTCTCGACCGCCTCGGAGCCGCCCGACAGGAAATAAACGTTCGACAATCCGGGCGGAGAACGGCGCGCCAGGAAATCGGCCAGCCGTTCGGCCGGTTCGTTGGTGAAGAAGCTGGTGTGCGCGTACTCCAGCTTGCGCACCTGCGCCACCACGGCCTCGACCACCTCGGGATGGCCGTGGCCCAGGCACGACACCGCCGCGCCGCCGGAGCCGTCGTAATACCGTTTGCCGTCCTGGTCGACCAGGAAGCTGCCTTCTCCGCCCACGGCGGTGGCCAGCGTTTTGCGGGGATTGCGGTGAATGATGTGCGTCATGGCGATTCCAGGAAAAAACCTCAGGAGCTTGACCGGCCGAAGAGTCGGAACATATGATCTATTTTACTTGAACATAGATCATATGTTCTTTACCTCAGAAAAGTCATTCCTCAAGGCGGAAAAAACATGGCACGGCACGGCGAACACTCCACGCGGCGGATGCGCCGCAACCTCCTGGCGGGCGCGGGGCTGGCGGCACTGCTGGCCGCCGCCAGCCCCGCCGCCTCGGCCGATGACTGGCCGACGCGTCCCATCACGCTGATCGTGCCGTTCGGCGCGGGCGGCACGACCGACCTGCTGGCCCGTCTGGTGGCCGAAGGCCTGTCCAAGGGTTTGAAGCAGACGGTGGTGGTGGAGAACAAGCCCGGCGCCGGCGCCAACATCGGGGCGGGCCTCGTGGCGCGCTGGACGTGGTGCTGGGCGGACGCCATGGCCCGCACTTCGGTCCGGGCGTGGCCGCACGCGTCCGAGTCGACCGGCTGACCGACGGCGTCTTCCGCAACACCGGGCCGATGCAGACCGGCGTCGAACGGCAGTGCGGGCGCAGCGCGGTGCTGACGCTGCAGGACCCACCCTCGGTACGCGTCATCGTCACCGAGAGAGTCGTGGCGCTGGACGATCCCGCCCTCTATGCCCTGCACGGCATCGACCTGGATGCGCTGCGGCTGTTGTGCGTGAAGGCGAAGAACCATTTCCGCGCGGCGTTCGCCGACCGTTGCGCGGAAATCATCGATTGCGATGCGCCAGGCCCAGCCTGCCAGGACCTGTCGCAATTGCCGTTCCGCAACCCGCACGTCGCGGCGGGATATCCGTAGCGCGGGCTCAGGCGGGGCGCGCCTGCACGCGGGCGCCTCGCCACAGGCTGCGCGCCACGTCCACCGCCAGGAACGCAATCAGGCTCACGCCCATCACCGGCAGGCACCAGCCCAGCGCCACCGCCACGATCACGGCCAGCACGCGCCATCCTCGGGACAGGTCCAGCCACGCCTGCGTCAGGGTCAGCGCCCCCACGCCCGCGGCCGGCCGCCGCAGCCACCACATGCGATAGCCCAGCACCACCATCACCGACAAGGCCGCGCCGATGGCCGCCATCAGCAACTGGTTGGGCCAGCCGAACAGGATGCCCATGTGCATGTCCACGCCCCAGCGGATCAGCTTGGCGATCAGCGGAAAGGTGTCGAAATCGGCCCGGCTGGTGATGGCGTGGCTGTCGGGATCGATCACCACGGTGTCGACCTGCGTGGGCCAGGAGCGGTCCACCTCACGCACCATCCAACCCTGGCCGGCCGCGCGCGGCGGGCGGATCTCCAGTTTGTTCGAGTCGATGCCGCCAGCACGTGCCGACGCCAGCACGGCGTCGAAGCCCTGGGCCGCCGGCGCGGGCATCGCGCCCTGGCCGAGCCTGCCGTGATGATGCGCATGCTCGCCCGCCATCGGCATGGCGGCGGCCGCCGTGCCCGGCAGCGCCAGCGACACCGACGGGGTGACCCAGCCCAACTGCGCGCGCAGCAGATCCACCCGGCCGCCCGCCCAGTTCGACCAGGTCAGTCCGGTGGCCGACAGGAACAGCAGTCCGGCCGCCAGCCACAGGCCCAGCAGGCTGTGCCAGCGGCGCGTGCGCAGGCGCGGGCTGCGCGAGGCCATGGCCGCGCTGTTGCGCCGGCGCGAAACGAACCACAGCACCAGCCCGCCCAGCGACGCGATCCACATCCAGGACGCGGCCAGCTCGCTGTAGTTGCGGCCCAGTTCGCCCAGCATCAGGTTGCGGTGCAGATAATCCAGCGTGGTGCGAAACGGCAGCGAGCCGCTGGTGCCGTAGACGATCATGTCGCCCTTGACGGCCAGCGTGACCGGATCGACGAACAGCGCGCGGCTCTCGGAATCGCCCAGGCCGGGCTGCGAGAACATCACGCGGGTCGTCGTGCCGGGCTGGGGAGCGGGACGCACCGCGAACAGCCTCGGCCCCGCGCCGATGCGGGCCTGCGCGGCCTCGACCTGCCGGGCCAGCGGCTGCGCAGGCCCGGTGCTGGCCGTGCGCAGTTGATCGGCATACAGCCAGGACTCGATCTGGGGCGTCAGGACGAACAGCGTGCCGGTGACCGCGGCCACCAGGATGAACGGGCCGACGAACAGCCCGATGTAGAAATGCAGACGGGTGAGCAGCGCCAGCAAGCGGCTGCCCGCCGTGGTCCGCGCGCGCGAGGACGCGGATTCCAGGGTTTGCGTGGACATGGATATCTCGGAGAACGACAGGCGTCGCCGGCATGGGGCGACCTTCGTGCGCGCGGCGGCGCGCACCCGGTTACGGTGTCATGCGGACAGGACAGGGGGCGCGCGCTGCCCCAGTGGCGGACCGACCGCGGGCATGGGCGGGGCCGGACGGTCGGCGGGCGAGGGCAGGTCGGCGCGGCCGAAGGCCCGCATCGGCGCCACCCCCAGCGCCACCGGCGTATCCAGCGCCTGATGGGCGATCAGGCCGAACGGACATTCCTGGCCCGCCGCGCCGGAGTGATCGGAGCCGTGATCGTGCGATCCGTGGCCCGACGCCGGGCTGCCCCGCGCCATGTGCATGCCGGGCATCTCCATGCCGGGCATCTGCACGCGGACCCTGTCCGCGTGATCCATGCCGTGGTGCATGTCCGGCGCCGGCCATGGCACGCGCGGCGCCCTCGGCAAGCCGCCCGCCGCCGCGCAGAACTCGAGCGCCAGGCGTCCTTCGCGCAGGGCCCGCACGTCGGGCATATAACCCGCCGGCACCAGCGCGCGCAGCGTCAGCGCAAACAGCAGCAGGCCGAACAGCACAAGGCTCGGCGGGCGTGCAAGGGCAGGGGCGCGGCGGGACATGCGAAGAATTCTACGCGGCGGCGCCACGCGCCTTGCGGCCCTGATTCCGCATCAGTCAATCCGCCAGGCGGCCCGTGCGCGGCCCATGCACCGAAGGCGCAGCCTAGGTCCGCCCGAACACCACGCGCCGGAAGAACCCGCCCAGCACCGCCTCGGTCAGCTCGCCGGTGACTTCCTGGGGATCGAAGGTATGGCTGAACATGACACCCTCGCACAAGGCGACCAGCCCCAGGGCCAGTTCATCGGGGGTCATGCCCAGCGGGGCACCGGTACGCTGCATGAATTGCCGCGCGTACTCGGCCACGCCCGCGCGCTTCTCGCGCGTGAAGGCCAGGAAGGGTTCACGGAACTGGGGGTCGCGCGCCGCCAGCAGCTTGGCCTCGACCCACAACAGAAAACAGTCGTCTTCCCGGTACAGCTGGCTGTAGAAGGCCACGATGCGCGACTCCAGGTCTTCACGCGTGGCCTCGCCGTCGAAGATGGCCTGCATCTCGCTCGTATGGGCCTCGTGGTCGCGGCGCAACAGCTCCATCAGCATCTGGTACTTGTCGCCGAAATTCGAGTAGAACGCGCCGCGCGTGTAGCCGGCCTCCTCCGCGATGTCCTCGACGCTGCTGGCGGTGTAGCCCTTGGCGACGAACAGGCGCTGCCCCGCGTCCAACAAGCGCTGGCGCGTCTGGTGGCGGCTCTGTTCGCGCGTCAGTCGGACTTTTTCCATCGCGGCAGTGTAGCACTTCAGGCGATTTCGGATTCATTATTGTATTTGAATACAGTATTGAATTAGAATTCCGCCCATCGCACTCCGCCGCGGCGCCGTAGTCCGGCGCCGCTCCCACCCGCGTCGAGGTTTTCATGCCCGCTCCTGGTCCGCGCCCTACCGCGCGCTCGCCGATCTTCGTTCCGCGCGCCGCCGCGCTGCTTCTGTGCCTGGCGGCACTGGGCGGCTGCGGCAAGAGCGAGGCCCCGCCGCCCGCGCCCCGCCCGGTGGTCGCCATGCCGGCCCAGCCCGATGCCCAGGCGCCGCGCGTCACGCTGCCCGGCCAGATCGAGGCGCGCTACAGCACGCAGCTGTCGTTCCGCGTCGGCGGCAAGATCATCGAACGCAAGGTGCGGCTGGGCGACGCCGTGAAGGCAGGCCAGGCCGTGGCCCGCCTGGATCCCGCCGACGCCGCCAAGAACGCCGCCGCCGCCCAGGCGCAAGCGTCCGCGGCGCGGCACCAGTTGGAGTTCGCGCGCCAGCAACTGAACCGCGACCGTGCCCAGGCCCGCGAACAACTGATTGCCGCCAGCCAGCTGGAGCAGACGCAGAACGCCTATGCATCGGCCCTGGCCCAGCGCGACAGCGCCGCCCAGCAGGCCGCGCTGGCAAAGGACCAGCTCGGCTACACCACCCTGGTCGCCGACCACGCGGGCGTCATCACCGCCGAACGCGCCGACACCGGCCAGAACGTGGCGGCGGGCGATCCCGTCTACAGCCTGGCCTGGGCCGGCGACGTCGACGTCACCGCCGACGTGCCCGAGAACATCCTGGCCGGCCTGCGCATCGGACAGCGCGCCACCGTCACGCTGCCCGCCGCGCCGGGCCGCACGTTGCAAGCCACGCTGCGCGAGCTGTCTCCGGCGGCCGACGCGCGCACCCGCACCTTCCGCGCCCGCTTCACCCTGCACGACGCCGGCGCCGAGGCCCGCCTAGGCATGACGGCCAACATCGCGCTGGATCAGGCCCGGGACGGCACGGCCACCTACACGCTGCCCTCCACCGCCCTGTTCCACGACGGTCCCGAACCCGCGGTCTGGGTCGTGAAGGCGGGCGAAGACGTACTGGAATTGCGCCGCGTCACTGTACAGCGCTTCAACGAGCGCACCGTCACGATCTCCGCGGGCATCGACAAGGACGAACGCATCGTGTGGCAAGGCGTGCATACGGTGTCGGCGGGCGAAAAGGTCCGCCCCGTGCCGCCGCTGCACCCCGAGGACTTCGCATCATGAGCACGCAGGATCGCGAAAACGGCGCCGGGGAGGATCGCATGACCGCCCAGCAGGCGCGCGCGGCCGCCGTGGCCCATGGCCATGCCGGGGAAGGCCGCTTCAATCTCTCCGCGTGGGCGCTGCGGCACCAGTCGCTGGTGGTCTTCCTGATCGCGCTGGCCACGCTGTTCGGCGTCATGTCGTACTCGCGCCTGGCGCAGTCCGAAGACCCGCCCTTCACCTTCCGCGTGATGGTGATCCGCACCTTCTGGCCCGGCGCCACCGCGCAGCAGGTGCAGTTGCAGGTCACCGACCGCATCGCCCGCAAGCTGCAGGAAACGCCCAACACGGATTTCATGCGCAGCTATTCGCGGCCGGGCGAATCGCTCGTGTTCTACACGATGAAGGACTCCGCGCCGGCCGCCGAAGTGGCCGAGCAGTGGTATCAGATCCGCAAGAAGGTGGGCGACATCCAGGGCATGCTGCCGCGCGGCGTGCAGGGGCCGTTCTTCAATGACGAGTTCGGCGATGTCTACACCAACATCTACACGCTGGAAGGCGACGGTTTCTCGCCCGCCCAACTGCGCGACTATGCCGATTCGCTGCGCACCGTGCTGCTGCGCGTGCCCGGCGTGGCCAAGGTGGATTATTTCGGCGAGCAGCAGGAACGCATCTACATCGAGATCCCCAACGCGCAGTTGGCGCGGCTGGGGGTATCGCCAGAAGTGATCGGCCGTGCCATCGACGCGCAGAACGGCGTGGCCTCGGGCGGCGTCATGACCACCGCCAACGACCGCATCTTCGTGCGGCCCAGCGGCCAGCTGGGCAATGCGCAGGCGCTGGCGGAAACGCTGATTCCCATCAACGGCCGCGCGGTGCGGCTGGGCGACATCGCCACCATCAAGCGCGGCTATCTCGATCCGCAGGAATCCGAGATGCGCGCCGGGGGCAAGCCGGTGCTGGGCATCGGCATCACCATGCAGCCGGGCCAGGACGTGGTCAAGCTGGGCCGCGCGCTGGACACCACCTCGGCGGAATTGCGCGGCCACCTGCCCGCGGGCCTGACGCTCACGCAGGTGTCGAACATGCCGCAGGCGGTGTCGCATTCCGTCGACGAGTTCCTGCGGTCGGTGGCCGAGGCCGTCGGCATCGTGCTGCTGGTCAGCCTGGTGTCTCTGGGCGTTCGCACCGGCATCGTGGTGGTCATCTCCATTCCCATCGTGCTGGCGGTCACGGCGCTGTTCATGTCGGTGTTCGACATCGGCCTGCACAAGGTCTCGCTGGGCACGCTGGTGCTAGCGCTGGGGCTGCTGGTGGATGATGCCATCATCGCGGTCGAGATGATGGCGGTGAAACTGGAGCAAGGCTGGAGCCGCGCGCGCGCCGCCGCCTTTGCCTACACCAGCACGGCCTTTCCCATGCTGACGGGCACGCTGGTCACCGTGGCGGGCTTCCTGCCCATCGCGCTGGCCAAGTCGGGCACGGGCGAGTACACGCGCTCGATCTTCCAGGTCTCGGCCATCGCGCTGATCGCCTCGTGGTTCGCGGCGGTGGTGCTGATTCCGCTGCTGGGCTATCGCCTGCTGCCCGAACGCAAGCGCGAGGCGCACCAGCCCGACGACCACGAACACGACATCTACGACACGCGCTTCTACCGCCGCCTGCGCACCTGGGTCGCGGCCTGCGTGCGGCGCCGCTATTGGGTGCTGGGCTTCACCGTCCTGCTGTTCGTGGGCGCCATGGCGGCGTTCAGCCGCGTGCCGCAGCAGTTTTTCCCCAACTCCGACCGGCCCGAACTGCTGGTGGACCTGAGCCTGCAGGACGGCGCCTCCATCACGGCCACCAAGCAGCAGGTCGAGCGCCTGGAAAAGGCCCTGCACGACAGGCCCGAGATCGACCACATGGTCAGCTTCGTGGGCACGGGCGCGCCGCGCTTCTACCTGCCGCTGGACCAGAAGCTGCCGCAGGCCAACTTCGCGCAGTTCATCCTCACGGCCAAGTCGGTGGAAGAGCGCGACAAACTGGCCCGATGGCTGGGCCCGGTGCTGCGCGAGCAGTTCCCGGCCGTGCGCACCCGCATGTCGCGCCTGGAGAACGGCCCGCCCGTGGGCTTCCCGGTGCAGTTCCGCGTCAGCGGCGACAGCATCGGCACGGTGCGCGGCATCGCCGAGAAGCTGGCCAGCCAGATCCGCGCCGATGGCCGCACCACCAACGTGCAGTTCGACTGGGATGAACCCTCGGCGCGCTCGGTGCGCTTCGAGGTCGACCAGAACAAGGCGCGCGCGGTGGGCATCACCTCCACCGACGTGTCCGACTTCCTGGCCATGACGCTGTCGGGCACCACCGTCACGCAATACCGCGAGCGCGACCAGTTGATCAGCGTCGACCTGCGGGCGGCCAGGGAAGACCGCGTCGATCCCGCGCGCCTGGCCTCGCTGTCCGTTCCCACGCCCAACGGCCCCGTGCCGCTGGGCAGCCTGGGCACCGTGCGCAACGAACTGGAATACGCCGTGGTCTGGGAACGCGACCGCCAGCCCACCATCACGGTGCAGGCCGACGTGACGGGCAATGCGCAGGGCATCGACGTCACCCATGCCATCGACGCCAAGCTCGGCGAGCTGCGCGCCGAACTGCCGGTGGGCTACCGCATCCAGATCGGCGGCTCGGTCGAGGAAAGCCAGAAGGGCCAATCGTCCATCAACGACCAGATGCCGCTGATGGCCATCGTGGTGCTGACGCTGCTGATGATCCAGCTGCAAAGCTTCTCGCGGGTGATGATGGTGGTGCTGACCGCGCCGCTGGGCCTGATCGGCGTGGTGGTGGCGCTGCTGCTGTTCGACAAGCCGTTCGGCTTCGTCGCCATGCTGGGCGTCATCGCGATGTTCGGCATCATCATGCGCAACTCGGTGATTCTCGTGGACCAGATCGAGCAGGACATCGCGGGCGGCGCGCCGCGCGTGGACGCCATCGTGGGCGCCACCGCGCGGCGCTTCCGGCCCATCACCCTGACCGCCGCCGCCGCCGTGCTGGCGCTGATCCCCCTGCTGCGCAGCAACTTCTTCGGCCCCATGGCCACGGCGCTGATGGGCGGCATCACCAGCGCCACCGTCCTGACCCTGTTCTTCCTGCCGGCGCTGTATGCCGCCTGGTTCCGCGTGCGCAACGACGAACGCAACGAACCGCCCGGCGTGCCGCCTGGCGCGGATGCCGGCCACCTGCGGGAAGGAGCCTGAGCCATGCACAGACTGAATCGCCTGTCGCGCGCCTGCATATCCGCCTTGCTGGCGCTGGCCCTGGGCGCCTGCGCGCTGGGTCCGGACGGTACGCCGCCGCAAACGCCCCGACCCACGCAATACGGCGTGGCGGCCACGCCCGCTCAGACCGCCGCCGCGCAAGGCGTGGCGCAACGGTTCGAGGCCGGCGCCATGCCGGTCGCCGACTGGTGGACGCGCTACCGCTCGCCACCGCTCGACGCGCTGGTGGCCGAGGGCCTGGCCAACAGCCCCGACCTGGCCGCCGCCGACAAGCGCCTGGCCGCCGCGCGCGAGCAGTTGCGCGCGCAGGTCGGCGAATCGCTGTTCCCCACGCTGGACGCCGGCGCGCAGACCGACCGGCAGCGCGCGCTGACCATGCCCGGCATCCAGCCGCCCACCGCGCTGTACAACACCTTCGTCGGGCAACTGCGCGCGCAGTACACCTTCGACCTGTTCGGCGCGGCGCGCTACGCCAACGCTTCGCTGGCCGAACGTGTGAACCAGCAGGCCTACGAACTGGAAGCGGCGCGGCGCGCGCTGGCCTCGAACATCGTCACCGGCGCCATCAACGCCGCGGCGCTGCGCGTACAGGTCGAACTGACGCAGCGGCAGGCCGTGCTGGCCCGCGACGTGGCGCGCGACGCGCAGCGCCGCTTCGAGCTGGGCTCGGCCTCGCAGCAGGAAGCGCTGGACGCCGACCAGAACGCGGCCGACGTAGAGGCCAGCCTGCCCGGCCTGCGCAGCCAGTGGCAGGCCATGCGGCACGCGCTGGCCGTGCTGCTGGGCCGCACGCCCGACCAGGCCCCGCCGGACCTGGACTTCGACAGCCTGAGCGTGCCGGACCACGTGCCCGTCAGCGTGCCCTCCACGCTGCTGGCCCACCGGCCCGACATCCGCGCCGCCGACGCGACCTTGCGCGCGGCGGCCGCCGACATCGGCGCGGCCACCGCGCAATTGCTGCCCAGCCTGTCGATCTCGGCTTCGCTGGGACGCGGGGGCTTCAATTGGTCGGACGCACTGGCGGCGGGCACGGGTTCGATCTGGAGCCTGGGCGCCTCGCTCACGCAGCCGATCTTCCACGGCGGCGCCCTGATGGCGCAGCGCCGTGCCGCGCAGCGTTCCTACGAAGCGGCGGGCGAGCAGTACAAACAGACCGTGCTGACCGCGTTCCGCAACGTGGCCGACACGCTGGCCGCCCTGGAAGCCGACAACGAGGCGCTGGCCGCCGCCGAACGCGCGCGCCAGGCCGCCGAAGCGTCGTATGGCAATACGTCCAGGCGCGTCTCGCTGGGCGCGCTGCCCGGCTACCAGGGCCGCGCCGCCGAGCAGCATTTCCTGCAAGCACGCCTGCGCGAGGTGCGCTATGCCACCGACCGCATGAACGACACGGCCGCGCTGTTCCACGCCATGGGCGGCGGTCCGGCGGCCAGCGAGCCTGTGGATAGCGGCAAGTAGCAAAGAGGGCGGCGCCCCTTGCAGGCGCCGCCCTCGAACGGCATCGGAAAAGCAGGCGTCAGGCGCGGCCGCCGCGCCCATCCAGGCTCAGCGCGCCACCGCCGAAGGCGACGATCTGCAGCAGGCCCCCCGTGATCATCAGGTTCTTGATGAAGTTGATGAACTGGCCCTGGTTGCCCAGGTCGTTGTGGAAGAACACGGCCGTGGCCAGCGTGAACAGCGCCATCACCAGCGCCACCGGACGCACGCGCCAGCCCAGGATCAGCAGGGCGGCGAACACGACTTCGATCAACACGGCCACGGCCCAACCCACCGCGGGCAGGGGCAAGCCGGCCGACGCGATGTAGCCCACCGTGCCGGAATAATTGCCCAGCTTCGAGAAGCCGGTGATCAGGAACGGCACGCCGATCAGCAGGCGGCCGGCGAGCGGAAGAAAACGTTGGGAGGCAGACATGGCGAATCCTTGCTTGAAAAGTAGTGGGCGGGTCTGGCGCGGGGCAGCCGCCGGATCGGCCTGGCCGTTGTTCCACGAATGCGACATTCCCGCACCGAAACCCATGTAAATGGAACAGGGCCACAGAATACGAGCGCGTCCCGCCCTGGATAAGCGGTATCCCGTTGAACGCATCATTGTCGAAAACAGGACAATCGCCCCGAAACTTCTCAGGCGTTCAGGCCTCGCTGCACCGTCGAGAGCTCGCGCCTGAAAGCCGGCCGCAGCCGGTAGACCTGGGCCGGCCGGTGCGCGGCGCCGGTCACCAGTTCGCCTTCCACGGGTTCCAGCATGCCCAGCTCTTCGACCTTGCGGCGGAAGCTGACCTTGTTGATGGGCTCGCCCAATACCGCCTCGTACACGGCCTGCAACTGCGGCAGCGTGATGCGCTCGCCGCACAGGTACACGGGCAGAGAGGAATACTGGCTCTTGGCGCGCACCCGCGATACGGCCAGTTGCACGATCTCGGCATGATCGAACGGCAGTTCCGGCAACTCGGCCACCGGCACGACCGACAGGCCATCGCCGTCGTGCGGCAGCAGCTCATCGGGTACCAGTGCGTAATAGACCACCGACATCGACCAGCCGCGCGGATCGCGCTGTCTGCCCGAGTAGGTGGCCAACTGTTCCAGGTACGGACTGACGATGCCCGTCTTCTCGCGCAGCATGCGCGCCGCCGCGTCCCAGGCCGTGGCGTCTTCCTCGGGATGGATATAGCCGCCCGGCAGCGCCAGCGCCCCCGCATACGGCTCGCCGCGGCGCTTGAGCAGCACCACGTGCAAGGCGCGGTCCCGCAGCGTCAGCAACACCACGTCCACCGTACAGATGATGCCGGGCGCAGCAGCGTGCGCAGCAGCGGGCGCAGCGGCGGACGTGGCGGAAGACTCGGCGGGCGGGAGGGCTTTGGTCATGGCGCAACAGTTTGTACAAGCGAGCAACGAAGAAGGGTATCAACGCGGGCAGGTGGTGTCACGGCATCACCCACTTAGTTGCACAATTAATCTAAGCCAGGTACAGTGAATCCCATATCGACGCAGACGGAGAACGACGTGCCCGCATCCATCCAGCTTCTGATCATCGACCCGCAGAACGATTTCTGCGATTTGCCCGCCGCCTGGCAGCCCGCCGATCCCATCGGCGGCGCCCTGCTGGCGCCCAGCCTGCCCGTCCAGGGCGCGCACGCCGACATGCTGCGCGTGGCCGACATCGTGCGGGCAGGACGGGACGCCCTGTCGGCCATCACCGTCACGCTCGACACCCACCACCGCGTCGACATCGCGCACCCTGCCTTCTGGCGGCGCCAGGACGGCCAGCCGGTCACGCCGTTCACGGCCATCACCGCGGCCGACCTGCGCGCGGGACGCTACCAGCCCCGCGACCCCGCCGCGCTGCCACGCGCCCAGGCCTATGTGGGCGCCCTGGAGGCGCGCGGCCGCTACACGCTGATGGTGTGGCCGGTGCACTGCCAGGTCGGCAGTTGGGGGCACAACGTGCATGCCGCCGTGCAGGCCGCCTGCTCGGCCTGGGAAGAAGCCCGGCTGCAACCTGTCGAGTACGTGAACAAGGGCATCAACCCGTGGACCGAACACTACAGCGCCCTGCAAGCCGAGGTGCCCGACGAGGCAGACGCCGGCACGCAACTGAACCGCGCCCTGCTGGCCCGCCTGGACGGCGCCGGCACGCTGCTGGTGGCCGGCGAGGCCAGCAGCCACTGCGTGCGGGCCACCGTGGAGGACCTGATCGGGAACCTGCCGGGCGGCCACCCGGAACGCGTCGTGCTGTTGTCCGACTGCATGAGCCCCGTGGGCGGCTTCGAGGACCAGGCCAGGGCGTTCCTGGCCGACATGCAATCCCTAGGCGTGAAGCTGGCCAGCAGCGCCGACGTCCTGGCGCAGCTGCGCGGAGCCGCCTGAACGGGACAACGGGAAAGGCCCGGCGGCAAGACAAGGAGTACCAGCCATGCAACCCGTCATACAAAGCTTGCTCGACACCGACCTCTACAAGTTCACCATGTGGCAGGCCATGCTGCACAGGCACCCGGCCACGCAGGCCGAGTACACCTTCGTGTGCCGCAACCGGCCGGCCTATCCCCTCGCAGAACTGGCGCGGGACGTGCGGCGCGAACTCGAACACCTGTGCAGCCTGTCCTTCCAGCCCGACGAACTGGCCTACCTGAGCGGACTGCGCTACATCAAGTCGGACTTCATCGACTTCCTGCGCATCTTCCGCTTCCAGCGCTCCTTCATCGACGTGCGCGCCGACGGCGATGACCTGCGCATCGTGGCGCGCGGCCCGCAGGTGCACATCATGGGATTCGAGATCCCGGTGCTGGCCATCGTCAACGAGCTGTACTTCCGCCGCTTCGACCCGGCGCGGGCGCTTGCCGAAGGCACGCGGCGCCTGGACGCCAAGATCGCACAGTTCCAGGCCTTCGCCGGCGAAGCGCCGCGCGCGCACCCCTTCGAGTTCTTCGACTTCGGCCTGCGCCGCCGCTACAGCGGCGCATGGCAGCGCCAGGTGGTGGCGCGCCTGCAGGCCGAGCTGCCGCGCTATTTCAAGGGCACGTCGAACGTGCTGCTGGCCAAGGACCTGGGGCTGGTGCCCATCGGCACCATGGCGCACGAGTACCTCCAGACGTTCCAGGCGCTGGGCGTGCGGCTGCGCGACTTCCAGAAGACCGCGCTGGAGGAATGGGTGCAGGAATACCGCGGCGACCTGGGCATCGCGCTGACCGACGTGGTGGGCATGAATGCCTTCCTGGCCGACTTCGACCTGTACTTCGCCAAGCTGTTCGATGGCCTGCGGCACGACTCCGGCGACCCCGCCGAATGGGGCGAGAAGGCCCTGGCGCACTACGCCAGGCTGCGCATCAATGCGCACGCCAAGCGGCTGGTATTCTCGGACGGCCTGGACGTGTCGCGCGCCCTGGCGCTGTACCGGCAGTTCGGCGACCGCACGCAGTTGGGCTTCGGCATCGGCACGCATCTGAGCAACGACGTGGGCCTGACCCCGTTGAACATCGTGATGAAGCTCACCTCGGCCAACGGGCAATCGGTGGCCAAACTGTCGGACACGCCGGGCAAGACCCTGTGCAACGATGAAACTTTCCTGGCCTACCTGCGCCAGGTCTTCCAGGTCGGGAGCCCCGCATGATCACGCTGACGCTGGCGCAACTGAACTACACGGTCGGCGACGTCGCCGGCAACGTCGAGCGCATGGCCGCCGCCGCGCGCCGCGCGGCGCGGGATGGCTCGCAGATGGTGGTGTTCTCCGAACTGTCGCTCACCGGCTATTACCCCGGCGACATGCTGGACGAAACGCCTTTCAAGGCCAAGGTCGAGGCGGGCGTGCAGGCGCTGCTCGCGGCCTCGCGCGAGTGTCCCGGCCTGGCCTGGGTCGTGGGAGCGCCCCTTGCCCGTAACGGCCCCGGCAAGGCATGGCACAACGGCCTGCTGATCGTGCGCGACGGCGAAGTGCTGCTGCGCTACGCCAAGCAGCTTCTGCCCACCTACAACATCTTCGATGAGCGCCGCCACTTCGAGCCCGGCCCCGACATCGCGCCCGTGCTGCAGATCGGCGACGCACGCGTCGGCTTCATGATCTGCGAGGATGGCTGGAACGACCACGGCGCCGACTACGAAGTGAACCCGTTCCGGCGCCTGCAGGATGCCTCGCCCGACTTCGTGGTGTCCATCAACGCCAGTCCTTCGGAGATCGGCAAGCGTGAGCTGCGCCACAAGGTGTTCGCGGACGCCAGCGCGCAGCACCGCCTGCCGCTGCTGTACGTGAACCAGATCGGCGGCCAGGACCAGATCGTCTTCGACGGCGCCTCGTTCGCGGTGCAACCGGCGCAAGGCGTGGTCTTCGAGACACACCGCTTCGAGGAAGACGTGGCCACGCTGCGCTTCGATGGCGGCCGCTTTCTTACCGCGCGGGGCGGCACGCCGCCCCGCGTCAATCCGCAGGGCCTGCCCACCATGGCCTTCTATCGCGCGCAGATCGTGCTGGGCCTGCGCGACTACGCGCGGCGCTGCGGCTTTCGCCAGGTGCTGGTGGGGTCGTCGGGCGGCATCGACAGCGCACTGACGCTGGCGCTGGCCGCCGAGGCCCTGGGCGCCGAGAACGTGGCCGCCGTCACCATGCCGTCCAGATACTCCTCGCCGGGATCGGTGGACGACTCGGTGGCGCTTTGCCGCAACCTCGGCGTCACGCTGTACACCCATCCCATCGCCGAGGCCGTTGACGTGTATGCGCGGCAGTTCGAGGCCAGCTTCGCGCATCCCTTGCAGGGCCTGCCGCTGGAGAACCTGCAGGCGCGCATCCGCGGCACCGTCCTGATGGAATACTCGAACACCTTCGGCCATCTGCTGCTGACCACCGGCAACAAGTCGGAGCTGTCGGTGGGCTATTGCACGCTGTATGGCGACACCAACGGCGGCCTCGGCCTGCTGGGCGATCTGTACAAGACCGAGGTGTTCGCGCTGTCGCGCCACCTGAACGAGGCCGCCGGCCGCGAGCGGATTCCCGTGGCGATCATCGACAAGCCGCCCTCGGCCGAGCTGGCGCCCGGCCAGAAGGACACCGACAGCCTGCCGCCCTACGAGGTGCTCGACGAGATCCTGCGCTTCGTGATCGAGGCGGAACGGCTGGCGCCCGACGAATACCGCCAGGCGCGCGACTTCGTCGAGCACCTGCGCGGCACACCCGATGGCAGGACGCTGATCGACCGCGTGCGCCGCATGGTGGCGCGCAACGAGTACAAGCGCCGCCAGGCCCCGCCCATGATCCGCGTACGCGCCAAGGCTTTCGGCGCGGGCCGCCAGATGCCCATCGCCGCCCAATACGACTGACGAGGTCCGACGCCATGACCGACACCACCCGACCCGACATCGCCGTCTACATCGGCCGTTTCCAGCCTTTTCACAACGGCCACCTGGCCCTGCTCCGGCAAGCCCTGGAGCTTGCCGGCGAGGTCATCGTGGTCATCGGCTCTGCACACCAGGCCCGCACGCCCAGGAATCCCTTCACCTGGCAGGAACGCGCGGACATCATCCGCCTGGCGCTGCCCGAAGCGGATCGTGCACGCGTGCATTTCCTGCCGACGCGAGACTATTACGACGAGGCGCGGTGGGTGGAAGCCGTGCGGGCGGGCGTGGCCGGCCTGGGCAGCCGGCTGGGCCTGCCGGCCAAGCCCACCGTGACGCTGATCGGCCATTTCAAGGATGCCACCAGCGGCTATCTCGGCCGTTTTCCCGGCTGGACGCTGCACGCCGTGGAACGCACCGACCCGGTCGACGCGGTGCATATCCGCGACGCGCTTTTCGGGGCCTCGGGCCATGGGCTGGAAGCCGCCCTGGCCGCGTTGCAACCGGTCGCGCCCGCCACCACGCTGGACTTCCTGCGCGCGTGGGCCGCGCTGCCTTTCCATCCCGCGCTGGCGCGTGAATGGCAGATGCTGCGCAAGTACAAGCAGGACTGGGCCGCGGCGCCGTACCCGCCGGTCTTCGTCACGGTGGACAGCATCGTGCGCTGCGGCGACCGCGTGCTGTTGATCCAGCGCGGCCAGCCCCCCGGCGTGGGCCTGTATGCCGTGCCGGGAGGATTCATCGAGCAGCGCGAGACGGCGTATCAATCCGCGCTGCGCGAGCTGCGGGAAGAGACCTCGCTGGGGCTGCTGGAACCCAGCATGCAGGCCGCGCTGAAAGACCGGGCCGTGTTCGACCACCCCGACCGCAGCCAGCGCGGACGCGTGATTTCACACGCCTTCTACTTCGACCTGGGCGACCGCGCCTTGCCGGACGTGCAGGCCGCTGACGATGCACAGTTGGCGCAATGGGTGCCGATCACGGATCTGGCCGGGATGGAAGACCGGTTCCACGACGATCACTTCCACATGCTGGATCACTTCCTGGGCATCACGGATTAAGGCCCCCACGCCGCGCCTTCGGCTTGCTGCCCCCCGAGGGGGCTTTTTTTGCCTTGGGGCGGCCCGGCAGCAAAAAAGGCCCCCACGCCGCGCCTTCGGCTTGCTGCCCCCCGAGGGGGCTTTTTTGCCTTGGGGCGGCCCGGCAGCAAAAAAGGCCCCCACGCCGCGCCTTCGGCTTGCTGCCCCCCGAGGGGGCTTTTTTGCCTTGGGGCGGCCCGGCAGCAAAAAGGCCCCCACGCCGCGCCTTCGGCATCTCCCGGCAAAAAAATGGCCCGGGGCGTGCATGCGACACGCACCCGAGCCAGGAGCCAACTGCAAAACTGCTTGTTTCTTCTATGCCTTCGCGGGGCGGGTCAATCTGCGTCGACGAATGCCTGATCACGCTTCTTGCGCAGGGCCGGCAGCGCCACCAGCACCAGCAGCACGGCGGCCGCGCCCAGCAGCGAGGCCGACAGGGGACGTGTGACGAAGCTGGTGAAATCCCCGCGCGACAGCAGCAGCGCGCGGCGGAAGTTCTCTTCCATCATCGGTCCCAGCACCAGGCCCAGCAGCAGCGGCGCGCCTTCGCAGCCCAGCTTGCTCCACAGGTAGCCCACGATGCCGAAGGCGGCGAACATGAAGATGTCGAAAGTGTTGTAGTTCAGCGAATACACGCCGATCGTGCAGAACACCAGGATGGCCGGGAACAGCATGCGGTAGGGCACTTTCAGCAGCTTCACCCAGATGCCCACCAACGGCAGGTTCAACACCACCAGCATCAGGTTGCCGATCCACATCGAGGCGATCAGGCCCCAGAACAGCTCGGGATGGCTGCTCATGACCTGCGGACCCGGCTGGATGTTGTGGATGGTCATCGCGCCCACCATCAGCGCCATCACCGCGTTGCCCGGGATGCCCAGCGTCAGCAACGGGATGAACGACGTCTGCGCGCCCGCGTTGTTGGCGGATTCCGGACCCGCCAGCCCGGCCGGATGCCCCTTGCCGAAGCGCTCGGGGTTCTTGGAGATCTTCTTCTCCAGCGTGTACGACGCGAACGCCGACAACACCGAACCGCCGCCCGGCAGGATGCCCAGGGCCGACCCCAGCGCCGTGCCGCGCAGGATGGCGGGCGCGGCTTCGCGGATTTCCTGCCTGCTGGGATACAGCGACCCCATCTTGTCCGAGATCTCGACCCGCTGCTCTTTCAGTTCCAGGTTGGCCATGATCTCGGCCAGGCCGAACACGCCCATGGCCACCACGGCGAAGTCGATGCCGTCCTGCAGTTCGGGAATGCCGAAGTCATAGCGCGCCACGCCCGAGTTCACGTCGGTGCCCACCATGCCCAGCAACAGGCCCAGCAGGATCATGCAGATCGCCTTGGGCAGCGAACCCGAGGCCAGCACCACCGCGCCGATCAGGCCCAGCACCATCAACGAGAAGTACTCGGCGGGACCGAACGCGAACGCCACTTCCGCCAAGGGCGGCGCGAAAGCCGCCAGCAGCAGCGTCGCCACGCTGCCCGCGAAAAACGACCCGACCGCCGCCAGCGACAGCGCCGCGCCGGCGCGGCCATTGCGCGCCATCTGGTGGCCGTCCAGCACGGTCACCACCGCGGAGGTCTCGCCGGGCAGGTTGACGAGGATGGCCGTGGTGGACCCCCCGTACTGCGTGCCGTAGTAGATGCCGGCCAGCATGATGAGGCCAGCCACGGGCGGCAGCACATAGGTGATCGGCAACAGCATCGCGATCGTCGGCACGGGCCCCAGGCCCGGCAGCACGCCCACCAGCGTGCCCAGCAGGCAGCCCAGGAAGGCATAGAGCAGGTTCTCGGGCGTGACCGCCACGGAGAACCCCAGCATCAGGTGATCCAGCAATTCCATGTCTCGCTCCTCAGTTGCTCAGCACGCTCGGCCAGAGCGGAAAGATCAGGCCCAGCCCGCGGATGAACGCGACGTACGAGAACAGGACCAGGAAGAGGCCATTGGCCACGGCGACCTTCCAGTTGAATTCGTGGCTGGCATAGCTGCTGACCACCACGAGCAGGAACACGGACAGGTACAGGCCGAGAGGCTGCAGCACCACGCCGTACAGGATGACGGAGCCGACCACCAGGGCCAGGATGCGGAAGTCGAAGCGGGAGACGGCGGTTTCCGTCGCCTTCTTCGCCAGCGCACCCACCGCGACGACGGCGCCCATGAGCGCCAGCACGATACCCAGCCAGAAAGGGAAATAGCCCGGGCCCATGCGCGCCGCCGTGCCCATGCTGTATTGGGTGGCCTGCAGCGAGAACCCACAGCCCAGGCCGATGAACATCACGCCCGACCAAAAGTCTTGTCTGTTTCTTATCAAACCGCTGTCTCCATGGATGGGGCGCTCCGGACACACCGCCGGGCGGACCAAGCCGGAACGCGCACTACGCCGTATCGCTCAAGCTTTCAGTGACCTTAACACTATGAAAGCAATAAGAAAGCCGGGATGGTACGTGACGCGGTTTGGCATGAGAACCCGCAAACCCATGATTTCGAGGCGGATCTGAAGCAGCCAGGATTCCAAATTGGAATAAGGTCCTAGGGGAAAATACGGTTGTGCGGTATTTGGATAAAGGCAACACCCGCTCTGGCGTGTCGGAATCGACCCTTGCCGCAGGCCTGGAATCGTGGCGCAATACCTTATTGCGAGCCCGGCGACAATACACGGCATGTGGAGGAAAAAATGAGCGGCACCATCAGGATTTTTGTGGGTTGCGACCCCAATGACTGCGATCTCGAGCAGATGATGGTGCTCGACTACAGCGCGCGCAAACACAGTTCGCGCCCTGTCGAAATCACCTGGATGCGCCTGTCGCACGACCCTGCCAGCCCCTGGTACAGCGATCCGCAGAACAAGGCGGGCTGGCGCACCGATACCTGGGCGACTCCGTTTTCCGCCTTCCGCTGGGCCGTGCCCGCCGCGTGCGGGTATCAGGGCCGGGCGCTGTACATGGACGCCGACATGCTGGTGCGCTGCGACCTGGCCGAGCTCTGGGACATGCCCATGGCCGACGGCGCCATCATCGCGGGCCGCCGGCGCGGCGAAGGCTGGCTGTTCTGCGTATCGCTGTGGGACTGCGCACAGGCGGGCAGGCACCTGCCCACGCTGGATGCCCTGCGCACCGATCGCCATGCGCACCGCAAGATGAAGCGCCTGCTGGCCGACCATCCCGAACTTGTCCAGCCCCTGGATGCCCGCTACAACTGCATCGATGGCGAGGGCCTGCCGCTGCAGGACATCCGCATCCTGCACTACTCGGACATGGGCACGCAGTTCTCGCACCGGTACGCGCTGCCGCGCCTGCAGGCGGCGGGCCGCCGCCACTGGTTCGACGGCAAGATCGTGCCGCACGCGCGGCAAGACCTGGCCGAGCTGTTCGAGCAGTATTACCAAGAGGCTTTGGATGCCGGATTCTGCCTGGACGACTACCGCGCCAGCGAAATGTTCGGTCCGTTCTCGAAAGCCACCCAGAAGCATTACACGGGCGGCCGGCAGCAGAAACCGCGCGGCTGGCTGCGCAAACTGACCGCGCGCGTTGCCCGCCTGACGGCCTAGAGGGTCTGTCAACGCCAGAAGGGGCCTCGCCGTGCGGCTGTTCGACCGCCATCCGCACGGCGTCACCCTGACGCCCGAAGGCCACCCCTTCCACCAGCGCGTACGCGAAGTGCTGGACACGCTGGACGACGCGCTGCGCGAGCCCGGCTTCCAGCGTTATGCCTTGCGGGGATCGGTGCGCATCGCGGCGTCGTACACCGTGCTGGGCTATTTCCTGCCCGACCTGCTGGCGCGCTTCCGGCGCCGCTATCGATGGAAGCCCTGCGCGGCCTGGTCGCCCACGGCTTCGGCGTGACCGTGCTGTCGGACATGGTCTACCGGCCCTGGTCGCTGGAAGGCAAGAAGATCGAAGCGACGCCGCTGGCCGATGCCGTGCCCCCGATGGAGGCGGGCATGATCTGGCATCCCCGGGCAACGCTGGCCAAGCCGGCCAATGCGTTCCGGCAGTTCATGATCCACGCGTGCGGGGATGAGACACCCGCAGGCTGAGCCAGCTCGCCCCCCTTCCGCGCCGATCCGAAGGCGAGGATAATACCGCTAAAGTGTGTAGGCGCTCACTTTTTCACGTATGAATTCCGCAAAATCGCGCAAAAAACATCAAAAAATATGAACTCCAATGATCTGTGACAATTTAGGCCCCAAAACGCTAGGGCTTGTCTGAAGTTACACATAGAATTCAAGCGATCTCTTAACGCAATTCTCTTGCCTGGGCTACCTAGCACTTCCAAGAACGGCGACAAGATCTTCCGCTCTTCCACGCGCGCCGCCCGGCCGCGATCTACCCAGGTACCTCCTCCATGAAAGTCCAGATACGCACTGTACGCAGCAAATTGCTGGCGGCCTTCGGCCTCATCTTCGTCCTGATGCTGGCGGTTTCCACGCTGTCCATCACGGCCCTGCAGCACGTGAACGACGGCTTCGCCGGCTACCTGGCCGGTATCGATGCACGCGCCAAGCTCGCGCAGCAGGTTCGCGCCAGCGTGGACGCGCGCGCCATCGCCGCGCGCAACCTCGCACTGGCGACGCAACCGGCCGATCGTACCGGGGAAAAGCGCGCGGTCGACGAGGCCCACGCAGACGTGCGGAAGTACCTGTCCCAGTTGACGTCGCTGGCCGAGACGGCGTCGGACAGCAACACCATGACGCGCGACCTGATCGCCGCCATCGCCCAGGTCGAAAGCCAGTACGGTCCGGTGGCCCTGCGGATCGCCGACGCGGCGATGGCCGGCCGCCGAAGCGAAGCCATCACGATGATCAACGATGAATGCCGCCCCCTGCTGGCCCGCCTGGTCACCGCCACTGACGCCTACGCCGACTACACCGCGCAGCGCGCGCAAGCGCTGACCAACGCCCGGCACGACCAATACGTCTCGGACCGCAATTGGGTGATCGCCATCTGCCTGGCCACGCTGGCCGTGGCCGTCGGCCTGGCCATCGGCATCACGCGCAACATCACCCGCGCGCTGGGCGCGGAGCCGGCCGACCTGGTCGGCATCACGCACCGCATGTCGCAGGGCGACCTGTCCGCCATTCGTGGCGCGGACACCGCGCCGGACGGCAGCGTCCTGGCTTCGATGGGCATCATGCAGCTTGGCCTGGTGACGCAATTGCGCTCGATTTCGCTGGCCGCCCAGGGCGTGGCAGCGGGGTCCTCCCACATTGCCGAAAGCAATCTGGACCTGTCGTCGCGAACGGAAGAGCAAGCCAGTTCGCTGGAAGAAACCGCATCCGCCATGGAAGAACTGGCCTCCTCGGTCCGCCAGACCGCGCAGAATTCGGTCGAGGCCAGCCGCCTGGTTTCCCAAGGCAACGACATTGCCCAGCAGAATGGCCAGATGATGGAAGCCATGCGCAATCAGATGCGCCGCATCAGCGACTCGTCCGGCAAGATGGGCGAGATCATCACCACGATCGAATCCATCGCCTTCCAGACCAATATCCTGGCCCTCAACGCTGCCGTCGAGGCCGCACGGGCAGGCGAACAGGGCAAGGGTTTCGCGGTCGTGGCGGCGGAAGTTCGCACGCTGGCGCACCGCAGCGCCACGGCGGCCAAGGAAATCAAGGATCTGATCGACGGCTCGATGCACCAGGTCCAGCAAGGCCGCAGCCTGGCCGAGCAGGTGCAGGAGACCATGCAGGAGATGGTGCGCAACGCAGGCGACATCTCGCGGATCATCCGGGAGATCACGGAAGCGAATAGCGAACAGAGCGCAGGCATAGACCAGATCAATTCGGCCGTCGGACAGATCGACACGGCCACGCAGCAGAATGCCGCGCTGGTCGAAGAGACGGCGTCGGCTGCCATGTCGCTGCAGGAGCAGGCGCGCACGCAGGCCGATGCGCTGACCTACTTCCGCTTCGACACCACCGATCGCCACGCCGCGCCCATAACGGAAACGGCCGGCAACCGGCCGGCCGGCACGCTGCGCCTGGCATCCGCGTAGCAACACGCGCGCCAGACCGATTCGAAACGGCCCGCTTGCGCGGGCCGTTTCACCTCGTCACGCCAGATCGTAGCGGTCCAGGTTCATCACCTTGGTCCACGCGGCGACGAAGTCACGCACGAACTTCCTCTCGCCGTCGGCGCTGGCATAGACCTCGCCCAGCGCGCGCAGTTGCGCATGCGCGCCGAACACCAGGTCGATGCGCGTGCCGGTCCACTTCTTCTGGCCCGTCTTGCGGTCGAAGCCCTCGAACAGATCGCGCTCGGGCGTCACCGGCTTCCATTCCGTGGCCATGTCCAGCAGGTTGCGGAAGAAGTCGGGCGTCAGCGTTTCGGGGCGGTCGGTGAAGACACCATGTGCGTCCTTGCCCACGCGCACGTTCAGCACGCGCAGGCCGCCCAGCAACACCGTCATCTCGGGCGCGGTCAGCGTCAGCAGTTGCGCCCGGTCCACCAGCAACGCTTCGGCCGGAATGCGGTACTTGGCTTTCGTGTAGTTGCGGAAGCCGTCGGCGAGGGGTTCCAGCGCGTTCACCGAATCCACGTCGGTCTGTTCCTGCGACGCATCCATGCGGCCCGGCGTGAAGGGCACCGTGACGCGATGGCCCGCCTTTTCCGCGGCCTGCTCGATGGCGGCGCTGCCCGCCAGCACGATCAGGTCGGCCAGCGAGATCTTCTTGCCGCCCGACTGCGCGCCGTTGAACTCGGCCTGGATGCCTTCCAGCGCCTTCAGCACCTGCGCCAGCTGCTCGGGCTGGTTCACTTCCCAATCCTTCTGCGGAGCCAGGCGGATGCGCGCGCCGTTGGCGCCGCCACGCTTGTCCGACCCCCGGAAGGTGGAGGCCGAAGCCCAGGCCGTGGACACCAGTTGCGACACGGACAGTCCGGCAGCGGCGATCTTCTGCTTCAGCGCGGCGATGTCCTGCTCATCGACCAGCTTGTGGTCGACGGCGGGAATCGGATCCTGCCAGTCGAATTCCTGGGCCGGCACTTCGGGGCCCAGATAGCGGGCGCGCGGACCCATGTCGCGGTGGGTCAGCTTGAACCAGGCGCGGGCGAAGGCGTCGGCGAATTCCTGCGGATTCTCGTAGAAGCGGCGCGAGATCTTCTCGTAGGCCGGGTCCATGCGCAGCGACAGGTCGGTGGTCAGCATCGTGGGCAGCAGCTTCTTCGATGCATCGTGCGCGTGCGGAATGGTCTCCTTGGCGTCCTTGGCCACCCATTGGTGCGCGCCGGCCGGGCTCTTGGTCAGCTCCCATTCGTATTCGAACAGGTTGGCGAAGAAGCCATTGCCCCATTGGGTGGGCGTGCTGGTCCAGGTCACTTCCAGGCCGCTGGTGATCGTGTCCGCGCCGCGGCCGGTGCCGAATTTGTTGTGCCAGCCCAGGCCCTGGTTCTCCAGGTCGGCGGCTTCGGGCTCGGCGCCCACATTGTCGGCCGGGCCCGCGCCGTGCGTCTTGCCGAAGGTGTGGCCGCCGGCGATCAGCGCCACGGTCTCTTCATCGTCCATCGCCATGCGGGCGAAGGTCTCGCGGATGTCGTGCGCGGCGGCGATGGGATCGGGGTTGCCGTCCGGGCCTTCCGGGTTGACGTAGATCAGGCCCATCTGCACCGCGGCCAGCGGATTCTCGAGACGGCGATCGTCGTTGCGGCTTTCTTCCTGGCCATGCATCTGGGCATCGGCCACCAGCACGCCGTCGTCGCTGCCATCGCGGCCCGCGGCGCCCTTGCCGTAGCGCACGTCGCCGCCCAGCCAGGTCTTCTCGTTGCCCCAGTAGACGTCGTTGTCGGGTTCCCAGGTATCCACGCGGCCGCCGGCAAAACCCAGCGTCTTGAAGCCCATGGTCTCGAGCGCGACGTTGCCGGTGAGGACCAGCAGGTCGGCCCAGGAAAGCTTACAGCCGTACTTCTGCTTGACCGGCCACAGCAGGCGGCGGGCCTTGTCCAGGCTGACGTTGTCGGGCCAGCTGTTGAGCGGCGCGAAACGCTGCTGGCCGCGACCCGCGCCGCCACGGCCGTCGCCGATGCGGTACGTGCCGGCGCTGTGCCAGGCCATGCGGATGAACAGCGGACCGTAGTGGCCGAAGTCGGCCGGCCACCAGTCCTGCGAATCGGTCATCAATGCCGCCAGGTCCTGCTTCACGGCGGCCAGGTCCAGGCTCTTGAAGGCTTCGGCGTAGTCGAAGTCGCGGTCCATCGGATCGGACTTCTCGGAGTGCTGGGCCAGCAGGTCCAGGCGCAGCTGTTGCGGCCACCAATCACGGTTGGTCGTACCGCCGCCGGCGGCATGGTTGAACGGGCATTTCGGGGCATTCGACATGGGACTCTCCTGGCGCAACGGTCGCTTGATCAAGGATGAAGGCGCGTGCGGGCACGGGCTACTCGAGCCTCAGAGCGTAAAACAAAGCCGTCGCAGGGGGAATCAGCCCTTGGTATGGCGAAAGCGCGCAATCGTCTATGAAGACGGGCGTCTTCAATGGCGGCGATAAGAAAATAAAATCGGCGGTCATGGCAATGCCACGGCATCGTCATGTCGGAATCGGCCCGGCATCGGCCTGCTTCCGGCAAGCGCGCGAATACTGGCCTGGAAAGCGGAGCGGCAGCACATCCGCACGCGGCAGGGTTCATCGCCGGCAGGCCGATCATGTCGCGCATGTCACGTCCGCGTCGACTCCCGCTCGACGATCTCGAACCCCACGTCGATCGTGCGTTCGGCGATCTCCTGTCCCGCGAAGCGCGCCATCAACAGTTGCGCGGCCAGTTCGCCAATGCGCGCCCCATCGACGTGGACCGTGGTGAGCGACGGCGCCAGGTGCGCCGAGAAATCCGCGCCGCCGAAGCCGCACACGGCAACGTCTTCCGGCACGCGCCATCCCTGGACCCGCGCCTCGGTCAGCACGCCTTCGGCCAGGCCGTCCGAACTGCAGCAGATCGCCTGCAGACCGGGATGATTCCTCAGCAGTTCCGCGCAGGCGCGGCGGCCCGACGCCACGCTGCTGGGGGCGGGCACCACCGCGGTCGGCACCTCGCGCCCCATCGCCGCGCGGAAGGCGTCGGCGCGCATCACCGCGCGGCGGTCGTCGCCGATGGCCAGGCCCACGCGCGTCCAGCCCTTCCCCAGGAAATACTCGGCCACCGCGCGGCCCACCTGCCGATGCGAGAAGCCCACCACCATGTCCACGGGGTTCTCGACCGACTCCCAGGTCTCGACCACCGGAATGTCCGATTGCCGCAGCCGCTGCGCCGCGGGGGAATCGCCCAGCATGCCCGCCACCACGATGCCGTCGACACGGCGTCCCATCATCGCGTCCAGCAGCGCGGCCTCGCGGGAGCGGTCGTAGCCCGCCTGGCCCAGGATCAGCTGATAGCCCTCGCGGTCCAATGCCGCCGTCAGCGCCTGAATGGTGGGCAGGAACTGCGGCACCGACACGATGGGCATCAGCGCGGCCACGGTGCGGCTGCGGCGCGTCTTCAGGCCGCCGGCCAGCAGGTTGGGCACATAGCCCATCTGCGCGGCGACGGCCTGCACGCGGGCGGCCGTGGCCTGCGACACGCGGCCGGGATTGCCGAGGGCGCGCGAGGCAGTGATCAGCGATACGCCGGCTTCGCGCGCGACGTCGTGCAGGGTGATGGATTTGGGTTTCATGGCGGGCGCACGGCGCGGAGCACGGGTTTTCCCCAGCTTCTCCACGCGAAATGGACAACGTTATCCTTATTCTACCGAGTCAGTTGCGCAAGCGGGCGAGCGTGCCGGATCAACCGGGCGCCTCATCTGCCGCGAACCGGAATTTTCCCTTCGATCGCAGCCGGCCGGTGTTTTTATTTATCCATTATGGATAACGTTGTCCATCCATCCGGATAGGGCCGCGGAGACAACCTGGACGCACCGTCATGATCTCTGATTCCCCCGCCGATCGCATCGCCTGGATGCGGATCTCCTCCTGCTACCTGCCCCTGGCCACCCCCATCAGCGACGCCAAGGTCTTCACCGGCCGCCAGAAGCCGATGACGGAAGTCGCCATGCTGTTCGTCGAACTGCAGACCGAGAACGGCGATGAAGGCCTGGGCCTGAGCTACTCGAAGCGCGCCGGCGGCCCCGGCCAGTTCGCCCATGCCAAGGAGATCGCCCCCACGCTGATCGGCGAGGACCCCAGCGACATCGGCCGCCTGTGGACCAAGCTGTGCTGGGCCGGCGCCTCGGTCGGCCGCAGCGGCCTGTCCACCCAGGCCATCGCCGCCTTCGACGTCGCGCTGTACGACCTGAAGGCGCGCCGCGCCAACCTGCCGCTGGCCAAACTGCTGGGCGCCTACCGCGACTCGGTGGCCTGCTACAACACCTCGGGCGGCTTCCTGCACACCCCGCTGGAGCAGTTGCTGGTCAACGCCAGCGCCTCGCGCGAACGCGGCATCGGCGGCATCAAGCTGAAGGTCGGCCACCCCGATCACCAGCATGACTTGAAGCGCGTGGAAGCCGTGCGCAAGCACCTGGGCGACGACGTGCCGCTGATGGTCGACGCCAACCAGCAATGGAACCGTCCGGCCGCGCAGCGCATGTGCCGCACCTTCGAGCCATTCAACCTGGTCTGGATCGAAGAGCCCCTGGACGCCTACGACCACGAAGGCCACGCCGCCCTGGCCGCCAGCTTCGACACGCCCATCGCCACCGGCGAGATGCTGACCAGCGCGGCCGAGCACTTCGACCTGATCCGCCACCGCGGCGCCGATTTCATCCAGCCCGACGCCCCGCGCGTGGGCGGCATCACGCCGTTCCTGAAGATCCTGGGGCAGGCCGAGCAGGCCGGCTGCATGCTGGCGCCGCACTTCGCCATGGAACTGCACGTGCACCTGGCCGCGGTCTACCCGACCGAGCCGTGGGTCGAGCACTTCGACTGGCTCGAACCGCTGTTCAACGAGCGCCTGGAAATCCGCGACGGCCGCATGCGGGTGCCTTCGCGGCCCGGCCTGGGCATGTCGCTGAGCGAGCAGGCCCGCCGCTGGACCCGCGAGCAGGCCGAGATCGGCAAGCGCGCGTGACCGCCTCATTGCCGGCATGAAGCCGCTTTTCCGGTACCCGCCCCCAACGCCCCGAGCGCGGATACGCCCTCGGGGCGCTGTCGCGGCCGGGCCATGAACCCGGCGGCAGCCTTGCCGCCATCCCGCAGAACCGGCGCACAGACGCCACGACGCACAAGAATGGAGAGACAGATGAAACGCCTGCTGAGCACCCTCGCATTGGGCCTGGCCGCCGCCACGACGGCGCTGCCCGTCCTGGCCCAGAACGCCCCCTGGCCCACCAAGCCCGTCACCTTCCTGGTTCCCTTCCCGCCGGGCGGCTCCACCGACCTGATTTCCCGCACCGTCGGCGCCAAGCTGCAGGAGAAACTGGGCGGCACCTTCGTCACCGAGAACCGTCCGGGCGCCGGCGGCACCGTGGGCACGGCGCAGGCCAAGCGCGCCGCGCCGGACGGCTACACCATCCTGGTGTCGTCGCTGGGCCCCTTCGTCATCGGCCCGCACCTGGTCAAGGACCCCGGCTACGACGCGTTGAAGGACTTCGACTACATCACCGTCGCCGTGCAGGCGCCGAACGTACTGGTGGTCAACGCCAACTCGAAACTGAATTCGGTGCGGGACGTCCTGGCCGCGCTCAAGGGCAAGAACGGCCTGACCTTCGCGTCGGCCGGCAACGGCACGTCGGATCACCTGACGGCCGAACTGTTCTGGCAGGAGACCGGCACCAAGGGCACGCACGTGCCGTACAAGGGCGGCGCGCCGGCCATCATCGACCTGATCGGCGGCCAGGTCGATGCCAGCTTCAGCAACATCAACACCTGCCTGACGCACGTGCAGTCGGGCAAGCTGCGCGCCCTGGCCGTGACCAGCGCCAAGCGTTCGCCGCTGCTGCCCGACGTGCCCACGATGGAAGAGCTGGGCTTCAAGGGCGTGACCGTGACCTCGTGGCAGGCCTTCGCCGCGCCCAAGGGCATTCCCGCGGACATCCGCGACAAGCTGCGCCACGGCATCGTCGACAGCCTGAACGACCCGTCGGTGAAGCCGAAGCTGCTGGAACTGGGCTTCGAGATCGTGGGCAACACGCCTGCTGAATTCACCAGGTTCCAGGCGCAAGAGTTCGCGCGCTGGAAAAAGGTGATCGAAGTGGGGCAGATCACGGCGAATTGATGCCGAGGCGGCGCCGCGGCCGTTGCCAGCCGCGGCGGCCTGCCCCACGCATCCGTGCCGGTGCTGCTCGGCGCGGATGCCCGCCTGCTCGATCAGGCGTGTCCGCTTGGCCACGTCCGCGCGGATATGCCGATCGAAAGCGGCCGCGCGCTGGCGGCCGAAGGGCTGGGCATCGCCATCGTCGAAAGCCTGGGCGCCCACCACGCCAGCAGGCAAGGCTTGGTGACCCGGCAACCTGCCAGGCTGGATGATCCGGTACTGGCATCAGGCCACGTTACGTTCAAGGCAGGCGATCAACGAGGGCCGCCATTTCGCTGGATGCGAACAGGCCCCCAACCAACGTGCCGGCTTCGGGGCCGGCACGCCACCGCGCCTCCTACGCCTTGTCGTATGCCAGATAATCCATATGGATCCCGATATGGTCGGCGATGTACTTCGCGTCGTGCCACACGCCCCAGATGAAAGACGAGGACCGGTTCGTCAGGTTCGGCAGGCCCAGGAAATAGATGCCTTTCTCGGCCGAGATGCCGCGCTTGTGCACCGGGTAGCCGTTGGCGTCGAACGTGTCGATGTCCATCCAGCTGAAGTCCACCTTGAAACCGGTCGCCCATACCACCGACGTGATGCCCGCCTCGGCCAGGTTCAGGCTGAGGATCGGGTTCTTCAGGCATTCGGGATCGTCCAGCAGCTTCCAGGCTTCGGGTTCCGGCGGCAGGTCCAGGCCGTTCTGCTCGATGTAGGCGTCGGCCTCGCGCAGCACCTCGAAATAGTCCTCGTCGCCCTGCGCCACGTTCCTGGCCAGGCCATCCTCGAAGGTGACGGTGCCGTTCTCATAGCCCTGGGTGATGCCGACCAGGGTGATGCCGGCATGCGCCAGGCGGCGGAAGTCGATGGTCTTGCCGCCCTCGTAGCCGCTGACGGCGAAGGCGACGTGCTCGCGCTTGGGTTTCTTTTTCACCTCGTCCCACATGCCCAGCGCGCCCAGCCACCAGCAGTAGTCGCGCTGGCGGTACGAGCGCGGCGGACGGTAGTGCTCGCCCACCGACAGATAGACGCGCTTGCCCGCGCGGCGCAGTTCCTCGGCGATCTGCGAACCGGACGCGCCCGCGCCCACCACCAGCACCGCGCCCTCGGCCAGTTGGCCGGGGTTCTTGTACGCCGAGGAATGCAGTTGCTGCACGCTGCCCTCCGGCAGCAGCTTGGGATAGCTCGGCACCTGGAACGGACCGGTCGCCGCCACCACGTGCTGCGCCTCGATCACGCCCGCCGACGTCGTCACCGTGAAGCCGGGCCGCTTCTCGTTGCGCCTGACGCCCGTGACCTCGACGCCGGTGCGCACCGGCGCCTCGATCATCGCGGCGTAGTCCTCGAAGTACTGGGCCATGCGTTCCTTGGGCGGAAACACCTCGGGACCCACGTCGTCGAATTTCAGGCCGGGAAAGCGGTCATGCCAGGCAGGGCCATTGGCCACCAGCGAGTCCCACCGCTCCGAGCGCCAACGTTCGGCGATGCGCTTGCGCTCCAGCACGATATGGGGAATGCCCATCCGGCCCAGGTGCTCGCTCATCGCGACGCCAGCCTGGCCTGCGCCGATCACCAGCGTATTGGTTTTTTCAACTGACATGTAAGAGTCCTAAGAAGAATCGAGACGTGATCTGTGTGGCGTCCGGCGCGAGGGCGCCGGTGGCGTTCCAGGAAGTCGTCCGAGGGCGCGGACGTGCGCGCCGCTCAGGGATGCGGCGCAGTGTGAGCCGGATTCTTCAAGTTGATAACTTCGATTTTTGGACGCACGGCTTAGGAAAAAGCAAATGACTCGCCGATGCGTATGGCCGGGCGCGCCCTTTCGTTTTTTCCGATGGACCGCATCAATATCCACAAAGCGCCAGCGCGGGACGCTTGCCGTACGCTGCCAAGCATCCCCAGTTCCCAGCTCCGTTGCCAGCCGCCATGCAGAACAGCCACTCGTCCCCGGATTCCACCAGCGCGGTCAGCCTGGAAGGCGTCGTCAAGAAGTACCGCGAGCAGACGGTGCTGCACGAGCTGTCCCTGAAGATCCGCCCTGGCGAATTCCTGACCTTGCTGGGGCCGTCCGGCTGCGGCAAGACCACGCTGCTGAACCTGATCGCGGGCTTCGCCGAGGCGGACAACGGCGAGATCTTCATCGACGGCCAACTGGTCACGGCGCTGCCGCCCTACCAGCGCGAGATCGGCATCGTGTTCCAGAACTACGCGCTGTTCCCGCACATGACGGTGGAACGCAACATCGGCTATGGCCTGCGCATGCGCAAGGTACCGGCGGCCGAAATCGCGCAACGCGTGCAAGACGTGATGGCGCTGGTGAAACTCGACGGCCTGGGCCAGCGCAAGCCCCGCGAACTGTCGGGCGGCCAGCAGCAGCGCGTGGCGCTGGCGCGCGCGCTGGTCATCCGCCCCAAGGTGCTGCTGCTGGACGAGCCGTTCTCCGCGCTGGACAAGGGCCTGCGCGGCGCCATGCAGGTCGAGATCCGCGAAATCCAGCGCCGGCTGGGCGTGACCACTGTGTTCGTCACGCATGACCAGGGCGAAGCCTTGAGCATGTCCGATCGCATCGCGGTGATGTCCGCGGGCGTCATCAAGCAGATCGCCACGCCCGACGAGCTCTACCGCAATCCGCGGGATCCCTTCGTGGCCTCGTTCCTGGGCGACGTCAACATCCTGCCCGCGCACTATCACGGCGCGGATCCGGACGGCATCCAGCTGCGGCTGGGCGCGGGCCTGATCCACGTGCCGCGCGAGCGGCTGGTCGGCGGCTCGCACGAGGGCCGGCGCCTGGACATCTACGTGCGTCCGGAGCAGATCCGGCTGGAGACGCTGCACGGCGGTTCGGTGCTGAGCGGCACGGTGGTCAGCCACGTGTTCCAGGGCGACCACATCGATTCGTACATCGACGTCGACATTCCCGTGGCGGGCAACCAGCGCGTGATGGTGCGCAGCGCGGGCCTGGGCGCCATGCGGCAATGGCCGGTCGGCGCCGTCGCCGGCCTGGCGCTGCCCGACCAGGGCATCAGCGTCTTCAACGCCACGTCCTGATCCCGGCATGCATCCGGCGCGCCAGGCCGTACCGGAGCCCCTGCCCAGGGCCGCGCCCGTGCGCGGCCGTTTCCATTGACCCCCGGCCTTTCCCGACGTCCATGTCTACCCTCCCCTCGACCATGCAAGCCATCATCGCCCGCGAACCGGGCGATGCCAGTGTCCTGACCCTGGCCACGCGGCCCGTGCCCGCGCCGGGCCCCGGCGAAGTGCTGCTGCGGGTGCTGGCCGCCGGCGTCAACCGCCCCGACATCATGCAGCGGCAGGGCCTGGCCAGGCCCGCGGAAGGCGTGACGGACATACTGGGCCTGGAGGCGTGCGGCGAAGTCGTGGCCTGCGGGCCCGGCGTACCCGAATCCCTGCTGGGCCAGCGGCTGATGAGCCTGCTGCCCGGCGGCGGCTACGCCCCCTGGTGCGTGGCGCGCCTCGACCATTCGCTGGCCGTGCCGGCCGAGCTGGACGACGCCGCCGCGGGCGCCTTGCCCGAAGGCCTGTTCACCGTCTGGCACAACCTGTTCGAACTGGGCGGCCTGCGCATGGGCGAGACCGTGCTGATCCACGGCGCGTCCGGCGGCATCGGCACGCTGGCCGTGCGCATGGCGCACGCGGCCGGTGCGCGCGTCATCGCCACGGCCGGGCGCACCGGCCGCCTGGCCGAACTGCGCCGGATGGGCGCCTTCCAGGCGATCTGCTATCGCGACACCGATTTCGTGGCGACATGCCAGGACTACACCGGCCGGCAGGGCGTGGACGTGGTGCTGGACATGGTCGGCGGCGACTACGTGCGCCGCAACCTGCAGGCGCTGGGGTTCGGCGGGCGCCACGTCAGCCTGTCCTTCCTGCAAGGCTCGGCGGTGAACATCGACCTGCTGACCCTGATGCAGAAGCAACTGAGCCTGCATTCCTCCACCATGCGCCCGCAAAAGGCCGAGGAAAAGGCCCGCATGGCCCTCGCGATCGCCAGGCACGTGCTGCCGCTGGTGGCCGACGGCCGCGTCTCGCCGCGCCTGCACGAATGTCTGCCGCTGGCCGAGGCGGCTCGCGCGCACCAGCTGCTGGAAAGCGGCGACGTCTTCGGCAAAGTCGTCCTGCTGCCCTGAACGAGGAGAGAACCGTCATGATGAAACTGCTCTACGCCCCCACGTCTCCGTATGTGCGCAAGGTCATGGCGTGCGCGCACCTGTGCGGCGTGGCCGACCATATCGAATGGCTGGACAGCGCCGCCAACCCGGTGAACCGCGACATGCGCATCGCCGCCCACAATCCGCTGGCCAAGGTGCCCACCCTGATCCTGCAGAACGGCCGGCCGCTCTACGACAGCCGCGTGATCTGCGAGTATCTGGCCGACCTGTCGGGCAACGACCATCTGTTTCCCATCGATGGCGACGCGCGCTGGCAGGCCTTGACGCTGCAAGCGCTGGGCGACGGCATGCTGGACGCCGCCATGCTGGCCCGCTACGAACTGACCGCGCGTCCCGCCCAGTGGCAGTGGCCAGCCTGGCGCGAGGCCCAACTGGTGAAAGTGGCGGCCGGCCTGGATGCCATTGAATCGATGGCCTCGACCCTGGGGGTCGACCATCCCAGCATGGGGGACGTCACGCTGGCCTGCGCGCTGGGCTATCTGGATTTCCGTTTTCCCGAACTCGACTGGCGCGCCAGCCATCCACAGGCCGCGCGATGGAACGCGTCCATCCAGGCCCTGCCCGCCCTGCAGTCCACCATTCCCCACGTCTGAGGTTCCCGACCATGACCGCTTCCTCTGATCGACCCACGCTCTGGTTCCTCAACGGCCCCAACGCCAACCTGTACGGCCTGGACGCCAACCAGGTCTACGGCACGCAGAGCTTTCCCGCGTTGAAGCAGCGCTGCGAAGAGAAGGCCGCCAGCCTGGACCTGAAGCTGAACTTCGTGCAGTCCAACCACGAGGGCCAGTTGATCGACTGGATCCAGGAGGCGCGCGGCCAGTCGCCGGGCATCATCATCAACGCCGCCGGGCTGACCTACTCGTCCGTGCCCATCCTGGATGCGCTGCTGTCCTTCCCCGGCAGGATCATCGAAGTGCACATGAGCAACATCTGGAAGCGCGAGAGCTTCCGGCACCACTCCTACATCTCGAAGGCGGCCCACGGCGTCATCGCCGGCCTGGGCGGCGAGGGTTATGAACTGGCCATCGAAGCCATGTCGCGGCTGATCCGCGGGGCGGATTGACAATGCGCACACAGGATTCGGACATCCCCTCGGGCTCGCTGGTCTTCTACAGCGAGTTCGACGACTACGCCACGTGGAAGCAGGCCCTGCAGGCCCGATTGCCGCAGTTGGACATTCTGCATTCCAGCGAGCTCACCGACCCGTCCCGCGTTCACTATGCCCTGGCCTGGAAGCCGCCCGAAGGCTTCTTCGGCGGCATGCCGGACCTGCGCCTGATCATCAACCTGGGCGCGGGGGTCGACTCGCTGGTCGGACGCCAGGATCTGCCGGCCGGCGTGCCCGTCACGCGCCTGACCGATCCCGACATGGCCCGCATGATGGCGGGCTACGTGCTGTTCGCCACCCTGCGCCACGCGCGCGACATTCCGTATTTCGAGCAGGCACAGCGGCGCGGACAGTGGGCATACCGCCATCCGCGCTCGCCCCAGGACATCCGCGTGGCCGTGCTGGGCCTGGGCGAACTGGGCGCCTGCGCGGCCAGCGAGCTGCAACGCCAGGGGCTGACGGTGCTGGGCTGGTCGCGCAGTGCGCGCGACATCGAAGGCGTGCGGTGCTACTCGGGCATGGACACGCTGGATACCGTGCTGAGCCAGGCCGACATCCTGGTGGTCATGCTGCCGCTCACGCCGCAGACGCGCGGCCTGCTGGACCGCGAACGCCTGCAACGGCTGCCGCGCGGCGCCTCGCTGGTCAACGTGGCGCGCGGCGCGCTGGTCGATCAGGCGGCCATGACGGCACTGCTGCGGGAAGGCCATCTGGGCGCGGCCACGCTGGACGTCTTCGAACGCGAACCGCTGCCCGCGGACGATCCGCTGTGGACGATGGAGAACGTGCTGATCACGCCGCACCTGGCGTCGGTGGCCATTCCATCGTCGGCCGCGGGTCAGATCGCCGACAACATCCTGCGCGTCTCGCGTGGCGAGGCGCCGGCCAACGAAGTGGACCCGGCACGCGGATACTGAAACGCCGGACGGGCGGCCAGCGGCTGCGTCGTGACGGAAAAACCGGGACCCGCCGCATGGCCGGTCCCGATCTTCTTGCACCGGGCAGGCCTAGTGGTTCTCTTCGATGTTGAGCACCTTGCCCAGCCCCAGGAAGTAATTGGCCACCGTCAACAGGGTGGCCGTCACCGCGATGTACACCACCGACAGGGCCGCCAGCGTGGGATCCGCGAACTCGCGCACGTAGTTGTACATCGCCACGGGCAAGGTCTGCGTCGCCTGCGTCGTGATGAACAGCGACGCGGTGAACTCGCTGAAGGACATGATGGCGGCGAACAGCCAGCCGCCGAACAGCCCCGGCGCCAGCAGCGGTACGGTCACCGTGAACAGCACGCGCAGCGGCGAGGCTCCCAGGCTGGCCGCGGCCTGCTCCAGCCGCTCGTCCAGGTTCTCCATCGACACGTAGACGCTGCGCATGACGAAGGGCAGCACCAGCATGACGTGGCACACGATCACGATGGCATAGCCGCGCGCCAGGTCCAACTGCGCCACCAGGATCAGCAAGCCCAGCCCCAGCGTGAAATGCGGAATCACCAGCGGCGACAGCAGGATCGCCTGCAGGGTTTCCTTGCCGGGAAACGCCATGCGCTTGACGGCGATGGCCAGCGCCGTGCCGATGAACAGCGCCAGCAGCGACGACCACAGCGTGACGACCAGGCTGGACTTGAAGCCCTGCTGGAAATCCGAATAGGTGAACACCCGTTCGAACCAGCGCAGCGACCAGCTGTCCGGCGGGAACGTCAGCAGCGCCTTCTCGTTGAACGAGGCCAGCGTCACCACCACCACCGGCAGCAGCAGGAATGCGATGATGGCGATGACCAGCGCGGGGCCGCCCACGCGCAGCGGCAATGGCAGGGAATGTCGGATCTTCATGCTAGTGGCCTCCCAAGGCCTTCAGTCGGCGCGTCGCGCGGCCCAGCAGCGCCAGCGACACCACGGTCAACGCCAGGCCCGCCATGCTCAGGCTGGCCGCCAGCGGGAAATTCATGGACGAGAAGCCCAGTTGATAGACCAGCGTGGACACCGTGGGCACGCGGCCGCCGCCGATCATCTGCGGCGTGGCGAAGGCGCTGAAGGTCCAGGCGAACGAGGTGGTGATGCTGGCGATGATGCCCGGCATCGACAGGGGCAGCGTCACCGTCAGGAACACCCGCACCGGCCCCGCGCCCAGGCTTTGCGCGGCCTTCTCGTAATCGCGGTCGATGTGCGAGATGGCGGTGGCCAGCATCAGCACCACCACGGGTATGGTCACGTGCACCAGCGCCACCAGCACGCCCAGGTGCGTGAACATCAGGTTCAGCGGCCACTCGATCACGCCCAGCCCGCGCAGCACCGTGTTGATGAAACCGTTGCTGCCCAGCACGATGATCCACGAGTAGGTGCGCACGATCTCGCCCAGGAACAGCGGCGTGATCGACACGATCAGGATGAACGACTTCAGGAAGCGGTTGCGCACCCGCACCAGCGCGTATGCCAGCGGATACGCCAGCAGCAGCGAGAAGATCGTCGTCTCGATGCTCAGCAGCAGCGTGTTGGCGAACGCGTTCACGTAGATGGGCTTGTCCAGCCCCGTGAAGTTCGCCAGCGTGAAGCCGCCCACCTCCAGCGACCCGGGAATGAAGGCCCGGACGCTGTACTGCAGCACCGTGACCATCGCCACGCAGATGCACAGCGCAATGAAACTTGCTGGCGAGACCAGCCATCCTCTCAGCCTGGAGCGCGCGTCCATGATGTTCCGTCGTTTGAAGCTAAAGGGAACGCCGGCCTCCCGCGGGCGGGAAGCCGGCGCCTCGGCGATTCGCCGGCAATCAGTTCATGATGTTTTCGGTGAACCACTTGCGCCATTCGGCGGTCTTCTCGGCGCGCAGCTTGTCGTCGATGACGATGGCCTGCTTGTCCCATTGTTCCTTGGTGGTGAACACGCCGGGCAGGGCGGCGTCCTCGGCGGACACCTTGGCGTTGTCGACCACCGGGCTGGCCTTCTTGTAGGCCACGATCTTCGACTGCACCTCGGAGGACAGCGCGATGTTCATGAACTTGTACGCGAGGTCGGCCTTTGTCGTGCCCTTCATGATGCCCATGGTGTCCACCCCCAGCACCGCGCCTTCCTTGGGCATGACGACCTTGATGGGCACGCCCTGGCCGATCATGTAATAGGCGTTCATCGACAGCAGGATCTGCACGGGCGTCTCGCCGGTGGCGATCAGTTGCTGGCTGTTGGCGTCATTGGTGTAGAAGGCCTTGAAATTGGGCTTGAGCGCCTTGAGCTTTTCCTCGCCCTTCTGCCACGTGGCCGCATCGCCACCCGACAGCAGGGCCGCCACGTTGATGATGTGGCTGGGATCGAAGTCGGGTGCCGACAGCTTGCCCTTCAGCGCCGGATTCCACAGATCGTTCCAGCTGTCGAACTTGATGCTCTTCGGCACCAGGTCCGGCCGGTAGCCGATGGTGTAGACATAGGCCCAGCTGCCGATGTGGTAGGGGCTGATCTTGGCGCGGTCGACCAGGTGCGAGTAATTCGGCAGCTTGGCGGTGTCGAGCTTCTCGAACAGGTTGCCGTTGGCGTACAGCCAGCCGATGTGCGAGGTGGTGAAGGTGATGTCGCTTTCGGGCGTGGTGGCCAGCTTGGCCTTGTTCAGGCGGTCGATGGTGCCGCCGGTGATGTACTTGACGGGCACGCCCGTCTGCCTGGTGAATTCCTTGCCGATGTTTTCATCGATCAGGTCGCGGAAGCTGCCGCCCCAGGTACTGATGACCAGCGCATCCTCCGCATGCGCGAAGCTGGCCAGCATCGCAGTGGAAAGAATACCGACCGACACGAGCTTTCGAATCATTGCAAACCCCTTGTGATGTGTTGACGCGCCGGGATCTTCCGACTTGAGCGATGATGATCCGAGAGAGCCCTGGCCGGGCCAAGTCGCCTTTTCCTTAGGCATGGCTCGCATTTCCTGAGGAGCCCGCCGGCCGGGCGCAGCGCCCCGTCGCTCGGAAATTCCGAGACAGTCCCCCGGAAAAAACAAATAGGCGTCGCCACGGGTTCGGCCGAGGATGGCAGCCAGGCATGACGGTGGGCGCGCCCCGGCCACCCGCCCCCCAATTTCTTCCCAGGCAACCATGAAACACACCCGCATCCGCACGTTCAACACCAAGGCCACCTACCCCGAGCAGAACCTGGACAACGACCTGTGCCAGGCCGTCGTCGCACGCGGCAGCACGGTCTTCCTGCGCGGCCAGATCGGCCAGAACCTGGACACCTCCGAGAGCGTGTGCATCGGCGATGCCGCCGGCCAGGCCGAGCAGGCGATGGCCAACATCGCCATGCTGCTGAAGGAAGCGGGCGGCGAGCTGCAAGACATCTGCAAGATCACCATCTACATCATCGACCCGCGCTACCGCGAGGCGGTGTACCGCGTGGTGGGCCGCTGGCTGAAGGGGGTTTACCCGGTGTCCACCGGCATCGTGGTGTCCGCGCTGGCCCGCCCGGAGTGGCTGGTGGAGATCGACGCCACCGCCGTCATTCCCGACTGACGCAAGCAAAGGCCTCGCCATGACCTTCTCCATCATTGCCCGCTGCCCCGAGTCGGGACAGTTCGGCGCCGCCGTCTCGTCCTCGTCGCCGGCCGTCGCCTCGCGCTGCATCCGCGCCCGCGCGGGCGTGGGCGCTGCGGTCAGCCAGAACATCACGGATCCCGCCCTGGGGCCGCTGGCGCTGGATCTCTTGGCGGCCGGCCACACGCCCGAGCAGGCGCTGGCGCAACTGCAACAGCGTCCGTTCATCGACTATCGGCAGTTGATGGCGATCGACGCCGTCCATCCGCCCGCCCTGTTCACCGGCGCCAGCGCCCTGGGCACGCTGGCCAGCGCCGCCGGCACCCACGCGGCCTGCGCCGGCAACATGCTGGCGTCGCTGGACGTGCCCGCCGCCATGCTGGCCGCTTTCGAAGAGGCGCAAGGCCCGTTGGCCGAGCGCCTGATGCAGGCCCTGCTGGCCGGCCAGGCCGCGGGCGGCGAGGAAGGGCCGGTGCACTCGGCCGGCCTGCTGGTGCATGGCGCGCTGGATTGGCCCATCGTGGACTTGCGCCTGGACTGGGTCGAGCACAACCCCGTCGAGGCGCTGTACGAAGTCTGGAAGGTCTACGAGCCCCAGGTCGAGGCCTACATCACCCGCGCCCGCGATCCTCGCGCGGCACCCAGTTTCGGCGTGCCGGGCAACCTCTGAGCCCGTCGCGAATCCCCCGTTGAGCGCCTCCGTCGAACGCCTTGCGCCGTTACATGGGCATAGTGAATACACTGCGGGATCGTGCCTGGCGGATCGAACCGCGGTTTGTCCAGCCCACCGCTGACAGCGCCGCGCCGGTCCGCGGTCCAGCCGATCCTGCTTCCTTTCATCGGACCATGCTCAATCGCATTTCGCTACGCCAGATGGAGTACTTCGTCGCCACTGCCAAGCACGGCAGCATCGCGTCGGCCTCCGCGCAGATCCACATCTCGCCCCCGTCCATTTCCGCCGCCATCGCCCACATCGAGACCGAGCTGGGCGTGCAGCTGTTCGTGCGCCATCCCTCCAAGGGCCTGGCGCTCACGCCCCTGGGCACCCAGGTCATGCAGGAATGCGAGGACGTGCTGGAACGCGCCTCGCGCCTGTACGAGATCGCCTCGGTTTCCAGCGACACCATCCAGGGCGTGCTGCGCGTGGGCTGCTTCCAGCCGCTGGCCGCGATGATCGCCTCGGAAGTCATCTTCGGCTTCTCGCGCGCGTTCGAGAAGGTCGAACTGCACATGATCGAGGGCGACCAGCAGGAACTGATCGACAAGCTGCACACCCTGGAGATCGACGTCGCGCTGACGTACGACCTGCAACTGGGCGAGGAGATCGAGTTCGAGCGGCTTGCGCACCTGCCGCCGCACGTGCTGGTCAGCGAACTGCATCCGCTGGCGCAGCAGTTGGCGGTCACGCTGGACGAACTGGCGCCGCAGCCCATGGTGCTGCTGGACCTGCCCATGAGCCGCGAGTACTTCATGTCGATCTACGCCAAGGCGGGGGTCGAACCCAACATCGTGGCGCGTTCCCGTTCGGAAGACGTGGTGCGTTCCATGGTGGCGAACGGCATCGGCTACGCCCTGTTCAACGTGCGGCCCAAATCCACCCAGTCGCTGGACGGCAAGCGCTTCGTGCGCCTGCGCCTGGCGGGCGAGCATCGTCCCATGCTGCTGGGCCTGGCCACCTACAAGCCCATGAAGCCCTCCCGGCTGGCCCAGGTGTTCATGCAGCGCTGCCGGGCCTATATCTCCGATCAATACATCCCCGGCATGAGCGCGGCGAGCTTCTTCGATCCGTACATGTCCGGCGGGGCGGAAGGCTCGCCGCCTTAGGGCCTGCCAACACGAAAAGGAGCCACTCCATGTCCCATCCCGCGCCCTCCAGCAGCCTGGATCTGCTGCGCGAACTGATCGCCTTTCCGTCGGTCACGCTCACGCCCAACGCCGAGCTGATGGCCCGCGTGCAGGGCCTGCTGGGCGAGGCCGGCATCGAGTCCATGCGGGTGCCCGATCCGCAGGACGCCTCGCGCTGCAACCTGTTCGCCACGGTCGGGCCGCGGGACGTGCCTGGGATCATGCTGTCGGGCCATACCGACGTCGTGCCCGTCGAGGGCCAGCCCTGGAGCTCGCCGCCCTTCGCTCCCACGGAACGCGAGGGCCGCCTCTACGGACGCGGCAGCGCGGACATGAAAGGCTTCGTGGCCTGCGCGGTCACGGCCATGATCGCCGCCGCCGGCAAGCCGCTGAAACGGCCGCTGCAACTGGCGTTGTCGTTCGACGAAGAGATCGGCTGCGTGGGCGTGCGGCACCTGATCCGCGCACTGCGCGACATGCGGCCCGCGCCCATGCTGTGCCTGGTCGGCGAACCCACGCTGATGAAGATCGGCACGGGCCACAAGGGCAAGGCGGCGTACCGTGCGCTGTGCTGCGGGCAGGCCGGCCATTCTGGCCTGGCGCCGCGGTTCGTCAATGCCATCCACACGGCCGCCGACCTGATCGAGGCGTTGCGCGACGTGCAGCAGGACCTGGCGGAGCAGGGCGCGCGCGAAGACGGTTATGCGGTGCCCTACACCACCGTGCATGCCGGCACGATCCGCGGCGGCAAGGCGCTGAACATCGTCCCCGCCGACTGCGAAGTGAGCTTCGAGATCCGCAACGTGTCGGGGGACGATCCCAACGAGATCCTGGACCGCATCCTCGAACGCACCCGGTCGCGCATGCGCGACGACCGCGCGCAGCCGCCCACCGTCGAGCAGGTCAATGCCTATCCCGGATTGACCACCCCGGCGGACGCCCCGGCGGTGCGGCTGCTGGCCTCTCTGCTGCCGCCGGACACCGAGCTGACCAAGGTGGCGTTCGGCACGGAAGGCGGCCTGTTCCACCAGCAATGGAACGAGACGGCCGTGCTGGTGTGCGGACCGGGCAGCATCGAGGTGGCGCACAAGGCCGATGAGTACGTGGAGATCTCGCAGATCGAAGCCTGCGACCGGATGCTGGACAAGCTGACCGATTATCTGTGCCTGGGCTAGGGCCTGTTGACATCAAGGAGCCTCGCACAGCCGGGGAATCGGACGGCAGGCCAGGCGTGCGGGCTGCCGCAGAGAAGGGCCCGCCGCCCGCCTATCCCAGCTTGCCGAGCAATTCGATCAGCTGCCGCCGTTGCGCGGCCGTCAGCCTGGCGCTGACCCGCTGGTCGTGCGCCCGCACCGCCTGCGTGATCTCGGCCAGCGCGAGCTGGCCCGCCGGCGTTGCCCGCAGGGCATAGGCGCGCCTGTCTGACTCGGTATCGCGCCGCTCGACATACCCCAGCGCCTGCAACTGGTCCACGATCTGCACCGCTCCCGATCGTGCGATGCCCAGGGCGCGCGCGACCTCGGTCAGCTTCATCCCCTCGTTCTCGACGACCAGCGTCAGCGCGGAAAAGCGCTGGGGAGTGATGTCCCACGGCTCCAGCGCCGCGAGGAAGTCTTCGTAGATGGATATCTGCGCCCGGCGGATGGCGTAGCCCACCAGGTCGTCCAGCGCGCCGTAGCGCACGCCGGGCACGTGCGGTTCGAAATGCTCGCCGCGCGCGGCGGGGCGGCGAGCCTGCAGGGAAGGAGTACCGGCCATGGGAACGTCGTGGAAAACAGGCGCCTACCCTAACCCGGAAGCCTTCGGCACGCCAGTGATTCGCGGGTAAACCCCCACCATCCGGACGCCGCCATTTAGTTATGATGCATAACAAATAGAATATGCCCCGATCCCGGATCGGGACTGGAGAAGACACATGCACATCGCCATTGCGGGTGCAGGCATCGGCGGGCTCACGCTCGCACTGATGCTGCACCAACGCGGCATCGCCTGCCGCCTCTACGAAAGTGCCCAGGAACTGCGGCCATTGGGCGTGGGCATCAACCTGCTGCCGCACGCGGTCGACGAACTCGAACAGCTCGGCCTGGCCGACGCCGTGCGCGAACGCGCCATCGAAACCACCGCGCTGCACTACTACAACAAGCACGGCCAGGCCATCTGGCAGGAACCGCGCGGCCTGGCCGCGGGCTATCCGGTGCCGCAGTACTCCGTGCATCGCGGCGAGTTCCAGATGCTGCTGGCCGAGGCCGTGATCGAGCGCCTGGGACCGCAGGCCCTGGTCACCGGCACGCCGCTGGAGAGCGCGCGCAACGAAGGCGGCCAGGCCGTCGCCGTGCTGCGCCAGCGCGACGGCCTGGCCACGCAAGAGGTTCGCGCGGACGCGGTGATCGGCGCCGACGGCATCCACTCGGCCCTGCGCCGGCAGATGCATCCCGCAGGCGACGCGTTCCGCTTCTCGGGCCGCATGCTGTGGCGCGCCGTCACCGAAGCCGAACCGTACCTGGACGGCCGCACCATGTTCATGGCGGGCCATCAGGACCAGAAATTCGTCTGCTATCCCATCTCGGAGCCGCTGCGCCGGGCCGGCCGCTCGCGCATCAACTGGATCGCCGAACTGGCCGTCCCCGACGGCACCTTGCCCGCCACGGACTGGAATCGCCGTGTCGACAAGTCGGTGTTCGCCGACCGTTTCGCCGACTGGCGCTGGAGCTGGATCGACATCCCCGCCGTCATCGCGGGCGCCGAGGCCATCTACGAATTCCCGCTGGTCGACCGCGACCCGCTGCCGCGCTGGACCAACGGCCGCCTGACCTTGCTGGGCGATGCCGCGCATCCCATGTACCCCATCGGCTCGAACGGTTCGGCGCAGGCCATCCTGGACGCGCGCTGCCTGGCCGATTGCCTGGCGCAGGCGCAATCCGGCGTACTGCGCTCCCTGGAAACCGCCCTGCTGGAGTACGAGGCGCTGCGCCTGCCGCCCACCGCGGGCATCGTGCTGCGCAACCGCCTGAACGGTCCCGAGCAGGTGATGCAACTGGCCGAGGAGCGCGCGCCGCACGGCTACGCGCACGTCACCGACGTGATCGGCCAGGAAGAGCTGCAGGCCGTCTCGCTGCGCTACAAGCGCCTGGCGGGCTTCGATCCCGCCGCGCTGCGGGCCAGCCGGGAGCAGCGCAAATGAGCGCGCCAAACCAAGCGGACGGTTTCGTCTACGCCGGCCCGACGCCTGCCCTGGAACACCTGGCCACCGTGGTGGTGCAGGTCGATCCCCCTCAGGAAGTGGGCGACACGCCACAGGGCAGGCGCCGCCTGATTCCCATCACGGGCGGCACCGTGCAAGGCGCGCGGCTGCGCGGCCGCATCCTGCCGGGCGGCGCGGACTTCCAGCTGATCCGCAGCGCCACCTTCACCGACATCCATGCGCGCTACCTCATCGAAACCGATGAAGGCCACCGGGTGTACGTCGAGAACACGGGCATCCGCACCGGCTCGGCCGAGGACATCGCCCGGCTGGCCAGCGGCCAGCCGGTGGATCCCGCGCGCATCTATTTCCGCAGCTATCCGCGCTTCGAAACGGCCGAGCCCAGCCTGGCATGGCTGAACGACAGCCTGTTCGTGGGCACCGGCGCGCGCTATCCCGACCGCGTCGAACTGGTGTTCTTCCGCCTGGGCTGACCGCCCCGGCCACGCATGCCCCCCACACTCACCAACAAGAACGATGAACGTTCGAGGAGACAACCATGTCCGCATCGCTGCGCCGCCTGCTGGGCGGCCTGATTTCATCCGTGTCGTTGTGCCTGCCGCTGGTGGCGGGCGCCGCGTCCTATCCGCAAGGCCCCGTGCGTTTGAACGTGGGCTTCCCGCCGGGCACCGGCCCGGACATCGTGGCCCGCACGCTGGCGCAGCACCTGGGCACGCGCCTGGGTGAAAGCGTCGTGGTCGAGAACAAGGTGGGCGCGGGCGGGCAAATCGCCGCGCAGGCCGTGGCGCGCGCCCCCGCCGATGGCCAGACGCTGCTGCTGGGCGAGGTCGGCTCCATCAGCATCGCCCCGGCCACCTATGCCAATCTCAATTACCAGCCCGAACGCGACTTCGCGCCCATCTCGGAAGTGGTGCGCGCCGACTTCGTGCTGGTGGTGCCGGCCAACGCCCCGTATACCGACCTGGCCGGCTTCGTGGCGGCGGGCAAGAAGGCCAGCGACCGCATCAACTTCGCCACCTTCGGCGCGGGCACGCCAGGGCACTTCGGCGCGGAACTGTTCGCGCGCGAGGCGGGGCTGCGCATCGAACCCGTGCACTACCGCTCGACGGGCGACGCGATGACGGCGGTGGGTTCCGGCACCGTGCAGGCGGCCTTCGTCACGACGGCCCTGGCCGCCTCGCAGATCCAGGGCGGCAAGATGCGCGCGCTGGCCACCACGGGCTCGCGCCGCTCCAGCGCCTTGTCCGATGTGCCGACTTTTGCCGAGAAGGGCCTGCCCGCCGTCAATTTCGGCGCCTGGTTCGCGTTGCTGGCGCCCGCCGGCACCCCTGCCGCGGTATTGGACAGGCTGCAGGCGGACAGCGCGGCGGCCCTGCGCGAACCCGCCGCCGCGCGCCTGCTGAATGAAGCCGGCTTCGTCGTGGTGAGCAGCGACCGCGCCGCGATGCGCCAGTTGATGGACCAGGAAACGAAGCGCTGGTCGGAAGTGGTGAAGGCGACGGGATTCAAGGCGAACTGAACCGGCACGTGAAGAAGCCGGGCACATCAGGGGACCGTATCACCCAATGAGGCCAACACCGCCCATGGCGATCGCTTCCGTCGACCTGGCCGCGTCCTCGATCATTGCCTCGGAGGCCGCCGCATCCTTGCGCGCCTCTTCGTCGCCGCGCTCGGTCATCAGCCTGGCCAGGGACAGCAGCGCCTTCAGATCACGGAGCACTTCGCGCAGCGTCCTGGCATCTTCCTCGCGCTGGCGGGCTTGCGCCCGCTGCAGGCTTGCGGCGTCCGTGGCGCCGGCCGGGACAACGTCCTCGTCCGCGGCGCCAGCCCCGGATTTCTCGGACGCCTGCGCGCTGGCGGCGGCACTCCCGGCGCCCTCGGCATCGTCCGTGCCGGACGCCTGCTGCGCGGCCGGGTCGGGCGTCGCGCCCGTTTCCGCACTGACTTTCGCATAGGCCGCAGCCGCCTGCGCGCCCTGGCCCGGTGCGCCGCCCGGGGCATCCGCCTGCTCGCCGCCGCCCGCGCTGGCCTGCGCCGCGTCCGCCGCCGCTTCGCCACCCGGCGTTGACGCCGCCGTTGCCAAGGACGCGGGCATCATGCCCACGCCCGTTGCCGACGAGGGCATGCCGCCCGAGCCTTCCTTCAGCGTTTCCGCCGCCGCCGCCAACTGGCCGGCCAGCTGGCGGATCTCGCGCAGCACGCTCTTGGCCGCGGCCGGTCCCATCATCGCCAGCATTTTCTTGAGCATGGCGATGCGCTTCCTGATCTCTTCGATGCGCGCGCGGGCCAGGTTCTTCTTGGACGCCACCGTCTCGGTGGCCATGCGGGATACCGCCTGGCTGTCATCGAACATCCTCTTCAACGCGTCGTCGCTGAGCGTGACACGCGAGGACAACTGCTGCGGCTCGTCGTCCTGGTCGCCTTGGGACGCGGACGAGGCAATCGCCTTGCCGGCGTCCGCATCCCTGCCGGAAGACTGTGCCGTCGAATTGAATGCGTTCTTCTTGATCGACAAGTCCGACGCCATGTGTGACTCCCTTCCGATTGCGTTGACCGGCCATCCGCGCCGTTGATCCGACGGGCACGAACTTTTCAGCAACTACGGCCGGCCTGCAAATTACTTAAGCCCGGAAGGGGCGCGTGTTCAGCCGATGGGCGCTTCGGGCCAGCGGTGTCTCCAACCGCCACAATCTTGCGAACTATCGCGGAAGATGGACAACCTCTTGACACTTCACACCTAGGCGGTGGAGAGCCTGCCCACGCCCGTCCCGCTCACTGACAGCCGTTGCCATCGCACTCAGCACGGCGGGGGACGCGGATCAGCACTCGACGATGTTCACCGCCAAGCCGCCACGCGCCGTTTCCTTGTACTTGGTCAGCATGTCCGCGCCCGTCTCGCGCATGGTCTTGATGACCTTGTCCAGGCTGACGTGATGCGAGCCGTCGCCATGCAGCGCCATGCGCGCGGCATTGATCGCCTTCACCGACGCGATGGCATTGCGCTCGATGCATGGGATCTGCACCAGGCCGCCCACGGGATCGCACGTCAGGCCCAGGTGGTGCTCCATGCCGATCTCGGCCGCGTTCTCGGCCTGGGCCGGCGTACCGCCCAGCACGGCGCACAGCGCGGCAGCCGCCATCGAACAGGCCACGCCGACCTCGCCCTGGCAACCGACCTCCGCGCCGCTGATCGACGCGTTCTCCTTGTACAGGATGCCGATGGCGCCCGCCGTCAGCAGGAAGTCGACGACGCCTTGTTCATTGGCATGCGCGATGGCGTGCGTGTAGTAATGCAGCACGGCGGGGATGATGCCGGCCGCGCCGTTGGTGGGCGCCGTCACCACGCGGCCGCCCGCGGCGTTCTCTTCGTTCACCGCCATCGCCCACAGATTCACCCAATCGAGCACGCGCAGCGGATCGTCGGGGTGCGGCGAGAACGCCCCCAGCCGCTGGGCCAGGTCGGCCGCCCGGCGCCTCACCTTGAAGCCGCCCGGCAGCACCCCCTGCGTCTTGCTGCCGCGCTGCACACAGGCCTGCATCACGCGCCAGATATTCAGCAGGCCGGAGTCGATCTCGTCATCGCTGCGCCAGTGCTGCTCGTTGCGGCGCATCAGGCCAGCGATGCTCAGGCCATGCAGGCGCGTCAGCCGCAGCAGCTCGTCGCCGTTGCGGAACGCCAGGGGCAACACCGTGACGTCGGGCGCGATGATCTTCTGCCTCTGGCCATCGGCGGCCACCGCATCGCTGACGACGAAGCCGCCGCCCACCGAGTAATAGACGGCCTCGCGCAGCAACGTCCCGTTGGCGTCGAAAGCTTCGAAACGCATGCCGTTGGCGTGGAAGGGCAAGGCCTTGCGGTAGAACAGCAGGTCGCGCTTCTCCTCGAACCCGATCGCGTGGGTATCGCCCAGGCGAATCGACCGCGTGCCGCGGATGGCTTGCAGCAGGGCGGGAATCCGTTCGACGTCTACCGTGTCCGGGCCGTGCCCGGCCAGGCCCAGCAGCACGGCGGTATCGCTGCCATGGCCCTTGCCCGTGGCGCCCAGCGAGCCGTGCAGCGAGACGCGCACCCGGACGACGGCGGGCATTTCGCCGTGGGTATCCAGCGCGCGCGTGAACAGCCGGGCGGCGCGCATCGGTCCGACCGTGTGCGAACTGGACGGACCGATCCCGATCTTGAACAAGTCGAACACGCTGACTGCCATGGCATTGCTTCCTTCCTGATGCGTCGAAAATGCCTGCCGCCGCCGCGGCCGGGCCTATACGCTCATGGTAGGAATGGCTTATCGTCATGTCCACTGATTTAAATTAACGATATTAGTTAGCCAAACTGTTGGATTGCATAAATTTGCGGACATGGATCTGAACCGCTTGCTTACCCTGCGCGAACTGGCGCGCTGCGGCACGATGGCCGCGGCGGCGGAATCGCTGCACCTGAGTCCATCGGCCATCTCCCAGCAGATCGCGCAGTTCGAACGGGAACTGGATACGGCGCTGACCGAGCGCCGTGGACGCGGCGTGGCGTTGACGCCCGCCGGCGAGGCCCTGGTGCGCCATGCCGAACGCATCATGGGCATCGTGGACGAGGCGCGCTCCGAACTGGCGCAATTGCGCGACGACGTCGCGGGCGAACTGCGCGTGGCGGCGTTTCCGTCGGTGGCCGTGGCCGTGCTGGCCCATGCGGTGCAGGCGTTGAAGCTGGAGCATCCGCGCCTGAACGTGGTCGTGCAGGAAATGGAGCCGCAGGAAGGTCTCTCGGCGCTGGGGGCCTGGCACACCGACGTGGCGATCATCGACGACCTGGCGGCCGATCCCAGCGGCCGGCACGATGCCTACGAACTGCTGCCATTGGCGCAGGATGCGATGCATATCCTGGTGCCGGCGGGACATCCGCTGGCGCAACGCCCCTTCCTGCGCGTGGCGGATCTGCGGGATGAATCCTGGGCGCTGGATTCGACCTACAGCTCGTTCGGGGAATTCATCGGGAATCTATGCCGTAGAGCCGGATTCGCGCCACGGATCAATGCGCACTGCACGGGGTTCGAGATGGTCGCGGCGATGGTGGCGTCGGGATGCTCGGTGTCGATCGCGTCGGGCATGCGGATGGTGAGACCGCTGCCCGGCGTGAGGGCCATCAAGATGCGGCCGGAGATACAGCGCAGAATCCTGCTGGCAATCCGAAAGGGCGAGCGGGATCACCCGGCGGTTCAAGCCTGCGTGCAGGCGCTGCAAACCAGCGCGGCGCTTGCCGTGGCAAAGCGGTCGGCCGCGCAGGCCAGCCAGGATCAGGCGCCCGAGTCGCCAGCCCCTTGCCGCGGGCCTGCTCCAGCACGGCGAAGGGCAACGATACGGAAGGCGTTCTCGACATGAAGCCAGCGAGGAGGCATTGGACAGAACACAGCGCGGCGCTACGGCACGGTCAATGTAGGGAACGTGACGTCGAACCGTACGCCACGGCCGCCGAATCCCTCAACTACCGTCACCGTGGCCCGGTGATGGCGGGCGATGCGCCACACCAATGCCAGGCCGATGCCGCTGCCATGGCTGCCGGCGCCAGGCACGCGGTAGAAGGGATCGAAAATCCGCTCTCGCTCCCGCGGATCGATACCGGGACCATTGTCGTTCACCGTCAGGACCACGGCGCCGCCTGTCTGCGCGATGCGCACATTGATCGTGCTGCCCATCCCGCTGTAGCGGCCCGCGTTGTCCACGAGGTTGCGCACCAGGGTGCCCAGCGCATCGATCTGCCCATGCACGCAGCACGGCCGCGCATCGACGATCACGCGCTGGTCCCGCTCATCGAAAGCGGACTGCATGTCGCTCACCACCAGATCGATCACCGCGGAAAGATCCACCAGGCTGAACCTGACCTCGCTCTGGTCGCCTTCCATGCGCGCCAGATCCAGCAACTGCTCGACGATGCGGGAACTGCGCCGGGTGGTGTCTGAAATCTTCTTCAGCAGCAGTTTCGTCTTCTCGTGATCGTGCGTGCGGTAGGCCGTGTCGGCATAGACAGCCAACACCGCCAGTGGCGTGCGCAGCTCATGGGCCGCATCGCCGATGAAACGCCGTTCGTTCATCATCAACGCGCACACCTTGCGCTGCCGGGCGTTGATGGCACGTATCAGCGGCTTGATTTCCTTGGGCACGCGGCTTTCGTCCAGGTCGGAATGATCGCCCGCGCCCCGCATGGAAATGTCCGCGCCGATATGCGACAGGGTGCGCAGCGACCGCCGCACGACCAATACCGTGACCCCGCCGATGCCCATGAACATCAGCAGCGTGACCAGCGCGCCGAGCCGGAACCGCTTGGTGAGCTGCTCGTTGAACTGTTGAACCGGCGTGCCGGCGACGATCTCGAAGCGCGCCGAAGGGTCCAGCCCCGAGTACACGCGCCACAGCTCGCCATCGACCTGGACGGTCGCGAAGCCCGCGATATCGGCGGGTGACAGCCGCCCTTTCGGCGCGGCGCGCGAGGCAAGCACCAGCCTGCCGGCGAACAGATCCCATATCTGGAACTCGGCATAGCTGCCCGCCTGGTGCAGCAGGAAATCCGGCGCGGGACGCTTGCTGCCGATTTCCTGCATGGCCGGCACGAACTCGAGAAAGAAGGCCAGGCTGCCGACCACCGAGCGCAAGCCGTGGTCGCGCACGCCCGACTGTTCACGGGTCACGCTTTCCCAGTACAGGCTGAATTGCAGCAGCCATGAAATCATCAAGACCGTCAGTATTCCCAGCAGGACCCTGGCCCGAAGCGATTTCGCGAGCCACATGATCAGATACGCTTTTTGCGCATGCGATAGCCTTGCCCATGCACGTTCTCTATCGCATCGCCGCCCAGCTTCTTTCTAAGCGAGTGGATGAACACGGCGATGGTGTTGCTCTCGCCGTCATACCCGTCGCCGTATATCTTGGAACGCAGTTCTTCCCGCGACACCAGCCGGTTCGGATGCCGCAGCAGGATCGCCAGCGTCCGGAACTCCTGCTCGGAAAGATGCACTTCGCTGCCATGCACGGACAGCGCGCGGCGCCTCAGGTCGAGCCTGATATGCCGCCAGACCAGCACCTGCGGACCCGCCACGCCGCTGCGGCGCAGCAGCGCACGGATCCTGGCGAACAGTTCGGTGGGCTCGAACGGCTTGATCACATAATCGTCGGCGCCGACGTCCAGGCCCCTGATGCGATCGCTCAGCGAGTCCCGCGCGGTAATGACGATGACGGGCACATCATCATTGCGCGCGCGCAGAAACCGCAGCACGTCCAGCCCAGACCCGCCCCGCAGGCCGATATCCAGCAACACCGTCGAGAACGCGTGTCCAAGCAGCAACACCTTGGCGGCCTCCACCGCCTGAACCAGCGTGACCGTGAAATCCAATTCTTCGAGCGCGAGCGTCAATGCGTCGGCAAACATGGCGTCATCCTCGACCAACAGGATTCGCATCTGAGTCAGAACTCCCCTCAATCGCGCCCAGGCTTCGCACACCGGGCGCACCATCGATTCACGCGATACGTTCCGGCGTCATCATGGCGACAGGCTCGATCTCGCCGGCATCAAGGCTTCTTCAGTTCCAGAAGCCGCATCCGTGCGGCATCCATCAGCGCCAGAAGCGTTTCCAGCGACACGTGAGAGCGCCCGAGGCTTTTTGCAAGCGCGTTGCCGGCCACCGGCCGCATGTCTGCGCCGCAGATGATATCCGCAGCGGTTTGAGCCGAATAGCCGGGCGTGGCGGCAGGGCGACACTCGATCGCCCCCCTTCGCCAGCGCGGTATGCCGCCGTCATCGCGCCCGCCTCAGAGGCTGGGGCCAGCCAGCGCCAGGCGATCGTACCGGCCTGCCTGGGGCACGGAAGCCGATGCGGCGTGGCGCGCGGTCTTGAAGGCCGCAACCGCCCGCAGAAGCTCGCGCGCCTGCGTCGACATCGCACTGGCCGCCGCCGCCGACTCTTCGACCAGCGCCGCATTCTGCTGTGTCATCGCGTCCATCTGCGAGACCGCCACGTTGACCTGTTCGATGCCACTGGTCTGCTCCCGCGATGCCGTGGCGATCTCGACGGTGACCTCTTTCAGCTTGGCCACCGCGGACAGCACCTCGTCCATCCGGCCGCCCGCGTTGGCCACCAGCGCGGTGCCGCCCCGCACGGCCTCCTTGGAGTTCTCGACCAGGCCTTTGATCTCCTTGGCGGCGACGGCGCTGCGCTGGGCCAGCGCGCGGACCTCCGTGGCCACGACGGCGAATCCACGTCCCTGCTCGCCCGCCCGGGCGGCTTCCACGGCCGCGTTCAGGGCCAGGATGTTGGTCTGGAAGGCAATGCTATCGATAACAGCAACGATCTCGCCCACGCGCCCGGCGTCGGAAGAGATGGAAGCCATCGAGTCCACGACCTGCTTGACCACCTGTCCCGCCTGCGCGGTCAGGTTGGAGCAGTCCAACGCCAGTTCGCTGCCGCCGGCGGCGTTGTCCTGGTTCATGCGCACCGTGGAGGTCAATTCCTCGATGCTGGCGGCGGTCTCTTCCAGCGAGGCCGCCTGCTCTTCCGTGCGTTGCGACAGATCGGCATTGCCCTCGGCAATCTGCGCGGCCGCGGTTGAAATGGACTCGGCGGCGGAGATGATCGTGCCGACCGTGGAAGCAAGCTGCCCCCGCATCGCCTCCAGCGAGTACATCAGGCTGGAGGTGTCGCGCGGGTCCAGCGTCAACGCGGTGGTCAGGTCGCCGGACGCGATGGCGCCCGCCAGCCGCTGCGCGTCGGCGGGCTCGCCGCCCAACTGCCTGAGAATGCCGCGGGTGATCAGGACCGCGGCGGCCACGCCGAGCAGCAAGCCGATGACCATGATCGCCACGATACCGGACCGCAGGGCCTGCGCCGTCGCCAAGGCCTGATCCGCCGCCTCGGTGCTGAGTTTCGACTCCAGTTCGGCCAATGCGGAAAGGCTGCTCATCCAGGCACTCTGCTTGGCTCTCAGCTCTTCCCGCAGGATTCTCGCGGCCTCGGCCGGATCGTTCTGGCGGCCGGCCTCCATGGCGCGCGCATAGATCGGCTCGGCGGCGACCCGCGCCTGCCTGGCATCCCGGATCAGCCGGAACTCTTCCTCCGAGGTGGAGGGGTCCGCGGTGAACATCTTGTCCAGCCGCTCGGCGGCTGCGAAATACGCCTTGGACGAGCGGTCCGCCCGCGCGATCTCTTCCGCGACCGCCTGCGGGTCGGTCAGCAAGGCCACGTTGCGCACCGCGATCGCGCGGTCCTGGACCGTATCGCGCATCGTGAACGCCAACTGCAACTGCTGGCTGTTCACCGCGACGATGTCGTAGATCGCTCGATCCAACGCCCTCATGGCATACAACGAAATACCTCCCAGCGCGACCAGCGCCAGGATCAGAGAAAGAAAACCGATCGCGAGGCGGGACCTCACTTTCATCGCTGCCAGACTCATGTTTCGCCTATTTCAATAGCACATCGACAATGGCTGATCCGCCGCATTCACATGGCGGCGCCAGCAGTCCGGGAGAGCCCGTTCTGACCGCCGGCTTCGACTGTACTTCCAAATATTTAACGAATAGTTAATGCATTTCGGTGTGTGGATTTTTCCTGGAAAAAAGCAGCGGAGGCGATGCGAACGCGGAGACCTTAAAGCCTCGGGTTATATGTCAGTGAATACTTGCACTGTTTTCATCTGCCCGGATGCAAGGCCAAACCCGCTCGGATGGCCAGGTCGATTACCTTGGGCCGCGGGAAAGTGGACAAAAGGTTCGGCCACCCGGACTCCAGGCGCAACGCGCCAAATGGACACCGCCGAAATGGCGCGCCAGCGTGTTTACTAGCTGCGAAGACTCCCCGACCGGCAGGCAGTCCGGCGGCAGGACCCAGGCCGGAGAATGCGACGGACCTCGCGGGCGCGCCCATTGGCGGCCGTCGCGGCCCCCCGGGAACGTGAACGTGCAATACGTGCGGAAGAACGCGGGCGAGCCTCATCCAGATGGGGAATTGCGCTGGGCGACGGTCCTGATTTCGGCATTGGCGACGGTCCCGGCCCTGGCTGCCGACGGAAACACGGACCGGAAGTGGTCGAAGAACACCACGATAGGCTGCAGTTCCGTCGCGCCGGCGTGCCAGTCATCGGCGTGGTCGACTACGCATCCCTCAAAGGGTCGCGGAATCCGCCGTTTCCTGCGATCTGGAGATCGGACATGGCGATTCCCCGCATGGTCCCCGAGCGGCCGGCTGGAGCAGTTCCACACGGACCTGCGCTGGCCCGGCGGGCGCGAAGACATCGCGTGGCCGTTGCGCCGGCACCTTTGACCGGGGCATACCGATAATGCCGCCGGACAACAGCCAGCGGCATTATTCATCCATGGTGCGCCATTGAAATAATCGTTGATTATCGAATATCCATTTCATTGCTTTTGTCGCATTAGCATGAAGATCAGTGAAAACCCTAATGCCAAATAAATGTTAATAGATAAGACTAGGCAAGCACCTGAAACAACCGCTTTTCCGTCCATCCGGCCTCCCCAGTCTTCCGTAGCTTTCATCGATCGCAGTCATTAACAAAGCGCTCGGTTCAAGCGGATATCTCGTTTAATCCGGAGCCCCCATGAAACCCGGTGACATTGTCCCCCTTTCGTTCCAAGACGGCCTGCTGCTGCTGTCTTTCGTGATCGCGCTGCTTGGTTCCTACGTCGCCCTGAGCGCCGCCGCCCACATCCGCGACAGCGTGCGCGAAGGCGAATCCTGGCACGGCTACGCCGTGATCGGCGCCCTTTCCATGGGCGGCATCGGCATCTGGGGCATGCACTTCATCGGCATGCAGGCCCAGAACCTGCCCTTCGACGTGGAATACGCGCTGATCCCGACGCTATTCAGTGCCCTGGTCGCCATCGCATTCTCCGGCGTGGCGTTCTGGTATGTCGGCCGACGGCCGTTCTCGCTGTTCCGCTGTGCGGTGGCGGGCCTGCTGGCTGGCCTGGCGGTGGCGGCCATGCACTACATCGGCGTCAGCGCCATGCGCATGCCGGCATTCTTCCAATGGAATGTCGGATTGGTCGTGCTGTCGGTCGTCATCGCGGTCCTGGCCGCCACGGCGGCGGTCTGGCTGGCCTTCAACGTACAGCGCGAATGGCAACGCATCCTGGCGGCGGGCCTGATGGCCATCGCGGTATGCGGCATGCACTACACCGGCGTGGCCGCGGCCGTGGTGGTCTGCACCAGCGCGGTGGGCAGCGAAGGCGGCCTGCGCGTGGGCGGACTGTCGCTGCCTTACGTCGCCTTCATCGGCGCCATCCTGATCCTGATCGCGATGCGCTGGCAGTTGTACCGCAGCTACAAGAAGTACCAACGGCGGCTGGCCAACCGCATGGACATACTGCTGAGCGACGGTCGCACACCGGTGCGCTGAGACTGCGGACATCCGGGCAGCGTGAACCGGCGGGCGGCACCTTGTGCCGCCCGGTTCCGTTTGGCTCTTTCGCATTGTTTGGGCTACGCAAACAGTGCTTGCGCGAACCGCCGGTTTATCCCCGGCCGGCGAAATCCTAAAGTGGCAACGTCTCCAACCACTTCCAAGGAACGCCCATGACTACCCGCGACGCCGTCTTCCCGCCCAACCGTCACGCCCTGTACGAGCAGCACCGCTACTCCCCCGCGATCCGCGCCAACGGCCTGCTGTTCGTCGCCGGCCAGGTCGGCAGCCGTGCCGATGGCACGCCCGAGCCGGACCTCGACGACCAGGTGCGCCTGGCCTTCAAGAATCTCAACGCCATCCTGGCCGCAGCCGGCTGCACCTTCGACGACGTCATCGACGCGACGGTATTCATGGTGGACCCGGACAAGCACTTCGAACGCGCCTGGCAGGTGGCCGCGGAGTATTGGGGCCAGGCGCCGTATCCGGCCGCGACGGCCATCGGCGTGACCTGGCTGTCGGGCTTCCAGTTCGAGATCAAGGTCATCGCCAAACTGCCAGAAACGGCCCTGGCATGACATTGCCCGATGGCCGGCGGTGGCACGGCCCGCCCTTGCGCGGCGCGTTCCCGTCTCTTGAAACGCGGCCCGTCATGCCGGTCCCATGCGCGGCGTGACGGGCCCGGCCACGCCGCATGCGGATCGAAGGGGCTAACGACGCGATTCCACCCGTTCCGCCAGTAATTCGTAGAACAGCTTGGCCACGGGGTTCAGCGTCTTGCCTCTCGGATGGATCAAACCGATCGTGCGCGTGACGGCGGGTTCCCGCAACGCGATGCTGACCAGCGCGCCATGATCGGCGCGCGGCATCGCCAGGCGCGGCACCACGCCGATGCCCAGCCCCGCCTCGACCATGCTGACCAGGGCCGGCACGTGCTGCACCTCGCAGAAATGGCGGGGACGCTCGACGTTCATCGCCAACGCCTGATCGATCAGGAAGCGGTTGCCGCTGCCTTGCGCCAACGAGATGTACGGATAATCGGCCAGGTCCGACCACTTCAACGACCTGCGCCGCGCCAGGGCGTGGCCCCGGCTGACCGCCGCGACGAACGGCTCTTCCAGCAGGGGCTTGAACTCGATCTCGGCATCGTTGGTGCCGATGTAGGTCAGGCCGAAATCGGCATCGCCGCGCGCCACGGCCGTCAGCACCTGCGACGAGGATTCATCGATGATGCGGATGCGGATGCGCGGGTACTGCGCGTGATAGTCGCGGATGACGTCGGGCAGGAAATAGGCCACCGCTGAAGGCACGCAGGCAATGGTCACCATGCCGGACAAGCGTTCGGCCACGTCCTGGATGCCCACCAGCGCGCTTTCCAGCTCGTTCAGCACGTTGCGCGCGCGCGGCACGAAGCCGCGCCCGATGGTCGTCAGCTCGACCTTGCGCGTGGTGCGCGTGAACAGCTGCACGCCCAGCGCCGCCTCGAGTTTGTCGGCGCGACGGGACAGCGCGGATTGCGACAGATGCAGCGCTTCCGACGCCGCGCGAAAGCTTCCCAAGTCCGCCACGGCCAGGAAGGCGCGCAGATCGCCCAGATCGAATTTCATGCGTTTTGAACAAGAATAGATCGAATTTTTGCACTTTACTCGATCCAGCCGCGTGGGCACGATAGCCCGCAGCCGCTCCGAGAGGCGGCGCCCGCTGGATGGCGTCCCATGCCATTCGCCCTGGTGGCGGCCCGGCGGGCTCATACGGAGACCCGATCGATGTCCACGCTTCAAAGCCTGTCCTGGCGGTGCCTGGCCGCCGCCGCCTTCACCGCGCTGGCCGCCAGCGCACCGTTCTCCCCAGCCCTCGCCGCCTGGCCCGAACGCCCCATCCGCCTCCTGGTGCCTTACGGCCCGGGTGGCAGTTCCGACGTGGTCGCCCGCGCCGTCGCCGCCGAGATGTCGCGCGACCTCGGGCAGCAAGTGATCGTGGAGAACAAGGGCGGCGGCCAGGGCACCATCGCCACCACCGAGGTGGCGCGCGCCAACGCCGATGGCTACACCCTGATCCTGGGCCACGTCGGCACGCTGGCCGTGAACCCGGCCATGATGCCCAAACTCAACTACGACGCGCGCCGCGACTTCGCGCCCATCGTGCTGCTGGCCAAGCTGCCCATGGTGTTCGCGGTGGGCGGCAAGGTGCCCGCCAAGACGCTGCCGGAGTTCGTGCAGTTGGCCAAGTCCAAGCCGGGCGAACTGAACTACGGATCGGCCGGCAACGGCAGCGCCGGCCACCTGGCCTTTGAAATGCTGAAGACGGCCGCCGGCATCGACGTGCTGCATGTGCCCTACAAGGGCACCGGCGCGCAGGTCAACGACCTGCTGGCGGGCAACATCGACGCGGCCGCCGCCGGCACGCCGGGCCTGTTGCCGCATGCGCAGGCCGGCAGCATCCGCATCATCGCCGTGGGGTCCGGGAAGCGCCTGCCCGTGCTGCCCGACGTGCCTACCGTGGCGGAACAAGGCTATCCCGGCTTCGAGAGTTCGCAGTGGTTCGGCCTGCTGGCGCCCGCCGGAACCCCCGCCGCCGTGATCGAACGCCTGCACCAGGCCGGCGTCAAGGCGCTGGCCACCGATGCCGTGCGCACCCGCCTGGCGCACGACGCCAGCGAGCCCTCGGGCGCCGGCCCCGCCGAGTTCGCGGCGTTCATCGACGCGGAAGAAAAACGCTGGGGCAAGGTCGTGAAAGACGCCCGGCTCTCCATCGAATGACTTTCCTCAATCCTCATCGGAAGAATCAGCATGGCCAATACCCGTGAAAAAGTCGTCGTCCCGGAAACCCGACTGAAGGCGCTGGGCGTCCAGGCCTTCATGGGCCTGGGCCTGCCGCAGGAAGATGCCACCGACGTGGCCGAGGTGCTGGTGCTGGCCGACCTGTTCGGCCTGTCCACCCACGGCCTGTCTCGTATCGAATCGTATGGCGAGCGCCTGCAAGTGAAGGGCATCAACGCCCGCGCCAACATCCAGGTCGAGAGCCCCGCGCCCGCCATCCGCCTGATCGACGGCGACAATGGCGTGGGCCCGCTGGTCGGCATGCATGCGCTGCGCGCCGCCATGGCCGCGGCCGAGACGAACGGCGTGGGCATCGCCTTGGCCCGCAACAGCAACCACTTCGGTCCCATCTCGCCCTATGGCCTGCTGGCCGCCGAGGCAGGCTTCGCCAGCATCATCGGCAGCAACGCCACCACCACCATCGCGCCCTGGGGCGGCACCGACGCCCGCGTGGGCAACAGCCCCATCGGCTTCGGCGTACCCAACCCGGACGGCAGGCACTTCCTGCTGGACATGGCGATGAGCGTGGTCGCCCGCGCCAAGATCCGCAATGCGTTGAAGGCTGGCACGCGCATTCCGGACTCCTGGGCCACCGACGCGCAGGGGCTGCCCACCACCGATCCCAAACAGGCCCTCGATGGCTTCCTGCAGCCCATCGGCGGCCACAAGGGATATGGCCTGGCCCTGATGGTCGACCTGTTTGCCGGATTGCTGTCCAACGCGGCCTATCTGACCCGCGTGAAGTCGTGGGTCGATGCGCCGGACGAGCCGCAGAACCTGGGCCATTTCTTCCTGCTGATCGATACGCGTCGATTGGGCTCGCCGCAATGGCTGGCGGATCGCATGAACGACTTCGCGGCGATCCTGCATGGCAGCCCGCCGGCCGATGCCTCGCGGCCGGTCATTCAGCCGGGCGAGATCGAGCTGGCGCGCATGGCTGCGCAGCGTGCCGATGGCATTGCCATCGATGCGGACGTGATGGCGTTGCTGGAGCGGCATGCGGGTTGATCGATCAGGCGCGCCCGATGCCGGCGCGGCGGACAGCCCGGCGCGCGCCATGGCGGCGCAGCGTATCGATCCGTGCCGTGCCCCTCAACTGAAACGCTTCAGCGTTTGATCAACAGAGTTTTTAGCCATGACCATTGCATCCGGACTCGCTTCTGCTTTCACGCCCACTGGCACCCTGCGCGCCACCATCAATGTGGGCAATCCCATTCTTGCGCGGCGCGATGCCGATGGCGCGCCGGCTGGCGTGTCGGTGGATCTGGCCCGTGCGTTCGCGCAACGCCTGGGCGCTGCGTTGGAACTGATCGTGCTGGAGAGCGCGGGCGAGGCCGTGGATACGGTCTCGCGGGAAGCCGCGGACGTCGGCTTCTTCGCCATCGATCCCAAGCGCGCGGCCAGCATCACGTTCACCGAAGCGTATGTGCTGATCGAAGGGGCGTATCTGGTGAAGGACGAGTCGCCGCTGCGATCCATGGACGAAGTGGATCGGGCTGGACATCGTGTGACGGTGGGCAAGGGCAGTGCCTACGACCTGTTCCTGACGCGGGAACTGAAGCACGCCACGATCACGCGCGCGGCGACGTCGCCGACGGTGGTGGATACGTTCCTGGCCGACGGCAGCGACGTGGCTGCGGGAGTGAAGCAGCAGTTGGAGATGGATGCACGGCGTCATGCGGGGCTGCGCCTGCTTCCCGGCAGCTTCATGACGATCCGGCAGGCGATGGGATTGTCGAGCGGACGGGGGGCTGCGGCGGCCAAGCTGTTGCACGGCTTCGCCGAGGACATGAAGCGCAGCGGGTTCGTCGCCGAGGCGCTGGCGCGGCACGGTATCGAAGGCGCGGCGGTGGCGCCTTGATGCCTGCCTGTAGGCATCGGCAGACATCCGTGTAACCCGCATGGACCGGCCCGGGCGGCAGGCAAGGCCCGTCCCGGTACCGGCCCCAAGGCTGGCCTCGGGCCCCATCCAGGCCGGCACATAATTCCGTACTATTACTCCTCGGCAAAGCCCGCATGGGCCCCAAGGAGTTCAAGCATGAGTACAGCGCCCCACGGCTCGGAAGCGTCCACCTCCACGGCAGAGACCGCCCCTTACGGCGGCCCCCCCAGCGCCCCAAGAAGAAAGACCACGCCGCTGAAGATCGCAAGGATGCATGCCGAAGGCGAGAAGATCGCGATGATCACCGCCTACGACGCGACCTTCGCGGCCGTCGCCGACGCCGCCGGAATCGACTGCATCCTGGTCGGAGATTCCCTGGGCATGGTGTGCCAGGGCTTGACGACCACCGTGGAGGTCTCGCTGCAAGAGATGAGCTACCACACCCGGTGCGTGGCCGAAGGCGTGCGCCGCGCGGGCGGCACCGCCCTGGTGATCGCGGACCTTCCGTTCGGCAGCTACCAGCAGTCCCGGGAGCAAGCCCTGGCATCCGCGATCCAGTTGATGCAATCGGGCGCTGAAATGGTGAAACTCGAAGGCGGCGGATGGACGGCCGACACCACGCGCTTCCTGGTGGAGCGTGGCGTGCCTGTCTGCGCGCACCTGGGACTCACGCCGCAAACCGTTTCGTCCCTGGGCGGGTTTCGTGTTCAAGGCAGAACGGATGAGGAAGCCCGGCGCCTGCGCACGGACAGCCTGGCGCTCCAGGATGCCGGCGCCACGATGGTGGTGTTCGAGATGGTTCCCGCCGCATTGGCCGCGGCACTTTCCCAGGAACTGACGAACTGCGCCACCATCGGTATCGGCGCGGGACGCGGGACGGCGGGTCAGGTGCTGGTGCTGCACGACATGCTGGGCATGAACCTGGGCCGGGTGCCGAAGTTCGTGCGCGACTTCATGGATGGCGCGGCGAGCATCCAGGGGGCCATGGAAAACTATGTCCGCGCCGTCAAGGACGGGACATTTCCGGACGACGCCCGGCACGCCTGGTAGGGTCGCGGGCTGCGGGGATCAGCCATGAGACCGCGCGCAATGACAGACATGCCGGGAACCGAGGAATGAAGCGCGCCGAACCTCATTGAAGTGTCTACTGAACCTTGATGTGCCGCTCCTTCACCAGCACCGCCCACTGCGCGGTCTCCTTGGCGAGATGATCACGCAGCTCGCCGGGGCTGCCACCGATGGGTTCGGCGCCGATCGAGGCCATGGCGTCCTTGACTTTGGGATCGGCCAGCGCCTTGCGCATCGAGCTGTTCAGCCGCGCCACGATATCCGGCGGCGTGCCCGCGGGCGCGAAGGCCGCGAACCACGGCATCAGTTCGTAGCCGGGCAGGCCTGCTTCGGCGACGGTGGGCACGTCGGGCAGGGCGGACGAACGTTTGGCGGTGGTCACGGCCAACGCGCGCAGCTTGCCAGCCTGGATGTGCGGCTTGGCCGAGGTGATGCTGTCGAACATGTAGTCGACCTGGCCGCCAAGCAGGTCGGCGATGGCGGGACCGCTGCCTTTGTAGGGCACGTGCAGCATGTCGACCTGCGCCAACGACACGAACAGCTCGCCCGCCAGGTGGATCGAGGTGCCCACGCCCGCAGAGGCGTAGGTGTAATGACCGGGCTTGGCCTTGGCCTGCGAGATCACGTCCTGCACGCTCCTGGCGGTCGTGCGGTCAGGGTTGGCGACCAGCACGTTGGGCACGACGGCCAGCAGCGAGATCGGCGCGAAGTCCTTTTGCGGGTCGTAGTTCATGTCGCGATAGAGGGCGGGATTCACGGCCATGCCGTTGGCCGCGATCATGATCGTGTAGCCGTCGGGCGCCGAGCGGGCAACCGTGGCCGCACCGATGTTGCCACCCGCGCCGGCACGGTTCTCCACGACGAACGTGGTGCCGAGTTCGCGGCCCATCGCTTCGCCCAGCGTGCGGGCGATGCTGTCCATGGCCCCGCCCGGCGGGAACGGCACCACCCATTTGATGGGACGATCGGGGTAGCCGGCGGCCTGCGCGGCCAGGGCGGCGGCGCACAGCGTGAGGCCGGTGGCCAGGCGCACGAGGGTTTGCTTGATCTGCATGGTTTGTCTCCTGTGTTTATCGTGGCCCGCGCCGCGGCGTGCGCGTCGCCGCCGTGACCGCTGCGGGGGCGTTCAGTCTTTGCGGCGATAGAACGCCAGTTTCTCTTCGTCCAGCACGATGCCCAGGCCCGGGCCCGGCGGCACATGCATGACGAAATCGGTGAAGGTGGGCGGCGTCGTGACAATATCGTCTTTCAGCAGCAGCGGGCCGAACAGCTCGGTGCCCCAGGCCATGGTGGGCAGCGCGCAAAAGGCGTGGGCCGACGCGATGGAACCCACCGAGCCCTCGAGCATGGTGCCGCCGTAGAGCGCCATGCCGGCGGCGTCGCCGACCGCGGCCACCCGAGCGACACCCGTGAGGCCGCCGGACTTGGCGATCTTCAGCGCCAGCACATCGGCCGCGCCCAGGCGTGCAAGCTCAAGCGCGTCCTCCGGCGTGCACACGGCCTCGTCGGCCATGATGGGCACCACGAAGCGCGCGGCCAGCCGTGCCATGCCGGCGCGATTGTCGCGGGCGATGGGCTGTTCGATCAGGTCGACGCCGGCGTCTTCGAGCTTCGCGATCGCGACCGCTGCGTCTGCTTCGTTCCAGGCCTGGTTCACGTCGACAGTCACGCGGGCCCGGTCACCCAGCGCGCGCTTGATCTCGGCCACGTGCCGCACATCGTCGGCGACCGCGCGGCGCCCGACCTTGAGCTTGAACGTGTTGTGCCGGCGCGCTTCGAGCAGGGCCTGGGCTTCGTCGATGTCGCGCGCGGTATCGCCGCTGGCGAGCGTCCACAGCACGGGCAGCGAGCTGCGCACTGCGCCGCCCAGCAGGGTGCTCACGGGCACGCCGAGGCGTTTTCCCTGCGCATCCAGCAGCGCGGTTTCGAGGGCGGACTTGGCGCAACGATTGCCCCGCGCGATCTTGTCGAGCCGGCGCATCGCGGCGTTGATGTTGGTCGGGTCCTCGCCGATCAGCGCCGGCGCCAGGTAGGTGTCGATCGCCAGCTTCATGCCTTCGGGGCTTTCTTCGCCGTAGGCCAGGCCACCGATGGTGGTCGCCTCGCCGATGCCTTCGATGCCGTCGCTGCCGCGCACGCGCACGATCACCATCGTCTGGCGCTGCATCACGGCCATGGCGAGCTGATGCGCCCGGATGGTGGGCAGGTCGACCAGCAGGGTTTCGACGGAATCTAGGGTGATGGCAGCCATACCTGAAACGGTAAAAAGTGGATGACCGCCAGTATCACCACGCACGACGAGGCCGTCCAAGACTATATTGATCTCTATCCATACCTTTAAGGTATCCATTGATGGAACTTCGTCATCTGCGTTATTTCCAGGCCGTGGCGCGCGAAGGCAGTTTCACGCGCGCGGCCGCCACGCTGCACATCGCGCAGCCTCCCCTATCGCGCCAGATCCGTCAGCTCGAAGAAGAATTGGGCGTCGTGCTGTTCGAGCGCGCCCCGCGCGCCCTGCGGCTTACCGAGGCCGGGCGCTATTTCTACGAACATTCGTTGCAGCTCACGGCGCGTCTCGATGACGTGGTGGCCGGCACGCGCAGGCTGGGCGCGCAGGCCACGCGCTGGTTCGGGATCGGCTTCGTGCCTTCGTCGCTCTATGGTTTCGTGCCGGAGCTGATCCGGCAGGTGCGTCAGGCCGATGCCCGGGTCGAGGTCGGCCTGACCGAGATGACCTCGCTGCCGCAGATCGAAGCCCTCAAGCGCGGTCATATCGACCTGGGCATCGGGCGCATCGCGTTCGATGACCCTGACATCGAGCGCCGCGTGCTGGCGAACGAGCCGCTCGTGGCGGCGCTGCCGATGGCGCACCGGCTGGCGGGCCGCACCCGTGTGGCGGTAGCTGCGCTCGCGGCCGAGCCGTTCGTGCTCTATCCAGCCCGGCCGCGGCCCAACTACGCCGACCACGTACTGGGCCTGTTCCGCGAGGCCGGGCACGCGCCGCAGGTGGTACTGGAAGCGAATGAGCTGCAGACTGCGCTCGGCTTGGTGGCGGCAGGGATTGGCGTCACCGTCGTGCCGGCCTCGGTGCAGCGCGCGCATCGCGCCGATGTGCGCTACGTGCCCATCGCGGCAGCGCGCTTCACCTCGCCGGTGATCGTGAGCTATCGAAAGGACGACCGTTCGGCCTTCCTGATGCGTGCGGTAGCCACCGCCGAGCGGCTGGCGCGAGGGGATTGACGCGCTGCCAGCCTGCGTGAGATCCGCCCGGGCAGGACCGCCGTCTCCATCGAAAACCTACGCTTTTTAGCGTCAGCCGCCGAGGTCGAAGCACCTGGGCCTGACCCACTGCGGAGCCCCTGCCATCCCCGAAGACCGGGCTGCTCCACCCTGCTGATCCTCTGGCGCTAACCTGCCAGTTTGTCGGCGGCCTCTTGAAGGCCGTTGAGGATGCAGTCGGCCACGTGCATGGGGAATCCAGCCGGCAGTAGCGCGCGGACGGTCTTCACGGCTGCGGGCGTGCGCGCCACCAGGTCGTCGAGGACGTGCTCCACCCCCTGACCGTTTTGATCCACTACGCCATGCTCGGTGCCCATGGCAATCCAGTGCCGACGCAGGATGTCGCGCATGACCCAGTGGGGGTTTTTCGAGCGCACGGCCATGGCCATCTTGGCGTCGTACGGAGACAGCCGATTCGCACCCTTGCCGATGATGGGGTAAGCGGAAAGCACGTCGTACAGCGGGGTGAGTTCGTAGGTGCCGCCCTGGCGCAGGAAAATGCTGAAGTTCTTCGCGTGACCATCCGTGGCGCGCAGCATCCAGAAGAGGACCTGGGCCTGGAAGAACGTGCGGCGGTCACGGTCGGGAGCGCGCGACGTGGCCAACAGCCTCATGATTTGGCGCACACCCGGCCCGCCGTCGGACTCGTACTTCAAATGCGGCGGGGTTCCCGTCGCCTGGCACATGTCTTCCTGCGGCAGCCGGATGAGCCAGCGCCTGCCCTCCGGGTTCTCCCACCACATCCGGTCGAAGCGCTCGACCGCCAGCACCTTCATGTCCTCGAACATCAGGGGCGCGGTGCGCGCCACCGGCATTTGGTAGGCACGCAGGACTTCGGAGCACAGCCACTCGTTTTCGACCGAATCGCTCATGTCGAACTTCATGTTTGCGACCAGGCCCAGTGGCAGCTTGAAGATGTGAGTGGTCGGTGTCGCGCCATGCGGCCGGCACCATCGCCCGTCGTACCAGAGCATGGCCGACTTTTCCTGTGCTCCGGCAATGGAGATGCGGAAGGCTTCATCCTCGGCGGCGTCCCGGCCCAGGGGGCCTGGCGTCAAGGTGTTGCGAAGCAGTTGGGCAATCTCGGCGTCGGTCATCGGAACCGCGTTCACCTCTTGAACGCCGTCCGGCGCCTCGGGGCCCGGCACCACCTGCAGCGCGCCGGCGCAGTCCCGGCCGACTTCAGCCAGCAGGGCGAACGCGTGGGTCGAACCGGCTTGATACCGACGTGCAACGCGCTCGCGGATTTCCTTGCTGTCCGGCAGCAGGTTTTCGAAGTAGGTGCGCACGGCTTCGCCACGGTGCGGCGGGTTGCCCGGGGTGAAAGGGAGGGACAGCGACAGCGGGCGCCCCTGGCCGGAAGCCACCCAGGCGTCGGCATACTGCAGGACTTCTCCGGCATGCGGTTGCACGCTCCAGGTGCCGACGAATTCGCCATTCATCCAGAGATTCAGGGTGCGGGTGTGCGAACGCCGACCCATGGGTTCACCAGTTGGGGCCCACCGACGCCTTGGGCGACGGCGATTCGCTGGTCTTGCGCAGCACGAGCTCGACGCCCAGGATGCTCAGAAGCTCCAGCAGGCGATCGGCGCTGACCTTGTCGGCATGGCGCTCGAGATTGGACAGGGCCTGCTGGCTGACGCCCAGGCGCTTGGCCGTATCCGCTTGGGTCAGGCCGGACTGTTTGCGAAAACCCCGGAGCAGTGCTGGCAGCTGCTCCGCCGTACGGACGGTGAAGTCGGGCATACAAGTCTCGGGTTGTTTTTTCTATTTACAAATTCTACTCAGTAAAATTGAAATACGCAATTAGAGTTGTAAAGCAAGAATACAACTTTAAAGTTGTATTCTTGCTTTTACAATTCATGAGTTGTGAAAGACCCAACACGTTGCGCGCGACGGTCTTCAGTGCACTGGCCGTTGGCGCCGTGGCCGCAATGCCATTCAAGGCCGTGTCATCAGCCGGGCATTGCCAGAAACGCGGATACCTTCGCCGCTTGCCGCGCCGATGTCGGCACGAATACGGCAGGGCACGCCCATGTCGTCGCCTTGATCAATACGGATGCTTGCCCCATGAGGCCAGCCGATATCACGCAAATAGCCGCCCAGCGCGGCGGCGGCGGCGCCGGTGGCAGGGTCTTCAAACACGCCGCCCAGCGGGAACGGATTGCGCACATGAAAGTGTTGATCCTGTTCGGCGTAGACCAGGCAAAACGTAGTCAGGTCTTCACGGCTGGCCAAGGCTTGGCCTTGCGCGATGTCGTAGTTCATACGCCTTAGCGCGTCGCGCGACCGTAAGGCCAGAACAAGATGGTTGGCACCGGCATGGGCCAGCGCGGGCGGTATCCGTGGATCAAGGTCGGCTTGATGCAGTTTGAAGAGCGCCAGGGCCTCTTGCAGCAAGGGCTGCGGTGCGCCGCCGCTTCGCGTGGGAGGCGACCGAAACGATGCGCTCCACCCCGCCTGCGAGTCGTATCCATCAACGGTGATTTCCGCCTGATTGAGTTGAAGCGCGAACGTGCCCGAACCCTGTCGTTTCGCCAACGCCGCGCCCAGCGCGATCGTGGCGTGCCCACAAAAGTCCACCTCGACCAGCGGCGAGAAGTAGCGCACCCGCCACCCGTCTTGCAGCGGCGCCGCAAACACGGTTTCCGAATAACCGACCTGCTGGGCAACGCGCTGCATTTCATCCGCCGGGGGCAACGTTTCGCAAATAACGACCCCTGCGGGGTTGCCGCCGGACGATGCGGCTGAGAATGCCGCAATATGCTGAACGTCCATGTCTTTCCTTTGTGTCATACGGCCACGAGCACCGCCAGGCGCTTGCATCGTCTCGATCGGATACGGCTGGCGCCCAGGCTTGCCTGCCTGCGGGTAATGTTTGGCGATCTCGCCTGCAAGATAGTCCCACGGCACCGTACGCTCCATCTCGCCCAGAAACTTCTCGCGCCGCGTCTGCTTGCGCTTGCCGCTGAACTCCGCTTCCGAAAAACTCAGTTGGCTCATGACTGACTCTTCAAAGACTGGTGCCTGAATTATGGCTCACGGGCAGCGTTATTCAGAGCGTCCTTAAAGATGAACTGGCACAGGCATGCCGAAAAGCATTCACCGGATTTGAAAAGAACGACCGTTTGGAACTGGTCGCGGCACTTGCCGAAGATGTTGTGTTTGAATTTTCTGATTCCTTGCCCTACGGCGGAAGCTACAAGGGCAAGAAACAGTTTCTCCAATTTTGGGCGAATGTGTATAGCAAGTATGAGTACTTCAACTACGATGCACACGCCGTCTTGGTCGCTGAAGACTACATCATCGTTCCTGTCGAGGCGCGCGCGAAGACGAAAACCGGCTTCTCGATGAACAATGAGCATTGCTTTTTGTTTCGCGTCAAGGACGGCCAAATTGTCTATGGGCGCATCTACGCAGACACGGCGCGAGGGCGCGATGTGCTAGAGGGTCGAGAACCCCGACGTTACCCCCAGATGGATCTGGGCTAAGCCGCCATCGCCGTGCCTCGCCAGGCGCGTCTTGCCGCTCCACGCCACAATTCGGGATATTGAAGGGTCGCCTGCGTCCGGCCGTAGCTCGCGCCTAAACGCAGGCGAGTGACCTGCCGCGTTACACCGTGCCTAGAGCCGGTGATCCGGTGGCTGCGCGATCCAAGTGCCGGCCCACGCACATCGAAGGCCAGCGTGGCCTTTTCGGCGCACCGCGTGTTCTTGCATCAAGACATCGAGGAGGTAGGGGTCAACGCGGGAATCCGGGAAAACACTTCCGCAATGAAATCCATGAACACGATCGCACGAGTCGGCAGCAACCTGCTCGCCACATAGACGATCTGTACAGGGACAGAGGGTGGAACGTGCGCGGTAAGAATGCGTCGCAGGCGACCGCTCTTGAGCCCGTCCTCGAACAGCCAGGCCGGACCGTGCGCAATCCCAAGCCCTCCAACGGCCGCCACGCTGGCCGCGGACGGCGAATTCACTTTTATCCTGCCGGATACCGGAATGTCGACGTCGCGCAGTCGCCACGTCGCGCCGGACGATAGCAGCGTGTAAATCACGCAGTCGTGATCGCGCAGGTCGTCTGGCGTTTCCGGCACGCCGCGCCTGGCCAGATAGTCCTCGCTGGCCACGAACACGCGTTCGTATGACCCTATGGGCCGGGCGCGCAACGAACTGTCTTGCAGGTGTCCGATCCGGATAGCCAGTTCGCTCCCTTCATCGACAAGATCCACATAGCGATCATTGAGTTGCAGATCCAACGTCAGCCCCGGATACTGCTGAAGGAATGCCGGCACGTGGGGCATGACGAATGCATGACCGAGCGCCGTCGGGCACGCAACGCGTAAAAGTCCTGAAGGCTCGGTGCCATCCCGGAACGAGGATTCCGATTCGTCTACCGCATCCAGAATTCGCCGAATATCGGCGTAGTAGCGTTCTCCTTCCGGCGTAAGAGACAGCTTGCGTGTGGAGCGGTGAAGCAGCCTTGCCTGCAGGTGATCTTCCAACGCCGCCACATATCGGCTCACATTGGGTTGGCCCAGACCGAGATCGCGTCCGGCAGCAGAGAAGCTTCCCGTCTCCACGGCGCGCGCAAAGCAGGTCATCAATAGAAATCGATCCATAAGCCCATCCCGAGATTCATGCCTTTATTGCATGAAACGTATTCAAAATATCCATCTTATCGAACATTCAGCATGAACATACATTTCTTCTGGTGGACCGATAGCGGTCAATATTCACGGAGAAAAGTATGTCGCGCTTGCAAGGTAAACGTACGCTCATCACGGGCGGCACCAGTGGTATCGGCCTGGAAACGGCCAAGCAGTTCCTGGCCGAAGGCGCTCGCGTCATCGTCACAGGCGTCAACCCCGATTCGATCGCCAGGGCGCAGGCCGAACTCGGTTCGGACGTGCCGGTACTGCGCGCGGACTCGGCCAGCGTCGCCGCCCAGAAGGAACTGGCACAGGCGGTCAAGGATCGCTATGGGCAACTCGACGTGGCTTTTCTGAATGCTGGGGTTTCAGTCTGGTTGCCGATCGAGGAATGGACGGAAGAGATGTTCGATCGTTCCTTCGACATCAACGTCAAGGGCCCGTATTTCTTGATGCAAGCCTTGCTGCCCGTGTTTGCGAACCCGGCATCCGTCGTCCTCACCACGTCGGTCAGCGCCCATGCCGGGTCGGACCGCTCGTCCGTGTACGCCGCCACGAAAGCCGCGTTTCTGAACATGTCAAAAACGCTTTCCACCGAGCTGTTGGCACGGGGCATCCGAGTTAACGCGGTGAGCCCGGGACCGGTCCAGACGCCCCTCTACGACAAGCTCGGCATTCCCGCCGCCTACCGTGAGCAGGTCAACAAAGAGATCGCCGCGAGCATTCCGCTTGGCCGGTTCGGCACCGCCGAGGAGGTCGCCAAGGCCGTCCTTTATCTCGCTTCCGATGAGTCGCAGTGGACCCTCGGATCGGAAATTGTTCTGGACGGTGGGCGCTTGCTCAACCGCTGAACCCTCTGCGGACGCAGCCCCTTTTGAGATCAGACATTGCGAGCGGGACGCGCGTCCTGCGCCCGCTCCGCAATGCAGACAAAGAACGTGATGAACTCGCTCATCTTAATCAGTCACCCTCTCTGCCCATTTGTTCAGCGTGCCGCCATTGTGCTGCTGGAAAAACAGGTGCCATTCGAACGCATCAACGTGAATCTGCGTGACAAGCCCGCGTGGTTCCTCGAGCTGTCCCCGAGTGGCAAGGTGCCGCTCCTCCAGGTGCGTCGCCCAGACGGAACGACGGTCGTCCTGTTTGAGAGCATGGCGATCTGCGAGTATCTGCTTGAGACGCAACCTGGTCCGAGCCTTTATCCGGATGACGCATTACTGCGCGCCATGAATCGCGCATGGATCGAGCTGAGCACCACAACGCTCGGAGATGCTTGGGCGTTCTTGAATGCAAAGGATGCTCAGGCCGCCAACGCTTGGGCGATCTCGTTGGAAAAGAAATTGGCTCAGTATGAACGGGTGCTGGAACACGGCCCTTTCTTCAACGGGGACCGGTTTGGCATGGTGGACGTGGCAATGGCCCCGGTGTTCCGCTACTTTGACGTTTTGCAGCCAGCCAGCTGGGCACCACTATTGACCCGATACCCTCGCATCGACGCTTGGCGCCGAGCCATCCTGAGCCGGCCCAGTGTCATCGCGGCGGTCACGCCTGATTATTCGAGGCTTCTGCGCGCACACTTCAAAGAAGCAATTAAAAGCACCTGACCATAGCCGCCACCCGTGCTGCTATGGTTCGCAAGGCAACAGCCAACACGCCCCCCGGCTGATCCGTCGAGCCGATCACTTTGCTTAGTCCATAAAGACAGGGCCGCATCCGCGGCCCTGACAAAACACAGATTTAGCAAACCTTTCAGCAAAAATAGCAGGCTTTGACCGAAATTGTCGCCGTACCGACTTTATTCCTAAATACAGACTTTATCTATCGTTTTCAAGCCTCCGCGATACCCGGGGCGGTTCACTCCACCGTCACGCTCTTCGCCAGATTCCGCGGCTTGTCCACATCCGTCCCGCGCGCGCATGCCGTGTGATACGACAGCAACTGCAGCGGCACCGTATGCAGGATCGGCGACAGCAGGCCATAGTGCTCCGGCATGCGGATCACGTGCATCCCTTCCGCATTCGCAATCTTGCTGTCCGCATCCGCGAACACATACAGCTCCCCCCCCCGTGCCCGCACTTCCTGCATGTTGGACTTCAGCTTCTCCAGCAGCGCATCGTTCGGTGCAATCGTCACCACCGGCATATGCTCGGTCACCAGGGCCAGCGGGCCATGCTTCAGCTCACCGGCCGGATACGCCTCGGCGTGGATGTAGCTGATTTCCTTCAGCTTCAACGCCCCTTCCAACGCGATCGGATAGTGCATGCCGCGGCCCAGGAACAGCGCGTTTTCCTTCGAGGCGAAACGATCCGCCCACGCCATGATCTGCGGCTCCAGCGCCAGCACCGAGCCAATCGCCGACGGCAGATGGCGCAGCGCCTTCAGCCCCTCGGCCTCCTTCTCGGCCGTCAGCAACCCACGCGTCTGCGCCAGCGTCAGCGTCAGCAGGAACAGCGCCGTCAGCTGCGTGGTGAACGCCTTGGTCGACGCCACGCCGATCTCGACGCCGGCACGCGTGATGTAGGCCAGTTCGCATTCGCGCACCATGGCGCTGGTGGACACGTTGCACACGGTCAGCGTGTGCTTCATGCCCATTTCGCGCGCATGCTTCAGCGCGGCCAGGGTATCGGCGGTTTCGCCGGATTGCGAGATCGTCACCACCAGGGACTTGGGATTCGGCACGCTGTCGCGGTAGCGGTACTCGCTGGCGATTTCAACGGACACCGGAATCTTGGCCACGGACTCGATCCAGTACTTGGCGGTCAGGCCGGCGTAGTAGCTGGTGCCGCACGCCAGGATCAGCAGCGAATCGATGTCCTTGAAGATCTTGTGAGCCTTGTCGCCGAACAGTTCCGGCGTGATGGACTCGATGTCCTGCAACGTGTCGCCCACGGCGCGCGGCTGCTCGAAGATCTCTTTCTGCATGAAGTGGCGGTACGGGCCCAGCTCGGCTTCGCCGGTATGGACCTGCACCGTGTGCACTTTGCGCTCGACGCGCTTGCCTTTGCCATCGACCACCCACACGCGGGCCAGTTGCAGGTCGACGACGTCGCCGTCCTCCAGGTACAGGATCTGGTCGGTGGTGCCGGCCAGGGCCAACGCGTCCGAGGCCAGGAAGTTCTCGTTTTGGCCCACGCCCACCACGAGCGGCGAGCCCTGGCGTGCGCCGACCACACGGTGCGGCTCGTCGCGGCAGAACACGGCGATGGCGTAGGCGCCCTGCAGGCGGCGCACGGCCTGCTGCACGGCGTCGAACAGGTCACCCTGGTACAGGTGGTTGACCAGGTGGGCGATGACTTCGGTGTCGGTCTGGCTTTCGAAGACGAAGCCCGCGCCCTGCAGCTCCTGGCGCAGCTCGTCGTGGTTCTCGATGATGCCGTTGTGGACCAGGGCGATGCGCGGCTCGTCCTTGCCGATGGCGGAGAAGTGCGGGTGCGCGTTGTGCGTGGCCGGGGCGCCGTGGGTAGCCCAGCGGGTGTGGGCGATGCCGGTGAAGCCGGACAGCTTGTCTTGCGCGGCCTGGTCAGCCAGCTCGGCCACGCGCTGGGTACTGCGCGTGCGGCGCAGATGGCCGTCCATGTACAGCGCGACGCCGCAGGAGTCGTAGCCACGATACTCCAGGCGCTTGAGGCCTTCGATGAGAATGGGGGTGATGTCGCGTTGCGCGACGGCGCCGACGATGCCGCACATAGAGGGTTCTCCTTAAAGGGCTTGCCGCATTGTGCCTGCCATGCAAAGAAATTGGATTTCTTTATCTACTTAGTTATGTAATTTTATTTACTTACAAAAACGTGATTAAATATTCTTCCATTTCAAATCAAAAAATGGACGAATCATGCAAGAAATGGCCGCTTCTTTCGTTCTGGACGACCTGGACCTGCGCATCCTGGAATTGATGCAGCAGGACAGCTCGCTGACCAACCAGGAATTGGCCGCGCGGGTGCATGCCTCGCCGCCCACTTGCCTGCGCCGGGTGCGGCGCCTGGTGGAGTCCGGGGTGATCACCCGCCAGGTGGCCATCGTCGACCCGGCCCGGTTGGGCACGACCTTGACGGCCATCGTCGAGATCACGCTGGACGTGCAGGCGGCCGAAGCCATGGATGCCTTCGAGCAACTGGCGCAGGCCGAGCCCGCGGTGCTGCAGTGCTACCGCGTCTCGCCGGGGCCGGATTTCGTGTTGATCGTGCAGGTGGCGGACATGCCCGCCTACCATGCGCTGGCGCACCGGGTGTTCACCGGGCACGCCAACGTGCGCAATGTGCGCACGTTCTTCTCGGTGCACCGCGCGAAGTTCGAGACGTGCGTAGCGACGCGGGTACCGACACGGGTACCGACGCGCACACCGATGGCCTGATGCCTATTGGTCCGGCCCGCCGCGCCGTTGCAAGGACAGCAGCTTGATGTACCGGAAGAAGCTGCCCGACGCCCCCGCGCAGGCCACGATCAGGCCCTGGCTGCCGTCCAGGAAGCCACGGCGCATGAGGTAGATGCGCACGAAGGTCCAGAAGCCATGTCCCAGCGCGCCCAATGCGGTGGTGCGCTTGCCGCGCCGGTACATCATCAAGGCCGCATCGGACGAATAGCGGTTCACCTTGGTCAGCAGGGCTTCGATGTTGGCGTACGGGAAGTGCAGCAGGTAGCCGCGCAGCGTGCCGACCTCGCCTTCGGCCTGCACTTTCTCATGCACGGCGGCATCGGAAAAGCGTGCGCTGCCGCGCTTGAACAGCCGCAGCACGTGGTCGGGCCACCAGCCCGTGTGCCGCATCTGCCGGCCTTCGAATTCGGACAGGCGCGCCACGCGATAGGCCTGCTGCGTGGGCGCCGCCAGCAAAGCCTGGATCTCGGCGGCCAGTTCCGGCGTGACGCGTTCGTCGGCATCGAGGGACAGCACCCAGTCGCCCGTGGCGCGATCCAGCGCACGGTTCTTCTGCGGCCCGAAGCCGGGCCAGTCGGCGGTGACGTGCACCTGGGCGCCGCGCGCGCGCGCGATGTCGCAGGTGCCGTCGGTGCTGCCCGAATCGACGATGATGATTTCGTCGGCGAACGCCACGGAGTCGAGGCATGCGGCGATGTGGCGCGACTCGTTCATGGTGATGATGATGACCGACAGCTTCGGCCGGGCGGTATCAACGCTTGCCATGACGCTCCAGCAGTTCCTTGTAAAGCGACAGATACCGCAGGCCCATCTCGCGGATGCCATGCTCGCGCCGCGCATAGTCGCGTCCCCGGCGCGCGGTGTCGCGGCGCAGGGTTTCGTCGCCCAGCATGCGGTCCAGCCCGGCGGCCACGGCCTCGTGGTCGCCGATGGGGCACAGGATGCCGCGGCCATCGGCCAGGCTTTCCTTCTGGCCGCCGGCATCGGTGGACACCACCGGCACCTCGCGCAGGAAGGCATCGAGCACGCTGGTGCTCAGGCCCTCGAGCCGGGACGTGAGCACGAACACGTCGGCCAGCGGATACAGGCCCTCGGGCTGATCCTGGAAGCCCACGTAGCGGTAGTACGGTTGCAGGCCATGCGACTGGACCAGGCTTTCCACGGCGGGCCGCGACGGACCGTCGGCGCCCATGTGGACCAGGACGAAGTCCTGCCGGCGCTGCGCCAGCGCGGCCACGGCACGCAGCAGCGTCTCGGGATCTTTCTCGCGCGTCATCGATGCGGCGGTCATGATGACGCGCCGGCCTTGCAGGCCGTGCTCGGCGGCGAAGGCCGCCAGGCGCGCCGGGTCGGCCGGCTGCGGATCGGGCACGGCGCTGTGCACCACGATGGGATGCGAACCCAGGCGGCGCGGCTCGTCGGCGGCGCTTTCGCTCACGGCGCACAACAGGTCGGCATGACGCCATTTGAACGCCGTGGCGCGTTCGCGGCGCGTCACCGGCATGGCGGTACGGCGGGTGACCACCAGCGGACGGCGATACAGCCACTTTGCGCCGACCGCCCAGCTCAGCGTGTTGGCCGTCTGGCAGTGGATGATGTCGTAATGGCCGCCATGCAGCGCCAGGAAGGCGCCCATGGCCCCGGGCTGCTGCCGTGCGTGCACGGTGAAGCCTTCGGCCGCGGCCCGCTCGGCCAGGGGAAAGCCCTCACGGGCCAACAGCTCGACCTGGTGGCCTTCCTGGCGGAAGACCCGCATGCAGAACATGGTCTGGCGCTCGCCGCCGCGCCAATCGCGCTCGAAATTGAGCTGCAGAATCTTCATGCGCGGCCGATACCCTGGTATTCGAAGCCTTGTTCGGCCATGTCCAGCGGTTCGTACAGGTTGCGGCCGTCGAAGATCACGGGGGCTTTCAGCAGGCTCTTGACGCGGTCGAGGTCGGGCGCGCGGAACAGCTTCCATTCGGTGAGAATGAGCAGCGCATCGGCGCCATCGAGCGCCTGGTACATGTCTTCCACGAGCTTGACCGACGCATTGCCCTCGATGGCGCGGGCAGCCTGCGACATGGCGACCGGATCGTAGGCCAGCACCCGCGCGCCGCGCGCGGTCAGATCGGCGATGGCGGCCAGGCTGGGCGCCTCGCGCATGTCGTCGGTGTTGGGCTTGAAGGCCAGGCCCCACACCGCGAACGTACGGCCGGTGAGATCCTCGCCGAAACGCTTGACGACCTTCCCGGACAGCCGCAGCTTCTGCGCGCCATTGGCCTCTTCCACGGCGTGGATCACGCGCATGGGCATGCCGTGTTCCGCCGCCATGCGTTCCAGCGCCTGCACGTCCTTGGGAAAGCACGAGCCTCCGTAGCCCACGCCGGGATACAGGAAGTGATAGCCGATGCGCGGATCCGCGCCGATGCCGCGGCGCACGTGCTCGATGTCGGCGCCCAGCACTTCGGCCAGGTTCGCCATCTCGTTCATGAACGAGATGCGCGTGGCCAGCATGGCGTTGGCCGCGTACTTGGTCAGTTCGGCGGAGCGGACATCCATGACCATCAGGCGCTCGTGCGTGCGCTGGAAGGGCGCATACAAGCGGCGCATGACGCCGATGGTGTGTTCGTCGTCGGCGCCGACCACGATGCGGTCGGGCCCCATGAAATCCTTGATGGCGGCGCCTTCCTTCAGGAACTCGGGGTTCGAGGCCACGCTGAAGGGAATGTCGACGCCGCGCTCGGCCAGCACGGCGGTGATGGCCGCGCGCACCTTGTCGCCCGTGCCCACCGGCACGGTGGACTTGTCGATGACGACCTTGCGGCTGGTCATGTGGCGCGCGATGTTGCGCGCCGCGGCCAGCACGTAGGAAAGATCGGCGGAGCCATCTTCGCCCGGCGGCGTGCCCACCGCAATGAACTGCAGGTCGCCGAATGCCACGCTTTCCTCGACGTCGTCGGTGAAGCGCAGGCGGTTGCCCGAGGCATTGCGGGTGACCAGTTCGTCCAGGCCCGGCTCGTAGATGGGGATTCCCCCTTGGCGCAGCATGGCGACTTTGGCGGAGTCGGTATCCAGGCAAAGAACCTGGTTGCCCATTTCAGCCAGGCAGGCCCCGGTTACCAAGCCGACGTAACCGGTACCGATGACGGTAATTTTCATGCGACGAACGCCCTTGATTCCGGCGGAACCACATGCCCCGCCGCAGTGCCGCCGATTATAGAAGCCTGTCTCTACGGATCCATTTCAGGCCGAACGGGCCGAACGAACGGTATTGACGGCCACCGCCGCCGCCGCGCAGACCGCCGCCAGCACCAGGGCCACGGTCGGCCCCTGGCTGGGAATGACCCCGAAGGCCACCGCCACCAGCGCGGTGCCGAAGCTCTGGCCGAAGACCCGCGTGGTGGCCTGCAACCCGCCCGCGGCGCCGCTGCGCTGCCGAGGCGCGGCCCCCAGCATGGCACGGTTGTTGGGCGTCTGGAACAGGCCGAAGCCCACGCCGGCCAGGAACATGCCGGCCATGATCCAGGTGTTGGACGCATCCAGCGGCAACGCCGCCAGCCAGATCAGGCCCAGCACCATCGCGCCCGCCCCCGTGCCGCTGAGCGCAGCCGCGGAATAGCGGTCGGAGATACGGCCGGCCACCGGCGCGATCAGCGCGGTGCCGACCGGCCACGCGGCCATCAGCAGGCCGACCTGCAGGTGCGGCCGGCCCAGCACCTGCTGGAAGTAGAAAGGCAGCGTGACGTAGGACGCCATCTGCGCGGCGAAGGTCGCCGCCGACGCGGCCACCGCGAAGGCGATGCCGCGCACGCGCAGCAGGTCGACCGGCACCAGCGGCGCCTGTTGCCCGCGCGCGCGGCGCAGCAGCAGCAGGCCCGCCACGCAGGCGATCGACACCAGGCCGATGCCGCCCAGGATGTCCTGCCCCAGATAATCGATGCCGGTGATGAAGACGCCCAGGGCGATCATCACCAGCGCCACGCTGAGCCAATCCATGGGCGCGCGCGTGCGCGGTATTTCGGGCAGGAAGCGCAGGCCGAACATGATGGCGATGCCGATGGGCAGGTTGACCGCGAAGATCCAGCGCCAATCGGCCACCGACAGGATCAGCGATCCGATGGTGGGCCCCAGGACCGACATCACGGCCACGGTAGTGGCGTTCAGGCTGATGCCGCGCCCCAGCAGCCGCAGGGGGTAGATGTTGCGCACCATGCCGCCGACCAGGGACATCAGCGCGGCCGCGCCGACGCCCTGCGCCACCCGCGCCAGGCTGAGCTGCCACAACGAGCCCGACAGGGCACAGGCCACCGAGGCCAGCGTGAACAGCGTCAGGCCGAAGGTGAACATGCGCCGGATGCCGACCCGCTCGGCCAGGGCGGAGATCGGCAGCAGCATCACCACGATGGCCACGCTGTAGGCGTTGCTGACCCAGACCGCGCGCGATGCCGGGGCGTCCAGGTCGAGGGCGATGGAGGGCAATGCCACGTTGACGATGGTGGCGTCCAGCACCGCCAGGCTGATGCTGAACAGGACGGTGGCGGCCGCCCAGTAGCGTTGCGGCGTGGGCAGCCCGTCCGAGGGTTCCTGGCGAGGTGGTGGCGTATCAGCGGCGTTCAAGGAGGTGCCTTCGTGCTTCTTTCCCCGCGACGCGTCCTGGAAATGGCGCGGCAGGGTACGGGTTCCCCTGCGCGCCGCGGACATGGCCGTCCGCCCCCGGGGACCGCGGATCCGGCGCACGCGAGGGGCGCGGCCGGCCCCCGGTCCATGGGAGACCTTACTTCTTCTGTTTGACCGGGCGCTGCCAGCCTTCGATGGTGGCCTGGCGAGCGCGAGATAGGGTCAGCTGGCCCGCGGGTGCGTCCTTGGTCAGCGTGGTGCCCGCGCCCAGGGTGGCGCCCCTGCCCACGCGCACCGGCGCCACCAGTTGGGAATCGGAGCCGATGAACGCGTCGTCCTCGATGACCGTGCGGAACTTGTTGGCGCCGTCGTAGTTGCAGGTGATGGTGCCCGCGCCGATGTTGACGCGCTCGCCCACGTCGGCGTCGCCCACATAGGCCAGGTGGTTGGCCTTGCTGTCGGCGGCCAGCACGCTGTTCTTCACTTCGACGAAGTTGCCGATGTGCACCCGGTCGGCGAGCTTGGCGCCGGGCCGCAGGCGCGCATACGGGCCGATGCGCGCATCCGCGCCCACCGTGGCCTCGGCCAGATGGCTGTAGGCCTCGATCTGGGTGCCCGCCTGCACGGCGACGTCGCGCAGCACGCAGTACGGGCCGACGCGCACGCCGTCGGCCAGTTCGACCTTGCCCTCGAACACGCAGCCCACGTCGATGAACACGTCGCGGCCGCATTGCAGCGAGCCACGCACGTCGAAGCGTTCGGGATCGGCCAGCGTGACGCCGGCTTCCAGATGGCGGCGGGCCTGCTCGCGCTGCCAGCTGCGCTCCAGCGCGGCCTGCTGCACGCGGCTGTTCACGCCCAGCGTCTCCCAGGAGGCCTCCGGCTGAGCCGCGCCGACCGCCACGCCATCGGCCACGGCCAGGCCGACCACGTCGGTCAGGTAGTACTCGCCTTGCGCGTTCTTGTTGTCGATGCGGTTCAGCCAATCCTTCAGGCGCGCGGTGGGCGCGACGAGGATGCCCGTGTTGACCTCGCGGATCGCGCGCTGTTCCTGGCTGGCGTCCTTGTGCTCGACGATGCTGGCGACGTTGCCCTTCGCGTCGCGCACGATGCGGCCGTAGCCGGTGGCGTCTTCCAGCACTTCGGTCAGCACCGCCGCGCCCTGGCCTCGCGCCTGCAGCAGGCGCTTCAGCGTCTCGGGCTGCACCAGCGGCACGTCGCCGTACAACACCAGCGTGACGTCATCGGCGCCATCGCCTTCCAGCAATTGCGGCACGGCCTGTTGCACCGCGTGGCCGGTGCCATGCTGCGGATCCTGCAGCGCAAAAGCCAGTCCGTCCAGGCCTTCGAAGGCGCCGCGCACACGCTCGGCTCCGTGGCCGACGACGACGATGATGCGGGCGGGATCGAGCTGGCGGGCGCTGTCCAGCACATGGGACAGCATCGGCTTGCCAGCCAGCGAGTGCAGGACCTTGGGCAGGTCGGACTGCATGCGTTTGCCTTTTCCGGCGGCGAGAATGACTACGTTGAGCATGGGTGGAATTCAGTCAGAAAGGCGTGCGGCCGCCTTGTGGGCGACCGCGCGGCCGGGATGGAGGGATCTCAGGTCTTGTCGGCCGCGGGCTTGGCGGCCGTCTTGCGCGGCGCGGCCTTCCTGGCCGGCGTCTTGCGTGCCGCCGTCTTCTTCGCGGCGGGCTTGGCCGTCTTCGCTGCCGTTGCCTCGGCGGCACGGGGCGCGCCGCCGGCAGGCACGGACGGCGCGCCTTCGGCCGAAGCCTGCGGCGCCGTGGCGTCGGGAGCGGACGCCATGCTGGACATGCTGGCCACGGTGGCCTGGGCGATGTTGTTGAACTGCTGCTGCATCAAGCTCCACCATGCCTGCGACGCCGAGCGCGCCGCGCTGTCCAGCGCTTCCGGACCCGGCGCGGCCTGGTCGCCGGCCTGCGCCTCGGGGCTGCTGGCGGCAGGAGCGGCCTTGTCCTGGGGCGCGGGCTTGATGCCCAACACGATCTCGAGGGGGGTCGGTTGGCCGGGAGCGGGCGCGGAACCGGTATCGATGGAGGCGGCGCTGTCGATGAACGAGCGCAGCGTGGCGATGGTGGCGCGCTGCACCTCCATGCCCTGGATGGTGCTGCCCAGCATCGACAGGTTCATGCGCAGCCATCCCTCGACGGCGCGCAGATCGGCGATGCGGCGCTCGAGCTCCTCGACGTTCATGGGCGCGGTCATGGGCAAGGCCTGCGCGAGGCCGCCAGGCCCCGTCAGGCCGGCCCAGGCCTGCTTCATCATCTCCATGCTGGCCAACAGCGGATTGCCGGAGAGGTTGGAACTCTGGCCCATGCCGGGCAGGATGAACGGATTGGTGCTCGAATCGGTCATGCGGTCTCCTGGAGGCGTGTCGTCAGAGCGGCAGCAACTGATTGTTCTCGACCCGCACGGGGGCGCCGGACGCATAAGGGAAGGGTTGGGCGCTACGGAACGAACGCGCGCTGCCATCGCTCATGCGAACGGTAAGCTCGTAGTGTGTCACCGTCTGTTGCGCCCTGATATTACGCTCGATTTCATGGCCGGCAAAAGCGCCGCCCACGGCGCCGAGCACCGTCGCCGCATCACGGCCGCGGCCGCCGCCGATCTGGTTGCCGACCACGCCCCCCACCACACCGCCGGCCACGGTGCCGACGATGTTGTTGCTGTTGTTGCGCACGGGCACCTGCACGGTGCGCACGGATTCGACGGTGCCGCAGGCGGCGCACGCGGGCGGCTGCGCGGCGGCGGCCCGGGCGGGCGTCTTGCCCTGCGCCTGGCCCTTCGCGGGCTGCTGCGGCCCGGGTTGCGGCGGCTGGCCGGGTTCCCGCAGGGCGGCCTGCTCGGCGGGCGAACGGTCGGCCGATGATCCCGGCAGCCATCCGGCGATGGCGGCGACGGCCACGGCGCACAGCACGATGACGGACACCGCCGCGGTGGCGATCAGGGGATGCAGGCCGCGGCGCGGCTCGGAACGATGGGCGCTCGAAGGCGAGACGTTCATGATGGGTCTCCCAAGTACGTACGGGAAAACGGTATAGCACCCAGGCGCCATTTCGGCGTGTTGCGATAGTGACCCTTTGCAAGACCGACCGGCCACGGGCGGGTTCTGGGACAATGGAGCCTATGGATCAGCTCATCTGCCTGCCGGATCTGGAAGACGCCATCAACTACTGGCGCGCCCGCTTGCCCTCGCAAGGCGAGGAGGCGCGCCTGTGCGCGCAAGCCGCGGCATTGGCCCGGCCCTATGCGTTGATGATCCTCGCGCATCGCCACGACATCGCCCCGGACGACCTGAGCCCCGAGGCGCTGGACGCCTACCGGCAATGGCGCAAGGCAAAAGCCGCCTGAACGGCGGCCTGGCGGCGAAGCACTTGGAAACCGCCGCAACGACTTGCAGCAGCATAAGGCCAGGCGGCGCCCCGCGGGACGCCGCCCCGGGGCGTGCCTAGAACAGCGCCTTGATGTCGTGCGCCAGGGCCTCGGCGCCGATATTGTTGTTGGCCAGCACGCGGGCATCGCCCTTGCCGTCGATCAGGTAGAAGGCGGCCGTGTGGTCCATGGTGTAGTCGCCATCCTTGCGCGGCACCTTGGCGTAATAGGCCTTGAACGAGGCCGCCGCCTTGCGGATCTGCTCGGCATTGCCCGTCAGGGCCAGGAAGCGGGGATCGAACGACGTGACGTATTGCTTGAGGACCTCGGGCGTGTCGCGCTCGGGGTCCACCGTGATCAGCAGCACCTGCACGCGGTCGGCATCGGGCCCCAGGCGCTTCATGACGTCGGCCAGCTCGACCAGCGAGGTGGGGCACACGTCGGGGCACTGCGTGAAGCCGAAGAACACGACCTTGACCTTGCCCTCGAAGTCTTTCAGCGTGCGCGCGGTGCCGTTGTGGTCGGTCAGCGCAAGGTCTTTACCCAGCTTCGTGCCGGTGATGTCGCTGCCCTTGAACGACGGCTTGCCTTCGCCGCAAGCCCCCAGGGCGATGGCGACCGCGCCGGCGGCGCAGGCTTGCAACAGGCGACGACGAGCAGCGGACGCGAACATGAGGCGGGAGTCTCCGGTGGGGGCCAACGGGCCGATGGGTCTGGCTGCGGCCGACGATCAGGCCAGCAGGCCGATCCAGTGGTCCACCAGCAACGCGGCGAACAGCAGCGACAGATAGAGAATGGAAAAGCGGAACATGCGGCGCGCCAGCTCGTCGCTGTAGTGGCGGTACAGGCGCCAGGCGTACGACAGGAACATGCCGCCCAGCACCAGGGCGCTGGCCAGGTACACCAGGCCGCTCATGCGGATGGCGTACGGAATGATGGTGCAGCCCAGCAGCGCCACGCTGTACAGCAGGATCTGCAACTGCGTGAAGGCGCGGCCATGCGTGACGGGCAGCATGGGCAGGCCGGACTTGGCGTAGTCGTTGGTGCGGTAGAGCGCCAGCGCCCAGAAATGCGGCGGCGTCCAGATGAAGATGATCAGTACCAGCGCCCAGGCCTCGGCCGGCACGGCATTGGCGACGGCGGCCCAGCCCAGCGCCGGCGGCATCGCGCCGGACAGGCCGCCGATGACGATGTTCTGCGGCGTGCGCGGCTTGAGGATGACGGTGTAGATGATGGCGTAGCCGACGAAGGTGGCGAAGGTCAGCCACATCGTCAGGGGATTGACCAGGTGGTACAGCACGAGCATGCCCGCGCCGCCCAGCAGGCCCGACAGGCCCAGCACCTGCGTGGAAGAGATGGTGCCCTGCGCGGTGGCGCGGCGCGCCGTGCGCGTCATGCGCGCGTCGACTTCCTGCTCGATCAGGCAGTTGATGGCGAAGGCGGCGGCGGCCAGCAGCCAGATGCCCAGCGTGGCGAACACCACGCGATCCATCGGCGGCACGCCCGGCGTAGCCAGGAACATGCCGATGACCGCACAGAAGACGGCCAGCTGCGTGACCCTCGGCTTGGTCAGCACGAGGTATTGACGCAGAAGTCCGGAGGAAGAAGCGACGGCAGTACTCATAACCTGATCATTTTACCCGCCGATGCCGGAACAGGGTGCGACTTAGGGTCGCAGGCAGGCCATTCTCCCTCTCAGGCGGGCTGTACCGGCCGTTGTCCGGCCGAGGCCAACCGTACCAAAATGACCACACTGGCCAGTGTCAGGCCAGCCGCGCCGCCATTGTGTAACACGGCGATCAGCAGGGGCCACTGGAAGAAAATGGTGGTCAGGCCCGTCAACAGCTGCGCCAGCAGCAGGCCCAGCAGCAGGGTGGCCGGCGTCCGGATGCCCGGCTCGGTGCGCAGCCGGAACCCCAGCACGCCCAGGTAGGCAAACACCACGAAGGCGAAATTGCGGTGCACCCAATGGATGGCCGTCAGCGCGGACTGCGAGATCATTTCCCCGGAAGGCAGTTCGCCCAGCCCCCGGATGATGGAAAAGCCGCCCTGGAAATCCATCTCGGGCACCCAGGCGCCGTGGCAGGTGGGGAAGTCCATGCAGGCCAGCGCGGCATAGTTGGTGCTGACCCAGCCACCCAGGGTCACCTGTATCAGCAGCAGCAACAGCCCGCCCCGCATCCACGGCCGCCAGCGCGCGGCCGCCGCCGACAGCGCCAGGTGCGGCTGCTCGCGCGCCGCCAGCCAGGTCATCAGCGACAGCAGCAGCAGGCCCAGCACCAGGTGCGAGGTGACCACCGCCGGCATCAGCTTGTGCGTGACGGTCCAGGCGCCGAACGCCCCCTGCACGCACACGGCCACCAGCGTGACCGTCGCCAGCAGCGGCGAGCGGCCCAATCGGGCACGATGGCGCCAGGCCATGACCACGATGGCGATGATGAGCAGGCCCAGCGTGGCGCCCACGTAGCGGTGGATCATCTCGATCCAGGCCTTGGACAGCGTGACCGGGCCGAACGGCATCGCCTGCGAGGCCGCGTCGATGTGATGCATGGCGCCGATCGGCGTGACGCTGGCATAGCAGCCGGGCCAGTCGGGACAGCCCAGGCCGGAATCGGTCAGGCGCACGAAGGCGCCGAACATGATCAGGTCCAGCGTCAGGAACCAGGTAAAGAAAACGAGTTTGCGGTAGCGCAGTTTGATGCGATCGTGTTCCATCTTCAGCCGATGCGCGAGTGGTAGAGAAGTTTGCTCAGGTCCTTGCGAACCCGGACGCCGTCGGCCTCGGCCGGGAATTGCATCATCAGGTTGCCCAGCGGGTCCATCAGCCAGATGGGCGCCCGCAGCGATTCGGCGCCGCCGCCCGGGCCTTGCAGGAAGGGACGCAACTGGTCGGCGCGGGCCCGCACCATCACCGTGCCCTTGTAGGCCTCTAGCACCTTGTCGGGGACCGGGGCGTCGTCGGTGATGAACCAGACCCGCGCGACGCGATCCACGTTCTTGCCCTGGCTGGCGTGGCTGTTGCGGGCCACGAACAGCTTGCGCGCGCACGACTCCGGGCATGCGGCCTGGTCCGTGCTGATCAGCACCCACTTGCCGCGCAGGCTGCGCAGGTCGAACGGCTGGCCGTCCAGCGTGGTCAGCGCCAGGGCATCCGGAGCGGGCGCCGCGCGCTGCGGCTGGATCAAGGCGCCGTAGTTGCTCGAATCCTCGGGCCACCATTGCGGGTTGTAGTAGACGACGAAGGCCGCCACGATGGGCGCCAGCGCGCACAGGAACACCAGCACCAGCGGCATCAGGGAACGCTTGGCTGGCGGACGGGACGGGACGGAAGGCGTGGTCATGGGCGAGGTGCGAGCGTTACGAACCGGTGCGCCGCGCACGCCGCCAGGCGCGCACCGCCACGGCCAGCCACGCGATCGCCGCGATGCCCGCGAACGAAAACCACTGCATGGCATAGCCCAGGTTCTGGTTGTAGTCGACGGAAGGTTGGGGCCAATCGCGCACCAGCGCATCGTCCCCGCGCGTCTGCATCAGCACGGTGGGCAGCAGGGCAAGGCCCGTTGCCCGTGCGTAATCGGCGAGATCCAGGTTCTGCACGGCAGGCATGGCGCCGCTGGCGGGCAAGCGGGCCGGCAACGCCGCGCGCGGCTGGCCGAAGGACCAGAGCTCGAACACGCGAGGCACGCGCACCGCCAGTTCGCCGGTCACGTCCTGTTCGCCGGCGGCAGCGGCCGGTACGGCGGGGGGCGTGCCGTCCAGCGTGCGTGGCAGCCAGCCGCGCAGCACCAGCACGGCCTGGCGCCGGGCGGGCTCCAGCAGCAAGGGCGTGGCCAGCCAATAGCCCGGACGGCCATCCTGGTTGCGGTTCTCCAGCAGCACGCTCAGCGCGGGCAGCCATTGGCCATGCCCCTGCGCGGGACGCCAGGCGCGCAGTTCGCTGGCCGGCATGCCGGCCGCCAGCGTCACCGGCGGCTGCGCACGGCCGGCCTCGATGGCCGCCAGCGTGGCACGGCGCTGGTCGGCGCGGTGCAATTGCCAGCGCCCCAGCGACGCGAGGATCGCGGCGGCCAGCGCCAGCAGCAGCAAGGCCGCCACGGTCAGCCGAAAGGAATGCGGTCGCGCCATGTCTGCAATAATTTCCGTTCCACGCAGGAGGAGACCCAAAAATGCGAATTATCGTCGTGGTGGCCTTCATCGGCATCCTGGTCAGCCTGGGTTCGGCCCTGGTTTACCTGATGAAGGACAAGGGAGGCACCAACAGGACGGTCAATGCCCTGACCGTGCGTATCGGGCTGTCCGTGGCCCTGTTCCTGTTCGTGCTGTTCGCCCATCACATGGGCTGGATCGAAAGTACCGGGATCAGATGAAGACACGGAGCCGAAGTTCCGGGCCGGCGCCTGGCCGTTCCAACAAGGCAATGCCCCCGAAACGGGGGCATTGTCGCATGCGGTCCTGACGATACACCCACGTCCGGACGCGCAAGGGCGGTGGCCGATGGCCCGCCTACATCCAATACACGAACAGGTACAGGCCCAGCCACACCACGTCGACGAAGTGCCAATACCAGGCGGCGCCCTCGAACCCGAAGTGATGGTTGGCCGTGAAGTGGCCGCGCAGCAGGCGGAAGAAGATCACCGTCAGCATCGTGGCGCCCATGATGACGTGGAACCCGTGGAACCCCGTCAGCATGTAGAACAGCGAGCCGTACGCCCCCGAGTCGAAGCGCAGGTTCAGCTCGGTATACGCGTGGTGGTATTCGAGGGCCTGGCAGGCCACGAAGATGAAGCCCAGGATGACGGTGGCGGCCAGCCAGACCAGCGTCTTGGTGCGATGGTCCTCGCGCAGCGCGTGGTGGGCGATGGTCAGCGTGACGCCCGAGGACAGCAGCAGCGCCGTGTTGATGGTGGGCAGCCAGAACGGGCCGACGGTCTGGAAGTGCTCCACCACGCCCGCCGGACCGAAGTTGGGCCACACCGCCTGGAAATCGGGCCACAGCATCAGGCGGTGATCCAGGTCGCCCAGCCACGGCGTGGTGACGGTGCGCGTATACCAGAGCGCGCCGAAGAAGCCGGCGAAGAACATGACCTCGGAGAAGATGAACCAGCTCATGGCCCAGCGGTAGGACAGGTCGATCTTCTTGCTGTTCAGGCCGCCTTCGGATTCGCGGATGGCGTCGCCGAACCACTGGAACATCACGAAGATCAGCCCGATCAGGCCGACCAGCACGGCCCACTTTCCCCAGCCGACGCTGTTGACCCACGTGGCCGCGCCCACGCCCATGAACAGCAACGCGACCGCCATGCGCACCGGGTGCCTGGAATCGGCCGGGACGTAGTAGTACGGCGCCTCATTGCCTTGATGAACCGAGTGGCTTGCACTCATGGACTTCTCCCTGGTACTTGCGAATTCTGATTTGTCGGACGATTGCTTCGATACAACGACTTCAGGTCAGGAACTTGCCACCACCCAGCGCACGATCGAGATCAACCCGATGACGAACAGCGCCGCCGCCAATATGCCCGCGACGATGACGTGCACCGGGTTCAGGCGCGCGGCATCTTCCTGGTACCCCGTTCCGCGCCGCACGCCCAGGAACGCCCACAGCACCGCCCGCATCGTCTGCAGGAAACCGGCCTTGCGCGGCGGCGACGGCTGCGGCTCGGTCATTGCTTATCCCAGCTTGCCGGCCAGCAGCACGGCGCCGCGGAAGATCGTCCAGGCGAACACCGCCAGCACGAACAGCAGCAGGACGAGACCGGCCTTGCGGTTGCGGCGGCTTTGCTCGGGCGTGGCCATGGCGATGCTCCTGGCGCGTGGCGCTTACTTGACCTCGGGCGGCGTTTCGAAGGTATGGAAGGGCGCCGGCGACGGCACGGTCCATTCCAGGCCTTCGGCGCCTTCCCATGGCTTGGCCGGCGCGGGTTCGCCCTTTCCGGCGAAGCTGCGGACGGCCACATACAGCAGGATGAGCTGCGACAACCCGAACCAGAATGCGCCGATCGTGGCGATCTGGTGGAAGGTGGTGAACTGGGCCGCATAGTCGGCGTAACGGCGCGGCATGCCGGCCAGGCCCAGGAAGTGCATGGGGAAGAAGGTGACGTTGAACGAGATCATCGACGACCAGAAATGCAGCTTGCCGAGCTTCTCGTTGTACATCACGCCCGTCCACTTGGGCAGCCAGTAGTAGGCGCCCGCGAACAGGGCGAACAGCGAGCCCGCCACCAGCACGTAATGGAAGTGCGCCACCACGTAATACGTGTCGTGGACCTGGATGTCGATGGGCGCCACCGACAGGATCAACCCCGTGAAACCGCCCATGGTGAACACGAAGATGAAGCCGATCGAGAACAGCATGGGCGTCTCGAACGTCATCGAACCGCGCCACATGGTGGCCACCCAGTTGAAGATCTTCACCCCCGTGGGAATGGAGATCAGCATGGTGGCGTACATGAAGTACAGCTGCGCCGTCACCGGCATGCCGGTGGTGAACATGTGGTGCGCCCACACGATGAAGGACAGCACGGCGATGGCGGCGGTGGCGTACACCATCGAGGCATAGCCGAACAGTCGCTTGCGGGCAAAGGCCGGCACGATGGCCGACACGATGCCGAACGCCGGCAGGATCATGATGTAGACCTCGGGGTGCCCGAAGAACCAGAACACGTGCTGGTACAGCACCGGGTCGCCGCCCGCGGCCGCGTTGAAGAAGCCGGTGCCGAAGTGGCGGTCGGTCAGCACCATGGTGACGGCGGCCGCCAGCACGGGCATCACGGCGATCAGCAGGAAGGCGGTGATCAGCCAGGTCCAGCAGAACAGCGGCATCTTCATCAGGGTCATGCCGGGCGCGCGCATGTTCAGGATGGTGACGATGATGTTGATGGCGCCCATGATGGACGAGGCGCCCATGATGTGCACGGCGAAGATGGCCAGGTCCATGCCCGGGCCCATCTGTCCCGACAGCGGCGCGTACAGCGTCCAGCCCGCGGCGGTGGCGCCGCCGGGCACGAAGAACGAGCCCGTCAGCATCAGGCCGGCCACCGGCAGCAGCCAGAAGCTGAAGTTGTTCATGCGCGCGAACGCCATGTCGGAGGCGCCGATCTGCAGCGGGATCATCCAGTTGGCGAAGCCCACGAAGGCCGGCATGATCGCGCCGAACACCATGATCAGGCCATGCATGGTGGTGAACTGGTTGAACAGCTCGGGCTGGAAGAACTGCAGGCCCGGCTCGAACAGCTCGGTGCGCAGCAGCAAGGCCAGCGTGCCGCCCTCGAGCAGCATGACGAACGAGAAGATGAGGTACATCGTCCCGATGTCCTTGTGGTTGGTCGCGAACAGCCAGCGACGCCAACCCGTCGGGATGGGATGGTGGTGATCATCGTGACCGTGGCCGTGATGGCCGGGCGACACGTGGTCTGCGGTGACGCTGCTCATGGTGGACTCCTTCCTGCTGATCGCCGGGCTCGGTCCAGAGGCCCGGCGGCGTGTTTCTGTCTCGGGAAACTGTGTTCTTGCCAGGAAAGCGCGGTGCTCAGCGCCCCGCCGTGACGTCCTTCGGCTGCACCACCGGATCCTGCCCCTTGCCTGCATTGCCCCAGGCGTGGCGGGTGTAGGTGATGACCGAGGCGATCTCGACGTCATTCAGTTGCGGACCGAAGGCCGGCATGGCGGTGCCGGGACGGCCCTTCAGCACGGTCTCGATCTGCTTGGCCTTGGGCCCCATGACGGTGGGGTCGCCATCGAGCGCGGGGAACGAGCCCGGCACGCCCTTGCCGGTAGCCTGGTGACAGGCCACGCAGTTGGCGGTGTAGACCTTTTCACCCCGGGCCATCAGTTCGGCCTGAGTCCATTCCTTGGTGGGATCGTCGGCGTTGGCGGCCAGCTTCTTCTTCTGCTCGGCCGCCCAGGCATCGTAGTCCGCCTGCGACTTCACCTCGACCACGATGGGCATGAAGGCGTGGTCCTTGCCACAGAGCTCGGCGCATTGCCCGCGGTAGGTGCCGGTTTTCTCGGCGCGGAACCAGGTGTCGCGCAGGAAGCCGGGGATGGCGTCCTGCTTGACGCCGAAGTCCGGCACCATCCACGAATGGATGACGTCGCCGGCGGTGAGGACGATGCGCACCTTCTTGTCCACGGGCACCACCAGATGATTGTCGACTTCCATCAGGTAGAACTGCCCCTTGGGTTCGCGGCCTTCGATCTGCGCGCGAGGGGTGGACAGGTTGGAGAGGAACTTGACGCCGGCGGCGTCGCCATCGAGGTACTCGTAGCCCCACTTCCATTGGTAGCCGGTGACCTTGACGGTGAGATCGGCGCTGGAAGTGTCTTTCATGGCGACGACCGCGCGCGTGGCCGGCAGGGCCATGGCGATGACGATGATGAAAGGAATGACCGTCCAGGCAACCTCGACGCCGAGGTGCTCGTGGAAAGTGGCTGGCTGGTGGCCGCGCGATTTGCGATGCGCCCAGATGGAATAGAACATCACGCCGAACACACCGACGAAGATCACGATACAGATCGTGAGCATCATCCAGTGCAACCACATCACGTCGCGGGTCATCTGTGTGACACCTTCGTGCAGGTTCAGCTGATTGACCTTCGGCCCCCCCGGCATGTCCTGCACCTGCGCGCTTGCGGCGGTGCAAAGAAGCATGGCACAGGCGCCCAGGAACCTCCCTCTCCACTTCTTCATGCTTACCTCGTGATACGGCGCGCAGTTGTCCGGTATCTCCTGTTCAGCCGCAAAGCGGCTGCCGGCACTGTTTTTCGCGCACTGTTATTAGACGTCGGGTACTCGCCGGGGTTAAGACTACCCCATCGACTCCGCGCGAGTTCACAAGAAAACCGCGAAATTATAGCGGACACCTCCGGCCGTGGGCTGTCGAGGGGCCGGATCGCGTCTCGGCGAAAACCCCATGTCAGCCTGCTGCACTAAAATCCGCGCCATGCAGAACACCGCCATCCAGGACCCGACCGAGCAAGCTTCGCGCCTGGCCCAACTGTACGATCGGCTGGGCGCGCGCGCCCATGAACTGCCGCCGCAACTGGCGCGTCCGCTCTATATCGCCGGCCATTGCTGTGGCTGGGCGACGCACGCGGCATGCGATGCGCTGCGCGGAACCGGCCTGGCCGCCATCGAGTCCGACGCGCTGAGGCTGGGTCCCGGACTGGATCCCGGGCCCGGGCTGGACGCCGTGCTGGCGCAGGTGGCGCAGACCCTGCGCGACGCCAACTGCCTGCGCGGCTGGCGCGACGAACTGCTGGACGTGACGGCGGGGGACGTGCGCCTGGGGGTCATCGAACGCGCCGCCATGCGGCCCCTGGGCCTGCCGACCCGGGCCGTGCATCTCAGCGCCTGGACGCCCGATGGCCGCATGTGGGTGGCGCGCCGCGCGCTCAGCAAGTCCACCGACCCCGGCATGTGGGACAGCCTGGTGGGCGGCCTGGCCGGCGCGGGCGAAGACATGGAACGGGCGCTGGAACGCGAATGCGGCGAAGAGGCGGGACTGGACCCGCACCACCTGCGCGGCCGCGAACCGCTGCGCACCATCCTGCGCATGCACCGCCGCCTGCCCGAGGGCTACCAGGTGGAAGACCTGCTGGTCAGCACCTGTGTGCTGGAGGATGGCGTGCAGCCCGCCAACCGGGACGGCGAGGTGATGGAGATCGCCGCCCTGCCGGTGGAAGACGTGCTGCAACGCGTCGAGGCCGGCGAATTCACGCTGGAAGCGGCGCTGGTCATCGTCGAGGACATCATCCAGCAACGCGCGCGGGGCCGCATCCGCTGAATGCGCCCGCCCGGCCGCGGCGTTCAATGCGAATGCCGCGGATCGCCGCGCGTTTCCACCACCCGCAGGTACAGCGTGGCCGGCTCCAGGCAGGCGCCGGTCGACAACTGGCCCACCATGGTCCGGTAGATCTCCTGCCACGGCGTCTGCGACTCGGGCGCCACGGTGCGCATGGTGGCCGCGCGGCGCTTCAGCTCATCTTCGTCCACCCGCACCGTGACGCTGCGCTGGTTCAGGTCCACGCGCAGGACGTCGCCCGTCTTCAGCAGCGCCAGGCCGCCGCCCACCGCCGCCTCGGGCGACATGTTCAGGATGGACGGACTGGCCGAGGTGCCGCTCTGCCGGCCATCGCCCAGGCAGGGCAGGGAATCCACCCCGCGCTTGATCAACGCCGCGGGCGGCGCCATGTTGACCACCTCCGCGCTGCCCGGATAGCCCACCGGACCGCAGCCGCGTATCACCAGGATGCAATGCTCGTCGATCCGCAATGCGGGATCGTCGATGCGGGCATGGTAATCCTCGGGGCCCTCGAACACGATGGCGCGCGCCTCGAAGGCATTTTCATCGCCGGGCTCGGACAGGTAGGTGCGGCGGAACGCCTCGCCGACCACCGACATCTTCATCACCGCGCTGTCGAAGAAATTGCCCGACAGCACGATGTAGCCGGCATGCGGCATGAGCGGCGCCTCGTAGGCACGGATCACCTGCCGGTCGTGCGCGGGCGAGGCACGCGCGATCTCGCCGATGCGCCGGCCCGACACCGTCATGCAGTCCTCATGCAGGCGCCCGGCGGCGCACAGCTCGTGCAGCACGGCGGGCACGCCGCCCGCGCGGTGGAAACCCTCGCCCAGGTACTCGCCCGCGGGCACGCAGTTCACCAGCAGCGGCACGTCCTCGCCCACCTGCTGCCAGTCTTCCGTCGTCAGGGCCACGCCCATGTGGCGCGCGATCGCCACCAGGTGCCACGGGCAATTGCTGGAGGCGCCCAGCGCGGACGCCGCGACGATGGCGTTCTCGAAGGCCTCGCGCGTCAGGATGTGCGACGGCCGCAGGTCTTCATGCACCATGTCGCAGATGCGCTTGCCGGTGGCATAGGCCATCTGGCCGCGCTCGCGGTAGGGTGCCGGAATGCTGGCGCAGCCCGACAGCGACATGCCCAGCGCCTCGGCCAGGCAATTCATCGACAGCGCCGTGCCCATGGTGTTGCAGTGGCCCACCGACGGCGACGAGGCCGTGGCCAGTTCCATGAAGCCTTCATAATCCAGCTTGCCCGCGGCCATCAGGTTGCGGGCCTGCCAGATCACCGTGCCGGAGCCCACGCGCTGGCCCTCGTGCCAGCCATCGAGCATGGGGCCGCCCGACAGCACGATGGCGGGAATGTCGACCGTGGCGGCCGCCATCAGGCACGCCGGCGTGGTCTTGTCGCAACCGGTGGTCAGCACCACGCCGTCCAGGGGGTAGCCGTGCAGGATCTCGACCAGCCCCAGGTAGGCCAGGTTGCGGTCCAGCGCGGCGGTTGGCCGGCGCCCCTGCTCGGCCAGCGGATGTACCGGAAACTCCATGGGAATGCCGCCCGCGTCGCGTATGCCTTCCTTCACGCGTTTCGCCAGTTCGATGTGATGGCGGTTACAGGGCGCCAGATCGCTGCCCGTCTGGGCAATGCCGATGATGGGGCGGCCTGACTGCAACTCGCCGCGCGTCAGGCCGTAGTTGAGATAGCGCTCGACATAGATGGCGGTCATGTCGGCGTGCGTGGGGTCGTCGAACCACTTCTGGCTGCGCAGCCGACGATTGGAATCGGACATAGTCACCTCTCTCGTTGGGAACGAAGAGGCGCCGGCAATCGGCCCGCCGCAACCTGTTTTTCTGGGCCGGCACCTGCCTCGAGTGTACACACCGGGCCCGGGGGCTGAAGTTAGCGATAACAGCGGCGCTTTTGTAACGTGGCTGTCGCGGCCAGCGACACGTAGGATATGCTGACGTCATAACGACTCTACTGATTCCGCGCCAAGCCGCAGCACCCAGCATGCCCCCCAGGAAGCCCCGCAGTACCCGCAATGGCCGTGTAACGATGCAGGACGTGGCCACGCGTGCCGGCGTTAGCGCAATCACCGTTTCCCGTGCGCTGCGTACCCCCCACAAGGTCACCCCCCTGCTGCGCGAGCGCATCCAGCAACTGTGCCGCGAGATGGGGTATGTGCTGAACCACGCCGCCAGCGCGCTGGCGTCGGCCCGCTCGCACGCCATCGTGGTGCTGATCCCCTCGCTGTCGAACGAGGTGTTCATCGACATCATCGCCGGCCTCAAGGAGGTGCTCGAGGTGCGTGGCTATCACATGCTGCTGGCCGTCACCGGCTACGGCGCGCAGGCCGAGGAAACCATGCTGCGCACCTATCTGCAGCATGCGCCCGACGGCGCGATCCTGACCGGCATCGACCACAGCGACGGCACGTGGAAGCTGCTGCGCACGCATCGCGTGCCGGCGGTGCACACCATCGACCTCCTGCCGGCCGAACACGCCGGGATGAGCGTGGGATTCTCGCAATTCGACGCGGGCTACGCGGCCGGCCGCCATCTGGCCGAGCACGGCTACCGCCGCATCGGCATCGCCTGCGCGCATCCCGACCCACGCTCGGTACGCCGCCGCGAAGGCTGCCGCCAGGCCCTGCGCGACGCCGGCCTGTACGATCCCGCGCTGGAAGTCGGCAGCCCCGAGGACACCTCGATCGCCCTGGGCGCGCGCTTGCTGACGCAGTTGCGCGAGGCGCATCCGGATTGCGATGGGCTGTTCCTGTGCAACGATGATCTGGCGCAAGGCGCGCTGTTCCAGTGCGCGCGCCTGGGCATCGCCGTGCCGCAATCGATGGGGCTGGTGGGCTTTCACGATCTGGCCGGCAGCGCCTGGACCATGCCGCCGCTGTCGACCATCACCACGCCGCGGCGGCAGATCGGCGCCACGGCCGCGCACATGCTGCTGCAGCATCTGGCGGACGAGCCGCCGCCGCAACGGCACGTGGACCTGGGATTCGAGCTGAGGCGGCGCGAGACGACCTGACTCCGTCCGCGCGTGCCGCAGCGCTCATCCATGCACGAATGTTGTCGGCGACCGGACGTCCAGGCCATCCCGCGATGGCGCGGCACCGCCGGCGCAACCGGCATGAACCCCGGTCAAGGCAGCTGCTGCGCCATCTCCTGGTGCTGCTTCCACACTTCGATGGCGCGCATGCGCTGCCTGGCCACCGTCTGGATACGTTCGCGCAAGGATTCGTCCCGCGCCAGCAGTGCATGGAAATCCCGCGCCGACAGCATCAGCAGCTTGCTGTAGCCCAATGAGGTCACATCGGGATTGACCTGCTTCTCGCCCAGCAAGGCCAGCTCGCCGAAGAACTCGCCGCTGCCCAGTTCGATGGTGGTGCCGTCCGGCAAGTGCACGGCCACGGCGCCCGAGGCCACGATGCACATTTCCTCGCCATGGCGGGTGTTGGCGCCCAGCACGGGCTGGTCGGGCAACGCCAGGCGCGGCCGCAGCAGGCGGCAGATGGCGCGCAGCGAATCGGCGCTGAGCCCCTCGAACAGGGGCACGCGCTTGACCAGCTCGGCCGCCCCCATCTCCATGTCCAGGCCGGAATGATGGTCGATGTGTTTCCAGCGGTCCTTCAACTGCGCCATCAGATCCGCATAGACCTCGCCGCTGATCAGGAACTGGTCGAGCATGCCGCGATAGCGCATGCGCTCGAGTTCGCGCGCGACGCGGCCCAGATAGCTTTCCTGCAGCCACAGCGCATACGAGGGGTACTGCAGGTTGAGCGCCTGCAGGGCGTTCTCGATCAGGTCCAGCCGGCGCTGGTGCGCCCCCACGATGCGCTGCGCGGCATCCTCGCCCAGCAAGGGCGCGATCTGTTCGCGAGAGAACTGCATCAGCCGCTGCGCCACCGAGCGCTTGGTCATCAGGTTGGAGAAACGATGCGCCAGTTCGCGCGCCAGCCACGACTTGAAGCCGAAGGTGTAGTGCAGCCGCAGCGCCATGCGAAAGCCCGGCGAGTGGCGCACGTCGGCCTCGATGGCCGATTCGAATCCTTCCAGTCCGCCCACGCGGATGGCGTCCTCGAGCCGCTCGGCGCGCGCCAGCAGGGTCTCGGCCATGCGCCAGTCGACGATCTGCGCCTTCAGGATGTCGAAGAACATTTCCTCTTCGCGCCGCGCCACGATGCCCAGGCCCACCGCCACGCGCTGCTCCAGGCTCATCTTGTTGACCTGGCTGTCGTGCACGCTGGCCAGGCTGGCATCGAACACCGCATGGATGCGCTCGCTGGCCTCGGGGCTGATGTGATCGGTCTTGGCGATCTCGTCGGCCTTCTCCTGAAGATCTTCCAGGGCGATGGACAGCGCCTGGTTGCGGATGGTGCGCTCGACGGGCGACAACTGGTTCAGCCCCAGCATGCGGATCAGCGGACGCAGGCTGATGCCGTTGATGAACAGCGTCATCAGCACGAAGCCCGTGGTGGCCACGGCGACGAACTGGCGGGCCTCCTCGGGCACGGCCGCCTGCTCGGTCACCGCCAGCGCCAGCGCCAGCGACACGGCGCCACGCAGGCCGCCCCACAACATCACGGTTTTGTAGGGATTGCTGACCTTGGTGCCCAGCCGCGTCAGCCCGAGCATGGGCAACAATCCGAACACCACGATCGCACGCGCCACCAGCGTCGCCACGAACAGCAGCGCCACCAGCAGCAGTTCCTGCCAGTCGGCCGCTTCCATCAGGCGCGGAATCAGCATGGAGGCAAACAGGAAGATCAGCGAGTTGGCCCAGAAACCGAACTGCTCCCAGGCGCTGGACAGGTGCTCGAACGTGGCCGGCGACATGCGCGTGCGGCCCGTCGAGCCCACCACCAGGCCCGAGATGACCGTGGCCACCACGCCCGACACGCCCAGGTAGTGCTCGGAGATGAAGAAGGACAGATACGCCAGCGTGAGGGTGAGCGTGATCTCGGCCGTGGGAAAGCCGCGCAGCCACACGAACAGGTAGCAGGCGCCGCGCCCCATCAGGTAACCGGCGACGCCACCGCCGATGAAGGTGCGCAGGAAATCGCCGACCACGTCGCCGACGCCGACCTTGCCCGACCCGCTGGCCAGCGCGGCCAGCAGCACCGAATACAGCGCGATCGACGCCGCGTCGTTGAACAGGCTCTCGCCTTCGACCAGCGTGGTCAGGCGCTTGGGCGCGCCCACTTCGCGGAAGATGCCGACCACCGCCACCGGATCGGTGGTGGCCACGATGGCGCCCAGCAGCAGGCACACGATCAGGCCGTACGAGGACACCGCGTTCATCGTGAAGCCCACGAAGATGGTGCACACCACCACCGCCACGATGGCCATCATCAGGATGGGCCCGATGTCGTCCATCAGGCGCCGCACGTTCATGGCCAGCGAGGTCTCGAACAGCAGCACGGGCAGGAACACCATCAGGAAGGTCTCAGACGAGATCTCGAAGCGCTCGATGCTGTCCAGCATGTCGCCCAGCATCGGCGGCGCCCAGCCGTGCACGTGCACCGCGATCCCCAGCAAACATCCGACGATGGCCAGCAACACCGAGTAGGGCAGCTTCAGGCGGCCCGCCAGCGGCGGCATGAAGCACACCAGCGTCAGCAGACCTGCCAAACCGAAGACGATGAGACCGACATCCATGTGTAAATTCTTTTCCGGGAAAGGCGCGTGCGTCGGTAAAGGATAGCGGTTTTTTGTTCGCGAACCGCCCGTTCGAGGCGAATGGCAGGGGCATTGCGCGGCGACCTTTGGTTACGGCTGCGCACACAGCAAGACCTCTTTGCCGCGCTTTCTGGCTAATGTGCCAGGATCAAACCCATCCCGCCGGAGAGGCCATGTCCGCCGCCCACGTCACCCCGATCGATGAACAACCCGCGCTGCTGATTCAACTGACAGACATGCATCTGATGGACGAGCCGCACGCGGAAATGCTGGGCGTCGACACCGAGGCGAGCCTGAAGGCCGTGCTGCGCCAGGCCATGCGCGAGATGCCCGATGCGCAGTTGGTGCTGGCCACCGGCGATGTGGCGCAGGACGGCAGCCGCGGGGCCTACAGGCGCCTGCGCGGCCTGTTGGGCCAGTTGGGCACCACCGTGCGCTGCCTGCCCGGCAATCATGACGACGCCGCCGCCATGCACGCCGTGCTGCCCGACTGGACCACGCCGATCACCGACGTCGGCGCATGGCGCGTGGTGATGCTGGACTCGACCGTGCGCGGCTCGGACGCCGGCCATCTGGACGACCGCCAGCTCGACCTGCTGGACCAGGCCGCAGCCACCGCGGACGATCGCCACATACTGGTGGCGCTGCATCACAACCCCGTGCAGATGGACAGCGACCGGCACGACACGATGATGGTCGACAACCCGATGGCGCTGTTCCAGCGCCTGGCCGACATCCCCCAGGCGCGCGTGGTGCTGTGGGGCCATGTGCACCGCCAGTTCGACCGCCGCCGCCACAATCTGCGCCTGCTGGCCTCGCCGTCGACGTGCTTCCAGTTCGCCGTGCACAACGGCCGGCACACGCTGGATGGCGCCGCGCCGGGCTATCGCTGGCTGAAGCTGTACCGCGACGGTTCGCTGGCCACCGGCGTGCGGCGCCTGCATCCCGCCACCTGGCACGCGCTGTGCAATGCGGCACAACCACGCGCGGCATGACGCCCATGTCGTAGCGTGCCGTTGTCGCAGGACTATCTGAAAATCTGTTTTGCAAAAGCCGAGGCCCGCATTATCGCGGGCCTTCTGCTGTTTATTGCCTGGACACGCTGGCAATAGAGAATGCAATGCTCCCCGCGCTGCGTAGGCGCTTTGTTGCCTTGCAACGGCGTGGCGATAAAAAACGGGGCATCGGAATACCGATGCCCCGCAAGCATCCGTCTCATAGGGGAGGGGAAAGAGGAGAAGCCGAGACGGACGACAAGACTGCCGACAGGGATTGCTCCCAACTCATGCGGTCTACGGTGGTTAGTCCGTGCCGGTGCGGCAAAGTTTCCAGGTTCGATAAAAAAATCATCGCTGATTTTGTATCAATCCTTTAGCCCGGAAAATGCGCCGCCCCCTCTTCTTTATGCCGCTTGCAGCGTGCCGCGCATTTTCTTCAGCGCGGCGGTTTCGATCTGGCGGATGCGCTCGGCCGACACGCCGAACTCGGCGGCCAGTTCGTGCAGCGTGGAACCGCCCTCGTCCTGGAGCCAGCGCGCCTCGATGATGCGGCGCGAACGCGGGTCGAGCGCTTCCAGCGCGCTGGCCAGGCCGGCGCCCTGCATGTCGTCGTGGGCCATTCGGGCCAGCACGCGCGAGGGTTCCTGGCGGCCTTCGTCGGACAGGTACGAAATCGGCGCGAAGCTGTCGTCGTCATCGTCCTGGTTTTCCAGCGACACGTCGCGGCCACTGAGGCGCACTTCCATTTCGCTGACGTCTTCCCGGCGCACGTTCAGTTCGCTGGCGATGTGATCCACCTGATCCGGATCGAGCGAATGACCGTCGGGACGCATGCTGCGCAGATTGAAGAACAGCTTGCGCTGCGCCTTGGTGGTGGCCACCTTGACCAGGCGCCAGTTGCGGATGACGTATTCGTGGATCTCGGCCTTGATCCAGTGCACCGCGAACGACACCAGGCGCACGCCGCGCTCGGGGTCGAAACGCTTGACGGCCTTCATGAGGCCGACGTTGCCTTCCTGGATGAGATCGGCGTGCGGCAGGCCATAGCCCAGGTACTGGCGCGCGACAGACACCACCAGGCGCAGGTGCGACAGCACCAGCTCGCGGGCGGCTTCCAGGTCGTCGTGGTCGTGCAGACGGCGGGCGAGTTCGTGTTCGCGCTCGGGCGTCAGCACCGGCAGGCGGTTGACCGTGGAGATGTAGGCATCGATGGTGCCGAGCGCGCCCGGATTGGCAATCGCCAACGCCAGGGCGTTGCCGGAGGGGGCCAACGAACTACTGGGTTGCTTCATGATTGCGGCCTCCAGAGGAAGGTGGATACGGACAAGGGATGTTAGCACTCTCGTTTGTCGAGTGCTAATTCGACCGTACAATCTGTAGGGAGTTCCGGAAAACGGCCTTGCGACCTCTGGATTTATGCGTCCCCATTTACCAGCCCTGCTGCTTCAGGCCCGCCTCGGTCGCGGCATCGGCGGGGCGGATGAACAGCGCGCCGCGCGGATCCAGATAGACCTCGTAGCGCGCCCCGTCGAACATGGGCATGTAGGCCGCGCTGCCGAACTGCACGTCCACGAAGGGCAGCCAGTTGGGAAACGTGCGCTTGAGCTCGCCCAGGTCGGGGGCGGGCCAGTCGTCCAGGCTATGGACCGAGCGCGGCGCGGAGCGTTCCTTGTTCGGGTCGCCGTAGCGGCCCGACAGGCGTTCCAGCCGGTAAAGCGGCTCGGCGCCCGCCAGCATGGCGGGCAGGCGCCAGCGCACCACGCGGGCGTCGATCTGCCACTGGTCGCCATACAAGGTGTATTCGCTGGGCTCGCCCCCCTGGGGCTGCATGCTGACCAGGAAGGTCTGCTCGTTCTGCCGCACCATCTTCACCGCGGCGACCGGCTTGTCGGCCGTCAGGCGGTAGAACTGCACCAGGGATACGGCCAGCAGGCCAGACACGCAGGCCAGGGCCACGAGCAACAGGCCGAACAGCCGGCGCACCGGCCGCAGGCGGAAGACCTTGCGGCCCATGTCGTCACGCGGGCCGCCGCAGCCCAGCAGCATGCCCAGGCCGATGAGCAAGGCAAGGATGGCGCCCAGCGCGAACCAGGCAAAAGGGGCGAAATCGATCACGGGGCGCAAGCTCCTTGTACCGCGGCAAGCCGGGTCCAGCCGCCACGGGCCTCAGTATAAGAAGAGGTCCGCCATGCGAACGTTATCCGAGACGCTCGGCGTGAAACCGGATGTGATCCTCGATGAAGGTCGAGATGAAGTAGTAGCCGTGATCGTAGCCCTCGTGGCGGCGCAGTGTCAGCGGCTGGCCGGCCTGCTGGCAGGCGGCCTCGAAAGCCTCGGGATGCAGTTGCTCGGCCAGGAAGTTGTCGGCCAGGCCCTGGTCGACCAGGATGCCCGCCGGGAAGGGCGCCTTCAGGCCCTTCATCAGTTCGGTGGCGTCGTACGCGGCCCATTGGGCCCGGTCTTCGCCGAGATATCCGCCGAACGCCTTGTGGCCCCAGGGACACTGCGAGGGGGCGGCGATGGGCGCGAAGGCCGACACCGAACGGAATTTTTCAGGGTTGCGCAGCGCCAGGACCAGCGCGCCGTGGCCGCCCATCGAGTGGCCGAAGAGGCCGGCGCGGGCCGGATCGCCAGGCAGCTCGCCGCAGGCGATGCCGTGCAATTCCTCGACCACGTAGCTGTACATCCGGTAATGGGTTTTCCAGGGTTCGGCGGTGGCGTCCAGGTAGAAGCCCGCTCCCGTGCCGAAGTCCCAGTCGGCGTCCTCCCCCGCCACGCCCGCGCCGCGCGGGCTGGTGTCGGGCGCCACCAGCATCAGGCCGTGCCGCGCCGCGAAACGCTGCGCGCCCGCCTTGACCATGAAGGTTTCCTCGGTGCAGGTCAGGCCCGCAAGGAAAAACAAGACCGGCACGCGCCCGGCGTCGGCCTGCTCGGGCACGAACACCGAGAAGCGCATCGGCAGGCCGATCCGGGCCGATTGGTGGCGGTAATAGCGCTGCCAGCCGCCGAAGCAGCGATGTTGCGAAACCAGTTCCAGGGAGGTCGTCATGTCGGTTCTGCCGGGTGGCGTCAGGGATCAACGTCCAGCGATGGGCTGGCCGTGCATCGTTCGGTCTTCATGCAAGGGCCCCGCCGTAGGTATATCTGCGGGGTACTGCATCCCAGCGCGGAATGTTAACCTGCCCCCATGCCCGCCGCGCCGCCCTGGCCACCGGCTGTCGCATGCTGCTACCGCGCTTGACCGTCGGCAACGACACTATTTAGATAGTGCAAGTAGCCGGCAACCTATATATAGTCAACGAACAGCAACCGTTCTTGCGTTCATCGCAAGCCCAGAGCTATGGCCCGTCTGCCTCGCCTGTACGCCCCCGGGCTGCCCCAACTGGTGCAGGCCAATTTCGTTCAGCCGCTTGCCGCGCCGTCCCAACCTGCGCCGCAGGACATCCTGAATCAGCTGGCCACATGGCTGGGTGATTCCGCCCAGCGCCACCGCGTGGCGGTGCATGGCTGGGTGCTGGCCACCGACCGTATCCTGCTGCTGGCCACTCCCGCTGACGAAGACGGCCTGCCCAGGCTGATGCAGACCCTGGGCCGCAACCTGGCCGCCCGCCTGCGCGGCGGCCGTGTGTTCGCCGGCCGCTACCGATCGGCCCTGCTCGAGCCGGGCGCCTGGGTGCTCAAGGCCCTGATCTGGCTCGAGACCTACCCCGTGCGCAGCGGCAATGCCACCGAACCCGACGGCTGGCCCTGGTCCTCCGCGGGCAGCCACACCGGCAACACCCGCGCCCAACCGGCCCAATGGCAATCCGACCACGCCGACTACTGGGCGTGTGGCAACACGCCGTTCGACCGCCAGGCCAACTACCGCCGCCGGCTGCACGATGGCCTGTCGCGCGACGAATCCTTGCGTATCGAACAGGCCGTGTCCGGCCAGTGGGCGCTCGGCGGCCCCACGTTCATCTCGGGCCTGGCCCACACCGCCAGCCGCCGCGTCGCGCCGGGCCAGCGTGGACGCCCGCGCAAGAAGCCCGCTTCGCCCGTGGCCGCCACGCCCCCCGCGGACCCCACCCAGACCCCTTGACGCCTTGGCGCAACGCCAGACGCCGGCAGGTTCCGGCGCATGCCCGTGCCCGCTGAAAATAAAGGGACGCATCAAGGCGGCCTGCCATCGGCATGGGTTGAACCGGCGGGCCAGTGGAAACGCGGTCTGATGGCGGCCTCGCAAATACGTCCCCAATATATCTCAGAGTGAAAACGTAGGGTTTTATTTGGGGACGCACCCCTATTGTTCTTATTGCGTCCCTCCCCACTCCGCAGTATTGTCGCCTCCTGCACTGCAACAATTCGACGCAGACCCCTGCGGAGCGCGCCATGTCCCAAATCTCTTCCTCCGAATCCTGTCGTCCCGCTGCCAAGGCGGTGACCATCGACGCCACCCGCATCGGCATCCCCGCGGCCCAGGGCATGTACCACCCCACCAACGAACACGATGCCTGTGGCGTCGGTTTCGTTGCCCACATCAAGGGCCGCAAAAGCCACTCGATCATCCAGCAGGGCCTGAAGATCCTGGAGAACCTGGATCACCGGGGCGCGGTCGGCGCCGACAAGCTGATGGGCGACGGCGCGGGCATCCTCATCCAGATCCCCGACGCGCTGTACCGCGACCAGATGGCGCAGCAAGGCATCGTCCTGCCCCCGCCCGGCGAATACGGCGTGGCCATGGTGTTCCTGCCCAAGGAAACCGCCTCGCGCCTGGCCTGCGAACAGGAGCTGGAACGCGCCGTGCGCGCAGAAGGCCAGATCGTGCTGGGCTGGCGCGACGTGCCGGTGGACGTCGACATGCCGATGTCGCCCACCGTGCGTTCGGTCGAACCCGTCATCCGCCAGCTGTTCATCGGCCGCGGCCCCGACGTCATGGTTCCCGACGCGCTCGAACGCAAGCTGTACGTCATCCGCAAGACCGCCAGCCACGCCATCCAGCACATGCAGCTGGCGCACGGCAAGGAATACTTCGTGCCCTCGGCCTCGGTGCGCACCGTGGTCTACAAGGGCCTGCTGCTGGCCGACCAGGTGGGCCGCTACTACCGCGACCTGGCCGACACCCGCACGGTGTCCGCCCTGGCGCTGGTGCACCAGCGCTTCTCCACCAATACCTTCCCGGCCTGGCCGCTGGCCCACCCCTACCGCATGATCGCCCACAACGGCGAAATCAATACGGTCAAGGGCAACTTCAACTGGCTGCGCGCCCGCGAAGGCATGATGCAGTCGGCCGTGCTGGGCAACGACCTGCCCAAGCTGTACCCCATCGTCTACGAAGGCCAGTCCGACACGGCAACGTTCGACAATTGCCTGGAACTGCTGGTCAACTCAGGCTATTCGCTGTCGCACGCCATGATGATGATGATCCCCGAGGCGTGGGAACAGCATACCCAGATGGACGAGAGCCGCCGCGCTTTCTACGAATACCACGCCGCCATGATGGAACCGTGGGACGGCCCGGCCGCCGTGGCCTTCACCGACGGCCGCCAGATCGGCGCCACGCTCGACCGCAACGGCCTGCGCCCGGCGCGCTACCTGATCACCGACGACGACATGGTCATCATGGCGTCCGAGGCCGGCACGCTGCCCATCCCCGAAAACCGCATCGTCAAGAAGTGGCGCCTGCAACCCGGCAAGATGTTCCTGATCGACCTCGAACAAGGCCGCATCATCGACGACGCCGAGATCAAGTCGCAACTGTCCAACAGCCGCCCGTACCGCCAGTGGATCTCGCGCCTGCAGGTCAAGCTGGAATCGCTGCCCGCGCCGTCCACCGCCTCGCCCGCCGCCCAATCGCCCGTGCCTTTGCTGGACCGCCAGCAGGCCTTCGGCTGGACCCAGGAAGACTACAAGTTCATCCTGGAACCCATGGCCACCAGCGGCGAGGAAGTCATCGGCTCGATGGGCAACGACGCCCCGCTGGCCGTGCTGTCCAATCGCGCCAAGCCATTCTACAACTACTTCCGCCAGTTGTTCGCGCAGGTCACCAACCCGCCGATCGACCCGATCCGCGAACAGATGGTGATGTCGCTGGTGTCCTTCATCGGACCCAAGCCCAACCTGCTGGACATCAACAACGTCAACCCGCCGCTGCGCCTGGAAGTGACGCAGCCCGTGCTCGACTTCGCCGCCATGGCGCAGATCCGCGACATCGAGCAGGTCACGTCGCTGAAGTTCCGCAGTTGCGAGCTGGACATCACGTATCCGGCCGCCTGGGGTCCGGAAGGCATCGAAGCCCATGTGGCCGCCCTGTGCGCCCGCGCCGTCGACGCCGTCAAGAGCGGCTACAACATCCTGATCGTGTCCGACCGCCTGGTCGACAGCGACCGCGTGGCCATCCCCGCGCTGCTGGCCACCTCGGCCGTGCACCAGCACCTGATCCGCGCCGGCCTGCGCACCAACACCGGCCTGGTGGTGGAAACCGGCTCGGCCCGTGAAGTGCACCATTTCGCCCTGCTGGGCGGCTACGGCGCCGAAGCGATCCACCCGTACCTGGCGCTGGAATCGCTGGGCCGCATGGCCGACCCCGAGAAGGCCATCAAGAACTTCGTGAAGGCCATCGGCAAGGGCCTGAACAAGGTCATGTCCAAGATGGGCATCTCGACCTACATGTCGTACTGCGGCGCGCAGATCTTCGAAGCCGTCGGCCTGCAACGCGAACTGGTGCAGAAGTACTTCACCGGCACCGCCACCAACATCGAAGGCATCGGCATCTTCCAGGTCGCGGAAGAAGCCCTGCGCATGCACCGCGCGGCGTTCGGCGCCGACCCCGTGCTGGCCAACGACCTGGAAGCGGGCGGCGAGTACGCCTTCCGCATCCGTGGCGAAGAGCACATGTGGACGCCGGATTCCATCGCGAAGCTGCAGCACGCCTCGCGCGCCAACAACTACCGCACCTACAAGGAATACGCGCAGATCATCAACGACCAGAGCCGCCGCCACATGACGCTGCGCGGCCTGTTCGAGTTCAAGGTCGATCCCAGCCGCGCCATTCCCCTGGACGAAGTCGAACCCGCCAAGGAAATCGTCAAGCGTTTCGCCACCGGCGCCATGTCGCTGGGCTCCATCTCGACCGAAGCCCACTCGGTGCTGGCCGTGGCCATGAACCGCATCGGCGGCAAGTCGAACACCGGCGAGGGCGGTGAGGACGAACTGCGCTACCGCGAGGAAATGCGCAACGGCAGCAGCGGCATCAAGGACGGCGACACGCTGGCCTCGGTGCTGGGCGAGGAACGCATCGCCGCCGACGTCGCGCTGAAGGCCGGCGACTCGCTGCGCTCGAAGATCAAGCAGGTCGCCTCGGGCCGCTTCGGCGTGTCCGCCGAGTACCTGTCCTCGGCCGACCAGATCCAGATCAAGATGGCGCAGGGCGCCAAGCCCGGCGAGGGCGGCCAGTTGCCCGGCCACAAGGTCACCGACTACATCGCCAAGCTGCGCTATTCGGTGCCGGGCGTGGGCCTGATCTCGCCCCCGCCGCACCACGACATCTACTCCATCGAAGACCTGGCCCAGCTCATCCACGACCTGAAGAACGTCAACAGCCGTTCGTCGATCTCGGTCAAGCTGGTGTCGGAAGTCGGCGTGGGCACCGTGGCGGCCGGCGTGGCCAAGGCCAAGGCCGACCACGTCGTGATCGCCGGCCATGACGGCGGCACCGGCGCCTCGCCCGTGTCGTCGATCAAGCATTGCGGCACGCCGTGGGAACTGGGCCTGGCCGAAACGCAGCAGACCCTGGTGCTGAACCGCCTGCGCAGCCGCATCCGCGTGCAGGCCGACGGCCAGATGAAGACCGGCCGCGACGTCGTCATCGGCGCGCTGCTGGGCGCCGACGAATTCGGCTTCGCCACCGCGCCGCTGGTGGTCGAGGGCTGCATCATGATGCGCAAGTGCCACCTGAACACCTGCCCGGTGGGCGTGGCCACGCAGGATCCGGAACTGCGCAAGAAGTTCCAGGGCAAGCCCGAGCACGTCGTCAACTTCTTCTTCTTCGTCGCCGACGAAGTGCGCGAGATCATGGCCCAGTTGGGCATCCGCCGCTTCGACGACCTGATCGGCCGTACCGACCTGCTGGACATGCGCGCCGGCATCGAACACTGGAAGGCCAGCGGGCTCGACTACTCGCGCATCTTCCACCGCGTGCAAAGCGATGCCGACGTGCGCCAGACCGAGACGCAGGACCACGGCCTGGCCGGCGCGCTGGACCACCAGTTGATCGAGCGCAGCAAGCCCGCGCTGGAGCGCGGCGAGAAAGTCTCGTTCATCACGCCGGTGCGCAACCGCAACCGCACCATCGGCGCCATGCTGTCGGGTGCGGTGGCCGCGCGCTACGGCCATGAGGGCCTGCCCGACGACACCATCCATATCCAGTGCAACGGCACGGCCGGCCAGAGCTTCGGCGCCTTCCTGGCGCACGGCATCACGCTGGACCTGGTCGGCGAAGGCAACGACTACGTCGGCAAGGGCCTGTCGGGCGGCCGCATCGTGGTGCGCTCGCCCAACGACTTCCGCGGCTTCGGCCCCGACCACATCATCGCCGGCAACACGGTGATGTACGGCGCGCTGGCCGGCGAGGCGTTCTTCAACGGCGTGGCCGGCGAACGCTTCGCGGTGCGCAACTCGGGCGCGGCCACCGTCGTCGAAGGCACCGGCGACCACGGCTGCGAATACATGACCGGCGGCACCGTCGTGGTGCTGGGCGACACGGGCCGCAACTTCGCGGCGGGCATGTCGGGCGGCGTGGCGTATGTGTGGGATCCGGACCGCTCGTTCAAGCACCGCTGCAACCTGTCGATGGTCGAACTCGAACCGGTCGCGCCCCATGCCGAGCAGGCATCGCAGGACAAGGACACTTGGCACAGCGCCCAGCGTGGCGGTGAGCGCGATACCGACGAGGCCATCCTGCGCCGCCTGGTCGAGGATCACTTCCGCTACACCGGCAGCTTCCGCGCCCGTGAGATCCTGGGCGACTGGGAAGCCTCGCGCGGCAAGTTCATCAAAGTCATGCCCACGGAATACCGCCGGGCCCTGCGTGAAATGTGGCGCGCCGCCAACCCGCAACAGCTGGCCGCCTGAGGACGAAGAACATGGGAAAGATCACTGGCTTCATGGAATACGAACGCCTGCAGGAGGCCGCCGAGGCCCCGCAGAAGCGTCTGAAGCACTGGCGCGAGTTCGTGCTGCACCTGAGCGACGACCAGGCCAAGCAGCAGGCCGCGCGCTGCATGGACTGCGGCATCCCGTTCTGCAACAACGGCTGCCCGGTCAACAACATTATCCCCGACTGGAATGACCTGGTGTTCAAGCAGGACTGGCGCCGCGCGCTGGACGTCCTGCACTCCACCAACAACTTCCCCGAGTTCACGGGCCGCATCTGCCCGGCGCCGTGCGAAGCCGCCTGTACCCTCAACATCAACAGCGATGCGGTGGGCATCAAGTCGATCGAGCACGCCATCATCGACAAGGGCTGGTCCGAAGGCTGGGTGGTGCCGCAACTGCCCGCCCGCAAGACGGGCAAGAAGGTCGCCGTGGTGGGCTCCGGCCCCGCCGGCCTGGCCTGCGCCCAGCAGTTGGCGCGCGCCGGCCACGCGGTCACGCTGTTCGAGAAAAGCGACCGCATCGGCGGCCTGCTGCGCTACGGCATCCCCGACTTCAAGCTGGAAAAGTCGCAGATCGACCGCCGCATCTCGCAGATGGAGGCCGAGGGCGTCGAGTTCGCGCCATCCACCTACATCGGCCGTCCCACGGACGACGCCGCGGACGGCCTGACCGTGCGCACCCCGGAATCGCTGAAGGCCGAGTTCGACGCCATCGTCATGACCGGCGGCTCGGAAACCCCGCGCGACCTGCCGGTTCCCGGCCGCGAGCTGGACGGCGTGGCTTTCGCCATGGACTTCCTGCGTCCGCAGAACAAGGCCGTGGCGGGCGACCGCCTGAAGGACCAGCTCAGCGCCCGCGGCAAGCACGTCGTGGTCATCGGCGGCGGCGACACCGGCTCCGACTGCGTGGGCACCAGCAACCGCCACGGCGCGGCCTCGGTCACCCAGTTCGAACTGATGCCCCAACCGCCGGAAAGCGAGAACAAGCCCATGGTGTGGCCGTACTGGCCGCTGAAGATGCGCACCTCTTCGTCGCACGACGAAGGCTGCGAGCGCGACTGGTCCATCACCACCAAGGCGCTGGTCGGCACCGACGGCAAGGTGCAGAAGCTGATCGGCGCACGCGTCGAATGGGTCAAGGACGACGCCACTGGCCAGATGAAGATGCACGAGGTCGAGGGCTCGGAATTCGAGATCAAGGCCGACCTGGTGCTGCTGGCCATGGGCTTCGTCTCGCCCACCGCGACCGTGCTGGACGCCTTTGGCGTGGATCGCGACGCTCGCGGCAACGTGCGCGCGAACACCGACGACTACCGCACCAGCGTGGACAAGATCTTCGCCGCCGGCGACATGCGCCGGGGTCAGTCGCTGGTGGTCTGGGCCATCCGCGAAGGACGCCAGTGCGCCCGTTCGGTGGATGAATTCCTGATGGGCGCCAGCGAACTGCCGCGCTGAGCCTCGGCAGGATTCAAAGGGCGCGCCAACCGGCGCGCCCTTTGCTTTTCATCCGCCCAGGGCGGCAATGACCGCCGCATTGAAGGCGGGGATGTCGTCGGGCATGCGGCTGGTGATCAGATTGCCGTCCACGACCACGGCCTCATCCACCACGGTCGCACCGGCATTCTCCATGTCCTTGCGCACCGAGTACCAGCCGGTGGCACGGCGTCCACGCAGCAGATCCGCCTCGATCAGCAGCCAGGGCGCATGGCAGATGGCCGCCACCGGCTTGCCCTGCCGGGCGAACGCCGCGATGAGGGCAATCGCCTTGGGCTGCATGCGCATCTTGTCCGGATTGACCAGGCCGCCCGGCAGGACGATGGCATCGAACCCCTCCGCGTCGACCTCGTCCAGCGCCAGGTCGGGCGTGATGGATTTCTTCGACTCGGGCGACTTGGTGGTGACGGGATCGTAGACCACGCCAACGATGGGGCGGGTGTCGACGGACGCCAGCACCACCTGCGCGCCGGCATCGAGCAGCGCCTGGCGCGGCGCGAACAGTTCCACTTCCTCGTAGCCGTCGGTGGCGATCATCAGAACGCGGGTGTTGGTGAGCTTGGTCATGGCGGACTCCTTGCGTAGGGGGTAAGGGGATGGCCGCTTCGGCAGCGGGCCAGACGAACTCTACGGACGCGGCCGGCTTCTGTGCAGCACCGAAGGAAGCAAATCAATAACAACCAGAAGTTGCTTATCTCGTTCCCTCGCCGCACCCGGCCCAGGCCATTGCGGCAGGGCACACAAACAACTTCCAGTTGGTACTGATATCACCCCTTGCTTACTACCGAGCGTGCTTTCCCCTCCCTACAGTGGAGCCCGTCGACTCCCCGACGCCCCCTTCAAGGAGAACCACGATGTCCCTCGATCCCGTCCACACCCCCCATTTCGACAAGAACCTGCAAGGCCGCGTCGCGGTCGTCACCGGCGCGTCCAGCGGCATGGGCCGGGCCACGGCGCTGCTGCTGGCCGCCCGCGGCGCCAAGGTCGCCCTGCTGGCGCGCCGGCAGGCGCAACTGGAGGACGTCGCCGCCGAGATCCGCCGCGCAGGTGGCGACGCCCTGGTGATCGCCTCGGACGTCACGGACCAGGCCTCCATGCAGGCGGCCGCCGCCACCGTCCGCGACACATACGGCGATGCCGACCTGCTGTTCAACAACGCCGGCCTGATGCTGCCGGGCGCCATCGGCCAACAGCCCCAGCGAGAATGGGAATCGCAGATCGACCTGAACGTGACCGGCGCGATGCGCGTCATCCAGGCGTTCATCCCGCAACTGGAAGCCGCCGCCGCGCAGGGCCGGACCGTTGACCTCGTCAACACGTCGTCGATCGCCAGCCAGTACGTGTACGGCTACTTTGCGGTCTACTCGGCCACCAAGGCGTTCGTCAGCCACCTGGTGCGCCACCTGCGCCTGGAGCTGGGCCCCAGGAACATCCGGGTGTCGGTCGTCGAACCGGGCATCACGGAGACGGAACTGCAAGGCCACTTCACTTTCCAGGGCGCCATCGACTGGATCGCGAACGCCGCGGCATCCATCGAATTCCTGAAGGCCGAGGACATCGCGGCAACCGTGGGATTCATCGTGTCGCAGCCGAAGCACGTGAACCTGCAGCAGGTCGTCATCATGCCGACCAAGGAAGGCATCTGACCCGGTCCACCGTTCAACCGCCTGGCTGCTGCGCGCCCCTGGACCGGGCGCGCAATTCCGTCACCGGCACATGGAAGGCCTGGGTGGCATGCAAGCGGTGCGCCACGAAATCGATGAAGCGCCGCACCCGCGAGGGCATGTCGCTTCTTTGCGCGTAGAACAGGTGCAGTCCCATGCGGTCGCTGGTGTGCCGCACCAGCAGCGGCACCAGGGCCCCCGACCGGATGGGCTCAGTGGCGTTGATGCTGTCGATCTGGCCGATGCCCAGGCCGTTGATGACCGCGTGCATCTCCGCCTCGGGATCGCTGCAGCACACCTTGTAGTTCAGGGTCCGGTAGACGGTTTCACCCTGTACCTGGAACTCCCAGGGCATCGGCCGGGGCGCGCCGGGCTGCCGGTATCCCACGCAACGGTGATTGGCGAGATCGTCGATGCCGTCCGGCACCCCGTGTTGCGCTAGGTATTCCGGCGTCGCGCAGACGATGAGCTGGATCGGGAAGAGCCGCCGCGAAACGACCTGGGCCGTCGGCGGGTTGCCCGCCTTGAAACCGAGGTCGATGCGCTCGCCCACCGTGTCGGTCGCGCGGTCTTCCAGCACCAGGTCGAAGGCCACGGCGGCATGCGCCCGGCCGAATTCCGCCAGCAGCGGCATGAGGACCTTGCGGCCTACCGCCCCGCCGGCGCTGATGCGGATCAGGCCCTCGTCCTCCCGGGCGGCGCTCTTGACCTGATTGAGCGCATCGGCCACGCCCTCCAGGCTTTGGCGCACCGAGCCGAACAGGCGCTGGCCCTCTTCGGTCAACGCGCTTTTACGCGTGGTGCGATGGAACAGCCGCACGCCCAGGTGGTGTTCGAGCTGTCGGATGTTCTTGCTGACGGCTTGAGGGGTCGTGCCCTGGGCCTGGGCGGCCTTGTTGAAGCTGCCGAGTTCGGCGGCCCTGATGAAGGTGGAGAGTGCGCGAAGTTCGTCCAAGGTCGCTCGGAATAGGTCACCTGCGTTGATAATGACGTCCATGCCGCCTGCCTGCGCGGATTTTACCGGCCCGACGGTCTGTCGGCGCACGGCGGACCGCGGCGGACCGCATCCAAGACCAACCAAAGGAGACCCTGAATGCACGCGCCTCGCTTCATCCTGGCCGGCCTACTGGCCGCCACCTCGCTGCTGGCTGCCGCCGCCCACGGCCAGCCCGCAGGCAATTGGCCCGCCAAGCCCATCACCATGATCGTGCCCTACGCCCCCGGGGGCTTTGCCGACACGCGGGTGCGCCTGCTGGCGCGCAAGCTGGGCGATTCGCTGGGCCAGCCCATCGTCATCGAGAACAAGGCCGGCGCGGGCGGCGTGATCGGCACCAACCTGATCGCCAAGGCCGCGCCCGACGGCTACACCATCGGCACGGGCAACCTGGCGCCCATGGCCGTCAACCCCACGCTGATGCGCGACATGCCGTACGACCCGCGCAAGGATCTGGCCCCCATCATCCTGATCGAGACCAGCCCGCTGGTGCTCAGCGTGAACAACACGCTGAAGGTCAACAACCTGCGGGAACTGATCGCGCTGGCCAAGAAGGAGCCAGGCAAGCTCAACTTCGGCTCGTCCGGCGTGGGCGGCGCCCACCACCTGTCGGGCGAGATGTTCCGGGAGCAGGCCGGCATCGACATCGTCCACGTCCCCTACAAAGGGGGCAACCTGGCCGCCACCGACCTGATGGGCGGGCACCTGACCATGATGTTCGAGATGGGCTACTCGGCGCTGCCCGCCATCCAGGGCAAGAAGATCCACCCCATCGCCGTGACGTCCGCCAAGCGCCTGGACGTGCTGCCCGACCTGCCGACCATGGCCGAATCCGGCCTGCCGGGCTTCGAGTCGTACAACTGGCAGGGCATCGTGGCCCCGGCCGGGACGCCCGCGCCCATCATTGCCAGGCTGAATGCCGAGTTCAACCGCATCCTGCAGGAACCCGACGTGAAGAAGGCGATTGCCGATACCGGCAGCCAGGCCGGTGGAGGGACCCCCGAAGCATTCGGGACCTTCATCGCCGCGGAAACCGAGAAATGGGCCAAGGTCATCCGCGCCGGCAATATCACCCTGCAATAAATAAGGCGTCCGGGCGCTGCGGGGGCCGGCCACCGGCCCCTTTTAAACCCGTCTTAAAGCGCGTGTCCTACGCTTTGGAGGCCGATGGGCGCCACGCTGCCGCAATCCTGGCCGTACGCAATTTGTCACTGTTCCATTACCGCGGCTTTCCCCAGAGCTTCCTGGGCGACCAGCTACAATGGTAAATGCTGTCGCCGGGCACGCGCCGTGCGTGCGCCCCGCAGAACCCACATTACCTTATGCCCCCTTCCAATCGCTCGGAACTCGTCCTGTCCCTGAAAAACGTGGACCTGGGATACGGAGATTTCACTGTGCTCCGCGGCATCGGCATGGACATCCATGCCGGTCAGGTCGTGGCCATCATGGGCGGGTCGGGCTCGGGCAAGACCACGCTGCTGCGCGCCGCCACGGGCCAGATCGCCGCCCAGGCCGGCTCCGTGCAGGTGTTCGGCCAGGAACTGGCCGGCCTGCCGGCCTCGGGCCTGCAGGCGCTGCGCAAGCGCATGGGCGTGCTGTTCCAGCAGGGCGCGCTGTTCACCGACCTCGATGTCTTCGAGAACGTCGCCTTTCCGCTGCGTGAGCATACCCGCCTGGACGAGCGCGAGATCCTGGAACGCGCGCTGGACAAGCTGGACGCCGTGGGCCTGCGCGCCGCGGCCCACCTGAAGGTTTCCGAGATTTCCGGCGGCATGGCGCGGCGCGTGGCGCTGGCCCGCGCCGTGGTGCTCGAACCCGAGCTCATCCTGTACGACGAGCCCTTCGCCGGCCTGGATCCGATCTCGCTGGGCATCACCGCCCGGCTGATCCGCGACCTGTCCGACCGGCTGGGCTGCGCCTCGGTGCTGATCACCCACGACATCCACGAGTCCTTCGCCATTGCCGACCAGGTCTACCTGGTCGGACAGGGCCACCTGGCCGCCTCGGGATCGCCGCAGACGCTGGCCGAATCGCAAGACCCCTACGTGCGCCAGTTCCTGGACGGCGCCCCCGACGGTCCCGTCGCGTTCCAGTATCCGGACACGCCCGCCTTCCAGACATGGCTGGCCAAGCAGCCGGGGCACAAATAATGAGCAATCCCATCACCGCCGTCGGCAGTTGGACCCGCGAGCGTGTCAGCGGCGTCGGTTTCTTCGCCCGTTTCCTGGGCGCCCTGGTGGCGCGCAGCGGCATCGCGCTGCGCCGCCCCCGCCTGGTGTCGCAGCAGGTACATTTCATCGGCAACTATTCTCTGCTGATCATCGCGGTGTCCGGCATGTTCGTCGGCTTCGTGCTGGGCCTGCAGGGGTACTACACCCTGAACCGGTACGGCTCCGAAGAGGCGCTGGGCCTGCTGGTGGCCCTGTCGCTGGTGCGTGAACTGGGGCCGGTGGTGACCGCGCTGCTGTTCGCGGGCCGCGCCGGTACCTCGCTGACGGCCGAGATCGGCCTGATGAAGGCCGGCGAACAGATTTCCGCCATGGAGGTCATGGCCGTCGACCCCGTGCGGCGCGTGCTGGTGCCGCGCTTCTGGGGCGGCATCATCGCCATGCCGGTGCTGGCGGCGGTGTTTTCCATGGTGGGCATCCTGGGCGGCTGGCTGGTCGGCGTGGTGCTGATCGGCGTCGATTCGGGCGCCTTCTGGTCGCAGATGCAAAACGGCGTCGACGTCTGGAAGGACGTGGCCAACGGCGTCGTCAAGAGCCTGGTGTTCGGCGTCACGGTCACCCTGATCGCCCTGTACGAGGGCTGGCAGGCCCGCCCCACGCCCGAGGGCGTGGCGCGCGCCACCACCCGTACCGTGGTGGCGGGCTCGCTGGCCGTGCTGGGCCTCGATTTCCTGCTTACCGCCCTGATGTTTGGCAATTGAACTTACGGATTCCTCGATCATGTCCCGTGCAAGAACCGATTTCTGGGTAGGATTGTTCGTGCTGCTGGGCGCGGCCGCGCTGGTCTTCCTGGCCCTGCGCGCCGGCAATCTCAGCACCTTCTCGTTCACCCCCAGCTACCATCTGACCGCCAATTTCGACAACATCGGCGGCCTGAAGGTGCGCGCGCCCGTCAAGAGCGCGGGCGTGGTGGTGGGCCGCGTGGCCAGCATCCGCTTCGACAACCAGACCTTCCAGGCCGTGGTCACGCTGGACATGGACACGGGCTTCGAATTCCCCACGGACTCGTCCGCGTCGATCCTCACGTCGGGCCTGCTGGGCGAGCAATACCTGGGCATCGTCCCCGGCGCCGAGGAAGAGAATTTTGCGGATGGCGGCAAAATCCGCTATACACAAAGCGCCGTCGTCCTGGAACAGTTGATCAGCAAGTTCCTGTACGGCACCGCCGAAAAGCAAGGCTCCTCCACCGAAGGCGGTTCCGCGCCCGCTCCGGCCGCACCGCGGAACTGACGAGTACGGCAGCGCCCGCCGCCGCAACCGCGGGCCATCGACCTCCAAGAACACCATGAACATAACCGTCAATCCCCGCTTCGCCGCCGCCGCCCTGGCTACCGCCATGCTGGCAGGCTGCGCCACTGTCCAGAATCCGAGCCCGAGCGATCCTTGGGAAGGCTTCAACCGCGGCGTGTACAAGTTCAACGACACGGTCGACCGTGGCCTGTTCAAGCCGGTCGCGCAAGCCTACGACTACGTCATGCCCGATCCGGTGCAGAACTGCGTGCACAACATGTTCAGCAACCTGGGCGACGTCTGGGGCGCGGCCAACAGCATGCTGCAGGGCCGCGGCCACGACGCCGTCAACACGTTCGGCCGCTTCCTGTTCAACACCACCATGGGCCTGGGCGGCTGCATCGACGTCGCCACCATGAACGGCGCGAACAAGATCCCCAACGACTTCGGCACGACGCTGGGCGTGTGGGGCCTCGGGCAGGGCCCGTACGTGGTGCTGCCGCTGCTGGGCCCCAGCACGGTACGCGACACCGCCGGCCGCTTCGGCGACTGGGCCGGCAACGTGGTGTCGGTACGCGAGATCGACAACGTCCGGCTGCGCAATTCGCTGTGGGGCCTGGAAGTGATCGATACGCGCGCCAGCCTGCTGGACGCCACCGATACCGTCGACCGCGTGGCGCTGGACCCCTACAGCTTCGTGCGCGATGCCTATCTGCAGCGCCGCGCGGCAATGGTTCGTGGAGGCCAGCCGGGCAGCGAGGCCAACCTGCCCGACTACAGCCTCGACGAAGAAGCCGACGCGCCCGCCGCCGCCCCGGTGCCCGCGCCTGCCAAGTAACACCGGGCGGTTCGCCGCCCGCAACCAGGAGTCTTCATGTCGTATTTCGTTTCCCGCCTGATGCAACGCCTGTTCCTGGCCTGCAGCCTGATGGCCGCTGCCGCCGCCGTGCAAGCCCAGGGCGCCAAGCCGAACCCGAACGGTCCTCCCGACCAGTTCGTGTTGGCCGCCGCCAATGAAACACTGGCCGTGCTGCGCGCCGACGACACCATCAAGTCCGGCGACCTGAACCGCATCAACCAGGTGGTCGACCAGCACATCCTGCCGTACGTGGACTTCACCAAGACCACCCGCCTGGCCGCCGGCCGCTATTGGCGCCAGGCCACGCCGCAGCAACGCACCGCGTTGGCCGAAGCCTTCCGCGGCACGCTGATCCGCACCTACAGCGGCGCGCTGGCCAAGGCCGACAGCTCCACCGCCGTGAAGCTGCTGCCGTTCCGCGGCGACGCCAAGGCCGACGACGTGGTGGTGCGCTCGACCATCACCCAGTCCAACAACACCCCCGTGCAGGTCGATTACCGGCTGGGCAAGGAAGGCGGCAAGGGCTGGCGTATCTATGACCTGAACGTCGAAGGCATCTGGCTGATCGAGAACTACCGCAACCAGTTCGCCCAGCAGATCAACCAGAACGGCATCGACGGCCTGATCGCCGCGCTGAACCAGCGCAATCAGTAACGACTCGCGCACGGGCGCGACGGCGGTGGCGTAAGGGCCTGCCGCCCCAAGGCAAAAAGCGCCCCCTCGGGGGGCAGCAAGCCGAAGGTGCAGCGTGGGGGCCTTGCCTTGCGACGCCTTATATAATGGTCGGCCCGTTCGGCCTGCCCTCTGGCAGGCCGCCCTCTCCGGGCCACCTCCCGCCTTATGTCCGCCGTCAGCCTCGAACACGTCTCCAAGATCTACGCCGCGCGCCAGCCCGGGTGGAAAAAACTGCTGGGCCGCCCCCCCGCGGGCAAGGACTTCCAAGCCCTGAACGACGTCAGCCTGCAGGTCGGGCACGGCGAGTTCTTCGGCCTGCTCGGCCCCAACGGCGCGGGCAAGACCACCATGATCTCCATCCTGGCCGGCCTGGCGCATGCCACGCAAGGCAAGGCCAGCGTCTGCGGCTACGACGTCATCGCCGACTACAAGTCGGCGCGCCGCTCGCTGGGCGTGGTGCCGCAGGAATTGGTATACGACCCCTTTTTCACCGTGCGTGAAACGCTGCGCATCCAGTCCGGCTATTTCGGCCTGCGCCGCAATGACGACTGGATCGACGAAATCCTGCATAACCTGGGCCTGGCGGACAAGGCCGACACCAACATGCGCGCCCTGTCCGGCGGCATGAAGCGGCGCGTGCTGGTGGCGCAGGCCCTGGTGCACCGTCCTCCGGTCATCGTGCTGGACGAGCCCACCGCCGGGGTCGACGTCGACCTGCGCCGCACGCTGTGGGAGTTCATCTCGCGCCTGAACCGCGCCGGCCACACCATCATGCTGACCACGCACTACCTCGAAGAAGCCGAGGCGCTGTGCAACCGCATCGCCATGCTCAAGGGCGGCCGCATCGTCGCCCTGGACACCACGCAGGCCCTGCTGGCCCGCGTGGGCGGGGTCGACCTGGAAGACGCGTTCGTGCGCATCATGCACCAGGACGATCCGGTCACGGCCCTGAAAACCGAAGGACTCACGACGTGACCGTTCCGTCCCAACCCCTGGTCCAGCCCAAGCTGGACGCCGGCTCGGGCTTCCCGACCCTGCTGCGCAAGGAATTGCTGCGTTTCTGGAAGGTCAGCTTCCAGACCATCCTGGCGCCCGTCATCACCGCGCTGCTGTACCTGCTGGTGTTCGCCCACGTGCTCGAAGACCGCGTGGTGGTCTACGGCACCGTGCCGTACACGGCCTTCCTCATCCCCGGGCTGATGATGATGAGCATGCTCCAGAACGCCTTCGCCAACCCGTCCTCGTCGCTCATCCAGAGCCGCATCACCGGCAACCTGGTGTTCGTGCTGCTGCCGCCGCTGTCGCACCGCGAGATCTTCGCGGCCTACATGCTGGCCGCCGTGGCGCGCGGCCTGGCGGTCGGCCTGTGCGTGTGGCTGGTGGCGCTGTGCTTCGTGCGCCTGGTGCCGGCACACCCGTTGTGGGTATTGGCGTTCGCGGTGATGGCCTGCGGCATCATGGGCGTGCTGGGCCTGGTGGCGGGCCTGTGGTCCGAGAAATTCGACCAGTTGGCCGCCTTCCAGAACTTCCTGATCATGCCGGCCACCTTCCTTTCCGGCGTGTTCTACTCCATCCATACGCTGCCGCCTTTCTGGCAGGCCGTGTCGCACTGGAATCCCATCTTCTACACCATCGACGGCTTCCGCTACGGCTTCTTCTCCGTCTCCGACGTCTCGCCCTGGCACAGCCTGGCGGTCGTGGCGGCGGTGTTCGCGGCGCTGTCGCTGTACGCGCTGCGCCTGTTGGCCAGCGGCTACAAACTCAGGAATTGATCGCATGCTTCCCACCCCGCAACAGGTGCGCGACTACATCGCCCAGGGCCTGCCCTGTGAGCATCTCGACGTGCAGGGCGACGGCCAGCATTTCGATGCGGTGATCGTCAGCGCGTCCTTCGAAGGCAAGCGCCTGATCGCGCGCCACCAACTGGTCTATGCGGCGCTGGGCGACCGCATGAAGGCCGAGATCCACGCGCTGTCGATGCGCACCCTTACCCCCGGCGAATACGCCAAGGCAGGCGCCTGATGGACAAGCTACGCATCACCGGCGGCAATCCGCTGAACGGCGAGATCGCCATCTCCGGCGCCAAGAACGCGGCGCTGCCGATCCTGTGCGCGGGCCTGCTGACGGCCGACGCGGTGCAACTGCACAACGTGCCGCGCCTGAACGACATCCACACCACCCTGAAACTGTTGCGCCTGATGGGCGTGCGCGCCGAACGCGACGACAACGGCGGCGCGGTGGTGCAGGCCGACAAGGTCGACAAGGTCGAAGCGCCCTATGAACTGGTCAAGACCATGCGCGCCTCGGTACTGGTGCTGGGGCCGCTGCTGGCGCGCTTCGGCGAGGCCCGCGTCAGCCTGCCGGGCGGTTGCGGCATAGGCCAGCGTCCGGTCGACCAGCACATCAAGGGCATGGCGGCGCTGGGCGCCGACATCAGCATCGAGCACGGTTTCGTCGTGGCGCGCGCCAAGCGCCTGAAGGGCGCCTCGATCCGGACCGACATGGTCACCGTCACCGGCACCGAGAACCTGCTGATGGCCGCCGTGCTGGCCGAAGGCCGCACCGTGCTCGAGAACGCCGCGCGCGAACCCGAGGTCGTCGACCTGGCCGAGCTGCTGATCAAGATGGGCGCCCGGATCCAAGGCCACGGCACCGACCGCATCGTGATCGACGGCGTCGACCGCCTGCACGGCGCCGAGCACAGCGTCATTCCCGACCGCATCGAGGCCGGCACCTTCCTGTGCGCGGTGGGCGCCACCGGCGGCGACATCATGCTGCGCAACGTCGCCCCCGGCACCATGGGCGCCACGCTGGACAAGCTGGCCGAGGCCGGTGTGCGGCTGGAAATCGGCGACGGCTGGATCCGCGGCAAGATGACGGGCCGCCCGCGCGCCGTGGGCTTCCGCACCCACGAGTACCCCGGTTTCGCCACCGACATGCAGGCGCAGCTGATGGCGCTGGACACGGTTGCCGAAGGCACCGCGGTCATCGTCGAGAACATCTTCGAGAACCGCTTCATGCACGTGCAGGAACTGGCCCGCATGGGCGCGGACATCGACATCGACGGCCACACCGCCGTGGTGCGCGGCGTCAAGCGCCTGTCGGGTGCGTCCGTCATGGCCACGGACCTGCGCGCATCGGCCAGCCTGGTCATCGCCGGCCTGGCCGCCGAGGGCGACACCGTGGTCGACCGGGTCTACCACCTGGATCGCGGCTACGACCGCATGGAAGTCAAACTGCGCGCCCTGGGCGCGACGATCGAACGCCTGGACGGGAAGGAACAGAAATGAGCACGCAGGGCCGCCCCGAGGGCGAATTCCCCCAAGAGGGGACGGCGCACAGCGCCAAGGGGGCGAATAGCGTGGCCGGCTCGCCCCTGACCCTGGCGCTGTCCAAGGGCCGCATTTTCGAGGAAACCCTGCCGCTGCTGGCCGAAGCCGGCATCGAGGTGCCCGAGAACCCCGAAAGCTCGCGCAAGCTGATCCTGCCCACCAGCGATCCCGGCTTGCGACTGATCATCGTGCGCGCCACCGACGTGCCGACGTACGTGCAGTATGGCGCTGCCGACCTCGGCATCGCCGGCAGGGACGTGCTGATCGAGCACGCCGACCAGCAGCCCGGCCGCCTTTACCAGCCGATCGACCTGGACATCGCCCGCTGCCGCCTGTGCGTGGCCGTGCGCAACGGTTTCGATTACCAGGCCGCCGTGCGGCAGGGCGCCCGCCTGCGCGTGGCGACCAAATACGTGCGCGCGGCGCGCGAGCACTTCGCCAGCAAGGGCGTATACGCCGACATCATCAAGCTGTATGGCTCGATGGAACTGGCGCCGCTGGTCGGCCTGGCCGACTGCATCGTCGACCTGGTCTCCACCGGCGGCACGCTGCGCGCCAACGACCTGGTGGCCGTGGAAGACATCATGCCGATCTCGTCGCGCCTGATCGTCAACCAGGCTTCGCTCAAGACGCGCGGCGAGCGGCTGCAACCGTTGCTGGACGCCTTCGAACGGGCCTGCGCACGCAGCGCCTGAAATCCTTCGGGGCCGGGCGAGGGGCCCCGACAGGCGTGCATCGCGGGATAGGGGGCCGGGCACTGGCCTCACCCTACGTATTTCCGGCAGTCGCAGTATCCGCAATCGCAGTATCCGCAGTCGTATCCATACCTAGCCCCCGGATGGTCCGGGGCCTGTTTGCATTACCATGACGCCATGGCTTTGATCAATCGTCTCGACTCCCGCGACCCTGGGTTCGCTTCCGCACTGTCCAAGCTGCTGGCCTTCGAAGCCGGCGAGGACGAGTCCATCGACCGTGCCGCCGCCGGCATCCTGGCCGACGTGCGCACGCGCGGCGACGCCGCGCTGCTGGAGTACACCCATCGATTCGACCGCGTGCCGGCCGAATCGGTCCAAGCCCTGGAAATCCCCAAATCCGAGTGGCAAGCGGCCCTGGCCTCGCTGCCCGCGGCCCAGCGCAATGCGCTGGAAGCCGCCGCCGACCGCGTGCGCGCCTACCACGAGCGCCAGCGCGGCGAGACCTGGACCTACACCGAAGCCGACGGCACCCTGCTGGGCCAGCAGATCACCCCCCTCGACCGCGTGGGCCTGTACGTGCCCGGCGGCAAGGCGGCGTATCCCTCCTCGGTATTGATGAATGCCATTCCCGCCAAGGTCGCCGGCGTACCCGAAGTGATCATGGTCACGCCCACGCCCGACGGCGTGCGCAACCCCATCGTGCTGGCCGCGGCCGCCATCAGCGGCGTCGACCGGGCCTTCGCCATCGGCGGCGCGCAGGCCGTCGGCGCGTTGGCCTACGGCACCGCCACCGTGCCTTCCGTGGACAAGATCGTCGGCCCGGGCAACGCCTACGTCGCTGCCGCCAAGCGCCGCGTGTTCGGCGTGGTCGGCATCGACATGATCGCCGGCCCCAGCGAAATCCTGGTCATCTGCGACGGCAAGACGCCCGCCGATTGGATCGCCATGGACCTGTTCTCGCAGGCCGAGCACGACGAGTTGGCCCAGTCCATCCTGCTGTGCCCCGACGCCGCCTTCATCGAAGAGGTCGAGGCCGCCATCGCCCGCCTGTTGCCCACCCTGCCGCGCGTGGACATCCTGCGCGCCAGCCTGGCCAACCGCGGCGCGCTCATCCTGGTGCGCGACCTGGAAGAAGCCTGTGCCATCGCCAACGACATCGCGCCCGAGCACCTGGAAATCTCCACCGAGCAGCCCGAAGTCTGGACGGCCAGGATCCGCCACGCCGGCGCCATCTTCATGGGCCGCTACAGCTCCGAGTCGCTGGGCGACTACTGCGCCGGCCCCAACCACGTCCTGCCCACGTCCCGTACCGCGCGCTTCTCGTCGCCGCTGGGCGTGTACGATTTCCAGAAGCGTTCCAGCCTGATCCAGGTGTCGCACCAGGGCGCGCAGACGCTGGGCAGGATCGCGGCCGAACTCGCGCTGGGCGAAGGCCTGCAGGCGCACGCCGCCAGCGCGCAATACCGGCTCGACAAGGCATGACCTCCGATCCGGTTTCCGGGCGTATCGCCGACACGATACGCGCCGGCATCCGCGCCCAGCAGGCCTATCCGGTCCCCCACGCCACGGGCTTCATCAAGCTCGACGCGATGGAGTCGCCCTATGCGCTGCCCGCGGCCGTGCGCGCCGAAGTGGCCGCCGCCGTCGCCGCCGCGCCGCTGAACCGCTATCCCGAAGGCGACCTGTCCGCGCTGGCGCAACAGGTGCGCCAGGCCTTCGGCGTGCCCGAAGCAGCCGGCCTGCTGTTCGGCAATGGCTCCGACGAACTGATCCATCTGGTCATCCAGGCGTGCTGCGAACCCGGCGACGTCGTGCTGTCGCCCTGGCCCTCGTTCGTGTATTTCGACATCGCGGCGCGCCTGTCGCATGCCCGTTTCGTCGGCGTGCCGCTGACGGCCGACTTGCGGCTCGATCTGCCCGCCATGCTGGCCGCCATCGCCGAACATCGCCCCAAGGTGGTGTTCCTGGCATTGCCCAACAACCCCACCGGCGGCCTGTGGCGCGCATCCGACGTGCAGGCCATCCTGGATGCCGCGCCCGGCCTGGTGGTGCTGGACGAGGCCTACCAACCGTTCGCCGGCAGCACCTGGATGCCGCGCGCCGCCGAACTGCCCAACGCCGTCGTGCTGCGCACGGTCTCCAAGATCGGCCTTGCGGGACTGCGTTTCGGTTACCTGGCCGGCCATCCCGCCTGGACCACCCAGATCGACAAGGTGCGCCCGCCCTACAACCTGGGCGTGCTGGTGCAGGCCGCGTTGCGCGCCGTGCTGCCGCACAAGGCGCTGCTGGACGAGCAGGCCGCCCGCCTGCGCGCCGACCGCCAGCCCCTGGCCAACGCCCTGGCCGAGCTGCCCGGCGTACAGGTGTACGACAGCGCCGCAAACTTCCTTCTTGCGCGCTTTTCCGGCAAGAAAGACGCAAACGCCGTGCATCTCGAACTGAAAACGCGCAATATACTGGTAAAGAACTTCTCGTCGGCCCATCCGCTGCTCAACGGATGCCTGCGCATCTCGGTAGGCGCTCCCGACGAGAACGCGGCCTTGCTGGCCGCCCTGCAAGACATCCTGAGTCCCTGACATGCGCACCGCAGAAATCACCCGCAATACCAACGAGACCCGCATCCGCGTCGCGATCGACCTGGACGGCACGGGCAAGCAGAGCATCGCCACCGGCGTGCCCTTCCTGGACCACATGCTCGACCAGATCGCGCGCCATGGCCTCATCGACATGGACATCCAGTGCGAGGGCGACCTGCACATCGACGACCACCACACCGTCGAGGACGTCGGCATCACGCTGGGCATGGCCATCGCCCAGGCCATCGGCGACAAGAAGGGCCTGCGCCGCTACGGCCACGCCTACGTGCCGCTGGACGAAGCCCTGTCGCGCGTGGTCATCGACTTCTCCGGCCGTCCCGGCCTGGAATATCACATCGACTTCACGCGCGCGCGCATCGGCAACTTCGACGTCGACCTCACGCGTGAATTCTTCCAGGGCCTGGTCAACCATGCCCTGATGACGCTGCACATCGACAACCTGCGCGGCTTCAACGCGCACCATCAGTGCGAAACCGTCTTCAAGGCCTTCGGCCGCGCGCTGCGGATGGCCGCCGAGGTCGACCCGCGCATGGCCGGCGTCGTGCCGTCCACCAAGGGCGTGCTGTAAGCGCGCCGCGCGGCTCCCTTCTTCCACCTACGTACGCACTCGAACCCGTGAGCACTATCGCCATCGTCGACTATGGAATGGGCAACTTCCATTCCGTCGCGCGCGCCCTGAAATTCGCCGCCCCCGACGCCGACATCCGCATCTGCAACCAGGCCAGCGACATCGACGCGGCCGACCGTGTCGTCTTTCCCGGCCAGGGCGCCATGCCCGACTGCATGCGCACGCTGAACCAGTCCGGCCTGCGCGAGGCGGTACTGCGCGCCGCGCGCAACAAGCCCCTGCTGGGCGTGTGCGTGGGCGAACAGATGCTGTTCGACCTGAGCGAGGAAGGCGACACGCCTTGCCTGTCGGTGTTTCCCGGCTCGGTGCGCCGCTTCGCGGGCGAACAATTCGCGGCGCCGGTCTGCGGCGAAGGCGAGGGCGCCGTGCCCGCCGACATGCAAGAGCGCCTGAAAGTGCCTCACATGGGCTGGAACCAAGTCCGCCAGACGCGCTCTCATGCCCTGTGGTCCGGCATTCCCGACCACACGCACTTCTACTTCGTCCACAGCTATTACGCGGCCCCGGCCGATCCGGCACTGACCGTGGGCGAAAGCGACTATGGCCTTGCCTTTACCTGCGCCGTGGCCGCCGCTAACATTTTCGCGGTGCAGTTCCACCCCGAGAAGAGCGCCGAGCACGGTTTGCGGCTGTATCGCAATTTTGTAGACTGGAATCCCTGAACCGGCCCGGACGCCGGCCTCGCAAAGCCCCGGTCAGGACCTCTCAACCGCTTTTCAAGCTCGCACATACAATCACGACCATGCTGCTGATCCCCGCCATCGATCTCAAAGACGGGCGCTGCGTGCGCCTCCGCCAGGGCGACCTGGACGATGCTACGGTGTTCTCCGAAGACCCCGCCGCCATGGCCAGACTATGGCTCGAAAGCGGTGCCCGGCGCCTGCATCTGGTGGACCTGAACGGCGCCGTCGCCGGCAAGCCTGCCAACGAGGCGCCCATCAAGGCCATCCTCGAAGCCATCGACGGTGAAATCCCCGTCCAGATCGGCGGCGGCATCCGCGACCTCGACACCATCGAGCGCTACCTCGACGCCGGCATCTCGTACGTCATCATCGGCACCGCCGCGGTCAAGAATCCCGGCTTCCTGCACGACGCCTGCGGCGCGTTCCCGGGCAACATCATCGTCGGCCTGGATGCGCGCGACGGCAAGATCGCCACCGACGGCTGGAGCAAGCTCACCCGCCACGACGTGCTCGACCTGGCCAAGAAGTTCGAGGACTACGGCTGTGAAGCCATCATCTACACCGACATCGGCCGTGACGGCATGCTGTCGGGCGTCAACGTCGAGGCCACGGTCCGCCTGGCCCAGCACGTCCGCATCCCCGTGTACGCATCGGGCGGCATCGCCGGCATCCAGGACATCGAGGCGCTGTGCGCGGTCGAGTCCGAAGGTGTCGAAGGCGCCATCCTGGGCCGCAGCATCTACGAAGGCACGCTCGACTTCCAGGCCGCGCAGGCCCGGGCCGACGAACTCACGCAATGAGCACCGCCAACGCGCTGACGCGCCGCATCATTCCTTGCCTGGACGTCACCGCGGGACGCGTGGTCAAGGGCGTCAACTTCGTCAACCTGCTGGACGCGGGCGATCCGGTCGAGATCGCCCGGCGCTACGACGAGCAGGGCGCCGATGAACTGACGTTCCTGGACATCACCGCCACCAGCGACGGCCGCGACCTGATCCTGCCCATCATCGAGCAGGTCGCGTCGCAGGTCTTCATTCCGCTGACGGTGGGCGGCGGCGTGCGCCAGGTATCCGACGTGCAGCGCCTGCTCAATGCCGGCGCCGACAAGATCAGCATCAACAGCGCCGCCGTGGCCAACCCCGAACTGGTGCGCGCCGCGGCCGATTACCACGGTTCGCAATGCATCGTGGTGGCCATCGACGCCCGCCAGGTGCCCGGCGCCGAGGGCGAACCGCCCCGCTGGGAAGTCTTCACGCACGGCGGCCGCAAGGCCACCGGCCTGGACGCCGTGGCCTGGGCGCGCCGCATGGCCGCCTATGGCGCCGGCGAAATCCTGCTGACCAGCATGGATCGCGACGGCACCAAGTCCGGCTTCGACCTGGCGCTCACCCGCGCGGTGTCCGACGCCGTGCCGGTCCCCGTCATCGCCTCTGGCGGCGTGGGCAACCTCGAACACCTGGCCGCCGGCGTCACCACCGGCCGCGCCAGCGCGGTGCTGGCCGCCAGCATCTTCCACTTCGGCCAGCACACCGTGGGCGAGTGCAAGCGGTTCATGGCCGAACGCGGCATCACTGTCCGACTGGATCAACAATGAGCATCGCCACCGACCCCTCGTGGATGTCCGAAGTCGTCTTCGACGACAAGGGCCTGATTCCCGCCATCGCCCAGGACGCCGACAACGGCCAGATCCTGATGGTGGCCTGGATGAATCGCGAATCCCTGGCGGAAACCGCCGCCACCGGACGCGCCGTGTACTGGTCGCGTTCGCGCAACCGCCTGTGGCGCAAGGGCGAAGAGTCCGGCCACATGCAGCACGTGCACGAACTGCGCCTGGACTGCGACGGCGACGTGGTGCTGCTGAAGGTCCACCAGGACGGCGGCATCGCCTGCCACACCGGCCGCGCCAGCTGCTTCTACCGCCGCCTGGAAGGCACGGCCGACCAGGCCGAATGGAGCACCGTCGATCCCGTCCTGAAAGACCCCGAGCTCATCTACAAATGACCGACGCCCTGAATTCCGCCGACATCCTGGCGCGCCTGGCCGAAACCGTCGCCTCGCGCCATCCCGACCGCGGCGGCGATCCGGCCACGTCCTACGTGGCCAAGCTGCTGAAAAAAGGGCCCGACTCGTTCCTGAAGAAGATCGGAGAAGAAGCGACCGAACTGGTCATGGCCGCCAAGGACGGCGTGCCCGACCGTATCATTAACGAGACAGCCGACCTCTGGTTTCACAGCGTGGTCATGCTCGCTTACTACAATCTGAGCCCCGAGGACGTACTGGCCGAATTGGCCCGCCGCGAAGGCCTTTCGGGCCTGGAAGAAAAAGCGCGGCGTCCGGCCGACTGAACGGTCACTTGATGAGCGACACCTGTATTTTCTGCAAGATCGTGCGTGGCGAGATCCCGGCGAAACGTGTCTACGAAGACGACGATTTCGTCGCCTTCCACGACATTTCCCCCGCGGCGCCCGTGCACTTGCTGTTGATTCCGCGCCGCCACCGGGTTTCCCTGCAGGACGCCGGCCCCGACGACGCCGGCTGGTTGGGTAAAATGGTCGCATTGGCCCCCCGGCTGGCAGCTGAGAACGGCTGCAGGCCCGGCCCAGAAGGCGGGTTCCGGCTGGTGGCCAATTCCGGCGTGGACGGAGGCCAGGAAGTCCCCCATCTGCATTTCCACATCATCGGTGGTCCGCGGCCCTGGCACGGGCGTGTGGCCGTCAACGCCTAATTCACGGAGAACTTCCATGGGCAGCTTTAGCATCTGGCATTGGTTGATCGTTCTGGTCATCGTCGCGCTCGTTTTCGGCACGAAGAAACTGCGCAACATCGGTGGCGACCTGGGCGGCGCCGTCAAGGGCTTCAAGGACGGCATGAAGGAAGCCTCCAGCGAACCCACGGCGCAAGAGAAGGTCGCCCAGAACCGCGTTGCCGATGACACCATCGACGTCGACGCCCGCGAAAAGACGCGTTCCTGATCCCAGCGGCCCGTCTTCCTGACGGCCGGGCGTCCGAGCCTGGCCGTTCCCGTTTTCTTTTTCAATCGGCTGCCGCATGTTTGATGTGAGCTTCACCGAGCTGCTGATCATCGGCGTGGTCGCGCTGGTGGTGATCGGCCCCGAGCGCCTGCCCAAGGTGGCGCGCACTGTCGGCCACCTGCTGGGCCGCGCGCAGCGCTACGTCAACGACGTCAAGTCCGACATCCAGCGCGAAATCGAACTCGACGAGCTGCGCAAGTTCAAGGAGAACATGGACGCGGCCGCCAGCGACATGCAGAACACGCTGCGCGACACCGAGAATTCGCTGCGCAGCGCCGAGCAAAGCATCCGCGCCGACCTCGGCACCACCTCGCAAGAGGTCAAGGAAGCCGCGGCCGCCACCCTCCAGGAAGCCAAGGCCTCGGTCTCCAGCGCCGCCCAGGAAGTGAAGGAAGCGCTCGACTCCGACAAGCCGGCCAACGAGCCGGCCACCGAACCTGCGCCGTCCCCCTCTGGCGCCGCCGCGCCGGCGGCCGAAGCCGTCATCACGGCCGCCGCGCCAGGGTCCACGCCGGCTGCCACGCCCGTGCAGACGGCAGCGGCCGCCTCCGTGGCGGCGCCAGTCCCGGCGCCCGTTGCCCCGGCCCCCATCGCGCCGCATGACGGCCAGGCCGTCCGCCCCCCCCCGACGCCCGCCCCCGAGCCGGCCCCCAAGAATCCACCGCCTACCGGTACCCCCACGTGAGCCAGCACGCCCCCAACGCAGACCAAGAGCAGCCCGAGGAAAGCTTCATTTCCCATCTGGTCGAGCTGCGCACACGGCTGATCCGCGCAGGCGGTAGCGTGCTCGCGGTGTTCATCGTGCTGTTCCTGTACCCCGGCGCCTCGGCCATCTACGACGTGCTGGCCCAGCCCATGCTGGCGTCGCTGCCGCAAGGCACCACCATGATCGCCACGGGCGTCATCACGCCGTTCATGGTGCCGATAAAGGTCACGATGATGGCGGCCTTCGTCATCGCGCTGCCGATCGTGCTGTACCAAGCCTGGGCCTTCGTCGCCCCCGGCCTGTATCGCCACGAGAAACAGCTGGCCCTGCCGCTGATCGTCTCCAGCACGCTGCTGTTCATTCTGGGGATGATGTTCTGCTATTTCTTCGTGTTCCGCACGGTGTTTCACTTCATCGCGACCTTCGCGCCGAAGTCGATCACGCCCGCGCCGGACATCGAGGCCTATCTCAGCTTCGTCATGACCATGTTCATGGCGTTCGGCATCACCTTCGAGGTGCCGGTGGCCGTCGTGCTGCTGGTCAAGATGGGCATCGTCGAACTGAAGAAGCTGCGCACCATGCGCGGCTACGTGGTGGTCGGCGCCTTCATCATCGCCGCCGTGGTCACGCCGCCCGACGTGGTCAGCCAGTTCATGCTGGCCGTGCCGCTGTGCATCCTGTTCGAGGTGGGGTTGTTATGCGCCCGACTGGTCACGCCACGAGAATCGGAGGGCGAGGAGAAGGACGGCAGCAACGCGATCAGCGAACGCAACTGATCTTGCCTTGCTCAGACGACGATGGCGGCCATATGGCCGCCATCGTCGTCTGGAGGACCTCAAGAAGAACGCCGCCACGGGCCAGCGCGTCCTATGTAAATCTGGGACTTATTCACCCTTGTCGCCCCTTACCTGCAACCGTACATTGCATGGATGTCGCTCGCCTACCGCCTGCGCGCCCAGATGCGATGGCGCGGAATCAAAAGCCAGACCCAGCTGGCACGCATCTCCGGCGTGGGCCAACCCACGATCCATCGCATTCTCAAGTGCGACGACAGCTACATGCCAGCGCGCATCACCATCCAGCGCCTGGCCAAAGCCCTGGAAATCACGCCGGCCTGGCTCGAAGGCAACATCGGTCTCGGCCCGCCGCACACGTCGCGCCCGCCCACGGACGGCTACGACGACGAGATCAAGGTATTGATGGCGCGCCTGCCCACGGACGCGCGCAAGAAGATCGTCGCGGTGGTGCGCTTGATCGCCCAGGAACAGGCCCCGCGTGGCCAACCCCCCGGCCCGGCGCCGGAAAGCGCGCCAGGCGCTTCCCAGGCCCCTTAGCGCGGCCGTGTCGGCCGCGTACCCACCTTCACCTTCACGGACACCGACTTGCCGCCGCGCAGCACGTCCAGCGTGGAAGTCTCGCCCGGAGGCAGCGCGGCGATCATCGCCAGCATGGTGGTGGTGTCCGCCACCTGCGTGCCGTCGATGCGGCGCACGATGTCGCCCACGCGCAGCCCGCCGCGGCCCGCGGGCCCATTGCGCTGTACCCCCGCGATGATCACCCCCCGCGTATCACGCGGCAGGTTGAAAGCCTTTGCCAGGTCAGGCGTGATGTCCTGCGGCTCGACGCCCAGCCAGCCGCGCTTGACGGCGCCGGTCTGGATGATCTCGTCCATCACGCGCCGCGCGCCCTCGATGGGAATGGCAAAACCAATGCCCAGCGACCCGCCCGTCTCGGAATAGATCGCGGTGTTGATGCCCACCAGATTGCCCTGCGCGTCGATCAGCGCGCCGCCCGAGTTGCCCGGGTTGATCGCCGCGTCGGTCTGGATGAAATTCTCGTAGGTGTTGATGCCCAGGCCGTTGCGCCCCAGCGCCGACACGATGCCCTGCGTGGTGGTCTGGCCCACCCCGAAGGGGTTGCCGATGGCCAGCACCACGTCGCCCACGCGCAGCGGGACGTTCTCGGCCATCTCGGCCACGGGCAGTTCGCCCAGGTTGGCGCCGACCTTGAGCACCGCCAGGTCGGTATCCGGGTCCGCGCCCACCACCTTGGCGGCCGCCTTGCGGCCGTCGGACAGCGCCACTTCGATGGCGTCGGCCGCTTCCACCACGTGATAGTTGGTCAGCACATAGCCGCCCGAACTGACGATCACGCCCGAGCCCAGGCTGGAGGCGGCCTGGCGCCGGCTCATGCCGGGCACCTGGCCGAAGAACTGGCGCAGCACCGGATCGTCCGGCATCGGCATCAGCGGCACGTCGATGTGCTTGGCGGTGTAGACATTCACCACCCAGGGCGTGGCGCGCGCCACCGCGTCCGCATAGGAAAACGCGGACACCTTCGGCGGCATCACCGGCGGCGGGGTGGAAACGGCCACCGGCGCGACCGGCAAGGGCGCGGCAGGCGACGAACCCAGCCGTACCCAGTCGGGCCGCAGCGTGGTGACGACGAATAAAATGGCCAGGCTGACGGTGACAGCCTGGGCGAATATCAGCCAAAGGCGACGCATGATCCCCACAGGAACGACATGACGACTACGATCGAGACCCGCGAACTGGCCGCCTGGCTGGACGGCACGCTGCAGGCGGCGCGCTTCAAAGACTACTGCCCCAACGGCCTGCAGGTCGAGGGCCGCGAATGCATAGGCCACATTATCACCGGCGTCACGGCCTCCGAGGCGCTGTTACGCGCCGCGATCGAACGCAATGCCGACGCGGTGCTGGTGCACCACGGGTGGTTCTGGAAGAACGAAGACCCTCGCGTGCGCGGTCCGCGCCGTACCCGCCTGGCCCTGACGCTGGCGCACGGCCTGAACCTGCTCGCCTACCACCTGCCGCTGGACGCCCACCCGCAACTGGGCAACAACGCCCAGTTGGCGCGCGTGCTGGGCCTGGAACCCGAACTGGCCAGCGACCAACCCATTACCTGTGGCCACGACGGCCTGATCTGGCTGGGCCGCGCGCCCGGGCTGAGCACGCTGGGCGAGCTGTCCGCCCGCGTGGCCGAACGCCTGAACCGCGCCCCCCTGACCGTGGGCGACGCGCAACAGCCATTGGGCCGCATTGCGTGGTGCACCGGCGGCGCGCAAGGCATGATGGCGGACGCCGTCGATGCAGGCGCTACCGTCTACATCACCGGCGAAGCCTCGGAACCCACCGTGCACCTGGCGCGCGAGACCGGCACCGGCTTCATCGGGGCGGGCCACCACGCCACGGAACGCTATGGCGTGCAGGCCCTCGGGGAAGCCGTCGCGCGGCAGTTCGGCATCCGCGTCGAATTCGTCGATATCGACAATCCCGTCTGACGCGGCCGCCGGCCGCACCAGCCTTTATTTCCTGAGCAGATCGCGGATCTCGCGCAGCAGCGCGACGTCCTCGGGCGGCGGCACGGGCTTGGCGGGGGCCGGCGCTTCTTCGTGGCGGCGGCGCGCGGCGTTGATGCCGCGGACCATCAGGAAGATCACGAAGGCCAGCAGGATGAAGTTGATGAGGATGGTGAGGAAATTACCCCACGCCAGCACGGTGGCGCCCGCCTTGGTCAGGTCGGCGTAGGTCTGCGGGCCGGTATAGCCCGCCGGCTGGGACAGCACCAGGAACTTGTTCGTGAAGTCGACGGAGCCGCCGACCAAAAAGTTCACCAGCGGCATGATGATGTCTTTCACCATCGAGTCGACGATCTTGCTGAACGCCGCGCCGATGATCACGCCGACCGCGAGGTCGACAACACTGCCCTTGACGGCGAATTCGCGGAATTCGTGGAAAAACCCTTTGGACGAACTCATGCCTGCTCCTAGAGATGACGTGCCTGGAAATGGTACTTCCGGGTTGGCCCAGCAAAGCCCGTGCCTGCCGCGTGAGCGCTTGCCGCCGCATTGTGCTGGATACTGACCCCCCAAAACATATAATATGCGGTTGCTATGGTGTAACACGTGCCAGTACCTAAGTTTGCTGCAAGCCTGATCCAAGTAGAAGAACAGGCGCATCCACGAGGAAGGGAAGACAATGAGTCAGGACACGTTGGTGCACGATGACAACGGCGCAGTGGATCCCACGCTGCCGCCCGACCCATCGCGTCGCTTTTGGGTAACAACCGCCTGTGCGGCCGGCGGCGCCGCCGGCGTCGCCGTCGCCATACCGTTCGTCAGCACATTCGCTCCGTCCGAGCGGGCGCGCGCGGCGGGCGCTCCGGTGGAGGTCGATATCGCGGATCTGGCGCCCGGCCAGATGCGCACGGTCGAATGGCGCGGCAAACCGGTGTGGATCATCCGCCGCACCGAAGACCAGATCAAGGGTCTCGCGTCGCAGGACAGCCTGCTGGCCGATCCCAATTCGGATCGTCCGGGTTTCACCCCCGAATACGCCAAGAACGAAACCCGCTCGCGCAAGCCCGAGCTGTTCGTCTGCGTGGGCATCTGCACCCACCTCGGCTGTTCGCCCACTCCCCACTTCGAAACCGGCGGCGGCGCCGGCATGCCCAGCAGTTGGGAAGGCGGGTTCCTCTGCCCCTGCCATGGTTCGACCTTCGACCTGGCCGGGCGCGTCTATCGCAACAAGCCAGCTCCAGACAATCTGGAAGTTCCCCCTTATCAGTACATGAGCGACACCCGCATCATCGTTGGCGTGGACGAAGAGAACAAGGCGTAGCGCACGGCGCCGTCCCCATCGTCCCCCCCAACGAAAGCATCGCAGTACGCCACGTATAAAAAGGAGCCGTCATGGCTGGCGATAAGATTGTCGAGACAACAGGTTTGCTGGGTTGGATGGACCGGCGCTTTCCGGTCACCGCCACCTGGAAGGCGCATCTTTCCGAGTACTACGCGCCCAAGAATTTCAACTTCTGGTACTTCTTCGGATCGCTGGCGCTGCTGGTGCTGGTCATCCAGATCCTCACCGGCATCTTCCTGGTGATGCACTACAAGCCGGACGCGGCACGCGCATTCGAGTCCGTCGAGTACATCATGCGCGAAGTGCCGTGGGGCTGGCTGGTGCGCTACATGCACTCCACCGGCGCCTCCATGTTCTTCGTGGTGGTCTACCTGCACATGCTGCGCGGCCTGTTCTATGGCTCCTACCGCAAGCCGCGCGAACTGGTCTGGATCTTCGGCGTGGCGATCTTCCTGTGCCTGATGGGCGAAGCGTTCTTCGGCTACCTGCTGCCCTGGGGCCAGATGTCCTACTGGGGCGCGCAGGTCATCGTTAACCTGTTCTCGGCCATCCCCTTCATCGGGCCCGAGCTGTCCATCTGGATCCGCGGCGACTACGTGGTGTCCGACGCCACGCTCAACCGTTTCTTCTCGTTCCACGTCATCGCCATTCCGCTGGTGCTGGTGGGCCTGGTGGCGGCCCACCTGGTGGCGCTGCACGAAGTCGGTTCCAACAATCCCGACGGCGTCGAGATCAAGGACGGGCCGAAGGACAAGTACGGCCGCCCGGCCGACGGCATCCCGTTCCACCCGTTCTACACGGTGCATGACATCATGGGCGTGGCGGGCTTCCTGATCATCTTCGCCGCCATCGTGTTCTTCGCTCCCGAGATGGGCGGGTACTTCCTCGAGTTCAACAACTTCATCCCCGCCGACGCGCTGAAGACCCCGCCGCACATCGCGCCGGTCTGGTACTTCACGCCGTTCTACTCGATGCTGCGCGCCACCACCGACGAGTTCACGTGGGTGCTGGCGGGCGCCGCGGTGCTGGCCGCCGTGGCGCTGTTCGTGCGCGGCGGACTGAAAGGGCTCTGGCGCGTCGCGATCCCGGCCGTCCTGATCGTGGTCGCGGTCCTGCTGCGCGTCATCGACGCCAAGTTCTGGGGCGTGGTGGCCATGGGTGGCGCGGTCGTGATCCTGTTCTTCCTGCCGTGGCTGGATCACTCGCCGGTCAAGTCGATCCGCTACCGCCCCACGTGGCACAAGTGCTTCTACGGGGTGTTCATCGTCAACTTCCTGATCATGGGATACCTGGGCACGCAGCCGCCCAGCGACGCGTTCAACCTGATGTCGCAAGCCGGCACGCTGATCTACCTGGGCTTCTTCCTGCTGATGCCCGTGTGGAGCCGCATGGGCACCTTCAAGCCCGTGCCCGCGCGCGTCACCTTCCACGCCCACTGAGCCCACGACAGGACGAAACGACCATGATCAAGAAGCTGATCGGTGCCGTCGCGTTGATGCTGACGTGCACCGCCCCCTACGCCGCCCAAAGCGGCTATCACCTGGAGAAGGCGCCGGATCGCATCAACGACCTGGCCGCCCTGCAGAACGGCGCCAAGCTGTTCGTCAACTACTGCCTGAACTGCCATAGCGCGAACTCCATGCGCTACAACAAGCTGACGGAAATCGGACTGACCGACGAACAGATCAAGGCCAACCTGCTGTTCACCGGCGATAAGGTCGGCGACCTGATGCACATCGCCATGACGCCGGCGGACGCCAAGCGCTGGTTCGGCACCACGCCGCCCGACCTGTCCGTCATCGCCCGCGCCAAGTCGATCAACGCCGGCCCCACGGGCGCCGACTACATCTATACCTACTTGCGCACCTTCTACCGGGACAGCAGCAAGGCCAGCGGCTGGAACAACCTGGTCTTCCCCAACGTGGGCATGCCACACGTGCTGTGGGAGCGCCAGGGCCCGCGCGAACTGACCACCGTGGCCATGCACGAGACCGAGGGCAAGGACGGCGCCCACGCCTGGGAACGCGTCACCACCGTGTACGATGCGCAGGGCTTCGCCACCGCCAAGGCCGAGCCCGTGGCCGATTTCCACGGCCATGCCAGCGTCGAGACCCGTTTCAAGTCCCTCAACCCAGCCCAGGCGGCCGCCTACGACCGGGACATGGCGGACCTGACCGGTTTCATGTCCTGGATGGCCGAACCGGCCCAACGGCAGCGCCGCGAACTGGGGGTCTGGGTGCTGCTTTTCCTGGGCGTTTTCTTCGTGATCGCGTGGCGTTTGAACGCGTCCTACTGGAAACACGTACGCTAAATCTGCTAAAACATCCGGTTTGGCACAATTCGGCGCCGCCCCGCCGGGGCTCGCGCCGCCGGATCGACTGGGGAAAACCCTTCTCCAAGCCTGGAATTCCGGGCCAGCGACCGCTAGACTAGGCCGCTGGCCTTTCGCTTTTCATACAAGGACTTACCACCATGATGGTGCTCTACTCCGGGACCACGTGCCCCTTTTCGCAACGCTGCCGCTTCGTGCTTTTCGAAAAGGGCATGGATTTCGAGATCCGGGACATCGACCTGTACAACAAGCCCGAGGACATCTCGGTCATGAACCCGTACGGCCAGGTGCCCATCCTGGTCGAGCGCGATCTGGTCCTGTACGAGTCGAACATCATCAACGAGTATATCGACGAGCGCTTCCCGCACCCGCAACTGATGCCGGCCGATCCGGTCATGCGCGCGCGCACCCGCCTGTTCCTGTACAACTTCGAGAAAGAGCTGTTCGTCCACGTCTCGGCGCTGGAAGACCGCTCGGCCAAGCCCGACGACAAGAAGATGGTCGTCGCCCGCCAGAACATCCGCGACCGCCTGGCCCAGCTCGCCCCCATGCTGCTGAAGAACAAGTACATGCTGGGCGAAGAGTTCTCGATGCTGGACGTGGCCGTGGCGCCGCTGCTGTGGCGCCTGGACCACTACGGCATCGAACTGCCGAAGAACGCCGCCCCCATCCAGAAGTACGCCGAGCGCATCTTCTCGCGTCCGGCCTACATCGAAGCGCTGACCCCGTCCGAAAAGGTCATGCGTCGCTGATATGGGCGAAACGTCGACCAAACCCTACCTGATCCGGGCGTTGCACGAATGGTGCACCGACAACGGCTACACCCCGTACCTCACCGTCCAGGTCGATGCGCATACGCTGGTTCCGCTGGCGCACGTGCGCGACGGCCAGATCACACTGAACGTGGGCACGCTGGCCACGAACAAGCTGGTGCTGGGCAACGAGTTCATCGAGTTCCAGGCCCGCTTCAGCGGCGTCACGGAAAACGTGCTGGTGCCGGTCTCGAACGTCAGCGCGATCTATGCGCGCGAGACGGGCGCCGGCATGGGCTTCGAGGTGCAGCCGTACGAGCCGTCCGAGGCAGCGGCCGGGGAAGAAGACACGGGGGCGGCGTCGGCATCCGCCTCGGCAGCCCTGTCGTCGGTGCCGCAGTCCGACGCGACGGCCGTGCAGGCTTCCGATGACGATACGCCCGACGGCGACGAGCCCAACAAGCGCCCGCGCCTGACGATCGTGAAGTGACCGCTGGATGACACCGCCGCCGCATGACTGCGGTGGCGTGTTTCCCATACAATGCAGTCCCCTCGCCGCGTGCAATGCGTGGCGGGTAGTGCCGGTGTAGCTCAGTTGGTAGAGCAGCTCACTTGTAATGAGAAGGTCGAGGGTTCGATTCCTTTCACCGGCACCACTTTAGTGTCCACTGAAGTCCAGGACAGCACATCAAACCCGCACCAGCTATGGCTATGCGGGTTTTTTATCGTCCAACAGAGTCTCAGACAGTCTATTCCCAGATACCGACACCTAGTGTCCCGTCTGTCTAATGTAGTCATGCGTACGCCGCTCGATTTGCCCAGGCCGCAACGCCAGCATGGGTTGAGTGCGATCCAGCGCCTGGATCTGCGTCTTCTCATCGACCGAGAGCACGACCGCGTTGTCCGGCGGGTTCATGTACAGACCCACGACATCGACCACCTTCTCGGCAAAGTCAGGGTCGTTGCTGATCTTGAAGTTTTGCAGCCGATGCGGCTTCAGGTCGGCTGCCTGCCAGACCTGCCGCACCTGGTGGATGGTGGTGCCGGCGTACCGGGCCATGAGCCGCAGGCTCCAATGGGCATCGCCTGGCCTTGTACCGCAACACCGAACCGCATGACGGCTTCGGCATCCTGCGGCGCTGGATCGAAGCCAGCCCATTGGGCGGGGCAGTCTTCACCAGCAACGTCGATGGGCACTTCCAAAAGGCCGGCTTCGACGAGGGACTGCTGCTGGAATGCCACGGCTCAATCCATCATCTGCAATGCCAGGCGCGATGCCCCTCCGGCATCTGGTCGGCACAGACCGTCCAGCCCGATGTGGACCTCGACCACTGCTTGCTGCGCGGCCTGCCACCCAGTTGTCCGCACTGCGGCGGGCTTGCCCGGCCAAGCATCCTGATGTTCGATGCATGGATTGACCCGACTGCCTCCCTCAAGAATCCGGCAATAAAAAGCAGACTTTGCCCCGAAGCGTTTGACATCAGCATTGCCTAAACGTAAACAAAGTGTTTACAACAGACCATGATCTTGTCATTCCAGCACCGGGGACTGAAACGGTTCTTCGACACAGGTAGCGTGGCGGGCAGCCCACCCCATCATGCCGACAAGCTGCGGGAACTACTGACCGCGCTGAATGCCGCCAATACCCCTGCCGACTTGGCCCGCCCGAGCTGGCGCTATCACATGCTGACTGGCAAGCAGAAGGGCTTTGCGTCACTGACGGTCAACGGCAATTGGCACCTCATCTTCCGCTGGCAGGGACAGGACCTGTGCGATACCGTCGCCGCCATCCCCACCATCGCCCGCATCCCCGGCTTGTGCCGGCCAGCCGCACGGGCACGATTCGAACGAGGTGCGCGCTCGCCCCGTGCAGACCGAATCCGATGCGAACGTCCGGTCGGGCACGCCATGATGCCTTGGGCCATTCGCCCATTCAGCACGCGGGGAAGGCGTCCAGCAGGCGCTCGACCATGGCCTTGTCGGCATCGCGCCGGCTGACGCCATAGGATTCGGACCGGGCGGACCCTCCCGCCAACGGCCGGAATACGGCCCCGCCCAGCGCCGAGCGTTCCAGCGCCTTGGGCACCAGGGCCACGCCCAGCCCCTGGGACACCAACGACACCACGGCCAGCCAGTGCCGAACCTCGTGCCGCACGTCCGGCCGGAACCCCGCTTCGGCACAGATCGACAGGACCCTGTCGTGATAATCCGGCGACACGCTGTGTGCGAACAGCACCAGCGGTTCAGAGGCGAGGTCGGCGGGTTTCACCGAGCGCCTGCCCGCCAGGCGATGCTTTTCGGGCAGGCAACACACGAACGGTTCGGACAGCAACAGCCGGCTTTCCAGTCCGTCCGGCAGGCGGCTGGTGTGCACGAATCCCACGTCCAGGCGATCCTGCATCAGTTCGGTGATCTGCTCACCGGAATTCAGTTCCGTCAGCGTGATCCGCACCCCCGGATAACGCGCCTGGAAGCTGCGCAGCGCCTGGGGCAGGCCCCGGTACAGCATTGCCCCCACGAAGCCGATGCGCAGTCGCCCGGCCAGTCCCGCCGCCGCATCTCGCGCCCCCAGCGCCGCCTCTTCGGCCTGCGCCAGAATCTTGCGTGCGGAGGCCCGCAGTGCGCGGCCCGCGGCCGTCAGCCGCACTTCCTTGTTGTTGCGCTCGAACAGCCGCGCGCCGACGCTGTCTTCCAACTGCTTGATGGCCACCGACAGCGGCGGCTGCGAGATCGACAGACGAGCCGCGGCCCGGCCGAAGTGCAGCTCTTCGGCCAGCGCGGAAAAGTAGCGCAGGTGGCGCAGTTCCATCGGCAGGACTCCAGGAGAGTGGCGCGACGCATGGCGAAAGCGCCCGCGGCGGGCCGGTGCGGAACGCCATGAAATCGGGCCTGGCCGGCCCCAACGATTCGCCAAACAGATCGTACAAAACTAAATCAATATTGGATACCTATCATCCGCATCCCTAGAATGACCGGAAAAAGCAGTCATAAGCCATAAGGAGACCACGGCATGTCCGACACCGCCCCGCACCCCGTGCCCGATCGCCGCGGCGAGAACTTCTACACCACCGACCGCGAACTGCGGCAACTGCTGCCGCTGTACCTGCCGGCCGACCTGCTGGCGCACATGACGCCGCACCTGGCCCGGCTGGGCGAGCTGGCGGGCGGGCACCTGGACAAACTGGCCAGCACGGCCGACCACCATCCGCCCACGCTGCAGTACCGGTCGCGCAGCGGCCTGGACGAGCAGCGCGTACTGAAGCATCCCGCGTACGTCGAGATGGAGCGGCTGGCCTTCAGCGAGTTCGGCCTGGGCGCGATGTCGCATCGCGAAGAAACGCTGGGCTGGCGCGGCAAGATGCCGCCCGCCGTGAAGTACGCGCTGACGTTCCTGTTCGTGCAGTCGGAATTCGGCCTGTGCTGCCCGGTGTCGATGACGGATTCGCTGACGCGCACGCTGCGCAAGTTCGGCGACCCCGAACTGGTCAAGCGCTATCTGCCGCGCCTGACCTCGCTGGATTTCGACGAACTGGCCCAGGGCGCCATGTTCATGACCGAGCAGGGCGCGGGGTCGGACATCGCCACCACGGCCACCGAAGCGCGCCGCGATGCGGACGGCAACTGGCGGCTGTACGGAGACAAGTGGTTCTGCTCGAATCCCGACGCCGAGTTCGCGATGGTGCTGGCCCGTCCCGACGATGCGCCGGCGGGCATGAAAGGCATCTCGCTGTTCCTGCTGCCGCGCCATCTGGATGACGGCAGCGTCAACGCCTATCGCATCATCCGCCTGAAGGACAAACTGGGCACGCGCTCGATGGCCAGCGGCGAGATCCGCCTGGAAGGCGCGGTGGCCTATCTGGTGGGCGAACCGGGCCGGGGCTTCGTGCAGATGGCCGACATGGTCAACAACTCGCGCCTGTCGAACGGCGTGCGCGCGGCGGGCCTGATGCGGCGCGCCGTCGCCGAAGCGGAATTCGTGGCGCGCGAGCGCCGCGCCTTCGGCAAGCCGCTGCAAGATATGCCGCTGATGCGCCGCCAGTTGGACAAGCTGCGCGTGCCCGCCGAGCAGGCGCGCACGATGGTGTTCCAGACGGCGCAGGCGCTGGCGCGCTCGGACGCCGGCGAACCCGACGCGTATGCGCTGCTGCGCATCCTGACGCCGCTGATCAAGTTCCGCGCCTGCCGCGATGCGCGCAAGGTGACGGGCGACGCGATGGAAGTGCGCGGCGGCTGCGGCTACATCGAGGAATGGAGCGATCCGCGCCTGCTGCGCGACGCGCATCTGGGCTCGATCTGGGAAGGCACCAGCAACATCGTGGCGCTGGACGTGATCCGCGCGATCAAGCGCGAAGGCTCGCTGCCGGTGCTGCGCGCGCATCTGGCCGGGCTGCTCGATGACGCCGATCTGGCGCCAGCGTTCACGCAGGCGCTGCGCGGCGCACTGGATGGCGCCAGCGCCCTGGCCGAGACGGCGGCGCGTGAAGGCGGCGATGCACTGGCCCGCCAGGCCGCATCGGCGCTTTATCACTGCACCAGCAGCATCGCGATGGCGTGGGAGGCCTCGCGCACCGGCTCGGCCGACCGGCTGCGCTGGGCACAGCTGACGCTGTGCCATCGCGTGCTGCCGCGCGATCCGTTGCAGCCGGACGATCTGCCCGAAGCCTGGACGAGCGGCACGCCGCAATCCGCGCAGAGCCTCGCCTGACATCCGCATGGCGATGCCGGCGCCTGCAGAGCCGCCGGCATCGCCGTGAACCACCGTTTTACCCACCACCAGAACAGCATCGCGACGCGCCGGCCCATCGGCCCGCGCGGCCTGCGACATGCACAAAGGAGACAACCCCATGCACAAGCGAATCTTCCTGTCCGCGCTGGCCGCGGCCCTCGTATCCGCCGCGGCGGCGCCGCTGGCGCAGGCCGCCGAAGCGTTTCCGTCCAAGCCGCTGATGCTGGTGGTTCCCTACCCGCCCGGCGGCCCCACCGATGCGATGGCCCGCACGCTGGCGGCCGAGATCTCGAATTTCATCAGCCAGCCCATGATCGTGGAGAACCGCGCGGGCGCCAATGGCAACATCGGCGCCGAGTACGTGGCGCGCGCCACGCCCGACGGCTATACGCTGATGTTCGGCACCTCCGGCCCGCTTGCCATCAACAGCAGCCTGTACAGCAACCTGAACTACGACCCGGTCAAGAGCTACACCCCGGTGGTGAACGTGGGCTACCTGCCCAACATCCTGCTGGTGAACCCCAGCGTGCCGGCCAAGACGGTGCCCGGACTCGTGGCCTACTCGAAATCGCATCCGGGCAAGCTGACGTTCGCCTCTTCGGGCAGCGGCGCGTCGTCGCACCTGGCGGGCGTGATGTTCAACGGCATCGCGGGCACGGACATCCTGCACGTACCGTACAAGGGCACGGGGCCCGCCCTGACCGACCTGCTGGGCGGCCACGTCACCATGAGCTTCACCGACGTGCTGACGGCCAAGCCCTATGTGGAGAACGGCAGGCTGCGCGCGCTGGGCGTGACCACCGCCAAACGATCGCAGGCGCTGCCCGACGTGCCCACGGTGGCCGAACAGGGCTATGCCGGCTACGACGTCAGCGTGTTCTTCGGCATCGTGGCCCCGGCCGGTACGCCCGACGACCGCGTGCAGGTGCTGAACAAGGCCTTCGTGCAGGCCCTGAACTCCGACAAAGTGAAAGCGCTGTTCGCCGCGCAAGGCCTGGAATCCGCCGCGGACCACAGCCCGCAGGCGCTGGGCAGGTTCATCGCGCAGGAGAAGGCCAAGTGGAAAACGGTGGTCGAGAAGTCGGGCGCGCAAGTCAACTGAGGAACACGGCATGAGCAGTGCAATCAACATGGGCTCGCTGGCCGGGCTGCGCGTGCTGGACCTGTCGCGCATCCTGGGCGGCCCTTATTGCGGGCAGATCCTGGGCGATCACGGCGCCGACGTGCTGAAGGTCGAACCGCCGCAGGGCGACGACACCCGCACGTGGGGGCCGCCGTTTCGCGACGGGGTGGCATCCTACTACTTCGGTTTGAACCGCAACAAGCGCGTGCAGCACCTGGACCTGACGACCGGGCCCGACCGCGAGCGCCTGCTCGAACTGATCGGCCAGGCCGACGTGCTGCTGGAGAACTTCAAGATCGGCACCATGGAACGCTGGGGCCTGGGCTACGAGACGCTGTCGCAGCGCTTTCCACGCCTGATCTGGTGCCGTGTGTCGGGCTTCGGCGCCGATGGCCCCCTGGGCGCGCTGCCGGGCTACGACGCGGCCATCCAGGCGATGAGCGGCCTCATGAGCGTCAACGGCGAAGCCGGTGGAGAGCCCCTGCGCGTGGGGCTGCCGGTGGTGGACATGGTGACGGGGCTGAACGCCGTGATCGGCATCCTGCTGGCCTTGAATGAACGGCAACGCAGCGGACAGGGGCAGTTCGTCGAGGCCGCGCTGTACGACAGCGGCCTGTCGCTGCTGCATCCGCATGCGGCCAACTGGTTCATGGACGGACGCGAGCCTGCGCGCACGGGCAATGCGCATCCCAACATTTATCCGTACGACACGTTCCGCACGGGCACCGAGCCGCTGTTCCTGGCGGTGGGCAACGACCGCCAGTTCGCCAGCCTGTGCGGCGTGCTGGGCCAGCCGGCGCTGGCGCGGGACGAGCGCTTCATCAGCGCGGGCGGGCGGTCGACGAACCGGACCGCGCTGAAGGCCGCGCTGGAAGCCGCGCTGGCGGACTTCGAGGCCGAGAGCCTGGTGCGGCAGTTGATGGCCGCCAACGTGCCGGCCGCGCCTGTCCTGCCCGTGGACGCCGCGCTGAACCATCCCCACACGGCGCACCGCGAGATGGTGGTCGAGATGGGCGAGCACTATCGCGGCCTGGCATCGCCCGTGAAACTGGGCCGCACGCCGGCCACCTACCGGCACGCCCCGCTGACGCCAGGCCAGGATTTCGATCCGCTGCCCGAGGAATCCGTGTGACGCGAAGACAACAAAGCGACTTCGGGAAGTTCTGAAATCCGGACGCGCATGCACACCTTCGTTTTTTCGTGCATAATCGCGGTCCTCTTGATCCCTGATAGCTCAGTCGGTAGAGCGACGGACTGTTAATCCGCAGGTCACTGGTTCGAATCCAGTTCGGGGAGCCAAAGCATTCAGCAAGAACGACGGCCTTCTGGTGGCGACACCATTTGGCCGTTTTTCTTTTGCCCGCCGCGGCGGCTCGCGGCAGGGGAACGTCCCCGGCATCCGGCACTCCAATAGGCATCTACAATAGTAGGCCGCCCAAGCGGCGCCGCCGTTCTGCCAGGAATGCCCATCATGCCGCCTGTCGACACCGCCTCGTACGAAAACGCTTATTCCGAGCGCCGTTTCTGGCGCAAGCTGGGCGGCCAGGCCTCTGCCGCCGGACGCCAGGCGCTGGAGAAGGCGCTGTGGCTGTACTACGCCGCGCAAAGCCCGGACACGCCCAAATGGGCGCGCCGCACCATCTACGGCGCCCTGGGCTATTTCGTGCTGCCGCTGGATGCCATTCCCGATTTCGCGCCGCTGGTGGGCTATACGGACGACCTGACCGTGATGGCCGCGGCGCTCACCGCCGTGGCCTTCGCCATCGACGACAAGGTCAAGCAACGCGCCAACGACACGCTGGCGCGCTGGATGGGCGGCAAGCCTCTCCCCGAGGGCGCTGTCCATAAAGATGCCGCCATCTGACGCAGTCCGGCCAGCAGAAGTCCTGGCTGACGAAGCCCGACAGGAAGAAGGCACCGCCTCGCACTGGCTGGCCGAGGCCGTCCGGCTGCGCGAGGCGCACTGGGGCCCGCTGGAAGATGCCGACGCCGTGCGACAGGCCCGCCTGGCGGGTGGCACGCTGACCTCCCGCATCCTGCTGCGCGCGCGCCTGCTGGCGCGCCGCGAAGGCCTGGACGCGCTGGTGGGCCGCTGGCGCCAGGGCGCGGCCCTCACCTTCATCCTGCTGGTGCTGGCCACCCTGCTGGCCGGCGCCGGCGCCGCGCTGGGCGCCCTGGGTGACGGTAGCCGTCCCGTCAACGTGCTGTGGGCCGCCGGCGCGCTGCTGGGCCTGCATGCGCTGATGTTCGTGCTGTGGGCAAGCACTTTCGCGATCCGCCGGAGCGGCGCCACCGGCTTGGGCCGGCTGTGGCTGTGGACAACCCGAAAGCTGGCGCGCGGCCCCGACTCCGCACTGGTGCCGCAGGCGCTGTTGAACCTGCTGGCCCGCGCGGGCGCGCTGCGCTGGCTGTTCGGCGCGGTCAGCCACCTGCTGTGGCTGGCGGCGCTGTGCGCCGCGCTGGCCGTGCTGCTGGCCATGCTGTCCACCGCCAGCTACCGCTTCGTCTGGGCCACCACGCTGCTGCAGCCCGAGGCCTTCGTGGGCCTGGTGGCCGGGCTGGGATGGCTGCCGGCCCAGTTCGGCTTTGCCGCGCCAGATCCGGCCGTGGTGCGGGCCAGCGATGGCATGCAGGCCCTGCCCGCCGGCGCGCAGGCGCAATGGGCCGTGTGGCTGCTGGGCCAGGTGGTGTGCTACGGCATCGTGCCGCGCCTGCTGGCGGGCCTGGGCTGCGTCATCATGGCCGCCCGCGCGCTGCGCCGCCTGCGCATCGACACCCAACTGCCGGGCTACACGGCCCTGCGGGACCGCCTGCGGCCGCCCACCGAATCCATCGGCCTGGATCGACCCTCCGGGCCGTTGCGCACGCCGGCCGTGGTCGCCGCGCAGGCCTTGCCCGATCTGTCCGGCCAGGCGGTGCTGGCCGGCGTCGAACTGCCGCCCGGCTCGCCATGGCCGCCGGCCGCGCTGCCCGCGCAGGCCCACGACGCCGGCATCCTGGACACGCGCGAGCAGCGCAACGCCCTGCTGGACACGCTGGCGCGCACGGCCGCGCCCCGCCTGCTGCTGGCCTGCGATGCGCACCAGACCCCCGACCGGGGCACGCTGGCGCTGATCGCGGACCTGTCCGGCAAGGCCGCTCGGACGCGCGTCTGGCTGTCGGCCGGCTTCAATGAAAACGCGGGCATGGACCGCTCGGCCACCTGGCGCGCTCGCCTCCAGGAAGCAGGATTGCCGCCCGATGCCATCGTGGCCGACGCCGACGCCCCGCTGACCTGGCTGGAGACCACCCACTGACGGCGGCGTGGACGCGCGGGGCATGGCCCCCCTGGCCAGGACTGGCGTGCGTCGCGCCGGCATGGCACTGAAGCCCGCTACGGAGTCAGAGTCCCGGGTAGCGCCCCGGCGTCGTGCCGAAGGTACGCCGGAACAATGCGATGAACGCGCTGACGCTCTCGTAGCCCAGGTCCAGCGCCACGGCGGTCACGGCGTTGCCCGCCGCCAGCAGCTCCAGGGCGCGCAGCAGGCGCACGCGCTGGCGCCATGCCGTAAAACTGAATCCGGTCTCGCTGACGAACCGCCGCATCAGGGTGCGCGGGGCCAGGCCGGCCCATTGCGCCCAATCCCCCAGCGGGCGCGCGTCATCGGGAGCATCGCACAAGGCTTGCGCGATCCGCCGCAGGCGGGCATCGCGCGGCATGGGCAGGCCCAGCGCCTCATGCGGCAAGGTGCGGATCTCGTCGAGCACCACACCCCCCAGCCGGTGCTGCGCCGCATCCAGTGCATCGCTGCCCGCGGGCCAGGCCGCCACGCGGACGACGGCTTCGCGCAACAGGCCCGAAACCGCGAGAATGCAGGGCGCCTGGGGCAGGCCGCCGCACGCGTGCGGCGCCACATAGACGCTCCACCCCGCGAACGGCCCGTGCGAACGCAGGCCGTGGGCCACGTCCGGCGGAATCCATACGGCATGCGTGGCCGGCACGACCCACTGGCCATCGCCCGCCGCCACCGACAGCAGACCGCGTGTCGCGCCCAGCAACTGGCCCCGTGCGTGATGGTGAGAGGCAGTAATGCGCGGCACGCCTTCCTGCCAAAGCGCGGCCACGATGAAGGGGCCACCGGTGGCTGAAGCCTGCCCGGACGTGATGGCGGGAACCTGCATGAATGGCATATTCGAGCTATTGAATGGCCTTTATAGCGCAGCCAGGCCAAACGGATCCGCCTAAAGTGGCAGTCATCACTTATCCACAGGCCCCCTCATGCGCGCCGAAGACCTCCTCCCCGATCACGCCAACCACGTCGAACGCGACGGCGTCGCCATCCGCAAGGGCAGCGTCGGCGCGTTTCTCATCAACGCTCGCGCCTGGAGCGATCCCGGCACGAGCGCCACCGATCGCAAGGCAGCGCAACGCGATATCCTGGAAGCGCTGCCCGCATTACGCGCGCTGGGCCTGTTCGACGTCCTGTCCATTGCCGACCCCGCCCTGCGCCGCCTGGTCGACGAGCAAGAAAAACAACAGTCCTGAGGACGAAATCGCCAAACCTTGCTCTGGATCAAATACCCCTACTATAAATAGGGGTATGATGGTGACGACTCAGCGCCCGACACAGGCTTTCGCCATGCTTCCCCTGACCCTCTCCTCTTGCCCTGGCGCCGCCCCGCGGTCGGCCGATCCCGTTGCGTGCTCGAACTGCGCGCTGCGCGACGTCTGCATGCCCGATGACCTGACGCCGGCGGACTTCGAGCGCCTGGACGCGCTGGTCTGCGCCTCGCGCAAGGTCTCGCGCGGCGAGACGCTGTACCGCCAGGGCGATGCCTTCCGCAACCTGTACGCGATCAAGGCCGGCGCCTTCAAGACGGTGGTCACGCTGCGCGACGGCCGCGAACAGATCACGGGCTTTCACATCGCGGGCGAGCCGCTGGGCCTGGACGGCATCCACGCCAGCGAGCACACCGCCGACGCCGTGGCGCTGGAAGACGGCATGCTGTGCATCATCCCCTACGGCCGCCTGGAACGCCTGTGCGGCGAGATGCGCGCCATGCAGCGCCACCTGCATCGCCTGATGAGCGGCGAAATCGTGCGCGCCTCGCAACTGATGGCCTTGCTGGGCAGCATGCGAGCCGAGGAACGCGTATCGGCCTTCCTGCTCAACCTCTCGCAACGGCTGCGCGCGGTGCGCCATGCCGACATGGAATTCAAGCTGCGCATGTCGCGCGAAGAGATCGGCAGCTACCTCGGCATGAAGCTGGAAACCGTCAGCCGCATGCTGTCGCGCTTCCAGGACGAGAAGCTGATCGAGGTGCGCGGCAAGCTGATCCGCATCCTCGACGCGGACCGGCTGCAGCGCGTCTGAGCGCGTGGCGCCGCATCGACGAAACGGGTCAGGTCCCGGCGCCGCAAGCGGTGTGCGCCAGAGCACGGAGAAGCCGCGGCGCTGCTGGCCTTCCCGTTATCCAGGCAGGCCCGGGACACGGTGAAGAAGACCGGACTGGGCCCGATCTCCCCGCCCGGAACCCGCGCGCTCAGCGCCCGCCTACCAGCCAGTCGCGCCGCACCAGGAAGTCGGCGTACAGGCGCGCCTCGGCCGAGTCCGGCTCGGGCTGCCAGGCATAGCGCCACGTGGCGGAGGGCGGCATCGACATCAGGATCGACTCGGTGCGCCCGCCGCTTTGCAGGCCGAACAGCGTGCCGCGGTCCAGCACCAGGTTGAACTCGACGTACCGGCCACGCCGGTAGGCCTGGAAGTCGCGTTCGCGCTGGCCATACGGCGTGTCGCGGCGCAGTTTGGCAATGGGCAGGTACGCTCCCAGGAATGCATCGCCCACGCTGCGCACCATGGCGAAGTCGTCGTCGAAACCCAGTTCGCAGAAGTCGTCGAAGAAGATGCCGCCGACGCCGCGCGGTTCGCCACGATGCGGAAGATAGAAATAGTCGTCGCACCACAGCTTGAAGCTGCGGTAGAGATCCGCGCCGTACGGCAGCAAGGCATCGCGGCAGGCGCGGTGGAAATGCCGCGCATCGTCCTCGAAGCCATAGTGCGGCGTCAGGTCCATGCCGCCGCCGAACCACCACACCGCAGGATGGCCCTTGGCTTGCGCGCAGAACAGCCGCACGTTCATGTGCACCGTCGGGCAGTATGGATTGCGCGGATGCAGCACCAGCGACACGCCCATGGCCTCGAAGGCGCGGCCGGCCAGGTGCGAACGGCCCGCGCTGGCCGAGGGCGGCAGCGCATCGCCATGCACGTGCGAAAAATTCACGCCGCCGCGCTCGAAGAACTGGCCGTCCTCGATCACGCACGAGCGGCCCTGGCCACGCAGGGCCTCGCCCGCCGGACGCGCCCATTCGTCGACCTCGAAACGCTCGCCGTCGAATTCGGAAAGCGCGGCGACGATGCGTTGCTGCAGGTCGACCAGATAGCCGCGCACGGCCAGCACGTCGATCGTCTCGTTCGCGGTGCTGTCGAAGGGAGTGATGCGCCGGCTCGCCGCGTGGTAAGCCTGTTCAGGTAGTGGGAATGCCATGGAAGTCGGTCCATTGATGAGTACGAAGGTCGTACAGCTTGCAGCGCCGGGCGGTGTCCAGGTACCAGCGCAGCGAGAAGGGCTGGATGACGATGCGGTCCGGCAGCATGTGCTCCAGCGTGCGCTGTGCCGTGCCCAGGCGGTACAGCGGAATGCTCATGTCCACGTGATGCGCGGTGTGCTCCATGATGTGATGCAGCATGGCGCCGAACCGCCAAGGGAAAGTCAGGTGCACGGTGGTGGAGACGAAGGGCTGCGCCTGGCCCCACGCCGTGCGGTCGTCGTACCAGCCCACGCGCACGTGCGTATGATGGGCGTACAGCACGAACCCCACCAACGAGCACCACACGCAGAACGGCAGCGCCACGGCCAGGGCCAGCATCAACGGCACGGACTGGTCCGTCGCCACCGCCACCCAGCACACCAGGCCGATCACGACCGCGCCGAACGCCGCGACCAGCAGGCAATCGCGCAGGAACACCGGACGCCGCGTGGGCATCGACGCCCGGCTGGGAAAGAACAGCCGCCGCCACCAGATCTCGATGCCGTAATACAGCCCCGGCGCCCAACCGCTGCGATAGATGCGTTCCATCCATCGGCGCGGCCGCGACAGCGCGTCGAACTCGGCCTGCGTCAGCGGCGCCCAGACGAAGTCGAAGCCCTTCAGGTTGGTATAGCCGTGGTGCACCACGTTGTGCCCCACTTCCCACAGGCTGTAGGGCGTGAGCGACGGCAGGAAGGCGATACGGCCCACCCACCGGTTCAGGCGGCGCGACGGCGTCAGGCTCTGATGGCAGGCATCATGGGCAATGATGAAGAGGCGGCCGATGACCAGGCCCGCGGCAACCCCGCAGAGAAGTTTCACCATCACGCTGCCGGCCAGCACCACGCCGGCCAGCGCGGCCGCCAGCATCGCGTAGTCGAGCATCAGCAACAGCACCGGATATGCGTAGGAGCGCGTCACCAGTGGCGCCAGCCGGTCGCGCAGCACCTTTCGATGCGGCAACGGGGCGTCCGGCGGAATCGGATCGCAGGAATGCTTCATCACGAATCGACCTCAGAAGCGCCGGCCGATGCCCACGCCGACCAGCCACGGGTCGATCTTCAGCGTGCCGAGCGACGCGCCGGCCAGCGAGGCGTCGGTACGGATCCACAGCTTCTTCACGTCCACGTTCATGAACCAGTCGTCGTCCAGGCCGATGTCCATACCGAGCTGCAGCGCGGGACCGAAGCTGTCGCGGTCGATGCGCACGCGCTGCCCTCCCGCGGACAGGCTGTTGTCATAGAAACGCGTGTAGTTGATGCCCGCGCCCACGTACGGACGGAACTGGCCGTCCGGATTGAAGTGATATTGCAGCGTCAGCGTGGGCGGAAGCAGGCTGACCTTGCCCAGGCTGCCCGCGTTGGAGGTCACGCGGTGGCGCGTGACGCCCAGGATCAGTTCCGCGCCGATGTGGTCCGTGAACATGTAGGTCAGGTCCAGTTCGGGCACGGTCGACTGCTTGACACCCACGTCCAGCGCCGACAAGGTATTGTTGGTCGACGCGTCCGGCGCGATGTGCAGGGCACGCAGACGGACCAGGACGTCGCCTTCGGCGGCCAGGGTATTGCCGCCGGCCAAAGCCAACAGGGCGGCGACGCAGGCTATTCTGATGCTCTTCATGTTCATGATTACGCTCTCGTTGAGGATGCAGCCATCATTCCACCGGCGCCCATGCGGCGCCTTGCGGCAGATCAAGTTTTCCGCGCGCGGCCGGCGCGCGCGCCCGGACGTCCGCCATGGCTGAGGCGCAGTTGAAGATCGCGGTGGTGGGCCACACCAACACCGGCAAGACCTCGCTGCTGCGCACGCTGACGCGCGATCCCGCGTTCGGGCAGGTGGCCGATGCGCCGGGCACCACGCGCCACGTCGAGGGGGTGCGTCTGGCCGCGGGCGAGGACGCCACGGTCGAGTGGTACGACACCCCGGGCATGGAAGACAGCATCGCGCTGCTGGAGTACCTGGAGCGCCTGGACGAGCCGGGCCAGCGGCGGGACGGCCCGGCCCGCGTGCACCGTTTCCTGGATTCTCCCGAAGCAAAAGGCCGCTTCGAGCAGGAGGCGCGCGTGCTGGCCAAGCTGCTGGACTGCGACGCGGCGCTGTACGTCATCGACGCGCGCGATCCTGTGCTGGGCAAGCATCGCGACGAACTGGCGCTGCTGGCCGCCTGCGGCAGGCCGCTGCTGCCGGTGCTGAACTTCGTGCAGGCGCCCGCGCACCGCGCCCAGGGCTGGCGCGACGCCATGTCGCGCCTGGGCCTGCATGCCGTGCTGGAGTTCGACACGGTGGCGCCGCCCCTGGACGGCGAAGCGCGCCTGTATGGACGCCTGGCCATGCTGCTGCACCAGCATGCGGACCTGCTCGAGCGCATCGCCAAGACCCTGTCGCAACAGCGCCAGCAGCGCCGCATGGATGCCTGCCGCGTATCGGCCGACCTGCTGATCGATGCCGCCGCCTTGCGGCTGACGGTCGCCGGTGAACCCGATGCCGTGGCCGCAGCCACGGACACCTTGCGCGAGCAGGTGCGCCTGCGCGAACAGGCCGCTTCGCAGGCGCTGCTGGCCCTGTACAACTTCCGTCCCGGCGACTACGCCGCCGACACGCTGCCGCTATCCGGCGAACGCTGGCGCATGGACCTGTTCCATCCCCAGGCCCTGAAGGACATGGGCGTGCGGCTGGGCGTGGGCGCCGCCGCGGGCGCCATGGCCGGCGCGGCGGTGGACCTGGCGGTGGGGGGACTGAGCCTGGGCGCGGGCATGCTGCTGGGCGCGGCCGCCGGCGGCGTGTGGCAAGGCGTAGGCCAGCTCGGCCAGCGCATGGCCGGCCGGCTGCGCGGCCATCGTGAACTCAGCGTCGACGACGCCGTGCTGCGCCTGCTGGCGCTTCGGCAGCGGCAGCTCATCCAGGCGCTGGAACGCCGTGGCCATGCGGCGCGCGAACCGGTGCGCCTGGACCAGCCCGCCGACGAAGCGTGGCGCCGCGCGGCCTTGCCCGACGCCATCGCGGAGGCACGCAGCCGGCCCGCGTGGTCCGCGCTGAATGAGCATCACGAAGACGACGAGCGCCGCAAGCTGAAGCTGGCCGAACTCGCCCGGCACATGGCGCGGGACATGGAGCAGGCCGCGCCAACCGAGTGATAACCCCAATCCAAATTGATTGATGCTTAAACGTAAGATGCGACGTACACCGGAGCGGCCTGCCAGGCCGGGCCTCCGGATTTGCTGGATGAGCCAAGCCCCGTCCTGATGAACGCGATCGGGGAAACGGGGCCCTGTCAGTTCTGACGCGCCATCGCGCGCACCGTACGGAGCACTAGGGCTATGCGCATCACACCCGCAGTAAAGATCTCGGCATTGGCCCTGGCCTTCGCGGCCTCGGCATTCGCATCGGGCGTCGACGCCCGTACGCTGCGCTGGGCCTATCAGGGCGACGCCACGTCGCTGGACCCGATGGCGCTGAACGAAACCTTCACGCTGGGCTTCCAGGGCAACATCTACGAAACGCTGGCCGGCTATGACGGCAACCTGAAACTGGTGCCCGTGCTGGCCGAAAGCTGGACTAACCCCGAGCCCACCAAGTGGATCTTCAAGCTGCGCCAGGGCGTCAAGTTCCATGACGGCTCTCCGTTCACCGCCGACGACGTCATCTTCTCGTGGAAGCGCAGCCTGACGCCGGGCTCGGACATGAAAGGCTACGGCGCCAAGGCCAAGGAAGTGCGCAAGATCGACGACTACACCGTCGAGGTCATCACGCCCACGCCCAATCCCATCCTGCCGCGCGAGTGGTCCTTCCTGTACATGATGAGCAAGTCGTGGGCCGAGAAGAACAACGCCACGGAAGCCACCAACGTCAAGGGCGGGCAGGGCAACTACGCCAACCTGCACGCCAACGGCACCGGCCCCTTCATGCTGGTCGAGCGCCAGCCCGACGTGAAGACGGTGTTGAAGCGCTTCCCCGGCTACTGGGACAAGAAGGTCAAGACCAACGTCGACGAAGTCATCTTCCAGCCCATCGCGCAGGAAGCCACGCGCGTGGCCGCGCTGATCTCGGGCGAGATGGACATCGTGCAGCCGGTGCCCGTGCAGGACTGGCAGCGCCTGGAAGACGCCCCCGGCGTGAAGCCGCTGACCGCCCCCGAGGCGCGCGCCATCTTCATCGGCATGGACCAGGCGCGCGACGAACTGCTGTACTCCGACGTGAAGGGCAAGAACCCCTTCAAGGATCCCAAGGTGCGCGAGGCCGTGGTGCTGGCGGTGGACACCGCCGCCATCAACGCCAAGATCATGCGCGGCGCGGCCAAGCCGCTGGGCTCGCTGGTGGCCACCTCCATCAACGGCTACGCCGATTCGTACGGCGCCCCGATCAAGCCCGATCCCGAACGCGCCAAGAAGCTGCTGGCCGAAGCCGGCTATCCCAAGGGCTTCACGGTGACGCTGGACTGCCCCAATGACCGCTACGTCAATGACGAGAAGGTCTGCCAGGCCGTGGCCGGCATGCTGGCGCGCGTGGGCATCAAGATCAACCTGCTGGCGCAGAGCAAGTCCAAGTACTTCGCCAAGGTGCTGCTGCAGGCCGGCAACGAGACCAGCATGTACATGCTGGGCTGGACGCCCAGTTCCACCGACGCCCACAACGTGCTGCTGAATCTGGCGGCCTGCCGCGACTCGAAGACCGCCAGCGGCCAGTTCAACCTGGGCGGCTACTGCAACAAGGAAGTCGACGCGCTGACCGCCAAGGTCGGCACCGAGACCGACCAGGCCAAGCGCAACGAGATGATCAAGCAGGCCTTCGAGATCGTGCGCAAGGACTTCGGCTATCTGCCGCTGCACCAGCAGCCCATGTCGTGGGGCGTGAAGGACAACATCCAGGTCATCCAGCGCGCCGACGACGTGCTCGACCTGCGCAACGTCGTGATGCCCTGACGCCGCGTTCGCGCGCAGCGGCCGGCGCGCCGCCGCGCGCGGGTGACTTCTTCAACCCGCGCCCTGCGGCGCACGGCCCCGAGGCCCTCCGCACATGCTTTCCTTCATCGCGCGACGACTGCTGCAGTCGCTGATCGTCATGCTGGTGGTCGCGCTGATCGCCTTCTCGATGTTCCGCTACGTGGGCGATCCCATCGCCGGCATGGTGGGCCAGGACACCACGCAAGCCCAGCGCGCCCAGCTGCGCGCCGACCTGGGGCTGAACGATCCCTTTCCCGTGCAGTTCGCCCGCTTCGTGGGCGACGCGCTCGAAGGCGACTTCGGCATCTCGTATCGCCAGCGACGGCCCGTGAGCGAACTGATCGAAGAACGCCTGCCCGCCACGCTGGAACTGTCCTTCGTCTCGGCCCTGATGGCGCTGGCCTTCGGCATTCCCATGGGCATCTACACCGCGTTGCGCCGCCGCGGCGTGTTGGCCAAGACCTTCATGGCGCTATCGCTGGCGGGCATTTCCCTGCCCACCTTCCTGATCGGCATCCTGCTGATCCTGGTGTTCGGCGTGCAACTGCGCTGGCTGCCCAGCTTCGGGCGCGGCGAGGTGATCGCGATTGGCGGATGGACCACGGGCCTGCTGACACCATCCGGCCTGGCCGCGCTGGTCATGCCGGCCATCACGCTGGCGCTGTTCCAGATGACGCTGATCATGCGGCTGGTGCGCGCCGAGATGCTGGAAGTGCTGCGCACCGACTTCATCAAGTTCGCCCGCGCGCGCGGCCTGCCCGAGCGGCTGATCAATTTCCGCCACGCGCTGAAGAACACCATGGTGCCCGTCATCACCATCACCGGCCTGCAGCTGGGATCGATCATCGCTTTCTCCATCATCACCGAGACCGTGTTCCAGTGGCCGGGCATGGGCCTGCTGTTCATCCAGGCCATCGGCGCCGTGGACATCCCGGTGATGGCCGCGTACCTCGTGCTGATCGCCTTGTTCTTCGTATTGATCAACCTGATCGTGGACCTGCTGTACTTTGCCGTCGACCCGCGACTGCGCGTGCAGAGCCGTTAAAAGGACGCGCATGAGCCTCACCCTGCTGTTTTCCCGCGCCGCCGACAGTGACCTCTGGTACAGCTTCCGGCGCTCGCCCGGCGCGATCGTGTCGGCCGTGGTCACTTTAGTGATCGTGGCCGGCGCCGTGCTGGCGCCCTTCGTGGCGCCGCACAATCCGTTCGACCTGGCCTCGCTGAGCATCATGGATGCGAATACCCCGCCCTCATGGAACGCCGAGGGCAACGCCGCCTTCCTGCTGGGCACCGACGACCAGGGCCGCGACGTGTTCTCGGCCATCCTGTACGGCGCGCGCGTCTCGCTGACGGTGGGCGTGGCCTCGGTGCTGTTCGCCATGGTGCTGGGCGTATCGCTGGGCCTGATCAGCGGCTATGCCGGCGGCCGCGTCGACAGCCTCATCATGCGTATCGCCGACGTGCAGCTGTCGTTCCCGGCCATCCTGATCGCGCTGCTGATCGACGGCGTGGCCCGCGGCCTGCTGCCGCGCGACATGCACGACCAATTGGCGATGTACGTGCTGATCTTCGCCATCGGCATCTCGGGCTGGGTGCAGTACGCGCGCACGGTTCGGGGCTCCACGCTGGTCGAGCGCAACAAGGAATACGTGCAGGCCGCCAGGCTGATCGGCATCGGCCCCTTCACCATCCTGCGCCGCCATATCCTGCCCAACGTGATGGGGCCGGTGCTGGTGATCGCCACCATCCACCTGGCCGTGGCCATCATCACCGAGGCCACGCTGTCGTTCCTGGGCGTCGGCGTGCCGCCCACCGCGCCCTCGCTGGGCACGCTGATCCGCATCGGCAACAGCTACCTGTTCTCGGGCATGTGGTGGATCTCGATCTTTCCCGGCGTGGCGCTGGTGGCCCTGGTGCTGTCGGTGAACCTGCTGGGCGACTGGCTGCGCGACGCGCTCAACCCCAAGCTGCGCTGAGGACGACGCCATGGCCTTGCTAGACATCGACGCCATCCGCATCGAGTTCCCCAGCCGCCGCGGCAATCACGTCGCGGTGGACGGCATCTCGCTATCGCTGGAACCCGGCGAAATCCTCGGCGTGGTGGGAGAGTCCGGCGCGGGCAAATCCACCATCGGCAACGCCGTCATCGGCCTGCTGGAGGCGCCCGGCAAGCTGACCGACGGCCAGGTGCGCCTGGAAGGCCAGCGCATCGACGCGTTGCCGCCGCACGAACAGCGCAAGGTGCGTGGCCGCCGTATCGGCATGATCTTCCAGGATCCGCTGACCTCGCTCGACCCCTTGCAGACCGTGGAAAGCCAACTGGTCGAGACCATGCAGGTGCACCTGGGCGTGTCGCCGGCCGATGGCCGCCGCCGCGCCGTCGCGCTGTTGCAGCAGGTAGGCATCGACAATCCCGAGCTGCGCGTGAAACAGTACCCGCACCAGTTCTCGGGCGGCATGCGGCAGCGCGTGGTGATCGCGCTGGCGCTGTGCTGCGAGCCCGAAGTCATCATCGCCGACGAGCCCACCACCGCGCTGGATGTTTCCATCCAGGCACAGATCCTCGACCTGCTGCGCAAACTATGCAAAGAGAAGCAGGTGGGCATGATCATCATCACGCACGACATGGGCGTGATCGCGGACGTGACCGACCGCGTCGCGGTGCTGTACCGCGGCCGCCTGGTCGAACAGGGGCCCACTGCCAAAATCCTCGGCGATCCCGACCACCCCTACACGCGCAGCCTGATCTCGGCCGTGCCCCGGCCCGACGTGAAACTGCGGCGCTTTCCGCTGGTGACCTACATCGAGGACGTGCGCACGCCCGCCGCCCCGCTGGACATCGCCACGCACTGGCTGGGCCAGAAGCGGGATTTCGGCGCCTCGCAGGGCGGCGTACCGCTGGTGCGGGCGCAAGGCCTGGGCATGCGCTTCGTGCTGCGCAACGCGTTTCTCAAGCGCAACCGCCGCACGCTCGATGCCGTCAAGCAGGTGGACCTGTCCATCGCCGAGGGCGAGGTGTTCGGCCTGGTGGGCGAATCGGGGTCGGGCAAGTCGACGGTGGCGCGGCTGATCTCGGGCCTGTACACCCCCAGCAGCGGCTCGGTCACTTTCGCCGGCACCAACCTGACGGCGCTACGCGGCGAGAAGGCCCTGAATCCATTCCGCCGCCAGATCCAGATGGTGTTCCAGGATCCGTATTCCTCGGTGAACCCGCGCATGCGGGTGCTGGACATCGTGGCCGAGCCCATCCGCTTCCACAAACTGGCCGACAGCGAAGCCCAGGCACGCCGCATCGTGGCCGACCTGCTGGACGTGGTCGGCCTGGGCGCACAGGCCGCGCAGCGCTATCCCCACGAGTTCTCCGGCGGCCAGCGCCAACGTATCTGCATCGCCCGCGCGCTGGCCACCCGGCCGCGCTTCCTGATCTGCGACGAACCCACCTCCGCGCTGGACGTCTCCATCCAGGCGCAGATCCTGAATCTGCTGAAAGACCTGCAGGAGCAACTGCGGCTGACCATGCTGTTCATCAGCCACGACCTGCCCGTGATCCGCCAGATGTGCGACCGCGTCGGGGTGATGCGGCACGGACAGTTGCTGGAAGTGGCGGATACCGAGACGCTGTTCCGCACCCCGCGGCACGAATACTCGAAGCATCTGCTGGGTTTGATGCCGAAACTGCAGGTGATGTCGCGGCAGGGGTTGGAGATCGAGGCGGGTGGACAGGCGCAAGAAGTTGCCTTCTAGCGACACCTGGTTGCACACGTGACACCATTACGTCACTAAAGGATCAGCTACAATGCGCCGCGTGCTATCCCAATCAGCACGCCGCCACAGGCGCAATCTCGCCGCCTGTGCCGGGGCTCCCGCCGCCTCATAACCCCGGCGGGTCCAGCCCCCTTTCTCCTCACTTGCATGCCTGGATTGGTGTCGCTCCCCCTGAGCGACAGGCTTGCCGCTGGAGTTGTCTTGACTACCACTGTTTCCTTCGCCGACCTCGGACTGGTCGATTCGCTGTTGCGCGCGATCACCGAGACCGGCTACACCGCGCCCACCCCCATTCAGGCACAGGCCATTCCGCAGGTGCTCAAGGGTGGCGACCTGCTGGCCGCCGCGCAGACCGGCACCGGCAAGACCGCCGGTTTCACGCTGCCCATCCTGCAGCGCCTGTCGCAGACCAAGCCCGCGCTGAAGAAGCCCGGCCGGCCGCGTTGCCTGATCCTGACGCCCACCCGCGAGCTGACCGCCCAGGTCGCCGAATCGGTACAGACCTACGGTAAGTACACCGGCCTGTCGGCCATGGTGATGTTCGGCGGCGTCAACATCAACCCGCAGATCAGCGCACTGAAGAAGCCGCTGGACATCCTGGTGGCCACGCCCGGCCGCCTGCTGGACCACGCCGGCCAACGCACGATCGACCTGTCGGGCGTCGAGATCCTGGTGCTGGACGAAGCCGACCGCATGCTGGACATGGGCTTCATCCGCGACATCCGCAAGGTGCTGGCCCTGCTGCCGAAGCAACGCCAGAACCTGCTGTTCTCGGCCACGTTCTCCGACGAGATCCGTACACTGGCCCGCGGCGTGCTGCACGATCCGGGCGAAGTCTCGGTCACGCCGCGCAACACCGCCACCGAACTGGTCACGCAGACCGTGCACACCGTGGCCCAGTCGCACAAGCGCGACCTGGTCAGCCACCTGATCCAGGAAAACGGCTGGCACCAGGTGCTGGTGTTCACGCGCACCAAGCACGGCGCCAACCGCCTGGCCGAAAAGCTGGTGAAGGACGGCCTGTCGGCCGCCGCGATCCACGGCAACAAGAGCCAATCGGCCCGTACCCGCGCGCTGTCGGGCTTCAAGGACGGCAGCGTCGCCGTGCTGGTGGCCACCGACATCGCCGCCCGGGGCCTGGACATCGACCAGTTGCCGCTGGTGATCAACTTCGAACTGCCGAACGTCCCCGAGGACTATGTGCACCGCATCGGCCGTACCGGCCGCGCGGGCGCCACCGGCTCGGCGATCTCGCTGGTCGACGACAGCGAAATCAAGCTGCTGAAGGCCATCGAGCGCCTGATCAGCAAGACGATCGAGCGCAAGCCCGTGGCCGGCTGGGTGCCACCCGCGCGCAGCGCCGCCGATGAGCCCGAGGACGACCGCGACGACGACGACCGCCCGCGCGGCGGCGGCCGCCGCCAGGGTCAGGCCGCCGGCAATCGGGGCGGCAATGGCGGCGGACGCAGCAGCCAGGGCAATGGCGGCCGCGCCGGCCAAGGCAATGCCGGCCGTCCGGGCCAGGGCAATGCCGGTGGCCGCGGCCAAGGCAGCAGCAACGGCGCGGGCCGCCCGCAGCAGCCGGCCCGCGCCGCGCAGCCGCGCGGCGGCGATCGCCAGGCCTCCGGCGAACGCCGTGACGGCGGCCGTGCCCAGGGATCGCCGCGTCCCGAGGGCGGCGCCCCGCGCAACGGCGGTTCCCGCCAGGGCGGCAACCCGCGTGCGGGCGTGCTGCTGGGCAAGTAAACTAGCCGATCCTCCACGCCACCCATCCTGGATCATGCCGCTGTCGACCTGGTTGACCTTCTTCGTCGCTTCCTGGGCCATTTCCTTCTCGCCCGGCGCCGGGGCCATCTCGGCCATGTCGTCGGGACTGAAGTACGGCTTCGCGCGCGGCTACTGGAACACGGTCGGCCTGATCATGGGCATCCTGATCCAGTTCATGATCGTGGCGGTGGGACTGGGCGCGTTGCTGGCCACGTCCGAAACCGCCTTCGCGGTGGTGAAGTACCTGGGCGTGGCCTACCTGATCTACCTGGGCATCCGCCAGATCCGCACAGACGCCGCCCCCGTGGCGGTCGACGGCGGCGATCCCGGCCGGTCCTCGATCCGCGAGCTGATCGTGCGCGGCATGCTCATCAACATCACCAACCCCAAGGGCACGGTGTTCCTGATGGCCGTGGTGCCGCAGTTCGTCGATCCCGCGCTGTCGCTGACGCCGCAGTACCTGGCGATCGCCGGCACGCTGGCTTTCACCGACCTGGTGGCCATGGGCGTCTACACGCTGCTGGCCGCCAAGGTGCTGCGCCTGTTGCGCAGCGCCAGCCACATCCGCCTGATGAACCGGGTGTTCGGCTCGCTGTTCATCCTGGCCGGCGTCGTGCTGGCCACGTTCCGCCGCCATACGTGAGCGCGCCGGGCCGCCCCAAGGGCGGACACCGCAAGGCGCCGCTTGTAACCCCCCCGCATCATGACCATCACCCAAGAAGTCGCCCGGCGACGCACGTTCGCCATCATTTCCCACCCGGACGCGGGCAAGACCACGCTGACCGAGAAGCTGCTGCTGTTCGCAGGCGCCATCCAGATCGCCGGCAGCGTGAAGGCCCGCAAGGCCTCGCGCCACGCCTCGTCCGACTGGATGGAAATCGAAAAGCAGCGCGGCATCTCGGTGGCCTCGTCCGTGATGCAGATGGAATACCGCGACTGCGTCATCAACCTGCTGGACACCCCGGGCCACCAGGACTTCTCCGAAGACACGTACCGCGTGCTGACCGCCGTGGACGCGGCGCTGATGGTGATCGACGCCGCCAACGGCGTCGAACCGCAGACCATCCGCCTGCTGCAGGTCTGCCGCGCGCGCAACACGCCGATCATCACGTTCATCAACAAGATGGACCGTGAAGTCCGCGAGCCGCTGGAGCTGCTGTCCGAGATCGAATCGCACATCGGCATGGACGCGGTGCCGTTCTCGTGGCCGGTCGGGATGGGCAAGGCCTTCGGCGGCGTGTTCGACATCCGCCGCGACCGCATGCGCCTGTTCCGTCCGGGCCAGGAACGCCGGTCGGACGACGACGACATCATCGAAGGCCTGAAGAACCCCGAGATCGCCCAGCGCTTCGGCGCCGCCTTCGAGCAGGCCAGCGGCGAGATCGACCTGATCACCGAGGCCTCGCCCGCCTTCGACCGCGATGCCTTCCTGGCGGGCAAGCAGACGCCGGTGTTCTTCGGCTCGGCCATCAACAACTTCGGCGTGCAGGAAGTGCTGGACGCCCTGGTCGAACAGGCCCCCCCGCCAGGCGCCCGCGTGGCCCTGGAGCGCACCGTGCAGCCCGAAGAGCCCAAATTCACGGGGGTGGTCTTCAAGGTGCAGGCCAACATGGACCCGGCGCACCGCGACCGCGTGGCGTTCGTGCGCGTCAGCTCGGGCCGCTTCGAGCGCGGCATGCGCCTGAAGGTGGCGCGCAACAACAAGGAAATGCGGCCCAACAACGTGGTGTCGTTCCTGTCCCAGCGCCGCGAACTGCTGGACGAGGCCTATGCCGGGGACGTCATCGGCATCCCCAACCACGGCGTGCTGCAATTAGGGGACGTGTTGACCGAAGGCGAGTCGCTGCGCTTTACCGGCCTGCCGTTCTTCGCCCCCGAACTCTTCCAGGCGGTCGAGGTCAAAGATCCTCTGCGCACCAAGCAATTGCGCATCGGCCTCACGCAACTGGGCGAAGAGGGCGCCATCCAGGTGTTCCGCCCCGAGGCGGCCGGCGGCGCGCTGCTGCTGGGCGCGGTCGGCCAGCTGCAGTTCGAAGTGGTGGCCCACCGCTTGAAGGCGGAGTACGGCGTGGACGCCCGGATGATGCCCTCGCGCTATAACATGGCGCGCTGGATCACCTCGGACGACCCCAAGGCGTTGCGCAAGTTCATGGATGCCAATGCTGCCCATATCGCCTATGATGTCGTCGATGCGGTGGCCTTCCTGAGCGGTTCCGCGGCCCAGCTGCGGGTAGCCGAAGAGCTGTATCCAAACGTTAAATTTCACGCCATGCGCGAGCATGGCGGCAAGGTCTTCGCAGACAAGGTCTAGCCTGCCCAGGCAGGCGATAGAGGGTATCAATGTCGTGGCGTGTATTGTTCGCGGTGCTTCTGCTGGCGGTCGGCGCGGCCGCCTTCGGAGGCATCCAACTGGGTGACTGGCTGGTGGCGCATGCTCCGCAGGCCACGCCCGCTCCCGGGCAGGAAGAAACCGAGGCCTCCCAGCAACCCGTGCTGGATGCCAATGGCCGTCCCTATGTGGCGCAGCCTCCGCAGCCGCGCGTGGATGGCTCCCTGGGCGTTCCCGACAAGCCCGCGGGCACCGAGTGGACCATTCCCACCGTGTCGCTGTTCGACACCGTCACCGATCCGTCGGTGCAGATCTCGCGCACCAACGTCTCCCAGGAAGAAGCCCGCCAACTGGCCGCCAACTCCGACGTGCCGCTGCCCACCGGCGGCTCCGACGTCACCACGCTGGATCTTCAGTCGCTGGGTAACCAGGGCGCCGGCATACAGCCCACCGCGCAGCAACCGCAACAGGCGTCCGCCCCGATCCGGCCCGCGCCCGGCGTCTCCCTCGGCCAGCAGTCCATGGGCCAGGCCTCGCAGCCCATGGCCATGGGGCAACCGGCCCAGCCGGCCGTGCCGCAGAACAATCCGGGCAACTGGCAGGATTCCCTGCGCCGTGAACTGGCCCAATGTTCGAACCAGGGCTTCTTCGAGCGCCCCACCTGCTCCTGGAACGCCCGCAACAAGTATTGCGCGCCCAATCGCGCATGGGGCGCCATTCCCGAGTGCCCGCAGCGGCCGTAGGCCGCCACACAGCCTGGCCCCCGCCTTTGCGCGGTCCGATTCAGACAAAAAGGGCGTGGAGACATCTCTCCACGCCCTTTTTTCCGGCCCCGCGCCCCATGCGAGGCGCCGGAAATGCAACGGCTCAGCTGGCCACTTCCATCTGGCTTTGCAGGTAGTTCTGCAGGCCGACCTGGTCGATCAGGCCGATCTGGGTTTCCAGATAGTCGATGTGCTCTTCGGTGTCGTCCAGGATGTCCTGGAACAGATCGCGCGAGACGTAGTCACGCACCGATTCGCAGTAGGCGATGGCGTCTTTCACGGTGGCCTGGGCAGCCGTTTCCAGCTTCAGGTCACAGGCCAGCAGTTCCGGCACGTCCTCGCCGATCAGCAGCTTGTGCAGGTCTTGCAGGTTGGGCAGGCCGTCGAGCATGAAGATGCGTTCGATCAGGCGGTCGGCGTGCTTCATCTCGCCGATGGATTCTTCGTACTCATGCTTGCCGAGCTTGTTCAAGCCCCAGTGGTTCAGCATGCGCGCATGCAGGAAGTACTGGTTGATGGCAGTCAGTTCGTTGGTGAGCTGCTTGTTCAGGAACTGGATGACTGTCTTATCGCCTTTCATGATGAACTCCTTGTATTCATGCGCATGCCCATGGACACGACGCCGACGTCATGCGAATGGACGAAGGCTAACACTGCACAAAGGGCCGCGCCTACCCTTTGCCCGCATTTGGTAAACGGCTTTGCGAGTGCAATAAGGAAACGGGAACCGAATGAGAATGAGTATGCGTGCGTGACAGCCCGCATCCGCGAGCACGGCTGCACGCGGGCTTGCGAGGCATGCGCGCCCTGGTTCTGCCAGGCATATCCGGTCATGTCGGCCCGGATATGCCGCGCTGGCCGTCCGATAAAGCGCGTGACATGACCGTGGCTGCGCTGTTGGCGTTCGGCAACAAAACAGGGGACGTGTCGGTCGCCCCCACGCCGGGGTGGCCGCAGGGCGGTCCGTCTGGACATCCGACGGCCCCGCGAGGCCGCCCGTCCCCGCGACTCAGGCCTGGCGCGTCGCCAGCCAGATGCCGAACGCGATCGGCACGATGCCCGCCATGTCCAGCCACGACACCGGCTCGCCCAGCACTGCCCAGCCGAACAGCAGGCCCAGCGGCGGCATCAGGAAATGCAGCGCGCTGGCCGAGGTGGCGCTGTTGCGGCTGAGGATCGTGAACCACAAGGCATAGCTGCCCATCGACACCGGCACGATGGTGTAGGCCATGCTCCAGAACAGGCTGGGGGTCAGGTGCACCTGGTCGAGCGACTCGTAGTGCAGCGCGAACGGCAACAGCACCAGCGACGCGGCCAACGACTGCACGGCCGTCGCGCTCCAAAGGCTGGCGCGCGGCTTCAGGCGCTTGTACGCCAGCGTGCCCGCCACCAGGCCCAGCAAGCCCATCACCACGTGCAGCGTGCCCTGCAGGTCTTCATGCATGCCGACCAGGCGCGAGCGCAGCACCAGCATCACGCCCAGCAATCCCAGGCATAGGCCCAGCAGCTTGCGCCAGCCGAGTTTCTCGCCCAGCACCGGCCCGGCCAGCAGGCCGATCAGCAGGGGATTGGTGCTGATCAGCACGGCGGTGAAGGCGGACGACACCGTCGCCATGCCGCTCCAGCTGAACCCCAGGTAGAAGGCGTTGTTCAAGACGCCCAACCCCGCAAGGCACAGCAGTTCGGCATACGGAATCCGGCGCAGTCCGCCCGTGAGGGCGGACATGCCCAGCATCAGCACGCCCGCGATCAGAAAGCGCACGGTCAATAGCATCAGCGGCGGACAGTCGTGCAAGGCGACCTTGGCGGACGCGAAGGCCGAGCTCCAGAGCAGGCAGAACAGCGCAATGGAACCCCATGGGGTGGGCCGCTGGCCCGCGGACATGGCAACGGCGGCTGGGGCAGGCATCGCGAGGGTGGATTTCATGGAAACGGTTCGGAAAGAAATGTGCCGGCCCGGCAGCGACCGAATCGGGGGATTCTGCGCCGCCCTCCATCCATTGACAAATTCTTTATTCAGATTAAAAGTATTTGAAAAACCACTGGATTTTGATCGTCATGGACCTCGACCTGCTGCATAGTTTCGTCTCTGTCGTGGACGCCGGCGGCTTCACGCGGGCTGGCGAGCGCGTGCACCGCACGCAATCCACCGTCAGCCAACAGATCCGCAAGCTTGAAGCAGCGCTGGGTTGCGAGCTGTTCGTGCGCGAAGGCCGCCAAGTGCGCCTGACGGAGGACGGCGAGCGGCTGCTGGGCTACGCCCGCCGCATGTTGGCCTTGTCCACCGAAATCCGCGAGGCGGTCAGCGGAACGCGGGGGGTGGAAATGGTGCGGGTGGGCGTGCCGGACGATTTCGCCGTGGAGCGCATGACGGCGCTGGTGGCGGGCTTTTCCCGCGCGCATCCCGCCGTACGCGTGACGATGCGCTGCGATCTCAGCGCCATGTTGTCGCGCAGCCTGGAACGCGGCGAGCTGGATCTGGCGCTGTTCAAGCGCGAGCCTGGCGCCGGCGACTGCCTGGCCGCCTGGCCCGAACGCCTGACCTGGCTGGGCAGCCGCGACTGGCCGATGCACGCCTTGCCGGACCCGGTGCCGCTGGTGACGTTTCCGCAAGGCTGCCTGTATCGCAACCGCGCCGTCCATGCCCTGGAAAGCGCGGGCCGGCGTTGGCGCATCGCCTACGAAAGCCCGCACATGGGCGGCATCCAGGCGGCGCTGGAAGGCGGCCTGGGCGTCTCGCTGATGGACCGGCGCTGTCTCACGCCCGCCATGCGGGCCTACGACGAGCTGCTGCCTCGCGCCGCGCCCAGCGAACTCGCGCTATGCCTGAGCCCGGCCGCGTCCAGCGCCGCGCGCGGCCTGGCAAGGCGGATGCGGGATTTCTGCGACGAGGTCGTATCGCTGACGCGCGCGGCGGACGCGACGACGCCCCGCCCGGCGGCGGCGGACGATATTCGACAGGAAAAAGGGAAGGCTGCCGCTTGAACGGGACGTTGCGCGGCGATGCGGCCCGACCCGGACCAGGGACGATCAGGCGGCCTGGCTGACGGCGCCGGTGTTGGCGGCCGGCTGGTCGTTCTCGACCCGGACCGTGGGCATGTTCACCGGAGCCGGCATGGCGATCGTGCGCACCTCGCAGACGGTGGAGCCGCGGCCCCCCGGCAGGTATTCGAGCGCGGTGGCGGCGCAGCAACCGCAGCACGAGGCGACACCCAGTTCGAATTGCAGATCGCCAAGCGACGTGGCGCCCGCGTCGACACAGGCGCGGACTTGACGTTCGGTGACAGCGTTGCAGACACAAATATACATGAGAATAATTATCGTCCTTTATCCTGGCGTGCGCAAGTGTTGCGCAACGGCAGGGTGGCGCGGCGGCAACGGAGGCCCAGGGCGACGCGGCGTACGTGGCAGGCCCGTACGCCGCCCAAGGGGCTCAGTTGTCGAAAGTCCCGCGATACTCGGCCGCAACGTCGGCGCGTGTGTTGAATTCGAACATCACGCCACCGGGCGCGCGGCAGAAGAAGCGCGAACCGCGGCCGTTGTTGAAGACGTCGGACACCATCTCGACGCCTTCGGCCTTGAAGCGCGCATACAGCGTCTGCACCGCTTCGGCGTCGGGCAGTTCGAAGCCGCCATGGAAGTTCGTGGGCCAGGCGGGCTTGGCCTCGACGTGCTCGATCACGACGTCAAAGCCGGGCCGCTTCAGGATGTAGGACTTGTCCCAAGTCCCGTCGACGGCAAAGCCCAGGTAATTCTCGAAGAACCGCGCCGTGGCGGTTGCGTCGGAGGAGGGAAAGCTCAGGTGATTGAGCTTCATGGCGGTAGTCAGTTCGGTCATCGTAGCCTCGCTATCGGGGATCGGGCATGGCGTCCCGCCATGCGCTGCGATGACGTCAGAATATAAGCAAAAGCTCACATTCAACTACTCGCATCGGGTGATGGCCATGGCATTGCCACGCGGGCCCCGCGAGCAGGCGATTTCGCGGCATGGCGCGCATCGAGGCCGATGCCGGTTGCTCGCATTCGGGCTTCTGAACCGCTGTTTTCAGGCCGCGTCCACGCGCGCCAGATAGCCGAAGACGGCCGCGCCGATACGGCGTTCCAGATCCGCCACATCACGTTCCCCGCGCTCGCCCGCCGCATCGGTCATGGCGCGGATGATGGCGGACACGTCGCTTGCCGCGACCTCGGGCCGTGCACAACGGCGCCTGGCCCGCTGGATGCAGGTGACCAGCAGGGCATGGAATGCCTGGGGCTTGTCCACCTCGCCGCGCAGCGCGGGCCGCGCCTCTTCGGCGTCCAGCAGGCGGGCCAGCATGGGGCGCTGCAACTGTTGGCGCACGGCGGCCCCGATCAGGTATTCCAATGCCGCGCGGCCCCCGCGTTGCGCCAGGGCGCCACGCGCGTCGTCGTAGAAGCGCGCGGTCTCGCGTTCGATCAGGGCGACCGTCAGCGCGTCCTTGCCCGGAAAATACTGGTACAGCGAACCGATGCTGACGCCCGCGCGCCTGGCCACCGCGTTGGTGTTGAAGCCTTCCAGTCCTTCCGCTTCCAGCACCTGCGCGGCCGCCTCGACGATGGCGGCCACGGTCTCCAGCGAACGGGTCTGCGTCGGCGCCTTGCGGGGCCTCAACGGCTTGGCGCTGTCCTGGCTCATGGATGTTCCGCGCGGCTCAGCGCAGCCTGGCGCCCGGCGGCACGTCGCGATCCGGCCCGCACAGCGCGGCCTTGGCGAAGTCGTCCCATGAAATCGGCGTGGTCATGATGGGGTTCCCGCGTGAGGCTGAGGGATCAGCGCGCGGCCGCCTGCGCCTTGCGCACCGCCGCCGGCGCGATGCGCAGTGCTTCGCGGTACTTGGCGACCGTGCGGCGCGCGATGACGATGCCCTGGCCGGCCAGGCGCTCCATGATCTGGCTGTCGGACAGCGGCTTGGCGCGGTTCTCGCCGGCCACCATCTGGCGGATGTGCTCCTGCACCGCGGTGGCCGATGCGGAATCGCCGCTGTCGGTGGCCACGCCCGTGCCGAAGAATCGCTTGAGCTCCATCGTGCCGTACGGCGTCAGCATGAACTTCTGCGTGGTGGCGCGCGAGATGGTGGATTCGTGCAAACCGAGTTCGCCCGCGATGTCCTTCAGGATGAGCGGCCGCATGGCGGCCGGTCCCTGGCTGAAGAAGGCCGCCTGATGGACCACGATGGCCTGCGACACGCGCAGGATGGTGTCGAAGCGCTGCTCGACGTTGCGGATCATCCAGCGCGCCTGCTGCAGCTGCGCGTGCAGGCCCGCATGGTTGGACTCGCGCTGGTTGCCCAGCATCTGCGCGTACAGCCCGTTGATCTGCAGGCGCGGCACCACCGCGCTGTTGAGCACCGCCTGCCAGCCTTGCCGGGTCTTGCGCACGATGACGTCGGGGATGGCGTAGTCGGCCGCGGGCACCGTCCAGGCGCGGCCGGGCCGCGGATCGAGCCGCTGGATCAGCGTGCAGGCCGCGCGCTGCGTGGCTTCGTCGCAACGCAGGGCCTCGCGCAATCGCGCGGGGTTGCCGCTGGCCAGCAACGGCAGGTGCTGCGCGCAGATCAGCCGCGCGGCGGCCAGCACGTCGGGATTCGCGGCTTCCGGCAGGCGCGATACGTCGGGATGGCGCAACTGCAGCACCAGGCAATCGGCGGTGTCGCGCGCGCCCACGCCGGGCGGATCGAACGATTGCAGCAGCGTCAGCGCCGCGCGCAGTTCGTCCAGGTCGACCTCGAGCTCTTCGGGCAACCAGGTCAGGATTTCCTCCAGCGGCGAGCCCAGGTAGCCGTTCTCGTCCAGTTCGTCGATCAGCAGCGCGGCTAGCGCGGCATCGCGCGGCCCCGCCCGCGTCAGGATCAACTGGCCCAGCAGATGTTCGCGCAATGTGTCCGTTCGGGCCGTCTGCGGCGTATCGCTGTCGTCGTCGGGATACACGCCGCCGGAGCCCGGCATCTCTTCGATGCGCAGTTCGGTGTCGGGCTGATTGTCGTCGTTCTCGACCGAGGCCTCGCGCTGCGGATCGGCGGCGTCGGCCTGATCGGCCGTTTCATCGCGCTCCAGCAAGGGGTTCTCGGACAGGGCCTGGGAAATCTCCTGTTCCAGCTCCAACGACGACAGCTGCAACAGTCGGATCGACTGTTGCAGTTGAGGGGTCAGTGTCAGATGCTGACCGGGACGGAGTTCTAAAGCTGGACGAGTCATAGGTACAATATTTTGCATGATGAATCCCACTTCGCCCGAACGCATTCGCCAAGACAGCCGCATCGTTGGCCAAACCCTGGTGAAACTCGCGATTCCTCGCCTGGTCGTCCGGGCCCTGGTCATCGTCATCGCCGCCATCCTCTGGCTCTACGTGTCGTCCAAGCTGCTGGGGGTGGGCCGTTCGATCAACTTCGACAGCCTGCACTCGCTGGGGCAACAAACCGTAGACCTGCTGACCAGGATCAATCCCTATGCCTGGTGGGGCGTGGTGGCCATCTGGTCGCTCATCGTCTTCTTCCTGCTGCGCTCGTGGATCTACGCGGACATGGCCTCGGCGCGCGCCCGCCCGCTGGACGCCAACACGCTGGCCAGCCTGCGCGCCTCGCTGTGCGACGAATCCATCGACGTGCTGCGCTGGGTCTGGGGCGATCGCGAAGAGCCGTTCACAGTGGGCGACCTGCAACGCACGCACCAGGAACTGCGCCGCAATCGTATCGGCAAGATCGCGCTGGTGCGAGAACAATCTGCCATTCTGGACCGTGGCGACGCTCCGGCCGCCGCGTCCGCGCCGGCCCCCGCCATTGCGCCCACGCCGGCCGCGCCGCGGCAATATACTGAACCTACCATCGGCCCATTCCGATAGGCGGGTTCAATTGCGCCTGTGCGCAAAATATGTTTGACTACGGATTATGGCCTTTGTTTGCACCCCCTCCGCAATTGCCACCGAGCGCAACGACGCCTCGGTCGCAGGCCCGCGCGCAACCTCCGCGCGCCTACTGGCGCTATCGCTACACCTACCGATCGGTTGCCGGGCCTAGGGCCCCAAGTGGTAGCTCGGCAGCCTGGGTCAGCCCCTCCCCGACCCGACACGCCTGCCACGCGTCCATCCGTTTTTCTTTGCACGTTCCCGGATTTGAAACCGAATCCGGCCAGACTTCCGGCTTGAAGCCAGAGACCGCGCCCTCCGCCGCCGACCTGTTCGCGCGGACGGGCCCCGGATTCCCCCATACCGAGGTGTACCGATGATGCTCGCCAACCCTGCCGCCAAATACGTACCGTTCCGCCCGTTCGCCCAGGATTTCGCCGACCGCACCTGGCCCAGCCGCCGCATCACCACCCCGCCGATCTGGATGAGCACCGACCTGCGCGACGGCAACCAGTCGCTGATCGAGCCCATGAGCATCGAGCGCAAGCTGCGCTTCTTCGAACAACTCGTGAAGATCGGCTTCAAGGAAATCGAGGTGGGCTTTCCCTCGGCCTCGCAGACCGATTTCGATTTCGTGCGCATGCTGATCGAGGAAAAGCGCATCCCCGACGACGTGACCATCATCGTGCTGACGCAATCGCGCGAAGACCTGATCACCCGCACGGTGGAATCGGCGGCCGGCGCCAGGTGCGCCATCGTCCATCTGTACAACGCCGTGGCGCCCGCGTTCCGCAAGATCGTCTTCAACATGAGCCAGGACGAGATCAAGAACATCGCGGTGACCGGCACGCGCCTGATCAAGCAGGAGATGGCCAAGTACCCGCAGACGAAGTGGCGCTACCAGTACTCGCCCGAGGTGTTCAGCACCACCGAGCCCGAATTCGCGCTGGCCGTGTCCAACGCCGTGGCCGAGGAATGGAACGCCACGCCGCAGGACAAGATGGTGCTGAACCTGCCGGCCACCATCGAGGCCACCACGCCCAACATGTACGCCGACCAGATCGAATGGATGCACCGCAACCTGGCGCGCCGCGACAGCATCATCCTGAGCGTGCACCCGCACAATGACCGCGGCACCGCCGTGGCCGCCGCCGAATTCGCCGTGATGGCCGGCGCCGACCGCATCGAAGGCTGCCTGTTCGGCAGCGGCGAGCGCACCGGCAACGTCGACCTCGTCACCCTGGCGCTGAACCTGTACACGCAGGGCGTGCATCCCGGCCTGGACTTCTCGGACATCGACGAAGTGCGCCGCTGTGCCGAGTACTGCAACCAGTTGCCCGTGCATCCGCGCCACCCCTACGCGGGCGACCTGGTGTTCACGGCCTTCTCGGGCTCGCACCAGGACGCCATCAAGAAAGGCTTCGCGCAACAGAAATCCGACGCCGTCTGGGAAGTGCCCTATCTGCCGATCGACCCGGCCGACCTGGGCCGCAGCTACGACGCCGTGATCCGCGTGAACAGCCAGTCGGGCAAGGGCGGCGTGTCGTACCTGCTCGAACAGGAGCACGGCCTGGTGCTGCCGCGCCGCCTGCAGATCGAATTCAGCCGCGCCATCCAGCGCGTGACCGACGAGACCGGCCGTGAAGTCACCGCCGAAGACGTCTACACGATCTTCGACCAGGAATACCTGCAGCAGCACGCTCCGTGGAAGCTGATCCGCCACCGTATCGACGGCGACCCCAGCGCCGGCGAAGGCAAGCAATTCGCCATCACGGCCGAACTGGAATACGACGGCGAGCGCCGCACGGTCACCGGCAGCGGCGACGGCGCCATCTCGGCTTTCGTGGCCGCGCTGGACGTGCCGGTCCGCATCATGGACTACCACGAGCACTCGATCGGCACCGGCACCGATACCCGCGCCGCCAGCTACGTCGAAATGCGCGTGGGCGACTCGCCCACCGGTTTCGGCGTGGGCATCGACCGCGACATCGTCACCGCGTCGTTCCGCGCCGTGCTGAGCGCGGTGAACCGCCATCTGGCTACCGGCGCCAGCGTAAACGCCGAAGAGGCCGTGGCGGCCTGATACGGGCGTCTGGCGGCCCGTCTCGCGGACTGCCTTGCCGATGAAGGGCCATGTGCCGGCCCATGAAGACAAAACCCGCCGCAGCGGGTTTTGTCATTTCAGCGTGGCCCCCGCAACCGGGCGCCATGGGGTGATGCCGAACCGAAGGACCGCCGCGCTTCAGGCCCCGGGGACGACGGCACCGCCTTCTTGAAACATCGCGTCAGGCGTATTGCGCGAGGCCATTGCCGAGAGACCAGTTTTCTTTCCGGACCTCGACGAGGCTCACGAATACGTCTTCCGGCCGCATGCCTGGCGCTTCGCCCAAAATCTGCGCGATCCGCTGGAACAGGGCTTTCTTCTGTTCGACAGTGCGAGTGTCGTTCGCGGTAATCTGGATGAACACGAGATCGTCGCTGCGCGCCACGCCGAGATACGTCGCGCCGTAGCGGAAATTCGCGGCGTCGTGCTCGGTCAAGACCATGAACTGGTTATCTTCGGGAACGTCGAAGGTTTCGTGCATGGCGCGATGGACGCCATCGAAAATGGCCTGCCGGTAAGTGTCGGTCTTGCCCGTGCGTAGAGAGATGTGAACGAGAGGCATGATGCTCCTCCAGGTGATGGGACTTTCATGCTATCCATTCCGATATGCTATGCGGGTGAATTTCAGCGATAAGCAATTGAAATGACAGAACCCTCCCTGGACCTGGATGCCGTCAAGGCCTTCGTCCGCATTGCCGAATTTGGAAGTTTCACGCGCGCCGCCGAATCCTTGGGGACGACGCAGGCCGCCATGAGTTTGAAGCTGAAGCGGCTCGAAGACCGGCTGGGTTTCCGGCTCATCGAACGGACGCCCCGATACGTGGAGCTTTCGGCGCGAGGCACGGCCTTCCTGGTGCACGCTCGCGAACTCCTCTCGGTCCACGACCGTGCGCTCTGCGCCGTTGCCGGCGCCAGGCAGCGCCTGACCATCGGCATCAGCGACCACGTCGCGGGACCGGAACTGCCCGCGCTGATCGCACGCATGAACGCACAGGACCCGCAACTGCTGATCGAGATCCGGATCGGGTCGTCGAATGATCTCCTGCAGAGCTTCGACCGCCGGGAACTGGATACGGTATTGGTGCGCCTGCATGCCGGGCGAAGCGACGGCGAGGTCGTGGTCGAGGAGAGATTCGGCTGGTTTGCCGCGCCGGGCTGGCAGCATTCCGCGGCGGAGCCCTTGCCCCTGGCCACCATGGCCGAACCCTGCGGCGTGCGCGCGATGGCAGAGCAAATGTTGGATGAAGCCGGCATACCCTGGGCCGAAGTATTCGTGGGCGGCGGCGTCATGGCGGTCGCCTCGGCGGTCATGGCGGGGCTCGGCGTTGCCGCATTGTCCGCGCGCATGGTGCCGTTCGGCGCCGTGGACGTGGGTCCCAGGCTCGGGCTTCCCACATTGCCGCGACTGCCTGTCCTGCTGCACACCCGCATCAGGAATGGCCGAGCCAGCGATGCGCTTGCCGCGCTTTCAGCGGCATTCAAGAGCGCGGTGCGGAACTGACCCGAACCCGAAGCCGGTATGTGAGGCATGCGTTCTCGACGTGTTGGCGCATGCCGCCCGGCCACATTCGTGGTGTACAGGAAAGACCGATCCACCGCCTGCTGAACCCCACCTGCACGGACCGGACCTCAGCCTTGCCGGCCCGATCAACCCGAGCGGCGGTCCACATCAATCGTGCTTGATCGAAATCGTCTTCAGCACGGTAAATCCATACAGCGCCTCGAAGCCCTTTTCTCGGCCGTGGCCGCTGGCCTTCACGCCGCCGAACGGCAGTTCGATGCCGCCGCCCGCGCCGTAGTTGTTGATGAAGACCTGGCCGCTGCGCACCTTGCGGGCCAGGCGCAACTGGCGCGCGCCGTCGCGGGTCCAGATGCTGGCCACCAGCCCGTAGTCGGTGGCGTTGGCGATGCGCACGGCGTCGGCCTCGTCATCGAAAGGCATGGCCGACAGCACGGGGCCGAAAATCTCTTCCTGGCCCAGGCGATGGTCCACCGGCACGTCGCGCAGCAGCGTGGGAGCCTGGTAGAAGCCCTCGGGCGGCGCGCCATCCACCACGGCGCCGCGCGCCACGGTGGCAATGCGGTCCTGTTCGGCAGCCTTCAGGAAGCCCTGCACGCGCTCGAGCTGGGTCTTGCGGATCAGCGGGCCGCAATCCAGGTCCATCGTGGCCGGACCCGCCCGCAATTTGGCGAAGGCGGCGCCCAGGCGCTCCAGCACGGCCTCATACGAGCCGCGCTGCACCAGCAGGCGGCTGCCGGCCGAGCAGGTCTGGCCGGCGTTCTGCACGATGGCATTGACCACAACGGGCAACAGCGCATCGACGTCGGCGTCGTCGAAGACGATCTGCGGCGACTTGCCGCCCAGTTCCAGCGTCACGGGCACGTGACGCTCGGCCGCGGCCTGCGTGACCAGCGCGCCGATGCGCGGCGAGCCGGTGAACGAAATGTGATCGATACCCGGATGGCGCGTCAACGCATCGCCGGCCTCATGGCCATAGCCGGTGACGATGTTCAACGCCCCCGCCGGAAAACCCGCCTGCGCCGCCAGCTCGGCCACGCGCAGCAGCGACAGGCAGGCGTCCTCGGCGGGCTTGACCACGCACGCATTGCCCGCGGCCAGCGCGCCGCCGACGCTGCGGCCGAAAATCTGCATCGGATAGTTCCACGGCACCACGTGGCCCGTCACGCCGTGCGGCTCGCGTAGCGTCAGCACCGTGTAGCCCTGGGTGTAAGGCAGCGTCTGGCCGTGCAGCTTGTCGGCCGCGCCGCCATAGAACTCGAAGTAGCGCGCCAGGGCCGTGACGTCGGCGCGCGCCTGCCTGGTGGGCTTGCCGCAATCGCGCGATTCGATCTCGGCCAGTTCGTCGAAATGGTCCAGCACTGTCACCGACAGCTTCAACAGCAGGCGGCCGCGTTCGGCGGCGCTCAGGCGGCCCCAGGCGCCCTCGTAGGCGCGGCGCGCGGCCTGCACGGCCGCGTCGATGTCGGCGGCGTTGCCGCGCGCGATGCTGTCGAATTCCTGGCCCGAGGACGGGTCGATGACGGGGATACGCTCACCCGACGAGCCCTGCGCCGGCCGATTGTCGATGAAGTGCTGTCTCATAACCACCTCCGATAGATATGCTTGGGGAAGGCCACGTCCTCTTGATGGGATGCTTGCCGCGGACATGCCGCCACGCCATGAGCCCCGGCGGCATGCAAGGGGGAACGAGCGCGGGCCGGCACGAAATGCGCCTGATGGCGCGATGGGCCGATATCCATGGCCCACACGCCAGTGTAAACACGTCTTCAGAACTGGATGGACAAGCCCCCGTCCACGACCAGGACGTGCCCATTCACGTAAGACGCCGCGGAGGACGCCAGGAACACGGCGGCCCCGGCGATCTCCTCGGGCTGTCCCCAGCGGCGCATGGGATTGCGCGCGGCCACCACCGGCCCGACAGCGGGGTCGGCCACCATGGCGGCATTGGTCTCGGTGGCGAAAGTGCCGGGCGCGATGGCGTTGCTGGTGATGCCCAGCGGGGCATACTCCATGGCCAGCGCCCGCATCATGCCCGTCATGCCCTGCTTGGCGGCGGGATACACGGCATCGCCCGCACGCGCCAGCTCACCCACCACCGAGGTGATGGCGATCAAGCGGCCATGCCGGTGGCGCACCATGCGTTCGGCGGCCAGCTTGGACAGCACCATGCCCGCCACCAGGTCGGTGTCGATCAGCGCGCGGATTTCGGCGGGCGCCATGGCCTGCAGGGTCTTGCGGTTGCGAGCCCCCACGTTGTTGACCAGCACGTCGAGCCGCCCGAATTCGGCATCGATGCGGGAGAAGGCGGCCTCGACGGCGGCGTCGTCGGCAACGTCGAACGGCAGCGCCGAAGCGGCCAGGCCGTCGGCGCGCAGCGCCTGCACGGCCTGGCCGACGGCCTGCACGTCGCGGCCGTTGATCAGGACGTGCGCGCCACAGCCCGCCATGGCGCGCGCGATGCACAGGCCCAGCCCGCGGGCCGAACCGGTGACCAGCGCGATCTGGCCGGCCAGCGAAAACTGTTGCAGGAACGATGAGGCAGTCATGCGGCGACACTCACGTCAAGACGCAGCGCGGCACGCCGGTCAGCGCGAGGCCGATGGCAGTGGCGGCGCGGCGTTGCGGCGCGAGACCAGCGTGCCGGCGGTCGCCCAGTTCTGCGGCGCGACGTCATCGAACACCACGAACACGCTTTGCGGATTGGCGCCGGCATGCTCGACCAGCGCCTGCGTCACCGACGCGGCGATGGCGGCCTTCTGGTCTTCGGTACGGCCTTCCAGGATTTCGATACGGACGTAAGGCATGGAGATTCCTTGTTCGGAGAAAGCGACGGGCTCGGAAGCCCAACCCTGGCGCGTGGCTCGCGCACGCGCCAGGTCCGGGCGGATCGGAAGATCAACCCGCGGTCTTGGCGGCCTTCTTGGCAACCGCCTTCTTCACCGCCGTTTTCTTGGCGGCGGTCTTGGTCGCGGTTTTCCTGGCGGCCGTTTTCGTGGCCGTCTTGGCGGGCGCGGTCTTGGCCGCCGCCTTCTTGGCGGCCGTCTTGGCCGGTGCGCCTTCCGACGCCGCCGCGGCCTTGGCCGACTTCGCCGGCGCGCGGCCCGGCTTCTCGGGACGCGGCTCGAACTCGAAGCCCACCTTGCCGTCGGGCTGGCGCACCAGGAACGCCTTGAACTTGCGGTTGGTGCGGCTGGACACGAAGCCGTCCAGCAGGTCGGTGCGGCCATTGGCCAGCAGCTTTTCCATCTGCTCGCGCGAGATTTCCTGCTGCAGGATCACCTTGCCCGAACGGAAGTCGCAGGTCTTGGACGGACCGACCGACTTCTCGCAGACGTAGCTCATGCCATGCTCGAACACGCGCGACTGGCACTTGGGGCACGGACCCACCGGCGTGTGGCCGGAGAAATCCACTTCCTCGCCGTCGTCGTCATCGCTCTGGCCGAAGTCGAACTCGAGCTTGTCCTCGTCGCTGATGCGCAGGATGGCCGCGAACGGACGGCCCATCTTGCTGATGAAGCCCTGCAGCGGACCGATCTCGCGCTTGGCCAGCAGCTCTTCGACTTCCGGCAGCTCGAAGGTGCGGCCGCCCGGATGCTTGCTGATCGAGAAGTCGCACTGCGTGCACGCATAGCGGCGGTAGTTCTCTTTCACGACGCCGCGGCACTTGGGGCAGGGCGTGGCCAGGGTGGCGTAATCGCCAGGCACCGTGTCGCGCTCGTATTCCTTGGCGCGCTTGACGATCACCTGGGTCATCTGCGCGATCTCGCGCATGAAGGCCTCGCGGCCCAGGCCCCCCTGTTCGATCTGCTTGAGCTTGTGCTCCCATTCGCCGGTCAGCTCCGGCGACGTCAGTTCGGTCACGTCCAGGCCGGCCAGCAGCGTCATCAGCTGGCGCGCCTTGGCGGTGGGCACCAGGTCGCGGCCCTCGCGGCGCAGGTAGACCTCGTTCAGCAGGCCTTCGATGATGGCCGCGCGCGTGGCCGGCGTGCCCAGGCCACGCTCGGACATGGCCTCGCGCAGCTCCTCGTCGTCGACCAGCTTGCCGGCGCCTTCCATGGCCGACAGCAGCGTGGCTTCGTTGTAGCGTGGCGGCGGCTTGGTCGCCAGGCCCACCGCGTCGACCGCCTCGGTGCGCACGGTCTCGCCGTCGGCCACGGGCACCAGGTTGGCGTCCTCGCCCTGGGCTTCCTTGCCATACACGGCGAGCCAGCCCGGCGACACCAGCACCTTGCCCTCGGTCTTGAAGCGGTGGCCCTGCACTTGGGTCATGCGCGTGGTGACGCGGAACTCGGCGGACGGGAAGAACACCGCCAGGAAACGCTTGAGCACCAGGTCGTACAGCTTGCCCTCGGCTTCGCTCAGGTCGCGCGGCACCTGCAGGGTGGGGATGATGGCGAAGTGATCCGACACCTTCTTGTTGTCGAAGATGCGGCGGTTGGACTTGACCCAGTCGTTCTTCACCACCGTGGCGGCGTGCCGCGACAGCCCGCCCACCGCGGCGGAATCGCCCTGCGCCAGCACCGACATGGTCTGGCGCACGGTGCCGATGTAGTCCTCGGGCAAATAACGCGAATCGGTACGCGGATAGGTCAGGGCCTTGTGGCGTTCGTACAGTGTCTGCGCCAGGGCCAGCGTGGTCTTGGCCGAGAAGCCGAAACGGCCGTTGGCCTCGCGTTGCAGCGAAGTCAGGTCGTACAGCGCGGGCGAGGCCTGCGTCGAGGGCTTGGACTCCTCGGTGACGCTGCCCGGCTGCTCGCGGCAGGCCGCCACCACGCTCTGCGCGGCGGCCTGCGACCACAGGCGCGACTCGCGACGCTCGGGATCGCGGTCGTCCTTCTTGAAATCCGGGTCGATCCAGCGGCCCTGGTACAGGCCGGCGGCCGCCACGAAGGTGGCGTGCACTTCCCAGTAGTCGCGCGACACGAAGCGGCGGATGCGCTCTTCGCGTTCGTGCACGATGGCCAGGGTCGGCGTCTGCACGCGGCCCACCGGGGTCTTGAAGAAGCCGCCGTCCTTGCTGTTGAAGGCGGTCATGGCGCGCGTGCCGTTGATGCCCACCAGCCAGTCGGCCTCGGCGCGCGAGCGCGCGGCGGCCTCCAGCGGCTTCAACTGGACGTCGTCGCGCAGGTTCTGGAACGCGTCGCGGATCGCCTGCTGCGTCATCGACTGCAGCCACAGCCGCTGGACGGGCTTGTTCACGCCAGCGTACTGGATGATGTAGCGGAAGATCAGCTCACCCTCCCGGCCCGCGTCACAGGCATTGATCAGGGCGGTGACATCCTTGCGCTTGGCCAGGCGCACCAGCAGCTTCAGGCGCTCGGACGAGCGCTTGTCCGTCGGGCCGAGTTCGAACGCCGGCGGAATCACCGGCAGGTGCGCGAAGCTCCATTTGCCTTTCACGGGATCGTTGGGGGCGACCAAGCCGAGCAGATGCCCGATACTGGAAGCGAGCACGTAACGTTCGCTTTCAAAATAGTCGCCCTCCCGCGCGAAGCCTCCAAGGGCGCGTGATATATCCAGGGCTACCGAGGGCTTCTCGGCAATAATCAGCGTTTTGCTCATGAGTATCCAGTGGCGGCAGTCCCGCCTCGATTAGCGCGGATGATAAGAGGGGAGATTCAGGGCATGCAAGTCGGGGGTCATTCGCCAGCGGGATCGGAATTGCACACTTGGCGCCAATTCCTGGCTCGCGCGACCCTGGGATTGGGGGTCCTGCTGCTGGGCAGCGGCGTGATTTGCGGGGTCGCGGCCAACTGGCCGGCGCTGGACAAGACCGAGCGTTTCGTTGGCGCCCAGGCCCTGCTGGCGCTGTGCGCGCTGGCCGCCGCGGGCATCGGACTGCGCCTGCGCGCCGATGCCGATTCGCGGCGCCACATCGCGGGCGCGGCGCTGGCATTGGCCGGCCTGCTGCTGGGCGCCCTGCTCGCCCTCGTGGGTCAAACATACCAAACGGGCGCCGACACCTGGGAATTGTTTGCCCTCTGGGCCTTGCTGCTGCTGCCCTGGGCGCTGGTGGCGGCCAGCCAGCCGGTCTGGCTGCTTTGGGTGCTGGTCGTGAACGTCGCCGCCGCGCTGTGGCTGGGCGAGCACCTGTTCGTGTGGTGGGTGGCATTCGCGGGGCCCGGTTTCCCGAGTCTGGTGATGGCAGGACTGAACCTGCTGATGTTGACCGGCTGGGAACTGGCCGCGCGCCGTTGGCGCGCCGGCACCCGGGTCGGGCCCCGCGTGCTGGCCATCCTGGCGGTGGGCGTGCTGGTGCTGGCCCTGCTCGTGGGCGACATCATCCTGGGCCTGGGCAGCTACACCGGCATCGCCTGGATCATCGTCACCCTGATCCTGGGCCTGTATTACCTTCGCGGGCGGCGCGATCTGGTCATCCTGGCCATGCTGGCCGCCGGGGCCATCCTCGTGTCGCTGCGGGGGGTCGGAGAATGGCTGCTGCGGCTGGAGCCCGGCATCTGGGCGGTCCTGCCGCTGGCCGCGCTGCTGATGGCCGAGGCCGTGTGGGCCGCGCGCTGGCTGCGCAAACTGGCCGCGCAAAGCCCATCCCGGCGGATGGCCGATCCCGGGCCCGAAGGCGCCTCGGCGGGCAATGCGGTCGATCCCGCCGACGCCGGCGCCCCCGTCATCGGGCTGGCGGGCAGCGCCACCCTGGCACGGGCCGAGACGCCCTGGTACATCTACGGCCTGCTGGGCCTGAGCGCCTGGCTGGCGACACTGCTGCTGTTGCTGTTCCTGGCCGTGTCCGGCGTGATCGGCTCGCCGGAGATGGCGGGACTGGCCGGCCTGGCCCTGTGCACGGCCAGCATCGCAGCCTTGCGCAACGCCAGCGGGGCGTTCTGGCGCCAGTGCGCCACCGCGATGGGCTTCACCGGGCAACTCCTGATCGCGTATGGCCTGTACGACCTGTCCTCCGCCTACGGCACCTGGCTGATCGTGCTGGCGACGGGTATCGTCGTCTATGCCCTGGCTCCCGACGCGCTGCTGCGGTTTCTCAGCGGCTGGATGATGGCCCTGGCCGGCGCCTGCCTGGTCTGGCGGTTCATGTGGCCCAACCTGGCCACCAACGTCGACCTGATCGACGCCATGATGGACTACGACGTGGCCATCTCTTCCATCATCTGGCAACCGGTCGCGGTGCTGGGCGCCTGGACGGCCGCCGCGGCCTTCTGGATCGGGCACCGCCTGGCGCCGCCCCGCCAACGCAAGCTGGACCCGCTGGGCTGGTCGACCGCCATCGCCGTGCAAAGCCTGGTATGGCTGTCTGGCGGCGTGGCGGCCACGAACCTGTTCGCGCTCTGGTCGGCGCGGCCCGCCACCGCCGCGCTCAGCCTGGCCGGCGCCCTGCTGCCGGCCGTGGCCGCGGCCCTGGTGCTGGGCGCGCGCCGCGCGGCGCTGACGCCCGCGCTGGTCTGGACAGTGCCCCTGGCGCTGCTGGTGCTGGCGCTGTTCTGGCTGCCCAGCCCGGGCATCGCCTTCGCGCTGGCATGGATGCTGCTGGGGGCCGGCCTGAACAAGCCGCGCCTGACCATTTTCGGCGTGCTGGCGTTGCTGTCCTACCTGCTGATCTATTACTACCAGTTGGAAGTGCCGCTGCTGCGGAAGGCCGGCTGGCTCGCCACGGCCGGCGTCATGATGTTCCTGCTGCGCGGCATGGTGTGGCTGGTGCCGCGCGTGATGCGCACGGCGACGGCCGCGCCTTGCGTACCTGGCCGCGCCACCGCCGCCCAGCGCTGGCGCGCGGCGGGCGTGCTGGCCGGGCTGCTGCTGGCGCTGGCGGTGGCCAATACCACGATCTGGCAGCGCGAGACCCTGCTGGCCTCGGGCCGCGTGGCCATCCTGGAACTGGCGCCTGTCGATCCGCGCTCGCTGATGCAGGGCGACTACATGGCGCTGCGCTTCGCGGCGGGCAATGCCGTCAACCGGCTGCTGGACCAGGACCCGAGCCACCTGGGACCGGATGACAGCCCCTTCGTGCGCACCGAGGGCTATCTGGTGCTGGCGCCCGACGAACAGGGCGTGGCGCAGGCCGTGCGGCTGCAGGAGCGCGCGGAGCCGCGAACCGGCAACGAACTGGTGTTGCGCTACCGCGTGCGGCCCGAGGGCGTGCGCATCGTCACCAACGCCTATTTCTTCCCCGAGGGACAGGCCGGGCATTACGCGACGGCGCGCTATGGCGAGATCCGCGTGGATGACAGCGGCACGGGCCTGCTGGTTCGGATGCTGGACGAGAAGCGTCAGCCGCTGTAGGGGGGCAGCGTGCCCGCCCCGCTTTTCCTGGAGGTGCGGGTAAGGCGGCAGTGCTCAGGCCAGCGGAAAGCGCCGCGCCCAGCGTGCCGTCGCTTCGGCCAGGAAGGCCGGCACGTCCGCGGCGTCGAACCCCTCGAAGCCCAGATCGCGCCAGGCCCGGCCCAGCGTCTGCAACGGCTGCGTGGTATCCAGCGCCGCCGCGCCGTTCTGCTTGGACAGCTTCATGCCGCTGTCCGGATCCACGATCAGCGGCACGTGCATCACACGCGGCACGGGCAGGCCCAGCAGGCGCGCCAACACGCGCTGCCGCGCGGTGGAACTGAGCAGATCGGCGCCCCGCACCACATCGGTCACCCCTTGGGCGCCGTCGTCCACCACCACGGCCAGCTGATAGGCCCACAGGCCGTCCGCGCGCCGCAGGGTGAAGTCCCCCACGGCCTGCGCCACGTCCTGCTGCTGGGGGCCCAACCAGCGATCCTGGAAGGATTCCGTGCCCGACGGCACCCGAACGCGCCAAGCGCGCGCCCGGCGGCCCGGCGCCAGGCCATGGCGACAAGTGCCGGGATAGGGCCGTTCGCCATCGGCGCCGGCCTCGCCCCCGCGCAGTTGCGAGTCGGCGATTTCGCGCCGGGTACAGCCGCAGCCATAGATCAGCCCGCGCGCGGCAAGGTCATCGAACGCCTGCTGATACGCCGGACCGCGCCAGGATTGCCACATGACATCGCCGTCCCAGCGCAGCCCCAGGGCGCGCAACTGATCCATGATGCGGTCGGCGGCGCCCTGGACGGTGCGCGGGGTATCGACGTCCTCGATGCGCAGCAGCCAGCGGCCGTGCCGGGCGCGGGCGTCCAGCCAACTGCCCAGCGCGGCCACCAGCGAACCCGCGTGCAGCGGCCCGCTGGGACTGGGAGCGAAGCGGCCGATGTACGTCGTCAAGGGAATGAATGAGGGACGAGCCCCGTTTGCGAGGCCCGGAAATCCGTGCGGCGGGGCCTAGTGCAGAAGGCGGCGGCCGCCTTCGTCTTCGAGCAATTCTTCGAGCACCAGATTGTCGATTTCGGCCTCCTGGCTCCAGAGCACCATCAGCGCGATGATCTTGATACGCGACAACGGCACGGGCGTTTCGGGCGAGGCCAGCGCACGATCGATGACGATCTCGCGCAGCGGAGCCGGAAGCACGCCAGCGGATTCCAGGAAGGTGATGAAACCGATGGATTCGGTGCCGAGTTGCCGATACTCGGAATCGGTGTAGATGCGAACGCCGCTGCTGGGGACCTGCGCCAGTTCGACGCAACGCTCGGTGGTTTCGGCCAGGCCGTAGAGCCAACCCAAGGCGTCGTCGATGTCTTCGTGCTCGAACCCGGCGGCGGCGAGCCGCTTTGCCAACACGTCGGCCGCAGGACAGGCTTGCGGCGTGTAATAGTTTTCGAACAGATAAACCAGGATATCGAACATATAGCGGCCAAGTGGCCGTTTGCCCAGTCGGCCCGCATATCGGCAAACCAGCAAACGTAAATTTACTTTACGCTGATTTGCCCCATGGGGCAACTTGGTCCCACGTCCAGGTGGCCCTGGCCATCCGGGCGCGGAAACGGGGTTCGTCGCATCGACGCCACAGCCGTGTCCGGTCCCCCTCAGCCGGGCGCGGCCCCTCGCTGGGCACGGGCTTGCACCACCTGATTGACCAAGGCGGGAGCGGCGACCGCCAGCCCCAGCAGTCCGCTGGCCAGTCCCGGGGCGATGGTCAACAATGCGCCCACCGCGCACAGCAGGCGCTCCCAGGCCTTCATGCCGACCAGCATGTAGCGCGAGAAGGCCGCGGACAGCAGCACCAGGCCGATCATGCAGCCGGTCAGTGTCACCCAGAACTCATAGGGGGAGAACCCCTTCACGGAAATGAGCAGCGACGGTGAAAACACGAAGACGAACGGCACGATCAGTTTGGTGATGCCCAGGCGAAAGGCGGTGTTGCCGGTCCGGAAGGGATCGCTGCCCGCCATGCCGGCGGCGGCATAGGCCGCCAGGGCCACCGGCGGCGTGATGTCGGCCAGGATGCCGAAATAGAAGACGAAGAAATGGGCCGCGATCGGTTGCACACCCAACTGCACCAGCGTGGGCGCCGCCACCGTCACCATGATCAGGTAGTTGGCCGTGGTGGGCACCCCGCATCCCATCACGATGCACACCAGCCCGGTCATGCACAGCGCGGCCGCCAGCGTCAGGGCCTGGGTGCTGGCCAGCGCCTCGGGGATCACGGCGCCGGCGCCCGCGGCCAGCCATTGCGCCGTCGAGATCACGATGAAGGAAATCTTGAACCCCACGCCGGTCAGCGTCACCACGCCGATGATCAGGCCCACCGTGCCGGCCGCTGCGCCGACGGCCAGCGCATACTTGGCGCCGGTCTCGAATGCCTCGTACAGGTCGCGCCAGCGCAGGCGCTGATGAGGATTGAACCATCCGACCAGGATGCAGCCCGTGATGCCGCAGAACGCCGCCAGATACGGCGTGCGCCCGCTGGCCAGCACGCCGACCAGCAGCAGCAGCGGGATCAGGGTCGGCCACCGCTGGCGGAAGGACTCGCGCAGGCGAGGCATTTCCTCGGCGGTCAGGCCTCGCAGGCCCTCGCGCCTGGCCTCGAAGTGCACCTGCATGAACATGCCGAAGAAATACAGCAGCGCGGGAAAGATGCCCGCGATGGCGATCTGCTGATACGGGATGCCCAGGAATTCGATCATCAGGAAAGCGGCCGCGCCCATGATGGGCGGCGTGATCTGGCCGCCGGTGCTGGACGCCGCTTCGACGCCCGCGGCGAAGTGGCGCGGATAGCCCACGCGGATCATGGCGGGAATGGTCAGCGACCCGACCGTGACGGCGTTGGCCACGGACGACCCCGACAGCATGCCGAACATGGCCGAACCGAAGACCGACACCTTGGCCGGCCCGCCGGCGTAGCGTCCGGCGATGGTCGAGGCCGTATCCAGGAACAGCTGGCCCAGGCCGATGCGCGTGGCCAGCACGCCGAACAACACGAAATGGAACACATAGGTGGCCACCACGCCGACCGCCACCCCATAGACACCCTGGCTGGTCAGGTACATGTGGTTGACGATCTGCGCCCAGCTGTTGCCCGCGTGCTGCAGCAGGCCGGGAAACACGCGCCCGAAAGCGGCATAGGCCAGGAAGACCATCGCGATGATGGGCAGCGGCCAGCCCATGGCGCGCCGCGTGCCTTCCAGCAGCCCGACGATCAGGATCGACCCCATCGCGACGTCCAGCGGCAACGGATTGCCGACGCGATAGGCCAGGTCTTCGAAGATGTACGGAATATAGAGCACCGTCAGCGCCAGCAGGGCGGCGATCAGCCAGTCATACAGCGGCACGCCGCCCGGCGCGTACCAGGCCGGGCGCGGCTCGCGGCGGTAATGCGCCTTGCTGAACCCGAACACCAGGAAGATCAGGCTGAGCACGAAGGCCAGGTGTACGCCGCGATGCGTGGCCTCGCGCAGCAGGCCGAAACCCGCGGTGTAGTAATGGAACAGCGACAGCGCCACCAGCAGCAGCGAGACGATCCATGCGGCCGTTTTGCCCAAGGGGCGGAAGCGGATCTCGGAGTCGTAGGTTTCCGCCAGTTGCTGGGTCTTTTCGTGATCGATCTGCATGGCCTGGGGCACTCGGTGAGAATGCACGAAGACGCGGCGCGCCGGCCCCTCGACGGGGCGGCGCGCGCGGGAGAAACGCCTAATGCCTGGCGTCGGCGCTTATTTCAGCAGCCCGGCTTCCTTGTAGAACTTCTCGGCGCCCGGGTGGAACGGGATGCCCGCGCCCTTGACCGCGTTCTGCAGCGTGATGAGCTTGCCCTTGGCATGGCCGCTGTCCAGCGTCTTGCGCGTGGCGTCGCTGTACAGCTTCTTGGTCAGCTCATAGACGACGGCTTCGGGCTGCTTGTCGGAGGTGACCATCTGCGCATTGACGGAAATCGTCTTCGCCTCGGCCACGCCCTGATAGGTATTGGCCGGGATCACGTCGGGGGTGAAGAACTGCTGTTCGCCACGCAGCTTGTCGATCTCGGGACCGACCAGGGACACCAGTTCGATGCCGCCGCCACTGGAGGCCAGTTCGGCGATGGCGCCGGCCGGCGCGCCGCCCACGAAGAAGAAGGCATCCAGGCTGCCATCGCGCATCTTGTCGCCGGCCTGGTTGGGCTTGAGGTATTCGGCCTTCACATCCTTGTCGGCCATGCCGTAGGCCGCCAGGATCAGGCGCACGTCGACCAGGGTGCCCGAGCCGGGTTCGTCCATGGACACGCGCTTGCCACGCAGGTCTGCCACCGATTTGATGCCCGAGCCCTTGCGGACCACCAGATGGATGCTCTCCGGATACAGGGTGGCGATCAGCCGCAGGCCCTGTGCCTTGGGCTTGCCTTCGAACGTGCCGGTGCCGCTATAGGCCCAGTAGGCCACGTCGGACTGCGTGAAACCGGCTTCGAGCGATCCGCCCAGGATGCCGTTGATGTTGGCGACCGAACCGTTGCTGGCCACCGCGGTGGCGACCAGCTTGCCCGGTTCGGAAATCGAGTTGGCGATCATCCCGCCCACGGGGTAATAGGTCCCCGCGGTGCCGCCCGTACCGATGCGGAAGAACTGCTGGGCGTGCGCCGAGGTGGCCGCGCCCGTGATGGCCAATGCGACGGCCAGGGTCTTGATCCAGCGATTGAGCTTCATGGCTTCTCCGTAGTAATAAGGCACGACCTTGCCTGCCGTCCCTCCCAGGACAGGAAGCACACGCACGACGCGTGCGGCGTGAAAGCTGTTTCACGGTCCGCCCAGGCCGGGCCGCTCCAAAAACAACCCGTTTGGAACAAACGCCAGATATGCTGCGCTGGGAAACCTTTCTTTCCGCTTTCTTTGGGTAAATTCTTACACGGGGTCCGGCGTGCGCCAATGCTCGCGGGGCTATGGTTTACCTGGGGCGGGCTAACCCGCGCCTTCATACATATACTCCAAGAGGAAAAATGGGTTCATCCGACACTCCCACCTGCCCGGACGGCACGCCCTATCTGCCGCCCCCCGTCCTGCCCGGCCAACCCCTGGCCAGCGTGGACACACCGGCCCTGGCGATCGACCTGGACGCCTTCGAGGCCAATCTGAGAACCATGCAGGACTGGGCCGACCAGCACGGCGTCGCCCTGCGGCCCCACGCCAAGGCGCATAAATGCCCGCAGGTGTCGCTGCGCCAGCTGGCGCTCGGCGCGCGCGGCATCTGCTGCCAGAAAGTCAGCGAAACGCTGCCCTTCATCGCCGCGGGCATCCTCGACATCCATATCAGCAACCAGGTGGTCGGGCCGGCCAAGCTGGCGCTGCTGGGCCGCCTCGCACCCAACGCCATGCTCAGCGTATGCGTGGACCATCCCGGCAACGTCGACGCGCTGTCCGCCGCCATGGTGCAGGCGGGCGCGCACCTGACGGTGCTGGTCGAGGTGGACGTGGGCCAGGGGCGCTGCGGCGTGGCCGACAGCGGTCAGGCGGTGGCGCTGGCCCAGCGCATCCAGGCCGCACCGGGGCTGACCTTCGGCGGCCTGCAGGCCTATCACGGCACGGTGCAGCACCTGCGCACCCGCGCCGAACGGGCAGCGGTGTGCGCCCAGGCGGCCGAACGCGCCGCGGCGTTCGCCCAGGCGCTGCGCGACGCGGGCATCGTCTGCGAACGCATCACCGGCGGCGGCACGGGCAGCGCCGAGTTCGATGCGGCAAGCGGCATCTACACCGAGCTGCAAGCAGGCTCCTATGCCTTCATGGACGGCGACTACGGCGCCAACGACTGGGATGGCGCCATGGCGTTCCGCCACAGCCTGTTCCTGATGTCCACGGTGATGAGCACCGCCAAGCCCGGCCGCGCCGTGCTGGACGCCGGCCTGAAGTCCACCACCATCGAGTGCGGGCTGCCGTCGGTGTACGAACGCCCCGACCTGAAATACATCGCGGCCAACGACGAGCACGGCGTGGTGACGGTGCGGGAAGGCGACGGCCCCGCGCTGGGCGAGGTGCTGAAACTGGTGCCGTCGCACGTCGATCCGACCTTCAACCTGCACGATGAACTGGTGGCGTACCGCGGCGGCATGGTGGCCGAGATCTGGCCCATCGCGGCGCGCGGGCTGAGCCGCTAAGCCCTCGCCGCGCAGATCCGGCCCCGGCGGTCACGAAAGGATCGCCGGCCGGTGCTACATTTCCAGTTTTCCCCAGTTTCCCCCTTGTCAGGAACCGCCATGGACTTCAGCCAGTTCAACGTCAACGCCCTCATGGAGATCACCTCCCGCCCCGAACTGGTGTTCGTGCGAGGCCAGGGATCGTGGCTGGAAGACCATAACGGCAAGCGATATCTCGACTTCGTGCAGGGCTGGGCCGTGAACACGCTGGGCCACTGCGCGCCCGAGATGCGCCGCGCCCTGATCGACCAGTCCGAGAAGCTGATGAACCCGTCGCCGGCGTTCTACAACCAGCCTTCGATCGACCTGGCCACGCGCCTGACCGGCGCCTCGTGTTTCGACCGCGTGTTCTTCGCCAACAGCGGCGCCGAGGCCAACGAAGGCGCCATCAAGCTGGCGCGTAAATGGGGCCAGGTACACCGCGACGGCGCCTACAAGATCATCACCATGGATCACGGCTTCCATGGCCGCACCCTGGCCACCATGTCGGCCTCGGGCAAGCCGGGCTGGGACAAGATGTTCGCGCCGCAGGTCGAGGGCTTCCCCAAGGCCACGCTGAACGACCTGGACTCGGTGCGCGCGCTGATCGACGACAAGACCGTCGCCATCATGCTCGAGCCCGTGCAGGGCGAGGCCGGCGTGTTCCCCGCCACGAAGGAATTCATGCAGGGCCTGCGCAAGCTGGCCGACGAACACAGGATGCTGCTGATCGTCGACGAAGTGCAGACCGGCATGGGCCGCACCGGCACGATGTTCGCGTACCAGCAGTTCGACGTGGTGCCCGACATCATGACGCTGGCCAAGGGCATCGGCGGCGGCGTGCCGCTGGCCGCGCTGCTGGCCCGCCAGGAAGTGTGCGTGTTCGCCTACGGCGACCAGGGCGGCACCTACAACGGCAATCCGCTGATGGCCGCCGTGGGCGTGGCCGTGTACGACACGCTGACCTCGCCGGGCTTCATGGAAACGCTGGCCGCGCGCACCCGGCAGCTGTCCGAGGGCCTGCTGGCCCTGTCGGCGAAGTGGGGCATGAAGGGCGAACGCGGCATGGGCCTGCTGCGCGCCCTGCTGCTGGACCGCGACGACGGCCCGGCCATCGTCGATGCCGCCCGCAACCTGCCGGAAGGCCTGCTGCTGAACGCCCCGCGTGCCAACCTGCTGCGCTTCATGCCGGCGCTGAACGTCACCGAAGCCGAAGTGACGCGCATGCTGGAGCAATTGGACACGGTGATCGCGGCGGTTCGCAAGTAAAGCCGGGCCGACCCGCCCAAAGAAGCGCCATGCTGTTCATTCAGCATGGCGCTTTTTATTTGTAGGACTGCCCTGGTAATCCGCTCGGTGGATCGTTCGATGCATGAAGCGGGCTTAGCGTGCGCGATCACTGGCCCGCAGAGACCACGCGTTGAGATCGCCCCAGTGGCCTTGGGCCCTGTAAACCTGGGACCAAAATAAGGCCCCGCCAGCCTCTTGCGTAAAACCATCCACCGCTTCCTGGAAGATCGCCGCACACGAGGAGCCGCGCTCAGTGCCCGGCCAGATGGACGTCCAACCCCGTCGCATCCGGCGCCAATCCCGGCTTGAGCGTCAGGTCCGGAATCGAATAATCGCCCCCGTTCTGCTTGCGGAACGGGATGGGCGCCGCGGTGAAGAGCGTGTCCAAGCGCCGGCCCAGGGCATCGCGCACCTCCGCATAGTTGCCCTCGCCGATCTTGCCGGTGCGATAGATCACGTGTGGCGGCAGCACGTCGAACCCGGGATAGAACAGCACGCCATGTTGAATGGGGAACAGCAGATGGTCGATCAGGCCGTTCACGCCTCTCGGGCCGTAATGCGGCGCCCATCCTCCCGCCGACACCACCAGCATGGCGCGCTTGCCCGCCAAGGTGCCCTCGCCATAGCGGTCGCCCCAATGCATGTCCGAATGCTCGCCGACGCCATAGGCGAAACCGTATGCATACACACGGTCGACCCAGCCCTTCATGATGGCCGGCATCGAAAACCACCACAACGGAAACTGCAGGATGACGGCATCGGCCCAGCGCAGCTTGTCCTGCTCGCGCGCGATGTCGGCGCTCTGGGTGCCGCGCTGGAAGGCGATGCGCGAGTCTTCGGAAGGGTGGAAGCGCGCGCCCGGCTCACTGGCGGTGTTGTCGCCGGCATCCACTTCCGCCTTCCATTTCATTGCGTACAGGTCGGACACCTGCACGGCGTGGCCCGCTTCCCGCAGATGCCGCACGGTGTAGTCGCGCAACGAACCGTTCAACGAACGGGGCTCGGGGTGGGCGTAGACCAGCAGTACGTTCATGATGTGTGCTCCAGAGTGCTCATGGACACACGATAGGTTTCGACGGCTTATAGTGGAAATGAATTATCCGGATATCAGGTATTGCCTTGGACAATTTCCTCAGACGCATCGATCTCAACTTGCTGGTGACGCTGGACGCCTTGCTGGCGGAGCACCACGTCACCCGCGCGGCTGAACGGCTGCATCTGGCGCAGCCCACCGTCAGCGTGCAACTGGCCAGGCTGCGCGAACTGTTCGGCGATCCGCTGCTGCTGCCCGGACCGCGCGGCATGCGGCCAACGGCCAGGGCCGATGAATTGCGTGGCCCCTTGCGCCTGGCCTTGCAGGCACTGGGCCAGGCGGTGGCGCCGTCTGCGCCGTTCGACCCCGAGGGCGCCACCGATACGTGGCGGCTGTCGATGTCGGATTACGGCGAGGCCAATATCCTGTTGCCCGCGCTGGCAGACCTGCGCGCCGCCGCGCCCGGAACGCGACTGGCCATCCTGGACCTGCAACCGCCCCTGATCGCACGGCAGCTGGAGCAGGGCGAGGCCGACCTGGTGTTTCACATCGTCGGCGAATCGCCGGAGGGACTGCGCAGCCGCCCCCTGTTCAAGGAACGCTACGTGCTGGCCTGCCGCGTCGATCATCCCCGGCTGAGGCGGCGGCCCACGCTGGCGCAGTACTGCAAGCTGGAGCATGTGGTCGTGTCGCCGGACGGTGGAGGTTTCCATGGCCCCACCGATACCGTGCTGGCAAAGCTGGGAATGACGCGCCATACGGCGCTGTCGGTGCCGAATTTCCTGATCGTCGGCCAGGTGCTGGCGGCCACCGACATGGTGGCGATGATGCCGTCACGGCTGGTGCGGGCCAATCCCGCGTTGCGCGAAGTGGCGCCGCCGGTGGAGGTGCCGGGCTATGAAATGCTGATGCTGTGGCACGAGCGCAAGCATCGGGATCCCGGCCTGCAGTGGCTGCGCGAACATATCGTGGCGGCCATCGGACGTTGATCGCCTCACATCCCGGTCGCATTACTTGCCGCCATGCAGCGACTTCAGCTTCCGCAGTTCCGGAAACAGCCACATCCACAGCGCCGCCACGGCAACGGTGCCGAAACCGCCCACCACCACGGCGGGCACGGCGCCCATCCACGCCGCGCTCAGGCCGGCGCGGAATTCGCCCAATTGGTTCGACGTGCCGATGAACAGCGTGTTGACCGCGCTGACGCGGCCCAGCATCTCGTCGGGCGTATTCAGCTGCACCAGCGATGAGCGTACGACCACGCTGATGGCATCCGAGGCGCCCAGCAGCACCAGCGCCGCCACCGACAACGGGATGGACGTGGAGAAGCCGAACACCACCGTGGCCAGCCCGAACAGCATCAGCGCGCCGAACAGCATCGGGCCGACGCGCTCGCCCAGCACGTTGTAGCGCGCCAGCATCAGGGCCATCAGCACGGCGCCGCAGGCCGGCGCGGCGCGCAATGCGCCCAAGGCCCATGGCCCGGCCTGCAGGATGTCCTTGGCATAGATGGGCAAGAGCGCCACGGCGCCGCCCAGCAGCACGGCGAACAGGTCCAGCGACAACGTGCCCAGCAACACGCGGCGCTGGAAGATGAAGGTGATGCCGGCGAACAGCGTGCGCAGCGTGGTGACTTCGCGGCGCGGCGGCGCGCGCTCGACGACCATGGTGATCATGCAGACGAACGAGACCAGGTACATGGCCGCGGCCAGGCAATAGATCCAGCCCGCGCCCAGGCCGTAGCCCACGCCGCCCAGCGTGGGGCCGGCAATCATCGCCACCTGGTTCGACGAGGTCGACATGGCGGTGGCGCGGGGGATCCAGGCGCGCGGCACGATGGCCGGCAGCAGGGTGGGCAGGGTGGGCGCCTCGAAGGCGCGCGCCGAACTGATCAGCACGATCATGGCGTACAGCAGCGTCCGGCCACCGACGCCGTACAAGGCCACCGACGCCAGCACCAGGGCGGCCACGGCCTCGATGACCATGCAGGTGGCCACGATCCTGCGCCGGTCGTAGCGGTCGGCCACGTGGCCGACGGCCAGCGTCAGCACGGCCATGGGCAGGAACTGCGCCAGCCCGATCAGGCCCAGGTCCAGCGCGTTGCCGGTCAGTTCGTAGACCTGCCATCCCAATGCCACGGAGACGATCTGGAAGGATAGCGAGGCGCCGAAGCGGCCGGCCAGGAAATGCAGGAAGGCAGGCCGCGACAACGGACTGGGGGAATCGGCGAGAGCAGGATCGGCGGACATGGAATGGCGCACAGGGCGCACGGACGGCGCCGGGAAGCGGAGATTCTAGCCATGCCCTGCTGACATCGGACTAACGCGGATGTAACCCGCGCGGGTAAGCCACGGATGACGATCCATCGATACAACCCGCGGCTTGCCCAATCAGCCCTGCGCGGCCTCCAGCGCCACCAGTTCGGCGCCTTCGGCCACCTGGTCGCCCACGCTGTAGAAGACCTCGCGCACCTCGCCATCGGCGGGCGCCGAGATCGTGTGCTCCATCTTCATGGCTTCCATCACCAGCAGCGGCTGACCCTTCTTGACGGCATCGCCGGCCTGAACGCCAATCGAGATGATCTTGCCCGGCATCGGCGCGGTCAGGCCGCCGCCATGGCCCTGCTCATCGTCGCCCGCGTGACGCAGCGCGTCATGGCGTTCGAGCACGTGCACGGTGTCGCCGCGGAAGACATGGAACTGGTCGCCGTGGGCCACCACGGTGCCGCCCACTTCACGGCCATCCAGCACGATGCGCAGCGCATAGGCGTTCGCATCTCGGGACTCCACGCGCCAGGACCAGGCCCGCGCCCCCGCGCCGCAATCGATCGTCCAGCCGTCCGCCTGGCGCGTCGCGGCCACCTTGCGCATCTGGCCGCCGTCCGCCCAGTCCAGTTGCTGCGGCAGGCGTCCGCCCACCCGCCAGCCATCGCGCGCGTCCCACGGATCCGCCGCAGCCTCCGAGGCATGACCCATGCCCTGCCGCGTCAGCCAGGCCGCGCTGGCCAACGCCAGGGTATCCACATCGGCCGGTTGCGGGGCGGGCAGCAGCGTGGCGCGGCGCCGCTCGATCAGCCCGGTATCCAGGTCGGCCGCGGCGAAGGCTTCGTCGCGCATCAGGCGGCCCAGGAAAGCCGCGTTGGTCTGCACGCCCACCACGCGCGTCTGCGCCAGCGCCCGCAGCATGCGCAGGCGCGCCTGGTCGCGGTCGGCGCCATGCACGATCAACTTGGCGATCATGGGATCGTAGAAGGGCGTGATGGCGTCGCCGGCACGCACGCCGCCATCGACACGGACATCGCCATTGACGAAGGCCGCATGGGTGGGCAATTCCAGGTGCGTCAGCGTGCCGATGGAAGGCAGGAAGCCGTTGTCGGGATTTTCGGCATACAGGCGTGCCTCGATGGCGTGGCCCGTGATGCGCAGGTCCTGCTGGCGCGCCGGCAGCGGCTGGCCCGCGGCCACGCGCAACTGCCATTCCACCAGATCGTGTCCCGTGATCAGTTCGGTGACGGGATGCTCGACCTGCAGGCGGGTATTCATCTCCATGAAGTAGAAACGGCCGTCGGGCTCGGCGATGAACTCGACCGTGCCCGCGCCCACATAGCCCACCGCGCGCGCGGCGGCCACGGCGGCGTCGCCCATGGCGCGGCGGCGCTCTTGCGTCATGCCGGGCGCGGGCGCTTCCTCGATCACCTTCTGGTGACGGCGCTGCACCGAGCAGTCGCGTTCGAACAGATAGACGCATTCGCCATGCGTGTCGGCGAACACCTGGATCTCGATGTGGCGCGGCTTCTGCAGATAGCGTTCGATCAGCACACGGTCGTCGCCGAAGCTGGAAGCGGCCTCGCGCCGGCACGACGCCAGCGCATCGGCGAACGCGGCCGAACTCTCGACCACGCGCATGCCCTTGCCGCCGCCGCCGGCGCTGGCCTTGATCAGCACGGGATAACCGATGGCGTCGGCCTGCGCTTGCAGGAAGACCGCGTCCTGGTTGTCGCCGTGATAGCCCGGCACCAGCGGCACGCCGGCTTTCTCCATCAGCGTCTTGGCGGCCGACTTGCTGCCCATGGCGGCGATGGCCTCGGCGGGCGGGCCCACGAAGGTCATGCCGGCCTGCGCCACCGCGCGGGCGAAGTCCTCGTTCTCCGACAGGAAGCCGTAGCCGGGATGGATGGCCTGCGCGCCGGTGTCGCGCGCGGCCTGCAGGATGACGTCGGCGCGCAGATAACTGGCGCGCGGCTCGGGACCGCCGATGCGCACGGCCATGTCGCAGGCCGCCACGTGGCGCGCCTGGGCGTCGGCGTCGGAATAGACCGCCACGGTGCGGATGCCCAGGCGGCGGGCGGTTGCGGCGACGCGGCAGGCGATTTCGCCACGGTTGGCGATCAGCAGGGTATCGAACAGGTTGCTCATGGGGCGGGTCCGAAAAGAAGTCGTTCTACAGCGGCGGAGCCTCATCCGGATACCGGCGGGACCTTGTTTTGGGGGCCGCCGATGCCGGTCCTCGGAAGGGACGGAATGAGGATTTGCTTGGCACGGCAAGCGCGTGAAGGGCTGGCCTGTCCTACATGCGGAACACGCCGAAGCGCGTGTCCTCGATCGGCGCGTTCAACGCCGCGGACAGTCCCAAGCCCAGCACGCGCCGCGTATCGGCGGGCGTGATGATGCCGTCGTCCCACAGGCGCGCCGTGGCGTAGTACGGATGGCCTTCGCGCTCGTACTGCTCGCGGATCGGCGCCTTGAAGGCTTCCTCTTCCTCGGCCGTCCACTGGCCGCCCTTGGCCTCGATGCCCTCGCGGCGCACCGTGGCCAGCACGCTGGCCGCCTGCTCGCCGCCCATCACCGAGATGCGCGCGTTGGGCCACATGAACAAGAGCCGCGGCGAATACGCCCGGCCGCACATGCCGTAGTTGCCCGCGCCGAACGAGCCGCCGATCAGCACCGTGAACTTGGGCACGGCCGCGGTCGCCACCGCCGTCACCATCTTGGCGCCGTGGCGCGCGATGCCTTCGTTCTCGTACTTGCGGCCCACCATGAAGCCCGTGATGTTCTGCAGGAACACCAGTGGAATCTTGCGCTGCGCGCACAGTTCGATGAAGTGCGCGCCTTTCTGCGCCGATTCGGAAAACAGGATGCCGTTGTTGGCCACGATGCCGACCGGCATGCCGTGGATGTGCGCGAAGCCCGTGACCAGCGTGGCGCCGAAGCGCGCCTTGAATTCGTCGAACTCGGAGCCATCCACGATGCGCGCGATGACTTCGCGCACGTCGTAGGGCTTGCGCGTATCGGCCGGAATGATGCCGTTGAGTTCGGCCGGGTCGTAGCGCGGCTCGCGCACGGCCTGCAGGGCCAGCGACTGCGGCTTGGCCAGATTGAGCCGCGCCACCGCGCCGCGCGCCAACTGCAAGGCATGCAGGTCATTCGCGGCCAGATGGTCGACCACGCCCGACAGGCGCGTATGCACGTCGCCGCCGCCCAGGTCTTCCGCGCTGACGATCTCGCCCGTGGCCGCGCGCACCAGCGGCGGCCCGCCCAGGAAGATCGTGCCCTGGTCGCGCACGATGATGGACTCGTCGCTCATGGCGGGCACATACGCCCCGCCCGCCGTGCACGACCCCATCACCACCGCGATCTGCGCGATGCCCTGCGCCGACATGTTGGCCTGGTTGAAGAAGATGCGGCCGAAGTGATCGCGATCCGGAAACACGTCATCCTGGCGCGGCAGGTTGGCCCCCCCCGAATCCACCAGATACACGCAGGGCAGGCGATTCTGCGCGGCCACTTCCTGCGCGCGCAGATGCTTCTTCACCGTCAGCGGATAGTACGTACCGCCCTTGACCGTCGCATCGTTGCAGACGATCACGCACTCCTGCCCGGAGATACGCCCGATGCCCGTGATGATGCCAGCGCCCGGCGCCTCGCCGTCGTACATGCCATGCGCGGCCAGCGGCGACAGTTCAAGGAACGCACTGCCCGGGTCCACCAGACGCTCGACCCGCTCACGCGGCAACAGCTTGCCCCGCGCCGTATGCTTGGCGCGCGCCGCCTCGCTGCCACCCAGGGCGGTCCGCGCCATCTGCGTGGACAGATCATCCAGTTGCGCCTGCATGGCGTGCGCGTTGTCGGTGAACTCCTGCGAACGCGGGTTGATGCGGGATTCGATAATCGGCATATCGCTTTGTCTCTGTTGTCACGCTCGCGCGGCGTGGGTTGCGCGGTGCTTTTTTCTTTCTTTTGTACTGGCTTGTGTTGCTGGTCTCAGTGTGGGTTCTTGAGACGTCCTTCATGCGCCTTCGGCCATCGCGCCGGCCAAGTCGTCGGGCTCGGGCGCGCCATCAGGCGCCTTCGGCCGCTACGCGGCTTCCCCTCCTTCAATTGGCCGTCACGATGGCCGAAGGCGCATGAAGGACTCAAAGCAATGCTGGTTCTCACATCCCTTTCAATCCAGGGGTGGGGGGATGGGGTGCAGTGACGGACATTGCACTGGTGCGGCATCGTTGCGGCGGGGTAGGCCGCCCCGCCGCAACGATGCGACTCAAGAACTCAGATACCCGCTCAAACCATCTCGATAGCCATGGCCACCGCTTCGCCGCCGCCGATGCAAAGCGTGGCGACGCCCTTCTTGCCGCCGGTCTTGCGCAGGGCGCCGACCAGGGTGGCGACCAGGCGGGCGCCCGAGGCGCCGATCGGGTGGCCCAGGGCGGTGGCGCCGCCATGCACGTTCACCTTGTCGTGGGGCAGGTCGAAGTCCTTCATGGCGGCCATGGTGACCACCGCGAAGGCTTCGTTGATTTCGTACAGGTCGACGTCGGCGGGCGTCCAGCCGGTCTTGGCGTACAGGTTCTTCAGCGCGCCGACCGGCGCGGTCGTGAACCATTGCGGTTCTTGCGAGTGCTGCGTGTGAGCCACGATGCGGGCCAGCGGCGTGCAGCCCAGCTTCTTCGCGGTCGATTCGCGCATCAGCACCATGGCGGCGGCGCCGTCGGAGATCGACGAGGCGTTCGCGGCGGTGACCGTGCCATCCTTCTTGAAGGCGGGCTTGAGCGTCGGGATCTTCTCGGGCATCGCCTTGGCGGGGGCTTCGTCGGCATCGATCACCGTGTCGCCCTTCTTGCCGGCCACCGTGACCGGCGCGATTTCCCACTTGAACGAACCGTCTTCGGTGGCGGCGCGCGCGCGCGCCGCAGCGATTCCAGCGAGAAGGCGTCCTGCGCCTCGCGGGTGAATTCGTATTTGGTGGCGCAGTCTTCGGCGAACACGCCCATGGCGGTGCCGCGCGAGTAGGCGTCTTCCAGGCCGTCCAGCGCCATGTGGTCGTACACCGTGGCGTGGCCGTAGCGGTAACCCTGGCGGCCCTTGAGCATCAGGTAGGGCGCGTTGCTCATGCTTTCCTGGCCTCCGGCGACGACCACGTCGGCCGTGCCGGCCAGCAGCAGGTCGTGGCCGAACATCGCGGCCTTCAGGCCCGAGCCGCACACCTTGTGGATGGTCGTGCACGACACGCCCAGCGGCAGGCCGGCGCCCAGCGCGGCCTGGCGGGCCGGCGCCTGGCCCTGGCCGGCTTGCAGCACGTTGCCCATGATGACTTCGTTGACCTGCTCCGGCTTCAGGCCGGCGCGTTCGACGGCGGCCTTGATGGCGACGGAACCCAGCTCATGGGCGGCCAGGCCGGACAGGCTGCCCAGCATGCCGCCCATGGGCGTGCGGGCGACGGAAACGATAACGACGGGATCGGACATGATGAAGCTCCTGGGAATCGGGACGAAGCGGGCGCCGGCGCGGCACGGCCCGGGCGCTGCCGCCTGAAGGTAATCGTAAGGGATAAATTCATTCAGCCGCAGGGGTGGCGTCCACGGGCGGACGCGCGCCCTCAGGCCGTTTCGTTGAACAGCTCCCGGCCGATCAGCATGCGGCGGATCTCGCTGGTGCCGGCGCCGATCTCGTACAGCTTGGCATCGCGCCACAGGCGGCCCACCGGGTACTCGTTGATATAGCCGTTGCCACCCAGGATCTGCACGCCTTCGCCGGCCATCCAGGTGGCCTTCTCGGCGGTGTACAGAATAAGGGCTGCGCAATCCTTGCGCACCTGGCGCACGTGCTCGCGGCCCAGGCTGTCCAGGTTCTTGCCCACGGCGTAGCAGAAAGCGCGGCTGGCCTGCAGCACGGCATACATATCGGCGATCTTGCCCTGGATCAGTTGGAACTGGCCGATGGCCTGGCCGAACTGCTTGCGGTCGTGGATATAGGGCACGGCCACGTCCATCACGGCCTGCATGATGCCCAGCGGCCCGCCCGACAGCACGGCGCGCTCGTAGTCCAGGCCGCTCATCAGCACCTTCACGCCGCCGTTGACTTCGCCCAGCACGTTCTCGGCGGGCACCTCGCAATCCTGGAACACCAGTTCGCCGGTGTGGCTGCCGCGCATGCCCAGCTTGTCCAGCTTCTGCGCCACCGAGAACCCCTTGAAGCCTTTCTCGACCAGGAAAGCGGTGATGCCGCGCTGGTGGGCCTCGGGATCGGTCTTGGCGTAGACCACCAGGGTATCCGCGTCGGGGCCGTTGGTGATCCACATCTTGGTGCCGTTCAGCACGTAGCGGTCGCCCTTCTTCTCGGCGCGCAGCCGCATGCTGACCACGTCGGAGCCGGCGCCCGGCTCGCTCATCGCCAGCGCGCCCACGTGCTCGCCCGACACCAGCCTGGGCAGGTAGCGCGCCTTCTGGTCGTCGTTGCCGTTACGGAAGATCTGGTTCACGCAAAGGTTGGAGTGCGCGCCGTAGGACAGGCCCACCGAGGCGCTGGCGCGGCTGATCTCTTCCATCACCACCATGTGGGCCAGGTAGCCCAGGCCGGTGCCGCCGTACGCTTCGCTGACCGTCATGCCCAGCACGCCCAGGTCGCCGAACTTGCGCCACAGGTCCATCGGGAACTGGTCGGTGCGATCCACCTCGGCGGCGCGCGGGGCGATCTCTTCCTGTGCGAACGCGCGCACGGCGTTGCGCAGCATGTCCAGATCTTCGCCCAGATCGAAACTGAGGCCGGGAATATCCATGGTCGTCTCCGTGACAGTAGGCACTTACTTTTATGGTGTGCTTCGTAGTCGCCGACACGTCGTGGCCGGCTGCGCCATCATGCGCGCCGCTGGCGTGCGGAGCAATGATGCAGTGCAACTATAACGTTTACGTAAACGTAAAGTAGACAGGGAAAACCCGTAACCCACCGCGCGTCAGGGAATCACCCTGCCGTGCGCCAGCAGCTCGCGGCAGTTGATCTCCTGGTTCTCGATTTCCTGCAGGGTCTCGTCGATGTCGCGGCGCTGCTGCTCCAACTGGGCGCGATGGCGGGCCAGCACGTTCAGGTACTCGCGCAACTGCGAGGCCGTGTCGACCGGGCTTTCGTACATGTCGATCAAGGCCCGGATCTCGGACAGTTGCAGGCCCAGCCGCTTGCCGCGCAGCGCCAGCTTCAGCCGGGTGCGGTCGCGCGTGCCGTAGACGCGGTTGCGCCCGTCGCGCGCCGGACTGACGATGCCCTGGTCTTCGTAGAAGCGGATCGTGCGGGGCGTGATGGCGAACTCGCGGGCGAGATCGGAAATGGTCCAGGTTGACGGCGGCATGCGATGTATGGCAGTTTACGTAAACGTAAATTATGCTGGCCGGCCTGCCCCGTCAAGCCGCCGCTTTCACGCAGGCCCCCGCAGATGAATCCCAACGAACATCAACTCCAGTATCCCTGGGGCGACGCGCAACCCGAAGCCGGCGCCTCGCAAACCGTGGCCGACGGCGTCAAATGGATCCGCATGCCGTTGCCGTTCGCGCTGGACCACATCAACCTCTGGCTGCTGCGCGACGAGATCGACGGCCGCCAGGGCTGGACCATCGTCGATTGCGGCATCTCGCGCGAGGAAGTGAAGACGCTCTGGAACCAGGTGTTCGAATCGCAGCTGGAGGGCCTGCCGGTGCTGCGCGTCATCGTCACCCACATGCATCCCGACCACGTCGGCCTGGCCGACTGGCTGTGCGAGCGCTGGAACGCGCCGCTGTGGATGAGCATGACCGACTACGTCACCGCCTGCCTATGGTGTTCGGATAAAAGCGGCTCGGGGCCCAACGGCGAGGCCGCGGTGCGCCACTTCGCCCGCCACGGGATGACCGATCCGGATTCGCTGGAGCAGATCCGCCAGCGCACGGGCTATTACATCAACCTGGTGCCGTCCATGCCACGCCGCTACGTGCGCCTGCTGCACGGCGACACGGTGCGCATCGGCGGCAACCCATGGCAGGTCATCGTGGGCTACGGCCACGCGCCCGAGCACGTGTCGCTGTACAGCGACGCCCTGCGCGTGCTGATCTCCGGCGACATGGTGCTGCCGCGCATTTCCACCAACGTCAGCGTATTCGCGTACGAACCCGAAGCGAATCCGCTGCCGCTGTATCTGAATTCACTGGACCGCTATGAAGGGCTGCCGGGCGACACGCTGGTGCTGCCCTCGCATGGCCGTCCGTTCAAGGGCCTGCACGAGCGCATCGCGCAGCAGCACAGCCACCACGCCGACCGCCTGGCCGAAGTGCTGGAAGCCTGCGCCACGCCGCAGTCGACTTCCGACATCGTGCCGGTGCTGTTCCGCCGCAAGCTGGACCTGCACCAGATGACCTTCGCCATGGGCGAGGCGCTGGCGCACCTGCATGCCTTGTATTTCGAGGGCAAGCTGACGCGCGCGCAGGGCCAGGACGGGATCGTGCGGTTTACCGCGGCGGCTTAGGGCCCGTTGACACTAACGGCTGGACGCCACCAGCCGCAGCGCCAATCCCACGAATACCACCGCCGCCAGGCGGTTCAACACGCGCTGCGCCAGGGGCGAGCGCTGCAGCAGTTCGCCGAATGCGCCCGAGAAGAACGCGATGGCGCTGAACACCAACAGCGCCGCCACCATGAAGGCCACGCCGAGCTCGACGATCTGCAGGGCCAGCGGGCCGGCATCGGGCTGCGTGAACTGCGGCAGGAAAGCGAAGAAGAACAGCAGCACCTTGGGATTGGTCAGGCTCATGAAGACGCCGCGCCGGTACAGCGCCAGCGACGACATGCGCTCGGGCCGGTCCACGCCGCTGGCGCCCACCGGCGCGCGCCACGCGCCCCAGGCCAGATAGGCCAGGTATGCCGCCCCCGCCAGTTTCAAGACCGTGAAGGCCACGGGCGACGCGGCAACGATCCCCGCCAACCCCACCGCCACCGCGGCCGTATGGCCCAGCACGCCGGTGCACAGGCCCAGCACCACCATCATGCCCGCGCCGCGCCCCCACATGGCGGATTGCACCAGCACGAACAGGTTGTCCGGCCCGGGCGCCAGGGCCAGCAGTACGGCGATACCGAAGAAGGCGATGAGGGCGTCCAGGGGAAGCATGCGGGTCTCCGTTTTTTCCGGGCGCCCGCGATGCAGCGGATCGCGGGCAATGCCGCCGATGATACGGGAAGCCCGGCCCGCCGGGCGGGGGGTATAAGATTGGCCCAGCCATCTCTTTCCGAACCTTGCCGCATCGCTCCATGTCCTCAGACTCCAGCAAGCACATCGATACCGTCCTGCAGCACACCGGCACTGCCCGCTTCGATCCCGACACCGGCGTGGCGCCCGTCAATCAGCCGCCCGTCCGCGCCAGCACCGTGCGCTTCCGCGACCTGAGCGCGCTGGAAAACGCCTACCGCCGCAAGGCCGCGGGCGAGCGCGCCATCACCTATGGCCGCGCCGGCATGGACACGCACCTGGCGCTGGAAAGCATCTTCAACGAACTGGAAGGCGGCACGCATTGCTACCTGTCCTCGTCGGGCATGGCCAGCAACACGCTGGTGTTCATGGCCCTGCTGTCGGCGGGCGACCACGCGCTGGTGGCCGACTGCGTGTACGGCCCCGTACGCGAGCTGCACGACGCGGTGCTGTCGCGCCTGGGTATCGAGATCACGTATTTCTCGCCCGATGCCGACCTGGAAACGCTGGTGCGGCCCAACACGCGGCTGCTGTATGCCGAGTCGCCGGGCTCGCTGCTGTTCCAGATGATGGACATGCCCGCGCTGGCCGCCTTCGCCAGGAAGCACGAACTGGTGCTGGCCACCGACAACACCTGGGGCTCGGGCTACGTGTACCGCCCGCTGGAACTGGGCGCGCATGTCTCGGTGATCGCCGGCACGAAGTACGTGGGCGGCCACTCCGACCTGATGCTGGGCGCGGTGGTGACCCGTGACGACGAGATCGCCCGCCGCCTGGGCGGCACGCAATACGCGATGGGCTATTCGGTCAGCGCGGACGACGTCTGGCTGGCGCTGCGCGGCGTACGCACCATGCCGATCCGCATGGCGCAGCATGCCAAACACGCCATGGCCGTCTGCGAATGGCTGGCCACGCGGCCCGAGGTGTCCCGCATCTACCATCCGGCGTGGCCGCAGGACCCGGGCCACGCGCTGTGGCAGCGCGACGCCACGGGCTCGAACGGCATGCTGGCCGTCTCGCTGAAGCTGTCGCCCACGGCCGCGCGCCGTTTCGTCGAGGCGCTGACGCTGTTCGGCATCGGCTTCTCTTGGGGCGGCTTCGAAAGCCTGGTGCAACTGGTGTCGCCAAAGGATCTGGCGACCCATGCCTATTGGCAGGAAGGCGAGCTGGCGGCGGTGCGGCTGCACATCGGCCTGGAGGATCCGCGCGATGTGATTGCGGACCTGGAGCAGGCGTTGCGCAAGGCCGCAGAGTCGTAAACCCTGCCATGCCGCCGATGCACCTGCGCATCGGCGCCCGCCATGAAAAAGGAGCGCACCGAGCGCTCCTTTTTGTCTGGCGGGCCCGAGGACGCGCCGAATCAGCGGTTACCGGCGCGCGCCAGCGGGATCAGCTTGTCCACTTCCTTCAGCGCGCCATCGTAGCTGTTGCCGGCCATCACGGGCGAGGTCAGGAACTTGCCGCCCACGGTGAACGACGGGGTGCCGTCGATCTGCGAGGCCTGGCTCAGTTGGTCGGCGCGCTGCACCTGGCTGGTGACGCTGAACGAGTCGAACACGGATTCGAACTTGGCGCGGTCCACGCCTTGCGAGGCCACCCACTCGGCGATGGCCGACTTGGTGAACAGGCGCTTCTTCTCGACGTGGATGGCATTGAAGACCTTGGGGTGCAGGTCGGCGCGGTCCATGGCCTGCAGCGTGTAGTACAGCTGCTGCAGCGGCTTCATGCCGGCGTTGAAGGCGATCGGCACCTGCTTGACGACCACGTCCTGCGGCGCCTTCTTGGCCCATTCCTCGACCATGGGCTCCATGGCGGCGCAGTGCGGGCAGGTGTAGGCGAAGTACTCGACGACCTCGATCTTGCCCGGGGTGTCGGACGGCAGGGCCGGGGTGAGGACCTTGTAGGCCTGCGTGCCCTGGGCCTGGCTGGCCGGGGCGAAGAAGCTCATGGCGGCCAGCGCGGCGGCGGCGACGAAACGGGTGAAGGTCTTGGACTGCATCAGTCTTCTTCCTGAGATAAATGAGATGAGTGACAGACTGCGGACGAGGCGGGGAAGTTCCGTGGCGCCTATTGCTGGCGCACCACGGTCGACTCGATCTTGTTCTCGCCCAACCGGCTGCGCGCGCGGTTCATGTCGTCCAGCTTGGCGAAGGGGCCGACCCGCACGCGGTTGATCTGCGAGCCATTGCTTTCGGCGCGCTGGACGGACACCGGCATTCCCAGCAGCAGGATGCGGGCGCGCAGCGCCTCGGCGTCCTGCTGGCCGCGGAAAGCGCCGGCCTGGAGATAGTAGTTGCCCGAAGGTTGCGCCGCGGCAGGTTTGGCGGTAGACGGCGCCGCGGCGGCCGGCTTGGCCGCCGGGGCCGCGGGCTTGGCTGCCGGCGCGGCGGGCGCGGCCTGTGTCTGCGCCTGGCCGCTGGACGGCAGCGTGGCGATCAGCGCGCCCAGGTCATCCGGCGGACCGGACGGCTTGCCGGGCTGCACGCCCGGCAGCGGCGCCGACGGCGCGTCGGCCGTGGGGCCGGTGGGCGTATTGCCCGCCGGGCCATCGCGGCCATACAGGGCCTTGTTGGGATCGTCCACCTGGCGCGGGTCCGCGGCCTTGCCGGTGTCGTTCTGGCGGGTGGCGCGATCGACGAAGGGCATGGGCGCGTTCGTGACGTAGAACGCGACCACGGCGGCGACGATCAGGCCGATCAACAGCCCCGCCAGCACGCCGTACATCATGCTGCCGCCCTCGCCGGAACGGCTGGATTTGCGCTTGGTGGCCATGTCGCCCCGTTACTCGCCGCGATCCAGGCGGTCGGGCGCGGTCACGCCCAACAGGGCCAGGCCGTTGGCCAGCACCTGGCGCGTGGCGTCGGCCAGGCGCAGGCGCGCCAGCCGCAGCGCCTGATCGTCGACCAGCATGCGCTCAGCGCCATACCAGCCATGCAGGTCGGCGGCGCAGTCGCGCAACCAGAACGCAATGTGGTGCGGAGCCAGTTCCTGCGCGGCCAGGTTCACCACCTGCGGGAATTCGGCCAGGCGCTGCATCAGCGCGAACTCGGTCGGCGCGACCAGCAGCGTGGTGTCGGCCGCGGCGATGGCCGAGGCCTCGGCGCCGGAGTTGGCCGTGACGGTGCGGATGCGGGCGTGCGCGTACTGGATGTAATAGACCGGGTTCTCGTCGCTCTTGGACAGGGCCAGGTCGATGTCGAACACGAATTCGGTATCGGCGCGGCGCTGCGCCAGGAAGAAACGCACCGCGTCGCGGCCCACCCATTCGATCAGGTCGCGCATGGTGACGTAGCTGCCGGCGCGCTTGGAGATCTTCACCTCTTCGCCGCCGCGCATCACCTTGACCATCTTGTGCAGCACGTAGGAGGGGAAGTCCTTCGGGATGCCCGCTTCCAGGCCCTGCAGGCCGGCGCGCACGCGGGCCACGGTGCCGTGGTGGTCGCTGCCCTGGATGTTGACGGCGTGGTGGAAGCCGCGCTCCCATTTGGCCTTGTGATAGGCGACATCGGGCACGAAATACGTATATCCGCCTTCGCGCTTGCGCATCACGCGGTCTTTGTCGTCGCCGGTGCCCAGCTCGGTGGTGCGCAGCCACAGCGCGCCTTCCTGCTCATAGGTGTGGCCGCCGGCGATGAGCGCATTGACGGTTTCCTCGACGCGGCCCGACGTGTACAGCGAGCTTTCCAGGTAGTAGTTGTCGAACGACAGGCCGAAGGCCTGCAGATCCAGGTCTTGCTCGCGGCGCAGGTAGGCCACGGCGAACTGCCGGATGTCGTCCAGGTTGTCGACGTCGCCGCTGGCCTTGACCGGGTCGCCGTCGGAGGCCTGCACGGTGGCGCCGGCCTGGAAGTCGCGGGCGATGTCGACGATGTAGTCGCCCTTGTAGCCATCGGCGGGCCAGTCGGCGGCATCGGTCTCGATGCCGCGCGCGCGGGCCTGCACACTGATGGCGAGGTTCTCGATCTGGTTGCCGGCGTCGTTGTAGTAGAACTCGCGCGTGACGTCATGGCCGCTGGCGTCGAACAGGCGGCAGATGGCATCGCCCAGGGCAGCCTGGCGGGCGTGGCCGACGTGCAGCGGGCCGGTGGGATTGGCCGACACGAATTCGACCAGCACCTTCTCGTTGCTGCGCGGGGCGCGCCCGTACTGGCCGGCCTGCTGGGCCACCACGGCGATCACGGCCTGGCGCGCCGCGGCGGTCAGGCGGAAATTGAGGAAGCCAGGGCCGGCGATCTCGGCCGTCTCGATCAGGTCGCGCGCCTGCGGCTCGGCCAGCAGCGCGTCGACGATCTGCTGCGCCAGCTCGCGCGGGTTGCGGCGGGCGGGCTTGGCCAGTTGCATGGCCACGTTGCAGGCGATGTCGCCGTGCGCCGCGACCTTCGGCCGCTCCAGCTGCACGTTGGGCCGGGCGTCGGGCAGGACGCGCGCGACCGCGGCCTGGATCAGGGAAACGAGTTGTTGTTGTTGCTCGATGAGCATGGATGACCGGAGAAATGAGTCAGTGAAGGCACGTACGCCGCGGGGACGTACTCGCATGCCCGGGGCCTGGGCCGAGGCGCGCCGGGGGCCGGCGCGGCACAGGGGGGCGGCGGACCGGCGAAACCGCCTAGATCATAGCGTGAATTGATGTCGCGAGCCGGCAGGCCGCGACACGGCCCGGGCCGAGCCGGGCGTGAAGGGACGGATCCCGTAGGGCGGCATTCCGGTGGCGGCCGCCACGGCGGTGGCCGCGCGGGCCGGCCACCGTCCGGCGAAAAGACCCGGCCTGGCGCGCGGTCCCACCGCGATCGGCCCGGCTGCCGCGCCGGCGACGGCCGCCGGCGGCTGATTCACTCCGCCTGGATGCCGCTGCGCAGCACCACGGGGCGCCATTTCTCGATCTCGGCGCGCAGGAACCGGTCAAACGCGTCCGGCGTGGACGCCACGGGCGTCATGCCCAGTTCGGACAGCCTGGCGCGCATCGCGGGCGTTGCCAGCACGGCCGCCGTGTTGTCGCGGATGTCCGCCAGCACCGCCTGGGGCGTGCCCGCCGGCGCGATCAGCCCGAACATGCTGCCGACCTCGAAGCCCTTGAACGTCTCGGCCACCGTGGGAATGTCCGGGTAGGCCGGATCGCGCTGCGGCGAGGCCAGCGCGATGATCTTCAGCCGTCCGCTCTTGACCAGCGGCAACGCGGACTGCAGCACGTCGAACATGATGTCCACTTGCCCGCCGATCAGGTCGGTCTGGGCCGGGCTGCTGCCCTTGTAAGGCACGTGCACGATATCCACGGCGGCCACGTTCTTGAACAGCTCGCCCGCCAGGTGCGTGGAGGTGCCCGCGCCGGGCGAAGCATAGGACAGCTTGCCAGGCTGCTTGCGGGCCATGTCCACCAGTTGGCCCACGGTGCTGAATGGCGCGTCGGCCCGGGCCACCAGCACCAGCTTGGAGTCCACCAGCTGTGTCACGCCGGCCAGGTCGCGCAGCGTGTCATAGGACATGCTGCGGCGGACCAGCGGATTGATGGTGAACGCACTGTTCACGATGCCGATGGTCTGTCCGTCCGCGGCAGCCTTCGCCACCTGGTCGGCCCCGATCATGGTTCCCGCGCCGGGCTTGTTCTCGACGATGACGGGTTGCTTCCATCTGGCCTGCAACCCTTCGGCCAGCAGGCGCGCCAAGGTATCGGTGGGCCCGCCAGGCGGGAACGGCACGATCAGGCGCACGGGCCCGCCGGGATAGGCCTGTGCGGACTGCACACAGGCCGCAAAGACCGCCAGGGCGCACAGCGCCGCGCTCAGAATGCGTTTCACGATGTCTCCTGCGCCGCTATGCGGCTTGTTCTGTGGGGTGCTGCAAAAAAAAGGGGCAGGCTCACGCGTCCAGCGTGGTGGTGCGGCGCAGTTCCCGGCGGACCGAGAGGTCGAAGGCGCGGCCGCGGTGCAACGTGCTGCGGTTGTCCCAAATCACCAGGTCCCCGGGCTGCCACACATGGCGATAGACGAAACGGGGCTGCGTGGCGTGTTCCAGCAGATCCATCAGCAGAAGACGGCCCTCCGCCAGCGACAGCTCCATCACGCGGCAGGCGTGCGCACCGATGAACAGCAGTTCGCGCCCGCTGCCCGCATGCCGGCGCACCAACGGCCATACGGCCGAAGGAATGGCGCGGCGCTGTTCTTCGGTGTAGTCGGTATCGCCCAGCAGGAAACGGGAATGCAGCGCGTAGTGCTCGGCAGACAGGCCCGCCAGCCGCTGCTTCCGCGGCTCGGGCAACGCGTCGTAGGCGGCCCGCATGTCCGCGAACTCGGTTTCCCCGCCCTCGGCCGGCAGCACCACCGCGTGCAGCATCGAATAACGCGCGGCGGGCGCCTGGAACGAGCTGTCGCTGTGCCAGAGTTGATTGGCGAGGTTGCCCACGATCTTGCGGTGATTGCGGTCCGCCACCTGGCCGTCCTCGGCCACGTTGGAGATATCCAGCAACTCATCGTACTGCAGGCGCGTCGCCGATTTGGACGCTTTTTTGAAACCCAGGTCCAATTCTCCAAATGTTCGCGCGAAACGCAACTGTTGGTCCGGTGTCAGCGCCTGGTCGCGGAAGACCAGCACCGCGTGTTCATCCATGGCGCGGTCGATGCTGGCGATCTGCTCGCCGTCCAACGGCTGCCCCAGATCGATTCCCGCTGCCCGGGCGGCAAAGCCCGCCAGAATGGGCGTCAGCGTCAATCCCATGTCATCCTCCATTTAATGAAACTACGTTTTATTATATTTAATTGCTACTGAAAAAAGTGCGCCATTCGCCTAAGGGGATTCCCGTAAAATGAAACCTCCAGGCCATCCGGCCGATTTCATGTATCGGAAATCCCCATGCAAGACACCCCGTCCGGCGCCGAATTGGCGGAAGGCGAAGTCAGCGCCCTGGCACGCGGCCTGGCGGTCCTGCGTTTCATCGGCGGCCAGGACACCGCTTCCACGCTCAAGGACATCTCCGAAGGCACGGGCATTCCGAAGGCCACCACGTTGCGCCTGGTCGGCACCTTGACGGCGGCCGGGCTGCTGCGCCGTCCGCCGGGATCGGAGCGCTATGCACTGGGGCCAGGCGTGATGGCGCTGAGCCACGCCTATTTGTCCCGCATCGATCTGCGCGCCGAAGCGCGCGGGCCAATGCGCGCCTTCGCCGAAGCGGCCGGCGTCACGGTGCACCTGGGTACGCGGGACCGCCTGGAGATGGTGCTGCTGGAATCCGTGCGGCCGACCTCGGCCGCCATCGTCATGCGCATCGGCATCGGTGCCCGGTTGGGGCTGGCCACCTCCGCCTCGGGCCGCGCCTACCTGGCCGGCCTGCCGGAAGAAGCGCGCCACCGCCTGATCGACAGCCTGCGGGTTGGCCTGGACGACCGCTGGCCCATGCTCGCGGGGCCGCTGCAGCAGGCGCTGGCGCAATACCAGGAGGTGGGGTACGTCGCCTCGTTCGGCGAATGGCACCCCGACGTGAACGCCGTAGCCACGCCGCTGGTGATGCCGGACGGCGAGATCTATGCGCTGAATTGCGGGGGACCTGCCTTCAAGCTGCCGCCCGAGGTGCTATGCAACAGCGTGGCGCCGCGCCTGCTCGAATGCGCCCGTTCCATCATGGAAACTGTGGGAGGCATGCCTGCCTCCACCGCCTGAGCGCGCGCGCCAAGGGCGCAGGGTGGCAGCCCCGCACGGCCTGAGGTAGTGTACGGAATTGCCCCCTATTTCAGGAGAAGACGACATGCTGGTCACTTTCCATTCCAAGGCCGTTGCCGACGTCCTGATGCGCAGCGGCGACGCGGGCCCGCTGCTGAACGCCGCCGGCAAGCCGGTCGGCGACCCGATTCCCGAACGCGGCGTCTTCACCCGCGACCAGTTGCCGGCCGCCATCGCCGGCCTGGAACGCGCCATCCAGGCCGACAGCGGCCATGGCGATCCTCAGGACGACGACAACGATCCGGACAAGCCGCCGGTCAACCCCATCGACCAGCCCGTGGCGCTGCGCAACCGCGCATTTCCGCTGTTGGACATGATGCGCAAGTCGCTGGAGGCCGGCGAAGACATCACCTGGCAGACGTCGCGGGGGTGGTGAATCGCGCATGAGGCATGGCGGACCCGCATGAAGAATGGGGCGCAGCAATGTCGCAGGCCTGACATTCGACATAATCGTTTTGCCTCATACTTTCCTTCCCTGAAACCACGCCGCCCAGGAGCCAGCCATGCGCAGCGACGTTACCGTGATCTTCGACGCCAGCCATTCGGTCGACCTGTCCGTCGACATCGACCCGTCCCCACAACGCGCCACCCAGGCGCGTGACTGGTTCGAGGGCGCCTGGGAAACGCTGGGCTGCGAACCGCTGCGCCCCAGCGGCAAGGTGCTGCTGCTGGACAAGATCATGGGCGTGGCCGACGCGCTGGGCTACGACACGCTGAAGAACGACGAAAAGGAATCGCGCGAATTCGCCGAACAGGCGGCGCTGGCGCTGGGCAAAGCTCGAATCACCGTGGATCTGCCGGGCCTGACCGTCGGATACTGAAATATCCGCCGGCCACAGCGGACGATTCGGGAAAGCGCGGCCAGATCGTATTCGTACGTCGCGGCACGCAGGCCGAGCGGTTCTCATGGAACTGCGAAGCGCTATCGGTGCGCCTCCTACCGTATCCCCGCCCGCATGAACGACTGCACGAACTGCCGCTGGAATAGCAGGAACGCCACCAGCAGCGGTGCGGCGGACAGCAGCGTGGCCGCCGTGATCACCGACCAGTCGATGCCCTGGTCGGATGACGAGAACACCTGCAAGCCCACCGTCAGCGGGCGCGATTCGACCGAGTTGGTGATGATCAGCGGCCACAGGAAGTTGTTCCAGTGGTAGCTGACCGACACCAGGCCATAGGCCACGTACATCGGCCGCGCCAGCGGCATATACACCTTCCACAGGATCTGCAGCGGCCCCGCGCCCTCGACGCGCGCCGCGTCTTCCAGTTCGCGCGGCACGGTCTTGAAGGTCTGCCGCATCAGGAAAATGCCGAAGGCCGACGCGAAGTACGGCAGGCCGATGGCGAACACGGTGTCGCGCACGCCCATCAGCGTCATGGTGCGGTAGTTCTCGACCAGCAGCGCATCGGGCATCACCATCAGCTGCACCAGCACCAGCAGGAACAAGGTGTCGCGGCCCCGGAAGGTGAAGCGCGCGAAGGCGTAGGCGGCCAGCGTGCACAGCACGAACTGCGCGCCCGTCACCATGGTGACCAGCAAGAAGGTGTTCAGGAAGTACCGCGCGAAGGGCGCCGAGTGCCAGGCGCGCTCGAAGTTCTCCAGGGTCAGCGGCGCCAGCAGGTCGAAGCGCGTGGCATAGGCCGCCGGATGAAAGGCCGCCCAGGCGGCATAGGCCAGCGGCAGGATCCACAACAGGCCCAGCAACCAGGCGCCCACGGTATCGAGCGTGCGGTTCATTGATAGTGCGTCCTGCGGTCGAGCCAGCGGAACTTGGCCAGCGTCACCAGGGCCAGCACGCCGAGCAGCACGACCGTCAGCGCGGCGGCGTAGGCCGTATCCCAGAAACTGAAGCCCACCTGGTAGATGTAGTAGAGCAGCAGCGTGCTGGCGTTGTCGGGACCGCCGCGCGTCATCACCACCACGTGGTCGACCATGCGCACCGCGTTGATCAGCGCATTCACCAGCACGAACAGCGTGGTGGGCATCAGCAGCGGCCACAGCACGCGGCGGAAGTACTGCCAGCGCGACGCGCCCTCGAGCAGCGCGGCTTCGCGCAATGCCGGCGACATGGATTGCAGCGCCGCCAGGTAAAAGATCATGAAGAAGCCAGCCTCTTTCCACACGGTGACCAGCATCAGCGCGGGCAAGGCGGTGCCGCGGTTGCCCAGCCAGTTGGGGCCGGGCATGCCGAACGCCTGCATCACCTGCGCGATCAGGCCGTATTGCGGCGTGTAGAAGAACAGCCAGATGTTGGCCACGGCCACCATGGGCAGCACGGTGGGCGTGAAGTAGGCCATGCGCAGGAAGCCTCGTCCCGCCAGCTTGCGGTCGACCCACAGCGCCATCGCCAGCGCCACGCCGATGGACACCGGCACGGTCACCAGCGCGAACCACAGGTTGTTCCACAGCGCCTGCCAGAAGACCGGGTCATCGCGCAGCGCCGCGTAGTTGTCCAGGCCCACGAAGCGGGCCGGACGATTGGCCTTGGGCGTGCTGAAGAAGCTGTGCCAGACAGTGGCCAGCGCGGGGTAATGCGTGAAGGCGGCCAACAGCACGAGGGAGGGCAGCAGCATCAGCCAGGCGTACACCTGGGCCATGCCGCCGCCCACGCGCGAGCGCGAGCCTGCCCGGCCCGGGGCCGCGACGTCTGCAGGCGGGCGCATCGCCATGACCGGGCCCGCGCCTTACTTGTACGGGCGCAGGATGCGCTCGGCTTCGCGTTGGGCGTCGGTCAGCGCCTGTTTGGGCGTCTTGGCGCCGGTCAGCGCGGCCTGCAGCGCATCGTTCAGCACCTTGGTCACGCGCTGGTTCTCGTGCGTGGAGAACTCGGCCACGCTGACGGCCAACTGGTCGCGCGCGACTTCGGCGGCCGGCACTTCCTTGACGTACTGCTTCATCTTGTCGGTCTGCCAGGCGGCCGGCGTGACGGCGACGTAGCCGGTGGCGATGCTCCAGTCGGCGGCGCGCTCGGGCGTGGTGGCCCACTTCACGAACTTGATCGCGGCCTGCTGCTGGGCCGGGGTGGCCTTCTTGAACACGTAGAAGTTGCCGCCCCCCGTGGGGCTGCCGCCGCGCTTGTTCCTGGGCATCATCGCCACGCCATACGGGAACTTGGCGTTGCTGCGGATGTTGGTCAGGTTGCCCGTGGTGGTCCAGACGATGGCGGCTTTCTTATCCAGGAAGTCCTTGGGCGTGGTGCCCCAGTCGGTGGTGCCCTTGGGCATCACGCCGTGCTTGTAGGCCAGGTCATGCCAGAACTCGGCGGCCTCGATCACGCCCGGCTTGTCCAGGTAGACCTCGTTGCCCGCTTCGTTCATCAGGATGGCGTCGTTGGGCGTGGTCAGCGCCTGGAACAGCCAGTAGGCGAATGCGCCGCCCGAGGGGATCTCGATGCCCCATTGCGTGACATTGCCCGAGGCATCCTTCTTGGTCAGCTTGCCAGCGACCTCGACCAGTTCCTTCCAGGTGGCGGGCGCACGCTCGGGGTCCAGGCCCGCCTCTTTGAAGAGTTCCTTGTTGTAGTACATGACGATGGTGGAGCGCTGGAACGGCACGCCCCACACGTGGCCACCGGTGCGGCTGTTCTGCATGAAGGCGTCGTAGAAGCCGCCCAGCCACTTCTTGTCTTCTTCCGTCTTGGCCACGGAGTCGATCGGCACGATGGCGTCTTCGTCGATCAGCGTGAACATGTCGGTGGACAGCAGCACGGCCAGCTGCGGCGGCGTGCCGCCCTTCTGCGCCGTCAGGGCCTTGGCCACCGAGTCCTGGTACGAGCCAGCGTATACGGGCTTGATGCGGATGTCCGGGTTCTCGCGGTTGAACTGCTCGGCCATGCCGTCGACGATCTTGGTGACGGGGCCGCCGACCGCGACGGGGTAATAGAACTCGACTTCGACCGGCGACTGCTGCGCCTGCGCGGGCAGCGCCAGCGCGCCATAGGCCAGCGCGGCGGCCAGGGTCTTCAATACGATGCGTCGCATGGGGTTTTTCCTTTCCGTTTCCGTGAGGTTCGCCGTGCGCGGGCGAGAGGTTCAGACTGCGGGTGCCGCCGCGTCGGCGGCGAAGAAATGCTGGTGCCGCGGATCCCACGCCAGGCCCACGCGCTGGCCGCGGCGCAGCTCGGGGTGCCCGGCCATGCGCACGGCCGCCAGGCAAGCGCCGAGGCGGCATTGCACGATGGAGTCCGCGCCGAAGTATTCGATGCCCTCGACCGTGGCCGAGACGCCGTCTTCATGCAGGCGCAGGTGCTCGGGGCGCACGCCCAGGGTGTCCCTGTCCGGCGGCACGCCGGCCAGCGCGGGCCCATGCGTGCCCGAGATGACGGGCTGGCCATGCAGCAGGGCCAGCGGGATCAGGTTCATGGGCGGCGTACCGATGAAGCGCGCGGCGAACGGCGTGGCGGGCCGGGCATACAGGCCCGCGGGCGTATCCTGTTGCTCGATGCGGCCGGCGCGCATCAGCACGACCTGGTCGGCCATGCTCATGGCCTCGGTCTGGTCGTGCGTGACATAGACCATGGTGATGCCGAGCTCGCGCTGCAGATTGCGGATCTCGCGGCGCATTTCGTGGCGCAGCTGGGCGTCCAGGTTGGACAGGGGCTCGTCCATCAGGCACACGGGGGCCTCTGAAATCACGGCGCGCCCCAATGCCACGCGCTGCTGCTGGCCGCCCGACAATTGCGCGGGCCGGCGGTCCAGCAGCGCCTGCAGGCCCAGCAAGCCGGCCACGCGTTCGACGCGGCGCGGAAAATCCTTGGCGGGCTCGCGGCGCACGCGCAGGCCGAACAGCAGGTTCTCGCGCACCGTCAGGTGCGGGAACAGCGCGTAGGTCTGGAACACCATGGAAATGCGGCGTTCCGCCGGCGCCATGCGGGTGACGTCACGGCCGCCGATGAGAATACGGCCCGAGGTGGGCTCGTCCAACCCGGCGATCATGCGCAGCGTGGTCGACTTGCCGCAGCCCGACGGCCCCAGCAATGCCGTGAAGCTGCCCGCGGGCGCGCTGAAGCCGACCCCGTCGACGGCGGCCGTATCGGCATATCGCTTGGTAAGACTTTCGAGGACGAGCATGGGATTTTTCTTCTGAACGCGGCCAGGGCCTGTCACCCCTGAAAGGCCACGAATGAAATCCTTTTCATTTTGGCCAGCGAACATGACCGAGCGATGTCAGCACCCGGCCTGCCGCAGGCAAGCGACAGGCTGCGAGCAGGCGTCACTCGTCGATCAGTTCGCCGCCTTCATGGAAGGGGAACGGACCCGGGTAATCGCCGATGTAGGCATGGTGAGTGACCAGCGCGCCATTGCGCCATTCGTGCAGATGGAAGCCCGGGGGCTCCATGCGGAAGGCCGAGGGGCCCGCCGGCCGCAGATCCAGCGCCACCTGGTGCGCGGTGCTGGGCGCGGTGGAAGCCACGGTACCGGCATAGCGGCGGAAGATCGTGCGGTGCAGATGGCCGCACATGATGCGCTCGACGTTGTCGTGCTGGCGGACGATGGCTTCGAAGCGCTCGGCGCCGGACAGCAAGCCGATGGCATCCATGTGGCCGATGCCGGTGATGAACGGCGGATGATGCATCACGATGACGGTGGGACGTTCCGGCTGCTCGGCCAGGCGCTCGGCCAGCCAATCCAGGCGGCGCTCACAGAGCGCGCCGTGGCTTTGCATCGGCACCACCGTATCCAGCACGACGATGCGCAGCGGATAGTCTTCCACCGTGTACTGCACGAAACCGTCCACGCCGCCCAGGTAGGTGTGGCTGTCGAACACGCTCTGCAGTTCGGCGCGCGCGTCGTGGTTGCCCGGCAACAGGTAGTACGGCGCGGCCAGGCGGTCGAGCATGGCCTTCAGATGCAGGTATTCGGCGGCACGGCCGAAGTCGGTCAGGTCGCCGCTGATCATCACCACGTCGGGCGCGGGATCCAGCGCATTGAGGGCCGACACGGCGGGCGGCAGGAACTGGTCGGTCTCCACGATGCGATAGGCCTTCTGGCCGGGCATGCGGATATGCAGGTCGGTGATTTGCGCAATAAGCATCTCGCGCTCCATGGGTCAGTGAATGATCAACTGCACGCTGACGGTCTGTCCGGGTTGGTAGGCGCAGTCGGGCTGGGCGGCCACGGCGAAGCGCTGGCCATCCTCCAGGCCGATCTCGTAGCGCACCGAGCCGCCCAGGAAGAAGCGGGCCAGCACCTGGGCCTGCAGGGCCCCGGGATGCGGCGGACGCAGCACGGCCTGGTGGGGCCGGAAGGAGATGGTCTCTTCGCCCGCGACCAGCATGCTCCCCTGCGTGCCCGCCTGCAAGCGGCACAGGGTACCCAGGAAATCGGCGACGAATTCGGTATCGGGCCGGCGGTACAGCGCCTCGGGCGTGCCGATCTGCTCGAGCCTGCCCGCCGACATCACCGCGATGCGGCCGCCCAGCATCATGGCCTCGTCCTGGTCGTGCGTGACGATCAGCGTGGTGATGCCCAGTTCACGCAGCATCTGCGACAGCTCCACGCGCAGGTGCTCGCGCAGCTTGGCGTCCAGCGCGGTCAGCGGCTCGTCCAGCAGCAGCACGCGCGGCTCGATGGCCAGCGCGCGCGCCAGCGCGACGCGTTGCCGCTGGCCGCCGGACAGCTGCGTGACCGCGCGACCGGCGTGCTCGCGCATGCGCACCAGGCCCAGCATCTCGGCCACGCGGCGCTGACGAGTGGCGGCGTCCTGCCCGCGCACGCGCAGGCCATAGCCCACGTTGTCGGCCACCGTCATGTTGGGAAACAGTGCGTAGTTCTGGAACACCACGCCCACGCCGCGCGCCTCGGGCGGCTGTGCCGTGACGTCCTCGTCGCCAAACAGGATACGGCCGCCCGCGTCGGGACGCTCCAGGCCGCACACCATGCGCAGCAGCGTGGTCTTGCCGCAACCCGAAGGCCCCAGCAAGGCCAGGATTTCGCCGCCGGGCACGTGCAGGTCCAGCGGGTGCAGGGCGCGGGCGCCATCCGGCCAGGTCTTGGCGCATTGCGCCACGGTGATGGATACGGTCTTGCTCATTCGGGGGATCCGGGTCGGGCGGCGCGCCGCGCGCGCCGTTGGCCATGCCCGGCCAGCCATTGCAGGCCGACCAGCAGGGGCATCAGCATCAGCAGGAATACCAGCGTGTACGCCGACGCGATTTCCAGCCGCATCGAGGCGTAGCTGTCGGCCAGGCCGACGGGCAGGGTCTTGGTCAGCGGCGTATGCAGCAGCCAGGTCAGGTTGAATTCACCGATGGACAGCGTCAGCACGGTGAGGCCGCCGGTGACGATGCCCGGCGCGGCGTTCGGCACCACGATCGTCAGGAAGCGGCGCAGGCGGGACGCGCCCAGCGTGGCCGCGGCCTCGTCCAGCACGGCCAGGCCAGCGCCCGACATGCTGGCGCGCGCCGCGCGCACCATGAAGGGCAGCGTGAACAGCACGTGCCCGATCACGATGAAGGCCGTGCTGCCGCGCAGGCCCGGCAAGGTGCCCCACGACACGATCAACGCCAGCGCCGAGGCCAGGCCCGGCACCGCCACGGGCAGCGTCAGCAGTTCTTCGAGCGCGCGCGCCACGCGGCCGCGATACAGCGTCAGCACCCACGCGGCGGGCACGCCGGCCAGCGTGCAGACGATCAGCGTGGATACCGCCACCGCCAGCGAGCGCCAGATGGTGTCGGCGTACAGATCCCACACCTGCGCCACCCAGCGCAGCGTGAAGCCGCTGGACAGGCCGACGAAGTAGTTGCGCGTCAGGCCCGCCAGGATGGACAGCACCACCGGGCCGATGAGGAACGCGGCAACGGCCAGCGTCACGGCAAGCCCCAGCCGCATGTCCGTTCTGGAATGCAATGTCGTCGTGGTCATGGCGTCATCCCGCCGCGCCGGCACGCGTGCCGGCCAGGCTGTGCGCAACATACAGCACCACCCACGTCACCAGGCCCAGCACGATGGACAGCGCCGCGGCCACGGGGATGTTGGCGTAGTTGGTGAACTCGTTGTAGATCGTCAGCGGCAGCACGTCGATGCGCGTGCCCAGCGTGAACACCGTGCCGAACGCGCCCATGCTGGTGGCGAAGCTCATCGCGCCGGCGCCGATCAGCGCGGGCGACAGCGCGGGCAGCTCGACGTCGACGAAGCGGCGCCACGGCGACGCGCCCAGCGTGCGCGCGGCTTCCAGCAGCGTGGTGTCGATCTGCTCGGCGGCGGCCGACACCATGCCGATGGTGCGAGGCAACGAGAAATACAGATACCCCAGGAACAGCCCGCCCATGCCATAGGCGAACACCACGGGCCCGGCGCCGAACCACTCGGACACGGCGCCGAACAGGCCCTGGCGGCCCGCCAGCAGGATGATCAGGAAGCCGACCACCACACCGGGAAACGCCAGTGGAAACGCCAGCAGCGCCAGCAGCGCGCGGCGCCCGGGAAACTGGCGATGCCAGGCCAGGAAGCGGCCCACGGGCAGCGACACCAGCAACGTAGCCAGCGTGGCGCCCAGGGACAGCGCCGCAGTGTTGAACAGGCTGCGCCAATACCGCGGACTGGTCAGCACCGTGACGTAGGCCGAGTGGCCATCGACCGTGCGGCCGCCGGCCAGCGCCAGGCCGGCCATCGGCAGCAGCCAGAACGCCAGGAACAGCGCCGCGGCGGGCGCAGCGAAAAGAATCCAACCGCGGCGCACGTCAGCTCCGGCCAGCCATGGGAATGCGCGCGCGCGATTGCGGAGCCGGCGTCACGTCAGTTGACCTCTTTGGTATAGCGCTCGGAGAATGCGCGCTGCACCGAGGCCATCTCGGCATAATCCACCGTGCCGGCGCGGGCGTACTCCGAGGCCGGCAGGAATTTCTTCTGGGCCTCGGCCGAGATGGTCTCGGGACGCACGGGACGCAGGAAAGCATTGGCCCAGATCGCCTGGCCCTGGTCCGACAGCGTGAAGTCCAGCACCTTGCGGCCGTTGTCGGCATGCGGGGCATTGGCCACCAGGCTCATCGTGTAGGGCACGGCGATCGTGCCTTCGGCCGGGATCACGAACGCCACGTTGGAGGCATCTTTGTACTTGGCGCGGTAGGCGTTGAAATCGTAGTCGATCAGGATCGGGATTTCGCCGGACAGCACGCGCGCATAGGCGGTCTGCTTGGGCACGATGGGACTGTTGGCCTGCATCTTCTTGAACCAGGCAATGCCCGGATCGAAGTTCTGCAGCGTGCCGCCCAGGGCGCGGTTCACGGCCACGGCGCCCACGTAGCCCACGAAGGCCGAGGCGGGATCGAGATAGCCGACCATGCCGCGGTATTCGGGCTTGGTCAGGTCGGCCCACGACTTCGGCACCGGCTTGCCCTTGAGCGCGTCCACGTTCACCATGAAGCCCAGCGTGCCGGAATGAATGGCGAACCACTTGCCGGCCGGGTCTTTCATGCCGTCGGGGATGCGGTCCCAGTTGGCGGGCTTGTAGGCCTGGATCAGGCCATCCTTGCCGGCCTGGATGCCGAAGGTGACGCCGTAGTAGACGACGTCGGCCACGGGATTGGCGCGTTCGGCGGCCATCGAGGCCAGCGCCTGGCCCGAGTTCTTGTTGTCGGGCGGCACGGTGATGCCGGTGGCCTTCTTGATGGCCTGGATCTGCGTGGCCCAGTCGGCCCATTCGGGCGGACAGTTGTAGCAGACGGCGTTCTGCGCCTGCGCGGCGCCGGCGCCGATGGCCAGCGCGGCCAGCGTGCCGCGCAACAGGGCGTTCAGTATGCGTTTCATGATCAGGGCTTCCTGGTAGTACGCGTGGAAGAAGCGGGAGCGGCAACGGTGCCCCCGGGGAGAATGCGATGCGGCAGCCGCACGGACGGGATGCCGGTGCCGTCGAGCAACGCCAGCAGGTGTGCGCAGGCAGTGGCGCCGATCTGGCGGCTGGGCTGCTCGACCGACGTCAGCGGCGGCACCATCAGCGCGCCTATGGCCACGCCGTCGAAGCCACAGACGGAAACGTCGCCAGGGACGCGCAGCCCCATGCCGACCAGATGGGCGATGACCGAGGTGGCCAGCAGATCGTTGGAACAGAACAGCGCGGTGGGCGCCTTGGCGCCCTTCAGCGCATCGCGCAGCACGTCGGCGCTGGCGGCCGTGTGCGCCGGCATGACCAGGTGTCCCAGGGGTTCGAGATCATGCTGGCGCGCGGCGGCACGGGCGCCTTCCAGGCGGCGGCGCGCCCGGTCGGAAGCGGCCAGCGGACCGGTGACGATGGCGATGCGGCGATGGCCCAGCGAGGCCAGCAACGCGACCATCTCGCGGGCGGCAGCGCGGTTGTCCACCGATACGAAGGGATGGGCGGTGGATTCGTTGTAGGCCAGCACGTGCGGCATGCGCGCGTCCTGCAGCGCGGCCAGCGTGGCATTGCGCGTGGGCGTGCCCACGGTCAGGATCAGGCCGTCGACCTGATGGTCGATCAGCTCTTGCACGACATGCGATTCGACGGCCGGCGCGTAGCCCGTGGTGGCCACCATGACGCTGTAGCCGGCCTGCCGGGCATGCTGCTCGGCGCCTTCGAAACAATCGGCGAACACCGGGTTGGTCAGCGTGGGCAGCAGCAGGCCGATGGTGCGGGTGCTGCCGGCGCGCAGGCTGCGGCCGACCCGGTTGGGGCGGAAACCGTCTTCGCGCGCAATGGCCTCGATGCGCGCCAGCGTGTCGGGCTTGAGCAGCTCGGGCTGGTTGAACGCGCGCGACACCGTGGCCGGTGAGACGCCCGCCTTGCGGGCCACTTCGACGATGGAAGGACGATGGGGAGCTTTGCGGTTCACGGCGGCGGCTTCTTTGAAAACGTTTTCAAATTTAAATCCGCCGCGTGACAGCCTGATGTCACGACTGCAGGCACACCGGATACGGCACTTGCTCCACCCAGGTGTCTGGCAGGGGGCATTATCGCCTCGTGGGGTTGGCGCAACAGCGATGTTGCTTCTACACTGCGGACATATTTGGTCAAAAGGCCGGCCCATGGAACGAATTTCCAGTTGCTGATGCCATAAAGAAAGAAAACACTCGTTGGGGAAAAACGGGATGTCGACCGTACTGAACAAACTGGGCGCGCTCGAGGCCGCTCGATTACTCAACCGCCGGGAATTGAGCGCCGAGCAGTTGATACGCGCCTGCCTGGCGCGCATCGAGCAGCGCGAGCCCCAATTGCAGGCCTGGGCCACCCTGGATGCCGAGGCTGCCATCGCGCGGGCGAAGGTCCTGGACCGCGGTCCGGTGCGCGGCGTGCTGCACGGCCTGCCGCTGGGCGTGAAAGACATCTTCGACACCCACGATCTGCCCACCCGGTATGGATCGAGCATCTACGAGCGCCACCAGCCCGATGCCGACGCGGCCTGTGTGGCGCTGTGCCGCGACGCGGGCGTCGTGGTGCCCGGCAAGACCGTCACCACCGAATTCGCCACCTACACCCCCGGTCCCACCCACAATCCGCGCAACCTGGCCTATACGCCGGGCGGCTCGTCCAGCGGCTCGGCCGCCGCGGTCGGCGACGACATGGTGCCCCTGGCGCTGGGCACGCAGACGGCCGGCTCCATCATCCGGCCGGCCGCGTACTGCGGCATCGTGGGTTTCAAGCCCAGCTTCGGGCGCGTGCCGCGCGCCGGCATGAAGAACCTGGCCGACTCGCTCGACACCATTGGCGGCTTCGCTCGCTCGGTCGAGGACGTGGGCCTGCTGGCCTCGGTGCTGATGCGCGATCCGCGCCTGCTGAAGCTGGACTACGACGGCAAACCGCGCATCGGCATGTTCCGGTCGCAACAATGGCGCCACACCCAGCCCGAAAGCCGCATCGCCTTCGAACACGCCGCGCGCGTGCTGTCGGCGGCTGGCGCGCACGTGCAAGAGATGCCCATGCCCGTTGAGGACTGCATGGTGGTGCAGCTACACGCGGACATCATGTCCTTCGAGGCCTCGATGTCGCTGGCCTACGAGCGCCATACTCATGGCGTGCAGCTCAGCATGAAGCTGCAGGCCGTGCTGGATGCCGGCGCCGGCATCTCGACCGAGCGCTACCTGACGCTGCGCCAGCATGCCGCGCGCCTGAGCGCGCGCACCGACGCCTGGTTCGACGACTACGACATCCTGCTGGCGCCCAGCGCCGCCGGCGAGGCGCCCTTCTTCGAGCAGGGCACGGGCGACCCGCAGTTCTGCCGGGGCTGGACGCTGGCCGGCGTGCCCACCGTGCACCTGCCTTTCGCGCACGGGCCGCAGGGCTTGCCCGTCGGCCTGCAGGCCGTTGGGCGCGCCAACGACGACCACCGCCTGCTGTCCATCGCCAACTGGGTGCAGGCCCTGCTGGCCGAACACCCGCCCGAGATGTAGGCCCGGCCGATATCGGACTCACATCGCGCTGCGTTTTTTCAGGCCGAGGACTCCTCGTACCAGACCCCTTCGGCCAACATCATGCGATGGTGGCCCTGCCCCGCGGGCATCATCGGAAAGCAGTTCTCCTGCGCCTGCACCACCACGTCCAGGAAGAACGGACCGTCGTAGGCCAGGCATTGCGCCAGCGCGGCATCCAATTCGGAAGGATGCTCGACGCGCGCGGCGCCCCAGCCGAACGCCTTGGCCAGCGCCACGAAATCCGGCAAAGCCTCGTTGTAGCTGTGGCTGTAGCGGCCGCCGTGGATCAGTTCCTGCCACTGGCGCACCATGCCCATGTAGCCGTTGTTGCACAGCACCACCTTGACGGGCGCGCGGTGCTGGATGGCGGTGGACAATTCCTGGATGTTCATCAGTACCGACGCATCGCCGCTGACGCACGCCACGGTACGGCCGGGATACGCGATCTGCGCGCCGATGGCGGCGGGCACCCCGTAGCCCATGGTGCCGGCGCCGCCGGAGGTCAGCCAGCGGTTGGGAAGGTCGAAGCGCAGGTATTGCGCGGCCCACATCTGGTGCTGGCCCACGTCGGTCGAGACGATGGCGTCGCGGCCTTCCAGCGCGGCGTTCAGGCGCTGCATCAGGTGCTGCGGCAGGATGGCCTTGACGCTGGGCGTGAAATCCAGGCAGCGGCGCGCGCGCCAGGCCTCGATGCGGCGCCACCAGGCGTCCAGCCGGCCGGCGGGCAAGGCCGGCAGGCCGGCCGACAGCGCCTGCAGCATCGGCAGCGCGTCACCCACCAGGGCCACGTCCACCCGCACCACCTTGTTGATCGAGGTGGGATCGATGTCGATGTGGATCTTGCGCGCGTGCGGGCAGAACTCGGCCAGCTTGCCGGTGATGCGGTCGTCGAAGCGCGCGCCCACGCATACCACCAAGTCGGCCTCGTGCATGGCCAGGTTGGCTTCCAGCGTGCCATGCATGCCCAGCATGCCCACGAACCGCGGGTCGGAGGCCGGAAAGGCGCCCAGGCCCATCAGCGTCAGCGTGCAGGGCGCGCCGCTGGCGCGCACCAGGGCGGTGAAGGCCGCGCAGGCTTGCGGCCCCGCGTTCACCAGGCCGCCGCCGCCGTAGAACACGGGACGTTCGGCCTGTTCGATCAGCGCCAGCGCGCGGCGCAGCGCGCCCTGCGGCAGGCGGCCGGCATTCTTGCCGACGTGCCGGCGCGCGCGCAACTGCGCCTCGGCGCGGCGCTGCATGGCGGCCTCCGAGTCCGCGCAGCCGGGCTCTGGCACGGCCAGTTGCACGTCCTTGGGCAGGTCCACCAGCACCGGGCCCGGCCGGCCCTCGCGGGTCAATGTGAAGGCGCGCGCGACCACCGAGGCGACTTCACCGGCGCAATGCACCTGCGTATTCCACTTGGTGACCGAGCGCGAGATACCCAGCGCATCGCATTCCTGGAAGGCATCGGTGCCGATGGCAGACGTGGCCACCTGGCCGCTGATGCACAGCACGGGAATCGAGTCGCACATGGCGTCCAGCAGGCCCGAGGTGGTGTTGGCCATGCCGGGACCCGACGTGACGAACACCACGCCCGGACGGCCGGTGCTGCGCGCATAGCCTTCGGCCGCATGCACGGCGGCCTGCTCGTGGCGCACCAGCACGTGGCGCAGGCGCGGCTCGGCGTGCAGCGCATCGTACAGCGGCAACACGGCGCCGCCGGGATAACCGAAGACGGTGTCGACGCCACAGGCAATCAGGGTGTCCAGCAGGATCTGCGCACCGTTGCGGGGCTGTTCGGTGGCGTCCAGGACGGCAAGGGCGGAAGTGGAGAGACGATCGTTCATGTTGACCATCTTAGGGCCAGATGAGAAGAATTTTTATCTTATTTTCTGTACCAGCAGCCAGACTGCAGTAAATTCTTCCTCGATTCGTCGGAAATGAAGAAAATGACTCTGGACAAATTCGACCTGGCGATACTGAAGGCCTTGCAGGACAACGCGCGCGCCAGCCTGAACGACATCGGCGCCCTGGTCGGCCTGTCGCCCACGCCCTGCTGGAACCGCATCAAGCGCATGGAAAAAGAGGGCGTGATCCGCGGCTATACCGTGGACATCGACCCGGCCAAGCTTGGCTACACGGACACCGTCATCGTGCACGTCACGCTGGAAAGCCACAGCGAAGAGACGCTGTATGAATTCGGCCGCGCGCTGTCCGACATTCCGGAAGTGCTGGAGGCCTTTCTGGTGTCGGGCGACTACGACTATTACATCCGGATCGCGGTGCGCGACACGCGCGACTACGAACGGCTGCTGCGCGAGCGGCTCTACCGCATTCCGGGCATCCGGCACAGCAAGTCGGGGTTCGTGCTGCGCAGCCTGAAAGAGACGCGGCTGCCGCTGATGGCGCCGCCGCCGGCCGGATAGGCCGGTTTACATCAGCACGTGATCGACCGGCTTGAGCGGTTCGGGCAGGGGCTGCACGCCCAGGCCGTCGAGCAGGTCGATCTCGATGGTGCGGGCCATGGCCTGCAGGGGCAGGTCGTTGTCGGCCATGCCAAAAGGTTCCTCCAGCTCGTCGCCCAGGGCGTCCAGGCCGAAGAAGGTGTAGGCCACGATCACCACGGCCAACGGGGTCAGCAGGTCCAGCGCCCCCACCAGCCCGAACGGCAGCAGCAGGCAGAACAGCCAGGCCGTGCGATGCAGCAGCAACGAGTAGGCGAACGGCGGCGGCGTGTTCTGGATACGCTCGCAGGCGGCCTGCACGCCCGCGCAGGCGCCCACGCGCAGCACCAGGCCTTGATAGACCACGTCGCTGATCACGCCACGGCGCATGCAGTCGGCCAGGTCGGCGTTGATGGCGCGCAAGAGGGCATCCGGCACGTTGCGCCGGCCCGTACAGCTCTCGATATCCGAGGTATCCAGCCAGGGCCGCGCGGCGGTCAGCACGTCGACGTCGCCCCGCAGGCGCGCGGCCAGGCCGTGGGCATAGGCGATCAGGCGGCGCACCAGGCGTGCCTGCAATTCGGGCTCGGGATGCGCCAGCACCGCGGCGGACTCGCGCGCCAGGCTGCGCGCCTGCACGATCAGTTCGCCCCACTGGCGGCGGCCTTCCCACCAACGGTCATAGCAGACGTTGTTGCGAAAACCCATGAATACCGACAGCGCCAGGCCGAACAGCGAGAACGGCACCGCGCTCAGGTGGCCCGGATCGAACCAGCCGCGCGAATGCACCCAGCCGATCACACAGGACAGCACCAGGATGCACAACAGCTTGGGCAGGATGATGGGAATGATCGATCCGCGCTTGATGAAGAGCAGGCCCAGTGCGGAGGGACGCGGACGGACGATCATGATGTGAGCAAAGCGGCACGGCGAATCGATGGCGGGAACTATACGCCTGTGGCGGGGCAATGGCGCGATACGCGCGCCGATATAATGGCGCTCGCCTACGCCCATCGCACTCCGCCCCCCATGACCTCCGACATCGCCAAACCGTGGTACGCCGTGCGCAGCTCCAAGCTGCATGGCAACGGCGTCTTCGCCGCCCGCAAGATTCCCGCCGGCACGCGCATCATCGAATACGGCGGCCGCCGCATCACCCCGGAAGAGGCCGATCGCCGGCATCCCACCAATCCCGACGATCCGTTCCACACGTTCTTCTTCGCGATCAGCTCGGGCAAGGTCATCGACGGCGGCGACAACGGCAACGACGCACGCTGGATCAACCACGCCTGCGCCCCCAACTGCGAGGCGCAGGAGAGCGCCGGCGGCAAGCGCGTCTACATCGTGGCGCTGCGCGACATCAAGCGCGGCGAAGAACTGTTCTACGACTACGGCCTGGTCATGGACGGCCGCATCACCAAGAAGCTGAAGGACGGCTACCGCTGCCTGTGCGGGGCGGCCACCTGCCGCGGCACCATGCTGGCGCTGCCCGAAAAGAAGAAGAAAAAGCAACCCGCAGCCGCTTGACACCGCCAGGTGCCCGGCACGAAGCCGCCCCGCAGGCATCCATCCAACCGCCGGCAATCCCGCCCTCGGCAGGCGTACAATTCCCGCACGGTCGCAATCCTGCGGCCCGCAGTACGTCTTCAGGGCGGGGCGAAATTCCCCACCGGCGGTATGCCGCGCAATGCGGCGAGCCCGCGAGCGCCCGTGGTCTTTCCGATCACGGGGTCAGCAGATCTGGTGCGATGCCAGGGCCGACGGTCACAGTCCGGATGAAAGAAGATGTGCCGGCACGCCATCCACGGCAAGGACGCCCCGCGTCCGTGCCGCGCATGGCGTACGGCTGTCCACAGCCCTGAAACGTTCTTCGCCACTTTTTCGCGAGAGCGTTTCAATGTCCTCTACCGTTGCTTCCCCCGCCGTTTCCCCCCTGTACGCGCAGCCCTTCGCCATGCGGCTGGCGCGCGCCTTGCAACACCTGCGCATCGGCCGTCCCATCATCCTGATGGACGACGCCGACCGCGAGAACGAAGCCGACCTGATCGTCGCCGCCGACAGGCTCACCGTGCCCGTGATGGCGCAGCTGATCCGTGACGGCAGCGGCATCGTATGCCTGTGCCTGCCGGGCGAAACGCTCGACAACCTGGGCCTGCCGCCCATGGTCAGCCACAACGGCGCGCGCCACGGCACCGCCTTCACCGTGTCCATCGAGGCACGCGAAGGCGTCAGCACCGGCGTCTCGGCGGCCGACCGCGTCACCACCATCCGCGCGGCCATCGCGCCGCAGGCACGGCGCACCGACCTGGTCAGCCCGGGCCACGTGTTCCCGTTGCGCGCGCAGCCGGGCGGCGTGCTGACGCGCCGCGGCCATACCGAAGGGTCGGTCGACCTGGCCGGGCTGGCCGGCCTGCGCCCCGCGGGCGTGCTGTGCGAACTGATGAACCCCGACGGCACGATGATGCGCGGCGCATCGCTGGAACGCTATGCGGCCATGCACGGCCTGGTGGCGCTGCACATCGCCGAACTGGCCGGCCATCTGCGCGCGCGCGCCGAGGCGGCCGACAATACGCGGGCCGCCGAAACCGCGGCGGCCTGATCGCGAACGCGCGCCGGCAAGGGCGCAGGCGCGCGATTCCGGTCATTCCCTGCTGATTGCATGGCACGGACGGGCGGCCCGCCAAGGTTCAGTCCATTGCCGCCGCAAGCTGCACGCGGTTGCGCCCGGCGCCCTTGGCTTCGTACAGGGCCGCGTCCGCGCTGATGAATATCTTGTCCAGGCCGATCTCCGGCTTCAGCACGAGCACCGCGCCTATGCTGGCGGTGATGGACAGTTCCCCCTGAAGATGCCTGATGCGGGCGGCGCCCAGGGCGACCCGGAAGCGCTCGAGCGCCGCCAGCAGGTTCGCCTCGTTGACGTCCTGCATCAGGACGCAGAACTCTTCTCCCCCGAAGCGCGCCACCAGGTCCCCTTCCCGGAAGAACTCGCTGAGCATCTTGCCGAGAGAGACCAGCACCAGGTCTCCGACGTCGTGGCCGTGGGTATCGTTGATGCGCTTGAAGTGATCGATGTCGATGACGGCGAACCCCAGCGTCGCCTTGCGCCGGCTCCAGTCCCGGCATCGCATCCGGAAACGGTCGGTGAACGCCCGCCGGTTCATGATCCGGGTAAGCGGGTCCGTCTCGGAGATGTGCGTCAGTCTCTCGACCTGGCGATGGACGCGCACCAGGGTCGCGATCCACATCGCCAGGACTTCGAGCTTGCGCTGGTCCTGTGCGCAGAAGGCGTCCGGTCGCCGGCGCGCGACATTGAGCGTGCCGTAACAATGGCTGCCGCTGGTCAGCGGCGCATCCAGGCACGATCCCAGCCCGCTGGACGCCAGAATCAGGCAATCCCGGTCTGTCGAGGAGGCAAGACCATTGCAGATTTCGGCATGCGCCTTGCGGAAAACCCGGCCGACCATCGTGCCCTTTATCGGGATCAGCGTATCGATGTCGATGGCCCGCTTGTCCTCCAGGGCGACCAGGCGCAGATGGGCGGTGTCGGAAGGCAAGGCGATGGACACCCGGTCCGCATCGAACATCTGCCTGAACCACCTGGCGACGACCTGCAATATCTCGTCGATCGATTCGGCCGCCGCGAGTTCGTCAATGAAATCCACAGGCATGTACAGCGACAGTTGCCTGTTGCGGGCAGCCGTGCGGGCATCCGCGATATACCCTGGTATCTTCATGCTCGTCCCCAACTGCCACAGCCTCCTATGGACGCTGTGTACAACGCCGTTCTATCGAATCCTAGCCCTGCGTGAGCGTTTTTCGTGTGAAAAACCGCGGACTTTGCGTTTCTTTAAACGACGCCGGCCGGCGGACGCCATGGGCGTTCATCGCGAGCGGGCCATCTCACGCAGGCATTGGGCCGCGTCGCCCACCACGATGCGGGCGCTGCACGCCAGCATCAGGTTCATGTTCAGGCCGAAGTCCTCGACGGTATAGCCCTGTGCGTCCACCGTGCGCGCCGGATCCGCGGGGTCGGCGCCCACGCCCACCTGCTTGAGCAGGGGCTCGGCCTGGTCGGTGTAGCCCCACACCGGCTTGCCCAGCGCCACGGCATACCCCACCTCGAATGCCGTGCCGGAATCGGGTTCGGCGCCGCGGAACGGAGCCAGGTTGGCCATGACCACGTCGGCCTGGCGTATCAGCGCCGTGTTCTGGCGATAGATCCATTCGGCCAGCGCGCGGCCCGTCATGCCGGCGGGCGCGGCGTTGTCCAGGGGAAACAGGCCTTGGTGGCCATGCTGGCGGCATAGCGCCTTCAGGCGTTCGCCATGCGCCACGGCATCGGCCAGGAACACGTCGAAGCCGGCCAGATAGATACGCGTCATGGCGTTACCGATTGCGCGGCGGCGCGGCGCGCCTGGTAGACCTGCAGGTGGATGTTGGCCACGCGCAGATACGGCACGTCCACGCCCGCCACGTCGGCGCGGCGGACCATGTCGCCGACCAGGTGATCGCCCTCGACACGGCCGCCCTGGCTCAGGTCGCGGAACATCGAGGCGGTGAGCGACGACGCCGGATCGGTCTGCGACTTCAGCGCGGCCGCATCGGCTTCGGGGCGCACGGGATGGCCGTTGGCGGCCGACACGGCCTGGCTTTCGCGCAACAGGGCGCGCATGAAGGCCTCGCCGCCGTCGGACGACACGATCTGGCCGATCGTGCCGCGCATCAGGCAGGTCGCGGCGGCCAGCGTGGTCAGCCCGACGTATTTCTCCCAGATGTCCTGGTAGATGTCGTCGCTGAGGCGGTGCGTGTAGTTGACGCCGGCCAGCGCCTGCTCGATGGCCACGCAGCGCGCGCTGCGCGCTTCGCCCGCGCGTTCGCCATAGACCAGGTTGGCATGCTTGCCCATGTGCACGACCTCGCCTTCGGGGCCCATGGTGGCCACGATCTGGCACAGGCCCCCCAGCACGCGGTGCGCGCCGAACGCCGCATCCAGCGCCTCGTACTGGCGCATGCCGTTCAGGATGGGCAGCACGACGGTGTTCTCGCCCACGGCGGGACGGATCGCCTCGATGGCGCTGTACAGGTCATAGGCCTTGCAGCTGAGCATCACCACGTCGTAGGGGCCGCCCACGTCGCCGGCCACGGCCAGTTGCGGGGCCAGCGTGGCGTCGCCCAGCGGGCTCTTGATGCGCAGGCCGTCGCGGCGCAGTTTCCCGGCGCGCGCCTCGCGCACCAGGAAGGTCACGTCCACGCCAGCTTCCGCCGCGCGTCCGCCGAAGTATCCACCGGTGCCGCCGGCGCCCAAGACCAACATCCGCATTGCATTCTCCGAGATGACGCGGCCGCCTGCCGGGCCGCGCCCGTCATTATGCGCCGTAAGCGGCGGGCGCCATCTCCGGATTCTCACGGGCCGCACGTTCCCACGCCTCGTAGCCGCCGGCCAGCGCCCAGATATGGGTGAAACCCGCGGCATGCAGCCGCGCGGCCAGGCGGGCGGCAGAGATCTCGTTGGGGCACGAGCAATAGACCACGATCTGGCCGGGGACCTCGTCCAGGGGCAGATCGGCCAGCCGCACGTTGGTGTCGGCCAGCAGGGCGCCGGGAATGCGCGGCATCTTGTCCGACAGGCCGGCCCGCACGTCGATGACCACGGGCGTGCGGCCTTCGGCCTGCCAGCGCAGCAATTCGTGGGCGGACAGGCGCGGCACGCGTTTCAGCGTGTGCACCAGCAACAGCCGCCGCAGCGCGCGCACGGCCACGTACAGCGCCAGCGCCAGGCCGAGCAGCAGCAGGCCGTACAGGCCATAGCGGTCCAGCACGTCCAGGATGTCGCTGATCACGTCCTTGAACAGCGCGCCGGCCGCCACGCCCAGGCCCGCCCAGAGCATGGAACCGGCCAGGTCGTAGGCCAGGAACCGCCGGAAGGGCGTGCCGGTCAGCCCGGCCATGATGGTGGACAGCGCCCCCGCGCCCGGCAGGAACTTCGCCACCAGCAACGAGCGCACGCCCACGCGCAGATACAGCTTCTGCGAGGTGCGGATGCAGGAATCCTGCGACAGCGACACCTTGCACGCCAGGCCCAGCAGGCGGCCGCCATAACGCTGTCCGGCCATGTACCACGCGCTGTCGGCCAGCACGCAGGCCAGCGTCGCCAGCAGCCACGCCGCGATCCAGCCGCTCACGCCCTTGGCCAGCGCGCCGGCGGCCACCAGCATGGGAAAGGCGGGAATGGGCAGGCCGGCCTGTTCGGCCAGCACGTTGAAGAAGACCAGCCAGCCGCCGTAGTGCTGCAGCAGGGTTTGGATGTCTGGCATGCGCGGAAAAAGTGGCGTTTGGAATGGACTCGCATTCTAGGCCCCGCCCCGGCCTGCGGGACATAAGCCCTTGGTATGGGAACGGGTACGGCGCGCCACATGCACCAGCACACGCACCTTATTGGTGCGGAACCGCCTGACGATGGGGCATGGACAGGCGTATCATTCCCCGCCGCGGTGCGCCCGGCCCCGCATCGCGGCATTCCCCGCGGGCGGGCGGCGCCCCGCCGATGGCATGCAACTTGCTTTTCATCGGAACGGGCCATGCGCCCGCTTTCCCATTGAACGTCCCTTCTCGGAGCCCCCTTCCATGACTTCCCGGTTCTCCTTTTCCGCGTCCGGATCCGCCCGCCGCGCCCTGCTCAAACTGGGCCTGGCCGCCGGTCTCGCCCTGACGGCATCCGCCGTACACGCGCAGGCGGCGCCGGCCAAAGTGAAGGTGGCCGCGGTCTACACCGTGCCGGTCGAGCAGCAGTGGGTGTCCCGTATCCACAAGGCGCTGAACGCGGCCAAGGAGCGCGGCGAGATCGACTATTCCTTCTCCGAGAACGTCAGCAACGCCGACTACGAGCGCGTGGTGCGCCAGTACGCCGAGCAGGGGAACAAGTTCATCGTGGGCGAAGCCTTCGCCGTCGAATCCGCCGCGCGCAAGGTCGCCAGGGACTACCCCGGCACGGCCTTCCTGATGGGCTCGTCGGGCAAGCCGCAGGCGCCCAACTTCTCGGTGTTCGACAACTACATCCAGGAACCGGCATATCTCACCGGCATGATCGCCGGCGGCATGACCAAGTCGCATCGCATCGGCCTGGTGGGCGGCTATCCCATCCCCGAGGTCAACCGCCTGATGCAGGCCTTCATGGCCGGCGCCAAGGAAATCGATCCGCAGGTCGAGTTCACCGTCAGCTTCATCGGTTCGTGGTTCGATCCCCCGAAGGCCAAGGAAGCCGCCTTCGCCATGATCGACAAGGGCGCCGACGTGCTGTACGCCGAGCGCTTCGGGGTGTCGGATGCCGCGAAGGAGCGCGGCAAGCTGGCCATCGGCAACGTGGTCAACACGCAGCAGCAGTATCCGGAAACCGTCGTGGCCTCGGCCCTGTGGAACATGGAGCCCACCATCACGCAGGCGCTCTCCCAGGTGAAGGCCGGCACGTTCAAGGCCGAAGACTATGGCCAGTACTCGCTGATGAAGTTCAAGGGCTCCGAACTGGCGCCGCTGGGCACGTTCGAAGGCAAGGTGCCCGCTGACCTGATGGCCAAGGTGGCCGCCAGGCAGAAGGCCATCCTGGACGGCAGCTTCACGGTCAAGGTCGTGGACAGCGAACCCAAGTCGACCGCCAAATGACGCAGCCGTCCGCCGCGCTGCGCCTGACGGGCATCACCAAGCGCTTCGGCAGCCTGACCGCCAACGACGACGTGTCGCTGACGCTGGCGCCGGGCCAGGTGCTGGCCCTGCTGGGCGAGAACGGCGCGGGCAAATCCACGCTGGTTTCCATCCTGTTCGGCCATTACGTGGCCGACGCGGGCAGTATCGAAGTCTTCGGCCAGCCCCTGCCGCCGGGCCGGCCCGACGCGGCGCTGGCCGCGGGCGTCGGCATGGTGCACCAGCACTTCACGCTGGCCGACAACATGACGGTGCTGGACAACGTGATGGTCGGCACCGAGCCGCTGTGGCGCCTGGCCTCGGCCCGGCGCCAGGCGCGCGCGCGGCTGGCCGAGCTGGGCTCGCGCTTCGGCCTGTCGGTGTCGCCGGATGCGCGCGTCGGCACGCTGTCGGTGGGCGAAAAGCAGCGCGTCGAGATCCTGAAGGCCCTGTACCGCGGCGCGCGCGTCCTCATCCTCGACGAACCCACCGCGGTGCTCACGCCGCAGGAATCGCAGGCGCTGTTCGCCACGCTGCGCGAGTTCGTGGCGCAAGGCCTGGCCGTCATCTTCATCTCGCACAAGCTGGACGAGGTGATGGCCGTGTCGCAGCGCGTGGCCGTGCTGCGCCAGGGCAAGCTGGTGGCCCAGCGCGATACCGCCGACACCAACGCGGCCGAACTGGCCGAGCTGATGGTGGGCCGCAAGGTCGTGCTGCCGCGCGCCGAGGGCGCCACGCCGTCGCAGCAGGCCGCCCCCGTGATCACGCTGTCGCAGGTCGGCGTGCGCGAATCGCGCGATGCCGTGCCGCTGCTGCATCCGCTGGACCTGACCATCCACGCGCACGAGATCGTCGCCGTGGCGGGCGTGGCCGGCAACGGCCAGCAGGCGCTGGTGTCGCTGCTGACCGGCCTGCGCCAACCGTCGGAGGGCACCATCCGGCTGGGCGCGGAGCACGCGCTGGCGCCGTCGTCGCCAGCGGGCTGGACGGTCGCGGGTGTGGGCCGCATCCCCGAAGACCGCCACCATGAAGGCGTGATCGGCGACAACCCCGTGTGGGAAAACGCCATCGTCGAAGACCTGCACGATCCGCGCTACGCCCGCTGGGGCCTGGTGCGCGCGCGCGCCGGCCGCCAGCATGCCCAGGCCCTGGCCAGGCGCTTCGACGTGCGCGCCGCCTCGCTGGACGTGCGCACGCGCAGCCTGTCGGGCGGCAACATGCAGAAGCTGGTGCTGGGCCGCGCGCTGCTGCGCGAGCCGCGCTTCATCGTCGCCGACCAGCCCACCTGGGGCCTGGACATCGGCGCGGTCGCGTACGTGCGCGAGCAGTTGCTGGCCGCACGCACGCGCGGCGCCGGCATTCTGCTGGTCTCCGAAGACCTGGAAGAGATATTCGCGCTGGCCGACCGTATCGCGGTGCTGTGCGGCGGCAAGCTGGTGGACGTACGGCCCACGTCGCAATGGACGCCGGCCACGGTCGGCCTGGCCATGACGGGCGCGCCCTCGAAGGAAAACACCCTGCAATGATGAAGTGGACCCTGGAACGCCGCGCCGACCCGAGCCGGCTGGCGCAGGCCATCGCGCCGCTGGCCGCCGTGGCCTGCACCCTGCTGGTGGGCATGCTGCTGGTCGCCTGGGCCGGCGCGCCCGTCGGCCAGACCTATACGCTGCTGTTCGACGGCGCCTTCGGCTCGCGCTTCGCGCTGTCCGAGACCCTGACGCGCGCCACGCCGCTGATGCTGACCGGCCTGGCCTGCGCCGTGGCGTTCCGCGCGCGGCTGTTCAACATCGGCGCCGAAGGCCAGCTCTACATGGGCGCGCTGGCGGCCGTGGCGGTGGGCGGCATGCATGGCGGCGCCGCCTTCGACCTGCCCACGCCCGTGCTGTTCGCCGGCATGATGGCCGCGGCCGCGCTGGCCGGCGCCCTCCTGCTGCTGATTCCCGCGCTGCTGAAATCGCGCTTCGGCGTCGATGAGGTGGTGACCACGCTGCTGGGCAACTTCATCGTGCTGCTGTTCGTGTCGATGATGCTGGACGGCCCGATGAAAGACCCCATGGCGATGGGCTGGCCGCAATCGGTCGCGCTGGACGGCAGCCTGGAACTGGGCAAGCTGATCGAGCGCACGCGCGCGCATACCGGCCTGTTGTGGGCCGTCGGCCTGGCCGTGGGCCTGTGGCTGGTCAACCGCTACACCGTGTTCGGCTTCCACATGCGGTCGGTGGGCGCCAACGCGCACGCCTCGCGCTTCCTGGGCCTGCCGGTGCAGCGCGTGATGCTGTGCACCGCCATGCTGTCGGGCGCGCTGGCCGGCCTGGCGGGCGCCATCGAGGTCGCGGGCCGCACCGGCTACGTCACGCTGGATATGTCGCCGGGCTACGGCTACACGGGCGTGGTGGTGGCCATGCTGGCGGGCCTGCATCCCATCGGCGTGGTGGCGGCCAGCATCTTCGTGGCCGGCATGCTGGTGGGCGCGGACAGCATGAGCCGCGCCGTGGCCGTGCCCAACTACATCGCCGACGTCATCGTCGCCGTCGCGCTGCTGGCCATGCTGGTGGCGACGCTGTTCGCGCAGTACCGCGTGCGCCGCGTACGCTGAGGAAACCGAGATGGAATGGATAGACCTGCTGGGCTCCGCGGCATTCTGGGTGGCCGTGCTGCGGCTGGCCACGCCGCTGATCCTGGGCACGCTGGGCGTGTTGCTGTGCGAACGCGCCGGCGTGCTGAACCTGGGCATCGAGGGCATCATGGTGGCCGGCGCCTTCAGCGGCTGGCTGGTGGTGTACCTGGGCGCGCCGCTGTACGTGGGCCTGCTGGCCGCCGCCGCCGCGGGCGCCGTGTTCGGCCTGCTGCACGCGGGCCTGACCGTGGGCCTGGGACTGTCGCAGCACGTATCGGGCCTGGGCGTCACCATGCTGGCCACCAGCCTGAGCTACTTCGCCTATCGCGTCACGTTTCCCAGCGTGAACACGCCGCCCACCATCCAGCCCTTCGCCGAGATGAAGTTCCTGGCGGACATCCCGCTGGTCGGCCCCACGCTGGCCGGCCAGACGCCGATGACGCTGATCGCGCTGGCCGCCGTGCCGCTGGTGGCGTGGGGGCTGAACCGCACGCCGCTGGGCCTGGCCATCCGCATGGTGGGCGAGAACCCCGCCGCCGCCGAAGGCCAGGGCCTGTCGGTGACGAAGCTGCGCACCGGCGCCATCGTGGCGGGCTCGGCGCTGATGGGCCTGGCCGGCAGCTTCCTGACGCTGGCCGCCTTCAACGCCTTCTTCTTCAACATGGTCAACGGCCGCGGCTGGATCTGCGTGGCGCTGGTGGTGTTCGCCTCGTGGCGGCCCGGCAAGGCGCTGCTGGGCGCGCTGGTGTTCGCCTTCTTCGACGCGCTGCAGCTGCGCCTGCAGCAGGGCGCCACGTCGCTGCCGGGCCTGCCCGAACTGCCGTATCAGGTGTACCTGATGCTGCCTTATATTCTTTCCATCCTCGCCCTGGTGGTGATGGCGCGCCGCGCCGCCTACCCGCAGGCGCTGATGAAGCCCTATCGCAAGGGCGAACGCTGATCCTCGAGGTGCCGCTTCATGTTTGACCTGCTCATTACCCGCTGCACGTTGCCCGACGGGCGCGGTCCCGTGGACGTCGGTGTCGTCGATGGCCGCATCGCCGCCATCGAGCCTGCCTTGCAAGGCCCTGCTGGCCAGACCGTTGACGCCGCCGGCCAACTGCTGTCGCAGCCCTTCGTCGACGCGCACTTCCACATGGACTCGACGCTGTCGTACGGCATGCCGCGCGTCAACCAGTCGGGCACGCTGCTCGAAGGCATCGCGCTGTGGGGCGAACTCAAGCCGCTGCTGACCCAGGAAGCCCTGGTCGAGCGCGCGCTGGCCTACTGCGACTGGGCCGTGGGCCGGGGCCTGCTGGCCATCCGCTCGCACGTGGACGTGTGCGATCCGCGCCTGCTGGCCACGGAAGCGCTGCTGCACGTGCGCGAACGCGTCAAGCCCTACCTCGACCTGCAACTGGTCGCCTTCCCGCAGGACGGCGTGCTGCGTTCGCCGGGCGCGCTGCAGAACCTGAAGCGCGCGCTGGACATGGGCGTGGACGTGGTGGGGGGCATCCCGCATTTCGAGCGCACCATGGCCGACGGCGCCGAGTCCGTGCGCATCCTGTGCGAACTGGCCGCCGAACGCGGCCTGCGCGTGGACATGCACTGCGACGAAACCGACGATCCCCTGTCGCGCCACATCGAGTCGCTGGCCTATCAGGCGCAGCGCCTGGGACTGCAAGGCCGCGTCACCGGCTCGCACCTGACGTCCATGCACTCGATGGACAACTACTATGTGTCCAAGCTGATCCCGCTGATCCGCGAGGCAGGCGTCGCCGCCATCGCCAATCCGCTGATCAACATCACCATCCAGGGCCGCCACGACACCTATCCCAAGCGCCGCGGCATGACGCGCGTGCCCGAACTGCTGGCGGCCGGCGTGCCGGTGGCGTTCGGCCACGATTGCGTGATGGACCCCTGGTACAGCCTGGGCTCGGGCGACATGCTGGAAGTCGCGCACATGGGCCTGCACGTGGCGCAGATGACGGGCCGCGATGCCATGCACGCCTGTTTCCAGGCGGTGACGTCCACGCCCGCGGCCATCCTGGGCCTGGATGAAACGGGCCTGGAAGTGGGCAAGCGCGCGGACATGGTGCTGCTGCAGGCCGGCGATCCGGTCGAAGCGGTGCGCCTGGGCGCGACGCGTTTGAAGGTGTGGCGTGGGGGCAAGCTGATTGCCGAGACCCCGCCGGCCACGGCGACGCTGCATCTGGAAGGACGGCCGGGGTCGGTGGATTACCGTATGGGGCGGCCCTGACATCCACCAGACAGGCGTGGATGACCGGGAAATCTTCGAGAAAAACTCACGAGATTCGAAAAAAACTCATTTTTTGCAGTTTTCTCTAATTTCTCCCAGAAAAAACTCATTTTTGATCATCATCGGTGGCGTCGTTGATCACTGAGTGACCAAAAGCCTGCTGCACAACGAGTTCGATCCGATCCATGACGTTAGCGGGAAGATGGCTGTATTGCTTGCGCCGATGGCCGGACAATCGTCCATGATGCGATTGCGCCATCCGGATGAGCGCGGACAGATCTTTCCGAGGAAGATCGAATTCCTGATCCAACTGCGCGAAAGCCTGGTCGTATCCAGCCAGCCAAGCCAATTCGCTGGGAATCTCCTCTTCCACGGCGTGCCGGATCATGCGGTGAAGAAACGCCACTTCACGGCTCGCATCAAAGAAGCGGTAAGCACTGCTTCCGGGATGGGCGCGGATGATCGGGTCAGGCTCGGCCCGAACGTAATCCCACAACCGGGTCACTGGCTGCGAGAAGCCTTGCAAAACGCCCAAATAGTCAGGAATGTGCTTCTGGATTACCGCTGAGACGGGCACCACGGTGGCGCCAGGCAACAACCCGGAATTCGCCAGCACGTGATGAATGAAGAAGCGGTGTAGCCGACCATTGCCATCCAGAAACGGATGCAGATACACGAAGCCCATTGTTGTTCACGCGGAATTTTCGGTCCCGCATGGGTTGCTGCGCCGTGACGTAATCATCCTCGGGAAAAAGCGCGACATACCCTGCTGTGGGGGAAGCCTCAATGACCATGGCATTCCCGGTCAACCACTCCCACAAATGACATGCCTTTCTCAAGGTCGCACTGTTCGGCGAATCCCGTAAGCGATCAGCCAATTGCGCAGGTTCGCGCCATTGCGTGAACAACGCGTCGACGACTTCGAGATTCACGCCCTCATGACGCAAGGCGAAGTCCAGATGCCCCGCTATTGAGTCCTCAATGGCAACACCACGTGGAAAGACGATTTGATCAGCCGTGCCCATTCGTCGGTTGACTGATCCACTGATGAAGGCACGCTTTATCAACGGACGCACACGAAGCCCGAGACGCTCAATCAGCTGTGCATAGCCCACGGTTTGCATGAAGGACTCGAAATTTTTTCAGCGTTATCGAATTTTTCTCATTCTAGGGATGAAATTCGATGAAAACTCGAAATTCACTCATTTTTGATGCGAAGGCGCCTGTATATCTCCCGGCGCATGCGCCCCCGCATCGCTCATCGCCGCCTCGGTCGCTTCCACGAAGGCCTCCGACAGCGTCGCATGCGGCGTCTGCGTGGCCCAGATCACCCCCATGCGGCGCACCGGCGCCGTATCGGGCAACGGCACGCGCGCGATGCCGATGCTGTCCAGCCAGTCCGGCGCCCAATCCGGCACCAACGACACGCCCAGCCCTTCGCGCACCATGCTGGCGATGGCCATCAACCCATCGATCTCCAGGCGTTCATGCGGCCGGATGCCGTGCTGGCGCAGGTAGCGATCAGCCATGCGCCCGCCCCACGCCGCGCGATCATAGCGGATGAAGGGTTGCTGCGACATCAACTGATGCGCGTCGTTGGTGGCGACGTCGGGATGCGCCAGTACCACCAAGGGTTCTTCGACGATCGTGCGCCATCCATACCCCTTGGGCAACGCGAACTGCGGTTGCACGATAAAAGCCACGTCCACGTGTCCACCGACAGTACGGTGATACAGGTGACTGGACGTGCCTGGTTCCACATACACGCTCAGTGAGGGATAGCGGCGATACAGCCGCGTGAGCACGGGCGGCATCACGCCGGTCAGCGCCGACACCGACACCCCCACGCGCAATTCGCCCAGCGGCGCGTCGTCACTGGCGCTGGCCCGCAGGTCGCGCACGTCACGCAGCACCAGGCGCGCGCGTTCCAGCATGCGCAAACCCGCCTCGGTAGGCTTTACGTGACGCCCGGCGCGACGCAGCAGCGGCGTGCCCAGATCCTGCTCCAGCGCGCGCACGCGCGCCGCGATGGCCGCGGGCGTCAGATCGAGCCGGCGCGCGGCCTCGGCCAGCGAGCCTGCCTCGACCACCGACACAAAACTCTGCAGGAACTGTGTGTCCATGGATGTCTTCCTCCTGGTGCGCGAACCGGTGAATACGCCGGCCCGGCACGCACGCCTGGCCGGCTCACCTGTCCGGCATTCTCGTTGCAGCGCAACGAGACACCAATAATCCTATGTTCTGAAAGCTGTACAAACAGCTTTTCGCGCAAGCACACATGGTGCCAGAATCGAAGTCTGCAGCGGCCCCGCGCCGCCGTCATTGTCATGGAGACTGTCGCAATGCCCCATTCCGCAGGTCTTTCCGGCGTCTTCTCGCCGGTCCTCACCCCGTTCGACGCCCAGGGCCGCCCCAGCACCGAACGCTTCGTCAAGCATTGCCGCTGGCTGCGCGGACAGGACGTGGGCCTGGCGGTGTTCGGCACCAACTCCGAAGCCAACTCCCTTGCCGTCGGCGAGAAGCAGAAGCTGCTGGCCGCGTTGCTCGAAGCGGGCGTCGAACCCTCGGCGCTGATGCCCGGCACCGGCGCCTGCGCGCTGCCCGACGCCATCGAACTCACCCGCACCGCGGTGCAGGCCGGTTGCGCCGGCGTGCTGGTGCTGCCGCCGTTCTACTACAAGGGCGTCAGCGACGAAGGCCTGTTCCGCTACTTCGCGGGCCTGATCGAAGGCGTGGCCGACGAGCGCCTGCGCATCTTCCTTTATCACATCCCCCCGGTGGCCCAGGTGCCCATCAGCCTGGACCTGATCGACCGCCTGCTCGACCGCTATCCCGGCATCGTGGCCGGCGTGAAGGACAGCTCGGGCGACTGGGCCAACACCTCGGCCATGCTGGAGCGCCACGCCCCGCGCGGCTTCCAGGTGTTCGCGGGCAGCGAAGTGTTCCTGCTGCGCACGCTGCGCGGCGGCGGCGCGGGCTGCATCACCGCCACCGGCAACGTCAATCCCGGCCCCATCGTGGACCTGTTCAAGCACTGGCAGGACGCCGATGCCGACCAGCGCCAGGCCGGCCTGGACACCACGCGCGCCATCTTCCAGCGCTATCCCATGATCCCCGCCATGAAGGCCGCCATCGCGTGGCAATCGGGCGATGCCGATTGGCGCCACGTGCGCGCGCCGCTGGTCGAACTGGAAAAGAGCCAGGCGGACGCCCTGTGCGCCGAGCTGGAGAAATCGGGCTTCAGCATGCCCAACGCGAAGTCGCTGGCGGCATAACGCCCACGCGGCAAGACAAGAAGCCCGATCCAGCGCTCAAGCTGGATCGGGCTTTGTCATATCAGGCCAGACTCCATTCGGGCCTAGCCTTTGACTGGGTTGCACGCGTACCCAATCGGTGCATGAAACACTATTAACGATGCCAAGAAGCAGGTCGGCATCGCCGTCGAATTGCGCAACTGCAAGCCGCAGGCGTACCGGAGAAGTCGCGCCCGCAGCGCGAAAGCGCGAGGACGAGACTTCGCAGGTGCGCCTGTGGCGTCAGAAGAACACGCCTCGCCGCCAGCCAATCAGCTGGTCACCCCGATATTCCAAGGCACGAACTCATGATCCCCCAAGCCCAGCTCTTCGCTGCGCGTCGTCCCGCCTGACGCCACCCGCAGGATCTCTTCGAACACCTGCTGCCCCATCTCCGCCATGGTCGCCGTGCCATCCAGCACCTGCCCGCAGTTCACGTCCATGTCCTCGGTCAGCCGCTCGTACATCGGCGTGTTGGTTGCCAGCTTGATCGACGGCACCGGCTTGGCGCCGAACATCGATCCCCGTCCCGTGGTGAAGCAGATGAGGTTCGCCCCGCCCGCGATCTGCCCCGTGGCCGACACCGGATCGAACCCCGGCGTATCCATGAACACGAAACCGGCCTGGCGCACCGGCTCGGCGTAGCGGTAGACCTCCATCAGTCCCGTCGTGCCGCCCTTCATCGACGACCCCAGCGACTTCTCGAAAATGTTCGCCAGGCCGCCCATCTGGTTGCCCGGACTGACCTTGCCGTTGATCTGCACGTCGCGGCCCGGCGAATACTCGTCCTTCCACCAGCGGATGCGGCTGACCAGCTTCTCGCCCACTTCACGGCTTTGCGCGCGCGAGGTCAGCGTGTGCTCGACGCCGTAGATCTCCGGCGTTTCGGACAGGATGGCCGTGCCGCCATGGCGCACCAGGATGTCCATCGCCGCCCCCAACGCGGGGTTCGCGGTGATCGACGAAAACCCGTCCGATCCGCCGCATTGCAGGCCGATCTTCAGATGCCGCGCGGACACCGTCTCGCGCCGCACGTCGTTGGCGGCCGGCAGCAATTCACGCACCGCCGCCACCCCCGCCTCGATGGTCTTGCGGGTGCCTCCGGTTTCCTGCATCACGAACGTGCGGATGCGCTCACCGGCCTGCAGGCCCTGGTCCTTCAGCAACGCATCCAGCTGGTTGCGCTCGCAGCCCAGGCCCACGATCAGCACGCCCGCGAAGTTCGCATGGCAGGCATAGCCGCCGATGGTCCGGCGCAGCAGGTCCATCGGCTCGCCGGACATCTCCATGCCGCAGCCCAGGCCGTGGCTCAGCGCCACCACGCCGTCCACGTTGGGAAACTGCTTCATCACCTCGGGCGTGAAGGCTTCGGCGATGCGGTGCACCACCGTGGCCGAACAGTTCACCGTCGACAGGATGCCCACGTAGTTGCGCGTGCCCACCTGGCCATTGGCGCGCACGATGCCCTGGAACGTGGCCTGCTCGGCCTCGGGCAGCAGGGCCGTGGGCACGTAGTCGCGGCCATGCGCGTAGTCGCGGTCGAACTCGCGGAACTCGGTGTTGTGCGAGTGCACGTAGGTGCCGGCCGGGATGTCGCTGGCGGCAAAGCCGATACAGACGTTGTATTTCAGGATGGGTTCGCCCTGGCGCAGATCGCGCGCCGCGATCTTGTGGCCCGCCGGCACCTGGCTGCGCGAGGTGAAGCCCTCGCCGGGCACGTCGGTGCCGATGCCCACGGGCACGCGCGCCACCACGATGTTGTCGGACGGATGCAGGCGGATGATGGGGCCGCTGGCCCGTTTTGCGGATTGATCGATCATGATGATGACGGCCTGTTCGATACGGAGAAAGCCTTGCGTGCCGGATGCAAGCGCCTGCACGCAAGGCGGCAGGGATCACTCGGGACGAATACCCAGGTCGCGGATGGTCGTTGCCCAGCGCGGCACTTCCTGCTCGATGAAGGACGAGAACTTGTCCGGATCGCTGCCGACCACGGTAAAGCCCTGCTCGGCCAGCTTGTCGCGCGTGGCGTTGTCCTGCAGCGAGGTCTGCACGGCGCCGTACAGCTTGTCGACGACGGGCCTGGGCGTGCCGGCCGGCGCGAAGATGCCGTACCACGTCAGCACCTCGAAGCCGCCGTAGCCCGACTCGGCCATGGTCGGCAGGTCGCCGGCCTTGGGATCGCGTTTCAGGCTGGTCACCGCCAGCGCGCGCAACTGGCCCGACTTCACGTAGGGCATGGCCACGGGCAGGTTGGCGAACATGAAGGGCACCTGGCCGCCCAGCACGTCGGTGATGGCGGGCGCCTCGCCCTTGTACGGCACGTGCGTCACGGGCGTCTTCAGGCGGTGCGAATACAGCTCGCCCGCGATGTGCTGCGGACCGCCCTGGCCGGACGAGGCATAGGTGGTGCCGCCATCGCCCGACTCGCGGATCTGCGCGTCCAGCTCGGCCACGGTCTTGGCCCGCACCAGCCTGGGATTGACCACCAGCACCAGCGGCATCGACACCATCATCGTGACCGGCGTGAAATCCTTGGACGGACTGAAGGGCAGTTGCGGATACAGCGAGGGCGCCACCAGCATGGTCGATTGCGAGCCCAGGAACAGCGAGTAGCCGTCCGGCTTGGAACGCGCCACGTTGTCGGCCGCGATGGTGCCGGTGGCGCCGGGGCGGTTCTCGACCACGACCTGCTGGCCCAGCGCCCGCGAGGCGCGGGCACCGATCAGGCGGGCCACCACGTCGGCGCCGCCGCCCGGTGCAAAGCCCACCACCAGGCGCAGGGGACGTTCAGGAAAGGCGTCCTGGGCGCTCGCCTGCGTGGCGGCGCCCAGCATGAGTGCCAGCGTACAGGAGGCGAGGGCGAGCCGGCCCAGCAGGGGCCGCGGCGGCAGGGTGAACATGGTTGTCTCCGGATTTGTAGGTATGGGTGTGCCGTCCGGGCGGCATGGGCAACCCGGACGGCCAAGGCCATTCTGGCCGCGTGACTGCACCGGTACAAGTACGCTTGGGCAGGTTCAGAAGATAAGTTTTTTATGTTCCCGGCATCACAAGTGCAAACGCCGCCCCGAAGGGCGGCGTGTCAGGCCATCCGCCGGGGCGGCCCGGCCTGGCCCGGCAGGCGCCCAGGCGAAACGGAACGGTCAGGCCGGCTTGCGGGCCGCCGTCACGATGATCTCCACCAGCAGGTCGGGCGCGGCCAGCTTGGCCTCGCACGTGGCGCGCGTGGGCATCGCGTCCTTGGGCGCCCACTCGGCCCACACCGCGTTCATGCCATCGAAGTCGCGGTCGATGTCCTTCAGCCAGATCTGCACCTGCAGCATGCGCGACTTGTCGGTGCCGGCCTGCGCCAGATAGGTGTCGATCTTGGCCAGCACGTCGCGCGTCTGCGCCTCGATGCCGCCCTCGTCGCGGGAGGTCACGCCCGCCACGTACACGGTGTCGCCGTGGATCACGATGCGGCTGAGTTTGGCGTTGGAATCCATGCGCACGATGTCATTCATGCCGTACTGCTCCTGAGAGTGAATGCGGTCTCTGCGGACCGGAAGGATGACCGGCGCGCGCGAAGCGCCCGATGCTGAAGGGTTCGATGGGCAAGCTGGCCGCGCCCTGCGTCACCAGCTCGCTCAGCAGTTGGCCCACGATCGGCCCCAGTTCGAAGCCGTGGGCGGAAAAACCGAAGGCATGAAAGGCGTGCTCGCGGCGCAGGCTCGGGCCGATGACGGGAATCTCGTCGGGCATGCAGGCCTCGATGCCGGCCCAGCCACGATTGACCACCGCGCCTTCCATGTGCGGGAACATGTCGCACACCGTGCGCGCGCCTTCGCCCAGCGAACGGAAGTCCAGTTCCGTCCATTCGCTATCGCGATCCACCCACGCGCGCCGCCCTCCGCCGATCAGCACGGTGCCGTTGCCGCGCTGCTTGAACGACAGTGGGCGTGCAGTGCCGATGACGACCGGATCCAGAAAATGCGGCATGCGCAGCGTCACCAGCATCATCGGACTGATGGCCTGCAAGGGCACGGGTTCATCCCACTGCTGCGCCACGCGGTCGGCCCACGCCCCCGCGCAGTTGATCAACGTGGGCGCGGTGCAGGTGCCCGCGTCGGTCGTCACGATCCATTGCGCGCCTTCGCGGCGCGTCTCGTGCACGCGCACGCCTTCCATGAAGCGCGCGCCCAGGCTGGCTGCCTTGCGGCGAAACGCCAGCGTGGTGCGATAGGGATCGGCCGCGGCGTCGCCCCGCGCGATGACGCCGCCGCGCACCGTCGGCGCGATGCGCGGAATCATGGCGCGCAGTTCGTCCGCGGTTATCCATTCCTCATGCGTGTAGCCGTGCGCGTGCATCGTCCGCAGGCGCTCGCGCAAGGTCGCTTCGTCGGCCTCGTCCTCGGCCACGCGCACCTGGCCATGCTGCTCGAAACCGCAGTCGTCGTCGACGAGATCGCCGATGCCATACCAAAGCTCGCGCGAGGCCAGCGCCAGCGGGATCTCGGCCAGATGCCGGGCCAGCGTGCGCACACCGCCCGCGTTCACGCCGGACGCATGCCGGCCGACGTAGTTCTTCTCGATGACCAGCACGGACACGCCCGCGCGCGCCAGGTGCAGCGCGGCCGAGCTGCCATGCAGCCCGCCGCCCACGACGATCACCTCGGCGCTGCGCGATGCGTCCATGTCACTTCTTCAGGCGGATCACGGCCTGGCGGGACGCGTCGGTCTGCGGCAAGGTGGCCAGTTCGCCCAGCGTCAACGGCTTGGTCGGGAAGCGCAGGCGGTAATAGCCCACCTCGCTGACCGGCACGCCGCGTTCGTCGGCGATCAGCTCGCTGACGGTCAGGCCGCAGAAGCGGCCCTGGCAAGGCCCCATGCCGCAGCGCAGGAAGGCCTTCATCTGGTTGGGACCCGAACAGCCCAGGGCCACCGTGTCACGCACCTGCTGCGCGGTGACTTCCTCGCAGCGGCACACGATGGTGTCGCCGGTCGGACGGCGATAGGCATCCGGCGCCTTGTACAGCGTGTCGAAGAAGGCCCGGCCGCGCGTGGCGCGCGCCAGCGCCTGGCGATGCGGCACGGCCTCGCGGTCGCGCCGCGCGGCGTCGATGCGGCCCAGCGCCTTCGCGGCATTCAGCGCGGCGATACGGCCGCGATGCTCGGCGGCCAATGCGCCCGCGATGCCCGCGCCGTCGCCCGCGATGCCGATGTCGGCCACCGAGGTCGCGCCCCATTCGTCCACCTTGGGCTGCCAGCAGTCCAGGGCCTCGTTCCACTCGTGCTCGGCGCCCACGGCGCGCGACAGGTTCACGTTGGGCACGACGCCCTGATGCAGCATCAACTGCTCGGCGGTCCGCTCGTGCTGGCGCCCGCCCGCCGTATAGCACACCGATTGCAGCTTGCCGCTGCCCACGGCCTGCAGGCCGCGCACGTCCTTGACGATGGGCACCGCGGCCTTCACCGCGCGCATCAGCTTCAGGCCCTTGCCCAGATACGGCGAGCGCAGGAAATCCCATGCGTGCGGCAGCGCCTGCGCCATGCGGCCGGCGGGCACGGTCTCCAGCAGCGCATCGATCCTGGCGCCGGCATTCAGGTACTGCCAGGCCACCAGGTACAGCAACGGGCCGCAGCCGGCCAGCACGGCGGGGCCGCTGGGCACCAGGCCCGCCGATTTCAGCAGGATCTGCGCCGCACCAGCGGTGATCACGCCGGGCAGCGTCCAGCCCGGAATGGGGAAGGGACGCTCCTGCGCGCCAGTGGCCAGCAGGATGTAGCGGGCCTCGACCATGCGGGCTTGCCCGCTTACCGAATACGCCACCTCGAAGCCCTGGGCGGGCGCCTCGGCCGTCATGCGCGACACTGCCCACACCGTGGCGCCGGGTTCGTAGCGCGCGCCGCTGGCGCGGAACGGTTCGACCAGGCTGGCGCCATGCCAGTAATCCTCGCCCAGGATGCGCTGGTCGGAAACAGGCGTCGTGGTGATGGCGCGGTAGATCTGGCCGCCCGGCGCGGGCTGCTCGTCCAGCAGCAGCGTGTCCACGCCCAGCCTGGCCGCCGTGGCGGCGGCCGCCATGCCGGCGGGGCCGGCGCCGATCACCAGCAGTTCGCAACGAGACGGGATCAATGGGCCGCCTTCATGCTGCGCACTCCGGTCTTCGCCCTTGGAGCGGTCCGGCGGGCTCATGAACGCACCTCGCGCGCGCCACGCTGGCGCTCGATCCGCATGCCTTCGCGCACCAGCGTCATGCACGCCTGGCGGTTGGGCTGGCCATCGATGATGACCAGGCAGTCATAGCAGACGCCCATCATGCAGTACGGGCCGCGCGGCACCTCGCCCACGGCCGTGTCGCGGCAGTCGGCGTGGCCGGCGGCGAACAACGCGGCGGCGACGCTGTCGCCTTGGCGGCAGCCGAGTTCGGCGCCGTCGACGGTGATGCGCACCGGCGTGCGGGCAGCCTGGTCCGCGGCCGCATCAAGCCTCTTGAACATGAAACCTCCGGGTGGAAAACGGCGCCATGTCGTCGGCCAGCGAACCGGCGGCGATCATGGGAGCAAGTTTGAGCGCATGGGCCGCGGCCAGCGTGACGCCGCTGTGGCAGGTGGCCACAAACGCGCCCGGACAGGTCTCGGACTGCTCATAAATCGGGAAACCGTCGCGCGACATCACGCGCAGCGCGGCCCACGACCGCACGACGCGCACGTCTCGCAGCGCCGGCAGGGTGCGCAGCGCGCGGTCGGCCAGCGTGCCCAGCACGTTCAGGCCGGCGATCTCGTCGGCGTAGCCGGCTTCTTCCTGCGAATCGCCGATCAGCCACGACCCTTCGTCCATCTGGCGCAGCGTGCTCAGCGGCAGCTTCAGCACGGGCCGGGTGCGCTCCAGCACGATGATCTGGCCGCGCTGCGGCCGAACCGGCAGGTCCATGCCGATCTGCTTGCCCAGCTCGGGATTGCCCAGGCCGCTGGCCAGCACGATCTGGCGGGCGCGCAAGGCGCCTTGCGGCGTGTCGACGTGGAACACCCCATCGGCGCGGCGGATGGACGTGCACTTGCGGCGCGGCAGGTAGTCGACACGGTCGCGCTTGAAGGCGGCGTGCAGCGCGCGCAGCAGCTTCAGCGGATTGGCGATGCCGTCCACCGAGGTCAGGCTGGCGCCGCGCACGTCCGGACCGATGCCGGGCATGACGTCGGCCAGTTCCTGGCGGTCCAGCATCTTCCATTCGTACTGCGGCATGCCCGGCTGCGCCTGCAGCTTGGTCATGAACGCGATGCGCGCCTCGAACTCTTCCTCCGACAACACCGGATGCAGGCCGCCGTTCTGCTCCAGCCGCACGTCCACGCCGGTCTTGTCCAGCAGCTCGGCCGCCAGTTGGGGCCACAGCGCGGCGGAGTTCATCGTCCACGAGCCATAGCGCGGCAGGCCCATGCCCTTGCTCTGCACCCACACCAGGCCGAAGTTGCCGCGCGAGGCGCGAAACGCCGTATCGCCTTCGTCCAACACCGCCACGCGCTCGACCGAGCGGCGCAGGCCGTAGGCGATGGCCGAGCCGACCAGGCCGCCGCCTATCACCACGGCATCGTAGACACCGCCCTGCGGCGCCGCGCCTCCCGAAGAGGGCACCGTCTGCTGATTCATTACCGTCCTTTTCCGACAAACAGCTTTTCCAGACCGATCACGCGGTCCAGGATGAAAATCGCGATCGCCGTCGCATAGATCAGCACCGCCGACACGGCCGTCACCAGCGGATCGATGGTGTCCTCGATGTGCAGGAAGATGCGCACCGGCAGGGTGGTGGTGGACGGCGAGGCGACGAAGATCGACATCGTCAGCTCGTCGAAGCTGGTGATGAAGGCGATCACCCAGCCGCTGATCACGCCCGGCAGCACCATGGGCAGCACCACGCGCCGGAAGGCGACCCAGCCGGACGCGCCCAACGACAGCGCCGCGCGCTCCAGCGCGGGATCGATGCCCGTGGCCGAGGCCAGCACCAGCCGCAATGCGTACGGCATGATGAGGATGACGTGCGCGATCACCAGCCCGAAGTACGTGCCCACCAGCCCGACCGTGGTGAAGAACTTCAGGAACGCCAGGCCCAGCACGACGTGCGGGATCATCAGTGGCGACATGAAGAACGCCAGCAGCGCCTCGCGGCCGGGAAAGCGGTTGCGCGCGATGGCCAGCGCGCCCGGCACGGCCAGCAGAATGGCGAGGGAGGCCGACAGCGCGCCCAGCCCCATGCTGAACCAGAACGCGTCGATGAAGCGGGGGTTGTCCAGGATGGCGCGGAACCAGCGCAGCGACAGGCCGCCGGAAGGCAGCGAAATGAAGCCTTCGGAAGTGAACGCCACCGCGCACACCATCACGATGGGCGCCAGGATGAACGCGATGAAGACCGCGTGGAACAGCAGGGCCAACGGACCGTTCTTGGAGTTCATTTTCGCCCCCCTCAGTTGAAGACCGCGTTGTAGCGGCGCTCGACCATGCGGTTCGCGGCCAGCAGCACGATGACGGTCGCCACCAGCAGCACCATCGCCAAAGCCGCGCCCAGCGGCCAGTCCAGCGTGTTCAGGAACTCGTCGTAGGCGGCGGTCGCCACCGTCTTCAGGCGGCGCCCGCCGATGATGGCCGGCGTGGCGAAGGCGCTGGCGGCCATTGCGAACACCATGATCGAGCCCGACAGGATGCCCGGCATGACTTGCGGAACGATCACGCGGCGGATCACCGTGAACTGGCTGGCGCCCAGCGACAATGCCGCCGACTCGGTGGACGGATTGACCCGCTGCAACGAGGCCCACACCGAGATCACCATGAAGGGCACCAGCACGTGCACCAGCGCGATGGCCACGCCGACGTTGCTGTACATCAGGCTGACCGGCGCCGACGCCAGGCCCAGCGCCATCAGCGCCTTGCTGATCAGTCCCGTGGAGCCGAACAGCAAGGCCCAGCCCAGCGTGCGCACCACCACCGAGATCAGCAGCGGCCCCAGCACCACCATCAGGAACAGGCCCTTCCAGGGATTGGCCATGCGCGACAGCACATAGGCCTCGGCGGTGCCCAGCACCATGCAGGCGAGGGTGACGGCGGCCGCCACGCCGAAGGTGCGCGCGTAGATCTCGTAGTAATAGCCGTCAGTCAGGATGGCGAGGTAGTTCTTGAACGTGACGGCCTCCTGGATGCCGCCATAGAAATCGAAATTGAAGAAGCTGATCAGGAAAACCAGCGCCAGCGGTACCGTCAGGAAGGTGACGTAGACGACGATGGCGGGCGCGCTGAGCACCCAGGGATTGGCGCGCTCGCTCATCGGCGGCCTCCGCGAGCCAGGCAACGAGGGGCGCTCATGCCTTGCCCTCGCCGACAGGCCGCATGTCTTGCGCGCGCCAGCGCAGATGCACCGGGCTGCCTTCCTGGGGCACCGGCACGCCGTCGTTCTGGCGGATCACCAGCACGTCGCCCACCGAGGTCTGCACCTGGCACAGCCAGTGGTTGCCCTGGAACACCCGGGCCTTCAGCGTGCCGGGCAAGGCACAGGCCGAGGGTTCCGAGAACAGGATTTTCTCGGGCCGCACGATCACCTGGCCGGCAGGCATGGCCGCGCCCTCCAGCGCGACGCGCGCCTCGCCGATGGCCGCGCGCGGCTGGCCTTCGTGCTGCACCGGCCGCGGCGTGAACAGGTTGGCCTTGCCCAGGAAGCCGCCCACGAAACGGCTGACGGGCGCTTCATAGGCCGAGAACGGATCGGCCACCTGCTCGGCGCGGCCCTGGTTCATCACCACGATACGGTCGGACAGCGCCAGCGCCTCCGATTGATCGTGCGTGACCAGGATGGTGGTGGTGCCCACCGTGCGCTGGATGCCGCGCAGTTCCAGCTGCATTTCCTCGCGCAGCTTGGCATCCAGGTTGGACAGCGGTTCGTCCAGCAGCAGCACCGCGGGCTTGATGACCAGCGCGCGGGCCAGGGCCACGCGCTGCTGCTGGCCGCCGGACATGCGGGCGGGATGGCGGTCGGCCAGGTGCGACAGGCCCACCAGTTCCAGCGCCTCGCCCACGCGCTGGGTGCGTTCGGCGCGCGGCACGTCGCGCATCTCCAGTCCGAACGAGACGTTCTCGGCGGCCGTCATGTGCGGAAACAGCGCGTAGTTCTGGAACACCATCCCCAGGCCGCGCTTGTTGGCCGGGATACGGCCCATGTCGCGGCCATCGAGCACGATGCTGCCCGCCGTGGGCTCGACGAAGCCCGCGATCATCTGCAGGGTCGTCGTCTTGCCGCACCCGGAGGGCCCCAGCAGCGAGACGAACTCGCCGCGATTCACGGACAGGCTGACCCCGTCCACGGCGACGACGTCACCGTAGCGCTTGGTCAGGCCGTTCAACACCAGATAAGTCATGTCAGCTCCGCCGGGCCGCTCCCAAGGCGCTGACGCGCCCCCTCGGGGGATGAGCCCGGACACGACTCCGTCCTTGAGGACGGTGTCGTGCCTGGCGAATCCGAGCGGCGTGCAGGCCGCGAGGTGGACAGCGAACGTAGTGAGCGTGGGGGTAGTTTCATGTCAGGATTCCAGCAGCCGGCGAAGAACGCTCAACGCTCGATCTCGCGCGTCCAGCGCTTGTTCCAGTCGTCGCGATTCTTGTTGACCGTGTCCCAATCCAGGACGATGAGCTTGGCCGCGCGCTCGCCGATCGGCATCGGCACATCGGGGTTGTCCTTGGTTTGCGCCTTCTTGTTGACCGGACCGTAACCGTAGCTGCTGCCCAGCTTGGTCTGCACCTCGGGCGTCATCAGGTATTTGATGAAAGCCTGCGCGGCGGGATTCGGCTTGTCCTTGGCGATGGGGCACACCGACGACAGCAACGCGTAGGCGCCTTCACGCGGATACACGAAACCCACCGGAAACCCCGTGTCGGCGAAAGCCTTGGCGCGGCCGCTGCCCCACACGCCGATCACGGCCTGGCCGCTGGAGAACAGCTCGGTCATCTTGCCGGGCGAGGGTTCATACACCAGCACGTTGGGGCCGACCTTGTCCTTGAAGGTCTTGAAGCCGGCGTCGACGTTCTTCTCGCTGCCGCCGCCTTCCCGGGCGTACTGCACCAGCGCATGCAGGCCATAGGTGTTGTTCAGCGGGGGAATGACCAGCAGTTGCTTGTACTTGGGATCCTTCAGGTCGTCCCACGACGTGGGCGGCGCCCACTTCTTCTCTTCGAAGAACTTCTTGTTGTACATGATGCCGGTGGCGACGATGCCCAACGCCACGGCCTTGTCGTCCTTGTACAGCGCGGTCTTGTACAGATCGTCCTTGGGCAGGCCCTGGATGGGCGCGCAGAACCCCAGCGCGATGGCCTGGTACATGGGGCCGTCATCGATGATGGCCACGTCGATCTGCTGGTTGCTCTTCTGGGCCTGCAGGCGCGCCACCGTGTTGGTGGAATTGCCCGCCACGTACTCCAGCTCGACGCCATGCTGCTTGCCGAAGGCCGGGAAGATGTCCTGACGCATGATGTCTTCGAACGAGCCGCCGTAGCCCGCCACCACCAGCTTCTGCTGGGCGTGCGCCGTCGTCGACGCCAAGGCCGCCAGCGTGGCGGCGGCAAGCACTGCAACAACCTTACCCATGGTGAACCCCCGATATTTATTGGCCGTACAATTGTCCGGACATGAATGTCCGTACAAATCATCCGGCTTTCGAGGTAAAGTCGTCAACATAGTGATGTCCCTTACTTCCCGCCCGATTTCCAGGAAAACCCCATGATCCGATCCGCGCCGTCCGAGGCCGCCGTATCCGCCCATGAGGCAGGCACGATGCTCGGCGCCGGCACGGCGGCAGAGGACAGCCGCGCGCCGCGTTACAAGGCCATCTACGAAGACCTGGCACGCGGTATCCGCGCCGGCCGCTACCCGGTGATGACCCTGCTGCCCACCGAGCATGAACTGTGCGCCCATTACGACGCCAGCCGCCATACCGTGCGCGAAGCCATCCGCCTGCTGACCGAAGCCGGCATGGTGTCGCGCCGGCCCGGCGTGGGCACGCGCGTCGAGGCCGCCAAATCGGACACGCGCCACACCCAGCGCATCTCGCAGTTCTCCGAACTGTTCCAGTACATCAAGAACGCATCGCTGCGCGTGCACGATGCGCGCATGATCAAGGCCAACGCGCGCCAGGCCACCGCGCTGGGCTGCACGCTGCGCCACGAATGGCTGTACGTGCGCGCCATCAAGCTGCTGGGCGCCAAGGCCGCTCCCGTGGCGTTCTCCGAGGCCTACATCCACCCCGACTACACCGCCATCGAGGCCGACATCGGCCGCGTGCACCTGCCGCTGTCCGGCCTGATCGAAACCCGCTACAGCCAGCGCATCCGCGAAGTCGCGCAAGAGTTCTCGGCCACGCCCATCGGCAAGGAAGTGGCCGGATTGCTGAAGGTCGCGCCCAAGACGGCGGGCCTGGTCATCACCCGCCGCTACTACGGCGAACACAGCACCCCCATGCTGGTCACGATCACCACCTTTCCGCACACCAAGATGAAGTACTCGATGTCGCTGAAGGTGGATTTGCCGGAATAAGCCTGCGCCACGCGCCGGAACGCAAGGCGCGGGCCCGCCGGGCAGGCTTACTTCGCGTAGGCCGCCGCGTGCCGCGCGCTGACCTTGCCATCCAGCATGTCGCGCTCCAGCCTGTCGCGCGGCCGCTCGGCCGGGCTGCCGTAGCCGCCGCCGCCAGGCGTCTCGATGCGCACGCTCTCGCCGGGTCCCAACGGGATGTTGGCGGTCTTGGAGAACAGCACTTCTTCCTGCGGCGTGCCGAAGTTGCGCACCAGCCGCGCGCGCCGGCCATCTCCGCCGCCCGCCACGCCGCTGGCCACGCCCACCACGTGGCTGTCCGAACGCGCCGAGAACACCACGCCAGGGCCCACCGCGCGGATCTGCTTGGCGATCGCCAGGCCGCCACGCGTACGGCCCGGGCCGCCCGAATCGGCGATCAGCGCATACTCGTCCATCAGCAGCGGATACTCGTTCTCCAGCGCCTCGACGGGCAGGTTGGACGTGTTGGTCATGTGCACGTGCACGCCATCCATGCCGTCCGCGTCGTAGCGGGCGCCGGCGCCGCCGCCCAGGGTTTCCAGGTACACGAACTGGCCCGCGCGGCTGGGCCAGCGGCCCGAGAACGTGATGGCCGGGCAGCAGTCGTTGCCCGAGGCCATGATGCGCTGCGGCGGCAGCAGGCCGCGGAAGGCGCCGAAGATCGTGCCGGCCACTTTCTGCGCGGTGATCGAACGCGCGCCCACGGCGGCGGGCGCCTCGGGGTTGGTGATGGTGCCCAGCGGCGCCGACACCGAGATCGGATCGAACAGGCCGGCGTTGGGCGCCAGATCCGGGTCCAGCAGCGCCTTCACCGCGTAGTACACGCAAGCGCGCAGGGCGTTGAAGGGCAGGTTCATGGCGCCGCGCGCCTGCTTGCCCGTCCCTTCGAAATCGAAGTGCAGCCTGCCCGCGGACACGGTCAGCGTCACCTGGATCGGCACCGGGTCGCCGCCCATGCCGTCGTCATCCAGATCGCTGCGGAACGAATAGCTGCCTTCCCGCAGTTCGGCGATGCGGTTCTGCAGGCGGCGGCGCGTGTAGGTGATCACGTCGTCCACCGAGCGCAGCACGGCCGGCAGGCCCATCTGGCGGATCAGTCCCCGCACCGCGGCCGCGCCGCGGCGGTTGGTGGCCATCTGCACGCGCAGATCCAGCACGCGTTCTTCCGGATCGCGGGTGTTCGAGCAGATGAGCCGCAGCATGTCCTCGTCCACGTCGCCATTGCGGCCGATGCGGCAGGCGGGGATGCGGATGCCTTCCTCGAAGATCGACTTCAGGCCACCGGCGATCGAGCCCGGCACCGCCCCCCCCACGTCCGAGTGGTGCGCGATGTTGGCCGCGAAGAAGCGCAGCGTGCCTTCCCAGAACACCGGCGTGACGATGTTGATGTCGGGCAGGTGGCTGCCGTCGGCCAGGTACGGGTCGTTGCAGATGTAGATGTCGCCGTCGCGGATGTCTTCGGGCTTGTAGGTCTTCAGGATGGCGCGCATCGCGCCGTCCAGCGAACCCAGGTGCAGCGGGATCTGCGTGCCCTGCGCCACCAGGCGGCCGGCGGCGTCGAACAGCGCCACCGAGCAGTCCTTGCGTTCCTTGATGTTGGTCGAGAACGAGGCTCGCACCAGAGTGTTGTTCATGTCTTCGGTGATCGACAGCAGGCGGTTGCAGAACACCTCCATGCCGATGGGGTCCGCCAGGACCGGGGCTTCCAACGTGGACTCAGCCATGCCGGCCTCCTTGCAGCAGAATGATCAGATTGCCGTATTCGTCGACGGTGACGTGCTGGCCGGGGCCGATCACCGTGGTCGAGCTCATTTCTTCCACCAGCGCCGGACCGGTGAATTTCGTGCCCGCGGGCAGCAGGTCGCGGTCGTACACCGGCGACGCCAGCCAGCCGGCGGCGGCGCCGAAGTAAGCGCGGCGCTCGCCCATGCGGGCGCGCTCCAGGCTGCCATCCACGTGGCGCGGCGCCAAGGGAGCCTTGATCACCTGGCCCACCGCCTGCAGGCGGCAGTTGATGATCTGCACGCCACGGCCGTCCACGGTGTAGCCGTACTCGCGCTCGTGCGCCTCGCCGAAGCGGCGCATGAACTCGTCGCAGCCCTGCCCGGCGCTGTCAAGCACGACCTGCACCTCGAAGTTCTGGCCTTCGTAGCGCGCGTCGATGGCCATGCGCACCTGGCGCATGGCGGGCGCCACGCGCTCGGTCTCCAGCCAGGCCTGCGCCTGCTGGTTCAACTCGCCGAACACCGCCTGCACCCTGGGCCAGCTGGCTTCGGACGCCAGCGAGATCTCGCTGCGCACGAAGTCGAACGAGATGTCGGACAGCAGGATGCCGCGCGCGCACATGGTGCCCGGCTCCTGCGGCACGATCACGCAAGGGATGCCGCATTCCTCGGCCACTTCCACCGCGTGCAGCGGACCGGCGCCGCCGTAGGCGTACAGCGCGAAATCGCTCAGGGCGTAGCCACGCTCGGTGGACACGGCGCGAATGGCGCGGCTCATGTTGGCCGCGGCGATGCGCAGGATGCCTTCGGCCGCGTCTTCCATCGACAGGCCCAGCGGCCTGGCGACCTTCTCTTGAATCACGTCGCGCGCGGCCTGCGCATGCACCGCCATGCGGCCCTTCAGCAGCGACACGGGGTTCAGCCGCTGCAGCGCGATCTCGGCGTCGGTGATGGTCGGCTCGACGCCGCCACGGCCGTAGCCCACCGGACCGGGCACCGCGCCCGCGCTGTGCGGACCCACCTTCAACGCGCCGGCATCATCCATCCAGGCGATGCTGCCGCCGCCCGCGCCGATGACGTGGATGTCGACCATCGGCGTCTTCACCGGATAGCCGGCCACGTGGCGATGCGAGGTGAACAGCGGCTGGCCGTCCACCACCAGCGACACGTCCGTGCTGGTGCCGCCCACGTCGAACGTCACCAGGTTGGGACTGCCGATCACGCGGCCCACCGCGGCCGCGCCCACCACGCCGGCCGCGGGGCCGGACAGGCAGGTGCGCACCGGATAGCGGCGCACCGTGGCGATCGACATCAGGCCGCCGTTCGAATGGATGGTGTGCGGCTCGTGCGCGATGTCCAGTTCACGGGTGCGCGCCAGGAAACGTTCCAGGTAGCGCTCCATGCGCGGGCCCACCGCGGCGTTCAGCACCGTGGTGGACAGCCGCTCGTACTCGCGGAACTCGGGCAGCACCTCGCTGGACATGCTGACGTACACGCCCGGCAGTTCCCGGGCCAGGATCTCTGCGGCGCGCCGTTCGTGCGCGGGATTGCGATAGGAATGCAGGAAGCAGATCGTCACGGCTTCGATCCCGCCCTCGGCAAAGACGCGGGCCGCGGCGCGCACCTGTGCCTCGTCCAGCTCGCGCAGCACCGCGCCCGAGGCATCGACACGCTCGTCGACCTCGATGCGGAACTGGCGCGGCACGGCCACCGGCGGCTTGCCGACGCTGTAGTCGTACAGATGCGGACGCGTCTGGCGGCCGATCTCCAGCACGTCGCGGAAACCGCGCGTGGTCAGCAGACCCACGCGCGCGCCCTTGCGCTCGATGATCAGGTTGGTCGCCACCGTGGTGCCATGGCCCACGTGCGAGACCTGGCTGGGCGAGACCTCGTGGTCGGCCAGCATGCCTGCGATGCCGTTCTGGATGGCCTCGGAGGGATCATGCGGCGTCGACGGCACTTTATGGAAGTGCACCTGCCCGGTTCCCTCGTCGATCATCGTGAAGTCGGTGAACGTGCCCCCGACGTCTATGCCTATGCGATACATGCCTGTCTTCCTATGTTGTCTTGGCCGCCCGCGCGGCCCTGTCCGGCCACGCGTGCGGGGATTCGGCGCACGCCGGGCCTAGTCCAGCTTGATGCCGGCCTTCTTGACCACGTCGCACCACTTGGACACTTCGGTCTTGATCATGTCGGTGAAGGCCGCCCCCGCCACGTCGGACACCTCGGCGCCCTGCGCCTGCAGGTAAGGCTTCATCTCGGGGCCGTGCAGCACGGACACCAGCGCATCGGTCAGCGGCTTGCGCACCGCTTCCGGCAGCTTGGCCGGGGCCAGCATGCCGAACCACACCATCGCCTCGTAGCCGGGATAGCCGGACTCGGCCACCGTCGGCACGTCGGGCAGCATCTTCGAACGCTGCGCCGACGTGACGGCCAGCGCCTTGATCTTGCCGTCCTTCACGTAGGGATACGACGTCATCACCACGTCCATCATCATGTCGACCTGGCCGCCGACCAGATCGATCAGCGCCGGACCCGAGCCGCGGTAGGGCACATGCACCATCGAGACGCCAGCGGTGGCCTTGAACAGCTCCGCCGCCAGGTGATTCGACGTGCCCTGGCCGTTCGAGGCGAACGAATACTTCTCGGGATCCTTCTTGAGCAGCGCCACGAACTGCCGCAGGTTGTCGGCCGGCACCGCCTTGTTCACCACCAGCACGTTGGGAATGGTGGCCACCACCGACAGCGGCGTGAAATCCTTGATCGGGTCGTAAGGCAGCTTCGAGTACACACAGGCCGCGCTGCCATGCGTGCTGACCGAGCCCATCAGGATGGTGTAGCCATCGGCCGGCTGGCGCGCCACGTACTCGGTGCCCACCGTGCCGCCCGCGCCCGGCCGGTTCTCCACGATGACGTTGGCGCTGAGCTTCTTGCCCAGGCCCTCGGCCACCTTGCGCGCGATCAGGTCGGTCGACCCGCCCGCGGCGAACGGCACGACGATGCGCACCACCTTGTCTTGCGGCCATGCGGCCAGGGAAGGCGCCGCCGCGGTCAACGCGACCGCTGCCGCCGCCATCCGGCATGCCGTGACGAAACGTCCTGCATTCATGTACTACCCCTTGTGTCGTTAGAACTTCTTGGTCGCCGGTCGTAGCGCCGGCATGTGTTCACTGCAACAACCTGGCCATACTAGGCCCGGGCAAGAGGAGACAGCAGCATTTCCTGTTTATAGTCACATCAATAGTATTTATGGAGGCGGGCGATGAAACACCCGGACCTGAACCTGCTGCTGCATTTCGAGGCGCTGATGAGCTGCCGCAGCCTGACCCGCGCCGCCGAGCAGCTGGGCGTCAGCCAGCCCGCGATGAGCGCCGCCCTGAATCGCCTGCGCCGCCTGTTCAACGACCCATTGCTGGTGCGCGAGGGCGGCGGCTGGCAACCGACCGAACAGGCCAACGAACTGCACCGGCGCTTCCGGCCCTTGCTGGAAGAATGGCGCCGCGCCACGCGCGAACTGGACGCCTTCGATCCCGCGCACTCGTCGCGCTCGCTGTCGCTGTACGCCACCGACTACGTGCAGTTCACGCTGCTGCCGCGCCTGTTGCCCGACCTGGCGCGCGACGCGCCGCATTTCCAGCTACGCATCGTGCCGGCCCGCCCGCAGCACGGCCTGAGCATGCTGGACACCAACCATGTGGAACTGATCGCGGGGTACTTTCCCGAGCCGTCGCCCGATCTGCGCACGCGATTCCTTTACGACGAGCCCGCCGTGTGCGTCGTGCGGGAAGGGCACCCGTGCCTGCGCAAGCGCTGGAATCTGGATGCCTACCTGAAGTACGGCCACCTGGATCTGGCCGCGCACACGCGCTTCTTCAGCAACGCGGTGGACCGCGTGCTGCTGGGCCAGAACCGCAGCCGCCACATCGTGGCCACGCTGTCGAGCTATCTGGTGTGCCCGTTCGTCATCGCACAGTCGGATCTGATCGCGACCATGCCGGAAAGCATCGCCAGGACCATGTCCACGGCGACGAAGACGGTGACGTTGAAGGTGCCGCTGGGACTGCCGAACATTGCCGTGTCGCTGTACTGGCACGAGCGGTACCAGGAAGACGCGGGGCATGCGTGGCTGCGGCAGTACATCGCGGACCGGATATCGATGTAGCGGGGCCCGCCATCCCAAATTGACCCCGCGCACCACAAGCAAAAGCGCGGCAGGCCGCCGGCCCGTCCGCGCTTCTTGCATGAAGCAACGCGATGCGCTGCCTACTCCGGATACGTGCCCGGCACCAGGATGCCGCGATCCACCTGCGACAGGTTCTTGCGGCCGCACAGCGCCATCGTCACGTCCATTTCCTTGTACAGGATCTCCAACACGCGCCGGACACCGTCCTGCCCATAGGCCCCAAGGCCATACAGGAACGCGCGGCCGATCATCGTGCCGCGCGCGCCCAGCGCGACGGCTTTCAGCACGTCCTGGCCCGAACGGATGCCGCCGTCCATCCAGACCTCGATGTTCGAGCCCGCCGCCTCGACAATGGCAGGCAGCATGCTGATGGACGACAGCGCGCCGTCCAGCTGGCGCCCGCCGTGGTTGCTGACGATCAGCGCATCCGCGCCGGTCTGCGCGGCCATGCGCGCATCCTCGGCATCCAGGATGCCCTTGAGAATGAGCTTGCCGCCCCAACGCTTCTTGATCCACTCCACGTCGTCCCAGCTCAGGCGCGGGTCGAACTGCTCGGCCGTCCACGACGACAGCGAGGACAGGTCGGTGACGCTCTTGGCATGGCCCACGATGTTGCCGAAGGTGCGGCGCGGCGTGCCCAGCATGCTCATGCACCAGCGCGGCTTGGTGGCCAGGTTGATGAGGTTGGCCAGCGTGGGCTTGGGCGGCGCGGACAGGCCGTTCTTGATGTCCTTGTGGCGCTGGCCCATGATCTGCAGATCGAGCGTCAGCACCAGCGCCGAACAATTGGCTGCCTTGGCGCGATCGATCAGGTTCTCGATGAACTCGCGGTCGCGCATCACGTACAGCTGGAACCAGAACGGCTTCTGCGTGAACCTGGCCACGTCCTCGATCGAGCAGATGCTCATCGTGGACAGCGTGAACGGCACGCCGAAATCGGAAGCCGCCTTGGCGGCCAGCATTTCGCCATCGGCATGCTGCATGCCGGTCAGGCCGGTGGGCGCCAGGGCCACCGGCATGGCCACGTGCTGGCCGGCCATCGTGGTGGCCAGCGAACGGCCGTCCATGTCGACCGCCACGCGCTGGCGCAGCTTGATCTTCTGGAAATCGGCCTCGTTGGCGCGGTAGGTGCCTTCGGTCCAGGCGCCGGAGTCGGCGTAGTCGTAGAACATGCGCGGCACGCGGCGCCTGGCGATGATCCGCAGGTCTTCGACGGTGGTGATCTTGGAGAGATTCTGGCTCATGTTATTGGGATCGTGATGGCCGTGAATTCGAATGATGGTGACGGCATGCCGCGCCCCTGCGCGCAAGCGGGGCCCAGTATACGCCCGGCCCCGGCGGCATCATCGGCCGGTCCCTATAATCGGCGCAGGGCGGCCATGCCTCCGCCGCTCGCAGGATAAGGACAGACTCATGCAACAGCCCCCCCTCGAAACCGTACTCGTCTCCATCCGGGGCAAGGTCCAGGGCGTCGGCTATCGCCACGCCACCGTGCGCCGCGCCCACATGCTGGGCGTGACCGGCTGGGTGCAGAACCTGGAGGACGGCACGGTCGAAGCCCTGGTGCAGGGCTCGCCCGACCAGGTCGACCACATGCTGGAATGGCTGCGCCGCGGCCCGCCCGCGGCCGTGGTGACCGACCTGCAGACCCAGCGCGACTTCAGCGAGAAACGCTACGGGCGCTTCGAACAGCTGTAACCCGCGCGGCAGCGGGTGCGATCAAAGCGTCGGCGCCTGCTTCCAGAACTGCGTGGCCTGCTCGAAGGCATGCGCCATCTGCAGCACGCTCCATTCGTCGCGGTAGCGGCCCACGATCTGCAGGCCCACCGGCAAACCCGACGCCGTGAAACCGGCGGGCACCGAGATCGCGGGATGGCCGGTCAGCGACACGTAGTACGCCGAGCGCATCCAGTCGATGTAGTTCAGCATCGGCATGTTGTCGATGGCCAGCGGGTACTCTTCGTCCACCAGGAACGGCGCCACCTGGCTGACCGGACCGATGATGAAGTCGTAATCCTGCATGAAGGCGTGCATGCGCTCGAACAAGGCGGCGCGCTCGCGTTCGGCATGCACCAGGCGCTCGGCCGGCTGCGACCAGCCCAGCTCGGTGTTCCAGATCACCGTCTGCTTCACTTTGTCGTGGTACTGGCGCACCGTGTCGCCCTGGCCGATGGCGAACTGCTGCGCGCGCAGGGCCTGGAAGGCCCCGTCCGCGTCGCCGAAATCCGGGCACGCCTCTTGCACCACGCAGCCGAGCTTCCTGAATACCTCGATCTGCGCCTGCAAGGCCTGCACCACCGCGGGCTCGACCGGCAGACCATCCCAGTCCATCGTCACCGCCACGCGCACGCCACGGAAGTCGCGTTCCAGCGGTTCGAGGAAGCGGCGCGGATCCTGTTCGATGGCCAGCGGATCGCGCGCGTCCGGACCGGCCAGCGCGGCCAGCATCAGGGCCACGTCGCCCACGGTGCGCGCCATGGGGCCGGCCACCGTCAGCGTGCTGTACGGCGCGGCCGTCGGCACGTTGGGCACCCGGCCGGGCGACGGCCGCAGCCCCACCACGTTGCAGAAGCCCGCGGGATTGCGCAGCGAACCGCCCATGTCCGTGCCGTCCGCCAGGGGCAGCATGCGGGTGGCCAGCGCCGCGGCCGCGCCCCCGCTGCTGCCGCCCGAGGTGCGGTTGCGGTCGTAGGGATTGCGCGTGGCGCCGAACACCGTGTTGAACGTGTGCGAACCCGCGCCGAACTCCGGCAGGTTGGTCTTGCCCAGCGTGATGGCGCCGGCGGCGCGCTGGCGCTCGACCGGCAGGCTGTCGCGCGTGGGCACGAAATCGCGGAACACCGGCGACCCATACGTGGTGCGCATGCCGGCGGTCAGGAAGCTGTCCTTGTGCGCCACGGGCAGGCCGTGCAAGAGGCCCAGCGGCTTGCCCGCGGCCTGAGCCTCATCGGCCCGCGCGGCCTGTTTCAGCGCGCCCTCGGCATCCAGCGTGACGATGGCGTTGACCTTGGGATTCCACTGCTCGATGCGGGCCAGGTGGGCCTGCACGACGTCGCGCGCGCTCAGATGGCCCGCGGCGATCTCGGCACGCATCTGCAGCGCGGTCATCTCGCAGATCGAGGTGGAATCCATGGGCAAATCTCCTTGTTGCGGGTTCAGCGGCACTATACGCCGGGTCTATGCGCCGGGCTTGCCGTCCACGCCCATGCCCCGGACATCGCGCGCGCACTCCTGCAGATACTCGATCATCGTGGCGATGGCGCGCGGGTGATGGCGGTTCGGCATGTACAGCATGAACATGCCGCGGCCGTAGATGCTCAGGTGCCAATCCCGCAGCACCCGCACGATATCCCCGCGAGCCAGGTCGTCGTCGATCACGTAATCCGGCAGCAAGCCTATGCCCAACCCCTCCAGCACCCCCTGGCGCAGGAAAGGGTAATCGCGCGAGCCGAGCGCGGGCGCCTCCAGCGTGACCTGGTTGCGCCGGCCATCGGCATCATAGGCCGACAGGCGCGTCGGGCGGCCGATCACGGCGGCGTAGAGCATCGGCGCCTCGCGCAGGTCGTCCGGATGCGCGGGTAGCGCCTGCGTGGCGGCGTACTGGCGCGACACGCAGGCGTAGTAGCGGATCGTGCCCAGCTCGCGCGCCACCAGCATCGGCGGGGGTTCGGACATGATGCGCACGGCGATGTCCACCTCGTCGCGCACCAGATCGTCCACGCTGTTGTTGAACAGCACGTCCAGCCGGATGCCCGGATAGCGGCGCTTGAACGCCATCAGCCAGGGCGCCATCACGAAATGCCCGTAGCCGCTGGGCACGCTCAGGCGCACGCGGCCCTGCAGCGTATTGCCCAGCGTCTGCACCGATTCGCGCGCGGCCGACAGCTCGTCCTGGATGCTGCGGCCGTGCCGATACAGCGTCAGGCCAAGCTCGGTGGGCTCGACACGGCGCGTGGTGCGCCGCACCAACTGCATGCCGACCGAGCGCTCCAGCTGGCTCAGGTGATAGCTGACGTTGGCCCGCGTCATCTTGAGCCGGCGGGCGGCTTCACTCAGGTTGCCGGCATCGAGAATCTCGACCAGCAGGGTCAGCGACTTCAGGTCCATGGCGTTGCTGTGCTGCAGCGTGGCTGTGCAGTGTCAAAATTTCCTGTACAGATTGTCAATCGAATGGGGGATTGTCAAGGAAGGCTTGCTGGCAAAGAATCTGCTTTGCCTGCTTGCCTGGCGGTCTCGGATCGATCGCGGCCAGGGAACAGCAGTTCAGACATGACGAGTACCGGCGCCACGGCAACCGGTCCACCAGGAGACAAGTGCTTGCAGACGACCCCGCGTCCGCACGGCCGGCGCACCGTTGCGCACGGCCCATCCCCCGCCCGGCTCGCCCTGCGCGCCCTTTTGCGCTCCCCGCGTGATCCGGCCGTCCGGCTCCTTCGCAACGCCTCCTTCTTTTTCCCTGGAATGCATTCATGGACCTGAACTTCAGCCCTGAAGAACTGGCCTTTCGCGACGACGTGCGCGATTTCCTGCGCCAGCGCCTGACACCCGAGCTGGCCGCCAAAGTGCGCGCCGGCAAGCACCTGAGCAAGGCCGAGATGGAAGGCTGGCATGCCGAGCTGCACGCACGCGGCTGGCTGGCCAGCCACTGGCCCGAGCAATACGGCGGCACCGGCTGGAGCGCCGCGCAGAAATACCTGTTCGACCATGAGTGCGCCCTGGCCGGCGCGCCGCGCATCGTGCCCTTCGGCGTCAGCATGCTGGGACCCGTGCTGATCAAGTACGGCAACGAGGCCCAGAAACGCCATTGGCTGCCGCGCATCCTGGATGGTTCGGACTGGTGGTGCCAGGGCTATTCCGAACCCGGCGCGGGCTCGGACCTGGCCTCGCTGCAGACGCGCGCCGTGCGCCAGGGCAACGAATACATCGTCAACGGCCAGAAGACCTGGACCACGCTGGGCCAGCACGCCAACATGATCTTCTGCCTGGTGCGCACCGCAAGCGATGGCCGGCCGCAGGAAGGCATCAGCTTCCTGCTGATCGACATGACCACGCCCGGCATCGAGTTGCGCCCCATCCGCACGCTGGATGGCGATCACGAAGTCAACGAGGTCTTCTTCTCGGACGTGCGCGTGCCGGTGGAAAACCTGGTGGGCGAAGAGAACCGCGGCTGGACCTGCGCCAAGTACCTGCTGACCTACGAGCGCACCAACATCGCGGGCGTGGGCCTGTCGTATGCGGCGCTGGCCGAGTTGAAAGAAGCCGCCTCGAAGGCCGTGCGCAACGGCCGCCCCCTGACCGAAGACCCGCTGTACGCCGCGCGCCTGGCCCGCGTCGAGATCGACCTGGACAACATGCGCACCACCAACCTGCGCGTGATCGCGGCCTCCGAACACGGCGCGCCGGGCGCCGAAAGCTCGATGCTGAAGATACGCGGCACGCAGATCCGCCAGGAGATCTCGTCGCTGATGCGCCGCGCCGCCGGCCCGCATGGCCGCGCGCACGATCCGCGCATGCTGGAGGCAGGCGATGCGTTGGGCTTCGGACCGGAGGGCACCGAAGGCTCGGCCGCGCGCTACTTCAACCTGCGCAAGCTGTCGATCTTCGGCGGCTCCAACGAGATCCAGCGCAACATCATCTCGAAAATGATCCTGGGACTATAGGCGGACACATGGACCTGCAGCACACCGAAGACCGCCGCATGCTGGCGGACATGCTGGGCCGCTTCATCGGCGAGCAGCACGATGCGGCGGCGCGCCTGCGCATCGCATACTCCGATGCGGGACACGATCCCCTGTTGTGGAAGCGATTCGCCGAACAGGGCGCCATCGCGGCCTTGTTTGGCGAGGCCGCCGGAGGACTGGGCGGCACGGCGTTCGACATCACCGTGGTGTTCGAAGCGCTGGGCAGGGGACTGGTGGCCGAGCCGTTTCTCGGCACCTTGATGGCGGGCAGCGTGTTGGCCGGGGCGGGCGATGCGCACCTCGGCGTGCTGGGCCGCATGATCGCGGGCGAAGAGATCGCCGTGCTGGCGCATGAAGAGACGGGCGGCTATGCGCCGGACCACGTGGCGACCCGCGCGCATGCCGAGGGCCGGGAATGGGTGCTGGACGGCGGCAAGGCCATGGTGCCGTGCGCCAACACGGCGGGGCATTTCATCATCTCGGCAAGCCATGCCGACGCGGGCAAGGACCGCATCCAGTTGTTCCTGGTGCCGCGCGATGCCGCCGGACTGACGATGCGGGATTGCGGCTCCGTCGACGGCGGCAGGGTGGCCGACCTGACGCTGCGCGGCGTTCGCGTGCCGGCGGCGTCGGTGCTGGGCCAAGCAGGCGCCGGCGCCGCGCTGCTCGAGCAGGCGTTGGGGCGTGGCGTGCTGGCCCTGTGCGCGGAGGCGGTCGGCATCATGGACGTCATCCGCGACACCACATTGGACTACCTGCGCACGCGCCGCCAGTTCGGCACCGTGATCGGCCAGTTCCAGGCCTTGCAGCATCGCATGACCGAACTGGTCATCGAGATCGAGCAGGCGCGCTCGGCCGTCATCAATGCGGCGGCGGCCGTGGATGATGAGACAGATCGCCTGGCGCGCGAACGTGCGCTGGCCGCGGCCAAGTACACGATCGGCCGCGTGGGCGCGCTGGTGGCGGAAGAAACCATCCAGCTGCATGGCGGCATCGGCATGACGTGGGAATTGCCCCTGGCCCATTACGCCAAGCGGCTGGTGATGATCGATCATCAACTGGGCGACGAAGACGAACATCTGGCGCGATACATCGCGCTGGGCCGGGGATAGGAGTCCGCATCATGAACGCCGCAGCCTGGCCCGATGACGCCGCCGCCGCCCAGCGGGCCTTTCGCGCGGGTCCGCCGGTGCGCAGCCTGGCGGACGTGCGCCGCCTGGAGGAACGTCCGCTCGATCAAGCCGTCACCGCGAGCAGCACCTACGAGATCTTCCGCAACGCCGCCGCGGCCTTTGGACACAAGCGGGCGCTGACGTTCCTGCACACTGCCGAGCCAGGCGCCGCGTCTTCGTCGTTGAGCTATGTCGAGTTGCTGCAAGGCATCCATCGCACCGCGAATGCCCTGCATGCGTTGGGAGTGGGTGCGCGCGACAGCGTGGCGATCATGCTGCCGGGTTGCCTGGAATATCACCTGGCGTTGTGGGGAGGCGAGGCGGCGGGCATCGTACAGCCGCTCAATCCCATGCTGAACGAAGACAAGCTCGCGGCCCTGCTGAATGCGACGGGCGCCGTGGCGATGATCGCGTACGGCAGCGACAGGGAATCGGGGATCTGGTCGAAGGCGTTGCGGTTGGCGAAGGTGGTACCGACGTTGCGGGTGGTGCTGCGGGTCAGGCCGGTCGATGAGTCGAACCTGACCGGCGAAACCCCGTCCCCCGAGGCCGACTCATCCCGCCACACGGTTCGCATGTTGGACTTCGAGGCGGCGTTGGCATCGCAGCCCCACGATCATCTGCTCAGCGGCCGTGTTCCCCGACCCACTGACATCGCCTCCTATTTCCACACCGGTGGCACCACCGGCGCGCCCAAACTCGCCATCCACACGCACGCCAACCAGGTTTTCACCGCATGGGCTGGCATGCAGTTGCAAGGCGCAGGCCCGAGCGACGTCGTCATCAACGGCTACCCGCTCTTTCACGTGGCGGGCGTGCTGCCATCCTCGCTGGCCGCGCTGTCGGCAGGCGCCGAGATCGTCATCCCGACCACGGCCTTGATGCGCAACCGCGACATCATCCGCAACTACTGGCGCCTGGTCGAGCACCATCGCGCCACCTCGCTGCAAGGCGTGCCCACCGTGCTGGCGGCCCTGGCGGAAGTACCGTTGGATGGCGCCGACATTTCATCGCTGCGCTATTGCCGCACCGGCGCCGCGCTGCTGCCGCCCGAGCTGGCCGCGCGCTTCGAACGGCAGTTCGGCCTGCACGTGCACGAAAGCCTGGGCATGACCGAGATGGCCGGCATCTCCAGCATCACGCCGCCCGGCGTCATCGGTCCCGTGGGTTGCGTCGGCTTCCCCCTGCCCTATGCCCGCATGCGCATCGTCGCGCTGGACAGCCTGGACGGCAACGGCCGCGACCTGCCCGTGGGCGAGGTCGGCATGGTGCTGTTCCGCTCGCCCAACGTCTTTCCCGGCTATCTCGATGCCGCCGACACCGCCGATGCCTTCACCGAGGACGGCTGGCTCATCACCGGCGACATCGGCCTGGTCGACGAAGCAGGCCGCCTGCACCTGAAGGGCCGCGCCAAGGACCTGATCATCCGCAGCGGCCACAACATCGATCCCAAGGCCATCGAGGATGCCTTGGGCGGGCACCCCGCCGTGCGGCTGTGCGCGGCGGTGGGCGCTCCCGACGCGTACGCGGGCGAGCTGCCCGTGGCGTATGCCGTGCTGGCCGAGGGCGTCGAGGTCAGCGAGACCGAACTGCTGGCCTACGCCGCGAGCCATGTCGAAGAGGCGCCCGCGCGGCCCAAGCGCATCACCATCCTGCCCACCCTGCCGACCACCAACGTGGGCAAGATCTACAAGCCGGAACTGCGCAGGCTGGCGGCCGAAGCGGCGGTGATGGCAGAAGCGCAACGCCTGTGGCTGGCCGCTGGAGAAACCGGCGTGCCGCCGTTGAAGATATGGGCGGAATCGGCCTCGGTCGTATCCGTGACATCACAGGGCGCTATCAATCCAGCATCGTACGAATCGCTGCGCCAGGGCCTGCAACGCCTGCCGCTGGATATCCGGTTTCGCGATGCTTGAGCAGGGCAGGACGGATGGGAAGCGCACGGCGAGGCGCGCCCTACCCGCGTGCAGGAAAGGAGGAAGGGCGGCCCGACGCCCTATCGCCACGATTGCCGCATGCAGTGCGCAGTATCGCTGTGACGCATCGCTGTGCAACGGCGGCGTCGCGGCAAGAGAGCAATATCGATCGCCCAGGAAGCGACAGCACAAACCAACGATAAGACCGAAGGAGACAACCATCATGACCCAGCCGTTCACCCGGCGCGCCTGCCTGCTTGCGATGGCTGGCGTGGCGCTAGGCGCCGCCTTGCCCGCCGCATACGCTGCCGACACCTACCCCAGCAAACCCATCACCCTGATCGTGCCCTGGCCCGCGGGCGGCTCCACCGACCGGCACCTGCGCGCCCTGGCGCACATCGCCGGCAAGCACCTGGGCCAACCCGTCATCGTCGAGAACCGCCCCGGGGCCGGCGGCACGCTCGGCCCCAGCAGCATGGCGATGACGGCCAAGCCCGATGGCTACACCATTTCGCAATACCCCCTGGGCCTGCTGCGCATGCCGCACATGCAGAAAGTGAAGTGGCATCCCATCGACGACTTCACCTTCATCATGGGCCTGTCGGGCTATACCTTCGGCCTGACGGTGCGCAGCGATTCGCCCTTCAAGACCTTCGACCAGTACATCCAGGCCGCGCGCGACAAGCCGGGCAGCGTCAACTACGGCTCGACCGGCACGGGCTCGTCGCCGCACCTGTTCATGGAAGAGGTCGCCATCAACGCCAAGGTGCGGCTGGAGCACATTCCCTTCAAGGGCAGCGCCGAACTGCAGCAGGCCTTGCTGGGCGGGCACATCATGGCGCAGAGCGATGCGGCGGGCTGGGACAAGTTCGTGGACGGCGGGCAGATGCGCCTGCTGGTCACCTTCGGCGAGAAGCGCACCCAGCGCTGGCCGGATGTGCCCACGGCCAAGGAGCTGGGCTATGGCGTGGTGTCGACGTCGCCTTACGGATTGGCGGGGCCCAAGGGCATGGACCCGAAGGTGGTGAAGATCCTGCACGACGCGTTCAAGCAGGCGCTGCTGGATCCGGAAAGCGTGGAGATCATGCGGCAGCTGAACCAGGAGGCGGCCTACAGCACGGGCGCGGATTTCAAGGCCTGGGCCAGCGAGACCTTCGTGAAGGACAAGGCGATGATCGAGAAGCTGGGATTGGCGGCGAAGTGATGGGATGATGCCTGGCGGGCGAATCACGCTGCCCGATACCGAGTGCCCGGACGACGATGCCGTCCGGGCATTTTTCTTTTTCAGGCGTGTTTTATTCTCGGTATGTCGTTGGCTATCGGCGTATGACATGCGGGGCTCTTCCCGATATATATCGGATCGGGAAACTTCAATCCTCTTTCGCGGTCGAAAGCCCCCGCATTCCGGCCTGCCTGGCTTATCTGCAAAACACTGCAAATTCCGGCTGGCGTTTGGAGTTGTGATATTTGCCGTAGCGCGAATGTGATAGCGTCTTTCCCAAAGAATTTGCAGCCGTATTCCGTCATCAACGCATCAGGAGCATTTCCATGGGCCTGGCCCCCATTGAGCTGGATGAAGACATCGTGCGCGCGCTGTCCGGTGTAACCACCGCCACCTTGACCACCGTGCTGCTCAAGAAGGGCCTGCGCAATGTGTGGATGCGCGGCGCCAAGCCGATCCGCCCCGGCCAGCCACGCATCGTGGGGCGCGCCTTCACGCTGCGTTTCGTGCCTGCCCGTGAAGACCTGGCCACGCCGGCCTCATGGAGTTCCCTGATTTCCACCCGTTCCGCCATCGAGAATATTCCGCCGGGCTGCATCGTCGTGGTCGATGCCATGGGCCTGACCGATGCCGGCATCCTTGGGGATATCCTGTGCGCGCGCATGGCCAAGCGCGAGGTGCTGGGCCTGGTTACGGATGGCGCCGTGCGGGATATGGATGGAGTGCTGGATACGGATCTGCCGGTGTGGTGCGCGGGTGCCGCGGCGCCGCCGTCGGTCGCCAGCCTGACGTTCGTGGGATGGCAGGAGCCCATCGGCTGCGGTGGCGTGGCCGTCTATCCGGATGACGTCATCGTCGCGGACAACGATGGGGCGGTGCTGATTCCGTCGGCGTTGCTGGATGATGTCGTTGAAGCTGCCGTCGAGCAGGAGCGGCAGGAAGGCTGGATCATGCAGCAGGTGGCCGACGGGCATGCGCTGCCGGGGTTGTATCCGCCGAATGAAGAGAACAAGGCCAGATACGAGGCGTGGGTGAAGCAGCAGAAACGTTGATGAACGCCTGAATCCACACGGGCCGATCGATCGGCCAATTCGTATGACGTGCTGCGGCCGCCGGCCTCTGGGCGGCGCAACACTCCCAATGCCACCCGTTCGGTCAAATCCCGCAACGCGGTATCGGGCGGGCATTTGGTCAATGCCGCCCATTTACTGCTGGTCAGCTTTCCTTCAAAACCGTCCAGCAGCCGTGTCAGCACTTTGTGTTGCCGCGCGTTGAATGCCGCACCCGCCCAGCGGCGCCAGAATTGCGTTCGAGCCAGTACCTCGTCGACTTGAATATGTGCGTGCTGCACGGCGATGCAGCGTAGCCGGAAACCAGCTCAGCCATTCAGTGATATCCAGCTCGCCTTTTTGGGTGCGATCCAGAATGTCGTAATGATCTTTCCGTTCGCGCTGGATTTGTGCCGACAGGCGGTAGAAACGTTGCGGGCTTTTGAGGTGCTGTCAAACCCCGAGGAAATCCCAGGAAATCGGATCACCAACCGAATTATTCCAAGATCCAAAAAGAGGCTGCAACATGCAGCCCCTTGTCGGTAATCCTTGAAATCAGAACTACGCGTCGATATTCCCCGCCGACAAAGCATGCGCTTCAATAAACGCACGCCGGGGCTCAACATCATCCCCCATCAGCGTAGTGAACACCTCATCCGCCGCAATCGCATCCTCGATCTGCACACGCAGCAAACGACGCACCTTCGGATCCATGGTCGTCTCCCACAACTGCTCGGGATTCATCTCGCCCAGACCCTTATACCGCTGCTTGCTGATCCCACGCTCGGCCTCGCTGCGCAGCCACTGCATGGCCTCGCGGAAATCCGACACCGGCTGTTCCTTGCGCTTCTCACCCTCGCCGCGCACAACGACCGCGCCGCCACGGATCAACCCCAGGAACGTCTTGGCCGACTTGGCCAGCACCGCATAATCCGACCCACCGACGAAATCGCCATCGATCACGCTGACACGCACGTTGCCGTGGTGCATGCGCTTCACGACCAGACGATGCTTCTCGGTGGCTTCATCGAACTGCGCCTCGATCTCGACACCTGCGCCGAACTCGCTGCCCGCCAACGCACGCGTCAGCGCCTGCGCCGACTCCTGCGTACGCTCGGCGTTGTCCAGATTGATCTCGACCCCCTCGGCCAGCGCCGACAGCGCCGCCACGTCGAACACGCGCGACAGGCGGCTGATCACCGCATCGGCCAGCACGTACTGGCGAGCCAGTTCAGCCAGAGCCTCGCCTGAAATCGGATCCGCGCCGTCACCCGGCAGCAGCGCGGCATCCTTCAACGCCAGTTGCAGCATGTACTGCGCCTCTTCGACGTCATCCTTCAGATAACGCTCGTCGCGGCCGACCTTGACCTTGTACAGCGGCGGCTGGGCGATGTAGACGTAGCCGCGCGACACCAGTTCGGGCATCTGGCGGTACAGCAGCGTCAGCAGCAGCGTGCGGATGTGCGCGCCGTCGACGTCCGCGTCGGTCATGATGATCAGGCGGTGGTAGCGCAGCTTGTCGATGTTGAAATCGGGGCCGATGCTGGTGCCCAGCGCGGTGATCAGCGTGGCGATCTGTTCGCTGGCGATCAGGCGGTCGAAGCGCGCCTTCTCGACGTTCAGCACCTTGCCGCGCAGCGGCAGGATGGCCTGGAACTTGCGGTCGCGGCCTTGCTTGGCCGAGCCGCCTGCCGAGTCCCCCTCGACGATGTACAGCTCGCACAGCGCGGGGTCTTTCTCCTGGCAGTCGGCCAGCTTGCCGGGCAGGCCGGCGCCTTCCAGCACGCTCTTGCGGCGCGTCATCTCGCGCGCCTTGCGCGCGGCTTCGCGGGCGCGGGCGGCCTCGACGATCTTCGCGCACAGGGCCTTGGCGTCGTTGGGATGTTCGAGCAGCCAGGTTTCCAGCGAGCGGGCCACGGCGTCCTCGACGGCCGGACGCACTTCGCTGGAGACCAGCTTGTCCTTGGTCTGGCTGCTGAACTTGGGCTCGGGCACCTTCACGGACAGCACGCAGGCCAGGCCTTCGCGCATGTCGTCGCCGGAGGTCTCGACCTTGGCCTTCTTGGCCAGGTCGTTGTCGGTGATGTACTTGTTCAGCACGCGCGTCATCGCCGCGCGCAGGCCGGTCAGGTGCGAACCGCCGTCGCGCTGCGGGATGTTGTTGGTGAAGCACAGCACGCTTTCGCCGTAGCTGTCGTTCCACTGCATGGCGACTTCGACGCCCACGTGCACGCCGCCCGCCGCGGATTCGGCGGTGACCGCGAACACATTGGGGTGCAGCACGGTCTTGCTGCGGTTGATGTACTCGACGAAGCCCTTCACGCCGCCCGAGAACGCGAAGTTCTCTTCCTTGCCCTGGCGCTGGTCGACCAGGCGGATCTTGACGCCGTTGTTCAGGAACGAGAGCTCGCGCAGGCGCTTGGAGAGGATCTCGTAGTGATATTCGACGTTGGTGAAGATGACCGCGTCGGCCAGGAAGCGCACTTCGGTGCCGCGCAGGTCGGTCTTGCCCGTGACGCCCAGGGGCGCCACGCGCTCGCCGCGGCGGAACTCCATCTGGTGCACTTCGCCGTTGCGGCGGATGGTCAGGCGCAGCCACTCGGACAGGGCGTTCACGCAGGACACGCCCACGCCGTGCAGGCCGCCGGACACCTTGTACGAGTTCTGGTCGAACTTGCCGCCGGCGTGCAGTTCGGTCATCACGATCTCGGCGGCGCTGCGGCCGAACTCGTCGTCCTTGTGGACGTCGGTGGGAATGCCCCGGCCATTGTCGGTGACCGAGATGGAGTTGTCGGTATGGATGGTGACGACGATGTCGTCGCAATATCCGGCCAGGGCTTCGTCGATGGCGTTGTCGACGACCTCGAACACCATGTGATGCAGGCCGGTGCCATCGGACGTATCGCCGATGTACATGCCGGGGCGCTTGCGCACCGCCTCCAGGCCCTTGAGCATCTTGATCGAATCGGCGCCGTAGCCGCCGTTTTCAGGAGTGTTCTGTTGCTCAGACATATGGAATTCTTAGCCTTCAAAAAGGGCCCCGCTGCCGCATCCCGTGGTGTGCTCGAAGAGCATTGCCGGAATGCGGCCCGGCGGCAAAAGCGGCCTCACGGCCGGGCAGGCCGCCGCGGGCAACACGCCCGCCGACGGCCGCTGGGCGCATGCGCGATCAGATGCGCATGGGCATGACGACGTACTTGAACTGGTCGTCTTCAGGCAGGGTGATGAGCGCCGACGCGTTGGCGTCGGGCATCACGGACCACTGGATGTTTTCCGTCTTGACGTTGCCCAGCACGTCCAGCAGGTAGCCGACGTTGAAACCCACGTCGAGCGGTTCGTGGCCGTAGTCGATGTCGAGCTCTTCCTGTGCCTCTTCCTGCTCGGCGTTGGAGGAGGAGATCTTCATCTGGTTCTGCGCCAGCTGCAGTCGCACGCCCTTGAACTTGTCGGTGGTCAGGATGGCGGCGCGCTGCAGGCTGCCCTGCAGCAGTTCGCGCGACACGCTGAAATGACGCGTGTAGTTGGTCGGGATGACGCGCGTGAAGTCGGGGAACTTGCCCTCGACCAGCTTGGAGACCAGCTCGACGCCGCCGAAGCGGAAACGGATCTGGCCAGGCGCGACGTCCAGCGAGACAGGCTCGTCGGAGTCTTCCAGCAGGCGCTGCATTTCGAGAACCGTCTTGCGCGGCACGATGACTTCATGGCGCTCGGCGATACCGTCGGCGGCGGTGGCGCAGTGCGCCAGGCGGTGGCCGTCGGTGGCCACGGCGCGCACGTGGCCCGGTTCGAACACCAGCAGCATGCCGTTCAGGTAGTAGCGGATGTCCTGCTGGGCCATGGCGAAGTGCACCATGTTGAACAGGTGGCGCAGCATGCGTTGCGGCATGGTCAGCGAGACGTTCCACTGCTCGGGCTGGGCCACGGTGGGAAACTCGCTGGCGGCCAGCGTCTGCAGCGCGAAGCGGCTCTTGCCGGTCTGCACGGTGAGCTTGCTGTTGGCCAGCGACAGGCGCACGTCGTCGGAGGCGGGCAGCGCCTTCAGGATGTCCAGCAACTTGCGCGCGGCCACCGTGATGGACTCGTTCTCGGAACCCACGCCGAAATCCGCATGCGTCGTGATCTGCACTTCGAGGTCGGTGGCGATGAACGACACCTTGTTGCCCTCTTTGCGCATCAGGATGTTCGCCAGGATGGGCAGGGTGTGGCGTCTTTCGACGATACCCGCCACGGTCGACAGCGGTTTCAGCAATGCATCGCGTGTGGTTTGTACGAGTTGCATGTTCATCCTTTTAGAGTTTGTTCCAACACGTGCAGGGTATGGTTGAGTTCCGCTTGCTTGGCCCGGGCATCGGATATCTTGCGAACCGCGTGCAGCACCGTGGTGTGATCGCGGCCGCCGAAGAGATCACCGATTTCCGGCAGGCTTTTCTGGGTCAACTCCTTCGCCAGGTACATTGCAACCTGGCGCGGCAAGGCAATATTGGCGGGACGCCGTTTCGAATACATGTCGGCGACCTTGATCTTGTAGAAGTCGGCGACCGTCTTCTGGATGTTCTCGACCGTGATCTGGCCGTTGGACACGGACAGCAGGTCTTTCAGGGCGTCCTTGCAGACGTCGACCGTCAGCACGTCGCGGCCATGGAAGCGCGCGTAGGCCAGCACCTTGCGCAGCGCGCCTTCGAGCTCGCGCACGTTGCTGCGCAGGTGCTTGGCGATGAAGAAGGCGACTTCCTCAGGCATGGGCACGCCTTCGGACTCGGCCTTGCGCAGCAGGATCGCCACGCGCATCTCGAGTTCGGGCGGCTCGATGGCAACGGTGAGGCCGGAGTCGAAACGCGAGATCAGGCGGCTGTCGATGCCGGAGAGTTCCTTCGGATACGTATCGCTGGTGATGATGATCTGCTTGCGCTGGGCCACCATCGCCTCGAAGGCGTAGAAGAACTCTTCCTGCGTGCGGTTCTTGCCGGAGAAGAACTGGATATCGTCGATCAGCAGCAGGTCCAGCGAGTGGTAGTAGCGCTTGAAGTCGTCGAACGCCTTGCGCTGGTAGGCCTTCACCACGTCGGACACGTACTGGTCGGCATGCACGTAGCGCACGCGCACGCCGGTGCCCGCCGCCACCATGGCATTGCCGATGGAGTGGATGAGGTGGGTCTTGCCCAGGCCCACGCCCCCGTACAGAAACAGCGGGTTGTACGAGATGCCGGGGTTCTCGGCCACCTGCAACGCCGCCGCGCGGGCCAGCTGGTTGGCCTTGCCGGTGACGAAGTTGTCGAACGTGAGATCGGTGTTCAGGCGCGAACGTTCGTACACCAGGCTGGCCGCGTCGGTGGCCGCGCCGCCCGACATGGCGGCGGCCTGGCTGCCGACGCCGGTGGGCATGGGCGCAGGCGCGGTGGGCGCGGGCTCGTCCAGGTGCATCTGCTGCGTGGACGCAACAGGCGGGGGCGCCGAGTTCGGCGAGCGCGACGCCTGCGGGATACGCGGCGCGCTGCTGCTGCCGGGCAACTCGAACGTGACCTGCACCGGGCGTTCGAACCATTCGGTGGCGAGGGCTTCGATCTGCGTGGAGAAGTTCTTGCGAACCCAGTCGAGCTTGAAGCGATTGGGCGCGGCGACGCGCAGCACCGCGTTCGCCTCATCGAAGGCGAGCGGGACTAGCGGCCGGATCCAGGCGCTGATTTGTTGGGGGGGGAGTTCCTGCTCAAGACGACTGACGCAGGTCTGCCAGAATTCTTTCATGTCGCTCTTGTTCAAACCTCGATTCTACCGTGCCTGCGGGCAGGTTATCCACAGCCCGCGACCGTTACATCTCTGAGAGCGGCGGCTAACTGTTTGACAATGCGAAGGAAACTTGCTGAAATGGTGGGCTTTTCCGAATTCTACCTGTCGAAGACGGGGCAAAAGTGCGGAAGCAGGGCCGCAAGCAGGGCTTGAGAACCTCTGGGACAGGGCTTGAAACCCCATGGAACAGGGCTTTGAAACCTCTGGAACCGGCCCTGAGGAGTCGCAAGACTCCGGGGAACGTCTGCCTACGACGACATGTTGCCGAACAGGCCATGCCGATCACGCAGCCGGTCCCGCAAGTTCCTGGTCGCGGCGAAACCGCAACAGGGAAGCCCGCAGCCGCGGGCCAGGCCTGGCGGCACGCCGCCGGCCATACGGCAAGAAATACAACCAACCCGCAGCAAGTAACCCGGTCATTCGGCCTGTTCTTTCCTTGGAACGTCCATGAAACGCACCTACCAACCTTCCGTCACCCGTCGCAAGCGCACCCACGGCTTTCGCGTGCGCATGAAAACCCGCGGCGGCCGCGCCGTCCTGAACGCCCGCCGCGCCAAGGGCCGCAAGCGCCTGGCCGTCTGAGGCCCGGCGGTTTCGAGACCGCATCGCGCGCCCCCGGCGCACCCTGCGGTTCCGGCTGGACCTGCCGTTCATGACACGCGCCACGCTCCCTGCGGAGGCGCGACTGCATCGCCCCTCCGAGTACGCCGCCGCCTTGAAGGGCCGGCGCGCGGCCCGAGGGGCGTTTTTCATCATCAGCGCCATTCCCGCCGTTGCCACCACGGCGGGAGAGCCCGCCTGCGCGCGGCTCGGCATGGTGATCGCCAAACGCTTCGCGCCCCGCTCCGTCACCCGCAACGCCCTGAAGCGCGTCATCCGCGAAGCTTTCCGGGCCAGGCGGCTGACGTTGCCTGCGCACGACTACGTGGTCCGGCTGCAAAGCCGCGTCGCGCCGGTTTCACTGACCGAGCTCAAGCGCACGGCACGCGCTGAAGTAGACGCTCACTTCGAGCGTATCGCGCGATGATCAAGGCACTGCTGATCGCACCGATCCGGTTCTACCGGTTCTTCCTAAGCCCGTGGATCGGCCGGCAATGCCGTTTCACGCCGACCTGTTCCGCCTACGCCATCGAAGCCATCGAACGCCACGGCCCCTTGCGCGGTCTATGGCTGGCGGCCCGCCGTATCGGCCGCTGCCATCCCTGGTCGCCCGGGGGTCACGATCCGGTGCCGGATGCCGATGGCAATGGCGCGCCCTGCTGCTCGGGGCACCGCCACCGCACGGGAATGGATTGACGCTACACTGGTGGGCTTTGCTGGTCCGCCGCTTACTTCCTCAGGAACCATGGATATCCGACGCACCGTCCTCTGGATGATTTTCGCTTTCTCGCTGCTGCTGCTGTGGAACAACTGGCAGGTTCAGCACGGCAAGCAGTCGCTGTTTGGCCCGTCCACCCCGGCGGCCCAGACCCAAAACGCCAAGCCGGCCGAGCCCGCGCCCACCGCTTCGATCCCGAATGCGCCCGCGGCCAACACCGGTTCGTCCACGCCCAGCGCGCCGGGCAGCTCCGTGCCTGGCACGGGCACGCCGGTCAAGGCGGAAGAAGTGGTGGTCACGTCCGACGCCCTGCGCCTGACCTTCGACACCACCGGCGCCCAACTGATCCGCGCCGAACTGCTGAAGTTCACCGACGGCGACACGCAGCGCCCCACCGTGCTGCTGGATCGTTCGCCCAACCTGACCTACATCGCGCAGACCGGTGTGGTCGGCGCCGCCAACGGCGAAAGCTTCCCGACGCACCAGACGCCTTTCCGCCTGGTCTCGACCGAGCGCACGATGACCGGCGACAGCCTGCCCATCGTGTTCGAAGCCGAGTCCGGCGGCCTGAAGGTCACCAAGACCTTCACGCTGCATCGCGGCCGCTACGACGTCGACGTGCGCCACGACCTGTCGAACACGGGATCGGGTCCGGTCAAGCCCGCGCTGTACCTGCAGCTCGAACGTGACGGCAGCGACCCGGCCGGCACGTCCAGCTTCTATCACACGTTCACCGGCATGGCCGTGTACTCCGACCAGGAGCACTTCCAGAAGGTCACGTGGTCGGACATCCAGAAGAACAAGGGCGGCTACGTCAAGCAGGCCGACAACGGCTGGATCGCCGTGGTGCAGCACTACTTCGCCACCGCCTGGATTCCGCCGCAGGGCAAGGCCCGCAGCAACGAGGTGCTGCAGGTCCAGCCGAACCTGTATGCCGTGCGCACCGTGGAAGCGGTGGGCGAGGTCGCCCCGGGGTCGACGGCCACCGTCGACTCGCACCTGTGGGTCGGTCCGCAAGACCAGAAGGCCATGGCCGCGCTGGCGCCCGGCCTGGAAACCGTGGTCGACTACGGCTGGCTGACCATCATCGCCAAGCCGCTGTTCACCCTGATGACCTGGCTGCACAGCGTGCTGGGCAACTGGGGCTGGACCATCGTGGCCCTGACGGTCATCATCAAGGCCATCTTCTTCCCGCTGGCCGCCGCCAGCTACAAGTCGATGGCGCGCATGAAACGCGTGGCGCCCCGTCTGCAGGCCCTGAAAGAGAAGTACGGCGACGATCGCCAGAAGCTCAACCAGGCCATGATGGAGATGTACCGCACCGAGAAGATCAACCCGCTGGGCGGCTGCCTGCCCATGGTGGTGCAGATCCCGGTGTTCATCTCGCTCTACTGGGTGCTGCTGGCCAGCGTCGAAATGCGCGGCGCGCCGTGGATCCTGTGGGTGCATGACCTGTCGGTGCGCGATCCGTTCTTCATCCTGCCCGCCATCATGATGGGCACCATGTTCCTGCAGATCCGCCTGAACCCGACGCCGCCGGACCCCATCCAGGCCAAGGTCATGATGGTCATGCCGCTGGTGTTCGGCGGGATGATGTTCTTCTTCCCGGCCGGCCTGGTGCTGTACTGGTGCGTGAACAACACGCTTTCGATCGCGCAGCAGTGGACCATCACGAAGAAGATGGAAAAGGAAACGGCCGGCACGGCGAACAGCTGAGCGGGCCGACCGGGGCGGTGAAAGCCGCCTGACCGGCGTTTTCCGGGAAGGGCTGGATGCCACGATGCATCCAGCCCTTTTTCTATGCTTAAGAGCACGATCAGGCAGTGCGAACGCGCGCTCGCGGACACGCGGGCATACTTTTTCCTCGGTACCGATGAATAGTCAGAACACTGACACCGCCCCCCGCCTTCAGGCGCGGCGGCAACGGCCCACTAAGGAGGAGTATCCATGGCACAGCAGCAGACGCGCCGGCGCAGAGGCGTCCTGGCGATGATGGCATTCACGGTGTTGGGCGGCGCGCTGGCGGCGGGCGACGCCCAGGCGGCCTGGCCGGACAAGCCGATACGGGTGATCGTGCCCTACACGCCCGGCGGCGCGACGGACACGGCCACGCGGGTGGTGATGAACAGGCTGGGCGACCGCCTGAAGCAGACCATCATCGTGGAGAACCGGCCGGGCGCCAACAGCAATCTCGGCGCGGCCCAGGCGGCCAAGGCCGACCCGGACGGCTACACGTTCCTCAGCATCCTGCCGGCGTACGTGATCAACGCGCACCTGTACGAGCTGAACTACTCGCAGGACAACCTGGTGCCCGTGGTGCAGATGGCCGACCTGCCGCTGTTCCTGTTCGTCAACAAAGACCTGCCGGTGAAATCCCTGTCCGAACTGGTGTCTTATGCCCAGGCCAATCCCGACAAGTTGACCTATGCCTCCAGCGGCACCGGCTCCAGCGCGCACCTGACCGGCGCGGAGATGGCGCTGCGGGCCAAGCTGCAGATGACGCACGTGGCCTACAAGGGCAGCGCGCCGATCCTGGCCGACCTGCTGGCGGGCCGGGTCTCGATGGTGTTCGATCCCATCCTGGTGCCCATGCAGTACGTCAAGGAAGGACGCCTGCGCGCGCTGGCCTTCACGGGCAAGCAGCGCTGGCCCACCGAGCCCGATATTCCCACGATGGAACAGGCGGGCATGCCCGGCTTCGTGACCAGTTCCTGGGTGGGCCTGCTGGCGCCCAAGGGCACCGATCCGGCCATCATCGACCGCATGGCGCGCGAGATCAGCGCCATCGTGCAAGAGCCTGAGGTGCGCAAGACGTACCTGGATGCGGGCTTTCTGCCGGCTGGCGGGACGCCGGCCGCGTTCGGCGCGCTGATGAAGACGGATTCCGAACGCTACGGACGCGTCATCAAGGACGCGAAGATCACCGTGAACTGAACCATCACGCCGAAGGATGGCCCTGGCCGGGCACGCGCGGCCGGGCCTGCCACCCGTGCGCGCGCCGGGGCCGACGGAAGCCGGCCCGGCGGCATGCGGCCCGCCTCAACGCTGCATCCCCCAGCGGCGCACCGTGACGCGCTCGAGCAGTTCGAACACCAGGTTCTCCACCAGCAGGCCGATGATCACCACCGCCACCAGGCCGGCGAACACGCGGTCGGTATAAAGCTCGTTGCGGTTCTGGAAGATGTACCAGCCCAGGCCACCCTGGCCGCTGGACGCGCCGAACACCAGCTCGGCGGCGATCAGCGTGCGCCAGGCGAAGGCCCAGGCGATCTTCAGGCCGGACATGATGGCGGGCAGCGCCGCCGGCACCAGGATGGCCAGCACGTAGCGCAGGCCCGTCAGGCCGTAGTTGCGGCCGGCCATGCGCAGGGTCTCGGACACGCTCAGGAAGCCGCTGTACATGTTCACGGCCAGCGCCCACAGCACGGAATGGATCAGCACGAACACCAGGCTGCCCTGGCCCAGGCCGAACCACAGCATGGACAGCGGCAGCAGCGCGATGGCGGGCAGGGGGTTGAACATCGAGGTCAGCGTGGACAGCAGGTCGCGGCCGAAGCGCGTGGACACGGCCAGCGTGGTCAGCACGAAGGCCAGCACGATGCCGGCCAGGTAGCCCTTGAGCAGCACGCTCAGGGACAGCGCGGCGCGGCGGGTCAGTTCGCCGGTGGCGATGCCGTCGATGAAGGCGCGGCCCGTCTGCAGGGCGCCGGGCAACAGCAGGTCGTTGCCGGCATAGCGCGCGCCGGCTTCCCACACGATGGCCAGCAGCACCAGGATCAGCCCCTTGCGCACGAGGGCGTGGCGGAACAGGCGCTCGTGCCACGACAGGGGGACGGCGACGGAAATACCCTGCGGCAGCGGTTCGGGCTCGCGCACGAACTCGGGCCGCACCGAGGCGGTGGAGACGGACATGGAGACTCCTTACGCGGCGGCTTGCCGCGCGGGCTGGACGGCGTCGCCGGGCTCGTCGAACAGCAGGTCGTGGATGCGGCGCGACGCCGCCTGGAAGCCCGCGGAACCCGGGCTGCGCAGGTCGTACTGGTGCGCGTTCAGTTCGGCGCGCACGCGGCCGGGATGCGGCGACAGCAGCAGGATGCGGTTGCCCAGCACCAGCGCCTCGTCGATGGAATGGGTGACGAACAGCAGCGTGAAGGGCGAGCCTTCCCACAGCGCCGTCAGCTCTTCCTGCATGCGGCGGCGGGTCAGCGCATCCAGCGCGGCGAACGGTTCGTCCATCAGCAGCACGCGCGGCTGCATGGCCATGGCGCGGGCAATCGCCACGCGCTGCTTCATGCCGCCCGACAGCGTGTGCGGATAGGCATCGGCGAAGGCGGCCAGGCCGACCTTCTCCAGGTAATGCATGGCGCGCTCGTCGGCCTCGGCACGCGACAGGCGGCGCGCCGCGCGCAACGGAAAAGCCACGTTCTGGCGCACCGTCTTCCAGGGCGGCAGTTGGTCGAATTCCTGGAACACCACGACGCGGTCGGGGCCGGGGCCACGGATGCGCTTGCCGTCCAGCAGGAACTCGCCTTCGACCGGCTGCACGAAGCCGGCGGCGGCCTTCAGCAGCGTCGACTTGCCGCAACCCGACGGGCCCAGCAGGATGAAGCGGTCCCGCGGCAACACGTCGAAGCTGACCTGGTGCGTGGCGCGCACCAGGCGGTCGGGTGTCTTGTACTCGATGGTGACGCCGCGCGCGCTGAGCAACGGCGTGGGCAGATGGCTCGGGGCGGCGCTCATCTCAGCTGCCCTGCGCCGTGGCGGCATCGTCGAAGAAGTAGTCGCGCGCGCTGGCCGGCTTGTTCCTGATGGCGCCGACCCGATGCATGAACTCGGCCAGCGGGTAGGTGTTCTCGGGCGCCAGCTTGAACTGCACCTGCGGATTGGTGATGACCTTGACCAGCAGGGCGCGGTCGATCCTGGCCTGCGTGGCCTTGATGTAGATGTCGGCGGCCTGCTCGGGATGGGCGCGCACGAACTCGGCGGCCTCGGCCAGCGCGGCGAGGAAGGCGGCGTAGGTCTTGGGATTTTCCTTGCGGTACTTCTCGGTGGCGAACAGTACTGTCGACGAACTGGGACCGCCCAGCACGTCGTACGAATTCAGCACGATGTGCGCCTTGGGGTTCTCGGCCAGTTCCTGGTCCTGGAACGGCGGATTGGCGAAATGGCCGGTGATCTCGGTGCCGCCCGAGATGATGGCGGCGGCGGCATCGGGGTGCGGCAGCGCGAGGGTCAGGCGGTCCAGGCGGTTGAACTGCTCGGCGCCCCATTGCCTGGCGGCGGCCATCTGCAGCATGCGCGACTGCACCGACACGGTGACGGCGGGCACGGCGATGCGGTCCTTGTCGGTGAAATCGGCAATCGTCTTCACCGCGGGGTTGTTGCTGACCAGGTAGTAAGGAAAGTTGCCCAGCGAGGCCACGCCCCGCACGTTCTGGCGGCCATGGGTGCGGTCCCACAGCGTCAGCAGCGGGCCGACGCCGGCGCCGCCGATGTCGACCGCGCCGGACAGCAGCGCGTCGTTCACGGCCGCGCCGCCCGACAGCCTGGCCCATTCCACCTCGATGTCCATGCCGGCAGCCTTGCCGTGCTTCTCGATCAGTTGCTGGTCGCGGGTGACGTTCAGCAGCAGATAGACGACGCCGAATTGCTCGGCGATGCGGATGCGGCCTTCGGCCTGGGCCGGGGTGGGAGAAGCCAGCGCCAGCACCGCGATCAGCAGGGCCAGCACGGTGGCGGTCAGCACGCGCGTGAAGCGTTCGCTGGAGGTTTCGGCAGGGCGCATGAGAGAACGTCCGTAAAGCGTGAGAGATGCGGCGCGGCCTCAGAAAGGCGCGTCGCCTTCGATGGTGGTGCGGAACAGCTTGCGGCGCAGGTCGGGCGGACAACCGGCGGCCAGGTGGATCAGCGAACGGTTGTCCCAGAACAGCAGGTCGTGCGGCTGCCACTGGTGACGGTAGATGTGCTCGGGACGCACGGCATGCGCGTTCAGTTCGTCCAGGACCTGGCGGCTTTCGTCTTCGGGCAGGCCCTCGATGCGGGTCGTGAAGCCTTCGCTGACGAACAGCGCGCGTCGGCCGGTTTCGGGATGGGTGCGCACCACGGGATGCGACACTTCCTTCACCTGGGCGATCTGCTCGGCGCTGAGCGTGGGACGCCAGTTGCTTTGCCCGCGCAGGCGGTCGTAGCGGGCCAGGTACGAGTGGATGGCATTGCGGCCCTCGACCACTTTGCGCAGGTGCTCGGGCAGGGTCTTGTAGGCCAGTTCCATGTCGGCGAACAGGGTGTCGCCGCCTTCGGACGGCAGCTCTTGCGCGTGCAGCAGCGAGCCCAGCGCCGGCAATTCCTTGTACGAAATGTCAGAGTGCCACTCCTTGCCCGCGTCGCCCAGGCCGATGGGCCGGCCGTTCTCGACGATATTGGAGATGATCAGGATCTCGGGATGGCCCGCCAGGTGGAACTGGTGCAGCACGTGGATCATCAGCTTGCCGAAGCGGCGGCTGAAGTCGATGTGCTGCTGCGGGGTGATCCGCTGGTCGCGGAACACCACCACGTGATGGTCGAGGTGGGCGCGATGCACGCGGCCGAAGTCTTCGGCGTTCAGGTCGCGGCCCAGGTCGATGCCCACGATCTCGGCGCCAATGCCGTTGGCGAAAGGGCGAACCTCGAAGCGCTGCGGGGCGGCGGCCGATGGCGGCCCAGCCGGATCGGGGCGTTCGAGAATGGCGGGATTGGCGGACATCGTTTTGCTCCATCTGGCGGTCCGCTTGCGGGCCGGCCACGTTGCCGCGATATAGGCGGCGCTTATATGAGTCAGGAGCCTTGATTATGGAAACGCCGAAGCCTTACGCAAACGAATAAATCCGCCTTTCGACAGAGCTTCCAGTCATATGGGACGCATATGAAACCGGCCCATATGCTTATGGGGGAATGCCTGGGTCAAGAACGGATCGGCCGGGCTGCGCGCGCCTCGGAGGGCCCGCAGGGCGGCGCGACAATGCAGAACGCCGACCTCATCGGTCGGCGTTCGGTGTGCCAGGGCCACACGGCGGCATGCCGCCGCCGGCTACCGGGATCGGGATGCCATCAGGCCTGCTCGAAGAAGGCCTGCACCAGCTTCACCCAATATGTCGCGCCCACGGGCAGCAACGCATCGTTGAAGTCGTAGTTGGAATTGTGCAGCTGGCACGGGCCCATGCCGTGGTAGCTGGCCAGGCGGTGATCGCCTTCGCCGTTGCCCAGGAACAGGTAGCAGCCGGGCTTGGCTTCCAGGAAGAAAGAGAAGTCCTCGGCGCCCATGAAGGCCGGGATGGTCATGTCGACGGCCTCGTCGCCGAAGGTATCGCGCGCGACCTGCGCGGCGAAGGCGGTTTCCTTTTCCCAGTTGACCAGCGGCGGGTAGGCGCGCACGAAGCGCAGCTCGCCCGTGCCGCCGTAGACCTGCGGCAGCGTGGTGGCGATGCGCCGCATGTCTTGCTCGATCTTGTCCAGGGCCTCGGTGGTGTAGGTGCGCACCGTGCCGCGCAGCACGGCCTCGTTGGGAATGACGTTGTAGGCGTCGCCCGCATGGACCTGCGTGATGGACAGCACCGCCGAATCCAGGGGATCGCGGCTGCGCGAGATGACGGTCTGCAGCGCGTGCACCATGTCGGCCGCCACCACGATGGGATCGACCGCACGGTGCGGCTGCGCGGCATGGCCGCCGACGCCCTTGATCACGATGTCCCAGCGGTTGCTGGAAGCCATGGCCGGACCGGTGCGGAAACCGAACTGGTTGGTCGGCATGCCCGGCATGTTGTGCATGCCGAAGATGGCGTCACAGGGGAATTTCTCGAACAGTCCGTCCTGCATCATGGCGCGCGCGCGCCGGCGTTGCCGCCTTCTTCCGCGGGCTGGAAGATGAAGTTGACGGTGCCGTCGAAATCGCGGTGCTTCGCCAGGTATTGCACCGCGCCCATCAGCATGGCGGTGTGGCCGTCGTGGCCGCAGCCGTGCATGCGGCCGGGAATGGTGGAAGCATGCTCGAAGCGGTTCAGCTCGGGCATGGGCAGCGCGTCCATGTCGGCGCGCAGGCTGACGGCGCGTTTCGAGTTGCCGCCGGTGCCGCGCAGCACGCCCACCACGCCGGTCTTGCCCAGGCCGGTGTGCACTTCCAGGCCCAGGTCGCGCAGGCGTTGCGCCACCAGGCCGGACGTGCGGGTCTCTTCGAAAGCCAGTTCGGGATGGGCGTGGATATCGCGGCGCAGGGCGGTCAGTTCGGCATGCGCGCGTTCGATTTCGTCGATGGTCTTCATGGGAAATCCCCTTGGTAAAGCGCCGGCCCGACAGCGGGTCCTTGACCGATCCATCTTAAATCATGCCGCGGGAGCGTCATTCAAATGGCAGGCGCTGAGATGGCCCGGCGCCACGCGGCGCAGCATCGGCTGCTCGGTCTTGCAGCGCGGCATGGCGTGTGGACAACGGGGATGGAACGTGCAGCCAGGCGGCGGCGCCAGCGGCGACGGCAGCTCGCCCTTGATCGGCTGGTACTGGCGCCGGCCCGCCGACAAGGTCGGCAGTTCCTTCAGCAACGCCTGCGTGTACGGATGGTTGGCGCGCGCGAACACGTCCTGCGCGCTGGCCAGTTCGACCACCCGGCCCAGGTACATGATGGCCACGCGATCCGAGATGTGGCTGACCACGCTCAGGTTGTGGCTGATGAACAGGTACGTCAGGTTCAGGTCGGCGCGCAGGCGCTCGAACAGGTTCAGCACCTGCGCCTGGATGGACACGTCCAGCGCGGCCACGGCCTCGTCGCACACGATGGCCGAGGGTTTCAGCGCCAACGCGCGAGCAATGCCGATGCGCTGGCGCTGGCCGCCCGAGAACTGGTGCGGGTAACGCTGCGCATAGGAGGGGTCCAGCCCCACCTGGCGCATCAACTCGGCCACGTACTCCGCGCGGTCGCGGCGCGCCACCAGGCCATGCACCATCGGCGCCTCGCCCACGATGTCGGCCACGCGCATGCGCGGGTTCAGCGAGGCATACGGATCCTGGAAGATCATCTGCACGCCCAGCTCGTACTGGCGCCGCTCGTCGGCCGGCAGGCCCGCGACGTTGCGGCCACGGTAATGGATGGCGCCGTCCGTCGGCCGCAGGATGCCCGCGGCGATGCGGCCCAGCGTGGACTTGCCGCAACCCGACTCGCCGACGATGCCGATCACCTCGCCGGCCGCCACGTCCAGGTCCACGCCATCGACGGCATGCACGGTCAGCGTTTTCAGGCCCGCGCCGAACAGGTTGGCGATGCGTCCGGCCACGTCGACAGGCTGCACGAAGCGCATCTGCACCTGGCGCAACGACAGCAACGCGGCGTTATGGGGGGTATCCACTTACGGCTCTCCGGGATGCCAGCAGCGCACCCAATGCGCGGGCCGGTGTTCGACGGGCTCGGGCGCCGTTTCGCAAGCCTGCGAAGCACGGGGACAGCGCGTGCGAAAGGCGCAGCCCTGCGGCAGGTTCAACAACGAAGGGGTCATGCCCGGGATCTGCGCCAGGGGCTTGCCACGCGATTCGGGCGTGGGAATCGAGGCGATCAAGCCATGCGTGTAGGGATGCAGCGGGTGGCCGATGACGTCGCCGGTGGCGCCCGTTTCCACCACGCGGCCCGCGTACATCACCGACACGCGGTCGGCCAGGCCCGCCACCACGGCCAGGTCGTGCGTGATCCAGATCAGCGCCGTGCCGGTGTCGCGGCACAGGTTCTGCATTTCGTACAGGATCTGGCCCTGGATGGTGACGTCCAGCGCGGTCGTGGGTTCGTCGGCCACGATCAGGCGCGGCTTGTTCAGCAATGCGATGGCGATGGCCACGCGTTGCCGCATGCCGCCGGACAACTGATGCGGATACGCGCGCAGCCGTTCCTGCGGCGCGGGGATGCCGACCATCGCCAAGGTCTTCAACGCGCGGTCGTGCGCCTCGGCGCGGCTGACGCCGTGGTGCGCCAGCACCGTCTCGATCATCTGCGTATCGACGCGCAACACGGGGTTGAGCGTCATCATCGGATCCTGGAAGATCATCGCGATCTCGTTGCCGCGCAGCGTGCGCCAGCGCGCGGGCGTGGCTTCCCGCAGGTCGTTGCCGGCGAAGCGGATGCTGCCTTCCACGATGCGGCCCGGCTCGTCCAGCAGGCCCATCAGGGAAAAACCCGTGATGCTCTTGCCCGAGCCGGACTCGCCGACCAGGCCCAGGATCTCGCCGCGCGCCAGCGTCAGGTCGACGCCGTCCACGGCCTTGACCACGCCGGCCCGCGTATGGAAATGCGTCTTCAGGCCGCGCACGTCCAGCACGGTGTCGGCGGCGTGGTCGTGAGCGATGGCGTTGTCCATGGCGTGCTGCCCTCAGGAAACGTGGCGCGGGTTGAGCACGTCGCGCAGGTGATCGCCCACCAGGTTGATGGCGATGATGGAGATGGCAAGCGCGATGCCGGGGAAGAACGAAATCCAGTATTGCCCGGACAACAGGTACTCGAAGCCGTTGGAGATCAGCATGCCCAGCGAGGGTTCGGTCACCGGCACGCCCACGCCCAGGAACGACAGCGTGGCCTCCAGCGCGATGGCGTGCGCCAGGTCGATGGTGGCGATGACGATCAGGGGCGGCATGCAGTTGGGCAGCACGTGGCGGAACAGGATGCGGCCCCATCCCAGCGACAGGCAGCGCGCGGCTTCCACGTATTCCTTGCCGCGCTCGACCAGCGCGGCGCCGCGCGCGGCCCGCGCGAAATAGGCCCACTGCACCACCACGAGGGCGATGATGACCTTGTCCACGCCCTTGCCCAGGATGGCCAGCAGCATCAGCGCCACCAGGATGGCGGGGAAGGACAGCTGGATGTCGACGATGCGCATCAGCAGCGCATCCACGCGGCCGCCGAAATAAGCCGCCACCAGGCCCACCGCCGCGCCGATGGCGAACGCCGCCAGCACCGACACGAAGCCCACCATCAGGCTGGTGCGCAGGCCGTACAGGATGGCCGACAGCACGTCGCGCGCCTGGCCATCGGTGCCCAGCAGATAGGTGCTGCCGGTCATGCTTTCGCCGCCCGGCGGCAGCTTGGAATCCATGATGTCCAGCGAGCCGATGTCGTAGGGATTCTGCGGCGCGATCCACGGCGCCAGCAGCGCCGAGCCGATCACCAGGATCAGCAGCGCCAGCCCCAGCGTGGCGAGCTTGCTGGCGAAGAAATCCGAGGCCAGCCTGCGCCACGGGGATTCGACGGCCGGCGTGGGAAGCGTGGTGGTCGTCATCGGCGGGTATCCAGTCGTACGCGGGGATCGAGCACGGTGTAAAGAATGTCGACCACCAGGTTCAGCATCACCAGCAGGAAGACTGTCAGCATCAGGTAGGCCACCACCACCGGACGATCCAGGTTGATGATGGAGTCGATCAGCAGCTTGCCCATGCCGGGCCACGAGAACACCGTCTCGGTGACGACGGCGAAGGCGATGACCTGGCCGTACTCCAGGCCCGACACCGTCACCACGGGAATCAGGATGTTCTTCAGCAGGTGCACGCCCAGGACGCGCCTTTCGGACAGGCCCTTGGCGCGCGCGAACTTGATGTAGTCCATGGGCAGGGATTCACGCGTGGCCGCGCGCGTCACGCGGATCACCAGCGAACACTTGGCCAGCGCGATGGTCAGCGCGGGCAGCAGCAGCCGCGACCAGCCATCCAGCGTCAGCACGCTGAGGCCGATGGGCCCCAACGCCACGGTGTCGCCCCGCCCGCTGGCCGGCAACCAGCCCAGCATCACCGCGAACACCATGATCAGCATCATGCCGACCCAGAAGTTGGGCAGCGAGAAGCCCAGCACCGAGCCCGTCATGATGGCGCGCGATCGCGCCGCCTTGGGCTTGAGGCCCGCCAGGATGCCCAGCGGCACGCCCACCAGTACCGAGATCAGCATGGCCACGGTGGCCAGCTCCAGCGTGGCCGGCATGCGCTGCAGGATCAGGCGCATGGCCGGCTCGCCGGTCAGGAAGCTGTTGCCGAAGTCGCCTTGCACCGCCTGGCCCATGAAGATCAGGTACTGGCGCCACAACGGCAGGTCCAGCCCCAGCGCGCGCCGGATGGCTTCGCGCTGCGCCTCGGTGGCCTCGGGGCTGGCCAGCATGGCGATGGGATCGCCGATCATGTAGATGCCGGCGAACACCAGGGCCGACATGACCACCATCACGACCATCGTCTGCAGCAGGCGGCGGATGATCGTGGCTAGCACGGCAACGGCCTCCTGCCGCTTCTACAGCTACAACGGATAAGCGGCACGTCGATTACTTCGCGGGGGTGACGAACTGGGCTTCGGTGGTCTGGTCCGCGCGGCCCTGATAGCGCAGGTCCGACTTCATCGCCCACACCGACAGCTCGAAATGGATGGGCAGGATGCCGTAGTCGTCGATCACCATGCCGCTGGCCTTCTGCAGCAGTTCGGAGCGCGCCTTGTCATCCATCGTGGACGAAGCCTGCGCGACCAGCTTGTCCATCTCGGGATTCGAGTAGCGGCCGCGGTTGGTGGTGCCCACGCCGCGCTTGGGGTCCGGCGTGACCAGCAGCGAGTTCAACGGGTTCGACATCTCGCCCGTCGACACCGCCCAGCCGGCCAGATAGGCGCTGAACTGATACGAATCGCGGCTCTTGAAGAACACCGGCGGCGCCAGCGCGTCCACGCTGGTCTTCACGCCGATGCGGGTCCACATCGAGGCGATGGCCTGGGCCACCTTGGCGTCGTTGATGTAGCGGCCCGACGGCGAGCCCAGCGTGATCGAGAAGCCCTCGGGATAGCCGGCTTCCTTCAGCAGCGCCTTGGCCTTTTCGACATCGGCCTTCGGGATGGCGGTGCGTTCCTTCGAGGTGCCGAACATCGGATAAGGCAGCAGGTTGGCCGCGGGCAGCGCGGCGCCGCCCATCACGCGCTGCACGATGGCGTTGCGGTCGATGGCCAGCGACAGCGCCTGGCGCACCCGCTTGTCCTTCAGCGGGTTCTTGTCGGTGCCCTGGATGCCTGGACTTTTCTCGGCGTTGAACTGGTCCATCGCCACGTAGATCATGCGCGCCGACGGCGTCTGTTCGACGAAGAGTTTCTTGTTCTCCTTCAGGCGCGCCAGGTCGTCGGTCGGGGGATCCTCGATCATGTCCACGTCGCCCGCCAGCAGCGAGGCCACGCGCGAGGCGGCGTTGGTCATGGGCCGGTAGACGATGCGGTCCCATGCGGGCTTGGGCCCCCAGTAGTTTTCATTGCGCGCCAGCACCAGTTCGGCGCCGCGCTTCCACGACACGAACTTGTACGGTCCCGTGCCGACCAGGCCGTCGCCGCTGTTCAACTCCATCGTCGTCTTGCCTTCGGGCGCCGCGCCCGACGCGGCCTTCTTCGACATGATGGGCAGTTGCGCCAGGTTCACCAGCAAGAGCGGGGAAGGCTCTTTCGTGGTGACGCGCACGGTCTGCGGATCCACGGCCTCGACCTTGTCGACCGCGCTGAGATACAGCGTGAAGGGCGACGGGCTGTTCGGCACCTTGGGCACGCGTTCATAGGTGAAGACCACGTCTTCCGCCGTGAATGGCGAGCCATCGGAGAACTTGACGCCCTTACGCAGCTTGAAGGTCCAGACCTTGCCGTCGACCGTCCACGACTCGGCCAGCGCCGGCTTCGGATTGAGCTTGGGATCGGTGTTCACCAAGCCGTCGAACATCGTGTTGGAGATCTGGATGTTGGGCGTGAGCGCGTGATACTGCGGGTCCATCGAGCTGGGCTCGGTCTTCAATCCCACCACCAGGTCTCGCGCTTGGACGGTGCCCACCGCGCCTATGCAGGTCGCACCGAATGCCATCGCCACTGCCGCCGCGCCACAGGCCAGTGCCCGTGCGAACTTGAACGCCATTGTGTTCTCCATGGTATGCCGGCTCGTGGCCGGTGATGCATGCTGAACCAGCAAAGTCCATGCCAAGTCGGTTGAGGGCAAGGCAGGGTGCCGGGCAGCAGGTATATTCCCTTATCCCCCCGGCCTTTTAAACAGAGTGTTTACCCGATGTTCCCCACCGCCCCCATCGCCGCCATCGCTACTGCTCCCGGACGGGGTGGCATTGGCGTGGTGCGCGTGTCAGGCGCCGATCTGGTGCCTGTGATGCTGTCGCTGTTCGGCCGGACGCTGACGCCGCGGCATGCGCACTACCTGCCGTTCACGGCTGCCGATGGCGAAGTGCTGGACCAGGGGATCGCGCTGTACTTCAAGGCGCCGCACTCGTACACCGGCGAGGATGTGCTGGAGTTGCAGGGGCACGGCGGTCCGGCGGTGTTGCGGCGGCTGCTGTCGCGCTGCCTGGAGGCGGCGCGCGAGCAGGGCATCCGGCTGGCCGAGCCGGGCGAGTTCACGCGGCGCGCGTTTCTCAATGATCGGATGGACCTGGCGCAGGCCGAGGCCGTGGCAGACCTGATCGATGCATCCTCTGAGGCGGCGGCGCGTGGCGCGATGGCGTCGCTGTCCGGCGACTTCTCGCGGCGCGTGGATGAGCTGGCCGAACGCATCGTGCATCTGCGCATGCTGGTGGAAGCGACGCTGGATTTTCCGGAAGAGGAAATCGACTTCCTGGAGAAGTACCAGGCGCGGCCGACGCTGGCGGCGTTGGTGGCCGATCTGGATACGCTGATCGCGCAGGCGCGCCAGGGCGTGATCCTGCGCGAGGGCTTGCATGTGGTGCTGGCCGGGCAACCCAACGTGGGGAAGTCGAGCCTGCTGAATGCGTTGGCGGGTGACGAGGTCGCCATCGTGACGCCTATTGCGGGCACCACGCGGGACAAGGTCGTGCAGGAGATCCATATCGATGGCGTGCCGCTGCACATCGTCGATACGGCGGGCCTGCGCGAGACCGAGGATACGGTGGAGAGCATCGGCATCGCGCGTACGTGGAAAGAGATCGAGCGGGCGGATGTGATCCTGCATCTGCAGGATGTCACGCGGCCGGGGGATCAGCTTGATGCGGCGATCACCGATCGGCTGCCGGCGCGCACGCCGGTGCTGGTGGTCTACAACAAGGCGGATCTGCTGGGCGATGCGGCGGGGTTTGTGGCGCCTGAAGGGTCGCTGGCGATTTCCGCGCGCGAAGGCGTGGGGCTCGATACGCTGCGCAGCGAGCTGCTGCGGTTGGCGGGGTGGAACCCCGGTGGGGAATCGCCCTGGCTGGCGCGCGAACGGCATCTGCATGCGCTGCAGGCGTCGGCGGAGCATCTGGCGATTGCCGGGGAACATGCGGAGCTGGATGATCGGGTGCTGGATCTGTTCGCCGAGGAACTGCGGCTGGCGCATGAAAGCCTGACGTCGATCACGGGGAAGTTCACCAGCGATGATCTGCTGGGGGAGATTTTTTCGAGTTTCTGTATTGGGAAGTGAGGCAGGCGTCAGGGGCGATCACTATGTGCCGCACAGATCAATCCTCTTTAAATAGTCGGATTTTTTCCTGTTGGGTGATCCGGTGATGAACCAAACCCTGTGGCTGTCGCAAAAGCTGATGGCCGAGTTGTTCGGGGTGGATGTACGTACCGTCAGCGAGCACCTGAAGAACATCTTTGCTAGCCATGAGCTCACGCCTGAGGCAACTATCTCGAAATTCCGGATAGTTCAGCGGGAAGGCCAGCGGGAGGTGTCCCGGGCGGTGGACTTCTACAACCTCGATGCCATCATTTCCTTCGGCTATCGGGTCAACTCCATACGCGCAACGCAGTTCCGCCAGTGGGCGACCGGCGTCCTGCGTGAGTTCGCCATCAAAGCTCCTGTCGGTATCGGCCACATGGCCAAAGGAGCCGCTATCTCACCCCGGCATTACCGCCGCCGCCGCAAACAATCCGAACTGCGCGCTACCCGTATTTATTGCCAGAGCAAGAAACTCGCTCTACACCGGCAACTCCAGGTTCAACTCCCCCGTTGCAACCATCTGATAACCCATTGCCTGGTAACCACGCTGGCGCCGTTCCCACATGCGCAGCAGCGAAGGGTGCCCGGCGTCGATGAAGTCGATGATACGTACGCGCTGCTTGCCCACCTGCTCTCGGTGCAAGCGACCAGCATACTGCTGCAGCGTGCCTTTCCATGAAATCGGCATCGTCAGCACCAGTGTGTCGAGCGGTGGATGGTCGAAACCTTCGCCAACCAACTTGCCACTGGCCAGCAACACACGCGGTACATCCGCATCCAATGCATTCAAGGCCGCGATCACGCTGGCGCGTTGTTTCTTCGATTGACGGCCATGCAGCAGGAACAAAGGCTGCACCCGCCCAACCAGAGCAGCATGCAATGCGTCAAGATGCTCAGTCCGCTCGGACAAGGCCAGCACCTTGCTATCCTGTGCAAAAGCGCCTGCGATTTCGTCGGCAATCGACGCGGTACGAGTCACCTCGTTAGCAAGCTGGCGGAATATGTCCTGGATGGCCGCATCTTCGGGAAACGCAGTTCGCGCCGGCAAATAGCGTGGCACACACTCCAGCATCCGGGGCGCACCAGCCGGTTTGGCAGCGGTATGGCGAATAGGGCCACATTGCATGAACAAAATGGGTTGACGGCCATCGCGCCGGATTGGTGTTGCTGTCAACCCCAGTACGTAACGGGCGCGGACACGTTTGAGAATGGCCTCAAACGACACTGCCGAGAGGTGATGGCATTCGTCGACAATGACCTGTCCGTAATTTTCCACAATGGGATTGGTTTCTCCCTGCCGATGTATGGACTGCATGACGGCGATGTCAATGCGGCCTGTCGGTTTGGACTTTCCGCCGCCGATCACGCCGACCATCTCCTTGCCGCAACCCAGGAAAGTCTGCAGACGTTCCTGCCACTGCCTGAGCAGTTCCGTGCGATGCACCAGTACCAGCGTATTGACGCCACGCCGGGCGATCAGCGCCGCGGCGGTGACGGTTTTTCCGAAGGCGGTGGGTGCGCACAGGATGCCGGTATCGAAGCGGAGCATCGCTCTGACGGCTTGCTCCTGGTCTTCACGGAGTTGGCCTGTGAACGCAACAGCAAGGGCTTGGCCGCCGCAGCGTTCGTCCCGCAGTTCGCAGCCGATAGCGTTCTCACGCAGTAGCTCGCGGACGGCGTCGAGACAACCGCGTGGCAAGGCAATATGGCGAGGGAAATTATCAGCGCAACCAATCAGGCGAGGTTTATTCCAGACCGGCAGGCGCAACGCCTGGGCTTGATGAAATTCCGGATTGGCGAACGTGGCCAGACGAATGAGCCGGTTGGACAATTCCTGCGGGAGCCCGTCCTTCCCAATGTAGATTAGATTAGCCAAAGTCAACGTGAGCGAGGCTGGCATCGCACCAAGCAAGCGTTTCCGACTCACTGCCGAACGCTTCCATGGCTCGTGCAGGTCTTCATCGGTGGCGAAGGTGACATCCAGTGGATGAGAGCCGTCGGTAGCACGCAGGGTGGCTTGCTCAATGTCGTTAGGTGCCATTGACTGCTGCGAGGCGAGAAAAGCCCACTGGTCCGGATGCGGTTGCAGAGCGTCGTCCACGAAGACACTTGCCCCTCGCTCACGAGGTATCTTCTGCAGCGGTAGGACGATCAGGTTGCCGAACCCACCTTTGGGTAGTGTGTCCTGGTTAGGAAACAAGCGATCGTAAGAGCCCAGCGACAATTGCCGCGTACGGGCACAGGTGTGGCTGATGAGCGCCGCCCCCAAGCGGCGCGCATCGCGGGCAGCGACACGTCCAGCAAAGAAGATCCAGGCATGGGCGCCATTGCCAGAGCGAGAAATTTCCAGGGCTACTGGAACATCCAGTTCACGACAGGAGTGAACGAAGGCTCGGGCATCATCACGCCAGTCCGATTCGTCGAAATCCACGGCAAGCAAATGGCAATCATCGCCTGACAGCAGTGGATAAAGGCCGATGGTATGGCGTCCCGCCAGGTGATCGAAAAGGACTTGATCGGTCAACGGCAACAGTTGCCGCTGCTGGCAGTCACCGCATTTAATGCGAGGCTTTTCGCAGACACCGGGACGCCACTCGTTGGCACAGGCGGGCGCATAACCGTTCTTGCCCGCTTTGCTTTCCCAACGGACTGGATAAACGTCGGTGCGGCCCCGAAACAACCGGCCAAAGAGCGCGACTTTCTCGTCTGTAGTGAAGAATTTCGGCCCGAAGGCCGTAGATTCTCCACCACCACAGGGCGCCTTCGGCTCCGTATGAAGACTGCCTCGCTTAACCCCGGTATAAAGGCCAGGGCTGGCGCTTTGGCTAATGGTCAACGATAAAGTTGCCGGAGACTTGGGAACCGGCGCAGGCACTTGCCAAGCAATACCGTGCGCTTCGAGCAGGACGACCAGCCGGGCGTTCTCGGCACGAAGACGGGCGAGTTCGTCGTCACGGCCAGTCATCGCCTATGCATCATCCTGACCATAAGCCCGCTTCGGTCAGGCGACGCAGCAGTGCCGCCCGCTTGGCATGAGGGACAAGGAAGCGCCGCAACTGGCGCTCGAAAGCGTCCGGCCCGGCAACCAAGGCATACCCTTCGGCGAGCACTTTCAGCAGACTGACCGTTTTTTCGTAGCCGGATGCACTTCCACGGGATGCCTGTGCGCTCGCTGCTTGCCAGTATTTGTCCGGCGTGGCCATGAGGCGGCGTAATTCGGCATCACGCTTTTGGCGACGTTCCGCCTCGCGCTTTGCATTCACCTCGGCTTCGCGAGTCCGTCTGCGTTCACCTGCCGATTGCGCCAGCTCGCGCAGTTCTGCCACTCTGCGTCGTGGAACACCCGAAGATGCCGGGTGCTGTGCCTTGAGCCAAGCAGCATAGTGAGACGTCACCTGACGTTCCGCCTCCTGGCCCCGGCCCAATACAATTGTCTTGAGCACATCCTGCATATCCGTTGTCTGCCAGGTGTCCAGCCAAGTGGAAATTGGCAGCGTTTCATCCTGCAGTGCTGTGGCTGCGGCACTGGCCATGCTGGCGGCTTCAAGCAGATCCAGATCAATTTCCAGAAATTCGACCAAGGCCTGCTGCGCTGGCGAGAGGTCTGTCAGTCCAGCAGGCACTTCCGGCTCCAGCACGTCATCGTGCAAGGCATCGCCAGCGGCCAACCAGCCCAGGTACAGAGGCCGCAAATCGCCGCGCATCAACTCATCGCGCAAGAGAATCAAGCGACGCATCCAGCCGCTGCCGTCGTCTTCGGAAAAGCGGTCATAGTCTTCGCTTTCCTCTAACGTCCAACTGAAAATCCAGTGCGCATCGGTGGTGTCAATCGACAATACAGCGGAGCGGATGAAAGCATTCAGCTCGGCCTTTCGGAAAACGGCTTTCGGCAGTCGCAACGACAAGTGGCAACTGCACCAATTGGCTGAATAAACAAAGGCATCGAAATAGCGCCGCATCCAATCAGCAGGATCGGCCTTGAGGTCGCCCCATTCATAGTGATTGGTAAAACCGCTGGGGCTAATGATCGCCCGGGTAGAAACAGCGCGCAGCTCGGCCATCTCGATACGGGTCAATGGTCTGTCAATCGCCGCGAATTCGTAGTACTGGTATTCACTCATGGTACAAGTCCGATGGACTCGGTTCTCTGTATTGCGTGATCAGCGCAATTCAGTCCAGCCTGAGCGCAAGTCTCGGACACAGCCGCACTCAAAGACCGAAGTCCTCTCGCAAGTGCCCAATCTGGTGCATCTTCTCATGCAGAATGGTCACGATACCGATGTCACCATTCGAGAGGCGGCGCCAATAGACAAAGTGCCGCTCATAACGGAAGAAATAACCATCAATGCCGAACGTGGCCGGAATAGTACGGGATACTGTCTGGTGTGTGGCAATACCCTCAAATGCCTCAAATAAACCCGTGATGTAGCGCTCGGCCTGTTGCGCCCCCCAACGCTCGTGCGTATAGCGGTAAATGTCGTCCAGCCGCCAGGATGCGGCTTCCTGAACGCGTATCTGTGCCTTGGCCATAACGGAAATCAGACCCGGTTACGCGCGATGACGTCTGCTGCCGTCAAGGGCTTGTATGACGACTCCGGCGCCGCCCAAGCGTGGGTGAGTTCAGCCTTGAGCCGCTCGAATGCAGCCGCTTCCCTGGTTTCTTTGTCACGACGAATAAGGTCCCGTACATACTCGCTGACGTTCTCGTAGTCGCCTTGCTCACCCACATTTGCGGCAACGAATTCGCTCAGAGAGCCACTGAGGCGCACTGTCATGGTAGTGGTGTTCGTGCGGGGCATGGTCAGCTCCTTGCAGTCTTGATGTCTTCAATATACTCAATAATGAATACACCAACAAGTCTGAGCGTTGCAGGACGGCGCGGAGCGCTGGAGCTTCCATCGGTTGAATCGCTGTCCGCGTGGCTCAAGCGGCCGCTGGAGTGGCAACTGGTGCACAGTGTCGGCCGGACCCAGGCCACGCGTTACTTCATTGATCCAGAACTGTTGCGCAGTCTGGACTTCTCCACGTCCACCACCCTAAAGCGCATCGAGCCGCACCGGCTCTTAGCCTTGATCGTGGAGGATGTCGGGCGCTATCCACTGACCAGAATCAGCGAGATTCACCAGCGTATTGGCGCCGAAATTCCTCGCTCGCACATCCGCCGCCTTGAGCAACTGGTCAGGGAGGGCGCACTGCATCAGGAGGGAGTTCGCAGTGGCACCCGCTATCGCCTAACTTGATTTGACTCAAAACGACGACTATCTACCAAGTCTGCGCCAAAACCATGCGCCAAACCGGCTGAAATCCCGGCTAACCCATTGTCGCGGCGAAATATTTTCTTTGGCTCGCATCTTCTGCATGACGCGAGCCTGGCAGCGCGCTTATCCGAGCGCCAGCGGCACCCTCGTTTTCGATGCGCTGGAGTCTGCCGAACCCACCAAGTGAAAGGCCGCGCAGACGCGCATACAAGGTCGGAGGTAGCCGGCATTGCACTGCCCCGCCCCCAAAGCAGTAGCATTGCCTGCACCATGGCCTCGACCCTCCACGTGCGATCACTGCCTCGTCCCGCCATACCGGACGACATCCAAGGCATCCCCGACGTCTTCATCACGCGCTGCCTGTGCTTTGGCTTCGCGGCGATGCTCCTGGTGCCGGCGGTCATGCTGACCGTCTACTTCCCGAGCGAACCCACCGGCCAGACAGGCCTCGGCATGCTGTTGCTGCTGGGCCTGCTGGTGCTGGGCCTCTACGGCATGGTCGGCTATTTCGGCGTCGCCGGCGTGTGCGCGCCGGACGTGCCTGGCTGCGCGTGGACCGGGCCGGCGTCTATGCCGGCCACGGCATCGAGCCCGGCCAGGCCGACGAATTCTCGCTGGAGTGGAAAGACATGGCCATCGATCGCAACCTGGTCTATGACGTGTCGGCCAGCTCGCCGGCGGGCGGGCGCGCCCCGGCCTCTTACCTGCGGTACTGGCGCAAGCAGCCCGATGGCAGCCTGGCGGAGGGCTCGTTGAATCTGTCCCTGGCCGTCGGCCTGCACTGCATACGGTTTAGCAATCACGATGCGCTGATGCGTGCCATCCTGCAGCACATCGCCAGCCAGCCCGGCTTGCGCATCGACGGCAACCTGTTCGCCGATGCGGGCTTCAATCCCGAGACCTGGGAAGTCCGCAAAGGCCCGCGCCGGGCGATGTGGGTGGGCACGCTGGCCATGCTGGCCATCGTCTTCGGACTGGCGAGTCTCATGATTGACTGGCCGCCCGCGGCGATCGCTCTCGGCACGCTGGTGCTCTTTGTGATCGGCATGGCCGTCTCGGTAAGCACGTGGCGCAGCACTTACGCTCACACGCAAGGCATCTTCGTCTTTGGCGAGCCCGCCGCCACGCCGCAGGCGCCCGTCGTCCAACACGCCCGGCCACGCCCCGCAGGGCCGCGCATTCAGGCCAAGGCCTCGCACATACCGCGCAAAAGGAGCCGTAAATGAAGACCTATCTACGCGTCAGTCTCGGCGTCGGCATCCTGATGATGGCCGTGTGGCTGGGCCTTTACGCCAATACCCCTTTCGCGTCCGGACGCGATGGGCAGGGGCCCTCCGAGGCGGGCATGCTGCTGTTCTTCGCGACCATCGCGCTGAGCCTGGCGCTGGCGCACGCCACCATCGTGACGCTGGGCATGTCTTTCAGCAAGCTGGTGGGACCGCTCGCGAAAGAGGGCAAGATCGGCATGGGGCTGTGCGCCGTGATGTGGATCGTGATGGCCGTGTGTTTGAACCTGGCGTGATGCCCGGGACGCGGCCCATTCACCTGCGCGGCAGCGTCACACCGTCGGTCGCACCTTGCCGGCCTTGTTCCGGCTGACCTGTTCCACTTCGAAGCCCAGCGCCATCGGCTTGCTCACCGGCGCCTGGGGCACCTTCACTTTGACGCGCGGCTGTATCCGTATCGGCTCGTCCCGGCCAGCGCCAGCGGCCTTCCACGCTGGCCGGAACCATGCGCGCAGGCTGTCCGGCACGCGCGCAAACTGCGTGGCGAACATGAATTCCCATACCTCGGCGAACCACACCCAGTCCGACCAGCGATGCGGCGTCACGTACATGGCGTTCAACAGATCCGGATCGTAGGCGAACAACTGCCGCAACGCACGCCAGTAGTGCCCGAAGCGTTCGTCCTCGAAACCCACGATGTGCGCCAGCATCGACAGGATGCCGTGCTGGCGCAGCAGGCGCACGGCCTCGCGGTCGGTCGCGGTGGTCGAGCCCTTGCGGATCGCGGCCAGGGTTTCGGGATCGGTGGTCTCCACACCCATCAGGATGCACATCAGGCCCGCGCCGCGATAGAGATGCAGCATCTCGGCGTCGCGCACCACGTCGGCCGCGCGCAGCGTGGCGAACAGGCGGATGGGCAAATGGCGCGACGCCAGTTCTTCCAGGAAAGCGCGCCACATCTTTTTGGACGAGGTCGGGTTCTCGTCCGCCAACGTGATGAAGGCGATGCCGTGCTCGCGGTGCAGGGCCTCGATCTCGTCCACCACCAGCTTCGGCGAGCGATGCCGCCAGCGCTCCCAGAATTGATATTGCCCGCAATAGTTGCACTGGTGCGGACAGCCGCGCGAGAACTGCACGATGGCGGCGCGGCCCAGGCCGAAGCACTGATAGCGGTCCCAGTCGTCGATCAGCTCCCAGCCCACGCGCCAATCGTCCAGCGCGCGAAGGGCCGGATCGACGGACTTGGCAGTGGCCAGCGTGGCGACCGCCACACAGCGGATGCCGCCTAGCACGCACGGGAAATCCCTAGGATTCAGGGTCGCAACGAAGTGTATACACTAAGGCTTCGCTAAGTGTATACAGACACGCATACAACTCCTGCCCCGCTCCGCCATGCCTGCCCCCGCCCCCTCCGCCGCCCCGGTCTATGACCGCATCAAAGCGATGGCCGCTACCTTCCGGTTGCGGCCAGGCGAGCGCGTGAACGAGGTCGAACTGGCGCGCCTCTTGGGCGTCAGCCGCACCCCGGTGCGCGAAGCGCTGAACCGCATCGCCGCCGAGGGCTTCCTGGTGGCCACGCCCAACCGGGGCTACTCGGCCCGGCCGCTGGACGCCAGGCAAATCCTGGACCTGTACGAGTACCGCGCCACGGTCGAACTGGGCCTGGTGCGCCTGGTGTGCGCGCGCGCCACCGACGAGCAACTGCGCGAGCTGGCCGATTTCACCGAGCAAAGCCGCGACACGCCGGAAACGGACGACCAGGCGCTGCACCTGCTGGAGCGCGACGAGGCCTTCCATGAACGGCTGGCGCGCCTGGCCGGCAACGACGAGTTCCTGCGCTCGGTGCGCTCGCTGAACGAACGCATCCGCTTCGCCCGCTGGCTGGACCTGAAGTCGCGCCGCTTCGCCACCCGCAACGACCATCCCGAGATCGTGCGCGCGCTGCAGGCGCGCGACCTCGAACGCGTGGAAGCGCTGATGCGCGGCCACATCAGCCATCACCTGGATCACGTCATCGAACTGATCCGGGCCGGCTACGCCGAGATCTACATGGGCAACGCACTGGCCGACTTCGCCGAGACACGGCTGGCCGCCGGCGCGCCGCCCCCCTGTACGCCCTGATCCCTTTTTCATCCGCCAAGACGAGACAACCGCCCCATGAAAGCCTGCTTCATCGACGCCAACCCCACGCTGGCCCAAGTGGCCGAACGCCTGCATCTGCCCGCCGACCTGCCGCTGACGATCAACCGCCAGCCGGACATCACACCGGACCAGATTCCCGCGGCGCTGGGTGACCACGAGATCATGATCGTCGACCACACCCACCTGCCCACCGACATCGCGCGCGCCTGCAAGCAGTTGAAGCACGTGGTGTTCCTGGGCACGGGTCCGCGTTCGTACATGAATCCCGAGGAACTGGCCGAGATCGGCATCGAGGTGCACGTCATCAAGGGCTATGGCGACACCGCCGTGGCCGAATGCGCCTTCGCGCTGATGTGGGCGTCGGCCAAGGGCTTCGCCAGGATGGACCGCGCGATGCGCGCCGGCAACTGGCTGCGTTCGGATGCCGTGCAGATCACCGGCAAGACGCTGGGCCTGGTGGGCTTCGGCGGCATCGCCGCCGAGATGGCGCGCCTGGCCATCGGCGCCGGCATGAAGGTCATCGCCTGGAACCGCAGCCCCAAGTCGCATCCCGGCGTGGAATTCGTGTCGCTGGAAGACGTGCTGGCGCAAAGCCACGTGGTGTCGATGCACCTGCTGCTGACCGACGAGACGCGCGGCCTGATCTCGCGCGAACGCATCGCGCAGATGCGCGACGGCGCCATCCTGGTGAACACCGCGCGCGGCGCGCTGGTCGACGAGGAAGCGATGATCGACGCCCTGAATTCGGGCAAGCTGCTGCACGCCGGCCTGGACGTGTTCGCCATCGAACCCATGCCCAAGGATCATCCGCTGACCAAGCTGGAGAACGTGACCCTGTCGGCCCACTCGGCCTTCCGCACGCCCGAGGCCAGCGACAACCTGGTGCAGGCCGCACTGAACCACTGCCGCCGCGTGTCGGGCATCGGAGCCCAGCAATGAGCGCGCCCATCACCCGCCTGGACCAGAACGCGCGCCGCTCGCGCGCGGTGATCCACAACGGCACCGTGTACCTGGCCGGCCACACGGCCGACGATCGCAGCGCCGACATCCAGGGCCAGACCCGCCAGGTGCTGGCCAAGGTCGACGAGATGCTGGCGGCCGCCGGCACCGACAAATCGAAAGCCTTGAACGTGACCATCTGGCTGTCGTCGATGGCGCACTTCGCCGGCATGAACGAGGTGTACGACAAGTGGATCGTGCCCGGCCAGGCGCCCGCGCGCTGCTGCGGCGCCATCGAGCTGGCCGCGCCGGACATCCTGGTCGAGATCATGGTCACGGCGGCGCTTTGATTTTCCTATCTGGAATGCAACGAGATGTCTGAACAGAACACTCCCACGAATGAGGCCCCGGTCCTTCGGCGAGCACGGCGAATCTCCGCCATCGAAGTCTCCGGCATCCTGCGCATCGGCGCGCAGGCCGCGCGCATGAAGCGCGAAGGCCGCGACGTGATCGTGCTGGGCGCGGGCGAACCCGACTTCGACACGCCGCAGAACGTGAAGGAAGCCGGCAAGCGCGCCATCGACGCGGGCGACACCAAGTACACGCTGCTGGATGGCACGCTGGCGCTGAAGGCCGCCATCTCGCGCAAGTTCAAGCGCGAGAACGGCCTGGAATACGGCGCCGACGAAATCACCGCCAGCGCCGGCGCCAAGCAGGTCATCCACAACGCGCTGATGGCCACGCTGGACGATGGCGATGAAGTCGTGGTGGGCACGCCGTACTGGGCTTCGTACGCCGACATGATCACCATTGCCGGCGGCAGGACGGTGCAGGTGGCCTGCCTGGAAGAGAACGGTTTCCGCCTGCTGCCGCAGGACCTGGAAGCCGCCATCACGCCGCGCACGCGCTGGCTGATGCTGAACTCGCCGTCCAATCCCACGGGCGCCGCCTATGGCCGCGAACACCTGCAGGCGCTGGCCGAGGTGCTGCTGCGCCATCCGCACGTGTGGATCATCGCCGACGACATCTACGAACACCTGATGTACGACGGCTTCGAGTTCACCACGCTGGCGCAGGTCGAGCCACGCTTGAAGAATCGCACGCTGACGGTCAACGGCCTGTCCAAGGCCTATGCCATGACGGGCTGGCGCCTGGGTTATGCCGGCGGCCCGCGCGAGCTGATCGCCGCGATGGCCGTGGTGCAGAGCCAGAGCACGTCCAACCCGTCGTCGGTCACGCAGGTTGCCGCGATCGAGGCGCTGGACGGCCCGCAGGACGTGCTGGCCGAGCGCCGCGAATCGTTCCGCGAGCGCCGCGACCTGGTGGTGGACGCGCTGAACGCCATTCCCGGCATCCGCTGCCGCCGTCCCGAAGGCGCCTTCTACACGTACGCCAGTTGCGCCGGCGTGCTGGGCCGCCGCACGGCCAAGGGCGAGGAACTGGAGACCGACACGGACTTCTGCCGTTACCTGCTGGAAGAGCATGACGTGGCTGTGGTGCCCGGCACGCTGTTCGGCCTCGCGCCGTACTTCCGCATCAGCTACGCCACGTCGAAGGCGCAGCTGGAAACCGCCATGGCGCGCATCGCGCGCGCGGTGGCGGCCTTGCAGTAAACATGCCCGCCGCCGCACCGCGCGGGACCTGCGGGGCGGCGGTCGGCGAACCGAACAACACGCAGTACGGCGTTTTGCCAATCGCGCACTTACAAGGGGAAAAAACCATCATGATGATGCGTTCGATCACGATTGCAGTACTTGCTCTGTCCACCACGATGGCCGCCACGGCGCATGCGGAAGATGCCGCCAAGTGGCCCACCCGCGCCATCACCATCGTGGGCGGCTTTCCCGGCGGCGCCGGCACCGATCTCTATGCACGCAAGCTGGGCGAAGGCCTGACCAAGGAACTGGGCGTGCCCATCGTGGCCGACAACCGCACGGGCGCGGGCGGCAACGTCGCCTCGGACATGGTGTCGCGCGCGAATCCCGACGGCTACACCTTCCTGCTGGGCACGGCCGGCACGCATGCCATCAACGCGGCGCTGTACAAGACGCTGCCGTTCGACGTGCAGAAGGATTTCACCCACATCGCGCTGCTGGGCGACGTGCCCAACGTGCTGCTGGTCAATCCCAAGAAGCATCCCGACATCAAGACCTGCGGCGATCTGGTCAAGCTGGCGAAGGCCAACCCGGGCAAGTTGAACTATGCCTCGACCGGCAACGGGGCATCGGGCCACCTGGCCGGCGCGCAATTCACCAATGGCGCCAAGATCGACGTTCCGCACGTGCCGTACCGCGGTCAGGGTCCGGCAATGACCGCGCTGCTGTCGGGCGAAGTCGACTTCTTCTTCAACCAGAGCGCGCCTTCCGTGCCGGCCGTGAAGGCAGGGCAGGTGGTCGCGCTGGGCGTGACGACGGCCAAGCGCATCAAGGCGCTGCCCGACGTGCCGACGGTGGCCGACGCATGCAACATCCCCGGCTATGAAAGCAGCACGTGGTATGGCCTGTTCGGACCGGCCAAGCTGTCGCCCGAGATCCAGAAGCGCATGAGCGCGGCGGTGATCAAGGTGATCAGCACGCCGGAATTCCGCGCATGGCTGGAAGACCTGCAAGGCATCGCGCCCCCGGCCGATCCCAGCATCGCGGCCTTCGAACGCATCCACAAGGCCGACATCGCCCGTTGGGCCAAGGTGGTCGAACAGTCGGGCGCCAAGGTCGACTGATGTTCGTGCGAGCGGTGCTTGCCATGGCGCGAGCACCGCTTTCTTGTTCCGGACACCACGCCGCAGTACCGTCCTCTTCAGGCCTGGCGCCGCGCCAACTGCGCCAGGGTGGCGGAACGCCGATCAATCCTCCGATGCGGACACCTTGCCGCGCAACCATTCCAGATCGGCGGCGTCGATGCCTTGCAAAGGCAGGGTGTTGAACTGGTTGGGCCCCATGAACAGCATCCAATAGCCTGGCCGCTCCCAGATCTCGGTCAGCGCAGACCATGCGATGAGGCCCGATCCCAGTCCGGACGCGATCGCCAGTCCGTCTTCCTGAAACGTGAAGCTCGCCGCAGGCGACGGCATGCGCCGTAGCTTGCCGACGCTGTTGCGATAGTGGGCGACCCAGCCTGCCGCCACGAAGAAGATCGGCATCATGGACGCTACGAGCATCACCCCTACCGTCCAGTCGTGCATGCCCCTGAGCAGCATGAAAATGCTCACGACGAAAATGACCAGCGCCGTCAGCCACCAGCTCCTTTCTTCACGCACGAGCCGCCGCATGACGTAGGTGCGCACGGCGTCACGCACCATTGCCTCGTCGTAGACCACCTCATAGACGCGCGGTGCTCTCGTTGTATGGTTCATCGTGAGTTCCCGAAAGGGTCAGCGCGCGCACGCCATGTCGTGCCACCACCAATCCCGCAGATCGGTATGGAACTCGAAGAAGGCCTTCCAGACCTCGAAGGCCTCTTCGGACGGCACCGGCTTGCCGTATCTGTATGCACGCAAGCGGTCCACCGCGCAGTAATGCATGCCAGGATGCGGTTCGCCTGGAACCGGCACCCGAAAGGTCGCGGCATCCGCGTCCTCGATCAGCAGCTTGGCGTCGTGGAACCACACCTGCACGCCATCGGTGCCGTAGCCATTGCCCAGGTCACGGAACGAGGGACGCGCGCCACGCAATCGCGCGCCATAGAAATAGACGTGTTCGGCATCGCGCGCGAAGACGCTGGTCTTGTACAGCGGGTCCTGGCTGATGTCGCGGAAGTTCAGGCGCACCTCGGGCACGATCTCGAAGCGGTCCACGCTCTTCGTACGCAGCGTCTTGCCGGTGATGTAGTAGCCATTGAACGCGTCCTTCGCGTAGCGCAGATTCAATGCCTGGAAGGTGGCGGGGTCGGCCCCATTGACCACATACCAGTACACGCGCCCGCCAGGTCCGCCAAGCTCGCCTTGCCCATAGATGTGCGCGCCATCCTTCAGCCATCGTCCACCCAGCCATTCGAACGTGGCGATGTCCACATCCAATGGCTGGCGATCCTTGGTGGCAAGAGGCTTGCCGAGAAAATAGACGTGTTCGCCGTCATGGCTGTAGAAGCAAAGCGTCATCTCGGGATGCGTGGCGATGTGCACGGCCGTCCACGGCACGTTGGCGAATGGACCGATATGCGGCTTGGCCCATACGGCGGGACGCACGTCGCGCACGAAGGCTTCCAGCGTGGCGTTCACGGGGTCTGAGAGGCGCCAGCGCGGACCGGTCACGCGCGCCAGGATGTCGGCCTCGTCGTCGCTGCCGAAGTAGTCCTGGTAGCCGAAATCGAATCGGCCCAGGTAGTCGTAGGCCTTGTGCAGCGCCATCCATTGCGCCTCCGAGAGGTCCAGCAGCGGCAGCACGTCGTCCAGCGCGCGGCCCGTGGCCATGAAGAAACTCGCGGCGACGTAGACGTCGAAAGGAATGACGGGGCCAGGCCCGGCGGGCGGCACGGCCTTCTTCGATCTAGCCACCCTGGTCCTGCGCATGACGCGCCGCGATCCACGACAGTACCGCGGTATCGGCTCCTCCGCGCTCGACGACCTCGGTGCCGCACAGCATCAGGCCGTAGCCGTGTTCCGGCTCCCACGCGCAGCGAAAGCCCACGCCGATGTAGGGCGCATGGCCGGCGACGGGTGGCAGGTTGATGGTCTCCAGCCAGACAAGGGACGATGCCATTGCGGCATCCCATTGCCTGGGCAGCCTGAAGTCGTCATCGCCCAGAACGACGGCATTCTCGATGTCACGCAGCCTTGGCAGATCGGCCACCAAGGTATCGAGCACGACCTGGGTGAAGTCGGCATCGTGAGCCAGCAGCCAGCGCGCGGCGTCCAGCATGACGGGATCGGGCGCGTCGCCCGCGCCGTCGTCGTTCTCGAGGTCGATGGGGATCTCGCCTTCATCGGCGATGTCGAAGCCCGGCGCGCGGCCGAACCACGGGCCGGGCGGCCGGCGCAGCGCCGCGGCGGCGCGCGGCATGGGCAGTGCGGAAGTCCAGCTGACCCACGTGTCGCCCGCGGCGAACAACGTGGGCAGGCCGGGCACATCGAGGGGACGGCGGTTGCTGCCCAGGCGTTCCAATCTCATCGGCGGTCTCGTCATGGCTGCCGCGAGGCGCGGCGTGTTCACGGCGCAATGCCGGGCCATTCTAGCAACCGCGAACGGCCTGCCCGTGTTGCGGACAGGCCGTCCTTGCAACCAATCGTACCGACGTTACGCCATCGCGGGCGCGTCCACCTTGAGCGGCGTCAGCTTGCCGTTCTGCTGCACGTGGATGGCCGGCGCGCATGCCAGCGCGATCTCCAGCAATTGGGAATCGGAGTAGCGCGGGCCCACCAGCTGAATGCCCAGGGGCAACGCGCGCGCGCTGACGCCGACGGGAATCCCCACGCAGGGTACGTTCAGCAGCGTCCACATCGCGTTGAACACGGGGTTGCCGGAGGACGCCAGGCCCTCGGGCGCTTCCCCCGGCGAGGACGGCGTCAGCACCACGTCCAGGCTGGCGCCGAACTGGCTGTCGAACAGGCGGCGGCATTCGGCGGCCAGGTCGTAGGCGCCGACCAGCCTGGCCGGCGTGATCCTGGTCGAGTTGTCCACGATGTCCAGGAAGTGCTGGGCCAGCATGTGGCGCTTCGGGCCAAGCACTTCGGGCAGGAAGGCGCCACGGCCTTCGCCGCGCATCACGATCTGCTGCGCATCGTCCAGGCGCGCGAAAGGCTCGGGCAACGTGATCTCGGTGACGATGGCGCCGGCGGCCTCCAGGCGGCGGCCGGCTTCGAACAACGCCTCGCGGGCATACGCATCGGCCAGCTCCCATGCGGGCGAACGGTACAGGCCGACCTTCAGGCCCTTCAACGGCACGGGCTTGGCGTATTCGGCATCCAGCAGGCGGAACTCGCGTGCCACCAGTTGCAGGTCTTCCACGCTGCGGCCATACCAGCCGATGGTGTCCAGCGTGTGCGAGTAGTTCTTGGCGCCTTCGCGGCTGACGGCGCCGTGCGTGGGCTTGATGCCGTAGATGCCGTTGAACGCGGCGGGACGGATGTGCGAACCGCCGGTCTGCGTGCCGAACGCCAACTGCACCTGCTTGTCGCCCACGGCCGCGCCCGAGCCCGACGACGAGCCGCCCGGCGTATGCGCGGGGTTGTGCGGATTGCGTGAAGCCGCCATGCGGCCGCCAGAGGCGAATTCGACGGTGTCGGTCTTGCCGAGCACCAGCGCGCCGCTGTGGCGCACCACGGCCACGCAGGCGGCGTCCTGGCCACTCTGGTGATCGATGTAAAGCGGCGAATTCTGCTGCGTGGGCATGTCCACGGTCTGGATCACGTCCTTCACGCCGAACGTCAACCCGTGCAGCGGACTGATGGCAGGCGTCTTGTCCAGCTCGCGCGCGCGGCGGATGACCTTGTCCTGGTCCAGATAGCTCCAGGCGCGCACGACGGGGTCGCGCTCCTCGATGCGGGCCAGCGTGGAGCGGGCCAGCTCTTCGCAGGACAGTTTCCTGGCGGCGATCAGCGCCGAGGCTTCGGTGGCGGTCAACTCATAGGGTTGCATGGCGGTTCCTTGTGGCGTGGGTTACTCGACGGGCATCTTGAAAGTCAGCGCGGGCTCGCAATCCTTGGTCGGCATGCGCGCGATGTCCATGCCGGTCTGCGATACGTTGGCGGACAGCTCGTGCATGCGCTTGATCAGCGGCTCGGGCAGCGACAGGCCGAAGCGGCGGCAATGCGCGGCGATCTCTTCGGCGGTCCAGAGTTCTTTGGGTGGGGTAGGCATGGCGAAACGATCTCCAGGAATGGACGACGGGGGCTACAGCGCCGGGCGCCTGTCGCGCCACGGCGTGGCGCGTTCGTAGGCGCGGGCAACCTTGAATACGGTGGCTTCGTCGAACCAGCGGCCGACGACCTGCGCATTGGTGGGCAGGCCGTCGGCGTCGAAGCCGGTGCATACCGTCATGGCCGGATGGCCCGAGGCGTTGAAGGGCGGGCACACGTTCTGGCTGGTGAACGTGCGCAGCACGTCGTTGTCCGCGAACCTGGGCGCGACGTGGAACGCACACGGCGCAATCAAGGCATCGACGCTGCGCACCAACTGGTCGGTGGCGTCGGCCAGTTCGCGGCGGCGGCGCTGCGCGGCCAGGTAGTCGACCGCGCGCGTCATGAAGCCGGACATCAGCTTGTCGCGCAGCGCGAACCCCATGTCGGCGCCGCGCTTCATCAGGTCGTCCTCGTGGATCGTCATGGACTCGGTCCAGTTGATCACCGACGTGACCTTGCGGTACTCATGGATGGGCGCGGGCAGCGTCACCTCGATCACGCGCGCGCCCTCGGCCAGCAGCACGCGCACCATGTCTTCCAGGCCTTCGCGGTTGGCGGGTTCGAGATGCCCGCCTTCCGCGCCGAAGTCGCGTATGACGCCGATGGTCATGCCGCGCACGCCATCTTCCAGGCCCGCCAGATAGTCGGGCACGGCGCGGTCGCCGGACGCGGGATCGCGGCTGTCGTGGCCGGCCACGGCGCGCAGCACGATGGCGCTGTCTTCCACCGTCCACGTCAACGGGCCCGGCGTGTCCATCGAATAGCAGTTGGGCAGGATGCCGTGGCGGCTGATCAGGCCATACGTCGGCTTCATGCCCTGCAGGCCGCACGCGGCGGCCGGCAGGCGCACCGATCCGGTGGTGTCCGATCCCATGGCGATCATCGCGGTGCCCGCCGCCACCGACGCGCCCGCGCCGGTGGACGAGCCGCCCGTGAAGCGGTCCAGGGCCCACGGATTGCAGGCGGGGTCGAACGGCAGGTCGAAGTACACGCCGCCGTTGCCGGTGCCGTATTCCCAGGTGTTCAGCTTGCCCAGCATCACCGCGCCCGCGCCGTCGAGCTTCTCGACCACGGCGGCATCGTGGCCGGGCACGAAGTCCATCAACAGGCGCGAGGCCGCGCAGGTGCGCACGCCGCGCGTGTAGTAGTTGTCCTTCACCGCATACGGAATGCCGTGCAGCGGGCCACGCCAGCGGCCCGCCATGATGTCCGCTTCGGCGCGGCGGGCCGCGTCGCGCGCGGCGTCGGCGGTCACCAGCAGATAGCTTTTCACGCGGCCATCGACGGCCTCGATGCGCGACAGGAATGCATCCAGCAGTTCGACGGGAGACAGCTTGCGGGCCTGCATCAGGCGGCCCGCATCGCCCGCGGTCAGGTGAAAGAGTTCGGCGTCCATATCTCGGGTTCCCATGAGGATGCCTCTCAGATCGTGGGACGGTTTTCGCGCCAGCCCGTGGCCCGCTCGTAGGCGCTGGCGATCTTGAACACGGTGGCCTCGTCGAACCAGCGGCCGACGATCTGGGCATTGGTCGGCAGCGCCTGCTCGTCGAAGCCCGTGCATACGGCCATGGCGGGATGGCCCGAGGCGTTGAAGGGCGGGCACGCGGTGTCGGCGGTATAGGCCTTGACGCGTTCGGCGTCCTCGATGGGCGCGGCGGTATGGAAGGCGCAGGGCAGCACCAGCGCATCCACGCTGCGCACCAACTGGTCGGTGGCGGCGGTCAGCTCGCGGCGGCGGCGCTGCGCGGCCAGGTAGTCCACCGAGCGCGTCAGGAAGCCGCTCATCATCTTCTCGCGCAGCGCACAGCCCATGTCCTCGGCGCGCGTCATGAACTCCTGCTCGTGCAGCGACAGCGACTCGGTCCAGTTGATGACAGTGGTGGCGCGCTTGTAGTCGGCGATCTGGGCGGGCAGGGCCACGTCCACGATACGCGCGCCCTGCTCGGCCAGCACGCGCGCCATCTCGTCCACGTTGTGGCGATTGGCCGCATCCACCAGCGATTGCGCATCGCCCAGGTCGCGCACCACGCCGATGGTCATGCCACGCACGCCATCGCCCAGCCCCGCCAGGAAATCGGGCACGGCCACGTCGGCGCTGCCGGGATCGCGCGCGTCGTAGCCCGCCAGGGCGCGCAGCATGATGGCGCTGTCCTCCACCGTCCACGTCAGCGCGCCGGGCACGTCCAGCGAATAGCAGTTGGGCAGGATGCCGTGGCGGCTGATGCGGCCATAGGTGGGCTTCATGCCCTGCAGGCCGCAAGCGGCGGCGGGCAGGCGCACCGAACCGCCGGTATCGGAACCCAGCGCCACCATCGCCGTGCCGGCGGCCACCGACGCGCCGGAACCGGACGACGAGCCGCCGGGCGAATGCGCGAGGCTCCACGGATTGCGGGCCGGCTCGAACGGCAGGTCGAAGTACACGCCGCCGTTGCCGGTGCCGTACTCCCAGGTGTTCAGCTTGCCCAGCAGGATGGCGCCGGCCGCGTCCAGTTTCTCGATGGCGGCGGCGTCGTGGTCGGGCACGAAGTCCAGCAACAGGCGCGAGGCCGCGCAGGTGCGCACGCCGCGCGTGTAGTAGTTGTCCTTCACCGCATACGGAATGCCGTGCAGCGGGCCACGCCAGCGGCCCGCCATGATGTCTGCCTCGGCCCTGCGGGCCGCGTCGCGCGCGGCGTCGGCGGTCACCAGCAGATAGCTCTTCAGGCGGCCGTCGATCGCCTCGATACGGGCCAGGAAGGCATCCACCAGTTCGACCGGGGACAGCTTGCGGGCTTGTATCAGGCGACCGGCTTCGCCGGCGGACAGGTGAAACAGTTCGGCACTCATGGGTGCGCTCCTCGGGACGATTCAGGCAATGGGTGGGGCAGTTCGATCAGGCCGATGCGCCGCATCGCGGCAAACAGCCAGGGCGTGGCGGACACCACGAGGAAGACTCGGCAGATGTGGAACCCCACGACCAGCGGCACCTCCAGGCCCAGCGAGCGCGCGGTCAGGCACATCTCGGTGACGCCGCCGGGCGCGGTGGCCAGCACCAGCGCGGCAAGCGGGGCGCCGGACGCGACGGCCAGCAGGGCGGCCACGGCGGCGCAGCCGGCGGCCAGGATGCCGACGTTCAACAGGATCGCCGGCAACGCCCGGCGCACGGCCATCAGCGCCTGCCGGCGAAACGCCAGGCCCAGTTGCGTGCCGATGCAGACCTGCGCGGCCGCAGCCAGCGCGGGAGGCATGGCGGGCGGCGCCCAACCCGACAAGGTGGCGGCAATCGCACACGCCAGCGGCACCAGCAGCCAGGCGCTGCGCACGCCGGCGCGCGTGGCCGCGAAAGTGGCGGCGGTGGAGCCGGCCAGCAGCAGGCCCAGCTCCAGCAAGCCCAGGCTGGTCAAGGCTTGCGGCGCGGGCGCCGGATCGCGCCCGGCGCCGCCGAGGGTCAGCGCGGCGGGCAGCACCATCACCAGGACCACGATGCGCAGCATCTGCGACACCGCGATGGGCACCGGCTCGCCGCCATAGCGGCTGGCCAGCATGCACATTTCCGCGGGGCCTCCCGGCACGCTGCAGAAGAATGCGGTGACGCGATCGATGCCGCTGGTGCGCGTCAGCAACAGCGACGCGGCGCAGGCGATGAGCACCGTGGCGAACACCGCCGCCAGGATCAACGGCACATGATCGAGCAGTTGCCGCGCGGCCTCCGGTGTGAAGTACAGGCCCAGCGTGGTGCCGACCACGATCAGGCCGGCGCTGCGCAGCCCGGCCCAGCCCGCCACGCGCGCACCGGACAGCGATGCGATGGCCGTGACGATGACGGGCCCCAGCATCCACGGCAGCGGCACGTGCAGGCGGGAGAACAGCCAGCCGGCCAGCGCCGCGCCCGCATACGTGGCGGCGACGCGCGCCACCAGCCCCGCGCCGATCACCGGCATGCCGCATCCATCCCGTAAGTGCCAGCGGGGCCTTGCACCCATTGCCGCGGCGCCAGCACGCAGCGCGCGCGGTGTTCGCCCACGCCGATCATGGCGGGCACGCCCGCATCGCATTCGGCGCGATGCGAGGGACAGCGCGGCGCGAAGGTGCAGCCGGGCGGCAGCGCGGTCAGGTCGGGCGGCGCGCCGGGAATCGGCACGAGGTCCTGTTCGCGGTCATCGCCCGACACCGTCGAGCGCAGCAGGCCCTGGGTGTAGGGATGCGCGGCGCGGTCCATGATGTCCTCGATGGAACCCGTCTCCGCGAAGCGGCCGGCATACATCACGGCGACCTTGTCGGACACCTCGCACGCCACGCCCAGATCGTGCGTGACGAAGATCGTGGCCATGCCCAGTTCTTTCTGCAGCTCACGGATCAGCAGCAGCACCTGGATCTGCACGGTGGCATCCAGCGCCGTGGTGGGTTCGTCGGCCAGCAGCAGCCTGGGCCGGCACGACAGCGCCAGAGCGATCATGGCGCGCTGGCGCAGGCCGCCGGACAGTTCGTGGGGATACGCCGCCAGGCGGCGCGTGGCCGACGGAATCTGCACCCGCTCCAGCAGTTCCAGCGCACGCTTCATGGCGTCGCGATGGCTCACGCCGTCGTGGCGCACGACGGTCTCGGCGATCTGCTGGCCGATGGTGTAGACCGGGTCCAGCGCCGTCAACGGCTCCTGGAAGATCATCGAGATCAGCGAGCCGCGGATGTCGGGCAGTTTCTTGCGCGGCAGGTTCAGCACGTCGACGCCGCCGACGTTCACCCTGCCCGACAACTGCGCGCTGGGCGGCAACAGGCGCATCAGCGCACGCAGCGTGACGCTCTTTCCGGAACCGGACTCGCCCAGCAGGCAGAGCACCTCGCCCTGCGCCAGCGAGAAGGACACGCCGTTGACCACCGGCACGTTCATGTCGCGGCTGACGAAGCGCACGGACAGGTCTTGCACGTCGACCAGCGGGGCGCGTGAGGCATTCGTGGAATCTTGCATCGCGGTTCTCCGGTCAGGCGGCGGCGCTGGCGCGCGGCATCGTGAGGCGCGGCGTTTCAGCACGCGTCAGCGGAAAGTGACAGGCGGCCATATGGCCTTCGACATCGGGCGACGGCATCAGTAGCGGCACTTCTTGCGCGCAGCGTTCCTGCGCGCGCGGACAGCGCGTGCGGAAGCGGCAGCCGCTGGGCGGGTTGATGGGATTGGGCGGATCGCCCGACAGCGGCGGCTGCGTGACGCGGCGGCGCGGGTCCATCGATGGCCGCGAGGCCAGCAGCGCGGCGGTGTACGGATGGCGAGCGCCGCCGTAGATCGCCTCGACGGGACCGGACTCGACCACCTGGCCCAGGTACATCACCAGCACGCGGTCGCTGACGTACTGCACCACGTTCAGGTCGTGCGAGATGAACAGATAGGTCAGCCCCAGTTCGCGCTTCAACTGCCGCAGCAGGTTCAGCACCTGCGCCTCGACGGACTTGTCCAGCGCGGACACCGACTCGTCCAGGATCAGCAGGCGCGGCCCCATGGCCAGCGCGCGCGCGATGTTCACGCGCTGCCGCTGGCCGCCGGACAATTCATGCGGATAGCGCTGCGCGAAAGTACCGGGCTCCAGCCCCACCATGCGCAGCAGGCTCAATGCGCGATTGCGCGCCTGCGTGCGCTCCATGCCGGCCACGGTCGGGCCGAAGGCGATGCTGTCGACGATGGTCAGGCGCGGGTTCAACGACGCGTAGCTGTCCTGGAACACCATCTGCATGTGCAGGCGCAGGTCGCGCACGCTGATGCCGCGCACGCCGGCCACTTCATCGCCGTCGAAGATCAGCGAACCCGAGTCCGGCTCGATCAGGTGCATCAACAGGCGCGCGGTGGTCGACTTGCCGCAGCCCGATTCGCCGACGATGCCCAGGGTCTCGCCCTTGGCGACCTCGAAGCTCACGCCGTCGACGGCACGCACCGCGGTCCTGGACCCGCCCAGCAGCGCGCCGCCGCCGATCTCGAAGTGCTTTTTCAGGTCTCGCACGATCAGCATCGGCTGCGCGGGACCGCCGCGATCGCGGCGGTCGTCTTTCTTGTCCAGCAAGCGCAATGCGTCGTCGGCGGGCGCGGGGTCGGCGGAAACGGCGTTCTTCAGGCGTGCAAACATGGCGGTCTCCGGTCAGGCCTTGACGTCCATTGCGCTGCGCAGGCCATCGCTCATCAGGCTGCAGCACATCGAAGTCACGAAAATCATCACGCCGGGCAGGATGGCGGCGACGGGCGATACGTAGATGGCCTGGCGCAGCGCATTGAGCATCAGGCCCCATTCCGCGTTGGGCGGGCTGACGCCCAGGCCCAGGAAGCTCAGGCCCGAAGAGATGACGATGCTGACGCTGATCAGGCTGGAGGCGTACACCAGGATGGGGCCGGTGACGTTGGACAGCACGTGGCCGCGGATGATGCGCAGCGCCGAGGCGCCGGTGGCGCGCGCGGCTTCCACGTAGTCCTGCGTGCGCACCTGCGTGGTGACGCTCTCGGCGATGCGCGCGATGGGCGGAATGAATACCAGCGTCAACGCGACGATGCTGTTCAGCAGGCCCGCGCCCAGCGCCCCCGAGATGGCCACGGCCAGCAGCACCGACGGGAACGCGTAGAACACGTCGATCAGGCGCATGATGACCATGTTCCAGCGTCCGCCCGCGTAGCCCGCGATGACGCCCATCGCGCCGCCGATGCAGGTGGCCAGCAAGACCGGCGCGAAGCCCAGGAACAGCGACAGGCGGCCGCCGTGGATCAGGCGCGACAGCATGTCGCGGCCCAGTTCGTCGGTGCCCAGCAGATGGCCTTGGTAGCCAAACGGCTTCAGGCGCCGGACCATGCTCATCTTGAACGGATCATCCAGGCCCAGCCACGGGGCAAAGACCGCCAGGCCGATGATGGTCAGCAGGATGAATCCACAGACCAGCGTGACGGGATCGCGCGCCAGGCGGCGGCCAACGGTATGCCAGAAGCCCCGGCTGGGCCGGCGGAACGCCACGGGCGCGGCAATGGGCGCGGCGCCGGCGGTTGCGGTATTGGAGGTCATGGTGCGCTCCCGTTCAGATGCGCTTGACGCGCGGATCGACGACCATCTGCAGCACGTCGACAATCAGGTTCATCAATACGAACAGCGAGGCCAGCACGAGGATCGTGCCCTGCAGGATGGGCAGGTCGCGGGTGAAGATGGCCGAGTTCAGCAGGAAGCCCGTGCCGGGCCAGGCGAACACGGTCTCGACCAGGATGGAGCCGCCCAGCATCTGGGCGAACTGCAGGCCCATCACGGCCATCACGGTGGGCGCCACGTTCTTGGCCACATGCATCAGCACTTGCGGCCCCCGTAGACCCTTTGCATAAAGGGTCTGCACGAATTCCTGCTTGCGGATCTCGATGACCGAGGCCCGCACCGAGCGCGCGATGATGCCCATGGGAATCACCGCCAGCGTCACGGTGGGCAGCGCCATGTGCCGCCAGTCCAGGTCTCCCATGCCCGAAGCCGGCAGCCAGCCCAGCTCGACCGAGAACAGCACGATCAACACCATGCCGACCCAGTAGTGCGGCAGCGAAACGCCCGTCACCGCCATGCCGGTGACGATGCGGTCCAGCACCCGCGAGCGCGAGCAGCCGGCCACGCCCCCCATCGCGCAGCCGCCCACGAAGGCCACCGCGATGGCGGCGGCCGCGAGGATGACGGAGTTGCCGATGGCCGGCGCGATCTCATCCATCACCGGGCGCCCGCTCTTGATCGATGCGCCCAAGTCGCCCGTGACGGCGCGGCCCAGCCACTTCAGATACTGCACGGGCAAGGGCTGATCGAAGCCGTATGCCGAGCGGATCTGGGCGATCACTTGCGGCGAAGCGTTCTCGGGCAGCACCGAGCTGAGCGGATCGCCGGGCGCCAGGTGCACCAGCGCGAAGCACACCAGCGACACGCCCAGCGCGATGGGCAGCGTGTACAGGATGCGGTGAAGGATGTATCGCAGCATGGGAGGTCTCCCGGCTTATTCGACCGACACAGGGGTCAGGTCCTGGAACCAGCTTTGCGCCTGCACGAAGCCCTTCACGTTGGGCCCCAACGCCCGCGGGTTCAGGTCATGCACGACCCAGATCCACATGGCCTGGTCGACGATGCGCGTGTGCAGCCTGGCCAGCAGCGCGTCCTGTTTGGCGGGATCGAACTCGACCTGCGCGGCGGCGGCCAGTTCATCGGCTTCCTTGTCCTTGAAGCCGCCCCAGTTGTAGCCAACCGGCGGCCGCGTCCTGGACCACGAAGGACCGATCAGGCCGATGAAGGGATCCCAATAGGCCACGCTGTTGTTCAGGCCGTTGATGCCCTTGTTTTCAGGCGCGTCGGAGCTGACGCGGCGATGCGAGCGCAGCGCTTCCCACTCCATCACGTCCAACTGCACGTCGAAGCCCACGGCGCGCAGGTTCTCCTGCACGAACTCGTTCATCGGCAGCGGCTGCATCTGGCCCGAGCCCGCGGTGGAAACGGCGAACTTCACGCGCAGCGGCTTCTCGGGGCTGTAGCCCGCTTCCTTCATCAGGCGCAGCGCTTCTTGCGGGTCGTAGCGGATCTTGAAGTCGGGCTTGCCGAACCAGGGATGCTTGGGATCGATCATGCCCTCGGCCGGGATGGCCGTGCCGCCCAGGAATTCGGCCAGGCCCTTGCGGTCGATGGCCAGGTTGGCGGCCTTGCGGATGCGGATGTCCCTGAAAGGCGAGTCCTCGGAATAGCTGAGGATGTACGGCCAGTTGTGCGGGTAGATGTTGGTGACGATCTGCATGCCGGCGGACTTCAGGCGCGGCAGCGTGTCGGGCGGCGGCGCCTCGACCCAGTCGACCTGCCCGGACAGCAGCGCGGCCACGCGCGTGTTGGAATCGGGCATGGTGCGCAGCACCAGGCGGTCCGACTTCGGCACGCGCCCGGGATCCCAGTAGTTGGGGTTGCGGACCATCTCGGCGCGCTCGCGCGGCACCAGCTTGTCCAGCATCCACGGGCCCGTGCCCGACGGCTTGAAGGCCACCTTGTTCCAGTCGTTGCCCATCTCCTTGAAGCGCGCGGGGCTGGACATCAGCACGAAGGTCATCAGGTAGGGAAAGACCGCGTCGGCCTCCTTGGTGGCGATCTCCACCGTCATCGGATCGACCACGCGGTATGACGCGATGTTCGAGATGTACTGGCCGGCCTGCGTGGCCTGACTCTGGTCGAACTGCTGCGAGTCGCGCTTCATCAGCTTGTCCAGGTTCCACACCACGGCGTCGGCGGTGAAGGCCGAACCGTCATGGAATTTCACGCCGGGCCGCAGCTTGAAGGTCCACTTGGTGTGGGTCGCTTCATCGGCCTGCCAGCTCAACGCCAGGCCGGGCGCGAGCTTGGCCGGCACGTCCGCGCGCGACAGGTCCCAGCGCACCAGGCCGTCGTACAGGGCGAAGCCGACGAAACGCAGACCTTCGCCGCCCTGGCTGGGCTGGCCGGTGGTCAAGGGAATGTCGGCCATGGTGGACGCCACGCGCAGCACCTTCTCTGCGTGGGCATCGGAAGCGTGGATCGCGAAGGCGAACAGCGCGGCGAATAGTGAAGCCGCTGGTTTTTTGAGAGCCAAGGTGATTCTCCGGTTTGCTGGCGGGATCGGCGGACGGCACGAGTCCACCGGGTACGGAAAAACCGACTGCGGAAAAAGCGGGGCCTTGCCACGCGCCTTCGCAGGCGGTGGTCGGGCAAGGGTTCGGCGGGGATGGGCGGCGCTAGGCCGCGACCGGTTCGGGCGCAGCGACCGTCCGGCGCGCCAGCGCGGCCACGTCGGGCCTGCGGTTGCGCCAGGCGGTGGCGCGTTCGTAGGCATCGCCCGCGCGCAGCACCGTGGCCTCGTCGAACAGGCGGCCCGCCAGTTGCAGCGAGAACGGCATGCCGTCGGCGTCGAAGCCGCTGCAGATCGACAGCGCGGGATTGCCCGTGACATTGAAGGGCGCGGTGTAGCTGGGCGCCTCGAACATCCATTCGGGCCGGGTGGCCGCCAGCACGCCCGCAGGCTCGGCGCAGGGCACCGCCAGCAGGTGTACCGGGCGGCCGCCCGCGGCGCCGGCGAAGACGGCCTGCGTCGCGGCCGCCAGGCGCGCGCGCATGCGCATGGCCTGCACGTAATCCTCGGCGCGCAGCAGCGAGCCGCACATGATGCGAAAACGCAGGCTGGCGCCGAACAGATCGGGCCGCGTGCGCAAGTCCTGTTCGTGGATGGAGAACAGTTCGGCCATGGCGATGACGCGCTTGCTGTCGTTGTATTCCAGGATGGGCGGCAACTCGACGCCGCGCACGGTGGCGCCCAGGTCGCGCAGCACGTCCAGCGAGGCCTCGAAGGCCAGGCGGTAGGCCGCGGAGATCGGCGCTTCTTCATCCAGCCAGCGCCACGGCACGCCGACGACCAGGCCCTTCGCATCGCCGCTCAGCGCGGCGCGGTAGTCGGGCACGGGCACGTCCGCGCAAGCCGGGTCCAGCGGATCGTGCCCCGCGGTCAGGCCCAGCAGGATGGCCAGGTCCTCGCAGTTCCATGCCATGGGGCCGGCGTGATCGTGGCTGAAACTGTTGGGCAGGATGCCGCGGCGGCTCAGGCGGCCATACGTCGGCTTGATGCCGGCGATGCCGCAGGCGGCCGCGGGCAGCCGGATCGAGCCGCCGGTGTCCGAACCCATGCTGGCCAGGCACATGCCGGCCGCGATGGCCGCGCCCGATCCCGACGACGAGCCGGCGGGGCTGCGCTCGGCATTCCAGGGATTGCGCGCGGGCGGCGCCACGACGTCCCATGACGGCCCGCCATGCGCGAATTCCCAGGTGGTGGTCTTGCCCATCAGCACACCGCCGGCGGCGGCCAACGCGGCCTGCGCGGCGCAGTCCTGGCCGGGCACGTTGTCCGCCAACAGCCGTGATTGGCCCGTGGTGCGGATGCCGGCCGTCTCATAGATGTCCTTCAGTGAATACGGGATGCCATGCAGGGGCCCGCGCGGACCGCCGCGCAGGATCTCGGCCTCGGCCTCGCGAGCCTGGCGCCGCGCCAGGTCGGGGGTGGGCGTGATGAAACTGTTCAGCACGCCATCCACGGCCTCCATGCGCGCCAGGCAGGCATCGGTCAGCTCGACCGGCGACAGCGTCCTGGCGGCGATCATGCGGCCCGCCTCGGCCAGGGTCAGGAAAGTGGGATCGTTCACATCAGCCATGGCGGGCCTCCGGCGCGGGCAGGAAGGCGCGGGGATCGAACACGTGGGCGGGTTCCGCGCCACGCGGATAGCCGCGGTGGATGCGCGCCGCCAGGCGCTCGACGTAGCCGTAGGCCGCGATGACCTCGGGCACATAGGCATCCGGCAGACAGAACCGGGCATTTTTCAGCAGAACATGGATGTGTTCCGCGGAAGTGGGGGAATCCCCCTCGGGTACGGCCGTGTGCGACATTCGTAAACCCCTTGTCTGGCCGGACGCTGCGCTATGCTGCAAGCGCACAGGCCCGTGATTTCAGCCACTTGGACTGATCTTCAGTGTTTAAACACTTGTTTTCATTCTAGGTGGCGAAGAATGAGAGTCAAGGCAACAAGATGGGGAATGCTGCACCACGATGAAGAATCTCGGCTATAAAATGGTGAAATCAGCCTATTTTTCAGGGTAAATACTGATGAACAAAAAATGCTCGTCTTCCCTGAGTGCCGTTGCCCGGCGACAACTTGTACTATCGACCGATTTTTATAAAACAACTATTTGAATTCAGGCGAGACATGGCTACCTCCGACCTCATCCCGGCGTCGCCGGACCTGGAAGACGACGACACCGCCGACATGCCGGTGCCGGACCGCATTCTGAGGGTCGCCAGGGAACTGATCGCCCGCAAGGGTCCCTCGGCCACCACGGTGCGCGACATCTGCGATGCGGGCAACGTCAACGTGGCCGCGATCCACTACTACTTCGGCTCGAAGGATGCGCTGGTCAAGACAGTGCTGCTGACCATCCTCGAACCCGTCAACATCGAACGCCGCGTGATGCTGGACGAGGCGCGGCGGCAGTTCCAGCCCGGCCCCCTGCCTGTACCGACGATCCTGGAAGCCCTGTTCCGCCCCCTGGTGATGGCCGAGCGCAGCCTCGACGGCGGCCGCCTGTTCGTGCGCGCAGAGAGCCACCTGCGCGCCGCGCCCGACAGCGACTACACGCTGTTCGTCGGCCAGCACATGGATGGCTACGCGCAGATGTTCATCGACGCCCTGGAGGCCAGCCTGCCGCGCTTCACCCGGGCCGAGATCATCTGGCGCTACGAGTTCGTGCGCGGATCGGCCATGCACCTCCTGGCCAACTGCGATCCGTTATCGCAGAAATTCCAGGTGCTGACAGGCACGGGGCAGATGATCGACCTGGACGACAACGAGTTGGTGCTGCGCGAATTGCTGGGCACGGCGCTGCTGGGCCTGAGCGCGCCGGCGGCATGGACGTCGCAGGATATCGGGCGGTAGCAGGCCCTCGGGCCGGGCCGCGCGGCTTGCCATCGCGGACATCCCACCGGCCGGCCGCGCCGGCGCATCGCGCCCAGCGGGCCCGGCGTGAGCAAACGGCGCAACGCCGACGGCAAAAACTACCAGGCGTGTGCCCGCGCCGCCACCCCATGGCGCCATGGCCGCCGCCACGCCCCCCATGCCCTGCCATGCCCTGCCATGCCCGCCGCTGCCCCACCGAAGCCATGCCAGCGCCCCGCGCGGCGCCGGCAAGCCCCCGGGCACCCAGGCACGCCTCTTGCTGATAGCTGCCGTCCGCACTTCGCGGCGCCATCATCGAGGACGACCATTCATGAAGAACGTCACGCGCTTCCTCGGCTGCCTGCTCATCGGCATGGGCGCAGCCACGACCGCCGCGCATGCGCAGCAGGCCCAGCAGCAACAAGGGCAAGGCCAGCAACAGGCACAGCCCCAGATCCTGACGCCCGATCAGATCGACGCGCGCTATGACGCCGCGAAGAAGGAATGCGACGCGATCAAGGGCGACCAACGCCAGATCTGCCTGAAGCAAGCCACGGCGGACCGCACCACGGCCAGGGCCGATGCCAAGGCCGCGAAGGAAAAAGCCGAAGCCGACCACGATGCGGCCAAGACCAAGCGCGACGCCAATTACGACGTCGCGATGAAGAAGTGCGATGCCTTGTCGGGCGATGCCCAGGACAAGTGCGAAGCCGATGCAAAGACCCAATACGGCAAATAAGCCGTCCAACCCCGAGAAAGGAGCATCACATGAAACACTCCCGCAAACTGCTCGCCGCCGTGCTGGCCATGGCCGCGATGGTCGCCGGCTGCAACACGATGGAAGGCGCCGGCAAGGACATCGAACGCGGCGGTGAAAAGATTCAGGACAGCGCCCGCAAGTAAGCCGCGAGGCGCAAGAGACCGCGCCGGGCATATGCCCGGCGCGTTTTTCCGTCCACGCCGGGCGCGGACTAGAGCGGCGAGATCATCGGCTGCCCGGCGAAATGCCGCTGCGCATTGTCGATGAAGCGCTGCACCGACATCGCCATCGCGCGCGGCGAGTTGCCGCCCACGTGCGGCGTGAGGACGATGTTGTCCAGGCCGATCAGTTCGGCGGGCGCGTCGGGTTCGCTTTCGTAGACGTCCAGCCCCGCGCCGGCGATCACGCCTTCGCGCAGCGCCACGGCCAATGCCTGGGTATCGACCACGCTGCCGCGCGCCATGTTCACCACATATCCCTTGCTGCCCAATGCGCGCAGCACCTCGGCATTGACCATGTGCCGCGTGGCCGCGCCGCCCGGCGTCATCACCACCAGGTAATCGGCCCATTCGGCCAGCGCCAGCGCGCTGCCGAAGTACGCGTGCGGCGAGTCTTCCAGCTTGCGGCGGTTGTGATAGCCGACTTCCAGATCGAACCCCCGCGCACGCTGCGCGATCTTGCGGCCGATGGTGCCCAGGCCCAGGATGCCCAGGCGCTGATGCGAGAAGTTCGGCAGCGGCGGCAGGCCATCGCGCCATCCGCCCGCGCGCGTATGCGCGTCCAGGCCGCGCAGGTTGCGCACGGCGGCCAGCAGCAGGGCGAAGGCGTGATCGGCCACGCAATCGTCGTTGGTGCCCGCGCCGTTGGCCACGGCGATGCCCCGGTCGCGCGCCGCGTCGACGTCGAGGTTTTCGTAGCCCGCGCCCAACGCACAGGCCAGTTCCAGGCTGGCCAGGCGCGCCATTTCGTCGCCAGTCAGGCCGACCGCGCCATTGGTCAGGACCACCCGGATGTCGCCGGCGCCGGCATGGCCGATAGCCGCGGCGCGCGCGGCGGCGGTGGGCGCGTAGCGCACGTCGTAGTGCTCGCGCAGTTGATCGAGGTAGACATCGGCAAGCGCATTCAGGACCAGCAGTACGGGTTTCATCGGGTACGGCGCAAGAGTGGACGGGAACGCCCGTATGCTAACGCCAACCGCCTGGGCGCCTATCCCAGTTGCACCTCGACACGGCGCGGCAGCGCCGCCTGCGCGCGGGGAATACGCAGCGTCAGCACCCCGTCCTTCAGCGTGGCCTCGATGGCGGCGGTATCCAGTTCGGCGCTCAGGTGGAATGCGCGGCGGTAGCGCGGCTGTTCGACCTCGGTATGGAACGCCTGCACACCGGCCGGCGCGTCGATGCGTGCGTCGGCTTCGATGACCAGGCGCTCGGCCTGCACGCGGATCTGCAACTGCTCTTTCGAGACGCCGGGCAGATCGGCGATCAGGGTGATGCCCTTGGGATCCTCGATGATGTCCACCGGCGGCACGAGGGTGGCGACACGCGCTTCGGTACGGTTGCCGCCGCGCACGGCGACGGGGCTTTCGATAGTCATGATGTGCTCCTTGGGGAATGGCGGTTACTGCACCGGAATGGCGCGGGGTTGGGCGCAGGCCTTGCGGCCCACGGTGATGCGCAGGCAACCGTCCGCATAGCGGGCCTGCACGCGATCGGCATCGGCGTCGCGCGGCAGTTCGACGGCGCGGCGGAAGGTGCCGGACAGGCGTTCGCGCGCGTAGACCTTGGCGCCTTCGGGAAGGTCCGCCAGCGCGCTCTTGCGCTCGCCCGAGATGGTCAGCAGGCCGCGGTCGACGGTGACGTCCAGCGTGGCCGGATCGAGCCCCGGCGCGAAGGCCACGATCTCGACGGACTCGTCGGTGGTGCCCACGTTCAGGGCGGGAAAGCCGCGGCCGCCGGCGCGTGCATGCGGGGGCGAACCGGCGCCGCGCAAGGCGTCATCCATCTGGTCCCACAGGCGGTCGAAAGCCCGGAAGACCTCCGGACGAAACAGTTGCTGCATAGTCATGATCGATTTCTCCATGCGTGACGACGCTGGCGGTCTCGCGTGTGCAAGATCGCCGCCGGCCTGTGCCGGCATATCGGATGAGGTTGATGGGCGGCGGGAGGCGCCGCCCATGCACCCAAGTTGGAGATGCGTCGGAGGATTTCAAGAGGGCGGTTTCACGAAGCCGCGCGATGCCTCGCGCACGCCGACCGCGGGCCGCGAGCCGTGAGCCGCGTGCACCGCACGCGGGTGTTCGCGCGCCCCTACTGAGGCTGCGAAACCCGGATCAGCAACTTGCCGAAGTTGCCGCCCTTGAGCATGCTCATGAAGGCGCGCGGCGCGTTCTCCAGGCCATCGACGATGTCCTGCGCATAGCGGATGCTGCCATCGCGCACGATGGGCGGCAGCTCTTGCAGGAATGCGGTGCGGTGCTGCTCCAGGTCGTAGTTGATGAAGCCGCGCAGGGTCAGCCGCTTGGACAGCACCGCGCGCATCAAGGCGGGCACGGTCAGGTCGCCGGCGTTGGCCGTGGTGCCGTTGTAGTCGGCGATCACGCCGCATACCGGCACGCGCGCGAAGGTGTTCAGCAGCGGAAAGACCGCCTGCCACACCGCGCCGCCCACGTTCTCGAAATAGACGTCCACGCCTTCCGGGCAGGCCTCGGCCAGGGCACGCGCCATGCCGGGCGCGCGGTGGTCGATGACGGCATCGAAGCCCAGTTCATCGCGCACATAGGCGCATTTCTCGGCGCCGCCCGCGATGCCCACGGCGCGCGCGCCGGCACGTTGCGCCAGTTGGCCCACCAGCGAACCCACCGGACCGCTGGCCGCGGCCACCACCACGGTCTCGCCGGACCGGGGTTGGCCGATCTCGCGCAGGCCGGCGAAGGCGGTGAAGCCCGGCATGCCCAGCACGCCCAGGCGCGTCTCGATGGGGGCCAGTGCGGGATCGACGCGATGCACGCCGTTGCCGTCCGACAGCGCATGCGTGGTCCAGCCGCAATGCGCCAGCACGTAGTCGCCCGGCCTGAAGCCTTCGAGCCTGGACTGGACGACCTGAGCGATGACTTCCCCCACCATGGTGCCGCCCAACGGTACGCTGGGCGCGTACGAGCGCGTGGCGTTCATGCGGCCGCGCATGTAGGGATCGAGGGACAGATAGATGGTGCGCAGCAGCATCTGCCCTGGCCCGGGTTCGGCCAGCTCGTACGTTTCAAGGCGGAAATCGGTATCCACCGGTTCCCCGGCGGGATGCGCGGCCAGCACGATGCGGTGCGCGGCGGTCTGCTTGGGCATGATGTCCTCGCGAAGAGTGGCCGCACGCGCGCGCGCGATACGGCTCGGGGGAGGATCATTATGCGTGCGCGGCGGCGCCTGCCACAAGCAGGCCGCCCGCCGGGGGCGCAACCTTCTTACTTGACGTGGACCGCGTCGGCGTCCGTCAGCGGCGTCTGCAGATCGCGCTCGTTGATCTCCCAAACGATCAGCTTGGGCGGCGTCTGCGTGTAGGCGGTGCTGGGGAAGTATGCCTGCGCGGCGCCGCCGAACTGGCCGCCATCGCGCGCGAAGTTGCCCACCGCGCCGCCCAGGGCCTGCGACAGCTGCGGGACGAAGTTGGAAGTGCGCGAATACGAGGTGCCCAGCACCGCGATGGTGGGCAGGCCCGCATCGCCGAACAGGTCGTCGGCCGACGAGGCGGACTGCGCCTGGGCGGTATAGACGTGCTCCTGCACGATCTCGCCCCTGGGCTGCCAGCGGGCGGGCAGCCAGTCCAGGCCGGCCAGGCGCACCAGGTCGCCGGGACGCGGCCCCTCGGGCTTGGCCTCGACCTTGTAGGCCGCGGGTTGCAGGGGCGTGCCCAAGGCGCGGATACGGTCGGCCACGGCGCGTGCCGCCGCGCCCGCGCCGGCCTCGTTCCAGTGGGTGTCGGTACGCAGATAGGCATCGCCGGGCACGTTCTTCATCACCGGCGCCAGATCCACCACCGGCACGCCTTGCGCGGCCAGGCGCGCGATCCAGCCGGAGGCCCGGTTCTCGAACTCGGCGGGCCGGTGCAGGCCGCACAGATGCTCGGACTCGATACGCGTCTTGTCCGGCACCACGGCCACCAGCAGCCCGATGTCGCGCTTGGCCAACGCCTGCCGGACCTGCAAGACGGTATCGGCGCGGGCCTGCGCGTGACGCTGCGCGTCGCGGTGCACCAGCAGTTCATCGCGCAGGAACAGCCATCCTTCGCAACCCTGGCGCACGCGCGGGCCCAGGTCGCGCAGCGTCATCCAGCCCAGCCCGCGCTGCAGGCGAGCGGCCTCGGCGGTCAGCGGCGCATCGGACATGTGGTTGGCGATGTCGCGCATGGCGGTGCCGTCCAGCACGCGGTCCAGCGACGGGTCGTCGCGCATCAGCCGCATGTTCTGCATCAGCACGCCCCAGCCGTTGGAGAAGAAGCCGGCGGCCAGGAACGCGATCAGCCCGACCGCGGCCAGCTTGCTGGTGCGCGTGGCGGGCGCGTAGGGCGGCGTGGTGTTGGTATTGGCGTTCATCGGGACCGGGCGCTCAGAACTGGAAGTAGAGGAAAGGCACCGCGCCGCGCGCGGCGATCAGGCCGAACGACAACAGGAAGCCCGCCAGCGGCCACGCGGACCGCCACAACTGGCGCAGATGCGTATCGGGCCGGCTGGCCCACCAGGGGTTCAGGGCCGGCAGGATCACGCAGGCGACGCCCAGCGCCGCGGCCAGCGCGTGCACGGGCCGCACGATCACGGCCAGCGCATCGGACAGGCCGATGCCGTTCAGGCCGAACTGGCCGCGATACATGTTCATCGCCGATTCGAAACCCACGGCGCGGAACAGCGTCCAGGCCAGCATCACGAACAGCAGCGTCAGCACGTGCGACAACCCGCGTGGCACGGCGGGCAAGCCGCCTTCGTTCCAGGCGCGCGCCACGGCCAGCGCCAGGCCGTGCGCGATGCCCCACAGCAGGAAGTTCCAGCTGTCGCCGCCATGCCAGAGCCCGGCGATGGCCATGGTGAGCAGCAGGTTGCGATAGGTGGCCCAGCGGCCTCCCCGGTTGCCGCCCATGGGGATGTAGAGATAGTCGCGGATCCAGCTGGACAGCGACAGGTGCCAGCGGCGCCAGAAGTCCTGGATGCTGCGGGCAAGATAGGGATTGTCGAAGTTCTCGGGAAAGTGGAAGCCCAGCATCTGCCCCAGGCCGATGGCCATGGCGCTGTAGCCCGCGAAGTCGAAGAACAGCTGCAGCGTATACGCGCCGCACCCCAGCCACGCATCGGCCAGCGTGGGGTTGGGCAAGGCGAAGGCCGCGTCCACCAGCGGCGACAGCGTATCGGCCACCAGCACCTTCATGCTGACGCCGATCATGAAGCGGCGCGCGCCCGACGCGAAACCTGCCCAGTCGACCAGGCGGCTTTCCAGCTCGCGCTTGACCCACTGGTACCGGATGATGGGGCCGGCGATCAGGTGCACGAACATGGCCTGGTAGGCGCCGTAGCTGATGAAGCTGCGGTCCGCCGGCACGGTGCGGCGCTGCACGTCGATCAGGTATGACACCGATTGCAGCACGATGAAGGACAGTCCGATCGGCAGCACCACGCGCTGCCATTCGATGGGCATCGCGCCCATCATCTGGCCCACGTGGCTGGCGCTCTCGACGACGATGTTGGCGTACTTGAACCAGCACAGCGTCGCCACGTTGATGCAGATGAACAGCACCAGCCGCCGCATGCGTCCACGGTCGGTCTGCGCGCCTTCGATGACCATCCCGCCGATCCAGCCCAGCGCCGTCAACGCGATGAACAGCAGCAGGTAGACGGGGCTCCACCAGCCATAGAAGATCCAGCTGGACACCAGCAGGATGGCGTTGCGGTGGCGTGGCGCGCCCAGCGCGTACACGAGCAGGAACGCCGGCAGGAACAGCGTCAGGAACTCCAGCGATGCAAAGACCATGCTTGATTATTCTTTTGTGTCAGTGAAGGGGCGGACGCAACCGCGCGATGGCGGGGGACGGTAAAGCAGGATTAGAATCGGCCGCATGCGTAGCCAGCCGAAGCCGAGATTCTTGCCGCGGATTCTTTCCGCAATATGCCGCTTGCTGGCGGCCGCGCTGCTTTGCGTGCCGGCGTGGCGGACCTCGGCGCAAACCGTGGCCATCACCTTCGACGATGGCTTCGACCCGCGCGGCGAGCCCCGGGCCGCGCAATGGAACCAGCACTTGCTGGACACGCTGGCCAGGCACCACATCCGCACCATGTTCTTTCCGGCGGGCTTCATGGTCGACAGCCCCGAGGGCCTGGCCCTGGTGCGCGCCTGGGGCGCCGCCGGCCATGCGATCGGCAACCACACCTACACGCACAAGGGCTATGTGGATGGGACGTCGCCCGCGGCCTTCCTGCAGGACGTCCTGCAGGAGCAGGACCTGGTCGGCGGCATGCCGGGCTGGTGCCCCCGGCTGCGGCTGCCCTACCTGAACGAAGGCAGCACGCCCGAGCGCAGCAACCAGCTGTATGCGCTGCTGGCCAGCCGGGGCTACGCGCTGGCCCCCGTCACCATCACCATCGACGACTGGAACTACAACGAACGCTTCATGGCGGCCGCCAACAAGAATCCGGCGCTGGACGTCGAGGCGTTCCGCAAACCCTATCTCGACAGGCTGTGGCAGGAAGTGCAGCGCCAGGAAGCGGAATGGAAGCAGCGGCTGGGACGCAGTCCGGTACACGTTCTGCTGCTGCATGCCAACGGCCTGAACACCATCGTGCTGCCGGACATCCTGGCGAAATTCGAAGCCAACGGCTGGTCGTTCGCCGACCCGGCCGTCGCATTCACCGATCCGATCTACCAGCGCGGCTACACCGACGCCGCCGGCGCGCAGCACGCGCTGCCGGTGCCCGCCTGCCGCTGACCTGGCACCCGGAGGGTGCGCCGCGCCAGGCCGGGCCGTCATCTCAACGCGCCACCGTGTCGGTCGCGGCGAAGATGCGCGAACCCTGTCCCGCGGGCACCAGGAACACCGTATAGCGCTGGCCGGCCTCCAGCGTGCCCAGGTTCAGCGCCTCGCCCACGGGCTGGCCGCCGCACGCCAATTGCACGGCCAGCATGACGGGATTGACCTGCCGGCGCTTGGCCTGGCCTTGCGGCACGCCGTCCAGCAGGGTGATGTCGCGGCCCGCCACGCGCAGCGCGGCCGAGGCGCAACGCGCATCCAGGTTGTAGAACGCCACCGAAGCCTTCAGTGCATTGAAGTCATCGGGCTGCTCGCGCACGATCGTGGCCGTGAACGCGCCCGCGGCGTCCTCCAGGCCCACCACGCTGGCGAATTCGCCCGGTTGCACGGTGACCGACACGTTCTGCTTCGTGCCGCCGTCGCGCACCAGCGCACCCTCGATGGCGCGGCCAGCGCGAATCGGCAGGAAGTCGGAGGCCGGCTTGGCCGCGTCCAGCTTCAGCCGCGCATTCGAGCCGGAGGCGACGACCTCCACCGGTTTGCCGCCGCCATTGACGAAGCGCACGAAGGACGAATCCTCGGCCGGCCCGGTCTCGTAGAGCGGGACCTCGGCGGCGCCCGCCGTCACGCAGGACAGCGCCCCCAACAAGCTCAACAGTATCAGCGATGTCTTCATTTCTTCAGTTTCAGGATGGCGGGAGAGGTGGCCAGCGCGTCGACGATGGCCTTGCTCCAGGAGGCATAGCCCGTCTGCGTGAAATGCTGCCCATCCAGCGTCTGCCACTGGCCGGGCTTGGAGAACTTGAGGGAATCGACGTAGGTGCACGGCGCCACATTGGAGGCCAGGAACTTGGACAGTTCCATCGTGCGCGGGGCGTTCTTCGAGAAAGGCCCGCCTTCGGTGCCCCAGGCCGGACCGATCCAGATGCAGGTGGTCTTGGTGGCGGCGATGGCCTTGGTCAGGCCGGTGACTTCCTGCCAGGCCCAGGTCTTGGGAAACACCGGCTTGTCGTACGAGCCCATGGTGTCGCCCATGATGACGACCACGACGTCGGGCTTGTCTTTCTGGATGAGCTCGGTGATGGGCGTGGTGCGCGCTTCCTTGCCCTGCAACACGGCAGGGCTGGTGCCGACCTGGTCGGCGCCGCAATCCACGGGCACCGACGTCAGCCAGCGCGAGGGGCTGGCGCCGCAGGCTCCCACGGAATGCACTTGCGCCCCCTGCGCCAGCAGCGCCTTGTGCAGCGGCTCGCGCAGATAGTTGGACAGGGTCATGTGGCTTTCGCCGATGACAAGCAGGGACAGTCCCGCCAGGGCGGACAGGGGCATTGCGTATCCTTCGTCTGGATGCCGCGCGGACGCGCGCGGTTGCTTAAGGCTTCGGTTTCGTCACGCCGGGAAGCTGGATGATCGCATCGGCAATGTCCTTGCCCCAGTACTTGTAGGCGGTGGTCGTCAGGTGCTGGCCGTCGGTGCTGCCCCACTCGCCGGGCTTGGCCATCTTGGTCGAATCGATGTACGTGCATGGCGAGACGTTGGTCGCCAGGAACGACGACACCTGCTGCACGCGCGAGAACGTCTTGTTGTACTTGCCGCCTTCGCTGCCCCACGGCGGACCGACCCAGACGCAGGCGGTCTTGGTGCTGGCCAGCGCCTTGGTCAAGGCCGTGGTCTGTTGCCAGGCCCAGGTCTTGGGGAACACGTCCTTGCCGTAGCCGCCGATGGTGTCGCCCATGACGATGACGACCAGGTCGGGCTTGTCGGCGGCCACCAGTTGCGTGATGGGGGTGGTGCTGGCGCTCTGCTTCTGCACCAGCGGCGCCTTGCCCAGACGTTCGGCCCCGCCGCAATTGCCCTGCGTGGCGGCGACCCAGTCGCCCGGGTTCGAGCCGCACACGCTTACTGTGTGCACCTGCTTGGCGCCGTTGGCCAGCAGGTTGTCGTGCAGCGTGTCGATCAGATAGCCGGGATAACCGAGATGACTGTCGCCGACGACCAGGATGGTGAGACCGGCAAGGGCGGATGCGAGCATGATGATGAGTTCCTGAAAATTCGAAGTGTGGACTACCGGCTGTACGGCGAGCGATACGGCACGACCGGCAGCTCCATGGACTGTTTCTGCGGATAGAACGAGTACCGCAGATACAAGCCGCCGGCCACTTGCCGGTAGTCGCTGGCGTTATCCATCGACACTGTTGCGCCCACGTGCAGATTCTTCGACAGCTGGTATTCGCCCGTGGCGCCCAGGTTGTAGCCCACGCCGGTCTTGGACTGGCCGGGGTACACGGCGCCATCGTTCAGGCCGGCGGCCCCGGCCGACAGGGCCGCCACGCGCTGGCGTTCACCGCTGGTCGGGAAGTACTTGGCGTTGCTTTCGCGGAAATGCTGGACGCCGACCGAGCCCTGCACTTTGTAGCTGAAGCGGTCCGAACGCTGCGCCCACGTGACGGGCAGGCTGAGCGAATAGAATTCCTGCGGGCTGAAGTAGCCGCCATTGCCGTACGTGGCGAAACGCTGGTTGTTCCTGTAGAACGTGCCGCCCACGTTCACGCCGGCCGTCAACAGGCTGTCCTTGTCGCGATGCAGATACACGTAGGAACCGCCGCCGATCTCGGTGCGCGTGTTCGACGCCACGTTGCGGCCGTTCAGGGACTGCCACGAGCCATAGCCATATACGCCGTGGGTGGGCCGATCGATGCCGATCTGGCCCTGCACACCGGTGGCCGTCACGCCGCCCCACGTGTCGCCCGTACGGGCATCGCGCGCGCCGGCGAACGACGCCAGGCTGTCGGTGACCGCGCGGCGGGACGCGCCCGCCGAATACCAGGTGCCGGCCTTGGGATCGATGGACCCCTTGATCTCCACGCCCCCGACCACGTTGCTCTTGAGAAAGCCCAGCGGGGTCGTGCCGATGTCGGCCTTCAGGCGGTTGGTCTCGTAGCCGATCGACAGCCCGACGCCGCTGTCCTTCTGCGCACCCGGCCCGCCTGTGGCGCCCGCCTGCTGCGCCAGCGCGGCCACGGGGCCGCCGCCGAACTGGCTGCGGCTGACCATGTCGTCGCGCACCGAACGGGCATTCAGTTGCACGGGAGTGGCGCGCAGCGACAACTTGCCTTCGCCCAGGGGCAGGCGCGCCTCGACGGGCTGCTGCATCATCGTGAGCTTGCTGGTGCCGGGCTGACCGTTGTTGGACTGCGCGAAGGCGCCAGCAAGGATCTGTGGCGAGCGCTCCGCGCGCAGATCCTGCAGTTCGTTCTGCATGGCGCGCAGATCGGAAGGCGAGTCGGCCGGCTGCGCGGCTCGCGCCGGCGCGGTGGCCACGGTACGCGGCACGGTGATGCTCTGCGAGGCGCTTCCCGGCCGGCCCACCAGCAGATCCTGCGACCCCGGACCGGCGGTACCCGCGGCCACCGCGCGCTTGGCCGACGGGCCCGGCGGTTCGCGGGTCGCCACGACGGGCTGCACGATCGCCGACGGCGCGTTGCGTTGCGGCGGAGCCAGGGGCGCCGACGGCGGCGCATCGCCGACGGGCCTGGGCGAAGGAACGGCCAGCAATTCGACCGTAGGCGGCTGCCGGCCCGGTGCCACGGCCGGATAAGACTCCTGCATGCCCTCGTACGGCACCGAGTACTGCGAAGTCCGGCCAGCGAAGGGGTTGTCGTACGCGGCGGGCTGGGTATCCGCCATGGCCAGCTGCGTCTGTCCGCGCGCCTCCTTGACCTTGATGGCCTGGGCCAGCAGGTCGAGCGCCTTGCCGCTCTTGCCGCGCATGCGGTAGACACGTGCCGCGCCGGCCAGAATGTCGGGATCGTCCGGCGCCGCCGCGACGGCGCGTTCGAGCGTCTCATCGGCATAACGGCTGTCCTGCCCCTGCGCGGCGACCTGCGCGGCGCCCAGCAGCAGATTGGCATTGTTCGGCTCGCGCTCCACCAATTGCCTGTACAGGTCCAGCGCCTTGGCGTTGTCGCCGCTGTCGGCGTACATGCGCGCCAGCGTGCCCACGGCCAGGGGATCGTTGGGACGCTTGTTCAGCACGGGAGACAGCGTGTCGTAGGCGTTGGCCAACTGGCCGCGCTGGCGCAGCAGATCGGCCTGGCGCACGGTGTAGAGCATCACCAGGTCTTCCTGCTGGCGGGCCTGGTCGGGCGTCAGCGGCTGCGCCTGGATCTGGCGCAACACCCTGGCCGCCTCGACATCCTGTTCGGTCTTCAGCAGCAGGCCCGCATAGGGCAGCAGGGCATCGGGGCGGGAACCGCCCGGGCCGCTCTGCAATTGCCGCATCAGGCTCATGCCGCGCGCCGTGTCGCCGGCATCGACGTAGGCCTGCGCAATGGTGCCGATCAGCGCGGGATTGCGTCCCGCCGAGGATTCGAGCCGGGCCAGCATGGCGCGCGCCTCTTCCGGGTGGCCGGCGCGGCCGACCTCGGCGGCGCGCAGCGCCTGCATCTGGACGCCCACCTGCATCTCGGTGGCCGCCATGGCCGGCGTGCGCGCGGACTCGGGAATACGCGCCAGCGTTTCCTGGGCCTTGGCCGATTCGCCCATCTGCATCGACAGCAGGGCGCTGGCGTACAGCGCGTCGGGCATGTCCGGGTGGGACGCCAGCAGGCCGTCCACGATACCGCGGGCCTCGGTGCGCTGGCCCTTTTCCAGGTACTGGCGCGCCAGGTCCAGGCGGATCCAGGGATTGTTCGGATCGTCGCGCAAGGCGTCTTCCAGCGCAAGCCGCGCGCCCTCGCTGTCGCCGCGCTGCTCGGCCGCCTTGGCGCGCCCTGCGGCGACGGCGGCTCGCAACTGGGGCAGGTCGCCCAGATCCGCTCTCTGCGAGGCGCTCATGCCGTTGACCAGTTGCATGGCCTGTTCGGAACGGCCCGTCTGGCCCAGCACGCCCACCAGGCCGCCGAGCGCCTCGGTGTTGCTCTTGTCGGACGCCAGCACCGCGCGGTAGGTCTTTTCCGCGGAGGTCAGATCGCCCTGCGCGGCATACGCGCGGGCCAGTCCGTTGCGGCCGGCCGGTTCGCGCGGATCCAGCCGCGTGGCCTGTTCGAACAGGCGGCGCGCCGAAGCCGCATCGTTGGCGGCCAGCGCGGCGGTGCCCTGGTTGTAGAGGTTCCAGTAGCGCGCCGAATTCAGCGACTTGCCCCAGTTCGCGCCGCCCGGCCGCGATACGGCGCGCGTCAGCAGGCGCTCGGCCTCGGGCAGGTTGTTCTGGCGCATGCGCACCACGCCCAGGCCACCCAAGGCGTCGGCATTGTTGGGACTGGTTTGCAGCTTGGCGGTGAATTCGCGTTCGGCATCGACCATGTCGCCCCGCCGCAGCGCGGCGTAGCCACGCGCCAGGACAGGATCCAGGGCCATCGCGACAGGCACCGAATCGCCGGCGCCGCGCGCCAGTTGGGCCGGCGCGGCGGGACGTGTCTGCTGCATCTGCGCGCGGATGTCGGCATCGTCGGGATGCGACGCCAGGTACGCCTCGAACAGCGGCTTGTCCTCGGGACGCGGGGCCCCCAGCCAGCTCAGCGAGGCGCGCCAGAATTCGGCGGCGGCGCCGCCGATGTCGCTGCGGGTGGACAACTGTTGCAGCCGGCGGATGCCTTCGGCGCGTGTGCGCTCGTTGCGCGCCATGTGCTGAGCCAGCTGCAGCTGGATGGAGGGGTTGCCCGGCTGCTGGCTGTCCAGGCGCCGCAGGCCCTGGATGGCGCGTTCCAGGCCGCCGTCGGTGTAGCCCAGGTAGTTGTAGTACTCACGCCCGACGTCGCCTTGCGGCGTCTTGCCGCCCAGCGCCAGGTCGTACTGCGCGATGGCCGCGCCCATGCCGGGGATGTCGTTCCTGTTGGCCGCGTCCTGCGCCATCAGGCGGGCTTTCTCGAGCGCGCTGCGGCCGGGATCGACGGCCAGATTCAGGTCTTGTTCGAGCTGGGGCACGAAACGGCTGTCCGGCGCCGCGGCGCGCAAGCGCGTCAGGTAGTCGCGCGCCTGCGTCAGTTGCTTGCGATCGATCGCGATGGCGGCCATGCCGTACAGCGCCTCGGGCTGGCGAGGATCGATGAGCAGCAATTTCTGCCAGGCCTGCGCGGCCTGCTCAGGCTTGCCCTGGGCGCGCCAATAGCGGCCCTGTTCGACCAGCGTGCGGGAAGCATCATCCTGCTGGGCCCAAGCTGCCGCCGGGTGCGCCAAGGCTGCGGCCAGCAGCCCTAAAACTACCGTGTGACGACGTGCGGACATAGTTTTTCCCACTGTAGTTGGATATGCCCCGTACGGAGGAAACGGTAGCGGCCGTCCATCCAGGCTGTGCTGAACATGCTGAGGACGTAATCGTAATACGGAGGTTGCTGCTGTTCCACGCGTTGCGGCGCCAGACTGGCGTCCCATTCGCTAAGCGCGCGTTCGGTCTGGGTGCGCAGCAGGGCCTGCTGGCCCGATGCCCTCAAATATGGCAGCAACGCCGCCGAGAATCCGAACGGCCCCGTACCGGACACTGTTCCGGTATACACATCCACCTTCTCGGGCGGCACGCCGGTCTTTTCGGTTGCCTGGGCCAGGCCCCTGAGCGCCTGCAGCATGGGCTTGGCCAGCGGATCGTCGGAGGCGATCATGCCGGCCCACATGTAGGTGCGGATGGCGTCGTAGCTGCCCACCGATCCCTTGGCCGGATCCGGTCCGAACTTGCCCTTGCCATCCTCGCCCACGTCGTAGGCGACCCAGTCGGCCGCATAGCCCAGCGGGCTGCTCTGCTGAAGCAGGCGCAGCGTGTTGTCGGCGATGCGGCCCCACGAGCCCTCGGGCGACTCGGCCTGCAGGCGGCGCAGCAATGAGACAGGCAGATAGCTCGGGTTGGCGCGCCACTGCCGGGGCTGCACGAAGCCCTCGGCGCCGGGCAGCAGCATCGTGCCGAATCCCTGGAATTCGGCGACCTCGCGCTCCTCGATCAACGCCATGAGCGCGCGCGCCTGGCGCGCGTACTCGGGGTTGTTCCAGACGCGCGCGGCTTCCAGCAAGGCGTACGCGAACCACAGATCGGCATCCGATGCGGAATTGGCGTCGAGCACGCCCCACGAGCCATCATCGCGCAGGCCCCAATACCACGCCGGCAGGCGCCGCGTCATATCGCCGGCCGCCAGGTTGTCGACGCTCCAGCGCCACAGGCGATCGAAGGTTTCACGGTCGCCCGCCACCAGCGCGAAGAACATGCCGTACGACTGCCCTTCCGACGAACTGTGCTGCTTCGGCGTGCTGGCATCCAGCACCCGGCCGTCCTTCTGCACGTAATGCTGCTTGAAGCCGTCCCACTTCGGCCACGCCGGCAGATCGCAGGTGGAAGCGGCCAGCGCGGCGGCCGGCGCGGCGGCCAGCGCCGCCACGGCCAGCAGCAGACCGGCGGCCGTGCGGAGCAGGGCGCGGATCGGTCGTGCGCGGGGACGGACGTCGGGCATCATGGCATCAGGCCTTCGGCAACGGTCTGGACTTGCGGCGGAACAACAGACCGATCAGCAATGCCAGCACGGCGATCAGCAGCACCAGCACGGTCGCCACGCCCGCCAGCGACAACGCGGGATGGATGGCCGACAGCGCCCAGTCGATGCGCTTGACCAGGCTCAGGCTGCCCACGTAATACTGCTGCTCGCCGACCAGCGAGTCGACCTGTTTGCCGCGGATGACGGCCAGGCTGCCCTGGATGGGGTTCTTGTAGTCCTTGCCGCCCAGCAGGGCCGACGTGGCGTCCTGCAGGCCCTCTGGCCGGTTGCTGGCGATCAGCACCACACTGCGCTGGGCCTCGCGGGGCGACTCGAAGCCGGCCACCACCGCGCTGACGCCGGTCCCGGTATAGGCCAGCGCCGTACGGCGCGGCTCGTTGTCCAGGCGCGGATCGGCGTGGAACCAGCCCATCACGCGGTACACCAGATCGGAGACGCCAAAATTCGCGGAGCCCGAATAGGCAGGCACGGAGGAAGCCCATTCCTTCAACCACGACTGGTCGGCGCCCGACGCAATCACCAGCAAGTCCTTGCCCGGGGGGACGGAGGACGCCTGCTGCGCGCGCGACACCGAAACGCCGGTGGCGGGATAGCCGGTGGACTCGCCCATGCGGCCCATCACCGTCAGATAGGCGCTGTATTCCTGGTTGGCGGCATTGGCGCCCAGCACGACCAGGGTATCGGACAGGTCGGCCATGCGCGTGAACGGGAAACCCGCCTGCGAGAAGGCGGCCAGGTCAGGCATGGCGATGAAGTGCGGATAGCCGCTGACATCGATGGTGGATTCCGGATCGATGGCGCCGCGCACGTTGTCGATGATGATGTCGCGGCACTCGCCCTGCTTGATGTAGTCGTACATGTAGCGGAATTGCAGCTGTGCCCGCGACTTCAGCGATTCCAGCGGCACGTCCAGCTGCGCCCGCATCGGCAGGCTTTCATCGGGCAGCACCTGCGCACGCAATTTCTCGCCGTCCGCGATGCGCTCCAGCGCGAACAACGGAATCGACTTCATGAACTGATCGTCGACGCTGAACAGCAGCGACGAGTTCACGGAGGTCGGCTGGGGCGTATAGCGGTAGCGCAGGTCGATCGGCACGTTCTTCTCGCGCCAGCCGAACAGGTCCGGCGCCACGCGCACGTCCATGCGGATCGTCTCCGGGCTGTACCCCGACACGCTCATCCGGCTGGCGTCCATCAGTTCGCCGAATGACACCGGACGGTCGGAGCGCAGCCACTTGGGCGCGTCGTAGGGCTTGCGCGGCTGCAGTTCCGCGAACTGCGTGATGGTGATGGCCGGGCCCGACAACGTCTGGCTGCCGGTGACCAGCGCCACGGCAGCCTGCTTCAATTCCTTCGCGTCGCGGCCCATCACCAGCAACACCTTGCCGTTGGGATCGTTGGGATTGGACGTGATGGCCAGCGTGGGGCCTTGCAGCGGATCGACCGTCACGCCCGGAATCTTGTTGCCCACGGCCAGCATGACCGCATTGCCGCGCTCGGGAAGCTGGCCCACCGATGCGCTGAAACGCGCGCCGCGATAGCTGGCCAGCGCACCGAACCACGACGACACCGCGCCCGCCGCTTCCAGCGCGGCGGCGTCGGGCTGCGCGGCGAACACGAACGGCAACTGCAGCATGCGGCGATCGCGGCGATCAAAGAACGGCTCGGGCAGATTGGCCAGATCATCGGGCAATTGCACGGCCGAGGTCACCAGTTCGAGCTGGCTCTGGTTGCTGATGTTGGTCCACAGGCTGGAGTGCAGCGGATCCTCGCAGTCCATGGTGTAGTGGCCGATGAGCTGCAGGCGCAGCGCGCTGTCGGCGGTGACCAGGTAGGGCGGGATGTCGATCGTTCGCCGCTGGTTGACGCCGCCCTGTTCCTTCGGCACGGGGATGGTCGCCGCGACCTCGTCGTTGACCAGCACATTGATGTGCGAGATGTCCGGCAGCAACGAAGGCGAATAGGTGTATCGCATGTCCAACCGCGCGGCGGTCACGACCTGGTCGTTGCGCACGCCGAAGTTGAAGGTGTTGCTGCCGTCGACCCCGCGCAGGTTCACGGGATACTGCGCGCCCAGTTGTTCGAGCGTGTAGGACACCGACGGCACGAAGGGCGGCGCGGCCGCCGGCGCCAGGGCGTTGGCGCGGGGCGCGGCGTTGGTAAAGGAAGGCGGTGCCTCAGACCCCGCGGCCGGCAGCCCTTGGAAGGGAGCCATCTGGGACTGGGCAACGGCCTGCGTGCCCAGCACGCAGCTCATCAGCAAAGCCCCCTTCACAAACGCGGGGCGCAGCGCGAAGGCACGCGGTGCACGGTTATCGGGCTTGCGCATGGCATTGGCCTTTTCTTGGCGTTTTACAGAAGGCATGTTCAGGATCCGAGGCGGCGTTGCGCACGAGCGCGCAGGGACAGATAGACCAGCACGGCCAGCACCACGGCGCTGAATACCAGCGCCAGCACCAGCAGCAAGGGGTGGTTGGCGAAGAACCACTGCACAGCCAGCCAGGGCGGCAACGTGCCGATGTAATAGCTCTGTTCGTTGGACAGCGTCGCGACCTCGGTGCCGTTCACGACGGCCAGATCGCCCTGGATCTTCTGGTCGTTGCTGCGGTTGACCAGCACGGCGCGCACCGCGGCCGCCAGGCCATCGGCGTTCGTGCCCGACACGACCACCACGCTGCGTCCGGACGACAGCGGCGACTCGATACCCTCCAGCATGCCAGCGGGGCCGCTGCCGGTGGCGACCACCTTGCCGCTGGCGGGCGCACCGCGCGTACGCGGGTCCGAGCCACGCCAGTCGAGCGTGCGCGACAGCCAATCGGAAATGCCGAAGCGGCGTCCCTCTCCCTCGGCGCCGCCGGGCAGATAGCCGTTCCAGCGCTTGATCAGCGGCTGGTTGCCGCCGGACGACAGCACCAGCAGATCCTTGTCGCTCAGTTGGTCGACCTGCGCGGCGCGCCCCACCGTCACGCCGACCGCGGGATAGCCGGTCGACTCGCCCATCGCGCCCATCAGCATCAGGTAGGCGGAATAGTCATGGGCGCCCGCCTGGTCGGGCAGCACGACGGCGGTCTCGGACAGGTCGGCCATGCGCGTGAACGGAAAGCCCGCATCGCTGAAGGCGCCCAGGTCGGGCATTGCGGCGTATCGCGGCAACCGCGAGATGTCGATCGTCGAGGCCGGATCGATGGCGCTCATGACGTTGTCGACGATGCTGTTCTGGCACTCGCCCAGCTTGGCGTATTCGTAGATGTAGCGGAACTGCAGGCCCGCCATCGGCGGCAGCATGTAGGGCGGCACCATCACGGTGGCGTGCGCCTCCGAGGGCGGCATGCCCGAGACGCGGCTGAAGAGGTCGGAACGGACATCGGGATGCAGCGACAGGGTCTGCACCAGCTGATTGCCCGCGGTCACTTCCAGCACGGACTGGCGCGCCGGACGCGGCGAATAGCGATAGCGCAGCTCCATCGGCACGCCGTCGCTGCGCCAACCGAACAGGCCCGGCGGCAATCGCAGGTTCAGGTCGATGGGCGCGGGGCGATGGCCATAGACGTTCATGCGGCTGACGGGCATCAGTTCGCCGAACTGCACGGGACGGTCGTGAGGCAGCCAGTTGGGGGCGTCGTAGGGCTGGCGAGGCTCGGGCGCCTCCAGCCTGGTGATCTGGTTGGAGGGGCCGGACAAGGTCTGGTAGCCCAGCGCCAGCGCGATGGCCGCCTGCTTGATCTCGCCATCATTGCGTCCCATCACCAGCAGCAGCTTGCCGTAGGCATCGTTGGGGTTGGGCACCATCGCCAGCGTCGGACCCGACACCGACGGCATCCGCAGGCCGGCCAGGGTGTCGCCCGGCCGGGCGAGCACCACCGCATGGCCCTGCGTCGGCAGCGTATCCAGGCTGACGGGGAAGCTGGCGCCGCGATAACTGGCCAGCGCCCCCATCCACGACGCGACGATGCCCGCGGCTTCCAGCCGGCCCGCATCGGGCGCGCCCGGCAGCATGATGGGCAATACCAAAGGACGGCCGTCATGCTTGTCGAAGAAAGGCGCCGGCAGCAATGCCAGGTCGTTCGGCAGATCCGTGGGCACCACGGTCAGTTCCAGCGCGCTGTCGGGATTGATGTTGGCCCACAGGCTGGAATGCACGGGATCTTCGCAGCTCAGCGTGTAATGGCCGATCAATTGCAGGTTCAGGCGGTTGAATTCGCGCAGGGCCGGCACCGGCAGCGGGATGACGCGCTGCTGCGGCTTGCCGCTTTCTTCCTTGGGCAGCGCCACGCTGTCGGCCACGTCGCCGTTCAATTGCACCTTGATGTGCGACAGGTCGGGCAGCAGCGCCGGCGAGTAGGTGTAGTCCAGGTCCAGGCGCATCTCCACGATGCGCTCGTCCAGCCGCGCGCCGAAATCCACCCCGTTGGAACCATCGATCCCGCGCAGGGGCAGGCCGTCACGCGCACCCAGCTGCGACAGCGGGATGCGATACGTGCGGGAGCCGCCGGGCAGGACAGCGGCCTGGGCAGGCGCCGGCGGCGCCGAGGCAACGGGCGCCGCCGGGGTGACGGGCATGGGTGCCGCGTCGGGCGTACGGGTAGCCGCGGGCACCGGATCCACGATGGGCAGCGGGGCGCTCGAAGGAGCCGCGCTCATGGCGGTCATCTGATCCGCCGCGGGGGCCGGTTCCGTAAGAAGAGGCGCATCGGCCTGCGTCCCGGCCTGCGCGGCGAACGCCGAGGCAGAGCCCGCCGCCCACAGCAACGCACCAGCCAACAGGGTCAGCATGCGCGGTCGCGCGGGCACGGTCATGCTCGGATCGGGCCTGAAGGTCATCACGCTCTCGTTGTTCAATTCTTGGGAGATGCCGGAACCGTACGGCGCAAGCGGGCCATGCCGCGATCGCGCATGTAGCGCAACAGCAGCGTGAAACCGCGCAGGCCGATGGAAGAAATATGACGCATGGCGACCAGCGGCGACGCGGGCTTGCTTTGCCCCCACATCGATGCCCAGGTGTCCGCCCGCGCGAACGTGACCTGCGCCAGCTCGCTTTCCTGATCCATGTTCAGGTTCTGGAAGCTCAGGCCCAGGCGGTTGTCGCGGCTGAACGACACGGTAGCGGGAAACACGCCTTCGAAATCACCACGGAATATGGATATGTGCACTGTCGAGCCCTGCGGCACCTGCGCCCCCTTGGGCAGCACCACGCCGACGCCCCCTTGCGAGAAGTCGCTGATGCGGCAGGCGATGCTGCGGCCGTCGGGCAGCGCCACTGCCGCGGGCAGGTCCACCGTCACGCGGTGCGTATTGCGCAACTGGCGAACTTCACCGGCAACGGCAACGGCCGCGCTGGTGATGACGATGTTGTAGAAGGTCCAGACCACGTTGATCAGGATGGTCAGGACGGTATCCAGATCCGACGCGGCCATCATGCTGACCACGCCGATCACCAGCCCCAGCAGGTTCAACCCCAGCAGCACGACATAGGGACGCGCCAGCTCCCAGTCGAAGTACGACTTGCTGATCACGCCCCCTTTGGCGGTCACGTTGAAGATGGCCCGGTTGGGGCTGATCAGCGTCTGCAGGGCGGGGCGCATGATGTACCAGGCCAGCACGGCCTCGTAGACCTCGTTCCAGAACGAATGGCGGAAACGCCCCTGCACGCGCGCGCCGCTGATGCTCGACAGGAAGATGTGGGGCAGGGCGTAGGCGGCCACCATCAGCGCCGAGGCATGGAACACGTGCGCCCCGAAGAACAGGAATGCCAGCGGCGTGGTCAGGAACACCACGCGCGGCAGGCCGAAGAAGAAGTGCAGCATGGCGTTCAGGTAGCACAGCCGCTGCCCCAGCTTCAGCCCACGTCCCAGCAGGGGATTGTTGATACGGATGATCTGCGCCATGCCCCGCGCCCAGCGCGTACGCTGGCCGATGTGGCGCGACAGGTTTTCCGTGGCCAGGCCGGCCGCCTGGGGAATGGCAAGATACGCGGTGTTGAACCCCACGCGGTTCATCTTCAGCGCGGTCAGCGCATCCTCGGTGACGCTCTCCGTTGCCACGCCGCCGACCTCGGCCAGGTGGGTGCGCCGGATCACCGCGCACGAACCACAGAAGAACGTGGCGTTCCAGAGGTCGTTGCCGTCCTGGATGATGCCGTAGAACAGTTCGCCCTCGTTGGGCACGTTGCGGAAGGTCTCGAGATTGCGTTCGAAAGGATCGGGCGAGAAGAACACGTGCGGCGTCTGCAGCATCGCCAGCTTCGGGTCCTTCACGAACCAGCCCATGCAGATCTGCAGGAACGAGCGCGTCGGAATGTGGTCGCAGTCGAAGATCGCGACGAACTCGCCATCGGTCTTGGCCAGTGCGGCGTTGATGTTGCCCGCCTTGGCGTGACGATTGTCCTGGCGGGTGAGATACCCTGCTCCCGCCTGGGCGCAGAAGTCGCGGAACTCGGCGCGACGCCCGTCGTCCAGCACGTAGACGCGCAGCTTGTCGGCCGGCCAGTCCAACGCCATGGCGGCCAGCACCGACTGCCGAACCACGCTCAACGGTTCGTTATAGGTCGGAATGAAGACGTCGATGGTGGGCCACGTGGCGGAGTCGCCCTGCATCGGCATGGGCTTGCGCTGCAATGGCCAGGCGCTCTGGAAATAGCTCAGCAGCATCACCGTCAGGGCGTAGAGCTCGGCCAGCAGCAGTCCATAGCCGAATGCCATGTCGATCGGATCCACGAAACCCAAGGTCTGGGTGACCCGCCAGTACATGTAGCGCAACGACACGATGATCGACAGCGTCACCATCACCAGCGTGACCAGGCGCCCGCCCATGCGGTTCAGAACCAGCGCCAGCACCACGCAGATACCGGTGAACATCAGTTGCTCGGCCAGGCCGAACTCGACCGTGACGGCCAGCACGAACAGCACTGCGGCCGCCAGACCCGCGAGCACCCGCACCCAGGCCTTGGACCACAGCGGCATCGCCAACAGCGTTTCGTCCCAGGCCGGGGCGCCGTCGCGGCGGCCGGCGCGCGCAGGAGACGGGTTCGTCATGCCGGCTGGCCTCCGGCACTGCGCAGCTGCTGCAGCACCCAGCCCGCGCAGGAAAGCAGGTCGGCACGGCCAAGGCTGTGCGGGTCGTGCTCGATGACCGTGCGCCCATACGCCAGCGATTCGCTGACGGACTGGTCCTGATGGATCACGCCGATCACGCGCTCGCGCAGCGACTCGCGGATCAGGCGCACCGCGTCTTTCGACAGTTGGCGGGACCCGTCGGCCTGGTTGATGACGTAGCCATGCCCCAGGTAGTCGCCGCGGTTGGCGCAGTAGCTTTGGATCAGGCCCTCGATCATGGGGATCGTGGCATACGACGCCGCATCGGCCAACGTGACGGCCATGACCAGATGGGCGATGCCCAGCGATTGGCGCAGATATTCGGACGGACCCGGTGGCGTGTCGATGACCACCACGCTGTCGTCGGTGATGTTCAGGGCTTCCAGGTGGCGCTTGAGCCACAGCGGATCCGCCACCAATTGGCGTTCGAGCGTCTGGCGGTCGGCCTCGTTGACCAGGCCGAACGGCATCATGTAGATGCCGGACTGGCCCTGCACGCAGGCGTCGCGCCACGACGTTCCGCCCACGCTGGCGCGCGAAATGCCGCCAATGTTGGTCAGGTCGCCGCCCAGGTGAAAACGCAACGCATTCTGCGGATCCAGGTCGATGGCCAGCACCGAACGGCCCGCCTGGCGCAGGGCGATGCACATATTGGCTGCGACGGTGCTCTTGCCCACTCCGCCCTTGGCGGAAACGATAGCGATGATCTTCACGGTTACTTGTTGGTGGAGAAGGAACCGGACGCCAGGCGGGCGAACACGTTCTTGAGGGACCCGGCGCCGGGAGCGGACTCGGCGGAAGGCTGGGCGGCAGGAGCCGGGTGCGCGGTGATCGGGGCAGGCTCGGGGGCGAAGGTGGAGACGGCCGGTTGCGGCACGGGATCGGCGGCGGCACTGGCCACCGGCATCATGAAGGCCGTCCCGAAGTCCGGCTGGGGCGCCGCGGGCGCCGGGGCGGCAAAGACATCGGCCACCGGCTGCGGAGGCACCGGCGCATGCACCGGTGCTGCCTGCACCGACGTATCGGCCGCAGCGGCGAAAACGGGCTGCGCATCCCAGGACGGGGAGGCGGGCGCCATGGCAGGCTGAGTCTCCCACGATGCAGGCGCGGGGGCCATGGACGAGGCGAAAGCGGGCTGCTGCGCTTCCCAAGGCGCGGGCGCCATGACCGGCGCGGCGGCCGTCTGCTGCGCTTCCCAGGACGAGGGAGCGGGTGTCATCCCCGGCGCGGCGGCCATCTGCTGCGCCTCCCAGGACGTGGGCGCGGGCGTCATCGCCGGCGCGAAAGCCGGTTGCTGTGCTTCCCAAGGCGCGGGCGCCAAGGCCGGCGCGGCGGCCGTCTGCTGAGCTTCCCACGACCCGGGGACGGGCGCGGCGACGGCAGGCGCGGCGTCCCAGGACGCGGGCGCGGGCGCCATGGACGGGGCGACGACCACCGGCGGCACCTCCACGTAGGCCGGCACGGATACTGGCGCGGCGGCCCGGGTCACCGGCGGGATGGCGCCGTCGGGCGATGCCGGGGCGGGGGTGCTGGACGGCCACGGCGACTGGGCGGCGGGCGAATCCGTACGCTCGCCAACGGAAGGCGGCAACATGGCCAACTCGGGCCGGATGGCCGACAGCAAGGGCCAACGGTCGCGTGAAGCCTGGGCCTGATTGGTCTGGCCCACTTCGAGGTATTGCTCGGGGTCTCCGCCGAATCGCCGGTAGAGACTCGAAATATCGGTTGCATCGCTCATGGTTCGACCTGCTCTGTGGTGCCCCGCCTGCCGGCCGGGACTGGCATCAAGGGAGGCTTACTTGCCGAAACGGAACACGACGGTTCCCATGGCGTCGGGTTCGCCGACCTGCGAGACGTGCAATTGCGCATCGGCGCCCAGTTCACGCATCCAGCACTCGTAGGCGCCCTCCAGGAAACCGATCGTCCATGCATGGTGGCCAGCGCCGAACGCGGCCTGCAGGGGAGCGCAGTAATGCGCCAGCATCAGATGGTCGTTCGCCTCGGAGATGTCCACCCAGCCCCAATCCTGCCCTCGCCAGATGAGGTTCATGGCCTTCTGCAGGTCGTCCACCGTGCCCGATCCCCCCAGCGCATGCTGCTGCGCAAAGCGCTCGCCGGTGCGGCGCATCATGCTGCGCAGGTTCTTCGGCGTCAGATCGTGGGTCAGCTCCCCAGCCAGGGCATTGAGGAAATCGCGCCACTGATGAGAGCAAAGACGCTGGGTGAGATGGGAGTAAACGGCGCTTTCCACGAATGTCCTCTGGATGAGCGGCATCAGAAGGCGATGCCGGAACGCAACGGGCAGGCCCCCGCGGCTCGCGATGCAGGCGCATCGCAAAGGATTGAAATTATGCGCAAAAATAAGATAGCCAGGTAGCCGGGAACCCGCCGACAGCGGGAACATGCAAGCATCCAGGAGCGCGACGGCCGTCGGCCTGGGCAGCTTCCCATCGCGGGGAGGGGACCACAGAGGATGGAATTCTTGCTGCTTGCGAACTTCGGCTTATCTGAAACCAACATGGCACTTCTGCCAATTGGCAAGGCGGAGCTGCGGGGTTCCGGCCGCGCATTCTTGAAGCATGACCTTGCGTCTCAGGTGGTGTTCTGGAGCGCCAAGCGCGGGACTGACGACCGCCGCCCTGAACTGCCCCAATTCTAATATGGGTATTGTTAAAATCTGAATTTAATTGCTACTCCCAGGTGCAATTGTCGGGTCAACCTGACGTTTTTTGACGTTTCATGCTGACTTGTTGCGCCGGCAGGTCCCCAATGTTGCTCGAATAGCGAAACCTGCCATTGCTCGCACGATTGAGGTAGCCAAGCCAACCGCTGCCGTCTAAGATGCGCCGTATGAATCTTTGTCCATTTGATACGCAAAGATTCGCAACTACGGTCAAGCTACTGGATTTTTACGATTTCGTTACTGTGGGCGGTGACGATTCTGGAAATCGGCCACAGGCAGAAGGAACTTCGCGATGTCCACCGCACCCATTGACTTACAGCCCGTGCTGCTGGCGGGCGGGTCGGGGACCCGGCTCTGGCCGTTATCGCGGGAAAGCTATCCCAAGCAGTTCCTCAACCTGCTCGACGATGCCTCCGCGCTGCAGGCCACCTGGCACCGCGTCAGCGAACTGGCCGACCACGAGCCGCTGCTGATCACCAACGAGACGCACCGGTTCATCGTCGCCGAGCAACTGCGCCAACTGGATCTGCAACACCCCGAGATCCTGCTCGAACCCGTGGGCCGCAACACCGCTCCCGCCATCGCGCTGGCCGCGCTGCATGCGCTGGCCCGCGGCGGCGATACCCTGCTGCTGGTGCTCCCCTCCGACCATGCGGTCATGCGACCGGCCGCGTTCCGGCAGGCGGTCGAGATCGCGCGCGCGCCCGCGCTGGCCGGCAAGCTGGTCACCTTCGGCGTGGTGCCGGGATATGCCGAGACCGGCTACGGCTACATCCGCGCCCGCGTCGGCGCCGATCCCCATGGTCCCGCCGACGTCGAGGCCTTCGTGGAAAAGCCCGATGCCGACAGTGCGGCCCGGTACATCGCGGAAGGAAACTATTACTGGAACAGCGGCATGTTCCTGTTCCTGGCATCCCGTTACCTGCAGGCCCTGCAACAATTCCGTCCGGACATCCTGCAGGCATGCCAGGCCGCGATGGCTGGCAAACGGGACGACGGCGATTTCGTGCGGTTCGACGAAGCGGCGTTCGCCGCATGCCCGTCCGACTCCATCGACTACGCCGTCATGGAACGCGACCCCGACGTGGCGATGGTCCCGCTGGACGCGGGCTGGAGCGACATCGGCTCCTGGGCATCGCTGTGGCAGCTGGCGGAACAGGATCAGGACGGCAATGCGTTTCGCGGCGACGTGGTGGCCGACTCGTGCCGGGACACCTATGCCTATTCCAGCAGCCGCCTGGTTGCGGTGCTGGGCATGAAGGACGCCGTGGTGGTCGAGACGCCGGATGCCGTGCTGGTGGCCGCGCGCGACCAGGTCCAGCATGTGCGCAAGATCGTGGCCAAGCTGCAGGCCGCCAGGCGCAGCGAGGCGGTGGAGCACCGCCTGGTCTACCGTCCCTGGGGATCCTACGACTCGGTCGACGAAGGCCCCCGCTTCAAGGTCAAGCGCATCACCGTGGCGCCGGGCTGCCGCCTGTCGCTGCAAATGCACCATCACCGTGCCGAGCACTGGATCGTCGTCACGGGCACCGCGCGGATCACGCGAGGGGAAGAGGTTTTCCTGCTCACCGAAAACCAATCCACTTATATTCCGCTGGGCGTGCGCCATCGCCTTGAGAATCCAGGGTCGATTCCACTGGAACTGATCGAAGTGCAGTCCGGGCCGTATCTGGCCGAGGACGATATCGTGCGCTTCGAAGACGCCTACGGCCGTTGAGGCTTCTTACCGACTCATCGCCGTCCCAGAGACATGTTCCTGCAAGACAAACTCAGCCACCACCAGAATGCCTTCATGGCGCTCGTGGGCGTGGTCAGCGCACTGCTCAATGCCCTGCCGTTCCTGGCGCTGGCCCATTTGAGCGAGGCCAACGATTCCGCCGCCGCACAGAACGTCTCGGCGCTGATCGGCGTCAGCGCCTTCTTCACCTATGCCCGCTTCAGGCTGCTTGTCAGCGCCCGGACGGGGCTCTGGATGCTGGGCCAGGGCGTCAGGCGCTGGTTCAATGTACTGTTCGTCGCGCTGGCCGGCCTGCTGTTCCTGTCGCACGGCAACCTCGATTTCCAGCAATGGCGCATCGTCCTGATCGAATGGACCGGGCTGGCGCTGGGGTTGCAGATAGGCGGGCTGGCCGTGCTGCGCCGGATCGCCTACAACATCAACAATTCCTCGTCGAACAAGCGCCGCGCCGTCTTCTTCAGCCTGGGACCAAAGGCCAGCGAACTGGCCATGCGGCTCCAGCGTTCGCCGATCCTGGGCATACACGTCGACGGCTATTACGCGCCGCAGCCGCTGCCCGGGCAGGAAGGCAGCCCGGGCGGCACGCCGCGCTACCTCGGCGGCTTTGCCAGCGCGATCAAGCAGATCGATTCCGGCCAGATCGACATCGCCTTCATTCCCCTCGACAAGCATAGCTACGAGGACGAGGCATTGCAGCTGATGAACCGGCTGTACGACTCCACGACCACCATCTACCTGATTCCCGAATCGCCCATCCCCGGCGAATCGGTGATCGACAACGCCGTCATCGCCGGCGTGCCGCTGCTGGCCCTGCACGAAACGCAGATGGTCGGCCTGTCGCGCTCGTTCAAGCGCGCGACGGATCTCGTGCTGGGCAGCCTGGTGCTGCTTCTGGTGCTGCCCGTGATGCTGCTGGTGGCCCTGGCCATCCGCCTGGATTCGCCCGGTCCCATCATCTTCCGCCAGCATCGCTATGGCGAACGCGGCTCGTCCATCACCGTCTTCAAGTTCCGCTCGATGCGCGTGGGCAGCGATCGCCTGCAGGATGGCAAGCTGCGCCAGGCCAGCGCCAACGACGACCGCATCACGCGGGTGGGCCGCATCCTGCGCCGCACGTCGCTGGACGAACTGCCGCAGTTGTTCAATGTGCTGGGCGGCTCGATGAGCCTGGTGGGCCCGCGCCCCCACGCCGTCGAACACAACGAGATGTACCGGCGCATGATCCACGGCTACATGCTGCGCCACAGCGTCAAGCCGGGCATCACGGGCTGGGCGCAGATCCATGGCCTGCGCGGCGAGACCGACACGCCGGACAAGATGCAGCGCCGTGTGCAGTACGACCGCTACTACATCACCAACTGGTCGTTGCGGCTGGACCTGAAGATCCTGGTCCGCACCACGGTGATGATCCTGTGGGATAGAAACGCGTACTGACGCGGCGGCGAGCGCCGCCCCCGCATGCGCGAACGGATGGCGTCCGGCTGCCCCCGGTCCGGGTCAGGACGATCCGCGCCCGGTACGCAACGCGCGCCACTGCTTCCAGCACAGCATCGCGAACCAGGGGTCATTGACCAGATAGCGGCGCCACAGGCGCCTGGGGTTCGTCAGCAGGCGCCACACCCACTCCATGCCGATGCGCTGGAACACCGCGGGTGCGCGGCGCTGCAGTCCGATGGCGAACTCCATCGCGGCCCCCACGCACAGCACGATGCCGCCAGGCAGAGATGAGGCGTAGTGCAGCGCCCAGTTCTCCTGCTTGGGCAATCCCACGCAGGCGAATACGACGTCGGGGGCGGATTCCCGCACCCGCTGCGCGAACGCCTCGCCTTCCGGTCCCAGCGGCTCGAACCGCATGGACGGGCATACGATGTCCACGCGCAGCGCGGGGAAGTACCGGGCGAAACGCGCGGTCAGGTCGGCCTCCGATCCCGGCATGCCTCCCAGCAGCATGATGCGCCAATTGCGCCGCTCGGCCTCTTTGCACAGCGCCACGAACAGGTCGGCGCCGGTCACGCGCTGCGGCAACGGGCGGCCGAGCAACCGGCTGGCCCACACCACCGGCATGCCATCGGCAAAGATGAAATCGGCCGTCGCGTAACGCGCCCGCAGTTCGGGCGCGGCATCCAGGCGCACGATGTGGTCGACGTTGGGTGTGACCACCACGCGCGCGCGGCCGTCGCGCCGCTCGGCCGCCCGGACCAGCGCCTCCACGGCGGCATCGAACGTGACCGCCGACATGTCCAGGTCGAACAGGCGGGCCTTGGGCAGGGCAGGGAGATCGGTGGAAGGCAAGCCGGCACCGTCGGGGCCGGAAGTATGCGGCAAGGTTTGCAAAAGAGCCCCTGAGAGGAAGTGCCATACGGTATGCGCGACGCCGGAGCACCAGGCAAGTCGGGCCGCAACATTGTATTTATAAAATTTTGAACGTGACAAAATGAGTACGCTACTATCCATGGCGACACCGTTAGTGCATGCGATGGACGTCCGGAGTGCCGGGGCTCGCTGAACAGCGTATGCCGCGAACGCATTCCAGCTTGCGTTGCCTTCCCCCTTGATTCCATGATCGACGACGCGAATAACGTACCCGCAGGCGCTGTACTGAAGGCAGATTTGTGCATCGTTGGCGCCGGTCCGGCAGGCATCTCCCTGGCCCTGGCGCTCATGGACAGCGGCCTGGACGTGCTGCTGCTCGAAAGCGGGGCCGACCGGCCCGATCCGAACGCGCAGCGGCTCTACGAAGGCACGGTAACCGATGCGCGCATGCACAGCCCGCCCGACCGCTACCGGGTACGGCAGTTCGGCGGGTCCAGCACGTTGTGGGGCGGGCGATCCATGCCGCTCGATCCCATCGACTTCGAGCAGCGCGATTACATCCCGCACAGCGGCTGGCCCATCGGCATGCAGGACCTGCTGCCGTACTACCCCCGGGCGAACCTGTTGTGCGAAGCCGGCGAGTTCTCCTATACGGCGGAAACCGCATTCGAACGGCCGATCCGTCCGATGATCGCGGGCCTGGATAGCGACACGTTCACGTCCAACACGCTGGAGCGGTTCAGTTGCCCGACCGACTTCGGCCAACGTTACCGGCGCCGCCTGCAAGACGGCTCCGTACGCCTGCTGCAGAACGCCAACCTGTGCGGCCTGCCTAGCCAGCCCGATGGCCGCATCCGGAATGCGGCGGTGCGCACGCTGTCCGGCAAGGCGTTCTCCATCGAGGCGCGCGCCTTCGTCCTGGCGGCCGGCGGCCTGGAGAACGCCCGCCTGCTGCTGGCCAGTCCCGGTCCGAGCGGCGCGGGCATCGGCAATGCGCATGATGTCGTCGGCCGCTTCTACATGTGCCACATCGCCGGCACGATCGGCACGATGGACCTGTCCGGCGCGGCGTCGGTGTGGCACGGCTACGAGGTCTCGGACGAAGGCGTCTATTGCCGCCGCCGCCTGGCGCTGAGTCCGCAAGCGCAACACCGCCTGCGGGCGGGCAATTTCATCGCCCGCCTGCACCATCCGCACATCCCCGATCCGGGCCATGGCATCGGCATCCTGTCGCTGCTCTATCTGGCGCGCCCCTTCATTCCCTACGAATACAGCAAGCGCCTGTCCGACAAAGCCGGCGAAGCGCCGGCATCCCGCACGGCCCACCTGGCCAATGTGCTGCGCGACTCGCCGGCCACGGCCCGGTTCCTGTGGCATTGGCTGACCCAGCGCACGCTGGCGGCACGCAAATTCCCGTCGGTCATCGTGCATCCCCGCAATCGCCGCTACAGCCTGGATTTCCATGCCGAGCAGATACCCAACCCCGACAGCCGCGTCACCCTGGGCCGCGATGCCGACGCGCTGGGAATGCGGCGGCTGGTCGTGGACTGGCGCTATACGGCGCAGGACGTCGCAACGGTAAGCGCCGCGCTGCAGGCGCTCGCGGACACCATCAGCGGCAGCGGCCTGGGCCGTTTCGAATACGACCCGGCGGGCATCGAGGAGCAGATCACGCGCTACGGGGCCTACGGCGGCCACCATATCGGCACCGCGCGCATGGGCACGGATCCGCGCAGCAGCGTGGTGGACGCCGATTGCCGCGTGCACGAGGCCCCCAACCTGTATGTGGCGGGCTCCGCCGTATTTCCCACTTCCAGCCAGGCGAATCCCACCCTGACGATCGTCGCGCTGTCGCTGCGTCTGGCGGATCACTTGAAGACGCGCCTGTCGCACGAAGACTGATACCCCCCTTGGAAACGAGATGACGGCACCCCATTCGGCAAGGCAAGTACTGGTTCTGGGCGCGCAGGGCTATATCGGACGCGCCGTGTCGCGCGCGCTGGCCGCCGAGCCCGCGCTGGCGCCTCGCACCGCGGGCCGCCGCGCCGATGCCCAGATCATGCTCGACGCCACCGACGCCCACGCGCTGGCGCGGGCCGTGGCGGACACGGACGCCGTCGTCAATTGCGTCGCGGGATCGCCGGACACCATCGTGCGCAATGCGCAGGCGCTGAAACACGCACTGCAACAGCATCCCCGGCCGCTGGTGCATTTCAGTTCGATGGCTGCCTACGGCGGCGTGCGCGGCACGATCGACGAACAACATGCGTTGAAAGGCGACCTCGGGCCGTATTCGGCCGCCAAGGCGCAGGCCGAACACATTCTTGCCGACCTCCCCGGCCGCATGGTGCTGCGGCCAGGATGCGTCTATGGCCTGGGCAGCCCGCAATGGAGCGAGCGCATCGCCCGCCTGCTGCGCGCCCACCGCATCGGCGATATGGGCAGCGCCGGCGATGGCTGCAGCAACCTCGTGCACGTGGACGACGTGACGCGGGCCGTCATCGCCTGCCTGCTGCGTCCCGAAGCCGCCAACGGCGCCTATAACCTGGCGATGCGGGACGCCCCCGACTGGAACACGTATTTCCTTGCCTATGCGAAAGCGTTGGGCGCCGTGCCGCTATCCCGCATCGGTGCGCGCAGGCTGAAGCTGGAGACCAAACTGGCGGCGCCCGCCTTGAAGATCCTGGAAATCGCGGCGGGCAAGGCACGCCTGCGCGGCCTGACGCTTCCTCCGCCGATTCCACCATCCCTGGCGCGCCTCTGGCAGCAGGACATCCGCCTGGACAGCCGCGCCGCCGAAGACCGGCTCGGACTGGCCTGGACACCCCTGGCTGAAGGCCTGCGCCGCAGCATGCCGCCTGACCTCACCAGGACGCCGGCATCGTAGAACGCGCGCTGCCGGCGCGCCCGCGCCGATGCGGCAGTGCCCGACGCCGCATCAACGCGACGTCGGCGGATCGTCGTCGGGCGACAGTTCCACTTCGGGCGCGGGCGGAATACGGCGCTTCTGCGCCTCGATGCAGCTCTGCATGGCCACATAGTTCATGGGATCGCGGCTGCGCGTGAATTCATCGCAACCCGTCTGGATCTCTTCGGGCAGTTCAAGCCATTCCCTGCGGATCCGCTCCAGCGCATACCGCTGGCTGGCCAGGCAACGGGCTTGGGCGTCATCCGAAAACCCATCCGGGGTGTTGGCCCGCAGCCTGCAGAACAGGTTCGAGTCGTAGCGGGGCGGGTCGAGTTGGGCCCACGCGGAGGCGATCGTGCAGGCTTGCACGACGCCCAGCACCAGTGCTGCCGGCCAGGTTCGGGAAAAACTCATCGGGTATCTCCACCAGTGCGGCGGCGCACATGACCCGACACCTCGCGCCGCAAGCGGCACAACGGCGATACGTCCAGCAGACGATGCGCCAGCCATGCCGCGGCCACGCCGTTGACGACCGTCGCAAGCGCCGTCGCCAGCGCGGCGCCGGGGCTGCCGGCCAGGGGAACGAGCGCCACCAGGCCGACGGACAACACCGCCAATGTGCAGGCGTTGATCCTGTACAGCACCCGCAAGTGCGACGTCATGCCCAGCATCTCGGGCATCGCGGTGAAGCACGCCGCCGCCAGTTGGCCCACCGCCAGGATGCGCAGCGTGTTGGCGCCCTCGCCGAACCCCGGACCGAACAGGCTCAGCAACTGCTCGGGCGCGAGCAGCATGACGAGGGTTGCCGGCAACGCCAGGCAGAGCACGATGCCGATGGCCTGCGCTGCCGACTTCTCCAGGCCACGGATGTCGCCGCGCGCATACAGCGCCGCGAATCGGGGCACGGCCATGCCGGCCACGCCGCTGATCAGGATGTTGATCACCAGCGCCATGCGCCAGGTCAGGGCAAACAGGCCGGTCTCGTAGGCCGTGGCCACGATGCCCAGCACGATGGCGGGCGCGGAGGTGAGAAGCAGCTTGGTCAGGTCCAGGGAGAACAGCGACAGCCCAGGACGCAGCAGTCCCTGGATTTCCGGCGCACGGGAGCCGGGGCAAGGCAGGGTGGCCAGCCCGCGATGCAGAAGCACGGCCCCGACCACGGCGGTGACCGCGAAACTTGCCGCGATCAGGATCAGTATCTGGGACACGGTCAGCGTGCCGGTGAGCGTGACCGGAATGGCGACGGCACAGAAGATGGCCGGCCAGAGCCACGAATAGACCATCTGGCTGTATCCGACGCGTTGCAGGCCGGCCAACGCGCCGGCCAGGCCCGCGCCCAGATTCTGGGGGATGAGGGTCAACGCCCCCAGGGCCAGCGGCACGGCCAGCTCATCCTTGCTCAGCACATGGTGGGCCAACGGCCAGGCAAGCGCCGCAAGCAACACGGCGACCGCCGTGGAGGCAAGCAGGATCAGTCCCAGTGCCCGCCGGATCGCCGGGCGTACCGTCTCGTGCCGGTCCGTCGCCACGGCCGCGGCCAGTTGCCGGGTCAGCGCCTGGTCCATGCCCAGCCTGCCAAAGCCCGCCAGGCCGATCATGAAGCTGAACACGATATAGAAACGGCCGGTATCCGCCACGCCCAGCGTCGCCGCGACCAGCAGGTGAAAGCCGTAGCGGCATGGCAGGTCGAGCATGCGCACGCCCAGGCTGACGAAGGCGCCGCGGAGGACGGAACCGCCTTTATCGGGCTCTGCTCGCCTGGCAGCATCCATGTCGCCTCCCAGTCCCGTCATTTGGGCGCCGCGCCGCGCAAGACGAACAGCGTGACGCTCTGCGGCGGCAGGACGGCCTCCATCTGGCTGCCGGCATACGGTGCGTCAGGCAGCCGGACCAAGGCATTGTTCGCCAACTGCCAGGTCTCGGCCTGGCCATCGGCCGCGAAGTTGCCGATTTTCAGCGTGGCCGCCGCCATGCGGTCGAGCTGCTTGTTGATGACGACCACGGTCAGGGTACGGCCCTCGTCACGCAAGGCGGCGAACGACGAGACCTGGTCCGGATCGGCGGTCACCGCGGCGACGCTGGTCGACCCGAAGCCCGAGCCCTGGCCGTCGTAGTTGCGGTAGAGCTTGAACGCCTTGTACACCGGGGTCGCGGCATCGGGCGCGCCCCAGCGGGTCGCGATGTCCAGCCCTTCGCGCCCGAAGATGCCCAGCAGGTCGGCCTGCGCCGTGGCCCCGTTCATGATGGCGTCGCCGCCCCAGTTGTATTCCGTCAGCGCGATCGGCGTGCCGGGGTGGTAGTAGCTGTCCACCCACTGCCGCATGCGCGGGATCAGCGACACGACGCTGTTGATCCAGGTCGGATCCTTGTAGGCCGGGTCCCAGAGATTGCGCGTGGAACGGTTGCGCGCCAGTGCGATCTCGGGCGTATCCGCCGCCCCCGCTTCGCTGTACTCGCCACCTTGCGGGTAGAAGTGCAGGCTGAACACGTCGATGGGCCGTCCGGCCGCCTTCCATTGCGACAGCAGCCAGGGCACATAATCCATGCCGCCGGTTTCGTTCTTCCTGTCGGGGGCGCCATCCAGGCCGTTCTGGGCCGAATATTGCTGATCGAACCCGCTGTAGTGATAGCCGAACCATCCCCACTCCTCGGGCGCCACCACCAGCCCCCCCGGATCGGCCGTCTTCACCGCGCGCGAATAGGCGAGGACTTTTTCCGCGACTTCCGAGGCATGCGCGCCAACGGGATGGATGTCGCGATGGATGAGATGCCAAAGGCTCGGCTCGTTGTCCATCACGTAATAGCGTGGCGCACCCGGGCCCGCCGGACCGAAGCGCTGGACCAGTTGCTCGACGCGTGCCTGCTCGTTGCGCGGGTCGTTGGGCACGGTGGCGTCGTTCGGGTCGTTGTCGACGATCAGCGTTCCATCGGGCAGGACCCCGTTGCCGGCATCGCGCAGGCCGTCGACGTCGTAGGCCAGTTGCCGGCCATACTTGGCCATGGAAAAACTGGCCAGGGCCGTGCGGTCCTGGCCCAGCTTGGCGACCCTGCCGATCATGGAGATAGTCACCATCGGGATGGCGCCGCCATCGCGGGTAAGCGCCACGAAGCGCTCGCCGAACTGATCGTTGATGGCGGCGGGATCGGCCGCCAGGCTTTCGAAGAACCAGTCCTTGCCCGCATTCCGGGCGTCGAGCCGCCAGTTGTAGGCCGAGGCGCTATTGCCGCCGGAACGGTTGATGGGAATACGCAGGTCGCGCAGCATCTGCGTCGTCGCGAAGTTCATGCCGTAGACCAGCGGACTGATGGGCCGGCGGTTGGCCGCCGCGTCGATGGACACGACGGCGGGTAGCGGCGAACGGTCTGTGGCCATGCCGCGCGCGACGATGATGCCCCCCAGCAGCAGGGCCGCCGCCAGCAGGAACCAGAGAATGAAACGTCCGAGACTAGGCATGCGCGGGCGATGAAACAGAGGAGGGGGAATTCTCCAACCCGCTGGCGCGCCATACGTAGACGAAGACGGCGAGAATCACCGCGCTTTCACCGGGCGTGAGCGTCAACGGATAGAGAAAGGAAATCAGCAGGACATAGATCAGGTAGTCGGACAAAGCCCCGAGCAGATCGTCCTCGATGTGGGCACGCAACTGCCGGTAGACGCGCAGGCCACGCAGTTCGATCAGGATGAACAGCACCGCCCCGAACAGGCCGTACTCGAACACGATGCCCAGCCAGGTGATGTCCGCCAGGAAGAAGAAATGGTGGAAATACTTCATCAGGCTCTGGCTGCTGGTCGGACTGATCGTGCCCACGCCGAACAGCCATCCCAGCGGGTTGTCGCCCAGGAAGCGGGTGGCCAGTTCAATGCTGGTCCTGCGCACGTCGAAACCGCTCTTGGCGCTGGTGTCGAACACCGAGGCCAGGTAATCGACGGAGAACATGGACGCCAGCAGGAAAGGAACGGCGAATGCCAGTCCCAGCCTGGCCCGGGGCGAGGCCCAGAGCAGGGTATTGATGGCCAGCACGCCGGCGATGCCCAGGATCATGGCGCGCGTCTTGATGATCAGCAGCGTGATGGCGAACAGGATGACCACGCCCAGGAGATAGCGCCCGCTGCGTTCGAAGAACGCCCTGCGATAGCAGAAGAACAGCAGGATGATGGGGAAGTACATCGACATGCGGATGCGATGGCCGCGGCTGTCGTCGCTGAACAGCGGCGCCGTGCCCACGACATAGGTGCCCTTGTACCAGCTGCTGGGCACCGCGATCCACAGCACGATCAGCACGACCGCGACGGTGATGCCCAGCGCGACGAAGCTGCGCTCGAGTTCGTACAGCGTCGGCCGCAGCATCTGCAGGAGGGCCAGGAACGAAAAGAAGTACAGGAAGGGCAGCAGCTTCACCTGCGCGGTGATGCTGGTGAAGAAGCTCTCGTTGAAATAGACCATCGACGCCAGGCTGGGTACCAGCAGCAGCCAGGCGAAACTGAGCAGCAATTGCCGGGTGACAGGAAAGCGCGCCTGGCTCATCAGCCGCAGCGCCAGCGGCAGCGACAGCAGGGGAAAGGCCTTGGACAGCGCCCATAGCGGGCGTATGTCGGTCATGTAGTGGAACGTCTGGCCGAACAGGGGCAGCAGGATGACCAGCCACCAGCGCACGCGCGACCTGACGGGCTCGGTCGAGAAGATCGCGGGGAGCCGACCGTCGGGCTTGGCCTCTTCCATCTCGTGCCGTCCGTTACGCCACGTGGACGCCGGCGACCCTGGGATTTCCTGGGAAGGCCATCAGGGGTTGCCGTTGATCGTATTGGTGTACGAGTAGTTGATGCCCTTGTTGAAGGGCAGCGCCTGATTGATGTACTGGTCCACCCACTGGTTGACCTCGGCGATGGACGACTTCGGCACGAAGATCATATCGGACGACTGCAAGACCACCGCCTGCGCGGGGTCGCCCCGGCGCGTCAGGGCCTTGGTGTCGATGGTGCGCAGCATCGGCCTGCCATCCGGTGCGCGGCGGATCAGCACCACTTCGTCGGTGCGCGCGGTATCGCGCATGCCCTGGGCCGCGGCAATGGCCTGCATGACGGTCATGTTCGGCCGCAGGACGATTTCACCCGGCTTGCCGACCTGGCCGTCGACGTAGACGGCTCCCCCGTATTGCACGACGCTGACCGACGACCGCGCGTCGGCGACCACGCCGTTGGCCAGCAGCGCCTTGTCCACGATACCGGAGAGCTGGGCCGCGGACCGCCCGGCCGCGGGCAGAGGCCCCGCCAGAGGCATGGAGAACGTGCCGTCGGGGGCGACCAGCGCCTTCTGGTTGAGCTCGGCGTTGAACGGCAGCGTGATGGCGATCTCGTCGCCAGGCTGGATCACGTAGGCGGCGGGAGCGGCATCCACCCACGTCGCGAAGCGCTCGGGCTGGCGGTATTCGGACGGCACCCAGGTAGGCGTGCACGCGGTCAAGTTGACCAGTGCCAGCGCGAGGCCCAGACGCAGCATCAGTGTGGCGCGTAACGACAACATGCGCGGCCAACCTCTTGGAAAGAAAAACAAAAAGTCCAGGGCGGCAACACACCCGTAGCCTCCCGATTATATACTTGCAAACGGTAATTCAACGTATAAAATCTATACCCTGCCACCCGCCTGGGCGGCAGGCGGCGGTTGGTAGTGGCTGGTCATGGATCCGATCCGACAGCATCGCGGCGCATCCCGAACCTCAAGGTTGTATGGTTATTTCCACGAGAACTAGGCCTGACCGCAACAGCGCCGTCACCAGTTTGACCATCCGAGATCATCTCAACACCTTCTTCTACTACCACAAGGTCGCCGCGACGACGTTCCTGGTAGTGGCCGTGCTGGGACTGATCCTCGCCCTGACCGTGCCCATCCCCTATCGGGCCCAGTCGACCCTTCTGGTGCTTTTTGCCGGTTACTACGACCAATCCGCCGGGGGGCGGGGCGGCGTTCCCGTGGCGCCGGCCATCGGCGAGCTCGTCAGCGTCGAAGCGCAGATCCTGGACAGCCCCGAACTGCACCGCGAAGTCGTCATGGCCCGGCTGGGGCCCAACAATACCGACCCGCAGGTGTTCGACAAGCAGGTGCGCGAGTTCGAGTCCCGGTTCCATCTGGAACAGAACGATCTCGCCAACACCCTCAATCTGTCCTATTACGACGTCGATCCGAAACGGGCCGCGGCCACGCTGGAAGACCTGCTGGCACGCTATTTCAAGCAGCGCGCGACGATCTTCACCTCGGGCCGCACCGCGATGCTGGCCGGGCAGCGTGACCAGGCACGGAGCCAGCTCGACCGCGCCAACGCCGAACTGCTTGCTTTCCAGCAGGAACACGGCGTCGTCAACATCACCGACCAGATCTCGCGTGCAGTGGCGCTGGAGAATCTGCTGGTCCAGCGCAAGATGGAGAACGAAGCCGCGCTGGCCCAGGATCGCGCCGGGCTGGCGGCGCTGCAGGCCAGCACCGCCCACGTCAAGTCGGACATCCTGCTGTTCAACGACAACGCCGAGATCGCGCGTGCGCTGGCCACCATGCAGATTTCACTGCTGGACCTGCAGGCGCGCCGCGCCGAGGTGGCCTCGCGCTACATGGACGGTTCGCCCTTCGTCCAGCAGCTCGACAAGCAGATCGCCGACCTGAAGGCGAACATCGCCAGGAACAAGCAGCAGATGATCTCCGCCAGCCGGGTCGGCCACAACAGCTACTACGACACGGTCCAGGATCGGCTGTCGGGGCTGCTGACCACCATCGCGGGCCAGGCCGCCCGCCAGAAAGAGCTCGAGGCGCAGGTTGCCGAAGCGCGCAGCCGTTCGGAAAGCCTGATCTCCGTGGCGGGCAAATTGCGCCAGATGCAGGCCGACCGCGATCTGCTGGCCGAGAACTTCAATACGGCCGCCCGCCTGTACGAACAGGTCAACATCCAGCAAGAACAGGCCAGCAAGGTCAACAGCACCAACGTCCGCGTCATTCAACCCCCGGTGACGCCCTCGCAGCGCAACATATCGCGGGGACTGCTGGTGGCGGCTGCCCTGGTGGCGGCCGTCGTCATCTCCGGCCTGACCGTGCTGCTGCGAGCCACGATGCGCGAGACCTTCCTCAGCCCGGAACAGATCGAACGCTCGCTCTTGCTGAGCGTGCTTTGCGCGCCGATCACGTCGCGCCGTGCCGCGCCCAGGGGCACGGCCGCGCCCCCGCCCCGCAGGCTGACGGCCTCGGTCGCGCATGCCGACTACGGGCGTCTCGCTTCGGCCATCCATTTCAGTTCCAACGCCGCGTCCAAGACGGTCGTGATGCTCGCCGCGAACGATGGCGAGGGCATGAGTCGCCTCATGCGCGGCCTGGCCCTCGAACTGAGCGGCCGTTCGGCCCGGCCCGTACTGGTCCTGGACATGACGGCAGCCAAGAGCCGGCCCTATGGCGAGCCCAATGCCCAGGGGCAGATCGAGTGGCCCGACGTGGAAGGCGCCGAGCAGGAGCTGATCGTATACGTGGCCAAGCCAGTGCTGGATCTCGAATTCAGCCAGGTCTCGCGGCAGAACATCGTGGTCGCATGGGCCTCGGACTCGACGCAGCAGGCCTCGTGGCAATATGCCTCGGGCCTGTTCGAAAGCCTGAAGCGGGACTATGCCTACGTGCTGGTCCACGCGCCATCTTCCACACGCTCCTTCCATGGCATCGAGAACGCCGCGCGGGCGGATGCCGTGGTCCTGGTGATCCAGGCCGAAAACACGCGCAAGCCGGTGGCGCAGACCCTGAAGGATCAGGTGCTCGACTCGGGCGGCAACATCATCGGCGTCGCCATGACGAACCGCCGCGCCTACATCCCCGGCTTTTTCTACCGGCTTTTCCTGAACAAATGAACCGGAGCATGCGATGACGCAGATCAGTGCGATTCTGCCTATCAAGACCCGTGGCAGGCATTACGCTGACAATATCGCCCGCTGCGACATCCTCTTTGCCTCGCTGCGCCATTTCGCGGCGCCCGGCCTGTTCGCCCGGTTCGTCCTCGTCGTGCCCCACGAAGAGGTCGAGGAAATCCAGGGCTATGCCAAGGCCTGGTCGGACTTTCCGATCGTGGTCGTCGACGAGTCCCTGCACATGGCCGTGTTCTCGGAATTCTCGCAACGCCACCAGATCCGCAACTGGCATCGCCAGCAGATCATCAAGCTGTATGCGCCGGCCCTGATCGACACCGAGTACTTCCTGGTGTTCGATCCGGACTGCTTCGCCACGCATCCGTTCTCGGCCGAGACCCTCGTCCCGGGCGGCCGTGCGCTGACGCACTACATGCCACGCAGCGCCGAGCCCCGTTACTGGGAAGCCTCGTCCAAGGTGCTCGGCGTCGACCCGCACCTGGACCGCGACGGCCTGTGGTGGACGCCGACCGTCCTGTCGCGCACGCTGTGCCTGAGCCTGCACAACAAGCTGGAAACCCTGTACGGGGAAGACTGGCGCCGGGTGCTGCTGAGCAAATACACGGTCGACTGGACCGAGTACACGCTCTACTGGCTGAACGCCGAGAACGAAGGGCTGCTGGACCGCTATCACACGGCACGCCAGCCTGGCCAGCCGGCGCTGCACACCGACCAGAGCGTGTGGCATGCGCAGCAGATGAAGGAATGGAACCCCGAACACTACTTCGGGCCCGGCAGCGACGGCCTGTTCGCGGTCGTGCAGAGCAACACCCACATCTCCCCGCAAAGCGTGGTGAAGATGCTGTCGCCGTATTTCCCCATCACCATCCAGCCTTACCAGCGCAACATCGACTGGAAACTGAAGGCTGCCGAACTCTATTCGGCGGTCGTACGCCGCGGCCTCAAGGCCTTGCGGCGCGCCTTCGGCCGCTGATCCCTCGACCCCCGCCGTACCGCAGCGGTACGGCGGGCGGCTCCACCTCCCCTTCACCTCATCGCGCCGCACAGGGCAGCGCCCGTCCACGGGCCTGCCCGGTACGCATTTGCGCGTCCGCGCCGCCTGTCCGATGCACTATTCTGCATCCGTCGCGGCAGGCCTCCCTGTGGATAACTGCTATGAGACGGAGTTGTGCACAGCGTGTGGACGTGAACTGAACAAACCCGGCTTTTCGGCGGCTGTGGAAAAGTTGTTCAACTTCGACTTATCCCCAGAACAGAGTTCATGCACAAGCAAAAACTTCGGCAAGCCGATGAAATAGAATCGCTTTTTAGGGTTGATGCAGTTATCCACAACCCTTATCCATTACCAATCTTTATATAAAGAACAAGATAAGAGAAAACCGTAACCCATGTCAGCCAGCCGCCACCCCCTCCCGGGCGAACCTTCATGCGTATCCTCCTGATAGAAGACGAAGCCGAGCTTGCACATTGGCTGGCTCGCAGCCTCGCCCGCCATGCGGGCTTCGTGGTGGAATGGGCCAATGACGGTGTCGTGGCCGAACGCCGCCTGACCCTGGAGGAATTCGACGCCGTGGTGCTCGACCTGGGGCTGCCTGGCATGGACGGGCACAGTCTCCTGGCGCGCATGCGCGCCAGGGACGACCGCACGCCCGTACTGGTGCTGACCGCCCGCGACTCGCTTGCCGAACGCATCGGCACGCTGCACGAGGGCGCCGACGATTTCCTGCCCAAACCATTCGTGCTGGAAGAAGTCGAGGCGCGGCTGATGGCGCTCATCCGCCGAAGCCGGGGACGGGAACATCCGCGAATGGCCCTGGGCAACCTGGTCCTGGATACCGCTGCGCAGCGTTTCTCGGTGTCCGGCCAGGTGCTCGCCCTGTCGCCGCGGGAACATGCCGTCCTGCGCGTCCTGATCCAGCGCAGCGGGGAACCCGTTGCCAAACAGCAGATCCTGGATCGCATCCAGCCCGACGACAGCGAGGTCAACCTGGAAGCCGTGGAAGTACTTGTGCACAGGCTGCGGAAAAAACTGGCCGGCACGGGGGTGCAGATCGTGACCCTGCGAGGCATGGGTTACAGCTTGGAGACCGTGGTTGAAAGCCCCGCAGACGGCACGTCCCCGTAACCGCACACTGAAGACGGTTCTCCTGGGAAGATTGATTCCCGCGCTGGTGTGCGTGATGCTGGTCGCCCTGTACCTGTCGAACCGCCAGTTGCGGGACCAGGTCGACCATGCCTACGACCGGTCGCTCGCTGGCGCCTTGCGGTCGATCGACCACAACATATCCACGGCCAGCGGCGGCCTGGCCATGGAGCAGCCGTACCTGCTGCTCGAGTTTTTCCAACTGACGGCAAGCGGCCACGTCTATTACCGGGTCGCCACCGAAGACGGTCTGGCGGAAATCGGCAGCCCCGGCCTGCCCTTGCCGCACGAGCCCCTGGTCTCGGGGCAACCCCGCTTCTTTTATGCCCAATACGGGGACGAGACCGTCCGGATCGCCGCGTTGGCGCGTCCGATGGACCCGCCGCTGTACAACGACCGGGGGGGCCGGGTGATCGTCCAGGTCGCCGAAAGCCTGGAAAGCCGCACAGAGGTCCTGCACAGCGCGCTGGTGGCATCCGTAGGCCGGGACCTTGCCGTCGTCCTGATCAGCGTTCTGGTGGTCATCTGGAGCGTTTTCAGTGCCGTGAAACCGCTGGAGCGCCTCAAGGAAGACCTGGATACCCGTCCCGCGGACGATTTGAGCCCCGTCAGCGCGTCCGGCGTGCCGGGTGAGGTCAGGCCCCTGGTCGACGCCGTAAACCTCCATATGGCCCGTTTTACGGACCAGGCGAGGGTGCAAAGGCAGTTCCTGGACGACGCCTCGCACCAGCTGCGCACACCGCTGTCGGTTCTGCGTACCCAGACGGCCTATGCGCTGCGCGAGGAAGATCCCGCCGAAATCCGTGCCGCTCTGCTGGGTATGCAGGAAGGGCTCGACCACGCGGTCCGCACCACCAACCAGATGCTGTCCCTGGCAAGAGCCAAGGACGCCACGCTGGCGGAAGGAGGCGCCGCCTTCGAGCCGGTCGACCTGGCCGAACTGGCCGACACCGTGGTCCGGGCCCTGCTGCCGGCCGCCCGGGCGCGCCGGTTGGACCTGGGCCTGGACCTGCCCGAATCGCCGGTCGAGGTGAAAGGCCTGGAATGGCTGCTGCGCGAAGCGCTGAGCAACTTGTTGGACAACGCCATCCGCTACACCCCCGACGGCGGCGAGATCACCGTCCGGGTGGCGCGCCAGGCGCATGCGGCGTGCGTGATGGTCGAAGACAGCGGTCCCGGCATGTCGCAGCTGGACATCGAACGCGCCGGCGTACGCTTTCGCCGGGGGGCGGCCGGCAAGAAAAAGGGCGGGGCGGGGTTGGGCCTGGCCATCGTCGGCACCATCACGGAAATCCACGCGGCGAAATTGCTGATCGAGAACCGTCCAGGCCGCCAGGGCCTGCGCGTGGCACTAGTATTTACCCTCGATTTGCCCAGGTTTGGTGCAACGCACCAGAAAAATGCATGGAGTTGAAAGGGTTCGGAAAGGCGGGGTTTTGTACGGTTGCGCTCCAGCGGGTGGGGCAAAAGTCCCTCCGCGCGGACATACACCTACAAACCTGACGGAGACCGCAAGATGCAGATCCCGCTGAAAACGCGCCTGGGCGCGGCATTGGGCGCAGTCGCGCTGACCCTTCTTTCGCTGACCTCGGCGGCCCGGGCCGCCGACGAGCCCCGCCGCCCCGAGTGCATCGCGCCGGCCCAGCCCGGTGGCGGATTCGACCTCACCTGCCGCCTGGCCACCGAAGGCCTGAAGCAGAGCGGCGCGCTGAAATCGCCGATGCGCGTGGTCTACATGCCCGGCGGCATCGGCGCGGTAGCCTACAACAACATCGTCGCCCAGCACCCGAACGAGCCCGGCACCATCGTGGCCTATTCGGGCGGCTCGCTGCTGAACCTGGCCCAGGGCAAGTTCGGCAAGTACTCCGTCAACGACGTGCGCTGGGTGTCGGGCATCGGCACCGACTACGGCGTGGCCGTGGTGCGCGCGGATTCGCCGTACAAGGATCTGAAGAGCCTGATGGACGCCTTCAAGGCCGATCCGACCAAGATCGTGCTGGGCGCCGGCGGCACCGTGGGCAGCCAGGACTGGATGAAGGCGGCGCTGACGGCCAAGGCCGCCGGCGTCGACTTCAAGCGCATGCGCTTCGTCGCGTTCGAAGGCGGCGGCGAAGCCGTCACCGCGCTGCGCGGCGGCCACATCCAGGCCTACATGGGCGATGCGGCCGAAGCCTTCACGATGCTGGAGGGCGGTGCGCCGATCCGCATCCTGGCCGTGTTCAACAGCGACCGCCTGCCGGGCAAGCTGGCCGACGTGCCGACCGCCAAGGAACAGGGCTACGACATCGTCTGGCCGATCATCCGCGGCTTCTACGTCGGTCCCAAGGTGTCGGACGCCGACTACCAGTTCTGGGTCGACGCCTTCAACAAGATGATGGCCGATCCCGAATACGCCAGGCTGCGCGGCCAGCAGGGCCTGTTCCCGTTCAACAAGACGGGCAAGGACCTGGACGACTACGTCAAGCAGCAGGTCAAGCAGTACACCGAACTGGCCGACAGCTTCGGCCTGATCAAGAAGTAAGACGCGTACCGGCGGCGCACGCGCGGCTGCGGGCCGCATGTCCGCCGCAAGTACCGCACATTGCCCGGTAGCGCCATCACGGTGGCGCGCGAGCGGCGCCCACGCGCCAACTCCAGGAACCATTGATCATGAATGATCGAATCTTGGGCGTCTTCGCCCTGCTCCTGGCCGCCTTCATCACCTGGGGCGGCTGGGACATCGAGGCGCCGTTCTCGTACGAACCCGTCGGTCCGCGCGCCTTCCCCATGCTGCTGGCCGTCATCATCGCCCTCTGTGGGCTGTGGCTGGTCTTCAAGGGCGGCCAGCAGATGGAAGCCAATCCTCCCGGCGCCAACGGCCGCATCTTCATGATGATCGTCTATGCGGCCATCTACGCGCTGTTGTTCCAGTGGCTGGGCTTCGTGCTGGCCACCGCGCTGATGACGGTCTTCGTCGGACGCCTGTTCGGCGGCGCCTGGGGCAAGTGCGCCCTGGGCGGCGTGGTGATGGGCGTGCTGTTCTTCCTGTTGTTCGACAAAGTACTCGACGTCGTGCTGCCCGCGGGCGTCCTGGGAGGCCTGGTATGACCCCCACACTCACTATGTTCGTCGCCCCCCGGGAGGGGGCCTTCAGCCTCCTTCGGGCGGCCGTGCGGAGGCTGGCATGAGCGGTATCTTCGATCACCTGGCGATCGGCTTCGGGGTGGCGTTCTCGCTGACAAACCTGCTCGTCGCCGCCATCGGTTCCTTCTTCGGCACCATGGTGGGCGTGCTGCCCGGCCTGGGGCCCATCAATGGCGTGGCCATGCTGATCCCCATCGCGTTCGCGATGAATCTGCCGCCCGAGACCGCGCTGATCCTGCTGGCCGCGGTGTACGTGGGCGCCGAGTACGGCGGCCGCATCACCTCGATCCTGCTGAACGTGCCGGGCGAAGCCAGCGCGATCATGACCACGCTGGACGGCTATCCGCTGGCCCGCCAGGGCATGGCCAGCGTGGCGCTGTCGCTGTCGGCCTGGTCGGCATTCTTCGGCGCCATCGTGTCGGTCACCGGCATCATCATCCTGGCGCCGTTGCTGGCGAAGTGGGCATTGGCATTCGGTCCCGCCGAGTACTTCGTGCTGATGGTGTTCGCGTTCTGCTGCCTGACCAGCCTGCTGGGCAAGGAGCCCGTGAAAGGCGTGCTGGCGGCGATGATCGGCCTGTTCATTTCGGTGATCGGCGTGGACGCGAACTCCGGCGTGTATCGCTACACCTTCGACATGGTGCACCTGTCCGACGGCATCGACTTCGTGGTTGTCGTGATCGCGCTGTTCGCCGTGGCCGAGATGCTGGAAATGCTCGAGAAAGTCGTGGCCGGACAGAGCGTCGAGGTCAAGTCCAGCGGCCGCAAGCTGTTCAACCTGGCCGAGATGATCTTCACATGGTGGAGCGTGGTGCGCAGCGCGCTGGTCGGTTTCGTGGTCGGCGTGCTGCCGGGCGCGGGCGCCAGCGTGGCCGCCGCCGTGGCTTACTCTCAAGAGAAGCGCATCAACGAAGCCAAGGATCCCAACGCCAAGTTCGGCAAGGGCGACATGCGCGGCCTGGTGGCGCCGGAAGCGGCGGCGACGGCGTCGGCCATCGGTTCCTTCGTGCCGATGCTGACGCTGGGCGTGCCCGGTTCCGGCACCACCGCGGTGATGATGGGCGCGCTGACGCTCTACAACATCACGCCGGGTCCGGTGCTGTTCGACACCAAGCCCGAGCTGGTCTGGGGCCTGATTGCTTCGCTGTTCATCGCCAACGTGCTGCTGTTCATCATGAACGTGCCGATGGTGCGCATCTTCGCCAAGGTGCTTTCCGTGCCGGGCTGGCTGATGGTGCCGGGCATCCTTTGCATCAGCTACATCGGCGTGTACGCCATCAACGCGGGTTCGTTCGATCTGCTGATGGTCGTTGCGCTGGGCACGCTGGGCTACTTCCTGCGCAAGTTCAATGTGCCGATGGCGCCGATGGTGCTGGGCGTGGTGCTGGGCGACATGATGGAGCAGAACCTGCGCCGTGCGTTGTCGATCACCGATGGTGAACTCTCCGTGCTGTTCGCAAGCGGAGTGTCGAAAGGTCTGTGGGTTGCCGCCGTAGCCGTGGTGGGCGTGCCGATGCTGATGCGCGTGCTGCGCCGCAAGCGCAGGCAGGACGCCGTTGGCTGATCCGCCAGGCTGACGTTTGCAGGGGCCGCCGTCGCGGCCCCTTTTTTTATGGGTCGAACGCCGATGTCCGGGCAAGCCTGGCGCGTTCCTTACCATGCCTCGCGGCGGCAAGCTTGCCTGAATTGTTGAAGTCTAAAATAGATACTTTCAGGTCCTGATGGTCTTTAGACGTTCGATCGCGCTGTCGAGCGTGGCATCGCGTTTGGCGAAACAGAACCGCACGATGCGGTGGTTCGATTCGGCCGCGTTGGGATCGCGGTAGAAGGCCGATACGGGGATCACGGTGACGCCGTGGTCCACCGTCAGCCGTTGCGCGAAATCGCCTTCTTTCTGCTGCGACAGCGCGCTGTAGTCGGCCAGCATGAAGAACGTGCCGGGACTGGGCAAGGGGCGGAATTGCGTGTCCGCCAGGCCCGCGGCCAGGCGATCGCGCTTGGCCTGGTAGAACGTCGGCAGATCCAGATAGGGCCGTGGATTCTTCATGTATTCGGCCAGCGCGAACTGCATCGGCGAGGGCACCGTGAACACCATGAACTGGTGCACTTTGCGCAGCTCGGCGCTCAGTTCACGCGGCGCGCAGCAATAGCCGATCTTCCAGCCCGTGGTGTGATAGGTCTTGCCGAACGACGAGATGATGAAGGCATGCCGCGCCAGCAGCGGCCGGCGCGCCAGGCTGTTGTGCGGCACGCCGTCGAACACGATGTGCTCATATACCTCGTCGGATACCAGCAGGATGCCGGTGTCGCGCACGATGGCTTCCAGCGCGTCCAGGTCGCTTTCCCGCAGTACCGCGCCGGTGGGATTGTGCGGGAAGTTCAGCATCAGCAGCCGCGTGCGCGGCGTGATGGCGTCGCGCACGCGTTGCCAGTCGATCCGGTAGTACGGATCCGCTTCCGTGGGCGGACGCAGCGGCACCGGCACAGCCGTGCCGCCCGCCAGGCGGATGGCGGGCAGGTAAGAGTCGTAGCAGGGCTCGATCACCACGACTTCGTCGCCCGTATTCACCGCGGCCAGCACCGTGGCCATCAGCGCTTCCGTCGCTCCGCTGGTGACGGTGATTTCCGTTTCCGGATCGTAGGCATGGCCGTAGAGGGCCTTCACCTTGTCGGCGATGGCCGCGCGCAGCGGCGCCACGCCGGGCATGTAGGGATATTGGTTGTGCCCCTCGGCCATCGCCTTGGACACCAGCTCGCACAGCTTCGGATCCGGATCGAAGTCAGGGAACCCCTGTCCCAGATTGATGGCCTTGTGCTCGATGGCCAGGCGGCTCATCACGGTGAAGATGGTGGTGCCTACGTCGGGAAGTTTTGAACGGATCATGGGGTGAAGGTGTCAGCGAGATGCGGCCGGCCGGGCAGGGCGTGCGGCCCTGCCTGAGGAATATTGGGAGGGATGATACGTCTTCCCCATGGAGGCGGCGCAGGGCCGGCGGCGTCTGATAGGGGACTGAAAGAAATGCGACATTGGGGTAAACAGCTAGTTGTATCCCGCCAGGGGCGTGAGTATGCTGCCCCTGCAGTTGACTCAAGCAGTGCGCAAGCTTGGTTGCAGTATCCAGATTGGCCTCACGCCACTTCCATGGGCGTCCCGCCCGCCAGGTTGTAGGTCCCAGCGTCCTTGATTCACTTGCATTTCGTTTTTCATCATCTGGACGCTATACAAATGGCTCAAAAAGGCAAGGTCAAGTGGTTCAACGCTGACAAAGGCTATGGTTTCATCACGCCGGACGAGGGGGGCACGGAAGTGTTCGCTCATTTCTCGGCGATTCAGGGCCGCGGCTACCGCAGCCTGAACGAAGGCCAGGAAGTCGAATATGAAGTGAAAGACGGCCCCAAGGGCCCGCAGGCCGCGGAAATCCGCCCCCTGTAATCCCTGCCGGCTTTCCTGATCCGGCGCCCCGCGCGCCGATCATTGACGCCCCACCGTCGCTGACGAGTGGGGCGTCCACGTTTGTACAGGTACAAACGTGAATCACCCTCACCCATTTGGATTGAGTGTCTTCCCTCAGCCATTTCTGTGGATAACTTGAGAGGGGCACAGCCGTTGGTACCCGTCGCCGGAGGCTGAGCCAGTGGTTGCATGGCAGAGGCGTAATACAGTTTTACACATGCCGGATTGTCTTTTTGCCCGAGCAAGCGGCATTTTCAGAAGCCAGTGCGGATGCCAGAAAATGGGATATCCCCAGCCTGATCCGCTGCGCTTTAGCCGGGAACACCGCATTTCCTGCGTCCATATGCGCATGTAGTGGGATTTTCTCTAGTTGAGCAGATATCACCGGCATCCTGCTCAAACCTCGCGTTGAACCTTGTTCCCAATGTTGCGCACATAGATATCCACAAACGTTCGAGTTTTTTGCAGCGTTGAATCCGGCATGGGGAAGAGGGGCCGGGCTTGTGGATATTGTTGGGGATTAACTGGCATCTGCCATGTTCGTCATGGAACAAACGGTGGAGTGCGTAATGAGGCGTCGGGGGCTTTTTTCCACAGTTGCTGATCGGATGGGATCTCCCCCTTCCTCGCAAAGTCCACAGTTCGGCTTTTACACAGTCGAGTAGGTTCCGAGCGATTGAGGGGAGTGCGTGCGCCCCGCAGCCTGCATTTGCCTATTGGATCGATAGCTGCGCTCTTGGGAAGACGGTTCCACGTGGAACGACACAATTGGTTTTATATACGTATCTATTTGTATTTGATACATTGTATCGATCTTATTCGTCGGCACTTATGCGGCCATAAGTCTTTCGATTGCCGGCACGCTCTTGTGTGCGCTTGACCTGCTGGCTGTGGATATCGGGGTTCGCTGCCGGCGTGGGCAGGGGATTCAGGGTTATCAACAGGCCGCAGCGGCGTTGACTGAGGGCTGCTTCTGATTGCCCCGGATAAGCGGGTTACAGCAATCTGTACACAGGATTGTCCCAGCCCCATGGGCCCTCGGGTCCGGGCCTGCATATGCCGCGTGGCGGGGGCCGGGATCATGGCGTGGTGAGGATGCCCTTCGCCAAGCACTTCCCGCCTGTGGATAAGTATGAACTTGCCGCTTTATCGGCCTGGCGGATGATGAGGGACGGGATGTCCACAGGAGACTCTCCTGGGGCGTGAAGAGTCTCAGTTGTCCACAGCGGTCGATGGGCCCGATGGCCCGATAGCTCAATGACTCGATCATTGCTTGGCAACCCTTGTCATCGCCAGATCCGGGCTCCCCCGACTCGGCCAGATTTCGTCGGCAGCATTCCGCCAGGCAGGCCCACCCCGCATCCTGTCTCGCCGATCGAAGGAGGGCTGGAACAAGCCCATCCCACTGCTCGCGGATAGAAACGCCACGGTTGGTCGGCCGGCCACTGGAGACTCGCCAGGTTGAATGCACCGCGCTGGGTCTCGCGGGGATGGAGAGGGCCAGAACTGGCGGTGCCAGAGGACGATCCGGGTGCCTTGGCCCCGCCAAATCGGCGATTCGCGGCAGCGTGAGCTGGGCAGGGATTGGAATTATCTCCGCGCGAGGGTGCCTTGATGGGTCACGGCTGCGGGGCCGGGCAAGGCGCGTTCCCGCGCAGTCGAGCGGTCCGTGGGCACTGGGGAAGGAGGTGTCCGCAACGCAGCTCGGTTTCACGTGGAATGGCTATTGCGATATCGCGTCCGCCGTCCCCGGATGCATCCGCGGGAATCAGTTGGTCATCCTGTCTGGCTGGCGCCTGGCGAGGCGGGCGAGGGGATTCCCAGATACCGGGTCCACCAGCCATGCTGGATAGCCGAAGGCCGCAACCTTGGCGTTGCGTAATGCGGGTGGGGCCTTGTGTCGAGCGGATCCAGGCCTGCCGTGAGGATCTCCAGGTTGGAATGAAAAAGGGGATACCTGGGTATAGACGAGTCGAGGCATGACCGGTTCTGCCCCGCTTACGGGCCGGGGCGGGCAGGGCTGTTTCCGGCTCTCGAATGGCGGGTGAGGCACAGCAAAGCCCTATTTTGAGTGTGCAGCAGAGCCCCTTCCTGGCCTGCACGGAGATGATGTCGGTGACTGCCGGTCGCTTCATGGCTGGATCGGCCTGATGTCGATGTCATTTGCCAACCCCGATTCCATGGTGGAGAGCCGGGTCACGTGACGCCGTGGCGATGCCAGGGGGCCTGTAATGGCATGCGTCATGGGCTCGCATGCGGATTGGTGGTAGCGCCGGAGCAATCCCTGGCCTACGTCTTCGGAATAAAAAGTGACTCACCTGGGCATGGAGGAGGGCTTTTGCCGCCGTAATGCCGACGCGGGACCAAGCAGTGCAGATCAAGGGATTGGCGCGTCGGGTGCGACGCATCTGCGAGATTGCCCAGCAGAGGGGGCGTTTGCGCAAGGCGTTCAGGCGGCCTCTGCGCGAGGCGCAGGCAACGCAGCACGCGGCACGCAGCACGCAGCACAATCCACAGAACGCCAAGCCAACCACGCCGGACCCCGTATGGGGTCTACCTTCGGGGCCGGATCGATACGGCGTGGCCATACCGGACGCTGGCGGCGGTGTTGCGTCGGCAGAGTCAGGAGCGGGGCTACCCTGGCGGCATTATCCAACTCAAGGCGTTCACCAAAGACTCTAGCCGTGAGGCCGCCGACGAACCGGTGATGCGGCCCGAGACAGCGCCGGACATGCAGATGCGACCGGACTTCACGTGCATCCGCCACGTCTTCATCCCCCATTTGGACGGTGGGCGTTACCTGCGGGCATGTCACTACAAGGATGAATCACCGTTCGGGAATGAGGGCCTAGGCACCCACGCCTGGATGAAGCCTGCTGCGGAGCAAGGTCTCCTTATCTATTTCCTGCTGTCTGCCTCCGGTAGCGCCTTCGACCTATCCCAAGACCTTGGTCGATTCCCGATATCTTCAGACTGGCAGGCCGGCGTCGGCCCTGGATTCGCCTGGCCGTCGTTCGCGCATTTACAGAGCCGGCTCTCCAAAGAGAGGGCATCCCTCTTCCAGGCACGCTGGTGATCGGAAGAGAGAAGGGGCCGGCTGCCATATGGGACAGCGGCCTGCGTATGGGCCAATCTATGTTTCACGTGAAACATGCACTCTGTTTGGGCAAGCTATACAGCGGCGGGACATTCGCCGCTCATCAGTACATTGAGCTTGGTTACGTACCGGGGAGGGTGCAATGGCTCTTCGGGCACCGCCCCATCCCGGAGACTGCCAATTCAATGCCGCTTCAGGCAATGTCCAGACCTGTCCAGACGTCATCACAGGTTTTGACATCAGACTGGGCCATTGGTCATCAAGTAAGCCGCCGACAGGGTGCGCCAGCCGTGGCCCTAACCAGTCCTGGCACGATGGGGGCTCATTACTGGGCAGGACGAGGCGGGCGTGTCTGCATAACGAACGAAGCCTTGGTGCGCTTACGAATTCATCCGATGCCGATCCAAGGCGAGTGCGGCGGTGTGCGCGCGAGCCCCCTGGAAACTCCGTTCCCTAGCGGTCTCCATGGCCGCCCGCAGTAGACGCCCCAGTCACAAGAAGAATGGATGCTTCCCGACCCGTTTGATTCCCCAATGTTCCACGTGAAACATCGCTCGATAGTGGCCAAACCGCCTCAACAATCCGGCTAGCCAACGGGCACTCCCATGTTTCACGTGAAACATCAATCCGCTGCGCCTATAATGACCACCGAGCTCTTTATCTCTGCCCATCATGGATTTCCCGCGCGAATTTGATGTGATCGTCGTTGGCGGCGGTCACGCTGGTACGGAAGCCGCCCTGGCCTCCGCTCGTACCGGCGCAACCACTTTGCTTCTCACCCATAACATCGAGACGCTGGGGCAGATGTCCTGCAACCCCTCGATCGGCGGGATAGGGAAGGGCCATCTCGTCAAAGAAGTGGATGCGTTGGGCGGCGCCATGGCTATCGCCACGGACGAGGCCGGGATCCAGTTTCGTATCCTCAATGGTTCTAAAGGCCCGGCCGTCCGAGCCACGCGTGCGCAAGCCGACCGTGTGTTGTATCGCAAGGCCATCCGTACCCGTCTGGAAAATCAGTCCAATCTTTGGCTGTTCCAGCAGGCTGTCGATGACTTGATGGTGGAAGGGGACAAGGTGGTCGGCGCTGTGACGCAGATCGGCCTGAAGTTCCGCGCTCGTTCTGTGGTGCTGACCGCTGGCACATTCCTGAACGGCCTCATCCACGTGGGCCTGCAGAATTACGCCGGCGGCCGTGCCGGTGATCCCCCAGCCATCTCGTTGGGCGCCCGGCTGAAGGAACTGCAACTGCCGCAAGGCCGGCTGAAGACCGGCACGCCGCCGCGCATCGATGGCCGCACCATCAACTACAGCATCCTGGAAGAGCAGCCCGGCGATCTCGATCCGATCCCGGTGTTCTCGTATCTGGGCAATGCCGCGATGCATCCGCGCCAGCTGCCCTGCTGGATCACGCACACCAACGAACGTACCCACGACATCATTCGCGGTGGACTGGATCGCTCGCCGATGTACAGCGGGGTGATCGAAGGAGTGGGGCCGCGCTACTGCCCCTCGATCGAAGACAAGATTCATCGTTTCGCAGACAAGTCCTCGCACCAGGTTTTTCTTGAGCCGGAAGGTCTTGACACCCACGAGGTCTATCCGAATGGCGTGTCGACCAGCTTGCCCTTCGATGTTCAGTTCGATCTGATCCGCTCGTTGCCGGGCCTGGAACAGGCGCACATCCTGCGGCCTGGTTATGCCATCGAGTACGACTATTTTGATCCACGTGGATTGAAATCCACGCTCGAAACCAAGGCCATCTCGAATCTGTTTTTCGCTGGCCAGATCAACGGCACCACGGGTTACGAAGAAGCTGCCGCGCAAGGCTTGCTGGCTGGCGTCAATGCGGCGCTGCTTGCGCAGGGCAAGGAACCCTGGACGCCGCGCCGCGATGAGGCCTATCTCGGCGTGCTGGTCGATGACCTGGTCACCCGTGGCGTCACCGAGCCGTACCGCATGTTCACGTCGCGTGCCGAATATCGTCTCAGCTTGCGCGAAGACAATGCGGATCTGCGTTTGACGGAAATCGGCCGCGGATTGGGCCTGGTCGACGATGAGCGTTGGGATGCCTTCCGCCGCAAACGCGATGCGATCGAAAATGAATTGCAGCGTCTGAAATCGACGTGGGTCAACCCGCGCCTGTTGCCCGCTGAGCAGGCCGAAGCATTACTGGGCAAGGCAATTGAACGTGAGTACTCACTATCAGACTTGCTCCGCCGCCCGAACGTCAGCTACGCCAGTTTGATGCAGGCGCGCCGGGATGATGGCGAGCTGCTGGCCGGTCCCGGCCTGGGCGATGACGAGATCCTCTCCGAGCAGGTCGAGATCCAGACCAAGTACGCGGGCTACATCGCCCGCCAGCAGGACGAGGTGCAGAAGCACGCCGCGCACGAGCAACAGGCGCTGCCCGCCGATCTGGACTACGACGCCGTCACCAGCCTGTCGTTCGAAGTCCGCCAGAAACTCAAGACCCATCGCCCCGAAACCATCGGGCAAGCCGCGCGCATTTCGGGCGTCACGCCCGCCGCGATCTCGTTGCTGTTGATCCACCTCAAGCGCTTGCACTACAGCGCGCGCAAGCAGGCCGCATGAGTCCGGCAGAGACCCTTTCCGCCGACGCCCTGGGTCGGCTGACCGCGGCTTGCCAGCAGATGGCGCTGGACGTCCAGCCGCCGCAGCTCGATACGCTGCTGCGCTACGTCGCGCAGTTGCAGCGCTGGAACCGCACCTACAACCTCACCGCGATCCGCGATGGCCAGCAGATGCTGGTGCACCACGTGTTCGACAGTCTGGCCGTCGTGCGTCCGCTGGCCGCCGTGCTGGGCGAGCAAGCCACCATCATGGACGTCGGCTCCGGCGGGGGATTGCCGGGTGTCGTGCTCGCCACGCTGCAGCCTGGCTGGCAAGTGACGTGCGTGGATGCCGTGGACAAGAAGATGGCGTTCGTGCGCCAGATGAGCGGCGCGCTCGGCCTGCCGAACCTGCAGGCCAGGCATGCCCGCATCGAAACCCTTGAGCCCGCCGGCTGCGACATGGTCGTGTCGCGCGCGTTCGCCTCGCTCGGGGATTTCGCGGAATGGTCCGGGCGCCACGTGCGAGAGGACGGCGATCTGGTCGCCATGAAAGGCAAGACCCCTGATGCTGAAATCGAAGCCCTGCATGCGCAGGGTGTGTGGCAAGTGCAGCGTATCGAACCGCTGGCCGTGCCCGAGCTGGATGCCCAGCGCTGCTTGATCTGGATGCGCCGCCGCTAAGAATCGCCAAGAAGGAAACCAATGACCACCAATCCGCCCGGCAAGTCCGCCCGCATCTTCTGCATCGCCAATCAAAAGGGTGGCGTGGGCAAGACCACCACCGCCATCAATCTCGCGGCGGGCCTTGCCACGCAAGGGCAACGCGTGCTCCTGGTCGACCTGGACCCGCAGGGCAACGCCACCATGGGCAGCGGCATCGACAAGAGCACGCTGCGCGCGACCTTGTACCAGGTGCTGATCGGCGATTCGTCCATCGAGAATGCGCGCGTGCGTTCCGAGCCTGGCGGCTACGACGTGCTGCCCGCCAACCGCGAGCTGGCTGGCGCCGAGATCGACCTGGTCGAGATGGAAGCGCGCGAACGTCAGTTGAAGGAAGCCATTCTCACCGTGGCCGATCAGTACGACTTCGTGCTGATCGATTGCCCGCCCACGCTGTCGCTGTTGACGCTTAACGGCCTGGCCGCCGCGCATGGCGTCATCATCCCGATGCAGTGCGAATACTTCGCGCTGGAAGGCCTGTCCGACCTGGTCAACACCATCAAGCGCGTCCATCGCAACATCAACAGCGACCTGCGCGTGATCGGTCTGCTGCGCGTGATGTTCGATCCGCGCATGACGCTGCAGCAACAGGTCTCGGCGCAGCTCGAGGCGCACTTCGGCGACAAGGTGTTCAAGACCGTGGTGCCGCGCAACGTGCGGTTGGCCGAGGCTCCCAGCTACGGCATGCCCGGCGTGATCTACGATCGCGCCTCGCGTGGCGCCCAGGCGTACATCTCGTTCGGCGTCGAGATGATCGAGCGCGTCAAGACCATGGACGCGTCGATCTGACCATCATGGACAACGGCTCTCTTGTCATGCCGGCGCACGCCGCGCCGCGTCCCGCATCCGTGCGGGACGCGGCGCGAGGCGCGCTGCTGCGCATCGAGGAAGCCGCGCTCAACGCCACGGTGGTCCGCCAGCAGATGCTTTACGAAGGGTGGCTGATGCGCTGGTCGCCCTCGCGGACCAAGCGCACGCGCTGCATCAGCGTGTTGGGCTTGTCGAGCACCGGGCTCGACGAACGCCTGGCGTATTGCACCGATTGGTATGCGCGCCATCACCTGCCGTTGTTGTTCCGCCTGACCTCGCTGTGCGCCGATCCCTTGCTGGACGATGCATTGCACGCGCGCGGTTTCACGGCGTACGAACACACGCGCGTGATGGCGGGTCCCATTCTTGCCCGCACATCGCCCTTGTCCACGGCGCTGCGCGTGGAACAAGTGGACGCGCAGACGTTCTGCACCGCCGTCGGCCAGCTGCGCGGCTCAAGCGATGTGGATATCTCCGAACACGCCGCGCGCGTCGGCGCCTTGGCGGTGGACAATCTGCGCGTGCTGGCCCGCGACGCGCAGGGCAACTGCGTGGCTGCGGCGCTTGCCGTCTTCGATGGCGGCCTGATGGGCATCTTCGATGTGGTCACGCTGGCCCAGCGGCGGGGGCAGGGCATCGCCACGCAACTCATGCACGGCCTGATGGCCTGCGCATCACGGCGCGGCGCGCGTCAGGCATATCTGCAGGTCGAGCCGGGGAACGTGGCGGCGCGCGCGCTGTATGCGCGGCTGGGCATGTCCGACCGCTACGAATATTGGTATCGATCCCTGCCTGATGGCGCGGCCGCCTGAGCCCGCCGAGCACCCGTTGAAATAAAAAGGAACTGCACGTTATGGTGACCAAAAAACCCAAGGGACTCGGCCGTGGCCTGGATGCATTGCTCGGCGCGGATTCGCCCGCGATCGACAACATCGGCAGGACGCCCGCGCCGCAACAGCCGCCCGAAGGCCCGCCGACAGTGCTGCCGATCACGCGCATGCGCGCGGGCAAATACCAGCCGCGCACGCGCATGGACGAAGGCGCGCTGGCCGAATTGGCCGAGTCGATCCGCACCCAGGGCATCATGCAGCCCATCCTGGTGCGCGCGCTCAAGTCCGAAGGCGAGGGCGAATACGAGATCATCGCGGGCGAACGGCGCTTCCGCGCGGCCCAGTTGGCCGGCCTGAAGGAAGTGCCGGTGCTGGTGCGAGAAGTGGCCGACGAGAACGCGGCCGTGATGGCGCTGATCGAGAACATCCAGCGCGAAGACCTCAACCCGCTGGAAGAAGCCCACGGCGTGCGCCGTCTGCTGGACGAGTTCGGCCTGACCCACGAGCAGGCCGCGCAAGCCATCGGCCGCTCGCGTTCGGCCACCAGCAACCTGCTGCGTCTGTTGAACCTGGCTTCACCCGTGCAGACGATGCTGCTGGCCGGCGACGTCGACATGGGCCATGCGCGTGCGCTGCTGGCCGTCGATGCCGCCACGCAGATCCAGCTGGCCAACCAGATCGTCGCCAAGCGCCTGTCGGTGCGCGAAGCCGAGAAGCTCGTCGCCCGCACGCAGAAGGACGCCGAGGCGTCGCCGCGCAAGAAGAGCGTGGGCGCGTCGCGCGATGTGGCGCGCCTGGAAGAGGCGTTGTCCGATCACCTCGGCACGCGTGTCTCGCTGAAGGTCGGCGCGCGCGAGAAGGGCCAGATCGTGATCGACTTCCATGGCTGGGAGCACCTGAATTCGTTGCTCGAGCGCCAGGGCCTGTCCGGGGTGATCGATGCCTGAGGCCGCATTGCCCTCGATCGCGCTGCTGGCCACCGGCGGCACCATCGCCGGCGCGCAGACCGGCCAATCGGCCGGCGCCTATCGCGCGGGTTCATTGCCCGTCGAGCAATTGCTGTCCGCAGTGCCTGGTCTGGATCGCCTGGCGCGCCTGCAGGCCGAGCAGGTGGCCAGCGTGGGCAGCCAGAACATCGGCCTGGATACCTGGACCGTGCTGGCCGAACGCGTTGCCGCCTTGTGCGCCGACGAGGCCGTGGACGGCATCGTCATCACACATGGCACCGACACGCTGGAAGAGACCGCGTACCTGCTCAGCCTGGTGCTGCCGTGGACCAAGCCCGTGGTGCTGGTGGGGGCCATGCGTCCGGCCACCGCGCTGGGTGCGGATGGTCCGGCAAACCTGTACAACGCCGTCGCGCTGGCCGCGCATCCGCAGGCGGCGGGACGCGGACCGCTGGTGCTGATGAACGACGAGATCCACGAAGCCTCGCTGGTGCAGAAGATGTCCGCGAACGGTGTGGATGCATTCGAATCGCCCAATGGCGGGCGCGCCGGCGCGATGCATGCCGGAGAGCCGCATTTCGTCCGCGCCGCGGGTGCGCCGGCGCACCCGCGCCATGCCTTGCCCCAAGGCGCATGGCCGCGTGTGGACATCGTGTACGCCTATGCGGGCGTGGACGGCGCATTGATCGATTTCTTGGCATCCAGGGCGCGCGGCATCGTGCTGGCCGGGGTCGGGGACGGCAATGCGTCGGATGCCGCGCTGCAGGCGCTGGAACGCGCGGCGGGGCAGGGCGTGGCGATCGTGCGCGCCACTCGTACGGGCTCGGGCCGCGTGGGCCGCAATGTCGAAGTGGATGACGATGCACGAGGCTTCATCGCCGCCGGGGAACTGAACCCGCAGAAAGCCCGCGTCCTGCTGATGCTGGCCTTGGCTGCGGGCGTGGTGGAGCAGGCCGCGTTGCAGCGGATATTCGGCTAGGGAAGAAAAAAATTTGCTTCGAGACGCCCAAAACCCCTGGCCTGGTTTGACACGGCGTATCGAAGCATGCATAATCTCAAATCTTCGCTGGAGGGGTGCCCGAGTGGTTAAAGGGGGCAGACTGTAAATCTGTTGGCCTTGCGCCTACGTTGGTTCGAATCCAACCTCCTCCACCAAAGAATTTTGCAGTCAGCCAGGCTGTTCGCCGAAAGCAACGTGTGCTTGTGGCGGCGGCAAGGTGAACAGGCCCAGGTGCAGTCTGCCTGGTTTTTGTTTGCCAGGCGGTTGGCGGCAAGCGCGTAGGTTTAAAAGCAGGTGAACGGGTAATGCCGCGGGTGTAGCTCAATGGTAGAGCAGAAGCCTTCCAAGCTTACGACGAGGGTTCGATTCCCTTCACCCGCTCCAGGTTTTGCATGCCCATGTGGCTCAGTGGTAGAGCACTCCCTTGGTAAGGGAGAGGTCACGCGTTCGATCCGCGTCATGGGCACCACGAATTCTCGCTAGTCCTTCTCTTCAAGTCAGAAGCTTCAATCCCCAGGTCAGGAGTCAGCCATGGCAAAAGGCAAGTTTGAACGTACCAAGCCGCACGTGAACGTGGGTACGATTGGTCACGTTGACCACGGCAAAACGACGCTGACGGCAGCGATCACGACGGTTCTGTCGACGAAGTTCGGCGGCGAAGCCAAGGGCTACGACCAGATCGACGCTGCTCCCGAGGAAAAGGCGCGCGGCATCACGATCAACACGGCCCACGTCGAGTACGAAACGGAAACGCGCCACTACGCGCACGTTGACTGCCCGGGCCACGCGGACTACGTGAAGAACATGATCACGGGCGCCGCGCAGATGGACGGCGCGATCCTGGTGGTGTCGGCCGCTGACGGCCCGATGCCGCAGACGCGTGAGCACATCCTGCTGAGCCGCCAGGTGGGCGTGCCGTACATCATCGTCTTCCTGAACAAGGCCGACATGGTGGACGACGCCGAGCTGCTCGAACTGGTGGAAATGGAAGTTCGCGAACTGCTGTCGAAGTACGACTTCCCGGGCGACGACACCCCGATCGTCAAGGGTTCGGCCAAGCTGGCGCTCGAAGGCGACAAGGGCGAGCTGGGCGAGCAGGCCATCATGGCGCTGGCCCAGGCGCTGGACACGTACATCCCGACGCCCGAGCGCGCGGTTGACGGCGCGTTCCTGATGCCCGTCGAAGACGTGTTCTCGATCTCGGGTCGTGGCACGGTGGTGACCGGCCGTATCGAGCGCGGCGTGGTCAAGGTCGGCGAGGAAATCGAAATCGTCGGTATCAAGCCGACGGTCAAGACGACCTGCACGGGCGTGGAAATGTTCCGCAAGCTGCTGGACCAGGGCCAGGCAGGCGACAACGTCGGCATCCTGCTGCGCGGCACCAAGCGCGAAGACGTCGAACGCGGCCAGGTGCTGTCCAAGCCGGGCTCGATCACCCCGCACACGGACTTCACGTCCGAGGTGTACATCCTGTCCAAGGAAGAAGGCGGCCGTCACACCCCGTTCTTCAACGGCTATCGTCCCCAGTTCTACTTCCGCACGACGGACGTGACGGGCACGATCGACCTGCCGGCCGACAAGGAAATGGTGCTGCCGGGCGACAACGTGACGATGACCGTCAAGCTGCTGGCCCCCATCGCCATGGAAGAAGGCCTGCGCTTCGCCATCCGTGAAGGCGGCCGTACCGTCGGCGCCGGCGTCGTCGCCAAGATCCTCAAGTAATACCGGCTAGCGGCGGTTTCCGCCGTTACCCACATGGATAGGGTGGCCTTTCGGCTTCTCTATCCATGTTTGCTGTAAAAGTAGTACAATGTATGGTTCCGTGGTCTGTTGGGCAGCGGCGCATGCCAAAGTGGCGAATGCGCTGGCGGCACGGCCAGCAGATCGATGTTCCGCAAGTAGCAGTCGTTGCGGTGGATCAGGAACCGTACCAGCAAGTTTTTAGGGGTATAGCTCAATTGGCAGAGCGTCGGTCTCCAAAACCGAAGGTTGTAGGTTCGATTCCTACTGCCCCTGCCACCGATCGGCACCCTCCAGCCAACACGCCGGAGTATGGCGCGAACGCCTGAGAATCGGGTTCGCGTAGCAAAATGTCTACCAATACCAACGTAGAAACCGTAACCAGCACTGCCGACCGGGTCAAGCTCGGCCTGGCTGTTCTCGTCATCATCGCCGGCATCGTCGGGTTCTCCGTGCTCAGCGCGCAGCCCCTGGTCGCGCGCGTTGGCGTGTTCATCGGCAGCCTGGTCATTGCCGCCGTCATCGCCTGGTTCAGCGAGCCTGGCCGCCGCACCATCAGCTTCGGTCAAGAGTCGTACAACGAAGTCAAGCGGGTGTCCTGGCCGACGCGCAAGGAAACCATGCAGATGACGGGCATCGTGTTCGCCTTCGTCGCGGTCATGGGCCTGTTCATGTGGCTGCTGGACAAGGGCATCGAGTGGATCCTGTACGGTATCTTGCTGGGTTGGAAGTAACAAGGACGACGCGATGAGCAAACGTTGGTATGTCGTCCATGTCTATTCCGGCATGGAAAAAAGCGTTCAGAAGGCCCTGATCGAGCGCATCGACCGAGCTGCCCTGCAGACCTCGTTCGGTCGCATCCTGGTGCCTTCCGAAGAAGTCGTCGAAATGAAGGGCGGCCAGAAGTCCATCAGCGAGCGTCGTATTTTCCCGGGCTATGTCCTGGTCGAGATGGACCTCACCGACGAGACCTGGCACCTGGTCAAGAACACCAACCGCGTCACCGGCTTTCTGGGTGGCTCGGGCAACCGTCCCACGCCGATTTCCGAACGTGAAGTCGAGAAGATCCTCTCCCAGATGGAAGAGGGTGTCGAGAAACCCCGCCCCAAGGTGCTGTTCGAAGTGGGCGAGATGGTTCGCGTGAAGGAAGGTCCGTTTGCAGACTTCAACGGCAACGTCGAGGAAGTCAACTACGAAAAGAGCAAGGTGCGTGTGTCCGTGACCATCTTCGGTCGCGCCACCCCTGTCGAGCTCGACTTCAGCCAGGTCGAAAAGACCTGATCTGGCTTTTTCATTAACCCCGGGGAGCCTGGCGTCAACCGCCTGGCGTTCGTACCCGCAAGGAGCAAAGCATGGCGAAGAAAATCGTCGGCTTTATCAAGCTGCAAGTGCCGGCTGGTAAGGCAAACCCGTCCCCCCCGATTGGCCCGGCTCTGGGTCAGCGCGGCCTGAACATCATGGAATTCTGCAAGGCGTTCAACGCCAAGACCCAGGGCCTGGAGCCCGGTCTGCCGATTCCGGTGGTGATCACCGCTTTCGCCGACAAGAGCTTCACCTTCATCATGAAGACCCCGCCCGCGACGGTCCTCATCAAGAAGGCCGCCGGCGTGCAGAAGGGTTCCCCCAAGCCGCACACCGACAAGGTCGGCACGCTGACGCGCGCCCAGGCTGAAGAAATCGCCAAGACCAAGCAACCCGATCTGACCGCGTCCGACCTGGACGCCGCCGTCCGTACGATCGCTGGCAGCGCCCGCAGCATGGGCATCACCGTCGAGGGCATCTGATCATGGCAAAACTGTCCAAGCGCGCCGCCGCAATCGCTCAGAAGATCGATCGCGTCAAGCTGTATCCCGTCTCCGAAGCCCTGACCCTGGTCAAGGAAACCGCCACCGCCAAGTTCGATGAGTCCATCGACGTGGCCGTGCAACTGGGCATCGATCCCAAGAAGTCCGACCAACTGGTCCGTGGCTCCGTGGTGCTGCCCGCCGGTACCGGCAAGTCCGTCCGCGTGGCCGTGTTCGCCCAGGGCGACAAGGCCGAGCAGGCGCGTGCCGCCGGCGCCGACATCGTCGGCCTGGAAGACCTGGCCGAGCGCATCAAGGCTGGCCAGATCGACTTCGACGTGGTCGTGGCCTCGCCCGACACCATGCGCGTGGTCGGTACCCTGGGTCAGGTGCTGGGTCCCCGTGGCCTGATGCCGAACCCCAAGGTCGGCACCGTGACGCCCGACGTCGCCACCGCCGTGAAGAATGCCAAGGCGGGTCAGGTGCAATACCGTACCGACAAGGCCGGCATCATCCACGCCACGATCGGCCGCGCCTCGTTCGGCGTGGATCAGCTGCAAACCAACCTGGCCGCTCTGGTCGACGCCCTGCAAAAGGCTCGTCCCGCGGCTGCCAAGGGTATCTACCTGCGCAAGCTGGCTGTCTCGTCCACGATGGGCGGCGGCGCGCGTGTGGAACTCGCTTCGCTGACGGCTACGGCGGCCTAAGCCCCGTACCGACGGCACGTACTGTACTTTGGGCCGTGTCCGGGGGGAAACCTCCGGATGCAGCTGTCAAAGACCGCTGGAGCACCCCGTCCCAGGCAGCATCGGGGCAGGGCGCTTAATCCCGAAGCTAGTGATGTTCGGATCCAGCGTAGACGGCGTCCCCAGGAAGAATTCTTTACTCGAAGAACTCGACCAGGCGCCGCATTCGGTTGACGCGCAAGGCTCTTCGCCCCAAGCGTCTTTTGATGGAGTGTTCAAACCGTGAGTCTCAATCGCCAAGAGAAAGCGGTCGTGATCGAAGAAGTGTCGGCACAAGTGGCCAACGCGCAATCGATCATCATCGCTGAGTACCGTGGTCTGGACGTCGCCTCTGTCACCGTACTGCGCAAAACTGCGCGTGAATCGGGCGTTTATCTGCGAGTTCTGAAGAACTCGCTGGCCCGTCGTGCTGTTGCCGGCACGGCTTTCGAGCCGTTGTCCGAGCAACTGACCGGTCCGCTGATCTATGGCATCAGCACTGACCCGGTCGCGGCGGCCAAGGTGATCGCTGGCTTCGCAAAGACCAACGACAAGCTGGTTGTGAAGGGTGGTTCGCTGCCCAACAGCCTGCTGAACGCTGAAGGTGTGAAGGCTCTGGCCACCATGCCGTCGCGTGAAGAGTTGCTCTCGAAGCTGCTGGGCACCATGCAAGCCCCGATCGCGCAATTCGTGCGTACGCTCAACGAAGTTCCGACCAAGTTCGCCCGTGGCCTCGCCGCCGTGCGCGACCAGAAGGCCGCCGCTTAAGGCACCTGGTCCGGATATCGCTGAACGACAAAGCGACAACCAAACCTGGCATTACCCAATTTTGGAGTTCTAAAGAAAATGGCACTTAACAAAGCTGAAATCCTTGACGCCATCGCTGGCATGACCGTGCTCGAACTGTCCGAGCTGATCAAGGAAATGGAAGAGAAGTTCGGCGTGTCGGCTGCTGCCGCCGCTGTGGCCGTGGCCGCTCCGGCCGCTGGTGGCGCCGCCGCCGCTGCTGAAGAGCAGACCGAGTTCAACGTCGTCCTGCTGGAAGCCGGCGCGAACAAGGTCAGCGTCATCAAGGCCGTTCGCGAACTGACGGGCCTGGGCCTGAAGGAAGCGAAGGATCTGGTCGACGGCGCTCCGAAGCCTGTCAAGGAAGCCGTGGCCAAGGCTGACGCCGAAGCCGCCAAGAAGAAGCTGGAAGAAGCTGGCGCCAAGGTCGAAGTCAAGTAAGACCTTGTCGTACGTGCCCGGGGACAGCGCAGTTTGCCGTCCCCGGGCTTTTGCGTTTCCAGGAAGCCCCTGCTGAGGGGATGGATTTCAGCGGGGCTTCCTGGAGTCGTATCACCCCGGGCCGTGGTTGACGGCCCATGCAACCTCGAGTCGGAGTGCTCATGCCTTACTCGTACACCGAAAAAAAGCGCATCCGCAAAAGCTTCGCCAAGCGAGAAGACGTTCAAAACGTTCCTTTCCTGCTTGCGACTCAGCTTCAATCCTACCTAACTTTCCTGCAATCGGATACGCCCTCTGCTGAGCGGGCCAACGACGGTCTGCAGGCGGCGTTTTCGTCGATTTTCCCGATTGTCAGCCACAACGGAATGGCGCGCTTGGAGTTCGTCAGCTACGCGCTGGGCGAGCCGGTGTTCGATGTCAAAGAGTGCCAGCAACGTGGCCTGACCTTCGCGTCGCCCCTGCGCGCCAAGGTCCGTCTGGTGCTGCTGGACCGTGAAGTCAGCAAGCCGACCATCAAGGAAGTGAAGGAACAGGAAGTCTACATGGGCGAAATGCCGCTCATGACGACCACCGGTTCGTTCGTCATCAACGGCACCGAACGCGTCATCGTGTCGCAGCTGCACCGTTCCCCCGGCGTGTTCTTCGAACACGACCGCGGCAAGACGCACAGCTCCGGCAAGCTGCTGTTCTCGGCCCGTGTGATTCCCTACCGCGGTTCGTGGCTGGACTTCGAATTCGATCCGAAGGACGTGCTGTTCTTCCGCGTCGACCGCCGCCGCAAGATGCCGGTGACGATCCTGCTGAAGGCCATCGGCATGACGCCGGATTCGATCCTGGCCCACTTCTTCGACTTCGACAACTTCGACCTGAAGAGCGAAGGCGCGATGATGGAATTCGTGGCCGAGCGTTGGAAGGGCGACATGGCCCGCTTCGACATCTCGGACCGTGAAGGCAAGGTCATCGTCGAGAAAGACAAGCGCATCAACGCCAAGCACCTGCGCGACATGGCTGCCGCCGGCATCCAGTACGTGTCCGTGCCCGAGGACTTCCTGTTCGGCCGCGTGCTGGCCAAGAACGTGGTCGACCCCGAGACCGGCGAGATCGTGGCCCACGCCAACGACGAGATCACCGAAAGCGTGCTGGCCACGCTGCGCGCGGCCAACGTGCTGGACATCCAGACGCTGTACACGAACGACCTGGATCGCGGTCCCTACATCTCGCAGACGCTGCGCACCGACGAAACCGTCGACCAGATGGCTGCCCGCGTGGCCATCTACCGCATGATGCGTCCCGGCGAACCGCCCACGGAAGAAGCTGTCGAGGCCCTGTTCCAGCGCCTGTTCTACAGCGAGGAAACGTACGACCTGTCGCGCGTCGGCCGCATGAAGGTCAACAGCCGCCTGGGTCGAGGCGACGACGACAACGGTCCGATGACCCTGACCAACGAAGACATCCTTGAAACCATCAAGGTGTTGGTCGAGCTGCGTAACGGCCGTGGCCTGATCGACGACATCGATCACCTGGGCAACCGTCGCGTGCGCTGTGTGGGCGAACTGGCCGAGAACCAGTTCCGCGCCGGCCTGGTGCGTGTCGAGCGCGCCGTCAAGGAACGTCTGGGCCAGGCCGAGACGGAAAACCTGATGCCGCACGACCTGATCAACTCCAAGCCGATCTCGGCCGCCATCAAGGAGTTCTTCGGTTCGAGCCAGCTGTCGCAGTTCATGGACCAGACCAACCCCCTGTCGGAAATCACGCACAAGCGCCGCGTTTCCGCACTGGGCCCGGGCGGTCTGACGCGCGAACGCGCCGGCTTCGAGGTGCGCGACGTGCACCCGACCCACTACGGCCGCGTCTGCCCGATCGAAACGCCTGAAGGTCCGAACATCGGCCTGATCAACTCCATGGCGCTGTACGCTCGTCTGAACGAGTACGGCTTCCTGGAAACGCCCTACCGCAAGATCATCGACGGCCGCGTCAGCGACCAGATCGACTACCTGTCGGCCATCGAGGAAAGCCACTACGTCATCGCCCAGGCCAACGCCCAGCTCGACGAAGAAGGCCGCTTCACCGATGACCTGGTGGCCTGCCGCGAAGCGGGCGAAACCATGCTGACCTCGCCGGCCAACGTGCACTACATGGACGTGGCGCCGTCGCAGATCGTGTCGGTCGCGGCCTCGCTGATTCCGTTCCTGGAGCACGACGACGCGAACCGCGCACTGATGGGCGCCAACATGCAGCGCCAGGCCGTGCCGTGCCTGCGTCCCGAGAAGCCGCTGGTCGGCACGGGCGTCGAGCGCACCGTGGCGGTCGACTCCGGCACCACCGTGCAGGCCCTGCGTGGCGGCATCGTCGACCACGTCGACGCCGAGCGCGTGGTGATCCGCGTCAACGACGACGAGAACGTCGCCGGTGAAGTGGGCGTGGACATCTACAACCTCATCAAGTACACCCGTTCCAACCAGAACACGAACATCAACCAGCGTCCCATCGTCGCCCGCGGCGACCTGGTCGCCAAGGGTGACGTGCTGGCCGACGGCGCATCGACCGATCTGGGCGAACTGGCACTGGGCCAGAACATGCTGATCGCGTTCATGCCCTGGAACGGCTACAACTTCGAAGACTCGATCCTGATCTCGGAACGCGTCGTGGCCGATGACCGCTACACCTCGATCCACATCGAGGAACTGACGGTCGTCGCCCGTGACACGAAGCTCGGACCGGAAGAGATCACGCGCGACATCAGCAACCTGGCCGAGACCCAGCTCAACCGCCTGGACGACTCGGGCATCGTCTACATCGGCGCCGAAGTCGGCGCCGACGACGTGCTGGTCGGCAAGGTCACGCCCAAGGGCGAGACCCAGCTGACGCCGGAAGAGAAGCTGCTGCGCGCCATCTTCGGCGAGAAGGCTTCCGACGTGAAGGACACCTCGCTGCGCGTGCCCTCGGGCATGGTCGGCACCGTCATCGACGTGCAGGTGTTCACGCGTGAAGGCATCGTGCGCGACAAGCGTGCCCAGTCCATCATCGACGATGAACTGCGCCGCTACCGCCAGGACCTGAACGACCAGCTGCGCATCGTTGAAAACGACCAGTTCGACCGTATCGAGAAGATGCTGGTCGGCAAGGCCGTCAACGGCGGCCCGCGCAAGCTGGCCAAGGGCGCCACGATCACCAAGGAATACCTGGTCGATCTGGACCGCTGGCAGTGGTTCGACATCCGCCTGTCCGACGAGCAGCACGCGGTCGTCCTCGAACAAGCCAAGGAATCGCTGGAGCAGAAGCGCCACCAGTTCGACCTGGCCTTCGAGGAGAAGCGCAAGAAGCTGACGCAGGGCGACGAACTGCCCCCGGGCGTGCTGAAGATGATCAAGGTCTACCTGGCCGTGAAGCGTCGTCTGCAGCCTGGCGACAAGATGGCCGGGCGTCACGGCAACAAGGGCGTGGTCTCGCGCATCACTCCGGTGGAAGACATGCCGCACATGGCCGACGGTACCCCCGCCGACATCGTGCTGAACCCGCTGGGCGTGCCGTCGCGGATGAACGTCGGCCAGGTTCTGGAAGTGCACCTGGGCTGGGCAGCCAAGGGCGTGGGCCATCGTATCGCCGACATGTTCCGCGACGAGCGCACCGCGCAGGTCAAGAACGTGCGCGGCTACCTGGAGAAGGTCTACAACACGACCGGCTCCGGCGCCCGCCTGGAAGAGCTGTCCGACGATGAAATCCTCGAAATGGCGCGCAACCTGAAGAACGGCGTGCCGCTGGCAACGCCCGTCTTCGACGGCGCCACCGAGGAAGAAATCACCAAGATGCTGGAACTGGCGTACCCCGACGAGGTGGCCCGCCGCATGCAGCTGACCCCGTCGCGCACGCAGGCATGGCTGTTCGACGGCCGTACCGGCGAGCAGTTCGAGCGTCCGGTCACCATCGGCTACATGCACTACCTGAAGCTGCACCACCTGGTCGACGACAAGATGCACGCGCGCTCGACCGGCCCGTACTCGCTGGTCACCCAGCAACCGCTGGGCGGCAAGGCGCAGTTCGGCGGCCAGCGTTTCGGGGAAATGGAAGTGTGGGCCCTGGAAGCCTATGGCGCGTCGTATACGCTGCAGGAAATGCTGACGGTGAAGTCCGACGACATCACCGGCCGTACCAAGGTTTACGAAAACATCGTCAAGGGCGATCACGTCATCGACGCCGGCATGCCGGAATCGTTCAACGTGCTGGTCAAGGAAATCCGATCGCTGGCCCTGGACATGGATTTGGAGCGTAACTGATGAAAGCGCTACTCGACCTCTTCAAGCAAGTCTCTCAAGACGAGCAGTTCGATGCCATCAAGATCGGCATCGCCTCGCCCGAGAAAATCCGTTCGTGGTCTTTCGGCGAAGTCCGCAAGCCCGAGACGATCAACTACCGTACCTTCAAGCCCGAGCGCGACGGCCTGTTCTGCGCCAAGATCTTCGGGCCGATCAAGGACTACGAGTGCCTGTGCGGCAAGTACAAGCGCCTGAAGCATCGTGGCGTGATCTGCGAAAAGTGCGGCGTCGAAGTCACGGTGGCCAAGGTGCGCCGCGAGCGCATGGGCCACATCGAGCTGGCCAGCCCCGTCGCGCACATCTGGTTCCTGAAGAGCCTGCCCTCGCGCCTGGGCATGGTCCTGGACATGACGCTGCGCGACATCGAACGCGTGCTGTACTTCGAAGCCTGGTGCGTGATCGAACCCGGCATGACGCCGCTCAAGCGCGGCCAGATCATGTCCGATGACGACTTCCTGGCCAAGACCGAAGAGTACGGCGACGACTTCAGCGCCCTGATGGGTGCGGAAGCCGTGCGCGAACTGCTGCGCACCATCGACATCGACCGCGAAGTCGAGACGCTGCGCGCCGAACTCAAGGCCACCAGCTCGGAAGCCAAGATCAAGAAGATCTCCAAGCGCCTGAAGGTGCTGGAAGGCTTCCAGAAGTCCGGCATCAAGGCCGAGTGGATGGTCATGGAAGTGCTGCCCGTGCTGCCGCCGGACCTGCGTCCGCTGGTGCCGCTGGACGGCGGCCGCTTCGCGACCTCCGACCTGAACGACCTGTACCGCCGCGTCATCAACCGCAACAACCGCCTCAAGCGCCTGCTGGAGCTGAAGGCCCCCGAGATCATCCTGCGCAACGAAAAGCGCATGCTGCAGGAAGCCGTCGACTCGCTGCTGGACAACGGCCGCCGTGGCAAGGCCATGACGGGCGCCAACAAGCGCCAGCTGAAGTCGCTGGCCGACATGATCAAGGGCAAGAGCGGCCGCTTCCGCCAGAACCTGCTGGGCAAGCGCGTCGACTACTCGGGCCGTTCGGTCATCGTGGTGGGTCCGCAGCTCAAGCTGCACCAGTGCGGCCTGCCCAAGCTGATGGCCCTGGAACTGTTCAAGCCGTTCATCTTCAATCGCCTGGAGATGATGGGCCTGGCCACGACCATCAAGGCCGCCAAGAAGCTGGTGGAAAGCCAGGAACCGGTGGTGTGGGACATCCTCGAAGAGGTGATCCGCGAGCACCCGGTCATGCTGAACCGCGCGCCGACGCTGCACCGCCTGGGCATCCAGGCGTTCGAGCCCGTGCTGATCGAAGGCAAGGCCATCCAGCTGCACCCGCTGGTCTGCGCGGCGTTCAACGCCGACTTCGACGGTGACCAGATGGCCGTTCACGTGCCGCTGTCGCTGGAAGCCCAGCTCGAAGCCCGCACGCTGATGCTGGCCTCGAACAACGTGCTGTTCCCGGCCAACGGCGAACCGTCGATCGTGCCGTCGCAGGATATCGTGCTGGGTCTGTACTACACGACCCGCGAGCGCATCAACGGCAAGGGCGAAGGCATCTTCTTCGCCGACGTCGCCGAAGTGCAGCGTGCCTACGACAACCGCGAAGTCGAACTGCAGACGCGCATCACCGTGCGCCTGACCGAGTACGAACGCGACGACCAGGGCGAATGGCAGCCGGTGATCCGCCGCCACGAGACCACGGTCGGCCGCGCGCTGCTGTCCGAGATCCTGCCCAAGGGCCTGCCCTTCACGGTGCTGAACAAGGCGCTGAAGAAGAAGGAAATCTCGCGCCTGATCAACCAGTCGTTCCGCCGTTGCGGCCTGCGCGACACCGTGATCTTCGCCGACAAGCTGATGCAGTCGGGCTTCCGCCTGGCCACGCGCGGCGGCATCTCGATCGCGATGGGCGACATGCTGATCCCGTCGGCCAAGGAAGGCATCCTGGCCGAAGCCAGCCGCGAAGTGAAGGAAATCGACAAGCAGTACTCGTCGGGCCTGGTCACGTCGCAAGAGCGCTACAACAACGTGGTCGACATCTGGGGCAAGGCCGGCGACAAGGTCGGCAAGGCGATGATGGAGCAACTGGCGACCGAACCCGTGGTGAACCGCCACGGCGAGGAAGTGCGCCAGGAATCGTTCAACTCGATCTACATGATGGCCGACTCGGGCGCGCGGGGCTCCGCCGCCCAGATCCGCCAGCTGGCCGGCATGCGCGGCCTGATGGCCAAGCCGGACGGCTCGATCATCGAGACGCCGATTACCGCCAACTTCCGCGAAGGCCTGAACGTTCTTCAGTACTTCATCTCGACCCACGGCGCACGTAAGGGCCTGGCCGACACGGCACTGAAGACCGCGAACTCGGGTTACCTGACGCGCCGCCTGGTCGACGTGACGCAGGATCTGGTCATCATCGAAGACGACTGCGGCACCTCGCAGGGTTACTCGATGAAGGCCCTGGTCGAAGGCGGTGAAGTCATCGAGCCGCTGCGCGACCGTATCCTGGGCCGCGTGGCCGCCATCGACATCGTCAATCCGGACACGCAGGAAACCGCCATCGCGGCCGGCACCCTGCTGGACGAAGACCTGGTCGACGTGATCGACCGCCTGGGCATCGACGAAGTCAAGGTGCGCACGCCGCTGACCTGCGAAACGCGCCATGGCCTGTGCTCGCACTGCTACGGCCGCGACCTGGGCCGCGGTGTGCACGTGAACGTCGGCGAGGCGGTCGGCGTCATCGCCGCCCAGTCGATCGGCGAACCGGGCACGCAGCTGACGATGCGTACGTTCCACATCGGCGGCGCCGCTTCGCGTTCGGCCCTGGCCAGCGCGGTGGAAACGAAGTCCAGCGGCAACGTGGGCTTCGCCAGCACGATGCGTTACGTCACCAACGCCAAGGGCGAGCGCGTGGCCATCTCGCGTTCGGGCGAGATCGTCATCAGCGACGACAACGGCCGCGAACGCGAACGCCACAAGATCCCGTACGGCGCGACCGTGCTGGTGGGCGATGGCGAGGCCGTCAAGGCCGGCGCGCGCCTGGCGACGTGGGACCCGCTGACCCGTCCGATCGTGTCGGAATACGCGGGCGCCGTGCGCTTCGAGAACATCGAGGAAGGCGCGACCGTGGCCAAGCAGGTCGACGAAGTCACCGGCCTGTCGACCCTCGTGGTCATCACGCCCAAGACGCGCGGCGGCAAGGTCGCCATGCGTCCGCAGATCAAGCTGGTCAACGATGCCGGCGAAGACGTCAAGATCGCCGGCACCGATCACTCGGTGAACATCTCGTTCCCGGTGGGCGCGCTGATCACGGTGCGCGACGCGCAGCAGGTGTCGGTCGGCGAGATCCTGGCGCGTATCCCGCAGGAATCGCAGAAGACCCGCGACATCACCGGCGGTCTGCCGCGCGTGGCCGAGCTGTTCGAGGCCCGTTCCCCGAAGGATGCCGGCATGCTGGCGGAGGTCACCGGCACGGTCTCGTTCGGCAAGGACACCAAGGGCAAGCAGCGCCTGGTCATCACCGACCTGGAAGGCGTGAGCCACGAGTTCCTGATCCCGAAGGAAAAGCAGGTGCTGGTGCACGACGGCCAGGTGGTGAACAAGGGCGAAATGATCGTGGACGGCCCGGCCGATCCCCACGACATCCTGCGCCTGCAGGGCATCGAGAAGCTGGCGACGTACATCGTCGACGAAGTGCAGGACGTCTACCGCCTGCAGGGCGTGAAGATCAACGACAAGCACATCGAAGTGATCGTGCGCCAGATGCTGCGCCGTGTGCATATCGTCGATCCGGGCGATGCCGAGTTCATCCCCGGCGAACAGGTCGAGCGTTCGGAACTGCTGAACGAGAACGACCGCGTGCTGGCCGAGAACAAGCGTCCCGCGATCTACGAGAACGTGCTGCTGGGCATTACCAAGGCCTCGCTGTCGACCGACTCGTTCATCTCTGCCGCATCGTTCCAGGAAACGACGCGCGTGCTGACCGAAGCCGCCATCATGGGCAAGCGCGACGACCTGCGTGGCCTGAAGGAAAACGTCATCGTCGGCCGTCTGATCCCGGCCGGTACCGGTCTGGCCTATCACCTTGCCCGCAAGGACAAGGAGTCGCTGGAGGCCGCGGAACGCGAAGCCGCCCGCCAGCAAGCCAACCCGTTCGAGGAAGCGCCGGTCACGGTCGGTGCCGAGTCCGACGTGCCGTCTCCGGATGACGCCGCGGGCAACGCCGAGTAAGCCTGGGGCACGCTGCCACGTACCGTCCGATCCCGCATGGGGTCGGGCGTCCTGAAAAGGGCTGCCGATGCGAATCGGCAGCCCTTTTCACTGGTGCGCCGATGGTGGCGGATCTGCGAATCCGCGGAGGGTCGTGGCGGGTTCGCACGCTTGGCGGCCATGCCGGCCGGGTTCGTGTCGAATGCTTCCAAGCGTTGATGTTTGCTTACCAGCGGATTGGCCCGGTTGGTATATTCTTCCCGCTTCGAGGAGGCATCCCGATCGGCCAGGATGTCCGGCTGGTGTATCCGTAATGCATGCCCGCGGTGGTTCGCCCGAAGTGGCCGCCGCGGCCCCTGTTGCCAGATATTCACGCTCATGTCTGCTACTGCCGGTTATTCCACGCAGCGCAATCCCTTCGCCGGTGCGGCGCCCCTGGCGTATCGCCCACTCAGCGCCATTGCCGCCACCACGGCCGGCGGAGTCCCGCAATCCCGCATCAAGCGGGTGCTGGCCGAACTCGTCGCGCCTTTGCAGGCGCTGCACAATCAAGGCCTGATACGCGCCGACATCAGCATGCATTCGGTCGGCCTGGACGAGACCGGCCGGGCCCATCTGATGACCGTCAGCGGGCCGCCCTACATCGCCGAGCCGCCTTCCGGCGTGCCCGAACCCGGCTACGCGCCGCCCGAGCTCTATGCCACGGGTCCGCAGTGGCCGCGCGGGCCGTGGACCGATGTCTATGCCCTGGCCGCCGTGGCGCACTCGCTGGTCACGGGCATGCGTCCGCCGCCGGCGTCCGAGCGCCTGGACGAGGACACATACCGCCCCTTGGCGCAGCGCGATCTCGCCAAGTACGACACGGGCTTCCTGCGCGCGCTCGATGTGGCCCTGTCCGTCGATCCGCGCAACCGTCCCCAGACGCTGGAAGAGTTCGCCCAGCAGATGGACATCCCGGCCACGCTGCTGACCAGCGCCGCCGAACCGCCGCTGCCCATGCCGCCGCCCGCGCCACCCGCGGTCGTGCAGCCGGAGCCCGCCCGTGCCGGATGGCGCACGTTCCTGCTGATCGTGCTGGTGCTGACGGTAGGGGCAGGCGTCGGAGTGTACTGGTGGAACCGGTTTGCCGCGCCGCCCGGCAGCCTCATCATCACGCGCTCGGAAGTCTCGCCGCCGGGCACTCCCCAAAGCGTCGATCCGATGCGCGGCAGTCCTCGCGCGGGCGGCGCGAGCCCGGCCACGCCCGCGGCCGAAGACGGAGATCCTCCCGAGCCGCCGGGCCTGGCGACACTGTCTGCCCGCGCCCTCGACGCGGAGACCCGCACCGAGGACGGGCCGGCCGCCCAGTCCGATGCAGGCAGGGACGACGAAGAGGGCAAGCCGGAGGAGTCCGAGGCCACCGAACCGCCCGCGCCACCCATCGCCTCGCCGGCGCCGTGGGTACGTGTTCGCGTCAACATCCATCCCTGGGGCGAACTGTGGGTCAATGGCGTGCGGCGTGGCGTCAGCCCACCGCTGAAGGAGATCCGGCTGGCGCCAGGCCAGTACAGCGTCGTGGTGCGCAACGCCAATCTGCCGCCTTACCGGGGCACGCTGACGGTGAAGGAAGGGCGCCAATCGGTGCTGTCGTACAGCTTCGACTGAACGGCTGCGAGCCCCGTGGCGCGCCTATTGCGCGCAAGGGCTCTCGTCTTCGTCGTCCGCCATGTCGGCGGGCAGGCTCAGGGTGAACGTCGAACCCGCGCCGCTGCGGCTGGAGACTTGCACGCCGCCGCCATGGCGCGTGGCTACGGTATGCACGAAAGCCAGGCCCAATCCGGCGCCGCCCGTGTCCGAACGCGTCGCACCCACCCGTGAGAAGGCCTGGAACAGTTGCGAGACGTCTTCGGCAGCGATGCCCACGCCGTCATCGGTGACCGCGACGACCCAATGGGCGCCATCGGCGTAGAGCGCCGTGCTGACGTGGCCGCCGACGAGCGTGTACTTGATGGCGTTGTCCAGCAGATTGTTCAGCGCACGCCGCAGCAGGGCATGATCGCCGCGCACGAAGGCCTGCGGCATTTCCTGCGGCTCAAGTGCGATGCCGCGCGCCTGCGCCAGCGCCCATACGTCGTCCATCGCATCCAGGACGAGCGCGGTCAGGTCCACGCGTGTATCGCCGATCTTCAAGGATTCGGCGCGCGTCAGATGCACGAAATCGTCGACCAGGCGCAGCGTGCGATGCGCCTGTTGTTCCACGCGGGACCAGGCCTCTTTTCCTTGCGGCGATTGCGCCAGGCCGCGGCTGAGGTCGACCAGCGCCAGGATGGAGTTCTGTGGCGCGCGCATGTCGTGCGACACGAAGCGCAGTGTCTCCTCGCGCTTGCGCTCGGCGGCCCGGATTTCGGTGATGTTGCTCAGCGTGACGACGCTGCCGGCGAACGCGTCCTCGTCATTGCGGATCGGCGCGCATTTCACGATGAAGCTGCGGCCGGCGTAGTCGCGCACTTCCTGGTCGAGGCTCCAGGGGGCCTCGCGCTCATCGGGATGCAGGTCATGCAACGCCCGGTTGATCTCGCTGCGCGCCGTGGCGTCGGCCACGATCTTCTCCATCAGCCATGCCGCCGGCTGGCCATTGCGCGGCGCGCGCACGCCCAGGCCGCGGAAGTAATCCAGCGCGGCGCGGTTGCAGAACTGCAGTCGGCCGCCGGCGTCGAACACCATCGTCGCGTCGGGAATGCCGTCCAGGCTGTCGGCCAGGAAGCGCCGCAGGTTGCGCACGCGCGTCAGGGCCTGGCGCAGCTCGTCCAACCGGTCTTCCACGGACCAGTTGGCGCCCAGCGCCAGTTGGCGCGATTCGCCCATGATGGGCGGGTACTCCTGCCGCAAGCGCTTGAGCTCGTAATCCATGTGGCGCAGCACGGCTTCCTGGCCGCGCCAGCTCCAGAGCGGATAGCTCAGCGCCAGCCCCAGCAGCGCGGCCGATGGGGCGAACCAGACCTGCAGGTAGCGCAGCATCAGGAACGCGCCCGCCAGCACCAGCACCAGCATCAGCCCCGTCAGGAGCAGGGCGCCGCGCGGCGGCAGATGACGCAGCGCCAGGCCCAGCAGCAGCACGGGCAGCGCGCACGCCAGCGCATTGAGCCAGGTGGCGGCGGGCTGGATCACGAGGTCCTGGCGGGCCGCCTGCAGCATGTTGCCCACCAGTTCCACGCTGGACATGCCGTTGCCGGGCGTGGAGCCGGGGGTGCGATAGGCATCGCCGCCCGCCGTGACGCCGCGGCCCACCAGCACGTACCGGTCCTCGATCCAGGCCGCGGGCACGCGTCCCTGCAACACCTGGAGGTACGAGACAGTGCGCAGGTGGCCCGGTGGGCCGCTGTAGGGGATGCCGCCCTCTCCTGAATCGCCCAGCCGGCGCGTCAGTGCCTGGGCCAGACCGGCTTCGCCGCCGGCCTGCAGCATGGCCAGCGCCATGTGCTGCCAGTTCCGTTCGTTCAGCGTGGCGCGCCAGACCGCCTGGCGGATGACGCCGTCGCTATCGGGGGGGACGTTGGTGAAGCCCAGGGCCGCCGCCGCGCTGGCCAACTGCGGCAAGGCCGGTTCGAGCGAAGAAGGCCGTGGCAGCGGGTTCAATGCCACGGGCAGCACGACGCGCCCGTTGGCGCGGAGGGCTTCAGCCAAGGCGGCGTCGCCGTCCGGATCGATGGCGTCATGTTCGTTGAGGCGGAAATCGAGACCCACCGCGCGCGCGTTCTGCAGTCGGCCGAGCAGGGCGGCATGCACCGCGCGGCTCCAGGGGCCGCGGCCCAGTGCCTCCACCGTCTGGCCGTCCACCGTGACCAGCAGGACGTCATCGGAAGCGGGGCGTTCGGCGGCGATCACCGCGCGGTCGTAGAACGCCTGGTCGAAGCGGCCCAGGCCGTTCATCGAGCCCAGCAAGGCCGCGACCAGCGTCAGGAAGCCGATCAGCAGGGGGGCGGAGTGGATGCCGAGCCGCCGACGGGGAGGGCCGCCGAGCATGGGTTACCAGGCCGCTGGCGTGACCGCGCCGGCGCAACAGGCCGGGCAGGCCGCTGCGGGGACGACGGAGGCGGGGGGCTGGCACACGATCGGAAGGACTCCTGGTTCGAGCGTGGGCCGGGTCAGGCGTCGACCGTGGCGCCGGCGTCCTCTAGGGCGACCAGGTCGAGGCGGTAGCCCAGGGCATACGATGACGTCAGCCGCACCCCGTGCTGGGGGCGCAACTGCAGCTTCTGCCGGATGTTGGACAGATGCGTGTCCAGCGTGCGCGACGTCGCGGGGATCTCGCGGTTCCAGACGCGTTCCGCCAGTACGTCGCGTGAAAGCAGCCTGCCCAGGTTGCGGAAGAACAGCAGCGCCAGTTCGTATTCCTTGGGCGCCAGCACGATCCTGTTGCCATCCAGCTGCACGCTGCGCTCGCCGGGATCGATGCGGTAGGCCGCGACGGTGAACGCGGCATGCGCGGGCGTGGCGGGCTGGGACCGGCGCAGCAGCGCGGCCACGCGCGCCAGCAGCTCGGCCGGCCGCAGGGGCTTGGGGATGTAGTCATCCGCGCCAGCCTGCAGGCCGCGCACCAGGTCTTCTTCCTGATTGCGGCTGGTCACGAAGATGATGGGAATGGCGAACCCGAAATTGCTGCGCAACTGGCGCACGACTTCGTCGCCGTCCATGTCGGGCAGTTGCCAGTCAAGTACCACCAGGTCGTATGCAGTGGTGCGCAGCGCCGCCAGCAGGTCGAGACTGAGCTGGAAGCTGTCGCATTCGTACCCGGCGCCCCGGAGGGTCTGTTGGATGTGACGAGCCTGGTCGAGATCGTCCTCGAGCGACGCGATCTTCATCGGTTTTGCGCTTTGGTCGGGGCGAGGGAAGAGGTCGAATTCGCCGCAGCGATTCGCATGCTTGGCGGATGATAACGCAAGCACCCGCTCACAAAACCCCCCAAGCGATACAAATGTCAATCATTGCAAAGTTAACGGATTTTGACTGGATGTATCACGCAACGACCAGCCACACTGTGTCAATTACGTTGTACAGGAATCGCATCGACCAACATGGCAACCGATGCATGCGGACTCAGCGAGATCACGATGAAGCAACTCAGCATTCTGATCATGACCACGGACGACACCTACCGCGAGCGCTCGCTGGCGGCAATGGGGCAGGCCGGCGTCGTCGCTCGCGGCTGCACGACGCCGCTGGAACTGTTCGGCCTGCTGGAAGAGGTCGACTGCCACATCGTCGTGCTGGATCTCTCCGAACTGGGTGAGCTTGGATATGCCGTCATCACGCGCCTGCGCGGCGCGGCGGATCTGGGCATCGTCGTCACGGGCGCCCAACTGACATTGGAAGCCAGGCTGCGCTGCCTGCAAAGCGGCGCCGACGCCTGCCTGCCGTCGCCCGTCGACGAGCGCGAGCTGGCCTGTGTGACGGTCGCCCTGGCGCGCCGGCTGCTGCCCACGATCGGCGCCCACGCCGAACCGGGCCCCCCCACCGATACCGGCCGCTGGGAATTGCGCGACCAGGACTGGACGCTGATCGCGCCCGCTGGCGTGCATCTGTCGCTGTCCGCGAATGAGCGTCTGATCGTGCGCGCGCTGCTGGACCTGTCCGGCCGCTCGATCGGCCGCGCCGACCTGGCCGCCCAACTGGCCAGCGAAGGCGAGGCCGGCCGCACCACCGGGGCGCGCAGCATCGACGTCATCATCAGCCGCCTGCGCCGCAAGGCCGAACTGGCCGGCGTCACGCTGCCGATCCGCACGGTCTACGGCAGCGGCTACCTGTTCGCCAACCCCTGATTTTCGTCCTGCGCGGCCTCCCGGCCGCGTTGCTTCCCAGCAACTTTGACAACTCGGCCCTTTTGAGCTAACCTCTCGGGCTCGCTACTTCATCTGCGCGAAAAGGCTCGCCAGCAGGTATCAGGGTAAACCCCTAGTTCGGGTTTCATGTCTGGTTCAGACCCCTGGTTTTTGCAATGACGGCTCAGACGTCCCGCGCGCAACAAAACCTGGCTAGAAGCACTTCCCGGCTGCACAACCCGGGACGGAAATCGACGGCAGGCGTGCAGATGAATTGTCATGCTAGTTGTGCAAGATAAGTTCATGCAAAACCCGCAAGACCCGCTCTTTTACGTATGCGACGTTCGAGGCGGTTTGGCGTCTAGTGTGAACTGCCTCCATCCAGCGCCACGGCATCCGGCGCCGGAGGAGTCGCCAGTACTCCAAAGTACTTCCAGTGGTACGTAAAAGGGATTTCAAAGGTCATGCCTACCATCAGCCAACTCGTGCGCAAGCCGCGCGAAGTCAGCATCATCAAGAGCAAGAGCCCTGCGCTCGAAAACTGCCCGCAGCGCCGCGGCGTCTGCACGCGCGTCTACACCACCACCCCGAAGAAGCCGAACTCGGCTCTGCGCAAGGTCGCCAAGGTTCGCCTGACCAACGGCTACGAAGTCATTTCGTACATCGGCGGTGAAGGCCACAACCTGCAAGAGCACTCGGTGGTCCTGGTGCGCGGCGGCCGTGTGAAGGACTTGCCCGGTGTGCGTTATCACATCGTGCGCGGTTCCCTCGACCTGCAAGGCGTCAAGGACCGTAAGCAGGCCCGTTCGAAGTACGGTGCCAAGCGCCCGAAGAAGGCCTGAAGCAGTATCCGCAGTAGTCCAGGCAGCGGCAAGCCGTTGATTGGATAGTGCAAACGTGCCGGCCCGATGCCGGGAGGCGCGGAACGTAAGGGGTCGTCTGAATGGACGGCCATGGCCGTGTAAAGAAGCACGGTTCAACTGAACAGACACAAGGAAGCAAGAAATGCCCCGTCGTCGCGAAGTACCCAAGCGCGAGATCCTGCCCGATCCCAAGTTCGGCAGCGTCGAGCTCGCCAAGTTCATGAACGTCGTCATGCTGGATGGCAAGAAGGCCGTCGCAGAACGCATCATTTACGGCGCCCTCGACCAGGTTCAGAGCAAGACTGGCAAAGAGCCACTGGAAGTCTTCTCTCTGGCCATCAACAACATCAAGCCCATCGTCGAGGTCAAGAGCCGTCGCGTGGGTGGTGCCAACTACCAGGTCCCGGTCGAAGTGCGCCCCGTGCGCCGTCTGGCCCTGGCCATGCGTTGGCTGCGTGAAGCCGCGAAGAAGCGCGGCGAAAAGTCGATGGACCTGCGCCTGGCCGGCGAGCTCATCGACGCATCTGAAGGGCGTGGCGCCGCGATGAAGAAGCGCGAAGACACGCACAAGATGGCCGAGGCCAACAAGGCCTTCAGCCATTTCCGCTGGTAAATCAACTGGACTAATCCACCATGGCCCGCAAAACCCCGATCGAGCGCTATCGCAACATTGGTATCTCTGCGCACATCGATGCAGGGAAGACCACCACTACCGAACGCATCCTGTTCTACACCGGCGTCAATCACAAGATTGGCGAAGTCCACGACGGCGCAGCCACGATGGACTGGATGGAGCAAGAGCAAGAGCGCGGCATCACCATCACGTCGGCAGCAACGACGGCGTTCTGGCGCGGCATGGCTGGTAACTATCCCGAGCACCGCATCAACATCATCGACACCCCGGGCCACGTGGACTTCACCATCGAGGTGGAACGTTCCATGCGCGTGCTCGACGGCGCCTGCATGGTGTACTGCGCGGTGGGCGGCGTTCAGCCCCAGTCGGAAACCGTCTGGCGCCAGGCCAACAAGTACGGCGTGCCGCGCCTGGCCTTCGTCAACAAGATGGACCGCACCGGCGCCAACTTCTTCAAGGTCTATGACCAGCTGAAGGTTCGCCTGCGCGCCAACCCCGTGCCCATCGTGATCCCGATCGGCGCCGAAGATACGTTCGCCGGCGTGGTCGACCTGATCAAGATGAAGGCCATCCTGTGGGACGAAGCCAGCCAGGGCACGAAGTTCGACTACGTCGACATTCCGGCCGAACTGGAAGGCGCCGCCGCCGAATGGCGTGAAAAGCTGGTCGAGGCGGCTGCCGAGTCGTCCGAGGAACTGATGAACAAGTACCTCGAAACGGGCAGCCTGGAAGAAGCCGAGATCAACCTGGCCATCCGCCAGCGCACGATCGCCGGCGAAATCCAGCCGATGCTGTGCGGCACCGCCTTCAAGAACAAGGGCGTGCAGCGCATGCTCGACGCCGTCATCGACTACCTGCCCTCGCCGATCGACATTCCGCCGGTCGACGGCATCGACGACGATGGCAAGGAAGTCACCCGCAAGGCCGACGACAACGAGAAGTTCTCGGCGCTGGCGTTCAAGCTGATGAGCGATCCGTTCGTGGGCCAGCTGACCTTCGTGCGCGTCTACTCGGGCACGCTGAAGTCGGGCGACACGATCCTGAACCCCATCAAGGGCAAGAAGGAACGTATCGGCCGCATTCTGCAGATGCACGCGAACAACCGCGAGGAAATCAAGGAAGTTCTGGCCGGCGACATCGCCGCCGTCGTGGGCCTGAAGGACGTCATCACCGGCGAGACGCTGTGCGATGTCGACTCGCCGGTCACGCTGGAGCGCATGGAGTTCCCCGAGCCCGTGATTTCGCAGGCCGTCGAACCCAAGTCGAAGGCCGACCAGGAGAAGATGGGCCTGGCGCTGTCGCGCCTGGCGCAGGAAGACCCGTCGTTCCGCGTTCGCAGCGACGAAGAATCCGGCCAGACCATCATCTCGGGCATGGGCGAGCTGCACCTGGAAATCCTGGTTGACCGCATGAAGCGCGAATTCGGCGTGGAAGCCAACGTGGGCAAGCCCCAGGTTGCCTACCGCGAAACGATCCGCAAGGTCTGCGAGGAAATCGAAGGCAAGTTCGTCAAGCAGTCGGGCGGTCGCGGCCAGTACGGTCACGTCGTTCTGAAGGTCGAGCCCCTGCCCCCGGGCGGCGGCTACGAATTCGTCGACGCCATCAAGGGCGGTGTGGTTCCTCGCGAATACATCCCCGCGGTGGACAAGGGTATCCAGGAAACGCTGCCCTCGGGCATCCTGGCCGGCTACCCGGTGGTGGACGTGAAGGTCACGCTGTTCTTCGGTTCGTACCACGACGTCGACTCGAACGAAAACGCGTTCAAGATGGCCGGCTCGATGGCCTTCAAGGACGGCATGCGCAAGGCCAGCCCCGTGCTGCTCGAGCCCATGATGGCCGTTGAAGTGGAAACGCCGGAAGACTACGCCGGTACCGTGATGGGCGACCTGTCGTCCCGCCGCGGTATGGTGCAGGGCATGGACGACATCATGGGTGGCGGCAAGGTCATCAAGGCCGAAGTCCCCCTGGCCGAGATGTTCGGTTACGCGACCAGCCTGCGTTCGCAAACGCAAGGCCGTGCCACGTACACGATGGAATTCAAGCACTACGCTGAAGCTCCCAAGAACGTCGCTGACGAAGTCATCGCCGCTCGGGCCAAGTAATGAAACCGCCGCGTCCTTCATCCGAAGGACGCGGCACCCCAAATATTCCAAATCTCCTTGCAATCCAGAAGGATATAGATCATGGCAAAAGGCAAATTCGAACGTACCAAGCCCCACGTGAACGTGGGTACCATTGGCCACGTTGACCACGGCAAGACGACCCTGACGGCAGCGATCACGACGGTTCTGTCGACGAAGTTCGGCGGCGAAGCCAAGGGCTACGACCAGATCGACGCTGCTCCCGAGGAAAAGGCGCGCGGCATCACGATCAACACGGCCCACGTCGAGTACGAAACGGAAACGCGCCACTACGCGCACGTTGACTGCCCGGGCCACGCGGACTACGTGAAGAACATGATCACGGGCGCCGCGCAGATGGACGGCGCGATCCTGGTGGTGTCGGCCGCTGACGGCCCGATGCCGCAGACGCGTGAGCACATCCTGCTGAGCCGCCAGGTGGGCGTGCCGTACATCATCGTCTTCCTGAACAAGGCCGACATGGTGGACGACGCCGAGCTGCTCGAACTGGTGGAAATGGAAGTTCGCGAACTGCTGTCGAAGTACGACTTCCCGGGCGACGACACCCCGATCGTCAAGGGTTCGGCCAAGCTGGCGCTCGAAGGCGACAAGGGCGAGCTGGGCGAGCAGGCCATCATGGCGCTGGCCCAGGCGCTGGACACGTACATCCCGACGCCCGAGCGCGCGGTTGACGGCGCGTTCCTGATGCCCGTCGAAGACGTGTTCTCGATCTCGGGTCGCGGCACGGTGGTGACCGGCCGTATCGAGCGCGGCGTGGTCAAGGTCGGCGAGGAAATCGAAATCGTCGGTATCAAGCCGACGGTCAAGACGACCTGCACGGGCGTGGAAATGTTCCGCAAGCTGCTGGACCAGGGCCAGGCAGGCGACAACGTCGGCATCCTGCTGCGCGGCACCAAGCGCGAAGACGTCGAACGCGGCCAGGTGCTGTCCAAGCCGGGCTCGATCACCCCGCACACGGACTTCACGTCCGAGGTGTACATCCTGTCCAAGGAAGAAGGCGGCCGTCACACCCCGTTCTTCAACGGCTATCGTCCCCAGTTCTACTTCCGCACGACGGACGTGACGGGCACGATCGACCTGCCGGCCGACAAGGAAATGGTGCTGCCGGGCGACAACGTGACGATGACCGTCAAGCTGCTGGCCCCCATCGCCATGGAAGAAGGCCTGCGCTTCGCCATCCGTGAAGGCGGCCGTACCGTCGGCGCCGGCGTCGTCGCCAAGATCCTCAAGTAATACCCCTTGAGGCCGCCCGTTCCGATGGAACGGGCGGCAGCAATTCTTCCGGGGTGGTAATCTTGCCGCCCCGAATCGCCGCAACATTCGTTCTTTAGGAATCGCCATGAAAAACCAGAAGATCCGTATCCGCTTGAAGGCTTTCGATTACAAGCTGATCGATCAATCCGCCGCCGAGATCGTCGACACCGCCAAGCGCACCGGCGCCGTGGTCCGTGGCCCGGTGCCGCTGCCCACCCGCATCCGTCGCTATGACGTGCTGCGTTCGCCGCACGTCAACAAGACGTCGCGCGACCAGTTCGAGATCCGCACGCACCAGCGCTTGATGGACATCGTCGATCCGACCGACAAGACGGTCGACGCCCTGATGCGCCTGGACCTGCCGGCTGGCGTGGACGTGGAAATCGCGCTGCAATAAGCGACGCAAGCAATACCGATTCCATGGCGCGCCCGGCGCGCCATGACACCGCGGCGGACTTCATCGAAGTCCGCCGCAGTCGTTTTGGGGCCTGCTTCCCTGCATGCCCGACGACCTGCGCCGTCGCGCCGCAGCCGGGCCGATATCGAGCGCTCAGCCGCCGATGAAGACCGTCCCGGAGCCTTCGGCGATCTGGCCGCCGCACGAGATGGGGTCGCCCATCCTGCCGGCGGCCTTGCCGTTGATGAACACCGAGCGGGAGCCCGTGGCCAGCGCCCGCGCGTGGTCGGGCTCGTTCGGCCGGGCATGCGAGGCGAAGGGATCGCCCTCGCGCACCGCGGGCTTGCCGTCAATGCTGACGTCGGGCGAGGCGCCGATGCACGGCGTCGGCGGTGCGCCATCGTGATCGGAGGCTTGATCGTCGAGGCGGGCGGCGGCTGGCATGGGGTCGATGTCTCCGAGCGGGTGGGACGGTAAGCGGGCCTGGCGCTCAGCGCCGGCCGTCCGTCTGGATGAGCTTGATTTCGGGATGGGACAGGAATTGCTGGAAGTCCTTGGGCAGGGCGTGCAGCGCCGCTGGCGTGCAGTCGACCGTCACCTGCTCCGGGCGCGCCGCCAATGTCACGTACACCTTCATCCTGTCCGCCAGCAGGTGAGGCACGACAGATGACAGGGTCTGGTCTTCGAACAGGAACACCGGGTTCATCGATCGGGCGGCAATGAAGAAGGCATCCTCCTTGGGCACCGAGGGCGTGGCCTCGGTCCAGGCTTGCCATACCTGTTCGTCGCTGGCGCCGTCGCACCAGGACAGCGACGCCGCCCCGACGTGCGTCCAGCCGGCTGCCGCGCACAGGCTGGCCCAGGACGCGGCGGGGATGGATTGCAGTTCGCGGCGGATCGATATTTCTCCTTCGCCGATCAGCGCGGAAACGCCCGCTGCCCGCTGCGGGGGCGACGTCCTGGCGAAGCGGGCAAACAGATTGGCATTCGAGTGCTGAATGCGCCAGAGGTCCGGCATGCTTTGGCCACCCTGGGACAGGATGGCGCCGGCCAGGGCCGGCTTGCTGGGATCCACTGCTTGCTGAGTATTCATCGGGTTACGGGATCGGTTGCTGCATCAGGCGTGCAGGATTGAAATGGGTGTCTTCGATCTTGCAGCCCGCGGGCGGCAGGCCCTGCAGATAGGGGTGCAGATTGGGAATCTGCCGATAGGGCTGGTCGTAGCTCGGTGCGCTGTTCTCAACGACGCAGCGCGCACGGGAGCGGGCAGCCAATTCCCAATACAGGTTCTTGGGGCCTTCGACGCTCCAGACGCCTGCCGATACTCCCAGGCCGCCTGCCACCAATCCCGTTCCGGTATTGGCAATCGTGGCCTGGAAGATGAAATCGCTCGTGAATCCGCCCTTCACGCCGTTGTAGCCCTCGATCCGATAGATCCCGGCAGCGCCGACGGCTTCGATCTCGGCGCCAGCAATGCCGCCGGGCATGCCGGCCAGATCATCGAAAGAAAAGGGTTTGGTTGCGTATACCAACTGAGGAATAGCCTTCTTCATGCGCTCGTAGAGCGCCATGCCGCTGTTTGCCCCGGCTTGCTCTCTTTCCATGGTGACAGCATCGTCGATCTGCTTGGCGTCTCCGGCAAGGTCGTTCACCTTTTCGAAGGCCAGGGCATCCCTGGCGGAGCCGCCCACTGCCTTGAATATCTTGCCAATGGGGGCGCTGACGGTGACGCCGCAATTCAGGATGTTCACCACGCTGATGGCCATACTGTCGAGGCCGAGAAAAATGAAGCTGTGATAGCCGCACACGACGGCTAGGCTACCCTCGTACGAAATGAGCCAGCGCCTGGATTTGGCGCCCATGGTGCCCACCCAATCCTCGGGCCTCATCAGGTCGTTGCCGAACGGAAAGTCTGTGTCGCTCATGTCATCGGCTCCGCAGTCGCGGAAAGCGGTACCTGTCTTCCGTGGATGGCATAGCAGATAGGGGCCGCCCGTACACGCCGATCTTGCCAAGCCATCATGGATAGCCTCGTTGGAGTGTCTTCATTGGATTGAAGTGGGTTTCGTTCAAAGAGCACCCTGCCGGCGGCAAGGACTGCAGATACGGATTCAGGTTTGGAATCTGCCGGTACGGCTGATCATAGCTAGGGGAAGTGTTCTCCACCGAGCAACGTGCCCGTGAGCCGGTTGAAAGCTCCCAATAAAGATTGTGTGAACCTTCGACGCTCCATACTCCCGCGGAAACTCCCACGCCCGCTGATACAAGGCCAGTCCCGGCATTGGCAACCGTTGCGGAAAAGAAATAGTCGCTAGTCATTCCGCCCTTCAAGCCGTCATAACCGTCGATGCGATACAAACCCGCGGCGGCGCCGATTTCGATTTCAGCGCCAACGATGCCTCCCGGCATCCCCGCTAGATCATCGAACGAAAAAGGCTTGGCAGCAAAAATTACTTGAGGGATGCCCCGCTTCATACGCTCGTAAAGCGCCATCCCCGTAGTGACGTTGCGCTGCTCCCGGTCCGTGTTGATGGCGTCGTTTATTTTCTTGGAGTTTCCGACCTTTTCATTCGCGCTTTCGAGATCGAGCGCGCCGCGGGACGTCCCTCCCGTGCTCTTGAACACTTTGCCGATCGGCACGCTGAGGCTCGGACCACAGTTGTAGATGGTCACCAGACTGATGGCCAAGCTGTCCAAGCCAAGAAAGATGAAGCTATGGTAGCCGCATGCAAATGTCAGACTGCCTTCGTAGGATATCTGCCATCTCTCGGATTTCGTGCTCGAAAGACCGAGCCAGTCATCGGGCTTGGACAGGTCGTTGCCAAAGGGAAACTCCTGGCTGCTCATATCACTGATCCGCGGGTGTCATGAAGCAGTACTTTTTTTCCCTGAATTGCATTGCGACATACCGGCAACCGCTCCAGTTTTCGCTCAGGCAGACCTGCTCGGGGTCCGCCATTTCTTTCATGGTGCATTTCTCGTTCTTACACACCGTCGTATAAAACTTCCCCGTTTCCAAGTGGCCGGCGGAAATGATGGTCTTGTCCTTTTGCGGGTCAAGGGCCTCGAATGCATTCACCAGGGCCTGCTGCTGCTGGCGTGTGCCAAATGGCGGCTGTCTTCCAATGGTCAGCTCTCCGGCCAACACCATGTTCTTGGTGTACTCGGAATACTGGTCGCTGCCGCAGGACAGCTCGCCCTGTGCCGACGCCAGCGGCGGCTTACTCTGCTCACCAAAAAAATGCGATGCAATCCACACGCAGGCGATCAAGAGCAGCAATGCCCCACCCGAAATAAAAAACTGCCGCTTGTTGTGAATCATGACGATCAATGTCTTTATGCGATTGGCTGAGTGTTGAAATGACGGAGATCAATTCAGATTGATCTTTTTGGACGAGAGCGCAATCTCGTTCTTCGCCTGCATTTCGATGCCGTTCTCGAAATCCAGAAAGAGCGTGTCTCCACTGAGTCTGATGAAGCCGTCTGCGGTCAAGCGCAGTTCCGATTTGCCGACCTGGACATGGAACTCGCCATTCGACGTCAGCGAGACAGTATTGGCGGCATCGGCCGAGAAATGTGAACCCGACGTGAACTGTATCGAATGCCCCGCGCTCTCGACGATGGTGCCTCCCACCGTCACGGTCTTGGTCAGGCCCACGAACTGCGTCTTCACGCCGGCCGTGGCTTCGTTGATGGCCTGGTCGGCGAACAGCGAATACACGCCGCGTCCCAACTGGTTGATGCCGGGGATGGGCAGCGACTTGGCGACATCGGCGATGCCTTCCACCAGCTTGCGGAACGAGCTGGTCAGCACGCGTCCCACCCCGCTGGGTCCGACGTGCAGCGTCATGTTGCCGTGCACCGACTCGCTGTGATTGCCATCGACCTCGATGGCCTTGTGGCGGCCCACGGACTGCACCCAGTTGTTGTCGATGCGCTCGGTATGGTTGTTCTTGGTCTTCTCGTTGCGGTCCTTCTGCGCCAGGACGTAGATCTCTTCCTCTCCGATCTTGTCCTCGAAGCGCAGCGCATTGGCCGTGTGATAGTTGCCGCCCGGGCTGGAGCGCGTATAGATGCCCATCTGGGTCTCGTTGTCGGGCAGCTTCCATGGCGGCATCTTGGCCGCGTTGTAAACCCGGCCCGTGATGATGGGGTAGTCCGGATCGCCATTCAGAAAGTCCACGATCACTTCATCGCCGATGCGCGGCACCTGGATCGCGCCGAAATTGCCGCTGGCCCAGCTGCTCGATACCCGGATCCAGCACGAGCTGTTCTCATCCCGGCTGTCGTAGCGGTCCCAGTGAAAATGCACCTTGACCCGGCCGTACTCGTCGGTCCAGATTTCCTTGCCCGCCGGGCCCACCACCACCGCGGTCTGCGGGCCCTTGGTGCGCGGCTTCTCGGTGACCCTGGATGGCCGGAAGGGCAGCTTCGTATCCTGCACCGTCAGCATGAACAGGCAGCGGTGGCCCTGCGAGGGGTCGTCGCCCACGGAGCTGTAGTTGTTTTCCTTCAGGTCGTAGCGCGTGGCCAGCACCAGGTATTCGCGATTCTCTTCCGTGCGCGGGCAGCCCATCAGGTTGAACAGCGAACCGGTGGCCACGCCCCGGGCCGTACTGCGCAAGGTGCGCGTGTCGCGCACGTGGTGCTGTTCCTGCATGCGCTGGCGCGCGTAGCGCTCGCCTAGCGTGGTGTCGCCGTAGTTGCCCGGCCAGTCGTACACTTCGGCCTGGCTGTGCTCGTGCTTCAACGGGATCTGCTGCCGCGCCTTCAGGTCGGCGTTGGGCGTGACGAAGTTGTAGTCGTTGGTCGTGTACCGGCCCGGCCGCAGGTCCTGGTACACCGCCATCTGGGTCATGTAGTCCTGGCGCGGCAGCGTCAGCTTGTCCTCGGGGAAATACGCGACCTGCTCGTATCCGGCCACGGTCTTGTGGCTCTGCACTTCGTCGCTCATCACCAGCGTGTGCTTGTCTTCGACGTGCCGGAAATAGTAGTGGATGCCTTCCGCTTCCAGCAGCCGGCTGACGAACTGGAAATCCGTCTCGTCGTACTGCACGCAATAGACGCGCGGCTCGTAATTCTCCGCCAGCTCGAATTCGAATGTATGACCGTAAGGCGAGAGCACCTGCTTGATGGTGTCGGGTACGGTCTGGTTCTGATAGATGCGGAATTCTCTTTTGTGCGTGGCCAGCCATAGCCAGGGCACCACCACGGCCTCGTAGGCGAAATAGCGATCCGTATCGGCGGCCAGACCGACCAGTGCGAACCTGGCGATCACGCCGTGGATATACCTGGGCGAGGCTGCCGCTTCTATGGTCAGGGTCAGCGGCTGGCCCAGCAGGCTTCCCACGTCGACCTGCATCGAGCGATGCAGCAGGCGCACCCGGTATTCCGACAAGGCGGACAGCGCGTCCGTGCCCTGCATGGCGTCAAACAGGAATCCGGAGGGCTCGGCCCCGACTGAAACCCGGATCACTCGATCTGCATTCAATATGTCTGATACGTCTGAAATCGAAGGCATCTCACCCCGCGTGATAGAGCGGTGCTCCTTTGAATCGTGTTGTCATAAAACGGTAGTGAATCCGGGCATACTAATGGAACCAGAGCGGGCGGATCATCGAAATTTGTTTCAAATAGTCGGGTGTGCTTCTGCCGGTAACGAGGCGGCAAAATACAAGAACCGGCGGGTTTATTGCGACCGGGCAGAATGCCCCCGCGCGGCGTCCTGGTCCTCGGCCGCCTCCGCCGAGCCAGTGGCATGCTCGTCATTCCGGGCATGCGGGGGCCGTTTCGTGGCGGGCAGGGCGCACCGTTTTTCGGTGGCATGTCACGATTCGGTCAGATTGGCTTTCTAGACTGGCTGCCTTTGCACGCTCGGGGGTGGTGCGCGATGCGCGGCGCCTTCTGACCGGCACCCGTCTTTCGACCCAATGATTTCCTCATGGTACCGACACCCGCCGCGCGTCGTGCTTGGGATGATGGCGGCCGTCATGTCGTGCGCCATGCTTTGCGTCGTCCTGGCTCCCGATGCTTGCGCGCAGATGCAGGTCCCAGCCGCGCAGGACTTCGACATACCCCGTCAACCGCTTCAGGCGGCCCTGGAGCAGTACGGCATTCGCACCGGACAGGCGTTGCTTTACGAGACCCGCATCCTGGCCGGGCGCTTTTCTTCGCCCGTGGTCGGCCGGTATACCCCGGACGCCGCCTTGCACCGACTGATCGAAGGTACCGGTGTGCGTGCCGACTATGTCAGCGCGCACGCCTTCGTGCTCTCGCTCGATGCCGCGGCGCCGCGCGCGGCCGCCCGGGTTCCGGCCGGCAAGGCGCGCTACTACGGCCTGCTGCAAGCAGGGATAGAGCAGGCACTGTGCGCAGACCCCGCCACCGCGCCCGGCGCCTATCGCGTGGGCATGCGGTTCTGGCTGGATGGCGCCGGCGTGATGCAGCGGTTCGAAATGGCAGGAACGACCGGCGATGTCGTTCTCGACGAGAAGATCGTGGTCCGGCTGCGAGGGTTCAGCGTGGGCGAGCCGCCGCCATCCGGCGTGCGCCAGCCCCTGACGGTGTTGATCGAGCCTGGGGACCGCGCCACCACGGGCGATTGCGCGGCCCGGCTGAACTAACCAGGCGAAGACGATGAGCACCTATACGCTGGCGGAACTGCGGCATTTCCTGACCGACCGCTACGACGCGCTGAAGCGCCGCCTGGCCTACCAGTTGGGTAGCGAAGAGCGTGCCGGCGATGCGCTGCATGACACCTGGGTGAGACTGAACGGTCGCGATGACATGCCGCCCGTCGACAACCCGCAGGCCTTCGTGCTGCGCATGGCCGTCAACTCGGCGGTCGACCGCTGGCGCAAGGACACCCGGCTGGTCAGTGCGTCGGAAATCGACGATCTGCTGCAGCTGGACGATGCCGAACTCGGACCGCGCCACAGCCTCGAAGCCCAGTTCGAACTGCAGCAATTGCTGCGCGTCCTGGACGAGCTGCCGGAGCGGCGGCGGCAGATATTCCTTGCCATACGCATCGATGGCGTGACGCGGAAAGAACTGTCCAAGCAATACGGCATTTCGCAACGCGCCATCGAGGCCGAATTGCGCCGCGCGCACGACTATTGCGCGCAACGGCTGGACAGGGGAGGGGTGTGATGCAAGATCCCATCCTCGACAAGCAGGCGCGCGACTGGCTGCGCCACCTGACGTCCGGGCAGGCCACCGGCCGGGACGTGAAGCAGTTCGAACAGTGGCGCGACGCCAGCGCCGAGCACCGGGCGGCCTGGAACAGCGCGCGCCGGACCTGGCGCGACCTGGGCGACCTGGGACGCGCCTGGCGCGAGCGCCGGCCCGCCGAGCAGCCGCGCCGTTCGCGGCGCAGGCTGATTCTGGGCGCGGGGCTGGCGGCGGGCGGCGCCGCGGCCACCGCGCTGGCGATGTTCCCGCCGATGGCGCTCTGGCCGTCGCTGCGCGAATGGGGCGCGGACTATCGCACGGCGGTCGGCGAGCAGCGCCGGCTCGCGCTGGCCGGCGACGTGCATGTCGTCATGAACACGCGCACCAGCCTGTCGGCCTGGCTCGAGGCCGGGCAGCAGCGCATCGAGCTGCTGGAAGGCGAGGCCGCCTTCGAGTGCAAGGATGGGGACCGGTCGCTGGAGATCCTGGCGGGCGATGGCAGCATCCGGGCCGGCCTGGCCAGCCTGGACGTGCGGCGGCTGGGCGGCAGCGTCTGGGTGACCTGCCTGGACGGCCAGGCCGAGGTGCTTCACGGTGGGCGGCGGCTCACGCTGGGACCCCGGCAGCAAGTGCGCTACAACGGGCAAGACATGCTGCCCATCGTCGCCGTCGCGAACCCCTCGGCGGCCGCCTCCTGGCGCAATGGCGTCGTGGTGATCGACAACCTGCCGTTGCCCGACGCCATCGACGAGATCAACCGCTATCGACCAGGCCGGGTGGTCCTGGTCAACGACAGGCTGGCCGGACGCCGCCTGAGCGGGCGATTTCCCATCGGCGACCTCGACGTGGCGCTGGTCCAGATCGAACGCCTGTTGGGCGCGACCCTGCGGTACGGACCTGCCGGATTGGTGCTGATTGCCTGAGCGATGCGTTGCGCCACGCGGGAAATGTATCAAGCCATAAAAATTTAATCAGGGACGAGCTTCCGGATGCCGGGCGCCCGCGCGTCTATGCGGGGTAACGGTCTTGCTTCGCGGCGGGGCCGATGGCCCAAGTTTTTCCGGAACCCCTTCCATGCCCGTTCGTCCTGTGTCCCGCGCCGCCGTCCCGGTCTTCTCCTTGCAGCCCACGGCGCTGCATGCCGCCCTGGCGGCGTTGCTGCTGGCCGGCGGCCTGAGTTCTCCCATCGAGGCCCATGCCGCCGGCGCCTGGTGGGCGGTGCAGGGGGCCGGCCGGGAAAACGTCTCCGGCGCCGCGGGCCTCAATGCCGCGCGGGCCCGGCAGCGGGCCCAGGCCGCGTCCACGCAGTCGGCGAATCAGCGGCTGGCCGCCGAGCAGGCCGGGAGAATGGTCGCCAACGCGGGCCGCACGGCGCAGGTGATCGCCGCCGAGATGGCGCGCCAGCAGCGCGAGCGCGACAAGATGCTGGCCGGCGCCTCGTCCATTCCGGATGGCGTGACGCCCGGGGGCCTGCAGCAGGACCTGGCCGCGGGATGGGACGGCGCAGAGCAGACATTGCGCGTGCTGCAAGCGCAGGGCCGCACCGAAGTCGCCATCAGGCAGGACAAGGCCAAGGCCATCCTGAACTGGAAGACCTTCAACGTCGGCAGAAACACCACGGTGCATTTCGACCAGAGCGCGGGCACGGATGCCAGGACGGGGCGCAATGACTGGGCGGTGCTCAACCGCATCACCGATCCCAGCGGCAGACCCAGCGAGATCGCGGGCCAGATCAAGGCCGAAGGCAGTGTGTATCTCATCAACCGGAACGGCATCGTCTTCACCGGAACCAGCCAGATCAACACCCGCAGCCTGGTGGCCTCCAGCCTGAAGCTGACGGACGAGCAGTTCAGGGCGGGCCTGAATGTACGGCTCGGGGCGAACACGGGCGATCCCGGCTACTGGAGCGGCCTGGAGATCGCGGTCGGCATTCCCACCTTCGGCGAAAACCCCACGAACTTGCCGGCCGACTCGTCCGTCCAGTTCGCCGACATGGGGCCTGCGTTCGATCCGGGCGCGGCGCCGGGCGATGTCAAGGTGCAGGCCGGCGCGCAGATCAAGGCGCAGGGCGGCCATGTGCTGCTGTTCGCGCCCAAGGTGAGCAATGCCGGCAGCATCCGCACGCCGGACGGCCAGACCTTGATGGCCGCGGGCGAGAACGTCTGGCTGGAAGCCAAGGCGAACGATCCCACCGTGCGCGGCTTCGATGCCGTGGTCTCGTCGGTGCGGCCCTGGGCCTTCCCGGCCAGGTTCCTGGTCGAGCCGCGCACGGACCCCGCCTTCCAGCAGTATCTGATCGGACGAATCGTGTCCGACATCATGCCGCGGATGGAGCAGCGCGCGGCAGAGGTCGGTTACAGCGTGCTCAACACCGGCATCGTGCAGGCCGATCATGGCGACATCACGCTGGTATCGCGCGAGATCAACCAGAACGGCGTGCTGCAGGCCAGCACGGCGCTGAACAACCGGGCGGGCTCCATCCGCCTGCGTGCGTGGGGCCAGGGCGTCTACAACATCGACAACAACCTCGCCGCCTCTGCCTCGCATCTGGTGGCGTGGTCGGGGGGCGCGCTGACCCTGGGCCCGGACAGCATCACCCAGGTCGTCAACGATTGGCAGGACGCCACGCAGATCGAAAGCAGCGCGCTGGCGAACCGCTATCAGCCCGGCCGCATCGAGCTCTACGGCAAATCCATCGACGTGCAGGCCCGCGCCCAGGTCACCGCCGCGGCGGGCGAGATCGACATCCAGGCCCAGGCCAATCCCGCGGCCCTGCTGCGCCACCTTCAATTCGGCGACGGCAGCCGTGTTCTCGTCGGAGAGAACGCCACCATCAGCACCGCCGGCCTGCTGGAGATGCCGGTGGACATGGCCTCCAACTTCGTCGAGGCCGAACTGCGCATCAATGAATTGCGCGACTCTCATCAGCAGTCGGGCACCTGGCTTTACGGCAGAAAAGTCATCGTGGACCGGCGCAAGTCGGGCACCCTCGATGGCCTGATGGGGGGCGTGGAATGGGTGACCGACGGCTCGGGCAAGGTGGTCAAGGGCGCCTGGATCGGCACGCCGCTGGCGGACGTGACGGGTTGGGTCGGCAATGGCCTGGTCACCCTGTCCGAATTGGCGGCCCGGGGCGGCAGCATCACGATCCAGTCCAACGGCTCGATGATCACGCGGCCGGGCTCCATTCTGGACGTCTCCGGCGGTTCGGTGCGATACAGCGACGGCTGGAATACCGAGACCCTGCTGCGCGGCGCGGACGGGCGCCTGTACCCGATGTCGTCCGCTCCGGCGGACATGATCTACGTCGGTATCGCGGGCCAGTATCAGGCGATGCACGCGCGCTGGGGCGTCACGCGCACTTTCCTGAATCCCGTGTTGCCCGCACGGCGCTGGGAGCGTGGCTACGCCGAAGGGCGAGAGGCGGGCTCGATCGAAATCCTGGCCGGCAGCGCCTTCATTCTGGAAGGCGAGATGAAAGGCTCGGTGCAGCCGGGCGACCGCGCGCAGGAACTGGCCGACCTGCCCCAGGCCGGCCGGTTGCTGATCGGCTCCAACCGGGCGCAGGAAGGTCTGTGGACCCTGGGCAAGGTCATCATCGGCAATACGCCTACGCTGTTGCCCGAAGACTTCACCATCGACAGCCCGCTGGGCAAGGATGCCTTCCTGACCGAGGAGGAAGGCCAGTCCGCGGGCACCGCCGCGGGCGCGGGCCGGACCACCTGGCTGTCGGCCGCTTCGCTCAGCCATTCCGGCATGGGCTCCATCGAATTGAACCTGACCACCGGTTTCAACCTGGAAGAAGGCGCCGTGGTGAACCTGGCGCCGGGCGCCCGCTTCGTGGCCCAGGTCTATGACGGCTCGGGCAACCCCGGCGATTTCGACATCCAGGGCAGCCTCATCGCACCGGGCGGCAGCATCACCCTGAGCGCGGGCGGGGTCGCGGACAGCGTGCTGCGGCTGGGCGCGAACAGCGTGCTGAGCACGGCGGGCCAGTGGATAAACGACACCGCCAGCGGCGGCGCCACGCTGGGCCGCGCCATCCACGGCGGCGGCATCGTGCTGGGCACGCCCGTGAAAGAAGGCCTGGGCACGGTGTACGGCAAGGTGGACGTGGCGGCGGGCGCGGTGGTGGACGTATCCGGCGGCGGCTGGCTGCCCGACGCCGGCCCGGACGGCCGTGGCGGCAAGATGCGGGCCGGCAACGGCGGTAGCGCCAGCCTGATGGCGTTCGACAGCGCCGCGCTCGATACGCTGGACCTGCGAGGCTGGTCGGGGGGCAACGCCTCCCGGCTCAGCATCATGGCCACCAGCGATGTGCAACTGGGCGGCGCGGCGCCCGGGGGGGAAGCGGTCCCCGGCGCCACGGAAACCCTGCATCTGCCCGAGACCCTGTTCAGCGAGCGCGGCTTCGGCACGATCAGCGTCCGCTCGCTCGGCGGGGATGTCGTGGTCGCGCAGGGGGCGCAAGTCCGCGTCCTGCCCTCGGTGTGGGACATGTCGGCGCCGCTGGCGTGGCGGGCGCTGCCCAGCGGCCAATCCCTGGGCAGCGTGCTGGCCCCCGTGGCGCTCGATGCCTTGCCCGGAGACGTCCGCGCCGCGCGCGCGCCCGGCGGCGTGTCGCTGGCCACCGGCGTCTCCGGTGGAAGCATCCGCATCGAGGCGGGCTCCCTCGTGCAGGTGGAACCCGGGGGCTCCGTGTCCCTGGATGCGGGCGGATCCGGGCAAGCCACCATCGCGGGCCGCATCGTCGCGCCGGCGGGCACGGTGGACATCCGGGCCATCACCTCGTTGACGCTGGCCGAGGGGGCGGAACTGCTGCTGCCCGGCGTGGCGCAAGTTTTCTACGATCCGGTGACGCAGTTGCAGCGGGGCAAGGTTCTCGCGGGCGGCACGGTCTCGCTGACGGCGGGTTCGCTCGACGCGCGGGCAGGCTCGTCGATCGACGTATCCGGCGCCAGCGGCACAGTGGAATACTGGGCTCGCGAAGCGGGCGTGCTTGGCCCCAACCGGCGCGCGGCGCAGCAACTGGGCAGCGATGGCGGCGAGGTGGCGGTCACGGTGTCGGCGGGCGGCGCCTTCAACACCACGCTGCGCGCCCACGGCGGCGATGCGCTGGCGGCGGGCGGCTCCCTGTCCATCGTGGACACCAGCTCGGCCGGCAGCCCGTCCGGGGACCTGGTGACGCCTGACATCGGGTCGTTCCTTTTTTACCGGACACCCGCCGGAATGACCGGTACGCACACGTTCGACGGCGTACAGTACACCCGCGTCATCGGCACGAGCGCCAACCTCGACGTGTTCGACGAGTACGTCGGCGACGTCAGGATGGCCAGCGCAATGCGCACGGCGATCAACGGCACATTGCCGGCGCTGGTTTCCAGCAGCAACGGGATGGTCATCGACGCGGGCGTGGCGGCGGCCAGCGGGTCCGGCCAGGGCATGGCGGCGTGGGAATACAACACGTCCATCGATCCGCGGGTGGTCGAGCTGCTCAACAAGTATTTCTGGAGCGGCACCGGGACGGCCTTGAGCCACAAGATCAACATCGGTCGCATCGCCACGTCGGACAGCACCCTGCACGTATCGGCGGCGTCGCTGCGGAACACGGGCATTTCCGCGCTGAGCCTGCAATCCACGCAGGTGGGGGTGCAGGTTTCCAGCGGCGTGGATCTGAATGTCGAGGGCCGCTTGCGCATCACCGCGCCGGTCATCAAGAGCGACGGCAAGGGCGGTACGGCACGCCTGCACGCCCACGCGCTGCAGCTGAGGCCCCTGGCAGGCACGGTCGGCGCCGCCGCGGTCAATGCGGGAGAACTGATCCTGTCGGCCAGCCAGGTCCTCGACATCGCGGGCAGCAGCGTGAAGGGCGATGCCTCGCAATCGGTCAACGTGAATCTGCGGGGATTCGAGCGCACCGTGCTGGAGACCGGCGACCTGCGCTTCGTGGCGGGGTTGTACAGCGAAGGGGGCGCTGACTACGACGACGCCAATCTGCGGGCCACGCTGGACGTGGATGGGGCATTGGAAATCCGGGCCGCGCAGGTCTATCCGGGCACGGCGGTCACGGCGCGGATCGTGTCGGGCCAGTCCATCACGGTGCGCGGCAACGGCAACGCCGAGGCGCCGCTGTCGGCCGGCGGCAGCCTGACGCTGAGCGCGCCCGTGATCGAGCAGACGGGCGTGCTGCGGGCGCCCTTCGGCCAGATCGTGCTGGACGCCAGCGACCGCCTGGTGCTGGGCGATGCCAGCCTGACCTCGGTCTCCGGCGCGGGCCTGGGCGTGCTCTACGGCACGCTGCGCAATGCCGAATACTGGCTGGATCCGGCCAACCCGCAGGGCCGCAGCCGAACCCATCCCAGCGACGCCAATGTCCTGGACGAGAACCGCTATCTGTCGTCGCTGCCCGAGAAGCGCGTGTCCCTGCAGGCGCCGGACATCAGCATGGCCGCGGGGGCGGTGGTGGATATCGCGGGCGGCGGCGAGCTGTACGCCTGGGAGCACGTGCCGGGCTCGGGCGGCTCGCACGACGCGCTGACGCTGCCGGGCATGTACGCGGTGCTGCCGCGCTATAGCGGGCTGTCGCCCGAGGTGTCCGCTGGCGGGGACGCCGCGGGCCGCAAGGTATGGCTGGCCGGCGGTGGCCTGGAGGCGGGCTGGTACACGCTGCTGCCGGCGCGTTATGCCATGCTGCCTGGCGCCTTTGCGGTGCAGGCCACGGGACAGGCCATGCCGGCGGGCGCCGCGTCGTCAGCAGACGTGGCCCGCCTGCGCGAAGGCTCGGTGCTCGTGGCCGGCCGGATGCACGACTCCATCAGCGGCGCGCAGGATGCCACCTCGTCGGTCTGGCGCGTGTCCCCGGGCGATCTGGTGCGCAAGGTCAGCGAATTCAACGAGGCCCAGGGCAACGCCTTCTTCGCCTCGGACGCCTTCAAGCTGACGCAGTACCGCCTGACGGGACAGGACGTCGTCACCCCGCGGTTGCCGCGCGACGGCGGCGCGGTGGTCTTCAAGGCCGCCAGCTCCCTGGTTCTGGATGGCCAGTTGCGCGCGCAGCCTGGCGAGGGCGGCCGTGGCAGCCTGGTGGACATCTCCGCCGACAGGATCGCCATCGTGGGCGCCGGCCAGGACGGCAGCGATCTGCGTGCCGCCGGCTACCTGGTCGTGGACGCGGGCAGCCTGACGCGCTTCGGCGCGGGCAGCCTGCTGGTGGGCGGCACGCGCACGGGCGACGCGCAGGGCCTGCAAGTGGACGTTGCCGCCAGCGACGTCGTGCTGCGCAACTCGGCGGACTCCGCGTTGAGCGGTCCCGAAGTGATCCTGGCCGCCACGAATCTGGTGTCGATCGAATCGGGCAGCGTCCTGCGCGCGGACGGCCAGGCTTCCGGCGAGGACACGGCACTGGTGCTCAAGCCGCAGGCGGCGGCCCAGTGGAACGACAACAACACGCCGAACGACACCAACGACGATTACATCGTCACGCCTTCCAAGGACTGGGGCGCCTTGGTGCGCGTGAGCAGCGGCACGGCGGTGCGGGCGTTGCGCCAGAACGTGGACACCACGACGGGCGGGCAGGTGCGCATCGGCGCGGGCGCCCGGCTGGACGGTGGCGCGGCATTGCTGATCGATGCCACCAACACGACAGAGATGGCGGCGGGCGCCCAGCTCTCCGGCACGGCCCTGTCGGTGGCCGCGGGCCGCATCGGCATTGGCGGGGGCTCCGCCGGCCTGGTGCTGGACGCCGACGCGCTGGCCCAGTTGTCGCGGACGCAGGCGTTGACGCTGCACAGCTACAGCAGCCTGGATTTTTATCGCGCTCTGGACATGCGCAATCTGGCTCAGGTCGTGCTCGATGCCGCGGCGCTGCACGGTGTCGGCGCCGGCGCCGTGCAGGTGCAGGCCACCCGCCTGACGCTGCAGAACACCGGGGCGCAGGCCGCTGGCGCCGGCGTGGGCAGCGGCCGCCTGGAACTGACGGCCGACGAGTTGGTGCTGGGCGCCGGCAACAAGTCCATATCCGGGTTCGGCCACGTGCTGCTGGCGGGGCGTCAGCGCATCGTGGGCGAAGGCAGCGGCGGCCTGGATGCCGGCGCCGCGCTGCTGACGCTGGGCGCGCCGGTGCTGCAGGGCGGCGCCGGGGCCGACCAGACGCTGCGCACGCAAGGCCAACTGGTGCTGCAGCGCACGGCGGACATGGACGCCACCGCCATCACGGAGCTGGGCGCGCGCAGCCTGGGCGCTCGCCTGAGTCTCTCCGGCCAGGGCGTCACCGTCGCCTTGCCGGTGCTGGCACTGGGCGGCAGCGTCTCGGTGGATGCCGGCACGGGCGACCTGGCGGTCACGGAGCAAGGCAGCCTGCGCGTGGGCGGCCTTGAACAAGTGTTCTTCGACGTGCCTCAATACGTGGATGCCGGCCAGATCAGCCTGGCCACCCGTGGCGGCTCGATCGACCTGGCGCCGGGAAGCCTGCTGGACCTGTCGGCCCATCGGAATGGCGGCGACGCCGGCAACCTGACGGTCGACGCCTCGGCCGGCGGGCGAGTGAACTTCGGCGGCACGTTGCAGGCGCGTTCGGGCGCGGCCGCGGGCAGCGGGAGCGGCGGCCGCTTCGCGCTGGCCATCGATCAGCTGGCCGATTTCGGCACCTTGGCGCAGATGCTCAACCAGACGGGCTTCAGCCAGTCGCGGCAATTCCGCATCCGCGAAGGGGACCTGGTCATCTCGGGCGCCACGCAGGTGGCGGACTTCGAAGTCATCACCGATCGCGGCTCGATTACCGTCGACGGCACGGCGCATGTCGACGCCAGCGCCACCTACGGCGGCAGCATCCGCCTGGTGGGCGGGGGCGGCCTGGCCATGCGGGGCGGCGCGATGCTGGCTGCCCGCGCCACCGACACCATCGACGGCGTGGGCGGAGGCCGCATCACCCTGGAGGCCATCAACGGCAGCCTGCAACTGGCTGGCGGCACGCTGGACCTCAGCGGCGGTGAGGGCGGCAGGCTGCGGCTGCGGGCGCAGCGCAATGCGGGCAACGACGGCGTGAACGTCACGGCGTTGGGGGCCTCCGTACAGGGCGCCCGTTTCGCCGTGCTGGAAGGTGTGCGCAGCTACGCCAGCACGGATGGCACCGTGGAATCCGTCAAGGCCCTGGCCATCGACCAGGCCAATGCCTTTGCGGGCAACCCCGGCATCCTGCCCGGCCTGGGGGGCAATGCGGGCGCCTACACCCTGGCGGCGGGTATCGACATCACCAGCGCCGGCGACCTGACCCTGGGCAGCGATTGGAACCTGAATGGCGACTTCGGCGCGGCGCACCGGGAAGGCACGCTGACGCTGCGCGCGGCGGGCAACCTCAACCTCGATGGCCACCTGAGCGATGGCTTCGATGCGGCGGGGCGCGAGGGCCGGCTGACCGGCGCCGCGTCGTGGAACCTGCGCCTGGTGGCGGGCGCGGACCTGGCCTCGGTCGATGCGCTGGCCGTGCAGTCGCCAGGCGCGCTGGCGGCCGATGCCGGCACGCTGCGCGTGGGCACGGCCGATGTCACGCCGGGTAGTGGCGGCGCGGGCAAGCTGGTGCGCACCGGCACGGGCGACCTGACCGTACGCGCCGGGCGCGACGTGATACTGGCGCACAAGGAATCCGTGCTGTACACGGCGGGGCGGGCCGAAGCGGACCCGACGCTGGGCGGGGGCTTCAGCACCGCAAGCAGCGGCGCCCAGTACGGCGCCGACGGCGGCCACGTCGACATCGCGGCGCAAGGCAGCGTGCGGGCGCCCATCGTCCAGGGGTCGCGATCGGATCAGATCCTGACCGAATGGCTGTTCCGCCAGGGGCGCTATGGCGGCGACGCTTCCAGCCCCACCGGTTACTACGATGCGTACCAGATCGGCAATCCGTGGGACATTCCACCGAGCATGTCCGCCCAGGGCCAGCAACCGAGCTGGTGGGTGAACTACGCGAGTTTCGAGCAGGGGCTGGGCGCGCTCGGCGGCGGCAACGTGCGGCTTGCCGCGGGCGGCGATCTGGTCAACCTGGTCGTGGCCTTGCCCAGCACCATGCGCGTGACGGGCGGGCGCGCCGCCAGCGATGCGGCGGCCGCCATCGTCAGCCGCAATGGGGGGCAACTGCGTGTCACGGCGGGGGGCACCCTGAAGGCGGGCCAATACTACGTGGGCCGCGGCGCGGGATATATCGAGGCCGGGGCAAGCGGCGCCGGCTATACGCTGACCGGCACGTCGACCACATGGCCCTTCTCCGCGTATCGCTACGACATCGCGCCCGTGCTGGCGCTGTCCGACGCCACGCTCACGTTCAAGACGCTGGGCGATCTGGTCGTGCAGACCGTGATCGATCCCATGGAAATACGCCGTGCCTATGTCGATCAGGCCGACCGGGACGTCTCGGGCTCGGCCAGCCACGGGCTCTTCATGAGCAGCTACACCGAACGCAGCGCGCTGAAACTGGTGTCCACCGGTGGCAATGTGCGGCTTGAGAACCAGTCGGAATTCGTGGCGGGCAACACCACGGGCAATACCACCCAGCTGGTCAGCGGCGTGACGGACACCAAGCTTCAGTCGGACAGGCTGGGCCTGTACCCGGCCAAGGTCAGCGTATCGGCCCTGGGCGGGAGCATCGAGGTGGGCGGGTTGCTGGCGATGGCGCCGGCGGCCACCAGCGACCTGTCCCTGCTGGCCGCCCAGGACCTGCGCTTCCTGCGCGGCAACGGTCCGCTGAGTACCGGCGCCATCGTCATGTCTCAGGCGACGCTGGACAGATGGCCGTCGGTACTCACGTCCTGGAACGGGCTCACGACGATGCTCAGCGGCGGGTCGGCGTTCGGGACCCCGCTGAAGGGCCCCTATCTGTCGAATACGTTCCTGACGAATGTGCTGAACGGAACGGTGTTCGACAATCCCGATACCTTGCCCATGCAGGTGCATGACTTCGCGCCCAGCCGCCTGTATGCGGCCAGCGGTTCCATCACCGACCTGAATCTGATCGCGTCGGAGTCGGTACGCGTGCAGGCCGGCACCGACATCCGCAACGTCGAATTGAGCGGTCGCAACCTGCGCGCCACCGACACCACTTTGCTGGCGGCGGGCAACGACATCCTGGCGATCGAGAACAGGCCCCTGTCGCACCCCTACACGCCGTATGGCGGCAGCGCGCAGACCTATTACTACGACCGGGGCAGCCGCGCCGCGCTGCAAGGGCCGGGGGAACTGCTGCTGCTGGCCGGGCGCGACATCCAGGGCAACAACCTGTCGCTGTATTCGAACGCCAACCGCTATTGGGACTACGTCGGGGCAATGCCGCGCGTCGAGGAGCCGAACGCCATCAAGGCGCTGCCCGAGACCGGCGCGAACATCACCTTGATGGCCGGCATGAATGCCGCGCCCAGTTACGCGACCTTCGAACAGGCCTATCTGGACCCCGCCAACGTGGCCGCCATGCCCGCCTACCTGAAGACCACGCTGGCCGATGGAACGGTGGCGCCGCTGTACCTGACCGATGGGGTGGAAGTCCGCGGCGATCTGAACAAGCTCGGCCGCCGTGGCCTGGTCTCCTTCATGGAAGGCATGCTGGGGGCCGAAAAGGTCGCCAGCCTGACCGGTTCCGAGGACGGCAAGCTCACCGAGCAGCAGGCATGGGAGCACTATCAACGATTGCCCGCGCTGGTTCGCCAGCAGTTCCTGCGCCAGGTGTTCCTCTACGAATTGCGGCAGGGCGGCCGCGACCAGAACGACGTGGATGCGCAGAACGCGCCCGGCAACGGCGGCTACCGCCGGGGGTACGCGGCCATCGACACGCTGTTCCGCGGCGCGGCGGCCGAGGGCCAGCCCGTGCGCTACGCGCAGGACCTGCCGGACGATTGGCGCGGCAGTTGGACGGGGTCCGGCAATGTCGCCCTGACGCGGCTGGTGGCGCGCACTCATCAAGGGGGCGACATAAACGTCTTCACCCCTGGGGGCGGCCTGCAGGCGGCGGCGCTGGGCGCGGCGGTGCCTGACGGCTACGGTCTGGTCACCTTGGCCTCGCCCGGGCAGATCAATGTGTACGCGGACCGGGACATCATCGTGAACCGGTCGCGCATCCTGTCCTTTGTGTCGCAGGCCGAGCCGCTGGGCAGCGATCAGGTGCTGTGGTCCACGCGGGGGGACATCGACGCGGGCCGGGGCGCCAAGACGGTGCGCGTCCCGCAGGCGCCGACCGTCTCCGCCGACCTGGACGGCAACATCACCGTGGAGGAAAAGCGCGACATGAGCGGCGCCGGCATCGGCACCGTGGGCGAGGGCGACGTGGACCTGGTCGCCCCGGGGGGCACCGTGAACGCCGGCGACGCGGGCATCCGCGTGGCGGGCAACTTCAACGTGGCCGCCTTGCGCGTGCTCAACGCGGCCAACATCCAGGTCGAGGGCGAGTCCAAGGGCGTGCCGGTCGCCGTGTCGGTCAATACCGGCGCGCTGACCAGCGCCAGCGCGGCGGCCAGCAGCGCGGCCACGGCGGCGCAGGACTCGGTGTCGCGCGCTCGCGACAGGACGCGGCAGGCGCTTCCGTCCATCGTGACCGTGCAGGTCCTGGGCTTCGGCATGGACGGCTCGGGCGCTGCCGCCGCCCAGCCGTCCGCCGGCCAGGCGCCGGCGCGGCGGGGCGACCCGTCTGGGCGGCCCGTCAGCTACCGCCCCGAGAGCGCCATCCAGGTGCTGGGCGATGGGGAATTGCCGGCCAGCCAGCGGGCCCGCCTGCCGGAGGCCCGCGACCGATAGGCGTGCCCGGAGGGGAAAAGGGGCCGTGTCGAAAAATCGACACGAAATCAGCGCGTTAGTGGTATCGCCTTGCCATCTGGCTTTTTCCCATGCTAGCATTCGAGACTTGCCATTTTTGGCATAGCCGCTCATGGTCCGTCCATACGGCCCTTTCCGTCAGGCCCGCACACCTCAGCGGGCACGACGGATCGGCTGGCGGGATCCGGTCTTCGGATCCGCCGGAATCATCACTTTGTAGGGCAAAAGCCTTTACCTTTGCCTGATTAGCCCCGACCAATCGCAGTCGGGAATGGAGAAAACGATGTCGAATCCGACACCCACGCCGGCCGCCCATCGGCTGGGCCTGGTGGGCCGCAAGGTCGGCATGACCCGCATTTTCACGGAAGATGGTGAATCCATCCCCGTGACCGTGCTGGACGTGTCCAACAACCGCGTGGCTCAGGTCAAGTCGCCTGAAGTCGACGGCTATGCAGCCGTTCAGCTGGCCTATGGCACTCGCCGCGCTTCGCGCGTCGCGAAGGCCCAGACCGGCCACTACGCAAAAGCCGGCATCGAAGCCGGCAGCATCCTCAAAGAGTTCCGCCTGGATCCCACCCGCGCCGCCGAGTTCACGGCCGGCGCCGTGGTTGCCGTGGAATCCGTGTTCGAAGCCGGCCAACAGGTCGACGTGACGGGCACCACCATCGGTAAGGGCTTCGCCGGTACCATCAAGCGCCACCACTTCGGTTCGCAGCGCGCGTCGCACGGTAACTCCCGTTCGCACCGCGTTCCCGGCTCGATCGGTCAAGCGCAGGATCCCGGTCGCATTTTCCCCGGCAAGCGCATGGCCGGCCACCTGGGTGACGTTACCCGCACCGTCCAGAACCTGGACGTGGTGCGCGTCGACGCCGAGCGCGGCCTGCTGCTGGTCAAGGGCGCCGTCCCCGGTTCCGCCGGCGGCGATGTCATTGTGCGTCCGGCCATCAAGGCGCCGGCCAAGAAGGGGGCGTAAGCACCATGGATCTCAAGCTCCTGAATGACCAAGGTCAGGCCGCGACGTTCAGCGCGCCCGACACCGTCTTCGGTCGCGATTACAACGAAGCGCTGGTTCACCAGATCGTCGTGGCCTACCAGGCCAACGCACGCAGCGGTAACCGTGCCCAGAAGGATCGTACCGAAGTCAAGCACTCCACCAAGAAGCCCTGGCGCCAGAAGGGTACCGGCCGCGCTCGCGCCGGTATGACCTCGTCGCCGCTGTGGCGTGGGGGTGGTCGCACCTTCCCGAATTCGCCTGAAGAAAACTTCAGCCAGAAGGTCAACAAGAAGATGTACCGCGCCGGGATCCGCTCGATCCTGTCGCAGTTGGCTCGTGAAGACCGCATCGCCGTCGTCGAGACGTTCTCGCTCGAATCGCCCAAGACCAAGCTCGCCGCTGACAAGCTGAAGTCGCTGGGTCTGGATTCGGTCCTGATCATCACCGACTCCGTCGATGAAAATATTTACCTCGCCACGCGCAACCTGCCGCACGTTGCCGTGATCGAGCCCCGTTATGCCGATCCGTTGTCGCTGATCCACTACAAGAAAGTGCTGATCACCAAGCCGGCCATCGCTCAACTCGAGGAGATGCTGGGATGAACGCCGAACGCTTGATGCAAGTCATTCTCGCGCCGGTCGTGACCGAAAAGGCCACGTTCGTCGCCGAGAAGTATCAGCAAGTCGCTTTCCGTGTCGTGGCTGACGCTACCAAGCCGGAAATCAAGGCTGCCGTCGAACTGCTGTTCAAGGTGCAGGTCGAGTCCGTGCAGGTCCTCAACCGTAAGGGCAAAGTCAAGCGCTTCGGCCGTTTCACCGGTCGTCGCCGCGGCGAGCGCAAGGCTTATGTCTCGCTCGTCGAAGGCCAGGAAATCGACTTTGCGGAGGTGAAGTAAATGGCCCTCGTTAAAGTAAAACCGACTTCGGCCGGCCGTCGTGGCATGGTCAAGGTGGTCAACGCTTCGCTGCACAAGGGTGCACCGTTCGCCGCGCTGACCGAAAAGCAGATCCGTGGTTCGGGCCGTAACAACAACGGTCACATCACGATCCGCCACAAGGGCGGCGGTCACAAGCAGCACTACCGTCTCGTCGATTTCCGTCGCAACAAGGACGGCATCCCGGCGAAGGTCGAGCGTCTCGAATACGACCCCAACCGTACCGCGCACATCGCACTGCTGTGCTATGCCGACGGCGAGCGTCGCTACATCATCGCTCCGCGTGGCCTGGAAGTGGGCGCAACGGTGCTGTCGGGCGTCGAAGCCCCGATCCGCGCCGGCAACACCCTGCCGATCCGCAACATTCCGGTCGGTACCACGATCCACTGCGTCGAGATGATCCCCGGCAAGGGCGCCCAGATGGTGCGTTCGGCGGGTGCATCCGCGGTGCTGCTGGCTCGCGAAGGCACGTACGCCCAGGTCCGCCTGCGCTCCGGTGAAGTGCGCCGCGTGCACATCGAGTGCCGCGCCACCATCGGCGAAGTGGGTAACGAAGAACACAGCCTGCGCCAGATCGGTAAGGCCGGTGCGATGCGTTGGCGCGGTGTGCGTCCGACGGTTCGCGGCGTTGCCATGAACCCGGTCGACCACCCGCACGGTGGTGGTGAGGGCCGTACCGGTGAAGCTCGCGAGCCGGTCAGCCCGTGGGGTACCCCGGCGAAGGGTTTCAAGACCCGTCGCAACAAGCGGACGAACAACATGATCGTCCAACGGCGCAAGCGCAAGTAAGAGGCGAACACTATGTCACGTTCGATCAAGAAGGGCCCGTTCGTCGATGCCCACCTCATCAAGAAGGTGGACACTGCCGTCGCGGTCAAAGACAAGAAGCCGATCAAGACCTGGTCGCGCCGTTCCACGATCCTGCCCGAGTTCATCGGTCTGACGATTGCCGTGCACAACGGCAAGCAACACGTTCCCGTGTACGTCAACGAGAACATGGTTGGCCACAAGCTCGGCGAATTCGCGCTGACCCGTACGTTCAAGGGTCACGCCGCCGACAAGAAGGCGAAGAGGTAAGCGATGGAAACTACTGCCATTATCCGTGGGGTTCACATCTCCGCTCAGAAGACGCGTCTGGTCGCGGATCTGATCCGCGGCAAGTCGGTCGCTCAGGCGCTGAACATCCTCACGTTTTCCCCGAAGAAGGCTGCCGGCATCCTGAAGAAGGCTGTCGAGTCCGCCATCGCCAACGCCGAGCACAACGACGGCGCCGACATCGACGAGCTGAAGGTCACGACGATTTTCGTGGACAAGGCTCAATCGATGAAGCGCTTCTCGGCTCGCGCCAAGGGCCGCGGCAACCGCATCGAGAAGCAGACCTGCCACATCACGGTCAAGGTCGGAGCCTAAGGAGTCAAGATGGGTCAGAAAATTCACCCCACTGGGTTCCGTCTCGCGGTCACCCGTAACTGGTCGTCGCGTTGGTACGCCGACGACAAGGCCTTCGGCGGCATGCTGGCCGAAGACATCCGCGTTCGCGAATACCTGAAGAAGAAGCTCAAGAGCGCTTCCGTCGGTCGCGTCGTCATCGAGCGTCCCGCCAAGAACGCCCGTATCACCGTCTACTCGGCTCGTCCGGGCGTGGTGATCGGCAAGCGCGGCGAAGACATCGAAAGCCTGAAGAGCGATCTGCAGCGTCTGATGGGCGTGCCCGTGCACGTCAACATCGAGGAAATCCGCAAGCCGGAAACCGACGCTCAGCTGATCGCCGACTCGATCTCGCAGCAGCTCGAAAAGCGCATCATGTTCCGCCGCGCCATGAAGCGCGCCATGCAGAACGCCATGCGTCTGGGCGCCCAGGGCATCAAGATCATGAGCTCGGGCCGTCTGAACGGTATCGAAATCGCGCGTACCGAGTGGTATCGCGAAGGCCGTGTGCCGCTGCACACGCTGAAGGCGAACATCGACTACGGCACCTCCGAAGCCCACACCACCTACGGTGTGATCGGCATCAAGGTCTGGGTCTACAAGGGCGACATGCTGGCCAACGGCGAGCTGCCCCCGGAAACCGCCGCTCCGCGTGAAGAAGAGCGCCGTCCGCGCCGTGCCCCCCGTGGCGATCGTCCCGATGGCGCCCGTGCGGGCCGTCCTGGTGGCGGTGGCCGTGGTCGTGGTGGTCCCCGCAAGGCGGACGCTGCTCCGGCGCCTGAAGGAGAATAACCATGCTGCAACCTACTCGCAGAAAATATCGCAAAGAGCAGAAAGGCCGCAATACGGGCCTGGCTACCCGCGGCGCTGCGGTTTCCTTCGGCGAATTCGGCCTGAAGGCAACCGGCCGTGGCCGTCTGACCGCGCGTCAGATCGAAGCCGCCCGTCGTGCCATCAACCGTCACATCAAGCGTGGCGGCCGTATCTGGATCCGTATCTTCCCCGACAAGCCGATCTCGCAAAAGCCGGCTGAAGTCCGGATGGGTAACGGTAAGGGTAACCCGGAGTACTGGGTCGCCGAGATCCAGCCCGGTAAGGTGCTGTACGAAATGGAAGGGGTCAGCGAAGAGCTGGCGCGCGAGGCGTTCCGCCTGGCTGCCGCCAAGCTGCCGATCTCCACGACGTTCGTTGCGCGTCATATCGGTTCTTAAGGAGTCCACATGAAAGCCAGCGAACTCCGTTCGAAGGATGCCGCCGAGCTCGGCAAAGAGCTCGAAAGCCTGCTGAAGGCCCAATTCGGCCTGCGTATGCAGAAGGCCACGCAGCAGCTTGCCAACCACCGCCAGCTGCGTAACGTCCGCCGCGACATCGCGCGCGTCCGTACGCTGCTGACCGAGAAGGCAGGGAAGTGATAATGAGCGAAACCCAAAACACCCAAGTTGCCAAGCGTCAACGTACGCTGGTCGGCAAGATCGTCAGCAACAAGATGGACAAGACCGTCGTCGTTCTGGTTGAACGCCGCGTCAAGCACCCCATCTACGGCAAGATCATCATGCGTTCGGCCAAGTACAAGGCGCACGACGAAACCAACCAGTACAACGAAGGCGATACGGTCGAAATCGCCGAAGGCCGCCCGCTCTCGCGCTCCAAGGCGTGGTCGGTGGTGCGCCTGGTGGAAGCCGCCCGCATCATCTGATGCAGGCGTGACGGCGGGGCGGTCACGCCCCGCGGTTTCCCCGCGTACGTCAAAAGCCAGAGGCGCCAAGCTTCTGGCTTTTTCATTTGCCGAATCCCTGTCCCGCCACGCGCGGGATGGGGATTCTTCTTTTCGGGGCCATGTTCCCCGCCAGCCGGACAGGGGGGTGGCCTGGTCGGCGGCCAACAGGCCCGGGAACCCGCCCAGGGTTTCGGTTACTCACAGGAAAGCGGCAACCCGTCCGCTGGAATGGAGAGCCCCGATGAATTCGATTTCCGCGATCGCGCAGGCCATCGCCGAAGGCGCGGCGGCCCTGGCCCCCGGCCAGGAAGTCCACATGCCCGTGGATGAACACCGCATGGTCCGGCTGTTGCGCCGCACCGTGCCGTCCACGCTCGGACTGTCCGTGGCCACGCTGGCCGTGGGCCGCACCGAGGAACAGCAGGCTGCCGCCCGCGAGGCGTTGCTGCGCGTGGGCGCCGATAGCCGCTTCACCCTGGCATTTGCCGGCGGACTGGACGACGAAGGCCGGGATTGCCTCCTGGCGGAACTGGCCGAGCCGGTCGACGCCGCCACGGTCGAGCTCCTGCTCGATCGGATGCTCGAACGCTGCGCGGCGCCCGCGCAGCGTTTCGACACGCCCGCGTCGGACGACGTCTCCCTGTCGCCGATCGACATGGCCGCTCGCTGGTTGCGAGTCTGAGCACCGCCTTCCAAAGGAAAGACAGATGCCGCAATTCGACGATCCCGATTTCCAGCGCCTGGCCGCCAGCCTGGGCGACGTGGCTCCCACGTCCGCACGCAGCTTCGACCTGGTGTTCGACGACAACCTCTGCGTGACCGTATCCAGGCACCCCAGGCGAGCGGATGTCTGCGTCGACGTCTGGTGCCATGACGTCTCGGCGTACGTCGGCGCGCCGCGCCGCGCCCTGGTCGATACGCTGTTGCTGCTCAACCGCACCGCGCAGGCCGGACAGCCTTTCCGCGTGGGTCTGGACAGCCGCGATTTCATCGTCGTGCACGCCAGCCAGGCCATGGACCGCCTCGAGGGCGGGGCCTTCGGCGCCTGGTTGACCTGGATGCTCGATCAGGGCCGGCGCATCCGCGAACTGGTTCGCACCATTGGCTTCGAGAACGGTCGCCTGACCTATGAACTGGCCGCCGCGCCGGCGGCCGCGCCCCAAGGAGACGAGTAATGGTCACCGCACCTTTAGGCAATGTAGGCCACCTGTCGGCGCAATGGAACGACGCGGTCCAGCGCAGCGGCGAGACCCCCAAGGGCTTCGCCAGACTGGCGGGCATCTTCAGCACGCCGACCAGCAGCGCCACGCAACTGGTCAACACGCGTGAAGCGTTCAAGGGCTTCTTCCAGGCCCAGGTATCGCAGCTGGGGGCAGGCGTGCCCGGACACAGCAAGGCGGGCTTCGAGGTCCGCGCCCAGGAACTGTGCGCCTCGATCCTGGAAAACTCGCTGGACACCGCCATGCAGGAAGCCATCGCACGCGGCGATGGCCGGGTGCCCGACAAGGTGCTGCGCGAGGCCGTGTCCAAGGCCAACGCCCGCGCCCAGGAAGCCTTGCAGGAATTGCAGATCCACGCCTCGCACGCGAGGCTCACGGTGGATCGCCAGGTGGACATCCGCCCGCAGGTGGTGCCGCGCTTCGGCCCGGGCCAGGAAGTGGTCGGTTTCAACGTGATCAGGCAGGCCCCGCAGATCGAGAACCTGGTGTTCCGCGGCGGCGGCGCCAAGGGCATCGGCAATCCGGAGGCCCTGGTCGAGATGCAGGGCGCCGGCATGCTCAGCGGCTTGAAGCACCTGGTAGGGACGTCCGCCGGCGCGCTGACCGCGGTGTGCCTGTCCTGCGGGCAGGACGCGCATGCCTTCCAGGAGTTCTCCGCCTCGGTCGACATGAACGAACTGAAGGGCAAGCCGGAAGACTTCGAGACGCGCTATCCCATGGTCAACGTGAGTTGGCGCACGGGGTTCCATGCGGGACGCGCGCTCGAATTGCTGGACCAGACGTCGGCCAGTGGCGTGTCCCAGCACCTGAACAAGCACTGGGACCCGGCCGCCATGCGAGACAAGCTCGCCAGCCTGGGCGGCGAGCAGGAGATCGACAGCGCCATCGAACGCCTGGACCAGTTGCGCACCCAGGACTTCGATGACGATCGCACGGGCCAGATGGTCACGTTCAAGGACCTGCACCTGATGCACCTGCTGGCGCCCGCGCAGTTCAAGGAACTGACGCTGACGGGTTGGGACAACACCAACAAGCGGGAGACCTATTTCAACGCGCAGAACACGCCGGACATGCCGGTGGCCGTCGCGGGGCGCATCTCCATGAGCATCCCGGTGTACTTCCGCTCCGTGGATTTCGATCCGGGCGACGGCAGCGGCACGCGCTCGTTCACGGATGGCGGCGTGGGCAGCAACATGCCCACCGAAGTCATCACGGACGGCCTGCAGGGGCGGGCACTGGAAGAGGCGCGGGCGCGAACCGCCTTGATGACGTTCGACGAGAACGGCAAGGCCTATACCGTGCTGCACCAGGAACCCGAAGGACCCGCGACGGGATTCGGCGCCTGGGCCAAGGCCAAGGCATCCGGCAACGCCCAACTCTCCGAGACGGGGCACCAGGACAGGACCAAGATCCACGAGGCGGGCTCGAATGCCTTCGTGATCTTCCACGGGGACATCGGCACGTTCGATCTGGACGCGTCGCCCGAGCGAGTGCGCAAGGCGCAGACGCTGTCGACCCTGAAGACCCTGGAACAGATCGAGCAGCGCCGGGATCAGGCCTACGCGACCGAGTTCGACAGCGCGCAGGATTGCTTCGCCGTGCTGACCGACCACGAGAAGCAGGCGTTGCGGGACGGCGGCGAACCTCATCCCGGCAACTATCCGCCCCACTACGAGACCGATCCGATCTACCGCTTCGAATTCGAGCTGTACGAACTGGCGCACAACGCAGCGGGCTGATACTGCGCCGATCGTTCCGCGAGGGCCGCCCGCCGGCGCAGGGGCGTGGTTTCCAGGCGGAACGGTCGGCGGTCTGTGCTCAGCCGGCCGGCGAGGCAGGGATCACCACCGCGTCCAAGGCCAGTGCGCCGTGAGGCAGGGCCAGCAGCGGATTGATCTCCAGGGACTTCAACCTGCCGCGCTGGGCATCCGCCAGTCGCGACAGCCGTACCAGGGCCTCGGCCAGGGCATCCAGATCGCATGGCGGCGCCCCGCGCGCGCCCCGCAGCACGGCATAGCCCTTGATCTCGCGGATCATCGCCAGCGCCTCGCCGTGCCCGAATGGCGCCAGGCGGAAGCTGACATCTTTCAGCACTTCGACGAAGACGCCGCCCAGGCCGAACATCACCACCGGGCCGAACACGGGGTCGTCGTGGATGCCGGCAATGCACTCGACACCGGCCGGCGCCATCGGCGCCACCAGCACGCCATCGACGCGCGCTTGCGGAGCATGCTGGCGTACCGAGGCCAGGATGCTGGCATGGGCCTGGCGCACGGCGGCCTCGCCGGACAACTTCAGCTTCACGCCCCCCACGTCGCTCTTGTGCACGATGTCGGCGGATACGATCTTCAGCACGACCGGCGCGTCGATGTCCGCCGCCGCCGCCGCCGCCGCGCCATCGGCATCGCCGACCAGCGTGCACGGCGTCGCGGGCAATCCTGCCTCGCGCAGCAACGCCATGGCCTGCACTTCGTTGTAGGAGGGCAGCAGGGTCTGGCCCTGCGATGCGGGCGCCTCCGATGCCGGACGGCCCGCGTCGTCCGTCCGTTCGTGGGCCAGCCCCGCAAGCGAGGCAATCGTGCGCACCGCCGCGCTCGGATCCGCGAACACCAGGCAGCCCAACTGCTCCAGCTCGCGGCGGCGCGCCGGGGGAAACAGCGCGCAGATCGCCAGCGGCACGTCGGGCCGGCTGGCCTGCAACTGCCGCGCGAAGTTCTCGAAGGTCGGCCACAGCTTCTCCGACGAGCCCGCCGCCGCCAGGAAAACCGCCAGCGCGTCGTAGCGACCGTCGGACAGCATGTCTTGCGCCGTGCTCAACAGCACGCCGGGTTCCGAGACGGCCTGTCCCGTCACGTCGACCGGGTTGCGGCCGCTGGCAAACGGCACCTGCGCAAGCAGGCGGGCCTGCGCGTCGGCGGCGGGTTCCGGCAATACCAGGCCGGCGTCCGCGGCCTCGTCGGCCATCAACGCCCCCACCCCGCCCGATATGGTGAAGATGCCCAGGCGATTGCCGCGAGGGGGCTGCTTCCAGGTGTCCAGCGCATAGCCCAGATTGAAGAATTCCTCGATGGTGCGGGCGCGCAGCACACCGTATTGCCGGAACAGCGCGTCGTAGACGGCATCGTCACCCGCCAGCGCGGCCGTGTGCGAGGCCGCCGCCTGCGCGCCGGCCTGGGTGCGGCCGATCTTCGTCACCACCACGGGCTTGCCGGCCGCGCGGGCGGACGCAAACGCGGCGCGCAGTTTGTCGCCGTCGCGGCAGCCTTCCATGTACGCCATGATGACGCGCGTGTCCGCGTCATCGGCCAGCCAGGCGATGCAGTCGGCCACGTCGATGTCGGCCTCGTTGCCCGTGCTGATCCAGTGCGACAGGCCCAGGCCGCGCTCGCGCGCCATGCTGTAGGCATAGGCGCCGAAGGCGCCGCTCTGCGACACCATGCCGATACCGCCGGGCGCCACGGCGCCGTTGGCGGGGGCGGGCGAGAAGGTGGCGTACACGTGCTTGCGCACGTTCATGAAGCCCAGGCAGTTCGGACCCAGCAGGCGGATGCCGCGTTCGCGGGCGGCCTGCGTCAGCGCGGCCTGCTGCGCGCGGCCCGCGTCGCCGGTCTCCGAGAATCCGGAGGTGAAGATCACCGCGCCCGCGATCTGGCCGGGCCGCGCTTGGGCCAGGGCCTGCGCGGCGTGGACGGCGGGCACGGCGAGGATGGCCAGGTCAATGGCATCGTCCACCGCCGACAGGCCGGCGAACGCAGGCAGTCCCTGGATCTCACCGGCACGCGGATTGATGGGCACGATACGGCCTGCGTAGCCATACTGCCGCAACAGCGTGACCGGCATCGCGCCGATCTTGCCGGGCGTGGCCGAGGCGCCCACGATGGCGATGCTGCGCGGGTCGAACAGACGGGAAAGCGAGGCGTCCAGGTGTGTGGTCATGGTTGCTGCGGAATCGAGGCTCAGGAGAAACGCACCACGGTGCGGCCGGTGCTGGCGCGGCCGAGCATCGCGGCCAGGGCTTGCGGCAGTTCAGGGGGATCGATGACGCGCGCGATGCGGTCCAGGCGCGCGGGCCGGTAATCGGCGGCCAGGCGCGGCCACACCTCGCGGCGCAGCGGCATGGGGCTGTTGGCGTTGATGCCCAGCAGCTTCACGCCGCGCAGGATGAAGGGAATGACGGAGCCGGGCAGGTCCGATCCGCCCGCGTTGCCGAACGACGCGGCCACGCCGTCGGGCTTCAGGCCGGCCAGGGCGTGCGCCAGCAGGGCGCCGCCCACGGAATCGATCACCCCGGACCAGCGCGCGCTGGCCAGCGGCTTCACGCCGGCGGACAGATCGGGAGGCGGGATGACCTGGGCCGCGCCCAGGGCGCGCAGATAGGGCTCGGCGTCGCCCTTGCCCGTCATGGCGCATACGCTGTAGCCGCGCTGGCCGAGGATGTCGATGGCGATGCCGGCCACGCCGCCCGTGGCGCCCGTCACCAGTACCTCGCCCTGGTCGGGCCGCAATCCGCAATGTTCCATCCAGTGCAGCGACAGGGCTGCCGTGTAGCCGGCCGCGCCCAGCACCGCCGCGTCGCGCAGGCTGATGCCGGCGGGCAGGGGCAACACCCATTCATGCCGTACGCGCGCATACTCGGCATAGCCGCCGTCGGCGTCCACGCCGATGCCGAAGCCATGCACCACCACCTCCTGTCCCGGCGCGAGCGAAGGGTCGGCGCAATGCACGATGGTGCCGCTCAGATCGATGCCGCCGATGCGCGGGTACTCGCGCACGATGCGGCCCTGTCCGGCCTGGGCCAGCGCATCCTTGTAGTTCAGGCCGGCATATGCCACCTTGATCAACGTGTCGCCCGGCGACAACTGGTCTTCGGACAGCGTGTCGAAGCGGCCCACGGGGGGCGCGCCCTCGGCGCCAGCATGCAATCGGTAGGCTTTGAAACGCGAGATCGCCATACGGTTCTCCAGATGCGGTATTCAGGACAGGAAGCGCCGCGCCAGCGTGGCGCGATGCAGTTCGTTGGCGCCGTCGTAGATGCGGAACGGACGAAGCTCCTGCCAGATCATCGATACGGGCGTGTCCTCGGACAGGCCTGAAGCCCCCATCATCTGTACGGCGCGGTCGGCCACGCGGTTCACGGTTTCCGAGACGAATACCTTGGCCATGGCGCTGTGCTGCTTCACGGGCAGGCCCGCGTCCAGGCGGTCGGCGCACTCCAGCGTCATCAGGCGGCTGGCGTGCAGTTCGATGTGCGAGTCGGCCACCATGGCCTGGATCTGCTGCAGGTCCGCCAGCCGGGCCCCGAACGATCTGCGTTCCCGCACGTAGGCCTGCGCGGTTTCCAGGGCGCGGCGCGCGCGCCCGATGTAGCGCATGCAGTGCAGCAGGCGCGCCGGCTCCAGGCGCAGCTGCGCGTGCTGCAGGCCGCGGCCCGCTTCGCCCAGCACGGCGTCGTCGGGCACTTCGCAGTCCTGCAGCAGAATCTCGGCGTGGCCGCCGATCTGATAGCCGGTGACCATGCCGATGTCGCGCACGACGCGATAACCCGGCGTGTCCCGGGGCACCAGGAACAGCGTGGCGCCGCCTTCGGTCCTGGCCAGCACCAGCGCGAAATCGGCTGCCACGCCGCCGCTGATGAATTGCTTGTGGCCGTTCAATACCCAGCCCGCGCCACGCCTGACCGCATGCGTGCGCAGCATGGATGGATCGGAACCCGCGCCCGGCGCCGGTTCCGTCATCGCGAAGCAGGCGCGCTGCTGGCCGCTGGCCAGCGGCGCCAGGAAGCGCCGCTTCTGCTCGGGCGTTCCCAGTTTCAGCAGGGTCAGCATGTTGGGCTGGTCGGGCGCCGCGCAATGCAGCGCCGCCGGACCCAGGAAGCCGCGGCCTGCTTCCTCCAGCACGCGCGCCAACGCCTTCCAGCCCAGGCCCATGCCGCCCCATTCGCCTGGCAACTGCGGGGCGAACAGGCCGGCCTGGCGGGCGCGCCCGTGCAACTGCGCCACGCTGCGGTCCAGCGCGGCCACGTCGCGGGCGATGGCCGGCGACTCGGCGGGAATGGCGACCTCGTCGACGAAGCGGCGCACGCGTGCGCACAGTTCGTCCACGCAGGCATCTTCCTGTCGGCAGGAGACATGCATGGCGGTCTCCTGCGCCGCTACTGGATGCGGGCGCCGGTCGACTTCACCAGCTTGCCCCACCACGCGGTTTCTTCCCTGATCTGCCGCGCGAACTCGGCGGGCGTGCTGCCCAGCGGTTCGGCGCCGAGTTCCTGCAGCCGCTTGCGCAGCTGCGGATCCTGCAACGCCTGCACGGCCGCGGCATGCACGCGCTCGACGATCCTGGGATCGGTGCCGGCAGGCGCCATCAGGCCTTTCCAGGCCATCACCACGAAGCCCTTCTGGCCCGCTTCCTCGAACGTCGGAATTTCGGGGGCGGCGGTGGCGCGCTTGTCGCTCGGCACGGCCAGGGCGCGCACCGTGCCGGCCTTCACTTGCGGCAACAGCGCGGGCATGTTGTCGATCATGAAGTCGATGTGGCCGGCCACCAGGTCGGTCATGGCCGGGCCGGTGCCCTTGTACGGCACATGCTCCATCTGCAGGCCGGCCCGCTGTTTCAACAATTCGCCGGCCAGGTGCGCGGGGGACCCGTTGCCGGGCGAGCCGAACGACAGTTTGCCCTGGTGCTGGCGCGCGTATTGCAGGAACTCGGGCAGCGTCTTGGCCGGCAACGATTTGGTCACGACCATCAGGTTGTGCTCGAGTTCCAGGCAGGTGATGGGCGCCAGGTCCTTGGCCGGATCGAACGGCATGCCCGTGTAGAGGCTGGGATTGATCACCGTGGGGCCGGCCGCCGCCAGCAGCAGCGTGTAGCCATCGGGCGTGGCGCGTGCCACGAAGTCGCCGCCGATGTTGCCGCCCGCGCCGGGCTTGTTCTCGACGATGATGGGCTGGCCCAGGATGGGGTGCAGCGCCTCGGCCATCAGGCGGCCCAGGATGTCCGCCGAGCCGCCCGGCGCGAAGGGCACGATCAGCCGGATGGGCTTGTCGGGATAGGCCGCCGTTGCCGCCAGCGGCAGCGCGGCGCATGCGGCGGCCGTCGCCGCGGCGGCCAGCCATTTGCACAGGGATCGGGATAGCATGGAGTTCTCCTTTGGGGATAGGGGCCCGCGGCTTCTATGGCCTGGGTCCCCGTTGAGGGCCGGGGCCCTAGCGGCCAGGCGCGTGGCCGGCTTGCGCCAGCGTGTGCCGTGCGATGGTCAGTTGATGGATCTGGCTGGTGCCTTCGTACAGGCGGAACAGGCGCACGTCGCGGTAGAACCGTTCGATGCCGTGGTCGGCGATATAGCCGTATCCGCCATGCATCTGCACGCAGCGGTCGGCCACGCGGCCGCACATCTCCGAGGCGAAGTACTTGCAGATCGACGCGTTCAGCGTCACGTCCTGGCCGGCATCGCGTTCGCGCGCGGTCTGCAGCACCAGCGCGCGCGCCGCCTGGATCTCGGTCTGGCAATCGGCCAGCATCGCCTGCACCAGTTGGAAATCCATCAGCGGCTTGCCGAACTGCTGGCGCTCGGCCACGAAACGCATCGTGTCGTCCAGCATGCGGATGGCCGGGCCGATGCACAGCGCGGCCAGGTGGATGCGCTGCTTGTTCAGCACCTTCATCGCCGTCTTGAATCCCTGGCCTTCCTGGCCGCCGATGATGTTGGCGGCCGGCACGCGGCAGTTCTCGAAATGCACCGCGGATACCGGCGATCCGGCCTGGCCCATCTTGTCGTAGGGCTGCGCCGTGGACAGTCCCGGCGTGCCGCGCTCGACGATGAAGGCCGTGATGCCCTTGGCGCCCGGCGCGTTCGGGTCGGTGCGCGCCATCACCGTGAACAGGCCGGCGATCGGCGCATTGGTGATGAAGCACTTCTCGCCGTTCAGCACGTAGCTGTCACCGTCGCGGACCGCGGTCGTGCGCAGCGCCGTCGCGTCCGAGCCCGCCTGCGGTTCGGTCAGCGCGAAGCAGCCTGTCAGTTCGCCGGACGCCAGCCTCGGCAGATAGCGCGCCTTCTGCGGCGCGGTGCCGTCCGCCACGAGCGCTTCGGAGCCGATGCCGGTATTGGTGCCGACCCGGGCACGAAACGCCACCGAGCATTGCGACAGCTCCAGCGCCGCCAGGATCAACTCCTCGGTGGTCATGCCCGCGCCGCCGTACTGCTCCGGGATCGAATAGCCGAACAGGCCCTGCGCCGCCATGGACGACACCAGGTCTTCAGGCACTTCGTCCCGCTGCGCGACCTCGGCCTCGCGCGGCACGAGCTGCCGCCGCACGAAGCGGCGCAGCGAATCGATGAACGTGGGAAAGCCTTCCGGATCGCGGATCAAGGTGTTGTCTCCATGCGGGGGCGGGCTGGGCGGGCGGGTAATCGCTCGCGGACCCGTCGTGTGAAATCAGGCTATCAAACAGGCCGGGGCGGCTGAGACAACTGTTTCGATATCTTGAACGTGCGTGTGCCGCCATCCTCGGGCGTGATCTATCATCGCCAGACACTCCGGACCGATCCATGACAGGCCATCGACATGCCGATCCCGCGTTCGCCACCACGCTGGCCCACGGGCTGCTGGTGTTGCAGACGTTCCGCCACGGCGAGCCCGCGCTGAGCAACCGCGAGCTGGCCGACCGCACGCAGCTGTCCAAGGCCACCATTTCGCGCCTGACCTACACGCTGATGCAGCGCGGCCTGCTGCGCTACGACAGCGGATCGCGCCGCTATCTGCTGGGGCCCGCGGTGCTGTCGCTGAGCTATCCGCTGCTGTCCAGCATCAAGGTCCGCCAACTGGCGCGGCCGCTGATGAAGCGCCTGGCCGATGCCGCCGGCGGGTCCGCGTCGCTGGGCATGCATCACGACCTGCACATGGTCTACGTGGAAACCTGCCGCGGCCATGACGCCGTGGCCTTTCGCCCCGACATCGGCGCCTTGCTGCCCCTGCTGCAATCTGCCATGGGCCGGGCCTGGCTGGCGCAGGCCGATCGCGCCGAGTCCGAGTCCTTGCTGGACGTCCTGCGGCGGCAGGACCCCGCTGCCTGGCGCCGCTACGCGCCGGCCTGGGAGCAGGCGCGGCGCGATTACGCCGAACACGGCTATTGCGTGGGGGAAGGGGACTGGCATGCCGACGTGCACGCCGTGGCGATGCCCATGCGGCGCCCCATCGATGGCCAGGTCTTCGTCTTCAACTGCGGCGTGCCGGTGCGCCGCCTGCGCGCGGGCGAACTGCGCCACCGCATCGCGCCGCGGCTGCGCGCGCTGGTGACGCGCGTCGAATCCCTGGTCGCGCGGCAGGGGGGCGGATGACGCGCGACGCCGATCCCGATTTCGCCACCACGCTGGCGCATGGCATCGATATCCTGGGCTGTTTCCGCGCGGAACAGCCGGAACTGGCCAACAAGGATTTCGCGCGGCTGACGGGGCTGTCCCGCAGCGCGGTCGCGCGGCTGACCCACACCCTGGTCGAACTGGGCTTCCTGCAGCGCGTCGGCGCACCCGTCCGCTACCGCCTGGGAGCGTCCGCGCTGGCGCTGAGCTACCCGCTGCTGGCCAGCATGCAGATCCGCCAGATGGCCCGTCCGCTGATGAAGCAACTGGCCGACCATGCGCGCGGCGCCGTGTCCCTGGTGGTGCGTGACCGCCTGCAGATGGTCTACGTGGAAACCGCCCGGTCGAACGAAGCCCTGCAGACCCGTCCGGACATCGGCGCGTCGCTGCCGATGCTGTCCAGCGCGGCCGGAAAGGCCTGGCTGGCCCGGGCCACGGACGATGCGCGCGGCGCCGTGTTGAACCAGTTGCGCGTGGCGGATCCGGCGCACTACGCCGCGCATTTCCCCAGCCTGGCCGCCGCGCGGCGCGATCTCGAGCGCAAGGGCTATTGCGGCAACAACATGGAATGGCGCCCCGACGCCTATGGATTCGCCGCGCCGCTGCGCCGCCCCTACCAGTCGCTGCTGTACGTCTTCAATTGCGGCGTGCCGTCCGGCGATGGGCCTTACCGCGAGCGAGCGGCCGATATCGGTCCCCGGCTGGTGGCGCTGGCGCGCGAGACCGAGGTGTCGCTGGGCATGTTCTGACGGGCTGCTTGCGTCCACGGCGCGCGTCCTTCGTGCGCGTCGGCGGCAGCCTGCCCTTTCCTTGCAAAGAAATGGGGATGGGTAAAAAAAGCCATCAACCGTTTCAGGTGACCGGCGCCGCCGGCGGCCCGGCAAAGCAAGCGGCTTTTCATGGCGCGCCATGGGCGGAGGGCGGGCTTTCGCCAAGGTACGGATACCGGGGAGGGAACAGCGGTTTCAGACAGTCACAAAAATGTCTTGTTAGCCCGCATTATGGAATGGGGACATACTTGCCAAACCTCCGAACCCGGTCGTAGGCTTGTTACATGCCTGCTATCACCACTCCCCCCGCCCCGAGCGCCCCGTCAAAATCCGGCGTGCTCTCCCGTGCTCTCTTTCGCCTGGTCGAATGGCTCCATCGCCGGATCGCCAACGCCTCGGAAGTGGGCGACCATCCGATCTTCGACAACGCGTCGTTCCCGTGGGTCGGCGATCTCGAATCCCGCGCGCCGGGCATCGGCGCCGAGTTGCGCAGCTTGCTCGAAGACCGCAAGCGGTTGCCGGCCTTCCACGAGCTGTCCCCCGATGTGGGGATGATCACCGCCGACGACCAGTGGAAGACCTTCGTCTTCATGGCCTATGGCATGCGGTCGCAGCGCAACCTGGACCGTTGCCCCGCAACCGCCGAGGCGTTGAAGACCATCCCGGGATTGCGCACGGCGTTTTTCTCCATCCTTGAGCCGGGCAAGCGGATTCCGCTGCACAAGGGACCCTACAACGGCGTGCTGCGCCTGCACCTGGCGCTGGTCGTGCCTGAACCCCGCGAGCGCTGCTGGATCGAGGTCGATGGCCAGCGCTACGTATGGCAGGAGGGCAAGGCCGTCGTGTTCGACGACCTGTATCCCCATCAGGTGCACAACGATACCGACGGTGTTCGCGCCGTGCTGTTCGTGGATTTCGAGCGCCCATGCCGGGCTCCCGTGCGCTGGCTGAACAAGGCCATCCTGGCGGTGGCCCCGTTCACCGACGAACTGCGCCGCGGCAAGGCCAACCACGAAGCCTGGGAAAAGAGCTACTACGACGGTTCCAAGAAACCGTGACGCATGAGGCGGGGCGGTGCAAGGCCGGACCCCGCCGCCGTTACCCGGCGTAACCCGCTGGAAACATGGGCAAACAGGGCAAAAACCACACTTTGCCCTTTGCCGCAAATTGTGCTTGCGCTCGTCTCTTTGCCGGGCTAGAATTACCAGCTTTCCCGAATTGTCTTTCGGGGCCATGGCAAACAAGCGATGGCTGCGGGGCAAGTTGAGAAAAAAGCAGGTAAGTAAAACAGCAAGACCAAGACAGCAAGACCAAGCAGGAACACCGGTGTCCTTCTTGTCAGGCCAGGCCCGCAATTTTCATTGCGTCGGCGTGGCCAGATGGCAGGGCCCGCAGGATTTCAACCCAGGGTCGCCGCGTCCGCGTGGCGGACCTGACGGGACCAAAACTGGCAGGAAATGCGCGCCCTCCGGCAAGGAAGGCGAAGTTTCCAGTTAAGTTGGAACAGGAAAAATCATGATCCAAATGCAGACCACGCTGGACGTGGCCGACAATACTGGTGCGCGTCACGTCATGTGCATCAAGGTGCTCGGCGGCTCCAAGCGCCGTTATGCCGGCATCGGCGACGTCATCAAAGTCAGCGTCAAGGATGCGGCCCCCCGCGGCCGTGTCAAAAAGGGCGAAATCTACAACGCCGTGGTGGTTCGCACCGCCAAGGGCGTGCGCCGCAAGGACGGCTCGCTGATTCGCTTCGGCGGCAATGCCGCTGTGTTGCTCAACGCCAAGCTGGAGCCCATCGGCACCCGCATCTTCGGACCCGTTACGCGTGAACTGCGTACCGAGAAGTTCATGAAGATCGTGTCGTTGGCCCCGGAAGTGCTGTAAGGAGCCCGCGATGGAAAAGATCCGTAAAGGCGACGAAGTCATCGTCCTGACCGGCCGCGACAAGACCCGTCGCGGCACTGTGCTGGCCCGCGTCGATGCCGACCACGTTCTGGTCGAAGGCATCAATGTGGTGAAGAAGCACGCCAAGCCGAACCCCATGGCCGGCAACCCCGGCGGCATCATCGAAAAGACGATGCCCATTCACATCTCGAACGTGGCGCTGTTCAATCCCGCCACGGGCAAGGCTGATCGCGTGGGCATCAAGGAAGAGGACGGCCGCAAGGTGCGCGTGTTCCGTTCCAATGGCGCCGTGGTCGGCGCCAAGGCCGCAGCTAAGGCTTAAGGGGGCGAAGACATGTCTCGTTTGCAAGCGTTTTACAAAGACAAGGTCGTCGGCGACCTGACCGAAAAGTTCGGCTACAAGAGCCCGATGCAAGTGCCGCGCATCACCAAGATCACCCTGAACATGGGTGTCTCGGAAGCTGTGTCGGACAAGAAGGTCATCGAGCACGCCGTGGGCGACCTGACCAAGATCGCCGGCCAGAAGCCGGTCGTGACCAAGACCCGCAAGGCTATCGCAGGTTTCAAGATCCGCGAAAACTACCCGATCGGTTGCATGGTCACGCTGCGCGGTCAGCGCATGTACGAATTCCTGGATCGCCTGGTGGCGGTCGCGCTGCCTCGCGTGCGTGACTTCCGTGGTATCTCGGGTCGTGCGTTCGACGGTCGTGGCAACTACAACATCGGGGTGAAAGAGCAGATCATTTTCCCCGAGATCGAATACGACAAGATCGACGCGCTGCGTGGGCTGAACATCAGCATCACGACTTCCGCCAAGACCGACGAAGAAGCCAAGGCGCTGTTGACCGCCTTCAGCTTCCCGTTCCGCAACTAAGGGGCTGATGACGTGGCTAAACTCTCCCTCATCAATCGCGACATCAAGCGCGCCAAGCTGGCTGACAAATTTGCAGCCAAGCGCGCCGAACTGAAGTCGATCATCGACGACCAGTCGAAGACCGACGAAGAACGTTACCAGGCTCGCCTGAAGCTGCAACAACTGCCGCGCAACGCCAACCCGACCCGCCAGCGCAACCGCTGCGTGGTCACGGGTCGTCCGCGTGGGGTGTTCCGCAAGTTTGGCCTGACCCGCCACAAACTGCGTGAAATGGCCATGAAGGGTGAAATCCCCGGCATGACCAAGGCCAGCTGGTAGGAGAAAAAATATGAGCATGAGCGATCCCATCGCCGATATGCTGACCCGCATTCGCAATGCGCAGCAAGTGGACAAGGCCACGGTGGCCATGCCTTCCTCGAAGCTGAAAGTGGCCATCGCCACCGTGCTGCAAGACGAGGGTTACATCGACGGCTTCCAGATCAAGGGCGACCAGGCCAAGCCTGAGCTCGAGATCACCCTGAAGTACTACGCCGGCCGCCCGGTCATCGAGCGCATCGAGCGCGTCTCGCGCCCCGGTCTGCGTATCTACAAGGGCCGCAGCAACATTCCTCAGGTCATGAACGGCCTGGGCGTGGCTATCGTGTCGACCTCGCGCGGCGTGATGACCGATCGCAAGGCCCGCGCCAACGGCGTCGGCGGCGAAGTGCTGTGCTACGTGGCCTAAGGAGAAATTCTCATGTCACGTATCGCTAAATACCCCGTCGAACTGCCCAAGGGCGTCGAAGCCACGATCGGTGCCGGTGAAATCGTCGTCAAGGGCCCGCTGGGTTCGCTGACGCAAGCGCTCACCGGTGAAGTCGGTATCCGCCAGGAAGACGGCAAGCTGAGCTTTGCCGCCCTGAACGATTCCCGCCAGGCCAAGGCCATGTCGGGTACCGTGCGGGCGCTGGTCGCGAACATGGTCACCGGCGTCAGCAAGGGCTTCGAGCGCAAGCTGAACCTGGTTGGCGTGGGTTACCGCGCCTCCGTGCAGGGCAATGCCGTGAAGCTGCAACTGGGCTTTTCGCACGACGTGCTGCACGATCTGCCCGCTGGCATCAAGGCTGAATGCCCGACCCAGACGGAAATCGTCATCAAGGGCTCCAACAAGCAAGTCGTCGGTCAGGTGGCCGCTGAGATCCGAGCATACCGCTCGCCCGAACCCTACAAGGGCAAGGGTGTGCGTTATTCGGACGAGCGCGTCGTCATCAAAGAAACCAAGAAGAAATAACGGCGCACGCAAGGACGAATCATGGACAAGAAACTTTCCCGTTTGCGTCGTGCGGTTCCGACCCGCCGGAAGATCACCGAGCTGCGCGTTCATCGCCTCTCGATTTTCCGCTCGAACCTGCACATCTACGCCAACATCATCTCGCCCGAGGGCGATCGCGTGCTGGTCAGCGCTTCCACGCTGGAAGCCGAAGTGCGTGCGCAACTGGGTGGCTCGGGTGCCGGTGGCAACACCGCCGCCGCCGCCCTGGTGGGCAAGCGCGTTGCCGAAAAGGCCAAGGCCGCCGGCATCGAGCTGGTTGCCTTCGATCGCTCGGGCTTTCGTTATCATGGCCGCGTCAAGGCGCTGGCCGATGCCGCGCGTGAAGCCGGCCTGAAGTTCTAAGCGAGGATCTGTCAAATGGCTAAAGTACAAGGCAAGAACGCCGCGGAAAAAGAGAACGACGACGGTCTTCGCGAAAAGATGATCGCGGTCAACCGCGTCAGCAAGGTCGTGAAGGGTGGTCGCACCATGAGCTTCGCCGCGCTGACCGTGGTGGGCGATGGCGATGGCCGCATCGGCATGGGCAAGGGCAAGGCGCGTGAAGTGCCGGTCTCGGTCCAGAAGGCGATGGAACAGGCCCGTCGCGGCATGTTCAAGGTTGCTCTGAAGAACGGCACGCTGCATCACACCGTGGTCGGCAAGCACGGCGCCTCGACGGTGCTGATCTCGCCCGCTCCGGACGGTACCGGCGTCATCGCCGGCGGCCCGATGCGCGCTATCTTCGACGTGATGGGCGTGCGTAACGTGGTTGCCAAGAGCCTGGGCTCCAGCAACCCCTACAACATGGTCCGCGCTACGCTGAACGGCCTGCGCGCCTCGCTGACCCCGGCTGAAGTCGCGGCCAAGCGCGGCAAGACCGTTGAAGAGATCCTGGGGTAAATCATGTCTCAGCAGAAACAGCTCAAAGTCACGCTCGTGCGCTCCGTGATCGGCACCAAGCAATCCCACCGCGACACCGTTCGCGGCCTGGGCTTGGGCAAGGTCAACAGCAGCCGCGTGCTGATCGACACCCCCGAGGTCCGCGGGATGATCCGCAAGGTGGATTATCTCGTCTCGGTCTCGGAAGTCTAAGGAATCGAGATGTCTGATATTCAACTCAATTCGCTGAAGCCCGCCGAGGGCAGCAAGCACGCCCGCCGCCGCGTCGGCCGTGGCATCGGCTCCGGTCTGGGCAAGACCGCCGGCCGTGGCCACAAGGGCCAGAAGTCGCGTTCGGGCGGCTTCCACAAGGTCGGTTTCGAAGGCGGTCAGATGCCGCTGCAGCGTCGCCTGCCCAAGCGTGGTTTCACGCCCCTGGGTCAGCACCTGTACGCCGAAGTCCGTCTGTCCGACCTGCAGGCCCTGGAAGTCGAGGAAGTCGACGTCCAGGCCCTGAAGGCCGCCGGCGTGGTTGGCCAGCAAGTGCGTTATGCCAAGGTCATCAAGTCGGGCGAACTGTCGCGCAAGGTTACCCTGCGCGGCATCACCGCGACGGTCGGCGCTCGCGCCGCCATCGAAGCCGCTGGCGGCTCGCTTGCTTGAACTTGAGGTGACGTGTGGCTAAAGCACAGGCACTGGGCAAGACGGGAGCGCGGTACGGCGATCTGAAACGCCGTCTCGTGTTCCTGGTGCTCGCCCTGGTTGTATATCGTCTGGGCACGCATATTCCCGTTCCGGGCATCAACCCGGATGCGCTGGCAGACCTGTTCCGCCAGAACCAGGGCGGTATCCTGGGCCTGTTCAACATGTTCTCGGGCGGGGCGCTGTCGCGCTTCTCGATCTTCGCCCTGGGGATCATGCCGTACATTTCCGCCTCGATCATCATGCAACTGATGTCCGTGGTGGTGCCGTCTCTCGAAGCCCTCAAGAAAGAGGGCGAGGCCGGCCGGCGCAAGATCACCCAGTACACCCGCTACGGCACTGTCGTGCTGGCGCTGGTGCAGGCGGTCGGGATCTCGATTGCGCTGGAATCGCAGCCTGGCCTGGTGACGGACCCGGGGCTCGTCTTCCGCTTCACGACCGTGATCACGCTGGTCACCGGCACCATGTTCGTCATGTGGCTGGGCGAGCAGATCACCGAGCGTGGACTGGGTAACGGGATCTCGATCCTGATCTTCGCCGGTATCGTCGCGGGCTTGCCCACGGCACTGGCCGGATTGCTGGATCTGGTGCGTACCAGCTCGATGTCGGTGCCGTCGGCGCTGTTCATCGTGGCCCTGATCGTTCTGGTGACTGCCTTCGTGGTGTTCGTCGAACGTGGCCAGCGCAAGATCACCGTGAACTACGCCAAGCGCCAGGTCGGCAACAAGGTGTATGGCGGGCAAAGCTCGCACCTGCCGCTGAAGCTGAACATGGCCGGGGTGATTCCGCCGATCTTCGCGTCGTCGATCATTCTGTTCCCGGCCACGATCAGCAGTTGGTTCTCCAACAGCAGCGGCATGACCTGGCTGCGCGACCTGGCTGTGGCGCTCGAACCGCGCCAGCCGCTGTACGTCACGCTTTACTCGGTCGCCATTATTTTCTTCTGCTTCTTCTACACGGCCCTGGTGTTCAACAGCCGTGAGACCGCAGATAACCTGAAGAAGAGCGGTGCGTTCGTCCCCGGTATTCGTCCCGGTGAACAGACGGCTCGCTACATCGACAAGATCCTGATGCGCCTGACACTGGCGGGCGCCCTCTACATCACGTTGGTGTGCCTGCTGCCCGAGTTCCTGGTGATGCGCTGGAATGTCCCGTTCTACTTCGGTGGTACGTCCCTGTTGATTATTGTTGTTGTAACGATGGACTTCATGGCTCAGGTTCAGGCCTACATGATGTCTCACCAATACGATTCGCTGCTCAAGAAGTCCAACTTCAAGGGCGCGGGAATGCCGATGCGGTAAGCACAATGTCCAAGGACGACGTCATTCAGATGCAAGGCGAGGTTCTCGAGAACCTCCCCAACGCGACTTTTCGCGTCAAGCTTGAAAATGGCCATGTAGTGTTGGGCCACATTTCCGGCAAGATGCGCATGCATTACATCCGGATTCTGCCGGGCGACAAGGTCACAGTGGAGCTCACGCCCTATGACCTGACTCGAGCCAGGATCGTATTCCGCTCGAAGTAAGAGCCCCCCCGGTTTTCGGAAAATTAGGAGTCATCCATGAAAGTAATGGCCTCGGTCAAGCGGATCTGCCGCAACTGCAAAGTCATCAAACGTCACGGCGTCGTGCGCGTCATCTGCACTGACCCGCGTCATAAGCAGCGTCAAGGCTGAGCCGGTCGACACCGGACAGTACCCACGCTAAGAACGGATATATCAAGGAACAGTCATGGCCCGTATTGCTGGCATTAACATTCCGCCGCAACAGCACGCCGAGATCGGCCTGACCGCCATTTTTGGCATCGGCCGCACCCGCGCTCGCAAGATTTGCGAAGCTGCTGGCGTCCCCGTTGACAAGAAGGTCAAGGATCTGAACGACGCCGAGCTGGAGCGCATCCGCGAACACGTTGGCGTGTTCACGGTGGAAGGCGACCTGCGTCGTGAAGTGCAGCTGTCGATCAAGCGTCTGATCGACCTGGGAACCTATCGCGGCATGCGCCACAAGCGCGGCCTGCCCGTGCGCGGCCAGCGCACCCGCACCAACGCCCGCACCCGCAAGGGCCCGCGTCGCGCAGCGGCTTCCCTGAAGAAATAATCGAGGAACTGGATAATGGCGAAAGCTTCCACCAGCGGCGCTTCGCGCGTGCGCAAAAAGGTCAAGAAGAACGTCTCGGACGGCATCGCGCACGTCCACGCGTCCTTCAACAACACCATCATCACCATCACCGATCGCCAGGGCAATGCCCTGTCGTGGGCGACGTCGGGCGGCGCTGGCTTCAAGGGCTCGCGCAAGTCGACCCCGTTCGCCGCGCAGGTTGCCGCCGAAACGGCTGGCCGCGTCGCGATGGAATACGGCATCAAGACCCTCGAAGTGCGTATCAAGGGTCCTGGTCCTGGCCGTGAATCGTCGGTGCGCGCGCTCAATGCGCTGGGCATCAAGATCTCCAGCATCGCTGACATCACGCCCGTTCCGCACAACGGCTGCCGTCCGCCGAAGCGTCGTCGTATCTAAAGGGAATCCACATGGCACGTTATATTGGACCCAAGTGCAAGCTCTCGCGCCGCGAGGGTACTGACCTGTTCCTCAAGAGCGCCCGCCGCTCGCTGGATTCCAAGTGCAAGCTGGACTCCAAGCCTGGCCAGCACGGTCGCACCTCCGGTGCCCGTACGTCGGACTACGGCCTGCAGCTGCGCGAGAAGCAGAAGCTCAAGCGCATGTACGGCGTTCTGGAAAAGCAGTTCCGCAAGTACTTCGCCGAAGCCGACCGCGTCCGTGGCAACACGGGCGAGAAGCTGATCCAGCTGCTGGAATCGCGTCTGGACAACGTCGTCTACCGCATGGGCTTCGGCTCGACCCGCGCCGAGGCGCGTCAGCTGGTCAGCCACCGCGCGATTCAGCTGAACGGCCACACCGCCGACATCGCCTCGATGCTGGTCAAGGCAGGCGACGTCATCAGCATCCGCGAGAAGTCGAAGACGCAAGCCCGCATCAAGGAATCGCTCGATCTGGCCACCAGCATCGGCATGCCCCAGTGGGTCGAAGTCGACACCGCCAAGATGTCCGGCGTGTTCAAGTCGGCTCCCGATCGCGCTGATGTCGCCCGCGACATCAACGAATCGATGGTCGTCGAACTGTACTCGCGTTAATTCCGCGACGGCCAGCCGGCGCATGGCGCTGGCGGCCGGTACGAAACGCACCGCCGTCATGGCCCGCTACCGCCTTTTTGGGTGGGGCGGGCCTTGCGGTTGTGTGAAGCACGGCGCGGCGCCAAGCCCGCAAACTTTTTCCCTACTTCCATCAGCCTTATCGGTGTAACGAGCCGAGGGTATTGAAAAGGAACTCAGTACATGTCCACTCAAGGTTTCCTGAAGCCGCGCTCCATCGAAGTCGAACCGGTCGGCACGCATCACGCCAAGATCGTGATGGAGCCGTTCGAGCGCGGTTACGGCCACACGCTGGGCAACGCCCTGCGCCGCATCCTGCTGTCGTCGATGACCGGCTACGCGCCCACCGAAGTGCAGATGACGGGCGTCGTGCATGAATACTCGACCATTCCCGGCGTGCGCGAAGACGTGGTCGACATCCTGCTGAACCTGAAGGGCGTGGTGTTCAAGCTGCACAATCGCGACGAAGTCACCCTGGTCCTGCGCAAGAACGGCGCTGGCGTGGTGGTGGCTGGCGATATCGAGCTGCCGCACGACGTCGAGATCATCAACCCCGACCACGCCATCTGCAATCTGACCGACGCTGGCAAGCTCGAGATGCAGATCAAGGTCGAGAAGGGCCGCGGCTACGTGCCGGGCAACGTGCGCGCGCTGTCGGAAGACCGCACCCACACCATCGGCCGCATCGTGCTGGACGCGTCGTTCAGCCCCGTGCGTCGCGTCAGCTACGCGGTGGAAAGCGCCCGTGTGGAACAGCGTACCGACCTGGACAAGCTGGTTCTGGACGTCGAAACCAACGGCGTGATCTCGCCCGAGGAAGCCGTGCGCCAGTCGGCCCGCATCCTGATGGACCAGATCTCCGTGTTCGCCGCCCTGGAAGGCGCGGGCGATTCGTACGAAGCCCCGGTCCGCGGCACGCCGCAGATCGATCCGGTGCTGCTGCGCCCGGTCGACGACCTGGAACTGACCGTGCGTTCGGCCAACTGCCTGAAGGCCGAGAACATCTACTACATCGGCGACCTGATCCAGCGTACCGAGAACGAACTGCTCAAGACCCCGAACCTGGGTCGCAAGTCGCTCAACGAGATCAAGGAAGTGCTGGCCGCACGCGGCCTGACGCTGGGCATGAAGCTCGAAAACTGGCCCCCGCTGGGTCTCGAGCGCCCCTGAGCGTTGTAAGCGTCCCACAGGCGACGGCGCACGATGTGTTATCGTGCGCCCCGCCTCGGGCAATCAAGTTTTTCGCAGTGCCTCTCTCCACCGGACCGCGACTTGGGTTTCAACGTGAACCCGGCCGATAGAAGAACCGGATAACCACGAAGACGGAAACGTCCTCACCTAGATTCAAAGGAAATCATCATGCGTCACGGTAATGGCCTTCGCAAACTCAATCGCACCAGCAGCCACCGTCTTGCCATGTTCCGCAACATGGCCGTTTCGCTGATCACTCACGAAGCGATCAAGACCACCCTGCCGAAGGCGAAAGAACTGCGCCGCGTCGTCGAACCCCTGATCACGCTGGGCAAAGAGCCCACCCTGGCCAACAAGCGCCTGGCGTTCGCCCGCCTGCGCGATCGCGATGCCGTGGTGAAGCTGTTTGCCGACATCGGCCCGCGCTACGCGGCCCGTAACGGCGGCTACACCCGCATCCTGAAGATGGGTTTCCGTCAAGGCGACAACGCTCCCATGGCTTTCATGGAACTGGTCGACCGTCCGGAATTCGATGCTTCGGAAACCGAAGGCGACGCCGAGTAAATCGGCTGCGCATCGGCAGCGTCGTATGCTGAAAGTGGAACGGGCCTTCGGGCCCGTTTTGCTTTTGCGGCGTCGGTTTCGGCAACGATGCCTTGCGCGCATTGCCAATGCGGCCGGATGGCGGTCCGGTTCAGCCAGCGTGGTCCGACGAGGCTTCGCGCAGCGCTTCTGCCGTCTCCGCCAGCACCCGCGCATCCGCCTGCGGCGGCATGATGAACGTCAGGTCGCGCTGTTGGATGTATTGGGTGGACGTCACGTCCTGAGGGTCGTGCATGGGAATCACGTGCGCGTGGGCGTGCGCGACGTGGATGCCGGTGTAGGCGAAGGCCACGCGCGGCACGCCGTACAACTGCTTCATGCGGCGCGCCAGGCGCTGGCCCAGGGCGAGCGCACGCGCCGCGGCTTCGGGTGGCAGATCCTCGAAATACGGGTGATGCGCCTTCGGGATGATCAGCACGTGGCCCGGGCGTACCGGGTGGATGTCCAGGAACGCCAGCAAGGTGTCGTCCTCGTGCACGACGTGGGCGGGGATATCGTGCCGCGCGATGCGGCAGAACAGGCAATCGTCCGACATGGGGGATATCTCCGGGCAAGGGTGGGCCGAATCGATAAAATACTCCCGGCGGTCCGTCGTGGACCGATTTTTCCGGAGCTCCGCATGATGCGCGACGACGATCCGGTGCTGGTCCTCAGCAATGCGCCCGACACGCTGCTGGCCAAGCGCATCGCCCACGTGCTGGTCGAGGACGGCCTGGCTGCCTGTGTGAACCTTGGCGTGCCCGCGCTGTCCGTATATCGCTGGCAGGGCGAGATCGAGGGCGCCGAGGAAATCCCGCTCACCATCAAGACCACCTGGGCCCGCCAGCAGGACGTGGTGCGGGCGCTGGCGCGGCTGCACCCCTACGAGGTGCCCGAAATCATCGTGGTGCCCGTCGTGGGCGGCTTGGCCTCGTATCTGGACTGGATACGCGAGCAGACCCGCCCCACGGGCGCGCAATAAGAGAACGCCATGCGGCAGCAAGCAGTGGTTTCCATCGGCCCATCCCGTGCAGCCTGGCTGCGCGCCTGGGTGTTCCCGTGCCTGCTGGCGCTGTGCGCGCTGCTGGCCGGCCGCCATGCCACCGCCGCCACCGAGGCCGACTTCCTCGACCCCGAGAAGGCTTTCGCCTTCAGCGCCACGATGACGGCGCCCGATACCCTGGAATTGCGCTACAAGGTCGCCCCGGGCTATTACATGTACCGCGAGCGCTTCGCGCTGGCCGCCGATCCGGCCCAGCCCGCGGTGCTGGGCGATCCCATCTATCCCCAGGGCGAGGTCAAGCACGATCCCACCTTCGACAAGGAGATGGAGGTCTATCACCGCGACCTGGCCATCCGGGTGCCGCTGGCGGCGGGCGCGCAGGGGCCGCTGACCATCACGGTCACCAGCCAGGGCTGCGCGGATGCCGGCTTGTGCTATCCGCCCATGGATCATGCCGTGAAGCTGGTCGCGGCGGGCGCTGGCTACGCCATCGAAGGCCAGCGGGCGCCGGCGTCCCCTCCGGGGCAGGGCAGTGGACTGAGCCTGGCCTCTTCCACGCAAGCCGGTGCGTCCTCGGCTCAGGGCCCCGGCGCCACGGCCCCGGCCGACACCCGCCTGGGGTCCCTGCTGCAGGCCGGCGACGTCGGCCTGGCGGGCGCGCTCGGCGGCCTGGGCTGGCTCAAGACGGCGGGCGTGTTCCTGTTGCTGGGCCTGCTGCTGGCGTTCACGCCGTGCGTGCTGCCCATGATTCCCATCCTGTCCTCGGTGGTGCTGGGGGGCGCGCAGCGGCCCTCGCGCTGGCGTGGGCTGGGCCTGGCGGCAGCCTATGTGCTGGGCATGTCGGTGGTGTACACGGCCCTGGGCGTGGCCGCGGGCCTCAGCGGGGCAGGTCTTGCCGCCTGGCTGCAGACACCGTGGGTGCTGGGCCTGTTCGCGTTGCTGCTGGCCGTGCTGGCCCTGGCGATGTTCGACGCCTTCACGTTCCAGATGCCGTCGGGCGTGCAGGCCAGGCTGGCCGAGCGATCGAACCGGATTCCTGGCGGCCGTGTCACGGGCGCGGTGCTGATGGGCGCCGTGTCGGCCCTGATCGTGGGCCCGTGCGTGGCCGCGCCGCTGGCCGGCGCGCTGCTGTACATCTCGCAGACGGGCGACGTGCTGCTGGGCGGCTCGGCGCTGTTCGCGCTGGCCTGGGGCATGGGCGTTCCGCTGCTGCTGGTCGGCGCGTCGGCGGGCACCCTGCTACCGCGCACGGGCCCTTGGATGGAAGGCGTCAAGCGACTGTTCGGCCTATTGCTGCTGGCCACGGCCTGGTGGATGGTGATCCCCATCGTGCCCACCTGGGCGCAGATGCTGGGCTGGGCTTTCCTGGCCATCGTGGGCGCGGTCATGCTGCGGGCGTTCGATGCCTTGCCGCAGGGCGCCGGCGCCGCGCGCATGTTCGGCAAGGGCCTGGGCCTGCTGCTGGCCCTGGCGGCCGCGGCGTGGCTGGTCGGCGCGGTCAGCGGCGGCCGCGACGTGCTGCAGCCGTTGGCCCACCTGGCCGCGCGCGAGTCCTCGGGCGCACTGGCCACGTCGGGCACCGCGCCCGAGGCCAGGTTCCAGCGCGTGCGCAGCAACGCCGAGCTGGATGCGCTGCTGGCCAGCAGCACCCGGCCGGTCATGCTGGATTTCTATGCCGACTGGTGCATCTCGTGTAAAGAAATGGAGCGCTTCACCTTCACCGATCCCCAGGTGGCCGCGCGCATGGCCGGCATGGTGCTGGTGCAGGCCGACGTCACGCAGAACAACGCCGACGATCGCGCGCTGCTCAAGCGCTTCAGGCTGTTCGGCCCGCCGGGCATCATGTTCTTCGCACCGGGCGGCCGCGAGCTGACCGACGTCCGCGTCATCGGCTTCCAGGATGCACGCCGCTTTGCCGCGACGCTGGAGAAAGTCAGCGCGCGTTGAGGCGTTGGCGGTGCATCGGCTGCCACGTGGCGGCTTCATCCCGTATCCGCCGCCATGCACCCGGCATCAATGAAAAACGGCCGGTGTGGAAGCGTTCTTCCACACCGGCCGTCTTGCATGTGCCCGTGTAGCGGTCAGGCCTTCAACAGCGTGGCCGCATCGATCGCGAAGTACGTCAGGATGCCGTCCGCGCCGGCGCGCTTGAACGCCAGCAGCGACTCCATCATCACTTTGTCGTGATCCAGCCAGCCGTTGTTGGCCGCGGCCTTGATCATCGCGTATTCGCCGCTGACCTGATAGGCGAAGGTGGGCACACGGAAAGCGTCTTTCACGCGGCGCAGCACGTCCAGGTAGGGCATGCCGGGCTTGACCATCACCATGTCGGCGCCTTCCTGCAGATCGGCGGCCACCTCGCGCAGGGCTTCGTCGATGTTGCCCGGATCCATCTGGTACGCCTGCTTGTTCGACTTGCCCAGATTGGAGGCCGAACCCACGGCGTCGCGGAACGGGCCGTAGAACGCGCTGGCGTACTTGGCCGAATAGGCCATGATGCGCGTATGGATGTGCTGCGCATCCTCCAGCGCCTGGCGGATGGCGCCGATGCGGCCGTCCATCATGTCGCTGGGCGCCACGATGTCCACGCCGGCGTGCGACTGCACCAACGCCTGGCGGATCAGGATCTCGACGGTGGGTTCGTTCAGCACGTAGCCGTCCTCGTCGATCAGGCCGTCCTGGCCGTGGCTGGTGTAGGGGTCCAGCGCCACGTCGGTCAGCACGCCCAGCTCGGGGAAGCGCTGCTTGATCTGCGCGACCACGCGCGGGATCAGGCCATCGGGATTGGTGGCCTCGATGCCGTCGGGCGTCTTCAGCGACGGATCGATCACCGGGAACAGGGCCAGCACCGGAATGCCCAGCTCGACGCAGCGCCCGGCCACGGCCAGCAGCGTGTCGGACGAATAGCGCATCACGCCGGGCAGCGAGGCCACGGGCTGCGCCAGGCCCTGGCCTTCGGCCACGAACACCGGATAGATCAGGTCATCGACGGTCAGGGCGTTCTCGCGCACCAGACGGCGGGTGAAGTCGTCGCGGCGCAGGCGGCGCGGGCGCGAAGCGGGAAAGGCAGGCGAGATGATGTGCGGATTCATGGTACGACCTTCGGTGAAATCCAGTTTTCGATCACTTCGGTCGCTTCCGGCAGGCCGATGCGTTCGGTGGAGGAGAATGGCACCGCGCTCAGGTGGCCGATGTCGGCCAGCTCCTTGCGCACGGCCTGCACGGCGCGGATGCGCTGGCCGTAAGGCAGCTTGTCGGCCTTGGTGAGCAACGCCATCACGGGACGGCCGGTGGGCGCCAGGAAATCGGCCAGGCGGCGATCCAGCGGCGTGACGCCGCGGCGGATGTCGATCAGCAGCACGACGCCGGCCAGCGACGGGCGGTCACGCAGATAGCCACCCAGGATGTCGGCCCATTGCTCTTTCTCGCGGTGTGCGACCGAGGCGTAGCCATAGCCGGGCAGGTCGACCAGGAAGCCGATGTGCTCGCCGGGCACGAGCGGGTCGGGCAGGCCGAACAGGTTTATCAGGCGGGTGCGGCCGGGCGTCTTGCTGGAGTAGGCCAGGCGGCGCTGGTTGCACAGCACATTGATGGCGGACGACTTGCCGGCGTTGGAGCGGCCCACGAAGCAGACTTCGGGCGCGCTCGGAGCGGGCAGCTGATCGAGACGGGCGGCCGAAATGGTGAACGAGGCGCGGTGCAGGATGGACACGGGTATACCGGGGGGGTTGATTTCGATCCCTATTGTATAATCCGGCGTTTGCAACATAGGTCCCCGCACGAGGGATCGGCAAATTCGTCCGCGATTCTTGGTCAGTAGTATCTGAGTCAAAACGGGACTGAGTAAAGAGGGGCGGGAGGCCGGAGACGACACGTAAGCCATCGATCATGGCCATCAGGCCATGCGCGTGGCGTACGCGGCGTGGAAGCAGTAGGCGTGCGGGCAGGCGTAGGCGCGGTGTTCATCGTGCCTTGATCGATACCGATCGTCGAGGTTTACACATGAAGCATGTGCTGTCCCGGATGTTGGTAGCAAGTGGGCTGATGCTGGTCGCATCGGCATACACCGTCAGTTCCGCAGCGGAAGCGGGCGCCGGACCATCGAAACCCGATGCCGCGAAGGGCGAACAGCTGTTCACCCAGGGGGATGCCGCGCGAGGCATCATCGCCTGTGTGACCTGTCACGGGCCGGGGGGCAACAGCTCGCTGCCGGCCAATCCCAATATCGCTGCCCAGCCGCACGAGTATCTGGTCAAGCAGCTCACCGACTTCAAGGCCAAGGAAGGCGCCAAGGCGCCCGCGCGCAATGGCGCGGGGGGCAATCCCTCGCCCATGACGGCCATCGTCCAGTCGATGACGCCCCAGGACATGCAGAACGTGGCCTTGTATCTGGCTGCGCAGCCTCTGAAGCAGCCTGCCACCGCGGGGCAGAAAGACCTGGTCGAACTGGGCCGCAAGATCTGGCGCGGCGGCCTGCCCGATCGCGGCGTGCCGGCCTGCGCGGCCTGCCACAGCGCCAACGGCGCCGGCATTCCCGGCCAGTATCCGCGCCTGTCGGGCCAGTTTCCCGCCTACCTGGAAGAACAGCTGAAGCTGTTCCGCAGCGGCGACCGCAAGAGCAGCGTTCCCATGCATGACATCGCGGATCGCATGACAGATGCCGATATCAAGGCTGTCGCCGACTACGCCGCCGGCCTGCGCTAACATAGCGCCTGCCGGCCGTACCCCGGCAGGGGTGCTGTGTTGCGGCCGCCATTGAAACACTCGCGCACGGAACTCAAATCCGTGTCGCACTGTCCATGAAGGGGAGCCGCGGCGCCGCGGCTCCCCTTTCTCACATGAATTCAACCTTGCCCCCCCGATCCCGCTCTTCGCTGCGCAGTCTGCCCGGCGACCTGGTCGAGCTGCTGAGCTCGATGCGTTTTGCCGTCAGCCTGCTGATGTTCATCTGTGTGGCGAGCATCGTCGGGACGGTGCTGGCGCAGAATCGTCCCTCCAATACCTACGTCGACCAGTTCGGTCCGTTCTGGTACGAGGTGTTCGACAAATTCTCCATCTGGCACGTCTACAACAGCTGGTGGTTCCTGGTGATCATGGCGTTCCTGGTGGTGTCCACCTCGATCTGCCTGATCCGCAACGCGCCCAGGATGCTGCGCGATGCCCGTTCGTTCCGCGAGCACGTGCGCGCCAGCAGCCTGCGCGCCTTCCCGCATCGCGTCGAGGCCGAGCAACCCGTGCCGGTGGACCAGGCCGCCGCCGACGTGCGCGCCAAGCTGGGCCAGCTGGGCTATGCCGTGCGCGAGCGCCGCGACGGCGACGGCGTGATGCTGGCCGCCAAGAAGGGCAGCGCCAACCGCCTGGGCTACATCTTCGCCCACGCGGCCATGGTCATCATCTGTATTGGCGGGCTGCTGGACAGCGAGCTGGCCGTGCGCCTGCAGGTCATGCTGGGCGGCAAGCATCCCATCACCGACAACATGCTGATCGCCGACGTTCCGCCCAGCGGACGCCTGTCGGTGGACAACCCCAGCTTCCGCGCCAGCGTGCTGGTGCCCGAGGGCAGCCAGGTCGGCACCGCCGTGGTCATGGTGGGCGATGGCGCGTTGGTGCAGCCGTTGCCGTTTGCGTTGAAGCTGAAGAAATTCATCGTGGATTACTACTCCACGGGCATGCCCAGCCGCTTCGCCAGCGAGGTCGAGGTGCTCGATCCCGACAACGGCAAGTCGTTCGACGCCACCATCGAGGTCAATGAGCCGTTGCGCTACAAGGGCGTCACCGTCTACCAGTCCAGCTTCGACGATGGCGGCAGTTCCGTGCAGCTCACCGGCTATCCGCTGGTGGGCGCCGATGCCGGCACGTTCCAGTTGGACGGCACGGTGGGCAAGCAGTCCGAGGTCACCGCCACGGGTACGCAGGGCAAGCCGTATTCCATGCAGGTGGACATCACCGCGCTGCGTCCCATCAACGTCGAGGACCTGACCTCGGGCCGGCCCGACGCCTCGCGCGCGGCCATGAGCCTGGGCGACCACGTGGCGTCGGTGTCGGGCAGCGCGGCCGGCAAGAAGAACGAGAACCTGCACAACGTCGGTCCCAGCATCGAATACCGCCTGATCGACGACGCCGGCCAGGCCCATGAGTTCCGCAACTACATGCTGCCGGTCACGCTGGATGGCGCGCAGGTGCTGCTGGCGGGGGTGCGCAACAGTCCTGCCGAGCCCTATCGCTACCTGCGCATCCCGACCGACGAGAACGGCTCCGTGGCCGAATTCATGCGCCTGCGCGCCGCGCTGAACGACCCGGTGGCGCGCCGCGAGGCCGCGCGCCGCTTCGCCCGGCGCAATGCGCCGCCGGGCTCCGATCCGGCGCCGCTGCAGACCGCCGCCGAACGCGCGCTGGAGACCTTCTCGCGCGGCGGCCTGCAGGCCATCGCCGATTTCCTGCAGACCAACACACCGCCCGCCGAGCTCGAACGCGCGGCCGACGTGGTGGTGCGCCTGCTGGGCGCCAGCGTGGCCGAGCTGCGTACGATCACGCGCCAGCGGGCCAACCTGCCGCCCGTCACCGAAGACGAAGCGCAGGCGCAGTGGTCGCGCCTGGCAGTGGCCGCGCTGTCCGACCTGTCCGTCTATCCCGCGCCGGCCTTCTTCGCGCTCAGCGACTTCAAGCACGTGCAGGCCAGCGTGTTCCAGGTCAGCCGCACGCCCGGCAAGACCACGGTCTATATCGGCTGCCTGCTGCTGATCCTGGGTGTCTTCTCCATGTTCTACATCCGCGACCGGCGCGTCTGGGCCTGGGTGCGTCCGTCCGCCAATGGCGGCAGCGACGTCCTGGCAGCCATGACGTCCCAACGGCGTACACTCGATTTCAACCAGGAATTCGAGCGCTTGCGCCAGGCTCTGACGCCGCAAACCAGGTCCTGAGGCTTTTCATGTCCACCACCACCACTTCTCCCTCGCAGGCGGCCTGGCCGCAAGGCGTTTCGGCCACGGGCGACAGCCGCGAGCGCCGCGGCCGTCCCGACTGGACCGACGCCGTCTTCTTCCTGTTGCTGGCCGTCGGCGCGGGCTTCGCGATCAGCCGCTTCGGCCATGCCATGGATTACTACGAGACGGTGATCCTGTGCGGCCTGGTGCCCGCGCTGACCTGGCTGGGGTGGCTGTGGCGGCCGCTGCGCGTCCTGATGCTCGCCTGTGCGCTGGCGGCCGGCCTGGCGCTGATGCTCTACCAGAACGACCTGGCGCGCGCCGAGCACGTATTCTTCCTGAAGTACCTGTTCTCGTCGCAATCCGCCGTGCTGTGGATGTGCGCGCTCTTCATGCTGGCCACCGTGTGCTACTGGGGCGGCATCGTCAGTCCCACCAGCGCCTGGCTGGGCACTGCACTGACCTGGGGCGCCGTCTTCGCCGGCCTGACCGGCCTGCTGGTGCGCTGGCGCGAAAGCCACCTGATGGGGCCCGACCTGGGCCACATCCCGGTCAGCAACCTGTACGAAGTGTTCGTGCTGTTCTCGCTGATCACGGCGCTGTTCTACCTGTACTACGAACGCAAGTACGCCACGCGCGCGCTGGGCGGCTTCGTGCTGCTGGTCATCTCGTCGGCCATCGTGTTCCTGCTTTGGTACTCGTTCACGCGTGACGCCGGCCAGATCCAGCCGCTGGTGCCGGCCCTGAAAAGCTGGTGGATGAAGCTGCACGTGCCGGCCAACTTCATCGGCTACGGCACCTTCTCGCTGGCCGCCATGGTGGGCTTCGCCTATCTGATCAAGCAGCATGGCGAAACCGCGTCCTGGGCCAAGCTGGCGCCGCTGTTCGTGCTGGGGGTGCTCTTGTGCGCCGAGCCCATGGTATTTCGCACCGATGGCCTGTCGGCCACCTGGATGATCTACGGCGGCGTGGGCGTGGTCATCACCGGCCTGATCCTGGCCGCAAGGCGTCCCATTGCCCGCGCGCTGCCGTCGCTCGAAGTGCTGGACGACATCATGTACCGCGCCATCGCGGTGGGTTTCGCCTTCTTCACCGTGGCCACCGTGCTGGGCGCCCTGTGGGCCGCCGATGCCTGGGGCGCCTACTGGCAATGGGATCCCAAGGAAACCTGGGCCCTGATCGTCTGGCTGAACTACGCCGCCTGGCTGCACATGCGCCTGATCAAGGGTCTGCGCGGCGGCATGGCCGCGTACTGGGCCCTGGTGGGGCTGCTGATCACCGGCTTCGCCTTCCTGGGGGTGAACATGTTCCTGTCGGGCCTGCACTCGTACGGCGAGCTGTAGGCGCGCGGGCGAGGCATTGGTCAGCGCGCGAAGGCGCGCCGCAGGCGCTCGGCCTCCGCCTTGTTCAGCCGCTGCGCTTCCTGTTCGGCGTAGCGGCTTTCGCCGGGTTCGTACGAGCCCTCGAAGATGCAAGTGCGCCGGTTCTTGCGGCAATTGGCCTCTTCCCGCGCGGCTTTCGCGCCGTCGGCCTTGCTGGCTTCGCTACTGGCCGGGGTATCGCCGTCGTTCTGCGACGACGCGTCCTTGCCGGTCGTCGAGCAACCGGCCATGGCCGCGGCCAGGACCAGCATCGCGCCGCCTCGGTTCAACCGTTGAATCGCAGACAAGTTCTTTTCCGCCCCGCAGACATGCCCAGGTCGTTCTTTATAGCAAACCTGGCCAGGGGCAGGCGATCGATCAGGGCAGCGTCGTTTCGCCGCGCATCAGGTCCTCGATGGTTTCACGCTGGCGAACCACGTAGTACTTGGCGCCGTCGACCATCACCTCGGCCGGGCGGCCGCGCGAGTTGTAGTTGCTGGCCATCACCATGCCGTAGGCGCCCGCGGATTCCAGCGCCAGCACATCGCCTTCCTCCACGTGCAGCTGGCGTTGGCGTGCCAGCCAGTCGCCGCTTTCGCACACCGGGCCGACCACGTCGTATTCCTGCGTGGCGCCCGGGCGCGGCGTCACGGCGCGCAGGCCGTGATACGCCTCGTACAGGGACGGGCGCAGCAGGTCGTTCATGGCGGCGTCGACGATGGCGAAGTTGCGCGCGTCGGAGTGCTTCAGGAACTGCACGGTGGTCAGCAGCAGGCCCGCATTGCCGACCAGCGAGCGGCCGGGTTCCAGCATCAGGTGCAGGTGGCCGTAGCCGCGCGCCTGCAGGCGGTCGAACACGCGGTCCAGCAATGCCTTGGGCGATGGCGGAACTTCATCCGTATAGCGGATGCCCAGGCCGCCGCCCAGGTCCAGGTGCTCGATGGTGATGCCGGCGCTGGCCAACTGGTCGATCAGGTCGAGCAGCTTTTCCAGCGCATCGAAGTAGGGGCTGATGTCGGTGAGCTGCGAGCCGATGTGGCAGTCGACGCCGACCACTTTCAGGCCCGGCAGGGAGGCCGCCAGGCGATAGGCGTCCAATGCGGCCTCGATGGCGATGCCGAACTTGTTTTCCTTCAGGCCGGTGGAGATGTAGGGGTGCGTCTGGGCATCCACGTCGGGATTGACGCGCAGCGACACCGGCGCCACCTTGCCCATTTCATGGGCGACCCGCGACAGGCGGCGCAATTCAGCCTGCGATTCGACGTTGAAGCACTTCACGCCGGCTTCGATGGCCATGCGCATTTCCCAGGCCTGCTTGCCCACGCCCGAGAACACCACGCGCGATGGATCGCCGCCCACGGCCAGCACGCGCTGCAATTCGCCGCCCGAGACGATGTCGAACCCGGCCCCCATGCGCGCGAATTCCTTCAGCACGGCCAGGTTGGAGTTGGCCTTCATGCCGAAGCACACCAGCACCGGACGGCCGCCGATGGCGTCGCGGTACGATTGCCAGGCGGCGGCCAGCGCGGCGCGGGAATAGACATACAACGGAGTGCCCAGTTCGGCCGCCAGCGTGTCCAGCGCCACGTCTTCTGCGTGCAGCACGCCGCCGCGGTAATGGAAATGCGGATGGCCAGCCAGTTCGGGCTGGTTTACGGGGGCGGACGAAGTCATTGGGAGGTGCTGTTGGAAGGAAGCTGGGGGATGCTGTTGCCGGGCCGATTCATGGGGGAAGCCTGCTGGTTGGCTCTGCCCGCGCCTTTCGAGCCATCTCCGGGCATGTACAGTGGGCCCTTGAAACCGCAAGCGGCCAGCATGCCGGCCGCTGCCAGGGTGGCTACAATGCGTAGAGCCTTGCGGCTGCATGCCAGTGGGGACACAGAAGACTCCGTAAATCGTGCAGATGGAATTATGACCGAAACCGAATTTCTTGCATTGATCGACCAGGTGCTGGACAGCATCGAGAGCCAGTCCGACGACTGGGCCGCCACGCTCGACATCGACGTCGAAGCCAGCCGCAGCGGCAATGTCCTGACCTTGGTATTCGAGGACGGCACGCATGTCGTCGTCAACTCGCAGGCCGCCATGCAGGAACTGTGGGTGGCCGCGCGCACCGGCGGCTTCCATTATCGATACGACGGCCAGCAATGGAACGACACCCGTGGCGGTCCTCCGCTGTCCGAGGCCTTGTCGCAGATCTGTTCCCTGGCCGCCGGCCAGCCCGTGACGGTGCGCGTGTAAACGCGCCCTGCAAGCCTGGCGCGCATCGCGCCGCGCGCCAGACAAACGGGCCGCCCATTGAACTGACCCCCGAAAGTTGGACGTAGATCCAACCTTCGGGGGTCAGTTCACATCAGGGCGGCCGTTTTGCTCAGAAGGGAATGTTCTGCGACCAGGTCTGGCCGCCGCGGGCCCCGGGGGCGGCGCGGATCTCGCTGTCGTCGCGCAGGCCGTTCAGGAAGTCGCCCAGCGAGTCGCCTTGCTGCGCGACGGGGGCCGAGACCAGGCCCAGCGACGCCACGGCCTGGCCCGGCGGATATTCTGAGAAATAGTATTCGCCACCGTCCACCAGCAGGCCTTCCGGACGCTGGCGCTGCTTCTCTTCGGGCACGCCCTTCAGCATCTCCTGCATGTACTCCAGCCAGATCGGCATGGCCACGCCGCCGCCGGTTTCGCGCGAGCCCAGCGAGCGCGGCTGGTCGTAGCCCAGCCACGCGGTGCCCACCAGCGCCGGCGTGTAGCCCGAGAACCAGGCGTCGACGGATTCGTTGGTGGTGCCGGTCTTGCCGGCCACGTCGCTGCGCTTGAGTGTGGCGCGCGCCCGCGCCGCCGTGCCGCTGGTGGCCACGCCCCGCAGCATGTCATCGGTGACGAAGGCCGTGCGCGGATCGATGGCGCGGATCGACGGGTCGCCCGCGGTGACCGGCTTGGACTGCATCAGCACCTTGCCCGAGCTGTCGGTGACACGGTCGATGAGGTAGGGCGTGACGCGATAGCCGCCGTTGGCGAACACGGCATAGGCGCCGGCCAGCTGCAGCGGCGTCACCGAGCCCGCGCCCAGCGCCAGCGGCAGCACGGCCGGCTGGCGGTTCTTGTCGAAGCCGAAGCGGGTCAGGTATTCCTGGGCGTACTGCGGGCCGATGGCCTGCAGGATACGGATGGACACCATGTTCTTGGACTTGTACAGGCCCTGCCGCATCGTCAGCATGGGTTCGTACTGGTTGCCGTAGTTCTTCGGATGCCAGGGCTTGGAGCCCGTCTGCGCGGCCGTCAGTTCGAACGGCTGGTCGGAAATCTGCGTCGCCGGCGTCAGGCCGCGTTCGAGCGAGGCGGCGTAGATGAAAGGCTTGATGTTCGAGCCCGGCTGGCGCCAGGCCTGCGTGACGCGGTTGAAGTTGCCGCGGAAGAAGTCGAAGCCGCCCACCAGGGCGCGGATCGCGCCGTCCCGCGGCACCATCGACACGAAGGCTGCCTGCACGCCCGGGAAGTTGATGACTTCCCAGGCGCCGTCGTACTTGTGGATGTAGACCACCGAACCGCGCTTGATGCGCACGTCCGGCTTGGCCTTGTCGCCCAGCGCGCGCGCCACCACGGACAAGGCCTTCTTGTCGTTGATGGTGATGATCTCGCGCGAACTGCGCGCGACCTTGATCTCGGTCGGGCTGGCGGACAGCACCACGGCGGTCAGCAGATCGCCGCTGTCGGCATACTTGTCGTAGACGCCGTCCAGGAATTCGTCCAGCGTGGCGGGATTGTTCTCGACGCCCGCAGGCATGTCGAGCTGGTCCTCGGGGCCGGGGTAGGGGGCGCGGCGCGTGTATTCCAGCACGCCGTCCCGCACCGCGTTGTAGGCCACTTCCTGGTCCTTGGACACCACCGTCGTGTAGATGTTGATGCCGCGCGAATACAGGTTGTCCTGGTACACGTTGTACAGCAGTTGGCGAGCCAGCTCCGCCACGTATTCGCCATGGATGCCGTACACGCCGCCGGCCGAGGCTTCCATCGACTTGAACACCAGTTGCTGCGCGGTGGCGGTCTTGTATTCGGGTTCGGTCAGGTAGCCCAGCGAGTACATGCGATTGAGCACGTAGCGCTGGCGCAGTTCGGCGCGCGGGCGGTTCGACAGCGGATTGAAGCGCGACGGCGCCTTGGGGATGCCGGCCAGCATGGCGGCTTCGGCCGGCGTGACCTCGGACAGCGGCTTGCCGAAATACGTGCGCGACGCGGCGGCGAAGCCATAGGCGCGATGACCCAGGTAGATCTGGTTCATGTACAGCTCGAGGATCTGGTCCTTGGTGAGCTGCGATTCGATCTTGAAGGTGAGCAGCAGTTCGTAGAACTTGCGCGAATAGGTCTTCTCGGACGACAGGTAGAAGTTGCGCGCCACCTGCATGGTGATGGTGCTGGCCCCCTGCGACTTCGAACCGCTCATGATGTTGGTCAGGCCCGCGCGCGCCACGCCGGCCCAGTCGACGCCGCCGTGCTGGTAGAAGCGGTCGTCTTCGGCGGCCAGCACCGCCGACTTCATCACGTCGGGGATTTCATTGAAGCGCAGCACGTTGCGGCGTTCCTCGCCGAACTCGCCGATCAGGACCTTGTCTGCCGTATAGACGCGCAGCGGGACGCGGGGCCGGTAATCGGTCATCGCGTGCAGGTCGGGCAGGTTGGGCCAGGCCAGCGCCAGGGCCATGCCGGCCAGCAATGCGCCGCACAGCCCCAGGCCGCCCAGCAGAATGCCGGTCTTGACGAAGAACCGCAAAATCGGCGAGCCGCTGGAGACGGGCTGGTCCTGCTTCGAAGAATTCTGGCGCTTGCTCATCGCGGCGATTTTACGGTGATCTTTGGGTATGGCTCAGACCCGCATTCCGGTTTCTGTAACAAAATAGTTCCAGTGTGGTAAGCGGGCAACTGGCGGCAATGGGATAATGCCGGCATGAATGTTTTTGCGAATCCTTGCGCGCCCCTGCAGGCCGCCGCCACGCCCGATGCCGAGTGCGTCGGCGCGCGCGCGCTGCCCTGCGGCGAGCCGCTCGCCAGTCTGCCGTACGATCTGCCCATCTTCCTGGTGGGCATGATGGGCGCCGGCAAGACCACCATCGGGCGTGGATTGGCACGCGCGCTGGGCCGTGAATTCGTCGACCTGGACCATGAACTGGAGGCACGTTGCGGCGTGCGTGTGCCGGTCATCTTCGAGATCGAGGGCGAGGCGGGTTTTCGCCGGCGCGAGGCGAGCGCGCTGCAAGAGTGTACCCAACGGCGGGCAATCGTACTTGCCACGGGCGGGGGCGCCATCCTGGCCGAGGAAAACCGCAGGCTGTTGCGCGAACGCGGCGTGGTGCTCTATCTGCGTGCAAGCGTGGATGAACTGTACCGCCGCACCTGCCGCGACCGCAATCGTCCGTTGCTGGCCACCGCCGATCCGCGCGGCACGCTGCGCCAGTTGTTGACCCTGCGCGAACCGCTGTATCACGAGGTGGCGCACCTGGTGGTCGAGACCGGCTGCGCGCCGGTGGCCTCGCTGGTGAAGTCGCTGATTCCCAAGCTGCAAGCCTACGAGGCACAAGAATGACCGTGGTCGTCGACGTCGACACCCCTGGCGGGCGCTATCCCATCCACATCGGCGCCGGCCGGCTCGACATGCTGGACGCCAGCGTTCCGGCCGATGCCACGTCCATCGTCGTCGTCACCAACCCCACGGTCGGCGCCCTGTATGCCGAGCGCGCCCTGGCCGCCCTGCAACGCACCGGCAAGCGCGTGCTGCGCATCGACCTGCCCGACGGCGAGGTCTACAAGGACTGGCAGACGCTCAACCTCATCTTCGACGGCCTGCTCGAGAACCGCTGCGATCGCCGCGCCCTGCTGGTGGCGCTGGGCGGGGGCGTGATCGGCGACATGGTCGGCTTCTCCGCCTCCGTGTACATGCGCGGCGTGCGTTTCCTGCAAGTGCCCACCACGCTGCTGGCGCAGGTCGATTCGTCGGTGGGCGGCAAGACGGCCGTCAACCACCCGCTGGGCAAGAACATGATCGGCGCGTTCCACCAGCCCGTCGCCGTCGAGATCGACACCGGCGTGTTGCGCACGCTGCCTGATCGCGAAATCTCCGCCGGCCTGGCCGAAGTCATCAAGTACGGCCTGATCCTCGATTCCGAATTCTGGAACTGGTGCGAGGCCAATGCCTGCGCATTGCGCGCCTTGCAGCCCGAGGCCGTGTCGCATGCCATCCGCCGGTCGTGCGAGTTGAAGGCTCAGGTGGTGGGCAAGGACGAGCGCGAGTCCGGCCTGCGCGCCATCCTCAACCTGGGCCATACCTTCGGGCACGCCATCGAGTCCGGCATGGGCTATGGCGAATGGCTGCATGGCGAGGCCGTGGGCTGCGGCATGGTGCAGGCCGCCGAGCTGTCGGCGCGCGTGACCGGCTTTCCGGCGGCCGACGTGCAGCGCGTGCGCGCGCTGGTGGCCGGTATCGGCTGTCCGGTGGTGGCGCCCGACCTGGGCGACGACCGCTGGCTGGCGCTGATGCAGGTCGACAAGAAAACCGAAGGCGGCGAAATCAAGTTCGTGCTGATGCCGCGCATCGGCGAGGCCTGCACCCGTACCGCGCCCGAAGCGGCCGTGCGCGATGTGTTGCGGCACACGGTGGCTTGATCTGCCGGCCGCCCCAGGGATGAATTCCTCCACGGGGTGGCGGCGCGCGCCGCAAGCAGGCACCATGCATGCTTCGAAGGCATCATGAATCGGGAGTCGGATCGTCGATGACAACACTGGCCGCCTACGCTTGCCACCCCCATCTTTCGCGTGGCCGGGCGCACGATGAGACGCCCGCCAGCAACCGTACCGAGTTCCAGCGCGACCGCGACCGCATCGTGCATTGCACGGCGTTCCGCCGGCTCGAATACAAGACGCAGGTCTTCGTCAATCACGAAGGCGACCTGTTCCGTACCCGCCTCACGCACAGTCTGGAAGTCGCGCAGATCGCGCGCACGCTGGCGCGCAGCCTGGGCCTGTCCGAAGACCTGATCGAAGCCATCGCCTTGTCGCATGACCTGGGCCACACACCCTTCGGTCACGCCGGGCAGGATGAATTGAACGCCTGCATGCGCGAACTGGCGCCCGCGGCCGGCGGCTTCGAGCACAATCTGCAAAGCCTGCGCGTGGTTGACGAGTTGGAAGAACGCTACGCCGACTTCAACGGCCTGAATCTGTGCTTCGAAACGCGCGAGGGCATCCTCAAGCATTGCTCCGTGGCGCATGCGCGTCAGCTGGGCGACGTCGGGCTGCGCTTCCTGGAGCGCACGCAGCCTTCGCTCGAAGCCCAGGTGGCCAACCTGGCCGACGAGGTGGCCTACAACAACCACGACATCGACGACGGCCTGCGTTCAGGCCTGATCACTGTCGAGCAATTGCAGCAGATCCGCATCTTCGCGAGGCATCACGCCGAGGTGATGCAGCGCTATCCGCAATTGGCGCCGCGCCGCGCCGTAGCGGAAACCATCCGGCGCATGATCAATACGTTGATCACCGACTTGACCGCAACTACCTTGTCCATGATCCGCGAGCACGCGCCCGACAGCGTCGACGCCGTCCGCCGCGCGCCGCCGTTGGCGGGATTTTCAGCGGCCGTGCGGGAAGAGGCCGACGAGCTCAAGCAATTTCTTTTCCGCAACCTGTATCGCCATTATCAGGTGGTGCGCATGACCACCAAGGCGCGGCGCATCGTCCGTGAGCTTTATGCCGCATTTTTGCAGGATCCTCGCCTGCTGCCGCCCGATTATCGGCGCGACGACGATACGGCGCAGGCACGGGCGATCGCCGATTACATCGCCGGCATGACCGATCGTTATGCCATTCGCGAACATCGCCGTTTGTTCGAAATGAGCTAATTGACGAGTCTTGACAGGGGTATCCCCCAAACGGGGGATGCGAGCGTAAGACTAAACGCATTAAGATTACCTTGCACATTCGCCGTGCTTGCCCGCCCGCCGGGATGCCAAATGGGGCACCATGACATCCTTGGCCGGGCGGGGCCTTTTCCTCCCCCAAATATTCCCGCCAGATAATCGCTAAGTGATTACTCGCTTATGCGCGAATATCGCTGTCCGGATGCAACGCAGTATATCACGCCTTTGTTTCAGGCGGGTCCTTGCAGCAGCGAGGCCAGGCGCAGCAACTCCGCCTGGCGATGCGTCCCCGTCTTGTGCAGCATCGACTTGGTCTGCGTGCGCGCCGTTTCCATGGCGACGCCGAGGGTGTCGGCCGCCTGCGTGAGCGTCTGTCCCACCATCAGGCAGTCCAGCAGGCGGCATTCGGCCTGGCTGAAATGGAACAGGTCTTTCAACACGTCGTGCGGCACGGGGGTTCGCAGGCGATCCGGATGAATCACCACCAGCGCGAGCGGGCCGTCGGGCAGGCCGTGCGCGTGCGCCGAGGGCGCCGGCAACGCCACCGCATAGCCTCCTTCGTCAGGCAGGCGATGGCCGGCCGCGCGCGCGGCGCCCAGCTTTCCGGTGGCCGTGGCCAGCAGGCGGCGCCATTCGGCGCTATCGCGCAATTTGCCCACATGCCGGGCATGCCAATGCTGGGCCGCGCGGTTGCCGGACAGCAGCCGGCCGCTTGCGTCCAGCAACAGGATGGGGGTGGAGAAGGCTTCCAGCGCCGCCAGGCTCCAGGCCATCTGGCGTTCCAGCGAGCGCAGCTTCAGGCGAAGCTCGATGGCGCGTTGCAGATGCGGCACCAGGCGCTTGAGCGTTTCTTCGTGCTGGACATCGAAAGGGCCGCGTTCGCGCTCGCGCTGGAACGACACAATGTGGTCCGTGCCCTGCTGGTGCAAGGGAAACGCCATCATCAGCGATCCCACGCCGTGCCGGTGCAGGAAGTCGTTGTAGAAGGGCGTATCGCGCATCGAGGTGGTGGCGTCGCGCTGGTCCAGGAACGATCCGCCAGCGGATATGCGGTGTGAAACCGCATTGAGGATGTCCTGCTCGTGATAGTGCGCCTCGTATTCGGCGACCATGGCCGGGTCATTACCCGCGACTTCGTCCACGATGATGCGGCCCGTATCCTGATGGCGCGCCAGAAAGGCGCCGCGGTCGGTATCCAGGGCACGGGCGGCCAGATGCAGGGCTTCCTGCCAGCGGGAGGCATTCGTCACGCCCTCGTACAAGGCGCCGGCGATGCGTAACTCGTGTTCGGGATCCATAGGGGATCGAGGGCTAGCGGGACGGGGCGCGCCTTGTGAGCGCGCTGGATTCCTGATGTTATACCACCGCTCAATTTCTGACTTATGGCGCAAATTCAGGACATTTGTCCCGCAAGAATGACGCGGTCGGGCTTTTATTCAACGTTGCGTGCGATAGGGCTCGTCTTCCGGCACGAAATTCGCTTCGGCGCGAGCCTCTTTCGTCCATTCCTGCATGGCGGGCAAGGCCAGCACGGCGTCCATGTATTCGCGAACCGAGCCCACGACCGGCACGCCGTAGGTGACGAAGCGCGAAACGACCGGGGCATAGAAGGCATCGACGATGCCGAAGCGTCCGAACAGGAACGGGCCGCCGGCGCCGAATTCGGCGCGGGTGTCCTGCCAGATGGCCTGGATGCGCGAGATGTCCTGCTGCGCCTCGCTGATGTCGATACCGGCCAAGTGCGCTTCCACGTTCATCGGCAGCACATTCCGCAGCTGCGTGAAGCCGCTGTGCATCTGCGCCGCCAGCGAACGGGCGCGGGCCCGGGCGCGCGGATCGGCGGGCCATAGCTGCGCCTGGGGATTGCGTTCGGCCGCGTATTCGCAGATGGCCAGCGAGTCCCATACCGCGAAATCGCCATCCAGCAGCACCGGCACCAGGCCGGCGGGCGACACTTTCTCGAGGGCGCGCGCAAACTCGTCGGTGAACAGGCCCACCTTCTGCTCCTTGAAGGCGATGCCGCCGGCACGCAGCGCCAGCCATGCGCGCAACGACCAGGACGAGTAGTTCTTGTTGGCGATGATCAGGGTGTACATGGGAAGGTCTCGAAGCCGAGGAACCTCTCCAGTGTACGCCCGGCAGCGCGGTTTCAGTTGCGCCGCAACACACGCGCGAGATAGCGGCCCGTATGGCTCGCCGGGCTATCCGCCACGTCTTCCGGCGTGCCCTGCGCCACTACCCGGCCGCCGCCGTCGCCGCCTTCCGGCCCCATGTCGACCAGCCAGTCGGCCGTCTTGATGACGTCCAGGTTGTGCTCGATGATCAGCACGGTGTTGCCGCTGTCCACCAGTTGGTTCAGCACCTGCAGCAGCATTTCGATGTCGCGGAAATGCAGGCCGGTGGTGGGCTCGTCCAGGATGTACAGCGTGCGGCCCGTGCTGCGCCGCGACAGTTCCAGCGACAGCTTCACGCGCTGTGCCTCGCCGCCCGACAGCGTGGTCGCGCTTTGTCCCAGGCGGAGGTACGACAGGCCCACGTCCACCAGCGTATGCAGCTTGCGCGCGATGGCGGGCACGGATTCGAAATATTCCAGCGCCTGTTCGACGGTCAGGTCGAGCACTTCGCTGATGTTGCGGCCGCGATAGCGGATCTCCAGCGTTTCGCGGTTGTAGCGCTTGCCGTGGCACACGTCGCAGGGCACGTACATGTCCGGCAGGAAGTGCATCTCGACCTTCACCACGCCGTCGCCCTGGCAGGCTTCGCACCGTCCGCCCTTCACGTTGAAGCTGAAGCGGCCGGGATCGTAGCCGCGCGTGCGCGCCTCGGGGACGCCGGCGAACAGTTCGCGGATCGGCGTGAACAGGCCCGTGTACGTGGCCGGGTTGCTGCGCGGCGTGCGCCCGATGGGGCTCTGGTCCACGCTGATGATCTTGTCGAAGTGCTCCAGGCCCGTCAGGCTGGCATAGGGGGCGGGTTCGCTCTGCGCGTGGTTGAGCGCGCGCGCGGCGGCCACCGACAGCGTGTCGTTCACGGCCGTCGACTTGCCCGAGCCCGACACCCCCGTCACGCACACCAGCCGGCCGGCGGGCACGCGCAGCGTCACGTCCTTCAGGTTGTTGCCCGAGGCGCCGGCCAGCGTCAGCCACGGCATGTCTTCCTGGACGGGGCGGCGCTTCGGCACCTCGATGGCGCGCGCGCCGCTGAGGTACTGGCCCGTCAGCGATTGCGCGTCCTTCTCGATGGCCTGCGGCGTGCCTTGCGCCACCACCTGGCCGCCGTGCTCGCCCGCGCCGGGCCCCATGTCCACCACCCAGTCGGCCATGCGGATCATGTCCTCGTCGTGCTCGACCACGATGACGCTGTTGCCCAGGTCCCTCAGGTGCTGCAGCGTGGCGATCAGGCGGTCGTTGTCGCGCTGGTGCAGGCCGATCGAGGGCTCGTCGAGCACGTACATCACGCCGGTCAGGCCCGAGCCGATCTGGCTGGCCAGGCGGATGCGCTGCGCCTCGCCGCCCGAGATCGTGTCCGCGCTGCGGTCCAGCGACAGGTAGTTCAGGCCCACGTTGTTCAGGAAGCTCAGGCGCGCCTCGATCTCGCGCACGATGCGCTGCGCGATCTCCTGCTTGGCGCCGGTCAGCGACAGCGCACGGAACCACTCCAGGCAGGTCGACAGCGGCATCGCCTCGACTTCGTAGATGGCCTGGCCGTGGCGTTCGCCGCCGCCCTGGCCGGCGCCCTGGCCGGCGCGCGGCTCGTCGCCGATCAGCACGTGGCGCGCCTCGGCGCGCAAACGCGAGCCGCCGCAATCGGGGCAGGTCTTGATGGCGCGGTACTTGCCCAGTTCCTCGCGCACGTTGGCCGAATCCGTCTCGCGCCAGCGGCGTTCGAGGTTCGGAATCACGCCTTCGAACGCATGGCGCTTGGTCGTGCTCTTGCCCTTCTCGTTCAGGTAGAAGAACTGGATCTCTTCCTCGCCCGAGCCGTAGAGCACCTTGTGCCGCGTGTCTTCCGACAGGTTCTCGAACGGCGTGTCGATGTCGAAGCCGTAGTGCGCCGCCAGGCTGGTCAGCAGGGTGTGGGCGAACGAATTGCGGCGATCCCAGCCGCGGATCGCGCCGGCGGCCAGGCTCAGTTCGGGAAACGCCACCACGCGCTTGGGATCGAAGAAGCCCACCTGCCCGATGCCATCGCACGACGGGCACGCGCCCATCGGGTTGTTGAAGCTGAACAGGCGCGGCTCCAGTTCCGGCAGGCTGTGGCTGCACACCGGGCACGCGTAGCGGCTGGAGTAGACCTGCTCGCGCTCGCTGTCCATGTCCAGCGCGATGGCGCGGCCGTCGGCCAGCTGCAGCGCGGTCTCGAAGCTCTCGGCCAGGCGTTGCTTGCTTTCCGGACGCACGCGCAGGCGGTCGATGACCACGTCGATGTCGTGCTTCTCGTTTTTCTTCAGCGGGGGCATCGAGTCGATCTCGACCATCTGCCCATCCACGCGCAGCCGCACGTAGCCCTGTGCCTGCAGGCTGGCGCATTCGTCCTCGAAACTGCCCTTGCGCGCGCGGGCGATGGGCGCCAGCACGGCCAGCTTCGTCTCGGCCGGCCAGGTCAGCACCGCGTCCACCATCTGGCTGACGTTCTGTGCCTGCAGGGGCAGGCCGTGGTCGGGGCAGTAGGGCGTGCCCACCCGCGCATACAGCAGGCGCAGGTAGTCATGGATTTCGGTGATCGTGCCCACCGTGGAGCGCGGGTTGTGGCTGGACGCCTTCTGCTCGATGGAGATCGCGGGCGACAGGCCTTCGATCAGGTCCACGTCGGGTTTGTCCATCAGTTGCAGGAACTGCCGCGCGTACGCCGACAGGCTTTCCACGTACCGGCGCTGGCCTTCCGCGTACAGCGTATCGAACGCCAGCGAGGACTTGCCCGAACCGGACAGGCCCGTCACCACCACCAACTGGTGGCGCGGCAGGTCCAGCGATACGTTCTTCAGGTTGTGGGTGCGGGCACCCCTTATGCGAATCGCGTCCATCGGCATTCAAGCAAGTTTAAGCAGTTTCAAAGGCCAACTTGGTACTATAGCGCGCCGGACCTGCCCGCGTTCGGGGGCCATCCCGACGGGTTCATTTGGCGGATCGTTTTCGTGGGCGGATGGCCGGCGGTTGCGCCGGGTCCCGCCGGCGCGCCTGCCAGGCCCGGTTTCCCGTGTGCTGCCTGCGGCTCGCCGGTCCTGCCGTCCGTTGTCCCGTTCGTTGTCTCAACAAGGCCTGGGCGCGCATGACGCGCGGCGCCGCAGGCCTCCCGCCCTAACCAGAATTCCCGCATGCCGGCCAACCCCAAGTTGAAATTGACACCCTCCGAGCGCCGCGCCAGCGTGGCGCTGGCGGGCCTGTTTGCCTGTCGGATGCTGGGGTTGTTCCTGCTGTTGCCCGTGTTCGCCGTGGCGGCGCGCGGATTGCCGGGGGGGGACGATCCCGCTCGCGTCGGCCTGGCGCTGGGCATGTACGGGCTGACCCAGGCGGTCATGCAGATTCCGTTCGGCCTCGCTTCCGACCGCTGGGGACGCCGGCCCGTGGTGCTGCTGGGCCTGTTGCTGTTCGTCATCGGCAGCGTGGTGTGCGCGCAGGCGGACGACGTGTTCTGGATCACCATCGGGCGCGCCATCCAGGGCGCGGGCGCCATCTCGGCGGCGGTGACCGCCTGGCTGGCGGACGCCACCCGTGACGAAGTGCGCACCCGGGCCATGGCCATGGTGGGCGGCTCCATCGGGATTTCGTTCGCGGTGTCGCTGATACTGGGCCCGCTGCTGGTGGGGTGGTGGGGCCTGCCGGGCCTGTTCTGGACCATCGCCTGCCTGGGCGTGGCCTGTCTGGCCGTGGCGCGCTGGGTGGTGCCGGTGGTGCCGCGCAGCGACGCCCGCAGCCTGCGGGCCGCCACGGCGGGCGAAGTGCTGAAGCACCGCGACCTGCTGCGCCTGAATTTCGGCGTGTTCTGCCTGCACTTCATCCAGGTATCGCTGTTCGTCGTGTCGCCGGCCCTGCTGACCCAGGCGGGCGGCCTGGCCACCCAGGACCTGTGGAAGGTCTATCTGCCCATCATCCTGGTGTCGTTTGTCTTGATGGTGCCCGTGGTGTTCCTGGCCGAGACGCGCAAGGCGCACCGCGGCGCCCTGCTGGCCTGCGTGGCCGGGCTGGTGGCGGTCTGTGCGCTGCTGCCGGCGGCCTCGCATGGTTTCTACACCCTGGCAGTTGGCCTGACGGCATTCTTCGTGGCGTTCAACGTGCTGGAGGCCCTGCAGCCCTCGCTGGTCTCGCGCGTGGCGCCGCCGTCGCACAAGGGCCTGGCGCTGGGCTACTACAACACGGCGCAGGCGGCCGGCTTGTTCAGCGGGGGCGCGCTGGGCGGCTGGATGGCGGCCCATGCGGGCGCGCCGGGCGTCTATGGCCTGGCGGCGGTGCTGGCCGCGCTTTGGCTGCTGGCCAGCTGGGGTATGAAGCCCCTGGTGGCCAAGGGCTCGACCGAAGGCGAGTAGCAAAGCGTGACCCTTTGGTCACCGTGGTCATTTGTGGCGGCCCGGCAGATCGCCGATAATGGCGCTCATTCATGGCTTCCTTGGTGCGCCGGTCCATGCGTCTACGCAGACCGGCGTGTTTCATGAAGCCGATCTTGGAACATCTTAGTTGTTGTTGTACGCCCCGCCGCATCCGCGGCCGGGCGGGCAATACACAGGGGTATCGGCATGGCATCGGTCAATAAAGTCATCATCGTCGGCAATCTGGGTCGCGACCCGGAAGTGCGCTACAGCCCGGACGGGGCAGCCATTTGTAACGTGTCCATCGCCACGACGTCGCAATGGAAGGACAAGGCGTCGGGCGAGCGCCGCGAAGAAACCGAATGGCACCGCGTCGTGATGTACAACCGCCTGGCCGAAATCGCGGGCGAATACCTGAAGAAAGGCCGTTCGGTCTACATCGAAGGCCGCCTGAAGACGCGCAAGTGGCAAGACAAGGACACCGGCGCCGACCGCTACAGCACCGAAATCGTCGCCGACCAGATGCAGATGCTGGGCGGCCGTGACGGTGGCGAAGGCGGCGGTGGCGGCTATGGCGGCGGCTTCGACGAGAGCAGCGGTGGTGGCGCACCGCGCCAGCAGCGCGCGGCCCCGGCCTCGCGTCCGGCCCCGCAGCGTCCGGCGGCGCCCGCCGCGGCTCCGGCCGGCGGCGCCAATCTGGCGGACATGGACGACGATATTCCGTTCTAACCGGAATTTTTCCCCAAAACGTAAAGAGGGGCCCTGAAATTCATTTCTAATCAATAGGTTAGATAAGAATTTACAGGGCCCTCTTTTTTGCTGTGTCGCTATTGCTAGCCGGAACTTCCCCGGCAGTAAAGAATGCTCCTCGTTACTCGATGGAGCACGGCGTGAACTCATTCTCAATTCGCGAGGTTCGCCTGGAAAGTGGCGAACGTCTTCCCCTCTTGGTCGACGGTGGGCCCCTTGGCCTACCTGTGCAGGATGTTCTCCAATACACGCTAACAAAATTGCGTGCTCGAGGCCTTAGGCGAAACAGCGTTAGGAAGCGCCTAGATGCACTAGGACTTGTTCTGCACTTCCTGTCTTCTCGTAGCATCGACGTGGTGGCTCGGACAGCGTCGCAGACATTCCTTTCCATCGAGGAGCTAGTGGCGCTGGCGGACGAATGCCGGGCCCCAAAGCAGCCGCAGGCGGATAGGTCCATTGTCAGTCCAGCTTGGGCTGCAGTGCGATACGCCACCGCAGTGGATTTCATCGTCTGGATATCTGAGCCGGTTATTGCGCGGATTTCGCCTCCAAAATCGCGTGAGTCCGCAAATATCGCTCTGCTGCGATTCTCCCGGCGGGCCCGTTCCGTCGCCCCGAAAGTGCGAGGTAACGCTTCGCATATTGATGGCGAGAGGCATGGCCTGCTAGAGGCGCAACGTCAACTTTTTCTGAAAGTGATTCGACCTGGTGCTCCGGAGAATCCATTCTCCGCTAACACGCAGGTCAGAAACAACGCTCTGCTGCTTGTGGCGTTCAAGCTTGGCGCGAGATCTGGCGAAATTCGTGGCCTAAAAAAAGTAGACCTTAATCTAGAAAGTCAGCCCGCCGAACTGTTTATCGTTCCCAGGCATAACGACATTGACGATCAACGTTTGGACCCTGCCGCAGCAAAGACGAGCGGACGCATGTTGTATGTTGATGCCGAACTTGCAGACGCGCTAGAGAAATGGTTGAAGGAGCGTAGCGTGAGACCGAGATGGCCTCGGGCGCATAGAAATCCATATGTCTTTGTTAATCGATTCGGAGACCCTATGGAGGGGCGGGGTCCCTTCTCCGTGGCACGGTCACCTTACTGACCCAAGGACAACTCGATGACTATTTGACGGATCGCACCGGTGGCGAACGATCGGTGCTTGGGACCCGTTCGATTTTTTGTCGTTTGGGGTATGTTGACGCCGATGGAGTTCCGTTGCGGGCGACGACCCATCAGTTCCGGCACTGGCTGAACACTCTCGCTCAGGAGGGGGGATTGTCTCAGGTGGAAATTAGCAGGTGGATGGGTAGGCGCACGATCGACGATAACGCAGCATATGATCACCAGACAGGTTTCCAACTGGCCAAGCGCGTGAGAGAGCGAATCACCAGTGGTGCGGTGCTTGGTAGCAGCGCCACCACTCTACGTCGCATTAAGGACCCAGTCCGCAGGGCGGAATTCGGGCAATCGTTGGTGGCATCCGCTCATGTGACTGACATAGGCATCTGTGTGCAAGATCTATCGGCCCTACCTTGCGAACGGCATCGGGAATGCGTGACATGCAATGATCACTTTATTCAGAAAGGTGACGCTCAACAGCGTCACAACGCACAGTTTATATTTGACGCCGCGCAATTGATGCTTCGCTTGGCACAGGCCGAGCAAGGTGCAGGTAGCTACGGCGCTGACAACTGGTTGGCGTATCAGCAACTCGTTCTTCGGCGTGCCTCGGATGTTCTTCGTATCCACGCGGACGACTCGATTACCGATGGAACGCTTGTGCAAGTTCCCAACTATGTTGAGCCCACTGAATGACAAAGAGAGCCCATAGTTTCAAGGCCACGCATCATGCACGCACACACATTCGATTGTCGGAGCGACAGGCCGCCTTCATAGCCCATCTCGTGGACGAGTTGCCCGAGGGGGCGGCAATCACTTGGACTACGATAGTGCAGCTAGCGGAACGTCATTTCAAAGTCTCGTGGACTCGACAAACCCTCGAAAAACGGCCTGCCATTAAAGAAGCGTATCGGCGACGCAATGATTCGCGAGTTGCCACGTCAGTCGTGCGCAATCGGCGTCGGAACATCGATCCCGAGGTAGAAAGACGGTTGGAAAATTTGCGTGCTGAGAACGACAAACTTCGTACCGTACTGCGTGAGTACGATTGTCGGCTTGTTCGATACGTCGCAAATGCTATAGCTCACGGGGTGACGGAGGCCCAGTTGGATGCTCCATTGAGGCCTGTCATTCAGTCCGGCCAGCATTCAAAGTTGAAAAAGTAGTTGCCGCGTCGCGGTCGCCCGGTTGCGAAAAAAGCGCGCATCCGAGGAGGGAAGTTTTGTTCATTAAAATCGCCGAGGGCAGGTGGGCAGGCTTTGCTAGCGCCGATAAGATCAGGAAGACTCAGGGCGACCTTCTGCAGCTTCTACCGATAGCGTGAGCGCATTAGGATCTAAGATATCTCTCGTCTAGAATTTCAATCCGACGTATTCGGAGTCCGAAAACCAGGGGAACATATGCCGGCAGTTTTTGTTCACGTTTCCGACATCCACTTTGGCCAAGAAAGGGATGACCGGGTTCACATTCATGCTGATGTGAAACAACAGTTGATCAACGATGCGAAGGAGGTTGTCTCCGATATAGCTGGCGGGGCCGCTCATGGCATCTTGGTCACCGGAGACATCGCCCAGTCGGGAAAGTGGACGGAATATGAGGACGCTGGCAGATGGCTGGATGAGCTTGCGGCGAGCATCGGCGTAGAAATTCACCGCGTACAGATGGTCCCGGGCAACCATGATCTCGACAGATCTAAGCTCTCGTTCGCTGGTAAACAGATCCTCGATCATATACGCGCCGGGGGCTCTAAGGAATATGAGAGCATTCTGAACAACCCTACCGATCGTGCCGCACTGTTTGCACGATTCGAAGACTATGGCCGCTTCAGCTTCGGCTACAACTGCCCCCTCAACAACGAGGATGCATTTGCGTCGGAGATGGAGGTAACGCTCGCGCCGGGAAGGGCGATCCGCTTTATCCGGCTTAACTCCGCTCTACTTTGCCATGGTGAAGAGCGGGACGAACATCCAGAGCTGATAATTGGAGCTCGCCAATTCACTATCCCACGCACTAATGGGGTGGAGAATATTGTTCTCGTCCACCACCCTTTGAATTGGTATAAGGATCAGGATCAGGTCAGGGATTACATCCGGAGTCGGGCTCGAGTTTTCATATCGGGCCATGAACACGACCCTAAGGTGTCGGTCGATCGGGTGGAAGAGCACAGCGACGTCATGATGCTTGCTGCGGGTGCCACCGTGCCCTATAAGTCCGATAGTGTGTTCACGTTCACTTACAACATCATAGAATTTGACTGGGATGGCGAGATTGACGGCCTGTCGGTAACGATGCATCCGAGGGTGTGGAACCCACAGCGTACGTGCTTCGAGGCCGATCACAAGCGCTTAGGCGGAAAACATCCCCAATTTAAGTTGGCATGCCCGTTTTTTCGGAATGGCGACAGAGTGGGTGCGCTTACAAAAGCTCAATCGACTGGCGTGGCTGCTGTTGAAAGTGCGAACTCCTCAGAACCAACTATCGAAATGGTTCCGGCAGAATCCGCAGAAGGAGGGCCGCAGCCCATGCCGCCAAAAATAGAAGGTTATGAGACAGCTCGGCTCCGGTTCTTCCGCGACTTGCTTGAAGGGGAACGCGTGCGCATCCTTGTTGAACTTGACGCACTGCCAGAAAAATCCGATGAACGAATGTCGCAGGGACTCGAGCGCAGGCTATTCGACTTGCTTGTTAAAGAGGGAAGGCTGAAGGATGTTGAGAGGATGATCAACAAGTTGATAGACGAGCGGATGGACGGGACAAAGTAATGGACAATATTGCAGTTCACATGCGAATTTCCGGAATCACGGTAAACGATGATGATGTCGATTCTCGGCGCGCGGCAGCGACCAGCCTTGCGGCCAGTTGGAGGAAGGAGAGAACTGTTTCGAAGATTCTGTCCAAAGTCGTGGATGTGGCCAAAGCTCTCGGCGGCGATGGCAATCCCTCGCCAGAGCTCGGAGCTGAAGTCCAAGGTGCTATTCAGAAGAGGGCGTCCTCATTTCTGTATGAGGAGCGGCCGCTAGAGATCGGCGTGTGCGCCGGTATGGCGATAGCCTCCATTTTGGCTGGAAGCCCGACAGACAATGGTTGGACAACTGCGGACGTCTATGCTGCAGCGCTGTGGTCCACCCTTGCCTATCAGCCTGTCTTGGAGGCCGATCGACGCGAGCGACTCCGTCGGGAAGTTCTTGATACGGCTAGAAACTGGAGTGTTGCTGCTGCCGAAAAGGCGAGGGATCGGATCGTCGTCCCGGACCCTTCTGAGGTCAAGATTGCGATCGACGATAGCGGGGGAGTGACCCACAACTTTAGAGAAGCGGTGGCCAATACGGTGGAGGCACTACGTCGCAACGCCGCTCTTGACCGAGAGGAACTGGATTTCTTGTGGTGGGCACAGCTCGGTCGTAGCCGAGTACTTAATAGATTGCTACCTGCGATACCTGAGCCGTCTCGTATAGTAGCTGCCGGCATTGAAGGGGCGAGGATGCTTCGCCGTCTTCCTTGCGACGTACATCGCGAGATCGTTCTTCGTACGCTCGACCAGGATCCTGAGCTGAACCTAGAGGAAATGCTTGCGACCGTCGGCGACGACCGTACTGCCTTCGGTGAAGCCTTCAATAAGGACAGCGTCGTAAGCCATCCAACCATTTTTCCTCTCCTTCACGCATTGGTCAGCGGTGAGGTGGACGGGGTAGGGGCGTCCGTGAAACGACGCGTTTCGGAGTGGGGCGAACGGGCACTGTTGGAAGCTGGCCTGGCTCGACTCATTTCTCAGGGCCCGGCTAAGCTATGAGCGGATCTTGCAGCTTTGATGGATGTACCGTTGACGATACGGGAATCTGTGCGCTCTCGCGTGACCCGAAATCTTGCGCAAACCGTGTTACGAGTGAAGGCGTCGGCGCGGAATCGTTCGATGATCGGAGTGATGCCGACATAGAATCCGAGTCAGGTGACCTGCTTGGCGCGCCAGTACTCGATCAACCCGTACGCGCTAGTGCATTTCCATCTAGTCGGACGCTCGGATTGCAGGAGCTGAATGCCGTCATGGGCAGCCGATATGTCGACGTGATTGGCATTCTTGGGGATCCTGAGTCCGGCAAGACTGCATGCTTGGCTAGCCTGTACTTGCTCGTCTCGCACGCGAAGTTAACGGGATGGTCATTTGCAGAGAGCAAAAGTTTGGCAGCCTTCGAGGAGATTGCGCGTGGGGCTCGTGATTGGAATGAAGGCAATGTGCCGGAGCAAATGACCGTTCATACTGAGTTAGCCGATGATCATCGCCCCGGCTTTCTACACCTCAGACTTGTTAGGCTTTCGGACGGCCGGCGCGTTGATCTCGCACTTCCCGATCTGCCAGGGGAATGGACCCAGGCTTTGGTCAACACAGCTCGATCGGATCGGCTGGACTTTCTGAAGTCGGCCGGCGCCATTTGGATTGTGCTGGACGGTCGTACGTTGGCCGATCTTGAAAAGCGGCAGGGACTTATCGCCCGGTTGGGATTGCTCGTGGGGCGTTTGAACAAAATTCTGGACGGCCGTGCCCCAAGATTAGTGATCGTTGTAACTCATCGAGATTTGCACGTCCTCGATGTCAACGTAGCTGATCGCTTGCAAGCGGAGCTCGCCCGACGTGGTGCTCAAGCCGAAATAGTGGGTGTGGCGCCCTTCTCTGATCATCCGGGTGTCGTGCCGGCAGGATTTGGAATTGCCGATTTGATTGACCGGTCTGTCGGGAAGCCAACTGCTCGACCTACCTTCTGGCCGTCGACTGAACTCGACGAGAGAAAGCGCGCCTATCTGACCTATAGGAGGAGCTAATGAGCCGATCGATCATCTTGCTTGGAGGGCCGGACTCCGGGAAAACTAACTATGTTGGTCGTCTCTGGAGGGCACTAGATGTTGGAGAAGGCGCGCTCCATGCTGCGGAGCAACCCGAGAACATCAACTTCGTACTGGAAGTGGCCGACCACTTATTCCAGGGGGGCTTCGCCCCGCGCTCCGAATACAGCGATGCTCGTCGTGACTTTGAGGTTGTTGTTGCCGCGACGAAGGGAGGTCCGAAGGCCAGAGTGGTGGTGCCGGATATTTCTGGGGAGCTTTGGCGCAACGCGGTTATCGACAGCGAAATTGCTCCTGATTGGATGAACGAACTCCGGCAGGCGGACGCTGCGCTACTCTTTGTGCGGGTCGATTCTGACCAGAATGTTCGACCACTCGATTGGGTAACGTCGCGCAGAATGTTGGAAAAGCTTGGCGGCGAGGAGGATCAGGGACTTCCCACACAGGTGATGCTATGCGAACTAATCCGCTTTCTTGAGATCTCGCTTGCGGATCGCGAGGATGGCGGTCTGCCGCGTCTCTCTATCGTTGTTACCGCGTGGGACCTGGTAGATCCAGGCACGTTTGATCAGGGGCCTGCGGCCTACCTAGAACGTGAATACCCCCTTGTCGCCGGTAGGCTCGCAGATTTGGCAGATCTTGATGTTCGGATATTTGGACTAAGCGTTGTGGGTGGTGACCTGAAGCACGATTCTGACTATCGACAGGCGTTCCTAGAAGCTGGGCTAGACAGTAAGGGGTGGGTTGCTGTGTTTGAGGAAAATGGATGGCGGAAGAGCCCCGACGTCACGCTCCCGATAGCCTGGGCTGTCGGCCTGTGAAGCCATGATCACCGCAGAAGTCCAAGTTCATGGCTATCGTAAGGGGCATCAGCTCCTGGCATCGTCTGTGATTCTGTCCAAGGACGATCAGGCGGTTGTGGACCGTCTCTCTGATGTGGCCGGACCTTTGCGTCCTAAGGAACATTTTTCACCCTACCTGTCGGCTTATCCGCTGCCGAGCGGTAGCCGTTACGTCATTGCTCGGACGTGGCAGGACCTGACTGTTGCCCGGGCGGGCTGTGTGCGGACTAAGAGCGTGCTAATCGAGACGGAAGCATGGTCTCGTAAGACTCCGATACTTTCCATCCTTCGCCTACTCAGTTCAGCTGAGCTGCCGACCGAAGAGGATGCAGTACGCACTAACCTGGAGGAGCATTCTGAGGTCCGACTTCCACCCGCTCCCGAGTTCGGAGCAAGCGAGCTGCTTGAGGCGCTTTTTCTTGAAGATGTGAAACCGGTGGTGGTATTCGATGCTCCGGATCCCGAGCTAATTGCGTTACGAGTGCTCACCGCGCTGTGGCCTGACATGCGGCGTCAGTTTGCACTTTCGACGTTTGCCCTATCGCCTCGGAAAATAAGTGGTCGTGATCTAGACCTTGTGTTCGCGCCTTCGAGTGCAAAAGCTAAGTTCTCCGATTGGCTAGGGCGTCGAGTGGACGGCCGCGCCTCTCAGGCAGATCGACATAGATGGACCGGAACGATCGTGCGACGAGTTTTCGACGAGCCGGTGCCAAGGCTACTGTCCGCTCGCGAGATCACTTTGCTGGGAGATCGAAACGCGGATGGTGCGACTGTCCTGCGAATAGCATTATTGTGGGACGAGTTGCTAGGCAAGCTCGACCGGTCGCCCACTGCTGCCTTGGGATTGTTGGATATAGCCAACTCGGGATTGGTTAGCAATGCAGCGGCATTGAGATCGCTGGAGCCTAGGTTGGCTGAGGCTATTGGTCGGGCCGCGGACAGCTTGCCGCTAAAAGACGCTTGGGACTTCGTGGGTGCGATCGCGCGGAAGATGCAGGGGTACGACATGGCAGCTAGTCGGACGGCGATTGAACAACTTGCAGCAGGTCTCGCCGAGCGCTCTCCTGACGGTGCGATCAGCTTGTTAGAGCAACCCGATCCCGACGGCGCGATTGTCGGGTTGACGCCTAGCGTTGCAATTGGTCTAGGCAAGGGAGCTGCTTCGCGCGTCGAGGATGTACTTGCTGAGGCGCCGGCGGACATTACTGCGCGGCTCGTTTCACAAGGCGGACTGCTGACCCGTCGAATCGCCCAAGACGATAGGCTAATCGGGAGGATGAGCCGAGTTCTCAATGACGTCGACCGGGAACTCGCGGGCAAGGCGGGCTTGATGTTGCTCCCCTTCCTGGTTGAAGATCGACAGCTTCCAGCAGCGATCCCCATCTTTCAGGGGCTCAGTTCAGACGCAATCGCTGCGGAATTGGCTCGGCTGGGAGATTCCGGCGCCTTTCAGGCGAAGTCGCTTTGTTTGGCGCTCATCGATCGGGCGCGCGAGGTCGGTGGATTAACAGCTGTACGCGAGGTCTTGATCTCCTCACGTGCCTCGCAGCAAAGAAATGAGCTGCTTGAACTGACGTTTGACCCAACCGATGCGGATATACGTTGGATCTTGGACGAACAGCGTCTTTCCGAGAAGCTCGCCGCTGAGGTTCTCACAGGCGTGTTGCGGCGTGCTGACCGAAAAGCGCTTACGGAGCTGTTCACGGATCAGGAAATCGCGGAACGCGTGACTGCGCGGCTTTCCGGCGATGCTGCCGATATACTCGCTCGAGTGGCATTGCTGGATGATGTTCCAATAAACACCTATGTACGCATCGTCCGGCTTGTGCTTTCAACGGTCGATAATGCTCAGAAATTCCAGATTGCCCTGCAAGCAACGGGCCGCTGTTTGGTTAACCAGTTTGAGGGTGACGAAGTCGCAATTCTATCCATGCTACTTGGCATTCTTGACACGAGATTGGACGGCGCATGGGTTGTAAGGGTGGGCTTGGAGCGCGGTAACGACGCCGATGTTGCAAACCGAAACTTAGTTGCCTTTGAGCGCGCACCGTCAGCCGCGCGGGCACGTATTGTTGAGGCGGTCGATGAAATCGGCCGCGTTTTGCAAGGACGACGCACCATTGATCTGACTGTGGAGGCCAATGATGCCTGTGCAAGACTCATGATCGATGCGGAGAAGACTTCCTACGAAGCACTGATCAATGCCGCGGGCTGGCTGTTGCCGTCATTACTCCGTTCTCGGAGCCAATCCGTTTCCCTTTTGATCGCGGCCTTGTTCCCTGCGGTCTATCGGGAATTGGCGAAGGCCGATGAAGTCCCCAGTCTGTTGAAGTTGGTACCCTTTTATGATTGGGACCGATGCAAAGCAGCGCGTAACGAGCTGGTTGATGCCTTCATGTCATCCTCATGGAACCCTGGTGATTTGGCTCTGACCGCATATAGATGCGAAGACGTCGCCAGAATCCTCATGCGGGTTGCCAAGTCATTTGGGGGTGAGGAGTATCTTGGGCGGATAGAGAGCGATCTCGGGCATCTTAATAATGATGGCAAGCGTGCGGTAAAACATGCGATTGCCGAAATCCGCTCAGACGAATCCCACAGATTTTACTGAGAACTGCTAGGATTCTGCCGCTCAAGTATGGAGGAACGACATTGTCCATCATCTTCAACTTTAAGGGATTGCACCCTGCTTTCCTCGAGGCTATCGGTCGTCACGAGCCAACGCTTGCATTCACGCTTTCCGAAGGTAGGGGTAAGTTTTCTTTTTTGTTGTTTCTGACAACAGATTCGTCCGGAAGAATCACATGGGGTGAACTGGAACTGTTCATCATTCTCGCGACGACTCAGGGCGTTATCCGATGCAAACTGCTAGGAAACCATAAAATTGCTGGCGATTTCAAAATTCGATTGACCGAAGAGAACGAAAAGGCTATCCGGGCAGAACTTAGTATCGGCATCGCGGCTACAGCGCCTGCGTTTGATCTGCACAGTTTTCTCAGCAAGCTCGATGGGATGATTCCGGCCTCGATCTCGTTAGAATCGAAAATGGAAGTGATAAAGGCCGAGAGGGTAGTCATCCAGCAGCATTGCAGTGCATACATCGATGCTGCTAGTAAGATATATGTAAGCGCCTGCCGAACACACCCTTGACGGTTCAGCCTACGCAGCAGGCTGCCAGCGATGCGGCAGCAGTTCGGCGATCTGGTGGTTTTTCTGCGTGGGCAGCCGGGTCAGAACGTCCTTCAGATACGCATACGGATCATGCCCGTTCAGTCGCGCCGACTGGATCAGGCTCATAATGGCGGCCGCACGCTGCCCGCCGCGCAGTGACCCCGCGAACAGCCAGTTCGAGCGCCCGATCGCCCAGGGCCGGATCTGGTTCTCCACCCAGTTGTTGTCGATCGGCGCGTCGCCGTCATGGAGATAGCGCGTCAGCGCCTCCCAGCGCTTGAGGCTGTAGTCGATGGCGCGTGCGGTACCCGAGCCATCGGGCACGCGCTGGCGTTGCGCGATCAGCCATCGATGCAAAGTCTCGGTGATCGGCTTGGCGCGGTCCTGACGTATCCGCCTGCGCTCGTCGGCAGGCAGGTCTGCCACGTCTCTTTCCACGCCGTACAAGGCGCCGAACAGTTCCAGCGCCTGCGTGGCGATCTGGCTCTGGTGGTTCGCATGCAGGTCATGGAACTTGCGCCTGGCATGCGCCATGCAGCCCAGCTCCGTGATGCCGGCCGCGAACCCCGCCTTGTAGCCGGCATAGTCATCGGTCACCAGCTTGCCGCGCCAGTCCTCCAGGAACGTGCGGCAGTGCTCGCCCGCCCGGCTGGGCGCGAAGTCATACAGCACCGCGCGTAGGCTGTCGAAGGAGGTTGGTGTGTACGCCCACAAGTAGGCGCGGTGCGTTTTACCTGCGCCCGGCTTGAGCATCTGCACCGGTGTCTCATCGGCATGCAGCACGGGTTTGCCCAGAACCTCGACCTTGAGTGCATCGACCAGCGGCTGCAACCGCAGCCCGCACACGCCGACCCACTCGCCCAGCGTCGAACGCGGCAGCGCCAGGCCGGCGCGCGCAAAGATGCCTTCCTGACGGTACAGCGGCAGGTGGTCGGCGAACTTGGCCACCAGCACCTGCGCCAACAGCCCCGCCGTCGGAATGCCCTTGTCGATGACCTGCGCGGGCACCGGCGCCTGCGTGAGCGTCTCGCACTGCTCGCACACCCACTTGCCGCGGATGTGACGCTCGACCGAGAACACGCCCGGCAGGTAGTCCAGCTTCTCGCTGACGTCCTCGCCGATGCGCTTCAAGCCGCAACCGCAGTGGCACGTCGTGGACGAAGGCTCGTGATGGATATCGGTGCGCGGCAGTTCGGGCGGCAGCCGCATGCGGCGCGGCGCCTGCGCCTCAGTAGGCTTGGGCGAGATCGCCTGACTAAGCGCCTCGACTTCCTCTTCGATGGCGGCCATGTCGGCATCCATCGTCTCTTCCAGGAGGCTCGCCTGCGCCGGGTTCAGTTGCTCGCTGCGCTTGCCGTACCGCCAGCGCTTGTACAGCGCCAGCTCCTGCTTGAGCTGCTCGATGTGGGTGTCTTTGAAGTGCAGAACCTGGTCGTGCTTGGCAATCTGCGCATCGTACTTCGCGAGCTGTTCATCGCTTGCTGCAATTTTTGCATCACGTACAGCGAGTTGCTCGTCGCGCGAAGCCACCTCGCCCATCAGGCGTTCGGCCAATGCCCGCAGTTGCTGCGCGTCGAGGTGATCCAGGGATGCGGTACTCATGGCCGCCAGTATGCCGCAGGCCCGACCGCCTTGATATTGGCGTCTTGCCGGATTGCTTCGGACTACAGCACCGAGATCGCACCCGCTGCACCGACGTGCTGCCACGGCAGCCCCAGCACCAGCGCCTGCCATTGCTCGCCGTCGACCGCGACGTGGGCGCCGCGCAAGGCATCCGCCCATACGAACTTGCCACGGTTGAGCCTGCGCGCGGCCAGCCACACGCCGATCCCGTCGTGCACCAGCACCTTCATGCGATTGGCCCGGCGGTTGGCGAAGCAATAGGCGTGGTGCGGGCGCGCGATGCCGAACACCGCCACCACCCGAGCCAGCGCCGTCTCGGTGCCGGCGCGCATGTCCAGCGGCTCGGTGGCCAACCAGATCGCATCGACACGGATCATCGCAACCACTCACGTAGCCACGCCACGCAGGCACCCGCCTCGCTCACGGGCCACTGCACCGTCGCTTGCACTGGTCCGCGCGACAAGCGGATCTCGATATGGCGACCCGTAGACGGCGCCGCCGGCAACGCGACCGGCACGAATGCCGGCGCTACGGAGTTCTGCCGCTTGGCCTGACGGACCCACTTATGCAACAGGTTGGCGTTCACGCCGTGCGATAGTGCCACGGCGGCAATGGATGCTCCTGGCTGACCGCACTCGGCCACGATCTGCGCCTTCAGCGCCTTCGGATAGGAGCGGCGCTTAGGCACCGGCGCTAATTCTGTCTTTGAATCGCCCCGGTTTTCGCGGAGGCTGTTTGGTTAAAGTAAAACAGCCTCACCGGCGGATGTGCCGAGTTGGTTGTAGTAGTTTGCCTCAGCCTCGGCCGGCGGGATATAGCCGATGGATGAGTGCAGGCGCTTATGGTTGAACCAGGCGACCCATTCCAGCGTTGCCAGCTCGACAGATTCCCTGGTTTTCCAGGGTGCGCGGCGGTGAATCAGTTCAGCCTTGTACAAGCCGTTGATGGTCTCGGCCAAGGCGTTGTCGTAACTGTCACCACGGCTACCCACGGACGGCTCGATGCCCGCTTCGGCCAGGCGTTCGCTATAGCGGATGCTGACGTACTGCGATCCCCTATCGGAGTGATGGGTCAGAGAACCATCGTTGCCAGGCTGGCGGGCGTATAGGGCCTGCTCCAGCGCATCAAGCACGAAGTCCGTCGTCATGGATTTGCTCACGCGCCAGCCGACAATGCGCCGGGCGTAGACGTCGATGACGAAGGCCACGTACAGCCAGCCCTGCCAGGTCGAGACGTAGGTGAAGTCCGAGACCCACAACTGGTTCGGCCGCTCGGCCCGGAACTGCCGGTTGACCCGATCCATTGGACGGCTGGCCGCATCATCAGCGATGGTCGTTCGCAGCCGCTTGCCGCGCCGCACGCCTTGCAGGCCGTGAGCGCGCATCAGTCGTTCGACCGTACAACGGGCCACCATCACGCCTTCGCGGTTCAACTGCCGCCAGACCTTGTCGGCGCCGTAGACGCGATGGTTCTCTTGCCAGACTCGCTGGACGTGCGGCATGAGCTGTTCGTCACGCCGCGCACGGTCGCTGCGCCGCGCCGGATCGCGCAGCCGCGCGGCATGACGCCGATAGGCCGACGAGGCAACCTGCAACACCTTGCAGATCGGCTCGACCCCGTAAACCTCCCGGTGCCGGTCGATGTAGGCGTTTACGACTTCAGCTTGCGGTCGAGCTCCGCCTGCGCGAAAAAAGCGCTGGCCGTGCGCAGGATGTCGTTGGCGCGGCGCAGCTCTCGGTTCTCCCGCTCCAACTCCTTGATGCGTTCTCGCTCGCTGGTGGTGACGCCTTCGCGCTGTCCGCTGTCGACTTCGTGGCGCTTGACCCAGGTCAGCAGCGTCTGCGCCGAGCAGCCGATCTTGGGCGCGATGGACTCGACCGCCACCCACAGCGACGGGTACTCGCTGCGCGACTCCTGCACCAAGCGCACCGCGCGCTCGCGCACTTCAGGGGAAAACTTGTTCGCGTTGTTCTTACTCATGGCTCACATTCTCTCAAGAGTTGGAGCCTCCGCGATACCCGGGGCGATTCACTTCGACATGGTGTCCACCTAAAAGTGGTGGACACTATCCGGCGACAACTGCTGCACTCAAAGATGGGTTCACCGGGCGCTTACAGATATATTTGCTCAGAGCTGCTCCTCTACCAGAAGGAAAGTACCCTCGTGAGGAGACCCTTCGAAAACTCTACATGCTCGACGCTGCGAACGCAGATATTGCGGCGCTGATTCGCCATCTAAAAAAATCCGCTGGACAACTTATTGGACAGCAAGCGAGCCTAAGTCGAGTCAGTTTGCAGAAATTTTTGCGAAGGTTGCAGGAGCCGCGATGCAGCGATAGCAGTATGCGGAAGTTGGACTTGAAGAGTCGAGGGTGAGCACGCATTGAAGTGCTGAAATGGAGGCAGTAACTTACGTGATTACTTTCGACGCCTTGTTGGGTAAATGTGAATTTGGATGTTGACCCAGAGCCCCTGTAGCGCTACGCTAGTTGAGCCGCCCTAGAGCAATCACTGCCGGATAGAATGCCGCTGATATTACTAGGTCTGAACGCCCCGTCGCCGGGGCGTTTTCGTATCCCATTAATTTGGGTATCACGGCAGAACGAGCCAGCGGTCGTAGAAAAGTTATGGCCTACGGCGGGAATGTGTAGTTGCGCCCTCTGCATGTTCAGCGAGAAGTGACTGAGGGGTAACTTCCGTTCTTGCTGACAAGCGAAAGCCCCAACGACTGGGGCTTCGTAGTCTGGATTGAATTACCCGCTCCGGGCGGAACCACTTACGTGGGCGACACGCTATTGCCTCTTCGAGGCTCACCAGCTATTGCGCAGCCTAAGTTTCGCCTACTTCTCTCCAGAATGCAATGCCTTGAGAATCTCGGGCGCCGTTGCGACGATTTATCAAGAATTTCTGACCCCTTCCATGAGCGCGGGTGCTCATCGGGAAATGCGGTGCGTAAAGGTACGCCGCAGGCTGCTCTCGTGAAATATGTAACAACTCGGCAGCAAAAACTTATGAAGTGATTTGGTAAGCAGCTTACGCGCCAAGCTACATCCCTCATATTTGAGATCTTTCAACCGCGGTTCTCCCACTGGCCCGCTTCTCAATATCGCTTGTGGGGGGGGTTACTGCCCCCCAAAGGTCGAAAGTGCGCATACGCGCTTCTAGAATTGAATCCTTTTTTTGAAGACCGATTTCTACCAGAAGCAGACGGTTACGTGGAGCCTTCTGTGGCCCTTAGCAGCTACAAAACGAGTGGTATGCGCTTCATCTCCGCTTCGTCTTTGGCCAGTAGGTAAAGACCTCACCTTTTGCCCATCCCTCGCTGTAGCACGGTCGGTCATTTCTCAGTTTTAATTACGCCGGGAAACTCAGTAATACCCGTCAAATTGAAGAAAGACATGCGGTTCTGCAAGTTTACAAGGTCGTAACGAGCTATATGATGTTCACTAGCCGTTACGGTTGGCGACCACAGAGTAAAACCGAGGTCGGAGGTATCTAGCTCGACAATTAGCCCCGACACGTCTAGAGCTTTACAGGACTGCAGCGTCTTATGCTTCGTAGATGGAAATTTGATTTTAAATATCTCGTTGTAGCGAGGTTGAAAATAGCGAATCAAGCCGGCCTCAACCATTGCTATCTTCTGCTTTTTATCTGGCGGATTTCTGATCGCCTCTATCAACCGCTTTTCGTTCGAGTCGTCAGCTATAGCGCCGATAGCTCGACCATCCATCGACGAGAACACCTGCTCATGGTCAAACTGGAACATGAACACAACAACTTCATTATCAGGGGTATCGTGCGCTGAGAGCGCGAGAATCTTCTGAAAAGTGGAGTGGCTCGTCAGACGCTGCTGCGCCGAACGGTTGCCTTGTCCTATAGCCTGCCCCACATACAGCGTCTCAAAGCGATTCAACACCCCGTCAGAATTATGAGCACCCAATATTGACGCCAGGTGCGTTGCCGGCACGTAACGTATCTTGTCTCCGGTGGAACTGTAGGTCCACAGCTCACGAAACGGGTAATCGCACCGAATTTCGGTTGCTCCATCCGAAAGTTCGAATGGGTAGTCTGCAAAATTAACACGATGTTCCACGCCAGCGATGGTGTAGGCAATCTGACCGGACAACAGCGCTCCATCATGCCTCAAGCTATCAGCAATGAAATATGAGTTGGGTCGAGAAGCAATTATATATATATGGCATTTATCAAGTTCGTCTTGCCCCTCAATGACATTCCAGCCTGACATGAGCTGGTAGGCTGTCATCATGGCGGTATAGCTATTCATGTAACCAAGAGCATATTCTATAATATTTTTTCTTTTCATCTGCTTCAAAATCCATTTGAAACTTGCTTCCTGGCGCGGTTTGTCTGGTTCAGAGCCGAGTTTAGTAATAGCGCATTCTACTAGAAGAGTTGAGGTGCAGATTATTTATTGGACTGACTGCTCGCTATCTGCCTCTAGCAGTCCGTCACCTAGGCCTCCTGTCGGCCAGAGTCAAACAGTGATTACGACAGAACGTGGCCATTCGTCGTGACCTCAGTAGCTGAATCCGGCGTGGGTGGCGAGTTCCTTCAATGTAACGGTTAGAGGATTTTTACCACCCGCTGGTCAGTTCACCAACGAGTGCAGCATGACAGCCATGAAGTGTTTCGGCGACCTTCCGAAGGAGAGACACATTAGCTTTAGCGACCGTATCATCGTGAGAGAAAGCGTTGGCCACTTCATAGTTCTGATCCAGCACGAGTAACGCCTTTAATGGCGTTGTGCGCTCGTTGATGTTGTCGAGCAGGTGTGTATGGTCGGCTTGTCGCATTATCGACTTATCTTTGTCCCTTTCGCTGTGCTTTGTTACTGGGTAGCGGAAGAACGTACTAGATGAGTCTATTGCCTCGATTTCTGCGATCCAGCTACCAAATTCCTTTGGAAAATCCCAGTTTGTGTTTGTGTTCTCGGTCAAGAAGGAAGAGTGATCCCTAAAGAGCTCCTGGAAGTATGTGTACAGCGCCTGTAGCTGATGCACGTTATACATAGGCTTCCACTTTTTTCCTACTAGCAGTTGAGGCTCTCCATCAGAAGGCATTTCGCCGAACGGGAGGTTCAGCCTACGGTGGAAGATTATGATGGCCGACTTGAAATACAGCTCAATCGCGTGCCGATATAGGAAACTCACCGGAATGTGGGTATTTAACGTAAATACTGACACCGCATCGCCGCTCAGTGAGTCGGCTGAATCTTTAAATGCATCTGCAACCGCGCCGAAGCCACGATCGAAATGCTGGTTCAGCGGAAGTAGCATGTAGTGCATAACAGGGTCTAACACTCAAGATGAGCGGCGCCTGAATTCAGCAGGGAAGATTGGCATCAATAGGATTGCGCTGAATACGCCGAAGGTATGGCCCTTTTGCTGTTCATTCTAATGCCCAGTTAGGAGCCAGAGACCATCTGGTAATATGAAAAAAATATGTTGCCTGTTTGGGCGGCATGACGTTTTTTTCTTAGTAGCAAACTTACGAAGTCTATGCGCTCTTCAAACACGGCCATTAAATCGCCTCCATCCATCAGAAGAATAGAGGCACCGCCTGCTTGATGGGCGGCAACACCGTCTTGAGAGAACCCATTGATTGAAAGAAAAATACCGAGGGTATTCTCAAGCTTTGAGCGTACTTTGTCCGTAAACGCTGCCAATGATGCCTTATTAACAAGCTCCTTATGCCATTTTGCTTCAAATAGATACTCTGTGCCGTCTAGCGTGAACGCGCCGTCTAGTTGTTCGCCAAGGTTCTTGAAAGACGCTTTAGGATCCAAGTCGAAAAGCTCAAAAAGCTCGTACATGATGCGTTCCAGTTCAAATCCGCGCCCCTGCGGATCACTAGAGCTGATTAGCGTCATATACCTCATTTTTATTAAATCAAGCTTCTGGCGAACCGCAGCGTTTTCACGCAATTTTTGTGCGGCAGTCTCTTGTCGCTTTTTTATCTCGTCCTGTTCGCGCTTGAGTTCTTGGTGGGGCTCCACGAGTTTCTTCAGTTGATGGACAGCGTTACGCGCCTTCTGAACCTTGGCTGGACCATCATCAAGGGGCCTCAGGTGGGGAAAGTCCGTCAGCTTACATAGCTCGTAACAAATCTTGGTCAGATTGCCAAGATGATTGGCGGGATTGGAAACTAGGAAATCAACGACGTCAGACGCAATCTGACGTTTGTAATTTTCCCAGTTGAAAGAGTTCAGAATTGCGGGGTTTGATAGGCAAAGACTTAGTCGGCCCTGAACAATCCTGCGGAGCCTTATTTCATAGGGCTTTCCAAGCAGGATAGGTGGTGAGGAATTGCAGGATTGGAGATAATAGAAGCCCGTTTTCCTGCAAATTTATCCGAGGTTTAGATGGGCCCGAAGACGCCAGCAGCCCGGAGCGGCGATCTGTTCCGCCATCCATTGCGCGAACAGATCAACCTGAAGCATCCGATCGTGCAATTGGCCGATCTGATGGACTGGCAGCGCATAGAGGCCGTGTGCGCATCGGGTTTCACCTCGGGCCGAGGCCGCCCCGCCACGTCGCCGAGGTTGATCGCCGGGCTGCTGTACCTGCAACACGCGTTCGATCTGTCGGACGAGGCCGTGGTGTGGGGCTGGGTGGAGAACCCGTACTGGCAGGTATTCACCGGCGAGACCTATTTGCAGACCGAGCCGCCGATCGACGCGTCGAGTTTGACGCGCTGGCGCACTCGTCTGGGCGAGGCGGGAGTGGAGGAGTTGCTGGCTGCGACCGTGGCGGCAGCCAAAGGCGGCGGACTGCTGCGCGCGGCCAGCTTCAAGACGGTGATCGTGGATACGACGGTGGCTCCCAAGGCGATCTCGCATCCGACCGATTCGCGATTGCTCGAGCGCAGTCGCGCGCACCTGGTCAAGGCGGCGACCGAACACGGATTGAAGCTGCGGCAGAACTACAACCGCGAGGCGCCGAGGCTGGCCGTGCAGATAGGTCGGTATGCGCACGCCCGGCAGTTCAAGCGGATGAACAAGTCGCTGCGTACATTGCGCTCGCGCGTGGGGCGGGTCTGGCGTGACATCGACCGGCAGATGGATCGGGTGCAGGTGACGGCGCGCGCCTCGCTGCAAGACTTGATGGTACGGACCAAACGTATCCTGGATCAGCGCCCGAAGGACAAGAACAAGTTGTACGCGCTGCATGCGCCCGAGGTCGAATGCATCAGCAAGGGCAAGGCCAGGACGCCCTACGAGTTTGGGGTGAAGGTGTCGATCTCCACGACGCTCAAGGAAGGGTTCGTGGTGGGCGCGCGCTCGATGCCGGGCAATCCGTACGACGGGCACACGCTGGCCGAGGCGCTGGAGCAGGCGGGGATCATTGCCGAAAGCCCGATCACCACGGCGGTCGTGGATCGCGGTTACCGCGGGGTCGAAGTGCCGGGTGTGCAGATCCTACGCTCAGGCCAGCGGCGCGGCCTGACTCGCGGCCTGAAAGCGATGATCAAGCGCCGCAGCGCCATCGAGCCGACCATCGGACACATGAAGGCTGACGGCAAGCTGGGGCGGAACTGGCTCAAGGGCGCGCTGGGCGATGCGATGCATGCCGTGCTGTGTGGCGCGGGCCACAACATCCGCCTGCTGCTGCGCCGGCTGCGGCTTTTTTACGCCCTGCTCCTGGCACTATGGATGGACTGCTTTACCGCGATGACAGTGACTGTGCCGAGATAACCAGGGCGTCACATTGCTTGGTCGACCCAGAACCTGATTGTTCAGGGCCGACGACTTAGAAAACCCCGCAGGTCAGACTTGTACCAGTAGACCGAACACAATGCCTCTTTTAGAGCCATTACACCGGCAGGTGAAAGCTGCTTTGCCATTGATGCTCCCGTCTTTTTCGTGTCGGGGAATAATGTATTAACTTGTCACGCTCTCGTGACCATTAGTGTACTTGCTTCGATGCGTGTTTAAACACTGTCCTGAAAGAATGCTATGGCCGAAAGCGGGCCGTCGCTATCGACGGCTTAGGTCGACACGACCGTCGTTCGCCAGCCGTAACGGACCAGACGGGCGCCGTGTGCCTGTGAGGTCCCTCGGGTCACCTGCCACAGGCAAAGGCCCAATTCCGAGGAGAAAGGCGGGCCGCTTTGAACTCGACACACGAAATCGGACCTCCAGAGGCGAAATCTCGCTGGACTGCGTGCCAGTGCTTGTATATCGGAAATTCTCGATTCCTGAATTGGATGACATAAGTCTCGACTTCGATGGATCTCGACAGAGCACTGGGATTAGCATCTGGTGCGCGATGACGCTCGCACTTCCTGTCCTAGCCTAGCGGGAAGCTATTGTCTCGATGCTTTACACAAATATAAGAAAACAGAGCGAATATTGCATTAAATCAATGGGTTGTCTGTAATTGAACCGCAGTAAGTTCCTCTAACCGTTCTGAAACCTACCAAGCCGACGTTTTGTCGGTTGAAGCCCGCGGGCTCGATGAGATGGCCAGCCCGATCCCCACGAAGCGATAGCCTCAGTGGGGATTGCGCTTCATGGCCGACCTCTCATGAGCATCGTCACGCTGATTGGCATCGATCCGGGCAAACATACCTTTCATCTGCACGGGCAAGCCGCGGCGAGTGCATGGCCTCGGGCGACAGTCCCCTCAGGCTCCCCCTGCCTGGCGGCAGTGGCGAAACATCCAGTCCGAGATCCATGCCGAAATCTCCTGGCTGTTGCTGTCCATCATCGGAAAGTGCGAGTTCCCGGGGGCGCCCAGGCTGGGCAACGCCAGATGCTCGACCGTCTTGCCTTCTTCCGCCAGGCGCCGCGCATGGTCGGCGCCCGCGGCCGTCAGCCGCTTCCACAACGGCGTCGCATCCAGATAGTCGCCGTATACGAGCAGCACGGACTGCTCTTCCTCGTCGCGCTCAGCGCCCGACGCGAACCCCGAAGGTTCGATCGCCACGACAGCCCGCACCAGCGCCGGCCTTTCCCGCGCCGCCCTGAACGCCACTTCCCCGCCGTGGCTGTGCGCCATCGCCACACAAGGCCCCACGCGATCCAGCACCGCGCAGAATCCACGCAGCGCGGCATCGTTGTTCCCCACCCATCTGGGCACGGCATACCGGATGAACGCGTCGAAGTACCCCACCGGAAACTTCTGGTCGGCGAAAGGCTTGCGTGCGGTGTAATCCTGCGCCGCCCCGATGCGGAACAACGACCAGGCCTCCTCCGCACTGCGGATGATCGGTGGGTCCGGCCACACTTCCTCGAACGGCGTCCATCCCGCCCGGCCGCGCTCCACGTTGTCCACGACATAGACCGCGTGCCCCATCCGCAGGAAGTCTTGCAGCCACCCTGGCCGCCCATCCGGCGTCCGCTCCCACATCGTCCCCGTCATGCCGCCGCCGTGCAGCATCACGACCGGCAGCGGATGTCTTTGCTCTGCCGGGATGAAGTACTGCACGTACGCCTGTTCGACGTGATAGGTGCCGTTCGGGTCGTAGGTGATCGAGGCCGTCTCGGTGAAGGCGATCTCGTGCGTCGGCCTGCCTTCGATGCGCACCTGGCGGCCACCCACATAAAAGCTGCCGAAGTCGGCCAGGGCGATGGGCGATTTCATTGCGCACGTCTCTTCACTGCTTGACCAGCGGGCACTTGCTTTCGGACAGCGGCCACGCCAGGTCATCGCCCGGAATGGTGCGCACGATGTTGTAGGAGTCCCAGGGCGCCTTGGATTGGGCCGGTGTCTTCACCTGCGCCAGCAGCATGTCGCGCACCACCAGGCCATCGGCGCGTATGTGGCCGTTCAGGGTGAAGGGGTCATCGATGGGCAGCGCCTTCATCTTGGCGGCCACGGCCTCGGCATCAATGGTGCCGGCCGCCTCGACCGCCTTCAGGTAGTGGCGCACCGAGCTGTACACGCCGGCCTGCAGGAACGTGGGCGGGTGGCCCACGCGCGCCTGGAATTTCTTCGAGAACTCGCGCGAGGCCTCGTTGCGGTCCCAGTACGAAGGCACGGTCAGGAAAGTGGATTGGGCCGCTTCCAGGCCCAGGCTGTGCACGTCGGTCAGCAGCAGCAGCATGGCCGCCAGTTTCTGGTCGCCGCGGCCGATGCCGAACTCCGCCGCCGTCTTGATGGCCGAGATGGTGTCGCCGCCCGCATTGGCGACGGCGATGATCTGGGACCGGGAGGCCTGCGCCTGCAACAGGAAGGACGAGAAATCCGAGGCATTCAGGGGATGGTAGACGGTGCCGACCACGTCGCCGCCATTGGCCTTGACCACCGCGGTGGTGTCCGCCGCCAGCTGCTTGCCGAAGGCATAGTCGGACGCCAGGATGAACCAGCGTTTGTTGCCCTCGCGCACGACCGCGTTGGCGGTGCCGCGCGACAGGGCGTAGGTCGTGTAGGTCCATTGCACGCCATAGGGCGAGCATTGCTCCTGGCTCAGCGCGGTGGTGCCGGGGCTGGAGAACAGCACGAGCTTCTTCTTTTCGCGGGCGACGCCCTGCACGGCCAGGGCGACGGCCGAGTTGGGCACGTCGACGATGACGCTGACGCCGTCCACGTCGAACCAGCGGCGCGCCATGCTGCTGCCGATGTCGGGGCGGTGCTGGTGGTCGCCGCTGACGAGCTCGATGGGTTGGCCCAATGCCTTGCCGCCGGCTTCCTCGATGGCCAGGCGCGCGGCCTCGACGGAACCCTTGCCGGTGGCATCGGCGGTGACGCCGGCCATGTCGGTCAGCACGCCGATCTTGACGGCCTCGGCCGCGGTGCCGGGTGTGGAAAAGAGTGAAGCCAGAATGGCCGCGCTGGAGGCCAGCGCGGCGGCGGTACGACGGCTGCGGAACATGGAACGTCTCCTCGATTCGATGCCATGAGCGGCATCCTGATTCTTGTGCGCAAGATTCTAAGACGTTCCAGGCCCGCCGCGGGGTGTTCTGGTACGGCGTTCGCGTGCCGGCCGGCCCTCAGATCAGGATGATGTCGTATTGCTCCTGGGCATACGTCGCCTCGACTTCCAAGGTGATGGGCTTGCCCACGAAGTCACCCAGCATGGCCAGATGCTGGCTTTCCTCTTCCAGGAACAGATCCACCACCTGTTGCGAGGCCAGCACGCGGAACTCGCGCGGGTTGAACTGCCGGCTTTCCCGCAGGATCTCGCGCAGGATCTCATAGCAGACGGTGCGCGGCGTGCGCACCGTGCCGCGCGCCTGGCACATGGGGCAGGGCTCGCACAACTGGTGCGCCAGCGAATCGCGGGTGCGCTTGCGGGTCATTTCCACCAGGCCCAACTGGGTGAAGCCGTTCACCGTCATGCGGGTACGGTCGCGCGACAAGGCTTTCTTCAGCTCCGCCAGCACCGTCTCGCGGTGCTCGGGATCCTCCATGTCGATGAAGTCCAGGATGACGATGCCGCCCAGGTTGCGCAGCCGCAATTGCCGGGCGATGGCCTGCGCGGCTTCCAGGTTGGTCTTGAAGATGGTGTCGTCGAAGTTGCGGCCGCCCACGAAGCCGCCGGTATTCACGTCCACCGTGGTCAGCGCCTCGGTCTGGTCCACGATCAGGTAGCCGCCCGACTTCAGGTCCACGCGGCGCGACAGCGCACGGGCGATTTCCTCGTCGACGCCGGCGGTGTCAAAAAGGGGGCGCTCGCCGCTGTAGTGCCGCACGCGCTCCACCACCGACGGCGTGTACAGCCGGGCCCACTCCTGCAGGGAGGCCGTCGTGCTGCGCGAATCGACCTGGATGCTGCCGGTGTGCGGGCCCACCATGTCCCGCAAGACGCGTTGCGCCAGGGTCAGGTCGTGGTGCAGCAGGGTGGGGGCGGGCTGGCTGCGGGCCGCCGCCTGCACGCTGGCCCACAGCTTGCGCAGATACTCCAGGTCGGCGGCGATCTCGTCGTCGGTGGCGCCCTCGGCCTGGGTGCGCACGATGAAGCCGCCTTTCTCTTCAGCGGGGATCAGCGCCTGCAGGCGTTCGCGCAGCTGCGTCCGCTCGGTCTCGGAGTCGATCTTCTGCGAAATGCCGATGTGCGGGTCGTGCGGCAGGTGCACCAGCATGCGGCCGGCGATGCTGATCTGGGTGGACAGCCGGGCGCCCTTGGTGCCCAACGGGTCCTTGATCACCTGCACCATCAGCGTCTGTCCCTCGAACAGCAGCTTCTCTATGGGGGTAGGGGTCTGCCCCTGGCTGCGCTCGGCGCGGTTCTCGCGCAGATCCGCTATGTGTATGAAGGCGGCGCGCTCCAGGCCCACGTCGATGAACGCGCTCTGCATGCCGGGCAGCACGCGGACCACCCGTCCCAGATAGATGTTGCCCACCTGGCCCCGCTGGATGCTGCGCTCTACGTGCAGCTCCTGGACGGCGCCCTGCTCCACCAGCGCGACGCGCGTCTCGAAGGGAGTGACATTGATCAGGATGTCTTCGCTCATGTTCTCGTTCTATATATAGGGTGGATGCTCTACGGCGTAGGGTACCGTAAGCCATGAGCGGCGGCGGGGGCGAAGGGGGGCTTGCAGAGGGAGTTGCAGGGAACCGTCACCCAAACTCCATGGTTTCTTCATGGTGGCGTAACGATTCTTCGGTCCCTATTTGCGTTCGGTAGAAACCCTGTGCTATAGTTATTGGCTCGGCAGTTGAAACGTTCTACGCAATGGGCGACGACGCGGTAGGTGCCGAGGGGTAGGAAAAAGCAGGGCAGTGAAGAAAGGTCTGGTCAGTGCGTTGTTTTGCCTGGGGTTTGGGCGAGGCGGCTGCCGAGGTGGTTCCGGAGCTTGGCGCGTAAGCGCGGCGGAGGAATCTAGGTCAACGAGAGGTTGGTTGATCGAAAGCGGTAGCGAAGCGGATTGATTTGACACGCTGAAAAAACTTCTTCATAATCTCGTCCCTCTGTTGCTGAAACGGCGGCGGGACGAAGTGAAGAAAGTTAGGTCAAGTGGTTGTTTTCTGAGGGTTTTTTACAGAAAACGCGCTTATCCGGGGTGGTTCTGAGGTGTGGCGCCAAGCGCGGCTGAGGAATCCCGATCGACGAATAAGTTGATCGAAAAACGGAGAGGCGAAACGAACTGACTTGACAGCGTCAAAAAACTTCTTCATAATCTCGTTTCTCTGCTGCTGACACAGCGGCGGACGACGCAAGGCAAGCAGTAGGCAGGACAAGATTAGCAAGGCGGCGTGACACGGAAGTTGCACGGCGCTGATAGTAAAAGCAGTTCGCAGTACCGCTCTTTAACAACTGAACAACCGATAAGTGTGGGCGCTTGATGCGTGTGCATGGTGCGGTTTGCGTTTACGCAGATTCGCGCCGAAGCAAAAGTATCATCAAGCGCTTACACAATTGAAGTAAGGTTTTTTAAACCTCACTTCCTTTGAATAAGCTAGCGAACGCATCTTGGGTTGAGTCTTAGGATGAGATTCAAGGTGCACAAACAGAGATTGAACTGAAGAGTTTGATCCTGGCTCAGATTGAACGCTGGCGGGATGCCTTACACATGCAAGTCGAACGGCAGCACGGACTTCGGTCTGGTGGCGAGTGGCGAACGGGTGAGTAATGTATCGGAACGTACCCAGTAGCGGGGGATAACTACGCGAAAGCGTAGCTAATACCGCATACGTCCTACGGGAGAAAGCGGGGGACCTTCGGGCCTCGCACTATTGGAGCGGCCGATATCGGATTAGCTAGTTGGTGGGGTAAAGGCCTACCAAGGCGACGATCCGTAGCTGGTTTGAGAGGACGACCAGCCACACTGGGACTGAGACACGGCCCAGACTCCTACGGGAGGCAGCAGTGGGGAATTTTGGACAATGGGGGCAACCCTGATCCAGCCATCCCGCGTGTGCGATGAAGGCCTTCGGGTTGTAAAGCACTTTTGGCAGGAAAGAAACGGTTCCGGATAATACCTGGAGCAACTGACGGTACCTGCAGAATAAGCACCGGCTAACTACGTGCCAGCAGCCGCGGTAATACGTAGGGTGCAAGCGTTAATCGGAATTACTGGGCGTAAAGCGTGCGCAGGCGGTTCGGAAAGAAAGATGTGAAATCCCAGAGCTTAACTTTGGAACTGCATTTTTAACTACCGGGCTAGAGTGTGTCAGAGGGAGGTGGAATTCCGCGTGTAGCAGTGAAATGCGTAGATATGCGGAGGAACACCGATGGCGAAGGCAGCCTCCTGGGACAACACTGACGCTCATGCACGAAAGCGTGGGGAGCAAACAGGATTAGATACCCTGGTAGTCCACGCCCTAAACGATGTCAACTAGCTGTTGGGGACTTCGGTCCTTGGTAGCGCAGCTAACGCGTGAAGTTGACCGCCTGGGGAGTACGGTCGCAAGATTAAAACTCAAAGGAATTGACGGGGACCCGCACAAGCGGTGGATGATGTGGATTAATTCGATGCAACGCGAAAAACCTTACCTACCCTTGACATGTCTAGAAGGCCGAAGAGATTTGGCTGTGCTCGCAAGAGAACTGGAACACAGGTGCTGCATGGCTGTCGTCAGCTCGTGTCGTGAGATGTTGGGTTAAGTCCCGCAACGAGCGCAACCCTTGTCATTAGTTGCTACGAAAGGGCACTCTAATGAGACTGCCGGTGACAAACCGGAGGAAGGTGGGGATGACGTCAAGTCCTCATGGCCCTTATGGGTAGGGCTTCACACGTCATACAATGGTCGGGACAGAGGGCTGCCAACCCGCGAGGGGGAGCCAATCCCAGAAACCCGATCGTAGTCCGGATCGCAGTCTGCAACTCGACTGCGTGAAGTCGGAATCGCTAGTAATCGCGGATCAGCATGTCGCGGTGAATACGTTCCCGGGTCTTGTACACACCGCCCGTCACACCATGGGAGTGGGTTTTACCAGAAGTAGTTAGCCTAACCGCAAGGGGGGCGATTACCACGGTAGGATTCATGACTGGGGTGAAGTCGTAACAAGGTAGCCGTATCGGAAGGTGCGGCTGGATCACCTCCTTTAAGAGCTGAAGCTCACGTCATTAAGCGTCCACGCTTATCGGTTGTTTGTTGTGAAATGACTTGCCTAGTTTTGAGGGGGTCTGTAGCTCAGTCGGTTAGAGCACCGTCTTGATAAGGCGGGGGTCGTTGGTTCGAATCCAACCAGACCCACCAGTCGATTCAAGGGGGGGGATTAGCTCAGCTGGGAGAGCGCCTGCTTTGCAAGCAGGATGTCGTCGGTTCGATCCCGTCATCCTCCACCAAAGCGCAACGATGAATGCTGTGAATCAGTATTGATCGTTGGGTTTTACCCAATGTCATTTTGCTCTTTAACAATGAGGAAGAAGCACAACGTAAAGTGTTTCTGAGTAATTGGGTTTCCACCAGGGAGCCTGATGAAAAGGGATACGGGTTGTGATTGCATTAAATTGTTCTCAAAAGTCAAGGTTGGCGAGTAGCAGGTAGTACTGGAGAGTCCGCGAGGGCGATCTGGGTGAGGCGAAAGTCGATGAGCTTTGAATGAACGGCACAAGCGCGAAACTCAGCACCTATAAGACTCTAGTGTTATAGGATCAAGCGACTAAGTGCACATGGTGGATGCCTTGGCGATTACAGGCGATGAAGGACGTCGTAGCCTGCGAAAAGCTGCGGGGAGCTGGCAAACAAGCTTTGATCCGCAGATATCCGAATGGGGAAACCCACTGCGCAAGCAGTATCCCTAGCTGAATACATAGGCTAGTGGAAGCGAACCGGGTGAACTGAAACATCTCAGTAGCTCGAGGAAAAGAAATCAACCGAGATTCCGAAAGTAGTGGCGAGCGAAATCGGAACAGCCTTTACGATTTAGCGTTTCATATAGTCGAACAGTCTGGAAAGTCTGGCCATAGCAGGTGATAGCCCTGTAGACGAAATGTGGAGCGTGGAACTAAGCGTAAGAGAAGTAGGGCGGGACACGTGAAATCCTGTCTGAAGATGGGGGGACCATCCTCCAAGGCTAAATACTCGTAATCGACCGATAGTGAACCAGTACCGTGAGGGAAAGGCGAAAAGAACCCCGGAAGGGGAGTGAAATAGATCCTGAAACCGTGTGCATACAAACAGTCGGAGCCTCTTTATGGGGTGACGGCGTACCTTTTGTATAATGGGTCAGCGACTTACATTCAGTGGCGAGCTTAACCGAATAGGGAAGGCGTAGCGAAAGCGAGTCCGAACAGGGCGTTCAGTCGCTGGGTGTAGACCCGAAACCAGATGATCTACCCATGGCCAGGTTGAAGGCACGGTAACACGTGCTGGAGGACCGAACCCACTAATGTTGAAAAATTAGGGGATGAGCTGTGGATAGGGGTGAAAGGCTAAACAAATCTGGAAATAGCTGGTTCTCTCCGAAAACTATTTAGGTAGTGCCTCAAGTATTACTGCGGGGGGTAGAGCACTGTTATGGCTAGGGGGTCATGGCGACTTACCAAACCATTGCAAACTCCGAATACCCGCAAGTACAGCTTGGGAGACAGAGCACCGGGTGCTAACGTCCGGACTCAAGAGGGAAACAACCCAGACCGCCAGCTAAGGTCCCAAATTATCGCTAAGTGGGAAACGAAGTGGGAAGGCATAGACAGTCAGGAGGTTGGCTTAGAAGCAGCCACCCTTTAAAGAAAGCGTAATAGCTCACTGATCGAGTCGTCCTGCGCGGAAGATGTAACGGGGCTAAGCGATAAACCGAAGCTGCGGGTGTGTACCTTTGGTACACGCGGTAGGAGAGCGTTCTGTAAGCCTGCGAAGGTGGCTTGTAAAGGCTGCTGGAGGTATCAGAAGTGCGAATGCTGACATGAGTAGCGATAAAGGGGGTGAAAAGCCTCCTCGCCGTAAGTCCAAGGTTTCCTGCGCAACGTTCATCGGCGCAGGGTGAGTCGGCCCCTAAGGCGAGGCAGAGATGCGTAGCTGATGGGAAGCTGGTTAATATTCCAGCACCGTCGTACAGTGCGATGGGGGGACGGATCGCGGAAGATCATCAGGGTGTTGGATGTCCCTGTTGCTGCATTGAAGAGGGTACTTAGGCAAATCCGGGTACATGACTCAAGGGTGTGGCGCGAGCGAATTTATTCGCGAAGTGATTGGAAGTGGTTCCAGGAAAAGCCTCTAAGCTTCAGCTGTACGAGACCGTACCGCAAACCGACACAGGTGGACGGGATGAATATTCCAAGGCGCTTGAGAGAACTCGGGAGAAGGAACTCGGCAAATTGATACCGTAACTTCGGGAGAAGGTATGCCCTGTTAGGGTGAGTTGCCTGCGCAACGAGCCTGAGAGGGTCGCAGAGAATCGGTGGCTGCGACTGTTTATTAAAAACACAGCACTCTGCTAAGACGAAAGTCGACGTATAGGGTGTGACGCCTGCCCGGTGCCGGAAGGTTAAGTGATGGGGTGCAAGCTCTTGATCGAAGCCCCGGTAAACGGCGGCCGTAACTATAACGGTCCTAAGGTAGCGAAATTCCTTGTCGGGTAAGTTCCGACCTGCACGAATGGCGTAACGATGGCCACACTGTCTCCTCCCGAGACTCAGCGAAGTTGAAGTGTTTGTGATGATGCAATCTACCCGCGGCTAGACGGAAAGACCCCATGAACCTTTACTGTAGCTTTGCATTGGATTGTGAACCGGCCTGTGTAGGATAGGTGGGAGGCGCAGAAACTCAGTCGCCAGATTGAGTGGAGCCAACCTTGAAATACCACCCTGGTTTGTTTGCGGTTCTAACCTTGGTCCGTTATCCGGATCGGGGACAGTGCATGGTGGGCAGTTTGACTGGGGCGGTCTCCTCCCAAAGCGTAACGGAGGAGTTCGAAGGTACGCTAGGTACGGTCGGAAATCGTGCTGATAGTGCAATGGCATAAGCGTGCTTGACTGTGAGACTGACAAGTCGAACAGGTGCGAAAGCAGGACATAGTGATCCGGTGGTTCTGAATGGAAGGGCCATCGCTCAACGGATAAAAGGTACTCTGGGGATAACAGGCTGATACCGCCCAAGAGTTCATATCGACGGCGGTGTTTGGCACCTCGATGTCGGCTCATCTCATCCTGGGGCTGTAGCCGGTCCCAAGGGTATGGCTGTTCGCCATTTAAAGAGGTACGTGAGCTGGGTTTAAAACGTCGTGAGACAGTTTGGTCCCTATCTGCCGTGGGCGTTGGATACTTGACGGAGCCTGTTCCTAGTACGAGAGGACCGGAATGGACGTACCGCTGGTGTACCGGTTGTCATGCCAATGGCATTGCCGGGTAGCTAAGTACGGAAGAGATAACCGCTGAAGGCATCTAAGCGGGAAACTCGTCTGAAGATTAGGTATCCCTGAGAGCTTGACTCTCCTGTAGGGTCGTTCAAGACCAGGACGTTGATAGGTCAGGTGTGCAAGTGCAGTAATGCATTGAGCTAACTGATACTAATTGCCCGTGAGGCTTGATCCTATAACTCTACAGTCTTCATAAGCGGCGCCATCGAGCGCGCCGCCAAGGTGCTAACGCGCACCGTGCCGGCGAGAACGCCGTGCAAACACAACCCAACATACCTATCCAACACGCTTTACGTCGCAGGGCCCTAACCCCTGCACCGCGTGCTTCTTCTTCAGAGCGTTTGACACACACGTCAACCGCTCAACCCCTTACGCCTGACGACCATAGCAAGGTGGTCCCACCCCTTCCCTTCCCGAACAGGACCGTGAAACACCTTTGCGCCGATGATAGTGGATGTACATCTGTGAAAGTAGGTCATCGTCAGGCTCTTATCCCCAAAACCCCGTAGACCAACCGTCTGCGGGGTTTTGCTTTTGCGGACTCGCAATACAACTGGCCTCACGACCGGACGGACCGCATCGCAGCGATCGCCGGAGATTGCTGCCCTGTTATGCCGCGGCGCCGGACACGGCATTCGGCCCTTCCGGATGAACCCGCTCATGGCGCGCATGTGTCCACACCTCTGCGGCACCTCTGCTGTTCATTGGCCAGACCTTATCCGTTTCAGGAAGAGAGACACCCGTGCATATCTGGGTCGACGCAGACGCTTGTCCCGCCGTCATCAAGGACATCCTGTTCCGGGCGGCACAACGGTGGCAAATATCCTTGACCCTGGTGGCCAATCAGATGCTGCGCACGCCGCCCTCTCCGTTCATTCGCGCGGTGCAGGTCCCCCGTGGGTTCGATGTCGCCGATGCGCACATCGCCCAGCATGCCGAGGCGGGAGACCTGGTGATCACCGGCGATATCCCCCTGGCCGCCGATGTACTGGCGAAGGGAGCGCTGGCGCTCAATCCGAGAGGCGAGCGCTATTCGGACCAGACCATCCGCGAGCGCCTGGCCGTGCGAGACATGATGGAAGAACTGCGCGCCAGCGGCGTCGATACGGGAGGGCCGCCTTCGTTCAGCCAGTCCGACCGCAAGGCGTTCGCCAATCAGCTGGATACGCTGCTGGCCAGGCAGGCACGGATGAACAAGCCCTCCGCCTGATCTGCAAAGGCGTACATGGCGGCGCAAGGCCATCGAGGCCGTGCCGGAACCTCAGGGGGGCTTGCGACGGTCTGGTCGCCGGTGGCGGCATGGATGGCAGTGGGAGTCCTCGCGCGCAAGCCTTGATCCCCCGCAGGGCCATCCGCAAGACGAAGGCCGAAAGGGATATGATTGACCGCGCACGTCCCACCGCCCTGCAACCCGCGTTTCATGCGTTATCGACTTCCTCCCCTGAACGCTTTGCGGATCTTCGAAGCCGTGATGCGGCATGGCTCCATACGCCAGGCCGCGGGCGAGCTATGCCTGACGCCTCAGGCGGTCAGCCAGCAACTGAAGCATCTCGAATCCCATCTGGATCAGCAACTGTTCCACCGCGACGTCAGCAGCCTGAAGCCCACCGTGGCGGCGCAGACGTTCTATCTGCACGTGCGCGACGGATTGGACCGTTTTGCCGATGGTGTGCAGGCCGTGCAGGTCTCGCCCGAGACGCCGCATCTGTACCTGTACGTCAGTCCGTACTTTGCCACCGAATTCCTGGTGCCGCGTCTGGGGCTGTTCACCGCGTCGATGCCGGACCTGGACCTGCGCATGGCCGTGGGAGTCGAGCTGGTGGAGCTGGATTCGCAAGGGCTGGACGCCGCCATCCATTGGAATTACACCGCGCCGCCGGGATACGAAGAGACGCCGCTGCTGGATGACGTGAAGGTGCTGGTGGCCACGCCGGCGTTGCTGGAGCGGCTGCCGGTCGACGAACCGAAGGATCTGCTGCGGCACAACGTCATCTCGTCGCTGGTGGCCAATACTCTGTGGGAAGACACGTTGGACCTGCTGGGCGTGTCCGAGCGTCCCACGCAATCCGTCATGCGGCTGCACACGCACGCGGCCATGATGGAAGCGGTGCTGGCGGGCCTGGGAGTGGGGTTCCTTTCATATGCCGACGCCGTGCGTCTCGTGGCGGCGGGGCGGCTGGTGGCGCCGTTCGGCATGGACGTGCTGAAGAAGCTGCCTCGTGACCGCGTGCCACGATTCAGCCTGCTGGTGAAATCGAATCACCGCTATTCACCGGTGCTGCGGCAATTCACGCGATGGCTGTTGCACGATGTGTGCACCGAGCAGGTGAGCGGCTATCCTTCCACCTGCCGCATGGCGCCGGAAGGCGAGCATGAACCGGCGACCCTGCGCGCCAGCTAGCGGCGCATCCTCTCGTCTTGCCGCGGGACGAGCTGCCTTCGGCCCTGTCTGCGGGGTCTTCCGGCGGGTATTCAGGCTGCCGACAGAAGCATTGCAAATGCCAGGGTTGCCGCATGAATTCGACATGATCGGTCACCGATCAGGTGTTTCGAAGCCATTACAGGCGAAGAACTTGCGCGCGGGATGACGGCCTAATCCCTTACCTGCCGCGTCGCTCCGATGCGCAGGACAGACAAGGAGTCCGTCATGATCAGGACTATGATTCTGGTGATCGCCGTGGCCTGCACCATGAGCGGGTGTATCGTCGTTCCAGCCCGTCACTATGAGCCGGCGCCGGTGTACTACCACCCGCATTACTACCATTACTACTACGGCTATTGAGGCCGCCTCGCGCCTTCGGCGGCTGCCGGAGAAGCCTGCACGTGGACAGTCAGGAATCCATCATGCGTGAATTCAGCAGAACCAGAATATCGCTGTGTCTGGCTGTCATGCCGGTGATGTGCGCGGCGCTCGGGGTGAGCGGCGCGGCGCATGCGCAGAGCACGACGGTCACCACCGTGACCACGACGACGACGGGTCCGACGATCGGGCCGGATCCCGCCAACGCGAACCTGGCGCCGATCGAAACCAGCCCCGCGCCGCCGCCGTTGCTGCCGGTGTACGAGCAACCGCCCGTGCCCGGCCCGGGCTATATCTGGACCCCGGGTTACTGGGCCCTCAATGCCCGGGGCTTCTATTGGGTGCCCGGGGCCTGGCTGCTGGCGCCGTATACCGGCGCCTTGTGGACGCCCGGCTACTGGGGCTACGTGGATGGCTTCTATCGTTGGCATGCCGGCTATTGGGGACCGCACATCGGCTTCTATGGGGGGGTGAACTACGGCTTCGGCTATATCGGCACGGGATATGTCGGCGGATATTGGGATCGCGACGTGTTCCTGTACAACCGCGCCGTGACACATGTGGACGTGACGCGCGTCACCAACGTGTATGTGCGCAATGTGGATGTGTCCGTGGACAATCGCCGCATCAGCTACAACGGCGGACGCGGCGGCATGGATGCCCGGCCCAATCCGCATGAGCTGGCGGCCGCGCGCGAGCAGCACATGCCGCCCACGCGGATGCAGATCGAACACATGCGGGATTTCGGGCACGACAGGGCGCAGTTTGCCGGCCACGGCCGAGGCCCCGCGATGATGGCGATGCCGCGGCCGCTGCTGGCCGGCAGCGATCCTCGTGGCGGACCGGGCGGGCTGAACATGCGCCGTGACGGTCCCGCGCAGGGCGAGCGCAGAAGTCCGGCGATACATGCGCCGGGCGGCGTGCCCGTGGGCCCGCCCGCCGTGAATCCAGGCCCGCAGGGCTTTCCCGCGCAACGGGATGCCGGCCAGCAGCATCCAAACCGCGACGCGCGCGAGCAGCAGATGCGCCAGATGCCGGAGGCCCGGCCGCAATCCCAGCCGCGTCCGCAGCCACGGCAACAGCAGTATCCCCAGAACATGGCGGAGCATCCGCGTGCCGCGCCGGCTCGTGGGCCTGAGCGCGGCCCCGAGCGGGCAGCGCCTGAACAGCGAGGGGGTGATGACCGCAGGAACGGGGATCGCTGAGCTGCCCTGCGTGAAATGACTGCTATGGGCCGGCGTGCCGCTGTCACGCCATGATTGAAAGCGGGCGGCTCATGCGGCCCATGTCCGCCGGGCTGCCGGGGCCGCGCGTCATTCCGTCCGCGCCGCGTCTCCCGGCATCGGCAGGCCCGTGCGGTCCCGGCTGGACAGCAGCGCGGCGATCCCGGCGACGGCGCCGAACATCAGGTAGTACGCCGGCATGGTCGTATTGCCCGTGCGTTGGATGAGCCACGCGTTGAGCATTGGCGCCGTGCCCGCGAACAGGGCCACCGAGACGTTGTAGCTGACCGCCATGCCGGTGAAGCGCACCCGCGTATGGAACAGCGCCGGCACCGCGGCGAAGATGCAGCCCAGCAGCGCCGACAGGCACAGGTTCAGCAGCAGCAGCGACACGACCTTGACCGCATAGCTGCCTTCGGCCAGCAGGTGGAAGCACGGGATGGCCAGCACCAGCACGCCGATGCTGCCCGCCAGCATCGTCATCTTGCGCGAGATGCGGTCGGCCAGGATGCCCATGACGGGAATCATGGCGATCAAGAACAGCTGCGGGCCCAGCGACAGCAGAAAGCCGGCGGATTCCTTCATGGCCAGCGCGCTGGACAGGTAGGTGGGAATGTAGGTGGTCACCGTGTACAGCGTGATGTTGGTGACGATGATGAAGCCGCACGATTGAAGCAGTTCGGCGCGGTGGGTGGAGAACAGCTCGCTCCACGTGGCCGTGGGATGCGATTTCTTGCTTTCGCGCACCGCTTCGAAGGCCGGCGTCTCCTCCAGCTTGTCGCGGATGTACAGGCCGATGGCGCCCAGCGGCAGCGCCAGCAGGAAAGGAACGCGCCAGGCCCACTCGGTGATCTGTTCGGTGGTGAAGATGGCCGTGAGCACGGTGGTGATGGTCGCGCCAAATGCAAAGCCGCTGATGCAGCCGACCTCGATCCAGCTGGTGATGGCGGTGCGGCGCTTGTCCGAGCAGTACTCGGCCACGAAGATGGCCGCGCCGCTGCCTTCGCCGCCGGCCGAGATGCCTTGCAGCAGGCGCAGCAGCACCAGCAGGATGGGGGCGGCGACGCCAATGGTGGCGTATGACGGAATCAGGCCGATCGCGAAGGTGGCCACCGCCATCATCAGGATGGTGACGGTCAGCACGCGTTTGCGTCCGAAGCGGTCGCCGATGGGGCCGAAGATGGCGCCGCCGAAGGGGCGCGCGAAAAAGGCCACCGCGAAGGCCGCCAGCGAGGCGATCAACTGCATGCCGGGTTCGGTGGATGGAAAGAACACGCGGCCCAGCACGCTGGCCAGGTAGCCGTACACCGAGAACTCGAACCACTCGACGAAGCTGCCGACCACAGAGGCCAGCACCACCTTGTTCAATTCCTGCCTGCCGACCGTGCGCGGCGCGGCGGCCGTGGCACTGGCGTGCGCGCCAACCCCCGCGCGGTCGCGGTCCATGGCTGCCGTCGGTCGCATTGCATTGGTGCTCATCGTTCTTTACCCCCTGGATTATGTTCGTGCGGCGCCGGGTACTGCCCGGTACGGCTCAACGTTCAATCGAATGCATGCGGATAATCGCGCCGCGCCTGCTCCTCGGAGATGTAGCCGTAGCTGACGTCGCGCTTCACCAGTTCGGCGGGACGGTCGACGGCGCGGCCGTAGCCGCCGCCGCCAGGCAGGTCCAGCACCAGGCGCTTGCCTTCCGGAATGCGCTGCGTGCCCTTGGCCTGCATGACGGATCCATCGTCCATGCCGACCTTGCCGGCCGCGCCGTTGCCGCCGCCCAGGTGGCCGCGCGCCGGGAAGGCCACGCGGTCGAACATGGCGTTCAGCGAGAAGTGATAGCCCTCGTGCGCGCCGATCTCGATGCGCTGGCCCAGGCCGCCGCGCCAGCGTCCCGCGCCGCCGGAGTCGGGCCGCAGCTCCTTGCGCCAGATGACGATGGGCCCGATGCTTTCCGTGACCTCGGCGGACATGCTGTGCACGCCGCTGGGGAAGGCGGTGGCGCTCAGGCCATCGCTGGCCGGACGCGCGCCGGTGCCACCGGTGTTGAAGATCAGCATCTCATGGCGCGACTGGCCGTTGTCGGCGCGCGTGCCCTGGAACTTCATCTGCAGGTTCCACAGCGCGCTGGCGCCTTCGGCGGGGATCAGGTCGGGCTTGTAGCCTTGCAGCGCGCCCAGCACCACGTCGGGAAGCAGGTGGCCCAGTACGTGGCGCACGGCCACGGGCGAGGGGCGCGGCGCGTTCAGGATGCAGCCCTCGGGCGCGCTGATCTCGAACGGGCGCAGCGAGGCCCAGTTATTGGGGATGGAGGGCGCGATGGCGCACTTCAATGCATAGCAAGCGTAGGCCTTGGTGTAGGTCAGCGGCACGTTGATGCCGTAGCGGCTGGGGCCCGAGGTGCCGTCGAAGTCGGCATACAGCGTGCCGTCCTGCGACTTGATCTTCACGCGCAGGTCGATGGGCGACTCGTAGCCGTCCACGCGCATTTCGTAGGCGTTCTCGCCGGCGGGCAGGGCGGCGATGCGCTCGCGCGTGGCGCGTTCGCTGTGGTCGAAGATGAACCCGGCCAGCTCCTGCAGGTCGGCCAGGCCGAACTCGTCCATCATGGCTTCGAGGCGGCGGCGGCCCGTGTCGTTGCAGGCCACCAGCGAATGGAAGTCACCGATCACCTGATCCTGCTCGCGCACGTTGGTGCGCAGGATCTCGATCAGGTCCTCGTTCAGCTCGCCGGCCTTGTAGAACTTCATCAGCGGGATGCAGAGGCCTTCTTCATAGACCTCGGTGGCGTCGGGGCCGAATCCGCGGCCACCGATGTCGACGACGTGGGCGGTCGAGGCGAAGTAGGCGATCAGCCGCGGCGCCTGGTCCGTGGCCTGCGCGCGGAACACCGGCGTGACCATCGTGATGTCGTGCAGATGGCCGGTGCCCATCCAGGGGTCGTTGGTGACCAGCACGTCGCCGGGGGCGAGCTTGCCGCCGAACTTCCGCACGAAGTGGCCGACGGATTCGGCCATGGAGTTGACGTGGCCGGGCGTGCCGGTGACGGCCTGGGCGATCATGCGGCCGTGCGCGTCGAACACGCCGGCCGACAGGTCGCCGGCCTCGCGCACGCTGGTGCAGAAGGCGGTGCGCACCAGGGTGACGGCCTGTTCCTCGACGACCGCGATCAGGCGGTTCCACATGATCTGTTCGCGCACGCGGATGGTCGCGGCAGCATCGCCGGGCTGCCCCGAGGAGCTGCCGGCTCCCCCTTTGGGGGCAGCGGACGTAGAGCGCGCGGGGGGCGTTGTCATGTCAGGCTCCTTGGTTCTGTTTGCGTTGAATCAGCAGGCAGCCGTCCTGTTGCTGGATCAGGCTGTAGTCGGGGCTGACGTACGAGGAGGTCTCTTTCTCGGTGACGATCAGGGGGCCGTCCAGGCGCAGGTCGCGCGGCAGGCTGGCGCGGTCGTAGATGGCGCATTCCAGGAACCGGCCGCGCTTGGCGTCGAAGACGTCGCGGATGCCGATGGGCGGGCATTGCTGGCGCGTGGCCACGCCGCGGCCATTGTCGGCCTGGAGGCGTTCAGGAGCGGCGACGTCGCTGCGCAGCGACAGCGCCCAACTGACGACCTCGATGTCCAGGCCCTCGACGTCGTGGCCGAACAGTTGCGTATAGGCTTGCGTGAAGTTGGCGCGCAGGGTCCGCAGCGCGGCATCGTCGATCTCGCCGTCCGGCGCGTCGACGGGGATTTCCCAGCCCTGGCCGGCATAGCGCATGTAGGCGCGCAGTTCGCGCACGGTCTTGCCCCGATGGCCGGTCTGTTGCACGAAGCCCGCGACCTCTTCGTTCATCCCGGCGATCATGGTGTTGACCAGGGCGGCATCGAAGCGCGACAGGCGCATCACCGCGCTGCGCAGCGACTCGTAGCCGAAGGGGGCCTGCAGGAAGCCGATGGCCGAGCCCACGCCGGCCCCGGGCGGCACGATCAGGCGGTCGATGCCGAGCTTTTCGCACAGGCGGGCGGCGTGCAGGGGCGCGGCGCCGCCATAGGCGATCATGGTGAACTCGGTGAGGTCGCGGCCGTTCTCCACCGCGTGCATGCGCGCGGCGTTGGACATGTTCTCGTCCACCATCTCGGCCACGGCATAGGCGCCCTGCACGGACGTGCCCGCCAGCGGGTCGGCCACGTGGCGGCGCATGGCCGCCTGCGAGGCTTCGGTGTCCAGCGTGATGGAGCCGCCCGCGAAGCGGTGGGGGTCGAGCTTGGCCAGGATCAGGTCGGCATCGGTGACGGTGGGGTGCTGGCCGCCTCGGCCATAGCAGGCCGGCCCGGGTTCGGAGCCCGCGCTCTCGGGGCCGACGCGCACCTGCTTCAGGTCATCGACGTGGGCGATGGAACCGCCGCCCGCGCCGATCTCGACCATCTCGATCACGGGAATCGAAATGGGCATGCCGCTGCCCTTCTTGAAGCGGTAGGTGCGCGCCACCTCGAATGTGCGCGCGGTCTTGGGATGCAGGTCTTCGATCAGGCAGATCTTGGCGGTGGTGCCGCCCATGTCGAAGGACAGCGCGCGGTCGATGCCGTAGCGCGCGGCGACGTGGCTGGCATAGATGGCGCCGCCGGCCGGACCGGATTCGAGCAGGCGCACGGGGAATTCCGCGGCGCTGGCCAGCGACATCAGGCCGCCGCCGGAGTGGATCATGTACAGCGGGCAGCGCATGCCTTCCGCGGCCAAGGCATCGGCCAGCCGGTTCAGGTACGAGGACATCAGCGGCTTCACGTAGGCATTGGCGCATACGGTGTTGAAGCGCTCGAACTCGCGGATCTGCGGCGAGACCTCGCAGGAGATCGACACGGATACGCCGGGCAGGGCGCTGCGCAGGCGGTCGCGCACGGCGCGTTCGTGGGCGCCATTGCGGTAGCTGTGCAGCAGGCCCACGGCCACGCTGGTGAAGCCGCCTTCGCGGATGGCGTGGATGATGCGGTCCAGGCCGGCGGTGTCCAGCGGCACCAGCTCGTTGCCGCCGGCGTCCAGGCGGCCTTCGAGCGGAAAACGGTCGCTGCGCGGGATCAGCGGAGGCGGCAACTGGATGGCCAGGTCGTATTGCTCGAAGCGGCCTTCGTGGCGCATCTCGATCACATCGCGAAAGCCTTCGCTGGTGATGAAGGCGGTCTTGGCGCCGCGCCGTTCGATCAGGGCGTTGGTGGCCAGCGTGGTGCCGTGCACCACCGAGCCGATGACGGACGGCGCGATGCCGGCTTCCTCGGCGGCCAGTTTCAGGCCCTGCACGATGGCGCGTTCGGGTTTCTGGTAATCGGTCAGGACCTTGGCGGTGTACAAGCGCCCTTCATATTCCAGCGCGATATCGGTGAACGTGCCGCCGATATCCGCGCCGGCCCTGCATGCGGACTGCGAAGCTGTCATGGTGTGCCGTGCCTGATGGAGTCTGGGTGGCTGGCGCGGTGCCCGGCATGGGGCGCCACGCGTCCACGGGCAAGGCAATCATGGGCCGCCGCGCAGGGGCTGACAAACAAGTATTGCGTGGCCCGGGGCAAGGCTGGCTGGTCCGGCAATTACCCTGACAGGGTTAACCGCGGGGCATGGAGTGCGGAGCGCGCCGGCAGGAGGCGCTCATGCGTGGAACGTGCCGGCGCCTGGGCAGGCTTCCCGGAGGCGGGGAGCCGTAACGGCGTGAACAAGCTGGCCTTGCTCGAGCGGGTGAGGCGCCTGGAAGCAAGCGGCCCGCGTCACGATGCGCGGGCTCGCAGGGATTGCAAGAGGGAGCGGCCGCCGCGGCGTGCCGCAGGCCTCGTCAGGTCAGGGCTTGGGCGCTTGCCCGTTGCCAGAGGGGGCGGCAGGGGGGCTCGCCGGCTTTTCCTGCTGCTCCTTGCGCTGCACGTCCTGCTGGGTAGCCTCGTTGTTGTTCGACTGCTGCGGCTTGCCCTCGACCTTGGACGCGGGCGCCATGCGGTCGCCGGGGTCCTTGCTGGTGTTTTGCATATTCTGCCCACTGGGGCCGCCATTCTGGACGGGTTCGGGCATATGGCGCTCGGGCGGAGTGGACTGATGCGGGGTTTCCTGCGCGGTGGCGAAGGTGGCGGCGGCCAGCGCCAGGGCGGTCACCACGGGAATGGCATTGCGCACGGAACGGTACAGGGTCGTGGGGCGGGAACTCATGTGGAAGCTCCATTCTGGTTATGGGCGTTCAGCCATCAGCAAGCCGCGTGCCTGGGGTTCGGGCGCGACGAACCAAGATGGCTGCCCGCTGGCGTCATCGGCGGCGCGTTCAGCGCACGCCGAACCATCGCCGCGCGCTGAACGCGGCCACGATGCTGCCTGCCGCGCATACCACCAGGTAGAAGCCGGTCGGATAGAGCAGTTCGCTTCGATTCAGGTTTTCCACGAGGTACGGAGCCAGGCTGCCGAAGATCAGCGCGGTCAGTGAATAGGCCAGCGAGATGCCCAGCCCGCGCACGGGCGTGGGAAACAGGTCGGCCAGGAAGCCGGGCAGGGCGCCCAGGTAGCACGCCAGCACGAAGCTGAAGACGAACTCCGCCAGCAGCAGGGAGCCGGCCGTGCCTGCGCTCATCAGGAACAGGTGCATCGGGTAGATCAGCAAGGCCATCGCCGCGATGGAGGCCGCCATGACGGGCACCCGGCCAATCCGATCGGCCAGTGCACCCATGCAGGGACCGGTGACCAGCATGGCAGCGCCGGTGACGAGCGCGGAGAGGAACGAATGGCTCATGGGCAGGGCCATGTCCATTCTGGCCGCAATGGGCATCATCATGGCGACGTGGGCGCCCGCCGTGGCAGCCAGTACCGCGCCGCAGCCCAGCAGCATGCGCATGCCATGGCGCATGAACAGGTCGAGGAAGGGCCGGGTGGGCGGCTCCTGGTTGAGGAACGCCGGCGTTTCCTCGCACTGGTCATGCAGGTACCAGGCGACCAGCGCCAGCATGAGGCCGAAGCCGACGGTGATGCGCCAGCCCGATTCCTGCATGGCTTCCTCGGGCATCGCGAACGACAGGAACCCGCCCAGCACGCCCGCAAGCAGCGTGGCGACACCCTGGCCGGCGATCTGCCAACTGGTGAACAGCCCGCGATACGTCCTGGTGAGTTCGGCGGTATAGGCGATGCCGCAGCCGACCTGGCCGCCTTGCGCGAAACTGTGCAGCAGCAGGCCCGCGGCGATGCCGATGGGCGCCGTCATGCCGATCTGGTCATAGGTGGGCATGACGACGATCAGCGCGGTGCCCAGCGCCATCAGGCCGAAGCACAGGGCCAGTGCGGGCCGGCGGCCGGCGCGGTCGGCGATCAGGCCCAGCATCAAGGCGCCGAACGGACGCACCAGCATCGTGGCCGACAGCAGGGCGATCATGTAGTTCGCCGCCTCGTCGGATGAGGCGAAGGGGACGAACAACTGCGAGAGCACCGGCGCGAACAGGCCGTAGATGAGGACGTTGTACCAACCCAGCGTGCTGCCCAGCGAGGCGGTGACCATGGCCAGCCATTGCTGGGGCGTGGTGTCGTCGCGGGGACGGACGGAGGCGGGGCTGCGGCGCGCCGGGTTCGATGCGGTCATGAAAACGGAGGTCCGGAAGGGCGCGCGGCGCGGTTACGGGGGGCTGTTCATGCTGCGAAGCGAAGGCATCTTAGAGGCTTTTGCCGGGAGGGCCTGTGCCGTCATGCTCGTTCTGGTAACGAAGCTTGACGCCAGCCAGGTCAGACGCCCAGATGCTGCGCCAGCGTGGCCGGGTCCGTATTGGTGCCGCACAGCAGCACGCCCACGCGCTTGCCGGCCAGTTCGGCTTTCAAGGGCCCCACCAGCCCGGCCGTCGCGGTGGCGCAGGCCGGTTCCACGGCCAGCTTCAACTGATCGAACAGCAGCCGCATCGAGGCGCGGATCTCGTCGTCGCTGACCTTCACCAGGCGGTCGACGTTGCGGCGGCACAGGTTGTAGCCGTACTGCTCGGTGTGCGGCGCCATCAGGCTGTCGGCGATGCTCTGCATGGCGCCCATCTTGATCGGGCCGCCGGCCAGGAAGCTGCGGTGCATGGCGTCCGCGCCCTCGGGCTCCACGCCGTACACCTGGCAGGCCGGCGCGATCAGCTTCACCGCGGTGGCGATGCCGGAGATCAATCCGCCGCCGCCGATGGGCACGATGACCGCATCCAGGGCGCCGGCCTGTTCCAGCCATTCCTGGCCCAGCGTGGCGGTGCCCAGCACGGTGCGGTAGCCGTTGAAGGGATGCACGAAGTAGCGGCCTTCCTCGGCCTCGATCCGGCGTACCGTGTCGAACGCGGCCTGGCCGTTCTCGGCCAGCACCACCTCGGCGCCGTACTGATGGCACAGCGCCACGCGCGCCGGGCTGGCGGTCTTGATCATGACGACCTTGGCCGATACGCCCAATCGCATCGCCGCATAGGCCACCGCCACGGCATGGTTGCCCGCGGACACGCAGGTCACGCCTGCCGCGCGGCCGGTATCGTCCAGCGCCAGGATGTTCGAGAAAGCGCCGCGCGCCTTGAAGGTGCCGCTGGCCTGCAGCAGCTCGAACTTGAAGTTCAGCCGCGTGCCGGGCATGGGCTCGAAGTCGTCCCGCTCCAGCACGGGCGTGGTCCGCACCCAGGGTTGCAGTCGCGCGCGCGTTGCCGTGATGGCCGCGAGGTCGGGTTGGGTGGTGGTGTCGTAAGGCGAGGTCATGGGTACAACAACTCCGATTGGGGTCAACGCAGGCCCAGCTTGCCGCGCACGCCGATCAGGGCGGCGATGCTGATCACGGCGGCGAAGATCAGGTAGAAGCTGGGCGCGTAGGGATTGCCGGTGGTGGAGATCAGCCAGGTAATGATGAAGGGTGCGAAGCCGCCGAAGACCGTGACGGCAATACTGTAGGCCAGCGACATGCCCGTGGTGCGGGTGCGCGTGGGAAACAGGTCGCTCAGCAGCGCGGGCAGCGCGCCGAAATAGCCCGACAGCAAGATGCCGATGACGATCTGCACCGCGATCATGGTGCCGAACGTGGGCGACTGCGCCAGCATGTGCAACAGCGGATAGATCACCACGCCGAACAGCACCGCCGACACCAGCATGATGCCGGTGCGCCCATGCTTGTCCGACCAGTGGCCCACCAGCGGCGCGCAGATGAACTGCACGATGCCGGTGACCAGCGTGGCGGCGAAGGCCGCCGATTGCGGGATCTTCAGCGTCTTCACCGCATAGGTCGGCATGTACAGCACCAGGTACGTGGCCACCGTGCCCAGCACCACGGTACCGATGGCCAGCAGCAGGCGCAGGCGGTTCTGCGAGAACGTGTCGGCCAGCGGCGTCTCGTTGGGGCCTGCCGCCAGGAAGTCGGGGGTCTCGTCGATGCGGGTGCGGATGTAATAGGCCACCGGCCCGATCAGGAGGCCGAAGAAGAACGGGACGCGCCACCCCCAGCTTTGCAGTTGCTCGGGCGTCAGGTACTGCGTGAGGCCGGCGCCGAAGCCCGCGGCCAGCAGCGTGGTCAGGCCCTGGCTGGCCACCTGCCAACTGGCGAAGAAGCCGCGGCGGTTGGGCGTGTGCTCGGCGAGGAACGCCGTGGCGCTGCCGAACTCGCCGCCCGCCGAGAAGCCCTGGATCATGCGCGCGATGACGATGCCGGCGGGCGCCCACAGGCCGATGGCGTCGTAGGTGGGCATGACGGCGATCAGCAGCGTGCCCAGCATCATCAGCACGATGGACAAGGTCAGCGTGGCGCGCCGGCCGACGCGGTCGGCATACACGCCCAGCACCAGCGCGCCCAGCGGCCGCATGAAGAACGAGACGCCGAAGGTGCCCAGCGTCAGCAGCAGCGAGATAGTGTCGTCGCCCGTCGGAAAGAACAGCCTGGAGATGGTGACGGCGAAAAAGCCGTAGACCACCAGGTCGAACCATTCCAGCGCATTGCCGACCGAGGCGGACGCGATGATGCGTGTTGAGGAGGGCGGCTTGCGGCCGCAGGCCGTGAGGGTGGCGGTGTTCATGTGATTATTGTTTCCCCGAGGGAGCGCGTGCGGCTAGGGCTGCGCCAGGTTGTCGATGACTTTGTCCAGGAACGCCGCGCACTGCGCGATCTGGTCCAGCGCGACGAATTCGTTGGGCCGGTGCGCCTGTTGGATGTCGCCCGGGCCGCAGATCACCGATGGAATGCCGGCGCGCTGGAACTGGCCGGCTTCGGTGCCGTAGGCCACCTTGCGCGTGTCGCGGTCGGACGTCAGCGCGCGCACCAGTTGCGTGATGGCGGCCTGCTCGGCGGCGTCCAGCGAGGGGGCGCCGGCCAGTGCTTCCAGTTCGATGGCGGCGGTGCCGTGTTCGGCGCGCATGCGCGGCAGCAGTTCGTTGTTGGCGTAGTCCTGGATGCGGCTGAAGAAGCGTTGCGGATCGGCGCCCGGCAGGTTGCGGTGCTCGAACTCGAACTGGCACAGCGCGGGAATGGTATTGACGGCGATGCCGCCCTGGATGGTGCCGACCTGCGCGGTGCTGAAGGGCACGTCGAAAGCCTGGTCGAAGGGGCCGTCGCGCCGCATCTGGTCGGCCAGGTCGCGGATGAAGCAGATCAGCCGCGCGGCGTATTCGATGGCGTTCAGGCCGCGCGGCGTCAGCGACGAATGCGCCGCCTGGCCGCGCACGCAGCAGCGCCATACGTTGATGCCCTTGTGCGCCACGATCACGCGCATCGACGTCGGTTCGCCCACGATGCAGCCCTCGGGTTGCAGGCCGCGCGCCTTGAGGTCGGCCAGCATCACGGGGGCGCCCAGGCAGCCCAGTTCTTCGTCGTACGACAGCGCGAAATGCACGGGCTTGGACAAGCGCGTGGCGGTGAGACGTGGCACCAACGACAACGCGGTGCCGATGAAGCCCTTCATGTCGCAGGTGCCGCGGCCGTAGAGCTTGCCGTCCTGGACCCGAGGGGTGAACGGATCGTGGTCCCATTGCTGGCCGTCCACCGGCACGGTGTCGGTGTGGCCGGACAGCACGATGCCGCCCTGCACGTTGCCGTCGGCCGCGGGCACGGTGGCGTACAGGTTGGCCTTGGCGCCGCTGTCGTCGTGGCTCAGATGGCAGGCGATGCCGGCGCGGCGCAGGTCGTCGCGCACCATCTCGATCAGGCCCAGGTTGGAGTTCCGGCTGGTGGTGTCGATGGACACCAGGCGCCGGATCCAGGCGACGGCGGCGTCGGCGGGGGGGCTTGCCGGGGCGGCGTTCATGCCGCGCTCCTGATCTGCGCGACGGCCTCGATCTCGACCAGCGCGCCGGGCAGCATCAGGTCGGCGCGCACGGTCGACCGCGTGGGCAGCGTGGCGTTGCCGAAGAACTCGCCATACGCCTGGTCGAAGGCGCGGAAGTCTTCCACGCGGGTCAACCACGCGGTGGTCTTGACGATGTCGGCGCGCGACAGGCCCACGCCGGCCAGGTGCCGTTCCAGGTGTTCCAGGCAGGTGCGGGTCTGCGCGGCCACGCCGTCGCCGACGATGCGAAAGCCTTCGCCGAAGGCCATCTGGCCCGAGACGAACACCAGGGAGCCCGCGCGGCGGGTCAGCGAAAACTTCGGAAGCGGGATGTCGGTCATGGCGGGCTGCGGCGCTGAAGGGAATGGTCGATCCAGCATAGTCACGCGCCGGCACGCGCGCTTCTGAGCGGACGGCGGATTCGTTTGCGTGACGGGCAGGCGATGCTGCATGGCCGCATGATTGCGGGTTTACCCGCGAGTGATGGCGCGGCAGCCGCCGTGTGCTTGACGCTGGCGAAAGCCTGCCGCTAACGTCTTCGGCATGATCCCAGACGCCTCCAGTGCCGCACAGCATCCCGTGATGGGCAGCGGGCTGCACGCCTGCGTGCCGCATTCGTTCGAAGTGACGGATATCGCCGTCACGGGCTCGGCCCGCTTCATTGCCTCGCGGCCGGTGGGGGCGGGCATGCAGGGCTACCGGGACACGCTGGTGTTCGGCACGGGCCTGTCGGCCAGTTGGGCGGAGGTGGCGCGGCCCAGGGATATCGAGGAGCATTACGACTGCAGCGGCGCGCTGAAGATCCATCTGCGCCTGGCGGGCGAGTCCGCCATCACCGATGGGCGCGAGCCGGTGCACGCCATCGGCGCGGGGTCGTGCAGCGCGTTGTTGCAGCCTTGCGGGGCGCGCAAGATCGAGGTGTTCCGCGCCAGCGACCGCGAGCGGTCCGTCACCATCTCGTGCACGCGCGACTATCTTTTGCACGAATTGGGCCTGGATGCGGGACGGTATGGCGGCGCGCTGGCGCGCTATCTGGCGGGCGGGCCCGATCCCTTCGCGTTGTTCCACGCCAGCCTGTCGCTGGGCCTGCGGCAGGCGGCGCAGAGCTTCTTCGAGACGATGGATGACCGCGTGCAGCGGCGGCTGCGATTGCAGTCCAGCACGCAGGATGTGCTGCGGCATTTCTTCGCGCTGATGCGCGATGCCGACGAGCCGGTGTGTCCGCCGCGACCGCGTGACCGCGCCATCGCCGAACGCGTGGCGCGGCGCCTGGCCGACGATCTGCGCGAGCCGCCCAGCCTGCGGGAACTGGCGGATCAGTCGGGCGTCAGCGTGTCCAAGCTGGCGCGCGCCTTCAAGGCCGTGCAAGGCGTGACCCTGTCGGAATATCTGCTGGCCGCGCGCATGCGCCATGCGATGGCGCTGATACGCCAGGCCCGCCTGCCGGTGACGCAGGTGGCGCTGGAGGTGGGCTACGACCATGCCGGCAATTTCTCCACCGCGTTCCGCCGGCACTACGGCATGTCGCCGCGGGATGCGGCGCGCGGCTGAGCGCTCTCTTCATCGAACGAAAAAAAAGCGCCTCGCGCCTGTGATCGGCGCGCGGCGCTTTCAACGATGCGGGATCAGTGCTGCGCGGCCTTGAACGCCAGGCGGTACTGATGCAGCAGCGGCTCGGTGTAGCCGTTGGGCTGCGCCAGGCCTTCGAACACCAGCGCGCTGGCGGCGCGATAGGCGATGGAGGCGTCGAAGTCCGGCGCCATCGCGCGGTAGTGCGGGTCGTTGGCGTTCTGCCGGTCGACCACGGCGGCCATGCGCTGGAAGGTCTTCTCGACCTGCTCGCGGGTGGCGATGCCGTGGCGCAGCCAGTTGGCGATGTGCTGGCTGGAGATGCGCAGCGTGGCGCGGTCTTCCATCAGGCCCACGTTGTTGATGTCGGGCACCTTCGAGCAGCCCACGCCCTGGTCGATCCAGCGCACCACATAGCCCAGGATGCCCTGCGCGTTGTTGTCCAGCTCGCGCTGGATGTCGTCGGCGGACCAGTCGGACGGATTGCCCACCGGCACCGCCAGCAGGCCGGACAGCAGCTCGTCGCGCACGTCATCCAGTCGGGTCTTCTCCAGTTCCTGCTGGACGGCCTGCACGTCGACCTGGTGGTAGTGCAGCGCGTGCAGCGTGGCGGCGGTGGGCGAGGGCACCCAGGCGGTGTTGGCGCCGGACTTGGGATGGCCGATCTTCTGTTCCAGCATCGCGGCCATCAGGTCGGGCATGGCCCACATGCCCTTGCCGATCTGGGCGCGGCCGCGCAGGCCGCAATCCAGGCCGACCAGCACGTTGTTGCGTTCGTAGGCGGTGATCCAGGCGCTGGACTTCATGTCGCCCTTGCGCATCATCGGGCCGGCCTCCATGGACGAGTGCATCTCGTCGCCGGTGCGGTCCAGGAAGCCGGTGTTGATGAAGGCCACACGCTCGGCGGCGGCGGCGATGCAGGCCTTCAGGTTGACGCTGGTGCGGCGTTCCTCATCCATGATGCCCATCTTCAGCGTGTTGCGCGGCAGCTTCAGCAGGTCTTCGACGCGCGAGAACAGTTCGCTGGCGAAGGCCACTTCGGCCGGGCCGTGCATCTTGGGCTTGACGATGTACACCGAGCCGCTGCGCGAGTTGCGGCGCGCCTGCAGGTCGTGCAGCGCGGCCAGCGAGGTGACCACGGCGTCCAGGATGCCTTCGGGCAGTTCGCGGCCATCGCGGTCCAGCACGGCCGGGTTGGTCATCAGGTGGCCGACGTTGCGCACGAACATCAGCGAGCGGCCGTGCAGCGTCAGCGTGCCGCCGGCGGGCGCCTGGTATTCGCGGTCGGCGTTCAGGCGGCGCGTGAAGGTCTTGCCGCCCTTGCTGACCTCCTCGGCCAGGTCGCCCTTCATCAGGCCCAGCCAGTTGCGGTAGACCAGCACCTTGTCGTCGGCGTCGACGGCGGCGACCGAGTCTTCGCAGTCCATGATGGTGGTCAGCGCGGCTTCCAGCAGCACGTCCTTGACGCCGGCGGCGTCCGTGGCGCCGATGGAATGCTGGCGGTCGATCTGGATCTCGAAGTGCAGGCCGTTGTTCTTCAGCAGCAGGGCGTCGGGCGATTGCGCATCGCCCTGGTAACCCGCGAACTGCGACGGGTTTTTCAGGCCCGTGGACTGGCCGTTCTTCAGGGCCACGGACAGCTTGCCGTCCTGCACGGCGTACGAGGCGGCGTCGGTGTGCGAACCCTGTGCCAGCGGGGCGGCGCCATCGAGGAAGGCGCGGGCGCGCGCGATGACGGCCTGGCCGCGCTGGGCGTTGTAGCCATGGCCGGCGGCCAGATCGCCTTCCTGCGGGATGACGTCGGTGCCGTACAGGGCGTCGTACAGGCTGCCCCAGCGGGCGTTGGCGGCGTTCAGCGCGTAGCGCGCGTTGGACACGGGCACCACCAGCTGCGGACCGGCCTGCTGGGCGATTTCGGTATCGACGTTCTGCGTGCCGGCCTGCACCGAGGCGGGCTGCGGCTGCACGTAGCCGATGGTTTCCAGGAACTTGCGGTAGGCGCCGGCATCGGCGATGCGGCCCGGACGGGCGCGGTGCCATTCGTCCAGCTTCTGCTGCAGCAGGTCGCGCTGGGCCAGCAGGTCACGGTTGCGCGGCGCCAGGTCGTGCGCCAGCTGGGCGAATCCCTGCCAGAAGGCGGCGCTGTCCAGCCCGGTGCCGGGCAGGGCTTCGTCTTCGATGAAGCGGTACAGGACGGTCGCCACTTGCAGGCCGTGTTGCGGGGTGCGGTCGGTCATGGATGTCTCGAAGGCTGGGGGGCGGGAGTGAGCCGGCCCCGTGAACGGGAATGTGCGTCGCAGTGGAGCCGGGCGCCGCGCGGGGATCGCGCGGTGCGCTCTCGTTATGGCAGCCATGATGGCCTTGGCCGGGCCTCGATGTCCATAGTTCCGGCAACTGGTCATACCAGTTTATGAGGGCCGCCCGTCGCGCGGAGTCGGATTTCGTGCTTTGATTTCAATAAGTTGGCATGTCTGGCCTGGTTTGTCGGTCCGATGGACGAACCGCGGTCATACCAGTGTGGTCTGCCCGCGGGCCAGACCGGCACGGGCAAGGAGAAGAACATGGATATGGAAGTGGCCGGCCGGCCCCGCCCCGTGGCGGACGAGGTGGCCGAACGCATCGAACGGCTGATCTTGGACGGTGTGCTCAAGGCCGGGCAGGCGCTGCCGTCGGAGCGCCGCCTGACCGAGAAGCTGGCCGTGTCGCGCAGCGCACTGCGCGAAGGGCTGCGGCTGCTGCGCGCGCGCGGCATCATCCATACCGCGCAGGGCAAGGGCTCGTACGTGGCGCAGATCTCGCAGGTGGACGCGGGGCCGCTGGTGCACCTGTTCAATTCGCAGCCGCGCACGCTGTACGACCTGCTGGAGGTGCGTTCGCTGCTGGAAGGCGAATCGGCGCGCCTGGCTGCGCTGCGTGGCACGGACGCCGACTTCATCTTGATCCGGCGGCGCTACGAGGAAATGGTGGCCGCGCATGGGCAGGACACGGACATCGCCACGCATGCCCACCTGGACCATGCCTTCCACCTGGCGATCTGCGAGGCCTCGCACAATGCGGTGCTGGTGCACACGCTGCAATCGCTGACCGATCTGCTGCTGGGGTCGGTGTTCGCCTGTGTGAACAACCTGTACCACCGCGCGCCGCACAAGCGCCAGATCGACAGCCAGCACGCGCGCCTGTACAAGGCCGTGGTGGGCCGCCTGCCCGACCAGGCGCACAAGGCCGCCACCGAGCACGTGGACGGCGTGCGGCAAAGTCTTGCCGAGATCGAGCAGGAAGAGCAGCGCCTGGTGCGCGCGACGCTGCGGCTGGAGGGGTGGGCCTGAAGCCTGGTCCGACAGGCCTGGGGCAGCCCCTTGGCCGGGAAACCGGGCCACCGCTTAGATCAACGTCCCCGCCAGCGCCGCCGCCACCAGGATCACGCCCACCCACAGGTTGGCGCGGAACAGCATGAAATTGCGGTCCGGGCGCTGCAGGTTGAAGATGGCCAGTTGCCATCCCAGGTGCGCCGCCAGCGCCAGCATGCCCACGTAATAGCCCCAGCCCAGGTCCATGGCGTAGCCGCCCCAGGTCCACAGCGCCAGCGTGGCCACGTAGAAACCGCCGATCCACAGCTTGCCCTGGTCCGCGAAGCGCATGGCGGTGGAGCGCAGCCCCAGGCTGCGGTCGTCGCGCACGTCGACATACGCATAGATGCTGTCGTAGCCGATCTGCCACAGCACGGCGCCCAGCCACATGGCGATGGCGGCCAGCGGCACGATGTGCTGCGTGTCGGACCAGGCCATCAGCATGCCCCAGTTGAAGCAGATGCCCAGCACGGCCTGCGGCCAGTAGGTGATGCGCTTGCAGAAGGGATAGATGAAGACGAAGGGCAGCACCGCCACGGCCAGCCAGCGGCTCATGCCGTTGATGAAGAACAGCAGCGACGCGCACACCAGCAATTGCGCCACCAGGAAGACGATGGCCTGCTTCATGGAGATCTGGCCGCTGGTCAGCGGGCGGAAGCGCGTGCGTTCGACGTGCTTGTCGATGTCGCGGTCCCACATGTCGTTGACGGTGCAGCCGATGCCGCGCATCAGCAGCGCGCCCAGCGAAAACACGATGAGCCGGCCCAGGTCGGGCAGGCCGCCCGCCGCCTGGATCAGCGCGGCGATGCAGGGCAGGAGCGTCAGCCAGGTGCCGATGGGCCGGTCCATGCGGCACAGGCGCATGTAGGGGCGCCACGCGCGCGGCAGCCAGCGCTCTACCCAGTCGTTGAGGACGATGTCGTTGAGGTCGGGGGTGGTGGACTGCTGCACGCTCGATCGAATTCGCAAAAGGATGCGCGGCCGCGCGCGCCGGGGGGCGCGGGCGGCCGCCAGGGACGCCGCGGCGTCAGGCCTGCTGCTTGATCAACTGGCCCAATACGGCGATGCCGGCCCGGATCTTGTCCTCGGGCACCGTGGCGAAGCTCAGGCGCAGTGTATTGCGGCTGGGCGTTCCGGCATAGAAGGGGGCGCCGGGCACGAAGGCGACGTTCTGGGCGATGGCCTGCCCCAGCAGCTGCTGGCTGTCGATGTGGGCGGGCAGCGTCACCCACAGGAACATGCCGCCCTCGGGGCGCGTCCAGTTGGCCTGCGCCGGGAACTCGCGCTGGACGGCGTCCAGCATGGCGTTGCCCTGCGCGCGGTAGATTTCGCGCACGGCGGGCAGGTGCCGGGCCAGGAAGCCTTCCTTGATGATGTCGTGGACGGCCATCTGCGTGAGCGTGGGCGTGTGCAGGTCGGTGGCCTGCTTGGCCTGCACCAGCTTGTCGATGATGGCGCGCGGGGCGGCGATGTAGCCCAGCCGCAGGCCCGGCGCCAGTACCTTGGAGAAGCTGCCCAGGCGGATGACGGTGGCGCCGCATTGGCCGCCCAGGGCCAGCAGGCCGGGTTGGGGCTCGCCGGCATAGCGCAGTTCGCCGTAGGGATCGTCCTCGACCAGGGGCAGGCCCAGGCGCGCGGCCTGCTGCACCAGCGCCTGGCGGCGCGCCAGGTTCAGCGTGCGGCCGGTCGGGTTCTGGAAGTTGGGCAGGGCGTACAGGAAGCGGCCGCCCTCGGCCAGCTCGGGGGTCAGGGCCTCGGGGAGCAGGCCGCCATCGTCGGTGGCGACGGGGACGAAGCGCGGCTGGTACAGGCTGAACGACTGCAGCGCGCCCAGATAGGTGGGGTCCTCGACCAGCACCTTGCTGCCGCGGTCGATCAGCACCTTGCCCAGCAGGTCCAGCGCCTGCTGCGAGCCCGAGACGATCAGGACCTGGTCGGGCGTGACGCCGCCGGCGCCCTGGCGGTTCAGGTCCTGCGCCACCCATTCGCGCAGCGGGGCGTAGCCTTCGGTGGGGCCGTACTGCAGGGCGGCGCGGCCGTTGGTGGACAGTACCCGGTCGAATGCCGCGCGGACCACCTCTACCGGAAAGCCTGCCGGCGAGGGCAGGCCCCCGGCGAACGAAATGACCTCGGGGCGCTCGGTGACCTTGAGGATTTCGCGGATGGCGGAACTGGTGAGCTGGTTGGCGCGTTCGGAGAACACGCACGCGGGTTCGAAAGGCTTGTCCATGGTTGTGCCTGGGGAGGGAAAAAGATCGCGTTGTGCAGAAATTGCGCAACCATTCTCCCACAAGGCCCGGCGCCATCCCGGGGCCGGGGCCGGTGCACCGCGTGCGGTTTCGGCCGGTACAGTTGCGCGGCGGCCACGCCGGGCCGGTGCAATTCCGCTAGAATCGCCCGATGTTCGCCGCCACCGCCATTTCCGCCGACGCCAAGCCGCAGCTCTATGCAGAGCTGGCGTCGCAGATGCGCGGGCTGCTGGACGGCGAGCACGACCTGATCGCCAACGCGGCCAATTTCAGCGCGCTGGTGTGGCAGGCGGTGCCCGACATCAACTGGTCGGGCTTCTACCTGTTCGACGGCGCCGAACTGGTGCTGGGCCCCTTCCAGGGCAAGCCCGCCTGCGTGCGCATCGCGCTGTCGCGTGGCGTGTGCGGTGCCGCCGCCCGCACGCGCCAGACGCAGGTGGTGCCGGACGTGCACGAATTCCCCGGCCACATCGCCTGCGACGCCGCCTCGCGCTCCGAGATCGTCGTGCCGCTGGTGCTCGGCGGCGAACTGATAGGCGTCTGGGACGTCGACAGCCCCGTTCCGGGCCGTTTCGACGACGCCGACCGCCAGGGCATGGAAGCCCTGTGCGCGATTTTCATCGATAGCCTGGGCACGGCAGCCGCCGGCCTGAAAGCCAAAAAACAGCAGCTCATCTGACCGGAGCTCGCTGTTCCGTCGGATGGGCGACGGAACAGCGGCGAAGGCGCCGGGGGCTGGTTGGGCGCGCGACTCCACTTCATTCACGAGCATATCCGCACGGTACGACGACGGTCTGTATCGCAAGGAGTGTTCATGTCTACGCAAACGCAGGTGTCTTTCCAGGGTGTCTGGATTCCGCTGGTCACGCCTTTCCGTGATGGCATGCCCGACGCTGCCGCCCTGCGCCGCCTGGTGCGGCATTACGTGGGGCAAGGGGTGTCGGGTTTCGTGGTGTGCGGCAGCACGGGCGAGGCCGCGGCGCTGGAGGAGGACGAGCAACTGTTCGTGCTCGACGCCACGCTGGAGGCCGCCGCCGGCCTGCCGGTGGTGATGGGCTTGAGCGGCGCCAGCCAGCCGCGCCTGCTGCGCCGGCTGGCGGCGCTGCGCGAGCGGCCCATCGCCGGGGTGCTGTCGGCCGCACCCGCCTATGTGCGGCCCGGCCAGGCCGGCGCCATGGCGCATTTCCTGGCGCTGGCCGATACGGCGCACGTGCCGCTGGTGCTGTACGACATTCCGTACCGCACGGGCACCACGCTGGACACCGGCACGCTGCTGGCGCTGGCCGAGCACCCGAACATCGCGGCGATCAAGGACTGCGGCGGCTCGCTGGACAAGACGCTGGCGCTGATCTCGCATGGCGGCCTGCAGGTGCTGGCCGGGGAGGACATGCAGGCCTTCGGCACGGTGGCGCTGGGCGGCGCGGGCCTGATCGCCGCGGCGGCGCACGTACGCGCCGATCTCCACGTGGCCATGTTCCAGGCCCTGCGGGCGCAACGGCTGGAGGTGGCGCGGCGGATCTGCCTGGCGCTCGCGCCGATGATCCGCCTGCTGTATGCCGAACCCAATCCCGCGCCGCTGAAGTCCCTGCTGTGCCGCCAGGGTTTCATGCGCGACGAGCTGCGGGCGCCCATGATGCGGGCGGCCCCGGCGCTGGGATCGCAACTGGAGGCGGCGGCGGCCGAGCTGGACCGGCTGTATCCGCCCACGGCATGAGGAGGACATGCCGGGAAACCGGTGTGCCGGGACAGGGCCATGCCCGCCACGGGGCGGCCGCCGGCTTGCCCGGCTGGATGGCGTGGCCGTTCATGACACGGAATCATTTGGTAATCATTGTCATGCCCTGGCGGGCCTGCAATTGCTTATCATCCGCCGTTTCCGATGGCAGCGGCATTACAGAACATGGCGCAAGCATTCGAAGCCCTGTCGGCATGGCAGGTCATGCTCTACGGGCTGGTCTTCTTCGGCGGCATCTACGTGGTCTTCGGGCTGGCGACGGTGCTGCTGACGCACCGCGTGCTGCCCGCGCTGGGCATGGGCGCGCCGCTCGATACGCGGCCGCTGGCGCCTGGCCAACTGCGCCGCGAACTGACCCAGTCTGGCGTGTCCATCCTGGTGTTCGGCCTGGGGATGGTGTTTCCTTGGGGTTTCCTGCAGTTGGGGTGGGCGCGCCTCGAACCCCACGCCGGCGCCGGGCGCATCGCGCTGGAGATCCTGGCGCTGGTGGCCTGGAACGACGTGCACTTCTGGATCAACCACCGCCTGCTGCACACGCGCTGGCTGCGGCGCTTCCATACGCCGCATCACCGCTCCATCGTGACCACGCCGTTCTCGACCTACAGCTTCCATCCCGTCGAGGCGATCATGCTGGGCAACGTGATCCTGCTGCCCATGGTGGTGCACGACTTCAGCTTCTGGTCGCTGTTGTCGGTGCCGTTGTTCAGCCTGTTCTTCAACTGCGTGGGCCATGCCAACTACGACTTCTTTCCACGGGTGTCGTACGCGCATTGGTTCGCGGCCAGCCGCAGGCACCACCTGCATCACGCCTGCTATCACGGCAACTACGGATTCCAGTTCACGTTCATGGACCGCCTGTTCGGCACGCGGCTGAAGGAAGATGCCGCGCAGGCCCGCATGGCGCAGGGAGCGCGCGTTGCGCCGCCCGCCTAGCCTGCGCAACCGGCGCGATTGGCAGGGCGTGGCCTATCTGGCCGCCCAGCCGGCGCTGGCGGCCTGGCAATGGCTGCACGGGCTGAGCTGGCCGCTGTACGGCCTGATGCTGTTCCTGACGCTGGGCGTGGGCGTGATCCACCACAACCACGCGCACCGGCGCATGTGGCGCGGACGCTGGGCCAACCGTGCCACCGACTTCTGGCTGACCCTGCTGCAGGGCCATCCCACGTTCGTGTTCCACGCGGCGCACAACGCCAACCATCATCGCTACGTGCACGGCCCGCGCGACGCGGCGCGCACATACCGGTTCGGCGGCGACACCAATCATCTGCTGGGTTATCTGCTGCATCCGGTGCAGGCGGCGTGGGTGCTGTATCCGCTGTTCTTCGCCAGCCTGCGCCGCCTGCGCGGGCGCAGTCCCGGCGCGTGGCGCTATTGCATGGCGCAGTACGGGGCGTGGCTGGGCCTGTGGGGCGGCCTGCTGGCGGCCAATCCGTCCAAGGCCCTGGTGCTGGTGATCGTGCCGCAGTTGCATGGGCTGCACTGGCTGCTGGCCACCAATTACCTGCAGCATGCGCACGCCGATGGCGGTCCGCAGCGGCGCTGCCGCATGAGCTACGCGCGCAATTTCGAGGGCCTGGTGAACCCCTTGCTGTTCAACATCGGCCTGCACACCGCGCACCATGAGCACGGCCGCATGCATTGGTCGGAGCTGCCGCGCGTGCACCGAGAGCAGTATCGTCACCGCATACCGGCCGAATTGATCGAACCAGGACTGGTGCGGTACATGCTGCGTGTCTATCTTGTCGGACTGGTGGTGCCGCGCTGCCGCACGCGCGCGCAGATGCACCCCGGGTCCTTGCCCATTTCCATCGACTTGCAGGAGCGACCTTCCGGCCATGCCCATCGCCTTTGAACGCGTCTATCTGGAAAGCGCCGGCTATTTCATGCCAGGCGAACCCGTGTCCAACGAAGAAATGGACGACTACATCGCGCCGCTGAACCGCGCGTCTGGGCGCATCAAGGCGCGCATCCTGGCCGAGAACGGCATCCAGAAGCGCTATTACGCCATCGATGCCGAGGGCGCCACGCGCCATTCCAATGCGCAGATGGCGGCGGGGGCGATCCGTGACTGCCTGGCGCGCACGGGCCGCGGACTGGACGAGGTGTCGCTGCTGACCACGGGTTCGTCGGGCGGCGACCTGCTGATGCCCGGCCTGGCCGGCATGGTGCAGGGCGAGCTGGCGGCCCCGCCGATGGAGACCCTGTCGGCGCATGGCATCTGCGCGGCCGGCGTGGCGGCGATCCAGAGCGCGGCGCAGGGCCTGGAGCTGGGCGGCCATGCGCGCGCGCTGGCCGTGGCCAGCGAGATGCCGTCGCGCCTGTTCAAGCGGTCGCGCTTCGCCGCGCAGGACTACAACGCGGATTTCGACGCGCATTTCCTGCGCTGGATGCTGTCGGACGGCGCGGGCGCGCTGCTGCTGGGCACGGGCGGCGGCGCCGTGCCGGGCGCCTCGCAGGGCGTGCGCCTGCGCCTGAAGTGGGTGCACCAGCGCTCGTTCTCGGGCGACTATCCGGTGTGCATGCAGCTGGGGCAATCGCTGGACAAGCGCTCGCACCTGGACTATTCGTCGTGGAGCGAGGCCGAGGCGCAGGGTGCGTTGCTGCTGCGGCAGGACATCCGCCTGCTGCCGCACCTGTTCGACATCGGCATCCACGAGTATGCCAAGCTGGTGCACGAAGGCTGGGTCGAGCCCACGCGCATCGACCATTTCCTGTGCCACTACTCGTCGGCCAAGTTCATCCCCGTGGTGGAAGACCTGCTGGACAAGGCCGGCCTGTCGATCCCGTCCGAGCGCTGGTTCAGCAATCTGACGTGGCGCGGCAACACCGGGGCGGCGTCCATCCTGATCATGCTGGCCGAGTTCCTGGAGACCCGCGCGCTGCGGCCTGGCGAGCAGGTGCTGTGCTACATCCCCGAGTCGGGCCGTTTCACGGCGGCGTACATGCTGTTCGAGGCGGAGGATGCGTCCGTATCCTTGCCGAAGGTACGGCCGGCCGATCTGGCGGCGGCATCGGCCGAGGCCTCGGCCTTGATCGACTCGGCGGCCGCCGCGGCGGCGGACACGGCCGCAGTGGACGCCGTGGTGGCCGCGCCGGCGGTAGCGCCCGCGCCGGGCACCTCGCCCGCGACCGACCCGGCTACCTTGCCTCAAATCGATCCCGCCATCGAGCCGACCCGCGACGCCGGCGTCGCTGTCCAGTCATCGGCCGCCGCAGCGACCGCTGCCGCCGGCCCCGAAGCCGATGCGATCGCCCCGCCGCACGATCCCGAGACCGCGCCCGACGCGCTGGCGCCGCTGCTGGCCGAGCTGGCCTCGATCTGGCACGACTACCGCTCGCGCGTGTGGCGCACGCCGATGGTGCGCAGCCTGCGCGAGGGCCGCTTCGGCACCGAAGACTATCTGAACTGGATGTCGCAGTGGGTGCCGCAGGTGCGCGAGGGCAGCAAGTGGATGCGCGAAGGCGCGGCCTCGCTGTCCGAACGCCATGCCGCGCTGGCCGCGCTGATCGGCATGCATGCCGGCGAAGAGCAGAACGATTTCAAGATCCTGTTCCAGGACTACCGCAACGCGGGCGGCAGGATCGAGGACATCGACCAGTTGCGCCGCAACCCGGGCGGCGAGGCGTTGAACGCCTATCTGCACGGCCTGGCGGCACGCAAGGATCCCATCGGGCTGCTGGGCGCGATCTATATCATCGAAGGCACCGGCCAGCGCATCGTGCCGGCGCTGCTGCCGCTGCTGAAGGCGGCGCTGCCCCTGCCGGCCAACGCCTTCAAGTTCCTGGAGTACCACGGCCACAATGACGAGCACCACCTGGCGCGCTGGCTGGCCGCCGTCGAGATGGTGCTGCGGGTCGAGGAGCAGGGCGCGGCCCGCCGCATCGTGGACACCGCGCGCCGCACGGCCGCGCTGTACCTGATGCAGTTCGAGCACATCACGGAGCAGTGAGGATGAGCCCCAAGCCCGAATTCCTGGACCGGCCGCACGACCCGAACGATCCCGACCCCTGGCTGGCCCTGTACCTGGATCGCAGCACGCCGTTGCCCGACGACGTGAAGCAGGCCTGGCTGGAGGACTCCAGCAGCGCGTCGCGCCAATATCTGCTGCCGTTCCTGCGGCCGCTGGCGCGCGCCTGCATCATCCTGCTGCAGGTGGTGAAGACCTTCATGCCGCGGCGCTGGTCGAAGTCGAAGCTGCTGCATCGCATCCTGGCATGGGGGCTGGAGCACTTCGTGTCGCCGCAGGCCAACTGGCTGATCCTGCGGCACTTCCACCTGGGCGCGCAGGTGCTGGCCTTCATCGCGCGCAATTCGCCGGTGCCCATCACCACCACGCCGCTGGAACCGCGCGTCATCGCGGACCTGCGCGATGAGATGTTCGTCAAGCATGACTTGAACCTGTTCAACTTCGTGATCCGGCTGAACCAGGCGCTGCGTGACGCGGGCACCGACCTGCATGCGCCCGAGCGGGTCGACTTCTCGATGCTGCGCGATCCGGGCCTGAAGCTGTCGGACATGCCGAACCGGCGCCGCAACTTCCTGGACCTGCAAAGCGCCATCGAACTGTTCACCCCGATGTATCAGCTGCTGCTGACGGACAACGACTTCTGGCGGGCCGCCAATTCGCTGCAGCTGGACGAGACCATCGGCGTGTATGCCGCGCGGCTGATGGGAGCGCCTGAGCACCTGGTCCTGGTCAACAACAAGCATCCGCTGGTGCCGATGTCGACGCTGCGCGCCGGGCACCGCCTGGTGTTGCATGGCCTGTCGACCGAAATGCTGTACTGCCTGTTGCAGCGCGCACAGGCGGAACAGGCCGAGCGCGACGCTCGGGGCGATACCCGTACGCCCGACGAGGCGCCGCTGGGCGCGCCGATGACGGGCGGTGCGGCCTGATCGGGGTCGGCGCGGTCCGGTAATCGCGCATACCCGTGATCCGGCGGCGCGGGATGCCATGGGGCGCGCCCGGAAGGCGCGCCGTCGAACACCGTGCTCAGGCCGGCGCGTGGCCGCGCCTCAGGAAGTAGAGGGCCGGCACGCCCAGGGCCAGCACGGCCAGGCCCAGCAGTGAGCCCACGCCCGCGTATACCGAACTGGACCACACCAGCCCCGCGCAGGTCAGCGCCAGCAGGATGGGTGTGAGCGGATACAGCGGCACCTTGAAGGGGCGCGGCTGGCTGGGTTCGCGCTGGCGCAGCTTGATCAGCGCCAGCGCCACCAGCATCATGAACAGCCAGAACACCGGCGCGGTGTAGGCCACCAGCGCCTGTACCGAGTTTTCGGCGAAGTGGCCGACGGCCACCAGCGCCAGCGTCAGCACGCCCTGGACCAGCAGGCCGTTGGTGGGCGACTGGCCGCGCTCGCTCCAGCCCGACAGCTTGCGCAGGCCGGGCAGGTCGCGGCCCAGCGCGTGGTAGACGCGCCCGCCGGTCAGGATGGTGCCGTTGATGGTGGTCAATGCGCCCCAACTGACCGTCATCGCCAGCAGCACGGCCGCGTACGGGCCAGCCACCAGTTGCATGACCTCGCTGCCGACCGCCTGCGTGCGCTGCAGGCCGCCCAGGCCGAATATCTGCAGCAACGCAAGATTGACCAGCAGATAGGCGCTCACCACGATGGCGGTGCCGATCAGCATGACGCGCACCACGTCGCGCGCGGGGTTGCGCAATTCGCCGCACAGATACGCCGCCTCGTTCCAGCCGCCGTAGGTCAGCAGCACGAAGACCATGCCCATGCCCAGCGCGCCGGCCAGGCTAGTCTCGATGGGCATGGGCGGCGGGGGCGGCGGCATCTCGGTGCCCAGCGACATCACGCCGGCCACCACGATGGCGGCCAGCGAAGCCACTTCCAGGCCGGTCAGCAGCAGTTGCAACCGCTTGGATGGCGAGGTGCCGATCATGTTCAGCAGGGTCAGCACGACCACCGATATCACCGCGTGGATAGTGACGCCATGCGTGCCCAGCGGCAGCAACTGCTGGGCGTATTCGCCGTAGATGAAAGCCACCGTGGCGATGGCGCCGGTCTGGATGACCGTACCGCGCGCCCAGCCGAACAGCATCGCGACGCGCGGCCCCCAGGCCCGGGTGAGATAGTGGTATTCGCCGCCGGAGTCGGGATAGGCCGAGCCCAGTTCCGCGTAGCACAGGGCGCCGATCAGCATCACCGCACCGCCCGCCAGCCACATGGCGATGTACATCGGCACCGAACCGGCGTTCTGCGCCACCAGGGGCGGAAAGCCGAAGATGCCGATGCCCATCACCACGCCGACCAGCACGCCCACGCCATCGGTGACCGACATGCCGTGGGAACGATCGGCCGTCGTTGTCGTCGTCGTCGCGGCGGCCGTCATGCGGGATACCCCGCGGGGGTTTTCAAGAGGAGGGGGAAGGCAGGCACGGCAGCCGGCCAGGCCGACGTTGGGCAAACAGACATCCGACTTTCTCCGGGAGGACGCCCGCATCCTGGTGCTGAACGGACCGGCGGGGCGCGTTTCTGACAACAGACTGAAAAAATCACAGACCGAGCATACCGGGGAAAGGTTCAAAAAACAGTTTTCCAATTGGGGGGCATTTCAGCCATCGGGCCGCCGGCATGATCCGGGCGGTAATGACTCTTGCCCGATTCTCCGGGGATGGCGGGCGGGTTGCGATTGGCAAGCCTGGGGCGCAAGATACGGCGGGACAAAACGACAGACCGCGCCGGCCACTGGCCAGACGCTTCGAGGAGACCATGCGCATGACCGCAGACAAGGCGGCGCCGTCCGCAGCCCGTTATGACTACGTGATCGTCGGCGCCGGCACGTCCGGCTGCCTGCTGGCCAACCGCCTGTCGGCCGATCCGGCCGTGCGGGTGCTGCTGCTGGAGGCGGGCGGCCCGGACAACTGGCACTGGATCCACATCCCGGTGGGTTACCTGTACTGCATCGGCAATCCGCGCACCGACTGGTGCTACCGCACCCAGGCCGATCCGGGCCTCGGCGGGCGCAGCCTGGGTTATCCGCGCGGCCGGGTGCTGGGCGGCAGCTCGTCGATCAACGGCATGATCTACATGCGCGGCCAGCGCGCCGACTACGACGGCTGGGCGGCGCTGGGCAATCCCGGCTGGAGTTGGGACGACGTGCTGCCGATGTTCAAGGCCAGCGAGGATCACCACGGCGGCGCCAGCGAGTTCCACGGCTCGGGCGGGCCATGGCGGGTCGAGCGCCAGCGCCTGACCTGGCCATTGCTGGACGCGTTCCGCGAGGCGGCGGCCCAGGCGGGCGTGCCGTCCGTCAACGATTTCAATCGCGGCGACAACGAAGGCTGCGACTATTTCGAAGTGAACCAGAAGCGCGGCGTGCGCTGGAATGCGGCCAAGGCCTTCCTGCGGCCGGTCGCAGGAAGGCCGAACCTGACGGTGGCCACCGGCGCGCAGGTGTCGCGCGTGCTGTTCGAGGGCCGCCGCGCCGTGGGCGTGCGCTATCGCCAGGGCGAGGGCCCCGAGCAGGACGTCCGGGTGTCCCGCGAGGTGGTGCTGGCCTCGGGCGCCATCGGTTCGGCGCAACTGTTGCAGGTGTCGGGCGTGGGGCCGGGGGCGTTGCTGCAGGCGCATGGCATTCCGGTGGTGCACGACCTGCCCGGCGTGGGCGGCAACCTGCAGGACCATCTGCAATTGCGCCTGGTGTACCGCGTGCGCCGGGCGCGTACCTTGAACATGATGGCGGCCACGTGGTGGGGCAAGGCGGCCATGGGCCTGCACTATGCCTTTGCGCGAGGCGGCCCGCTCAGCATGGCGCCGTCGCAGCTGGGCGCTTTCGCGCGCACCAGCCCGGATCAGTCACGCGCCAACGTGCAGTATCACGTGCAGCCCTTGTCGCTGGACAAGTTCGGCGACCCGCTGCACGCTTTCCCGGCCTTCACGGCATCGGTGTGCAATCTGCGGCCCACCAGCCGCGGACACGTGCGCATCGCGTCGCCGGATCCGCGCGACCCGCCCGAGATCCTGTGCAATTACCTGTCGACCGAGGCCGACCGCAAGGTGGCCGCCGACAGCATCCGCCTGACGCGCCGCATCGTGGCCCAGCCGGCGCTGGCGCGGTTCGATCCCGAGGAATACCGGCCCGGCCCGCAATGGCAGACCGATGCCGACCTGGCCCAGGCCGCCAGCGAGATCGGCACGACGATCTTCCATCCCGTGGGCACCTGCAAGATGGGCAGCGACGCGCAGGCAGTGGTGGACGCGCAACTGCGTGTGCACGGCGTGGAGGGCCTGCGGGTGATCGATGCGTCGATCATGCCGACGATCACGTCGGGGAACACGAATTCGCCGACGTTGATGATCGCAGAGAAGGGGGCGCGGCTGTTGCGGCAGGTTCAGTGACTTAATGCCATATGGGCGATGTAGCCCGAGCGTGTCTCTCCCGCGGCGCGGGCCTTGGCGTCGATCCGCGCCAGAATGCGTCGGGGCAGGGTGATGTTGATGCGCTCGACGGTTTCGTCCATGACGGCAGGATCGATTCCCACGATGGCCCATACCCAACCCGCGAATTCGGGATTGGCGGCCTGCAAGTCTGTGATGCGGCTTGGCATGGGGACGGGGTCGCCGCTGTCCAATGCGGTTTCGATCCACAGGCCGATCGCTTCCTTTGCATTCTCGATGGCTTGGTCGATGCCGTCATCGGCCGCTGAAAAGCAGCCTGGCAAGTCCGGCACGACGACGCCCCAAGCCTGGGTATCGTTTCCCGGTTCGATCGCGATGGGGTATTTCATTGCGCGCCTTTGGGTTTGTCCGGCACCTTGAAGGATGGGCCGTCTATTTCAAGCCGGCCTGCTTCAGCAGTTTGTCGACCAGCCCGAGACCGAGTTCCTTCTTTGGATGCGGCACACTGAGGTGTGCCCGGCTTGGCTGGATGCGAATAAACATGGTGCGAACCCTTGGTGCCGCGCAGGATCCAGCCATCGCGTTCAAGCGCCTTGATAAGTTGCCTGCTGTTCCTGAGGCGTCTGGCAGGGCGTCATTTATGGTGTGTATTGTACACACTGATGGGGTGTCCGCGTCCTTTTCGGTCATGGCGTTGCGCTGTCTGGATGATCCGCATTTGTGACTGCTATAGTCCGACCCAAAACCGCGCACGGGCGCGGCCCCGCACACAAATCAGACTCCCGGCATGCCCCAGACCATAGAAATCGTGGCGACAGCCCTGTTCGCCGTTGCTGTTCTTCACACATTCTCCGTGTCGTTCTTCGCGCGCCTTGCGCACCGCAATGGCCCGCACGCGGGCATCTGGCACATGCTGTCCGAGGTCGAGGCGGTGTTCGGCGTCTGGGCCTTCGTGCTGCTGGTCTGCATGGCGCTGCTGGGCGGCACGCACAGCGCCATCGAGTACATGGACACGCGCAACTTCACCGAGCCGCTGTTCGTGTTCGCCATCATGGTGGTGGCCGCCAGCCGGCCCATCCTCGAAATGGTCAGCATCCTGCTGCGCGCGGCGGCGCGGCTTCTGCCGGTGCGCCGGGAACTGTCCACGTTCTTCGTGGTGATGGCGCTGGTGCCGCTGGGCGGCTCGTTCATCACCGAACCGGCCGCGATGACGCTGGCCGCGCTGCTGCTGCGTGACGGCTATTTCCGCGTGTCGGGCCGCGCCGGGTTCAAATACCTGACGCTGGGCGTGCTGTTCGTCAACGTGTCGATCGGCGGCGTGCTGACGGCCTATGCCGCACCGCCCGTGCTGATGGTGGCCAGCACTTTCGGTTGGGATACGGCTTTCATGGCCCAGCATTTCGGCTGGCGCGCGGCCGTGGCCGTGGTGGTCAATGCCCTCGTCCTGACGCTGGTCTGCCGCGCGGCGTTGCTGGAGGGCTCGGTGGGCACAGGCAAGGGCGTGGATGCGGACGACGGCGACAAGTCCCGGGCGCCCGTGCCGGCCTGGGTCATGCTGATGCACCTGCTCTTTCTGGCCGGCGTCGTGCTGACGGCCCACCATCCCGCCGTCTTCCTGGGCCTGTTGATGTTGTTCATCGGGTTTGCAGAGGGCTACAAGCGTCACCAGAACCGCCTGCTGATCAAGGAAGGCCTGATGGTCGGTTTCTTCCTGGCGGGCCTGGTGGTGCTGGGCGGCCTGCAGAAATGGTGGCTGCAGGACCTGCTGGGCGGCCTGTCGCCCCTGGTGCTGTTCGGCGGCGCCACGGCGCTGACGGCCATCACCGACAACGCCGCGCTGACCTATCTGGGTTCGCTGGTCGAAGGCACCAATGACGTCTGGCGCTACATGCTGGTGGCCGGCGCGGTCACGGGCGGCGGCCTGACCGTGATCGCCAATGCGCCCAATCCGGCCGGGTTCTCCATCCTGAAGAACCACTTCCCGGACGGCAGCATCTCGCCCGGGCGGCTGTTCGTGTGCGCATTGGCCCCCACGGCGGTGGCCTCCGTGATGTTCCTGGTTTAGGCCGGGCTTTGTAACCGGGCGGGGCATCGGCGCGACTGCCGATACCGGCGTAAAGGCCTTGTCCGAATCTTCGGGCTAAAATTCCCGACTTGCCGTGATTTTTCCGGCTGTCCCGTCCGCGCGCCCGCGCTTGCCCCGCCTGTCGGCCGGCGGCACCGGGCGCCAGGCTTTCCGCAAGTGTTCGTCCAATGCCCATCTACGCTTACAAATGCACCGCGTGCGGCCATGCCGAAGACGTGCTGCAGAAAATGTCCGATGCTCCGCTGACCGTCTGCCCGTCCTGCGGCCAGGCGGCCTACGCCAAGCAGGTCACCGCCGCCGGCTTCCAGTTGAAGGGCTCGGGTTGGTACGTGACCGACTTCCGGGGCAACGGCTCGCAGCCGCCCGCCGCCAAGCCGGCGTCCGATGGCGGTGCCGCCGCGCCCGCCGCCGCACCGGCTGCCCCGGCCGCCGCACCCGCGGCGCCCGCCACGCCGGCCCCCTCGTCGTCCTCGACCTGATGGCCGGGCGCAGCGGCATGTTCAAGAAGTACTTCATCACCGGCCTGCTGGTCTGGGTGCCCCTGGCCATCACCATCTGGGTGCTGAGCCTGCTGGTCACCACGCTGGAAGGCTTCGTGCCCGGCTTCCTGACCGCGCAGTCGCTGTTCGGCGTCGACATCCCCGGCTTCGGCTTCGTGCTGGTCATCCTGGTGGTGCTGGGCACGGGCGTGCTGGCCGCCAACCTGCTGGGCCGCAGCCTGCTCGAACAATGGGAGCGCCTCTTGGGCCGCATCCCGCTGGTGCGCTCCATCTACAACTCGGTCAAGCAGGTCAGCGACACCGTGCTGGCCCCCAACGGCCGCGCGTTCCGCCAGGCCGTGCTCATCCAGTACCCGCGCGCCGGCTCGTGGACCATCGCGTTCCTTACCGGCGCGCCCAGCGGCGAGGTGGCCTCGTACCTGCCAGGCGAACACCTGAGCGTGTACATCCCCACCACGCCGAACCCCACCTCGGGCTTCTTCCTGATGATGCCGCGCGACCAGGTGGTCGAGCTGCAGATGTCGGTCGACGCGGCCTTGAAGTACATCGTATCGATGGGCGTCGTGGCCCCGCCGCCGCAGTCCGGCGTGCCGCCCGAGTCCGTCCCGCCGGTTCCCGGAGCGCCCGCCGCGCCCCGCGCCGAACCCTGATCCCACTGCTACGCTGAACAAGTTCATATACGGAGTCATCCCGCAATGCGTACCTGCTACACCGGCCAGGTTTGTCGTGACCATCTCGGCCAGACCGTCACCCTGAATGGTTGGGTGAACCGCCGCCGCGACCACGGCGGGGTCATCTTCATCGACATGCGCGACCGCGCCGGCCTGGCCCAGATCGTGTTCGATCCGGACAATGCCGAAGCCTTCGGCACCGCCGAGCGCCTGCGCAACGAGTTCTGCATCCGCATCACCGGCCTGGTGCGCGAGCGTCCCGCCGGCACGGCCAACGCCGAGCTGGCCTCGGGCGAAGTCGAAGTGCTGTGCCAGGAAGTCGAGATCCTGAACGCGTCGGTCACGCCGCCGTTCCAGCTGGACGACGACAACCTGTCCGAGACCACCCGCCTGACGCACCGCGTGCTGGACCTGCGCCGTCCGCAGATGCAGCGCAACCTGATGCTGCGCTACCGCGTGTCGATCGAAGTGCGCAAGTTCCTGGACGAGCTGGGCTTCGTCGACATCGAAACGCCGATGCTGACCAAGAGCACGCCCGAGGGCGCGCGCGACTACCTGGTGCCCTCGCGCGTCAACGCCGGCCACTTCTTCGCGCTGCCGCAGTCGCCGCAGCTGTTCAAGCAGATGCTGATGGTGTCGGGCTTCGACCGCTACTACCAGATCACCAAGTGCTTCCGCGACGAAGACCTGCGCGCCGACCGCCAGCCCGAATTCACCCAGATCGACTGCGAAACCTCGTTCCTGAACGAATTCGAGATCCGCGAGATCTTCGAAGGCATGATCCGCCACGTCTTCAAGGTCGTGCAGAACGTCGACCTGCCGGCGCCGTTCCCGCAGATGACCTGGACCGAAGCCATGCAGCGCTACGGTTCGGACAAGCCCGACATGCGCGTCAACCTCGAATTCACCGACATCACCGACGTGATGGGCGATGTGGAATTCAAGGTGTTCGCCTCGGCCGCCACCACCGCCGGCAGCCGCGTCGTCGCGCTGCGCGTGCCGGGCGGCGCGTCCATGCCCCGCAGCGAAATCGATGCCTACACCCAATTCGTGGGCATCTACGGCGCCAAGGGCCTGGCCTACATCAAGGTCAACGAAACGGCCAAGGGCCGCGACGGCCTGCAATCGCCCATCGTCAAGAACATCCATGACGCCGCGATCGCCGAGCTGCTCAAGCGCACCGGCGCGCAGGACGGCGACATCCTTTTCTTCGGCGCCGACCGCGAGAAGGTCGTCAACGACGCCATCGGCGCGCTGCGCGTGAAGATCGGCCACAGCGAATTCGGCAAGAAGACCGGCCTGTTCACGGCCGGCTGGAAGCCGCTGTGGGTCATCGACTTCCCGATGTTCGAATACGACGAGGAAGAAGGCCGCTACACCGCTGCCCACCACCCCTTCACCAGCCCCAAGGACGGCCACGAGGACTTCCTGCAGACCGATCCGGGCCAGGCGTACGCCAAGGCCTACGACATGGTGCTCAACGGCTGGGAAATCGGCGGCGGCTCGGTCCGTATCCACCGCGAGGAAGTGCAGAGCAAGGTGTTCCGCGCCCTGAAGATCGGCGCCGAGGAAGCCCGGGAGAAGTTCGGCTTCCTGCTGGACGCCCTGCAGTACGGCGCGCCGCCCCACGGCGGCATCGCCTTCGGCCTGGACCGCATCATCACCATGATGGCCGGCGCCGAGTCGATCCGTGACGTCATCGCCTTCCCCAAGACGCAGCGCGCCCAGGACCTGCTGACCCAGGCCCCGTCCGCCGTCGACGAGAAGCAACTGCGCGAGCTGCACATCCGCCTGCGCAACGTCGAAGCGAAGTAAGCCGCGTGGCGGCCGCCCACCGGGGTGGCCGCCGTCCCGTGGTCAAGAAGGGCGCCGTACTGCCATGTCTCTGTTGCGCGTCGTCAGCTACAACATCCACAAGGGCCGCTCGGCCCTGGGGGGCCGTGAATCGCTGAACGAATTGCGCCTGGGGCTGTACGGCCTGCGGCCCGACCTGGTCTTCCTGCAGGAAGTCCAGGGCCGCAACGAAACCGCCACCGTCATCGACCAGCAGCACCAGTCGCTGGCGGCCGCGCTGCACATGCAGGTGGCCTACGGCCGCAACGCCATCCGCAATCGCAGCGACCACGGCAACGCCTTGCTGTCGCGCTTTCCCATCCTCGATTTCGAGAACCAGGACATCTCCGACCACCGCCTGGAGCAGCGCGGGCTGCTGCACGCGCGCATCGACGTGGGCGGCACGAAGGTGCATTGCTTCGTGGTGCACCTGGGCCTGTTCGCGGCCAGCCGCTCGCGCCAGATCCTGGCGCTGACCGAGCGCATCGCCGCGCAGGTGCAGTCGCACGAGCCCATCGTCATCGCCGGCGATTTCAACGATTGGGGCGACAAGCTGGCGCCGCTGTTCGTGCAGCAGCTGGGCCTGTACGAAGTGTTCTCGAATGCGCCCCGTTCGCATGGCGGAGAGCTGCCCAAGCTGCGCGATTCGGTGCGGCGCCTGAGCCAGGTATTGCGCGGCACGGCGCAACATCCGGGGATGATGGAGCGCAACAATCAGCTGGGCATGGGCGGCGCCTATTGCCCCGTGCCGCCGCCGCGCACCTTTCCGGCGGTGTTCCCCTGGTTTCGCCTCGATCGCATCTACCAGCGCGGCTTCGCCGTGCGCAGCGCGCGCGTGCTGCATGGCCGCCAATGGTCGCGCCTGTCCGATCATGCCCCCTTGCTGGCCGAGCTGGAACTGCCTTGAAGAACACCGGTATCGGCGTGACCTGGGTCGACGGGAACCACGTCAGGCTGCTGCAGAACGGCGCGGATTTCTTTCCCGCGCTGTGCGCCGCCATCGACCGCGCGCAGACCAGCGTGCACCTGGAAACCTACATCTTCATCCCTGACCGAACCGGGCGCCGCGTGCTGGACAGCCTGCAGGCGGCCGCGCATCGCGGGGTCAAGGTGCGGGTGGTGCTGGATGGCTTCGGCAGCAACGACACCGCCCAAGCGGTCCAGGCGCGCATCGTGGCCGCGGGCGGGCAATGCCGTATCTTCCGTCCCGAACCGCGCTGGTTCGGCAAGCTGGCGTTCTCGCGCGCGCGCCTGCGGCGCCTGCACCGCAAGACGGCGGTGATCGACGGCGAATGCGCCTTCGTGGGCGGCATCAACATCGTCGACGACTTCGACGACGTGGAACCCAGCGAAGAAGCGGGCGCGCCGCGTTTCGACTTTGCCGTCGAGGTGTGCGGTCCGCTGGTGTCGGACATCGTCTACGCGCAGGAACTGATGTGGGTGCGGCTGAACTGGGCCCGGCTGCGCCGCCATCCGCGCGAGTGGCGCCACATGCGCCTGATCAAGCCCGTGCACGTCGATGCCCCGCCGGCCGGCAACCAGCGCGCCGCGCTGGTGCTGCGCGACAACGTGCGCTTTCGCCAGACCTTCGAGCACGCGTACCTGTACGGCATCCGCCATGCGCGCCAGCAGATCCTGATTGCCAACGCGTATTTCTTTCCGGGGCGGCTGTTTCGTAAAGCCCTGCTGCAGGCCGCCGCGCGCGGCGTGCGCGTGCGCATGCTGCTGCAGGGCAAGCCCGAGTACCGCATGCAGTACTACGCCACGCGCGCGCTGTACGACCAGTTGCTGGCGGGCGGCATCGAAATCTACGAATACATGCCGGGCTACCTGCATGCCAAGGTGGCGGTGATCGACCAGATCGCCAGCGTGGGCTCGTCCAACCTGGACCCCTTCAGCCTGCTGCTGGCGCGCGAGGCCAACGTGGTGATGGACGATCCGCCGTTTGCCGCCGAACTGCGGCAGCGGCTGGAGCACGCCATCGAGACCGGCGGCCGCCTGGTGGTGCCGCAGGAGTACCTGAAGCGCGGCTGGATCCGGCGCGCCGTCGATGCGATGAGCTACTTGATGCTGCGCCTGGGCGTGGCGTTGACGGGGAAGTCGGGGCAGTACTAGCGTGCCGTCCCGCCGATACGCCGGCGTGAGGCGCTGCAGTGCGGGGCGTCGTCGCTACTGGAAAAGTAAACTGCCCGACGGTCTTTCGTCCGTAGGGGGAGCAGTGGCGCAGCGCCTCGCTTCATGCCACGCGCTTCTGCGGCCGCAGCCTGTCCGTCAGCCCCAGCGCCAACGCGGTGCCCGCCAGGATGATGGCGGCGCCCGACACGATGCGCGGCGTCAGCGCCTCGTCCAGGAACCACACCCCCCACAGCACGCCGAACACAGGCACCAGGAAGGTGACGCTGACCGCGGCCGTGGGACCCACGTTGGCGATCAGGCGGAAGAACATGATGTAGGCGATGCCGGTGCACACCACCGCCAGCAGGATGACGGCCTGCCAGGCGGCGAACGAGACGGGCTGCGGCGGCCAGTTCCAGATGGCCAGCGGCATCAGCACCAGCGCGGCGGCGGTCATGCTGCCGGTGGCGTTGGCCAGCGCGTCCACGCCGGCCAGATAGCGCTTGGTGGCATTGGCCGCCACGCCGTAGAACAGCGGCGCGCAGACCGCGGCCAGCACCGCCGGGCCGGTGCCGCCGGAATGGAATTCCAGCTTGTCCCAGACCAGCACCACGATCCCGACCATGGCGACGGCCAGGCCCAGTTGCCGCCGCGCCGGCAGGCTGTCCTTGAGCCACAGCCAGCCGATGACGGCGCCCCACACGGGCGTGCTGGCGTTGGCCACCGAGAGGAAGCCCGCGCCCAGCGACTTGGCCGCGTAGGCGTACAGCAGGAAGGGGATGGCCGCATTGAAGATGCCCACGCCCAATACGGCGGGCCAGCGCGCGATGATGCTGGGCAGCTTGCCGCGCAAGGTGGCCAGCGGCAGCAGGAACAGCGCCGCCACGCCCACGCGCAGCTCCATCAGCGCGGCCGGCCCGAATTCAGGCACCGCGATGCGGATGAACAGGAATGAGCCGCCCCAGACGGCGGCCAGGAAGAAAAGATCGAAACCGTCGCGTCGGGTCATGGTGAGTGCGGATGAGGCTTATCGGGTAATGACGTTTTTCATCTTGATGCGGTGCGCCAGCGCGGCGCCGGCCAGCGACAGCACGATGCACATCGCCAGGCCGGCGCGCACGCCGTCCAGCACCGAGGTGTGCGAGATGGCGATGCCCACCAGCGCCGTGCCCGCCGCGCTGCCCACGGCGCGCGTGGTCTGCACCAGCGCCGACGCCACGCCGACGTCGCGCCGTTCGCTCAACATCTGCATGAACAGCGTCAGGTTGGGCAGCAGGAAGCCCAGGGCGGTGCCGTTGACGAAGAAGGCCGCCAGGATCCACCAGGCCGGCGTGCCGGCGCCGATGACCAGGACCATGGCCGCGCCGATGGCCAGCAGGCAGTTGCCGAACACCATCAGGCGCTGTGGCTCGGATTGCCGGGGGAACAGCCGGCCGTTGATCAGGCTGCCCACCGAGATGGCCGCCACCAGCGGCGTCAGCAGCAGGCCCGCCTGGCTGGGTGTGTAGTTCAGTTCGTGCTGCAGCAGCAGCGGGCTGAAGAAGATGAGCGTGAACATGACGGCGCCCACGGCCACCGAACAGAGATTCAGCAATTGCTGTTCTCGGCCGCCGAGCACGCGCAGCGGAAAGATGGGGGACGGAAACCGCTTTTCGTAGGGCACCAGCACCAGGGCGGCCGCGATGCCGGCCAGCGCCAGGCCCAGACCCAGGCCGGGATGCGCCGTGTCGCCGGGCGCGAATGCGATTTCCATGGCGGCCAGCGGCGCGCCCACCGCCACGACCAGCAGCACGCTGCCCAGCCAGTCGACGCGCCTGGTCTCGCCGGCCGCCGTGCGGGGCCGGATCGTCGGGAAATAGCGTGCCAGCAGGAACAGCGCCACCCCGCCGGCGATCGGAGAAATGAAGAACGCGGCGCGCCATCCCAGTGCCTGGGTGGCGGCGCCGCCCAGCGCCGGGCCGATGCCGCTGGCCATCGCGAAGGCGGCCGATACCAGCGCCATCCAGCGCACCCGTTGCTTGGCGTCGGGAAAGAGATCGGCTGGCGCGGCGAAGGCCGTGGCGATCATCATGCCGCCCGCGATGCCCTGCAGGGATCTGAAGGCGATCAGCTGTGGCATGGTCTGCGCCAGCCCGCAGGCGATCGAACCCAGCGACACCATGGTGACCGACGCCAGCATCAGCGGCTTGCGGCCGTACATGTCGCCCAGGCGGCCGAAGATGAGGATCGAGACCGCGGTGGCCAGCAGGTAGCCCGTGCCGACCCAAGCGTAGAGCGCCATGCCGTCCAGCGCGGCGGCCACGCGCGGCAGTGTGGTGCTGACGATGGTGGAGTCGAAGGCCACCAATACCACCGTGGCCGACACCCCCGCCATGGCCATCAGCAGGTCACGGCGAGATCGGGTGGGCTCGGTGTTGGAATCGGGGGGCGATGCGGAAGGAGGTTGCGAACCTGCTGGCGGCGTGTTCATGCCGCCAAGAATATCACCGCCGACCCGCCGCCCGAAGCGCTATCGGAACAGAGTGTGATAGCCCACCAGGACCACGATCACGGCCAGCGCCATCGCCCAGGACCAGCGCGAATTCGACAGGCCGCGCGGTTCGGGTTCGGGGGGCGGTGGCGGCGGCGCCAGGCGAGGCTGCCGGGCCATGTGCTCGATGAAGGCGCCGAAGAACTTGTCGACGATCTTGCCGCCGGCCTTCATGACGGTGGGTTCGCCCAGCTCGGCCAGCTTGCCGCCGGCCATCGCGGCCACGGTATAGCTCAGCCGCGTGCCTTCTTCCTTGGGGATCAGCGAGACCTGGGCGGTGCCGATGGCCAGGCCTGCCGCCAGGCCCTTGCCTTCGAAGGCCAGCGTGCAGCCGTTCGGTGCGTCGACGTCGGACAGCAGGATCTCGCCTTCGTAGTCGGTTTCGAATCCGGCGACCTTGGTGCGTATCACCAGGCCGTATTCGGTGGGGCTACGCTGTTCCACCTTGATGCAGCCGGGCAGGCAGCGCTGCAGCACGACGGGATCGATGAGCGCATCCCAGGTCTGGTGGGGCGAGGCAGGAATCCATTGGGCATCTGCAATGCGCATGGTTGTCTCCTTGTCAGGACGGCCTTCAGCGGGCCGTTGACAACCATTCTGGTCCTAAATTGCGCGTATGGCTACTGCGGACGTGGCGGGATCGTATCGTCCGGTGTCGCCCGGGGCCGGGACAGCACTGTCAGGACGGCGAGCATGACGACGTAGTAACTGATTGATCGCATGCCGCGGAACATCAGCTCCGTCAGGCCGAATATCGCGAAACCCAGGCACAGCGCCACGCCCATCGCGGCGGCGGTGCGCGCCGCCTGGGGATGGTCGCGGCGCATGCGGCGCAGGAACAGGCAGGCGGGCGCCAGGTACAGCGCCAACAGGCCCAGGCCGCCGGGCAGGCCGTACAGGGCCATCGCCATCAGCATGTCGTTGTGCGTTTCGCCGAAACCTTCGGCCACATATGCAGAGACCTGGCCTTCCTGGGCACGTTGTTTCAGGCCTGCGACGAATTGCGCGCCGTTGCCAACGCCCGTCCAGGGGTTTTCCTTGAACATCGCCCAGGCCGAGCGCCAGAGTTGCAGGCGGATGCACATGGAGGTGTCGGCGGTCTGCTGCGTCGATTCGCATTCGCGCACCTCTGTGAAGCCCTGCGCCACGCGTTCGCGAAGCCCGCCGTTGGTGGCGCCGATGGCGGCCAGCACGGCCAGCGTGGCGATCAGGAGGACCAGGGCGCGCACGGGATGGCGCACTCTGCGGCCAAGGGCCAGGGCGATGATGGCGAACAGTGGGAAGGCCATCCAGCCGGTACGGGTCTGGGTGAGGATGAAGCCGAGGAACGCCAGACAGGCGACGGCGATCTTGAGCGTCTTTTCCAGCCTGGGCATGCGTGTCAGCGGCCATTCCAGGCTGTAGAGCACCATGACGCCCGTCAGCAACATCAGATTGCCGTAGCTGACGGCATTGAACTGCGGGGTGAGCGGGCGTTCGAAGGTGGGCCAGGACAGGTACAGAACCACCGCGAACGAGGCTGCGCCCGCCAGCAGCAATCCCCAGGCGAACCGCCGCAGGACCCGGTCATCCATCAGGAGCAGGCCGGCCAGCAGCAGCGGAAACGCCAGGGAGACGCGCAAGGCGCGCTCTATTTCAGTGGAGCGCCAGGCATGCAGGGTCCACTGGCTGAGAACCGTGGCGGCCAGCGGCAGGCACAGGGCGAGGATGAGCCAACGGTATGGCCGCAGGCGCGACCGGGCCTCGCCGGCCCGAGGGGCGGCGACTAAGATACAGACCAGCAACAGGGCATAGAACAGGCCGCTGCTGCCGCCGACAGTCAGCATGGCGATTGGCGACAGTGCCAGCAGCAGGCAAGACAGGACGGAGGCGCGGTAGCTAGGCGTCATCGGGCGCGATAGGTCAAAAATGCAGCGGTTTGCCGCAGCATTCCATTGTGGTCGGGCAGTATAGCCCGCTCGAACCAGAGGGACTTAGGTGCCCGGATGCAACAACGCTCGAAAAATCGCGTCATTCCGTCATTTCCCGTCATCCGCCCACTACAATCCGGGGCCATGCGTGTGGCACACCGACCCAACCCCTTTATATGCTTTATTTACTCGTAGCGTTTCTCGTATCGCTGGTATTTACGATGTTGGTGCTGCGATACCGGGCGTGGCACAGCCCGCTGACGGCGGATCACGATCTGGAGGGCGTGCAGAAGTATCACGCCAAGCCCGTGCCGCGCATCGGGGGGCTGTCGTTGGTGGCGGCCATGGTTGCAACCTGTATTGCGGCAGCCCAGCGTGAACCGCAGGTGCTGCCGGAACTGGTATTGCTTCTGGGGGCCTCCATTCCCGCCTTTCTCGGTGGGCTGGCCGAGGACCTGACCAAGCGCGTGCGAGTCATCGTCCGTCTGGGGCTGGCCATGCTGTCCGCCCTGTTGGCCTATTATCTGCTCGGCGCCGCAGTCACGCGCGTGGACATCGTGGGACTGGATTGGCTGCTGGGATTCAGCGCGGTATCCCTGGTCTTTACCATGGTGGCGGTCAGCGGCGCGGCCAACGCCATCAATATCATTGATGGCTACAACGGGCTGGCCGGAGTGGTTTCGGCGATGATATTCGCTGGTTTTGCCTACGTCAGTTTCTACCTTGGCGATCGGCTTCTGGTGGTCCTGGCGCTGGGCATGCTGGGCGGCATCGTCGGATTTCTTATCTGGAATTATCCCAACGGCCATATTTTCCTGGGCGATGGCGGTGCTTATTTTCTGGGTTTCATGATTGGCGAAATGTCGGTGCTGATGCTGGTGCGTCATCCCGAAGTCTCGGCATGGTTCCCGTTGCTGTTGTGTATTTATCCTGTTTTTGAAACCCTTTTCTCCATTTATCGGAAGCGGCTGTTGCGCGGGGTTTCTCCAGGCGCGCCGGATGGCGTGCACCTGCACATGCTGGTCTACAAGCGAGTCGTGCGCTGGGCCGTGGGGTCGGCCGAGGTGCGGCACTTGACTCAGCGCAATGCGTTGACCTCGCCGTATCTGTGGCTGCTGTCGTCGCTGGGCGTGATTCCGGCCGTGCTGTTCTGGCAGATGCCCGTGGTGCTCATGATCTGCGTCTTTGCATTTTCGGTCACCTATGTCGTGCTTTATCGCCGTCTGGTGCTGTTCCGCATGCCGCGATGGATGATCATCAAGAAGCGCCACAAGCGGCGTGGCTATTTCGGCCCGAAAAATAAATGATTGTTTTCGTCCGATCTTATATCGCAGATTTTGACGCGAGGCTGGGAAAGTATTTTCAGGCGTTGGATTTGGCGGACCTGCCTTTCTCATTTATCGGCTGGAACAAGGATGGGCGGCAGTCCGGCGAGGCGCCTGGTTTCCGTTATTATCAGCGCCGGGCCCGCCTTGGTGCCGGGTGGGCGAATCTCCTGGTCCTGCTGGGTTGGAATTTCTATATCTTGCGGCAGTTGTTCGCGATGCGTCGTCAGGCGCGAGTGGTTCACGCTGTTGACCTGGATACGGGGCTGGCTGCCTGGATTTTCTGCACGATATTCCGACGCAAACTGGTGTTTGACCTGTACGACAAGTACACGGCGGTACGCGGCATTGGCGGCTTGCCCGGCAGCCTGATCGACGCACTGGAGCGTGGTATTGCACGCCGGGCGGCGCTGACTCTGATCGCCAGCGAAGAGCGGCTTCGCCAGCACGGCCTGGACCCTGGCTGGCGCAACGTCATGGCGCTCGAGAACGTGCCCCAGGCGGAGGTGGGCTTCACTGCGCCGCCCGGCGCGCGCTTACCCTGGAAAATCGGTTACTTCGGCGTGCTCGAGCCGCGCCATCGCGGCCTGGAGGATTTGCTGGCCGTCTGCGGCGGCCGGCGCGACGTCGAAGTGCATATCGCCGGCTATGGAGGGTTGGCGGATCATGTCGCCAACGCGGCCAGCCGTTTCGCAAACGTGCATTTTCATGGGGCGATGTCCAGTTCCGCCGGCCTTGCGCTGATGGCTGGCATGGACGTGTTGGTGGCTTTCTATTATTTGTCCGTGCCCAATCATGCCCATGCCTCGCCGAACAAGTACTACGAGCACTTGATGCTCGGACGGCCGCTGGTCACCACGCAAGGCACGCCGCCAGGCGGTCGAATCGAGGCCGAAGGGACTGGCTGGGCGCTCCGGGAAGGCAGGCAGTCCATCGCTGCCCTTCTCGATTCGCTGGACGCGCAGCAGATCCTGCGGCGCGGCGCGCGTGCGCGTGCATTGTGGGACAACAAGTATGCTTCGTATCTCGATCAACATTACCGGGGGGCATACGTGGCGCGAATACGTCTGATGCTGGGCTCCGGAGCGGCCGATGCTGTCCGGTGAGAACCCGGCGGTCTCTGTCGTCATGCCCGCCTACAATGCGCGGCTTTCCATCGGAAAGGCGATCGAGTCGGTGCGTGCACAGACACTGACCGATTGGGAGCTCATCGTCGTCGATGACGCTTCCACGGACGGCACGGCCGAACTGGTGCGGGAATTCGCCGCTGGCGATGAACGTATCTGCCATGTCGTCAATGCGAAGAACGAGGGCGTCGCCTTGGCGCGCAATCGCGCCCTGGAGCTTGCGCGCGGTCGTTACGTGGCTTTCCTGGACAGCGACGATCTCTGGATGCCTGGCAAGTTGCAGGCCCAGGTGGCGTTTCTCGATAGCTCTGGCGGGTGGGTGTCCTACGGCAGCTATCGCCGCGTCGATGAGCAGGGACGCGAGATCGGCTTCGTTCAGGCCCGGGATCATGTCGATTACCCGGCCATGCTGCAGTCGAATTTCATTGGGAACCTGACTGGCATCTACCGGCGCGAGGCCTTGCCGAGCCTGCGGTTCAAAGTGCTCGGCCATGAGGATTACGTGTTCTGGCTGGAAGCGGTGCGGCAGGCCGGCACGGCGGTTGCCACACCCTTCGATGGGCCGCTGGCCGTGTATCGGGTGGCGGCGGGTTCCGTATCGGCCAACAAGTTGCGTGCGATCAAATGGCAATGGTCCGTGTACCGCAGGCAACTGGGGCTGCCTTGGCCGCGCAGTGTCTGGCTATTCGTTCATTACATTTTCTTTGCCTTGGCAAAGCGCCGAAGATAGTGCCGAGGTAGTCAGGTATTACGCAATTGCCCGTTCGGGTTACCTAAATAGAATGCTTTTTATGAGATCGCAAAGCATGGATCAAGGAAATCAGGGAGAGGGTCAGCTTCCGCCTCCTCTGGTGATCGACCTGGACGGAACGCTGATCTACACGGATACGTTGCACGAGGGTGCACTACGGATGCTACGCGACCGTCCGCTGCAGACGCTTCGGATTCCCGTGTGGCTTGCCGAAGGCAAGGCCGCGCTCAAGCAGCGGTTGGCGTCGGGATCGCTATTCGATCCGGCCACGCTGCCTTATAACGACGAACTGCTGGATTGGATGCGCGGGCAGCGCGCCACGGGCCGCATGATCGTGCTGTGCACCGCGGCAGACCGTTCGTTGGCGCAAGCCGTGGCCGACCATCTGGGCCTGTTCGACGAGGTCATGGCCAGCGATGGCGCGCTCAACCTGTCGGGCTCCAACAAGGCCGAGGCGCTCGAACAGCGTTTCGGACGCCGTGGTTTCGACTATGCGGGGAATTCCAGCGTGGACTTCGCCGTATGGGAGCGCGCCCGTCGCGCCATCGTGGTGAATGCATCGACCGCGGTGGCCGCCAAGGCTTCCGGGCAGTATCAGGTCGAGCGCACTTTTCCACCGAAGCCGCGCGGCGTAACTGCTTGGCGGCGTGTGTTTCGTGTGCACCAATGGCTGAAGAACCTGCTGCTGTTCGTGCCCCTGCTGGCCGCCCACGAATGGGCCAACGCCGATATGGTGGCGTCGCTGATCGTGGCTTTCCTGGCATTCAGCCTGTGCGCCTCCAGCGTGTATGTGGCGAATGATCTGCTCGATCTCGAAAGCGATCGCCTGCACCCGCGAAAGCGCTTCCGCCCCTTCGCCTCGGGCGCTGTACCGGTTTGGATGGGTGTTTTGCTCGCCCCCATGCTGATGCTCGTCAGTTTTGCCGGAGGCGCGCTGGTCGGCGGCCAGTTCCTGAAGTGGCTTGCCGTGTATTTCGTACTTACGTGCGCGTATTCCTGGGGCCTGAAGCGGGTGATGTTGGTCGATTGCCTGACCTTGGCTCTACTCTACACATTGCGCATCATCGCCGGCGCGGCGGCCGTCGGGCTGGGCCTGACTTTCTGGCTGCTCGCCTTCTCAGTGTTTCTCTTCCTGTCGCTGGCGTTCGTCAAACGCTACGCGGAGCTCGAGGCGCATCGGAAGAGCGGTAAGCAGAAGCTGCACGGTCGCGGTTATCACACGGACGATGCCTCGCTCATCCAGACCATGGGTATCACTTCCGGCTACGCGTCGGTATTGGTGCTGGCGCTGTACCTGACAAGCGATACGGTTCTCATGCTGTACCGGGTGCCCGAAATGATCTGGGGCGCCGTGCCTGTCATGCTGTTCTGGGTAAGCTGGATGTGGATGCAAGCCCATCGTGGCCGTATGCATGACGACCCGTTGGTCTTTGCCGTGAAGGACCCGGCCAGTCTGGCGGCCGGCGTTGTGTTCGCCCTCGTCATGGGCCTGGGAATCATTGGGATACCATGGTAGCCATCACGTCCTGGGGGCGACTGGTACAGGCCGAACATGCGATCACGCCGCTGGCCGACCGTGTAGGGGCGGGCACCGCGATTCGTCACGCCACGCCAGGCCTGGCCCATGGCATGGGGCGTAGCTATGGCGATGCCTGCCTGAATCCCGGTGGCGCGCTGTGGCTCACACGGGGACTGGACCGTTTTATTTCTTTCGATCCCGACTCCGGACGCCTGGCGTGCGAGGCGGGCGTGCTGCTGCGCGATATCCAGCGGCTGGCCGTGCCGCGCGGCTGGATGCTGCCAGTCACACCGGGCACGCAGTTGGCCACGGTAGGCGGGGCCGTTGCAAACGACGTGCACGGCAAGAACCATCATGTCGTGGGGTCTTTCGGTGACCAGGTCACTCGCCTGACCCTGCTGCGCACCGATGGTGATGTCATCGAGTGCGGGCCGGATACTCGGCCTGACTGGTTTGCAGCCACGGTGGGGGGCATCGGCCTGACCGGGCTGGTCACGGCCGCCGAGATCCAACTGCGTCGAGTGGCGGGGCCTTGGCTCGAGTCCGAGACGCTGGTTTACCGCAGCCTGGAAGAGTTCCTGGCGCTGGCCGACGCCTCCGAGGCCGATTGGGAGCACACCGTGTCGTGGATCGATTGCCTGTCCGGCGGTCATCGTGGCTTGTTCATGCGTGCCAGGCATGCCGAGGGCGCCGACGGGCCGCCGCCCAAGGGCGGCGCCAAACGGATGCCGTTGACCCCGCCGGTCTCGCTGGTCAACGGCTTGAGTCTGCGCGCCTTCAACGCCGCCTATTTCCGAATGAACGCACGCAAGAAGGGCCGTGCGCGGGTACATTACGAGCCGTTCTTCTATCCGCTGGACAACCTGCTCGAATGGAACCGCATGTACGGGCCGCGCGGGTTTTATCAGTACCAATGCGTCATTCCGCGAGAGCAGGGCCGGGTGGCCTTGCAGGCGATACTCGACGAGATTGCCCGGTCGGGCAACGGATCTTTCCTTGCCGTGCTGAAGACTTTTGGCAACCGCAGCTCCCTCGGCATGTTGGGATTCCCTCGGCCAGGCATCACGCTGGCGCTGGATTTCCCCAACAAGGGGTTGCCGACCGAGCGTCTGTTCGCGCGGCTGGATGCGGTGGTGGGCGAAGCTCGGGGCTGCCTGTACCTGGCCAAGGACGCGCGCATGCCCAGGTCCTTGTTCGAGGCGGGCTATCCCCGGTTGCCGCAGTTCCTGCCGTACCGGGACCCAGGCATTTCCTCGGCGATGTCACGTCGGCTGATGGGCTACTAGAAAAAGGAATCACAGCATGAGAATCGTCATCATTGGCGCCACGTCCGCCATCGCCGAGCATTGCGCGAGGATATGGGCATCGCGCTCCCCCTCTTCCTTCGTATTGGTCGGTCGGGACGTGGGCAGGATGGAACGTATCGCGGAAGATCTGCGGGTTCGCGGTCCGCACGTCCAGGTCGATTGCCTCCAGGCTGATTTCCTCGATCCGGTCCGTATCCGCGAGACGGTCGATGGAATTTGCAACCATGGGCGCGCGGATCTGGTGCTCATCGCGCATGGCTCGCTGCCCGATCAGCAGCAGTGCCAGGATGATCTGACGGCCTGTCACATGGCTCTCGAGGTCAACGGTACATCGCCGGTGCTGTTCGCCGAGGCGTTTGCCGCGCATATGGCGCGTACCGGCAGCGGTACGCTGGCGGTCATCGGGTCGGTGGCCGGCGATCGCGGTCGCCGTTCGAATTATGTCTATGGCGCGGCAAAGGGTCTTGTCACACGATATGTGCAGGGGCTGCAGCATCGTTTCGCCAGCACCGGCGTGAAGGCCGTGCTGATCAAGCCTGGTCCCACGGACACGCCGATGACGGCGGGCATCAAGCAGAAGGGCGCTCGCCTAGCGTCGGTCCAGGATGTCGCCGCATGCATCGTGCAGGGCATTGAACGCGGTCGGCCCGTGATCTATGCGCCCGGCAAATGGGCGTTGATCATGATGGTCATCCGGCACATGCCCCGTTTTGTGTTCAACAGAATGAACATCTAGCATGAGGCGTGTCCAGGCCAGCTGAGTGCCGGCCTGCCGCCTAGGCAGGTTCCGTGCGGAACACGTATTGCTTGTCCAGGCGGTACTTCACCACGTATCCGATGGCCAGGCCGATCACGCCGCCGATGTAGCGCATGGTCTTGGTCTCGAACAGGTGATGGAACCCGAACTCCACGCCCCAGAAGATGGCCGTGGTCGCCAGGCCCATCACGCAATACAGCACGAAGGTGCGGGTATCGTGCGCCACGTCGCGCGCCTGGAATCGGAAGATGTAGCGCTTGTCCAGCACATATTTCACCACCAGCCCCACACCAGTTCCGATGACGATCGAGGCCAGGATGGCGAAGGGGCCGGAGTAGCCGCGAACCACCAGTTCCTGGGCGCCGATATTGGCTGCCGTCGCGATCGCCGCCAACAGCGCGTAAGTCAAGGCGAGTTTCATTTAGGGTTGCGTTCGCCGGGGGCGACGCCATCGTAGTCGAAGGCCGAGATCTGGTAACCCTCCTGGGCGGGGAAGTCGAGCGTGTGCAGGCGGCGCAGCGTGACGCGTGCGTCGGTCGGATTGGCCAGGACTACGTCGATGAAAAAGTCGGGGCGGGCGCCGTACAGGTAATCCGGGAGGGAGCGGTTGGCCAACTGCGCTGCTGCCGCATCGTTGTTCGACAGGCCATCCAGGTTGATCACGCGGTCTTCCAGCACCAGGCCGAGCGCACCGGCGCTGTACGCGGCCACGGTCTTCGTCTGCCAATCTGGCACGTTTTCCTTGTACCAGAGCCCGGCGGCGATCATGGTGTTCTGCCAGCGTTTGCCTACGCCGTCGGTCAGGTCGGCGGCCGTGTACGGCTGGAATGCCCGATACCGGTCCAGCGAGCCGACTTGGGTAAATGCGATGGCGGTTAGGGCGAGCAGGGTGACGACGCGGGAAAGCGGTGCGGGCACCAGGCGAGTCAGCCACGCCCACAGCAGGTAGACGCCGATACCTGCCACCAGGGATGAGATCGCCGGCGCGTCGTAGAAGTACCAACTGGCGTAGTACATCTCGTGCGGACGCTTAAGCGCCATGGCCAGGCCCATGAGGAACGATCCCGCGGCGAATGCGGCGATGACCATTGGGACGACGGCAAGCGTGCGCGGCCCGCGAATGACCGAGCGCAGCGTGCCAATCAGACACACGGCGGCGGCCGCTCCCAGGGTGACGTAGAGGATGGTCTGCGTGCCGGGATCGCGCGCGGCGGCTGCCCAATTGGGTTGCGGCAGCATGACCATGCTGGGACCGAACGAGCCGAACTGCAGCGCGGTCAGCAGGTAGTTCCAGGCCTGCCCGATCGCGCTCATGCTGAAACTCAGCGACGGCGCGGCCGATTTGATCGCTGCGGAGAAAGGCACGAACACGCCGAAATAGGCCTTGGCGAAGACGAGCCATGCCAGCAGAGGGAGCGCCAGGCCCGTGATGTAAGGTTTGTACGCGCCACGGAATGCCCATGCGAATACCGCCAGGTATAGAAGGGTCGACGGAACCGGCCGTGTGATCGCCAGCAGGCCCGCGATCAGGCCCGCCAGGAAAATACGGCCGGGACGTGCCGATGCTTGCACACCCAGCGCCAGGTAGATGCTGAGCATCAGCAGCATGGCCGCAAAGGGGTTTTCCTTGCCGGTGGTCGAATTCAGGAAATTCCAGGCGTTGGCGAAGTAAACCGCCAGCGCGATGGCGCCACACACATACGCGGGACCCAGGAAGACACGGCCCGATGTCTTGCCCTGCTGGGCGCAGGCCCGCACGACAGCCATCATGATCAGGACGCCAGTGGCGGCGAAGAATACGGCATTCAGAAAGAGGGAAGTGCGCAGCAGTGAGGCGATGGAATCCGTCATCAGGCCAACGAGTGAAAGCAACAGCTCATAGCCTGGCTGGAACCCATAGGAAAGAACGCCGCCGAAAGACATCTCCTTGCCATGGGAGAAATTGAAGGCGGGAATGATGTAGTAGAAGCTATCGTCCTGGATGGACGCGGCCAGTGCGTACAGATCGCTGCCGAAGAAGATTCGTGCCGATTGCGATAGCACGATCCAGGCGCTGAAGCCTGCCAGCGCCCAGACGGCCACGGCGGTCAGCCGCTCTAGCCACGCAGTCCCGACCGTTGCCGACGCAGCGCCTTCCTCGTTGCGATCAGTGTTTGCCATGTCCGAAAATTTCATACGCGGGATTTCGCTGAGTAAGGCTTGCGAGAGGGCGGCGGCGGCCGGGGGAGCAGACGCCCCGAGGGGCGCCAAAGGTGCTGGAAATGCCTGGCCTGACATTCGTCCCTCAGGGAAGGACGGCATCTTTTCTACACAACCGGCGGATTATTCCGGCTTTTTGGGCTGGCAGTATACGGAATTCCACGGAGGGCGTGCCCCGTAAGTGCAGAAACTTGATGCCCGCGGCGGGCAGGCAGCCAGGCGCCCCAGCCTATAATCCGCAGGCATCGCGCCCGGCAGACGGCCGTCGGGCCATCTCGAAGCGGCCCCGCGCCGGGGCCGCCGCCAGCCCAAGGCCCCAAGCGAGGCAGTTCCGAACAAACCGCGTGATATCCGCGCCGAACGCCCAGAATGAGTCATAGCAGAACCCGTACGTTGAATCCCGCTTCTCGGCATCGTGCCTCGCCCATGGCGTTGGCTGGATCGATCCTGGCGCATCGGGCGCTGATAGGCAGCCTGGTTCGGCGTGAGGTCGTGGGCCGCTATCGTGGTTCCGCACTGGGCCTGCTGTGGTCGTTCTTCAACCCGATCTTCATGCTGCTGGTCTATACCTTCGTGTTCAGCGTGGTCTTCAAGGCGCGCTGGCCGGGTGGCACCGAGTCGCGCACCGAGTTCGCGCTGGTGCTGTTCGCCGGCCTGATCGTGTTCAATTTCTTCGCCGAGTGCATCAACCGCGCGCCGTCGCTGGTGTTGTCCAACGTCAATTACGTCAAGAAGGTGGTGTTTCCGCTGGAGATACTGCCCTGCGTGGCCGTGGGATCGGCGCTGTTTCACCTGGCCATCAGCCTGACCGTGTGGGTGCTGTTCTACGTCATCTTCTACGGCGTGCCGCATGCCACGGTGCTGCTGTTCCCCGTGGTGGTGGTGCCGCTGATCGTGATGATCCTGGGCCTCTCGTGGTTCCTGGCGGCGTTGGGCGTGTACTTGCGTGACGTCACGCAGTTCATCGGCATCCTGACCACCGTGCTGATGTTCGTGTCGCCAGTGTTCTATTCGCCCACGGCGTTGCCCGAACAGTACCGCTGGTTCATCAACCTGAGCCCGCTGACGATGATTGTCGAGCAAGGCCGTGCCGTGCTGTTCTGGGGGCAAGGCATCAATTGGCTTGGGTGGAGCGTGTACGCGGTTGCCTCGGTGATCGTGGCCATGCTGGGTTACGCCTGGTTCCAGAAAACCCGCAAGGGCTTTGCCGATGTCCTCTGATTCCTTGGCCATTTCCGTCCAGCAACTGGGCAAGACGTACAACCTGTACGACAAGCCGCGGGACCGCCTGCTGCAGATGCTGTCGCGTGGCCGGCGGCAATACTACCGTCAGTTCAATGCCCTGGAGGACGTTTCATTCGAGGTCAGCAAGGGCGAGACGATCGGCGTGATCGGCCGCAACGGTTCGGGCAAGTCGACGCTGCTGCAAATCATCTGCGGCACGCTGACACCCAGCGCGGGCACGGTCTGGACCAGCGGCCGCATCGCCGCGCTGCTCGAGCTGGGGGCGGGGTTCAATCCCGAATTCACGGGCCGCGAGAACGTCTTCCTGAATGCCTCCATTCTGGGCCTGACGCGCGCCGAAACCGAAGCCCGTTTCGACGATATCGCCGCGTTCGCGGACATCGGCCGCTTCATCGATCAGCCGGTGCGCACCTATTCCAGCGGCATGTACGTGCGGCTGGCGTTCGCGGTGGCCATCCACACGACGCCCGAGGTGCTTATCGTGGACGAGGCGCTGGCGGTGGGCGATGCCCGCTTCCAGTTCAAGTGCATGCGGCGCATCAAGGAAATCCAGCAGGATGGCGCGGCCGTGTTGTTCGTCAGCCATGACGTCAGCGCGGTGCGCAATCTGTGTCAGCGCGCCGTGTGGCTGGATCGCGGCAAGCTGCGCATGCAGGGCGATGTGTCCACGGTGACTAGCCGTTATGCCGAGTTCCTGTATGCCGACGCGCCGCCCGAAGACCTGCCTGACGATGCCAAGCCCCTGGCGTCCGGCCAGCCCGCGGTGGTGGCGGCGACGCCATCCGATGCCCATCTGAAGTTGGACGCCAAGCCGGCCGCGCACTGGGGTGCGCAGACCGGACTGATCCGTTATGCGGCCCTCGTGTCGCCCCAGGGCCGCAAGAAGGATGTGATGAGCTGGGGCGAGCCGGTCTGTGTGAAGATCGCCTTCCGTCCGCCAGAGGGCGTGGATCCGAACATGGTCAGCGTCGCGTTTTCCATCAAGAGCGATCGGGGCGTGGATCTGATCGTGGATTCGACCCGTGCCAACGACGCCTTGCGGCCGAGCGACGGATCGGCCGAGTTCGTGCTGAACTTCGCCTTCGTCAACTACCTGATTCCAGGAAAGTACCTGCTGGTCGCCGCCATCGAAAGCGCGGAGCCGCGTTCGACGACCTACTACGAGTACATCGAAGGGGCGCAGTATTTTTCCGTGATCTCCGATGAGCCCATGATGGGCGTGTTCCAGCCGAAAATAGAGAAGTACTTTGACGGAAAAGACCATGCCGCCGACTGATATCAATAGCCAGGACTACTGGAACGGCCGTTTCGATGCCGATTGGGAAGTCAACCATGGCCGCGAGCAGTCGCGTTTCTTCTCGCATGTGGCCTACGAAGGCATGCCCGCCTGGCTGCTTCAGCGGATACGCCTGCACGGCTGGTCCGTCTGCGATTGGGGATGCGCGCAGGGCGATGGCACGGATGTGCTGGCCACGTACCTGGGCGCGCAGAGGATGGTGGGTGTCGATTTCGCGGCCAGTGCCATCGAGAAGGCGCGGCGGGCCTATGGCGGTATCCGCTTCGAAACACAGGACTGGCTCACTGAGCCGGCGGTGTCCGAGTCTTTCGATGTCGTATTTTCGTCGAACACGCTCGAGCACTTCACGCGGCCCTTCGAGGTTCTGCCCCGGTTGCTGGAGCGTGCCCGCCACTGCGTGGTGCTGGCGCTGCCGTTTCTCGAGGTCGATCGTATCGATGAGCACTTCTTCAGTTTCCTGCCCGAGAACGTGCCGTATTCGCCGGAGCAGGGCTGGGTGCTGGCACATGCCGCTGTCCGGGATTGCCGCAAGCTCGAACCCACGCACTGGTTCGGCTACCAGATCGTCCTGGTCTACGCGCGTGTCGAATGGGCGCAGACAGCGGGTTTGCATCTGGCCGATCTGCGGTTTCCTCAGTTGGATGAATCGTGTCGCAGCGCATTGGGCCATCATGCCGATGAGATCCTGGAGGAACGCCTGCGGGTTTTGCAGCAATTGAATGAGCAAGGCAACGAGCAATTGCAGGCGATGGCCCAGCGATTGAATACCCTGGGCGAACGCCTGGGGCAGGTAGAGATCGCGCGCGATGCCGAAATCAGGAGCCTGCGGCAAGAGCTCGCCACGCTGCGTGATTCCACGTCCTGGCGTGTGACCGCGCCGTTGCGTTCGCTGGGCCGCCTGCTGCGTCGCCACTAGCCGCCAACAGGGTAATTTCTCATGTCTTCAACCATATTGGTCACTGGGGGAGCCGGATTCATCGGCTCGCACACCCTGGTCGAATTGATGGCCGCGGGCTTCGACCCCGTGGTGCTGGATGATTTTTCCAACAGCCGGCCCGACGTGCTGGACCGTGTGCGGCAGATCGCCGGCAAGCCGGTACCCTATGTCGAGGGCGATGTGCGCGATGCAGCGGGGTTGGACGCGCTGTTCGCTCGGCAAGCCGCCACGGGCCGGCCCGTAGGGGCCGTGCTGCATTTCGCCGCAGCCAAGGCCGTGGGTGAATCGGTGGCCAGGCCGCTGCACTACTACGACAATAACGTGGCGGGCACCGTGACGCTGCTGCAGGCCATGCAGCGCGCGCAGGTCTCCTGCCTCGTTTTCAGTTCATCGGCCACGGTCTATGGCTGGCCGCAGCGCTTGCCGTTCGACGAATCGCACCCTGTCCGTGCGATCAATCCCTACGGCCACACGAAGGCGATGATCGAGCAGGTGCTGCAGGACCTGTGCCAGGCCGATCCGCGGTTCACCGCCATCAGCCTGCGCTATTTCAATCCGATCGGCGCGCATCCCAGCGGCCTGATCGGCGAAGATCCGCGCGGCATTCCCAACAATCTGTTCCCTTTCATCACGCAGGTGGCCTCGGGCCGGCTGGCCGAGCTTCAGGTATTCGGCGACGACTACGACACGCCCGACGGCACCGGCGTGCGCGACTACCTGCATGTCTGCGATCTGGCGGCGGGCCACGTGCGCGCGCTGGAATACGCCGGCAAGCCGGACAGCGCGGGATTCCGCGCCATCAACCTGGGCACGGGCCAGGGCACCAGCGTGCTTGAAATGGTGCGCCTGTTCGAAAACGTCACGGGGCAAAAGGTGCCTTATCGCATCCGCGAGCGCCGCCCTGGCGACCTGGATGCGATGTGGGCGGACGCGGAGTTGGCCAAGACGCTGCTGGGATGGACGGCGCAGCGCGACGTCAGCGAAATGTGCCGCGATGGATGGCGCTGGCAGGCATCGCGACAGCACGATTGAACCGAGACAACGGCCCAGGCTGGCGGACGCGGGTCCGCCCATCGCGGCAATGCATTCGATAGACGAATCACTATTCTGAAAAAATGAGCGAAGGCATGGAAAACAAGAGTTCGGCGTCCATCGGCCGGAATATAGGGGTGTTCCTGTACCGGGCGGCGCGATTCGTGGGCAAGCGCCTGCCGCTGCCTCACGGCGTGAAATCCCGCGCCAAGGCGCAGGTGCTGGCCGTGGTGTCGTGGCTGCAGCAGCGCAGCCAGAACCGCAAGCAGTTGGACATCGGCAAGATGGTGGGCGGCGTGGAGATGCGGCCCGAGGCGTGCGGCCTGGTGCCGGGCCTGGTCAGTGTGATCCTGCCTGTCTACAACCAGGGCTACCTGATCGCCGAGGCCATCGAGAGCGTGCTGGCGCAGACCTACCAGGACTTCGAGCTCATCATCGTCAATGATGGCTCGTCCGATGGCGTCGAGCAGGTGCTCCAGCCGTACCTGTCCAATCCCAAGGTGCGCGTCTATACGCAGAAGAACCAGCGGCTGCCCAAGGCGCTGTCCAATGGCTTCGAACTGGCCCAGGGCGAGTTCTGGACCTGGACCTCGGCCGACAACATCATGGAGCCGCGCATGCTCGAAATGCTGGTCGAGCGCCTGCGCGGCGATCCCACCATCGGCATGACGTACGCCGACTACTACGCCATCGACGACCGCGGCGAGTTGCTGCAGGACCCGACCTGGCGGGCGCACAATCGCAAGGACGTGGCTTCCGGCGAGATCGAGCTGCCCCGCGACACCAACGTGTTGAACACCGTGCAGGACAATTTCATCGGGGCCTGCTTCATGTATCGCGGCTGGATCGGCCGTTGCTTCGGCGACTACGATCCACAGTTGGGCATCGAGGACTACGACTACTGGATGCGCATCAACGCGTTCTTCCCGATCAAGCATCTGGAAAAGAAGGCGTTCCTGTATCGCTACCGGGTGCACGACAACACGCTCAGCGCGCAGGCCCAGGAGCATCGCATCCTGGAGAAGGTGCAACGCCTGATGAATTACGAAAGCGAGCGCGCCGCGTTCTACGCGCAGCCGCTGTCGTACGTGGTGGACGACGTGGCGCGCAAGTGGCTGTCGCGCCGCGGCGTGGCGTCGCGCCAAATGCAGGCCTTGCCGCAGGAAGGCCGAGTGCCCGATGGCGCCAACCAGGTCGTGGTCGTCAGCATCGCTACGCTGGCGAAGTCGCCGCATCGCTTGCACGGTACGGGCGCCCTGGCCGTCATCCTGGATGACGACCGGGCCGATTACGTCCGTGCGCACGATGCCCTGTCCACTGGCGCCGTGGCGCTGGCGCCCGATGCCGCGTCTGCCGCGCGCATGCGCCTGCTGTCCAAGTGCCCGGTGCTGGACATTTCGTCCGGCCAGGCGCTGGCAGGCCTGCGGGCCTATGCCAAGAACCGCCTGTTCTTCCACGCCACGCGCAAGGCCGACGAACTGGCGCGCCAGCGTCCCGAGCGGCTGTTGCCGCCTGCGGGCCTGGGCGTGATGCTGCAGGTCGACGATTTCGTGCAGGGCGGCCTGGAGAATGTCGTCATCGACTTGGCCATTTCACTGCGTGATCTGGGCCACCGTGTCGGCATCGCCGTGCTGGGCCGTGAAGGCCATGCGGCGGAAGCGGCGCGCCAGGCGGGAGTGACGCTGCACTCGTTCGGCAAACACCCCTCGCCGAAAGCCTACACCGATCTGCTGCGCGAGCAGCGTATTGACGTGGTCAATGCCCACTACAGCCTGTTCGGCGCCGATATCTGTGCCAGCATGGGTATTCCGTTCGTGCAGACGGTGCACAACTCGTATGTGTGGCTGGGTCCGGATGATCAGCAGGCGCACCAGCAGGCCGACCCGAGCACGGTGTCGTATGTATGCGTGTCTGCCACGGCCGCGCGCTACGCCGACCTTGTGGTGGGCCTGGACGTGACCCGCATCAAGGTGATTCCCAACGGCATCGATCCGCGCACGATCGACCGTACGCACGTAGCCGAGAACCGAGCCCGCCTGCGTCAGGCCTGGGGGATCGGCGATGACGTGCCGGTGTTCCTGAACGTGGCATCGATCATGCGGCCCAAGGCACAGCTTCAACTGGTGCGTGCCTTTGCCGCAGTGGTGCGTCAGTCGCCCCAGGCGCGGCTGTTGCTGCTGGGCCGCGCGGTGGAAGAGGACTACCTGGCCGAGATCAAGGCGGCCATCGCCGAGAACGGCCTGGGTGGCAACGTCGTGCTGGCGGGGTTCGATCCCGACGTGGCGTCTTACTACCAGGCGGCCGATTATTTCGTCCTGCCGTCTTTCTGGGAGGGCTGGAGTCTGTCGCTGGGCGAGGCCGTGGCCAATGGCCTGCCTTGCGTCATCACCGACGTAGGGTCGGCTTACGAGTTCTACGACCACGAAGGCGTGGAAGTGGTGACGCCGCCGTTCGGCGACATCACCGAGTTGAACTGCGCCAATCTGGGGACGTACCTGGATGCGCGCGATCCGGCGTTCGAACAGCGCCTGGGCGAGGCCATGATACGAGTGCTGCAGCGCCGCGGTGCGGGGCTGGACGAGCGTTTCCTGGAGCGTGCGGACCGCGCCGTGGCTTATCGTCGCTACGCCATCCATTTTGCCGACCTTGTCGGTCGCGAGAAACGCTGACACAAGCGTTGGGTGGAAAGGGGGTGGGATAAACTTGATGCTCGCCCGGCAAGGCTTTCAAGCGTCCAATGATCGTTGCCTTGCTATCCTTTCCGCACGCTGCAATCCCTCTTCTTCCTGGCCCGGTTCGCTATGCAGATCAACGATCTCGCCGCCCGCATCAACGACAATCCCCAGCTTCGCCACGCGGTGGCTCGCGTCATCGACAGCGGCTGGTTGGTGCTGGGGCCCGAAGTGCGTCGTTTCGAGGGCGCCTTCGCCGCTTACCTGGGCGCGCCGCACTGCGTCTGCGTCGCCAATGGCACGGACGCCATCGAATTGGCCTTGCGGGCCATGGGTGTCGGCCCTGGGGACCGGGTGGCCACCGTTGCCAACGCCGGGATGTACGCTACCACCGCCATGCTGCAGATCGGGGCCGAGCCCCTCTTCATGGACGTGGACCTCGACACGCGCAATGTCGGCCTGAGCCAGGCGCGCGCCGCCATCGAGGCAGGCGCCAAAGTTATCGTGGCCACGCACTTGTACGGGCTGGCGGTGCCCGATATCGCGCAATTGGCGCGTCTTTGCGCCGACGCGGGCGTCGGATTGCTCGAAGACTGTGCACAGGCGCACGGCGCTCGCATCGACGGCCAGTGCGTCGGCACCTTCGGCGATGCCGCCAGCTTCAGCTTCTATCCGACCAAGAACCTCGGCGCGCTGGGCGATGGCGGCGCGGTCGTCACCCGCCGCGAGGACATCGCCAAGCGGGTCGCGGGACTGCGGCAGTACGGGTGGGGCGAGAAATACCAGGTGCAGCTCGAGGGTGGACGGAACAGCCGTCTAGACGAGCTGCAGGCGGCCATCCTGTCCAGCTTCCTGCCGCGTCTCGATGAAGCCAATGCGCGTCGGCGCGAGATCGCCGCGCGTTATGGCGCGGGTATCGTGCATCCGCAAGTGGCGCTTCCCTCCTGGCAGGGCGAGGCCTATGTGGGCCACCTGTATGTCTTGCGCAGCGCGCGGCGCGACGCGTTGCGCGCGCATCTGCGCAGCCACGAAATCGGCAGCGATGTGCATTACCCCGTACCCGATCATCGGCAGCCTGTTTTCGGGCAGTGCTACAGCGCGTTGAGCCTGCCGAATGTCGAACGCTTGGCGTACGAGGTATTGACCCTGCCCTGCTATCCGGAGATGAGCGATGCCGACGTCGCTCGCGTGGTGGCGGCGGTGAACGATTGGCAACCTTCCGTCTGAGGCGCGGTGACATGGCGACTTCGAGCAATCCCTACGCCAATATCGGTTTCGAGGATTTCCGGCGCATGGCGCAGGATTCCTCGTTGTCGAAGTACGAGAAGATCGGGTTTCCCGACAGTTACCGGGCCAGCCACGAGCATGCCATCTTTGCGGACATCTGCGGCAAGCTGACGAACCTGCGGCAGACGCGGCGGGCCGTGCTGGACATCGGCCCAGGCTGCAGCGACCTGCCCGTCATGCTGCTGGATCTGTGCGGCCGGCAAGGGCATGAGGTCCACTTGATGGACAGCGCCGAGATGCTGGCGCTGCTGCCCGACGGACAGGGAGTGGCCAAGCACGCCGCGCTGTTTCCCAATTGCCCGGATTTCGTGCAGGCGAACCAGGGCCGCTTCGACGTCGTCCTGTGCTACAGCGTGCTGCATTACATCCTGGTCGATACCGCGTTCTTCCGCTTCCTGGATACGTCGCTGTCGCTGCTGGCGCCGGGAGGGCAGATGCTGATCGGCGACATTCCCAACGTGTCCAAGCGCAAGCGGTTCTTCTCCAGCGAGACCGGCACGCGCTTTCACCAGGCCTTCATGCAGACAGCGGATCTGCCCGAGGTGCATCATCACCGTATCGAACACGACCAGATCGACGATGCCGTGGTGATGGCTTTGGTGCAGCGCGCACGCGCCGCGGGATTCGACGCCTATGTCGTCCCGCAGGATGCCGCGCTGCCCATGGCGAACCGCCGCGAGGACATTCTGATCACGCGGCCTTGAACACCATGACCACCATGACCAAGGACAGGAAGCTCGTCATCATCGGGGATTCGGCCTTCGCCGAGGTTGCCTATGAGTACTTCACCCACGACTCTTGCTACGAAGTCGTGGGCTTCAGCGTCGAGTCCGCCTATCTGCAGAAGACGCAGATGTTCGGCCTGCCCGTGGTGCCATTCGAATCGATCGAGTCGCATTTCGCGCCCGGCGAGGTCGATTTCTACGCGGCTCTGGTCTACAGCCAGTTGAACCGGTTGCGCACGCGCTTGTATCGCCAGGCGAAGGCGAAGGGGTATGCCCCGGCCAGCTATGTCAGTAGCCGTGCTTTCGTCTGGCGCAATGTGCAGGTGGGGGAACACTGCTTCATCTTCGAGGACAATACGGTCCAGCCGTTCGCGTCCATCGGCGACAACGTCGTGCTCTGGAGCGGCAATCACATCGGGCATCACAGCCGCATCCACGACAATTGCTTCGTGTCGTCGCATGTGGTCGTGTCGGGATTCACCGAGATCGGCGCCAATTCTTTTCTGGGTGTGAACGCGGCCATTGCCAACAACCTGGTCGTCGGTCCCGACAACTGGATCGGGCCGGGGGTGTGCATCGCCAAGGATACCGGTCCTGCGCAACTGATCCGGGTCGAGCAGCCCGAGCCGGCGAAGGTGTCCACACTGCGTTTCTTCAAGGTGAAAGAATGAAGTGGCGAAAACTGGGCATCGTCTGGAACACGACGGGAGCGTTGCCATGGTCGCACACCCACGCCATGGGGCCTACGCCGGTAGTACTGGACGAGAATGTCATCCGCGTTTTCCTGACCACGCTTGACGAGCAGGGCAGGGGCCGGCCCATGTACCTTGACGTATCGGCCCAGGATCCCACCCGTGTGCTGGACGTGGCGCGTGAGCCGCTGATGGATATCGGTCAGCCGGGTGCGTTCGACGACAATGGACTGATGCTGACCACGCTGGTCCAGGTCGAGCCTAGCCGGCTCTTCATGTACTACGCCGGGTTCGAACTTTGCACCCACATCCGCTATCGCATTCTGACGGGCCTGGCGATCAGCGAGGATGGCGGCCGCACGTTCACGCGGCACAGCCGTGCGCCTGTCCTGGACCGCAGCGACACCGAGCTGTATTTCCGCTGTGGCCCCTTCGTGCTGCACGACGAAGGCGTGTTCAAGCTCTGGTATATCGCGGGGAGCGAATGGACGGAGGTGGGCGGCAAGTCCATGCCCGTCTACGACCTGCGCTACCAGGAGTCCCGTGACGGCATCCATTGGGCCGGCGAGGGCCGCATGTCGATGGCATTGACGGACCCGGACGAGCACGGTTTCGGTAGGCCCTGGATCATCAAACGCGGGCCCGACGACTACCAGATGTTCTATTCCGTAAGGCGCAGGTCTTTCGGTGCGTACCGACTGGGCTATGCCGAGTCGGCCGACGGCGTGGCATGGACGCGCAAGGACGCCGAAATGAATCTGGACGTCACCCCCGGCGAATTCGATGCGAACGCGATCATGTACTCGGCGGTCGTGTCGGTGGGGGGCGTACGTATTGTTTCTACAACGGCGACAATTTCGGCGGTACGGGATTCGGCGTGGCTGAACTGGTCGAATGAGCCTGGAAATCAAGCCCTATGGGCCAGACGAAGAGGGCGCCTGGGACCGCTTCTGCGGCCTGTCGCCCAATGCCACGCTGCTGCACACGCGGCGGTTTCTGAGCTATCACGGCGACCGATTCACCGATCGCTCGCTGCTGATCCTGCGGGATGGGGAACTGGCAGGGGTGTTGCCGGCGGCGGAGCTGCCGTCGGATCACGCTACGGTCGCCAGTCACCCGGGAGCCACCTATGGCGGCATCGTGCATCAGGGCCAGTTGCGTGGCGCGGCGATGATCGACGCGCTGTCGGCGGTCGCCCGGTACTACGCCAGTCAGGGATACCAGCGGCTGCAGTACAAGCCCGTGCCGCATATCTACTGCCGACGTCCTTCGCAGGACGATCTGTATGCCTTGTTCCGGCTGGATGCAGCGCGCGTGCGTACGGACCTGTCATGCGCGATCGACCTGATGGACCGGGGCGACATCAGCAAACGCAGGCTGCGATCACGGAAGAAGGCTGCCGCAGCCGTCACGCTGTCCGCCGATTCCGGTCTGCTTGCGCCGCTGTGGCACGTGCTGGCCGGGAATCTGGCCCGCAAGCATGATGCGTGGCCGGTTCACAGCCTGGAGGAACTGGCCTTGCTGCATAGCCGGTTTCCCGAGCACATCCAGGTGCGTTGCGCCCTGGTGGATGGTCAGGTGGAAGCGGGCGTGGTGTTCTTCAACGCTGCGCCAGCCTGGCACGCGCAGTATATTGCCGCCAGCGAGCGAGGCTACGACGTCTGCGCGCTCGATGCGGTATTCGCGGCGAGCATCGCCGAGGCGGACCAGACGGGTGCACGGTATTTCGACTTCGGTACCAGCAACGAACACGCCGGGCGCGTACTGAATGACGGCCTCTACCGCTTCAAGTCCGAGTTCGGAGGCAGCGGCGTGGCGCATGACTATTACGAGATCGAGCTAGCGGGACATGGCTGAAAAGAAACTTTCCATCGTGGTACCTGTGTATTTCAACGCAGGCAGCCTACCTGGGTTGTTCGACGCGCTGTGCGGGGTCGAAGAGCAACTGGCTACGCGCGGCGTCGATCTCGAACTGATTTTCGTCGACGATGGTTCGAAGGACGAATCGCTCAAGCGCCTGCTGGAATTCCGGCAGCGCCGGCCCGGTACGCGCGTGGTCAAGCTGACGCGCAATTTCGGCGCGGTGCATTGTTCGAAGACGGGTTACCGTTTCGTCACGGGCGACGCCTTCATCACGATGGCCGCTGACCTGCAGGACCCGCCCAGCCTGGTGCTCGAGATGGTGGACCGTTGGCTGGCCGGCGCCAAGTACGTGATCTGCGAGCGCAGCACCCGGGACGACCCGCTGGTATCGAAAATCTATTCCCGCCTGTACTACAAGCTGCTGCGGATGCTGGTCATCCGCGATTATCCCGAGGGCGGATACGACATGGCGTTGCTGGACAAGGCATTCCTGCCGCATCTGGTCAACAGTTCCAAGAGCGTGTTCACGCCGCTGCTCGCCTATTGGCTGGGCTACCAACCCGAGGTCATCCGTTATCACCGGCCGGCGCGAGAGCATGGCAAGTCCGGTTGGACGTTCGCCAAGAAATTCCGCGCATTCCTCGACGTGATGCTGGGATTCTCGATCACCCCTATCCGGGCGATCTCCGGCGTCGGGGCCGTGGTTGCCTTTTGCAGCTTTCTGTATGGCGGGGTGGTGGTGGCCAGTGCCATATTGAACCGCATACCGATCCAGGGGTTCGCGACGGTCGTCGCCCTTATCACCTTCCTGCTGGGACTGATCCTTGTGATGCTGGGCATCATCGGCGAATATATCTGGCGCATTTTCGAAGAAACCAACAAACGGCCGGAAACGGTCATCGACGAAGTCTGGTGACATGGCCTTTCCGCGTTTCGTGGCCGCGGGCGCCATCAATACCGGCGCGACGTATCTGCTGTATGTGGCCCTGCTGTGGGTGATTCCCTACGGCTGGGCGTATTCCGTATCGTTCCTCGCGGGCATCCTGCTGGGGTACCTGCTGAACTCCCGGTGGGTATTTCGCGAGGCGCCAAGTCTGAAGACGGCCGCGGGCTATCCGCTGATATACGCGACGAATTATGTGCTGGGAATTTGTTTGCTGTGGTTGTTGGTGGATAAACTGGGCGCCCCCGCATTTCTTGCGCCGCTGGTCGTGATTCCCGTTTCGGTGCCGATCATGTATCTGCTTACCAGGGCCTTGTTCAAGAAAAACCATGACGCTCGCCTCGATTGACGATTGCACGTTGATTTCATTTCCCAGGATCGTCGATCCTCGGGGCAGCCTTACCTTCATGGAAGGGAACCGCCACGTGCCTTTCGAGATGCGGCGCGTGTTCTATCTCTATGGCATCGAGCCTGGCGAAAGCCGCGGCGCGCATGCGCACCGCGAGCTGCATCAGCTGTTGATCTGCGTGGCGGGGGGCTTCGAGGTTGAAGTCGACGATGGCCGTTCGCAGCGACTGGTGCCCCTGAGCGATCCCTGGGTGGGATTGCACGTGCCTCCCATGATCTGGGCGGCACAGGTGCGTTTCCAGCCGGGTTCCGTCTGCCTGGTGCTGGCCTCGGAAAAGTACGAGGAAAGCGACTACATCCGCAATTACGATGATTTTCTCGCCACCGTCCGCGGCCAGTCCTGATCAGATCCGGCCTTACGAATGATCATCGCGTCTTGTTCCCGTTCGGTGCTCGATGGGCTGCTGCTGGGGGCGGCCTTGCTGGTCGCGGGCCTGGCCGTGACGTCCGGGGTGCCGGGCGCCATGGGGTTCGTGGCGGCGGGTGTGACCTTTGCCGCCGTCGCGTGGCTGTCGCGCTGGCCGGCTGCCGATCGCATCCTGTTCGCGCTGTTCGCCGTCGCGCTCGGGGGGTGGACCTTTTATTACAGCAGCCACCAGGTCAGCGATTTCGGTGTCTATTTTCGCTGCGGCAGTGATTATGTGCGGGACTGGACCTCGTTGCAGGATTGGACGCGGCAATGCACAGGCGAATACCTGCCGGGTTTCGCCACGTATTGGCGGCGCTCCTTGCTGTATTCCTTGCCAATCGGCTGGGTAAGCGGGGGCGGTTCGTATCTCGCATTCAAGATAGCCAATGCCCTGGCGCACCTCATCGCGGTCGCGTTACTTTATCGCGGCGTGCGCCAGGCCCTCGGCCGACGCGCGGGGGTGCTGGCCGCGGCGGCGTTGGCGCTCTATCCCGAGTTCTGGTTTTCGACAAGCCTGGTCGTCTCCGACAATTTCGCGGTGACGGCGCTGGTTTGCCTGGGACTGGCGGTGGCCAGCCTGCAGCGGGAGGATAGCGGCCGGTATGGCGCCATCATTGCCGTGGCGTGTCTCGTGCTGGCCCTGGATTTGCTGAGAAGCGTCGGGCCCATTCTTGTTGTGGCGATGCTTTTCATCACGCTGGGCGCCGAGCGGGCCTCGCGTGCAAAACTGCTGGCCGCCAGCCTCGGCACGGCACTGGCCGTCTATGCCGGTGGCAGTCTGCCCGCATGGTTCGGATTGACCACGTTGCAGACCAATGGTGTGCTGGCATCCATCGTCGGCAATGGCCTGACGGGGCCGCGGGGCTGGTTCGAGACCTACACCTGGCACCAGTATGTGCTGCCGCTGGTTCCCGTCTTGGAACGAGGCAGCCTCATGGCAGGCGTGATCGCGCAGGATCTGCTGTCCGTCCATGCAGCTCCGCTTTTTTGGCTCGACAAGCTCCGAGTCCTGTTCGGCGGCGATGGCTATTACATGTTTTCCACGGCCTTGCCGACGGGGGGCAATCCCGACGATGTGCCGATGGCCTGGCTCAAGGCGCCGATGTTGACCTATGTGCCGTTCTGGTCCGGCGCGATGCGCGGCATGGTGGCCTTCTTCTTTCTGGCGGCCGGGACCGGCGCGTTGCGTCTGGTCAGGCACCCGCTGGGACGCGCCAGCGTTGCCATCGCGGTGGCATTCATGCTGTACATCGTGTTGTTGGGCGAGGTGCAGCCGCGCTACAGCGTACTGATCGCGCCGGCGCTGTGCGTCGCCGCCGCAGGCTGGGCCGTGCCTCGTGACCGCGCCTCGCGCCGCATGGAACTCATCGGCGCGACCAGCCTCGTTGCCGCCATCGGCATTGCCCTGCTGGGCCTGGGCACGGCGTGGGCCGCAGCGACAACTTATCTGCGCCATGCGCCCCGTCTGCACTGGCAATCGGTTCCCGAGCCCGTGCTGACGGATTGTGCTCAGTCCGTGACCGATGCTCAGATCATGCCACGGCGAGTGCTGCTGCCCATGGCCACCAAATCGTGCTATCGGTTGCGCGCAGTGGTCGAAGGCGACGTGCGAGGCGATCTGTCGTTTTTCTTAATGCGTGAACCGATGGCGCCCAAGTTCAGCAATGCGCCGCATCAGGCCGTGCACCTCGATCTTGTCCTGCGTGACGCCCAGGGCAAGGTGCTGCGGACGATGCAGGCCCAGTTGGGCGAGCGCGTCGCCGCCGTGCCGGTTTCAGTGCCCGGCGCGGGGCTGGCGGCGCTGGATATCATCATCGCCGCCGACGGCGAGCCTGGCGGGGCGGTCAGCGTTGGCTATATCCATGACGACGCGGGCAATGCGATCAATCTGCGGGGCCAGTGACACGCCGCCGGGCCCACACGTGAAGGAGACTCTATGCGTAAGGCCATTATTCTCGCGGGCGGCAGCGGAACTCGCCTGTATCCGATGACGCGCAGCGCCAGCAAGCAACTGCTTCCCGTCTACGATAAGCCGATGGTGTATTACCCGCTGTCGGTGCTGATGCTGGCTGGCATCCAGGACATTCTGCTGATTTCCACGCCACAGGACCTGCCTAGATTCCGCAGCTTGCTGGGTGATGGCAGCGAGATCGGATTGCGCCTGGCCTACGCGGAGCAATCCGAGCCCCGCGGCCTGGCGGATGCGTTCATCGTGGGGGCCGATTTCATCGGCGACAGCGACGTGGCAATGATCCTGGGCGACAACGTCTTCTATGGCGCAGGGCTGTCGCAACTGCTGGGTCGTGCCCATGCACGCAGTACCGGTGCGACGGTCTTCAGCTACCAGGTGCCGGATGCCCGGCCTTTCGGCGTGGTCGAGATCGACGCCGACGGCAAGGCGATCAGTCTGGAAGAAAAGCCTGCCGAGCCTCGGTCGGACCTTGCCGTGACGGGACTGTACTTCTACGACAGGCAGGTGGTGGACATCGCACGCGGCTTGCGCCCGTCCGCTCGTGGCGAACTGGAGATTACCGACATCAACAGGCGCTACATGGAGATGGGCCAGCTCTATGTCGAGCAACTTGGCCGTGGTTATGCCTGGCTGGATTCCGGCACGCCCGACGGCCTGCTGGACGCCGCCAACTTTGTGGCCACCATCGAGCGCCGCCAGGGCATGAAGATTGCCTGCATCGAGGAAATCGCGTGGCGCCAGCACTGGATCGACCAGCCGGCGCTGTTGGCGCTTGCCGGCAGGATAGACAAGAGTTCATACGGACAATACCTGTTGCGCATTGCCCGGGACGCTCGTTAAGGGTGGTCCGTCAGCGGCGCGTCGTGGCGGCCTGGAACGTCTGATGCAGGCGTTCGAGGATGCGGGCGCTGGCCTGGCCGTCGCCGTAGGGATTGTGCGCCACGCTCATGCGGCGGTATTCGTCTTCGTCCGTCAGCAGCAGGGCGACCTGCGACGTGATGACGTCCACGTCCGTGCCCACCAGGCGCACCGTGCCCGCCGCGACCGCTTCGGGACGTTCGGTGGTGTCGCGCATGACCAGCACCGGCTTGCCCAGCGAGGGCGCTTCTTCCTGGATGCCGCCGGAGTCGGTCAGGATGATGTGCGAGCGGTCCATCAGGTACACGAACGGCAGGTAGTCCAGCGGTTCGACCAGGTGGACGTTCTTCAGGCCCTTCAGCAGGCGGTTCACCGGCTCGCGCACGTTCGGATTCAGGTGCACGGGATAGACGAAATCGGCGTCGGGGAACTGTGCGGCGGACTGGGCGATGGCCTGGCAGATGCGTTCGAAGCCGGCGCCGAAGCTTTCACGGCGATGGCCCGTGATCAACACCACGCGGCGGTTTGCGTCCAGGTAGGGGAATTGCGTGGCCAGGCGATCGCGCAGGGCCGTATCGGTATCCAGCTTCTGTTTGACCCAGATCAGGGCATCGATGACGGTGTTGCCGGTGACGGCGACATCGGTATCGGCGATGCCCTCGCGCAGCAGGTTCTGCCGCGAGGTGTCGGTGGGGGCGAAATGCAGCCGCGCCAGCGCGCCGGTGAGCTTGCGGTTGGCCTCTTCGGGCCAGGGGGAGTAGAGGTCGCCCGTGCGCAGCCCGGCTTCGACGTGGCCGACCGCGACCTTCTGGTAATACGAGGCCAGGGTGGTGGCCAGGGTGGTGGCCGTATCGCCGTGGACCAGCACGCAATCGGGGCGGAACTCGGCAAACACGCCGCGCATGCCGTTCAGGATGGAACAGGTGACGTCCGTCATGTCCTGGCCCGGCTTCATGATGTTCAGGTCGTAGTCCGGCTTGATTTCGAACAGGTCCAGGACCTGATCGAGCATCTCGCGGTGCTGGGCGGTGACGCAAACCTTGGCCTCGATGCCGGTGTCCTGGGCCAACGCGTGGACCACCGGCGCCATCTTGATCGCTTCCGGACGCGTACCGAATACCGTGAGAATTTTCATGTGTGCAGGGAAATTGTTTCAGGCCAGGGCGGCGCGCCGCAGGCGGGAGGCGAGCGCGGCAAGGCCCCGCCTTGAACCCCGGATTTTAGCGTGTGGATGTCGCCGGGCCGGCACGGCGATGCATGTCTTGTTGTACATTCGCTGAAATTTATCGCACCGTCTTCCCTCGATGCCCCTTCGCATTCTCATCGTCCGCACCTCTTCGCTCGGAGACCTGGTGCATATGCTGCCGGCCATCTCCGACATTGCGCGCCATGTGCCGGATGCCCGGATCGACTGGATCGTGGAGGAAGCGTTCGCCGAAATTCCCGCCTGGCATCCCGCCGTGAACGAGGTCATCCGCGTGGCGCACCGCCGCTGGCGCAAGGCCTGGTGGTCGGAAAAGGTGCGTGCCGAACGCCGCGCGCTGGCCCAGCGGCTGCGCGCCGAAACCTATGACATCGTGCTGGACATGCAGGCGCTGTTGAAGTCCGCCTGGCTGGTGCGCCAGACGCAGGGCGTGCGCCACGGCCTGGACTGGCGGTCGGCGCGCGAACCCCTGGCATCGCTGTTCTACAACGTGCGCCACCGTGTGGAATTCTGGCAGCCCGCCGTGCTGCGCCAGCGCAAGCTGGCCGGGCTGGCCCTGGGCTACGAGCCCACCGGCAAGCCTGACTTCGGTCTGGAGCAGTTCGCGCGCCAGGCGGCCCAGGCCCAGCAGGACGCCGGGGTGGAGGCCGCGGGTGGCCGCGTGCATCTGGGCAGCCGCGATCCCGGCTATGCGGTGATCATGCCGTCGGCCAGCCGCGACGACAAACTGTGGCCCGAGGAGGACTGGCGCGCGGTGTTCCGCCGCCTGCGCGACGCGGGCTGCACGTTGCGCCTGCTGGCGGGCAACGAGCAGGAGGCGCACCGCGCCCGCCTGCTGGTGGCCGGCATGGACGGCGTCGAGGTGATGCCGCGCATGGACCTGACGTCGGTGGCGCGGCTGCTGGCCGGCTCGCGCATGATGGTCGGCCTGGACAGCGGCCTGACGCACCTGGCCGCGGCGCTGGGGCGCCCGACCATCGGCATCTATCGCGCATCCACGCCGGTACGCACGCCGCTGGTGGGGTCGAACTATACGGCCAGCCTGGGCGATCGCGGCGCCTCGCCCTCGCGCGAGGCGGTGATGGCGTCGGTGGAACAGGCCTTGGGGGCGGTTTGAGATGACGGCTCGCGGGTGCCTGCCGCGCCGCCTGGCGGCGCTCGTCCGGGGGCGCTGACATGGGACGCGGCGTCTACACGTTGGTGTTGCGCCTGGTGGCGCCGCTGCTTTGGCTGCTGATGTGGCGCCGCGCACGGCGCGCGGGCGGCCAGTGGGGCATTCTGTCGGCGGGCCGTTTCGGCGGCGAGGATGCCGCCGCATCGCCGGCCTGCGCATCGTTCGCCACGCCCGTCTGGGTGCATGCCGTCAGCCTGGGCGAAACCCGCGCGGCCCAGCCGCTGGTGCAGGCGCTGCTGCAACGCGGTCTGCCCGTATTGCTTACCCACGCCACCGCCACCGGCCGTGCCGAGGGCGCGCGCCTGTTCGCCGACGCGTTGGCGGCGGGCCAGTTGCGCCAGGCTTGGCTACCGTATGACCTGCCCGGTTCCGTCGCCCGCTTCCTGAACCGCTACGCGCCGCGTTGCGGCCTGCTGATCGAACGCGAGGTGTGGCCCAATCTGCTGGCGGCGGCGCGGGCGCGCAAGGTGCCCATGGCGCTGGTCAGCGCGCGCTTCTCGGCGTCGTCGTTGCGGCGGGCCCGCTGGCTGGGCCGCGCGCTGCGCCAGGCCCTGGCGGGACTGGACCGGGTGCTGGCCCAGACCGAGGACGATGCGCGGCGCCTGCGCCAGGCCGGCGCGCCGGCCGCCACGGTGACCGGCAACCTGAAATTCGACCTGGCCTTGCCCGCCGCACAGGTGGCCGCCGGCCAGGCCTGGCGCCAGGCGCTGAATCGGCCCGTGATCGCCCTGGCCAGCACGCGCGAAGGCGAGGACGCGCTGTTCATCCAGGCCTTGCTGGCACGCCGGGACGCCGCGCACCCTCAGCCGCTGTACCTGCTGATCCCGCGCCATCCACAGCGCTTCGACGCGGCATACGCGCAGTCGAGCGCGGCCGGCCTGGCCACGGTGCGCCGGTCGGCGGGCGGTTCGCCGCCCGACGCGAACACCGCCGTGCTGCTGGGCGATTCGCTGGGCGAGATGGCGTTCTACTACGCGGCTGCGGACGTGGCCGTGGTGGCGGGCAGCTTCGCGCCGCTGGGCGGCCAGAACCTGATCGAGGCCTGCGCGGCGGGCACGCCGGCCATCGTGGGCCCGCATACGCGCAACTTCGCGCAGGCGGTCGAGGATGCGCTGGCCGCGGGCGCCGCCTTGCGCGCGCAGGATGCCGACGAGGCGGTCGACATGGCACTGGCCCTGCTGGCCGATACGCCGCGCCGCCAGGCGATGCAGGCCGCGGCGCAGGCCTGGACGCAGGCGCATGCCGGGGCCACCCAACGCACGATGCAAGCGCTTCAGGACTGGTTCGCGCCGCGCTAGCCGGCACGGCGCCACCGTGCCCGCATGGGGCATGGCCGCGGCAGGCGCGCGCTGTGGCGGCGCATCGACAGGACTGCGCCCCCCGCGTTTTGCTGGCGGTCACCGTATCCGCGTCCCGCGCTGGCGAGAGAACCGGCCGGCAGGAGAACGGACCGTTGTCAGGGCTGGGCTACTATCGAACCGACCGCCAGGCCGGGCTGCAATGGGCCCGTCTCGACAGGTCGGGCAGCGGACCTGTCCCGTTGCCTGCGACGATGCAGGTTGTCCAGGAGATGCGCGTGATTTCCAGAAAGATGTGGGTTCTGGCGTTTGCGGTACTGGTTCCGGGCGTGGCGGCGGCGGCGCCTTCGGCCGATTGGCAATTGACCGGCGAACAACTGATCATGGCGGGCATCGATGGCTCGCTGGCGCCGGAGTTCCATGACGAGAAGCGCCCCGAGCTGCAGGTGATGGTGTCGTCCAGCCGCGCGGCGGCCTTCATGCTGGGCGTGGCCAGCTATACCCATGGCACCCGTTGGTGCAAGGCCGATGGCCTGGGGCAGGAAGATTTCGCCAAGGTGGTGGAAACGCTGGGCAGCCTGCCGGACGACCGCTTGAAGACGCCCGCGGCGCCGTTGGTCGCGCAAGCCCTGGCCGAGCATTTCCCCTGCAGGCGCTGACGGCCATGCCCGGCCGTCGGTGTTTCGTCAAGGGCGCGTTGGGCATGGCGGTGGCCGGGATGGCGCCGGCATGGCCTTTGCGCGCCCAGCCCTCGTTGGCGGACCCGATGCGCGCGAAAGTGCCCGGCCCGATTCCTACCTTGGCTGCCCTGGACGCCTCGCTGGCCGCGGCCGGCGTGGGCCGGGCCGACCGCGAATGGCTGGCCGGCCTGGCGCAACCTGGCGTGGCCTTGCAGGATATGTCCGCGGACGACGCCGATATTCCCGTGGGCGCCAGCAAGGCGGGCGGCGATCCCGACCTGCCGGACGGCATGGCTTGGCCCACGCGTCCGCCCACGAGCGTGGGACGCAAGGAAGTCGAGGTGCTCAGGCAGTTGCAGGCCACGCAGCCCGCCGTGGGCGACGACTACCTGACGCGCCAGATTGCCGTGAAAGAGCCGTTGGCGCGGCGCGAGGCGCCCCTGGCATTCCTGCTGCAGGTCGATCTGGCCGCGTGCGCGGCCACCGGTCCGCTGGACCCGGACATTCCGCGCGCGGGGCGCCTGCTGCTGTTCTACGACATGGTCTTCCTGCCCGGCTACGGACACGACAAGGAGGGGAACGCGCTGTTTCGCCTCGTGCATCTGGACGGCGGGACGGACACGTTGCGCCGCCGGACGCCGCCCGATATGGGCGCTGCCGTCTATGCCGATGAACCGCCGCTGCGTGACCGGCTGCCCTCGGCCATGTTGAAGCCGGTCTACACCTACACCGTGCCCGACTTCGGATCGGCCCCCGTGCTGGGCCGCTATGCAATGGCGGGCCGCTATCCGCACCAGGCCTGGGTCGAGGCCGATGGCGGCGCGGCCGCGCTCGGCACGCGCCTGGGCGGCTGGCCCGCCAACATCCAGAACGACATGGCCATCGAACTGGCCGCGATGGAGGCGGGCGTCGAGCCGCCGTACGGCACGCGGTATCCGGAATTCGTCAGAATGATGAGCAAGCGTGCGCAGCAGTGGGTGATGCTGTTGCAGGTGGTCAGCTATGGCGACGTGGACTACAACGGCAATTACTACGTCTGGATCAAGCGCGAGCACCTGCGGGCCCGGGATTTTTCCAAGGCCAGGCTGATTTATCAGACGGACTGATGCGCCGCGCCTATCTGGCGTGCGGCGGTACCGTGACGCGGTCCGCGTTCAGTTCCTGGTTCAGGCGACCGGACATGCGGCCCTCGTCGTTGGGCGGCTGGCCCAGCCAGCCCTGGCTCATGGCGTAGGCCCACAGATTGGCCAGCAGGATTAGCACGAACAGGATGCGCATGGCGGTTCTCTACGGGGCGTCGGGCGCCGCCGCCCAGGCGGCCAGGCCGTCCAGCACGGGGCTTTCCAGGTAGACGGGCGTGGGGGCGGGGCCCAGCGCCGAGCAGGCCTGGGCCAGCAGGCGTTCGGTCTCGGCCTGCACCTCGGGCCAGCCCCCGCCCGTCACGTAGATGTCGGGCATGCTGCCGTAGCGGTCGCAGCCCGCCAGCCACTGGCGCACCACGGCGCCGGCCTGCGCGGCGGCGATGCCGGTGGCGATGGCCTGGTGCGTGTCGACGGGATAGGCGCTGACCTGTCCGTCGGCCAGCGGCAGGTTGGCCGTACCCTTGTTCAGCGCGTTGCGCATCATGGCCGGACCGGGCAGGATCAGGCCGCCGGGAAAGACGCCGTCGTCGCCGACGGTATCGATGGTGGTGGCCGTGCCGAAGCAGGCCAGCACGAAAGGCGGGTGCGGCCGGGGCAGGCGCATGTGCGCGCCCAGCATGGCGGCCCAGCGGTCGGCGCCCAGCTGTTCGGGGCGGGCGTAGCCATTGATCAGGCCCAGGGCGCGCGGTCGCGCGTGCAGCCAGGTGACCGGGCAGCCCGCGGGCAGCGCCGCCGCGATGGCTGCGCCGCGTGCCTGGCCTGCCACGTTGACGCCGACCGCGCGTTGCGGCGACTGCGGCTGGACGGCCAGCCAGTCGCGCAGCGCGTCGGGATCGAGATTGTCGAACGCGGTGACGATGGCGTCGCGCCGCGGGTCCGAGGGATCGAACCAGCCCACCTTGAGGCGGCTGTTGCCGGAGTCGATGAGCAGGATCATGCTTGCGGCCGGATGGAGATTTCACCGACGGTGATCGGCAGGACGCCGGTGGGCGTGGCGACCAGCAGGCGGCCCTGGGCATCGACGCCCCGCGCCACGCCGCTGTTGAGCACCGCGCCCTGGTCCAGCACGTTGACGGCGCGGCCGCCCAGCGCGTCGACCTGGGCGTAGCGGGCGGGGAAGGCGCCCGCCAGCAGGCTGGCGGCCTGGGAAAACGTATCGTGCAGGGCGCAGGCGACGGCGCACACCACGTCTGCGGCGCCCACGCCCGTGACGCCCGAGGCCTCGGCGATCTGCGACCAGTCGGCCACCTGGCGCTCCAGCGCCCGCGACAGTTCGGCGGCATCGCGCAGGTTCACGCCCACGCCCGCGATGACGGTGTGGCCGGCCTCGGGGCCGCCGGCGTTGCGCGAGGATTCGATCAGCACGCCCACCAGCTTGCCGTCACGCCACAGCACGTCGTTCGGCCACTTGACGCATACGTCCGGCGCGGCCGCGCCGGCCAGGCCGCGCAGGCCTTCGCAGATGGCCATGCCGGCCAGGGGCGACAGGGCCGGCAGGGCGGCGGGCGGCAGGTACACGTCGAAGGCGCACGAGAACACCAGCGTGGCGCCGGGCCGGCTTTTCCAGGGACGGCCAGCGCGGCCACGGCCGTTTTCCTGCACGTGCGCGCCCAGCAGCCAGGGCTTGTCGCCCGAGGGGGCGTTGCGCGTGCGGGCCAGCAGGTCGGTGTTGGTGTTGCCGATGCGGTCCAGCCATTCGACGTGCCGGAAGGCGGGCAGGCGGTCGGACAGCGTGCGCGCGAACGCGTCGGGCGCGGGCAGGTCGGCGGTGAAGGCTTGGACTGACATGGCGGCGATTGTAGGGCACGGGGCGCCGCGCGCGGGCCGATTCATACCGGAGGATAAGTGTGTCTTAATCCCATGGCGTTTATCATGGGGAACCGCCATCGTCCGGCCGCCCATGCCCCGTTCCGTCTCGACCGCCACGCACCCCCCGGCCCCCGTCCGCCAAGATGGGGACGCCTGCTATCTGGCGGGCGACTGGAGCATGCAGGCCCTGGCCGAGCCCGGCGTGGCCGCCGCCCGCCGCCAGGCGCTGGAGCGCCTGGACGCCGGCCTGCGCTGGGACCTGAGCGCCGTCGAGCGCCTGGACACCATCGGCGCGCACCTGATCTGGCACGCCTGGGGTTACAAGCTGCCCGACCGCCTGCGCGGCACCGAGGGGCAGCGCGCCGTGTTCGACGCCCTGAACGCCAACCGCGGCGAGATGCGCCCACCTGAACCGCCGCCGCACGACCGCCTCGAATGGATACGCGGCATTGGCGACGCCCTGGGCCACGGCCTGCGCAACGGCAGGTCGCTATTGACGATGCTGGGCCAGCTGGTGCTGGACGTCGGCGGCCTGTTGCGCCATCCCCTGCGCGGCCCCTGGCGCGAGATCTCCGCGCAGGTCTATCGCATGGGGGCGCAGGCGCTGGGCATTACCGCGCTGGTCGGTTTCCTGATCGGGGTGGTGCTGTCGTATCTGTCGGCGCAGCAATTGCGCACTTTCGGCGCCGACCGCTTCATCGTGCAACTGCTGGGCGTGTCCATCGTGCGCGAACTGGGGCCGGTGCTGGCCGCCATCCTGGTGGCGGGCCGGTCCGGCTCGGCCATCACCGCGCAGATAGGCGTGATGCGCGTCACGCAGGAGCTGGACGCCATGAGCGTCATGGGCATCGCGCACGGCCAGCGGCTGATCCTGCCGCGCGTGGTGGCCCTGGCCGTCGTCATGCCGCTGCTGGTGCTCTGGACCGACGCGCTGGCGCTCCTGGGCGGCATGCTGGCCGCGAAGGCGCAACTGGGTATTTCACTGGAATGGTTCATCGACGGGCTGTCGCGCGCCATTTCACTGGCCAATTACGGCATCGGGCTGCTCAAGGGCGCCACCTTCGGCATCGTGATCGCGCTGATCGCGTGCCATTTCGGCCTGCGCATCGAGCCCAACACCGAAAGCCTGGGCCGTGGCGTGACCACGTCGGTGGTCACGTCCATCACCGCGGTCATCCTGGTGGATGCCCTGTTCGCCATCGTCTTCAGCTCGGTGGGAATCTGATGGGCGCCCTGGCCAACGCCATGCCGGATTCCGACGTCGCCATGACGAAGGCGCCGGTGATCGCCGTCAACGGCCTGCGCACGGCCTTCGGCGACCACGTCGTGCACGAGAACCTGAACCTGGCCGTGCTGCCGGGCGAGATCCTGTCGCTGGTGGGCGGGTCGGGTTCCGGCAAGACCACGCTGCTGCGCCAGATCATCGGCCTGGAGCGGCCCGCCGCGGGCAGCGTGCGGGTGCTGGGCCGCGACCTGCACGAGCTGTCGTCCTCCGAGTTCCGCAGCCTGTCCCAGCATTGGGGCATGTTGTTCCAGGCAGGGGCATTGTTCTCCGCGCTGTCCGTGTTCGACAATGTGGCGTTGCCGCTGCGCGAACTGCGCGCCTTGCCCGCCGACCTGATCTGCGACGTGGTGATGTGCCGGCTGGCCATGGTGGGCCTGACCGCCCGGGACGCCGACAAACGCCCGTCCGATCTGTCGGGCGGCATGGTCAAGCGCGTGGCCCTGGCGCGCGCGCTGGCGCTGGATCCGGGGCTGCTCTTCCTGGACGAGCCCACGGCCGGCCTGGATCCGCTGCGTTCCGACGAATTCGTCGCCCTGGTCCGGTCGCTGCATGCGCAACTGGGTTTCACGGTGGTCATGGTGACGCACGATCTGGATACGCTGGTGGCGTTGTCCTCGCGCATTGCCGTGCTGGCCGAAAAACGGGTGATCGCCTGCGACACCATCGACAAGGTGGTACAGGTCGATCATCCATTCATTCACGAGTTCTTCCTGGGCGAGCGGGGCCGCCGCGCGCTGGGAGACCTGGTACCGAAGGAAGCGGGTCATGGAAAACCGTAGTCATGCCTTGCTGGCGGGGTTGTTCACGCTTGTGCTGCTGGCCGCGGCGGCATTGGTGGCGGTGTGGCTGAGCCGCGACCGCTCGCAGCAGGCCATTTACGAAATCATCTCGTCCACGGCGGTCACCGGCCTGACGGCGCAGTCCAGCGTGCGCTACCAGGGCGTGCCGGTGGGCAAGGTGCAGGCGCTGGCGCTCAATACCGAGCGGCCCGGCCAGGTGCGCATCCGCATCGGCGTGGCGCCGAACACGCCCATCACCGAATCCACCTGGGCCGAGCTGGGCGTGCAGGGCATCACGGGCGGCGCCAACGTCGAACTGCGCGATGACGGGGCGCAGCCCCGTCTGCTGGCCACCTCGGCCGACCATCCCGCCGCGATTCCGCTGCGTCCGGGCTTTTTCGACCGTGTGCAGCAGCGCGGCACGGCGGTCCTTGAGAACGTGGACCGCGCCACGCAGCAGCTCAGCCAGTTGCTCAGCCAGCAGAACGTGCAGGCCATGACCGCGATGCTGCAGAACGCGGCCGATATGTCCTCGCAATTCAAGCAGGCCAGCCAGGACCTGGGCCCGCTGGTGCGGCGCCTGGATTCCGTCGCCGACGAAATGCGGGGCGCGGCCGAGCAGGCCAAGGGCCTGATGTTCGATGCCCGCCAGGCGCTGGCTCGCCTGGATGGACCCAACGGCCCGATGGCCGCGGCCACGCAGAGCATGCAGCAGATCACCTGGGCCGCCGCCCGCCTGGACAACGACACCCTGCCGGCGCTGTCGCGCATGGCCAACGGCGTGAGCGGCGCAGCGCGCACGGCGCAGTCGGCGCTGCGCCGCGTGGGCGACACGCCGCAGTCGTTCCTGTTCGGCCCGCCGCCGGTGCAGGCAGGCCCCGGCGAACCGGGATTCGCCGGCTTCGGGCAGGGGCCGCAATGACACCGCCGTTCCAACGCACACTATCCATGCCGCCATCCATGCTGAAGATGAAACGATCCCTCGCCATCCTGGCCGTGGCGCTGGTCCTGGGCGGTTGCAGCCTGGGCAAGACCGGCCCCACGCCGACCCTGTACGACCTGGGCGCCGACCTGCGCCCCGCGCCCACGCTGGCCGCGCGTGCGCCGTTGTCGCTGTCGTTCACGGCCGTGCCCACGCTGGCCGACGTCGGCATGATCTGGCGCATCGGCGACAGCGCCAGCCCGCGCGCCTACGCGCAGGCCCGCTGGGCGGCGGCGCCGTCCGAGCTGGTGCGCCTGCGCCTGGCCGAGCGCCTGTCGCGGCAAGGCGCCGTGTTGCCCGAAGGCGTGACAGGCGTGCCGCAATTGCAGATTTCGCTGACCCGCTTCGAGCAGGTCTTCCAGCCCGACGGCAGCGCCAGCACCGGCCAGTTGGCCTTGCAGGCCGTGCTGTTGTCCGACCGCCGGGTCGTGGCGCAGCGCCGCATCGAGCGCGCGGTGCCCGCGGCCTCGCAGGATGCGGCGGGCGGCGCCACGGCGCTGCGCCAGGCCACCGACGAGGCCGCCGACGAACTGGCGCAATGGCTGGCGCAGGTCATGCCCGCCGCGTCAGGCGCGGCGGCATCGGGCGGCGCCCGCCCTCGCTGATACTTTCCCGGCCGCATGGCGGCCGTTTCGTTTTTCCAGCTCCCCCATCGCACCCATGTCTGCTCGTACCGAAATCGAAGGTTTTACTGGCGCCGCCGGGCGCATCGACTGCGCGCTGGATTGGCCCGAAGGCCAGCCGCGCGGCTGGGCGCTCATCCTGCATCCGCATCCGCTGCAGGGCGGCGCGCGCGACAACAAGGTCGTCACCACGCTGGCGCGTGCCTGCGTGCAGCACGGCCTGCTGGCCGTGCGGCCCAACTTCCGCGGCGTGGGCGCATCGGCCGGCGAATTCGACAAGGCTGTCGGCGAGACGCAGGACATGCTGGGCCTGGTGGCCCAGGTGCGCGAGCGCTTCCCGGAACTGGTCCAGGCACCCTGGGCGCTGGGCGGCTTCTCGTTCGGCACGGCCGTGGCCGCGGGCGTGCATGCCGGCCTGGCGCAGGCTGGCGATACGCATCTGCCCGCCGCGCTGATGCTGATGGGCGCCGCGGTGCAGCGCTTCCAGCCCGCCGATCTGAAGGTGCCCGAAGACACGCTGATGGTGCACGGCGAGCAGGACGAAGTCGTGCCGCTGGCCGAGACCATGGACTGGGCGCGGGCGCGCAATCTGGCCATCGTGGTGGTGCCGGACGCGTCGCATTTCTTCCATGGCAAGCTGCTGTTGCTGCGCCGTCTGGTGGCCGAGCGCCTGCAGGTGGCGTTACCCTGACGCATCGCGGTGCAGCATGCGCCGGGCCTGCATTTCAAGGGCTTTGGCGCGTGCGGGCTCCGTCTACATTGCGTTGTATTTTGCGGGGCCCGGGAACATTTGAGCCCCAGGCCGATCGCATAGGCTGCCATAATTGCAGCCACTTTGCCGCAAGGCCTGCTCCACCTCCGGATATCGTTGCCGATGAAAAAATCGTCCCAGACCGCCGTTGTTTCCTTTGCATTCGCGCGCCGCGCACTGGCCGGCGCCATCGCCTCGGCCATGCTCGCCACCGCATTGCCGGTGGCCGCGCAGCAGCAACAGCAGCCGGCCAATCCTCCGCCCGCCACGTCCTCCAAGGCAACGTCGCCCACGTCGCTGCCCTTCACCGATCCCTCGGCGCCGCAGGTCGGCGACCTGGCCACGGTGCCCGCGCCCACCATCGCGGCCAAGGCCTGGATCACCGTCGACGTCAACAGCGGCCAGACGCTGGCCTCGTCCAATCCGGACATGAAGGTCGAGCCCGCCTCGCTGACCAAGATCATGACGGCCTATGTCGTGTTCAACGCGCTGGAAGAAAAGCGCCTGACGTTGCAGCAACAGGTGCCGGTGTCGGAACACGCCTGGCGCACCGGCGGTTCGCGGATGTTCATCGAGCCGCGCAAGCCCGTCACGGTCGACGAGCTCAACCAAGGCATGATCGTGCAGTCGGGCAACGATGCCTCGGTGGCGCTGGCCGAGGCCGTCGGCGGCAGCGAGACCGCCTTCGCCGCGCTGATGAACCAGGAAGCGCAGCGCCTGGGCATGCGCAACACGCACTTCATGAACGCCACGGGCCTGCCCGACCCGCAGCACGTCACCACCGCGCGCGACCTGGCGGTGCTGGCTTCGCACCTCATTTCCGATCACCCGGATTTCTTCCACTACTACAAGCAGAAGGAATACACCTACAACAAGATCACGCAGCCCAACCGCAACCGCCTGCTGTGGGCCGATCCCTCGGTCGATGGCATGAAGACGGGCCATACCGATTCGGCCGGTTACTGCCTGGTCACCACCGCCATGCGCGGCGACCGCCGCATCCTCACCGTGCTGGTCGGCGCCGACAGCGAAGCCACGCGCGCCGAAGAAAGCCTGAAACTGCTGAACTGGAGCTTCCAGAACTTCGACACGGTCAAGCTGTACGGCCAGAACCAGCCTGGCCTGGAAGCGCGCGTCTGGGAAGGCAAGGCCGAGACCGTCAAGCTGGGGCCGCCCAGCGCGGTGTGGCTGGCCGTGCCACGCGGCAAGGGCGCCGAGATCAAGCCCGTGGCGCAGCGCACCGATCCGCTGGTCGCGCCCATCACCAAGGGTCAGCAGGTGGGCACCGTGCAGCTCACGCTGGATGGCAAGACGCTGCGCACCGAACCGCTGGTGGCCCAGGAAGACGTCGAACGCGCCGGCTTTTTCGGCCGCATGGGCGACATGGTCAAGCGCTGGTTCCAGTAAACGCCCGCGGAGCAGGGCGGCCGGGGGGTAATGCGCCCGGCTTGCCTTGAAGCGGCACGGTGGCTTTTCCACGGGAGCGGTTCCATGATCGCGGGCATGCCGGGCGACAGCCAGGTGTATCTCAATGGTGAATTCATGCGCGTGGACGAGGCGAAGATCTCCGTCCTGGATCGCGGGTTCATCTTCGGCGACGGCATCTACGACGTCGTCCCCGTTTACCAAGGCAAACCGTTCCGCGTCGACGGCCACCTGGACCGCCTGCAACGCAGCCTGGCCGCGCTGCGCATCGCGCCGCCCATGGACCGCGCCGGCTGGGCGGACCTGGTCCGGGAACTGGCGGCGCGTTGCCCCGAGCCGTATTGCATCGTCTACCTGCAGGTCACGCGCGGCGTGGCCAGGCGTGACCACGGCTTTCCCGCCGCCTCCATCGCGCCCACGGTGTTCGGCATGGCCACGCCGTTCACCCCGCCCACGCCCGAGTCGCTCGCCCGGGGCATGACCGCCATCACCATCGCCGATGAACGCTGGCTGCATTGCGAGATCAAGTCGATTTCGCTGCTGGGCAATGTGCTGGCCAAGCAGCAGGCGCTGGAGGCCGGCGTGGACGAGGTCGTGCAGTTCCGCGACGGCTGGCTGACCGAGGGGTCGTCGTCCAATATCTGGGTGGTGTCCGGCGGCACGCTGCTGGCGCCGCCGCGCGACAACCTCATCCTGGAAGGCATTCGCTACGGCCTTCTGGCCGAATTGGCGCAGGAAGCCGGCGTGCCGTTCGAGGCGCGCCGGCTCTCGCGCCAGGAAGTGCTGGCGGCCGACGAGTTGCTGGTGACCTCGGCGGCCCGGGAAGTGCAGCCATTGCTGATGCTGGACGGCAAGCCCGTGGGCGATGGCAAGCCCGGCCCTGTTTTTGCCAGGTTGCGTGCGGGTTATGATGCCCGCATCGCCGCGCTCTAGGCCCTCGCGTGCGTTTCGCACCGGGCCGTTCCGTGCGGCCCGCGCCGCCGTTCGCCGCCGGGACTTTCCCCGGCCCGGCCAGGCGGCCCTGCCAGGCTGAAGCAACGATGAATATCCCGCCCGAAGAATCGCTGATCGAATATCCGTCCAACTTTCCCATCAAGGTGATGGGCAAGCAGCACCCGGATTTCGCGCAGCGGCTGACCGAAGTCGTGCTGCAGTTCGACCCTGGCTTCGACGCTTCCTCCGTCGAGATGCGCCCCAGCAAGGGCGGCAACTACCTGGGCCTGACGTTCACCGTGCGCGCCACCTCGCGCGAGCAGCTCGACGGGCTGTACCGCGCGCTGCATGGCCATCCGATGGTGTCCATCGTCCTGTAGGCGTGCAGGGTCCGTGCAAGCCGTCACCAAGTGGCTGGACCGTCCGGCCGACTACCTGCCGGTGTGGCGCGCCATGCGCGACTACACCGAGGAACGCGCCTCCGATTCCGAAGACCAGATCTGGCTGTGCGAGCACTCGCCGGTCTATACGCTGGGCCAGGCCGGCCTGGAAACCCACCTGCTGAAGGCCAACGGCATTCCCGTGGTGCATTGCGACCGCGGCGGGCAGATCACCTACCACGGGCCCGGCCAACTGGTGGCCTACGTGCTGCTGGACCTGCGCCGCGCGCGCCTGTACGTGCGCGAATACGTGTCCCTGCTGGAAGAGGCCGTCATCGGCACGCTGCGCGAGTTCGGCGTGCGGGGCGCCTGCAGGAAGCCGGGCGCGCCCGGCGTCTACGTACCCGATCCGCAAGGCGGCGCCGAACTGGCCAAGATCGCCGCCCTGGGCATCAAGGTGCGCAACGGACATGCTTACCACGGTCTGTCGATCAACGTGGACATGGATCTGGCGCCCTTTCTGGGCATCAATCCTTGTGGCTACGAAGGGCTGCGTACCGTGGACATGGCTTCGTGCGGCGTGCGCGCCGACCTGGCCGAGGTCGGCGCCAGCGTGGCCCGGCGCGTGACGCCGCGGATTTCCGGCGAAGGCTTGTGCGGGTAGGCGGTGCGGCGCCCCTGACGTACGCTATCACCAAGCGCGGCCGCTGGCCGCTTCTGGAGCCTCCTCATGAAGACGCAACCGGACGACGGCGACATCTGGCTGGTCTACGACGGCGAATGCCCGCTGTGCCGCACCTATTGCAAATACGTCCGTGTCCGCGAGGCGGCGGGCCGCCTGCACCTGGTCGACGCCCGCCAGCCCGGCCCGCTGATGGACGAAATCACCGCCGCCGGCCTGGACATCGATCAGGGCATGGTGGTGAAACTGGGCGGCCGCCTCCACTATGGCCCCGACGCCATCCGCGTCCTGACCCTGCTGAGCACGCCTTCGGGCCTTTTCAACCGCGCCAGCTACCTCTTCTTCGGTTCGGAACGCGCCGCCGGCATCTGGTACCCCATCAGCAAGGCCGTCCGCAACCTCGTGCTGAAAGTCATGGGCATCCGCTACATCGAGAACCTGAAACGCGCGCCGCCCGGATGAATTTGTTTCTGATCGCGCTAAAGAACCCACATCCCCGACAGCAACGAGACAATCCCCAAGACCCCACCCGTCCCCGGTTTGAAGAACGGCGGCCCGGGGGGGCACCTCCGGGAAGACCCTGTACACTAGCTTTTTTGCACGCAGGCGCAGGCGCTCCCGCCTTCGCCCCGAAGGTACCCAATGTCCACGACTGGCGAATCCCCCACTTCCGTAGACCCGCAGGCCGCCGCGCCCGCCGCCTACGACGCGACCCAGAAGCAGAAGTCCCAGGCCAAGACCGCGCGCATTCCCATCAAGATCGTGCCGGCCGAGCGCCTGAAGAAACCCGAATGGATCCGCGTGCGCGCGGCCTCGCCGGGATCGCGGTTCTACGACATCAAGCGCATCCTGCGCGAGCACAACCTGCATACGGTTTGCGAGGAAGCCTCGTGTCCGAACATCGGCGAGTGCTTCGGCAAGGGCACTGCCACGTTCATGATCATGGGCGACAAGTGCACCCGCCGCTGCCCGTTCTGTGACGTGGGCCATGGCCGCCCCGACCCGCTGGACGCCAACGAGCCCGCCAACCTGGCGCGCACCATCGCCGCATTGAAGCTGTCGTACGTGGTCATCACCTCGGTCGACCGCGACGACCTGCGCGACGGCGGCGCGGCGCACTTCGTCGATTGCATCACGCAGATCCGCGAACAGTCGCCTTCCACCCGCATCGAAGTGCTGGTCCCCGATTTCCGCGGCCGCCTGGACCGCGCGCTGGCCATCCTGAACAGCGGTCCGCCGGACGTGATGAACCACAACCTGGAGACCGTGCCGCGCCTGTACAAGCAGGCCCGTCCGGGTTCCGACTACATGCACTCGCTGAAGCTGCTGGCCGAGTTCAAGCAGCTGCATCCCGAGGTGCCGACCAAGTCGGGCCTGATGCTGGGCCTGGGCGAGACGGACGAGGAAATCCTGCAGGTGATGCGCGACATGCGCGCACACAACGTCGACATGATCACCATCGGCCAGTACCTCCAGCCGTCCGAGCACCACCTGCCGGTGCTGCGCTACGTCCATCCCGACACTTTCGCGATGTTCGAGCGCGAGGCCTATGCCATGGGCTTCTCGCACGCGGCCGTGGGGGCCATGGTACGGTCTTCGTACCACGCCGACGAACAGGCCCACGCCGCCGGCGTCAACTGATTCCGGCGTTTCGCGCGCTGCATCGGATCGGCGCGGTTTCGTCCGCGCCTTTTTGTATCTGCCAGGTGGGCCGGCGTTTGTCGGACCGGGGGCGCGATCAGTAGGTTTCGGCTTCCGCCAACGTCGGGGCCGCCTTGTCTCTTGCCGACAATTGCGGGGGCCCCTCCAATGGCCATCGCACACCGATCGCGGGATCATTCCACAACAGGCCCCGGTCGTACTCCGGTGCGTAGTATTCGGTGACCTTGTAGAGCACCTCGGCGCAGTCCGAGAGCACCAGCAAACCGTGCGCAAAACCCTCGGGTATCCACATCTGGCGCCGGTTTTCCGCGGACAGCACGCCGCCCGCCCATTGACCGAATGTGGGAGAGCCGCGCCGCAGGTCGACCGCCACATCGAAGATTTCCCCCGCCACTACGCGAACCAGCTTGGCTTGGGGGCGTTGGATCTGGTAGTGCAGGCCCCGCAGTACATTGCGCGAAGAGCGCGACTGGTTTTCCTGCACGAAGCGCAACGGTCGGCCGACCACTTCTTCCAGTGCCGCCAGGCGGAAACTCTCGTAGAAATACCCTCGTGCATCCTCGTGTACCACAGGTTCGGTGATCAGGATGCCGGGAATGGTCGCGGGGGTGAATTTCATGTTTTGGAAAAAAGCGGGAAAGCCCTATCAGCGTCCACTGTAGCGCAGCCGCATGCGGCAGGCCTGCCGACAGGCGTATGCTGCATGGCAGCGCTCTTCTCATTCGCCGGCCCACCATGCAAAAGGACGATTCTCCATGAAATACCGCCGACTTGGCAGCAGCAATCTGCAGGTTTCCGCGCTTTGCCTGGGCACCATGATGTTCGGGGAGCAGACGCCGTTCGACGAGGCCCGCGCGATCGTCGCCTCGGCACGCGACCACGGCCTTAATTTCATCGACACCGCCGATGTCTACAACCAGGGGCGGTCGGAAGAAGTGGTGGGACAGTTGCTGGCGGGCCAGCGGCACGAGTGGGTGCTGGCCAGCAAAATCGGCAATGTCTTCGACAAGGCGCCCAATCATTCGCACTACTCGCGCCAGTGGCTGACGCAGGGCGTCGAGGGCAGTCTGAAGCGCATGGGCACCGATTACATGGACATCCTTTACCTGCATCGCGATTTCCACCAGGAGAACCTGGAGGAGGCCGTGTGGACGCTGGGTGACCTGATCCGCGCGGGCAAGCTGCGCAGCTTCGGCGTATCCAACTTCCGCGGCTGGCGCATTGCCGAAATCGTGCGCCTGTGCGAACGACTGGGTGTGCCCAAGCCGGTCGTCTGCCAGCCTTACTACAACATGCTCAACCGCAATCCCGAAATCGAGATTCTGCCTGCCTGTGCGCATTACGGCCTGGGCGTGGTGCCCTACAGTCCGATCGCGCGCGGGGTGCTGACGGGCAAGTATCTGCCGGGCCAGGCACCGGCAGCCGATACCCGTGCCGGCCGCGGTGACAAGCGCATCCTGGATACCGAGTTCCGCGAGGAATCGCTGTTGATCGCGGGCCAACTTGTCGATTACTGCAGGGATCGCGGCGTGCTGCCTGGCCATTTCGCGACGGCGTGGGTACTGGCCAATCCGATCGTCAGCGCCGTCATCGCCGGGCCGCGTACCCTGGGCCAGATGGAGGATTACTACGGTGCGTTGGACGTGGCGATTTCGCCGCAGGAGGAGGCCATGGTCAATGGTTGGGTGGTGCCGGGCCATGCGTCTTCGCATGGCTACAACGATCCGAGCTATCCGTTCTTCGGGCGGCCCGTGCCCGTGGCGTAAGGGTTGCTTGGGGCCGGCGAACGCCGGCCCCAAGCAACCTACCGGAGGTTAGACCGCATCAATGTTTGTATTGCGGCATCCAGGTCCTCACGCCAATCGGGCAATGCAATGCCCAGGGCCCGAGAAAGCGCGCTGCTGTCCAGGCGGCTGTTGCGTGGCCTGCGTGCCAGAGCGGGATCGTCCGGGGTGGGGATGGCCTCGATGTTTTCCAGCCGTAGGCCAAGCGCGGGATCATGGGCACGTGCGCGTTCGACAATGTGGCAGGCCAGCCCATGCCGGTCGACCGCGCCGGTCGGCGCGAGGTGATACAGCCCTGAGGCCAGAAGCCCGGCTTGGTGGGCAACGATGGCTTGCACGCTGACTGCGGCCAGACGATCGGCCGAGACAGGCGCGCCCACCTGGTCCGACACCATGCGCAAGGTATTTTGCGTGGCGGCCAGTTTCAGCACCGTCCTGACGAAATTCTCGCCATGCGTGGCATACACCCAACTCGTGCGCAGTACCAGCGCGCGGCAGCCGCTTTCGCGTACGGCGTTGTCGCCTGCCAGTTTGGTCTGTCCGTAGACGTTGAGGGGATGTGCGGCGTCGCTCTCGACATAAGCCCCGGCCTTGCGGCCGTCGAACACGTAGTCGCTGGAATAGTGCACCAGCAGCGCATCGCGCTCACGCGCGATATCGGCCAGTACGGCGACCGCCTCGGCGTTGATTTGCCGGGCCAGGGCCTGTTGGTGCTCCGCCCGGTCCACCGCGGTATAAGCGGCCGCGTTCACGATGACGTCGGGAGCAATAGCGTCGACGACATCGCGCAAGGCCTGAATCTGCGTCAGGTCCGCCTGCGCCCGGCCCAGTGCCGTCAGGTCGCCCAGGCGGCGCAGTGCAGGGAGCAATGCCTGCCCCATCTGGCCCGCGGCACCCAGCAGGAGCAGTTTCATGGCATGTACTGTCGAGCGACCCAATTGCGATAGGCTCCGCTGGTGGCGCGCCATACCCATTCGGGATTGTCCAGATACCATTGGACCGTCCGGCGCAGGCCGCGCGCAAAATCATGCGCGGGTGACCAGTTCAATTCGCGCGCCACTTTTCGCATGTCGATGGCATAGCGGCGGTCGTGGCCCGGCCGGTCGCGCACGAACGTGATCAGCCGGCTATACGATCCCTGCGGATCGGGCCGAAGTTCATCGAGCAGCGAGCACAGCGCATGCACGACATCCAGGTTGGCCTGCTCGTTGTTGCCGCCGATGTTGTAGGTCTGGCCGGGCTCGCCGGCCTCGAGCACGCGGCGCAGGCCGCTGCAGTGATCGCCGACGTAGAGCCAGTCGCGCACTTGCATGCCATCGCCATAAATCGGCAACGGCTTGCCGGCCAGCGCGTTGTGGATGGCCAGTGGAATCAGTTTTTCTGGGAACTGGTATGGGCCGTAGTTGTTGGAACAATTGGTGGTAAGTACCGGCAGGCCATAAGTATGATGGTAGGCCCGAGCCAGGTGGTCGCTGGCCGCCTTGCTGGCCGAATAGGGACTGTTCGGTTGGTAGGGGTGCGCTTCGGTGAAGGCCTGATCGCCGGGTAGGAGCGACCCATAAACCTCGTCGGTGGAAATGTGCATGTGCCGGAAGTCGGTGTGTTGCGTGCCTTCCAACGTGCTCCAATATGCCCGGACTGCCTCCAGCAAATGGAAGGTACCCACGACATTGGTGTGTATGAATTCGCCGGGGCCCAGAATTGATCGGTCCACATGAGACTCCGCGGCGAAGTGGATGACTGCGCGCGGCCGGTGCTCGGCTAGCACGCGCTGCAGTAGCGAGGCATCGCAGATGTCGCCGTGCACGAACCGGTGACGCGGATCGCCGCGCAATCCGGTCAGGTTGTCCAGGTTGCCCGCATAGGTCAGCTTGTCCAGATTGACGATGGGTTCATCGTGCCCCGCGAACCAGTCCAGGACGAAATTGGAGCCGATGAAGCCGGCGCCGCCAGTAACCAGCAGAGTCATTATGTGCGAGAGAGCGGGATCGGAGGCCCATTGTAAATGGGCGACTGGCATCAGTCCTCTCGCTATCCCTTTGTGTCAATCGGCCTGGCGGGCGTTCGGGCTGGTCCACAGCACGTCGGGGTGGCCGGCCACGCGGTTCAGGTGGCGGGCCAGCACGAACATCAGGTCCGACAGCCGGTTCAGGTATTGGCGCGAGGCGGCCTGCACCGCTTCGGTGTGGGACAGCGTGACCACCGAGCGCTCGGCGCGGCGCGCGACGGTGCGCGAGATGTGGGCCAGCGCGGCCGCCCGGCTGCCCCCGGGCAGGATGAATTCGCGCAGCGGTGGCAGGGCGGCGTTGTAGTGCGCCAGCCGCGCGTCCAGATGCGCCACCTGGGCTTCGGCCAGGGCCACGTGGCCAGGAATGCTCAGTTCGGCGCCCAGGTCGAACAGGTCGTTCTGGATGGCGCGCAGATCCGCCGCAACGTCGTCTGGCAACGTCTCGGCGCACAGCACGCCCAGCGTGCTGTTCAGTTCGTCCACGTCGCCCAGCGCGGCGATGCGCGGGGCATCCTTGCCAGTGCGCGTGCCATCGCCCAGGCCGGTGGTGCCGTCGTCGCCGGTGCGGGTGGCGATCACGGAAAGACGGTTGGCCATGCGGGTCTCCTGGTGAGGTGAAGGGGGCAATCCTAGCACTGCGGGGGCCAGCCGGCCGCGCGCCATCCGGGCGGCACGCCAGGTACCGGCCTGTAATCCGCTGTAGCGCCAATATGTGCCCCGATGCGCATCGTGCACAGCCGCGTGCGCTATGCTGGACGCTGACATGCAGGAGGGTTTGCGCATGAATTTTTCTTTTCGACAAGGCGCCGCCGCCGCGGCGCTCATCGTGGCCGCGGCCGTTGCGCCCGCGGCCCATGCCCAGCAGGCCAGCGCCAGCGGTGAAGTGCGCCGGGTGGACCAGGCCGGCGGCAAGGTCACGCTCAAGCACGATGCCATTTCCGAACTCGAGCTGCCGGCGATGACGCTGGTGTACCAGGCCGATCCGGCGCTGCTGGCTGGCATCAAGCCGGGCGACAAGGTCAGCTTCACCGCCGAACGCAAGGACGGCAAGTACGTGGTGACCAAGATCTCGAAATAGCCCTGGCCTTTGCCATCGGGCATGCGGTGGGCTATCGGCGCCAATGCCCTCCCGGCTTACAGCACGTAGCGCGCCAGATCCTGGCTGCCGGCCGTCTCGGCCAGTTGCTCGTCCACGTAGGCCGCGTCGATCTTCACCGTGTGCGCGCCGCGCGTGCTGGCGTCGAAGGACAGGTCTTCCAGCAGTTTTTCCATCACCGTGTACAGGCGGCGTGCGCCGATGTTCTCGGTGCGTTCGTTCACCGAGAAGGCCAGCTCGGCCAGGCGGGCGATGCCGTCGTCGGTGAACTCCAGCGTGACGTCCTCGGTGGCCAGCAGCGCCGTGTATTGCTTGATCAGCGATGCGTCGGTGTCGGACAGGATGCTGATGAAATCCTTGGCGGTCAGCGAATCCAGTTCGACGCGGATGGGAAAGCGGCCCTGCAGCTCGGGAATCAGGTCGGACGGACGCGCCAGGTGGAAGGCGCCCGAGGCGATGAACAGGATGTGATCCGTGCGCACCATGCCGTAGCGCGTATTCACCGTGGTGCCCTCGACCAGCGGCAGCAGGTCGCGCTGCACGCCCTGGCGCGACACGTCGGCGCCGCCGCTTTCCTGGCGCGCGGCGATCTTGTCGATCTCGTCCAGGAACACGATGCCGTTCTGCTCGACGTTGGCCACGGCCACCGCGCGCAGGTCTTCCTCGTTGACGCGCTTGGCGGCCTCTTCCTCGACGATCAGCTTGAAGGCTTCCTTCACCTTCATCTTCTTGGGCTTCTTCTTGTCCTTGGCCAGGCCCGCGAACATGCCGCGCAACTGTTCCGCCATTTCTTCCATGCCGGGGGGCGTCATCACGTCCATCTGCGGCATGGGCTGGGCGACTTCGATCTCGATCTCGAGATCGTCGATCTTGCCTTCGCGCAGGCGCTTGCGGAAGGTCTGGCGGGCCGTGCCGTCCTCACCGCGCTCCGGGTCGCCGGTGGCGGTGCGGGCCGGCGGCAGCAGCGCGTCGAGGATGCGGTCTTCGGCCGCGTCTTCAGCGTGGCTGCGCACGCGGCGCATCTCGATCTCGCGCGTCTGCTTGATGGAGTATTCGGTGAGGTCGCGGATGATGGTGTCCACGTCGCGGCCCACGTAACCCACCTCGGTGAACTTGGTGGCCTCGATCTTGATGAAGGGCGCGTTGGCCAGTTTGGCCAGGCGGCGCGCGATCTCGGTCTTGCCCACGCCGGTGGGACCGATCATCAGGATGTTCTTGGGATGGATTTCGTGGCGCAGCGGTTCGGCGACCTGCTGGCGGCGCCAGCGGTTGCGCAGCGCCACGGCCACCGCGCGCTTGGCGCGGTTCTGGCCGATGATGAACTTGTCGAGTTCGGAGACGATCTCTCCGGGAGTCATGGTCGATGCGGACATGTGGAATTCCAGAGTGGCGGGCAAGGCGCGGGCGGATGGACGCGCGCCAGCGGGCGGCCGGGGCTTATTCGCCCAGCGTTTCGATCACGTGGTTCTGGTTGGTGTAGATGCACAGGTCGCCGGCGATCTCCAGCGACTGCTTGACGATGGCTTCGGGCGCGAGCTCGGTGTTGCGCAGCAGGGCCAGCGCGGCCGATTGCGCATAGGCGCCGCCGGAGCCGATGGCGGCCAGGCCGTGTTCGGGCTCCAGCACGTCGCCGTTGCCGGTGAGCACAAGGGTGTGCTCGGCATCGGCCACGATCAGCATGGCCTCGAGGCGCCGCAGCACGCGGTCGGTGCGCCAGTCGCGCGTCAGTTCGACGGCGGCGCGCATCAGGTGGCCCTGGTGCTTTTCGAGCTTGGCTTCGAAGCGTTCCTGCAGGGTGAATGCGTCGGCGGTGGCGCCGGCGAAACCTGCCAGGACCTTGTCGTGGTACAGGCGTCGGATCTTGCGCGCCGTGCCCTTGATGATGATGTTGCCCAGCGTGACCTGTCCGTCACCTCCCAGCGCGACGTGGTTGCCGCGGCGGACACAGACGATGGTGGTAGCGTGAAATTGTTCCATGCGCTTTCCTTCCTTTGAGGGAAGTACGTGGGGATGGCGCGGGGGATTTCAAGCTTTTGTGCTGTTCACCAACTTGGCCCACCACTCAGCGAACTGTATCCTGTACTTCTGTGCTTTTGTATTACCCGTGTGCCGGATTTTATCTCTTCGCCGTGGCATGCCGTTGCGCAGCAAAAAGGCCATACCGATATCGGCATGGTCTTTCCTGGGTATTGCGGCAGCAGTTTACGGGGGTCAGTCGCCGTACAGCTTCTGGCGCATCTCGCGGCGCTCCTGGGCTTCCAGCGACAGGGTGGCCGTGGGGCGGGCCAGCAGGCGCGGGATGCCGATGGGCTCGCCGGTTTCTTCGCACCAGCCGTATTCGCCGCTATCGATGCGGGCGATGGCCTGTTGCACTTTCTTCAGCAGCTTGCGTTCGCGGTCGCGCGTGCGCAGCTCCAGCGCGTGCTCTTCCTCGATGGTGGCGCGGTCGGCGGGATCGGGCACGAACTGCGTTTCGCGCAGGTGCTCGGTGGTTTCGCCGGCGTTGGCCAGGATGTCCTGCTCGAGTTGCTTGAGGCGCTCCTTGAAGAACGCCAGTTGGCGGTCGTTCATGTAGTCGGCCTCGGTCATGGCCAGCAATTCCTGTTCGCTGGGCAGATCAATCGCCGTTTCGTTCGCCGACTTGCTTGATTTCTTGGTTGCTGCCTTGGTAGCCATGAAAACACTCCAAATGATCGATCCGGGCGCGGTGTGAAATCGCACCGGCTGGACCGTATAACCTGTTGTAGCGGCGCTAAGCGATCCTCGCACTACGTTCTTGTACTTTGCGTTGCGGCATTGCGCGCAGCGCCTGCCTGGACGGGATCAGCCGGCCAGGCACTGCTCCAGGCCACGGGTGAAGATTTCCTGGGGCAGCTTTCGGCCGATGAAGACCATCTTGGTGTTGGGCTTCTCGGACGACGTCCAGGGTTTGCCGGGTTCGGCGCCCATCATCATGTGCACACCCTGGAACAACATGCGGCGGTTGATGCCCTTCATGTACAGAATGCCCTTGTAGCGCAGCAGGTCGGGACCGTAGACCTGCACCACGCCGCCCAGGAATTCTTCCAGGCGCGCCGGATCGAAAGGCTTGTTCGAGCGGAACACGAACGCGCCGATATCGTCGTTGTGATGATGGTGGTGATGGTGATGCGCGTGATCGCAGTGGTCGCCGCAATCGTCGCCGTGATCGTGCGCCGCGTCGGGGTGGTCGTCGGCCAGGAAATCGGGATCGATGTCCAGGATCGAGTTCAGGTTGAAGCCGCTGATGTCGATGATGGACTTGAGATCGGCTTCGCCGAAGTGCACCGGGGTGATCGGGGCGCGCGGGTTGATCTTCAACAGGCGGGCGCGCAGCGCTTCGTAGTCGACGTCGTTGACCAGGTCTCTCTTGGAGACCAGGATGCGGTCGGCGAAACCGACCTGTTTCTGGGCTTCGTCCTGGGCATCGAGCGTGGCCATGCCGTGCTTGGCGTCGACCACCGTGACCACCGCGTCCAGGCGGTAGTACTCGGCGATGTCGTCATCCATGAAGAACGTCTGGCACACGGGGCCCGGGTTGGCCATGCCGGTGGTTTCGATGATGACGCGTTCGAACGTGAGTTCGCCGGCTTCGCGCTTGGCGCGCAGCTCGGACAGGGTGCGCATCAGGTCGCCGCGCACGGTGCAGCACACGCAACCGTTGGACAGCTCGATGATCTCTTCGTCGCGGTCTTGCACGAGGAGGTCGTTGTCGATGCTTTCCGGTCCGAATTCGTTTTCGATGACCGCGATGCGGCGACCGTGGTATTCGGTGAGGATGCGTTTGAGCAGGGTCGTCTTGCCGGCACCGAGAAAGCCGGTGAGGATGGTGACGGGAACCATTGTGTCCACACTGCGCGGGGTATTCATGGCGAAGCTTGCAAGCTAGTTTCGGGGGGCTCGCGCAAGGCGCGCCGCCGAGTGGTGGGACCGACTAATCGCCGACCGGACGCAGGATTACAGCACAGTCGGGGGCACTGGGCAAACCCCTGGAAGACCCTGCAATCCCGATCGGCAACTTACGGCAATATCCGACCATATTTCACGCCGGATGCCGGGAGAAAACGGTAAATGGGGGCGGAGTGCGAAAATTCAAGAGGGGTCCGACCCGCGCATCGCCGCCCCATCGCGCGAGAGGCCGTTCGGGCAGCCTTAGCAAGCGGCATGCCTGAGGCAGGCGCGCGCACGCCCCCCTGTCGACCACCCAATCAGATAGCGCCCGCCGTTTCAGTGCGGGTGGGCGTGGCCATGGTGGTGGCCCTGTTCGGCCGGCGCATCCTTCTGGCACTGCGGGCACAAGGCGCGGATTTCGGTTTCGTGCGTCGCCAGGGCGTAGCCCGTCCGTGCCACGCGTTCGGCCAGTTGGCGGCTCATGACGGGGTCGCTGAGTTCGGCCACCGCGCCGCAGCGGGTGCAGACCACCAGCAGGTCGTGCGGCGCGCCGGCCGCGTCATGGCAGGCGCTCCAGGCGTTGACTGCGTCCAGCCGGTGTACCAGGCCCTCTTCCATCAGGAAATCCAGGGCGCGGTAGACCGTGGGAGGCGCGGCGCCGGGATGCACTGCGCGCATGGCTTCGAGCAGTTCGTACGCCTTCAGGCTGCGGCCATGGCGCAGCAGCAGTTCGAGCACCTTGCGGCGGATGGGCGTGAGACGGCGGCCCCGTTCGGCGCACAGGGTCTCGGCCAGCGCGAGTTGCTCGCTGACGGCATCGGGCCGGGTGGTATCGGACGGGGCGGACATGGTGATGTGGATGGCGAGTAGGCTGCGGGGCGGACGGGCGCCGCCAAAGCCGGACGGTAGCAGAAATAGCCGCGTCGCGGGAAGCGCGTCTGGCCGCTAACTTGTTATGATATAACATAAAATTTCGTGCATCCGCTTTCTGCGCCGCCGCTTTCCATGCCTTTGCATCCTTCCGCTTCTTCTTTCGTGCGAGTGCGCGCGGCGCGTTCCGGGTACCGTCCGGCCCGATTTGGCATGGCACTGCGGCGCCGCCTGGCGATGCTCGCCGCCGGCCTTGGCGCGGCGGTGGCCGCGCCTGCCGCGCTGGGGCATCCTCATATGTGGATCGATGCGCGCGCCACGCTGGTGTTCGATGCGCAGGGCCGCATGGCGGCCATCCGGCAGTTCTGGCGTTTCGACGAGATGTTCGCCGCGTATGCCGCTCAGGGCCTGCCCACGGAAAAGGACGGCACCCTGTCGGCCAAGACCATGCAGGCCATGGCCGATGACTGGATGCAGGCACTGGGCGAGCCGATCTCGCATTTCTTCACCACCGTCGAGGTGGACGGCCACAGGCAGGTCTTCGGCAAGCCGCGCGAGGCGCGCGTCACGCGCGACGCCAAGGGCCTGCTGGCGCTGTCGTTCGTGCTGCCGCTGGCCAAGCCCGCGGCGCCGGGCGGCAAGGGCGTCAAGGTCGACGTGTTCGATCCGACGTATTTCGTGGCCTATGCCTTCGACGAGCCCAATGCGGTCACGCTGCAGGCCGCGCCGGCGGGCTGCAAGCAGACCTACCGTCCGCCCAGGCCGCTGGATTGGAAGACCATGCAGGAACTGGCCGCCATCCCGGCCGACGCCGATGGACTGCCCGAGGAACTGCTGGCCATCACCAAGGGCCTGACGCATCGCATCGAGGTCGCATGCTCGTGAGGCGTGGCGGGGCCGGCGCGTGGGCAGCCGGCATGGTGATGGCGCTGCTGGCCGTGGCGCCGGTGATCGCGATGGCGGCGCATCCGTTCGGCGTGCCCGAGGCGGGCGGCGCGGGCGGCGGATCCGGCTGGCTGTCGGGCGTGTTCGCCCAGGTGTCGATGTGGCAATCGCATTTCTACCGCCAACTGACCGGCGCGATGCGTGCCTGGCAGGCGGAGGGCGGCGCCGGCTGGACGCTGATCGGGCTGTCGTTCGCGTATGGCATTTTCCACGCATTGGGACCCGGGCATGGCAAGGCGGTGATCTCGGCCTATGTGCTGGCCAACCGGCAGACGGCCCGCAACGGCGCGGTGCTGGCGATGGTGTCCGCGCTGATCCAGGCGCTGGTGGCGATCGTGGCGGTGGCCGTGCTGGCCTGGCTGCTGAACGTCACCGCGGCCACCATGAACCGCGCCACGCAATGGCTGGAAACCGCGTCGTTCATGCTGATCGTGGCCTTGGGGCTGTGGCTGGTGTGGCGCAAGGCGGTGCGGCCGCTGGCGCGGGGCTGGCGGCGGCGGGGGCCGGCGCACGAACACGCTGGCGCCGAGCACGCGCACCGTCCTCTTCATTCGCACGGCCATGGGCACGCGCACGCCCATCCGCATGCCCACGCGCACCACCCCACCCACGTCCACGACGACGACTGCGGCTGCGGCCACGCCCATGTGCCGGATCCGCGCGACGTCGAAGGCACGCCGACCCTGCGCCGTTCGATCACGGCTCTGCTGGCGGTGGGGTTGCGGCCTTGCAGCGGGGCGCTGATCGTCCTGGTGTTCTCGCTGTCGCAGAACTTCTTCGGCGCCGGGATGGCGTCGGCCCTGGCGATGGGCCTGGGCACCGGCCTGACGGTGGCCGCGCTGGTGATGATGGCGGTGCTGGCGCGCGACACGGCCGGGCGCTTCAGCGCGGCCATGTCGACCGCATGGGCGGCGCGCCTGCGATATCTCATCGAGGCGGCCGCCGCGGTCGCCGTGCTTGCCCTGGGGGCGCTTCTACTGGGTGGACAACTGGTTACGGCCTAGTGTGCTGTCGCCCGATGATGGCGGCTTGGCGCGGGCCAGTCCCGGCGCCGGGTCTCCGCCGCCACGACTGGCGGACTCAGTGACGCCGCTTCGCGCTGTTCCGATCCCTTATGTGCGAGCTTTATTTGGCCTGTTTCAGGTCCTTGGGCACTCGTTCAGAGAATAGTATGTTATATCATTGCTGAACTTGACCTGAAACAACATAACGGAAAGAGGAACCCCCATGCACCGCAGTCCCCATCGCCTCGGCCTGGCTCTGGCCGTGGCGTTCAGTGCGCCCCTGGCCGACGCTGGCGCGCAGACAGCCAGCCGCGCCGAAACGGCCGAACAGACCGAGTCCGACGGCCGCCGCGCCACGATGCTGGCTCCCGTCACCGTGTCGGCCAATCCGCTCGGGCAGGACGCGAACAGCATGGCGCAGCCGGCCCTGGTGCTGGATGCGGCGGAACTGACGGTGCGCCGCCAGGGCACGTTGGGCGGGACGCTGGATGGGTTGCCCGGCGTGCATGCAGACACTTTCGGCGCGGGCGCGGCGCGCCCGGTGGTCCGTGGCCAGACCGCGCCGCGGGTGAAGGTGCTGTCCGACGGCAGCGAAGTGATGGACGCCTCGGGCATTTCGCCCGACCATGCCGTCACCGTCGAGCCGCTGCTGGCCGAGCGCATCGAGGTGCTGCGCGGGCCATCGACGTTGCTGTATGGCGGCGGCGCCATCGGCGGCGTGGTCAACGTGGTCGACCGCAAGATTCCGACCGAAGTGCCGGCCAAGGGCATCGAGGCGGAAGTCGAGGTGCGTGGCGCCACGGGCACCAAGGAGCGCGCCGGCGCCGCCGGCATCACCGCGGGCAGCGGCGATTTCGCGGTACGGGTCGAGGGCCTGAAGCGCCGCACCAGCGACTACCGCGTGCCGGACTGGTCGGACAGCAAGGTGCTGGGCTCATACAGCGAATCGTCGCAAGGCTCGGTGGGGATGTCGTGGATCCGCCCGCGCGGCTACGTCGGCGTGGCCTTCACCGCGCTGCAGAGCAAGTACGGCCTGCCCGGCCACAACCATGAATACGAGGGTTGCCACCCGCACGGCTCGCATCTGCACTGCGGCGGCCATGACGACCACGATCATGGTGAAGAGGGCGAGGAGGGCCACGAAGAACACGACCACGAACACGCGCACGGTGAAGAGCAGGCGCCGTACACCAAGCTGCGCAGCCGCCGCTTCGATCTGCGCGGCGAGTACCTGGACCCGTTCGCCGGATTCGAGAAGGTGCGCTTGCGCGGCGGCCTGACCGAATACCAGCATGACGAGATCGAGGGCGGCACGGTCGGCACGCGCTTCAAGAACCGTGGCTACGACGCGCGGCTTGAGCTGACGCACAAGCCGTGGATGGGCCTGCACGGCGTGGCCGGCCTGCAGTCGTCCTACAGCGATTTCCGCGCCGAAGGCGAAGAGGCTTTCCTGCCGCGCAGCAAGACGCGTGGCCTCGGGCTGTTCGTGCTGGAGGAATACCGCGTGGGCCAATGGCGCTTCGAGGGCGGGGCGCGCCAGGACTGGCAACGCGTCAAACCCGAAGGCGACCTGGCCGATTCCAACAAGTCGGCGACCTCGCTGTCGGCGGCAGCCATCTGGGACTTCGCGCCGCAATACTCGCTGGCCCTGTCGGTGTCGCGTTCGCAGCGCCTGCCCTCGGCGCAGGAGCTGTATGCCGATGGCGTGCACCTGGCCACCAACACGTACGAGGTGGGCAATGCCAGCCTGGACAAGGAAACCTCGCGCAACATCGACCTGACGCTGCGCAAGCACGCGGGCGACACGACGTTCACCGTCAGCGCCTTCCACAACCGGGTGCGCAACTACATCTACGCCAATACGCTGGACCGCTATGAAGACTTCCGCCTGATCGAGTATACGCAGCGCGACGCCGAGTTCGTGGGCGTCGAGGGCGAGGTGCGGCACCGCTTCACCAACGTGCTGTCAGCGGCGGTGTTCGGCGACTACGTGCGCGGCAAGCTGACCAGCGGCGGCGGCAATCTGCCTCGCATCCCGGCGGCGCGCCTGGGCGTGCGGGCGGATGCACGCTGGCAGCAATGGTCGGGCGGCGTCGAGTACTACCACGTGTTCCGCCAGGACGACATCGCGTCGTACGAGTCGGACACGCCGGGCTACGACATGGTGAACGCCTCGCTGGCCTACCGCACCCGCGTGGGCGCGGTGGACTACGAGATCTACCTGCGCGGCAACAACCTGCTGGACAAGCTGGCGTACAACCACGCGTCGTTCATCTCGCGCGCGGCGCCGCTGGCTGGCCGCAGCGTGCTGCTGGGCGTGCGCGCGACGTACTGATCAGGACTTGCGGCCAGCGCGCGGATGCGCCTGGTCGTAGGCCTTTGCCAAGTGCTGGAAATCCAGCCGGGTGTAGATCTGGGTGGTGGAGATGTTGGCGTGGCCCAGCATCTCCTGCACGGCTCGCAGGTCTTGCGCCGATTGCAGGACGTGGCTGGCGAAACTGTGGCGCAGCACGTGCGGATGCACGTGCGCGGGCAGGCCGGCCGCCTGCGCCAGCGCGGCCAGGCGCGCCTGCACGACCCGCGGCGAGATCCGCTTGCCGCGCGCGCCTACGAACAGCGCCGCGGCGTCGCCCGGCGTGCCGTCGGCCGCCAGTTGGCTGCGCGCTTCCAGCCACTTGCGCAATGCGTCCAGCGCGGCGCTGCCGACCGGCACCGCGCGGCGCTTGCCGCCCTTGCCCAGCACGATGACTTCGGACGAGGCCAGGTCGAGCCAGCCGCTCGATTCATAGCCGGACTCGCGGGTGTATTGCCGATCCAGTCCGGTCAGTTCGGACAGCCGCAAGCCACTGGAATAGAACAGCTCGAACATGGCCGTATCGCGGGCCGCCGCGGGGTCGTTCGACGGATGCCTGGCGGCGTGGTCGAGCAGGCCTTGGGCCTGTTCCACCGACAGGGCCTTGGGCAGGCCGCGCGGCGCCTTGGGCGCGCGTACGCCTGCCGTGGGATTGCCCGGCAGGTCCGCCTGCGGCGCCCACCACTGGTAGAAGCCACGCCAGGCCGCCAGCAGGCGCGCCAGGCTGCGCGGGCCCAGGCCCTGGGCGTGCAGGCGCGCCACGAACTGGCGGATGTGGCCGTTGGACAGGCGTTCGAGGGGCAGGTTGGCCTGCCGGGCCAGTTCGGCCAGGCGGCGCAGGTCGCGCGCATAGCCATCCAGCGTGTGGCCGGCATAGCGGCGGTTGGTTTGCAGGTGGCGCAGCCAGGCCTGCATGGGATCGGCCAGGGGGGCGGACGGTTCGGTCGTCATGGGCGGCCCTGGCGTTGCGGTGAAGGCTTCAACCGGCCGCTGCGGCCAGCCGGTTCAGGGCTGCCGAGGCCAGTCGCCCGACGGAGTCGAGAAAAGCCGTGCCCATCTCGGGATCGAAGCGCGCCGGGTCATCGGAGCCCAGCACCAGCAGGCCGACGCTGTCGGCGTCGTCGGCCGGACGCAGCGCGACCAGCGCCAGCGAACGCGGCTTGGCGGGCAGCCAGGCGGCCGCCTCGAACTCGACGTCATTGCCGCAGTACGGCGTTTTCAGGCTATCGGAAAAGGTGCGCACGTCCGCGGAGACGTCGCCGGCGTAACCATTGTCCGGCGACAAGCCAGGCAGGTTCCACAGGCGCAGCGCGATGTGGTCGAAGTCGAATTGCTCGGCCAGGCCCATGGCGATGGCGCCGGGCAGCAGTTGCGCATCGCGCTCGGCCAGCAGCCGTTGGCTCCATTGCGTGACGCGCGTGCCGATGGATTCGTTGATGGTGGCGTTGCGCATCATCTCGTTGATGCGCCATTCCAGGTCGCGCACGCGCTCGCGCAGTGTGAGGATCTGCCGTTCGCCCAGCGAGATGGTCTGGGTGCCGTGCGGATGCGGCACGCGCATGGCGGCGAAGACCTCGGGGTGCCGCTCGGGAAATTCGGGGTGTGCGTGCAGGAAATCGGCGATGTCCTGCGCGGAGAAGGAAGAGGTGGTCATGGGTGCCGGGTCAGCGGTTCAGGGCCAGGGAGAAGACCAGCTTGTCGATGTCGATCTGGCCGGCGAAGACGGATTCGGCGGGGCCGGTCATGCGCAGTTGGGCGCCGTCCCACGCGACGGTGAGGACGCCGCCACGGGTCTGCACGCGCACCGGGCTGGCCAGCAGGCCGCGCCGGATGCCGGCGGCCACCGCCGCACAGGCGCCCGTGCCGCAGGCCAGGGTTTCGCCGGCGCCGCGTTCGTACACGCGCAGCCGGATGGCGTGCGTATCGATCACCTGCATGAACCCCGCGTTGACGCGCCTGGCAAAGCGCGGATGCGATTCGACCAGCGGGCCGACGATGCCCACGGGGGCGGCGTCGACGTCGTCGACCACCTGCACCGCGTGCGGATTGGAGATGGCCACCAGCGACAGTTCCACCGTGCCGGATGCGCCCAGATCGAGCGGCCACAGCGTGTCGTCGTGCTGCTGGCGCGAGGACAGGCCGTCGGTGTCGAAGGGCAGCGCGGGCGGATCGAAGCGGGTGGCGCCCATTTCGACGGTGACCTGCGCGTCGTCGCCTTCGTCCAGCACGATGACGCCGGTGGCGATCTCGGCGCGCAGCGGGTTGCGGTCGGACAGGCCTTGTTCGTGCACGAAGCGCACGAAGCAGCGCGCGCCGTTGCCGCAGTGCTCGACCTCGCCGCCGTCGGCGTTGAAGATGCGGTAGCGGAAGTCGGCGTCGGGACGGGTGGCGGGCTCGACCAGCAGGATCTGGTCGGCGCCCACGCCGAAATGGCGGTCGGCCAGGGCGCGGGCGCGCTCCGGCGTCATGTCGATGGTTTGACGCACGCCGTCCAGCACGACGAAGTCGTTGCCGGCGCCATGCATCTTGGTGAAGTTCCAGATCATCGGAGGATTATCGCTCAATCCGGGCAGGCGCAATGCCGCCGGCTGCCGTTCAGTACAGCTTGGGTTCGCCTTCGGGGCGCGTCTTGAAGCGCCGGTGCACCCAATAATATTGGGAGGGGCATTCGCGGACCCAGGACTCGATTTCCCGGTTCAAGCGCGCCGTGGCGTCTTCCAGCGAGCCTTCGCCCGGAAAATCGGCCAGCGCTGGCAGCACCCGCACCACGTACTTGCCGGTGGCCGGATTCCAGTAGTCGACGATGGGCACGACCGCCGCGTTCCATTTGCGCGCCAACTGCGCGGTGGCCAGCAGCGTGGCGGCCTGCACGCCGAAGAACGGCACGAAGACCGAGCCTGTGCGGCCGAAGTCCATGTCGGGCAGGTAGTACACGGGGCGCAACTCGCGCAGGTGGCGGATCAGGTCGCGCACGCCATCCTTGCGGTTGACCAGGAACACTTCGTTGAAACGGGCGCGGCCGTCGCGCACGATGGCATCGATGGCGGGATCGCGCTGGGGCGTATACATGGTGGCGCCCGAGGGCACCACCATGGTCAGCCGCGTGGCGGCCGCATCCAGCGAGGTGAAGTGCGGCGCCAGCAGGATGACCGAGCGGCCCCGCGCATGCAGGTCGGCGATCTGCGCATCGCCCTCCAGGGCCACGGTGTCGCGGATGACGGCGGGGTCGCCGTACCACAGCAGGCCACGGTCGACGATGGATTGGCACAGGGCGCGGAAGTGGTCGCGCAGCCATTGCTCGCGCACCGATTCGGGCTGGTCGGGAAAGCACAGCCGCAGGTTGCGGCGCACGATGCCGGCGCGCCGGCCCGCCAGGCGCAGCGCGGCCCAGGTCAGCGCCTTGCCCGCGCGCTGGCGGCCAGCCGGGCTCATGCGGCCGAACCAGCGGAACAGGGCGGTCAGGGCCCAGGTCTTGAAAGCGGTCATGGGATCAGGAGGCCCCGGGCGGCGTGGCGGCGGCCGCTTGCGCGCCCGGGGCGGGCGGTGCGCCGCGCGGGGTCTTGTAGCGGTTGTAGCCCCACAGGTATTGATGCGGGAAGCGTCGGATCAGTTGCTCCATCATGCTGTTGAACAGCGCGGCCTGCTCGGCGGGGTCCTGGGGCAGCGGCCCTGGCACGCGCATGTGGTGCACGCGCCAGCCGCGGCCGCCGGGCAGGCGTTCGCCGGCCGAGAGGATGACGGCCACGCCGGTCTGCGCGGCGAGCTTGCCGGGCAGGGTCATGGTGTAGGCGGGCCGGCCGAAGAACGGCACCCAGACGCCGTCCCCCACGCCGGGAGCCTGGTCGGGCAGCAGGCCGACGGCCTCGCCGCGCCGCAGCGTGCGCACGAAATCGCGCACGCCCTGCAGGGTGGCGGGCACGGCCTTGATGCTGGAGGTGTTGCGGGCGGTCTCGAGCACGGGCGCCAGGATGGACTTGCGCGGCGGGCGGAACATGACGGTCAGCGGCAGCAACTGGGCAGTGTGGCGCGCCACGACGTCGAAGCTGCCCAGATGCGGCGTGAGGAAGAGGATGCCGTGGCCTTCGGCCAGCGCTTCCTGCACGACGTGGTCGTCGTCGGACACGACCTGGCGCATGCAGGCGTCGTGCCGGAACCAGACGCGTGGCAGTTCCAGGATCATGGCGCCGATCTCGCCGGCCGCGCGGCGCGCGAAGGCGGCATCGGGATACCCGGCCTGGGCGGCGTTGGCGCGCAGGCGCGCGCGGTATTTGCCGGGCCAGGCATAGATCAGGCGGCCGACCAGGCGGCCCGCCGCGTGCAGGACGGGCAGGGGCAGGGCGGCGGCCAGGCGGACCAGGGAGAGCAGCATGCGGTGAAAGACGTTTTTGTAACCGGGAGGTCAGGCAGTCGCACGAGCGCGGGTAAAAAGACGCGCAAGCATGAACCTGTCATTTTCGCCTAAAATGCCCAGCAGTCGCCGAGTTAACCGACAACTTGCGGAGCGACGGCAGGTTCCGCTTCGGCTGGGCCGGCCAAATCCGCTAAAGCGTCGCGCCCAGATCGATAGTCCTTCGCAGGTTGCGGTCCGGGGTGCAACGCGCCCGTTCAACCTGTGTGAGCGCCGGTGCGGTACTGGCGCCATGAAGGACTACTTGTGGCCAATAACGATTTCCTCTTCACCTCCGAATCCGTTTCGGAAGGTCACCCGGACAAGGTCGCCGACCAGATCTCCGACTCCATCCTCGACGCCATTTTCGAGCAGGATCCCAACGCCCGCGTGGCGGCCGAAACGCTGTGCAACACCGGTCTGGTGGTGCTGGCCGGCGAGATCACCACGACCGCCAATGTCGACTATATCCAGGTCGCGCGCGACACGATCCGTCGCATCGGCTACGACAACACCGAGTACGGCATCGACTACAAGGGTTGCGCCGTGCTGGTCGCCTACGACAAGCAGTCGCCCGACATCGCCCAGGGCGTCGATCGCACGTCCGAGGACTACCTGAACCAGGGCGCCGGCGACCAGGGCCTGATGTTCGGCTACGCCTGCGACGAAACCCCCGACCTGATGCCCGCTCCGATCTGGTACTCGCACCGCCTGGTGCAGCGCCAGAGCGAACTGCGCAAGGACGGCCGCCTGCCGTGGCTGCGCCCGGACGCCAAGTCGCAGGTCACTTTCCGCTATATCGACGGCCGTCCGGCCGAGGTCGACACGGTGGTGCTGTCCACGCAGCACGCGCCCGAGATCTCGCAGCCCGAGATCCACGAAGCCGTCATCGAGGAAATCATCAAGCCTTGCTTCCCCGACGGCCTGATCACCCCGAAGACCAAGTTCCTGGTCAACCCGACCGGCCGCTTCGTCATCGGCGGCCCGCAGGGCGATTGCGGCCTGACCGGCCGCAAGATCATCGTCGACACCTACGGGGGCGCGTGCCCGCACGGCGGCGGCGCGTTCTCGGGCAAGGACCCCTCCAAGGTCGACCGCTCGGCCGCCTACGCCGCCCGCTACGTGGCCAAGAACGTGGTGGCCGCCGGCCTGGCGCGCCAGTGCCAGGTGCAGGTCAGCTATGCCATCGGCGTGGCCGAACCCATCAACATCACGGTCTACACCGAAGGCACCGGCGTCATTCCCGACAGCGAGATCGCCAAGCTGGTGCTCGAGCACTTCGACCTGCGTCCGAAGGGCATCGTCAACATGCTGGACCTGCTGCGCCCGATCTACGCCAAGACCGCGGCCTACGGCCACTTCGGCCGCAGCGAGCCCGAGTTCTCGTGGGAAGCCACGGACAAGGTGCAGGTGCTCAAGCGCGCCGTGTGATGCGGCAAGCCTGAAAAACCTGCCGCGTGGATCCGGTGGGCGATGGGGCGAACCTTCGGGTTCGCCCTTTTGTTGTTTTGCGCTCAGCCGCAAGGGCCTGGAAGTCCTGCTCTGATCCTGGCGATTCACCACGCCGCGTCGCCCGCTTCGCGGCGCAGGTGTCCGGCCAGCCGTTGCGACAGGAAGTCCACGAAGGCGATGGTCTTGGCGGGCAGGTTCAGGCGTTCGGGGTACAGCGCGTAGATGTCGGCGGGCGGGGTGGCCCAGTCGGGCAGCACTTCCCGCAACTGGCCGCCGCGCAGATACGCGGCCGTCTCCCATTCCGAACGCATCACGATGCCGTGGCCGTCCAGCGCCCATTGCAGGGCGCTCTGGCCATCGTTGGCGCTGAGCGCGCCGCGCGCCTTCACGGTTTCGCTGCGCTGGCCGGATTGCAGGTGCCAAGTGCCGTAGGCCACGTTGTCTTCGCGGACCACGATGCAGCGATGGCGTGTCAGGTCGGCCGGTGCACGGGGCTCGCCGTACGTGCGCAGATAGGCCGGCGAAGCGCACAGCAGGCGGCGGTTCGAGGCCAGCTTGCGCGCCGTCAGCCGCGCATCGGGCATCTCGCCGAAGCGCACGCCCACGTCATAGCGCTCGTCCAGCAGGTTGATGGGACGGTCCGTCAGCTGCATCTGCACTTCGACCTCCGGATACTGCCGCACGAAGTCCGACACGGCCGGCACGATGTGCGCGCGGCCGAAGCCGAACGTGGCGTTCAGTCGCAGCAGGCCGCGCGGCTCGGCGCGCGTGCTGGACACGCTGCGTTCCAGCGCCTCCAGTTCGGCCAGGATGCGGCCGCCGCCCGCCAGATAGATTTCGCCTTCGTGCGTGACGCTGACGCGCCGCGTGGTGCGGTTCAGCAGGCGCACCCCCAGCCGCCGCTCGAGATTGGCCAGCCGGGTGCTGACCGCGGGGGGCGTCACGCCCAGCTCGCGCGCCGTGGCCGACAGGTTGCCGTGGCGCACCAGCAGAGAAAAGAACGCGAGATCGGAGAGGCCGTCCATGCGGAGGATCCTGCAAGCTGATTATTAAATTGAATTGAATAAAGGTTTATTGAAGCATTAATTATAAGAATCAAACAGGGATATACACTGCCTTGGACCATTCAAGCCGCCGAAGAACAGGCGGTTCAACCGAGGAGACAAGCGCATGAATCACGACTTTCCGTCGTTACGTCCCATCGCGGCGGCGGCCGCCTGTGCCATCGTCACCGTGGCCGCATTGGCCGCCGCGCCCGCGCGGGCCGAGACTTTTCCGCAACGCCCCATCACCTTGGTCGCGCCGTTCGCGCCAGGCGGCAGCGTCGACATCGCCGCGCGGCTGATCGCCGATGCCTGGGGCAAGTCGCTGGGGCAGACCGTGGTGGTGGAAAACCGCTCGGGGGCGTCGGGCAACATCGGCATGGCCGCCGTGGCGCGCGCCAGGCCGGACGGCTACACGCTGGCCATCAACACCATGTCGCTGGCAATCAATCCCTCGCTGTTCAAGGACATGCCCTTCGACACGCTGAAGGACCTGCGTTCGGTCGGCACGGTGGCCACCTCGCAGCACGTGCTGACGGTTACCAACAGCCTGCCGGTGTCCAACGTGGCCGAGCTGCTGGCCTACGTGCGGGCGCGGCCCGCCAATGAGCTGAGCTTCGGCTCGGCGGGCTCGGGCAGCACGTTCCACATGGCCGCGGAGCTGTTCAAGTCGGTGTCCAGGACCCAGATCCTGCATGTGCCCTACAAGGGCGGCGGCCCTGCCATGGTGGACACCATCAGCGGCCAGGTGCAGATGAGTTTTCCGGTGCTGTCGGCGGCCAAGCCGCAGGTCGATGGCGGCAAGCTGAAGGCGTTGGGCGTGACGGGCAAGACGCGTTCGCCGCTACTGCCCGACGTGCCCACTATCGCCGAATCGGGCCTGCCGGGCTACGAGTTCAACACCTGGTTCGTCGTCAGCGCGCCGGCGGGCACGCCGCAGGCGGTGATCGACACCCTGAACGCCAAACTGGCGCAGGCCCTGCGCACGCCCGAGATGACGCAGCGGCTAGGCAAGGAAGGTTTCGAGGCCTGGATCTCGACGCCGTCGCAGACTGACCAGATGGTGGCCGGCGAACTGGCGCGCTGGGCCGGCGTCATCGAGGACGCAGGCATCACGCCCAATTGATGGGCATCCGCCCGTCTTGCGGCGGGCTTGCACGAAGGAATCGACCATGCCCGGCATGACGCTCTACGACAAACTGGTGGCCACCCATACCGTGGCCCGGCTGGATGCCGAACACGTGCTGCTGTACGTGGACCTGCACATCATGAACGAGTACACCAGCCCGCAGGCCTTCAGCGGCCTGGCGGCGCGCGGACGCCGCACACTGCGGCCGGGCCAGCAGATGGCGGTGGTCGATCACGTCATTCCCACGCATCCCGTGCCGGCCGCGCTGCGCACCATCCAGGACGAGGCTTCGGCATTGCAGGCGGCCAACCTGAAGCGCAATTGCCGGGAGCATGGCGTGGCGCTGTTCGACACCACCGATCCGCTGCAGGGCATCGAGCACGTGATCGCGCCGGAACACGGCATGATCCGGCCGGGCATGGTGGTGCTGTGCGGCGACAGCCACACCACCACCTACGGCGCGCTGGGCGCGCTGGGCTTCGGCATCGGCACGTCCGAGGTCGAGCACATCCTGGCCACGCAGGCCCTGGTGTACCGCGTGGCGCGCAATCTGCGCATCCGCGTCGATGGCCGGCTGGGCGCGGGCGTCACCGCCAAGGACCTGGTGATCCACGTGGTGCATCGCATCGGCGCGCAGGGCGCGCGCGGCCACGCGGTGGAGTATTGCGGCGCGGCCATCGATGCCCTGTCGGCCGAGGCGCGCATGACCCTGTGCAACATGACGGTGGAGGCCGGCGCGCGCGCCGCGCTGGTCGCCCCCGATGCCACGACGGTGGACTACGTCTGTGCGCATGCGCCGGATCTGCGCGGCGAGGCCGGCGACCAGGCCCGCGCCTACTGGGCGACGCTGGTCTCCGACGCGGATGCGCGCTTCGACATCGAGCATCGCCTCGATGCCGCGTCGATCGCGCCCTACGTCACCTGGGGCACCAGTCCCGACCAGGCCATGCCGGTGGACGGCTGCGTGCCGGACCCTTCCGCGGCGCATGATGCGCTGGCGCGCCTTGCCTTGCAGAAGGCCGTGGACTACATCGGCCTGGCGCCCGGCACGCCGATCGCGGGGGTGCCGGTCGACCGGGTCTTCATCGGCTCGTGTACCAATGGCCGTATCGAAGACCTGCGCGCCGTGGCCGAAGTGGTGCGTGGCCGCAAGGTGGCGCCGGGCGTGCGCGCGATGGTGGTGCCGGGATCGGGGGCCGTGCGCAGGCAGGCCGAGCAAGAGGGCATCGCCGCGCTGCTGGCCGAGGCGGGCTTCGAGTGGCGCCAGCCGGGCTGTTCGATGTGCCTGGCGATGAACGACGACGTGCTGCGGCCCGGCGAGCGCTGCGCATCCACGACCAACCGCAATTTCGAGGGACGCCAGGGGCGCGGCGGACGCACGCACCTGATGAGCCCGGCGATGGCGGCGGCCGCCGCGTTGACGGGGCGCATCGTCGACGTGCGGACGTTGCCGGCCAGCGGGCAGGCCACCCGGTCGCTGCCCTCATGACGCCTGCCTGCCTGCCGGACGCCGCCGCAGGCCAGCATCGCCCGTCATCCGACCCGGGCCGGCCGACAGCATTCGATCTTCCCCGGCACATCCGTTTCAGACGAATCCGAACATCCTCATCGAGGCAACTCCATGAACACCCCCGCACGCATCGAGGCCGTGGCCGCGCCGCTGCCCTACAGCAATCTGGACACCGACCAGATCATGCCCAAGCAGTTCCTGCGCATCATCGACAAGGCCGGCCTGGACCGTGGCCTGCTGTACGACCTGCGCTTCGACGAGACCGGCGCGCCGCGCACCGGTTTCGTGTTGAACCAGCCCGCGTGGCGCGACGCCGGCATCCTGGTGACCGGTCCCAACTTCGGTTGCGGCTCCAGCCGCGAGCACGCGGTGTGGGGCTTGCAGCAATTCGGCATCCGCGCCATCATCGCCGCGAGCTACGGCGAGATCTTCTACTTCAACGCGATGAACAACGGCCTGCTGTTGGTCATGCTGGCGCCTGACGAAGTGGATGCCTTGCTGGACCAGGTGGGCGATCCCGCGCGCAACCGCATCGCCATTGATGTCGTGGCCGGGCAGGTGCACGGCGCCGGCGGATGGCGCGCCGGTTTCAAGATGGCCGAGCGCCATCGCCGCATGTTCGCCGAAGGCCAGGACATGGTGGGCGCCACGCTGTCGCAGTTGGCCGACATCGAGGCCTTCGAGGCCGGCCACTGGCGGCGCCACCCCTGGATGCGGGATGTGGCTGCGAAAGTGCGCCGCCGGCTCGACCAGGCACAGGAGACTTCCGCATGACCCCGCTTTTCGATCTGCCCCTGCAACGCATCCGTGCCAACGGCATCGAGCTGGCCGCGCGTATCGGCGGCGAAGGCCCGCCGATGCTGCTGCTGCACGGCCATCCCCAGACGCACGTGATCTGGCATCGCATGTGGCCGACGCTGACGCGCCATCGCACCTGCGTGGCCGTGGACCTGCGCGGCTATGGCGACAGCGCCAAGCCGCCGGCCTCGGCGGATCACGCGGCGCATTCCAAGCGCGTGATGGCGCGCGACATGGCCGAACTGATGCGCGGCCTGGGCCACGAGCATTACGACGTGCTGGCGCATGACCGCGGCGCGCGCGTGGCGCACCGCCTGGCGCTGGATCATGCCGGTAGCGTGAACCGCATGATGCTGCTGGATATCGCGCCCACGCTGGACATGTACGAAGGCACCAACCGCGCCTTCGCGCAGGCGTATTTTCACTGGTTCTGGCTGATCCAGCCGGCGCCGTTGCCCGAGACAATGATCGAACGCGACGGTGAGTTCTACATCCGCTCCATCATGGGCGGCAGGCCGGGCGGGCTGGCGCACTTCGCCGATCAGGCATTGGCCGAGTACGCCCGTTGTGCGCAATTGCCGGGATGGGCGACCGGCATCTGCGAAGACTACCGCGCGTCGGCCACCATCGACCTGGAACATGACCGCGCGGGCCGCAAGTCGGGCGAGCGGGTCAGGGCGCCGCTGCGCGTGCTGTGGGGCGAGCGCGGCGCGGTGGGCAGGAACTTCGACGTGATCGGCCTGTGGTCGGCGGTGGCCGATTCGGTGTCGGGCAAGGCGCTGCCGTCCGCGCATTACCTGCCCGAGGAAGTGCCTGATGCGGTGCTGGCCGAAGCGGCCGGGTTCTTCGGGTGGGAAGGCTGAACGGGCCATCCATCCTGGCCGGACGTCGATAGGGGCGGCTGCCCGATGAGGGCAGCGCCATGACGGGCCTGGATGCAGGCACGCGCGGCCGAGGGCGCGCTTGCGCCGCGGCTGCCGTGGGCCTACTGCAGCGAAATCCCCGCATCCTTCACCACCTTGCCCCAGCGCTGCGTCTGCTCGCGCATCCACTGGCCCAGCTCCGCGGGGGTCTTGTCGACCGGTTCCGAGCCGAGGTCGGACAACTGCTTGCTGACTTCGGGGCGGCTCAGCACGGCGTTGACGTCGCGGTTGATCTTCGCGATCACGTCGGGCGGCGTGCCGCCGGTGGTCATCAGTCCCTGCCACGAGCCGGATTCGAAACCGGCCGTGGTCTCGGCGACCGTCGGCGTATCCGGAATCAGGCCGAAGCGTTTGCTGCTGCCCACGGCCAGCAGCTTGATCTTGCCTGCCTTCACCAGCGGATAGGTCGCCAGGAAGCTGTTCATGGTGGCGTCGATCTGGCCGCCGGTCAGGTCGGACAGCACTTGCGCGCCGCCCTTGTAGCCGATGTAGTTCCAGGTGAAGTCCATGCGGCGCGCCAGGTCGATGCCGGCCAGGTGCGTGATGGCGCCGGTGGTCTCGCCGTAGTTCAGCTTGTTCGGATGCTGTTTGGCGTAGGCCGCCAGTTCGTTCACGTTGGACACGGGCAGGTCGCCGCGCACCACCAGGATGTGCGGCGAGTAGGCCACGAAGGACACGGGCGCCAGGTCTTTCCCGGGGTCGTAGCCCAGCTTGGGATACAGGCTGGGCGAGATCGCCAGGCTGCTGAGGTCCATCAACAGCATCGTGTAGCCGTCGGCCTCGGAACGCGCCACCAGGGTCGCGCCGATATTACCGTTGGCGCCGGGCTTGTTCTCGACCACCACGGGCTGGCCCCACAGCGTGCCCAGTTCCTTGCCCAGCAGGCGCGCCAGCACGTCGGACGCGCCGCCTGCCGGGTTCGGCACGATCAGGCGCACGGGCTTGTCGGGCCAGCCGGCGGCGGCTGCCAGGGAAGGGGCGGCGCCGCACAGCAGCGCCAGTGAGGCCGCGGCCAGGCCGCGCAGGGCGGCACGCCGCGAGGCGCGCAAGGCGCCGGCAGGGAAGGTACGCATCGAGGTTGTCTCCAGGTGTTATTCGAATACTTGTCGCCCGGTTGCGCCGGGCCGCGCACCGCGTGTTGTCAGTGACCAGCGCGCACGACGTTCTCCAGTGGCGCGCCGGACTGCAGCCGGCGGATGTTTTCAGCCATGAAGCGGTAGCGGCGGTCCAGCAGGCCGGGCGTCATGGCGGAAATGTGAGGCGTGCCGCGTACGTTCGGCAAGCGGTGCAGGGGCAGGCGCGCGGGCGTGACGGGGGCGCCGCCCGCGGCGGGATACTGGTACCAGACATCCAGCGCGGCGCGGCCCAGCCGCTGCTCGCGCAAGGCGTCATACAGGGCCTGTTCGTCCACGACTTCCGCGCGCGCCACGTTGACCAGCAGCGCGCCGGGCGGCATCAGGGCCAGCTGCTCGCGCCCGATCAGGCCGCGCGTGGCGTCGTTCAGCGGGCAGCACAGCACCAGCACGTCGGCCGAGGGCAGCACCTTGTGGAGTTCGCAGACGGGGCGGTGCCGCACGCCATGGGCCGTGTCGCCCTCGCCGCCGCGCGTCAATGCCACGACGTGCATGTCCAGCGCGTGCGCGCGGCGCGCGACCTCCTGGCCGATGTGGCCGTAGCCGACGAGGACGGCGGTGCGGCCCGAGGCCTCGCCGTGCATGGCGCGCCTGGCGTAGGCGCGCGGCCAGGCCTCTTCGTCCAGCACGGCGGGATAGGCCCAGGGCGTCAGCGCGTGCTCCAGGATGGCGTGGATCACGAACTCGGCGATGGGCACTTCATGGCCGTGCACGTTGCACACCCAGGTGGCGGTCGGCAGCGCGGCCACCGCCACCTGGTCCACGCCCGCGCCGGGCACCTGCACCAGGCGGCTGGCGATGCGTTCGGCTTCCTGGGGCTTGATGCTGTTGGCGATGACCACGTCCGCGGTGATCGCGCCCGTGGCGGCAAAGGCGGCATGGCCCTCGACCTGATGGGCGTCGCCCAGCAACTGTTGCAGCCGGCAGGCGTGTCCGGCGTGCAGGCCGACGATGTCGATGCGCATGAGAAATCTCCTGTTCTTTTCTGGCAAGCCCTAGGCCTTGCGGCTTTCGCGCACGGTGGTGTCGGCAGATTGGCGCAAGCCGTCGGTCAGCGCCGTGCCCAGGCCGGGGGCGGTGGGCGCCAGGGCGCGGCCGTCCTTCAATACGGGCAGGTCGGTGACCAGGTCGCGATACCAGGTGGCCAGGGCGGCGCGCACCACTTCCTGGTAGATGGCGGTGGGCGCATGCAGCGCCATGTGCAGGCCGGCCATCAGCGTGACGGGGCCCGTGCAGTCGTGCGGCGCCAGGGGCTTGTTGTAGGCCTGCGCGAAGGCGGCGATCTTGCGGCCTTCGGTGACGCCGCCGCACCAGGCCAGGTCCAGCATCACCACGTCCAGCGCGTCGGCAGCCAGCAGGTCGCGGAATTGCCGCACGCCGCCCAGGGTCTCGCTGCCGCAGAGGGGCGTGCGGGTCTGGCGGCGCAGGTCGGCCAGGCCGTGCGGGTCATCCATCTTCGACAAAGGATCTTCGGCCCAGAAGACGCCGTAGTCTTCCAGCGCGCGGCAGATGCGCAGGGCGGCATGGCTGCCCCACAGGCTGTGCAGTTCGCACATGATCTCGATGCGGTCGCCCACGGCGGCGCGGATCTGGCGGAACGGTTCCAGGCCCGCCTTCAGGTCGGGCAGGCCGATGGTGTGCCCGCCCGTGGCCGGCGCGTAGATGTCGAACGGCCAGATCTTCATGGCGCCGTAGCCCTCGGACAGCAGGCTTTCGGCCAGCCCGCCCGCGTCGCGCATGAAGGCGACCTGGTCGTCGTACGGGCCCGCGCTCTGGTCGCCGTTGCCGATGTCGCGGCGCACGCCGGTGGTGTTGTAGGCATAGCCCGCGCAGGTGTTGTAGACGGGCACGGTCTGGCGCGCGCCGCCGCCCAGGGCGACGTACAGCGGCACGTTGGCGCGCTTGCCGGCAAGGTCCCACAGCGCGATGTCGACGGCGCTGGCGGCGCGCACTTCGGCGCTGGAGCCGCTGAACCCCACGTAGGGATTGAGCAGGTGGCGCGAGATGGCCTCGATGTGCCCGGCGTCGCGGCCCAGCAGCCAGGGGGCGATCTCGTCGTGCAGCAGGGTCTCGACCGTGGCGGCGCCGCGGAAAGTCTCGCCCAGCCCGGCCAGGCCGTCCTCGGTTTCCAGTTCCACCCAGACCAGGCTGGGGCGTTGCGGCGTGCGCAGGGTGCGCAGGCAAGTGATCTTGGGCATGGGTGTGTCGTCGTTGGCGCGACAGCCGGGCAGCCGCCGCCTTGGCGCACATCATGGCGCAGAGCTGTAAGTGCTGTCAATATTTGTACGACAGATTTAGGCTATAAAGCCAAATCTGTAATACAGCATTGAGCGGCGACCCGACCGGCTTGCAGCTTTCCCGTCCTTTGACGCACACTGCGCCCCATGAAAACCTCCTCGGCCGACAGGCTGTTAAGCGACCAGGCCTACGAAGCCCTGCTGGCCCTGCTGGGCACCGACGAATTCGCGGCGGGCATGCGCCTGCCGGCCGAGAACGCCCTGGCCGAGCGCTTCGGCGTGTCACGTCCCGTGCTGCGCCAGGCATTGGCCCGGCTGCGCGCCGAGGGCCGCATCCAGTCGCGCAAGGGCTCGGGCCATTTCGTGGACCAGCCCCGGCCGCAGGCCAGCATGGTCAGCTTCGGCCAACTGACCAGCATTCCGGACGTGCGCAGTTTTCTGGAATTCCGCTGCAGCGTGGAGGGCGAGATCGCCGCCCGCGCGGCGCAGCACCACACGGACGAGGACATGGCCCTGATCGTCGAGCGCCGCCAGGACTTCGAACGCGCCTTGCTGGCCGGCGCCTCGGGCGTCGACGAGGACATCGCGTTCCACCTGGCCATCGCCCAGGCCAGCGGCAACCGCTTCTTCTCCATGACCATGCAGGCGCTGGTGGCGCAGACCCGTTTCAGCATCGAGCTGGTGCGCAGCCTGGCGGACCGGTCCCGCGCGCAGCGCCACGACGAGGTCTGCCGCGAACATGCGGCCATCGTCGACGGCATTGCCTCGCGCGATGCGCGCGTGGCCCGCGACGCCATGCTGGCGCATCTGCACGGGGGCATCTCGCGCCTGTTCGGGGCGCCGCCGCCAGCGGCCTGAGGGGTCAGCCGGCCCGTCGGCATCCGCTGGAATGCCTGTCTTTGAAAGCATCGCTTTCAAGTGATCGTACAACTTGTTGTGCAAAAACCCTGTCCTTACCCTGAGATGAGCAGCGGGCGTTGGATTTTTGGTTTTTTAGGTTGTATGATGACTGACAGATTCCCACGTTGTGCCTCGGCAGCAGCCGGCGAGTCTCACCGATTTCAGGCGACGTGCCCTGCGCGGCGCCCCCTCCGAATCCCGATTCTTCCCTGGAGACTGAATTGACCACCCCGTTTGAACTGCGCGAAATCCTGTCCGACGGCCTGCTGTCGTTTCCCGTCACCGACTTCGACGCCGAAGGCCGCTTCAACGCGCGCACCTACGCCCAGCGCCTGGAATGGCTGGCCCCGTATGGCGCCAGCGCGCTGTTCGCCGCCGGCGGCACGGGCGAGCTGTTCTCGCTGTCGGGCAGCGAGTACGGCGACGTCATCCGCACCGCCGTGCAGGGCGCGCGCGGCCAGGTGCCGATCCTGGCCGGCGCGGGCGGCCCGACCAACACCGCCATCGCCATGGCCCGGGAAGCCGAAGCCGCCGGCGCCGCCGGCCTGCTGTTGCTGCCGCACTACCTGACCGAAGCCAGCGAAGAGGGCATCGCCGCCCACGTCTCGCAGGTCTGCCAGTCGACCAAGCTGGGCGTGGTGTTCTACGCCCGTGCCAACTCGCAGCTCAACGCCGAGACGCTGGCCCGCCTGGCCGACAGGCATCCCAACCTGATCGGCTTCAAGGACGGCCTGGGCGACATCGAGAAGATGGTCCGCATCCGCCGCAAGCTGGGCGACCGTTTCTCGTACCTGGGCGGCCTGCCCACCGCCGAGGTCTACGCCGAGGCCTACCGCGCCCTGGGCGTGCCGGTGTACTCGTCGGCCGTGTTCAACTTCATCCCCAAGACCGCCGTCGAGTTCTTCCGCGCCGTGTCGACGGGCGACACCGCCACGACGGGCCGCCTGCTGGACTCGTTCTTCCTGCCCTACCTGGACATCCGCAACCGCCGCAAGGGTTACGCCGTCAGTATCGTCAAGGCCGGCGCCAAGCTGGTCGGCCACGACGCCGGCCCGGTCCGCGCGCCGCTGACCGACCTGACGGGCGAAGAGATGGAACAACTGAAGGCCCTGATCGACAAGCTCGGTCCGCAGTAAGCCTGAAGAATCGCCGCGGCCACGCCGCGGCGAATGCCAGCCCTGATCGCCGTATACGCGCGGCGGGTAGGGCTTTGTAATAGGGGCGGCAACCCCGGTGGTAAGCTGCCGGGATGCCTGACGTTTTCTCTCCCGAGGACGCCGCCGACGCGTCGGCCCGCGCCCTCGCGCCCACCGATTCCCCCTGCGTGGCGATCTGCTCGACGCTGTTCGACGAGGTCTGCCGCGGCTGCGGGCGCACGGCCATGGAAGTCGCCAACTGGGTGTTCCTGGGCGACGAAGAGAAGCGCGTCATCTGGGCGCGCATCAAGTCGCAGGGCTATCCGCGGCGCGGGTAGCGGCGGGGTCCGCGTGGAGCCGCCTGCGCAAAAACCCTGTCTTGGACATGTCATGTAACCCAGGCTAAATGCCGGCATTGTTCATTGCCGGGGCTCTGCCATGCGGATCGTTCTCGTCACGGACGCTTGGCGTCCTCAGGTAAACGGGGTGGTCCGCACCTGGACCACGATGCTGCAATTGCTGCGCGAATGGGGTCACGAAGTCATCGTGGTCAGTCCCGAGGGTGGACGCACCGTGCCGGCGCCTTCCGAACCCGATCTGCGCCTGTGCCTGCAACCCGGCCGCCAGTTGCGCCGCCTGCTGGGCGACGTGGTGCCCGACGTACTGCACATCGCCACCGAAGGCCCGCTGGGCCTGGCCGCGCGCCGCATGGCGCTGCGCCGCGGCTGGCGTTTCACCACGGGGTTCCACACCATGTTCCCCGACTATCTCGAAGCGCGCATGGGCATTCCGGCCTCGCTGCCGTGGCGTTTCATGCGCTGGTTCCATCGTCCTTCTCAGTGCGTGCTGGTGCCCACGCCCACCGTGCGCGACATCGTCGCCGGCCGGGGCCTGACCAATCTGCGCGTGTGGTCGCGCGGCGTGGACGGCAAGAAGTTCCAGCCGGGTCCGCGCGACTTCCTGGCCGACCTGCCGCGCCCGATCTTCCTGTCGGTGGGCCGCGTGGCCAAGGAAAAGAACCTGGACGCCTTCCTGGAACTGGATCTGCCCGGCAGCAAGGTGGTGGTGGGCGCCGGTCCCGACGAGGCGCGCCTGCGCCGCAAGTTTCCGAACGCGCATTTCGCCGGCGCACAGCCCGACGAGATGCTGCCGAAGTACTACTCGGCCGCCGATGTGTTCGTGTTCCCCAGCCTGACCGACACCTTCGGCCTGGTGATGCTGGAAGCCATGGCGTGCGGCACGCCGGTGGCGGCCTTCCGCAGCGAGGCGCCGATCGCCGTGGTGCAGCAGGGCCTGACCGGCTGCCTGGACGACGATCTGGCCCGCGCGTGCCGCGGCGCGCTGGACCTGGACCGCGGCGCCGTGCGCGAGCACGCCGTCACGCGCACCTGGGACGCCATCGCCCGTGACCTGCTGTCGGCGTTCGTGCCGCTGACGCCGGCCACGGTGTTTTCCGAACCCAAGCCGCAAGGCGCCGCCTGACGACCGGTGTTCCGCAGCCGTTCTTCAGGGGACGGCAAGGCTGACGGGCGCGGTGCGGCAATCTCTTTGCCGAGGCTGCCGCGCCGCGTTTACAATACGTCCCGATTCCTGAGGAGCGCTGCGACGACTTCCTCCGCGGCGCATGCGCCGCGCGGTTCGCCAGGCTCAGGAAACCTTGTTCAGGCGTTGCTCCGTGCAGCGCCACAGCAACGGCGCTCACCTCTGTCGCATCGGACGGCAAGGTGGGCACCTATCTATCCATGGTGTTCCACTCGTTCGGCCGGTTGCGCGCCGTTCGAAATCTCTGGAGCCTGACACACCATGAACGCAATCACTGAAAAGTCCGTCGACGCCATCGTCGCCGACATGTCGCTGGCCGGCTGGGGCCGCCGCGAACTGGCCATCGCCGAAACCGAAATGCCCGGCCTGATGGCCATCCGCGAAGAGTTCGCCGCCAGCCAGCCCCTGAAGGGCGCCCGCATCGCCGGCAGCCTGCACATGACCATCCAGACCGGCGTGCTGATCGAGACGCTGGTGGCCCTGGGCGCCGAAGTGCGCTGGGCATCGTGCAACATCTTCTCGACGCAGGACCATGCCGCCGCCGCCATCGCCGCCACCGGCACCCCCGTGTTCGCCATCAAAGGCGAGACGCTGGAAGAGTACTGGCAGTACACCCACAAGATCTTCGAATGGCCGGGCGAGCAGGCCAACATGATCCTGGACGACGGCGGCGACGCCACCCTGCTGCTGCACCTGGGCGCGAAGGCCGAGAGCGACATCTCGGTGCTGGCCAAGCCGGGCAGCGAAGAAGAGCGCGTGCTGTTCGCCGCCATCAAGGAAACGCTGCAGCGCGATCCCAAGTGGTACTCGACCCGCCTGGCGCAGATCAAGGGCGTGACCGAGGAAACCACCACCGGCGTGCATCGCCTGTACCAGATGTCGCAGAAGGGCGAGCTGGCCTTCGCCGCCATCAACGTCAACGACTCGGTCACCAAGTCCAAGTTCGACAACCTGTACGGCTGCCGCGAATCGCTGGTCGACGGCATCAAGCGCGCCACCGACGTGATGATCGCCGGCAAGATCGCCGTGGTCGCGGGCTACGGCGACGTGGGCAAGGGTTGCGCCCAGGCACTGGTCGCCCTGCGCGCCCAGGTGTGGGTCACCGAGATCGACCCGATCTGCGCCTTGCAGGCCGCCATGGAAGGCTTCAAGGTCGTCACGATGGACGAGGCCGCCAAGCACGCCGACATCTTCGTCACCGCCACCGGCAACTACAACGTCATCACGCGCGCCCACATGGACGCGATGAAGGACCAGGCCATCGTCTGCAACATCGGCCACTTCGACAACGAAATCGACGTCGCCGGCATCGAAGACCTGCAGTGGGAAGAGATCAAGCCGCAGGTCGACCACGTGATCTTCCCGGATGGCAAGCGCATCATCCTGCTGGCCAAGGGCCGCCTGGTGAACCTGGGTTGCGCCACCGGCCACCCCTCGTTCGTGATGTCGTCGTCGTTCGCCAACCAGACCATCGCCCAGATCGAGCTGTTCACCCGCAACGACGCCTACACCAGCGGCCAGGTCTACGTGCTGCCCAAGCACCTGGACGAGAAGGTGGCGCGCCTGCACCTGAAGAAGCTGGGCGCGAACCTGACCACGCTGAGCAAGGAACAGGCCGACTACATCGGCGTGTCGGTAGAAGGTCCTTTCAAGTCGAACCACTACCGTTACTGATCGGCAGCCTTCCTGTAGCAAAATAGGGGAGCGTACCCGCGCCATGTCCGGCGCGGGCGTTCTTCCGATGATTGGAGCCCGCTCATGATGACCTTGATACTCGTCTGGATCCTGAATGCCGTCGCGCTATTGGCGGTGGCTTATCTGCTGCCGGGCGTCACGGTGGCGAGCTTCGGCTCGGCGCTGATCGCAGCCGTGGTGCTGGGCCTGCTCAACATGCTGGTCAAGCCGGTGCTGATGTTGCTGACGCTGCCCATCACCATCGTCACGCTGGGCCTGTTCCTGATCGTGCTCAATGCCTTGCTGTTCTGGTTCGCCGGCTCCATCCTGCGCGGCTTCCAGGTCAACGGCTTCTGGTGGGCGGTAGCGGGCGCGATCCTCTACAGCATCATCGCCGGCCTGCTTTCCAAGCTGATTCCTTCCTGATGAACGACCACACTATCCCGGCCTTCAGCCTGGAGTTCTTCCCGCCGCGCGACCTCGCGGCGCAGGAACGCCTGGTGCGCGCGGCCAAGCAGATGCTGGCCATCCAGCCGCGCTACGTCAGCGTCACCTTCGGCGCGGGCGGATCCACCCGCGCCGGCACCGCCGACACGGTGCGCACGCTGCGCAACCTCGGCTGCGACGCTGCGCCCCACCTGTCGTGCGTGGGCGCCTCGCGCGATCAACTGCGCGAGATCCTGCAAGCCTACCGCGACGAGGGCGTGCGCCGCGTCGTGGCGCTGCGCGGCGACCTGCCGTCCGGCATGGGCGGGGATGCCGGCGAACTGCGCTACGCGCGCGACCTGGTCGAATTCATCCGCGCCGAAACCGGCGACTGGTTCCACATCGAAGTGGCCGCCTACCCCGAGATGCACCCGCAGTCGGGCTCGGTAAAGGCCGACATGCAGCACTTCGTGGACAAGGTGAATGCCGGCGCCGACGCGGCCATCACGCAGTACTTCTTCAACGCGGACTCGTACTTCGACTTCGTCGACCGCGCGCAGGAGAAGGGCGTGACCATTCCCATCGTGCCGGGCATCATGCCCATCACGAACCACAGCCAGCTGCTGCGTTTCTCGGAAATGTGCGGCGCCGAAGTGCCGCGCTGGATCCGTCTGCGCCTGGCCGAATACGGCGACGACAAGGCTTCGATCCGTGCCTTCGGCATCGAAGTCGTCACCCGCCTGTGCGAAACGCTGCTGGACGGCGGCGCCCCGGGCCTGCACTTCTATACCCTGAACTCGGCGGAAGCGCCGATGGGCATCTGGAAGGCGCTGGGCCGCTGACGGGTCTACGAAGATGCCCGGTGTTCCGGGCGTCTTCACGTATTTCGGATCGGAAAAAAACCTTCGCATCTGGACCAGTATGGTGTCGAGCCTTTGCAGGCCCAGCGCGTCGACCCGCGTGCCCAGCCGAGTCTTGTCGATGGTTCGGATCCGCGCAATCAGCGCAAAACCCGCCCGACCGCCAGCCAGGGTGGGAGCCCGTAGGGCATTGGCCGTGCCCTTGGAGGTCAGGGGGACGACGGTGACGAGATTCCAATCCGGCTTGTGATTCAGGATGTCCGGCGATGGCACCAGGCAGGGCCTGACTCTTCCTTGCCCACTGCCGGGATGATCTTGCGAAACTCGCCGTCGCGGTAGTTCATGTGCAGGCGCGGGTGGCCCGTATGGGCGGTATGGCTGCGACCCGCCTGATCATCGGCGGAAAGACTTCTTGTTGCCGCTTTGCGTGGCGGCTAGAAGAACACGGATTGACGCAACGCGCCCCAGATCAATCCGCGTAGACCCCCGCCTTGCGGATCAGCGGGCCCCACTTGTCGATTTCCGACTTCAGCCAGGTCTGCAGCCCTTGCGGCGTCTGCTTCTCGGCCGGGACGATCTCGGCGCCCAGGTCGGCCATGCGGTTGGCGAAGGGAGGGTCCTTCAGGGCCGCGCGCAGGGCCTCGTTGAACTTGGCGATGACCGGCGCGGGCGTGCCCTTGGGGGCGTACATGCCATGCCAGACCTTCATCTCGAAACCCTTGATGCCTTGTTCGTTCAGCGTGGGGGAGTCGGGCAGGGCCTTGATGCGCTCCAGCGTGGTGACGCCGTAGAAGCGGACCTTGCCTGCCTGGATGTGCGGGATGGTCTGCGTGGTCTGGTCGCACAGCACGTCGACCTGGCCGCCCAGCAGCGCCGTCAGCGCCGGGGCCGTGCCGGAGTAGGGCACCGTGGTGAATTGCGTGCCCAGCGCCTCCTGCAGCAGCATGCCGCATAACTGCGACACCGCGCCCAGGCCCGCGTTGGCCAGGTTCAGCTTGTCGCCCTGTTGCTTGGCGTAGGCGATGAAGGCGGGCAGGTCGTTGGGCGGCAGGTCCTTGCGGGCCAGCAGCGTCATGGGCACGTCGGCCACCTGGCCCACGTAGTCGAAGTCGGTCAGCGGGTTGTACGCCAGCTTGCGGTACAGGGCGGGCGCGGTGGCCATGCCGTTGTGGTGGATCAGGAAGGTGTAGCCGTCGGGCGCGGCCTTGGAGACATAGCTGGCGGCCAGGGTGCCGCCCGCGCCGGTGCGGTTTTCCACCACGATGGGCTGGCCCAGCGTCTTGGACATGGAGGCGCCCAGCGTGCGCGCCACGACGTCGGTGGGGCCGCCCGCGGCGAAGGGCACCACCAGCGTGATGGGGTGATTGGGGTAGGGGGTTTGCGCGGATACCTGGAAGAAGGCTGCGCAGCCGGCGGCCAGCAATGCGGCGCGCAAAGCCGCGCCGTGGAAGGGAAAGCCCATGTCTCGCTCCTGTTGTCGATCTTGGCGGCAAGCACGGCGCGCCGCGTACGTGCGGCCGTGTGGCGTGGCGTCAAGTCTAGGGGGGAGGTGTGGCTGGGGGGAATTCGAACCTGTCTAAGCCCGCCTTCGGTTCTGGATAATCGGGGAAAACGACTACGAAGCTCAGGCCGAGGAAGGGGCGGCGCCGGGGCGCCCGATATCACTGCGCCTGCGGACCGTCCGCGTCGTCCTGCGCCAGCACCTGCGGCGCCTGGTATGCCGCATCGGATTGCGGGACGGGCGCCACGCGCACCGGCTGGTGCACGCGGCCGGCCGGGGCCAGCGAATCGGGGCCGCTGGGCGAGGTCCAGGCGGGATCGGGGATCTCGGCGAACACCTGGCGCAGGCGGTCGCCCCAGGTCGAGCGGATCATGTCGAAGTACTCGTTGTCTTCGTCGATGTTGGCGAAGTGCGTGACGCGCAGCGCGTCCGTCTCGTACACCAGCAGGTCCAGCGGCAGGCCGACCGAGATGTTCGAGCGCAGCGTGGAGTCCATCGAGATCAGCACGCACTTGGCGGCCTCGTCCAGCGAGGTCTCGGGGTCGAGCACGCGGTCCATGATGGGCTTGCCGTACTTGGATTCGCCGATCTGGAAATACGGGCACTCGGGGCTGGCTTCGATGAAGTTGCCCGCGGCGTAGATCTGGAACAGGCGGCAGGGCTCGCTGCCGATCTGGCCGCCGAAGATGATGTGCACGTTGAACTCGACGCCCTGGCCGGACAGGGCCTCGGCGTCGCGCTTGTAGACCTCACGCACGGCCAGGCCCACGCGGCGCGCGGCTTCGAACATCGTGGGCGCCTGCCACAGCGAGTCGGGGTGGCTGGCGTCGCACTGCGCCAGCGTGCTCAGCACGGCCTGGCTGATGGCCAGGTTGCCCGAGGTCATCAGCACCATGACGCGTTCGCCGGGTTGCTCGAAGACCTTCATCTTGCGATAGACGCTGATCTGGTCCACCCCGGCGTTGGTGCGGGAGTCGGACAGGAAGACCAGGCCGGAATTCAGGCGGGCGGCGACGCAGTAGGTCATGGCGGCACGTAGGGAGGGCAGACAAATGCGGCCATTTTAGGCACAAGGGGCTGCGTTGGCGTGACGTTTGTTGCGCGGGTGTCACGCCGCGCCGCGCCCGTCGCCGGACGGCGCCTGATGCTGGCCGGAGGGATCGGGCGTCGCGGCATCCCACGGCGCCTGATCGGGCTCCGCCGCCCCAGGCGCGGCGGCTGCCGGCGCCACCGTGCTGGCCGCCGAGGGCGCCGCCTTCACCACCCGGTGCACGAACTGCAGTTTGCCCACCACCGCGGCGGGCAGCACGAAGGGGTAGAAGTCGCGTTGTCCCATGCTGCGCGCCAGTTCGTTCATCACGCCGGTCAGTTCGACCCAGGCGTTGACCAGGCCGAGGAACTGTTCGCCGCCCGGATCGGTGGGATCGTACAGCGCGTCCACGGTGAACGGATCGTAGGGCAGCTCCACCGTGTTGCGGCCCACGCCGAAGCTCAGGGCGGTGTCCAGCGTGTCCATCATGTGCAGGTAGTGCGCCCAGGTCTCGGCCCAGTCTTCCCAGGGATGCGACGAGGCGTAGGTGCTGATGAAACGCGTGTCCCAGTCGGCGGGCGGGCCCTGCTCGTAGTGCACCTTCAGGGCTTCGCCGTAGTCGGCGCGCTCGTCGCCGAACACCTGGCGGAAACTGTCCAGCCAGGAGGTGCCGGCCACCAGCCGGTCCCAGTAATAATGGCCGATCTCGTGGCGGAAGTGGCCGACCAGCGTGCGGTAGGGCTCGTGCATCTGCTCGCGCACGCGCACGCGGTAGGCATCGTCGGCTTCCAGGATGTTCAGCGTGATCAGGCCGCTGGCATGGCCCGTCATGGGCGGCTTGCCGTCGGCGTCGGGCGCCAGGAAATCGAACATCACGCCGCCGTCGCCCTGTTCCTCGGCGCGCTGCACCGGCAGGTTCAGGGTCAGCAACTGCGCGATCAGGCGGCGCTTGGCGGCCTCGATCTTGAACCACAGGCGGCCGTTGTCGCCTTCCGACAGATTGGGGATGGTGCGGTTCAGCGCACAGGCCACGCACAGGGCGTCGGGCGAATCCGCCGGCACCAGCCAGTTGCACAGCGCCGGGGTGGCGTAGTTGGCGCAGCGTTTGTAGGCCTTGCCGCGCTGGCGGTTGGCGGTGCGCCAGGTGTCGGGTTTGTTGCCCGGGGCCAGCGCCACCACGCGTCCGCGCCCGGGGTCGTAGCCCAGCTGGTTGTGGCAGTTCAGGCATTCGGTGTTGTCGAAGAACACCGGCTGCCCGCACGTGCATTGATACAGGCGCGACCGCGTCGGGCGGCCCTGGCCGCGCCGGCCGCCGGCCAGTTGCTGGCTGATGGAGTCGAAAAAGCTGATCATGATGCGGCCCCCCGGACCTCCGGTTCGCCACGGTCAGCAGGAAGTGTGCCGGGCAGAGGCACTGTATCGCAGCGCCAGGAAACTCAGGTGACGGCTGTGCTCAACTCGTTATCGTCGGTGACGGCGGCGGGCCATGCCGTGGGCAGGTCCAGGCCGTCGGGCAGGTCATCCCAGGGTGCCACGGTGACGCGTACTGACAATTCATGGCCGCCGCCGCCATGGATGACGCCACGCATGGGGGTGACGTCGCCGTAGTCGCGGCCATAGGCCAGGATGACGTGACTCTGGTCCGGCACCACGTCGTTGGTCGGGTCCAGGTCCAGCCAGCCGCCGTTGACGGCCAGCCCGGGGCAATGCACCGACACCCAGGCGTGCGAGGCGTCGGCGCCGACCAGGCGCGGCTTGCCCGGCGGCGGCCTGGAGACCAGATAACCGCTGACGTAGCGCGCCGACAGGCCCAGCGCGCGCAGGCAGCCGATCATGACGTGGGCGAAGTCCTGGCACACGCCGATGCGCTGCGTGTAGGCCTCTAGCACCGGGGTGTTGATCTGCGTGCTGGCCGGGGCATAGGTGAAGTCCTCGTGGATGCGGTGCATCAGGTCCAGCGCCGCCTGCGCCACCGGGCGGCCGGGCGGGAACGAAGGCAGGGCGTAGTCGCGCAGTTCGTCGTGCAGCGGCACGAACGGGGACGGAAACGAGAACTCGGCCTCGGCCGCGTAAGGGGCGCCCGCCAGGTAGCGCAGGCGCAGCGCCGCCTCTTCCCAGGGCACGCATGCCTGGGCGTCCAGGCCCGCGTGGCGGTCGGCCACGGTGACGCGGCTGCTGGCGCGCACCAGCAGGGCTTCGTGGGGCACGTACAGGGCGAAGACATTGCGCCAGTTGCCCAGGGCATCGGGGCCGGCCTGCGGGCGGCTGGGGTCGGGATCGACGTGCAGCAGGTGGCCGTCCAGCGTCTGCCAGGCATCGTGCCGGGGGCGCAGGTAGGCCAGGTGATGGGCCAGTTCGACCGGCGCCTCGTAGCGGTAGGCGGTTTCGTGCACCACTGCCAGGGTGCGGAAGGCGACGGGCGGGGAAAGCATGGGATCGTGGTTCAGCGCGATAGGGAAAATGGGGCCTGCGCCGCGTCGATTTTCACATACTTTGACTGCCGCGGAGGGTGTCCCGGCCGCGTTTGCGTCCTGGCCGCGCCGCCGGCCGTCACCACGCCAACAGGCGCGGTCCGAACACCGCTCCCAGGATGGCCGGTCCCGCCATGCCGGCCACGTACCAGATTGCCCAGAACGCCACGCTCATTTCCGGGCAATGCAGGCAGTAGGCCACGGTGGCGGTCGCTCCGGAAAGCAGGCCCGCCGCGGCGCCCGCCGCGCGCAGATGCGTGGGCGCCAGGCTTTTCATGGCTCGGCATGTGGCGATGAAAGCCGGCACGGACAGCAACAGGATATTGAACGGGCAATCGCGCCAGGAGGTTCCCATCACCAGGGACAGGCGTTCCGGGGCCGGCGCCTGCGCGACGATCGCCGCGGCGGCCGTCCAGAGCACCAGGACGGGCACCGCAAGCATCAGCCACCACCCGCCGACCGAGAGGCCCGGGCGCGACAGCCGGGCTGCGATGCACAAGGCGAGGGCGGCGAGCACGGCAGGGAACGCGACCTTCGCCCAGAACAGCGGTGTGCCGGCGATCCCGGCGATATCGGGTCTGATGCCGAAGATCAGCGCGGCCATCAGGGCCGCGGCGAAGCCGCCCAGGGCGGTTGCCAGGCCGAACCGGCCCTCTGCGCGGGGCCGGCGCGTGGGGCCGGCATTGGCCGCAAGGAATGAAATGACGTCGTCAGTCTTCATGATGCACCCCGCATTTTTGCGGCAAGGGATTTGAGTCCGCGATGTATGCCCACTTTGACCGCGGATTCGGAAAACCCGGTAAGTTTCGCTGTTTCGGTCACGGAGAGTCCTTCCAATTTGACGTGCACGAGGGGCAGGCGGTGCCGGTCGGGCAAGCCGGCCAGCAGCTTCTCGACATCGCGCCGCGCCATGGCCGCCTCTTCATCGGACTCCGAGAAAATGTCGGCATCGTCGTCCAGCGGGTCATGCAACGCTTCGCGCTGCGCGCGTCGCCTCAGGAAGTCGGTGACCTTGTAACGGGCAATGGCGTGGGTCCAGGCGGTCAAGGGCTGGTCGGCAAGATAGGTGTGCCGGCCATTGTGGACCGCGATGAGGACTTCCTGCACGATATCCTCGATGTCGTCGGGCATGCGGAAAAGCCGCTTGCGCAGGTAGGCCCGCAGGTGGGCGCCCAGCGCCTGCAGAAACGCATGGTACGCGCGGGCATCGCCGTCCAGCCCCGCGAGGAACAGCGCCTTCAAGCGCAGTTCGGCGGCTGCCGGCGGGGCCTGTCGTGAATGCATCACCATCGCAGTATCCTCGGCGCCAGGATGGCCCCTATGCCCATCACGGCGGGTATCGCGCAGACGTGCCATGCGTCCACCATGAACCCGGGAGAGGCCGGCCGGAACAGCGTATACACGAACACGCCCTGCGCGCCAGCCAGCAGGCCGATGCCCGCGCCGGTCAGCACCAGGCGCGTGGGCGCCAGGCGTTTCATCGCGTGCATGGCCGCAGCCAAGGCGGGCAGTGACAGCAATACGATACCCGCCAAGCCCCCGATGCCGGTTTCTCCGAGCGGTAGTCCCAGGCGCAATTCCGGCGGCGTGGCCATTTTCAGCGCGACCGTGACCGCCAGCATGGCGGCGACCGGCGCAAGCGCTTTCAGCCAAGCCCTGCGCGACGGACATCCCGGGCGCGCCAGCCGGCCGGCCAAGGTCAGCGCGGCCGCGATCGTTCCCAGCGGGAACGCGAGCTTGATCCAGAATCCCGCCGTCAGCATCTGCTCCGGCATGTCGCTGCCGATGCCGTAGACCCCCGCCAGCACCGCCGTGTTGCCCGCCAGTCCCAGCACCAATGCGCGGTTGAGCGCCCTGGAAACGGCGTTGGGGCTGACGGGCGCGAGGTCCGTGGCCAGCCGGGAGATGAGATCCTGGGTCTGCATGGCGGCCACGCGTCAGCGGCGCGCCCGCCGGCTGCCCAGCCAGCCGTCGAGGCTCGCCTTGCCGGGCCCCCACGCGGCGATGCCGAGCGCCAGGGCGGCCCAGGTCAGGTGCACGGGCCAGCCATCTGGCACCGTCACCTGGATGATGCAGGTCATCAACAGCAAGGCCAAGGCTGCGAGACGCGTGCCGAACCCCATCACCAGCAGAACGGGCAGAGCGATTTCCGCGCAGCCGGACAGGAAGGCGAACAGTTCCGGGTGGGGGTAGGGATAGGGGCCCCCTGGCAAGTGAAGCTGGAAGTCCTCGAACAACGCGGTCGCGGTGTCGTTCAACTGCAGGAAGCCTTGCCATTTCAACATGCCCGATTTCCAGAACGGCACCGCCAGCGCCAGGCGCATCAGCAGCGGGGCGAGCCAGGGCGCGGCAAGGCGGTGCAGGAGCTGGCTGCCGGCCAGCAGGGGATTGCGTCGCAGGGCAGGTTCCTGCCCGCCATTCGGGTTTGCATGTTGCATCATCATTCCTTGTAAGCCAGGCCGGTAAACACGCCGCAGGCAAGCATGCCGCCCAGGTTGCCCTGCAGATCGAAGCCGGGAGCCTGTCCGTAGGCTTCGGCCGCGGCCGCGCCCAAAGGCGCGCCGCTCATCAACGAAGAGAGAAAGGCCGCACCACCCGCAGGCAGGCGGGACACCAGCACCTCGTATCCAGGCCGGGTCACCAAGGCGTCTTCGGCCTCGTCCGAGCAGATCGGCGTGACGTCGGCATCGCGCTTGTTCATGGTGAAAATGGTCACGGCCGGAAAGCGTGACTGCACGATCCTGGTGGCGGGGTGGGGCCGAAAGCGGATATCCGGCAAGTCGGCCGGCTCGATGGCCGCAATGGCTCCAGCGTCCAGGACGGGCGCGTCGGCCGCATGGTAGGCATCGAGCCAAGCCCGCTCGATGCGCGCCGTGTCGGCCAGCCAGGGCATGCCGCGCGCGTATTCGTAGGCCTCGACGAAGGCCGGAAAATCCCGTCCGTATTCGAACAGCAACGGGGAACGGGGCGGGCAGGCCCGGACGTGGAACCGCGCCATGGCGCGGAAGAAATCCACGCCGGTGATCCGTTGCGTCGCCGGATAAATGGCTGCCAAGGCGTCGACCAGGCTGGCCATCACGTTGTTCCGGTAGACGTTGTAGCGATCGGTCACGTCCCGGCCGGCATGCGCGACCACGTCGGCGGGCACCGGCTGGCGGGGGGCCATGAGGCCCCGGGCGAAGTCCGCGTGCGGGCAGGCGCTGTCGCGCGGAGGGGCGTCATGCATACGCTGCCTGCGTCGTCGTTCCTGCGCCGGCCTGCGTCATGATGCGGCGGGCCGCCGCCGCCTGGTCCCGCAGCACGCTCCAGGCAGGCAGCGCGCTGTCCCATTCCACCAGCGTCGGCCGCGGGCCGGCAAGGCCGATGGCATATCGGTACAACTGCCAGACCGGCTCGGCAACCGCGCAGTCGTGGCTGTCGATCAGCAGGGGCGTTGCGTCGCCATCCCGGTCTGCACGGTGACCGGCCAGGTGTATTTCCTGTACGTGCGCCATGGGAAAGGCGTCCAGATAGGCGAGGGGCGAATAGCCGTGGTTGGCGGCCGACACGAAGACGTTGTTGACGTCCAGCAGGAGCCCGCAACCCGTGCGCCGGGCCACGGCAAGCAGAAATTCGGTTTCCTGCAGCGTCGATGACGCGAATTCGACGTAGGTGGCTGGGTTCTCCAGCAGGATCTGGCGTTGAAGCACGTCCTGCACCTGATCCAGGTGGCCGCATACCGCGTCCACCATGGCGTCGGTATATGGCACGGGCAGCAGGTCGTTGAAGAAGGCGCCGTCGTGCGATGACCAGGCCAGATGCTCAGAGACCAGGAAGGGCTCGTAGCGGCGCACCACGTCGCGCAGGCGCGCCAGGTGCGCCACATCCAGGGGGCCCGTGCCGCCGATGGACATGCCGACCCCGTGCACCGAGATCGGATAGGCCTGGCGGAGGGTCGCCAGCATCAGGTGAGCCGGTCCACCTGCCCCCATGTAGTTCTCGGCGTGGACTTCGAAGAAGTCGACTGCCGGTCCGGCCGCGCGGATATCGGACACGTGCTGGTGCTTGAATCCCGCGCCGGCCAAGGCGCGCGGCTGCCCCTGCGCCAGTGGCAGGCCGTCCTGGCTGGCCGGAATGCACGCAGGGGCGGTCATGGGACGCCCCGGATCAGGACTTGATCGGGGTGAGGGAGCCGTGGCCGCCGCCAGGTACCTGGATGCTCGTGCAGGTGCCGCCTTGCACGAATTTCCAGGCATTGCCCTGGTAATCCATGGTGGACGTGCCCTGGCAGGTCGTGCCGGGACCGGCGGCGCAGTCATTCTGGCCCTTCAGGGCGACGCCATAGCATTTTTCTTTCTTTGCGGCGATCGCGGCGTTGGCTTCTTCCTTGGTCAGGGGCGCGGCGTTGGCGAAGGAGGCGAAGACGCCAGCAAAGGCGCTGGCGAGGACGGCGGAGGTGACGACGGTTTTCGCAGACATGGAATTCTCCGGTAGTGAAAGACTGGGTATCCATCGTGGATACCTAGACTAGTTCGGCGGAACCGGAGAACGGGTTACAGCAAGGCGGAAATTATTTTGCGCGCCGGGGGGATTGCCTACGCCGACAGCGACTGCAACGCCTCGGCCGAATGGCTGAAATACCGCCGGCTGATTTCATCGGACAGCGCGCCCGACGCCGTTTCCATCTGATGCGCCAGCGTCAGCACCGTGTCGTACCGGCCATCGTCGCCGCGCTGGCACAGCGCGGCCAGCGAACAGCCGGTATCGGGCGGCGGCAGCAGGCCCAGCAGGTCTTCGGCAGGCCCCGCCGCACTGGCGGGCAGGCGCGGCAGATGATCGTGCAGCCGTCCCAGCGTGCAGGCCGCCGACCGTGGATTGGCGGGGTCCAGCACCAGCAGGTTCAAGAGCGCGGGAATCTCGTGGCGGCCCTGGTAATAGGCGCGATACGTGATGGTGCTGTCGTACAGGTTCAGCAGCAGGCTGAAGCCGCCTTCGCGCAGCACGGCATTCTGCACGAACATGGCCTTGAGCAGGCTGGCCATGGCGCCCAGGCGCTCGGTATGGCGGCCGATGGTCAGCAGGCGCCAGCCGTCGTCGCGCGTCATGTGATCGGACTGCGCGCCGGTGATGGCCGACAACTGCCGGCTCAGGCGCCGCAGGCCGCGCAGCACGTCCGACGCCGTGCGTTGGGGACGTAGCGGCGCCTTGCTCTCGCCGGCCTCGGGCTCCAGGCCATCCGCGGGCGCGTCTTCCTCGGTCAGCCGGCTGCGGTAGCGTTCGCCGGCCTTCACGATCAGGTTCCAGTGCTCAGGCGACAGGCGGTCGCGGATCTGGCCGGCGGCATGGCTCATGGCCGCCAGGTTGCGGCTGAATCCGCGTTGCGGATCTTCCGAGGCCAGCTCGGCCACCAGCGTGTGCTCGAACACGCGCAGCGAACGCGGCAACGCCGCCGGCACCAGGCCGCCGCGCACGCACAGGCCGGCCAGCGCGTCGAAGATGGGCTCGGGATTGTCCAGGTCGCCGTTGATCCAGGTCAGCGTCTGCGCGGCCAGCCGCACGTCGCATTCGATGCGTTCGGCGTAGCGGCCCATCCAGAACAGATTCTCGGCCGCGCGGCTGGAGACCGGGCGGCGCGCGTGCGCGATGTCTTCCGGATGCATGCGCGCGGGCAGCATCGAGAACAGGTCCACCGTGCCCGACGTGGTGACCCAGGTGTCCAGGCTGCTGCCGCCGCGCTGCATCGACACCACCTGCTGCTGGCGGCTGGCGATGCGCGTCAGGCCGCCGGGCAGGATGCGCCACCCGCCTTCGCCATCGGCGATGGCGAACACCCGCACCATGGCCGCGCGCGGCACGATGTGGCCAGCCGTCCAGGTGGGCGCCTGCGACAGCGGCAGGTAGTCCTGCACGGTAAAGGCGTCGGGGTCGGCCTCGATGCGTGCGCGCAGCGCGGCAAGCTCCGCCGCGCCCGTATCGCTGCCGATCAGCGGCTCGAAGGCCGCGCGCTGGCGGCTGCCCGGATAGGTGGCCTTGATGACGCTGCGGCCCAGCAGCGGCAGGGCCTGTTCGCGCGCGGCGGTCTCGCCGCACCACCAGGAAGGCAGCGAGGGCAGCAGCGGCTCTTCGCCCAGCAGGCGGCGGCCGATGGCCGGCAGGAAGCCGTTGATGGCGGGCGATTCCAGGAATCCCGTGCCCAGCGAGTTGGCCACCAGCACATTGCCGGCGCGCATCACCTGCAGCAGTCCCGGCACGCCCAGCGCCGAGTCGCTGCGCAGTTCCAGCGGATCGCAGAAGTCGTCGTCCAGGCGGCGCACCACCGCATGCACGCGCTCCAGCCCATGCAGGGTCTTCAGGAACAACTGGTCGTCGCGCACCGTCAGGTCGTTGCCTTCGGCCAGCGTCAGGCCCAGATAGCGCGCCAGGTACGTCTGCTCGAAATAGGTTTCGTTGTAGGGGCCGGGCGTCAGCAGCACGATGCGCGGCGGGGTGCGGTCGGCGGGGCTGAGCCGGTGCAGCATGTCCACCAGGCCGCGGTAGCTGGCCGCCAGGTGCTGCACGCGCAGTTCCTTGAAGGCATCGGGAAACTGGCCCGAGATGCTCAGGCGGTTCTCCAGCAGGTAGCCCAGGCCCGACGGCGCCTGCGTGCGCTGCGAGACCACCCACCAGCCGCCGTCGTGGGCGCGCGCCACGTCGAAGGCGGCGATGTGCAGGTAGATGCCGCCCGGCGGCAGATGGCCGCGCAAGGGCCGCAGATAGCCGGGATGGCCGTGTACCAGCGCGGGCGGCAGCAGGCCTTCTTCCAGCAGCGTCTGGGGACCGTATATGTCGGCCAGCAGCCGGTTCAGCAGGCGCGCGCGCTGCGACAGGCCGTGCTCGATGACGCGCCAGTCGGCGTCGTCGATGATGAAGGGCAGCAGGTTCAGCGACCAGGGGCGCGAGCGTCCGTTGGCGTCGGCATACACGTTGTAGGTGGTGCCGTTCTCGCGGATCTGGCGGGCGACGTTGTCGGCGCGGTGGTCCAGTTCGCCGAAACCTTCGGTGCCCAGCAGTTCGAAGAAACGCGCCCAGGACGGGCGCAGCATGGCGCCGACGCCGTTCTCCGCGTCGGCGGGCACGCGCAATTCGTCGTAGTGCCCCGGGCGGTGCGGCAGGGCCGCATGCGCCGCCAGGGAGGCGACGTCGCGTGAAGGATCGGTCTGGAAAAGCAACTGCGGCATGGCGGTACGTGAAAGTCAGCAGGCCGGGCGCATGAGGCCCGGCCCCGGATCAGTCGTGCCGCAAGTCCAGGGTGAAGGGGAACTCGCGGCCCGGTACGGCCGGCTCGGGGTTCAGGCGTCCCGGCGTATGGCCCATTCTCTGGAACCGCGCCAGCCGCCGGCTTTCCGCCTCGTAGGCGTTGATCGGCAGCACGCCCGGGTTCAGCCCGCCCGGATGTTCGACATGATACTGGCAACCGCCCAGCGAGCGCTGCGACCAGGTGTCGACGATGTCGAAGGTCAGCGGCACGTGTACCGGGATGTTGGGATGCAGCGCCGAGGGCGGCGACCAGGCCTTGTAGCGCACCCCGGCCACGAATTCGCCCGCGCGGCCGGTGGGCTGCAGGGGCAGCGCCCGGCCGTTGGCGGTGATCACGTAGCGGCTGTCGTTCAGGCCCGACACGCGCACTTCCAGGCGCTCCAGCGAGGAATCGACGTAGCGCACGGTGCCGCCGATCATGCCTTCCTCGCCCATCACGTGCCAGGGCTCCAGCGCGCCGCGCAGTTCCAGCTGGATGCCGCGCGCGGCGATGTCGCCGTAAAGCGGGAAGCGGAACTCGAAATGCGGGGCGAACCAGGCCGCGTCGAAGGCGTAGCCGGCCTCGTTCAGGTCGGCGATGACGTCCTCGAAATCCATGCGCACGAAGGCCGGCAGCATGAAGCGGTCGTGCAGCGCCGTGTTCCAGCGCGACAGGCGGGCCGTATAGGGCGTCTTCCAGAAGTGCGCCAGCAGGCCGCGCAGCAGCAGTTGCTGCGCCAGGCTCATCTGGGCGTGCGGGGGCATCTCGAAGGCGCGCAGCTCCAGCAGGCCCAGGCGGCCCGTGGGGCCGTCCGGCGAATACAGCTTGTCGATGCAGAACTCGGCGCGGTGCGTGTTGCCCGTGACGTCGATCAGCACGTTGCGCAGTGCCCGGTCGATCATCCAGGGCGGCACCTGGCCGCCGTTGCGGTCGAGCTGCTTGCGGATCTCCTGGATGGCGATCTCCAGTTCCAGGATCTGGTCGTTGCGGGCTTCGTCGATGCGCGGCGCCTGGCTGCTGGGACCGATGAACAGGCCCGAGAACAGATACGACAGCGAAGGGTGGTTGATCCAGTAGGACAGCAGGCTGACCAGCACGTCGGGCCGGCGCAGGAACGGGCTGTCGGCCGGCGTCCTGCCGCCCAGCACGAAATGGTTGCCGCCGCCCGTGCCGGTGTGCTTGCCGTCCACCATGAACTTCTCGGGGCACAGTCGCGTCTGGAAGGCGGCCTCGTACAGGAACTCGGTATGGTCGACCAACTCGTCCCAATTGGACGCGGGATGGATGTTGACCTCGATGACGCCGGGGTCGGGCGTGACCTGCAGCACCTTCAGGCGCGGATCGCGCGGGGGCTGGTAGCCCTCGAGCACGATGCGCAGGCCCAGCCGGGCGGTGGTGGTTTCGACCGCGGCCAGCAGTTCCAGGTAGTCTTCCAGGCGCTGCAGGGGCGGCATGAAGACGTACAGCACGCCGTTGCGCGCCTCGGCGCACAGGGCGGTGCGGGTGATCCACGAAGCGGATTCGAAGCGGTCGGGGCGGCGCTCCAGGGGCAGGTTCTGCGCCGAACCCGGGACTTGTCCGCCGGGCGCGCCTTGCCCGGAGCCCGCTGCCGCGCCGTTGCCGCCGCGCTGGCCCGCCGCGTCGCCCCGCACGGCGCTGCTGGCCGAGCCGGGGTAGCCTGCATGCGCGGCCATGCCGCGTTGCTGCGGCCGCAGTTCGGCCGGCCCGGGCAGCGGACGCCGCGCATCGAAGGGATCGCGGTCCAGCACCATCGGCCGGTCGGTATCCGAGACCCATGGCAGCGAATCCAGCGGCAGGCGATAGCCCATCGGCGAATCGCCCGGGAACAGGTACATGCGCTCTTCGCGGAAGAACCACGGGCCGGTGACCCACGACGGGCCGCTCAGCGCGGGCCCTTCGCCGCGTTTCAGGGGCAGGGCGTAGCCCACCACCTTGTCCAGTTTCTGCTCGAACACGCGGCGCAGGCGGTCGCGTTCCAGTTCGTCGTCCAGGCGGGCGTCGAAGGGATCCACGTTGACGGGCAGGCGGCGTTCGCGCCACAGGAAATAGAAGACGTCTTCATAACCCGGCTGCACGTGGTCGGCCGGCAGGCCCAACTGGGCGCACAGATCGAGGATGAAGCGGCGCGCGTCGGCCTCGGTGTGGCGGCCCGGCTTGCGCTCGTCGGCGAACAGCGAGGGGTCGGCCCAGCAGGGCTGGCCGTCCTCGCGCCAATAGATCGACAGCGCCCAGCGCGGCAGTTGCTCGCCCGGATACCACTTGCCCTGGCCGAAATGCAGGAAGCCGCCGCTGCCGTAGCGTTCGCGCAGCCGCTGCACCAGTTCGATGGCGTAGCCGCGCTTGGTGGGGCCCAGCGCGGCGGTGTTCCATTCGGCCGCGTCGCGGTCGGTGGTGGCCACGAAGGTGGGTTCGCCACCCTGGGTCAGCCGAACGTCCTGGCGGTCCAGCGCGTCGTCGATGTGATGGCCCAGGTCCTTGATGGCCTGCCATTGCTCGGTGCTGTAGGGCTTGGTGACGCGCGGCGATTCGAAGATGCGCGTCACTTCCATGGCGTGCTCGAACTCGACCTCGCATTCGTCCACCGCGCCGGTGACGGGCGCGGCGCTGCCCGGTTCGGGCGTGGCGGCCAGCGGAATGTGGCCTTCGCCCGCCAGCAGGCCCGAGGTCGGGTCCAGCCCGATCCAGCCGGCGCCCGGCAGGAACACCTCGCACCAGGCGTGCAGGTCGGTGAAATCGGTCTCGGCGCCGCTGGGGCCGTCCAGCGACTTCACGTCGGGGGTCAACTGGATCAGGTAGCCGGACACGAAGCGCGCGGCCAGGCCCAGGTGGCGCAGCGCCTGCACCAGCAGCCAGCCCGAGTCGCGGCACGAACCCGCGGCGCGTGCCAGCGTTTCCTCCGGCGTCTGCACGCCGGGCTCCATGCGGATCAGGTAGCGGATTTCCTTGTGCACCTGCTGGTTCAGCCCGACCAGGAAATCGACGGTGCGCTGCTCGCTGGCATCCACCCGGGTCAGGAAGTCGGCCAGGCGAGGGGTGAGGGGATCGGGCTTCAGATAGGGCGCCAGGTCGCGTTCCAGCGCCTCGTCGTAGACGAACGGATAGTTCTCGGCCGACGACTCGAGGAAGAAGTCGAACGGGTTGTACACCGCCATCTCGGCGACCAGGTCGACCGTGATCTTGAATTCCCGCGTCCGGCCCGGGAAGTTCAGGCGCGCCAGATAGTTGGAATAGGGATCCTGCTGCCAGTTCAGGAAGTATTCCGAAGGCTCGATCTTCAGCGAATACGACAGGATGGGCGTGCGGCAATGCGGGGCGGGGCGCAGGCGCAGCACCTGCGCCGACAGGCTCACCAAGCGGTCGTACCGGTATTGCGTCACATGCTTCAGCGCTACGTGAATCGTCACAAGGCTCTCCGGGCGGGGGCGGTGCGAGGGATTGGATACCAGTGTCTTGACGGCTTTATTGCTGCCGCACGTCGATCTGTACGGAAACGCTCATCGACTCTTCGCCGCCGCCGTTGCGCACGCCGCGCACCGGCGAAGCCGAATCGTAGTCGCGCGCCACCGCCAGCCGGCAATGCCGGTCGGAGGCGAAGGCGCGGTTGGTGATGTCCAGGCTGGTCCAGCCGGCGTCGGGCAGCCATATGTCGGCCCAGGCGTGGCTGGCCGCCACGTCGCCCGCCGTGTAGTAGTAGCCGCTGACGTAGCGGCCCGGCACCCCCAGCCCGCGCACGCAGGCCAGGAACAGGTGCACGTGGTCCTGGCACACGCCGTGGCCCAGCGCCAGCACCTCGCCCGCGGCGGTGGTGACGTCGGTGATGCCCGGTTCGTAGGCGACGCGTTCGCAGATGGCCTCGGCCAGCGCCATCACGTCGGCGGGCCGGGTCAGGCCGTCGGGCACGGCGTCGCGGCAGAACTGCGCGATGGTCTCGTCGCTTTGGGTCAGCCGGGTGGGTACGCAATAGGCGTGCAGCGGCAGGCGGCTTTCCTCCCCGCCATGGATCTGGCCGTCCCGCAGCGGATCGATCTCGATCTGGCCGGTCACGCGGATCTCGATCTCGCTGTGCGGCTTGTTCAGCACCAGCGTGTGCGTGACGTTGCCATAGGCGTCCACCTGTTCTTCGAGCGGGCCGGGCGCGGCGATGTGCCAGCGCAGCGCGCGCTGGTGGTCGTCCGGGCGCGGCGTCAGGCGCAGGGTCTGGATGGTGTAGCTGACCGGCGAGGTGTAGCGGTAGCGGGTGGTGTGCTTGATCAGATGCTTCATGGGGCTCTCCGGTCAGGCCGACAGCGGCACCAGGAAATCCTGGCTGATGCGGTTGCCCAGGTCGTTGATGCGGGCCAGGAACCGTTCCAGGAAGCGGTGCAGCCCGCCGCGCAGGATGTCCTCGACCCGGCCGTACTCCAGTTCCGCGCGCATCATGCCGGCTCGGCGCTGCGTCTCGGCCGAACGGCCGTTGGACACCTGCGCCAGATCGTCGGCCAGCGCGCTGACCGACGCCAGCAGCGAGCGTGGCATGTCGCCGCGCAGGATCAGCAGCTCGGCCACGCGGTCGGGCGTGATGACGTCGCGGTACACCTTGCGGTAGATCTCCAGGCCGGACACCGAACTGAGCAGCGCCGACCAGCGGTAGAACTCGCTGTACAGGCCGCTGCCGGGCGGCGGGTCGGCGCGCGCGCCGCCGTCCTCGTCGCGTTCGTGGAACTTCACGTCCAGCATGCGGGCGGTGTTGTCGGCGCGCTCCAGGTTCATGCCGATGCGCAGGAAGTGCAGGGCCTCGTCGTCGAGCATGGTGCCCAGCGTGACGCCGCGCGCCAGGTGCGAACGGAACTTCACCCATTCGAAGAACTCACCGGGATTGCGCTCGGGCAGGCCGTGGTCCAGGTGCTTGAGCAGGTCGAGCCAGGTGGTGTTGTAGGTTTCCCAGACCTCGGTGGTCAGGCTGCCGCGCACCGCGCGGGCGTTCTCGCGCGCGGCGCGCAGGCACGAATAGATGGACGAGGGGTTCTGCGCCTCGCGGACCATGTAATGCAGCACGTCCTGCGGCGTGACGCCGCTGTAGCGCGTGTCGTACCCGCCCTGCAGCTCGGAGATGCGCAGCACGGCGCGCCACGAGCCTTCCAGGGTCTGTGCGTCCTGCGGCAGCAGGGACATCTGCAGGTTCACGTCCAGCATGCGCGCGGTGTTCTCGGCGCGCTCGATGTGGCGGCACATCCAGAATAGATTGTCGGCGGTGCGGCTCAGCATGGGGATCTCCAGCCTGCGTAGATTTTGAGCATGGTCATCAGTCTTCCAGCACCCAGGTGTCCTTGGTGCCGCCGCCCTGGCTGCTGTTGACCACCAGCGAGCCTTCGACCAGCGCCACGCGGCACAGGCCGCCCGGCACGGTGCGGATGTCCTTGCCGCACAGCACGTAGGGCCGCAGGTCGACGTGGCGCGGGGCCACGCCCGATTCCACGTAGGTGGGGATGGTCGACAACGCCAGCGTGGGCTGGGCGATGTAGTTTGAGGGATTGGCGCGCACGCGGTCCCTGAAGGCATCGACCTGGGCGCGGGTGGACGACGGGCCGACCAGCATGCCGTAGCCGCCCGCGCCATGCACTTCCTTGACCACCAGTTCGTGCATGTTGGCCAGCACGTGCGACAGCTCGTTGGGCCGAGAGCACTGCCAGGTGGGCACGTTGGACAGGATCGGCTCTTCGTTCAGGTAGAAGCGGATCATGTCGGGCACGTACAGGTACGTGGACTTGTCGTCGGCGATGCCGGTGCCGATGGCGTTGGCCAGCGTGACGCGGCCGGCGCGGTACACCGACAGCAGGCCCGGCACGCCCAGCACCGAATCGGCGCGGAACGACAGCGGATCCATGAAGTCGTCGTCCAGCCGGCGGTAGATCACGTCCACCCGCCTGGGGCCCCGCGTGGTGCGCATGTAGACGGTGTTCTGCTCGACGAACAGGTCCTGTCCCTCGACCAGCTCCACGCCCATCTGCTGGGCCAGGAAGGCATGCTCGAAGTACGCCGAGTTGTACATGCCCGGCGTCAGCACCACCACGGTGGGGTCGTCGATGCTGCGCGCGGCGACCTCGCGCAGGTTGTCCAGCAGCAGGTCGGGATAGTGGGCGACGGGCTCGACCTTCACGCGCGAGAACACGTCGGGCATCAGCCGCATCGACATCTTGCGGTTTTCCAGCATGTACGACACGCCGGACGGCACGCGCAGGTTGTCTTCCAGCACGTAGAAATCGCCCTGGCCGGCGCGCACGATGTCCACCCCGGCCACGTGGCAGTAGATATCCTCGGCCACGTCGATGTCCTGCATCTCGGGACGGTACTGGGCGTTGAGGAACACCTGCTCGGCCGGCACCACGCCCGCGCGCACGATGTCGTGCCCGTGGTAGATGTCGTGGATGAACATGTTCAGCGCGCGCACGCGCTGCTTCAACCCCAGGTCGAGGCGCTGCCATTCGTCGGCGGGGATGATGCGGGGGATGAGATCGAACGGGATCAGGCGCTCGGTGCCGGCCGCGTCGCCAGCCACCGAGAAGGTGATGCCGACGCGCCGGAAACTGAGGTCGGCCTCGAGTTGCCTGGCCGCCATGACGTCGGCGGGCTGCTGCGCCAGCCATTCGGCATAGGCGCGGTACTGGGGACGCACGTTTCCTTGGCCGTCGAGCATCTCGTCGTAGGCCGCCGGGGGGCGGGGTGCAGCGTCGTGCATGGCTCCTCCTTTATGCGCGCCGGACGACGCCCGGCCACGCCCGTCCTTTGCCGGGGACGGTACATGATCACCCATTATGCCTAGCAACCCGCATGCCAGCCATGACTGGATGTTGGCGCGCATGACAGTGGTGCATGGGAGGCTTTAGGCGAGCCTTTTGCACCGTTTTGGGGAGGGGGTGTGGCCGGGATGGTGCGTTCTTGGGCGCGGTCGATCTGGGTTCTTGAGTCCGCCGTCATGCGCCAGCGGGGACCGCACCGGGGAGGCGAGGGCATCGGCGAGGGGGGGCGGGCTGCGATGACGACTTGCAGTGTTACCAGACGGTTTCCCGGTGGCTCACCGCAAAATGAACTGGCTTCCCGCGTTGATCCCCGCCGCCGGCGCGGCGCCCAGGGGGGCGCTGGGCAGCCAGCCGTCCGGGGTGAGGATGGCGTCCAGGGGGACGTCGTGGGGGGCGGCGCGGTAGTCGGGGGGCAGGCGGCCTTCGGTCCAGGCGATGCCGATGGTGACGTAGTCATGGCCCGCGGCCGTCAGGGCGGCCAGGGTACGGTCGTAGTAGCCGCCGCCGTAGCCCAGGCGGTCGGCCGTGTCGGTGTAGCCCAGGGTGGGCACCAGGATGATGTCGGGCGTACAGAGATCGCCTTCGGATTCCGGGATGCCGAAATGGCCCTCCCGCATGGGGGTAGCGGGCGTCCAGTTGCGGAATTCCAACGGCTTGCCCAGCGCCGCGATGCGCGGCAGGCCGACCTGCACGCCGGCCTCGACCCATTGTTCCAGCAGCGGACGCAGGTCGGGTTCGTCGGCCATGGGCCAGTAGGCCGCCACGGATTGCAGGCGGCGTCCGGAGGCGTTGGCCGCGTCGCGCGCGGCGTTGAACCAGCTGAACAGCCTGCCCCGCAGCAGCAATCCCCCCCGCGAGCGGGCGGCCTCGGGCATTTCCGCCCGGGCTTGCCGCAATCGCGTGCGCAATGGGACTGCTGTATTCTGTTCGGGGTTTTGAATCGGCATGCGGGGCGTGTGGTTCGATGCGCAAACGCCTCGCGGGGCGTTCGGCAAAAGATTTTCGGGATGGGCTATGCAGCGGGATCGTCAATCGGGACCTTATCAGAAATCCACCACGACGGTCCCGAGGCCGCGGGGCACGTCATGCTTCCAACCCTATGCTTTCCGGCGCTGGCTGCCCGCGCTGGCGCTGGTGTCCACCGCCTGCTCGTCGGTCGACGCGCAGCAGCCCGCCCAGGCGCCAGCCCCTCAACCCGTGGCCACCGCTGCGCCCGCCGCCAGTGCCGGCGGGCTCGCGCAGCAGGCCCAACCCCAGCGTCCCATTGCCGTGCCGCGCGTCGAGCTGGCCGGCCTGCCGCCCTCGCCCGACGACAGCGCGCGCCAGGCCGTGGTGTCGTCCCGCGAGGCCATGACGCGCAAGCAGTGGTCGGTCCTGGCTCTGTCCGCGGGCCAGGCGGGCAACGATCCGCTGGCCATCTACGCCCAGTACTGGCTGCTGCGCTATCAGCTCTGGAGCCCGCCGGGCGGCCAGCGGCCGGTGGCGGCGCTCAACCGTTTCCTGCAGGCCAACGCGGGCAGCTATCTGGAAGACAAGCTGCGTGCCGACTGGATCATCGTGGCCGGCCGCAGCGGCGATTTCGAGACCGTGCAGGCCCTGGGCGAACCGAAGGTTTCCAATACCCAGGTCGGCTGCACCCGGCTCGATGCCCTGCACATGACCGGCAAGCGCGCCACGGCCGCCCAGGCGCTGGACGTGTTCAAGCCGGCCACGGCGTGCTGGGCCCTGTTCGACCAACTGGTGGCTGACCGCGTGCTGGGCTGGGACCAGATCCAGCCCCTGGTGCGCGATGCCGTCGAAGACAACGATCTGACCGACGCCAACAAGCTGGGCGCCTACATTTTCGAGTCCAACGACCAGAAGGCGTTGGCCACCTTGCTGAAAGACCCCATGAAATGGCTGGTGCGGCAGAGCAAGTCGCCTGTCGGCCGCAACGAGAAGGAACTGGTCACGCTGGCCCTGGCCCGCCTGGCGCGTTCGGATATCGGCGTGGCCGATTCCTACCTGCGCCGCGAATGGGAAAGCCGCCTGCCCAAGGCCGACGTGGCCTGGATACGCACCCAGTACGCCCTGATCGCCGCCCTGAATCTCGACGAACGCGCCCATCGCTGGTACCGCGAGGCCGGCGAATCGGTGCGCATGACGCCGTACAACCATGCCTGGCGCGTGCGCGCCGCGCTGCGCGAAGCCAGGATCGACTGGAAGTGGGTGCTGGCCTCCATCGACCAGATGCCGGCCACGCAGCGGGCCGAGCCCGCCTGGGTCTACTGGAAGGCGCGCGGCCTGGCCGCGCAGGGCCATGGCGAACAGGCGCGCGTGCTGTACGCATCCATCGCCGACCAGTTCAATTTCTATGGCCAGTTGTCCGCCGAGGAACTGGGCCGCAAGATCGAGCTGCCGCCGCAGCCGCTGCCCGTCACCGACGCCGAGATGGCGCAGGCTCGCGCCAACCCCGGCCTGGTGCGCGCCGTGCACCTGTTCCGCCTGGGCTGGCGGGCCGAGGCCGTGCCCGAGTGGAACTACACGCTGCGCGGCATGAACGACCGCCAACTGATGGCCGCCGCCGAACTGGCCCGTGCCGAAGGTATTTTCGACCGCGTGGTCAATACCTCCGACCGCACGTCCAGCGAGTTCGATTTCACGCAGCGCTACATCGCACCCTTCGAGGGCCGCGTGAGCGCCAAGGCGCGCGCCATCGACCTGGATCCTGCCTGGGTCTATGGCCTGATCCGCCAGGAGTCGCGTTTCGTGATGGGCGCGCGCTCGCACGTGGGCGCCTCGGGCCTGATGCAGCTGATGCCCGCCACCGCCAAGTGGGTGGCGCGCAAGATCGGCATGGACGACTTCACGCCTGCCAAGGTGCACGATTTCGACGTCAATACCGAACTGGGCACGAACTACCTGAACATGGTGCTGCGCGACCTGGACAACTCGCAATTGCTGGCCAGCGCGGGCTACAACGCCGGCCCGCGCCGGCCGTTGAACTGGCGCGCCACGTTCACGCAGCCGGTCGAGGGCGCGATCTTCGCCGAAACCATTCCGTTCACCGAGACCCGCAATTACGTGCAGCACGTCCTGTCCAACGCCACGTATTATGCGGCGCTGTTCACCGGCCAGCCGCAGTCGCTGAAAGCGCGGCTGGGCAAGGTGTCGCCCACGGGATCGATGGCGGCGGCGGAATTGCCCTGATGTTGCGGGTGACTCGCGCGGCGCGTAGTGGCGGGCGCGGCCATTGCACGAGGAAGGCCGCCCCGGTGCGCCAGATGAAGGACGGCCCGGCATGACGGCTTTGCCAGACCCCGCCGTTCAGGGCCTGCAAGCCTACGTCGTGGGCGGGGCCGTGCGCGACCAGATGCTGGGCCTGCCCGCTGGCGACCGCGACTGGGTGGTGGTCGGCAGCACGCCCGAAGAGATGTCCCGCCGGGGCTTCGTGCCGGTGGGCGGCGATTTTCCGGTGTTCCTGCATCCCCGCACCAAAGAGGAATACGCGCTGGCGCGCACCGAGCGCAAGTCGGGGCGCGGTTATCAGGGTTTCACGTTCTACACGGGCGCCGACGTCACGCTGGAGCAGGACCTGCTGCGCCGCGACCTGACCGTCAACGCGATGGCGCTGACGCCGGATGGTGCGCTGGTCGATCCCCTGGACGGCGCGTCCGACCTGAAGGCGCGCGTGTTCCGCCACGTGGGCGAGGCATTTTCCGAAGACCCCGTGCGCATCCTGCGCCTGGCCCGCTTCGCGGCGCGCTTCGGCGATTTCACCGTGGCCGACGAGACCATGGCGCTATGCCGCGGCATGGTCGAGGACGGCGAGGTGGATGCGCTGGTGCCCGAGCGTGTCTGGAAGGAAGTGGCGCGCGGGCTGATGTCCGAGACGCCTTCGCGCATGTTCGATGTGCTGGCGCAATCCGGCGCGTTGCCGCGCGTGATGCCGCAGTTGGCCGGGCGCGAGCAGGCCTGCGTGGATCTCGACCGAGCCGCGCGGGCCGCGCTGGAATTGCCAGGCCGGTATGCCCTGCTGTGCCGCCTGACGCCCGAACGCGATGCGCTGGGCAAGCGCTTGCGGGTGCCGACGGAATGCGCCGATCAGGCGCGCCTGCTGCCCGGGTTGCTGGACGGACTGTCCGGCGCCGCGACCCCCGAGGGCCGCCTGGCCGTGCTGGAGCGGTGCGATGCGCTGCGCAAGCCCGAGCGTTTCATTGCGCTGTTGCGCGCGGCCGCCGTGGTCGAGCCGGGGCTGGATTCCGGCGCCTGGCGCGGATGGATGGAGGCGATGCGTGGCGTGGATGCCGGCGCCATCGCCAGCGCCTGCGCGGGCGACCCGGCGAAGATCAAGCCGGCGTTGCGGCAGGCGCGGCTGAAGGCGCTGGACGTCTGACGCGTTCGCCTTTCACGGATCATTCTTCCGAAAGGGCGGAAGGTGTGCGGTCCAGCAGGATCTCGGCCGCGAGCCATCGCAGATACTCGCCGATCGCCGCATCGTCACGTTTGCAGTACGACCATTTCAGATGTCTGTGCACCTGGATGAAGCCCGCCTGCTTCAGGATGTCGAGATGCCGGCTGGCCGTGGGCTGTGCGACGCCCATCGCCTGGGCGATCAACGTCATGCATACGCCATAGGCCGCGGGATCGGCCGACCACTGGTGCGCGAAATGCGCCTCGGGTTGCGCCAGCAGCCGCAGGATCGCCAATCGCGACTCGCTGGCCATGGCCTTGATTTGTAGGGTCCTGTCCATGTCCACTATCATATAGTAAATTAGCTATATGACTATGTGAGGAAGCCGGCCATGCTGCTCGAATTGCCGAACACCGTGAACATCGAGGGCAATGCCATCCGCTGGGGGACCATCGGCGCGGGACCGCCGCTGGTCGCGATCCACGGAACGCCGTTCTCGTCCCAGGTCTGGCGCAATATCGCTCCCCATTTCTCCGACCGCCGCACGGTCTACTACTTCGATCTGGCGGGCTATGGGCAATCCGAGATGCGTCCAGGCCAGGACGTATCCCTGGCCATGCAGAATCGCGTGCTGGCCGGATTGTTCGCCGAGTGGGGACTCGACGGTCCGGACGTCCTGGCACACGATTTTGGCGGGGCGACGGCGCTGCGCGCCTATTACCTGAACGGCCTGCGCTATCGCTCGTTGACGCTTTTCGATGCCGTGGCGCTGGCGCCATGGGGTTCCGCCCTGGTCCGGCACGTGCGCCAGCACGAGGCGGCATTCTCGGGCATGCCCGATTACATGCATCGGGCGGTCTTGAAGGCCTATCTGCAAACGGCGGCGCACCGTCCGCTTTCCGGGCAAGTGCTGGACATCTACAGTGCTCCCTGGCTCGGCCCGGTCGGGCAGCCTGCGTTCTACCGGCAGATCGCCCAGATGGATCAGGCATTCACGGACGAGATAGAGGGGCTCTACCGCAAGATGGACTGTCCCGTCACGGTCATGTGGGGGCGGAACGACGAGTGGATCCCGTACGAACAGGGCGTGGCGCTGGCCGGGCGGATCTCCGGGCAGCCGTGCGTTCCGATTCCCGATGCGGGACACCTGGTGCAGGAAGACCATCCCGAAGCGATCGTGGCGGCTGTCCTGAAACGGCTTGTCGATTGACCGCGGCGTTCCGCCGGGCCCGGTGCGCCGTCCTACAGGCTGCCCAGCCTGTCTCCCCGCGAGAATCCCTGCAACGGCCCCGGCATGCCCTTGCCCACGGCCAGCACCTTGAACAGCTCTCCCATCTCGGCTTCGGACAGCAGGCGTTGCACCGGCGACACCATCGCGGCATAGGCGCGCACGTCGGCGGGGTCCTGCTCGGCCATCAACTCCATCAGGCCGGCATTCATCAGGAAACGCGCCTGCGAGGTGTACCCCAGCACCTGCAGTCCGCCTGCCAGCGCCGCATCGGCCATGGCGGTGAAGTCCACGTGTGCCGTGATGTCCTGCAGTCCCGGCGCGGCGAAAGGGTCGGCGTGCGCGTGGTGGCGCAGATGGCACATCAGCGTGCCGCCCGCGCGCTGCGGGTGGTAGTACTCGTGGCGCGGAAACCCGTAGTCCAGCAGCAGCGCCGCGCCGCGCGTCAGCCAGCCGCCCATTCCGCGTATCCAGGCCTCGGCCTGCAGGTTGATCTCGGAGACGTACCCGGGCAACGGCGGCATGCGGGGGGTGACGGCCTGCGTGAGCGCCGCACCGGCCGGCCGGTCTTGCCAGACGAACGCGCCGGCCTCGTCCAGCGCCACGCCGCGCTCCTGCACGACGGCCTGTTCGCTCCAGCGGAACAGGGTGACCGGCATGGCGTCCAGCACTTCGTTGGCCAGCACGCAGCCCTCGAAAGCGCCGGGCAGCGCGTCCAGCCACTGCACGCGCTCGCCGTGGGCGGCCAGGCGCCGACGCTGGCGCTCGCGCAGGTCGGCGGACACTTCCACGATGCGGTATTGCGCGGGCACGCCCAGGCGGTCGAGTTCGGTCAGCACGCCTTCGGCCAGCGCGCCGCTGCCGGCGCCGAATTCCAGGATGGTCGACGTGCCTGAATCGCGCAGCACCTGGCGCGCCTGGCGCGCCACCGTGAACGCGAACAGGGGCGTCAGTTCGGGGGCGGTGACGAAGTCGCCCGAGGGCAGGCCGTCGGCCTTGTCCTGCGAGGCTTCGGCCAGCTTCACCGCGCCCGCGGTGTAGTAGCCCAGGCCGGGCGCGTACAGCGCCTGGTCCATGAAGGCATCGAAGGGAAGCCAGCCGCCAGCCGCCTGAATCGCGGCGCGCAAGGCTTGCGCGACATGATTGCTGTGGGCCTGGGCGTCGGGGTCGAGAGGGGGAAGGGAAGAGGGAGCGGTGCGTGGCATGAGGGGTATTTTCCCATGCCAGGACAGGGCCGCCCATGCCAGGCAGCGGCATGCTGGCGCTCGGGAAGACCGCAATGCGCGCGATGCCGCCGCTGCCCCAAAGAAAAGCCCCCGCCATCTGCATGGCGGGGGCCGGGTACGACCTACTGGCCGGGCTTAGTCGCGGCTGCCGGCGAAGCGCTTGCCGCCGGGGGCGGGGCGCTTGTCGAAGCTCTTGGCCGGACGGCCTTCGAAGCCAGGACGCTGGGGGCGATCGCCGAACGACTTGCGCTCGCCGAAGCCGCCTTCACGCTTGAAGCCGTCGCCGCGCGGGGCGAAGCCGCCTTCGCGCTTGAAGCCGTCGCCACGCGGGGCGAAGCCGCCTTCGCGGCGGTCGCCGAAGGATTTGCGCTCGCCGAAGCCGCCTTCGCGCTTGAAGCCGTCGGCCCGCGGGGCGAAACCGCCTTCGCGGCGGTCGCCGAAGGATTTGCGCTCGCCGAAGCCGCCTTCGCGCTTGAAGCCGTCGGCCCGCGGGGCGAAACCGCCTTCGCGGCGGTCGCCGAAGGATTTGCGCTCGCCGAAGCCGCCTTCGCGCTTGAAGCCGTCGGCACGCGGGGCGAAGCCACCTTCGCGGCGGTCGCCGAAGGATTTGCGCTCGCCGAAGCCGCCTTCACGCTTGAAGCCGTCGCCGCGCGGAGCGAAGCCACCTTCGCGGCGGTCGCCGAAGGACTTGCGCTCGCCGAAGCCGCCTTCACGCTTGAAGCCGTCACCGCGAGGGGCGAAACCGCCTTCGCGGCGCTCGCCGTCGAAGGAGCGCTGGGGACGATCGCCGTCGAACGAACGCGGCGCGCCTTCGCGCGGGGCCCAGCCGCCTTCACGGCGCTGGCCGCCAAAGCCGCCGGGGCGCTTGCCGCCGCCGTTCGGCTTGCCGTGGCGGGCGTAACCGCCACCGCCGCCGGAGGACGGACGCGGCGTGCGCTTCGGTTCCAGGCCTTCGATGGTTTCGGCCGTCAGCGATTGGCCGGTGTACGACTCGATGCGGCGGATCTTGTGGCGTTCGGAGTGCACGGCCAGCGTGAAGGCCAGGCCGTCGCGGCCGGCGCGGCCGGTGCGGCCGATGCGGTGCACATAGTCTTCGGCCTGCATCGGCAGGTCGAAGTTGATGGCGTGGCTGATGCCTTGCACGTCGATGCCGCGCGCGGCCACGTCGGTGGCCACCAGCACGCGGACCTGGCCGCGTTGCAGCTGGGTCAGGGTGCGGGTGCGCTGGCGCTGGTTCATGTCGCCGTGCAGGGCGGCCGCGGCGAACCCTTGTTCGGCCAGGCGGTCGGCCAGGTCATCGGCGCCGCGCTTGGTCGACGTGAAGACGATGGCCTGGTCCAGGCGGACATCGCGCAGCACGTGGTCCAGCAGCTGCATCTTGTGCGCGGCGTCGTCCGCGTACAGCAGGCTCTGCGTGATGTTGGCGTGCTTTTCCTTGTGGCCGGCGACTTCGATGCGCTGGGGATCGCGCATCATGCGGGCGGCCAGCTTGGCCACCGTGCCGTCCAGCGTGGCCGAGAACAGCAGCGTCTGGCGGGTTTCCGGCAGGCGGCTGATGATGGTCTCGATGTCTTCGATGAAGCCCATGTCCAGCATGCGGTCGGCTTCGTCCAGCACCAGGGTGTGCACGGTGTTCAGCTTGACGCGACCGGCTTGCAGGTGATCCAGCAGGCGGCCCGGGGTGGCGACCAGCACGTCGACGCGGCGCGACAGCGCCTTCAGCTGCGCGCCGTAGGGCATGCCGCCCACGACGGTGGCGGTGCGCAGCCCGGGCAGGTTGCGGCCGTAGTTCTCGGTGGCTTCGGTGACTTGCAGGGCCAGTTCACGCGTCGGGGCCAGCACCAGCACTTGCACGCCGACGCCGCCGTTGCCGGGCTGCTGGGCGATGCGATGCAGGGCGGGCAGCATGAAGGCGGCCGTCTTGCCGCTGCCGGTCTGCGAAGAGACCATCAGGTCGTGGCCAGCCAGGGCTTGCGGAATGGCCGAAGCCTGCACCGAGGTGGGGGTGGTGAAGCCGGCGTCCGACAGGGCCGACAGCAGAGTGGGCGCCAGGCCCAGTTCAGCGAAAGACATAACTTTCCCTTGCCGCGAAAAGCAGCATATGCGCCGGGACGGCCTATGAGGGTAGGTGGCCGGAATCCAGGCAGCGGTTGACGGAGCATCGTGCCGACCGAATCAACCGTGCGCGGATAGCGTTCCAGGGTGGCGAACGCGGGGCGAAAGGAAAGAGGTCAGGAATCGATGTTGTTCGGCATCGGGCCTGTTTTGGCAGTCGTGCCGGCCCATTGGGAGGGGCGCCGGTCTTGGGCCAATCTTGGCTGTCTGCTGGCAAGTCGCGCTTCGTTGCGCTAACTAAAAAAGATGCCGAATCATGTTTGTGCAGCGCGACAATCATAACCTGAATTCTCGACGCCTGTCATCTGTCTGCAGCAATTGCAACTGGAACATGCCCGAATTGTTGTTTTGGCGCCCGCTTGATCGAGGGTCGTGGAACAACCATCTCCCGGCCACGGGGCGCGCGCGATCCGCTGGCCCGGGCGCTGGCCTCGCTGGCCCGCGCGGCGGGCGGCGAGGACCGGATCAATTCCATGCAGTAATCGTCGCGGCCGTGGCGGGGCGGCAAGGCATGCGCCCGCCACGCGGCGTTCAGCCCAACAGCTCGCCCTGCGCGCCGCCCCGGCCGGTCGACCAGTCGATGGGCGCCTGCCCCTGGTCGCGCAGCCATGCATTGGCCCTGCCGAAGTGGCCGCAGCCCACGAAGGGCTCCGGCCCGCGCGTGGCCGACAGCGGCGAGGGGTGGTTGGACGTCAGCACCAGATGTCCGCCTTCGGGCGGCAGCAGGCCGCGCTTGGCCTGCGCATGCGCGCCCCAGAGCATGAACACCTTGGGGGCGGGGTCGGCGGCGACGGCGGCGATCAGCGCATCGGTCACGCGTTCCCAGCCGCGCTTGGCATGCGCGCCTGCCTGGCCGTCTTCCACCGTCAATGAGGTGTTCAGCAGCAGCACGCCCTGCGCCAGCCAGCCCGACAGGTCGTTGCCCGACACGGCGCTGCCCGGCTCGTCGCGCGCGATCTCCTTGCGCATGTTGCGCAGGCTGGGCGGCGTCCTGCAATCGTCCGGCACCGAGAAGGCCAGGCCCTGCGCCTGGCCGGGGCCGTGATACGGATCCTGCCCGAGAATGACCACCCGCACCTGATGCGGCGCCAGGTCTTCCAGCGCGCGCAGCGGCCGCGCCGGGTACACCGTGGCGCCATCGGCCAGGCGCTGCTCGACGTAGGCGATGACGGCCCGCAGGGCCTGCGCCGGTTCGGGCGCCGCGAGCACGCGCTTCCAGGCGCCGGGAAGCTGCGCCGCGTGGTCGGCCAGCGTATGGGGGACGAGTCGGTTGTCGATGGGCATGGCGGGATTTTTGCACAGGCGGATTGCGGTCGACCGATGGAAGTATCACCGGTCACCCGCATCGCGGGTGCGCTGCGGCCGTGCCGCCCTGCCCGGGGGATCGCCGATGCTGTGCGAGCGAGTCTGGCGGACCGGCGCTCAGGCCGGCAGCGCCGCCAGGAATCTCCGCAATATCCCCGCCGAATAGACGCTGGCCACCTCGCGCAGAAAAGTGGCGAAATCCACCGGCGCGTCCTGATCGGCGCAATCGGAGATGGTGCGCAGCACGGCGCAGGGCACGCCGAATTCGTGGCAGACCTGCGCCACCGCCGCGCCTTCCATCTCGACGCACAGCGCATCGGGCAGGGCGCCGCGCAGTTCGCGCACCACGGCGGCATCGTTGACGAAGCGGTCGCCGGTGGCGATCAGCCCGCGGTGCAGGCCGGCCGTGCCGCCGCGCTGGGTCAGGAATTCGGCGGCGCAGCGGTGCAGCAGCGCGGCCAGGGCCTCGTCCGCCGTGAAATGCGAAGTTTGCAGCAAGGGCACTTCGTAGCGCGGAAACAGGGGGCTGGCGTCCAGGTCGTGCTGCACCAGGGCATTGCCGACCACCACGTCGCCGACGCGCACGTCCGCGCCCACGCCGCCCGCCACGCCGGTGAACACCACGCGATCCACCGGGAACTCGCGCAGCAGCGTCGCGGTGGTGGCGGCCGCCGCCACCTTGCCGATGCGCGTCAGCGCCAGCACGCAAGGCTGGCCGTGCAGCATGCCGTGGTGATAGTCGCGCATGCCGACGCGGTGCGTGGAGACAGCCGGGCCCATGTCGTGCAACAGGTCGCGGATCTCATCGGGCAAAGCGGCCAGGATACCGAGCATGGCGGATTCCGGTGGAAGAAACGCCGCATTATCCCGCACGCGGCCGGCGTCAGCGCATCACCAGCCCGCCGTCCACGAACAGCACCTGCCCGGTCATGAAGCCGCTCCAGTCGGATGCCAGGAACAGCACCGGTCCGGCCACGTCCTGCGGCCTGGCGATGCGGCGCAGCGGCGTGGCGGCGATCAGCGCATCGCGGAACGACGCCTGCGTGCCGGCGCTGGCCGAGGTCGGGTAGACCAGGCCGGGCGCCACGCAGTTCACGCGGATGCCGAAGGGGCCGAGTTCCGCCGCCAGGTTGCGGCTGAACGCCACCAGCGCGGCCTTGGCCGTGGTGTAGTCGTGGTACGGCACCACGGGATGCTCGGCCAGGTTGGTGGCGATGTTGACGATGCAGCCCTGCGCGCGGCGCTTGAAGTGCGGCAACGCCGCGCGGCACACGTGATAGGCCGCGCCGACCGCGCCGTCGAACTGCGATCGATAGTCCCGCCAATCCAGGTCATCGAACACCTTGCGCTGCCGCGGATCGAAGGCATAGGCGCGCAAGGCATTGTTGACCACCACGTCCAGCCGGCCGGCCTCCCGCACGATGGATTCGATCATGGCGCGCACGGCCTCGGGCACGCTGACGTCGGCCTGCACGGCCCAGGCATCGCCGCCCGCGGCCTGGCATTGCGCCACCACGGCATCGGCCGCGGCCGTGTTGCTCAGGTAGTTCACCACGACCGTGGCGCCCTCGCGCGCGAAGCTTCGCGCGATCTCGGCGCCGATGCCGCGGCTGGCGCCCGTCACCAGCACCACCTTGCCCGCGAACTTCATGGCGTCGTTCATCTCAGGTCCCCGGCAGCAGGCTGGCATCGACCACGCCGGCCACGTCGACCGGGCGCTGGATCAGTCCCAGCGCGTGGTAGGCGTCGGCCGCCTTCTGCAGCGAGGGAATGTCGAATGCGCCCAATGCGCGCCCGGCCGCCTGGGCCGAGGCATTGCGCGCGCGGATCACCTCCAGGTTCACCTCGCGGTCGGTGCCGTCGATGGCGCGCCTGGAGGCGATGGCCGCCGCTTCCTCCGGCCGCGCGATCATCCACGCGGCGCTGTCGCGGTAGGCCTTCAGGAAGGCGCGCAGCAACGGCTGGCGCTGTTGGAGGACCTGCTCGCGCACCACGAAGAGATCGCTGGACACGTTCAGCGAGTCGCGGACCTGCATCACATCGACATCGCCCAGCCCGCGGCGCCGGCCCACCAGCAGCCCGGTGTCGGTGGCGGCGGTGGCATCGACCTGGCCCTGCAGCAGCGGCGCGAAGTTCAGCACGCCGGTCACCACGATCTGCACGTCCCGCTCCGTCAGGCCGGCCTGGTGCAGCATCACCAGCAGGTTCTGGCGCGTGCCGCTGGACAGGCTGTAGACGCCGATGCGCTTGCCCTTCAAGTCCGCCGGCCGCTTGATGTTGGCCGATTTGCGCGACACCACGTTGAAGACGTTCTGCGGATAGATGTCGTAGATCGCGCGCAGCTTCTCGCCCTTGTCCAGCGCCGTGAACAGCGAACCGGGATCCGTGAAGGCCACGTCGGCCTGCCCGCTGAGAAGGTTGCGGATGGCGTCGCCGCCGCCCGCGCCGGGCAGATAGGCCAGATCCAGCCCCTGGGCCTTGAAGAAGCCCTTGTCGGGTTCGGCCAGCAGGTTGGTGATCTCGGAGATCGGCTTGCTCCAGCCGGCCAGCGTGACCTTGCCGAGCGTGGCCTGGGCGCGTGCGGCGGCGGGCGCCAGCGATGCGGCGGCAAGGCCGGCCGCGCCGGCCAGCAACGCGCGGCGTTGGGGGGAAGAAAGCATGGCGGAAGTCCCGTGGATCATGGTTGTTGCTCGGCGTAAGGGCGCAGCAGGCGCCGTTCCAGCAGCAGCGTGGCCTGATAGCCCAGCAGGCCGATGGCGGCGATGGCCGCCAGGGCCGCGAACATCAGTGGCGTATCCATCATGCCCTGCGCGGCAATGATGACCGCGCCCAGCCCACGGCTGGCGCCGATGAATTCGCCGACGACGGCGCCGACCAGGGCCAGCACCAGCGCCACGCGCAGGCCCGCCAGGATGCCGGGCAGGCCGGCGGGCAGCTTCAGGCGCAGCAGCGTCTGCCCGCGCGAGGCGCCCAGCATGCGGAACAGCTGCACGCGGTCGGGGTCGACCTGCCGCAGGCTGGTCAGGGTGTTTTCCATCAAGGGAAAGAAGCAGATCAGCGCGGTCATCACCACGGTCGGCGCCAGCCCGAAGCCGAACCAAAGCACGAACAGCGGCGCCAGCGCCAGCTTGGGCACGACCTGGCTGACGATCACGTAGGGCTTGAGCATGCGCTCCAGCGCGGCCGATTCGGCCAGCGCGATTCCCATTGCCAGCCCGGCCAGGCCGCCCAGCGCCAGGCCCAGCAGCATCTCCGCGACGGTGGCGCCGATGTGCGGCCAGAGATAGCCGCTGGCCAATGTGGTCCACAGCGCGCGTGCCACGGCGGAAGGCGCGGGCAGCACCAGCGCCGACAGGCCGGCCTGGCGCACGGCCAGCTCCCAGGCGGTCAGCAGCACGATCAGCAGCGCCGCCGGCAGCAGGCGGGATTGCAGCACCGGCTTCATGGGCGGTCTCCGGTCATGGCGTCGTAGACCTGCGCGCAATAGTGGTTGAACGTGGGTTCGTGACGCATCGCCTGCGTGCGCGGGGCGGGCAGCGCCACGGCGACGTCGGCCACCAGGCGGCCATGCCGCATCACGCCGACGTGGTCGCCCAGGTAGACGGCCTCCGCGATGTCGTGGGTGACGAACAGCACGGTGGTGCCGCGCACGCGGCACATGCGCAGCAGGTCGTCCTGCAGTTCGCCGCGCGTGATGGCGTCCAGCGCGGCGAAGGGTTCATCCAGCAGCAGCAGCGCGGGATCCAGGATCAGGGCGCGCGCCAGCGCCACGCGGCTCTGCTGGCCGCCGGACAGTTGGCGGGGGTAGTGGTGCGCATGGCCGGACAGGCCCAGCAAGGCCAGCAGGTCGTGGGCGCGTTCGAGGTCCGAGGGCAGGGGCTTGCGCTGCAGCGATACCGGCAGCAGCACGTTGTCGATGACGTGACGCCACGCCAGCAGCGTGGGGGCCTGGAACACGTAGCCCAGGTGCGGACCCGTGGCGGCCGGCGTGCCATCCGCGCGTTGGATCTGGCCCGATTGCGGCGCCATCAGGCCGGCGGCCAGTTTCAGCAGCGTGGTCTTGCCGCAGCCGCTGCGTCCGACCAGGCAATGAAAGGCGCCGGCGTCCAGGCGCCAGTCGACTCCGTCCACGATGGGCGGATGGCCGGGATAGCCGTAGGCGACCCGCTGCAGAGAGAGGAACGGCGCCATCATGGCAGGCTCATGGCTCGTACCGCGCATAAGGCTCCGCGGCGGATTCGGCGGATGGCTCGATCTCGGTCATGCGCACCAGGTCCAGCAGGTTGAAGCGGCCGTCGTGGTGCCAGCCGGCTTCGGGCATGCTCATCGATCCCAGCGCGCTGATGCGCGTGACGCCCGCGATGCCCAACTGGTCGGCCAACGGGTAAAGCTCTTCCGGCGTCGCGGCCACGCCAGCGGTTTGCAGGTAGGGGGCCAGGCCGGCCAGCGCGGGCACGACCTCGTCCAGCGCATCGATGGCCGCCACGGCGACGCTGCGTTGCAGGGCCGTCGGCGCCAGGGCGCGGGCCGTTTCGGTGTACGACACGCTCCAGGCCGCATCGGGTTCGCCCAGCAGGGCATCGCTGGCCGCCAGCGTCCATTCGATCGATTGCCGCCATCTGGCGACGCCGGCCGATTCTTCCAGGTCCAGCGCGCGGCGCGCAAAGCGCCGTTGCAGGTTGGCAAGCTCACCGGCCAGGTATCCCGCGAAGTCGCGCGGCGAGACCGGGCCGCCGCGTTGCACATAGAAGATGTGCGGCGAATAGCATCCTTGCTGGTCATAGCGCATCACGTCCCATGCGGCGCGGCGGGCCAGCACGGGCGCGTTCACGGTGTCCAGCGCGCTGGCGCTGACCACGCCGAAACCCAGTTTGTGGCCGTGCGCCAGGAACCGCGTCGTCACCGGCAGCCGCCGCTGTATGGCCTGCAGCACCTCGTTGCCGCCGTAGGCCACCACGGTGTCGGCCTGCGCATACAGCGCATCGGCCTGCTCGCCGCCCGCGCCGCGCCACCACACGACAGCCAGGCAGTCGGCCAGCGGCGGATGCACCTCGGCCAGCAGGCGGGCGAACCAGCCGGCGAACAGCGGCTCGGCGCTGGGCAGCTTGCCGATGCTGCCCGCCTTGACCAGCAGACCGCACACCAGGCTCCACAGCGCCAGCGCGGGCACGTTGCCGGCCCAGCTGTGGGCCAGCAATCGCGGGCCGTGGGCGCGCACCGCACCGCCCTTGGGCGCGGGCTGGAAACCGTCGAGCACCTTGGGATTGGCGAAATCCTCGGCCACGAAGCGATGCAGCTGCGGCGCGCGGAAGGTCCTGAGGAAGCCGGTCAATCCCAGGCGCACCATTTCGGCGTCGTAGCCGCTGACCAGCGGCAGCAGCGCATCCGCCTGCTGGCGATAGGGATCGTTGCCGTCGAGCAGGCGCGCGATGGCGCGGTCGATGACGGTGATGATCTCCGACACCGTCATCGTCTTCAGGTGCCGGTCGCTGGCCTGTGCCACGCGCTCGGCGAGCGCCCGCATCTGCGGCGCGGACAGCACGGGCACCGCCACTTCCAGCTGCTGGCCGTCTCGCGAGAAAGACAGCGCCTGCCATTGCACCTGGGCGGCATCCAGGCCCGGCAGGTAGCCGGCTTCGATTCTGCGTACGCTCATGGGTCCACCCGTGTTGCTTCGGCCTGGCGCCGTCCGCATCATGCCGCCGCCGATCGCACGAATTCTTCCACCGCCAGCGAGCATCCCTTGGCCTGCGCGCCTTGCGCGCGGCCCAGCAGCAGGAATCCGCCCTCGGCCGGCTCGCCCACGTCCTCGGTCAGGATGGTGCTGACGGAATTGCAGTTGCCCAGATCGCAATGCGCCAGGATGCCGCGCTCGCCGGCGGGCACCGTGCGGCCGGTGGCGGGATCGACCAGCCGCCAACGGATCCAGTGCGGCCCCGACTTCACCGACGGCACGGTGGCGTTGCCGTCGTCGTAGAACTGCGTGCTCAGCTCCGTCATGCCGTACATGTTGATGCACAGCGCGCGCGGCACGCCCAGCAGTTCGGAAAGCTCGGCATAGAAGGTGTCCAGCGGCAACTCGCGCGACTGGCCCTTGTAGCCGCCGGTGTCCAGGATGCGGCTGCCCGGCGGCAGGCGGAAGCGTCGGCCCGCCGCGCGCAAGGCGTCGATCACGTGCACGAAGCTGAAGCTGGCGCCCAGCAGCGCATAAGGCTCGCCACTTTGCTCGGCCTGCTCCAGGCGCCGCCACAGGCCGTCCATGTCGATGCCCCGTGGCGACATGAAGTAGCGGCTGTCTTCCGTGCCGAAAGCTGTCCTGGCCAGCGCCAGGTAGTGCGCCAGCGACGAGTTCGGCATGGCGATCTCGTCCGGGAACAGGATGCCCATGGGCAGGCGCTCGACGCCCTGCATCACGCGCTGCGCGAAGTTGCGCGTCATCGACAGGTCGTACACGTCCAAACGCGGATGGAAGTGCCGGCCGCGCCGGTCGGCGCGCGTGGTTCCGCTGGTCATGAAGACGCGCTCATCCGGCACGGGCGGTTCGCAGCGCAGCTCCATCACCTTGAAGGCGTCGATGGGCACGGCCGGGATGTCGCTCCAGGTCTTCACGGTGCGCACCGTGGCGCCGCGGCGCTGGCAGAAGCTGCGATAGGGCGCGTTGGCGGCGTACTGGTAGGCGAACAGGCGCAGCGCGAGGTCGTCGAACTGCGCGTCGGTGCAGCCGTCCCGGGCGATGAATTCGAGCAGTTCCGCCACCGGTGGTTGGGCGTGGTTCATGGGCATTCGTGTCCTGTACAGGGAAACTCCGAAGCCCGCCTGCGCCAGGGCGCGCCTGGCGCGCCATCCTGTTCAGGTCGATGCTCTTCTTACGCCGGTATGAGCCGGGTCAAGTTCGCGGGTCTGAATCTCAGCACTGGCGTGCACCCCGGAGCAGCAACCATGTTAACCCGGCACGGCCAAGGCGGCTCGATCCACCGTTTGCTGCGATGCGGCAGACGGCTGCGCGCATGCGTCAGGCCAACGCGTTGAGCGCCGCGATCACCTGCTCGCGGTAGGCGGGCAGCAGGCCGCGCACGCGTGCCCGGTCGGCATGCCACTGGGCGGTTTCGGCGCCCGAGGCCACGCGCGGCGCCGCCCATACCGCATCCGGAAAATGCCGGTCGCCACGCCAGCGCGGAATCACGTGCCAGTGCAGGTGCGGCACCATGTTTCCCAGCGCGGCGAGGTTGACCTTGTCGGGGTGCAGCACGTCGCGTTGCGCCTGCTCCACGGCATAGACCGCTCGCATCACGCGTTCGCGGTCGGCCACCGCCAGCGCGGTCATCTCGGGCACGTGGGCGTTCCATACCACGCGCGTGAAGCCGGGGTAGTCGGCATCATCCACCTCGATCACGCGCAGGTGATCGCCGCGCCACAGCAGTGCGCCGCCGTCCTGCCGGCACAGCGGGCAATCGGCGTCTTGAAGGGTCATGGAAGAATCCTGGGTCGGTGCGATGCGCTCAGGGCATCGCCTTGCGGTATTGAACGAAGCCGGAACGGTCGGCGATGCGATCGTACAACTGCATGGCGGTCTCATTGGTCTCGTGCGTCAGCCAGTACACGCGCGATGCGCCGTGTTGCCGCGCGTCGGCGTACACATGCTCGATCAGCGCGCGGCCCGCGCCAGCGCCGCGTACGTCGGGCGCCACGAACAGATCCTGCAGATAGCAGTAGTCGCCCTGCGTCCACGTGGAGCGGTGGTGGATCCAGTGCACCATCCCGATGGCCTTGCCGTCCAGCACGGCCAGCGCGGCATTCACGGGTTCGGCGGGATCGAGGAAGCGCCGCCAGGTGCCATTCGTGACGTCGTCCGCGATGTCGACGCGATAGAACGATTGATAGCCTTTCCACAGCGGCAGCCAGGCATCGAAGTCGTCGGAGGAAACAGGGCGGATCTGCGGGTTGGACATGAGAGCGTGAGCGGGTCAAAGTTGCGATTCGAGGGCCTGCACCACGTGGCGCAGGACTTGCAGGCGGGCGTGGCGCTTGTCGTTGGCCGAGATCAGGTGCCACGGCGCATGGCCGCTGTCGGTGCGGGCCATCATCTCGTTGGCGGCATCGGCATACGGTTGCCACTTCTCGCGGTTGCGCCAGTCGTCGGGCGTGATCTTGAAATTCTTGAACGGCGAGGCCTCGCGTTCCTGGAAACGTTCGAGCTGCACCTCGGGCGTCACCGCCAGCCAGAACTTCAGCACGATGGCGCCGCTGTCGGCCAGTTGCTTCTCGAAATCGTTGATTTCGCCATAGGCGCGCTGCCAGGCCATGGGCGGCGTGAACTTCTCCACCCGTTCGACCAGCACGCGGCCATACCAGGAGCGGTCGAAGATGGCGACGCGGCCGTGCGAGGGGATGCGGCGCCAGAAGCGCCATAGATAGGGCCGGGCCAGTTCGTGCGGGGCGGGCGCCGACACCGGCGTGATGTCGAACTGGCGTGCGTCCAGCGCCTGCGTGACGCGCCGGATGGCGCCGCCCTTGCCGGCCGCGTCCTGGCCTTCGAACACCAGCACCAGCGAATGCGCGTCGAACTTCGGGGATCGCACCGCGCGCGCCAGCCGTCCTTGCAGCAGGCCCAGTTCGGTGTCGTACTCGTCCTTGTCGGCGTGCACTGCGTAGTCCAGCCTGGCCAGGCGGTCGGTGATGCGCGGGTGGGCCGGCGTACGCGGCTGCGACACCCGAGGGGCGCCGCGGCGGCGCAGCGCGCGCAGCACGGTCTCGGCGGTGCATACGGTGCGCATGGATTCGTCGGCGCTCGCCACGATCACCCACGGGGCATGCGGCACGTCGGTATGCGTCAGCGCCACCTCGGCCGCCGAGCGCAGCCGCTTGAATTTCCTGGCGACCTTGCGATCGGCAGGCGTGACCTGCCACGAGGTCTCGGGGCTGGACAGCAGGCGCTCGGTACGCTCGGCCTGCGCCTTGGCCGACAGGTGATACCAGAGCTTGACCACCTGCACGCCATTGGCGGCCAGTTGCGCCTCGAAGGCCCGTACCTGCGTGGCGTGGCGCTCCAGCGCGTCGGCATCGGGATGCTTGCGCGCGGCTTCGCGCAGCAAGGGCTGATACCAGGAGCCGAACACGATGCCGATACGTCCATTTTCGGGCAGTTCGTTCCAGTAGCGCCACAGCGGCGGGCGCTGCGCCTCGGATTCGGCGGGCGGGCCGAAGGCCATGGTGTGGATGTGGCGCGGATCCATCCATTCGTTCAGCAGGTTGATCGTGGCGCCCTTGCCGGCGCCGTCGATGCCGGCCACCACGATGAGCAGCGAGCGGTCCGCTTTCTTCAGCAGGTCGTACTGCGCTTTCAGCAGCGCGGTGCGCAGGCGCGCTTCCTGGGTCTTGAACTTGTCCTTGGGCAGGACGGGATCGGTTTCCGCTTCGCTGAACATGAGGGCAGGGCGCCTTGCTGGGGATGGGGATCCGGGGATGTTGCGGGATATCGGGCGTGGATGCAAGGCGGCGGCGTCTGCCGCGGCCGCGTTGGCGGGCGCCGCAGGATAGCGGGACCGATATCGGCACGGTCTTCGCGCATTGGCCCGTCCGCCAGCGCCGGGTGGGCCGACACGGCAACCCGGCGCTGCTTCAATCGTACGACCGCACGTCGTCGATCACCTTCCCGTCGTTCGGCAACGATTGCGGCGCGGCCCATTCCACCTCGGCCCGCAGCTTGGTCACCTCCCGTACCGTCTGCGCAATACTGGCGGCCAACGCCGGCGTGCCCGAGCCGTTCTCGATCTTCAGCGTCATCAGGTCGCTGCCCACCTTGCCGCTGATCACCAGCCGCGCACGCCCGACGCCGGGATGGCGCGCCACCACCTCGGCCACCTGGGAAGGATGCACGAACAGCCCCCGAACCTTGGTGGTCTGGTCCGCCCGGCCCAGCCAGCCACGGATGCGCGTATTGGTGCGTCCGCAGGGCGACAGCCCCGGCATCACCGCCGACAGGTCCCCGGTCCCGAAGCGCACCAGCGGATAATCCGGATTGAAGGTCGTGATCACCACCTCGCCCACTTCGCCATCCGGCACGGGCTCGCCGGTGCCGGGCCGCACGATCTCCAGGATCAACTCCTCGCCCAGCACCAGCCCGTCGCGCGCCGGCGTCTCGAACGCGATCATCCCCAGATCCGCGCTGCCGTAGGCTTGATACCCCGCCACGCCGCGCGCCAGCAGCCAGTCGCGCAGCGACGGCGGAAAGGCCTCGCCCGAGACCAGCGCATGGCGCAACGAGGGCAGGGCGATGCCCAGCTCATCGGCCTTTTCCAGGATGATCTTCAGGAAGCTCGGCGTGCCCACGTAGCCATGCGGCGCCAGGTCGGCAATGGCGCGCACCTGCTGCTCGGTCTGGCCCGTGCCGCCCGGAAACACCGTGCAGCCGATGGCGTGCGCGGCCGTCTCCATCATCGAACCCGCCGGCGTGAAGTGATACGAGAAGCAGTTGTAGGCCAGTTGCCCCGGGCGAAAGCCCGCCGCATACAGGGCCCGCGCGAAGCGCCAGTAATCCGGGCGCGCGCTCTCGGGTTCGTAGATGGGGCCGGGCGAGGCGAAGGCCCGCATCGCCTGCCCCCAGCCGATGGCCGAGAAGCCGCCGAAGGCCTTGCCCGGACCGGGTGGCGCGTCGCCGGCACGGCTTTCCTGCTGCGTTTCCAGCAGTTCGTGCTTGCGCAGCACGGGCAACTGCGACAGCGCCTCGCGGCCGGTGATGCCGCGCAGGTCGATGCCTTGCAATTGCCGCCCGATGGCCGGGGCGCTGGCCGCCGCGCGTTGCAGGGCCTGCGGCAAGGCGCCCATCAGGCTCTGTTCGCGCGCGGCCGGGTCGCGGGTTTCCAGGGTGTCGAAGAAGTCGGACATATGAGCGCCTTTATGCGATGCGGATGCGCCGATGTGGAAAATGGGATTCAGGCCAGCCAGCGTTTGCGGCGGCGGTAGAACTTCTGGTCGCGGAAACTCTTGCGCTCGCCGCTGGCGATGCCCAGGTAGAACTCCTTGACGTCCTCGTTGCGCGCCAGGTCGCTGGCCGCGCCGTCCATCATCACGCGGCCGTTCTCCAGGATGTAGCCGTAGTCCGCGTAGCGCAGCGCGATGTTGGTGTTCTGCTCGGCCAGCAGGAAACTGACGCGCTCGCGTTGATTGAGGTCGCGCACGATCTCGAAGATCTCTTCCACGATCTGCGGCGCCAGGCCCATCGAGGGCTCGTCCAGCAGGATCATGTTGGGGCTGGCCATCAGCGCGCGGCCGATGGCCGTCATCTGCTGCTCGCCGCCCGAGGTGTAGCCGGCCTGGCTGGCGCGCCGCTGCTTCAGCCGCGGAAAGTACTGGTAAACCTTGTCCAGCGAGGCGGACACCTCGCCGCGGCCCTGCCGCGTGTAGGCGCCCGTCAACAGGTTTTCCTCGACGGTCAGGTGCGCGAAGCAGTGCCGGCCTTCCATCACCTGCACCACGCCGCGCCGCACCAGTTCGGCCGGCGACAGCCGCTCGATGCGTTCGTCGCGATAGCGGATGTGGCCCTTGGTCACGTCGCCGCGTTCGCCCTTCAGCAGGTTCGACACCGCGCGCAGCGTCGTGGTCTTGCCGGCGCCGTTGGCGCCCAGCAGCGCCACGATGCGGCCTTCGGGCACCTGCAGCGACACCCCCTTCAGCACCAGGATGACGTGGTTGTAGATGACCTCGATGCCGTTGACGTCCAGCAGCACTTTCTGCGGCGTGGCCGCGGGCGCCTGCGAGGCGCCGGAAGCGGGTAGGGGTTCCATCGCGATTCCTGTGAGGTTGCGACGCGCCGCCGGCATGGGCCGGCGGCGCGTCCAGATCATCAGCCGGCGCAGTTGCGCGGGGTGATGTTCTTTTCCTTGGCGTACTTGGCCGCCATTTCCTTCACCAGCGGGCCGACCACGTTCTTGTCCGCCTGATACCAGTCGGACTTCACTTCGAACTTGGTGCCGTCCCACTGCGCGATGCGCGCCCAGTCGCCTCCCGTGTGATCGGCGCAGCTCGTCTTCACCGGTTTCATGATGTCGCCGAAGCCCAGTTCGTTCAGCCGTTCCTGCGTCAGGTTCAGGTTCTCGAAGCCCCAGCGCACCTGTTCGGGCGTCATGGCGCGGCCCTTGCCGTACTTCTCCTGCGCCGTCCGGATGGCCTCGACCTGCAGCATCGAGATCATCATGCCGCGCGTATGCGCGATGGTGCCCAGCGTGTTCTTGGCGGTGCTGTCGCTGCCCTCGCCCTTGTCGTAGACGAACTTCTTCAGGTCGGCATGCACCTTGCCGTTGGCCGCGGCGCTGTTGTGGATGGTGACGGTGTTGTAGCCCTTTGCCACCTGGCCCAGGTCCTTCACGTCGCCTTCCGAACCCGCCCACCAGATGGCATACATCTTGTCGCGCGGATAGCCGCTGGCCTGTGCTTCGCGAATGGCGGTCGGCGTCATGATGCCGGCGCTCCACAGCAGCACATATGCGGGGCGCTGCTGGCGTATTTGCAGCCACGTCGATTTCTGCTCGACGCCCGGCGCGGTCACGGGATACAGCAGCAGCTCGAACCCTTGCGCCGCGGCGCGCTTCTGCAGCAGCGGAATGGGTTCCTTGCCATAGGGCGAGTCGTGATAGACCAGGGCGATCTTCTTGCCCTTCAACTTGTCCATCCCGCCTTCCTTCTTGGCAATGTCCTGGATCATCACGTCGGCCGCGGTCCAGTAGGTGCCCAGCAGCGGAAAGTTCCACTCGAACACGCTGCCATCGGTGGATTGCGACAGCCCATACCCGACGGTCTCGACCGGAATCTTGTCGACGATGGCCTTGTCGCTGACGGCGAACGTGATGCCGGTCGATTGCGAATCGAAACCGGCGGCCCCGGTGCCACGTCCCTTCAACCGCTCGTAGCACTCGACGCCACGGTCCGTGGCATAAGCCGTCTCGCACTCCTCATACGTCAGCTTCACGCCATTGACGCCGCCGTCCCGGGCGTTCACCAGCTTCAGGTAATCCAGCTTGCCATCCGCCCAGGGGATCCCCAGCGGGGCAAACGAGCCGGTGCGATACACCAGCAGCGGAATGAACTGCTCATCGGCCACCGCCGGCGCAGCCGCCGCCAGCGAGCCCAGGACGGCCAACGCGGCCGCGGCGGATTTCAGGTTCAGGCGCTTCATAGTCGTTGTCTCCGGAATGCCCGGTCTATCTGCCGGGTGGGTTTGGATACTTCGTTACGAGATTGAGCTGCTGTTTCGATGAAACGGGTTGTTTGTTGCTGCAGATATCTGAGTTCTTGAGACGCATCGCTGTGGCTGGAATGGGCCGCGCCGGCCAAGTCGTCGGGCGCGGGCGCGCCACCAGGCGCCCTCGGTCCCGCCACGCGGGACTGCCCCTCCTCCAATTGGCCGTCACGGCCCATTCCAGCCACAGCGATGCTCAAAACATCTCCATATGTCGGCCGTCGAAACCCTCTTGTTGCACGGGCCCATCAGCCGGGGTTGAGACATGCGAAGTTCCTGCTCTTGCATCGTGAAACCCTTGCCACCACACACTCAGTGCAAGCGGCCAACTACAGAAGCCGCTCATGAAAGTTCCTCCAACCTGCCACCACCGCCGCCAAGCACACCTCCCACTCCCCCAAAGACAGTCTCCACAAAGGTGCAGGCCCTTTTGATTCATGAGTCAGCCGGCCACCCGGGACATCGACGGCCAATTGGAGGAGGGGAAGCCGCGCAGCGGCCGAGGGCGCCTGGTGGCGCGCCCGAGCCCGACGACTTGGCCGGCGATGTCCCGGGTGGCCGGCTGACGCCTCAAGAACCCAAAACCGAAACCCCCCACAAGCAATCAACACCCCCCCACCGCAAGGCTTTCAATGAGGAAACGGCCACATCCTCAACTTCTCCTTCCCGATGCTCCACAGCCTGGCCAAGCCATGCGGTTCCGCGATCAGGAAGAACACGATCAGCGCCCCGAACACCATGTGCTCGATGTGCGCCGCCGTGTCCACCGACAGCGGCAATCCCAGCATGTGCGGGATGTTCGTCAGCGCGACGGGGACGAGCACGATGAACGCCGCCCCGAAGAAGCTGCCCAGGATCGACCCCAGTCCGCCGATGATCACCATGAACAGCAACTGGAACGAACGCGTCAGGTCGAACGCCAGGGGCTCCCACGAGCCAAGATGGATATAGCCCCACAGCGCCCCCGCCACGCCCACGATGAACGAGCTGACCGCGAAGGCCGACAGCTTCGCGTACATCGGCCGGATGCCGATCACCGCCGCCGCCACGTCCATGTCGCGGATCGCCATCCACTGGCGGCCGATCGCGCCGCGCACCAGGTTCTTGGCCAGCAGCGTGAAGAGGGCGACGAAGGCCAGCACGAACAGGTACCGTTGCGTGGCCGTCTGCACCGGCAGTCCGAACGCCGTCATGGCGGGCACCGACACGCTGCCCGATGACGAATAGTTCGTGAAGAACGGGATGCGCAGGAAGGCCCAGTCCACGAAGAACTGCGCGGCCAGCGTGGCCACCGCCAGGTACAGGCCCCGGATGCGCAGGCTGGGGATGCCGAAGATCACGCCCACCAGCGTGGCGAAGCAGCCGCCCACCAGGATCTGCAGCACCAGCGGCGTGCCGGGCAGCCGCACGCCCAGGTTCCAGGCCGCGTATGCGCCCACCGCCATGAAGGCGCCCGTGCCCAGCGAGATCTGGCCGCAGTAGCCGACCAGAATGTTCAACCCGACCGCCGCCAGCGACAGGATCAGGAAGGGAATCAGGATGGCGCGCAGGAAATAGTCGCTGGCCAGCAGCGGGATGCCCACAAAGGCCACCGCCAGCAGCAGGAAGATGAAGATGCGGTCCTGGCGGATCGGGAAGATCTGCTGGTCGGCGCGGTAGCTGGTCTTGAACTGGCCGTTTTCGCGGTAGAACATATTTTTATCCTCAGATCCGGTCGATGATCTTCTCGCCGAACAGCCCTTGCGGGCGGAACAGCAGGAACACCAGCGCCAGTACGTACGCGAACCAGATTTCGATGCCGCCGCCCACCAGCGAACCCAGGTAGACCTCGGACAGCTTCTCGCCCACGCCGATGATCAGCCCGCCGATGATGGCGCCCGGCACCGATGTCAGCCCGCCCAGGATCACCACCGGCAGCGCGCGCAGCGCCGCGGTCGACAGCGTGAACTGCACGCCGAACTTCGAGCCCCAGATGATGCCGGCCACCAGCGCCACCAGGCCCGCCACGCTCCACACGATCACCCAGATGCGGTTCAGCGGGATGCCGATGGACTGCGCGGCCTGGTGGTCGTCGGCCACCGCGCGCAGCGCCCGGCCCGTGGACGTGTACTGGAAGAACAGCGCCAGCGCCGCCACCAGCAGCGCCGCCACCAGGGCGGCCGTCAGGTCCTCCAGGTTGATCAGCAGGCCGCCCTCGAACATGCTCTGCAGGATCACCGCCGGATCCTTCGGCATGCCCACGTCGATGGAGTACACCGAGCTGCCGAACGCGATCTGTCCCAGTCCATCCAGAAAGTAGCTGATGCCCAGCGTGGCCATCAGCAGCGTGGTGGCCTCCTGGTTCACCAGGTGGCGCAGCACGAAGCGTTCGACCGCCACCGCCAGCACGAACATGATGGCCGCGCTGACGATGAAGGCCAGTATGTTGGCGACCAGCATGTTCTCGAAGCCGAGCCAGCGCGGAATCCATTCGGAGAACCGCGCCATCGACAGCGCCGCCACCAGCACCATCGCGCCCTGCGCGAAGTTGAAGACGCCGGAAGCCTTGAAGATCAGTACGAAGCCCAGGCCGATCAGCGCATACAGCATGCCGCTCATCAAGCCGCCGAACAGTGTTTCCAGGAAAAATCCCATCGTCGTTCCTCGTCCTCAGTGCGCCAGCGCGGCTTCGCCGCCCACGCCCAGGTAGGCGCGGATCACGTCGGGGTTGGCGCGCACCTCGTCGGGCGTGCCGTCGCCGATCTTCTTGCCGTAGTCCAGCACCACCACCCGGTCGGAGATGTCCATGACCACGCCCATGTCGTGCTCGATCAGCACGATGGTCGTGCCGAACTCGTCGTTCACGTCCAGGATGAAGCGGCTCATGTCCTGCTTCTCCTCGATGTTCATGCCGGCCATCGGCTCGTCCAGCAGCAGCAGCCTGGGCTCCATCGCCAGCGCGCGGCCCAGGTCGACGCGCTTCTGCAGGCCATAGGGCAGGCGGCCCACCGGCGTCTTGCGATAGGCCTGGATCTCCAGGAAATCGATGATGTTCTCGACGAACTCGCGGTGCGCGATCTCTTCGCGTTCGGCGGGGCCCCAGTGCAGGGCCTGCGCCAGCAGGCCGCACTTCATGCGCAGGTTGCGCCCGGTCATGATGTTGTCCAGTACGCTCATGCCCTTGAACAGCGCCAGGTTCTGGAAGGTGCGCGCGATGCCCATCTCGGCGGCGCGGCGCGGGTTCATGCGCGAGAAGCGCTCGCCGCGCAGCATGATGCCGCCCTTCTGCGGCGTGTAGACGCCGTTGATGACGTTGAGCATCGAGCTCTTGCCCGCGCCGTTCGGACCGATGATGGCGCGGATCTCGTGCTCGCGCACGTCGAAGGAAATGTCGGTCAGCGCCTTGACGCCGCCGAAAGACAGCGAAATGCCCTGCATGTCCAGCATGACGCCGCCGATGCGTTGCGTAGGTTGTCTGTCGCTCATGTCAGTGCCTCAGGCCGCCTTCGCCGTGATGGCGGGAAAGGTCTTCACGGGGCAGATCCGCAGGTCCGCCGAGATGCGGCCCGTGCGGCCGTCCTCGTACTTCACCTCGGTTTCGATGAACTGGTTCTGCCGCCCGCCGTACAGCGCGTCCACCAGCACCGCGTACTTCTGCGCGATGAAGGCGCGCCGCACCTTGCGGGTGCGCGTCAGTTCGTCGTCGTCCGGGTCCAGTTCCTTGTGCAGGATCAGGAAGCGCGCCACCTGCGAGGCCGCCAGCCGCGCATCGCCGGCCAGGTCGGCGTTCACCTTTTCCACGCAATCGCGGATCAGTTCGTACACGGCCTCCTTGCCGGCCAGGTCGGTGTAGCCCGCGTAAGGCAGGCCGCGCCGTTCGGCCCAGTTGCCCACGGCTTCCAGGTCGATGTTGACGAAGGCGCACACCTCCGACCGGTTCGCGCCGAAGGCCACGGCTTCCTTGATGTATGGAAAGAATTTCAGCTTGTTCTCGATGTACTTGGGCGCGAACAGGCTGCCGTCGGCCAGCTTGCCGACGTCCTTGGCGCGGTCGATGATCTTCAACTGCCCGTCGCTGTCCAGATAGCCCGCATCGCCCGTGTGGAACCAGCCCTCGGCGTCGCGCGCCTCGCGCGTGGCGTCGGGGTTGCGGTAGTACTCCTTGAACAGCCCCGGGCTTTTCACCAGGATCTCGCCGCTGTCGGACACGCGGATCTCTACGCCATCCACGGGCGGTCCCACGGTGTCGTCACGCACCTGGCCGTCGGCCTGCACGCATACGAACACCGAGGTCTCGGTCGAGCCGTACAGCTGCTTCAGGTTGATGCCGATGGAGCGGTAGAACACGAACAGGTCCGGCCCGATGGCTTCGCCCGCGGTGTACGCCACGCGCACGCGGCTCATGCCCAGGGCGTTGCGCAACGGGCCGTACACGGTGAGGTCGCCCAGCAGATAGCAGAAGCGGTCCCACGGGTTCACCGGCTGTCCGTCGAGGATGCGCGTGCCGACGCGGCGCGCCAGTCCCATCGCCGCGTGATACAGCTTGCGCTTGAGGTAGCCCGCGTCTTCCATGCGGATGGTGACGTGGGTCAGCAGGCCTTCCAGCACGCGCGGCGGCGCGAAGTAGTAGGTGGGGCCGATGTCGCGCATGTCGATCGACACCGTCTCGGGCGACTCGGGATGGTTTACCGTGAAGCCCGACACCAGCAGTTGGGTGTATGAGAACATGTTCTGCCCGATCCAGGCCGGCGGCAGATAGGCCAGCACGTCCTCGCGGTCCGTCAGGCGTTCCATCTCGGCCACGGCCCGGGCGCGATCGATCAGCGCATGGTGCGTCAGCACCACGCCCTTGGGACGGCCCGTGGTGCCCGAGGTATAGAACATCGCGGCCGGGTCGTGCGGCTGCACGGCGGCGGCGGCCTGTTCGTAATGATCGGGATGCTGGCGGGCGTATTGCTCGCCCAGTGCCTGCAGCTGTTCGTACGCGCACAGCATGGCATCGGAGTAGTGGCGCAGCCCGCGCGGATCGTCGTAGACCACGTGCGCAAGCGCCGGACACTGCCCGCGCACTTCCAGCATCTTGTCGACCTGTTCCTGGTCCTCGACCACCGCCACGCGGATCTCGGCGTCCTGCAGCACGTACACCATCTCCTGCGCCACGGCGTCCTGGTACAGCGGCACGGGTATCGCGCCCAGCGCCTGCGCGGCCATCATCGCGATGTACAGGCGCGGCCGGTTCTCGCCGATCACGGCCACGTGCATGCCAGGACCGATGCCCAGATGGGCAAGCCCATTGGCCACCAGGCGGGCGTGATGCGCCACGTCTTGCCAGCTGAGCGTCTGCCAGATTCCGAGATCCTTCTCGCGGATGGCGGGACGCGCGCCGCGGACGCGGGCGTGCTCCTGCAGCAGCGCCGGAAAAGTCTGCGCCGCCGCCGGCACCGATGCGGGTGCAGGCGTTGTATGTGCCACGTTGTCTCCTCCGGTGCAATGCGCCCTTCGTCCGCAAGCGCGGCGATACGCGGGGCGCGCCCAGTTCGTTTTTAGATTTACGGCAGCACTTAAGGTATAAGGTTACGCTGCACTCAACTGTCGTTATCGCGACATTCGACGACAATCAAGGGTATTCCCCATGCAGATCGCCGACTCCCTGCAATTGGCTGCCGCCTGGTTCCGCGTCCTCGACGCGAACCAGCAGACGCGCGTCGAGCGCGACATCGCGGTGCAGCAGGTGCAGGCCGGCGCCATCATCGAACGCAAGGGCGATCCCGCGTTGGTATGGATAGGCGTATTGGCCGGCCTGGTGCGCGTGTCGGTCGGCAACTCCGACGGCAAGGTCGCATCGCTCACGGGCGTGCCCGCCGGCGGATGGATCGGCGAAGGATCATTGCTCAAGCGCGAGGTGCGCAAGTACGACGTGGTGGCGCTGCGCGATTCCGTCGTCGCGCGTCTGCCCGCCGCCACCTTCGACTGGCTGCTGGACAACAGCATTCCGTTCAACCGCTATCTGCTGCATCAGTTGAACGAGCGCGTCGCGCAGTTCATCGGCAAGGCCGAGTACGACCGCCTGCTCGATCCCGATGCGCGCGTGGCGCGCTGCCTGGCCGAGCTGTTCAATCCCTTGCTCTATCCGGGCATGGGCATGCGCCTGGCCATCACGCAGGAAGAGGTGGGCTACCTGGCGCGCGTGTCGCGCCAGCGCGTGAACCAGGCGCTGCGCAAGCTGGAAGATGCCGGTTTGCTGACCGTGGAATACGGCGCGGTGCGCGTGCGCGACCTGGATGGCCTGAAGCGCTACGGGTCGGATGTGTTGCGTGACGCCGAGGTGATGTAAAGCGGGCGCCGGACGCGCGCGGGGTCCCAGGGATTCAACCGTTTGACCCCAGGGGGCCGACCTCGGCCCATGCACGGACACGCGCCCGTTCTCCGAGTGGGATGGGGGGCCTACGATGTCAGCGCCAGGCGCACGGCCAGGGCGGCCATGAGCAGCGCGATCAGGCCATCCAGCACGCGCCAGGCGCGGGGGCTGGCCAACAGCGGCGCGCAAAGCCGGGCGCCCAGGCCGAGCACGGCCAGCCACAAGGCGCTGGCGGTCAGCGCGCCACCGGCGAATGCCATGCGGTCGTCCCCGAAGCTGTGCGCCAGGGTGCCCACCAGCACGATGTCGAGCCAGAAGTGCGGATTGACCAGCGTGAAGCCCAGCGCCCCGAGCAGCGCCGCGCGGCGCGTGGTGGCGCCCTTGCTGGCGGCTTGCAGGCCATCGCCGGTCCGCAGGGCCCGACGCGCCGATTGCAGCGCATACCAGCCCAGGAAGGCCACGCCGCATACCAGCATGGCCTCGGTCAGCCATGGCGCGGCGTCGGTCAGCACCTGCAGGCCCAGCACGCTGCTGAAGATGAACAGGGCGTCGAGCAGGGCGCATAGCGCCAGGATGCTGCCCAGGTGCGCGCGCATCAGGCCTTGCCGCAGGATGTAGGCGCTTTGCGCGCCGACCACGGCGAACAATCCCAGGCCCGTGGCGGTGCCGCTGAGCCAGGCGCTGAACAGGGGGGGAAGGGCGGCGGTGAACGGCATGAGGGACTCGGCTTTTTCTGGTGTGGCTTAGCGCGGGCGCCAAGACACGAAGCACCCTGCATGATCGGTATTCTGGCCGTGCTTCATGGTGAAATACAGCTAATTTCCTTAATGCATATTAAGAATTTCTAATCCAATGCAGATCGATCACGGAAACCTGCGCGCGCTGGCCGCGGTGGTGCGCGAGGGCAGCTTCGAACGCGCCGCGGCGGCGCTGCACGTCACGCCTTCGGCCGTCTCCCAGCGCATCAAGACGCTGGAGGACCGCATGGGCCGGCTGCTGGTGCAGCGCACCGTACCCGCGCGCGCCACGCCGGAGGGCGAGATCCTGGTGCACCTGGCCGAGCAGACCGCCTTGCTCGAACACGATGCGCTGGGCCGCCTGGGCGTGGGCGACGAGGCGCCGCGCGCCAGCATCCCGGTGGCGGTCAACCACGACAGCCTGGAAACCTGGTTCGTCGATGCGGCCATCAGCTTCTCGGCCCGCGCCAACGCCACGCTCGACATGCTGTCCGAGGACCAGGACCACACGGCCGCGCTGTTGCGCAACGGATCGGTGCTGGGCGCGGTCACCACCTTGTCCGAGCCCGTGCAGGGCTGCCGCATCCACGCGCTGGGCAGCATGCGCTACGTGGCAACCTGCACGCCCGAATTCCACGCGCGGCACTTCTCGCAGGGCGTCAGCGCGCGCACGCTGGCGCAGGCGCCGGTGCTGGTGTTCAACCGCAAGGACGCGCTGCAGGCGCGTTTCGCGCGCCGCATCATGCGCGGCGCGCCGTGGCGGCCGCCGGTGTGGTGGCTGCCGTCCACGCGGGCCTTCGTGCAGGCCACGCGCGGCGGCCTGGGCTGGACCATGAATCCCCTGATGCTGGTGCAGGCGGAAATCGAGGCGGGCACGCTGGTGCCGCTGCGCGCGCGCGCCTGGGAGGACGTGCCGCTGTACTGGCAGCATTGGCGGGTAAACTCGCAGGCGATGAACGCCTTGACCGACGCGGTCCTGGCGGCCGCCCGCGTGCTGGTCCGGCGGCGTTGAACCCGCCCGGCCTCGCGCCGGGCCTGACAAGACGGAGACCTTCCTCATGATGATCCGCAGTTTCGCCATGGCCGCCGCCCTGAGCCTGTGCGCCGCCACCACCGCCTGGGCCGACAGCTACAAGGCCGGCCAGATCCAGGTCGACGACCCGTGGGTGCGCGCCACCGCGCCGGGCCAGCCCAACGGCGCCGGCTACCTGAAGATCCAGAACGCGGGGCAGGCGGCCGACCGCCTGTTGTCGGTCAAGTCCGACGCGGCCGGGCGCGTCGAGGTGCACACCATCGTCAACGAGAACGGCGTGGCGCGCATGCGCGCGGTCGACGGCGGCGTGGAGGTACCCGCGGGCGGCGAAGTGAAGTTCGCGCCGGGCGGCTACCACGTCATGTTCATGAAGATGAAGGGCGCCTTCAAGGAAGGCGCCGACGTGCCCGCCACGCTGACCTTCGAGAAGGCCGGCGACGTGGCGGTGACGTTCAAGGTGCAGCCGCTGTCGTACCACCCCGGCGGCTCGGGCGGCCACGACATGAGCGGCCACGACATGGGTGGCATGAAAGGCATGAAGCACTGAGGCGGCCTGCGCGGCCGGGTCTCGTGCAAGTCGGGCCCAGGCGGGGCGAGTCGCCTGGCCTGCCCCATCGCCTCGCGATTGCGGTGCACCGACAGGCCGGCGCGCTGCCGGCCTTGCTTCGCATCACTCCAGCTTGATGCCGGCCTTCTTGATGACCTGCGCCCACGTGGCGCGTTCCTCGGCGGCGTAGCGCGAGAAATCCTTCGGCGCCATCGGCATCGGCTGCACGCCCATGTCGGCCAGCTTCCGCGCGATCTCGGGCGACTTCATCGTGGCCTCCAGTTGCGCGGACAGCTTTTGCACCACGTTGTCGGGCAGGCCCGCCGGCCCCACCAGTCCTTGCCATGCGTAAGCCGTGAAATCGGCCACGCCGGCTTCGGCCATGGTGGGCGTGTCGGGCAGCGCCGGCACGCGCTCGGGGGTGGCCGACGCCAGTACGCGCAGCTTGCCCGCCTTCACGTTGGGCAGGCCGGCCGCCAGGTCGATGAACATCAGGTCCACCTGTCCGCCCAACAGATCCTGGATGGCGGGCGCGGCGCCCTTGTAGGGCACGTGCAGCATGTCCACGTTGGCGCGCTGCTTGAACAGTTCCAGCGCCAGGTGGTGCGGCGAGCCCGCGCCCGCCGAGGCGGCCGTCAGCTTGCCGGGCGTCTTGCGCGCGGCCTGGACCACGTCGTCCACCGACTTGAAAGGCGAGTCGGCGCGCACCGCCAGCAGCAGCGGGAAGCGCGCGATGCCGCCGATGTAGGTGAATTTGGTGGGGTCGTAGGACAGCTTGGCGTACAGCGAGGGATTGAAGGCCAGCGTGCCCGTGTCGGCCGTGCCGATCATGTAGCCGTTGGGTTCGGCGCCCGCGATGGCGGTGGCGCCCACGATGGTGGCCGCGCCCGGCCGGTTCTCGACGACGATGGTCTGGCCCAGCGGCTTTTCCATGCTGCTGGCGACGGCGCGCGCCACCACGTCGGCACCGCCGCCGGCCGGGTAGGGCACGATCCAGCGGATCGGTTGGGTGGGCCACTGCTGCGCGCCGGCGGCAGTGGCGAACGACAGGGCGGCAAGCGCCAGCAGGCGCCTCGCAAAGGTGCGCATGGGGTGTCTCCTCGTGCGGGATTGGAATAATGAATCGTGGTCGGCGGACGGCCTGGGCCGTTTCGCGCAGGCGGCTATTATGCGCCGCCGCCGTAGTCCCGCGCACCGAAAAGTGCGCTGCCGATGCGGATCTCGGTCGACCCTTCCTCGATGGCCAGCTCGAAGTCGCCGCTCATGCCCATGGACAGGCGGTCCAGCGTCACGCCCTCGATGCCTTCGCCGCGCAACCGGTCGCGCAACTGGCGCAGCCGCGCGAAGCAGGCGCGCACGGCCATCGGATCATCGGAGTTCACCGCCAGCGTCATCAGCCCCTGCACGCGCAGGCTGGGGCAGTCGCGCGCCACGGCGCGCAGCAAGGCAGGCAGCTCGTCGGGATCCAGGCCGAACTTGCTGGGCTCGGGCGAGGTCTTCACCTGCACCAGCACGTCCAGCGTGCGGCCTTCGGGCTCCAGCCGGCGCTGCAAGGCCTCGGCCAGTTCCAGGCGGTCCAGCGACTGCACCTCGAAGGCGTCGCGCGCCGCGTCCTTGGCCTTGTTGGTCTGCAGATGGCCGATCATCACCCAGTGCAGGTCCAGGTCGGCCAGCGGGCCGGCCTTCTGGCGGATTTCCTGCGTCTTGTTCTCGCCAAAGCGGCGCAGCCCCAGCGAGGCGGCCTCGCGCACCGCGCCGGCGTCGAAGGTCTTGCTGACGGGCAGCAGCGCCACACTGTCGGCGGGGCGCCCGGCCCGCTCGCAAGCGGCGGCCATGCGCGCGCGGATCGCGGCCAGACGGCCGGCCATGGGGGTCGCAAAAGAGGTGCTCATGGATGTGCTGCCACCAGAAACGAAGGTGCCCGAGGGCTCGTTCCCTGATTATCCCACCAAGGCGCAACCGCGTTGACCCTGCCTGGGCACAGGCATAGAATCGCCCGGAATTCATATACATCCAGACTTCCCCGTTCCGGCGCGCGCGCCCGTTTCGCGCTCCCTACTTTTCTTCGCCGCCCACCATGTCCGCCGCAGCGCCGCAATATCCCTTCGCCGTCCCCTTCCAGCAGCAGTACATCCCCCCGATCCGTTCCCTGATGCCCTACGCGCTGCGTCCCGGCACGGTATCGCTGGCCGGCGGCTATCCCGCGCAAGAGTTGTTCGACATCGAAGGCCTGAGCGAAGCTTCCACCCAGGTGCTGGCGCGCCTGGGTTCCTGCCTGCAGTATTCCAATATCGATGGACAGGCCAGCCTGCGCCACCAGCTGGCGCGCCTGTCCGGGCAGCGCGGCGTGGTGTGCGATGCCGATACCGAACTGGCCGTCACTGGCGGTTCGCAGCAGGCCATGGCCCTGGTGGCGCGCGTGATGCTGCAGCAGGGCGACCACGCCATCGTCGAGAACCCCGCCTTTCCCAACACGGTGAACGCGCTGTCGTACACCGGCGCCACGGTGCATACCGTGCCGTCGGGCCCGCTGGGCATCGACGTGGATGCGCTGGACGAACTGGCCGGCCGGGTCAGGCCCAAGATCGTCAGCGTGGTGGCCTCGTTCTCCAACCCGTGCGGTGCCACGCTGGCGCGTACCCAGCGGCTGCGGTTGCTCGAACTGGCCGTCAAGCACGGCTTCCTGATCGTCGAGGACGATCCCTACGGCGAACTGCGCTTCGCCGGAGAGATGATCCCACCCATCATGGCGCTGGCCGAGGGCGAGCAGCGCAACCGCGCCGTGTACATCTCCAGCATGTCCAAGACCATGGCGCCCGGGCTGCGCACCGGCTGGCTGGTCGCGCCCGCCGAGGTGCGCCGCCGCTGCGTGGCCGCCAAGGCCGCCGACGACATGGCCTGCCCGGCCTGGATCCAGGAAATCGTGGCCCAGTACCTGGCCAACGACCGCTATGCCGTGCACGTGCCGCGCATCCGCGAGGCCTATGGCAAGCGCTGCGATGCCATGGCCCAGGCCCTGGAGCGCGAGATGGCCGGCCACATCGAATTCATCAAGCCCGAAGGCGGCATGTTCTTCTGGGCGCGCCTGACCGGCCAGATCGACGCCACGCGCCTGTTGCCCTACGCCATCGAGAAGGAAGTGGTCTACGTGCCGGGCAAGGCGTTCTACGCCGAAGAGGCCGGCGCCGACCGCCACGCCATGCGCATGTCGTTCGCCACCATGAACGAAGAACAGATCACCCTGGGCATCAAGCGTCTGGGCCTGGCCATGCAGGCTTGCGAGGCTGGCGAGCCGACGTCGATCGTGCTGCCCTGAAGCCCGTGGCGGGCCGCGGTCCTCGTTCCCGGATATAAGCAGCAATGCCAGGGCGATTTGGCGGCGCGGCCAGCTGTCGCTAAGCTTCTTCCATCGCGGCGGCGCCATCCGGCCCGCCGACCGAAGGAGAAGCAACATGAAGATCCGGAAAACGGCACAGGTCTTGCTGGGTGCGGCACTGGTGGCGGGCGTGTTCGGCGCGCAGGGCGCCGCGGGCGCAGCCACGCTGGACGTGGTCAAACAGCGCGGCGCCGTCACCTGCGGCGCCACCACCGGCTTTGCCGGGTTCTCGGCGCCCGACGACAAGGGCGCGTGGAAAGGCCTGGACGTGGACCTGTGCCGCGCGGTGGCCGCCGCGGTGTTCGGCGATGCCTCCAGAATCAAGATCGTGCCGCTGAACTCGCAACAGCGTTTCACCGCCCTGCAATCCGGCGAGATCGACGTGCTGACGCGCAACACCACCGTGACGCAGCAGCGCGATACCGCCCTGGGCATCATCCACGCAGGCGTCAACTTCTACGATGGCCAGGGTTTCCTGGTGCCCAAGTCGCTGGGCGTGAAAAGCGCCAAGGAACTGAACGGCGCGTCGATCTGCCTGCAGACCGGCACGTCCAACGAGAACACGCTGGCCGACTGGGCGCGCGCCAACAAGGTCTCGTACAAGCCCGTGGTGATCGAGACTTTCGACGCCGTGGTCGGCGCCTTCGCCTCGGGCCGCTGCGATGTGTTCAGCACGGACGCGTCCGGCCTGGCCTCCATCCGCATCTCGAAACTGCAGAAGCCCGACGACTACATCGTGCTGCCCGAGATCATCTCGAAAGAGCCGCTGGGTCCGTTCGTGCGCCAGGGCGACGACGCCTGGCTGAACGTGGTGCGCTGGTCGCTGTCGGCCATGATCGAGGCCGAGGAATACGGCGTCACCTCGGCCAACGTCGACGAACAGCTCAAGAGCGAGAACCCGAATGTGCGCCGCATCCTGGGCGTCACGCCGGGCGCCGGCAAGAACCTGGGCCTGGACGAGAAGTGGGCCTATAACATCGTCAAGCAGGTGGGCAACTATGGCGAGAGTTTCGAGCGCAACGTGGGGCAGGGCAGTTCGCTGAAGATTCCGCGCGGCCTGAACAAGCAGTGGACCGATGGCGGCCTGATGTACGCCTTGCCGATCCGCTGACTTGCCCGATGGGGCCGCGCGACGGCGCTAGCTGCTCGCGTGGCCCCGGTACAGCGTCGAGATCTTCTCGAACGCCGTCTGCAATTCCCGCGTGCCGCCCTGGAATACCAGGGGGCGGCCGCGGTGCGGGAACACCACCAGCCGTTTCGAGAACAGCAGGGGGACGAAGCGGGCGAAGTGGATGTCCTGCCAGGCGATGTCGCGCGGCCGGATCCAGCTTTGATGCAGGCCGGTCTCGTCGATGGTGGTGACGGATGTCTGCATGTACAGGGACACGAAGCCCAGGGCCAGGAAGCACAGCGTCACGAAGCCCGCCATGATCCAGTTGGCGTGCTCCTGGGGCATGCGGATGGCGGCGCTGATGGCCTGCACGCCAACGACGGCCAGCACGGTCCAGGTCAGGATGCGGACCCAGTCGGGCCACGCCTGGCCGGACAGCGGAAGCGGGCCGATCTCGTTGAGCAGCGCTGCGTGTTCCAGGTGGCTGGGGGCGGATGACGCGTCGGTCATGATGGGGCGCGGCTTCCTCGTCGCGTAAAACAGGCCGCAGAGCGGGGACCCCACCCATTCTACGAAAAACCGCGCCGCCCGGCTCGATTTGTTTCCGGCAGTGTCTATCAGGCGGCGCGCTTGGCCGCCACGGCGTTGCCGGCCCGGCTGCCCCCCGCGCGCTGCAGGCAGGCCGAGATCCATTGGCCCGTGTCCACCACCGCGTCGAAGTCCACGCCCGTCTCGATGTCCAGGCCGCGCAGCATGTACAGCACGTCCTCGGTCGCCACGTTGCCGGTGGCGCCCTTTGCGTAGGGACAGCCGCCCAGGCCCGAGGCCGAGGCGTGGAAGATGCCGATGCCGGCTTCCAGCGAGGCCAGGATGTTGGCCAGCGACTGGCCGTAGGTGTCATGGAAATGGCCCGACACGCGCGCGGGATCGATCACCTGCGTCACGGCGCTCATCACCTCGCGCACGCGCCGCGGCGTACCGACGCCGATGGTGTCGGCCACGTCGACCTCGTCGCAGCCCAGCGCCATATAGCGGCGCACCACGTCGACCACGGCCTCGATGGGCACCTCGCCCTGGTAGGGGCAGCCCAGCGCGCAGCTGATGCTGCCGCGCAGGCGCACGCCGGCCGCTTTGGCGGCCTGCGCCACCGGTTCGAAGCGGGCGATCGATTCGGCGATGGAACAGTTGATGTTCTTCTGCGAGAAGGCCTCGCTGGCGGCGCCGAAGATCACCACCTCGTCGGCGCGCGCCGCCAGGGCGCCCTCCAGGCCCTTCATGTTGGGGGTCAGCACCGAATAGATCGTGCCCGGCCGGCGCGCGATGCCTGCCATGACTTCGGCGCCGTCCGCCATTTGCGGCACCCATTTGGGCGAGACGAAGGAGGCGGCCTCGATGTTGGCGAAGCCGGCGGCGGACAGGCGGTCGATCAGCTCGATCTTCACCTCGGTGGGCACGAAGGTCTTTTCGTTCTGCAGGCCGTCGCGGGGCGCGACTTCGACGATCTTGACGCGGGTGGGCAATGCCATGGGGAGATCCTGTCTCGGGGATGAAAGGCCGGGTGTGGGCACCCGTTTTCCTCAATAGTAGTCCCGCGGGGCGGCGGCGTCGCGCAGCGTGGCCGGGCCCGGCTATTTCAGGCGCTGGAAGCGGCCGCCGTCGATGCGCGCCACGTGGCCCGCCAGTTCCAGTTCGAGCAGTTGCGCCTGCAAGGTGGAAGTGTCCAGGCCGGTGCGCGCCTGCAGCGTGTCGGGGTGCAGGGGATCGAAGCTCAGCGCACGCAAAAGGGGAGGTTCGTCGTGGTCGCCGGCGGGGTCGTTGGCGGCCGGCTCCGCCGGGGGCGCCATGGCGGCCGATGCCGGTTGCCGCCGGCTCTTGCGGCCGCGCGGCGGGTCGGCTGGCGCGATGCCTGTCGAACCCAGCTCGTCGGTGATGTCCTGCGCCGTCTCGACCAGCTTGGCGCCCTGGCGGATCAGGGCATGGCAACCGCGCGACAGCGGGGAATGAATCGAGCCGGGAATGGCGAAGACCTCGCGTCCGCCTTCGGCAGCCAGCCGGGCGGTGATCAGCGAGCCGCTCTGCTTTGCCGCCTCGACCACCAGCACGCCTCGCGCCAGGCCGGCCACCAGGCGGTTGCGTTGCGGAAAATGGTGCTTCAGCGCGGGCGTGCCCAGCGGCAGTTCGCTGACCAGCGCGCCATGGGCGGCGATGCGGTGCGCCAGGTCGCGGTGGCTGGCCGGGTAGACCCGGTCGATACCGGTGCCCATCACCGCCACCGTGCCCGCTCCAGCTTCGCCGGCCAGCAGGGCGCCCTCGTGCGCGGCCGCGTCGATGCCCTGCGCCAGGCCGCTGATCACGCACCAGCCGTGGCCGGCCAGGTGTCTGGCAAAGGCCCTGGCGTTGTCCTCGCCGCCGGGGGTGGCGCTGCGCGCGCCGACCACGGCCAGGCTGGGGCCCGTCAGCCGTGTCGGGTCGCCCGTCACGTACAGCAGCACGGGCGGATCGGCGATGTTGAGCAATTGCTGCGGATAGGCGGGATCGGACAGCGTCAGGATGTGGCGGCCGGGCTCGGCCACCCATTGCAGGGTGCGTTCGATCTGCGCCAGGACTTCGTCAGACGGCGAACCCGCCAGCTGGATGGCCAGGTTCTGCGGCACGTGGCGCGCCAGCGTGGCGGCGCCGTGGTCGTAGATCTGCTCGGGCAGGCCCAGGGCCGCCAGCAGCGTATAGGCCGTGGCCGGCCCCACCCCGGGTTCCAGGGACAGGCGCAGCCAGGCGGACAGTTCGGCGGGGGAGTGCGACAGGGGCATCGAAGGATTGGCGGGAAGGCACGGGCCGCAAGCCGCGGGCCGAGGGGAAGGCGGACAGTGTCGCATGCCCCACGCCGCGCCGAGGGCGCCGCGTGCTGGAAATGCCCACTGCGGGCTATGCGGTTTTTAGCGGAAAACTATTAGAAATCAAGCCCCTCATCAACTATGATGTAACACCAAGGTTCCCGACAGACGTCTTTTTTTCCATGGCACTGCTTCCCATCCTCCGTTTCCCCGATCCCCGCCTGCACAAGAAGGCCAAACCGGTCGCGGTGGTGGACGATCGCATCCGGAAGCTGGTCCGCGACATGGCCGACACCATGTACGAGGCGCCCGGCGTCGGGTTGGCGGCCACCCAGGTCGATGTGCACGAACGCGTCATCGTCATCGACGTGTCCGAGGAGGGTAACCACCTGCGTGCGCTGATCAATCCGGAAATCGTCTGGAAAAGTCCCGAACTGCAAACCTACGAAGAGGGTTGCCTGTCCGTGCCGGGGATCTACGACGAAGTCGAACGCGCCGCCCGCATTCGCTGCAAGGCATTGGACGAAAACGGCAATCCGTACGAATTCGAGGCCGAGGGTTTGCTTGCGGTTTGCGTGCAGCACGAAATCGACCATCTCGACGGCAAGGTTTTCGTCGAATATCTCTCGCCGCTCAAGCAGAACCGGATCAAGACCAAAATGAAGAAGGCCGAGCGGGAGACGCAGAAGGCTTGATTATTTTCAGCGGCGGGGTTCACGGCATTCCACAATGCCAGCTGTTGCAAAAATCTGACTCTCGACAGAAGGCGCCTGAAGACCAGGCGCCTTTTTTGTCCTATCTCCTCGCGTACGTGCTCCGGACCATGTCGATCCCGGAACGGTTTTTCGAATTTGAAATGAAATCCGAATCGCGCTATTCGTGATTTTCCATTTTCTGGATGTCCATTACCCATTTGAGGTATGGACGGTTTTTCTTTCGTCCCGATAGACTCGTTCGCCCTCAGTGATTGGCCGTCTGCCGGTTAATCGCGCTGATATGGCATATACCTCACGAAGGCATTTACGGAGCAATTCATGGATTACAAGGTGGGCCGCCGGACGCTGCCGGCGCTGTTGAGCATTGCCATTCTGAGTTTGGTCGGTTGCGGCGGAGGTGGTGGTGACGATGACGATAAGTCCTCCGCCAATCCGCCGGCATCAGGAACCTCGACCCCCGTGGCCGCCACGCGTCTGACCGGCACCGCCGCCACGGGCGCCGCGCTGGCAAACGTGTTCATCACGCTGACCGATGCGAATCTGAAGACGCTGACCGCAAAGAGCGATGAAAACGGGGCGTTCGTGTTCGACATCACCGGCGCCAAGCCGCCGTTCGTGCTGGTCGCCGCCGATCCTTCGGGGCGCTCGGTACCCATGGTGTCGCTGCTGACCGAAGTGCCCACCGCGGTTGACCAGGCGCCTACGGCCGTCGTCAACCTGACTCCGCTGACCACCGCCGTGGCCGCGCTGCTGACCCAGTCCGGTGACCCCTTGCAACTGGCCACGCACCCGGAGTTGGCCAACGTGTCGCCCGCCACGCTGCAGGGCGCCATTGCCGTGCTGAAGAACGTGTTGGCCGACATTCTGTCCGCCAACGGCGTGCCCGACTCGTTCGACCCGTTCACAACGACATTCGCCACAAATCACAGCGGGGTGGACGCGGTCATCGATTCGTTGTCTATCCAGCACACGCCCAATGGCCTGCGCATCGCCTCGATCGGCGATACCGCCAACGGCGTAGTGTTCAATCCGCAAGCGCTGGCCTCTGGCTCGCCCGGCCAGAAACTGGCTCCGCCGCCCGTGGCGGCCAACTATCTGGCCAGCGTGGCCGCCGCGCTGCAGCGCTGCTTGGCCGATGGCAGTATCGGCACCAACGAGGCGGCTTGCGTCACCGCGCTCTCGCCCGACTACCGCTTCAACGGCCTGAGCAACTTCGTCGATGCGCATATCGAGGCCGCCGGCGGTGTCACCGCGGTGGGCATGCCCAAGACGCTGACCTTGCTGGACGAAGGCAAGCGTGCGCTGGTACAGATTCCGTACACGCTGGCCAATGGCAAGACCGGCACGTGGACAGAATTCGCCGTCAACACGCCCAATGGCGGCTGGCAGATCCACGGCAACCAGCAGGTCTACGAGGTGCGCCTGCGCAGCTTCATCACCCGGGGGCAATCGGTGTCCGCCGGCGCGCAGATTAACCTGGAGGCCGGCCTTCAACTCGCCATTCCCGCAGGGGGAAAGATCGGCGCGGAAACCGTGACCTTCGCGTCCGTGTCCGGTCCCGGCATTTCCGGTAAGGCCTGGCTGGCCCCGCGCATCGCGGACGGGGCAAGCACGCTGGGGCTGACCATGGACGCCTTGCAGGAATTGCCTGATCCTCCGTACCTGATTGGCTATGACACGAGCTTGTACCGCTGGTCCTGGATGCCATTCTTCGAAGATGGCGCATATACCGCGCCGCGCATGCCCGGCATCTACAACCGGGCGACGCGTGTCTATGACGCGTCCACCATTCCCCCGTATTCGTCCTACACGGTGACGTTCTTCAACGAGGGCGGCGAACAGATCGGCCAGGACGAGGTCATCAATCCAGCCCTGCCCGTGACCGCCGATGTGGGCCGCACGCTGAACGTCTGGCGCGATCTCACCGACGAGACCAAGGCGTCCGTCCTGTCGCCGTCGGGTTCGCAGGCTGGAGAAACGCCAGCGCTGACGGTGTCCTGGACCGAGACGGTCATCAATGGCGTCAACGTGACGCCGCCACTGGCGACGACCCTGATCAAGTCGGTCAACCAGATGACGGGCCGCACCGTGCATGGCAACCTGCGCCGTGGCGATTCGCCTGCCGTCGCCAATGGCGTCTACAGCCTGACCATCACCGCCGGCATTCCCCAGAATGGCACCGCATCCATCTGCGATCCGGCGTGCAACTTCGTCCCTCTGGCACCGAGCGCTTCGCGTCTGGTCGAACTCGGCGGCCTGCTGAACGAGCTGGCGATCTACGACGACTATTCCGCCTATTCCTACTGAGCTCCTGAAGCGCGGAAGGTCCTTGCCGGACGTTTCCGCGCTTCAGTAATGTGTCTTGCCCAGATGGCGCACCCAGCAGGTGCGCTTTTTTTTTCGCGGCATTGTTGCCTATTCGCCGCGACGGACGGCAGGCGTCGTAAAATTCCGCACGCATTTCGTATTGTGTTGTAACGTGTGCGAAATTATCGATCGTGGAGCCGGATTCATGGATGTGTCGCATGCATGCTATGACGCGCTCGTGCATGCGATATATGAGGCTGCATTGCGTCCCGCCGCATGGGGGAATTTCTTTGCCGAGCTGAGCCACGCCCTCAAGGTGCCCACCGTTTATCTGCTGGCCCTGGACAAGCGCCACGGCGTGTTGTCCTACATCGACGGGCACAACCTTCCGCCGCCGGCCCAGTCGCAATATTTGCAGCAGAACGTACGTGTCAATCCGCGCGTGGCCGCGCTGGCGGCCTATGCACCGGGCCATTGGTTGCATTCCCACTCGCTGTGCGGCGAGGCAGCCGTCGCCGGGGATCACTTTTTCCTGGAATTGCTGATTCCCAATGGCCTGCGCCATGTATCGGGCTGCAAGTTGCTGGATGACGACGCCACCTGCGTTTTCTTCGCCGTAATGCGCGGCCTGGACCAGTCCCCGCTTAGCGAAACGGAGATGGACTTTCTTGGCCGCCTGACGCCGCATCTGCAACGCGCGGCGCGCTTGCAAAGCCATCGCTTCGTCGCGTCGACCAAGGCGCTGATCGGGCATGCCCTGGTCAACAAACTACGCCAGCCGGTGGCGTTGCTGGAGCCGGATGGCGCCGTGGTGTCGTTCAACGAGGCGTGCCGGCGCCTGCTTGAAGCGACCGCTCTGCTGGCGTCGTTGGAGGGCATGATCCGGCTGCCCGAGCCCTTCCAGCACCAATTCACGGAGGGATGCCTTGCCATGGCGGCGCGCCGCGGCGATATTGAGGGCGCCTCCATGGGCTACCGCTCGATGCAGATCGCCTCGCCGGGCTTTCCCGGGGCGGGCAGCGATGTGCTGTATGCGTTCTACACCCTGCTGATGCCCGAGCAACCTGACGATGTCCACAGTATGCAGCCCCTGATCCTGGTGCTGTTCCACCATCCCGCCACGGCGGCGCCATTGGATGCGGAATTGCTGGCCCAGACCTTCGACCTGACGCCATCCGAGCTTCGCGTCAGCCGCATGCTGGCGGGCGGATGCACCGTGAAGGAAATCGCCGCGCGAGCCGGCGTGCAGCATGACACGGTACGCAAGCAATTGCAGTCCATCTATCGCAAGACGACCACCAGCCGGCAGGCCGACCTGATCCGGCTGATGCTGCAACTGTCGTCCACCGCGTTCATGGCCTGACGGGGGACTTGCGCGCGCAACCGAAGAATTTTGTATCAATGTTGCGTTTCGCCGACATTCTTGGTCAATCAGTCACGCAAAGCGCAAAATTTTTCGCAATACTTGTTCACAGATCCCGGAAGACCGTATTTATGGGTTTTTCGAGTGCCCCCGCGCCCCTGAATGCGCAAGAAGGCCGTCCCACGAACAGTCTTCACATCATGAGCCGCGATCGCGCTGGCCCCCGCTGCCCGGGCCATTTCACCTGATAGTGTCTCCCACACTCACTCTCTCCTGATGATGCGATACGTTCCGTCTTGCACCGCGGCCGTGCGTGGTATTCCTGCGCGACTGTCCCGCACCCGTTCCACTCGCGTTGCCGCATTGCCGGTGATGGCGCTGGCCGCCTCGTTGGCGTGCCATCCGGCCAGCGCGCAAGAGGGATACGGCAATGCCGGCTTCCTGGGCGCCGGCATCGGTTATGCCCAAGGCATTTCGGAGTCGTTCACCGTGCGCGCCGATTTCAGCACCATGGGCACGATCAAGCACAGCGGCACCACCAACGACTACGACTACAACGGCAAGTTCCGCAGCAACCAGGCCATGGTTTATGCGGACTGGTTTCCCTTCGACGCGGGGTTTCGCCTGACGGCCGGTATCGGCTGGCGCGAAATGACGGGCTCCGCCGACGCGCGGCCCGACGAGAACGGGCGCATCCGCATCGGCGATACGCGCGTGCGTTACCGCGAGGGCGACCGTGCCCGCGCCAAGCTCGATTTCCCGCGGATCGCGCCCTACCTGGGGATCGGCTGGGGCCACAACGTCGTGCAGCGCAAGACGGGTTGGGGTTTCATCGCCGACGTCGGCGTGCTGTTCGGCAAGCCCACCGTCAACGTCGACGTGACGCCGCAGTTGTACACCCGCCTGGGCATCCGTTCGGGCGATGCCCAGCGCGAAATCGACAAGCAGCGCGACAAGATGCAGGACGACGCGGATTCGCTGCGCTTCTTCCCGCAGGCCTACGTGGGCGTGTCGTACACGTTCTGATCCCGGCGCAAGGCGGGATCGCGGTATAAATCGGGCTGGAAGCCATCGCGCCGCGCGCGGTGGCGCAGTCTCGATTCTCATACCCTGCCCATGCGCCTCGTCTTTGCCGGAACCCCTGAATTCGCGCGTATCGCGCTGGATGCCCTGTTGGCCGCCGGGCATGAAATCCCGCTGGTGCTGACCCAGCCCGACCGTCCTGCCGGCCGAGGCCTGAAACTGACGCCCAGCCCGGTCAAGCAGGCGGCATTGGCTGCCGGCATCGAGGTGGCCCAGCCGCGCAGCCTGCGCCTGGATGGCCGCTATCCCGAAGAGGCGGCCGCCGCGCGCGACCTGCTGACCCGCGTGGCGCCCGAGATCATGGTGGTGGCCGCCTATGGCCTGATCCTGCCGCAATGGACGCTTACGTTGCCGCAACGCGGCTGCCTGAACATCCACGCCAGCCTGTTGCCGCGCTGGCGCGGCGCCGCGCCCATCCAGCGCGCGATCGAGGCGGGCGATGCGCGTACCGGCGTCACCATCATGCAGATGGATGAAGGGCTGGACACGGGCGACATGCTGCTCGAACACGTGGTGCCCATCGGTCCGCGGCAGACCGCGGCCGAGCTGCATGACGCGCTGGCCGAAGCGGGCGGGCGGGCCATCGTCGAGGCGCTGGCGGCCTTGCAGGACGGCGGGCTGACGGCGCGCAAGCAGCCGGAAGAAGGCGTCACGTATGCCGCCAAGCTGGACAAGGCCGAGGCTGCGCTGGATCTCACGCAATCCGCCGAGGTATTGGCACGCCGTATCCGTGCCTTCAATCCTGTTCCTGGCGCCACCTTGCGGCTGCCTGGATTGGCCGATCCCGTGAAGGTCTGGCGTGCCCAGGCATTGCCGGAACAGGCTGCGGACGCCGAACCGGGGCACGTGTTGCGCGCGTCCCCGCAGGGCGTGGACGTGGCCACGGCGGCGGGTGTGCTGCGGTTGCTGGAACTGCAGAAGGCGGGCGGCAAGCGTCAGCCGGTAGAGGTCTTCGTGCAGGGATGGCAGCCGCCGCAGGCAGGCGAGTGAGCGGTTCCCTTTGAGTTCGACGCCATGGCCATGGCAGGCGTGGCTCGCGCGGGACCGCCAGAAACCAGACCGTGGCCTGCCTGCAACCCACTTGAAGCAGTGCGGCGGCAGCCGCGTTTACGTCAGCTTGGCCGGGATATCGGACACGTTCATGAACAGCGTATCCGGCGATCCCGCGCGCAGCGCATCCACGTGGTTGTAGCCCCAGGCCACGCATCCCACCCGCACGCCGGCCTGGCGCGCCGCTTCGATGTCGCGCAGTTCGTCGCCCACCAGCATCAGTTGCCGCGGCGCCACGGCGTGGCGCATCAGCAGGCGTTTCAGCTTGGCCGACTTGCCGAACATGTCGGTGCCGCATTCGTAGTCATCGAACAGCGGCTCGATCGCGGGACCCAGCACCCGGCGCACGTTGTCCAGCGAGTTCGAGCTGACCACGGCCAGGCGCACGCCCGCGTGCTTCAGTTGTGAAAGGCTGTCGGCGATGCCGTCGAACAGGCGCACCTCGCCGGGCCCGGCCTGGGCCATGCGCTGCCGCACGTGGATCATGATGGCCGGCAGTTTCCAGAAGGGCACGCGCAGCATCTTCAGGATGTCCTGGGCGCTGCGATGGCGCATCTGCTGCCGCTCTTGCGCGCTGGGTTTGCGAAAGCCATAGCGGTCGGCCACGTCGTCCAGGATGCCGTCGAACCAAGGCAGGGTGTCGGCCAGCGTGCCGTCGAAATCGAAGGCCGCGATGTCTGGCTTCAAGCGGTTTCCCGTGCGGGCTGCGGGCCGTTGCGGCGGATCCATTGCAGGACCGGCGCCAGGTCTTCGATGGCGGGGGCGGCGGCCACCACCCGGGCGGCATCGGTCCAGGGATAGGGCAGGCCGGTCAGCCATTCGAGCACCGCTTCGCTGTCGCGCGCCGGCAGCGTCAACATGGTCTCGATGGTGATGACCAGCTTGCTGGCCAGGTGCGGCTCGCGCTGGAAGGTCCAGTCGTAGCGGCCGCAGCCCACGCGCGCCTGGCCGGTCGCTTTCTCGGTCATGCCGACGATCCAGTCGCAGTCGTACGTGTCCAGCATCGCCCCGTCTTCCGGGCGCGACAGGTAGAACGTGTAGACGTTGTCGTAGGCCTGGCCGAAGCGGCGGACCAGTGTGTCGGTGATGGCGTCGCGGCCGCGCGATTCGGGCGGAAAAGCGATGGCTTCGGTGCGCAACGCCATCTTCAGCAGCGCATTGGGCGCGAAGGCGCGCGTCATGTACCAGGGGCGGTTCTCGTCCTTGGCGTGGACGTAGTCGCGCAGCACGGCGGCGCTGTCACGCGCGAGGGAGGTTTTCAATGTTCGCCCTTTGCGATCCATTTGGACACCGTGGGAGCAGAGTAGGCGGCGAAGCGATCGAGCAGCGCCGCGGGGTCGGACTCGATCGTCAGCATGGCGCGGTGCTGCTCGCGCACGAAGGCTTCGCTGACGGTGCGGTCCAGGAAAGATGCCAGCTGGTCGTAATAGCCGGCGATGTTGAGCAGCCCGCAGGGCTTGCCGTGCATGCCGAGCTGTGCCCAGGTCCAGGTCTCGAAGATCTCTTCCAGCGTGCCGGCGCCGCCGGGCAGCGCGACGAATCCGTCGGATTCCTGCGCCATCAGCGTCTTGCGTTCATGCATGGACTGCACCACGCGCAGTTCGGTCAGGCCGTGGTGCGCCAGTTCCTTGCGCACCAGCGATTCGGGGATGATGCCCAGGACGCGGCCGCCTTCGGCCAGCACGGCGTCGGCCACGGCGCCCATGATGCCGACGCTGGCGCCGCCATACACCAGGCCCAGGCCGCGCCGCACGAGTTCGCGGCCGAAGGCCTGGGCCTGTTCGAGATAAACCGGTTGGCGGCCGCTGTTCGAGCCGCAGTACACGCAGATGTTCTTCAGAGGCATGGGACGCTCCGGCGGGCTTCGCCGGTTACAAAGTAGGAGACAGACGCAAGAATGATTAACTAGTTTACGCAACTCGCCGGGCCTGCCAGCCGCGCCGCCCTATGGGCGGGGCGATTCCGGCGCACTTTTGGCCGCAAGAATTCGACACAGCACAAAAAAACGCCATCGATACACTGGGTTGTTCCAGGCGTCCGGAGCGAGAAGGGACGCCTTCACCAGCCAGGAGTCAACGACATGAAACAGTCCACCCAGACCTCAGGTTCGTTCGATATGGACGTGCAGGCGATTCGCGCCAAGGCGCGCCAGGACATCGAGTCGGGCGCCGTCACCGATAGCTACCGCGCCGATCGTGAAACGGTACTGAAGCTGCTGAATGAAGCACTGGCCACCGAAGTGGTCTGTGTGCTGCGCTACAAGCGCCACTACTTCATGGCGCGCGGCCTGAACGCCGAGCCGGTGGCGGCCGAGTTCGCCGAGCACGCGACCGAAGAGCAATCGCACGCCGACCGTCTTGCCGAACGCATCGTGCAACTGGGCGGCGAGCCCAACCTGTCGCCCGAGGGCCTGACCAAGCGCAGCCACTCCGAGTACGTGGAAGGCACGACGCTGCAGGACATGATCAAGGAAAACCTGATCGCCGAGCGCATCGCCATCGACAGCTACCGCCGCATGATCGACTACGTGGGCGACAAGGATTCGACGACGCGCCGCCTGCTGGAAGAGATTCTGGCGTCCGAGGAAGAGCACGCCGACGACCTGTCGGACTTCCTGGAAAAGTGAGGCGGGCAGGACGCGTGTCCGCTGCGCGGCTGGCGATGGGCTACAGCAGCGCGTCGTAGGGCGCCTGCTTGAGCGCCGCGGGGCAGTTTTCCAGAGGCAGGTCCGCCGCCAGCACGAAATCCGGGAATTCGAAACCCGGGCCTACCGAGCAGCCGGCCAGCGCGTACTCGCCCGCCGGGCGCGCGGCCTGCCAGGCGCCCGCGGGCACCACGCGCACGGGCAAGGTGTCGGTATCGACCGCGCCCAGCCGCCAGGTGATCACCTGCGTGGCCTCCGGCAGCAGCACCAGCAGATCGATGGGCTCGCCTTCGTAGTGATGCCAGGCTTCGTCGGCCTCGACGCGGTGCCAACGGCTGCATGCGCCGCGCGGCAGCAGGAAGAAGATGGACGTCAGCGCGCTGCGCGGCTGGCCGTCCGGCTGCCGCAGCACCGTCAGCCCCGACCGGAAGATCTCGCGGTACATGCCGCCTTCGGGGTGCGGCTGCAGGCGCAGCCGTGTCACCAGTTCCTGCGCGCGTTCGGGCAACGTCACAGCGCCTCGCCCCACAGATCGTATTCGTCCGAATCCTTGATGCGCACGCGCACGATGTCGCCCGCGGCCAGCGGGCGCTCGCTGTCGACGTAGACGCAGCCATCGATCTCCGGCGCATCGGCGGCCGAGCGGCCGATGATGTCGCCGTCCTCATCGGTGCCATCGATCAGCACGTCGATCTCGCGGCCCACCTTCCGCTTCAGGCGCGCGGCCGAGATGCCCTGCTGGTGCTCCATGAAGCGTTCCCAGCGTTCCTGCTTGACCTCGTCCGGCACGGGGTCGGCCAGCGCGTTGGCGGGCGCGCCTTCCACGGGCGAATACTGGAAACAGCCCACGCGATCCAGTTGGGCTTCGCTCATCCAGTCCAGCAGGTACTGGAAGTCTTCCTCGGTCTCGCCGGGAAAGCCGACGATGAAGGTCGAGCGTATCGTCAGGTCGGGGCAGATTTCGCGCCAGCGCTTGATGCGGGCCAGCGTCTTGTCCTCGAAGGCCGGGCGCTTCATCAGCTTGAGCACGCGCGGGCTGGCGTGCTGGAAGGGGATGTCCAGATAGGGGAGGAGCTTGCCCTCGGCCATCAGCGGAATCACTTCGTCCACGTGCGGATACGGGTACACGTAGTGCAGGCGCGTCCACACGCCCATTTCGGACAGGGCCACGCACAGTTCCGTCATGCGCGTCTTGACCGGACGGCCGTTCCAGAAGCCGCTGCGGAACTTCACGTCCACCCCGTAGGCGCTGGTGTCCTGCGAGATGACCAGCAGTTCCTTCACGCCGGCCTTCACCAGGCGCTCGGCTTCGCTCAGCACGTCGCCCACCGGACGGCTGACCAGGTCGCCGCGCATCGACGGGATGATGCAGAAGCTGCAGCGGTGATTGCAGCCTTCGGAGATCTTCAGGTAGGCGTAGTGGCGTGGCGTGAGCTTGATGCCCTGCGGCGGCACCAGATCCACGTAGGGGTTGTGGTTCTGCACGGGCGGGGCGGCCTGGTGCACGGCCTGCACCACTTGCTCGTACTGCTGCGGGCCGGTGACGGCCAGCACGCTGGGGTGCACCTGGCGGATGGCCGATTCCTCCACGCCCATGCAGCCCGTGACGATCACGCGGCCGTTGGCGGCGATGGCCTCGCCGATGGCTTCCAGCGACTCGGCCTTGGCGCTGTCGATGAAGCCACAGGTGTTGACCACCACCACGTCGGCGTTGTCGTAGCTGGGCGTGATCTGGTAGCCCTCGGTGCGCAGCTGGGTCAGGATGCGTTCCGAATCGACCAGGGCCTTCGGACAGCCAAGTGAAACGAACCCTACGCGCGGCACGTGTCCATTGGTGGCGGCCGCGGCGATGGCGTCGCCCAGTTGCTTGCCGGTGTCATTGCCGGGTGCGTTATCGGCTGCGCTGACGGCGCCGTTGGCGGCGCGGGATTTTTCCAGGATTTCCAATCTAGTTCACCGTAGTGTTCGTGTCGTCCGCATGCCAGGGCGGCAGGTCGCGCAGGGTCTCGGGGTGGAGGATGGCCACGCGCAACAGGGTCTTGGCCGCGCCCGACGGATTGCGGCGGCCTTGTTCCCAGTCCTGCAAGGTGCGCACGCTGACGCCCAGCAGGTCCGCGAAGTCCGCCTGAGGCAGGCCGACGCGGCTGCGCGCTTCGCTGATGTGCGACGGCTGCCACCGCGCGGGCTGCGCCAGTGGGGCTGTTTTCTTCATGGTTCGTTCGAAGGGCGGGTGGCGCCTGTGCGCGGCCACCCAGGGATTCAGGCCGTCGTGCCGCGGGGGTAACCGTTGGGCGACGAGGGATAGGGCCGAATTATACGGCACTGCCGTAGGGAGGCTATGCCGTGGTCAGCCGGGACTTTCCAGTCGTGTCATGAATACCTTTCAACAGGTGACGATAGGGCCCGGAAGGTTCGAGACGTCTTGCTCGCGTTGCCGCTTTTCGGTGACGCAGTGCACATCTCGAGGATAGGCGCATCGCAACGTCTGGATGAGCAGGGTTGCTTCCCGATCCCGATCTCGCAAGTGGCGGCGCGTTTGACCGCACCGGTCCGTTCTCCGAGGTGCTGGACAAACCTGGCAAGCAGCGATCTGACCGATTTCCTGCATGGCGTGCAGGTCTGTCCGCTGGCGTCCACGCGCTTCCAGGATCACGTCTATGGCGCCATGCAGGCCCATGCGGGCGGGCGGGCGCGCAGCGCCCTCGGCATCGGGTACGTCGCTTCAAGGCTTGGCTCTTCTGGTGGGTTTGCGCCTCCCCGACGGTGACGCCGTCAGCGCATCGAACACTTGCTGCACGCACTCGGTGAAGCGCGCCGCCAGGAAACTGACGGGCAGGTGATCCGAGGTGACGGCATAGCTGTGGAACAGCACCTTCTCCGAGAACGGAATCTCGCAGACGTCCGGCATGCGTAGCGCGCGTGCCACGATGGCGCTGACGATCGACACGCCCAGGCCCTTGCCGACCATGGCGCAGATGGTGGGAGCATAGGGCGTCTCGATGGACATGATCCGCTCGTCGTCCGGAAAGTGCCGGTCGACCTCGATGCGGTTGATGCTGCCGGCGGGCAGGGAGATGAAGTTTTCGTGCGCGAAGTCGGCGGGGCGCAGGACCGCGTGGCCGGCCAGGCGATGCGCTCGGCCCACCACTGCGACGCCGCACGCGGAATTCAGCGTGTCGAAGCGCACGCCAGGCAATTCGGTTCGCAGCGAGCAGAAGCCGATGTCGCAATGGCCCGTGACCACCCACTTGGCCACCACTTCCGACCGCCCCATGTTGATCACGACCGGGATGTCGCCGTATTCCTGGCGGAACCGCAGCAGGGCGTCCGGCAGCACATACTGCGTGATCGATCCCACCGCGCCCACTCGCAGCACGCCGGTGCCGCGGCGCCGGATCGAGTCGGCGCTGTCGCCCAGCGACTCCAGGCCGATGAAGGCGCGTTCCACGTCGGCATGGAACGCCTCGGCCTCGGCGGTGGGGATGAGCTTGGTGCCGACGCGCTGGAACAGCGCGAATCCCACCGAGGCCTCCAGCAGCGCGATCCACCGGCTGACGTTGGGCTGCGAGGTATGCAGCAGACCCGCCGCCGCGGTCATCGAGCGCGTCATCATCACCGCGCGAAACGCTTCCACCTGTTTGAAATTCATCCGCTGATCCGTGTGCGCGGCAGGAAAGGCCGCAACGCGGGAAAAGCATATCAAATTTGTATGGATGGCTGGAAATATCTGATTTGACGCATGAATTGCCCGGTTCCACACTGATCCCATTCCCTACAGCCGAAGACAGACATGGAATCGAAAGTCAGCCGCCGCCTCACCCAGCCTCCTGCTCCCGAGGTCATCCAGTACATCTTTCAGCCGCGCACCAGCCGCGAGTCCTTCACCGCCAACTTCGGCATCCTGACGCGCATCAACCTCGCGCACCTGCTGATGCTAGACCGCCAGGGCATCCTCGAACATGGCGTGGCGCAACGCCTGGCCGAGGCGCTGCTGCGCATGCGCGAGGCCGGACCGGACGCCGTGCCGCTGGACCCTGCCCGCGAGGATGCCTATTTCAACTACGAAGCCCACCTGATCCAACAGGTCGGCCAGGACGTGGGCGGCCGCCTGCACACCGCCCGCAGCCGCAACGACATGAGCGCCACGAACGACCGCATCCGCGCCCGCGACTACGTGTTGCGCATCGGCGGCCTGCTGGCGGACATCGTCACCGGCGCGCTGGATCAGGCCGAGCGCTATGCCCACCACGTGATGCCGGGATACACGCACATGCAGGCCGCCCAGCCGATCACCTATGGCTATTACCTGGCTGCGCTGGCCGACGCCTGGTCGCGCGACCAGGGCCGGCTGCTGCACGTGCTGGAGTCGCTGGATGGCTGCCCCCTGGGCGCCTGCGCACTGGCGGGCACGTCGTTCGGCATCGACCGCGCCTACACCAGCCAGATGCTGGGCTTCAGCCAGCCCCTGGCCAATGCGCTGGACGGCGTGGCCTCGCGCGATTTCGCACTGGAACTGAGCGCGGCGCTGTCGGTGCTGGCGGTGACGTGCAGCCGCATGGTGCAGGATTTCTATATCTGGTCCACGCCGGAGTTCGGCTACCTGTCCTTTCCGGACAGCATCGCCAGCACGTCCAGCATCATGCCGCAGAAGAAGAACCCGGCCGTCCTGGAATACCTGCGCGGCAAGACCGCGCACCTGATCGGGCTGACCTCGGCGGCGCTGACCGCCGTCAAGTCCACGCACTTCACGCATTCGGGCGACAGCAGCCGGGAAAGCACGCGCGCCTGCTGGGAAAGTTGCGAGGAGACACTGAAGTCGCTGGCCCTGGTGAAGCTGCTGGTGCAATGGGTCGAGCCCGACGGCCAGCGGATGGCGGCGCGCGCGGCGGACGACTTCTCGACGGTCACGGACCTGGCGGATCTGCTGGTGCGCCAGGCGGACATGTCGTTCCGCGATGCGCACCACATCATCGGCGCCGTCGTGCGGCGGGCGCTGGATGCGGGCAAGGGCGCCAGCGCGATATCGGCGGACATGATCGACGACGCCGCGCTCGAGCAGGTGGGCCGCAAGGCCGGCCTGCCGCCACCGGACATCGCGGCGTGCCTGGACCCGCAGTGCAACGTGTCCGCGCGGCAGTCGCTGGGGGGACCGGCGCCGCAAGCCGTGCTGGCGCACATCGCGCGGCGACGGTCCGCCGTCGACCAGGCATGCCAGGGCTTCACCGCGATCCAGCAACGCATCGACCAGGCCGACCAGGCGCTGGACCAACAGGCCAGGGCGCTGGCCGCCTGACCGCGGAGCCTTCCGCGCGGGTTTTTTTTCCAAAGACACACAGACAAGGGGAAACATCATGTGGAAACGCTATGCGGCGCTTGCCATGCTCTCGGGCGCCTGCTTCAACGTGCAGGCCCAGGCCGCCTATCCGAGCAAGGCCATCGAGCTGGTGGTGCCGTTCGCACCGGGCGGCACCGTGAACCTGACCGCACGCATGCTGGCCACGCGCATGTCCGATGCGCTGGGGCAGCCCGTCATCGTGGACAACAAGCCAGGGGCGGGCGGCAACATCGGCGCCGGCTATGCGGCCAAGGCGCGGGGCGATGGCTATACGCTGCTGTACGCCACCATGGGCAACCAGGTCATCCAGCCGCTGGTCAGCAGGAACCTGCCGTACTCGGCGTCCAGGGATTTCGTGCCCATCGCCCTGTTCGCCACGGTGCCCAACGTGCTGGCCGTGTCCGCCGATACTCCCGCCAGGACCATCGACGAACTGGTGCGGTACGCCAGGCAGAATCCCGGCAAGCTGAACATGGGGTCGGCCGGCATCGGGTCGGTGAACCACATGGTGGGCGAGCTGTTCATGTACCGGGCGGGGGTGAAGTTCTCGCACGTGCCGTACAAGGGGGCGGGGCCGGCCGCCACGGACCTGCTGGCCGGGCAGATCCAGGTGCTGTTCGTCAATCTGCCCACCGTTCAGCCCTATCTGAAGTCCGGCAAGATCCGCATCCTGGGCGTGGCCAGCGACAAGCGTGTCGCATCCCTGCCCGACGTGCCCACCTTCGCCGAAGCCGGGGTGAAAGGCGCCGAGACCGAATCGTGGTCGGCGTTGATGGCGCCGGCGTCCACCCCGCCGAACGTCGTGCAGAAGTTGCAGCAGACCGTCACGGCCATCACCCGCGATCCCGCCTTCGTCAAGATGCTGGAAGAGCAGGGCGCGCAACCCCTGGCGGGCGGCGGACAGGAGCTTCGGGCCCTCATCGAGGCCGACACCCGGCGGTGGCAGGAGGTCGTGCGGCACGCGGACATCCAGTTGGACTGAGCCGTGCGCGGGTTCCGGGGGCGGGGGCCTGTCACTGGGTGGACGCACGGCCGTGTTTCAATAGTGCCTACGCCCCACGCCTGATCCGGCCCCGCGCGGCCGCCTGCCGACCCATGACTCCCGCCACCCTGCTTGCCGGCCGCAAGGCCATCGTCTTCGATCTGGACGGCACTTTGCTGGACACCCTGACGGACATCCGAGAAGCCATGAGCGATGGCCTGATCGAATGCGGCCATCCCGCGCTGCCGGCCGGCTACGTGCTGCCCAACCTGTACGGCGCGTTTCCGGCGGCGCTGACCTCGATGATGGCCGACCGCGGCGTGCCCGAGTCCGACTACCCGGCGGTCATCGCCGCCTATGGCCGCCACTACGAGGCCCGCGCGCATCGCAGCTCGGTGCCGTATCCCGGCCTGATCGCGTTCCTGGAAGATTGCCGGCAGCGCGGGGTGCGCCTGGGCGTATGCACCAACAAGAGGCACGCGCCCGCGTTGCAGGCCCTGCGGCAGACCGGCATCCTGCGGTATTTCGACCACGTCTCCGGCTGCGATACGGTCGAGCGTCCCAAGCCCGACCCGCTGCCCCTGCTGCAGGCCTTGCAGGTCCTGGGCGCCGCGCCCGCCGAGGGGGCCTACCTGGGCGACACGCACGTCGACGCGCAGACGGCCAGCCGCGCCGGCGTGCCGTTCCTGTATTTCCGCTCGGGCTACGGCAGTCCGCTGGTGCATGATTACCCCATTGCCGCCAGCTTCGACACCTACGCCGAGCTGATGGCCGGTGACGAAATGGCCGCCTGACGCAATTCCGGGCCCGTGCCCCTCGCGGGCGGCCCGGCGCGGTGGATTTCTGCCTGCCGCACGCCTCGCGTCGGCCAGCCGGCCCGCGCTCCAGCTACCATAGCGGTCTTGCATAAGCATTTCCCGCCATGTCCCTGCCGTCTTCCGAAGCCCGTTCCTGGGCGCCGCCCCTGTCCCGTACCTTGTTGGCCGCCGCTTCCGCCGTGCAGGCCGTGGGCGAGGGCGATTCCCTGACAGAGGCGCTGGCGCGTATCGACGCGCCGCTGCGGCCCAGCGCGCAGGCCCTGGCCTTCCACGCCATGCGCTACATGGGGTGGGCCGACGAGATTGCCGCCGAGATGGTGCGCAAATCCCCCGGTGCGCTGTTCGATGCGCTGCTGTGCACCGCCCTGACGCTGCTGCGTCCGGCGGGCCAGGACCCCGTGCCCGGCATGCCGGTCTATGCGCCGCATACGGTGGTCGACCAGGCCGTCGAGGCCGTCGCCAATTCGCGCCAACTGGTCACCTACAAGGGCCTGCTCAACGCCTGCCTGCGCCGTTTCCTGCGCGAGCACGAGGCCCTCGAGCGCGCGGTGGCGAAACTGCCGCGCGTGCAGTGGAACCATCCCGACTGGTGGATCGAGCAGGTGCGCCACGATTATCCCGCCCAGTGGCAGCAACTGCTGCTGGCGGCCAATGTGCCGGCGCCGCTGACGTTACGGGTCAACCGGCGGCGCGCCACGCGCCAGTCGGTGCTCGACGCCTTCCAGGCCCAGGGCCTCGCGGCCACGCCCGTGGCGCAGGATGGCCTGGTCCTGGCCCAGCCGCGGCCCGTTACCCAACTGCCGGGTTTCGCGCAAGGCTGGTGGTCGGTGCAGGATGCCGGCGCACAGCTGGCCGCGCCGCTGCTTGCGCCCCGTGACGGCATGCGGGTGCTGGACGCCTGCGCCGCGCCGGGCGGCAAGACGGCCCATCTGCTGGAACTGGCCGATGTGGAACTGCTGGCGCTGGATACCGATGCGCAACGCCTGGAGCGCGTCGGCGAGAACCTGCAGCGCCTGGGATTGGCGTCCGACCGGGTGAAGCTGGCCGCCGCTGACGCCTCCCACCTGTCGGCATGGTGGGACGGCAAGCCCTTCGATGCCGTGCTGGCCGACGTGCCCTGCACCGCTTCGGGCATCGTGCGCCGCCATCCCGACATCCGCTGGCTGCGCCGCGCCGACGACGTGGCCCGCACCGCCCGGCTGCAGTCCCGCATCGTCGATGCGTTGTGGAAAACGGTGGCCCCGGGTGGCCGCCTGCTTTACGTGACCTGCTCGATCTTTCCGGCCGAAGGAGAGGCGCAGGCCGAGGCCTTCGCGCGCCGGCATCCCGACGCGCAGCGCCTGGCCGCGCCCGGCCAGTTGCTGCCGGTTGCCATCGGCGCAACACCCGGGCAGCAGCGCGATGGATTTTTCTACGCGTTGTTTGCCAAGCAGTCCTGAATCCCCAAGAATAGGTCATGTCCGCGCGCATACGCTGCAAACTCATGATTTCACGCTTGTTTTCCTTGCTGTTGCTGGCAATCGTGCTCTTGCCGCTGGTGGGTGTGGGCCAGGTCGTCCATGCCGCCGATCCCCATGTGACGCGCATCGATCCCGTGGTGCGTGACGGCAAGCTCGAGATCGACGCCGACGTGCAGTTCGAGCTCAACGACCAACTGCGCGACGCCGCCCAGCGTGGCGTGCCGCTGTACTTCACCGCCGACGTGGTCATCACCCGGGCCCGCTGGTGGTGGCTGGACCGTACCGAGGTCGAGACCAGCCTGACCTGGCGCATCGTCTACAACGCGTTGACGCGGCAGTGGCGCGCCGGCGTGGACGAACTGTCGCTGCCCGTGTCCTCGCTGGACGAGGCCATGGAAATGGTGCGCAACATCCGCCACTGGCAGGTCATCGGCACGGACAAGCTCGATCCGGACGTGCGCTATAGCGGCCAGTTGCGGGTGCGGCTGGATACCTCGATGCTGGCCCGGCCGTTCCAGGTCAATGCGCTGAACAGCAGCTCCTGGTCGCCGGCCACCCCCTGGGCCGACTTCTCCTTTTCGCTGTCGCGATCGCCCCACGATCCCTCATGAGACGCTTCCTTCGCATCGCCCTCATCGTCGGCGGGATCAGCGGACTGGCCCTGATGGGCCTGCTGGCCTGGTCGACGGGCAACGCCTCGCGTTTCGCGCGCTACTACGACACCCTGCTGGTGCTCAACGGCGTGTTCGCCTTCGCCCTGTTCGTCTGGGTCGTGGCGCTGACGGTGCGGCTGGCGCGCCAGATCCGGCGTCGCCAGTTCGGGGCGCGGCTGACCGCGCGGTTCGCGCTGGCCTTCGCCCTGATCGGCGTGGTGCCGGGCGCGCTTATCTACGTACTGTCCGTGCAGTTCATGTCGCGCTCGATCGAGTCGTGGTTCAACGTGCGGGTCGACAGCGCGCTCGAGGCCGGCCTGAACCTGGGCCGCGCGGCGCTGGACTCGCAACTGGCCGACCTGGATGCCCGCGCGCGCGGCATGGCCTCCGAGCTGAGCAACCTGAACGACGCGGACATTCCGTTGACCCTGACCCGCCTGCGCGAGAACAATGGCGTGCAGGAAGCCATGGTGTTCACGGGCAGCGGCAGGCCGCTGGCGTTCTCCACCAACCAGTACGGCCAGTTGTTGCCGCCCACGCCGCCGCCCGCCGTGCTGAACCAGCTGCGCATGGCGCGCAACTATTCGGCCGCCGAGGCCGATGATCCCGTCAAGTCCGACGCCGATGCGAGCCTGCACCTGCGCGTGGTGGTGCCGCTGGCCGTGCCCGCGCGCATCGAGGGCATCCTGGGCGGCCCCGCCGAGCCGCGCTGGCTCCAACTGGTGCAGCCCGTGCCCGAGCAGATCGCCCACAACGCCAACCGCGTGCAGCAGGGCTTTCGCGACTACCAGGAGCTTGCCCTGTCCCGGCTGGGGCTGCGCAAGCTCTACGGCATCACGCTGACGCTGGCCCTGCTGCTGTCCGTGTTCAGCGCCATTGCGGTGGCCCTGTCGCTGTCCAAGCGCCTGGTGCGGCCGCTGCTGCGGCTGGCCGCCGGCACGCAGGCCGTGGGGGTGGGCGATTACCGCCCGCTGCCCGAGCCGCCCGAACGCGACGAGGTCGGCCAACTGACGCGCTCGTTCAACGCGATGACCCGCCAGCTCGACGAGGCCCGCCAGATGGTCGAGAGCAACCGGCGCCAGCTGGAACGCTCCAACGTCTATCTCGAAAGCGTCATGGCCAACCTGTCGTCGGGCGTGCTGGTGTTCGACGAAGGGTTCCGCGTCACCACGGTGAACCAGGGCGCGCAGACCATCCTGCAGGCGGACCTGCGCTCGGTCATCGGCCGGCCGCTGGAAACGGTCGACGGCATGATCGAGTTCGCGCAGGTCATCCGCCAGGCTTTCGCCGGGCACGCCGCGGTGGGATCGGAACGCACCCACTGGCAGCAGCAGTTCGAGGTGCGGCCCGGCCAGGGCGAGCCCGTTGCGCTGCTGGCGCGCGGCACGCATCTCAGCGTCGATGGCCGCGGCAACGGCTACATGGTGGTGTTCGACGACATCACCGAGGTCATCTCGGCCAATCGCACCGTGGCCTGGGGCGAGGTGGCGCGCCGCCTGGCGCACGAGATCAAGAATCCGCTGACGCCCATCCAGCTGTCGGCCGAGCGCCTGGCCATGAAGCTGGCGGATCGCCTCGAGCCCGCCGACGCCCAGATGCTGACGCGCGCGACCAATACCATCGTCAACCAGGTCGGTTCGCTCAAGCAGATGGTGGACGACTTCCGCGAATATGCGCGCACGCCGCCCGCGGTGATGCAGCGGGTGGATTTCAACTCCCTGGTGGGGGATGTCCTGGCGCTGTATGGCTGGGGCGAAAGCGGCGGAGACCCGCGCCTGCTGAACCTCGACGTGCAGTTGGCCTCGGGCCTGCCCGAGATCGAGGGCGATTCGACACAACTGCGCCAAGTCATCCACAATCTGCTGACCAACGCGCGCGATGCGGTGGCCGAGCAGGGCGACGCGGGCCGCGTGCGTGTGTCCACGCAGTTGGTGCAGAGCGAACAACCCGACGGATCGAAGCAATGCGCGGTTCGTTTCATCGTCGCCGATACCGGTCCCGGCTTCCCGCCGCAGGTCATGCAAAAAGCCTTCGAGCCCTACGTGACCACAAAGGCCCATGGAACTGGGTTAGGATTAGCCATCGTTCGCAAGATCGTTGACGAGCACGGAGGGCGCATCGATCTTGCCAATCGTAAAGAGGGCGGGGCTCGCATATCGATCCTGCTGACGCGCTTGGCGCAACCATCCGATACTATGATGGACGCGGCACGTCAAGAAAAGGATAATGCGGCGACGCAATAGGTGAGAGGTATATGGCCAGAATCCTGGTGGTGGACGACGAAATCGGCATTCGTGAGCTCCTGTCCGAGATCCTGTACGACGAAGGACACACGGTAGAGCTTGCTGAAAACGCAGCGCAGGCGCGCTCTGCGCGGCAGCGCATGCGCCCGGACCTCGTGCTGCTGGACATCTGGATGCCGGATACCGATGGGGTCAGCCTGCTCAAGGAGTGGGCCTCGCAAGGGCTGCTGGACATGCCCGTGATCATGATGAGCGGCCACGCCACCATCGACACGGCGGTCGAGGCCACGCGTATCGGCGCCATGGATTTCCTGGAAAAGCCCATCACGCTGCAGCGCCTGCTCAAAACCATCGCCGCGGGGCTTGCGCGTGGCCGCGCGCCGCATTCGGCCCCGGCCGTGCATGCCGCCCCGGCCACGGCGCTGCCGATGGAAGACGAGCTCGACACGCCCGCGCCCGCCGTCCAGGCCAACGACGCCCCCGCCGTGTCCAACGGCCAACTGGGCAGCATTTCGCTGGACCAGCCGCTGCGCGAGGCGCGCGACGCCTTCGAGCGCATCTACTTCGAATACCACCTCGTCCGCGAGAACCACAGCATGACCCGGGTCTCCGAACGCACGGGCCTGGAACGCACCCACCTGTACCGCAAGCTCAAGCAATTGGGCATCGAGTCCGCGCGCAAGCGTAGTACATGAAGATCCTCATCATGGGCGCCGGCCGCGTGGGTACCAGCGTGGCCGAGAACCTGGTGTCCGAGCAGAACGACATCACGGTCATCGATTCCGACCCCGCCCAGTTGCGCTATCTGCAGGAGCGCTACGACTTGCGCGGGTTGCATGGCGACGGCACCCAGGTCTCGGTGCTGGAGGCCGCCGGCGCGGCCGATACCGACCTGTTCATCGCCTGTGCGGCCTCCGACTCGGCCAACATGGTGGCCTGCAAGATCGCGCGGCAGCTGTTCAACGTCCCGCGCCGCATCGCCCGCATCCGCATGCCCGAGTTCGCCGACCATCCCGAGCTGATGGGCGACGAAGGCTTCTGTATCGACGCGCTGATCAGTCCCGAGCGCAGCGTCACCACCTATCTGCACAGCCTCATCGAATTCCCCGAAGCCCTGCAGGTGGTCGAATTCGCCGACGGCCGCGTCAGCGTGGTCACGGTGCGGGTGGGGCAGGGCAGCCCGATGGCGAACCTGCCCGTGGACAAGCTGCGCGAGGCGTGGCCCGACGTGACCGCGCGCGTGGTGGACGTGCTGCGCGGCGGCCGTCCCCTGCACGTCGGCAGCGGCACCGTGGTGGCCCCGGGCGACGAGGTCGTCATCGTGGTCGACACCCGCCATGCTCGACGCGCGGTGCGCCAGCTTCGCGAAGCCGAGAAAAGCGTGCGCCGCGTGATGATCGCCGGCGGCGGCAACATCGGCCTGCGCCTGGCGCGCCGGCTGGCCGAAGAGAACTACAGCGTGCGCATCGTCGAGCGCGACGAGAAGCGCTGCCTGTACCTGGCCGCCGAGCTGCCCGACAACGTGCTGGTGCTGCATGGCAACGGCACCGACGAGGCGCTGCTCGAACGCGAGAACATCGACGACATGGACACCTACCTGGCGTTGACCAGCGATGACGAGGACAACATCATGTCGTCGCTGCTGGCCAAGCGGCTGGGCGCGCGCAAGGTCATCGCGCTGATCAATCGCCAGGCCTATGGCGAACTGATGCAGGGCAGCCACATCGACATCGCGGTCTCCCCGTCGCAGGCCACCATGAGCGAGCTGCTGCGCCACGTGCGCCGTGGCGACGTGGTGGGCGTGCACCGCCTGCGGCAGGGCGTGGCCGAGGCGCTGGAAGCCGTGGCGCACGGCGATCGGTCCACTTCGCGCGTGGTCGGCCGCGCCGTCGGCGAGTTGCGCCTGCCCAAGGGCGCCAGCATCGGCGCACTGGTGCGCGGCGACGAGATCCTGTTGCCGGACGACGATACCGTCATCGAGCAGGACGACCACGTGGTGGTGTTCGTGCCTTCGCGCCAGCAGATGCCGAAGGTCGAGAAGCTGTTCCAGGTTTCGGCCTCGTTCTTCTAAGGCTCAAGGCATGGCGCTCCCCGTTGCGAAAGAAGCCTGGAATTCCACGCTCGCGTGGGCACGCGGAGCCTTGCGCCGTGGCCAGGCGGAGCCGGCATGAAACGGCTGCTGGCGACTTTCCATGTGCTCAGCCTCACCATGCTGGTGTTCGCGCTGACCATGCTCATCCCGCTGGGCGTCGCCTTTTTTGGCGGGGATGCCGGCCTGAACGCCTTCTCGCGCGGTTTCCTGCTGGCGTTGGTCATCGGGGGCCTGCTGTGGGCGGGTACCCGGCACGCGCGCAGCGAACTGCACGCCCGCGACGGCTTCCTGCTGGTCGTGATCGTGTGGGTCGGCCTGCCCCTGCTGGCCGCGATACCGTTCCTGCTGTACTTCCACAACGCGGGCATGCCGCTGTCGTTCACCGAGGCCTACTTCGAGGCGATGTCCGGATTGACGTCGACCGGCGCCACGGTGTTGACCGGGCTGGAGCACCTGCCCGAGTCCATCAACCTGTGGCGCGCCACATTGGTGTGGATCGGCGGCATGGGCATTCTGGTGCTGGCCGTGGCCATCCTGCCGTTGCTCGGAGTGGGCGGCCACCAGGTCGTGCGGGCGGAAACCCCGGGTCCCATGAAGGACGAGCGCCTGACGCCACGCATCGCCAGCACCGCCAAGGCGCTGTATGCCGTCTATTTCGGCATGTCCATCATCTGCCTGTTCGCCTACCGGGCGGTCGGCCTGCCCTGGTTCGAGGCGTGGTGCCACATGGCCACCACCATGGGCCTGGGCGGTTTCTCGACCTGGGACGAGGGCTTCGCGCATTTCGATTCCGTGGCGGTCGAACTGGTGGCGATGGTCTTCATGCTGCTGTCGGGCATCAGCTTTGCCACCCACTTCAACGCGCTGCGGCAGCGTAGCGGGCACGCCTACTTGCTGTGTCCCCAGACGTTGCCGTACCTTGGGCTGGTGCTCGGGACGGGCCTGCTGATATCGGCCTTCCTGTATGCCGAGGGCGTCTACAGGGATCCGCTGCTGGCGTTGCGCTATGGCATGTTCAACACGATATCGGTGGCGACGACCACCGGCTATGCCAACGTCGACTACACCGCCTGGCCGTTGTTCGCGCCGCTGACCATGCTGCTGTTGTCGGCCTTTGCCACGTCGGCGGGGTCCACCGGAGGCGGCGTGAAGATCATCCGGGTGATCCTGCTGATCAAGCAGGCGCGCAACGAACTGGTGACGATGCTGCATCCGCACGCGGTCAGTCCGGTGCGTATCCACGGCAGGGTCATCGATTCGCGGGTCATGTCTTCCGTACTGGCGTTCATGCTGGTCTATGGTTTGTCGCTGGCCCTGTTGACCGCCATATTGATGCTTTCGGGCATGGACCCGGTGCTGGCCTTCTCGGCCGTGATGGCCATGATCAACAACACCGGCCCCGCCCTCGGGCCGCTGGGGCCCATGGGCAGCTTCGCCACGCTCAACGATTTCCAGACCTGGGTGTGCACTTTCGCCATGCTGATCGGCCGCCTGGAGTTCCTGACGGTGCTGGTGCTGTTCACGCCGATGTTCTGGCGCAAGTAGCCAAGCAGCCGGCACGGCCCTGCATGGGCGGGAGAGCGGACATGAGGGTGGACGATTGCGTGGGCATCCTGCTGGCGGGCGGATTCGGCCGCCGCTATGCGGCCCAGGCGCCGGGCATGGACAAGCTGCTGGCGCGCCTGCCCGACGGCCGGCCGGTGGCCGTGGCGGCCGCCCAGGCGCTGCTGGCGGTGCTGCCGCGTGTGCATGCCGTGGTGCGGCCCGAAGGCGCCGAGCTGGCCCGCCTGCTGGCCGCCGAAGGGTGCCGCGTGCTGCGGGACGAGGCGGCGCGGCAGGGCATGGGCGCCAGCCTGGCCGCCGCGGCGTCGGCATTGCTGCGGGAGTACCCGCCAAATCCTGCCCCGCAGGCAGACGCCGTTGCGTCGGGCGAGCCACGGCCGGACCGCTGCCTGGTGGCGCTGGGCGACATGCCGTGGCTGCGCCCCGCCACCATCCTTCATCTTGCCCAGCACAGCCGGGGGCATCTCATCGCGGCGCCCGAGTTCCAGGCCCGGCGCGGGCATCCCGTCGCCTTCGCGGCGGCGCTGTGGCCCGAACTGGCACGGCTGGCGGGGGACACCGGAGCACGAGAGGTGCTGCACCGGCATGGCGTGAAACGGCTCGCGGTGGACGACCCGGGCATATTGGCCGACGTGGACCTGCCCACCGATCTGCGGCCAGGCGCCTAGCGGTGGCCTGGAACGCGTCGGAGGGGGCCGGATTTCGCCCGAAAGCGGGGTCGAACGGTAGTGGAAAACCCTAGATATCGGTTTCCCACCCAAAGCGGTCAGCCTTGCGCCGACTCGCTTCGCACAAGGTGCAGGCCCAGAACCCGCATATTTCCTTGAGTGTAAGTGACTACTATCAGTGAGATGGCGAAATATCGACGTTTTGGCCGACATTGCGGATATTTGTCACGATTGTTCGGCGTTTTGCCACATAACTGCGGCTATCATGCCTTCATTCCCCTAGACGCCCCCGGCACCCGGCCTGCTCCGGACTTTCGCCCGCGGCGCATCCATAGCACAACCCTCTAGGAGCCGGTGATGGAACAGATCCCGTTCACCTCGTCAGCCCCCAACACGTTGGGTATAGAACTCGAACTGCAATTGATCCATCCGGGCACTTTCGACCTTGCCGCCGCCTCGGATGAACTGCTGGCCCAATTGGCCAACCATCCCATCGCGGACCGCGTCAAACCCGAGATCACCCGCTCGATGATCGAGCTCAATTCCTCCGTCCACGAGCACCCCATGGGGCTGCAAGCCGAGATGCGCGAGATGCGCGACGTGCTGTGCGAGGCGGCCGACGCCGTCGGCGTGCTGGTGTCGGGGGGCGGCGCCCACCCGTTCATGCGCTGGCAGGATCGCGCCATCCATGACAGCCCCCGTTTCCAGTACCTAGCCGAGATGTACGGCTACCTGGCGCGCCAGTTCACGGTGTTCGGCCAGCATATCCACCTGGGCGTCAGTTCGGGGGACGAGGCCATCCGCATGGTGCACGGCCTGTCGCCGTACGTGCCGCATTTCATCGCGCTGTCGGCCTCGTCGCCGTATTGCGAAGGGGTCGATACCCTGTACTCGTGCTGCCGCCTGAACGCGGTCAACAGCTTCCCGCTGTCGGGCCACATGCCGGCCGACGTGGCCGACTGGTACCGCTTCGAAGCGCACATTTCGCAACTGCGCTCGACCGGCCTGGCCGAAAGCATCAAGGACCTGTACTGGGACATCCGGCCCAAGCCCGAATTCGGTACGGTCGAGATCCGCGTGTGCGACACGCCGCTGACCGTCGAGCGCGCCTGCCAACTGGCGGCCTTCGCGCAGGCGCTGGCGGTGCTGGTGTCGCGCGATCCGGCGCCGGGCGACAAGGCCTGGCTGGCCTATCGCAGCAATCACTTCCAGGCGTGCCGCTTCGGCCTGCACGGCAGCTACGTCACGCCGGACGGCGAGCGCGTGCGCCTGCAGGATCACGCCCGGGCACTGCTGGAACGCCTGATGCCCATCGCGGGCGAACTGGGCACCACCGACATGCTGGTGGCGCTGCGCGACGAGATCCAGCGCGGCGGCAACGATGCGCGCTGGATGCGCGGCCAGTTCAACCGGGCGCGTGAACTGCCGCTGCTGGTCGAGACCCTGACGCGCGCGTGGCGCAATGGCCGCGAGGGCGTGCAGGTGGTGGATCCGGTGCCGGCGCGGCGCCGCATCCGCGCCACGTCGGAGCCCCTGACAGATAATCCCTTGGTGAACGACGCACTGGCGCACGATGTGCAGGCGTTGGCCACCCCGGAAGTGGCCGGCACCCGCAACTGGCAGAATCGGCTGCACTGACTTTGCGCGTGGCGGTTGCCGTGGTCCGAGACAGGCGGCTATCCGCCACGCCGCCCGCCGATCGCGCTGACCGACAGTCTTGTCTCGCCCGGCGTGGCGCGGTGCGTGGCCGCCCGCCAGGCATGGCCGTAGGCCACTTCGATGGATAGCGCGATGCGGCCATCCGGCCCGCGCTGCGCCGCCAGCGCTTCGCATAAGCGGTCGCGCCAGGCGCGGCCGGCCAATCCCGCGCGCCGTCCCAGCGAGGGATTGCCGCCCAGCGCGCGCACGTCTTCCAGCAGGCGCAGCGGCGTTTCGTAGGTCAGCGTCAGCACTTCCTGGTCCATGACGGGATCGGAGAAGCCGTTCTCCACCAGCAGGTCGCCGAAGTCGTGCATGTCCACGAACCCGGGCGTGGCCGTTTGCAGCCCCGCGTCGGCCAGCGCCTGGCGCAACTCGCGCAGGGTGCCGGGTCCCAGGCACGAGAACATCGCCAATCCGCCCACGCGCAGGAGGCGGCGCCATTCGGCCAGCACCGCGTGCGGCGCGGGATGCCAGTGCATCGCCAGGTTGGACCAGACCAGGTCCAGGGACTCGGGCGCCAATCCGCTGGCGGCCAGGTCGGCCTGCACGAAGCGGGTGTCGGGCTTGCCGCCGCGCGTCAGCTTGCCCAGCCAGGCGCCGACACCCGACGGCGCATGGCGGCCGCGCGCATGGGCCAGCAGCGGCGCACAGGCGTCCAGGCCGGTATAGGCGGCCTGCGGGTAGCGTTCGCGCAGCAGGGGCAGGTTGTCGCCCGCCCCACAGCCCGCGTCCAGCATCTGCGCGGGCTGCAGGCGGATGTACTGCAGGCGGCCGAGCATGCGCCGGGCGATCTCGCCATACAGGAACTGGGCGTCGGACAGGTCGCCGCGGCGGGCGAACTGGCGGATCACATGTTCGGGCGACAGGGGAAGGGTGGGCAGGGCGGAAGGCTGGGACATTTCTATCGCGCTGCCCATGACGGGGCGCGCGTCTGCGTGATCTGATGGGGCCTGGCGCCTGCTTGCGCGATGACGACGACTGCCCGATGCCCTTCATTATTGCCCATCCGCTTGCCGATACGCTGCGTAGTGCCTTACGGGCATGGGGTCTTGCCTGGAGGCGGCTGGCAGCCCGGGCAGGGTCGGCCTGCCCCGCATGCGGGGGCGCCGCGCGCGGCGGACGGCTGTGCGAGGCCTGCGCGCAGGACGTGTTGAATGGCGTGCTGGACCCCGAGGTCTTGCGTTGCGAGCGATGCGCCCTGCGCCTGCCGGCGGCGGCGTTGCCGCGCGACCTGCCCGCCGGCGTGTGCCTGTGCGTGGATTGCCTGCTGCATCCGCCAGCGTTCTCGCAGGCCGTGGCCGCGTTCGACTACGAGCCGCCCTTCGACAGCCTGATCCAGCGCTACAAGGGCGAGCATCGCTACGTGATGGCCGGCGCCCTGGCGCACCTGTTGTATTGCGCCTGGATGGCGGCGGACGGGGATGCGCCCGCGGTGCAGGCACTGGTGCCGATTCCCGCCAGCCGGACCTCGCTGCGGCGGCGCGGCTTCAATCCGGCGGGCGAGCTGGCGGCGGCCCTGGGCGCGCAGGCGAGGCTGCCCGTGCTGCGCACCGCCTTGCACCGGCGCCGCGAGGACGGCCGCCGCCAGGCGTCGCTGGGACGCCGTGAACGCGAATCGGCGGTGCTGGGCCTGTACGCGTGCCGGCGTTCGCTGTCGGGCCTGCACGTGGGATTGGTGGACGACGTGATGACCACCGGCAGCACCGTGGACGCGGCGGCGCGGGTGCTGTTGCAGGCGGGGGCTGCCCGCGTGACGGTGCTGGTCGCCGCGCGCACGCCGGCGGTGCCGCAGCGAGATTGAGCGCGCAGGGAGGACGGCGCGGGCGGCGTGGAAGCTCTGGCCGGGCGCCGCTGCGCAATGGCACCTCGGATGTCCTGGCGATTGCGGCGGACTCGGCAGGCAAGGCGCCCGCCGGCTGGCAAAATAGGGCCTTTCGTTCCTTGGCGCATCCCGCCGAGCCGCAAGCGCCATGTTCCACGTCGTTCTCGTCTGCCCCGAAATCCCGCCCAACACGGGCAATGTCATCCGGCTGTGCGCCAACACCGGCTCGCAGCTGCACCTGGTGCGCCCGCTGGGGTTCGATCTCGACGATGCGCGCCTGCGCCGCGCGGGGCTGGACTATCACGAGTGGCAGCCCATGCAGGTGCACGACACGTTGCGGCAGGCGCTGGCGGCCACGGGCGCGCCGGCCGGGCGCATCTACGCGCTGACCACCCGCACCGAGCACAGCGTGGCGACGACGGCGTTCCTGCCCGGGGATGTCTTCGTGTTCGGCCGCGAGACGGCAGGGCTGTCGGACGAGCACATGGCGTGCTTCGCGCCGTCGCAGTGCCTGCGCCTGCCGATGCGGCCGGGCCAGCGCAGCCTGAACCTGTCCAACGCCGTGGCGGTCACGGTATTCGAGGCATGGCGCCAGCAGGGGTACGAGGGCGCCATCTAGCGCGCTCAGGCGATGCCAGCTCGATCCATGCGCGCATGGCCCGAGCCGCTTTCATGCGATCAGTTGATGCTGTAGCCGCGCCCCAGCAGGCATGCGCCGATCGATCGCGTATACGAATTCGTCTGCGCGCCCGTGGTCCATTGCGAGGCCTGATTCGGATCGAAGCCGCTCTGGTTCGCGGCCCAGCGTTCGCACTCGCCACGGTCGCGGGCCTGCTGGGACGGGCTCTGGCCGCGCGAGGGATAGGCGATGACGTCGGCCGAGGCCACGCGTTGCGGCGGGGGCGGCGGCGCGACGTATTGCACGGGCGGGGCCACGTACACGGGCTGCGGCGCCACATAGACGGGCGGGGGGCTGTAGTACACCGGCGCGGGGGCGTAGACGTAGCTGGGACGCGAGTTCAGCGCGATGTAGGTGCCGGCGGCCGCCAGCCCCAACGCGCCGCCCACGACCCAGCCGGCGCTTGGGCCGTGCCAGCCGCCGCGGTAACCGTGGTGGTAATAGCCCCAGGCCGAAGCCGTATTGCTGAACGAGGCAAGCGCCAGGGCGAGCGCCGCGCCTGCGATGCGCAAGGTATGAATCTTCATCTTGAAACTCCTGAGCCGTCGCCACGGGCGTGATGCGCGTCCGCCGGTCGGCTGTGGATAATGTACCCAGGCGCGGCTGTCGCGTAGCTGTTTGGCGCGGGAATGCGACATTTCGGCGCATTTAGTGGTTTCAGTCGGTTTCAATGGGGTCGGATGCCGCGTTTCCTATCGCATCGCCCCATTGCGTGTCACACCGTCTCGCGTTAGTCCAGCGACAGGTTCAGCCGGGCGATGACTTCATCCCACCTGGCCTTGTCGTCGCGGATGCGGCGCGTCAGGTCTTCGGGCGTCGACCAGGCGGGCGTGAAGTATTGCAGGGCCAGCTGTTTGCCCACCGCCTCGCTGTTGATGATGTTGGCCAGCTCGCGGTTCATGCGTTCGATGACCGGCGTGGGCGTGCCGGCCGGTGCCAGGATGGCGTTCCAGGAAATGGCCTCGAATCCCGGATAGCCCTGTTGCGCCATGGTCGGAATGCCGGGCAGCGCGTCGCTGGGCGCAAGGCTGGTGATGGCCAGCGCCTTCACCTTGCCGCTGCGCACCTGGGGCATGGCGATGGCGGGCACCATGAAGCCGGCCTGCACGTCGCCGCCGATGATGGCGGTGATGATCTGCGGGAAGCCCGGATACGGAATCTGCACGAGGTCGATGCCGGCCTCGTGCTTGAACATCTCCATGGCGAGGTGGGCCGAGCTGCCCGGCCCCACCGAGCCGTAGTTCAGCGTGCCGGCGCGGCTACGCGCCAGCTTCACGAATTCCTGCACGTTGGCCGCGGGCAGGCTGGCCGGCACCGTCAGCACGTTGGGACTGGTGGCCACCAGCGTGATCGGCTCCAGGTCGGTCAGCGGATCGTAGCCCAGCGTGTTCTTGTACAACGTGGGCGCCGTCACCAGCGGCCCGTTGATGGTGTAGAGCAGCGTGTAGCCGTCCGGCTTGGCCTGTGCCACGAAGCGCGTGCCGATGTTGCCGCCCGCGCCGGGCTTGTTGTCCACCACGATCGACTGGCCCAGCGCCTGTCCCAGCGGCTCGGCGATGGTGCGCGCCAGCAGGTCCGGCGACGAACCCGGCGGGAAGGGCACCACCAGGTGCACGGGGCGCTCGGGCCAGTCGGCGTGCGCCACGGCGGGCAGCACGGCGGTGGCGATCAGGCTCAGGCAGGCGCGGCGAAGCAGCCGGCCGGCGCGCTTGGCGAAGGACATTGGAGGTCTCCTTGGGGCGGCGATAGTGTCGTTCTTGGTGTGTGGGTTCTTGCGCAACGCGGGTTCAGCCGGCCGGATGCTCGTGGCGCGCCTCGCGCGCCAGCAGGGCCGACACGGCCGTCATGGGCGCCACGCCGTCGAACAGCACGGCGCAGACGGCCTCGGTAATCGGCAATTCGACGTCGAGCGCGCGGGCGCGTTGCATCACCGCGCGGGCACAGCGTACGCCTTCGGCGGTGATGCCGCTGGCAAGAATGTCGGCGAGCTTGCGGCCGGCGCCGATTTCCAGGCCGACGCGGCGGTTGCGCGACAGTTCGCCGGTGGCCGTCAGCACCAGGTCGCCCAGGCCGGTCAGGCCGGAGAACGTCTCGGGCTGCGCGCCCAACGCGACGCCGAAGCGGCTGATCTCGGCCAGGCCGCGCGTGATCAGGGCGGCGCGGGCATTGGTGCCCAGCGCCAGGCCGTCGGCGATGCCGCAGGCCACGGCGATGACGTTCTTCAGGGCGCCGCCCACTTCCACGCCGACCACGTCGGCGCTGGCGTAGACGCGCATGGCGCCGCCGTGCAGGGCCGTGATGGCCAGGTTGCTGACGTCCGGCAGGGCGCTGGCGGCGGTGAGCGCGACGGGCAGGCCCTGCGCGACTTCGCGCGCGAACGAGGGGCCGGACAGCACGCCGCCGCGCCAGCCCGGCAGGCCGGCCAGCGCGTCGCGGGCGATTTCGTGGGGCAGGCGGCCGGTGTCTTCCTCGAACCCTTTGCAGGTCCAGACCAGCGGCACGTCTGCCAGGCCATGGCGCGGCAGGCGCTGGGCCAGATCGCGGCACAGGGCGTCCAGTCCCGCCACCGGCACGCCCAGGATGATCAGGCCGGGCTCGGGCCCGGCGTGAAGGAAAGCGAGGGCGTCGTCGATGTCCGCGCTGAACCGCAGCGCGGGCGGCAGGGCGACGCCGGGTAGATAGCGCGCGTTTTCATGGTCGCGCGCCATGGTGTCGACGCGTGCGGCATCCCGGGCCCAGAGCAGGGTGGGATGGCGGCGCGCGGCGGCCGCGGCCAGCGCCGTGCCCCAACTGCCCGCGCCCAGTACGGCGACGCGGGGCGTGCAAGGAGACGGAGCAACCATGGCCGCTGTGCCGCTTACTGGCGCGTGGCGCCCGGGGGCAGGATGATGCCGGCGTCGGCGCCGTTGGACTGCTGCTCTTGCTGCAGTTCGGCGATGCGTTGTTCGTACAGGGCCTGGAAGTTGACTTCGGCCAGGTGCAGGGCCGGCAGCGACGTGCGGGTGATCGCGTCGGCGATGTTGGCGCGCAGGTACGGATACAGCATGGTCGGGCAGACGATGCCCAGCAGCGGATCCATCTGTTCGGCCGGGATGTTGGCCAGTTCGAAGATGCCGGCTTGCGTGCCCTCGACCAGGTACAGCACCTTGTCGTTGATGCGGGTGGTGACGGTGGCCGTGACGGTCGATTCGAACACGGTTTCGGCCAGGCGCTGGCCGCCGACGTTGATGCTGACTTCGACCTGCGGGGTTTCCTGTTCCAGGAAGACGTGCGGCGCGTTGGGCATCTCCAGCGAGAGATCCTTCAGGTAGACGCGTTGCAGATTGAACGAAGGCGCGTCTGCTTGCTGGGTGTTTTGGTCCTGGTCAGCCATGGTGATTCCGGTTGGTGGGGTCGATTGGAAGGGTCTTGCGCGTCAGCCGTTCAGCAGCGGCTGCAGACCGCCGGCGCGGTCCAGCGCCTGCAGGTCGTCGCAGCCGCCGACGTGGGTGTCCCCGATGTAGATCTGCGGGACCGTGCGGCGGCCGGTGCGGGCGATCATCGCTTCGCGCTGGGCCGGGTCCTGGTCGATGCGGATGATCTCTAGGTCGGTCACCCCGCGTTGTTCCAGCAGCGACTTGGCGCGCGCGCAATAGGGGCAATAATCCTTGCTGTACATGACAACTTTGTTCATGGTTTCTCCGGCTTCGGGGGAAAAGTGCCGTTTCAGCCCTTCTGGGTGACCGGCAGGCTGGCCGCGAACCAGGTCTTCATGCCGCCATCCAGGACGGCCACGTCGGTGTAGCCCTGCGCCTTCAGGCGCGAGACCATGCGGGGGGCGTCGCGGCCCTGTTCGCACACCAGGATCAGCGGCTTGTTCTTGGGCAGGTTACCCGCTTTCTGCTCGAGGTCGGTGGCCGGCAGGCTGCGCGCCTGGGCGATGTGGCCGGCCTGGAACTGTTCGGTGGGACGCACGTCGACCCATACGGCATGGCGCTGGTTGACCATCTGGATGGCTTCGGCGGTGCTGATGCCGCCCCCCGCGCGGCCGCGGCGCAGTGCCGGCACGGCCAGCATGACGCCCGACACCACGGCCACGGCGACGATGAAGATGTTGTTCTTTTCGAGCAAGAATTGCAGAAGATCCACGAGGTATCCTGAAGTGTGGCTTGAACCGGTGCGGCCTGAAGCGTGAAGGGCGCCCCGGGGCGCCGAAGTCGGCTGGTACCCTGGCGTGAAATACAGCGCGCCGTGGGTCAAGCCGAGGCAAAATCGCTCAATTATAAAATGAGCGCATCGCTGACCGATTTTTCACTTGTTCCCGCGCCCGACGCGGCTTCTTACCATGCACAAACTCGTACTGATGCGCCACGGCGAAAGCCAGTGGAACCTCGAGAACCGTTTCACAGGCTGGACCGACGTCGACCTGACCGACACGGGCCGCGAACAGGCCCGCCGCGCGGGTGAACTGCTCAAGGCCGAAGGCTATGCCTTCGACGTGGCGTTCACCTCCGTCCTGAAGCGCGCCATCCGCACGCTGTGGATCGCGCTGGACGCCATGGATGCCATGTACACGCCCGTGGGCAACTCCTGGCGCCTGAACGAGCGCCACTACGGCGCCCTGCAGGGCCTGAACAAGGCCGAGACCGCCGCCCAGTACGGCGACGAGCAGGTCCTGATCTGGCGCCGCGCCTACGCGATCGCTCCCGAGCCCCTGGGCCTGGACGACCCGCGCCACCCGCGTTTCGACGCGCGCTACGCCCGCGTGCCGGCGGACCAGTTGCCCGCCACCGAGTGCCTGAAGGACACCGTCGACCGCGTGCTGCCGTTCTGGAACGACTCGATCGCGCCGGCCATCCGCGCCGGCCGCCGCGTGCTGGTCGCCGCGCACGGCAACAGCCTGCGCGCGCTGATCAAGTACCTGGACGACGTGTCGGACGAGGACATCGTCGGCCTGAACATCCCCACCGGCCAGCCCCTGGTGTACGAACTCGATGACGACCTGAAGCCCATCCGCCACTACTACCTGGGCGATGCCGCCGAGATCGAGGCCGCGATGGCCGCGGTGGCCGCGCAAGGCAAGGCCAAGAAGGACTGAGCGATGCGGCTTGCGCGGGTGGGGCCGGGGTTCGCGCGGCGCGCGGCGGCGCTGGCGCTCGGTCTGGTCACGGCCGCGGCGGGCGCCGCGTCGGCCGATCTGGCCGGGCGGCAGTCCGAGGCCGAGCGGCGGCAGGCCGCCCTGCGCGAGCGCATCGAATCGCTGCAGAAAGAGATCGACACGCGCGAGGCGGCGCGCAAAGAGGCGGCCGATGCGTTGCGCCAGTCCGAGTCGGCCATCTCGCGCATCAACCTGCGGTTGCGCGAACTCGACGAGGCGCTGCACCGCGCCGAAACCGATCTGGCCAGCCTGGAAAAGCAGATCACGGCGCAGAACGAGGTGCTGGAGCAGCGCCGCAACGAACTCTCCGACCAGTTGCGCGCCCAGTACGCCAGCGGCCTGTCGCCCTGGACCGCCTTGCTGTCCGGCGATGATCCCCAGCAGTTGGGCCGCAACCTGGGTTACCTCGACTACGTATCGCGGGCCCGCGCGCGCGCCGTGACGGCCGTGCGCACCGAGATCGACCGGCTGGCCGCGTTGCAATCCGCCGCCGATGCCCGGCGCACCGAGATCGCGGGCGTGACCGAGGAGACCGGCAAGCAGAAGGCCGAGCTGGTTGCGCAACAGAAGGAACGCGCCACCGTGGTCGCCCGGCTGGAGGGGCAGATCGCCGCGCAGCGGGCCGAAGCCGGCAAGCTGGACCGGGACGATCAGCGCCTGTCCAGCCTGATCGGCAACCTGGAGACCGCCATCGCGCGCCAGGCCGCCGAAGAGGCGCGCCGCCGCGCCGAGGCGGCCCGCAAGGCCGAGGAAGCCCGCAAGGAAGCCGCGCGCCGCGCCGAGCTGGCCCGCAAGGCCGAAGAGGCCCGCCGTGCCGAACTGGCTCGAAAGGCCGAGGAAGCGCGCAAGGAAGCGGCCCGCCAGGCCGAAGCCGTGCGCCAGGCCAGGAACGACGCCGACCGACGCGCGGCGGAAAAGGCCCGTGCCGAAGCCATGGCCGAGGCCAGCCGCGTGCGCGAGCAGGCCGAGGTGGCGGCCAGCAGCGCCCAGCGGAATCCGGCCCTGGTCGATCCGGACAGCGCCGGCCTGCGTCCGGTCGACGGACAAGGGCATACCCGGCTGGTGGAAACGCCCACGGAACCCGCCCAGCGTCCGGCGCCCACGCGCCAGGCCGAAGCGGAACCCGCGGCCGCGCCCGAGCGTATCGGGCGCCCCGAACGCCCCGAGCGCGAGGCTTCCGCCCGTCCGCCGGCCGGCGGCGGCAACGGGCTGCGTCATGGCCTGACGCCGCCGGTACGCGGCGCGGTGCAGGGCCGTTTCGGGGTGGGCCGTCCCGACGGCGGGGTCTGGCGCGGCATCGTGCTGCGCGCCTCGGAGGGCACTCCCGTCAAGGCGGTGGCTCCGGGCACCGTGGTGTATGCCGATTGGCTGCGCGGATTCGGCAACATCATCATCGTCGACCACGGCCAGCAATACCTGTCGGTCTACGCGTACAACCAGAGCCTGCTCAAGCGCGTGGGAGACGCCGTGACGACCGGAGATACCCTCGCTACGGTGGGTGCGACCGGCGGCCAAGTGGAATCGGGCCTATACTTTGAAATTCGCCATCGTGGCGCGCCCGTGGATCCCGCCCAGTGGCTGGCCCTCTAGCGCTGCGCTGAAACGCCACTGTAGTATTTCGACAGCATGGTAGCCCCCTCGAATTCCCAGGCTCGCGCCCGGGGGGCATCAATTTCAGGATGTGTGCATGAGCACTCGCAAGTATCGCGGTTTCGGTCTTGTTTCCATCGGTGCGGTGGCAGGCATACTGCTGAGCGCCGGCGTCACCGCTGTCGCCCAGCGTGGCAGCCCCTTGCCGCTGGACGAACTCCGCCAACTGACCAACGTCTTCGGGGCGATCAAGGACAACTACGTCGAACCTGTCGACGACAAGACCCTGATCCAGAACGCCATCTCGGGCATGGTGTCCAACCTCGACCCGCACTCGGCCTACCTGGATGCGGATGCCTTCCGCGACATGCAGACCGCCACGCAAGGCGAGTTCGGCGGCCTGGGCATCGAGGTCGGTGCCGAGGACGGCTTCGTCAAGGTCATCTCGCCCATCGAGGACACGCCGGCCGCGCGCGCGGGCATCCTGGCGGGCGACCTGATCATCAAGATCGACGACACGCCCACCAAGGGCATCCAGCTGAACGACGCCGTCAAGCTGATGCGTGGCGCGCCCAAGTCGCCGATCACGCTGACCATCATGCGCGCCGACCAGCCGCAGCCCCTCGTGGTCAAGCTCGTGCGCGACATCATTAAGGTGCGCAGCGTGCGCAGCAAGATGCTGGACGACGGCACCGCCTACCTGCGCATTGCCCAGTTCCAGGAAAAGACCGGCCCCGACATGGCCCGCCAACTGCGCGAACTCGGCGCCAAGGGCGCGCCCAAGTCGCTGGTGCTGGACCTGCGCAACGACCCGGGCGGCCTGCTGACCAGCGCCATCGGCGTGGCCGGCGCCTTCCTGCCAAACCCGCAGGACACCCTGGTGGTGTCCACTGAAGGCCGCACGCCCGACGCCCGCCACAAATACATGGGCAAGCCCAGCGAATATGCGCGCGGCGAAGGCGACTACCTGGCCGACCTGCCCGCCTGGGTGAAGACCGTGCCGATGGTGGTGCTGGTCAACGTGGGCTCGGCCTCGGCCTCCGAAATCGTGGCCGGCGCCCTGCAGGATCACAAGCGCGCCAAGCTGCTGGGCAACCGCACTTTCGGCAAGGGCTCGGTGCAGGTCATCCTGCCGCTGTCGCAAGACACGGCGGTCAAGCTGACCACGTCGCGCTACCTCACGCCGGCCGGCCGCTCCATCCAGGCCACCGGCATCGTGCCCGACTACATCGTGGCCGATACCGCCAAGGGCGATCTGTTCCGCCTGCCGCGCGAAGCCGACCTGCAGCGCCACCTGTCGAACCAGCAGGACAGCAACGAGATCAAGTCCAGCGCCTTCGACACCAACGAGCCGCCCGTCGCCAAGATCTTCGAATTCGGCGGCAAGGACGACTTCCAGCTGCAGCAGGCCCAGAACCTGCTGGCCGGCCGTCCCATCGAAAAGGGCGAGCAGCGCCAGGCCAAGGCCGACGTGAAGCCCGCCGGCAAGACCGACACCCAGCGCATGAAGATCACGCCGTCCGGAGTCGAACCCTCGAAGGCGAAATGAACGACCAGCAGTTGCTGCGCTATGCCCGCCACATCCTTCTGGATGAGGTGGGCATCGAAGGCCAGGAGGCTTTCCTGGCAGCGCGGGTACTGATCGTGGGAGCGGGCGGCCTGGGTTCTCCGGCCGCCCTTTATCTTGCCACCGCCGGCGTGGGGCACATCGTGCTGGCCGACGACGACCTCGTCGAACTCAGCAATCTGCAGCGCCAGATCCTGCACACCACGGCCAGCCTGGGCCGGCCCAAGGCCGAGTCCGGCCGCGATACGCTGACCGCCTTCAATCCCGAAACCCACATCGACGCGCGCGTCGCGCGCCTGGACGGCATCGCCTTGTCCGAGGCCGTGGCCGCGGCCGACGTCGTGCTGGACTGCACCGACAACTTCGCCACCCGCCACGCCATCAACCGCGCCTGCGTGCAGCATCGCAAGCCGCTGGTGTCCGGGGCGGCCATCCGCTTCGACGGACAGGTCAGCGTGTACGACCTGCGTGACCAGCAGGCGCCCTGTTACCACTGCCTGTTTCCCGAGGCCGACGACGTCGACGAACTCAGTTGCGCCACCACGGGGGTGTTCGCGCCGCTGGTCGGCATCATCGGCAGCATGCAGGCGGCCGAGGCGCTGAAGCTGCTGGCGGGGATAGGGCGCAGCCTTTCCGGGCGCCTGCTGCAACTGGACCTGCGCGACATGCAGTGGCATTCGGTGAACGTGCGGCGGGATCCTGAGTGCGAGGTGTGCGGCGGATATTCGCGGCCCTTGCTCGGAGAGCCCGGGGCCTGACCGTGGCGCGCTCCGCAACGACGCACATAGGGTCCGGGCGATGGCGCAGTTGCGATGGGGCGTCCCTGCGCCCCGTCTTGGGGGACTGCGCGCTGATCGAATGAAGGGGCTGTCTAGTCCGCAATGCCCGATGATGTTCAAAGTTTTCATATAACCTGAGAACATGCCTATAATCGCCGCATGTCCCTGCGTACCGCCACCCTGACCGATCAGGTCGCCAGCCAGCTCGCCGCCGAGATCGCGCGGGGCACCTACGCCGTGGGCGCCAAGCTGCCGGCCGGCAAGGACCTGGCCAGCCTGTATGGCGTCAGCGCCGCCGTCATCCGCGAGGCCACCGAGCGCCTGCGCGCTCAGGGTCTGGTGCGCAGCCGGCAGGGGTCTGGCTGTATGGTGCTGGCCCGCACGGGCGCGGCCGGGTTCCAGGTGTCCGCCGAGGCCGACCGCGCGCAACTGGCCCACGTCTACGAACTGCGCATGGAGCTGGAGGGCGGCGCGGCGGCGTTGGCGGCAAGGCGGCGCACGCCGGCCGACCTGGCCGCCATGCAGTTGGCCCTGGAAGGGCTGCGCGGCTGCCTGGACGATCCCGATCCCGACGCGGCAGTGGAGTACGACGTGGCGTTCCACGGCGCCGTGGCCGCCGCCACGCACAATCCCAGTTACCAGCGCCTGTTGCAGTACCTGAACCTGCAACTGCGCCACGCCGTGCGCACGGCGCGGCAGAACAGCCTGCGCCATGCCGGGCTGCCTTCCCGCGTGCAGCAGGAGCACGTGGCCCTGTTCGATGCCATCGCGCGCGGCGATGCCGACGGCGCGCGCGGCGCGGCCACCGCCCATCTGCGCGGGGCCGCCGGCCGGCTCGAACTCGGGCTGCCTCCCATCGATTCCCCCTCTTCTTCCGAATACGGATACGCACCATGAGCACGCAAGCTTTCCCGCAACGCCTGGTCCAGGCCCTGGGCCCCGATGTCGTCGCCACCGCCGAGCAGGACATCGCGCCCTGGCTGGCCGATTGGCGCGGGCTGTATCGCGGCCAGGCGCAAGCCGTGCTGCGGCCGCGCACCACCGCAGAGGTCGCGCAAGCCCTGGCGCTGTGCCAGGAGGCTGGCGTGCCGGTGGTGCCGCGCGGCGGCAATACGGGCCTGTGCGGCGGCGCCACGCCGGATGGCGGCGCGTCGAACGTGGTGCTCAGCCTGGACCGCATGAATGCCGTGCGCGGCATCGATACCGTGGCCAACACGCTGGTGGCCGAAGCCGGCTGCATTCTGGGCAACCTGCGCCGCGCCGCGCACGAGGCGGGCCGGCTGCTGCCGCTGAGCCTGGCGGCCGAGGATTCCAGCCAGATCGGCGGCAACGTGGCCACCAACGCGGGCGGCGTCAACGTCGTGCGCTACGGCATGGCGCGCGAGCTGGTGCTGGGCCTGGAGGCCGTGCTGCCCACTGGCGAAATCTTCCATGGCTTGCGCACCCTGCGCAAGGACAACACCGGCTATGACCTGAAGCAGTTGCTGATCGGCTCGGAAGGCACGCTGGGCGTGATCACCGCCGTGGCCCTGCGCCTGTTCCCGCGTGTCGATACGCGCAGCGTGGTGCTGGCCGCGGTGCAGTCGCCGGCGCAGGCGCTGCAGCTGTTCGAGCTGCTGTACGAACAGTGCGGCGCGCGCCTGCAGGCGTTCGAATTCTTCACGGGCGACTGCGTCGACCTGGTGCTGCGCCATGCACAAGGCGTGCAGGAGCCCTTCGCGCAACGCTATCCGGGCTACGTGCTGGTCGAACTGGCCGACAGCGTGGACGAGGCCGCCTTGAACGCGCTGGTCGAGCAGGTGATCGGCGCCGCGCTCGAGCGCGAGCTGTGCCTGGATGCCGCCGTGTCGGCATCGCTGGCCCAGGTGCAGGCGCTGTGGAAGCTGCGGGAGGAAATCTCCGAGGCGCAGCGCGCCGACGGCCCGCACCTGAAGCACGACGTGTCTTTGCCCATCGAGCGCATTCCCGAATTCATGGTGTCGGCCGAGGCCCGCGTGCGCGCCGTCAGCGCCGACGTGCGGCCCTTCATCTTCGGCCATTTCGGCGACGGCAACCTGCACTACAACCTGTCGCGTCCGGCGGGCGCTCCCACCGACTGGGCGGCAAAGGAAGGCTCGGCCATCACCGATGCCGTACTGGACGAGGTGAACCGCTATGGCGGCAGCATCAGCGCCGAGCACGGCATCGGGCAACTGAAGCGCGGCCACTTCCTGCACAGCAAGGACCCGCTGGAGCTGCGTGTGATGCGCGACATCAAGCGCGCGCTGGATCCCAAGGGCATCATGAATCCGGGCAAGCTGCTGTAGGAGAGGGGCAGGCGTCTCGGAAACCCAGACCGAAACGGCGCAACGCCCCGCAAGCAACCCCCGGACAGCAAGATCAAGCCTGGTGATAGATCTCCGCCCCCTTCTTCACGAACTCCACCGCCTTCTCCCGCATGCCCTTCTGCAGCGCGTCCTTGTCGCTGACGCCCTGCGAGGCCGCGTATTCGCGCACGTCCTGGGTGATCTTCATGCTGCAGAAGTGCGGGCCGCACATCGAGCAGAAGTGCGCCACCTTCATCGAGTCCTTGGGCAGGGTCTCGTCGTGGAAATCCTTCGCCGTGTCGGGGTCCAGGCCCAGGTTGAACTGGTCGTCCCAGCGGAATTCGAAGCGCGCCTTCGACAGGGCGTTGTCGCGGATCGACGCGCCCGGATGGCCCTTTGCCAGGTCGGCGGCATGGGCGGCGATCTTGTAGGTGATGATGCCGTCCTTCACGTCCTTCTTGTTCGGCAGGCCCAGGTGTTCCTTGGGCGTCACATAGCACAGCATCGCCGTGCCGTACCAGCCGATAAGCGCGGCGCCGATGCCCGAGGTGATGTGGTCGTAGCCCGGCGCGATGTCGGTGGTCAGCGGTCCCAGGGTGTAGAAGGGCGCCTCGTGACAGTGCTCGAGCTGCAGGTCCATGTTCTCCTTGATCATCTGCATCGGCACGTGGCCGGGGCCTTCGATCATCACCTGCACGTCGTGCTTCCAGGCCACCTGGGTCAGTTCGCCGAGCGTCTTCAGTTCGGCGAACTGGGCCTCGTCGTTGGCATCGTAGGCCGAGCCTGGACGCAGGCCATCGCCCAGCGAGAAACTCACGTCGTACGCCTTCATGATCTCGCAGATCTCTTCGAAGCGTTCGTACAGGAAGCTTTCCTTGTGATGCGCCAGGCACCACTTGGCCATGATCGAGCCGCCGCGCGAGACGATGCCGGTCATGCGGTCTGCCGTCATCGGGATGAAGGGCAGGCGCACGCCGGCATGGATCGTGAAGTAGTCCACGCCCTGTTCGGCCTGCTCGATCAGCGTGTCGCGGAAGATCTCCCAGGTCAGTTCCTCTGCCTTGCCGTCGACCTTCTCCAGCGCCTGGTAGATCGGCACCGTGCCGATGGGCACCGGCGAGTTGCGGATGATCCACTCGCGCGTTTCATGGATGTGCTTGCCCGTGGACAGGTCCATCACCGTGTCGCCGCCCCAGCGGATCGCCCAGGTCATCTTCTCGACTTCCTCGCCGATGCCGGAGCTGACGGCCGAGTTGCCGATGTTGGCGTTGATCTTCACCAGGAAATTGCGGCCGATGGCCATCGGTTCGATTTCGGGGTGGTTGATGTTGGCCGGGATGATGGCGCGGCCGCGCGCGATTTCCTCGCGCACGAATTCGGGCGTGATCAGCGACGGGATGGCCGCGCCGAACGACTGGCCCGGATGCTGGCGCAGCAGGCGGCGCGCCAGTTTCTCGCCATCGGGGCCGCTGGCGCGCAGCGATTCGATGTACTGCTCGCGTCGCAGGTTCTCGCGGATGGCCACATACTCCATCTCGGGCGTGACGATGCCGCGGCGCGCGTAGTGCATCTGCGTGACGTTGGCGCCGTCGCGCGCGCGGCGTGGCGGACGTTGCAGGTCGAAGCGCATGGCGGTCAGCCTGGGGTCTTGCAGGCGTTCGCGGCCGTAGTCGCTGGTCGGGCCGGACAGCACCTGGGTGTCGCCGCGCTCTTCGATCCAGGCGCGGCGCAGTTCGGGCAGGCCGCGGCGGATGTCGATGCGGGCTTCGGGATCGGTGTAGGGGCCGCTGGTGTCGTACACGGTCAGCGGGGGATTTTTCTCGCCGCCGAACATGGTGGGGGTGTCCGCCTGCTCGATCTCGCGGAACGGCACGCGGATGTCGGGGCGCGAACCGGTCTGATAGATTTTGCGGGACTTGGGCAGCGGTGCGACCGCAGCCGCGTCGACTTCGGCCGTGGCGGCCAGAAACTTGGGATTGGCGTTCATGAAAGCTCCAATGAATCAAGAGGTTGGAGCCGAATCGGGATGGAATTCCGGCCGCGCGCGCACTGGCGCACTAACGGCGCGAGAACGGGCGACAATGGAATACGCTCCCAGCATCGGCATTATCCGTACTGGTACGAAGGGACTCTCTCAACACGCGGCCGATGGCCGCGAGTACCCCTGCATGGGCCGAAGTATAGGCGTTTTGGCGGCCGTCCCCGTATTGCCCCGTTGCATCTGGAATCAGACGTGACCTGCGGCTGCCTCACGACCCCTGTAAACTTTTTTGTAACGCGCACGAATCCGCAGTGGCATCCGTGATGACTGCGCACGGAAACCGCGAACCTCAAGGGAACTCTCAATCATGCAATTGACTCTCCGCAAACTGGCTCCTGTCTTCGCCGTGGCCATGCTGGCCCTGGCCGGGTGCCAGACTGCGCCGACGACCTCCAGCAAGCAGGACGCCGCCCCGGCCAGCCCCACGGCCGCCGCACAGCCGAACACCGCGTCGCCGGTCGAGTTCTACATCGCGTATTCCCAGCCGGGCGCCGGCCGTACCGAGGTTTCCATGCCCGATGGCAAGCTGTACCTGCAGTCCACGCCCGTGCTGACGCGCCCGTTCCTGACCGAGGCCGCCGCCGTGGTCGACCGCCAAGGGCAGCATTTCGTCGGCCTGCGTTTCAACGAGGCCGGCACGCGCATCCTGGCGGACGTCAGCAGCAAGAACCTGGGCAACATGCTGGCGTTGGTCGTGAACCGTGAACTGGTGGCCGCGCCCAGCATCGCCGAGCCGCTGAACCGTGGCGCGCTGGCCTTCAGCGTGCCCACCGCCCAGGCCGCCATGGAACTGGCCGCGCAGATCCGTGGCGATGCGCCGCCGGCGGCGGGCGCGGCCGCTCCGGCGCCCGCCGCGCCGCGCAACGGCGCCACGCCGGTGCGTTGACGCACGCCGGGCAGAGGCCCGCAAGGGCCCCTGCCGACCAAGCGGGCAAGCGATCCCGGGCCATGCGCCCGGGATGTTTTTTGGAAAGGCGGATACGGCCCGGCGTTCCCCGAGTGCCTCCGGGACCTGCCCGGCGTAGGGTCAGCCGTGCCCGTGCTGGCGTTGCGCCAGCCGTTCATCCCAGCCGCTGCTCTGGCACAGTGCATCGAATTCATTGGCCAGATCCGACAGGGCGATCCTGGACAGCCGTTCCAGCAGCAGGGACTCGGCCTGGCGCAGGGCATCGTCCAGCGCGGCGTTGACCACCCGTTCGACGGCGCAGTCGGGATTCTCGGTTTCGTTGCCGATGGCGAATATGCGTGGCCCGCCGACAGCCCGGTGGATATCCAGCAGCGTGATCTGCTTCAGGTCGCAGGCGATGCGCCAGCCGCCGCCGCGGCCTTTCTCCGAATGCACGTAGCCCGCCTGGCGCAGGCCCGCCATAGTGCGGCGGACGACGACGGCGTTGGTGTCCAGCATCAGGGCGATCTGCTCGGAGGTCAGGGGTTCGTCGCGCCGCGCCATGTGCAGCAGCACGTGCAGCATGCGCGACAGGCGGCTGTCTTTTCTCATGGTCGTTCCACGCCTTGCGAAGCGCGGGCCGGTGTCGTGGCCCGCCATACGAAACATTATAAGTTGCGTGATGGATCGGAATCTGGCTACCATGTAACTTCAATAGTTTCATTATTGGCCGATGGCGCGCGCGTCATGCCGCCTCACGCGCATCGGCCGGATTTCCGTAAGGAGCATTCCATGCGATATGACGTCATCATCGTGGGCGGCAGCTATGCCGGCCTGTCGGCGGGGCTGCCGCTGGCGCGGGCGCGCCGCAACGTACTCGTCATCGACGGCGGCAAGCGCCGCAACCGCTACGCCGAGCACTCGCACGGCTTTCTCACCCAGGACGGCACGCCGGCCGCCGCCATCGCGGCCAAGGGACGCGAGCAACTGCTGGCCTATTCCACGGTGCAATGGCTGGATGCCCAGGTGGCCGGCATCTCGCGCATCGACGAGGGCTTTTGCGTCGAGATCGAAGGCCAGCCCGCGCTCGAAGCCCGCCGTATCGTGCTGGCCATGGGCGTGACCGACCAGCTGCCCGACGTGCCGGGTCTGGCCGATCGCTGGGGTAAATCGGTCTTCCATTGTCCGTATTGCCACGGCTACGAGCTGAATCAGGGCAAGATCGGGGTGCTGGCCAGTTCGCCGCTGTCGTTGCACGTGGCGATGCTGCTGCCCGACTGGGGGCCCACCACGCTATTCCTGAACCAGGCCTTCGAGCCCGAGGCCGCGCAACTGCAGGCGCTGGCCGAGCGCGGTGTGCGGCTGGAGCGCAGCCGTGTGCAGCGCATCGAGAACCACCTCGACCTCATCCTCCAAGGAGGGCACGTCGTGAAGCTGGACGGCCTGTTCGCCACGTCGCGCCTGGCGCCTTCCGGCCCGCTGGCCGACATGCTTGGCTGCGAAAGGGAAGAGGGACCGTGGGGGCACGTCGTCAAGGTCGACGCCATGAAGGCAACGTCCGTCCCGGGCGTCTATGCCTGCGGCGACATGGCCCGGCCTGGCGGATCGGTGCCATTGGCGGTGGGGGATGGCGCCATCGCCGGCGCGGCGGCGCATCAATCGCTGGTCTTCGGCGCGCACTGAGCGCCTGGGTCAGGCGCGCCGCTTGGGGCTCCTGGGCGGCTTGGCGCCGCGCTGGCAGGTGTCCAGGTAGGTTTCCAGCAATTGGTCCAGGAACTGCAGCTGCTCCGGATGCAGGGCGCCGAAGCGGCGCGGATCCACCGAGAACGGCCAGACCACCGGTTGCGGTTCGCGCAGGCTGTGCCGGTCGGTGCCACGGCCGCCCGGTTCATAGACCAGCACGGCGCGTTCCATGGGGCCGTTGCCGGTTTCAAGCCATTCGATCTCGATATCCAGCGCCTGCGCCAGGCTGCGGACCGAGCGGCTGCTGCCGCGATCACCGCTTTCGTAGCTGGCGATGGCGCTTTGGGAAAGACCGCTGGCACGCGCAAGCGCCTGCTGCGTGTAACCACGTAGCAGGCGTGCCTCCTTCAATCGGTCTGAGAAATTGCTCTTCACGCAACAATTGGAGCGTGGAGGGCGAATACTTTGGTGATTCAGTAAATCACTGAAGTGGTATTCCATTGCCGACCGCACGTCACCTTCCCTGCATGGCGCCATTGCCTCGCGTATTTCCTCGCGGGTCTACACCTGGGCGCGGACGTTCCCTGGCGGGTCGCCCAGCCTCCCTGTCCGGTCTTGCATCGCAAGTGCCAATCCGGTCACGCCATGCCGTGCAATACCTGGCCCGCATCCGCGGATTCAACCGCGTCTTTTGGTCGGGCGTACCGGGTTCGCGCCACGCTGGCACGCATCCAGATAGGCTTCCAGCCATTGGTCCAGAAAATGCAGCTGATCGGGATGCAGGGCCGAGAAACGGCGGGGATCGATGGAAAACGGCCATGCCACGGGTTGCGGCTCGCGCAGGCTGGGCTTGGCCGTGTCGCGGCCGGCATGCTGGTATACCGATGGCAGGCGCTCCATCGGGCCCTTGCCCGTCTCCAGCCATTCGGCTTCGATCTTCAGCGCGGACGCCAGGCTGCGCACCGATCGGCTGCTGTCCCGGTCGCCGCTTTCATAACTGGCAATCGCACTCTGGGACAGGCCGCTCGCACGGGCCAGCGCCTGCTGCGTCAATCCGCGCAATTGCCGTGCTTGTTTCAATCGGTCTGAAAAAGAGGTTTTCACGCTGCGATTGGAGCGTGTGATATGAATACTTTGGTGATTGGTAAAATTACATATGTAGTATCGAAGTCGTTCAAAACCGTTACCTGATCATCGATATGTTCGACAACCAACAACTCATATTCGTGAATGATGCGTTGCCCGCGGCGTCCTCCACCGCCCTGGTGCATGGACTGCAGCAGGCGGGCTGGTCCGTGCAGTTCGCGGACGCGCGCACGCCGCTGCGTGCGCTGGTCGACATCCGCATGCCCGATGCCATCGTGGTGCGCACGTCGCCGGAAGCCATGTACGACCGCGTCACGCACGTGCGCACCTGCGCGCCGACGTCCGCCCTCGTGGTGATGGTGACGGGCGCGCCGGCCAACGTGCGCATCGCGGCCATGGATGCCGGCGCCGACGCCTGCTGCCATGTCGACACGCATTCCGCCGAGCTGGCCGCCATGCTGCGCGCCGCGCTGCGCTTTCGTGGTTTTGGCGGTCGCCGCTCGTTGTGGCGGCTGATGGCGCGTGACCGGGTGCTGGCCGGCCCCTCCGACCAATGGGTGCCGCTCACCCTGGCGGAAAGCCGTCTGCTCAAGCGTCTGCTCGACGCGCCGGGCTGGCTGCTGCCCCGCAACGACAAAACCTTCGGCGGAGGCCGGGCATTGGACGTGACCGTGTCGCGGCTGCGCGCCAAGGCCCAGGGCCTGGGCGTGCAACTGCCGTTGTTCACGGTGCGCGACTGGGGGTATATGTTCCTGGCCGATGGCAATGCCACGGGCTGGAACTGAGGCGCCGGCAGGCGCCGCCATGCCGTGATGGTTCGCGGCCATTGAAGACCGCTGCGCCGGTCAGATGACGACCAGGTTGTCGCGGTGCATCAGCTCGGGATCCGTCATGCTGCCCAGGATGTCGGCGATGCGTGCCGAAGGCTGGCGCATGATGCGCCGCGTGTCGGCCGATGAGTAATTGATCAGCCCGCGTGCGCATTCCTGTCCATCGAGGCCTACGCAGGCCACGACGTCGCCGCGCTCGAACTCGCCTTCGACGGCGGCCACGCCGATGGGCAGCAGGCTCTTGCCTTCGTGCAGCAGGGCGCGCACGGCGCCGTCGTCCAGCACCACGCGGCCGCGCAGGCGCAGGTGGTCGCCCAGCCATTGCTTGCGCGCCGACCACACGGGCAGCAGCGCGCGCAGTTCGGTGCCGATGCATTCGCCTTCGGCCAGGCGCGTCAGCACGTTGCGTTCGCGGCCCGAGGCGATGACGGTGTGGGCGCCGCTGCGCGCGGCGCGCTTGGCGGCCAGGATCTTGGTCAGCATGCCGCCGGTGCCGATGCCGCTGCCGGCGCCGCCCGCCATGGCTTCCAGCGCGGCGTCGCCCGCCTGGGCGTGCGAGATGAACCGGGCGTCGGGATGCTTGCGCGGATCGGCGCTGTACAGGCCGCGCTGGTCGGTCAGGATCACCAGCGAATCGGCTTCGATCAGGTTGGTGACCAGCGCGCCCAGGGTGTCGTTGTCGCCCAGGCGGATCTCGTCGGTGACCACCGTGTCGTTCTCATTCACGATGGGCACCACGCCCAGGCGCATCAGCGCGAACAGGGTAGAGCGGGCGTTCAGGTAGCGTTGGCGGTCGGCCAGGTCTTCGTGCGTCAGCAGCACCTGCGCGGTGCGCAGGCCGAATTCGGCGAAGGCGGCCTCGTAGGCCTGGCACAGGCCCATCTGGCCCACGGCGGCCGCGGCCTGCAGTTCGTGCATGGCCGACGGGCGCCTGGCCCAACCCAGGCGCGCCATGCCTTCGGCGATGGCGCCGCTGGACACCAGCACGACCTGGCGGCCCTGGGCGCGCAGCGCCGCGATCTGGGCTGCCCAGTGCGCCACGGCGACCCGGTCCAGGCCGCGTCCCTCGTTGGTGACCAGGGAAGATCCCACCTTGGCGACCAGGCGGCTGGCGGAGGCGATGACGGATACGGCGTGGGTTTGGGCAGTCATGGCGATGACCGGGCGTTGCGGGACACGGGACATGCCCGCCGGCGGACCGGCGGGTGACGGGATTGCGATTATGGCCTATTCGTTGCCGCTGCGCGGCGGAACAGGCATCTCGGCGTCGGCGCGGGTGGTGTCGAAACGCGGATCTTCGTGCACGTAGGTGCCGTCGGCCTGGTCCTGGGCAATGTGATCCTTGCGGCTTTCGGCATCCAGGTAGTCCTGCAGCGCCCAGATCAGGTCCTGCGTGCCGTCGCCGTTCAGGCCCGAGATGATGTGCACCGGACCGTCCCAGCCGAACTCGGCGCAGAACTGCTCGCGCGCGGCCTTGGGGTCGGCGATCATGTCGAGCTTGTTGAGCACCAGCCAGCGCGGCTTGTCGGCCAGTTCGGGATCGTAGCGGCGCAGTTCCTCGACGATGGCGCGGGCATCGACGACGGCCTTGGCCACGGCGTCGGTGTCCGGATCGGGGCTGGAGATGTCCACCACGTGCAGCAGCACGCGGGTGCGCGCCAGGTGGCGCAGGAACAGGTGGCCCAGGCCGGCGCCTTCGGAGGCGCCCTCGATCAGGCCGGGAATGTCGGCCACGACGAAGCTGCGCGACGGCGACGTGCGCACCACGCCCAGGTTGGGATGCAGCGTGGTGAAGGGGTAGTCGGCGATCTTGGGGCGCGCATTCGAGATGCGCGCGATCAGGGTGGACTTGCCCGCGTTGGGCAGGCCCAGCAGGCCCACGTCGGCCAGCACCTTCAGCTCGAAGCGCAGGCGGCGCTGCTCGCCTTCCTTGCCCGGCGTCCACTGCCTGGGAGCGCGGTTGACGCTGGACTTGAAGTGGATGTTGCCCATGCCGCCCTGGCCGCCGGCGGCCAGCGTGACCTGCTCGTCGTGGCGGTTCAGGTCGAACAGCACCTCGCCGGTGTCGGCGTCGTGCACGATGGTGCCGACCGGCACGCGCAGCGTGATGTCGGGGGCGGCCGCGCCGTACTGGTCGGAGCCGCGGCCGTTCTCGCCGTTCTTGGCGCGGTGCAGGCGTGCATAGCGGAAGTCGATCAGGGTATTGATGTTGCGGTCGGCGACGGCATAGATGCTGCCGCCGCGTCCGCCGTCACCGCCGTCCGGGCCGCCCTTGGGAATGAACTTCTCGCGGCGAAAGCTGCATGCACCATTGCCGCCTTTGCCGGCGATGACCTCGATGGTGGCTTCGTCTACGAATTTCATGATGTGTGCGGTAAAAAAAACGGCGGCGGTTACGACCCTCGCTGCTGCCGCCAGGCAGGCGAGGAGTGCTGCGGGCCTGTCGGCGTGGAGGAAGGTCTCCACGCCGGGCTTTCGGCTTGCCGTGCCCGATGGGACGGCTTTGCCTGGAAGCGGGCCGGCGGCTGCAAAACAAAAAGCCCTGCCGCAGACGGCAGGGCTTTTGCCGGTGCGGCGCGTACAGGGTACGCGGCGCCGGGTATTACTCGCTGATGACCGAGACGATGGACTTGTTCAACGCGCCCTTGTGGCCGAATTGAACCTTGCCGTCCGTCAGGGCGAACAGGGTGTGGTCCTTGCCCACGCCGACGTTGACGCCGGGGTGAACGCGGGTGCCGCGCTGGCGAACAATGATGCCGCCGGCCGAGATCTGCTGGCCGCCGTACACCTTGACGCCCAAGCGCTTCGATTCTGAGTCGCGGCCGTTCCGTGTGGAACCGCCGCCCTTTTTCTGTGCCATGTTTAGCTCCTGCTAAAAAGGTACCGGGGCTGCTTCAAGCCGTGACGGCTTCGATGCGCAGTTCGGTGTAGTTCTGACGGTGGCCTTGACGCTTCTGGTAGTGCTTGCGACGGCGCATCTTGAAGATCTTGACCTTGTCATGCCGGCCATGCGCAAGAACCGTTGCCTTGACCAGGGCGCCGGCGACGAGGGGCGTACCAACTTTCAGTTGGTCGCCTTCGCCCACGGACAGGACCTGGTCCAGCGTGATTTCTTGCCCGATGTCAGCAGGTATCTGTTCTACCTTGAGTTTTTCACCGACAGCAACACGATATTGCTTGCCGCCGGTTTTTACGACCGCGTACATGGGTTTTCCTTGAAGGTTAAATCGGAGGGCAGGGCGGGCGGGGCTTGGCTGCGGGTGCGCTGCGAAGAGGGATCGCCTGACTTGCCGTCCTGACACATTCGGTCGACTGGACGCGAAAGCCGAAGCGATGGGTAGCGGTCTGTGGGAGATGCCGTTGCGGATTTCCGCAAGGCTTGCCCCATCGGCGCACTGGTGCCCGGCCGGTTCCGTGCCGCTGCGCGCATAGACGCACCGACCGAATCGAGAATTCTAGCCCGGCCCGGTGCGAAAGTCAAAAACACCTTGTGGCGTAAGGGCTTATGGCCGGCGGCGTGTGGTTTTTGGGGGACAGCGAAGGCCGGGCGGCAGCGCGGAGGCGGCCTGCCGCGAAAAGCGGGCCCGCGGCGGCGCCTGCCGGGGATCGCCCGGTCGGGATCGCGCGGCCAGAGGCTGTCGCACTGGCCCGCCACGGTGGGGAGTGGGCCGCCGGGCAGCCTCGACCATGTCAGTATAATTCTGGCCGGCCCCCGAAACCCGCGCTTGCCGCGCGGCACGCCACCCGAGCCGCGGGGCCTGGCTCACCCCTATTCCCGGATCCGGTTTTGACTCTCTCCGCGCTGATCGCTCCCATTGCCGAAGACATGAAGGCCGTCGATGCGGTCATCCGCGACCGGCTCAATTCCGAGGTCGTCCTGATCCGCACCATCGGCGACTACATCATCGGCGCCGGGGGCAAGCGCATGCGCCCGGCCATGCTGATGATGGTGGCGCGCGCGCTTGGCTACAGCGGCACGTATCACCAGTTGCTGGCCGCCGTGGTCGAGTTCATCCACACCGCCACGCTGCTGCACGACGACGTGGTCGACGAGTCCGACCTGCGCCGGGGCCGCAACACCGCCAACGCCGTGTTCGGCAACGCCGCCAGCGTGCTGGTGGGCGACTACCTGTATTCGCGCTCGTTCGAGATGATGGTCGAGGCGGACAACATGCGCATCATGCAGATCCTGTCCGAGGCCACCACGGTGATCGCCGAGGGCGAGGTGCTGCAACTGCTGAACGTGCACGATCCCGACGTCTCGCAGGCGCGCTACCTGCAGGTGGTGCGCTACAAGACCGCCAAGCTGTTCGAGGCCGCCGCCCAGGTCGGCGCCGTGCTGGCGGGCGGCACGCCGGCCCAGCAGGAGGCCGCCGCCGCCTATGGCCGCCACGTGGGCACCGCGTTCCAACTGGTCGACGACGTGCTGGACTACAGCGGCGACGCCCAGGCGCTGGGCAAGAACGTGGGCGACGACCTGCGCGAGGGCAAGCCCACGCTGCCGCTGATCCGTGTCATGGAAGTCGGCACGCCCGAGCAGCGCGAACTGATCCGCCGCGCCATCGAAACCGGCGACGCCGACTTCGAGGCCGTGGCCCTGGCCATCCAGGCCACCGACGCGCTGGAGCACGCCTTGCAGGCGGCCCAGGCCGAGGCGGAACTGGCCCGCGCAGCCCTGTCCGACTACCCCGTTTCCATTTATCTGGAATCTCTGCTAGAATTCTGCGCTTTCGCGGTTAAACGCGATCGCTGATGCAAAAGGGTAGTCACTGCGGGGTAGTCACTGCGCAGTTCTACGCACAAGCAGTTGGGCCCGAACCCAGCCTTTTGTCTGCATCGGTGGTGTTGTAAAAATCGGGGCGTAGCTCAGCCTGGTAGAGTACTGCGTTCGGGACGCAGGAGTCGGAGGTTCGAATCCTCTCGCCCCGACCAATTCAGTTGGTCGATTCCCGACGGAAGACCCCTTAGCCCTTGAGCTATGGGGTCTTTTTTGTTGGAACCGTGGCAAGGCGGTGTGTCAATTCTGAAGCTGACAAAGCACACAATGGCTAAGCTACCTTCTGGCCTTACGATGCGCGGCGGTGTTTGGCACCTGCGCATTGGCATCCCTGACAACGTGCGCGACACGTACCCGCCGACTCGCACAGGCAAGCCCGCCACTCCTACGTATTCCCCAAGTTCAAAGGCGGCGCCTGGGCCGGTGTAGACCTTCCTGGAAGCCATGCCACTCAGACCATCCAGACGCATATCGACCGTTGCGGCCTTAACCCGGACCCTTCACAGGACAAAGTGACGCCTCATACGTTTCGGGATACCTATGCGGCGCGGTTAGTTCAGGCAGGGGTTTCGTTGTTGAAGGTTTCTAATCTTCTTGGACATGCGAGCGTGTACATGACTCAGAAGTACGCGCACCTGTGCCCCGAAGCGGCAGGGGCCGAAGCTGCCTCCGTCCTAGATCGCCTTCATTCCCCACCTCTGGTCTTTCCGCCCGAGCCGCTGGAGCCGTATGGTTCCAGGCAATGAGATTAAATCAGCAGAGAGAAGAGGCTGAAGACCTATAAGACTCTTAGGATACATAGAGGGGGCCTCCGCATTGCTGGAACGTATCCACGAGCTAGAGGCCCTCTAAGCATTCTTGATGTATCTATACGCGCTGCATCGTGACTCACGGGAGTCGTTGTAGACCCCCATCGCATGAGCAAGTAGCAGCGTTAGCGCTGCTCTGCGCGACCTCTCTCTAGACCTGATTGGCTGCGGGGCTACTCGTTGACGCCTCGACCATCGGCGGTTTGCGGCTAGCACCAGTAGTTATGGGCTTTGCCATTCACTTCTGAATTTCGCAGCGGGGTGCTATAACTGGGCAGTACGTATCCGAATGATACGGTGACTCTATTTGCACGGGAGCGGTCAAGGTGGCTGATAAGCATCCTTACATGTCTGGTTCGGGCGGCATCGTCCAGTTGATAGCGCAGCTTAGGAAGTCTTTTCCTCCTATCGTCACCGCAGAGACGCTAAAAAAGCTTGCGATTGCCCCGAACAATGAGACCTACGTTCTAAATATATTCAGATTCATAGGTGTATTGGACGCTGAGTATAAAAAGGTTCCTGAGGCGGGGGCTGTGTTCAATCAACATAACCAGCAAGACTTCGAAGAGGGGTTCAGTAAACTCGTAAAGGCCGCCTACCATGAACTCTTCGATCTGCATGGCGAAAATGCTTGGTCGCTAGATGTCGATAAGTTGATCTCGTTCTTCCGGAATCATGATGACACTAGCGACCTCGTGGGGAAACGGCAGGCCAACACCTTCCAGGCTTTGGCTAAGGCGGGGGGAAAGATAGCTGAGACAGCGCCCGTACCTTCTACGCCCAAGGTTCCGAAGGCCGCTAAGCGGGCTGCGCAACCGAAGCCTGATCGAAAGCTCCGAGCATCCGCGCAAGTGGAGATTCCCGGGTCTCCGGCAGGCCAAGCGCAAGAGGGGAGCGGGGCACAGAAGAAAGATGGCGAAGTGGCGCTGACGGTTCGCATCGAAATCAACTTGCCTCCCGGTGGCGATCAAGCTACCTACGACGCGATCTTTAAGAGCATTCGCGAGAACTTGATAAATGGCAACGGCATTTGACTTGTTCGAGCGGATCGCGAGGGCGGCTGCCTTGGCGCAGCCGGTATCCGACGAGCCGACAGAACAAGGTGGAGAACCTGCACATCCTTTTGAGCTACACAACATTCATCCTGGCTTTCCAGATAAAGTAAGAAGCCTATTCGATGACGGTTACGGGGCAGAGGCCACCTTCCACGCTTTCAAATTTATTGAGAAGGTCGTGCAGAAGCATTCTGCATGTACGGAGATTGGCCGGAAGTTGATGATGACGGTCTTCAATAAGGGTAATCCTAAGATTCAACTTAACGGCCTCGCCAACGCTAGTGATGAGGATGAGCAAGAGGGCTATTCGTTTATTTTTGCGGGTGCCGTTATGGCGATACGCAATCCGGGCGGCCATGAAATTGAGTTGAGCGACGACCCCGACGTGTGCTTGGAACACCTCGCCTTCGGGACTTTCCTACTGCGGAGGTTAGAGCGCAGCGGGTTCAAGACAGTGTGAACATGTCCTCGCCGGTCATTCGGCCTGAGCGCGTATAGCGCTCGGCGTGCTGATTGCCCTGCCCGTGGTACTCTCCCGACGTGTCAATTAGACACGCCGCCCGAGACTGACAATGGCACAGGTCTCCCAGGGAACCGTTAGGATTCGTGAGGTTCGAATCCTCTCGCCCCGACCAATTCAGTTGGTCATGACGGTTCCCGAAACCGTCGGCAAAAGCCGGTATTGCTCATGCAGTGCCGGCTTTTTTGCTTTGCGGCCTGGCCTGGGCTGGGGGCGGAAGTCCCTGCCGCGAGATGGGCGCCCCGCATCGTCGACCACCCAGGCACGCGGCTTGCGGTATGCATCCGCATGGATATCCCCAAATCTGCCAGCCATCGTGCGGGGCCTGTGCCACGGGTGGGCGCGTTCGGGCTCGCAGAGTGCGCCGCGGCGGCGAACGCCGCTGCGCCCTCACCGGATGCCGAGCCTGCCGTGCCGCTCATCGCCGCCCATCTGGACGCCGGCCAGGCGCATGGCGCGCGCTTCCGTCGGCGCGCCTGGCGGGCCGCGCCCAAACTCTCCGTGATGCTGGACCGGCTCGACCGCCTGACCTGCCGCGATTGCGAGGTGTCGGTCGAGCGCATGCTCAATGCCATCGGGCGCACCAGCTTCGCGCCGCTGATCCTGATCGTGGGACTGCTGATCATGTCGCCGCTGGGCCACGTGCCGGGCATGCCCACGACGGCGGCCGTGCTGGTGGGCCTGAGCGCCGCGCAGATCGTCATCGGCCGCTGCCACATCTGGCTGCCGCCGTGGCTGCTGCGGCGGCAGGTCAAGCGCAAGCTGCTCATCCGGGCGATCCGCTTCCTGCGGCCGTTGGCGCGCGCCTGCGAATTCGTCTGCCGGTCGCGCATGCGGTGGATGACCGGCAATGTCGGCGTGCGCAGCGTGGCGGGCATCTGCCTGCTCATCTGCATCGTGATGCCGCCCTTGGAAATGGTGCCGATGGCCAACTCGGCCTGCGGCGCGGTGCTGGCGCTGTTCGGGCTAGCGCTGACGACGCGGGACGGCGTGCTGATGAGCCTGACGCTGCTGGGCGGCGTGGGGGCGCTGGCGTGGCTGGCCGCTGGGTGACGACCGGCGATACGGACGGGCCGCCTGTCCATCGACGCACGGCGAGAGGGCAGAGGGAAGCACGCGATGCCCCGCGAGCGCGCGGTTGCGCGCATGAACCTCGGCGGCCGGCCCCACTCCTTTCCTGACAGCCTGCTGGCAGTCTCCCCTTGAAAAGGGTTCCGCGCGGCACGGGAGTAATATCGTCGGCTTCGCGACCCACGCCCCTCGCGCGTGCGGCCATTCCCGCCCTTCATTTCCTCCACGCCGTTCACCGTCATGCTGGCCAGCTTCGCGCGTACCCACCAATATCCGATAGGCGAAGGCGTCCCGTACGCCGAACGGTGGAGGGCGGTGCTGGCGTTGTTGCTGGGCGTGAGCATGGCCAGCCTGGACACCGCCATCGCCAATACGGCGTTGCCGACCATGGCGCGCGACCTGCAGACCACCGATGCGCTGTCGGTGTGGATCGTCAGCTCCTACCAGTTGGCCATGATCGCGGCGTTGTTGCCGGCCGGCGCGCTGGGCGAGATCGTGGGGCACCGGCGGGTGAGCATGGCGGGGCTGGTGTTGTTCACCCTGTCGTCGCTGGCCTGCGGGCTGGCGCCGTCGCTCGAATGGCTGGTGGCCGCGCGCGTGGTCCAGGGCCTGGGCGCGGCGGGCATGATGGCCGTCAACGCGGCGGTGCTGCGCTTCGTCTATCCGGCCGGACAATTGGGCCGCGGGGTGGGATTGAATTCGCTGGTCGTGGCGGTGTCGTTCGCGGCGGGCCCCACGCTGGCATCGCTGATCCTGTCCGTCGCCAGTTGGCACTGGCTATTCCTGATCAACGTGCCGCTGGGCATCCTGGCCGTCTACCTGGGCCTGAAATCGCTGCCCGTGACGCCGCTCAGTGCCCGCGCCTTCGATCGCGTGGCGGCGGTGCTGTGCGCGTGTTTCTTCGCGCTGCTGGTCTTCACGCTGAACGAGGGCGCGCACGCGCGCACCTGGACGGACGTGCTGATCTCGCTCGGGCTGACGCTGGCGCTTCTGCTGGCGCTGTTGCGGCGCCAGGCCGGCGATCCCGCGCCGATGCTGGCCCTGGATCTGCTGCGCAGGCCGATGTTCGCCCTGTCCGCGGCCACCGGCGTGGGTTCGTTCGCCACCCAGGCGCTGGCGTTCGTGTCCTTGCCCTTCATGTTCCAGCAATTGGGCTATTCACAGGTGGCGACGGGGTTTCTGATCACGCCGTGGCCGGTGGCGGTGGCGCTGGTGGCCTCCGCCGCGGGACGCCTGTCGGATCGCTATCCCGTGGGCCTGCTGGCCGGTATCGGCCTGGCGGCGCTGTGCGCGGGCATGGGGTTGCTGGCCAGCATGCCGGCCCATCCGTCCGTGTTCGACATTGCTTGGCGCATGGCGCTGTGCGGGGCGGGATTCGGTTTCTTCCAGTCGCCCAACGTGCACGCCATCATGACGTCGGCGCCGCACGAGCGCAGCGGCGGCGCCAGCAGCATGGTCGGCACCGTGCGCCTGCTGGGCCAGTCCACCGGCGCGGCGCTGGTGGCGGCGTGCTTCAACCTCTCCACGTCGCACGGCGCGGTGACGGCGCTGTGGCTGGGCATGGGGTTCGCGGGGCTGGCGGGAGTGGCCAGCGTGATGCGGCTGCGGTACTGAAACGACCGGCGTCGATCGCCTGCCGCCTGCCTTGGTGGGCGCGGGCTCGATCACGCGGCGCATCGCTGGCGGTCGAAGCTCGCCGCTGCCATTCGTTCCGATCCGACGACAGGCCTTACACTGGCCCGGCGGCCGAAGCAGCCGCCGGAGCGGTCCCGCCCTTGCCGGATGGCCGTCTCCGATACCGACAAGGAGACAGCCATGCCGCAGGCCTTGCAGGAAGCGTTGGCGCCCAACGCCGCCAACCATGTCGCGCTGACGCCGCTGGGTTTCATCGAGCGCGCCGCGCGGGTCTATCCCGACCATCCCGCGCTGATCCACGGCGCGTTCGAACAGAGCTGGAGCCGGACCTACGAGCGCTGCTGCCGCATGGCCGCCGCGCTGAGGGCCGATGGCGTGCGCTCGGGCGATACCGTGGCGGTGCTGGCGCCCAACACGCCCGCCCTGTACGAGGCGCATTTCGGCGTGCCCATGGCGGGCGGCGTACTGAACGCGTTGAACACACGGCTGGACGCCGCGACGCTGGCCTTCATCCTGGAGCACGGCGAAGCGCGCGTGCTGCTGTACGACAGCGAGTATGCGGGCGTGGTGGCCGACGTGCTGGGCCGCCTGCGGCATCCACCGCGAATCGTGCGTATCGAGGACACGGGCTTCTCGGGTGCTCATGGCGCCCTGGGCGACGCGGAATACGAGGCGTGGCTGGCTGCCGTGGAACCCCGCTGGGATTGGGCCTGGCCCGCGGACGAATGGCAGTCCATCTGCCTGAACTACACCTCGGGCACCACGGGCAATCCCAAGGGCGTGCTGTATCACCATCGCGGCGCGTATCTCAATGCCATGGGCAACGTGTTGTCCAGCAACGTGCCGGCGCACGTGCGCTATCTGTGGACCCTGCCGATGTTCCATTGCAATGGCTGGTGCTTTCCGTGGACGGTGGCCGCGGTGGCGGGCACGAATCTCTGCCTGCGCAAGGTCGAGGCGGCGCAGGTGTTCGCCGCCATCCGCGATCTGCGCGCCGAGCTGTTCTGCGGGGCGCCGGTGGTGCTGAACATGCTGGTGAACGCGCCGGAAGGCGTGCGCCAGCGGGCGGAGCATCGCGTGCTGGCCGTGACGGGGGGCGCCGCGCCGCCCGCCGCGGTGATCGAGGCCATGGACGCATTGGGCATCGATGTCTCTCACCAGTATGGCCTGACCGAAACCTATGGCCCGTCGATGGGCTGCGCCTGGCACCCCGAATGGGATGAGCTGCCGCTCGAACAGCGCGCCGCCTTGAAGGCGCGGGTAGGCGTGCGCAAGATCAACGTCGAGCGTGCGCGGGTGGTCGACCCGGACATGCGGCCCGTGCCCCCCGATGGGCGGACCATCGGCGAGATCGTGGTGCAGGGCAACAGCGTGATGAAGGGCTATCTGAAGAATCCACGTGCCACGGACGAGGCGTTCGCGGGCGGATGGTTCCACACCGGGGACCTGGGCGTGGTCGATCCGGATGGCTACGTGGCCATCAAGGATCGGGCCAAGGACATCGTCATTTCAGGCGGCGAGAACATCTCGACGGTCGAGGTGGAGAGCGTGCTGTACCGCCATCCCGACGTGCTGGAAGCGGCGGTGGTGGCGCGGCCCGACGCCACCTGGGGCGAGACGCCCTGCGCCTTCGTCACGCTGAAGGACGGGCATGACGCCCGGGCGCGGGACATCATCGATTTCTGCCGCGAACGGCTGGCGCGCTTCAAGGTGCCGCGCACGGTGGTGTTCGGGCCCTTGCCGAAGACGTCGACGGGAAAGATCCAGAAGTACGTGCTGCGCGAGCAGGCGGCGGGCTTGTCCGAAGCAGACCCGGCGCCGTCTTGAGTGCAAGGCCCGTCCGATCCGCGCAAGCGGTTTGCCGCGGAGGATGAACAGGCTGTGCCGGGGCCGCCGCCACGCCGCAGGCCGCGCGCGGCCCCGCTGGATTCACTGCGCCGTGATCTTGCGTTCGCGCACCACCTGGGCCCACTTGTCCGATTCCGAACGGATGAAATCCGCCAGTCCTTGCCGCGTGGTCGGCTGCGGCGTCAGGCCATGATTGTCGAGCGCGGCCTTCACCTCCGGATCGGCCAGCGCCTTCACGATCTCGCGATTCCAGTTGTCCAGCAGGGGCGCGGGTGTCTTGCCGGGCGCCACGAAGGCATACCAGTTGAGGGCCTCGAAACCCGGGTAGCCCGACTCGGCCACGGTCGGGATGTCGGGCAGATAGCTCGGGCGCTTCAGGCCCGTGGTGGCCAGCGGAATGAGCTTGCCTGTTTCCACGTGCGGCATGGCGGTCGGCGGCGCCGAGAAGTACGAGGCGACCCGGCCGCCCAGCAGATCCTGCAAGGCGGGCGCGCCGCCCTTGTAGGGGATGTGGACCATCTCGATGCCCGCGCGTTGGTTGAACATTTCACCCGCGAGGTGCGAAGCGGAACCCGGGCCGGTGGACGCGAACTCGACGCGATGGCCCTTCTTCGCCAGGGCCACGAATTCGGCCAGGCTGCTGACGCCGAGGCCTTTGTGCACCACGAGCACGTTCGGAAAGTTGACGCCGCCCGAGATCGGCGCCAGATCCTTGAACGGGTCGTAGCCGACCTTCATGAGGTGCGGAGCGATCGCCAGCGGGCCGATGGAGCCGAACAGCAGCATGCTGCCGTCGGTGGGGCCGTTGGAGACCTGCTGGTGCGCGATGTTGCCGCCCGCGCCGCCCTTGTTCTCGACCACGATGGACTGGCCGATGTTCTCGCTGAGCTTCTTGGCGATGAGCCGCGCGGCCGAATCGGCGGCGCCGCCGGGGGCGAAGCCGACGATGAGCGTGACGGGTTTGTGCGGCGGGAAATCCTGGGCTGCCGCCGGCAATGCGATGGCGCAGGCCAGCGCGCCACAGGCCCGCAGGATGCGGCGTCGGATGGGTTTCATGGATTGTCTCCTGATTATTGTGGGAATGGGCCGGGCCTCGGACCGCGGTGGCCCCTCGTCGTGCACCGCCTTGCCCTGTTGTCATTGGATTGGGCAAGTGGCCGGGTGCCGCCGGCGCCCGATGGTCCATGCGTGGATCGGGCCTTTTGTGGAAGGCGATTTTAGAAGTGGCGGCCATCGTCCGCCATGCTGGCAGCGTCAACAGGTGTTCAGGCTTCGTGAAGGGCAGGCGGGGCGCCGGGCAGGTCCCGGCGCTGTTCGCGGCGCGGCTTCAAGCGTCTTGGGGCAGCCACCGCTCCAGGCAGGCCGCCAGCTCGGCCTGCGAGACGGGCTTGGTCAGCCACTGGTCGAAGCGGCGGTCCAGGGCGGCGTTGGAAGAGGGACGGCCCGCGGAGAAGGCGATCAACGGCAGCGGTTCTCCGTTGACGTTGCGGAACCCCGCGCGGCGGATGTGGCGGGCCAGCGCCGCGCCGCTCATGCCCGTCATGCGCACGTCCGTCAGCAACAGCCCGTACTGGCCCGCGCGCAATCGGCATAGCGCCTCCAGGCCATCCGCCGCCGTGTCATGGGCATGGCCGAGCTGGCTCAGTTGCAGGCCGATCAGTTCGCGCGCGATGGGGTTGTCCTCGGCCAGCAGGATCCGCCTGCCGTGGCGTTCTCCGTGGCGATCGCCGGCGGGCGCGCATGCCTGGTCCGTGTGGCGGGCCGCGGGCGCTTGCACTGTCCGCATGCCGGCATCCATGGGGCGCACAGGCCCGGCCGAGGCAGGAGGCGTCGGGCCATCGGCAACGGGCAACGGCAGGTCCACCGTGACGCGGGTGCCCAGCCCGATGCGGCTGCGCAGTGCGATGCGGCCCCCCATGGCCCGCACCAGTTCCTGGCTGATCGCCAGCCCCAGGCCGGCGCCATCGTAGCCCGACAGCCTGGCGGCGCGGGTGCGGCGGAAGGGCCGGAACAGCCGCGCCTGTTCGTCCGCCGCGATCCCCACCCCGCTGTCCTCGACGGTGAAGCGCACCGTGGACGAGGCGTGCTGCCGGCGCGCGCGCAGCGACACGCTGCCGCGATGGGTGAACTTCAAGGCGTTGGCCAACAGGTTGAACAGGATCTGGCGCAGCCGCAAAGGATTGCCCAGCACGTAAGCCGGTACGCTGCCGTCCAGGCCCAGATCCAGGCGCAAGCCTTTGCGGCGCGCGCTTTCGCGCCAGAAGTCATGCGTGTCGCGGCAAAGCGCGTGCAGGTCGAAGGCTTGCGGCGCCGCCGACGCCGGCAGCGCGGAATCGAGAATGCCGTCCAGCAGGCGCAGCAGGTGGTCAGCCGCCATCTGCCCCAGTTCGATCAGCCGATGCTGCTGGGCGCCGGAACTGGTGCGTTGCAGGGTGTCCAGCATGGCGATCAGGCCGCTGAGCGGCGTGCGCAGTTCATGCGCGACGAGGGTCAGCGCGCCGGGTTGCGCCGCGCGCGTCTTGCCGGACCTGGCTGCCGCGCGGCGGCCGGCCTTGCGGTCGGGGCGCCGCGTCTTCGGTCGCGATGCGGCGGCGAAGGGGGCGGGCCTGCGCGGGCGTACCCGCAGCCTGCGGACCTCGTTTGACACGTATGCCGTGATCAACGGTAGGCGGGCAATCGCTTGAGGCGCGCGCGCGGTCCTGCCGTGCAGGCAAGGCGGAGCAAGACCGCGCGAGGCGTATCAGGTCGGCAGGGCGGGACAGGCGTCGAATGGATCCGGGGCATGGCAGGACAACAAAAATGCGATAGGCATGATTTAGTGTTTCTGGGACCGGTTCACGTGCAGAAGTAGAAAATATCGGACTGGTATACCTATTAACGTGGCATATGTTGCAGTTATAGTCGGGCGCCATTTTTGTCACTGGGACTTATTGGTCATTGCATCAGGCCGCCCCGATATTGCGCGCCCATGAAAAAAGCGGAATTCCGGTCTTGGAATTCCGCTTCTGGGGCGTGGGCTGGTGTTACCGCCCAGGACGCCAGGCGCTCTCGAAGTCTGCCGGCAGGACGTCGGCCGCTGCCGTCCGGATCAGGGCGCCGGCGGATTGGCCGGTTTCTGCGCCGTCTTGTCGCTGCCCAGCACGCCGTACCAATCCAGCTTGCGGGTGGCCAGCATCACGGCGGCCAGCACGGCGAACAGCAGCAACGAGCCCATCATCAACGCGGCCTGTTCGCTTTGCAGCACCACGTAAAGCGCGCCGTACAGACCGGCCACCCCCACGCCGAATCCCATGCCGGTGCGTTTGCCGCCCATGGCGTAGCTGACGTAGACGGCCAGCAGCAGGCTGCACGCGAGGCTGGCGCAGGCATAGGCCCAACCGAACGGCATGTGCTCGGACAGGCTGAGCAGCAGCAGGAAGAAGATGCTCAGCGCGCAGCCCACCAGCAGGTACTGCATGGGGTGGACACGCAGGCGGCGCAGCAGCTCCAGCATGCCCACGGCGATGAAGGTCAGGCCGACGAACAGCATGCCGTATTTCACGGCCCGCGAGCTGAGCGAGTAGGGGTTGACGGGGTCGAAGAAGGCCACGCCGAAGCTCTCCACGCAGGTGCCCGGCTCGGGGCCGTATTCCTGGCGCATGTCGTTGGCGCACAGCGGCACGCCGCGGCCGTAGTCGGCGGGGGCGGTGGTGGCCAGCGAGAAGACGCGCCACGTGGCTTCGAAACCTTGGTCCGTGACCGTGCGCTCCGCCGGCAGGAAACGGCCGCCGAACGAAGGGTGCGGCCAGTCGGCGTTCATCTTCACCTGCGTGGATTCCGCCACCGGCGCGAACGAGATCTGGCCCGTGCCCAGCAGCTCCAGGCTGACTTCGACGTTCAGTTCCCGGCCGGCGGCGGTTTCGTCCAGCGGCATGTGGAAGCCGCGCTGGTAGCTCGGGTGCTGGGTGCCCGGTTGGATGGACACTTCGTTGCCGTTGACGGTGGCGTGCGCCGAGCGGATGCCGCGGGCGTCCATCAGCGCCACCACGAGGCTGGGGGCTTCGCATTGCACGCGGCCGTCGGCGTGTTCGGAGCGCGGGGGCAGCATGGCGTCCGAGGCCGGCCATTGCGCCTTCAAGCGCGTCTTGGCGGCATAGGTGTCGATGCGGAAGATGCCGCGATAGCGCGGGTCCTGGTCGACCTGCGCGTCGATCCGCAGCGTGCCGGGGGGCGCGGTCAGGATGAAGCCGCGCCGTTCGTTGCGCAGCTTGCGCGCCGTGCCCTCGCCTTCCCAGGTTTGCCATTCTTCGGTGCAGTGGCGTTGCAGGACCGGTCCCATCAGCGTCTGCTTGCCGACCTGGTCCCGCTCGACGTTCATTTCGGCGGTGCGCTGGTTGCCGTGGCGCTCGTAGACGATGTCGCCGATGCTGAACAGGCCGTAGGCCAGGCAGGCCAGGACCAGCAACAGGGCCGCGCCCTTGGCCAATACAGGGTTCTTCATGGTCTTTCCTCTGCGTCAGGTGTCTGATGCAGCGCAGTCTGACGAGGGAGGGTGAGCGGGCGATGAAGTGTGTGAGGGGAATGTGAAGTTCTTGCCTGCGCTTGCCGGCAGGCGTGGCTTCAAGCGTGCGAAGCTTTCTGGATGACGCTTGCGATCCATTGGTTCAGGCTTTCGCCATGTGCCGCCGCTGCTGCGGCGGCGGCTTCGTGGATGGCAGGCGGCACTCTGAGTACAAATTTTCCGGAGAAATGCTTGCGGGGTTCGACGCCTCTCGCGCGGCACTCTTGCAGGAAAGTCTCCAGCGAGATTTTTCCTTCGTGGCGTAGCCCCTCGACATCCGTAGCGCAGAAGTCTGCTCCGCCATTCAATCTCCTTTCCGTTCTTTCCAGGTTGTTCGGTCCCGGCATTAGGACGCTATTACCCCGCCGGAAACCTCAGCCGTGCTGTCAACCCCGGTTCTGCCGGTGTCAGTTCCAGCGATCCGCCATGCAGCGCCATCACCTGTTCCACGATGGCCAGGCCCAGGCCGCTGCCCTTGTCGCCGCCATTGGGCCGGGCGGTGGAATAGAAGCGCTTGTCCAACTGCGGCAGGGCATAGTCGGGAACCCCTGGCCCATGGTCGCGCAGCTCAAACAGGACATGCGCGCCGTCGCGCCACACGGACAGGTCCAGCAAGGCACCCTCGGGCGAGAAGTCCAGCGCGTTGGCCAGCAGGTTGCCGATGGCCAGAGCGACCAGTTCGGCGTCGCCGCGGGTTTCGGCGGTTTCCTGCCGCAGCCAGCGGACCTGCAATCCGCGCTGGCCGATGCGCGCCTGCTGAGCCAGCAGGGCCCGGGCCGCGCAGCTGTCCAGCCGTATGCGCGGGGCGTGGGCCAGGCTGCCGCGGCTTTCCAGCTTGGACAGCTCCAGCATGCGGTCCACCAGCACGCGCAGCCGTTCGGACTGCTCCAGCACCTGCATGGCGAAGAGCTGGCGGTCGGCCGCGGGCAGGGGATCCTGCAGCAGTTCGCCGGCGCCGCGTATCGCGGCCAGGGGGCTTTTCAGTTCGTGGGTGAAGGCGCGCACGACCTGTTCCATGTGTTCGCGGCCCTCCAGGCGCAGGCGCATGGCTTCCATCGCGCGCGCCAGGTCGCCCAGTTCGCCGGGCAGGCGCGGCACGGCCAGGGCCTGCCCGGCCTGCACGTGCTGCGCGTAGTGCCTCAGCCGGCGTACCGACCACACGATCCACAGCGTGACCAGCACGCCCACCAGCAGCGACAGGCCGAACAGCCAGCCGCCGGCCACCAGCACCTTGCGCTCGGCGCGGTCGACGAACCGGGCCATCGTCGACGCCGGCTTGGAGACCGTCAGCACGCCCAGCAACCGGCCGTCGCGCTGAACGGGGGCGGCCACGTACATGGTGCCGTCTTCGTTCTTCTGCGCGGATTCGTGGGTGGAGCGCGCGCCGTACTCGCCGCGCAGGGTGCGCATCACGTCGTTCCAGCGCGAGTAGTCCTGGCCCACTGCCGAAGGCGTGCGCGAGTCGAGCACCACGCGGCCGGTGGCGTCGGTGACGTAGACGCGGAAATCCAGCGAGCGCTTGTCCAGGCCCCAGATGCGGGCATTGACGGGGCGCGTGGCGTAGTCGCGGATGCCGCGGGCCAGTTCGCTGTCTTCCAGCGTGCCGCCCGGCGGCATGGCGGCCAACGGACCCGCCGCCTGTTCGGCCAGCAGGTTGGACGTGTCGACCAGGATGTCTTCCATCACCTCGCGCGCGCTGGGCTTGATCTCGACCACGAAGGCGCGCAGCACGAAGACGGCCGCCAGGCCCGCGATGAAGAAGAAGCCCAGCAGCAGGCGCAGGCCGAGTTTCATTGGTGGGCCGGGGGGGTCATGCCGCCGGCAGTTCCAGCGAATACCCCAGCCCGCGATGGGTGACGATGGGGTCGAGGTCGGGGCGGATCTCGCGCAGCTTGGCGCGCAGCGTCTTGATGTGCGTATCGACGGTGCGGTCGCCGCTGTCGGCGCTGTGGCCCCAGACGGCATCCAGCAGCGCGTCGCGCGTGTGGATGCGGCCGGGGGCGTGCAGCAGGCGCTGCAGCAGGCCCAGTTCCCGGCGGGTCAGCGCCAGCCACTGGCCGCTGAAGCGGATGCGGCTGCCGGCCTCGTCGACGTCGAACAGCGGCTCGGCCATCACCCGGGGGGCGGTGGCCGTGGAGGGCATGCGGCTGCGGCGCAGCAGTGCGCGCACGCGCGCCACCAGTTCGCGCGGGCTGAAGGGCTTGGCGATGTAGTCGTCCGCGCCCAGTTCCAGGCCGAGCACCCGGTCGATCTCGTCGCTGCGCGCGGTCAGCAGGATCACGGGCAGGGTCGAGCCCGCGTGGCGGAGCTCGCGGCACAGGTCCAGGCCGCTGCCATCGGGCAGGCCGACGTCCAGCACGGCCAGGTCGGGGGGAGTGGGGCCGGACAGGATCGGCCGGGCCTGGGCGACCAGGGACGTATGCTGCACCGCCAGGCCTTCGCGTTCGAAGGTGTAGGCGATGGTGCGCGCGATGGCGGGGTCGTCTTCGAGCAGGAGCAGGCGTGACGGCATGGCAGGCGAAGTAGGGGGGGCGGGACGGGCCACGGACCGCGGCAACGTACATCATGCGGCATATGCGTGGCCCCGTTCCAGCGCAATGCTACCGCGCCCGCGCCCGGCGGGCCGCTAGAAGCGGTAGATCCGCGCCGGATTGTCCACCAGGATCCTGTGACGCAAAGCCGGGTCCGGCAGCCATCGATGCAGGGTGTTGAGCAGCCTGCCGTCATCCGGCACGTCGCCCGCCTCGAAATAGTTGATGTGCGGCCAGTCCGTGCCCCACACGATCCGTTCCGGATTCGCGGCGACCAGTGCGCGCACGTAAGGGTCGATGTCTGCGTAGTCGCCGCGCTGGTTGGTGTTGCGGTCCGCGCCGGATATCTTGGTCCATGCTCGGCCGCCGGCCAGCATGCGGCAGAGCTGCTGGAACCCCGGATCGGCGGTGCCCAGCGTGGCATTCATGCGGCCCATGTGGTCGACGACCAGCGGGACGTCCAGCTTTTCCAAACGCGGCGCCAGGTCCGCCAGGTCGGGCGCGTGGATCCATATCTGCGCATGCATGTCCAGGTCGCGCATGGCGGGCGCCAGGGCTTCGAGCGCTTCCAGGCCGACCCCGTTCCGGTAAACCTTGGCGCCGCCCACGGCATACAGGTTGAAGCGCAGGCCGCACACGCCGGCATTGCGCCATGCGCGCAGCGTGCCCGCCTCCGTGGCCGCGTCCGCCACCGCCACACCTCGCAATCGGTCGGGATGGGCCTTCAGGGCGTCCAGCATGGACTGGTTATCGGTGCCGTACGCGCTGGCCGTGACGATCACGCCTCGCTCGAAGCCGATGCTGCTCAGGTGCGCCAGGAAGGCCTCGCAAGGATTTTCCGGCGGCGTGTAGCTGCGCTCGGCCGCGAGCGGATAGCGGTCGAACGGTCCGAAAATATGGGCATGGCTGTCGCACGCATGGGCAGGGATGTCGAACCGCACGGGTTGGACGGTGTCGTGCGGGGGGAGGCAGGTTCTGGACATGATATTTTCAACGGGTGGATGCGGGAGTTAGTGCGACAGCTTGCCTGCCTCGCTCAGCCGCTTCGCCTGTGCGCTCTCCTGGTCGATCATGGCGGAGAATGCGCCGGGCTCGGACCATTTGGCCGTGCTGCCGATCGCCTCCAGCGAGGTCTTTACGGTCTTGTCCCTGGCCACTACCTGCAGAGCCGCATTGAGCCTCCGGACGATCTCGGCCGGCGTGGCGCTGGGCACCAGCAGGCCGGTGCTCGTGGAGGCATCGATGCCCTTGACGCCGGATTCCGCGAGCGTCGGGATGTCGGCCAGGGATGGCACGCGTTCGGCGGTCATCACGGCCAGGGCCTTGAGCTTGCCGCCGTGGATCAGATTGGCCGAGCTGCTGAGCTGGTCGATGACCACGTCGATCTGGCCGCCGGCCAGGTCGACCAGCGCGGGACCGGAACCCTTGTACGAGATGGCGGTGAACTTGCAGCCCGTCGCTTCCTGAAGGTTGATCAGCGCGACGTAATTGGTGGTGCCGATGCCCGAATGACCCACCGTCACTTTGCCGGGGTCATCGCAGGCGGCCTTCAGCAGGCTCTTGATGTCCTGGTATTTTCCGCTGGGATTGACGTCTATCAGCAAAGGGGTGTTGGCGATCATCCCCGCCGACTTGAAATCGCTGGCCGTGTAGCCGGTCGAGGCCATGAAGGGCGCGACTGCGATGGCGTTGGGCGTGGTGACCAGGATGGTGTAGCCATCCGGGTCGGCCTTGGCGACCTGCGCGGCGCCGATGATGCCGCCCGCACCGGGCTTGTTCAGCACCACCACCGTTGCCTTCAACGCCTTGCCCAGCGCGGGAGCAACCAGGCGCGCGGTGATGTCCAGATTTCCGCCGGGCGCGAACGGGACCACCATGGTGATCGGCCTTTCGGGGTAATCGGCCGACGCCAGCGCAGGCGCCAGCGACGTACAGAGGCATGCAAGCGAAACCGCGAGCGGCTTGAGGGTCATGATTGTCTCCTTGATTTTTTATGCCAGGACGGGCAGGCTCGGGGCCTTGCGCTGCAAGTCTAGGCAGCGCGGCGTGCGCCGGACAGCCTCCGGAATCGAAGGGGCATTTAATTTAATTAAACGCGGCGATCATGCCGGCGGGCACCATGGAACTGCGGCAAATCAGCTATTTCATCTCGGTCGTGGAACTGGGCAGCATGGGCAAGGCAGCCCTGTCGCTGGGCGTGACGGCGTCGACCCTGAGCCAGCAGATCAGCCGCCTGGAAGGCGAGTTGTCCACGGTGCTGCTGCAGCGCTCATCCACCGGGGTCGTGCCCACCGAGGCGGGGCTGGAGTTCCTGCGCCGCGCGAAGACCGTGATGCACCACGTCGAGATGGCCTGCACCGCCACGCAGAGCGAAAGGCTGTCCGGCAAGGTCAGCATCGGCATGGCGCCCACGATCGCCCTGAGACTGGCGCTTCCGTTGCTGCGTGCCATGCAGCAGCGTTATCCCAAAATACGCGTGCAGATCGTCGAGGGCATGTCCGGCCACCTGACCACGCTGTTCGAAGCGCGCAAGCTCGATTTCCTGATCAGCTTCGACATCGGCGACAACCCGCGGCTGGGGGTGTTTCCCTTGCTGCGGGAGGGCCTGTTCGTCATGGGCAGGCGCGACCTGCCGGGCATGCCGGACGAAAGCGGGTTCGGCATCGAACACCTGGAGGCGTTGCCGCTGGTGATGCCGACCGGGCGGCATACGCTGGTCACGCTCATCATGAATGCCTTCAGGCTGAAGAACGTGCGGCCCAACATCGTGCTCGAAGTCGATGGCCTGAACACCCTGATGGGAGCGGTCCAGGAGGGGATGGGCGCGGCCATCCACCCGAGTTCCGCCATGGCGCTGATCCGTTCCGGAGGCGTCGCCTGCCTGCCCATCGTCGATCCCTCGCTGTTTCGCACCAGCATACTGATCGGACAGCCCGACGAAGAGCTGACGCCGGCGGCGCTGGCGACGCGCCTCACCTTGAAAAGCGTGGCGCGCACGCTCATCGAAGAGGGACGTTGGGAAGGCGCCCGCCTGGAGCTGCCATCGCCGGCCCGGTCCGACCAATAGGCGCTGGACTGGCGGGCCCAGGGCCAGGCTGTCCAGAAGGATTAAACTGGCACGACACTCCGGCGCGCGCGCCGGCACGCCGACCCACTTTTACGCCAGCGAAAATGAGCACCACCACGTCTCCCACCGCCACTTTCCCGATTCCTTTCAAGACGACGCGTTCGCAGGCGGCGCGGGTACTCGCCGAGCGCGAATCCATCCTTGCCAATCCGGGCTTCGGCAAGCACTTCACCGATCACATGGTCTCGATCGACTGGACGGTGGAGCAGGGTTGGCATGACGCGCAGGTGCTGCCGTACGGTCCGCTGCAGCTGGACCCGGCCGCCTCGGTGCTGCACTACGCGCAGGAAATCTTCGAAGGCCTGAAGGCCTACCGCCACGCCGACGGCTCGATCTGGACGTTCCGTCCCGAAGCCAACGGCGAGCGCATGCAGCGTTCGGCCCGCCGCCTGGCCCTGCCCGAACTGCCCACCGACCTGTTCGTCGAGTCGCTGAAGCAGTTGCTGGCCGTCGATGCCGACTGGGTGCCTTCGGCGCCCGAGACCAGCCTCTATATCCGCCCCTTCATGATCGCCAACGAAAGCTTCCTGGGCGTGCGTTCGGCGCACCGGGCCGCCTACTACGTGATCGCCAGCCCGGCGGGTCCGTACTTCGCCAAGGGCGTGGCGCCGGTGTCGATCTGGCTGTCCACCGACTACGCGCGCGCCGCCAAGGGCGGTACGGGCGCGGCCAAGTGCGGCGGCAACTACGCCGCTTCGCTGCTGCCCCAGCAGGAAGCCTATGAAAACGGCTGCGCCCAGGTGCTGTTCCTGGATCCGCAGGAAGGCAAGTACCTGGAAGAACTGGGCGGCATGAACGTGTTCCTGGTGATGAAGGACGGCACGCTGGTCACCCCCGAGCTGTCCGGCAGCATCCTGGAAGGCGTGACGCGCGCCAGCATCATCCAGTTGGCCCGCGATCGCGGCCACGAAGTGCAGGAGCGCAAGGTCGCCATCGACGAATGGCGTGACGGGGTGGCCTCGGGCCAGGTCGTCGAGGCCTTCGCGTGCGGCACCGCCGCGGTGGTCACCCCGATCGCCGCGCTCAAGGGCAAGGGCTTCGTGGCGGGCGACGAGTCCGCTCCGGCCGGCAAGCTGACCATGGCGCTGCGCCAGGAACTCACCGACATCCAGTACGGCCGCGTGGCCGATCGCCACAACTGGCTGACCCGCCTGGCCTGATCGGAGCACGCTGGGGTCATCGGCGATCCGCGGGCCACACCCCCGAGCTGCCGCGCCGGTGGCTGCCCACCAGATGCGTATCGATCATGCCGGTGGCCTCCATCAGCGCGTGCATGGTGGTGGGGCCCACGAAGGCGAAGCCGCGTTGCCGCAAGGCTTTACTCAAGGCGGTGGAAGCCGCCGACACGGTCGGGATCTGCGCCAGCGTGCGCGGCGCGGGCGTGGCCGCCGGCTGGAACGACCAGATGAATGCCGCCAGGCCGCCGTCCGCGCGCAGCCGCAGGGTTGCCGCGGCATTGCCGATGGTGGCCAGGATCTTGGCGCGGTTGCGCACGATGCCGGCATCGGCCATCAGGCGCGCGACGTCCTCATCGCCAAAACGCGCCACGACGTCGGGGTCGAAGCCACGGAACGCCGCACGAAAGGCCTCGCGCTTGCGCAGGATCGTGGCCCACGACAGGCCCGACTGGAAACCCTCCAGCGCCAGGCGCTCGAACAGGCCCTGTTCGTCCCGCACCGGCATGCCCCATTCGGTGTCGTAGTAGGCGCGCAGCAGGGGATCCACGGCGGCCCAGGGTGGCCGCGCCAGGCCATCCTCGCCCACGATCAGGCCGCTTGCCGAGGCAAGCGGGGACGCTGCTGGCGCTCGCGCGGCAGCGGTGGCGCGGCGGGTGCTTGCCATGATGCCGTGGTCAGGCTGCCAGCGGCCGCGCGGCGGGAGCCTGTTCCAGGCCTTGCCGCGTGCTTTCCAGTTGCAGCAACTGGGCCTTTCTTTCCAGTCCGCCGGCAAAGCCCGTCAGCTTGCCCGACGAGCCGATCACGCGGTGGCAGGGGGCGATGATGGAGATGGGATTGCGTCCGTTGGCCGCGCCCACGGCGCGCACGGCGTCGGGTTTGCCGATCCGCACGGCGATGTCGCGGTAGGTGCGGGTCTGGCCGTAAGGAATGTCCAGCAGCGCCTGCCAGACCTGCTTCTGGAACGCGGTGCCGGCGAAATCGAGGTCCAGTTCGAAGCGGTCGCGATCACCCGCAAAATATTCGTTCAGCTGCCGCTGTACCGCCAGCAGGGCGGGGTGCAGCGGGTCTTCGCGCAGTTCCCCCAGCGGCACGCGGTCGGGGCGGTCGTTTTCCCACAGGATGGCCGCGAGCTTCTCGCCGCGCGCCACCAGCGTCAGCCGGCCCACCGGCGAGGCCATGTGCATGTAGACGCAGGTCATGTCGTCCTCCTGGTTGATTGACGGCGGGGCCGCGTGAGCGAGCCCCATGGACGCCAGTTTAGGAGGACTGCATGGGCGGTGAAACCGGATTCTTGCGGTCGAATCCGGGCCTCATGGAAAAAGCCGGCCGGCCCGCCAGCGGCGCCGGCTACGGGTCCGCCAGCGCGCGCCGGATCGCCTGCAGCACGGAAGGGTGCGCGAGCATCGTGCCATGCATCGCATCGATCTCGAAGGCCCATTCGTCCGCTTGCAGTTGCGATTTCAAGGCGTGCCGCGCCGAATGGCCGCTGCGGCCCGTCCACCAGCACAATGGCCGGATCCGCAACCCGGGCAATGGGGGGGCCTCGTCCGCCAGGCGTTTCAGGTGCCGGGCCACGAAAAAGGCCTTGGCCACCTCGCGGCTGGCCGTGGCATCCCAGGCCTCGTGGGTGGATGGGTCCGAGCGCGCCAGGACGGGTTGCAGCAGTTCCGCGATGGCCTCACGCGCCATCTGCTGCGCCGACGGCCCTCTCAGCACGCCGATGTCCTCTTCGGCGGCGCCCAGCATCGACACGAACGCGCGGAAATCCTGTTGCCAGTCGCGCGGCCGTTCCCGAGCGCCGGCGGGCACGAACGGATCGACCAGGCCGAGGAAGCGGATGGCCTGGCCCGCCTGCTCCAGGCGCGCGCAGACCATGACCGCCAGCGCGCCGCCCAGCGCCCAGCCCAGCAGATGATAGGGACCTTGCGGCTGCACGCAACGGATGGTGTCGGTGTAGTCGTCCGCCATCTGCGCCAGCGAGACGTCGGTATGCCGGGCGTCCGTCAGCATCCGGCACGCCAGGCCGTACACCGTGCGCTCGGCGCGCAGCCGGTCGGCCAGGGGGTGATAGTCGAACACCGAGCCGGTGACCGGATGCAGGCAGAAGAGGGGCAGCGAGCCAGGCACCAGCAGGCCGAGCAGCTCCAGTCCGGCAGGCAGTGTCCGGGGGAGGGAACGGACGTGCGACGGGGATGAGGCGGCATCGGCCGCGCGCCCGCCGCCACGCCTGATGCAGGCCTGTTCCACGTAAGTCAGCAGCGTGGGCCTGTCGCCCGCGATGCCCTCGACCACGCGCCATCCGATGGGCACGGGTGCGCGGTGCGGCCAGAGGGAGTATTGCCCGTCGTCATTGACCAGGACGATGAAGATTCCATCCTCGCGGTCGAAGTGATTGATCGACATGGGACCCTCCTGGCGTGATCCGCGCCTGCTGTCCGTACCCAGTTTATGAAAGCGGTTCCGCGCGCACAACAAAATCATCGAAAAGACGGCCGGGCTCCCGGCTTGCCGTTTCCCAGGGCTGCGCTCGCTTCCGCGGGTTCCGTGGTAGAAATCTGGATCGCGGGTCTGGCGCTTGCTGCAGGTTGCTGGCGCCTTGAATGACATATTTCGACATGGGGGCTGACCATGCCATTCGATCCACATGCTTTCGACTGGAGCGGGACGCCGCTCGGGCCCAAGGCGTCCTGGCCGGCCGCTCTGCGGACTACCTACGACATCGTCATGGCCAACGGTTCCGGCATGTGCGCCGTGTGGGGGCCGGGCATGACGATGCTGTACAACGAGGCCTTCGCGCCGTTTCTCGGCAAGCGTCACCCTGACGCGCTGGGGCGGTCGTTCCAGGAGACCTGGCACGATGTCTGGCACGAAATCGGTCCGCTGGTGGAACGGGCGCTGGCGGGCGAGTCCATCCGCCTCGAGGACATGCACCTGCGCATGACCCGCAACGGACGGGAAGAGGATACGTACTGGACTTTTTCATACAGCCCGTTGCGTGATGGCGACCGGATCGTGGGCGTGCTGGACGTGGCGACCGAGACGACCTCGATGGTGATGACCCGTGAACGGGCCCGCGTCGATGCCGAGCGCGTGCAGTTGGCGCTGGCGGCGGGCGCGATCATCGGCACCTGGGTCTGGCATCTGCCGACCGACTGCTTCACCGTGGACGAGGCCTTCGCGCGCAGCTTCGGGCTGGACCCGGCGCTGGGCCGCGAAGGACTGAGCCTGGAACAGGTGATCGCCACGGTGCATCCCGACGACCGGCGGGGCCTGATCGAGGCCATCGACGAGGTCATTGCCCGCGGCGGCGCCTATGCGCATCAGTACCGCGTGCGCCGCTACGACGGCAAGTACTACTGGCTGGAGGCGAACGGCCGGGTCGAGCTGGCGCCCGACGGCACGCCGCTGAGTTTTCCCGGTGTGCTGATCGACGTGCAGGACCGCCGCGCCGTGGAGGCCGAGCGCGACCATGCGATAGCGCGGCTGCGCACGCTGAACGCCGAACTGGAACAGAAGGTGCTGGCGCAGTCGATGGTGCGCGGCCGCACCTGGCAACTCAGCCCGGACATCCTGGGCGTGCTCAACGAGCAGGGGTATTTCGAGGCTTCCAACCCGGCCTGGCAGACGACGCTGGGCTGGTCCGAAGAGGAAATCGGCCGCACGCACTTCCTGGATTTCCTGCACCCCGATGACCGGATCGAGACCCAGGCCGCGTGGGAAGCGTTGAAGGACAGCGGCGTGATCGCGCCGCGTTTCGAGAACCGCTATCGCCACAAGCGCGGCGGATGGCGCTGGCTGGCGTGGGTCGGCGTGCCCGACGCAGGCAAGCTGTACTGCGCGGCGCGCGATGTGACCGCCGAAAAGGAAGCGCAGGCGGAACTGGTCAGGCGCACCGAAGAGCGCGACCGCCTTTGGGAAACCACCAACGATCTGATGGGCAGCGCTGGCCAGCACGGTTACCTGAAGGCCATCAATCCGGCATGGAGCGCGCAACTGGGCTGGAGCCGCGACGAACTGCTCGGGCAGCCGTTCAGCGCCTTGTTCAAGCCGGCCGACCGCGCCCGCATCACCGAGGCCATGCGCCGCCTGGTCGAGGGCGAGGAGATCGGCGGCTTTGGGGGCGGCGTGCTGTGCAAGGACGGCAGCGAGCGCGAGATCATCTGGACCGCCAGCTTCGATGCCGCGATGGGCGTGTTCCACATGGTCGGCCACGACGTGACCGAACTGCACGCGGCCGAGGCATCGTTGCGCCAGGCGCAGAAGATGGAGGCCGTGGGCCAACTGACGGGCGGCCTCGCGCACGATTTCAACAATCTGCTGGCGGGCATCTCGGGCGCGTTGGAACTGATGCATCTGCGTGTCCGCCAGGGCCGCCTGCACGACGTCGAGAAGTACATGGCCGCGGCCCAGGGCGCGACCAAGCGGGCCGCCGCGCTGACGCATCGCCTGCTGGCGTTCTCGCGCCGCCAGACCCTGGCGCCCAGGCCCGCGAACATCGGCCACGTCATCCTCGGCATGATGGACATGATCCAGCGCAGCGTGGGTCCCGGGATCAGCGTCGAGTACGTGCCGTCCGGCGATCCCTGGATCACGCTGGTCGACGTGTCGCAGATGGAAAACGCGCTGCTGAACCTGTGCCTGAACGCGCGCGACGCCATGCCGGATGGCGACCGCATCACCATCACGTCGGCCAACCACTGGCTCGACCGCGGCGCGGCCCGCCAGTTGGACCTGCTCGAAGGCCCGTACCTGGAACTTTGCGTGGTCGACGTCGGCACCGGCATGCCCCCCGACGTGGTGGCGCGCGCCTTCGATCCTTTCTTCACCACCAAGCCGATGGGCGAGGGCACGGGCCTGGGCCTGTCCATGATCTACGGCTTCGCCAAGCAGTCCGGCGGCCAGGCGCGCATTCATTCCGAAGTGGGGCGGGGCACGCGGGTCTGCCTCCACCTGCCGCGTTATCGCGGCGACGTGGCCGAGGAGCCGCATCGGACCGATGATCTGCCGCCGCGGTCCGCCCTCAGCAACGGCACGATTCTCGTCGTGGACGACGAACCCACGGTGCGCATGCTGGTCGTGGACGTGCTGGAGGACCTGGGCTACACCACCATCGAGGCCGGCGATGCCATGTCGGGGTTGAAGGTGCTCGAATCCGATGCGCGCATCGATCTGCTGCTGACCGACGTGGGCCTGCCCAACGGGATGAACGGCAGGCAGATGGCCGACGCGGCCCGCCAGGTCCGGCCCGGACTGAAGGTGCTGTTCATCACGGGCTATGCCGAGAATTCCCTGTTGACCAATGGCCGGCTCGCCCCCGGCATGGCGATCCTGACCAAGCCCTTCGCGGTGGATGTGCTGACGGCGCGGGTGCGCGAACTGATCGCGTCCTGAGCGCGGCCGGCGGGGCGTGCGCGCTGCGTGGATGCGCATTGCCGCCTCCCAGGCATGGTTATCAAGGTGCAAATGAGAATAGTTGCTATCATTCGGGTCGCCGTGCCGCCTCGACGCACGGCTTCCAACCAATAAGAGTTGGCTCGCCCCGATAGGAACCCACATGATCAAGAAGACTTTGATTTCCACGCTCGCGGCCTTTGGCTGCCTGGCTTCCGCCCATGCTCACCAGGTCTGGCTGGAGCAGCCCGACGGCCAGGATGCCGTGCTGCGTTTCGGGGAGTTCGGCGACAACCTGCGTGAAGCCTCGCCCGGCCTGCTGGACAAGTTCGGCAAGCCCACCGCCACGCTGATCACCGCCAAGGGTGCGCAGTCCGCCGAAGGCAAGAAAACCGCCGACGGCTATGCGTTGCCGTTCAAGGCCGCCTCGGGCGACGCCATCGTGGCCGAGGACGCGGCCTATCCGTTGAACACCTACAAGCAGGGCGACAGGAGCATCACCGGCTGGTATCACCCCGCCGCGCGCTACATCACCGGCTTCACCGAGCAGTCCCCCAGGCTGACCCTGGACATCGTGCCCACGGGCAAGCCGGGCGAACTGAAGGTGACGTACAAGGGTCAACCGCTGCCCAAGGCCAAGGTCGCATGGGTCGTGCAGTCGGGCTGGGCCAAGGAGGGCTGGACCGACGAGAAGGGCCTGGTGACGTTCGACATGCCGTGGCAGGGCGCGTACGTGGCCGAAGTGGGCCACGCCGACCGTGCGGGCGGCGAGCGCGACGGCAAGAAGTACGACGTGGTCAACTACGTGACGTCGCTGACCTACGTGAAGCCGGACGGTGCTGCGGCCATCCCGGCGGGTCCCGCCGCCACGCCGCACAAGTAAGGCGTCCTGTCATCGCGCGGGGCGCATCACGCGCCCCGGCGGCTCGCGGCTTCAGGGGGCGCGGGTCTCACCCGGTAAACTGTGCGGTTTTCCCCCACCAGGGCCGTCCATTGTCCAACCCTGACCAGACCGTCTCGCTCGACTCGCCCCTGGCGGAAGACGCCGAGGCGGGCAATACCTTCGAGGGCTATTTCCGCGATCCCAGCCTGGCGCTGGAGTCGCCGGTGGCCTGGGCGCTGGGACAGCGCCTGGACGTGCTCGACGCCCTGCGCGGCCTGCTGTCGGGCGGCCATGCGGCCGCGCGCTTGCGGGTATGGGCGTTCCTGGAGATCGCCGGCCAGCCCCAGGCCCGCCTGCAACGCGACGACCTGAACCTGCTGCTGCACGCGCTCAAGCCCGAGGCGCTGGACATGGCCCTCAAGCGCCTGCGCGAACTGGGCCTGCTGGCGTGGGACGCCACGGCCCAGGACTATCGCCTGCCGCCGCTGGCGCAGCAGGTGCAGGCGATGCTGGCGCCCTTGTCGCGCGCCTCCAGCGAGGACGACGACATGGCCGCGCTGCTGGCGCAGGTCGCGGGCGCCCAGGCATTGGGCCTGTCCGATGCCGGCCACATCAAGCATCTGCACGCCCAGCTGGCCCGCCTGCACGACGAATTCGCCGACGCCATCGCCAGCGGCTCCGAGGCGCGTCTGCGCGAGGCGCAGCCGCGTTTCGAACGGGCGTTGGGCCTGGTGGAGCGCGCCGGCGAGGCACTGACGGCCCTGATCCGCAGCGAGCATGGCGACCCCCGCCTGGAGCGCGAGGCGCGCGCGCTGGGACACGGCCAGGCCCGCCTGCTGTCCATGGCCAGCCAATTCACACGGGCCATGCAGCAGGCCGACCGTCAACGCGTCACGCTGGGCAGCACCGGCATCACCAGTTCCGACGTGCGGCATTGGCTGCAATCCCATCCCGCCCTGCATGAACTGGTGGGCGAATCCCTGTCCACGGGCGTGCGCCCGCTGTTCGCCAGCGCCGCCGACCTGCTGGACGTGGCCGAAGGCGAATTCGAGCGCGACCGGCCCGATCCCCATCGTTCCACGGGGCTGCCTCCGCCCGCCGAGGCGGCCGAGGGCCAGATCGAGGCGTTGCGCATGCCGGCCGAGCTGGGCGCGTTGATCGGCTTGCTGGCCGATTGGCAGAACGCGGCCGCCGAGGGCGCGCCGCCCGCGCCGCAACCCGTCGCCCAGGCCGTGCTGGGCGGCCGTTTCGCCCAGGCGGCCTATCGCATGCAACTGCTGCCGCTGCTGGGCGATGCGCAGGCGCGCACGCTGCAGGGCCAGACCGGCGACCTGGCGCGTTCGCCATGGCGCGCGGTGCTGACCGCCAGGGTGGTGAAGGTCGACGACGAACACGTCGCCAGGCTCAGCGCGGGGCACCTGCATCCGGACATCCAGGAAAAAAATGACTGATTCCCTCGACGAAGCCGCCGTGCTGGCGGCCGAACTGCTGGCGCGCCGCTGGCTGCCCCGCAAGCACCCCAGGGTGCGCCGCGCCCTGGTCGACGCCGACCTCTGGCAGGCCGTGCAAGACCGGCTGGCCCAGGTGGGCCTGCGCCTGGTGGACAACATCCATTCCGACCATGTCTCGGTGGCGCTGCTGCGCGGCGCCGAGACCGCCGTGTTCGGCGAAGCCGGCCTGAATGCCAGCAACAACGCGGACCTGCCGCGCGACGGTATCTCGTTGCTGGTGGTGCTGTGGGCCCTGATCATCCTGCCCAAGCGCGAACGCCAGGCGGCTCGCGCCAGCAGCGCCGAGGGCGAACGGCAGAACGAGATGTTCCAGGCCGAACGGCCGATGCCCAGCGCGGCCGAAGTCAGCCCCATCGTGTCGTACCGGGCACTGCTGGCCGACTTCGGCGCGCAGCTGGGCCGCAAGACGCGCCTGGACACCAACCTGCGCCGGCTGGAAACCCATGGCTTCGTCGTGCGGCGCGGCGACGACATCGCCGAAGGCCCGCTGCTGGACCTGCTGCTGGACTACGACACGATGGCGCCACGCATCCTGGATGGCGCCCTGGGCAGCGTGCTGGCGCGCACGCAGAAGATGGCCGAGCCGGACGAACTGGCCGAAGCCGGCGCCGATACCGATTCCGCGGAAGGACTGTCCTGATGTTTCACCTGCAAAGCCTGGAACTGCTGCAATGGGACTACTGCCAGCGGCTGTCGCTGCCGCTGGACGGCGCCATCATCACGGTGGCCGGCCCCAACGGCTCGGGCAAGACCACGCTGCTGGATGCCATGCGCACGCTGCTGGGGCTGGAATGCTCGGGCGGCCGCAACTACAAGACCTACGCCCGCCACGCCAACGCCGACATGACGTGGCTGCGCGCCGTCGTGGACAACAAGCCGCATGGCAGGCAGACCTCCAGCCGGCCGTTCGCGCGCAACCTGCTGTATTCGGACCAGGTCACGCTGGCCTGCCGCATCGACCGCAACAGCGGCGACTGGCAGCGGCGCTACATCATGGTCGAGGGCGACGTCTCTATCGAAACCTTGATGGAACTGCCGCAGAAGGATTGGCTGGGCATCGAGCACTGGCGCAAGCGGCTCGAGGGCGCGGGCCTGTCGCGCGCCATCGCCCGCGTGCTGGCGCTGGAGCAGGGCCAGACCGACCGCCTGTGCGAATACTCGCCCAAGGAACTGCTGCGCCTGGTCTTCGACGTGTTCGGCGACCAGGAAGTGCTGGACCGCTACGAAGAGGCGCGCCGCCATCAGCGCGAACTGCTGGATGAGGTGGAAGCGGCCGAGCGCGAACTGTCGCACAGCCAATTGCAGTTGTCGCATCTCGAGTCGCGCGTGACTCGCTATCGCGACTACCAGGCGCGTTTGCGCGAACGCGAACGGCTGGCCACTGAAGTGGTGCCCGTGCTGGCCTGGCACGAGGAGCGCCAGGATCTGGCCGGCAAGCTGCGCGACGTGCATCGCCAGCGCCTGCATCAGGCCGGCGAGGTGCGCCAGCGCGCCGGCTACCGGCAGTCGTTGCTGGAGCTGCTGCAGGCCAAGACCGACGCCGCGCAGGCCGTGCAGCGTCTGGAAGCCGACCGCGCCGCGGCGCGTGCCGCGCAGGAACAGGCGCGCGACGCCGAGCGTCCCGTCGAAGAAGTGCTCAAGCACGCCGCCGAGCTGCGCAAGCTCGCCGAGGTCGAAGGCGACGCCGCCTTGCTGGCCGAGCGCGTGCAGGCCCTGGAACAGGAAAAGGCCACATTGGCCGCGCAATGGCATGCGCTGCAGGCGCAGCGCGACGCCGCGCAGTCGTCGCTGGACGGCCTGCAAGGACAACGCCGTGCGCCGCCGCCATCCGAAGTATTGCGCTTCCAGCGCGTGCTGCGCCAGGCCGGCATCGACCATCATGTGATGGCCGACGTGATCGAGATCGCCGACGAGCAATGGCGCGCCGCCGCCGAAGGCGTGCTGCGCGCGGCGCGGTGGGTCGTGGTGCTGGGCAATCCCGCCGACGAGGGCCGTGCCATGGCCCTGGCCGAGCGCGAACGCTATCGCCACTATCTGGTGCCGGAGTCGGCCGATGCGCCGGCCCGTCCCGATCCGGACAGCCTGCTGGCCGTGCTGCGTTTCTCCGCGCCCGCGCCGGTCTGGCTGCTTCGGCAACTGGGCCAGATCCGCCGCGTGGCCGATACGCAGGCCGGCAGCCGCCAGGGCGGCGAATGGATCACGCCCGAGGCCTATTACCGCGATCCGCGCGGTGGCCGCAGCGTGTGGGTGGAGCCCGCCGAGCACCAGTTCGGCGCCGCCGCCGTGCTGGGCCGCCGCACCGCGCTCGAACAGCGCCTGGCTCGCATCGACGACGAGATGACCGCGCTGGCGCAAAAGCAGCGCGAGATCCGCCGCCAGACCGACGCCGCGCAAGCCGCCGCCAAGGGGCACCGGGCCGCCGAGGAACTGGCCCGGCGCGCCGAGGAATTCGAGCAGGCGCGCCGCGAACTGCCGGCCCTGAAGCAGGCGCGCGCCCAGGCCGGCGACCGCTGGCAGGCGCTGGAAGAGGAACATTCCAAGGCCCTGCTGACGCAGCATCGCACTAAGTCCGAATACGACCGCGTGCAGCGCAGCCTGACCGACAGCGAACGCAATGCCCAGAATGCCGAACGTGAGCTGCGTGAACGCCATGAGGCGCTGCGCGAGCGGGCGGCGGCTTCGCGCGAGACGCGCAAGCGTTTTCCGGCGCGCTGGATCGCCGCCGATACCCTGGACGAGCTGCGCGGCCACTACACCAACGCCACGCAGGCCCGCCTGCGCGCCGAAACGGTCCAGCGAGAACTGGATGACGGCGAATGGGAGACCGATCCCACCGTCGAGGACAAGCACGTCCTGATGCAGGCCACCGTGGCCGGCCAGCAAGGGGAACTGAGCCAACGCCGCGCCAGCAACGACGCGGCGGCCGTGGCGGTCAACAACGCCCGTGAGCGCTACATCGACGTGCTGCGCGCCACGGTGCGGCGCTATCGGCAGAACATCGTCGAGCTGGGTACGCTGGCCGGCGTCGAGGTGGGCGCCGACATGCCGCACCTGGACAACGACGACACCGTGCTGCGCCAGGCGGAACTGCGCGTGCGCTTCAACTTCGACGGCAAGGGCCAGATCGGGCTGAACGACGGCGAGGCTTCCGGGGGGCAACAGGTGATCAAGTCGCTGATCCTGTTGGTGGGCCTTTTGAAGGACGAGGAAACGCCAGGCGGCTTCGTCTTCATCGACGAACCCTTCGCGCACCTGGACGTACGCAACATCCAACTGGTGGGTCATTTCCTGAAGTCCACGCGCGCGCAGTACGTGTTGACCACGCCGATCACGCATAATGTCGAGGTGTTCGAGCCTGCGGATATCACGCTGGTCACCGCGAAGAAGCCGCGCGACGCGCGCTGGGCGCCGCCCATCGGCGTGCTGCAGCGGCGCACCGAGAAGCACTGATCGAGGCGCCGCGCGCATGTCGAACCCTCATGAACAGGCCTGGGACGATGTGCCGCGCGGACGCAATGCCCGTGATCGCCGCGCGCGGCGCCCCGTGCCGGACGCCTTGCCCGAGGCCTTGACCCCGGAGGACAGGACGCTGCTGCGCGGATGGGTACGTTCCGACGCCAGCCGCCGTAGCCGCGCCGTCCTGATGACCGAGGCGGGCCAGAACGGTATCGAACGGGCCGAAGCGCTTTGCGACGCGCTGCTGCGCCAGGGATGGCTCGTTCGCCACGAGAAGCTGCGCGGCGGCGTCTGGTCCTGGGATGCCGTCACGTGGCGAGACTTGCCCCGGCTGCAGGCACTGTTGGGGATCACGGGCCCGCGTGAACGGGGGCGGCAACGCCAGGACCGCATCGCGCAGGCCCAGGCATGGCTGGAGGCGCGAGCGGCCATGCCGGATACCCACAGGCTCGATCCCGACCTGCATGACGAGCTTGCCCAGGCCCTGGAGCGGTTGCGCGGCGACAAGTCGCTGCGGATCGACGTACTGGATACGCGTCTGGACCTGCTGAATGCCTTGGCCGATTGGCATGACGCCGGCGCACAGGGCATGCGGCGCGATTTTGCGCTGCGCGCGCAGGGGGCGACCAAGTCGATCAGCCTGGCGGACTGGCGCTGGCTGGAGGCGAGCTTCGATCTGGAGCGGCTGAATATTTCGAATTTCGCACCGCTGATCTGGTTGGCGGGAGACCTGTTGCTATCACGGCAGGGCCGGCGCATCGATGTGGGCGCCGTGCGCTTCCAAGGCCTGCCGATCGAGGACGTGGGCCGCGCCGACTCGGCCAGGGGCCCGGCTCGCTGGTGGCTTGTCGAGAACCGGGCCAGCTTCGAGCGCCAAGCCGCGAAGCTGGCTCCCGAGGTCGCGCTGGTCTGGTTGCCTGGCCGTCCAGGCCGCCAATGGCTGCAGGCGATGGCGCACCTGCTGTCGTTATTGCCCGCGCCCGCCTGGATCAGTGCGGACGCGGATCCGGCCGGCGTCGATATCGCCTGCGCGGTGGGCTCGCTCTGGGAAGGCCTGGGACTTCCTTGGGAACCGCACCTGATGGATGCCGGGCAGTTGGACGCGGCCCGGCAGAATTGGCCGCTCAATGCGCATGACCGCCGCTTGATCGGCGCGTTGCTGCAACGGCCGGCCTTGCCCGCCGTGCTTCGGGATCTGTGCGAAGCGATGGCCGCCTCTTCGCGCAAAGCCGAGCAGGAAGGCTGGCTGTAGGCCCTGGAAACCGGCCGGCATCGATCCCGGATGTGCTGGCCGGCAGCGCGATGCCCACCAGCATGGCAGGCAGGTGTTCCGCCGGGCCCAAGCGCTGCCTTCTTTGCAGAAGGCCCGTCTTGTTTCCGGAGTCGATCGGGGGATCAGAACTTGTGGCGGATACCCACGGCCATGGCCGTGCCCTTCACGTCTTCCCGGAAGGCGTAGCTGTTGCCGTAGGCCGCGCAGGCGTACAGGTCGGTGCGCTTGCTCAGGTCGTACGTGCTGCCCAGGGCGATCAATGAGTCTGTTGCTGGCGACGCAGTTCATGGTATCGGGCGAGGCGTCGCTGGTACTCGGCCGAATTCGTATCGGGGGTCTCCTGGCGGCGGGTCAACTCGGCCATGCCCGATTTCACCCAGGCGTCGAGGTCCTGCCGGACGGCTTCGCGGGTCGTGGGGGCAGCGGGGGAGGGCTGCGCCGTGGTGGGGGCGGTTTGCGCCGTGGCGGCGTGCGCGATGAGCAGTGCCGAGGCGGCCAGCAGCATTTGCCGGGTAAGCATGATGCATCTCCTTTGTACGTCATGGATGGAAGGGCGTGGCTACGCCATTTCCGCACGAGCGATTATGGAGAGCGCCCTGTCCGGCGGCGTGTGCGTTTTCTCACATCGCGGCGCGATTCGATCAGGCCGATACCTGCTGCTCGAACTGCCGCGTCAGCGCCGCGACGTCGGTCACGCACAGCACGTGGCCGCTTTTGTTCAGGAGGCCCTTGCGCGTCAGGGCGCCCAGCTCGCGCGTGACCTGCTCGCGGCTGGTGCCGATCATGCTGGCCAGCGCGCTGTGCGCGGGCGCGTGTGCGATGCGGGCCCGGTTGCCGTCGACCTCGGCGGACTGCACCAGCCGCAGCAACTGCGCCAGCAGGCGGCTGCGCACGTCCAGGGTGCTGAGCTCGACCACGCGCTGGTACAGCGCGCGCGTCTTGTCCGTCAGGCCGCACAGCAGGCGATAGGACAGCCTGGGCTCTTCGCGCAGCCACTGCAGGACGCGGGTGTGGTCCAGGCGCGCCACCAGGCTGGGTTCGACGGCCACGCGCTTCTGCGCGGTGGCCGCGCCGCCGATGGCAGCCATCTCGCCGAAGTGATCGCCAGGCGCCATGTCGGCGATGGTGACCGTCTTGCCATTGGCCGCGTGGGTCATGATGCGGATGTGCCCCGCCACCAGGAAGTACAGCGATTCCTGGTCCCGCCGGCTGTCGGGCAATGCCTGCTGCGCGTCCAGGCGCAGCCATTGGCATTGCACGGCCAGGGCATCCAGTTGCGCCGTGGACAGCACGTCGAGCAGGCGGACCCGGCGCAGGGCCAGGGAGCTGGGGGGCAGGGCGGACGGCATGGAGAAAGGGAATCCAAGGGCGCGGGCAGGGGCGCGCGTACCCGATGATAGGTCCGGGCCACCTGTACTGCTGTTGGAATCAGTTTTTCATTTCTGGCGAAATCGGCAGGCGTCCGATTCGCCGGTGCAGTGGCTGACCGACCCCCGGTAATGGGCGGTAATATATGTGCTTGTTTCTTCCGGCCATATGCTGCGTGGCCACCCCCTGCGGCCCGACTGTGCAAGGTTCTTGCCATGACCGTCCACCTGCGCGTTCATCCCCCGTCCTGAATCCGTGCGCCGCGCGCGTGACGCGCGGCTGCCCGGGTTGGCGCGCCGGCCGCATGGGACATGCCCCACGCCGGCGTTCCTTCATCCGCCTGCGCCGATCCGCGCGGCGGCACAACTCTGCGAGACAGTCATGTCGACAACGACCCCCGGCGACGGGGCCGATTTCTGGGATGCGGGCGAGATGGGCTGCGGCGAGCTCATCCTGAAGCTGCGCAAGCACCTCAAGCGCATGCCCGGACAGGTGATGCGCGTGGTGGCGCATGACGCCGGCGCGATCCACGACATTCCCGCTTTCTGCCGCATGACCCGCAACGAACTCGAACGTTACGAACCCGAGACCCACACCTTCTGGATACGGTCGCGGTCGGACTGGTAGGCCGGCGATCCCGTCATCGCCTTTTTCTTCTCATTTTTGATACGGAGATTCACCATGGCTGGAAAATTCGTCGTTTCCCTGACCTGCTCGAAGGACAACACCGATCGTGCCACGGTGGCATTCGTCGTCGCCAACGCCGCCGTCGCGTCCGACAAGCAGACCCTGGTCTTCCTGTCGATCGAAGGCACCCGCCTGTCGCAAAAGGGCTATGCCGACGACATCCACGAAGAGGGCTTCGCGCCGTTGAAGGAACTGATGGACAACTTCGTGGCCGCCGGCGGCGAGATCTACGTCTGCTCGCCGTGCTTCAAGAAGCGCGCCCTGGACGAGAACAACCTGGTGGCTGGCGCGAAGATCGTCGGCGGCGCCAAGCTGGTCGAGTTCATGAGCGACAACGCTCCCAGCATCAGCTATTGATTTTTCCTGGGCGCCGCGGCGCCCTCGTCTCCACCAGGAAGGTCTCCATGATTCCCCGCCGCTTGATGTCCATCGTCTTTCTTCTGGCCGTGCTGGGCTATGTGGCCGTCAGCTATGCCGTGTTCGAGGTGCCCGCCACCGCCGCCGCGGCGGAAGAGTGCGGCTTCCTGCCCGGCGAGCTGTCGGCCAGCGGCGCCGTGGCCTACGAACGCTCGCAGGCCTGGGCCATCAGCTTCGTGCGCAAGGAAGAGTACTTCGTTGCCCTTACGGTGGGGCTGGCGCTGGCCTTCATGGCCTTTGCCTGGACCATCGGCCGGCGCGGCGGCAAGGCCTCGGCCGGCGTGGCCGCGGGCAGCGGCGTGCTGGCGGTGTCCGCGCTGTGCGTCAGTTGCCTGGCGCCCGCGCTGTCGGTGGTCGGGCTGGGCATCGCGGGCGGCTTCCTGGCCGACGTGCCCAAATCGCTCATCGCCCTGAATACGCTGTTGCTGACGGGGTGGGGCGTGCTGTTCCTGTCGCGGCGCGCCAGCGCCTGCGCTTTGCCGCCGCGCCAGCCGGGTTCGCAGCCCGCGGCGCAGGCTTGAGAATCACAAAAGGATTACGCATGAAAACCCGTTTCGCCGCCGTTGCCGCCGCACTGGCCTGTCTGCACGCGGCATCGGCTGTCGCCGCGGCCGACTACGCCACCATCCTGACGCCGGCGCATCCCGGCATGCCGCTGGCGCATCCCATCGCGCCCGAGACGAAGGCCCCGCCGCCGTTCTCTCTGATCGCGGACCGTCCGGTCAAGCCGGCCTACGTGCCGGGCCTGCCCGGCCTGCCGCAGTACCGCATGGTCACCGACGACTTCGGCCGCAAGATTCCCAAGTACGACGGCGTGTTCATCCGCCAGAGCCGGGTCGAGAACGGCGAGGTCGTGATTCCCGCGGGCGGCCTGTACTACCTGGAAGACACCTGGGGCGGCGAGGTGGCCCTGCGCGGCGAGCAGGTGCCGGTACTGGGCCGCATGACCACCTACATCGACTACGACATGTCGATCGAGGTGCAGGAGAACGTCACCATCCCGGCCGGCGGCAGCGTGGCCGTGGGCGGGCAGGTCTATCACTACTACGCGACGGTCGGCCACGAAACCACGACCAACCACGCGCTGCACGTGCGCAGCATCTCGGGCACCGACTGGGAGTGGGCGTTCGGCAATCCCATCCTGTCGGCCAGCCAGACCAACTGGTGGGGCACGCGCTTCAACCAGTTGTACAACCAGGGCCAGGCGCGTGAAGTCACCCCGAGGCAGATGGTGTTCGACTGGCTGAGCGGCGTGCGCACCGATCGCATGGTGTATGCCGAGGAAACCGTCCACAAGGGCCTGGCGGCTGCCGGCGAGCAATGGCAGGTCGGCGCGCGCACCGTGCGGGTGGCCGCCGTGGACGCGGCCAAGGGTACGGTCAGCCTGGAAGTGCTGCAGGACGGCAAGGTGACGGCCTCGCGCACGCTGGGCCCCATCCGGCCCGAACGCCTGATCGAGGATACCGAGGCCCGCAAGGCCCTGGTGTTCGAGGATGGCGACATGGTGGCCTTCCTGTCGCCCTGGCCCACCGCCTTCGAGGGCGACCGCGCCAATCTCAAGGTCTACGGCAAGGCGTTCAGCGTGCGCTACGGCCAGGACTACGTGCATGACGCCCGGTTCACGGGCTACCCGGTGGGCTGCCCCACGGGCCACGAGTTCGGCTTCATGCTGGTCAACAAGGAAGAGATCCGCCTGAAACCGGGCGAGTCCTATTCCGGTCCGGAGGGCTATTTCAAGGTCGTGGTCGACTCCGTGGCCGATGGCAAGGTCACCGGCTGGCACGTGCAGGACCGTGACGGCGCGCGTTCGATCAACCTGGGCGGTCCCGACGTGACCAACGTCGATCTGGTGCTGGGGCAGGGCCGCGTGGCCGGCCAGGCCATCCTGTTCGACGTGGGCCGGGCCATGCTGGCCCGCACCTATGCCGCCGCGCAGCGCGCCGACACCGGCGCGGCCGCCGTGCCCGCCACCCCTGCGCCGGCAGCGGCGCCCGCCACGGCGCCCGCCGCGCAATCCGGCGGCGGCCTGTCGCCCTCGCTGATCATCGTCATCGCCATCCTCGCCCTGGCCTGCCTGGGCGTGGGCTTCGAGTGGGGCCGCCGCCGCCGGTCGTAGGCGCACAGGAGCATCGACATGGAACCCGTCACCTCGCATAGCCTCTCGCCCGATGTCAGCTTCGACGGCGGCGATCTCGATTGCGGCAATGGCCTGCTGCTGCTGATCCGCAGGCACATCGATCCGCTGCCGCGTGGCGGCTTGCTCGAAATCCAGTCGCGCGAGATCTCGGTCGATGAGGACCTGCCCGCCTGGTGCCGCCTGACCGGCAATGAGCTGGTCTCGTGGACCAGGCACAACGGCCAGCGCAGTTTCCTGGTGTGCAAGGGCAGGCTGGCCGAACGCGATGCCGCGCCCACCGTGCCTGCCGCGGTGTCCGTCCAGCCATCCGGGCAGGCCACGCCGCGCGAGCGCCGCCAGCCCGTCGCGGCCGCGCCCGTGCCGGCCTTGGCGGTGACCGGCATGGGCAGTTGGCCGCGTCCGCGCTGGATGATCGACGCCATGCATGCCCACGTCGAGGGCCGCCTGCCCGAGACCGCGTTCCATGAGACCGCCGACGACGCCGTGCGCCTGGCCATCTCCGCGCAGGAGAAGGCGGGCGTGGACCTGGTCACCGACGGCGAGCAGCGGCGCGACAGCTACGCCAGCTTCGTGGCCTCGCGCCTGGACAACTGCCAGCTGATTCCGCTGACCGACCTGCTGCCGCTGGTCGACGATCCGGAAGCGTTCGCCGCCGAACTGCGCGCGCTGGACATCCCGGCCGGCGACGTGCGGCATCCGGCCGTCTTCGGCCGCCTGTCGCGCTCGCGCCCGCTGGTGGCGCACGAGGTGGATTTCGCGCGCTCGGTCACCGGCAAGCCGGTGAAGGTCGCGCTGCCGGGCCCGTATCTGCTGACCCGCACGATGTGGATGGAGTGCATCTCCGACCGTGCCTACGGCAGCCGCGAGGCACTGGCGGCCGACGTGGTGCGCGTGCTGCGCGAGGAACTGGCCGAGCTGCTGGATGCCGGCGCCTCGCTGGTGCAGCTGGACGAGCCCGTGCTGTCCGAGGTGGTGTTTTCGGGCGCCAAGAACAAGCGCAGCTTCATGTGCGGCGCCTTGTCCGAATCGCTGGCGCCCGACCAGGAACTGGATTTCGCGCGCGACCTGCTGAACGCCGTGCTGGACGGCATGCCGATGGACCGCACGGCCCTGCACGTGTGCCGCGGCAACTGGACGCCCGACGAAAGCGTGGCCTTGTCGGGCGACTACGCGCCGCTCTTGCCCATGCTGGCGCAGGTGAAAGTGGGCGCCTATCTGCTGGAGATGTGCACGCCGCGCGCGGGCGACGTGGCCATGCTGAAGGCGCTGCCGGATCATGCCCGCATCGGTATCGGCGTGGTCAACCAGAAGGATCAGGCCATCGAGACCGAGGATGCCGTCGCCGCCCGTATCGAGCGCGGCATTGCGTTGTTCGGCCGCGACAGGTTGCTGCTGCATCCCGATTGCGGCTTCGCCACCTTCGCGGACAACCCGATCTGTTCCACCCAGGTCGCGCAGGACAAGCTGCGGGTGATCGCCCGGGCGGCGCAGCGGTTCCGCCAATGACCGGCGGGGCCGGCCGGGACTCCCCCGTCCGCCAATACGGGCAAACGAGGCTGCCGTCGGGGCTTCTCCCGGGCGCATCATTCCTTATAATGCCAACGATTCTCATTTTCCTGGCCGCCATCCGGCCTCCGAGCGTGGAAAGATCGTGGCCGGCAAGTTGGCGTTCCAGCAAGACATCGAGGTTCTCTATACCGCCCATCACGGTTGGTTGAGAGGATGGCTGTCCCGCAAGTTGGGGGACGCGTTCGTGGCCGCCGATCTGGCCCACGATACCTTCGTGCGTCTTCTGTCCAAGGAGGCCGCGCCCGCCATCCGCGAGCCGCGCGCGCTGCTGACCACCATCGCCAATGGCCTGATGATGGATCTATGGCGTCGCCAGCGTATCGAGCAGGCCTACCTGGAAGCCTTGGCGTTGCAGCCCGAGGCCCACGCGCCGTCGCCGGAGACGCGCGCCGTCCTGATCGAGACCCTTGTCGAGATCGACCGCATCCTGGACGGCTTGCCCCAGGCGGTGCGCCAGGTTTTCCTGATGTCGCAACTGGACGGGCTGAAACAGAGCGAGATCGCCCAGCGGCTGGGGATCTCCGTGCCCACCGTCAAGCGCCACCTGTCCCGCGCCGTGGAACACTGCTGCTTCGCATAGCGCCATGCCCGCCACCGCCCAGCCCTCCGGTATCGATATGCCCATCCCTCCGCACGTACGGCGGCAGGCGGCGAACTGGGTGGTCGCGCTGCAATCCGACGACGCCACCGATGACACGCTGGCGCGCTGGCGCCAATGGCGCGAGGGCCATCCCGATCATGAACGCGCCTGGCAGCGCATCGAGTCGTTCGGCAGCCGCCTGGCGGGCCTGCCGTCGCCGCTGGCGCACGCGGCGCTGGCCGCGCCGAACCGGGAAGGGCGCCGCCGCGCGGTGAAGGCCCTGGCCGGCCTTTTCGTGGTGGGCGGGACCGCCTGGTGGCTGGACGACGCCACGCCCTGGCGGCCATGGACGGCGGACCGCAGCACGGGGATCGGCGAGCGTGCCGAGGTCCGGCTGGCGGACGGCACCCTGGTGCAGATGAATGCCGGCTCGGCCATCGACGTGCATTTCAGCGCGCAGGCGCGCGTGGTGCGATTGCTGGCAGGTGAAATCCTGGTCACGACGTCGCAGGATCCGCTTGGCGATGCCGAGTCCGGCCGCGCCAGGCCTTTCCTGGTGGACACCCCGCAAGGCCGGTTGCGCGCGCTGGGCACGCGCTTCTGCCTGCACCTGCCGGACAGGAGCGAGGACGGCGACTGCCAGGTGGCCGTCTTCGACGGCGCCGTCGAAATCCGGCCGGTTCGAGGCGATGACCGGCCGCTGATCCTGTACGCCGGCCAGCGGGGCTATTTCAACCGGGACGTGGCCGTGCAGGACGGGCTTGCCGACGACGGCGACCTGGCCTGGCTGCAAGGCATGATCGTGGCGCGGGACATGCCCCTGCAGGGGTTCCTGTCGCGCCTGTCGCAGTACCGGCGCGGCTGGGTGGACTGCGATCCTGCCGTGGCCGCGCTGCGCGTGAGCGGCACCTATCCCTTGTCCGATACCGACCGCATCCTGGACATGCTGGCGGCCACCCTGCCGGTACGCGTGCAGTTCACCACCCGGTATTGGGTGACGGTGAAGCCTGCCCAGCGCGGCGCCTGATGCGAAGGCAAGAAATTATTTCTGCCCGGATTGATCCCTTTTCGTTTCCCGAGCGGCATGGAAGGTAGAGACCGTTCATCCAGCTATCGAGGGGAAACCGCACCATGGATCGATCCAGGCCCGGCCAGCGCCGCGGCGCCGCCGCAGGCATTCATCTCACCCGCCTGAGCCAGGCCATCGTGCAGGGCGCCTTGGCCGCCACGGCCACGCTGGCGCTTCCGGCCGGCGCCGCGCAGACCCGGCCGGCCGATGCCATGCGCGCCTACGACGTGCCCGCGGGCCCGCTCACGCAGGCGCTCAACCGTTTCGGCCGCGATGCCGGCATCCTGCTGTCGTTCTCCACCAGCCAGACCGACGGCCTGCAGACCCAGGGCCTGCGCGGCAGCTATTCCGTGCCCCAGGCGCTGCGCGCGCTGCTGGCGCAATCCACCCTGGAGGCCGTGCGCCAACCCAATGGCGGCTATGTCCTGCGGGCAGTGCAGGGATCGTCGCCGGTCACGCTGTTGCCCGCCGTGCAGGTCACGGGCGCGGCCACCGATGGGGCGCGTTCGCCCGACTACGCCGGCGGCCAGGTCGCCAGCGGCGGCAGCGTCGGCCTGCTGGGCAACAAGGATTTCCTGGATACGCCCTTCAGCGCCACGCAGTACACCGCCAAGCTGATCGAAGACCAGCAGGCGCAGAACATCGGCGACGTACTGGTCAACGATCCCTCGGTGCGCAACACCTATGCGCGCGGCGCGGGCCGGGACGAATTCAACATACGTGGCTTCACGCTGTTCAATTACGACGTCTCGTACAACGGCCTGTACGGCGTGTCGCCGCGCAACGCCAGCTCGCTGATCGGCATCGAGCGCGTCGAGGTGCTGCGCGGCCCCAACGCGCTGCTCAACGGCATGGCGCCCTATGGTTCGGTGGGCGGCTCCATCAACCTGGTGCCCAAGCGCGCCGGCGCCGAGCCGCTGAACCGCGTCACGCTGTCGTACATGGAAGACAGCCATTTCGGCGTCCATGCCGACATGGGCCGCCGCTTCGGCGACGAGCAGGAACTGGGCGTGCGCCTGAACGTGCAGCGCGCCGGCGGCGGCATGAACATCGACCATGGCAAGGAAGACCTGGGCGCCTTCGCGCTGGGCGTGGACTATCGCGCCGACCGTTTTCGCATCGAGGGCGACCTGAACTACCAGAATCGCGTGACCGATGCCCGCAGCGGCCTGCTGTTTCCGCCCGGCGCCGGCACGCCCATCGGCCGTGCGCCCGACGCCAGCCGCAACTTCTTCCCACGCTGGACGTACTGGAAGGCCCAGGAGTGGTCCGGCATGGTGCGCGCCGAGTACGACGTCACCCATGACTGGACGGTGTACGGCGCCGTGGGCGGCCGCCGCCACGACTTCGACAGCCTGCAGACCAGCTGGCTGATGCTCGACGGCGACGGCATGATCGGCGCGGTGCCCTCGCGCCTGGGCGAGTCGCTGGTCAGCCGCACCGCCGAGGTCGGCGTGCGCGGCAAGCTGCGCACGGGGCCGGTCATGCACGAGCCCTCGCTGTCGGCCAGTGCGCTGGCCATCGACTACGAGTCCAAGCGGGTGCGCTCGGCCACGGTCTTCTCGGATCTGTACGACCCCGTGGACCTGGCCAAGCCCGATATCGCCAAGCCTTCCAGCCTGGGCAAGACCAGCGACTCGCGCCTCTACAGCGTGGCGCTGGCCGACACGGTGTCGCTGCTGGACAAGTCCGTGCAACTGACCGCGGGCATCCGCCGCCAGCGCGTGCAGATCGTCAACTTCAACGCGGACACCAATGCGCGCACCACCGACTATGGCGAGGGCGCCTATACGCCCGCCTTCGCGCTGACGGTCAGGCCCGTCCAGCGGCTGTCGCTGTACGGCAACTACATCCAGGGCCTCAGCCAGGGCGCCACGGCCCCGGCGGGCACCGTCAATGCCGGCGAGACCTTTGCGCCCGCCAAGTCCAAGCAGTACGAGATCGGCGCGAAGTACGACTTCGGCAGCTTCGCCACCACCCTCAGCGCCTTCCACATCGAGCGGCCCAGCGCCTATCTGGATGCCGGATCGATGCGTTACGTGGCCGATGGCCGCCAGCGCAATCGCGGCCTGGAATTCCTGGTGCAGGGCGAAGTCACCCGCAGCCTGCGCCTGTTGGGCGGCATGGCCTACACCGATGGCCGCCTGACCCGCACCGAAGGGGGCGTCAACGACGGCAACTGGGCGCCCGCCGTGCCCAGGTTCCAGTTCAACGCCGCGGTGGAATGGGATACGCCCTTCGTCGACGGCCTGACGCTGACCACGCGCATGCTGCGCACCAGCCGCCAGTATGTCGACGCGGGCAACACCCAGTCCTTGCCGGGCTGGACGCGTGTCGACGTGGGCGCGCGCTACGCGACCAGGATCGCCGGCACGCCCATGGTGTTCCGCGCCACCGTCGAGAACGTGTTCAACAAGGACTACTGGCTGTCCGCCGCGCGTGAGGGCCTGACGGTGGCCGCGCCGCGCACCTTCCTGCTGTCGGTGTCCGCGGACTTCTGAGCGGTGGCGCAACGGGCCGCGCGTATCAGGACCTGGTACGCCGTGCACAAATGGACCAGCCTGGTCTGCACGCTGTTCATGCTGGCCGCGTGCCTGTCCGGCCTGCCGCTGATTTTCCGTGACGAGATCGTCGGCTGGCTGGACGGGCGGCACGCGCTCGCGCGGGCCGTGCCGGATCATCCCGAGGTGGCGCTGGGGGTCCTGGCTGGCGAGGCGGCGCGCCGGCATCCCGGCTATCGCTTCACCGCGGTGTTCGACGGGCGCCGCGAGCCCAGGGTGGTGTTCGAGATGCAGGCGCTGCCGCAGGCGTTGGCCGATGGGCAGCCCAGCCAGCGGCGCCTGGTGTTCGACCGGCGCACGGGCGCCTTGCTGGATGAGTCCGACGCGTCGCAGCCGCGGGGCAGCCTGGCCGAGCGGGTGATGGTGGTCATGGTGCGCCTGCACATCGACCTGTATGCGCGGCTGCCTGGGCAGTTGTTCATGGGTTTCATGGCCCTGCTGCTGGTGGCCGCGGTGGTGTCGGGCGTCGTGCTGTACGGCCCGTTCATGCAGAAACTGCCGTTCGGCACGGTGCGCGCCGGCAAGTCCGCGCGCATCAAATGGCTGGACCTGCATAACCTGCTGGGCATCGTGGCGCTGGTGTGGACCTTGATGATGGGCGCGACGGGGGCGCTGCACGAGTTGGCGGTGCCGTTGTTCAGGCTGTGGATATCCACTGACGTGCGGCCCGCGGTGGCGGCATGGCGGGATGGCCCCGTCCCGCAACCCGGGCAGATGGCGCCGGTGCAGGACGTGTACGCCGTGGCGCGGGCCGCGGCGCCGGGCCGGGTGGTCGAGGAACTGATGTATCCCCGTCAGGCCTATGGTGTGCCGCACCATTATCTGCTGTGGGCCAAGGGCGAGACCCCGCTGGCCGAGCATCTGTTCGACGCGGTCTTGGTGGATGCCCGCACCGGCCAAGTGAGCGCCGTGCTGGAGATGCCTTGGTATATGCGCGCGTTGCAGTTCTCGCGGCCGCTGCATTATGGCGACTACGCGGGCATGCCGTTGAAGCTCATCTGGGCCGCGCTGGATCTGGCTGCGATCATCGTGTTGGCCAGTGGCCTGTATCTGTGGTGGGCCAGGCGCAAGCAGGGCAGGGAACGGTTGCGCAAGATCGTGCGAGCACACGTCGAGACCGCCCGCCGTGCGTGATGCGAGCGCTGCCCGGGGCCGCCGATGGCGGCCGGCATTGCCGAAAATGAGAGGATGGAAAGCCGCCTTGTTTCGATTTGTCTGAACTCTGTCACCCAATCCCCGGCCGTGGGCTGGCTAGAATGCGGGAATCTTTTTCTGGAGTCACGCATGGATCTGCTCAAATCGTTCACCGACATCGCTCAAAAGGCCGGCTTCGAGTTGCCGCCCGAACTGGCGGCCTGGTATCGCGAGGGCGTGGCCCACGCCGATGCCCAGACGCCGGCGATGGCGGATGTCTACGACTTCGAGTGGATCTTGCCGCAGCAATGCCAGCAGCTCGTCGACGAGTGGCTGAACCCCGAGGCGCAGGACGGCATCCGTTTCTTTCCCTTCGCCCAAAGCGGCGCGGGCGACGCGTACTGCCTGGTGCGCCTGGCCGATGGCCGCCAGGGCGTGTCCATGGTCTGGCACGACGATGACGAGAACGACATCGAGTACGACAGCTTCGCCGATTTCGTCGCGGGCACGTACCTGGCCAGCTACGCCAACCTGTCTTACCTGGGCGACGATACGCAGGAAATCGGCAAGGCGATGCGCGCCAGCGTGGAAGCGACCGCGCCCGCGCTGCCCGAGCATCATGCCAAGATCATCTCGGCGCCGGCCCGCTTGTCGGTGCAGAAGCGCACGTTCCGTACCGGCCCGAAGGCCAAGCCCGAGACCGTGCCGTCGCTGCTGCCCCAGGAAGATGCCGAACACGGCGCCGAGCGCTTCAAGCGTTCGTCTCCGATCTGGTTCACGGTGGTGGCGCGCTGGGATATCGAATAACGCGCCGTGCCGTGCTGCAGGGCAAAAGCCCAGCGTGGTTGGACGCTGGGCTTTTTGCATCTTGCCGGCTGGCGTCGATTCGCGGCGGGCAAGCGCGCGATGTTCCTCGCTGGGAAACCCGCGCGTGCGATAGCGCACGGGATAGCCGTCCGCCACGGGTTCCAGCAACGCGCTGCAGTCGGCGCACAGGGCGTCCCACGTCGTGAAGACATCGGTCTTCGGATCGCCAGCCTGGCCTGTGTCGTTCGTGCCGCGCATTCGTGCAGAAGCGCGCAGGCGATGGCGAGCCGGAAACCGCCGGGCCCAGATAATCACGCGCCTGGGGGATTGCCCCGAGGATCATCCGCGCAGGGCCGCCGTTCAGGCTGCGGTAGGACGATCGCAAAGATTGCCGATATAGGTGCCGCCAAGGCGCAATACTCTGCATATGTCGGCAAAACTCACGATCTTTCCCCAACATCGTTAAGTTGTCCCCGGGGCAGGTCGTTAATGACGTCATAACAGTCATATTTTTGTCTTTTTCATGAATCTGCGGGGAGCAGCAGGTTCGTGCACGGCGAGCCTGAGATCCATGTTTACCAATCTGAGCATTCGCGCCCTCCTGATGTGGGCGCTGGGTATCTGTTTTATGCTGTTCCTGGCGACCGGCATCGCCGGCTACCGCATGCTGGAAACCAATCGGGTAGCGATCCAGGAGCTGCTGGACAACAACGTCGTGCGCGGCGACCAGGCGCACCGCCTGGCCAGTGATTTGCTGCGCGCGCGGCTGTCGGCCCTTAACGCCATCGCGCGCATGAAAGACGGCGCCATCGAAGACGCCAGGACAATCGCCCAGCGCGCCATTCCCTACAACGAGCGTGCCGACTCGTACGTCAGGAAGCTGCGGGCGCATCCCGATACGTCCGCCGAGGGTGGCCCGCTTTATCGCGAAATGATCAGTTCCTACGAGGCTTACCGCAAGGAGGCCTACGACCCGATGATCGCCGCCGCATTGGCCGGCGACCTGCAGCGGACCATGACGATCAACGACCAGAAGGTCACGCCGATGGGGACGGCGTTCACCAAGAGCCTGCTGGACTACGTCGACTATGCCAGCAAGGTGGGTGCGCAGATATCGGACGATGCTTCCGCCACCATCGAGCGTGCGGTGATCGCCCTGGCCGTGGGCGGCATGGTGGTGCTGCTGCTGATGGCGGGCATGCTCTCCCTGTTCAACAGCCGCGTCTTCAAGCCGTTGCGCGAGGCCGCGCATATCTTCGAACGCATCGCTGCCGGCGACCTGACCGGCCGTATCGTGGCGGCCTCGAAGAACGAGATCGGCGTGCTGTTCGCCGCCGTCAAGAGCATGCAGGACGGCCTCATCCGCACCGTGTCCAGTGTGCGTGACGGCGTGGAGCAGATCCACACCGGTTCGCGCGAGATCGCCGCGGGCAACGCCGACCTGTCTTCCCGTACGGAAGAACAGGCCGCGTCCCTGGAAGAGACCGCCGCCAGCATGGAAGAGCTCGCGTCCACGGTGCACCAGAACGCCGAGAATTCGCGCGGCGCCAACCAGCTCGCCAAGGAAGCTTCCGACGTGGCGCAGCGGGGCGGCGACGTGGTCGACGAGGTGGTCACCACCATGCAGGCGATCTCCGACAGCTCGCGCCGCATTGCCGAGATCGTCGGCGTGATCGACAGCATCGCGTTCCAGACCAACATCCTGGCGCTGAACGCGGCGGTGGAAGCCGCGCGCGCCGGCGAGCAGGGCAAGGGCTTCGCCGTGGTGGCATCGGAAGTGCGCGGGCTGGCGCAGCGCAGCGCGCAGGCCGCCAAGGAGATCAAGTCGCTGATCGACGACTCCAACGGCAAGGTTCGGCAGGGCGCGGGCCAGGTGGAAAGCGCCGGCGCCACCATGCGCGAGATCGTGACCGCCGTGCATCGCGTCAGCACCATCATTGCCGAGATTTCGTCGGCGTCGGCAGAGCAGTCGGCCGGGATCCAGCAGGTGAATCAGGCCGTGTCGCAGATGGATGCGGTGACACAGCAGAACGCGGCGCTGGTGGAAGAGGCGTCGGCGGCGGCGTCGTCGCTGGAGATGCAGGCGGAGAAGCTGCGCGCGGCCGTGGCGATCTTCAAGCTGGCGTCGGGGCAGGTGATCGAGGTGTCGGCGGGGCAGGTGGGGTATGGCGGCCGGGTGGGGGCGCTGGAGATGGCGCACTGATCGACGCAAGGAGGGCTGCGATGCTACCCCGCCCATTGTGTGCCCAAGCTTCAGGCTGACATCTGCCAGGCCCGGGCCATATCAGTACGCAGTGCCCGGGGGATGCGTTCATCGCCTTGCGCCTGGCGCATGGCGGCGGACATGCCTTCACCGATGCGGCGCAGCACTTCGCGAGGATTGCTGACCCCGCATACCTTGCTGCCGAACCGCAGCAACTCGTCTTCAGTGGGATAGGTCTTCGTCTGGTGCTTGCCGGCAAAAAGCTTCAGCGCCATCGTCCTGTCTTCCAGTTCTGGCCCCCCGTCGTAGCGGGCATACCGATAGACTGCGGTCGTTACGACGTCGAACATGGGAGCCAACCAGGCCTCGCTGGCCGAACGGTACAGCACACCATAGTTCTTCAGATGGCCATCACCGTTGCGGACCATGATGCTGAAAGCGACTTGCTCGAAGAATCGCAGCAGGTTGTACCCTTGCGCTGACACAGACGGGGTACGCAGACCGCCTTCCGTTTTCTACGAAACCATTCTTGGGTACAGGTTGGGCTACAACCGAACGTGGGATGTAACGGTACGGCTTGAGACGCTAATGGGTGAGATTTCTCACCTAAGTCCTTGAGGCACAAATGAAAATGCCCAGCTCTTAGGGCTGGGCATCGAATTCTTTGTCTGGGGCACGATCCCAAAAGGCTTGGGAACCAGCATAAACATTGAACTTTTTCAAAAGCCAGCGGAGTTAGGGGAACAGTTTAGGGACGGAGTCCCGGCAAGCAAGCGGAAGTGATCGAACCGCAAAGCCCCAAAGTATTGCAAAATGTACTAATGTAGCGAAGCGGGCTACCGTCAAAGCCCCCCGAGCTGAGCAAGAACACCCGAAACTGCATGTTTGGGTATCGGCTTGTAGGCGGTTGGAGCGGCCCCATTAAAATTTGACACCGAGCGACTCGGAGAGAGGGAGTATGCATTCGTTTTGTTTTCAGCAGCCGGGAAGCGCCGCATTCCTTGACGCGATTGAGAGGGCTGCCAATGGTGCAGACGAAGGCGCAGCGATGTTCGCTTTCGCCTCTTCCGGTGGCGTCGATGCATTTTTTCAAGTCCCAGGCGTAGCGGACATGCTTCGACAACGGAAGCCCTTCCACCTCGTGGTAGGAATCGATGCGATTACCAACGCTGAAGCACTGCTTTGCATAGAAGGTACGCGCACTCGCTCTCGCAGCGCACTGACCGCAGAAGTGTTTATCCATGAACATCCAGCCAGCACGTTTCATCCAAAATTTGTGTGGTTTCGTCATGGCGATGAGGTACGGTTGATAGCAGGGTCGGGCAATCTGACGACGAGGGGGCTTGGTATCGTCTCCGCCGCCGCACAAGCTCCTGGCAATTGGGAAGCATTCGGTGTTCATGTGCTGCACGGGGCCGCAGCACGCTCCACGGTGCAGGAGCTTCGTGATTGGTCCGCCACGCAAAGAACAGCTCAAAATCTTCGGTTGCTGAACGATGAGCAGGTTAGGGCTCGTGCGATGGCCAATGGCCTCGTGCGGTATTCGAGTGGCAGGTTGCCAGGTGCGGGGAGGGGCGCTGCACCTGTTCCTGTGGATGACGAAACCTTCGAGGTGCTGGATATCCTTGTCCGCGAGCTTCCCAAAAACCGGCCAGGCCAAGCAGATGTTGGGAAAACCGCGCTATCGCAATTTTTTGGATTTGCGGGCGTGGCTAAGGATGTGCTACTTCAACACGTTTCGTTAGAAAATCACCTCGGACAGACAGAAAAAATCCGATTGTTTACGAACGAAAGCCAGAATTATCGCTTGGAACTCCGCGCCATGGCTGGATTTCCTTACCAGATCGGCGCCGATGATGGCCGCCTTATTTTAGTCGCAACCAAACTCGACAGACGTTCCTTCCGATACACCATAGTTCCGGTAGATTCACCTGCCCATACCCAATTGAGCAACCTTCTCGGTGCTATTGGACGCGGCAGGCGGTTTATGCGCGAGAAGCGAGTCACTGGCGATGAATTACGTGCGTCGTGGCCGGCAGCGCCCGTCAACCTCCTTCCGGTTACTACAGCAACACTGGCGCCCTGATGCCGCCTCTTACAGGAAGCATTTCAGAATAACCTCGGCGTGCTCGCGCGTTTTTAGCTTAAGACTACTTCGATTCAGGATATTATGCGTCGATCCTACAATTGATTCGATTTCCACGCGCTGGTAGTGCTTTCGCGCTATCTCCATGATTTGGTTCATAGAAACCACTCGAGGGTGAGTCCCATCGCCAGCCTCGTGTGGAGAATAGGATAAGACTAAAGGTAAATTATGACCCTGGGCTTTTTCAAAAAGTCTATCGAAAGCTGCTGGGGCAAGACTTCTCACACAAAAATCCGATTGATGCCGGTCCTCACGATATAAGCCTCGGCTCACTGCCACAACGTCGCCTTTTTTTACTTCCGAATAAGTCGGATTGTCGCGCAGGCACATCGTTTCGAGCACGTGATAGAAGCGGCTGTAATGGTCGCGTGTGTAAGGTGGGTCTGCATAAAGGACAGACAGTGAAGAACCCAGTTGATCAATGCTCCCCAAATAATCTTGTCGAACGGATAAAGAGCGACCAACGGCAGGGCACAGGCCGGCATATTTGCCCAACCAACTTTCGTATGTTCGCAGCGCGTCTAAAGTCCTATCTCGGCAAGCGACGCGAACGGTGCTAGATTTCACTAGACCAGACTTGTGCCGAGGACGTAGCGGCTGTGCGAAATGCTTACCAACAGTATTAACGAGCGCACTAGCCGTACTAAGAGCTGCTGCCACCAGCGTATCTCGTTGATCGTCCCCTCCCGAATTGGCTCGCACAAGTATCGAGTCAAGGGCAACTGATTGCTCATATGAAAAATAAACACCGCCAAAAAGCCGGGAAACCGTGGAATCTGGCGAATCCCAAAGCCGAGCTTCTTTCAGCCGATTAATTACTTCACGATGCTTTTCATCGAGTATAGAGGCCGAATTGTAAAATTCATTGATTGCGGCAATCGGCCAAGATTCAATTAATTCAATTAGCGCTTCCGCTTGCCCCTCTTGTGCACGCTTAATTGCGAAGTTTTCATACGTAATTAGTGGCTCGAAACACCAATACAGTCGTTGTGTGCGCTCATCGGTCTGCACATCCGAAAGAATTTTCTTTATATTCTCAATTTTCAACCTCGGATTGAGCACCGCGGAGCAAAGCACGCGGGAATACTCTTGGATGTCCACTGTTACGACCTCGCGGGTAGCGGCAAGTGCCGCAGCGACAGCACCGGTTCCCGCGAACAGATCGCCCAGCCTCCCCCCGCTAGGATCCACGTGGTCGATTGCAGCCTTGATTGACTCCGAGAACTCCGTTTTACACCCTAAATAATAAATCGGACGGAAAGCACTAGGCAGCATTGTTCCGACTCGAACGAGTATGTTTGAAGAAATCGTATCCGCCCCCGCCCGCCCATCCGACTAGCCCAGAGATGCCTCCGGTCTCGCCCGCAATTACTTTCTTCAGCCTGTAGGCGCAGTGCGTCTTTATATGCTCGCCGTTCTCGATGCCGATGTATTGGCGCCCCATTTTGTGGGCGACAGCGGCCGTTGTACCAGAGCCCAAATATGCATCGACTACCAAATCCCCCGGATTCGTAGCAATATGCAGTATTCTATGTAAAAGTGCCTCTGGCTTAGGCGTGTCGAATAAGGTCTTGGAATTGAACAATTCCACGAGGTGTTTTTTTGCACTACTGGTCGTCCCCACCTCTTCAGCTCGCCACAAAGTTTCCGGTGTGAGACCGTCTTTTCGATCGCATAAAAACCGTTTTATTCTTGGCACACCCAACCCGTCCTTACCAAACCAGATGTTGTTTTTTGCAATCTCCTGCAACATTTTGGGTTGAGCATATACCCAGCATCTTCCTTTTGGGGGATTGTGGACGAGACCGCGAGGTGATTTTATTGAATAAAATTGTTGCGGTGTGGCATGCCCATCTTGCACATTCGCGGATACAGATTGCCACGGTCCCCTCGGGTCGGCGTCCGGGTTTTGATATCTCAGTGTTACGCTCTCAGTAAGAGGAAGGGTGTTTCTGTGCCGTTCCCAAGTAGGTAAATTTTTTGCGTAAACTAGCAAATATTCGTGATTCATGGAAAGCATGCGCCTATTCTCACGAGTCGTGCGACGCTCCCAGATGATGGTTCCCACGAAATTTTCTCGCCCAAACACACCATCGGCGGCGACCTTAAGATAATGCAACTCTGAATCATCAATAGATATCCAGACACTCCCCGTTTCTGCGAGCAACGGTCTAGCTTTCTTGAGTCGATCAGTTACAGCAGACAACCACTGCTCGTGACCCATGCTGTCAAAATAGTGCTGATAACTTTCGCCATTGTTGTACGGCGGGTCAAGGTAAATACATTGCACCGCACCCGTATAACAATCGGCTAGATCGTTGAGCACTTCGAGATTGTCTCCATGAATCAACATGTTGCCGGTGCCTTGCTGGCCGGCGGACCACTTCTCGACTCGAGGAATGATTTTCGCGCTTCCATTCGGATAAGTTATGCCATTCCTTTCGACCAACGATTGGTCACTTTCTTCATTAAATGTCATGCGATTACTCGTCCGAATAGTTTTGCCCTGTAATTAGCCAATTTAGGTCAATTTTCGAGCCGTCAGGAGCACGGAGTTGGGAGAGTAGATAGAGCCGCTCAACGTCGACAAACGTTTCGCCCCGCTGCAGCCTTGAAATGGTAGCCGAGTTGCTATACCCCAGCTTTCGAGACAGTTCTGAAGGGGTCAATTTCAATTGATCCATGGCATGAACAAAGCGCTCGCACATGGCGTGCCTGACTTGAGAGTTCTTTTTGGGCCGAGACACATTATATTATCATCATGATATTAACATAATGATAATATCATAGTTTTGGCCTGGCGCCAATCAGATCGCCAGAAGCGACCGACTTATTTCCTTGTAGAACGAGTCAACCACCATGCCGGTCTGTGCCTGATGATTTCCAGCGCCATCCTAGTCGCCTCTACGTCTTCATGAGCAACTATGACGTGCCATCAGTTGAAGGAATGAGCGATGGTTGTGGGCTGTAGACAACCACAGTTCTGCGCACGCCACCGTTACGCCATTGTTGACAGTTCAGGGCCAACCCCTGGTGGCCAGCCCGCAAGGGCCATATCGGCGTAGCCGTACGCGACAACTGCCGGTCGTTGAAGCAGTGCTGCACCGTGAGCGCGCCTACTTTCCCTGGCGCGAGCTACCGAGCGTTTTCGACGACTTTCGCATCGATCTCACTTCGGGCGTATCAACACAGCGCTGGGTAAAAGTCGCGCCGCAAACCATCGACGTAGCCGAAGTGGAAGACCGACTTCGCAGTCGATGTGCGCTGGACAATCCCAACGAGTTTTCTTACGCTGTGCGAGGCCCACCACTTGGAAGATGCCTACGCCCGTTGGCCGGCACGCAGACACAGGCGGTCGTCGGCGATCGCACCTACGGCGCGGGCAAGCGGGTGATCAAGCCGTTGCCCCAGGACTAATGCCGGTCAAATCGGTAGAGATAGAGACGGCCGGTAGCCGCCACTGATGCTTCCCTCAAGTCGTACTCATATAGCGTTGTCTTGCCAAGCCCAGGCTGACGTTGAGTCCTGCAAGACCATTACCAGTGCCCTGGGTGCCAAGGTGCGCCAAGTACGCTATTGAAGCGTAGGCGGCGAGGCAGAGAGGCCGTCGTCGATGTCGAGGGGGGCTTCTGACTAATAGCGCAGGGGTGAAGCGCCGGGCCGGTGGTATTTTGTTGTCCGCCAATTGGTCCAGGTAGTCCGCCCATGCCTGCGCCATTGCATGGCGCTGTTCGATGAAGCGGGTTCGGTCGTAGGCATCACTCAGTTCCTCATCCGACACATGCGCCAGGTGCTTTTCGATCAGTTCCCTGTCCCAACCGAGCTTTTCGCGGATCAGCGTTCGGGCCATCGCCCTGAAACCATGCCCGGTGATGTCCTGCTGGGTGTCGTAGCCCAAGGCGCGTAGCGCGCTGTTCATCGTGTTGTTCGAGATGTACCGAGAGAAGCCATCTTTCCCTCGCCGACGGGATACGCTCTTGAACACAGGCCCGGACGGGCCGGTGATCGTGTGCAAACGGGTAAGGATCTCGATGACCTGACGCGGCAGCGGCGCGATGTGCGGCGGCGTCTGATTATTGAACTTGTGAATCTCCCGCAGCTTCATGATGTGCGGCGGGCAGGTCCAGATGCCGGCATCCAGGTCGAGTTGTTCCCACTCCATCATGCGTATCTGGCCGGGCCGCTGGAACACGTAGGGCATGATCTGCAGAGCGCAGCAGACGGTGTAGTGGCCCTTGTAGCCGCGGATATCACGCAGAAGCTGTCGATCTTCTCCGGGTCGAGCATGGTGGCATAGTGCTTCACCCTCGGCGTGCGCAACTTGAAGTCGGCCACGCTCTTGGCCATGAAGTTCTTGCCTGGCTCCAGCACACCGACGGTGACCGCCCTGGCGTAGACGCGCTGCAGGCTCTCGCGCAACCGGATGGCGGTCTCCCTGGTACCGGCGAGGGAAACGGCCTCCAGGCATTGCAGGACGTCCATCTGGCTGAGGGTATTGATGGGGTGGCGCCCCAGCTTGGGAAAGGCATACAGTTCCAGCTGCCGAAGAATCTTCTGGCTGTAGCTCTCGCTCCACTCGTGCAGCTCGGTCGCGTGAGCATGCCACTCGCGCGCCACCTTCTCGAAGGTGGCCAGCGCCTGGCGCACGGCTTCCTGGCGTTTCTTCATGCTTTCTGACGCGAGGATCCTTTCCCATGGCAAGGTGCCGCCGCTGTTCCGCCGCGAGGTCTCGGGCACCGGCCAGAGAGATCTCCGGGTAGGGACCCAGCGTCAGCTTGACCCGCCTACCGTCGACGCTGAGATAGTTGAACAGCCAGCTCTTGCCGCCGCTCGGATGGACGCGAAGATAGAGCTTGTCCCCATCGGACAGCATATATTCTTTGTCCGCAGGCTGAGCCAGTTCAATGGCTTTCGCAGTGAGTTTCATCGCCATGCTCCCGTGTACCCTGGAAAGACAAGGGATACGGTAAGGGAACGCGCCAGGGAACAAAACCCTGAAATTCGGCGGAACCGAATGCGACGCAATGGGACAGGTTTCTGCTGCAAGTCCTTGTTTTTATGGCGAAAACGGGACTTGGTGAAACCGGATGGGAAAGGGGGGGTGGTGGCTGGGGCACGATCGAAAAATGATCGTAAGCCAGCATGGATAAAGGACCTTTTCAAAAGTGGTTGATACCGAGGGAACATTCTAGGGAATGGTGGTTTCCGTTCGCAAGTAGGTTAATGCTACGGCTTGCAAAACATCAGGGCGGGAGAGGTGATTTTGCCTACCCCAAAAACCTTTTCGACGTTCTGAACCGCTGTGCCCAGGCGGGCGGCGGTCATGCCAGTGCCTCGGCACGTTGGCGACGTCTGGCAGAGACAGCCGTCGGCGCGCCAGATTCTCCAGCCAGCGGATCGCAGCCAGGTAGTTCACGGATAATGGCTTGCATCCATGCCGGCAGCGTGTTGAAACCTGCCATCAAGTCCTGGCGGATGGTGTCGCCTTGTGTATCGGTGAGCAGTTGGGCCAATCGCTTGGCGATACGTTGCGTGTCCGCAGGCAGGGTGTCCTTGAGCCAATGCAGTGCTTGTACGACGCGCATGGCGGGGCGACCGGCCCAATACAGGCGGCTCGGAGCTGTGAGCTTGAATGTGATGGTCAGGTTGTCGAGCTGGATGGTGCGCCGGCGTGCGTCGGTATGGATGGTGACATGTGCGGGCACCGCGTCCGTCAGTCCCAGGTCGTTGGCAGCGGTCATGCCATCGACCAGCAGGCGCAGTTGGTCGCGGCGTGCGATCGCATCCACCACGGCGCGGTAGTCCGAGGCCGCTGTCTTCTTGGTCAGGTTGTTCACCCTGGGTCGGTCGTACAGGCCACGGTCGATGCGACGAAGCTGGCCAGCCGCAACCAAGCGTTGGAGCGCCTTGTCCACGGCGTCACGACCGCCAAAGTGAGAAAAATCGGCCGGCACCCACACTCGGCTGGGAGAGGCCGCGTCAATGTGGGCCATGAGCTGGGCTTTGATACCCTTCATAGAATACCTCTGTCCGATATTTGTACATGCTTTTCGGACTCATAACAAGATTGTCCGAAATTTGTAGTTGTTTTTCGAATGGAGCTGCTAAGGCCTACTCATTGATGTCAACGCCATAATGTCAGAAAGTGGTATGCTGATTCTCTCATAGAGAGTGCCCCATGAATACGCTGCCCGAAACCATCCTGCGACAAGCGCAAGCCCTTCCCGAGGGAGGCGTGCTGTCGCCCAAGGAGTTCCTGCACCTGGGCAGCCGGTCGGCGGTGGATCAGGCATTCTCGCGGCTAGCCAAGACCGGCAAGTTGCTGCGCGTGACGCGTGGCACGTACGCCGCCCCGGTTTCCAGCCGGTTCGGCTCACGCGCACCCGCTCCTGAGAAGGTTGTTGAGGCATTGGCGGCGCAGAGCGGCGAAATCGTCGTGCCGCATGGCGCCAGCGCCGCCAATAGCCTGGGTCTGACGCAGCAGGTGCCTATTCGCGAGGTTTATCTAACTTCCGGCCGCACCCGGAAGCTGAAGCTCGGGCGCTTGGAAGTGCTGATGAAGCACGCGCCCTACTGGATGCTGGCGCAGGGCACGCGGCCGGCTGGCGCAGCCGTGCGCGCCCTGGCTTGGATTGGCCCGGCGCATGCCAACGAATCGCTGGCATCGCTACGCCGCGTTCTTTCTCAGTCCGAATGGCAGGCGCTGGCATCGGCGCGTGCGACGCTGCCCGGCTGGATGGCGCAGGCCATTGGCGAAGCCGCACGTGGCTGAATACTGCTTCGATTTGAGCAAGCGTCGCTACGCGGCCCGTTGCCGCATCGCACGGCGAACGTTGCGATGCTACGATTGCCTTATCTACATTCGTATTTCTATTTCTTATCGGCGACATTGAAGTCATGGCTAGCGGCGATCATCTGAAAGCGCTCTTGAAGTCCCACATGGATCGGGACGACAGGCACTTTTACGCCATCGCCATGCAACTGGCGGCTCACGAAGCCAAGCAGGGACACACTCGGCTCGCCGACGAGTTGCGCAGGCTCATCGACTCGGCCAAGTCCCAGCAGCATCTTGAGGCGTCGGACGCCGCGCCGACTCCCATTGCCAAGCCCAGGGGCGAGCTGGCTTCCCTGCTGCAGGTCAGTTATCCGAAGAACCGCTTGGCCGACATGGTGCTGGACACGTCCATCGCCGAGAGTCTGCATCAGGTCATCAAGGAGCAGCGGCATTTTTCCAAACTGCGCGACCACGGCCTGCATCCCCGGCGCAAGATTCTCTTGGTGGGACCGCCGGGTACCGGCAAGACGCTGACGGCGGCCACGCTCGCGGGCGAACTGGGCATTCCACTCTTTCTCGTTCGCCTGGAAGGCCTGATTACCAAGTACATGGGAGAGACGGCCGCCAAGCTGCGCATGATCTTCGACGCTCTCACGGCCGTGCGTGGCGTCTACTTCTTCGACGAGTTCGATGCGATCGGAAGCCAGCGCGGAATGGCCAATGATGTGGGCGAAGTGCGGCGCATCCTGAACAGTTTTCTGATGATGATCGAGCAGGACGATTCGGCTAGTCTCATCATAGCGGCCACGAATCATGCCGAGATCCTCGACTACGCTCTGTTTCGCCGTTTCGACGACGTGATCGAGTATCACCTGCCGGACGACGCGCAGATCAAAGAAGTGCTGCGGATACGCCTGAATCGGTTCACCCCCAAAAGGATGAATTGGAAAGTTCTGGTCGAAGCCGCTCAGGGCTTGAGTCATGCTGACATTGTTCGCGCGGTCCACGATGCCATCAAGGATGCTGTCATGCACGACGTGCAGACCGTGGATGAACAAGGATTACGTCGGATGCTGGCGAATCGGCAGACCATGCGTGAACGTGGACAGCGTAGGTTAAGCCCTATTCCATAGCGAGATTTATGGCCGAGAACAACGAACAACGCCGCCGGCATCTCTTTCCCACCCAGACACGCAACGCTGAACGCTTCACATCCCCGAGCAGCGGAGGACGAACGGCGGCCGCACCCCATCGGGATCGGGCAACCCACGGCCCCGCCTTGATGGCACAGTTACAGACCGTGCGTGAGGCCGAGCAAGCCCTGGCCCCTGTCTTCGATGATGCCGATCTGGAGACGGGTATCGGCCTAAATATCGAGTTCGCGAGTTTCGCGGATGCCGAGCTGCTTGCCGCCAGCCTAGCCGATAGCCGCCAAGGCATCGAACTGTCGAACGTCCGTCAGCAAAACGACGGCGTGACGCTGGCCACCGCGTGGGTGCCGCAAGGCAAGTTGACATTCTTCGAGAAGAAGATCCAGGCGTATATCGAGGAACGGCGATCGGATGATGGGCTGCGCGCGCTCGATTCCCGTCCCTTGATCGACGCGATTCAGAACATCCGTGTTGCGGCCTTCGAGGCACTATGGACCGATGATCCCGAGTTGTTGCCGGCAAGCGCCGATCTGGCGGTCTGGTGGGAAGTCTGGTTATCGCGCTCTCCTCGCCGTACAGCTTTGCTTGATGACTTTCGCCGGGTGGCCCAGGCGGCGGGTGTGCAGGTCAGCAGGTCGAGCGTCACATTTCCCGAGCGGATCGTCGTGCGTGTGCACGCCACCCGCAACCAACTCCAGCAGCCTGTGTTATTGAGCTTGATGGCCGAGATCCGGCGGGCGCGCGATACCGCCGCGTTCTTCGATGAAATGAACGTCGCCGATCAGGCGGAGTGGGTCGAGAGCCTGGCAGCGCGCATCGTCGTTCCCGACGATGATGCCCCGGTTGTCTGCCTGCTCGACACCGGTCTGACGCGCGCCCATCCGCTACTTGCCCAATCCGTCTTGGAAGACACGGGCACTTTGACGGTCAATCCGGGCTGGGGAACGGCCGACAACGCCGGGCACGGCACCGAGTTGGCCGGACTGGCGCTGTATGGCGATTTGGTGCAAGCCCTGGGGCACGACGAGCCGGTCACGCTGACGCATCGCCTGGAGTCCGTCAAGCTATTGCATGCCGACCACGGCAATGAGGACAAGGACTTTGGCAGCTTGACCATCGACGCTGTGGCCCAGCCTGAAGCCCGGGCACCCGATTTGCGCCGTGTGTTTTGCCTGGCGATTTCTTCCGAGCAGGGACGCGACCGCGGCCGGCCGTCGGCTTGGTCGGCCGCAGTGGACAGCTTGGCGTCGGACTGGATCAATGATGGACAGACGCGCCGCCTGTTCTGCATCGCGGCGGGCAATATCCAGCCGACCGAGGCCTGGGCGGGATACCCGGGCAGCTTCGCCCGTCCCGAGTACGGCATCGAGGCTCCCGGCCAGGCCTGGAACGCGCTGACTGTCGGCGCCTATACCGACAAGCTGCAAATCGAGGAACAGGACGCGCAGCACTACCAACCCATCGCGCCGCGCGGCTGCCTGAGCCCGTTTTCGAGCACGTCGGTGAATTGGGACAATGACTGGCCGTGGAAGCCCGACGTGGTGTTCGAGGGCGGCAACGCGGGCCGCGATGGCGATTTCGCCAGCAGTTTTCCCAGCCTGTCCTTGCTGACCACCAGCCACGAACCGGCGCAACGCCTGCTGACAGTCTCGTGGGCTACCAGCGCCGCGACCGCCCTGGCCGCCAACATGGCGGGTCAAATCATGCGGACATATCCGGAACTCTGGCCGGAAACGGTGCGTGCGCTGATGGTGCATTCCGCGCGTTGGACGCCGGCCATGTTGCAGGCGTATTGCGTGGGTGCGACACGCACGCAGCGCACTGCTAACCTGATGCGGTACTGCGGCTACGGCGTGCCCGATCTGTCGCGAGCGCTATGGAGTGGTCGCCACGCGCTTACGCTGCTGGTGCAGGACACCCTGCAGCCCTTCACGCGGCAAGGCAGCGCGGCAGTGCAGACACAGGACATGCACCTGCACGATTTACCTTGGCCGCGCGACATCCTCTTGGCGCTGGGCGAAACGCCGGTCAAGATGCGGGTCACCTTGTCGTATTTCATCGAGCCCAATCCGGGGGAGCGTGGGTTCCAGGACAAGTATTCCTACCAGTCGCATGGTCTGCGCTTCGACGTGCGGCGCCGCGCGGAGACCGACGCTGTGTTCCGGGCGCGTATCAATCGGCTCGCCCGGGATGCGGACTATGCGCGCGCCAACGCCGACCAGGGCTGGGTGCTGGGCGATGTGCAGCGCCGTCGCGGCTCGCTACACGCGGACATCTGGGAAGGAACAGCGGCCGACCTGGCTAACCGTGGGCAGATCGCAGTCTATCCGTCGGGCGGCTGGTGGAAAACCCGGCCGGGTCACAAGCGGTACAACCAACCTGCGCATTACGCCTTGCTCATCGCTATCGAAACGCCGGAAATCGAGCAGGACATCTATGCGGCGGTCGCCGCCCAAATCGTGCCCGCAGTGGTAGAGGTCGGCACCTGATTTGAGTGGCGTTCGCTTTTCCTCGATAGAGGGAAGGCGCACACCCCTCGCTGGCATCCGCGGCTGCCGTCTCACTGATTCCAGTCGTTCGCCACCTTGATCAAACCTAGGGTCACGGTGCGTCGCCGTCAAGCTCGCCTGCCGCGCCGTGGCCAGTCCGGCTTTGATCCCATGACGCTTCCAGCCCTAGCAAGCCTGCGCGCTGCGCTTGCCCATCCGATGGAATTGATGATGCTGAGCTGTTAGTATGGCCGCGCCCGCCTTCCAGCCTTCGGATTTTATGAAGGGTGCGCGCGGCCTCGCACGACGCTTGGGTTAGCGTTCCCCTCGTTTCATCGACCACCAATCCCATTCACCGCCACCAGGCGCGCCGTGCTCGGAGGGGATGCAGGATGGTGGGTCGAGTTCGATGAGATCGGACAGGTCGCCGTGGAGGGGATCGAGCCTGTCGATTTGCTCTCCAACCCATCGCAGCCAAGCTTCTCCTCGGGCGCGTTGGTCTGCGGGCGAGTCGCGCAGCCGCTCCGAAACCGCCGCGCGGAATGCGCGCAGGCGTTGCGCCTTCTCCCATTGTTGGGTGGCTCGCACAAGCCGCGCGCGCAGATGGCGCTGGTGCGCCACGCGCTGTTCCTCCTCTCGTCGGCGAGCCGCCAGCTCCTCCTCGGCCTGTCGTCGTCGTTCGTATTCCTCGCGGTGGGCTTTGATGGCGACGACGGCGGGAGCGAAACCGGCAAGCACCTCGTGGAGCTTATCGTCAAGCGATCCGTGCTCGGTGTCGTTCCAGTTCTTTCTGACCGAGCGCGTGTACCAGAGGCCATCGATGCCAAGGGTCAAGAGCCCGGTTGGGCGCCATTCGTAACGAGTGCGAAAGGCGAGCAGGGCGTCAAGGTCTGGCTCCCACGGGCGGGCTCCGCGCGCTCTTTGAGGCCTGGGCGGCGGCGGAGGTAGCTCATGGCGCCGCAGCCTTTCGTGGAGGTGGATATGCACGGTTTCGCCATCCACGGCGACGCTTGTGCGGCCATCCTCCGCGATACGCCAGACGTGACCCTTGGATTCAGAGGCTTTGATCAGGGTGTCCAGGAGTCGCGCGGCCCGGTCGAGCGTGCCAGGGGAGACCCGGATATCCAGCGTGCGCCCTTGCTCCAGCGGTAGATGTCCCTCGCCATCTTTGGCTTTCGCCGCTTCCTTCAAGGTTCTCGCAACGAGTGGGTGCGGCGAGTCGAGATGCGCGGGTACCGGGATGGGCTGGCACCTTTCCCGCTTGGTCATGGGCCGTATGTCGGTATTATCAGCACCGGCCACTTGAAAGTGGATGACTTTGTAGTAATCGTCCTTTAGCTTTGGCAGGGGCGGTTTTCGTGGGCGATCTCGTTCAGCCTTTGCCCAGTATCCACGTCCAGGAAGCGGAATGCCGGCTCTGCGGCACGACTTCGCCAAGGCCACGTCGGAGACGCCGATAGTCTCGGCCAGGCGCGTCAGTGGCGTCTCCCAAACCTTGTCATACAGATCCTGTCGGTGGAAGGAAGTGGTCTTATGCATAAGCCCCGATCCACGGAGGGTATGATGATCGCGTGTCTTAGTTTATCTGTTCCAGAGGGCGGATGGAATTTAAAGAGCTGGTGGGATATCGGAGGCAATGGCATGCCTTTTGTTCATCGAGACGACGGCGCGCGGGAAATGCTTGGAACCATTGAATTGACCGACGAGGAAATGGCGTTGCTGAGCGAGATAGATTTTAATTGGCGCTCACATGATGATTTGCGCCGCTCTTGTGAAAGGGCGGGAGAGTTGGCGCCGATGCTGTTGCGGCGCGACGCCATTCCCGCCAACCGCCTGCGCTATTTTGACGACCCCGAGTACAACGGGGGAAAAAAATCCAGAATGGAGATATTCGCCGGCAATGGTACGTTGGGGGACGAGATATTCAGCCACGGGAATTTTCTGAAGTATCTACGCTACTTTATCCATGGCGCCGATCTGCCTGACCAAATCAAGCAAGAAATGGCCCGCGCGGTCGGTGACCCGGCCTACTTTACCAGCGGCGACCTTGAGCCCATTCGGCAAATGGCGCGAAGGCTTGCCCGCTCGACGGGGCGGGGGGCGGAGTGCGCGGACGCCTTTTTTCAGTTGATGAGCGATATTGGGGTGGGGCCGGATTACGCCGAATCCGTGCGGAAAACTGTGAAGACCGTGAGGTGATTTTCGGCCAGCCCAGCCGAGGCTGCCTTTGTGGGCTCCCCGTCAGCTTCCAGGCAGCCCTAAGTTGCCAGGGAGGGTAACGGTTGTGGCATCCGCTAATCCCTGACGGGATTGGCTATCGCCGGCCTTCCACAACCCCGAGGTTTACGCCCCCCCCGCTCCAGCTTCGGTCCTGCGCGCTGGGCTTGCCAACTCCCTCCACACCGTCTGCTGTTGGAGAATGGGCGGCCTTGCGTGTCGGCCGTCGTGCCATGTCGGTCTCGCGCGTCAAGGGTGGCGCGTGTCTGGCATGCTTGCGGCCTGGCGCGGTCTGCGACCCTGTGACGGCGGCGTGGCGCCGCGTCCCTTCAGTTTCCGGGCAATTCCGCCCAGTTACCGGAGAAGGTCATGAACGCAAATCCCACGTCTCGCTGGAACAGTATGTTCGCCCAGATGAGGCGGCGGTGGGGGGCGCCCTTCGGCCACCCGTCGATAGATAGTGGCGCGGTTCAATACACCGATGCGGATCACATCCGGCAAACGAGTAGCCCGGCGCGACGAAAGCCTCTTCCCGTATGGTGCGACGATCAGCTTGAACAGGCTCATCGAGTTCATGGCGACTCCTGTGAGTTCACGCCGCCTCAGGATGCAACACGCACGCCTAGCGAAGCGAAGCAGATGCACGATCTGCGTATTTCCTGGGTGCTGACGCCTGCCCCAAAATCCATACGACTTGTTACAATCGAGCAATACAGGAAGAAACAACAAGACCGCGTGTGCTCAAACGGCTTGTTCCGCCGACATAGGTCATCGAGCTACGCGCGCCATCCACTGGAGAGAGGCATAGTGGCAATTACTATCGTCGACGTGGAAGAGCTGCTGCGTCAGCGGCAGCATTCTCTGACACTTCCCCAGTTGCAGGTGCTGAATCCGGCTCGGGAACCCTATCGTGCCCTCCTTCTTCAGCCCGCAGGTGTTATCGAAGCAAACGACATGCGCGTGGGTCACGCGGACGCTGCGCTTGGCCATTCACTCTGCAGCGGCTTTGTCTCAAATGCAGTTCAAGCGCACGCGGACTTAGCCGTTGCCCCCGAATACTGCGTTCCATGGACCGTAGTTGACGAAATCATCGAGGGGCGACATCGTCCTCCTGCGGGGTCCCTATGGGTGCTTGGCTGCGAAAGCATTCCTCCAGCAGAAATACAAGCGCTGGCTGAACGTTGCAACGCGGGTGGGCGGTGCGTGTTTCATCACGAGCCGCTTGATCGGCGACAGGTGGCACAAAAACGCTATGTGGATCCGCTGCTCTACGTTTTCTGGGCCGAGGATGCGGCTGGACAACCTGTTTTGTTCTTGCTGGCGCAGTTCAAAACCGTCGCGTGCCGGGACTACCGCGATATCGAACAAACCTCGCTTTGCGTCGGCCAGGTCGTCTATGCGTTCAACCGCGGCGCTGGACAAATGGGTCTGTTGTCGATCATCTGCTCCGACGCTTTCGATTTCACCGACCACATCGAGCAAGCACACCCCAACTGCTTGCTGATCCACATCCAACTCAACCCGAAGCCCGCTCACGCCGACTACGCCGCCTATCGCGCGCGTCTATGTTCGGTGGGCAGCAACAATCACGTCGAGCTTCTTTGCCTCAACTGGGCCCACAACATCAAGGAGGCTAAGGGCGATGGCAAGTGTGCGGAGTGGAACAATGTTGCCGGGTCCGCTTGGTACGCGCCGCCGGCAAAGTTCGGCGCAGACGACGGCCTGATCGATGAGTTGCATCGCCGAGGGCTGTACTACAGCCTGTTGGCGCAACGATGGCATTCGTTCTTTCTGAATTACGAGGGGCAAATCCTCCAGTTGCAGAAGCAAAAGCTGCTCTTCCCAGGGGAACAAGCGATCGTGCCGAAGAGCTTTGTCGCGGTCGAGGAGCGCTGGACATGGAGCGCCGCCATGAACGCCTGGGAGCCGGGCGCGATTGCCCATGATGGCTTCGCTGTCGCGTTGGACGGCTTTCAGGCGATCGCGGCCCCGCTGCAGCAGGTGTCGCAAGCGAGCCCGCTCGCAGTGGAAAGAGCCATTGAAATCCTCGTTGGTCCTCGCGGGAATCCGACCACGTGGTATGCCGTCAACGAGCTCGACGCTTTCCAACTGGACCGAAATGAGGAATCAATTCGGCGGGTAACGGTCCATCAGGAGCTTGATCCAGCAAGGCCCGGTGTTGCCTACCGCAGAGCACGCTTGCAGCGCGCGCACGACGCGATCGGCTTGGCCAAGCGCGATGTGCCCTGGCCAGCGCCAGTGCGGGATCTAGCTGATGGCTTTCGCTTCGCATGGCGGAGGGAAGCCCCCCACCACAACGTTGAGCCTAATGCCGGAGCGCGAGGGTCTGCAGCACTCGTCTATCTCGCAGACCAGGCAGATGACATGGAGGTAGACAGCGTCCATCAGAAACTCACGCAAGCCATCGTCGGCCATGCAATGAACACTGCGATAAAAAATGGCAAAAACGGCGAAGAACTTACGGACGCAATTGTACGAGCCCAAGACCGGCTATGTGTCGTTTTTCGCAGGGACGACCGCTATGGCACACGCGGCCCGCAAGGCACGAATCTCATCGACATTCCCGCCGGCGCATCACCGGTGGACATCGCGGAAGACAGGCCATGATCAACGCCCAACGCGTGGAAGCAATGCTCAGGGGCCGATACCCTGATCTCGAAGGTGTTGGGCCTGGGGTGTTTCGTGCGGTGGATAGGTTCGGCACGCGCGAATATGCGATTCGCTATTTCGATCTCAATGATCGGCTGTCCACCACCGCCCCTTCGCTCAAGCGCTACCAAGAAGAGATTCTGTCCCCGATGTACTTCTCCACACAGGTCGCCACGGATCTGCGCTGGAGCCACTACCTCTATTTCGTCACGAGCAACGAGGAAGCAAGTCGAGGCGAATTCGGCCGCGTCAAGGCCGCCGTCGAAGCGGACCGGGAGTACGCTCGTAAGCAGGTCATCCGAGAAGAGGACGTTCCTACGCTGCTCGCCAAAGGAAGCCCGGCGACGCCCGCAGACGCCATGCCTGCCGATCTGGCTACGACATGGTCGCAAACACTTGAGCAGCACGGGCTAGGCTTCGTACTCGATGACGACATCTCGGTGCCCGACGCTGTACGCCGCATCGTAGCGGGAACCAAGGACAAGGCCGCGCGGCCGGTTTCTCCGATGCCGCTGTTGCCAGCCGAAAAGGCAGCAGCCAGTCACTTCCTAAAACGCCTGACGATCACAGGTTTTAGGCCCCATCCTGAGCAAAAGGATCACCTTCTGGGACGTGTCAATCTGATCGTCGGCAGCAATGGGGTTGGTAAAACCTCGCTGCTCGAAGCGATCGAGTTCGGCTACTGCGGAAGGAATCGCCGGTCCTCCGCTGTGCTGAACCGGACATCCATCACGCTGGAATTGGCGGGCACCTCGGAAAAGTTGTCCTCCACTACCGATGCGGCGCGCCTTCGAGCACGCCACTCGAACTGGTATGCGAAGACCGAGCTGAAAAAGGTCAGCATTCAGGACAGTTTTGGGAAGTTCAATTTTCTCGATACCGACGCGGCGGTCCATCTCAGCGTATCGGCAAGTTCGGATCAGATTGGTGCGGACGTCACGCGCCTTGTGCTCGGTGCGGCCGCCGAGAACCTGGCTGACCGGCTCCGCCGTGTGTTGGAGAAACTGCGCGAAGAATTGAAGAATCTTCGTCGCGACAACGAAGCGAACACGCAATTGAAGCGGGCTGCGCAGGATCGTGCCGATAGCATCAGGAATGCGCCAAAGCTCTCAGACAGTCTGTTCCTCGAACTGCTTACCGCGTTAAAGCAGTCTGGATGGCTGCAGGCACCAGAAGATGCGGGCGGCATTCCCTCCTTGCGCCAGAGCCTTCAAGAAGCTATCTCGGCAACCGAAATTCTTCGACAATCGTCGTCCAATGTGTTGCACGGTGATCCACAAAGTGCGCTGCAGCTATTGGCGAACCTGAACGAAGAGGCGGTCAACGCCACTGCGCTGGAGGATCGTGCAAGGGCTGCCAGACTGGAGCACGCCAAAGCGCAGCGTGCAGCACAAGCTGCAGTGGAACGTATTTCGGCGATCGAGGCGCTGCTACCCTATGCACGCACGGAGTTTTCGCGGCTTGCCAGGGAGGCGCGGGAGCTTCAGGACGCGGTCCGTACACGTGGATCACGGCTAGCCCTGGTTGCCACCCACGTCAACGAAAGCGCTGTCGAGCACGTGCTGGACCAACGAGTGGAGGAAGCCAACTCAACCATCGAGGCGCAAGCCGCAGAGTTGCAACGTCGACTCATGACAGCTCGATCGTCTCTTCAGGCGCTGGAGAAAACTCAGAACAGCCTGACCGTTCTCAGGCAGCGGCTCCGATCTACCGCCCAAGATATTCTGAAGCGCGTTTCTAATCCCGATCATTGTCCGCTCTGCCACAACGAATTTGAAGGCGGTCAACTGCTCATCCGGATGATGTCCGATGTCGATAGCAGCACGTCCGAGCAAGCGACGCAGTTTCAAGCAGAGATTGCAGAAGCGGAAGAAGCATTGATAGGGATTCGCTCTGCCCAAGCGACGCTCGAACCCTTGCGGGCATTCCTTGGCGAACGTGCGCAATCAACGACAGTCCACGAGGCGCTCACTCAGATCGATCAGGATAAGGCCCTGTTCGAACGAGATCGAACTAGTCTGGAGGCGGTACAGAGCCAGATCCAACAGCTTCAATCCGATGGGCTTTCTTTGGAAGACCTGTCCGCTAGGCTGCTAGCCTCCGGCCTGGAAGCACCGCCAACCATCGATCAGTTGCAGAGCCTGGAAGCGGATCACAAGGAGGCGCTCGCGGCCGCGCAAGAAGCGTCCAAGATTGCAGTGCAGGAATCTGATGGCGTACAGCGAGAGTGTGAAGCACTGGCTGCTCGTCTGTCGATTGATCTTCCTGGAAGCGCTGAAGCGCTGGCAAAAGTAGTCACAAAGCAGGTTTCCGATATGGAGGCCGCGCTGAGCGCTCGTCAGATTCTCATGTCGCTCCTAACGATCAGTCCGGACGCAACTGTCGATGAAATCATCATCAACCTGTCTTCTGCCCAGCAGCTCATAGCGAAGGTCACTACGGCTATCGCGCAGGAGAGTTCCAACAATACGGCACTTGATAAAGAAACAAGGATAGTTGCAGGACTCACGACCAAGATCGACGAAGGCAAATCGAAGATTGATCGGCTGGCTGAGGCCGAGTGCATCCTAGAAACACTGACCCGACAAAGCTCAGGCGGAGAGTTGACCAAGCAGATCCTCACGGAGAACGCCAAAGAGATTGCCCGTACCTTCGCCAGCATTCACATGCCGAATGAGTTCGAACTGAAGATCGAACACGGGACGCTTGCTATTGTCCGTCGTCAAACAGGGAGGCAAGTGGAACTCGACCATATGAGTACCGGTCAGCGCTCTGCCTTCGCGCTGTCACTGTTTCTAGCTATGAACGGCCGCCTTCGGTCAGGCCCCCCCGTACTGATTTTTGATGATCCCGTTGCGCACGTCGATGACATCAACGTCCTGTCATTCTTAGATCACCTGCGCCATGTGGCAATCAACGGGTCGCGACAGATTTTCTTTGCGACTGCGGACACCAAGCTCGCAGGCCTGTTTCGTCACAAATTCCGATTTCTGGGCGACGATTTCAAGGAACTATTGCTTTCTCGTGAGTAAGCAACCCTGCGTCGTCGTCGAGCCGGGCGTGCTCAATCAAATGCAAGTGACAGTCACGACTGACGTCGGACTAACGCGACTGAGGCGTGGCTACCATTGACAGGCGCGGCGCCTTCTTCGATCACAGCCGGATCTGGCCGATCTTCAGCGTGGCAAACTGTTCCGGCTCTTTCCCGACCGGGAAACCCACGATGTAGGCGACGTTGACCGGCATGGGTGTGCTGTCCGCATCCGTGCCCCATTTCACCTTCATCGTGCGCTCGGCGTAGCACAGCGAAACGCCCAGCGTCTTGAGCGTGTCGATATAGGACTGCATCTCGTCATGCACATCGAGTTTCTGCGTTTCGGAGTAGGCATAAGCGCAATCCCGGTATTCGCGGAAATAATCCACTAACGCTGCGAAGTTTTCCTCGGCCTCGCGCGTCACCTCGAACGCCGGCTCCGACATATCCATCGCGCAGACTTCCGCCAGCCGAGCCAACTGCCTGCCGGTGGTCAATGCAATCGCCTTCAACGTGACGTGTTCGCGGTCGAACTCCGCCTTGGCCGCCTTGGCTTCTTCTTCGGATGGGATGGTGAACGGCTTGTTTAGCGCGTCGATGTCCTCGAAATCGAAAGCGCGGGCCAGCGCCCGGCGGGTGTCGAGGCTTGCGGCCTGGCCCTGTTCAACCCGTTGAATCGTTCGCACGTTCAGGCCGGAAATCGCCGCCAACTGCTCCTGAGACCACTGCCGGACTTCGCGGAACAACTTGATGCAGGCGGCCAGCTCCTCGGACGTCAGCAGGTGGCTTTGTTGCGTGGTGTCGGTGGTATTCATGTCGTAGCTCCAAAGTGTTGGACCGATGGGGCGAAGTATGGGCAACCCGGCGTAAGAGCAACACGACAGGAACCCGACAGTCAGCCGACAAGGGTGGCGATGGCGGCGATGGCGGCACGTTTCGAATGGGCTATTCCTTGGGGCGGGACGGCCGCTTGGGCAGTCTTGCGAGCATATCGCCCAGGATGTCATGAAAATCCATATTGCCCCCAAGAGAGGGAAGTGGGTGATGTAGCGGGGACCGCGCCGCGTGCGGTCCTGACCAGACGAGTTGGATGGCGGCCATAACCTGACCCTTGAGGTGTTCGGGTACCTGTTCGTGCTGCCGGAACCACCAATCCGCGGATTTTCGGAAGCTGTCAGAGATGGGTTCGTTTCGTTCGTTCAATAATGCAACGGCTGCGGCGGCCGCGACGGGCATGCAGCCCTTGGGTAAGGCTGGAGAGACCAGTTGATAGCTGTCGAATCCCCGTACGGACGGCCGTTTGTTGCAAGCGGCCATGAGATGTGCGGTGGCCGTAAATGCCGCGATTGGGGAAATGCGGAAATTGAAAAGAGCGGCGGCAAGCGCGGCCATCTGATCTGGGGCTGTGGGGTCTACCCGCTTCACCAGTTCCACGAACAGGTCTGTGATCTCCTGCTGCAGATATTCTGGCGCATGGGCGGAATCGAAGGTTGCGCGAAAGGCGTTAACTGCGGTTTCAAACGGCTCATGCCGGACGATGGTTGCAACGGACCGAACCTCGAAATCGGTGGCGAGATGCGGGTTGATCGGTCCCATTGAAAAAAGGTCGTCCGTGCCGTTTTTGACTTGGCGGGTGCGTGTCTCGTTGCATAACGCGTGCAAGAACCGCTCGAAGGCTTCGGCGTTATTTGCCGCGTCAGGGAAAAGCCGTGGCGGAATGACCACCTTGACCTGATACTGCTGGGCGGTTGCGATCAGCGCCGGGTCATCGTCGAACGCCACGAGATAAGAGGGGGGAAGCGTACCTTTGAAGATGCGCGCCACTGTGGCGAAAATCTTGGCGATGTTTTCGTCGCTTAGGCTGTATCCCAGGAACATCAAGCGCTTACCGAGAAGATCGGACTTGAGCCTGATGTCCAGCGGGTGATCCTCTTCGCTCATCCGTGCTTCGTAGGACTTCGTGCCGAATACCAGCGATGCCGGGACGGCCATATCACCGTGGAACTTGATAAGTAGGGGTTCGCCGGGGATCGAATCGCTCAGATCGTCAATCGTGACAACGCGGCGATAGGGGCGGCCATACTTGGCGGCCACCAATTCAAAAAGGTTGTCCTGATTGGTCGTGTAAAGCACGTTTTGCATCAGGCTTACTAGCAGACGATGCGACGGCACTTTGTGCTCGTCCAGCTCCGTCACGACGAGCTTGCTGTTCAGAAATGCCACGAAGGCATCCTCTCCCCGCGCCTCGACATACGCATCGGAGAGATCGGCCAGGGGTGTTGTCGGTGAAAGGCCGATCTCCGCGGCCATGTCACGAGCGAGTTCAGCCGCCGCGAGCCCGAGATGCTGGCGCGAAATGCCTGCGCCGAAAAATGGCACGAGCTTGTATTGGGCTAGAAGCTCCGCCATCTCTGCGATGACGGAGGGATCACTTGCGGATGGGATTTCCGTCAACGTAGTCACCTTTCCTCCTGGCGGATAGTGCGTATGGACGATTGCTTTGTTCGGTACTGGGGTATTTTATTGTGCTGCGGGGCATTCACTTGCCACCTTGAGCCTCATGCGTCCCGGCGTGCCGCCGTCGAGCTCGCGGGCTTGCGCCCCAAGCCTCTGCGAGTCTTGGCCATCAGGCGCTGAGCCCTGACGCCTCCGGCCCGGCGCATCACTATGGGCCTGCGCGCTTTGCTTGCCGACCACCACCGTCGTTTGCTGTTGGAGAGGGGGGGCCTTGCTTTCCCGTCATCGTGTCACGCCGTTCTCGCGCGTCAAGGGCGGCGCGCACGCGTGCGCTTGCAGCCTGGCGGCTGTCTGCGACCCTGTGACGGCTTGCGCTGCGCCGTGCCCCTTCCGGTTCCCGGGCAATTCCGCCCGATTCCGAACCGGAGACAGGCATGTCGCAATATTCCCTTTTCGTTGACGGCAACACGAACCCGAACAACACGCTGCTGGTGCGCGAGGCCGGCGGCGCCGTGCGTCCCGCCCTGCGGGCCGAGATCCTGGCCGTGGCGCGCGATCTGGTCATGATCGACGAGCTGCGCGGCGAAGACCTGAGTTCTCCCGACAAGGCGATGGCGTTCCTGCGGCTGCGACTGGCGGGGCTGGGGCACGAGATCTGCGGGCTGATGCTGCTGGACAACCGCTTTCATCTCATCACCTACCTGGAGCCGTTTCGCGGCACCTTGACCCAGGCGGCGGTCTATCCCCGCGAAATCCTCAAGCTGGCCCTGCAACACAACGCGGCCGCGCTCATGATGGTCCATAACCATCCGTCCGGCCAGGCCGAAGCCAGCCAAGCGGATCGTCATTTGACGAAGGCCGTCCAGCAGGCCTTGGCCCTCATCGACGTGCGGCTGCTCGATCACCTCATCGTCGCCGGCGCCGAGGTGGTGTCGATGGCGCAGCGCGGGCTGCTGTAGGCCTCGCGCCGAAGGCGGGCGATGCCCGCCTTGCTCATTATTCTCTTTCTCTCATTGTGACGGTCTGGTCGTTTCCGGTTGGCGAACTGGCCGACATTGGCGCCTGCGCGCGCCGGGCGGCGCTTGCCTGGCATGTCTGGGGCGCAACCGTCAAGGGTCGCGTCCGGCCCCCGTGTCCTCGCTGCGCTGCGGGCCGCGCCAGGGCCGGCCGCATTTCCCCCTTGACGGTGCGCTCCCTGGACATGCCGCGTGGTGGCCATGGGCACGAAGGGCCACCCCGGCCCTTCGTGCCCAGGCGGGAATTCACCCCCTGGCATCTCTTACGCAAGGAGCGCATCATGAACACCACCACCACTTCTGAAACCGCCGCCGTCCAAGCCGCCAGCGACAAGACCGTGCACGATGCCGCGCAGCAGGCGCAAGCTGTCCTGGAACACGCTCAGGCCGCCGCCCTGGCGGGCGAGGCCGACTCGCCCGAGGAAGCACAAGCCCCAGCCGCCGAACTGCGCTTTATCGCGCTGCCGCGTCTGCGCCTGTCCAAGCGCAACGTGCGCAAGACCGCCATGCCGGTCGATGCCCTGGCCGAAAGCATCGCCCGCGTGGGGCTGCTGCAAAACCTCATCGTTGTGCCGCACTCTGACGGCGAATCGTTCGACGTCGTGGCGGGCGGACGGCGCTGGGCCGCGTTGCGGCTGCTGGCCAAGAAGAAGCGCATCGCCCGCGACCAGACCATCCCTTGCCTTGTGGTGCCGGATGCCAGCGCCGTCACCGTGAGCCTGACCGAGAACGTCCAGCGCCAGGACATGCACCCGGCCGACCAGTTCGAGGCATTCCTGGCCCTGGTCAACGAAGGCCGGCCCATCGAGGACATTGCGGCGGATTTTGGGGTCACGCCCCTGGTCGTGCAGCGCCGCCTGAAGCTGGCCCGCATCTCGCCGCGTCTCATGTCCGACTACCGCCAAGGCCGCGTCACGCTGGAACAATTGATGGTGCTCACGCTCTCCGACGATCACAAGGCCCAGGAAGCGGCGTTCTATGACGCCCCGGCCTACGAGCGCGAACCCTACGCGTTGCGACGGCGGCTCACGCACGGCGACGTGGACGCGGCCCGCAGCCCGCTGGCCCGCTTCGTTGGCGTGGACGCCTACACGGCGGCGGGCGGCGGCATGCGGCGCGACCTGTTCGCCGAGGACGGCGAAGGCGTCACCCTGACCGATGCCGACCTGCTGACCCGGCTGGCGGCGGACAAGCTGGAAGCGATAGCCGCCGAGGTTCGCACCGAGGGCTGGAAATGGGTCGAAGCCGTGGCCGCGTTTGGCTACAGCGAACTGGCCGCGTTTCGCCGCGCCCCTCAGATTGAGCGCGAACCCTCCGCCAAGCAGGCCAAGCGCCTTGCCATGCTGCAAGCCCGGCAGGAAGCCATCGAAGACGCGCTGCATGCGGCGGAAGAGGCCGAGGACGAGGACGCCGCCGCCAAGCTCTACGAAGAAGGCGACCGCGTGGGCGAAGCATTGGACGCTCTCTATGCGAGTTTGCTGGCCTACACGCCTGAAACGATGGCGGCATCCGGCGCGGTCGTGACGCTTGACCATGCCGGGGAAGTCATCGTGCATCGCGGGCTGCTGCGCCCCGAGGATACCAAGGCCATCGCCCAGGCCGCGCACACGGAACGCGCCAAGGGCAACGACGGCGACGAGGACGGCCAGGACGAGGATGGCGAGGCCGAAGCCGCACCGGCCAAGACGCTTTCCGAGCGGCTGGTGCGCAACCTGAGCGCGCATTGCACCGCCGCCTTGCAAGCCGAACTGGCGAAGAAACCTGATGTTGCTCTGGTCGCGCTCGTGCATCGGCTTGCCTTGACCGTGTTCTATCACGGCGGCAACAGCCTGCTGCAAATCGCCGTGCATCCGCAGGATGCCCTGACGCAGCATGCGCCTGAACTGGCCGAAGGCAAGGCGACGGTCGAATTCGATGCGCTGCGCACTGCATGGCGCGAACGCCTGCCCGCCGATGACGCGGACTTGTTCGACGCCTTGCGCCAGATGAAGCGGGCCGATCTGTTGGCGCTGCTGGCCGTATGCGTGGCGGGCACAGTGGATGCCGTGGTGCGCAGCGAGCACGACACCCGCGCCGATGCGCTGGCGCAGGCCGTGAGGCTGGACATGAGCGCCTATTGGCAACCGACCGCAGAGGCGTACTTCCAGCACGTGCCCAAGGCGCAGGCCCTGGCATGGTTCCAGGCCCACAAACCCGCTGAACTGAACCGCGTGGCGGGCTACAAGAAGCCTGATCTGGCCCGGGAAGCCGGCCAGCATGCCAGCAGCGCCCAATGGCTGCCGGACATGCTGCGCACGCCCGCAGCCTAAGCTGCAACCGGGAAAGCCCGGCACCGCCCGCCGTTCGCCCCCTTGCGTGGCCATGAACGGTGGGCGTTTTTTCGCCGGCGGTTTGCCCGTCCATCGAGGACCGTGCAAACCGCGTCCGGCCACGCCTGGCGGCGCAGACGCGGCCGGGGCAACAACCATGCCGCGTCGATCAGGACGCGGCACTATATGCGCCGCTGCGCTGCAAAACTCAAGCCGCCTTGCTTGTGCGGCTGCGGCGCTTCGCAGCCAGGTGCTCGCGCACTTGATCGGCCGACAGCGCACGTTCGGGTGCGTCTTTCAGCGCCTGGGCCGCCGGGACGATCTGCTCGCGCAGCCAGGCCTCCATGGCGCGATCACGGGCCAGGAGCACACGCAAGCCGTCGCGGATGACCTCGCTTTCAGTGGCGTACTCGCCGGTGGCCACCTTGGCTTTGATCATCTCGGCCATTTCGTTCGGCAAGGTGATACTGAATTGTTGGGTCGAGCGCATGATGGGCTCTCCTTCGGAGCGTGTAGGATTAAATCCTGCGCTTTTGCATGCGGCTGGCAAGCCGATCAAGCTGCCGCGAAACGATGCTCATGCACGGCACACCATTCTGCTTTGCCCAATGGCGACCGATCGCTCTCAAGGCGTGCACGATGTGGGCACGCCCGGCCAGCCGGGCATGCGGGCCGACGCTACGCCAGAGTGCGACCAGGCCGGTTGCACGCCTGCCATTCGTGCTCGAAGCTGGCGCATGGGCGTGCCGGGAGCGGCGCATCGGGACGCAAAGTTGGGGACGGTTGGCCGTCTTGCACCATGCCGCAGCGATGGCGCCCACCAGGTAGCACCGGCGCCAGGCCGCCGACTTCGGACGGAACACCGGACATGGCCAGGCCATTGCACGCCGCACCGCTGTATCGTCATGGCGTTGACCGTACCCGCCATGAAGGCATCTCCCGCAATTCCGTCCCATGGCGGCCTTGTTATGTGAATCCTGGCTTCGGCACGGCGGCCCGGCACACATCGCCGGGCCGCCTCGGGCTGATTCGGCGCAACCGGCAGTCACAACGATTTTCCCCTGCGCTGCGCGCATTCCTCGCGAGGCAAAATCGCCGTGCCCGCCGGTCGTCCACTTTCGTTCCCGCCCCAAGGGGTGCGCCGCGCCCGGCCTGCGCCTGATCGGAATCACCAAGGACGCGATGGGCGCGGACTTGCAACCCAGGAGATTCATCATGGCTAACATCGGCACTTTCACCGCTCAGGACAACGGCTACACCGGCACCGTCCGCACCTTGACCTTGAACGTCAAAGTCAAGTTCGTTCCGGCCGAGAAGGACAGCGACAAGTCGCCGGACTACCGCATTGTGGTGGGCGGCTACGAGATAGGCGCGGCATGGCGCAAGGTCTCCAAGCAGGACCGTCCCTACCTCTCGGTCACGCTCGATGACCCGTCGTTCCCGGCAACCATCTACGCCAGGCTGATCGAGAACGAGGCGGGCGGCTTCGACCTCATCTGGTCGCGCAGCAAGCCGGCGGTGTGATGGCCCGCGCCGCGCCCCGTCTATCGCGGCGGGGCGTGGTGCTGCTGGCGCAGCGCGGCGCGCATCCCGAAGGCTCCTGCCCGTGCCTGGCGCCTTGAGCGGCATGGCCTCGGCCATGGCTGGATGGTGGACGTCCCTTTGCGGAACATGCACGATGGCATGTCGGCGCCGTGTGCGCCGCCGGCGGTTCGGGCCGCACCCCATGCCGGCAAGCCGTCACTGCCATTCGGCGTCAATCCCTCGCGCCTTCGCACCTGTGGCGCCGCGCTTGCGGTCAGGCCCAAGGCGCACCGCTTACACGCCTATGCCCGAGGCTTTCCGAGCTGGCTTTCCGCCTCGGCCATCAACACAGCGGTGCTGCAATCGAGCGCGCCAGCGATCTTGAAGACGATCGCCAGCGTGGGCATGTGCTCGCCGCGCTCGACTTTGCCCATGTGCGAACGCTCCACGCCGGCCAGGTGCGCCAGCGTCTCCTGGGCGATGCCGCGCTCCGTGCGCAGTGCACGTACCGCCGCGCCGAAGGCCTGGGCCAGTTCGGCGTCGAAGGTGGTGGCGCCGGCCGGTCGGCCGCGCTGGATGGCTCGCTTCTGCATAGATAGAAGCGTCGATTCGCAGAGCAATTAAAACCACGTTATCTTTAACTCATTCATCAAAATTTCACTGTTTGCGCTTCTACTGAAATCCGTATTCGCGGATTCCCACAAAAGCGCAGCGTCACAAATCCACAATCATGTCTTTGTTCAAATCCGCTGATGCGGCTTTGCGCTTTGGCGGATTCGTGCCGCCAGGAGGGGTTGCCATGAACCGACTCATCACCGAGGACGAACGCAAGCGGTTGCTCGCCAATGGCCAGGCCCGCGCCGCCGGCCAGGCCATCGACCCGATGCCCGTGGTGCGGCTGTTCACCCCGGACGCGCATGTCACTTGGCTGCTGGCCGCGCTCGATCCCGCCGATGGCGACACCGCTCACGCCCTCATCGACCTGGGGTTCGGTGTGCCGGCGCAGGGCGCCGTCAAGCTGTCCGAGCTGGCCGGCATCGTCGGGCCGCGCAAGCAGCCCGTGATGCGCGACCGCTATTTCCGCCCCACGCACACGCTATCCGAATACACCCGGCTGGCCGAGCGCGACGGGGCCATTCCAGACTGAATGCCGCCCACTGTGTCTTTTTCAGTCTGGCGTCGTGCCAGGCTGGTCTCAATCGGCATTCTTGCGGCGTTGCCGCGCCAGCCTGATCCAAATAGACATGATGTCTGGCGCGGCCTGCGGCAGGCTGGCGTGTAGGGCGTCCCACGAGCGGGGCGCCGCCGCCGCGGCATTGAGATGATTGCCGCAACGCACCGGAGCTAATCGGTCTTGATACCCGGTCCGCTTTTTTAACCCATGACGTTCCGGCATTGGCGACGTAGCGCGTAGTCTCGCGCTGTGGCGGCGAGTCCAGTTCGCGGGAGGTTGCCTCATGGCCGGTCCCCTTCATGTCGCGTCTTGGTATCCGACGGCCGCGTACTTGTACGTGCTGCACCTGGACGGCCTTGCGCTGGCCTGGGAATACCTGCGCAGGCACCCCGGCTACCGGCTCGACTGGCTGCGCCGCCATCGCCAGGCGCAGGCCGCGCAGCACGCGGCGCTGCGCTGGGGCCTGCGCCTGCTGGAAGACCCGGCCCTGGATGCGCGCGACGCGCATCCGGCCTGGCTGCCCGGGCATGCGGCCGTGGTGCTGCTCTATCCCGATGCGGACCCGCCACCCGATGCCACGGCCTTCGCCTTCTGGCGCATCCCTGGCCGCAAGCAACTGCTGCACGACGGCAAGGGGCTGGCGCTGATCGCGCGCAGCCCCGGCCGCTGCTCGCGCGTCGCGCTGGCGCCCGGTCTGGAGGACGGTATGGCTGTCGCCTGCGCCTATCGCGGCGCTGCCGCGCCTGCGCGCTGCCCCGAACCCGGCGCGGCGCTGGCCTGCGCCAAGCCCAGGCCGACGAAGGCTGCGCTGCTGGAACTGCACACCTTGCAAGCACTCGACGCGACCCTGGCGGGCGCGTCCTTGCGCGAAGTCGCAAAGGGGCTGTTCGGCTCCGACGCCGTGGCGGCCGACTGGCACGCCGACGGCGGCCTGCGCGCCCGCGTGCGCCGCCTGGTGCGGCGTGGCGAGGCGCTGATGCGCGGCGGCTATCGCCGCCTAGCACAACTGCCCACGCTTGAGAAGGGGCGTTTTGAAGAGGATGCAAAACGTCCCTGAGCAAGCGGGCCCCGTTCTCTGAGACTGCCTCCATCCGGTCGCGCCGTGTGGCCGGGCGTTGTCAACCGATGGAGGCTCACCTTATGCGTCCCGCCCCCTTGCGGCCTGCCGCCGCTGTTTCTCCCGCTGCCGCGCAGCCCCAACCCTATCTCACCAACGACGAAGCCGCCGGCTACCTGCGGCTGTCGCCGCGCACGCTGGAAAAGCAGCGCGTGCTCGGCGGCGGGCCGCGCTTTCGCAAATTCGGCCGGCGCGTCATGTACGCTGTGGCCGACCTCGATGCCTGGGCCGCCGACCGCAGTTTCGAGACGACCTCCGATCCCGAATACGCCGAGCACCACTCGGCCGACAGCCGTGCGCGCTGAGCGGCGGCGCGCGGCAGGCCGTCGCCATGTCCAGCCCGGCGCTGCCGTCCAGGCAGCGGCCCTCGCAGGAGCGCGAGCAGCTCGACTTGTTCCGCGCCCTGCCGGGCGGCGACATGGCGCCGCGCGACAGCCAGGACCTGATGGCTTTTCCCTTTTTTTCGCTCGCCAAGTCCAGGCGGGTCAAGCCGATCGACTTTCGCAGCGGGAGCGTGACGATCCGCGTGGAAGGCACGGCCGAGCACGGCATCGCCACCATTTGGGATGCCGACATTCTCATTTGGGCGGCCTCGCAGATCGTGGAGGCGAAGGACGCGGGCCTGCCCACGTCGCGGCTGATGCGCGCCACGCCGTACGAAGTGCTTCGCTTCATCGGGCGCGGCACGGGCTCGCGCGACTACCAACGCCTCAAGGCCGCGCTCGACCGCCTGCAATCGACCACGGTGGCCACGTCCATCCGCGAGACAACAGGCAGGCGCTTGCACCGCTTCTCCTGGGTGAACGAGTGGCGCGAGCTGGCCGGCGCCGGCGGCACGCCGCTGGGCATCGAGCTGATCCTGCCGGACTGGTTCTATATCGGCGTGCTCGACGCCGCCCTGGTGCTGACCATCGACCCGGCGTACTTCAGCCTGACAGGCGGCATCGAGCGGTGGCTCTACCGCCTGGTGCGCAAGCACGGCGGCAGGCAGGAGCACGGCTGGCAATTCGACTTCCGGCACCTGTACCGCAAGTCGGGCAGCGTGGCGCGCTACTACGACTTTGCCGCCGACTTGCGGGCATTGGTCGCGCGCCAATCCTTGCCCGGCTACGAGTTGGGCATCGAGTACGTGGCCGGGATGGACTCGCCGCTGCTCACGTTCCGCCCCGTGCCGTCCACGGCACGGGGATAACTGCGGGAAAACCTGTGGACGGGCTCGTGCTATCAGGCAACCGGGGTATCGTGCTATCAGGCAACCAACCATCGTGCTATCAGGCAACAAAGTCGCCCGCAAACCCGCGCCAGCATTGGGCCTGCGCGCCCCTTAACTTCCCTAACTTAAATGCTCTAACTTGTAGTAGGCAAACGCCGCTGCGGTGGACAACCATCACACGGCCGCCAACGGCGAGCACAACCCGCCGCCGGCAAGCAGGTCTTGCAGGCCGATCGAGGCAAGGCTTTCCAGCATGGAAGGCTGCGCCATGATCGTCGCTCTGCTCAACCAGAAAGGGGGCGTTGGCAAGACCACGCTCGCCACGCACATCGCCGGCGAACTGGCGATGCGCGGCCAGCACGTCGTGCTGCTGGATGCCGACCCGCAAGGTTCATCGCTGGACTGGACGCAGCGCCGCAGCCAGCAAGGCTTGCCACGGCTGTTCAGTGCCGTCGGGCTCGCGCGCGAAACGCTGCATCAGGAGGCGCCGGAACTTGCCAGGCGGGCCGATCACATCATCATTGATGGTCCGCCCAGAATTGCCGCCCTGGCGCGCTCCGCGCTGCTGGCAGCCGAGCGCGTGCTGATCCCCGTGCAGCCCAGCCCCTACGACCTCTGGGCTTCGGCTGAAATGGTGGCGCTGATACGCGAGGCCCAAGTGTTCCGGCCGCTGCTGCGCGCAGGCTTCGTCATCAACCGGCGCGTCAGCACCACCGTGATCGGGCGTGAAGCGCGCCAGGCGCTCGCCGAGCAGCCACTGCCGGCGCTGCGTGCCGAGGTTCGGCAGCGCATCGTCTTCGCCGATAGTGTGGCCGCTGGCCGGCTTGCCTGCGAAACCGCGCCGGACAGCGCCGCCGCGCGCGAAATCACCGCCCTGGTGGACGAACTGCTGCGGGGCACGCCATGACCGCAAAGCCGCCATCGAGCAGCAAACGCCCGGCCAGGCGCGTTGGCATCGGCGCGCGCCCGCCCGCCAATCCGCACGCGGAAGCGTGGATTCGCCAGGGCGATGCCGATGCACTCAACAAGGGCGACCTCTACACGGCCCGCCTCACGCTCGACGTCACGCCCGCGATGCGGGCCCGCATCAAGGTGTCCGCTTTCACGCAAGGCGTGACCGTGGCCGGCCTGCTGCGCGGCCTGCTGGAGCGGGAGTTTCCAGAGCAGCGCAAGGAGAACGCCCCATGACGGCATCCGCTTCGCGCGCCTGCGCGCCTGCCGCCGTCGCGGCCACGGCTGCGCTTGCCGCATCTTCCAGCCAGCCTGCCGGCGCGCCGCTGACGCGCGTGGCGCTGGCCTACATCGAGCCGCGCTTCAAGCTCTACCTGCGCTTCGGCGAGCCCGCGCGCACCCTTCAGCTAGACCGCTGGCGGCGCTGCGCGGTGTTCCTGCCCGGCGCGCTGTTCTGCCGCATGCGCTGGCAGGCCAACGACTATGGCACCGTGCGCTGGCAGATCATGGTCATGCAGGCTTGCACACCGCTGGACGCGGCGCAGCGCATCCCCGGCGTGCAGCCGGGCGCGCGCCTGCTGCTGCATGCCGAGGGCGACAAGGCCGTGCGTGCCGTGCTGGGATGCATCGACGCCATCGAGGCGCTGGATATCGCGCCCGTTGCCGTCTCGCCCGCATACTGGCGCACGCTCGCCAACCGGCTCGCTGCGCGCCTGCCGCTGCCCGGCTACACCGCCGAGCGGCACGCCGCCTGGCTGGCCGCAAGGGCGCTGTCATGACGCGCCTGTCCGCCATTGCCCGCGCAGCCGGCATGCCGCAGCGCCGGCGCTTGCCCCGCGCAGGTTTGCGCGCTCGCCTGGTACTAGCGGGCCTGTCCGCCTGCGGCCTCGCTGCGCTGGCCTGGGCGTCCTTCGTGCCGCCGCTGCCGCGCATCATCTACAACCCGTCCGACAGTGTGCCTGTCGGCTGGTATCGCGTCGATCCGCTGCACCCTCGGCCCGGCTCGCTGCCACGTCGGCTGTCCGTGGGCAGCATCGTGCTGGCCACGCTGCCGCCGGATGCCGCCGCGCTGGCCGCGCAGCGCGGCTACCTGCCGGCGCGCGTGCCGCTGCTCAAACGTGTGGGCGCAGTCGCGCCGCAGCACGTTTGCGTTGTCGATGCGCGGGTCTGGATTGATGGCGTGCCGGTGGCCGCGGTCCGTCCCGCCGACCGGCTGGGCCGTCCGCTGCCATCCTGGCCGCAGTGCCGCCAGCTTCGGCCTGGCGAACTGTTCCTTTTGAACGTTACCCATCCGGCGTCGTTCGACAGCCGGTATTTCGGGCCGGTCGGCGTATCTGTCGTGATCGGCATCGCGCATCCGTTCTGGCTGGAGACGCGCCCATGATCGCCGCCGATTCGCTGCGCATCATTGTGCTATCAGGCGTGCCGATTCGATGGTTTTGCGCATGTCGTCGCGCGTGCCGTGCCAGCGCACCCGCGCCGCACTTGGCGCTGCCTTCCCATGTGCAGGCATCTTGCTCCGAACGCGCCCGGCCTGCGGTCCCCATCGCGCTTGTTCGCGCGTTCGCCGGCGTGCTGGCTGCGCACGCGGCAGCGCTGCCGGGCCGCCGCTGCCCGGAGCGGCAGCGAGGGGCAAAGGCGGAAGGCAAGATTGAAGGGTGCGGCACCAAGGTGCGCGCAAAGCCAGTCTGCACGTGGGGGTGGCGCGGCACGCGCCAGATCGCGGCACCGTGCCGCGTGAAGCGGCAATGCCTTGCCTGCATTGGTGAAGCCGCGTGCCACGCACGCCCGGCCTTGACCGTCTTGGAGGGAGGCGTCCCATGAGCCGCAGCGGCGAGGACCGTTTCCGCATCCGCCCAGGCGCGCCCAGGCAGCGTGGCGACGCCTTCATCAACCAGGTGCTGCGCCAGGCCAGCAAGGCGGCCAATGCCACCGGCGGCAAGCGCGGCAAGGCGCCCGGCTCGCGCCTGGGGCGCGGCCATGTCGCGGCGCGTTTCGCCGGCCGGTCGCTGACCACCCACTCGCGCCGGGCCACGGTCAAGGTGCGGCTGGTGTATCTCCAGAAGGCCGGCGCTCGTTCCACCATCACGCATCTGCGCTACATCGAGCGCGAAGGCGTGGACCGCCAAGGGGAGCGGGGCCGCGCCTATGGCCCGGCGACCGACGAAGCGGACACCGCCGCTTTCGAGGTGCGTGGCCGGGAAGACCGCCATCAGTTCCGCTTTATCGTCTCCCCGGAGGACGCCGGCCAGCTCGACGACCTGCGCACCTATACCCGGCACCTGATGCAGCGCATGGAGGCCGACCTGGGCACCCGGCTGGACTGGGTGGCGGTCGATCACTGGAACACCGACAACCCGCACACCCACGTCGTGCTGCGCGGCAAGGACGACACCGGCAAGGATCTCATCATTTCGCAGGAGTACATCACCCGCGGGATGCGCGAACGGGCGGCGGAACTGGCCACCGAATGGCTGGGGCCGCGCACCGAGCTGGAGATTCAGCGCACGCTGGCCCGAGAGGTCGATCAGGAGCGCTGGACTAGCCTCGATCGCAGCTTGCACCGCGAAGCCGTTGATGGCCTGGTGCGTACCGAGCGCTTCAACGAACCTCGGCTGCAACGCCAGCGCCTGCTGCTGGTCGGCAGGCTGCAACGGCTACAACGCATGGGGCTGGCGATGGAAACCGCGCCCGGCGCGTGGGCCGTGCAGGCCGAGGCCGAATCCACGCTGCGGGCAATGGCCGAACGCGGCGACATCATCCGCACCATGCAGCGGGCGATGGGGACGAAACAGCGCGACCTGGCCGTGTTCCAGCCCGGGGAAGACGGCCGCATCATCGTGGGCTGCGTAGCGGGCAGGGGCTTGGCCGACGAGTTGTACGACACGGGCTACCTGATCGTCGATGGCATCGACGGCAAGGCCCACTATGTGGCGCTGCCGCCCAAGACCGAACTGGAGCAGTACCCGACCGGCGCCGTGGTGGAGGTCAAGGGTTCCGCCGAGGTGCGGGCTACCGACAAGAACATCGCCGCGCTGGCGAGCGATGGCCTGTACCGCACCGGCCACCACCTGGCTGTGGCACAAGGTCAGGCTGTTCCGGGCCGCGATCCGCAGGAAGTCGTCGCCGCCCACGTTCGCCGCCTGGAAGCCCTGCGCCGCGCCGGCATCGTCGAGCGCATCGCCGAAGGGCTGTGGAAGGTGCCGGGCGACCTGCCCGAGCAGGGCCGCCGGTACGACGCGCAGCGCCTGGGCGGCGGCGTGTCGGTGGAGCTGAAATCCCACCTGCCCATCGAGCGGCAGGTCCGCGTCATCGGGGCCACGTGGCTGGACCAGCAACTGATCGGCGGCGGCCAGGGGCTGGGCGACCTGGGCTTTGGCGGCGAGGCCAGGCAGGCGTTGCACAAGCGCGCCGACTTCCTCGAAGAGCAGGGATTGGCCCAGCGTCGCGGCCAGCGTGTAATCCTCGCTCGCAACCTGCTGGGCACGCTGCGCAATCGGGAGCTGGCGCAGGCTGCGAAGGACATTGCTGCTGAAACCGGGTTGGCGCATCAGCCTGTGGCGGATGGCCAGCGAGTGGCGGGCATCTACCGGCGTTCGGTCATGCTCGCCAGTGGCCGCTATGCCATGCTGGACGACGGCCTGGGCTTCAGCCTGGTTCCCTGGATGCCGGTGATCGAGCGGCGCCTGGGCCAGCAGCTTGCCGCCACGGTGCGCGGCAGCGGGGTGTCTTGGGAGATCGGACGGCAAAGGGCGCCAGGCATCGGCTAAGCCGGGGCGCCGATCGCGGGCAGGGGGCGCGGCAACGGCTCGCAACAAAGGCGTCACAAAACAGTGCCATCATGTCACATTTGACCTAGTATCGTGCCCGTACACTGCATCGTCTACCCCGCCTGCCTTCATTCAATGCAACCGCAGCATCGCCGCGGCCAGGGGTATCTGTGTGGCCGATCCATTCTCCCGGACGGGCCGGCATGTTACCGCGATATGCCGCACTGAGCCACCCCGCCGTAGCGCTGATCGCACTGTGCGCCTTCGCGGCGCAGGCGGCCTGGGCCCAGGACGCCGGCCGCACGCCGCCGGCGGGCCAGCGCGGCGCGGCGGCCGAGCGTTTCGACTTCGACATTGCGGCGCAGCCCTTGGCTGATGCGCTGCGCCGCTACGCATCATTGACGCGCCAGCCCACCCTGTTTCGCAGCGAGCTGGTCAAGGGCCGGACCTCGGCGCCCGTGCGCGGGCGCTACTCGGCCGAGGCCGCGTTGCGGCGATTGCTGGAAGGCACCGGCCTGGCGGCCGAGAAATCGAACGCCGGCCCGCGCGCCGGCTTCGTGCTGACGGCGGCCCCGCCCGCAGTCATGCCGCGCGCCAGCCTGGGCGACCTGGCCGGCTATCCCAGCCAGATCCAGGCCCGCGTCTGGGACGCCTTGTGCGCCGACACCCGTACCGCGCCGGGCGCGTACCGCTTGCTGCTGCGCTTTCAGGTGGACGCGGCCGGCCGGCTCCAGCGGCCGCGCCTGCTCGGCTCGACGGGCGACGGCCAGCGCGACGAAGCCCTGCTGGCCGCGTTGCGGCGCGTGCGCCTGGGCGGCCCGCCGCCGCCGGGGCTGGCGCAGCCGGTCACCATGCTGATCGTGCCGCGCGAGGACGGCGGCGCCCAGGGGCCGCGCTGCGGCGAGGGGGCGCCGTGAGCATGCGCGACGAAGCCAGCCCCTCGCTCATCGACTACCTGACTCGGCACTATGGCACGCTCAAGCAGCGCGTGTCCCGGCTGCTGGGCGGCAATAGCGAACTGGCCAACGATGCGCTGCACGACGCCTGGCTGCGCCTGGCCGCCAAGGACGTGGACAAGCCCATTCAGAGTCCGGGCAGCTACCTGGTGCGCATGGCCGTCAACCTGGCGGTGGACGTGCAGCGCCGGCAGGGCCGCATGGTGTCGCTGGAGGAAATCAACGATGCCATGGACCTGTCGGACCCGGAGCCCGGTCCGCCGCAAGTGGTCGAGGCGCGCCTGGAACTGGAATACCTGACCGAACTGGTGGAAAGGCTGCCCAGGCGCCGCCGCGCCATTTTCGTCATGGTGCACTGGGAGGGAGTCACGCGGGCGGAAGTGGCCCTGCGCCTGGGATGCTCCAAGCGCACGGTCGAGTCCGAACTGAAGCACGCCCATGACGCGCTGGCTGCCGGGATGCGCCGGTGATGAAAAAAATATTGCGGACGCGTGGGGTCGCCATTCGTCTTAGCTCATACCGTTCCCAACAAGGCGCCGGTGCCCATGCCCCGGGGCAGACCCCTTGCCGGGGCAGGCCTGGCGTCCTGACGTGACATCATGAAGATATCCGCCGATGATCGCGCAAGCCCGCCCGACGACCTGCACAAGCAGGCCTGGGTATGGCTGCGCCTGCTCAACTCGGGCGAGGTCAATTCCTGGGACCTGGAAGGGTTCCAGCGCTGGCTGAGCGCCGATCCGGCGCACAAGGCCGCCTTCCACTGCGCCCGCCAGCAATGGGCCGTGCTGGAGCCGGTGGCCGCCGCGGTGCGGCGCCGCCATCCCGACGCCGTCCCGGCACAGGAACGCGAATCACGCTCGAATCTGCGCGCGCGCCGCGCCTTTCTGGGCGCCGCGGTCGGCGCGGCGGCGGTGGCCGGCATCGCTGTGATGCGCCCGCCGGCCGGCCTGTGGCCGGCGCCCGGCGAATGGGGCGCGGACTACCGGACTGCCAAGGGCGAGCAGCGCGAAATCGACCTGGCCGGCCAGGCCAAGGTGACGCTGAACACGCAGACCAGTGTGCGCCGCCAGGACACCGGCGAGGGGGTCGAGGGCATCGACCTGCTGGCGGGCGAGGCCGCCATCGACCTGTCGGCTGCGGCCGGCCACCGGCCCTTCGTGGTCATGGCCGGCGCCGGCCGCAGCCAGGCCGAGGCCGGACGCTTCGCGGTGCGGTATCTGGACGGCAAGGTCTGCGTCACCTGCCTGGAAGGCGCGGTTCAGGTGGCGCACCCCATGGGCCAGCGCCGGCTCGCAACGGGCCAGCAGGCGACGTACGCCGACCGCGAGCTGGGCGAGGTGAAAAGCCACGTCGATCTGCGCCGGGTGTCGGCATGGCGCAGGGGCGAACTGGTGTTCGACCATACCCGGCTTGCCGATGTCATCGAGGAAATCAACCGCTACCGGCCCGGCCGCGTCATGCTGATGAATGCGTCGGTGCGCGACCAGCCCGTCAGCGGCAGTTTCTATATCGCTTCGCTGGACGATGCCGTGGCCCTGCTGGCACGCACCTTCGAACTCAGCGGCCAGGCGCTGCCCGGTGGGTTCATGATCTTGAGCTGAGGCCGCACGGCCGAGTATGAAATTTGAATGACGCGTCATCGCGCCGTTCGCCGCATGCCGCCGATACAAGGCGCGCGGCCGTTCCCATCGCCGTAAAAACGCCATAGCGAAAAAAGTTGCGGACCGGGTCGCTGCCATTCGTTATAGCTTCGTAGCGAACGCTGCGCGCCGCCCGCGACCTTCGGCGGCGCCGTGGATTCGGCATGGACGTGGCTGGCCTGCATTCGTTAGGCAGCCGATTCGGCATCGACATCAATTATCGGCGAGCATTCAGATGAAAGTACACGCAGGCGCAGCGCAGCACCCCCATCCACCCGGTGCCAGGAAGACGAGCACGGCCGCTTCACGCCGTTTCCGGCTGGCGCCGATTGCCCGCGCGATGGCGCTGGCCATGCTGGCGGGCGGGATGGCCGGGCAGGAAGCCTACGCGCAGCGGCCGTTGAGCGGCGCATGGTTCGCCGCCAAGGGCGCCTCGCAGCAAGCGCGGGCGGCAGGCAGGCCCATGCCCGGTGCGGCGGGCCTGCCGCCCGCGGCACGCCAGCAGGCGCAGGTGCGCAAGCAGCTTTCGCGCTCAATCGCCAACCTGAACCGCACGGCCGCGGCCATCGCCGCCCAGCAGGCCACGCAGGAAGCGGCACGCAACAACCCGCAGAATGCCGCTTGGGTGCGCGACGGCTTGGGCAAGGACGGCCTGAATCGGTTCGAGGGAGGCCGCTGGGACGCGGCCGCGCCCGAGACCGGCGTCAAGGACGGCCGCCAGCAGGTCACCATCGCCCAGAACAAGCCGCGCGCGGTGTTGGATTGGGAGAGCTTTCACGTGGGGCGCAACACCGACCTGAACTTCGTGCAGAAGTCCAGCGACGCGGTGCTGAACCGGGTGCGCGGCGCGGACACGCGCCCCAGCCAGATCCAGGGGGCGATCAAAGCCGACGGCACCATCATGATCGCCAACCAGAATGGCGTGGTGTTCACCGGCACCAGCCAGGTCAATGTTCGCAATCTAGTGGCTGCGGCAGCGAAGATCAGCGACGACCAGTTCCGCGACAACGGCTTGTACGGCCCCAACGCCAATACGGCCAGTTTTTCCGATGCCCTGGGCGCGGTGCGCGTCGAGGCGGGCGCGCGGATCCGCACGCACGTACCCGAATCCGTTACGCAGAGCGGCGGCTACGTGCTGCTGCTGGGCCACGAAGCCAGCAACGCCGGCGACATCGCCACGCACAAGGGCCAGACCGCCTTGGCTGCGGGCGACGACTTTATCATCCGGCGCGGCGTCAGCACCACCGGCAACCGGACCGCCACCACCCAGGGCAGCGAGATCGCCCCGCAATTGGCCGTCGACAGTACGGCCGGCAGCGTGTCGAATACCGGCCTGATCCTGGCCCGCGAGGGCGACGTCACCCTGGCCGGGCGCGACGTGCGCCAGGCCGGCGTGGCGGCGGCCACGACCACGGTCAACCGGCGGGGCACGGTGCATCTGCTGAACTCGGTGGGCGACGCGGCCGGCCGCGTGGTCCTGGGCGAGGGCGCCACCACGGCGGTCCTCATCGACGAGGACGGGCAACAGGCGCTCGACAGCCAGCGCAGCGCCCTCGTCGAGGAATCGGCCCGCCAGGACAACGACCGCCTGCGCGACGATCCGGGCACGTTCGACAACTATTCGCGCCTGGCCGACCGGCGCGACCAGTCGCGCATCGAGATCGTCTCGGGCGGCGACGTCGTGTTCGAGCGGGATTCGCTGACCCTGGCCACGGGCGGCCAGATCGTGGCCGACGGACGCGGCAGGGCCCATGCGGCATCCGGTTCGCAGTTGGACGTCTCGGGCGCGGTGGGCGTGCGCGTGGCGATGGAGTCCAACAATATCGAGGTCAACATCCAGGGCAACGAGCAGCGCGACGCGCCGGTCAACCGCGACGATGGCACGCTGAACAACAGCGATGTCTGGATCGACCGCCGCAGCCTCATCCATGTGCCGGCCGGCACCGGCGGCTACGAAACCGACCGCTGGTACACCGGGGGCGGGCTGCTGGAGGTGGGCGGCTATCTGGACAACCAGGGCCATAGTGTGAGCGAATGGGCGGCCCAGGGTGGCACCGTCCTGCTGGGCGGTGCGCAGGTCCTTACCCAGCCGGGCTCGATGGTGAACCTGTCCGGCGGCACGCTGGACGTGCAGGCCGGCTACATCCGCCACACCTGGCTGCGCGGCGCCGACGGCCGGCTGTACAACGTTTCGTCGGCGCCGGCCGGCGTGCTCTACGAGGGGCTCTACAGGGGATACGAGCGCGCCAGCGAGCGCTGGGATCATACCGAGACCTGGCACAACCCGTTGATCGGGCCCTCGCGGCGCTGGGAACCTGGCTATACCGTCGGCCGCGACGCCGGCCGATTCATCGTCAGCGCCCCCACGGCCGTGCTCGACGGCGACATCGAGGCCAGGATCTTCAACGGCGCGCGCCAGACGCGCCCGCGCGCCGCGCTCGACGACGGCTATCTGCAGGCCCAGACCGCCGTGGCGCGGGCCGGCCGGCTGACGCTGGGCCGCTACGGCGTGCAGGCCAACGAGCCGGGCCTGTACGACGTAGACGTGCGGGTGGGCGGCTTTGGCGGCGCGGCGGCGGGCGTGGGCGCCGGCGACGCGCTGCCGGAAGACCTCCTGGGCACGGCGTGGCTGGACGCCGCGCGGCTGAGCCAGGCCGGGCTGGGCGGGCTGACGCTGCAGACCCGGGGGACGATCCTCATCGGAGGCGAGCTGGTGCTGGCTGACGGCGGCGCGCTGCAGATGACGGCGGCCGACGTCGACATCGGCGCGGACGTCACCGCACGCGGCGGCTCGATCGCCGCGACCAACGTGGCAGAGAGCATCGACGGCCTGGGCATGGGCGGGGTGCTGCTCGACGAGGACGGGCAGTCGCGCGTCGTGCTGCGCGAAGGGGCCACGCTGGATGCGCGAGGCGTATGGGTTAATGCCTGGAAGGACGCCGACACCGACCGCAGCAGGCTGGCCTACGTGGACGGCGGCGATGTGACGCTGGCCAACACGCATTTCGTGACGCTGGAGCCGGGCAGCCTGATCGACGTTTCCTCCGGCGCGGGGCTGCTGGCCGAGAGCGGCCTGGCGGGCGGGCGCGGCGGCGACGTCGTCCTGCGCACCAATGTGCGCGGCGGCACCGGGGAGTCCGTCAACCAAGCCGCGCTGACGCTGGACGGCGACATCCGCGGCTACGGCGTGGCAGGCGGCGCCGCGCTGGCCATCGAATCCGGCGGCGCGGTCACCATCGGCGGCGAAGTCTTCGAGACCAACGGCCTGCTTGCGGCCGGCGAGACGGTGCCCGTCGGCATCACGCTGGCCGAGGACGTGCTGATCGCCGCCGGCAAAGCCCTGAGTTTCGACTACACGGTCATCCGTGACAAGGTAGGGCCGGGCGAGGCCGTGGGCGACGCGAACCTGCAGATCAACGCCAACAATACCGTGACGACTGCCGCCGAATGGTCCCTGCCCATGCCGCCGTCGGGCATCTTCCAGGTGGCCGCGATGCTGCCGGGCGAGACGAACTGGCAGACCATCAGGAACCAGGCGGGCCGGCCGCCGGCGGACCCGCTTCCCGCCGGCACGGTCATCCGGACGATGGCGACGAACTCGCCCGGATTCCTGGCTGCTTTCATCGTGCCCGGCGAGGTTTTCCCGGACGGCCTGCCCATCGCGCAGCAGCGCATCACCTATGCCGCCGGCGAGCCCCTGCCCGTCGACCTGCGGATCGCCGCCGGCACCAATCTGCCCGATCGCGTGCGGTTCGACCGCGACGTGCGGGTCAAGCCGACGCTGGCCATCGACCCCGCCATCGTCAGGTCCGGCTTTTCCCGCTACGAGATCAACGGCAACCAGGGCCTGGTCGTGGCCAAGGGCACGCGCATCGGCGTCGGGATGCCGGTATACCGCGCCGGCGCCGCGATGCGCGCCATCGCCTCCGGCGGCGACCCCGCCTCGGCGCTGGAGCGCTGGACGCCGCCGCTGTACATGATGGACGACAGGGCCGGTTCTGTGACGCAGCGGCAAGGCGCGAGCCTGGTGCTGGGCGCGTCGCGTTCGGAAGGCAGCGGCACCGCCGGTCCCGTCACCATCGGCACCGGCGCGGACATCCGCGTCGATCCCGGCCAATCCATCGCCATCCGCGGCAGCGCGCAGGGCATCGACGTCGACGGCCGGCTGACGGCGCAGGGCGGGGCGATCGACATCGTGAATGCCACGGGCGGGGGCAGCGCCGTCCATCGCCGCACGCTGCGCATCGGCGAGCACGCGGTGCTCGACGTCTCTGGCGATGCGGCGGCGTCCACCGACTTGCAGGGACGCCGCTACGGCATCGTGCGCGACGGCGGCGATATCACACTGGGGTCCAAGGATTATCGTTTCGCCGCCGATCTGTACGAGGTGAGCGGCCTGCCGGTCGTGGTGGAGGAGGGCGCACGCCTGGACCTGTCCGGAGCGGTGGCCAAGCTAGACGTCTACGCCGGCGAACCGGCCATCGAAGTGGCCGGCGACGGCGGCACGCTGGCGCTGGTCTCTTCCAACCGCATCGTGCTGGACGGCGCGGTCGATGCCCGGGGCGGCGGCAGCCACGCGTTCGGCGGCACGCTGGACATCCTGCTGGAAAGCACTTTCCTGGCGGGCGACACCCCGGTCGAGGATCAGGCGCTGCGGGTCGTGACGATCGGCGCGCAGGATCGTGCGGGCGCCGGGCCGGCCGGGGAACTGGGCCAGATGTACCTGAGCGTCGGCCAAATCGAGCGCGCCGGTTTCGACGGCCTTTCGGCCTATGCCCGCGACGCCATCCGCTTCGACGGCGACGTGGACCTGTCGCTGGGGCGCGAAATCGTCCTCAGGCAGGGCGTGCTATCGCTGTCGCAGGACACACCCGATTCGCGCGTGCGGCTGGCCGCGCCCTACCTGCGCTTCGAGGGGCGCACGGCAACGCCTGCGCCCTCCGGCAACAACCAGCTTTTCCAGGGAGTCGAGATCGGCTCCGGTACCACGGGTTCCGCCCTGACCGGCGCCGGCAGCCGCTTCGTCGCCGAAGCCGGCCTGATCGACATTGCCGGCGGCCCGATGCTGTTCGGCGCAGGTACGCGGCGCACGACCTACCGCATGCAAAGCCAGCCGACGCAGTACGAAGATGTCGATCTGCCCGGTTTCGCCTCGATCGAGCTGGCCAGTCGCGGCGACATCCGTTTCGACGACGGCGGCATCGTCGCCGAGCGCGAACTGATCCTTACCGCCGACCGGCTGTATCCCACGACCCACAAGGCCGGACTGATCCGGGTAGGCGTCGGGCCGGAGGGCATGAATGGCGAGCCGAACGAGGGTGCGGTATTGCGTTTGCGCAGGCCCAGCCCGGAGGCTGTCGAGGTCCCGCATTCCGTGTTCGGCCGCCTGATCGTCAACGCGCCGGCCATCGAGCAGGGCGGCGCCGTGCTGGCGCCGCTGGGCCGCATCGAGTTTTCTGATGGTGGAGACACGCGCGGCACCCCGTTCAGCTCCGGCACGCCCAATTACCTGCGCAACCCCGACCGCGCCGAGCTGGCGCTGCTGCCGGGCAGCGTCACCTCGGTCAGCGCAGCCGGCCTGGCGCTGCCCTACGGCTACACCATCGACGGCATCGATTACCTCTACGACGGCGAAAAGGCCCGCTACGACTACGTGGGCGGCCTGGATACCTACCAGAGCGACCGGACCTCGGGCGGGATCGTCTTCAAGGCCACCCGATTCACCGCCGAGAACGGGGCGCTCATCGACGTCTCGGGCGGCGGCGAACTGCGCGGCGTGGGCTTCAGGCCGGGCCGGGGCGGGTCGGTCGATATCCTGAACACGGCGCTGGGCGACGGCAACCCGTACAACGGCTCGTCCGCCGGACACGAGGTCTACGCCATCGTGCCCGGCTACGCGGGCGGCCATGCGCCTGTCGATCCCGCGCTGGACAGTCCGGCCATCGGTCGCCAGATCACGATCGGCGAGGGCGTGCCCGGCCTGGCGGCGGGCACCTATACCCTGCTGCCGGCGCAGTATGCGCTGATGCCTGGCGGCTACCGGGTGGAACTGGGCGCCTCAATGCCGCGCGGCGCCGGTCCCCGCATTGCCTGGGAGGATGTCAACGGCATCATGCGCACCACGGCGCGGGTAGGCACGGCCGGCACCGGCGTGGCCGCGGCCGTGCCGCGTGCCATCACCCTCATGCCGGCCGACGCGGTGCGCCGCCACGCCGACTACAACGAGACCACCTTCACCGAGTGGACGGCCTCGCAAATGGCGCGCTACGGTACGCCGCGTGTGGCCATGCCTTTCCTGCCGGCCGACGTGCGTCCCATCGGCTTCGATTTCAGCGCCGTCCCGGACCTGAGCCGCGAAGTCTTCGTCTTCGATGGCGCACTGCGCAACCAGGCCGCCGAAGGCGGCTACGGCGGCACCATCGCCTTCAGCGGCACTGGGTACGAGATCGTGGGCGCCGGCGGCGGGGCCTCCGGCACCCGGGTGATGCTGCGCGATGCCGAACTCAACGCCCTGGGCGCGACGATGCTGGGCATCGGCGTGCAGCCGATGAATAGCGCGGGCGGCCTCTCGCCCAGCGGTTCCGTCGTGATGCGGGTAGGCAGCAGGCTGGCCGCGGGCACCGTCATCCTGGGCGGTTCGGGCACGGGCGCGGTGACGCTGGAAGAGGGTGCCGCCATCGATACGCGCGGCCGCGGCACGGTCGGCTGGAGCGCGGCCCGGGGCGTCACCCTCATGCCGGCGGCCAACCAGGCGATGCTGGTCGTCAGCAACGATATCCTGGCCTTCGGCCCCTCCGAGGGCACAGGCGAGGTCAAGGTGGCCGACGGCGCCTCGCTGCAGGGCGACGGCACGGTAGCCATCCTGGCCCCGGGCGGCATGGAACTGGGTGAGATCGGCCTGTCGGCCCGCGATCTGTTCCTGTCGGTCGAGGACGTCAACATCGGCAACGAGGCGGCGCTGGCCGCCGCCGACAGGGCCGGCGTGCTGTCCGCCGGCTGGCGCCTGACCCAGCCCGTGCTGGACCGGCTGCTGCGCCCGGCTGCCGGCCACGGCCTGCAGAACCTGCTGCTGCAGGCGACGAATTCGGTCAACTTCATCGGCGACGTCTCGCTCGATACCTTCAATCCCGCCACCGGCGAGTCCTCGGCCACGCTGAGCTTCATCACGCCGGCCATCTACGGCCTGGGCGATGCGGGCGATACGGCGCTGCTGCGCACCGGCCGCTTCGTCTGGTCGGGGCTGAGCTACAAGGGCGGAACGGCCTCCCGGCCGGTCTACACCCCGGCCGAACCGGGCCCGGTTATCGCCGGCGGCGCGGGCACCGGCTCCGGCGGGTTCCGGGTGCAGGCCGATGAGATCCTGTTCGGCTTTGCGACCGAGCTGGACCAGGGCGCCAACCTGAACATGGATCGACTGCTGCTGGGCTTTGCGGATGCCGAGTTCGCCGCCGGCCAGGTCGCGGCCGAGCGCAAGGGCTCGCTGGCGGTCCATCAGCGCCGCGACGAGGCGACGGGGGAGTATTCGGGCGGCAATCTGGTCTTTACCACCCCCGTGCTGACCGGGCTGTCGCGCTCCGAGATGGAATACATCGCCGGCGGCACGCTGCGGGTGCAGCGTGCCGCCGGCTCGGCAGCGGCCGACGTATCGGCGCTGGATCTCGGCGGGCAGCTTCGCCTGAAGGCCGACCGCATCGTCCTGGCCGGCACGGTGGCCGCGCCCAGCGGGCTCGTCGAGGTGCATGCCGGCAAGGACCTGACCCTTGCCGAGGGCGCGCTGCTGGACCTGTCGGGCCAGCCCGTGCGCTTCTTCGAGCAGACGCGCCACAGCTTCGGCGGCAGCGTGGTGCTGGAAAGCGCCACGGGCGACATCGTGCAGGAGGCCGGCAGCGTGATCGACGTGTCGGCCGGCCATTCGGACGGCGGCTCGCTGCAGGCCGTGGCGGTGGCCGGCGACGTCCGGCTGGCCGGCACACTGCAAGGCGCCGGCGGCGAAGGCGGCAGAGGCGGCTCGGTCGACGTGCGCGCCGGCCGGATCGCGGATTTCGCCGGCCTGAACAGGCGCCTGAGCGCAGGGGGCTTCGATTACCTGCGCCGGTTCGAGACCCATGCGGGCGACGTGATCGTGGGCAGCGAGGTCCGGGCGCAGCACATCGCCGTCACGGCCAACGGCGGCGATCTCATCGTCGAAGGGCAGGTGCGCGGCGGCGGCCGCCACGCCGGCAGCATCCGCCTGGCCGCGCGCGATGACCTGGTCCTGCGCGCCGGCGCGGCGCTCGACGCCAGCGGCGACGAACTGCGCCGCGACAGCGACGGCGGGATCATCGAAGGCGCGAACCGGGCCATCATCGACCTGAGCAGCCGCGACGGCCGGGTGGTGCTGGGCAGCGGCGCGGCGCTGGAGGTCGGTGCGGGCGGCCGGGCGCTGGGCACGGTGGACATCCACGCCCGGCGCATCGGTGGCGCGCGCGGCAACGACGTGGCGGTGGACGCCGCGGGACCGCTGACGGTCAGCGGCGCCAGGCGGGTGGCAGTCAACGGCACCTGGCGCTACGACGACGCGCGCGGCGATCCCGCAGACCCGGGCACGCAGATCGTCGACCAGGCCTATCTCGATACCTTGCACGGCGACAGCACCGCGTTCATCGACACGGCGCTGGGCAACGCCGCGCTGGCAAGCCGCATCGCCGGCCTGCGCGATGCCGCGGGCGCGGCCTTCCAGTTGCGCCCCGGCGTGGAGATCGTCAGCGCCGATGCCGGCGGCAACCTGCGCGTGGAGGGCGACCTGGACCTGGCCGACTACCGCTACGGGCCGGATGCCAATCCGGCGCAGCGCGGAAGCGGCGTGGCCGGCGTATTCTCGCTGCGCGCCGGCGGCGACTTGACGGTCAAGGGCAGCATCACCGACGGCTTCGGCAGACCGCCGGTCACGCCTGACGACTCCTACGAACTGACGGTGACCGGAAACCTGAGCGGCCCCTATACGCTGCCCCACGACATGGTCCTGGAGGCGGGATGGAACCTGGGGTCGGCCTATTTCTACAGCGATTACACGCTGCCGTTCGACCTGAACCCGATCGGCCAGATTCTCGTGAGTTCGGGCTCGAACAACCCCACCATCACGCTGCCGATGGATATGACGCTCAACCGGGTGGCCAACATCCGCAACATGGTGCTGGACGGCGGCGCCAGCCTGGCCGCGGGCGTGACGGTGACCGATACGGCCACGGGCGTCAGCTATACCGGCGAGATACCGGCGGGCACCAACATCGGCCAGGCGAGCCTGCCGATCGGGACGGTCATGAAGGCCGGCAACCCGATCACCGGCACCTTCTATTTTCAGGCCACGACCATCCCGGCCGGCACACCGATGGTCGGCATGCGGGTCAACGCGGCGGCGGAATTCAGCCAGCGCCTGACGCTGCCCGGGGGCACGACGCTGCCCCAGGCTTTTCGCGTGAGCACGCTGGCCTCGGCGGCACCTGTCGAGCAGAAGATATGGGCCGTGGCGCCGATGCTGGCCGCCGGCTCGCAGAGCTGGAGCCTGCGCCTGGTGGCCGGCGCCGATCTCGCCTCGGCCGATGCGCGGGCGGCGCGCCGGGACGAAATGGGGGACCTGGTGCTCAGCAACCTGCATTTCGTGATGACCGATGATGCGAACGCCCAAGAGGGCGTGAGCGTGCTGCGCACCGGCACGGGGGATCTCGACCTGATCGCCGGGCGCGACTATCGGCAGGAATCGCGCTTCGGCGTCTATACCGCGGGTACGTACGTCGACAATGCCGATACCCGCGCCGGCGGCGCCCTGAACCTGCCCCGGGCCACGCTGGCCGACGGTTCCGTGCTGGGCGGCGCCTACTCCGACTACGAGGCGGCCATCGCGGGCTACCGGCCCTGGTTCGCCACCGGCGGCGGCAACCTGGCCATCGAAGCCGGGCGCGACGTGCTGGGCCACATGAATGCCCAGCAGGTAGGCAGACAGAACTACGGCAACCTGGAGGTCGGCGACTGGCTGTGGAACCAGGGCGCGCCGCAGCTGGGCCAGCAAAGCGCCTGGTGGATCAATTTCGGCTCCTATGCCCTGCGCAGGACCACCGACGGCTCGCTGCAGACACGGGACGGTTCGCGCTACCTGGCGGCCTTCGATGGCGTCGGCACGCTGGGCGGCGGCAACGTCACCCTGCGCGCGGGCCGCGACATGGGTGCTTACGAAAGTGTGACCGCCCTGGGCGAGCGCGGTGCCCTGATGGTGGCGGTCGGCTCGTCGGGCTGGGTGGATGCCGATGGCACGATCCATCGGACCGGCGGCGGCGACCTGGCGGTCGACGTCGGACGCCAGATCAATCCCGTGGCCACCGATCCTGAGAAGATCCTGACGGGCCTGGTCAACCTGCGCGGCGACATCGACGTCGGCGCCGGTTCGGTCGGCACCGTCTGGCAGACCTATACCCCGACCTCGACGGACAGTACAAGCGATCCCCGGCCCGATACGTACTCGCGGCACGTCAACGTGAACCGCTACGGCCCGGCCAGCGTCCTGCCCGGCGACGGCGCCGTCGACCTGCGCAGCCGCGGCGACCTGGTGGTGGACCTGCGCGACCCGGGGCTGCAGGGCAGCGCGGGTGTGGTCGGCGCGCAAATCGGCGGCGAGAGCGGCGCCGTGCTGAGCTGGTTCACGCAGTTCACCGGACAGACGGCGGTGCAGGCCATGTCGGCCGGCGGCGACCTGCTCATCGGCGGCGAGGCGCCCGCCCGGCTCAGCGCCATTGCGGCCAATGGCAATCTTTACGGCCAGGCCCGGTACGGCAACGTCTACACCACACTGGAGGTGCGCCCAACCGACGAGGACGATGAACTGGCGTTCCTGGCCAGCGACTCGATCTATTACTTGAAGGTCAGCACGTCCGGCGCGCCCACGCGGATACTGGCCACGCCGGCCAACCCGGCCTGGCAGGCATTGCCGGACACGCAGATCTATAACGCAGACACTGTGCTGGGGTCCAATCTTGCCGGATACAGCGGTTATGGCGATGTGTATGCCCGCGGCCAGAACAGCCTGGAGCACGGTTCCGTCAAGATATCGCCGGCGCTGATGTACGCCCGCGACGGCGACATTGTCTACGCCGATTACGGGCAGTCGGTCCGCGACAACGATGGCGCGGTTGCCTACGTTTCCGGCCGACCGGCCTTCGTGCGCGCGGGCCGCGACATCGTGAGCTTCGGCGAGCCCGGCATCTATAGCGCCTATAGTGACGAGTTCCGGCACACATCCTCGCTGTTCGGCCACCACGCCGCCGACGACGTGTCGCTGATCCAGGCCGGACGCGACCTGATCTACATCAGCGCCATGGTGGCCGGTCCGGGCACGCTGGAACTGATTGCCGGGCGCAACCTCAGCCAGGACGACAGCGGCACGCTGCGCTCGATCGGCCTGGTCGGTTCGGCGGCCGGCGCGGATCCGACGGGCGGTGCCGATATCGCGATCACCGTTGGCGCCGGCGCCGAGGGCCCGGATTTCGCCGCCGTCAGGCAGGCCTACCTGGGTTCGGCCAGCCTGGCCGACCCGGACGCCGCGCTGGCCGATCAGCCGGGCAAGGTGGCCAAGGTCTACGACGACGAGTTGGCCGACTGGCTGAGCCAGCGCTACGGCTTCGATGGCGACAGCCAGGATGCGCTGGCCTACTTCGACGGGCTCGCGCCCGAACAGCAGCGCATCTTCCTGCGCAACGTGTACTACGCCGAACTGCTGGCCGGCGGACGGGAGTACAACGATGCGGACGGCCCGCGCCCCGGTTCCTACCTGCGCGGGCGGCGCATGATCGAAACCCTGTGGCCGGGTGTGGACAGCGAGGCCGGCACCTCGCCCTACCAGGGCGACCTGGTGATGTTCTCCACCGGCAACCGCTCGGGCCTGATCCGCACCGAAGGCGGCGGCGACATCCAGATCCTGGCGCCGGGCGGCGACGTGATCGTAGGCGTGGACGCCGTGCGGCCGGAGAACGCCCACAACGGTATCCTGACCCAGGGCGAGGGCAACGTGCAGATCTACAGCCAGGGCGACATCGCGCTGGGCCTGTCGCGCATCTTCACGACCTTCGGCGGCGACATCCTCGGCTGGTCGGCCGCCGGCGACATCAACGCCGGCCGCGGCGCCAAGACCTCGGTCGTCTACACGCCGCCGCGCCGGCTGTACGACGACGTGGGCAACCTGACGCTGTCGCCCGCGGTGCCGTCCTCGGGCGCGGGGATCGCCACGCTGGCCTCGGTGGCCGAAGTCCCGCCCGGCAACGTCGACCTGATCGCGCCGCTGGGCGTGATCGATGCAGGCGAGGCCGGCATCCGGGTCTCGGGCAACGTCAACCTGGCCGCGCTGCAGGTGGTCAACGCCGACAACATCCAGGTGCAGGGGGAATCCGTGGGCATGCCGGTGGCCGTGGCGGTCAACGTGGGGGCGCTGACCAGCGCCAGCGCGGCGGCCAGCTCTGCGGCCACGGCCGCGCAGGATACGGTCTCGCGGGCGCGGGCGGCGGCGCAAGAGGCGCTGCCGTCCATCATCAGCGTGCAAATCCTGGGCTTTGGCACCGATGCGCCGGCCGGTGGCGGCACACAGGCGCCGCCCGCGCCGCGTTCCGGTCCGACCTCGAGCCTGCAGCGTCCCTATGATTCGGCGAACCTGGCGCAGATCGTGGGCTTGGGCGACAACATCGATCCCAAGCACTGGGCTCGCCTGACCCAGGACGAACGCCGGCGCCTGCAACAGGACCGTTAGGCCCTTTTTCTAGCGCCATCCCTGTCCCCGCTCCGGTGGGGGCGGGGCTCATTTTACCCGCGGCTGGCTGTTATGCCATGCAGGAAAAGTGGGGCGTTCGCAAGTCTGCGCCCGCCGTATGGTGCCGCACGCGGCAATGCGTGGATGGCTTGGGAGGTCTGAACATGGAGTTGCGCCACTTGCGCTGCTTTCTGGCCGTGGCCGAAGAACTGCACTTCGCGCGAGCAGCCGAGAGGCTGCACATTGAGCAGTCGCCGCTGTCGCGCGCGATCCGCGAACTGGAAGAAGAACTGGGCGCCCGGTTGTTCGCGCGCACCACGCGCAGCACCCGGCTGACGCGCGCAGGCGAGTTGTTTCTGGAGCATGTGCCGCGTGTATTCTCCACCTTGCAGCAGGCGCGAGACAGCGTGAAAGCTGCCGCCAACGGCTTTCACGGGCAGTTGCGCATCGCCGTGTCCGACGGCATCACGCCTTCGCGCCTGCCCACGCTGCTTGCCCTGTGCCGGCAGGAAGAGCCCGATGTCGAGATACGGCTGTTCGAAGTGCCGCTGGCGCAGCAAGTCAAGGGGCTGCTGGGCGACCTTTACGACGCGGGCTTTGCCCAATCCAGCGATGTCGGGGATGGCCTGATTGTCGAGCAGGCATGGAGCGAGCCCCTGATGGTGGCGGTGCCGGCGCGGCATCCCCTGTTGAGCTACAAGCGCATTCCGCTGGAGGAAGTGCTCCGCTATCCGCTGGTCCTGTGCGATCCGCAGGTGTGCGAAGGCCACGCGCGCCAGATCGACCGGGTGCTGCGCCGCGTGGACGTCGAACCGATGGTGGCTGAGCGGGTCGCATCGTCCGACCTGATGAAGGCATTGGTGTCCGCGGGCCTTGCGCTGGGGCTGGCTGGCGCCTCGCACATCGCGACCGGCCGGCAGGCAGGGATCGTGGCCCGGCCGCTGGCGGGACGGTCCCCGATGCTGACGACCTATTTGCTGCGGATGGACCAGGACGAGGCGCCCGGTGTGCTGGCCCGCTTCATCCAGCGCGTGCACGCGATCGAGTCGCCGCAGGACGATACGCACTCCCCCGCGGCTGATCGTCAAGAGGGCCCCGGGGCATGAAGACGATCGCCGCGCTGCTGCTGGCGGCGCTACTGGCTGCCTGCGGCCCATCGGAAACGCCAGAGGCCAAAGATGTGCCGGGCGTCGAGGCGCTGGCCTCCGATCCCGCGCGCTTGAAAGCGCTGCGCCGGCAATGCAAGACGGATCGCGCCGTGTTGGGCGATGTGCTGTGCAATCGCGTGGCCCAGGCTACGCGCAATCGCTTCTATGGCGACGGCAAGGTGCCGTATACGCCGCCGGAGAGTCCGCCCCGGTTCTGATCGCTGGCGCTTTGCCACGAATTTTTCGTTTTCCTGTTCGACACGCCGCAATGCGCTTTCGCTTGCGGCGTTTTGCTTTGGCTCGGCGCGGTGTGAATTCTGCCTTTTTGATCGACCATTTTCCCGATAACAGTCTTTGACCGGCACCGGCCCGGCACCGATCCTGATGCTATGCGGCACATCCGCGTGTCGCGCGTGAGCGAGGAATCAGCGCAGGGGAAATCGGGAGCCAGCCATGCAAGCTCAGGGCGTGCTGTTCGGGCAGATCGCCGCCGTCTTCGGCATCGTGATCGCCGGTGTGTGGAGTGCCACGCAATGGACCGCCGCCGCCCTGGGCTATCAAGTACGCCTGGGCTCGCCCTGGTTCGATTTTTTCGGTACGCCGGTCTACCACCCCTGGCGGCTGTTCGAGTGGTGGTTCTTCTTCGATGCCTACGCGCCGCGCGTGTTCGGCATCGGCGGGGCCCTGGCCGGCGGCAGCGGCCTGGCGGCTGCCGCGGCCGCGGTCGCCATGTCGGTGTGGCGCTCGCGCCAATCGAAGCGGGTCACGACATACGGCTCGGCACGCTGGGCCGATGCCGCCGACATCCGCAAGGCCGGCCTGGACCAGCCCGCCGGCGTTTTCCTGGGCAAGTACCGCAACGGCTATCTGCGCCACGAAGGCCCGGAACACGTCCTGGCCTTTGCGCCGACGCGCTCGGGCAAGGGCATCGGGCTGGTGGTGCCGACGTTGCTGTCCTGGCCGGCGTCCGCCGTCATCCACGATATCAAGGGCGAGAACTGGGCGATTACCGCTGGCTGGCGCTCGCGCTTCTCGCACTGCCTGCTGTTCAACCCTACCGACGGGCGGTCGGCCGCCTACAACCCGCTGCTGGAGGTGCGGCGCGGCTCCCATGAGGTGCGCGATGTGCAGAACATCGCCGACATCCTGGTCGATCCCGAAGGCGCGCTGGAGCGGCGCAACCATTGGGAGAAGACCAGTCACGCGCTGCTGGTCGGCGCGATCCTGCATGTGCTCTATGCCGGCGAGGACAAGACCTTGCGCGGCGTCGCCAACTTCCTGTCCGACCCGGCCAGCCCGTTCGAACTGACCTTGCACCGGATGATGGCGACGCAGCACCTGGGCGACGCGCCGCATCCGGTCGTCGCGTCCGCCGCCCGCGAAGTGCTCAACAAGAGCGACAACGAGCGGTCTGGGGTGCTGTCCACGGCCATGTCGTTCCTGGGCCTGTACCGCGACCCCACGGTGGCGCAGGTCACGGCGCGCTGCGACTGGCGCATCGCCGACCTGATTGCCGCCGAGCATCCTGTCTCGCTGTATCTGGTCGTTCCGCCCTCGGACATCAGCCGTACCAAGCCGCTGATCCGGCTCATATTGAATCAGATCGGGCGGCGGCTCACCGAGTCGCTCGACGGTTCCGATGGGATGGCGCGCCGGCACAAGCTGCTGCTGATGCTCGACGAGTTCCCGGCGCTGGGCCGCCTGGACTTCTTCGAGACGGCATTGGCCTTCATGGCCGGCTACGGCATCCGCAGCTTCCTCATCGCGCAGTCGCTCAACCAGATCGACAAGGCGTATGGGCAGAACCACTCGATCCTGGACAACTGCCACGTCCGGGTGGCGTTTGCCACCAACGACGAACGCACCGCCAAGCGCATCTCCGAAACGCTCGGCACGGCAACCGAACTGCGCGCGCAGCGCAACTACGCCGGCCACCGGCTGGCGCCGTGGCTCGGCCACCTGATGGTGTCGCGGCAGGAAACGGCCCGGCCGCTGCTCACCCCTGGCGAGGTGATGCAGCTTGCGCCCGATGAATCCGTGGTGATGGTGGGAAGCCGTCCGCCGATCAAGGCCAGGAAGCTGCGCTACTACGCGGACGCCAATTTCCAGCAGCGCGTGCTGCCGCCGCCCGCGCTCGCGGCCGGACAGTACACCGATGCGCCGCCCGCCCGGCCTGACGACTGGCGCGGCCTGGCGGTTTCCACTGTCCCGGTTGCGCCGGCCACGGCATCCACCGATGTCCTGGGCGGCACCGACGACGGCGGCCCGCGCCGCCAGCCGGAGCTATCCGAAACCGTCGCCTACGCCCCAGGGCTGGCCGCGCCCGCGACCGACCTGGCGCTGCTCGATGACGGCGGCTTGCCGCCTCCCCTTCCGCGCCAGCTTGATCCGGCCATGCAGCGCTCGGCCCGCCTGGCATCGCTGAATCCCAACGACGGAATCGACCTATGAGCCAGTACCGCCTCAATTTGTTCATCCAGCGCGAGCACGCCAAACGCCTTGATGAGCTGGCTGCCAAGAAAGGCGTGTCCAAGTCGTCCATCGTCGCGGCCGCGCTGGCGTCCTGGCTGTCGCCGGACGCGGGTGACCAGCGCGAGGCCGCCATCGCCAAGCGGCTGGATCGCCTGTCGCGGCAGGCCGAGCGCCTGGAGCGCGACCAGAACATCCAGATCGAGACGCTGGCGCTGTTCATCCGCTACTTCCTGACCGTCAGCACGCCGGTTCCCGAAGCGCACCAGGATGCGGCCCGCGCCCAGGGCAAGGCGCGTTTCGAGCAGTTCGTCGAACAGTTGGGCCGCCACCTGCTGCGCGGAGGCAGCCTGGTGCGCGACGTGGTGGAGGAATTGCACCCAGACCCGATTCGGATGAGCGGCGCAGCGGCACCTGCCAAAACGCAGGGGCGTGCCTCATGAACGCCGTTCCGCAAGAGCCGGTTTCATCCGCTGCGGCTTCGCTGGATCGCCGCATCCAGATGCTGCGCACGGCGATGGGGCCGGTGATCGCCGCCGCGCTGGAAGATCCGGACGTGGTGGAGATCATGCTCAACCCCGACCGCACGCTATGGGTGGACCGGCTCTCAGTGGGCCGTGCGCCCTTGGGCGTGGAACTGCCCGAGGCCGATGGCGAGCGCATCATCCGCCTGGTCGCGGCCCACGTCGGCGCGGAAGTGCATCGCGGCCAGCCGCTCTTGACCGCCGAACTGCCCGAGACGGGCGAACGCTTCGAGGGCATCCTGCCGCCGGCCGCGCCCGGCCCGGCCTTTGCGCTGCGCAAGCGCGCCGTGAGCGTCATCAGCCTGGATCAGTATGTCAGCGACGGCATCCTGACCGCCAGGCAGGCCGGGTTTCTGCGCTGCGCCGTGCGCGAGCGGCAGAACATCCTGATCGTCGGCGGCACCAGCACCGGCAAGACGACGCTGGCCAACGCGCTGCTGGCGGAGATCGCGGCCACGGGTGATCGCGTGCTGGTGCTCGAAGACACCATCGAGCTGCAATGCGTGGCCCGCGACCATGTGCCGCTGCGCACCCGCGCCGGCGTCGTGTCGATGAGCGAACTGGTGCGGGCGACGATGCGCCTGCGCCCGGACCGCGTGATCGTCGGCGAAGTGCGCGGCGGCGAAGCCCTGGACCTCATCAAGGTGTGGGGCACCGGACACCCCGGGGGCATCGCCACCATCCACGCCGGTTCTGCCTTGGGCGCGCTGCTGCGCCTGGAGCAGTTGATTCTCGAAGTGGCGGTGAACCCGCCGCGCGCGCTGATCGCCGAGGCGGTCAACGTTGTCATCCACATCGCCGGGCGCGGCCGCAAGCGCCATGTCGAAAGCATCGCCCGCCTCAGAGGCTTCGACGCTGCCGGCTATCGCCTGGCGGACGCCCTGCAAACGCCGTTTCCCGAACGGCTCCCGGCCGCGCTTGCCGCCGTGCCTTCCCCGTCCCTTGACCCATCTGGAGACCTGCCATGATGCACACGCACGCCCATGCCTTGGGCGTTTCCGTCACCCCAGCCCCGCTCCTGGCCCGCCTGCGCCGGCTGGCCGGCCCTGTCCATCGCGGCCTGTTGCCGGCCGCGCTGTGGCTGCTTCTGGCCGGCACGTCGCGAGCGGCCGGTTCCTCGATGCCGTGGGAAGGCCCGCTGCAATCCATCCTCGAATCCATCCAGGGGCCGGTGGCACGCATCGTCGCGGTCATCATCATCATCGCCACGGGCCTGGCGCTGGCCTTCGGGGATACGTCGGGGGGCTTTCGCAAGCTGATCCAGATCGTATTCGGCCTGTCCATCGCGTTCGCGGCGTCCTCGTTCTTCCTGTCGTTCTTCAGCTTCTCCGGCGGGGCCGTCGTATGAGCGCCGGCCACGAAGCAACGCCGGCCTTCGCACCCGGCTTCGAGATTCCGCTGCATCGCTCGCTGACCGAACCGATCCTGCTGGGCGGTGCGCCGCGCACCGTGGCGATCGCCAACGGCACGCTGGCCGCCGCCGTCGGGCTGGGCCTGCAATTGTGGATGGCCGGCGCGGCGCTCTGGATCGCTGGCCATTCGCTGGCGGTGTGGGGCGCGCGCGTCGATCCCCAGTTCATGCAGGTCTTCGCCCGGCACATCAAGCACAAGCCGCTGCTGGACGTGTGAGGCGGCGCCGCCATGCTGAACCTCGCCGAATACCGCCAGCGCCCGGCCTGGCTCGCCGATTGGCTGCCGTGGGCCGGACTGGTCGCGCCCGGGGTGGTGCTGAACAAGGACGGCGCATTCCAGCGCACGGCGCGCTTTCGCGGGCCGGACCTGGACAGCGCCACGCACGGCGAGCTGATCGCCACGTCGGCGCGCATGAACAATGCGCTGCGCCGGCTGGGTTCGGGCTGGGCCTTGTTCATCGAAGCCGAGCGCCGGCTGGCGGCGCACTACCCGCGTTCCGATTTTCCCGAGCCGCTGTCGTGGCTGGTGGACGAGGAGCGGCGGGCAGACTTCGAGGGTGAGGCCGGTGACGAGCCGCTCGGGGGGCGCGTTGCGCGGCAGAACGGCCATCATTTCGAAAGCGCCTACCACCTGACACTGGCCTATCTGCCGCCCGAGGAGTCCCGTGCCCGCGCCACCAAGCTGCTCTACGAGCATGCGCCGGGCGACGGCGTGGACTGGCGCGGCCGGCTCGATGCCTTCGTGGCGCAAACCGATCGCGTGTTCGACCTGCTCGACGGCGTCATGCCGGAAATCGCCTGGCTGGACGACGCCGAAACGCTGAGCTACCTGCACGGCACGGTGTCCACCCGGCGCTATCGGGTGGGCATGCCCGAGGTGCCGTTTTACATCGACGCGCTGCTGGCCGATTGTGCGCTGGCCGGCGGCCTTGCGCCCACGCTGGGCGACCAGCACCTGCGCGTGGCCTCGGTGCGGGGTTTTCCGGCCTCGACCTGGCCCGGGATTCTGGATGACCTGAACCGCCTTGGCTTTGCCTACCGCTGGGCAACCCGGTTCCTCTGCATGGACAAGGCCGAGGCGGAAAGGGAGCTTGGCCGCCTGCGCCGCCAGTGGTTTGCCAAACGCAAGAACGTCGCCGCGCTGTTGCGCGAAACAATCTTCCAGCAGGAATCGCCGCTGGTCGATACCGACGCCGGCAACAAGGCAGCCGATGCCGATGCCGCCTTGCAGGAGCTGGGCGGCGATCAAGTCGCCTTCGGCTACCTGACGGCGACCGTCACCGTCATGGACCCGGACGCCGCGGTGGCCGATGAGAAGCTGCGCATGGTTGAGCGCGTCATCCAGGGGCGCGGGTTCGTCACCATCCCCGAGACGCTGAACGCCGTGGATGCCTGGCTGTCGTCGATTCCCGGCAACGCCTACGCCAACGTGCGCCAGCCCATCGTCTCGACGCTGAACCTGGCGCACATGATGCCGCTGTCGGCGGTGTGGGCCGGGCCGGAGAGGAATGAGCACCTGGACGGCCCGCCGGTGATCGTCACCCGCACCGACGGTGCCACCCCGTTCCGGCTGGTGACGCATATCGGCGATGTGGGGCATACGCTGGTCGCCGGGCCGACTGGCATGGGCAAATCGGTCATGCTCGCCATCCTGGCGATGCAGTTTCGCCGCTACGCCGGCTCGCGCATCTTCGCCTTCGACATGGGCCGCTCTATGCGCGCCACCATCCTGGGCCTGGGCGGCGAGCACTACGACCTGGGCGCCGATGGCGGCATCGCGTTCCAGCCGCTCGCGCGCATCGACCACGAGGGCTACCGCACCTGGGCAGCCGAATGGCTGGAGGGCCGCCTGCTGCACGAAGGGCTCGCTGTCGGCCCGCACGAGAAGGCGGCCATCTGGTCGGCGCTCGGCAGTCTGGCCGGTGCGCCGGTGGAGCAGCGCACCATGACGGGGTTTTCCGTCCTGCTGCAATCCAACGCGCTTCGCCAGGCGCTCTCGCCCTACGTGCTCGGCGGCGCGCACGGCAAGCTGCTGGACGCCGACCGCGACCGGCTGGGCAGCGGCGACGTGCAGGGCTTCGAGATGGAAGAACTGATGCACAGCCCTGCCGCCGTGCAAGCGGTTTTGCGCTACCTGTTCGCCCGCTTCGATGAGCGGTTCGACGGCGCGCCCACGCTGCTGATTCTCGATGAGGCGTGGCTGTTCCTCGATGAGCCGGCGTTCGCGGCCCGCATCCGCCAGTGGCTCAAGACCCTGCGCAAGAGGAACGTGTCGGTCGTCTTCGCCACGCAGTCGCTGGCCGACATCAAGGACTCGGCCATCGCGCCGGCGATCATCGAAAGCTGCGCCAGCCGCATCTTCCTACCCAACCCGCAGGCCACCGAGCCGCAGATTCGCACGATCTACGACGGCTTCGGGCTGAACAGCCGGCAGATCGAGATCGTCGCCACCGCGCAGCCCAAGCGCGACTACTACTACCAGTCGCGCCTGGGCAATCGCCTGTTCGACCTCGACCTGGGGTCGGCCGCGCTGGCGTTCGCCGGTGCATCCACCCCGCAAGACCAGCGCGACATCGACCGTGTGCTGACCGATGCAGGCACCGCGGGCTTTGCCGGCGCGTGGCTGCGCCATCGCGGCCTTGACTGGGCTGCCGACCTGCTGCCGTTTGCGCCCGCGGCCGCGCCGCACCTGAACTCCCAGCCACTGGAGGTCTCACCATGAAAGCCAAAACCCGTTTATTGTCCGCATCGCTTGCCGCAACACTCTCCGTCTGGCTGGCGCTCGCGCCGCCGGCGGCGGCCATCACCGTGTTCGACCCGTCGAACTACGCGCAGAACACGCTGACTGCCGTGCGCACGCTGGAGCAGATCAACAACCAGATCAACCAGCTTCAGAACGAGGCGCGGATGCTGGCGAACCAGGCGCGAGATCTGGCGAGCCTGGATTTCAACATCGTCAACCGCCTGCGCTCGACGCTCGCCACCACCGAACGCTTGATCGGACAGGCGCAGGGGCTGGCTTATGACGTGCAGCGCATGGACGTCTCGTTCGCACGCCTGTACCCGGAACAGTACGCGGCCTCCATCAGCGGCGACCAGATGGTGCGCGATGCGCAGGAACGCTGGAAGAACACGCTGAAAGGCCTGCACACCGCGATGCGCATGCAGGCGCAGGTGTCGCAGAATCTGCGCGATGACGAGGGCGCGCTGGCCGAGCTGGTCGGCCAAAGCCAGTCGGCCGCGGGCGCCCTGCAGGCCCAGCAGGCGACCAACCAGCTCCTGGCCTTGCAGGCCAAGCAGGCCATCCAGGCGCAGCAGCTCCAGATCACGCAGGATCGCGCGGCCGCGCTGGAACTGGCGCGGCAGGCGGCCGCCACCGAGCGCGCCCGCGAGATGCGGCGCCGCTTCATGGGCGCCGGCACGCCGTACACGCCCCACCGCGTGGATTTCTACGGCAACTGACGAAGCCGGGCCATGAATGACGTGACGGTCATCGACCGCTTCCTGGATACGTTCTCGCGCTACATCGACTCCGGGTTCGGGCTGCTGCAAGGCGAGGTGGCGTTCCTGACGGCCACGCTGATCGTCATCGACATGACGCTGGCCGGGCTGTACTGGGCCTTGGGCCACGCCGCCGGCCAGGGCGAGGACGCGATCGCCAAGCTGCTGCGCAAGGTGCTCTACGTCGGCGCCTTCGCCTACATCATCGGCAACTTCAACTGGCTGGCCGGCATCGTGTTCCGCTCGTTCGCCGGGCTGGGCCTGGCGGCCGCCGGCTCGGCCATCACGATGGAGAACTTCCTGCAGCCGGGGCGGCTGGCCAAGACCGGCATCGACGCGGCCGCGCCGATCCTGGAGCAGATCGGCGACATGGCGGGGTTTCCCGAGGTGTTCGCCAACCTTGATCCCATTGTGGTGCTGTTCCTGGCCTGGCTGGTGGTGATCGTGTGCTTTTTCGTGCTGGCCGTGCAGCTTTTCATCACGCTGATCGAGTTCAAGCTGACCTCGCTCGCGGGATTCGTGCTGGTGCCGTTCGCGTTGTGGAACAAGACCAGTTTCCTCGCCGAAAAGGTGCTGGGCAACGTGGTGTCGTCGGGCATCAAGGTGCTGGTGCTGGCCGTCATCGTCGGCATCGGCTCAAGCCTGTTCGCGCAGTTCCAGGTTCATCCGGCCGAACCCTCCATCGACCATGCGCTGGTCATCATGCTGGCTTCGCTCGCACTGTTGGCGCTGGGGATCTTCGGCCCTGGCATCGCCACGGGCCTGGTGTCCGGCGCGCCGCAGCTCGGCGCCGGTGCGATGGCTGGCGCTGCGGTCGGTGCTGCCGGTACGGCCGTCGCCATCGGCGCTGCGGCGACAGGTGTGGGCGGTGCGGTGATGGCCGGGGCGCGCATGGCGCCTGGTGCCGCCAAGCTGGCCGGCAGCGGTGTGCGTGCCGCGACGTCGATGGCCGGCAGCGCCCGCTCGGCATTCCAGGCCGGCTCCGCTGCCGCCGGCGGCGAGGCCAGGGGCGCGATGGCCGGCATGGGCAACGTGGCCAAGACCGGCGCACAGGCGGCCGGGCGCGGCGTGGCATTCCGGGCATCCGCCGCCGGCCAAAGGATGGCCGACTCATTCCGCGCCGGGTGGAACGGTCTGTCGGACGATGGCGGTGCAGGCGCAGCGTTGCCTGGCGCGGCCGCACCCGGCCAGGCCGCCGCAGGCGAAGCCGCGGCCGGCGCCGCCACGGCGCAGAAGCAGCAGCCCGCGTGGGCCAAGCGCCTGCATCGCCGCCAGCAGATCGCCCAGGCCGCAACGACCGCCGCGCACACGCTGCGCGGCGGCGATGGCGGCGGCTCGGGCGCCGGGCCAAGCCTGCGCGATTCCGATTCGTGACGCTTAAGGAGAACATCCATGCGATTCAAACGACCGCGGGTGCGCTATGCCGAATCGCCGCAGCCTGCGACCCCGTACCAATCCGCCGCCCAGGTGTGGGATGAGCGTATCGGCTCGGCCCGCGTGCAGGCGAAGAACTGGCGGCTGATGGCCTTCGGCTGCCTGGTGCTCGCGCTGCTGATGGCCGGCGGCCTGGTGTGGCGCTCGGCGCAGTCCCTCGTCACCCCTTATGTGGTGGAGGTGGACAAGGCCGGCCAGGTGCGCGCCGTGGGCGAAGCGGCCACGCCGTACCGGCCCGCCGATGCGCAGATCGCGCACCACCTGGCGCGCTTCATCGGCCTGGTGCGCTCGCTGTCCATCGACCCGATCGTAGTGCGGCAAAACTGGCTGGATGCCTACGGCTACACGACCGACAAGGGCGCGGCCGCGCTCAACGACTACGCCCGCACCAACGATCCGTTCGCGCGTATTGGCAAGGAGTCGGTGACGGTGCAGATCACCAGCGTGGTGCGCGCCAGCGGCACGTCGTTCAACGTGCGCTGGACCGAGCGCCGCTTTGTGGACGGCGTGGCCGCCGGGCTGGAACGGTGGACGGCCGTGGTGTCCATCGTGCTGCAAACCCCGCGTACCGAGGAGCGCCTGCGCCGCAACCCATTGGGCATCTACGTCAATGGCCTGTCGTGGAGCCGCGAACTGGATTCTTCCGATGGAGCCAAGCCATGAATGATGTTTTCCGTAAATCCGTTTTGCCGGTGGTCCTGTTTGCCCTGGCGGGCTGCGCCTCGCAGGGCAAGCCGCCTCCCGTGATCTCGCTCGATGAGCCGGTGCGGGCCCAGCCGGTGCCGGAGCCGCCCGCGCCAGTGGAGGTGGTGGCCGTGCCCGACGTGCTGCCGATGCCGGCGCAGTTAAAGCCCATGCCCGGGGGTGAGGACGGCAAGCCCGTGCCGGAGCCGGCCGACGAGCAGGTGCGCGTCTCGCGGGCCAATGCCGAGGCCCGCGTCGCGCCCACGCGCGAGGGCTACGTCAACGCGATTCAGGTGTGGCCGTATAGCGATGGCGCGCTCTATCAAGTCTATGCGGCCGTGGGCCGCGTGACCGTGGTTTCGCTCCAGCCGGGCGAGGAACTGGTGACGGTGGCCGCCGGCGATACCGTGCGCTGGATCGTGGGCGAGACGTCCAGCGGCAGCGACGCCGAACTGCGCGTGAACGTGCTGGTCAAACCCATCCGCTCTGGCCTGAAAACCAATCTGGTCATCACCACCAGCCGCAGGACGTACCTGCTGGAGCTGACGTCAACCCAAAAGACGTGGATGGCATCGGTCTCCTGGGAGTACCCGCACGACCGGATGCGGGCCTTGCAGCGCCAGGCGCAGGCGGCCAGCGCCGCCGCGCCGGTGGACTCCGGCTTGTCGCTGGAGAACCTGCGCTTCCGCTACGCACTCAGCGGCAGCAATCCGCCATGGAAACCGCTGCGCGCCTTCGACGACGGGCGGAAGGTCTATATCCAGTTCCCCGCCGGCATTGCACAAGGCGAGCTGCCGCCGCTTTTCGTGATCGGGCCGGAAGGCGGCGGGCAACTGGTCAATTACCGCTTCCGCTCTCCGTACTACATCGTCGATCGCCTGTTCGGCGCCGCCGAACTGCGCCTGGGCGGCGACAAGGGCGACGTGGTGCGCATCGAGCGCACGGATGGCGTGGCGCGGAGGAACTGACGATGAGCCAGGATGACACTCCCGGCCGTGCCGCGCCGTCGGCGGGCAAGGTCGCGCCCGAGTCGGTGGCGCTGCGCGCCCAGCCGCGTCCGGTCACACGGCTGAACCGGCGCACGCTGGCCATCATTGCCGGTGGTCTGTCGGTCGCCGTGCTCGGCGCCACGATCTGGTCGCTGCAGCCGCAGCGGCGCGGGGCCGATGAACGGACCGAGCTTTACAACGTCGATCGCGTCTCGAAGTCCGAAGGGCTGGATGCGTTGCCGGCGGACTACTCCAAGCTGACGCCTGCCTCGCCGCCCGCGCCGTCCGGCGTGCCTGAACTGGGGTCGCCGTTGCCGGGCGACCTGGGGCCAGCCATCGTGAACTCGCGGCAGCCCGCCGTCGCGGCTTACGCGGCTCCTGGGCATGACCCCGCCGATGCCTTGCGCAAGGAGGAAGACGCGGCGGCAGCTTCGCCGGTGTTCTTCCAAACCGGCAGCCAGGCCAAGGCCACCAATGCCGTGCCCGGCCCACAGGCGGCGCGGGAGGCGCCCGCCGGTCCAAGCACGCTGGCGGCCTTCGATCCGCTTGCCCTCGGGCCGGCTTCGGCGGCGGTCCAGCCGGCCGATCCCACCGCTGTGCAAAACCGGCAAGACCAGAAAGAGGCGTTCCTGAAGCGCAGCGCTACGCAAACCCGCAATTCCGGCGACTTGCACATGCCCGCTTCGCCATACCAGGTCATGGCCGGGACCGTGATCGCGGGCGCCTTGGTGACGGGGATCAAATCGGACTTGCCGGGCGACGTGATCGCCACGGTGACCGAACCCGTCTACGACACAGCTACGGGCCAGTTCCTGCTGATCCCGCAAGGGTCGCGCATTCTGGGCGAGTACAATAGCCAGGTCAGCTACGGGCAAAGCCGGGTTCAAGTCGTCTGGAACCGGATCATCCTGCCGGATACGTCTTCGCTGACGCTCGACAACCTGGCCGGCACCGATCCAGCCGGCTATGCCGGTCTGGAGGATGAGGTCGATTGGCACTGGGGCCGCATCTTCGCCGGTGCGGCGCTGACCACGCTGCTGGGCGTCGGCGCTGAACTGGCCGCGCCGGAAAACCGGCAGGACGGCGACCGCATCATCATCGCCGGCCGCGATAGCGCCCAGGACAGCATCAACCAGGCCGGCCAGGAGATGACCCGGCGCAACCTCAATATCCAGCCCACCTTGACGGAGCGGCCGGGCTTGCCGGTGCGCATCATCGTCAATCGCGATCTGGTGCTGCGGCCGTACCAGCCGCTTTTCTTTAATAGGGGAACCTCACGATGAGTACAACCAGGAAACTGCGCCTGGGGCCGCTGCCCAAGACCGAAAGCGTCAAGCTGGCCTTCGCATGCCCGGTGAGTCTCAAGGCCGAACTTGACCGATACGCCGAGCTTCATGCGCAGACCTATGGGGAGGCGGTCGATGCCGCGGCGCTCATCCCGCACATGCTCGAAGCCTTCATGGCCAGGGATCGGGGATTCAGGAGCCGCAAGGCAGCCAATACCCGCTTTCCGAGGCCCGTGTAGGGCGGCGATACGGCTTTCTTTGCTCGACTACGCTACAGCAAGTGTACGTGCGGGCTTGATTAGGGCAATCTGATATTGAATGAAATATCAGGAGAGCCACATGCCTCGCACTGAGCATCCTTCGACACAGTTGATCTCCGAAGCCGAGCGCGCCACGCCGATGTTCTACCGCATGCGCGACGTGCTGCGCATGACGGCCCTGAGCCGATCCAGCTTGTATCGCCGCATTGCGGCCGGCACGTTCCCCGCGCCGGTGTCATTGGGCGGTGCGGCCAAGGGGTGGCGCCGAAGCGACTTGGAGCAGTGGGAGCAGGACCCCGGCGGCTTCAGGCTGATGGAGTCCTGCACCATCCACACTACTGCTCAGGGTGCAAAAGTGCGCCGGGTGCGCTACTGATGCGGCGGTGTACCGGCCTGGCCGGAACACCGCCGAGACCGAGGTCATCGCTGCTGCGGCTGAGGGCGGGCCGTCCGCCTGCGGTGGATGGCGTTTTGTGCTCCGCCAGCGAATCAAGGTAATCCGCCCAGGCTTGCGCCATCTCGTGGCGCTGTTCGATGAAGCGGGTCCTGTCATAGGCTTCGCCCAGTTCTTCATCGGAGACGTGCGCCAGGTGCTTCTCGATCATTTCCCTGTCCCATCCCAGTCTTTCCCGGATGAGCGTTCGCGCCATCGCCCGGAAGCCGTGGCCTGTAATGTCCGTTTGGGTGTCGTACCCCAGGGCGCGCAGGGCGCTGTTCATCGTGTTGTCCGAGATGTAGCGCGAATAGCCGTTCTTGCCTCGCCGGCGTGACACGCTCTTGAAGACGGGGCCACTCGGCCCTGTGACTGTGTGAAGCTGGCGAAGAATGTCAACGACCTGCGTGGGTAGGGGAACGGCGTGCGGAGGCACACGTCCGCTATTTTTGTGGGCCTCTCGTGCCTTCATCATGCGCGGCGGGCAAATCCAGATGCCGGCATCGAGATCGAGCTGCTCCCATTCCATCTTCCGTATCTGCCCAGGGCGTTGAAACACATAGGGCATGATTCGCAGCGCGCAGCAGACGATGTAGTGCCCCTTGTAGCCTCTGATGTCGCGTAACAGTTGCCCGATCTTACCGGGCTCCAGGATGGTGGCGTAGTGCTTGACGATTGGACTGCGCAGCTTGAAGTCGGCCACGCCTTTGGCCATGTAGTTCTGGCCTGGCTCCAGGAGTCCCAGTGTGACCGCCCGCGCAAAGACGCGTTGCAGGCTTTCCCGCAGCCGGATGGCGGTTTCACGGGTGCCGGCCAGCGAAACGGCTTCCAGACATTGCAGGACGTCCAGCCGGTCCAGCGAGCCGATGGGGTGGCGGCCCAGCCTTGGGAAGGCGTGCAGTTCCAGTTGCCGCAGGATCTTCTGGCTGTAGTCCTCGCTCCACTCGTGGATCTGTTTGGCGTGGGCGTGCCACTCGCGCGCTACTTTCTCGAAGGTGGCCAGCGCGTGGCGCCGCGCCTCTTGGTGGGCCGCACGCATCACTTGGCGAGGATCTTTGCCCGCCAGCAGGTTGAGGCGTTGCTGTTCGGCAGCAGTGCGGGCGGCCGCCAGCGACATGGCGGGATAAGCGCCGAGGGTCAACTTGACTCGGCGACCCGCGATGTCGGAATAGAGGAACAACCAGCTTTTCGAGCCTCTTGGCTGTATCCGGAGATACAGTCTGTCCCCGTCAGGCAGCATGTACTCTTTGTCGGCCGGCTTGGCGGCTTCCACGGTCTTCACGGTCAGTTTCATAGCGCACCCCCAAGAGTTCCTCGGATTTCAGCGGAAATCTTAGGGGACTGTTTGAGGGGACTAAAACCCTGGGATTCGGCGGAATCCGATGAGACAGTATGGGAGAGGAATTTGACGCAAGCCCTTGATTTCGTAGAAGAAATGGGACTTGGTGAGATCGTGCGGGACAGGCGAATGGTGGCCTGGGGCGGAATCGAACCACCGACACGCGGATTTTCAATCCGCTGCTCTACCAACTGAGCTACCAGGCCAACGAAGACCGCAACTATACATGAATTTTTCAACGCGTGCAGGAACTGGCACCAAATTTCTTCGCCGAGTTCCATCAACACTGACCTCACCCATAGGACGCCCCCAACCCCCCATTGATGCCATCCAACAACCTCAGGGGAAACCCTGGGCGTATAATCCTGGGTTGTCCTCTGTTACATCCGTGTGTACAAGCTACCCGTACACGCCGGCGCCCAGCGCCGACACATCCCGGGTCGCACACACCTGCCACGATGTCCGTCGCCGTTCTTGCCTTCGGTCTGAATCACACCTCCGCCCCGGTCTCGGTGCGCGAGCGCGTGTCCATGCCCGTCGATCTGGTGCGTCCGGCGCTGGAGGGGCTGCGCACGGCATTCGGCGGAGCGGTGCGCGAAGCCGCCATCCTCTCCACCTGTAATCGCACCGAAGTCTACTGCGCGGCCGAGCCGCAGGTGGCCGAGCAACTGCCCGCGTGGCTGGCCGAGCACAACCGCATCGAAGCCGTCTCGCTCGATCCCCACCTGTACCGCCATCGCCACGACGAAGCCGTGCGCCATGCGTTCCGCGTGGCCAGCGGGCTCGATTCCATGGTGCTGGGCGAACCGCAGATCCTGGGCCAGATGAAGGACGCCATCCGCGCCGCCGACCAGGCCGGTTCGCTGGGCACGCTGCTGCATCAACTGTTCCAGCGCACCTTCTCGGTGGCCAAGGAAGTCCGTTCGCAAACCGCCATCGGCGCGCAGTCGGTGTCCATGGCCGCCGCCGCGGTGCGCCTGGCCGAGCGCGTGTTCGGCAAGCTGGATCAGGCGCGCGTGCTGTTCATCGGCGCGGGCGAAATGATCGAACTCTGTGCCACGCACTTCGCCGCGCAGCGTCCGCACAGCATGATGGTGGCCAATCGCACCACCGAGCGGGCCGAGACGCTGGCAAGCCGTTTTGCCGCGGGCACCATGAAGCTGGCCGAGCTGGGCGACCGCCTGTCCGAATTCGACGTGGTGGTGTCCTGTACGGCCAGTTCCCTGCCCATCCTGGGCCTGGGCATGGTCGAGCGCGCCACCAAGCTGCGGCGCCACCGGCCCATGGTGATGATCGACCTGGCCGTGCCGCGCGACATCGAACCCGAAGTCGGCCGCCTGGACGACATCTATCTGTATTCCGTCGACGACCTGGGCCGCCTGGTGCAAACCGGCACCGACGCGCGCCGCGCGGCGGTGGTGCAGGCCGAGGCCATCATCGAAACCCGCGTCCAGGGCTTCATGCACTGGATGCAGTCGCGCGAAGTGGTGCCGGTCATCCGCGACCTGCACCAGGCCGCCGCCGACGTGCAGGCCGCCGAACTCGAGCGCGCCCGCCGCATGCTGGCGCGCGGCGATTCCCCCGAGGCCGTGCTCGAACAACTGGCGCACGGCCTGACGCAGAAATATCTGCATGGCCCGCTGGCGGCGCTCAACCGCAGCGAAGGCGACGAGCGCCGGCAACTGCTGGGCTGGATGCCGCGCCTGTTCCCCAGCCGCGACACGCGCCGTTAGCGTCCCGCCACGCGCCGCCCCTTTGCGGCGGACGTTCGCCTTGCGGGCGCCCGCCGTGCCGATTTCCCCTTTATTTGGTATTTCCGCTGATGAAAGCTTCCATGCGCAGCCGGCTGGAACAGCTGGCCCATCGCCTGATCGAGATCGACGCCTTGCTGGCCGATCCCGAGTCCGCGTCCGACATGGACCGCTTCCGCAAGCTGTCGCGCGAACGCGCCGAGGTCGAGCCGGTCGCCATCGCCTTCAAGAGCTTCGAGGCCACCGAGGGCGACATCGCCGCGGCGCAAGAGATGCTGTCCGATCCCGACATGCGCGAGATGGCGGAAGAAGAGCTGAAGGCCGGCCGGGCCCGCCTGGAAACGCTGGAAGGCGAGCTGCAGTTGCTGCTGCTGCCGCGCGATCCCGACGATGGCCGCAGCCTGTTCCTCGAAATCCGCGCGGGCACGGGCGGCGACGAAAGCGCGCTGTTCTCGGGCGATCTGCTGCGCATGTACACGCGCTTCGCCGAAACGCGCGGCTGGCGTGTCGAGCTGATGTCGGAAAGCCCCTCGGAACTGGGCGGCTACAAGGAAGTGATCGCGCGTATCGACGGCGATGGCGCCTATGGCCGCCTGAAATTCGAGTCGGGCGCGCACCGCGTGCAGCGCGTGCCCGCCACCGAGGCGCAGGGCCGCATCCATACGTCGGCGTGCACGGTGGCGGTGATGCCCGAGGCCGACGAGATGAGCGAGATCGTCATCAACCCCAGCGACCTGCGCATCGATACGTTCCGCGCCAGCGGCGCGGGCGGCCAGCACATCAACAAGACCGACTCGGCCGTGCGCATCACCCACTTGCCGACGGGCCTGGTGGTGGAATGCCAGGACGACCGTTCGCAGCACCGCAACAAGGACCGCGCCATGCAGGTGCTGGCCGCGCGCCTGAAGGACAAGGAACTGCGCGAGCGCCAGAGCAAGGAGGCCGCCGAGCGCAAGAGCCTGATCGGCTCGGGCGATCGTTCCGAACGCATCCGTACCTACAACTTCCCGCAGGGGCGGGTGACGGACCACCGCATCAACCTGACGCTGTACAAGCTGCAGCAGATCATGGAAGGCGACCTGGAAGAACTGACGGGCGCCCTGATCTCCGAGCACCAGGCCGAGCAATTGGCGGCGTTGGGCGACGAGGTCTGACGCACTCCCGGTTTCTGGCGGGGAGATCGCGACATTCTTGCCGCGATGCGGCCCCTGGAAACCATTGCATGGCAAGCTCGCCGTCTCCGCCCATCGCTTCCGACCACCCATGACGCGCATCATCGACCTGCTGCACGACTCGCGCCTGCCGCGCCTGGAGGTGCGCATGCTGCTGGAACACGCCCTGAACAAGCCGCGTGCCTGGCTGCTGGCCCACGATACCGATCCCGCGCCCGCCATGGCCGCCGAGCTGTACCGCGCGCTGGCCGAGCGGCGCCTGGCCGGCGAGCCCATGGCCTATCTGCTGGGCGAGCGCGAGTTCATGGGGCACACATTCCGGGTGACGCCCGACGTGCTGATTCCGCGTCCCGACACCGAACTGCTGGTGGAAACCGCCATCGAGGCGATTTCCGGCAAGCCCGGCGCCACGGTGCTGGACCTGGGCACGGGCAGCGGCGCCATCGCGATCTCGGTGGCGCTGGCGCGTCCGCAGGCCGTCGTCACCGCCACCGATTGCAGCGCCGCGGCGCTGGCCGTGGCCCTCGACAACGCCAGCCGGCTGGGCGCCCGGCTGCGCCTGTTGCACGGCGACTGGTTCGGCGCGCTGCCGATGGGCGAGCGCTTCGACCTGATCGTGTCCAACCCGCCGTATATCCACAGCGCCGACCAGCATCTGGGTCAGGGCGACCTGCGCCACGAGCCTCGCGGCGCGTTGACGGATGGCGCCGATGGCCTGGGCGCGCTGGCGCGCATCGCCGCCGAGGCCCCCGCCTGGCTGAAGCCGGGTGGCGCCTTGTGGATGGAGCACGGCTGGGACCAGGCCGAGGCCGTGCGCGAACGGTTGCGCGCCGCCGGTTTCGGCCAGGTCGCCAGCCGCCGCGACCTGGCCGGCATCGAGCGCATTTCCGGCGGATACCTATAATTGACGTATTGCCGGACCATCCCCATGTAGGGACGATGGCCTGATTCCATCCGGAACCCCCATTCCCTCAGCGAGACCACCATGAGCGACGTGCAAGAATTCATCCGTGAAACCGTGACCCAGCATCCCGTGGTGCTGTTCATGAAGGGCACGGCCCAGTTTCCGCAATGCGGCTTTTCCGGCAAGGCGATCCAGATCCTGAAGGGCTGTGGCGTGAAGAAGCTGGTCACCGTCAATGTGCTGGAAGACGGCGAAGTGCGCCAGGGCATCAAGGACTTCTCGAACTGGCCCACCATTCCGCAGCTGTACGTCAGCGGCGAATTCATCGGCGGCTCGGACATCATGAACGAGATGAACGAGAACGGCGAACTGAAGCAACTGCTGGACGCGTCCGGCGCCACGGCCTGACGCCCGATGCGGCGGCTGGTCGTCGGCATCACGGGGGCCACGGGCTCGCTTTACGCGGTGCGCATGCTGCAGGTCCTGCAGGATGTGCCCGACGTGGAATCTCACCTGGTCATATCGGCCTCGGGCGTGCTGAACATCCAGCATGAGCTCGACATCGGCCGCAACGAGGTCCAGGCGCTGGCCGATCACGTGCACAACGTGCGTGCCGTGGGCGCCACGCTGGCCAGCGGCGCGTTCCAGACGGCCGGCATGGTCATCGTGCCGTGCTCGATGCGCACGCTGGCGGCCGTGGCGCATGGCCTGTCCGACAACCTGATCACACGCGCCGCCGACGTCACGCTCAAAGAACGGCGCCGGCTGGTGATGATGGTGCGCGAGACGCCGTTCAACCTGGCGCACCTGCGCAACATGACGGCCGTCACCGAGATGGGCGGCATCGTCTTCCCGCCGCTGCCGGCGTTCTATCACCGGCCGAAGTCGATCGAAGAGATGGTCGACCACACCGTGGCGCGCGTGCTGGATCTGTTCGATATCCAGGTGCCGGGGCCGACGTGGGAAGGAACGTAGGATTGACCAGGATTATCACCAGGAGCCGAACGATGATGCATAACCCTCCGCATCCTGGCGAAGTACTCAAGGAAGATGTACTCGTTCCCCTGGGCTTGTCCGTAACCGAAGCAGCGCAGCGGCTTGCCAGTTCTCGTGTTGCGTTGCCGCGTGTCTTGAACGGCAAGGCCGGTATCAGTCCTGATCTGGCCGTCGCTACCCTACCAACCCCCGCAACCTGGCCGCCGCTGCCTGCACGGCCTTCAGGTTATCCGCCTTGTAGCGATGCGCCGGCGCCGTCAGCGTGACGGCGGCGCAGATCGTGCCATCGTCGCGCAGCACCGGCACGGTGATGCCCGCGACTTCGGCCAGGCGGTCGCCCACGGCGGCGAAGTAGCCGTCCGCGCGGATGCGCGCATACAACTCACGATCCGGTCCGTCGGCCTGGCCCAGCACGGGGTCGTAGGCCGTCAGCACGCGGCCGCCGGTGCCGCGGTTCAATGGCAGCAGGTCGCCCGCCTTGATGAAGTCGCGGATGGGGCTGGGCGAGTCCACCCGGTACAGGCATAGCCGCGCGTCGCCCTGGCGCACGTGATAGGCGGCGCTTTCGCCGGTGGCGGCCACCAGGTCGCGCAGCACGGGCACCACCACGTGTTCCAGCGAGAACGCGGACGCGTACCGCGCGTGCATGCGCGCGATCTCCGGCCCCAAGGCGTAGCGGCCATCGTCCAGCCGCTGGATCCAGCGCGCGTGTTCCAGCGAGGCCAGCAGGCGCAGCACGGTGCTTTTGTACAGGCGCGTGCGCTCGGCAAGGTCGGCCAATCCCAATGCCGCATCGCCCGGCCGGAACGCGGCGACCAGGCTCAGCGCGCGATCGACCGCCGCCACGCCGCCGGGCGCGGCGGCCGCGTCGGCGACGGATTCGGTGGCGGCTTTCTTGGGCATGGCATTCCTTGGAAGAGGGCGGCGGCGGGAATCGGGCCGGCGCTCAGCGGGCTTTGGATTTTATGCGTCGATGGAATGGGATTGGGCGGGCATAGGCCGCGCGGACCGCGTGCCGCCGTCACTGCGCACTTGTCCGATGGCCGCGATTGACACCACCTGGATGTCAGGCGCAGAATTCATTTCATAAGAAAGAATATAATTCTATCTAATAGAATATACAACCATGGAGACCTGTCCGTGACCCACGACACCCCCGACGTCCTCATCAGCGAGGTCGGTCCGCGCGACGGCCTGCAGTCCGTCGGCGCCACCATGCCCACCGAGGCCAAGGGCCGCTGGATCGATGCCCTGGTCGCCGCCGGCGTGCGCGAGATCGAGGTGGCGTCCTTCGTGCCGCCCAGGCTGTTGCCGCAGATGGCCGATGCCGCCGAGGTCGTGCGGCATGCGCTGCGCCACCCTGGCCTCACGGTGATGGCGCTGGTGCCCAATCGACGCGGCGCCGAGAACGCGCTGCGCGCGGGCGTGCACAAGCTGACCATGCCGGTATCGGCCAGCCACGCTCACAGCCTGGCCAACGTGCGCAAGACGCCCATGGAAATGGTCGACGAGGTGCGCGCCATTGCCCGCCTGCGCGACGAGATCGCGCCGGGCGTGAAGCTGGAAGCCGGCATCTCCACCGCGTTCGGCTGCACGCTGCAGGGCGAGGTGGACGAGGACGAGGTCATCCGCCTGGCCGCCGCATGCATCGCGGCGGGGGCGGACGAGTCCGGCCTGTCCGACACCGTGGGCTATGCGAATCCCGCGCAGGTGCGCCGCCTGTTCCGCCGCCTGCGGCAAGAGATCGGCGCGCATGCCGGCGCCGCGCACATGCACAACACGCGCGGCCTGGGGCTGGCCAATTGCCTGGCGGCCTGGGACGAGGGCGTGCGCACGTTCGACAGTTCGCTGGGCGGGCTGGGCGGTTGTCCTTATGCGCCAGGCGCCTCGGGCAACGTGGTCACGGAAGACCTGGTGTTCATGTTCGAGGCCATGGGCGTGCGCACCGGTATCGACCTGGACCGCATCGTGGCCGCGCGCGTGCCGCTGGCTGCCGGGCTGCCGGGCGAGCCGCTCTACGGCATGACGCCGGATGCCGGCTTGCCCAAGGGCTTCGCGCAGTTGGTTTGAACAGGCCGCACTGCACGGGCGCCGTTGATGGCGTGTCTTCCGAACTCGCTGCCGCGCGGGTTCCCCCGCCGCGTGCGCGCTCGCCCCGCCGCGCGTTGTTCCACCCCATGTTTCCAAAGAAGCCCATGTCCGCTGCAAACCCCTTGCCCTACGAGGGCATCCGCGTCATCGAATTCACCCACATGGTCATGGGGCCGACCTGCGGCATGCTGCTGGGCGACCTGGGCGCCGAGGTCATCAAGATCGAGCCGGTGGGCGGCGACAGCACGCGCCGGCTGCTGGGCTCGGGCTCCGGCTTCTTCCCCATGTTCAACCGCAACAAGAAAAGCGTGGTGCTGGACCTGAAGCAGCCCGAAGGCGTGCAGGCCGCGCTGCGCCTGATCGACACGGCCGACATCGTCAGCGAAAACTTCAAGAGCGGCGTGATGGACAAGCTGGGCCTGGGCTACGAGACACTTGCGGCCCGCCATCCCGGGCTGATCTACGTCAGCCACAAGGGCTTCCTGGCGGGGCCCTACGACAACCGCACGGCGCTGGACGAAGTGGTGCAGATGATGGGCGGACTGGCGTACATGACGGGCCGGCCGGGCGATCCCGTGCGCGCGGGCACCAGCGTCAACGACATCATGGGCGGCATGTTCGGCGCCATCGGCGCGATGGCCGCGCTGGCGCAGCGCGGGAAGACGGGCCAGGGCACGCACGTCGAGGCCTCGCTGTTCGAGAACAACGTGTTCCTGATGGGCCAGCACATGCTGCAGTACGCCGCCACGGGCCGCGCGCCCGCGCCCATGCCCAGCCGCGTGGCCGCCTGGGCGGTGTACGACGTATTTACGGTGAAGGACGGGCAGCAGATCTTCCTGGCGGTGGTCAGCGACAAGCAGTGGAAGATATTCTGCCGCGCCTTCGGCATGGACGACCTGCTGGCCGACACGCGCCTGGCCACCAACAACGACCGCGTGCAGGCACGCGAATGGATGATGCCCGAACTGCGCAGCCGGCTGGCGCAGCGCAGCGCGGCCGAGCTGGCCCAGGTGTTCGAGGCCGAGGGCCTGCCCTTCGCGCCCATCACGCGTCCCGAACAGCTGTTCGACGATCCCCATCTGGCCGCCACCGGCGGCCTGGCGCCGATACGCATGAACGACGGCAGCACCTCGCGCGTGCCGTTGGCGCCTTTCACGCTGGGCGGCGCCCAGCCTCCCGTCCGCTTGCAGCCGCCGCGCATCGGCGAACACTCCGAGGCGCTGTTGCGGCAGGCGGGCTATGCCGACGCGGACATCGAATCCATGAAGGCAAGACGAATCACACAAGGAGACAGCACATCATGATTTCCCTCACTCGCCGGCAGTTGCTGGGCGCCGCGCTGGCGTCTGGCGCCTTGCCCGCCTGGACCCAGGCGTTCGCCCAGCAGTCCGAGTTTCCGGGCAAGCGTCCGATCCGCCTGGTCGTGCCCTACACGCCGGGCGGCGGCACCGATGCGATGGCGCGACTGACCGCCGAGAAGATGGCCGCCGAGGCGGGGTGGAGCGTGGTGGTCGAGAACCGCCCCGGCGCGGGCGGCAACATCGGGCTGGACCAGGTGGCGCGTTCGCAGCCCGATGGCTACATGCTGGGCATGGGCCAGACGGCCAACCTGGCGATCAATCCGGCGCTGTTGCCCAACATGCCGTTCGACGCGGCCAGGGATTTCACGCCGGTGGCGCTGGTGGCGTCGCTGCCCGTGATCCTGGTGGTGCGGGCGAATTCGCCCTGGCAGTCCGTGCAGGACGTGGTCAAGGCCGCGCAGGCCAGGCCGGGCGAGGTCAAGCAGGCGCTGGCGGGCACCGGCACCGTCGGCCACCTGGCCGGCGAGCTGCTGGCCTACGATGCGAAGTTCAAGGTGCTGAACGTGCCGTACAAGGGCGCGGCCCCGGCGCTGAACGACCTGCTGGGCAACAACACCGACTATATGTTCTCGACGGCGCCCGCCGTCCAGGAGATGGTGCGCGGCAAGGTGCTGCGCGCGCTGGCGGTGACGTCGGGCGAGCGCCTGGCGATCCTGCCCGACGTGCCGACCGTGGCCGAATCCGGTTTTCCCGGCTTCGAGGCGCTGGACTGGAAGGTGCTGGTGGCGCCGGCCAATACGCCCAAGGACGTGGTCGAGAAGCTGAACGGCGTGATGGAAAAGGTGCTGGCCAATCCGGCCACGAAAAAGTACCTGGCCAGCGAAGGCAGCCAGCCGATGGGCGGCAGCGCCGATCATGCAAGGCAGTACCTGGCGGCCGAGCAGAAGAAGTGGGCGGGCCTGATCCAGGACGCGAAGATCACGCTGGGCTGACCGCGGCGTTTGCCGCGCCGCGGCGGCGGTTCAGGCGCGGACGCGCCGCGTGCCGCCGCTGCGCCGGCTTGCCTTCTCCGACACCAGGTTCTGCTGCGCCATCGCCAGGCCGCGTTGCTCGACGCGCGCCAGCAGCGCGCGCAGTTGCGCGACCTCATCGGACGACAGGTCCTGAGTCAGCAGATCGTTCAGGCGCTGTACTTCAGGCATCAGCGCGCCGTAGCAGTCGTGCCCGCTGTCCGTGGCCTCGACCTGCACCACGCGCCGGTCGTCGCCCACCTGCACGCGCCGCAGCCAGCCTTTCTCGCACAGCGCGCCCAGCGTGCGCGAGGTACGCGCCAGGTCCAGCTTGGCCGTGGCGGCCAGGTCGGCCGACGCCATGGGGCCGTGTTCGACCGCACAGGCCAGCACGCGCCACTCCCTGCGGGTGATGCCGAAGCGGCCTTCGCACAGCCGCACGAAGACCGGGCTGGACTGGAACCACGCCTGGTACAGGCGGTACATCAGCATGTCGTCCAGCGTGGCCTGGCCGGCATGGGGGTGGGACATGTTGCCTCCTTCCGGCCGTCTTATAGGGTCATGGGCTTATGCCGGATACTGGATTAGATCAATAAATCCCCGTGTTGCTAAATTCATTTCTCCTATTTCCTACAACGATAGACAAGGGAGACATGACATGCGTACCTGGATGATGGCCGCGCTGGCGGCCTGGGCGCTGCTTGCCGCGGCGCCCGCCGCCGTGGGGCAGGAGGCGGGCAAGCCGCTGACGATCCTGGTCGGTTATCCGCCCGGCGGCAGTTCCGACCGCGTGGCACGCCTGGTGGCGGATCGGCTGAAGGACAAGCTGCGCACCTCGGTGATCGTGGAGAACAAGACGGGGGCGGGCGGACGCATTGCGGCGCAGTACCTGCGCAATGCGCATGAGGACGTGGCGCGCGGCACGCTGATGCTGGCCAACCCGGCCGTGATGGTGGTGGCGCCGCTGGTGTATGCCCAGCCTGGCTACGACGCGGCGCGCGACTTCCAGCCCGTGTCGCTGGTCAGCAGCTATCACTTCGCGCTGGCGGTATCGGCCAGTTCGCCCATCCATGACGTGGCCGCGCTGCGCAAGTGGGTGAAGGAGCATCCCAGGCAATTCACCGTGGGGGTGCCCGCCACCGGCAGCCTGCCGCATTTCTTCGCGCTGATGTTCGGCCAGCAGATCGGACAGCAGCCCGAGGTGGTGGGCTATCGTGGTTCGGCGCCGCTGACGTCCGAGCTGATCGGCGGCATCCTGCCACAGGCCATCGACACGCTGGATACGCTGCTGCCGCAGCACCAGGGCGGCAAGATCCGCATTCTGGCGATCTCCGCCGACAAACGCGATCCGGCCCTGCCCGACGTGCCCACCTTCCGTGAAAGCGGCATCGACCTGTCCGCCGACGGCTGGAACGCATTCTTCGCCTCGTCGGCCATGCCGAAGGAGCAGGCGGACAGGCTGGGCAAGGAGATCGAGGCGGTGATGCGCGAGCCCGCCCTGCAGCAGGCCATCCGTGCCGTGAACCTGGAGCCCGTGGTGGCCGACGCGGCCGAGACCGCCCGCCGCCTGCAGGCCTACAGGCAGCAATGGGAACCGCCCGTGCGCGCTTCCGGCTTCACCGCCACGCAGTAAGGAGCCGGCGATGGGCAAGATACGCAACGTGCTTTTCATCATGGCGGACCAGCTGCGCGCCGACCACCTGGGCTGTTACGGCCATCCCTATCTGCGCACGCCGAACCTGGATGCGCTGGCCGCGCGCGGCGTGCGCTTCACACGGGCCTTCGTCAACTCGGGCGTGTGCGGGCCGTCGCGCATGAGCTACTACACGGGCCGCTATCCCTCCAGCCACGGCACGACCTGGAACCGCGTTCCCTTGTCGGTGGGCGAGGTGACGCTGGGCGAATACCTGGCCGGCGGCGGCCACAAGCTGGCGCTGGCGGGCAAGACCCACGTCATCCCGGACAAGGACGGCATGGCGCGGCTGGCGATCGACGGCGGTTCGGAACTGGGCGAGCTGCTGGCGCGCGGCGGCTTCGTCGAACTGGACCGCTACGACGGCCATCACGAGCCGGGCGAGGAAAGCGGCTATCCCGCCTTCCTGCGGCGCCATGGCTACGATTCGGCGGACCCCTGGACCGACTATGTCATCGCCGGCATCGACGAGCAGGGCCAGGTGGTCAGCGGCTGGCACATGCGCAACACGCACCTGCCTTCGCGCGTGCAGGAGGCGCATTCCGAGACCGCCTACATGACCGACCAGGCGCTGGACTTCATGCGCCGGCGCGGCGACCAGCCCTGGGTGCTGCACCTGAGCTACGTGAAGCCGCATTGGCCGTACATGGCGCCCGCCCCCTATCACCGCCTGTACACGCCAGACCAATGCCTGCCCGTGTCGCGCAACGTGCGGGAGTTGCAGCAGGCGCATCCTGCCTTGCAGGCCTATCGGCAGCACGAGGAAAGCCAGAGCTTCGCGATGGACGAGTGCGTGCGCAGGGTGCGCCCCGCTTACCAGGGCCTGATCCATCAGCTGGACGACCATCTCGGGCGCCTGTTCGACGACATGGAAGGCGCGGGCCGCATGGACGATACGCTCATCGTGTTCACGGCCGATCACGGCGATTTCCTGGGCGATCACTGGCTGGGCGAGAAGGAGCTGTTCTACGACACCGTGCAGCGAGTGCCCTTCATCGTGATGGATCCCAGCCGCGAGGCCGACGCCACGCGCGGACAGGCGCTGCACGACATGGTGGAAAGCGTCGACGTGGTGCCCACGGTGTTGCAGGCGCTGGACCTGCCCGTGCCCGCGCACCGTATCGAAGGCCGTGCCTTGCAGACGCTGCTGCATGGCCGCGGCGAGGCCTCGTGGCGGGACTGCGTGTTCTCGGAGCTGGACTACAGCTTCCGGCAGGCGCGACTGCTGTTGGGCAAGACGCCGCAGAATGCGCGGGCCTGGTCGGTGCGCACCGATCGGTGGCGCTACGTGTACTGGCTGGACGAGCCTGAACAGCTGTACGACCTGCAGGCCGATCCCGGCGAGTTCCAGGATCTTGGCCGCAGCGCCGCGCACGAGGCCGTGCGCGTGCAGCTGCGCAGGGGATTGCTGGACTGGGCCGCGCGCCGCAAGCGCCGCACCACCCTCAGCGACGAGGCCGTGGCGCAGGCCACCAACGCGCACAAGCGGGCGGGGGTGTTCTTCGGGCAGTGGTGAGCGCCCGCCCGGTTCGCCCGTGTCCCAGGGCCTTTTAGCGTCAACAGCCTGCTAGGCGTACTTGCCGGTCAGGCCGCCGTCGACCACCAATTCCGTGCCGGTGATGTACGAGGCCGCGTCGGAAGCCAGGAAAGCCACGGCATTGGCCACTTCCCACGGTGTGCCCATGCGCTGCATCGGGACCTGCCGGTCCCGGGCCGCGCGCGCGGCGTCGAGATCGGTGGCGTCGAACATGCGCGCCACGTTTGCCGCCACGCGAGGTGTGTCGATCAGGCCGGGCACCACGGTGTTCACTCTGATGCCATCGGCAGCGTACTGTTGCGCCGCCATGCGCGCAAAATGGATGACGGCCGCCTTGGTCACGCTGTAGGCCAGGTGAGGATAGCCCACGTATCTGAGGCCCGCGACGGAAGAGACCGTCACGATCGCGCCGCCGCCCTGCCGGCGCATGATGGGGACGACCAGCCGCGTGGCAATCAGCAGGCTGGTGACATTGACCTGCTGGATGCGTTCCCAATCGGACAGCTCGGTGTCCTCGATGCCGCCCACCTTGCCGATCCCCGCATTGGCCTGCAGGATGTCGATCCGCTCATAGCGGGCCAGGGCCGCGTTCACCGCGGCCTGCATGGCCTGGGGGTCGGCCACGTCCGCCTGGACGGCCAGGGCCTGGCCGCCGGCTTGCGACACGGCCTGGGCAGCGTCCCGCGCGGCCTGCGGGTCGTGATCCAGCGCCACCACGGCCGCGCCCTGGCGCGCCAGCGTCACGCAACTGGCCTTGCCGATGCTCCAGCCGGGCGCCGAGCTGCCAGCGCCGGCCACCAGCGCCACCTTGCCGGACAGCGGTCCGCCGTTCATGGCAGGCCCCCGCGCCGGCGGGCCGCGACGGCCTTTCGGGCGTGCGGCGTTGCGCTCATGTCGCGCTCCGGTCTTGCTGGTGCGAGACGCCTGCGCCGACGTAGGGGATCGCTTCGTCGATGGTTTCCCAGATGAACCGGCCCGAGGGACTTTGCTGCTCTTCCGCGACGTGCGACACGAGGCCGGCCGCGCGCGAGATCACCGCGAAGCCACGCATCAGGGCAGTGGGTACGCCGATCTCGCCCAACAGGGCCGCGACGGCGCCCGTTGCGTTGATGGTGATGTGCTTGCCGTAGGCCTGGTCGATGGCGTCCGCCAGCAGGCGCAGGGCGCGCAGCCAGTCTCCGGGCAGGTCGGATTCCGCTTCGGCCAGCGCAAGCAGTTTCACCGCGCGCGGATCGTCGGGTTTGTGCAGATGGTGGCCGAAGCCCGGCAGCGCGTGCCGTGATTGCCGGTACTCCTGGGCGATGGCCCGGGCCTCGGCGGGCGCGTCGGCGGCTTGGCGGATGCGCGCCAGCAATCCGGAGCAGTTCTCCATGGTGCCGACGAACCGGCTGCCGACGGCCATCAGCCCCGACGCGACCGCGCCCTGCAGGTTTTCGGGGGCGCTCATGTAGACCACCCGGGTGGCGATGGCGCTGGGAGTCAGGCCGTGCTCCATCAACGTCACCAGCACGGCATCGACGATCCGCAGATCCACGGGGCGGGCCGGCCGTCCCAGGATCTGCATGACCATGACTTCGGTGAACGTCTTCTTTCCGATCAGGTCCTCGACCAGATCGGCGTCACGGTAGTACATGCCCGTCAGATGGTGGGCACAAAGCCGGGTTTCAGGCGAGGGGGGACTCATGCGATCTCCTTCAGCGCGGTTTCCCGCACGGCGTTCTTCAACACCTTGCCCACCGACGATTTCGGCAGGCTCTGGTGAACATGGATGTGCTTGGGCGTGTGCACGGGACCGAGCAGGCCGCGCACGTGTTCCTGCAACGCCTGGGCGTCGGCGCTGCAGCCGGGATGGAACTGCACCGCCGCGTGCACGGCCTCGCCCCATTTCTCGTCGGGCAGTCCGAACACCGCGCATTCGTAGACGGCGGGGTGCGAGGACAGGGCATTCTCGACATCCACCGGATAGACGTTGAACCCGCCGGTGATGATCACGTCGCGCAGGCGGTCTTTCAGGAACAGGAATCCGCGTTCGTCCACCAGGCCCACGTCGCCCGTGTGCAGCCAGCCGTCCACCAGCGTTTCGGCAGTCTTGTCCGGCAGCCGCCAATAGCCCGTCATGACCAGGTCGCCGCGGACCACGACTTCCCCCATTTCGCCGGCGGGCAGCAGCTTGCCGTCGGGCGCCCTGATGGCCAGTTCGGAGTACCAGGTGCAGCGGCCCACCGACCCACGGTTGGCGGGATCTTCCAGCTCGCCGGGCGGCAGCACGGTGACGATCTGCGGGGCCTCGGTCTGGCCATAAGTGGTGCCCAGGACCGGCCCGAAGAACGCGCGGGCACGGTCGATCAGCTCGGGCGGCATGGGCGCCCCGCCGTAGATCAGGTTGCGCAGGCGGGGAAAGTCGGCGCGCGAGACGCCTTCCTGCGCCATCAACATGTAGATCAGGGTCGGCGGCATGAAACTCATCGTGCCGCCGCGTTCGCGGAAGGCCTGCGTCACGGCGGCGGGGCCGCTGCCGTCCAGCAGGAGGTGCGTGCCCCCCTGCGCCAGCACGGGCAGCAGGTAGGTGCCCGTTCCGTGGGTGATGGGGGCGCAGACCACGTAGCGGTCTTCGCACGTCAGTTTCCAGTGGGCGATCTGGTTGACGATGCCCGCGTTCCAGGCGCGGTAGGGCTGCATCACCCCCTTGGGCAATCCGGTGGTGCCACCGGTGAACTTGATGGCCTGCGTGGCGTCGCGCGACAGGTCGTGCCGTGCCGGCTGCTGGCCCGCATGCCTGTGCAGCAGCGATGCCAGCGTGGGCGAGCCAGGGGCGTCGTGCAGGTGTACCCTTCCCGCGGCAGGGGGGCCCAGCAACGGCAGCCCGCTTTCATCGCCGATGATGATGCTGGGCTGCGTGGCGTCGAGGATGCGGCCGATCTCGCGTTCGGTGCTGCGGTAGTTCAGCGGCACCCAGATCTTGCCGCTGGCCAGTACGGCCAGCAGGGCCAGGATGTGTTCGGCGGTGTTGCCTGCGCACAGGGCGACGCGGCTTTGCGGCTCGGGATCCAGCGCCTGCAGCGCGGCCGCCAGGGCGCGGACCTGGGCGGCCAGCTCGGCGTAGCAAAGACTGCCTTGCGGCCCGGACAGCGCAATGCGCTCGGGATGGCGCTGCGCGGCGCGGAAGAAGAAATCGATGGGATACACCTGGGACTCCTCGGGTCAGTTGGCCTTGAGGTTCGCGGCTCGGACCACCTTGCCCCATTTGTCGATCTCGCTGGCGACCCATGCGGCAAAGTCCGAACGTCCGTTGGGCGGTGGCGGGGCCCAGAAACCCGATTTTTCGTAGGCCTGCTTGATCTGCGCGGTGGCGAGTGCCTTGTTGACGGCCTCGTTCAGCCGGTTCAGGATGGGTTGGGGCGTACCGGCCGGGGCCATCAGCCCGAACCAGGACTGCACCTCGAAACCCTTCAGGCCGCTCTCGTTCAACGTGGGCACGTCTGGCAGGGAAGCCAGCCGGCTGCCCGAGGTCACGCCGATGGCGCGCAGTTTGCCTGCCTGCACGTGCGGCAGCGAGGAGGGCAGGTTGTCGAACATGGAGTCCACCTGGCCGCCCAGGAGGTCGGCCACGGCCGGGCCGCTGCCGCGGTAGGGCACGTGAAGAATGTCCACTGCGGTCTGCATCTTGAACAGTTCGCACGACAGGTGGATCGACGAGCCGTTGCCGGACGAGGCGCAGGTCAGCTTGCCTGGGTGTTCCCTGGCGTAATGGATGTACTCCTGCACCGTCTTGACCGGCACCTTGGGATTGACCACCAGGACGTTCGGAATGGTGGCCAGCATCGCGATGGGGGCGAAGTCCTTCACGAAGTCGTAGTTCAGCTGCGAATAGAGCGTGCGGTTGATCGTGTTGGCGATCGACCCCACGTAGAGCGTGTAGCCGTCGGGTTGGGCGCGCGCCACGATCTCGGCTCCGATGTTGCTGTTGGCGCCCGTCTTGTTCTCGACCACGACGGTCTGGCCCAGCACGTCGGACAGCGATTTGGCCATCAGCCGCGCGACGATATCGGTGGCGCCGCCCGCGGCGTAGCCGACGACCAGCGTGATGGGACGTTGAGGATAGGTTTCGGCGGCCGTCGCGGCATGGGCCGTGAACAGGGTGCTGGCCGAGACGAGCGCGGCGCGAATGAGCCTGGGAAGCGACACCATGGGTTGTCTCCTGATTTTGTCTAATATTTGGACAGATCTGTGCCTGTCGAGACCTATATTCAGGTGCAATGCCCGCATCGCCAACGGTACTTGTCCAAATAATGAACAACGAAACCTCTGCCGAGAGTGGCCCGCGCGTCCTGCGGCGCGGCCTGCGGATCCTGCGCGTGCTCAGGGAGGCGGGGGCGGGCGGCCTGCACGTGGTCGAGATCGCCCGGCGCGTGGGGATGCAGCGATCCACGGTGTATCGCTACCTGGACGTGCTGGTGGAAGAGGGGTACGTGGTACGTGAACCGGACGCCGTGCGCTGGCGCACCGCCGAAACGGCCGCGCTGATGGCTGCGGACCCGCATGCCGAAGCCGTGCGGCGCCTGCGGCCCGCGATGCGGCGGATCAGCGATGCCAGCGGCGATTCGTCCTTTCTGATCGTGCGCGCGGGCGGCGACTCGCTGTGCCTGCATCGCGAGCTCGGCAATTACGCCGTGCAGGTCCTGGCCGTCACGGTGGGCCACCGCCAGCCGCTGGGAGTGGGGGCCGCCGGGCTGGCGTTGCTGTCGGCGCTGCCGGACGCCGAGGCGCGGGAGGTCATTGCGCAGAACGCCGGGGCGCTGCGCGCCTACGGCGGAATGACGGTCGAGCAGATGCGGCGGCTGGTGAGCAACACGCGCGATCGCGGCTGGGCCGTGGTGGGAAACTCGGCCGTTCCGGGAGTGCTGGGCGTGGGCGCGGCGCTTTGCGACGCGGGCGGCTATCCGCGCGTGGCGGTCAGCGTATCCAGCCTGATCGACCGGATGCCGGCCGGGCGCCAGCGCGCCATTGCGCAGCAGATCCGAACCCAGCTGGCACAGGCGCCCTTATGAAGGCCGGGGGGCGCCGCCGCCCGCCAGGCGGGATGGCGACGCCACTCTGTCGGGCGGCCTCAGGCGGCCGGCGCCCGATACGTCTTCTGGTAGTGCACGCTGAAGGTCTTGAACGCGGCCAGCGCCTTGTGCGGATCGTGGCCCGGCTTGACCAGGAAGCTGTCGAAGCCGACGCGCGCCTGGTAGTGGATGGTGTCGATCATCACGTCGCCCACCGCGCGCAGTTCGCCGGTGTAGCCGTAACGCGTGCGCAGCAACTGCGCCAGCGAATAGCCGCGGCCATCGGTGTAGGCCGGGAACTCGATGGCGATCAGCGCGATGCCGGTGGTGTCCAGCGTGCCGCCATCGCCGCCCAGCAGGTCGGTCAGGTCGGTGTCCGGCGGCAGCAGCACGCCTACCGGGTGCTGGCGCGCGCGCAACACGTCGCGCGCGGCCTTCCAGGTGGCCAGCGGCACGACCCAACCGGGTTCGTCGGCGGGCACGGCGTCAGCCGCGGCACCGTCTTCCGGCACGTAGTTGCGCCACGTGTCGGCCTGCAGCGCGCCGTGGTGGATCAGGTGGGCAGTGCTCAGGTCCAGGGTGGCGTCAGGCATCCGCGGTCTCCTCGGGCTTGACGATCTCGGGATCGCTGTACACGTCTTTCTTGAACGGATCGATGCCCAGGCGGTCGACCACGTCGATGAAGCGCTCGTCCTCGCTGTCGCGCAGGCTGAGGTAGGTGCGGATCAGGCGGTCGACCACCACCGGCACGGTCGCGCGCGCGAACGAGGGGCCGATGATGCGGCCGATGGCCGCGCCGCCGCCACGCTGCGACTCCAGGTCGGGCAGCGGCTTGGCCGCGCCGTTCTGGCGGCCGCCGATGGTGACCTGATACCACTCTTCGCCGGCCTTGTCGACGCCCAGGATGCCGATGTGGCCCACGTGGTGATGGCCGCAGGCGTTGATGCAGCCCGAGATGTTCAGGTCGAGTTCGCCGATTTCGAACAGGTAGTCCAGGTCGTCGAAGCGGCGCTGGATGGACTCGGCCACGGGAATGGAGACGGCATTGGCCAGCGAGCAGAAGTCTCCGCCCGGACAGGCGATGATGTTGGTCAACAGGCCGATGTTGGCGGTGGCCAGGCCCAGGGCGCGCAGCTCTTGCCAGAGCTCGTGCAACTGCGAGCGGCGCACGTCGGCCAGGATCAGGTTCTGCTCGTGCGAGACGCGCAGTTCGCCGAAGCCATAGCGTTCCGACAGGTCGGCCACGGCGTCCATCTGGTCGGCCGTGATGTCGCCCGGCGGCACGCCGGTGGGCTTGAGCGACACGGTGACGGCGGCGTAGCCGGCCACCTTGTGGTCCTTCACGTTGCGGCGCAGCCAGTGCGCGAAGGCGGGATTCAGCGCGGCATGCCCGGCCGTGGTGTCGGCGTCGTTGGCGGCCTGCGCGTCGTACTGCGGCCACGTGAAGCGGCTGGCGATCGTGTCGACGAACTGCTGCGTGATCGTGTCGGGGCCGTCCTTGATGCGCTGCCACTCTTCATCGACCTGCCGGGCGTACTCCTCGGGCGTCAGGTCCTTCACCAGGATCTTGATGCGCGCCTTGTACTTGTTGTCGCGGCGGCCGTGCAGGTTGTAGACGCGCAGCGCGGCTTGCAGGTAGGTCAGCAGGTGCTGCCATTCGACGAACGGGTTGATCAGGTGGCCGACCATGGGCGTGCGGCCCAGGCCGCCGCCGATCCACACCCGGAAACCCATCCTGCCGTCACGTTCGACCGCTTGCAGGCCGATGTCGTGCACGCCCACGGCGGCTCGGTCCTCGACGGCGCCGCTGACGGCGATCTTGAACTTGCGCGGCAGGAAGGCGAATTCGGGGTGCAGCGTGGACCACTGGCGGATGATCTCGCACCACACCAGCGGGTTGACCAGCTCGTCGGGCGCGATGCCGGCGAAGTGGTCGGTGGTGGTGTTGCGGATACAGTTGCCGCTGGTCTGGATGGCGTGCATCTGCACCTTGGCCAGTTCGGCCAGGATGGCGGGCACGTCTTCCAGGCGCGGCCAGTTGAACTGGATGTTCTGGCGCGTGGAAAAGTGGCCGTAGCCGCGATCCCAGGTGCGGGCGATGTGGGCCAGTGTGCGCAACTGGCGCGCGGCCAGCATGCCGTAGGGGATGGCCACGCGCAGCATCGGCGCATGGCGCTGCACGTACAGGCCGTTCTGCAGGCGCAGGACGCGGAATTCGTCTTCGGTCAGCTGGCCGTCGAGGAACCGGCGCGTCTGGTCGGTGAACTGCGCCACGCGCTCGTCGACCAGTTGCTGGTCGACCGGATCGTAGACATACATGATGGTTGTCTGTTGCGTTGGAATCTGTTGTCGGGCGAAGCAGGGCGGTTGTCCTGCCGCCGGACCGCGGGCATCGCAGGAAGCATGCGGGGCGGTCTTTCGGGGTCTCATAACCGTAACAGCAGACAATGCGGCGGGTCTAAGTCTTTCTGGTAATAAGAAAGGAGCGCCCGGTTGTGAAGGCGGCGTGACGGCAGGCCGCCGTCCGCGGCGTTACGTGCCTGCCGCAGGACATGCCCGCGATCCGGCATGCCAAAGGCCGGATGCTATAAAAGACCCGTGGTGTCTTTTGCAGGGGCTGTACAGATGTCGTTTCACATATTGGGCCGATGCGGCGCCGCGCTGGTGCTGGCCGCAACCCTCGCGGGCTGCTCGTCCAGCCGGCCGGACGAGCCGAAACGCAGCAGCGATTGCAGCTGGTGGCGCAGCTGCATGTATGAAGGCCAGTACGAGCCTGGCGAGCGCGATTACGCCGAGGAAGAGGCCGCGCGCCTGAACCGGCAGCAGTCCAGGCGGATGGGCAACTAGGTTCTCCGGCCGGCTTTTGATCAGCCCGCCGGGTTTTCCAGGCAGGGCGCGAATTGGCCGCTGGCCGGATCGCGCACGAACAGCACGCCCGTGGCCACGCCGAAATAGGCGCCGTGCAGCACCAGCTCGCCGGCGTCGACGCGGCGGCGGATCGACGGGAAGGTCAGCAGGTTGGCCAGGCTCTGCTCGATGACGGCCAGCTCGAGGCGCTTCAGGTCGGTGGCGCGGTCGCCGGTCGACCCGCCCAGGCGCGCGGCCACGGGGCTGATCTGCGACATCCATTTGCCGATGAAGTCCATCTTGGACAGCGGCTCGGCGTCGTCGTAGAAAGCGCGGATGCCACCGCACGAGGCGTGGCCCAGCACCACGATGTTCTTGACCTTCAGGCCGTTGACTGCGAACTCGATGGCCGCGCTGGTGCCGTGGTAGGAGGATTCCGAATCGGTTTCGGCCGGCGGGACCAGGTTGGCCACGTTGCGGATGACGAACAGTTCGCCAGGACCGACGTCGAAGATGACTTCGGGCGACACGCGCGAGTCGCAACAGCCGATGATGAGCGTTTCGGGGCTTTGGCCAGTTTCGCCCAGAGCCTGGTACCGGCTGCTTTCGCCGGGAAAGCGGCCCTTCAGGAACGACTGGTAGCCTTCGGTAAGTCTTTTGGGGAACATGTTTTTCTTCCTTGAGTTCTGGCGCGTCCGGCGCCGTGGCGCGGCCCTGGATCGGGGCCACGCGGCGCGCGGGCACCCCGGATTTTCCCATATCGGCCCGGCGGCCGCCCGCCAGATTTTTCAGGTTGCAGACAGTTCGGCGCGCTTGCTTGCGCCACGGCTTTTGCCGGATGATGGCTTGCCGGCCTTTCCGGGGCCGAGCACGCGCTGGCCCTGTTTGTCCGTGCATTCCGTCCGGACGGGGCGCGCCCAGGAGGAACTCATGGCTTCATTCACCCGTGAACTGACGGCAGCCGCCATGCTGGCGGTGTTCTGCGCCGCGCCCGCCTGGGCGCAGCAGACCGCCCCCGCGCCCGCCAAGACGCCCACGCCGCAGCAGCAGCGCATGGCCGACTGCAACAAGGCCGCCGCCGACAAGAAGGGCGACGAGCGCAAGGCTTACATGAGCAGTTGCCTCAAGGGCGAGGCGCCCGCCAAGGCCGCGACGCCGCAGCAGCAGCGCATGAAGGACTGCAACGCGCGGGCGTCCTCGCAGTCGCTGATGGGCGACAAGCGCCGTGCGTTCATGAAGACCTGCCTCAGCAGCAAGCCCTGATGACCGCGTTGCCATGCCGGTGCAAGGCCGGCACGGCGCGCGCCGTCATTCGGCCTTGACGTCGACGGCGGTGAAGCGGCTGAAGGCCAGCGGCGTGGTCGCCAGCAGTTCCCAGGAGGCGCCTGGCGGCAGCGGCGATTCGGCGCGTTGCGAGACGCGGCCGATTTCGGCGCCGTTGGCGTCGTACAACGCGAAGACGATGGAGGGCGACGGCAGCAGCTTGTCGCCATTGTTGGTGACCGTGCCGGTGATGGTGGTCTGGCCCATCGTGGTGTCGCGGGTGGCTTGCAGATGGGATACCGACACGCCGTAGGACAGGCTTTGGGCAGTGGCCGAGCCGGCGGCCAGGGCCAGCAGCAAGGCGGCGATTCGCATTTTCATGGGCGACTCCGAAAGCGGCGCGGGGCGCCGATGCCCATCACCATAAGCGGGCAGATGTGACAGCGCGGTGCGCAGTCGTGTCGGTTTGTTCACGGCGCGTCGCGTCGGCCGCCGTCAGACCGTCGCGACCGGGGTGGCCGGCGAGCCGATGGCGTGCGGCAACCGCAGCGGGGGCGCGGTCAGCATGAAGCGATGGCGGCCGTTGGCGTGCAGCCACTCGGCCAGGTCCTTCATGTACCAGAGTTCGGCCAGCGGCAGCCCCAGCTTGAACAGGCAGTGATGGTGCAGCGGCAACATCGGGCGCTGCCCGCTGGTGGCGCGCGAGGGATAGGCTTCCACCGCGTAGTTGTCCGCGCACAGCGCCGCGATGCCGCTGTCGGTGATCCACTGCAGCAGCGCCGCGTCGGTGCCGTCCAGCGCCGCGCCATAGTGATGCAGCACGTCGCCGTCGGGCTTGCCGTTCATCTCGACCACTTTCTCGGCGTAGCCGGTGCGCAGGCACAGCATGTCGCCGGATTCGATCTCGATGCCGTCCGCGTCCATCGCCTGCCGCAGCTCGCGCAGGCCGATCAGGGTGCGGCCGGTGCCGAAGTGGCGTGCCAGGTCGATCAGCACGCCGCGGCCCTGCATGCCTTTCTCGGCCAGGTTCTCCACGCCCAGGCGCAGCGCGGCCGAGGGCCCGCCGCTGTTGCAGCCGCAGCCGGTATGGTCGCCGTCGGCGGGCCCGACCACGTCCACGCCCGCGCGAAAGCCGTTGTAGTAGCACAGCTCGGCCGTGCCGTCGCCATCGGCGTCGAACAGCGCGCCCACGTGCGCCAGCGAATCCCACTGCGTCGAATACTGCGTGGACAACAGCACCTGGTCGTCGCTGAGCACGTCGACCGCATCGGGATTGATGTTGCGCAGCGGGAAATTCAGGTAGGGCGTGCCTTGCAGACGGGTGGGGCTGAGCTGCGGCGGATGGCGGCGCGGGTTCAGCACGTTGCCGCCCGGCAGGTTCAGCGGCAGCGACAGGCAGAACGTCTTGCCCACGCGGATTTCGCGCGCGCCGTTCAGCACCTGCGCTTCCTGGATCAGGTTCAGGCGGCCCAGTTGGTCGTCCGGCCCGAAGTCGCCCCAGTTCGAGCCTTCCGGCCGTTGCTTCCAGCGTTGCATGGCGGTCAGTCCTCTTGCAGGAAATCCAGCACGGCGCGCGTGAAGGCTTCGGGCTGTTCCCAGTTGGAGATGTGCGAGGTGTCCAGTTCCAGGTAGCGCGCGCCGGCGATGGCGTCGGCCAGTTCGCGGCCCTGCTTCGGCGTGGCGGCCACGTCGTGCGTGCTGGCGATGACCAGGGTACGCGCGCGGATGGCGTGCGCCTGCTCGCGCAGGTCATTGTCGCGCAGCGCGGCGCAATTGGCGATGTAGCCGGCGTCTGGCGTGCGGCGCAGCATGTCGACCAGCACCTGGGTCAGGCCGGGCTGCGCGGCGCGGTAGGCGGGCGTCAGCCAGCGTTCGACCAGCGTGGGCGCCATGTTCGACACGCTGTCCTGCGCGATGGCGGTCATGCGCGTGCTCCAGCTTTCCACCGATCCCAGGCGCGCCGCGGTATTGCACAGCACCAGGCGGTCCACGCGTTGCGGGTGCTTCAGCGCCAGCGTCATGCCGGTGGGGCCGCCCATCGACAGGCCGCAGAAATGCGCGTGTCCGATGCCGACGTGGTCCATCAGCTCGCGCACGTCCTCGGCCAGTTCGTCGAAGGTGTATTCGCCGCCGGGCACGGAGGAACGGCCATGGCCACGCGTGTCGTAGCGCAGCACGCGGAAATGCCTGGCCAGCTCCGGAATCTGTTGCGACCACATGTCGGCGCTGGAACCCAGGGAGTTGGAGAGCACCAGCGCGGGGGCGTCGTCGGCGCCGTCGATCACGTAGTACAGCGTGGCGTGGCTGAGTTTGGCGTAGGGCATGGTGAGAAGCTCGTGTGAGGCATGGGGCGGGGCGTGCCGCCCCGCACGGATGAAAAAGGGAGGGCGTGCCGCGCCATTGGCCGGCACGTATCCTCGTGCCGGCGCGTCAAGGGGGCAGCGCGCCGTCCCCGCTCTACAGATAGGACGTGCCGTCCACGTAGGCCTTGCGCCAGCGCGTCAGCGTGACGCGTTCGAACAGGCCGGCCTGGTGGAAGGGATCGGCGGCGATGAAGCGCTCGGCTTGCTCGCGCGTGTCCAGCGCCACCACGTACAGGCCGCCGCCGGCATCGCTGCCGTCGTCGTTCAGCTTGGCGCCGCAGGCCAGCAGCAGGTGCTTGTGCTCGTCCAGGAACTTCAGGTGTTCCGGACGATGCTGCTGGCGTACGGCCTGGTGGTCGGGCTTGTCGAAGGTTTCGATGATGAAGGGCATGGCGGACCCCGGGGGTCAGATGGCCGAGCCGTGACGCGCCAGGGCGGTCACCTGCACGTCCATGTACGGGAACAGCGGCAGCGAGAACAGCAGGGCGTTCAGTTCGTCGTGGTCGGCCACGTCGAACACGCTGACGTTGGCGTAGCGGCCCGCCACGCGCCACAGGTGTAGCCACTTGCCTTCGCGTTGCAGCTTCTGCGCCAGGGCCTTCTCGTCGGCCTTCAGGCGGTCGGCTTTTTCAGTGGGCAGGTCGTGCGGCAGGTTGACCTGCATTTGCACCATGTACAGCATGGGAAGTCTCCAGAAGAGGCGCGGCGCCCCTGGGGGCGCCGCTTGGATCAGCGCTCGAACGTCAGCGGCAGGCCCGTCAGCGCCAGCAAGCCTTCCGGCGTGGCGTCGCCGAACAGGTCGATCACGGTGACCTTGCCGTCGCGCAGGTCGAACACGGCCATGTCGGTGTAGACGCGCGACACGCAGCGCACGCCCGTCAGCGGATAGCTGCAGGCCTCGACCAGTTTGCTCTGGCCTTCGCGCGTGGTCAGTTCCATCATCACGTAGACGTCCTTGGCGCCGATGGCCAGGTCCATCGCGCCGCCCACGGCGGGAATCGCGTCGGGCGCGCCGGTATGCCAGTTGGCCAGGTCGCCGTGGCGCGACACCTGGAAGGCGCCCAGCACGCAGATGTCCAGGTGGCCGCCGCGCATCATGGCGAACGAGTCGGCGTGGTGGAAGAAGGCGCAGCCGGGCAGTTCCGTCACGGGCTGCTTGCCGGCGTTGATCAGGTCGTAGTCTTCCTTGCCCTTTTCCGGCGCGGGGCCCATGCCCAGCATGCCGTTCTCGGTGTGCAGCAGCACTTCGCGGTCGGCGGGCAGGTGGTTGGCCACCAGCGTGGGCAGGCCGATGCCCAGGTTGACGTAGGCGCCTTCGGGAATGTCGCGGGCCACGCGCGCGGCGATCTGGTCGCGGTTCAGACGGTTGCTCATGATTACTCCTGGACGCCGCGCGGGGCGTCGATCTGCACGACACGCTGGACGAAGATGCCGGGGGTGACGATGGCCTCGGGATCGAGTTCGCCCAGTTCCACCGTCTGGCGCACTTGCGCCACGGCCACGCGGGCGGCGCTGGCCATGATGGGACCGAAGTTGCGCGCGGTCTTGCGGTAGACCAGGTTGCCCCAGCGGTCGCCGCGTTCGGCCTTGATCAGCGCGTAGTCGGCGTGCAGCGGATACTCCAGCACATAATGGCGGCCATTGATCTCGCGCGTTTCCTTGCCTTCGGCCAGGGGCGTGCCGTAGCCGGTGGGCGAGAAGAACGCGCCGATGCCGGCGCCGGCGGCGCGGATGCGCTCGGCCAGGTTGCCCTGCGGCACCAGTTCAAGCTCGATCTTGCCGCTGCGGTAAAGCCCGTCGAAGATCTGCGAATCGGCCTGCCGGGGGAACGAGCAGACGATCTTGCGCACGCGGTTGGCGCCCAGCAGGGCGGCCAGGCCGGTGGTGCCGTTGCCGGCGTTGTTGTTGATGATGACCAGGTCTTTCGCGCCTTGCTCGAGCAGGGCGTCGATCAGTTCCATGGGCTGGCCCGCGGTGCCGAAGCCGCCGATCATGATGGTGGCGCCGTCCGGCACGTCCGCGAGCGCGTCGGCGGCACTGGATACGAGTTTGGAGATCATGGGTGTCTTGGAGGGAGGGATGTCTTATTTGTTCTATAGTCGAACATTCGTTCTTTTATAGAACATCGTTTCATGACGGGTAGGAGGTGTCAATACATGGACGAGCAAGCACACCGGCCGCCCAGTGACAGCTACGTGCAGTCCTTCGCGCGCGGCCTGTCGGTGATCCGCGCCTTCGGTCCGCAACGGCCGCGCATGACGCTGACCGAAGTGGCGGCCGCCACCGGGCTGACGCGCGCGGGCGCGCGCCGCATCCTGTTGACGCTGGTGCAACTGGGCTACGTCGAGGCCGACGAGCGCCGTTTCGCGCTGACGCCGCGCATTCTCGAACTCGGCTATGCGTACCTCTCGGCCACGCCCCTGTGGGACCTGGCCCTGCCGTACATGGAAGAGGTGGCCGAGACCACGCGCGAATCGTGTTCGGTCTCGGTGCTGGACGGCACCGACATCGTCTACATCCTGCGCCTGTCCACGCACAAGGTGATGACCATCAACCTGGCCGTGGGCAGCCGCCTGCCCGCGTGGGCCACCTCGATGGGCCGCGTGCTGCTGGCCGGCCTGCCCGAGCCCGAGCAGGACCGCCTGCTGGACGCCAGCCAGATCCAGGCCTATACACCGTCCACCCTTACCGACCGCACGGCGCTCAAGCGCGCGCTGGCCGAGGTGCGCGCGCAGGGCTATGCCTGCGTGGTGCAGGAGCTGGAACCGGGCCTGCAGTCGGTCGCCGTGCCCATCGTGGACCGCAGCGGCCGCGTGACCGGCGCGATGAACGTCAGCGGGCACGCCAACCGTTACTCGCGCGAACAGATGCTCGATGCCTTCCTGCCGCCGCTGCGGCGCGCGGCAGGGCACATCAACCAGGCCCTGCAGCGGCGCTGACGCCGCGCGCGCGCCGGCCCGCCTCGCGGGGGCGGCGTGGGGCATGGGGCGGCTGGTCGCGCGGGACATGGCGGCGGCGTGCGGAATCAGATGGGCGCCACGCCCAGCGTGGTGCCGCCGCAGACGTACAGCACCTGGCCCGTGACGAAACCGTTGTCCGGCGACAGGAAGAACATCGCGGCGCGCGCCACGTCCTCGGGCGTGCCCAGGCGCTTGACGACGATGCTGTCGATGATGCGCCTGGTCTGGGGCGCGCCTTCCGGATTGCTCTTCATGAACAGGTCGGTGGCGATGGGGCCCGGGCCGATGGCGTTGACGGTGATGCCGTCGCCGCCCAGTTCCATGGCCAGCGTGCGCGTCATGCCGATCAGGCCGGCCTTGGTGGCCGAGTACACCACGCGCTCGGGCTTGCCCAGCGCGGCGCGCGAGGACATGTTCACGATGCGGCCGAAGCCCGCCGCGCGCATGTCCGGCAGCGCCGCCTGGATCAGGATCATGGCCGTGCGCAGGTGCAGGTTCACGACGTAGTCGAGGTCGGCCAGCGTGGCCGTGTCGGCGGTGCCGGGGCGCGTGGCGCCGGCGTTGTTCACCAGGCCCACGATGGCGTGCGACTGCACCGCCTGCTGCGCGGCGGCCCGCGCCTGGTCCGGATCGGTCAGGTCGGCCTGGATCGAGACCATGCCTTCGGGCGGGTTCCCGGGCAGGCGGTAGTCGATGTTGATCACGCGCTGGCCCGCGTCCAGCAAGGCGCGCGCGATGGCGGCGCCGATGCCGGCGCTGGCGCCGGTGACCAGATAGGCGGTGGGTTTCATGTGAGGTGGCTCCCGGGCGGAAAAGGTCAGGCCATGTGGCCCCAGATCAAGACGGTGGCGATGTGCAGGATGCCGACCCAGACCATCATGATCACGGTGTAGCCCATCACGTCGCGCAGCTTCAGCTTGGACAGCGCCAGCGCGGGCAGGATCCAGAAAGGCTGCACCAGGTCGTTCCAGGCGTTGCCCAGCATCACCGACATCGCGGTCTGGTTGATGGGGCTGCCGATTTCCTTGGCGGCCTCGATCATGAACGGACCCTGGATGACCCAGTGGCCGCCGCCCGAGGGCGCGAAGAAGTTGATGACGAACGAGCTGATCAGGCCCCAGAAGGGCAGCGTGGACGGCGTGGCGACGTCGACGAACACTTCCGAGATGGTGTTCACCAGGCCCGAGCCCGCCATGATGGCCATGATGCCGGCGTAGAACGGGTACTGCAGGATGATGCCCGAGATGGTCTTGATGCCTTCGGACAGCTTGGCCACGTAGGCGGCCGGCGTGCCCAGCAGCAGGATGCCAAGGAACAGGATCACGAAGTTGATCAGGTTCAGGTCCAGCGAACCGCCGTCGGCGATGTGGAAGACCACGTAGGCCACGCCCAGCAGTCCGACCAGCAGGCTCAGGATGCGGCTGTTGTTCAGGCGCGAGGCCAGCGTGCGGCCGTCCTCGTCATCGGCGACGGGAGCCTTCGTGGCCTGGTCGATGGCGGGATCGATCTCGGACACTTTCTGGCCGGCCTTGGGATGCAGCCAGGCGTTGAGCAGCGGCAGCGTCACCAGGATGACCAGGCTCAGGATCAGCATGGGCGGCGAGAAGATGGTTTCCGACAGCGGGACCACGCCCATCTGCTGTGCCATCGGGTGGCCCGGCGTGGCGATCAGCACCGGGATGCTGGCCGACAGGCCCAGGCCGTACATGGTGAAGCCGCTGTAGGCCGCGGCGATGATCAGCGGGTAGTGCACGCCCTTGACGCGCTTGGCCAGCTTCTTGGCGACGATGCCGCCGATCACCAGGCCGAAGCCCCAGTTCAGGTAGCTGCCGACCGAGCCGACCAGCGTGGCCACGATGATGGCGGTGTGCGGCTTGTGCACGGCGCCGACGATGCGGTCCAGCAGGCGCTCGGTCAGGGGCGCGGTGGCCAGCACGTAGCCCATGGCCAGGATCACGGCCATCTGCGTGGTGAAGGCCAGCAGGCTCCAGAAACCCTTGCCCCATTCGCGGGTGATGGCGCCGAATCCCTGGCCTTCCACCGCCATGGCCAGCACCACGGACAGCAAGGTCAGGCCGAGGGCGAATACGAAGGGGTCGGGCAGATACTTGCGCATCAGCTCCGTGAAGAAATTGGCAAGGCGATTCATGCGTGTCTCCAGCTTATCTCGATCAGGTGAGGCTTGTATGTGCGTGGGAGCGAGGCATATCCGGAGTTGCCGGCGCGCCGCGAGCCCTGCGCGAAAAGGCAATCAGGCCGGCGGGCGTTCGTTCAGCCACCGCACCAGTTGGGCCAGCGCGGCGCTCTTGTCGCGCAGCACGCGTTCGCGGCGTTCGGGCGGCCAGGCGTAGAAGCCCTGGCCGCTCTTGGCGCCCAGCTCGCCCGCGCGCACCTTGCTGCGCAGCAGGTCCGAGGGCTCGGTGCGGTTCTCCAGGTCGGCATACAGATACTCGGCGATGGCCAGGTGCACATCCAGGCCGTTCATGTCGCGCTGCTCCAGCGGGCCGGACAGGGCCAGGCGGATGCCCAGGCTCCACTTCACGACTTCGTCGATGTCCTCGGCGCTGGCCACGCCGGACTCCAGCAGGGACATGGCTTCGCGGGCCAGGGCGTGCTGGATGCGGTTGGCGATGAAGCCAGGGATGTCGCGCTTGACCAGCACGGGCCGCTTGCCCACGTGGCGCAGCGTGTCCATCACCTGGGCGACGGCGTGGTCGGAGGTGCCGTCGTTGCGCACCACCTCGACCAGGGGGATGACGTCGGCCGGCGTGAAGAAGTGCGTGCCGACGAAGCGGTCGCGGCGCGTGACGGCCTGCGCGATGGCGTTGATCGACAGGCCCGAGGTGTTGGTGGCCAGGATGGTGGCCGGGCCGCACAGGCTGTCCAGGCGCGAGAAGATGTCGCGCTTGAGTTCCAGTTTCTCGGGCACCGCCTCGATCACCAGCGCCGCGTTGCAGGCGGCTTCCAGGCCCGCGTCGTAGCGGATGCGTTGCATGGCGGGGGCGATGTCGCCGCCGGCCAGCAGCACGTGGAGCTGCCGTTCGATGTTGGCTTCGGCGCGCGGCAGCGCGCCCTCCATGGGATCGATCAGCACGACGTCGACGCCGCGTGCCGCGAAGAGGGCGGCGATGCCGCTGCCCATGGCGCCCGCGCCGATGACGGCGACGGGAGAGAGAAGAGAAGTCATGTCGGGACCCGCTGCTCGTGGCCGTGGCTGGCGTAGGCGTGCCCGTGTGGGGCCGTCCGGGGTTCCGGGCGTCTCATCCGTGGTGCCTTTCCGTGCCGTGGCCGGAAAAATCATTGTTGTTCTATATACGAACAAGTGTGCGCATATAGAATTTCCAGCACGGTACTCTCGAATTGCAGCCCATGGACATACCGGATTTCCTATGTGTCCATCCGATGGACGAGTTTATGTCGCAACCGCCCGTCATCGCCGGCCGCCGCGCACCTTGAACTCCGCCATTTCTCGCTGCATGAACTCGCTGGCGTATTGGGAAAACACGTCCACCAGGCGGGTGCGCTGCTGGTAGGGCGGATAGAGCAGGGCGGCGACCACCGGCACGGCGGGGGCGAACGGCCGCAGTTCGATGCCCGTGCTGTGCTGTTCCTCGCGCGCGGCCAGCGGGTTGATCAGGCTCACGCCCATGCCCATGCCGACCAGGGCGCAGATGGAGGCGCCCAACCCGGCCTCGGCGGCGATGCGGCGTTCCACGCCGGCCTGCGTGAAGATGCGGTCGATGCGTTCGCGGATGGCCGTTCCGGCGGGAAAGGACACGAAGGGCTCGTCCGCGAAGTGCGCGGGCCGCAGGCGCGGCAGCGCGGCCAGGCGGTGGCCCTTGGGCAGCACTGCCGTGCAATGCATGGTCAGCACCGGTTCGATCTGCACGCCCGGCTCGTCGTCGTAGAGCAGGGCCATGCCGGCATCGCAGAAGCCCGAGGCCAGCCATTCGCGCACCGCGCCGCCGTTGCCCGAGTGGATGGACACCATGATGTCCGGATAGTCCTGCTTCAGGCGCGCCACGATGCGTGCCAGCAGTCCTCCCGCCAGGCGCGGCATGGCCGCCACGCTCAGGCGGCCGGCGCTGAAGGCGCGGATGCCGGCCGCGGCGGTTTCCAGGCCGGCCAGGCCGCTGAAGGTCTTCTCCACTTCCTGGTAGAAGCGCAGGCCGTCCTGCGTGGGCGCCAGCCGGCTGCCGTTGCGCTCGAACAGCGGGAATTGCGTCAGCGTTTCGAGTTGCGCGATCAGCCGGCTGATCTGCGGCTGCGAGGTATGCACGCGGCGCGCGGCCGCGGTCATCGACCCGGCCTGCATCACGGCGCGGAAGGCCTCGATGTGGCGCAGGTGCATGCGAGGATTTGCCATATCAGAATTGTATGAATGAATACTCAGTTGGAATTGGCAAAAAAAATAACGCTAATCCATACTTTGTGCCAGCCGTGCTGGATCGCGGCATATCAATCGAAAACGCGTGCCGCCACCGGCGGGCGCCAAGGGGAAGTGAAATGAAAAAGACTGCCGCCCTGCTGGGCGTCACGTTGATGGCCGCCGCATGCGCCGCACAGGCCGCGGGCGACAGCCGCCTGGACAAGATCCGCGAAACCGGGTCGATCACGCTGGGCCATCCGGAATCGTCGGTGCCCTTCGCCTACCTGGACGGCAACCAGAAGCCCATCGGCTACTCGGTGGAAATCTGCGAGCACGTGGTGAAGGCCGTGCAGCAGGCGCTGAAACTGCCCAAGCTGGACGTGCGCTACAACCCGACGACCTCGGCCACGCGCATCCCGCTGCTGGCCAACGGCACGATCGACCTGGAATGCGGCAACACGACCAACCTGCCGGACCGCCACAAGTTCGTCTCCTTCGCGCCCACGACGTTCGTGGCGCAGGTGGTGCTGCTGGCGCGCAAGGATGGCGGCGTCGACGTGAACGACCTGGCGTCGTTCCGCGGCAAGTCCATCGCGGCGCAGGCGGGCGGGCAGACCTTCAAGCTGGTCACCCAGCTCAATGCCAGGAACGACTACGGCATCACCATGATGCCGGCCAAGGACACGGCCGAGACCTTCCTGATGGTGCAGAACGGCCGTGCCGCCGGGTCGGCCAACGATGACGGCCTGGCCTACGGCGCGGTGGCTTCCTCCAAGAATCCCGACGACTTCATCATCAGCAGCAAGGGCCTGGAAGTGGCGCCCTACGGCATCGTCGAGCCCAAGGACGATCCCGCGTTCAAGAAGGTCGTGGACGACGCCGTGATCGCCCTGATGAAGGACGGCACGGTGGCCAGGCTGTACGACAAGTACTTCAACTCGCCCATCCCGCCGCGCGGCATCAACCTGCGCTACCCCATGAGCGACGTGCTGAAGAGGGCCCTGGCGAACCCGACCGATTCGGGCGATCCGGACGTCTATCGCTGACACGCCGGACGGCAGCATGAAATACGACTGGAGTTGGGGCATCTTCCTGGAGATGTCCCCCGACGGGCTGCATACCTATCTGCAGACCCTGTTGATCGGCGCGGGCTGGACGCTGGCCCTGGCCTTGTCGGCCTGGGTCTACGCCCTGTTGCTGGGATCGGTGGTGGGTGTGTTGCGAACGGCGCAGTCGCGCTGGGCCAATTTCGCGGGCGCCTGCTACGTCGAACTGTTCCGCAACATCCCGCTGCTGGTGCAGATGTTCCTGTGGTACTTCGTGCTGCCCGAGGTCCTGCCGCATGCGTGGGGCGTGGCCATCAAGCAGATGCCGCAGCCCTGGGGCCAGTTCGTCCCGGCGCTGCTGTGCCTGGGCTTCTACGGCGCGGCGCGTGTCGCGGAACAGCTGCGCGCCGGCATCCAGTCGCTGCCGCGCGGCCAGATGCAGGCGGCCACCGCCATCGGCTTGACCCCGGTGCAGGCGTATCGCTACGTCATCCTGCCCGAGGCCTACCGCATCGTGCTGCCGCCGCTGACGTCCGAGTTCATGGGCACGATCAAGTATTCGTCGGTGGCGCTGACCATCGGCCTGCTCGAACTCACCGGCCAGGCGCGTTCCATGCAGGAATTCAGCTTCCATATCTTCGAGGCCTTCAGTGCGGCCACGCTGATCTACCTGCTGATCAACGGCGTGGTGGTGCTGGGCATGCGGGCGCTGGAGCGCCGCGTGGCCGTCCCCGGCCTGATCGGCAGCGATCGCAAGGCTTGAACGCGGAGGCGGAGCAACGTGGGTAATTTCGATTTCGGGGCCATCGCGGACGCGGCGCCCTATCTGCTTCAGACCGGCATGTCCTTCACGCTGACGCTGACCGTGCTGGCCGCGGTCATGGGCCTGGCGCTGGGCACGCTGCTGGCGATGATGCGGCTGTCGCGCCACCGCTGGCTGTCGGTGCCGGCGGGCCTCTACGTGAACGTCATGCGTTCGGTGCCGCTGCTGCTGGTGATCTTCTGGTTCTACTTCCTGATGCCGTACATCGGCGCATGGCTGACGGGGGCGTCGCGGCCCATCCAGGTGGGGGCGTTCCGTTCGGCGGTCATCACGTTCACGCTGTTCGAGGCCGCGTACTTCTGCGAGATCATGCGCGCCGGCATCCAGTCCATCTCGCGCGGACAGGTCTCGGCCAGCCTGGCCCTGGGCCTGACGCCGGGGCAGTCGATGCGCTACGTGGTGCTGCCGCAGGCCGTGCGCAACATGGTGCCCGCGCTGCTGACGCGCGTGATCATCCTGTTCCAGGACACCTCGCTGGTGTACGTGCTGTCGCTGACGGACTTCCTGGGCGCGGCCGCCAAGGTGGGCCAGCGCGACGGACGCCTGGTGGAGCTCTACCTGTTCGTGGCGGTGGTGTATTTCGTGATCTGCTTCTGCGCCTCCCGCGTGGTCAAGCGGCTGGAGCGGCGGGCGCGCGTCGTGCGCTAGACCTTATTTACGCGAGTGTATCGGCATGATTGAGATCAAACAGGTCAGCAAGTGGTACGGCGACTTCCAGGTGCTGGACAACTGCACCACGACGGTGGCCAAGGGCGAGGTCGTGGTGGTGTGCGGACCGTCGGGCTCGGGCAAGTCCACCCTGATCAAGACGGTGAATGCGCTGGAGCCCTTCCAGGGGGGCGAGATCCACGTCAACGGCATTTCCGTGGGCGACCCGCGCACCAACCTGCCCAAGCTGCGCGCCGTGGCGGGCATGGTGTTCCAGCACTTCGAGCTGTTCCCGCACCTGTCGGTCACCGACAACCTGTGCCTGGGCCAGATGAAGGTGCTGGGCCGCCCGCGCGACGAGGCACGGGCGCGCGCCCATGCGCTGCTGGATCGCGTGGGCCTGCTGGCGCACAAGGACAAGCATCCCGGCGCGTTGTCGGGCGGCCAGCAGCAGCGCGTGGCCATTGCCCGCGCGCTGTCGATGGACCCCGTCGTCATGCTGTTCGACGAGCCGACCTCGGCGCTGGACCCCGAAATGGTCAACGAGGTGCTGGACGTGATGACGGACCTGGCGCGCGAGGGCATGACCATGATGGTGGTGACCCATGAGATGGGCTTCGCGCGGCGCGTGGCCGATCGCGTCATCTTCATGGACGGCGGCCGCATCGTCGAGGACTGCGAGAAGCAGACCTTCTTCGGCGACCCCGAGGCACGCACGCCGCGAGCCCGCCAGTTCCTCTCGAAAATTCTGCAGCACTGAGCACACCATGCCCGATATTCTGGAAACTTCCGTGGACCTGCGCAGCGACACGGTGACCCGGCCTACGCCCGGGATGTACGCGCGCATGCAGTCCGCCCCCGTCGGCGACGATGGCCTGGACGGCGATCCCAGCGTACGGCAGCTGGAAGCCGAGACGGCCGCCATGCTGGGCAAGGAGGCGGGCCTGTTCGTGCCCAGCTGCACCATGGCCAATCTGCTGGCCGTGCTGGCGCAGGCCCGGCGCACCGAGCAGGTGGCGCTGGAGGGCGAGGCGCACATGTACACCTCGGAGCGCGGCGCGGCCACGTTCACCGGCGTTTTCTACCTCGGCCTGCGCGGGACGGCCGGCGCCATGGACCTGAATCTGCTGCGGGACACGCTGAAAGCCTCCGGCCACAGGCTGCGCACCACGCTGGTGGCGCTGGAGACCTCGCACAACAACGCGGGCGGCACGGTGCTGCCGCTGGACCACATGCGCGATGCCCATGCCCTGGCCGCGCAGGCCGGCGCCGCCGTGCACCTGGACGGCGCGCGGCTGTGCAATGCGGCCGTGGCATTGGGCGTGGCGCCTGCCGACGTCGCATGCCATGCCGATACGGTGTCGCTGTGCCTGTCCAAGGGCCTGAGCGCGCCGGTGGGCGCGGTGCTGGCGGGCGATCGGGCCTTGATCGCGCGCGCGCGCAGCCTGCGCCGCATGCTGGGCGGCACGCAGCGGCAGGCCGGCATCATGGCCGCAGCCGGGCTGGAGGGCGTGCAGAACATGGTGGCGCGCCTGGGAGAGGACCATGCGCGCGCGCGGCGCTTGAGCCAGGGATTGCGCCAGTTCGCGCCACTGACGCCCAGCGACCCGCAGACCAACATCGTGCAGGTCGACGTGTCGGCCACCGGGCGCGGCAGCGAGTTCTGGGTGGCCGCGCTGGAGCAGGCCGGCCTGCGCACGCGGCCGTGGGGAGCCACGCGCCTGCGTTGCGTCACCCACCGGCACATCGACGACGCGGCGATCGACCGCGCCGTGCAGGCCTTCGGCCAGGTGCTGCAGTCGCTGGCGGCCTGAGCCGCCCTGGACGTCAGCCCGAGTTGCGCAAGCCCGCCGCGATGCCGTTGATGGTCAGGTGGATGGCGCTCTGGATGCGCGGGTCCGGCTCCTCGGCGCCTTTCTCCTGCAGGGCGCGATGGCGCTTGATCAGTTCGACCTGCAGGTAGTTCAGCGGGTCGATGTAGGCGAAGCGTTCGCGCAGCGACGCCTGCAGGGCCGGATTGTCGGCCAGCAGGTCGCGCTGCGTCAGTTGCTTCAGCATGGCCACGGTGCGGCCATGCTCGTCCCGGATCTGGCCGAAGATGCGCTCGCGCACGCCGCGCCTGGGCACCAGCTGCGCGTAGCGCGCGGCGATGGACAGGTCGGACTTGGCCAGCACCATTTCCATGTTGGACAGCAGCGTGCGCAGCGCGGGCCAGTGTTCGGCCATCTCGCGCAATTGATCCAGGCGCGCGCGGCGCGTGCGCGGGCCGCCGCGCGCGCCGTTCTCCAGATAGGCTTCCATGGCCGACCCCACGCCGTACCAGCCCGTCAGCATCAGCCGGCATTGCGCCCACGAGAAGCCCCACGGAATGGCGCGCAGGTCTTCGATACGCTGTCCCTGCTTGCGCGAGGCCGGGCGTGAGCCGATGTTCAGCCCCGCGATCTCGCTGACCGGCGTGGCGGCGAAGAAATAGTCGGTGAATCCCGGGGTGTCGTACACCAGCTTGCGGTAGGTGCGCTGCGCATGCTCGGACAGGAAGTCCATGGCCGCGCCGTGCTCGGCCATGTGGGCGTCTTCCGCGCTGGCGGCCTCGGCGCGCGGCGCCAGCGAGGACTCCAGCGTGGCGGCCACCAGCAGCTCCAGGTGCCAGCGGCCCACTTCGGCGTCCTTGTACTTGCTCTGGATGACTTCGCCCTGCTCGGTCAGGCGCAACTGGCCGGCCACCGTGCCCGGCGGCTGTGCCAGGATGGCGTCGAAGCTGGAGCCGCCGCCACGGCCCACCGAGCCGCCACGGCCGTGGAACAGGCGCAGCCGCACGCCGGCCCGGCTGAACACGTCCACCAGCGCGCGTTCGGCCTGGTACAGCGACCAGTTCGACGTGAGGAAACCGCCGTCCTTGTTGCTGTCCGAATAACCCAGCATCACCTCCTGCACGTCGGCCTGCGCCAGCTTCACGCGCTGGCGCACCTCGGGGATGGCCAGCCATTCGGCCATGATGCCCGGACCGCGCTGCAGGTCGGGAATGGTTTCGAACAGGGGCACCACCATCAGGCCATCGCCTTCGGCCAGCGGTTCGCCGGCGGCGGCGATCAGGCCGGCTTCCTTCTGCAGCACCAGCACTTCCAGCAGGTCGCTCAGCGTCTCGGTGTGCGACACGATGGTCTGGCGCACGGCTTGCTTGCCGTAACGCGCGCGGGCCGCGGCGGCGGCGCGCAGGATGGCCAGTTCGCGCGCGGTCTCGTCGCTGTAGTGCAGCCAGGGCGAGGACAGCGGGCGGGCATGGGCCAGCTCGGCGCGCAGCAGCGCCACGCGTTCGTTCTCGTCCAGCGCGGCATAGTCCACCGGCACGCCGCGCCAGTGCGCGCCCGCCCGCGTGAACAGCTCGGCCAGCGCGCGCTCGTGCACGTCCGAACTCTGGCGCAGGTCGACCGTGGCCAGATGGAAGCCGAACACCTCGATGGCCTGGCGCAGGCCGGTCAGGCGCAGGCGAGCGATGGGGGCGCCGTGGTGCTCGGACAACGAGGTGGCGATCAGGGCCAGGTCGGCGGCGAAGTCCTGTGGCGCGGCGTAGGGCTCGGCGGGGTAGGTGGAACGGCGCGCCAGGTCCTGTCCGGTCAGTTGCCGTGCCGTGGCGGCCAGGCGCGCATAGATGCCGACCAGCGCGCGGCGGTAGGGTTCGTCGCGGCGGTGCGGCGAATCGTCGCCGCCGGAATCGGCCAGTTGGCGCAGCGCGGGCTCCACGCCGATCAGCAGCGTGGTGATCGACAGCTCGGCGCCCAGCGTGTGCACCTCCTGCAGATAGTGCTCGAACAGCACCGTGGCCTGGCGCAGCAGCGCGCGCTCCAGCGTGCCGGCGTCGACGTTGGGATTGCCGTCGCGGTCGCCGCCGATCCAGCTGCCCATGCGCAGGAAAGGTTGCAGCGGCTCGGCCGGCGCGGCGAAGGGGCGCTGCGTGCCGTCGGGATGCAGCAGCTTGCCCAGGTCGGTGTACAGCCGCGGCACGACCGACAGAAACGTGCTGCGGTAGTACGACAGCGCGTTCTCGATCTCGTCGGCCACGGTGAGGCGCGTGTAGCGCAGCATGCGTGTCTGCCACAGCGTGGCCACGCGGCCCAGCAGGGCCAGGTCCAGTTCGGCGCGCTCTTCTTCCGTCTGCGGCTGTTCGCGCTGCGCCACCAGCGCGGCGATCTCGCGGTGCGCGTCCAGCGTGCTCTTGCGCTGGACTTCTGTGGGGTGCGCCGTCAGCACCGGCATCACGCAGGCATCGGCCAGCAGGCGGCGCACGCGGGCCGGGCCCACGCCCTGCGCCTTCAGGCGCGCCAGGGCATCGCGCAGGCTGCCGCGCGGCGGTTCGGCGCTGGCCAGCAACTGTTCGCGCTGCGCGCGGTTCTGGTCCCGGTCTTCGGCGATGTTGGCCAGATGCAGGAAATAGCTGAAGGCGCGGGCCACTGCATTGGGATCGTTGCCGCGCAGGCGCTTGACGCGCTGCTCCAGCACCTTGCTGTCTTCCGTCCGGCCCTCGCGGCGAAATCGCACCGCGGTGCGCCGCAGCGTCTCGATGGTGTCGAACACCCGTTCCCCTTCTGTGGCCTCGATCACCTCGCCCAGCATTCGCCCCAGCAGGCGTATGGTGTGGCGAGAGTTCTCTGCGGAATCGGACTGCGGACGTACGACTTTCATGGGCTACGGATCCGTCTGAAGAAGGGAGGGGAGAAAGCGGTTCGGTGTGCTGCGCTGATGCTCGATTTGCGATGCGGGCATTGTACGCAGCCGGGCCGGCCGGCCTGGGTTAAAGTGCCGGCATGTCTACCCCCATGCTTGCCCCCACGCCGGATACGCGCCGCGCCCTGGTCCTGTTTTCCGGCGGCCAGGATTCCACCACCTGCCTGGCCTGGGCCCTGGACCGCTATGCCCACGTCGAAACCGTGGCGTTCGACTATGGCCAGCGTCATCGCATCGAGCTCGACGCGCGGCTGAACGTGCTGCGCGAGCTGCGTGCCGGGTATCCGCAATGGACGGCCAGGCTGGGCGAAGACCATCTGCTGGACCTGTCCGTGCTGGGCCAGGTGGGCGACACGGCGCTGACCTCCGATCGCCAGATCGAGATGCAGGAAAACGGCCTGCCCAATACCTTCGTGCCCGGCCGCAACCTGCTGTTCCTGACGCTGGCCGCCGCCCTGGGTTACCGCCGCCAGCTGGACGTGCTGGTGGGCGGCATGTGCGAGACCGATTTCTCGGGCTATCCCGACTGCCGCGACGACACCATCAAGGCGCAGCAGGTGGCGCTCAGCCTCGGGCTGGGATCGCGCGTCACCATCGAGACGCCGCTGATGTGGCGCGACAAGGCGCAGACCTGGGACCTGGCGCGCGCCCTGGGCGGGCTGGCGCTGGTCGACCTGATCGTCGAGCACAGCCACACGTGTTATCTGGGCGAGCGGGGCGCGCGCCATGATTGGGGTTATGGCTGCGGCACGTGCCCCGCGTGCGAACTGCGCGCGGCGGGATGGCTGCGCTGGAAGGCGGGACAGTACGCGGCGGTCTGAGCCGCGGCGGGCTCAGCGCGCGGCCGTGTCCGGTGGCGTGCGGTCTGCGTCGCCCAACTCGCGCTGCATCAGCACCGTATCGCGCCATTCCCCGTGTTTGAATCCCACCGAGCGCAGCGTGCCGACGGGATGGAACCCGTTTCGCGCATGCAGCGCCAGTGATCCTCCATTGCGGCTGTCGCCCACCACCGCCAGCATCTGGCGCCAGCCAGCCGCCCGGCAGCGTTCGATCAGCATCGCCAGCAGCAGGTTGCCGATGCCGCGGCCATTCCACCCGTGCTCCACGTACACCGAGTCTTCGACGGTATGGCGATAGGCTGGCCGTGGCCGGTAGGCCGTGACGTATGCGTAGCCCCGCACCACGCCGTCTATCTCCGCGACCAGGAAGGGCATGCCGCGCGTGGCGATATCGGCGCGGCGTTCGCGCATCTGGTCGACCGTGGGAGGATCCAGCTCGAACGACGCCGTGCCATGCAGGACGTGGTGCGCGTAGATCTGCTGGATGCTGGCGATGTCTGCTTCAGTGGCATCGCGAAGCTGGATGGACGGGGAATCGATCGGGCTCATGTTGGAAACGGGGGGCGGCGAAAGAGCGCCAGTTTGCCTGTGCGGCAGCGATAGGGGAAGCGCGCGTTCCCCTTGTATCCGGCCCGGGCCCGGCCGCGTCTGCGGCCCCGTGCTTCCGTGCATCTCCGCGGAACGGCGTATTATCTGGAGTTTTGCCGAATTTCCTCTTCGGAATCGACCCCGCCCGCCAGAGAGCCACCGCCATGCCGCACTACCGTTCCCGCACTTCCACCCACGGCCGCAACATGGCCGGCGCACGTGCCCTGTGGCGCGCCACCGGCATGAAGGACGGCGATTTCGGCAAGCCCATCATCGCGGTGGTGAACTCGTTCACCCAGTTCGTGCCGGGCCACGTGCACCTGCGCGACCTGGGCGCGCTGGTCGCCAGGCAGATCGAGGGCGCCGGCGGCGTCGCGAAAGAATTCAACACCATCGCCGTGGACGACGGCATCGCCATGGGCCACGGCGGCATGCTGTACTCGCTGCCCTCGCGCGAATTGATCGCCGACTCGGTCGAGTACATGGTCAACGCGCACTGCGCCGACGCCATGGTCTGCATCTCGAACTGCGACAAGATCACCCCGGGCATGCTGATGGCCGCCATGCGCCTGAACATCCCCTGCGTGTTCGTGTCCGGCGGCCCGATGGAAGCCGGCAAGATCCTGTCGCCCACCGACGGCAAGGTCATCGCCAAGATCGACCTGATCGACGCCATGATCAAGGCGGCCGATCCCAAGGTGTCCGACGCAGAGGCCGAAGAGGTCGAGCGCAGCGCCTGCCCCACGTGCGGTTCCTGTTCGGGCATGTTCACCGCCAACTCGATGAACTGCCTGACCGAAGCCATCGGCCTGGCCCTGCCGGGCAACGGCACCATCGTCGCCACGCACGCGTGGCGCCGCGGTCTGTTCGAGCAGGCCGGCCGCCTGGTCGTCGACCTGTGCCGCCGCTACTACGAGCAGGAAGACGCCTCGGTGCTGCCGCGCGCCATCGCCACCAAGAGCGCGTTCGAGAACGCCATGACGCTGGACGTGGCGATGGGCGGCTCGACCAACACCGTGCTGCACCTGCTGGCCGCTGCGCAAGAAGCCGGCGTCGACTTCACCATGGCCGACATCGACCGCATCTCGCGCCGCACGCCCTGCCTGTGCAAGGCCGCGCCGGCCACCGACAAGTACCACATCGAAGACGTGCACCGCGCGGGCGGCATCCTGGGCATCCTGGGTGAACTGGGCCGCGCCGACCTGCTGGACCTGTCCTGCGGCAACGTGCACAGCGGCACGCTGGGCAACGCCATCGCGCAATGGGACATCGCGGGCGGCGCCGGCGAAGCCGCGCAGAAGTTCTACCGCGCGGCCCCCGGCGGCATTCCCACCACCGTGGCGTTCAGCCAGGAAGCCACCTTCCTGACGCTGGATGCCGACCGCAAGACCGGCTGCATCCGCAGCAAGGAACACGCCTATTCGCAGGACGGCGGCCTGGCCGTGCTGTACGGCAACCTGGCCGAGAAGGGCTGCATCGTCAAGACGGCTGGCGTCGATGAATCGCAGTGGGTCTTCACGGGCCGCGCCCGCGTGTTCGAAAGCCAGGAAGACGCCGTCGAAGGCATCCTGGGCGACCGGATCGTGGCGGGCGACGTCGTTATCATCCGCTACGAAGGCCCCAAGGGCGGCCCCGGCATGCAGGAAATGCTGTATCCCACGTCCTACCTGAAGTCCAAGGGCCTGGGCAAGACCTGCGCGCTGTTCACCGACGGCCGCTTCTCGGGCGGTTCGTCGGGCCTGGTGATCGGCCACGCCTCGCCGGAAGCCGCCGAGGGCGGCACGGTCGGCCTGGTGGAAGACGGCGACATCATCGAGATCGACATCCCCAATCGCCGCATGCACCTGGCCGTGGACGACGCCGAACTGGCGCGCCGCCGCGCCGCCATGGAGGCGCGCGGCGACAAGGCCTGGCAGCCGGTCGACCGCGAACGCACGGTCTCGCTGGCGCTGCAGGCCTACGCCGCGCTGGCCACCTCGGCCGACCGCGGCGCCGTGCGCGACCTGTCGCAGCTCAAGCGCTGAGTTCGCGCTTATCCACAGGCGCCGAGAGCGGCGCCTGACCGGAGCAGAAGAACCCGGCCCTGGCGCCGGGTTTTTCATGCGTGCTCGGTTGCCGTGCGGGCCGGCCAGCCTTCGCCTGCATCGAGGCGCCAGGGCGGCTGGCCGTCAGATATGGAAGCCGCCGCTCACGTCCAGCACGCCGCCCGTGATGTAGCCGGTGTCCGGCCCCGCCAGGAAGCACACCGCCGCCGCGACTTCTTCGACGGTGGCGATGCGGCGGATCGCGTGCAGGTCCATGATCGCGTCCGGCAGGTTGCCGGCCACGGCCGCCGCCATGTCGGTGGGCATGATGCCGGGCTGCACCACGTTCACCGTGATGCGGCGCGGGCCCAGGTCGCGCCCGACGCCCTTCGCATAACCCACGATCGCCGCCTTCGTGCCGGCATAGTCCGCCACGCCGGGGAAGGGAACCCGGCTGCCCAGGCCCGAGCCGATGAAGACGATGCGTCCGTCATCCGAGATCCGCTGCGCGGCGGCGCGGGTCGTGGCCACCACGCCCAGCACGTTGATGCGCCATTGGCGGTCCAGGCCATCGGTGTCCAGTCCGGGGTCGTCGGTGGCCTTGCCCTGTACGGCGATCGCCGCGTTGTTCACCAGGATGTCCAGCTTGCCGAACTGGGCGATGACCGCGTCGATCAGCGGCCTGGCGGCCGACGGATCTTCCTGGTCGCTCTGGATGGCCGCCGCGCGCACGCCCTTGGCCCGCAGCGCCTCCGCGACCGCCTGCGCCTTCTCGGCCGAGGCGGCGTAGCTGATCGCCACGTCCGCGCCCCGCTCCGCCAGGGCCAGTGCCGTCGCCGCGCCCAATCCACGCGACCCGCCGGTCACCAGCGCCACCTTGCCTGCCAATGTCTTGTCCATGAAAAGCCTTCCCTTTCAAGGCGGGACAGAAGCGTCCCGCGCGTTCGTTTATTCATAACAATCGTTATGATAACGAACGGTATGGAATTAGACAGCCGCTGTCAAGGAGGTTTAATATCGATCGTTATGAAAAAAGAGGCGATCTGATGGGACGTCATCGTGAGTTCGACGTGGATCAGGCCCTGGACGCGGCGCTTTGCGTGTTCTGGCGCAAAGGCTACGAGGGCGCGTCCTATACCGACCTGACACAGGCAACCGGGGTCGAGCGGCCCGCGCTGTATTCGGCGTTCGGCAACAAGGAAGCGCTGTTCCGCCTGGCGCTGGCCCGCTACTCCGAGCGCTATCTGGATTTCTTCCCGGCGGCGCTGCTGCAGCCCACGTCACGGGACGTCGCGGCCCACATCATGCGCGGCGCGGTCGAATTGAACACCCGCTATCCCGACCACACCGGATGCCTGGGCATCAATGGTGCGCTGGCGGTCTCGGACGAATCCGAACCCATCCGCCAGGCCCTGATCGACGCGCGGGCGGACGGGGAGGCCTCGTTGCGTGAACGCTTCGAGCGCGCGCGGCGGGAGGGGGATCTGCCCGAGACGGCCAATTGCGCCGCGCTGGCCGCCTACGTGTGCGCCGTGGTGCATGGCATCGCGGTGCAGGCCAAGGCCGGCTACAGCCGCGAGATGCTGGAGGCGGTCGTCGCGCAGGCGCTATCCACCTGGCCTTCCGGGCACCGCGCCGCGCCGGAGGAAGCGGCCTGAACGCGCGGCGGGCAACGTCCGGAAATGTCCGTGGCGAAGGCCGCTATCGCGCGTCGGCGCGCACCAGGTGGGCAGGCAGGATGCCTTCGGTGGACACCACGCCCAGCAGGCCCATGTCGCGCTTCACTTCCTCCACGATCAGCCGGATGGCGTGCGCCACGCCCGCCGGCCCGGCCACCGCCGCGGCATAGTTGAAGGGCCGCCCCACGAACACGCACTTCGCGCCCAGCGCCAGGGCCTTGAGCACGTCGGTGCCGCGCCGCACGCCGCTGTCCAGCATGATCTCCAGGCCCGGCGCGGCATCCACGATGGCCGGCAGCATCTGCAGGGGCGCTGCCGTGCCGTCCAGTTGCCGTCCGCCATGGTTGGACACGATGACGCCGTCCATGCCTTTCTGGCGCGCCAGCGCCGCGTCACGGGGATTCAGGATGCCCTTGATGATCATGCGGCCCTGCCAGCGTCTGCGGATCGCTTCGACGTGCGTCCAGTTCAGGTGGCCGCGGTCGGAGAAATCGCGCTGCACGTTGGGCGACACGATGGGTGCGCCGCGCGTGGCGTAGTTGTTCTCGAAGTGCGGCATGCCGTGCTTGAACAGCGTGCGCAGGAAAGTGCCGAACAGCCACCGCGGATGCGTGATCCCCTGCCATGCCAGCGACAGGTTGGGGCGCAGCGGCGTGGAGAAACCGGCGCGCAGGTTGTTCTCGCGGTTGGCCGCCACGGGCGTGTCCACCGTCAGCACCAGCGTCTGCACGCCGGCATCGGCCACGCGATCGATCAGGGCGCGGATCTGCGCCTCGTCGCCCGGCAGGTAGGCCTGGAACCACGTGCGCGGCGCGGCTTCCATCACGTCTTCCAGGCGGATCAGCGACGAGCCGCTCATGATGCAGGGGATGCCGGCGTCGTCCGCGGCGCGCGCCAGCACGATGTCGCCGCGATAGCTGGACAGGGCCGAGATGCCCATGGGGGCGATGCCGACCGGCGCGGCATAGGCATGGCCCATCACGGTGGCGGCGGTGCTGCGCCGGGACACGTCGACCAGGACGTCCGGCACGAGCGCATATTGCGCGAAGGCATCGCGGTTGGCGCGCGCCGACAGTCCGTCCTCCACCGCGCCGGACACATAGGCGTAGATCGGCTTGGGCAGCACGCGCGCGGCCGCTGCCTCGAAATCCTGCAGGTTAAGAATGTGGCGCAAGGAAGAGGACATGGTCTCGTTTTTCTTGGACGGGAAATGCGCGGCGGTGCCGGCCGCATCGGCAGATGATAGGAGTGCGGGTCCTTTGGAATAAAGCGAGTTTATTGATATAAAACACTTCGCTTTTATTCACTGTATGCCGCGCCATGACTCTCAAGCAACTCGAAGCCTTCTACTGGGCGGCCACGTGCCGCAGCTTCGCCATCGCGGCCAGCCGGCTCAACATCTCGGTGTCGTCGCTGTCCAAGCGGCTGGCCGAACTGGAAAGCGTGATCGGCTCCGAGCTGTTCAGCCGCAGCGCGCGCAATGCCATCCTGACGCCGCTGGGTGAACAATTGCTGCCGCATGCGCGGGACCTGCTGCGTTCGGCCGATGACTTCCTGCAACGCGCGGCCGACAGCGTGCCGCTGGCGGGCCGCTGCCGCTTCGGCGTGGGCGAGCTCAGTTCCATGACGTGGATGCCGCGGCTGATCGCCGATATCCGCCGCGAGTACCCCAACCTGTTGGTCGAGCCGCGCGTCGGCGTGGGCGAAGAGGTCGAGCTGGGCCTGGAGGATGGCGAGCTGGATTTCGGCATCATCGGCGGGCCGTCCACGCGGGCGTCGATCACCTCCGTGCTGATCGGACAGGCCGAGTTCGAATGGGTCGCCAGTCCCGGGGCCGCGCGCGACGCGCGTTGGCTGCCGCCCGCCGCGCTGCGCGACCATACGCTGGTGGCCTTGCCCAACAGTTCGGGCGTGATCCGCATCGTGGACGACTGGATGACCGCGCAAGGCGTGTCGCCGGGCCGCAATCTGCGCTGCAATGGCTGGGGCGCGGTGGCCGGCATGCTGCGCGAGGGACTGGGCATCGGCATCCTGCCCACGGCCTGGGCACGCGTGCTGGTCGAACGCGGCGAACTGGCGTTCCTGGAGCAGTTCCCGGCCCCGCAGCCGCTCAGCTACACCATCCAGTGGCGCCGCGACGACACCCGGCCGTTGCTGGCCTGCATGCGCGACCTGGCGCAGCGCTGCATCGACTTCCATGCGCCGTGCTGCCTGATGTGATGGCAGTGCAGCATGCGCGCTATTTCGAAAAAGCGAAATTCGAACTGGAAAATAATTCGCTTTATCGAAATCTTTGGCGGAGATAGAGTGGTTGCCTACAACAATCATTCCGGCTGGAGACGCCCGTTCCCGCGTGATGCCGGCTTGCCCGCGTGGCATGGGCACGTCCGGGCCCTGCCGCGAGGGCGGCGCCGATCCGGGGATGGGTACGAAGGAAACGCATGACGTCCGCAAAACGCCTGGTCCGCCTCGATCTGTGGCTGGACCCCATTTTCGACAAGCTGATCGCCGAACACGCGAATGTCGCGCTGACCGTGGCGCCCGCGCGCGACGGCGATCCCGCTGCGCGGGATGCCTTGCGCCGCGCGCACGGCTATCTGGTGACCGCCGCCAAGGACGAACTGCCGTCCAGCGGGTTCGTCACGGCCGAGCTGATCGCGCAATGCCCCGAGTTGGTCTGCGTGGCCACCACCGGGGCCGGCTATGACACGGTGGACGTGGCGGCATGCACGGCCGCCGGCATCGCGGTGGTGAACCAGGCGGGAGGCAATGCCGACTCGGTGGCGGAACATACCTACGCGCTGCTGCTGGCCGTGCGCCGCCGCATCGTCGAATCGCATCAGCGCCTGCGCCACGACAGCGGCTTCACGCGCGAGCACCTGATGGGCCACCAGATCCGCGGCAACATCATCGGCCTCGTCGGACTGGGCCAGATCGGTTCCCGGGCGGCGCGCATCGCGCAGGGCTTCGGCATGCGCGTGCTGGCCCACGACCCCTATCTGCCGCCGGAAAGCCTGCGCGCGCTGGGCGCCGAGCCGGTCTCCCTGGACGACCTGCTGGCGCAGTCGGACATCGTGTCGCTGCATTGCCCGCTGAGCGCCGAGACGCGCGGCATGATGGACGCAGCCGCCTTCGCCCGCATGAAACCGGGCTCGGTCTTCATCACCACCGCGCGCGGCGGCGTGCACGACGAGGCCGCGCTGTACGACGCCCTGCAAAGCGGCCATCTGGCCGGCGCGGGCCTGGACGTCTGGAAGCAGGAGCCGCCTGGCAACGACGCGCCCCTGCTGCAATTGCCCAATGTCGTGGGCACCTATCACACGGCGGGCGTCACGCACGAGGCCCGCCGCAACGTGGCGCGGTCCGCGGCCGAGCAGTTGCTGGCCATGCTGGCCGGCCAGCGTCCGCCGAATCTCGTCAACCCGCAGGCCTGGCCGGCCGCGCTGGAGCGCATCGCCCGGCTGGCATAACGATACGCGGCAAAACGCCGCATCAGGAGACAACCACCATGCAGCAATCCCACAAGCGCCGCACTCTGGGCCGGCTTGCCGGCGCCGCGCTGTTCTGCGCCGCCGCCGCGCTGCCCGCCGCCGGCATGGCCGCGGACTATCCGTCGCATCCCATCAACATGATCGTGTCGTACGGTCCCGGCGGCGGCACCGATCTGGTCGCCCGCATGATGGCGCCGTTCCTGCAGAAGTACCTGGGCAACGACGCGCGCATCGTGGTGCTGAACCGCCCGGGCGCGGGCGGCGCCATCGGCTTTGGCGAAATCGCGCGCGCCACGCCCGATGGCTACACCATCGGGTTCATCAATACGCCCAACATGCTGACCATTCCCATCGAGCGATCGGCCAATTTCACGTGGCGCAGCTTCGACCTGATCGGCAACCTGATCGACGATCCGGATTCGTTCACGGTGCGGGAAGACAGTCCCATCAAGACGCTGGCGGACCTGGCCGAGTATGCGAAGAAGCATCCGGGCGCCGTCACCGTGGGCACCACGGGCACGGGGTCGGACGACCACCTGGCGATGCTGCGCTTCCAGGCCGCCTCGGGCACCAGGCTGAACCACGTGCCGTACAAGGGCGCGGGCGAGGTGCGCAGCGCAATGGCCAGCGGCGAGATCATGGTGGGTGCCATCAACATCGGCGAGGCGCTGCAGTACCAGAAGGGCGGCACGCCGCTGCGCATCCTGGGCCAGATGTCCAGGACGCGCTCGCCGGCGCTGCCCGACGTGCCGACTTTCAAGGAGCAGGGCTACGACTTCGAGTTGTCCTCGTTGCGCGGCCTGGCCGCGCCCAAGGGACTGCCCGACGCAGTGCGCACCAAGCTGGTGGATGCCGTGAAGAAGACCTACGACGATCCCGGGTTCCAGGCCAAGGCCCGCGAGTTGTTCGCGCCGCTGCGCTACCTGGCGCCCGCCGATTACGCCCGGGTGCTGGAGCAGGGCGAGGCCGAGTTCCGCGCGCAGTGGAAGCAGTCGCCCTGGATCGACAAGTGATTGGGGATGGCGGCGCATCCGCCATCGCGGGGATTACATCGCGGCCATGGCCGGCGCAGTCTTGTTCCTGCGGTCCAGGCGCCAGCTAAGGATCGCCACCAGCAAGCCGCTGGCCGTGACCGCCGCGGCCACCAGCGGGGTGCTGCCCAGTCCCGGGCCATGATCGATGGTCAGGCCGCCCAGCCAGGCGCCGATGGCGTTGCCCAGGTTGAACGCGGCGATGTTGAAGGCCGAGGCCAGGTTGGGGGCGCCGCCGGCCTGCTCCAGCACGCGCATCTGCAGCGGGGGCACGGTGGCGAACGCGGCCGCGCCCAGCACGCCGACGGTGATGACGGCCAGTATCCTGTCGTGCACGGTGAAGGCGAACAGCACCAGCACCACGGCCAGGATGGCCAGGCTGCCCACCAGCGTCGGCATCAGGCGCCGGTCCGCCATGCGGCCGCCGAAGGTGTTGCCGGCCACCAGGCCCACGCCGAACAGCAGCAGGATGGGCGAGACCGCGCTTTCCGGGAAGCCCGTCAGTTGGGTCAGCAGCGGCGAGATGTAGGTGAAGGCCGTGAACACGCCGCCGAAGCCCAGCACGGTCATCAGGAAGCCCAGCATCACCTGCGGGCGGGCCAGCGCGCGCAGTTCGCCCCGCAGATTGCCTCGATGCGTGCCGCGGCTGGCCGGCACCAGGGCGGCGATGGCGATGAAGGCCGCCACGCCGATGGCCGTCACGGCCCAGAACGTCGAGCGCCAGCCCCAGGCCTGGCCCAGCCAGGTGCCGAAGGGCACGCCCAGCACGTTGGCCAGCGTCAGGCCGGTGAACATCAAGGCGATGGCCGAGGCTTGCTTGTCGGCGCGCACCAGGCTGGTGGCGACCACCGATCCCACGCCGAAGAAGGCGCCATGCGCCAGCGAGGTCAGCACGCGCGCGCCCATCAGCCAGCCGTAGTCGGGCGCCAGCGCACACGCCAGGTTGCCTGCGATGAAGATCACCATCAGCGCCAGCAGCAGCGTCTTGCGCGGCAGGTGGGTGGTCAGGATCGCCACGGGCGGCGCGCCCACGGTGACGCCCAGGGCGTAGCCGGTCACCAGCAGGCCGGCGCTGGACAGGGTGACGTCGAGGCTGGCCCCGACCTGGGGCAGCAGCCCCATGATGACGAATTCCGTGGTGCCGATGCCGAAGGCCCCCACGGCAAGCGCCCAAAGCGCGACGGGCATGATCAAGACTCCAGGTAAGGGATCGAATGCCCGGCATTGTGCGCCGCGGAATCTTTGAGAAAAAGCACTCTAAAATCACAGGACTTGTGTTCTGGAGGCAAAGATGGCGCTCAATTCGGATGCCTTGCGGGTTTTTCTGGCGGTGGTCGACTCCGGCAGCATGAGCGCGGCGGCCGAGTCCCTGGGACAGACGGCCTCGGGCGTCAGCCGGGCGCTGGCGCGGCTGGAGGAGCAACTGGGCGTGACGCTGCTGACGCGCACCACGCGCCGCATGGAGCTGACCGAGGAAGGCCTGCAGTTCCAGCAGAGGGCGCGCGGCATCGTGGGCGCGCTGGACGAGGCCGAGGAGTGCATGCGCATCCGCCACCAGCAGCCGGCGGGCAAGCTGCGCGTGGATGCCTCGGCGCCGGTGATCCTGCATTGCATCGTGCCGCACGTGGCCGCTTTCCATGAGCGCTATCCCGCCATCCAGCTGGAGCTGACCAGCAACGACCGCATCGTCGATCTGGTCGAGCACCGCACCGACCTGGCGATCCGTGCCGGCCCGCTGGTGGATTCATCGCTGCATGCGCGGCCGTTCCGTCCGTCGCGGCTGTACCTGGTGGCCAGCCCTGCCTATATCGAGAAGCATGGCCGCCCGCGCAACGTGGCCGCGCTGGCCCAGCACATGAAGATCGGCTTCACGCAGCCCGAGTCGCTGAACAACTGGCCGGTGCGGCACGAGGGCGGCAACACCTATCCCATCGTGCCGGACATGGCGGCCTCCAGCGGCGAGACCATCCGTGGGCTGGCGCTGGCGGGGCTGGGCATCGCCTGCCTGTCAGCGTTCATGACGCGCGCGGATCTGGAGGCGGGGCGCCTGGTGAAGGTGCTGGATTCGGCCGACAACGGGTACCGGCAGCCGCTGCATGCGGTGTATTACCGGAACACGCAGTTGGCGCGGCGCATTGCGTGCTTCCTGGATTTTCTGTCGGAACGGATCTAGCGGCCGGGACTCAGCGATTGAACCCGTCTTGATGCGCGATCGAGGCCAGATCGCGCGCGCCGCGCAGTCCCCGCGGGATGATGACCGCGGTCTCGGTTGGTTGGTGGCAAATGGCTATGCCCCATGGAATACGACTCGTACTCCTGGGCCGAGCAGAGGTCTTTCGGGGTGCGCCGACGGAAATGCGGTCAGCCGTTCACAGGTGGTCAGCAACTTTCGGATGAACTTGCTGGCGACCGATTCGGATGATGCGCGTGCAATGTACGACCAGATCTCCAGTAGATCGCGGTCAGCTCATTCAACATCAACTCGCGGCGAATTTTCCATTCGCGCACCGCTTCTCGGACAACTTCACTGGTCGAGGCATAGTCTCCTTCATCCACGGTCTGTTTGATGCTGGCGGCCATTTCAGGGGGCATGGTGATGGTCAGGCGTTCCAGAGTCGTGGACATGCGCCATCCTCTCGATAAGAGGATTCATACTTCACCATACTGATTTCTCGCCGCCGACTGAAAGGGGGGGGCGCCCGATCTCCACCGGGCGCCTCCCTTGGCCGTTCACCCGAACGTCTGCTCCATCTCCCGCCTGAACCGCACCGCCATCGCGTCGTCGTCGAACTCGACGTCCTCCCAGCGCACGGCCTGGCCTTCCTTCACGGCGCGCTTCAACTGCACCTTGTGCGCCAGTCCCAGCGGCAGATAGCCATCCGCCACCGACACGCGCGCCGGCACCAACTGCCCGTACACCGTATAGCCGCCTTCGCCGTCCAGCATCTGTCCGGCCTGCAGGTTGCGCTTGGCGGTGGCGACGACGTCGCCGTGCCAGCCGGCCGGCGAGCCAGTGGGCTCGCGCCGCAATCCGACGCTGGCCACGCTGATGCCCAGTTCCAGTCCGATCAGGTGATAGGGCTTGTACATGGCCGTGTAGTTGCCGCTGGGGTCGGTGACCAGGCCGTACTCGTTGAAGCAGCGCCGCACGTAGTCGCTGTCGCCGGCCAGCGTGACGTACACGCCCCAGCGCAAATCGCGGAACACCGGGCGTCCGTCGCGTTCCAGCGACGAGATCACCTCGACCTGGCCGCGATGATGCAGGATGCCGCCGTCCTCGCGCGGCCGCAGCACGCGCGCCAGGTCGTCCACGCCGCAAGGCGGGAAATGCAGGCCGGTGGGCGAGGGCGCCAGGCCGGTGGCGTTGGATACCGCGGCCATCTCGATGGCGCTCTTGGTGCCGTCCAGGAAGCTGTTGAACATCTGCGCGTTGAAGTCGCCCGCGGCCACCATTTCGTCGGTGAAGCCGTAGTACGGCCATACGGTGTCGGGCGTGGACGTATGGAACTCGGGCAGGTACTTGGTGCCCTTGCCGGCGGCCACGACCTCGAAGCCGCTGGTGCGGGCCCAGTCGACCATCTCGCAGATCAGCGCGGGCTGGTCGCCGTAGGCCAGCGAATACACGATGCCCGCTTCGCGCGCGCGCTTGGCCAGCAACGGCCCGGCCAGGGCATCGGCTTCCACGTTGACCATGATGATGTGCTTGCCATGCTCGCAGCAGGCCAGCACGTGGCGGATGCCGGCGGCCGGCTGGCCGGTGGCGTCGATGACGATCTCGACGCCGGGATCGGCAATGACCGACAGCGCATCGTCGCTGAAATACACCTTGCGGGACTTCACGGCCTCGTGGATGCTGCCCGCGTTCAGCGCGGCGGCGGGCCAGCCCACCTTGGTCAGCGCGGCGCGCGCGCGGTCGGGGGCCAGGTCGGCCACGGCCACCAGCCGGATGCCGGGCGTGCGCTGCGCCTGGCTGAGAAACATCGATCCGAACTTGCCGGCGCCGATCAGGGCCACGCGCAGCGGCTTGTCGTCGGCTTCGCGCTGCTTGAGCATGCGGTGCAGATTCATTGAACGGCCTCCTCGAGGGGTTCCAACGATGTGCGCGCGGCCGCCGGGGGCGTGCCGTGCTGCCAGGGCAGTTCCACAGGATAGTCCTTTCGCAGGCAGTCGTCCGGCAGGCATTCGATGGGCGCGAAATCACGGTGCGCGATCCATTCCACGCGCTTGTGCCGGCGGATGTGGTTCGAGACCGCGCACAGGCTCAGGTAGACGCTGACGCGGTTCCACGGGCTGAGATTCGACGTGGACGCGTGCACCAGACACGAATGGAACAGCAGCATCGACCCCGCCGGCCCCTTGGGCGCGACGATGCCGCCGTCGCGCCCGCCGGCCTTGTCGACCAGCGTGCGGATATTGTCGTTGTTGATGGTCCACAGCGGATAGCTGGTGGTGGTCAGGTCGTGGCCGGCCTCCAGCACGCCCATGCGGTGGCTGCCGGGAATGAACATCAGCGGGCCATTGAACTCGTTGACCTCGTCCAGGAAGATCGCCACGTTCATGGCGCGCGGCGTGGGCATCAGGTCGTCGTTCAGCCAGGTGCCGTAGTCCTGGTGCCATTGCCACACGTCGCCGTCGAAGGCGTTCTTGCCGTTGATCTTGAACTGGTGCATGTAGACCTGTTCGCCGAACAACTGCTCGACCGGCCGCACCATGCGCGGATGGCGCGCCAGCCGCGCGAAGGGCCCGCTGTACAGGTGCGCGGCGAAGTTGGTGCGCACCGCGCCGCCGTGTTTCTCCCGCACATTCTCGGGGCGGTCCTGGGCGTACAGGCGGGGCACCTCGTCGGTCAGCCTGGCGATTTCCTCGGGGGAAAACAGGGCGGGAAAGAACAGGAATCCGTCCCGGTCGAACTGTTCGAGTTGCGCTTGGCTCAGTTGCATCGTCGTCTCCGTATGACAGGCCGGCTGGCGCCGGCTTCTGAAAGCGCCGGCACAGGGGCCGGCAGATGGGATGCTGTCTGCTGCGGGGAACTGCAAAGCTGCGATGTCGCGGTGCTGTACGGCCGGATGCCGCTTGATGGGAACTGCGGTGGTCTTGCCGCGATGCGCTGCGACCCGATGCCGTGTGGAAGTCAGTGTTGCGTGTTCAGTGGTGCTGCCGCGGCGCCATCCTTGTGGGGACGCGGCGGCGGTCTCGTTGCGTGTCCATCACGCCGCCGCGCGCTGCGCCAGTCTGGGCAGCAGGCCTTCCGCGGCACGGATGGCATGATGGCGGGCCAGCGTCGCCGCGAGACCGGCGTCGCCGGCATTGATGGCCGCCACGATGGCGGCGTGTTCATCCCACAGCCCGGCGCGCACCGCCGCAGGCTTCAGCACGGCCGACATCACGCGTTCCAGGTGGCCCCATTGCGGCTCCATCAGCGCGGCCAGCAGGCGGTTGCCCGAGGCTTCGTAGATGGCGCGGTGCAGTTGGGTATCGGCCGCGATCAGCGCCGGCATGCGCGCGCGCCGCAAGGCCGCCAGGCCCCGCTCGACCAGCGAATCCGGCAGCGGCTCGGCCACGCCCGCGTGGATGCGTTCGGCGGCCAGCCGCGCGGCCAGCGCATCGATCTCGGCGCGAAGCTGATAGAACTCGTGCACCACCTGTGGATCGAGCGGGGCCACCTGCAAGGTGCCGCGCCCATCGGCGCGCACGGCAAGGCCGTCGCGCTCCAGCTGCGCCAGGGCCTGCAGCACGGGTTGCCGCGAGATGCCGAAACGCGCCGCCAGGTCCTCCTGGCCCAGGCGCGACCCAGGCGCCAGCGAGCCGCCGATGACGGCTTCCCGCAGTTCGAGATAGACGGTTTGCACCAGGTCTCCCGGTGCGGGCAGAGGTTTCAGCATGGCGGTCCTTCGGCCGGTTTCTGTATTCAGAATACAGAACTGGGCATGCCGCGTCACGCTGCGGCGCGTCATGCCCCGGCGCGATCGAGCGATCAGCCGTCCGATGCGTACAGTTCGCCCGCCAGCACGTTGCGCCAGTTGCTCCATGTCAGGCGGGGGCGGCCGGTTTCGTGGCGGTTGTAGGGCGCGTCATAGAGGATGTGGCGCCAGCGCGGCCGCGCGGCGCCTTCGATGCGCGGCTTGTCGTCGATCAGCAGATCGCCTTGCACCAGCGTCTTGTCGCGCGTCAGGATCAGGCGCTCGGTGGCGGGACGCCCCAGGTGGCGTTCGATCCACTGGTATTTCTCGGCCACGCAGTTTTCGTACTGCCGCAGCGGCGACGAGCAGATGCGCACGTCCATGCCCAGGGCTTGCAGCTCGCGGAATGCCTCGACGGCGCCGGGCACGGGCGGCAGGCTGCTGATGAAACCGGGGGCGGTGTAGAGGGCCTCGGCCTGCGCGCGCAGTTCGGGGGGATAGTCTTCCAGCAGATGGAAGGACTTGCGATTCTCGAAATCCACGGGGGCGATCTCGGGGTAGCGCTGGCGCCACGCCGCGAGAAACGCATGTTCGAAATCGGCCAGCACGCCGTCCTGGTCCAGCAATATCAGCATGATCGAAACCCTGGGAAGTCGTGGCGATTGTGCCACGCCGCCGAGGCGGGCACGGCTGTGAAAGTCCATTGCTGATCCGGCCCTTTAAAAAGCGCCAGCGTTTAAGAATGCTTATTGCTATCATTCGCCGTTTCGGCTCGTACCCGGCCGTCACCGGGCCACTGGCCCAGTCCTGACCGCCCCGAGGACGCCGTGTCTTCCTTTTCCGCTCCCGCCACATCAGTGCAGGCCTTGTACGAAGGCAATCATGGTTGGCTGCACCAATGGCTGCGCCGCCGGCTGGCGTGCAGCGACGACGCGGCCGACCTGGCGCAGGACACGTTCGTGCGCGTCCTGCAGAAGCCCGAGGAACTGCCCAGCCTGCGCGAGCCGCGCGCGTATCTGGTCACCATCGCGCGGGGCCTGGTCAACGACCTGTGGCGCCGCCGTTCGCTGGAAAGCGCCTGGCTGGAAGCCCTGGCCGCGCTGCCCGGGCAGGCCGCGCCGTCCCCCGAAGAACAACTGGCCATGTGGCAGGCGCTGCAGGAACTCGACCGCATGCTGGCCGGCCTGGCGCCCAAGGCACGCGAGGTCTTCGTGCTGTCGCAACTGGAGGGTTTGAGCTACGCGCAGATCGCCGAACGCCTGGGCTTGAGCGACCGCACCATCAAGCGCTACATGGCGCAGGCCTTCGAGCACTGCCTGGTGGTGATGGACTGAATGCGCACGATGCACCGTCAGACCGCGCCGGCCATGGACCCTGGCGTGATCCGCCAGGCGGCCCGCTGGCTGGCCCTGCTGCATTCGGGGCAGGCGGCGCAGGCGGATCACGATGCCTGCCGGCGCTGGCGGCAGGCCGATGCCGCCCATGAGCAGGCGTGGCAGAAGGCCGAGCGCCTGAGCCTGCAGTTCGGCGCCGTGCCCGCCTCGGTGGGCGTGCCCGTGCTGGCGCGCCAGGCACGCGTCAACCGCCGGGCGGCGTTGAAGACGCTGGCGCTGCTGGGCGGCACGGTGTCCGCTGGCGCGCTGGGATGGCGCCTGGCGTCCTGGGGACACCTGGCGTCCGACTACCGTACCGCTACGGGCGAAAGCCGCGACCTGCTGCTGGACGATGGCAGCAAGCTGGCCCTGAACACCGGCACGGCGCTGGACGTGCGCTATTCCAACGAGGAAAGACTGATCCGGCTGCAGCAAGGCGAGATCTATGTGCAGACCGCGCCCGATGCCGCCGGGCGCGCGCGTCCCTTCCTGGTGCAGACCCGGCATGGCCGCCTGCGTGCCCTCGGCACCCGTTTCGTCGTCCGGCAAGTGGGCGGAGAGCAGGACGCGACCTGTCTCGAGGTGCTGGAGCATCGCGTGGAGATCTCGCCGCAGGGCGGGGCGGCGCCGGTGGTGCTGGCGGCCGGCCAACGCGCCTGTTTCACGTCGGCGTCCATCGAGGCGCCGCGTGCCGTGGCGCCTGCCCCGGCCGTGGGCGTCGAACCCGGCGCGGCGCCTGGCTGGACGCGCGGCGTGCTGTATGCCGACCGCACCCGCCTGGCGGACTTCCTGCAGGAACTGTCGCGCTATCGCCCGGGCATCGTGCGGTGCGATCCGGCGGTGGCGGGCCTGCGCCTGTCGGGCGTATTCCAGCTGGCCGATACCGACCGGGTGCTGGACATCGTGCAGCAGACGCTGCCGGTGCGGGTGGTGCGCCGCACGCCCTACTGGATCACCGTGGCGCCGGCCGCCGGCTGATTTTTACAATTTCCCCTGTCCCTTTCGATGCCGCTCGTTCGGCATGGCATCCGAACGAAGCAACCGCGCATGCAAAGGAAAGGGAAAGTGGCATTGCAATCCAAGCAGATCACCGGGCCGAGGGCGACGCGCCTGGCCGTGGCCGCCGCGTTGGCGCTGTCAGCCGCCGGATACGCATCCGGCGCCGTGGCGCAGCAAGCATCGGCTGCGCAGCAGGCCCAGGCCCGCAGCTATGCCATTGCCGCGGGCCCCTTGTCCGACGCTTTGTCCGCCTTTGCCGGCCAGGCCGGCATCACGCTGTCGTTCCGTCCGGAGCAGACCGATGGCCGCGCCAGCCCGGGGCTGCGCGGCAGCTTCACCGTGGAAGAGGGGCTGGCGCAGCTGCTGCAAGGCAGCGGACTGCGCGCGGTGCCACACACCGACAACGGCTATGTCCTGCAAGGCAATGTGCCTGCCACGGCGCCGGCCGTGCCGGTCGGGACAAGTAGCGGCCCCGCCACGCTGGAGGCCATCCAGGTCAGCGGCAGCTGGCTGGGCACTGGCCTGCAGAACAGCGTGCGCAGCTTCGGCGGCGCGCGCACGCTGGTGCAGTTCAACGAGATCGAGCAAAGCGGCGCCACCAACGTGTCCGACGTGCTGCGGCGCGTGCCCGGCGTGCAGATCAACGGCAGCACCAGCGCCGCGGGCAGCTCGGTCGGCCTGCACGTGGGCGTGCGCGGCCTGTCGGGCCGCAATTCGTCGCGCTCGACAATGCTGATCGACGGCATTCCGCTGGCCATGGCGCCGTATGGCCAGCCGAATCTGGTGATGGCGCCGGTCAGCCTGGCCAACATCGAATCCATCGACGTGGTGCGCGGCGGTGGCGCGGTGCGCTACGGTCCGCAGAACGTGGGCGGCATCATCAACTTCAAGACGCGCGCCATTCCCGCCGAACCGGGCCTGACGGGCGACGCGACGCTGCGCTACAACCTGTTCGGGGAAGGCGGCGGCAACGCGCAGTACAGCACCTTCATCGGCAGCCAGTTGGACAACGGTTTCGGCCTGGCGGTGCTGTATTCGGGCATGGATGGCAAGCAGTGGCGCGACGGCAGCGACGACACCTACAACGACCTGGCGCTGAAGTGGCGCCATGAAGTGACGCCGACGTCGGAGGTGTACGGCAAGTTCTCGTACTACGACGTGAAGTCGATGACGCCGGGTGGCCTGACGCAGGCGGAATACCGCGACGATCCGTTCCAGAACACGCGTCCCACCGATTACTGGAAGGGCGAGCGCAAGGGCCTGGACGTCGGCTACCTGAACACGATCTCGGACACGCAGGAGTTCGAGGTGCGGGCCTACCACTACAACAGTTCGCGCGAGAGTTCGCTGATCAACGTGGCGGCGGGCCGCAACGACTTCCAGCCGCGCAGCAACCAGGTGACGGGCATCGAGCCACGCTATACGCAGCGCTTCGAGGCGGGCCCGACCACGCACGACGTCACCGTGGGCTACCGGTTCATCCGTGAAACCGGCGAGGACAAGCGCTACAACACCTTGCTGTCCAATGGCCGCGCCAGCGCCGCCACGGTGTTCGTCAACGGCACGCGCGCCCATTCGGTCTACATCGACGATCGTATCGCCTATGGCGATTGGCGCGTGACGCCGGGCGTGCGCTACGAGCGCATCGACAGCGACCGGCATCAGCAGGGCACGTCGGACGAACCGTTCGAGCAACGCAACCGCAAGGCGCTGCCATCGCTGAACATCGCCTACCTGGTCAATCCCAATCTGACGCTGTACACCAACTACAACACTTCGTTCGGCGCGGTGCAGTACACGCAGCTCAATTCGATGTCGGCCACGAACCCGCTGCGTCCCGAGATCGCCAAGACGGTGGAGGCGGGCACGCGCTGGTCCGGCAAGCAGATGCGCGCCGAGTTCACGGTGTTCAACCTGCGCTTCGACAACCAGATCCTGTCCATTCCCGGCACCAATCCCGCCGTGTTCCGCAACCTGGGCGCCACGCAGCACAATGGGGTGGAGTTCGCCTGGGACTACGATTTCGACCGCGCCGGACCGCTGGCCGGCTTCAATGTGTACGCCAACTACACGTACACGCGCGCCATCCAGAAGTCCGGCGAAGACCAGGGCAAGGAGGTGCCGTTCAACTCGCGCCAGACCGGCACGCTGGGGGCGCGGTACGCCGTGCGCGCCTGGACCTTCGACCTTTCCACCACGATGCAGAGCGGCCACTACACCGATGCCGCCAATACCGAGGAAGAGTCGGCCAACGCCATGGTCGGCCGCGTGCCGGGCTTTTCCGTCTGGAACTTCCAGGCTGGCTGGCAGATTCCGAACGCACCCGGCAGCAGCATTGTGGCCGGCGTGAACAACCTGCTGGACCGCCGTTACTACACGCGCAACACCGACAGCGACGGCGGCCGCATGGTGGGCGCGCCGCGCATGTTCTACCTGCAGACGCGCCTGGCGTTCTGACCGGGCACGATGCAAGCCCGCCTGCGCGTCCTGTGGCTGACCTGCCATCGCTGGATGGCGCTGACGCTGGGGTGGCTGCTGATCGTGGCTGGCCTGACCGGGGCGCTGCTGGCGGCGGCGCGGCCGTTGGACGAGTGGCTGCATCCGCGGTATTTCGTGGCGTATGGCGCCACGGCGGACAGCAACATCCCGCGCGCCGGCGCCGGGCCGGGCTTCGTATCTCTGGACGAGGTGCGGCAGTCCATCCAGGCCGCGTTCGGTTCGGACATTGCGATGACCATCCGGCCGCCCCGCGCGCCCCATGAAACCCTGCAGGTGCTGGTGCGCGGCGCCTGGCGAGGCACGGTTTATATCGACCCCGCCAGTGGCGTCGAGCAAGGCCGCCGCGGCGAGGGCGAGGGTTTCGTCAACACCCTGTTCCGCCTGCACAGCGCACTGTTGATGGACACCACGGGCAAGGCTCTCCTGGCCTGGGCCGCGTTGACTTATCTGCTGTTGCTGATAATCGGCCTGGTGCTGTGGTGGCCGAAGCACTGGCCACCCAGGCTGCGCATCGAACTGCGCAAGGGCCTGCTGCGTGGATTGTTCGACGTGCATCGAACAGGCGGTGCGGTGTTGGGCCTGGTGCTGGCCGTTTCAGTCGCCACGGGCGCTTTCATGGCGTGGCGGCCTATCGGCGGATGGATCAATGCGTGGGTGGGTTCCACGCCGGTCGCCATGCCTGTGCTGCACGGCGATCCCGCGCCCTCATTGCCCCTGGATACCCTGGTCGCGCGTGCCCAGGCTGTCTATCCCGATGGGCGGGTCGGCTACGTGATGCTGGCAGCCCAGCCGAACCGGCCGGTGCGCATCCGCATGCGCCTGGCCGATGAGCCGCATCCCAATGGCGTGTCGACGATCTGGATGGATCCGCGCGACGGCGCGATCCTGTCCGCGCAGCGCTGGAGCGAGCTGGATACGGCTGGCCGCCTGAATGCCTTCATCTATCCCCTGCATACCGGTGAGCTGGGCGGCGTGCCGTTGCGGATCGTGACCGGTCTCGCGGGATTGGTGTTGGGAGTATTGGGGATCAGTGGCGCATGGTTGTGGTGGCGACGCAGGCAACTGCGCCGGCCCTGGCCTGGATAATGATAGGTGTATCCGGGCCGGAAGTAGGGATCTTGGCGCGCAAGCCCGGCCATGTGAGGGCGCTGCCATGCGCCAGCCCGATGCCCAGCGCCTATCGCCGCCGGTTCAGCGGGCCGGCGGCGATAGGCAGCGGCCGCATTGGCTGCGTGACGCTACGCGTCGGCGCTGCGCGCCAGCACCCGGTAATGCGCCGCACCGTTCTCCGGCTCCGACGACACCAGCACGTAATGCCGATAGGCCCACGGCACGGGTTCGGCGGGTGGCGCGGGAAGTGAACTGCAATCGGCCTTGCGCAGCAACGTGGCGTGCGGCCGGAAGGGCCTGGGCTCGCGTTGCCAGCCCAGGGTTTCCAGCGCCGTCCACAAGCGGTCATTCAGTGCATGCAGGGCGCGTATGTCGGATTCCGCCTTGTGGGGCAGGCTCATGTCGGACGCATCCACACCGGACGTGCCTGCATCATGCGTATCCAGGCCGGACCTATCCAGGCCGGGACACGCATGCACGATCCCCTGCTTCGGAAACGTGCCGTAGCGCGACAGCAGGATTTCCCCGGCCTCGATACGGTCCCCGCGGGTATGCGCGACCAGCGCCGCGACCTGCTCGTGCGTGGCCTGGCCCAGAAAGGCCAGCGTCACGTGCAGCGTATCGGGCCGCATCAACCGCCCGCCGCAATGCGCGTGGGCGCGTGCCTGCCAAGGCAGCAGGGCGTCCAGGGCGCGGGCGTCCGGCCACAGGGCGAAGAAGATGCGCAGCGAGTCGCGCGAGCCAGAAGAAGCGGGGCAGTCTGTCATGCCGCTCAGCTTAACCGCCCCGCAAGGAAGCGCCACAAATGAAAAGGCCGGCACGGTTGTCGCCCATGCCGGCCTTCCCGATGCCGCCGCATTGCGCGGCGGCTATTCCAAAGCGCTTTACTGCACTGCCACCTGTTGCGACGGCGCCTGCTCGGCGCGCGGCGCAAGTTCCGGCAACGGCGTGTCCCAACCGCCACCCAGTGCGCGGATCAGGTTCACGGTGGAACGCGCGCGCTCACCGTTCAACTGCACCGACGCACGCTGCTGCAACAGCACCGAGCGGTCGGCCTCGATCACGTCCAGATAGCTGATCGAGCCTTCCCGGTATTGCGTCTGCGACAGCTTGGCGGCGCGGGTCGACGCTTGCAGCGCGGCTTCCTGCGCTTCGGTCTGGCCGCGCAGCAGGCGCAGGTTGGACAGGTTGTCTTCGACTTCGCGGAAGGCGGTCAGCACCGTCTGGCGGTAGTTGGCCACGTCTTCCTCGTACACCGCGCGGGCGCGGTCCACGCCGGCCTGGCGGCGGCCGCCGTCGAAGATCGGGATCGACAGCGCCGTGCCCACCAGCGGGCCCAGCAGGAACGTGCGGCTGGACCACTGGAACAGGTTGCCCAGTTCCGAGGACTCGAAGCCGCCCGCCGCCGTGATGTCCAGGCGCGGGAAGAACGCGGCCTTCGCCACGCCGACACGGGCGTTGGCGGCGGCCATGGCGCGCTCGGCCGCGGCGATGTCGGGACGGCGTTCCAGCAGCGTGGACGGCAGGCCCGCCGGCACGTCGATGGCCACCCGCGACAGGGGCTGCGACGGCATGTCGAACTCGGCCGGCGCCTTGCCCAGCAGCACCGCCAGGGCGTGCTCGGCGGCGCTGCGCTGGCGCTGCACGCCGGCGGCGTCGGCACGGGCCGATTCCAGCTCGGCGCGCGAGCGGGCCAGGTCCAGCTCGCCGATGTCGCCGGCGTCGTAGCGCTGCTGGATCAGCTTGAGCGAGGCGCCGCGCAAATCGACCGTCTGGCGGTAGATCTGCAGTTCCGCGTCCAGTTGGCGAACCTGGAAGTAGCCGGTGGCCACGTCGGCCTGCAAGGCCAGCAGCACCGAGCGGTACAGCGCGGCGCTTTGCTGCGCGTCCGCGTTGGCGGCTTCCACGCTAGACGAGACTCGGCCGAACAGATCGACCTCGTACGACACCGATGCCTGGGCGCGCCACAGCGTGCTGGTGCTGGCCGGGCCGTCGTCGCGCAGGCCCTGCGAGGCCGGCGAGACGCGCTGGCGCGACGGGCCGATGCCGGCATCCAGGTTCGGGTACTGATCCGACCGGGCATCGCGCAGCAGGGCGCGGGCCTGCGACAGCGCGCGCGGCGGCGCTGCAGCGTCTGGTTGGCCTGCAGGGCCTGCGCCTGCAGGGCATCCAGCGTCGGGTCGTTGAAGACCTTCCACCAGTCGCCGCGCAGGGCGTCCTCGGACGGCCTGGCGGCCTGCCAGTTGCCGGCCTCATGGCCGGCCAGCGAGGTGTCGGCCTTCTGTGCTTCCTTGAAGGCGGCCGGGGTCGAGACCTCGGGCCGGTGGTATTCGGGGCCCACCGCGCAGCCCGCCAGCGTCAGCAAGAGGGCAAGCAGGGCGGAGCCGCGTGTGATGGTATGCGTCATGGCTGGCTCCTTAGTCGGCTTCGGCAGGGTGGTGATGGATCGTCGGCGCGGCGTGCGGGCTGGCGCTGTGCAGCGGGCGCTTGCCCAGCTTGCGCAGCAGCACGTAGAACACCGGCGTCAGGAACAGGCCGAACAGCGTCACGCCCAGCATGCCGAAGAACACGGCGATACCCATGGCCTGGCGCATTTCCGCACCGGCGCCGGAAGACAGCACCAGCGGCACCACACCCATGATGAACGCGATGGACGTCATCAGGATCGGGCGCAGGCGCAGGCGGCTGGCCTCGATGGCGGCCTGCAGCGGCGTGCTGCCGCCCATCTCGAGCTCCCGGGCGAACTCCACGATGAGAATGGCGTTCTTCGCGGACAGCCCCACCAGCACCATCAAGCCGATCTGCGTGAAGATGTTGTTGTCGCCGCCGGTGAAGTAGACGCCGGTCAGGGCGGCCAGGATGCTCATCGGCACGATCAGGATCACCGCCAGCGGCAGCGTCAGGCTTTCGTACAGCGCGGCCAGCACCAGGAACACCAGCAGCACGCTGATCGGGAAGACCCACAGGCCCGCGTTGCCGGCCAGCATCTGCTGGTAGGCCAGGTCGGTCCACTCGATCTGGAAGCCGCGCGGCAGCGTTTCCGCGGCGATGCGCGCGGCCGCTTCCTGAGCCTGGTTGGTCGAGAAGCCGGGGCCGGGGCCGCCGTTGATGTCGGCGGCGGTGTAGCCGTTGTAGCGGACCACCATTTCAGGGCCGAAGCTCTGCTTGACCGTGACCAGCGACGACAGCGGCACCATCTCGCCCGAGGCGTTGCGGGTCTTCAGTTGCAGGATGTCCTCGGGATGGGCGCGGAACTGCGCGTCCGCCTGGGCCCGCACCTGGAACACGCGGCCGAAACGGTTGAAGTCGTTGACGTACACCGAACCCAGGTACACCTGCATGGTGTCGAACACTTCGGTCACCGGCACGCCCAGCTGGCGGGCCTTCACGCGGTCCAGGTCGACGTCCAGCTGCGGCACCGCGATCTGGTAGTTCGAGAACGTGGGGCCGAGCTCGGGCGTCTGCGCGGCCTTGGCCACGAAAGCCTGGGTGGCGCGGTCCAGCGCTTCATACCCTTGCGCGCCACGGTCCTCGATCTGCAGCTTGAAGCCGCCCAGCGTGCCCAGGCCCAGGATGGGCGGGGGCGGGAAGACCGCCACCGTCGAGTCCTTGATCGAGGCGAATTGCTGGTTCAGGGCGCCGGCGATGGCATTGCCCGACAGCTCGGGGGTGGTGCGCTTGTTGAAGTCGTCCAGCGTGACGAACACGATGCCGGCGCTGGAGCTGTTGGTGAAGCCGTTGATCGACAGGCCCGGGAAGGCGATGGCGCTCTTCACGCCAGGCTGCTTCAGGGCGATGTCGCTCATGCGGCGGATCACGTCCTCGGTACGGTCGAGCGAGGCGCCGTTGGGCAACTGCGCGAAGCCGATCAGGTACTGCTTGTCCTGTGCCGGAATGAAGCCGCCCGGCAGGATGTTGCCGATCAGCACGGTCAGGCCCAGCAGCACGGCGTAGACCAGCATCGAGCCGCCCTTGCGCTTGACCACACCGCTCACGCCGGTGGCGTAACGGTCGGACGCGCGGTTGAACGAGCGGTTGAACCAGTTGAAGAACCGGCCGAACAGCTTGTTCATCACGCGGGTCAGCGCATCGGGCTTGTCGTGGTGGCCCTTGAGCAGCATGGCCGACAGGGCGGGCGACAGGGTCAGCGAGTTGAAGGCCGAGATCACCGTCGAGATGGCGATGGTCATGGCGAACTGCTTGTAGAACTGGCCGGTCAGGCCCGTCATGAAGGCCAGCGGCACGAACACGGCGCACAGCGTCAGGGCGATGGCGATGATGGGCCCGCTGACTTCCTGCATGGCCTTGTACGTCGCGTCTCTGGGCGACAGGCCCTCGCTGATGTTGCGTTCGACGTTTTCCACCACCACGATCGCGTCGTCCACCACGATACCGATGGCCAGCACCATGCCGAACAGCGACAGCGCGTTGATGGAGTAGCCGAACATCAGCAGCAGCCCGAAGGTGCCGATGATGGACACCGGCACGGCCAGCAGCGGGATGACGGACGCGCGCCAGGTCTGCAGGAACACGATCACCACCAGCACCACCAGCGCGATGGCTTCGAGCAGCGTGTGCACCACGGCCTCGATACTGGAACGCACGAACTGCGTGGGGTCGTACTCGATGCGGTATTCGACCGACGGCGGGAAGTCCTTGGACATCTCGGCCATGGCGGCGCGCACCTGGCTGGACACGTCCAGCGCGTTCGAGCCCGGCGACTGCATGATGCCCATGCCCACCGCCGGCTTGTTGTCCAGCAGCGAGCGCAGCGCGTATTCCTGCGAGTCCAGCTCGACCCGGGCCACGTCGCGCAGGTACGTGACGGCGCCGTCGGACGAGGTCTTCAGGATGATGTCGCTGAACTCTTCGGCGCTTTGCAGGCGGCCCCGGGCGTTGACCGAGAACTGCATCGGCACGTCGTTGGGCGAGGCGCCGATGGTGCCGGCCGCGACCTGCACGTTCTGCTCGCGGATGGCATTGACCACTTCCATGGCCGTCATGCCGCGCTGCGCGACCTTCTGCGGATCGAGCCAGACGCGCATCGAGTAGTCGCCCGCGCCCCACACCGTGACTTCGCCCACGCCGGAAATGCGCGACAGGCGGTCCTTCACGTTGATGACCGCGTAGTTGCGCAGATAGGTGGCGTCATAGCGGTCGTCGGGCGAGATCAGGTGCACCACCAGCGTCAGCGTGGGGGAGCTCTTGACCGTGGTGACGCCCAGGCGCTGCACGTCCGGCGGCAGGCGCGGCAGGGCCTGCGCCACGCGGTTCTGCACCAGTTGCTGCGCCTTGTCGGGATCCACGCCCAGCTTGAAGTACACCGTCAGCGTCAGGTTGCCGTCGCTGTTGGCCTGCGACTGCATGTACATCATGTCTTCGACGCCGTTGATCTGCTGTTCGAGCGGCGAGGCGACGGTTTCGGCGATGACCTTGGGGTTGGCGCCAGGATATTGCGCCCGCACGACGACGGACGGAGGGACCACTTCCGGGTACTCGGAAATGGGCAGCTGGAACATGGCCAGGAGGCCTCCCAGCAGCACCAGAACCGACAGCACGCCTGCGAAGATCGGCCGGTCGATGAAGAATTTGGAGATATTCATTTCTTTGTATTCCGAACAGTCGGCGCCTTACTTCAGGCTCGCCGATGCGGTCTTGACGGCGTCCGGCGCGGTGTCCATGGACACCAGGTTGGGCGCGACCAGGTCGCCGGGGCGCACGCGTTGCAGGCCGTTGACGACGATGCGCTCGCCGGCCTTCAGGCCGGACTCGACCACGCGCAGCGGGCCCACGTTGGCGCCCAGCTTCACTTCGCGGTAGTTGGCGTGGTTGTCATCGCCCACCACCAGCACGAAGCGCTTGCTCTGGTCGGTGCCGATGGCGCGTTCGTCGATCAGCACGGCCTGGTAAGGGGCGCTGCCGCCCAGGCGGACGCGGGCATACAGGCCGGGCAGGAGGCTGCCGTCCTTGTTGTCGAACACGGCGCGCACGCGGATGGTGCCCGAGGTCGGATCCAGGCGGTTGTCCACCGACTGCACGGTGCCTTCGCGCGAGTAGCCGTCTTCGTTGGCCAGGCCCAGTTGCACGGGCACGGCGCCGCCGCTGGCGCGGGCAGGATTGACGTAGCGCAGGAAGGTCTGCTCGTCCACGTCGAACGAGGCGTACAGCTGCGCCACCGACACCAGCGTGGTCAGCGGCACCGACTGCGCGCCGGCCGACACCACGTTGCCCACGGTGACTTCGGCGCGCGACAGGCGTCCGTCTACCGGCGCGACGATGCGGGTGTAGCCCAGGTTGATCTTGGCCGTGTCCAGCGCGGCCTGAGCGGCCTGCAGATTGGCCGAGGCCTCGCGGGCGGCGTTTTCCTTTTCTTCGAAGTCGCGGCGGGCGATGGCGTTCTCGGCCATCAGGCGCTTGCCGCGCGCCAGGTCGGACGCCGTGTACGACACCCGGGCGCGGGCGGCGGACAGTTGGGCGGCGGCGCGGTCGACCTCGGCCGCGTAGGGGCGCGGATCGATGGTGAACAGCGGGTCACCCTTCTTGACCAGGGCGCCGTCCTTGAAGTGCACCTGGGTCAGGGTGCCCGAGACCAGCGGGCGGATATCGACGCGGTCGATGGCTTCCAGGCGGCCGGAGTAGCGCTGCCAGTCGACGATCGAGCGGGTGAAGGCGGGCGCGACGTCGACCGCCGCGCCAGCGGGCGGCGCGGACTGGGCCTGTGCGGTACCCGTCCCCGTGGAGGGGCCGAATACTGCGTAGCCGCCGCCGGCGGCGGCCAGCGCGGTCGCCAAAGCAACCGCGGCAAAACGGGGACGAATAGCCGTCATGGCATTTCCTTGAGATCGGTGGGGAGAAACCTGGCCCGGAGACTGGCGTGCTGCAGGGGATGACGCCGCTGCTGCAGTGCAACAGCCGGAGCGGTTTCTTCTGGACGGTGAGATTCTGGTGGCTTTGACGGTTTGGATAAACAGTGTTTTCGTGGCAACACTAGTCGAACCTGCCGAACAATCCACGGCCGTTCCGCGTTATGCTGGCGTCACTCCGTTTTTCCGGGAATACCCATGGATCGCTTCCAAGCCATGCAGGTCTTCGTGCGCGTCGTAGAAGCAAACAGCTTCACGCGCGCGGCCGATGGGCTGGCGCTGCCACGCACCACCGTCACCACGATCATCCAGAACCTCGAACGTCACCTGGGCGTGCGCCTGCTGAACCGCACCACGCGCCGCATCAGCCTGACGCCCGATGGCGCCGCCTACTACAAGCACAGCACCCGCATCCTGGCCGAGGTCGAGGAGACCGAAGCCTGCCTGCAGGATGCCGCGTCGCGTCCGCAGGGACGCCTGCGGGTCGACGTGCCGCCAGCCATCGGCAATCAGATCCTGATCCCGTCGTTGCGCGAATTCCACACTAAATACCCCGACGTCGAGCTGGTCATCGGCTTGTCCGACCGTCGGGTCGACCTGGTGCAGGAGGCCGTCGACTGCGTGATCCGCGGCGGCCTGCTGGAGGATTCCAGCCTGGTGGCGCGCCGCATCGGCATCCTGCAATCGGTCACCTGCGCCTCGCCCAGCTACCTGTCGCGCTACGGCATGCCGCGCGACCTGGAAGACCTGCAGCGCCATCAGGCGGTGCACTATTTCTGGGCGTCGGGCCGCAATTGCAACTGGGATTTCGTGGTCGACGGCAAGGAACAGCAGGTCGACGTGCCGGGCGTGGTCTCCGTCAACGACTGGATGGCCCATCTGAAATGCGGCGTGGAAGGCTTCGGCATGATCCAGACCGCCCGGTTCATGGCCTTGCCGCACCTGCTGAGCGGCGAGCTGGTCGAAGTGCTGCCCCAGTGGCGTCCCTCGGCCGTGCCCATTTCGCTGCTCTACCTGCAAAGCCGCCAGCTGTCGCCCAAGGTTCGTGCCTTCTCCGACTGGGTGGCCGGATTGTTCGCGGGTTGCCCGCTGCTGAACGGCGGCGACGAGAACGATCTGGACGGTTCGAACTGCCATCGCCGTCCGCAGGCGCCCGAACTCACGCCCCAGGCCGTGCAGGCCGCGCGCCTGAACGTGCCGATGGATGCGCCCGAGTTCGTGATGTAAGCATTGTCCGGCCCGCCGCCTGGCGGGCCGGTTTTCCCTGGCAGGGGGGCCTTCGGGCCAGCCCTGCGCGGGCGCCACTTCCCGCTGGGCGCATTCAACCTGTTGCGGGCGTGCTGCGCGCCATGGCGGGAACCGCGGTGGGGCAGGTTATCCAAACCCGGTATATTCCGAAGTCCGGGCCGAACCTCCTCGAAAGTGGTCTATGCAGACAGTCCTCCCCGCTTCGCTGATCGCCCGCTGGTTGTTGCTGCTGGTGGTACTGGCAGGCTTGTACTTCCTCAGCGGTTTCCTTGTGCCCGTGCTGGCCGCGTTGATCATCGGCCTGGCCACGTGGCCTCTATACAAGCGCCTGTTGCGGCGATGCGGCGGCAGCACTCCCATTGCGGCCACCATCGCCCTGCTGGTGGTGCTGCTGGTGCTGGTCGCGCCCATCTCCTTCGCGCTCAGCTATGCGGTGAAGGAAGCCAGCCATCTTTTCGCCTGGGCGCTCGAGGTCAACCGGCATGGCATGGCCGCGCCCAACTGGATCCTGGCGCTGCCCGTGGTCGGCGAACAACTGGCGGTGTATTGGCAGAACTACCTGGGTGCGCCGCACGCGCTGGGTGAAATGGTCCAGGCCGTCAGCGGCGAGCACCTGGGCAACATCTACCGCATGGCGCTGTCGGCCACCGGCAACGTCTTCCAGCTGCTGCTGACGGTACTGTTCATGCTGATCACGCTGTTCTTCGTCTACAAGGACGGCGGCCGCATCCTCGACCAGCTGGACATCCTGGGCGAGCGCATCCTGCCGGCGCGCTGGCAGCGCTTCTCGCGCGTGGTGCCCGCCACCGTCAGCTCCACCGTCACCGGCATGTGCCTCATTGCGCTCGGCGAAGGCGTGGTGCTGGGCATCGCCTACTGGGTCGCCGGCGTGCCGTCGCCGGTGCTGTTGGGCGTGGTCACGGGCTTCATGGCCCTGATTCCGGGCGGCGCGCCGCTGTGCTTCACCCTGGTGTCGCTCTACCTGGTGGGTTCCAACCACATGGTGGCGGGCGTCGCCCTGTTCGTCTGGGGCACGGTCGAATTGTTCATCGTGGACAAGACCCTGCGTCCGCGCCTGGTGGGCGGGCCGGTCAAGCTGCCGTTCCTGCCGACCTTTTTCGGCCTGGTCGGCGGCGTCAAGACCATGGGCATCGTGGGGCTGTTCGTCGGGCCGGTGCTGATGGCGCTGCTGGTGGCGATCTGGCGCGAATGGGTGCGCAACGTCACCCAGGAGCGCGACGAGGAACGCCTGCGGATCGAAAGAAACGCGTCCTCCGACTGACCTGCCGTCACAGGAGTATGCTTGCGAGGGGACGCGATGCGTCCCCGCCGGTTTCCAGGGGCCATTCGCCTTCTCCGGCGCGCCAATGAGGAAATAGCAAGATGTCCGGGCCTACGGTTGCCGAACAGGTCGCCACCCTGCGCGAGCAGGGCTTTGTGGTGGTGCGCGGGTTTGCCGCCGCCGATGAATTGCAGGCACTGCGCGAGCTGTCGCAGCGCCAACTGGAACAGGCCGCCGCGCCTGTCGAATACGAGGCCGACCTGCAATACCCCGGCGCGCCGGCCTCGCGCCAGGCCGAGGGCGGCCACACGGTGCGGCGCCTGCTCGACGCCTACGGCCGCGATCCCCTGTACCGCCAATGGGCCACCTCGCCCCGTATCGCCGGCTGGCTGCGCGCCTGTTTCGGCCGGCAGCCCGTGCTGTCCACCGCGCACCACAACTGCGTGATGACCAAGCATCCCCGTTTCGGCAGCCTGACGGGCTGGCACCAGGACATCCGCTACTGGTCCTTCAGCGCCGAGAACCTGGTGTCGACGTGGCTGGCGCTGGGCAACGAGCACGCCGACAACGGCGGGCTGTTCTTCCTGCCGGGCTCGCACGCGGCCACCTTCCAGCCCTCGCAGTTCGACGGCGCCAAGTTCTTCCTGAAGGACCTGCCCGAAAACCAGCCGTGGATCGAGCGGGCGGTGTGCCCCGACCTGGAGCCGGGCGACGTGGTGTTCTTCCATTGCCGTACGCTGCATGCGGCGCGGGGCAACGCCAGCGATCGCGTGAAGCTGTCGCTGGTGCATACGTATTACCCCAGCGATACGAAGCCGCTGCCGGGCACGCGCTCGTCGTCCAAGGTGGATATTCCGCTGGCTTGACTGCCGGCTGGGCGTCGGCGTCCAGCGCACCAGAACCAGCCCCGCGATGGGCGATCACGATGCATGGCTGCGCCAAATCAGTGCTGCGCATTCAGCCTTGGCGCGACGCATTTCCGCGCCTGCCTCGCTGTCGTGATCCCATCCATCCCGTGTCTTGATGCTTCCACCCAGCACGTTCCGTGCTGGCTGTTTGATTGCGCCAAGTTGGCATGAGATTTGCTTGATCCTGCTCAGTTGCGAAAACGTATCCACGCATCAACTGATCCAGACCATGCTGAACTTGCCCATGACGTCGCTGCAAGGTTCGACCGCGGAAGCGGACGCCTATCAGCACATCCATACCGCGATCAGGCTGGGGGAATACCCCGCCGGCATGCGCCTGAAACCCGAAGACATCGCCACGCAGATCGGCACCAGCCGTATGCCCGTGCGGGAAGCATTGCGCAGGCTGGAAACGGAAGGGCTGGTGACCATACGCCCCAATCGCGGCGTGGTCGTGGCCGGCCTGGACATGGAGGCCATGCGCGAGGTCTTCGAGATGCGCGCGGTGCTCGAAGGGTTGGCCGTGCGCCTGGCGGTGCCGCGCCTGACGCCGACGGTGCTGCGCGATCTGGAAGAGCAACTCGCAAGGATGGACAACCTGGCCGAAAGCACGCCCGATTGGACGGGCAGCCATCGCGCCTTTCATGAGCATCTGTGCGGCATCGCTCGCCAGCCCCGGCTGCTGCGCCAGATCGCCAGCCTGAACTCGCTGGTCGAGCCGTATATGCGCGATTGGATCAAAGCGTCTGGCCGTCCCGGCGCCCGTGAGCACCACCAGACCCTCATCGACGCCCTCAGAAGCGGCGACCCCGTGCATAGCGAGATCGTCATGCGGCGGCACGTGCTGGCCACCATCGATGACCTCGCACGCTATTTCTCTTTCCCTACGCAAGGAGCTTCCGCATGACCACGCCCGACTACAAGTCGCAATTGGCCGCTGCCCTGGCCGTGAAATTTCAACGCCGCGGTTTCCTCAAGGCAGCAGGCGCGGCGATCGGCCTGGCCAGCGCCGGCGTGATGGGACTGGGCAGCGCAAGCGCCATGGCCCAGCCGGGGCCTCGCAAGGGAGGCACCCTTACCCTGGGTTGGCTCGATGCGATCGATACGCTGGATCCGCATTTCACGATGTCCGGGGGATCGATCAAAGTCCTGAACAACGTATTCAACGGCATCCTGAAAGTGGCCTATGACGGCAAGCAGGTGAGTTTCGCGCCGGACCTGGCGCAGAGCTGGGACATGATCGACGAGAAGACCCACGTCTTCAAGCTGCGGCCCGGCGTCAAGTTCCACAACGGCGATCTCTGCAATGCCGAGGCGGTGAAATGGAGCCTCGCCCGTGTGGCGGACCCGGCGGTCAAGTCGCCGCATGCCTGGAAGTTCGCCGACCTGGATGGCATCGACGTGGTCGATGAGCTGACGTTGCGGCTGCGCTTCAAGCAGCCGTTCGCCTTCCTGCCCGTGGCGCTGACCGGCAGCACAGGCCGCGCGGGCACCATCGTCAGCAAGCGAGCGGTCGAGCAGCACGGCCAGGCGTTCGGTCGCAACCCCGTGGGTACCGGACCGTTCAAGTTCATATCCTGGAAAGAGAACGACAGCATCGAACTGGTGCGCAATCCCGACTATTTCGAAGCCGGCCAGCCGTATCTCGACAAGGTGGTGATCCGGCTGTTGAAAGAGCCCAGCGCGGGCGTGGCCGCGTTGATGTCGGGCCAGGTCGATGGCCTGTCCGTCTGCCCGTTCCAGTTCATCCCCCAACTTCGCCAGCGAGCCGATCTGCAAGTGTTCGGCCAGGTCGAAGGCAACTATTCCTTCCTGGGCATGAACAACAAACGCGCGCCGTTCGACGACCTGGCGTTGCGCCAAGCCGTGTCGTTCGCCATCGACCGCAACGTGATCGTGCAGCAGAGCTACTTCGGCGAGGCCATTCCCGCTTATACCTGCATATCGCCGCCGATGACGGACTTCTACGATCCGAACATCGCCAAGAGCGGCCGTGGCCAGTTCTTCGATCTGGAGAAAGCCAAGGCGTTGCGCGCCAAGTCGCGCCACCAGGGCGAACTGAACCCGGTCTACATCGTGACCGACGGCTTCACGGGATCGGGCGGCATGGGCACGCGCAACGCCCAGCTCATCGCGCCCATGCTGGCGCAGATCGGGATCAAGCCCAAGATCGAACTGGTCGACCGCGCGGTATGGGCGCAGCGCCGCAACGCGGGTGATTTCGATCTCTACGACGAGGCATGGATCGCCGACCTGGACCCGGACGAAACCATCACGCCCGAATGGTCCACCGGCAAGCCGTGGAATTTCGTGGGCTACAGCAATCCGGCCTTCGACAAGGCCGCCGCCGCCGCCGGACGGACCATGGATGTCGCACAGCGCCGCAAGCTCTACATCGAGGCCGAGGACGTTCTGATGGCCGATGCGCCGCTGGCCGTCCTGGCGCACATGAAGGTCTTCAAGATTCTGTCCAGCAAGGTCAAAGGATTCGAATACATTCCCGCCGACCTGCTCAACCTGCACACTGTCTGGCGGGCCTGACATGGCCCGTGCGCGCTGGCTGGGCCAGACCGCCGGGGCATTGGCGCAGACGGCGCTGGTGCTGCTGGTGGTCTCGGTCATCAGTTTTTCCTTTCTCAAGGCCACGCCAGGCGATCCGGTCACGGTGATGCTGGGTTCCGATTTTTCCCGGGACTCCTATGACAAGCTCTACCACGACCTGGGCCTGGACCAGCCGCTGCCCGTGCAGTATGGGCGCTGGCTGGCGGATTTCGTGCAAGGCAACTGGGGGCTGTCGTACGTCAGCCGCCAGGACATCTTCGAGCTGGCCATCCATCAGGCGCTGCCTGTCACGCTCACGCTGGCGGGCCTGTCGCTGCTGATCGCGCTGGCCGCTGGCGTGCCGCTGGGCGTGGCCGCCGCCTTGCGCCGCAACAGCTGGGTCGATCTGCTGGCCAGCGGCGCGGCCATCGGCGGCAATGCCTTTCCCAGTTTCTACCTGGGCGTCGTGCTGATCTGGCTGTTCAGTGTGTCGCTGGGTTGGTTTCCCTCCATGGGGTATGTCTCGCCCTGGGATGATCCGGCGACCGGGCTGTGGCATCTGGCCCTGCCGGCGATCACCCTGGGCGCCTGGTACATGGGATTGATCGCATCGGTGACGCGCACCAGCCTGCTCGACGTGCTGGACCAGCCTTACATGATGGCGGCCCGCGCGCGCGGGGAGCCCATGTGGCGCGTGGTGTGGGTGCATGGCATGCGCAATGTGCTGATGCCGCTGGTCACGGTGATCGGCCTGCAGTTGGGCGGCATGCTGCGCGGCGCGGTGATGACCGAGGTCGTCTTCACGTTGCCCGGCCTGGGCATGATGATCACCACCGCCGTGCAGACCCGGGAGTACGGCGTGGTCCAGGCCGGCATCATGATCACCGCCTTGCTTTTCATCGGCGTCAATTTCCTGGTGGACCGTACCTACGCATTGCTGGACCCGAGGTTGCGCAATCATGGCCGCTGATCCGTTCGTCCTTGGCGCGGCGCGCGCGCGCTTTCTCGGTGCCCAGCGCGCATGGCGCCTGCTGCGGCGCCAGCGCAAGGCGATGGCGGGCGGCGCCATCGTGCTGGCATTCGCCCTGCTGGCCGTGTTCGCGCCCCTGATCGCCACCCATCCGCCGACCGGGCAGGATTTCATGGCCATGATGCAGGGGCCCTCGCCGCAGCATTGGTTCGGCACGGACTCATTCGGCCAGGACATCTTCTCGCGCCTGCTGTACGGCGCGCGCTCGGCCTTGTGGGTCGGTGCCGCGTCGGTCGCGCTGGGGCTGCTGGTCGGCGTGCCTCTGGGCATCTTCGCCGGCCTGCGGGGCGGGCGCACCGAATGGACGTTGATGCGGCTGGTCGATGGCTTGCTGGCGTTTCCCGAACTCATCATGGCCATGGCTTTCATGGCTGTCTTCGGCCTGGGCATGGCCAACGTGATCTACGCGCTGGCACTGTCGTTCGTCGGACCGTTCGCGCGCACGGTGCGCGCCGACGTGCTGCAGATCAAGTCGCGGCCTTATGTGGAAGCGGCGAGGTTGATGGGCGTGCCCGAGCGGGACATCATCGTGCGGCACATCCTGCCCAATATCGTGTCGCCGATCCTGATACAGGCGGGCATGCGCATCTCCATCGCCATTCTTCTCGGGTCGGGGCTGTCGTTCCTGGGCCTGGGCGTGGCACCGCCCACGCCCGATTGGGGTCTGATGATCGCCGAGGGGCGGGGGTTCGTCATGATGGCGCCCTGGATGTCCGGCGTGCCCGGCCTGGCGCTCGCCATTCTGCTGGTCGGGCTGAATCTGCTGGCGGAAGGCCTGCGCGATGCGCTGGACCCGCGCACCCGGGAGCGATGAGATGCGCCGCGACATGATGCATGTGGACCGTTTTACGCTGCGCCGCGCAGGCATGGCCGTGCTCGACGACGTCAGCATCCGCCTGCCCGAGGGCGCCACATTGGCCTTGATCGGTGAGTCGGGCGCGGGCAAATCCACGTTGGCCTTCGCCGCGATGGGCCTGTTGCGTCCGCCCGAGGTCGGGATCGAAGGCCGGCTGGACATTGGCGGGGACGACATCGTGCGGGAGTCCGAGCGGCGGCTGCGCGGCTTGCGGGGCTCGCGCATGGGCCTGATATTCCAGGATGCGTCCTCGGCGCTGAATCCCTGTTATACCGTGCTGGCGCATTTGTCCGAGCCGTTGCGCAGGCATAAGGGGCTGTCGCGCCAGGCGTGCCGAGCGCGCGCCGCCGAGCTGCTGGACAGCGTGGGTATCGCCGATCCCCAGGCGCGTCTGGCGGCGTATCCGCACGAACTGTCCGGCGGCATGCAGCAGCGCGTCATGATCGCCATCGCGCTGGCGTGCGAGCCGCGCTTGCTGATCGCCGACGAGCCCACCAGCGCATTGGACGTGACCATCCAGGCGCAGATCATGGCGCTGATCCTGGCGCGCGTGCGTGCACTGGGCGCCTCTGCCGTCTTCGTGCTGCACGATCTCGCGCTGGCCACGCAGGTCGCGGACCAGGTGGCGGTGATGTACGGCGGGCAGATCGTCGAGCAAGGACCCTGCGCGCAGGTGCTGGGCAATCCGCGCCATCCGTACACCATGGGCTTGCGCGCCAGCGCGATCGAGTTCGGCGCGCAGCGGCTGCAACCCATTCCGGGCGTCGTTCCGGCGCTTGCCGAGATGCCGGCCGGATGCCGTTTCGCGCCGCGCTGCCCGCTGGCCACCGCTCGTTGCAACGAGCGTCCCCCCGCACGGCAGGAAGGCGAGATCACGCTGGCCTGCTGGCATGCGTGATGCCGGATTCGCCCATGAGGAATGCGATATGAATACCCATCTGGACGATCCCGCCTTGCCGGCCTCCTCCGCGCGCGGCACACCGCCGCTTTTCTCCCTGCTCGACGTCGAGAAACGCTTCCCGATCGACGGCGGCCGCCGCAGCGTGCGTGCGCTGGACGGCGTCCGGCTGACCTTGATGCCTGGCCAATCGCTGGCCTTGGTCGGCGAGAGCGGTTCCGGCAAGTCCACGCTGGTGCGCGTCATGCTGGGTCTGGATGAGCCCACCAATGGCCGCGTGCTGATCGAAGGCGGCGAAGTGGGCAGGCTCGATGCGGCGGCGCGCCGCCGATTCGCGCGCGACGTCGCCTATATCTACCAGGATGCACGCGGCTCGCTCAACCCGCGTATGACGGTCGCGGCGCTGCTGGCCGAGCCGATACGCCTGCACCGGCTGCGCCCGGCGGATGCCGTGGACGCGCGCGTGGCCCAGCTGCTGGGCCAGGTGGGCCTGCCCGCCGGCACCGCGCAGCGCTACCCGTCCGAATTGTCGGGCGGCCAGGTGCGGCGTGTGGCCGTGGCGCGGGCGTTGGCCTGCGAGCCGCGTGTGATCGTGGCGGACGAGTCCGTCGCCGGGCTGGATGTGTCGGTACAGGCGCAACTGCTCAACTTGCTGCGCGACCTTCAGCGCGAGCAGCGGATTGCGCTGGTGTTCGTGACGCACGACCTGGGCGTGGCGGGGTATCTGTGCGAGCACGTGGCTGTGATGTATCTGGGACGTATCGTCGAGATGGGGCCCGCCAAGGCTGTCCTGCAGGCGCCGCGCCACCCTTACACTCGCGCCCTGATGAATGCCTTTCCTCGCTTCGGCATGCCGCTGTCCGTCAGCCTGCAGGGCGAGATCCCGAGTCCCGCGAACCTGCCGTCGGGCTGCCGTTTCCGCACCCGCTGCGATCGCGCCAGCGGGCAATGCGCCGAGATCGATCCGCCGCAGCGCGTCGAGGGGGACCGTCAACTGGCCTGCCTGTATCCCCACGCGGCCGCATAGGCCCGACGCCCGACTGCCACGGCGCTTTCAGGTGCTGGCGAGGCCCGCCGCCAACCAGAATGCCTCGGCCGCCGCCGTTTCGGGGGCGGCTCGCCGGTACAGCCGTATTTCCAGCGGGATGTGCCATCCATTGGGCCCCGCCGGCACCAGGCGTGCCGCGTTCAGTTCATTCTCGATCAAGCTGTGGGGCAGCCAGGCGATGCCGCGCCCGTCCAGCGCCATGCTTTTCAACACGGTCGCCAGATGTGCCGTAAACACCGGCTTGCCTGCGGACTGATCCATCTCCTGGGCGCATAACGTGCGCACCAGTCGCCCCAGCCCGGATTCCGCGCTGTACGCCAGGATGGGCAATGGCCCGGCCGCACGCTTGCCCGCCGCCAGATTCCAACGCGGCTTGCCTCCGCGGCCCGGCACGCACACCGGCATCAGCATGTCGGCCCCCACCTGCACCGACGGATACTCCTGCGGCGGCAGGCGCCCCGGCGCATCCGCGTGCGCGTGGCTCAGCAGGAACTGCACGCGCCCGTTCTGCATCCAGCTTTCGCATTGCTGCAGCACGTCCGACGCCAGTTGGATCGGCCCGATCGAGGTGCGCGACTCCAGGCTGCGCAGCCACTGCGGCAGGAAATGCAGCGACAGCGCATGCGTGGCGGCGAAGCGCAGCGTCGCCGACGTGGCCGCATCCACCGCGCGCGCCTCGTCCGGCACGCGTTCGACCCGGGTCAGGATCTCGCGCGCGACGTTGCGGAACCAGGCCCCGGTCTCGGTCAGCGTGGCGGGATGCGTGCCACGGTCCACCAGCACCACGCCCAGCCATTCCTCCAGCGCGCGGATGCGCCGGCTGAAGGCGGGCTGGGTCATGTGGCGCGCCTCGGCGGCGCGGGAGAAACTGCCGGTGGCCGCCAGGGCCTGGAAGTCTTCCAGCCAGGAGAGATTCATGGTCTATGCGCGCAAAGCATGGAAGTAGAGAAAAGCGGCATTGGCCGTCCGCCTGCCGATCGGCCACTATACACACCAGCATCACTGGCCGGCCCCGCCCGGTTTTTCCCGATACCAGGACACGCACACCATGAAGATCGTCGACGTCGTCGAATCCACCCGTCCCATCAAGTCCAACATCCGCAACGCGTACATCGACTTCTCGAAGATGACGCTCAGCCTGGTCGCCGTGGTGACCGACGTGGTGCGCGACGGCAAGCCGGTGATCGGCTACGGCTTCAACTCCAACGGCCGCTACGGCCAGGGCGCGCTGATCCGCGAACGCTTCCGTCCGCGCGTGCTGGAAGCCGCGCCGGACAGCCTGCTGGACGGCAGCGGCAACAACCTGGATCCGCACAGGATCTGGGACACCATGATGATGAACGAGAAGCCCGGCGGCCACGGCGAGCGCTCGGTGGCCGTGGGCACCATCGACATGGCCGTGTGGGACGCCGTGGCCAAGATCGAGAACAAGCCGCTGTACCAGTTGCTGGCCGAGCGCTACGGCGATGGCACGCCCAACCGCGACGTGTTCGTGTACGCCGCCGGCGGCTATTACTGGCCGGGGCAGGGCATCGAAGGCCTGCAGCGCGAGATGCAGAGCTACCTGGATCGCGGCTATTCGGTGGTGAAGAAGAAGATCGGCGGCGCCTCGCTGGCCGAAGACTGCAAGCGCATCGAAGCCGTGCTCAAGCTGCTGGGACCGGGCCAGCGCCTGTGCGTGGACGCCAACGGCCGCTTCGACCTGAAGACCGCCATCGCCTATGCCCGCGAGCTGTCCCAGTACGACCTGTTCTGGTACGAGGAGGCCGGCGATCCGCTGGACTACGACCTGCAGGCCGAGCTGGCCAACCACTACGACAAGCCCATGGCCACGGGCGAGAACCTGTTCTCGATGCAGGACGCCCGCAACCTGATCCGTTACGGCGGCATGCGCCCCGACCGCGACTGGCTGCAGTTCGACTGCGCGCTCAGCTACGGCCTGGTGGAATACCTGCGCACGCTGGACATGCTGAAAGAGAACGGCTGGTCGCCCTCGCGTTGCGTGCCGCACGGCGGCCACCAGATGTCGCTGGCCATCGCGGCCGGGCTGGGCCTGGGCGGCAACGAGTCGTACCCGGATCTGTTCCAGCCCTATGGCGGTTTCCCGGATGGCGTGAAGGTGGAGAACAGCATCGTGCGCCTGCCCGAACTGCCCGGCATCGGCTTCGAGGGCAAGGCCGACCTTTACGCCGAGATGCGCGCGCTGGCCGACCGGTAGGGCGTGAAGCGGGGGGCGGTTCCGCTGGGGCGGGGTGGAGCCGCGTCCGGCGGCGGCCGGCATTCGCCATACAATGGCAGGTCGCGCCCCAATAGCGTCCCGACCCCGTTCCCGTCCCTCCATGCCGTCCGGTAGTTCCGCCAATTCCTTCCTGCGCACGCTGTGCAGCCTGCGCTGGGTCGCCATCGCCGGGCAGGCCGCGGCCGTGCTGGTGGCCGGCACGGTGCTCGACGTGTCGCTGCCGCTTGCGCCCCTGTGGGGCGGCGTGCTGTTCCTGATCATCTTCAATCTGTACGCCACGCTGCTGCCGCCGCGCAGCGAGGAACTGTCGCCGGGCGTGGCGTTCTTCCATTTGCTGGTCGACATCGCGGTGCTGGCCTGGATGGTGGGCTGGAGCGGCGGTATCCACAATCCCTTCGGCCTGTTGTTCCTGGTGATGATCGCGCTGGCCGCGCTGGCGCTGCCGCCGCGCTGGGCCTTCGCCGCCGCGCTGGCCAGCCTAGCGGGCTACGCCGTGTCGGCGGTGTTCGGGCAGCCGCTGGACAGCCCGCACGACCAGCACCTGCTGCTGCTGTGGGGCATCGCCGCGAATTTCCTGATCTCGGCCGGCCTGGTGTTCTATTTCCTGACGCGGCTGGCCGGCGGCGTGCGCGCCCGCGAACGCGAGCTGGCGGCGCTGCGCGAGCGCTTCACGCGCAACGAGGGCATCGTGGCCCTGGCCACGCACGCCGCGGCCATGGCGCACGACCTGAATACCCCGCTGGCCACCATGACGCTGCTGGCCGACGAGATCGCCGTGCAGGCGCAGGGCGACGAGATGCAGAGCGACGTGGCCACGCTGCGCCAGTTGCTGGCCCTGTGCCGCGAGCGCATCCGCAATCTGGCCGTGCCCACGCAGGTCGATCTGGTGCGGGTGGTCAGCCAGTGGAAGCTGGTGCGCCCCACCATCGAGCTCAAGCGCACGGGCACGCTGCCGGCGTCGTTGCGGGTCGAGCCCGCCATTGCCCACCTGCTGCAGGCCCTGCTGAACAATGCGGCCGACGCCGGCGAGGAAGTGGGCGATCCGCGCGTCGAATTACACTTGGAGTATCAGGGGGGCGCGTTGCGCGGCGAAGTGCGCGACCACGGACTCGGCATCGACCCCGACCGGCCCCTGCTGCCGGCCACCGGCCTGTTCCATAGCGGCAAGCCGCAGGGACTGGGCGTGGGCCTGGCGCTCTCTCACGCAACCGTGGAACAACTGGGCGGCGAGATGACCCTGACCGCGGCTGAAGGGGGAGGCACCCGTATCCGTTTCGATCTACCCCTGGAAAGTCCCGCATGAACCCGTCCGGCCCCGGCCTTCTCATCGACGACGACGAACTGTACCTGCGCACGTTGCAGCGCAGCCTGGCGCGCCACGGCCTGGAAACCCGCATCGCCTGCAGCGTGGGCGAAGCCCTGCGCGTGGCCGAAGAGATGCGTCCCGAGTTCGCCCTGGTCGACCTGCGGCTGGGCGAGGATTCCGGCCTGACGCTGATCCGCCCGCTGCGCGCGCTGCGCGAGGACATGCGCATCCTGCTGGTCACCGGCTATGCCAGCGTGGCCACCGCGGTCGAGGCCATCAAGCGCGGCGCCGACGATTACCTGCCCAAGCCCGCCACCGCGCCGATGATCCTGCGCACCCTGGGACTGCTCGATCCGCAGAACGTTACGATTGAAAGCGCCATGACGCCGTTGCACCGCCTAGAATGGGAGCACATCCATCAGGCGTTGTCGGAAACCAATGGCAATGTCTCGGCAGCCGCCCGGCTGCTCGGCATGCACCGGCGCTCGCTGCAGCGCAAGCTGGCCAAGAAGCCCGGCCCCGAGCGCGACGCCGTTCCCCACGATTGATCGCCCGGAGGGATTCCCGGGCCGCCGTCAGGCACGGCCTTCCCGGTTTGCCATTCCCTGACCTGGGACAATTCAGCAGGAAAAAGGGTGCGACCTTTTGTCGCACCGCCGTGAAAGGGACGCTGCGGGGTTTCCCTAGGCTTATGTCCCTTTGGTGCACCAAAATGGTGCCGTTGTGATCGGGCAACTGCGACTTTCTGTCGCATGTGCGCCGCCGCCGAGCGGGCTACCATCCCGGCTTTGCTGCAAGGCAGCACCCTTATCGTCCTCAGGGCCGCCCGTGAAACTCCCCCTTTACGCCTCCACTGCCGCACGCGCGCTCGCCGTCGGCGCCGTCCTGCTGCTGGGCGGCTGTTCCATGGAAATTCTGAACCCGAAAGGGGACATCGGGATGCAGGAGAAAACCCTCCTGCTGACCGCCACGGGCCTGATGCTGCTGGTCGTCGTGCCGGTCATCATCATGACCCTCTGGTTCGCCTACAAGTACCGATCCACCAACACCAAGGCGACCTATTCGCCGAAGTGGTCGCACTCCACCGGCATCGAGATCGTCGTCTGGACCGTGCCCTGCATCATCGTGGCCATCCTGGCCGTGCTGACCTGGAAGAGCTCGCACGCGCTGGATCCCTACCGCCCGATCGAATCCGACAAGAAGCCGGTCACCATCGAAGTGGTGTCCCTGGACTGGAAGTGGCTGTTCATCTACCCCGAGCAGAACATCGCCACCGTCAACGAAATCGCCTTCCCCGTCGATCGCCCCGTCGAGTTCCGCATCACGTCCGGCTCGGTGATGAATGCGTTCTTCATCCCGCAACTGGGCAGCATGATCTACTCGATGGCCGGCATGACCACCAAGCTGCACCTGATCGCCCGCGAGGAAGGCACGTACGCCGGCCTGTCGTCGAACTACAGCGGCGGCGGTTTCTCGGGCATGCGCTTCAAGGCCCACGCCACTTCCGAGCAGGGCTTCGAAGAGTGGGTCGCAAAGGCGAAGTCCACCGGCACCGAACTGACCAACGAGAAGTACGCCGAGCTGTCCAAGCCCAGCGAGCACACGCCGGTCGCCTATTTCTCGAGCGCGCCTCCCGCGATGTTCGATTTCATCCTGAATACCACCATGGCCAAGATCGCTGGGGTCGACTCGCCGTTCTGCACGCCCACGTCCAAGAACCTGGTCGCAGCCGCCTCGGAGTAATTTCAAATCATGTTCGGCAAACTTACCCTCGAATCGGTTCCGTACCACGAACCGATCGTCATGGTCACCCTGGCGGCTGTCATGCTGGGCGGCCTCGCCCTGTTTGGCGCCATCACGTACTTCCGCAAGTGGAACTACCTGTGGACCGAATGGTTCACCACGGTCGACCACAAGCGCATCGGCATCATGTACATCATCGTGGCGCTGGTCATGCTGCTGCGCGGCTTCGCCGACGCCATCATGATGCGCACGCAGCTGGCCGTCGCCTCGGGTGATTCTGCGGGCTTCCTGCCGCCGCACCACTACGACCAGATCTTCACGGCCCACGGCGTCATCATGATCTTCTTCATGGCGATGCCCTTCATCACGGGCCTGATGAACGTCATCGTGCCGCTGCAGATCGGCGCCCGTGACGTGGCCTATCCCTTCCTGAACTCGCTGAGCTTCTGGCTGTTCGCCGCCGGCGTCGTGCTGATGATGCTGTCGCTGTTCGTCGGCGAATTCTCGGCCACCGGCTGGCTGGCCTATCCGCCGCTGTCGGGCCTGGACTACAGCCCCAGCGTTGGCATGGATTACTACATCTGGGCGCTGCAGATATCAGGGTTGGGAACGACACTGTCGGGCATCAACTTCATCGTGACCATCCTGCGCATGCGCGCGCCTGGCATGTCGCTGATGAAGATGCCGGTGTTCACCTGGACCGCGCTGGTCACCAACATCCTGATCGTCGCCGCCTTCCCGGTGCTGGCCGCCACGCTGGCCCTGCTGACCGGCGACCGCTACCTGGGCACGCACTTCTTCACGAACGACGGCGGCGGCAACGCCATGATGTACGTGAACCTGATCTGGATCTGGGGCCACCCCGAGGTGTACATCCTGATCCTGCCGTGCTTCGGCGCGTTCTCGGAAATCATCGCCACGTTCTCGCGCAAGCCGCTGTTCGGCTACAAGTCGATGGTGTACGCCACGGCGTGTATCGGCGTGCTGTCGTTCCTGGTCTGGCTGCACCACTTCTTCACGATGGGCTCGGGCGCGAACGTCAACGCGTTCTTCGGTATCGCCACGATGATCATCTCGATCCCGACCGGCGCGAAGATCTTCAACTGGCTGTTCACCATGTACCGCGGCCGCGTGCAGATGACCACGCCCGTCATCTGGACCATCGGCTTCATGGTCACCTTCGTCATCGGCGGCATGACCGGCGTGATGATGGCCATCCCGGCCGTGTCGTTCGTGCTGCACAACAGCCTGTTCCTGATCGCCCACTTCCACAACGTCATCATCGGCGGCGTGGTGTTCGGTTGTATCGCCGCCATGACGTACTGGTTTCCCAAGGCCTTCGGCTTCAAGCTGAACGAGCGCCTGGGCAAGTATTCGTTCTGGTGCTGGCTGATCGGCTTCTACCTGGCCTTCATGCCCCTGTACATCCTGGGCTTCAAGGGCATGACCCGCCGCCTGAACCACTACGACAACCCCGAGTGGCAGCCTTACCTGATCGTGGCCTGGGTCGGCGCCGTGTTCGTCGCCGCCGGTATCGGCTTCATGCTGCTGCAGATCGCCGTCAGCATCCGCGACCGTGAAAAGAACCGCGACCTGACGGGCGATCCCTGGGGCGGCCGTACGCTCGAATGGTCGATCTCGTCGCCCGCGCCGTTCTACAACTTCGCCCACGAGCCGCAGGTCGAGCACCTGGACCAGTTCTGGGAAGACAAGGAAGCGGGCCGCACCGGCCGTCCGCAGCGTCCCTACACGGACATCCACATGCCGCGCAACACCGGCACGGGCGTCTACATGGGGGCCTTCGGCCTGGCGATGTGCTTCGGCCTGATCTGGCACATCTGGTGGATGGCCATCGTCGGCCTGGTCGGCATGATCGCGTCGTTCGTGGTGCGTGCCTACAGCCGCGACATCGATTACTACGTGCCGGCCAAGCAAGTCGAGGCCATCGAGAACGCGCACTACGAGCGCAAACAGCAACAGCAGGCTGCCTGAGCCATGACGCAAGCGACTACTCTCAATCACGACGTGGCCCACGGCCACGGCGACCACGAGCATCACGACGACGGATCCAAGACCACCTTCGGTTTCTGGATCTACCTGATGAGCGACTGCCTGATCTTCTCGGTGCTGTTCGCGACGTTCGCCGTGCTCTCCAAGGCCACCGCCGGCGGCCCTGACGGCAAGGAACTGTTCGACCTGTCCTTCGTGCTGGTCGAAACGATGCTGCTGCTGATCTCCAGCTTCACGTTCGGCGTGGCCATGCTGAACATGCAGGCGGGCAAGGTGGCCAAGGTGCAAGCCTGGCTGGCCATCACCTTCCTGTTCGGCCTGGGTTTCGTGGCGATGGAAGTCTGGGAATTCCACCACCTGATCACCGAGGGCTACGGCCCCGGCCGCAGCGCCTTCCTGTCGGCGTTCTTCGTCCTGATCGGCACGCACGGCCTGCACGTCACGTTCGGCCTGATCTGGATCCTGATCATGATGCACATGATCAGCCGCCAGAGCCTGGATCCGTTCAACACGCGCCGCCTGCAGTGCCTGAGCCTGTTCTGGCACTTCCTGGACATCATCTGGATCTGCGTGTTCACCTTCATCTACCTGTTTGGAGCCCTTTGATGTCGTCTCATACCGCAGCCGATCATCACGGCGCTGCCCACGCTCACGGCAGCATGAAGCAGTACATCGTCGGCTTCATCCTGTCCATCCTGCTGACCTTCGGCTCGTTCGGCCTGGTCATGACGGGCAACTTCTCGCACTCGGTCATCGTGCCGGGGCTGATCATCCTGGCCGTGGCGCAACTGCTGGTCCAGCTGGTGTTCTTCCTGCACATGGGCCGCTCCGAGCGTGACAACACGCTGACCTTCATCTTCACGATCAAGATCATCGCCATCATCGTCGTGGGCTCTCTCTGGGTGCTGCACAACATGAACGCGAACATGATGCCGGGCATGTAAGCCGCGCATCCCGGTCGGAAGGTTCGATCGCGAAAGCCCTGCACCAGCGATGGTGCGGGGCTTTTTGCATGGGGCCTGCTGACACCAAAAGGAGCCTCGCACCGCCCGCGAGCCCGGCCAGGCGTCGGTATTTACCCCTAGGAATCCGCATCGCCTCCCTATGAGGGGGCCTACGGCACGGATCGGCCTCGTCTCGACAGCGCCGAAAAGCTGTGCCTATACTGCCTCCACAAAATAGACATTATGTCTAAAAATGGAGGAGACGATGAAAACCATCCTGCGCCATGCCGCGTGTACGTTGGCCGCCCTGGCCATTCCCTCGGTCGTGTCGGCCGCGCCCGGCTCGGCCGGCGGCGTCGAATTGCCCGAGCTGATCCGCATCGTGGTGCCGTTCTCGCCCGGCGCCAGCAACGATGTGTTCGGCCGCGCCTTGGGTGAACGCATGTCGCGCCTGTTGGGCGTGAATGTGGTGGTCGAGAACAAGCCCGGCGCGGGCGGCGTGATCGGGGCGTCCGAGGTGGCGCGCGCCAGGCCGGACGGCTCGACGCTGCTGTTCAGTTCGGTGTCTTTCGCCACCAAGGCGGCCACGGAGCCCAAGATGCCCTATGACGCCACCAAGGCGTTCGCGCCGGTGGCCCTGGTGGCGCGCGGCGCCATGGTGCTGGTGGTGGGCAAGTCCACGCCCTACACCAGCGCCAGGCAGGTGATCGACTATGCGCGCGCCAACCGCGGCAAGTTGAACTACGGTTCGGCCGGCATCGGGTCCATCGGCCAGATGAGCACGGAACTGCTCAACGCCCAGACCGGCGCCGAGATGGTCCACGTGCCGTACAAGGGCATCACCAACGCCGTGACCGACATGATCGGCGGGCGCCTTGAAACCATGATCACCACGCCGGCATCGGTCAGCGGCCCGCTGGCGTCCAAGGACATCCGCGCGTTGGCCGTGACCTCGCCCGAGCGGTCGAAGTTTTTCCCTGACCTGCCGACCATCGCGGAATCGGTGCCGGGCTATTCGGTGGACGTGTGGTGGGGCATGTACGCCCCGGCCGGCACGCCGGCGCCGGTGGTGGCCAAGCTGAACGCGGCCATCCGCCAGGCCAGCCATACGCCCGAGATGCAGGCGCTGTTCGCCCGCGAGGCCACCGAGCCGGCCGACATGGACCCGCAGGCCTTCGCCGCCTATACCAACGATCAGCTCGCGCAATGGCGCAAGCTGGCGTCGGAGCGCCACATCGTGGCCAGCGAGTGAAGGCGTGCCGGTGCGGGGCCGCCGCGTGCGGCCGTCCCGCACCGGCCGTCCGGAAGAAGATCAGCCCGGCAGCGTCAGGCCTTCCAGCGCGCGGTACGGCGCCTCGAACAGCGAGACGTCGCCGCCCAGGTCGCGCGTCAACTGCCGGCCCGCTTCCATGACCAGGGGCAGGGCTTGCTCGAACACATTCTTGTCGAAACGGAACAGCGGCACTCCCAGCGAGATCGCGCACACCACCTGCTGGCGCACGCCGAACACGGGGCACGAGATGGCCGCGGTCTCGCTGCGGCGCTCGGACAGCGAGACCGCGTAGCCGGCCTCGCGGATGCGGTCGTAGGCCTCGCCCTGCTCGCCGTTGAAGGCCAGCAGCACCTTGCCGGCCGCGCCTTTTTCCAGTTCGACCTGTTCGCCTTCGCGCACATGCATGATCACCGAGCGCGGTTGCGTCATGCGGTGCAGGCAGATGCGGCGGTCGCCTTCGCGCACGTAGATGGCGGCGGTTTCCTTGGTCTGGCGCACCAGCTCGCGCAGCACGGGCGCGGCGTAGTCCCACAGCCGGAACGACTCTTGATAGAACATGCCCAGGTAGAACGGGGCGGGTCCCAGCATGAAGCGGTTGTCGTCCAGCCGCTTGATGAAACCGAAGTGCTCCAGCGATTCGCAGATACGCAGGATGGTGCTGTGATACAGCCCCGTCGCGTTCATCAGGTCGGTCAGCGTCATGCCCTCGACGCTGTCCTGGAAGGCCATCAGGATCGACAACGCCCGGTTGACCGACGCCACGCCGGGGTCTTCTTTTGCAGCCATGGGTACTCCCGCGAATGCGCCGGACAGCGCCGGCGCGGCGGCACATTGTAAGGTTCTTCAAAAATAGACATCATGTCTATTTTCAGGATAGACTGATTCCATGCAGACAGAAACGAATCGAGACACGCGCCTGCCGCGCAGGCAATTCGACGCCGCCGCCGCCGGTCCGCTGGCTGGCTTGAAGGTGGTGGACCTGTCGCGGCTGGTGGCGGGCAACATGCTGACGCTGCAATTGGCCGACTTCGGGGCGGACGTCGTCAAGGTGGAGCCCCGCGCGGGCGATACGCTGCGCGCCTTCCAGACCGCGGGCGTCGAAGCCTTCTGGAAGGTCTATGCGCGCAACAAGAAAAGCGTCTGCCTTGAGTTCCGCCATCCGGCCGCCATCGAACTCATCCGCCAGATGCTGCGCACCGCCGACGTGCTGATCGAAAGCTTCCGGCCCGGCGTGCTGGAAGAGATGGGCATGGCGCCCGGCGTGCTGCACGAAGCCAATCCTGGCCTGGTCATCGTGCGCATCTCGGGCTGGGGGCAGACCGGGCCGTACCGCCGCAAGCCGGGCTTCGGGACGCTGGTCGAGGGTTACTCGGGCTTTGCCGCGATGAACGGGTTCGGCGACCGCGAACCCGTGCTGCCGCCCATGTTCCTGGGCGACATGACCGCCGGGCTGTACGGCGCCAGCGCGGTGATGACGGCCTTGTGGGAAGTGCGCGTCAACGGTGGGCAAGGCCAGGTGATCGACCTGTCGCTGTTCGAGCCGACCATCTCGGTGCTGGGGCCGCAGGCGGCCAACTTCCGCATCACCGGCCGCGTCAAGGCGCGCACCGGCAGCCGTTCCAGCACCAGTTGCCCGCGCAACACCTATCGCACCTCGGATGGGCAGTGGCTGTGCGTGTCCACGTCCACGCAAAGCATGGCCGCGCGCCTGTTCGACACCATCGGCCGTGGCGACATGAACGGCGATCCGCGCTATTGCAGCAACTCCGCGCGGCTGCGGCACCTGGAGGAAGTCGACGGCATCGTCGCCAGCTTCATCGGGCAGCGCAGCCTGCGGGAGAACCTGGCGCTGTTCGAGGCGGCCGACGTCACGGTGGGGCCGGTCTACGACGCCGCGTCCCTGCTCGAAGACGAGTACGTCGCGCAGCGCGAAAGCCTGGTCGAGCTGGACGACCATGAGCTGGGCAGCGTGCCCATGCACAACGTCACGCCCCGGCTCTCGGGCACGCCGGGCAATTTCTACCGCCCCGCGCCGGGCAAGGGCGAGCACAACGAGGCCTGCCTGCTGCCGCTGGTGGGCGAGCAACGTTACCGGCAATTGGTGGACGAAGGCGTGGTCGTGGTGGCCGGCGCCGCGCAGCCCGCCTAGAACCTGTCGGCCATTGGCGACACACACATCAGCACCGGAGGAGCAAACCATGAGCATGATCGGCAAACATATCGACAGCCCGGGCGCCTGGAAAGGCCCCGACATCGACTGGACCCGCGAGGGCCTGCACGTCCTGTCGGACGGCGAACTGCGCGAGATCGACCTGGCGTTGAAGCACCTGCTGAGCCTGGGCAACCTGGACTTCCCGCAGATCACGCGCGAGACTTTTCCGCTGGACAAGGTGGGCGCGCTGATGGAAAGCCTGCCGGTGCGGCTGCGCACCGGCCGCGGCTTCCTGATGCTGCGCGGCCTGCCGCGCCAGCAGTATTCCGACGATGACATGACGCGCATCTACTTCGGCCTGGGCGCCTACCTCGGCAAGCCGATGACGCAGTCGTACCTGGGCGACATCCTGGGCCACGTCATGGACGTCAGCGACTACGAACCCAAGTCGCGCGGCTACCGCAAGGGCGGCGGCCAGCTGATGCACACGGATTCATGCGACATCATCGGCCTGATGTGCCTGAAGTCCGCGATCTCGGGCGGGGAAAGCCGCATCTCCAGCGCGCTGGCGGTACACAACGTGATGGCCGAGCAGTATCCCGAGCAACTGAAGCTGCTGGCCGCCGGCCTGTTCCTGAAGCGCACCGATGAGGATGGCCGCCGCGCCACGCGCACGTTCAGTCCGGACCGCGTGCCGTTCTTCCATGAGGAAAACGGCGAGGTCACCTGCTATCTGCCCACGGGGTATGCGCGCCTGGCCGAGAAGAGCGGCCAGTGTCCCTTCACGCCGGAAGAGTCCGAGGCCCTGTACCGCGTGCGCAAGGTGGCGGCGTCGCCCGAGTTGTACCTGGACATGGGTTTCAAGGAAGGCGACATCCAGTTCCTGAACAACCGCATGATGGTGCACGGCCGCACCGACTACCAGGATGCGAAGGAACTGGCGGACCGCCGCCATCTGCTGCGCCTGTGGTTCGAGGTGCCCACATGGCCTGCGATGCCGCAGAAGCAGATCTTCCATACGGCGGAGGACCGCCGGCTATGGAGCCAGTACCGCCAGCCCTATGGCGAGATGCCCTCCATCCACTATCGGAAGCTGCTCGAAGGCGCGCACAGCGAGATGGTGGAGTAAGGCGCGGGGCGCTCGCGTCCCTGGCGCCGGCTGCGGGTGGCTCAGTCCGCCGTGTCGATCGCCAATGCCTGGTGGCGGTGCTTGCTGCCGCGGTCGACCGAGACCGACACGGCCCACAGCGCCAGGCCGCCCAGCGCCAGCGCGCTGCCCACCCAGCCGGTGGAGACCCAGCCGAAACCGGCCGCGATGGCCAGCCCGCCCAGGTAGGGACCCAGCGCGTTGGCCGTATTGAAGGCCGAATGGTTCAACGCCGCGGCCAGCCCTTGCGCGTCTTCCGCGACATCCATCAGGCGGGTTTGCAGCACCGTGCCCAGCGAGCCGCCGCAGCCGATCAGGAAGATCGACAGCGACAGCGTCCAGATGTTGCCGGCCATGAAGGGAAACAGGGCCAGCGACGCGGCGCTGAACACCAGCACGGCGCCGGCCGTGCGCATCAGGGCGCGGTCCGCGAACATCGGCACGACGATGCTGCCGAAGGTCATGCCCACGCCGAAGATGCTGAAGACGATGGGAATGGTGGAGGGCGAGACCTGCGTCACCGCGGCCATCGTGTCCGCCAGGTAGGTGTAGACCGAGAAGATGCCGCCGAAGCCGATGGCGCCGATGCCCAGCGTCAGCCAGACCTGCCCACGCTTGAGCGCGCCCAGTTCCCGTAGCGGGCTGGCGTTGGCGTCAGCGGGCGTGTTCGGCGCGTACAGGCGCACCAGTGTCATCGTCGCCACGGCCAGCACCGCGACCAGCGCGAAGCTCCAGCGCCAACCGACGGCCTGACCCAGGAAGCTGGCCATCGGCACGCCGACGATGGTGGCCACCGTCAGGCCCAGGAACACGCGGCCCACGGCCAGCGTGCGTTTGTTCTCGGCCACCAGCGAGCTGGCCACCAGCGCGGCGATACCGAAGTAGGCGCCATGCGGCAGGCCGCTGATGAAGCGGAAGAACAGCATCCAGTGGTAATCGGGTGCGAGGGCGCTCAGGCCGTTGCCGATGGCGAACATGCCCATCAGCAGCACCAGCAGGGTGCGGCGCGGCAGCCTGGCGCCCAGCACGGCCAGCAGCGGCGCGCCGATCACCACGCCCAGCGCGTAGGCGCTGATGACGTGCCCGGCGGTGGGGGCATCGATGCCCAGGCTCTGCGCGAAATACGGCAGCAGGCTCATCGAGGCGAATTCGGTCGTGCCGATGGCGAAGCCGCCGACGGCCAGCGCGAACAGCACCAAGCCCGGCTGCACGTGCCGGGAAGTGGGGGGAGGCATTCGGGGGATCCTTCGAGTTGATGCGCGACATGGGCCAACGAGGCCACAAGCCGCCATTATGCCGCCACGATGGAATGCCTTTTTGCCTGATTCTGCTTTTTTGCACTGCATCAAAACTTCGTGGCAAAAGTCCGGTATAGAGAGTGTTCCGCCTGCCAGGGGGGAGAGCATGGCGGAGCGGTTACTGGTCATCTGATGGCATGGCCAGATAATCCGGGCGCGCGCGCCAGGCAGGGACGCGTGTTCAGTCCCATGTCAGTCAACATCCGCACCATCGACGCACTTACAGGAGATTTGGATCATGAACATCGGTTTTATCGGCGTGGGTTCCATGGGCGCGGTGATGGTGCGGCGGCTGCTGGCCGCGGGCCACACGGTGCGTGTCTGGAACCGCAACGCCGAGCGCGCGCGTCCGCTGGCGGAGCAGGGCGCCATCATCGTGGGCAGCGTGCGGGAGGCCTTCAACGGCGATGCGGTCTTCTCGGTGCTGGCCGATGACGTGGCCGCGCGCGCCGTATTGCTCGACAGCGGCGTGCTGGATTCGGTGCCGGACGACGTGGTGCACGTGAACATGGCGACCATCTCGGTGGAACTGGCCGCCGAGCTGGCGCGTTGCCATGCGGATCGCGGCGTGGCTTATGTGGCCGCGCCGGTGCTGGGGCGTCCCGACGTGGCCGAGGCCGGCAAGCTGAACATCGTGGCGGCGGGCCCGGGGGCCGCGATCGACCGCGTGCAGCCGTTGCTGGACGTGCTGGGCCAGAAGACCTGGCGTATCGGCGAGGCCCCCGAGCATGCGAACGTCTACAAGCTGGCCGCGAATTTCATGCTGGCGTGTGCGATCGAGACCTTCGGCGAAGCGGCGGCGCTGGTGTCCGGGCATGGCTCGGATGCGGCGTTGTTTCACGAGCTGATCACCAGCAGCATCCTGCCCGGGCCTGTGTACCAGGGGTACGGGAAGATGATTACCGAAGGGCGTTATGAGCCCGCGCTGTTCAAGGCCCGATTGGGGTTGAAGGACGTGCGGCTGGCGCTGGCGGCGGGGGAAGCGGTGAATACGCCGTTGCCGATGGGCAGTGTTGTGCGCGACAGCCTGATCGAGGCGGTTGCGCATGGGGATGGGGATAAGGATCTGGCGGCGTTGGGGAAAGTGGCGCAGCGCAGGGCGGGGCGAAAGGTCTGAGGATTTTTCGCTTTGCGAAGATCTGACTGATAGGGTGTTGATGCTGCCAAATTTTGGCAGGAAGAATCGGTAGATTTTTCGTGTCCGGAAATTTGCTTATTAAACAGTGGGTTATGAGAAGAGTGTTCCCCGCGTATGCGGGGATGAACCGTTACTGGCGAGCGTGCTGATGAGCATTATCGGCGTGTTCCCCGCGTATGCGGGGATGAACCGTTGTAGCCAGCCTCGCCGAACTGCCTCGCCAGGTGTTCCCCGCGTATGCGGGGATGAACCGACCATCAGTGACCTGCGCGAGGCCATGTTCGAGTGTTCCCCGCGTATGCGGGGATGAACCGGCCTTCGAGCGCCTGGCCGGCATCCCGAAGCAGTGTTCCCCGCGTATGCGGGGATGAACCGGAGTTGCAGCCGTGGATTCAGACGTTCCCGACGTGTTCCCCGCGTATGCGGGGATGAACCGCCCACCCCGCCAGACTCCGGCCAAGTCAACCAGTGTTCCCCGCGTATGCGGGGATGAACCGATGGTGATTTCGGCCATTGCGGCTCCTAGAAAGTGTTCCCCGCGTATGCGGGGATGAACCGACGCAGGAGGCTGTCTCGCTGGCGCAGAACACGTGTTCCCCGCGTATGCGGGGATGAACCGGGAGTAGCGCGGCGGCGGGCGCCCTGGATTTAGTGTTCCCCGCGTATGCGGGGATGAACCGCGATGCGTTGCGGCTGGTGGTGAAGCTGGGCCGTGTTCCCCGCGTATGCGGGGATGAACCGGAAGAGTACGGCAGGGAACTGATGGGCGCCGCGTGTTCCCCGCGTATGCGGGGATGAACCGGGCGCGTGTGGAGTGCACATAGGGCGGGTCCAGTGTTCCCCGCGTATGCGGGGATGAACCGCGCGATCCGGCCGGGGCGTAATAGTCGAAAACGTGTTCCCCGCGTATGCGGGGATGAACCGAATTCGAATTCCTCGCCCTTTTCGACAATCCGGTGTTCCCCGCGTATGCGGGGATGAACCGCACGTGCCCAACGCCACCTGCAGCGCCTGGATGTGTTCCCCGCGTATGCGGGGATGAACCGTTCACGTCCTCATCGACCGGCGCGACGTCTACGTGTTCCCCGCGTATGCGGGGATGAACCGGACGACAGCCGCGTCTGCGACATCGATGAGCGCGTGTTCCCCGCGTATGCGGGGATGAACCGTCAAAACGGCTGCTGGCCGCGTCCATGAGCCCGTGTTCCCCGCGTATGCGGGGATGAACCGCCCGCTGCATAGCCGGTCGACGTCAGGGCTGCGGTGTTCCCCGCGTATGCGGGGATGAACCGCGCCCCGGCGATGCCGCCATGTCTTGATGACCGTGTTCCCCGCGTATGCGGGGATGAACCCGGCGATCAGGGCGGGGTATAGCGAGAAGACCGGTGTTCCCCGCGTATGCGGGGATGAACCGGACGCATTGGCGAAACGCGGTGTTCCATCGCCGTGTTCCCCGCGTATGCGGGGATGAACCGACGATGGGCTGACCTGCGACCAGGCCATGCGAGTGTTCCCCGCGTATGCGGGGATGAACCGGACTCATCCGGGAACGGCATGGCGCGGAAATCGTGTTCCCCGCGTATGCGGGGATGAACCGTCATCAAGGCGAACGAGTGATGGATCTGGATAGTGTTCCCCGCGTATGCGGGGATGAACCGAACTCGGCAGGCTCGGAGTACAGCCGGCCTTCAGTGTTCCCCGCGTATGCGGGGATGAACCGACGGGTTTACCAACGGCGACGCGATTGCCGGCGTGTTCCCCGCGTATGCGGGGATGAACCGTCCTCTTCGGCCAGAATGCCGTGCATAGTGCCTTGACGCTCACGGTCCATCCGATCCTCTTCGGGCCCAATTCGAGGCGATTGGCACGAGGCAGTTTTCGCCTAGCGTCGAGTACTGCGCGGCGCTGGCCGAGTCGTTTCTTTCTTCATTGCCCAGCGGTATCGGCAAGCGCTAGCCGGCAGCAAAAAAATATCCCGAGCATCTTTCATGTAAATGAAACTTGATGTTTTTTATTTGACAAAATATTCCATGGTGAATTAGAAAGAAGGCGGCGAAGCGCCCGGTTTTCGATTCCGCTCGCCAGTCAATTGTCTGGCAACCGCTCCGAATCGGATTTATGGTGCTCGTTCCATCGACTTTCCCTGCATATCTGTCTGCCTATTGGGGTAAAGCTCGTCCTGAATCCGGGGGCGCTTCACCCTCATACCATCTGCTCGCTTATCACGCTCTCGACGTTGCTGCCGTCGCCGAAGCGTTGAGCCATTTACCCGCATTCGAGTTGAGTGGCTTGGCGCAAGCGCTGGATTGGGATCTATCCAGCGTTCGCCAACTGAACACCTTCTTCAGCGCATTGCACGACCTCGGCAAGTTTGCCCGTGCCTTTCAAGGCCTGGCCCCCGGCCTGTCGCCCACGCTGGTGCCGCCCATCGCCTCGAAGCAGTATCGGTCGTGCCGGCATGACACGATGGGATGGTTGCTGTGGAAAGACCATCTTTCCCTGAATTTTCCCGAAGGTATTCTCGGCAATCCCGGTTCAGGATTCTGGGCTGCCTGGATAAAAGCCGTGGCGGGCCATCATGGCAGCCCGCCCATGGAAACCGCGCGCAACGGTTGGTCGGAGTTGTCGGCGGAAGATTATTTCCACGCGGATGACGTCGCAGCAGCGCATCAGTTCGTCGCTGCTGCCGCGCAGTTGATCCGTGTGCGGGATATGCCGGCGCCCACGCGCAGCATGATCCCCATATTGAAACGCCATGCCTGGCGTCTGGCCGGCATGACCGTGCTGGCGGATTGGCTGGGCTCGGACCAGCGGTTCTTTCGTTATCACGATGAGCCCATGCCGCTGGACCGCTATTGGGCAGAGATGGCGCAGCCCAACGCGCGCGAGGCGCTTGTGGCGGCGGGTCTTGGTCCCGCCCCGGTTCGTCAGTGGAATAGACCCGCCGACCTGTTCGGCTATCTGGATACTCCTACGCCATTGCAACGCCTAGCGGCCGAACTGCCTTTGGGGCCGGGCCCGGAACTATTCCTGCTCGAGGACGTGACAGGGGCGGGCAAGACCGAGGCGGCGTTGATGCTGACTTATCGGTTGATGGCCGCAGGCAAGGCGCAGGGCTTTTATTTTGGCCTGCCCACCATGGCGACCTCGAACCAGATGTACGCGCGGGTCGGAAGCGTGTACCGCTCGCTCTACGAGCCAGACGCATCGCCCTCTCTGGTGTTGTCGCACGGCGCGCGCCAGATGATCGATGCCTTTCGAGAAAGTGTCCTGGTGCCCGGCCAGCCTCTGACGGACCTGGATTACAGCCCAGGCGAAGGCAGCGCCACCGCGCAGTGCAGCGCCTGGCTGGCGGATAACCGCAAGAAGGCGTTATTGGCGCACGTCGGCGTCGGGACGTTGGATCAGGCGCTGCTGGCGGTGTTGCCGGTGCGGCATCAATCGCTGCGTCTGGCCGGCTTGGCGGGCAAGGTGCTGGTGGCCGATGAAGTCCATGCCTACGACCCGTACATGCGCACGTTGTTGGCACGGCTGTTGCAAGCGCATGCCAGCCAAGGCGGCAGCGCGGTGCTGCTGTCCGCGACCTTGCCTGCGGATATGCGGCGCGAGCTGGTGCAGGCATTCATGCGTGGCCGGGGTGCGGATGCGGGTGACGTCCCAGACGATGGGCGCTATCCGTTGGTCACCCATGCGCATGCTCATGTGTTGGCGTACCCCTGCGATACCCGTCCCGAGGTGAAGCGTACGGTGAAGGTGCAGTGGTTGCACGACGAGGCGGAAGTGCAGCGGCTTGTTCTGGCCCAGGCCCAGGCGGGTCGCGGTGTCTGCTGGATACGCAATACCGTGGGTGACGCGCGCAGGGCATATGAGGGGTTGCAAAAAGAGGGCGCATCGCACGTCACTTTGTTCCATAGCCGATACGCGATGGGCGATCGGCTGGCGATCGAAGATAAGGTGCTGGCGACGTACGGGAAAAAGTCATCGGCTGAGCAACGTGCGGGCCGGATACTGGTTTCGACCCAGGTGGTCGAGCAATCGCTCGATCTGGATTTCGATGTCCTCATAAGCGATCTGGCGCCTATCGATCTGTTGATTCAACGTGCGGGCCGTCTTCACCGGCATCGCCGTGACGCGCAAGGGAATCCCGCTGGACATGAGGGGCGCGAGGCGCCAGTTTTGTACATCTTCGGGCCACGACCCGACATGGCCCCGCGCGCGGATTGGTACAAGGCCGTGCTGCCAGGCGCCAATGCGGTCTATCCGAATACCGGGCGTCTTTGGCTGACCCAGCAAGTGCTTTGTGCGGCAGGCGAGATCGTCAGTCCTGGCAAGCCGGGACAGCCTGGCGCGGTGCGTACGCTGGTCGAGGGTGTCTACGGCGTAGATGCACAGGAGATTCCCGACGCGCTGTTGCAGGCCTCATCGCGGCAAGAAGGCGAAGCCATGGCGCACATCAGCCAGGCGAACTTCAATGCGCTGGAGATTGAACGCGGGTATAGCAACGACAGCAATCGGCAGTGGCATGAGGACACCATGGTGCCGACCCGGCTGAGTGATGAGGATTCGGTAGCGGTGTATTTGGTGCGGGTGAGAGGGGAAAGTGAGTTAGAGCCGTGGTTCCCCGGTGGGGCGTTAGCTTGGGAGCTGTCTTCGATACGAATTCATGCAAAGCAGGTGGTTGGTCTGTCACCTGAATGGGAACAGCGTTATGGCCATCGATTGACTTTGCTGAGAGGAGAGACGCGATTATTGGAAGAGCCGACGTTGATTGTGCCTCTCTCTGTCGATCACTCAGGGAGATATGTTGCCGAAGTGACCAGCAGGGAGGCTGAGCTTCAGAGCGCTTGCTATGACTCTGTGATGGGATGGCGAGTGGGATGACGGGGGGCGTCGGGGCCTTCGCCTCGACGCCCATCCCCGCAGATGCGGGGAACGTGGGAGACGTATTTGAGTACGTCGGTTCATCCCCGAAAAGACGGGGAATGTTCTCGAATCTTACAAGAGGGGTCTGTGTCGTGAAAAAGACATTGAGAGCCAAAGTGAAAATTTTAAGACGTATTCATAAACGTCACTCAAAGAAGTCTGCTACAGTACGATCACGATCTCGCTGGAGCGGACATCATGAGTTCAGACGAACTGTTGTTGGGTCTCATCATTTGCGGATTGCTAGGCCTCCGCAAGATCACCTTGAAGATCAAAATCTACTGCGGGAAGAGATGAATGAACTTGCTCAATGCATTGCCTTTCCACCTTGCTCGGCAAGACGGCTCGCATCATCAAGCTTCATTTGGGCAGATCGTTGATTCTCACTGGACCGACATCTGGTCCCCCCGTCCCGACTTCCGCGGCGCGGCGTACCAATTCCTGATCGGCGTCTTGCAAACGGCATTGGCGCCTGAAGACCAGGAACATTGGCAGGAGCTTTGGGATACCCCGCCCACCGAAGCCGAGCTGCAAGCCGCCCTGGCCCCCTATGCCTCCGCTTTCAACCTGGACGGCAACTCCTGGCGCTTCATGCAGGACAACGACCTGGGCGATGTGGAAAGCAAGAGCATCGCCAACCTGCTGATCGAGTCCCCCGGCGACAAGACCGTCCGCGACAACCTCGATCACTTCATCAAGCGCGGCCGCGTCGAGCAGATCTGTCCCGCGTGCGCCGCCATGGCGCTGTTCACACTGCAGATCAATGCGCCCAGCGGCGGCGTTGGGCATCGCGTCTCGTTGCGCGGAGGCGGTCCGCTGACGACCTTGCTCGTGCCGAATGCGGCCGATGCCACCTTGTGGCAAAAGCTCTGGCTGAATGTCTTGCCGCAAGATGCGCTGGCCTATGGCGCCTCGCCGCGTCTGTCGGACGTGCTGCCGTGGGTGGGCAAGACACGTACCAGCGAAGCCAAGACCGGCACCGACACCACGCCTGAACACGTCCATCGCCTGCAGGCGTACTGGAGCATGCCGCGCCGCATCAGCCTGGAGATCGAGGCCGTTCCGAATAGCCAGTGCGATCTGTGCGGCACGGATACCGATGAGATCGTCCGCCAGTACGGCACGAAGAACTACGGCATCAACTACACCGGCGCCTGGCAGCATCCGCTGACACCCTATAGCGTCGATCCCAAGACGGGGTTGTTGTCCATCAAGGGCCAGAAAGGCGGCATCGGCTATCGGCATTGGTTGGGTTTGGCGCTTGGCAGTTCCGCCGACAACCGAGAGGCGGCACGGATTGTCGGCCACTTCAACCAGCACTTGACCAGGCGCGTCCCCGCAAGGCTGTGGTGTTTCGGTTTCGACATGGACAACATGAAGGCGCGCTGCTGGTACGACGCCACGTTGCCTCTGCACGAGATCGAGCCGGCTCAGCAACGCGCTTTCATCAACGCCGTGCGATCCATACTGGAATTGGCTGCCGAAGCGGCGAAGCTGCTCAACAGCCACGTCAAGGCCGCGCGATTCAGCCGGCCCGGCGATGTGCCCAGCGATCCCGCCATACCGCAAAGTTTCTGGCAAGAATCCGAACCCGGTTTCTATGCCTTGCTGAAGCAGCTTGCCGACACCCGCATGGATGACGATGCCGCTGTGGCCGGCATCTATCGCAGTTGGTTGACGGACGTCAGCCGCATCGCCTTGCGCCTGTTCGATCAATGGGTGGAAAGCGTTCCCATCGAGGACGGCAACATGGGGCGCATCGTTCGTCAACGCGAAGAGCTTCGCAAGTGGCTCAACGCCAACAAGATCGCCAAGGAGCTTTGGAAAATCGTGAAGGCCTATCAGAAGGAGGCGGCATGACGGCTCGATATCTCGACGATGCGCAACGCAAATGGGTGCGCGATTGGTACCGCGCCATCCACCCCAGCGACATTTCCGCCAAGTTGCCGCCCGTGCTGACGGGATTGGGACGCCAGGCCAGGGCGCAATTGCGTCGGTGCTCCACGATTGAAGAGCTCATCACCGAATCGGCGGCCCTGAGGTTGGCTGGCCCGTTGCTGGAGCTGGAAGCCCAGAAAAAGTACGAGCAGTTCAAAAATGGCTACGCGGCTATCGGGATGGTGGCAGGTGTGCTGGCGCATGTCAGGGAAGACGCACCGGACGGCAGGGGATTGGCCACTCGCCTGGGAGGAGAGCAGCCGAACATGAGCGAGCTGCGCTTCACCCGCTTGATGCGAGCGGAGTCCGACGAAGATTTCTACCGCATGATGTGCCGCGCCGTGCAACTGGCCGACGGCAAGGCCGACGTGGCCGAATTGGCCGACGACATCATCGCGTGGGCCGTCGAACGCAAGACTTTCTATGTCGACCCGGCATCCAGAATGAAGAGCCGCTGGGCTCGCGACTATTACCTGCCGGCCCAGACCCGGGCGGCAAAGCAGGACAAACAGAACACCACCTCGGAGAATCCGGCATGACGCGCTTCATCCAATTGCACCTGCTGACGTCCTATCCTCCTTCCAACCTGAACCGCGATGATGCGGGCAACCCGAAGACGGCCCGAGTGGGGGGCGTGGAGCGCCTGCGGATATCCTCGCAAAGCCTCAAGCGGGCCTGGCGTACTTCCGAGGTCTTTCAGCAGCGTTTGGCGGGCAACATCGGCACGCGCACCAAGCGGCTGGGCCACGATGCGTTCAACGCATTCGTTGCCGCCGGTATTGCGCAGAAGAAGGCCACCGAGTGGGCATCCCAGATCGCCAAGGTGTATGGCGCGGTGAAGAAAGACCAGCCGCTCGAAATCGAGCAGTTGGTTCACATTGCTCCGGAAGAGCGTGAGACGCTGGACGCCCTGATCGCCAAGGTCGCTCAGGAAAAACGTGAGCCTACCGATGAAGAGCTGAACGGCTTGCTGCACATGCAGCATGCCGTGGACATCGCCATGTTCGGTCGCATGCTGGCCGCCAAGACCGAGTTCAATGGCGAGGCCGCCGTGCAGGTGGCGCATGCGTTTGGTGTGCATGCCTCTGCCATCGAGGACGATTATTTCACTGCCGTCGATGACCTGAACCCGGATAGCGAGTCCGGCGCGGGCCACGTTGGGGAAGCCGGTTTTGCCGCGGCCGTTTTCTACCAGTACATCTGCATCGACCGGGATCGATTGAAGAGGAACCTGGGCGGTGACGAGGCCTACACCCAGAAGGCGCTGGCGGCATTGATCGAAGCCGCGCTGACTGTCGGCCCCAGCGGCAAGCAAAACAGCTTTGCCAGCCGTGCCCGTGCTCACTATGCCCTGGCCGAAAAGGGTGCCCAGCAACCGCGTTCGTTGTCGCTGGCCTTCGTCCAACCGGTGGCGGGCGCCAGCTACGCCAGCGATGCCATCGCGGTGCTGCGCAAGCTGCGGAAGAACATGGATGCCGTCTACGGCGATTGCGCGGACGAACGCTATGAAATCGACGTGCTGGAAGGCCAGGGCACGATGAAGGACCTCGTGGCGTTCGTCGCGGCGGAATAAGCCATGGCGGACTATCTGGTCTTTCGCCTGTATGGCCCGCTGGCCAGTTGGGGGGAAATCGCCGTCGGCGAGTCGCGCCATTCGGCGGTTCATCCCTCCCGGTCCGCGCTGCTGGGCTTGTTGGGCGCAGCCTTGGGCATCGAGCGTACTGATGATGAAGGACAAGCAGCGCTGACCGCCGGCTATCGGTTCGGCGTGAAGCTTGTCAGCGCGGGTTCGCCTGTGCGCGACTATCACACCGTACAGGCACCGCCGCAGCAGGCCAAGGTGCAATATCGCACACGGAGGCAAGAGTTGATAGACGATAGCCGTCTTGGCACGTTGTTGTCCTCTCGTGAGTACCGCTGCGACAGCATTGCCGTGGTCGCTGTTCTCGCTCTCGACAATGCGCCCCGGCCATTGGATCAGTTGGCGGACGCTTTGCGTCGTCCGGTGTTTCCGCTGTATCTGGGAAGGAAGTCATGCCCATTGGCGCTGCCGCTTGGCCCGCAACTGGTGCGGGCTGAAACCCTGCGCCTCGCACTGGATTCGGCTGCGCAGTTTTCCTTGACGGATCTGCCGAAGAAGTCTGCCCCCGGAGCCTGGCCCAGCGCATCGGACAAATGGGCGTTTCGCCCTGGCCTGGCGCGCTACTACTGGGAAACCGGCATGGATGCGGGCATGCCCGTCAGCTTTCAAACCGATCGGAGCGACGAACCCTTGTCCCGTCGACGCTGGCAGTTCGTGTCACGCCGCGAATCCGTTTATCTGGCCGGAGAGGACGGACAATGAGCCATTATTTTTCTCGCGTTCAGTTGATCGATTGGCCAGACGACATGGAACTGTTGGCCAGCTTGGCGCGGCATGGCGAGGCTTACCGCGATCACGCGTTGATGTGGAAGCTGTTCGCCGGTGATGATCGGCCCAGGGATTTCGTATTTCGCAGAAACCAGGTGTCGGGCGGCAAGGATATCTATTACGTCGTCTCCGCACGTCCTCCGCGGGACGTGCCCGGTCTGTTCCGGTTGCAATCCAAACCGTATGCGCCCACGGTGGAGCAGGGCGCTTGCCTGCGCTTCGACCTGCGCGCCAATCCCGTCGTGACGCGTCGGGCGCGTGCCGATGCGCCGGGCAAGCGGCATGATGTGCTGATGAATGCCAAGCAAGCGTATGACGGCGAGCCTGAGCACCGCGCCGATCTCATTCAACAGGCTGCTGTGGACTGGTTGTTGCGCAAGGCGGAAGGTTGGGGGCTTGCGGTTCGACCCGAGACCGTGGCCGCCGAGGCCTACACGCAGCACAAGTTGCGGCACCGCCAGCGCAGTATCGAGTTCTCATCTTTGGACTATCAAGGTGTGGCTTATGTCGAGGATGCCGAGTTGCTGGGCCGCGCCTTGCGCGAGGGAGTCGGCCATGCGCGGGCCTTTGGCTGCGGGCTTCTGCTGGTGAAGCGCGTCGACTAGCATGCTGCCGCGCCTGAGGCCCTTGCCCATGAAAGACCGTGTCTCGATGATCTTCGTCCAGTACGGGCAGATAGACGTGCTGGACGGAGCATTCGTCGTGGTCGACCAGACGGGTGTGCGTACGCACATTCCCGTTGGGTCCGTGGCATGCATCATGCTGGAGCCCGGCACGCGTGTATCGCACGCTGCCGTGCATCTGGCATCCACTGTGGGCACCCTGCTGGTGTGGGTAGGCGAGGCGGGCGTGCGTTTGTATGCCAGCGGCCAACCTGGCGGTGCGCGTGCCGACCGGCTGCTTTACCAGGCCAAGCTTGCGCTGGACGATGAGCTGCGGCTGAAGGTCGTGCGCAAGATGTACGAGTTGCGCTTCAAGGAGCCTGCGCCGGCTCGCCGCAACGTGGAGCAATTGCGTGGTATCGAGGGCGCTCGTGTGCGCGAGACCTATAAGCTGCTGGCTCGTCAGTACGGGGTCGACTGGCAGTCCCGCAATTATGATCAGAAGCAGTGGGATGCCGCCGATATCCCCAACCGCTGCCTTTCCGCCGCCACAAGTTGTTTGTATGGCATTTGCGAGGCGGCGGTATTGGCCGCAGGGTATGCCCCCGCTGTGGGATTCATCCATACGGGAAAGCCGCTGTCGTTCGTGTATGACGTAGCCGACTTGTTCAAGTTTGAGACGGTCGTGCCCGCGGCATTCAAGATTGCCGCTCAAGCGGGCCCTGAGCCCGAGCGCCAGGTGCGATTGGCATGCCGGGACATCTTTCGCTCGACCAAGCTGCTGGCTCGCATCATTCCCATGATCGAAGAGGTGTTGGCTGCGGGCGAGATTTCACCGCCAGCGGCGCCGCCGGAATCCGTTCCTCCGGCGATCCCGAACGCGGTTGGCCTGGGTGACGTCGGACATCGGGTGCAGTAGTGGCGTTCGTTGTCGTCGTTACCGAGAACGTTCCTCCGAGACTGCGGGGGCGCATGGCTATCTGGTTGCTGGAGGTGCGTGCGGGCGTCTACATCGGGGACGTGACTGCGCGCACACGCGAAGTGATCTGGGAGCAGTTGAGCGAAGGCCATGAGGGCGGAAACGTGGTCATGGCGTGGGCCAGTTCCAGCGAGTCCGGGTATGAATTCCAGACACTTGGGGAAAACAGGCGGATGCCTGTGGAGTTTGATGGGCTGCGGCTGGTGGCGTTTCAGCCAGTGGAAGCGTCGGAGTGAGCAGCGGGCCATGCGCCTCTGTGGCCGGATTCGCCGGGTGGTTTGGCGAGGTTTTTGTGCGGTGGGTTATTGAGAAATCTATCGGCAGGATTTTTGGCGTGAGAGTTGATCTTTAAAAATAGGAACTTACGTTAAGAAGAGCGTTCCCCGCGCACGCGGGGACGAGCCGCTGATTTTCCAGCCAGCGGGCAACGCATCTCGGTGTTCCCCGCGCGTACGGGGATGAACGAGACTGAGGTGATCTGGCCGAATAAAACCGTACATAGTCGGCCCTGAACAATCAGGTTCTGGGTCGACCAAGCAATGTGACGCCCTGGTTATCTCGGCACAGTCACTGTCATCGCGGTAAAGCAGTCCATCCATAGTGCCAGGAGCAGGGCGTAAAAAAGCCGCAGCCGGCGCAGCAGCAGGCGGATGTTGTGGCCCGCGCCACACAGCACGGCATGCATCGCATCGCCCAGCGCGCCCTTGAGCCAGTTCCGCCCCAGCTTGCCGTCAGCCTTCATGTGTCCGATGGTCGGCTCGATGGCGCTGCGGCGCTTGATCATCGCTTTCAGGCCGCGAGTCAGGCCGCGCCGCTGGCCTGAGCGTAGGATCTGCACACCCGGCACTTCGACCCCGCGGTAACCGCGATCCACGACCGCCGTGGTGATCGGGCTTTCGGCAATGATCCCCGCCTGCTCCAGCGCCTCGGCCAGCGTGTGCCCGTCGTACGGATTGCCCGGCATCGAGCGCGCGCCCACCACGAACCCTTCCTTGAGCGTCGTGGAGATCGACACCTTCACCCCAAACTCGTAGGGCGTCCTGGCCTTGCCCTTGCTGATGCATTCGACCTCGGGCGCATGCAGCGCGTACAACTTGTTCTTGTCCTTCGGGCGCTGATCCAGGATACGTTTGGTCCGTACCATCAAGTCTTGCAGCGAGGCGCGCGCCGTCACCTGCACCCGATCCATCTGCCGGTCGATGTCACGCCAGACCCGCCCCACGCGCGAGCGCAATGTACGCAGCGACTTGTTCATCCGCTTGAACTGCCGGGCGTGCGCATACCGACCTATCTGCACGGCCAGCCTCGGCGCCTCGCGGTTGTAGTTCTGCCGCAGCTTCAATCCGTGTTCGGTCGCCGCCTTGACCAGGTGCGCGCGACTGCGCTCGAGCAATCGCGAATCGGTCGGATGCGAGATCGCCTTGGGAGCCACCGTCGTATCCACGATCACCGTCTTGAAGCTGGCCGCGCGCAGCAGTCCGCCGCCTTTGGCTGCCGCCACGGTCGCAGCCAGCAACTCCTCCACTCCCGCCTCGCCCAGACGAGTGCGCCAGCGCGTCAAACTCGACGCGTCGATCGGCGGCTCGGTCTGCAAATAGGTCTCGCCGGTGAATACCTGCCAGTACGGGTTCTCCACCCAGCCCCACACCACGGCCTCGTCCGACAGATCGAACGCGTGTTGCAGGTACAGCAGCCCGGCGATCAACCTCGGCGACGTGGCGGGGCGGCCTCGGCCCGAGGTGAAACCCGATGCGCACACGGCCTCTATGCGCTGCCAGTCCATCAGATCGGCCAATTGCACGATCGGATGCTTCAGGTTGATCTGTTCGCGCAATGGATGGCGGAACAGATCGCCGCTCCGGGCTGCTGGCGTCTTCGGGCCCATCTAAACCTCGGATAAATTTGCAGGAAAACGGGCTTCTATTATCTCCAATCCTGCAATTCCTCACCACCTATCCTGCTTGGAAAGCCCTATGAAATAAGGCTCCGCAGGATTGTTCAGGGCCGACTACATATGTGCGTACGCAATGATGAGTCGAGAGGACTGGTCACGATTCAGCAGCCATCAAGCTTTCGGGCCTCTGCCTGACGAGCAATTTCCACGGCATCGCGGATATTCAGCTTGAGCGGTCCCACATTACCTACAAATCCCGGTAATGCATCAAGGGCGCGCTTTTCGATGGCATCTGCGGTTGTCAGCCCATGCAACACGAGCGCTGAGATGTCTTCCTGATCGTTCTTTGCAAATCGAGAAATCTTGCTGACGGCCAGGTCGACAGGAGACAGTACGTGGATGTCGAAGTACTCCACTGCGAGGGGAACGCGCTCTGCGTCATCCAGATAGTCTTCGTGCATGAGCGCGAAGGTGGAGTTGTACTGGGTATCGAAGTGCAGCCACAGGGGGCGGCCGTTTGGTCCCATGACCTCTATGCCCAAGTCTGCGGGCAAGTGCAGGCGGGCGCTGAATTCGGCGTCCACGTCCATGCTGACGCGGTATGCGGTGTAGAGGTGAACCGCGATACCGCCCGCGATGTAGACCTTGATCGGCGCCTGAAGTTGAAGGCGAAACTGCAATTCGTCGAATAGAGCCTTCAGGCCTTTGCCGAGTTCGGTATCAAGGTAGAAGTTGTGTTCGTTCTTCAATGAGATACCTGCCGACTGAGTTGCATCAACAGCATGTCTCGCAGCCTTGAAACCGACAACACATGGCCTGTGCGGATCAGATCAGCCAGGGGTGTCGGGGCGTTGTCCGGATACTTGGAGAAGTAAGCATCGCTGGCATGCCAAAGGGCTGTGGACCATGTCTTGTCCGCCGTATCCAGCGCCATGGCAGCAAAGCGAAACACACTGGCTTCTGCCTGCGATTGCGCCGTGTCGACGCGACCCAGCGCGCCGCTGATGCAACGGTCGAGTACAGCTTGTTCCAGGTCGCGAGCGGTCATGATGAAGCAGGGAGGCGAGGGGGCTCGAGAATTATGGCACTGGCCAACATGTTGGGATAGGGCAGGGACGTTTGGGCCCTCCCTCTCTGGGCGCTGGTTGGCTGTCGATTGCCCGGATTTTCAGATGGGGTTTTGGAGGGTAGATAGGGGTCTGGATCTGTCCTGGGAGAGCATCGTTGAACGTGGCTTTTGGATTGCAAATTTGTTGCTAAAGAATTGGTAGAATTTTTGGGGTGTAAATTTCTCTTTTAAAATAAGAGGTTATGCTAAGAGCGTTCCCCGCGCATGCGGGGATGAACCGACTCTGGGCTTAAGCGGATATCAGAAATTCCCCGCGTTCCCCGCGCATGCGGGGATGAACCGTCGATGCTCGCCATGGTACCCAGGATGAATGCGCGTTCCCCGCGCATGCGGGGATGAACCGACACGGTTTTGCACGGAAGAGCTGAAGCGCAAGCGTTCCCCGCGCATGCGGGGATGAACCGCTTTCCTCGATTCTCTTCAGTCGCGCGGCCGGGCGTTCCCCGCGCATGCGGGGATGAACCGATCGTCGTCATGCCCGGGTTGTCCGGGTGCAGGCGTTCCCCGCGCATGCGGGGATGAACCGACCGGCCGAACGGCTTGGGCCTACGGCTTCAGGCGTTCCCCGCGCATGCGGGGATGAACCGCGGCAACGTAACGGACTCGCCCTTTTGAGGCCGCGTTCCCCGCGCATGCGGGGATGAACCGAGCGCGCCCATTACCATCCGATCTTTGATCGGGCGTTCCCCGCGCATGCGGGGATGAACCGCCTTGAGCGTCGCCTTCAGTTGGGACACCTCGGCGTTCCCCGCGCATGCGGGGATGAACCGCCCAGGCCGGCATGGCCAGCACGGTCTCGAGGGCGTTCCCCGCGCATGCGGGGATGAACCGTCCGATTCGGCGGTCTACAGCATCCAGGCTGCGCGTTCCCCGCGCATGCGGGGATGAACCGATTACGTGGACGGCTACGAGCTGCGTGATGATGCGTTCCCCGCGCATGCCGGCAAGAATCAGTCACGACGCACTCACTGCGTTACCACCTGAAAACATCTCCCCCCACGCAGGCTGCCGTGGTCGTTGACTGGAGTTCAGCCCACTTGCTGAAGAATGCCGCCCGTATCCCCGTACGTCGTCGAGATCGAATTTCAGATCGGCCATGGATCCGGTAGCCTGCATAAGAGCCTCTGCGGCGCGATTCGACCTTCTCTCTTGCAGGCATGCAGCTTGCTGCCATCCCCCCGATCCATCCGGAGGTCTCCATGCCTGACTCTTCTTCCCCTGTCGCGGCCACGGGCGCGCTTGACGTCACCCTGCATGTCAACGGCACGACGCACGCCCTGCGGCTCGACCCGCGTGCCACGCTTTTGGACACGCTGCGCGAAACCCTGCACCTGACCGGCAGCAAGAAAGGCTGCGACCATGGCCAGTGCGGCGCCTGTACGGTGCATCTCGACGGCCGTCGCGTCAATGCGTGCCTGACGCTGGCGGCCGTGGCCGACGGCTGCCAGGTCACCACCATCGAAGGCCTGGGTTCGCCCGAAGCGCTGCATCCCATGCAGGCCGCTTTCGTGGCGCACGATGGCTACCAGTGCGGCTACTGTACGGCCGGACAGATCATGTCCGCCACCGCCCTGGTGAATGAACCGTGCGGCCCGCACGATGACGAGGTGCGCGAGCTGATGAGCGGCAACATCTGCCGCTGCGGCGCGTACTCCAACATCGTGGCGGCCATCCAGGACGTCCGCGGAAAAAGGTGAGCGCCATGCAGAATTTTCGCTATAGCCGAGCCGCTGATGTGGCCGACGCCGTCCGCCTGGCCGCTTCCGAACCCGCGCGCGTGCGCTTCCTGGCCGGAGGCACCACGCTGGTCGACCTGATGAAGCTGGATGTCGAGACGCCTACGCACGTCGTCGACATCAACCGCCTGGGCCTGGATCAGGTCGAGGTGACGGCGGAGGGCGAGGTCCGTGTGGGCGCCATGGTGCGCAATGCCGACCTGGCTCATCATCCCCACATCCGCGAACACTATCCTGTGTTGTCGCAGGCGCTGCTGGCCGGCGCGTCGGCGCAGTTGCGCAACATGGCCACCACCGGCGGCAACCTGCTGCAGCGCACCCGCTGCGTGTACTTCCGCGATCGCGCCGCGCCGTGCAACAAGCGCGAGCCGGGTTCGGGCTGTTCCGCCATCGGCGGGTTCAACCGCAACCTCGCCGTGCTGGGGACCAGCGAGCATTGCATCGCCACCAATCCCTCCGACATGAACGTGGCCCTCATGGCGCTGGGCGCGCGCGTGCAGGTGCAAGGCGTGGACGGCATGCGCACCCTCGCGCTGGACGAGTTCTATCTGCTGCCGGGCAACACGCCCGAGCGCGAAACCGTGCTGGCGCCCGGGGAACTGATCGTTGGCGTGGTGCTGCCCGCGCTGCCAGCGGGCACGCGTTCGGCCTACCTGAAGCTGCGCGACCGCGCCTCGTACGAGTTTGCGCTGGCCTCCGCCGCCGTGGTGCTGAACGTCCGCGACGGCCGCATCGAACAGGCCGGCATCGCGCTGGGCGGCGTTGGCACGCGGCCCTGGCGTTGTCCACAGGCCGAGCAGCGGCTGCTGGGGCAGGCTCCCCATGAATCCACTTATGCACAGGCCGCGGAGGATGCCTTGCGCGGCGCCGTGCCGCAAAGCGGCAACGCCTTCAAGATCGAACTGGCGCGCCGTTGCCTGGCGCATGCCTTGTCCACCGCGGTGCCGCCGCACAACGCCTAGGAGCCCGCGCATGGATACTCCCCGCCAACAGAACGCGCTTTCTCACCCCGAGGCCATCGGCAATCCCCATCCGCGTGTCGATGGGCCGCAGAAGGTCAGTGGCATGGCGCGCTATGCCGCCGACTTCAACCTGCCCGGCATGCTGCACGGCGTGCTCGTGGGCGCCACCATCGCGCATGGCCGGATCGCCGACCTGGATGCCAGCCAGGCCGAGGCCGTGCCCGGTGTGCGGTTGGTGCTGCATCGCGCCAATCGCCCGCCGCTCAAGCGCGCCGAGAAGGGGTCCATCGACGAGAAGCGGCCGCCGCTGGAAGACGATGTGATCCGTTACTACGGCCAATACGTGGCCCTGGTGGTGGCCGATACATTGGAGATCGCCACCGCCGCCGCGCGCCTGGTGAAGGTGCGCTACGAGGCGCTGGCGCCGGACGTCTCGGCGCCCGAGGACGTCGATCAGGCCAGCGACGTCGAGAGCGAGCGCGGCGACGCCGAGGGCGCCTATGCCAGCGCGCCCGTGCGTATCGAGGCCATCTACAGCACGCCGGTCGAGACCCACAATCCCATCGAACTGCATGCCTGCGTGGCCGACTATGACGGCCGCGGCTACACGCTGTACGAGACCAGCCAGGCCGTGGTGAATCATCGGGACGTCATGGCCCAGATGCTGGGCGTGAAGCCGGACGCCGTGCGCGTGATCTCGCTTTTCCTGGGCTCCGGCTTTGGCGGCAAGCTGTGGCCGTGGCCGCATTCGCTGCTGGCGGCGGCCGCGTCGCTGCAACTGCGCAAGCCGGTGAAGGTGGTGCTGCAACGAGCGATGGCCTTCCAGACCGTGGGGCATCGGCCTTTCGTGCGCCAGCGTTTCCGGCTGGGCGCCACGCAGCAGGGCAAGCTGGTGTCGGTGCAGCAGCATTACATCAGCCAGGGCTCGCAACTGGACGACTACCAGGAAAGCTGTGTCGAGGCCACGCCGCATATGTACAGCGTGCCCAACCTGAAGGTGTGTTCAGGCATCGCGCGCCGCCACGTCGGTGCGCCCACGTCCATGCGGGGCCCTGGCGCGGTGCCCGGGCTGTTCGCGCTGGAGTCCGCCATGGACGAACTGGCCGTGGCGCTGGATATGGATCCGGTGGCCTTGCGCCTGTTGAACGAGCCCGAGAAGGACGAGGGCAGCGGCCTGCCGTTCTCTTCGCGCCATCTCACGGAGTGCCTGAGCACCGGCGCGCAGCGCTTCGGGTGGTCGCGCCGGACGTCGCCTGTCGGTTCGATGAAAAAAGGCGACCTGATCCTGGGGTGGGGCATGGCTTCGTGCTCGTGGCTGGCGTTGCGGCTGCCCGCTGAAGCAACCGTCACGCTGCACGCCGATGGGTCGGCGCGCGTCGTCTGCGCGACGCAGGACCTGGGCACCGGAACATACACAGTGCTGGCGCAACTGGTCAGCGCCGAGACGGGGATTCCGCTGGCGCGCATCGACGTCCGCCTGGGCGACACGGCGCTGCCGCCGGGTCCATTCTCCGGGGGCTCGGGGGCGACCGCTTCTGTGATCCCGGCCGTGCTGCAGGCAACGCGGGAGGCCGTGCGCGCGGTGATCGGCATCGCCACGCGCAAGGGCGGGGTCTGGGCGGATCGGCCCGCCGATGGCCTGTCGTGCCGGGACGGCGCCATTGGCCCGTCCAAGGGCGCGGACGCGCACGTGCCGCTGCAGGATGTGCTGCGCCGGGCTGGCGTCGAGTCCGTATCGGGTGAAGGCAAGGCCGGGTCGGGGAACGACCTGAAGAAGCGCTATTCGATCAATTCCTACGGAGCGCACTTCGCCGAAGTGACCTGGCACCCCGCCACGGCGCGCCTGCGCGTATCGCGCGTGGTCACGGTGATCGACGGGGGACGCATCGTGAATCCGCGCACCGGGCGCAACCAGATCGAGGGCGCGCTCATCATGGGGGTGGGCATGGCGCTGTTCGAGCAGACCGAGTACGACGCGCGCAGCGGCGCACCGGTGAACAGCAACCTGGCGGATTACGTCATGGCCACGCACGCGGATGCTCCTGAACTGGACGTGACGTTCCTGGATTATCCGGACCTGATCTGGAATGAGCTGGGATCGCGCGGCATCGGAGAGATAGGGCTGGCGGGAATCGCGGCGGCGATCACCAATGCGGTGCATCACGCCACTGGGGTGCGGGTCCGGGATCTGCCGGTGAAGATCGAGGATCTGCTGCAAAAAAGATAGGCTGCAATATCCCTCGTCAGGGGGATGGCACGCAACGGGTGGGCGGGGCACCATCCGTTCGCGCTTGCGCTGTCGTGCGGCGGCCCTCGCGGCCTCGGGCGCGGCATGCCGCGCCGCCTTGCCGAGCAGACCGCGGCGTCGAATGAGACAATGCGGCCCTGGCGCATGCAGGCCCGTGCCGAATCCCCCATGAAAGTGCAAGCCAGCCCTGAACGTCCATGCCCTGGTCCCTATTCACCCTTTTCGGCAACGCCGTGTTCCTCGTCCCCTTGGGTGCGCTGGTCTGTTTCCAGATTTTCCGGCAGTCGGGCGTTCGCGCCGGCGTGGTCTGGATGCTGGCGTTCGGGGCAGGCATGTTGGCCGTGGCTGTCAGCAAGATCCTGTTCTATGGCTGGGGCATAGGCGTGCCGTCCCTGGACCTGACGTGTTTCAGCGGGCACACTTTCCTGGCGCTCACGGTCTGGCCATTCGTATCGTTGCTGACATTGCAAGGCATCATGCCGCGGCTGGCCTGGCTGCCCGGCGTGGCGCTCGGCTTGCTGGTCGCGTGCTCGCGCGTCGGCGTCGGTGCGCACTCGGTCGCCGAGGTGGTCGCGGGCGGGGGACTCGCGCTGTCGGTGCTGGCGGCAACGCAGATCGCCGGGCGGCCGCGGCCCGAAGGGCTCCCTGGCATCCCGAACCTGCTGTTGCCGTTGATGTGTGCATTGCCCGTGGTGGGCCTGGCCTTTGCAGTGACCTCAGGGCGGAAACTGCCGACCGAGCACTATTTCAGTCAGATCGGCATCAGCCTGTCCGGCGCGGACCAGCCCATGTCGCGAGAGAAATGGCTGCGGCGGTGGGAGGACGGTCTGCGCCACTGACGTGGACGACTGCGGATGCGGCGTGGTTCACATGGCCCGGACTTCGATGCCCGCTTCCTGCAGCGCTTTCCTGATGCCCGCGGCAAACGCTTCCGCGCCCGGCTGATCCCCGTGGATGCACAGCGTGTCCGGCCGCAGCGGCACGCGCGTGCCGTCGGTGGCCTGTACGACGCCATCACGCACCATGCCCAGCACTTGCCCGATCGACTGGTCCAGATCCGTGATCATCGCGTCGGCGCGGCTGCGCGGCGTCAGCGATCCATCGGCCTGGTACGTACGATCCGCGAACACTTCCTGTGCGGTCCGCAATCCCACCGACTGGGCCGCCTCGATCCAGCGGCTGCCCGCCAGGCCATACAGCACCAAGCCGCCATCCACGTCCCGCACGGCCTGGCACAGCGCGCGCGCCAGTTCCAGGTCTTTCGCGGCCATGTTGTACAGCGCGCCGTGCGCCTTGACGTGATGCAGCCTCGCGCCCTGCGAGGCCGCCACGCCGGCCAGCGCGCCGACCTGATAGACCATCGCGTCGTACGCTTCCTGCGGTGATATCTGGATGGTGCGGCGGCCGAAGCCGGCCAGGTCCTGCAGGCTGGGGTGCGCGCCGATGGCCACGCCGTTGGCCAGCGCCGCCGCGACGGTCTTGCGCATGGTGCCCGGATCTCCTCCGTGGAAACCACAGGCGATGTTGGCCGAGCTGACGTACTTCAGCACGGCTTCGTCGTTGCCCATGTGCCAGGCGCCATAGCTTTCGCCCATGTCGCAGTTCATGTCGAGGGTGATGGAGGTCATGGCGGTTCCGTCAGGCAGAGGTGTGCTGCGCCAGCATGCCGCGCAGCGCTTGCAGCGAGTGTTCTAGGTCGCGATAGGCGCGCTCGCGCGCGTTGTCCAGGCGCTGGGCTTCTTCCAGGCCGATCATTGCGAAGCGCAATGCCTGGCCGGGCGCGTATTGCGCCAGCAGCGGCAGGTCGGCGCTGGCCACCTGGGCGATCTTCGGATAGCCGCCCGTGGTCTGGCGGTCGGCCATCAGGATGATGGGCTGGCCGCCCGCGGGGACCTGGATGGTGCCGAAGCTGGCGGCCTCGGACAGCATCTCGCGCGGCTTGCCCAGCGACAGGTTGGGGCCGGACAGGCGATAGCCCATGCGGTCGGATTGCGGACTGATCTGGAAGACCGCTTGCACCAGCCGCTGCCGCGAGGTCTCGTCGAAGGCCTCCCAGTGCGCGCCCGGCAGCACGCGCAAGGCCTCGCGCGGCATGTGCACCAGCGGGGCGGGCAGGTAGATGCGCAGATCGTCCAGGGCGTCGGCCAGCTTGTCCAGCGCCGTGTCGTTGCCCCTGAGGGCGGCGTGCAGGCCGATGCGGTCTTCGCGGGCCAGCGGGCGGCCGTGCCAGCCGCCGAAGCCGCTGCGCAGGTAGGTGCTTTCGCTGCCCATGACGGGATCGATCGCATAACCCCCATGCACGGCCAGGTAGGCGCGCACGCCGCGTTCGTGGCGCGGCCGCGACGAGAACGTCAGCACGTCGCCCGCGCGAGCCAGCATGGGCCGCAGCGGCGGGATGCCGATGCCGTTCAGGGTGGCGCCCAGGTCGGCGCCGCCGATGGCCACGCAGGCCGGCGCGTCGAAACGCAGGGTCGGGCCGACCAGGGTGATTTCCAGCGAGGCGTGGCCCGCCGGATTGCCCACCAGCAGATTGGCCAGGCGGTGGGCGCGCTCGTCCATGGCGCCTGCCACGGGAACGCCCAGGTGTTGCCAGCCGGTGCGGCCATCGTCCTGGAAGGACGACAGCATGCCTGGCTTGAGGACGGTAAGGCTCATGGGGCCACTTCAGGAGGCAGAAGAGGAAGAAAGATCGGCGCGCATGCGCGCGTACTGGTCGGCGCTGATGGGCACGAAGCGGATGCGGTCGCCGGGCGCCAGCAGGGCGGCGGGTTCGCGCGCGGGGTCGAACAGCACCAGCGGCGTGGCGCCGATGACGCTCCAGCCGCCGGGCAGGTTGCCCGGATAGATGACGGTCTGGCGATTGGCCACCGCCACCGCTCCCGCCGGAATCGACATGCGCGGGGTGGGGCGGCGGGGAATGGCCAGGCGTTCGTCGTGGATGCCGATGTAGGCATGGCCCGGCGCGAAGCCCAGCATGAACACGATGCTTTCGGGACCGCTGTGCAGGGCAACGACTTCGTCGGCGCTCACGCCGGCGCGTTGCGCCACGTCGGGCAGGTCGGGCCCGAACTCGCCGCCATAGCAGACAGGGATCTCGATCTCGCGGCCGGCGGAGGCGTCAGGCCGTATGCCGGCCGCCAGCACGCGCTCGATGCGCGCGGACAACTGGCTGAAGGTGGGGCCGTCGCCCGTGGGCCGGTAATGCACGGCCACGGCGGTGAAGGACGGCACGATGTCGAGGACGCCGGGCAGGCCGGCGTCGCGCAGCAGGTTGGCCGCCGCCAGGCAGACCTGGCCGGTGCGTACGTCCAGGGATTCGCCGAAGCGCACCAGCACGCAACGGTCTCCCTGGGCCTGGATGCGCCAGGCGGGCGTATTGGCGCCGGTGCCGGATGAAGGGGTTGCTGCGTGGCTCAATCGGTGTTGCCCGCGTGATGGGTGAAAGCACCCGGGTTAATGAATACCGGCGCCCTCAGGCGCCGGCGGTGTCGCGTCTGTACGCAGCTTACTCTTACTTGGCGAACAGCGATTCCATGTTCTTGAACGCCTTGAATTCCAGGGCGTTGCCCGACGGGTCCAGGAAGAACATCGTAGCCTGTTCGCCCACTTCGCCCTTGAAGCGGATGTAGGGCTCGATGACGAAGTCGGTGCCGGCGTCGGTCAGCTTCTTCGCCATGTTCTCCCACTCTTCCATCGACAGGACGACGCCGAAGTGGCGCACGGGCACGTTGTGCGAGTCGACGGCGCTGGTGGCCTTGTGGCCGCACTCGTCGGGCGACAGGTGGGCGACGATCTGGTGGCCATAGAAGTTGAAGTCGATCCAATCGGGCGAGCTGCGGCCCTCGCTACAGCCCAGCAGGTCGCCGTAGAACGTGCGCGCTTCGGCCAGGTCGCGGACGGGGAAGGCCAGGTGGAAGGGGGGCATGGCGGCTTGGGCGGTCATGGAAAGCTCCGGTCTGTCGAGGGATTGAATCAAAGGTGATGACGGCGTAGTGTATGGATTGTTTTTTTGATTGGAAACCGATATTTTTTGGGCCTGACGAACAAAAAAATCGATTGTGATTCGCGAATTCAAGACTTTCATCGCCGTGGCGCGCGAGGGCACTTTCACCGGGGCGGGCCGCCAGTTGGGGCTGACCCAATCCGCCGTCAGCGCGCAGATCCGCCGCCTGGAAGAACATCTGGGCGTGGCGCTGTTCGACCGCACGGCCAAGTCGGCCGACCTGAACGTGCATGGCCGCGAGATGCTGCCGCAGGCCGAGGCGCTGGTGGGCATGGCGGACCAGATGGTGAGCATGGCGGGGGCGGGGCGCGTCAGCGGCCTGTTGCGCGTGGGCGCCATTGCGTCGGTGCAACAGGACCTGCTGGTGCGCGCGCTGTCCACGTTCCGCGCGGACTATCCCGACGTGCGGGTGCGCATCGTGCCCGGCGTCTCGCTGAACCTGCTGGGCCACGTGGACTCGGGCGAGGTGGACCTGGCGGTGATGCTGCGCCCGCCGTTCGCGCTGCCGCCGGAGCTGGGTTGGCAGCCGCTGCTGCGCGAACCCATGGTGCTGGCCGTGCCGCGCGCGCTGCCACAGGCCTCATGGCGCCAGTTGCTGGCCACGCAGCCCTTCATCCGCTACGACCGTTCGTCGTTCGGCGGCAGGCTGGTGGATGGGTTCCTGAAAAAGCAGCGTCTGAGCGTGCGCGAGGCGATGGAACTGGACGAGCTGGACGCCATCGCCAATCTGGTGCGCGAAGGCCTGGGCGTGGCGCTGATGCCGCATACGCGGCAGTTGTCGACACGCGGCCTGCGGCTGCTGGATCTTGGCGAACCGTCGTTCCGCCGCGAGATCGGCGTGATCGCCCGCGTGCCGTTCGACAGCGCGCCGTTGACGGCGCAACTGGTGAACAGCCTGGCTGCCGCGGCGGCGTGAGCCGGCCGCCGCGTGCAAAGCCGCCTCAGACCCGATCGCAGCGTACGGTGACCGGCAGGCTGCGCAAGGCCGCCATCACCGCATCGTCGACCTTGCCGTCGACGTCGGTGATCACATAGCCCACCTGGCCGCGCGTCTGCAGGCTCTGGCTGACGATGTTCAAGCCGTGCTCGGCCATCAGGTTGTCCAGCGCGCCCAGCGCGCCCGGCGCGTTGCGGTGCACGTGCAGGATGCGCGCCGTGCCCATGGGTTCCAGGTACGGCAGTTCGGGGAAGTTCACCGCCGTCTTGGTCGTGCCCGCCTGGAGGTAGCGCACCAGCTTCTCGGCCACTTCGCGGCCGATCGCTTCCTGCGATTCCTGCGTGCTGCCGCCGATGTGCGGCGTCAGGATCACGTTGTGCATGCCGACCAGCGGACTGGACAGCGGCTCGTCGGCGCTCTTGGGCTCGACCGGGAACACGTCGAGCGCGGCGCCGGCCAGGTGGCCGGATTGCAGCGCATCGCGCAGCGCGGGCAGGTCGACCACGGTGCCGCGCGAGGCGTTGATCAGGATGGCGCCGCGGCGCATGCGCGCCATCGTCTCGGCATTCATGATGTTCTCGGTCGACTTGCCGCCGGGCACATGCAGCGTGACCACGTCGGCCTGCTGCAGCAGATCGTCCAGCGAGCCGGCGGCGCGGGCGTTGCCCAGCGGCAGCTTGGCCTCGACGTCGAAGAACACCACGCGCATGCCGACCGCCTCGGCCAGCGTGCCGATCTGCGAGCCGATGTTGCCGTAGCCGACCACGCCCAGCGTCTTGCCGCGGGCCTCGAACGCGCCGGCGGCGGTCTTGTCCCAGTGGCCGGCGTGCACGCGCGCATTCTTTTCGGGGATGCGGCGCAGCAGCAGGATGGCCTCGCCCAGCACCAGTTCGGCCACCGAACGGGTGTTGGAGAAGGGGGCGTTGAACACCGGCACGCCGCGTTGCATGGCGGCGTCCAGGTCGACCTGGTTGGTGCCGATGCAGAAGCAGCCCACCACGCGCAGGTCGGGCGAAGACAGCAGTTCGGCATCCAGTTGGGTACGCGAGCGGATGCCGACGACTTCGGCGCCTCGCATGGCTGCGGGCAGCTCGGCGGGCGGCAGCGACGCGGCATGCGCGACGATGTCGGTGTAGCCGGCCGCCTGGAAGACGGCGCGCGCGCTGGGATGGATGTTCTCGAACAGGACGATCTTGGCCATGGCTGCCGGGCCCTCATGCGGATTGAGATTGATTTCACATTGTGGACCACTTGGCGTGCTGCGACGCAAAAGGCCCTGGCGGCGGTGTGGCGAATCAGGGTTTGCCCTTGGGGGCGCGCGACGGGAAGCCGGGCGCCCCGGCGGCGCGGTTCCACGCAGGGACGCAGGTCTGGACGCGATGCCCGCAAAGAAAACGGCCTCGCGGTGCGAGGCCGGCGGCGGAGGGGTTCAGCCGTTGCGGGCCACGCGCTCCGCCGGGAAGCGCAGCGAGAAGAGGCTGCCCTTGCCAGGCTCGCTTTCGATGTGCAGCGCCGCGTCGTGGCGCATGGCGATGTGCTTGGTGATGGCCAGGCCCAGGCCGGTGCCGCCCACCGCGCGCGAGCGGCCGCGGTCGACGCGGTAGAAGCGTTCGGTCAGGCGGGGGATGTGGCGCGCCGGGATGCCGATGCCGGTGTCCTGCACGCTGTAGCGGGCCGAGCCTTCCTCGTCCTGTTCCCAGCGCACGGTGATGCGGCCGCCATCGGGGGTGTAGCGCACGGCGTTGGTCAGCAGGTTGGCCACGGCCGAGGCCAGTTCGCTGCTGCTGCCCAGCAGGTGCAGGTTGCCGTCGAGGTGCCATTCGAAAGTGTGCCGCCCGCCCGACAGCGCTTCGATCTGTTCCCGGGCCTTTTGCAGCATTTCGGTCATGTCGACCGCCACGGGATCGGCGCTGGGCGAGGATTCGAGCGTGGACAGGGTCAGCAGGTCCTCGACGATGGCCTGCATGCGCTGGGCCTGCTCGTGCATCATGCCGACGTATTGGTCGCGCTGCGCGGCGGGCAGGGCGTCCGCGGGCATGTCGCGCAAGGTTTCCAGGAAGCCGGACAGCACGGTCAGCGGCGTGCGCAGTTCGTGCGAGACGTTGGCCACGAAGTCGCGGCGCGTGGTCTCGAGCTTCTCGATCTGCGTGACGTCGCGGGAGATCAGCAGGCGCTGGTCGCTGGCGTAGGACGTCAACTGGATCATCATGACCCGTTCCTGGCCATTCTGCGTCAGGCGCAGCAGGATGGGCTCGGGCCAGTCGTTGCTGTGCGCGTAGGCGACGAACTCGGGCGAACGCAGCAGGTTCAGCAGGTTGCTGCCGCGGTCGGCCGGCAGGCGCAGGCCGAGGTGGCGGCGCGCCATGCGGTTGCACCAGTCGATCTGGAAGTCTTCGTTCAGCGTGACCACGCCATCGGGCAGGGCCTGCGCCGCCGCCAGCATGCTTTGCATGGCGTCGCGCGTATCGGCCAGGTCGCGCGCGCGCACGCGTAGGTGCCGATAGAGCGGGGCGAGGATGTCATCCCAGGCGCCCACGCCGAGGGGCGGCGAGGTCTCGGGATGATGGGCCCAATGGGAAACGCGTTGCATGCGCCAACTGCGCCACAGCAGGACGGAGGACACCGACACGCTGAACAAGACCCAACCTGCCGGATCGCCCAGCAGCCATTCGGCAAGCGCCGAAAGGGCCGCCCAGAAGGCGACCAGCGACAGCGTGCGCAGCCAGACCATCTTGAGGGGTCAGCGCGCCGGCAGCTGGGCGGTGAAGCGGTAGCCGCTGCCGCGCACGGTCTCGACGTGGGCGTCGTGGCCGCTGGGTTCCAGCGCCTTGCGCAGGCGGCGGATGTGCACGTCGACGGTGCGTTCCTCCACGAAGACGTGGTCGCCCCACACCTGGTCGAGCAGTTGCGAACGCGAGAACACGCGCTCGGGGTGCGTCATGAAGAAGTGCAGCAGGCGGAATTCCGTGGGGCCGATCTGCAACTGCTGGGCATTGCCCGACAGGCGGTGCGTGACCGGATCCAGCTTCAGGCCGGCGACGTCGATGATGTCGTCGGTGAGCTGCGGCGCGCGGCGGCGCAGCACGGCCTTGATGCGGGCCATCAGCTCTTTGGGAGAGAACGGCTTGGTGATGTAGTCGTCGGCGCCGGCTTCGAGGCCATCGACCTTGTCTTGTTCGGAACCCTTGGCCGTCAGCATGATGACGGGAACGGTGCGGGTACGTTCGTCTTCGCGCAGTTTGCGGGCCAGCGACAGGCCCGACGTGCCGGGCAACATCCAGTCCAGGAGAATGAGGTCGGGCAGTTCGGCGCGGATCAGCGTCTGGGCTTGTTCCGCATCGAAGGCGCGTAGGACCTTGTGTCCGGCGAATGACAGGTTGACGGCGATCAGTTCCTGGATGGCGGGTTCGTCTTCGACAACAAGTATGGTGCTGGACATATGAGAGCAATACCGATGTGCGCCGGCGCGGCGCGAACGTTGCGATAGTATGGCCGTAATATTTCAGGTATGTGAATGACTGTCATATTCCAGGCGCTGCGCCGTGGCGGATCGGCTACCATTGGACCATAACCGGGATCCCTACCATGCAGAACACCTCATCTTCCGACGCGAAGGCGTCCGGCCAGGATACGACCCACTTCGGCTTTCAATCCGTCCCTGAAAACGAAAAGGCGCGCAAGGTCGCGGAAGTCTTCCATTCGGTGGCCTCCCGCTACGACGTCATGAACGACCTGATGTCCGGTGGCCTGCACCGCGTCTGGAAGGCCTTCACCATCGGCCGCGCGGCCATCCGCCCCGGCATGCGGGTGCTGGACATCGCGGGGGGCACGGGCGACCTGGCCCGCGCCTTCGCGCGCCGCGCCGGCCCCACGGGCGAGGTCTGGCTGACGGACATCAACAATTCGATGCTGCGCGTGGGCCGCGACCGCATGGCCGACAGCGGCCTGCTGCTGCCCGTGGCCGTCTGCGACGCCGAGCGCCTGCCGTTCCCCGACGGCTACTTCGACCGCGTCAGCGTGGCTTTCGGCCTGCGCAACATGACCCACAAGGATCGTGCGCTGGCCGAGATGGCCCGCGTGCTCAAGCCTGGCGGCAAGCTGCTGGTGCTGGAGTTCTCGCGCGTGGCCAAGCCGCTGGCGCCGGCCTACGACTGGTACTCCTTCAATGTGCTGCCCTGGCTGGGCAAGAAGGTGGCGAAGGACGAAGCCAGCTACAGGTATCTGGCGGAATCCATCCGCATGCACCCCGACCAGGAAACGCTGGCGGGCATGCTGCGCGAGGCCGGGCTGGAGCGTGTGCAGTATTTCAACCTGACCGCCGGCGTAGCGGCGCTGCACGAGGGCGTGCGGCTGGGTTGATACAAACTGAAAGGAACTTGTAGCGGCGTTGATTGTCCGTTATTCTAGGTTCATTCAGTTTTTTGTAAGATTAGTGGCGCTGGCCGCTCCGCGGCCCGACAGGTCCTTCTGCGGGGAAGGGCGGCGCACATCGAGGAGCACACCAGAAATGTCCCGAATCCATATCTCCCGGTTCATTGCCGCGGCGCTGATTGCCGTCTCGGGCGTTGCCTTGCTGGCAACCACCTTCGACGCAGAAGCCCGCCGCGCGGGCGGCGGCGGCAGCGTCGGCCGCCAATCGTCCAACGTCACGCAGCAGCGCCAGGCCACCACGCCGCCGTCGGCCGCGAACAATACCACTGCCGCTGGCAGCACCGCCGCCGCCGGTTCGGCTGCCGCGGGTTCGGCCGCCGCGGCCGGTGCGCGCAGCGGCGCTTCGCGCTGGCTGGGCCCCATCGCCGGTCTGGCCGTCGGCCTGGGCCTGGCGGGCCTGCTGTCGTCGCTGGGCCTGGGCGGCGCGTTCGCCGAGTTCATGGCCAGCATGCTGCTGATCGCCCTGGTGGTGTTCGCTGTCGTGTTCCTGGTGCGTCGCCTGCGCGGCGCCTCGGGTCCGCGTCCCGCCTTCCAGGGCGCTGGCAACAACAACTACCGCGACAGCGCGCAAGCGCGACCCATGCAGCGCGAGGCGTTGCGCGCCGCACCGGCCGCCGCGCCCGCCGCCGCCGCGGCCACCACGCTGCCCAAGGCCGGCGAAGACGGCAACTGGTACATCCCGGGCGACTTCGACACCCAGTCGTTCCTGCAGCAGGCCAAGCAGCAATTCGTCAGCATCCAGGCGCTGTGGGACACGGGCAACGTGGCCAACCTGCGCGAGTACCTGACCGACGACCTGATCGCCGAACTGAAGCCGCAGCTCGAAGCCCGCGCCGGCGCCGCCAACAAGACCGACGTGGTCCTGCTGAACGCCGAAATGCTGGGGATCGAGACGGTGTCCGACGGCCACCTCGCCAGCGTGCGCTTCTCCGGCATGCTGCGCGAAGATCCGAACGCCGAGGCGTTCCGCTTCGAAGAGGTGTGGAACCTGTTCAAGCCGGCGCAAGGCGGCTGGCTGCTGGCGGGTATCCAGCAGATCCCCGTCGAATACGCCAGCTGATCGCTGCCCCCGCCGGCAGCGCCGGCGGCCCGCAGTGTCGAACCGGCCCTCGAGGCCGGTTTTTCATGGCGGGCGCCTGGCGGCCCGGGGCATTCGGGCGGTACGGGCGAACCCGGTAAACTGCCGGTTTGCCTCTGCCGGCCGCACGTGGCCACTCGATCGAAACCATGTCGCCTTTTTCCGCCCTGCCCACTTTGCCGCGCCTGGCCGCGGGTGCGCTCAATGCCCTGACGGGCCGTGAGCCCTGGGCGCGTGAGCGCCTGTCCCGGCACGCCGGCAAGACCGCGCGTTTCGTCCTGGCGGGCCAGACGGTTTCGCTGACCATCTCCACCGATGGCACCGTGGGGTCGGCCGACGACGCCATCGTGCCCGACGTCACGCTGACCTTGCAGTCGGACAAGCTGCGGCCCGACCGCCTGCTTGCCGGCAGGCCGGATTTCGCCGAGGTCACGCACATCTCGGGCGATGCCGCGCTGGCGCAGGCGGTGGCCGACCTGGCCCGCGACCTGCGCTGGGACGCCGAGGGCGATCTGGCGCGCGTGGTGGGCGACATCCCGGCCACGCGGCTGGCATCGGGCGCCCGCCTGCTGACGACCGGCCTGCGCAACGCCGGCCAGCGGCTGGCGGCCAACGTGTCCGAATACCTGACCGAAGAGCAGCCCGTGCTGGCGGGCAAGCCGCTGCTGGACCAGTGGCGGCAGGACCAGGCTGCGCTGCAGGCCGATACCGACGCGTTGCAGCGCCGTATCGCCGAACTGGACGCGCGCCTGGCCGCCAGGCGGGGAGCCTGACGTCATGTTGCCGATCCTGCCCCGCCTGATCCGCATTCTGTTCATCGCCTTCCGCTACGGACTGGACGACCTGGTCCTGTCCAGCCTGAACCATCCGGTGGCCACGCTGGTGCTGCGCGTGATTCGCCTGGGCACCCGCCCGCGTGCGCCGCGCGGCCAACGCCTGCGCCAGGCGCTGGAGTCGCTGGGTCCCATCTTCGTCAAGTTCGGCCAGGTGCTGTCCACCCGGCGCGACCTGATCCCGATGGACATCGCCAACGAGCTGGCGCTGCTGCAGGACCGCGTGCCGCCGTTCCCGTCGGCGCAGGCCGCGGCCAGCATCGAGGCCGCGCTGGGCGCGCCGCCGCACCAGCTGTTCGCGCAGTTCGACATCGATCCCGTGGCGTCCGCCTCGATCGCGCAGGTGCACTTCGCCGTACTGCACGACGGCCGCGAAGTCGCCGTCAAGGTGCTGCGCCCGGGCATGCTCGACGTCATCGACAAGGACATGGCGCTGATGCGCATGGTGGCCGGCATCATCGAGCGCATCGGCCCCGACGGCCGGCGCCTGAAGCCGCGCGAGGTGGTGAGCGAGTTCGACCAGTACCTGCACGACGAGCTGGACCTGGTGCGCGAGGCTTCGAATTGCAGCCAGCTGCGCCGCAATTTCGGCCCCGAGACGGGCCGTGGCGACATGCTGATCGTGCCCGAAGTCATCTGGGAGTACACGGCCAGCACGGTGTTCACCATGCAGCGCATGTACGGCATTCCGGTCGGGCAGATCGACCGCATGCGTGCGGCCGGCATCGACATCCCCTTGCTGGCGCGCAGCGGCGTCGAGATCTTCTTCACCCAGGTGTTCACCGACGGCTTCTTCCACGCCGACATGCACCCGGGCAACATCTACGTGTCCGACGACCCGCGCACGCTGGGCCGCTACATCGCGCTGGACTTCGGCATCGTCGGATCGTTGTCGGAATTCGACAAAAACTATCTGGCGCAGAATTTCCTGGCCTTTTTCCACCGCGATTACCGGCGCGTGGCGCAATTGCACATAGAATCCGGCTGGGTGCCGCCCGATACCCGCGAGGAACAGCTCGAAGGGGCCATCCGGGCGGTCTGCGAACCGTATTTCGACCGTCCGCTGTCCGAGATATCGCTGGGCCAGGTGCTGCTGCGCCTGTTCCAGACTTCGCGGCGCTTCAATGTCGAAATCCAGCCGCAACTGGTATTGTTGCAAAAGACCCTGCTCAATGTGGAAGGGCTGGGCCGCCAACTGGATCCGGACCTGGATCTCTGGAAAACGGCCAAGCCCTATCTGGAACGCTGGATGTATCAGCGGGTGGGTCTCGATGGACTGCGCAAGAACCTGGCCAAAGAAGCCGGGCAATGGTCGCAGATGCTGCCGGCTTTGCCTCGTCTGATTCACGACAGGCTCAACCGGCCCGACGTCGGCCCCGAATTGTTGCGGGAAACGCAACGATTGAGGGTGGCCCAGGAGGCGGGCAACCGCCTGCTGACGGCCTTGACGGCGGTCCTGGCATTGGCAATCGCCGTGGCGCTCTGGGCGCTGACACGGTAATTACACACTTGGGGACGTCTCGGTCATGTTTTTGTCATTAAACTGTCATTACAGTTTCTCGTAACCTGGCGTCAAATGAGCCTTATTAAGATCGCCTTGTGTACGGTGCGCCGTCCGCGCGCTCCTCTCTCCTGTACGCACTGAGCGGCGCGAGCCCATACCGAGCGGAAACCCATAAAGGGCCCATCAATCATGCTTTATCCTGAACTCTTCAAAACCATGGAAGCCGTCCGTTGGAACATGGCTTCCGACATCCCCTGGGATGACTTCGACCGCAGCAAGCTGACGGAAGATCAGGCCCAGACCATCAAGATGAACGCCATCACCGAGTGGGCGGCGTTGCCGGCCACCGAGATGTTCCTGCGAGACAACCGCAGCGACAGCGACTTCTGCGCGTTCATGTCGGTCTGGTTCTTCGAAGAACAGAAACATTCGCTGGTGCTGATGGAGTACCTGCGCCGTTTCCGCCCCGACCTGGTGCCGACCGAAGAAGAACTGCACAAGGTGCGCTTCGAGTTCGACCCGGCCCCCGAGCTGGAAACGCTGATGCTGCACTTCTGCGGCGAGATCCGCCTGAACCACTGGTACCGCTGCGCCGCCGACTGGCACACCGAGCCGGTCATCAAGGCCATCTACCGCACCATCGCCACCGATGAAGCGCGCCACGCCGGCGCCTACCTGCAGTACATGCGCCGTGCCCTGCACGACCGTGGCGAGCCGGTCAGCGTCTCCGCGCGCCAGTCGTTCGCCAAGATCGGCGTGCTGATGGCGTCGGCCAGCCGCACCGCGCAGGCCATGCACCCGACCAACCTGCACGTGAACAAGGCCTTGTTCCCGAACGACACCGTGCAGTCGCGCCTGCCCGAGCCGGGCTGGCTCGAGCACTGGCTGGACACCCAGATCCGTTTCGACAACGGCTGGGAAAACCGCGTGGCCAGCCGCATCCTGCACATCCTGTCCAAGCTGCTGGACCGCAATTTCGAGACGGTGAAGGATCTGAACCGTTACCGGAAGGAAGTCATGGGCCGCATGCCCGGCGGCAAGGATGCCGACGACAGCGGCATCATCCTGGCCACCTGATCGCAGCGGGTTCGCCGTCGTCCCCGGGGCGGCGGCAGCCGCGTAGAATGCCCGGCATGCCTGCCCGTTTCGATACCAAAGTCCTGTCCCGCGACGCCGTCATCGCGGCCGTCGCGCATCTGCCGCGTCCGCTGGTCTTCACCAACGGGGTGTTCGACATCCTGCATCGGGGCCATGCCACCTATCTCGATCAGGCCGCCCAACTGGGCGCCACGCTGATCGTGGCCGTGAACACCGATGATTCGGTGCGCCGCCTGGGCAAGGGCAGCGACCGGCCGCTCAATGCCGAGGCCGACCGAGCCGCGCTGCTGGCGGCCCTGGGCTGCGTCGACCTGGTGACGTCTTTCCACGAAGACACGCCCGAAGCGCTGATCGGCCAGTTGCGCCCCGACATCATCGTCAAGGGCGGCGACTACGACATGGCCAAGCTGCCCGAAACCCGCCTGGTGGAAAGCTGGGGCGGCAAGGCGGTGGCGATTGCGTTCGAGCACGAGCGCTCGACGACGGCGCTGTTGAAGAAGATCCGGCAGGCATAGGGCGCCAAGGTCGTTCAAAACGTCCTTGGCTATATGAGGTCTTCATGGGGGGTCATGCATCGCCAGGCATGATGCGCTTCATGAACTCATCGAATAGGGGGACAGTAAAAGCGGTGTCCCCATGAGTCGGACTCCAGATCATGCCCTTGGCGATCAGGGTGCTTCGGACGGGCCCAAAGGCCGCAACGGCTTTCCCTTGTTTTTGTGCGATGTCGCCAGACCTGTGAGGGCCAGGTCCCAGTTCCGCCATGGCGCGTAAATACTTCTTCTCTGCCGGCGTGAGACGATCAAAGCGAACGCGGAAGAAACTTTCATCCAATGCGGCGATGGCCTCACGAGACGCTATTTCGACATCCTCTGCAGAAATCGGACTTGCATCGGCGACCTCCCATGCACACTTTCCCCACTCCTGCAGGAAGTAGGGATAGCCTTGGGTTTCTCTAATGATTGCAGCCACTGCGGCTGGGTCAATGTCGACGCCTTCTTCCTTGGCTGGCAGAGTGATCGCCAACGCCGCATCGGCGTCGTTCAGCGCGCCAATCTCGGCAAAATCGAACAGTCTTTCAGCGTAGGACTTGGCCTCGCCCATGCGGCCGCGTAGCTGTGGTAAACCCGCTCCGACCAAGGTAACGGGCAATTTCTGTTGTGCGCATCGGTGGAGTGCCGAGATCAACGCTGCAAGCTGCTCTTCCGGGACGTATTGGAGTTCGTCAACGAACATCGCGACCACGGTATCCGCAGCCCTAGCCGCTCGGCCAACTTGCTCCAGCAGCGCAGCAAGGTCTCCTTCCAAGTCTCCGTTGTCGGCGAGGCCTGGTTCGGACTCGTAATCAAAGCCAACTTCGATGTCGGCAAATGACACCTTGAGCCGCTTTGCAAAACCTGTGAGCGCCCGCAGTCCTCTGATGGCGTAGTCTTTGGCGGCGTCTACTCTGCTCAAGCGCAGCAGCGCCAAGCGGAGTTGTGGCGCCAGAAGCGCCGGCAACGATTTGTTTTCTGGAGCTTCGATGCGAACTGTCTGCACTGCTCGGCCTTCCGCATCGGTGCGCATCTGATCCAGCAGGACGGTCTTTCCGACGCCTCGGAGGCCGAGCAGCAATACGCTTTTGGCTTGTCTGCCAAGCTTTAGTCGTTCTAAGCACACACGGACTTTTTCGCGAATGTCATCCCGTCCCGCAAGTTCGGGCGGCGGGCTGCCGGCGCCGGGCGCATAGGGATTGATGATGGGGTCCATGTGTATGGAAATTAGGGAAGTTAGTGTTTTTTTATAATTCCACTAATTTTTCTACAATGCAAGATCAAAATAACGGAATGTCGGCGCCGTGACAGGTGTTTTGCCAGACCCCCGCCGGCACTGCCCTTGAACACGCCCTTACGGTTTCGGCAGCCGCAGCAACCGATTCACCGCATCCAGGTCGCTTTCGGCCAGGATGCCGCTGGCTGCTTTCAAACGCAATCCATCCAGCAGCGTGCCATAGCGGGCTTGCGCCAGATCGCGCTGGGTGGCGTACAACTGCTGCTGCGCGTCCAGTACGTCCTGGTTGATGCGTACCCCCACCTCGTAGCCGATACGGTTGGCCTCGACCGCCTGGCGGCTTGAGCGTTCGCCCGCCTCCAGCGCCCGGATGCGCGCCAGGCCCGAGGTGACGCCGCTGTAGTAGCGGCGGGCCGACTGCACGGCCTGGCGCCGCGAGGCCTGGTAGTCCTGCCGGGCTTTCTGTTCCAGTTGCACCTTCTCGGTGACCCGCGAGGACACGCCGCCGCCCGAATACAGCGGAATGGACAGCACGACGCCGACGCTGTTGTCGATCGGGCGGCCGGGGGCTTCGCTGCCCTGGCGCATGCGTGCGTCCGTCGCGCTGCCGCTGCTGGCGCGCAGGTTCACGGTGGGATAGTGGCCGCTGCGGGCGATCTGGATGTCGTGGCCGGCGATGCGCGTCTGCAACTGGGCGCGCAATACGCTGATTCCGGAGGATTCCGCCTGGCCCGACCATTCGTCGATGCGCGAGGGCTGCGGCGCGGGCAGGGTCACGCCAGAGGGCAGTTCCGCCAGCGCGCCGGGCGGCGTGCCGATGATCTGCGCCAGTTCGTCGCGGCGCACGTCCAGCGCATTCTGCAGGTCGAGTTCCCGGGCGACGACCAGGTCGTAGCGGGCCCGGGCCTCGTAGCTGTCGGCGATGGTGGAGTTGCCCAGTTCGAAATTGCGCTGGGCCGCGGCCAGTTGCTCGGCGACGGCGGCCTTCTCGGCCTCGGTGGCCGACAGGGTGTCCTGGGCGGCCAGCACGTTGAAATAGGCGTCGGCCACGCGCAGCAGCAGGTCCTGGAAGGACTGCTGCAATTGCAGTTCGGTGTCGGCCACGCGTAGCTGGGATTGCTCGTAGCGCTGCCAGCGATTCCAGTCGAACAGCGGCTGCGTCAGCACCAGCGCCCAGTTGGCGCGCGTGCCGTCGTAGGCCGTGAAGCCACGGGTGGAGTGCGTGGACTGGTAGGCCCCGCCAACCTCGGCGCTGATGGCCGGCAGCAGATCGGCGCGCGCTTGCGGCAGTTGTTCGAGCCCGGCACGATAGGCCGCGCGGGCCGAGGCGTAGACCGGGTCGCTGCCCAATGCCTGCTGCCAGACCTGCATGAGGTCCTGCGCGTTCGCGCCTTCACTTGCGGCGCCGCAACAAAGCAGGAAGGCCGCAAGCGGGAAGGCGCGCATTCGTCAGAACTTGAACTGGGACACCGCGGTGCCGCGCAGCGGCTTGATCACGGTTTCGAAGAGATTGACGGTTTCGAAGCTGGCGGCGGTGGTGCGGGTGATGCGGCAGGCGGTCATCACCGGCGCCTGGCCGACCACGACGACCATGCGGCCGCCCACGCGCAGCTGGTACTTCAGCGCGTCGGGCACGGAGGGCACCGAGCCGGTGACCAGGATGGCGTCGAATTCGGTGGAGCCCCAGCCATTGCGGCCATCGCCGGTCTCGACCTTGACGTTGCCGACGTTGTTCATCTGCAGGTTCTGCTGGGCGAACGCAGCGAGGCGGCTGTCGATCTCGACCGAGGTGACCTGTTGGGCCAGGTGGCCCAGCAGGGCGGCCTGGTAGCCCGAGCCGGTGCCGATCTCCAGCACGCAGTCGCTGGGTTGCAGGCGCAGTTCCTGGGCCAGGCGCGCCTCGACGCGAGGCGCCAGCATGGTTTCACGCGTATCGACCGCGTTGATCTCGAGCGGCAGTTCGACGTCGGAGAAGGCCAGGGCGCGCAGCGCGGGTGGCACGAACAGTTCGCGGCGCACCGCGAACAGGGCGTCCAGAACCTTCGTGTCGAGCACGTCCCAGGGGCGGATCTGCTGTTCCACCATGTTGAAACGGGCGTGTTCTACGTCGGGCAGAGTTGAGGCGTTCATGACTGAGAGGCGGGGGTGAATGTCGCGGGCCATTGTAGTACCGGCTGGGTTGCCGTTACCACCATGCGTGGAAATGATGCACCGGGCCGTGTCCGCCGCCGATCCCCAGGCGGTCGGCGTGGCGGATGGCTTCGGTCAGGTAGGCCTTGGCGCGGCGGGCGGCTTCGGGCACGTCCTCGCATTGCGGCAGCAAAGCGGCCAGCGCGGCGGACAGGGTGCAGCCGGTGCCGTGGGTGTTGCGTGTTTCCAGGCGGGGCGCCGCCAGTTCGATCATGCGGTCGCCGTCGTGCAGCAGGTCGATGGCGGCTTCGCCGGGCAGGTGGCCGCCCTTGAGCATGACCCAGCGCTGGCCGGAATGCGCCATCTTGTTGCGCAGGCGCTCGGCCACGCGGCGCATTTCCTTGATGGTCTCGACGGGGCGCTCTTCGAGCAGCACGCCGGCCTCGGGCAGGTTGGGCGTCAGCAGGGTGGTCTGCGGCAGCAGGGCCTCGCGCATGGCGCCGACGGCTTCGCGTTCCAGCAGCAGGTCGCCGCTCTTGGCGACCATGACGGGATCAAGCACGACGTGCGTGGGCGTCCAGCGCGCCATGCGCTCGGCCACGGTGACGATGACGGGCTGCTGGCCCAGCATGCCGATCTTGACGGCGTCGATGCGCACGTCGGCGAACAGCGTGTCGATCTGCTGGGCCACGAAGGCGGGCGGCACGGGCGAGATGCCGGTGACGCCCTGGGTGTTCTGCGCGGTGAGGGCGGCGATGACGGCGCAGCCGTAGGCGCCCAGGGCGCTCATGGCCTTGACGTCGGCCAGCACGCCGGCGCCGCCCGAGGGATCGACCCCGGCGATGGAAAGCGCGTGCGGGATACGGCGCCCGGTGGACGGGGAGTGGCTCATTGCTTGGTCGCGGTGATCAGGCCTTCGGTCGGCGAGCTGGGGATGGCGCTGTACAGCTTCCTGGGCATGCGGCCGGCCAGGAAGGCCTCGCGGCCGGATTCGACGGCCTTCTTCATGGCGCCGGCCATCAGCACGGGATTCTGCGCATGCGCGATGGCGCTGTTCATCAGCACGCCGTCGCAGCCCAGCTCCATGGAGATGGTGGCGTCCGACGCCGTGCCCACGCCGGCGTCGACCAGCACCGGCACCTTGATCTGGTCGATGATCAGGCGCAGGTTCCAGGGATTGAGGATGCCCATGCCCGAGCCGATCAGCGAAGCCATCGGCATGATGGCGACCGCGCCCATGTCTTCCAGCATGCGGGCCTGGATGTGGTCGTCGGCGCAATAGACCATGACCTTGAAGCCTTCGTCGACCAGCGTCCTGGTGGCCTTCAGGGTTTCGGGCATGTTGGGGAACAGGGTGTGCGAATCGCCCAGCACTTCCAGTTTCACCAAGTCGTGGCCGTCCAGCAACTCGCGCGCCAGGCGCAGCGTGCGCACGGCGTCGTCGGCGGTGAAGCAGCCGGCGGTGTTGGGCAGCAGGGTGAACTTCGACATCGGGACGTAGTCCAGCAGATTCGGCTCACCGGGGTTCTGGCCCAGGTTGGTGCGGCGGATGGCCACGGTGACGATCTGCGCGCCGCTGGCGTCCAGGGCGGCGCGGGTCTGTTCGAAATCCTTGTACTTGCCGGTGCCCACGATGAGGCGCGAGTCGTACTCGCGGCCGGCGATGCTCAGAGTGTCTGCGGTGGTCATGACTGTGCGGATCAGGCGCCGCGGCCTGGCGTCAGGCGGCCGGCGCGGTTCAGGGTCGGTATCCCGCCATCATAGACCACCCGGCGGGTTGGGCCGGCGGGACCGGGCGGCGTCGATGCGGGCGCAGAGGGTTTCGACAGCGTCGACCAGCCTGCCGGTGGGACGGTACAGGGCGTCGGCGTCCAGGGTGTACAGGTGGCCGTTGCGGGCCGCGGCCACGCCGGAGGATTGCCAGGTGCGGCGGAATGCCTCGGCTTCGGCGGGGCTGCCGACGCCGGCGACGATGACATCGGGCTGGCGGGCCAGCACGCTTTCCACCGAGACCTGCAGGGCGGCGCGTCCCGCGTCGGCGAAGGCGTTGACGGCGCCGCAGCGGCGCAGCGCGTCGCCGATGATGCCGGTGTCGCCCAGGGCATACACCGGGTTGGCGCCGGCCTGGATGAAGACGCGCACGGGCGGCTTGCCGGCATAGCGTTCGGTCAGGGCGTCCAGGCGCCTGCGCAACGCCTGCGCGCGGTCCCGTGCGATCGGCTGGGTGCCGAACAGGATGCCGAAGCGTTCCAGCGTCAGGGGGATGTCGTCCAGCGAACGCGGGTCGCTGACGTACACGGCCGGCTTTTGGGATTGCAGCACCGGCGCCAGCGTGCGCAGCGCGCCGGGCTGCCAGGCGATCAGCAGGTCGGGCCGCAGCGCCGCGACGCGTTCGGGGTCGGGCCGCAGGCCATCGCCCACCTGGGGCAGGTTGCGCGCCTGCGGCGGATAGTCGCTGCCCATGACGGTGCCGGCCAGGGACTGGCCCGCGCCGGCCTCGTAGGCCAGTTCCACGGCGTGCGGCGCCAGGGCGATGGCGCGGCGCGCGGGGGCGGGCAGTTCGACCGTGTTGCCGGCGTCGTCGCGGACCTGGATGAGGGCCGCAGGCCGGGGCGTGGGCTGGGCGGCGGCGTTGAAAGCCAGCGCCATCGTTAGAGCGGCGGCCGGGAGGGTGTTTCGGCAGGTCGCGGCCAGGCCCTCGGTGAGGCGTGAGTTTGCCAAACGGTTGGCGGTGAAACGCGCCCGCTGATCGGCGGGAGTTTTCAAGATGCCTTTCAATGCGCGGAACGTGTGGCGACCACTGAGGAAACTCATGCGTCAGGTCCCCTTCGCCCCCTGTGACGGGTTCGTAAAAGCATGAAGCTGCCAAGCGGTCGCTTCATGCCTGACTCCAGCCCGCCCGACCATCAATAACGCACGGTCAGCGAGGCCATCACGTTGCGTCCCATGCCCGGGTACAGGTTATAGCGTCCCGTGGGGCCCAGGGGCATGAACGAGGCGTCCGTGCCGCGGATGCCGTAGGTGGCGTAGTCGCGGTCGAAAAGGTTGTTCACGGCCAGCGTGGCTTCGACGTTGCGCGTGAAGCGGTAGCCGGCGCGGGCGTTGAACAGCACGTAGTCGCCGATCTTGGTCTTGAACTGGTTGGCCTGGTCGTTGTCCATGCGCGAGCTGCCCACGTATTGCGCGGAGGCGCCCAGGAACAGCGCGTCGGTTGCACGCCACGTCACACCGGCGTTGGCCAGCCATTCGGGCACCAGCGGCACGCGATTGCCGGCCAGATCCACGCCGGCATAAGTGCCGGAACGGAACTTGGCTTCGGTCCAGGTCACGTTGCCGTCCAGCGTGATGCCGGGGGTGACGGCGTAGCGGCCTTCCAGTTCGATGCCCTGGCGGCGCGTGGGGTCCAGGTTGACGTTGGCGAACGTCAGCGGGTTGTATTGGATCTCGTTCTTCAGGTCGGACTGGAACCAGGCCAGGCGCGCGCTGGAGGCGCCCCGCGACCACAGCACGCCCAGTTCCTTGTCGGTGGACGTCTGCGGCTTCAGGGGATCCTGCAGCATGAACAGCTCGTCGGCGTTGGCCAGGCGGAAGCTGCGGCCGATCTTGCCGTAGGCGCTGAAGCCGGCGCCGACTTCCTGGCGCAGGGCGAATTGCCAGGCGCTCAGGTGGCGGCTTTCATCCGACGGCGTCTTGAAGCCGGATTCGACGCGCAGGTCGTCCGACGCGTACTGGCGGCGGCCGCCCAGCGTGACGATGGTGGTGGACGTGGCCTGCACCGTGCCTTCGGCGAAGATCGAGTGCTGGCGCTGGCGCGCCGAGGTCTGGTCGGGCGCGAAGCTGTAGTAGGCCTCTTGCGTGGCATTGGTGCGGTTGTAAAGGCCGTCGGCGCCGACGACCAGGCTGTGGCCGCCCTGGAACGGCAACTGGTAGCGCACGCTGCCCGTGGTCTCTTCCAGTTCCTGCTGGCGGATGGTGTCGCCGAAGCCGTCGTTGGTGAAGCCGTACAGGCGCTTGTCGCGCTGGCTCAGGTCGGCGAACAGCGTGCCGCGCCAGATCTGCTGGCGAACCTGCAGGCCGAAGGCCTCGGTGGTGCTCTTGATGTAGTCGTCCGGGTAGGTCGCGCCGCGCGGATCGTCCTCGTACTGGTTCAGGCCGGTGGCCGGGTCCACGGCGCGCGGGCCGGGCAGGCCCAGCTTCTGGGTGGTGGTGCGGGCGTACAGGCGGACAGAGCCCGTATCGTGCTGGAAGGTCAGCGCGCCGCCGCCGCCGGCACGGCGTTCGCGGTTGTTGTCGCGGTAATTGTCGGTCTGCAGCGTCTGGCCCCAGGCTTGCACGCCGACCTTGCCGTTGTTGGCCTGCACGTGCAGGTCGGTCTGGCGCAGGCCGTAGTTGCCGATGGAGAACTTGGCACTGGCGTCCATCGGACGCTCGAAGCCGCGGCGCGTGATGATGTTGATCACGCCGCCGGTGGCGCCGCCGCCGTATTGCACGGCGCCGCTGCCGCGCACGATCTCGATGCGCTCGATCTGGTCCAGCGGGATCGTGCCCAGCGTGGGGGCGGACAGGTCGTTGTCGTTCTGCTTGATGCCGTCGACCAGGATCAGCGTGTTGCTGATGCCGGTCAGGCCGAAGCCGCGCAGGTCGACGACGCCGTTGTCGCTGGAGCCGGTGTTGTTGATGACGTGCACGCTGGATTGCGTGGACAGCACGTCCTGCAGCGTGCGCGCGCCGCTGGCATGGATGTCCTGGGCGCTGATCACGGAGACGGGCACGGCTTGCGCGCTGGCGTCGGTCGGCACGCGCGAGGCGGTGACGGTGATGGTGTCGAGTTGCGTGGTGGCGGGTTCGGCGGCCGTCTGGGCCAGGGCGGTCAGCGGCGCGGTGCAGGCCAGGACGCCTGCGCAGCGCAGGATGGAGCGGGAAGTCATGGGATGAGCCTCGAGGTGACGCGCGACCCCGCACGTCAGACACAGGAATGAGGCCGGCCGCGCTGTCCGGCAGGTGGCCGGCATGCCGCGAAACGTCCTCGCGATCGAACCGGCCGGTATCGGGCTGCCATGGCGAAGCGCCATGGGGACCGTTGCGGGGGCAGCACAGGCTGGGCGGACGGGACACGCGCCGCGCGTCTTGCGTCGAACCTTCCTGTTTCCCGTTTATCTTTCGCGCACCATCATGCCGAAAGCACCGATTCGGGGCGCAAATGTATCACCTCGCGATGCATTTGGTCGTCGTTGTTTTATTTTTGCCACATATCGGGCGCATCGCGGCGGGGGCCTGGCGGGCCCGGCATGCGGGCCCGGCATGCGTGGCGGGAGGGCTCAGTCGTCCTCGATGAGATCCCGTTCGATCAGCAGGCGCAGCATCGCGGGGCCTTCTTCTTCGTCGCCCTCGAAGATCTCGTTGCCGTCCAGCATGTAGGCGCGCAGCAGTTCGTCGATGGCGCGTTCTTCATCGCCGCCGCGTTTCCACAGGGATTTGCCCAGCATGTAGTGGATGAACGGATTTGCCTGCGCCTCGGGGCCATTCAGGGCATCGAACAGCACCTGCACCGCGCCTTCGTAGTCTTCCTGGAGATAGCACGCTTCGCCGATGGAGGCGTTGAGCCAGGTGTATGCCTCCCAGATGTCCCGGGGCTCGGGCAGCAGAGCGAGCGCCTGGCGCCAGACGGCTTCGGCCCCGGCGGCATCGCCATCGTCGATCAGGTCGTTGCCGTCCTCGGACAGGGCTTCGACCTGTTCGTAGATGTCGTCGGGCAGTTCGTCGGGCACGTCCTCGTCGCCAGCGCGGGCCAGGCCAGCCAGGGGGCCCGCGGGAACGGGCGTGGGGTCCACCGGCGTGCGGCCTTCCCGGATGGCGGCCGCGCGGTCCAGGTAGAACGACAGATAGGCCGGATCTTCGCCCTTGAACGGGCGGCGGTCGAATTGCTCGTACACCTCGTCGAACAGGGCATAGGCCTCATCGAACTCGCTGGCGGCGTAATGCACGGTGGCGGCCAGGAATTCGGTGTGCACCTCGGGGCCGGGGCCGTAGGCCTCGCGGGCCAGCGCCAGCCAGGGGCGGGCTTTGTCGACCTGGCCGATGTCGCGGTAGAACTCGGTCATGGCGACCGCGGTGGTGGCGGCGTGGTCGTACGCCAGCTTGGGATCGGGGATGGCGTCCCACGCTTCCAGGTAGAAACGTTCGGCCGTCTCGACGTCGCTGGCCTCGCGCGCCTTGCGGCCCTGGATCGCCAGGGCGACGAAATCGGCTTCCACATCGGCGGGCAGGGGGCGGGGATGGGGCATCTGCTTGGTGTTCCAGTGATGGGTTGTGGGCACGCGGACCGGCAGGGGAGTGCTGCGTGCAGGGTAGCGTCCGCGGTCCTGTTCGAGGCGCCGCCGGCCAGGACCGTTAAAATGCGGATACAAGTCCGTCATCTCGCGCGCCGCCGCATTTCCCGCAGGATCCGCCGTGTCATACCCCCGCATGCCCTATCCTTTGTCCGCCTACACGCATGGCGCCGAGTTCGTTCGCCAGTTGGACAAGCGCATCCTGATCCTGGATGGCGCGATGGGCACGATGATCCAGCGTTACAAGCTGACCGAATCCGATTTCCGCGGCACGCGCTTCGCCGAGCACCACAAGGACCTCAAGGGCGACAACGAACTGCTGTCGCTGGTGCGGCCCGACGTCATCTCCGAGATCCACCGCCAGTACCTGGAAGCGGGCGCCGACGTCATCGAGACCAACACCTTCGGCGCCACGTCCATCGCGCAGGGCGACTACGACCTGCCGGAGCTGGCCTACGAACTGAACAAGGTATCGGCGCAACTGGCGCGCGAAGCCTGCGACCGCTACAGCACGCCCGAGCACCCGCGTTTCGTGGCCGGCGCCCTGGGTCCGCAGCCCAAGACGGCCTCCATCTCGCCGGACGTGAACGATCCCGGCGCGCGCAACGTCACGTTCGACGAGCTGCGCGCGGCCTACATCGAGCAGCTCGATGGCCTGCTCGACGGCGGCATCGACATCGTGCTGATCGAAACCATCTTCGACACGCTCAACGCCAAGGCGGCCATCTTCGCCACCGAGGAAGTGTTCGAGCAGCGCGGCGTGCGCCTGCCCGTGATGATCTCGGGCACCGTGACCGACGCCTCGGGCCGCATCCTGTCGGGCCAGACCGTCGAGGCCTTCTGGAATTCGGTGCGCCACGCGCGTCCCGTCACCATCGGCCTGAACTGCGCGCTGGGCGCGGCGCTGATGCGCCCCTACGTGGCCGAGCTGTCCAAGATCTGCGACACCTACGTCTGCGTCTATCCCAACGCCGGCCTGCCCAATCCCATGGCCGAGACGGGTTTCGACGAGACCCCGGCCGATACCTCGGCGCTGCTGGAAGAGTTCGCGCGCGCGGGCCTGGTCAACATGGCGGGCGGCTGCTGCGGCACCACGCCCGACCACATCCGCGAGATCGCCAGGAAGGTGCGGGTGCTCACGCCGCGCGCCGTGCCCGAGGTGGCCGTGAAGACGCGCCTGTCGGGACTGGAACCGCTGAACATCGACGAAGAGACCCTGTTCGTCAACGTGGGCGAGCGCACCAACGTGACGGGCAGCAAGATGTTCGCGCGCCTGATCCGCGAAGAGAAATACGACGAGGCGCTGGCCGTGGCCCGCCAGCAGGTCGAGAACGGCGCGCAGATCATCGACATCAACATGGACGAGGCCATGCTGGATTCGGTGGCCTGCATGCACCGCTTCCTGAACCTGATCGCGTCCGAGCCCGACATCGCGCGCGTGCCGGTGATGATCGACAGTTCCAAGTGGGAGGTGATCGAGACCGGCCTGAAGTGCGTGCAGGGCAAGCCGGTGGTCAACTCCATCTCGATGAAAGAGGGCGAGGAGCCCTTCCGCCATCATGCCCGCCTGTGCCGCCGCTACGGCGCGGCCATGGTGGTGATGGCCTTCGACGAACTGGGCCAGGCCGACACGCTCGCGCGCCGCAAGGAGATCTGCGGCCGCGCCTACCGCATCCTGGTCGAGGAAGAAGGCTTCGCGCCTGAAGACATCATCTTCGATCCCAACGTGTTCGCGGTCGCCACCGGCATCGACGAGCACAATCACTACGCGATGGATTTCATCGACGGCGTGGCGTGGATCCGCAAGAACCTGCCGCACGCGCGCATCTCGGGCGGCATCTCGAACGTCAGCTTCTCGTTCCGCGGCAACGAGCCGATGCGCGAGGCCATCCACACGGTCTTCCTGTACTACGCGATCACCGAAGGCCTGACGATGGGTATCGTCAACGCGGGCCAGTTGGGCGTGTACGCCGACCTGTCGCCGCAGCTGCGCGACCTGGTGGAGGACGTGGTGCTGGACCGCGCCGAGCCCGTGGGCCGCGTCGATGCCGCCGATGAGCGCACGCCCACCGAGCGCCTGGTGCAGTTCGCCGACACCATCAAGGGGTCTGGCGCCAAGAAGGAAGAGGACCTGGCGTGGCGCAGCGCCGAGGTCGAGCAGCGCCTGTCTCACGCGCTGGTGCACGGCATCACCGCGTTCATCGTCGAGGACACCGAAGAGGTGCGCCGGAAGATCGAGGCGCGCGGCGGCCGTCCGATCGAGGTGATCGAAGGCCCGCTGATGGATGGCATGAACGTGGTCGGCGACCTGTTCGGCGCGGGCAAGATGTTCCTGCCGCAGGTGGTGAAGTCGGCGCGCGTGATGAAACAGGCCGTGGCCCACCTGATTCCGTTCATCGAGGAAGAGAAGCGCCAGATCGCCGCGGCGGGCGGCGACGTGCGCGCCAAGGGCAAGATCGTCATCGCCACGGTCAAGGGCGACGTGCACGACATCGGCAAGAACATCGTGTCCGTGGTGCTTCAGTGCAACAACTTCGAGGTCGTCAACATGGGCGTGATGGTGCCCTGCGCGCAGATCCTCGACAAGGCCAAGGAAGAGCAGGCCGACATCATCGGCCTGTCCGGCCTGATCACGCCCAGCCTCGAAGAGATGGCCTACGTGGCCGCCGAGATGCAGCGCGACGACTATTTCCGCGAACGCCGCATGCCGCTGTTGATCGGCGGCGCCACCACCAGCCGCGTCCACACCGCCGTGAAGATCGCGCCGCATTACGACGGCCCTGTGGTGTACGTGCCGGACGCCAGCCGTTCGGTGGGCGTGGCCACCAACCTGATGTCCGACCAGTCGGCCAGCTACCTGGCGGAGCTGGCGCAGGAATACGAGGACGTGCGCCGCCGCCACGCCAACCGCAAGACCTCGCCGCTGATGTCGCTGGTCGATGCGCGCGCGCAGCGCCCGCGGATCGACTGGGCCAATTACACGCCGCCGCGGCCCAAGTACATCGGCCGCCGCACGTTCAAGAGCTACGACCTGGCCGAGATCGCGCGCTACATCGACTGGGGGCCGTTCTTCCAGACCTGGAGCCTGTTCGGACCGTATCCCGCCATCCTGCAGGACAAGGTGGTGGGCGAGCAGGCGCGCAAGGTGCTGGCCGATGGCCAGGCCATGTTGAAGCGCATCATAGAAGGCCGCTGGCTGACCGCCAGCGGCGTGGCCGGCTTCTATCCGGCCAATACCGTCAACGACGACGACATCGAGGTCTACAAGGACGAGTCGCGCGGCGAGGTGCTGTTCACGTGGCGCAACCTGCGCCAGCAGGGCGCCAAGCGCGAGGGCGTGTCCAACAAGTGCCTGGCCGATTTCATCGCGCCCAAGGACAGCGGCGTGGCCGACTACATCGGCCTGTTCGCCGTCACGGCGGGCCTGGGCATCGAGAAGAAGGAAGGCGAGTTCGAGCGCGACATGGACGACTATTCGGGCATCATGCTGAAGTCGCTGGCCGACCGCCTGGCCGAGGCCTTCGCCGAATGCCTGCATGCCCGCGTGCGGCAAGACCTGTGGGGCTACGCGCCCGACGAGGCGCTGTCCAACGAGGACATGATCGCCGAGAAGTACGTGGGCATCCGCCCCGCGCCGGGTTATCCGGCCTGCCCCGAGCACGTCGTCAAGACCGACCTGTTCCAGGTCCTGGACGCGCGGGAAGTGGGCATGAGCCTGACGGACAGCTACGCCATGTGGCCGGCTTCCAGCGTGTCGGGCTTCTATTTCAGCCACCCGCAGTCGCAGTACTTCAACGTGGGCGTCATCGGCGACGACCAGGTGGAAGACTACGCGCGCCGCAGCGGCCGCGGCGAGGACGACGTGCGGCGCACCCTGTCGCCCAACCTGGGCTGATGCATGCGGCGGCCGGGCGGCGCGCGCCGCCCGGCTCGCGGCACGCGCGGTATCGGCGGCGCGCATATGCCCCGGAAACGGGCCCATATGCGCGCCGTTTATGTTTTCTTTACGTCTGCGTACGCCTTGTTTGCAGGTTTTTTGCCCGGTGTGGCCTACAGTGCTCGAACTGGCCGTGGGGCCATCGACCGCAACAGGGCAAGACGCCGCGGTGCAAGGCGGCCACTGCCCGCCAGGAAAGGAAGACCATGGGCAAGATCGCCGATCTGCTGAAGGACCAGGACGTACTCATCGACCTGGACGTGCCGGACAAGGATGCGCTGTTCGACGTGGCCAGCCAGGGCCTGGCCAATGGATGCCAGATATCGGCCCAGAACATCCTGGCCGCGCTGACGCGCCGCGAGCGGCTGGGGCCGACCGCGCTGGGGCAGGAAGTCGCCGTGCCGCATGCTTCCGTCGAAGGGCTGGATGGCATCCACGTGCTGTATGCGCGCTTGAAGCAGCCGTGCTTCTTCGACGGCGCGACCGGCATGCCGGTGATGCATGCCCTGTTTCTCATCGTGCCGATGCCCGCCAACCAGACGCACCTGGACATGCTGGCCGAGGTGGCCCGCTTGTTCTCCCAGCCCGACTTCCAGAAGGCCCTGCGGCGCGCCGAGTCGCCCGCCGGGATTCGCCAGGCGTTCCAGGCGTATTGCGAACGCAGCCCGGCGGATATCGGCCAGGCCGCCGTGCGGGCCCGCTGACTCGCGGGCCGATGCGGCGGCAAAGCCGCGGCAGTGGGACGCTACACCGCGCACCCGGATTCGGGCAGCGAGGCAAAACAGGGCTTGGCGGCCACGATCGTCAGCGTGTCGCTGGTGAACGAGCCGTCCTCCTGCACCTGGAAATAGCGCCGCACCGGCTCGGGCGCGATGGCGGACATGTGCCGCAGCGCCGCGACCAGCGTGTCGGGCGTGCGCATGCGCGCCACCCACGACGAGAACTCCAGCGGCAGCCGCCGCGGCGTCCAGCTGCGAGGCACGAAACCGGCCTCGCTCAGCATGCGCGTCCATTCCGACGCCGAGTAGTCGCGCACGTGCGAGGTGTCGCGCAGCACTTCGATGGTCTGCAGCCAGGTGTCGAGCAGCGCCTGGCCGGGCGAGACCACGTCCGCGAAGACCGCCGTGCCGCGCGGCTTGAGCACCCGCAGCGCCTCGCGCATGGCCAGTCCGGGGTCGGACCAGTGGTGGGTCGAGTACCGGCACAGCACCAGGTCGAACTCCTCATCCGCGAAGGGCAGGCGTTCGGCCTTGCCGCGGCAGGTCGACAGGTTGGACAGCCCGCGCCGCGCCGCCTCGTCCGCCACCACGTCCAGCATCCGCTGCGACAGGTCATAGGCGGTGACGTGAGCCACCAGCGGCGCCACGGTGAAGCTGACGTGGCCGCCGCCGCACCCCAGGTCCAGCACGCGCGCCCGGGGATGCTCGCGGGCGATGTCGGCCAGTTGCCGCAGGTCGGCGCCTTGCGCGTGGACGGTGCTGGTCAGATAGGCGGCGGCCTGCGGGCCGAACTGGCGGTCCACCGCGGCCTCATGGGTATTCGTGGTCATGTCGATTCCTGCGTTGTCGGTCAGGGGCCGGAGCGGTCCCCGCAGGGCGTAAGATAGGCAGGTGTGCATACGCGTACAAGTCTATTGCTTATCCTGGTATGACTACTGCTCCCTCCGCTCCCTCCGCCTCTGACGGCTCTTCCGTGCGCCGCCACGCGCTGGGCGAATTCGTACGCAGCGCCCGCGCGCGCATCACCCCGCAGATGGCGGGTCTGCCGGACGGGCTGCGGCGCCGCACGCCCGGCCTGCGCCGCGAAGAGGTGGCGCAGTTGTCGGGCATCAGCGTCACCTGGTACACGTGGATCGAGCAGGGACGCGAGGTCTCGGTGTCGCCCTCGGTGTGGGGGCGCATCGCGGGTGTGCTGCAACTGGCGCGTGCCGAACGCGCCTATCTGTTCGAGCTGGCCGAATGCGCCGATCCGCAGCATCCGCGCGATGACGCCAGCGGCACGCCCGCGCCGTTGCGCGAATGCGTGGAGGCCATCCAGGCGCCGGCCTACGTGCTGGACCGTGCATGGAACGTGCTGGCCTACAACGCGCCCATGCGCGGCCTGTTCGACGACTGGCCGGCGCGCGATGCCAAGCCCAACCTGCTGCGCTACATCTTCCAGGACCCCGCCGCGCGCGAGCTGGTGGTGGACTGGGACCAGCGCGCCCGCCGCGTGGTGGCCGAGTTCCGCGCCGATGCCGGCGCGCACCTGGACGAGCCGGACGTGGCGCAACTGGTGGAAGACCTGAAGCGCGACAGCGGCACGTTCGCGCACTGGTGGACGCGCCACGCGGTGGTCGAGCGCGAAGGCGGCCTGCGCGATTTCCAGCATCCCCGGCGCGGCCGCGTGGCGTTCCAGCAGGTCACGTTCCGCCTGGCCACGCATCCGGAGCTGAAGCTGGTGATGTTGCTGGCGGGCGAGGCCATGCCCGCCGAGTAGCCGCGTTCAGGCGAAAAGGTCGCGATCCGCCGCGGGCATGCCCGGCAACCCCGCCAGGAACAGGCCTTCCAGCAGCTTCTTCACCGGCGCGGGCAGGGCGGTGGCGGCCAGTTCCGCCGCCGGCACCCAGCGCATGACCGGACCTTCGGCCACGCCATCACGCAGCACCGTGGGCGCCCGCACGTGCACATACCAGGGGCTGACGTTCAAGCGGTAATGCGTGAAGACGTGCGAGAAGTCCGCCAGCCGGTAGTGCGCGGCCGGTTCCAGCCCCAGCCGCCTCGACGCGTCCAGGGGATCGGCGTCCGCCGCGAATTCCGGCAGGCTCCACAACCCTCCCCAGATGCCGGTTTGCGGCCGTTGCAGCAGCAGCACGGCGCCATCGCGCTGCAGCACCAGCATGCCCGTGTCGCGTTGCGGTACGGCCTTGCGCGCCTTGGGGGTAGGCAGTTCCTGCTGGCGGCCCTCGCGCCGCGCGACACAGGTGTCCATGACCGGGCAGCGCTCGCAGGCCGGCTTGCCGCGCGTACAGAGCGTGGCGCCCAGGTCCATCAGGCCCTGCGTGTAGGCGCGCATGTCCAGCGTGGGCGCCGCGGCCACCTGGGCGTCGGCCAGCGCCCACAGGCGTTGCTCGACTTCGCGCTTGGCGGGATCGCCCTCCACCCCGAAATGGCGCGTGAATACACGCTTGACGTTGCCATCGAGGATGGGCGAGCGCTCGCCGTACGAGAACGCCGCGATGGCCGCCGCCGTGGAGCGGCCGATGCCGGGCAGCGTGGCGATCTGCGCCGCGGTGGGCGGAAAGCGGCCGCCCCAATCGGCCACGACCTGCTGGGCGCAGCGGTGCAGGTTGCGCGCGCGGGCGTAGTAGCCCAGGCCGGCCCAGTAGGGCATGACCTCGTCCTGGGTGGCGGCGGCCAGCGCCGCCACGTCCGGGAAGCGTTCCAGGAAGCGCTCGTAATAGGGGATGACCGTGGCGACCTGAGTCTGCTGCAGCATGATCTCGGACAGCCAGGTGCGGTAGGCGTTGGGAGCGCCTTGCCAGGGCAGGCCGTGACGGCCGTGCCGGGTCTGCCAGGCGGCGATGCGGGTGGCGAAATCCATGCCGGATTATCGCATCGCCCTATTGCGGGGACGCATCCGGACGAGTACAACATGAACAAAACAGGAAGCACCCTGGTGTGCTGTCCCATGGATCGCCGGCATGGCCAGACGTGCCGGGGCATCCATGCGACAGCGCACTGATGCCCCGGGCCAGCCGCCGGCCGCTCCACAAGAGCTCTTTTCCAGCGGCCATCCCGGTATTCCAAGACCAACGGAGTAGACATGAACGCCCCTCTCTCGCCCGCGCAACACGCGGCGCTTGCCTCTGTCCAACTGGACGATCGATACACCCTTGAAACCGGCCGGGCCTGGATGAGCGGCATCCATGCCCTGGTGCGCCTGCCCATCATGCAGCGGCTGCGCGACGCGCAGGCCGGCCTGAACACCGCCGGCTTCGTGTCGGGCTACCGCGGTTCGCCGCTGGGCGGCGTCGACCAGAACATGTGGAAGGCGGCCAAGTACCTGAAGCAGCACCACGTCGAGTTCCAGCCCGGGGTCAACGAAGACCTGGCCGCCACCGCCGTGTGGGGCTCGCAGCAGGTGAACCTGTTCCCGGGCGCGAAGTACGACGGCGTGTTCGGCATGTGGTACGGCAAGGGCCCCGGCGTGGACCGCTGCGGCGACGTGTTCAAGCATGCCAACGCGGCGGGCACGTCGCGCCATGGCGGCGTGCTGGTGGTGGCGGGCGACGATCACCCGGCCAAGTCTTCCACGCTGCCGCACCAGAGCGACCACATCCTCAAGGCCTGCATGATTCCGGTGCTGTTCCCGTCCAGCGTGCAGGAAGTGCTGGATTTCGGGCTGCACGGCTGGGCCATGAGCCGCTATGCGGGCGTCTGGGTGGGCCTGAAGACGATCACCGACATCGTCGAGGTCTCGGCCTCGGTGGACGTCGACGTCGATCGCGTGAAGATCCTGCTGCCGGAAGATTTCCAGCTGCCGGGCGATGGCCTGAACATCCGCCTGCCCGACACCCCGCTGGAGCAGGAGGCGCGCCTATTGGACTACAAGCTGTACGCCGCCCTGGCGTACGCGCGCGCCAACAAGCTGAACCGCGAACCGTGGCAGGTGCCGCAGCAGGATGCGCGCTTCGGCATCATGACATCGGGCAAGGCCTATCTCGACACGCGCCAGGCGCTGTCCGACCTGGGCCTGTCGGAAGAGGTGTGCCGCCGCATCGGCGTGCGCCTGTTCAAGGTGGGCATGGTGTGGCCGCTGGAAGCCAGCGGCACGCAGCAGTTCGCCGAGGGCCTGGACGAGATCCTGGTGGTGGAGGAAAAGCGCCAGGTGCTCGAATACCAGTTGAAGGAAGAGCTGTTCAGCTGGATCGGCTCGGGCAAGAAGATTCCTCGCGTGGTCGGCAAGTTCGACGACAAGGACGGCGGCGAATGGTCGGTGCCGCAAGGCAACTGGCTGCTGCCGGCGCACTACGAGTTCTCGCCCGCCATGGTGGCCAAGGTCATCGGCCAGCGCCTGCTGCGCTTCGAATTGCCCGAGGACGTGCGCGCCGGCATCGAGGCGCGCCTGGCCTTCATCGAGGCCCGTGAAACCGCGCTGTCCAAGCCGCGCGTCACGGCCGAGCGCAAGCCCTGGTTCTGCTCGGGCTGTCCGCACAACACCTCCACGCGCCTGCCCGATGGCTCGCGCGGCATGGCGGGCATCGGTTGCCACTACATGGTGACCTGGATGGGCCGCAACACGCAGGTGTTCACCCAGATGGGCGGCGAGGGCGTGCCCTGGATCGGCCAGGCGCCGTTCACCGAGGAAAAGCACGTGTTCGCCAATCTGGGTGACGGCACGTACTTCCATTCGGGACTGCTGGCGATCCGCGCGGCGGTGGCGGCCAAGGCGCCCATCACCTACAAGATCCTGTTCAACGATGCCGTGGCCATGACCGGCGGGCAGCCGGTCGATGGCCCCATCAGCGTGCCGATGATCGCGAACCAGGTGGCGGCGGAAGGCATCGAGAAGATCATCATCGTGACCGACGAGCCGCAGAAGTACCGCGGCGTGTCCGGCCTGGCGCCCAACGTGCCCGTCAAGCATCGCGACGAACTGGACGCGGTGATGCGCGAACTGCGCGAATATCCCAACGTGTCGGTGCTGATCTATGACCAGACCTGCGCCACCGAGAAGCGCCGCCGCCGCAAGCGCAATGCGTATCCCGATCCCGCGCGCCGTGTCGTCATCAACGAGCGCGTGTGCGAGGGCTGCGGCGATTGTTCCGAGAAGTCGCATTGCCTGTCGGTCGAGCCGCTGGAGACCGAGTTCGGCCGCAAGCGCACCATCAACCAGTCCAGCTGCAACAAGGATTATTCCTGCCTGAAGGGCTTTTGCCCCAGCCTGGTCACGATCGAAGGCGGCAAGCTGCGCAAGCCCGGCGCGTTGCAGCAGCAAGGAGACATCGCCGCGGGCCTGCCCGAGCCGCGCGCGGCGGACCTGCGCGCGGGCCACTACGGCGTCTTCATCGCCGGCGTGGGGGGCACGGGCGTGGTCACCATCGGCCAATTGCTGGGCATGGCCGCGCACCTGGAGGGCAAGGGCTGTTCGGTGCTGGACATGGCGGGCCTGGCGCAGAAGGGCGGCGCGGTGTATTCGCACGTGGTGCTGGCGCCCACGCCGGGCGAGCTGATGAACACGCGCGTGGCCATGGGCGAGGCCGACCTGGTGCTGATCGGCGACATGGTGGTGGGCACGGGGCCCGAGGCCATGGCGCGCATGCGCCCGGGCCGCACGCATGCCCTGCTGAACAGCGACGTGGCGCCCACCGCGGCCTTCGTCAGCAACCCCGACTGGACGCTGCCGGGCTCGGACCTGCAGGCGGATCTGCAGGCGGCTTGCGGCGCCGGCAACGTCGACACCATCGATGCGGCCGAGCTGGCGGTGGGCCTGCTCGGCGATGCCATCTACGCCAACCCGCTGATGATGGGCTATGCCTATCAGAAGGGCTGGCTGCCGCTGGGCGAGGCGGCGCTGCTGCGCGCCATCGAACTCAACGGCCAGCAGGTGCCGAACAACGTGGCGGCGTTCGCCTGGGGCCGCCGCGCCGCGCACGACCTGGCCGCGGTGCAGGGGCTGATCGGCGCGCCCGCCACACACGCGCCGCCCGTTGCCGACGAGGGCATCGTGGAGGTGCGCCGGGGGCAGGGGGCCGTGGTCGACTTCAAGCGGCCGGGCGGCGAGCTGGATGCGCTGGTGTCTCGTCGTGTCGAATTCCTGACGCGGTACCAGAACGCCGCCTACGCGCGGCGCTATCAGGAACTGGTCGACCATGTGGCGCAGGCCGAGCGCGCCGCCACCGGCACCACGCGCCTGGCCACGGCGGTGGCGCACTACTACTTCAAGCTGATGGCCTACAAGGACGAGTACGAGGTGGCGCGCCTGTACACCGATGGCGAGTTCCTCAAGCGCATCGAGGCGCAGTTCGAAGGCGACTGGACGGTCAACTTCCACCTGGCGCCGCCGCTGTTCGCAAAACGCGATGCGCAGGGACACCTGGTCAAGCGCCGCTATGGGCCGGGCATGCTGCGCGCCTTCAAGCTGATGGCCCGGCTGCGGGGCCTGCGCGGCACGCCGCTCGACGTGTTCGGCTACACGGCCGAGCGGCGCGCCGAACGCGAGCTGGTCCGCCAGTACCGCGAGGACATCATGGCGATCCTGCCCAAGGTGTCGCGCGCCAACCTGGAGCGCGCGGTGGCGCTGGCCAGCCTGCCGGAGCACATCCGCGGCTACGGCCACATCAAGGAGGCCGCGATGGCAAAGGCCGCCGCGCGCCGGCGGGAAATGCTGAGGGACTTCAGCGCGCAGGTGGTGCCCCTCGACGGCGCGCGGGCGGCCTAGACGCCGGCTTTTCGCCCCAGGGTGATTGACATGGGGTGTTCCGTGGATATATCGTAAGACATATCTTACGATCTACGGAGCATTCTCATGCATTTTCCCTGGCAGGGTTTCTCGCGGGGCCATTCGCCCCGGCATTGGTTCGGCATGGGCGGTCCGCGCGGCGGCCGCCATGGGCGGGGCGGCGGCTGGATGGGCGGCGGCTGGGGCGGCATGGGCGACGATGGATTCACCCGTGGCCGCAAGTTCGGCGCCGACGAACTCCAACTGATGCTGCTGGCGATGCTGCAGGAGCAGCCCCGCCATGGCTACGAACTGATCAAGGCGCTGGAGACGCGTTCCAACGGCTTCTACACCCCGAGCCCCGGGGTGGTCTATCCCGCGCTGACCTATCTGGAAGAACTGGACTACGCCACGGTCGAAGTTCACGGCAACCGCAAGCGCTATCACCTGGCCGAGGCGGGCCGCGTCCACCTGGACGAGAACCGCGAGCGCGTCGACCTGATCTTCGCGGGGTTGGCCCATGCCGCGCGCAAGATGGCGTGGATGAAGCAGTGGGGCGGCCAGGACGGCGCCGCAGAGACGCCCGCGGGTCCCCAGGGCGGCGGTTGGGTCAAGGAACTGGACGAGGCGCGCCACGCGCTGAAGATGGCGCTGTTCCGGCGCAGCGAAGCCGATGCCGACGAACAGCGCCGCCTGGCCGACATCCTGCGCCGCGCCACCGCCGAGATCGAGCAGGGTGGGCCCTGTCAGCCCCCGAAGGCTTGAATCCCCCATCAGATCCCGGAGAGAGAATCCCATGACATCCGATACCCTGGACGCGGCGCGCCCGCAGGTCCGCAAGGTTCAACATGCATTGAAAGCCCGTCTGTTGCGGGTGCGCCGCACCACGGCCCTCAGCCCGCAGATGGTTCGCATCACGCTGGAAGGCGACGACCTTGACGGCTTCGTCTCCGCCTCGTTCGACGATCACGTCAAACTGTTCTTCCCGTCCGAGCCGGATGCCACGCCGGTGATGCCGGTCTTCGGCCCGAATGGCCCGCAATGGCCCGAGGACGCGCCCAGGCCCGTCACGCGGGACTACACGCCACGCCGCTACGACGCGCAGGCCGGTGAACTGGACATCGACTTCGTGCTGCACGGCGAGGGGCCGGCCACGGCCTGGGCCGCGCAGGCGCGTCCTGGGCAGCAACTGGGCGTGGGCGGACCGCGCGGCTCATTCGTCGTGCCGCTGGGGTTCGACTGGCACCTGCTGACCGGCGACGAGACGGCCCTGCCGGCGATTGCCCGCCGCTTGTCCGAGTTGCCGGCTTCCGCGCGCGTGATCGCGGTGATCGAGACGCGCCAGACGTCGGCGCGACTGCCGCTGGAATGCGCTGCCGACCTGACCCTGCAGTGGGTGCATTGCGCGGTGGATACGTCCGATGGCCGCACGGCGCTGGAGCGCGCGGTGCGCCGCCTGCGATTGCCGGAAGGCCAGGGCTATACGTGGGCGGCGGGCGAATACTCGGCCATCCGCGCGATCCGCCAGCACCTGGTGCAGGAGCGAGGCATGGATTCGGCGTCGATTCGCGCCGCGAGCTACTGGCGGCGGGGGCCCGGCGCCGGGCACGAGGTGTTCTAGCGCTGCCGCGCCGGGAAGCCGGCCTCGGCCCGGGGCCGGCCGGCAGCGTTGGTCAGGACTTGGCCTTGTCGAAGCGTTCGACGCGCATCGGGCTGGGTGTGGCAGGCTTGTCGAAACGCTCGACCTTCATGCCGCCCGCAGGCTTGTCGAAGCGCTCGACCTTCATGCCGCCCGCGGGCTTGTCGAAGCGCTCGACATTTTGCGGGGCCCGCGTTTCCGACTGCACGAACTCGGCGGCCGCCTCTTCGCGCTTGGCGATCAGCACTTCGCCCTTCTGGTGATGCGGGGCCATGCGGCGCACCATCACGCGGCCTTCCTGCGGGAAGAAGTTGATGCGCCGCGCATGGATATCGCCCAGGTCCTGGGCCAGTACCGGGATGCCTTCCATCTTCAGGTAGCTGAGCACGAACTGGCCGTTGCGCTCGCCGATGTTCAACTGCTGCATGGCGCTGAGCACCGCGCCGCCGCCGAAGACCTTGGCTTCGAGGCGCTCGCGCGCTGCGCCGGCCTTGATCAGTTCGTTGATCAGCACTTCCATGGCGAACGAGCCGTAGCGCATGGTGGCCGAGGCTGGCGACGAGGCATCGCCCTCGGGCAGCATGAAGTGGTTCATGCCGCCGACGCCGGTGACCGGGTCGCGCAGACAGGCCGCCACGCACGAGCCCAGCACCGTCGACAACATCAGGTTCTCGTGGGTGGTGGTGACGTAGTATTCGTTCGGCAATATCTTGACCGCGTCGCTCTTGAAGGCGCTGTCGTAGTAGTGGCGCGTGGCGCGGGCTTTTGAGGCGGATGGCATGGGAGCAGGGCGCGAGCCGGAAATTAAACGACAGTATCGGGCATGAATCGTTACATTTATAACAGTTTACAGCTCAAATGTTGCAATACGCCCATCCGATGGGTCCACTGTACCCTGCCATGTGCCAAGTCTGATCTTCCGAACAACGAGCTTAAAAGCGCGTACTACGCGTGACTGACCAGCGGGCCGACAGGGCACCCAATATTCCGGCGGCCACGACGGCCAGCAGCAGCATCGGCGCCCCGGGAAGGTGCAACGCGAACTCGGCGCCATAGCTGTTGGCCAGGCCCAGCAGGGCGTCGTTCAGCGGCGCCAGGGCGATGGCGGCCGCGCCGACGGCCAGCAGGGCGGCCAGCGCGCCCGTCAGGGCGCCCAGATAGAGAAAGGGCCGGCGCACGAAGGCCTCGGTGGCGCCCACCAGGCGTGCCACGGCGATTTCCTCGCGCTGCGTCATGGCCTGCAGCCGCACGGTGTTGAACACCGTGGCCAGCACCACCACCGCCACGCAGATCGCCAGGAAGACCAGGCCGATGCGGGCAAAGCGCAGGATGGCTTCCAGCCGCTGCACCCAGGCGCTGTCCAGTTGCACCTGGTCGACGTGATCCCAGGTGCGCCATTGCCTGGCGAGCGTGTCGGCGCGTTGCGCCAGGTCGCTGCCGTCGGCCAGGGTGGCGACCACGGCGTCGGGCAGGGGATTGCCCTGCAGCACGGCCAGGGCCTCTTGCCAGGCCGGATTGCTGCGCAACTGCTCCAGCGCCTGGCCGCGCGGCACGACGCGCACCGCCGCGACCTGGTCGCCGAACTCGCCGCCGATGCGCTTGGCCACGGCGGCGGCCGCGGTGGCGGGGGCGCCGGGCTGCATGAAGACGGTAAGTTCCGGCGCCACCGATACCTGGCGCGCCACGGGCTGCACCGACACCAGGATGGCCGCGCCCAGCAGGGGCAGGGCCAGCGCCAGCGCCATCACCAGCAGGTTGGCCAGTGAAGAGAACGGCTGTTTCGCCAGGCGGCGCAGCGTGATGGTCAGGGCGTAGCGGTGTTGCCGCAGCAGGGCGTTCATGCGTGGCCTCCGTGCGAATCCTGGAACTTGCCCGGTTCGACCAGCAGCATGCGGGTGGCGTACGCGGCCATCAGGGCCTGGTCGTGCGAGGCGATCAGGGTGGTGACGCCGACGCGGTTGAAGTCGCGGAACACGTTCATGATGCGTTGCGCGTTGCCGTGATCGAGGTTTGCGGTGGGCTCGTCGGCGATCAGGATGGCGGGGCGGTTGACGATGGCCCGCGCGATGGCCAGGCGCTGCTGCTCGCCGCCCGACAGTTCGATCGGATTGAGGTCTTCCTTGCCCGCCAGGCCGACCTTGTCCAGGGCGGCGCGGGCGCGGGCGCTGGCCGACTCGCCCGGATGGCCCAGCACCGCCAGCGGCAGCATGACGTTCTGCAGTGCGCTGCGGTCGAACAACAGGTGGGTGTCCTGCAGGATGACGCCGACGGCGCGCCGCAGATAGGGCCGTTCGCGGGCCGACAGCTTGTCCAGTCTCTGGCCGTTGACCTGGATGGAGCCGCGCGACGGCGGCTCCAGCCCGCCGATCAGTTTCAGCAAGGTGGATTTGCCGGCGCCCGAGGGCCCCGACACGAAGACGAATTCACCGGCCGAGACCCGGAAATTGATGTCGGCCAGAATGTTGCGGCCGCGTCCGTACGATTTGAAGACGTGCTGGAATTCGATCATGGCGGGGCAGGAGTGAAGCAGCAATAGTAACTCGCCCCGGCGCTGCCCCGCAGCGTTCCGAGCCTCACGCGGTGCACCAACAAAGTGCATCGATATGACGTGAAACGTGCGCCAAGATCATATATATGTCCCCGATTCGGATCGTTTGTGCAAAGGGATTTCCCCCATGTCCCCAAATTTGTCCAAACGCTACCATCGCCGCAAGCGTGAGGCCTACCAGGCCCGCGCAGCAGTCGCACCTTACACGGGAGATCGAACATGAAAGTATTGAAACTGGCCGCTGTCGGCGCAGCCCTCTTCGCCGCCGCCTCGGCCGCGCACGCGGGCGCGACGTTCGACAACGTCAAAAAGAAAGGCTTCGTCCAGTGCGGAGTTTCCACCGGCATCTCCGGCTTTTCCATGGCCGACAGCAAGGGTACGTGGCAGGGCATCGACGTGGACATGTGCCGCGCCATCGCTGCCACGATGTTCAATGACGCCAGCAAGTTCAAGGTCACCCCGCTGAACACGCAGCAGCGCTTCACCGCCCTGCAGTCCGGCGAAATCGACGTGCTGACCCGCAACACCACCCAGACGCTGACTCGCGACACGACGCTGGGCCTGATCGGCGCGGGCGTGAACTACTACGACAGCCAGGGCGTCATGGTCTCGAAGGACCTGGGCGTCAAGAGCGCGAAGGAACTGAACGGCGCCACCATCTGCGTGCAGCCGGGCACCACCACCGAACTGAACCTGGCAGACTGGTTCCGTGGCCAGAAGATCGAATTCAAGCCGGTCGTGATCGACAAGTTCGACGAAATCGTGCGTGCCTTCTCGGCTGGCCGTTGCGATGCCTTCACCACCGACAAGTCGCAGCTGGCCTCGGTGCGCACCACGCTGACCGATCCCGACAAGTACGTCATCCTGCCGGAAGACTTCTCGAAAGAGCCGCTGGGCCCCATGGTCCGCCAGGGCGACGAGCAGTGGTTCAACGTGGTCCGCTGGGCGCTGAACGTGCAGCTGGAAGCCGAGGAATACGGCATCACGTCGAAGAACGTCGACGACATGGCCAAGAGCTCCAACCCCAACATCCAGCGCATCCTGGGCACGACCCCGGGCATGGGCAAGAACCTGGGCGTGGACGACAAGTGGGCCTACAACATCATCAAGCAAGTGGGCAACTACGGTGAAGTCTTCGAACGCACCCTGGGCAAGGGCAGCGCGATGAAGCTCGAACGCGGCCTGAATGCCTCGTACAAGCAGGGCGGCATCATGTACGGCTGGCCGGTGCGCTAAGCCGAGCCAGACCGCCTGCCGCGCCATGCCCCTGGGGGCGAGCGCGGCCCCGCCTCGCGGCGGGCATGGCAGGCGCAAGAGCGAAGGCGGCGCACGACGCCGCCTTCGCCGTGTTGTCCGATCTTTATAGAAGCACATCATGGCAACTTCCCCTAAAAGCCCCCCTGTGGCGGCCCCCGTGCGACGCCTGAGCTGGAACGATCCCGGCACGCGCGCGGTGATCTACCAGGTCGTCGCCCTGGGCCTCGTCGCCCTGGCCGTCTGGTTCCTGGTGTCGAACACGCTGCACAACCTGGCGCAACGCAACATCGCCACCGGCTTCGCATTCCTGAGCCGTGAGGCGGGCTTCGCCATCGGCGAAACCTCCGTCGCGTATTCGCCCGCGGATTCCTATGGCCGCGCCATCTGGGTTGGCCTGCTGAACACGCTGCGCGTGGCGGTGCTGGGCATCATCCTGGCTACCCTTCTCGGCACGCTGATCGGCATCGCCCGGCTGTCCAAGAACTGGCTCATTTCCAAGCTCGCCTCGATCTACGTCGAGGTGATGCGCAACATTCCGCTGCTGCTGCAGCTGTTCTTCTGGTACTCGATCATCACGGAAAGCATGCCGGGACCGCGCCAGGCGCACAACCCGCTGCCCGGGGTGTTCATCTCCAACCGCGGCCTGAAAGTGCCCAGCCTGCAGGGCGATTCGTTCGACTGGATACTGGTCGGCGTGGTGGTGGCGATCGTCGCCATCGTGCTGGCGCAGCGCTGGGGCAACAAGCGCCAGCAGGCCACGGGGCGTCCGTTCCCGCTGGGCCGCTGGGCCATCGCCTTCCTCATCGGTTTCCCGGTGCTGGGCTGGCTGGTCAGCGGCGCCTCGCTGGCGCTGGACGTGCCCGAGCTGCGCGGCTTCAACTTCGTGGGCGGCTGGACGCTGTCGCCCGAGTTCTCCGCGCTGCTGGCCGGCCTGGTGATCTACACCTCGGCCTTCGTGGCCGAAGTGGTGCGATCCGGCGTGCAGGCCGTCAACAACGGCCAGTGGGAAGCGGCCGGCTCGCTGGGCCTGCGCCGCGGCCTGGTGCTGCGCCTGGTGGTGCTGCCGCAGGCGCTGCGCGTGATCATCCCGCCGATGACCAGCCAGTATCTCAACCTGACCAAGAACAGCTCGCTGGCCGTGGCCATCGGCTATCCGGACATCGTCTCGGTGGTCAACACCACGTTGAACCAGACGGGCCAGGCCATCGAGGGCATCCTCATCATCATGGCGGCGTATCTCACCGTCAGCCTGTCGATCTCGATTTTCATGAACTGGTACAACAAGCGCATCGCGCTGGTGGAGCGTTGACATGAAGGCCCACCCCTACGCGCTGACGCGCGCTCCCCAGGGGGCGACGCAGGCGGACCGGCAAAGCCGGATCCGCGGCGTCCCCGATCGAGGCGCACCGGTTTCATATGCCGCGGGTGCTGCTTGGCTGCATGAGACGCTGACATGAGCAATACCATACACACTCCCACCGAAGCGTTGCCTGCGCCGTCCAACCAGGTCGGCGCATGGGCCTGGATCAAGTCCAGCCTGTTCTCGTCGCCCCTGAACATCCTGCTGACGGTCCTGTCGGTCTGGCTGATCCTGATGGCCGTGCCGGCACTGGTCGAATGGGCGCTGATCAAGGCCGACTTCAACGCAACGACGGCGGCCGAGTGCCGCGCCACCACCGGCGCGTGCTGGGCCTTCATCGCAGAGAAGCATCGCCTGATCCTCTTCGGCACATATCCGTACGACGAACAGTGGCGTCCGCTGCTGGCCACCATCGTCCTGATCGCGGTCATCGTCTGCAGCGGGATGCGCCGGTTCTGGAACATCGCGCTGCCCATCATCTGGACGATCGGCCTCACGCTGGTCGGCATCCTGATGTGGGGCGGCGTCTTCGGCCTGGAATACGTCGAGAACGCGCGCTGGGGCGGCCTGCCCCTGACGCTGATTCTGTCGACCTTCGGCATCGCCTTCGCCTTCCCGCTCGGCGTGTTGCTGGCGCTGGGCCGCCGTTCGCGCATGCCGGCGATCAAGGCGCTGTGCGTCGTGTACATCGAGCTGATTCGTGGCGTGCCGCTGATCAGCCTGCTGTTCATGTCGTCCGTGATGCTGCCGCTGTTCCTGCCCGAGGGCTATTCGATCGACAAGCTGCTGCGCGCGCAGATCGCCATCATCATGTTCGCGGCGGCCTACATCGCCGAGACGGTGCGCGGCGGCCTGCAGGCCATCCCGAAGGGGCAGTACGAGGGCGCGGATTCGCTGGGCCTGTCGTACTGGCAGCAGATGCGCAAGATCATCCTGCCACAGGCGCTGAAGATCGTCATTCCTCCGCTGGTCAGCATTTTCATCGCGCTGTTCAAGGACACTTCGCTGGTGGTCATCATCGGCATCTTCGACCTGACCCTCGCGGCCAAGGCGGCGTTGTCCGACGCGGCCTGGCGCGGCTTCAGCACCGAGGCCTACGTGTTCATCTCGCTGATCTACTTCGTCTTCTGCTTCTCGATGTCGAAGTACAGCCAGAAACTTGAAAAGCGGCTGCAAACCGGCCACGCCAGATAAAACAATCAAACCGCGCCGCCCCGGGGGCGGCGCGGCCTCAGTCATCACGGGAGTACAGGCATGCCTGACGCCATCATCAGCCTGCAGGACGTGAACAAGTGGTACGGCCAGTTCCACGTTCTGCGCAACATCAACCTCGACGTCGCGCCGGGCGAACGTATCGTGGTCTGCGGCCCGTCGGGTTCGGGAAAGTCCACGATGATCCGCTGCATCAACCGCCTCGAAGAACACCAGGCGGGCAAAATCATCGTCGACGGCACCGAGCTGACGAACGACCTGAAGCAGATCGAGACCATCCGCCGCGACGTCGGCATGGTGTTCCAGCACTTCAACCTGTTCCCGCACCTGACGGTGCTGGAAAACCTGACGCTGGGCCCCACGTGGGTGCTGAAGAAGCCGCGCGCCGAGGCCGAAGCCACGGCCATGCAGTACCTCGAGCGCGTGCGCATCCCGGACCAGGCCAAGAAATTCCCGGGCCAGCTGTCGGGCGGCCAGCAGCAGCGCGTGGCCATCGCGCGTTCGCTGTGCATGCATCCCAAGATCATGCTGTTCGACGAGCCGACCTCCGCCCTCGATCCGGAAATGGTCAAGGAAGTGCTGGACGTGATGGTGACGCTGGCCGAGGAAAGCGGCATGACCATGCTGTGTGTGACCCACGAAATGGGCTTCGCGCGCAAGGTGGCCGACCGCGTGATCTTCATGGACCGCGGCGAGATCATCGAGCAGAACAGCCCGGATGCATTCTTCGACAATCCGCAGAACGAGCGGACGCAGCTGTTCCTGAGCCAGATCCTGCACTGACCCGGTCCTGATCCCAGCATGTCCGAGGCCGCCTTGCGTTGTCGTATGGCGGCCTTTTTCTTTGCATTCCGATTGCGGGCCGGCTTGGGCAGATCCTCCCTGGAACCTGCCAACCGGACGCAATTATTGAAAGAAATCGCTGAATTTTCGGCAATGATTTGCCGCAAATTCACGAATAATTACCTAAAACCGCCAAAAATGAAAAGAATGCGCGCCTCTGTAACTGAGTTATGCTGGCGCCGCTCATCACTGGAGACCCTGCTCATGTCCCGTCCCGACACCCTCCGTTCCACCGCTCGCCGCGCCCTGCTGGGCGGCGTCGTGGCATTGGCCGCCGGCCTGTCCTCGCTGGCCCCGATGGCCGCGCAGGCCGCCGACTACCCCAGCAAGCCGCTGCGTTTCATCGTGCCGTATCCTCCCGGCGGTCCGCTGGACACCATGGCGCGCGTGCTGGCCGAGAAGGTGCGGGCCTCGCTGGGGCAGCCCGTCATCGTCGAGAACAAGGCTGGCGCGGGCGGCAACATCGGCGCCGACCTGATCGCCAAGGCGCAGCCCGACGGCTATACCCTGGGCATGGGCGCCGTGGCCACGCACGCCATCAACCCGTTCCTGTTCAAGAACCTGCCGTACGATCCGATCAAGGATTTCTCGCCCATCACCATCGTGGCCTCGGTGCCGAACGTGCTGGTCATGAACCTGGACTTCGCACAGAAGAACGGCATCAAGACGCTGGCCGACCTGATCGAATACGCCAAGAAGAACCCGGGCAAGCTGAACTATGGCTCGGGCGGCAACGGCAGCGCCGGCCACCTGTCCGGCGAACTGCTCAAGGCGCGCGCCGGCATCAACGTCGAGCACATTCCTTACCAGGGCGCGGCTCCGGCCCAGTTGGCGCTGCTGTCGGGCCAGTCCGACTTCATGTTCGACAACCTGGCCGCGTCGGCCGGCCTGATCAAGGACGGCAAGGTCAAGGCGCTGGCCGTGACCACCGCGCAGCGCTCGTCGCTGCTGCCCGACGTGCCCACCGTGCAGGAAGGCGGCGTGCAGGGCTTCGACCTGGGCACGTGGTTCGGCGTGTTCACCACCGGCGGCGTGCCGGCGGACGTGGTGGCCAAGCTGAACAAGGCCTACTCCGACGCGATGCACCTGCCCGAGGTGCGCGAGCGCCTGCTGGCCATGGGTTCGGAAGCCAAGCCGATGACGGCGCAGGCCTTCGCCGACTTCGTCAAGAAAGAGAAGGACAAGTACCAGGAGATCGTCAAGCTGTCGGGCGCCAGCCTGAACTGACGGGACGACGCCGTCGATGGCCTGGTATCCCTGGCTGCGCGTGCTGCACGTGGCGTTGGCGGCGGCGTGGGTGCTGGGCCTGCTGACGGTGTCGGCCGCCTGTTTTCCCGCGGCGCAGCCGCAGGCCCCGTCGCGGTTCATGCGGGGGCTGGCGCGCTGGAACGTGCGCGTGACCTGGCCGGCCATGCTGCTGGCCCTGGCCGTGGGCACCGAGCTGGCGCGCATGGTGGGCTGGTTCGGCCAGCCCTGGCTCGACGCCAAGCTGGGCCTGGTCGCGGTCCTGATCGCGCTGCAGATCGCCTTGTCCGTGGTGCTGCATCGCCTGCTGCACGTGCAGGGCTACCGCTCGCCGGGCTGGGTGCTGCCCGCCAGCATGGCGGTGTTCATCCTGGGGCTGGGCGTGTTGATCCTGGCGGCGGTCAAGCCGGCGTTCTGACGGCCGGCGCGCCTCGGCGAGCCCGTGCCCGGGCCGCCCGGCGCCATCACATCAGTTCGGCTGTACGCCTGCCTCCTGGGCCACGCGCTTCCACAGCGCGATTTCCTTGCCGATCAGCGCGGCGAATTCCTCCGGGGTATTGCTCTTGGGCGTGATCGACAGGGCCGCGATGCGCTGGCGCACCTCCGGTGCCTGCAGCGCGTCGCGCACGCTGCGCTGCAGCGTCGCGATCACGGCGGGTGGCGTGCCCGCGGGCGCGAACAGTCCGCTCCACAGCTCCACGTCCATGTCGATGCCGGCCTCCTTCATGGTGGGCACGTCCGGCAGATAGGGCGTGCGCTGCGCCGAGGTGACCGCCAGCGCGCGCACGCGGCCGCCCTTGATCATCGGCGTGGCCGGACCCGCGTCCACCAGGGTCATGGTGGCGTCGCCGGTGCTGACGGCGGTGATCGAATCCATGCTGCCTTTGTAGGGGATGTATTCGAAGTGCGTGCCGGTCTGCTTCTTGAACAGCTCGGTCATCAGTTGGAACGACGCGGCGCTGGCGCTGTAGTTCGATTTCTTGGGATTGGCCGCCGCATAGGCCTTCAGGCCCTTCAGGGTCGACGTCTCCTTGTTGGCGGACTGCGTCAGAAGGATCAGCGGAAACGTGCCGACCAGCGAGATCGGGGCCAGGTCCTTGTCCGGCGCATAGGGCAGCGACTTGTACAGCGCGGGATTGAACGAGATGGGGCCGCTTGCGCCCATCAGCAGCGTATAGCCGTCGGGCTTCGCCTTGGCCACGTAGGTGGCGCCGACGATGGAAGCCACGCCGGGCTTGTTCTCGACGATGACGGGCTGCTTCAGCGACACCGTCAGCCTGTCGGCCAGGATGCGGGCCAGGATGTCGTTGGCGCCGCCGGCGCTGTAGCCGACGATGATGGTGATGGGATGCGCGGGAAAGGCTTCCTGCGCCTGCGCGGCGGTGCCCGCGCAGGTCAGGCCTGCGGCCAGCGCAAGGGTTGCGGGACGGATCATGGTGTTGTCTCCTCGGGTGGGGGGGCGGGCCGTGGCTGCGGTCTCGTCGCTGCGGGTGGGACGGCGCGGTCAGGCCGGTGGTTCGGGGTGCGCCAGTTGCCAGCCGCGTGCGGTCTCCAGCCCCTTCACCAGCCGGTAAACGGTACGGCATGCGTGCACGGCGATGCCCAGGCGTTCGCCCTCGCGCACGATGAAGCCGGTCAATTCGTCGATCTCGGTGGCCGCGCCGCGCGCGATGTCCAGCGCCATCGATCCGGCATGGCGGCTGACCGGGCGCCGGCCGGCGCGCGTGTCGTGCACCAGCGCCATGGGATCGAACGCGAAACGGCCGCCCAGCGCCCGGACCACGTCGGTGCTCTCCCGCGCCATGTCGTCGATCAGCGCCGTGATGTCGGGCGATCCATAGCGCGCGGCGTTCACGCCCAGCAGCAGTGCGCCCACGGGGTTCATCACGCAGTTGAATACGAACTTGGACCAGACCGCGTCCATCGGATCGTCCAGCGTGCGGGTTGGCAGGCCTGCTTCGGTCAGCAGCGCGGCCAGCCAGGCGCTATCGGCGGCCTCGCCGCGGGTCGGTCCCAGCCACGTGGTGTTGCCGCGGATCAGGTGTGCGATGCGGCCCGGGGCCAGGTAGCGTCCCGCGTCCAGCGAGACGCCGCGCGCCACCTTGCAATCGGAGCCGGTCTCGAGGATTTCGCTGTTGCCCATGCCGTTCTGCAGCGTGACCAGCAGGGGGCGGTTCCTGGCCAACAGCGGCCGCAGCACGGCCAGGGCGTCGGCGGTGCGGCCGGACTTGACCAGGAACAGCATGGCATCGAAGTTATCGCCGTGCAGGGCGGCGGCGTCGGTCTCGGCGCGCAGCGTGCACGCGAATTGTTCCTCGCCTTCGATGCGCAGCCCGTCCTGGCGGATCGCGGCCACGTGGGCGGCATCGGTGTCCAGCGCGGTCACGTCGGCCACTCGCGTCAGGTGGGCGGCGAAGATGCCGCCCATGGCACCGCAGCCGACCACCAGGATGCGGTGTTGGGTATCGGGCATGGCTGTCTCCTGATTAGATCTGGCCGATCCGCACGTGCAGCAGCGCGGCCTGCCCGCCATCCAGCGCCTGCAGGCAGCGCGTGATGGCGGCGGGCAGTTCGTCCGGCTCGGCCACGTGTTCGCCGTGCGCCCCGAATGCCTGCGCCACCTGGTCGAAGCGGCGTTGCCGGCCGTCCAGGCGCGCCTGGAAGTCGTTGACGCCGGCCGCCTCGCCGTCCGGATACACGCGCAGCACGGCCTCTTTCACCGCCTGCCAGCCACCGTTGTCCAGCACCACCGTGAGGATGGGCAGGCCGTAGTTCTGCGCCACCGCATAGACCGAGGTCGGCGTCGAGAAATGGAAGCCTCCGTCGCCCACCACCTGCACCACGCGGCAAGCCGGCCGCGCCAGCTTCACGCCCAGCGCTAGGCCGCCGCTGTAGCCCAGGCCGCCGCCGGAGCAGCCCAGCAGCGTCATGGGTTCGGTGCGGGGGATCTGCCCCAGCACCGCGGGCGAGTTGCGGATGGCCTCGTTGATGACGATGTCGTCCTGGCGCAATGCCGCGCCCAGCGTGGCGCACACGTATTGCGGCGAGATCGCGCCAGAGGCGCCGCGCTGGCCGGCCGCGCGCGTCAGCGCGGCGCGGCGCGCGGCGTTGGGCTCTTCCCAGCCGGCTATGCGCTGCGCCACGCGGCGTTCGAACTCGGGCGTGGCCAGCCGCTCGACGGCCTCCAGCACCTGCTCGAGCGCGCGGCCGCAATCCGCCTGCAGCCGCGTGTGGGTGGCGAAGCCCCACATCGGGAAGTCGCGCTTGATCGGGTCGACGTCGATGTGGGTCCAGCGCGTGTCCGGATGCTCGGTGGCGAATTTCGGCAGCCAGGGCACGTCCACGTCCAGCAGCAGGCCGACGTCGGCGTCGGCCAGGCCGGGCTTGGGATCGAAGCCGCCGAAGCACGGATGGTCGCGCGGCAGGTTCATGTGGGTGGGCATGAACTCGTAGACGCGGATGCCGCAGCGTTGCGCCAGGGCCTGCAGCGCGTGCACCGCGGGCGCCTTGCGGCCCAGGTAGGCGGTGACCGCGATGGGGCTGCGCGCGTCGACCAACTGGCGCGCGATGGACTCGGCCTGCAGCGGATCGATGCCGCCCGCTGCCACCGCCCCGTAGCGGTCGGCCGGAAAGGCGCGCACCTGTTCGGGCGCCCACTGCTCGGCCAGCGTCTCGCGCGGCAGGGTCATGTACACGGGCCCGGGCGGGTCGCTGTGCATCACGGCATGGCCGCGCCGCAGCGCTTCCTTCGCCACCACGCCCGAGGGCAGGGAGTATTCCCACTTCACGTAGGGCCGCACCAGGCTGGCGATGTCGAAGGGGTCCTGCACGAAGTGCACGTAGTTGTCGCGCGAGCCCGGCAGCTCGCCGCGCAGCGTGTAGGGCGCCCTGCCGGCGATCAGCATCACCGGCAGGCGGCCGCGGAACATGTTGTGCAGGCCCATCGCCGCATTGGCGGTGCCGGCGTCGACGTGCACCATCACGGCCTGCCCGCGTCCCGTCATGGCGGCGTAGCCCGCGGCCATGTGCACCGCCACGTTCTCGTGCGGGCACAGGATGGTGCGCGCCTGCTCGCGCCCCTCGCGTTTCCCGCGGGCCATCTCCTCGATCAGCGCGACGTGGTCCGTGCCGAAGTTGGAGAAAATGTAGTCCACGCCGATCTCGTTCAGGCCCTCCAGGAAATAATGCGCGGCGCTGCGGGATGGGCCGGGCGTGGCGGGGGCTGCCGCCTGAGCGGCGGGCGTTGCGGTTCGATCCATGATGTCTCCAGTCGCCGGGGTCGGTCGCCGCGGCTGTTCTGCTTGGTGTAGGCAGGCCCCGGGCGTCAGGCCCGGGTTTCGTAATAGAAGTGCTTGGTCTCCAGGAAGTCGTTCAGGCCTTCCTGGCCGTGCAGCCGGCCATAGCCGCTGTCGGCATGACCGCCGGTCTCCGCTTCGGCGTACAGCTTGTTGTGCGTGTTGGCCCATACCGTGCCGAACCGCATGCGCCCCGCCACGCGGCGCGCCCGTTCGGCGTCGGCCGACCATACGCTGGAGGCCAGGCTGTAGCGGGTGGCGTTGGCGCGCGCCAGTGCATCCTCCTCGTCGCGAAAGCGTTCGACCACGACGAGCGGGCCGAACAGCTCGCGCTGCACGTAGTCGGAACTCAGGTCTTCGATGGCCACCAGGCTGGGCTCGATGAAGGCGCCACGCGCCAGCTCGCCGCCGGGAATGCGTCCCTGTAGCAGCACCGTTCCTGCATCGCCGGCACGCTCGACCAGGCCCGCGATGCGGTCGCGGTTGGCCGCGTCGATCAGACAGCCCATCTGGGATTGCGGATCGTCTCCGCGACCCACCCGCACCGCCCGATAGGCCTCGGCCAGCCCGCGCGTGAAGTCGCCGTAGGCGTCGTCCTGGACCAGCACGCGGCTGATGGCGGTGCATTGCTGGCCCGCCAGGATAAGGCTGCCCGCCACGATGCCGGCGATGGTGCGGTCGTGCGCGGCGTCGGCGAACACCACGGCGGGCGCCTTGCCGCCCAGCTCCAGCGACAGGCGCTTGAGCGTGCCCGCGGCGGCCTGCGCGATTCGCTTGCCCACGGCCGTCGATCCCGTGAAGCTGACCACGTCGACGTCCGGCGAGGCGCAGAGCCGCTGCGACACGGCCGAGCCGGATTCGATCACCGAATTCACGATCCCGGCGGGGATGCGCTCGTCCTGCACCAGGCATTCCAGCGCGAGGTCGTGTGCCTGCGCCGTCTGGAAGGCGGGCTTGACCACCACCGAGCAACCCGCGGCCAGCGCCGGCGCCAGCGAGCGTGCCAGCAGGGTGATGGGGGCGTTCCACGGCAGGATGATGGCGGCCACGCCCGCGGCCTCGCGCTCCAACGAGCTGTAGCAGCCGGGTTCCATCTCGGCGATGCGGCCGAACAGGTTGCGCGCCAGCCCGGCGTAGTAGCGCAGCTCGGAGACCGCCGCCAGGGTCTCGCCCAGGGCCTCGCGCCGCAGCTTGCCATTGAGAGTGACCAGCCAGTCGGCCACGTCTTCCTTGCGCGCTTCCAGCCGGTCGGCGGCGCGCAGCAGCACGTCCGCGCGCAGCCGCGGCGAGCGGCGCCATTCGGTGCGGTCGAAGGCGCGCCTGGCCGCCGCGATGGCGGCCTCGGCCTCGGCCAGACCGCCGTCGGCGAACCGCGCGGCCACCTGTCCCGTGGCGGGGTTGAACGCATCGCCCAAGGAGGACGACCCCGTGGCGGCTTCGATCCAATGGCCATCGATGTAGTGCCTGGCGGTCTGCATGCGATGCTCCTTTTAGTGTCAACAGGCCCTAGGCCGTGTGGTCGGGCTGCGCCGTGGGGGCGGCGGCGCGGAAGGCGGGCTGTTGCGCGCAGTGGTCGTGCACCGCCAGCGCGCGCGGGAACGCGGACAGGTCGCAGCCCATGCGCTGTGCGTTGGCCACCTGCGGCACCAGGCAGCAGTCGGCCAGCGTCGGCGCCTGGCCGAAGCAGTACGGACTCTCGGGCTGGCGAGCCAGCATGGCCTCGACGCTGGCCATGCCTTCGGCGATCCAGTGGCGGTACCACGCGGTCTTCTGCGCGTCGGTGACCTTCAGTTCCGCCTGCAGGTACTTCAGCACGCGCAGGTTGTTCACGGGATGGATGTCGCAGGCGATGACGTTGGACAGCTCCAGCACGCGGGCGCGCTGCGGCGGATCCTGCGGGATCAGCCGGGGTTCGGGATGGCGCGCATCCAGGTAGTCGATGATCGCCAGGGACTGCGACAGCTCGAACGCGTCGTGGGACAGCAGCGGCACGCAGGCCGAGGGGTTGCGCGCAACGTAGTGCGGCTGGCGATGCTCCAGCACGCGGATGTTGACGGGCAGGGTCTCGTACGCGATGCCCTTGAGCGCCAGGGCGATGCGCACGCGGTACGAAGTCGAGCTGTTGAAGAAGCTGTGTAGTTGCATGGGAAGACACACCTGGATCGGAAAGGCGGGCGGGGCCATGCCCGCCGGGGGGGGGGCGCGCGCGGCGCGGATCACTCGGCCGTGATGCCGGCGCGCTGGACGATCTCGCTCCAGCGTTTCTCGTCCTTCGAGATCAACTGGCCGAATTCGGCGGGCGTGGAAGTGGCGGGCACCATGCCCTGTGCCTCGAAGGCGGTGGCCACGCCGGGGGCCTTCAACGCCTGGGCGATCTGCTTGTTCAGGGCGTCGACGATGGCCGGGGGCGTGCCCTTGGGCGCCAGCACGCCGTACCACATGTCCACGTCGGCGCCCTGCAGGCCGGCCTCGGCCAGCGTGGGCAGGTCGGGCAGCTGGGCCAGGCGCTTGGGACTGCCGGTGGCGATGGCAGTGAGCTTGCCGGCCCTGATCTGCGGCAGCGCGACGTGCACGGGCAGGAACATGTAGTCGAGCCGTCCGCCCAGCATGTCGGTCACGGCGCCCGAGGTGCCCTTGTAGGGCACGTGCAGCATCGTGGTCTTGGTCTGGTCCAGGAACAGCGCCATCGACAGGTGGTGCGGCGTGCCCACGCCCGGCGTGCCATAGGTCAGCTTGCCCGGGCTGGCCTGCGCGGCGCGCACCACGTCGGCCACCGTCCTGGCCGGATTCGAGGGATGCGTGACCAGCAGCAGCGAGCCCCAGGAGGTCAGGCTGACGGGCGCGAAGTCCTTTACGGGGTCGTAGCGCAGCTTGCCTTGGTAGAGGCTCGCGTTCATCACGAACGTGTTCACCGTGACCATCAGCGTGTAGCCATCGGGTTCGGCGCGCGCCACCTTCTCGCTGCCGATGTTGCCGCTGGCGCCCGGCAGGTTCTCCACCACCACGGGCTGGCCCAGTGTCTTGGGCAGGCCGGCCGCCAACTGGCGCGCGATCAGGTCGATGCCGGTGCCGGGGGTGAAGGGCACCACCAGCGTGATGGGCCGTTCGGGCCAGGCCGCGTGGGCGGAACCCGCGATGGCCAGCATCAGGCAGGCCAGTACGTTCAGAAGGCGCTTCATGGTTGTCTCCGTTGTGGACGGGCCGTGTATCCGGCCCTGCCCGTTGTGTACGTGCGTCAGAGGAACGACGGCCGGGCCTTCAAGGCCACCGGGTCGAACCCTGCCACACGCCTGTAGTTGGCCGATATGTTTTCCAGCTCGGCCGCGCTGATGACGTCTTCGATGCGGGCATAGGGACGGTCGCCCGAGCGCACGTGGACCTCGCGCAGGATGGCGTCGGGCGGATTGGCGCGGTTGGTCAGCACGACGCGCGTGGTGGCTTCGACGCGCGCGCGGTCGTAGTCGGCCAGCGCGGCGGGCGTCAGGCCCTGGCGCTTCAGTTGGCCCGCCAGGTAGCGGGCATCGATGACCGCCTGGCCGGCGCCGTTGGAGCCGCGCGGCACCATCGGATGCGCGGCATCGCCCAGCAGGGTCAAGCGGCCCTGTGTCCAGGTGGGCAGCGGGTCCTGGTCGACCATGGGATATTCCAGGATGCTGTCGGCGTCCTGGATCAGCGCCGCCACGTCCAGCCAGTCGAAGTGCCAATCGGCGAAGGCCGGGAAGAAGTCTTCCAGGCGGCCGGCGCGCGTCCAGTCGCGCACAGCGGGCTCGGCGGCCTCGATCTCCGCCACCCAGTTCACCAACTGGTTGCCCTGCGCATCGATGTCGTCGCGGATGGGATAGATGACCATCTTGCCGGTGGACAGCCACCCCGCGCGCACCATGCTGGCGCCGCTCAGGAAGGGCTTGCAGCGCGTGGTGCCGCGCCACATGTTGACGCCCGAGTAGCGTGGCGCGCCTTCCTGCGGGTACAACTGCTTGCGCAGCGCGGAATGGATGCCGTCGCAGCCGACCGCGAGCGCGCCGCGCACGGATGGCAGCTCGCGCCCGTCGCCGTCGCGCAAGCGCGCGGTGATACCGGCGTCGTCCTGGTCGACGCGGATGCAGCGCGCGTCGGTCACCACGCTGTCGGGGCCCAGCCGTTGCCGCACCGCGTCCAGCAGCGCCATCTGCAGGTCGCCCCGGTGGATCGAGTACTGCGGCCAGTCGTAGCCGGCGGCCTGGCCGGCCGGCTCGCGATAGATGAGCTGCCCATGGCGGGTGTAGAACACCGATTCCTGGGTGCGCACGCCGACCGGGTCCAGCGCCGGCAGCAGGCCAAGTTCGTCCAGTTCGCGCGTGGCGTGCGGCAGCAGGTTGATGCCCACGCCCAGCGGACGGATCTCGCGCACCGCTTCGTACACGCGGCAGGCGATGCCGGCCTGGTGCAGGCTGAGCGCGAGCACCAGCCCGCCCACGCCCGCGCCGATGATGACGACGTCGGTGTCGCGCGTCATGGCTGCACCACTTTCACGTCGATGGTGCCCAGGCCGTCCACGCCGCCTTGCATGGTGTCGCCCGCCTTCACCGGCCCCACGCCTTCGGGCGTGCCGGTGTAGATCAGGTCGCCCGGCTCGAGCTGGAAGTAGCGCGACAGGTACGAGATGGTCTCGGCGACAGACCATATCAGCTTGGACAGGTCGCTGCGCTGTTTGTCCTGGCCGTTGACCTTCAGCCAGATGGCCGCGTCGTCCAGCGCGCCGGTCTGCGCGGCGGGCACCAGCGGGCCCAGCGGCGCGCTGTGGTCGAAGGCCTTGCCCAGTTCCCACGGGCGGCCGGCCTCGCGGGCCTTCATCTGCAGGTCGCGGCGCGTCATGTCCAAGCCCACGCCGTAGCCCCACACGTGGTCCAGCGCCTGTTCGACGGCGATATTGCTGCCGCGCCTGCCGATGGCCGCGACCAGTTCGATCTCGTAGTGGAAGTTGGCGGTCTCGCTTGGAAAGGGCAGTTCCAGCGTGACGCCTTCGGCCACCGGCATCACGGCGTCGGCGGGCTTGCAGAAGAAGAAGGGCGGCTCGCGGTCGGGATCGAAGCCCATCTCGCGGGCATGCGCCGCGTAGTTGCGGCCGACGCAGTAGACGCGGCGCACGGGGAACAGCTCGGCGCGGCCGGCGATCAGCGCGCCGGTGACGGTGGGGGGAGTGAAGACGTACGACATGAGAGACCCTGTTCGGATGGGATGAAGCATCGATTCGTAAGGGGCGCCGCGCGGACGCGCGTCCCGCGGCGCAAAGCGTTTCAGTCCTCGCGCGATTCGCGCCAGAGGCCCAGCGCGGCCTGCACGGGCCGGTCTGAATAGCTGAACAGCGTGGCGTCCTCGAGCGCGGCCAGCTGCACCGGCTGCCAAGACGGCGCGACGAACACGTCGTGCGGCGCGAATGCGAATTCCTGGTTGCCGATGCGTGCCGATCCGCGGCCTTCCACCACGCAGTACACGGTGGAGTCCGTGGCGCGGCTGGTGCGGCCCTGGAAGCCGGCGGGCAGGAACTGCATGAACGTGCCCATGGTGGGCATGGGGTAGCCGCCCGTGGCGGGATTGACGTAGCGCAGCTTCACGCCGTCCCAGGCGTCGAGTTCGCCGTGCCGGTACAGCCGGTCCAGCGCCTCGCGGCTGCGTTCGTAGGGGTAGTTGAAGATGGGCGAGGAGGACGCGTGCGCCGCCTGGTGGCGCACGGGCAGCATGTTGTAGCCATAGCGCGCGCCGCTGTCGCCTTCCGGACGCGTTACGGGCTGGGTGGCGGCCGGATAGTTCTCGGCGAAGCCCGCGTCCAGCATGCGCAGCAGCGGAATGTCCAGGCCGTCCAGCCAGACGACCGGCTCGCCGCCCTCGGCCGCCTCGGCATTGCCGTGGTCGTGCCAGGTCCACGACGGCGTGATGATGAAGTCGCCGGGATGCATGGTGGTGCGCTCGCCGTTGACGGCGGTGTACGCGGTGCGGCCCTCGACGATGAAACGCAGCGCCGATTGGGAGTGGCGATGGCTGGGCGCGATCTCGCCCGGCAGGATCAGCTGCAGGCCGGCATACAGCGTCTGGGTGACGCTGGCCTGGCCCCGCAGGCCGGGGTTCTCGAGGATCAGCACCCGCCGAACGGCTTCCTCGGCGCTGATCAGCGAACCCGAGGCCAGCACGTCGGCGCGCACGTCCTCGTATTTCCAGATGGCCGGCACGCAGCGCGGCGCGGGCTGGCGCGGTACGAGATTGTGCAGGGATTCCCACAGGGGGGCCATGTTCTTGCGGCCGATGCGCGCGTAGTAGGCCTGCCGCGCGTCGCCGGGCGATTTACCGTCGGGCATGTTTTGTCTCCGTCGTGTACGGAACGCGTCGCGGCGTTCCGGCCTGCATCTTGTCGCCAGGATGGCGCGGCAGGTCGTGGAGCTATTATGGGCGCGCCGATATGCTAAAAAAAATGAAGAAAACTTATCATCCATACGATAAAACGTATGGCAGGATGGAGAGATGGACTGGACCTACCGCCTGCGCCTGCGCAACGTGAAGATGCTGCTCAGCCTGGCCCAGACCCGCAACATCAGCCACTCGGCGGCCATGCTGAACACCACCCAGCCCGGGCTGTCGAAATGGCTCAAGGACCTGGAAGAGGACATCGGGCTGCCTTTGTTCGAGCGCCACGCGCGCGGCCTGCTGCCCACCCCATATGGCGAAGTGCTGATCGCCCATGCGCAGCGCCTGGATTCGCAGCTGGAGCGTGCCAGCACCGACATGGCGGCGTTGCGCGAGGGCGGCAGCGGCAGGGTGGTGCTGGGGGCGTCCGGCGCGGCCGCGTCCGATACCGTGCCGCTGGCCGTGCTGCGCCTGCTCGAGCGCATGCCGCAGGCGCGCATCAGCCTGGTCGAGGGCACGACCGACCGCTTGCTGGCGCAACTGGCGCAGGGTGACCTGGACGTGGTCGTGGGGCGCCTCGCGCCCGAGTATCACGATCCCGTGGTGCAGTCGGCCGCGCTGTACATGGAACCCATCCACCTGGTCGCGCGGCCGCGCCATCCCCTGGCGGCGCGCGTGGCGCTGCAGTGGGCCGATCTGCTGGCTTACCGCTGGATTCTCTGGCCCAAGGGCACGCCCATCCGCAATGCGCTGGACACGGCGCTGGCCGCGGCCGGACAGCCCACGCCGGCAGATGCTATCGAGTCCAACTCGGTCACCATCAACCTGACCCTGATCAACACCAGCGACATGATCGGCGTGGCCTCGCACCGCGCCGCGCTGCGCCTGTCGCAGATGAACGCCATGCGCATCCTGCCGATACGCCTGTCGGGCTTCGGCTCCGTGGCGATGTACTGGCGGCGCGAGAAATACCCGCCGCAAGCGGTCCGGATGGCGATGGCCTGCCTGCGCGAAGTGGTGGCCGAGCACGCGCCGGCGGCGTGAAAGAGCCCGGTGGGTGAGCGGGCGGCCCGCCCCCTGCACCGCATCCCGCATCACCAGCTGTACCGGTATCCCACCTGGCCGAACAGGCCGCGCCGCTCGTCTGCGCCCAGGTTCCTGGCGACCTTCACCGCGGCATACAACTGGCCCGACGGGCCGGCCCGCATGCTCAGGCCCGCGCCCACTTCCGTCCAGGTGCGGCCCAGGCCCTCGCGCAAGGCCGCGTCATCCACCCGCACGCGGCGCGCGCCGATGAAATCGTGCAGCACGTCGACGGTCAGGTAGGGCGTGGCGCTGCCCGTGCCGTCCGCCGTGTCCAGCCCGGGCACGAAGATGCGCACGCCCAGCCGGCCGCGCAGCGCGTGGCTGCCGCTGGCGGATACCGCTGAGATGCCGTCTTCGAAGCCGCGCAGCTTCAGGTACTGATAGGCCAGTTGCGCCTGGGGTTCGATGGCCAGTTTGCCGGCCAACGGAATCGGCTGGCCGATCTCCTGCGACAGGACCACCCCATAGCCGTTCTGGGTTGCCGTGCCGCCGTAGGCGTCGTTGTATTTGTTGTGATAGCGGGTGGCCTGGACGACGCTGTCCCAATAGCCGCCTTCCGGGCCGTACAGGGTGTAGTAGCCGCCCAGGCTCTGCGCCTGCGTGGTGGTGCTGCCGGTCTTCTCGGACAGCGTCGCGTCCAGGCTGCGCAGGCGGTCGCGGAATGTCGCGCTGGCGGTGCCCAGGCCGAGCGTCGCGCCCGCATGCGTGCTGCCGCCTGCCTGCGGCTGCGACAGGGTCCAGTCCTTGCCGAACTGCATGAAGAATGTGTGCTGGTTCACCGCGTAGCGGCTGCCGGCGTCGGCGTTCATGCCCAGCCCGCCGGCGCGGCCCCATACGCCATGGCGGTTGTCCTGCTGGCCGCGCTCGCTGCTGGCGATGTCGCCCACCCGCTCTTGCAGGCGGCCCAGGTTGGAAAAGCCGTAGTCCAGGTTCAGCGCGGGGATCAGCGCATAGGCCGGAACGGCCGGCCGGTAGGCAATCGGCGGCGGGGGAGCCGGATCGCCGGCGTCCGTTTCGAGCGTGGACCGCAGGTAATAGGCCTGCGGATCGGCGCTGCCGCCGCGGTGCAACAGGTACTCGTAGGCGCCCGCCTGCACGGGCGAGGCCAGCCGGAACGTGCCGGGCGCCGTCGTGCCGCCGTTGGCCGTGGCCACGACGTTGATGCCGTCGCCGGTGGTGGGGGCGCCGGCCCGGCCGGTCCTGTCGATGCGCAGGGCGGTGGCGCCCGTTGCCGCGCCGCCGTCGATGACCAGGCGGTCGCTGGCCGACGGCCCGCCGCCCAGATAGGTGTTCAGCACCGCCAGGCCGTTGCCTGTATAGCGTTGCGTGGTCAAGGTGCCGTAGCTGGCGGGCCGTGCCGGATCGCCGGTGGGCGCGATGAACGCGATGGTGCCCGCATTGGACAGGGTCTCGGTTTGCGAGCTGGCGGTCACGCGCCACGTGCTGCTGGCGTCGATGTCCACGGACAGGGGGTCGACGCGGCCCGTCAGCATCGCGCCTGCGCGCAGAATCACCGTGCCGCGGCTGCTGTCGTCCGCGAGCGCGTCGCCGCGCAGCGATATGCCTTCGGCGGTGAAGTCCGCCAGGCTGCCCCGGCTCAGTTGCAGCAGGGTGCCCGAGCCGGCGGCGAGGGTGGCGCCGCCGCGCACGGTGATGGCTGCACGCGTCCCGGCCACGTCGATGGCGTTGCCCGCCTGGGCGTCGATCGACCCGCCCGTGATGATCACGCGGGACACTTGCGCGCTACCGGCATCCGCCAGTGCGATGCCGCCGGCCACGCCCTGGACGGCCGTCCGATCCAGGGCCAGCTCGGTGTCGCGGCCCGTTACCCGGATGCCGACGCCTTGCGCGCCCGTGGCGGCAACGACGGAGCCGGACAGCGCGACCAGGCTGCCGGCGGCGCGGTTGTCTATGGCCGGGCCGCTTCCCTGCGAGGCGATGCGGGCCGTGCTGGCCACGACAGCGCCGCCGGTATTCGTGTCGTCCAGCAGCACGCCCGCGGCCGCGGCCGCGGCCTGTACGGGGCCCGCGCCCGTCAGCGCCACGGAGGCGCCTGCGCCGCTCAGGCGCACGGCCGCCGCGCCGTCGTCGGCCTGTATGGCGCCGTCGTTGCGCAGCACGGCGTTGGCGCCGCGCACGAGCGCGCCCACGCCGTCCGCCACGCGGATCAGTCCGGCGTTGCGGACTTCTCCGTCCGGACCCGCCACGACGCCGGTCGATGCCTCACCGTTCAGCCACACGCTGCCTTGGTTCACCAGCACGCCGCGATTGCTCGCGACGAAACCGATCACGCCGGCCGACGCCGCCGTGATCGCCGCGTCGTTGGTCAGCACGGTGGCCGTGGGCGTGCCCCGCACGGCGCCCGCCAGATCGTGGCTCTGGCCGTCGACGATGCCCGCCGTCGCGCCGGCCTGGCCCAGCCTGATCGTCGTGGCGGCATCCAGGCGACCCGTGGCGCCGCCCGCGACCACGATGGCGGCGGCGCCGCCGTTCACCCCGGCAGCGCCGGTCACGTCATACACGGCGCCGCCCGTGGACAGCGTGGTGCCGATGCCGGTCGCCACGACGCCGCGCGCGTCGGTGCCCGCGATCGTCAGCCGCATCGTGCTGCCGCCCGCGGTCGTGCCGTGGAACGCCGCGCCATCGGCCACGCGGAACATCGTGGACCGCTCCGTCGTCACGCCCAGCACGTTGTCGGCCACGGCGATGGCCGAGCCCGTGCCCGCGGCGTAGAACCCGATCTGGTCCGTGCCGCCCAGGAAGCGCGGCGTCGCGCCGGCCGCCACGTGCACCGTGCCGCCGTCCTGCGCGAAGATGCCGATGGCGCCGGTGCCCGTCAGGTTCACCCCGCCGCCGATGCTGGCCGTGGCGAGCGCGCCATCCACCCACACGCCGATGTTGCGCGTGCCGCTGGCGGGCGAGAGGCCACCGTTCACGTTGATGGCGCCGCTGGACTGCGCGTTGGCCGCGGCGCCGGGATTGGCGTTGACCAGGATGCCGATGCCATTGATGCCGGCGAGATTGATCGTGCCCGCGTTGTGCACGACGGCGTTCGTGCCCGCCGCGCCGTTGTCGTCGGCCATCATGCCGACGTTGGCCAGCGGCGTGCCGCCGGCGGCGCCGCGTATCGTGATGGTGCCGTTGTTCTGCAGCAGCGACTGCACGGGAGCGGTGGAGTACATGGCCACGGCGTTCTGCGCGCCGGCGCCGATGGCGATCTGCCCGTCGTTCACGGCGCGGTCGCCCATATCCATGATGCGGATGCCGTAGGTGGGGGCGGCGATGGCGACGTCCGTGGTGGCGTCGGCCGGGCTGTACTGCGCCGCGCGGCCCACGTAGATCGTGCCGCCCGCCGCGTTGGTGAAGGCGCTGCCGCCGCTGACGTTCACGCCCACGACCGTGCTGGCGTAGCCGGGATTCACACCGGCGTTGATGATGCCGTCGTTGGTGCCGGCCGCGCCCTGGTCCAGCCCGATGCCCATCGACAGGTTGTTGGCATAGGCCAGCCCCGCGGTATTCACGATGCCGCTGTTCTGCACCGTGCTGCCCGTGCCCGTGGCCAGGACGCCCGAGCCCGTGTAGTAGAACGTGGCCTGCGTGGCCGTATCCAGTCTGTCTCCGGCCAGGTAGCCCGAGGCCACCACGCCGGTGCCCGCGTTGACGAAGTGCGCGCCGCTTTCGATGCGGACGACCTGCTGCACGATGTTGCCGGACAGCGTGCCGTTGTTGGTCACCGTCGCGCCCTGGGCGGCCTTGATGGCGCCCGAGGCACGGGTGGCGTCGATCTGCGCGCCCAGCGCGACGGCGCCGGCGCCGCCCTGCGCCAGCATGGCGTAGCGGTCTCCGTTCGGCAGGCGCGCCAGGTCGCCGTCGGTGGTGTTCGTCTGGTAGCGCACCGGCATGTTGGTCGTGGCGTAGGCCATGGCGAACGCCCGGTCGTAGGCGTCCTGCGAGCCGAGCACGCCGCTTTCCAGCGCCGCGACCAGCGTGTCGTTGTAGGCCGCCAGCTGCGCGGCATTGGTGATGGTGTGGGTCACGCCGTTGAAGGTGACCGCGCCCGCGTAGGTGGTCACCGGCACGTACACCGTGACGAACCCGTTTTCATCGGGGGTCGGCAGCCCGGGATCGATGCCCATGTCGACCTGGTTGCGGGACTGCCACGACACGGTGCTGGCCGCCTCGCCGGTGCCGTCCGCGCGGGTCAGGTAGGTCTGCTTGGACACCATCGTGATGCGATTGGCGGACGGCGCGCCCGCGGGGTCCGCGCCGAGGTTCACGTTCAGCGTGCCGCCGCCCCGGTCGACCTGGCCCAGCGAGGCGTGGTGGTACATGTCCCCGGCGACGTCCTCGAACTGCTGGACGGGCGTGTTCGCGTTCGATTGGTCCGCGAAGGTGCCCGAGTCGTACACGCGGTAGACCTGGTTGACGCCGGCCGCGTCGTTCGGCCCCGCCACCGCCACGCTCTGCGCGCCGATGACCAACGCCTGGGACTGGAACGTGCCCGACACGACAGTGACCGTGCTGCTGTCGACGGTGGTGTTGCCGCTGTAGCCCGTGCTGACCGGCGAGGTGCCGTGCAGCGTGATGACGTCGCCGCCGCTGACCACCGCGCCGCCCGCGCCGTCGTTGCTGCCGGGCGGGTGATAGCTGGACACGCCGCATTGGCCGCCGCTGGCCGGCGCCTGCGAGGGCATGCCGGCGTGGCACACCGACGCCGGCATGGCGGGCGCGGCGAATCCCGCCGCCAGCAGGGCGCACGAGAGCGCCGACAGCCGGGCCGCGTGGCGCCATGGCGAGGGCGCATGGCCGGGACCGGTGCGCGCCCGCGCGGCCAGCCTGGCCGGCGCCATGCCGTCGAAAGGCCCGGGCCGCCCGGGGCGGCACGCGCCGCGATCATTCGGGCCGGCGCCTGGCGCAGGCATGGCGGCATATGCCGGCCCGGCCGGATGCCGGTCCGTTTGGCGTAGTGGATTCATGGCGATGCCCAGTCCTTCCCACGGAGTCGAGAATTGGCCGCCGCGCCTGCAAGGGCGAGTCGTTCGCGGCGGGGGGTGAGCGCATCATTCGCGCTAATCCCGTCGCGACCAATTGCCGCTTCGGGCTAGGCCAGAACGGCGTCGTGGAAATGGCCTAGGCGGCCGGCATGAGGAAAGCGGTGGGCGAGGCCAGGCGTGCCCGCGCCGCCCAGCGAGGGCGGCATGGACCTTTTGGAGGAAGGCGCGCGATGCCGTGCACGAGGGCTAGGCCATACGCACGGCATCCATGCGGGCGGGCATGGAAGGGCCGTCTGGCGGCGGGCGGGAAGACAGGCCCGCCGCGCAGGCCTGCCCTCGCCGTGCTGCGGCGAGCTCAGTCCTGCCTGGCCCAGCCCTTGGCGTGCTCGACGGCCTGCCGCCAGCGTTTCAACCTGGCCTCGCGCCGGTCGGCCGGCCAGGCCGGCTCGAAACGGCGATCGGCGCGCCACTGGGCGGCGAACTCGTCCAGCGACTGCCAGAATCCCACCGCCAGGCCCGCCAGGCCGGCGGCGCCCAGCGCGGTGGATTCGGCCACGCGGGGCCGCACCACGGGGACGCCCAGCAGATCCGCTTGCATCTGCATCAGCAGGTCGTTGCGGGTGGCGCCGCCGTCCACGCGCAGCTCGGACAGGTCGATCCCGCTGTCCGCGTTCATGCAGGCCAGCAGTTCGGCGCTTTGCAGCGCGATCGATTCCAGCGTGGCGCGCGCGATGTGGGCGCGCGTGGTGCCGCGCGTCAGCCCGATCATGGCGCCGCGTGCGTAGGGATCCCAGTGCGGCGCGCCCAGGCCAGCGAAGGCGGGCACCAGGAAAACGTCGTCGGTGTCCTCGACCTGCGTGGCCAGGGCCTCGACGTCGGCCGAGCGCGGGATGATGCCCAGTCCGTCGCGCAGCCACTGCACCGCCGCGCCGGCCACGAAGATGCCGCCTTCCAGCATGTACGTGGTTCGAGGGCCCGAGGGCGAGGGCAGCATCCAGCCCAGCGTGGACAGCAGGTTGTTGGACGAGGCCACCGGCTGGTCGCCGACGTTCATCAGCATGAAGCAGCCGGTGCCGTAGGTGTTCTTGGCCATGCCGGGCGTGAAGCAGGCCTGGCCGAACGTGGCGGCGTGCTGGTCGCCGGCCACGCCCGCGATGGGAATGGCGCCGCCCAGCAGTTCGGGCAGGGTGCGGCCCACTTCGCCGCTGCTGGGCGCGACCTGGGGCAGCAGGCTGCGCGGAATGCGCAGCAGCGCCAGGATGTCGTCGTTCCAGTCGTGCGAATGCAGGTCGTACAGCATGGTGCGCGCGGCATTGGTGGCGTCGGTGCTGTGCACCTTGCCGCCCGTCAGGTGCCACACCAGCCAGGTGTCGATGGTGCCGAAGGCCAGTTCGCCGCGTTCGGCGGCCTGGCGCGCGCCCGGCACGTTGTCCAGCAGCCAGCACAGCTTGGTGCCCGAGAAATAGGCATCCACCACCAGGCCGGTGCGTTCCTGCAGCCAATCGGCATGGCCGTCCTGGCGCAGTTGCTCGCAGATCGGCGCGGTGCGTCGGTCCTGCCAGACCAGCGCGCGGGCCAGGGGGCGGCCCGTGGCGCGCTCCCAGATGAGCGTGGTCTCTCGCTGGTTGGTGATGCCGATGGCCGCGACGTCGGCGGCGCTGGCGCCCGCGTTGCGCAACGCTTCGCGCGCCACCTCGATCTGGGTGCGCCAGATCTCGCCCGCGTCGTGTTCCACCCAGCCGGGTTGCGGGTAGTACTGGCGGAACTCACGCTGGCCGGTGCCGCGCACCGCGCCCGAGCGGTCGAACACGATGGCTCGCGAACTGGTCGTGCCCTGGTCCAGGGCCAGGATGAATTCATGAGTCGGCACGGCGCGCCCTCGCCTGGTTGAGTTGGGCGCCTGCGTCAGGCGACAGGCGCCGGAACGAAAATACCGAAAGCAGACATGCTACCCCGATCACCAGGAAGCCGACGATGACGTCGCCCACCACCAGGTGTTCGCCGCCGCGCGCGGACATGCTGATGTTCAGCGAGACGGCCGCCACGCCAACGCCCAGCGTGATGCCGAGCTGCTGCGCCATGGCCGAGAAGCTGCTGGCGCTGCTCATGCGTTCGGGGGCGATGTCGGCATAGGCCAGCGTGTTGACGCCCGTGAATTGCAGCGAACGGAAGAAACCGCCGATCAACAGGATGACGATCATCAGCCATGCGGGCGTCTCGGGCGTGAAAGTGGCGCAGGCCATGACGAAGATGCCGGTCAGCACCGCGTTGATCATCAGCACGCGGCGAAAGCCGAAGCGCAGCACGATGGGCGTGGCCACGAACTTCATCAGCATGGCGCCGGCCGCGCCGGCGAAGGTGATCATGCCGGCCTGGAACGGCGACATCCCGAAGCCCACCTGCAGCAGCATGGCGAGCAGGAATGGCGTGCCGCCCACCGTGAAGCGGCACAGGTTGCCGCCCAGCGTGGAAATGGAGAAGGTAGGGATGCGCAGCAGCGACAGGTCGATGATGGGATGCGCGACGCGGCGCGAATGGCGTACGTACAGCGCGCCGCATCCGAAACCCAGCGCCAGCAGCCCCCCCTGCATCCAGATGGGCATCAGGCCGCGGCCCAGCGATTCGAAGCCGCTGACCAGCGCGGCCAGGCACACGCTGCTGAGCACGAAGCCCCAGAGATCCAGGGCCGGCGCGTTGATCTCGCGGATCTCGTCCACGTAGCGCATGACCAGGATGATGCCCAGCACGCCGATGGGCAGGTTGATCAGGAAGATCCAGTGCCACGACATGTACGTGACCATGAAGCCCCCCAGCGGCGGGCCGATCACCGGGCCCAGCAGGGCGGGCAGGGACAGGAACGACATGGCCTTCAGCAGATCGTGCTTGGGCACGATGCGCAGCAGGATGATCCGCCCCACCGGGACCATCATCGCGCCGGCCATGCCCTGCAGGATGCGCGCCAGCACCAGTTGCGTGACGTCCTGCGCCAGCGCGCAGCCGACCGAGCTGACCGCGAACAGGCCGATGGCGGTGATGAACACCCGGCGCGCGCCGTAGCGGTCGGCCGCCCAGCCGCTGACCGGCACGAAAACCGCCACCGCCAGCAGGTACGAGGTGATGGCCACGTTCAGCCGCACCGGTGTCGAATTCAGGGCCGCCGCCATGGCGGGCAGCGCCGTGGCCACCACGGTGGCATCGAGCATCTGCATGAACAGCGCGCATCCCACGATGAAGGGGATCATGCGGGCGGCACGGGCGGCGCGTAGGGGATCGGAGGCGGCTGGGGCTTGTTCTGAGGACATTGGAGCGCGGCGCGCGGGGAGGGGTGTGGGGGAGCGCAGCGATTGTAACGCCGGCCCCCCCGCGCGGGGCGGGGAGGTCGTGTCATTCCGTGACGGCCAGGCCGCAAGCTGAAGTACACTTCCGGGATCCACAACCCGCCGGTCCGCATCCGCATCATGGCCAACTACGAATCCGAAATCACCAAATTCCTGAAGGATTACAAGGCGCAGCATCCCGACGTCGAAGAACGTCAGCGCGAAGGCCGCGGCCGCCTGTGGGACAAGCCGCAGGATGCGGAACTGCTCGAGGGCTTCCGTGCCGGCCGCGTGCCGCAGAAGCCCTACGTCTATTCGGCCGACTGATCCCTCTGCCCAGCACCCGCGCGGTCCCATGTCGTCCCGTAATCCTGCCGCCGACCTTGCCGCGCTCGTGGAGCCCAAAGTCGACAGCACACCGGACGTGGTCGACTCCGTGGCGTTCGCGCGCCTGTACGGCGAGCCGCTGTTCCAACTGCCCAACGACCTGTACATTCCGCCCGATGCGCTGGAGATCTTCCTGGAGGCCTTCGAGGGGCCGCTGGATCTGCTGCTCTACCTGATCCGCAAGCAGAACTTCAACGTGCTGGACATCCCGATGGCGGATGTCACGCGGCAATACCTTTCCTACGTCGACCAGATCCGGACCCACAACCTGGAACTGGCCGCCGAATACCTGTTGATGGCTGCGCTGCTGATCGAGATCAAGTCGCGCATGCTGCTGCCGGTGAAAAAGTCGGATACCGGCGAAGAGGCCGAAGACCCGCGTGCCGAACTGGTGCGCCGCCTGCTCGAATACGAGCAGATGAAGCTGGCGGCGCAGAAGCTCGACAAGATTCCCCAGTTGGGGCGCGACTTCGTCCGTTCGCAAGCCGTGGCCGAGATCAGCGTCGAGCGCATGATGCCCGACGTCAGCGTCGACGACCTGCGCGCGGCCTGGGCCGACATCATGAAGCGCGCCAAGCTCAACCAGCACCATCACATCACGCGCGAGCAGCTGTCGGTGCGCGACCACATGACCCACATCCTGCGGCGCCTGAACGAAGTGCGCTTCATGGAATTCGGCGAGCTCTTCCTCGAGCGCATCCGCGAGGGCGCGCCGGTGGCGGTGGTGGTCGTGCATTTCATCGCCATGCTCGAACTCGCGCGCGAATCCCTGCTCGACATCACCCAGGCCGAGCCCTACGCCCCCATCTACGTGCGCCTGGCCTACACCAGCGTCGCGGCCGCCGCCTGACGCGGCCCGTGCTGGCGTACCCGGCGCCTCCGAGCGGAGACTCCCGTGAAAGTCGTCCATACCATCCAGGAATTGCGTGACCACCTGCGCGGCCAGAACCGCGTGTCCTTCGTGCCCACCATGGGCAATCTGCACGAGGGCCATCTGGCCTTGATGAAACTGGCGCGCCAGCACGGCGACCCCGTGGTCGCCAGCGTGTTCGTCAACCGCCTGCAGTTCGGTCCCAACGAGGATTTCGACCGCTATCCGCGCACGCTGCAGGACGATATCGAGAAGCTTGAAAAGCAGCGCGACGTGTACGTGGTGTTCGCGCCCGACGAGCGCGAGATGTACCCCGAGCCGCAGAACTATCGCGTGCAGCCGCCCGATGACCTGGGCAACATCCTCGAGGGCGAGTTCCGTCCCGGCTTTTTCGGCGGTGTCTGCACGGTGGTGCTGAAGCTGCTGTCGTGCGTGCAGCCGCGCGTGGCGGTTTTCGGCAAGAAGGACTACCAGCAACTGATGGTGGTGCGCAGCATGTGCCGGCAGTTCCAGCTGCCCGTGGACATCCTGGCGCACGAAACCGTGCGGGCCGGCGATGGCCTGGCGCTGTCCTCGCGCAACCGTTACCTGAGCGAGGCCGAGCGCGCCGAAGCGCCCGCGCTGCATGCGGTGCTCAACGGTATCCGTGAGCAGGTGCGCGGCGGCGCGCGGGATGCCTTGGGGCTGGAGGCCGACGCCATGCGCGTGCTGGGCGAGCGCGGCTGGCAGGTGGACTACATCTCGGTGCGCCGCCAACGCGACCTGCAGGCGCCCACCGCGGCCGACATGCAGGCGGGCGAACCCCTGGTGGCGCTGGCCGCCGCCAAGCTGGGCGCCACCCGCCTGATCGACAACCTGGAGCTCTGAGCCCGCCGAGCCGCCTCAAGGGCGATGCCGGAGTGCGTAGCACGGAGGTTCGTTGATTCGCCCGCCGAGCCGCCTCAAGGGCGATGCCGGAGTGCGTAGCACGGAGGTTCGTTGATTCGCCCGCCGAGCCGCCTCAAGGGCGATGCCGGAGTGCGTAGCACGGAGGTTCGTCGATCCGCCCGCCGAGCCGCCTCAAGGGCGATGCCGGAGTGCGTAGCACGGAGGTTCGTCGATCCGCCCGCCGAGCCGCCTCAAGGGGGAATCCCCTGCCAGAATTGGTAGCTTCAACCCGCACGGCGGGCGTGCCACACTCCTTGCAATCCTGAATTGCAACGGAGGCAACCATGCATTGCGGCAGTCGTCCGCCAAGCCCTCTGCCGCCGGGCCAGCCGGCGCTTACTCCGCGCGAACGCGAACTATTGGGCTATATCGCCCAGGGGCAGTCCAACAAGGTCATCGCGATCGATTTCGGCATTTCCACTCGCACAGCCGAGGCGCATCGCGCGCGCATCTTCCGCAAGATGGGGGTGCGCACCACGCTGGAACTGGCGTGTGCGCTGTGCCCGCACCGCTGCCTGGCGGGCACGGGTACGGGCGCGCCGGGCCGGGCGGTGGTACCGCTTAGTGGCAGGCCGGGGTCGGCTGCTTGACCAGTTCGTCGATCGGATCGAGGTCGGGTTGGCGCGTCAGGCTGTAGTCCAGCGTGGGGGCGTTGCCCAGCACCGAGCGCACGCGCAGCACGTTGTTGGCCGAGGCCAGCAGTTCCGCGCGGGTGTTGCCCGAGGCATCCAGCAGCAGCAGGCGGGCGGGGCGTTCGCCGGTGACGTTCCAGCAGCCTTGCTCGGCCACGGGCTTGCCCTGTCCTTCCAGCGCCTGGGAGCGGGCGCGCCAGCGGCCATTGGGAGCCAGGGTCAGGGTGACGCGCTGGGCTTCGGCCTGGCACTGCATCGAACGCGAGAAACACGGGAACGTGCCCATGTAGGTCTGTGCCTGCGGCATGAAGGCCTGCGCTTCCGGGTTGGCCGGGCCGGCCGCGTCCTGCATGGGATCCGCCGCGGCGGTGCGGTTGACCATGCGGGCGTTGGCGCCGCCCGGCGGAACGGGCGGCACCGGCGAGTCGGCCAGGGCCGGATTCATTGCCGCCGCGCCGTTGGCGGTGGGGGCCGGCGTGCCCGTCTGCGGGGCTTGCGAACCGCCCGGCGTCTGGGTGGGGCGGCGCGGCGTGTCCGGACTCAGGTCGATCTGCAACTGCGACGGGGCGTGCACCACGGTACGGTAGCCCGCGCCCTGGCCGTGGTACTGCGCATCGGTGACGGTGCTTTCGGCCGGCGGGTTGTAATAGCCCGGGCTGCCGAACTGCGAGCAGCCGGCCGCCAGCAACGTGGAGGTCAGTCCGGCGGCGGCCAGAAGGCGGGAACGCGTGACGCGGGCGGGGGCGGGAGACATGATGAGGTGTCCGGAAGGAGACGAAGAAGGGCGGCGTACCGATACACAGACCCGTATGCCTGATGCCCCCGATTCTACGCATTTATCCCTGTATACGGGTATACCCGGCGATGCCGGCGGGCTGCGTTTGATGAATCGCCGCCCAGCCGGAATAATGCGGCGTCCGGCGGGCGCCGCCGGGTTCGATTTCCAGGCGGCCTGACTCCATGTGGCATATGTATTCCCTCGATCCCGGGCTGGCGGTGCTGCTGGCCGCGTTGCTGGGCCTGGCGGTCAGTGGCCCGCTGGGCGCCGTCGCCCATCGCCTGCCGCGCATCATGGAGCGCGAATGGCAGGCGGCGCTGCGCCAGGAGCAAGCAGCCGCCGAGTCGCCGGCCGAGTCCGACGCCGGGCAGCCCTATGGCCTGCTGCGCCCCGGCTGGCATTGCCCGTCCTGCGAGGCGCCGGTGCGCGGCTGGCGCGCCATGCCGCTGGTGGGCTGGCTGGCGCTGCGCGGAAAATGCGCCGGCTGCCGCGCGCCCATTGGCCGGCGCTATCCGGCTTTCGAACTCGCCATGGCGGCGCTGTTCGCGGCCTGCGCGTGGCGCTTCGGCCCCACCCCCATGGCGCTGTGCGCCATGGGATTGGTCGGCGCGCTGCTGGTGCTGGGCTGGATCGATACCGAAACCGGCCTGCTGCCCGACGCCATCACGCTGCCCCTGGCCTGGGCCGGCCTGCTGGTCAACCTGGGGGACGGGCTGGCGCCGCTGTCGCTGGCCGTGGTCGGCGCCGTGACCGGCTATCTGGTCCTGTGGTCGGTGTTCCACGTCTTCAAGCTGGTCACGGGGCGCGAGGGCATGGGCTATGGCGATTTCAAGCTGATGGCCGCGCTGGGCGCCTGGCTGGGCGTGGCCGCCTTGCCCTGGCTGCTGCTGGGCGCTTCGCTGGCGGGGGTCATCGTGGGGCTGGGGCTGCGGGTGGCGGGCCGGGTCGAGCAGGGCCAGCCGCTGCCCTTCGGTCCCTACCTGGCGGCGGGCGGTATCCTGATGCTGTTGGCCGCGGGGCAGCCGCCCTGGCTGGCGGTTTTCGGTCGATAAGGCAGGAGGGCCAGGCATGTACAGCATCGGATTGACCGGCGGCATCGGCTCGGGCAAGTCGCGCGTGGCGGACCTGCTGGGCAGTTGGGGCGCCACCCTGATCGACACCGACCTGATTGCGCACGGGTTGACCGGCCCGGGCGGCGCGGCGATGCCCGCGCTGCGCGAGGCGTTCGGCGAGCGCGCGGTGGACGCGCACGGCGCGCTGGACCGCGCCTGGATGCGCGACCGGGTCTTTCGCGAACCCGCGGAACGCGAGCGCCTGCAGGCGGTGCTGCATCCCATGATCGACCAGCACACGCGCCGGGCCGCCGAGCGGGCCGATGGCCCCTATGTGGTGTACGTGGTGCCGCTGCTGGTCGAGTCCGGACGCTGGCGCACGCGCGTCGATCGCATATGCGTGGTCGATTGCGATCCCGACACGCAGGTGGCCCGCGTGCAGGCCCGCAGCGGGCTGACGCCGGACGCCATCCGGCGTATCATGGCGGCACAGGCCGCGCGGGACACCCGGCTGGCCGCCGCCGACGACATCATCGTCAACGACGGCGACACCACGCCAGAGATGCTGCACGCGCGGACGCGTCGCATGCACGATCGCTGGATCGAATGGGCAGCGGCAACGGGCGGACACCCCCGCGAACCCGGCAGTCCCGCCTGACCTTTTCCGCCTGACAATTTACCGGCCCATGGCCGGCCACCACGGGCCTGCAGCGAGTGATCCTTTACGAATATCCTTTCAACGAGCGTATCCGGGCCTATCTCAGGCTGGAATATCTTTTCGACAGGTTGTTCTTCTTTGCGCGTGGCGATGACATCCGTCAGCACCAGATCGCAGTCACCACGCTGTTCGACATTCTCGAAACCTGCGAACGCACCGACGTGAAGAGCGCGGTGCTGCAAGACCTGGAGCGCCAGCGCATGGCCCTGGCCGGCCTGCGCGACCATCCCGACGTGGCCCAGCAGACGCTGGACGACATGCTGCGCGAGATGGAACGCGCCGCGGGCGCGCTGTCGGCCCAGGGCAAGACGGGGCAGGCGTTGCGCGAGAACGAATGGCTGGTCAGCCTGCGCGGCCGGCTGGCCGTGCCGGGCGGCGCCACCCAGGTCGACATGCCGTCGTACCATGCCTGGCAGCACAAGCCGGCCGAGGTGCGCCATGCGGATCTGCAAGCCTGGAGCGCGCCGCTGGCGCCGTTGTGCGAGGGCCTGGCCATGGCATTGCGGCTGCTGCGCGAATCCGGCCGCAAGTCGCCGATGGCGGCCGAGCAGGGCGCCTACCAGCAGATGCTGGGCGGCAAGACGCATCAGTTGCTGCGTGTCTGGATCGACCCCGGCCAGGGCGTATTTCCCGAGATCAGCGCCAACAAGTACATGATCTGGATACGGTTTTCGACCCAGGATGGCGAACTGAAGCCGCAGCCGGTCGCGCGCGACGTCCCGTTCCAGCTGTCCCTGTGCTCGGTCTGAACGACTTTTCCTTCTGTGGAACGCCGGTTCGCCTTCCTGGCGACGCGTAGCGGCGAACCAAACGGTCCGCCGCGGGTCGGACCCGATTCCTGTTGCGTTTTATTTCAAACGGTCGTCGCCCTGCGGCGCTCTGTTGGACAATAGCGCCACTCGTCGTTCACCCGGATGTCCCATGCCTGAGATTCACCCCGCCACCGCGCCGCGCCGCCAGCGCCGCCTGCTCGTGACCGTCGTGGTCATCCTGGTCGCCGCCGCCTTGCTGTGGTGGTTCCTGCGGCCGGCGGGTACGACCGGGGGCTCGGGCCATGCCGGGCGGCGCGGCCCGATGGCCGGCGGCTCGTCCTTCATGGCCGACATGCCGGTGCCGGTCAAGGTCACCGCCGCGCGCAGCCAGCAGATCGAAGTGATCCTGCGGGCGCTGGGCACCGTCACTGCCTACAACACGGTCACCGTGCGCAGCCGGGTCAGCGGCGAGCTGGTCAAGGTGGCCTTCCAGGAAGGCCAGACGGTGAAGGCCGGCGACCTGCTGGCCCAGGTGGATCCCCGCCAGTTCCAGGTGGCGCTGGACCAGGCCCAGGGCACCTTGCAGCAGAACCTCGCGCAACTGGAGAACGCCAGGCGCGACCTGCAGCGTTATCAGGCGCTGTTCAAGCAGGATTCCATTGCCAAGCAGCAACTGGACACGCAGGCCGCGCTGGTGCGCCAGTACGAAGGCACGATCAAGAGCAATCGGGCGGCGGTCGACGACGCCAAACTGCAACTGGATTATTCGCGCATCACCGCGCCCATCGGCGGCCGGCTGGGCCTGCGCCAGGTGGACCAGGGCAATCTGGTGTCCAGCAGCGACACCAATGGCGTGGTGGTCATCACCCAGACGCAGCCCATCTCCGTGCTGTTCACCTTGCCTGAAACCCAATTGCCGCAGGTGCTGGCGCAACTGCGCGCCGGCAGCACGCTGCGGGTCGAAGCCTACGACCGCGCCGACACCACGCGCCTGGCAACCGGCCAACTCGAAACGGTGGACAACCAGATCGACATCACCACCGGCACGGTCAAGCTCAAGGCGCGCTTCGACAACGCCGACCAGTCGCTGTTTCCCAATCAGTTCGTCAATGCGCGGCTGCTGGTCGAGACGCGTTCGCAGGTCACCGCCATTCCCACGGCCGCCGTGCAGCAGGGCTCGGCCGGCTCCTTCGTGTTCGTGGCCAAGGCCGACAACACGGTCGAGGTGCGGCAGGTCGAGCTGGGTCCGGTCAATGGCGACTGGGTCGCGGTCAACAAGGGCATGCAGCCGGGTGAGAACGTGGTGGTCGAGGGCACCGACCGCCTGCGCGCCGGCGCCAGGATCGACGTGGTGACGCCGCAGACCGCCATCCCGGCCACGCCCGGCAGCCAGACCGGCGCCGATGCGCAGGTCCAGGGCCAGCGCAACCGCCGAGCCAGGTAAGGGGCCGCCGTGAGCCCGTCGCGCCTGTTCATCCTGCGGCCGGTCGCCACGACGCTGTCGATGGTGGCCATCCTGATCGCCGGCCTGATCGCCTACCGCATGCTGCCGGTGTCGGCGCTGCCCGAGGTCGATTACCCCACCATCCAGGTCGTCACGCTGTATCCCGGGGCCAGCCCCGACGTGATGACCTCCCTGGTCACCTCGCCGCTGGAGCGGCAGTTCGGCCAGATGCCGGGCCTGGCCCAGATGTCGTCCGCCAGTTCGGGGGGCGCGTCGGTCATCACGATGCAGTTCGACCTGGCCCTGTCCCTGGACGTGGCCGAGCAGCAGGTGCAGGCGGCCATCAATGCCGCCTCGAACCTGCTGCCCAACGACCTGCCGGTGCCGCCCACCTACAACAAGGTGAACCCGGCCGATGCGCCGGTGCTGACGCTGGCCATCACCTCGCCCACCATGCCCCTGCCGCGGGTGCGCGACCTGGTCGATACCCGCATGGCCCAGAAGCTGTCGCAGATTCCGGGCGTGGGCCTGGTCGGCGTGGCGGGCGGCCAGCGGCCGGCGGTGCGCGTCAAGGTCAATCCGCAGGCGCTGGCCGCGGCGGGCTTGAGCCTGTCCGACCTGCGCACCGCGGTGGTCGGAGCCAACGTCAACCAGCCCAAGGGCAACCTCGACGGTCCGCAGCGTTCGATCACCATCAATGCCAACGACCAGTTGCAGTCGCCCACGGCGTACAACGACTTGATCATCGCCTACCGCAACAACGCGCCGCTGCGGTTGTCCGACGTGGGCCGCGCGGTGCAGGGCGCCGAGGACGTGCGCCAGGCGGCCTGGGTGGGCGACAAGCCGGCCATCCTGCTGAACGTGCAGCGCCAGCCGGGCGCCAACGTCATCGACGTGGTGGACCGAATCCAGGCGCTGTTGCCGCAGCTGCGCGCCTCGCTGCCCGCCACCCTGGACGTGACGGTGGTGGCCGACCGCACCCAGACCATCCGCGATTCCGTGACCGACGTGCAGCACGAGATGATGCTGGCCATCGCGCTGGTGGTGATGGTCACCTTCGTGTTCCTGCGCAGTTTCATCGTCACGCTGATTCCCAGCGTGGTGGTGCCGCTGTCGCTGGTGGGCACCTTCGGCGTCATGTATCTGACCGGGTTCAGCATCAACAACCTGACGCTGATGGCGCTGACGATCGCCACGGGCTTCGTGGTGGACGACGCCATCGTGATGATCGAGAACATCGCGCGCCACATCGAAGAGGGCGAGACGCCCATGGCGGCGGCCTTGAAGGGCGCCAGCCAGATCGGCTTCACGCTGATCTCGCTCACGTTCTCGCTGATCGCCGTGCTGATCCCGCTGCTGTTCATGACCGAGGTGGTGGGCCGGCTGTTCCGCGAGTTCGCCGTGACGCTGGCGGTGGCGATCCTGATTTCGCTGGTGGTGTCGCTGACCCTGACGCCCATGATGTGCGCGCGCCTGCTGCGGCCCGAGTCCGAGCAGAAGCACGGCCGTTTCCACCGCGCCACGGGCGCCTTCATCGACGGCATCATCGCGCGCTACGACCGCATGCTGGGCGTGGTGTTGCGCCATCAGCCGCTGACCCTGCTGGTGGCGCTGGGCACCTTCGCGCTGACCGTGCTGCTGTACATGGTGATTCCCAAGGGCTTTTTCCCGCAGCAGGACAGCGGCATGATCCAGGCCATCACGCAGGCGCCGCAGTCGGTGTCCTTCAAGGCCATGGCCGAGCGGCAGGAGGCCGTGGCCCGCCTGGCGATGCAGGATCCGGCCGTGGCGTCCGTGTCGTCCTTCATCGGCGTGGACGGCAGCAATGCCACGCTGAACGCCGGCCGCATGCAGATCGCGCTGAAGCCGCACGGCGAACGCAGCGACGGCATGCCCGACGTCATCCAGCGCCTGCAGCAGTCGTTCAAGGACGGCCAGAGCGACATGCAGGTCTTCATGCAGCCGGTGCAGGACCTGACCATCGACGACCGGGTGGCGCGCACGCAATACCAGATGACGCTGTCCAATCCCGACCTGGACGTGCTGGCCGAGTGGGTGCCCAAGCTGGTCGAGCGCCTGAACCGCGTGCCCGAGCTCAGCGACGTCACGCACGACCTGCAGGACCAGGGCCTGCAGGCCTGGGTCGAGATCGACCGCGATGCGGCGTCGCGCCTGGGCATCACGGCGGCGGCCATCGACGAGGTGCTCTACGACGCTTACGGGCAACGCCTGATCTCCACCATCTTCACGCAGTCCAACCAGTACCGCGTGGTGCTGGAGGTCGAGCCGCAGTTCGGCAACGGGCCGGCCGCCATCTCGCGGCTGCACGTGGCCACGTCCGATGGCCAGCAGGTGCCGCTGTCCAGCGTGGCCAAGGTGATCGAGGGGCGTTCGGTGCTGGCCGTGAACCGGCTCGACCAGTTTCCGATGGTGACGATGTCGTTCAACCTGGCGCATGGCGCGTCGCTGTCGGCGGCCGTGCAGGCCATCGCGGCGGCCGAGCAGGAGATCGGCATGCCCGCCAGTATCGAGACCCGCTACCAGGGCGCGGCGCTGGCGTTCCAGAATTCGCTGTCCAGCACGCTGTGGCTGATCCTGGCCGCCATCATCACGATGTACATCGTGCTGGGCGTGCTGTATGAAAGCTACATCCATCCCATCACCATCCTGTCGACGCTGCCGTCGGCGGGGGTGGGGGCGCTGCTGGCGCTGCTGATCAGCGGCACCGACCTGGACATGATCGGCATCATCGGCATCATCCTGCTGATCGGCATCGTGAAGAAGAACGCGATCATGATGATCGACTTCGCCCTGGACGCCGAACGCAATCGCGGCCTGGCGCCGCGCGATGCCATCCATGAGGCCGCGCTGCTGCGTTTCCGGCCGATCCTGATGACGACCCTGGCGGCCCTGTTCGGCGCGCTGCCCCTGATGTTGTCCACGGGCACGGGCGCCGAGCTGCGCCAGCCGCTGGGCCTGGTGATGGTGGGCGGCCTGCTGGTCAGCCAGGTGCTGACGCTGTTCACCACGCCGGTCATCTACCTGATGTTCGACCGCCTGTCGCGCCGCGGCAAGCGGACCGATGGCCAGCCGCAGCCGGTGCGCCAGCCATGATCCTGTCGGCGCCCTTCATCCTCCGTCCTGTCGCCACCACGCTGCTGTCCCTGGCGATGGTGCTGGCGGGGGCGCTGTGCTACTGGCTGCTGCCGGTGGCGCCGCTGCCGCAGATGGACATCCCCACGATCTCGGTGTCGGCCAGCCTGCCGGGCGCCAGCCCCGAGACCATGGCGTCCAGCGTGGCCACGCCGCTGGAGCGCTCGCTGGGCAGTATCGCCGGCGTCACCGAGATGACCTCGCGCAGTTCGCAGGGCTCCACCCGCGTCACGCTGCAGTTCGACATTTCTCGCGACGTGGACGGCGCGGCGCGCGACGTGCAGGCAGCGATCAATGCCGCGCGCTCGCTGCTGCCGACCAGCCTGCGCAGCAACCCGACGTATCACAAGGCCAATCCGTCGGACGCGCCCATCATGACGCTGGCGATGACGTCGGGCACGCTGACGCAGGGCAAGCTGTACGACCTGGGCACCACCATCGTGGCGCAGAAGCTGTCGCAGGTGAATGGCGTGGGCGAGGTCACCGTGGGCGGCAGTTCGCTGCCCGCCGTGCGGGTCGACCTGAACCCGGGCGCGCTGTCCAGCCGCGGCGTGTCGCTGGACGAAGTGCGCCAGGCGCTGGCCAGCGCCAACGCCAATCGCCCGAAGGGCATGCTGGAAAACGACAAGTATCACTGGCAGGTCATGGCCAGCGACCAGCTCGATCGCGCCGAGCAGTACCGGCCCCTGATCGTGGCGTGGCGCAATGGCGCGCCGGTGCGCCTGTCGGACGTGGCCGAGGTGCAGGATTCCGTCGAAGACCTGTTCCAGACCGGCTTCTACAACGACCGCCAGGCCATTCTGCTGATCGTGCGGCGCCAGGCCGACGCCAACATCATCGAAACCGTCGACGCGGTGCGCGCGCAACTGCCGCAGTTGGCGGCGTTCCTGCCCGGCGACGTCAATCTCAGCGTGGCCCAGGACCGCTCGCCGAGCATCCGCGCCTCGCTGCACGAGGCGGAGCTGACCCTGGTCATCGCGGTGGGGCTGGTGATGATGGTGGTGCTGCTGTTCCTGCGGCGCTGGCGTGCCGCGATCATTCCCAGCCTGGCCGTGCCGGTGTCGCTGGTGGGCACCTTCTGCGTCATGTACCTGTGCGGCTACACGCTGAACACCATGTCGCTGATGGCCCTGATCGTGGCCACGGGCTTCGTGGTGGACGACGCCATCGTGGTGCTGGAGAACATCATGCGCCACATCGAGAACGGCGCCTCGCCGATGCGGGCGGCCCTGCGCGGTTCGCGCGAGGTGGGATTCACGGTGCTGTCCATGAGCCTGTCGCTGATCGCGGTGTTCATTCCCATCCTGCTCATGGGGGGCGTGGCGGGGCGGCTGTTCCGCGAGTTCGCGGTGACCTTGTCGGCGTCCATCCTGGTGTCGCTGGTGGTGTCGCTGACGCTCACGCCGATGATGTGCGCGCGCATGCTGCGGGCCGAGCCGAGGGTGGCCGATCCGAGGCCGGCCGCGCCCAATCGAATCAACAGGGCGCTGGACGCCCTGATGGGCGCCATGCAGCGCGGCTATGCGCGCAGTCTCGGATGGGCGCTGCGCCATGCCAAGCTGACGATGCTGGTGCTGGCGGCGGCCATCGGGCTGAACGTGTACCTGTATACCGTGGTGCCGAAGGGGTTTTTCCCGCAGCAGGACACCGGCCAACTGCTCGGCTTCTTCCGGGCCGACCAGGGGTCGTCGTTCCAGTCGACCGTGCCCAAGCTCGAATACTTCCGCAAGGTGCTGATGCAGGACCCTGCCGTGCAAAGCGTGACGGCCTACGCCGGGGGCCGCGGAGGCAGCAACAGCAGCTTCGTGCAGGTGCAGTTGAAGCCGCTGGAGCAGCGGGGGGTCAGCGCGGAAAAGGTCATCGAGCGCCTGCGGGCGCGCCTGCAACGCGAGCCCGGCGCTCGCCTGTTCCTGGTGGCGCAACAGGACATCCGTGTCGGCGCGCGCTCCAGCCAGGGGTCGTACGACTACGGCCTGATGGCGGGCGACCTGCAGTTGCTGCGCACCTGGATGCCGCGCGTCCAGCGCGCGATGGCCGCCTTGCCCGAGCTGACCGACGTGGACGCCGATACCGAGGACAAGGGCCGCCAGGTCAACCTGGTGATCGACCGCGATGCCGCCACGCGGCTGGGCATCAGCATGTCCGCCATCTCGGCGGTGCTGAACAACTCGTTCAGCCAGAGACAGGTATCGGTGATGTACGGGCCGCTGAACCAGTACCACGTGGTCATGGGCGTCGACCAGCAGTTCGCGAAGGATCCCGATTCGCTGAAGGACGTGTACGTGATCGGCAGCAACGACCAGCGCATTCCGCTGGCGGCGGTGGCCCGCTACGAGGTCGGCAACGCGCCGCTGAGCGTGCAGCACCAGGGGCTGTTCGTGGCCGATTGGATTTCGTTCAGCCTGGCGCCCGGGGTGTCGCTGGGCCAGGCCACGGCTGCCATCGACGCGGCCGTGGCGCGCATCGGCCTGCCGTCCGACCAGATCCAGGCGGGTTTCCAGGGCAGCGCGGCCGAGTTGCAGAAGACGCTGGCGCAGCAGCCCTGGCTGATCCTGGCGGCGCTGGTCACCATGTACATCGTGCTGGGCATCCTTTACGAAAGCCTGGTGCACCCGCTGACCATCCTGTCGACCCTGCCGTCGGCGGGGCTGGGGGCGCTGCTGGCGCTGATGCTGCTGGGCAGCGAGTTCACGCTGATCGCGCTGATCGGGGTGTTCCTGCTGATCGGCATCGTGAAGAAGAACGCCATCATGATGGTGGACTTCGCGCTCGAGGCCGAGCGGCGGCGCGATCTGCCGCCGCGCCAGGCCATCTACGAAGCCTGCCTGACGCGCTTTCGCCCCATCATGATGACCACCATGGCCGCGATCTTCGGCGCGCTGCCTCTGTTGATGGCGACCGGCCCTGGCGTGGAAATGCGGCGTCCGTTGGGCATCACCATCGTGGGCGGCCTGGTGCTCAGCCAGATCCTGACGCTCTACACCACCCCCGTGGTCTACCTGTTCCTCGATCGATTCCGCCTGTGGGCCGCGCGCCGCCGTCGCCAACGGGTGGATCCTCACGTATCCCATCCATGATCCGAGTTCTCAGTCATCGTCTTTCCGGTCTGACCTTGCGCGGCAGCGCGGCGCTGCTATGCCTGGCGCTGTCGGCCTGCGCGGTCGGGCCGGATTACCAGCGTCCTGCCATCGACGTGGGCGTGGGCTACAAGGAAGGACAGGAGCAGGTGCCCGGCTGGAAGCCTGCCCATCCGCGCGACGACGCGCAGCGTGGCCAGTGGTGGACGGTGTATGGCGACCCCGTGCTGGACGGCCTGATGCGGCAGTTGAACACGGCCAACCAGGACGTGGCGGTGGCCGAGGCCAACTACCGGCAGGCGCAGGCGCTGGTGCAGGGCGCGCGCGCCGGCTTCTTCCCCACCATCGGCGCCAGCGCGGGCGTGACGCGCTCGGGCGGGGGCAGCGGGGGGGCGGGCACCGGCGGGTCGTCGGTCGGCAACCAGTATTCGCTGACGGGCACCGTCAGTTGGGAGGCCGACGTGTGGGGCCGCCTGCGCCGTGGGCTGGAAGCCAGCCGCGCCAGTGCCCAGGCCTCCGCCGCCGACCTCGCCGCCACGCGGCTCAGCTCGCAGGCCGCGCTGGCGCAGAACTACTTCCAGTTGCGCGTGCAGGATGAACAGAAACGCCTGCTGGAAGCGACGATCGCCGCCTATGAGCGTTCGCTGCGGCTGACGAGCAATCGCTACGACGCCGGCGTGGCGGGCCGGTCGGACGTGGCCGTGGCGACGTCGCAACTGGAGAACGCGCGGGCGCAGTCCGTCGACCTGGATTGGCAGCGCGGCCAGCTGGAACACGCGATCGCCGTGTTGACGGGCCAGCCGCCATCGCGTTTCTCGCTGCCTTCGCAGCCGTTCACGCAGCAACTGCCCGAGATTCCCGTCGGCCTGCCGTCCGAGCTGCTGGAACGCCGGCCGGACGTGGCCTCGGCCGAGCGCCGTGCCGCGGCGGCCAACGCACAGATCGGCGTGGCGCAATCGGCCTGGTTTCCCGACCTGACCCTGTCGGCCAACGGCGGTTTCCGCAATGGTTCGTTCGCCGACTGGTTGACGGCGCCGGCACGCTTCTGGTCGCTGGGCCCGTCGTTGGCGTTGACGCTGTTCGACGGAGGCGCGCGCGACGCGCAGGTCGACCAGGCCCGGGCGGCCTACGATGCGCAGGCCGCGTCGTACCGCCAGTCGGTGCTGACGGCGCTGCGCGAGGTCGAGGATTATCTGGTTCAACTGCGTGTGCTGGGTCAGGAGCAGCAGGTGCAGGCGCGCGCGCTGGAGGCCTCGCGAGAGTCGCTGCGCCTGATCCGCAACCAGTACGAACAGGGCATGGTCGACTTCCTGGATGTGGCGACCTTGCAGACTACGGCGCTGAGCGCCGAACGGTCGGCATTGTCGCTGGTCGGCAGCCGCCTGGTCGCCAGCGTGCAGTTGATCGCCGCGCTGGGTGGGGGCTGGGAAGGATTGCCGAAGGAGTGAGGGCGGCGGGGTAGCCCCGGTCCAGCGACGGCGGGTGTATGGCTCCGCCCAAGGCACGATGAGGGCGATTCTGGCGTACGAAGACCGTTGTACGTGGAATTGCGCGTGAACGAACAATCCCACTTCGTGCCCGGAATGCCCGCGTCGTGGATAAAGTGGAAACCTTGTTTTCCACCGCGTATCGCGATGACCCGGCACGACGCCACCTACAAGCTGCTGTTTTCCCACCGCGAGATGATCCAGGCCTTGTTGCAAGGCTTCGTGGGCGAACCATGGGTTGCGCAGCTGGATTTTTCCTCGCTGCAGAAAGTGCCGGTGTCGTTCGTCACCGACGACCGGCGAGCGCGCGTGGGCGATCTGGCCTGGCGCATCAGGGCGGGCGACCGGTGGCTGTACGTCTACGTGCTGCTCGAGTTCCAGTCGTCGGTGGATCCGCGCATGGCGCTGCGGATGATGGCGTACCTGGCGTTGTTCTATCAGGATCTGGCGCGCCAGCAGTTCTCGGGTGCGGGTGAGCTGCTGCCGCCCGTGCTGCCGCACACCGCAGGAGATAAGCCACGCGCTTACCGTGTGGCTCGAGTGTGCGCCTCAGTCTGATTTTTCAGGTCTGCACCGTGATTTGGTCCGATGGTTGCAGCATTCCCTGCTTCCTGCCCGTATGCCCGGTGCTAGGATTCCTGAGCTGAACGATATACAGGAGGCGCGCGCCATGCTTTACGACACCGTGAAGGGCTGGACACAGGATTGGTTGCGGCAGGGCATGCAGCAGGGGCGGCACGCCCTGTTGCGTCAACAACTGGTTCATCGTTTCGGCCCCTTGTCGGCTGACGTTGAGCAGCGGTTGAAGCAGGCGCCATCGCCCGACCTCGACCGCTGGGCGCTGTCGATGCTATCCGCCTCCAATCTGCAAGACGTCTTCGCCGAACCGGCCGCCTGATTCCGAAAGCGGCCAGTATCCCGTCTACAGCAGCCCGCGTATCGCCGCGATGCCATGCGCGCCATGCCGGCGCGCTTCGATCCGCGTGGCTTCCGACTGTCCGCCCAGCGCAAACACCGGCAGGCCCGCGTCGCGGCTGCCCTCGGTGAATCCGTCCCACCCGATGCCGGGTCGATCGGGATGCGAAGGCGTGGCCAGCACATGGCCCAGCACGGCGAAGTCCGCGCCCAACTCTCGGGCTCGCACCACTTCCGCGTGGCTATGCGCGGACACCCCTACCAAGGCGTTTTCAGCCAGATCGGGCCGCGCGGCTAGCGCCGCCGCGTCGGCCGCGCGCAGGTGCACGCCGTCGGCCTCTTTCCACCAGTCCGACGGATGCACACTGTTCACCAGCACCCGCGCACCCGCCGCATGGCAACGCGCCAGCACCGTTTGCAGGGCCTGATGCAGCGCCGGGCCGGCCGCGCCGCCGGGCCACTGCGGCTCGCGCAACTGCACCAGCTTCAAGCCCTTGGCCAGTGCGGCATCGAGGCGCGCCAGGAACGCCGGCAAGCCATCGGGCCCGCCGATGCTGCTGATGCCGTAGGACGTGGGCAGCGTCAGCCAGCGCAGCGGCGGCAGGGTGGCGGGCAGCAGGTCGCCGACCACCCCGGCGTTGGCCGGGTCCACCCATTCCAGGCGCTGGTTCTCCAGGCTGCGAGGCTCGCCTTCCCAGCCGGTGACCTGGCAGAAGGACAGGCGCACGGTGGTCTGCGGATAGGCGTGCACGTACGTCACCCAGGGCCAGGCCTCGGTGACGCGGATGCCGATCTCTTCCCGCAGTTCTCGTGACAAGGCCTGCAGCACGGTCTCGCCCGGCTCCAATTTGCCGCCAGGCAGTTCCCACCAGCCCGACCAGGGCTTGCCTTCGGGGCGTTGTCCCATCAGCAACTGGCCGTCGGGGCGCAGGATCAAGCCAGCGGCGACGTCGATGATCCGGTCGGTGCGGCCGGGCAGCGGAGCGTTCCTGTCTTCAGCCATGCCGTGCCGCCCAATCCCGTGCGAACTGATAGGCCACCCGGCCCGAACGCGAGCCGCGTTCCAGCGCCCATTGCAGCGCCTCGGCGCGGCAGGGGACGATCTGGTCGGCGGGGCAG
>NZ_FKIF01000003.1 GCF_900078705.1 Bordetella ansorpii
ACATGCTGATCCGCGATTACTAGCGATTCCGACTTCACGCAGTCGAGTTGCAGACTGCGATCCGGACTACGATCGGGTTTCTGGGATTGGCTCCCCCTCGCGGGTTGGCAGCCCTCTGTCCCGACCATTGTATGACGTGTGAAGCCCTACCCATAAGGGCCATGAGGACTTGACGTCATCCCCACCTTCCTCCGGTTTGTCACCGGCAGTCTCATTAGAGTGCCCTTTCGTAGCAACTAATGACAAGGGTTGCGCTCGTTGCGGGACTTAACCCAACATCTCACGACACGAGCTGACGACAGCCATGCAGCACCTGTGTTCCAGTTCTCTTGCGAGCACAGCCAAATCTCTTCGGCCTTCTAGACATGTCAAGGGTAGGTAAGGTTTTTCGCGTTGCATCGAATTAATCCACATCATCCACCGCTTGTGCGGGTCCCCGTCAATTCCTTTGAGTTTTAATCTTGCGACCGTACTCCCCAGGCGGTCAACTTCACGCGTTAGCTGCGCTACCAAGGACCGAAGTCCCCAACAGCTAGTTGACATCGTTTAGGGCGTGGACTACCAGGGTATCTAATCCTGTTTGCTCCCCACGCTTTCGTGCATGAGCGTCAGTGTTGTCCCAGGAGGCTGCCTTCGCCATCGGTGTTCCTCCGCATATCTACGCATTTCACTGCTACACGCGGAATTCCACCTCCCTCTGACACACTCTAGCCCGGTAGTTAAAAATGCAGTTCCAAAGTTAAGCTCTGGGATTTCACATCTTTCTTTCCGAACCGCCTGCGCACGCTTTACGCCCAGTAATTCCGATTAACGCTTGCACCCTACGTATTACCGCGGCTGCTGGCACGTAGTTAGCCGGTGCTTATTCTGCAGGTACCGTCAGTTGCTCCAGGTATTATCCGGAACCGTTTCTTTCCTGCCAAAAGTGCTTTACAACCCGAAGGCCTTCATCGCACACGCGGGATGGCTGGATCAGGGTTGCCCCCATTGTCCAAAATTCCCCACTGCTGCCTCCCGTAGGAGTCTGGGCCGTGTCTCAGTCCCAGTGTGGCTGGTCGTCCTCTCAAACCAGCTACGGATCGTCGCCTTGGTAGGCCTTTACCCCACCAACTAGCTAATCCGATATCGGCCGCTCCAATAGTGCGAGGCCCGAAGGTCCCCCGCTTTCTCCCGTAGGACGTATGCGGTATTAGCTACGCTTTCGCGTAGTTATCCCCCGCTACTGGGTACGTTCCGATACATTACTCACCCGTTCGCCACTCGCCACCAGACCGAAGTCCGTGCTGCCGTTCGACTTGCATGTGTAAGGCATCCCGCCAGCGTTCAATCTGAGCCAGGATCAAACTCTTCAGTTCAATCTCTGTTTGTGCACCTTGAATCTCATCCTAAGACTCAACCCAAGATGCGTTCGCTAGCTTATTCAAAGGAAGTGAGGTTTAAAAAACCTTACTTCAATTGTGTAAGCGCTTGATGATACTTTTGCTTCGGCGCGAATCTGCGTAAACGCAAACCGCACCATGCACACGCATCAAGCGCCCACACTTATCGGTTGTTCAGTTGTTAAAGAGCGGTACTGCGAACTGCTTTTACTATCAGCGCCGTGCAACTTCCGTGTCACGCCGCCTTGCTAATCTTGTCCTGCCTACTGCTTGCCTTGCGTCGTCCGCCGCTGTGTCAGCAGCAGAGAAACGAGATTATGAAGAAGTTTTTTGACGCTGTCAAGTCAGTTCGTTTCGCCTCTCCGTTTTTCGATCAACTTATTCGTCGATCGGGATTCCTCAGCCGCGCTTGGCGCCACACCTCAGAACCACCCCGGATAAGCGCGTTTTCTGCAAAAAGCCCTCAGAAAACAACCACTTGACCTAACTTTCTTCACTTCGTCTCGCCGCAGTTTCGGCAACAGAGGGACGGGATTATGAAGAAGTTTTTTCAGCGTGTCAAATCAATCCGCTTCGCCACCGTTTGCAGCCAACCAACCTCTCGTTGACCGGGATTCCTCCGCCGCGCCTTACGCGCCAAGCTCCGGAACCACCTCGGCAGCTGCTTCGCCCAAACCCCAGGCAAAACAACGCACTGACCAGACTTTTCTTCACTGCCCTGCTTTTTCCTACCCCTCGGCATCTACCGCGTCGTCGCTAATGCGTAGAACGTTTCAACTGCCGAGCCAGCAACTATAGCACGGGCATTTTGAAGAATGCAAATTGGAAGGGGATCGTCCAGGCAGTCCAGCAACGGCCGCTGCCCTCCCCCTATACGCTGCCCCTCCCCCTATAGAGACTTCCTGACCCATCGCAGGCCTACCAAGTATGCACATCCCATGGGCCGCGCGAATGACGGGCGCGCGTCTGCGCCGCCATGTCCCGGACGTGAGCGGATGCGCCGATGTCTTTCAACATCCAGTCGTCCATATGCAGGATTTCGCCTTCTGGCGGCAGCACGGATTCCTCCGCGCGCACCCGACGAAACCAGTCGAGGAGCCGGCGCCACCGGCCTTTGACGACGGTGCCCTGCGACAGGGCTGATGGGGTAGACGGTAAAGGCGGGCTGTGGGCATCGAGGGGCATGGTGCGCTCCAGGTCAATATATGGTCAGGATATCCACCCAAAAGCACCGCGAAAATCGATATATTTCACCCATTCCGGTCGATTTTTCTTACCAATATGAGCCGACTTCCCCTGAATACGTTGCCCGTCTTCCGCTGTGCGGCGGAATTGCAGAACCTGAGGGCAGCGGCAGCCCAACTGCATCTGACGCACAGCGCGGTCAGCCAGCAGATCCGCACCCTGGAGACCCAACTGGGATTCGAGTTGTTCGACCGGCGTGGACGCGGCATTGTGTTGAATGCTGCGGGCCAGGCCCTGCTGCGCGGCGTGGGCCCCGCGCTCGCCATGCTGGAAGACGGGGTGCAGGCGGCCGCCGCCGCGGCCAGCGGAACGGAACAGCGCTTGCGCGTGACCGTGCTGCCGTCTTTCGCGCAGCGGTGGCTGCTGCCGCGCATGGCCAGTTGGCGCGCCCGGCATCCTCATCTTGCGCTGGAGATCGAGGCCTCGCAGAACGTGGTGGACCTGCCTCGCGCGGGACTGCACGCCGCCTTGCGCTATGGCCGAGGCCCGTGGCCGGGCCTGGAGTCCGAGCCGCTATTGGAAGCGCCGTTGCCCTGGGTGGTGGTGGGATCGCCCGGCGCCGCGCAACGGTTGCGCGAGGCATCGCCCGAGGTCCTCACACGCGAGCCCCTGCTGGGGGACAGGGACCTCTGGCAGGCCTGGTTCCAGGCCGCCGGCGTCCGTACGCGTGTGACCCCCGTGGCGGTGTTCAACGATGCGGGCCTGTTGCTGCAAGCCGCGGAACAGGAACTCGGACTGGCGCTGACACGCGAGCTGCTGGCCGCCGACGCGCTGGTGGAACACCGGCTGGAGCGCATCTCGCCGCTGTCCATTCATTATGAGGACACGCAGACCTATCACCTGGTGTATCGGCCGGAGCTGCGCGACTGGCCGCCGTTGCTGGCGTTGCGCGCCTGGCTGCGCGACGAATTGCGGGCGGCCCAAGCACGCGTGGACGCGCGATGATGATGCCGCACCACGGCAGGCGGCGCGCCCCGTTCGGCCGGCTACCGGTCCCATGAGCCGCGCAGGGAAGAACGCGGAAGCGGACGCGGCCGGCGGTGCAGGCACGCCGGTCGACTCGCCGGCACCGCCGGATGCGCCTTGCCCAACGGTCCCGGCAGATCGGTCTGCGACACCCATCCCAGCACGCGGCGTTGCGTATCGACGATGAGGACGGCGTGTGCGCGGCCGCCGGCCAGTCCGTCCCCCGATCTGTCACGCCGATGCAATGGCCCGATGCGGTAATAAGCGCGCTTACGACTTATTACGCCAAACAGACAGCACCGCCGTCATCCACGCACCGCCTGTCTGCATCGACCACATACCGGACGCATATTCATGGACCGCAGAAAATTCCTGAAATGGGGCAGCTTCCTCACCGTTTCCGTCGCCACGACCACCCTGGCAGGTTGCGGCGGCAGCAATGACGACGACGGCAATGAAGGCGGCGGCGAATCGGGCGGCCAGACGCCCCCCGCCAACGGGTCCATCACCTACAGCTTCCCGCAAGGCGTGGCCTCGGGCGATCCGCGTCCGGACAGCATCGTGCTGTGGACCCGCATCGAAGGCGATGCGCAGAATGCCGTGCCGGTAAGGGTGGAACTGGCCTACGACGAAGCCTTCGCCCAGAAGGTGAACCTGACCGACGCCACGATCAGCGCCGAGCCCGACTGGGACCACACCGTCCGCCACAAGATCACCAACCTGCTGGCCGGCACGACCTATTACTACCGCTTCACCGTGGGCGAGACCGTCAGCACCGTCGGCCGCACGCGCACCGCGCCCGCCGAGGCCGCCTCGGTCGACGAACTGCGTTTCGCCTTCATCTCCTGTCAGGACTGGAGCGTGAACCACTGGGCCGCCTTCGACGAGCTGGTGAAGGAAGACCTGGATTTCATCGTGCACCTGGGCGACTACGTGTACGAGACCGTGGACGCGGGCTTCCAGTCGGGCGTGGTGGAAAGCGCCCATGGCCCGCTGACGCTGCCCGACGGCACGCTGCGCTCGGACGGCGCCACCTACGCGACCACGCTGGCCGACTACCGCACGCTGTACCGCAGCTACCGTTCCGATCCGCGCCTGCAGGCGCTGCACGCGCGCTTCCCCATGATCGCGATCTGGGACGACCATGAGTTCTCGGACGACTGCTGGCAGGATCGCCAGACGTACGAAGTGGGCGACGACGAAACGCCGCGCACCGCGCGCCGCCGCAGCGCCAACCAGGCCTGGTTCGAGTTCATGCCGGCCGACGTCAGCCTGGACCTGAACAATCCCTCTTTCAACAACATCCAGATCTACCGCGCGTTCCGCTTCGGCAAGCTGGCCTCGCTGGTGATGACCGACCAGCGCCTGTACCGCGCGGATCACGTCATCCCGGAAACGGCGGCCGGCAGCGAGATCGGCAGCCGGTACTTCGTGCCCAAGGCCACGCTGGCCGCCCTGGAAGGACAGAAGATCACCGCCGCGGGCGGGGCGCTGACGCCGGTTTCCATGCTGAGCGATACGCAACGCGCCTGGTGGAAGCGCCAGATGCAGAACAGCACCGCCACCTGGAAACTGTGGGGCAATGAAGTCTCGCTGCTGCGCATGCAATTCGATGGCACGCAGGCCGTGGCCAGCCTGCTGGCGCAAGGCATCGTGGCATCGTTTCCGACGGTGCCGCTGCAGGCCGCCACGATCGCCCTGATCCAGGACCTGACCGCCGCGGCCAAACCCAGCCCGTCCGCCCCGCCGGTCACCGACTACGACAACCTTGAGGCTGTGCTGGCCGCCGCGCCGGCCAGCCTGCCCGGGCCGGCCATCTCGGCCATCAAGGACTCGCTGAACAGCCAGTTGCCCCCCTCGATGCTGCTGGACGAATACCTGCTGAACGTCGACCAGTGGGATGGCTACAACGCCGAACGCAAGGACCTGATGGCGCATCTGCTGAACAACGGCATCCAGAACGTGGTGGCCTTGACCGGCGACATCCACGCCTTTTTCGCCGGCTCGGTCATGGCCGACTACGACGTGGCGACCGCCGACCTCGAACCCGTGATGGTCGACCTGGTGACGGCAGGGGTGTCCAGCAACTCCTTCTTCAGCTATTTCAAGAGCGTGGTCGACACCAACCCGGCGTTCGCCGCCGCGAAGCCGCTGATCTACTCGGAGTCGGGCGGCGTGGTCACCAACACGTTCAACACCACGCTGAACCAGTTCAATGGCAATTGGATGAAGTACGTCGACACCAACGCGCAAGGCTACGCGGTGGTCTCGCTGACGGAAAGCAGCCTGTCCTGCATCTTCAAGAAGCTCAAGCCGCTGGACGGCGACAAGGCCCCCGCCTCGCCCGCGGTGGCCAGCCAACAGGTGCTGACCGTGGCCGCCGGCGACCCGAACGTGACCGTGGTCTCGCCGATCTAGGCACCGGCTGTCCAGGCGGCCAAAAGGCCGTCCGCGCTCTGCCTCCGCCGAAACAGGCTTCCGCACGTGTTTCGGGATCGGACGGCCGACGTGGACGGCTTTTTTGCTGCTGGCCCGGCGCGCCAGGCACGTCACGCTCCCGTGGCGGATCGATACCCGATACCGGCATCGGTCGCGCGATGAGCGTTCTGGGACGCGTGCGGGGCGCGCATCGCCCGCACCGATCAGACGATTCCTTCCCCGACAGATTTTGTCGCACCCGCCCTGGGCAGACTTGCTATGCTGCCCGCTCCCGAGAGATGAACGCCGTGTGCGCATGAAGTCCAAGAATTTCATCTATGCCGGCCGCCTGCGCGGCTGGATGCTGTGCTGCCTGCTGGCACTGGCGGCCCTGATGGCCGCGGGCGCCGTCCAGGCGCAACCCGACGCCGCGCAGGATGCCGACTCCAGGCTGTCCCAGGCGCGCGAGCGTATCGACGCCATCCGCAAGGGCCTGGACGGCAAGCCTGTCGACAGCGACCTGGAAAAGTGGCGCGGCGACGTGCAGCAGGTGCAATCCCAGGCGGATGCCCTGGCCGAGTCGCTGGCCCCGCGCCTGGCCGACGTCACCGCCCGGCTGAACCAGTTGGGCCCGGTATCCGAGGACGCGAAGGAGGCGCCCGACGTCGCCGAGCAGCGCCGCCAGTTGGAGAAATCCAGCAGCAGTGTCGACGCCCAGGTCAAGCTGGCGCGCCTGTTGTCGGTCGAGGCGAGCCAGACGGCGGAGCGCATCTCCGCCATGCGCCGCACGCAGTTCCAGGAAAGACTGGGCGAGCGGCGCGGCACGTTTCTGTCCGCCACCTTCTGGCGCGAATTGCGCAACGAGGCGCCGCGCGACCTGCGCCGCGTGGGCGACCTGGGCCGTGACCTGCTGGCCGGCATGAGCGAGACGCCCGCCTGGGCCTGGATCGCGCTGGCGATCATGCTGGCCGGACTGCTGGCGCTGCGTCGCTGGCTGCGCGAACGGCTGCTTCGGTTGACCAGCACCCGCGTGCCGCCGGGCCGCCTGCGCCGCTCGTTCCTCGCCGCCGCGCTGGCGCTGCTGGGCGCCGCGGTGCCGGGCGCGGTCGCGAGCCTGATCAGCATCGCCCTGACCTGGAGCGGGTCGCTGGAAGATGACATCCAGGCCCTGCTGGGCGACATGGTGGGCATCGTCTGCCTGGCGGGCTACATCGGCGGCCTGGGCTACGCGCTGCTGTCGGCCAGCCGCCCGTCATGGCGCCTGCTGCCGTTGCCCGATGCCGTGGCCGAAGGATTGCGCTGGCTGCCCAGCAGCCTGGCCATCCTGGCGGTGCTGATGTGGCTGTCGCAGCGGCTGCCCGCCCTGCTCAACATCAGCCTGACCGCCACCATCGCCTTGAACGGCCTGACGGCCCTGGCGCTGGGCGGCGTGCTGGCCGTGGCGCTGATGCGCGGCGAACGCCGCCGCCGCGCCGCCGCCATCGCCGAGGCGGCCGCCTCGGCCGACGCAGGCGCCGATGCCGGCCAGCCGGTGCCGCCGCGCCCGTTCTGGGTGGGCATCCTCGTCAACCTGGCCTGGCTGGCGCTGATCGTCAGCCTGGGCGGCATCCTGATCGGCTACGCGGCCTTGGGCACCTTCATGATCGGCCAGGGCCTGTGGGCGCTGATCGTGGTGTCGTCCGCCTACTTGCTCTCGGTATTGCTGGAAGACGGCTGCACCACGCTGCTGGCCGGCCGCTATGTCGATGAGAAGACGCCGCAGTCGCGGTTGCGCCAGCAGGCAGCCGTGCTGCTGTCGGGCGCGAGCCGCATCGCGGTGCTGATGGTGGCGGCGGTGCTGCTGGCCAGCCCCTTCGGCGAAGGTCCCGACGAGCTGGTACATCGGCTGGACCTGCTGCACCGCGGACTGCAGATCGGCGAGATCCAGTTGAAGCCCGGCTCCTTGCTGCAGGCCCTGCTGTCGCTGGCGTTGGGCATCCTGGCCGTGCGCGTGCTCAAGCGCTGGCTGACCGACCGCTACCTGCCCACCACCAATTTCGATCCCGGCATGCAGACGTCGGCGGCCACGCTGTTCGGCTACGCGGGCATCGTGTTCGCCGTGTCGCTGTCGCTGTCGGTGCTGGGCCTGGGACTGGAACGCGTGGCGTGGATCGCGTCCGCGCTGTCGGTGGGTATCGGTTTCGGCCTGCAGGCGGTGGTGCAGAACTTCGTGTCGGGCCTGATCCTGCTGGCCGAGCGGCCGGTGCGCGTGGGCGACTGGGTGTCGCTGGGCGGCATCGAAGGCGACATCCAGCGCATCAACGTGCGCGCCACGGAGATCCAGATGGCGGACCGGTCCACGGTGATCGTGCCGAACTCGGAATTCATCACCAAGACGGTGCGCAACGTCACACACTCGAATCCGCTGGGCCGCGTGCAGATCCGCCTGCCGATGCCGCTGGCCACGCATCCGGCCGAGGTGCGCGACCTGATGCTGTCCGCCTTCGCCGAGCGTGAGGAAATCCTGGAGACGCCCGCGGCCGACGTGTACCTGGACGGCATCGAGGGCGATCGCCTGATGTTCAACGCCGTGGGCTACGTCAGCTCGCCGCGCGCCGCCTATGTGACGCGCAGCAAGCTGCTGTTCGAGATCCTGCAGCGCCTGGCCGAGGCCGGGCTGGAAATGTCGCCGCAGACCACGATGCTGCTGCGCGAGACGGCGCCGGCTCCGCACGAACCCCTGGTTCCGCCGGAGAGCACCGCGGTGGCGCCCCCGCAGGATGCGCCCATGCCCGAGGACCCGCCCCCCACGCCCGCCAAGGGCTGAATCAGCCGAAGCGCGGCTTGAGCATGTTGACCAGCGCGCGCTCGGCCATGGGCCGCGACAGGCCGAAGCCCTGCCCCAGCGTGCAGCCCAGGCTGCGCAGCACCTCGGCCTGCGCCTCGTGCTCGATGCCTTCGGCGGTGATCTCGATCTTCAAGGCGCGGGCCATGCCGATGACCGCGGTGACGATCGCCAGGCTGCGCGCGTCATCGGGCAGCTTGCGCACGAAGGACTGGTCGATCTTCAGGCGATCGACCGGATAGCGCGCCAGATAGCCCAGCGACGAGAAGCCCGTGCCGAAGTCGTCCAGCACGACGCTGACTCCCATCGCGTGCAGGCGTTGCAAGGTGGTATCGATCTCCTTGCTGCCTTCCATCAGCACGCCCTCGGTGATCTCGAGTTCGAGCAACTCGGGCGCCAACTCGGTACGCACCAGGACGTCGACGACTGCATCGGCGAAATCGGGGCGGCGGAACTGGACCGGCGACACGTTGACCGCCACGCGCGGCGGGTCTTCGTAGCGCGTCTGCAGCATGCGGCCGAAACGGCATGCCGTTTCGAGCACCCAGGCCCCCAGCACTTCCATCAGGCCGGCGGTTTCGGCCACCGGTATGAATTCCGCGGGGCTGACCTGCCCGCGCGCCGGATGGCGCCAGCGAACCAGGGCCTCGGCCACGCGCAAGCGGCCGTCCATCAGATCGAATTCGGGCTGGTAATCGAGATACAGGCTGTGCGCATTCACGGCGGCGGCCAGGTCGCTGGCCAGGGCCCAGCGGTCGCTGAGCGCGCTCTCCATCTTGGGTTCGAAGACCCGCAGGCTGTTGCCGCCGCCCTGGCGGGCATGCGACAGCGCCAGGTGCGCGCGCCGGATGAGATCGTGCGCGCAGGCGGTATCACCCCCGCCCTGGTGTTCGTAGAGGCCGGCGCTGGCGCGCGGATAGGCCACGCGGCCGCTGACCTGCAAGGGTTCGCTGACACGCTTGAGCATGGCCTGGGCCGTGGGCACGGCGGGATCGCCGGCGTCCAGCACCATCAGGAATTCGCCCGCCCCCAGGTGGGACACCACGCCGTCGTACCCGCTGAAAGTGCGCAGCCGGTCGGCCACGGCCAATACCGCGTTCTCCCACTCGGGCAGGCCGCTGGCGCGCGGCAGCGTGCCGACGTCGTCCAGGCCCAGCGACATCACCGCGACGGGACGCCGGCGCAGCAGCAGGGCCAGGCGCTCTTCGAACAGAAACAGGTTGGGCAGGCGCGTGGATGCATCGTGATGCGAGGCGTACCAGGCGTTGCGGCTCTCGGCCGCCCGGCTGGACACGTCCATGGTGACGCCGACATAGCGCCGCCGGCCATTCTGCCGCAGCGGCGAAATGGCCTGCAACACCGTGCGGCGCGACCGGTCGCCGCATTGATAGACGCATTCCTGCTCGAAATGGCGATCGGCCGCCAGCGCCTTGAGCCAGCTTTGCTGGCCGCCCATGCCGACGTCGGGCGTATTGGGATCGAGCAGGGACAGAAAGGAGCGCTTGCCGATCAGGTCGGGAATGGCCTGGCCGGTGAGATCGGCGTAGGCTTGATTGGCATAGCTGAGCGTGCCGTCGGGTTCGCACTCGAACAGGCCGCACGCCGCGCGCGACAGCAGATTCTCGTAATCCACGAACGTCTCCATTGCTGCGCGGCTCCGCGTATCCATTCCTCGGAAACTATACCGAATCGACTCACGAGCGCCAAGGCATCCGCCGCGCAAATGCCGGATTTTATGTGCCGGATAGCGTCAAATCCGCGAAGTACGGCAATTCAGGAATGTTGCAGCAGGAAGGAATCCGCCCGGCGTGCGCATGTTCCGGGCGCCTGAGGGATGGCCCCGGGGCGCCGCCCCCCAGGCCGAGCAGAGCCGTGCTCCCGTGGCGGCAATCCCTAGGCCTGAGGCAGCGCGCGCCGCGCGGCGATGCGGCCCGCGTAAAGATTCAGCGCCAGCCCGCCCAGCACCAGCGCGGCGGCATAGAGCTTCCAGCCCGGCAACGGCTCGGCCATCAGCCAGGCCGAGGACAGCATGCCCAGCACGGGCACCAGCAGGGCGGTCGGCGTGACGGTGGAAGCGGGATGGCGCGACAGCAGCCAGTTCCAGGCGCCGAACGCGAAGGTGGTGTTGCCCAGGCCCTGCCACAGCACGGCCATCCAGCCATTGAACGAGGCATGCGAAACCGCGTGGGCGATGGCGGCCGGCCCCTCGACCATCAGGCTGACGGCCAGCACCGGCGCCGTGCCATACAGGCTGCTCCAGGTGGTGAGCGCCAGCATGTTGACCTTGCCCGCGCCGCGCACCAGGGTATTGGCGCATCCCCAGCAGAAGGCCGCGCACAGCACCATGCCCAGGCCCGCCAGCGTGACGGACGCCCGTGCATCCACGACACTGTGCCAACCCACCAGCGCAAAGCCCGTCACCGCCAACACCAGCGCGGCGCCCTGCAGCATGCGCAGGCGCTCGCCGCCGATCAGCATGGCAAGCAGGATGGTGAAGAAGACCTGCGCCTGCACGACCAGCGAGGCCAGGCCCGGCGAGATGTCCTGCCGCATGGCCCAGTACAGCAACCCGAACTGGCCGACGCTGAGCAAGGTGCCGATGGCCGCCATGCGGGTCCAGGGCACCTCCGGACGCTTGACCAGGAAGACCCAGGGCAGCGCCGAGAACAGGAAGCGCAGGGCCGAGAACAGGAACGACGGGAATTCGTCCAGCCCCCACTTGATGACGACGAAATTCGTGCCCCAGACGAAAACGACGGACAACGCCAGCAGCAGGTGGGAGAACGGCATGGAACGTTACGGCACGGAGTGCGCCGCCCCCTCCCCCACCACCGTCGTCCAGGTTCGCACCCGCCAATGCGTGACCAATCCTTCGCGCACATAGGGGTCGGCCGCCGCGAAGGCTTCGGCCGCGGCAGGGCTGTCGCCCTGGAACAGCAGCACCGCCCCATCGGGGGGATCGGCCAGCGCGCCGGCCAGCACCAGATCGCCGCGCTGCGCGGCCTGGCGGGCCAGGGCCAGGTGTTCTTCACGGTAGGCAGCGCGGCGGGCCACGTAATCGGGCACGACGTCGTAGAAAAGCAGGAAATGCATGATGTCTACTCCCAGGCCGCGATGGCCCTCCCAGGCGCATCATCATATACGCATGACGATCGCGTGGCCGGGCCGCTTGCGCCATACTGGCGTCCTGGCCGCTCCATTGTGGACGCGGCATCCATCGGAGACAGGGAATGATCCAGGAAATCGCCAGCATCCGCGTGCAGGCAGGCAAGGAGGCCGAATTCGAGGCCGGCGTGGCGCAGGCCAAGCCGCTGTTCCTGCGCGCAAAAGGCTGCCATGGCATGCAGCTGTATCGCAGTATCGAGAATCCGCAGCGCTACACCCTGGTGGTCGACTGGGAAACCGTGGACCACCACATGGTGGACTTCCGCCAGTCGGACGATTTCCAGGAATGGCGCAAGCTGGTGGGACCGTATTTCGAGTCGCCCCCGGACGTGCATCACGAACAGCAGGTGGTGTAAGGCCGCAACGGCCAGGCCACCGAAGCGCCGGCGCGCGATCCGCGCCGCTCGGAGACCTGCGGGCCGCGACCTACAATGGCGCGGTCCCATCACCGATTCCCGCGCCCTGGCCGGGCGCCTTCCTTGAGGCTACTCCGTGCAGCATCCCTCTCATCCCGCCCGCGGCACGCGCGGCATGGCGACCGCCCCCAATGCCCTGGCCTCGCAAAGCGCGCTGGCTGTATTGCGTGAAGGCGGCAACGCCGTCGAGGCGATGATCGCGGCTGCGGCGACCATCGCCGCGGTCTATCCGCACATGAACAGCCTGGGCGGCGACGGCTTCTGGCTGATCAGCCGGCCGGGCCATGCACCGCTGGGCCTGGAGGCCTGTGGCGCGGCGGCGGGCGCCGCCAGCATCGATTCGTACCGGGCGCGCGGCCTGGACCGCATTCCGTTCCGCGGCGGGCTGGCGGCCAACACGGTGGCCGGCACCGTGTCCGGGTGGGACGCGGCCTACACCTGGTCGCGCCAGGAACTGCGCGGCCGCATGCCGGTGGCGCGCCTGCTGGAAGACGCCATCGGCTATGCGCGCGACGGCATCCCGGTGTCGCGCAGCCTGTCCGCCTGCATTGCCGCCAAGCGCGACGAGCTGGCCGACGTGCCGGGTTTCGCGCAGACCTTCCTGCCTGATGGCGAAGTGCCCGCCATCGGCAGCCGCTTTTGCCAGCCGCGCCTGGCCGCCACGCTGCTGCAGCTGGCGATGCGGGGCCTGGACGATTTCTATCAGGGCGACCTGGCGCACAGCATCGCTGGCGACCTGGAGCGCGTGGGCAGCCCCTTGCGGCTGTCCGACCTGCAATCGCACCAGGCCGTCTGGAAGACGCCGCTGACGCTGGCGCACTCGCTGGGCACGGTGTACAACATGCCGCCGCCCACGCAGGGGCTGGTGTCGCTGCTGATCCTGGGCCAGCTCGACCGCCTGCTGGAAGACGGCATGGACCCGCTGGGCGCGCCGTTCGTGCATGCCTGCGTCGAGGCCACCAAGCAGGCCTTCGCGATCCGCGACCGCGACATCACCGATCCCGCGTACATGAGCATCGACCCGCAGCAGTTGCTGGCCGCCGAGCGCCTGGACGAGATGGCTGCGCGCGTGCGGCCCGGCATGGCTGGCGCCTGGGCGGGCGGCAAGGGGCCGGGCGACACGGTGTGGATGGGCGTGATCGACGCCGACGGCGTGGCGGTCAGCTTCATCCAGAGCATTTATCACGAGTTCGGCAGCGGCGTGGTGCTGGAGCATTCGGGCCTGCAGTGGCAGAACCGCGGCTGCAGCTTCTCGCTGGATCCGCAATCGCGCAATCCGCTGATGCCGCGCCGCAAGCCCTTCCATACCCTGAACCCCGCGCTGGCCCGCTTCTCGGACGGACGCACGATGGTCTACGGCAATATGGGCGGCGACGGCCAGCCGCAATCGCAAGCGGCCGTGTTCAATCGCATCGCGCATTTCGGCATGAACCCGCAGGCCGCCATCGACGCGCCGCGCTGGCTGCTGGGACGCACCTGGGGCAACAGCAGCGAAACGCTGAAGCTGGAGTCGCGGTTCCCGCCGGACACTGTCCAGACGCTGCGCGCGCTGGGCCATCCGGTGGAGGTGCTGCAGGCCTACGACGAGACCATGGGCCACGCCGGCGCGATCGTGCGCCATGCCGATGGCCTGCTGGAAGGCGGCAGCGATCCGCGCAGCGACGGCGCGGCCGTGGGCTGGTAGCACGCGAGGCGCGTGGCGCCTGCCTGCCGCGTGGCGATGCGGCGCGGCGCTGTGCGATGCGGTGCGGCGCTGTGCGGTGCGGTGCGGCGCTGTGCGGTGCGGTCAGGGCGTCGCGCGCGCAACGCCGCAGGCAGACAACCGGCGCCGGGCGTTCCACGCCGGATCAGGAACCACCGCGAATCCGCCCGCGCAACGTGCGCACCTGCCGGCCCGCCAACTGGTAGCCGCCCCAAAGACAAAAAGCGCGCGAGGTCAGCGCCAGCCACATCAGCAGCGCGCCCAGCAGCGTGAGCGTGGGAAATATCCAGAACAGGCCCGCGTGGATCGCCAGCACCGCCACGCCCGCCGCCGCCAGCAGCATGCCCTGCGTCATGCGGCGCAAGGCGTCCAGGGCCCGGCTGGATGCGCGCGCCGCGCCGACGATGCCGATGACCGCCACGACCGCCGCCATCACGTTCACCAGCATGATCAGCAAGACCCGCGGCGCCGCTTCGCCCGGCGGGCGCGGCAGCACCTGCAGGATGACGGCATCGATGCCGGTCAGCGCCACCGAGCAGGCCAGCAACCAGACCAGCGGCGCCCACATGCCGGGCAGACGCGGATAAGGATTGCCGGCGGGGAAGAAATCGCGCACGGACCTGGGAATGTCCTGCAATCCGCCGGGCGTGCCCGCGCGCACCTTCGCCTCGAAATGGCGGCAATGCGAAATGAGGGCATCCAGGCTGGCAGGCGCGTCGATGATCGTCGGCATGGGCAGCCGCGGCGGTGCGCGGTGGGTGAAATCCGGATCCACCTATGCTAGCGCGATGCGGCCTCTGGGGCACCGCCGATGGACGGATACGCGGAATGAGGCCCGCGGGCCGGGGCCGGGCCGGGCGTGTCCGCGGCCCAGGCCCCCAGGCCCGCCGTGGTTATTGGCTCAGTACGGACTGCAGCACCATGCCCGTGGCCATGCCGATCAGGAAATAATCGGAACCCACGCTGATCCAGTGCGAACCGCGCGGCGGCGGCGCCAGGTGGCGTGCGCGGTAATCGGTCACGACATAGTGGCCGCCTCGGTACGGCGCGGGCACGTACTCGCCGCGCGACCAGCGGTGGTAATGGCGGGGCGGCGCGTAGCGCGGGGCCTGATGATAGTGACGTTCGACCACGACGCGCGGGGGAGGACCGCGGCGCTCGTGGCGCCAGTCGCGGTGATCGTGGCGGGCGCCGCGCCATTCATGGCGGTCGTGGTCGCGGCGGTCGTGGCCGTGATGCTTGTCGCGCTGTTCGTGGCGCCCGCGATCGTGGCCGCGATGATCGTCGGCCTGCGCCAGGCCGCTGACGCCCAGCAGCGAGCCGCTCAACATGACTGCAATCAAGCGCTTGTACATGGCACGTCCTTGCTCCGTTTAGGGAGATTTCAGTATAAGGATCGCGTCAGCCAGGGAAAGGGGTTCGAAATCGGCTGAAATCAGCTTGCAGTCAGCGCAACATTTGGGAATCAAACCGTACCGAGACGTGTGCGCGCCGCCAGGGCCACCGCCACGGTGGTGTGCACGTCGGCCAGCGCGCGGTGGGTGGGCGCGCTGACGCCCAGGTGCCGGGCCAGCAGCCCCAGCTTGTGCGAGGTCAGCTCCGGCCACGCGCGGCGCGCCAGGGCCAGCGTGCAATGCGTGGGGTTGGCGAAGGGCATGCCCGTGGTCTCGGCGGCCGCCAGCAGAAAGCGGCGGTCGAACGAGGCATTGTGGAAGAACACCGGCACGTCGCCGATGAACTCCAGAAACGCGCCAAAGGCATCGGGCATCGGGATGCCATGCCGGTCCACCTCGCCCTGCGTGATGCCGGTGAGCTGCGAGATGAACGGCGGTACGCGCGATTTGACGCGCACGACCTGGGTGTATTCGCGTTCGACCAAGCCGCCGGCGCCGACACGCACCGCCGCGAATTCGAGGATCTCGCAGGAGGCCGTCGACAGACCGGTGGTTTCCAGGTCGGCCACGGCGAACGGCGCGCCCAGCGCGGAAAGCGCCGCGGCGGCCTGACGCGCGGCCGGTGCCACGCGGGCGGGCAGCTTGGCGGGCGCCAGCGCCGGATCGGACGCCACCGACGAATACGGATCGGCATAGGCGCCGGCATGGGGATTCGGCGTGGAATAGCGGCGGCGGAAATAGGCCATGCGAACGGAAGGAAGGCGGTGGACCGTGGGATTGTAGGCGCTGGCGCGCCGCCCTTGAGCCCCCGCCCGCGAAGACGCGTGGAACCGCCCTGCGCGGCCGGCCCGCTATTTCCCATCCAGCTCCGGGTAATGCCGGAAGATGCCGTCGCCGAACGGCAGCCTGCGTCCACTGGCGAAATAATCCCGCAACTCGGGCAGGTTGGCCACGCGCCCGTGCAGCGCCATCACCTTCGGATACTGTGCCGACACAGACATCATGCGCTTGGGGAAGGCGTAGAGCAGGCCATCGACCAGATGGAACAGGGACAGGTCCGCATAACTCCAGCGCCCGCCTTCCGCCAGCCAGTCCCCCTGTGCGCTGTACAGCACCCGTTCGAAGTACGACAGGAATTTCGGAATGCGTTCGGTGCGGAAATTCTCGGCGCGGCGAGCGGCCTCTTCGCGCTGGTCCTCGTAGTAATCGCTGGCCGCGATGGGATGGTGCGTGTCATGCGCCTCGGCCACCATGTCGGCGATGGTCAACTGCAATTGATTGACCCAATAGCGGCCCGACACCGACGCCGGCGCCAGCCCGTGCTTCTCGCCCAGGTACAGCAGGACGTTGGCGGTCTGGCCCAGCGTCAGTTGCCCGGCCTCCATGTAGGGCGGCGCGAAGGGCGGGTGCTTGCGGTCGCACTGCATGTCGTCGGCCACGGCCTGCGCCGTGGCGCCGGGTTCGCGGGCGCATTCCTTGTACGGAATGCCCGCGGCCTCCAGCGCCAGCCGCACGAACTCGCCACGGCCAGGAATGCCGTCCCAATACCAGAGGTTGTAGGTCATGAAGGCTCCTTGTTTCCGGACACGATGACGGCCCCGAACGGGGGCCGTTCGACACATTGCGCCGCAGCAATCGTCGTGCCCGCGCCACGGGTATGGATGCAAATGGACCTCAACTCTTATATAAGATATAAGACATTTGCCCCCGCCCCTCGGTTGCCTCTACAATCGCTGCCGAAACCCTTCCGCCAACCCGACTTCTCTAGGCAGGCATCCATGCTGGAAACCTATCGCAAACACGTGGCCGAGCGCGCCGCGCTGGGCATTCCTCCCCTTCCCCTCTCCGCGCAGCAGACCGCCGATCTGATCGAGCTGCTGAAGAACCCGCTCGCCGGCGAAGCGCAAAACCTGCTGGATCTGCTGACGCACCGCGTGCCCGCCGGCGTGGATGACGCCGCCAAGGTCAAGGCCTCTTACCTGGCCGCCGTGGCGCTGGGCTCCGAATCGTGTGCGCTGATCAGCCGCGCCAAGGCCACCGAACTGCTGGGCACGATGCTGGGCGGCTACAACATCGGCCCGATGGTCCAGTTGCTGGACGACGCCGAAGTCGGCGCCGTCGCGGCCGAAGGCCTGAAGAAGACGCTGCTGATGTTCGACGCCTTCCACGACGTGAAGGAAAAGGCGGACAAGGGCAATGAAAACGCCCGCGCCGTGGTCCAGAGCTGGGCCGACGCCGAGTGGTTCACCAGCCGCCCCGAACTGCCCGAGAGCCTGACCATCACGGTCTTCAAGGTGCCCGGCGAAACCAACACCGACGACCTGTCGCCCGCCCCCGACGCCACCACGCGCCCCGACATTCCGATGCACGCGCTGGCCATGCTGAAGAACAAGCGCGAAGGCGCCGCGTTCCAGCCGGAAGAAGACGGCAAGCGCGGTCCGGTCAAGTTCATCCAGGACCTGAAGGAAAAGGGCCACCTGGTCGCCTACGTGGGCGACGTGGTCGGCACGGGTTCGTCGCGCAAGTCGGCCACCAACTCGGTGCTGTGGTTCACGGGCGAGGACATCCCCTTCGTGCCGAACAAGCGCTTCGGCGGCGTGTGCCTGGGCAGCAAGATCGCCCCGATCTTCTACAACACCATGGAAGACGCGGGCGCCCTGCCCATCGAGCTGGACGTCTCCAACATGGAAATGGGCGACGTGGTCGAACTGCGCCCGTACGAAGGCAAGGCTTTGAAGAACGGCGAGGTCATCTCCACGTTCGAAGTGAAGTCCGACGTGCTGTTCGACGAAGTGCGCGCCGGCGGCCGCATTCCGCTGATCATCGGCCGCGGCCTGACCGCCAAGGCCCGCGAGGCGCTGGGCCTGCCCGCCTCGACCCTGTTCCGCCTGCCCAAGGACCCGGCCGATAGCGGCAAGGGGTACACCCTGGCCCAGAAGATGGTCGGCCGCGCCTGCGGCCTGCCCGAAGGCAAGGGCGTGCGTCCGGGCACCTACTGCGAACCGCGCATGACCTCGGTCGGCAGCCAGGACACCACCGGCCCCATGACCCGCGACGAACTGAAGGACCTGGCCTGCCTGGGCTTCTCGGCCGACCTGGTGATGCAGTCGTTCTGCCACACCGCCGCCTATCCCAAGCCCGTCGACGTCAAGACGCACCACACGCTGCCGCAGTTCATCAGCACCCGTGGCGGCATCTCGCTGCGCCCCGGCGACGGCGTGATCCACTCGTGGCTGAACCGCATGCTGCTGCCCGACACCGTGGGCACCGGCGGCGACTCGCATACCCGCTTCCCCATCGGCATCTCGTTCCCCGCCGGTTCGGGCCTGGTGGCCTTCGCCGCCGCCACGGGCGTGATGCCGCTGGACATGCCGGAATCCGTGCTGGTGCGCTTCAAGGGCAAGATGCAGCCCGGCGTCACGCTGCGCGATCTGGTCAATGCCATCCCGCTGTACGCCATCAAGCAGGGCCTGCTGACGGTCGCCAAGCAAGGCAAGAAGAACGTGTTCTCGGGCCGCATCCTGGAAATCGAGGGCCTGCCCGACCTGAAGGTGGAACAGGCGTTCGAACTGTCCGACGCCTCGGCCGAACGCTCGGCCGCCGGCTGCACGGTGCACCTGAACAAGGAACCGATCATCGAGTACATCAACAGCAACATCGTGATGCTGAAGTGGATGATCGCCAACGGCTATGAAGACGAGCGCTCGCTGGGCCGCCGCATCAAGGCCATGGAAGCCTGGCTGGCCGATCCGCAACTGCTGCAGCCCGATGCCGACGCCGACTATGCAGCCGTCATCGAGATCGACCTGGCCGACATCCATGAACCCATCGTGGCCTGCCCCAACGACCCCGACGACGTGAAGACGCTGGCCGACGTGGCCGGCGCCAAGATCGACGAAGTGTTCATCGGCAGCTGCATGACCAACATCGGCCACTTCCGCGCGGCGTCGAAGCTGCTGGAAGGCAAGCGCGACATCCCGGTCAAGCTGTGGGTCGCCCCGCCGACCAAGATGGACGCCCAGCAACTGACCGAGGAAGGCCACTACGGCGTGTTCGGCACGGCCGGCGCGCGCACCGAGATGCCGGGCTGCTCGCTGTGCATGGGCAACCAGGCGCAGGTGCGCGAAGGCGCGACGGTGATGTCCACCAGCACCCGCAACTTCCCGAACCGCCTGGGCAAGAACACGAACGTGTACCTGGGTTCGGCCGAGCTGGCCGCCATCTGCTCGCGCCTGGGCCGCATCCCGACCAAGGACGAGTACATGGCCGACATGGGCGTCATCAACCAGAGCGGCGACCAGATCTACCAGTACCTGAACTTCGACAAGATCGCCGACTACAAGGACGTGGCCGACGTGATCGAGGTGTAAGGCACCTGCCTGCGGCGCCTGGCGCGCAGGCGCTCGCGACAGCGGCATAAGCGAAGGCCCCGGAGCGATCCGGGGCCTGCTTTTATGGTTTTCCCACTTGAGGGCGTCCCCTTGAGGAGACCGGCTGGCGGGCTCTGAACCGCCAGCCGCTTCAGAACTCCATGCTGGCCGACAGCGTGAAAGTGCGCGGCGCGCCGAGGTTCAGGTAGCCGCTGCCCGCATAGCCGCCGACGGACGACCAGTAGTCGCGGTTGGCGATGTTCTCGACACGCGCGCGCCACGTGACCAGGTGGCCGCCGATGTCGGTCATGTAACGGACGCCCGCGTCGAAGCGGGTCCAGCCCGGCACCCTGAGCGTATTGGCGGCATCGGCATACGATGCGCCGGTGTAGACCATGCGGCCGTCCACGGCCAGGCCCTGCACGCCGGGGATATCCCATTCCACGCCCAGGTTGGCCATGAAGCGCGGCACGCCGATGACGCGCTTGCCGTCGGTGGCGGCGCTGCCGGTGGAGCGCTGCTCCGCATCGATCCAGGTCAGGCCGCCCAGCACGCGCAGGCTGCGCGTGACTTCGCCGTAGGTCGTGAACTCCAGGCCCTGGTGGCGATCCTCGCCCGCCTCGCGGAACACCTGGTCCGAGCCCGTGAAGCCGCGCGGCTTCGCGATGGAGAAGAACGCCAGGCCGGCGCCCAGGCCGTTGCGGTCGAACTTGACACCGACTTCCTTCTGCCTGGACACGTACGGCGCCAGCGCCTGGCCTTGGTTCTTCACCGGGGCGCCATTGGCGGTCTGCGGCGCGGTATCGCCTGCCGTCAGGGCTTCGATGTAGTTGGCGTACACCGAGACTTCCGGCGTGATGCGGAACAAGGCGCCCACGGCCGGCGTGTTGCGGCTGGCATCGTAAGGCGTGCCGCGCGCGCCGGTGTTGTAGGCGTCGTCGCGTTGGTACAGCTTCTGGTGGCGGATGCCCAGCGTCACGATGGCGCGGTCGTCCAGGAACGAAAGCGTATCGCCCAGCGCGTAGCTGGTCGTGCGGACCACGCCCTGCTTGGCGGGATCGTCCAGGTCATTGCCGCGCAGGGCAGAGCTGCTGATCAGCGGCTGGCCGTAGCTGACCGGGTTGTAGATGTTGGTGGCGAACTGGTTCGAGAAGTCCATCAGGTAGGCGTTCTTCTTCTCCAGGTCGTAGAAGGCGCCCGTGGCGACCAGTTCATGCTTGACCGGGCCGGTGACGACCTTGGCGCGCACGCCCAGCTCGCCGGTATGCACCGAGTCCTCGCGCGCGTTGTCGAAACGGTAGAAGCTTCCGTCACCCGTGGCGCCGTTGGTCACGGTGACGTTGCCCAGCGAGTTGCGTTCCTTGCTCTGCCGCGTGCCGTAGGCCGCCCAGGCGGTGACCTTGTCGGTGATGTCGTATTCGCCGCGCAGGGTGCCGAAAACGTCGCGCTCGTTCGAATAGGTCCAGGGCTGCGCGTAGTTGGAGCGCGCCTTGGCCGCGTCCGGCACCACCGTCGTGCCGCTGAGGGTCACATTCGGGCGCGTCTGCTTCAGGCGGTTGTCCTGATAGCCCACGTCGGCCGACAGGCGGGCACGTTCGCCGCGCCAATCCAGGCCCAGCGCCAGCACGCTGTTGCGCGAACGCGAATCGTCGACGCTGCCCTCGCCGCCGCGCTGCGCGGCGTTGATGCGGATACCGAAGCTGTCGTCGGGACCGAAGCGGCGCGAAATGTCGGCCGCGACCTCGCCCAGGCCATCGCTGGTGTAGCCGGTGGACAGGCGGGTCAGCGGCTCGTTGCCGGCGCGCTTGGGCACCAGGTTGATCACGCCGCCGATGCCGCCGCCGTTGGGCGAGGCGCCGGTGAGGAATGCCGAAGCCCCCCGCAGCACGTCGACGCGCTCGAACAACTGGGTCGAGATGTATTGGCGCGGCAGCAGGCCGTACAGGCCGTTGTACGCGATGTCATCCGAGCCGAGGATGAAGCCACGGATGAAATACGACTCCTGGAAATTGCCGAAGCCTCGCGCCACGCGCACGCCCGGGTCGTTCTGCAACACGTCGCCCACGCCCTTGGCCTGGCGGTCCTGGATCAACTGGTCGGTGTAGCTGGTGATGGAAAACGGGGTTTCCATCAGGCTGCGCGTGCCCAGGATGCCGATCCGGGCGCCCGTGGCGACCTGGCCTCCGGCATGAGCAGGCGCAAGGCCCTCGGCCGATGCATCGGCGCTGGCCTCGACCTTGACCGCTTCCAAGGTGATCGTTCCAGCAGGCTTCGCGTCGGAAGTCTGGGCGTGGACGGCGGGCGCCATGCAGGGCAGCGTGGCGATGAGGTAAGCCAGGGGGCGGAGTTTCATGCGGGATTTCGCGAAAGAAGAGATAGACGAAAGATCAGGCCGGATGATAGCAAAAGCAGAATCATTCTCATTAATGTTGTTGTACTTAGTGAGAATGCCGTTGCAGTTCAGCAACGGTATGGCAGCGGCAGGGTTTTTGAGGATGGCGCGGACTCGGCGCGAGAGATAAGTACCGCCATGTCCGCGCCAAGCAAAGAAAAAGGACCCCGCGGGGTCCTTGTCGAGGCCGCTTCCCGGCATGCCGGGAGCGATCGGGGCATTACGCCTGGCCGGCTTCGCCTTCGTCTTCGTCGCCGCGGGCCTGGCGCTCGGTGTTGCGCACGCCGGTGTGGCGGACGTCGGCGCCCTTGACCATGTAGATGACGCGTTCGGACATGTTCTTGGCGTGGTCGCCGATGCGCTCGAGCGCGCGGGCGATGAAGACCATGTCGATGGCGCGCGAGATGGTGCGAGGATCTTCCATCATGTAGGTGATCAGGTTGCGCAGGGCAGCCTTCCACTCTTTGTCGACTTCCTTGTCGCTGCGCACGACCTTGGCGGCCTGCACGGCGTCCAGGCGGGCGAAGGCGTCCAGCGACATGCGCAGCATGTTGCCGACCATGTCGGCCATGTGGCGCAGTTCGACCAGCTGGATCTGCGTACGGTCGCTGTCCTGCATGCGGCGCACGGCGGTGGCGATCTTGTCGGCCTCGTCGCCCGAGCGCTCCATGTCGGTCAGCATCTTGCTGACGGCCAGCAGCGTGCGCAGGTCGATGGCGGTGGGCTGGTGGCGCGCCAGCAGCAGGCTGATGCGCTCGTCGATCTCGACTTCGTGGCGGTTGACTTCCTTCTCGCGCTCGCGGACTTTCTCGACCAGATGCGGATCCTGGGACGACAGGGCTTCGATGGCCTCGTAGATCATGGCCTCGACCACGCCGCCCATCTGCAGGAACTGGGAGCGGACGTGCTCCAAATCGGCTTCAAACTGCTTGTTGGTGTGCTCCGTCATCCGGATTCCTTGCGTGGTTATGAGCAGGCGGTGCCTGGAAAAATAGGGCCTCGCGGGCCTGGAAGCCCGTTCGGCCCGCCAGCTTATGACTTGTATATGACAACAATATGAAGCGGCGGCCCGAGCTCAGGCCGGTTTGTCCAGGCGGCGGATGCCGGCCTGCGTGGCCAGCAGCGCCACGTCGGCGCCGGCCAGCGCGAAAAGGCCGCAGGTGACCACGCCGGCCATGCCGTTGATCTCGGATTCCAGCGCGTACGCGTCGGTGATGGCCAACCCGGATACGTCCAGGATGACGTTGCCGTTGTCGGTGACGAAGCCTTCGCGCAGGCGCGGCTGGCCGCCCAGGGCCGCCATGCGGCGCGCCACGGCCTCGCGCGCCATCGGGATCACCTCGATGGGCAGCGGGAAGGCGCCCAGGCGCTGCACCAGCTTGGATTCGTCGGCGATGCAGATGAAGCGTTCGGCCACCGAGGCGACGATCTTCTCGCGCGTCAGCGCGCCGCCGCCGCCCTTGATCATGGAGAGGTTGGCGTCGATCTCGTCGGCGCCGTCCACGTAGATGGGCATGCCGTCGACGTCGTTCAGGTCCAGCACCGCCAGGCCGTGGCCGGCCAGGCGCGCGGCGCTGCGTTCGGAACTGGCCACGGTGGCGCGGATGCGGCCCTTGAAGCGGGCCAGGCCGTCGATGAACAGATCGGCCGTCGAGCCGGTGCCCACGCCGATGACCACGTCGGGCGCCGCCACGGCGTCGACGAATTCCAGGGCGGCGTCGGCCGCCTGCTGCTTGAGTTCCTGTTGCGTAAGCATGATGTGATTTCCGGCGCGCGATGCGCGCAAGCAAGAAGAAATGAAGGCCCCCACGCCGCGCCTGCCGGCCAGGCCCCCCACGCGGGGGCTGCGTTGCCCAGGCGAGACCTGGCGGCGGAATCCGTCCGGCAATGTAGCAGATGCAGGCCGCCTTTTTGCCCCTGCCCGAGCGGCGCGGGTTCAGGCCCGCGCGCAGCCAGCCTTCCGCCCGCGCCACGACTCCGCGGCCGGCCCCCTACCCCATCCCGGGCCACGCGCGCGCCAGCACCTGGCCCGTCTCATGTCCGGCCGGCCACTCGCCGAACAACGCGGCGCCCTGCTCCAGGCGCGTTGCCACGAACGCCGCGGCCACCGGCGACGGCGCATGCCGGATCAACAGCGCCGCCTGCCACAGGCGCGCCAGCCCCGCCGCGGCCTGGCGGGCGCGCGGCTCCGCGCTCGCGGAATCCTGCAACAGGGCCAGCCACCCTGCCAGCGCCCTGTCGTAGCCCGGCAGCACGCCGCGCGCCGGATCCAGTTCGGCGCGCAGGGCCGGCAGGGCCTCGGTCTCTCGGCCCAACGCCCGCAGCACATCCAGCGCCATGATGTTGCCCGAGCCCTCCCAGATGGCGTTGACGGGCGCCTCGCGGTAAATGCGGCCCAGCGGGCCCTCTTCCACATAGCCGTTGCCGCCCAGCGCCTCCATGGCCTCGGCCGACGCGGCGATGGCGCGCTTGCACACCCAAAGTTTGGCCGCGGGCGTGCCCACGCGCAGCAGGGCCCGCTCGTCCGGCAGATCGGCATGGTCGGCGGCGCGCGCCAGGCGCATCGCCAGCATCGTGGCGGCCTCGCTTTCCAGGGCCAGGTCGGCCAGCACGCCACGCATGACGGGCTGGTCCAGCAGGCGGCGGCCGAATGCCTGACGGTGCGCCGCGTGATGCAGCGCCTGCGCCAGCGCCTGGCGCAGCAGCGCGGCGCTGCCCAGCACGCAATCCAGGCGGGTGGCAGCCGCCATCTCCAGCAACACGGCCATGCCCCGGCCCGGCTCGCCCAGCATCACGCCCCAGGCCTGTTCGAACTCCACTTCCGCGCTGGCGTTGCTGCGGTTGCCCACCTTGTCCTTCAGGCGCCGCACGCGCACGGCATTGCGCGGTCCGTCGGGAATCCAGCGCGGCACGAGAAAGCAGGAGGGTCCCGCGTCCACCCGCGCCAGCACGAGATGCGCGTCGGCCTGCGGGACGGAGAAGAACCATTTGTGGCCAGTCAGCAGATACGCGCGGCCCCGGCCGCCCGGCCCCACCGGCACCGCGCTGGTGGCTACGGCGCGCAGGTCGGAGCCGCCCTGCTTCTCGGTCAGGCCCATGCCGATCAGGGCCCCGCGCTTGCGGGCCAGCGGCGCGTCGGCGCCGTCGAACTCGCGCGCGTACAGCGCGGGCAGCCAGTCGCGTGCATAGTCGAGCTCGCCCGCCGGTTCGCGCATCAGGAGCGGCACGGCGGCATGGGTCATGGTGGTGGGGCACAGCGTGCCGGCCTCGGCCTGCCCCTGCATCAGATAGGCGGCGGCGCGCGCGGCCTGCGCGCCGGGCTTGCGGCGCAGCCAGGCGTTGCTGTGCAGGCCGCGGGCGACGATGCCGCTCATCAGTTGCGTCCAGGCGGGATGGAACTCGATGCGGTCCACGCGGTGGCCCGCGCGGTCGTACGCATGCAGGATGGGACCGTGGCGATTGGCCAGTTCGGCCGCCTGCAGGGTCTGCGCGCGGCCCAGCCAGGCGCCGTGCTCGCGCAGTTCATCCTGCCACGCGCCCGCGCCTTCGCGGACCACGGCCTCGCGCAGCACAGGGTCGGTGTCGTACAGCGAATAGTCTTCGAGCGGCGCTACCTGATTGGCCACCTGATGCGTGCTGAATGCCTGCATGCCGGTCTCCTTGGGCCGAGCGTGCCGACCCGGCCTGCAGACGCTACGCTAGCAGCAGCACCGGCCGGCAGGCAAGCGCCGCGCGCGCGGGCTCAGTTCAGCAGGCGCGCCTCCAGCGCGCGCGCTTCCTGGTAACCCATCAGTTCCATGATGTCCTCGATGCTGGCCAGCAGGTCGGGACGATCGGCGGGCACGCCGGTTTCCATGACTTCGCGCATCACCTTCAGCGCCTGCGTCATGGCGTGGATGGCGGCGGCGGGCAGCATGCGCGGCAGGCTGATGCGGCGCACGCCCAGGGCCTTCAGCTCGGGCAGCGGAATCAGCGGCGTGGTGGGCCGATTGCGGATGCCGAAGCCCATGTTGATCGTGACGGGGATGCCCGCCGCGTCGACGATGCGCTTGATGTCGTCCGGGGTGCGCACGGCGTCGGGGAACAGCATGTCGGCGCCGGCGGCCGCGTAGGCCTTGGCGCGGCGCACCGCGCCTTCGATGCCTTCCACGGCCAGCGCGTCGGTGCGCGCGACGATGACGAAGGCGTCGTCGCGGCGCGCCTGGCAGGCCGCGGCGATCTTCAGCACCATTTCCTCCTGCTCGATCACGTCCTTGCCGGGCATGTGGCCGCAGCGCTTCGGGCTGACCTGGTCTTCGAGGTTGACGCCGGCAATGCCGGCCTCTTCGAACATGCGCACCGTGTGGAACACGTTGACCGGGTTGCCGTAGCCGGTGTCGGCGTCGGCCGTCAGCGGAATCGACACCGAGCGGGCCAGGTTGCGGCAGTGGTTGACGTTCTCGGTCAGGCCCATGACGCCGATATCGGGCACGCCCAGCAGCGCGTTGGACATGGCCGCGCCGCTGGTGCAGGCGGTCTTGAAGCCCGCGGCTTGCGCCAGGCGGATGCTGTAGCCGTCGTACACGCCAGGCGAGACGATGAATTCGCCGCTTTGCAGCAACTGGCGGAATTTCTGGGCACTGGTGGTCATTGCTGTTACTCCAATAGGGAAAGGCCTGACGCGGGACGGCGGCGCCAATGCCGCGGCCAACAACCGGAAGGTGCATTAGCCTATCAAGGCGCCGACAAAAGTGTCAACTCTTTTACGAAACAACCGGCCCTTGTCCTATCCAGGGCGAGTACGCTTGGGAAACGGCGCCGCGCCTGTCCAGGACGGCCCGCTTAATGCAATAAGCACCTGACAAGAAGGGAATCGTCAGCCTCGCGGCTCCGCATTGCAAGCCGGCGACGGCCGCCTTTTCCGCATTGGTGATTACCCTGACGCCTCGGAACAAGTGTTGACAGTAAAACAGCACAGTCATACCATCAACAGGCCGTTTCCTCTCTGCCCCCGACCCGATGCCCTCTGTATTCCAGCTCTCCGGCGACACCATCCGCTACTTCGACATCGCCGCCGCGGCCCGCGGCCACGCGGTGGATCTGGCGGCCTTGCCGTACGTCATCCGCGTGCTGTGGGAAAACCTGGGTCGCAGCCAGCAATGGGGCCTGCCCGTGGCGGACGCGGAGATCGGCGCCGTGGCGCAATGGCGCGAGCGCACGGGAGCCGACCTGCCGTTGCGCGTGGCGCGCGTCATCCTGCCCGACTCCAGCGGCCTGCCGGTGCTGCAGGACCTGGCGGCGCTGCGCGACGCCGTGGCGCAGCAGGGCGGCGACCCCGCCACCGTCAATACCCGGTTGCCGGTCGACCTGATCGTCGACCACTCGCTGCAGGTGGACCACTGGGGCAGCGACCAGGCGGCGGCGGGCAACCTGGCGCGCGAGTTCGAACGCAATGCCGAACGCTACCGCTTCCTGAAGTGGGCGCAGCAGGCGTTCCAGGGCCTGCGCGTGTTTCCGCCGGGCACCGGCATCATCCACCAGGTCAATCTCGAACACATCGCGCCGGTCGTGGCGCGCGCCGAACGCGACGGCGAAACCTGGGCCTATCCCGATTTCGTGATCGGCGGCGACTCGCACACGCCGATGGTCAACGCGCTGGGCGTGCTGGGCTGGGGCGTGGGCGGCATCGACGCCGAAGCCGCCCTGCTGGGCCAGGCCTACACCTTCCCCGTGCCCGAAGTGGTGGGCGTGCGCCTGACCGGCAAGATCGCCGCGCCGGCCGTCACCACCGACGCGGCGCTGCTGATCACCGAAACCCTGCGCCGCGCGAACGTGGCCGGCTGCATGGTCGAGTTCTTCGGTCCGGCCATCGCCGGGCTGAGCGTGCCCGAGCGCGCCACCATCGCCAACATGTCGCCCGAATACGGCGCCACCTGTGGTTTCTTCCCCGTGGACGCGGGCACGCTGGCCTACCTGCGCCACACCGACCGCAGCGCCGGACAGACCGCGCTGATCGAAGCGTATTGCCGCGCCAACAGCCTGCTGCGCGAACCGGGCTCGCCCGATCCCACGTATTCGCGCGTGATCGAGATCGACCTGTCGGCCGCCCGCCCCAGCGTGGCCGGCCCGCGCCGCCCGCAGGACCGCATGCCGATCGGCCGCGTGCCCGCCGACTTCGCCGAGCGCCTGCCGCTGCCGCTGAAGGAAGGCGGCTTCGGCGTCGATCCCGCCCGCGGCGCCGGCCCGCTGCGCCACGGCTCGGTCGTGCTGGCCGCCATCACGTCGTGCACCAACACCTCGAATCCGGCCGTCATGCTGGCGGCCGGCCTGGTGGCGCAGAAGGCGGTGGCGCGCGGCCTGAAGCCGGCGGCATGGGTCAAGACCTCGCTGGCGCCGGGCTCGCGCGTGGTCACCGGCTATCTGCGCGACGCGGGCCTGCTGCCCGCGCTGGAAGCCCTGGGTTTCCACGTGATCGGCTACGGCTGCACCACCTGTGGCGGCAAGTCCGGTCCGCTGGCCGAGGGCGTGCCCCAGGCCATCGAGTCGGGCGAACTGGTCGCGGCCGCCGTGCTGTCGGGCAACCGCAATTTCGAAGGCCGCATCCACAAGCTGATCCGCGCCAACTACATCACCTCGCCGCCCATGGTGGTGGCCTATGCGCTGGCCGGCCGCATCGACCTGGACCTGGAAACCGAACCGCTGGGCGCCGACGCCGGCGGCGCACCGGTGTATCTGCGCGACGTCTGGCCCACGCCCGAGGAAATCGCCGCGCTGCTGCCGCTGGCGCAGAACCGCGAAGCCTTCCTGCGCATCTACGCCGGCGACGCCGGCGAAGACGAATCGCGGTTGTGGCGCCAGATGCAGGCGCCCGAAGGGCTGCGCTTCCCGTGGGATCCCGATTCGCACTACCTGATCGAACCGCCCTTCTTCAAGCAGGCCGGCGACGGCGACGCGCTGACGCGCCTGGCAAAGCAGTTGCGCGGCGCGCGCGTGCTGGCCGCGTTCGGCGATTCGCTGACCACGGATCACATTTCTCCGGGCGGAGAAATCCCGCAGGACTCGCCGGCGGGCCGCTACCTGATGGACGCGGGCATCGCGCCGCGCGACTTCAACACCTACGTGGCGCGCCGCTGCAACTTCGAAGTGATGACGCGCGCGACCTTCGCCAACATCCGCGTGAAGAACCTGCTGGTGCCCGAGGTCGAGGGCGGCGTCACGCGCCACTTCCCCGACGGCGCGCGGATGAGCATCTTCGACGCCTCGCGCGCCTACGAGGCCGAGGGCGTCGGCACCCTCGTGCTGGCCGGCAAGGAATACGGCACGGGCAGCAGCCGCGACTGGGCCGCGAAGGGCTCGGCGCTGCTGGGCGTGCGGGCGGTGATCGCCGAATCGTTCGAACGCATCCACCGCGCCAACCTGATCGGCATGGGCATCCTGCCGTTGGCCTTCCTGCCCGGCCAGGGCTGGCGCCAGTTCGGCCTGACCGGCGCGGAGATCTACACCGTAAGCGGCGTGGAACAGGCCTTGCGCCAGGGCACGCCGGTGCGCGTGGTGGCCGAAGGCGGGCAGGGCCGCCTCGAATTCGAGGCCGTGCCGCAGGTGCTGACGCAGGCCGAACGCGAGCTGCTGGCCGACGGCGGCATCCCCGCCCAGGTGCTCAGGCATTTCCTGGCCGAAGGCGCGCAGGCGCACGCCTAGGATCCTTTTTCAACATCAACGCTTGCCCGCAAGCCGGAACCCCATGTCCCTGGATCTCGTACTGACCAACGCCCAACTGATGCTGCCCGGACAGGGCCTGACCCTCGGCGCGTTGGGCGTGAAGAACGGCCGCATCGCCGTCATCGCCGCCCACGGCGCCGACCTCGGCGCCGCCGCCCAGACCATCGATTGCGGCGGCCTGTGGGTGCTGCCCGGCGTGATCGATCCGCACGTGCACTTCGGCTTCGGCTCGCCCGAGACCGACTTCGAGACCGAGGCGCGCACCGCCGCGCTGGGCGGCACGACCTCGGTGCTGTCGTTCCACCGATCGAAGGACATCCGCGAATCCTGCGATGCCGCGCGCGATCGCGGCGAGCGCCAGAGCTGCATCGACTTCGGCTTTCACTTCGGCATCACCAGCCAGTTGCACGTCCAGACCCTGGAAGAGATCTCCAGCCGGTTCGGCGTGAACTCGTACAAGCTGTACATGATGTACAAGGGCGCGGCGGGCCTGTCCAAGGGCTTCACCGACATCGACGACGGCCTGCTGTTCGAGGCGCTGCGCGCCACCGCTCGCATCCCGGGCGCGATCCTGGGCGTGCATTGCGAGAACGTCGAGGTGATCCCCGTGCTGCGCGATCCGCTGCGCGCGGCCGGCCGCGACGACCTGAAGGCCTGGAACGAACAGAGTCCGGACTTCCTGGAGGCCGAGAACGTGCACCGCGTGTGCTATTTCGCCTCGAAGACGCACACGCCGGTCAACATCGTCCACCTGAGCAGCCGCGAAGCCCTGGACGAGGTGCGCCGCCACCGCCGCCGCGGCACGGATCCCATCTATGTGGAAACCTGCCCGCACTACCTGTTCCTGAACGACGAATCGCCCGCCGGCCCCTACGCCAAGGTGAACCCGCCCGTGCGCGGCCAGGACGACGTCGAGGCCATGTGGGAAGGCGTGCTGGACGGCTCCATCACCACCGTGGGCTCGGACCACGTGCCGCGCAAGCGCGAGACCAAGGACAAGGACATCTGGGCGGCCAGCAACGGCTTCCCCGGCACGGGCATGATCCTGCCGATCCTGCTGCACGAGGGCTATCACCGCCGCGGCGTGCCGCTTGCGCGCCTGGTCGAGATTGCCTCGGCCACGTCCGCCCGCCTCTACAACATGCCGTCCAAGGGCGGCATCGTGGTGGGCCGCGACGCCGACCTGCTGATCGTCGACCCCGACCTCGAACGCACCGTGAACCCCGCCGAGCTGCAGTCGCACGCCGACTACTCGCCGTACGAAGGCATGACGCTGAAGGGCTGGCCCGTCCGCACGCTGGTGCGCGGCCGCACCGTCATGCAGGACGGCCGCATCACCGACGACGCGCGCGCCCATCCCGGCGGCCGTTTCCTGCGCCGCTGACCCCCGCCGCACCGATTATCCGAAGAGGCAATGCCATGAGCGAAAACAAACGAATCTGGGATGACTTCCTGACCGAACGCGACAAGCTGGTCCTGGCGCAGGCCGGCTACGGCAAGCGCGGCGGCTTCGGCAAGCGGCCCGCGCTGTTCATCATCGACGTGCAGTACAACTTCTGCGGCGACACGCCCGAGGACATCCTCGAAGGCCTGAAGCAGTACCGCACGCACTGCGGCAGGGAAGCCTGGGACGCCGTGGCCCACATGGTGCCGCTGCTGGAAATGGCCCGCGAGAAGAACATCCCCGTGTTCTATACCGAAAGCGGCCGCCGTCCCGACCTGCTGGACAGCGGCGTGCAGGTGGGCAAGAACCACCGCGGCGGCGAGAAGACGGTGGTGGCCAACACGCACGCCACGCAGACCGTCGAACCGCTGGCGCCGCGCCCGCAGGACATCCGCATCTCCAAGCAGAAGCCGTCCTGCTTCTTCGGCACCATCTTCATGAGCCACCTGAACTTCCTGGACGTGGACACGCTGATCCTGGTGGGCTGCACCAGCTCGGGCTGCCTGCGCGCCACGGCCGTCGATGCGTACTCGTACAACTTCAAGGTCATCATCCCCGAGGAAGCGGCATTCGACCGTTTCCAGGCCAGCCACGCCATCAACCTGTTCGACCTGAACTGCAAGTACGCCGACGTGATCCCCAGCAAGGAAGTCGGCGACTACCTGGCGAGCCTGCCGGCCCCGGCCGCCGCGCAGGCCGAGTAAGGCAGGACGGCCCCATGGCGAACATGCAAGGCGCGGCGGCTAGCGCGGCGGCTGGCGCGGCGGCTGGCGCGGGTCCCATCCCGGTCTATCTGCTGACCGGTTTCCTGGGCAGCGGCAAGACCACGCTGCTGTCCAGGCTGGTGCGCAGCGCGGCGTTCGCCGACACGGCCGTCATCATCAACGAGTTCGGCCAGGTCGGGCTCGATCATCGCCTGCTGGGTAAAGCCAGCGACGAGGATACCGTGCTGCTGGACTCGGGCTGCCTGTGCTGCGCGCTGAACAGCTCGCTGCAGGACGGCCTGGAATCGCTGTACTACCGCCGCCTGCGCGGCGAGATCCCGCCGTACGCGCGCATGGTGGTCGAGACCTCGGGCCTGGCCGATCCCGCGCCGCTGGTCAACACGCTGGCGGGCGACGCCTCGGTGGCGCGCCACTATCGTTTCGCCGGCGTCATCGCCACGATCGACGCCGTGCACGGCCTGGCCACGCTGGACGCCTACCGCGAGGCCTCGGCGCAGGCGGCGGTGGCCGACGTGCTGATCGTCACCAAGACCGACCTGTGCGATGCGCAACAGCTCGCGCGGGTGCGCCAGGCCCTGGCCGCCCTGAACGCGACCGCCCAGGTGCGGCTGGCCAGCGCCGGGACGTCGGAGGGCGAGGACCGCTTCTTCGACGGCATCCCCGCCACCGGCAGGCTGCCCGTCCGCGCGCCGGGCCAGCCGCCGGCCACGCCGCTGGCGCACGTGCTGCGCTACGGCATCGCCTCTTACATCCTGCGCGTGGACCGGCCCGTGAGCTGGAACGGCTACGCGCGCTGGGTGGCCTATCTGCAACGCCACGGCGGCGAGCGCGTGCTGCGCGTGAAAGCCATCCTGGACTTCGCCGATGGCGAGCGCTACGCCATCCATGGCGTCAGGCACCTGTTCAGCCCGCCGCATGCGCTGGGTCCGGCGGACCCGGCCGCGCCCGAGCGGGCCATCGTCGTGATCGCCCAGGACATGTCCGCCGACGAAGTGGGCGCGTCGCTGGAAGCATTGCAATCGAGCGGCTAATTTGTTGACAGTTCAATCATAAAGTCGGCTGCTGCGTATAAACCGCCTTCATTCCTGCCAGTAATTACCCGTAATTCTTGTTTTTTTCGCTGTTGAATTCAGATTCGGCATTTACCGCGGTCAACCTTAGATTTATAGTGTTGACACTTAAATACAAGGGGAATTTTCCATGACGTTCCGCAGCCCTGCGCTTTCCGCGGCCCGGCGCACCGCCCTCCTGACCGGCCTGGCCGCCGTGGCCCTCGCCCCCTTCGGCCCCGCCTGGGCGCAGGATGCCGCCGCCGGCTTCCCCAAGCACGCCGTCACGCTGGTGGTGCCCTACACCCCCGGCGGCCCGACCGACCTGACCGGCCGCATCATCGGCGAGGCCCTGTCCAGGAAGTGGGGCCAGCCCGTCATCATCGAGAACCGCCCCGGCGCGGGCGGCAACATCGGCTCGGCCATGGTCGCCAAGGCCGCACCCGACGGCTACACCCTGGTGCTGGGCGTCACGGGTTCGCACGCGATCAACAAGTGGCTGTACAAGAACCTGCCCTACGATCCGCAGAAGGATTTCGAGCCGATCGGCATGGCCGCCATCTACGCCAACGCCATCCTGGCCAATCCGAGCGTGCCCGCCAATACGCTGCAGGAACTGATCGCGCTGGCCAGGAAAGAGCCGACCAAGTACAGCTACGGCTCGGACGGCAACGGCGCCGCCAGCCACCTGTCGATGGAACTGCTCAAGGCCCAGGGCAAGTTCGAGATGACCCACATCCCGTACAAGGGCAGCGCGCCGCTGCTCAACGACCTGCTGGGCGGCACCGTGCCGGTGGGCATCACCGGCCTGCCCTCGGCGCAGCCCTACCTGGCCTCCGGCAAGCTGAAGCTGATCGCCATCACCTCGGCGCGCGACTACAGCGGCAACAACTATCCCACGATCGCCAGCCAGGGCTTCGCCGGTTTCGATACCGCGGCCTTCTCGGGCATCTTCGCGCCCAAGGGCACGCCCCGCCCGCTGGTCGACAAGATGTCGGCCGACCTGGCCGCGGTGCTGGGCCAGGCCGACGTGAAGGACAAGATGAACAAGCTCGGCCTGGAAGTGCAGCCGACCACCCCGCAGGAGTTCGCCGCTTTCCAGGCCAGGCAGATCGAACAGTGGGGCGAGGCGGTGAAACTGTCGGGCGCTCAGGTCGACTGAGCCATGGCGATCACCGCAGCGGATACCGCCGTGCCGGACGCCGAGTTCGACGTGCTGGTCATCGGCGCGGGGGGCTGCGGCCTGGCCGCGGCCCTGGCCGCGCATGACGCCAACCCGGCCCTGTCGATCGCCGTGGTCGAGAAGGCGGATCGCCTGCAGGGCAACACCATGTTGTCCAGCGGATCGATTCCCGCGGCCGGCACCCGCATGCAGCGCCAGGCCGGCCTGCACGACAGCGCCGGCGACTTCGTCGCAGACCTGCGCCGCATCGCCGGCCCGCACGAGATGCCCGCCCTGACCGAGCGCCTGGCGGACGTCTCGGCCGAACTGGTCGAATGGCTGGTGGACCGCGCCCACGCGACGCTGACGCTGGTCGAGACCTACAAGCACATCGGCCATCGCCAGTACCGCCTGCACTCGCCGCCCTCCCGGCGCGGCGCCGACCTGATGGCCGACCTGGCGCGCACGCTGGACGAACGCGGCATCCCGATGGCGTTCGGCAATCCCGCCGTCGAGCTGCTGGCCGGACCGGATGGCTCGGTGCTGGGCGCGGTCACGCAGACGCCGGACGGCACGCGCACCGTCATCGCGGCCCGCGCGGTGATCCTGTCCACCAACGGCTTCGGCGCCAACCGGCAGCTGATCTCGCGGTTCTGCCCCGAACTGTCGGGCGCTCCCTACGGCGGCGCCACGGGCAGCGAAGGCGAGGCGGTGATCTGGGGCGAGGCCCTGGGCGCGGCGCTGGCCAACATGGGCGCCTACCAGGCGCATGCCAGCCTGGCGGAGCCGCATGGGTCGCTGGTCACGTGGACCGTGGTCGAGAAAGGCGGCATCGTGGTGGACGGCCAGGGCCGGCGCTTCGGCGACGAAAGCATGGGGTACTCGGCCTTCGCCGCGCTGGAACTGGACCGCACGGGTCCGTTCTACGTGGTGGCCGACGCCCGCGTGCGCGACGCCACGGCGGCGGGCCAGGAAGAGTACGCGGAACTGGTGCGGCACAACGGCGTGCTGCAGGCGGACGATGCCGCGTCGCTGGCGGCCAGGCTGGGCCTGCCGGCCGATGCGCTGGCGGCCTCGCTGCGGGATGCCGCCTCGGCGGCGCGCGGCGAGCAGGCCGACGCCTTCGGCCGCGCGCACTGGGGCCTGGGCGCCTTGCAGGCGCCCTACACGGCCACCCGCATCGGCCCGGCGCTGTTCCACACGCAGGGCGGGTTGCGCGTCGACGGCGACGGCCGCGTGCTGCGCGCGGACGGCTCGGCCATCCCCGGGCTGTATGCGGGCGGCGGCGCTGCGGCGGGCATCAGCGGCAACCAGGGCAGCAAAGGGTATATGTCAGGCAATGGCCTGTTGGCGGCATTGGGGCTGGGCTATCTCGCCGGCCGGGCCGCCGCGCGCGACATGCGGGCCTGACATCCAGGCCCGCGCCCTGCGGGCCTGAAAGCAAAGGACTGGGCAAGTACGGCGAAGGTGCCCCAGTCCGGTGTCCCCTGGACACCGAGCCGTCTGGCGCCAGCAGGCATGCCGGCGCCGGACAACCGGCCGCGACAGCCCGGGCCATCGGCGCTTCATCGGAAGCGGCGATGGCCCGGGGGCCTTTGCAGAACAAGCGGCCAGCGCGCCGGCAAGCGCTCCCAGCCGGGGCCGGGCAGCCCTTTCAGGCCAGTTGCGCCCGCGCCGGACTCTCGATCAGGTTCTCGAACAGGTGATTGGCCGCGCGCTCGATGTGCGAGCGCATCAGCGACTCGGCCAGCGAGGCGTCGCGCGCCTTGATGGCGCGCAGGATCTGCCAGTGCTCGGCATAGGCGTCGTCCTTGCGTTCGAGCACGGTGCCGGAATGGCGGCGGTAGACGCGCAGCAGATGATAGAGATCGCCGCACAGCGTGTTGATGATGCGCTGGTTGCGGCTGGCGCGCACGATGCGTTCGTGGAAGTCGAAGATGCGTGGATGCGGGCTGGGATCGGCGCCGGGCAGGCGCGCCTGGCGGTCCTGCTCGAGCTCTGACAGCAGCACCGAGATTTCCTCGTCGCTCATGTAGCGCGCGGCCAGGCTGCAGGCCACGCCTTCCAGCGCCATGCGCATCTGGAACAGTTCCAGCGCGGACTCGGCCGACAGGGACACGACGCGGGCCTTCAGGTAGGGCTCGCGCGTGATCAGCTGAATGCCCTGCAGGCGCCGCACGGCTTCGCGCACCGGACCGCGGCTGACGCCGAACTCCTGCGCCAGCGCGACCTCGTTGACCACGCTGCCGGGCAGCAGCCTGCCCTGATAGATGGCTTCGAGCAGGTGATCGAACACCTGGTTGGCCAAGGGGCCTTCGGAATCTTCCTTGCGGGTCGCCACGCGCCCTCCATTGCAGCTTGGGATAGCGGCTAGGCTACCAATGCAGGCAAAAAAGTGTCAACTCTTTTTGCCTAAACCCCTGAAATTTAGAGGGTTTCAACGAAATTTTTTATCCACTTCCTGAAAGTGTCAACGTTCACCGGGCTCGGCCCGAGGCTCGTCCGACAACGCAGGCAACTCGCCCTCCGTCCCGGGATCGCCCAGCAGCCGGGCCGCCTCGGCCTCGGGCATTTCCTCCACGTCGCGCAGATTGCGCAGCATGGCGCGCGTGCGCACCTCGGTCTGTCCGATCTTGCTGCTGGCGCTGTCCAGCGTCTTGCGCACGCTGGCCAGCGAGGCGCCGAACTTGCCGAACTCGGTCTTCACCGCGCGCAGCACCTGCCACACCTCGGACGAGCGCTGCTCGATGGCCAGCGTGCGGAAACCCATCTGCAGGCTGTTCAGCATGGCCGCCAGATTGCCCGGTCCCGCCACGCTGATGCGCAGCGCCTGCAGGCGGTCATGCAGGCCCGGCAGGCGCAGCACTTCGGCATACAGACCCTCGGTGGGCAGGAACAGGATGGCGAAATCGGTGGTGTGCGGCGGCGCCACGTATTTCGAGGCGATCAGCCTGGCCTGCGTCTCGACGGCGCGGCCCAGCGCCTGCGCGGCCGCCCGCGCGCCATCCGGATCGGCGGCTTCCTGCGCCTCGATCAAGCGTTCGTACTCTTCCTTGGGGAACTTGGCGTCGATGGGCAGCCAGACCGGCGCGCTGTCCTGCACGCGGCCCGGCAAGCGGATGGCGAATTCGACGATGGCATCGCTGTCCGGCACGGGCTTGACGTTGCGGCCATATTGCTCGGGCGTCATCGCATCCTCGATCAGGCGGGCCAGTTGCACTTCGCCCCAGGTGCCGCGCGACTTCACGTTGGTCAGCACGCGCTTCAAGTCGCCCACGCCCGCAGCCAGCGTCTGCATTTCTCCCAGGCCCTTGTGCACGGCTTCCAGGCGCTCGGACACCAGGCGGAACGAGTCGCCCAGGCGCTGCTCCAGCGTGGCGTGCAATTGCTCGTCCACCGTGCGCCGCATGGCCTCCAGGCGCTGGCCGTTGTCGGCCTGCAGCGCCTGCAGGCGCTGATCCACCGTCAGCCGCACCTCGCCCATGCGGCGGTCGTTCAGCTCGACCAGGCCTTGCAGGCGCTCGCCGAACTGGCTGGCGAAACGCGCCAGCGATTCGCCATGCTCGGTGCGCGACGCGCTGGCATCGCGCGCCAGCGCGCCGCGCAGGTCTTCATGGCGCTGGGCCAGTTCGTCGCGCAGCGCGCGCACCGAATCCGACAGTTCATCGCGCAGGCCACGCTGGCTGTCGGCCAGGTCGGCGCGCATGATGCGCTCCAGGCGCGCCAGCAGTTCGGCCATCTCGTCGGCAACGCCCGCGCCGCCGCGCGGCTGGCGCAGCAGCACGATCAGGCTGACCAGCAAGGCCGCGACCGCCGCGCCCGCGGCGGTCCACAGCAGAATCATCGAATCCAAGCGCATCTCCGCAAAACGCAGATTCTATAGGCGGCGGGACACCCGGGCCGAGCACCACGCGCGCGCCCATCACGCGCACGCTGCTCGGACAGCGTCCGAAAGGGGATTCAATGTCTTGCAACAACCCAGCTTAAATTGAAATGTCACGAAATATTGTCAGTAATGTGTCAGTCAACACCCGCCGAAATAATCGCTGCTCTTTCCCATAGTCCCACCGAGGAGCACCGATGGCTTCCCCCGCGTCGACTTTCGACCCCCGCAAGATCCGCCCCCGCGCGCGGCACGCCGCGTTGGCCGTTGCCATGGCCTGCACGCTGGCCGCATGCGGCGGCCACGATGACGATGATGACGACACCTCGACGCCGCCCGTGGTGGAACAGAAGCCCGCCACCGCCGAACTGGCGGTGCTGTCGACCTCCGACCTGCACTACAACGCGCGCAGCTACGACTACTTCAAGCTCGCCGAGGACAAGACCTACGGCTTCGAGCGCACCGCGACGCTGATCCGCGACGCGCGCAAGGAATTCGCCAACACGCTGCTGGTCGACAACGGCGACACCATCCAGGGCACCGCGCTGGCAGACTACGAAGCCACGGTCGATCCGATCCCCTGCTCGCAGCAGTTGACGATGTACAAGGCCATGTCCGAACTGAACTTCGATGCGGGCACGGTGGGCAACCACGAATTCAACTATGGCCTGCCCTTCCTGAACCAGGTGCTGGGCGGCGGCATGGACGTCGACGGCGTGGACGGCAGCCTGAAGTGCGCGGGCCCCGGGTTCCCGGTCACCGTGGCCAACGTGACGAGCGTCAAGAGCGGCCAGCCGCTGCTGCAACCGTACGTCATCCTGGACCGCGAGATCGACGCCACGCAGGAAGACGGCGCCAAGGTCAAGCTGCCGATCAAGGTCGGCATCGTGGGCGTCACCACGCCCGGCATCATGAACTGGGACAAGCGCTACCTGGACGGCAAGGTCGAGGTGCAGGACGGCGTCGCGTCGGCCGAGAAGTACGTGGCCGAAGCGCGCGCCAACGGCGCCGACCTGGTGTTCGTGCTGCTGCATGGCGGCATGGACGCCACCCAGAGCCCGATGATGGAGAATCCGGGCCGCTTCGTTGCCGAGGTCGAAGGCATCGACGGCTTGATCATGGGCCACCAGCACAATATCTTCCCGGACCGCGGCGCCAGCCCGTCGTACCCGTCGGACGACGTGGTGGACAACACCGCCGGCACGGTCGCCGGCGTGCCGGCCGTCATGCCCAGCCAGTGGGGCAAGGCCATGGGCGTGATCGATTACTCGCTGAAGTGGGACGGCAAGGCGTGGCAGGTCGACAAGGCCAGGACCGAAGTCGACGTGCGCACCACCCAGTACAAGGACGCCGGCGGCGCGACGCAGTACGTCGCTTCGGACAGCGCCGTGGTCGAGGCCGTCGAGGCCCAGCACGAGGCCGCCATCACCTACGTGAAGGAACCCATCGGCCAGACCGACTTCCGCATGAGCACGCTGTTCGCCGACGTGGGCGACCCGGGCGCGATCCAGTTGGTCAACCAGGCGCAGCAGGCCTATGTGAAGAACTACATCGACGCCAACCTGCCGGAATACAGCAGCATTCCGGTGCTGTCGATCAGTGCGCCGTTCAAGGCCGGCTTCAGCAGCGCCACCGACTACACCGACGTGGCGGCCGGCGACCTGGCCATCTTCAACGCGGCCGACCTGTACCTGTATCCCAACACCGTGTACGCGGTGAAGGTGACGGGCGCGCAGCTGAAGCTGTGGCTGGAGAACGCGGCCAAGCGCTTCAACCGCATCGACCCGGCGGCCACCGCCGACCAGTGGCTGATCAAGGACACCAAGACCGGCAAGGTTCCCTCCGGCCAGTCGGCGTTCGCGGGCTACAACTTCGACATGTTCACCACGCCCGACCTGCAATACGAGATCGACGTGACCGCGGCGGAGAACAGCCGCATCAAGAACCTGACGTACATGGGCAATCCGGTCGACGGCATGGACTTCATCGTCGCCACCAACAATTACCGCGCGGAAAGCAGCGCGCAGTACATCCTGGGCCCCGGCAACGCGTTCGACATCGTCTATGCCTCGCCGGACGCGAACCGCGACGTGGTGATCAACTACATCAAGGAAAATCCGACGGTCACGCGCGCCACCAACGGCTCGTCACGCAGCTGGCGCTTCACCCCGGTCACGACCGCGGGCCGCGTGCTGTTCAAGACGGGCCAGGACGCGCAATCCGTGGCGACGGCCGCCGGCCTGACCAACGTCAGCCTGACCGCCGACGCGGATGACCTGGGCGAAGGCCGCGCGGTCTACCAGATCGACCTGAACCCGGTGCCGTAAGCCGCCTTGCCGGTACCCTGACCCGGCAACGGCGCCACTCGCCCCGGCAGGCACGCTGTGCCCGCCGGGGCGATTCACTTGGCGGCGCTAGACGATCACCGCCCCGCCACGATCCACCCACACATAATCCTGTCCCGCCCGCTGCCCCCGCCGCAGCGGATTGCGCGTGCAGAACGCCGCGTAGGCCGGGTCGACGTAGCGGTAGAACAGATGCTCGTCGCGGCCAGCGGGAATGCCCAGCCGCGGCGCGCAGGCCAGGCGCTCGGGCGAGGCGCCGACGTCCTGCACGAACAGCCGCTCAGGATCGAAACGTTGGGCGTCCCATTCAGGCACCTTCAACCCCAGCGACCGGCACAGCAGCGTCTGGCCCGCGCACAGCCTGGCGGGCGGCCGCGCGCCGCCACGCGCATCGGGATTGAGCTGCTGCATGCAAGCCAGGGCATCGGGGCCGGACACGTCATCCACCCACGGATGGCCCGACTTGATCAGCACCGCATTGCCCGGCCCGGCCGCGCTGAAGTTCAGCGAGTCGCCGCCGCGCGCGTAATACATGTAGATCGTGCCGCCGTCCATGAACAGGGCGCGGCGCTTGTGGGTGTAGCCCAGCGAGGCGTGGCTGCCCTTTTCGGCCAGGTAATAGGCTTCGGTCTCGATGATACGTACCGACAGCCACAGGTCGCCCAGCCGGCGGCGGATGATCTTGCCGATGAGTTCGCGCGCCAGCAGGCAGGCGTCGCGATGGAAGAAGCTGTCGGGCAAGGCGGGATGGTGGCCGGTGAAGGCGGTATCGGCAGGCAAGGCCGCCCCCTGCCCCGCGCCCGCCGCCTGCTTGCCCGCCATGCCGCCCAGCCCCGGCCGGCCTCAGGCGAAACGTTCGCCGTAGCGCTTTTCCGAAAAGCCCACCGTCACCTCGCCATCCGGCGTGACGGTGACGGGGCGGCGCACCAGCGCGGGATACCCGGCGATCAGCGCCGACCACTGGCGGTCGGTGGACGCGCCCTTTTGCTCGTCGGTCAGGCCCCGCCAGGTCATGGAAGCGCGGTTGACCAGTTTCTCCCAGCCGCCCACCTTGTCCGCCCATTCCTTCAGCGTGGCGGCCGGCACGGGGTGGTCACGGTAGTCGACGAAGGTGTGCGCGATGCCCTTGGCGTCGAGCCAGTCGCGCGCCTTGACGCAGGTGCTGCACTTGGCCAGGCCGTACAGGGTGGGTTGGGTCATTTGCGGGCCTCCTTGCGCCACTGCATGCGGTTGGCCACGATCACGCAGGTGCCGACGGCCAGGATGAACAGCGTGGCCAGAGCATTGACCTCGGGCTTGAGGCCCAGGCGCACGCGTGAGAAGACTTCCATGGGCAAGGTGGTGGAACCCGGCCCGGACAGGAACGAGGCGATGACCACGTCGTCCAGCGACAGCGTGAACGCCAGCAGCCAACCCGACACCACGGCCGGCGCGATCAGCGGCAGCGTGATGCTGAAGAACACGCGGGCCGGCGTGGCGCCCAGGTCGAGCGCGGCCTCTTCCAGCGAGCGGTCCAGGTCGCGCACGCGCGACTGGATGACCACCGACACGAAGGCCATGCACAGCGTGACGTGCCCGATCCAGATGGTGAACATGCCGTTCTCGGCCGGAAAGCCCAGCGCGCCGCGCAGTTCGACGAACATCAGCAGCAGCGAAATGCCCAGCACCACCTCGGGGATGACCAGCGGCGCGCTGAGCATGCCGACGTACAGCGTCAGGCCGCGGAAGCGCCGCATGCGCGCCAGCACGTAGCCCGCCCAGGTGCCCAGGACGGCCGCCGCGGTGGCGGTCAGCACCGCGATGCGGAACGACAGCCAGGCCGCCGACAGCAGCGCGTCGTCCTGCATCAGCTGGCCATACCAGCGCAACGAGAAGCCGCTCCAGGTGGTGACCATGGCCGAATCGTTGAACGAGAACACCATCAGGCTGAGGATGGGCACGTACAGGAAGGCATAGCCCAGCCCCAGCGCGACGCCGCGCGCGGTCTTGTTGGGCCCTTTCATCGGCGCCCCCCGGCCGGCGCCTGGGCCTGCATCTGGTTGTACTGGAACAGGGCCAGCGGCACCAGCAGCAGCAGCACCATCACGCAGGTGACGGCGCTGGCCATGGGCCAGTCGGCGTTGTTGAAGAACTCGTTCCACATGACGCGGCCCATCATCAGCGTGTTGGCGCCGCCCAGCATCTCGGGGATGACGTACTCGCCCACGCACGGGATGAACACCAGCATGGCGCCGGCGATGACGCCGGGCATGGACAGGGGTACCGTGATGCGGCAGAACGCCTGCCACGGACGCGCGCCCAGGTCGTAGGCCGCTTCCAGCAGGCGCAGGTCCATCTTCACCAGGTTGGCGTACAGCGGCAGGATGAAGAACGGCAGGTAGGCGTAGACCATGCCGATGTACACGGCGATGTCGGTGCGGTAGATCTCGAGCGGCGAGGAAATCAGCCCCAGTGCCATCAACGTCTTGTTCAGCAGGCCGTCGTTGCGCAGGATGCCCACCCAGGCATACACGCGCAGCAGCAGCGACGTCCAGAACGGCAGGATCACGCCCAGCAGCAGGATGTTGCGCACCGCCGGCGACGAGCGCGCGATGTAGTACGCCATCGGATAGCCGATGAGAATGCAGCACAGCGTGGTGATGGCCGCCATCTTCACCGAGTTCAGATAGGTCGCCAGGTACAGGCTGTCGGTGAACAGCAGGATGTAGCCGCGCAGGTTCAGGCTGAGCTGCAGCGCCTCGTCCTGGAACCGGGCCAGCGGCGTGTACGGCGGAATGCCGAACTCCAGCTCGGCGAAGCTGATCTTGAGCACCAGCAGGAACGGCACCAGCAGGAACAGCACCAGCCAGGCGTAAGGCGGAACGATCGCCAGCGCGCGTCCCGAGGGCGCCCAGCGGCGTAACGGCAAGCGGATCATGACGCCAGCACCGTGGGGCTGTCGGCGTCCCAGCTGACGAAGACCTCTTCGTCCACGCCGGGGGCGTCGATGCGGGCCAGCACCATGCCGGGCACGCTGGTCTCGATGGATTTGCCCGAGTCCAGGCGGATCTGGTAGAGCGCGTAGCCGCCCATCCAGGCCACGTGGCTGACCACGCCGCGCGCCCAGTTGTAGTCGCTTTGCGGCTGCTCGCGCCAGATGCGCAGGCGCTCGGGACGCAGCGAGACGTGCACTTCCATGCCCAGGGGCTCGCTGACGCCGTGGTTGACGTACAGCGGGCGGGCCAGGTCTTCGCACTCGATGGCCACGTGGTCGGGCTCGTCCACCACGATGGTGCCGGTGAACAGGTTGGTGCTGCCGATGAAGCCCGCCACGAAGCGCGAATTCGGGAAGTTGTAGACGTCCTGCGGCGTGCCGCTCTGCACGATCTGGCCTTCGGTCATCACCGCCAGGCGATGGGCCATGGTCATGGCTTCTTCCTGGTCGTGGGTGACCATGATGCACGTCACGCCCACCTTCTCCAGGATCCTGACCAGCTCGATCTGGGTCTTCTGGCGGATCTGCTTGTCCAGCGCGGACATGGGCTCGTCCAGCAGCAGCAGCTTGGGCCGCTTGACCAGGCTGCGCGCCAGCGCCACGCGCTGCTGCTGGCCGCCCGACAACTGGTGCGGCTTGCGCCGCGAGTAGCCGGCCATCTGCACCAGGTCGAGCGCCTCGAACACGCGCTCGTGGATCTCGTTGGCGGCCACGCCCTCCTGCTTCAGGCCGAAGGCCACGTTGGCATCGACGGTCATGTGGGGAAACAGCGCGTACGACTGGAACATCATGTTGACCGGCCGGCGGTGCGGCGGCACGGCCGTGATGTCCTGGTCGTCCAGCACGATGCGGCCCGAGGTGGGCTCTTCGAAGCCCGCCAGCATGCGCAGCAGCGTGGACTTGCCGCAGCCCGAACTGCCCAGCAACGCGAAGATCTCGTTGCGGCGGACCGTCAGGCTGGTGGATTGCACGGCGACCGTATCGCCGAATATCTTGACGACGTCGATCACCTGGACGAACGCGTCCGCGTCGCCGCCCTGGGGCGCCGAATACCGGCTCTCGATCATGGCGCTTATCGTCCGGACTTCAGTTCGTTCCACATGCGCGTCTGCAAACGCTGCACCGGCAAGGGCTGGGCCTTGATGACGAACAGCGTCCTGGAGACATCGGCCGGCGGGTAGATCATGGGATTGTCGGCCACTTCCTTGTTCACGTACTTGCGCGCCTCTTTGTTGGCGTTCGGGTAGTACATGTGATTGGTGATGGCCGCGTGCACCTGCGGCGTCTCGATGTAGTTGATGAACGCATGCGCGGACTCGACGTGCGGGGCGTCCTTGGGGATGGCCATCACGTCGAACCAGGCGGGCGCGCCGCCCTTGGGCAGGAAGTAGTTGATGTCGTCGGTGCGCTTGGCTTCCTGCGCGCGGCGGCGGGCGATCATCACGTCGCCCGAAAAGCCGTAGACCATGCACAGGTCGCCCGAGGCCAATTCGTCGATGTAGCCCGACGAGCTGAACTGGCGGATGTACGGCCGGATCTTCTTCAGCACTTCGAGCGCGGCCTTGTAGTCGTCGGGATTGGAGCTGTTGGGATCCTTGCCCAGGTAGTGCAGCACGGCCGGGAAGACCTGGGCGGCCTCGTCCAGCATCGAGATGCCGCAGCTTTGCAACTTGGCGGCGTTCTCGGGCTTGAACAGCATGTCCCAGTTGCCCAGGTCGGCGTCGGCGCCCAGCGCGGCGCGGACCTTGGTGATGTTGTAGCCCAGGCCGTTGGTGCCGTAGCCCCACGGAATGACGTATTGGTTGCCCGGGTCGATGGTGGCCACCAGGGCCATCAGGTCGGGGTCCAGGTACTTCCAGTTGGGGATCTTGGACTTGTCCAGCTTCTGGAACACGCCCGCCTCGATCTGGCGCGAGGCATAGTGCGTGGACGGCACCACCACGTCGTAGCCGGACTTGCCGGTCAGCAGCTTGGCCTGCAGCGTGTCGTTGGTGTCATACACGTCGTAGCGGACGCGGATGCCGGTTTCCTTTTCGAAGCCGGGGATGGTGTCCGGCGCGGTGTATTCGGCCCAGTTGTACACGTTGACGACCTTGCCGTCCTGAGCCTGGGCCGTCGTCGAGACGACTGTTGCCCCGATACCCGCCACCGCCAGCGCCGTTCCCAGCGCCAGCCGCGCGCCCACCATGAATTTCATCGCGTACCCCTTGCCAAAACGCGTGATGGAAAAAAACCAAAGGCAAAATGATAAAGCCTTTTCATAGGGGGATGCAGACGGTTTAACCCCTAAATCGCGCAGCCGGGCGTCGAACCAGGCGCCCCTGCCCGTCGCGATCCCCCTGCCTTGCCCGCCGCGCCGTCAGGCCGTGGCGGACCAGGCCCGTGCATACGCCGCCTGCAGCCGCCGCCAGCAGGCCTCGCCCTGTTCGCCCGCCACCTTGCGCAACGAACGGCGCAGCCGCAGCAGGTTGCCGGCGCGGGCCCGGTTGCTCAGGCCGCCGGCCTTGCCCCGGTCGAAATCGATCAGCCAGGCGTGGCCCTGGGCATCCAGCAGAATGTTGAAGGCGTTCAGGTCGGCATGCCAGACCCCGGCGCGGTGCATGCGCGCGATGGCGCCCGCCACCTCGTCGGGCGAGGCGTCCAGCGCATGGGCCAGCGGGCGCACGTCGGGAACGCGCTCGACCAGAATGGCCGCGCGGTAGCTCCAGCCGCGCCGCCAGTAGCCGGCCGCCAGCGGCACCGGCACTCGCAGGCCCTGCGCGTGCAGCGCCGCCAGCAGGCGGTATTCGCGGAAGCTGCGCGTGCGGTCCTCGCTGCGCCAGGCATAGGATTCGCGGCTGATGCGCGCGACCAGGCCGCCACGGCGGTAGCCGCGCAGCACGCCCTGCCAGCCCTGCCCGGCCACCATCCAGGCGGCCTGCCGGCCGCCGGCCGCGACCGGGCTGGCCAGGCCGCCATAGGCTTCGGGGTCGAACCAGCGCGCCGGCGGCGTATCGCCCAGCCGCGCCGCGTTCCAGAGCATGGCGCCGTCGGCGGGCGCCGGCCAGGCCTGCTGGCGGGTGGCGTCCAGGATGGCGTCAGCCGGCACGGTTGCGCATCCAGTCGGCGGTGCCGTAGAACGCGTGCAGGATCCGGTCCAGCAGCGCGGGCGGCACGCCCTGGTCCTGCATGGCGCGGCCCATGCAGGCCACCCACTGGTCGCGCTCGATCTCGCCGATGGAGAACGGCAGGTGGCGCGCGCGCAGGCGCGGATGGCCGAAGCGCTCGATGTAGTGGTTCGGGCCGCCGAAGTAGCCGCACAGGAACCAGAACAGCTTCTGGCGCGCCTCGTCCAGGCTGGGGCCGTGGGCCGCGCGCAATTCGCGGAAGTCGGGTTCCAGGTCCATCAGGTCGTAGAAGCGCTCGACCAGCGCGTGCAGGCCGGGCTCGCCGCCCAGCAGTTCAAACAGGGTCTTGCTGGTGTCCAGCGGTTCGAATATGGGATCGACCCGGGTGGTGGCGGTCATCAGGCTTCTCTCAGGGTAACCAGGGGCGGCGTGCGCAGCACCCCGCGCAGGGCCAGCGCGCCGCCGGTCCAGGCGCCGGCCATGCCGGCCGCGGGACCGGCGATCCATGGCCACACGCTGTAAGTCATGGCGAAGTTGAACACATAGGTCGCCAGGCCCCACGCCACGGCCGTCGCGCCCGCCGCGGCCAGCAGGCCGGCCAGGCCGCCCACGGCCAGCAGTTCGATGCGCTGCGCGCGCGCCAACTGGCCGCGCGTGGCGCCCAGGGCGCGCAGCACGGCGGCCTCGCGCATGCGTTCGTCGCGCGTGGCCGTCAGCGCGGCGGCCAGCACCAGCACGCCCGCCAGCAGCGTGAACAGGAACAGCATCTGCACGGCGCTGGCCACCTGGTCCAGCACCGACTGCAACTGCTGCAGCATGGCGCCCACGTCGAACACCGTCAGGTTGGGGAACTGCCGCACCAGGTCGCGCAGCACCGGCGCCTTGTCGGGCGGCAGATAGAACGAGGTGATCCAGCTTTGCGGCATGTCCGCCAGCGCGGGCGGCGACAGGATGGCGAAGAAGTTGACCTGCATCGAGTCCCAATCGACCCGGCGCAGGCTGGTCACGGACACGTCCACCGTCTGGCCCGCCACGTCGAAGCTCAGCTTGTCGCCCAGCTTCACGCCCAGCGTGGCCGCCAGGCCGGACTCCATCGAGACTTCGTTGCTGCTGTCGGGCGGCATCCAGCGGCCCTGCTCGATACGGTTGGAACTGGGCAGGGTCTGGCCATAGGACAGGTTGAATTCGCGGTCGACCAGGCGCTTGGCGCGTGGTTCCTCGTAATCCGCCGGCCCCACCTGCCGGCCGTTGATGGCGATCAGGCGGCCGCGGATCATGGGCCACAGCTGGGTCTTCTCCAGGCCGCCGGCGGCCAGTTGCCGGGCCACGGCCTCGCGCTGGTCGGGCTGCACGTTGATCAGGAAGCGGTTGGGCGCGTCGTCGGGCAGCGTGCCGCGCCATCCGGCGATGAGGTCGGTGCGGGTCAGCGTCAGCAGCAGCAGGGCCATGATGCCGATGGCCAGCGCGCATACCTGGGTGATGGTGGCCGTGCGCCGGCGCACCACGCCGGCCAGCGCGAAACGCAGCGCCGGCATGCCGTTGGCCGCGCGGCGCACGCGCCCCAGCGCCTGCACGCAGCCCCAGGCCACCAGCGCGAACACCAGGAAGGCGCCCAGGAAGCCGCCCGACACCACGGCGCCCAGTTGCAGGTTGCCCGCGAACCACCAGATCAGCAGCGCCAGGCCCGCCGCCCCCAGCGCATAGCCCAGGGCGCTGCGCGGGCGCAGGCCCTCCGCATCGCGGCGCAGGACGCGGGCCGGCGGCACGTGGCGCAATTGCGCCAGCGACGGCAGCGCGAAACCCAGCAGCATCAGCACGCCCGTCAACAGGCCCTGCACGGCAGGGATGACGGAGGGACGCGGCAGTTCGGTGTCGATCAAGCCGGCCAGCGCCGACACCATCAATTCATGCACGCCATAGCCGATCAGGCCGCCCACGGCGCAGGCCAGCAGCCCGATCATGGCGAACTCGGCCACCAGCATGCGCGCGATCTCGCCCTGCTGCGCCCCCAGGCAGCGCATCACCGCGATGCCGTCGCGATGGCGCAACATGAAGCGGCCCGCGGCCAGCGCCACGGCCACCGCCGAGATCATCACCGCCAGCATGGCCACCAGCGACAGGAAGCGCTGCGCGCGGTCCATCGTGCGCCGCACCTCGGGCCGGCCCGATTCCACCGTCGCCACCTTCTGGCCGCGCTGCAGGTTCTGGTTCAGCCACGAGGTGTAGCCGGCCACCCCGGGCGGCTGGCCGGCCACCAGCAGGATGTAGTCCAGCCGGCTGCCCAGCGTGACCAGGCCGGTTGATTGCAGGTCGGACAGCCGCATCATGGCGCGCGGCGCCACGTTGACGAACTGCATGCCGCGGTCGGGTTCGTAGGTCAGCACCTTGGCCACGCGGAAACGCGCGTCGCCCAGGCCGATCGTGTCGCCCACCTTGATGCCCAGCGCCGACAGCAACTGGGGATCGACCCAGACGGTGCCCGGCTCGGGCACCTCGCGCGTGGCGGCGTCCTGGCCGAAGGCCTGGTCGGCCACGCGCAGCGAGCCGCGCAGGGGATAGCCCGGCTCGACGGCCTTCAGCGACACCAGTTGCGCGCCCCCCCCGCCGCTGGCCATGGACGGGAACTGCACCGAGGAGGCCACCGTCAGGCCGTCCTGCCTGGCCCGGTCGAGGAACTGGGCGGGAATGGGCTCGTCGGCTTCCAGCACCAGGTCGGCGCCCAGCATCTGGCTGGCGTCGCGCTCCAGCGCGCGGGACACGCGGTCGGCCAGGAAGCCCACGCTGGTGATGGCCGCCACGGCCACCACCAGCGCCAGCACCAGCAGGCGCAGCTCGCCAGCGCGCGCGTCGCGCATCATCATGCGCAATCCCAGGCGCAAGGAGGAAAAGAAACCGGCCTGGCGGCAGGGGCGGGCAGCAGTCGCGTGCATCATCGGCCAATCGTAACCAATCGAAGGCCGGCGGGGGGACATCCCCCACCCTGCCCGGGTTCCGCACTGTACCTGACCGTGATTGCACCGGGAGGTTCAACCGGCCGTCAGGCAGCCGAGGCGCAGCGCACGCCCGCCCCCCATCCATGCCCATGCGGACCTCCCGCCGGATCACCCGTGAAAACCCTGCCCCGTTCTACCTGGACAGCGAATGCCGCTATCATGCCCAGGCGGTGGAAAGCCGCCAAAGAACGACAAGTTCCAGAAGACAACGGAGAAGACAACATGCGCAAGTCCTGGCTCGCCGCCACCTTGCTGGCGTCCGGCATGCTCGCTGCCGCCCTGCCCGCAGCCGCCCAGACCACCCTGAAAATGGCCTACGCCCTGTCCACCTCGTCGCATTACGGCGCCGGGGCGGATGCCTTCGCCAAATCGATCGAAGCCTCGGGCGGCGGAAAATTCAAGGTCCAGCAGTTCGCCAACAGCGCGCTGGGCGGCGAGCGCGAGGTCATCGAGGGCCTGCAGATCGGCACCATCGACCTGGCCATCGTCTCCACGGGTGCCACCCTGAACTTCGTGCCCGAAACGGGCGTGTTCGACATCCCCTTCCTGCTGCGCGACCTGGATCATGCCCGCAAGGTGCTCGACAGCCAGATCGGCCAGGACATGCTGACCAAGTTCCCGTCGCGCGGCATCGTGGCGCTGGCCTGGGGCGAACAGGGATTCCGCCACCTGACCAACAACGTGCGGGCCGTGCGCACCCCCGCCGACGCCAAGGGCCTGAAGATCCGCACCACCGAGAACCCGATCCACATCGCGGCCTTCCGCCAGATCGGCATTTTGCCCACGCCCATGGCCTGGCCCGAGGTGGCTACGGCGCTGCAGCAAGGCACCATCGACGGCCAGGAGAACCCGCTGTCGGTCATCACGTCGGCCAAGCTGTCGCAGATGCAGAAGTACCTGTCACTGACCGGTCACGTCTACGGCCCGGCGTTGATCCTGATGTCGGGCAGCGTCTACGACGGCCTGTCCGACGCCCAGAAGGCTGCATTCCGCCAAGCGGGCAAGGACTCCGCCCAGGCCATGCGCGGCTTCGTCGACAACATCGAAAAGACCGGCGTCGAACAGTTGAAGAAGGAAGGCATGCAGGTCGACCAGGTGGATCGCGCCGCGTTCGCCGCCGCGGTCGAGCCGGCCTACAAGGAGTACTACAAGAAGTTCGACAAGAAGCTCATCGACGCCATCCGCGACGTGAAGTAAGAGGCCGGCCCATCATGCACGCCTTGCGCACGGCCGAGACGGTCCTGTTCCGGCTGGTGTCCGCCGTGGCCCAGCTGCTGCTGGTGGCCTCGGCGGCGGCTGCCTTCTACCAGGTGATCGCGCGCTTCGTCCTGCAATCCCCCGCCGACTGGACCGAGGTGCTGACACGCGCCCTGCTGATCTGGACGGTGCTGCTGGGCGTGGCGCTGGCGTTCCGCCATGGCGCCATGATCAGCGTGGAGCTGTTGCGCAACAGCCTGCGCGGCCGTGCCCAGCGCCTGCTGCAGCACGCGCTGGCCGCCATCTGTGTCCTGTTCCTGGCCATGCTGGCATGGATCGGCGGACAGATGACCTGGCGGGTGCGGTTCCAGACCGTACCCAGCCTGGACATCTCGATCTCCTGGATCTATCTGGCGATCCCGGTAGGCGCCACGCTGGCGGCGATCGCGGTGCTGGCGCGCGTGGCCGCCGGGCCGGATGAACCCGAACCCGCGCGCAACGACGCGCAAGGCTGACCTCAGCTTCCTCTTCACGCTTCCGGCGCGGCCGGACGACATTCAGGTGGTTCCATGTCGCAGTTGATGATTCTCTCGATGCTGATCTTTTTCGGCCTGTCGGTGCCGGTGGCCGTGGCCATCGGGCTGGCCAGCCTGGGCGGCATCTCGGTGGCCGGTCTGCCATGGCTGGTGATGGCGCAACAGCTGTACGCCGCGCTGGACAAGTATCCGCTGGTGGCCATTCCGTTCTTCATCCTGGCCGGCAACCTGATGGAAACCGGCGGCATTTCCGAACGCATGGTCGACTTCGCCAAGAGCCTGGTGGGCGGCGTGCAGGGCGGACTGGCCTGCACCTGCGTGCTGACCTGCATGATCTTCGCGGCGGTGGCCGGCTCCAGCGTGGCCACCACGTTCGCGGTCGGTGCGATCCTGATCCCCGCCATGATCCGCCATGGTTATCCCGCGCCCTTCGCCGCGTCCCTGCAGGCCAGCGCGGCGGAGCTCGGCGTCATCATTCCGCCCTCCATTCCGATGATCCTGTTCGCGGTGTCCACAGACACCTCCACCGGCGAACTGTTCATCGCCGGCGTCATGCCCGGCGTATTGATCGGGCTGTCGCTGATGCTGTACGTGTGGCTGTACGCGCGCCGCCACGGCCTGGGCAAGCACGATGGCGAAGGCCGCCTGTCACTGTGGCCGTCCTTGCGCCGCGCGTGGCTGGCGCTGCTGATGCCGGCGATCATCCTGGGCGGCATCTATGGCGGCGTCTTCACGCCGACCGAAGCCTCGGTGGTGGCGGTGGTCTATGCCATGCTGGTGGGCCGCTTCGTCTACGGCAGGCTGGCGCTGCGCGACCTGTCGGGCGCGCTGAACCGCACGGTGGTATCCACCGCGGTCATCATGTTCGTGATCGCCAATGCGGGCGTGTTCAGTTTCCTGCTCAACCGCGCCGGGATTCCGGATGCGCTGGGCCAAGGGCTGGCGAAACTGTTCGATGACAAGCTCACCTTCCTGGTGGGTGTCAACGCGGCGCTGTTCATCATCGGCATGTTCATCGAGACCTCGGCGTCCGTGGTGGTGCTGGCCCCGCTGCTGCTGCCGGTGGCGGTGCAGTTCGGCATCGATCCCGTGCACTTCGGCATCATCATGGTGGTGAACCTGGCGCTGGGCATGATCACGCCGCCGTTCGGGGTGAATCTGTTCGCCGCCTGCGCCGTGGCGAAGGTGCCACTGGAGCGGCTGATACGGCCGCTGCTGCCCTTCGTGGGCGTGGTGATCGCGTGCCTGATGGTGATCACGTACTGGCCTGGGCTGTCGCTGGGATTGCGCGACCTGGTGTACGCGAGGTAGAGAACACGCCGGGCCTGCAATGAGGAAGGGGGCACACGGTGCCCCCCCTCGTTACTAGGCGCTTGCCGCGCCTGGCTTACTGCACGGCGTCCAGACGAACCTGGACGCTGTCGCTGCCATAGACCGGCGTGGCCTTGAAGCCCGCCACCGACACGCTGTCGAACGTGCCATGGACCCGGGCCGCGGAGATCACCGTCAGCGTATCGCCCGCCTGCGGCGTATAGCCGTCACGGAAATCGACCGTCAACGCACCGGCCAGCGCCGCGTCGGAGGCCACCGACAACTGACCCGCGCCGTCGGCATCCACGTTGACCTGCAACGCGCCAGCAGCCGTCTGCGTGTAGGTCGACTTCACCTGCGCCGCTTCGTCCGCCGCCACTTCCAGCGTGCCGCCGCCCACGTAGACCGCGCCAGCGCCGAGTGCGCTGGCCGAATCCACGCGCAGCGTACCGCCCGCGACCTCGGTGCCGCCGGTGTACAGGTTCTGCCCGGCCAGCGCCAGCGTGCCCGATCCGTTCTTGGTCAGCTTGCCCGCGCCCGAGATGTCGTTGCGCCAGGTATCCAGGGCGTTGAAGCCCCCCTGATTCGCATCCATGGACACCACGACGTCGCCGTTGAAAGCGCCGTAGCCGTCGGCCGCGTCGAACAGGTTCAAGCGGCCGAAGCCTTCATCGTCATCCAGCACCGGATAGCCGGAAGGCAGCGCCGTCGTCTTGAGCACGACGCGGCGCTGTTCCGCCGTCAGGTAAGGCAAGCGGGTTTCCAGCACGGTTTCCGCGCCCTTGGGCACCACGGCCGGGACGCCCGTGTCGCCGATCTGCGTGAAGTCGAACGTCAGGCGGTGGCGGTACAGGCGCTTGTTGGCCTCGTGGTCCGCGAAGCGGTCCTGGGACACGGATTGCGAATGCGCGAACTGATAGAACGCCTCGGGCGTGCTCGTACCCGTCGCGGCCATCAGGGTCTGGCGCGCCTGCGCATACGCCGTGGCGCGCACGCCGGAACTGGCGGCATAGATGTTGCCGACGGCCGAGGCCTGGCCCAGGATGCGGCCGCCGATCACGTCCAGCGGCGAGTGCATGCCGGCAACGATGCGGTTCTCGCCCAGTTCCAGGCCGCGGGCCACCATTTCCTGGAAGCGCTCGGGCACCAGATAGGCCATGGCGACGGCGTTGCGGACGGCCTCGGCGGTGTGGCCGCTGGGGAAGCCGCCATCGGTGGCCGGCGTGCTGCTCTTGGCCGGTTCCAGCGTGGGCAGCACCTGCACGGCAGCCGTCCAGCGCCACGGGCGGGCGTACTTGTAGAAACGCTTGCCCGGTTCGGTCGAGGCATTGTTGCCCATGCTTTGCACGAACGCGATGGCATCGCCGAACTCGGGGTTCGCCGAACCGGACACACCCGTGTTGTTGCCGCCGTCGTCGTACTTGACGGTCGTGGCATCGGCGGCCACGTCGTTGATGGTGGTGGTCTGCTGGGCGGCCGTGCGCCAGTAAGAGGTCAGCGGCCCCATGCCGTCGGTCACGCTGTAGTTCTTGCCGCGGCGGTCGTCCAGGTAGGCCGCGACGGCCTGCTCGGGCGTACGGGCCAGCGTGGTGCGGACCACGAACGCCAGGTTCTCGGCATGCACCGCACCGTTCTTCACGGTGCCGTCGGTGGCGTCGCCGGGCAGGCCGGTCCAGGTGGACTGGGCAAAACCCGGGAAGCCGTCCTGCGCGGGCACGGTGCCGGTGCCAGCATCCACCAGTAGCGTGCTGGGCGTCCAGATGTCCAGGAAGCCCTTCAGCACGCGGACGCCGGCGTTGGTGTCGACCGTGGCGTAGCGGGCATCGCCGCGCTGGTTGGTGGCGGCGAAATCCACGAAGGCGGCGGCGCCGGGCACCTGCGCGACATCGGTGGTTCCCAATCCGGCCGGCGGACCCGGCACGACGTAGGCAGAGTCCTCGCCGCCGGCATCCGCCTGGTCGTCATCATGGTCGTCGCTGCCGCATGCGGACAACGCGAGCAGAACGGCCAAGGAGGTAGCTTGAAGGGCCCATTTGCCCCGGCCCGTGACACGGGAACGCTGCTGGAATGTCATTTTTTGAAAAGACGGAGTTGACAGAGCGACGCATACTAGAAGCTCAATATGTATGACTCGTGACAAAGCACGATATATCGCAAGATGTCGTTCTTAAGACTTCTTCGTCTTTCGCCTTTTCCCAGCGGCGAACGGCACGCGCCATCGCGGCTAGACGTTGGCCAGGAAGGCGTCCGCGTCGCCCCCTTCGCACTTCCACGAAGCGAACACGCCGACCAGCGAGCAGTCGCTGCACCGGCAGCCGATGTACAGCCAGCGCACGTCGTTCGATTCGGAATACAGGGCAACGGCCGACTCGATCTCGAAGCGGCCCTGCTCACAGATGCAGACATGGCTGTCCAGGGGAACGTGATCGCCGGCATACTCGGCGCTGTCGCCCATCAGGTGGATGGCGCCGCATGCGCAACAGGTGCGTTGCGCGACGCCCTCTGCCTCGTTGGTCTCCAGCAGGAACACCTGCTGCCCGCAGGCACAGGTGCTGGAGGCACATTGGTCGGCCGCATACCCGTTGTCTTCCGCGAAGTCGGAGATGACCCATCGCAGGTCATCGCGGGTCGTGCCGTACGAATATCCGTCGCGTTGCTGCAGCGTCATGGCCATCCTGGTCTGGAAGATTGCGCCCCCCTCGCCGCCAGCACACCGCATCCCGAATCAGACACCATGGACCGGCGGGGGAGCCGCGCCAGACCAACCACCCCGCCTGGCGGCCCGAGTATCGCCCCGGAACGGGTCAGGCGTCCAGAGCAGCAAGAAGTCAGATCACTGAATCCATCCTGAAACCCGGCATGTGGCACGAGAAGGTACGCGACATCGCTCACTGCACCGGCCCGGCGGGCCCAACGGCCCTTGCAAGACGGAACCGCCAGGAACCGGACGGCGCCTCAGCGCGGCCGCTTGTCGATCACGCGGCGCGCCTTGCCGGTCAGCGTGCGTTCGACGAAACCGCAATCGGCAACGTTCACGCGCGCGCTGATGCCGATGTAGGCCTTCACCGCCGCCTGCAACTGGCGGCCGATGACCTCGCGCTCGTCGGCGCCCAGGCCGGCGAACTCGCCACGCACTTCGGTCAGGATCTCCAGCTCGTCCAGGTTGCCGTTCTTGGTCAGCACCAGTTGGTAGTGCGGCGCCAGCTGGGCCACCTTCAGCACCAGTTCCTCGACCTGGGTCGGGAACAGGTTCACGCCGCGCACGATCAGCATGTCGTCGCTGCGGCCGGTGATCTTGCCGATGCGGCGCATGCTGCGCGAGGTGGGCGGCAACAGGCGCGTCAGGTCGCGCGTGCGGTAGCGGATGACGGGCATCGCCTCCTTGGTCAGCGAGGTGAACACCAGTTCGCCCTCTTCGCCTTCGGCCACCGGCTCGCCCGTGTCGGGATCGATGATCTCGGCGTAGAAGTGGTCTTCCCACACCACCGGACCGTCCTTCGATTCGACGCACTCGCTGGCCACGCCCGGGCCCATCACTTCCGACAGGCCATAGATGTCGACCGCGTCGATGCCGGCCTGCGACTCGATGTCGGCGCGCATCTGGCCCGTCCACGGTTCGGCGCCGAAAATGCCGATGCGCAGCGAACTTTGACGTGGATCAATGCCCTGCTTGCGCTGCTCCTCCAGAATGTTGCAGAAATAGGAGGGCGTCACCATGATGATGCTGGGCTGGAAATCCTGGATCAGCTGCACCTGCTTCTCGGTCTGCCCGCCCGACATGGGAATGACCGTGCAACCCAGCCGTTCGGCGCCGTAATGCGCGCCCAGGCCGCCCGTGAACAGGCCGTAGCCATAGGCCACGTGGATGATGTCGCCGGCCTTGCCGCCCGCTGCGCGGATCGAGCGCGCCACCAGGTTGGCCCAGTGGTCCAGGTCCTGCGCCGTATAGCCCACCACCGTCGGCTTGCCGGTCGTGCCGCTGGACGCATGCACGCGCGAGACGCGCTCGCGCGGCACGGCGAACATGCCGAACGGGTAGTTGTCGCGCAGGTCCTTCTTCACCGTGAACGGAAACTTCGAGATGTCCGACAGCTGCTTCAGGTCGTCGGGGTGCACGCCGCGTTCGTCGAAGGCGCGCTTGTAGTGCGGCACGTTGTGGTACGCGTGGTTCAGCGTCCATTTCAGCCGTTCCAGCTGCAGCGCCTGGATCTCGTCGCGGCTGGCATGCTCGATGGGGTCCAGCCCGGGCTTGCTGATCGTGTTGGACATGGGTCTCTCTCCTGGAATATCACCGGACGGCGCGCGCCGTCCGGATGTGATGCGAGGCTTCTTTCAAGCGTTGGGGCTCAATACCCGTTCCTGTACGCGGGGCCTTCATGCCGCGTCCGCGGCCTGCCCCACCACCTGACCCTTGATCCGGTAGGAACGGCCGCGGAACAGCGCCACCGGCTTGCCGTCCTGGTTGCTGACGGTGATGTCGTAGATGCCGGTGCGGCCGGCCAGCGAGCGCTCCTGCGCCTCGGCGGTCAGCACGTCGCCCTCGAAACCCGGCGCCAGGAAATCGATGGTGCAGCCCGAAGCCACCGTGCTGACATTGCGCGAGTTGCACGCGAAGGCGAACGCGCTGTCGGCCAGCGAGAAGATGAAGCCGCCATGGCAGGTCTTGTGGCCGTTGAGCATGTCGCCGCGCACGCGCATGGTGACGCGCGCCCGCCCCGGCGCGATGGAGACGACCTCCATGCCCAGGCCCTGCGTGGCCGCGTCGTTGGCGTACATGGTCTGGCGCACGGCCTCGGCCAGCGCCTGGGGATCGGTGGGCACTTCCACGGAAACGTTGCTGCTCATCATTGCCCCTTGAACTGCGGCGCACGCTTGTCCAGGAAAGCCGCCACGCCTTCGGCGTAGTCGGCGCTGCGGCCCAGTTCGCGCATCATGTCGCGCTCCAGGTCCAGTTGCGTGGCCAGGTCGTTGCCCAGGCTTTGCTGCATGGCGCGCTTGGTGAAGGCCAGGCCCTTGGTGGGCGCCTGGGCAAAGTGCGCGGCCAGCCGGTCCAGCGTGGCGTCGAATTCATCGTCGGCCACGCACTGCCAGATCAGGCCCCACTGCTCGGCCTGCCGCCCGCTGAGCTTGTCGCCCAGCAGGGCCAGGCCCAGCGCGCGCGCGCGGCCCACCAGCCGCGGCAGCGCGTAGGTGCCTCCCGTGTCCGGAATCAGGCCCAGCTTGCAGAACGACTGGATGAAACTGGCCGACTCTTTCGCGATGACCAGATCGCCCGCGAACGCCAGGTTGGCGCCGGCGCCGGCCGCCACCCCGTTCACGCCCACCACCACCGGCATGGGCAGCGCCTGCAGGCGCTTGACCAGCGGCGCGTAGTACTTCTCGACCGTCTCGCCCAGGTCGGGCGGCGAGCCGTCGGCCGCCGGCCGGCGCTCGCTCAGGTCCTGTCCCGCGCAGAAGCCGCGGCCCGCGCCGGTCAGCACCAGCACGCGCGCGCCTTCGGTCTCGACGCGCGCCAGCGCGTCGGCCACTTCGCCGTGCATGCGCGCGGTGAAGCTGTTGAGCTTGTCGGGACGATTCAGCGTCAGGCGGGCGATGCCGCCTTCCAGGGAGAACAGGATGTCTTCGTAGGCCATGCGACGATGTCTCTGGTTATTCGTTATCGGGCGGATCGCGTGCGGGTACGTCGGCGTGCCTACACGTGCCAGCGCGTCTGCACGACGCGGAAGCGGTTGGAGACGAAGGCCGCGTCGGACAGCGCGGCATTGGCGGCCGGGTTGGCGCCGGTGCCGTGGAAGTCGCTGAAGGCCGCGGTCTGGTTCACGAACACCGCGCCGGTCAGGTTCAGCGACAGCGACACGCCCGCCACTTCGGCGGCGTCCTGCACCCGCGCGGCGACGGCGTCGTCGCGGGTGTAGGCGGCCAGGGTCAGCGCGCCGTGCTCGCGCACCGACTCGCGCGCCAGCTCGATGCTGTGCTCCGTGGAATCCGTGGCGACCACGAAGGCGATCGGGCCGAACCACTCCTGGCGCAGCGCGTCGTTGCCGGCGTCGGCGCGCAGCACCAGCGGCGTGCGCACGCGTGCCCCCTCGAACTGCGGGTGGGCCAGTTCGCGGCTGTCCGCCACCACGGGCAGGCCCAGCGCGCGCGCGCGGTCGATGCGCGCGGCGGTGGCCTCGCTCTGGATGGCGCCGGTGAACTCAACGGCCTTGGCCGGATCGGCCAGCAGCTTGTCCAGCGCCGTGCCCAGCGCGGCGGCCACGCCGTCGAAGCTGACATGGCCGTCGTCCGTCTCGATGCCGTCACGCGGCACGTAGATGTTCTGCGGCGCCGTGCACATCTGGCCCGAGTACAGCGACAGCGAGAACGCCAGGTTGCGCACCACGCCCTTCAGGTCGGGCGCCGAGTCGATGATGACCTGGTTCACGCCGGCCTTCTCGGTGTAGACCAGGGCCTGGCGGGCGTTGGCTTCCAGCCAGTCGCCGTTGGCGGTGCTGCCCGTGAAATCGACGATCTTCACTTCGGGACGCAGCGCCAGGTCTTGCGCGGTGTCGTCGCCGGCCTCGTGCGCCGCCAGTTGCACCACGTCGGGATCGAAGCCCGCCTCGGCCAGCACGTCGCGCGCCACCCTGACCGTGATGGCCAGCGGCAGGATCGCGCCGGGATGCGGCTTGACGATGACGGTGTTGCCGGTCGCCAGGCTGGCGAACAGGCCCGGATAGCCGTTCCAGGTGGGGAACGTGGAGCAGCCGATGACCAGCGCCACGCCGCGCGGCACGACGGTGAAGCGCTTCTCCATGCGGATGGGCTCGTTCTTGCCCTGCGGCTTCTCCCAGATGACGCTGCCGGGCACGCGGGCCATTTCCTGCCAGGCGTAGGTCACGGCCTCCAGGCCGCGGTCCTGTGCGTGCGGACCGCCGGCCTGGAACGCCATCATGAAGGCCTGTCCCGTGGTGTGCTGCACCGCGTTGGCGATCTCGAAGCTCAGCTTGTTCAGGCGCTGCAGGATCTCCAGCGACACACCCACCCACGCGCGCGGGCCGGCGCGGCGCCACGACTCCAGCGCGCGGCCGGCGGCCTGGATCAGCGCATCGGGCCGCACGCGGGGATAGGTGATGTCCAGCGCGAAGCCGAAGGGCGACACCTCGCCGCCGACGGCGCCGTCGGCCAGCGGCAGGTCGATCGGGAAAGGCTTGCCGCGCAGCGCCTCGAAGGCGGCCTGGCCATCGGCCGCGGCGGTTTCGCCATAGTTGCGCGGGCTGGGCGATTCGGGGTGCGGGCTCCAGTAGCCGCGCTCGGCGGCGGCGCGTTGCGCCTGCTCCAGCACGGCCTGGTGGCGTTCGAAGAAATCCTGCGACACGGGCAATCTCCAGTGGTTGGCGCGGCGCCCTGCACGGCCCGCGCGAGTATTGGGTTGGGGTCAGGTTTCCTGGTCGAAATCGATGACCAGGCGGTCGCTGACGGGGAAACTCTGGCAACTGAGCACGAAGCCGCGCGCCACCTCATAGTCTTCCAGCGCGAAGTTGGCGTCCATGTCCACCTCGCCCTCGATGACCTTGCAGCGGCAGGTGGAACACACGCCGCCCTTGCACGAATACGGCAGTTCGACACCCTGGGCCAGCGCCGAATCGAGCACGCTGTCCTGGTTCTTGTCGATGAAGAAGGTGCGCCGGTGGCCGTCCTGCACCACGGTGACCTCGCACTGGCCCTTGCCGGGCGCGGCCAGGGCCTCGCGGCCGGTGCGCAGCGCGCGCGGCCCCTTGGGCGCGCCGAACAGTTCGAACTTGATGCGGTCCTTCGCGATGCCCTGCGCCTGCAGGTGCTCGACCACGCTTTCGATCATGGTCTGGGGGCCGCACACGAAGGCATGGTCGATCTGCGCCGGCGGCATCCACACGCGCAGCAGCTGGTCGACCTTGTCGCCGTCCAGGCGGCCGTTGAACAGGTCGATGTCCTGCGCCTCGCGGCTCATGATGTAGACCAGCGAGAAGCGCTCCATGTAGCGGTTCTTCAGGTCCTCGATCTCTTCGCGGAACAGCACCGACGACGAGGCGCGGTTGCCGAAGAACAGCGTGAAGCGGCTGCCGGGCTCGGTCGACAGCGCCGTCTTCACCAGGGACAGCACGGGCGTGATGCCGCTGCCCACGGCGAAGGCCACGTAGCGGCGCGCCTGCGAGGGGTCGAATTCGATGGTGAAGTTGCCGGCGGGCGGCATCACTTCCAGCGTCTGGCCGGCCTGCAACTGGTGATTGGCCCAGCTGGAGAACAGGCCCTCGTCGACCTTCTTGATGGCCACGCGCAGCACGCCGTCGCCGGGCGCCGAACAGATGGAATACGAGCGGCGCACTTCCTCGCCGGACAGGTGCGTGCGCAGCGTCAGGTATTGGCCGGGACGGAAGGCGAAGTCGTCGGACAGTTCTTGCGGCAGGTCGAAAGTGACCACCACGGCGTCGCGCGTGTTGCGCGCCACGGAGGCCACTTTCAAGGTATGGAATGCGGTCGAGTTCATTGTTGTGCCCTCTTGGCGGCTGGCGCCCCCTTCACGAGGAAGGAATCAGACGGGACGCGATCCGGCGTGCTCATCGTCGCAGCCGCCTAGTGCGTCTTGAAGTAATCGAACGGTTCGCGGCAGGCGCTGCAGCGGTACAGCGCCTTGCACGACGTCGAGCCGAAATTGCTGACCAGCCGGGTGTTGGACGAGCCGCAGTGCGGGCACGCGATGGCGGGCTGGCTGACGCGCCGGCTGATGCCGGAGATGTCCACGGCCCGCTGCGCGGGCGCGGCGATGCCATATTGCGCCAGCGCCTGGCGGCCTCGCTCGCTCATCCAGTCGGTGGTCCAGGCGGGCGCCAGGCGGGTCTCGATGCGCACGCTGGCCACACCATGGCCGGCCAGCGTGCGCTCGATGTCCTGCGAGATTTCGCGCATGGCCGGACAGCCCGAGTACGTGGGCGTGATCGTGACCACGCACGTATCGCCGTCCCAGCCGACCTGACGCACCACGCCCAGGTCCACCACCGACAGCACCGGGATCTCGGGATCGGGCACGGCCTCGAGCCAATGCATGACCTCGGCCTCGGCGGCGTGCGTGGCGGCGTTCGTGTTCACCACGTCGCTCCGGGGTAGGCGCGATGCAGATGCTGCATCTCGGCCAATACATAACCCAGCTCTTCGGTATGGCGCCCCTGCCGGCCGCCGCGCTGCGCGGCGTGGAACGACTGCGCGTCGTCGGGAACCGTCAGCGTGGCCTCTTCGAGCACCTCGCGCACGTGCGCCAGCCAGGGCTCGCGCAGCGAGGCCAGCGCACAGCCGATGCCGCGCGCGGCCATGTCGCGATCGATGTCGTCGTCGGTGAACAGCTCGCCGGTGAAGCGCCAGGCCTCGTCGACGGCGGCCTGCATGCGGGCGTGGCTCTCGTCCGTGCCGTCGCCCAGGCGCACCACCAGGTCGGCCGAACGGCGCACGTGGTAGGTGACTTCCTTGATGGACTTGGCGGCGATGGCGGCCACGCGCTCGTCCTTCGACTGCTGCAGGTTCCGCAGCAGGAAGTAGTGCCAGACGTCGTAGAAATACTGGCGCGCCATGGTGTCGGCGTAGTTGCCGTTGGGGCGTTCGGCCAGCAGCGGATTGCGGAATTCGGGCGCGTCGCGCAGATAGGCCAGCGCGTCCTCGTCGCGGCCCGCGCCTTCGACCTCGCCCGCCAGCGTCAGCCACAGGCGCGCCTGGCCCAGCAGGTCCAGCGCGGTATTGGTCAGCGCCAGGTCTTCTTCCAGGATGGGACCGTGGCCGGTCCAGGCCACCAGCCGCTGCGACAGCACCAGGTTGCCGTCACCCAGGCGCAGCAGATATTCGAACAGGGATTTGTCCATGTGCCGCCCGCCTTACATGTGCTTGATTTCGTCGGGCATCGGGAAAAACGTGGGATGCCGGTAGACCTTGTTGTTGGCGGGCTCGAACAGCGGCTCTTTATCCGACGGGCTGCTGGCCACGATGTCGGCGGCGCGCACCACCCAGATGCTCAGCCCCTCGTTGCGGCGCGTGTAGACGTCGCGCGCATTGTTGATGGCCATCTCGGCGTCGGGCGCGTGCAGGCTGCCCACGTGCTTGTGCGCCAGCCCGTGCTGGCTGCGGATGAAGACTTCCCACAGGGGCCATTCTTTGCTCATGATGCGTTCCTGGGGCGCGCGGCGCCCACGAATAAGGAGGTCGGAGGCCGGCGGGTGCCCGCCGGCCGTGTCGGAAAGACCCGCGGGTCAGGCTGCCTTGCGGCGGGCCTGCTTGTCGGCGTGGGCGACCAGCGCGTCGCGCACCCAGGCGCCGTCCTCGTGCGCCTTGACGCGCGCGGCCAGGCGCTCGCGGTTGCACGGGCCGTTGCCCTTCAGCACGGCGTGGAACTCGCTCCAGTCGATCTCGCCGAAGTCGTAGTGGCCGCGCTCGGCGTTCCACTTCAGGTCGGGATCGGGCACGGTCAGGCCCAGGTATTCGGCCTGCGGCACGCTCTGGTCGACCATCTTCTGGCGCAGTTCATCGTTGGAGAACAGCTTGATCTTCCATTGCATGGACTGCGCGCTGTTGGGCGAATCGCCATCCGGAGGACCGAACATCATCAGCGCGGGCCACCACCAGCGGTTCAGTGCTTCCTGGCACATGGCCTTCTGCTCGGGCGTGCCGTTGCGGCACATCTCGATCAGCAGGTCATAGCCCTGGCGCTGGTGGAAGGACTCTTCCTTACAGACGCGCACCATGGCCCGCGCATACGGGCCATACGAACAGCGGCACAGCGGGATCTGGTTGATGATGGCCGAGCCGTCGACCAGCCAGCCGATCATGCCGATGTCGGCCCAGGTCAGCGTGGGGTAGTTGAAGATGCTGGAGTACTTGGCGCGGCCCGAGTGCAGGTCGTCGACCAGTTGGTCGCGCGACACGCCCAGCGTTTCGGCGGCGCTGTAGAGGTAAAGGCCGTGGCCGGCCTCGTCCTGCACCTTGGCCAGCAGGATGGCCTTGCGCTTGAGCGACGGCGCGCGGGTGAGCCAGTTGCCTTCGGGCAGCATGCCGACGATCTCGGAATGGGCGTGCTGCGAGATCTGGCGGATGAGGGTCTTGCGGTAGGCCTCGGGCATCCAGTCCTTGGCCTCGATGCGCACGCCGTCGTCGATGCGGCGCTGGAAGGCCTGCTCGGGACCGGTCAGTTCCTCGACGCCGCGGACTTTCTTGACGCCGGTTTCGACCAATTGCGCGTACATGGCTTGTCTCCTGGGAGGGGCGGCTGTGCGGGGTGCAAGGAACACCCGGGGCGGATCGCCGCTCGATGAATCCATTATTTAATACAGAAAAACGATTGTCAAACGAAATTCCGTATCACGTTTGATTTATGTATCATGTCATGGACCGTGCGCCGCCCGCCCGGCGTCCCGTCCCCATCACCCGCCGGCTGCCGGTCGTCTCATGGCTACTGCCCCCCTCCCGCTGGACCGCTTCATCGCCCGCCTGCTCAAGCAGGACCCGCCGCGCGCCAAGTCGCTGTGCGTCAGCCTGCTGGGCGACGCGCTGGGTCCGCACGGCGGCGCCATCTGGCTGGGCGACCTGATCGAACTGCTGGCGCCGGTCGGCATCAACGAGCGCCTGTTGCGCACCAGCGTATTCCGCCTGGTGGCGCAGGACTGGCTGCGCTCCGAGCGCCATGGCCGGCGCAGCCTGTACCTGATGACCGAACGCGGCCTGCGCGACACCGCACGCGCCTCGCAACGCATCTATGAAGGGCCCGCGCGGGAATGGAACGGCGAATGGACGCTGGTGGCCCTGCCCCGGGTCGGCAACAACGGCCTGGCCGAGCGCGCCGAACTGCGCCGCGAATTGCTGTGGGAGGGCTTCGGCATGGTCGCGCCGGGGCTGTTCGCCCATCCGCAGACGGAAGCCAGCGCGGCGCATGCCATCCTGGACAGGCTGGGCATTCCCGACAAGGCGCTGGTGCTGTCGGCCCGCGACCTGGCCGGCGCGGGCGGCCTGCCCATCGCCAGCCTCGCCACTCAATGCTGGAACCTGGACGACGTGGCCGAGCAATACCGCCAGTTCAGCCGCAACTTCGGGCCGTTGGAAAAACTGCTGGACGAGGCCCCGGCCGCGCCCGGGCAGGCCTTCGCGGCACGCGTGCTGCTGCTGCACGGCTGGCGGCGCATCGTGCTGCACGACCCGCAGTTGCCCGGCCCCATGCTGCCGGACAACTGGCCGGGACATCCCGCGCGCGAACTGTGCGCACGGCTGTACTGGAAGCTGTTCGATGCCTCGGAGGCGCACCTGGATGCGCTGGCCGGTCGAGAGAACGAAGGGTATCGGGCGCTGCGCCCGGCGGCCCTGGCCCGGTTTGGCGGACGGCCGGCGCTCGCGGCGCCGCCAACCGGCCAGGCGGCCTGACGCGCCGCCGTCCACGGCCTGCCGTCCGGGCCTGTTGCGGCATCCCGCCGTGCCGGTTGGCGCGGCGCCCGGACATGCCTACAATCGGGCAATGACACCCCATTCGGTCCGACGCCACGCCACCCAGCCCGGCTGCCGCCCTGCGCGGCGCACCGGCCTGCGCGCGCGCCCGCACCGGCCGGGCGCCACCGGACCCGCCGCGGCTCTCGCCGCATATGGCTAGGCCCGGCGACCGCCTCTTTTCACTTTTCCTTCCGCGCATTCCCCTGGTCGTCGGGCCACCCCGCGCAATCGCCGTGGCTTGCCCCCGCGCAAACCCGGCTTCCGGAGTGATTCATGCATAACGCCGATCAGGAACGCACCCTTACCGAACTCGACCACGCCCGCCTCACCGGCCTGCTGGCCCGCATGGTGGCCGATGGCCTGCCGCCCGGCGTGGAGGACATTGCCCAGGAACTGCTGGATGACGTCATCACGGTTCCCGCGCAAGAGATCGACGCCGACGTCGTGACCATGCGTTCACGCGTCAGGCTGGTGACGGCCGACGGCCAGGACATGGCCGTCGTACTGTCCTACCCCTCGGAAAGCAACGCCGCCGAAGGCCAGATTTCGGTGATGTCCCCGCTGGGCCTGAGCCTGCTGGGGCAGAGAGCCGGCCAATCCGTGCAGTGGCAGGGACCCGACAAAGTCCTGCACGAGGCCATTCTGGCCTGCATCGACTACCAGCCCGAGGCGGCGGGCGATTTCGGAACCTGAGCATGCACCGGATGGAAGATGCGCAATCGCCGGGGCGCGGGCGTCAGCCGGACATGCCCAAGGAACTTCCCGTCACGCCAGCCCGAGGCTATCCAGGTGGCGCTCGCCGCACGTCTTCAGTCCATCCGGGCTGCGCAGCCCTGGCGCGCTGGCAATGAAGGACAAGGTCCACGCGGCCTTGATCGCCCGGCCCAGTTCACGTCCGGACGCCGCATCCAGCCCGCTGGGCACGTCCAGGGCCAACACCGGAATGTTCCAGCCGTTGATCGTGTCGACGCGCGCCTGCCAGGTCTCGTCCAGGGGACGGTTCAGGCCGATGCCGAACAGGCCGTCCAGCGCCAGGGCGGGAATATCGGCAGGCAGGTCGGGCAGCGTCGTGCCGCCGGCCTGGCGCCAGCCGTCGTAGGCCAGGCGCGCATCGGCGGGCAGGCGGTCGGGGTCGGCATACAGCACGGCCTGCACGGGATGGCCCCAGGCGCGCAGCCACGTCGCCGCCACCAGGGCGTCACCGCCGTTGTTGCCCGGTCCGGCCAGGGCCAGGACGGGCAACGGGAAGGGGGGAGGCGCCACGTCCGGGACGGACGGCGCGCCATCCGGACAGGCCCAGTGCCGCGTTTCCGGACGCGGCGCGGCGCCCGGCGGGAGAACCCGTCCACTTGCCAGGGGCGCCTGACCCATCCGCGCCAGCCGGGCCGCTGCGAAACGGGCGGCCGCGAGGCCCGCGCGCGGCATCAGGGCAATGCCCCGGGCCAGCGCCTCGCGCTCGATGCGCCGGATTTCCTCGACGGGCAGTTCCATGCGGATACCCTTGCCTGGCCTTACACCTTGAGCATGTGCTCGCGGTAGTACTTCAGTTCGTCGATGGATTCGTAGATGTCGGCCAGCGCCTCGTGCCGGCTCTTTTTCTCGAAACCCTTGTACACGGCCGGCGCCCAGCGGCGCGCCAGCTCCTTCAGGGTGCTGACGTCCAGGTTGCGGTAGTGGAAGAAGCGTTCCAGGTCCGGCATGTACTCGAACATGAAGCGGCGGTCCTGGCTGATGGTGTTGCCGCACAGCGGCGACTTGCCCGCCGGCACGTGCTGCGACAGGAAGGCGATCAGTTCGGTCTCGGCCTGCGCCTCGGTCAGGGTGGATGCCTTGACCTTGTCGATCAGGCCGCTCTTGCCGTGGGTGGACTTGTTCCAGTTGTCCATGGCGTCCAGCAGGCTGTCGGGCTGGTGGATCACCAGCACCGGACCTTCGGCCACGATGGTAAGGTCGGGTTCCGTCACCACGACGGCCACCTCGATGATGCGTTCCTTCTCGGGATCGAGCCCGGTCATTTCCATGTCGAGCCAGACCAGGCGATTTTCGTTCGCAGCCATATAATTTGCCTTTAGAAAACGCGCCATTTTCTCACACGCCGTGCCCAGCCCCCTGCCCCTGTTTACCCAGCTGTTCGTCTTCCTGCTTCTGGCCGACCTGTTCGTGCGCCTGTGGCTGGCCACGCGCCAGACCCGCCACGTGGCCGGCCATCGAGACGAAGTGCCCGCCGTGTTCGCGCAGCGCATCGGGCTGTTCAGCCACCAGCGCGCCGCCGACTACACCGTGGCGCGAGTGCGGCTGGGCATGATCGAGCGGGTCTACGACGCCGCCATCCTGGTCTGCCTGACCCTGCTGGGCGGGCTGCAATGGATAGACATGGGCATCGGACGCCTGACCGGCAACGACATGCTGCGCCAGTTGCTGCTGCTGTTCTCGGTGTTCGGCCTGATGGGCCTGCTGGGACTGCCGTTCACGCTGTATCGGCAGTTCAAGCTCGAGGGGCGTTTCGGCTTCAACCGCATGACGCCCCGGTTGTTCGTCAGCGACGCCCTGAAAGGCATCGCCGTGGCGCTGGTGCTGGGCGTGCCGCTGGCCGCCGCCATCCTCTGGCTGATGGCCGAGGCCGGCACTTACTGGTGGGTCTGGGCCTGGGGCCTGTGGACGGCGTTCAACCTGCTGCTGCTGTTCATCTACCCCACCTTCATCGCGCCGCTGTTCAACAAGTTCACCCCGCTGTCCGACCCCGAGCTGGCCGACCGCATCCACCGCCTGGCGCAGCGCTGCGGGTTCTCGCTCAACGGGCTGTTCGTCATGGACGGCTCGCGCCGCTCGGCGCACGGCAACGCGTATTTCACGGGATTCGGCCGCGCGCGCCGCATCGTGTTCTTCGACACGCTGCTGTCGCGCCTGAACGCCGACGAGATCGAGGCCGTGCTGGCGCACGAACTGGGCCACTTCGTGCGGCGCCACATCGTCAAGCGCATCGCGATGAGCTTCGCCGGCGCCCTGCTCTTTTTCGCCCTGCTGGGCTGGCTGTCCCAACAGCCCTGGTTCTACGTCGGCCTGGGCGTGGTGCCGCGCCTGGACGGCCCCAACCACGCCATGGCGCTGCTGCTGTTCTTCCTGGCCGTGCCCGTGTTCACCTTCATGCTCACCCCCATCGCCAGCTGGTTCTCGCGCCGCGACGAGTTCGAGGCCGACCGCTATGCCGCCGAGCAAAGCTCGTCGAATCAACTGGTCTCGGCCCTGGTCAAACTGTACGATGACAACGCCGCCACCCTGACGCCCGATCCCGTGCATTCCGCCTTCTACGACAGCCACCCGCCCGCCGCCGTGCGCATCCGCCACCTGATGTCGGCGGCCTGACCTTGCAAGGCAAAACCAAGAACAGCAAGGGCGCGTCCGTGGGCGCGAGCATGCCGACACAAGGCGCCATGGCCGCCTCGGCAACCCAACCCGCGGGCAGGGTCATCGCCGCGCACGGCCGTCACTACATGGTGGAACTGGCCGACGGCAGCGTGCGGCAATGCTTCCCCCGTGGCAAGAAAACCGGCCCCGCGGTGGGCGACCGGGTGCGCGTCACGCTGCAGGGCCGCGACGAAGGCGCCATCGACGCCGTGCTGCCGCGCGCCAACCTGCTGTACCGCTCGGACGAGATGCGGTCCAAGCAGTTCGCCGCCAACGTCGACCAACTGCTGGTGGTCATCGCGGTCGAACCCACCTTCTCGGACGACCTGACCGGCCGCGCGCTGGCGGGTGCCTGGAGCGTGGGCATCAGCCCCATCATCGTGCTGAACAAGATCGACCTGACCGACGGCCTGCCGGCCGCGCAGGCCCGGCTGGCGCCGCTACGCGCGCTGGGCGTGCCCATCGTCGAACTGAGCGCGCACGACACGGAAAGTGCGCGCCAGAAGCTGGCGCCCCTGCTGGCCGGCCGCACCAGCCTGCTGCTGGGACAAAGCGGCATGGGCAAGTCCACGCTGCTGAACACGCTGGCCCCGGATGCCCAGGCCGCCACGCGCGAATACTCGGCGGCGCTGGACATGGGCCGCCATACCACCACCAGCACACGCCTCTACCACCTGCCGGCGCCCGGCGGCGACCTGATCGACTCTCCGGGATTCCAGGCCTTCGGCCTGCAGCACCTGACGCGCGAGGACATCGTGCGCGGGTTCCCCGAATTCCTGCCGCACATCGAGAACTGCCGCTTCTACAACTGCAGCCATCGCCACGAGCCGGGCTGCGGCGTGGTGGCGGCGTTGGACCGCGGCGAGATAGACGCGGGACGTTACGCGTTGTACCGCCGCGTGCTGGAAGAGAACGAAGCGGGCCAGCAGCGGTATTGAGCGGACCGGCTCAGCGCAGCGCCGCCCGCAAGGCGTGATACAGATTGCGCAGCATGCCCGCCGTGGCGCCCCAGATGAAATACCCCTCCCAGGGCATCGCATAGTACTGGCGCGTGCGCCCATCCGGCGTCGTGGCCCGGTACAGGCGATGGTTGGCCGGATCCATCAGGAAGGCGAGCGGCACTTCGAAGATCTCGGCGACCTCGAACGCATCGGCCACCAGCGTGAAACCTGGACGCACCAGGGACGCCACGGGCGTCACCGAAAACCCGGTGGACGTCACGTACGCGGGCATGGTGCCCAGGACGTCGACGTATTCCTGGCCCAGGCCGGTCTCTTCCTGCGCCTCGCGCAGCGCGGCCGCCACGGGCGAGGCGTCGTCATCCTCGATACGCCCGCCCGGGAAACTGATCTGTCCGGCATGGTCGTGCAGGTGCGCGGCACGTTGCGTCAGCAGCACGCGCACGCCATCGGCGCGCAACACCATCGGAATCAGCACGGCCGCCAGCACGGGGTTGCCCTCGCGGCCGGGGTAGCGCGCCTCGCTGGCCACGACCTCGTCCAACGCCCACGGCACCTGCGCCTGCCAGCCGCTGCGCAGTGTGTGGGCCGTCAGCAGTTCGCCCGGGATCGCCCGCAACCCCTCGTCGGCCACCCGCCACGGCTGGGCGGCGGGGTCGAAACCAGGGCGGACCAGCGGACGGCGAGGATGGGGTGAAGGAGAATCCGACATATCGGAGGCAGCGGGATCAGAAGCCTGCCGCGCGGGACGATGCCCGGGCAAAGGCGAAAAAGGAAAAGGCACCCCGCGAGGTGCCTCTTGAGCCCGCGCGAGGCGGGATTTGCATGGCGCACTGCACGGGGTGTCGCGTAACGGGCCGGCACGCCAGGCGTGCCGCATCCCGATACGATACCCCAGGCAATTTATGCCGCCTTGGGGGCCTTGATGACCAGCTTTTCCTTGATGCGAGCCGACTTGCCCGAGCGGTTGCGCAGGTAGTACAGCTTGGCACGGCGCACGTCGCCACGGCGCTTCACTTCGATCGAAGCGATTTGCGGCGAGTACAGCTGGAACGTACGCTCGACGGCTTCGCCGGACGAGATCTTGCGCACGATGAAGGACGAATTCAGGCCGCGGTTGCGCTTGGCGATGACCACGCCTTCGTAGGCCTGGACGCGCTTGCGCGTGCCTTCGACCACGTTGACGTTGACCACCACGGTGTCGCCGGGGTTGAAGTCGGGGAAGGCTTTGCCGCCGGTCAGGCGCTGGATTTCTTCCTGTTCCAGGATAGCGATGAGGTTCACGTGAACTCCTAGATCATCATGTCTTTGCGCGCAAGCTTTGCCGTCGATGTATTGCCTGGGTGTTACCGGGCTGGGGTTACCGGGGTAAGGCCAGGATGGCGGCGCGAGACGGACGTTGCTGCCCGCCGGGTGCCCTTTTCCTGGCGCCAGGACTTCTGAGGCGCAAGCAGAGGATGAGATTTGGCAAACCAAGCATTCTACATCAAAAATAGCCGATGATTCAGACAAGGACGCGGATGAGGCCTGCGCGCCACGCCCGGCGCGCCGCGGCGCGGGGTCTCGATTCGCCGAACCGGCCAATCGGGCCGATACGGGCCATCCGGAGGAACATCTGGCCCGAGTGCCCGGGCCTGGCCAGCGGGGCAGGACGGACATCGGCCCGGCCATCGCCGGCCCGCCGGTGGCGGCGGGTTTCCTGACCGGCCGTTTCGGCAATCGGCCCTCGCCTTTCCTGCCCGGCACGGTATTTCGGGCAATCGGCGCGATACTGTTGTTCCGCATGCCTGCCGAACGGCGCTTCGTGCCCGCCCCGGCAGCGGCGGACGCAACGCCCCCCTCTCGCGTACATCGATCACCTGGAGAACCTTACCTTGGATACGGCGCAACACGAATTTGCCCTGGCCCTGGCATCTGCCTATCGAACGGGCGATGCCCTGGATGCCCAGGTATGGCAGGACAGCGTCAGGGACACGCCGGCCGCCTACGCGGTGCAGGACGCCGTGGCGGTGGAGATGGGCTGGTGGCTGGCGGGCGAGCTGCCCCGCCATTGGAAATCCGGCGGCGCCTCGCGATCGGCCACGCTGACGCATGCGGGACTGAGGCCCGATACCGTGCGCGCGGATGGCGCGTCCTATGCGGACCTGCCCCTGCACCAGCCGGGCATCGAGGCCGAAGTGGCGCTGCGGCTGGGCCGCGACGTCACGCCCGAAGAGGCCGCCACCTTGGACGAGGCCTCGGTGGACGGCCTGATCGATGCAATGACCGTGTCCATCGAGCTGGTCGACTCACGGCTGATGCAGGCCAGCCAGGCACCCGCCCTGCTGCGCCTGGCAGACAGCCAATCGCATGCCGGACTCGTACTGGGCGACTGGACGCCCTACCGGCGGCTGGCCTGGCACCAACAGGAGTGCGAAGTCCGCATCGACGGCGGCGCGGCGCAGATCCATGCCGGCACGCACTCGCTGGAAGACCCGGCGTGGCTGCTGCCGACTTGGCTGCGCCATCTGACTCGCCACGGCGCAACCGTGCGCTCGGGTACGGTGGTCACCACCGGCTCGTGGAACGGCGTGCATGCGGTACACGGCGGAATGGCCGTGCAAGTGGCATTTCCCGGCATCGGCGAGGTCAGCTTGCGCGTATGAAGGGGATGGAGCCGTGTGCCTGCGGGCCGCGGATCAGAATCCCGACGCCGCGCCCAGCCACAACACGCCCGGAATCAGCGCGCCCCACACCGCCACCAGCAGCACGTCGATGACCATGCGGCGAACCCCGAGCGCCTGGACGGTGGAGAGGTGACGCACGTCGCCGAGATCGGCGTCGGACGCCGCGCGCTTGGCATCGCGCTTGGCATCGCGCTTGGCGGACGCCTGCGCTTGCACTTGCGTAGCAGCGTCTTGCGCAGCAGCGTCATCACGCGGCGTCGGCGCGGCGGGCTGGACGGGCGGGAACGGCCACTTGCGCGTGGATGGGGTGGCCTGCAACGGTACGGCGCCGAACAACCCCGCCGCCTGGATGGCCTGGGCTTGCGCCTGGACACGTGCCCGCGTACGCATGCCCGACCGGCCCCAACCCGTGAACAGCCGGCGCACGGACGCACCGTTGATAGGTGCAAGAACGGCGGAAGACAGTGTGGCGATGGTCATGGTGAAGCTCCTGGCTAGGCGTGTTGTCGTGTTGTCGGATATCAGGACAGCGTGGCGTGGGGAAAACGGGAAATGCAAAAAAGTCGGGTGGGGCGACGGGCCTCAATCGAACAGCGATAACTGGCCCGCGCCCTGCGCCTGCACGGCCAGCGTGGCCGCCGCCATGCGGCGCACGCCCTCATGGAAACGCACCGGCACGGCCGCGATGCCGCCGCCTGCCTTGCGGGACGGCTTCACGGCGGGCGGCTCGGGCGCCACGAACTGGCTGCAATCGAGCTGGGGACGCACGCCATTCAGGCCGAACTTGCGCACTGCCAGCGTGTAGCGCTGGCGCAGCAGGTCTGCCCAGACACCGGTGCCACGCATGCGGGTGCCGAAATTGGGATCGTTGCGGCGGCCTTCGCGCATGTCTTCGATGCGGTGCAGCACGCGCTCGGCGCGATCAGGGAAATGGGCGTGCAGCCATTGCTCGAACACCTCTTTCACTTCCCAGGGCAGGCGCACCACGGTGTAGCCGCTGAAGCGGGCGCCGGCCTCCGATGCCTGTTCCAGGATGGCTTCGAGGAATTCGTCGTTGATGAAGGGAATGAGCGGCGAGGCCAGCACGCCCACCGGCACGCCGGCCTGCGACAGCGTGCGCACGGCCTGCAGGCGGCGCCACGGCGCGGAAGCGCGGGGTTCGAGCGTGCGGGCCATCTCGGCGTCCAGCGTGGTGACGCTGACGAAGGCCATGACCAGGTTGCGCTCGGCCAGGGCGCGCAGCAGGTCGAGGTCGCGTTCGATCAGGGCGTTCTTGGTGACCAGCGTGACGGGATGACCCGTGTCGAGCATCAGTTGCAGGATGTTGCGCGTGAGGCGCCAGTTGCGCTCGATAGGCTGGTAGATGTCGGTGGCCGACCCCAGGTTGATGGGAGCGACGCGATAGCCCGGCTTGGACAGCTCGCCGCGCAGGACGTCGACCGCGTTGGCCTTGGCGACGAGCTTGGTTTCGAAGTCGAGCCCAGGCGAGTAGCCCAGGTAGGCATGGGTGGGGCGGGCAAAGCAATAGACGCATCCGTGCTCGCAGCCCCGGTAGGGGTTGATGGCGACTTCGAACGGAACGTCGGGGGAGTCGTTGCGCGACAGGATCGAACGGGCCTGCTCGGCCCGGACCTCGGTGCGCAAGGCAGCCGCGTCGGGGAACATGTCGACCGCGTCGTCTGATACAACGCGGTCGGTTTCCTGGAAGCGGTGCCGAACATTAGTAACCGCACCCCGACCGCGCAAGGCGGCGGGGGCGGCTGCCGGGGACCCAGAACCGGCGGAAAAAAGGTGATCGGTGCTTGCCATGAAAGTACTGTACAAAAACACAGTACTTTTGGCAAGCCCCGCAATGCTGTCAGGCGTCGCTTGAATGTACTCCAAGACGGGCGACACGGTACGGAAATGATTTCCGGCCGCCCGCAGCCCTTGGGCCAGCTAAGCGCAACCGGCCGGAAAGCCGCGCCAGCAAAGGGTTTGGAGGAAAAACAACAGTCTTTTACCGCAGCATTCCCGCCGCCGCGGTCTGGTGCGTGGCCTCGTCGATCAGGATGAAGGCGCCGTTGGCCGGCAGCGCGTCGTAGCGGTCCACCGCCAGCATTTCGCGCGTGACCAGCACCACCCTGCCGATATCGTTCATCGACAGCGAACCGTCCGCCTGCGCGACCTCCTGCAGTTCCCGCACGTCGCGCCGCGCGCGCACCTCGCGGATCTTGGCCGAGGTCAGGCGCGTGCCGTGCTTGAGCAGATAACGGCGCGCGGGATTCAGCGGCTGCGCATCGAGCCAGCACAGCTCGGCCTCGAACTCGCGGCCGGTCTGGGCCAACGCATCGGGATGCGCCAGCGTGTCGCCGCGCGACACGTCCACGTCGCGGTCCAGCACCACGGTGATCGAATCGCCCGCCACCGCTTCGTCCACGTCATCGGCGCCGCGCAACAGGCGTGCGACGCACGCCCGCTGCCCCGAGGGCTGCACCGCCACCGCATCGCCCACGCGCAGCGCGCCGCTGGCCAAGCGTCCGGCATAACCGCGGAAATCGTCGGCGCGGTCGCCGCCATCGCGCAGCACCCATTGCACCGGCAGGCGCAGCGGCTGGCCGCGCCCATCGTCGGCCACGGCCAGGTTCTCCAGCAGCGCCAGCAGCGGCGGGCCCTCGTGCCACGGCGTGTGCGGCGAGGCCGTCACCACGTTGTCGCCGTTCAACGCCGACAACGGCAGGATGTGGAACCCGTCGATCGCCAGCCGGCGCGCCAGGTCGGCGTAGGCCTCGCGGATGCGCTCGAACACCGCGCGGTCCCACTGCACCAGGTCCATCTTGTTGACGGCCACGACGATGTGCCGGATGCCCAGCAGCCTGGCGATCATGCTGTGCCGCCTGGTCTGCGGCAGCAACTGGCCGTCGGCGGCGCGCGTGGCGTCGATCAGGACGATGGCCGCGTCGGCGGTCGATGCGCCCGTCACCATGTTGCGGGTGTACTGCTCGTGGCCCGGCGCGTCGGCGATGATGAACTTGCGCAGCGGCGTGGAGAAGTAGCGGTACGCCACGTCGATGGTGATGCCCTGCTCGCGCTCGGCCTCCAGGCCATCGGTCAGCAGCGCGAAATCGATGCCGTCGCCCGCCACGCGCTTGTACTTGGCGCGCGAGATGGCATCCAGTTGGTCGGCGAACACGCCCTTGCTGTCGTACAGCAGGCGGCCGATCAGCGTGGACTTGCCGTCGTCGACCGAGCCGGCGGTGATCAGGCGCAGCACGCCGTGGCCGGCGCCGCCCAGGAAAGCATCGTTGATGGTGTTCATACAGTCTCTCGTTCGGATGGGCGGGGATCAGAAATAGCCTTCGCGCTTGCGGCGCTCCATGGACGCCTCGGATGTCTGGTCGTCCATGCGCGTGGCGCCGCGCTCGGTGATGTCGGTGACCGCGGTCTCGGCGATGATGGCGGCCGGGTCGGCGGCATCGGAGGCCACCGGGCAGGTGCAGGAAATGTCGCCCACCGTGCGAAACCGCACCGGCAGGCGCTCGACCACCTCGCCCTCGGCGGGCGGGGTCAGCGGCGTGACCGGCACCAGCAGGCCCCGGCGGCGCACCACGTCGCGCGCGTGGCTGTAATAGAGGGAAGGCAGCGCCAGATTCTCGCGCTGGATGTATTGCCACACGTCCAGCTCGGTCCAGTTCGAGATCGGAAACACCCGCATGTTCTCGCCCGGATGCACGCGCGTGTTGAACAGGCTCCACAGCTCGGGCCGTTGCGCCTTCGGATCCCACTGGCCGAACGAATCGCGAAAGGAAAAAATGCGCTCTTTCGCGCGGGCTTTCTCCTCGTCGCGGCGCGCGCCGCCGATGCAGGCGTCGAAGCCGAACTCCTCGATGGCTTCCAGCAGCGTCACCGCCTGCGCCGCGTTGCGCGAATCGGCGGCGTGGCGCAGCACCACGCTGCCGCGCCGGATCGAATCCTCGACGCTGCGAACGATCAGGGTTTCGCCCAGCTCAGCCGCGCGCGCATCGCGGAACGCGATCACCTCGCCGAAGTTGTGGCCGGTATCGATGTGCATCAGCGGGAACGGAAAGCGGCCGGGACGGAACGCCTTCTCGGCCAGGCGCAACAGCACCACCGAATCCTTGCCGCCGGAGAACAGCAGCACGGGCTTGGCGCATTCGGCGGCCACTTCGCGCAGGATATGGATCGCCTCCGACTCCAGCCAATCCAGATGGCTGCGATGGGTCACGACGGACATGGTTGTTTCCTCGGTTCGAAGCGAATGCTTGTGTGTTTGATAAGCCCGGGGCGCGCGTTCAGCGCGATACCACCGGAATCACGCGGTTGCCCGCATGCAGGCCGCACTCTTTCGAGTCGGCGTTCTCCCACCACCAGCGCCCTGCCCGCACGTCCTCGCCGGGACGGATGGCGCGCGTGCAGGGATCGCAGCCGATGGACGGATAGCCCAGGTCGTGCAACGGGTTGTAGGGAATGTCCAGCGTGCGGATCAGGTGCCAGATCTCCGCCTCGCTCCAGGCGGCCAGCGGGTTGTACTTGCGCAGCCCGAAGACGGCGTCGTCCTCGGACTCGGGCAATTCGCCGCGCGTGGCGGCCTGGCCGCGGCGCTGGCCGGTCAGCCAGGCGCTTCGGCCGGACAGCGCGCGGCGCAGCGGTTCGACCTTGCGGATCTGGCAACAGGCCTTGCGCAGCGCGACGCTTTCATAGAACGCAAACGCGCCGTGCCCGGCCACGTGCGCGGACACGGCGTCGGCATCGGGCGTCCATACCGCCACGGCGCGGCCATAGCGCGCCTCGATGCGCGGCAGCATGGCCAGCGTTTCGGCATGCAGCCGGCCCGTGTCCAGCGTGAAGACCGCAATCGGCAGGCCGCCCTGGAAAATGGCGTGCGCCAGCACCATGTCCTCGGCCGCCAGCGACGAGGCCAGCGCCGCGTCGGGATGGCGCAGGGCGATGTCTTCCAGGGTGTCCCGCAACGCGGCCCAGCGCGCCGCCACGTCGGCGGCCAGGGTGCCTGGACACTCGCCGATGGCGGCCGAATACAGGTCGGACCTATCCCTCATGTTGCCTCCTCGGCGCCTCGCGCCATCTTCCGTCCAGATATCGCTGCGCCGCCGCGGCGGCCCGGCAGGCTTGGGCCGCGCGCGCCGCCGCCCAAACGGGGACGATCGCCTTTGCGGCGGCTCGCCGGGATCATTTATCCGCTCCCGCCACCCAGGGATAGACCGCCGCCCGGCGCGGCTGCGCCAGCAGGATCTCGCCCTCTTGCAGGTTCATTGCGCGGAACAGGTTCTCGGGCAGCTCGGCCTCGATGACGCTGTCCTGGCCGACGCGGCGCAACTCCAGGCAGGCGCTGGGACCGGCCAGATAGACGTGGGCCAGCTGCACGCGGATGCCCGTGCCGGAGCCGTCGTCGCGCGCCAGGCCAATGTCGTGCGGACGCACATAGGCGATGGCCGGCACGCGCTCGTCCTGTGCCAGCGCGGGCGCGGCCAGCGCGACGCCGTCGGCCTGCCACACGCCGCGCGCGGCATGGCCGTGCAGCGTGTTGACGTCGCCCAGGAAGCCATGCACGAAGGGGGTGGCGGGACGCTCCCACACCTCGCGCGGCGAACCCACCTGTTCGATGTGGCCGCCGTTCATCAGCACCACGCGGTCGGCCACCTCCAGCGCCTCTTCCTGGTCGTGCGTGACGAACACGCTGGCCACGTGCAGCTCGTCGTGCAGGCGCCGCAGCCAGCGGCGCAGCTCCTTGCGCACCTTGGCATCCAGGGCGCCGAACGGTTCATCCAGCAACAGCACGCGCGGCTCGACGGCCAGCGCGCGGGCCAGCGCGATGCGCTGGCGCTGGCCGCCCGACAACTGCGCCGGATAGCGGTCGGCCAGCCAGTCCAGCTGTACCAGACTCAGCAGCTCGTGCACCTTGGCGCGGAGCTTCGCCTCGGGCGGACGCTGCGCGCGCGGCCGCACGCGCAGGCCGAACGCGACGTTCTCGAACACCGTCATGTGCCGGAACAGCGCGTAGTGCTGGAACACGAAACCGACCTGGCGCTGCCGCACGTCCACGCCGGTGGCGTCCTCGCCCGAGAACAGCACGCTGCCCGAGTCGGGCGCTTCCAGGCCGGCAATGATGCGCAGCAGCGTCGTCTTGCCGCAGCCCGACGGGCCCAGCAGCGCCACCAGCTCGCCGGTATCGATGCGCAGCGACACGTCGTCCAGCGCGCGGAAGGCGCCGAACTGCTTGGACAGGTTCCTGACTTCGATGCTCATGGTGCCGCTTCCTCCAGGCGTGCGGGCAGCGCGGCGGCGGGCTGGCCGCGCGGTTGCGGGGCGGGCTCGGCGCGCACGGGGCGCGCGCCCTGCCACTGGACCAGGTTCCTGGCCACCAGCGTGACCAGCGCCAGCAGGGCCAGCAGCGAGGCCACCGCGAACGCCGCCGCGAACTGGTACTCGTTGTAGAGAATTTCCACGTGCAGGGTCATGGTGTTGGTCAGGCCACGGATCTTGCCGGACACCACCGACACCGCGCCGAACTCGCCCATCGCGCGCGCATTGCACAGGATGGCGCCGTACAGCAGGCCCCACTTGATGTTGGGCAGCGTCACCCGCCAGAAGATCTGCCAGCCGCTGGCGCCCAGCGTCAAGGCGGCCTGCTCCTGCTCGCTGCCCTGTGCCTGCATCAGCGGAATCAGCTCGCGCGCCACGAAGGGAAACGTGACGAACAGCGTGGCCAGGATCACCGCCGGCAAGGCATAGACGATCTTCAGGTCGTGATCCTGCAGCCACGGGCCGAACCAGCCCTGCGAGCCGAACAGCAGCACGAACACCAGGCCGGCCACCACGGGCGATACCGAGAACGGCAGGTCGATCAGCGTGATCAGCACCTGCTTGCCGCGAAACTGGAACTTGGTGACGGCCCAGGCCACGGCCACGCCGAACACCAGATTGACCGGCAAGGCGATGGCGGCCACCAGCAGCGTCAGCTTGATGGCTTCCCAGGCATCGGGCTCGGTGACGGCGGCCAGGTAGAGTTCCCAGCCCTTGCGGAAGGCCTCGGTGAAGACGGATGCCAGCGGAATCAGCAGGAACAGCGCCAGGAAACCCAGCGCCAGCGCGATCAGCAGGCCACGCACCCAGGGCGGCTCGGATAGATGCGGGGGACGCGGGGCGGCGCTCATCGCGGCCTCCCGATGACAGGTGAGTGGGAACGCGTCATGCCAGCCTCCCGCCACGGCGCTGCCGCCAGCCTTGCAGCAGGTTGATCAGCAGCAGCAGGACGAACGAGATGACCAGCATCACCGTGGCGAGGGCCGCCGCGCCCGTGTAGTCGAACTGTTCGAGCTTGACGATGATGAGCAGCGGCGTGATCTCGGACACCATCGGCATGTTGCCGGCGATGAACACCACCGAGCCGTACTCGCCCACCGCGCGCGCGAAGGCCAGCGCGAAACCCGTCAGCAGCGCCGGCAGCAGGGCCGGCAGCAGCACGCGCCGCACCGTCTGCCAGCGGCCAGCGCCCAGGCTGGCCGCGGCCTCCTCGATCTCGCGCTCGACGTCCTCCAGCACCGGCTGCACCGTGCGCACCACGAAGGGCAGGCCGATGAAGACCAGCGCGATGACGATGCCCAGCGGCGTGAAGGCCACCTTCAGGCCCAGGCCCTCCATCAAGGGCTTGCCCAGCCAGCCGTTGGGCGCGTACAGCGCGGTCAGCGCGATGCCGGCCACGGCCGTCGGCAAGGCGAACGGCAGGTCGACCAGCGCGTCGATGATCTTCTTGCCCGGGAAGCGGTAGCGCACCAGCACCCAGGCCACGATGGCGCCGAACACCAGATTGACGGACGCGGCCAGCAGCGAGGCGCCGAAGGTCAGTCGATAGGAGGCCACCACGCGCGGCGAGGCCACCGTCTCCCAGAAACCGCCCCAGCCCAGGCCGGCGCTCTTGATCGGCAGCGCGGCCAGCGGGATCAGCACCAGCAGGCACAGATACACCACCGAGTAGCCCATGGAAATACCGAAACCCGGCAATACGCCGGACCGGTTGCGTCGCGGGCGGGCGAGGGCTTGCGCCCCCGCCGCCGGATTGGCTGCCGCCATGGCTGCGTCTCCATCCTGTTCCCGGCGGTCAGCGCCGCGGCTGGTAGACCTGGTCGAAGGTGCCGCCGTCGCTGAAGTGCTTCTTCTGCGCGGCCTGCCAGCCTCCGAAGATCGGGTCGTCGATGGTGACCCGCTTCAACTTGGGAAAGCGGTCGGCGTACTTGGCCGCCACGGTCCTGTCGGTGGGACGGTAGAAGTTGCGGGCGATGATCTCCTGCGCTTGGGGCGTGTACAGGAAGTCCAGATAGGCCTGCGCGGCTGCGCGGGTGCCTTTCCTGTCGACGACCTTGTCCACCACGGCGACAGGCGGCTCGGCCAGGATCGACAGCGGCGGCGCCACGATGTCGAACTTGTCCGGACCGAGTTCCTCGCGCGCCAGGAAGGCCTCGTTCTCCCAGGCCAGCAGCACGTCGCCCACGCCGCGCTCGACGAAAGTGGTGGTGGCGCCGCGCGCGCCGCTGTCGAGCACCGGCACATGCCTGAGCAGGGCGCCGACGAATTCCTTGGCCTTCTCTTCGCTGCCGCCGTTCCGGTCCAGCGCGTAGGCCCAGGCGGCCAGGTAGTTCCAGCGTGCGCCGCCCGAGGTCTTCGGGTTCGGGGTGATGACCTGCACGCCCTCCTTCAGCAGATCGCCCCAGTCGTGGATCTGCTTGGGATTGCCCTTGCGCACCAGGAACACGATGGTCGAGGTGTACGGCGAGCTGTTGTTGGGCAGGCGCTTCTGCCAGTCGGCGGGCAACAGGCCCTTGGCCGAGACGGCGTCGATGTCGTAGGCCAGCGCCAGCGTGACCACGTCCGCCTCCAGGCCGTCGATGACCGAACGCGCCTGGCTGCCCGACCCGCCATGCGACTGGCGGATGGTGAGCGCGACACCCGTCTTTTCCTTGTATTGCCTGATGAAGGCGTCGTCGACGGCGCGATAGAGTTCGCGCGTCGGGTCGTAGGACACGTTCAGCAGGGCCTGCGTCTTCTGCTGAGCCTGCGCCACCGGCGCGCCGGCCATCGAGACGGCGGCCAGGGACAGCGCCGCGGCAAGGAATCCAAGCTTGTTCAGTCGCATACGTCCGTCCGTCTTTTCGCGTTGTGGGTAACCGCGGGAAAGTCTGACGGGACGCGCCTTTGAACGGAACGAATGATTTATTCGTTGCTCATCGCCATTGGGAATATGCCGTTGGCCTGATTATGGAAGGAGGCCACGGCGTATATACGGCGAAGAAATAAGGAAATGAGATTCCTGGCAATCAGGCATTATGAAAAAAGGCATCGAAAAAAGAAGCCTGTGACCTCATGCCGTGGCGCTTGTGGCACCCATTTCAATAATGGATCGCCATCTCGATTCCGTGCTCGTCCCGCGCCAGGGTGTCGCGCAAGGCAATGGCGCTTTGGTCGTGGATGCGCTGCGCGCTCCACAACGCCGCGAACGCGTCGAGCAAGTCGTCACGCGACGCCTGCCTGGAGGTCCTGACCGTTCGGTCGTCCAGGACATGATCCACGTCACCACCGAAAGCCTGTTGAAGCAGCGCCAGACGCACTGCCCGGCCTGGCGGCGCATGCTTGCTCAAGGCAAGGCCGCCGGCCTCCTGCGCTTGATATTGATTGCGCAACGCCATGAAAGACAGCTCGGGGTGTACCTCGAAGATCCGGATCCTGGCATGCGCCACGTCGCGCACGAACGCGTCAACCTCCTTGATCTTCTTGATCAGATGGAATGCCTGCTGCGAAATAGCACGCCCGTTCTCAGGTGCCTGCGCATTGGCCGTCGCCGCACGATTTCGCGCACATGCGTCCGCATAGTCGGACGCCGTCAGCGCCTGCCGATTGGGAGCACTGAAGACCGACACACCCCGCGCGCCCAGCGTCGCGCGCGCTTGCTTGTCGCATCCCCGAGGCTTTTCATCGGAGGACAGCCCGACGGGGATATCCACCGCGATGATCACCGGCATCCACTCGTTCATGATGCCCTCGAACCTGGGGAACAACTTCGCCTGGATGCGCCCCGACGACAGGTCGCGGGATACGGCAAACCATCCGCCCTTGCAGCCGTCCACGCCCACAACGATGGGGCCGGACGAGGAATCGGGCTTGGAGCGGGCACGGGAGACCATGGAAAGGCTCGGCGGGAACAAGAGGAAACCGCATGCTGCCCGTACCCGCCGAAAACGACAATGCCGGCACGCGGCCGGCATTGCCGACAACCGCAAACGCCGTGCCTTACTTGTTCGGCTGCGGCGTGATGCGCAGGTACGGGCGCACGGCCTTGTAGCCCCTGGGAAACTTCTCCTTGATGACCGCTTCGTCCTTCAGCGAAGGAACGATGATGACGTCATCGCCGTCTTCCCAGTTCACCGGCGTCGCCACGCTGTGGCTGTCGGTGAGCTGCAGCGAGTCGATCACGCGCAGGATCTCGTTGAAGTTGCGGCCCGTGCTGGCGGGATAGGTGATGATCAGGCGCACCTTCCTGGCCGGATCGATGATGAACACCGAACGCACCGTCGCGGTGGCGCTGGCGTTCGGGTGGATCATGTCGTACAGCTCGGACACCTTGCGGTCTTCGTCGGCCAGGATGGGGAAGTTGACCGTGGTCGACTGCGTGTCGTTGATGTCGCCGATCCATTGCTTGTGCGACTCGGCGCCGTCGACGGACAGGGCCAGCACCTTCACGTTGCGGCGGGCGAACTCATCGGCCAGCTTCGCGGTGTAGCCCAGTTCGGTGGTGCACACCGGCGTGAAGTCGGCGGGATGCGAGAAGAGCACGCCCCAGCTGCTGCCCAGGTAGTCGTAGAAGCGGATGGTGCCGGTGGAGGATTGCTGTTCGAAATCAGGGGCGGTGTCGCCCAGGCGGAGTTGCGCCATGTTGGTCTCCTGCGATGGGGTTGGGGAGTGCAAACGCGGTCAGCGGAATTCTTTCATCAAACCAGGGCCGGGGGGAAATAGGCAACGCATATAACCTTATGCAATATCGGCCTGCAATCCGCACCGCTCGGCCACCTCGCCGCTGCGCACCGCCGAGGACAGCGCGAATGCGCGCGGCAGGATATGCGCACCGTAGAACAGGGCGGTGGCAAGCTTGTGACGGTAGAACGGGTCGGCGTCGGCCTGCTCCGCCAGCCTGCGCCGGCACACCAGGGCGGCGCGCGCCATCTGCCAGCCGCCGTGCACCACGCCCGCCAGCATCAGGTAGGGCACGCTGCCCGCGAACACCGCGCGCACGTTCGAGGCGGCATGCTCCAGCACGAAGGCCACGGCATCCTGGTAGGCCTGGATGGCCTGGTCCAGGTTGTCGCGCAAGAGGCGCAGGCCCGCGCGGTCGGCCTCGTCGGCGCGGCCCACTTCGGCCTCGACGGCCTTCAGCGTGTCGCGCATCGCCGCGACGATGGCATGCGCGGTGGCGCCGCCATCGCGCAGCGTCTTGCGGCCCACCAGGTCGTTGGCCTGGATGGCCGTGGTGCCTTCGTAGATCGGCAGGATGCGCGCATCGCGGTAATGCTGCGCCGCGCCGGTTTCTTCTATGAAGCCCATGCCGCCGTGCACCTGGATGCCCAGCGACGCGATCTCGACCGACGACTCGGTGGAAAAGCCCTTCACGATGGGCACCAGGTATTCGTAGAACGCGCGGTTGCGCGCGCGCACTTCGGCGTCGGGGTGATGCGTGCCCTTGTCGTGCGCGGCCGCCGCCACGTAGGACACGGCGCGAGCCGCTTCGGTCAGCGCGCGCATCGTCAGCAGCATGCGCTGCACGTCCGGGTGATGCGCGATCGTCACCGGGCCCGGCGAACCTTCCACCGCGCGGCCCTGCACCCGTTCGCGCGCATAGGCCAGCGCCTGCTGCGTGGCGCGCTCGGACACCGCGATGCCCTGCTGCCCCACCGCATAGCGGGCCGCATTCATCATGATGAACATGTACTCCAGCCCGCGATTCTGCTCGCCGACCAGATAGCCGATGGCGCCCTCGCCCACTTCGCCCTTGCCCGAGCCGTACAGCAGCACCGCCGTGGGGCTGCCGTGGATGCCCAGCTTGTGCTCGAGCGTGGCGCACCAGACGTCGTTGCGCTTGCCCAGCGAGCCGTCGTCGTTGACCAGGAACTTGGGCACGATGAACAGCGAGATGCCCTTGACCCCGGGCGGAGCATCCGGCGTGCGCGCCAGCACCAGGTGGATGATGTTCTCGGCCAGGTCGTGCTCGCCGTAGGTGATGAAGATCTTCTGGCCGCTGATGCGGTAGCTGCCGTCGCCCTGGGGCACGGCGCGCGAGGACACCAGCGCCAGGTCCGAACCCGCCTGGGGCTCGGTCAGGTTCATCGTGCCGGTCCACTTGCCGCCGATCAGGTTGGGCACGTACTGGCGGCGCTGCGCGTCGGTGCCCACGGTCAGCAGCGCCTCGATCACGCCATCTGTCAGCAAGGGACACAGCGAGAACGCCAGGCTGGCGGCCTGCAGGTTCTCGCTGGCTGGCGCGGCCACCAGGTGCGGCAGCCCCTGGCCTCCCCACGCCTGGGGATGCAGCAGCCCTTGCCAGCCCCCTTCGGCGTACTGGCGGAACGCCTGCGCATAGCCCGGGGTGGTGGTGACGGCGCCGTCGGTGCAGACAGGCGGCTGGCGGTCGCCCTTGTCGTTCAGCGGCGCCACGACCTCGGCGACGAAACGGGCGTTCTCTTCCAGGACGGCGTCGACCAGGTCCGCGCCGAATTCCTCGAAACCAGGCAGCTTCAACACCTCGGCCAGCCCGGCCAGTTCATTCAGGACGAAACGGATGTCACGCACAGGGGGATTAAACGGGGTCACGCTTGTCTCCATTTGCCGTTGCGCGGTCGGAGGTTCGTGCGGCGGCCGATGCCGCCCGGCGAACCCGCCCGCCGCGCCATTGTTCAGGGGATGACTCCAGCCCCCAATGCTACCCGCAAATTCCACTGTATTCGCGGCACGGCGCCGGCGTCTTGCCAGGCAGGATCGGCATCCTCTAAAATGAAAATAGTTCCCATCCTCAGTACTGCCCGGGCGTACGCCACGGACACCAGAAAGATCTCCGTGGCCTCCAACCCGCTTTCCCATCCCCAGCAGGTCGAAGCGCTGTATGCCGACCATCACGGCTGGCTGCAGCGCTGGCTGCGCCACAAGCTGGGCGACGCCCATCACGCCGCCGACCTGGCGCAGGATACCTTCGTGCGCATCATGGCCTCGCGCGACGCGCTGCTGGGCATCCGCGAACCCCGCGCCTATCTGACCTCCACCGCCAAATGGCTGCTGGTGGACCGCGCCCGCCGCCACGCCATCGAGCAGGCCTACCTGGCTGAACTGGCCCTGGTGGCCGAGACACTGCCCTGCCACCCCTCGCCGGACGAGATCCTGATGGCGGTGCAGGCGCTGGAGCAGATCGGCGCGGCGCTGGATGCGGTGGCCCCCCGCATGCGCGAGGCCTTCCTGCGGCACTATCTGGACGGCCAGACGCACGCGGAAGTCGCCGCCGGCCTGGGCGTGTCCAAGCGCATGGTGCAGAAATACCTGGTGCAGGTGCTGCTGCAATGCCGCGCCCTGTGCCCGGCCCTGGGCGAGCACGCCGCATGACGGGCGCGCTGGGTTCCCGCGCGCTGTCGCCCGCCGACCGGCTGGCCGAGCAGGCCGCGCACTGGATCGTGCTGCTGACCGACGACGATGCGGCCGAGCGCGAACGCGCTCGCCGCGAGTTCGAGGACTGGAAACGGTCCGACCCCCGCCATGCCGCCGCCGCCGCGGACATGGAAGCCCTGGTAGGCCGGATGATGGATCTGCGCGGCTCCGCCTCGGGCAATACCCGCCCCGCCCGCGCCGCGCTGGACGCGGCGCTGGCCCATACCGGCCGGCGGCGCCGTCGCACCCGGCGGCTGGGCGCGGCCCTGGCCGTGGCGCTGGCGCTGGGCACTGTCGGCTGGGCCGTGCTGACCTCCGCCCCCTTCGCCAGCCTGACGGCGGACATGCGCACGTCCGGCGACCAATGGCAGGCGCACACCCTGCCCGACGGCAGCCGCATCACCCTGAACGGCAACAGCGCCGTCAACCTGCATTACGACGGCCAGCGGCGCGAGATCGAGCTGCTGCGTGGCGACATCCTGGTGGAAGTGGCCAAGGATGCCCAGCGGCCTTTCTACGTCGACACCACGCACGGCCGCATCCGCGCGCTGGGCACCCGCTTCGTGGTCGAACGCGAGGCCGACGCGACGCGCCTGAGCATGATCGAGTCCAGCACGGCGGTGCAGAGCGCCGCCCAGCGGGACGCCGCCCGGCGGGATGCCGCCCAGCGGGATGCCCACGAAGAAAGCACGCGGGTCGACGCGGGCCAGCAGGTCAGCATCAGCGCCACCTCCGTCGGCCCGGTGCGCCCCGTGGACGCCGGCGCCCTGGAACAGGCCTGGAACAAACACCAGTTGGTGGTCGACGACCAGCCCCTGGACCGGGTGCTGGACGAGCTGTCACGGCACAGCCGCGCCTTCATCCGCTATGACCGCCAGCAGATCGCGCACATCCGCATCAGCGCCGTGCTGCCGCGCGACGACAACGCGCGTGCGCTGGCCCTGCTGCAGGCCAGCTTCCCGGCGCTGCGCGTGCGCACCTACACGCCGTATCTGGTGATGGTCGACGTGCCGGCGGCGCAAGGGCGCTGACACGTGCGGCCAGGCCGTCCGACGGCATGCCCGTGGCACGGAGCCCCGGCGCCATCACCCGGTACCGCACGGAGCCTTCCTCGACTCGCACGGCGAGTCCCGGGTGGCCGCCCGACCTGAAACAATTTTCTTGCAGCCGCCGGTTCCACTTTTCATTTCTCGTTCGTCAAGGCGTGGGAAACCCACACTCTCGAGGAAACGTTCCATGCCCTGCCTGCCGTCCCATCGACGCCGCCTGTCGCCGACCGTCCTGGCGCTGCGCGCCGCCTTCGCCACCGCCGCGCTCGCCCTGGGCCCCGCCGCCATCACCAGCGTCCAGGCTCAGGCCCTCGCCGTGCAGTACGACATCCCGGCAGGCCCCCTGGCGCCGGCCCTGAACCGCTACGCGCAGCAATCCGGCGTGTCCATCGTCATGGACGCCAGCCAGTTGCGCGGCCTGAACACCGCCGGCCTGAAGGGCAGCTACGCGGTGCAGGAAGGCTTCGACCGCCTGCTCAGCGGCACGGGTTATGCCGCCAGCCGCACCGGATCGGGCTACGTGCTGCGCCCCGCGCCGGCCGCCAGCCAGCAGGCCGTGCCGACGCTGGCGACCGTGACCACCGTGGGCAGCGGGGATCCGGAGCAGGCCGAGGGCTACGTGGCCCAGCGCGGCAGCACCGGCACCAAGACAGACACCGCCCTGATCGAAACGCCGCAGTCGGTCACCGTCACCACACGCCAGGAACTGACGGACCGCAAGGTGCAATCCCTGACCGAAGCCATCGCCTACACGCCCGGCGTGCGCACCGAGCAAAGCGGCTTCGACCCGCGCTTCGACGCCTTCAGCCTGCGCGGCTTCGACGTCACCTACAACGGCATCTACCGCGACGGCCTGCGGCTGCCCGGCGCCAGCATGTCGGTCTTCAAGATCGAACCCTATGGGGTGGAAGACGTCACGGTGCTGCGCGGCCCCAGCTCGGCGCTGTACGGCCTGGGCTCGCCCGGCGGCGTGGTCAACGTCACCTCGAAGCGTCCGGTGGACGAACCCTTCGGCGAAGTCGAGCTGCAGACCGGCAACTACCAGCGCAAGCAGGGCCAGTTCGACATCGGCGGCCGCGCCGACGAAAGCGGCCAGTGGCTGTACCGCCTGACAGGCGTCGTGCGCGACGCCGGCTCGCCCAACGTGCTGGGTGGCGGCACCGACCGCATGACCTCCATCGCCCCCGCGCTGACCTGGCGGCCGGATGCGCGCACCCACGTCACGCTGCTGGCCGAATACCAGAAGTCCAAGACGCCCGCGGCGTTGCCCGCCTATGCCTGGACCGGCTCGAAGCAGAACGCCCTGGGCAGCATCGGCGACTACAACGGCCAGACCCAGGAACAGTACCGGATCGGCTACGAGGCCGAACGCCAGTTGAACGACACGTTCACCGTTCGGCAGAACCTGCGCTACGGCGCCGCCAACACGCACGTGCGCTACAACGACCTGGGCGAGACCGACGACGCCACGCAGACCATCAGCCGCTCCACGGGCTACGTGCACGACCGGCTGCGCTCCTTCGTGGTGGACAACCAGTTGCAGGCCGATTTCGCCGCCGCCGGCATGCGCCACAAGCTGCTGGCGGGCGTCGACTATTCGCAGCTGAAGCTGGACGGCGGCATCGGTTTCGGCGAAGCCTCGCCCGTCGACGCGAACACGCTGGAACCGCTGGGTTCCACCAGCGATCCCGCCTCGACGTACTCGCGCTACAACCGCCTGCAGCGCCAGACCGGCGTGTACCTGCAGGAGCAGGCCAAGTTCGACCGCTGGATCGCCACGCTGACCGGCCGCCACGACTGGGTCACCACCCAGACCGACGACCTGCTGGCCGCCTCCACGCAAAAGGCGCAGGACCGCAAGTTCACCGGCCGCGCGGGCCTGACCTACGTGTTCGACAACGGCCTGGCGCCCTACGCCAGCTATGCCACCTCGTTCTCGCCCAACCTGGGCGCGGGGCTGGACGGCAGCGCCTTCACGCCGACCACCTCCAAGCAGGTCGAGGTGGGCGTGAAGTATTCGCCGGCCGGCCAGAACGGCTACGTGGCCGCCTCGCTGTTCCAGCTGACGCAGGAGAACGGCCTGGTCACCGATCCGGAGGATCCGCTGTTCCAGGTGCAGACGGGCAAGGTCCGGTCGCGCGGCATCGAACTGGAAGGAGCGTACGAACTGCTGCGCGGCCTGAAGCTGCGCGGCGCCTATACGTACCTGGCGGCCGTGACGCGCTCGGGTGACGAAGGCACCGTCGGCCGCACGCTGTCGGGCACGCCGCGCCACACCTTCTCGGTATGGGGCGACTACGCGTTCCAGCACGACACGGCGCTGGCCGGCCTGGGCCTGGGGCTGGGCGTGCGCTACACCGGCAGCAGCTGGGGCGATGCCACCAACACCTTCGGCAACGACCCGCACACACTGGTCGACGCCAAGATCAGCTATGACCTGGAGCGCCTGGGCTCGCAGTTCAAGGGCTGGAGCACGCAGGTCAACGTCCGCAACCTGTTCGACCGCCAGTACACGACCTGCGACGCGGGCTACTGCTACCTGGGTTCGCGCCGCACCGTCATCGCCAGCGTGAAGTACCGCTGGTAGGGCGACCGGCGCGCAAAGGCCAGGCCCCGCCTCGGGGCCCATGACGTAAAGCGAAACGCCCGTCCTGTTTCCAGGACGGGCGTTTCGTTCAGGGCGGGCCGCCCGGCAGGGCCGGCCTTGCCTGCCGGCCTACAGCGCCGAGGTCAGTTCCGGCACCACCGTGAACAGATCGCCCACCAGGCCGTAGTCGGCCACGCCGAAGATCGGCGCTTCCGGGTCCTTGTTGACGGCCACGATGACCTTGGAGTCCTTCATGCCGGCCAGATGCTGGATCGCGCCGGAGATGCCGATGGCCACGTACAGTTGCGGCGCGACGATCTTGCCGGTCTGGCCGACCTGCCAGTCGTTGGGGGCATAGCCCGCGTCGACGGCGGCGCGCGAGGCGCCCAGGGCGGCGCCCAGCTTGTCGGCCAGCGGATCGAGGATCTTGAAGTTCTCGGCGCTGCCCAGGCCACGGCCACCCGACACGACGACGCGTGCGCCAGCCAGCTCGGGGCGGTCGCTCTTGGCGACTTCGCGGCCCACGAACGAGGACTTGCCCGAATCGGCCACGGCGTCGGCGGTCTCGACGGCGGCGGAACCGCCTTCGGCGGCCACGGCATCGAACGCGGTGGTGCGCACGGTGATGACCTTGACCGGGTCGGCCGACTGCACGGTGGCAATGGCGTTGCCGGCGTAGATCGGGCGCTGGAAGGTGTCGGCGGATTCGACCGAGATGATGTCGGAGATCTGCGCCACGTCGAGCTTGGCGGCCACGCGCGGCGCCACGTTCTTGCCCGCGGCGGTGGCCGGGAACAGGATGTGGCTGTACGAGCTGGCCACGGCCAGCACTTGCGCGGCGAGGTTCTCGGCCAGGCCATCGGCCAGTTGCGCGCCATCGGCCAGCAGCACCTTGGACACGCCAGCGATCTTGGCGGCGGCGTCGGCCACGGCGCGCGCGTTGGCGCCGGCCACCAGCACGTGCACGTCGCCGCCGATCCTGGCGGCGGCGGCCACGGTGTTCAGCGTGGCGGCCTTGAGCTGGGCGTTATCGTGTTCGGCAATTACCAGGGTCGTCATGTTCACACCACCTTCGCTTCGTTCTTGAGCTTGTCCACCAGCGCGGCCACGTCGGCCACCTTGATGCCGGCCTTGCGGCCAGGAGGCTCGGAGACCTTCAGGGTCTTCAGGCGCGGAGCCGGGTCGACGCCCAGGTCCTGGGCCGTGACAGTGTCCAGCGGCTTTTTCTTGGCCTTCATGATGTTGGGCAGCGTGACGTAACGCGGCTCGTTCAGGCGCAGGTCGGTGGTGACGATGGCGGGCAGCGTCAGGGCGATGGTTTCGAGACCGCCGTCCACCTCGCGGGTGACGGTGACTTTGCCGTCGGCCAGTTCGACCTTGCTGGCGAAGGTGGCCTGCGGCCAGTCCAGCAGCGCGGCCAGCATCTGGCCGGTCTGGTTGGCGTCGTCGTCGATGGCCTGCTTGCCCAGGATGACCAGTTGAGGCTGTTCCTTGTCGACCACGGCCTTCAGCAGCTTGGCCACGGCCAGCGGCTGGAGTTCAGCGTCGGTCTGCACCAGGATGCCGCGATCGGCGCCGATGGCCATCGCGGTGCGCAGGGTTTCCTGGGCCTGCGCCACGCCGCACGACACGGCGATCACTTCCGCGGCGGCGCCCTTCTCCTTCAGGCGCGTGGCTTCTTCAACGGCGATTTCGTCGAACGGGTTCATCGACATCTTCACGTTGGCGATGTCCACGCCCGTTTGGTCCGACTTCACACGCACCTTGACGTTGTAGTCAACGACGCGCTTGACAGGAACAAGCACCTTCATCCAACAGCCTCCAAGATATGTAATTGCCCAGCGGAGCCAGGCTTGCAGTGCACAATTAATTGATTCTACAACTTTGCCAACGCGCGTATATGGGCAACCACACTTCGGCCAAGGGCGGACAGGTTGTAGCCGCCCTCCAGCGTACTGACGATGCGCCCTTGCGCGTGGCGGTCGGCCACTTCCACCAGCCGTTCGGTGACCCAGGTGTAATCCGCCTCGACCAGGCCCATCTGCGCCATGTCGTCCTCGCGGTGGGCGTCGAAGCCAGCCGAGATCAGGATCAGCTCGGGCCGGTGGGCCTCCAGCCGCGGCAGCCACTGGTCGGTGACGACGTTGCGCACCGCGGTGCCCGTGCTGTAGGCGGCCAGCGGGACGTTCAGCATGTTGGACGCGGGATCGGCGGTGCCGCTGTTCGGAAAGAACGGATGCTGGAAGAAGCTGCACATCAGCACGCGCTCGTCGCCCGCGAAGGCCGCCTCGGTGCCGTTGCCGTGATGCACGTCGAAATCGACGATGGCCAGCCGCTGGATGCCGTGCACGGCCATGGCGTGCGCCGCGGCGATGGCCACGTTGTTCAGGAAGCAGAAGCCCATGGCCTGCGTGGGGCAGGCATGATGCCCGGGCGGGCGCACCGCGCAGAAGGCCGTGGACGCCTCGCCCGCCAGCACCGCGTCGACGGCGGCCACCGCGGCGCCCGCGGCGTGCAGCGCGGCCTCCAGCGTGTGCGGGTTCATCAGCGTGTCGGGATCGATGGGCGCATAGCCCTCGGTGGGCAGCTTCTCGCGCAGCATCTCGAGGTAGGACTCGGGATGCACGCGCAGCACGTCGGCGCGCGCGGCCTCGGGCGCCTGGCGCTCGTTCAGGTAGGGCATCACGCCGCTGGCCAGCAACTGGTCGGAGATCGCGTCCAGGCGCTCGGGGCATTCGGGATGCCAGCTCCCCATCTCATGCAGGCGGCATGAGGGGTGGGTAAGATACAGTGTCTCGTACGTCACGTAAGGGGTTTCCTTGCAGGCCGGACACGCATGTCGTCCAGTCTGGAACCGGGTGCTCTTGCTTTGCTGTTCAGTGAAGGGCCGCGGCACGGGGCCGTCCTGGCCCATGCCGGCCGCGCGGGAATGCGCGGCGCCCTCGGCGGCCCCGTCACGGTCCGTCCGGCCCAAGTATAGCCACCCGACGCGCCGACGGCGTCCGCCTTGCCGAACCTCACGCTGCCATCCCTGAATGAGCCGCCCTGGGTAAAGGGCCCCCTCAAGCATTTGGAAACGATGGCGCGCACGACTGATCCGCGCGGGACTCGACGAACCGGCCTGAATCGCGCACCATTCCCACGCGCCGCATGCAAGGCGCATCGGGCGGCAGGTCCGGCATCCCGCCCCGCCACCCCTCAACAGGAAGATCATGTTCATTTGTAGGCGAGTACTGCAGTTCGGCATGCTGGCGGCCCTGGCGGGTTGCGCGGCATCCAAGCCCCCCGCTACGTCGGCGTCCGCCGCGCCCCTGCCCGCCGTGCAGCCGGCCACGCCGCAGGCCGGCGGCGCCACGCGCATCGGCCCCACGGAGCCGCCGCCCGAGCCCTCGTCCGTGGCCACGCCCTCGGGCCAGTTGCGCCCCGAGGTCGAGGCCTACGCCCGCGAGCTGGCCGCCCGCAACGGCCTGCCGCTGGCGCGCGTCACGGCCAGCCTGAATGGCTCGGCCTACAACGCCACGGTGGCCCGCCTGATCGCCCCCGCTCCGCCGGGCAAGAAGATCTGGCGCAGCTGGAACACCTATCGCGGCCGCTTCGTCGAGCCCAAGCGCATCCGCTGGGGCGTCGAGTTCTACCAGGAAAACCAGGACCTGCTGAACCGCGCGGCGCAGCAATACGGCGTGCCCGCGCCCATCATCGCCGCCATCATCGGCGTCGAAACCCTCTACGGCCGCAACATGGGCAATTTCCGGGTGATGGACGCACTGACCACCCTGGCCTTCGACTACCCGCAGCCCGCCAAGCCCGAGCGCATCCAGCTGTTCCGCGACCAGTTGGGCGACTTCATCGTGCTGGTGCTGGAGGGCAAGCTCGAACTGGAGACGCGCGGCTCGTTCGCGGGCGCCATCGGCATGCCGCAGTTCATGCCGGGCAGCATCCGCAACTACGCCGTGGACGGCGATGGCGACGGCCACATCGACCTGGCCAACAGCCGCGCCGACGCCATCCTGTCGGTGGGCAGCTTCCTGGCCAAGCACGGCTGGCAGCGCGGCGCGCCGGTGTTCGCCCCCGTGGTGCTGCCGGCCGACCCGTCCGGGCTGGCCACGGGCGGGCTCGAACCCACGCAGGACTGGGCCAGGCTGCAGGCGGCTGGCGCCAGGCTCGGCCCGGGCGCGGCTCCCGCCAGTTGGCAGTCCATGCCGCTGGGCGTGGTCGACCTGGTCGAAGAGGCGCGCGGCACGGTGCAGTACCGCACGGGCACGCCGAATTTCTTCGCGCTCACGCAGTACAACCGCAGCTACTTCTACGCCACGGCGGTGTCCGACCTGGCGGACGCCATCGCCAGCCAGGTGCGGTACTGACGGCTGCGCTCAGGCCGGCGCGTCGAACACGCCGGTGGACAGATAGCGGTCGCCGCGGTCACAGACGATGAACACGATGGTGGCGTTCTCGACCCGCTGCGCCACGCGCAGCGCCGCCACCAGCGCGCCGGCCGAGGAAATGCCGCCGAAGATGCCCTCTTCGGCCGCCAGGCGGCGCGCCATGGTCTCGGCCTCGCTCTGCTCGATGGACTCGTAGGCGTCCACGCGGCTGCGGTCGAAGATCTTGGGCAGATAGGCCTCGGGCCACTTGCGGATACCGGGAATCTGCGAGCCTTCGGCCGGCTGGGCGCCCACCACCTGGATGGCCGGGTTCTGCGACTTCAGGTAGGCGGACACGCCCATGATGGTGCCCGTGGTGCCCATGGCGCTGACGAAATGGGTGACCTGTCCGCCGGTCTGGGTCCACAGCTCGGGGCCGGTGCCGTCGATGTGGGCCTGGGGATTGTCGGGGTTGGCGAACTGGTCCAGCACCTTGCCCTTGCCTTCGGACTGCATCTCGGTGGCCAGGTCGCGGGCGTATTCCATGCCGCCCTTGTCGGCGGGCGTCAGGATCAGTTGCGCGCCGTAGGCGGTCATGGCGGCGCGGCGTTCGACCGACAGGTTGTCCGGCATGATGAGGATCATGCGGTAGCCGCGCATGGCGGCCGTCATGGCCAGCGCGATGCCGGTGTTGCCGCTGGTGGCCTCGATGAGCGTGTCGCCCGGGCGGATCTCGCCGCGCTGCTCGGCGCGCAGGATCATCGACAGCGCGGGACGGTCCTTCACCGAACCGGCGGGGTTGTTGCCCTCCAGCTTGGCCAGGATGACGTTGCCACGCGGCTGCCCGGCATCGCCGGGAATGCGTTGCAGACGAACCAGCGGCGTATTGCCGACGGTTTGCTCGATAGTGGGGTAGGTGATCGGGTCCATGCGGGGCATGATAACTCCGCGCCGCGCCATCGGACGAGATGGCCGCGCTGGCGCCAGGGACACGGCGCTGGACGGCGAACACGCGGCAAATACACGGCAAATACACGGCGTCCCGTTGCCGCCCGCCGGCCAGCGAGCGGCGATGACAACGATTCGGCCGCCTCCGCCATTGCAGACGGCGTCAGACGAACAGCTTTGCAAATGCGATGAAAGCCGTTGCCACCGCAGCCCCAGCCACCACCGGATACCACGCACGCTCTCGATTCATCTTGCAGGTTTCCGCGTGCAGTTTCATGCTCTCGGCAATCAGCTTTGCGATGTCCGCTTCAAGTTTGGCGATGTCCAAGGTCTTTTGCCATCTGGCTCCCTCTCGGGCTCAGGACCCGCTTTTACGCCGGTCCTGAGCCGAATTTCTGCGCGCAGGCGCAAATTAAGACCAACTCCCGCAATTCGGCCGGGGCCGGCCCGTGCTACTTGCCCGCCCCCGGCCGCCGTTGCGCGCCCGCATTGCCCGGCGCCGACGCCATCGACGGCCGGGCGGCCGAGCCGACGTCCGGCCCCACCGCCAGCCCCGCCGCCTGCAGGGCTTGCACCCGCTTCGGGCCGATGCCGCGCACGCGGTCCGACAGGTCTTCCAGGGATTCGAAGCGTCCGCCGCGCGTGCGTTCCCGCACGATGGTCTGGGCCATGCGCGGCCCCACCCCGCGCAACGTTTCGAGCTGCTCGGCGTTGGCGGTATTCACGTCCAGCGCACTGGCGGGCCACGCCGCCAGGCCCAGCGAGCCCGCCACGGCCAGCCGGCCCACCGTGCGGACGAGCAGGCGGCGCGTGGGCCGGCCGGCAGCGGGAATCCGCGCGACGAAGCGGCACGCTTGGGTATGGGGTCGCGCGAGGGGTTCTTGGGTAAAGGGGTTCATGCGGTTCTCCTGATGCACGCGGGCGGAAGGAAGCATCCGCCCCGCCTGCATCATGTCCCCTCCCCGCCTGTCCGGGGACGGGCAGTGCATGAATATGCCCCTTCGGTTTCTACCTATGCGACATCCCGATCGAGCGGTGCGAAAGGTTCGCCCATCGGCCGCACGCGCATCCCGGACGCCAGGCGCGTCCAGGGCAGATCGGCGCTGTCGGCACGCATCGGCCCAGGCGCCTTGGCGACCAGCACCGCATGCGCCATGGGCTGGAAATCGGCGCGGAAATGCACCGAACTCTTCACCACCAGAATCTTCATGCGCTCCGGCTGGACATTGCCCGTGCGGAAGAGATTGCGGTCCAGCATCTGCGACTTGCCGGCGCTCACCACCACGCGCACCCCCCCATGGCGCAGGCAGGCGACCGGCCCGACGTCGGCCTGCACGCCGTGCATCATGGGACCGTCGAAACGGCATTTGCCATCTCCCAGGTGCTCGACGACGAATTCGGCCGTCAGCGGTCCGTCTCCCGGCACCCCCGATCGTCCGCCCAACGGCACGGTCAGGCGCTGGCCCACGCCCGCGCGGACGGCCGCCTGCACGGCGTCGGGATCCCAGAGCAGGCCCAACGCCGCATCCTGGGCATCGGCCTCTATCAAGGCCCGCAGCATGCCCGTCGTGTTCGAGTCTGCGCCCGCGCCGGGATTGTCCTGCGTATCGGCGATGACCACCGGCCGGTCCGCATCGCGCGCCAGCGCCTGCGCCTGGCGAACCGCCTCGGCCGGCTCCAGGAACGGCACCATCCAATGCGGTTCGGCCTGGTTGACCAGCGCGGCCAGTTCCTGCGTCACCGCCTCGACCGCCCCGGGATCATCGCCATGCGCCCACACGACCGGCCCGCATCCCGGAAAATCAGCGGCCGGAAACCCCGGCGTGAAGGACACGCAGGCAACGCCCGGCCGTCTCTCCAGCGCCTCCAGCCGGGTATAGACGGATCGCGCGGGCTCGACCATCGTGCACATGCCGTTGATGGGAATCAGGAACGGCAGGCGCACGGAGCGCGAGTCCAGGCGGCCGCCGGCAGCCCGCACCCGCTGCAGCAAGCGCAGGGCGCGTTCGCCCGCGTCGGCCATATCCACATGCGGATACGTGCGATACGCGACCAGTCCACTGGCTTCCTCCAGCATTCGCGGCGTAACGTTGGCGTGCAGGTCCAGACTGGCCACGATCGGCATCCGCGGCCCGACGCACGCGCGCAACCGGGCCAGCAGTTCGCCCTCGCCATCGTCGTGCGCTTCCGTCACCATCGCGCCGTGCAGGTCCAGATAGATGGCGTCGTACGCGAGACGGCGGGCCGCGTCGAGAATCTCGCCGCAGATGCGCTCGAAGGCATCCTGCTCGACGTGCGCGCAGGGACTGGCGGCTGCCCAGATGACGGGCTCGACGGTGTGCCCGGCCGCCTGCGCGGCCCGGATGAAGCCGCCCGCCGGGATGTTGATGCCGGCGAACGCCAGCATGTCGGCGCCGCGCGTCATCGCGGGGAACCCCTCGCCACGCACGAAGTTGGCGTAGGCTGCCCGGCTGGGCGCGAATGTATTGGTTTCGTGCTGGAAACCGGCCACGAGAATCTTCATCGGAACATCATCCTTGTTGCACGCGGGCGTGACGGGTGAACAGAATGGGCAGCACGCCCACGACCAGCAGGCCCGAGATCACGTAAAGCCCGCCATTGAGCGACTGCGTCGCGGTCTTCATCCAGCCGATCAGCGTCGGGCTGGCAAAGCCGCCCAGCAGGCCGATACTGTTGATCAAGGCGATGCCTCCCGCCGCGGCGGGCCCCTTCAGGTGCTGCGACGGCACGGCCCAGAACACGGTGTACGCCGCCCACATCAGTGCGGTCGCCAGCACCAGCAACGCCATGGACAGAACGAAGTACTGCGGCGTGGCCAGGGCCGCGGCCAGCGACATGCCGGCGACGATGGCCGGCGCGGCCACGTGCCAGCGCCGTTCGCGCAGGCGGTCCGAGCGGCGCGACAGCAGGAACATCGCGGCGATGGCGGCGACGTAGGGCACCGCCGACCAGATCCCGATCTGCATGGTGTCGCGTATGCCCGCCGCCTGCAGCAGGGTGGGCAGCCAGAAGCTCACGGCATAGATGCCGCTGATCAGGCAGAAGTACGGAATGGCCAGCGCGTAGATGCCAGTGTCGCGCAACACGTCACGAAACGCATGCGTGCCGTGCGCGTCCCGCTGCTGGCGCAGATCGTCCGCCAGCAGTTCCCGTTCGCGGGCCGACAGCCAGCCCGCCTGTTCGGGCCGGTCCGCCAGGCCGAGGAACGCCGCCACGCCCAGCAGCACGCACGGCAGCCCTTCCAGCAGGAACATCCACTGCCAGCCATCCAGGCCATGCGCGCCGCTGAGACGCGTCATGATCCACGCGGACAGGGGGCCGCCCAGCATGCCGCCCAGCGGCCCCGCGCACATCACGACCGCCATGACCCCCGCCATGCGCCGGCTGGAATACCAGTACGTCAGATAGAAGATCATGCCGGGCGCGAAGCCCGCCTCGAACACACCCAGCAGGAAGCGCAACGCGTAGAAACTGTATTCGTCCCGCACGAACAGCATGCAGGCCGAGGTCAGGCCCCAGAGCACCATGATGCGGCAGAGGGTCCGGCGCGCGCCCACGCGCACCAGCAGCAGGTTGCTCGGAATCTCGAACAGGACGTAGCCCAGGAAGAAGATGCCGGCCCCCAGGCCATAGGCGGCATCGGACAACCCCACGTCGGCCTGCATCTGCAACTTGGCGAAGCCGATGTTGACGCGGTCCAGGTAGGCGAACGAATAGCAGAGCAGCAGCAATGGCAGCAGGCGCCAGCTGATCTTGCGATACAGGCCGGACAGGTCGGCGGCGGTGCGCGCGCCCTGCGTCCCGGACATCGAAATGCCGAGTGTCATCTGAGTTTCCCTTGTGTCGTAGTAATTGCTTGTGGCAAGGCAATGCTCGCAGACCCCTGCGTTGTGGACAACGGCGCGATCTGAACTTATCGTTCGCTTTCAAGCAACGCTCACACCAAGGCACCGGGACGCGCCCCATGCAGGAACTGAATCAAGCGAGGCTGCGCTACATGCACGAAGTCATCGTGTGCGGATCGGTGCGCGGCGCGGCCGAGAAACTGGACATGTCGGCATCGGTGATCAGCCGCCAGATCCAGTTGCTCGAACAGGAGGTCGGCCTGCCCTTGTTCGAGCGCCGCGCGCGCGGGCTGGTGCCCACCGAGGCCGCCGAGATGCTGGAGGAGTTTCTGCGCGGTTATCGCGCGCAGCACGAACACCTGCAGGATCGGCTGCAGGCGCTGCGCGGCATGCGCCGGGGACACGTCGACATCAGCCTGAGCGAAGGCATGATCGAGCCCCTCATGACGCACGTGCTGGGTCCCTATTGCCTCGAATTTCCAAACATCCGCATCGGCATCAATACGGCGTCGGTCGACGAAGTCGTCGAAATGGTGCGTACCGACCGCGCGCACATCGGGCTGGCCTTCAATCCGCCCTCGCATCCCGACGTCCGCATCCGGGCGCGCCGCCATATTCCCGTCGGCGTGCTGGTCCGGGCGGGGCATCCGCTGGCGCGGCGCCGCAAGGGTGTCCCGCCCGCGGAGCTGCTGCGCTATCCGCTGGCGCTGATGACGGCCCCTTACGGGTTACGCCGTATCGTGGACATGCTGGAGTTCAGCGAGAAGATCCACCTGTCGCCCGCGTTGACCACCAACTCGCTCGGCGTGCTGCGCCAATATGCGCTGAGCGGCGCTGGCGTCGTGCTGATGGCGAACCTGGGCGGCGGCCCCGAGCTGGCCAATGGCGATCTGGTGCTCGTACCCATCGACCATCCGCTGATGCGGCAGGCGGAAATGCAACTGATGGCCCGCCTGGGGCGCCCGCTGTCCACGGCCGCCGCGGAGTTGCTGCGGCGGATCGAATCGCGCCTGCCGTTGTTCGCCAAGCCGCAATGACCCGCCCGGCCGCCGCGCGCCGCCCGCGCATCGGCCGGACCGAGCCGATCAGACGGCCGACACCGACTGGCCGCCGCCCGCGCCGTCCAGGATAGGCGGCGTGGTGACGATGGACGTCAACGCGGGTTCGGCATGGGTCAACACGGACAGGTCGGGCCGCGGGCGCGCCAGCACTTCCGAGGCCGCGAACGCCTGCTCCATTGCCTGGGCCGCCGCCAGCAGATCATGGTCGCCACGGAACCGGCCGACCACTTGAAGCCCGAACGGCATTCCCTCGTGGTCGCGTCCGCAGGGCAGCGAGATCGCCGGATGCGTGGTCAGCGTGATGACGTACGTCAGGGCCAGCCAGCGGTAGTAATTCTCCTGCCTGAGCCCGCCGACCGTGTCGGCATACAACTGCGTCCAGGGGAATGGCGACACCGGCGTCGTGGGGGACAGCACCAGGTCGTAATCCGCATAGACGGACTGGAACTGCTTGATCAACCGGGTCTGCGCGGCCTGCGCCCAGGCGCTGTCCTTCAGGCTCATCGCCGCGCCCATCTCGTAATTGGCGCGGGTATTGGGCCCGAGGCTGGCGGGATCCTTCTCGTACGCATCGCGCATGCCCGCCACGAAGGATTCCGCGCGCAGCACGTCGAAGCACGCGTGGGCGTCGGCCATGTCGAACGGCACCGCGTCGCAGGTGCGGAACAGGTGACGCATGGCATCGATCTTGGCGCGGAATGTGGCACGGATGCCATCATCCACGTCGCATACGCCGAAGTCCTCGGTATAGGCCACGCGCAACCGGCCGAGATCGGCCCGGCCCGGCTGCAGGAAAGACAGCGGATCGAGCGGATAGCTCAGGGGATCGCCCGCATCCATCCCCGCGCTGGCGGCCAATTGCAGGCAGGCGTCGGCCACCGTGCGCCCCATGGGGCCCACCACCGAGATCGGCGTCCAGCCCAGCAGCTTGCGCACACTGGGCACCACGCCCGGCGACGGCCGGAATCCGACCACGCCGCACTTCGCGGCCGGGATGCGCAGCGAGCCGCCGGTATCCGAGCCGGTGCACACGGGCAGCATGTCGCTGGCCAAGGCGGCGGCCGACCCGCCGGACGATCCGCCCGCATTCAGGTTGGGATTGAACGGATTGCCCGTGGCGCCCCACACCGTGTTGCGCGAATTCGCGCCCGCGCCCATTTCCGGCACGTTCGTCTTGGCCGTGACGATGGCGCCGGCCTGCCGCAGGCGGGCGACCAGCGTCACGTCCTGCGTGGGCACATTGCCTCGGTGGATCGCCGAACCGTAAGTGGTCAGCAGGCCGGCGGTGGGCTCCAGGTCTTTCACGCCCATCGGCAGGCCGTGCAGCAGCCCCAGCGCATCGCCGCGCATGACGGCCTGCTCGGCCGCCCGCGCCTCGGCGCGCGCGCGCTCGTACGCCGTGGCGGTCACGGCATTGATGTAGGGATTGATCGCCGCGATGCGCTCGATGCAGGCTTCGAGCAGTTCCACGGGCGATACCTGGCGCGTGCCGATCAGGCGCCGCAGTTCGATGGCGTCCAGGCCGACCAGGGATGAGTTCGACGGCATTCGGAGTCTCCTTTCCGTTATCGCGCCATGCCGCGGCAGACGGCATGGCGCGGGACGATGAATCAGTCCAGCTTGATGTTGGCGCGCTGCGCGATCTCACGCATCAGCGGCAATTCCTTGGCAATCAGGGCCGAGCCGGCCGCGGCATCCTGGAAGCCGACCTCGAAGCCCTGCGCCTGAAGGCTGTCGCGCGTCGCGGGATCCGCCACCACCGCGGCCAGGGCCTTTTCCAGGCGGGTCTTCACGTCGGCCGGAATACCGCGCGGCGCGGCCACCATCAGCCAGGTGTCCATGGCGATCTGCGGATAGCCTTGTTCGGCAAAGGTCGGCACATCGGGCAGGAAACTGGAGCGCCGCGGGCTGGAGACCGCCACGGGCTTGATCTTGCCGTTCTTGATCATCGGCAAGGCGGCCGCCACGGTATCCACCGAGAACGGGATCTGCCCGCCGATCAGGTCCGTCATCGCCGGCGCGCTGCCCTTGTAGGGCACATGCGTGAGCTTGAGGCCGGCCGCCGACGAGAAGGCCTCGCCCACGAAGTTCGCGGTGCTGCCGCTGCCGAACGAGCCGTAGGGCGTGGACTCGTGCGACGGCGACTTCACGTACTTCAGGAATGACGCCACGTCGGTCACCGGCACCTGGGCATTGGCGATCAGGATCAGGCCGGTGCGCGCCACGATGCCCAGCGGCTGGAAGCTCTTGATGGGATCGTAGGCCAGGTCGCTGCGCACGACCGGGTTGATCGTGAAGGTCGTGCCGGAGCTGACCAGCAGCGTGTAGCCGTCCGGGGCGGACCGCGCGACATAGGACGCGCCGATCACGGTGCCCGCGCCCGCGCGGTTCTCGACCACCACGCTCTGGCCCAATTGCTTGCTCAGCCCCTGGGCCAGCACGCGGCCCACGACATCGGTCGCGCCGCCGGGCGGGAAAGGCACGACCAGCGTGACGGGACGCACGGGATACGAATCGGCCGCGAAGACGGGAGCGTGGGCCACACAAGCGGCGGCCAATCCAGCCGCGGCGAAGAGAGTTCGAAGGTTCATGGCAGGAAGTGCGAAAGGTACTGGTGGATGAAAGAGGCCCGCTCAGGGCGCTCGGAGGGCGGCCGCGCTTGACTTGCCGCGGCTCAGGAATGCGTCGAATTCATCAGGCGGCACCAGGCTTCCCCCGGTCGTCCACGCCAGGTGGGTGGACTGCGGCATGTGCGCCAGCAGGCCCCGTTCGCGCAGGTACGCCTGCCCCGCCGGCGTGCCGCACAGCATCTGCGGACCGCTGAAGCCCGCGGCGGCCGACGGCTCGATGCGCAGGCCTTCGCTGGCGTACAAGCGGTGCAGGTCGGCGAACAGCCGTTCATCGGTGACGGTATAGACCCCGGCCAGCCGCGTGGCCATTTCCGCCAACGCGAGTTCGGAGGCGCTGGGCACCGCCAGGCCATCGGCCTCGGTACGATTCCGCAGGCCGATGTCATAGACCGACGGCAACGCCGGCAGTCCGGGCAACAAGCCGTCCTGCGCCATCATCCCCACGAAGAAGCACGGCGACTGCACCGGCTCGGCGAAGAAGCAATGCACGTGCTCGCCCAGCCGCTGCTTCAGGCCGTAGGCGATGCCACCCGGCGCGCCGCCCACGCCGCAGGGCAGATAGACGAACAGGGGATGCGCGGCGTCCACCCGCACGCCGGCCTGGCGCAATTGCGCGCACAGGGGGTCCGCGGCCGCGGCGTAACCGGCGAACAGCGACGCGGACCGCTCATCGTCGACGAAATGCGTCAACGGATCGGCCTGGGCCGCCGCGCGTCCGGCCGCCACCGCCTGCGCATAGTCGCCGGCGTGCTCGATGACCTTGACGCCGTGCGCACGCAGCCGTGCCTTCTTCCAGGCCTTGGCATCGGCGGACATGTGCACCTCGGCCTGGAATCCGAGCAGGGCGGCGGCGATGCCGATGGACATGCCCAGGTTGCCCGTAGACCCCACCGCCACGCGGTGACGTGCGGAGCAGGCGCGCACGGCGGGGGTGTTCAGGACACGGTAGTCGTCGCCAGGCCGCAGCCGTTGCTCGCGCAAGGCCAGCGTCTCGGCGAACTCCAGCACCTCGTGGATACCGCCGCGCGCCTTGATGGAGCCGGCCACGGCCAGGCCATGATCGGCCTTGATGTACAGCGTCCCCATCCGCGTGGGCAGGTGCAATGCCGCCTGCATCTGCGCGGCGCGCAGCAGCGGCGATTCGATGATGCCGCCGCTGGCGGCCGTTTCGGGTGCGAGCTCGGCCAGCAAGGGGGCAAAGCGCTGGAAGCGCGCCTGCGCCTGCTCCACCCATGCCGCGCGAAACCCGGTCTGCGCGGACCCGGGATCGCCTCGGTGCCGCGCCGGCCGAATCCAGAGGCAGGGTTGCGCGCTGCGCAATGCTTCGAGCGTCCGGACAGCCTGCTCCGCAACGTCGGTCGGAACGCCGGCATCGGCCGAGCCTTCAGGATAAGCAGCAAAAGTAGCGGTCATGAGCAGGGTGGTGGTCCGAAGAAGTGGCTGAGCGCGGCGGCAGCCTTCCGGTAATCCTAGGCATGCGCGCGTGGCGCAACAACCTCAACGACTACAATCCATCGTTGCCGAATCGGCAATGCTACGAGAGAAGACGCCCCGCCTATCGGGAATACCCTGACGGCTCGGCCCGGCCACGGAATACGACGCCCCATGACGCTTTCCACCCTGCAAAGCCCCGCCCTGCGCTACTTCCTGGAGGTCGTGCGCAGCGGCTCCGTGACCGAAGCCGCCGAACGCCTGGACGTCGCCCCCTCGGCGGTCAGCCGCCAGATCGCCCGGCTCGAAAAAGAGATGAACACGCTGCTGTTCGAGCGCCATGCGCGCGGCATGGTGCCCAACGCGGCGGGAGAACTGCTGGCGGCCCACGCCAAGCGCACCCGGCAGGACATCGACCGCCTCAACGGCGACATCCTGGCGCTGCGGGGCGTGCGCCAGGGCCGCATCCGGCTGGTCTGCACCGAGGGCTACGCCTTCGGCTTCGTCCCCGCGCTGATCGCCTCGTTCCGCCGCGAATACACGGGAATACGCTTCGAGCTGCAGGCGGTCTCCCAGCACGACATTCCCCTGCGCATCCGCGACGGCGAAGCCGACATCGGGCTGACCCTGAGCCTGACCTCGCATAGCGACATCCGCGTCGAACTGCGCACGCCCGCCCCCGTCATGGCCGTCGTGGCGCCCGACCATTCCATGGCCAGGAAACGCACGCTGTCGCTGGCCCAGCTCGCCCCCTATCCGATGGCCCTGCCAGACCGGGCGTCCACGCTGCGCCAGTTGCTGGAAATCAGTTGCAGCCGTCAGCAACTGGTCTATGACCCCGTCTTCACCAGCAGCCACCTGGACGCGCTGATCACCTTCGCGGCCGCATCCGGCGGCGTCACGTTCTGCGGAGAACTGGCCATCCGCGAGCGCGTCAAGCGCGGCGACGTCGTCTGCCTGCCGCTGCGCGACCGCGAGATGAACGAGCGGCACTTCGAAGTGCAGACCCTGGCGGGCCGGCCCCTGCCCGAGGCCTGCAAGGCGTTCATCGCCCACGTGATCGCCGAAGTCCGGCGCTAGGCAGGGCCTGTTCACACGCCCAGGGGGTGCGCCGCCTCGCCCGCCCCGCGCCGGCCATCCCATGAGCAAGTGTCGTAAAAAGGAGACACTGCCGGCGGCGCAGCGCGCGCGTTCAGGTAAATGCAAATTACTTTTATTTATATTTCCGCCCTCACAAAACGACATCCAACGAAACCAAGGGCCGCTCGCACGGGTGCCTGCTCAAGAGCCTCATCCGCCCCCCACGCCATGCCATACATCAAGAGCCGTAAATCCGCTGTTTCCGACACCCCGACTTCCGGCGCCCTGGCCGGGGGCGCCGCCGTCTCGCTGCTGGCGGGCCTGCTGCTGGGCCATCCCGGCCCCGCGCAGGCGCAGGCCACCGACACCCCGGCGGTCAGCACGCTGCCCCCCGTCAAGGTCGTCGGTGACGAGGCCAATCCCTACAAGGCCGACAAGCTCGGCTCGCCGAAATTCACGCAACCCCTGGTGGACACCACCCAGACCGTGCAGGTCGTGACGGGCCAACTGATGAAAGACCAGCAGGCCACCACGCTGACCGAGGCCCTGCGCAACGTGGCGGGCGCAGGCACGTTCTACGCGGGCGAGAACGGCAGCACCGCCACGGGCGACGCCATCTACCTGCGCGGCTTCGACACCTCCAACAGCATTTACATCGACGGCATCCGCGATACCGCCTCCGTGCACCGCGACATGTTCAACACCGAACAGGTCGAGGTCATCAAGGGCCCTTCCGGCTCGGACTATGGCCGCAGCGCCCCCAGCGGCTCGATCAACCTGGTCACCAAGCAACCGCGTCTGGAAGACAGCTTCGACGCCAGCCTGGGGATCGGCAGCGCGCGCTACAAGCGCGGCACGCTGGACTGGAATCAGACGCTGTCCGACACCTCGGCATTCCGCCTGAACGTCATGGGCCTGGATGCGAACACCGCCGGCCGCGATCGCGTGGACAACCAGCGCTGGGGTGTCGCGCCGTCCCTGGCATTCGGCCTGGGCACCGAGAACCGCGTGTTCCTGGACGTCATGCACGTCAAGCAATCGAACACGCCCGATGGCGGCGTATCCACGCTGGGCCTGCCCGGGTATTCCGCGCCCAAGGCCTCGGTCGGCTTCCTCGCCAATGCCCGGCCCGTGAACCCGACGAATTTCTACGGCACGGATGCGGACCACGACGACTCGACCACCGACATGGCCACCGTCCGCCTCGAGCACGATTTCAACGCGCGCACGACGCTGCGCAACACGACGCGCTACGCGCGCACCAAGCAGGACTACCTGTTGACCTCGTTCATGGCGGCGGACCTGCAGCCTGGCTACGCCGCCAACGATCCCTCGACGTGGTTCCTGGCTCGCCTGCCGACCCTCAAGAACGTCAGCAACCGCATCCTCACCAACCAGACCAACCTGACCACCCGGTTCGATACCGGCCCGCTCAAGCACGACATCAGCGCCGGCTTCGAACTGACGCGGGAAACCCAGGACAACTACGGCAGGACCTCGCCCACCGAAGCCCTGGTCAGCCTGTACGATCCGGACAGCAGCGTCGGCGCCCCCGGCATCCACGCCAACGGCGCCGATGCCCACGGCACCACCGACACCGTGGCCGCCTACCTCTTCGACACGGTCGAGGTGAACTCATGGTGGCAGGTCAACGGCGGGATACGCTACGACCACTACCGCACGCGCTACGACAGCGCCACCGCTTGCGGCGGCACCGGCCGCAATGCCGTCGCGTGCGCGGGCGCGCCGACCGGCACGCCGATCGGCACCATCGACGCCAAGGCTTCGGGCAACCTGATCGACTGGAAGCTGGGCACCCTGTTCCGCGTGGCTCCCAACGGCAACGTCTACGTCAACTACGCGGTCTCGCAACAGCCGCCGGGCGGCTCGACCTTCCAGCTGGCCGCCGACGGCACGAACGCCAACAGCCCGGACTTCAAGCCGCAGAAGGCCAAGACCGCCGAGCTGGGCACCAAATGGGAAGTGCTGGACCGCAGGCTGCTGCTGTCCGCGGCGCTGTTCCGCACCGACGTCGAGAACGACGTGCAGACCGAATCGGACGGCACCATCGCGCAAACCGCCAAGAAGCGGGTGCAGGGCCTGGAACTGGGCGTCGGCGGCCAGATCACCGACAACTGGTCCGCCACCGCGGGCTATACCATCCAGCACGCCACCGTCGAAAACGGCCCGTCGGTGACCAGCGACGGCTCGGGCAACCTCAGCTACACCCCGCGCCACGCCTTCTCCGCCTGGACGTCGTACACCCTGCCCTACGGTTTCCGCGTGGGCGGCGGCGCGCGCTACGTGGGCACGCTGGAACGCGGCACCGACGGCGCGGTCGGCACCCCGGCGTACGCCCGCTCGTACTGGGTGTTCGACGGCATGGCCGGCTACACCGTCAACAAGAACCTGGACTTCCAGTTCAACGTGTACAACCTGTTCGACAAGCAGTACGTGGCATCCATCAACAAGAGCGGCTACCGGTATTTCCCTGGCGCGCCGCGCACGGTATTGTTGACGGCCAACATCCACTATTGACGGCATGGCGGCGCCCGCTGCCGCGCGGGCGACGCCTGACCAGCCATGATGCTACACATTCCGAACATCCTGTCCCCGGATGAAGTTCGCGCCATGCGCCAGCGCCTGGACGCCGCCGACTGGATCGATGGCCGCGCCACCGTGGGCACGCAGGGCGCCCTGGCCAAGCACAACCGCCAACTGCCGGAGAACGGCGAGACGGCCCGCGAACTGGGCGAGGCGGTATTGCGCGCGCTGCAGCGCAATCCGCGCTATTTCGCCGCCGCCCTGCCGGTGCGCACGGTCGCGCCGCTGTTCAACCGGTATGAATCATCGGAAAGCTACGGCTTCCATGTGGACGGTTCGGTGCGCCATCACGCCGCCGGGTGGCTGCGCACCGACCTGTCCGCGACGCTGTTCCTGTCCGATCCGCAAGACTACGACGGTGGAGAGCTGGTGGTGCGCGACACCTATGGCGAGCACCTGGTGAAACTGCCCGCCGGCGACCTGCTGCTGTATCCGGCCAACAGCCTGCATTGCGTCACCCCCGTCACGCGTGGCGCGCGCGTGGCCTCATTTTTCTGGGTCCAGAGCATGGTGCGCCGGCACGAGCACCGGCGCACGCTGTACGACATGGACCAGGCCATCCAGTCGCTGCGCGCGCAGTTGGGCGAAACGGAACAGACCCTGGCGCTGACGAACTGCTATCACAACCTGCTGCGGGAGTGGGCGGAGGTGTAGGCGGGCCAGTGTCCGCCCATCAGTCCAGCCGCCCCTCCTGTACCGCGTGGCAAGCCACCACGCCCGGCCCGGCGGGCATGGCCACGGGCACCTCACTGCGGCACCGGTCATTGGCATGGGGGCAGCGCGGATGGAACGTGCATCCCGTCGGCGGATTCAGGGGGTTCGGCACCTCGCCGGCCACTGCGGTGCGCGGCCTGCCCGTGCCTTCCAGGTCGGGAATCGCATCCAGCAGCATCCGCGTATAGGGATGCCGGGGATGCGCGAACAGCGCGTCGCGCGGCGCCACCTCGACGATCCGGCCCAGGTACATCACGCCGACGCGGTCGGCCACGTGATGCACCACGGCCAGGTTGTGCGAGATGAACAGATACGTCAGGCCCAGCTCGCGCTGCAGCGACTTCATCAGGTTCAGCACCTGCGCCTGCACCGACACGTCCAGGGCCGACGTCGGCTCGTCGCACACCAGGAACTCCGGCCGCATGGCCAGCGCGCGCGCGATCGAGATGCGCTGGCGCTGGCCGCCCGAGAACTGGTGCGGGTAGCGGTTCTGGTCCGCCGGATCGAGCCCCACCTGCGTCAGCAGCTCGGCCACGCGCGCCTGCCGCGCGGCCGGACTCATGTCCGTGTGCGTGACCAATGGCTCGGCAATGATGCGGCCCACGCGCCAGCGCGGGTTCAGGCTGGCATAGGGATCCTGGAAGATCATCTGCAGCCGCCGGCGCAGCGCGCGGCCCGAACGGCCCCGCATGCTCGCCACGGGCTGGCCGTCGAACTCGATGGCGCCGCGCGTCAGGCCATACAGCCCGACCAGCAGGCGGGCCACCGTCGACTTGCCGCAGCCGGATTCGCCCACCAGGGCCAGCGTCTCGCCGCGGGCGATGTCGAACGACACGCCGTCGACCGCGCGCAGCATCTGCCTGGGCTTGCGCGCCAGCACGCGTTCCAGCCAGGGTTGCGACACGTCGAACCAGCGCGCGGCATCGCGCACGGAAACCAGGGGGGCCGTCATGCCGCCACCTCCACATCATGCAGCCAACAGGCCGCGCGCGATCCGCCCACGGCCAGCAATTCGGGACGCTCCTGCGTGCAACGCGGCATGCGCCGGCCGCAACGCGGATTGAAGGCACAGCCCGGCGGGATGGCGTTCAGGCGCGGCATGCTGCCATCGATCTGCACCAGGCGCTCGGCATGGCCGCGCATGGACGGGATCGAGCCCATCAGGCCCACCGTATACGGATGGCGCGGGCGATGGATCACGTCGGCCACGGGTCCGATCTCGGCCAGCCGCCCGGCATACATCACCGCCACGCGGTCCGCCGTCTCGGCGATCACGCCCATGTCGTGGGTGATGAGCATCACCGAGGCGCCCTGCTCGCGGCACAGCTTCTTCAGCAGCTCGATGATCTGCGCCTGGATCGACACGTCCAGCGCCGTGGTGGGTTCGTCCGCCACCACCAGCCTCGGCTCGGCGGCCAGCGCCAGCGCGATCACCACGCGCTGCCGCATGCCGCCGGAGAACTGGTGCGGATAGTGATCGATGCGCTCGCGCGCGGCGGGAATGCCCGTGGCGGCCAGCAGTTCGATGGCGCGCGTGCGCGCCTGGCTCCAGCTCATCGGCAGGTGCGTGACAATGGTCTCGGCCAATTGCCGCCCCACCGTGTACAGCGGGTTCAACGAGGTCAACGGGTCCTGGAACACCGCGCCGATCTCGCGCCCGCGCACGCGGCGCATCTGGTCGTCGGGCAGGTTGTCGATGCGGCGGCCCGACAGCAGGATCTGTCCGCCGCTGATGCGGCCCGGCGGTTCCAGCAGGCCGATGATGGCCGCGCCCGTCAGCGACTTGCCCGCGCCGGACTCGCCCACCACCCCCAGCACCTCGCCCTGGGCGATGGAGAACGACACGTCGTCCAGCGCCTTGAGCACGCCATGCCGCGTGGGGAACTCGACCGAGAGGTTCTTGACTTCCAGCAATTCGCTCATGGCCGCCTCAGTTCAGTCTCGGGTTCAGCGCATCGCGCAGCCAGTCGCCCACCAGGTTGACCGAGAGCACCAGCAGCACCAGGGCCGCGCCGGGGAAGATGGTGATCCACCATTCGCCCGAGAACAGGAAGTCGTTGCCGATGCGGATCAGCGTGCCCAGCGAAGGCGAGGTCGGCGGCACGCCCACCCCCAGGAACGACAGCGTGGCCTCGGTGATGATGGCCGTGGCCAGGTGCACGGTGGCCAGCACCAGCACCGGCCCCATCACATTGGGCAGCACGTGCTGGAACATGATCGCCGGCGACGACACGCCGATCACGCGCGCGGCCTGCACGTACTCGCGGTTCTTCTCCACCAGCGTCGAGCCGCGTACCGTGCGCGCATACTGCGGCCAGCCGGCCAGCGCGATGGCGCCGATCAGCACCGGAAACGCGATCACCTCGTGCAGCTCGCGCGGCACGGCGGCGCGCGCCACGCCGTCGATCAAGAGCGCGATCAGGATGGCCGGGAACGACAGCTGCACGTCGGCCACGCGCATGATGAAGGCATCCACGCGTCCGCCCACATAGCCGGACAGCAGGCCCAGCACGATACCCAGCAGCATCGACACCACCACCGACGCCAGCCCGATCAGCAGCGACACCCGCATGCCGTACAGCAGCGCCGAATACAGGTCGCGCCCCTGGCTGTCGGTGCCCAGCAGATACTTGGCCGTGCCGTTGTCTTCCCAGACGGGCGGCAGCAAGGCATCCAGCAGCTCGATGGAGGCCAGGTCGAAGGGATTGTGCGGCGCCACCCAGCCCGCCCCGAACGAGCCCGCCAGCAGCAACAGCAGCACCACCGTGGCGACCATCGCGACCGGCGCGTGCCGCCATGACCAACAGAGATCGCTGTTCCACCAGCGTTTCAATACGGTGCCCATCAATGGCCTCCCCGGGCGCCGCCCAGCCCCGCGCGCAGGCGCGGATCGACGACGAAATACAGCAGATCCACCGCCAGGTTGATCACCACGAACACCAGCGCGATCAGGCACAGGTAGGCCGCCATGACGGGAATGTCCGCGAACTGCACCGCCTGGATGAACAAGAGGCCCATGCCCGGCCACTGGAACACGGTCTCGGTGACGATGGCGAAGGCGATGATGCCGCCCAACTGCAGCCCCGTGATGGTGATGACGGGCACCATGGTGTTCTTCAGTGCGTGCCCGAAATGAATGGCCCGGCGCTTCAAGCCCCGCGCCCGCGCAAACTTGATGTAGTCGGTGCGCAGCACCTCCAGCATCTCCGAGCGCACCAGCCGCAGGATCAGCGTCATCTGGAACAGCGACAGCGTGATGGCCGGCAGGATCAGGTGCTTCCATCCCGTGGGCGTCAACAGGCCTGTCGTCCACCAGCCCAGCGCCACGGTGTCGCCGCGGCCATAGCTGGGCAGCCAGCCCAGTTGCACCGAGAACACCAGGATCAGCAGGATGCCGATCAGGAAGGTCGGCAGCGAGACCCCAAGCAGCGACCCCGCCAGCACCAGTTGGGACAGCAGCCCATTGCGGCGCAGGGCGGTGTAGACGCCCAGCGGCAGGCCCACCACCAGCGCCAGCAGCGCGGCGGCGAACGACAGTTCGAGCGTGGCGGGCAGGCGGCTGCGGATCAGGCTGGAGACGGGTTCGCTCTGCCGCAGCGACACCCCGAAATCTCCCTGCACGGCATTGCCCACGAAACGGGCGAACTGCACCGGCGGCGGATCGTCCAGCCCCAGCTTGTGGCGCAGCTCGACGCGCTCGGCGTCCGTGGCGTCCTGGCCCAGCATGATGGTGACCGGGTCACCCACATATTGGAACAGCACGAACGCCAGCAGCGCGACCGTGAGCATGACCGCGCCGGCCTGCAACAGGCGGCGAAGAATGAATGCGAGCATGGGGATGTGAAACCGGAAGGCAACGGCGCCGCGGGGCGCCGTTGCGCAGGAAGGAGCGAGACGGGATCAGTCGACCTTGACCCAGTCGGCGACCAGGCGGTTGTCGGCACGGTGCACCACGCTGACGTTCTTGCGCATGGCCCACGGAATCACCTGGTCATGCAGCGGGATGTGGCCGAACTCCTTGGCGTGGATCTCCAGCGCCTTGTGGATGTCGGCGTCGCGCTTGGCCGTGTCGGTCTCGGTCTTCACGCGGTCGATGATGGCGTCGACTTCCTTGTTGCTGTAGTCGCCCAGGTTGTACATGCCATCCGCGCCCTCGCCCTTGGTGCGGATCAGGTTCTGCAGCGTATACATGGCGTCGAACGTGGGCACGCCCCAGCCGAACAGGAACACGCTGGTGTCGCGGCTCTGCACCTTGGGGAAATAGGTGGCGCGCGGCATGGCGTTCAGCGAGGCCTTCACGCCCACCTTGGCCCACATGCCCACCACCGCCTGGCAGATGGCCTCGTCGTTGATGTAGCGGTTGTTCGGGCAGTCCAGCGTGAAGCTGAGCGTGCCGTCGTAGCCGGCCTCTTTCAGCAGCGCGCGCGACTTCTCGATGTCGTAGGGCACGCGCTTGTGCAGCGCTTCCGTCCAGCCATGCACCTGCGGCGCGATCATCGTGCCCGTGGGCGCCGACAGCCCGCGCATCACCGCGCGCTTGATCGCCTCGACGTCGATGGCGCGGTACAGGGCCTCGCGCACGCGCACGTCGGTGAACGGGTTCTTGCCCTTCACGCTGGAATACAGCAATTCGGGACGCTTCTGGTCGAAGCCGATGTAGATGGTGCGGTACTCGTTGCCTTCGACCACCTTGGCCTCGCGGCGCAGGCGCTCCAGGTCTTGCGCGGCCGGGTCCAGCACGAAATCGATCTCGCCCGACAGCAGCGCCGCGGTGCGCGTGGCGTTCTGTTTGATCGGCGTGAAGACGACTTCGGTCACGTTGCCCTTCTTGTCCTTCTTGTTCCACCAGCCGGCGTGCTCGACGAACACCGTGCGCACGTCGATCTCGCGCGACTTCAGCATGTAGGGGCCGGTGCCGTTGGTGTTGCGTGCGGCGAAGGTCTCTTCCTTGTTGACGAAGTCCTGCGGCTTGGTGACGTTGTTCTTCTCCGACCAGGCCTTGTTCATGATGAACACGTTGGGCAACTGGCGCAGCAGCACGGGATTGGGCGCGGTGGTCTCGATCTCGACCGTATGGTCATCGACCTTGCGCGCCTCCTTGATGCCGGTGGTGTAGGCCTTGTAGTTCGACGTGGGCGCCATGGCGCGGTGCACGGAGAACACCACGTCGTCGGCCGTGAAGGCGGCGCCGTCGTGGAATTTCACATCCTTTCGCAGGGTGAAGCGGTACAGCGTGGGCGAGACCTGCTCCCAGGACGTGGCCAGGCGCGGGATTACCTTGAACGAGGCGTCGTAGTCGACCAGGGGTTCGTAGACATAGCTGTTGGCCGCGATGGTCATGCCCTCGTTCTGCGAGTGCGGATCCATCGTCAGGATGTCGCCCTGGGCGGCCCAACGGAACGTCTTGGCGTGGCCGAGCGCGGGAACCGCGACAGCGGCTGCGATTGCCAATGCAAGCAAGGTACGGCGCATGAGAACGACTCCTGACATATATCTGAATAATGGTTGCAGATATTGCCTAGGCGCCGAACCGGCGTCAATTAGGGGTTTATGCCGATAATGGGGGACGGCTGGGGTGTGGCAGAGGATGAGGATATATATCCTTATTCCAACTCATTCACGGCGTGCCGCGGTCTGCCCCGAAAATCGCGTGCCTCACGCCACCACCACCGTCATCGGATCAGAAAGTTGCTCGAGCCGCCCTGTTTGATGGTTTTCAGGTTCAAGCGAGAGCCTTCCCCCCCTTTCCCTGCACCATCGAGATCATGACCTGCGTGGCCCTGTCGTCGCTGATACCGGAAAGGTCTCGAATCAGACTGACGCCCAGCGTCCAGGTCTTGAGAGTAGGCCGGTGTTGTTCAATGGAACATATGATCTTGCGTGCGTTCTTCTGGCCAGGCACGACCGAGTCTGCCTCTGCCTTTACCGTGTAATCCTGCTTCCGCTGCAGATCGAGATAAGTTTGCATATCGCGTTCGGCCGCATCGACATCGCCGCGCCGCAGAAATACTTCGCAGGTTCCGTTATCGAGCAACACAAGCAACATTTGATGGGACTGCACAGGGACATACCAGATATGCCCAGGAAGCCCGCCCAACCTGTACACCGCCCACGCAGGATTCTCTTCGTACCCCTCGCGTCGCATCATGGGCAGCACGTTGCCAGTGTCCGGCATATGCTGCCCGCATGTCCGCATCCAAAGCGTCCAAGCCGATGTCTCGGGCTTCCATTTCGCCGCCCTGGCCTGGCTCGCAGCCGGTGCCTTCGTTGCTGGAGGCTGCGCCGCAGCGCCGCCGACGGCCAAAGCGTAAAGCATCGTCGCCGCCAGTGCGGCTACTTTCAAATCCATCATTTTTCACTTCCCCGCGATATCGTCATATTTTCCCGAGGCATGGACTCGATATTCATGGGGTCGGTAACATGTAAAGCAGGCTCGACAAAATGCTCCGCTACCGCCTGCACATCCGCCTCGGTCAACACGCCCGCATGAAACCGCAGCGTCAGCCATGACAGCAGATACGCATACCTCGCCTGCGCCAGATTGCGCAGCGCGTCGTACAACTGCTGCTCCGCGTCCAGCACGTCCGCGTTGACGCGCTCGCCGCCCGCCACGCTTTTCTTCATCGCCACCGTCAGTTCGCGCGCCGAATCCACCGCCAGTTGATACGCCCGCATCTTGGCCGCGCTGCTGTTGTACAGGTTGAACTGCTTGCGCAGATCATTGAGCGTCTGCTCGCGCTTGGCGTCGTTCTCGTAGCGCAGGCGCTCCTTGTTGTCGACGGCCTGCTGCACGCTGGCCGACACGCCGCCGCCCGCGAAGATCGGCACGCTCACCTGCAAGCCCACGCTGTCGGTCTTGTAGCGCTGCTCGAACGTCGACTCCGAACTCGACTTCTGCCGACCGGCGGACGCATACAGACTGACTTTCGGGAAATGCCCCGCGCGCGCCTGTTCGACCTGTTCCTGCGCCGCCTGCACCGAATGCTCGAAGGCTTCCAGCTCGGGGTTGTTACGCAGCGCAAGCGTGCGCCACTCGTCGAAGCGGGCTGGCTGCAGGGCCTGCACCGGAATCTTTCCCACCATCGGCGCCAAGTCTTCGGCCTGCACCTCCTGGCCGACCAGCACCGACAACTCTCGCAAGGCGGCATCCAGCCCGTCCTGCGCCTCGATCTCCTGCGCCTGCGCTAGGTCATACCGTGCCTGGGTTTCCAGCGCGTCGGTGCGCGTGCCCTCGCCGGCCTGCAGGCGGCGGCGGTTCAAAGTCATCTGCTCTGCATAGGCACGCTTCTGAGCGCGGACCAGATCGATCTGGTCCGCCGCATACAACGCATCCGTATAGGCCTTGGCCACCCGCACCGCCAGTTCCTGGCTGCGGCTGCGAAAGTGCGCGTCGGCATAATGCGCCTGCGCCACGCCGTAGTAGTAGCGCGACAGCGCCTCGTAGTCGAACACCGGCTGCTGCAACGACAGCGACGACGAATAACTGCGGTAGTTGCGGTTCGACGTGACCGGGCCGAAGAAGCCCGGCTCATTGACCTCAGACCAGTTCCTGCCGGTCTGGTACTGATAGGACAGATTGGGCAACAATGCCGCGCGGCCGATGTTGCGTTGCTGTAGCCCTGCGTCGCGCTCCTTCATCGCCGCGCGATACGTCGGGTCGTATTCCAGCGCGCGGGCGTAGAACTCCATCAAGCCGGCGGCCTGTGCCTGCGCGCCCAGCAGCGCCAGCGCGCACACCGCCGCGCCACGCCGGACCAAGCCAGCGACATGAATGCCTGCGAATCCCATCCTCAACGCTCCCGGATGCTTTCGCTGGAATACTGGATCAGCGGATCCAGGAAATACTCGATGACGCGCCGCTGCCCCGTCTTGATCTCTGCCGTCACCGCCATGCCCGGCGCCAGACGCACGTCCGTGCCCTTCACATTCACCGTCGCGCGCGACATCGCGATGCGCATGCTGTAGACCAGCCCGCGCTCTTCGTCCTTGATCGCGTCATCCGACACCGTGACCACCGTTCCCGGCACCACCCCGTATTTCGTGTACGGGAAGGTCTCGATCTTCACCTCGGCCTCCTGGTCGGGCTTCACGAAACCCACGTCGCGGTTCTCCAGGAAGGCCTCGATCTCCAGCTTGTCTTCCTGCGGCACGATCAGCATCACCGGCTGGGCTTCGGTCACCACGCCTCCCAGCGTGCGCACGGCCAACTGCTGCACGGTGCCGGACACGGGTGCGGTCAATCGCGTCAGCTTCTGCGACTGACGCGCCTTCACCAGATCCTGCTCCAGCAATGCCACGTGCTGGCGGCCTTCGGCCAGGCGATCCAGGTTCTCGTGCCGCGCATCGGCCAGCAACGTCAGCCGCTGCTGGCGCACCTGCGCGATGGCCGCGTCGATCTCCTTGATGCGGCTGCGCTGCATGACCAGGTCGGACTCCTGCTCGATGCGTTCGCGCTCGCGGTCCAGGTACGTGCTGCGCGCCACGTACTGCTCGCCCGCCAGCTCCTTCAAGGCCGCCGCGCGCTCGCGCGCGATGGGCGAGGTCAACTCCAGCTTGCGAACCAGCGCGGCGGTGGACTGCCGCTCGGCCTGGTGCTGCGCCAATTGGGCGTCGACCCCGGCCAGCTTGGCCTGCAGGGCCGCATATTCGCCTTCGGCCAGGCGCTGCGCGTCGGCCAGCGTCGTGGCATCGCCATCCACGGCCGCCACCTTGGGCGTGCGGCCCTGGTCGATGGCATCGAGCATGGCCGCTGCCCGCGCCGCCTGCAAAGACCAGGTGCGCATGTCGCTGACCAGCCGCTGTTCTTCCGCCGCCGTCACCGTGCCGTCCAGTTCAAGCAGCAGATCGCCCGCGCGCACGGCCTGCCCCTCGCGCACGTGGATCGCCTTGACCGTGGCCGTGCCGATCGGCTGGATCGTCTGCGTGCCCTCGCTGGGAATGATCTTGCCCTGCGCCGTCGCCACGATGTCCACGTGGCCCAGCACTGCCCACAGCACCGCCAGCACGGCGAACAGGATCAGCAGCCACATCGCCACGCGCGGCGCGGGCGAGACCGCGCGCTGCTGCAGCGCCAATGCCGCGGGCAGGAATTCCGCCTCGGCGGCTTGGTAGCGCGTCCCTTCCCAGTTCTTGCGTTCGGCCCATGAAGCCGCGAACACCGAGCCGTAGCGCTTGGCCAGCTCGCCCCATCCGGATAGCAACATCTTCATCGTTCTACGCCTGCTGCATGTTGTGTAGCGCGGCGTAGTGCCCGTCCGCCTTGCCCAGCAGATCGGCATGCCGGCCCATCTCGACGATCGCACCGCGATCCATCACGACGATGCGGTGCGTGTCCCGCACGGCCGACAGGCGGTGCGCGATGATGATCACCGTACGGCCCTTGCAGATCTCGCGCATGTTGTTCTGGATGATGCGTTCCGACTCGTAGTCCAGGGCGCTGGTGGCCTCGTCGAAGATCAGGATGCGCGGGTTGGACAACAGCGCACGCGCGATGGCGATGCGCTGGCGCTGCCCGCCGGACAGCGTGGCACCGTGCTCGCCCACCATGGTTTCGTAGCCCTCCGGCAGCTCGGCGATGAACTCGTGCGCGCCAGCCAGTTGTGCTGCCCGCATGATCTGCTGCAAGGGCATGCCGGGATCGTGCAGCGCGATGTTGTCGCGGATGCTGCGGTTGAACAGCACGTTCTCCTGCAGCACCACGCCGATCTGCCGGCGCAGCGAACTGGCGTCGATGGTGGCGATGTCCACGCCGTCGATCAGCACCCGGCCTTGTTCCGGTTGATACAGGCGCTGCACCAGCTTGGTCAGCGTGCTCTTGCCCGACCCCGAGCGGCCCACGATGCCGATGGTCTCCCCGGCCTGGATGTTCAACGTGACGCCGCGCAACGCCAGTTGCGCGCCAGGGCGATAGCGGAATTCGACCTGGTCGAAGTCGATGCGTCCGCGTACTGGCGGCAGCGCCGGCCGCGCCCCATGCACCTCTGTGCGCGTGTTCAGGATGTCGCCCAGCCGCTGCATCGAAATGCCGACCTGCTGGAAGTCCGTCCACAGCTGCGCCAGCCGCATCACCGGCCCGGCCACGTTGCCCGACAGCATGTTGAAGGCGATCAGCTGACCGACGGTAAGCTGGCCGTCGATCACCAGCTTGGCGCCCAGCCACATGGTGCCCACGGTGACCAGCTTGCTGACGAAGGTGACGCCACCGTTGGCCACCGTGCCGATGGCCGTGGTGCGAAAGCCCGCCTTCACATAGGCCGCCAGTTGGTTGTCCCACTTGCGGATCCATTGCGGCTCGACCGCGCTGGCCTTCAGCGTCTCGATGCCGCTGATGGTCTCGACCAGGAAAGACTGGTTCTCGGCGCCGCGGTTGAACTTCTCGTTCAGGCGCGCGCGCAGGCTGGGCGTGAAGCCCATCGACAGCAGGAAATAGCACGGCAGCGAGGCCAATACGATTAGCGTCAACCAGACGCTGTAGTACAGCATCACCGCCAAGAACACCACCGAGAAGATCAAGTCCAGCACCACGGTGATGGCGTTGCCCGTCAGAAAGGACCGGATGTTCTCCAGTTCACGCACGCGCGCCACCGAATCGCCCACGCGGCGCGCGCGGAAGTACGACAGCGGCAGGTTCAGCAGATGGCGGAACAGGCGCGCGCCCAGTTCCACGTCGATGCGGCTGGACGTGTGAGCGAACACATAGCTGCGCAGCCCCGTCAGCACCACTTCGAACGTAACCACGGCCAGCAGGCCGATCGCGATCACGTCCAGCGTGGTGAAACTGCGGTGCACCAGCACCTTGTCCATCACCACCTGGAAGAACAGCGGCGTGACCAGGGCGAACAGCTGCAGCACCAGCGAGACGACGAAGACCTCGGCCAGCAGGCGGCGGTACTTGAGCACTGCGGGAATGAACCAGCTGAAATCGAACTTGGCCAGTTCGCCGGCGATAGAGGCACGGGAGGCCAGCAGGATCAGTTCGCCGGTCCAGCGTTGTTCGAACTCGGCCAGCGTCAGCTCGGCAGCGCCCTTCTGGCGCGGATCCTGGATCAGGACCTTGCCGGCATCGACGCGCGCCAGGATGAAGAAGCCGCCGTCATTATCCAGCGCGATGGCGGGCAGCGGGGTGGTGCCCAGGCGGGCCGGCCGGATCGAAGCACAGCGGGCGCGTAGTTCCAGCTTCTTGGCGGCAAGCAGGATTTCATTGACGCCGAACGGCGCGCCATCCACGCGGAACTCATGGGCCAACTGATCGGGATCGACGGCCACCATGTGATAGCGGGCCAGCATGGCCAGGCAGATCAGGCCGGTGTCCAGGGGCGGACCGGACTCGGGTGGCAAGGCCTCACCAGAGGCAGGCGGATTTGGGGGTGCCGGAGGAGGACCTCCAGAGATCATGTCTAGGCGTTTCATGAAATCAGGCCCTTGCGCGTAGCCGTCGCATCGCGGGTTTGCGTGTGCGTAGACCTGCTCGGTGAATTTCGAGCGACGGGATAGGCCGGTGAGGCGGCAAAGCCATGGGGAATGACGTATGCGCTGAGCATGAATCGCGCAAGATCGAACAATAAGAGCCCATCAACCGGGCAACAAACTGACTATCGCTCCAGGAATGCATTCTTCGAAAGAACACTACTGTGAACCCAGAAAATTAAAGATCTCGCCACCCTGCGGACCACCAGAATCAGAATTAGCAGGTTCTCCTGCCCAATCAGCAGTGTTAGCCATCGCAGAAAAACTCGAAATTCTAGAATTAATTCTTAACGACCAATAGAATTTATCGACAAACGTGAATCTGTTGCGTGGAAGGTGTATTTCCTCTCTTCTTTTTATATTCACTTCTGTAACCTTGAATTTCCATGTAGCCATGGGGCCATGCACACGAACGGTCCCTCCGCTGCCGTATCTCGCCAAGCCCGAGCTCGCGATAGCAGTGACCCGGGCCGGATACATATCCGGCCCGGTTGTCAGGCGTCCTGCAGACTGGGAATTACTTCCAGAACGTTGCCACCGTCGACTGGTAATTCGGCGGCAAGCTGGTTTGCCCGCTGGCCGGTGGCGTCATTCCCGCCATGGCGGATACCAGTTCCTGAACGCGGCCTTCGAGCAGTTCACGGCCTTGGCCGTCGTAGATACTGCCGATCCGGCCGCTGGCACTGAACCAATCCTGCACGGTCAGGTAGTCGTTCGTGCCGATCACCTTGATCTGCAGGTCGTTGTCGGCCTGACTGAACCACAGTTGGTCGTAACCGACATCGGTACCGAAATGCACGGTATTGACGTCGCCGCTCACCGGCGTTTCAACGATGACATCCATGCCGTCTCCCCGATTGAAGAGATAGTCATCCGAGCCATCGCCCCCCATCAGCAGGTCATTGCCATTACCCCCGCCGAGCTGATTGGCGTCATCATTGCCCGTCAGCACATCGTTGAAGTCGCCACCAGCCAGATTGCGGATACCGATGAGGGTGTCGCTTTGCGTAAAAGAAGCCGTCTGCAGAGCGAGCGCGATCTGCGCGTCGTCCATGTCATGCGTACCCACGTCGGCCAGACTGGCGACAACGTCTCCAGTGGCATAGGCGTACGACACCGTATCGGCACCGCCGCCGCCTAGAATCAGGTCATAGCCCAAACCAGCATAAATTAGGTTATCCGCAGAGTTGCCCTTCATGCTGGCACGCCCGACGAAAGAGGAAATGATGCGTCCATTTTCGATATTGCTGCCCAGCGTATAGCGGCTCAGGGAAGAGTTGACCTGGTCGATCCCCTCGTTGGCTGCTTCAACGACGACATCACCGAGATCATCGACGACATACGTATCACTGCCAGCGCCGCCGATCAGGGTATCAGCCCCCTTGCCTCCATCCAGGATGTTGTTGCCGGCGTTACCACGCAAGGTATCGTTGAAGTTGCTACCCGTCAGGTTCTCGACTCCGATCAGCGCATCCGAGCCCGAACCGCCCGTGGCCTGTGCCGCCGTCGTCATCAAAGAGACGGTCACGCTCGATGCGGCTGCCTCGTAAGACACCGTATCGTTGCCCGCCCCCGCATCGATGATGTTGTTGCCGGCTCCGGAATACATCACGTTGTTCAGCGCATTTCCCGTGGCAGTGGTGTTGCCGACGGTCCAGATGTACAGATTCTCTATGTTGTCCTGCAGCGTATAGCTGGCCAAAGACGCGTAGACCGTATCCGTGCCTTCGCCGGCACGCTCGATGACGACATCATCCACGTTGTCTACATAGTACGTATCGTCACCAAATCCACCCGCCATCCGGTCGGCGCCCAGCCCGCCGTTCAGCACGTTCGAGAACCCATTACCGGTCAGCGTGTCGTTGAAACGACTGCCCTCCAGATGCTCGATACTCAACAGCGTATCGGTGCCCGAGCCCCCCGTGTTCTGCGCCAAGGTGGTGAACAAGCTGACCGTAACCGCACTGGAGGCATTGGTGTACGACACGGTGTCATATCCAGAGCCGCCGTTGATGACGTTATTACCCGCCCCCGCGTAGATCAGATTGGCCAAGGTGTTGCCCACCATATTGGCCGAACCGCTGGACATGATGCGGCCGTTCTCGACATTGGTGCCCAGGGTGTAGCTGGCGAGATAGGAATGAACCATGTCCGTGCCGCCATTGGCAGCCTCGGTCACTACGTCGCCAGCGTTGTCGACGACATAGATGTCGTCTCCGGTACCTCCCACCATGATATCGGCGCCAACACCGCCATCCAGCTCATCGTTACCCGCTCCGCCGGTCAAGGTATTGTTGCCGTCATTGCCGGTCAGCACGTCATCGTAGTCGCTGCCTTCCAGGGACTCGATGCTGATCAGCGTGTCGGCGCCAGATCCTCCTGTCGCCTGGGCGCCAGCAACAGCCAAGCTCACCGCCACACCCGCAACGGAATACTTGTAGGACACCGTGTCGTTACCATCCATTCCGTCCAGCACGTTGTTGCCCTGGCCCGCGTAGATCGTATTGGCCAGCTCGTTACCCGTCATGCTCGCGATACCCGAGTACATGATGCGGCCGTTCTCGACGTTGCTGGTCAAGGTGTACCAGCTAGCCGCCGAGTACACGAAATCGATACCTTCGTTGGCGGCCTCGATCACGATGTCGTCGAGACCGCTTACGTAATAGGTGTCATTGCCCTTGCCACCGCGCATCGTGTCCAGGCCACGTCCACCATTCAGGATGTTGTCCGCATCGGTACCCGTCAACGTATCGTCGAAATCACTTCCTGTCAGATTCTCGAAGCCCAGCACGGTGTCGGTACCCGATCCGCCAGTGGCCTGCGCGGCGGTGGTCGCCAGACTGACCGTCACGCCAGACTTGGCGTACTGATACGACAGGGTGTCGTTGCCCGCCTCGCCATCCATGACATTGTCGCCGTCACCGGCGTAGATCACGTTGGCCAGGGAGTTACCGGTGGCATTGGCATTCGCGCTGGTCAGGATACGCAGATTCTCCACTTGGCTGAATCGCATGTTGATGCCGTTCAGCGAATAGGACGCGGCGGTGGAATAGATGGTGTCCACTCCTGCGTCGGTGTACTCAGTGACAATATCGCCCGCCTCGTCCACGTAGTACAAGTCGTCTCCAACGCCACCTGCCATGAAGTCAGCGCCGGCGCCGCCATCCAGCACATTGTTCCCCGCGTTGCCGTTGAGCACGTCGAGAAAACGGGAGCCGATGACGGAATTGATGCCGACAAAGGTGTCGAAGCCAGAGCTGCTCGTATTCTGAGTTCCGCTATTGGCCAGGAAGATCGACACACTGCCCGCCGAGTACTCGTACGACACCGTATCCGAGCCACCGCCGCCCACGAATACGTTATCTCCCGCCCCTGCGTAGAACACGTTATCCAGGTCGTTCCCGGTCATGTTTGCAGCGCCCGTGGCAAGGATGCGGCCATTCTCGATATTGGCGCCCAGCGTATAACTCGCGGAATACGAATCGACGCGGTCGATGCCGCCATCGGCATCTTCAACAACGACATCGCCAGCATCGTCGACGACATAAATATCGTCGCCGCTGCCGCCCATCAAGGTATCCGCGCCCTTGCCGCCGTCCAGCACGTCATTGCCCGCGCCGCCCGTCAAGACATTGCTGCCATCATTGCCGGTCAGAACGTCGTCGTAGTCGCTGCCTTCGATGGCTTCGATGTTGGTCAACGTATCGCTGCCGGAACCCCCTGTTGCCTGAGCGCCAGCAAGCGCAAGACTGACCGTCACCGCTGCGTTGGAGTACTTGTACGAGACGGTATCGTCCCCCCCCGCACCGTCCAGGACGTTGTTGCCCTGGCCCGCATACAGGATGTTGGCCAATCCATTGCCAGCCATGTTCGCCGCACCAGCGGACGTGACGCGCCCATTCTCCACATTGGCGCTCAACGTGTAGGCAGTGAGCGATGACAAGATGAGATCGGTACCTTCCCCCGCATTCTCGATCACGCTGTCGCCGGCGCTGTTCACGTAGTAGGTGTCGTCGCCCTTGCCGCCGCGCATCGTATCCGCACCGCCGCCTCCATTGATGATGTTGTCACCATCGTTTCCAGTCAGCGTGTCATTGAAATCGCTGCCACTCAGGTTCTCGAAGCCACGCAGCGTGTCGGTGCCTGACCCGCCTGTAGCCTGAGCCCCTGTGCTGGCCAGGCTGACTGTCACGGCGGATGCGGCGAACTGAAACGACACCGTATCGTTGCCGCCCCCCCCATCGATGACATTGTTGCCGTTGCCCGCGTAGATCGCGTTATCCAGGCCATTGCCCGTGGCGTTGGCATTGGAACTCGTCCAGATGCGCAGGTTCTCGACGTTATTTGACAACGTATAGGACACTGATCTGGAGTAGACAATGTCTACCCCCTCATCCTCATGCTCGATGATGATATCGCCGGGATTGTCGACGTAGTACAGATCGTCGCCCGCGCCTCCCGCCATCGTATCCACACCGGCGCCACCGTCCAGACGATTGCTGCCTGCGTTTCCTGACAAAGTGTCGTTGTAGTTGCTACCCGTCAGCCAGTCGATGTTGACCAGCGTATCGATACCCGAGCCGCTTGTATTCTGTGCCGCGCTCGTCGTCAGTGAGACCTGGACCGACGACTTGGCATAGAGATAGGAGACGGTATCCGTGCCGCCGCCGCCGACGATGCCATTGTTCCCATCGCCCGCATATATCAAGTTGGACAGGCTGTTGCCGCGCATGTCCGCGGCGCCCGTCGCCATGATGCGGCCATTCTCGACATTGGCGGCCAAGGTATATGCCGACAGGAAGGAATCGACCTGATCAATGCCCGCGCCAGCAGCCTCGATAACCGTGTCACCCGCGTCATCCACGATGTACCGGTCATCGCCCGCGCCGCCGGACATCTGGTCGGCCCCCTTGCCGCCGTCGATCACGTTGGCGTCAGCATTGCCGGCAAGAATATCGTTGTGGGCGCTGCCGGTCAGGTTCTCGATGTTCAGGATCGTATCGAGACCCGCATTGCCGGTATTCTGCGCGGTGGTCGTCGCCAGGCTGACATTGACAGCACCTGTGATGAACTCGTAGGACACGGTATCGTTGCCGCCCGCACCATCCAGCACGTTGGTGCCTGTTCCGGAATGCAAGGTATTGTCCAGCGCGTTGCCTGTGGCATTGGCGACATTCGCCGCGATGATGCGCAGGACCTCGACGTTGTCTGCCAGCGTGTACGAAGCCGCCGACGAATAGACGGTATCGCGGCCCTCTCCCGCCTTTTCGACGACAACATCGTCTGCGGAATCGACGTAATAAGTGTCGTCGCCCGCGCCACCGATCATGGTGTCCACGCCCGCCCCGCCGTTCAGGACGTTACTGCCGGCATTGCCAGTCAGCGTGTCGGCGTATCGGCTACCCGTCAGGCGCTCGATGCTTACCAGGGTGTCCCAGCCGGAACCGCCGGTGTTCTGACGTCCCGCGGTAGCCAGGCTGACGCTTACACCAGCGGAGGCATAAGTGTAGGCCACCGTATCACTGCTGCCCGCGCCGCCATCGAGCACGTTATCGCCATCCCCCGCATAAAGCACATTGTTGATGCTGTTGCCCGTCGCGTTGGCGGCACCGGACGACATGATTCGGATGTTCTCGAGATTGGCACCAAGGGTGTAGGCCATCAGATGAGACTCGACCAGATCCGTCCCCTCATTGGACCGCTCAATGACGATGTCGCCGATATCGTCCACGACATACGTGTCATTACCCGTACCGCCTGCCATCGTGTCCGCACCGAGCCCGCCATCCAATCGATTGCCCGCAGCATTACCTGCCAGGGTATCGTCGAAATCGGTACCGATCACATTCTCGATATTCAGCAAGGTATCCGTGCCGGACCCCACCGTGTTTTGTGCGGTCGCCAATGCGAGGTTGACGTTCACCCCGGCCGCCGCGTAGCGGTAAGACACGGTATCGGTACCCACACCGCCGTCGATGATGTTATTGCCGGCCCCCGCGTAGATCAGGTTGGCCAACGTATTGCCCGTCATATCAGCCACACCGGAGGACATGATGCGGCCATTCTCGATGTTGGCACCCAACGTGTACGCGGCAAGATGGGAATTGACCTGATCGGTCCCCTGGGCCGCCAACTCGGTCACCACATCTCCCGCGTTGTCGACTACATAGACATCGTCTCCGGCGCCGCCAGACATCGTATCCAAGCCAGCGCCGCCATCGAGCAGGTCATTACCAGCGCCGCCGGACAAGGTATTGTTGCCGCTGTTGCCGATCAGCTCGTTGTCCAGACCGTTTCCGCTCAGGCTCAGGTTCGCCGAACCGATCAGCACGGCGTTCTCGACCTGCCCGCCACCCAGCGCAGCCAGATTCACACTGATGCTGGTCATCATGCTGTCCACGCCACCACCGGCCAACTCGATGACGGTATCGCCGCTATTGTCGATCCAGTAGGTATCGTCGCCCACGCCACCATTCATCGCATCGGCGCCCTCCCCACCGTCCAGAATGTCGTTACCGGCTCCTCCATTCAGTACATTGGCCAGGGCATTGCCCACCAGCGTATTGTCCGAGGAATTGCCCGTCAACGATGTCGCGCTACCGAGCAGGTAGCCAGCTTCGACGTTTGCCGCCAACGTCAGGTTCACCGAGGTGTAAATACTGTCGAAGCCCGCATCCGCGGCTTCGCTGACGATGTCTCCCGCCGAGTCGACGAAATAATGGTCGTTGCCCAGCCCGCCTTGCATGACATCGTTGCCGCCGGCACCGTCCAGCACGTTGTTGCCGGCATTGCCCACCAACACGTTGGCCAGTTCGTTGCCCGTCGCGTTGATGCTGTTGGCTCCCGTCAGCGTCAGATTTTCGACATTCTGGCCCAGCGTCCAGGACACGGACGAACGCACCAGATCGACACCTTCACCAGCAAGCTCGATGACGTGGTCAAGCTGATCATCAACCACATAAATATCGTCATCTGCGCCCCCAACCAACTCGTCGGCCTGCGCACCGCCGTCCAGTACGTTCGCGCCACTGTTGCCGACAAGACGGTTGCGCTGGGCGTTGCCTGTCGCGTTGATGTTGCCCGCACCGGTCAGGACCAGGGCCTCTACATCAGCGCCCAGGGTATAGCTGACGTCGGAACGAACCGTGTCATAGCCACCGCCAGGCAGTTCGAAAACGATGTCACCGACGTTATCGACGATATAGGTATCGTCACCGGTACGACCCGTCATGACGTCCGCGCCGGCACGACCGTCGATTGTGTTGGCGCCAGCGTCGCCGACCAGCGTGTCATTGTCTTCGGTACCGATCACTTCACCGGGAGTCGTATTGGCAAAGACGAAATGCTCCGGGCGCAGCTGGGTACTGCTCACGCCGTAAAGCGTCAGATTGAGGGACCGTTCCCCGTTGGTGGCCAATACCTGCGCCAGCACGATTCCATTGACCGAGAACGACTGAATACGCAGGTCCGCGAAACCTTTCAGCCATTCCAGGGCTGTCAGATCGATTGTTTCGCCGACCTCGCTGACATTGAAATCCGCAATCAGATTACTGGCATGCACGGTCGAGCCGTCAACGGAGAGGCCGAGACTGCCGCCTCCATTGGATAGCACCTTGAAGCGGTCCGCCCCGGCACCACCCACCCGGGTTCCCAAGTACGCGGGAGAGCCGTCGGCAACCATGCCGACATCGCCATCAAACGTCACGATGTCATTGCCAGCGCCCCCGTCCAGGTAGTCCAGACCCGACCCTCCGACGAGGTAATCATTACCTCCCTCTCCACGCAGTTGGTCGTCGCCACTGCCTCCCGACAGAATGTCATCACCATCCTTGCCGTACAACTGATCATTGCCAGCGCCACCCTCCAACCAATCCGCGCCATTTGGCGTGGTGCTGCTATCGCCGAACAAAATGTCGTTACCGTTACCACCGTCCATCAGATCGTCCCGCGAATACGAGGAAGCAATGTCATTGCCTCCCAGCAGGAACGAGCTCATCACTGGACGAACATCAGTGACATTGACGTTTTCACTGCCGGCGGTTCCGACTGCATAGTACGGATTCACCCAGCGATCTACATAGGCCCCAAGCAGGCTGGCGTTGGTGATGAACGCGAAATTTTGTTCCGAAAGAGCAGACACCGTCGTATTTTTCACGATCAGCTTCTGCCCCTGCTTCAGATCAATATGTACATCGGCATTTGACTGAGTCAATACCAATGCAGAGAAATCCGGAACCTCCTCGACTCCCACCAGTACGAGCTTCTCTATTCCAGATGCCACATCGAAGTCAGTAACGATGTCGGTGCTACCGGCATCGCGGCGAATGATGAACAGATCGGCGTCAGCGCCGCCGGTCAACGTGTCGTTACCTTGGCCGCCGTCCAGATAGTCGAAACCACCACCGCCCGTCAGTCCATCATTCCCACGTCCGCCCCGCAAAACATTGGAAGCGCTGTTGCCGGTCAGCGTATCGTTGCCGTCGCCGCCCATGGCCACTTCGATGGCGCCCGAGATCGTCAAGCTCCGACCGGCAATCGTGCTGGTGACGCCCGCGTTCAGGTTGATGACGCTATTGCCCGTGACCGCACTGGCATTGATGACATCTCGACCGCCATCGCTATCGGACAGCGTCGCCCGCGCAGTTCCGGGCGCTGTTTTGAACTCATCGGTGTAGACATAGACATCGTCGGCGCTATCGTTGGCACCGTACAAGTCCAGCTTCCAGTCCTTCAACGTACCCGTCTGGCCCGACGCCGCGTCTGTCACCTGAAGCGTCCAGGTACCACCGCTGTCTTCACCTCGCACGTGAGTCGTATTGAAACTGAACGACATGGTACCCGAGGTCGCATCTCCCCGATCACCTGCACCGCTACCAGGGGCCTTCCCCGGACGGTCAACCAACACGCTGCGCGTACCCGACGGAGAAATCAGCGTGATGATCAGGTCCCCCCAATTGGCATGCACCAGATTCACCGTGATCTGGGCGCTTTCCAGGCTGACGCCGCTGGCCATGGTCAGGCCGGTAGACATGGTGGAAGCACCCGAGTTGGACGCATCGGGGATGACGCGATTCAGCGCACCACTTTGTGCAGTGACGACATGCTCATTCCACAACCCGCTCTGCTGAGTCCAGGTTTCCGCCAACCTGACGGCAGCACGAGCGTCGACCTGGCCAAAACCGTAATCGTGGCTGGCGTGCATTCCGCCACCATTCCAGTTTTTGGCGCCGTTATATGCCCAGTCAGTACCATTGGGATCCGTCACGCTGGTAGCTGACATCGCCAGAATTGTCTGAATGTCGCGATATCCCAAGGCAGGATTGGCCTCCAGCATCAGCGCGATTACGCCCGAGACGATAGGAGCCGCGAAACTCGTGCCATGACTGGTGCTATAGGACGATCCAAATGTCGACCCGTTATCCGCAATCAGCTCTCGGCCACTGCTGCCGATGTTGCTGCCGGGAGCGGAAACGAGAATCGATGCGCCGGGATTCGAAAAGGGCTTGCTTCCCAACTGCAAGGTGCCCAAGTCACCCGGCGCGTTGATGGAACCCACGGTGATAACGCCACGATTCGCAGTCAACGCGTTGTAATTCGTATTGGCGCCACTTTGACGATCATTACCTCCTGCCATGACGACAGCGGTGCCCAACCCGTTTCGCCCCTCCAGCAAGGCATCCACGATGCCCGTCTGAATCGTTCCCGGCGGCACGACATTCAGCGAAAAATTGCCTTGGGCACCCCAGGAGTTGTTCACCACATCGTAGTTCTTGAACAGTGCAAGCGCTGCGGTGAGCTCCGCTGTGAGTTGCGGTACTTCCAGCCCCTCTCCCTGGATGTAATGTCCAGCCAGAGTCGCGTCATAGGCAATACCAACGCCTCCCACGCCATTGCGCGCGGCCACCATTACGCCCGCCACCATGGTGGCGTGGTTGCTGAAGTTCTGCGGCACGGCGCTACCGCCCTGACTGTCCAACGTATTCAGCCATTGCAGGTCCGCATTGGCTTGCAGATCAGGATGGCGATAGTCAAAAACTTCCGGGCTGACGGCAAACGGCGCGCCGGGTTCGAACTGGCCGATACGCACTCCCTTGCCCGTGTAATCCAGCCATACCGGCAACACGCCCACCTCTGTCAGATACCACTGTTCGACCGCCAACGGATCGGACGGCAGGTCGGAGGTGTGCAAATAGACAGCGGCCTTCATGGCCTCGGACTGACCCGTGGCGGAATTGATGATCTGGGTGGCGCCCCCCTTCTCGTCCGCAATCCGATACTTGAAACTCATCACACCCGTGAAACTCGGATCAGGCGTGAAAAGGACATCGCCATTGGCCGTCAAGGAGACGGTTCCGCCCTGGGCCTCCAGCACCGCGGTAATGACCAACTGTGAAACATCGCTATCCCAATCGCGATCATTGCCAAGCAGTTGAGCCTTGCTGATCAAATGCTGTCCCGTGCGACTGAGCGGCGCACCTGAGCCACTGGAGGTCAGGACATCCTTGACTGGCAGCGGTGTGCCAATAGTCAAACTGACGTTGCTGACGTCGGAGAACGAGAGCGTCTCGATATCGAGCAGCGTATCCGATCCGTCTCGCCCTTCACGGGTATCGACGACCCGCCACGTCCTGTCATCCAGCTTGGTGATTCGATAATCGGCGTACGATCCGTCGAACTGCGCGGCATCGATTCCTGCCCCGCCATGCAAGACGTCGTCACCTCGACCGCCGATCAGGACATCGTTGCCCTCGCCACCGTCCAGAAAATCGTCTTCCAGACCGCCGTCCAACACATCATCGCCGGTGCCGCCCACCAGCCGATCCCGCCCGCGGTGGCCTCTGAGCAGGTCATTGCCAGCACCTCCGGAAAGATGGTCATCGCCATCTTCACCCGACAACACATCGTTTGCGGCGCCTCCCATCAGCGTATCCGCACCGCCCCCGCCACGCAGGAACACGGACTGCGAACCACCTCCATAAACAAAATCGTCGCCCGCGCCCCCCACAAAGACTTCGGCTTGGGCCCGGGCCATGTCGAACAATACCCCCCTATCCCCCACCACCTGAACGACGTCAATGCCAGCGCCGGCATTGATGTTGGCCGCAAGGTCATCGGCATCGATCAGCAGTACGTCATCGCCATCACCAGCATCGAACGTGTCACTGCCGAGCCCTCCCGACAGCCAGTTTGAACCACTGTTTCCCAACAAAGTATCGTCACCGCCGCCGGCGTAGATATTCTGTACATTCAGCGCGGTAGCGCTCAATTGCTGATTGGTATTGACTTCGCTCACATAGCTGCGAATCACGCTTCCCGACTCGTTCCCTTCGGTCATCAACGTCGTGCCGTTCAGCCCTTTGCTGAACTGCGTGCCATTCGGATTGGCGATGAACCGGACAGCCTGGGCGGTATGCACTGCGCCGTTGCGTGTGAAGCCTCCCGTCGCAAGTACCTCGTTGCCACTATTCACCAAACCGCTTTGCGCGGTGGTCGACAAGTTGATGGAAGAAATACCCAGCTCGGAAAGAATCTTAAGCTCCGAAACCTCTCCTGCATCCTTGATACCATTTCCGTTCGCATCGACAAAAGACAGGCCATCACCGTTGGCGTCGATCCAGACGGCCAACTGCGACCAAGCCGCATCCTGGCTGCTGAAAACACCGTCTTGATTCAAATCCAACGCACGCAGCGCGGCGAAGCCATCCGAGTAAGGTTTCGTACCGGCGGAGCCACCGGTCCCGGCAACGCCGTTGTAGTACTCGCTCAGTGTTTCCTGGATGCCATTGATCCGTCCGTCACCATTCAGGTCATGGACGAGCATGCCATCGGTCTGGGCCTCCGCCGCAGCAACCCAACCGGTATGCTCACGGCTGCCGCCGTCATTGTCGATATCGAACAAGGCCGTACTATCCGCAAAGCTGGATAGTTTCACGCCATCGCCATTCAGGTCGAGAATGATCGGATCAGCAGGGATGAACTTGTTCCCAATGCCATAGTTCGTCAGGATGCTGGCGCCGCTCGCAACCTGAGCGGTGATCTCGTCAATGCTTTGAAATCGAGTCAACGCATCGGTGACCCGCTGTATGTCCAGCGCAAGGCTGTCAGTATTGGAGACGTTCATGGCACCAGGCCTGAAACCACCGGTGCCGGTTGCGCCGATCAATGCCGCGGCATAGCCAGTCCCTTGATTCAGGATGGCCGGATTCATCGTGGCTACGTAAGAACCGCTGGAATCGAAAATGCCGTTGGTGTTGGGTGCGTCCGTCGCATAGGCAACAGGATTGGACGCTGGTGTCGGGCTGGTGGATGTCTGAAGATTGACAGTGTTCTGGACAGTAGCGGGAGGCAACCCGTAGATATCCTGCCCGGGGAGAATGAAGTTTGGATCAGCCAGATGCGAATTTGCCTGAAGCAGCGCATCGAAACTCCAGCCATTCTCCTGGGCGATAGACCACAGAGAATCTCCGGCCTTCACGACATACAGGTGCTCTCCTATAACAGAAATAGGCTCCAGCATAGGGGCGCTGTTATAAAGATTCTTGTACGTCCCATCCGACACATCGAAGACCAAGCTGGAGTGCGGAGTCAAGTGCAATGGCGGCAGGTCCATCGCATCCGCCAAGCTGCCAGTCTCTGACCGGATCCCGGGAGTCTTCTTGAGACTCATCTGGAAAAAATCACCGACAGCAGTGGTAAACCACTGCCCCTCGGAAGTCTTGGACATGGAGCTCTCCCATGAATCCTTGGCCGCATCACCGACCACGATTCCAAGGCCTATTCCGACGCCAGCACCAACGACCTTTGAGATGGACGAGGGGACACGTGCGACCGTGAGCACACCGGCGGTGCCCGCGCCCATCAGGGGCGTTACGAGAGCTCCCACCCCAGCACCAATAATTTCACCAACGACTTTTTCCGGGTTTCCCGCACGGATCTCTATAGTTATCTTCACGATATCACCAGCCTTCCCGGTGGCTATCTTGACAGGCTTGATCGACAGATAGCTTATAGGGATACCTAACTTAGCCGATAATCCCGCGACGTCATCCCCAGCAGCCTTGAAGCCCGCTACTAATTCTTTTTCCGCAACGGAGAGGATATCCTCGCTCAGCTTGGTTCCCAATGCCACCACAAAATCCAGCGTGAACGACTGCACTGTCGTACTAACCATCTACTTCTCCTCGCTCTTCCTAACGGAAAAGCAGACATATATATTCAATAGACCAACAATCAAGAACAACGAAGAAACGGCTGAAAGCAGGATGATCAGCGAGATCGAGAAAAATGAGGGGGACAGCATGACACCGGATTGCCAGGTCACCCCAGAGGCGCCGCGCGTATAGAAATAAACAGGGAAGATGAACCAGGAGAGGATCTGGACCATTCCTATCGCGAAGGTCTTGGCTCGGCCTGGAGAAGATCCGTTCTCAGGGTTTCGAATGGATTCAATCAAGCTGGCCCGGGCGGAAGGAATCGCAAGCCCCACATAGACATGCCAGGCTGACACAACAAAAAAGAAAAGGGCTGCGTATATCAGGGCCACCTGAAATGGCGCAGGCTCAACACCGCTGACTCCGGATACTGCCTCCATCTGCGCAACGGCCTTGACGAAGCCTGAGATGACACGGATCGTGTCCTTGACGCCAGGAAGATCCTTGATCAGCCAGCCCAGTAGAATCGATAGAAATCCTGTTAGGACATACGCGACAAAACCCACGTACATATACTTGAGTTGCTTCCAAGCCTCTTTCACTGCCAATTCCATGCAACAGGGGTGGAGATATGCCAATGGCGCAGCGAATGGCAGAACCCCGACAAACCACCATTCTGTGCAAAAAGTGACCTCAAGGTACTTTTTGACACAAAAATGATACATCGAAAGCTGAACGAAAGAATTAATTTATCGTGACAGCCGCTTTTCACCGAAGAATTGCTCCTCCGGCATGGCGGAGCCCGTGATGGGTAGGGATACTTCGCTCGGAAAGTGCAGCATCACTCATGCAGCCGGGCTGCGCTATTGGAGAGCGCGAACCGAGTCAGCACTTGCAAACCAGCACAGAAATCAGACAACGACCCGTGGGCCAGTCATTCAATACTCCTCTACCCAATCGAAGCAGGCACAAAAAGGCCGGACTACTTGTCCGGCCTTCGAGGGTCGTTTAAAGGACGCTCTGAATAACGCTGCCCGTGAGCCATAATTCAGGCACCAGTCTTTGAAGAGTCAGTCATGAGCCAACTGAGTTTTTCGGAAGCGGAGTTCAGCGGCAAGCGCAAGCAGACGCGGCGCGAGAAGTTTCTGGGCGAGATGGAGCGTACGGTGCCGTGGGACTATCTTGCAGGCGAGATCGCCAAACATTACCCGAAGGCAGGCAAGCCTGGGCGCCAGCCGTATCCGATCGAGACGATGCTGCGGATTCACTTCATGCAGCAGTGGTTCAACCTGAGCGATCCGGGGATGGAAGATGCGCTGCATGACAGTTTGTCGATCCGGCAGTTCGCGAAGCTGCCGGCAGGCCGAGTGCCTGATGAGACGACGATCTTGAATTTCCGGCATTTGCTGGAGAAGCAAAACATCGCGGAGGAAATCTTCGAAGGAGTGAACCTGCTGCTGCAGGACTATGGATTGATGGTCCGCCGGGGCACGATCGTGGACGCCACGATCATCGAGGCGCCGAGTTCGACGAAGAACGCTGAGGGCGCACGCGATCCTGAGATGCATCAAACCAAGAAGGGCAACACCTACTTCTTCGGGATGAAGGCGCATATTGGCGTGGATCTGCACACGGGGCTGGTGCATTCGGTGGTGGGTACGCCGGCCAACGCGGCCGATGTGACGCAGGCGGCTGGCTTGTTGCACGGAGAAGAGGAACTGGTGTTCGGCGATGCGGGCTACCAGGGTGTGGATAAGCGTGACGAGCACCAGGGCCGAGACGTGCAGTGGTTCATCGCGATGCGCCCGAGCAAGATCGCTCAGATGAAGCGAAGCCTGGCGAAAGCGCAGGTCGAAATCGAACACATGAAGGCCAGCCTGCGGGCCAAGGTGGAGCATCCGTTCCAGGTCATCAAGCGGCAGTTCGGCTATACCAAGACCCGTATCGTGGGCTGGCCAAGAACACTGCGCAGTTGAAGACGCTGTTTGCGCTGTCGAACCTGTGGATGGCGCGCACGCATTTGCTGGCCGCGATGGGAGAGGTGCGTCCATGAGGCGCCCAATGGCCCCGAAAGGGCCGGGTTGCGGTAAGCAGGCCGAAATAAGCCGCTTTATCGGTCATTTCTTTCGCATGTTGAAAGCCAAGCGCGTCGCGGACTTGAAGTCCGCGCCAGGGTCGGGTTGATCAGACTTTCCTTAACGACGAATACTTCGGATCGCCTGCCGTCAGGACCAGATTGCCGTCGACGATGGCTTTGCTGGTGTAGTTCCGCAGATCCACGGCGAGTTGGCTGGCTTCCGCGAAAACCTGTGACTTGAGCGCAAGCTCGGATGGACTGAGGAGAGCATCCGGCATTTCATCAAGGTTGCGTACGGCACGCCCGAAGGCGTCAACCGGGCACCGAATTTGTCGAAGACTGCCTGCTGGGCCAGTTCGATGGCTTTGTGATTGGTTTCATGCATAGGCACTCCAGCAGCCCTGGAGATGTCCGCATTCCGAGGCAGGAAAAGCAAGTTTTCCTTGGCATCCACTTCGTACAGATTTGCTTGAATCAGCGACTGTAGAACAGGACTTTTTCACTGACGCTCTGCTGAAGAGCGTGGTGGCGCTCCATGACTGCCCGTTCCATATGACCAACTCCCATCCAAAATTAATCAATCACTTTTTGATCTTTTGAAAATCGAAACCAGTCACTTTTTCGGAACGTATCGCGCCGACGAAGACATCATCCACGATTGTTTTCAGCGTGGCATGCTGCAGCCGGAATACATGCCGCTGCCCGACAACATCTTCTTTTATAACAGCACTGCGCAATTCAAGATAATTCTTGACAGGTGCGTCATGCTGATAATCGATGTCCGACTTATCTTCGTCCACACAATCGAGGTATTCCACGAAATCACACAGCCAGTAATCCGGCCCAGGTGCTTCGAATTTTTTGTACTCGACGTCTACCTGTTGAAATGCCATCTTCCCCAGGTGAGACTGTTCTAATAGTGTCTTGAGGCGATCCGAAACAAGCCAGCCAAAAATACTGACCATGTATGCGTCCCACAGACGGCCACGCCGCCCGGTTCGGTCAAAAACAAATCGAGGAGTCTCACTGAATTTCAGATTCCGGAACGGGCCTTGTCCGAGACGAGTGCTGGAGAGGATGCTCTCCTCGTTTACCCAGACCCGTGCTGGCGTGCTAGATAGGCCGATCGACTCCATCGTCAGCATAAAATAATCGCGGGTTGAATTTGAATTTTGATTCATGAAGCGCCTCGAAATTCTTTAAATATTCGGCCCTGAAAAATCGGCCTAAACGGATATTGGCTCGATGTGCGCTTGCCGTCACAGGGACGGCGAGAAGGTAATGGCAGCAAATCCGCGCGATGCAAGCGCCAGAATGAGGGCGCAAAAACGCCGTAGCCGGCGCAGCAGCAGGCGGATGTTGTGACCGGCGCCACACAGCACGGCGTGGACCGCATCGCCCAGCGCGCTTTTGAACCAGTTTCTGCCCAGTTTGCCATCGGCCTTCATGTGCCCGATCATCGGTTCGATGGCGCTGCGCCGCTTGATCATCACCTTCAGCCCCCGTGTCAGCCCGCGCCGCTGGCCGGATCTCAGGATCCGCACGCCCGGAACCTCCACCCCACGGTAGCCGCGGTCTATGCCGGCAGTCGTGATCGGATTCTCGGCAATGATCCCTGCCTGCTCCAGCGCCTCGGCCAGCGTGTGCCCATCGTACGGGTTGCCCGGCATCGAGCGCGCACCCACCACGAACCCTTTCTTGAGCGTTGTGGCGATCGACACCTTCACCCCGAACTCGTAGGGCGTTCTGGACTTGCCCTTGCTGATGCACTCCACCTCGGGCGCATGTAGCGCATACAGCTTGTTCTTGTCCTTCGGGCGCTGATCCAGAATCCGCTTGGTGCGCGCCAATCAGGTCTTGCAGCGAGGCCCGCGCCGTCTCCTGCACCCGGTCCATCTGCCGGTCGATGTCCCGCCAGACCCGGCCCACGCGCGAACGCAACGTGCGCAGCGACTTGTTCATCCGCTTGAACTGCCGCGCATGTGCATACCGGCCGATCACCGTCTTGAAGCTGGCCGCGCGCAGCAGTCCGCCGCCCTTGGCTGCCGCCACGGTCGCAGCCAGCAACTCCTCCACTCCCGCCTCGCCCAGACGAGTGCGCCAGCGCGTCAAACTCGACGCGTCGATCGGCGGCTCGGTCTGCAAATAGGTCTCGCCGGTGAATACCTGCCAGTACGGGTTCTCCACCCAGCCCCACACCACGGCCTCGTCCGACAGATCGAACGCGTGTTGCAGGTACAGCAGCCCGGCGATCAACCTCGGCGACGTGGCGGGGCGGCCTCGGACCGATGTGAAACGCGATGCGCACACCGCCTCGATGCGCTGCCAGTCGATCCGCTCGCCCAACTGCACGATCGGATGCCTCAGGTTGATGTGATCCCGCAACGGGTATCCAAACAACTCACCGCTCTGGGCTACTGGCGTCTTCGGGCCCATCTGCACCTCGGCTAAATTTGCAGGAAAACAGGCTCTTATTATCTCGAATCCTGCAAATCCTCACCACCTCCTCTACCCTAAGAACCGCATGAAATAAGGCTCAGAGGGATTGTTCAGGGCCGACTAGGTATCTGACATTTTTAAATAATTATTACTTTTAAATTTATTTCAAAAAACAATTACTACTCAGCAACGCTCGTAGAGCAATACTTTATAAAACCCCACCCATCCATCCCCTCAGACGTGATTCTCTCTTGCAGTACGTCAGAGCAAAAATAAACCACACCTCGTCTGCCGGGATTGTTTTTCGTTCTTGCAATGCTTGGACTTTGCCGCCAAAAATGATGCCCAGCAATAACATTTCCATCCAATACACAAGGGGAATTATCTCTGGATGAAATCGCCCCTGCACTCGCTTCCCGCCCTACCTCACCCATACCCTTGGTGAACCTCGTTTTCTCGATCAGGATAGATTCCAGAAATACGGGGCACACAATCAAGTAATATGTTCCGTAATCAATTTCATCAATATTTCTATCAATACCCTTCAGGTCTATTGACAAAAAATCATGCCGACCAGGCTCCAGTTCTTCGATAATATCTTTCAGTTTTTGACATATCAAGAACGGCCCGATATTCCATCCAATGATGGAAGGGATTCCTCCCGTTACAGGCCGTTCATCCACCCGAAGGACGCGAGGTATTTTCTCGCGCATAGCGCCATCCAGAGACGCCGCAAATATCAAATCTCGTTTTACGAGATCATCCATATCAGGATCAAACTCTTTATTTACCGAGCTATTTTCATCAACACTGGTTGAAATGATATATGGCATTTTTTACCCAGCCGCCCTAAAAAATTAGAGCTTTATAAAATTTGACAGGAATCATAGCCACGACATTTGCCTGGACACTCATCCAGAAAGATTGGAAGAGCCTGCGGCCAAGGGACAATGAGGTAGTCCCACCAAAAAGACGGACGATGGTAATACGAAAGGCAAATGAAAGAATTAAGTTTAGATGACAGAATCGCGTGACTCAATCGTAGTCCCTCGAGGCAAGACATGAAGTCAGCTCGCGCAAGATCGATCACTAAGTCCGGGAATTAACGCAAGAGACGAGGCGCAGCGGCCTCACAGCCCAACGCCGTACCAGGAGCGGGCCGCGCGTCATTGGCGACGTGAACAGAGAATTGACGCGCAACCCAAACACGGGAGTCGTCGAGAAATCAGGCCTCGATGGAAGCACCGGAAGCGAGGGCGATGCCCGCCCTTTAAGAACGCCTTCAATCGACCAGACCAGATCGGTCGTGGCGTTTTTTAGGCGCAAAAAGGCGCCTATCAATCAAGGAGTAGCGGTGCGGATTCCCGCGGGCTCACGGCCGGCCTATTCGTCGAGATGCCGGCCGCCGACGCAGGAACCCTAACCCCGCGCCCGCCAATACTTCACATACTCCCCCACCCCCGCCGTCACATCCCGCATCGCCGCCGCAAACCCCGCCCCGCGCAGCTTCGTGACATCCGCCTGGGTATAGCTCTGATACCTGCCCTTCAAATCATCCGGAAACGCGATATACCGGATGAACCCGGCCTTCACCAGCTCATCCAGCGGCAACGCCACCTCGCCCTGCTCCGCACGCAGCGTATTCACCACAGCCGCCGCCACATCATTGAACGGTTGCGCCCGCCCCGTGCCGCAATTGAACACACCAGACTGCTCGGGATGATCCAGAAAATGCAGATTCACCGCGACCACATCCTCCACCGAGATGAAATCCCGGCTCTGGCCCCCGTCCACATACCCATCCCACCCCGCGAACAGGCGCACATGCCCTTCCGCCAGAAACTGGTTCATGTTGTGGAACGCCACGGACGCCATGCGCCCCTTGTGCTGCTCATGCGGCCCATACACATTGAAGTACCTTAGCCCCACCACCTGCGCGGTCAATCCAGCCTGCATGCGACGCCGCAGCACCTGATCGAACAGCAGCTTCGAATACCCGTAAACATTCAACGGCCCTTCGTTGGCCGGCTCTTCCACATACACCGACGACCCGCCATACACGGCCGCCGACGAGGCATAGATGAACGGCACCTTCCGCGCCTGGCAGAACTCGAACAACTCCAGCGTGACGCGGTAGTTGTTGTCCATCATGTAGTGCCCGTCGCGCTCGGTGGTGTCCGAGCAGGCGCCCTGATGGAACACGGCCTGAATTTCAGGCAGATCGCCGCTATGCACCCGCGCACGAAAATCGTCGCGATCCAGATAATCCGCAATACTGCAATCCACCAGATTGCGAAACTTGTCGCCTTCAGTCAGATCATCCACGGCAATGATGTCCTGGATGCCACGGCGGTTCAGACCGCGCACGATGTTGCTGCCGATGAAACCGGCGGCGCCGGTGACGATGATCATGTCGATTCTCCTGCCAATTCCTCGGCGGTGACGATGGAAGTGCCGAGCTTGCCGACGACGATGCCGCCGGCACGGTTGGCCCACTGCATGGCGTCCAGCCACGGCAGGCCCGCGGCGCGCATCACGGCCAGCGTGGCCAGCACGGTGTCGCCCGCGCCGGACACGTCGAACACTTCGTGCGCTTGCGCATCGACGTGCTCGCGGCCGGCATCATGGAACAAGGTCATGCCCTGCTCGGAGCGCGTGACCAGCAGCGCCTCCAGATCCAGCTCGGCGCGCAGCCGCTGGGCGCGGTCGGTCAGTTCGGATTCCGTATTCCAGCGCCCCACGGCCTGCTGCATTTCGGAACGGTTGGGGGTGACGAGCGTGGCGCCGCGATAGCGCGCGTAATCGTCGCCCTTGGGGTCGACCAGCACCGGCACGCCCCCCGAACGCGCGAGGGCGATCAGGGAAGACACGCGATCCAACGCGCCCTTGGCGTAGTCGGACAGCACGATGACATCGTGGCGGGAAACATGGCGCGCCATGGCGGCGTCGATGCCATCCAGGGCAATCGGCTCGGGATGCTGTTCGAAATCGACGCGCAACAACTGCTGCGCGCGGCCCAGCACGCGCATCTTCAGCGTGGTGGGATGCTCGGTATCCCGGATCAGGTCGGCATCCACGCCGGCCTCGGCCGACATGCGCGCGATGCGGTCGCCCGCCTCGTCCGCGCCGACCACGCCCACCAGGGTGACTTTGGCGCCCAGCGCGGCGATGTTGCGCGCCACGTTGGCGGCGCCGCCCAGGCGATCTTCGCGGCGCGCCACGCGCACCACGGGCACCGGGGCCTCGGGCGAGATGCGGTCGACCTCGCCGAACCAGTAGCGGTCCAGCATGACGTCGCCTACGACCAGCACGCGGCAGCGGCTGACGGCGGCGGTGGGGAATTGCAGGGTCATTGAAGTTCTTCCAGGCGGCGCGGTGCGTAGGTTTCCCAGGCGTTGCAGCCGGGGCATTGCCAGTAGAAGCGGCGCGGCTGGAAGCCGCAGGACCGGCAGGAATAGCGGTCCAGGCGCTGCGTATGCTTGTGGATCAGGCTGCGCAAGAGGCCCAGGTCGCCCCCCGGCACGGCGGCATCCTTGGGCGCGTCGGCCGGCGTGGCCAGTTCGGCTTCGAGCAGCCGGTCCAGGCCCAGCAGCGAGGGATGGTGGCGCATGGCCTCGCGGGCGAAGGTCCAGGCCGGGCCGCCGCCCTGCTGCACGCGCAGCTCGCGGAACACCACGTTGAACAGGTCCAGCGAGGCATGGCGCTCGTACTGGCGGCGCAGGGCTTCCAGGCCCTCGGCCGGCTGGCCCGCATTGCGGTAGTTGGCCAGCAGCGATTCGGCGACCAGGCCGGCGAACTCGGGCGCATCGGACAGCACCGAGCCCAGGTACAGGCGTTCGGCCTTGGGATCGTTCTCGATGGCCGCCAGCCTGGCCCGCAGCATGGCGATGCGCACCCGGCCGCCCTTGGGCGCATGGCCGGCCTGCTCGGCGGACCGCGCGGCGTTGTCGGCGGCGTCCAGCGCGGAATGGGCCGTTTCCAGATCGGGGGCCGGCTTGGCGCCCAGCGCCGTCTGGGCCTGTTCGCAATGGTAATGCACGATCTGCGGCACCGGCTCGTCGGCCAGGGCCTGCAGGTTCTTGACGGCCTCGATGGCGCGGCCCCAGTCGTGCTCGGACTCGTAGATGCGGATCAGCGAGCGCAGCGCAGGCAGCGCATAGCGCGTGTCCTTCAATTGGCCGAAGGCGTTCTCGGCGCGGTCCAGCATGCCGGCCTTCAGGAAGTCCTGCGCCAGCTCGTGCTGGGCATTCTCGCGGTCGGCCACCGCCAGGTCGGAGCGGTTGAGCAGGCTCTGGTGCACGCGGATGGCGCGCTCCATCTCGCCGCGCCGCCGGAACAGGCTGCCCAGCGCGAAGTGCAGCTCGGTGGTTTCGGGATCGAGCTTGGCGACCTCGACGAAAGCGTCGATGGCGCGGTCAGGCTCTTCGTTGAGCAGGAAATTCAGGCCGCGGAAATACGAATCGGGCAGCGTGCGCGTCTCGCGCAGCATCTGCCTGAAATCGAATCGCGCCGCCAGCCAGCCCAATGCGAACAGCAGGGGCAGGAAAATCAACCACCAGGGTTCAAAATCCACGTTTCGGACTCGTGCGGGAAATCAGACGGACAGGGCGAAAGGCCGCTTACAGCGGCGACATGGGCGCCACGGACTCGGGCGCAACCGTTGCCGGGGCGGGCGCCGGGCCGCCGTTCACCTGCGCCTGCAGGCGATCGACCTCGCGGCGCAGGCGGATGGCCTCGCGGCGGCGGCGCATGGTGGCAGGCACGCTGAGCAGCAGGCCGAACAGGGCGCCGACCACGAAGGCAGCCAGCATCACCACGATCAAGGGAACGTTCTGCACGACGTAATCGGCGTAGAACTTGACGGCGACGGGCTCGGTGTTCTTGAGGGCGAACATCAACACCGCAACGAAAACCAGCAGCCGCAGGGCCCAGACGAGATAGCGCATGGCGCGATGCTCCTAGAAAATCGAGACATAGATTGTAAGCGCAAGCCGCCGCGCGTTGCCCGGACGGGTGCGTTTATGATGGATCCGCCCGCGGCGCATGGCCCGCTGCCCTGCTTTTTGCATCCCCCTACTGTCCGCACCACAACCAGAGGTCGCCTTGAAAACTCACAAGATCGCAGTCATTCCCGGAGACGGAATCGGCAAGGAAGTCATGCCCGAAGGCGTGCGCGCGCTGGAAGCCACCGCCAGGCGTTTTGGCATCCAGTTGGAACTCAAGCACATCGATTGGGCCAGTTGCGACTACTACGCCAAGCATGGCGACATGATGCCGCCCGACTGGTACGACCAGCTGAAAGACTGCGAGGCGCTGTTCTTCGGCGCGGTGGGCTGGCCCGACACGGTGCCCGACCATATCTCGCTATGGGGCTCGCTGCTGAAATTCCGCCGCCAGTTCGACGAGTACGTGAACCTGCGCCCGGTGCGCCTGATGCCCGGCGTGCCCTCGCCGCTGGCCGGCCGCAAGCCCGGCGACATCGATTTCTACGTGGTGCGCGAGAACACCGAAGGCGAATATTCGTCGGTGGGCGGCCGCATGTTCGAGGGCACCGAACAGGAATTCGTGCTGCAGGAGTCCATCTTCACGCGCCGCGGCACCGACCGCATCCTGAAGTACGCCTTCGACCTGGCGCAAAGCCGCCCCAAGAAGCACCTGACCTCGGCCACCAAGTCCAACGGCATCTCGATCAGCATGCCCTACTGGGACGAACGCGTCGAAGCCATGGCGAAGCACTATCCGGACGTGCGCTGGGACAAGTATCACGTCGACATCCTGGCCGCGCGCTTCGTCCTCAGCCCGGAACGCTTCGACGTGGTGGTGGCCTCGAACCTGTTCGGCGACATCCTGTCCGACCTGGGCCCGGCGTGCACCGGCACCATCGGCATCGCCCCGTCGGCCAACCTGAACCCCGAGCGCAAGTTCCCTTCGCTGTTCGAGCCCGTGCACGGTTCGGCCCCGGACATCTACGGCAAGAACATCGCCAACCCCATCGGCATGATCTGGTCGGGCGCGATGATGCTGGATTTCCTGGGCCACGGCGAGGGCAAGTACCGCGAGGCGCACGACACCCTCCTGCGCGCCATCGAGAAGACGCTGCTGGACGGCGACGTCACCCCCGACCTGGGGGGCCGCGCCTCGACCACCGAGGCCGGCCTGGCCATCGCCCGCGCGATCGAGGCGGTTTGATCGCTCCGATGGCCTGATCCCAACGGCCGGGCCATGCCGCACCGCCGGGCCGCCGATGCCCGGCGCACCTGTCCCTGCCCGCTCGGCGCAGTCAAGTTCCCTTTCCCACCATGCCCGCACCACGCTGGTGCAGGTTGCCGTCTCAGGCAATTCCCACGAGAGCAAATTTTCGCCTCACTGTAACGATCAGTGTCTAATTCCCACACTATCGTTTACGATCGCGTGAGGCATCACAGCACGGATCGTCCGCAGCGTCCTCGCGTAGGAAATCACCTCATGAAAGTCCGCTTTCACCTGCTGCCTACCCTGCTGCTGGGCGCGTTCGTGCTGGCACTGACGACGGTCATGATCGTGTTCTCCATGTCCAAGCTGCGCAAGCTGTCCGAGGACAGCGCCAGCACGGTGTTCTCGCTGATCGCCCAGCGCAACGCCGACCAGTTGCAGGCCGTGCTGACCAACGCCGCAAGCGTGGTGGACGCGCAGTCGGTGCTGCTGCCGCGGCAGGTGCTGAGCGAAGGCAGGATCAACGAGACCACGCTGGTGCCCGCGCTGATGGCCTCCCTGCGCGCGCATCCCCGTATCTACAGCCTGTACTACGGTTTCGGCGACGGCGCGTTCCTGCAGGTGATCGGCGTGCGCGGCGACATCCGTATCGCCGACCGCATCCATGCGCCGGCGGGCACGTTCTACGCCATCCGCCTGATCGATCCCGCCGCGCGTACCGAGACGTACCGTTTCCTGGCCAGCAACGAGAAGGAGTTGGGCGCGCAGGTCAACGCGGCCACCTATGTGCCGAGCTCGCGTCCCTGGTACGACAGCGCGCTGGCCGCACCCGGCGTGCACATCACCGATCCCTACGTCTACGACTCGCTGCAGGGCCTGGGCCTGACGCTGTCGCGCGCGTTGCGCGAAGGCAATGGCGTGTTCGGCGCCGATGTCTCGCTGGGCGACCTGGAAAGCTTCGCCGCGGACTCGCTGGAAGGCCGCGACGGCGGCATCCTGATCACGGACGACCGGGGCCGCGTGCTGGCCGCGCACGCCAGCCCCAATTTCAACGTCCCCCAGGTCGACGCCACGCAACTGGCCTCGCGCTCCACCAACCCGCTGTTCATGCAGGCGGCGCAATTGCTGCGGCAGACCGGCACGCAGATCATCAACGTGGACGGCGCCGACCTGGCCTACGCCAGCCGCTCAGTGGCCATCACCCCCAGCACCGCCATCCATGTCGTCGCCTTCGCCCCGATGGGCCTGTACACAGGAGCGGTGGATACGGCGCGCAACGGCCTGCTGCTCTACGGCCTGGTCATCCTGGGCGTGTGCCTGCCGCTCACTTACCTGGTGGCCCGGCGCATCTCCGTCGCGCTGGAACGGCTGGCCGCCGAAGCCGAACGCATCCAGCGCCTGGATTTCGGCGGCGAACGCACGGTGCACTCGGTCTTCCACGAGATCGATCTGCTGGGGCAGGCGCAGCACACGATGAAGACGGCCATCCGGCAACGCACGGAAGCGCTCGACGCCGCGCGCGTCAATCTGCAGGGCCTGCTGGACAGCGGCATGCAGCTGTCCTCGCGGCGCAGCCGGGACAAGGTGCTGCGGCAGATTCTCGAAAGCGCGTGCCAGCTGGCGCATGCGCATGCCGGCCAGTTCTGGCTGCGCACCGGCCCGGACACGCTGCAACTGGCCGCGCATGCGTTCGAGGACAATCACGACTGGCCCACCCCCGCCCTGCACGTGTCCTCGGAGGACACGCCGCTGGACCCCTGTGTGTGGGCGCTGGCGCACAAGCGGCCGCTGCGGCTGGATAGTTCGGTCCACGAATTCGACCTGGGCGTGCAGCGCCTGCTGCCGGGCGGCGCACCCAGCGCGTTGCTGGCGGTGCCGGTGCTGGCCCGGGGCGACAAGCCGCTGGGCGTGCTGGTGCTGTCCGACCACGGCGAGCGCCGGGGCACGGGCTTCAACGCCGATACGGTACGCTACGCCCAGACCCTGGCGGCGCAGGCTGGCATCGCGCTGGAAAATCTGAACCTCATCGCCTCGCAGCGCGAGCTGATGGACTCGATACTGCAACTGATCGCCGGCGCCATCGATGCCAAGAGCGCCTATACGGGCGCGCATTGCGCGCGCGTGCCCGAGCTGGCCCGCATGCTGGCCGAAGAAGCCTGCGAGGTGAAGAGCGGCCCCCTGGCCGACTTCCGCTTCGAGACCGACGACGAATGGCGCGAGTTCCGCATCGGCACCTGGCTGCACGATTGCGGCAAGGTCACCACGCCGGAGCACGTGGTGGACAAGGCCACCAAGCTGGAAACCATCTACAACCGCATCCACGAGATCCGCACCCGCTTCGAGGTGCTGCTGCGCGACGCCGAGATCCAGCGCCTGCAATCGCTGCTGTCGGGCGCCGATGCCGCTGGCGCGCAGCGCGACTACGAGCACCTGTGCGCGCAGTTGCACGAAGACTATGCCTTCATCGCCCAGTGCAACATCGGCGGCGAAGCCTCTGCGCCCGGCACGGTCGAACGGCTGCGCGAGATCGGCGAACGCACCTGGCTGCGCTATTTCGATGACCGCATCGGCCTGTCCCATGCCGAACGGGAGCGCATGGCGAATCTGCCCGTGCCCGAGCTGCCGGTACGCGAACACCTGCTGGCCGACCGGCCCGAGCACGTCGTGCCACGCACCGACCGCAACCGCTACGACGAGCGCTACGGCTTCCGCATGGAAGTGCCCAAGGACCTGTACAACTTCGGCGAGCTGCACAACCTGGCCATCGAGCGCGGCACGCTGACGCCGGAAGAGCGCTTCAAGATCAACGAGCACATCATCCAGACCATCGTGATGCTGGATCAATTGCCGCTGCCGCCCAACCTGCGGCGCGTGCCCGAGTACGCGGGCACGCACCACGAAACGCTGATGGGTACGGGCTATCCGCGCCGGCTGCGCGGCGACCAACTGTCGATTCCGGCGCGCATCATGGCCATCGCCGACATCTTCGAGGCGCTCACGTCTTCCGACCGCCCCTACAAGAAGGCCAAGCCGCTGTCCGAGGCCGTGCATATCCTGGCGGGCTTCCGCGACCGCGGGCACATCGACAGCGAGCTGTTCAAGCTGTTCCTGACCTCGGGGGTATTCCAGCGCTACGCGGAAACTTATCTTGCGCCGGAGCAGATCGACCCGGTGGACGTGGCTTCGTATCTGGTGGAGCCGCAGTCGGCGGGTTGACTGACCGCCGCCGGGCACGGCCGGATGCGACCGTCCAGGCCAGTTCGGCCGGCAGCTGCGGGCACCCGCAGCCCGCCCCAAAGACAGAAAGCCCTCCAGAGGGAGGGCTTTCGCGGATGTTGCCGGGTCGAAGTGCTTCAGTCAGTGCATCGCATGCATGTCCATCGTCGAGGCCTGCGGATCGGAATCCGCAGCACCCGACGCGGCCGCGCCGTCCCGCTCGCTGGCAACCAGATCCACGCGTTCGCGTAGTTCCTTGCCGGCCTTGAAGTGCGGCACCTGCTTACCAGGCACCAGCACTTGTTCGCCCGACTTGGGGTTGCGCCCGATCCTTGGCGACCGTTGCGACAACGAAAAGCTGCCGAAACCACGGATCTCGATGCGTTGACCCGAGGCCAGGGCCTGGGTCATCGCGTCAAGCATGGTCTTGACGGCGTAATCGGTGTCGCGGGCGGCCAACTGGGGATAGCGGGCCGCCAGCGCGGCGATCAGCTCCGACTTGGTCACTTATCAACCGTCGTTACGCTGTTGGTCCAGCTTGGCCTTCAGCAGGGCGCCCAGGTTGGTGGTGCCCGACGAAGCGCTGGCATCCGACATGCGTTGGATGGTTTCAGCGGTTTCGGCGTTGTCGCGAGCCTTGATCGACAGCTGGATCGAACGCGCCTTGCGGTCGACGTTGATGATCATGGCTTCGACGTTCTCGCCGGCCTTCAGCACGGTGGTGGCGTCTTCGACACGGCCAGCCGAGATTTCGGAAGCGCGCAGGTAGCCTTCGACGTCCACGGACAGGGTGATGACGGCGCCCTTGGCTTCGACCGACTTGATCGTGCCCGGAACGACGGCGCCCTTGTCATAGGTAGCCACGAAGTTGTTGAAGGGATCGCCTTCCAGCTGCTTGATGCCCAGCGAGATGCGTTCCTTGTCGGTGTCGATGCCCAGGACCACGGCTTCGAGCTCGTCGCCCTTCTTGAAGTTGCGCACGGCTTCTTCGCCGGTTTCCGTCCACGACAGGTCGGACAGGTGGACCAGGCCATCGATGCCGCCGGGCAGGCCGACGAACACGCCGAAGTCGGTGATCGACTTGATGGCGCCGCGGACCTTGTCGCCACGCTTGAAGTTGGTGGCGAACTCTTCCCACGGGTTCTGGCGGCACTGCTTCATGCCCAGCGAGATACGGCGGCGGTCTTCGTCGATCTCCAGGACCATGACTTCGACTTCTTCGCCCAGGGTGACAACCTTGCGCGGATCGACGTTCTTGTTGGTCCAGTCCATTTCGGAGACGTGCACCAGGCCTTCGATGCCGGCTTCGACTTCCACGAACGCGCCGTAGTCGGTCAGGTTGGTGACCTTGCCGAACAGACGGGTGCCCTGCGGGTAGCGACGGGCCAGGCCCACCCACGGATCTTCGCCCAATTGCTTGACGCCCAGCGAGACGCGGCTCTTTTCCTGGTCGAACTTGAGGACCTTGGCTTCGACTTCCTGACCCACTTGCAGGACTTCGGACGGGTGACGCACGCGGCGCCATGCCATGTCGGTGATGTGCAGCAGGCCGTCGATGCCACCCAGGTCCACGAACGCGCCGTAGTCGGTGATGTTCTTGACCACGCCCTTGACCACGGCACCTTCGTGCAGGGTTTCGAGCAGCTTCTGGCGCTCTTCGCCCATGCTGGCTTCCAGCACCTGGCGGCGCGACAGCACGACGTTGTTGCGCTTGCGGTCCAGCTTGATGACCTTGAATTCCAGGGTCTTGCCTTCGTACGGCGTCGTGTCCTTGACGGGGCGCAGGTCGACCAGCGAGCCCGGCAGGAACGCGCGGATGCCGTTGGTCATGACGGTCAGGCCGCCCTTGACCTTGCCGGTGATGGTGCCGGTCACCAGCTCGCCGTTCTCGAGCGCGGTTTCCAGTTGCAGCCAGGCCGACAGGCGCTTGGCGCGGTCACGCGACAGGATGGTGTCGCCGTAGCCGTTTTCCAGCGAGTCGATGGCCACCGAGACGTAGTCGCCGGGCTGGACTTCGAGTTCGCCCTGGTCGTTCAGGAACTCTTCCAGGGGAACCAGCGCCTCGGACTTCAGGCCGGCGTTGACGACCACGAAGTTGTGGTCGATGCGAACGACTTCAGCGCTGATGACCTCACCGGACTTCATGTCCTGGTTCTTGAGGCTCTCGGCGAAAAGGGCGGCAAAGCTTTCGCCGCCAAAGTCGGAAGTGGAAACGGAAGACATTAGGTTATGCGTCCATGGCCAAAATGGCCGGGTTGAATACACGCCAAGGCGGATTGCCCGCCCCAGCGGAGTGAAAGAAACCTGCCGGCATCACGCATGCTTGCGGGGTGGTCCCGTGGGTATGCGCGCTTGGCCGCCAGGGCCTACAGCTGAGACTACAGAATGGGGATACTCGGTACTGCTCTTGCAAGGGAACGCATTACCGTTCCGCCTGCCCTGCCCGCGCATGCCAGTGATCCAGCACGGCCTGCACCGTTTGCTCGATCGTGAGATGCGACGAATCGAGCTCCTGGGCATCCGCCGCGGCAACCAGCGGCGCGGCGGCGCGTTGCGAGTCGCGCGCATCGCGTGCACGCAAATCTTCAAGCACCTTAAAGAGCAGGTCGTCAATATTAGCCGGATTTCCCTTGTCGATCAACTGCTTACAACGCCTCTGCGCCCTGGCTTCAACATCGGCCACCAGAAATATCTTCAATTCGGCGTCCGGGAAGACCACCGTACCCATGTCGCGGCCGTCGGCCACCAGGCCCGGCGCCTGGCGGAAAGCCCGCTGGCGGTCCAGCAGCGCCTCGCGCAGGGCCGGATAGGCGGCGATGCGCGAGGCCAGGTTGCCGACCTGCTCCTGGCGGATGACTTCGGTGACTTCCTGGCCTTCCAGCAGGATGGACTCGCCCTCGAAGCGCACGTCCAGCGTGCGCGCCGCCTCGGCCAGCGCCGGGGCGTCGTCGGGGGAAATACCGCGGTTGAGGGCGACCAGGGCGGTCAGCCGGTACAGCGCGCCGCTGTCGAGCACCGTCCAGCCCAGGGCGTCGGCGACGCGATGGGCGATGGTGCCCTTGCCCGAGGCGGTGGGGCCATCGATGGCAATGACCGGTACGGCGCCGGCTGATGGCGCCACGGGGGATTGATTCATGCGAATCCCTCTGTCGATTCAGGAGCTGACCAGGCTCGCGTAGACGTCGAAATAGCCGGGGAACGTCTTGCTGACGCAGCCCGGGTCCAGGATGCGCACCGCGGCCGGGCCGAACGCGGCCAGCGAGAAGCACATGGCCATGCGATGGTCGTCCCAGGTGCCGATGTGCGCATCGCGCCATTGGCCCGGCGCCGGCGGCGTGACCCGCAGCCAATCCGGCCCCGACTCCACCCGCGCGCCCAGCTTGGCCAGTTCGGTGTGCATGGCGTGGATGCGGTCGGTCTCCTTGACACGCCAGCTGCCGATGTTGCGCAGGCGGCACGGACCGTCGGCATACAGGGCCAGGGCCGCGGCCGTCATGGCGGCGTCGGGGATCAGGTTGAAATCGGCGTCGAACGCGCGCAGGCGTTCGCCCTGGGCCACCCGCACGCCGCTGGACTGCAGCCAGCCGTCGCCGGATTCGATCGTAGCGCCCATGGCGCGCAATGTCTCGGTGAAAGCGACGTCGCCCTGGATGCTGCCGGCATCCACGCCGGTGACGCGCAGCGGACCGCCGCCGATGGCGCCCAGCGCCAGGAAGTACGACGCGGTGGACGCGTCGCCCTCGACCGCGATGCGGCCTGGGCTGCGGTAGACCGCGCCGGCCGCCACGGTGAAGCGCTGCCAGCCGTCTCGCCGCACGGGCACGCCGTAGCGCGCCATCAGGTTCAGCGTGATCTCGATGTAGGGCTTGGAGATGAGTTCGCCGATGACCTCGATGACGACGTCCTTGCCCGTGGCGCGCGCCAGCAGCGGCGAGGCCAGCAGCAGCGCGGTCAGGAACTGGCTGGAGACGCTGCCCTGCACCCGCACCGGGGCATCGGCGCGCGGCGCGCCCGCCTTGATGTGCAGCGGCGGATAGCCTGCCTGGCCCAGGTAATCGACCTCGGCCCCCAGGCTGCGCAGCGCGTCGACCAGGTCGCCGATGGGACGCTCGTGCATGCGCGGCACGCCCGACAGGCGGTAATCGCCGCCCATCAGCGCCAGCGCGGCGGTCAGCGGACGGAACGCGGTGCCCGCATTGCCCAGGAACAGTTCGGCCTGGCGCGTGGGAAAGCGCATGGCGCCGCCCACCGTGACGTGGCCCTCGCCCTTGTCGTCGACCCGCACGCCCAGCTGGCGCAGCGCGGCCAGCATGACGCGCGTGTCGTCGGAATCGAGCAGGCCGGTGATGTCGGTCACGCCCTCGGCCAGCGCCGCCAGCAGCAGCACGCGGTTGGATATGCTCTTGGACCCCGGCAGGGCCACCTCGCCGCGCGCCTGCGCGGCATGAGGCAGGTCGAGATGGTCGGCTTCAGTCATGGTAGGTCCTTGGGTGTCGCTGCCGCGCTCATTGCGGGTCGCGGCGCCAGTCGCGGCGCGCCTGCGCGGCGTGATCGAGCATGGCCAGCAATGCCGGGCCATCGCCGTCGCGCAGCGCCTGTTCGGCCTGGTCCAGCACGGCGCGCACGGCGGCCAGTTCGGCCAGCAGCGCCGGCTTGTTGGACAGGAAGATGTCGCGCCACATCTCGGGCGACCCTGCGGCGATGCGGGTGAAATCGCGGAAACCGCTGCCGGCCAGTCCCAGGCGGCGTCCGGCATCCTCGGCGGACGCCACCTGCGCCATGTAGACGCAGGACAGCAGGTGCGGCATGTGGCTGACGGACGCCAGCACGCGGTCGTGCGTGTCGGCATCCATGTCGATGACCTCGGCGCCGCAGGCCCGCCAGGCGTCGCGCACCCGCGCGACAGCTTCGGGAGGATTCTCGGGCAGCGGCGTCAGCACCACGGTGCGGTTGCGGTACAGCGTGGCGTCGGCGGCCTCGGGGCCGGTGCGCTCGGCGCCCGCGATGGGATGGCCGGGCACGAAGCACGCGATGCGGTCGCCCAGCGCGGCGCGAGCGGCCTCGACGACCTCGGCCTTGGTGCTGCCGCCGTCGGTCAGCACGATGCCCGGCCGCAGGTGCGGCCGCATGCTCGCCAGCACGGCGCCCAGGCTGCCCACCGGCGTGGCCAGCATGACCAGATCGGCGCGCCGTGCCGCGGTCTCGGCGTCGACGGCCTCGTCGATCAGGCCCAGTTCGACGGCCCGCCGCAGCGACTGCGCATTGCGCCCCACGCCCAGCACCTGCCCCACCCTGCCCGCCTGGCGCAGCGCGGCGGCGAACGAACCGCCGATCAGGCCGACGCCGACGATGGCCAGTACGGGTGCGGCGTTGCTCATTTGCCTGCCGACAGGATCTGCCCGAGGGCTTCGATGAAACGCGTGTTCTCGCTGGGCAGGCCGATGGTGACGCGCAGCCACTCTGGCAGGCCGTCGCCGGCCACCGGGCGCACGATCACGCCGCGCTTGAGCAGTTCCAGGTTGATGCGGGGCGCGTCGCCCACGCGCACCAGCACGAAGTTGCCATAGCTGGGCACGTACTGCAGGCCCAATTCATCGAAGGCCGCGCACAGTTGCGCCTTGCCGGCCTTGTTGCCGGCGTAGGCCTGCTCCAGGTAGGCCGCGTCGCCCAGCGCCGCGATGGCGGCCGCCTGGGCCAGGGTGTTGACGTTGAACGGCTGCCGCACGCGGTTCAGCAGGTCGGTCAGGCGCGGCTGCGACAACGCGAAGCCCACGCGCAGGCCGGCCAGGCCATAGGCCTTGGAGAACGTGCGCGACACGATCAGGTTGGGGAACTGGCGGACCAGCCCGGTGCTGTCGAAGCGCAGCTCCGGATCGAGGTACTCGTTGTAGGCCTCGTCCAGCACCACCGTGACGCGGTCGCCGTGGGCGTCGCGCACGCGTTCCAGGAAGGCCTGCAGTTGCGGGCCGCCGATGAAGGTGCCGGTGGGATTGTTGGGGTTGGCGATGAACAGCAGGCGCGTGTCGTCGGCGATGGCCGCGAACATGGCGTCCAGGTCATGGCCGTAGTCGCGCGCCGGCACCATGATGTGGCGGGCGCCGCGGGCCTGCGTGGCCAGCTTGTAGACGACGAAGGCATGCTGCGCGTAGACCGCCGACGTGCCCGGCGACAGCAGCGCCAGCGCGGCGATCTCGAGGATGTCGTTCGAGCCGTTGCCCAGCGTGATCCAGTCCATGGGCACGCCATAGCGTTTGGACAGCGCGGACTTCAGGTCGAAACCATTGGGGTCCGGATAGCGCGCCAGCGCCTCGGCGGCCGCGGCGATGGCGGCGCGCGCGGAGGCGGGCATGCCCAGCGGGTTCTCGTTGGACGCCAGCTTGACGATGCCGGCCGGGTCCAGGCCGAATTCGCGGGCGAGTTCGTCGATGGGCTTGCCGGCCTGGTACGGCGCGATCGCGTCGATGTGGGCGGGCGCGGCGAAAGTCTTGTCGTTGCTCATGGTGCGTAGCCTGACGGTGCGTAACCTATTGGGCCGGGTAGGATCCCAGCAGCTTGAAGAATGCAACCTGCGCCTGCAGCGCCGCCAGGGCCTGCGCCACGTTCGCGTCGTCGCGGTGGCCCAGCAGGTCGATGTAGAAGTAGTACTCCCATTGCCCGGTGCGGGCAGGCCGCGACTCGAAGCGCGTCATGGACACGCCGCTGGCGGCCAGGGGTGCCAGCATTTCGTAGACGGCGCCGGCGCGGTTGGGCACGGCCAGGATCAGGCTGGTCTTGTCGCGGCCGCTGGGGCCGGGCTTGAGCGTGCCGACGGCCAGGAAGCGCGTGCGGTTCTGCGCATCGTCCTGGATGCCCGAGGCGACGACCGCCAGGCCCCAGGCGGGCGCGGCCACCTCGCCGGCGATGGCGGCGACGGAGGAATCCTGCGCGGCCACCCGGGCGGCCTCGGAGTTGCTGGCCGCGGCCACGCGCTCCAGTTCGGGATAGTTGCGCGTCAGCCAGTTCTGGCACTGCGCCAGCGCCTGCGGATGCGCCGAGATGGCCTTGATGCCGTCCATGCCGCCGCTTTGCGTCATCAGGCAGTGGCGGATGACCAGCGAGCGCTCGCCCAGGATCTGCAGGGGCGAACCCAGCAGCAGGTCCAGGCTGCGATTGACCGCGCCCTCGGTGGAGTTCTCGACCGGCACCATGCCCACGTCGGCCTGCCCGGCCTCGACGGCGCGGAAGACCTCGTCGAACGAGGCGCACGGCAGGCGCTGCACGGAATGGCCGAAATGGTCCAGCGCCGCCTGCTCGGAGAACGAGCCCTGCGGGCCCAGGTAGGCGACGGTCATGCCGCGCTCCAGGCCGCGGCAGGCGGACATGATCTCGGTCCAGACGGCGGCAACGCCGGCATTGGGAAACGGTCCGGGATTGTTCTGCTGCAGCGCGCGGATGACGGCGGCTTCGCGCTCGGGGCGCAACGCCGCGCCGTCGGCCTGCACGGCATGCTTGGCCTCGCCCACGGCCTGGGCCGTGCGGGCCCGCTCGCACAGCAAGGTCAGGATCTGTGCATCGATGGAATCGATACGCTCGCGCAGCGGGCGCAGCGTGGCGGCTAGCGAGGCGTCATCCATGGGTGCGCTCGAATTCCTTCAGGTACTCGACAAGGGCCTGGACGCCCGCCAGCGGCATGGCGTTATAGATGGAGGCACGCATGCCGCCCACGCTCTTGTGGCCCTTCAGCTGCGTCAGGCCCGCGGCATCGGCGCCCTTCAGGAAGGCGTCGTTCAGCGAGTCGTCGCGCAGCACGAACGGCACGTTCATGCGCGAACGCACCGGCGCGTGCACCGGATTGCGGTAGAACGAGGAACTGTCCAGGTAGCCGTACAGCAGCTCGGCCTTGGCCGCGTTGGCGGCCTCGATGCCGTCGACGCCGCCCTGCTCCTTGATCCACTTGAACACCAGGCCAGCCACATAGATGGCATAGGCCGGCGGCGTGTTGTAGCGCGAGTGCTCGGCCGCCACGTTGGCGTAGTCGAATGCCGAGGGGCAGATCGGCAGCGCGTGGCCCAGCAGGTCACGCCGCGCGATGACGACGGTGGCGCCGGCCGGGCCGACGTTCTTCTGCGCGCCCGCGAACACCAGGCCGGCACGCTCGATGTCGAGCTTGCGCGACAGGAAGTGCGACGAGGCATCGACCACCAGCGGCACGTCGGGCGCGCCCAGCGCGGCCATGTCGGGCCAGTCGACGGTCTCGACGCCGCCGATGGTCTCGTTGCTGCACAGGTGCAGGTAGGCGGCATCCTTGCGGACGTTCCAGGTGCCGGCGGACGGCGACCAGGTGAAGGCGCCCTGCTGCGCGCCGTCGATCTCGGTGGCCGCGCCGCTGGTGGCCGCGACCTGCGCGTCGCCGTAGCGGCCAGCTTCCTTATGCGAACGCACCGACCAGTGGCCGGTGAGCACGAAGTCGGCCGACGGCGAGGCGCGGCGGCCCATCAGGTTCATCGGGACGATGGCGTTCTCGCCCAGGCCGCCGCCCTGCATGAACATGATGGCGTAGTCGGCGGGCAGGCCCAGCAGGTCGCGCAGGTCGCTCTCGGCCTCGTCGCAGATCTGCACGAAGTGCTTGCCGCGATGGCTCATTTCCATGACCGACATGCCGCTGCCGCGCCAGTCGAGCATTTCCGCCGCGGCTTGCCGCAGCACCGATTCGGGCAGGGCCGACGGGCCCGCCGAAAAATTCCAGGGACGCGCCATGCTGCGTTACTCCGTAGATCCGGTGGAAGGGGTTTCCCCGGCGCCGCCCTGCGGCGGCGCGCCGTTGTCGTCGATGCCTTCGTCGCCTTCGCCTTCGATTTCGTCGGCGTCGCTTTCGACCACGCGGCGCACGCCCGACAGGCTGCTGCCGTCATCCACGCTGATCAGGGTCACGCCTTGCGTGGCGCGGCCCATTTCGCGGATTTCGGACACGCGGGTGCGCACCAGCACGCCGCCCGTGGTGATCAGCATGATCTCGTCGGACGGACGCACCAGCACGGCGCCCACGACGCGGCCGTTGCGCGACGAGGTCTGGATGGCGATCATGCCCTTGGTGCCACGGCCGTGGCGCGTGTATTCGACGATGGACGTCCGCTTGCCGTAACCGTTCTCGGTGGCGGTCAGCACGCTTTGCGATTCGTCTTGGGCGACCAGCAGCGAGATGACGGTCTGGGTGTCTTCCAGCTGCATGCCGCGCACGCCGCGGGCGTTGCGGCCCATCGGGCGCACGTCGTTCTCGTCGAAACGCACGGCCTTGCCGGCGTCGGAGAACAGCATGACGTCGTGCTTGCCGTCGGTCAGGTCGGCGCCGATCAGGAAGTCGCCGTCGTCGAGGTCGACGGCGATGATGCCGGCCTTGCGCGGATTCGAGAAGTCGGACAGCGGAGTCTTCTTGACCGTGCCGCGCGAAGTCGCCATGAAGATGTAGTGATCTTCGCTGAACTCCTTGACGGGCAGCACCACCGTGATCTTCTCGCCTTCGGCCAGCGGGAACATGTTGACGATGGGGCGGCCGCGCGAGCCGCGCGTGCCTTGCGGCACTTCCCAGACCTTCAGCCAGTAGACGCGGCCGCGGTTGGAGAAGCACAGCAGGAAGTCGTGCGTGTTCGCGATGAACAACTGGTCGATCCAGTCGTTCTCCTTCATCGCCGTGGCCTGCTTGCCGCGCCCGCCGCGCTTCTGCGAGCGGTACTCGGACAGCGGCTGGCTCTTGATATAGCCGCTGTGCGACATGGTGACCACCATGTCCATCGGGGTGATCAGGTCTTCGGTATCGATGTCCGAGGCATTGACCTCGATCTCGGCGCGGCGCACGTCCTTCGCGCTGGTGGCGAACTCGGCCTTGATGGCCTGGAGCTCGTCGCCGATGATCGTGGTGATGCGCTCGGGACGCGACAGGATGTCCAGCAGATCGGCGATGTTGTCCATCACTTCGCGGTATTCGCCGACGATCTTGTCCTGCTCCAGCCCGGTCAGGCGCTGCAGGCGCATGTTCAGGATTTCCTGCGCCTGGGTGTCGGACAGGCGGTACAGGCCATCGTCCTGCAGGCCGAACTCGGCGGCCAGGTCGTCGGGACGATAGGCCGCGCGGCCGCCCGGCGTGTCGCCGTCGTCGGCGCGCGCCAGCATCTCGCGCACCAGCGAGGAATCCCACGTGCGCGCCATCAGTTCCTGGCGCGCCACCGGCGGGGTCGGGGCGGCCTTGATGATGGCGATGAAATCGTCGATGTTGGCCAGCGCCACGGCCAGGCCTTCGAGCACGTGGCCGCGCTCGCGCGCCTTGCGCAGCTGGAACACCGTGCGGCGCGTGACCACTTCGCGGCGATGCTGCAGGAAGTAGCTGATGAGCTGCTTGAGGTTCAGCAGGCGGGGCTGGCCGTCGACCAGCGCCACCAGGTTCATGCCGAACGTATCCTGCAGCTGCGTGTTCTTGTACAGGTTGTTGAGCACGACCTCGGGCACTTCGCCGCGCTTCAGCTCGATGACCAGGCGCATGCCGTCCTTGTCCGACTCGTCGCGGATGTCGGAGATGCCCTCGATCTTCTTTTCATTGACCAGCTCGGCGATGCGTTCCTGCAGGGTCTTCTTGTTGACCTGGTAGGGAATGGCGTCGACCACGATGGCCTGGCGATTGCCCTTTTCCATGTCCTCGAAATGCACCTTGGCGCGCATCACGACACGGCCACGGCCGGTGCGGTAGCCTTCGCGCACGCCCCCCATGCCGTAGATGATGCCGCCGGTGGGGAAGTCGGGCGCGGGGATGAGCTCCATGAGCTCATCGATGGTGCACTCGGGATTGCGCAGGCAGTACAGGCAGCCGTCCACCACCTCGGTCAGGTTGTGCGGCGGAATGTTGGTGGCCATGCCCACGGCGATGCCCGAGCTGCCGTTGACCAGCAGGTTGGGCAGGCGCGAGGGCAGCAGCAGCGGCTCTTGCTCGCTGCCGTCGTAGTTGGGACCGAAATCGACGGTTTCCTGGTCGATGTCGGCCAGCAATTCGTGGGCGATCTTGGCCAGGCGGATTTCCGTGTAACGCATCGCCGCGGCATTGTCGCCGTCGATGGAGCCGAAGTTGCCCTGGCCGTCGACCAGCATGTAGCGCATGGAGAAATCCTGCGCCATGCGGACGATGGTGTCGTAGACGGACTGGTCGCCGTGCGGGTGGTACTTACCGATCACATCGCCGACGATACGCGCCGACTTCTTGTAGGCGCGATTCCAGTCGTTGTTCAGTTCGTGCATGGCGTACAGCACGCGCCGGTGCACGGGCTTCAAGCCATCGCGCACATCGGGCAGCGCGCGACCGACGATCACGCTCATCGCGTAATCGAGGTAGCTGCGGCGCATCTCTTCTTCCAGCGATACCGGAAGCGTCTCCTTGGCAAAGGAATCCATATTGGTGGCGACTGAATCGTGTAAGGGATGGGCCCGGGCCTGATGAACCCGGGCCCGGGCAAACGGGAAATTTTATCATCCAGCGGTCACCCCCCCGCCGGAGCCGCCTTTGGAAGCCCGTCGCAAGGCCCCCGCCGACCGCAACATTTTGACATTACAACCTTGTTGCCAAAAACCAACATGAATATCCTGCGGAGCATAGAAAAGCCGCTATCGCAGGGCAATGGGCGGGACCAAGGCAGCCAAAGGCGGGCAAATGCCTTAAGATTGTTTCCAGCACGCAGGAGACCCAGCAGCAGTGCTTGAACACTGTCCAGGCATTGTTATACTGGCCCCGTTTTCCTGATATGCGGCGGGGGTCGCTGCGAGTCATCTATCCAGCTTCAAGCTCAACGAGGAGAAACATGAACAAACCCTCCAAATTCGCTCTGGCTCTTGCCTTCGCCGCCGTCACGGCCTCTGGTGCGGCTTCCGCCCAAACCGTCGACAACTGGCGCAATGCATTCGGCACGGTGTGGAAGAACGGCACCAACGAACTGTGCTGGCGCGATGCCTTCTGGACCCCGGCCACCGGCATCCCCGGTTGTGACGGCGTGCCTGTCGCCCAGGCCGCTACGCCCCGCGCTCCGGCTCCCCAGCCGACCGCGTCGAAGGTCGTCTTCAACGCCGACACGTTCTTCGACTTCGACAAGTCGACGCTGAAGCCGGAAGGCCGCCAGCTGCTGGATCAAGTGGCTTCCCAGGTGAACACCATCAACCTGGAAACCCTGATCGCCGTTGGCCACACCGACTCGATCGGCTCCGACGCCTACAACCAGAAGCTGTCCGAGCGCCGTGCCGCTTCGGTCAAGTCGTACCTGGTCAGCAAGGGCATCGACCCCAACCGTATCTACACGGAAGGCAAGGGCGAGAAGCAACCCGTTGCTTCGAACTCGACCCGCGAAGGCCGCGCGAAGAACCGCCGCGTGGAAATCGAAATCGTCGGTACCCGCCGCTAAGCATTTCGACCGGTCTCACAGCCGGTACAATGAAGGGCCACGCACAGCGTGGCCCTTTTTTTTGCCGCCGGGCCGCCCCCGGGCAACCGCAGCCTGGCTTCCAGGCCACGGGCCCGGGGCCCGGCACGGAACCTCCCCTGCCCTCGCCAACGGCCGCCCCATGACCCCAGATACCTCTGCCCGCCCCGTCAACGCCGATCAGGCCGAACTGGACAAGTTCAGCGCCCTGGCCTCGCGCTGGTGGGATCCGGAAAGCGAATTCAAGCCGCTGCACGCCATCAACCCGCTGCGCCTGGAGTGGATCCAGGAACTGGCCGGCAGCCTGGCGGGCAAGCGCGTGCTGGACGTGGGGTGCGGCGGCGGCATCCTGTCCGAAAGCATGGCGCGTGCCGGCGCCCAGGTCACCGGCATCGACCTGGCCGACAAATCCCTGAAGGTCGCGCGGCTGCACGGCCTGGAATCGGGCGTGCCGGTGGAATACCGCAAGGTGCCGGTCGAAGAGCTGGCAGCCGAGCAGCCCGGCCAGTACGACGTGGTCACCTGCATGGAAATGCTGGAACACGTCCCCAACCCCGCCTCCATCGTGCAGGCCTGCGCCGCGCTGGCCAAGCCGGGCGGCTGGGTGTTCTTCTCCACGCTGAACCGCAACGCCAAGTCGTTCCTGTTCGCCATCATCGGCGCCGAATACGTGCTGCGCCTGCTGCCGCGCGGCACCCACAGCTACGAAAGCTTCATCAAGCCCAGCGAACTGGCCTCCTCGGTACGCCAGGCCGGCCTGGAAACGGTGGGCATGCGCGGCATGGAATACAACCCCATCACCAAGATCTATTCGCTGTCGGCCGATACGTCGGTGAATTACCTGATGGCCACGCGCAAATGAGCGCCGGATCCGCCATGACGGCACTGGTCCTGTTCGACTTCGACGGCACGCTGGCCGACACCGCCCCCGACCTGGCCGCCGCGGCCAACCGGCAGCGCACCCGGCAAGGCCTCGATCCCCTGCCCTACGAGGCCCTGCGTCCGGTGGCGTCGCACGGTGCGCGCGGCCTGCTGCGCGCGGCGCTCGGCCTCAAGCCGGAAGACCCCGGCTACGAGGCCGTGCGCGTGCAGTTCCTGGAAGACTACGCGGCGGGCTCCACGGTGCACAGCACGCTGTTCCCGGGCATCGCCGAACTGCTGGCACGCCTGCAAGGGCACGGCCTGTCCTGGGGCATCGTCACCAACAAAGCAACCCGGCTGGCCTTGCCCATCATCGAATACCTGGGCCTGGCCGAGCAAAGCGCCGCCACCGTGTGCGGCGACACCGCCGAACATCCCAAGCCCCATCCGGCGCCGCTGCTGCTGGCGGCTTCGCAGGCCGGCTTCTCGCCCGAACGCTGCGTCTATGTCGGGGACGACCTGCGCGACGTGCAGGCCGCGCACGCCGCGGGCATGCCCGCCGTGGCGGCGGCCTACGGCTATATCGGTGTCGACGGCGATGCCACGGCCTGGCGGGCGGAAGCCTGCGCCGACAGTGTCGAAGCGCTGTGGCCGGCCATCCACGCCCTGCTGCCCTCGGACGTTCGTCACGCATTGTCCGATCGAGCCGAACAGTAAAACCGGTTTGGCGGCCTTTATCCGGCTGCCTCATCTCCCCTACAGTATCGATCATCCTGCGGTAGCCGCGCCCCACCGGCACGAACCGCTCGTCCCCTTTTTCCATTCCTGCTGCGGTGCGTGGCTCACAAGGCCGCGTGCCCGTCTGGCCATGCCCTTGCTTCCCATATTGCTGCTGTCCGCGTCGGGTTTCACCATCCTGACCACCGAATTCCTGATCATCGGCCTCTTGCCGCCCATGGCGCGCGACCTCGACGTCACGGTGTCGCAGGCCGGCCTGCTGGTGTCGCTGTTCGCCTTCACGGTCGCCACCACCGGCCCGCTGCTGACGGCATTGATGACCAACATCGAGCGCAAGCGCCTGTTCGTCGGCGTGCTGGCGCTGTTCGGCCTGTCCAACACCCTGGCGGCCCTGGCGCCCGACATCGGCACCATGGCCATCGCGCGGCTGGTGCCGGCGCTGGCCCTGCCCGTCTTCTGGTCCCTGGCCAGCGCCACCGCCGTGGAGATCGTGGGGCCGGAACGCGCCGGCCGCGCCATCTCCATGGTGGCGTTCGGCATCGTGGCGGCCACCGTGTTCGGTATTCCCATCGGCGTGCTGATCTCCGATGCCCTGGGCTGGCGCGCCGCCTTCGGCATCCTGGCGGCGGTGGCCTTCGCCAAGGCGCTCATGCTGCTGGTGACGTTCCCGCACATCCAGCGCCACGGCCATGCCGCACGGTTGCGCGAGCAGGTGCGCATCCTGCGCAATCCGCTGGTGGTGGGGCACGTGCTGCTGTCGCTGCTGGTGTTCACGGGCATGTTCACGGCCTACACCTACCTGGCCGACATGCTCGAGCGGCTGGCGGGCTTCAACGGCCAGGTGGTGGGCTGGACCATGATGGCCTTCGGCGGCATCGGCATCATCGGCAACTGGCTGGGCGGCCGGCTGGTGGACCGCAGCCCGCTGGGCGCCACCCTGCTGTTCGGCACCATCATGGCCGGCGGCCTGGCCTTCGTCACCCTGGTCATGCGCGCGCCGGTGCTGCTGGCCGTGGCGCTGGCGGCCTGGGGCGTCGCCCAGGCCGCGCTGTTCATCGTCTGCCACGTGCGGCTGATGAAGGCCGCGCCCCAGGCGCCGGCCTTCGCCGCCTCGCTGAACATCTCGGGCGCCAATGCCGGAATCGGGCTGGGCGCGGTGGTCGGCGGCTACGTCATCGACCATCACGGCCTGGCGGCGCTGGGCGGCGCGGCTGCCGGCGTGCTGGCGGCGGGAATGCTGCTGGCGCTGGGCCTGATGGCCATGACGCGGCGCGCCCAGGCGGCGCCGGCGGCGGCCGAGCCGGCGGGCCAGCAATGCTGATCCGGACACCTGCTGCCTGGCCAGGCGGCACAACGACGGGCAAGGCTCCGCGGCCTCCTGCCGTGCGCCGCCCCCCGCCTGAGGCAGCCGGCCCGTGCAGGCCGAGCGGCCATGGCGCATAGCGGTCACACCCCTGTCGCCAAAAAGGCTTAAGTCCAGCAGCCCCGCCCATAAAGGCGTACAATTGTCAGTCCTGGGGCCGATCCGGATTCGACGTGGGTCGCGAAACAGTTCAGGGCATGCCGAGCACCAGTACGCTCGTAAAACCACTGGAAACAATCAAACGCCAACGACGAGCGTTTCGCTCTCGCCGCTTAAGCGGTGAGCCGCTGCACCGATCTGTCCTTGGGTCGGGCGGAGGAAGGGCAACCTTCCTAAGGATTTCTGTCTAGGGCCTATATCCCCCGAAGCAGTTTCTTCCTGAACCGCAGCAGTGTTATTCACAAGGAATCGGCTTGCGCTGGGGTCACACGGCGTAGGTTTAAATTACGTGAATCGCTCTGGTCCGGCCTGTCGGTTGGCTAAGTCCAGGGTTAAAACGAAATAGGCCGACTACGCATGTAGAACTGACTGCAGAGGGCTTGCGGACGCGGGTTCAATTCCCGCCGGCTCCACCAGTATATTTGTCCGGCATCGCCCGCCGGACAACAGGAAATCCCCAAGAGGTCCGCCTCCTGGGGATTTTTTTCGGCCCGTGCCGATGACGCCCGCGTGGTGTCAGAAATACGCCGCGACGCCGAACGCCTGCGCCTTTGCCCGCTCGATGGCGGCCGGCCCCTGGTCATCCCAGGTGTGCTCCACCGTCAACCGCGTGACGTCGCGCACGCCGATGAACTTCAACCAGAAATCCAGATAATCGGCCTGGTGCGCGAAACCCGGATTATCGTCGCTCGCCCCCGCGTCGATGCTCTGGCCGCGCACATGGATGACCAGCGCCCGCGAGGCCTGCAGCATCGGGCCGTATGCCTTGCCGTCGAAGGTGAACAGCATATTGCGCTGGCAGACCAGATCGATCAGTTGCTTCAGCTTGTACGGATAACCGAAATTCCACATCGGCACGCCGACGACGATGCGGTCCGCCCACTGGAAGCGGGCGGCCAGCGACTGGATGCGCTGCCAGACAGAAGCCTCATGGGCGTCCATGGGCGCGTTGGCAACGCCCTTGTACTTCGCGCCGATGCCCGCCCGGTCGAACTCGGGCAGGTCTTCTTCCCACACGTTCAGCGTGTCGACCACCAGCGACGGACACGTCTGGGCATACGCCTCGATGAAGGCGTTGGCGACCGTGATCGAGGCGGATCTTTCGCCGCGCGGGGAAGACACGATATTCAGCAAGCGCATGATGCAAGGTTCCGGAAGAAAAAGCACGAACGGGAATGCGGCCACCGAGGCTGCCCGGCCCGGGCCGCGGCGGCGGCGTCCAGAGCCTTCGAGAAGCGCGCGGCGGGATCGCACGCAGGCAAACCACGGATCCGGCGGCTTCATGGACCTGCCCTGCGCTTCGGACGATGAGTTGCATTTGCAATCGTACAGCAAACCCCTCACAATCCGCTATCGATTGCAGATGCAACTCATGTATGGCCATGGCTGTCCGTGCGTCGGACCGAAGCTGCATTGCGATCCCGCCCCCTCATGGAGACAGACATGAACGCCCCCGAACTGCCGCTGGACGCACTGCCCCTGGACGTGGATCCCCAGGAAACACAGGAATGGATCGAGGCGCTGAGCGCCGTGACCGGCGCATATGGACGCCGCCGCGCGCACTATCTGCTGGATCGCCTGCACGGCGCCGATGCCCAGGTGCATGGCGATTTCCGCGGCGCGATCACCACGCCTTACGTGAACACGATCAGCGTCCGCGACGAGTCGGCCTATCCCGCCGATGTCCAGATCGAGCGCCGGCTGGCCGCCATGGTGCGCTGGAATGCGATGGCCATGGTGCTGCGCGCCGGCAAGCACTCGAACGTGGGCGGACACATCGCCACCTACGCCTCCGCGGCCGTGCTGTACGAAGTGGGGTTCAACCATTTCTTCCGCGGGCGCACCGACCGTTTCGCCGGCGACCTCGTCTATCTGCAGGGCCATGCCTCGCCGGGCATTTATGCCCGCGCCTTCGTGGAAGGCCGCATCAGCGAGGCGCAGCTCGACAACTTCCGGCGCGAAGCGGGCCGCGATGGCGTGTCGTCGTATCCGCATCCGCGCCTGATGCCGGACTTCTGGCAGTTCCCGACCGTGTCGATGGGGCTGGGTCCCATTACCGCCGCCTATCAGGCGCGCTTCATGCGCTACCTGGAAGACCGGCAGTTGACGCCGCACCAGGGCCGCAAGGTCTGGGCCTTCCTGGGCGATGGCGAAATGGACCAGCCCGAATCCCTGGCGGCGGTGGCCATGGCCGGGCGCGAGCGGCTGGACAACCTGATCGTGGTCGTCAATTGCAATCTGCAGCGGCTCGATGGTCCCGTGCGCGGCAACGCCAAGATCATCCAGGAGTTCGAGGGCCTGTACCGCGCGGCGGGATGGAATGTCATCAAGGTGATCTGGGGCGGCGGCTGGGACGACCTGCTGGCGCGCGACACCACCGGCCTGTTGCAACAGCGCATGATGGAATGCGTCGACGGCGAGTACCAGGCCTTCAAGTCGCAGGACGGCGCCTATGTGCGGGAGCACTTCTTCGGCAAGTACCCGGCGCTGCTCGACCTGGTGGCCGACATGAGCGACGCGGACATCTGGGCGCTGACGCGTGGCGGCCATGATCCCGTGAAGGTGTACAACGCCTATGCCGCCGCCGTGCGCCATACGGGTCAACCCACGGTGATCCTGGCCAAGACGGTCAAGGGCTTCGGCATGGGCGAGGCGGGCGAAGGCCAGAACGTGAACCACCAGTTGAAGAAACTCAATGCCGATGCCGTGCGCGCGTTCCGCGACCGCTTCGAACTGCCCGTCAGCGACGAACAGCTCGACGACATCCCCTATCTGAAACCCGAGGCGGACAGCGACGAGGCGCGTTACCTGCGGGGGCGCCGCGCGGCGCTGGGCGGCCATATCCCGTCGCGCCATGCCGCGTGCGAGCCGCTGGCGCTGCCCGCGCTGTCCCTGTTCGACGCGCAGTTGCAGGACTCCGGCACGCGCGCCTACTCGACGACGATGGCGTTCGTGCGCATGCTGGGCGCCCTGCTCAAGGACGAGTCGCTGGGCCGCAACGTGGTGCCCATCGTGCCCGACGAATCGCGCACCTTCGGCATGGAAGGCATGTTCCGGCAGGTCGGCATCTATTCGCACGTCGGCCAGTTGTATACGCCGCAGGATGCCGGCCAGCTCAGCTATTACCGCGAGACGCGCGATGGGCAGATCATGCAGGAAGGGCTGAACGAATCCGGCGCCATGTCGGCCTGGATCGCGGCGGCCACGGCCTACAGCAACCACGGCGTCACGGCTCTGCCCTTCTACATCTACTACTCGATGTTCGGCTTCCAGCGGGTGGGCGACCTGGCCTGGGCGGCCGGCGACGCGCGCGCCCGCGGCTTCCTGCTGGGCGCGACCTCGGGCCGCACGACGCTGATGGGCGAAGGACTGCAGCACGACGACGGGCACAGCCATGTGCTGTCGTCCGTGATTCCGTGCTGCGTATCCTACGACCCGACCTATGCCTACGAGCTGGCCGTGATCATGCACGACGGGATGCGCCGCATGTACGTGGAACAGGAGGACGTCTTCTACTACATCACGCTGTTGAACGAAAACTATGCCCACCCGGCGCTGCCCGATGGCGCGCGGGACGGCATTCTGCGTGGCTGGTATGCGCTGCGCACGATGGCGCCCGAAGCCGAGCCCGCCGCGCGCGTGCAACTGGCCGGCAGCGGCGCCATTCTCAACGAGGTGATCCAGGCGGCGCAGTTGCTGGCGAACGACTACGCCATCGCCTGCGACATCTGGAGCGCGACGAGCCTGACCGAGCTGCGCCGCGACGGCATGGCGGCCGAGCGCTGGAACCTGCTGCATCCGGAAGCGGCCCCGCGCGTGCCCTACGTACAGCAATGCCTGGCGGGACGAGAGGGTCCGCTGGTCGTGGCGACGGACTACATGAAGATCGTGGCCGACCAGATCCGGCCCTTCGTCGAGGGCCGCCGCATGGTGGCGCTGGGCACGGATGGCTTCGGCCGCTCGGACACGCGGGAGTCGCTGCGCAGCTTCTTCGAGGTCGACCGGCATTTCATCGCGGTGGCGGCGCTCAAGGCGCTGGCGGATGACGGCGCGCTGCCGCGCAACGTCGTGACGGAGGCGATGCAGCGGTATGGCGTGGCGGCGGACAAGGCGGATCCGAGCCGCTAGGGCGAGCGGGCGGCCGCGCGGCGCGGCGTTGGTGATCCGGCGCGCAAGGCGGCGGGCCGGCCGCAGCCGGCCTGTGCCGCATCCGGCCGTCCATGCCGCCACCTGGGCCTTTTCCATCCAGGCTGCGATACTTCGGCTCTGGACAATGCCAAGGAGCCCGCGCGTGGACCGCCTGCAAGCCATGAAAGCCTACGTCGCCGTCGTCGACAGCGGCGGCTTCACGCCGGCCGCGCGCAAGCTGGACGTGTCGCTGTCGGTGGTCAGCCGCTTCGTCACGGAACTGGAAGCGCACCTGGGGGCGCGGCTGCTGACGCGCACCACCCGCGTGGTGCGGCCCACCGAGGCCGGGATGGCCTACTTCGAGAACTGCAAGCGCATCCTGGGCGAGATCGAGGAGGCCGAATTGACGGCCGCGGGCGCGCACGCCACGCCGCGCGGGCAACTGGTGCTGACCGCGCCGGTGCTGTTCGGCGGGCGTTACGTCACGCCCATCGTGGTCGATTACCTGCAGCGCTATCCCGAGGTGGACGTCAACTGCCTGTTCCTGGACCGCAACGTCAACATCGTGGACGAAGGCGTGGACGTCGGCATCCGTATCGGGGAACTGCCCAGCTCGTCGTTGCAGGCGATCACGGTGGGGCGGGTGCGGCGCGTGGTCTGCGCCTCGCCCGCCTACCTGGACCGGCACGGCGTGCCCAAGACGCCCGACGACCTGGGACGGCATACGCTGATCCATACGACCAGCGTCAGCACGCTGCCGGAATGGCGCTTCAGGCACGATGACGAACCGCTGGCGGTGCGCATCACGCCGCGCATGGCGACCTCGACCAATGATTCGGCCATCGCCGCGGCGGTGGCCGGGCTGGGACTGGTCCGGGTGCTTTCCTACCAGGTGGCGGCCGAACTGTGGGACGGCCGGCTGCGGCTCGTGCTGGTCGACCATGAGCCCACCCCTTCGCCGATACAGGTGATCCACCGCGAAGGCCGGCACGCAATGCAGAAGGTGCGCAGTTTCCTGGACTTCGCGATAGAACGGCTGCGGACGGACAAGGCGCTTAACTAGCTTGATGGCCGGCGTCGGCGGGCAGCGGTGCTGCCCGGCAACTATTGCAGAATCAAGAACAATTACTTGTGAGATAGACGATTTTTCTGGCGAATCGGCTTGCCTATGATTCGTTTCAGCACGGCATTTCGTGCGAAACCCACAACATAGGAGTGCCGCCATGAAACTCTATTCCGTCTCGCTGTCCGGCCATGCCCACCGTGCCCGCCTGTTCCTGTCGCTGATCGGCCAATCCGTCGAGCTGATCGAGGTCGACATCCCCAACCGTGCGCACAAGCAGCCCGAATTCCTGAAACTCAACAGCTTCGGCCAGGTGCCGGTGCTGGTCGACGGCGACCACGTCGTGGCGGACTCGAACGCCATTCTGGTCTACCTGGGCAAGAAGTTCGGCAAGACCGACTGGCTGCCCGAAGACGCCGCCCAGGCCGCCGCGGTGCAGCGCTGGCTGTCCGTGGCCGCGGGCGAGCTGGCCTTCGGCCCCGCCGCGGCGCGGCTGGTCACGGTGTTCGGCGCCCCGCTCGACGCGGAAGTCGCCATCAACCTGGCTCACGTGCTGCTCAAGCGCATGGACGATGCCCTGGCCGGCCAGCCGTGGATCGCCGGCGGGCAACACCCCACCATCGCCGACGTGGCGCTGTACAGCTATACGGCGCATGCCCCCGAGGGCAATGTGGACCTGAAGGCTTACGCCAATGTCCGCCAATGGCTGGCGCGCGTGGAAGCGCTGCCGGGCTTCGTGGCCATGCCGCGCACGCCGGTCGGCCTGGCTGCGTAAAACCGTTCGTCGACCCGTCCCGGCCACGCAGCCCGCCCGGGACGGGGCCCTTTTACCGGAGCCCCTTCATGACCACCCTGCCCTGGCACGCCGGCGAACTCGCCATGCAGACGCATGCGGGCGCCCTGGCCAAGATGGACGATATCGGACGCCGCTTCGTGCGCGACTACATGCCGGACCAGCATCGCGAGTTCTTCGCACAGGTGCCGTTCGTGGTGCTGGGCGCGGTGGACCCCGATGGCCGCCCGTGGGCGACGCTGCGCGCGGGACGGCGCGGTTTCGCCAGCTCGCCCGATCCGCGCCGGCTGAACCTGGGGCTCGCACGCGACGCCGCCGACCCCGCCGACGCCGGATTGGAGGACGGGCAGCCCGTGGGACTGCTGGGCATCGACCTCGCCACGCGGCGCCGCAACCGCATGAACGGCGTGCTGCGCCACGAGGCGGGCCGGATCTCGCACGTGGACGTGGTGCACAGCTTCGGCAACTGCCCACGCTATATCCATCAGCGCGCCATCGCATTCACGCGAGACCCTGCCGAACCGGGCACGCTGCCGGTGCAGGCGCTGCCCGCGCTGGACGATCGCGCCCGCGCGCTGATCAGCCATGCCGATGCCTTCTTCGTGGCCTCGTACGTGGACCTGCCCGATGCCGGCCGGCAGGTGGACGTCTCGCATCGCGGCGGCCGTGCCGGCTTCGTTCGGCTGGACGACGACGGCGGCATGACCATCCCCGACTTCAACGGCAACCTGTTCTTCAACACCCTGGGCAACTTCATGGTCAACCCGGTTGCCGGCCTGACCTTCGCGGACGTCGACACGGGCGAACTGCTGCAGATGAGCGGGCGCGCGGAAGTGATCGTCGACTCGCCGGAAATCGCCGCCTTCCAGGGCGCGGAACGGCTATGGCGCTTCTTTCCCGAAGTGATCCTGCGGCGCGGTGACGCCTTGCCGATGCGCTGGGAGCGCGAGGCCGGCGGCGCCTCGCCCGCCGCGCTGCTGACGGGCACCTGGGACGAAGCCGCCGACCGGCTGCGCGCCGCCGCGCGGGCGACGCAATGGCGTCCCTTCCGCGTGACGAACATCGTGGACGAGAGCAGCGTGGTGCGCTCATTCCATCTCGAACCCGCCGACGGCGCGGGCCTGATCCCGCACCAGGCCGGCCAGTTCCTGCCGATACGCGTGACGCCGCAAGGCCATGAGCAGCCCTCGACGCGCACCTATACGCTGTCGGCCGCGCCCTCGGACGGCGCCTATCGCATCAGCGTCAAGCACGATGGCGTGGTGTCGCGCCACCTGCATACGCAGGTGAAAGTGGGCGACCTGATCGAGACCCGCGCGCCCGCAGGCGCCTTCACGATAGACCCCCTGGAAAAGCGTCCCGCCGTGCTGCTGGCGGCGGGCATCGGCGTGACGCCCATGCTGGCGATGTTGCGCCATCTCGTCTACGAAGGCCAGCGCAGGCAGCGCACGCGCCAGGCCTGGCTCTTCCATTCGGCCCGTTCGGTGCGGGAACGCGCATTCTCGGACGAGCTTGCCATGCTGCAGGACCAGGCCAAGGGCGCGGTGCACGTCATACGCCTGCTGAGCGAACCGGGCGACGCCAAGCCTCAGCAAGACTTCGACGCCGTCGGCCGCATCGACATCGACGTGCTGCGCCGCTTCCTGCCCTTCGACGACTACGACTTCTACCTGTGCGGCCCGACGTCCTTCATGCAGTCGGTGTACGACGGCCTGCGCGCGTTGAACGTCGCCGACGCGCGTATCCACGCGGAGGCCTTCGGCCAGTCGTCGCTGGCCCGCCGCGCGGATGCTGGCGCAACGGCGGCGGCCCGCCCCGACGCCGCCGTGCCCGCAGCAGCGCCCGCAGCAGCGCCCGCTGCTGCGCTCGCCACCGAATCCGTGCCGGTGCTGTTCCTGCAATCCGCCAAGGAAGCCCGTTGGCATCCCGACGGCGGATCGCTGCTCGAACTGGCGGAGGAACGCGGACTGGAGCCCGCCTTCGGCTGCCGGGCCGGCAGTTGCGGCAGTTGCCGCACGAAGATACTGAAGGGATCCGTGGCCTACACGAAGCTGCCCGAGTTCGACGTGGCGGAAGGCGAGGCGCTGCTGTGCTGCGCGGTGCCGGCCGCGGGCGCAAGCGCCCTGCACCTGGACCTGTGAGGTCCAAGGCATGCCGCCCGATCGGCGCATGCCCAGGCCGTGCCCCGCCGGCGCGGGAAACCGGCGCCCGGACGCGGCGCGCCGGGCGGGCGGATTCAGCGCTGCGGCGGCTCGCGGCCTTCCTCCTTGGCCTTCAGCTTCGCCTCGAGACGGCTTTCTTCATCTTCCTTCTTCTGCACGTCGAGGTTCGCGTCCGCACGCACCTGCGCATGACTGATCAGGGCGAAGATGAAGGTGCCGCCGATGATGTTGCCGACCAGCGTGGGCAACACGAAGTTCAGCAGCGAATCCCCGATGGTGGCCTCGCCCAGCAGCACCAGGTAGGTCACCTCGATCATGCCGACCACCACGTGCGACACGTCCGAGATCCCCATCAGGTACGTGATGAGGAAGATCAGCAGGATGCGCCCGCTCTCCACCGCGTGGATCATCCAGACCAGCAGCGCGATCAGCCAGCCTGCCAGCACGGCGGTGGCGAAGGTCTGCCCGTTGGGCACTTCCAGCAGATGGTGCCCCATCTCGACGAACTCTTTGTCCACCTCGGGCGAGAACATCGGCAGATAGGCGAAGACCGATGCCGCGATCAGCCCGCCGATGAAATTGCCCAGCAGCACCGTGCCCCACAGGCGCAACAGCTGCATCAGCTTGCCCCAGGTGGGCCGCGACATGAAGGGCAGCACGGGCGTGACCGTGTTCTCGGTGAACAGCTGCTGCCCCGCCGTGATGACGAAGATGAAGCCCAGCGTGTAGCCCGCCGCCTCGACCAGCATGGCCCACGGCACGTCGGGCACATAGGCCTGCAGCACGCCACGGCCCAGCATGGAGGTGCTCATGATCAGGCCGCCCGCGATGGCCGACCAGAACAGCGCGAAGAAGTCGCGCCGCATTTCTTTCTCGCCTTCCTTGCGGATGATCTCGTGGACGGCGGCGGCCTTGGACGGCAGCTTCTCGGTCAGTTCGTCGGCGGATTCTTTCTTCTGGTCGGCGTGTTGGGTGTCGGACATGATGCGCCTCCGTGGGCCGCTGATTCGGTCATGACTGGGGTTCGACGCCCGCACGGTGGCGGGCGCATTCAACCTTATGTCAGCCGGTCGGGTATGGACAGGGGGTGCGGCCCGGCACGAGGCAAGCAGACGTAAACGGCGCTACGAATCCCGCCGGAATTGGCGAGATCCGTAAGCAAGCGTGTGGAACGGCGTCAGCGGGCGTACGGCGCTGCGGCGCCGGCCGCCCTGTCCACGGCAGCGGAATCCTGGCGGTCCGCCTCCGGCGGCCAGCCCCCCGCCAGGGCGCGATACAAGGCCACCGCCGCCGTGGCCTGCCGGGTATCGGCCTCGGCCGCCGCATCCTGTGCCTGCAGGCGGCTGCGTTCGATGTCCAGCACCTCGAAGAACCCGATGGCGCCCGCCTGGAACCGGGAGCGCGCCAGGTCGCTGGCCCGGGCGCTGTCCTCGGCGGCCCGCCGCAGGTGCCCGGCCTCGGCCTGCGTGCGCGACAAGGTCAGCAAGGCGTTCTCGGTGTCCTCGGCCGCGCGCAGCACGGTCTGCTGATACTGGGCCAGCAGTCCCGCCGCGTCGGCGTCGCTGGCGGCGATGCGGGCGCGCACCCGGCCCACGTCCAGGAAAGACCAGTCGATACCCAGCGCGATCAGGTTGCGGTCGCTGCCGTCCCGGAAGAAGTCGTAGCTGCCCGTGCTGCTGCCGATCAGTCCCATCAGGGAGAGGCGCGGAAACAGCCCCGCCGTGGCCACGCCGATGCGCGCGGTGGCGGCATGCAGCCGGGCCTCGGCCGCGGCGACGTCCGGACGGCGGCGCAGCAGGTCGCCCGGCGTGCCGGGGCCGATGGAAGGCGGCGGCGAGGGCATGGCCCCGGGCGCGTCCAGGCGCGCGATCAGCGCCTCGGGCGGCTGCCCGGTCAGCACCGCCAGGCGATGCTGGCTGACGCCGATGACGGCCTCGTAGGCCGCGATGCGCGAGGCCGTGGACTCGTACTGCGCCCGGGCGCGGGCCGCGTCCAGGTCGGAGCCGCGTCCGGCATCCACGCGTGCCCGCACCAGCGACAGCGTCTCCTGCTGCGTCCGCGCGTTGTCGCGCGCCAGTTGCAGGCGCCGCTGCGCGCCGCGCAACTGCATATAGCTCTGCGCCACGTCGCCCGCGATGGCCACCCGCACCGCGCGCACGTCCGCCGCGCTGGCGTCGGTCTCGGCGCGCTGGGCCTCGATATCGCGGCGTACCCGGCCGAACAGGTCCAGTTCCCACGAAGCATTGGCCGCGAGGCTGGAGGTGGGAGAACCGCGCGGGTCGCGCGGCGCGCCGAAGGCCTCGTCGCGGCTCATCCGTTGATGGCCGATCTGGCCGCTGGCGGTGACGGTGGGATAGCGGTCCAGCTTGGCGCCGGACAACAGCGCGTTGGCCGAGTCATGGCGCGCGATGGCAATGCGCAGGTCATGGTTGGCGGCATAGGCCTGCTCGACCAATCGGCCCAGCACGGGGTCGCCGAAGCCCTGCCAGAAGGCGGCATCGGCCCCATCCCGCGCCGCCTTGCCTGGCCCGGCGTGCGCAGCCTCGCGGGCGTATCGGTCGGGCAATGGCGAGGCGGGGCGTTCGTAGTCGGGACCGACCGCGCAGGCGGACAGGACCAGCGCCGCGGCCAGCGCGAGCGGATAGCGGACAAGGCGCGCGTTCATCGATGTTCTCCTTCTAGCGCGATATGCGCCTCGTGATGCCCGGCCAGCCGGGTGCCCGCCAGCTTGCGGATGGCGACGTAGAAGACCGGCGTGAGGAACAGGCCGAACAGCGTCACGCCCAGCATGCCCCCGAACACGGTGACGCCGGTGGCGGCGCGCACCTCGGCGCCCGCGCCGCTGCCGATCAGCAACGGCACCGAGCCAGCGATGAAGGCGACCGAGGTCATGACGATGGGCCGCAGCCGCAGGCGGCACGCCTGCAGCGCGGCCTCGACGGTGCCCTTGCCCTGGATCTCCAGTTCACGCGCGAACTCCACGATCAGGATGGCGTTCTTGCACGCCAGGCCCATCAGCACCACCAGCCCCACCTGTACGAACACGTTGTTGTCGCCGCCGGCCAGCCACACGCCGAACAGCGCGGCGCACATGCACACCGGCACGATCAGGATCACGGCCAGCGGCAGCGTCCAGCTCTCGTACAGCGCGGCCAGCACCAGGAACACCAGCATCAGCGCCAGCGGGAACACCACGATGGCGGCATTGCTCTGCGTGACCTGTTGATAGCTGAGATCGCTCCACTCCAGCACGATGCCGGGCGGCAGGACCTGCCTGGCGATCTCTTCCAGCTTGGCGATCGTCTGGCCCGAGGACAGCACGCGCGGGTCGGATTCGCCGATGAGGTCGGCGGCGGGATAGCCGTTGTAGCGCATCACCGGGTCCGGCCCGAAGGTGGGCGTCACGGTGACCATGGAGCCTATCGGCACCATCTGGCCCGCGGCGTTGCGCACGCGCAGGTTGCCGATGTCGGCCACGGCCTGGCGATGGTCGGCATCGGCCTGCGCCATCACGCGGTACACCCGTCCGAACAGATTGAAGTCGTTGACGTAGCTCGACCCCAGGTACACCTGCAGGGTCTGGAACAGGTCGGTCAGCGACACGCCCTGCGCCTTGGCCTTGATGCGGTCCACGTTCACCTCCAACTGGGGAATGTTGGCCTGGTAGGAACTGACCGGGTATCCCATGCCCGGCGTCTGCGCCACCGCCCCCATGAAGGCCTCGGTGGCCTTCTGCAAGGCGCCGTAGCCCAGTCCGCCCCGGTCCTCCAGGTACAGCGAGTAGCCCGAGCCGTTGCCCAGGCCCTGGATGGGCGGCGGCATCAGCGCATAGGCGAAGCCGCCCTTGATGGTCGAGAACTTGGCGCCGAGCTCGGCGTTGATCTCGGCCGCTGTGCGGGTGCGCTGGCCGAACGGCTTGAGGATGACGTAGCTGTTGGTGATGTTGGGCGTGTTGGTCTGCTGCAGGGCATTCAAGCCGGCGAAACCCGCGACCGTTTCCACCCCATCGGTGTCCAGGGCCATCCGGGTCATCTGCTGCATCACCTCGGTGGTGCGCGCCAGCGAGGCGCCCTCGGGCAGCTTGGCGCCCGCAAACAGGTACAGCTTGTCCTGCGTGGGAATGAAGCCGGACGGCACCGTGTCGAACAGATACGCCGTGGCCGCCAGCAGCACCGCATACACGGCGAACACCAGGCCGCGCCGTTTCAGCGAGCGGCCCACCACGCCGTGATAGCCATCGGAACTGCGCTGGAAGAAGCGGTTGAACGGCCGGAACAGCCAGCCCAGCATCGCATCGATGGCGCGCGACAGGCCATCGCGCGGCGCGCCATGCGGCCGCAGCAGCCTGGCGGCCAGCGCGGGCGACAGCGTCAGCGAATTGATGGTGGAGATGACCGTCGAAATGGCGATGGTGACGGCGAACTGCTTGTAGAACTGGCCGGTGACGCCGCTCATGAAGGCCATGGGCACGAACACCGCGCACAGCACCAGCATGATGGCGATGATGGGGCCGGAGACTTCCTTCATGGCCTGGTGCGCGGCCTCGCGCGGGGCGAGGCCCCGTTCGATGTTGCGCTCGACGTTCTCGACCACCACGATGGCGTCGTCCACCACGATGCCGATGGCCAGCACCAGCCCGAACAGCGTCAGTGTATTGATGGAGTATCCCAGCAGCAGCAGGAACGCGAAGGTGCCCACCACCGACACCGGCACGGCCACCAGCGGAATGATGGACGCGCGCCAGGTCTGCAGGAACAGGATCACCACGAACACCACCAGCACCACCGCCTCGATCAGCGTGTGCTGCACGGCCTCGATGGAGTCGCGCACGAAGACCGTGGGATCCCAGGTGGCCTCGTACTTCAGGCCCGAGGGAAAGCGTTGCGCCAGTTCATCCAGCTTGGCGTAGACGACCTCGGCCACGGCCAGCGAGTTGGCGCCGGGCGACAGGAACACGCCCACCGACGCCGAATTCCTGTCGTCGCGGTAGGCGCGCAGGGTGTAGTCGCCCGCCCCCAGTTCGATGCGCGCCACGTCGGCAAGCTTGACCACCTGCCCGTCCGCCCCCGCGCGCAGCACGATGTTGCCGAACTCTTCGGCGCTCTTCAGGCGGCCGCGCACGTTGATGGGGGTCAGGAAGTCGCCGGCACGGGGACTGGGCTCGGCGCCCAGCTGGCCCGCGGACACCTGCGCGTTCTGCTCGCGCACGGCGGCCAGCACGTCGCTGGCGGCCAGGCCGCGCGAGGCCAGGCGGTTGGGGTCGAGCCACAGCCGCATGGCGTAGTCGCCAGCGCCATACAGGCCGACGTCGCCCACGCCGGGAATGCGCGACAGCTCGTCCTTCACGTGCAGCAGCAGATAGTTGCGCATGTACAGCGAATCGCGGCTGTTGTCCGGCGAATACAGCGTCAGGTACATCAGCGGCGTGGGCGATTGTTTCTGCGTGGTCACGCCGAACTGGCGGACCTCTTCCGGCAGGCGCGACAACGACTGGCTGACGCGGTTCTGCACGCGCACCGCCGCCGTGTCCGGATCGACGCCGGGCAGGAAGGTGACGGCCACCTGCAGCGTGCCGTCCGAGCTGGACACGGACTTCATGTACATGATGCCCTCGACGCCGTTGATGGCCTCTTCGAGCGGCGCGGCGACGGACTCGGCGATCTCCTTGGGATTGGCGCCCGGGTACGTGGCGCGCACGACCACGCTGGGCGGCACGACCTCGGGATACTCGCCCGCGGGCAGCACGGGAATGGCGATCAGGCCGACCGCGAAGAGGATGATAGACAGCACGACCGCGAAGATCGGCCGGTCGATGAAGAACTTGGAGAAATCCATGGCGTCCTGCCTTACGGCTTGTTGCCGGCTGCGCCAGCGGCGGCTTGCCCGGCCAGCGCCACCGGCTTGACCGGCGCGCCAGGGTAGAAGATCTTCTGGAAGCCCTCGACCACGACCTGATCGCCGGGCGAAAGGCCGGTCTCGACGATGCGCTGGCCGTCCACGGCCCGGCCCACCGTCACGTCGCGGCGCAATGCCTTGTTTTCCGGGCCGATCACATAGACGTACTTCTGGCTCTGGTCGGTCAGCACGGCCTTGTCGTCGACCAGCAGCGCGGACTGGGCAGCGCCGCTGTTCAACTGCACGCGCGCGTACAGGCCGGGCACGAAGGCCTGGCCGGGATTGGCCAGCCGCGCGCGCGCGCGCGGATGGTGCCGGTGGCCGGATCCAGGCGGTTGTCCAGGAAGTCCACCGTGCCCGTGTGCGGGAAGCCCTGGTCGTTGGCCAGCGCGATGCCCACGGGCGCCTGCGCGATCGCGCGCCCCTCGCCCTGGGCGCGCTGCGCGGTGTAGCGCAGGAAGCTCTGCTCGTCGCAATCGAAGTACACGTAGACCGGGTCCTGCGACACCACGGTGCTCAGCAGCGACTGGTCCGCGCGCGCCAGGTTGCCCACCGTCAGCAGGGCGCGGCCGATGCGGCCAGAAATGGGGGCGCGCACTTCGGTGTAGCCGAGGTTCAGCCTGGCGTCGTCGACGGCGGCGTCGGCGGCGCGCAACGAAGCCTGCGCCTGCAGTTGGGCGGCCTGGACGTTGTCCAGCTCTTCCTGCGAGGTGGCGCGCGCCTTCATCAACGTCCGCACGCGCTGCAATTGCACGCGCGCCAGCTGCGCGGCCGCGCGAGCCTGCTGCTGCTGGGCGATGGCGCGGTCCAGCGCGATGCGGTAGGGGCGCGGGTCGATGACGAACAGCACATCGCCCCGTGTCACGAAGTCGCCTTCCCTGAAGGCCACGCGCTCGAGATAGCCGCTGACGCGGGGACGAAGCTCGACGGCATCGACGGCTTCGAGGCGGCCATTGAACTCGTCCTTCAGTTGGACGGCGCGCGGCTGGATGACGGCCACGCCGACCTCGGGCACGGGCGGCGCGACGTCGGCTGCGGGCGGCTGGCACGCGGCCAGCATCAGGGTGAGGACGCCCGCCGACAAGCGGGCGGACAAGGGGCGGAATCTGAAGGCGTGAGAGCCGTGCATGGGAGAGAGCGCTTGCGGAGGTTGAGGTGCCGCCATGGTGGTGCGCCGCATGCCTGGGGCCAAGATCCAAGACATGCCTATTTGACTAGGCCATGTCCGCGATCCCGGCTTGCCCTGCCCGAGCGCCCGCCGCCATGACGGGGGGTACCGTGAAGAAGTGGGCGCATGGTAAAAGTTCAAGTGAACTTCAAGTCAACAAAAACCCTGCTGGAGGCATATGTCCGCCAAATCCGAGATGAATGAAGCCACGCTGCTGTCCATCGGCGAAGTCGCGGCGCGTAGCGGCGTGGCGGCGTCGGCGCTGCGCTATTACGAATCGCTGGGCCTGATCCAGTCGGTGCGCCAGGGCAGCAGCCGGCGCCATTTTCCCCGCGCCAGCCTGCGCCGCATCGCCTTCATCGTGTTCTCGCAGCGCATCGGCTATACGCTGGAGGAGATCGCCGAGCAGTTGAACGGCCTGGGCGTGAACAGGGCGCCAACCAAGGCCGACTGGGACCGGATGTCGCGCGACTGGCGCGCGCGCGTGAAGCAGCGCATCGCGGAACTGCAAAGGCTGGACATGGACCTGAACCACTGCATCGGCTGCGGCTGCCTGTCGTTGAAACGCTGCAAGCTGAGCAACCCGAACGACCGGGCAGCCCGCGCCGGCGCGGGCGCGCGGGTGTGGATGGGGGATGTGTATCCGGACGACTGAAGCGCGGCCCGTCCAGGGCAGCAAGCCCTAGTCCAGCAGGCGCAGCGTCTGCGCGTCCGGGCCGTCCGGATAGAACCGCGACAGCGCCGCCTCGACGCCCGCGTCGCCGGGTGCGATGGCGGCGAACAGTGTCAGGCAGGAGCGCAGTTTCATGTCGTCGGGCGAGCCGAAGATGGCGCGCGGATCGGCGGTGCCCAGGGCCAGCAGCGTGTGCACGCATTCGCGCAGGCGCGCGCCCAGCAGGGGATGCCGCAGATAGGCCGAGGCCTCGTCGCGCGAGGCAATGCCGTAGAACTGCGCGGCGTCGCTGCGGCCCAGCCCGCGCAGTTGCGGAAAGACGAACCACATCCAGTGGCTGGCCTTGCGGCCGCGGGCCAGTTCGGCCAGCGCCTGCGAATAGACCTCGTCCTGGGCATCGACGAAGCGTTGCAGATTGAAGGGGTCTTCGCTCATGGGCGTCTCGCGCAAGGCCGGCCAGGCCGGGTCGGACCCCAGTGTAGAGCCCCTTGTCCGGCTGCGTCACGTCCCGGCTGGGAACCGCTTGCAACATAGCGCTACGCCGCGGGCGCCCTGCCCGGTCTTACACTGTCCGGGACATCATAGGAGACCGACCGCCATGAACACCCCTGCCCCCGTACGCATCTTCCCAGAGCGCCTGGGCGAACTGGATTGCCTGCGCATCGAGACGCCGCACGGTTCGGCGCTGATGGCGCCACAGGGTGCGCAACTGCTGAGCTATACGCCCACCGGCGGCAAGCCGCTGGTGTGGCTGTCGGAGCAGGCGTCGTTCCGCGCCGGCGTCTCGGTACGCGGCGGCGTGCCTGTCTGCTGGCCCTGGTTCGGCGTCTATGCGCGCAATCCGAAATCGGTGCGCGACAGCGTGAACGCGCCGGAGGACGCGCCCTCGCACGGCCTGGTGCGCGGACTGGACTGGCAACTGGCCGACCCCGAGACGGGCAAGGACTGGGCCGAACTGATGTTCGCGCTGGATCTGGAAGACGGCATCGGCCCCTGGCGCCATTCGGCCCGGCTGGCGCTGACGGCGCGCTTCGGCAAATCGCTGGAACTGGGTTTCTCGATCACCAATACGGGCTCGTCGCCCTTTACCGTCAGCCTGGCCCTGCACACGTATCTGGCGGTATCCGACAGCCGGCGCATCCGCATCGACGGCCTGCAGGACAAACCCTACCTGGATACGGCGCGCGGCTGGACGCAGTTGCGCCAGCAGGGCGAGATCGCCATCGAGGAAGAGACCGACCGCATCTACCAGGAAGTGGACCGGCCCATCGAGGTGCACGACCCCGACTGGGGCCGCACCCTGCGCCTGGCGGCATCGAACTCGCGCTCGGCGGTGGTGTGGAATCCGTGGATCGAGAAGTCGGCGCGGCTGTCCGACTTTGCCAGCGATGCCTGGCAGCGCATGCTGTGCATCGAGACGGCGCGCATCATGGACGACGTGCTGACCGTGGAAGCGGGCGCGACCGAGACGGTGGCGCTGGCGATCCAGGCCGATACGGGGGATTGAACCGGCCTGCATGCCGCCGTCCCCGGCCCTGCCGGGCCGGGGGACGGCAAAAGCTCACGGCAGGCGGGCGGCCCGGGCGCACGCCACGGAACGGTGACACAATGGGCTTCGCCCCGATTTCCTCCGTGCCATGTCCCGCTCCGATCCTCCCCGCGTCCAGTTCCGCATGCGTGTCTACCGCGACGCGGACATCGCCGTGGGGCCAGGCAAGATCGCGCTGCTCGAAGCCATCATCGAGGCCGGCTCCATCACGGCGGCGGCGCAACAGCTGGGCATGTCGTACCGGCGCGCCTGGCTGCTGATCGACGAACTGAACCGATCGCTGCGGCACCCGGCGGTGCAGAGCGCGACGGGCGGCGCCCGCGGCGGCGGCACGGTGGTCACACCCACGGGGCTGGAGCTGATCCGCTGCTATCGCGCCATCGAGGCGCGCGCGCGGGCCGCGGCGGCCGACGAGATCGCCACGCTGACGAGCATGCTGGCGCCTTGAGCCAGGCGCACCAGCGCAGCGACGTCCGAGTTACGGCGCGCGGCGCCTGGGCTTGCGCGCAGAGCCGACGGGCGCCGCGGCGCGCAGAGCCTGCGCAGCCTCGTATTCGTCGGCGGTCATCAGACGATCCTCCTGCGGCAGGAACCCGCTGACGACGATGCCGGCATCGCGCACGGCCAATTGGATGTGACCATCGCGACTGAACCCGGAATACGCATCGCCTAGCGGCTCGCCTTGCAGGAACGCGCCACGCACCATTTGATAGGCCTGCATGCTTTGCGCCTGACGAAACGCATGCAATGCCGTGAAGACTTGATTGTTCAATCTGCGCAGCAAAGGATTGTTGTCGTCATTCCTGGCCAATGGCGCGCCTACGGCCTTGAGTTGCTCAAGCACTTCGGAAAACTCGTCCAGACCTGTCTGGGTCGTCATGTCCAGACATCCGGACACGCAGATCACCGCGCCAACCACCGCCGGTGTGAGGATCGGCCGTTTGGTGTAGAGCCTGTCGGGATGCGCCGCCGATTCAGCGGCGAAGTTCATCGCACGCTGCGGATCGCCTTCGAAAAAATAGGTTCCAGGGCCTAACCAATCATATTCATTCTGAGTATGGTCCAGGGCTCGCAGACGCCCCGACACCAGATCGTCGCGTGTTGTCGCGTCACACCCGTGGTAGGCCAGCAGTAGATGGCCCGGCGTCACTGGAATACTTTGGTCAGATGACCGGAGGCGGTCAGTACACCCGCCTTGCGCAACACGTCCAAAGTCTTTTGGCGGCTCAGCGCATAAGGCTTGGCCGATTGAGCCGAGCCCGCTGCCGACGCGGCAAGCGGCTTCTTTGCTGGCGCTTTTTTGGCAGCCACCTTTGCCATGGTCTTTTTGGCAGGCGCCTTCTTAGCGGCAATCTTTTTGGAGGCGGCTTTTTTGGCTGGCGCCTTACTTGCCGGAGGTTCCGACACGAGCGCAGTTGCCGCGAACGATCCCACTAGCGTCTTGGGCGCCGCATACGTTCCGCGCACGGCAGGGCTGATCGACGTTTTGGCGATCTGACGCGTACTGGCTGCAGCGGATTTGCGCGGTTTCGACATGATTCATTATTGCACGCGGTATCGGGCAGCCACAGTCGCAAGGTGACAAATAGGTGCATCTGAAATGCTGCATGTGGCTCATCCACCGCAGCGGCGTGCTGGGCAGTTTGCTGAAACGGCAAAGGGGCCGCATTGCCGTCGCCAATCTTTACAATCCTGTTTTTCGTTGTATTCTTGCGGATATGACGCTACCCACGCTGGCCGCCTTCGAGTGGTTTCCGCTGATCCTTTCCCTGAAGGTCGCCGCGCTGGCCACGGTCGTGGCCCTGGTCATCGGCGTCGCCCTCGGCTGGCTGTTCGCGCGCCGGCCGTTTCCGGGCAGCGGCGTGCTCGAGGCCATCTGCATGTTGCCGCTGGTGCTGCCGCCCACCGTCATCGGCTACGCCATCCTGGTGGCCGCTGGCCGGCGCAGCCCGCTGGGCGCCTGGCTGCGCGAGCACCTCGACTACACCCTCATCTTCAGTTGGCACGGGGCCGTGGCGGCCTCGGCGGTGGTGGCATTGCCGCTGGTGCTGAAATCCGCCAGTTCGGCGTTCGCCCACATCGACCGCACCATGGAATCGGCGGCCAGCACGCTGCGCCAGTCCCCGTGGTCGGTGTTCGTCCGTGTCACCCTGCCGCTGGCCTGGCCCGGCATCCTGGCCGGCACACTGCTGGCCTTCGCCCGCGCCATGGGCGAGTTCGGCGCCTCGCTGATGGTGGCGGGCTCGATTCCCGGCCGCACCCAAACGCTGTCCATGGCCATCTACGACGCCGTGCAGGCCGGCCAGGACGATCTGGCCCTCCTGCTGGTGGCCGTCACCTCGCTGCTGTCGGTCGCCATCCTGGCGGCCTCCAACCGCTATCTTTCCGTACGCTGATCCCGACCAAGGACTCCGCCCCATGCGCCGCGCCCGTATCGCCAGCCTGCTGCTCGCCCTCGCCCTGCCCCTGCCGGCCCACACCGCGGAACTGACCGTCTCGGCCGCCGCCAGCCTGACCGACGCCTTCAACGAGATCAACAGGCTGTTCTCGGCCAAGGCCCCGGGCACGACCGTGCGCGCCAACTACGGCGCCTCGGGCACGCTGCTGCAGCAGATGGCCGGCGGCGCCCAGGTCGATGTGTTCGCCAGCGCCGACCAGGCCACGATGGACAAGGCCGTGGCGCAGAAACTGGTGGATGCGCGGACGCGCCGCGACTTCGCCACCAACAGCGTGGTGCTGGTCGCGCCGATGCGGGACAGCGCGCCGATCAGGACGCTGCAGGACCTGGACACCCCGGCGGTCAAGCGCATCGCCATCGGCAAGGTCGCCAGCGTGCCGGTGGGCCGCTACACCCGGCAGGTGCTCGAAAGCGCCGGGCTGTGGACCACGCTGGAACCCAAGTTCGTGCCCGCCGACAGCGTGCGCCAGGTGTTGGACTACGTGGCCCGCGGCGAAGTGGACGCCGGCTTCGTGTACCGCACCGACGCGGCCGTGAGGAAGGACGAGGTCAGGATCGTGATGACCGCCGAGGGCCACACGCCCGTCAGCTACCCGGTGGCCGTGGGCGCCGACAGCGCGCACAAGGACCTGGCCAGGCAGTACGCAGACTTCCTGGCCACGCCGCTGGCCCGCGAAGTGCTGGAACGCCACGGTTTCGGCAAGCCATGATCGACCTGGACCTGGAACTGGATCTGCGGGACGGGGCGCGGCGTTTCGACCTGCGGGTGCGGTTCGCCACCGATGCGCCGTTCGCGGCCCTGTACGGCCCGTCGGGCGCCGGCAAGTCGCTGACGCTGCAGGCCATCGCCGGCCTGCTTACGCCCCGCGCCGGCCACGTGAGGCTGGACGGCCGCACGCTGTTCGACGCGGCGCGCGGCATCGACCTGCCGCCGCGCGAGCGCCGGGTCGGTTATCTGTTCCAGCATTACGCGCTGTTCCCGCACCTGACGGTGCGCCAGAACGTGGCCTTTGGCCTGACGTCGTGGCGCAAGCGGCGCCTGTCCCCGGAAGACGCGGCGCGCGTGCAGGATCTGCTGGAACGCTTTGGCCTGGCAGGGATGGCGGACAGCCGGCCGGTCAAGCTGTCGGGCGGCCAGCAGCAGCGCGTGGCCCTGGCCCGCGCGCTGGCCTGCGAACCCAGGGTGCTGCTGCTGGACGAGCCCTTCGCGGCCCTGAACCCCATGCTGCGGGCGTCGCTGCGGCGCGAGCTGGGTGAAGTGCGCCGGCAATGGAACATCCCGGCGCTGATGATCTCGCACGACGCGGACGACGTGCTGGAACTGGCCGACGTGGCCTTCATCTACGAGAATGGCCAGGTCACGCGCGAGATCGACGTGCGCAGCGGCGCAAGCCGCGAACTGGCGACTCGGCTGGGCGTGCAGTCCAATGAGGACACCCCGGTGCGCAGCAAGGTGCGCGCACTGCTCGGCGGCCGTACGTGACGCAGCCGACGCGGGTTGCCAGCGGAAATCGCGAGCCGATGCCAAGCGCGCGTCAGCGCGCGTCGTCGAGCAGGCGCCGGCGGTCGCGCATGGGCGACGCGCCGAACAGGCGGCTGTATTCGCGGCTGAACTGCGAGGCGCTTTCATAGCCCACCAGGTTGGCCGCCAGCGACACGTCCACCCCGCCCATGAACATGATGCGGCGGGCTTCCTGCAGGCGCAGCTGCTTCTGGTACTGCAGCGGACTCATGGCCGTGACGGCCTTGAAATGGTGGTGGAACGACGAGACGCTCATGTGTACCTCGCGCGCCAGGGCTTGCACGCGCAAGGGCTGGCGATAGCGCTCGCGCAGCAGGCGGATGGCATCGGCGATGCGCTGCGTCTGGCTGTCGTGCAAGGCGATCTGGCGCAACTGCGCGCCCTGCCCGTTGGACAGCAGGCGATACAGGATCTCGCGCTTGACCATCGGCGCCAGCACGCGGATGTCGTCGGGCGACTCCAGCAGGCGCAGCAGGCGCAATACGGCATCCAGCAAGGTGCTGCCGATGCGCTGCACGTACAGCCCGCGCGTGGCGCCGGACTGGCTGACGGGCGGCAGCGCGCCCTCGCGCAGCAAGTCGCGGATGTCTTCGGCGCAGAACTCCAGCCGCATGCCCAGGTAGGGTTCGGTGGAACTGGCCGCGGTGATCTTGGCGACCACGGGCAGGTCGACCGACGACACCATGTAATGCATGGGATCGTATTCGTAGACCTCGTCGCCCACCAGCAGGCGCTTGGAGCCCTGCGCGATGATGGCCAGCGCCGTGCGCTGGATGAGGTGTTGCGGTCCGCGGGGGTTCATGACCCGATTGATGGCCAGGCCCTCGATGGCCGTGGCCATGCTGCCTTCCTGGTCGCCCGTCAGGCGGCGCAGCAGGCTGACCAGTTCCAGGCGGGCGCGCTCCTGGCCCGCGTCGAAGGCGGGAGGCAGATCAGCCAGGGATGCCGACCCGGGGGCATCGGGAACGTCTTTGAAGCGTGAAGAATCAGGCATTGGGGAAAGGCGGCTGGCGGGGCAAGCGCCGATGATGCCGTGGTTAGCTTACACAGAGCCTGCCGCCTCTCTCAAGCCGTGTTATTTCACGACTTGCGTTCCGGCACGGTCCAGAAGTAGACCGTGCGGCCATTGACATTGATGGTCTGGTCGGGTTGCCAGTCGCCCATGTCGAAGGCGTGCGACACGATACGGGTGCCCGGCTTCAGGGCCAGCAGCTTGGGACGCAGCTTCAGGTTCAGCGACGGTAGCAGATAGAGGCTGATGACGGTAGCCCCCGACAGATCCTGCTCGAACAGGTCGGCCTGCACGAACTTGACCTTGTCGGTCACCTTGTTCTGGCGGGCATTGGCATTGGCCTCGGAGATGCGCTCGGGGTCGATGTCGAAGCCCACGCCCCGGGTGCCGAACTCGCGCGCGGCGGTCACCGGGATGATGCCGTTGCCCGATCCCAGGTCGTACAGCACGTCGTCGGGACCGACCTTGGCGGCCTTGAGCATCGCGTCGACGACCTCTTGCGGGGTGGGAACGAAGATGACGTCGGGCGCGCGCGAGGCGGCGGCGGGGGCCTGGGTCTGCGCTTGCAGGCCAGGGGAAACGGACAGCAGGGCGGCCGAAGCGGCCAGGGCGGTGAACAGGGAACGCGTGGTCCTCATGCTGGACTCCTAATGGACATGGATGCAGCTCGGTTCAATGGCGGTCTCGCGGTCTTGCGGCTTCTCCGGCGCGCGGGCGTCCCTGTGGAACGCGGCGTTTTCCCCGGCGGCACGGCCATGCATGGCTCGGCCGCCGCCTTTTTTCTGAATGAAAGCTGAACAATTATGGAAGCGAGGGCGACCGGAAAGTTGCCTGATCGTCCGGAACTTATGCCTGATCGTGCAAGCGGCCCTGGGCAGCCCCCGCCCGCCGTTGCGCCACGGAGAATCAGGCAGTAATGGAGCATGATCGGGCAGCAGCGCGACCAGGCGCGGGCGCATACTTGCGGCACGCGATTTACGCGGCATTCCCCAGATCCCGGCCCGTCCGCGCCCCCTGCGCCGCGGCGGCCCCCCTCTCCCAGGAGTCCCTTCATGCGATACAAGAAATTCGGCAGCACCGGCCTGTTCGTCTCCGAACTGTGCCTGGGCACCATGACGTTCGGCGGCAATGGCGAGATGTGGAACAAGATCGGCGACCTGCAGCAGAACGAGGCCGACGCGCTGGTCGGCCGTTCGCTGGAAGCGGGCATCAATTTCATCGACACCGCCGACGTCTACTCGCAGGGCCAGTCCGAGATCATCACCGGACAGGCCCTGAAGAACCTGAAGGTCGCGCGCGAGGACGTCGTGGTCGCCACCAAGGTGTTCGGAGAAACGGGCACGAAAGGCACGAACTCGCGCGGCCTGTCCCGCTATCACATCATGGACGGCGTGAAGGCCAGCCTGAAGCGCCTGCAACTGGACCACATCGACCTGTACCAGGTGCACGGCGTCGACCCGGCCACCCCCATCGAGGAAACGCTGTACGCGCTGGACAACCTGGTCAGCCACGGCCACGTGCGCTACATCGGCGTGTCGAACTGGGCCGCGTGGCAGATCATGAAGGCGCTCGGGATCTCGCAGCGCCTGGGCCTGGCCCGCTTCGAATCCCTGCAGGCCTACTACACGATCGCCGGCCGCGACCTGGAGCGCGAACTGGCCCCCATGCTGCAAAGCGAGGGGGTGGGCCTGATGGTGTGGAGCCCGCTGGCGGGCGGCCTGCTCAGCGGCAAATACTGGCGCGGCAAGGCGGCCGAGGCCGGCAACCGCCGCGCCTCGTTCGACTTCCCGCCGGTAGATACCGAGCGCGCCTACGACTGCATCGACGTGATGCGCGCCATCGCCGACGCGCACGGCGTGTCGGTGGCGCAGATCGCGCTGGCGTGGCTGCTGCACCGCCCGGTGGTCACCAGCGTGATCGTGGGCGCCAAGCGCATCGAGCAGCTGGACGACAACATCGCCGCCACGGGCATCACGCTGGGCGCCGAAGAGCTGGCGCGCCTGGATGAGATCAGCGCCCTGCCCCCGGAGTACCCGGGCTGGATGCTGGAGCGCCAGGGCGGCGTGCGGCTGGGCCAACTGGCGCAGTCGGCCGGGCCGCGTTAAGGCCGGGCCGCCCCAAGGCGAAAAAGCCCCCTCGGGGATGAGCCCGGACAGAAAACAGTCCTTGAGGACCGTTTTCTGCCTAGCGAATCCGAGCGGCTTGCAAGCCGCGGGTGGACAGCAAGCCGAAGGCGCGCGTGCGGGCCTTTTTCCCTTGCGCCTGCGGAAGATCAGATGCGGGTGGCCGTCCAGTTGCCTTGCGAGCCGCCCTTGCCGCTCATGCGCTTGCCGTCCACCGTGCCGGTATAGCGCACGCCGTCGACGCTGAACGAGATCTCGTTGCCCTTCATGCGGGCGTCGGCGATGGGGGTCTGGCCCAGCGTGCCGCTGAGCATCTGGTACTGCTGCGACAGCGTCAACTGGCGGTCGCCCAGCCTCCACGAACCCTCGACCTTGGCGGGCACGACCCACAGCAGCGCCGTGCACCAGTTCTGGCAGTCCTGCTCGACGGTGGCCGTCTCGTCGGGCTGCCAGTCGCCCATGCGGAACGTGTTGGACACTACGCGGGTGCCCGGCTTCAGGTCCAGCAGGACCGGCCGCAGGCGCTCGTTGATGGACGGCAGCAGGAACATGGTGATGACCTGCGCGCGGCTCAGATCGGCCTCGAACAGGTCGCCGGTGGCGAAGGACGCCCGCTCGGCCACGCCTTCCCTGGCGGCGGCGCGGCGCGCCACTTCCGTCATGTCGGGGTTGTATTCGATCCCGTGCGCGGTCAGGCCACGCTTGGCGGCCGTGATGACCGTGCGGCCATCCCCGGAACCGAGATCGATCAGATAGTCCGTCTTCCGCACCTTGGCGATGTCCAGCATGCGCTCGACCAGCGCCTGCGAGGTCGGCACCCACACCACGTCCTTGCCGGCCTGCCCCACCGAGGGCTCGTACGTCGCCTGGGCGCTGGCGCCGGCGGCGGGCAGCAAGACCAGCGCCGCGGCCACCAGCGGGGCGAGCAGCATGGCGCGGCCCGGGGACTGATAGGAAAGGGGAGAGGTCATCACAGGCATGGAGGTCTTCCTTTTCGGATGGGAGAGAAAAGCCAGGCGGCTGGAGAATGGAGCGCATTCAACCCTTAAGGTTCCCGTCAGTATCCTCTCGTGCGATGCAAAATCCGCCTTTTGCGCCCAACCGGGCGCAGGCTCGGGCATAACACCGGCCCTTCAATTTAAATCGGGCGGGCCGGCGGCGGCGTGGCTAGAATAGCGGTCCATCGACCCGTTACGAATGTCGTAACCGCACGACATCCGTAACCTGAATGGCCTTACGCCACCGAGATTTCCATACGGCGGCGTCAGTATTCGAAGCACACTTCCCGCCGTCCCTTTCCGGCCCACGCCGCCTCGCCGATCCCCGATCCGAGGCCGGGCGAACCGGTCATGGACGGCGCTGCGGCCCCAGGCCGCCTACGAACGCACTACACGCCAGGAAAGCAAGAACATGCACGACTCGGCCCCGGCGCAAGCCCAGGTGCCCGCCACGCTACCCGCCCGGTTCGTCCTGGCGACCGGTTCCGCCCTGCTTGCGGCGGCCATCCTGTTCCTGTGCTGCCTGGTCGGCATCTGGAGCCGGCCGCCCGGGTTGCTGGCCGCGCTGTGGCCCGCCAATGCCGTCATGCTGGGCATGATGATCCGCTGGCCGCGCATGGCCAACCCGGCGGGTTGGCTGGGCGGCGCCGCCGGCTACGTCCTGGCCGACCTGGCCACCGGCGGCGCCCTGGCCATGACGCTGTGGCTGACGCTGGCCAATATTGCGGGGGTCTTCACGGGCTGGACGTTGTTCTCGCGCCTGGAGCCGGACGAGCAGCGCCTGCAACGGCCCAGCTCGGTCATGCACCTGTTCGGCATCTGCGCCGCCGCCGCGGCCGCGGCCTCCCTGACCGGCGCCGGCATCACCACCGCCGTCTATGCCCAGGACACGCTGACCGGACTGACGTACTGGTTCATCGGCGAACTGGCGAACTACATCATCATGCTGCCGGTGCTGCTGACCTGGCCCGGCCTGCGGCGCGTGGCGCTGCTGCGCCGCTCGGCGGACATCAGCGCCCTGCTGGGCCGCGGCCTGCCGGCGCTGGCGCTGGCGGCCTCCCTCATGGCGGCGATGGCGATCGGCGGCCCCGGCGCCATCTTCTTCCCGATCCCCGCCCTGCTGTGGTGCGCACTGACCTACAAGATGTTCGCGGTGTCGCTGCTGACGATGGGCTCGGTGATCTGGGCGCAGCTCTACAGCTCGCGCGACATGATGGGAGAAGTCATGGCCTCGTTCATCCATGCCACCACCTCCATCCGCCTGGGCATCACGCTGCTGGCCCTGGCGCCCTTGACCGTGGCCAGCATCAATGCCGCGCGCAACCGCCTGCTGGCCGAACTGGAATACGCGGCGCACCACGATTCGCTCAGCGGCGCGCTGACCCGCGCCGCCTTCATCAAGCGCGGCACCCAGATCTGGCAGGGCCGCGCGCCCTCGCGCTGCAGCGCCGCCGCGCTGATGCTGTGCGTGGACGGTTTCCGCCAGGTCGACGACCAATACGGCTATTGGGCCGGCGACCGCATCCTGCAGGCCTTCGCGCGCCAGGTGCGCGCGGTGGTGCGCGAAGAAGACATCTTCGGCCGGCTGGGCGACGAGGAATTCGGCCTGCTGCTGTTCGGCATCTCGCGCCAGGAATGCCTGGGCGTGGGCGAACGGCTGCGCGCGGCGGTGGAGAACATGGAGATCGTGCTGGACGACGGCAGCCGCCTGTCCGCCACGATCACGGTCGGCATCACCTGGATTCCCGACCTGAACGACACCGCGCTGGGCCGCCTGCTGGTGCGCGCCGATGCCGCGCTGCACCGTGCCAAGAAAGCCGGGCGCAACCGCGTGGTCGACGACGAGGATATCTCGCTGCTGCGGGTCTGATCCCTGCTCGCCGGGGTCCGCACGCGGTGCGGTGCAGCACGTCCGATCCTTGAACTTTCGCGCGCCGCGCGGGATAGTGGAAGCGCAGAGGCCCCGCCCCCCCGGGGCGCACGCCGCCGGAGGCCCGCGCGGCGGCCCCGGATCGGCGGGGGCCCACGGCCCATCGAAGGAGACCGCCATGAAACAGGTCATCGCCTGCCTCGACGGCATCGCGCGTGCGCAAGGCATCTGCGACTACGCCATCTGGGCGACGCGCAGAATGGACACCGATCTGGAATTCCTTCACGTCCAGGAACCCCACTGCGAGCAGGCCGGCCTGTCCGACCTCAGCGGCAGCCTCTGGCTGGGGGCACAGGAAGCCCTGCTGCGCGAACTGTCCGAACTGGACGAGAAACGCGCGGCCGTCGAGCAGGAACACGGCAAGCAGTTGCTGGAACTGGCCCTGGAACGGGCTCGCGCGGCGGGCCTGTCCCGGCTGGACGCCCGGCAATACCGGGGCGACCTGATCGACACGCTGATCGAGGCCGAACCCGACGCGCGGCTTTTCGTGCTGGGCCACCACACGGCGCTGATCAAACCGTCCCGGCTGCTGCCCGACCACCGGTTGGAGGCGGCCGTGCGCGCACTGCACCGCCCTATCCTGGTGGCCGATGCGGCGTTCCGGGAGCCGGCCAGTTTCATGGTGGCTTATGACGGAAGCGCCACGGCGCGCAAGACGGTCGAGATGGTCAGCCGCAGTCCCCTGCTGGCCGGCCTGCGCGCGCACGTGGTGATGGCGGGCGGCGACGCGGCCCAGGCGCAGGGGGCATTGAACGAGGCCCGGGCGGAACTGGCGAACACGGGCTTCGATGCCCGCACCGCGCACGTGCCGGGCGATCCGGTCCAGGCATTGACGGCCTATGCCGGAGACCATGCCGTGGACCTGATCGCGATGGGGGCCTACGGCCATTCGCGCATCCGGCACCTGATGCTGGGCAGCACCACCACGGCCATCCTGGGGCAGGTGCGCCTGCCTCTGTTGATCCTGCGCTAGTTCAGGATGCCGGCTTGGCCCGCAGCGCGTTCAGCGTCTTGCGGCCCGCCCGGCCATCGGGCGTCAGGCCCAGCTCGCGCTGCACCGCCTGCAGGGCTTGGCGGGTCTTGGCCCCGATGATGCCATCGGGCTTGCCGATGTCGTAGCCGCGCGCCACCAGCAGTTCCTGCAGTTGGCGGCGTTCGGCGCGCGAAATGCCGGGATCGTCGGTCGGCCAGGCCGTCACGAACGGCATGCCGCCGCGCAGCCGGTCGGACAGATGCGCGATGGCCAGCGCATAGCTTTCGGCGGCGTTGTACGAATAGATCGCGTCGAAGTTGCGGGTGACCAGGAACGCCGGCCCCCTGGGCCCGGCCGGCAGCAGCAGGCCCACCGAAGTGTCGCCGTCCGGCAAGGCGCTGCCGTCGGCGCGGCGCACGCCCTGCGCGGCCCAGGCCGACATGGGCTTCTTGTTCTTGCGGCCGGCGTTGGACGTATCCATGTTCTCGGGCAGCTTCACCTCGAAGCCCCAGCCCAGGCCGGGCTGCCAGCCGGCCTGCTTCAGGAAGTTGGCGGTGGAGCCCAGCGCGTCGGGCACGCTGTCAACCAGGTCGCGGCGGCCGTCGCCGTCGAAGTCCACGGCCAGGCGCAGATAGGTGGACGGCATGAACTGCGTCTGGCCGAAGGCGCCGGCCCACGAGCCGTTCAGGCGCTCGGCGGGCACGTGCTCGTCCTGCAGGATGCGCAACGTGGAAAAGAACTCGCCGCGGAAATAGGCCTGCCGCCTGCCGAAGCACGACAGCGTCGACAAGGAGGTAAGCAGCGGGCGGCCGCCCAGGTTCTGGCCGAAATTGCTTTCCACGCCCCAGACGGCGGCGATGGTGGCGACGTCCACGCCGTATTGTTTCTGCGCGCGCGCCAGATCGTCCTTCCAGGTCTGCATGGCGGCCATGCCGTCGTCGATGCGTTCCTGGTCGACCAGGCTGGCCATGTAGTCCCAGATGGGCGTCTTGAACTCGGGTTGCGCGTCCAGCAGCGGCAGCACCGTGGCGTCGGGCGACAGGTTGGCGGTCTGGGTGTCGTACACCGAACCCTGCACGCCGCGCTTGAGGGCGTCGGGACGGATCTCGGCAAGACACGCGCGATAGGCGGCGGGATCGGCCGTGGGCGCGGCGGGCGCGGGCTGGGCGTCGAGGGCGGGGACGGCCAGCAAGGCCAGCAGGGGCAATAGGCGGCGAGAGATCATCGGGGCATTCTATACGTGAACAACCGATCACACCCAGCTTCAACCGTCATGCCAAACTGACGCCGAAACGAGACTTTACGAATGACTACGACGCGTCGTATCGACCTCCGCTCGCAACAGCGCCGCGATCTCGTCTTCCTCGAACCCCGCCGCGCGCCGCGCCGGCAGGTTGAACGGCCCGCGCAACGCCGGGGCACCGTATTGCCGAGCCAGCTCGGCGTAACAGGCGACCGGCGCCAATCCGCGCAACGCGCAGCCATGGCGGAACCAGCGGTTGCCCACCGCCACGTGGCCGATCTCGTCACGCAGGATGATGTCCAGGATGGCCGCGCCCGCCTCGTCGCCCGCGTCCGCCAGCTTGGCGCGCACCAGCGGCGAGGCATCGAGCCCGCGCGCCTCCAGCGTGCGCGGCACCAGCGCCAGCCGGGCCAGCAGGTCGCCGCGCGTCTTCTCGGCCATTTCCCACAGGCCGTTGTGGGCCGGGAAGTCGCCGTAGGCATGGCCCAGCGTGGCCAGGTGCCGGTTCAGCAGCGAGAAGTGATAGGCTTCTTCGCGCGCCACGCGCAGCCAGTCGCGGTAGTAATCGTCGGGCTGGCCGGCATAGCGCCACACCGCGTCCAGGGCCAGGTTGATGGCGTTGAACTCGATGTGCGCCAGCGAATGCAGCAGGATCGCACGCCCCAGCGGCGAACGCACCGACCGCTGGCGGGTGTGCGCACGCGCCACCAGTTCGGGCCGCTGCGGCCGGCCCGGCAGGCCGGGCGGTTCGTCCAGGACCGCCTCGGCATCCACCGGCAGCTCGTCGGTGATGGCGTCCACGGCATCCAGCTTGTGCTGCCAATCCGCCGCCGCCAGGGCATGCAGCGCGGCATGGCGCAGGGAGGCGCTCACGGCCGCCTCCGGACGCGGTGCGGGGCCCGCGCCCAGGCCGGGGCGTGATCGGACGTCGGCGCGCCAGGCGCCGGGGGCAGGACAGGATTCATGGAAAGGCAATGGTTGCGAACGCCCGGCGACTTTATCATTGCGCCATGCCCTCTTCCGCCCGCCTGAGCATCGAGACCTCGCTTGCCGCGCTGGACCCCGGCCAATGGAACGCCCTGGCCGGCGACCAGCCTTTCGTGCGCCACGAGTTCCTGTCCGCCCTGCACGACACCGGCTGCGCCGCGCCCGACACGGGCTGGACGCCGTATTTCCTGGTGCTCAAGCGCGACGGCCGCCTGGCGGGCGCCGTCCCGCTCTACCTCAAGATGCACTCGCGCGGCGAGTATGTGTTCGACTTTTCCTGGGCCGACGCCTTCGAGCGGCACGGCCTGCGCTACTACCCCAAGCTGCTGTCGGCGATTCCGTTCACGCCGGTGGCGGGCGCGCGCCTGCTGGCGGCCGACGACGCCGACCGCATGCTGCTGGCGCAAGGGCTGATCGAACTGGCGCAGGGCATGAAGGTCTCGTCGCTGCACCTGCTGTTTCCGCGCCCGCAGGACTTGGACGCGCTGCGCGAGGCGGGCTACATGATCCGCGAGGGCGTGCAGTTCCATTGGACCAATCCGGGCTACGCCGACATTGACCAGTTCCTGGCCGCGATGAGCCACGACAAGCGCAAGAAGGTCCGGCAGGACCGCAAGAAGGTCGCGCAGGCGGGCATCACGTACCGCTGGATGACGGGCGCGCAGATCGACGCCGCGTCGCTCGACTTCTTCTACCGCTGCTATTGCCAGACGTATTACGAGCACGGCAACCCGCCCTACCTGAACGAAGCCTTCTTCACGCGCGTGCGCGCCGAGCTGCCCGGGTCGATGGTGCTGGTGCTGGCCATGCGCGGCGAGCAGCCGGTGGCCGCGGCGCTGAACCTGCGCGGCGGCGATGCGCTGTACGGACGCTACTGGGGCAGTTCTGAATTCGTGCCCGGCCTGCATTTCGAGACCTGCTACCTGCAGGCCATCGAATATTGCATCGTGAACGGCCTGCGGCGTTTCGAGGGCGGCGCGCAGGGCGAGCACAAGATGGCCCGCGGCCTGCTGCCCACGCCGACCTGGTCGGCGCACTGGGTGGCCGACCGGCGCTTCGCCGAGGCGATCCAGGACTTCCTGGACCAGGAGACCTCGGCCGTGCAGGCATATGCCGGCGAACTGGCGGCGCATGCGCCGTTCAAGCGGCAGGAATAGGCACCCCACCGCCTCCGATCGGCGCACCGCTTGCCCGGGACGTTTCCGTTCCTCGGCGCCGCGCCTTGTGACCGTATCATCCGGCAGGCCCGAGCCATGTGGCGCGCTGAGGCGCCCGGCCGTCTTACAGGAACCGGTCCAGCAACTGCCGGCTCGCCCGATCCAGCCCCGCGGCATCGCGGATCAGGTAGTGGATGCCGTGGCTGTCCGAGATCAGCAGGGTCTGCCCGGCCAGGCGCCGGATGTCTTCCTCGCCGCGCAGCACGAAAGACGTGGCGCCCCGGTCGGTCTCGACCTGCCAGGTCGACGGCGTGGCGTAGGTGGACACGGCCACGATGCGGCGGATCTCCGGCATGAATTCCCGGCCGGCCAGTTCGGCCTCGACCAGTTCGCGCTGCGCGGGCGGCAGGTCTTCCACGCGTTCGATCCAGGCCAGTTCGCGGCCATCGGAGGCCACCAATGACAGGCCCTGGCCCGGGCGGGAAATCGGAAACGCGCGCACGGGCACGACGCCCTCGTGGCCGACGCCATCCGCGCCCGTGTAGACCAGCCGGCCATGGGCGTTGCGCTGCAGGGAAAAAGCGGTGCTCATCGTGATGTCCCGTCAGTCCTGGTCGGATTCGCCATCGCCCGAGCCGGACGGCGAGTCGGCAAGCTCCGCCTGACGCATCTGCGCGCGGTACAGCTCATAGTAGGCGCCTTCGCGCGCCATCAGCGTCTCGTGCGTGCCCTCTTCCACGACCTTGCCGCGATCCATCACGACCAGCCGGTCGGCGCGGCGCAGCGTGCTCAGGCGGTGCGCGATGGCGATGGTGGTGCGGCCGCGCACCAGGTTGTCCAGCGCCTTCTGGATTTCTTTCTCGGTGGTGGTGTCCACCGACGAGGTGGCCTCGTCCAGGATGAGGATGCGCGGATCGATCAGCAATGCGCGCGCGATCGAAATGCGCTGGCGCTCGCCGCCCGACAGCGCCTGGCCGCGCTCGCCCACCAGCGAATCGTAGCCGTGCGGCAGGCGCAGGATGAATTCATGCGCATGCGCCGCGCGGGCAGCGGCCACGATCTCGTCGTGCGTGGCGTCCGGCTTGCCGTAGGCGATGTTCTCGGCGATGGTGCCGAAGAACAGGAACGGCTCTTGCAGCACCAGGCCGATGTGCTTGCGGTAGTCGGCCACCCGCAGCGCGCGGATGTCCACCCCATCGACCAGCACGGCGCCCTCGGCCACGTCGTAGAAGCGGCAGATCAGGTTGATCAGCGTGCTCTTGCCCGAACCGCTATGGCCGACCAGGCCGATCATCTCTCCCGGCGCGATGGACAGGCTCATGCCGCGCATCACCGAGCGGTTGCCGTAGCGGAACCCCACTTCGCGCAGCTCGATGCGGCCCCGCACCTGCGGCAGGTTCACGGGCGACTGAGGCTCGGGCACGCTGGACACGTGGTCCAGGATGTCGAAGATGCGCTTGGCGCCGGCGGCCGCCTTCTGGGTGAAGGACACGATGCGGCTCATGGAATCCAGCCGCGTGTAGAAGCGCCCGATGTACGCCAGGAACGCGGCCAGCACGCCCACGGTGACGTCGTGCTCGGCCACCAGCCAGATGCCGAACACCCAGATCACCAGCAGGCCGATCTCGGTCAGCAGCGTGACGGACGGCGAGAACAGCGCCCAGATTCTGTTGACGCGGTCGTTCACGTCCAGGTTGCGCAGGTTGGCTTCGCGGAAGCGCTGCACTTCGCGGCGCTCCTGGGCGAACGCCTTCACCACACGGATGCCGGGAATGGTGTCGGCCAGCACGTTGGTGATCTCGCCCCACACGCGGTCGACCTTCTCGAAGCCATGCCGCAGGCGGTCGCGCACCAGGTGGATCAGCCACATGATGAACGGCAGCGGCAGCAGCGTGGCCACGGCCAGCGGCGGATTGATCGAGAACAGGATGACCGCGGTCATCACGATCATCAGCACGTCGGTGGCGAAGTCCAGCAGGTGCAGCGACAGGAACACGCAGATGCGGTCGGTTTCGCTGCCGATGCGCGACATCAGGTCGCCGGTGCGCTTGCCGCCGAAGTATTCCAGCGAAAGGTGCTGCAGGTGCGAATAGGTGGCGATGCGCATGTCCGCGCCGATGCGCTCGCTGACCCAGGCAAGGATATAGGTGCGTGCCCATCCCAGGCCCCACGCCGCCAGCGCCGAGGCCAGCAAGCCCAGCAGATACCACTGCACGATGCCGTAGTCGATCTCCTGGCCGTTCTGGAACGGGATCAGCACGTCGTCCATCAGCGGCATGGTCAGGTAAGGCGGCACCAGCGTGGCGGCCGTGGACAGCAGCGTCAGCACGAAACCGGCCAGCAGGCTGCCGCGGTAGGGCTGCGCGAAGCGCCACAGGCGCAGCAGCGCCCAGGTGGACACGGGCTTGGGAGTCTCTTCCTCGGCGCAGGCCGGGCATTCGTCGCTGTCGGGCGGAATCGGCGCCTGGCAATCGGGACAGGTGCGCAGCGGCTCGACGGGCTGGCTGGCCTGGCCGGCGGCGCGCGCCTGGCGCTGCTCGAACTGCGTCAGCAGGCGCAACGCGGCGGGCGAGCGGCCCAATGTGAAGCGCCATGCGCCGACCCGCGTCTGGCCGTCGTCCAGCTCCAGGCAGGCCGCGCCCGCATGATCGTGCAGTTGCAGCTTCAGGCCGGGACCATGGCGCCAGGACTGCCAGGACGCCTGGCCCGGCGCGCGCGCCAGCAGCCGGCGGTCGGTGAGCAGCACCGCGCCCGGCCGATAGCGCAGGCGCTCGTCCAGGTCGGTATCCAGACGCGCCAATACGGTCTCACCCGCATCCAGGGGCGCGTCGGCGAGGCCGGCCGGGCCGGAAGGGAGGTGGGCAGTGCTCATGGCTTGCTCCGGCAGGACATGGGAAGGAAAACCGCCCCTGCCCCACCGCGGGTTAGTCTGTCCCCTGGTAACAACATGTCAGGGGACCGACACGAGGGCGCGAGTTTATACGGCCATAAAGGCGGCGTATAGTAGCGCTCGATACACCCCACTTTCCCGATAGGAAAATCGTCCAGCGACGCACCGGCGCTGCTCCCCAAGACGCCCCCCAGACAAGCCATAACAACTCCGGGGGTATGCCTGCCATGCCAGCCTGTGTTCTTTCTCTGTATATCCATGAAGAAACGAGACATTGAATTCCTTGATGTCGTGGCTCTGCGCGGCCCGAACATCTGGACCTATCGCCCCGTCCTGGAAGCCTGGGTGGACATCGGCGAACTGGAAGACTTCCCTTCCAATCTTATCCCTGGATTCTACGAACGTCTGTCGACGTGGCTGCCGACCCTGATCGAGCACCGTTGCAGCCCGGGCGTACGGGGCGGGTTCCTGATGCGGTTGAAGGAAGGCACCTGGCCCGGCCACATCCTGGAACACGTCACGCTCGAACTGCAGAACCTGGCCGGCCTGCCCGGCGGTTTCGGCAAGGCGCGCGAGACCTCCACGCGCGGTGTCTACAAGGTCGTGGTGCGCGCCTGGCAGGAAGACGTCACCCGCTCGGCGCTGCAAGAGGCCCGCGACCTGGTGATGGCCGCCATCGAGGACCGGCCGTTCGACGTGGACAGCGCCGTCTCGCGGCTGCGCGGCATGGTCGACTCGCTGTGCCTGGGACCCAGCACGGCCTGCATCGTCGATGCCGCCGATGACCGCGACATCCCCTACATCCGCCTGTTCGACGGCAATCTGGTGCAACTGGGCTATGGCGCGCGCCAGCGCCGCATCTGGACCGCCGAGACGGACCGCACCAGCGCCATCGCCGAAGGCATCTCGCGCGACAAGGACCTGACCAAGTCGCTGCTGGAGACCTGTGGCGTCCCCGTGCCCGAAGGCCGCCTGGTCGAAAGCATGGAGGACGCGTGGCGCGCCGCCGAGGACGTCGGCCTGCCCGTGGTGGTCAAGCCGTATGACGGCAACCACGGCCGCGGCGTGTTCACCAACCTGATGACCCGCCAGGAAGTCGACTCGGCCTATGCCGTGGCCGTCGAGGAAGGCAGCGGCGTCATGGTCGAGCGCTTCGTGCTGGGCAACGAGCACCGCCTGCTGGTGGTGGGCGGCCGCATGGTGGCCGCCGCCGCCGGCGAGCCTGCCTGGGTCACGGGCGACGGCAAATCGACCATCGAAGACCTGATCGACATCCAGATCAACACCGATCCGCGCCGCGGCCGGGCCGAGACCTGCCCGCTGAACCCGGTGCGCCTGGACTCCGCGGCCCGCCTGGAGATATCCCGCCAGGGCATGACGGCCCAGACCGTGCCCACCGCCGGCCGCCGCGTGCTCATCCAGCGCAGCGGCAACGTGGCCTTCGACGTCACCGACCGCGTGCATCCAAGCACCGCCGCCGCCGTCGTGCTGGCCGCGCGCGCCGTGGGCCTGGACATCGCGGGCGTCGACCTGGTGGCCGAAGACATCTCGCGCCCGCTGGACGCGCAGCGCGGCGCCATCGTGGAAGTGAACGCCGGCCCCGGGCTGCTGATGCACCTGAAGCCCGCCGACGGCAATCCGCAGCCCGTGGGCCGCGCCATCGTCGACCACCTGTTCCCCGCCGGTGACGACGGCCGCATTCCGCTGGTGGGCGTCACCGGCACCAACGGCAAGACCGTGGTGTCGCGCCTGATCGCCCGCCTGCTGCAGTTGTCCGGCCGCCAGACCGGCCTGGCCTGCAGCGAGGGCCTGTACATCGACCGCCGCCTGGTGCAGGCCGGCGACCGCGCCAACTGGGCCTCCAGCCGCCGCCTGCTGATGAACCGTTCGCTGGATGCCGCCGTCATCGAGAACGACAGCGGCGTCATCCTGGGCCAGGGCCTGGCCTACGACCGCTGCCAGATCGGCGTGGTCACCAACATCGACGAAGGCGACCACCTGGGCGACTTCGACATCAACGACGCCGACCGCCTGTACGGCGTGTTCCGCACGCAGGTCGACGTCGTCCTGCCCGGCGGCGCCGCCGTGCTCAATGCGCGCGATCCGCGCGTGGTCGAGATGGCCGGCCTGTGCGACGGCGAGGTCGTGTATTTCGGGATGGACCCTGCCCTGCCGACCCTGGCTTCGCACCTGGCGCTGGGCAAGCGCGCCGTCACGGTGCGCGACGGCCAGATCGTGCTGGCGCGCGGCCGCGAGGAACAGCCCGTGGCCAACATCGCCGCGGTGCCGCTGACCTGCGGCGGCCGTGCCGGCTTCCAGGTCGAGAACGTGCTGGCCGCGGTCGCCGCGGCCTGGGCGCTGGACCTCTCGCTGGAAGTCATCCGTGCCGGCGTCGAGACCTTCGGGGTCGACCAGAACGACGCGCCCTGGCGCTTCACCGTCTTCGAACGCGACGGCGTCACCGTCGTGGTGGACGGCGCGCACAACGCGCCGGCCCTGCGCGCGCTCATCGAGGCCATCGGCCACTTCGGCGGCACGCACCGCACCGTGGTGTACGGCGCCGGCGTGGACCGCCGCGACGATGCCCTGGTCGAGCAAGGCAGGCTGCTGGGCCAGGCTTTCGACAGCGTGGTGCTGTATGACGACGCCACCATCTCGACCAAGCGGCCCGCCGGCCAGGCCCGGGCGCTGCTGCGCCAGGGCGCCCTCCAGGGCGGCCGCGCGACCCAGGTGGCGGACGAGCCCGACCATGCCGACGCGATCCGCGCGGTGCTGGCCCAGGCCAGGCCGGGCGAGTTCGTGCTGTTGCAGTCCGATGAAGCCAACGCGGAACCGGTCACCGGGATGGTGCGGCGCTGGATCCAGCAGCAGGACTGATTTCCGTACGTCCGGCCGTCCCGAAGACGTCGGGACGGCCCAGTGTCAACAGGCCCTACATTTTCAGCACTCTTTTTTCCGTCAAGAAAAGGAAAAATCCGCCATGGAAGTCTCCCGCATCCGCGCCCTGCGCGGCCCCAATCTCTGGAGCCGCAATACGGCCATCGAGGCCATCGTGGCCTGCAGCGATACCGAGTGCTCCATCGACGACACGCCGGAGTTCGAGGCGCGGATGCGCGCCCGTTTTCCGCTGATCGGCCTGCTGCGCCCCGAAGGCCACCTGGGCGCCCTGTCGATGGCCCACGTGCTGCAGACGGTCGCGCTCAGCCTGCAGGCCCATGCGGGCTGCCCGGTCACCTTCGGCCGCACGCAGGCCACCATCGAGCCGGGGGTGTTCCAGATCGCGGTCGAGTACAGCGAGGAATCCGTCGGCAAGCTGGCGCTGGAACTGGCCCAGAGGCTGCTGCAGGCCGCCGTCGACGACCAGCCCTTCGATCTGGCCGACGCGCTGCACAAGCTGCGCGAACTGGACGAGGACATCCGCCTGGGCCCCAGCACGGGCGCCATCGTGGCGGCCGCCGTGGCGCGCGGCATCCCGTATCACCGCCTGACGCAGGGCAGCCTGGTGCAGTTCGGCTGGGGCAGCCGCCAGCGCCGCATCCAGGCCGCCGAGACGGACAACACCAGCGCCATCGCCGAGTCCATCGCCCAGGACAAGGACCTGACCAAGATGCTGCTGGACGCCGCCGGCGTGCCCGTGCCCAGTGGCCGCGTGGCCGATTCGGCCGAAGGCGCCTGGGAAGCCGCGCAGGAACTGGGCGGCCCGGTCGTGGTCAAGCCGCGCGACGGCAGCCAGGGCCGCGGCGTGGCCGTCAACATCGATACGCGCGAACGCGTCTTCCAGGCGTATGAAGCCGCCAGCGAGATCAGCGCCGAGGTCATCGTCGAGCGCTACATTCCCGGCCACGACTTCCGCCTGCTGGTGGTGGGCAGCCAACTGGTGGCGGCCGCGCGCCGCGACCCGCCCAAGGTCACGGGCGACGGCGTGCACTCCATCCGCCAACTGGTGGAGCAGGTCAACGCCGACCCGCTGCGCGGCGACGGCCACGCCACGTCGCTCACCCGCATCCGCTTCGACGACATCGCCCTGGCCACGCTGGCCAAGCAAGGCTACGGCGCCGACACCGTGCCGCCCGCCGGCACGCTGGTCGTGCTGCGCAACAACGCCAACCTCAGCACCGGCGGCAGCGCCACCGACGTGACCGACGAAGTCCATCCCGACCTGGCGGCCCGCGCCGTCACGGCCGCCCGCATGATCGGCCTGGACATCTGTGGCGTGGACGTGGTCGCCGAAACGGTGCACCTGCCGCTGGAAGACCAGCGCGGCGGCGTGGTGGAAGTGAACGCCGCGCCCGGCCTGCGCATGCACCTGAACCCCTCGTTCGGCAAGGGCCGTCCGGTGGGCGAGGCCATCATCGGCCAGATCTTCGCCGACGGCCAGGACGGCCGCATTCCGGTGGTGGCCGTGGCCGGCACCAACGGCAAGACCACCACGGTGCGCCTGACCGCGCACCTGCTGTCCTGCGCCGGCAACCGCGTGGGCATGACCAACTCCGACGGCGTGTACGTGCAGTCGCACCGCATCGACACCGGCGACTGCAGCGGCCCGCGCAGCGCGCGCCGCATCCTGCTGCACCCCGGCGTGGACGCGGCCGTGTTCGAGACCGCGCGCGGCGGCATCCTGCGCGAAGGCCTGGCCTTCGACCGCTGCGACGTGGCCATCGTCACCAACATCGGCCAGGGCGACCACCTGGGCCTGGGCTACATCAGCACGGTGGAAGACCTGGCCGTGGTCAAGCGCGTGATCGTGCAGTACGTGCGCCCCGGCGGCATGGCCGTGCTGAACGCCGCCGACCCCATCGTGGCCGAGATGGCCAGCGCCTGCCCGGGCTCGGTCACCTTCTTCGCCGCCGACCCTGACCATCCCATCATCGCCACGCACCGGGCCCAGGGCCAGCGCGTGGTGGTCCGCCAGAACGACGCCATCGTGGCCCAACAGGGCGAGATGCGCGTCGAACTGCCGCTGTCGGCCATTCCGCTGACCCGCGGCGGCGACATCGTGTTCCAGGTCGACAACGCCATGGCTTGCGTGGCGGCCGCCTGGGCGCTGGACGTGCCCTGGGAAACGATCCGCTCGGGCCTGGCCGGCTTCGTCAACGACGCCGCCACCGCTCCCGGCCGCTTCAACATGTTCGACTACGGCGGCGCCACGCTGATCGCCGACTACGGCCACAACCCCGACGCCATCCTGGCCCTGGTCAAGGCCGTGGACGCCCTGCCCGCCAGCCGCCGCAGCGTCGTGATCAGCGGCGCGGGCGACCGCCGCGACGAAGACCTGCGCCGCCAGACCGAGATCCTGGGCGACGCCTTCGACGACCTGGTGCTGTACGAAGACCAGTGCCAGCGCGGCCGCGAGGACGGCGAGGTGCTGGCGCTGCTGCGCGCGGGCCTGGCCAATGCCCGCCGCGCCAGCAGGATCGACGAGATCCGCGGCGAGTTCCTGGCCATCGACACGGCGCTGGCGCGCCTGGCGGCGGGCGACCTGTGCCTGATCCTGGTCGACCAGGTCGAAGAGGCCCTGGCTCACATCGCGCAGCGCGTGGCCGAGCGCAATGCCGCCGTTTCCGTGGCGCCGGCGCGATAGCCCCGCGATAGCCTCGGTTACGTACTCCCCTCAAAGCCGGTCAAATGGTCACCCAGGTGTAACAGCCGCCTGGGTGACCCGTCTCTTCCTCCTGGAGCGCCGTCACGGCATCCCCCGGCCGCTCTCCTATGCGGCCTTTGCGGCCGTGCCCTCGCCTGCCCGGAAAGCCCCACGAAACGGGCACCTGGCGTGCTTACATTTACCCACACCGGCTGTTTGACACCCCATGGGGGCGACTGGTGTAGTGGGTCCCACGGACAGCTGATCAGCTTTCATATCCCTCGCGGCGCCAACCGACGGCCATCGGAGACCCGCCGCACTCTCGCTAGGAGAAGACGACATGAACAACGACATCGTTGCTGGCAAGTGGAAGCAGCTCAAGGGCAAGGCCAAGGCGGCCTGGGGTGACCTGACCGACGACGAACTGACCCGCACCGAGGGCAATGCCGAACGTCTGGCCGGCCTGGTCCAGGAACGTTACGGCAAGACGCGCGAAGACGCCCAGCGCGAAGTGCGCGAATTCTTCGACCGCAACCCCTGAACCGGCGCGCAGCGCTTCCCGCATTTCGTATCTAGAGGAGAAACACCATGCTGTATTACGCGGTAGTCTTCTTCGTCATCGCCATCATCGCGGCGGTCCTGGGCTTCGGCGGCATCGCCGCCGGCGCGGCGGGTATCGCCAAGATCCTGTTCTTCGTGTTCCTGGTCCTGGCCCTGCTGTCGATCCTGGGCGGCGCCTTCCGACGGTAACGGGGGACACCAGCCATGATCACCCGTAAATGGATGGCCGCGGCCGTGATCGGCGCCGGTGTGGCGGTGACCGCGCCGGCCGTCGCGGCGGACGGCAAAGGCGACAAGCAATCCGTCGGCGAATACGTGACGGACGCCACGATCAGCACCAAGGTGCGCGCGGCGTTCGTGGCGGACAAGGCGTTGAGCGCCCTGGATATCGCCGTGGAAACCAATGATGGTGTCGTGAACCTGACGGGCAGCGTCGCCACCAGCGAGCAGGTCAACCATGCGGCTGACGTGACCCGCGGTGTCGACGGCGTCAAGCAGGTCAAGAACGACATCAAGGTGGACCCGGGCAAGGCCAAGTAAGGCCTTCACGTCGTCTCCAGCGACGCCCCTGAACGGGCCTTCGATACCCGGACCACGGTCTGGATTCGAGGGCCGGTCCAGGGGCGTTTTCCATGGAGCGGGCGTGCCGATCCGGCCGCCGGCCGTGGCCGCCCCCGTGCAGGCGCGACGCGCGCGCTTCCGCCCCGGCGGCGCGCCATGACCTGGAACGGCATCGAAACGGTTGAAGGTGCTGGACCGGCGCCCCGAACGCCTGGCTGAAGTCCGGGACGCCTGGGGCACGCCTACCGCACGGGCAAAGCCCTGGCGTTCACACCGTCACCTCGCCCCGCCCCAGCGGAATCACCCGGCCGCCGACCTTGATCTTGCCGTCCTCGGTCACGTCCAGGTAAAGCGTGCTGGGCCGTCCCACCTGCTCGCCCTGGCTGACCACCAGCCTAGCCGGCAGCTCGCGGCCTTGGCTCAGCAGCCAGCCCCCCAGGTTGGCGCAGGCCGATCCCGTGGCGGGATCCTCGACCACGCCGCCGCCCGGCTTGACGAAGAAATGCCGCGCCAGCACGGTCTGGCGGCCATCGGCCGCCGGGTCGCCGAAAGCGAACACATAAGCGGTGCGGCGTCCCAGGCTGTTCGTCGGCCAGTCGGCGCGCCCGGCATCCGGCATGGCGCGGCGCACGGCGTCGAAACTCTTCAGCGGCACCAGCATCTGGTCGTTACCCGTGTCCACGCGCATCGGTTCATCCAGCAGATCGTCCGCCGACAGGCCCAGCAAAGCCGCCACCTCGGCCGCCGGCGCGGACACGCGCGAGGTACGCGGCGCGCCGTCGGTGGGGGCGGTCAGGGTCCAGAGATTGCCTTGCGCCACCACGGGCACCAGCCCCGCCTTCACTTCCAGCGTCACGGCATCGCCGGCGCGCTGCACCTGGCTGACCACGTGCGCCGTGCCCAGCGTGGGGTGGCCGGCAAAGCGCATCTCGTAGCCCGGCGTGAAGATCCGCACCCGCGCATGCGCCGCGTCGCACGGCAGCATGAAGGTGGTTTCGGACAGGTTGAACTGCAAGGCCAGGCTCTGCATCAGCGCGTCGTCCATGCCGCGCGCATCCTCGAAGACGCACAGGGGGTTGCCGCCAAAAGTGCTTTCAGCGAACACGTTGACAAGGTGATAGGTATAGGACGGCATGCGAGGGCTCCGGAGCGGGACGAATGCCCGACACCTTAGCGCATCTCTGTTCCGGTCCGCGCGGGTTCAACTGTGCTGGTCGAACCGCCCGCCCAGCGGGATCGTGGGGCACATGCCAGGCAGGATCGCCCAGGCTCGCACCCCGTCTGCCATGGCATGCGCCGCGCATGGCGCGGCCCGCCGCCAGAGGCGGGCCGTGGCGACATCACCAGAGCGCGAAGAACAGCACCCAGGCCCAGCAGAACGGCGCGATCCCGGCGGCGAAAGCCACCCAGGCAGCCGCCCGGCGCGCCAGGCCCGCCGGGCGCCGCGCCAGCACGCGCCAGCCCAGCCGCAGCGACCACAGCACCGCCAGGGCCAGCAGCGTGAAGCGCACGGGCGCGACCCAATGCGTGCCCATGCCTTCATGCTGCAGCAGCGTGATGGTGGTGGCCGACAGGCCCAGGAACACACCGATGCCGGCCGACGGGATCAGCGCCTGCGCCAGCTTGTGCACGCCGCCGAAGCGCGTGGCCGACTCCTTCAACGGGGCCAGCCGGTCGGCCAGCCACAGCGACAGGAACGACGCGCCGCCGATCACGGCCGCGGCGCCCACGCAGAACACCAGGATGGCGCTGCCGTCCAGCCAGGAAAAGCTGTCGTTGGCCTCGGGATAGTGCGTGAGGATGTACCAGGGCGCGTTGTCCATCAGCGGCCACAGGATGTCGCGCTCGACCAGCCAGGTCGCCACCGCCTGCTTCAGCGTGACGTACCAGGGACTGGCGCTCCAGAGGAACGCGCCCATGGCCACGCCCATCATGCCGAAGCAGATCAGCAGGGTCTGCCAGGGATCGCCATCGGCCACCTGCACGATCTCTTCCTCGGGCGAACGCGGCGTCAGCGCGATGGCGCCGCGGTAGCCGCTGCAGCGGCCGCAGACGTGGCAGTCGCCCGCGCCCTTCATGTGGCGCAGCGGCACCAGCGGCGCGCAGTTCACGGGCTCGATGCGGATGACCGGATGGCGCCACGCCTCTTCGTTCACCTTGAAATGCCAGGGCGCCAGCTTGGCCAGCAGCGTGAACACGCCGTTGACCGGGCACAGGTACTTGCACCAGACGCGCTTGCTGCGGCCGTAGCGCCAGCCGACGATCATCGCGGCCACGGTCGAGCCGCCCAGCACGGCGAGCACCGCCAGCGGATACTGGTAGACGCTGACCAACTGTCCATAGACGGTGGTGATGACGAAGGCCATGAACGGCCAGCCGCCCCAGCGCATCCACTTGGGAATGGCATGGCCCTGCCCGCGCTCGCTGGCCCACTCGGTCAGCATGCCCTCGGGACAGAGCCAGCCGCACCAGGCGCGGCCCAGGATGGGCATCGACACCAGCACGAACGGCCACCAGACCCCCCAGAAGGCGAACTGCGCGACCACCGTCAGATTGTTGAAGACCGACGCCGCGTTGTCCGGCAGCGGCAACATCGGCGGCACGATCAACAGGAAGGCGTAGATCACGACAATGCCCCATTGCAGCCTGCGCAGCAAAGGGGCGTGGTCGCGGAGGAAGTCGGCGATGCGGACGGTTGCCCGTCCGAGTACGGCAGCCATGTATTCAAACCTTGCGCGCCCAGGGGCGCGCGTTCAAGCCGTGAAGTTCATTGCACCGCCGGGCGGGCCGATGCACCGGCCGCCTGGCGGCCGGCGCGGCGCAACAGCGCCCACACCACCACCCAGTAGGCCAGCCAGAACAGGACGGAAACCAGCGCGGGATAGGCACGATAACCTGCGAAGTCGGCCAGGACCTTGCCGATGCCGCTGCTGTCGTCCAGCAACCAGGAACTGTCCCAGATCGGATCGACGACAGGCGGCACCACGCCCAGCGAGATCAGGCGGTCCAGGCCACCGATCAAGAGCGCGCCAGCCAGCAGCAGCAACAGGATCTCGGTCACCTTGAAGAAACGCCGCCAGGTGATCAGCTTGCCGCCCAGTTGCAGCAGCCAGAACGTCAGGAAGGCGATGCCCAGGCCGGCCAAGCCGGCCAGCGCCAGCATCCAGGGCGACTCGCCCTGCGCCGCCGACACCGTGCCGTACAGGAACACGACCGTCTCGCTGCCTTCGCGCGCCACGGCGATCATCACCAGCACCAGCAGGCCCCACCAGTTGTCCTGGGCCACGGACTGGCGCGCGCCGCCTTCCAGTTCGCCCTTCAGCGTGCGGCCGTGCCGTTTCATCCACACGACCATCTGCACCACCAGCGCGCACGCCACCAGCGACATGCCGCTCATGAACCATTCCTGCCCCTCGTCGCTGAGCCAGGACGACACGCCCAGCAGCACCAGCGCCAGGGCCAGGGCCAATCCCAGGCCGGCGGCCACGCCCCCCCACAGATAGGGCATGCCGCGGCGGCCTTCGGGCGAGGCCCGCAGCCATGAATAGAGGATGCCCACCACGAGCAATGCCTCGACGCTTTCGCGCCATACGATGAAGAGAACCTGTTCCATGTTCCGTGCCGCCCTGTATTCGCGCTACTCGGGCTTGACCACCAGCGTGCCGCGCACCTGCTGGTGGAAATCGTCGAAGAAGGGATACTCGCCGGGACGCGAGATGGTGATCACCACGAAGGACTTGACCCCGGGGCCCAGCACTTTTTCCTTGCGCAGCGGAAGGCTCTCGAACTCGACCGGCTCGTTGCTTTCGTTGATCAGTTCGATCTTGAAACGGCCCGCCGGCACTTCGAGCCGCGCGGGCTCGAACGTGCCATCGGGCTTGAACGTCAGCGTGAAGGTCGGCATGTCGGCGGCGGCGGCCGCCGACCACGCGAGCAGCACGGCGGCCAGCAGCCAGCGCATCAGTAGCCGCCCTTCTTGCCGGTGCCGGCGTAGACGAAGTCGTACTCCAGGTCGAACGCGGCGGGGAACGGCGCGACACCGGTTTCCTTGTCGGTATGGCGGCCGAAATGGCTCATCCCATCCGCGCCCGGCGGCAGGATCGTGTACTTCAGGTGGTATTTGCCCGGGCCTTCCAGCTTGACGTTGTCGCCGTAGTGCGGACCGTCGTTGGCCACCATGGGCATGAACGTGCCCTTGATGACGTTGGCGCTGCCGGCCTTCTGGATCTCGAATTTGACCGTCAGGTACGGAACCCATTCGCCCTCGGGAAAACCGCTTTTGTTGTCAGCGGTGGCATGGATGTCGGCCTCGAGGTGCACGTCCGAATCCTTGGCGGCGCGCATCATGCCCGGCGGGTCCATTTCGATCGGCTGCAGGTAGACCGCGCCGATTTCCATGCCGCCCTTCTGGACCGGCTTGCCGATGGGATATTCAGCCGCTTGGGCGGCGACCGAAAGACCCAGGCCCATAGCCAGCGCCATGGCGTGCTTGATCATCAGTACTTCCTTCAGTTCCGACGCGCCCCGGAGCACGTCGCGCAGTTTTTAAACAAGAACCATTTTCAATAATGGTACCGCGTTGAACTGACGTTTCACTGAATCGTCATGCATGCTGCCGCTGGGGACGCATGCGTTCCCCGTGGGCGGCTTCTTACTTGCGGCCGCCCGGCGTGCCGCCCGGCGGGAACGGGAAGGTGGAGAACATGGCGCGGGTCTGATCCTGCATCTGATCCTGCATCTGCACGAACAGGTTCTTGCTCTGGTCGATGTAGTTGTTCATCATGTTCTGCAGCATCGGCGTCTGCACGTTCATGAACTGCGCCCAGGCCTCGGGGCCGAACTGGCTGCCGTACAGGCCCTTGGACTGCTCGGCCATGCGCTGCTGGATGTCCATGAAGGCCTGGATGTTCTTCTCCAGGTACGAACCCATGATGCCCTGCATGGCGTGGCCGTAGAAACGGATGATCTGCGACAGCATGGTCGACGAGAACATCGGCATGCCGCCGCTCTCCTCTTCCAGGATGATCTGCAGCAGGATGCTGCGCGTCAGATCCTCGCTGCTCTTGGCGTCGATGACCTGGAATTCCTCGTTCGCAAGCACCAGCTGCTTCACGTCGGCCAGCGTGATGTACGTGCTGGTCTGCGTGTCGTACAGGCGGCGGTTCGGATACTTCTTGATCAGGCGCACCGTGGCGCCGTTCTGTGCTTGCGTCATGACTGTCCCCGAGATCGGGTGATCTCTTCTAATCGCGTTGGTTGTCAGTGTACCGCCGGGCTACCGCCCTCCTCGAACGGCGCCCGCGGGCGTGATCGAAGCGGCGGCGACCGCGCTCAACCCATGTGCAGGCCGCCGTTGAGCGAGAAGTCGGCGCCGGTGGCGAAGCCGGATTCGTCGGAAGCCAGCCAGGACGTCATCGAGGCGATTTCCTCGGGCGTGCCCAGGCGGCGCACCGGAATGGTGGCGACGATCTTCTCCAGCACGTCGGGGCGGATGGCGCGGACCATGTCGGTGCCGATGTAGCCCGGCGAAATGGTGTTGACGGTGACGCCCTTGCTGGCCACTTCCTGCGCCAGCGCCATGGTGAAGCCGTGGATGCCGGCCTTGGCGGTGGAGTAGTTCGTCTGCCCGAACTGGCCCTTCTGGCCGTTGACCGAACTGATGTTGATGATGCGGCCCCACTGCCGGTCGACCATGCCGTCCAGCACCTGCTTGGTGACGTTGAACAGGCTGTTGAGGTTGGTGTCGATGACGGTGCGCCAGTCGTCCACGGACATCTTGCGGAACAGGCCGTCACGCGTGATGCCGGCATTGTTCACCAGCACCTCGACCGGACCGAGCGCCTGCACGACGCGCTCGAAGGCTTCCTTGGTGGAGTCCCAGTCGGCCACGTTGCCGACCGAGGCGTGGAAGGTGTAGCCCTGCGCCGCCTGCTCGTCCAGCCATTGCTGGTAATTGCGGCTGGGGCCGCAACCCGCCACGACCGTGAAACCGTCCTTGGCCAGGCGCTGGCAGATGGCCGTCCCGATGCCGCCCATCCCGCCAGTCACGTATGCAATCTTGCCGCTCATGGGAAATCCTCCGTTGTGCCCCACACGTTTCTATGCCGATACCTGGTTCGCCGCCGCGGCGGACGATCAGACGGCTCTGACTTTCACGTACCTGCCCGGCGCCGGCTCGATCGGCCTGTGCCGGGCGTTACCCAGTTTGCTGCGGGCGCGCACCTGCGGACCCGCTTGCGTGCCCAGCCATTGCGCCCAGTCGGTCCACCAACTGCCGGGATGCTCGACCGCCTCGGCCAGCCAGGCATTCGGGTCGCCCGGCAGGGCCGCGCCGTCGGCGCCCACCCAGTAGCTGCGTTTCTTGCGCGCCGGCGGGTTGACCACGCCGGCGATGTGCCCCGATGCCCCCAGCACGAATCGCTTGGGTCCGCGCAGCAATTGCGTGGACGCGTACGCGGACGTCCAGGGCACGATGTGGTCCTCGCGCGAGCCGAACAGATAGGCCGGCAGGTCGAGGCGCGTCAGGTCCAGCGGGACGCCGCGGGCCTGCGTGCGTCCCGCCACCTTGAGATTGTTCTCCAGGTACATATTTCGGAAGTACCACGCGAAGAACGGCCCCGGCAGGTTCGTGCTGTCGGCGTTCCAGAACAGCAGGTCGAACGGGGGCGGCGTCTGTCCCTTCAGGTAGTTGCCCACCACGTAGTTCCAGACCAGCTCGTTGGGCCGCAGGAACGAGAACGTGGTGGCCAGGTCGCGCGCGGGCATCAGTCCGCCACGGCCCAGTTGATGGTCGCGCAGCAGCGCATGGCCTTCGTCGACGAAGACCTTGAGCACGCCGGTGTCGTGGAAATCGAGCAGCGAGGTCAGCAGCGTGAGCGAGGCGGCCGGATGCTCGCCGCGCGCATGCGCCAGCGCCAGCGCCGAGGCCAGCATGGTGCCGCCCACGCAGAAGCCCAGGGCATTGACCTGCGGCTGGCCGGTGACGTCGGCCGCCACGGCCAGCGCCTGCAGCACGGCCTCGTCGAGGTAGTCGTCCCAGGTGGCGGTATCGACGCCGTCGTTGTCGGCCGGCACCGGATTGCGCCACGACACGATGAACACCGTGTGCCCCTGCTCGACCGCATGGCGCACGAAGGAGTTCCCGGGCTGCAGGTCGAGGATGTAGTACTTGTTGATGTTCGGCGGCACCACGACCAGCGGACGCTGGTGGACGGTGCCGGTGGTGGGCGCGTACTGGATCAGCTGCATCAGCCGGTTCTCGTACACGACCTGGCCCGGCGTGGTGGCGACGTTCACGCCGATCTCGAACTGGGTCTCGTCGGTCTGGCTGATGCGGCCGCGCTGCAGGTCGTTCAGCAGGTTCGACATGCCGGCGGTGAGCGCCTTGCCGGCCGTCTCGACGATCGATTGCTGCGCGTCGGGATTGAAGGCCAGGAAGTTGGCGGGCGACAGCGCGTCGACCCACTGCATGATGGAGAAGCGCAGGCGTTCGCGCACCGGCTCGCTGACCTGGGCGGCGTCGACCATGCGGGTCATGGCGCGCGCGGACAGCAGGTAGGCATGCGCGATGAGCGCGTGCTGGGCATTGGTCATCCATGCCGCGCTGGCGAAACGGCGGTCGGACGGAGCCGGGAGCGCGCCACGCTTGGCGTCTTCGCACAAACGCAGCCAGTCACGCGAGAAGTCGGCTTGGATCTCGGCCAGGGCATCCGGCGCCACGCTCACCGGAACGGGCCATGTAGCGGAAAGATGAGCGGTCACTGCGACACCTTGTTATCGGAACTGCGCGAGACGATGGTGAATGGCGCACCAAACACTGTCAATGCGGGAATACAACAAGGATACGGGGAATGGCGCGAGGATTCATGCTGCAGCGCAGTATGGCGGCATCGGCGCGGCCCGCACATGCCGCCCGCGCGAGCCTTGTTCACGGCAACCGTGCGAGTCAGGGTCAGGTCGGGGCGCCCTCGGCGGACGGCCTACTCGCCCTCGCGCGTGCCGCGCGGCGCCAGCCAGGCCAGCGCCGCCATGCGCCCGGTTTCCTTGTCGCGCCGGTACGAGAAGAAGCGCGGATCGGTGACGGTGCACAGGCCGCTGAGCTCGGGCTCGGCCACGCCGGCACGCACCAGTCTCAGGCGCGCCAATCCCGGCAGATCCGCCAGCCATTTGCCGGGCGCCTCGGGACGCGGCGCGAAGAAGGCCGCGGCCTCGGCATCGCCATCGGCGAAGGCCCGCACCACGTCCTCGCCGACCTCGAAGGCCGACGGGCCGATGCCGGGGCCGATCCAGGCGCGCCAGCCCCGGGCGCCGGGCGCCTTGGCGCGCATGGCGGCCAGCGTGTTTTCCAGCACGCCGCCAGCCAGGCCGCGCCAGCCCGCATGCGCCACGCCGAGCACGGTGCCCTGGCCGTCGGCCATGATCACCGGCAGGCAATCCGCCGCCATCGCGGCCAGCACCCGGCCGGGCCGGGTGGTGACGCTGGCGTCGGCGGCGGGTTCGTGGCGCTCGTCGGTATCGGCGTCGACCACGTCGGCGCTGTGCACCTGCCGAAGCCACAGCGGCTCGGACGGCACGACGGCGCGCACGCGCCTGCGGTTCTCGTCCACCACCCCGGGGCGGTCGCCCGCGCGCAGGCCCAGGTTCAGCGTGTCGTGCGGGGCCGTGCCCACGCCGCCGCCACGGGTGGTGCAGAAATACCTCACCCCCGGCCAGCGCTGGCCGCCCACCACGGGCAGCTCACCGATCACGTATTCCATTGAATCGCATCCTGTACGGCAATCATGTCGGCGGGCAGCGCCGAGCGGAATTCGACCAGGCCGGCGCCGCCGGGGTCGTCGAAACGCAGCGCGCGCGCATGCAGCATCTGGCGCTGCGCGCCGGCCAGGGCATTGCCGCCATACAGTGCGTCGGCCAGCAGGGGATGACCCAGGCTGGCCAGGTGCACGCGGATCTGGTGGGTGCGGCCGGTTTCGAGCCGGCAGATCACCTGCGTGACGGGCTTGTCGCCGGCGGCGACACCCTGGCGGTCGGCGCGGTAGTGCGTGATGGCGGGCTTGGCCGCCACGGGGCGCTCGACGCTCATGCGCACCGGCACCCGCGCGTCCCGGCCGATGGGCCGGTCGACGCTGCCCTCGGCGCGCAGCCAGCCCTGCGCCAGCGCCAGGTATTCGCGGCCCACCGTGCGGGCCTGCAACTGGCGCACCAGATGGGTCTGCGCCAGCTCGGTGCGCGCCACGACCATCAGGCCGGAAGTGTCCTTGTCCAGCCGGTGCACGATGCCGGCGCGCGCCACGCGCGTCAGCTCGGGATAACGGTGAAGCAGGCCGTTGAGCAGCGTGCCGCTCCAGTTGCCGGCGCCGGGATGGGTGACCAGCCCGGCGGGCTTGTCGACCACGATCCAGTCGGCGCTGTCGGCCACGACGGTGAAATCGATGGGTTCGGGCGAGAACGCCAGGTCTTCGGGAGCTGGCTGTTCCCAGACGGCCAGGCGGTCGCCCGGGCCGACGATCTGGCGCACCTTGGCCGGTTCGCCGTTGACGTGTACGTGGCCGGCCTCGATCCAGCCCTGCAGGCGGCTGCGCGAATGGCCCGGCAGCAGGCCCGCCAACACCTTGTCCAGCCGGTCGGCCTGGGTCCGCAGCGGCAGCGCGATCACGAACGGTTCATCGTCGGAAAGCGGGTCTGTGGAGACGGCTGTGTCGGACATGGAGACAAATCATATAATCGGCCTGCCATGCTACCACTTAGGAAATTCGCCTCGTGATTCACCGCACCGCAGCTCCCTCGTCTTCCGGCTTCCGACGCGGGCCGGCCCTGCGCGCGGCGATCGCGCTATCGGCCCTCTTGCTGATCGCCGGTTGCGGCGGCTCGAAGAGCGACTACGACCCCACCGCCGGCTGGAGCGCCGAACAGCTCTACGCCGACGCCAAGGAGGAAGTCTCCGCCGGCAACTGGGACAACGCCCGTACCCGCCTGACCTCCATCGAAAGCCGCTACCCGTTCAGCGTCCATGCCCAGCAGGCCCTGATCGAACTGGCCTACGTCAACTGGAAGGACGGCGAGAACGAGCAGGGCCTGGCCGCCATCGACCGTTTCCAGCAGCTGTATCCGAACCATCCCGGTACCGACTACATGCTGTACCTGAAGGGCCTGATCAACTTCACGCCCGCCAGCGCCTTCATGACCAACCTCACCGGCCAGGATCCCGCCGAGCGCGATCCCAAGGGCCTGCGCGCGTCCTATGACGCCTTCGCCGAACTGCTCAAGCGCTATCCCAACAGCCGCTACGCGGCCGACGCGCAACTGCGCATGACCTGGCTGGTCAACGCCATCGCCATGAACGAAGTCTACGTGGCGCGCTACTACTACGAGCGCGGCGCCTACCTGGCCGCCGCCAACCGTGCCCAGACGGTCATCACCGACTTCGAAGGCGTGCCGGCCGCCGAGGAAGCGCTGTACATCCTGCAGCAGTCCTACGGCAAGCTGGGCATGAAAGACCTGGAAGCGGACGCCGGCCGCGTGCTGAACAAGAACTACCCCAACAGCAAGTTCAAGACCGACGGCCTGGCCGCGGAAAAGAGCTGGTGGAATCCCTTCTCGCGTTGATCCGCCTGGGCGCGCGGCCATCGGGGGGCGGCATGGACTGCCGCCATCCGAAGGCGGATGGCGGGTTCTAGTCCTGGAACGTGCCCGACGAGCGGCGCGCGTAGAACGCCAGGGCCGCGTCCATGTCGCGCGTGCGGGCGAATGGCGGCAGGCCGCGCCACAGCCGCTTGCCGTAGGGCTTCTCGACCAGACGGGCATCGCCCACCACCAGCACCCCCCAGTCGCTTTCGGTGCGGATCAGCCGGCCCGCGCCCTGCTTGAGGGCGATGGCGGCCTCGGGCAATTGGTACTGTTCGAACGGATTGCCGCCGCGGGCCCGGCAGGCGCGCAGGCGGGCCTCGATCACGGGATCGTCGGGCGGGGCGAACGGCAGCTTGTCGATGGCCACCAGCGTCAGCACGTCGCCGGGCAGGTCGATGCCCTCCCAGAAGCTGGCGCTGCCGACCAGCACCGGATGCTTCAGCTTGACGAATCGCTCAAGCAGGTCGCGGCGCGTGGCTTCGCCCTGGCGCAGGATGGGCCATTCGTGGCCGGCGTCCTCGCAGGCATCCTTCAGGCCCTCGGCGACCCGCTCGACGGCGCGCAAGGTGGTGCACAGCACCAGCGCGCCGCCCGGGCTGGCCTCCAGCAGCGGCATCAGGGTCTCGACGAAACGCTCGACGAAACGCGGCGATTGCGGCTCGGGCATGCCCTGCGGCACGTACAGCAGGCCCTGGGTGGCGTAGTCGAACGGCGATTCCCAGCGGCCGGTTTCCGCGTCATCCAGGCCCAGTTGGCTGGTGAAGTGATTGAAGTCGCCATGCACGGACAGCGTGGCCGATGTCAGGATCCACGCCTGGCCCGGCTTGCGGTGGCGTGAAAACGCCTGCGCCACCGACAGCGGCGCGGCATGCAGCCGCACGTGATGCTGCCCGTGCTCGACCCAGCGCACCGCGGGCCCCGTCCAGGACGCCTCGGCGGCGGCTTCCCGCAGCACGGCCTGGGCGGCCTCGCGGGCGGCGGCGACGGCCGGCTCGGCGGCTTCGGCCACGGCCTGGGCCTCGGGACCATTGGCGTCCGAGCCCCAGCCCGGATCCAGCGCCGCCTCGGTGGCGCCCGGGCGGCCCGGCGACGCCCAGCGCGACAGGCGGGTGACCAGATCGGCGCCGCCACGGGCGGCCGCCATCAGGTCCGGATGCTTTTCCGCCACGCCGGCCAATGCCCGGGTGGCGGCTTCCAGCGTCTTGCGCAGCACGGCCAGCGCGGCGTCGAACACCTCGGGTTCAGGCATGGCCTCGAACGTGGCCTTGCGCCCCGGCACGCGCTCGAGCGAGGCACAGGCCAGGCGCAGTTCGCGGGCGGCGGTCTCGACCTCGCGCGAGACGTCGCCCCATTTCGCGGCCTCGCGCGCATAGGCCAGGCCGGCGGCCTCCATGGTGCGGCCGAAATCCAGCAATTGGTGCGTGGACACGCTGTTGCCCAGGAAGCGCGTGGCCGTGTCCGGCAACTGGTGCGCCTCGTCGAAGATGACGGTGTCCACTTCCGGCAGCAGGTCGGTCACGCCCTCTTCGCGCAGCACCATGTCCGCCATGAACAGCGCGTGGTTCACCACCACCACGTCGGCTTCCTGCGCCTGGCGGCGCGCCTTGACGACGAAACAGTCGCGGATGCGCGGACAGTCCTGTCCCAGGCAGTTCTCGCGGGTGGAGGTGACGCGTTGCCAGATGTCGGCGTCTTCGGGAATCTGGGCCAGGTCGGCCCGGTCGCCGGTCTTGGAGATGTTGGCGAAGACCTGGATCTGGCGCAGCTGGGCGATCTCGGCGCGGTTCTTCAGGGCACGCTCGTCGCCCTGCAGGCGGTCGAGGTGGTAGTGGCACACGTAGTTGCCGCGCCCCTTGAGCAGCGCGGCCGTCACCGGCAGCGCCAGGGCGGCGCGCACGCGCGGCAGGTCGCGGGCATATAGCTGGTCCTGCAGCGTGCGGGTGCCGGTGGACACCAGCACCTTGCCGCCACGCGCGAAGGCCGGCACCAGATAAGCCCAGGTCTTGCCGATGCCCGTGCCGGCCTCGGCCACCAGCGTGCCGCGCTGGGCCATGGTGCGCTCGATGGCCTGGGCCAGGTCGACCTGGGCGTCGCGGCGCAGATAGCCGGGCAAGGCTTGGGCCAGGGGGCCGTCGGGGGCGAAGAATTCGGTGATGTCCGGATGCAGCATGGCGGGGGGCGCGAAGATGACCTCCATGATACCCGGGGCCGCCCCCGTCAGTCCTCGACAGGGACGTTTCCGCCGCGCCGCCGCCCGCTGGACGGCGGCCCTGGAGCGGCGGCATGCGACCGTTTCGCCACGCTTGGGCCGGCGGCTTTCGCCGTCCGGCAAAACCCCGTGCCGCGCCGCCTGCGGCGGTTTGCGGCCCGGCATCCCACCTGGAAACCAGAGGACACACTCGTCCCGGCGGAGCCCGCCCCCGCGGAGGCGCGGGTCGCTTATGGCAAAATCCGGCGCTTGTTCGTATTTCAGCCATAGCGAAGATGACTCAACCCTCCGCCTCCACGAGCGCCGTGCCCGACACCGCCCGGATCATCGCCCAACTGGCCACCGAACTGCAGGTGCGCGCCACGCAGGTGGCCGCCGCCGTCGAGCTGCTGGATGGCGGCGCCACGGTGCCGTTCATCGCGCGTTACCGCAAGGAAGCCACCGGCGCCCTGAACGACACCGTCCTGCGCGACCTGGAAGTGCGCCTGGGCTACCTGCGTGAACTGGAAACGCGCCGTATCGCGATCCTCGAATCGATCAGCCAGCAGGGCAAACTGACGCCCGAGCTGCGGACAGAGATCGCCTCGGCCGACACCAAGCAGCGGCTCGAAGACCTGTACGCGCCCTACAAGCCCAAGCGCCGCACGCGCGCCCAGATTGCCCGCGAAGCCGGCCTGGAGCCGCTGGCCGACGCCATCCTGGCCGATCCTTCCTGCGATCCCGCCGCGCTGGCCGCGCAATACCTGAATCCCGAGGCCTCGATCAACGATGCCAAGGCCGCGCTGGACGGCGCGCGCGACATCCTGGCCGAGCGCTATGCCGAGAACGCCGACCTGCTGGCCGACATGCGCGAACACCTGTGGAGCACCGGCGTGCTGTATTCCAAGGTGGCGGACGGCAAGGAAACCGAAGGCGCCAACTTCCGCGACTGGTTCGACTTCAACGAGACGCTGCGCACTCTGCCCTCGCACCGTATCCTGGCGCTGCTGCGCGGCCGCCAGCAAGGCGTGCTGGAACTGCGCGTGGGCCTGCAAGCCGACCAGGAAGCGCTGACGCCCCATCCTTGCGTGGCGCGCGTGGCCACGTTCCTCAAATTGGGCAATGGTGAAGGCCCCCACGCCACGCCTGCCGGCTCGCTGCCCCCCAGGGGGGCGCAGGCTGTCTCGGGGCGGCCCGCCGACAACCTGTTCGCATTGGATGCCCCCCCTCGCGCCCGCTGGCTGGCCGAGGTGTGCCGCTGGACCTGGCGCGTAAAGCTGCTGACGGCCTTCGAAAGCGAACTGTTCGGCCGCCTGCGCGACAGCGCCGAAGCCGAGGCCATCCGCGTGTTCGCCGCCAACCTGAAAGACCTGCTGCTGGCCGCGCCGGCCGGCCCCAAGGCCGTGCTGGGCCTGGATCCTGGCATCCGCACGGGCTGCAAGATCGCGGTGATCGACCGCACCGGCAAGGTGGTCGACACCACCACCGTGTACCCCTTCGAGCCGCGCCGCGACCGCGAAGGGACCATCAATACGCTGGCCGCGCTGGCCGCGCGCCACCAGGTCGAACTGGTCGCCATCGGCAACGGCACGGCCTCGCGCGAAAGCGAGAAGCTGGTGGCCGACATGATGGCGCGCTTCCCCGACCTGCGGCTGACCCGCGTGGTGGTGTCGGAAGCCGGCGCCTCGGTGTATTCGGCCTCGGAAACCGCCGCACTCGAATTTCCCGACCTGGACGTGACGCTGCGCGGCGCGGTGTCCATCGCCCGCCGCCTGCAGGACCCGCTGGCCGAACTGGTCAAGATCGATCCCAAGGCCATCGGCGTGGGCCAATACCAGCACGACGTCAACCAGCGCGAGCTGGCCCGTTCGCTGGATGCCGTCGTGGAAGACTGTGTGAACGCCGTGGGCGTGGACGTGAACACGGCCTCGGCCGCCTTGCTGACCCGCGTGTCGGGCCTGAACTCGACGCTGGCCAAGAACATCGTGGCCTGGCGCGACGCCAACGGCGCGTTCCCGACGCGCAAGAAACTGATGGACGTTCCGCGCTTCGGCGACAAGGCCTTCGAGCAGGCCGCGGGCTTCCTGCGCATCCCGAACGGCGACAATCCGCTGGATGCCTCTTCGGTGCACCCCGAGGCGTATCCCGTGGTCGAGCGCATCGTGGCGCGCATCAAGGCCGACGTGAAGCAGATCATCGGCCAGCGCGATGCCCTGAAGGGCGTGTCGCCCGCCGACTTCACCGACGAGCGCTTCGGCCTGCCCACCGTGCGCGACATCTTCAGCGAACTGGAAAAGCCCGGCCGCGATCCGCGCCCCGAGTTCAAGACCGCCCAGTTCAAGGAAGGCGTCGAGACGCTGAACGACCTGTATCCCGGCATGGTGCTGGAAGGCGTGGTCACCAACGTGGCCAACTTCGGCGCCTTCGTCGACATCGGCGTGCACCAGGACGGCCTGGTGCACATCTCGGCATTGGCCGAGAAATTCGTCAAGGATCCGCGCGACGTCGTGCGCGTGGGCCAGACCGTGCAGGTGAAGGTGCTGGAAGTCGACGCGGCGCGCAAGCGCGTGGCGCTGACGATGCGCCTGAACGACGCGGCGGAGCCCGTGCGCCGCGGCAGCGGCGCAAGCGCGCCGGCCCCGCGCGGCGGCGATCGCGGCGCACGCCGTCCGGGTCCGGATGGCGGCGGCCGCGGCGCGGCGGCGCCGGCGAACAGCGCCATGGCGGATGCCTTCGCCAAGCTCAAGCGCTGACACGGCTGGCGCATGTCCCTCGCCGGGAGGGATGGCCCGGCACGCGCCCCCGCCGGCCCTCAGGCCTCGGCTCTTACGCCCGCCCCGCGCATCTGCGTGATGCCCAGGCCTTCCAGCACCTGCCGGGTCGCCACGTCGGGGACGTCCTCGGCGCATACGTCGATATCGCGCTGGCGCGCCAGGTCGATCACCGTGGCCGCCAGCGCCTGGCTGCCGGGGCTCGTGGCAAGCCCGGCAACGAAACCGCCCCCCAGCTTCACGTAGGCCAGCGGCAGGCCGTGCAGCCGGGTCAACGCGCTGAACTGCTGCGCCAGGCGGCGCAGGCCCACGCGGGTGCCCATGCGGGCCGCCAGGCGGCACAGGTCTTCGACCGAAGCGTATTGCTCGACCAGGCCATGCGCGTCGATTTCAATGTACAGGCGGCTCGCCAGGGCCGGGGATTCGGACAGTTGCCGCTGCAACTGCGTCAGGAAGCTGGACTGCTTGAGCGACGGCAGCGACACGCGCACGACCAGGTCACCCTCGTTCTGCGCCAGCCACTCCAGCCCCAGCCGCACCGCCTGCAGGTCGCAGTCGGCCGACAGGTTCAACCGCACGGCGGCGGGAATGAACAGATGGGCGGGGATCGGCTCGTGCGAGCCGCCCGCCAGCAAGGTCAGTTGCGCCTCGTGGCGCACCACCTGCCCTTGCAGATCCACCAGCGGATCGACGGACAGCGAATACAGGCTGAGCCGCACGCCGTTCTGGATGGCTTCCTTCCAGGCGGTCTCGCCCACTGCCAGGCCTTGCGGCGCGTCCTCGGGGGCGAACTGGGGCTGGTCGTCGCCCGAGTCCTCGGCCTGCATCAACGCATGATCGAGCCGCGCCAGCACCTCGCCGGCCTGCGCGCCAGGCATGTAGTTCGTCAACGCCAGCGCCCAGCGGCACAACGCCCCCTCGCCCACGGGGATGCGCAGGTGGCGCAATTCCGCGCGCAGGCGTTCGGCCAGCAGCGTGGCCACGGGCGTGGTGGAATTCGGGAACAGCAGCGCGAAGTCCGAGCCGTTCAGGCGGCCGAGCACCGCGCCGGGCTGGCGCCGCGCCGCCACGACACTCTGTATGCGCTCGTACACCATGCGCAGCCACTGGTCCGCCAGCGCGCGATGCATGTGGCGGTTGATGCCGGCCAGGTCCCGCTGGCGGAACACCAGCACGTGGCCCATGGGAAAGCGTTGGCGCGCCTCGGCGTCCTCGGCGGATTCGGCCAGCGCCTGGTCCAGGCCCTGCATGAATGCCTTGCGGCTGGCCGCGCCCGTGACCACGTCGCGCTCCAGCTCGGCCCGCATGGATTCGGTGCGGGCCGCCTGCGCCTCGGCGGCGGACCGCAACTGCTCGCGCGCCTCGTTGACCGCATCGGCCACGACGGCCAGCTCCGCCACGCGCGACACCGCCGGCGCGCGATTCCATTGGCCGCGTCCCAGCGCACGGACGTGATCGCCCAGCTCGGGCAGCAGGCGGCGGTGCAGCCAGCTTGCCAGCGACCAGGCGAACAGGCCCCACGACACGCCGGCGGCCAGCACCAGCGCCGCCACGCGCTGGCAGCTTTGCCACAAGGTTTCCCACGCATAGGCGTCGTCCGCGACCAGCGTCACGGCGCCGACCTGGCGCCAGCCGTTGTTCACGGGATGGCTGGCGGCGCGCGCATGCATCGGCACCAGGCGACGGAACCAGGCCGGCGCGGCAGGCTCGGCATGTTCCTGGCGGCGTTGCACCACAGGCTTGCCCTGGGCATTCTCGAAGCTGACTTCCTTGAAGTTGCCCCCGTCGAACAGCGACGTCACCAGCAGCGACTGGACCGCGGGATCGGCGCTGCCCGGCTGGGACAGCGCCAGGGCCAGGGAAACGGCGGCATCACGGGCCTGCATCTGCAACTGGCCCGACAGGTACTCGCGCGCGGATGAAATGCTCAGGGCCAGTACGCCCACCAGAATGGCGACGATTGCCAGGGAAACACTCAACAACAGTCGCCGAAGAATCGACATGGGCAATTCCTACACACTCCAATCAGGGTTCCAGGCCTTCACGCCGCATGCGGGCCAACAGCGCGCGCCAGCGTCCGACCCGGTCGGCCGGCGTGGCGCGGCGCTCGTCCAGGTAGACGCCGCCCGCGCTGAAGCTGAATACCGGGATCAGGTCCGGACGTTGCGTGGCCGGCAACACCGCCGCCGCAAGGTTGTCCAGCACCAGCGGCTCGGCGCCGGGGGTGGCGTAATATCCGAGCACCATGTGCGGCACCGGACGCCCCTCTAACGGCCGCGCCTCGACATAAATAAAGCGCAGGCGGTCGACGGGCACGCCCAGCACGGCCAGCGAGAAGTACTTGCCGACGGCGTAATCGGCATAGGCGCCCTGCCCTCTTGCCAGGATTTCCAGGGGGGTGGCCCAATCCAGCGCGGGCCGCGCCACGGCCTCGGCGGGCAGGATGCTGCGATTCCAGAAGTCGTTGACGCGTTCGAGTTTGTCGCGTTCCGGCAACGCCGCATCGTTGTGCAACTGCAGCAGCCAATCCGCCACGGCCTGCAGCGCCTGCGGGCCATAGCGGGTTTCGGCCGCGTGGCGCAGCCGATCAGGATTCAGTTCCAGCGCGCCCGCGGCGCCGCTCCAGCAGGCCAGGCACAGCAAGACCGCCCAGCCGGCCTGACGGGCCAGCCGTATGGGTATGGACATGATGCTCGCTCGAGAGAAGGTGGCGCGGCGCCAGCCCGGCGGCGCCCAGGCAGAGCGCTACGCCACGAGCCGCGCCTGCCTCCATGCCGCGGCCCCGGCTCGCCATCCCGGAACGGGAACGATTTGCCTGGGAACGGCCTGGCGACCAAAACCGCCTCCGACGGTCTCGGAAATTACCACAAGACCTGTCTGTCGAAACAAAATGTCTGTGCTTAATTTGTGAGCAAAACACCCCATTGACGGCCGGCGCGATCCGGGAGCAACGCCCGGCTTGCGCGTCGCTTCGCCTATTGCGCCAGTTCGGCCAATGCGTCGCGGGTGCGGTCGATCGTGCCGGCGGCCGTGCCCTCGGGGCTGGCCGCCACGTCGGCGCCATCCAGTTGGACCGCATACGAGGCGTCGCCCGTGGCACGCAACTGCGCCTCGGCCGGCAGGCGCTTCATGGCGGCGCCGGCCTGCTTGGGATCGGCATAGGCCTGCGAGGTCAGCAGCTCCTGGCCATCGGCGGCCAGCAGGCGGAAGCGGAAGCTGCCGTCGGCATCGCGGAAGCTGACGAAGCGAGCGCCCTTGGCGGCCTTGGCGCGCGCACCCTTCTTGTCGGCCGCCTGCGCGCCCAGGTTGCGCAGGCCCACGGCCTCGCGCAGCACCTGCAACGCAGGACCGGCCATCGCGCGGGCGCGGGCCGCGCCGTGCCGCAGGATTTCCTCGATGCGTTCGGGATGGGCCATCAGCGCGTCGTAGCGCTCGCGCATGGGCGCCAGGATGCCTTCCAGGCGCTCGTACAGGGCCGTCTTGGCCTCGCCCCAGCCCATGCCGCCCTCGAGCTGCGCGCGGAAAGCGGCGCTTTCCTCGGGGGTGGCGAAGGCGCGGTACAGGGTGTACAAGTGCGAGCCTTCGGCGTCCTTGGGTTCGCCGGGCTGGCGCGAATCGGTCACGATGCGCATCACCGCCGCGCGCAAGGCCGCCGCGCCGCCCTCGAACAGCGGGACGGTGTTGTTGTAGCTCTTGGACATCTTGCGGCCGTCCAGGCCGGGCAGCGTGGCCACCTCTTCCTCGATGACCACCTCGGGCAGCACGAAAAAATCGCTGCCGTACAGGTGATTGAAGCGCTGCGCGATGTCGCGCGCCATCTCCAGGTGCTGCACCTGGTCGCGGCCCACCGGCACCTTGTGCGCGTTGAACATCACGATGTCCGCGGCCATCAGGATGGGATACGAGAACAGGCCCATGGTGACGCCATCATCGGGCTCGACACCCTTGGCCGCGTTCTGGTCGACGGACGCCTTGTAGGCGTGCGCGCGGTTCATCAGGCCCTTGGGCGTGACGCAGGTCAGCAGCCAGCACAGCTCGGGGATCTCGGGCACGTCGGACTGGCGGTAGAACGTGACGCGCTCGGGATCCAGGCCGGCCGCCAGCCACGTGGCCGCCAGCTCCAGGCGAGAGCGCGCCACGCGCGCCGGATCGTCGCACTTGATCAGCGCGTGGTAATCCGCCAGGAAGAAGAACGCGTCGACGCCGGGCTGGGTACTGGCCAGGATGGCCGGGCGGATGGCCCCGGCGTAGTTGCCCAGGTGAGGCGTGCCGGTGGTGGTGATGCCGGTGAGGACGCGGGTATTCATGACTGCGGCGGTGGACGAGTGAATAGAAGCCGCAGTGTACTCCGCGGGACCGCCGCGAACCGGGCCTCAGGCTGCCCAGGCCAGCACCGGCGCGGCCAGCGCGCAGGCGCCGCCGGTGGCCAGCGCCGCCCGCGGCCAGTAGGTCAGGAACCAGATCAGCAACAGGCCCGCCAGGCTGAGGATGCCGACCCATTCGACGGTGCCGTAGCTCCAGCCCCAGGCCGCCGCGCAGGCGCCCAGCGACAGGGCCAGGCCCAGCCAGCCCATCAGGCGCAGCAGCAGGCGATGCCGGCGCGGGATCTCGCGGTCGAACACGTCCTCGTAGTGGCGGTCCATGGCCAGGCACAGGGCGGAGAATCCGGCATAGGCCAGGCAGAAGGCGGCGGCGTTCATGCGATCACCTCGGGTCGTAGGCAGCGTTCGCGCCAGGCTCGGCCTGGGCGCGAGAGAAAGCAGCGGGCGCGGGCGCGCGGGCGGCGGCATTGGATGCCTCGGCAGGCGTGCCGGACCGTGGCCTGGCGGCTCGCGCCGCGGCTACGGGACGGGCGCGGCCCGCGCGATGCGCGATCCAGCCCAGCAGCGCGCCGCAAGCCAGCACGGTCAGGTCGAAGCCCGCCATGACCCAGTCGCCTGCCGGCAATGACACGCCGAGATGGCGTGAGGTGGTCAGCGCGTTGACCACGGGCACGGCCATCAACATCCAGGCGGCCAGCCACAGCAGCTCGCGCCACTTGCGGCGTCCGCGGACGAAGGCGTACACGAAGCAGAGGCCCCATGCGATGAAGAAGGCGCGCGACTCCCAGTTGCCGTGGTTGGGCAGGTCCGGCGGCAGCAGGCGGTTGGCCCAGAAGTATGTGGCGCACGCCACGCCCAGGCCGGCGATCGTGCCGGCATTCAACGCGTCGACCACACGCAGCGAGATCGTGTCGGGCGTGCCCGGCTTGAGCTTCTGGCGCCGCTTGGCGATCCACAGGACCAGGCCCGAGCCGACCATGGCGGTGCCCGCCATGCTGACCAGGAAGTAGAACCAGCGCAGCAGCGGTTCGGCATACAGTCCCAGGTGCAGGCCGATGAGGGTGCCGGCCGTGATGGCCGCGCCGCTTTGGGCATCGTTGCGGCTGATCAGGCTGCCATCCACGCCGCTGTAAGTGATGGTCGGGGCCAAGCGGCCATAGGACACGCGTTCGGAAGTGGCGCGGCCCACGCTTACCGTGGCGGCGGCATCGCCGGGCTGGCTGACCACCACGCGCCCCACCCGGCCGCCCTGCCAGTCCGCCTGCGCCTGGGCCACCAGCGGCCCCAGCGGCAGCAGCTCGGCCGGCTTGCCGGTCGCGGGCCTCACGGCGAACGCGGGAAAGGCTTCGTCGAAAAACTGGCGTTCGTTATCGTAGGTGGCCAGGATGCCCGCCGGCAGCAGCATGGTCGCGAACAGCACCACGCCGCTGAACGTGATCAACAGGTGGAACGGCAGTCCCAGCACCGACAGCACGTTGTGCCCATCCATCCACGCGCGCTGCCCGCCCTTGCCCGGCCGGAACGTGAAGAAATCGGCGAAGATCTTCTTGTGCGTGATGATGCCGCTGATGATGGCGACCAGCATGAACATGCCCGCGATGCTGGCCAGCCAGCGCCCCCACGGGTAGCCCATTTCGAGTTCGAAATGGAACCGGTAGAAGAACTCGCCGCCGCGCGTGTCGCGCAGCTTGAGTTCCTGGCCCGTTGCCGGATCCAGCACCGCCCGCTTGAACGCACGCTGGCCGGGCGGCGGCTTCGGGATCTGGTAAGTGAGCAGAATGGCCGGCTCGCGCGGACTGGACGGCGTGATGAACCAGCGTGTGGCATTGGGCGCGTGCTCGCGCAGGAAGCGTTCGGCCACCGCGACGGATTGCGCGGTGGACACCGCCTGCACCGAGACGTCGGGTTGCATCCAGCGGGTGATCTCTGGCCGGAAGAACGCCAGCGTGCCCGTCAGGAACATCGCGAACAGCACCCAGCCGAATATCAGGCCCGACCAGGTATGCAGCCAGGACATCGCCTGGCGCAGGCCCTCGGCCTTCGCGGGGCCGGCTCCTGCGTCGCCCCGGGCGCGGTCCGGCGCGCTCATGCCGCCCCCGGCACGCGCGCGAGCCACCACAGCCCCGCGAAGATCGCGGCCGGCAGCACGACGCCCACCCAGGCCCGCCAGGCGCTATGCGTGGCGAAGACCCAGATCACCGCGCAGGCGTAGGCCACGAAGGCCAGCATCTGCGCCGTCAGGACCGCGTCCACCCGGGACATGGGCAACCATACGGCAAAGCACGCGGCGGCGGCGGACGCCAAGGCATACCCGCCTCCGATGGCGGCAATGGCGCGTGAGGCGACGGCGAAGCGGTAACGCAACAGACTGGCGGAGGGATCGGGTTTCACAGGCGGAATTCGGCGTACGGCGGAGGAAACGCACGAATTATAATCATTCTTAATTAGAATGACCTACCCGCCCGGGCGTTTTTCATGTGGGCGCGCCGCCGGCAGGGCGGCGCGCGGGGCCGGCTTCCTACAGCTGCACCGTCTTGCGGCGCTCGGCCTCGAGATACTCGCGCGACTGCATCTCGAGGATGCGCGACACCGTGCGATGGAACTCGTTGGCCAGCGCGCCCTCGGTGTAGATTTCTTCCGGCGGGCATTCGGCCGACATGATCAGCTTGACCTTGTGGTCATAGAACACGTCGATCAGCCAGGTGAAGCGGCGTGCCTCGGACGCCTGCCGCGGCCCCATGCGGGGTACGTCGGACAGCACCACGGCATGGAAGCGGTTGGCCAGTTCCAGGTAGTCGTTCTGCGAGCGCGGCCCGCCACACAGCGTGTTGAAGTCGAACCACACCACCGAACCGGCCAGCTTGCGCGCGCGTATCTCGCGGTGCTCGATGTGCAGCACGGGATCGGCCTCGGGCGGCGTATCGGACAGCTTGTGAAAGGCCTCTTCCAGGGCCTGGCGCGCGTGCTCGTCCAGCGGCGCGTGATAGCACTGCACCTGTTCCAGCGTGCGGCGGCGGTAGTCGATGCCGGCGTCGACGTTCATCACGTCCATGCGGTCCTGGATCAGCTTGATGGCCGGCAGGATGCGGTCGCGGTGCAGGCCGTCCGGATACAGCGTGGAGGGCTCGTAGTTGGACGTCATGATGAACGAGGTACCGTGCTCGAACAGCTTCTGCAGCAGGCGGTACAGGATCATGGCGTCCGCCACGTCCGAGACGTGGAATTCGTCGAAACAGATCAGTCGATAACGGCGGGCGACGCGGCGCGCGACTTCGTCCAGGGGGTCCTGCATTCCCTTGACCTCGTCGAGCTCGCGGTGCACCCCGCGCATGAATTCATGGAAATGCAGGCGCGTCTTGCGCACCACCGGCACGGTGGCGTAGAACGCGTCCATCAGGAAACTCTTGCCCCGCCCCACGCCGCCCCACAGGTACACGCCGCGCGGCACTTCGGGACGGCTCAGCAGCTTCTTCAGCGCGTTCGAGCGCATGGACTTGAAGCGCACCCAGTCGTCGTAGTAGCGCTGCAGGCGGTCGATGGCGCGCTGCTGCGCCTCGTCGGGCTTGTAGCCGCGTTCGGACAGGGCTTGTTCGTAATATTGCTGGACGTTCATTGTTGCTTGAGCCTCTCGAAGGCGTCCTGTCGATGGAGGGCGTCGGTTGCCGGGTTCTCGCTTGAAGGCGTCCTGCGAGAGCCGGACGCGCGCGGGCCGGCCAAGTCGTCGGGCTCGGGCGCGTTACCAGACGCCCTCGGTCCCGCTGCGCGGGACTTCCCCTCCTCCAATTGGCCGGCCCGCGCGCGCCCGGCTCTCACAGGACTCACGTCAATGGCATGCACAGGGCGCTGGCATGCCGCTGCCGTGGAGCTTGGCCACGGCGTTGCACATCCTCGCATTGTCAGGCGGTTCAAACCTGTTCGCCAGAAGCCAGATGGGCAATGGAAGACACTGAGAGCTCTCGCCGGCCGCAGGGGCCGAGCCGGCCAATTGGAGGGAGGGCAGTCCCGCGCAGCGGGACCGAGGGCGCCTGCTGGCGCGCCCGAGCCGAGCGACTTGGCCGGCTCGGCCCCTGCGGCCGGCGAGGGCGGCTAAAGAACACCAACACCCTCGACGGACTTACACCGAACTCAGAAGTTCAGCGTACGCTTGTCCACCGCCAGGGCGGCTTCCTTCACCGCTTCCGACAGCGTCGGGTGAGCGTGGCAGATACGAGCGATGTCTTCCGCGGCGCCACGGAATTCCATGATCGTGACCGCTTCGGAGATCAGCTCGGAGGCCATCGGGCCGATGATGTGCACGCCCAGGACTTCGTCGGTCTTGGCATCGGCGATCACCTTGGCGAAGCCGGTGGTGTCGCCCAGCGCGCGCGCGCGGCCGTTGGCCATGAACGGGAACGAGCCGGCCTTGTACTCGCGGCCCTCGGCCTTGAGCTGCTGCTCGGTCTTGCCGACCCAGGCGATTTCCGGCGAGGTGTAGATGACCCACGGCACGGTGTCGAAGTTGACGTGGCCGTGCTGGCCGGCGATACGCTCGGCCACGGCGACGCCCTCTTCCTCGGCCTTGTGCGCCAGCATCGGGCCACGCACCACGTCGCCCACCGCCCACACGTTGGGCAGGTTGGTCTTGCAGTCGCCGTCCACGGCGATGAAGCCGCGCTCGTCCAGCTTCAGGCCGACGGCGTCGGCGTTCAGGCCGCCGGTGTACGGAACGCGGCCGATCGAGACGATCAGCTTGTCGACCACCAGCTTCTGCTCGGCGCCCTTGTTGTCGGTGTACGGCACGGTGACCGACTTGGCCGTCGCCTTGATCTCGCCGATCTTCACGCCGGTCTGGATGTCCAGGCCCTGCTTGGCGAAGGCCTTGGCGGCCTCCTTGGCGACCTGCTGGTCCGCGGCGGCCAGGAACTCGGGCATCGCTTCCAGGATCGTGACTTCCGCGCCCAGGCGGCGCCACACGCTGCCCATTTCCAGGCCGATGACGCCGGCGCCGATCACGCCCAGCTTCTTGGGCACGGCGGCGATGTTCAGGGCGCCGTCGTTGGACAGCACGGCCTTTTCGTCGAACGGCAGGCCGGGCAGTTCACGCGGCGACGAGCCGGTGGCCACGATCACGTGCTTGGCGACCAGGTCTTCTTCCGAGGTGCCGGTGACCTTGATGGCCCAGCCGCCCTCGACCTGGCCGGCGAACGCGCCCTTGCCATGGATGAAGGTGATCTTGTTCTTCTTGAACAGGTACAGGATGCCGTCGTTGTTCTGCTTGACGACCTTGTTCTTGCGGCCCAGCAGCGTGTCGAGCTTCAGGCTCACGCCCTTGGCCTCGATGCCGTGCTCGGCGAAGTGGTGGTTGACCTGTTCGAAGTGCTCGGACGACTGCAGCAGCGCCTTGGACGGAATGCAGCCGACGTTGGTGCACGTGCCGCCGGGGGCCGCGCCGCCTTCGCCGTTCTGCCAGGCGTCGATGCACGCCACGGACATGCCGAGTTGGGCGGCGCGGATGGCGGCGATGTAACCGCCGGGGCCGGCACCGATGACGACGACGTCGAATTGTTTGGACATGATGTTCTCGCGATGAATTGGGGGAGAGGTCCGTGGCCGCATGGGCAACCGGGCCGCTGCGCGGCAGGCCGCGGCCGGGACCGGGCCGGACGCTGGCGCGCGTTACACGCCGTGCCCGGCCTTCTCTACTGGATTACAGGTCCAGCAGCAGGCGCTGCGGATCTTCCAGCGCTTCCTTCATGGCGACCAGGCCCAGCACGGCTTCGCGGCCGTCGATGATGCGGTGGTCGTAGGACATGGCCAGGTAGTTGATCGGACGGATCACGATCTGGCCGTTTTCGACGACCGGGCGCTCCTTGGTGGCGTGGATGCCCAGGATGGCCGCTTGCGGCGGGTTGATGATCGGGGTCGAGAGCATCGAGCCGAACACGCCGCCGTTGGAGATCGAGAACGTGCCGCCGGTCATTTCCTCGATGCCCAGCTTGCCTTCGCCTGCGCGCTTGCCGAAATCACCGATGGTCTTCTCGATCTCGGCGATCGACAACTGGTCGGCGTTGCGCAGGATCGGCACGACCAGGCCGCGCGGCGAGCCCACGGCGATACCGATGTCGAAGTAGCCGTGATAGATGATGTCCTTGCCGTCGACCGAAGCGTTCAGCACGGGGTACTTCTTCAGGGCGGCCACGGCGGCCTTCACGAAGAACGACATGAAGCCCAGCTTGACGCCGTGCTCCTTCTCGAACTTCTCCTTGTACTTGTTGCGCAGGTCGATGACGGCCTGCATGTTGACCTCGTTGAACGTGGTCAGGATGGCGTTTTCCGATTGCGACTGCAGCAGGCGCTCGGCGATGCGGGCGCGCAGGCGGCTCATCGGCACGCGCTGTTCCGGACGGCCGTCCAGCGACAGCGTCGGAGGCGCGGCCGGGGCGGCGGCAGCCTTGGCCGGCGCGGCGCCGGCGTTCAGGGCGTCGCCCTTGGTGACGCGGCCATCACGGCCCGAACCCTGCACGTTCGAGGCATCCACGCCCTTCTCGGCCAGGATCTTGGCGGCGGCGGGCGAAGCCACGCCGGCGGCCGAGGTGCTGGCCGGCGCGGCGGCAGCGGCCGGGGCGGCGGCAGCGGGAGCCGAGGCGGCCGGCGTGGCGGCGGGCGCCGTGGCCGGGGCGGCGGCGGCCTTGCCGGCCGTGTCGATGCGGGCGATCAGCTCGCCCGAGGCGACGGTGCTGCCATCGCCCTTGACGATTTCGGACAGCACGCCCGACGCCGGGGCGGGCACTTCCAGCACGACCTTGTCGGTTTCGACCTCGATCAGGATCTCGTCGGCTTCGACCGCGGAGCCAGGCTGCTTCTTCCAGGTCAGCAGGGTGGCTTCCGAAACGGATTCGGACAGTTGGGGAACGACGACGTCAGTGATTGCCATGATGATGAATTCCGTAGATTGAGAGTGTTCTGTGCGCGAGGCTTACTTGGTCAGCATGAAGCCCTTGAACCGGGGAGCGAAGGCCTGCTCGATGAGGGCCTTCTGCTGCTCCTGGTGCTTGGCCAGGTAGCCGACGGCCGGCGAGGCCGAGGCCGCGCGGCCCGCGTAGCCCAGCTTCTGGCCTTCGTTCATGTTCTCGTACAGATGGTGCTGCACGTAGAACCAAGGGCCCTGGTTCTGCGGCTCGTCCTGCACCCAGACCACTTCGGTGGCCTTCGGGTACTTGCGCAGCTCGGTCTCGAAGGACTTGTGCGCGAAGGGATAGAGCTGCTCGACGCGGACGATGGCCACGTTGCTGGCTTCGCGCTCCTTGCGGGCGTTGATCAGGTCGTAGTAGACCTTGCCCGAGCACACCAGCACGCGCTTGACCGAAGCGGCCTTGATCGACTCGTCGACCTCGCCGATGATCGGCTGGAAGCGGCCGCCGGCCAGGTCGGACAGCGGCGAACCGGCGTCCTTGTTGCGCAGCAGCGACTTCGGCGTCAGGATGACCAGCGGCTTGCGGAAGGCGCGGATCATCTGGCGGCGCAGCACGTGGAAGATCTGCGAGGCCGAGGTGGGCTGAACCACCTGCATGTTGTTGTCGGCGCACAGTTGCAGGAAGCGCTCGATGCGGGCCGACGAGTGCTCGGGGCCTTGGCCTTCGTAGCCGTGCGGCAGCATCAGGGTCAGGCCCGACTGGCGGCCCCACTTGGCTTCACCGGCGCTGATGAACTGGTCGATCACGACCTGGGCGCCGTTGACGAAGTCGCCGAACTGGGCTTCCCAGATGGTAAGCGTGTTCGGTTCGGCGCTGGAGTAGCCGTATTCGAAGGCCAGCACGGCCTCTTCGGACAGCACCGAGTCGATCACCGTGAAGGGCGCCTGGCCATCGGAGACGTTCTGCAGCGGGATGTACGTGCCGTCGTTCCAGCGCTCGCGGTTCTGGTCGTGCAGCACGGCGTGGCGGTGCGTGAACGTGCCACGGCCCGAATCCTGGCCGGTGATGCGGATGGCGTAGCCGGACGCCACCAGCGTGGCGAAGGCCAGATGCTCGCCCATGCCCCAATCCAGGTTGAGGTCGCCCTTGGCCATGGCGCGGCGGTCGTTCAGCAGCTTGTTGACCAGCGGGTGCACCGTGAAGCCTTCCGGCACCGTGGTGATGCGCTCGCCGATGCGCTTGAGTTCGGCCAGCGGCACGGCGGTGTCGGCCTGGTCGGTCCACTTGGCGCCCAGGAAGGGCGACCAGTCGATGGCGTACTTGCTCTTGTAGTCGGTCAGCACCGGCTCGATGGTGCGGTGGCCGTCTTCCATCAGCTGGCGGTAGTCCTTCACCAGTTGATCGGCTTCGCCTTCAGCCAGCACGCCCTGCGTGGCCAGCTTGTCGGCGTACAGCTTGCGCGTGCCGCCGTGGTGGCCGATGCGCTTGTACATCAGCGGCTGCGTCAGCGACGGGGTGTCCTGTTCGTTGTGGCCCAGCTTGCGGAAGCACACGATGTCGATCACGACGTCGTGGCGGAACTGCATGCGGTAGTCCAGCGCCAGCTTGGTGGCGTACACGACGGCTTCGGGATCGTCGCCGTTGACGTGGAACACCGGGGCTTCGATCATCTTGACCACGTCGGTGCAATACAGCGTCGAACGCGAGTCGCGCGGGTCCGACGTGGTGAAGCCGATCTGGTTGTTGATGACGATGTGCAGCGTGCCGCCCGTGCCGTAGCCGCGGGTCTGGGCCAGGTTCAGGGTTTCCATCACCACGCCCTGGCCGGCGAAGGCCGCGTCGCCGTGCACCAGCACCGGCAGCACCTGGCGCCCGTCCTGGTCGCCGCGGCGTTCCTGGCGCGCGCGCACGCTGCCTTCGACCACGGGGTTGACGATTTCGAGGTGGGACGGGTTGAACGCCAGCGACAGGTGCACCGGACCGCCACGGCCCGAGATGTCGCTGGAGAAGCCGTTGTGGTACTTCACGTCGCCGTCGGTCAGGCCTTCGGCGTGCTTGCCTTCGAACTCGGCGAACAGGTCGCCGGGCATCTTGCCCATGATGTTGACCAGCAGGTTCAGGCGGCCGCGGTGAGCCATGCCCACCACGATTTCCTGGACGCCGTTCTCGCTGGCGTGATGGATCGTTTCGTCCATCGAGGCGATGAAGCTTTCGCCGCCTTCCAGAGAGAAGCGCTTCTGGCCGACGTACTTGGTGTGCAGGAATCGCTCGAGGCCCTCGGCTTCGGTCAGTTGCTGCAGGATGTGGCGCTTCTGGTCGTTGTTGAACGACGGGGCGCCCAGCGTGCTTTCCAGGCGCTCCTGGATCCAGCGCTTGGCGGCGGGATCGGAGATGTGGGTGTACTCGGCGCCGATCGAGCGGCAGTACGTGTCGCGCAGGGCCTTCAGGATGTCGCGCAGCGTCATGGTGCTGGCGGTCGTGAAGTACGTGTTGGTGGCCGAGTAGGTCTGGTCGAGGTCGGACTCGGTCAGGCCGTAGAACGCGGGATCCAGCTCGGGGATCGCCGGGCGTTCCTGGCGCTTGAGCGGGTCGAGGTCGGCCCAGCGCGAACCCAGCGAACGGTACGAACCGATGAGGGTCTGCACCGACACCTGCTTGCTGGCCACGGACAGGTCGGGCTCGGCCGACCGATGCACGAAGGCATTGGCGCGGGCGCGCTCGGCGAACGACTGGACGATGGGAGCATGGGCCTGGTCTCGCGTGGAGTCCTGGCCGTCGGTGGCGGGGGAGTGCTGCAGCTGGTCGAAGTATTCGCGCCAGTTGTCCGGAACCGAACCGGGATTGTCGAGATAGGCTTCGTAAAGCTCTTCGACGTACGGGGCATTACCCCCGAATAGATAGGAGGTGGAAAGGGACTCTGATTCCGTAGACATAATGACGCTTCACCTAGACGAGTGCTTCACTCGATACGATGCAGGAAAACCTTCCGCGACTCGGGCTTCCCGGTTGGCGGATAGCAGGGGCAGAAGGCAGATGACAGACAAGCCTCGAAAGCCGTATTGGGCAGTATAGCGCCATGAGTGTGGGCAAGTCGTGCGACAGACCGATGACCGCGCTGCGCACAAAATGCGGGCGGCACGAGCTTGGCTGCAACGGCTGCGATGTCGCCGGCTACACGCGGCTAACTGTCTCTATCGGATGTTGCAAAATTTTTATGCGGGATTTGTTGCTGCGGCGCACTAATACGGAATTCGCGGCGCCCGTGCCCGCCCTCCTGCAAAACCGCCTCCCGCAGACCGGTGTTTTTTCAGTTGCGGCTCAGCCCAGCGGCAAGGCGGTCTGGTATTTGACCTGTTTCAGGGCAAAGCCCGAGCGGATATTCTTGACTCCGGGAATGCGCGACAGCCGGCTGACCACGAATTGCTCCAGCCCCTGCATGTCGGGCACCACCACGCGCAGCAGGTAGTCGGCGTCGCCTGTCATCAGGTAGCACTCCATCACCTCGGGGCACTCGGCCATGGCATTCTGGAAGCGTTCGAGCTCGGATTCGATCTGCTTCTCCAGGCTGACCTGGATGAACACGTTCAGGCTCAGGCCCAGTTGCAGCGGGTCTGCCAGCGCCACGTAGCCGCGGATCACGCCGGCGGCCTCCAGCGCCTTCACCCGCGCCAGGCAGGGCGATGGCGACAGGTTCACGCGGCGCGCCAGCTCGACGTTGGTCAGGCTGGCATCGGTCTGCAATTGCTCCAGGATGCGGCGATCGATGGCATCCTGCGGCGCCTTCGGCATGTCGTGCTCCTCATTATGTCTTTCGCAGAATTTTGCACCGTTTCGGGGGCCTTCTGCACGCGGTTTCGAACACTCATGCGCCGGCAACGGCGATAGGATGGAAGGAACGATACCCATGACGACAGCGAGACCACCCATGCGCGACGCCCCCTTCCATCCGGCCGACCCGCCCGCCGCCGACCGCGACCCCGCCGAGACGGCGGAATGGCGCGAGGCCCTGCAATCGCTGGTCCAGGCCGACGGCCCGGCGCGGGCGGCGTATGTGCTGGAACGCCTGCTGGCCCATGCCACGCAGTTGGGCGTGCGCGCCCCGGGCCTGACGCGCACGGCCTACCTGAACACCATTGCGGCGGATGAAGAGCCCCCCTTCCCCGGCAATCTGGCGCTTGAGGAACGCATCGCCTCGATCAACCGCTGGAACGCGCTGGCCATGGTGGTGCGCGCCAACCAGGCGCACGGCGAGCTGGGCGGCCACATCGCCAGCTATGCCTCGGCGGCCGACCTGTTCGAGGTCGGCTTCAACCACTTCTTCCGCGCACGCAACGGCGCGCAAGGCGGCGACCTGGTCTACATGCAGCCGCACTCGGCGCCGGGCGTGTATGCCCGCGCCTTTCTCGAAGGCTTCCTGGACGAATCCGAACTGGCGCTGTTCCGCCAGGAGATCACCGCGCAGGCGGGCGGATTGCGCGGGCTGTCGTCCTATCCGCATCCCTGGCTGATGCCCGACTTCTGGCAGTTTCCCACCGGCTCGATGGGCCTGGGGCCGATCAACGCCATCTACCAGGCGCGCTTCATGCGCTACCTGGAACACCGCTCGCTGGCCGCGCCGTCCGACCGCAAGGTGTGGGGCATCTTCGGCGACGGCGAGATGGACGAACCCGAATCCATCGCCGCGCTGACGCTGGCCGCGCGCGAACGGCTGGACAACCTGATCTTCGTCGTCAATTGCAACCTGCAGCGTCTGGACGGGCCGGTGCGCGGCAACGGCCGCATCATCGACGAGCTGGAAACCCTGTACGCCGGGGCCGGCTGGAACGTGATCAAGCTGGTGTGGGGCAGCGACTGGGACACCCTGCTGCGCCGCGACGCCAACGGCGCGCTGGCCCGCGCCTTCTCGCGGACGGTCGACGGCCAGTTCCAGACTTTCGCCGCCAATGACGGCGCCTACAACCGCGAACACTTCTTCGGCAACGATCCCGAACTGGCGGCGCTGGTGGCCGACTGGTCGGACGAGGCCATCGACCGGCTGCGCCGCGGCGGCCACGACATGGCCAAGATCCATGCGGCCTACCACCGCGCGGTGCGGCATCGCGGCCAGCCCACCGTCATCCTGGCGCAGACCAAGAAAGGGTTCGGCATGGGGTCGGCCGGCCAGGGCAAGATGACCACGCACCAGCAGAAGAAGCTGGACGGCGATGCGCTGCTGGCCTTCCGCGACCGCTTCGCGCTGCCCCTCTCGGATGCCGACTGCCTGGCCTTGAAGTTCTACCGTCCGGCCGCCGACAGCGCGGAGATGCGCCATCTGCAGGCGCGCCGAGCGGCCCTGGGCGGCCACGTGCCGCGCCGCACCGCCCCCGCCATCGCCCTGCGCACCCCGCCCGCCGGGCAATGGGCGCAGTTCGCGCTGGCGGCCGGCGGCAAGGAGATGTCGTCCACCATGGCGCTGGTGCGCATGCTGACCGCGCTGCTGAAGGACGCGGAGGTGGGCCCGCGCATCGTGCCCATCGTGGCCGACGAGGCGCGCACCTTCGGCATGGCCAACCTGTTCCGCCAGATCGGCATCTATTCGGCGCAGGGCCAGTTGTACGAGCCCGAGGACATCGGCTCGGTGCTGTATTACCGCGAGGCGCGCGACGGGCAGATCCTGGAGGAAGGCATCACCGAGGCCGGCGCCATCTCGTCCTGGACGGCGGCGGGCACCAGCTATTCGGTCAACGGCCTGCCCATGCTGCCGTTCTACATCTACTACTCGATGTTCGGCTTCCAGCGCATCGGCGACCTGATCTGGGCCGCGGCCGACCAGCGCACGCGCGGCTTCCTGATCGGCGCCACGTCGGGCCGCACCACGCTGGGCGGCGAAGGCCTGCAGCACCAGGACGGCGCCAGCCACCTGGCCGCGGCCACCGTGCCGAACTGCCGCGCCTACGACCCGGCCTTCGCCTATGAAGTGGCCGTGCTGGTCGAACACGGCATGCGGCGCATGCTGCACGAACAGCGCGACGAGTTCTATTACCTGACCGTCACCAACGAGAACCTGCCGCAGCCCGACCTGCCCGGCGAGGCGGCGCGGCAAGGCATCGTGCGCGGCATGCATCGCGTGCACGCGCCGGCGGGCGCCGCGCAGTTGCGCCTGCTGGCGGCGGGACCGATGGTGGGCGAAGCCCTGAAGGCGGCCGGACGGCTGCTGGCCGACCACGAGATCGCCGCCGAGGTCTGGAGCGTCACCAGCTATTCCGAGCTGGCGCGCGACGCGCGCTATGCGGACCGTGCGCGGCTGCTGGGCTCGGACGGCGCGGAGCCCGCCTGGATCACGCAATGCCTGGGCGACGCGGCGCTGCCCGTGGTGGCCGCCAGCGACTACGTGCGCGCCGTGCCCGAACAGATCCGCGCCTGGATCGATGCGCCGTGCCGCGTGCTGGGCACCGATGGCTTCGGCCGCAGCGACACGCGGGCCAGGCTGCGGGACTTCTTCGAGGTCAGCGCCGACTGGATGGTGCTGCAGGCGCTGGACCTGCTGGCCGACCAGGACCCGCGCCACGCGGCGGCCCGCACGATCGTGCGCGACCGGCTGCTGAACGTGGCGCCGCGCGGCGTGCCGCCCTGGGAGGGGTAACACACGCGGCTATCGGTAATAGTCGTCTTCTCGCTGATGACGCACGGCCAGAACCGTCACGATCTCAGGCGACTCGATCTCGAACAATGCCAGGTAGCCCGTGTTGCCAAACGGGATGATCAGCTCTCTCAGGAAAGGAGAGCCTCCCGTGGTTCTGCGGCAGGTAAAGGGAGAAATACGGAGGATCTGCAGACTGTCCTCGATGGCGGCCAAGGCTCGATCAGCCACGGCCCCAACCGATGATGAATCGCGATCGATGATGAAATCGTAGAGACCTTGCAGATCGCGCTCGGCATGCCACGTGAATCGAACTCGACAGCTCACGCCCGGCGCCGTTTGCCTGAGCGCGCATCCGCCAGCCGTCTGCGCAGCCCATCCACGACATCTTCTGCCGAAACATAGTCGCCAGAAGCGCGAGCACTGTCCCGCGAGGCCAGCGCACGGGCCAGGAACTCGGTTTGGGCCTGGCGGCGCTCGACGGCCTCGCGCACGGATGACTCCACGAAACTCGACAGGCTTTCGTCCGGCCTCAGCACGTCCTGCGCGGCATCCCGTAAAGCGGGTTCAACGCGCAGGGGTGGGATCGTCGCGGTTTTCACCGGCATGGCTCCATGCATTGCATTTGCTATGCATTATTGACTGACGTGCGTAGCCTTGCGTACGCCTGCGGGAAAGCAGGGACTGAAATGTCTCGCTGCGGTGCAGCAAGCACAATGCCCCGCTTTCTGTTGAAATACGCCTTCCTCATATGCTGTCGCGGCGCGTTCCGCGCGCCGCCCGCCTGCTGAACCCTCGCGCGTTCGCGCGCCCGACTTTCTCCGTCACCCTCCCCTGCACCCCATGGACGATAACTTCACCAAGCTGGCGCTGGATTACCACGCCTATCCGACTCCCGGCAAAATCTCCGTCACGCCCACCAAGCCGCTGGCCAACCAGGACGACCTGTCGCTGGCCTACTCGCCCGGCGTGGCCCACGCGTGCATGGCGATCCACGCCGAGGGCACCGATGCCGCGTCGAAGTACACCTCGCGCGGCAATCTGGTCGGCGTGATCACCAACGGCACGGCCGTGCTGGGCCTGGGCAACATCGGCCCGCTGGCCGCCAAGCCGGTCATGGAGGGCAAGGGCTGCCTGTTCAAGAAGTTCGCCGGCATCGACGTGTTCGACATCGAACTGGCCGAGAACGACCCCGACAAGCTGGTCGACATCATCGCGGCGCTCGAACCCACGCTGGGCGGCGTCAACCTGGAAGACATCAAGGCGCCCGAGTGCTTCTACATCGAGAAGAAGCTGCGCGAGCGCATGAAGATCCCCGTCTTCCATGACGACCAGCACGGCACCGCCATCATCTCGTCCGCCGCCATCCTGAACGGCCTGAAGGTCGTCGACAAGAACATCGGCGAAATCAAGCTGGCGTGCTCGGGCGCCGGCGCCGCCGCCATCGCCTGCCTGGACCTGCTGGTGCACCTGGGCGTCAAGCGCGAGAACATCTACGTGGTGGACTCCCGTGGCGTCATCTGGGAAGGCCGCGACGAGAACATGGAGCCCAACAAGAAGCGCTATGCGCAGCGCACCGACGCGCGCACGCTGGCCGACGTGGTCAATGGCGCCGACGTGTTCCTGGGCTGCTCCACCGCCGGCGTGCTGACCGGCGACATGGTCAAGACCATGGCGCGCCAGCCCCTGATCCTGGCCCTGGCCAACCCCGATCCCGAGATCCGTCCGGAAGAGGCCCGCGCGGCCCGTCCCGACTGCATCATCGCCACCGGCCGTTCGGACTACCCGAACCAGGTCAACAACGTGCTGTGCTTCCCCTTCATCTTCCGCGGCGCCATGGATGCCGGCGCCACGCGCATCACCGAAGAGATGAAGCTGGCTTGCGTGAAGGCCATCGCCGAGCTGGCCGAAGCCGAGCAGAACGATGAAGTGGCCCGCGCCTACGCCGGCCAGGAACTGAGCTTCGGTCCGGAATACATCATTCCGAAGCCCTTCGATCCGCGCCTGATCGTGCAGATCGCCCCGGCCGTGGCCCAGGCCGCCGCCGACTCGGGCGTGGCCCTGCGTCCCATCGAGGACATCGAGGCCTACCGCCAGAAGCTGATGGGCTTCGTCTACCACTCGGGCCAACTGATGCGCCCGCTGTTCGCCCAGGCCAAGAAGGCGCCCAAGCGCGTCATCTACGCCGACGGCGAAGACGAGCGCGTGCTGCGCGCCGTGCAGACCGTGGTCGACGAGCGCCTGGCGCAGCCCATCCTGGTGGGCCGCCCGTCCGTCATCGAGATGCGCATCAAGAAATTCGGCCTGCGCCTGGTGGCCGGCCGCGACATCGAGATCGTGGATCCCGAGGACGACAGCCGCTTCAACGAAACCTGGAACGGCTACTACCAGTTGCGCGGCCGCGAGGGCGTGACGCCCGAGATCGCCAAGGCGATGATCCGCAAGCACAACACGCTGATCGCCGCCATGCTGCTGCGCCGCGGCGACGCCGATGCGCTGCTGTGCGGCGTGGCCAGCAAGTACGACAACCAACTGTCCTACATCGACCAGGTCATCGGCCGCAAGGAAGGCCAGACGTACGCCGCGCTGAACGTGCTGATGCTGCCCGAGCAGACCCTGTTCGTGGCCGACACGCACGTCAACGAAAACCCGTCGGCCGAGGAAATCGCCAACATCACCATCCAGGCCGCCGAAGAGATGGTGCGTTTCGGCGTGATCCCGAAGGTGGCGCTGCTGTCGCACTCCAACTTCGGCAGCCGCCCCACGGCGTCGTCGCGCAAGATGGCCGAGGCGCGCGACATCGTGCAGAAGCGCGTCCCGGCCCTGGAGGTCGACGGCGAGATGCACGCCGATGCCGCCCTGTCCGAGAAGATCCGCAAACTGGCCTACCCGGACAGCACGCTGAACGGCCCCGCCAACCTGCTGGTCATGCCGAACCTGGACACCGGCAACATCACGTACAACATGCTGAAGATGACGGGCAGCAACGGCGTGGCCATGGGCCCGATCCTGCTGGGCGCCGCCCGCCCGGTGCACATCCTCACCACCAGCGCCACCGTGCGCCGCATCATCAACATGACTGCCCTGGCGGTAGTCGACGCGCAGCAGGAAAGCGCGCAGGGATGATGGCGGGATAGTCCGCGGCTTGGCCGCGGACTGCCTTGGCAACAGAGGCGGCCTTCGGGCCGTCTTTTTTTATGCCTTGGAAACCGATCAGGCGCCCGTTGCGGCGTGCCTCAGCGCCTCTGCTGTGCGGGGCCAACCGCAGGCATTGTCCATTCTTGCGCTTATTCGCGCGGCGCGGCGCGATCGCCCGCACGCTCCGGTAAAGTAATCCCGCCCCCCTCATCGGGCCCAAGCACCAGGAGAATGCTTTGCAGGACGCCAAACTACGGCTCTACGTCGACGCGCAATACGCCAGCCCCTACGCCATGTCGGCCTTCGTGGCTCTGAAAGAGAAAGCGCTGCCCTTCGATCTCGTGACTCTCGATCTGGGCAAGCAGGAGAACCTGCGCCCCGACTACGCGGACACGTCGCTCACGCGCCGCGTGCCCACCCTGCTGCATGGCGGCTTCTCGCTGTCCGAGTCCTCGGCCATCACCGAATACCTGGAAGACGTCTTCCCCGGCGCCAATCCCGTGTACCCCGCGGACGCGCAGCAGAAGGCCCGCGCCCGCCAGGTGCAGGCCTGGCTGCGCAGCGACCTGATGCCGATCCGCGAGGAACGCACCACCGTGGTCGTGTTCTATCGTCCCGAGAAGAAACCGCTGTCCAGCGCCGCATTGGCCGCCGCGCAGAAGCTGTTCGCCGCCGCGGAATCGCTGCTGGCGCACGGCCAGCCGAACCTGTTTGGGAAGTGGAGCATCGCCGACGCGGATCTGGCGTTGATGCTGAACCGTCTGGTGCTCAATGGCGACACGGTGCCGCAGCGGCTGGTCGAATACGCCAATCGCCAATGGCAGCGTCCGTCCGTGCAGGAATGGGTGGGGATGAAGCGGCCGCCGCTCTGATCAGCCGACGCAATCGCGTTGTCCAAAAACGGGCATGCCTCGCCCGTCAGCGTCCAACTGCCCGAGCTAATCAATCCCCCTCTTGAGCGGCCCGGACTACGTACCGAGGCGGGTTGCAGCCCAAGGCATACCGTACAAGTGGCAGATAGCGAAAAACACTATGCGGGGCGCAGCCGTGCGAGGTCGATGTGGGCGCGCAATTGATCACGAACGGCGAGCAGCCACGCCCTCGCTTCGGCATCGTTCTGGCCAATGATGTACATCGGAACAAATTCCGCATCGAAGGACGCCAGCAGATTTACTGGGTGTTCGCTCACATAGCGATTGATCTGCTCTATTGACCGTTCAACATCATCTCGCCAACTGGTTCGAATGTATTGGTCGACAACTTCGGCCTCCGTACCGTAATCGTCTTCCCAGTATGGGTAAAAATACGCATTAATCAATTTATTCAAGCGGTCGTATTCGGCATTTTTCATGGGTAAACATCAAAAAATAGTCGGATATGCCGAGAAAACATAATAAATCTTGCCATCAATGGCTTTTTTCATCAAAACGATACGAACCTTTGACATAGGTACGTACTCGCCCGTCGCTCGGACAACACCCATTCCTATACGGCTTGGCGCAGCCCATAAAAAATCTTGTGTATCGCCAGGAGTCGCAGTCCGAGCCCATTTAGCAATCACAGAGCGATTGGCTCTCAAGCCCAACGCCACAGCTTTTTCTGCCTCTGCCAACGATGCGAAGGAGGATGCCGCAGGCAAGTTGGGGTACTGGCCAAGTCGGGCCCTAAGTTGTTCTTCAGTAAGTCCGACGTGACGTGCGATCGTATGGCCTCCATAGGCTTCATGTGTGGCCAAGCTGATCCTGCCGGCTCGTATTGTCGCAATCCTTGCCGCCGCCAAGCCGCTAGCAACGACCAATGGGACCACCAGGTCGACGCCGCGTCCGATACGTTCAGCTGTGGCTCGATCCACACCGAGAAGTTCCGCAAGCGCGGTAGCGCCATCGTTCGTCAGCGTATTTGTTTCGAGTCCGGTCCACGCTTGGCGAACCCCGGCCTGAAAAGTGTCGGTACCATGAGCAGTCAACAAGCCCCCGCCGAATTTGGTTAGCGTAGTGGGCTCGGGCATCAGGAGCAATGCGCCACCGCCAAGCACTTCCAACGCCCCGAAGATGGCTCCAGCCGATCCCCAGGCGCGATTGGAGAAAGTCGGTTCTTCGAAAGTTCCATTCGAAAGAACCATAGCCAATTGCGGCGGCGTCAAAACGATAGTCAAGCCATCCTCTTCCACGAGCGCTCCTATGAATCCGAATAGAATCGCTGGAGAAAGTAGCATCTACCGCTATTAAACCAACAGCAACAAACGTATTACATTAATAATTTTTGCAAGAAAATGAACGATATGAGGTTAGCCCGTCCACGCAACAAATCGTAGCGTCTGAAAGGATAACGGGCTGCAACTCCGGAATATGATTACGCCATCATCGACTGGAAATCGGATCAATAAACATACTGCTCCGAGCAAACCCAGAGAGGTTTTCACCCCGCCGACCGCCAGGGCCAATCCAGAGAGGTACCCACGCCTTCCAGGGACGCCCGCCGATACAGCATCCGCGCCACTGTCAAATCCTGTAGCGCGATACCCGTCATGTCGAACACGGTGATCTCGGCCGGGTCCTCGGAACGCCCCGCCTCGGCGCCATCCAGCACCGCGCCGATCTCGACACACGCCGTCTCCGGCGCCCATTGCAGCTCGCCGATCTGGCGCGACTGCACGGCGTCATCCACGAACACCCGTGCACGCGGCAGCAGGCCCTCGGGCAGCTCCCGCTTGCCCTTGGTGTCCGAGCCCACGGCCGTCACGTGCGTGCCTAGCCGCACAGACTCGGCGCGGAACAGCACGCGGGCGCCCGGCGTAGCCGTGATCACCACGTCGCTTTCGGCCACCGCGGCATCGCCATCGACGGCATGCCGCAGATCGACCTGCCCGTCGAAGCGCCGCTCGAACGCCGCGTCCGGCTTGCCGTCGAAGGTCATGTAGCGCACGCGCTTCAGATGCGGCAGCGTGCGCAGCGCAAAGCGCAGCTGGATCGCCGCCTGCACGCCCGCGCCGAACAAGGCCAGCGAGGCGCTGTCCTGCCGCGCCAGCCGGGCCAGGCCCAGGCCGCCGGCAGCTCCGGTGCGCAGCGTGGTGATGGCGTTGCCATCCAGCAGGCAGTACGGCCGGCCCGTCGCGGGATCGAACAGCATCACCGTGGCCTGGTGCGGCTCGCCGCCCTGCTGCCGGTTGCCGGGCCAGAAGCCGGCGGCCTTGTAGCCCAGCAGGTCCTGGCTGGCCACGTCGCCCGCCTTGATGCCGAACACGCCGCCCGTATGCAGCGGCTCGCGGATAACCGGAAACACCCGGCCCTGCGCGCGGCTGTGCAGCACGAAGGCCTCGGTCACGGCCTCGGACACCTCGTCCATGCCCAGCAGCCTGTCCACGGCGTGCATGTCCAGGACCCGCAGCGTGTCTTGCTTGTGCGTCGTCATCACGGCCTCCTTTGCGCTTACCAGCCGCGGAACCGCGTCCAGGTGGCCACGACCTCGGGCGAGTCGCCGCGCACCACCTGATAGGCGTCGTGCTGCGCGCCGGTGGCGCAGGCGTGGTTGGGCAGGATGCGCAGGCGCGTGCCCAGCGGCAGGTCGGTCGGCGCCGCCTTGCTGCCGGGGCGCAGCGTGATGATGCCCTGCTCCTGGTTGGTCTCTTTCAGCACCAGGTCGCCCAGCGGCTGGCCGGCCAGGTCGCAGACCACGCCGTAGTACTGGTCCACCGCCTGCCTGGCCGTGCCGCGGTCGCGCGACATGGCCATCCAGCCGGCGTCCACCAGGATCCAGCCCTTCTCGGCCTGGTGCCCGATCACGGTGGTCAGCACCGAGAGCGCCACGTCCTGCTGCGCGCACACGTTTAGCCCGGCCATCACCAGGTCGAAGAACACGAACACGCCCGCGCGCACTTCCGTCACGCCGTCCAGGTTCTCGGCATACATGGCCGTGGGCGTCGAGCCTACGCTGACCACCGGGCACGGCAGGCCGGCGGCGCGCAGCGCCTCGGCCGCGTCCACGGCGGCGCGGCGTTCCTGCTCGGCCATGGCGCGGATGCCATCCACGTCGGCCGCGTTGTACGACTCGCCCGCGTGCGTCATCACGCCGCGCAGTTCGGCGCCGCCTTCGTGCAGCGCGCGGCCGATGGCCCGCAATGGCTCCGTTTGGTCGGGACGCACGCCGGCGCGGTGGCCGTCGCAGTCGATCTCGATCAGCGCGGGAATGGCCGTGCCCTCGGCACGCGAACGCTCGGCCACGGCCTGCGCGCCGGCCAGGCTGTCGACCACCACCGTCAGGTCCGTGCCGCGCGCCCGCAGCGCCAGCACGCGATCCAGCTTGGATGCCGAGATGCCCACCGCATACAGGATGTCGCGCACGCCCGCCTGCGCGAACTGCTCGGCTTCCTGCAGCGTGGAGACAGTGGCCGGGCCCTGCGGCGACGCCATCACGCGCAGCGCCACCTCGATGGACTTGGGCGTCTTCAGGTGCGGCCGCAGCGTCACGCCCAGGCGCGCCATGCGCGCCTTCAGGCGGTCGATGTTGGCGGCCATGCGCGGCTCGTCCAGCACCAGGCAGGGCGTGTCCAGGGTGTCCAGGGTGGCGGCGCCGGGCGCCTTGGGGGTGGTCATGGTCTATCTCCCGTTCAGTTGGCCGAGTATGCCCCGGCACGATCCGCCTGGTGTTTAATTGAAACTACACCTCCTGTTAAGGCCAGACTAATCATGCTGAACAGCGACGACCTGGGCTTCTTCCTGGTCCTGGCATCGGCCTCCACGCTGGCCGATGCGGCACGCAAACTGGACGTGACGCCCTCGGCCGTCACGCAGCGGCTCGGCGGCCTGGAAAAGCGCCTGGGCATCGGCCTGATCGACCGCTGCGGCCGCCGCATGGCGCTGACCGATGAAGGCGAGTTGCTGGCCGAGCACGCCCGCCGCATCTGCGGCGACATCGGTGGCTTGGCCGACATGCTGGCCAGCCGGCGCGGCCAGGTCTCGGGCCACCTGAAAGTGGTGGCGCCGCTGGGCTTCGGGCAGCATCACGTGGCGCCCGTCATCGCGCGCTTTCGCAAGCAGCATCCGGAAATCACCGCCACCCTGCTGCTGTCCGACCGGCCGGCCAGCCTGGCCGCCGACACCTGGGACGTGATGATCCACATCGGCGAACTGCGCGATTCGGCGCTCGTCATGCACCGCCTGGCGCGCAACCGGCGCATCCTGTGCGCCGCGCCGTCCTATCTGAAGCGGCGCGGCACGCCGCGCCACCCGGACGACCTGCGCCAGCACGACTGTATCGCCCTGCGCGAGAACGACGAGGACGTCACGCTCTGGCGCTTCCATCACGATGAGGGCGGCACGGCGGCGCTGCGCATCGCGCCCGCGCTGGCCTGCAACGACGGCGGCACCGCGCGGCAATGGGCACAGGCGGGCATGGGCCTGCTGGTGCGCTCGGAGTGGGACGTGGCCGACCTGCTGCGGCAGGGCCGGCTGGTGGCGCTGCTGCCGGGCTGGCGGCTGCCCGATGCCGACATCGTCGCCCTGGTGGCGTCGCGCAAGGCGCGTTCGGCGCGCACCGAGCAGTTCCTGAAGCTGCTGCGCGAGATGGGCGACGGCGCGCCCTGGCGATAGGCTGGCCAGACGCGGATGCCGCCTGAGGCACGCAGTTGTGCCGTCGTGAATTGCGCCATCTGGCCTGCGCTGCCGATACCCTCGTGTGGTACAAATCCCCGGCGTGCCGCGCTGGCCGCCAATACACCCGGAGCCCCCATGTTGCTGGACGCCCTGCTCGCCTGGTTTCACTTCCTGACTCTGTTCGTGCTGGTGGTGGTGCTGACCGCCGAAGCAGTGCTGCTGCGGCCCGGCATATCCTCCGACGCCGTGGCCCGCCTGGTGCGATACGACCGCCTGTACGCCATCTCCGCCATCGCCGTGCTGATCACCGGCCTGCTGCGCCTGACGCTGGGCGCGAAAGGCATCGCCTTCTATACGGCCAATCCGTGGTTCCATGCCAAGATGGGCCTGTTCGTGGTGATCGGCCTCTGTTCGATCCCACCGACGCGGCGCTTCCTGCGCTGGCGCAGGCACGCGCAACGGGACCCGGCCTTCGTGCCGGCCCGCGACGACATCCTCGGCGCGCGCCGCTGGGTGATGATCGAATCGCACTTGTTCGTGCTGCTGCCGCTGTGCGCGGTGATGATGGCGCGCGGCGTGGGCCTGTAGGCGCTATCCATCCGCAGACAGGCATGACCGAGCGGCAACGGCTCGCCGACCCCGGGCGGCGGCGCGGCCCCGCGCCCGCGGGCCGCTACCTGGCCGCTTGCGGGCAGTCGACCGGCCCCGGCGTCACCACGCCATCCACTTCCAGCTTGGGATACAGCTCGATCATGAGCTCCTCGTTGGCCACGATGTCCAGGACCGTGCCGTCCAGCCGCTGCAGCACCGACGAACCTGCCTGCACGGCCGCGCCGTCGTCGCGCGTGGCGCTCATGCCGAGATACGGGGTGAAGACCCAGGCGCCAGGCATCCGCCGGTTCAAGGGATAGCGCGGCATCCGCACCTCGGTTTCCGGCGGATAGTGCATCGGTCCCAGGCGTGTCGCGCAGGCCAGCACGCCGTACTCGACGCGCACCAGGCGCCGCCGGGCGTCCAGGTGCAAGGCCGGATGGCCCAGCAGCAGTCCCTGCACCGCCAGCGGCTCGGGACCGTCCACGCTGACTGCCCAGCGCACGGGTTCGGTCTGCATGTCCCCGCCGGCGGAGTCCGAGCGGGCATGCAGTTCCGCGCCCGCCGGCAACACGATGTCGCCCACGCGGTTGCCGTCGGCCAGCAGGCATTTGTCGAAGTCGATGTGCGCGCCCTTGTCCCGGGTGTCGAAATCCATTTTCTTCGAGGCGTCACATCGCCAGCCCGACACGTCCTGCGCGCCCTGGCCCCAGACCGTCACGCTGCTGGGATAACGGTTGGTCTCCTTGTAGTCCTCGTCGTAGTCGGAGGACAGCGTGCGCCGGATGCGCGTGGCCTGCACGCCATAGGCCGATACCGGCGCGTCGAACTCGGCCAGCACGAACGTGTCCAGGCGACCTTCGCGATCCAGCTCCAGGCGCGTGCCCGCCGGCATCTCCACCCCGCCCAGCGTCTGCGCCCGCGGCAAGGTCACGCGCAGCGCCGCCTCGCGCCGCGCGCTTTCGCGGCCGCTGGCGATCAGGATGTACTCGATCGAATAGCCCGGCAACGACAGCACGGCCAGCGCCACCAGGATGCCGATGTTGCGCCGGGGGTTTTTCATCAGCCTCTGGCGCGCGCCCTTGCTGAATGCCAGCCGCACCAGCCAGGAAAACAGCCACAGCCCCAGCACGAAGGACAGCAGGAACAGAAGGATGCCCGTGGCGGATGGAACGGCGATGGGAATCATGCCGGCGATGATATCGCCAATCGGCGCGCCCGCGACGAGCGGACCGTGGCCACGCCAGCGCGGGCTCGCCCGATGTCGTGCCATTGCCGACGCCGCGCAGGGCGTCTGCCTTGGAACAAGCCGACAAAATATAATGCGTCTCGATTCTCTTCCAGGCCCCTCCATGCACGACCCGGCATCCCACGCTCCGTTGCGACAATTGTCCGTCAGCGACCTGCTGGGTTTCGGCGACCGTTTCGGCATCGACTACCACTTTCCCCGGTTGTGCCCCGCCAGCAGCCGCGAGGTGCTGCGCGGCAGCGTGCACGAAGTGACATTCCCGTCGGCGCTGAACTTCACGCACTCCTGCCTGGAAGTGCTGCAGCCCTACGAGTCGCTGTCCACGCGCGCCACCTCGTTCTTCCTGCTGGTGGTGTTGCAAGGCCGGGTCGGGTTGGACATCGCGGGCCGGCACTACGACCTGCAGCCGGGCGTCGCCCTGGTGGCCGACCTGGGCCCGGACAGCGTGCTGCACGCCGTGCACGCGCAGCAGCAGCAATTGGAGACCATCACCCTGGCCCTGGACACGCAGGATGCCGTTGCTCCCGACTCGCTGTCGGGCCTGCTGGCCGGCTGGCAGGAACAGCACGGCGGGCTGCCGCGCCTGTGGCGCCTGCCCGCGGCCTTGTCGCAATCGCTGCGGCAATTGCAGCAGTTGCCCGGCATGAACCCACTGCAGCGGCGCCTGCTGACCGAGGGACTGGCCCTGCAACTGCTGGCGCATGGCATCGGCGAGGCCGGCGGCGCCCGCGCCATGCCCCTGTCGCCCGGTGAACGGAAGCGGATCGAGGCCGTGCGCCGCCAACTGGACCTGGCGCCCCAGCAGGACTACACCGTGGACCAGCTGGCGGCCCAGGCCGCCATGAGTCCCAGCACCTTTCGCAGCAAATTCCGGCTGTGGGTCGGCACGCCGGTCTTCGACTATCTGCGCGATCGCCGCCTGGCGCTGGCGCGCCAATACCTGCTGCAGGGCTATTCCGTGCAGCAGGCCGCGCACATGAGCGGCTACCGCCACGCCACCAATTTCGCCACCGCCTTTCGCAAGCACTACGGCACGCCGCCCCGCGACCTGTGCTGAGCCGCGCCGATCGGCGCGCATACGGAACTGAGCGGGCCGCATAGCTCGCCTGAACCGCAAATAAGAATAATTCCGATTATTTCCAGATCAGAGGGCGTGACGATGTTCCGCAAGACCAAGCTATCCCTGGCGATATCCCTGCTGGCCGCCGTCCCCTGGGCGCAGGCCCAGGCCCAGGCCACTGGCAATGCCGGCACGCAGACGCTGGAGGCCGTCACGGTGACCGCCCAGCAAGGCGCGACCAAATCGCTGACGCCCGTGGTCGAGACGCCGCAGGCCGTGACCGTGATCGACCGCGAACAGATGCAGGCGCAGGGCGCCACCAGCGTACAGCGCGCCACGGCCTATACCGCCGGCGTCTTCAGCAACCAGGTGGGCGCCTCGAACCGTTTCGACTACATCGTGCTGCGCGGCTTCTCCGACGGCAGCCTGGGCAACACCTATCTGAATGGACTGAAGATCCTGGGCGACACCAACTCGCACAGCTCGCTGGTGGTCGATCCGTGGTTCCTGGACAGCGTGGAAGTGATCCGTGGCCCGGCCTCGGTGCTGTACGGCCAGTCCTCGCCCGGCGGCATCGTCGCCCTGCAGACCCGCAAGCCGGCTTTCGACGCCAGCCGCGAGATCGAGCTGGGCTTCGGCGACAAGCACCAGGCATATGCGGCGTTCGACATCAACCAGCCGCTGGAAAGCGGTGATGTGGCCTTCCGCCTGGCCGGCAAGGCGCGCCGCACCGACACGCAGGTCGATCACGTGAAGGAAGAACGCTACGCGCTGATGCCCTCGCTGACCTGGAGGATCACGCCCGACACCATCCTGGACGTGATGGCCTATCTGCATCGCGACCCCGAGGGCGGCTACCACTCGGGCCTGCCGTACGAAGGCACGGTCGTGCCCTACAACGGCCGCAAGCTCTCGCGCGGGTTCTTCGAAGGCGAACCCGATGCGGACAAGTACAAGCGCGACCAGAACCTGGTGGGCTACGGCCTGGAGCATCGCTTCAATGACAGGCTGAGCTTCCGGCAGAATCTGCAGTACCTGGAGTCCGAGGTCGAACTCGGCCAGGTATATGCCTATGGCTGGGCCTCGCCCACCACGCTCAACCGCTATTTCTCGGGCAGCACGGAGAAACTCAACGCCCTGTCGGTGGACAACCAGTTCGAGCTGCGTCTTGCCACCGGCCCGGTCGCGCATACGCTGCTGGCCGGCGTGGACTACCAGTGGCGCGAGAACGACGTCCGTTGGCCCTCGGGCGCCTATCCCGCCATCGATGCCTTCGATCCGTCGTATGGCGCGTCGGCCACGGCCATGTATCCGCCCACGCGCGAGGCGCACAAGCTGAAGCAGACCGGCTTCTACGTGCAGGACATCATGGCATGGGAGAACTGGCGCCTGTCGCTGGGCGGCCGCTACGACGAGGTCGACATCCGCAGCAAGAACCTGGACTCCGGCCTGACCAGCCGGTTGAACGACTCGCAGGTCAGCAGCCGCGCCGGCCTGCTCTACCACTTCGACAGCGGCTTCGCGCCGTACGTCAGCTATTCCACGGCCTTCACGCCGACCAACTTCGTGGACGCGCAGGGCAATCTGCTCGAGCCCATGGAGGGCAGGCAGGTCGAGGCCGGCGTGAAGTACCAGGCGCCGGGCGCCCGCAGCACCTACGCCATCGCCGTGTTCAATATCCGGCAGAAGAACGTGGCCACCAAGAACCAGCCCACGGATCCGTACCGCGCCATCGGCGAGATCGAATCCGAGGGCGTGGAGCTTGAAGCCAATACGTGGCTGACGAGCCAGTTCAATGTGCTGGCCAGCTACACGTACAACGACGCGCGCTACCGCAAGAGCGACGACGGCAACCAGGGCAATCGCGCGGTCTACGCGCCGAAGCACCTGGCCAGCGTGTGGGCCGACTATCACCACACCGGCGCCCTGCAAGGGCTGAACACGGCGTTGGGCGTGCGCTACGCCAACGGCATCGTGTCGGACCGCGCCAATACCCACGTGCTGCCGTCGTACACGCTGCTGGACCTGGCGGTGGGCTACGACTTCAAGGCCCTGGGCGTGCAGGGCCTGAGCGCCCGCCTGAACGTGCAGAACCTGCTGGACAAGAAGTACGTGGCGGCGTGCAACTCGCTGGAGTTCTGCTATTACGGCGCCGAACGCACGGTGACGCTCAGCATGAACTACAAGTTCTGAGCGCGCCAGGCCGTCCCGAAAGCGCAAAGCCCCCGGACATCGGACGCGCGTCCGGCATGCGGGGGCTTTGTTCCACTGCCGGGCCGGACTGAAGCAGCCCGTTCCGGCAGCGCGGCGTCTTAGCGCTGCGTGGGCACGTCGCGGGTGACGTGGCCGGTGAACAGCTGACGCGGGCGGCCGATCTTGTAGTCGGGATCGGACAGCATTTCGTTCCACTGGGCGATCCAGCCCACCGTGCGGGCCAGCGCGAAGATGGCCGTGAACAGCGAGGTGGGAATGCCGATGGCGCGTTGCACGATACCCGAGTAGAAGTCGACGTTCGGGTACAGCTTGCGCTGCACGAAGTACGGATCTTCCAGGGCGATGCGCTCCAGTTCCATGGCCAGCTTGAACAGCGGGTCGTTTTCCAGGCCCAGGGCGGCCAGCACTTCCTTGCAGGTTTCCTGCATCAGCTTGGCGCGCGGGTCGTAGTTCTTGTAGACACGGTGGCCAAAGCCCATCAGGCGCACGCCCGAGTTCTTGTCCTTGACCTTCTCCATGAACTCGCCGACCTTGTCGATGCCGCCGTTGGCTTGCAGCTCTTCGAGCATCTGCAGGCAAGCCTCGTTGGCGCCGCCGTGGGCCGGGCCCCACAGGCAAGCCACGCCGGCCGAGATGGCGGCGAAGGGGTTGGTGCCCGACGAACCGCACAGGCGCACGGTCGAGGTGGAGGCGTTCTGCTCGTGGTCGGCGTGCAGCACGAAGATGCGGTCCAGCGCGCGCTCGACCACTTCATTGACCTTGTAGTCCTCGCACGGCGTGGCGAACATCATGCGCAGGAAGTTGCCGGTGTACGACAGGTCGTTGCGCGGGTAGATGAACGGCTGGCCTTGCGAGTACTTGTACGCCATCGCGACCAGGGTCGGCATCTTGGCGATCAGGCGGATCGCCGAGATGTGACGGTGCTCGGGGTTCGTGATGTCGGTGGAGTCGTGATAGAAGGCCGACAGGGCGCCCACCAGGCCGGTCAGCACGGCCATCGGGTGCGCGTCGCGGCGGAAGCCGCGCAGGAAGAAGTGCAGTTGTTCGTTGACCAGCGTGTGGTGCGTGACCTGCGTGTCGAAGTCCTTCTTCTGCTCGCCGTCGGGCAGTTCGCCGTTCAGGATCAGGTAGCAGATGTCCAGGAAGTCGCAGTTGACGGCCAGTTGCTCGATCGGGTAACCGCGGTACAGCAGTTCGCCCTTGTCGCCATCGATATAGGTGATGCCCGATTCGCACGCCGCGGTCGACATGAAGCCCGGGTCGAACGTGAACATGCCGGTCTGGCCGTACAGCTTGCGGATGTCGACCACATCGGGACCGACAGTGCCCTTGTACACGGGGAACTCGACGGAGGGGCTACCGTCCGAGAAGGACAGGGTGGCTTTTTTGTCAGACAGGTTCATCACAAATATCCTCAAGTTGGATCAGAGCTCGCGCATCCGGCCAATGATGACGCGCAACGCGGGCGTGTCGTACGCGCCCTCGAGTTCCTTGCGCGCCAGCAGCACGTCGAGCAGGTCGTTGTCGCCCATCTCGAAGAGCTGCGTCAGCTCGGTTACGTCTTGGTCGGTAAGCTGGTCCTCGTAGGCATCCAGATACCGGGTAATGATGAGGTCGTTCTCAAGCAGACCGCGACGCGCCCGCCAACGCAGGCGCGCCCTTTGCAACTCGGTCAGGCCGCTCATTTCAATTTCCTCACCTTGTAAAGCATCCTCGGACTAGACCGTCCGGCGAACCATCAGTTCCTTGATCTTGCCGATGGCCTTCGTCGGGTTCAGCCCCTTCGGACAGACGTCCACGCAGTTCATGATGGTGTGGCAGCGGAACAGGCGGTACGGGTCTTCGAGGTTGTCCAGACGCGAACCGGTGGCTTCGTCGCGGCTGTCGGCGATGAAGCGGTAGGCTTGCAGCAGGCCGGCCGGGCCGACGAACTTGTCCGGATTCCACCAGAACGACGGGCAGGACGTCGAGCAGCAGGCGCACAGGATGCACTCGTACAGGCCGTCGAGCTCTTCGCGGGCCTCGGGCGACTGCAGGCGCTCGCGTTCGGGCGGCGGCGTGTCGTTGATGAGGTACGGACGGATCGAGTGGTATTGGTTGAAGAAGTGCGTCATGTCCACGATCAGGTCGCGGATCACGGGCAGGCCGGGCAGCGGCTTCAGGACGATGGGTTCCTTCAGCTCGCGCAGGTTGGTCGTGCAGGCCAGGCCGTTCTTGCCGTTGATGTTCATGGCGTCGGAACCGCACACGCCTTCACGGCACGAGCGGCGCAGGGCCAGGCTGTCATCGACGTCGTTCTTGATGCGCACCAGCGCATCGAGCAGCATCTTGTCGGTAGGCTGGAGTTCGACGTCCAGCTTCTGCATGTACGGACGCTCGTCCTTGTCAGGATCGTAGCGGTAGATTTCGAACTTGACGATACGCTTGTTGCTCATGGTTTTGCTCGGATCCGGACTTTAGAAGGTACGCGCCTTGGGCGGGAAGGACTCGACCGTCATCGGCTTCATCTGCACCGGCTTGTAGTCGAGGCGGCTGCCTTCCGAATACCACAGCGTGTGCTTGAGCCAGTTCTCGTCGTCGCGAGTCGGGTGATCGTCCAGGGCATGGGCGCCACGGCTTTCGGTGCGGGCGGCCGCCGACTTGATGGTGGCGCGAGCCACTTCGGTCATGTTGGCCAGTTCCAGCGCCTCGACGCGGGCGGTGTTGAACACCTTCGACTTGTCCTTGAAGGCGATGTGCTTGGCCTGCTCGGCCAGTTCCTCGATCTGGCCCACGCCTTCGTTCAGCAGTTCCAGCGTGCGGAACACGCCGCAGTGGCGCTGCATCGAGAAGCGGATGGCGTTGGCCACGTCCTGGGTCTTTTCACCCGTGGCGCGGCTTTCCAGTTCGTTGACGCGGTTCAGCGAGAAGTCGAGGGACTCCTTGGGCACCGGCTGGTGCGAGCGCACGCGCTCGGGATGCGAGTTCACGATGTGGTTGCCGGTGGCGCGGCCGAACACGATCAGGTCCAGCAGCGAGTTGGTGCCCAGGCGGTTGGCGCCGTGCACCGACACCGCGGCGCATTCGCCGATGGCGTACAGGCCGTTGACCACGCGGTTCTCGCCGTTGACGTTCTCGAGCACCTGGCCATGGTAGTTGGCCGGAATGCCGCCCATCTGGTAGTGGATGGTGGGAACGACGGGGATCGGTTCCTTGATCGGATCGACGTTGCCGAACTTGATGGCGATCTCGCGGATCGACGGCAGGCGCTTGTTGATCACGTCGGCGCCGAGGTGGTCGAGCTTGAGCACGACGTAGCTGCCGTCCGGACCGCAGCCGCGGCCTTCCTTGATTTCCTGGTCCATCGAGCGCGACACGAAGTCGCGCGGCGCCAGATCCTTCAGCGTGGGCGCGTAGCGCTCCATGAAGCGTTCGCCATCCTTGTTCAGCAGGATGCCGCCTTCGCCGCGCACGCCTTCGGTGATCAGCACGCCCGCGCCGGCCACGCCGGTCGGGTGGAATTGCCAGAATTCCATGTCCTGCAGCGGGATGCCGGCGCGCGCCGCCATGCCCAGGCCGTCGCCGGTGTTGATGAAGGCGTTGGTGGAGGCGGCCCAGATACGGCCCGCGCCGCCGGTGGCCATCACGGTGGTCTTGGCTTCGAGGATGTAGATCTCGCCCGTTTCCATTTCGAGGGCGGTCACGCCCACGACGTCGCCGGCTTCGTTGCGCAGCAGGTCCAGCGCCATCCATTCGACGAAGAACTGGGTGCGGGCCGAGACGTTGCGCTGGTAGAGCGTGTGCAGCAGCGCGTGGCCGGTACGGTCGGCGGCGGCACAGGCGCGCTGCACCGGTTTTTCACCGAAATTCGCGGTGTGTCCACCGAACGGACGCTGGTAGATGGTGCCGTCCGGATTGCGGTCGAACGGCATGCCGAAGTGTTCCATCTCGTACACGGCGCTGGGCGCTTCGCGGCACATGAACTCGATGGCGTCCTGGTCGCCCAGCCAGTCCGACCCCTTGACGGTGTCGTACATGTGCCAGTACCAGTTGTCTTCGCTCATGTTGCCCAGCGAGGCGCTCACGCCGCCCTGCGCCGCGACGGTGTGCGAGCGGGTGGGGAAGACCTTGGACAGGACGGCGACGGACAGGCCGGCCTGGGCCAGTTGCAGCGAACAGCGCATGCCGGCTCCGCCGGCGCCCACGACCACCACATCAAACTGGCGGCGCGGCAGGGATTTGGTGACAGCGACCACGGCTTAGATTCTCCAGAGGATTTGCGCGAAATAGACGACGGAACCGATCAGCCACAGAAGGGTCAGCACCTGCAGCAGCAGACGCACGCCGACCGGCTGCACATAGTCCATCCAGATGTCCCGCACGCCGATCCAGGCGTGATAGGCCAGCGCAAGGAAAGCGAGCGTCGCCAGGATCTGGCCGACGGGCAGCGCGAACACGTGGAACGTGAACAGGGCTTGCCAGTGTTCGAAGGTGAAGGCCGGCATGGCGAGCACACCGACGATCAGCACCAGCGTGTACACGGCCATGATGACCGCGGTGATGCGCTGGACGATGAAATCCTTGGTGCCGTAGTGGGCGCCGACGACCAGGCGCTTGGGGCCGTAATTATTGGCAGCCATTAGAACGCTCCGAACAGTTTGAGGGCGAACACGGCGGTCAGGGCCAGGCTGACGCCGAAGACCACGCCCGCGCTTTTCCTGGCCGACGCTTTGTCGATGCCGATGTGCAGGTCGAGCGCCAGGTAGCGGATGCCGGCACAGAAGTGATGAAGGTAACCCCACACCAGCGCCAGCACGATCAGCTTGACCAGGACGTTGTCGAAATACTGGGCAACCTGCGCGAAGCCCTCGGCCGAAGTCACGCTGGCCGCGAACAGCGGCACGATGACCAACGGAAGACAGAGGAACAACAGCGCGCCACTGACGCGGTGCAGGATGGACAGCTTGCCGGCCAGGGGCAGGCGATAGCTGAGGATTTGCGGAACGCTGATATTGCGAAACTGCGGACGCGGCTTAGCAGCTGAGTCGGACATTGACGGCCTCGATGTTTCGGAACTAGGGAAATCGTGACGGCGAAAGAACGTGGGGGTCGGGTTGGACGCCCCGTCAAGGGCAAACCCCGCTATTTTCGCCCAGAGATAGGCTTGGTATCAAATGGTACGGAAAATAATCATCAATTAAGGCTATTGCGATAGTGATAGTGATCGGTGAGATACAGGCCCCGCCGCACCTCCATGGGGCGGTCCCCATAGGTGTAAGAGATGCGATCGACCTGCAGCAGCGGCATGCCCGCCTGAACCTGCAGCAGTTCCGCGACTTCGGGGGTGGCGGCCACGGCGCGCAGCTTTTCGTCGGCGCGGACCATGCTCACGCCGAACTCGGATTCGAACAGGCCGTACAGGGGCGCCCTGTTGGCCGCCAGCAATTCGAAGGTCAGGCCGCGGAAGGCGCCGCCCGGCACCCAGATGTCGTCCACCAGGATGGGCGACTGGTTCATACAGAGCAGGCGGCGGATGGTGACCACGGTTTCGCCGGCCCGCACGTCCAGGGCGCGGGCGATCTCGGCCGGGGCGCGCACGCGGCGGCATTCCAGCACGCGGCTTTCCGCGCGGCGGGCATCCGCGCGGCCGGCTTCAACGGGTTCGTCGGGGGCCAGGCGCAGGAAGCGGTAGCGCACGCGCGCTTCGTGGTGGGTGGCGACGAACGTGCCCTTGCCCTGGCGGCGCAGCAGCAGGTGTTCGGCGGCCAGTTCATCGACCGCCTTGCGCACCGTGCCCTGGCTGACCTGGAAACGGGCCGCCAGGTCGATTTCGCTGGGGATGAGCTCGCCGGGCTTCCATTCGCCGCGATCCAGGCTTTGCACCAGCAAGGCCTTGATCTGGCGATAAAGCGGACTGAATGCGGCGCCCTCGGCCGCCGGTCGGGCGGCGCGCAAGAGAGGTTGGGGCCGGGAGTCTGCCATGGATATTCGCGTGGATTTCGTGTTCGTCCGCCGGAGGGATGCCAGGCTTCCGAACAAACAGCGCATTGTCGCACAGGCGGCGAACCCCTGTCCAACGTCTTATGTCTTATATAAGATATAAGAGAGATTGACGCTTACGTAAATCCGATCTAGCATGCCGTCCATTCAGAGGCCCCGCGCGCCACGCGCAGGCAGGTCCAGGGATTACACTCATAGGCGCGATTTTTCGCCCTACCCCTTACCGGAGATATGTTCATGTCTAAGCCCGCCATGCGAGTCGCCGTCACCGGCGCCGCCGGCCAGATTGGTTACGCCCTGCTGTTCCGCATCGCCTCCGGCGAGATGCTTGGCAAAGACCAGCCGGTCATCCTGCAACTGCTCGAGATCCCCGACGAAAAGGCCCAGAAGGCGCTCAAGGGCGTCATCATGGAACTGGACGACTGCGCCTTCCCGCTGCTGCAGGAAGTCACCGCGCACAGCGACCCGCGCACCGCGTTCAAGGACGCCGACGTGGCCCTGCTGGTGGGCGCCCGCCCCCGCGGCCCCGGCATGGAGCGCAAGGACCTGCTGACCGTCAACGCCCAGATCTTCACCGCCCAGGGCCGCGCCCTGAACGAAGTCGCCAGCCGCGACGTCAAGGTGCTGGTGGTCGGCAACCCGGCCAACACCAACGCCTACATCGCCATGAAGTCGGCGCCGGACCTGCCGGCCAAGAACTTCACCGCCATGCTGCGCCTGGACCACAACCGCGCCCTGTCGCAACTGGCCGCCAAGTCGGGCAAGGCCGTCGGCGACATCGAGAAGCTGATCGTGTGGGGCAACCACTCGCCCACGATGTACCCGGACACCCGTTTCGCCACCGTCGCCGGCGAAAACCTGGACAAGCTGATCAACGACCAGCAGTGGAACCGCGACACGTTCATCCCCACCGTGGGCAAGCGCGGCGCCGCCATCATCGACGCGCGCGGCCTGTCGTCGGCCGCCTCGGCCGCCAACGCCGCCATCGACCACGTCCGTGACTGGGTCCTGGGCAGCAACGGCAAGTGGGTCACCATGGGCGTGCCCTCGGATGGTTCCTACGGCATCCCCGAAGGCATCGTCTACGGCGTGCCGGTCACCACCGAGAACGGCGAGTACAAGCGTGTCGAGGGCCTGGAAATCGACGCCTTCTCGCGCGAGCGCATGGACTTCACGCTGAAAGAGCTGCTCGAAGAGCGCGACGGCATCAAGGACCTGCTGAAGTAATCAAGTCCGCCGCGGCGGCTCGAAGGCACCTGCCTCACGGGCCCGCCCGGCAACCGGTGGACCGGGACGCACGTCCCGGCACACCGCGCGGATGCCCCGATCCGCGCCGCCCTGGCCGCCTCTCGCGGCGGCAATAAACCTGCCCCTTCGTCCCCAGCGGACCCTGCAAGAGGCAGATTTATTGCCGGCACCGGGAATGCTTCCCGTGCCCGCGACGACCGCGCGCCCTCCCCGCGACGCGCGGCGCACCAAGCGGAGACCCACGCATGTCCAGACCCGAATCCCCCGGCGCCCTGTTCCGCCGCGCGCTTGCCGAAGAAAAGCCCCTGCAGGTCATCGGCGCCATCAACGCCAACCACGCGCTGCTGGCCAGGCGCGCCGGCTACCGCGCCATCTACCTGTCGGGCGGCGGCGTGGCCGCGGGCTCGCTGGGCCTGCCCGACCTGGGCATCAACACGCTGGACGACGTACTGACCGACGTGCGCCGCATCACCGACGTGTGCGACCTGCCCCTGATGGTCGACATCGACACCGGCTTCGGCCCCTCGGCGTTCAACATCGCCCGCACCGTCAAGAGCCTGATCAAGTTCGGCGCGGCCGCCTGCCACATCGAGGACCAGGTCGGCGCCAAGCGCTGCGGCCATCGCCCCGGCAAGGAAATCGTCTCCACCGAAGAGATGGCCGACCGCGTGAAGGCCGCCGCGGACGCGCGCACCGATTCCGACTTCTTCCTGATCGCCCGCACCGACGCCATCGCCTCGCACGGCGTGGATGCCGCCATCGAGCGCGCCCTGGCGTGTGTCGAGGCCGGCGCCGACGCGATCTTCGCCGAAGCCGCCTACGACCTGCCCACCTACGAACGCTTCGTGAAGGAAGTGAACGTGCCGGTGCTGGCCAACATCACCGAATTCGGCAAGACGCCGCTGTTCTCGGTCGAGGAACTGGGCAGCGTGGGCGTGGGCATCGTGCTGTATCCGCTGTCGGCCTTCCGCGCCATGAACAAGGCGGCCGAGGCGGTCTATACCGCCATCCGCCGCGACGGCCACCAGAAGAACGTGGTCGACCTGATGCAGACGCGCGACGAACTGTACGACCGCATCGGCTACCACGCCTTCGAATCGCAGTTGGACAACCTGTTCCAGCAGGGCAAGGCCAAGTAAGGCCGCTTGAAACCGGTCCGGCCCACGCCCCGTGCGGCCGGACCATGACACGTACGCCCCCCGCGTCCAGCCTGCCGCCAGGCCCGCGGGGCCCTGCAAGACCCGCCTGCCCTTACTCCGGGTCCGCCATCGGATACGGCACGAAGCCGGTCCGGTCCTCACGGGTTCCCAATTCCCGGCCGATGTACGGAAACGCGCGCTGCGGACACGCCGGACGTTCGCATACGCGGCATCCCATGCCGATCGGCGTGGGCACGTCGGGATCGCCCAGGTCCAATCCCCTTGCATACACCAGTTGGTGCGCGTGCTCGACGTCGCAGCCCAGCGCCACGGCGAAGTGCTTGCCCGGTTGCCCGAAGCCCGCGGGCTGGCGGGACACCGTGCGCGCGACCCACAGATAGACCCGTCCGTCCGGCATGCGCGCCAGTTGGCGGCGCACGCGGCCCGGATGCGAGAACGCCTCGTAGACGGCCCAGAGCGGACAGGTTCCGCCCACCCGCGAGAAATGGAATTGCGCGGCCGACTGCCGCTTCGAGACATTGCCCGCCCGGTCGACCCGGATGAAGAAGAACGGCACGCCGCGGTCATGCGGCCGCTGCATGGTGCTCAGGCGATGGCAGACGGTCTCGAAACTGACGCCGAAGCGCTGTCCCAGCAATTCGATGTCGTAGCGCAGCGCCTGCGCCGCATCGCGGAACCGCCCGTACGGCAGGATCAGCGCCGCCGCGAAATGGTTGGCCAGCCCGATGCGCACCAGCTTGCGCACGGCCTCGGCGGAGAAGCGCGGCGCGTCGGCCATGCGGTCCAGCGTGGGACGCAATTCCAGGAAGGCCAGTTGCACGGCCATCTGGAAGGCCCGCTGGCCGGGTTCCAGCTGCGGCGACAGGCTCAGCGTCCGGCCGGCGGCATCGTAGCGGCGCTGCCAGGCGGTGCGCTCGGCGGGCGTCTGGACGGTGACGCCATGCTGCGCATGCAGGCGCCGCGCCAGGAGGCCCGGCAGGTCCGCCGGCGCGGCATCGTCCAGGCCCCACGCGGCGTGGCATTGCTCCGCCCGGATATCCAGTTCGGCGAAGTGGCTGTGATGCGTGAAGAAGAAGTCGCGGGCCTCTTCGTAGGGCTGGGCCGGCAGGGCGATGCCGACGCTGCGCGGCGACCGGCTGTCCTGCTCGGGGTACGACACCTCGGCCGCCGCCTCCAGGCGCTCCAGCGCCTCGCGGTGACGCCGGTGCAGCTGGATCAGCGCCCGCCCCACGGCCGGCATGTTGGCCGCGATCTCCTGCATTTCCGCGTGCGAGATGCGGGCCTCCTCGCGCCCGCCCACCGACGAGGCCGGCATGGTGTCGGCCACTTCGCGCAGCGCGGCCACCATGCGGGCCTGCTCGTCGTCGGAGAACGAGCGGGCATCCACGCCCAGCACTTCGCTCATCAGCAGCAGCACGCGCATGGTCAGCGGGCGCTGGTTCTGCTCGATCTGGTTCAGGTAACTGGCCGACAGGCCCAGCATCTTGGCCAGCGCCGCCTGCGTCAGGTTGCGCTCTTCGCGCAGGCGCCGCAGCCGGACGCCCATGAAAATCTTGCGCATCGCCCGGGGCCGCCGTGTTTCATAGGGAAGCCACCATGTTATTCGCAAACTTCGCAAATCAAAAACCCGGCCTTTACCAACCTTCACCGCATTCCGAGTGACAGCCCCTGCACCGTTGCGTAGACTGCGAAGGCATCCTGCCGCCCAGGCGGGCGCCCGCGTACACCTGTTCACAACCGGCGCCTGCGCCGGGCCGCCCGTGACCCGATCATCGCCAAGGAGACTGCACCACCATGAGCACCGCCCCCAAGAAGCCATCGGCCAAGCAAGCAGAGAAGTCCACCGCGAAACCCCAGGCGGCGGACGCCACGGTGGCGGCAGGCGCCGCGCCGGCCGCTGCCGACGCCGCGCCCTCCGGCTTCAAGCCCAAGAAATCCGTGGCGCTGTCCGGCGTGGTCGCGGGCAACACCGCGCTGTGTACCGTCGGCCGCACCGGCAACGACCTGCACTACCGCGGCTACGACATCCTGGACTTCGCCGACGTGGCCGAATTCGAGGAAATCGCTCACCTGCTGGTGCACGGCAAGCTGCCCAACAAGGCCGAACTGAAGGCCTACAAGGAAAAGCTGCGCGCGCTGCGCGGCCTGCCCGCCCAGTTGCAGAACGCGCTGGAAGCCCTGCCCGCCGCCAGCCACCCCATGGACGTGATGCGCACCGCCGTCTCCGTGCTGGGCTGCGTGCTGCCCGAGAAGGACGACCACAACCTGCCCGGCGCGCGCGACATCGCCGACCGCCTGATGGCCAACCTGGGTTCCGCCCTGCTGTACTGGTACCACTACAGCCACAATGGCCGCATCATCGACGTGCAGACCGACGACGACAGCATCGGCGGCCACTTCCTGCACCTGCTGCACGGCAAGAAGCCGTCGGATGACTGGGTGCGCGCCATGCACACCTCGCTGATCCTGTACGCCGAGCACGAATTCAACGCGTCCACGTTCACCAGCCGCGTCATCGCCGGCACGGGCTCGGACATGTATTCGGCCATCACCGGCGGCATCGGCGCGCTGCGCGGCCCCAAGCACGGCGGCGCCAACGAAGTGGCGTTCGAAGTGCAAAGCCGCTACGAGACGCCGGACGAGGCCGAGGCCGACATCCGCCGCCGCGTGGAAAACAAGGAAGTCATCATCGGCTTCGGCCACCCGGTCTACACGATCTCGGATCCGCGCAACAAGGTCATCAAGGAAGTCGCTCGCAAGCTGTCCAAGCAGGCCGGCAGCACCAAGCTGTTCGACATCGCCGAGCGCCTGGAAACCGTGATGTGGGACATCAAGAAGATGTTCCCCAACCTGGACTGGTTCTCGGCCGTCAGCTACCACGTGATGGGCGTGCCCACCGCGATGTTCACGCCGCTGTTCGTCATCGCGCGCACCGCCGGCTGGTCCGCCCACATCATCGAGCAACGCATCGACAACAAGATCATCCGCCCCACGGCCAACTACACCGGCCCGGACGACCTGAAGTACGTGCCCATCGGCAAGCGCCCGTAATCCCGCGCGATTGGGGATTGCAAGCCCCGCCGGCAGGAGATGCCGGCGGGGGCCTTCGATACGCCCGCATCCCATGCATTCCGGCCCGCCGACGGCCCCGGAGACACGCCCGCCATGAACACGAACTACCGCAAACCGCTGCCCGGCACCCCGCTGGACTACTTCGATGCCCGCCAGGCCGTCGAGGACATCCAGGCCGGCGCCTGGGACCGCCTGCCCTACACCTCGCGCGTGCTCGCCGAGAACCTGGTGCGCCGCTGCGATCCCGCCACGCTGACGGACTCGCTGCGCCAGTTGATCGAACGCCGCCGCGACATGGACTTCCCCTGGTATCCGGCGCGCGTGGTCTGCCACGACATCCTGGGCCAGACCGCGCTGGTCGACCTGGCCGGCCTGCGCGACGCCATCGCGGATGCCGGCGGCGATCCCGCGCAGATCAACCCCGTGGTGCCCACGCAGTTGATCGTCGACCACTCGCTGGCCGTGGAATACCCGGGTTTCGACCGCGACGCGTTCGAGAAGAACCGCGCCGTGGAAGACCGCCGCAACGAGGACCGCTTCCACTTCATCAACTGGACCAAGCAGGCCTTCCGGAACGTCGACGTGATCCCGCCGGGCAACGGGATCATGCACCAGATCAATCTGGAGAAGATGTCGCCGGTCGTGCAGGTGCGCGACGGCGTGGCCTTCCCGGACACCTGTGTGGGCACCGACAGCCACACGCCGCACGTGGACGCGCTGGGCGTGATCGCGGTCGGCGTGGGCGGCCTGGAAGCCGAGAACGTGATGCTGGGCCGCGCCTCGTGGATGCGGCTGCCGGACATCGTCGGCGTCGAGCTCACCGGTCGCCCGCAACCCGGCATCACCTGCACGGACATCGTGCTGGCCCTGACCGAATTCCTGCGCCGCGAGAAAGTGGTGGGCGCCTACATCGAGTTCCTGGGCGAAGGCGCAAGCGCGTTGACCATCGGCGACCGCGCCACCATCTCGAACATGACGCCGGAATTCGGCGCCACTGCCGCGATGTTCTACATCGACGGCCAGACCATCGACTACCTGCGCCTGACCGGCCGCGACGACCAGCAGGTCAAGCTGGTCGAGACCTATGCGAAGCAGGCCGGCCTGTGGGCCGGCAGCCTGGCGCACGCCGAGTACGAGCGCATGCTGGGCTTCGACCTGTCCACCGTGGTGCGCAACATGGCCGGCCCGTCCAACCCGCACAAGCGCGTGGCGACCACCGACCTGGCCGAGCGCGGCATTGCCGGCCCCTGGGAAGCGACCCCGGGCCAGATGCCCGACGGCGCGGTCATCATCGCCGCCATCACCAGTTGCACCAACACCAGCAACCCGCGCAACGTCATCGCCGCCGCCCTGCTGGCGCGCAATGCCAACCGCGCGGGCCTTTCGCGCAAGCCCTGGGTGAAGACCTCGCTGGCCCCCGGATCGAAAGCCGTGCAGCTGTACCTGGAGGAATCCGGCCTGCTGCCCGAGCTGGAGCAACTGGGCTTCGGCATCGTGGCCTTCGCCTGCACCACCTGCAACGGCATGAGCGGCGCGCTCGATCCCGCGATCCAGCAGGAGATCATCGACCGCAACCTGTACGCCACCGCCGTGCTGTCGGGCAACCGCAACTTCGACGGACGCATCCATCCGTATGCCAGGCAGGCCTTCCTGGCCTCGCCCCCGCTGGTGATCGCCTACGCCATCGCCGGCACCGTGCGCGTGGACATCGAACGCGACGCGCTGGGCGTCGGCGCGTCGGGCAAACCCGTCACGCTCAAGGACATCTGGCCCAGCGACGCGGAGATCGACGCGGTGGTGGCCGCCAGCGTCAAGCCCGAGCAGTTCCGCAAGGTGTACGAGCCGATGTTCACCTTCGCCACCGAGAACACCACGAAGATCAGCCCGCTTTACGAATGGCGCGCGCAGAGCACCTACATCCGCCGCCCGCCCTACTGGGAAGGCGCGCTGGCGGGCGAGCGCACGCTGTCCGCCATGCGTCCGCTGGCGGTGCTGGGCGACAACATCACCACCGACCACCTGTCGCCGTCCAACGCCATCATGGCCGACAGCGCCGCGGGCGAATACCTGGCGAAGATGGGCCTGCCGGAAGAAGACTTCAACTCGTACGCCACCCATCGCGGCGATCACCTGACCGCGCAGCGCGCCACCTTCGCCAACCCGAAGCTGATCAACGAAATGGCCGTGGTCGATGGCCAGGTCAGGCAGGGGTCGCTGGCGCGCGTGGAGCCCGAAGGCCGGGTCACGCGCATGTGGGAGGCCATCGAGACCTACATGGACCGCAAGCAGCCGCTGATCATCATCGCGGGCGCGGACTACGGGCAGGGTTCGTCGCGCGACTGGGCGGCCAAGGGCGTGCGCCTGGCGGGCGTGGAGGCCATCGTGGCCGAGGGCTTCGAGCGCATCCACCGCACCAACCTGATCGGCATGGGCGTGCTGCCGCTGGAATTCCAGCCCGGCACCGACCGCAAGACGCTGGCCATCGACGGCACCGAGACCTTCGACGTGATCGGCGAGCGCGTGCCGCGCGCCACGCTGGAACTGGTCATCCACCGCCGCGACGGGCAGGACGTGCACGTGCCCGTCACCTGTCGCCTGGACACGGCCGAGGAAGTCTCGATCTACGAGGCCGGCGGCGTGCTGCAGCGGTTTGCCCAGGACTTCCTGGAATCCACGCAGGCGGCTTGAACCTACCTGGCGGCGCCCGCATGGCGCCGCCACAGTCCGCAAGGAATCGACGACATGACATCCCTTCCCCAACTTCGGATCCGCGCCACCTACATGCGCGGCGGCACCAGCAAGGGCGTGTTCTTCCGCCTGCAGGATCTGCCCCCCGCGGCCCGGACCCCCGGCCCCGCGCGCGACGCGCTGCTGCTGCGCGTGATCGGCAGCCCCGATCCGTACGGCAAGCAGATCGACGGCATGGGCGGCGCGACCTCCAGCACCAGCAAGACCGTCATCCTGGACCGCAGCCAGCGGCCCGACCACGACGTCGACTACCTGTTCGGCCAGGTCTCCATCGACAGCGCCTTCGTCGACTGGAGCGGCAACTGCGGCAACCTCAGCGCGGCCGTCGGCGCCTTCGCCATCGAGAACGGCCTGGTCGACAAGTCCCGCGTGCCCGACAACGGCACGGCCATCGTGCGCATCTGGCAGGCCAACATCGGCAAGACCATCCTGGGCCACATCCCCATGGCGAACGGCCAGGTGCAGGAAACCGGCGACTTCGAACTGGACGGCGTGACCTTCCCGGCCGCCGAGGTGCAACTGGAATTCCTGGATCCCGCCGATGAAGGCGAAGGAGACGGCGGCGGCGCGATGTTTCCCACCGGCAACGTGGTGGACACGCTGGAGGTACCCGGCATCGGCGCGCTGCAGGCCACGCTGATCAACGCCGGCATCCCCACCATCTTCGTCAATGCCGAGGCCATCGGCTACACCGGCAGCGAGCTGCAGGACGCCATCAACGGCGATCCCGAGGCGCTGGCCATGTTCGAGACGCTGCGCGCGCACGGCGCGGTGCGCATGGGCCTGATCGCCGACGTTTCCGAAGCCGCGAAACGCCAGCACACGCCCAAGATCGCCTTCGTGGCGCCGCCAGCCGCCTACACCGCCTCCAGCGGCAAGGCGATCGGCGCGGACGACATCGACGTGCGCGTGCGCGCCATGTCCATGGGGAAGCTGCACCACGCCATGATGGGCACGGCGGCGGTCGCCATCGGCACCGCGGCCGCCATCCCGGGCACCCTGGTCAATCTGGCCGCCGGCGGCGGCGAGCGCGAGTCGGTGCGCTTCGGCCACCCCTCGGGCACGCTGCGCGTGGGCGCGCAGGCCCGCCTGGAAGACGGCCAATGGAAGGTCACCAAGGCCATCATGAGCCGCAGCGCGCGCGTGCTGATGGAGGGCCAGGTCCGCGTGCCGGCGGACACGCTTTAAAGGAAACGCCGTCATGTCTCGCGCCGATGCCTCCTCTGCCCAGCGCCCGGCCTGGGACACAGTGCTGACCGACATCGCAGACTACGTCTTCGACTATCGGATCGCCAGCCCGCTGGCCTACGAAACCGCCCGCAACTGCCTGATCGACACGCTGGGCTGCGGGCTGGAAGCGCTGGCGTATCCGGCGTGCCGCAAGCTGCTGGGCCCCCTCGTGCCGGGCACCGTGGTGCCCAACGGCGCCAGGGTGCCCGGCACGCAGTTCCAGCTCGATCCCGTGCAGGCCGCCTTCAACATCGGCGCCATGATCCGCTGGCTGGATTTCAACGACACCTGGCTGGCCGCCGAATGGGGCCATCCCTCCGACAACCTGGGGGGCATCCTGGCCGTGGCCGACTGGCTGTCGCGCACCGCCGTGGCCGCCGGCAAGCCGCCGCTGGCCATGCGCGACGTGCTCACCGGCATGATCAAGGCGCATGAGATCCAGGGCTGCATCGCCCTGGAGAATTCTTTCAACGAGGTCGGCCTGGATCACGTGGTGCTGGTGAAGGTCGCGTCCACCGCCGTGGTGGCGCAACTGCTGGGCCTGACGCGCGAAGAAACCCTCAATGCGATCTCGCTGGCCTGGGTGGACGGACAGAGCCTGCGCACCTACCGCCACGCGCCCAACACCGGCAGCAGGAAAAGCTGGGCCGCGGGCGACGCCACCAGCCGCGCCGTCCGCCTGGCCCTGATCGCGCGTACCGGCGAAATGGGCTATCCCACCGTGCTGACGGCCAGGACGTGGGGCTTCTACGACGTGCTGTTCGAGGGACGACCGTTCGCTTTCCAGCGCCCCTACGGCAGCTACGTGATGGAGAACGTGCTGTTCAAGATCTCGTATCCGGCCGAATTCCATGCGCAGACCGCCGTGGAATGCGCCATGGACCTGCACGGCAGGCTGGCGGCCGCCGGCAAGGGCGCGCACGACATCGAGCGCATCACCATCCGCACGCACGCGGCCTGCATCCGCATCATCGACAAGCAGGGACCGCTGAACAACCCGGCCGACCGCGATCACTGCATCCAGTACATGGTGGCCGTGCCGGTGCTGTTCGGGCGACTGACTGCGGCGGACTACGAAGACGGCATCGCCGGCGATCCGCGCATCGACGCGCTGCGCGGCCGCATCGTGTGTGAAGAAGATCCGGCCTTCACTAAGGACTATCACGATCCGGACAAGCGCTCGATCGCCAACGCCCTGACCGTGCGCTTCAAGGACGGCACGCAATGGGACGAGATCGTGTGCGAATATCCCATCGGCCACAAGCGCCGGCGCGCCGACGGCATCCCGCTGCTGGAAGCCAAGTTCCGCACCAACCTGGCCCGCGTGTTTCCGGCGCGCCAGCAGCAGCGCATCCTGGACGTCTCGCTGAACCTGCAAATGCTGGAAGCGATGCCGGTGCACGAGTACGTGGATCTGTACGTGATCTGACGCCCGCGCGGACAGCGGGACCGGCGCCGTTACAATGACAGATTCTTTACGGAGCGCGCGCCATGCTGTGGGTCAAGGCCTTTCACATCGTCTTCATCGCGTCCTGGTTCGCCGGGCTGTTCTACCTGCCCCGCATCTACGTGAACCTGGCCCAGCAAACCGATCCTGCGGCCCAGTCCTGTCTGCTGGGCATGGCCAGGCGGCTCTACCGCTTCATGACGATCCTGGCCGTCCCCGCCGTGCTGCTGGGCCTGTGGCTGTACGTGGGCTACGGCATCGGCATGGGCCCCGGCAACGGCTGGATGCACGGCAAGCTGCTGCTGGTCCTGCTGATCGTCGGCTACCATCACGCCTGCGGCGTCATGCTGCGCAAATTCGAACAGGGCCGCAACACGCGCCCGCATACCTTCTATCGCTGGTTCAACGAAGTTCCTGTCCTGCTGCTTGTGCTGGTAGTCGTGCTGGTCGTCGTCAAACCCTTTTAATTCCCAGCCTCTGCTAACTCGCATGTCATCCGACGATCAAGACCGTCCGCGCCGAACGCTATCGGTTACCAAGACCGCCCGCCCCGACGCGGACGACGACTCGCCGCGCCGCAAGCGCAGCGGCGCGCGCGCGCGCCAGGCCACCCAGCTGGAACGCGGCCGCGACAAGGATGACCGCCTGCGGCGGGCGCACTCCATGCCCGCGCAGCCGCGCCCAGAACCCAAGCGCTACACGGACCGCGAGATGCGGGACACGCGCCGCGACGAACCGTCCCACCCGCCCGCTGGCGCCGCCTGGGACGACCTGCCCGCCACCGGCGCGGCCTGGGACGATTTGCCTGCCGACGCGCCGCAATGGGACGACGACGATGCGCCCGCGCGCGACACCGAGGCGCACGATGTCTCCGTGCACGTCGCCCCGCGCGAACGCGATCGCCCCGGCCGCGGCCGGGGCCGCTCGCAGCCCGCCGAGATCTTCCAGATCTTCGCGCCCTGCCCCCAGGGCCTGGAAGAAGCCCTGACCGCCGAAATGCAGGCGCTGGGCTTCGAAGACGCCAGGACGGGCCGGGCCGGCTGCAGCTTTTCCGCCGACTGGTCGGGCGTGCAGCGCGCCAATCTGTATTCGCGCCTGGCCACGCGCATCCTGGCCCAGGTGGGACAGGGCGAGATCTCGCACGAGGACGACATCCTCGACCTGGCCTACGGCGTGCCCTGGGAACGCTGGTTCGGCGCGGAACAGACCCTGCGCGTGGACACGTCGGCCATCAAGAGCCCGGTGCGCAGCCTGCAGTACTGCAACCTGCGCGCCAAGGACGGCATCTGCGACCGCCTGCGCGACCGCGAAGGCGCCCGGCCCGACATCGACACCGTGCGTCCCGACGCGCGCGTGCACCTGTTCCTGCTGGGCACCATGGCCACGCTGTACCTGGACACGTCCGGCGAATCCCTGTTCAAGCGCGGCTGGCGCCTGGACAAGGGCGAAGCCCCGCTGCGCGAGAACCTGGCGGCGGGCATGCTGGCGCTGGCCGGCTGGGATCCGGCGGCCCCGCTGCTGGACCCCTTCTGCGGCAGCGGCACCATCCTGATCGAAGCCGCCTGGATCGCCCTGGGCGTGCCGGCCGGCGTGTCCCGGCCCTTCGGCTTCGAGCGGCTGCGCGACTTCGACCAGCGCCGCTGGCGCGACCTGAAGGACGATGCCCGCACCCGCATCCTGACCAGGCTGGACGCCCCGCTGGTGGGCTACGACCTCGATCCGCGCGCCATCGATTTCGCGCGCGCCAACGCCGAGCGCGCCTGGCTGACCGACGAAACCATCCGCTTCGAGATCGGCGACGCGCGCGACATCGACGCGCCCGCCGAGTCCGGCTGGATCGTCACCAATCCGCCTTACGGCGAGCGCATGGAAGAGCACGACGAGACGCTGTGGCGCGACTGGTCGGCCTGCCTGAAGCGCCGTTTCGCCGGCTGGCAGTTGCACGTCATCACCAGCGACATGACCCTGCCACAGCGCCTGCGCCTGAAGCCCCAGCGCCGCATCCCGCTGCACAACGGCTCGCTCGACTGCCGCCTGTTCGGTTTCGAGCTGGCCGCGGGCAGCTACCGCGACGCTTCCTGAGCCCGAGCCCCGTCCTGGTGCCCCTGGCGCCAGGACGAACACCGGCATCGTTGTAAAAGGGCAGCAATCTCGGCTCGCTATCGTGCCTCTATCCGCCACAAGCGCGCTGAATTGGGGCATCATCAGCACCAGGATCGCGCGTCGTGCACCAGGCACTTGCACAATTCCAGGGTTAACCCTAAAATCCGGGTTAACCCTAAACAAAAGACCGCCGTGGGATAAGAACTCCGGCGTGAAGCAAGTGATCAAGATCCCGCACGGCGTCGTCATGAGCGACGAACTCGAACGCCAACTGATGGTGCAAGCCATGCAAGAGCAATTCCGCCCGCACCCGTTGCGCGCCCTGCTCGCCGGCCTGCGCAAACTGATGGCCCGCGCCCAACGTCCGGCGCAGATCAAGACCGCCGCGGCTTCCGCCGCCTGATTCCGCGGCGCTGTAACGATTTCCCCTTGGGGGCTGCATAGCCCCTTTTCCAACCCGCCCTTATCGGCGGGTTTTTTTTGCCGCCGGCCGTCCCAAGATAAAAAATCCCCCTCGGGAGGCAGCAAGCCGAAGGCGCGGCGTGGGGGCATTTCACCGCCGGCCCGCCTGGCAATTCAGGCCGCCGGACAGCGAAACCATCCCGCCGGGTACTGCTCGCACATGAACGCCACGAAGGCCTGCACTTTGGGACTTTGCAACCGGCGGGACGTGTGCAGCACCCAGAGTTCGACGTCGCCACCGGCAACCCCCCAGGAAACCAGTTCGCCGGTCTCCAACTGACGCTCGATCACCGAGCGCGGCAGCATGGCCACGCCCGCCCCGGCACGCGCGGCATCGCGCACCGCCAGCAGCGACGACAGGCGCAGTACCGGCCGCGGCTCGACCACGAGCGCGCCCTCGTCCACCGGCCAGACCTCCGCGTCGCGATGGGTCTGCATGACGACGGCCGGCGCCTCGACAGGCTGGCCGCGCGCGCCCTTCGGCGCCGGCAGGGATGGCGCGGCGGCAAGCACCAGCCTGTCCCGGGCAAAGCATCGGCCCACCAGGGCGCTGTCCTTGCGCGGATTGGCGCGGATGGCGACGTCGAAATGCTCGTCGACCAGGTCGACGAAGCGATCCTCCGCCACCGCCTCGATCCGCACCTCGGGATAACGCGCCAGGAAACGCGCCGCCAATCCGCCCAGGGCCACCTGCGAGAACAGGATGGGCGCGGCGATGCGCAACGTGCCTCGCGGCGTCTCCTGGCCCTCCCGCGCCGCCGTGATCGCATCGGCGACCTCGTGCATCGGTCCCTCCATGCGGGCCAGCAGCAACTGTCCGGCATCGGTCAGCGCCAGGCCGAGGCCCCCGCGCTCGATGAGCCGTACACCCAGCGACGCCTCCAGGTCGGCGACCCGGCGAGACAACGTCGCCTTGGACCGGCCGCTGGCGCGGCTGGCCTTGCCGAAACCGCCGTGTGCGGCCACCAACTGGAAATCCGCCAATGCGTTGAGATCCATGCCGTCTCATTTTCAATACAGGATGTCTATATTTTATGGACTGTGTTTTGAATATGAAACCGCCTATCGTTTGTTCCTGCCCACTCGAAACCCAACCCCAAGGAGCAAACACCATGATCTACTCGACCGCCACCGTCGCCGTGAATCCCGCTGGCGAAACCCCGCTGACCCGTGCCCAGGTCTGGCAGGGCCTGGTCCTGAAGGCCCGCGACGCCCGGCTGTTCCTGCCGCCCGGCCTGTGCACCCAATGCGATGTCCTGCAGGATGATCGGACGCATATCGTGCGCGAGGCCACCATCGCCGGCGCCACACTGCGCGAGCTCATCACGTTCGAGCCGGAGAGCAAAGTCACCTTCTTCCAGGCCACCGGCCCGCGCGAAGGCGCGATCATCAACGAACTGTCCGAGGATGCCGACGGCACGCTGTGGCTGCGCTTCTACTGCTACCTGGGCCTGCGCGGCAAGACGCCGAACGGTCCCGAGGAACAGGCCGAGCAGCAGTGGATGGACGGCGACAAGGGCTACCGCAGCGCGCTGCTCTCGACGCTTGCGCGCACCCGCGAACTGGTGGCGCAAGGCCGGCTCTGATCACCGGGCGAAAGGTGGCGGATGCCTCGCCGCCTTTCAGCGTATTCCCTCGCTTTTGCCGGCGGGCCGCTCATCCGCGCCCGAGCCGCGCCATAATAGGCGCCCATGATCACCGCCCAGGACCTTTCCGCCACGCCCAGCCGCGCCCGGCGCTTCGCCTGCATGATGTATGAAGGCGTGCTGCTGTTCGGCGTCGTGTTCCTGGCCGACTATCTGCTGGATACGCTGACGCAAAGCCGCCACGCCCTGGCGCTGCGGCCGCAACGGCAGGCCTGGCTGTTCGTGGTGATCGGCATCTATCTGGTCCTGTGCTGGCGGCGCGGCGGCCAGACCCTGCCGATGAAGACCTGGCACATCCGCCTGGTCGACCGCGACGGACAGCGGCCCGGGCTGGGCCGCCTGGTCTGGCGCTATGTGCTGATCTGGCCGCCCATGCTGGCCGTCATCGGCCTGATCTCGCTCGGTTCGGGCGCCACGGGTTGGCGCTCGATCGACATGCTGGTCGTCGCCGCGCCCTTCGTATCGTTCCTGTGGACCTGGGTGGATGCCGACGGCCAGTTCCTGCACGACCGCCTGGCCGGCACCCGCCTGCGCAACGCCCCGCCCCGCCAGCGGGCCGTGACCCTGAAGCAAGGATAGGGACACATCCGTCACATAGCAGTCACCGATCTTTCATGCTGACGTCATGCCCGGCTGGTCTCATGCCAAGGCAAGACGGGCTGAACGGAAGACCACGGTGAACGACATCCATCCGACGCGTTGGCGCACATTATGGCTATCCGACATTCATTTGGGTACCAGTGGATGCAAGGCGCAATTCCTGCTTGATTTCCTCGACCACAACGACGCCGATACGCTTTATCTGGTGGGTGACATCGTCGACGGCTGGCAACTGCGCAAGCACTGGCACTGGCCCCGCGCGCACAACGACGTGGTCCAGCGCATCCTGCGCAAGGCCCGCAACGGCACCCGCGTGGTGTTCATCCCCGGCAATCACGACGAATTCGCCCGCGAGTTCATCGGCTACGCCTTCGGCGACATCGAGATCCTCGACGAAGAAGTGCACGTCACCGCAAAGGGCCAGAAGCTGCTGGTGCTGCACGGCGACCAGTTCGACGGGGTCATCCAGCACAGCAAGTGGCTGGCCCACCTGGGCGACTCGCTCTACCAGTTCGCGCTGTGGCTGAACAACCACTACAACCGCCTGCGCCACCGCATGGGCCTGAACTACTGGTCCCTGTCGCAGTACCTGAAGCACAAGGTGAAGAACGCGGTCTCGTTCATCACCAACTTCGAGGAAGCGCTGGCCGGCGAGGCCCGCCGCCGGGGCCTGGACGGCGTGGTCTGCGGCCACATCCACAAGCCCGAACTGCGCGACATCGACGGCGTGCTGTACTGCAACGACGGCGACTGGGTGGAAAGCCTGTCGGCCCTGGCCGAATCCCAGGACGGCGCCCTGCACCTGCTGGATTGGGCCAGCGTGCTGGCGCAACGTGAAAACCCCGCGCGGACGCGCCGCTCGCTGGCGCTGCCCGACCTGCCTTCGGCAGTCGGCCGCACCAGCAAGTAGATACGAGCAAAGCGTCCGTTCGGGGCGCTTTGCCTTGGGGGCGCCGGCTCGCCAAAGAAGTAAGCGTCCGTAAAAACCCGTATATGTCCCCTGTTTGGGACCCGGGCATGTTGCAGTTCACGGCCCTCTAGGTCATGCTTGCGGTTGGGGAGACCGGCGGTCCCCCCCTTTCGTAGCAACCGCGCGCTTACTACATAGGGCCATGAACGACCATTATCAGGCGCTCTACCAATCATTCCGCTGGCTGGTTCCTCCCCAGTTCAATATCGCGGAAGCGTGCTGCCATCGCTGGGCAGCCAGCGCGCCGGAATCGCGTCGCATCGCCATCTACTACGAAGACGAAGCCGGCAACCGCGAGGTATGGACCTACGCCCGCCTGGCCGAGGCCGCCAATCAGTTGGCCAATGGCCTGATCAAGATGGGCGTCGAGCCCGGCGACCGCGTCGGTGTGGTATTGGGACAACGCCCCGAGACCGTCGTGGCCCATATGGCCATCTACAGCGTGGGCGCCGTGGTGCTGCCGCTGTCGTCGCTGTTCGGCCCCGAGGCCCTGCAATCCCGGCTGTGCGATGCCGAGGCCCGCGTGGCCATCGTCGACTATGCTTCCAGCGCGCATCTGCTGGCCGTCAGCGACGACTGTCCGCAATTGCAGCAGATCATCGGCATCGGTTTCGCCGACGAGCGCGTACTGCCCTGGCGCAGCCTGCTGGCCCGCCAGCCATCCGAATTCAAGCGCGTGATGACGCGCGCGTCCGATCCCGCCATCCTGCTCTATACGTCCGGCACCACCGGCGCGCCCAAGGGCGCCCTGCTGCCCCACAGCGTGCTCATCGGCAACCTGCCCGGCTTCGTGGCCTCGCAGGACTGGTTTCCACGCGTGGGCGACGTCTTCTGGTCGCCGGCGGACTGGGCCTGGACCGGCGGCATGATGGACGCCCTGCTGCCCACCCTGTATTTCGGCCATCCCATCGTGGGCACGCGGAGCCGTTTCTCGCCCGAACGCGCCTTCGAGCTGATGGAGCGTTACCAGGTCACCAACACCTTCCTGTTCCCCACCGCCCTCAAGATGATGATGAAGACGGTGCCGCAACCGCGCGAGCGCTATCGGCTGGCGCTGCGCGCCCTGATGAGCGCCGGCGAAAGCGTGGGCGAAACCGTGTTCGCCTGGTGCGAATCCGCGCTGGGCGTGACGCCCAACGAGATGTTCGGCCAGACCGAAATGAACTACGTGGTGGGCAACAGCAGCAAGCGTTGGCCCGCCCGGCCCGGCAGCATGGGCCGTCCCTATCCGGGCCATCGCGTGGCCGTCATCGACGAACTGGGCCAGGAAGCGCCCGTGGGCGAGATCGGCGAGGTCGCGGTCAACCGCACCGACATCGCCGGGCACCCCGACCCCGTCATGTTCCTGGGCTACTGGCGCAACCCCATCGCCACCGAGGGCAAGTTCACGGGCGACTGGTGCCGCACCGGCGACCTGGCCAGCCAGGACGCCGATGGCTACCTCTGGTACGCCGGGCGCGCCGACGACGTCTTCAAGTCGGCCGGCTACCGCATCGGGCCGGGCGAGATCGAGAACTGCCTGCTCGGCCACCCGGCCGTGGCCAACGCCGCCGTGGTGCCCAAGCCCGACGCCGAGCGCGGCGCGCTGGTCAAGGCCTACGTGGTGCTGACCGCCGACTACCTCGGCCGCCCCCCCGAGGAAATCACGCAGGCCTTGCAGGACCACGTGCGCGAGCGCCTGGCGCCGTACGAGTATCCCAAGGAAATCGAATACCTGGACGAACTGCCGATGACCACCACCGGCAAGGTACAGCGCGCGGTGCTGCGGCGCCGCGAAGAAGAGCGCGCAGCGCGCACCGCCCCCGGCGCGGCCTGACCGCCTGCGGCGCGCACCGACGGAGACACCCCCGCATGCCCATCTATCAACTGGACGGCCTCGTCCCGTCCATCGATCCGGACACCTACGTGTCCGACAGCGCCGACCTGATCGGCAACGTCACGCTGCAAGCCGGCGTCAGCATCTGGTCGCACGTTTCCATCCGCGCCGACAACGCACCCATCGTGATCCGCCGCAACAGCAACATCCAGGAATCCACCGTCATGCACGTGGACGAAGGCTGTCCGCTGACGGTTCATGAGAACGTCACGGTCGGCCACCAGGCCATGCTGCACGGCTGCACCATCCTGGAGGGCGCGCTGATCGGCATGCAGGCCATCGTGCTGAACAATGCCGTGGTGGGACGCAACTGCCTGATTGGCGCCGGCGCCATCGTGCCCGAGGGCCGGGTCATTCCCGACAATTCGCTGGTGATCGGCATCGGCAAGATCGTGCGCGAACTGACCGCCGAAGAAATCGCCGGCATGCATGCCGGCAGCGCCCGCTACGCCGAGCGCGGACGGCAGTACAGGACCTCGCTCAAGCGCATCGGCTAGCCCTGTCCCGGGCGGCGGGGCCACCGGAATCGGCTAAGATGCCTGCATGACCGATTCGCTGAAAAAATACCTGCTCGAAGACCGTACGGTGCGCGTGCAGGCTGTGCGTCTGCACGACACCTGGCAGCAGGCCCAGGCGCATCACCAGTACCCGCCGACCGTCAAGCGCCTGCTCGGCGAACTGGTGGCGGCCTCGACCCTGCTGGCCGCCAATATCAAGTTCGAAGGTTCGCTGCTGCTGCAGATCCAGGGCGACGGCCCGATCGCACTGGTGGTGGTCGAGTGCCGCTCCGACCTCAGCCTGCGCGCCACCGTCAAGGTGCGCGATGGCCACGAGGTGCCCGAGGACGGCACCCTGCAGAGCCTGCTGAACACCCGCGGCGAAGGCCGTTTCATGGTCATCCTCGACCCCAAGCGCAAGGTGCCCGGCCAGCAGGCCTACCAGGGCATCGTCCCGCTGGAGGGCGACACGGTGGCCGAGGTCCTGCAGCACTACATGAAGGCGTCCGAGCAACTGGACACGCGCCTGTGGCTGGCCGCCGACGACGCGCACGTCGCGGGCCTGCTGGTGCAGCGCCTGCCCGACCAGGGCGGCCTGCCCCAGGGCAACGCCGATTCCGATACCTGGACGCGCGCCACGCACCTGGCCGGCACGCTGTCCGGCGAGGAACTGCTGCAGACCGACGTGGACACGCTCATCCACCGCCTGTACTGGGAAGAGACCCTCACCGCGTTCGACCCCCTGCCGGTACGCTGGTTCTGCCCGTGCACGCGTGATCGCGTGGCCGGCATGCTGCGTTCACTGGGCGCCGCCGAAGTGCAGGAAATCCTGGCTGAACAGGGCCAGGTCGAAGTCTCCTGCGACTTCTGCGGCAAGCCCTATCTGTTCGATCCCGTCGACTGCGCGGGGCTGTTCGCCGAAAGTACGCCGATGCCGGAACAGGATCCGCCGACGATGCATTGAACCGGTGCGGGGGTAGCGGTCCCGTTGCCTCCCCTCACTGGGCCGAGAACTAGATCAAGCAGAAAATCAATCGGATGCGTCCTACGCGGCTTAGCGTAGATTCCACAATCGACGCATTCGAGAGTGCCGGGCAAACTGCCTGGCACCATGTCCGACCCGCACAGTCTCTCCTACAGCCTTGCTCGCCGCCAACGCGGTGCGGCGCTGATCGAATCCGCCGTTGCGCTGGGTGCGGTGCTGCTGGTCGCGCTGACTGCCGTCGAGGTCATGCACTGGCAGTTGATGCGGCAACTGGCCTACGTCGCGCTGACCGAAGCCGCGCGAGCCGGCGCCACCGGCCACGCCCGCCCCGGCCTCATCGCGCAGGCATTCGAAGCCGCCTTGCTGCCCCGCCATGCCTCGCCCGGCGGGCAGCCGGAAGCCGTGCTGATGATGCAGGCCGCCTTGGCGCGCACGGCGCGGCGCGTGGGCATGCCGGCGTGGCACATCACGATATTGCGGCCAGGCACGGCCGCCTATGCCGATTTCTCCCAACCGGAATTCCGCGTGCCCGCCGCAGCAGGCCTGCTCGCGGTGCGCAACGACTACCAGGCCGAACAGCACGCGGCCTATCGGTCCCGCTGGCCAGGCGGGCTGGGCCCGCGTTCGGGCCTCACCATCTTCCAGGCCAACACGCTGCGCCTGCGGCTGCGCTATCTGGTTGAACCGATCACGCCAATCGGCGGGCTGGCCATGCGGACCATGGCGGTTCTGCCAGGTTCCGCAGCCTGCATCCGGCGAGCCCTGTCGGCCGGCGTACTGCCCCTGTCCATGACCCTGACGATGGACATGCAATCCCACCCTGTGCGGTGGCCCGCGAACGACCATCCGCAAATCAACGAGGACGACAATGCGTGTTGAGAAAAACCACGGCCTGGGCCGCCCAAAGGAAAATCCACGGACAAGCCGTGGATCCCGGTGGCAACGCGTATGGCTACGAACTCGATGGCCCGGCGCCCCGCGCATGGATCAGCGCATGGATCAGCGTGTAAGCGGCGAAGCAGGCCGGGCAGCCGGCTTGGCGCCTGATTTCGGGGGTTCCGGCGGCTTGACCGGAATGGCGGCGCCTGGCGGCAGGATGTGCACGAAGACTTCGCCGTCCTTCATCATGCCCAGCTCTCCACGGGCACGCTCCTCGATCGCCTCGGTACCCGTGGCCAGGTCGTTCACTTCGGCCTGCAGGGCCGCATTGCGGGCTCGCAGGCTGTCGTTCGTCTCACGCTGCTTGGACACCTGCTCTTGCAGTTCCCACACACGAAACCAGCCGCCCTTGCCCATCCACAATGGATATTGGATCAGGCCCACCAGGGCAACCAGCACGATCAGCAGCAGGCGCATACGCGTCCTCGGCAGCGCGGCAAGCGCGTGGGCGCCGCGGGCCTTATGCAGGCAGCGGCGCCGTCACGCGTCAACGCAGGTTGTAGAACGCCTCGATGCCGGGGTAAGACGCAACTTCGGCCAGCTCTTCCTCGATGCGCAGCAACTGGTTGTACTTGGACATGCGGTCCGAACGCGACAGCGAACCCGTCTTGATCTGCATGGCGTTGGTGGCCACGGCGATGTCGGCGATGGTCGAGTCCTCGGTCTCGCCGGAACGGTGCGACACGACGGCGGTATAGCCGGCGCGCTTGGCCATCTCGATGGCCGCGAAGGTCTCGGTCAGCGTGCCGATCTGGTTGATCTTGATCAGGATCGAGTTGGCCACGCCCTTCTGGATGCCTTCGCGCAGGATGCGGGTGTTGGTGACGAACAGGTCGTCGCCCACCAGTTGCACCTTCTTGCCCAGTTGGTCCGTCAACAGCTTCCAGCCGTCCCAGTCGTTCTCGGCCATGCCGTCTTCGATCGAGATGATCGGGTACTTGTCGCACCACGTGGCCAGCAGGTTGGCGAACTCTTGCGAGGACAGCGACACGCCGCCTTCGCCGGCCAGCGTGTACTTGCCGTCACGGAAGAATTCCGAGCTGGCGCAATCCAGGCCCAGGGCGATCTGCGTGCCCGGCTCGTAGCCGGCCTCGGTGATCGCCTTCAGGATCAACTGGATGGCGGCTTCGTGGTTGGCCACGTTGGGGGCGAACCCCCCCTCGTCGCCCACGGCGGTCGACATGCCCTGGTCGTGAATCAGCTTCTTCAGCATGTGGAACACTTCCGCGCCCCAACGCAGCGATTCGCGGAAGCTGGCGGCGCCCACCGGCAGGATCATGAATTCCTGCAGGTCCAGCGTGTTGTTGGCATGCGCGCCGCCGTTGATGACGTTCATCATCGGCACGGGCATGCTCATGGGGCCGCTGCCGCCGAAGTAGCGGTACAGCGACAGGCCGGATTCGTCGGCGGCGGCGCGGGCCACGGCCATGCTGGCGGCCAGCATGGCATTGGCGCCCAGGCGCTGCTTGCTGTCGGTGCCGTCCAGTTCGATCAGGGTGCGGTCGACGAAGGTCTGCTCCTGGGCATCCAGGCCCATCAGCGCTTCGGATATCTCGGTGTTGACGTTCTCGACGGCGCGCAGCACGCCCTTGCCCAGATAGCGGCCCTTGTCGCCATCGCGCAGCTCGATGGCTTCGCGGGTGCCGGTGGACGCACCCGACGGCACCGCGGCGCGGCCCATGGCGCCGGATTCCAGCAGCACGTCGCACTCGACGGTGGGGTTGCCGCGCGAGTCGAGAATCTCGCGGCCGATGATGTCGACGATAGCACTCATGTCTTTATGTTCCCAGAACGATGGTCGGATTCAGAATTGGTTTTCGAGAAAGCCGTTGCGCTTGGTGACGCGGTCGATTTCGACCAGCGAGGCAAGCAATTCGGCCATGCGGTCCAACGGCACGGCGTTGGGGCCGTCCGACATGGCCTTGGCCGGATCGGGGTGGGTTTCCATGAACAGGCCCGCCACGCCCACGGCCACGGCCGCGCGTGCCAGTACCGGCACGAATTCGCGTTGGCCGCCCGACGAAGTGCCCTGGCCGCCGGGCAGTTGCACCGAATGCGTGGCGTCGTACACCACCGGGCAGTCGGTTTCGCGCATGATGGCCAACGAACGCATGTCGGACACCAGGTTGTTGTAGCCGAACGAGGCGCCGCGCTCGCACACCATGACGTTGCTGCCGTCGCCCCCGGCTTCGCGCGCGGCCTCACGGGCCTTGTTCACTACCTGCACCATGTCGTGCGGCGCCAGGAACTGGCCCTTCTTGATGTTGACGGGCTTGAGCGTGGCGGCGCACGCGCGGATGAAGTCGGTCTGGCGGCACAGGAAGGCCGGCGTCTGCAGCACGTCCACCACGGCGGCCACGGGCTCGACCTGCGGCGTGTCGTGCACGTCGGTCAGCACGGGCACGCCAAGCTGGTCGCGCACGTCGGCCAGGATGCGCAGGCCTTCGTCCATGCCCGGTCCGCGGAAAGACGAACCCGAACTGCGGTTGGCCTTGTCGAACGAGCTTTTGTAGATGAAAGGAATGCCCAGCTTGCTGGTGATTTCCTTCAGGCGGCCTGCGGTGTCGAACGCCATCTGGCGCGACTCGATCACACACGGGCCGGAAATCAGGAAAAACGGCTTATCCAGGCCGACTTCGAATCCGCACAGTTGCATCATGCCTCCTTGGTACGACGCGACTTGTTGTCAAGCGCCGCCCGGATGTAGCTGGAGAACAGCGGGTGGCCGTCGCGCGGGGTCGAGGTGAACTCGGGGTGGAACTGCACGCCCACGAACCACGGGTGGTTGGGCAGTTCCATCATTTCGGGCAGGTTTTCGGTGGGCGTGCGCGCACTGATGACCAGGCCGGCCTCTTCCAGGCGCGGCGCATACACGTTGTTGACTTCGTAACGATGGCGGTGACGCTCGTTCACTTCGTTGCCGTAGATGCTTTGCGCGCGCGTGCCGGCCTTGACCGGGCAACGTTGCGCACCCTTGCGCATGGTTCCGCCCAGATCAGACTTGTCGTCACGTTTTTCGACGTTGCCTTCGCGGTCCATCCACTCGCTGATCAGGGCCACCACCGGGTGCGGCGCGGAGGGATCGAACTCGGTGCTGTTGGCGCCGCCCAGGCCGGCGACGTGACGCGCGAATTCGATCACGGCCAGTTGCATGCCCAGGCAGATGCCCAGGTAGGGCACGCCGTTTTCACGGGCGAAGCGGATGGCGGCGATCTTGCCCTCGGTGCCGCGCTTGCCGAAACCGCCCGGCACCAGGATGGCGTCCAGGTGCTTCAGTTGGTCGGTGCCGCGCGTCTCGATGTCTTCCGAGTCGATGTACTCGATGCGCACCTTCGAACGCGTATGGATGCCGGCGTGCACCAGGGCTTCGCTGAGCGACTTGTACGACTCGGTCAGGTCGACGTACTTGCCCACCATGCCGATCAGCACTTCTTCCTGCGGATGCTCGAGCGCGTCGACCAGGTTGTCCCACATGGACAGGTCGGCCGGCGGCGGAGTCAGGCCCAGGGCTTCGCACACGATGTTGTCCACGCCCTGCTTGTGCAGCATGGCGGGAATCTTGTAGATCGAGTCGGCGTCCCACACCGAGATGACGGCATCCAGCGGCACGTTGGAAAACATCGAGATCTTGGCGCGCTCGTCGTCGGGAATGCGGCGGTCGGCGCGGCACAGCAGCGCGTTCGGGTATATGCCGATCTCGCGCAGCTTCTGCACCGAGTGCTGGGTGGGCTTGGTCTTCAGTTCACCGGCCGATGCGATGTACGGCACCAGCGTCAGGTGCACGAAGGCGGCGCTGTTGCGGCCCATGCGCAGGCTCATCTGGCGGGCGGCTTCCAGGAAGGGCAGCGACTCGATGTCGCCGACGGTGCCGCCGATCTCGACGATGGCCACGTCGGTGTTGCCATTCCAGGCGGCGTCCGCGCCGCGCGCGATGAAGTCCTGGATTTCATTGGTGATGTGCGGAATGACCTGGACGGTCTTGCCCAGGTAGTCGCCACGGCGTTCCTTGCGCAGCACCGATTCGTAGATCTGGCCGGTGGTGAAGTTGTTCACCTTGCGCATCTTGGCCGAGATGAAGCGCTCGTAGTGGCCCAGGTCCAGGTCGGTTTCAGCGCCGTCCTCGGTGACGAAGACCTCGCCGTGCTGGAAGGGGCTCATGGTGCCCGGATCGACGTTGATGTACGGATCCAGCTTGAGCATCGTGACCTGCAGGCCGCGGGATTCCAGGATGGCGGCCAACGAGGCGGCGGCGATTCCCTTGCCCAGGGAAGAGACGACGCCGCCGGTGACAAATACGTATTTGGTCATCGTGATGGGCACCCAGCAGGTTTGCATCCCCGCGGGTGCTAGCGGGAAATTTGGATTATACCGAACGTCGGTGAAAATCTACGTAGAAACCCGGGAGGGGTACTGTTGCTTACAACGGTTGGGGGTTCTTCGTAGGGCATCCTTGGTGGGGTGGGGGCAGTGGGCCGGCCAAGTCGTCGGGCTCGGGCGCGCCAGCAGGCGCCCTCGCTCCCGCTGCGCGGGACTGCCCCGCCTCCAATTGGCCGCCCCACTGCCCCCACCCCACCAAGGACTCACAGCAATGGCATGCCCCACGACGCCGGCTTGGCCGCCGGCCCTCGGCGTGGCAATCGGCCCACTTTCTCAAGGAGCACCGTCGGTTCAATCGCGCCTAGGGTCGGGTACAGGGACGTGCGTCGTCGAACGGGGACATTACGGGCGGGCGCGGGTCGGTGGAGCGGAGGTCATCGAGACACACACCGCGAATCGACGCGGGCCGGCGGGAACGGACGCAGGCCAGACGACAACACCGCAAACCGGAGCGGATCGGTGTGGGTCAACGTCGACGGAATGAAGACACCGCGAGCCCGCGCAGGGCAATGGGGCCGAGCCGGCCAATTGGAGAAGGGGCAGTCCCGCGCAGCGGGACCGAGGGCGCCCCGTGGCGCGCCCGAGCCCGCCGACTTGGCCGGCTCGGCCCCATTGCCCTGCGCGGGCGTCTCAAGAACTCAGATTGCCCACAAACCACCCCACCCGCTTACGCAGCCAGCGCTTCCGTCCGCTTGATCAGCCAATCCAGCGCCTCGCCCTGCACCAGCGGCGACACCCGGCGGCGCACCGTGGCGTGGTAGTCGTTGAGCCAGGCGATTTCCTCGGCGTTCAGCAGGGAAAGTTCGATGCAGCGCGTGTCGATCGGGCACAGCGTCAGCGTCTCGAAGCACAGGAATTCGCCGAACTCGCCGTCCAGCCACACCCGGTTGGCCACCAGGTTCTCGATGCGCACGCCCCAGCGCCCCGGACGATAAAGGCCGGGCTCGTTGGAGGTGATCATGCCCGGCTGCATGGCCGTGTGCGGGCCCGGGGCCGCGCGGTACGAGATGACCTGCGGGCCCTCGTGCACGTTCAGGAAGTAGCCCACGCCGTGGCCTGTGCCATGGCCATATTCGGCGCCGCTGGCCCAGATGGGCGCGCGGGCGATGGCGTCCAGCATGGGCGAGGCGATGCCGCTGGGGAAAGCGGCGCGGGACAGCGCGATCATGCCCTTGAGCACCACGGTGAAGTCCGCCTTCTGGTCGGCGGTGGGCGTGCCCACGGCCACCACGCGGGTGATGTCGGTCGTGCCGCCCACGTATTGGCCGCCGGAATCGATCAGCAGCAGGCCGTCGCCCTCGATGACGGCGTGCGACTCGGGCGTGGCGCGATAGTGCGGCATGGCGCCGTTGGCGTTGAAGCCGGCGATGGTGCCGAAGCTGGGACACACGTAACCGGGACGGCGGGCGCGCGCAGCGGTGATGCGCTCGTCCACGGTGATTTCGGTAATGGTTTCGTGGCCCAGCGCGCCTTCGAACCACGCAAAGAACTCGGCCAGCGCGGCGCCGTCCTGCTCCATCGCGGCGCGTACGTGCGAGAGTTCCTCGTCACTCTTGCGCGACTTGAACAGCGTGGAGGGATTGATGCCCTCTGAACGCTGCACCGCGGGATCCATCAGGTGGAACACGCCGCAGGTGACGCGCGCGGGATCGATCAGCAGGGTCTGGTCGGCTTCCAGCGAGCCGAGCGCCTCGGCGGCCTGCTCGTAGGGCAGCACGTCGACCCCATCGGCGGCCAGGGCCGCGCGCAGGGTGTCATCGATCTTGCCCGCGCCGACGAACAGCGCCGCGTAATCATGGCCGATCAGGGCGTGCGCCAGGAACACGGGGTTGTACTCGACATCGGCGCCGCGCAGATTGAAGATCCAGGCAATGTCGTCCACCGTGCACACCAGATGGGCATCCGCGCCATACTGGTCCATGGCGTCGCGCACGCGCGCCAGGCGCTCGGCGCGCGACTCGACGGCCTGCGGCGGCTGGTGCTCGTACACCGGCGCACTCGGCAGGCCGGGACGGTCCGCCCAGATGTCTTCCAGCAGGTCGGCCTGGATGTCCAGGGCGATGCCCGCCGGGGCCAGCGCGGCGGACAGCCCGCGCCAGGCCGCCAGGCCCAGCACCTGGCCATCGACGCCCACCGTCTGGCCGGCGCGCAGGTTGGCCGCCAGCCAGGCGACGTGGCCGGGCTGGTTGGCCGCGGCGATCTTCATCAGCTCGATGCCCGTGCCGGCCAATTGGGCCTCGGCCTGCACCCAGTAGCGGCTGTCCACCCACAGACCCGCGAACTGCTCGGTGACCACCAGCGTGGCCACCGAGCCGGTGAAGCCCGACAGCCAGCGCCGGCCCTGCCAACGCTCGGGCAGGTACTCGGACAGGTGCGGATCGGCGGACGGCACGATGCAGGCGTCCAGCCCGCGGCGGCGCATGGCCTGTCGCAGGTCGGCAAGACGGGTCGGGATGGATGACATGGAGAATCCTCAGCGCAACATGAAGGACATGGCCGCCAGGCTATTGAGCGTGCGGATCGCGGCCTGCACGCTGTCGACCGTGAAGCGCAGCGTGACGCCGTCGACGCGCTCGAGCGTCGGCCACATGCAGAACAGGTCGGCCAGCGCCGAACCCTGGGTCTGCAGACGGCATTCTATCGGGCCGGGGATGCGGAAAGGAACCGCCTGGCCGGCGCCGCCCAGGGCCTCGCGCACCGCGGCCTCGGCCGCCTGGGCGATGGCCCGGCGCGACGCGGTGGGCGACAGCGTGACGCCGCTGCCCTGCCCGTGCGCCACCTTGGTCTGCACCCACCGGGCGCCCGGAAACAGCGGCGTGGTCTCCTCGATGAAGACGTTGTCGCCCGTGGCCAGCAGCACCGGCACGCCCAGTTCGCCGGCCAACGCGCCATACAGGCCGGCCTCGCCCAGCTCCATGCCGTTCAGGAACACGCGCGCGAAGGCGAAGCTGTTGATGGTGTGCGCCAGCACGCCACGGCCTTGCGCGCGGCTGTGATAGCCGATCATGAAGACGGCATCGCACTGCTCTTCGAGGCCGCCCATCATGCCCAGGTAGCGGGGCTTGCCCAGCACCAGGCGGGCGCGCTCGTCGATCTGGTCGGGCAGCAGGTTGCGGAAGCCGCCGTGCGAATCATTGACCAGCACCTCGGTGGCGCCGCCCGCGAAGGCGCCCTGCACGGCCGCGTTGGCCTCGCCCGTCATCCAGGCGCGCGCGCGTTCGTACTCGCCGTTGCCGGCGCGGATCTGCTCGCCGTGGAAGACGCCGGCGACGCCTTCGATGTCGGTGGAAATCAGGATTTTCATGAGGGACTCGGTAGTAGGTATTTGCTTGCGGCGCGCCCTGCCCCGGCGCCGCGGCCAACTTTCAAAGCTGCGTATCCGCCAGCCAGCGGCGCCACTCGGGCGCCACTTCGCGGATCGCGCGGCGCGTATGGCCGTCGCGGCCCGTCACGCTTTCCGCATGCCACAGCGCGGCGACGATGGCCTGTTCGCTGGCCTCGGCCGCCGCCTCGAACAGCGGATCGATGCGGGTCTCGTGCAGCATCGGCACCGTCGGCATGCCACGCTCGGCCAGATGCGGCACCGTATAGGCCGTGCCGAAGGCCAGCGCGATGTCGCCGCTGCCGTGGCCGAACACCGAGCCGGTACGGGCCAGGCCGGCGCCGGCGCGCAGCGACAGGCGGCGCAACTGGCGCGCGTCCAGCGGCGCGTCGGTGGCGATCAGCAGGATGATCGAGCCCTTCTCCGGTTCGGGCATGGCCGCGGGCGCGGCGGTCTGGCGGTCCATGCGCTCGGCCAGCAGGCGGCCGAATGGCCGGCCCGCCACGGTCAGGTTGGGCAGGCGGCCATAGTTGGACAACACCAGCGCCCCCACCGTATAGCGCTGGCCCGGATGCACCTCGGCCACGCGCGAGGCCGAGCCGATGCCGCCCTTCATCGAGAAACTGGACATGCCGCGGCCGGCGCCCACGGCGCCCTGCGCGAATTCGGCCGACGCGGCGGCCAGCGCCTGGCGGTAATGCGCTTCGGTAACGGCCAGCGCCTGGATGTCGTTCAGGTAGCCGTCGTTGCACTCGAACACCAGCGGGTTCACCGTGGGCAGGCCGCGGCCGATCTCGGGGTTGGCGGCCACGGCGTGGCGGATCTGCGCATTGGCGACCGTGCCCACGCCGAAGGTATTGGTCAGGGCGATGTCGGTTTCCAGCACGCCCAGCTCGGCCACCTGGACCAGGCCGGTGGTCTTGCCGAAACCGTTCAGGATGGTCGCGGCGGCCGGCACCTTGTCGCGGTAGGGATCGCCCGCGTGCGGACGCACCACGGTCACGCCGGTCTGCAGCGCGCCGTCGGCCAGGGTGTAGTGGCCGACAGTCACGCCCGGCACGTCGCTGATCGCATCGCGCGGGCCGGAAGGCCGCACGCCGATGCGCGGCTGGGTTAGGGAAGCGTCCTGCATGAATCACCCGGGCGTTGCCGCACGGTCTCCGGAAAAAGAAAGGCCGGCCCCGCCGGGGCCGGCCGGCAGCATGATGGCCGCGGGACGGCGTGCGCCACGAGGGCGCCGCGCAGCCCGGTCACTTGCGGTCGATCTTGGGATCCAGCGCGTCGCGCAGGCCGTCGCCCAGCAGGTTGAAGGCCAGCACGGTCAGGAAGATCGCCAGCGCGGGGAAGATCGCGATGTGGGGCGACAGCACCATGTCGGCGCGGGCTTCGTTCAGCATGGCGCCCCATTCCGGCGTGGGCGGTTGCGCGCCCATGCCCAGGAACGACAGGCTGGCCGCCGTGATGATCGAGGTGCCGATACGCATGGTGCCGTACACGACGATGGGCGAGATGGTGCCCGGCAGGATGTGGCGCATGATGATGGTCCAGTCGGACGCGCCCACGCTGCGCACGGCCTCCACGTAGGTCATCTGCTTGATGGCCAGCGTGTTGCCGCGCACCAGGCGCGCGAAGGCCGGCACGCTGAACACGGCCACGGCCACGATCACGTTGACCATGCTCGACCCCAGGATGGCGACCACGCCGATGGCCAGCAGCATGCCCGGGAAGGCCAGCAGCACGTCGGAGATGCGCATCGTGATGCGCTCCCACCAGCCTTCGTAGTAGCCGGCCATCAGGCCCATCAGCGTGCCCACGACCGCGCCCATGGCCACCGACAGGAAGCCGGCGGCCAGCGAGATGCGGGCGCCCATCAGCACGCGGCTGAAGATGTCGCGGCCCAGCGAATCCACGCCGAACCAGTGCGTCCATGACGGCGTGGCGTTCAGGGCGTCGTAGTCGAAGAAGTTCTCGGGGTCGAACGGCACCAGCCAGGGCGCGAAGACCGCGGCCACGACCAGCAGCAGCACGAACAGGCCGGCGCCCAGCGCCAGCTTCTGCTTGCGGAACTTGCGCCAGAACTCGGTGGCCGGGGTACGCACCGCGGCCTGGGCGGCCACGGCGGGGGCCGCGCCGGGAGCGGCGGCGGCGTCGGTGGTGGCCGAGGCGGTTTCGATATTGCTCATGCCCGCCCTCACTTGTAGCGAATGCTGGGATTGATGACGCCGTACATCACGTCGACAATCAGGTTGATCAGGATGAATTCCAGCGAGAACAGCAGCACCAGGCCCTGGATCACCGGATAGTCGCGCTGGGTGACGGCGTCGACCAGCAGACGGCCCAGGCCGGGCCAGTTGAACACGGTCTCGACCACGATGGAGCCGCCCAGCAGGAAGCCGAACTGCAGGCCCATCATGGTGACCACCGGGATCAGCGCGTTGCGCAGCGTGTGCTTGGTCACCACCACGCGCTCGGACAGGCCCTTGGCGCGCGCGGTGCGCACGAAGTCTTCCTGGATGACCTCGACGAACGAGGCGCGCGTGAAGCGGGCCATGACCGCGGCCACGGCCGCGCCCAGCGTGATGGACGGCAGGATGTAGTGCTGCCAGGTCGAGGCGCCGACGGTGGGCAGCCAGCCCAGCTCGACCGAGAACACCTGCATCAACACCATGCCCAGCGCGAACGCCGGGAACGAGATGCCGGACACCGCCAACGTCATGCCCAGGCGGTCGGGCCACTTGTTGCGCCACACGGCGGACACGATGCCGATGATCATGCCGAAGGCCACGGACCAGGCCATGGCGGCCAGCGTGAGCCACAGGGTGGGCATGAAGCGGTCGGCGATTTCGGTGGCGACCGGGCGCTTGCTGCGCAGCGACACGCCGAGATCGCCCTGCAGCATGTGGCTGAAGTAGCGCACGAACTGCTGCGGCAGGGGCAGGTCCAGGCCGAGCTCCTGGCGGACCAGCTCGACGGTGGTCTGGTCGGCGTCCTGGCCGGCGGCCAGGCGGGCGGGATCGCCCGGCAGCATGTGCACGAAAAGGAACACGACCACGGCCACCAGCAGCAGCGTGGGGATCATGCCCAGTAGACGTTTGACGATGTAGGTGAACATTGAGAATTCCTGCGGCGTCGGCCGGGGCAACAGCCCCGGCCGACGCGGCATAACGCGAATTTACAGCTCGCGGGTTTACGGCTCGCGGTTTTTACTGCTCGCGGGTTTACTGCTTCAGGTCGATGTCGCCGAACCAGAACGAGGTGTCGGGTTCGACGTAGATGCCAGTCAGGTTCTTGGAACGCGCGTACAGGTTGTTCTGCGTCACCAGGAAGGCCCAAGGGGCGTCGTTCCAGATCGTCTTCTGCGCGTCGTCGTACAGCTTGGTCTTGGCGGCGCGGTCGGTCGTGGCCAGCGCGTTGGCGATGTTCTCGTCGACCTGCTTGTTCGAGTAGTACGACACGTTGTTCAGCACCGGCGGGAAGGCGGCGGTGGTCAGCAGCGGACGCAGGCCCCAATCGGCCTCGCCGGTCGACGACGACCAGCCCGCGTAGTACATGCGGACCTTGGCGTCTTCAGGCTTCTGCACCTGCTGCACGCGCTGCACGCGCTGGCCGGATTCCAGCACTTCGACCGACACCTTGATGCCGACCTGGGCCAGTTGCTGCTGCAGGAACTGGACGACCTTCACCGACGTACCGTCGTTGTAGGCGGACCACAGCGTGCTCTCGAAACCGTTGGGGTAGCCGGCTTCGGCCAGCAATTCCTTGGCCTTCTTGACGTCGTAGGGCCACTGGCCGATCTTGGTGGCGAAGTCCACACCCTGCGGCACCACGCCGTCCACCGGGGTGGCATAGCCGGCGAAGGCGACCTTGGCCAGCGCCTGCTTGTTGATGGCGTAGTTGACGGCCTGGCGGACCTTGACGTTGTCGAACGGCTTCTGCTGCACGTTCATCGACAGGTAGCGCGCCATGATCGAGTTCTTGTGGTCGACCAGTTCGATCTTGTCGTTCTTGGCCAGCACCGAGGCTTGCTCGAACGGCACCGGGAAGGCGAACTGGGCTTCGCCCGTCTGCACGACGGCGGCGCGCGTGTTGTTGTCGGTGACGGTGCGGAACGTCAGGGTATCGATCTTCGGGTAACCCTTCTTCCAGTAGCCGTCGAACTTCTTGACCTTCAGGTACTCGGCGGGCTTCCACTCGACGAATTCGAAGGGGCCGGTGCCCACGGGGTGGAAACCGATTTCCTTGCCCCACTTCTTCAGAGCGGTGGGGGAGATCATCATGGCGGCCGGGTGGGCCAGCGCGTTGATGAAGGCCGAGAACGGCTTCTTCAGGGTGATCTTGACGGTGTAGGGATCGATGACGTCGATCTGCTTGATCACGCTGAACTGGATGTAGCGCGACAGGCGGTTGTCCGGATTGGCGGGACGGTCGAAGTTGATCTTGACGGCTTCGGCGTTGAAGTCGGTGCCGTCCTGGAACTTGACGCCCTGGCGCAGCTTGAAGGTGTACTCCAGGCCGTCTTCGGAGACGCTGTAGTCGGTGGCCAGGACCTTCTGGATCTTCAGGTCCTTGTCGAACTCGAACAGGCCTTCGTAGTAGGCCTTGCCGGCCGCCTGGTTCAGGGTGCTGTTGGTGTTGTAGGGATCAAGCGTTTCCAGCGCGATGGCGACCGCGAGGGTCACATCCTTGGCGGCCATCGCCATGGGCGAGGCCAGCACGCCAAAGGCGAGCGCGGCAGCGGCCATGATCTTGGTGGGGCGCGATACGAATTTCATGTAAGGCTCCTGTCTTGCGGACGGGTCGATGTGGTGGATGAGGACTGCAAGAAAAATCAGTAAGCGCCGCCGATGCTGTGGCGGGCCACGAAGTGATCGGGACCCACGGCCACCAGCGGCTCGACCAGCGGATCGTCACCGAGCTTGCGGATGGGGCTGGGAATCTCGTCGGACAACAAGGTGCGCTTGCGATGGCGCCGAGCCGGGTCGGCGATGGGCACCGCCGCCATCAGCTTCCTGGTGTACGGGTGCTGCGGATTCTCGAAGATGGCGCGGCGCGGGCCGATCTCGACGATCTGGCCCAGGTACATCACCGCCACACGGTGGCTGACGCGCTCGACCACGGCCATGTCGTGCGAGATGAACAGGAACGAGATGCCCAGGTCGCGCTGCAGGTCGATCAGCAGGTTGACGATCTGCGCCTGGATGGACACGTCCAGCGCGGACACGGATTCGTCGGCGATCACCACCTTCGGGTTCAGGGCCAGGGCGCGCGCGATACAGATGCGCTGGCGCTGGCCGCCCGAGAACTCATGCGGATAGCGGTCGGCCACGTCGCGCGGCAGGCCGACGCGGTCCAGCAGTTCCGCCACGCGGCGCTCGGCTTCCTTGCCACGGGCCACGCCGTGCACCAGCAACGGCTCCATGATGGAGAAACCCACGGTGACGCGCGGATCGAGCGAGGCGAAGGGATCCTGGAACACGAACTGGATGTCACGGCGCAGCGATTGCAGCTCGGCCGGACGCAGCTTCACGATGTCGCGGCCACCGAACTGGATGCTGCCCGACTGGCTGTCGACCAGGCGCAGCAGCGAGCGGCCGGTGGTGGACTTGCCGCAGCCGGACTCGCCGACCAGCGACAGCGTCTCGCCGGGGTACAGGTCGAAGCTGACGTGCTCGACGGCGTGCACACGGCGCTGCACGCGGCTCAGGATGCCGCCGCGCAGGTCGAAGCGCGTGACCAGGTCGCGCACGCTGAGCACCGGGGTCTTGGAAGCCGACGGCGCCACCTGTGTGGCGGGCTCGGGCACCTGGACCTCGTCCTCGACGTGCAGCAGCGGGAAGCGCGCCGGCAGGTCGGTGCCCTGCATCGCGCCCAGGCGCGGCACGGCCGACAGCAGGGCCTTGGTATACGGATGCCGGGGCGCGCCAAAGATCTGTTCGGACGGACCTTCCTCGACCTTGTCGCCGCGGAACATCACCAGCACGCGGTCGGCCACTTCGGCCACCACGCCCATGTCGTGGGTGATGAACACCACGCCCATGTGCATCTCTTCCTGCAGTTGGCGGATCAGCTGCAGGATCTGGGCCTGGATGGTCACGTCCAGCGCGGTGGTCGGCTCGTCGGCGATCAGCAGCGCGGGCTTGCAGGCCAGCGCCATGGCGATCATCACGCGCTGGCGCATGCCGCCCGACAACTGGTGCGGGTGGCGGTCCATCACGGAACGGGCTTCGGGGATGCGCACCTGTTCCAGCATGCGCAGGGCCTCGGCGCGCGAGGCGGCGCCGTCCATGCCCTGGTGCAGGCGGATCGATTCGGCGATCTGGTCGCCGGCCGTGAACACCGGGTTCAGCGAGGTCATCGGCTCCTGGAAGATCATCGCCATGTCGGCGCCGCGCACGCCGCGCATGGCGCGCTGGCTGGCGCCAGCCAGGTCGATGATCGAACCGTTGCGGCGGCGCAGGACCATGCGGCCGCTGGCCAGGCGGCCGCCGCCGTGCTCGACCAGGCGCATCAGCGACAGCGAGGTCACCGACTTGCCCGAACCCGACTCGCCCACGATGGCCAGGGTCTCGCCCCGGTCGACGTGGAACGACAGGTTGCGCACGGCCTGCACCGTACGCTCGGACGACACGAAATTCACGCTCAGGTCGTCCACCTGGACCACGCGGTTCTCGGGCAGCGCCAGGGAGGATGCGCGCTCAACCATCTTGATTGTTCCTATCTTGCAGACTACGTAAATCGGCGGCGGTCATCGGTAGATGGACGCCACGGGAGGCTCGCCCACGCGGGCGTAGCCACGGTACATGCCTTCGGTATTGAACGGCAGGGTGACGTTGCCCTGCGCGTCGACGGCGATCAGCCCGCCCTTGCCGCCGATGGCCGGCAGCTTGTCCTCGACGACGCGGCGCGCGGCCTCCACCAGCGGCGTGCCGGCGTATTCCATCTGCGCCGCCACGTCGTACGCGGCGACCATGCGGATGAACATCTCGCCGGTGCCCGTGGTGGAGACCGCGCAGGTGCGGTTGCTGGCATAGCAGCCGGCGCCGATCAGCGGCGCGTCGCCCACGCGGCCGACCTGCTTGTTGGTGATGCCGCCCGTGGACGTGGCCGCGGCCAGGTTGCCCTGCGCGTCCACCGCCACGGCGCCCACCGTGCCGAGCTTCTTGTCGGCATCCAGCGGCTCGGCCGGCGCGGGTTGGCTGTTCGCCACCAGGGCCTGGCCATCGTGGTCCAGCACGGCCGCCCCGGGCGTCTCGCGCTGCACGCGCAGCAGTTGCTCGCGGCGGGCGTCGGTGGAGAAGTACGAAGGGTCGACGATATCCAGCCCGTGCTCGCGCGCAAAGGCTTCGGCGCCCTCGCCCACGAAGAACACGTGCTTGCTTTCTTCCATGACCTTGCGCGCGGCCAGCACCGGGTTGCGCACGCAATCCACGCCCGCGATGGCGCCCGAGCGCAACGTGGCGCCGTCCATGATGGAGGCGTCCAGCTCGTGCGTGGCGGCGCTGGTGAACACGGCGCCGTGGCCGGCATTGAACAGCGGGCAGTCTTCCAGCAGGCGCACGGCCTCGGTGACGGCGTCCAGGGCGCTGCCGCCCGCGGCCAGCACGGCCTGGCCAGCGGCCAGGATGCCGTCCAGCGCGGACAGGTATTCCTGTTCTTTTTCGGGAGTCATCGCCGCGCGCGACATCGCGCCGGCGCCGCCATGAATGGCGATCACAGGTTGAATCATCGTTTTCCTACACCATGGATGAGCCACGGCATGACGGACTCGGTCACGCCTGCTGCCGCGGCGACGGAATTCTTGGCGCGATAGGCCACCGCGGCCGACAGGGCCTCGATGAGGCCCAGCGCCGCGCCTTCGGAATTGGGACTGAGCTGGCGGGCGCTGTGCGCGTACAGGGCGACGGAAGCGGTGGGCGCCAGCGGCGACGTGGGTTTGTCGGTCAAGGCCAGAACCGGTACGCCGCCCTGCTTCGCGGCATTGGCCAGCGTGACCGTATCGGACAGGTAGCGCGGAAAGGCGATGGCGATGACCAGGTCTTCTTTGGTCATGCGCGACATGCGGCGCGCGGCGTGCGACACCCCGCCCGCGCTGGCCAGCGACTCGACCATGTTCAGGTGCATGCACAGCGCGCGGTGCAGCATGCCGGCCAGGAAACCGCTGGCGCCGAAGCCGATCACGAACACGCGCTGGGCCGCCAGGATCGCGTCCACCGCGCGCTCACAGGCATCGGCATCCAGCGACTGCAGCGTGCGCTGCGCGTTGGCGATGTCCTCCTGCAGCGAGGCGGCGAAGATCTGCGCGGCGCTGGCCGAGCGGCCCAGTTCGGTGCGCATCTTCTCCAGGGGCTCCAGCGCCGCCTCGAAGCCGCGCGCCAGCTCGGCGCGGAACTGCGGATAGCCCGGCAGGCCCAGCGCGCGGGCGAAACGGTTGGCGCTGGCCACCGACACGCCCGCGGCGGCCGCGAACTCGTCGATGGTCATGGTGGCCGCCCGGAACTGATGCGCCAGGACGTACTCGGCCATGGCGTGCTGGGCCGGACTGAATTCCGGTTGCGCGCTGGCGATACGGTCGGCGATCGAGGGAGCGGCCTTGCTCTTGGGGGGAGACACGGGGAGTCGGGCGGAGCGCGGAAGAAGCTAGCGGAGGTTCATGTAAATCTGTTTACACACACATTGTAGTAAAGAAAATAAATTTTCAGACCAAGGGTATTCCCGAGGAATCTGTCACGGGACAGTCATGAATCTTGGGCCCTCCGCCTCGCGTGCCTGGCCCGCGGCGCGCGTGCGGTACCCTGTCCCCCGTCCCTCACCCTGGAGACCGCCCTTGCCCACCTGGACCTGCAAGCCCCATGCCGAGCTGACCACCACCGAGCTGTACGCGCTGCTGCGCCTGCGCAGCGAAGTGTTCGTGGTCGAACAGCAGTGCCTCTTTCTCGATCTGGACGGCCAGGACCTGGCGGGTGACACCTGGCACCTGATGGGCTGGGAAGACGGGCGGCTGGTGGCCGGCGCTCGGCTGCTCGATCCGGCCAGCCATGACGGCGATGCCGTCATCGGACGCGTCGTCACCGCGTTGGACGCGCGCGGCATTGGCCTGGGACATGAATTGATGCGCCAGGCGCTGCGCGAATCGAACCGCTTATGGCCGGACTCGCCCATTTATCTCGGCGCGCAGCAGCGGCTACAGGCGTTTTATGCGGCGCATGGCTTTACACCGGTAACGGCAATCTATATGGAAGACGGCATTGCGCATATCGGCATGCGGCGCCCGGAAACCCGCAATTCCTGATCCCCATGCCAGGATTTTTGTTATGAGAAAACGCTGCCCGCCGTTTCATGTCAAAATAATTCAGCACGTGTCTTTAAGATTACTTCCATTACTTTTCATGACACGAGAAGGGGGGCCATCCATGGCGCATCATCGGCACGGATAATCCACATAATGCCGATCGCCGTTTGCCGGGAGGCTGCCCCCTCTCGGGCTTAACGAGATGAAGGCATGAACAAGAAGCTCGCAGTTTCCGCATTGTTCCCGTTGTTTCTGGCCGCATGCGGTGGTGGCGGCGATGGCGATTCCTCCAATGGCGACACCGAAGCGCCGGCCACCCCGCCTGCGGCCGTCACCGACCCCGTCACCCAGGGCTCGCTGAACACGGCCTCGCAGCTCGGCCTGGCGCTGCTCCCCGGCAACGAGGGAAGCGTCCGCGTCTATGACGTGACCGCCGACATCGGCGACACGTGGCGCCTGACCTTGGACTTGGCCACCGGCGCCTACTCCGTGAAAGTGTTGTACACGGCATACGGCCTGACCGATGCCAGCGGCACCTTCACCGTGGCCGCCAATGGCGACTTCACCACCGTCACCGGCCCGTCCACCACACTGTTGCTGGATGAACGCACCCGCACGCTGTCAGGCAGCATGTCGCTCGGTGGGCGCGCCGCCACCGTGTCCGGCACGCGCTACGCCCTTCCTGCGGACGTCTCGGTCCTGGCGGGCAACTACGTCTTCGCCGTGGCCGCGCATGGCATGACGGTGCTGGCCAACGGCGGCTCCAGTATTTATGGAATGCAAGCGACCCTACCCGGCACCCTGATGCTGCGCGGCAACGGCACGGGCGTCGCCTGCGCGCTCGCCATCGTGAATTCCGCCGGTAAATGCAGCGTGCCCGGCTCGCAATCCTACGACGGAATCACGGTGCAGTTCGCCACCGACCCCTCCAACGGCCAACTGACCCTGCTGGGCACCATTCCTCCCGCCACGCCTACCTCCGCGGCGACCCCGATCAACCTAGGCCTGGTGCGTGTCCAGGCCGGCGATCGCGGGCAGGTGCTGGTCCTCGACCTGCCGCCCGGCAACGGCCTGTTCAACAACAGCGGCATGGTGTCCGGCGTCACCTATGCCATCAAACAGCAGAAGCTGAGCGGCACCGAATCCGACGGCACCTGGACCTGCTCGCGCGAAGGCGCCTTCGATGGCACGCTGGTCGTCAATGGCGGCAAGGGCAGCTATACCAACCGGACCAATGTCCTGAGCACCTACGCGTTCACCTACAACACATTCCAGGAAGACGACTTCAAGCTGACCGTCGACGGCCTGGCGATCGGACTGGACGAGAAGAGTGCTGGCCGAGGCCTGCTCATGCTGCCCATGACCAACAGCTTGACGCTGGTGACGAAAATCGACGGCTCGGCGGGTTTGCCCAGCTCGCTCTGCCAACGCGTGAACGGATAAGGCCAATACCGCCTGCTCGATCGGAAGACGGCGGGCCTCGGCCCGCCGTACTGGAAGCCCCTCATACAGCCCCCGAGCCGCGGCGCAGAGACACATTTCTGCCATTTGTGTCGCGACAACATGTTTTGACAAAAAATAAATGCCTTGAGTCTTGCCGCCATGGAGTTGCCTGAGCAGAATCCCATGCGCGAGTGACGTAAACGCCCCTTTGACGCTGTATACAAACATGACAAGGCAATAATGAACAAGAGATTGGCTGTCACCCTGCTTTTCCCGCTGGTCCTGGCCGCCTGCGGCGGCGGTTCGGACGACGACGACACGCCCGAAACGCCCACGAACCCCGAAACGCCCGCGGAACCCGAAACGCCTCCCGTGATCGATCCCGTGACCCAGGCGTCGCTGAACACGGCCGCGCAGCTCGGCATGGCGCCCATCGCCGGCAACAGCGATACAGTACGCGTCTACGACGTCGTGGCCGACATCGGCGATACGTGGCGCCTCACGCTGGACATGGCCAGCGGCGCCTATACGCTGAAAGTGCTGCACACGGTCTATGGCCTGACCGATGCCAGCGGGACCTTCACGCAGTCAACCAATGGCTCGTTCATCACGCTGACGGGTGCCAACGGTGCCTTCACCTTGCTGATCGACGAACGCACACGCACCATCGTTGGCGCCATGTCGCTGGGCGGCAGGACGGCATCAGTATCCGGTACCAGCTATGCCGTACCCACCGACGTTTCGGTGCTTGCCGGCACCTATGGCATGCTGTTGTCCCTACGCGAAGTCGTCCCCCTGCCTGCACCGGGTGAACTCCCCGGGAACCCCGCCTATCAACTGATACCTGGCGTCGTGCAACTGCGCGCGGATGCAACGGCCATCGTCTGCTTCCAAGGCATCGGTGTCACACCAGACGGGAAGTGCGCGACATTCGGCGGTGACGAGACCGAACCCACTGAGGGACTGCCTGCCAAGTTGACCTTGAACCCCACTGATGGCGATTACCACTTGGCGGGCGAGATCGAAGAGGTGGCCTTCGACTTTGGCACTCTGCGTGTCCAAGCCGGCGATCTGGGCCCCGTACTGACACTGGACCTGCCCTTCGACAACGGTATCTTCGGTTCTGAAGGAGATGCGGCTGGCGCTACCTATCTCGTGAAGCAGCAACAACTGCAAGGCAACGAAGTCGACGGCTCGTGGCTTTGCACGGTCAGCGGCAAAGCCGAGACCGTCGTGACCATCAGCGGCACGGCGTTCAGCCAGACCCGAGACGGCGAGACATTGCCGGCCACGTTGCAATACAACGGCGTCTTCGGTGGGCCGGAAGCAGTCCCATTCAACAGCCTGGTCTCGGTAATCTCCGAGTTGCCGGGAACGCCCGGCGATGAAGAGGCGTCGCCCAGCAGGGCCTTGACGGGCATTATTTTGCCGATGTCCTCCAGTGTGATGCTGTATTCGCAAGCATTATCGTCCGCCAGCGAGACGAGCACCTCCATTTGCCGACGCAACAACTGACGTGAAACAAGCCGGTCCTGGATAAGCCTCGGAAACGCCGCCATTGAAAATGCCCTGTCCGGGACAGGGCATTTTCTCTGATTCCATTCATTTGGAAATAAATAGAACAAAAGGACATCCAGAAACAACAGCAAGACACCTGAAGCGCTTTTCTGCGCAAGGGCCTCTACGCAAAACCTTGCTCATTCTGCGCAGAATTACGCCCTGGAGCAGGCGGCCAGCTCTCCACGTCCATCTGCCATCGCGCTGGCTACTGACCCTTGCGGCATCAGGGTGATGTGCGATTGAAAAACGCCCTGTCCCGAGCATGCGGGACAGGGCGTTCTGTTGCGGATTCGCGCCACGATACCGTGACAGGCGTTCAGGCCCGAAGGCCCTCTCGCCTTGCCTGTCAGGCCACCAGCGACACGTCCAGCTTGGCGTGCGTCTTGGACTTGATCTCGTCGACCGTGACGCCCGGCGCCGTTTCCAGCAGCTTCAGGCCGTCTTCGGTGACTTCCATCACGCCCAGGTCGGTGATGATGAGATCGACCACGCCGACGCCGGTCAGCGGCAGGTTGCACTCGGGCAGCAGCTTGATGTCCTCGGTGCCGTCCTTCTTCTTGGCCACGTGTTCCATCAGCACGACGACGCGCTTGACGCCGGCCACCAGGTCCATCGCGCCGCCCATGCCCTTGACCATCTTGCCGGGGATCATCCAGTTGGCCAGGTCGCCCTTCTCGGACACCTGCATGGCGCCCAGGATGGCCAGGTTGATCTTGCCGCCGCGGATCATGCCGAACGAGTCGGCGGACGAGAAGATCGACGAGCCGGGCAGCGTGGTGACCGTCTGCTTGCCGGCGTTGATCAGGTCGGCATCGACCTGGTCGTCGGTGGGGAACGGGCCGATGCCCAAGAGGCCGTTCTCGGACTGCAGCCAGACCTCGATGCCCGCGGGCACGTGGTTGGCCACCAGGGTGGGCAGGCCGATGCCCAGGTTCACGTAGAAACCGTCTTTCAGTTCTTGCGCGGCGCGCGCCGCCATTTCATCGCGGGACCATGCCATGTTTCGTCTCCTTAGGCGGTACGCGTGGTGCGTTGTTCGATGCGTTTTTCCGGGCTGGCGTTGACCACGATCCGGTGCACGAAGATGCCGGGCAGATGGATCTGGTCGGGATCGAACGCGCCGGTGTCGACCACTTCCTCGACCTCGACGATGGTGACACGGCCCGCCATCGCCACGTTGGGGTTGAAGTTGCGCGCGGTCTTGCGGAACACCAGGTTGCCGCTGCGGTCGGCCTTGTAGGCCTTGACCAGCGACACGTCGGGGACCAGCGAACGTTCCATCACGTACTGTTCGCCGTCGAACTCGCGGATTTCCTTGCCGTCGGCCACGATGGTGCCCACGCCGGTGCGGGTGAAGAAGGCCGGGATGCCGGCGCCGCCGGCGCGCAGCTTCTCGGCCAGCGTGCCCTGCGGCGTGAACTCGAGTTCGAGTTCGCCTGCCAGGTACTGGCGTTCGAATTCCTTGTTCTCGCCCACGTAGGAGGCGATCATCTTGCGGATCTGGCGGGTGGTCAGCAACTGGCCCAGGCCGAAACCGTCGACGCCGGCGTTGTTGCTGATGCAGGTCAGGTCCTTCACGCCCGAATCGCGCAACGCGGCAATCAGGGCCTCGGGGATACCGCACAGCCCGAAACCGCCGACGGCGATCATCTGGCCGTCCTTGACGACGCCTGCCAGCGCCTCGGCGGCGCTTGCATAAACCTTGTCCATTGCTCCAGCTCCTTTATAGCGTTCGAAACCGTACGAAAGGCGCCCGCCAGTGCGAAGCGCCGCGTAGTTCATTTTGCAGACGATTGTAGCGGCAGGTGCCGCGCCGCACCATTCAGGCCGCGGGCCGGAATTGCGCGCCGAACTTGCCCAGCAGTTCTTCGGGCCACGGCTGCGAGCGGTTGGCCACGAAATCCATGCACACCAGCACGTTGCGGCCGCGCGCATGGATGGCGGCCTCGTCGCCCACCTTCGCGAGCGTCAGCTCGAACTCGATACTGGATCGGCCGATGCGCGCGACCCGGTGCGTGACGCGCACGTCGGCCGGGTAGGTCAGCGGCCGCATGAAGTCGCACGAGGCATGCGCCAGGATGGCGCCGGCGCCCGGGCCGGGCAGCGCCATGCCCGCGCCGTAGAGGATGCGCATGCGCGCCTCTTCCATCAGGCGGAAGTAGACCGTGTTGTTGAGATGATTGAGGGGGTCGGAATCGCCCCAGCGCAAGGGCAGATCGACATGATGGGTGTCGCCTTCGGCAAGCAGGCGCATCGTCGGGAAGTCGGCGGACAAACGGAGGACTCCTGAAGAAGGAAGCGCGCGCCGACGGGCTCCGCCGGCTGCAATACAATCGTCGATGATACTTCTTGCCATATCGAAGCCATAGAGGGGAACGCTGCAATGTCAGAACGGGAATCAATGGAATATGACGTGGTCGTGGTGGGAGGCGGGCCTGCCGGCCTGGCCGCCGCGATCCGCCTGAAACAGCTCGCCGCCGAGAAAGACCGCGAGGTCAGCGTCTGCGTGCTGGAGAAAGGCGCCGAACTGGGCGCGCATATCCTGTCCGGCGCCGTCATGGATCCCCTGGCTCTGACCGAGCTGATCCCCGACTGGAAGGAAAAGGGCGCGCCGCTGAACGTGCCGGTCACGCAAGACCAGTTCCTGTTCCTGTCGCCCACCGGCGCGCGCCGCACCCCCAACTGGATGCTGCCGGCCTGTTTCCACAACGAGGGCAACTACATCGTCCGCCTGGGCGACGTGGTGAAGTGGCTGGGCGAACAGGCCGAGAGCCTGGGCGTGGACGTATTCCCCGGCTTCGCCGCCGTCGAGGTGCTGTATGACGAGGCGGGCGCCGTGCGCGGCGTGGCCACCGGCGACATGGGCGTGGCGCGCGATGGCTCGCACACCGACCATTACCAGCCCGGCATGGAACTGCTGGCCCGCTACACCCTGTTCGCCGAAGGCGCGCGCGGCCAGCTGGGCCGCCAGCTCATCTCCCGCTACAAGCTGGACGAAGGCCGCGATCCGCAGTCCTACGGCATCGGCATCAAGGAGCTGTGGGAAGTCGATCCCGCGCAGTCGCGCCCCGGCCTGGTCATCCACACGGCCGGCTGGCCGCTGGACAGCGACACCTACGGCGGCTCGTTCCTCTATCACCTGGACAACAACCTGGTGGCGGTCGGCATGGTGGTCGGCCTGGACTACGCCAATCCCTGGCTGTCGCCGTTCGAGGAATTCCAGCGCTACAAGACGCACCCGGCCATCCGCACCACGTTCGAGGGCGGCAAGCGCATCGCCTACGGCGCGCGCGCCATCACCGCGGGCGGCCTGCTGTCGCTGCCCAAGCTGGTGTTTCCGGGCGGCGCCATGGTCGGCTGCGAGGCCGGCTTCATGAACGCCTCGCGCATCAAGGGCAGCCACGCCGCCATCAAGACCGGCAAGCTGGCCGCCGAGGCCGCGTTCGAGGCCCTGGGCGCCGACCGCAAGCAGGACGAACTCACGTCCTACCCCGCCGCCTTCGACGCCTCCTGGCTGCACGCCGAGTTGCACAAGGCGCGCAACTTCAAGCAGTGGTTCAAGAAGGGCCGCACCGTCGCCACGATCATGACGGGCGTCGAACAATGGCTGCTCAAGGGCAACTTCCCCTGGACCATCCACCGCACCAAGGCCGACCACACCTACCTGCAGCCGGCCGCGCAGTGCGCGCGCATCGACTACCCCAAGCCCGATGGCAAGCTCACGTTCGACAAGCTCAGTTCGGTGTTCATCTCGAACACCAACCACGACGAGAACGAGCCGGTCCACCTGACGCTGAAGGATCCGACCATCCCGGTGTCCGTGAACCTGGCGCAATATGGCGGCCCCGAGGCGCGCTATTGCCCGGCTGGCGTGTACGAGTTCATCAAGGACGACCACGGCGCGGACAAGCTGCAGATCAACGCGCAGAACTGCGTGCACTGCAAGACCTGCGACATCAAGGACCCGACCCAGAACATCGTCTGGGTGGCGCCGCAAGGCGGCGAAGGCCCGGTCTACAGCGGCATGTGACGACGCCCCGCCGCGCCTTGGCCGCGCGGCGGTTTCATTCTCCAAGGGGACGCGGATGGAACGCATCTTGATGGTCGGCTGCGGAGACCTCGGCATGCGCGCCGCGCGCCTGCTGCTGGCGCGCGGCGACGAGGTCTGGGCCTTGCGCCGCTCGGCGCCGCCGGCCGGGGCGCCCGCCGGCCTGCGCTGGCTGCGGGCCGACCTGGGCCAGCCCGATCAGCTGGCGCGATTGCCGGACGGCATCACCCGCGTGGCCTGGCTGCCCTCGCCGGGCAAGCGCGACCCGCAGGCTTATGCCCGCGTCTTCACCGATCCCCTGCCCCACGTGTTCGGCGCGCTGGACCGCGCGCGGCTCGAACGCGCGGTGTTCGTCTCGTCATCGGCGGTGTACGGCGGCCATGACGGCGCCTGGATCGATGAAAGCGCGCCGACGCAACCCAAGGGGTTCAATGGCGAGATCCTGCTGCGGGCCGAACAGTGGCTGGCCCGGCAGGGCTTGCCCGCGACGGCGTTGCGCCTGGCGGGGCTGTACGGCCCGGGGCGTACGCAGTTGCTCGAACGCATCCGCGCGGGCCAGGCCCGCGCGCCGCACGATCCGCCGCATTGGGCCAACCGCATGCACATCGACGATGCCGCCGCCGCGGTGGCGCACCTGCTGCACGCGCCCGAGGTCGAACCCGTGTACATCGGCTGCGATGACACCCCCCTGCCGTTGCACGTGCTGTACGGCCATCTGGCCGAGCTGTTGGGGGCGCCCGCCCCCGCCGACGGCCCGCCGCCGCCGGGCGTGGGCAGCAAGCGGCTGTCCAATGCACGGCTGCGCGCCAGTGGCTTGGCGCTGCAATGGCCGGATTCGCGCGCAGGCTACGCCGCATTGATCGAGGCCGGCTGACCCGGCGCCGCGCGCGGGCCGACGCCTGCAACGAGGCGCCGGCCGGCAGGCGCGGCCGTCAGAACCCCATGCTGCGCCGCTCGCCCGGCGTCAGGCTGGCCGCCTGGGCCGGATCGCTGCCGTGTCCCAGCACCTGCACCATGCCGGCGGCGCGATAGCCGGCGGCCCCCGACGAACTCGCCCCCGGCCCGCCAGCCGGCGCGGCCGGCGTGCCACCGCCGTCGGACATGCCGAAGCCCAGCACCTGCACGCTGATGATGGACGGCAAGGCCTTCTGGGCCGCGGCCCGCGAGCGCGACACGGCGTCCTGCGCCGCCGTGGCCGCGCTGGTGGCCGCCGAACTGGCGTTGGTCAGCGCACCGGTGTTCACTACCGCCGTCACCGGGATGCCCTTGGAATCGCCCTGCACCTGGATGTTGGCTGCGTTGACGACCTGCAGCGCCGCGATGTTGACGTTGCCGGAGACGCGGATGCCCGCCTCGCCTGCGTCGATCGTGCCCAGCGGCGCGATCAGGTCCACGTCGCCAGGCGGCACTTCCGGAATCGGGTTCAGCGTGGCGATGCCCGCGCCCGTGGCCGGCGCCTGCGGCGACAGCGTGACGTTGCCGACGTTGTCGTACACCCGGCGCGGCGGGGTATAGACCACGGTGGTCTTGGCGCCCCGGCCCGCGTTGATGTCGCCCTGGGCCGACCACGCCAGGATGCCGCCGCCGAAGGTCGTCATGATGCGGCTCTGGCCCAGCAGGATGCTGCCCAGCGAATAGATGTCGATGTTGCCCGACCCCTGCGTGATGAGGCCCGCGCCCGAGCCCGGCGTGATGCCTTCCACGCCGATCAGCGTGCGGCCGCCCGGATTCAGGATCTGGATGCCGCCGCCGAATTCGGTGTGGATGCCGCTGTCCAGCAGCGCCGTGGTGCCCGAAGGGAGCTTGCCCATGCCGCTGAACATCGTCAGGTCGCCGGTGTACGACCGGGCGTTGCCTGCCCCATCCGTCGCCGGGAACAGCGCCGCGATGGCCTGCCGGCCGCGCAGGTAGCTGCCGTAGCGCGGGCCGGCCTCATCGTTGTACTCGCGGCCGCCGGCGGTCAGTTCGGCGTAATACACCTGGCGCACGAAGATGCCCTGCTGCGCGGCGGGCAAGGCCAGGAAGTAGGCCAGCGCCTCATCCGGCGAACCGGCGTAGCCGTAGCGTTGCGACAGCCACTCGCCGAGTTCGCCCGCGTAGGCATGCGCCACCTTGCCTGGCTGCTCGGCCAGCGTGTGGCCCGCCGTCAGGTCCGCCTGGTTGGCCGCGTCGAAATACAGGCGCGCGAAGTCGGCGTAGTCCGGGCCTTGCGCACCCGCGCCCACCGAGACGGCGATGCCCGCGCCGCCGGACCGGCTGGCGCTGTTCACCCCGTACAGCGGGCCCACGCTATCCAGGGAACCGTAGTAGCCCTGGTTCATGTTGCGGCCGGCCCGCACGTCCAGAAGCCCTGGCCCGGCGATGACGATGGACTGGTACAGGATGTCGCGGCCAGCCTGGAACACGGTGATGTCGTTCGCGCCGTTGTTGGCGAATACGCTGGGCGTGGATCCCGTGCCGACGATGTCGCGTCCGGCGATCACCTCGAACGGCTTGGCCGCGACGTACCAGGTCGTATGCGTGGGGAAAAAACCCTGGCCCACATTGGCGATCAGCGTCTGCGCTTCGCCGATGACCAGGTCGTCGATGTCCACGCCGGCATAGACGCGCGCGGGCCGCGCATCGTCGGCATGCAGCTTGCCGGTCGGCGTATCCTCGCCGAAGGCCAGCGGATTGAGGCGGCCGTCGTCCGCCATATAGGCGGCGTCCTGCGTGGCGTTGCTGCGATTGCCGATGGTCGTCACGGGGCGCAGCGGCGTGGCCAGGCTGGCCGGATCGGCGCCCGACATGGCGACCACGTGCGCCGATCCGTAGATCGATCCGGCCGCCAGCAGGTCGAGCTGGCCCTGGGCCGAAGGGATCAGCTCCAGGGAGGCCGTGGCGCTGGCGGCCGACGTGGGCTCGCCGAAGCGGATGTCGCCGTTGGCGGCCACCACGGTCAAGGTGCCGGGGAAGAAATTGCCGGCGTTCTGAAGCGAGGCGGACAGGCCGCTCTGCGGGGTGACGTCGCCGCCCGCGGAATAGAGGGCGATGCCCGTGTCCGGCTGCCACAGCGTGAATTGCGTCAGGGCGCCGCGCACGGGCATGGCCGCCCCCGCCGGCGTGTACCACCACTGGTCACGGTCCGCCGAAGCGGTCATGCCGGGATCTCCCGCCCCGCCGAATACCAGGTCGCCACGCGCCGTCACGACGACGCTGCCGTCGCCCGGCAGCACCGCGGGCCCCTGCGCCAACAGGGCGCGCTTGAGCGTGGCGACGTCCAGCGTGCGCGGGTCGTACGAGGTCCAGTTGGCGGCGAACGGGTTCTGGGCGATCGCGCCCACGCTGCCGGCGTCGATGACCACGTCGCCCCGCAGCGCGGTGATCGCGCCGTAGTAGTCGGACGTATAGGTCGATGGGTTGACCGGCGTCATCCTGTTGAGCGCGCCGCCCACCTTGACCACGATGTTCCCGCCGCCGGTCTGCAGCAGCGAACCGTCGGCCAGGACGCGTCCGGTCGAGGCCGCCGCCAGGTCCAGGCCGCTGGAGACGGCGCTGCCCGTGCCGTCCATGGTGCCGGCATTGCGTCCCGCGATCACGGACACATTGCCGCCGCCCAGCGTGCCGATGCCCTGGAAGCCGATCAGGGCGTTCAGCAACGGCGCATGGACGGCGGGGTTGGTGTTGGCGGAGGCGCCGAAGTTGATCCACCACGCGCCCAGATCGTCGGAGACGGCGCTGGCGCCCTGGCGCCACAGCCAGTTGCTGGTGAGATCGCTGTCGACGAAACGCCGGGAGTTGTCGCTGGTCTGGATGAAGCCCCGCACGTCCAGGCCCGCCTTCAGCAGCAGATCGCCGCCCTGTTCCGGATACCAGGCATGGCCCGCGCCCGAGGCCCCCATCAGGTCGTACGGGTTGCTGCCGTCGGCCGCCAGGACGGCGGCGGACTGCGTCCCCGCGGTGTACACGCCGTAGGGCGTGGCCTCGCTGAAACTGCCGCCGGCCAGCAGATCGAGGCTGCCGGCGCCCGTGCGCAGCACGCTGAAGGAAGAGCCGTTGCCGGCGGAGGTGTAGGCCGGGTCGTTCAGCCGCAGGTTGCCGCCGCCATTCAAGGCCGCCGCGGACTGCACGGCGCGGCTATCGGCCGACCCGAGGTCGGCGCCAGCCACCAGGCGCAGCGAGGCGGACAGGGAGCCCGCCGCGAGCATGGCCGCCTTCGGCGACGTGGCGGCCGACCCGGGCACCGCCGGGCTCACCGCGACCTGCAGTCTCGGCAGGTCGGACGCATCGAAGGCGATGGTGCCGTAGTTGCCCGAGGTGCGCGGGTTCAGCGTCGTGCCCGCGCGCACCAGCGAGCCGGGATAGTATTGATTGCCGCTGGTGTCGAACAGCGGGCCCCACCAGGTGTTGATCCACCAGGCGTAGAAGCCGGTGGTGGGAATCAGCCAGTCCGCCCCCAGGGTGACTTCCGTGCCGCTGTCCTGCCAGTACGTGTAGCCGCTGTTGGAGTAGCGCTGGAACAATCCGCTGCCGGGCACGTCGATGTCGGCATATACCCCCGGAATCCCCGGCACCGCCTGGAACCCATCGGACAGGCTGCCCTTGACGTCCAGGTTGCCGGCCGTCCGGATCGACAGGTACATGGGCTCGCCCGCGCCATAGAACGCGGAGGCCGTGTCGCGGTCGGCATGCGGACCGTAGCGGTATCCGGCCAGGTCGATGTCGCCGGAGGTCGACAGGTCGCCGCTGGAGGTGATCTGCACGCCGGGGCGCAGATGGAAGGCCTCGCCCTGTGCCAGCAGGCCGGCCAGCTTGCCGCGCAGCGTGGTGCTCAGCGCCCCTGCGCTGGCGTTGCCGCCATAGGCCGCCGCGATGAAGGCCTGGCTTTGCGCGTCGTAGCCGTTCAGCGTGCCCTGGGTGATGACGCTGCCGCCCGGCAGGTCATAGGTCCACATGGCGTTGAGCGCCACGCCGTGCGCGCCGCGGAGGGTGAACGGCCCCGCGGCGTCGATGGCCAGGTCACCCGAAGTCTCGCCCGTGCGCGGCGCAAAGAGCTGCACGTCGCCGTAGGCCACGCCGTCGGGCGTGGACAGATCCAGCGTCGCGCCGCGCGACAGCGTCAACGTGCCGCCCGTGGCGGCCAGTTCGATGTGGCCGCGGTTCAGCGCCTCGATGGCCGCGCCGTAGCTGTCGGTCTGCAGCGCGGTGCCGTGCGCGTCGAGCATGGCGTTGGCGGCCAGCGTCAGGCCGTTCTTCGCGGACAGGCGGATGGTGCCCGGCGCGGCGCCGCTGGCGTCGATGAGGCCGGCCACCGTCAGGCTGCCCTCGTCCACCGATACCTCGACGGTGTGCGCCTTCACGCCATCGCCGAGGATCAGGTCGCCCGTGGTCAGCGCGAAGCTGCGCGCCTGCAGCACGCCGCCCTGCGTCAGCCTGGCGTTCAGGCCGCCGAAGTCGGCCAGCGTGGCGGCCTTCACGTCGAACGCGCCGCTGGTGTAGCCGTCGTCGGCGGCGCCGTTCAGCACGCCGGCCAGCGCCACGGCGCCGTCGGCGGCGCTGACGCTGATCGTGCCGGCATCGGCGTGGGTGGCCGACACGTCGATCGTGCCGCCCGCCGCCTGGGCGACGCCGCCCTGCGCGCTGGTGAAGATCGCATCGCCGCCGAAGCCGTAGACCGTCGCGCTCTGGATCATCGACGGCACGCCGCGCAGGTCGATGCGGCTGCCGTCCTGCAAGGCGATGTCGTGCTGCGCGTTGACGACCAGCTTGCCGCTGGGCAGCAGGATGGCGCTGCCGATGGCCACGCTGTCGCCCGACAGGTCGATCTCGGCCCCGGCCACCGTGGACGCCGCCGTGCTGGGCGCCACGCCATCGGGGGCCACCACCCGCAACGCCCCGCCCGCCGTATACGCGGCGATCGACTTCTGGATACCCGTCAGCAGCGGCGTGCGCAGCGTCAGGTTGCCGCCCTTGCCGCTCTTGCCGAACACGGCGCCGGCGGCCGTGCTGGGCGCCTGGTACACATACAGCGCGCCGCTGCCGGCGGCCACGATGCGCTGGCCCGCATCCAGATCGACGTTGGCGAAGCCATACGCGGTGCGGCTGATCACGCTGTTGTCCAGGGACAGGAATTGTCCCAGCGCGATCTCGTCGGCCCGCAGCGTCAGCGTGCCGCTTCCCGTGCCGGCGCCGCCCGCCGTGATGGCCGGCGGGTTCACGCCCGCCACGCCGTTCCACTGGAGGCGGTCCGCCGCCAGCATGGCCTGGTCGCCGTCGCTGCCGTACCCGTACAGGGCCGAGGCGTTGAGCACCAGGTTCACGCCGGTGCCGCGCGCGTCGAGCTGGGTCGTGCCGAACAGGTTGATGGCGTTGCCGGTGGTCAGGATCAGGCGCTCCAGCGCCGGTGCGCCGTGCAGGGGATCGCCATGCAACAGCAGATCGAACAGCCTCTGGTCGAACACGGTGCCGGCCGGCGAGCCCGCGGCGGCGATGGCTTCGGTGCTGCCGATGTTCAGGCTGTTCACCGCCAGGTTGATGCGGCGTGCGCCGAAGTGCGCGCCGTCGTCCAGGCTGACCTGCCCCTTGGTGGCGAAGGCCAGCGTGTTTTCGCCGTACAGGGAGGCGCCTTCGCTGACGGTGATCGTGCCGGCGCCGCCGTTGCTCGACGTGATGAAGTCGGCCTGTCCGTTGGACAGCGCCAGCGCCGTCGCCCATGCCTCATAGGCCAGGCCGGTGCTGGCGGTGTCGAAGAACCCGGCGCCCTGCCCCACCGTGGACAGCATCGCATCGCGGCCGAGGGTGATGTTGCCGCCCACCAGCATGATCTCGCCGGCCGTCAGCGTGACGCCGTCGCGCACGACCAGATCGTTGCTGCCGGCCTGCGTCACGCGGATGCGGCCGTCGATGACCTGCAGCAGGCCGTTGACCAGCAGGCGCGGCGCGGCGATCGCGCTCAGGGCGTCGGCGGAGACCGAGACGCCCGTATAGCCGGCGGTCGGCGCGTCCAGGTAGAGCTCGCCCACGTTGCGCGTGGCGACCTGGCCGGCATAGCCGCCCTGCGCGGCCTGCAGCAGCGCGGTTCCGTCGAAGGCCAGGGCCGCCGTGCCGGCCTCGGCCGGTGCGTTGAACCACAGCATCAGGCTCTTGCCGTCCTCGGGCAGCAGGGGGCGCACGCCGCCGAACTGCTGGGCGCGCGCGATCTGGAACGCGCTGTAGCTCTGCTCGTTGTATTGCGAATAGGTGCGCACCACCGAACCCGGGGTGATCAGCAACTGCGCCGGCAGGCTGGCGCGCACCTGCGTGCCCGCGATGCCCACGTACCCCGAGGCGGCATAGCTGCCGTCCGCCAGGGCGACCGTCCGCGGCAGCGCGGCCGGCAGCGTCCTGCCCAGTTCGACGCGATACGCGCCCGGCAGCAGCGCATAGTTCGACGGCAGCAGCGTATACGTGCCGGCGGGCAGATCGCCCACTGCGCTGGTCAACGTGATCTGCTGGCCGATGGCGGGGTCGCCCGCGCCCTTTTCCGGCGACACGGGGGCATAGGCCGAGGCATAGCCGGGCAGCAGGGCGTAGACCTTGTTGTCCGCCTGGCTGCCGGCGTGGGCCGGGTTGGCGTTGACCAGCGGTGTGGTCAGCACGTTTACCGAGCCGCCCCGGCCGCTGACGAAGCCCGCGCCAGACAGCGTGCCGCCGCCGGACAGGTCCAGGGTCGCGCCGTCCTGCACATCGACGGCCCGGCTGGCCAGTTGGATGGTGACCGCGTTGGAGTCCATGTTGGTCAGGCTGCGCGTGGGCACGGCCGTGCCGTTGTAGGTGTACGTCACGCCATCGACCGTGCCGCCATAGGGCACGGTCACGCCGGCCAGCGAGACCGACGTCAGGCTGCCGGGCAGCAGGTCGATCCGTTGGGTGATGGGGTTTTCATCGGTGACCCCCAGATAGATCGCCCCGAAAGGCGCGCGCACGATCCCGCCCTGTTCGATGATGGGCGCGGCCAGCGTCAGGTTGCCGAGCACCGACAGCGGCGCGTCCGGCACGGTGCCCGTGGTGCGGCCTACCGTCAACGTCGCGTCGTAGTCCCGGTTGTAATAGCCCGCATACACGGCGGCGCGCGTGCCCGTGGTCGGGTAGATCTGCGCGGCCAGCAACTCGATGTCCCAGGGCGTGCGCACCGTCGTGCCATTGGGCGCGTCGGTCGGGGTAAAGCGCAGGTCGCCCTGGCTCACCAGCCGGACCGTCTTGAAACCCGGCGACGGCCGGTGGACGAACCGGAACGTCGCGCTGTCGTACTTACGCAGGGTGGAAGAAAAGGCGATCATGCCGTCGATGTCCAGCAGGCCGGCATCGGCCTCGAACGTGGCTTGCGTGGGCAGCGGGATCAGGCGCATGGGATTGCCGGCGCTGCCGCTGACCGACCCGTCGGGGATGGCCGTGTTCACGCCGGTAAGGTGGACATACGGCGCCGCGATCCGCACATTGCCCGTGGCGGTGGGCGTCGAAGGATCGATCACGGCCGGCGCCGTGCCCAGCGGCTCGGGAACGGTGAACGACGCGGGCGGGCCGGACGTGAAGGAGGCCGCGCTCAGGCTGACGCTGCGGGCCAGGTCCAGGCTCACGTCGCCCTGGAACTGCATATAGTCGCCCGAATACAGCGTCAGCGCGTCGAAGCCGCCGGCGCGGACCTGGTCCGCGCCGAGGGCGCCGTAGCCGAAACTCAACCCCGTGGCCTGGCCGGGCGCCTGATCGGCCGGCAGCACGTCGGCAGCCGCCGCCTGGGTCACCATCATCGTGCTGGGCACCAGCACGCTGTCCGGAATGGTGTACGAGGGCTCCACTTTATAAGACAGCGTGCGCAGCGTCACGGACAGGCTGCCGCCGGCCGCGCCGGGGCCCTCGCCGTGCGCATGGAAATCGCCGTTCAGGTACAGCCCGCTGCCCGAGCTGAAAACGATGCTGCCGCCATTGCCGGCCAGCGTCAGCGGGGCCTGCGCGACACCGCGATCCTGGCCCGCCGCCATGTCCACGGTCTGCGCGGCGCCGTCGGCGTTCAGTTGCGCGCCGGGGCGCACGATCACGAAGGAGGTGGCGCCGTCCAGCGTGATCGTGCCGCCGTTGCCGGCCACGCCATAGGCGCGGCCGTAGCGGTCCAGCGCGCCATACGCCTGGCCGGACGCGTCGAGCACGGCGCTGCCGCCGATCCACAAGGCGTTGCCCAGGTTGTTGCCCGCCTTGTCGAAGTTGCGCGTCTGCGCGGAATCGCCGATGGCCGCGCCGGTCAGGTCGATCGCCCCGCCGTGGGCCACCAGGCTGCCGTCCAGCGTCAGCGGACCGAAGCTGTCCAACGTAATGGACTGGCCGGGATCGACCGTCAGCGCCGCGCCTTCGCCCACGATCATCGCGCCGCCGCCGTTGATGACGTTCGAGCCGCTGCGCGTGATCGTGTGCAGGATCAGGCTGGCGCCGCCGCGCTGCGTCAGCGTGGCCGTGTCGGGATGCTCGGTGTACAGCGAGGGCAGCCAGGCCGACAGGCCCGCCGAGACGTCGCTGCCCAAGGGCGCCGACCGGGCGCCGGCCGTGAACTGGTACACCGGCATGACCGGGGCAATCTGCGCGCCGCGCGCCACGATCACGCCCTGGCCGCCGTTCAGGTCGTACCTGGCGAAACCCGCCGTGAAGAAATCCTGATCCAGCGACGGCGCCGGCGTGATGGCGACGGTCTGCGGCAGCACCTGGCCGCGCGCGATGTCGGTGCCGGCCGCGTAGACCACGGGCGTGGGCGACACCGCGCCCGCGGCCAGCGTGGTCGTGTACGGATTGATCGAGATCCCTCCCGGAAAGACGCTCGACGGCACGACGCCGCCCGCGGGCAGGGTGCCGTTCCAGCCAAGCACCTTGGAATTGGCCGGCAACACATCCCCGCCGTTGTAGAAACCGAGCGGGTCGTATGTGACGGCGCCCAGCCCCGCTGGCAGGACCCAGGCGGCGGAGGTTCTCACCGTCGGCACGGCCAGCGAGACGGCCGCCGGCGAGGGCGTGTCCAGCGCAAGCGTGGAGAACGTCACGGAGTAGGCCATCGGCAAGGGTTCGCCCGCCGGAATGGTCAGTGCCTCGGCCAGCTTCAGCGCCACCGGCGCGGCCGTGCCCGCCGCCAGCTTGCCGCCGGCCAGTTCGGCGATGTCGCCGATCAGCAGGTTGCCCGTGGAATTCACCGTCAGCGTGCCGCCGCCGTTGACGCCGTAGGCGCGTATCGCGCCATCCAGCGTCATCAGGCCATGCAGGGCGTTCTCCGGCGTGGTGGGCGCCGCGCCGCCGCCGCCGAACGGATCGCCCGCGATCAGCGTCACGTCGCCGCCCTTGCCGCCCCGCGTCTTGCCCTTCTGCAGCACCGCGCCGCCCGAGGTCACGTCGATCAGGCTGCCGGCCGACAGCGTCACCGCGCCCGACGAATCCAGCGTGACGTCGCCGCCGTCCAGGTAGGCCAGGCCGGCGGTGCCGGCCGGATCGATCAAGGTGTTCACCCACAGGCCGTGCGTGTCCAGCGCGGCGCCGGGCTGCAGCACGATGCTCGGGCTCGCGCCGCTGCTGCCGGCCATCAGCGTCTTGCCGCTGGGGCTGTCGTAGAACGTCGCCAGGACGATGCTGCCCGAGCGCGCCGTGATGGCCGAGGCCACGTCGATGGTGGTCGAGGACAGCTTCAGGCTGCCGCCCGTGGCCAGTTGCAGCGGCGACTCGACGCGGATCCGGTCCGTCGTGGTGATCGTCAGGCTGCCCAGCCCGGCCGCGTTCAGCGTCGCCGCATCGAGCCACGCCGTGTTCAGGCGGTCTTCGGGCAGCGCGTCGTCCACGCCCGGCGCGTCCCGCAGCGGCGCGATGTCGCCGATCCTCACATCGGTTGCGTAGCCGCCCTGCAGGCCCTGCGCGTTGTACCGGCCGATGGCCAGGCCGCCCGGGCGGGCCACCGCCAGTTGCGACCGCAGATAGCTGTCGCGCTGCGCGGCGTCGGCGGTGTCGCCCTGGCGCGGGCCGTCGTACACGCTGGTGTCCAGCGCGCCTTCCAGGATGGCGGTCGGGGCGTTGACGATCAGCCGCCCGGCATCGCGGCCCACCGTGTAGCCGGTTTCGTACACGCGCTCGGGCGCGATCAGCGGACTGCGGAAAAACCGCGACGACTCGTCGCCCCAGCGCGCGTGCTTGTCTTCATAGCCCTGGTACACGCCCGCGAACGCGAGGTCCGCCGGCGCGTCGTCCACCGTGTACAGCCGCCCGTCGCCGCCACGCAGCCAGGTCACGTTGCGATAGCCAGACTGCACGTCGTAGCTGCCGCCGGCCAGGTTCACCATCGCGCCCGGCCGAGTCACCACCTCGGCGCCCGACAGCGCCACCGTGCCGCCCGTGGCCGCCCACTGGCCGATGGTGTGGCCCTGCGTGCCCAGGTAGCCGCTGACCTCCAGCAGGCCGCCCGAGGTGTAGTAGCGGTCGCCGGCATAGCCGCCCGTGCCCGCCGGCACGTACAGCAGCCGGCGGATGTCCACCCACACGTCCGAGTTGTTCAGCGTGCCGCTGTCGCGGTTGACCGGCGCGTCGCGCTGCTCGTTGCCCTGGACGTTGACCTGCACGTTGTTCGTGGACATCGCCAGTTGCACGCCCACCGCCCCCGAGACGTCCAGCGTCGCGCCGCTTTCCACCTGCGCCCGCTTGGCGGCGCTGACCGCGATCTGCCCGCCCGTGGCCAGCGTCAGGCTGCCCCCGGCGACATCCACGGTATTGCCCGAGACGATCTCGACGCGCGACTGGTCGCGGCGGTCCGACAGCACCGACAGATTGTCGAACAGGCCGGTGTACACGCGCAGCCCGTCCTGCGTGGCCGAATCCACCACCAGCGCCGCGCGCTGGCTGTCCAGCGCGGTCGCGCCGTCGTCCTGCAGCACCACCGCCGTCGTGGCGGCAGCGCCCAGCACCACGCTGCCCGTCGCGTCCGTGGCCGAATTCAGCAGGTGCACCGTGCCGCGCTGGTTCACCGTGGTGGTCGCCACCGCCACGCCGTTCTGCCGCACGTCGTGGCCGGCCAGGGTGATGTCGCCCTCGGCGGCCATCAACAGGCCGGTGTTCTCGACCAGGCCCACGTCGGTGCGGCCGTTCATCTGCGGCGACACCTCGTTGCCGCGCGTGGTCGACCAGGTGTTGCCGTCGGTCGCGTAGCCCTTGCGGATGACGAAGCTGTCGCCCGCGGCCAGTTGCGCCTGCCCGCGCGGCGTGGCGATCCGGCCCGCGTTGCGCACCTCCTTGCCCAGCAGCAGCACGTAGCCGCCGCCCTGCGTCACGGAAGTGGGCGCCAGCGTGCTCAATTGCGCGCCCGCCTCCACCCGCACATTGCCGCCCGCGTTGGTGAAACTCTGGCCCGTGCCGTTGGCGCCGTAGATGCCGTTGGCCTGGAATTGCGCGTCGGTGAAGTCCGTCGCCGCCGCCACCAGGTTGCGCACGTCGACCTGCGACGTGCCCGTGAACACGATGCCGTTGCGGTTGACCAGCAGGACCGTGCCGCCGCCCTTGATCGCACCCTGGATCTGCGAGGGCCGCGCCTTCGGGTCGTTGACGCGGTTGAGCACCGACCAGTCGGCCTGCTGGGCGAAATCCACCGTGGTGTTGCGCCCGACGTTGAAGGTCTCCCAGTTCAGGATCGCGCGGTCGGCGGTCTGCCGCACCGTCACGGTGGTCTTGCCGGCCGAGGCCGTCTGCACGGGGGCCGCGGCGTTCAGCCAGCCCGCCGTGGCGGCCTGGGTGTCGATCTTCAGGCCGCCCTCGGCCAGGCCGTCGGGAATGTCCGAAGCGGCTTGCTGGGCGGCGCTGCGCGCGGCGGCCTGTGCGGCCTGCTGGGCGGCGATGGCGCCGGCCGTGCGGTTCAGGTTGTCGATCGAGCGCGCCAGCTTCTGCTTGGCGGCCGCCTGCTGCGCCGCGGCCGCGCCCGTGCCGGGCAGCGGCCCGCCGGCGCGCCCCAGGCCCTGATTCTGCACCGCGGTCGTCTTGCCCGCGCCCGAAGCCGCGAACCAGGCGCCAGCCGCCTGCGCACCATGGGGCAACGCCGCCCCCACGGCGGCCATCGCCATGGACAGGGCCAGCGGCGTCAGGCGCCAGGCGGTGTTGCGGATCGGCATCATGCCTGGCTCCGCACGCGAGCGTTCGTGGGAAACAGGGAGAAAGCCAGGCCGGCGATGCGCAGTCATGTCGGGTCCATTCCGTTGAAACGGCATGCCCGGCGAAGTCCGGGCAGCCTTGGTGTGCTGATGGGAACTCGACGTTCTGGCAACGATCCGGAGAACCGGTTTTGCGTGAATTTTTTATGACAAACGTGCCTGGTGGCGGACGGACCGGCCACGGGCCTGACGCCGCGAGGCGCGCGCGCCGCCATGGAAAATGAGGACGGATCGGACAATCGCCGATCCATCGCCGCCTACCCCAGCAGGACCAGTTCGCCCATGCGCCGCACGGGGACGCCATAGACCTCGTGCAGCACATCGATGGCCTCGTCCAGCGCATTGATGTTGAAGCTGGCCGTGAAGCGCCGGGCCGCCAGGCTGCTGTCGGCCAGCACCACGCGGCCGGGCCGGTAACGGTTGATCTCGTCGACCGCTTCGGACAGCGGCATGCCGTCGAACACCACGCGGCCCTGCCGCCAGGCGGACTGGCCCTCGGCGGCCGCGCCCGGCGCGCTGGCGCGCTCGCGGTTGAACACGGTCTGCTCGCCCGCCCGCAGCGGCACGCTGTGTTCCCCATGGTGCAGTTCGGCATGCCCGCGCAGGCACACCACGCGCACGCGTGCATGGGACAGGCGCCGGATCTCGATGTCGGCATCGGACAGTGTCACGCGCCCCGCGCCCGCCACGACCTCGCAACGCGCGTCGTTGGCCAGGATCGCGGCTTCTCCCGAGATCAGGGCGATGCGCGCGACGCCGCCGGCTTCGCTGACGTCGACGCTGGTCTGGGTATTGAGCGCCAGGTCCAGTTGCCTGCCCAGCCGCACGGTGCGCTGCTCGCCGGTGCGCGTGCGATAGTCCGCGCCCCACTCCCGCAGCGAGGGCCAGAGTCCCAGCGGCGGATGAATCGCCCCGACCACCGCCAGCGCCCCCGCGGCGGACAGTCCCGCGCCCAGGAACATGCGCCGGCCGCGGCGCACCGGCGTCGAGGCGCTGGCGGGATGGGCCGCGCGGAAGACCTGCGCCGTCTCGCCCACGGTCTTCCAGTCTTTCACGGCCTGCGACCACGCCTGTGCATGCGCCGGACTGCCGTCGCGCCAACGCTTGAAGGCCGCCACGTCCTCGGTGGTGGGACGGCCCGTCCTGAGCTTGAGCGCCCAATCGTGCGCCTGGCGGCGCAAGGCGGAATCGCGGGTCATGCCGTCCCTCCCGCATCGATCTTCTGCAGCGCGGCCACGCACGCCTTGTGCGCCTGCCGGATCTCGCGCCGCACCATGCCGGGCGAAATGCCCCAACGCTGGGCCAGCGTCTCGGTATCGACCTCGCCCACGCGATACGACAGCAGCAGTTCGCGCTGCCGTACCGGCAAGGATTCAAGGGCCGCGAAGGCATGCTGCATGCGCTGGCGGTCCATCAGTTCCTGGTCGGGACCCGGGGCCTCGTCGGCCGCGGTCTCGAACAGGGCATCGACCTCTTCCTCGCTGGCGAAACGCACGTCGCCGCGCAGCCGGTCGATGACCGAGTTGACCGCGGCATTGACGAGATAGGTGCGCGGATACTGCACGTGTTCGAGGCTTTCCATCGAAGCCAGCCGCACGTAGGCATCGTGCAGCGCATCGCCCGCCGATTCGGCGGCGGAACCGCCCAGGCGATGGGCGATCTGAGCCTTCAGCGCCTCGTAGCGTTCGACCAGCAGTTTCTGCAGGCGGCCCTGCCCGGAACCGGCGGGGGCGAGGCCGTCGTGCGGGACGCCGGGAGGGTCGCCCTTGAAGCGGTTCGGACGCGTCATGGCCGCGCCACCGGGCTGCCGCAGGCGCCGCCGGCCGGGCGGATCATCATCAGGATGGGCTGGGCCATGTCGGGCGGCGGCGGCGCCAGATCGAGCCCGGAGATCGCCGCGCGCACGGAAGGCTCCAGGGCGGGCCGGGACTCGATGCTCACGCGCAGCGACTCGGCCCGGCGCGCCTCGCCGACCGCCAGGCGCAACACGATGCGCGGCATATCGTCGCGCAGGGCCGGCATGCCGCACAGGGACACCGCGATGCGCTGCCGCAGGTAGCTGTCGTAGGCCCGTGGCGCCAGCGCGGCGCTGCCGCGCGGGCTGGCGGATGCGCCCCGCCGCGCGCCCGAGCCGGCTTGCGGGGCGACGGACACGGCTTCGGGCGACAGCACGCGGGCCGACAGGCCGGACTGGCTCAGCAACCGGGCCAGGGCTTCGTCGGGCGGGTACACGCCCCGCACCGGCGAGGAATGCCGGCCCGATACCCAGCGGGTCTCGTACAGCAGCGAGCGGCGGGTGAGTTCGCCGTAGCGCGCGAGCGCCATGGCCAACGGCATGCTGGGCAGATCGAAAAGCATCGGCCCCAGGACCGGGCCGTCCTCGTCCGCCACGGCGCCAGGGCGAGGCGCCGGGTCCCGTCCGAGGGCCGGCTGCGCCGACAGCTCGCCGGCGCTCATGCTCAAAACCGCGATCAACATGGTTAGGACACGCACGACTTCGAGAACGCGCCCCAGGGTCAGGCGCATCGAAGGAGGTCAAGGAAGGCTCGCATCCTACGCATGCATCATGAACCGGAGGTTACCGAATTGTTACCTGCTTGCCGGTGGCTTCGGGCCGCTCTCGCGCGATGAAAACGGGTGCGCTCAGGCGGCGACGCCCTGCCGCCGGCCGGCATGTTCGCGCACCGCGGCCACCACGCGATCCACGTCCGACGCCGAGATGTCCAGGTGCGTGACCAGGCGCGTGGGACCGTCGTAGACGGCCCGCATCAGGATGCCCTGCCGGGCCATGGCCTCCGTCAGGCACTTGCACTTCACCGGATCGAATTCGGCGAACACCATGTTGGTGTCCCGCGCGGCGATGCGCACGCCGTCGATGTCCGCCAGGCCGCGCGCAAGGCGTTCGGCATTGGCATGGTCTTCGGCCAGGCGCTCGACGTTGTGCTCCAGCGCGTACAGGCAGGCCGCGGCCAGGACGCCGGACTGCCGCATGCCGCCGCCCAGCACCTTGCGCCAGCGGCGCGCCTGCTCCAGCAGCGCCTTGCTGCCCACCAGCACCGAGCCGACCGGCGCGCCCAGGCCCTTGGAGAAGCAGATCGACACCGAGTCGAAGGGCTCGCAGATGGCCTGCACCGGCACGCCGCTGGCCACCGCCGCGTTGAAGGCGCGCGCGCCGTCCAGGTGCACGCCCAGCCCGATGCCGCGCGCCCAGTCGGTCGCCTGCCTGATGTAACCGGCGGGGATGACCTTGCCGTGGAAGGTGTTCTCCAGCGCCAGCAGGCGGGTGCGCGCGAAGTGGGGGTCGTCCGCCGGCTTGACGGCGGCCTTCAGCTTTTCCAGCGGCAGCGAGCCGTCGGCGACGTGCTCGATCGGCTGCGGCTGGATGCTGCCCAGCACCGCGGCGCCGCCGCCTTCGTATTTGTACGTGTGGGCCAGTTGGCCCACCAGGTATTCGTCGCCACGGCCGCAATGCGCCATCAGGCCGGCCAGGTTGCTCTGCGTGCCGGACGGGAAGAACAGGCCGGCCTCCTTGCCCGCCCGCTCGGCCACCGCGGCTTGCAGGCGCTGCACGGTGGGATCGTCGCCCATCACGTCGTCGCCGACGGCGGCCTGCCCCATGGCCTGCAACATGGCGGGGGAAGGGCGGGTGACGGTATCGCTACGCAAATCGATCATGCTGGCTCCAGGACGGCTAGATGAAGAAGCGGCTCGGCGCTCCGGCCGGCGCAAATCGGAAAGGGATACGGGCCGGCACGAGGCTGGCGCTCACCGGGCGACTGTATCACCGCCCTTGGGCGGCTGCCGGGCCACGCGGCTGACGACCCACAGGCCGGACAGGATCAGCGCCATGGCGATGCCCTCGTCGGCAGATGGCCGCTCGCCCAGGAAGACCCACGCCATCAGCACGGCCATCACCGGTACGCCCAGGCCGGACAGGCCCGCGATGGACGCCGGCACGCGCCGGATCACCAGCATCCACATCAGGTAACCGAGCGCCGTGGCGATCAGCACGACATACAGCATGCCGACGATCAGCGTGGCGTTCCATTGGATAGCCTTCTGCGGCACCAGCAAGGCGGCGGGCAACAGCGCCAGCCCGCCCATCAGCATCTGCCAGGCGGAAAACACCAGCACATCGGGAGCGTGCCTGTCGAAGGTGCGCTTGGCCAGCACCGTGCCCAGCCCCCAGAAAAAGCCCGCGGCCGTGCCCAGGCCGATCGGCAGCAGTCCGGCGTCCAGGCCCTTCCAGGGCGCCACGAACCACAGCAGGCCCAGCGCGGCCAGCACGATGCCGGCCCAATGCCGCATCGAGGGCTTGTCCGCCAGCAGCCACCAGCCCAGCAGCACCACCCAGAACGGCATGGTGTAGGTGGTCAGCGCCACCTGCCCCACGCCGCCCTGCCCCAGCCCCAGTTGCACGAAGCCCTGGAAGGCGGCGTTCTGCGTCATGCCCACCAGCAGCGTCAGCCGCCACGGCACGCCCAGCGGGCGGCGCAGCGCCAGGGCCGCGGCGAACAGCACGACCGCCCCGCCCAGATAACGCGCCGCCGCGAAGTCGAAAGGCCCGATGTAGGGAACCACCGATTTCATCGCGATCCAGCTGCCCGCCCACACCAGGATGGTGACGAGCATCAGGATCAGGCCGCTGCGGCCGGCACTGCTGGGGTTCACTGCAAGACTCCGGGAGAGGAAAAAGCAAGGGCCGGCATGCAAGCCGGCCCGCGGTCATCGGCCGCCGCCCGGGTCCTGTCGCAGGGACTCGGGCGGCCTGGCCGGTCAGAGGGGCTTGGACAGTTGTTCGAGAATGGCGGGATTCTCGAGCGTGGACACGTCCTGGGTGACTTCCTCGCCCTTGGCCACCACGCGCAGCAGGCGGCGCATGATCTTGCCCGAGCGCGTCTTGGGCAGGTTGTCGCCGAAGCGGATGTCCTTGGGCTTGGCGATGGGGCCGATCTCGCGGGCGACCCAGTCGCGCAGCTGCTTGGCGATGGCCTGCGCCTCGTCGCCCTCGGGACGCGAGCGCTTGAGCACCACGAAGGCCACCACGGCTTCGCCGGTGGTGTCGTCCGGGCGGCCCACCACGGCGGCCTCGGCCACCAGCTCATGCGCCACCAGGGTCGATTCGATCTCCATGGTGCCCAGGCGGTGGCCCGAGACGTTCAGCACGTCGTCGATGCGGCCCATGATCCAGAAATAGCCGTCGGCATCGCGCTGCGCGCCGTCGCCCGCCAGGTAGTAGCCGCGCAGCTCGGGCGGGAAGTAGCTTTTCTTGAAACGCTCGGGGTCGCCCCAGATGTTGCGGATCATGGAGGGCCACGGCCGCTTGATCACCAGGAAGCCGCCGTTGCCCTGTTCGACGTCGCCGCCGGTCTCATCGACGATGGCGGCGGCGATGCCCGGCAGCGGCAGCGTGCACGAGCCCGGCTTCAGCGGCGTGGCGCCCGGCAGCGGCGTGATCATGTGGCCGCCCGTCTCGGTCTGCCACCAGGTATCCACGATGGGGCAGCGTTCGCGGCCCACGTTCTTGTGGTACCAGATCCAGGCCTCGGGATTGATGGGTTCGCCCACCGTGCCGATGATGCGCAGCGAATCCAGCGCGTAGTTCCGCGGGTGCGTGCCGGGCGCGGCGTCGGCGGCCTTGATGAGCGAGCGGATGGCCGTGGGTGCGGTGTAGAACACCGTGACCTTGTGGCGCGCGATCATGTCCCAGAAGCGGCCCGCATCGGGATAGGTGGGCACGCCTTCGAACATGACCTGCGTCAGGCCGGCGGCCAGCGGGCCGTAGGCGATGTACGAGTGGCCGGTGATCCAGCCCACGTCGGCCGTGCACCAGTAGACGTCGTCCTGGCGCGCGTCGAAGGTCCACTTCACCGTGAGCAGCGACCACAGCAGGAAGCCGGCCGAGGCGTGCTGCACGCCCTTGGGCTTGCCGGTGGAGCCCGAGGTGTACAGGATGAACAGCGGGTGTTCGGCGTCGACCACCACCGGTTCGCAGGTATCGGCCTGCCTGGACTCGATCTCGTCCATCCACAGGTCGCGGCCTTCGTTCCAGGCCACCTGGCCGCCGGTGCGGCGGTACACGATCACTTTCTTCACCGCCTCGCAGCCGCCCATGGCCAGCGCCTCGTCCACGGCGGGCTTGAGCGGGATCTTCTTGCCGCCGCGCATCTGCTCGTCGGCGGTGATGACCAGCGAGGCGCCGACGTCGACGATGCGTTCCTGCAGGCTCTTGGCCGAGAACCCCCCGAACACCACCGAGTGGGTGACGCCCAGGCGCACGCAGGCCTGCATGGCCACCACGGCCTCGACCGACATGGGCATGTACACGATGGCGCGGTCGCCCTTCTCGTAGCCCAGTTCCTTCAGCGCATTGGCGAAGCGGCACACGCGCGCCAGCAGTTGGCTATAGGTGACCCGGTCGATCTTGCCGTCGTCGGATTCGAAGATGATGGCGACCTTGTCGCCGTTGCCGCGCTCGATCTGGACGTCGAGGCAGTTCTCCGAGACGTTGAGCTCGCCGTCGCCGAACCAGCGGTAGAACGGCGCCTTGGACTCGTCCAGCACTTCAGTGAACGGCTTGGTCCACTTCAGGTTCTCGCGCGCCAGGCGGGCCCAGAATCCTTCGAAGTCCTGCTCGGCCTGCTGGCAGAGCTCGTTGTAGGCATCCATGCCGGAAATGGCGGCGCCTTCGACAGCCGAGGCCGGCGGGGGAAACACCCGGTTCTCGACCAGGACGGATTGAATGGCATTGGACATGGTTGGTCTCCGATCAGTGTGATTCTGGTGCTGCCGTTTTTATTGCCCGCCAGGCCGAAGAACCGGCCAGGGGCACGCTCTCTCACGACACGCAACCGTATCGCCAGGCTCTTACGGGCACCTTACGCACGCGAGCATGCGCCGGGCGCCGCGGCCTGGGGCCATCTCGTAAGGATAGCAGCCACGCGCAGCGGCCGCGCGGCCGCTGCTTCGGCAGACCCCGCCCCTCCCCGGGGCCGGTCAACCCTGGTCCGCGTCCACCGCCGCCAGGATGCGGCCGAACAGCGCGTCGGCATGCGCCGAGTTCAGCCAGCGCACGATCACCACCATGCGCCGCTCGGGCTCGACCCAGGTGAACGAACTGCCGGCGCCCACGCCGAAGAAACTCGAGGCCGGCAGGCTGGGAAACACCTTGCCCTGGTGATTCAGCCAGATCAGGAAGCCGTAATAGGGCGCCAGCTCGCAAGGCGTGCGCATCGCCCGGATCCATTCGGCCGACAGTACCTGCCGGCCGTCGCGCGCGCGCCCCTCGTCCAGCAGCATCTGGCCGATCAGGGCCTGGTCGACGCTGCTGATCGACATGCCGCCGCCCCAATGCGACCCGCCCGGCACCGATTGCATGCGGCGGCCATCCAGTTCGATCCAGGCATTGTCGTAGCCGACCCAGTTCCAATCCTCGCTGCAGCCCAGCGGGCGCGTGACGGCTTCGCGGAACACCTCGGGCAGCGGCCGGCGGAACAGGTGCAACAGCGCATACGACAGCTGGTTGATGCGCACGTCGTTGTATTCCCAATAGGTGCCCGGGCGCTGCAGCGGCCGGGCATCGCCCTTCTTGCCGCCGGGCGGCGTGCCGAACGTGACGGCGCGATAGCGGTCTGCCTGGTCTGATACGCCGAAGCGCTCGCCCTCCCATTCGCTGGTCTGCTGCAGCAGTTGGCGCCAGGTGATCTCGGCGTTGCGGCCGTCGTCGAAACCGATGCCGGGCACGCGCCGGCCAACGGGTTCGTCCACGTCGGGCAACAGGCCGCTGTCGTGCGCCACGCCGGCCAGGATGGCCAGGTACAGCTTGGCCACGCTGAAGGTCAGGTCGGCGCGGCGGGGCTCGCCCCAGGACGCCACCGTCTTGCCATCCACCACCACCACGCCCGACACGGGGCCGCGGTCGTGCACCGGTCCCAGCAGGCGGTTCCAGGGCGGCGGGTCCTGCTGATGCACCCCCCATACGCCATCGACGCTGCGGTCCCAGGTGCTCTCGTGGGCATTGGCGAAGTCTATGGCTTGCTGCATCAGCGTGTCGTTCATGGCGGGCTCCTATGCTGGCCGCGGTTCGTCAGGGGAAGATTCAATAAAAGGCGGCGGGCGCCGGCTCGCTGGCCAGCCGCGCCATGGCGGCCTGCACGCCGCCCGGCTGGTGCGGCACGCCGGCCGCGGCCAGGCCCATCTCGACGCCGGCCAGGGTGCCACACAGCGTCAGGTCGTTGAAATGGCCCAGGTGGCCGATGCGGAACGCCTGATCGGCCAGGCGGCCCAGGCCCTGCCCCAGCGACATGTCGTAGCGTTCCAGGATGGTTCGGCGCAGCGCGTCGGCGCCCTGCCGCCCTGGCATCAACACCGCCGTCAACGCCGGACTATGGCCTTGCGGCGCCAGGCAGACGAGCTCCAGCCCCCAGGCCGCCACGGCGGCGCGCGTGGCCGCGGCATGGCGACGGTGCCGCGCAAACACGCTCGGCAGCCCTTCCTCGCGCAGCATCGACAGCGCCTCGTGCAGGCCATACAGCAGGTTGGTGGCCGGGGTATACGGGAAATAGCCGTTGCGGTTGGGGCCCAGCATCTCGCGCCAGTCCCAGTACGAACGCGGCAGGCGCGCCGTGTCGGCGGCGGCCAGCGCGCGCGGGCCGATGGCGTTGAACGACAGCCCCGGCGGCAGCATCAGGCCCTTCTGCGAGCCCGCCACGGTCACGTCCACGCCCCATTCGTCGTGGCGGTAGTCGATCGCCCCCAGCGAAGAAATCGCATCCACCATCAGCAGGGCGGGATGGCCGGCGGCATCCAGCGCGGCGCGCATGGCGGCGATGTCGCTGACCACGCCGGTGGCGGTCTCGTTGTGCACCACGCAAACGGCCCGGATGCGCCGGGCCGCGTCGGCCTCGAGGCTGGCCCGCACCCGCGCGGGGTCCGCGCCATGGCGCCAGTCGCCCTCGATCAGCTCGACCTCCAGGCCCAGGCGGCCCGCCAGGCGGCACCACAGGCCCGAGAAATGGCCCGTCTCGACCATCAGCACCCGATCCCCCGGCGACAGCGTATTCACCAGCGCGGCTTCCCAGGCGCCCGTGCCGGACGAGGGGTAGATCACGACCGGCGCCTCGGTCTGGAACACCTGCTTGATGTCCGACAGCACGGCGCGGCCCAGGTCGCCGAACTCGGGCCCCCGGTGATCGATGGTCGGCCGGTCGATCGCGCGCAGCACGCGGTCGGGCACGTTGGTGGGCCCGGGAATCTGCAGGAAGTGTCGGCCGGACGGATGGCGATCCAGGGTAAACATGCGTGGCCTCTTGGTGTTTTTTGGTATACCAAAATGGAAAGCGCGCACGAGAGCCCGACCCGGCCACGATTCCGGATGGCACCTGCATTGCGCCTCGACAATACAGGCCTCACTTTATCTCATTGCTTTATCAAGGAAATTGAGGGTATTCACCCATGATGAGGCATGGGACTGCTGATTTATAGTGGCGAAAAAAGATAGCCACTTTTGTATACCATGAGCAGCAACCCCTACTCCGACTCCGTGCTGGCGGCGCAGCCCGAGGCCCCCCGGGCGGTCCGGCCCGTGGCCAGCGGCACGCTGCCGGGCACGGTGGCGGAGCAGCTTCGCGAACGCATCATCCAGGGCGAATTCCGCCCCGGCGCGCGCCTGAACGAGCGCGCGCTGGGCGACCTGCTGGGCGTGTCGCGCACGCCGCTGCGCGAGGCGTTCCGGGTGCTGGCGGCCGAGGGGCTGGTGCAGATGGCGCCCAACCGGGGCGCGCAGGTGGCGGTCCTGTCGGAAACCAGCATCCGCGAAGCCTTCGAGGTGATCGGCGGGCTCGAAGCGATGTCGTGCCGGCTGGCCTGCGAACGCGCCACCGAGGCCGAGATCGCCGAGATCCGCGCGTTGACCTACGAAATGATGGCCAGCCATGCCCGGCTGGACCTGCCCGCCTATTACCGCTGCAACCGGCTCATCCACCAGCGTATCGGCCAGGCCGCCCACAACGTGCAGC
>NZ_FKIF01000004.1 GCF_900078705.1 Bordetella ansorpii
TGCGCCCAGGCCGCGCCTGCGCAGGCCGCCAGCGCCAGCGCCGCGCATGCCGTCCTGACCTGTCGAATGCGGAAAGTCATCGATCGCTCCTTGTAAGAGATAGGTCTTGAGTCTACGGCGGGCCGCGCTGGCCGGCTACTGGCGGAGGGGACCAAGCCGTGCAGCCGATTGGCGCCGGCCGTGAAACGGCAAACGGCCGGGCCCGCCGCGCCGCAGCACGCCACTACATCAAATTTTCTTATGAACTTTGTCAAATAAGTTCGCTTTTCTAATTTAGTTCGGTTGCTTAGACTACCCTGCATACCCCATACGCACCACGCAGGAGACACCCATGCAAGCCGCCCCGTCCGAACGCCCCCAACCCTGGACCGCCGAGCAAGCCAGCCAGGACACCTCCTGGATCCTTCGCCTCAAGGCCGACGAAATCCAGGGCGTGCGCGATGCGCTGGCCTACGCCAAGCAGCATCCGAAGCCGCTGCTGGCCATGGAGCAGACCGACTTCCCCCTGCCGCGGGTCAGCCGCGATGCCCTGACCCGCGCCATCGCCATTACGCAGGGCCGCTGGGGCATGTGCCTGGTCAAGGGTTTTCCGGTGGACGAGTGGACCGAGGAGGATTCCCGCCTGGCGTATTGGGGCATGGGCCTGCACATGGGCGTGGGCCGTACGCAGAACCGCGCCAGCCAGGTCATGAACGACGTGCGCAACGAGGGCGGGGAATACAAGGTGAAGGGGGGCCGCGGCTACAACACCAATGCCGGCCTCGACTTCCACCAGGACTCGTGCGACGTGGTCGCGCTGCTGTGCCGCCGCACCGCCAAGACCGGCGGCCAGAGCAAGGTGGTCAGCTCCATGGCCCTGCGCGATGAAGTGCGGCGCCGCCGCCCGGATCTGATCCCCGTGCTGGAAAGCCCGTTCTTCCACAGCTACCAGGGCACCAATGATCCCAGCCAGCCGCCCTTCTACCGCTGCCCCATCTTCGGCAACCATCCCGAATACTTCTCGGCGCGCACCAACCGCAAGAATACCGTGGCGGCGCAGCGCGACTTTCCCGAGGTGCCGCGCCTGACGGCCCAACAGGAAGAGGCGCTGGACCTGCTGGACGAACTGCTGCCCAGCGACCAGCTGTGCTTCTCGATGGAACTGGAACGCGGCGACATGCAGTTGCTGAACAACTACGTCACGCTGCACTCGCGCACGCCGTTCGAGGATTTCGACGATCCCGACCTGAAACGCCACCTGTTCCGCCTGTGGCTGGCCGTGCCCACCTCGCAGCCGTTGCCTGAAGATTGGGCCGAGTACTACGGCGACGCGCGTGCCGGCGCGGTGCGCGGCGGCGTGCGCGGCACCGCCATCACGCAAGAGTTCCTGGACTACGAAAAGCGCCAGGCCGCCGCCATGGGCATGCGCTTCGAGACCTGGAAGCCCCGCGTGCTGAAGGAAGACATGGAAGCGCAGCTGGCCGCTCAACGCGATGCCCAGGCGGCCTGACGCGGCCTCGGGAGAGATGACATGAACCGCATTTCCCTGCGCGATCGCCTGGCCGGCCCCCAGGCGGTGCTGGCGCCCGGCGTGTACGACGCCCTGACCGCCCTGATCGCCGAGCAGGCCGGCTTCGACGCCCTGTACCTGTCGGGCGGCGCGGTGGCCTACTCGCAGCTCGGCCGCTCCGACGTGGGGTTGACCACCGCCACCGAGACCGCCGACGTCCTGCAACGCATCACCGACCGCGTCCGCCTGCCCATCATCGTCGACGGCGACACAGGCTATGGCAACGCCCTGAACACGCAGCGCACCGTGCGCCTGTTCGAACGCGCCGGCGCCGCCATGATCCAGCTGGAGGACCAGACGTTTCCCAAGCGCTGCGGCCACCTGGAGAACAAGAGCCTGGTGTCCACCGCCGAGATGTGCGGCAAGCTGCGCGCCGCGCTGGACGCCCGCCACGCGACCGACACGCTGATCCTGGCGCGCACCGATGCCGTGGCCGTGGAGGGCCTGGAGGCCGCTCGCGAACGCGCCGAGGCCTACTTGGCCTGTGGCGTGGACGCGTTGTTCATCGAGGCCGTGAACAGTACGGCCGACATGGACACCGTGTGCAAGCAGTTCGCGTCGCGCACGCCGCTGCTGGCCAACATGGTCGAAGGCGGCAAGACGCCCGTGCGCAGCGCGCGCGAGCTGTCCGAACGCGGCTACCGCATCGTCATCTTTCCCGGCGGCACCGCCCGCTTCGTCTCGCGCCAGCTGCAACGCTATTTCGCCAGCCTGAAGGAGCATGGCACCACCGAACCGATGTGGCCCGAGATGAACGACTTCAACGCCCTCAATGGCCTGGTCGGCACCCCTGAACTGCTGGAACTGAGCCGCAAGTACGCGGGCTGATTCCCCCCCAATGCGCGGCATGGCCCGGTGCCCCGGGCCGCCGCCGCATCCCGGCGCGAACGCCAAGGATTCGCGGCCGTCCATAACCACAACGGAGACACCATGAAGATCGCCCTTCGGCTTGCTGCCGCCCTGCTGCTCTGTGCGGGCGCGCTGCCGGCCCACGCCCAGTATCCCGAGAAACCCCTGCGCCTGATCGTGCCGTTCCCGCCGGGCGGCAACATCGACGCCACGGCCCGCATCGTGGCCAGCGGCCTGTCGCAAAGCCTGGGACAGCCTGTCATCGTCGAGAACAAGGCCGGCGCCGCCGGCATCGTGGGCGCCGAGTTCGTGGCGCGCAGCGCCCCGGACGGCTACACCGCAGTGCTGGGCTCGACCGGGGCGCTGGCTGCCTTGAAAGCGCTGCATCCGAACGCCAGGCTCGAGCCCACCCAGGACTTCGCCGCCGCCGGCACCGTGGCGCGTGCGCCGCTGGTCCTGGCCGTCAGCGCCGCCCTACCCGTGAAGACCGTCGCCGAATTCATCAGCTATGCCAAGGAGCGCCCCGGCAAGCTGACCATGGCGTCGGCAGGCGTGGGCACCGCCGCGCACCTGACCGGCGAACTGTTCCAGAAGCTCAGCGGCACCAAGCTGCTGCATGTGCCCTACAAGGGCAGCAGCCTGGCCGTGGCCGACCTGTTGGGCGGCCACGTCGACATGACCTTCGACCAACTGGCCTCCACCCTCGCGCAGATCAAGGCCGGCAAGCTGCACGCCCTGGGCGTGACCACGGAAACGCGCTCCAGCGTGATGCCGGAACTGCCCACGCTGGCCGAGTCCGGCCTGCCCGGCTTCGAGGCCAGCACCACCACCGGCGTGCTGTTCCCGGCCGGCACGCCCAAGGCGGTGCTGGATCGCGTCAGCGCCGCCATGAAGGAGAGCCTGGCCAAGCCGGAAGTGCGGCAGCAATTGCGCGACCTGGGCGCGGACGCCCTGCCCGGCAGCGGCGCCGACTTCGACCGCATCCTGGCCAGCGAGACCGTGAAGTGGAACAAGGTCGCGCAAGAGGCCAACATCCAGCCGGCCGATTGAGGACACCTCGCATGCAACCGCAAGCCCAAGACATCCCCCCTCTTTGCCTGCCGCCGCTGCCGCGCGCCAGCCGGCCCGCCTGGGCCCTGCCGGCCGGCGCCACCGACTGCCACTGCCACGTCTACCAGGACGAGGCGCGCTATCCCCTGATCCCCGGCCGCTCGTACACCCCGCAAACGGCCACGCTGGAGCAATACCTGAAGATGTGCGACCAGGTCGGCCTGGACCGCACGGTACAGGTCAGCGCCAGCGTGTACGGCGCCGACAATTCGCTGACGCTGGACGTGATCGCCGAGCTGGGCCGGCACCGGGCGCGTGGCGTGGCGGGCCTGTCCGTGGACGTCACGCCCACCGAGCTCGCGCGCCTGGATCGCGGCGGCATGCGCGGCGTGCGGCTGTCCACGCATGTAAAAGGATATGGCGGCACCGCCGCCATCGGCGCGCTGGCGGATCGCCTGAAGCCCATGGGCTGGCACGTGCAGGTGCACGTGGCCAACATCGACGAACTGGTGTCGCTGGAAGACGAGCTGCTGCGCGTGCCGGTGCCGCTGGTGTTCGACCACCTGGGCGCGGTGCGCGGCGCGCAGGGGCCGCAATCGCCGGGTTTCCAGACGCTGCTGAAGATACTGCGCGAACGCGACGACTGCTGGACCAAGATCTCCAGCTGGTACCGCCGCTCGGATAGCGGCGCGCCGCACTATCGTGACATCGGTCCCATCGTGCAGGCGTTGGTGCAGGCACGTCCGGACCGCCTGGTTTTCGGCACCAACTGGCCGCATCCCGCGCTGTTCACGCCAGGCCAGGTGCCCGACGACGGCCACCTGGTCGATCTGTTCTGCGCCTGGGTGCCAGACGAGGCCGTGCGCACGCGCATCCTGGTGGACAACCCGGCCCGGCTGTACGGGTTCGAGTGAACCCGCCAGGCCGAGCATGAGCGGGGCGGACCGGAGGGCGCTTTCCGGAATCGAATCCCAGCCCGGCCGCGCGCTGCGATGCCTCGCTGGGGTGTCCGAACCGATAGATCAAAAGACCCCTGTATCCAGGACAGCGCTACCCGACGGCGACGTATCGCAGGTTTTCCCGCCCCAGGTCCGACACCCGCCGCGCGCCCATCAGGCGCATGTCGCGCACGACTTCGCTCTTGAGCTGGCCCAGCGCCCGCTCGATTCCGGCTTGCCCGGCGGCAGCCAGCGGGAACAGGTAGTAGCGCCCCAGCCCCACCGCTTTGGCTCCCAGCGATAGCGCCTTCAGCACATGGGTGCCGCGCTGGATGCCGCCGTCGATCAGCACGTCCAGCCGGTGGCCGACCGCCTGCACGATGTCGTCGAGCTGGTCGAAGCCCGTGGCCGAACCGTCGAGCTGGCGCCCGCCATGATTCGACAGCACGATGCCGGTGCAGCCGATGTCGGCCGCCCGGCGGGCATCGGCCACGCTCATGATGCCTTTCAGGCAGAACTGGCCGTTCCATTGCGCCACCATCCGGGCCACGTCGTCCCAGTTCATCGTGGGATCGAGCATCTCGGTGAAGTAGCGGCTGATGCTCAACGAGTCGCCCTTCATGTCGATGTGGGCATCGAGCTGCGGCAGGCTGAACTTTTCATGCGTCAGGAAATTCAGGCCCCAGCCAGGCTTGATCGCGAACTGATACATCCCACCCGCTGTCAGGCGGAATGGAATGGTGAAGCCCGTGCGCAGATCGCGCTCGCGGTTGCCGCCGGTGATGCTGTCGACCGTCAGCATCATCACCTTGATGCCGCTTTGCCGGGCAGTCTCCATCATGGCGCGGTTCAGGCCGCGGTCTTTGTGGAAATAGAACTGGTAGACCTGCGGGGTGCTGTGCTTTCTGGCCAGCTCTTCCATCGAGACGGTGCCCAGCGACGAGACCCCGAACATCGTTCCAAAACGTTCGGCCGCCGCCGCGGTGGCGCGCTCGCCTCGATGATGGAACAGCCGTTGCAGCGCCGTGGGCGACAGATAGAACGGCAGGTCGAGCTTCTGTCCCATCACGGTGACCGAGAGGTCCACGTCCGACACGCCGCGCAGCACGTTGGGAACCAGGGCGCAGGTATCGAATGCGGAGGTGTTGCGGCGCATCGTCACTTCGTCGTCGGCGCCGCCATCGATGTAGTCGAAAATCGGCCTGGGCAGACGGCGCCGGGCCAGGCGGCGGAAATCTTGGAAATTGTGGCAGTCATTCAAGCGCATGGGTGATGGCCCTGGTGGCGGGCTGGCAGGGGGGTTGCGAAGAGGGAGGGCGGATCGACAAGGCGCCCAGCATGTCGGCCAGGCCGTCGCGCTGCCACAGCAGGCTGGCCATGCGCGTGGCTCGCGAATCTGCGTCCGCATTACGGTGTCTCCATAGCGACCATGCTGTTGCCTGGGAGAACACTATATGGCGCGCTTCCAGCGGCAATCTGAAAAATCGCGTTATTCGACCTGAAAACAATTCAGGTCGAATTTCTGCTCAGTCATCCATGGCGCGGCGCACCCAATCGACGAAGGCCGCGCATTCCACGCGCTCGAGCGCACCCGGCCGCCAGCACAGGAAATATGCATTCGGCGACGGCACGCTGCGGGTCGACAGCCGCACCAACTGCCCGCTGGCCAGCCACGATCTACCCAGCTTCAGGCGCATCAGCGCCACCCCCAGGCTGGCCGCGGCCGCGTCGTGCATCAGGCCAAGGTCGCTGAACTGGTTGCCCATGGCCGGTTCGGGCAGATTGATGTCGTGCGCCTTGAACCAGGTGCTCCAGGATTCCAGCGGCGTGCGCAGCAACTGGGCACGCGACACGGCATCGTCGGTGGCAAAACCGTTGAACGGCCCGTGGCGGCGCAGATAATCGAGGCTGCACACCGGACTGACCTCATCGGCCAGCAAGGGCAGGCATTCTCGGTCATGAAACGGCCCGGTGCCGAAGCGCAGTTCGATGTCGGCCTCTTCGACCGTCATGTTGCGCACGGGCGTGGCCACCTGCAGCATCAGTTCGATGTTGGGATGCGCGTGGCAGAAAACCGCCAGCCGAGGCAGCAACATTTGGCGCGAGAACGTGGGTGTGACCGCGACGCGCAATCTGCGTGCCGCCAGTGCGTTCTGGTGGCCGGGCACCTGTTGCAGCGCCGTGATGGCTTCCCGCACGCGAGCCAGATAGGTGACGCCGTCGACGCTGAGATTGAAATCGCGGCCGGAGAAAAAGCGCACCGCCAATTGGGTTTCGAGTTGGCGGATGCGGTGGCTGACGGCGCTCGGGGTAATACTGAGTTCGTCGGCCGCCAGATTGACGCTGCGCAACCGTGCCACAGCTTCGAAAGCAAGCAGACCCTGTATCGAGGGAAGGCGCATCGTTTATCGCCCGGTTGATTTATGTAATGGCGGATACGGAGGGACTGGGTAATACGGCGATATTTTTTTGAGTATCCGCCTGTTGACGATTCTATCGGCGTTTCTATGGCCTGTCGCCGCTGCCGGCGCGCCGTCCGGCCGCAGGTTCGCTCCAGCCCATTTCGGGATGCTCTGCGCGGGGCTGCGTCTGCGAGGCTTGCAAGCGGGCACTGTCGGTCCTCGTGCAAAGCCGCACTCGACACGTTCGCCCAGGACACGTTAGAATCCGCCCAGAAGTCAGCCTGTCCCGTTGCACAGGCCCCGTCTCATCACAGTTTTCAAGCCCGACTCATCATGTCCCGACTCGCTACGACCCTCACTTCCCAGTGGTGGCGCTTCCGCTAGGAAGCGGCATGTCGTTGCGGTTCAAAACTGCATCCTGCCGCCGGTACCGGTGACAGGTTCGCATCTCAAGATAGCTCCCCCGGCACGGCGGCTCCAAGACTCAAGGAGATTGCCCATGCTGTTGATGCTAGACAACTAACATTGGCGTCCATCAACATCCAACAACATCTACTGAGTTCAGATAAGTTATTGATTTTATTGAGTTGAGTGTCTGCGGACGGCTACTGAAAGCTGGACAAATCCACTGCTAAAGTGTGTAATGCTGTGTGTAACGGGGCAAAGTGGAGGCGTTATACACATGGCACTCAATCTCTTATCCGCTCGCAAGGTCGAGACAGCACAGCCAGGTCCGAAGGTCTACCAACTTCGTGACGGTGGAAGCCTCTTTCTTCGCGTTCAAACCAACGGCAGCAAGCTATGGTGGTATCGCTATCGTCTGGGAGGAGCCTCCCAGGTCTACTCCATCGGCGTATACCCCAAAGTGTCGTTGGAGCTCGCGCGCGCAGAGCGTGACTGGGCCAAGTCCCTTGTCAGGCAAGGCATCGACCCCATCGTCGAAAAGAAGGCCAAGGTCGCGTTGCAGGTCGAGGCTTACGAACACACTTTCGAGTCAACCGCCAAAGAGTGGATCGTCAGCAATGCACACTGGAGTGACTACTACCGTGGGCAAGTCACAACCTACCTCGAAAAAGACGTTTTCCCAAAGCTCGGCAAGCTGCCGATCAGCACCATTAGAGCGCCACATCTCCGCCCGATAATCAAGGAGGTGGCGAATAGAGGCGCAAAGACTGTCGCAATTTTGATCCGGCAGTGGTGCGGCCAGATTTTCTCCTACGCTGCCGCTCAAGGAATCTGCGAGTTCGACCCGGCCTCCTTACTAAAGGGGTTGGTGAAGCGTCCGCAAGTCCGCCACAATCCCCCGCTGACATGGGCCGAGATTCCCGATTTTCTGAATCGGGTTGATGGTGAGGGTGGTTACCGCACAACGGTCTTAGCATTAAAGCTAATGGCGCTGACGTATGTCCGAACTGTCGAATTGCGTAAATCGACCTGGGAAGAATTTGATCTTGATGCAGCGGTATGGACTATTCCGGCCGAACGCATGAAGATGCGGCGCCCACACATTGTCCCGCTGTCGAAACAAGCATTAGTCGCTCTGCGAGAACTACATGCTCTGACTGGTGGTGGAAAGGCGTTGTTTCCAAGCTATCGAAAGCCTGGCCAAGTAATGTCGACGACAACGCTCAATCAAGCTCTGAAGCGGATGGGTTACGCCGGTCGTTTCTCATCACATGGTTTCCGCTCAACAGCGACGACGATACTAAGTTTGCTGGGCTATCCTGAAAAGCGCGTTGATCTCCAGTTAGCACACTCAAAGCGCGCCAAGGATTCTTCTCGAGCCCCCTATGACCATACAAAATTCATCGGCTCGCGCAAAATCATCATGCAGGACTGGGCAGACATTCTCGATTCTCTTCAAGCTGGCATGTCCGTCGATGATGTAACTCAATTATTTGGCCCGCTGTCTGAGCGTCGCACCGCATTGCTGCGCGTGATTGAGCGGGAGTAGCAAATCTCATCTACTGCCTCTTGGATGTTGAATTCGTTTCTTATCAACCTTCTGACAATCTCTAGATTTCTTGCTAAGGGTATGTTGTCGACCTGGTTTTCTCTAAAGGTTCATCTATGAGCTTCATCTGCTCAAGCTGTATTGGCGACACGTTTCTTCGGCGGCTTGTCGAAGATGCCTCTTCAGATAAAACCCCTTGCGAATATTGCGACGCGAAAAGCGCAGCCGATCTATGGATGGTGACTGAGCTTTGCGATGAAGTTCTCGACACCTTCTTCGAGGACTCCAGCAATACTATGGCGGTGGTGCGTTTCAATTACACCCCCGCTGGGGAGGATCTACCATCGACGGTCGCCCGTTTGACTGGCATGCCCCAAGAAGCCGTTGAGGCAGTAGTTGAGAGCCTTGCAAGCCTCTGGCACGACCCGAGTTCCGGTGAATCGCGATATGGCGACGATGAACCGTGGTTTGTTCGCAAAGCCAGCATGGCAGCGGAACTCAGCCACTCTTGGAGGGAGATGGAAGAGAGCCTCCGTAGCGACGTTCGCTATTTCAATCCCCAGGCGATCCATCTGCTTGAGAAGATCTTCGGCGAACTTGCCAATGATCGAAACATGGAAGGTTTGCCTGTGGTCGTGGAGGCAGGACCCGGAACGCTCCTGAGCACCTTCTATCGGGCACGGGTATTCCAGACGGACGGAGCCTTAACTGAAGCGCTTAAGTGGCCTGAACGGCTGCTGGGATCGCCAGCCGCCGGCATTGGCGCGGCAGGAAGAATGAATGGGCAGGGTCAGCCGGCTTTCTACGGAGCAACCTCGCCTGAAGTTTGCATTGCTGAAGTGCGTCCGCCAGTCGGCAGCCGAGTAGTGCTTGCCGCATTCGACGTTATTCGTCCGATACGTCTGTTGGATCTGCGGCGACTGGCGACGGTTGAACTGAGCCCCGAGAGCAGCCTGTTTGATCCGAACACGCGTGCCGCTGCACAGCGACGCGACTTCCTCCGAACTTTGGGGGACCGCATCTCAGCCCCTGTGGTCCCCGAACTTCAAGATCGGGACTACCTGGTGACACAGGCTGTTGCAGATTACCTAGCCGCCCACCTTGCGTTAAACCTCGAAGGCATTGTCTATGCCTCTGCTCAGAATCGACGCCCGGATGAACCGCCGGCTGGTGACAACGTCGTCCTGTTTCGCAAGGCTAGTGATGTGGAAAACGCTCATGGCGATCAGGCCACGGCCGAGGTTGCGTTATGGGAATACGAAGAAGAAGGTCCGGAACGCTGGTTTCATCCTTGCATCCTCTATCCAGAGCGCGAGGCCTACCGGCATGGACCAAAGCCTCAGAATCCAACTCTCTCGCTGAGACGAGACTCCATCGTGGTCCACGACGTACGTGCTGTGCGCTACGAGACAAAGGGCCACGAAGTAGACGTCGTATCGAGTCTCGACGATCGGCATTACGGTTGACCGGCCAGCACGAGTATCGATCGAGATCTGCAGCTGGATCTCTCTTCGTCAAACTGCTGTTTGCCCAGCATACCGGTCATAGTGTCAACGAGGCAGCAATGCACAACACAGTTGAACAACAGCACTGAGGCTCTGCCTCCTGTCGATTGACTACCTGCGGTAGCCGATCTCGTCTAAACCCTCTTACCTCGTAGCCTTGAATTCGTCGACGCCTTCTGGGTGCTCACTGGCAGGCGATGTGTTCTGCTTCAAGAACGCCTGCTCATTTCCTGAATTGCAAATATCGATTGGAAGATTTTTTGCCTTATTAACCTTGAGACTGAAGACGTCGAATCGGTTGTAGTAACCCACTACGTCATGAATGCGTTTGACAGGAAGCGCCTTGGCGAGGTCGATCTCGGCCACGCAAAGACCTTCATCCGCTTGCATTACCTCAGAGATCGGTTTTCCCGAGGGATCGGTGATCATCGACACGACGGGTGATCCATGGTCGAGCAAGGCGAGCCTCTCGGCACCGATGCGTTCCAGATACTTGCGCGCAGTTGCATCAAACGGGGACCCAGCAACTATGTTGAATACCTTCGCTTCAAAGGAGTGCGCTGCCGCGCGGATGCGAATACCGTCTTGGATGTCATAACCACCAGTCCCATCCGGATGCAGCGAAGGTGCGACAGACGGATAGCTGGAAATGTGTACCTGCTCTCCCTGCGCCATCAGTGCATAGCGCGCTAGCGGATTGGCATTTTCACCACAAATCAGCATGCCAATTCGCCCAAGGGCCGTCTGGCTTACATTCAGACCCGAACCGTCTCCATTCGCCCAGAATAGCTTCTCCACATAGGTAGGCACCAGCTTACGGTGATGGTTGAGAAAGCCACCATCACTACCGATCAGCACATTGGCGTTCCAGAGACAACCCACGCTCGCATCCGTCCCTTCGTTGAAGCCGATCGAAACCACCATTTCGTGCCGACGTGCCGCATCGCGGATACGCGCAATTTCAGGTCCATCAATGCGCAGTCCCCTGGAGCACATGTCTCCAAACATGGCGTCGGTTTCGATGGGAGCGACGATGCGGCCCCAATGCGGATAGCCTGTGACCTGCCCCCTCCCAGCCGTACCAGCGTAATGGCAGCGAAGTCCGTCAACTTGGAGAATGACGGACATGAGAAAGAGCAGATTTACCGAGGAGCAGATCATCGGTTTCATCAAGCAGGCCGAGGCCGGTTTGCCGATCAAGGATCTGTGCCGCAAAGGCGGCTTCAGCGACGCGACCTTCTACAAATGGCGTGCCAAGTACGGTGGGATGGACGTGCCCGACGCCCGGCGGCTGCGTGAACTCGAGGCCGAGAACAACAAGCTCAAGAAGCTGTTGGCAGAGGCCCATCTGGACATCCACGCGCTGAATACGGCCTTCGGGGTAAAGCGCTAGCCCCACAGGCCAAGCGCGCGGCCATCGCCACCATGATCGAGCAATGCGATCTGAGCGAGCGGCGCGCCTGCAGGCTTGTGGGGCTCTCCCGCGACAGCTACCGCCACCCACCCGAGACCGATGCCATGACCCAAGAGCTCAGCAGCAAGATCGTCGAGATCGCGCATGCACGCCGGCGCTTCGGCTATCGGCGCATCCACGACATGCTGCGCCCGCACTTCCCGGCTGTGAACCACAAGCGCGTCTACCGCCTGTACAGCGCCGCCAACTTGGCGGTGCGCAAGCGCAAGAAGGTCAAACGCCCCGCCAACGAACGCGTGCCGCTGCAACTGGCCACGACGGTCAATGAGGTGTGGAGCATGGACTTCGTCAGCGACAGCCTGAGCACGGGACGGCGCATCAAGTGCTTGACCGTGGCCGATGACTTCAGCCACGAGTGCGTGAGCATCTCGGTGGACTGGGGAATCTCGGGGCAATACGTTACGCGACTGCTGGATCAAGCGGCCGTGTTCAGGGGCTACCCGCAGGCCGTGCGCACCGACAACGGTCCGGAGTTCACCAGCCGGGCCTTCATGGGCTGGGCGCAGGCCCACGGCATCCGTCACATCCTGATCGAGCCGGGACGCCCCATGCAGAACGGCTACATCGAGAGCTTCAACGGCAAGTTCAGGGACGAGTGCCTGAACGAGCAGTGGTTCGAGACGCTGCAGCAGGCCCGGTCGGCCATCACGCTCTGGCGCCAGGACTACAACGAGGTCCGCCCGCATAGCAGCTGCGGGCGAATGCCACCGGCCAAGTTCGCCGAGCTGCATCGCCAGCGCGCTGGCGATGCAGCTCAAACCAGCTCAACCACCATCGAGATCAACTAATCTTGCAACCCCGGACTTCCTCGTTATGAATGGCACGGCAAAAGGGGGCAGGTCAGGGCAGCTCTCCAGTTGTCTGGCTGGTAGTGAAAGCTGTAAAAGGCTCTACGCGTCATTTTTTCTCCTGATGTTTCTTTGCGGCTAAAGATACGACTTCCGTCCAAGTCACAATTTACAACAAGTATCTTTATTTGTTGAAGTTTGGGGTGACTTGCGTGGGCGTCCCGGCCAAGGGGGCATGGCCGGTCGCGCTGTCGTGCGCATAGCGCATCGAGCCGCCGCACCCTTCGGCCACGGCGTCTCGCCCCCTTCGGGCTTCCATCGTTCCCTCGCTCCGCTCGGCTGACGCCTCCGGCCCGGCTTCCAGATCCGGGCCTGCGCGCTTCGCTTGCCGTGCGGTCGGCACACAGGGAGGACCGTTGCCAGGTCCAGCCGTCTTCCCTGACTCCATCACCTTGTCCGCGACTGTAGCCCGCTCCCGTGAGCCATCAAGGCGCGCAGGGCCGTGTCCTCGGCTGCGCCTGCGGGCCGCACCCACCCTGCGCTTGTTTCCTTGACGGCCCCCGTCCGCGCGCTCCTTTGGCCGCGGGCGATGAACTCAGGAAAGACGGTGGCAACAGGGCCAACCGGGTTCCTCGTGCCGACCGCACCGAACAGCCACAAAGGCTGGGCTCCGAATCTTGGAATCCGGTGTGCGGTTTTCTTCAACAGCCTTTTTGTTCAGGAGAACGACATGCTTGCAACCCGTTTTGCTTCCCACTCCCCCGCGCTGCGCAGCGAAACCCCGCTGTCCGATGACCAGATTCGCAGGGTGGCCCCGTCCATCTTCGCGGATGCCCCGCATGAGAGCCGCTCCGAGCGATACGCCTACATCCCCACGGCTGCCGTGTTGACCGAGCTTCGCAAGGAGGGGTTTCAACCCTTCATGGGTGTGCCAGACCCGCGTGCGCAACGAGGGTCGGCGCGAGCACACGAAACACATGCTGCGCCTGCGTCATGCCAACCAGATCAACGCCCGCGAAGCCAACGAAATCATCCTGCTGAACTCGCACGACGGCACGAGCAGCTATCAATTGCTGGGCGGCATGTTCCGCTTCGTTTGCAGCAATGGCCTTGTCTGCGGCGACACCGTGGGCGATGTGCGCGTGCCCCACAAAGGCGACGTGGCCGGGCACGTCATCGAGGGCGCCTATCAGGTATTGAGTGGTTTCGAGCATGCGCAGGAATCGCGCGAATCCATGCAGGCCATCACGTTGGATGCCGGGGAATCGGAAGTGTTCGCCCGCGCCGCGCTGGCCCTCAAGTACGACGACCCGACTAAGCCCGCGCCCATCACGGAATCGCAAATCCTGATGCCGCGCCGCTTCGACGACCGCCGCCCCGACCTGTGGAGCGTGTTCAACCGCACGCAGGAGAACCTGACCAAGGGCGGATTGCATGGCCGCGCCGCCAATGGCCGCAGACAGCAGACCCGCCCCGTGCAGGGCATTGATTCGGACATTCGCCTGAACCGTGCCCTGTGGCTGCTGGCCGATGGCATGCGCGCCCTCAAGGCTTGACCGTTCCTCCGCCGGAGGGGCGGTTTCCCCTCCATTCCCTTGTTTCACTCGATTGGAGATTCACCATGAACGCTATTACCTACACCGAAGCCCGCGCCGTCAACACCGCAGCCAGCAGCGACGCGAATGTGCTGCAAGCCGCCGACCCGAGCAAGCACATGATTCTGGTTCCGCTGTCGCGGCTGGTGCTGCGCCTCACGGGCCGCAACGTGCGCAAGACCGTCCCGCGCATGCCCATCCCCGAACTGGCGGCGTCCATCCAGCGCGTGGGCCTGCTGCAAAACCTCATCGTCATTGCATCCGCCGATGGCAAGCATTACGAGGTGGTGGCCGGTGGCCGTCGCCTTGCAGCTTTGAAGCTGCTGGCGAAGAAACACCGCATCGCCAAGGATTGGCAGGTGCCTTGCCTGCAGGTGGCCGATGGCACGGCACGCACCGCCAGCCTCACCGAGAACGTGCAGCGCGAAGCCATGCACCCCGCAGACCAGTTTGAAGCCTTTGCGGCGCTGGTGGCCGAAGGCCGGCCCATCGAGGACATTGCGGCGGATTTCTCCGTCACGCCGCTGGTGGTGCAGCGCCGCTTGAAGCTGGCGAATGTTTCGCCACGCCTGATGGCGGACTATCGGGCCGATGCCGTGACGCTGGATCAGTTGATGGCGTTGTCCATCACCGACGACCACGGCGCGCAGGAAAGTGCCTTCTACGATGCGCCGCAATGGCAGCGCCAGCCATCCGACCTGCGCGACCGCCTCACCGAGCGCGAGATTGATGCCTACCGGCATCCGCTGGTGCGCTTCGTCGGGCTGGACGCCTACGAGCAGGCGGGCGGCGGAGTTCGCCGTGATCTGTTCGCGGAAGGCGATGCGGGCGTGTACCTGACCGACGCCGCATTGCTGGAGCGGCTGGCGCAAGACAAGCTGGCGGGCATCGCCGCCGAGGTGAGGGCCGAGGGCTGGGCTTGGGCCGATGCCACGCCGGGCATGACCCATGCCGATCTGCACGCTTTCCAGCGTGCGCCGAGGGAGCGCCGCGAACCGAGCAAGCGCGAAGCACAACGCATCGAGAAGCTGCAAGCCAAGATGCAGGAGGTGGCCGAAGCCATTGATGCCGCGACGGACTCCGACGACGCGGACAAGGCCGATGCCTTGCAGGAGGAAGGCGAAGCCCTGGGCGAGCAGTTGCAAGCGCTGGAAGAAGGCTTGCAGGGATACGGCGCGAACGTGAAGGCCGCAGCCGGTGCCATCGTCACCATCGACCGCAACGGCGAGGCCGTGATTCATCGGGGGCTGCTGCGTGAAGCCGAGGCCAAGGCGCTGCGCACGCTCGAAAGGCTGCGCCAAGGGTTCAGCGACCCAGATGCCGCGAACGATGACGAAGGCGAGGAAGACATGCAGCCGAAGGCCGCAGCGATTTCCGACCGACTGGCCCAGCGCCTGAGCGCCCATCGCACCGCCGCGCTGCAAATCGAAGCCGCCCGGCATCCGCAAGTCGCGTTGGCCGCGCTGGTGCATGGCATGGTGCAGACCGTCTTGCAGAGCCGCTACTACGGCCACGATATGCCGCTGGGCGTGAGCCTGAAAGTGCAAGACCGGCTGGAAGGCATGGCCCCGGACTGGCCCGAGTCGCCCGCCGCTGTGGCCCTGCGCGAACTGCAAGAGGCATGGAGCGGTAAGCTGCCCGAGGACAGTGCCGAACTGTTCGCCGCGCTGCTGGAGATGGAGCAAGGCGAACTGGTCAAGCTGCTGGCCGTGTGCGTGGCTTCGACGGTGGACGTGGTGACGCCGCGTGCCACGGTGCAGCAGCCGGGCGCGGAACTGGCGCAGGCCGTGGGCCTTGACATGGCCACGTGGTGGCAGCCGACCGCCGAGGGGTATTTCAAACACGTTCCGAAGGCTGTGGTTCTGCAAGCCGTGGGCGAATTTGCGCCCGAGAGCGTCAATCGGCTGGCGAAGCTCAAGAAGGCCGACATTGCCAGCGAGGCCGAGCGGCTGGCGAAGGGCACGGCCTGGATGCCTGCCATCTTCAATACGGCAGACGCGCCGGAGGCAGACCCGCAGAACGGTGCGGAGGACGTCGCCACCGAGGCGGATGAACCCGCTAAAGTATTGGCCGCCTGACCCATGCCGAAGGCAAGCGCCCCGGCCAAGGCCGGGGCGCTTTGCCGCAGGGAGCCGAACCATGCCCACCATCAATACCACCAGTTGCCCACGCATGGCGGCAATCTACGTCCCCGGCACCGTGCGCGCACGCCGCTGGCACGGCGAGGGCGACGTGCGCGGCTAACGTCCGCCCTCGGGCTGGATGGCCTGCGCCGACCTCACCGACATTCACCCCATCACGGGCCGTGCCTTGGCGCGGGCCGTGTGGTGGATCATCGAGACGAAGGAATAAGCATCGTTAGCACCGCGCCCGATCTGCAAATACAAAGCCAAGCATGCTCACATGCTGGGATCGTTGAGTGAGTTCACAGCTAGCAGCGCTGCTTGCGCGCGTTCCGGGCGTGTCGTATCGACGGCCCATTTTTGCAGCGTATCCAGAGCCACCTGTGTGTTCTTGGCCGCTTTCACGTAGGCAAGGAAATATTGAGCCGCCTGCGTTGATTTGCCTAGTTCCGCGTATACCAAGCCCAGGTTTTGGAGCGTTGCAGCTCGGGTGGGTTGCACTTTTAACGCCGTTAAAAGTGTGCCAAGTGCTGCATCATGTATGCCTTGCAAATATTGTGCATAGCCTAAGTTTCCAAGGATTTCCGCGTCGAATGGATATAGCGTTGCAGCCTCAGTCAGCGTAGCTACAGCCTTTTCAATGCGGCCATCGCGCAGCTCATCCAATCCCAACTGGTTTAGCTCACGAGCGCGCTTTCTGTCTTGAATTGGGTCACGTATTTTTTGCGCACTCATACCAGCATCTGCCAGGATGTTCTGAATTTTGCTAGCAGGAGTAGGTATGAACTGCACGCCCATGGAGGCTAGGTCTTGCGGCGTGAGAAAGTATGTTTTCTCTGGCGGCGTCTTGACGATTTTGCCGAGAATGGCATCAGGCACGTCCAACGTGGCGAGCACTCTAGAGAAACGGATCGTTGCGGCTGTTGCTCTGTCTGTCTCCCTTCCGTTTTCTGCGGCGCTATGAACTCCTACACGCGCATTGGTGTCGGCCCACCGATAAACGCCCGCTGCAAATGGGTAGAAGCAGGCACTTGCACAAATGTCGTTGGCGCTTACGTGGGTCGACAGGCCATTTTGTCGGACGATCGATGCCAGTTGCAATCCAGCCTCAACGCTTCCTCCAGGAGATTTGAGGATTAGTCCCCAGACCTTGAAGTTCTTGGCCTTGGAGGTATTTAGGACTTGCATCAAGCGATAAGGATCACCTTCTTCGATCCGGCCTTCAAGCTTGATGTAGATGATGTTTGAATCTAAATAGGGAGTTAGCGTGCTTGCCGATGTTGCTGCACAAGCTGCAAGCAGCGCCACTCCTTGCATCGTCTTCAAAAGGAACTTCATCCTAGGGTTCATGGTTTATTTATATGAATCAATAACTTGCTTGGCCAGAAAATACACAAGGTTTGGCTTGGACGCGCAGCATCATAAATCGGCCCAACTGCTCCAAAGCCCAAAACAGGGAGATCTATTTTTTGAAGTGGAGATGCAGCGCATAGTGAGGACGCAGGAACAACCGTCATCAGCATCGTGCCAAAGACGTTCTATCCCCGCTGTGCCACAGCTTGGTGTCCCTCAATGCTGCCAAACCGGCTGCGCCATTGCGGCCCGGCCAGCGCCCCGCCGCAATGGACAGAGCTGGCGAACACGCTGGTGCTTGCTGCGGCAGGTTGTGCGAATGCGTGCCGTCCTCAACGCTGGCGGTTCTTGCCCATCACGTCACGAAGGACGGTTCACGAACATCCCGCCCGGCATCGCTATGGAGCTTCCACGCCACGCCTCAAGACCGGCCCCGCAAGGTGCGGCCGGGGCGTTCTCGCTTGTCGTCGGGTGGTTGACCTGGCCTGCGTCAGTGGGCGGGCCAGTGCAGCCTTCATGCGGGGATGCCGAGTCGGCTCTGTCTCCTTTCGATGCGGTTCGGCCCAAGGCGTCCTTGTGTTGTTGTGAATCCTGGCGGTGGCGCGGCTGCGCCTCGGGCTTCATGGCTGCAACCGTCCGGCGAAAACAATTTCCCCTGCGCTGCGCGCATTCCTCGCGGGCCAAATTCTTTTCGCCTCCCGGCTCTCCACTGCGTTGCGACCGCAAGCGGTGCAGCCCGCCCGTCCCCCGCCGGCCGGATCACAACAAGGACGCGATGGGCGCGAACCTTGTTCCACCAAAAGGAGTTTCATCATGGCCAACATCGGCAGCTTCACCGCAGACAAAGACGGCTTCACCGGCACGCTTCGCACCCTGATGCTCAACGTCAAGGTCAAACTGGTGCCCAACGACAAGGGCGACAACGAGAAGGCTCCGGACTTCCGCCTGCAGGCCGCCAGTCACGACATCGGCGCGGCGTGGAAGAAGACCAGCGAGGCCGGGCGCGAGTACATCTCCGTGACCCTTGACGATCCTTCGTTCCCGGCCACGGTCTACGCCCGCCTGATCGAAGGTGAGAACGGCACGCACGACCTGATCTGGTCGCGCAGCAAACCCCAGGCGGCCTGACGGCCGCCAGCGCCCCGCCCGCTGCGGCGGGGCGCTGTACTGCGTGGATCAGCAGACTGGAAGGCTTGGCTCTTCCAGCTTCGTGATAGTGGTGGTCGGGCAGCATCACCATGACCTCATGGTGCCAGGGCGGATGCTGGGCGATTCGGCGCACTGCGCCGACCGGGCTTTGCGGGCTGCGCCCCATGCCGACTTCGCCGTCATGGCCATTCGGCTTCAATCCCTATCGCAGCTTCGCGCCGATGGCGCTGCGCGCTGCGCTTACCTCCGGGGGAAAGCTCTGCGGCCTATCCCCGCCGCGCGATGCTTGGCGCCCCTGCAGTCCCCGAACCGGCGGCGCCGGATCGGCCACGCCAGCGATGACGCACGCTATGGCGTGTCACTCTTCTTCGCCACAGTCTCCAACTCCTGGCGCACCTGCACCAGAAGCTGATCGACCTGCTGCAGGTCGCCGCCGGCATAGGCCAGCGTCAGCAGCGTGAGCGGATGAATCTCCATGACCTCGCACAGCTCGGCCAGCTTGTTCAAGGTAGGGCTTTTGAGGTCGCGCTCCAGCGTGCTCATGTAGGTGCGGCTGGACACGTCCGAGAACGCTTCCTGGCTCAAACCACGTGCTTTCCTGATGGTCTTTAGTGCCTCCGACAATGTATGTTTCGCTGCCAACCCTGGATCTCCCCAAAATCCAAGATGACAGCCGATTGCGCCCTATAGGACTACAATCTATAGTGTTCAACTATGCCCGCCTGCCGCTTTCGTGCTTTTACGGAAATCCGTATCTGCGGCTTCTCACAGAGGCGCAAAGCCGCATCCGTACCTTTCCACAAACCCGCCGATGCGGTTTTGCGCTTTCACGCTTCGGCGGTTCTGTGCGAATGAGGGGACGCCCATGAACCAGCTCATCACCGAGGACGAGCGCAAGCAACTGCTGGAACACGGCCGGGTCCTGGCCGCTGGCTTGGCCAATGACCCGTTGCCCGTGGTGCGGTTGTTCACGCCAGATGCGCACGCCACCTGGCTGCTGACCTCGCTCGATCCCGTCGATGGGGACACGGCCTACGGCCTGATCGACCTGGGAATCAGCATGCCCGAGTTGGGGACGGTGAAACTTTCCGACCTGGCGACCATCGTCGGGCCACGCCAGCAACCCGTCATGCGGGACCGGTATTTCCGGGCGGTGCGCCCGTTGTCGGAGTACCTGCGGCTGGCTCAGGAGAACGGTTCCGTCCTCGATTGAGCCGTGCGCGCCGAAGCCAAGCCGGGCGCATTGAGGCTATTTTGGTCTTGCTCCAGACCCATCAGGTCTTAGTCCGCACTGTTGCACCAAACCAGTGCCACCCTGACGCAAACGGTCATGACGCCAGCCGTGCCATCGGGCACGGTGGATAGCGCAGGAGGCGCGCATTTCCTCGCGCGCCACCGTCGCATTCAGACGATCCATGCAATCCATCGGATGCCTTTCGTCTTGACACGCAAGTTACTAATCTACCAGCTTATTCACGATTGGATGCTAGTTCGATGCGGTGACGTTTGCGTGTGAAACCGGTGACGGCCGTCCTGCTCTACGGGAGTTTGCGTCATGGCCGAACCGCACCACCTCGCGCACTGGTATCCGACTGCCGCCTACCTCTACGTGCTGTGCCTGGATACGCTGGCACTGGCCTGGGAGTATCTGCGCCGCCATCCCGATTACCGGCTTGACTGGCTGCACCGTGCGCGCCGCCTCGATGCTGCGCATCGCTGGGGCTTGCGTCTGCTGGAAGACCCGGCCCTGGATGCGCGTGACGCGCATCCGGCCTGGCTCCCCGGCCATGAGGCCGTGGTGCAGCTCCACCCGGATGCCGATCCGCCGCCTGACGCTGCGGCCTTCGCCTTCTGGTGCATCCCCGGTCACAAGCAACTGTTGCATGACGGCAAGGGCCTGGCGCTGATCGCGCGCAGTTCAGGCCATTGCCTGCGCTATGCGCTGGCGCCTAGCCTGGAGGACGGCATGGCCATGGCTTACGCCCACCGCGGTCGCGGCACCACGCATGTGCCCGACACGCCTGCGCCAATGGCGCGGCCCAGGCCACCGCCTGCGGCGCTGCTGGAGCTACACACCCTGCAGGCGCTCGACGCCACCCTCGCGGGCGCGTCCTTGCGTGACGTGGCCGAGGGCTTGTTCGGCGTCGATGCCGCGGCCGGCTGGTACAGCGACGGCGGCCTGCGTTCCAAGGTTCGCCGCCTGGTACGGCGCGGCGATGCGTTGATGCGCGGCGGCTATCGCCGCCTAGCACAACTGCCGCCGCTTGAGAAGGGTCGTTTTGAAGAGAGCGCAAAACGACCCTGAGCAAGAGGGCTTCGTTTTCTGAGACTGCCTCCATCCGGTTGCGCTGTGTGGCCGGAGCCCTGCAACCGATGGAGGTTCTCACCATGCGTCCTGCTCCCTTGCGGCCTGCCGCCGCTCCCATTGCTTCCGCTGCGCAGCCGCAGCGCTATCTCACCAACGACGAAGCCGCCGACTACCTGCGGCTGTCGCCGCGCACGCTGGAGAAGCAGCGCGTGCTTGGTGGCGGCCCCAAGTTCCGCAAGTTCGGCCGCCGCGTCATGTACGCCGTGGCCGACCTCGATGCCTGGGCCGCCGAGCGCAGCTTCGAGAGCACGTCCGATCCCGAGTACGCCGAGCAGCACTCGGCGGACAGCCGTGCGCGCTGATCGCTGGCGCGCGGGTGGCCTTCGCCATGTCCAGCCCTGCGCTGCCGTCCCGGCAGCGGCCCGTGCCGGAGCGCGAACAGCTCGACCTGTTCCGCGCCCTGCCGGGCGACATGGCGCCGCGCGACAGCCAGGACTTGATGGCCTTTCCGTTCTTCTCGCTGGCGAAGTCGCGGCGCACGGCGCCGATCGACTTCCGCGCCAGCGGCATCACGATCCGAGTGGAGGGCACGCAGGAGCACGGCATCGCCACGATCTGGGACGCGGACGTGCTGATCTGGGCTGCCTCGCAGATCGTGGAGGCGCGCGACGCGGGCTTAAGCCCGTCGCGGCTGATGCAGGCCACGCCCTACGAGATCCTGCGCTTCATCGGGCGCGGTACGTCGCTGCGCGACTACCAGCGCCTCAAGGCCGCGCTGGATCGCCTGCAGTCCACCACGGTGGCCACGTCGATCCGCGAGACCACGGGAAGACGGCTGCACCGCTTCTCGTGGATCAACGAGTGGAAGGAGCTGGCCGATGCGATGGGCACGCCCTTGGGGCTGGAGCTGATCCTGCCGGACTGGTTTTATGCGGGTGTCATGGATGCCGCGCTGGTGCTGACCATCGACCCGGCATATTTCCGGCTCACGGGTGGCATCGAGCGGTGGCTGTACCGACTGGTGCGCAAGCACGGCGGGCGACAGCCGGGCGGCTGGCAATTCGACTTCCGGCACCTGTATCGGAAATCGGGCAGCGCCACGCGCTTCTCGGACTTCGCCTACGACCTGCGCGCGCTGGTCGCGCGGCAGTCGATGCCCGGCTACGTCCTGGGCATCGAGCGAATGCCGGACAACAGCGCCGAACTGCTGACCTTTCGGCCCGTGCCGTTCACGGCACGGGGATAAACGGTGCGTTGCCTGTGGACGGACTCGTGCTATCAGGAGTACGAGGTATCGTGCTATTGGGAGTACGGCTATCGTGCTATCAGGAGTACGGATCGGCCGCAAAGCCAATAACGGCGCGGGTTTCAGCCTCTCCTAACTTCCCTAACTTAAATTCTCTAACTGATAGTAGAAGCGCCGCGCCACGGTGGATAACCGCCACGCGGCACGAAGCGCAGCAGCAACAGCCCGGCTTTCCAGCAAGGAGGGCCAGGCCATGATCGTCGCTCTGCTCAACCAGAAAGGCGGCGTGGGCAAGACCACGCTCGCTACGCACATTGCCGGCGAGCTGGCGATGCGCGGCCAGCACGTCGTTCTGCTGGACGCCGACCCGCAGGGTTCATCGCTCGACTGGACACAGCGCAGAAGCCAGCAAGGCTTGCCACGGCTGTTCAGCGCCGTGGGCCTCGCACGCGAAACGCTGCATCAGGAGGCCCCAGAACTCGCCCGCCGAGCCGATCACGTCGTCATCGACGGGCCGCCGCGCATCGCCGCCTTGGCGCGCTCCGCGCTGCTGGCGGCCGAGCGCGTGCTGATCCCCGTGCAGCCCAGCCCCTACGACCTGTGGGCCAGCGTCGAGATGGTGGCGCTGATCCGCGAGGCGCAAGTCTTCCGGCCTGCGCTGCGCGCGGCCTTCGTCATCAACCGGCGCGTCAGCACCACCGTGATCGGGCGCGAAGCGCGCCAGGCGCTCGCCGACCAGCCGCTTCCTGCGCTGCGCGCGGAAGTGCGCCAGCGCATCGTGTTTGCCGACAGCGTGGCCGCTGGCCGGCTCGCCCGCGAGACGGCGCCGGACAGTGCCGCTGCGCGCGAAATCACCGCGCTGGTGGACGAACTGCTGCGGTGGCCGGCATGACAGCGAAGCTGCCGCCAAACAGCAAACGCGCGGCCAAGCGCGTCGGCATCGGCGCGCGCCCACCCACGAATCCGCACGCCGAGGCGTGGATTCGCCAGGGCGACGGCGATGCACTCAACAAGGGCGACACCTACACGGCTCGCCTGACCCTCGACATCACGCCCGCGATGCGGGCGCGCATCAAGGTTTCGGCCTTCACGCAGGGCGTGACGGTGGTCGACTTGCTGCGCGGCCTGTTGGACAGAGAGTTTCCAGAACACCATAGGGAGAACACCCCATGACTGCATCCGCTTCGCCTGTCGCTGGCGCGGCCACGACTGCGCTCGCAGCACTTTCCGGCCAGCCTGCCAGCGCGCCGCTGACGCGCGTGGCGCTGGCTTACATCGAACCGCGCTTCAAGCTCTACCTGCGCTTTGGCGAACCCGCGCGCACGCTGCGGCTCGACCGTTGGCGCAGTCTCGCCATGTTCATGCCGAACGCCGTGCTCTGCCGCATCCGTTGGCAGGCCAACGACTACGGCACGATCCGCTGGCAGCTCATGGTGATGCAGACTTGCCCGCCGCTGGACACGGCGCAGCGCCTCCCCGGCGTGCAGCCGGGCGCGCGCCTGCTGCTGCACGCCGAGGGCGAGAATCAGGTGCGCGCCGTGCTGGAGCGCATCGACGCCATCGAGGCGCTGGGTATTGCTCCCGCTACTGCCTCGTCCGCGTACTGGCGCACGCTCGCGAACCGGCTCGCGGCGCGCTTGCCTCTGCCCGAATACACCGCCGAGCGGCACGCTGCCTGGTTGACCGGGAGGGCGCTGTCATGACCGCCGTTTCTACTGCCGGCACCGCGCCGTGTCCGCGCTCACGCCTGCGCGCTCACCTCGTACTGGCGGGCCTGTCCGCCTGCGGCCTCGCTGCGTTGGCCTGGGCGTCCTTCGTGCATCCGCTACCGCGCCTGATCTACAACCCGTCCGACAGCGTGGCGATTGGCTGGTATCGCGTGGAACCGCTCCACCAGCGCACCGACTCGCTGCCCCGGCCTTTGTCCGTTGGCAGCATCGTCGTGACCACGTTGCCGGCGGACACCGCCGCGCTGGCTGCGCAGCGCCGCTACCTGCCGGCGCGCGTGCCGCTGCTCAAGCGCGTGGGCGCCATCGCACCGCAAACTGTGTGCGTTTTCGATGCGCTGGTCTGGATCGATGGCGTGCCGGTGGCCGGCGTGCTGGCCGCCGACCGGCTGGGCCGTCCGCTGCCTTCCTGGCGACAATGCCGCCAGCTCCGGCCTGGCGAACTGTTCCTCTTGAGCGCGATCAACCCGGCGTCGTTCGACAGCCGGTATTTCGGGCCGGTCAGCACAGCCGCCGTGATCGGCGTTGCGCGTCCGGTCTGGCTGGAGTCACGCCCATGATCGCCGACGATTCGCTGCACGTTGCCGTGCATCTTGTCGTGCCATCGGGCGTGTCGTTCTGCTGTTCGTCGCCGTGTCGTCGCGCGTGCAGTGCGGGTGCATTCGCACCGCACTTCGCGCTGCCTTCCCATGTGCAGGTGTCTTGCCTAGAACGCGCCCGGCCTGCGGCCTTCATCGCGCTGGTTCGCGCGTTCGCCGGCGTGCTGGCTGCTCGTGCAGCAGCGCCGCCGGGCCGCCGCTGCCCGGAGCGCCAGCGAGGGGCAAAGGCGGAAGGCAAGACAAAAGGACGCGGCACCGGGCCGCGTCGAAAGCCTGTCTGCACGTGGGGGTAGCGCGGCACGCAGCGGCTTCGCCGCCGTGCCGCATGGGGCGCGAAGCCCGCGCCGATGCGGGCATGTCCGCGTGCTTCGCACGCCCGGACACGCCAGAGCTTGCAGGGAGCGCAGCCATGACCGACCGCCGCGACGACGATTTCCGCATCCGCCCGACCCCTCCAAAGGCCCCGAAGAGCCGGGGCCAGAGCTTCATCACCAAGGTGCTCCAGCAGACCGGCAAGGCCAGCAGCGGCAAGTCTTCGGTGCGCAGCTCGGCATCGGCTGGCGGCGGGAAAACCACCGGCCAGCGGCCCGGCTCGCGCTTGGGGCGCGGCCATACGACGGCGCGGTTTGCGGGCGCGAAGCTCACGCCCACGTCGCGGCGCGTGACCATCAAGACGCTGTTGGTGAACCAGCGCCAAGCCAGCCCGCAATCGCTCGCCAAGCACCTGCGTTACATCGAGCGCGACGGTGTGGGCCGCGACGGCGAACCAGGCCGGGCCTATGGGCCACAGACCGACGAAGCCGATCTCGATGCCTTCAAGGAACGCTGCGCCGATGACCGGCACCATTTCCGCTTCATCCTCTCGCCCGAGGACGGGGCTGAGCTGGAAGACCTGCGCACCTACACCCGGCACCTGATGGGCCGTATGGAGGCCGACTTGGGCACGCAGCTGGAATGGGTTGCCGTCGATCACTGGAACACCGACAACCCGCACACCCACCTCGTTGTGCGCGGGCGCGACGACACGGGCAAAGATCTCATCATCGCGGGCGACTACATCGCCGATGGGTTTCGGCATCGCGCGGCCGAGCTGGCGACCGAATGGCTTGGGCCGCGCACCGAGCTGGAAATCGAGCAGACCTTGCAACGTGAGGTGGAGCAGGAGCGGTGGACGAGTCTGGATCGCACGCTACAACGCGAGGCCGGCGACGATGGTCGGGTGCATATCGAACGCTTCAACGAACCTCCGTTGCAACGCCAGCGGCAATTCCTGGTGGGCCGCTTGCAATGCTTACAGCGCATGGGCCTGGCCGATGAAATGCAGCCTGGCACTTGGGCCGTTCACGCCGACGCTGAAAAGACCTTGCGCGCCTTGGGCGAGCGCGGCGACATCATCCGTACCATGCAGCGGGCCATGAACGGCGAGCCACGCGAGCTGGCGGTTTTCGAGCCGGGCGATGATGGCCGTACCATCGTCGGCCGCGTGGCCGCGAAGGGACTCGTCGACGAGTTGCGCGACCGGGGCTATCTGGTCATCGACGGGGTGGACGGCAAGACTCACTACGTCGCGCTCAACGCCCGTGACGAGCAGGCAAACTATCCGACGGGCGCCGTAGTTGAAGTGAAAGGGTCGGCGGACGTGCGTGCGGCCGACCGCAACATCGCCGCGCTGGCGAGCGATGGCCTGTACCGCGCCGATCATCACCTCGCCATCGCGCAGGGTCAGGCCGTGCGGGGCCGCGATCCGCAGGAAGTTGTTGCCGCGCACGTACGGCGGCTGGAAGTTCTGCGCCGGGCGGGCATCGTGGAGCGCGCGGCCGAGGGCTTATGGAAAGTGCCTGATGACCTGACCGAACGCGGTCGCCAGCACGACGCGCAGCGGATGGGCGGAGTGGCCGTGGAGTTGAAATCGCACCTGCCCATCGAGCGGCAGGCGCGCGTGATCGGCGCCACTTGGCTCGATCAGCAATTGCTCGGCGGTGGCTCAGGGCTGGGCGACCTAGGCTTTGGCGGCGAGGCCAAGCAGGCAATGCAACAGCGCGCCGACTTCCTGGCCGAACAGGGGCTGGCCGAACGGCGTGGACAGCGCGTGATCCTCGCCCGGAACCTGCTGGGCACGCTACGTAATCGGGAACTGGCGCAGGCCGGCAAGGACATTTCCGCCGACACTGGTATGGAACATCGTCCCGTGGCCGACGGCCAGCGCGTGGCCGGCATCTATCGGCGCAGTGTGATGCTGGCCAGCGGGCGCTTTGCCATGCTCGATGACGGTATGGGGTTCAGCTTGGTGCCCTGGAAGCCAGTAATCGAAAACCGGCTGGGGCAGCACATCGCTGCGAACTTGCGCGGCGGGCGGGCAGACTGGGTGGTCGGACGAACTCAAGGGAGATGACCAGGTCGCAGGCGAAATCACGGATCTGAGATTGGTGATCGTTTCGGGCGTTCAATGGACTTTCGGGGTACTTGATTTTCTTGTTTTTTCTGCGGCGCACCTAATTCAAACAGGCGGACGTGTTGAAACCATGAGAGCGTGGGCGGTTTGCTGAAGATCGATTCAGTACGCCCCAGCTTTTGCGCGAGGGGCGCAGCATCCGTGTCTACATTCATGTCGGTGATGTTGTGTATCACAGACATTCCATTGACTGATATAGCCTGGTAGCGAATGATCCGTATCCAGACGCGAGGTACGGTTTTTCTCCGACATAAGGCCCGTCATCGCGTCCAGAAAAGCACGCGGCGTGGCATCGCCAGCGCGCCGTGCACCCACAGCACAACAAAGGAGACGCCCATGCATGAATGCCCCGTCACCGTCTTTCCACAGCAGATCCGCTGGGAAACCGACGGCACCAGCCGCATCCCGTTTCAGGCCTACACCGACGAGATCCTGTATCGCAAGGAACTGGACCGGCTCTTCTACCGCAACCATTGGAACTACGTTGGCCTGGAGGCCGAGATCCCCAACCCCGGCGACTTCAAGCGCACGGTCATCGGCGAGCGCTCGGTGCTGCTGGTGCGCGACAAGGACGGTTCGATCCATGTCGTCGAGAACGTCTGTGCGCATCGGGGCATGGCCTTCTGCCGCGAGAGGCATGGCAACCGCGAAAGCCTGACCTGCCCCTACCACCAGTGGAACTACACACTGTCTGGCGATTTGCAGGGCGTGCCGTTTCGCCGCGGCGTGAAGCAGGATGGCAAGGTCAACGGTGGCATGCCGGCAGACTTCAATCCAGCCGACCACGGTCTGACCAAGCTCAAGGTGGCCACGCGAGGCGGTGTTGTCTTCGCGTCTTTCGACCATGACGTGGAGTCGCTGGAGGACTTCCTCGGTCCGGTGATCCTCGGCTACTTCGATCGCCTGTTCAACGGCCGCAAGCTCAGGATCCTGGGCTACAACCGCCAGCGCATCCCCGGCAACTGGAAGCTGATGCAGGAGAACATCAAGGATCCGTACCACCCGGGCCTGCTGCACACCTGGTTCGTCACCTTCGGGCTTTGGCGCGCCGACAACAAGTCGCAGATGCTGATGGACGCGCGCCATCGCCACGCCGCCATGGTCTCCAGGCGCGGCGCCTCCGGCAAGGCCGAGCAGGTCACGCAGGTATCCAGCTTCAAGGACAGTATGCAGCTCCATGACGCACGCTTTCTGGACATCGTCCACGAGGACTGGTGGGGCGAGCCGACGGCGGTGATGATGACCGTGTTCCCGAGCGTTATCTTCCAGCAGCAAGTCAACAGCGTCTCCACGCGCCATATCCAGCCCGACGGGCATGGCGCCTTCGATTTCGTCTGGACGCATTTCGGCTTCGAGGACGACAACGAGGAGATGACACAGCGCCGCCTGCGCCAAGCCAATCTGTTCGGCCCGGCCGGCTTCGTCTCGGCCGACGACGGCGAGGTCATCGAATGGTCGCAGGAAGGCTTCGAGACCAAGCCCAGCCACCGCACGCTGGCCGAGCTGGGCGGGCGCGAGGTGGGCGACACCGACCACATGGTCACCGAGACGCTGATCCGGGGCATGTATGAATATTGGCGCACGGTGATGGAGGCTTGATCATGCAGTTCCCCCACTATTTCGAGCTGACCCAGCTCTATGCCCGCTATGCTGCCACGCTCGACGCCGCCGACTGGGAAGCCTGGCCCGAGTTCTTCACCGAAGCCTGCGTCTACAAGCTGCAGCCGCGCGAAAACCATGAACGCGGCTTTCCGCTGGCCACGCTGGCCTTCGATAGCAAGGGCATGCTCAAGGACCGCGTCTACGGCATCCGCGAGACGCTGTTCCACGATCCCTACTACCAGCGCCATGTGGTCGGCGCGCCCATCGTGCACCGGGTGGATGCGGACGGCCGCATCCACAGCGAGGCCAACTATGCGGTGCTGCGCACCCGACTGTCCAAGGAATCCACGGTGTTCAATGTGGGCCGCTACCTCGACGAAGTGGTGCGCACGCCCGAGGGCCTCAAATTCGCCAGCCGCCTCGTGGTCTACGACAGCGAGATGATCCCCAATTCGCTCATCTACCCGATCTGAAAGCACTGCCATGACGACCGACAACCTGAATTGGACGGATGCCGCCGCGCGGGACGAGGTGCCCGAGGGCGATGTGATCGGCGTGGCCGTCGCGGGCCACGATATCGCGCTGTACGAGGTCGGGGGCGAGGTATTCGCCACCGACAACCTCTGCACCCACGGCCATGCGCGGCTGTGCGACGGCTTTCTGGAAGGGCACGAAATCGAATGCCCGCTGCACCAGGGCAAGTTCGACGTGCGCAACGGCCGGCCGACCTGTGCGCCCGTGACCGAGGCCGTGCGCAGCTACCCCGTGAAAATCGAGGGCGGCCGCGTCTGGCTGGCCCTCGACTGAACGCCGCCCACCACCCACAAGGAGACCCGCATGAACGCTGAGCGACCTGCGGTCGCGGCTGCCGCATGCCCGATCGCCACCATCGTGATCGTCGGCGCCGGCCAGGCCGGCGGCTGGGCCGCCCATGGCTTGCGCCAGGAAGGCTTTGCCGGCCGCATCGTGCTGATCGGCGATGAGGCCCATGCGCCGTACGAGCGCCCGCCGCTGTCCAAGGCCGTGCTGGCCGGCGAGGCCTTGCCGGACAGCACCCGGCTGATGCCGCCGCAGGCCTTCGAGGCGCTGGCGCTCGACTGGCGCCCCGGCGCCACGGTCCGCCGCATCGACCGCGCTGCTCGGCATGTCGTGCTGGCCGGCGGCGAGCGGCTGGCCTACGACAAGCTGATCCTGTGCACCGGCGGGCGCGCGCGCACCCTGCCGCTGCCTGGCGCCGATGCCGCCGCCATCCATACGCTGCGCACCATCGACGACGCGCTGGCGCTGGCGCCGCTGCTCGCCCCAGGGCGCAGCGTGGCGGTGGTCGGCGGTGGCTGGATCGGGCTGGAAGTGGCGGCCACGGCGCGCAAGAAAGGCGCCGCGGTCGTGGTGCTCGAAACACAGACACGCCTGTGCGAACGCACGGTGCCACCCGAGGTGTCCGCGCACCTGCTGGCGCTGCACCGCGCGCAGGGCACCGAGGTGCTGCTCGGGGCCAGGGTTGCGGGCTTTGCGGCCAATGCCGATGGGCGCGCACAAGTCCTGCTGGCCGATGGCGGCGCACTGCGCTGCGACACCATCGTGCTGGGCGTGGGCCTGGTCCCGAACGATGAGCTGGCGCGGGACGCGGGGCTGGCCTGCGACGGCGGCGTCATCGTCGATGCGCGCTGCCAGACCTCCGATCCCGACATCCTGGCCGCCGGCGACGTGGCCGTCGCGCCCAACCCCTGGGCCGGGCGCCCGTTGCGGCTGGAGTCGTGGCAGAACGCACAGGAACAAGGCATTGCCGCCGCGCGCTCAGCCCTCGGCATGAAGGTCGATTACCAGCCGCTGCCCTGGTTCTGGTCCGATCAGTACGGCATGAATCTGCAGATCTATGGCCTGCCCAGGCCCGGACACCAGGTCGTCACCCGCGGCGACCCAGGCGCGGGCAGCGGCCTGCTGCTCTATCTGGCGGGCGACGTGATCGAAGCCGCCATCGGCATCAACGCCGCGCGCGATCTGCGCTTTGCGCGCCGGCTGATCGAGCAGCGCAAGAACGTCGATGCGGCCCGCCTGGCCGACTTGGGCACGCCGTTGGCCAAGCTCTGACGGCACGGCCACCCGTTGCAAGAAATTCAAGGAGACAAAGCCATGCGTCACATCGACGTTCACCAACTCGCGGACGATGCCCGCTTCAACCGCTTCCACGGCCTCGTGCTGTTCTGGTGCGCCCTGATCATCATTTTCGATGGCTATGACCTGGCGGTGGTCGGCATCGCACTGCCCTCCATCATGAAAGACCTGGGCGTGGACCCGACGCAAGCCGGCCTCATGGTCAGCTCGTCCCTGTTTGGCATGGCCTTTGGCGCCGTCTTCCTGGGCGCGGTAGCCGACCGCATCGGCCGGCGCTGGTCCATCGTCATCTGCATCACCTTGTTCAGCCTGTTCACGGCGGCGGCGGGCCTGACGCGCGATCCGCTGCTGTTCGCCGCCTCGCGCTTCCTGGCCGGCCTGGGTATCGGCGGCGTCATGCCCAACGTGGTCGCCCATATGACCGAGTACGCGCCTAAGAAGGTGCGCGCCACGCTGGTCACGCTGATGTTCAGCGGCTACGCCGTCGGCGGCATTCTGGCGGCGCTTCTGGGCAAAGGGCTGATCGAGAGCTACGGCTGGCAGTCGGTATTCTTCGCCGCCGCGCTGCCGATGCTGCTGATCCCCTTCATCCTGAAGTCGCTGCCCGAGTCCATGCCCTTCCTTCTGGCCAAGGGCCGGCACGAGGAGCTCAAGCGCATCGCCGCACGCATCGAGCCCGGCTACCAGCCGCAGGACTCTGACCATCTCACCGTGCCGGCGCGCGACAAGGCACAGGGCGCGCCCACGCGGCAACTGTTCGCCGAGGGCCGAAGCTGGAGCACTCTGATGTTCTGGATAGCCTTCTTCATGTGCCTGTTCATGGTTTATGCGCTGAGTTCCTGGCTGACCAAGCTGATGGCCGGTGCTGGCTACAGCTTAGGCTCGGCGCTGACTTTCGTGTTGGTTCTCAACGTCGGTGCGATCGTCGGCGCGGTGGGCGGCGGCTGGCTGGCTGACCGCTTTCACATCAAGACCGTATTGGCGTCCATGTACGCGCTGGCTGCGGTGTCTGTCAGCCTGCTGGGTTTTGCCATGCCGCAGGAACTGTTGTTCATCGTGATCGCCCTTGCAGGGGCCTCAACCATTGGCACACAGATCGTAGCCAACGCCTACACCGGGCAGTTTTATCCGATGGCGATCCGTTCCACCGGTCTGGGCTTTGCGCTGGGCATCGGCCGCGGTGGCGCGATCCTGGCGCCCATCGTCATCGGTGTGTTGGTCAGCCTACAACTGCCTCTGCAGCAGAACTTCTTTGCCATCGCCATCCCCGGCGCCATCGGCATGTTGGCCGTGCTGCTGATCGACCACGGCAAGTCCGCATCGGTACAGCATGCAGCCCGTGAGGCCGCAGCCCGAAACGCGCGCGCCGCCAACGCCGGATCCCTCATCCCACCCCCTAAACCTTAAAGGAAAACTCCATGACCACCACATACCTTTGGACCCCGCCTCCTGTCTACTCACTGCCCGTGCGTGGCCGCAGCGAGCGCCTGCCGATCCAGCGCCTGTTCTTCGTCGGGCGCAACTATCACGCGCATGCGGTCGAGATGGGCCGTCCGGTCGACAAGTCGGTCGAGGTGCCGTTCTACTTCACCAAGGCCCCGTCCACGCTCGTCGAATCCGGTGCCACCGTGGCCTACCCGCCCGGCACCAAGGACTATCACCACGAGATGGAGTTGGTGCTGGCCATCGGTGCGCCCGGCTTTCGCGTCAGCGAAGCCGATGCGCCCAGCCTCATCTACGGCTACGCCTGCGGTTTGGACATGACGCGTCGTGACTTGCAACTCGTGGCTCGCGAGAAGGGCCGCCCCTGGGACCTGGGCAAGGACGTGGAACAGTCGTCCATCGTCTCTGAGATTGTGCCCATGCCGAAAACGGTATTGAGCCAGGGAGACCTGTCCATGTCGGTCAACGGCAAAGTGCGGCAGAAGTCCGACCTGTCCAAGCTGATCTGGAATATCCCCGAACTGATCGCCGACCTGTCCAAGTTCTACCACCTGCTGCCCGGCGACCTGATCTTCACGGGAACGCCCGAGGGCGTCGGCCCGCTGCAGCCGGGCGACCGCATCGACGGCCAAATCGAAGGCGTGGGCGGGATTGTGCTGAACGTCGGTGCCGCCGAATGACCGTGAACTGAAACAAGAAGACCCCACCATGACCATCGATCTGACACCTTCCCCCGTGCGGCTGCACGCAGTCGCTGGCCGCGGGCAACCCGACCCGTCTCCCGCGTTGGAGCAGCTGTACCGCGGCTTCGAGCAGGAGCTGCTGGTGCCGCTGTGGACCGAGATCGGCGACCTGATGCCGAAGCACCCGAAGTCCAAGGCCGTCCCACATCTGTGGCGCTGGGACCGCCTGAAGGCGCTGGCTGCGCAGGCCGGCGAGATCGTGCCGGTGGGCCGTGGCGGCGAGCGTCGAGCCATCGCGCTGGCCAACCCGGCGCTCGGCGGCCGCCCCTTCGCCACGCCCACCCTGTGGGCGGCGATCCAATACCTGATGCCGGGCGAGGATGCACCGGAGCACCGCCACACGCAACACGCCTTTCGCTTTGTGGTGGAGGGGGAAGGCGTCTGGACGGTCGTCAATGGCGATGCGGTGCGCATGTCGCGTGGCGACTTCCTGCCGCAGGCCGGCTGGAACTGGCACGCCCACCACAACGCAGCCACCGCGCCCATGGCCTGGATCGATGGCTTGGACATCCCGTTCTCGTACTACACCGAAAGCCAGTTTTTCGAGGTGGGTCGCGAGAAGATCACGCCGGCTGAGCGCACCACGGCCGAGCGTTCGTACTCCGAGCGGCTGTGGGGCCATCCAGGCCTGCGTCCGGTCTCAAGCAAGTCGGCCTTGCCCGCCACGCCACTACTGGCCTACCGCTGGGTTGATACCGATCGAGCGCTGGCCGATCAACTCGCGCTGGAGGCCGAAGGCCAGGCCGGCACGGTGAGCCCCGGCCACGCGGCCGTGCGCTTCACTAACCCCTCAACAGGCGGCGATGTACTGCCGACAATGCGGACCGAAATGCACCGCGTGCGCGCAGGCGCTTCGACACTGACGCATCGCGAAGTGGGCTCGTCGGTGTTCCAGGTTTTTGATGGCGGTGGCACTGTCACCGTGGGTGAAAACACCTGGGAGGTGACGCGAGGTGATCTGTTCGTGGTGCCGTCGTGGCAGCCGTTCACGGCAAGGGCGTCGGACGCCACGGCGCTGGACTTGTTCCGCTTCAGCGACGCGCCGATCTTCGAGGCGCTCCACGCGCACCGCAGCCAGGTGCTTGGTTGAGCGTGCAGAGCGCATGCAAATCACGCCCCTCTAATCCCATCCACACCGTTCCAGAAAGCCACCGCCATGCCTGACTATATCTGTTCACGTTCCATCGCCCGCGCGCTTGCGATGTGCGCGTTCGCCTTCGCAGTTGCGGCGCACCTGCCCGCCGCCGTGGCTCAGACCTACCCGATCAAGCCGGTGCGCTCGGTAGCACCGTACTCGCCGGGGAGTGGCCCCGACGCAGTAATGCGCATCCTCGGCGAGCGCTTGTCTCGCAACTGGGGGGCAGCAGCTCGTCATCGACAACAAGCCAGGTGCCAACGGCTTCATCGCGATCGGTGACGCCAAGCGCGCAGCGCCCGATGGCTACACGGTGCTTCAGGTGGATAACACCCACATGGCTTTGCAGCCGCATCTGTTCAAGCAACTGCCCTATGATCCAGTGAAGGACTTCGAACCGGTCGCACCTGTCTATTTCACGAACTTCTTTGTCGTCGTGGCCGCCAATTCGCCGTGGAAGGATGTAGGCGATTTGATCAAGGCGGCTAAGACGGCGCCTGGTGACATCACCTATGGCTCCTGGGGCATCGGCAGCGTAGCCCACGTCGGCGCAACGATGCTCGAAGCAGCAACTGACACGAAGATGACGCATGTGCCTTTCAAGGACATGGGCAACGTATACACCTCGGTCGCTACGGGTGACATCAAGTGGGCCTTCGGTACGGCGGCGACCGCCGGGCCGATGTTCCAGGCGAAGAAGGTCAAGTTCCTGGCGTTCGCCGCACCCAGGCGGCTGCCGGGTTACGCCGATGTCCCGACGGTCAGCGAGGCGGGCGGCCCGGCTGGATTCGAGGTGAAGACTTGGGTCGGCCTGTTCGCGCCCACTGGTACGCCGAAGGCGACAATCGACAAGCTCAACGCCGACGTCGGCAAGGTGCTGGCGACCGCCGAGGTTAAGGATCGCTTGGCTACCTTCGGCTTCGAGCCTTACATCGGCCCGCCGAGTGAACTCACCAAGGCCATGGAACGCGATTCGCGCATGTTCAGCGACGTCGTCAAACGCGCCAAGATCTCTCTGGACTGATGGACCTGTGACCATGAAGCTCTACACCTTCTTTCGCAGCGGCACCTCGCACCGCCTGCGCATCGCGCTGAACCTGAAGGGCCTCCGCTACGAGCAGGTCGCAATCGACCTGCGGCGCGAGGAGCATCTTGCCGACGCCTTCAAGGCCATCAACCCGCAGCAGTTCGTGCCCGTGCTCGAAGCCGATGGCCACCGCATGACACAGTCGCCGGCCATCATCGAGTGGCTCGAAGAGCGACATCCGAACCCACCGCTGCTGCCCGTCGATGCTGGCGAGCGAGCACACGTGCGTGCTCTCGCGGCCATCGTGGGCTGCGACATCCACCCGGTGAACAACCGGCGCATCCTGGAGGCGCTGCGCCATCGCTTCGGAGCGGACGAGGCGGTGGTCAACGACTGGTGCGGCACCTGGATCAGCGCGGGCTTCGACGCCATCGAGGCGCTGCTGGCGGCCGATACGCGGCGGGGTGACTTCTGCTTCGGCAACAGCCCCACGCTGGCCGATGTCTACCTGGTGCCGCAGGTCGAGAGTGCACGCCGCTTCAAGATGGACATCGGGCGCTGGCCGCTGGTGCAGGCGGTCGATGCAGCCTGTGCGCAAATGGAGGCGTTTCGCAAGGCGTCCCCAGGGGTGCAGCCGGACGCTGGCTGAGGGCTAAAAAGCTCTCAGTCTCCCTGCATGTAGAACGCCTCGGCATAGATGTGCGCCGCTTCCATGCCTTTGCTGCGCATCACCACCATAGCGGTTTCCACCATCGGTGGTGAGCCACGCAGGTAAGCGCGCCATCCGTGCAGGCTGGTATGGTCTTGGGCAATCGCCTGAGTAACCAGGCCCCGGCGCTGCGTCGCCGAGTTCGCGCCTGATGCGACGACCACATGAACCTTCAGCGCGGGATACGCTCGCTGTAGATCGGAGAGCCAATCCATGCCGTATAGCTCGCGCGGTGACCGCACGCCGAAATACAGATGGACCGGATTGAGCATCTTGGCCGCAACGGCGCCGCGGACTATCGATAGGATGGGTGCCAGTCCCGTGCCACCGGCCACGCACAGCGTCGGGGCGTCATGCTGGTGCCGCAGGTAGGCGGCACCCAGAGGACCACTGACTTTCACGACATCGCCAACGCGGAGGCTGTTAGCAACATAGCTGCTGACCCTGCCGTTGGGGATGTGCTGCACGTGGAACTCCAGCAGTTCGTCGTCGGAGATGCCGGCCATTGAATACGGTCGCGTGTGCGTCGGCGTGAACGCGATCTGCGCATACTGTCCAGGTGAGAACGCCATTGGCTTGGTAGGCTTAATCAACAACCGGATGATGTCTTGAGCGATCGGCGCGACGTTGACAACTGTGGCCTTAACGATGCGCGCGCGGTGCACTACCGCTTCGTTGGGCGCGGGTACCTCGATCGTGCACGGCTCGGTCAAATAGGTCTGGCATGCCAGGACGGTACTGTCCATGCCGTCTACGGGCCGTTGTTGCTCACGACCAACATCCAGCACCTCACCATCGAGTACACGGCACCGGCAGATTCCACAGCGTCCGGATAAACAGGAATACGACATCGGCACCTGCGCCGCGCGCAGCGCTTCGAGCAGGTTTGCACCTGGCGTGACTCTGATCACATGATTGAGAGGCTGAACGAGGATATCCATGAATGGTGGCCTGAAGGCACTGTCGCAGATTGTGCCAAATAATCACCATTTACAATAACATTCATTCTTCATATCATTCATAGTGATGGAGTGCGGCAATGGAACTGTCGGACATCGACTTGAACCTTTTGGTCTTGTTTCAGCAACTCATGGTGGAGCGGCGTGTATCCAAGGTGGCCGAAAACATGGGCCTAACTCAGCCCGCGGTCAGCAATGCGCTCGCCAAGATGCGCCGCATCTTCGGCGATGAGCTGTTTGTTCGCACGCCCAGCGGCATGGTGCCCACTTCGTTCGCAGAGCAACTGGGCGAGCCTGTGGGATATGCACTGGGTATGATCCACAGCAGCTTGAACCAGGGGACGCAGTTTGAACCTGCCAGTTTGAAGCGAACCGTCACGATCGGCATGACTGACATCGGCGAGATTGTCTTTCTGCCGGCGCTGATCGAGCGGCTGGGGCGCGAGGCGCCTGGCGTGGTACTGAACACCGTGCGGAACACCGCAGTGAACCTGCGCGACGACATGGAAGCCGGCAAGGTGGATCTGGCTATCGGGCTGCTTCCACAGTTGAAGGCCGGCTTCTTCCAGCGGCGCCTGTTTCGTCAGCGCTATGTGTGTCTGTTCCGACGCGGACATGCTCTGGACCGTCCGCGCCTGACGCTGGCTGACTACAAGACCGCCGAGCATCTGGTGATCGTGTCGGCTGGCACAGGACATGGCAAGGTGGACGAGCTGATCCAGAAAGCGGGCATCGAGCGTGTGGTGCGGTTGACGGTGCCGCACTTCGTGAGCGTGGGCCATATCCTGCAGCGCTCTGCGCTGGTCGCCACCGTGCCCGAGCGCCTGGCGCAGACGCTTACCGATCCGTTTGGCTTGACGCTACGCACGCATCCGGTCAAGCTGCCCGATGTGCCGATCAATGTGTTTTGGCATGCCAGGGTGCACCGTACGCCAGTCAACCAATGGCTGCGCGGCATGGTGTTCGAGTTGTTCGGGGCGGATACCACGCGCGAGTCTGCCGCAGCGTAAGACGAGCGCGCTGATGTCACCGTTTCCCGGATGCCCAGCGGGCGCGGGAGTCCGGTCGCTTGGCCACGATCTGAAGTCGGGGATCATGATGTGCGTGGCAATGCTTGCCATCACCGCGACAACCAACATCGTCAGTAGCACGACACGCGGCTGGATCCACCATCCCGGGATCCAACACGGCCACCTGTACGACGTTGGATGAGGTATTGATGCAACGCCATTCCTATCAAGAGACGGTAGACAGCGAACATCAGCCAACCGAACGAATGCGTACTCGAGATTTTCAAGGTGCTCGACACCTTGGACCCAAGCCTAGCCATCTTGGAGCCTCTGCAACCACCGAAGGCGTCGTGCACAGATGGGATCACGTGGGCGCGAGTGGCGCCCAACGATGCCGTCGCAGCAAGCCTGTCAGCGGTACCAACGCCATCAGCAGGCGCCGATTCCCATGCAGACCGAAGTTTGGGGCGCTCCAATTGAATCCGTATCTGCGAGTGCTCCGAACGCGGCGCACCGGTGACTTGTTGGCTCGCAGCATCGCGCCACCCGCCTGTGGCCAGGAGGTTTTTCCGTCAGATCGTCACGCACAGCCGCCCGAATCTAGTTGCGGGCATATCACCGTTGGTTATGGCCAAGGGAATTAGTTTCACTACCGACACAGAGCAGGCATCCCTAGACTGCGGCGCACACACACGAGCGCGTATCGACTCACGCAGACCACAGGACAAGCCTCCATGCGCCATAAGCCCAACTTCCTCCTGATCACTACCGACCAGCAGCGCGCCGACCACCTCGGCTGCTACGGCAACCAACAGGTACGCACCCCCCACCTCGACGCACTGGCAGGACGTGGAACACGCTTCGAACGCATGTACGTCGCAACGGGCGTGTGCATGGCGAATCGAGCGTCGTTAATGACTGGCCGCATGCCATCAGTGCATGGAACGCGCTGCAATGGCATTCCACTGGCACGCAATGCCACCACCTTCGTGGATTTGCTGCGCGACGACGGCTATCGAACCGGTCTGGTCGGCAAATGCCATCTTCAGAACATGACCGACATGCCGGCTGAAGCACCACGTGATCCGGTGCCCGATGGCATGCAGGCCCCCCAGGACGCGCATGCGGATGCCATTACCTCGCGCTGGAGCGAAGGCGGCTACGAACAGGAGATGGTTCGTCGCTGGCGCACCGACCCGACACACCGCGTGCAGACCCCCTACTACGGCTTCGATCACGTCGATCTATGCACGATGCATGGCGACATGGTCGAAGGCGACTATGCGCGCTGGCTGGGCGAGGTGGCTGGCGACATTGACCGCCTCCGTGGGCCTGGGAACGCGATTCCCGATGATCGGTATCCGGCACCACAGGCTTACCGCACGCGGGTGCCGGAGCACCAGTACCCCTCGGCTTGGGTAGGCGACAGGACCTTGGCGTTCCTGGACGACGCAGCGCGACGCGAGCAACCCTTCTTCTTGCATTGTTCCTTCGCCGACCCGCACCATCCCTTCACGCCCCCCGGCAAGTACTGGGATATGTATGACCCGGCGCAAATGGTTCTGCCGCGCTCCTTCTATCAAGCTGGCGACGACTCCTTTGCACCCGTGGCGACATTGCATCGCGAACGTGCAGAAAGAGTGGGGCGCATCCATTCGACAGTGAGCTTCGCAGCCCATGAACGTGAGGCAAAGGTTGCGCTGGCGTTGACCTACGGGATGATCACAATGATCGATGACGTCGTGGGCCGTATCTTCGCGCAGCTGAAGAACCTGGGGCTTGACGACAACACGATTGTGATCTTCACCAGCGACCACGGAGATTTCATGGGTGACCACGGTCTGCTACTGAAAGCGGCGCTGCACTACCAGAGTCTGGTACGCGTGCCCTTCATCTGGTCTGATCCAGGCACGATATCTTCGCAAGCCAAAGTCGATTCGACGCTGGCGCTGGCCTCAACCATCGATATACCCGCTACGATCCTGGCCAGGGCCGGCTTGGCCCCCTTCTACGGAATGCAAGGGCGAGATCTGCTGCCGGTGCTCTCAGAACACGGCAAGGCAGGCCGGGACGCCGTGTTGGTGGAGGAGGATGGCCATGCACCGACGTTCGGCCTCAAGGTACCCGTTCGTGCACGCACAGTCATCACCGATACCCATCGGCTCACGACCTACGACCAACCCTACTGGAGCGAGCTGTACGACCTGCGTAAGGATCCGGATGAGAGCGTCAACCTGATCGACGATCCGGCGCATGCCAGTGCGCGCGCCGCCCTGTTCGAGACACTGGCGCGCGAACTCATGCTGGCCGACGATCGATCTCCTTTTCCGATGGGACGCGCTTGACGGCGATCCTCACTCTATTGACCTCAGGAAACAAAGACATGTACGGAACGCACCTCAGTCGCCGCGGCCTGCTTTACGCAGCCGCCACGGCCATCACCACTGCGGCGCTGTCGCTTTTTTCCGCCACCGCAGCCGCGGCCGAATTTCCGAGCAAGGCCATTACGCTGATTGCCCCTACGGTCCCCGGTGGGGCAATGGATGCCGTGGCACGGCTGATCGCGCAGAGACTCGGTCCTCGGCTCGGCCAGTCTGTCGTCGTTGACAACCGGCCGGGGGTGGGAGGCACCCTGGGGGTCGCACAGGCCGCCAAGGGGCCAGCCGATGGCCACACGCTCGTCATCGTCGCGGACTCGTACCTGACGGTTTCGCCGCGCTTGCTTAAGGGTGCGGCCGCACAGACCTTCAAGGATCTGGTTCCGATCATCGAGCTGGGAGCATCGCCGATGGTGCTGGTCGCGCACCCCTCGCTGAAGGTCGCCACGATGGCGGAATACGTGGCCAAGGCGCGCGCCCAACCGGGAAAGATCGCCTACGCTTCGGCGGGCCTCGGGTCACCCCACCATCTGAACATGGCCCTGCTTGAGCAGCAACTCGGACTCAAGCAGAATCATGTCCCCTATAAAGGGGGGCCGCAGGCCTTCAACGACGTGCTGGCTGGGCATGCCGACCTGATGTTCATCGTGATGAGCACGGCAGAGCCGCACATCAAGAGCGGTGCACTGGTTGCACTCGGTGTGTCGGGCGCCAAGCGGTTGACGGACTTTCCGTCCATACCGGCGATCGCGGAGGTGGCCCCAGGGTACGAAAGCGAGTTCTGGTTCGCTGTTTTCGCCCCTCCCGGTACACCGCCTGCCGTGGCACAGCGCCTGAACCGCGACATCGCCGCGGTGCTCTCCGAGCCGGAGGTCGTCAAAGGCATGAAGTCTGTAGGCATGGGGGCTGTGCCGGATACCAGCTCAGCGGCGCTGGCCCTGAAACTGCGCCGCGACGACGAAAAAATGGCCAGGCTGATCCAGAGCCTGGGGCTGCAACCGGAGTAACTCCGCTAACGCGTCCAGGCGTACAGGACGCGCCTTTCGGGCATGATCTGATGGTCGTTAGAGGATCTTTCTGATCATGAGTACGTCACCGCTTCACCACCGCATCCGCCTCAGCCAGCTTCGACTCTTGGTGGCTCTGTCTGATACAGGTTCACTGCAACGCGCGGCCGAAGCGATCCACGTGACGCAGCCGGCGGCCACCAAGGCACTGCAGCAACTCGAACAAGGTTCGGGTGAGGTTTTGGTGCAGCGCAGCGGAATGGGCAGTGTCTTGACCCCGCAAGGGGAAATACTGTGTCGTCGCGCGCGCCTGGTGTTGGCGGAGCTACAGGATGCTGAAGAAGAGCTGGGACTATGGCACAGTGGCGCCGCCGGGCACATTACTATTGGCACGCTTCCGGTCTCGACGCCGCATCTGGTTCCGCTGGCGTTATCGCAGCTCTTACAGGCTGCGCCCCGCATCACGACCACCGTGCTCGAAGGTAACTCCGACGCCATGTTCAGAGATCTCAAGGCCGGCGGCATTGACCTTCTGGTAGGGCGCTTCTACGCGGGACAGGACAAGGAACTGCGCACCGAGGCCTTGTACGAATCGGTCTTCCGGTTGGGTGTGAGGACAGGACATCCATTGACTACTCTCTCCCATCCCGGATGGAGCGACGTGCTGGCCTATCCTTGGATACTGCCTCCGACCGGTGTGCGGACGAGACCGGCGCTCGAAGACATGTTTCGTCGCGCACTGGTGGGGACACCAAAGACTCCGGTGGAATCCACGTCCTACTTGGTCATGCGTTCGCTGATGTTCAATTCAGATATCGTTTGCCCGATGCCGGTCGAGGTGTTCCAGGACGACGTAAAGTTGGGCTTGACGCAGTTGCTGCCCTTTGCTCTTGATCTCACACTACCGCCGATCAGCGTAGTGTGGCTTGGCAAGCGCTTACCCACGCCCGCCGCGCGCGCATTCATCGAGCAACTGCGCCTTGTCAGCCGTCGAATTGCCACCACGACCGTTTGATCTTCCATCATTGGCAGTGGGACGCGGACGCCCTCATCCGATGAATTGCCTAGCCTTGAATGGGTAATGACGCGGGGCCCTATCACTTCCGGTTATACGCGCAGGAAAACGTTTCAGTACAGCTTTTGACCGCAATTTTCTAGACTGCCTCCATTCCAAATCCCGTGCTTCGAACGAGGGTCCGAAGCAATTTTCACCTGGAGGCAGTATATGAATCAAGAAGCCCTGGCCGACGCGCCAACCACAAATCTGGAGACATTCGACCTGTTCATCGACGGCAAGTACGTGTCGTCACGCTCCGGCAAGACATTCGGCACCGTGAATCCCTACACCGGCGAGCTTTGGGCCAACGTGCCCGATGCCGACACCGAGGATATCGACCAGGCCGTGGCGGCCGCGCGCAGGGCCCTGAACGGGCCTTGGGGCAGGATGAGCGGCTTCCAGCGTGCGAAGCTCATGCGCCGCCTGGGCGAACTGGTCGAGCAGAACGCCGATTGGCTAGCACGCATGGAGGTACGGGACTCCGGCAAGCTGTACCGCGAGATGATCTTCCAGCTGCGTTACCTGCCGGAGTGGTTTAACTATTACTCGGGCTTGGCAGACAAGATTGAAGGGCGCACGATCCCGACCGACAAGAATAACTTTCTGGTCTACACCCAGCGCAAGCCCGTGGGCGTGGTCGCCGCCATCACGCCGTGGAATGCCCCATTGATGCTGATGGTATTCAAGCTGGCACCGGCACTGGCCGCGGGCTGCACCTTCGTGATCAAGCCCTCGGAACATGCACCTGCCTCCACGCTGGCTTTTGCTCGGCTGGTAGCGGAAGCAGGATTTCCGCCCGGCGTGTTCAATGTGGTAACTAGCATGAACCCCCACATCGGCGCGCATCTGGCGGGCCACCCAGGTGTGAACAAGGTGGTCTTCACCGGCTCCACCGCTACTGGCCGCGCCGTGGCGCAGGCTGCGGCGACCCAGCTCAATGGCGTCGTGCTGGAGTTGGGTGGCAAGTCGCCTCAGGTGGTGTTTGATGACGCCGACATTCCGTCGGCCGTCAACGGGGTGATCGCCGGCATTTTCGCTGCCACGGGGCAGACATGCATGGCGGGCTCCCGGCTGATCGTCCAGCGCAGCATCGCGGACGAGATGGTCCGGCGTATCACCGAGCGGGCCAACACGATCCGCCTAGGGTGTGTTAACAATCAAGCCAACCAGATATAGGCACAAGCGAGACTGAGCATGCCAAAGAAGTTACGCGCCAGTTTTTCGTATCGCGTGGCGATGCGGCGAAACTGCTTGAGACGACCGAAGAACCGTTCCACCAAATTGCGATCCTTATACACATGACGGTCATACTCTCTTTGCTCCACGCGATTGGCTTTGGGCGGTATAACCGCCTCAATATCGCGCTGCGCAAGGTACTCCAGCACATGATTGGCGTCATAGCCTTTGTCTGCCAGCACGGCATCGGCTTCAAACCCTTCTATCAATGCCTGCGCATGCGTCACATCGCTTACCTGTCCACCACTGAGCAAACAGCGCAGCGGGTTGCCCAGCGCATCGACTGCCGCATGGATTTTGGTACTCAGCCCGCCTCTGGAGCGTCCAAGGGCTTGATCGCCTGCTTTTTTTGGGCTCCCGCTGCATGTTGGTGGGCTCTGACGATGGTGCTGTCAATCATGAGGGCTTCCAAATCCTGGTCCACCCCCAGCACGCTCATGATGCCCAGCCATCTGCCGCGTTTGCACCAACGATTAAAGCGCGTGTATGTGCTGTGCCAGTTGCCCAACTCTGTGGGCAGATCACGCCAGGGTGAGCCTGTTCGGGCGATCCACAGAACGGCTTCTATAAATCGCCGATTGTCTGCTGCGGTGACTCCGCTGTCGCTGGCTTTGCCGGGCAACATCGCCTCGATCCTTGCCCATTTGGCGTCACTTAGAAGCTCTCTCGCCATTGCACAGATTTGTAGTTTTGCTCCTCAAATCATAGCAAACGATTGTTAACACACCCTAGGTGCTCTCGGGCGTCTCGGATGAACCGGATGACTGAAGGCGCGTTCCCACGGCCGCGGTGATCAGGGCGATGCCAGCCGCCACGAACAAGCTGGTGCGCATCCCCGCCATGAAACTGGACGCCTGCGTCAGCAGTGCGCCGAACACCGCCACCGCCAGCGCACCGCCCACTTGGCGGCTGGTGTTGAACACGCCGCTGGCCGTGCCCGCCAGCGCCGCCGGTACGCTGGACAGCAACACCGCCGTCACCGGCGGCGCAACAAACGGGCCGGCCAGGCCCACCAGCACCATCAGCGCGGCGATCCAGGCGACCGGCGCCGACGCCGGCAGTGCTGCCACGGCCGCCAGCCCGACGGCCATGCTCATCAGTCCGCTCACGATCATGGTTCGCGCGCCAAAGCGGCGCACCAGCCGCGCACTGAACGGCGTCAGCACGAGCCCAATCAACATCATCGGCAGGAAGGCGATCCCCGTCGCAGGCGCCGACAGGCCGCGCTGCTGTTGCAAGTACAGGCTCATCACGAACGGCAGACCGAAGTAGCCGACCATGAACGTGAAGCCCACCGCCATGGAAATCCGGGCATTGCGTGGCGCCAACAGGCCCGAGGGCACCATGGGGTGCGCCCCACGGCGTTGCGACCACACGAAGGCACCCAGCGCCAACAATGCCAGCGCGAAGGCGAGCCACACCGGCGTTGCACCCAGCCCCTGCGCACCCGCCTCGATGGCCCCGTAGATCAACGCCCCCATGGCGAGTACAGCCGTCATCTGTCCCGCCGCATCAAAGGGCGCGGGACGCCGCGGTGACGCTGGTGTGCGCGCCAGGAATATCAGGGTCAGCAGGCCGACGGGAAGATTGATGAAGAAGATCCAGCGCCAGTCCAGCGAAACCAGCCAGCCACCGATCACCGGGCCGGATGTGGCCGCCACGGAGCCGCCCATGGCCCACAGGGCTACCGCATGACCGCGCCGAACCGGGTCTGGATACGCCTGGCGGATCAGCGCCATGGAGGCCGGCATCATCGCCGCTGCGCCGACGCCTTGTGCCAGGCGTGCCGCGACCAATACCGCCAGAGTCGGCGCCCATCCACAGGCCATAGAGGCCACGACGAACACCGCCAGACCGATGCCGAAGGCTCGGCGTGCGCCGATGCGGTCAGCCAGCGCGCCGGCCGAAAGCAGCAGCGCGCCGAACATCAGCGTGTAGCCATCAACGACCCATTGGAGCCCGTCCACGCTGGCGCCAAGATCGTGGGCCAACGTTGGCAGGGCGACGTTGACCACCACCGCATCCAGGGTGATGACGAAGAACCCCAGGAGTGCCGCAGTCAGTGTCGCCTGTGCGCGGCGCCGTTCCGTTGACGCCAAGGCATCCGCTGCATGCGTGAACCCACCGCTCGGCTTTAGCGACATTACGGCATCAGCAGCGTCTTGATGGCGCGGCGCTCATCCATGGCCTGGTAGCCCTCGGCCACCTGCGCCAGCGGCAAGGTCAGATCGAACACCTGGCCGGGACGGATCTTGCCATCCAGCGTCAGCCCGATCAGGTTCGGCAGGTACTGGCGCACCGGCGCCGGGCCACCGTGCAGATGCACGTGCTCGAAGAACAGTTCCTCGCCCTTGAGTTCTACGCCGTGGGGCACGCCCACGTAGCCCACATGGCCGCCCACGCGCGTGGCATGGATGGCCTGCCACAGGGACTCTTGCGTGCCCACGCATTCGATGGTGCAGTCCACGCCCAGCCCTTCGGTCATGTCCTGGATGCGTGCAACACCTTCGTCGCCGCGCTCTTCCACGATGTCGGTGGCGCCAAAGCTGCGTGCCAGTTGCTGGCGCGCTGCGTGCCGGCTCATGGCGATGATGCGCTCGGCTCCCATTTGCCTGGCGGACAGCACCGCCAGCAGGCCCACCGCCCCATCGCCCACCACGGCCACCGTGGAGCCGGGCTGAACCTGAGCCGCTGCCGCGCCGAACCAACCCGTGCCCATCACATCGGACAGAGCCAGCAAGTCAGGCAGCATGGCCTGCGAGGGCATCGACGGGGTGGCGACCAGCGTGCCATCGGCCAGCGGCACGCGCAGGAGCGGCGCCTGGGCGCCACCGACGAATTCGGCCTGCTGGCAGGACGACTGGTAGCCATGGTTGCAGACCGGGCATGCGTTGTCGGAGGCGAAAAAAGAGCCGATGACGAACTGGCCGGGCTTGACGCTGCGCACGGCGCTGCCCACATCCTCGACCACGCCGCAATACTCATGGCCCATCGGCATGGGATCGGGCGTGGACTGAATGCCCCGGTAGGGCCACAGATCGGAGCCGCACACGCAGGTGGCGGCAATGCGCACGATGGCGTCGGTCGGTTTGAGAATGGCCGGGTCGGGCCGCTCCTCGAAGCGGATGTCGCGCGGCCCGTACAGCATGGTGGCTTTCATGGTTGTTTGCTCCCCAACGTTTGCATGCGGGCATAGGTAAAGACGAAGTCATTGCGGGCCTGCGGCTTGTGGCAGGCCATGCAGCGGGCCAGGTTTTCGCTGCGGTTGATGCGGCGATCCGGCCCGAAGGACTGGAAGGCCCAGTCCCCGGTGCGCACGTCCTCTGGCTGCGCATCACCATAGCCAGCCCGCTTTTCCATGGCGATGTAGCGCAGCAGCTTGCCGTCGCGGTAGTCCTCCATGAAAATCACCGTCCCATCGGGCAACGGCTGGTTCTTGCTGGCAGCCTCGATGGCTTCGCGGCTGGTATAGATTTCCTCGCGCACGTTGCCGCGCTCCACGGTGGCGTAGTGGACGCCTTGCTTGTAGTTCTCGGGGAACTGCACGGGACTGGATATCTCGCTGGCCCACACCGCCATTCCCAAGGCGGCGCCCCCTGTCAGGCCACCCGCCCATCCGAGCCGGCGTTGGATGGGGGATGCCATGTTCACTTCCCCTTCGTGGTCGCCAGATGGCGATCCAATGCCGCGCTCGCACGGCGAGCCATTTCGGCATCCACTCGCGCAGCCAGCACCTGGGTGAGTTGCCGCAATTGACCGGCCGTGAGGCCCACGTTCATGCTGATGCGCATGTGCGCCTGCAGTTGCGAATCGGCCCCGGGCAGTGCCGAGAGCATGCCCACGGTGGCCAGCTCGCGGCTTTGCCAATCGAGGTTGTCCCGCTCGAAGATGTCGCCGAACAGGTGGGTGCGCAGGTACTCGTTCGCCGTCGGCGCGAAATCGAACAGCGGCCCTTCGACTGGCCCGCCCGACAGCTTGGTCTGGTTGGCCGTGCCCGCGGCCAGCAGTGCGTCGCCCTTCGGGATGGGGCGGCTGGGCGCGCTGCCCGGCGCATCCTGGATGCCGCGCTGCTTGCGGGCCTCCAGCACCTTCATCAGCTCACCCAGCGCATTGAGGCTGCGCGGAAAGCCGGCATAGGCGTAGAGTTGCACGAGGATCTCACGGGCGTCGCTCACCGTCATGCCGGCGTCCAACCCTTGGGTGAGCGCGGCATTCAGCTTGGCCATGTCGCCTGCGGCGGCAAATGCCGCAATGGGCACGATGGCCTGCTGGCGTGCAGAAAGAGTTTCGGAAGCGCTGGGCGCGCTGGCGGGTGCTGGGTTCATCGGCTGGGTCTCCTGTGCATGGGATGCGTGGCTCAATGCGGCGGTCAGCGCCAAGGCCAGCACACCGGCACGAGCCCGCGTCCCACGGTGTTTAGCGTGCGTTGTATTGCTCATCGGTGACTTTCTCCATCCATGTGACGTTCTTTCCATCCACCGTGCCGGTGACGGCCAGATGGCTCATGGCCGTGCCGGGCGCTGCGCCGTGCCAGTGCTTGACGCCGGGCGGGCACCACACGACGTCGCCGGGGCGGATGACCTGCACCGGCTTGCCCCATTCCTGCGTCAGCCCGACGCCGGAGGTCACGACCAGTCGCTGTCCCGCTGGATGGGTGTGCCAAGCCGAACGCGCGCCGGGCTCGAAAGTGACCAGGCCGCCAGAGGCATTGATGTTCTTGTCGGCGGGCCAGACAGGATCGACCCGCACGCGGCCGGTGAAGAATTCGGCGGGGCCAGCAGCCGAGGGCTGGTCCCCCGCGCGCGTGATCTGCTGCGCATCAGCGGACGTGTTGGCCTGCGGCTCTGCAGCCAAGGCCATCGTGGCCTGCAGAGCGGTCGCGCATAGAGCGAGTTTGAGGAACGAGTGCATGAGTTTCCTTTCCTGAAGTAAGACGGCTCAGCCGCGCGGCCCGGCGAGGTACTGATCGTCGGTGACGTGTTCCATCCATTCGACGTTCTTGCCATCCAGGGCTTCCTGGATCGCGATGTGCGTCATGGCCGTGGTCGGCGAAGCGCCATGCCAGTGCCGATGACCGGGCGGACACCAGATGACATCGCCTGCGCGGATCTCCACGATGGGCTCGCCCTCGCACTGCGTCCAGCCGCAGCCGGCGGTGACGATCAGCGTCTGCCCCAGCGGATGGCTGTGCCAGGCCGTGCGTGCGCCCGGCTCGAAGGTGACGGCAGCGCACGACACGCGGGCCGGTGCGGGCGGGTTGTTCAGCGGGTCGATGCGAACCGTGCCGGTGAACCACTCGGCAGGCCCTTTGGTGGAAGGCTGAGATCCAGCGCGTTTGAGTTCCATGGCTGTTCCTTTCAATGTTTGAGGGTGAGCGTTGGCCGGCGCATCAGTCTTTCCCGACGGCCTCGATTCGAGCGTTCAACGGGCCGCGGCCACGTAGCACCTGGATGTCGCCTTCGATGCGGCCGAGCTTGACCAAGCCATTGGCATGGCCGAAGCCCTTGTAGAAGATGGCGAGGTTGCCCCAGGGGGCGTAGTAGGTGATGTCGCCAACGGAAGGTGTGATACCCGCTGGCGCTCCAGCCGTGGAGAGTTTCTTGGGCAACTGCGCGATCTTTTCGGTAGAGGCGTAGTCCTCCAAGTCCAGCGTCAACGGCAGCAAGCCGAGAAAGTCGCGCGCAGCGGCGTTGTCCTCCAAGGTCGCGGAGAGCACCTGTCCGTTGATCGTCAAACTGATATTCATCGAGCTGGCTCCTTGATTCGGTGTTGCTGAACGCTGCGCGGGCATGGACCGAGGTGCATCCGTCCCTTTTTCGGCATGTGCCAGCGTGATTGCCCCCGCCAATGCCAATAGCAAAGCCGCAGATGCGCAGCGAGATCGCATCGGTTTCCTCCTGGTTTGATCGAGGCCTGCGTTGGCAAATGCGGAACACCCAAGCAGGGTCTCGCTCGTGGCCTGTAATTGCCAAGGAATCCCTCGACAGCTCACTGCCTTTGGCAGGCAATATCGTCCGTATGGAACTGTAGTGCTCTCTTCATTGGTTTAGAAGACCGTAAAATTGATATACGGTGATGCAAAGGATTCACCAATGGCAAAAGAGAACCTCAACGACCTGCAAGCGTTCGTCGCCGTGGCCCGTGAACGCAGCTTCACCCGGGCCGCGGCGCAACTGGGACTGTCCCGCTCTGCGCTGAGCCACGCCATGCTGGCCCTGGAGGCCCGCTTGGGCGTGCGGCTTCTGACGCGAACCACCCGCAGCGTGTCCACCACGGAGGCCGGCGCGCGGCTGCTGGATGCAGTGGCGCCCCGACTTGACGAGATCGAACTGGAGTTGGGCTCGCTCAGCGCCATGCGCGACAAGCCAGCCGGCACGGTGCGTATCACGGCGCACGACCACGCCATCTCCACCGTCCTCTGGCCTCGGTTGCTGCCGCTGCTGAAGGACTACCCCGACGTCCACGTCGAGTTCAGCGTGGACTATGCGTTCACCGACATCGCGGCGCACCGCTTCGACGCTGGGGTGCGCATAGGCGACCGCGTGGACAAGGATATGATCGCCGTGCGCATCGCGCCGAATCTGCGCATGGCGGTGGCCGCATCCCCCGAGTACCTCGCCGGCAAGCCGCTGCCAGTCACGCCGCATGACTTGACCGACCATCGCTGCATCAATCTACGGCTACCAACCCACGGGGGCCTGTATGCGTGGGACTTCGAGAAGGATGGGCAGTCGATCAATGTGCGCGTGGGCGGCCAGACCACGTTCAACAACACCTTCCTGATGCTCCGGGCCGCTTTGGATGGCATGGGCTTTGCCTTTGTGCCCCTCGACATCATGCAGCCGCACATTGATGAGGGCCGGTTGGTACCGGTGCTGCAGGAGTGGTGGCCGTCGTTTCCGGGCTATCACTTGTACTACGCGAACCGCAAGCAGATTTCACCGGCGCTTGCGTTGGTGATCGAGGCATTGCGATGGCGTGAAGGCCACGCTGATGCAGTCACATAGTCGCATCTAGCCGCGGACCCTCTCTCATCAGGCTTCTCCGAAATGATTCATCCTTCCTTGGCCAATGAAAGATAGGGGTTGTTTGGCGGTATCTCGGCGAATACAAGGGAAGCATCCTTCAGCAGATACCCATGCAGTTGGCGGGACTTTCTTGGGCCCGAGACGTCAGAGGTCCAGATATTCAGGCCATTGGGATGCTTGCGATGTAGCTGCAGCCGCTCAAAGCGCTTTTGTACCCATTGCCAATCCTGCTGGCTTTCCTGCTTGGCCAACGTGCCCACCAGCGGATGCTCCTGTGCGTAGCGTTGGAACACGCCTGGACTGACCAGGTACGCGGTATCGCTCACGGTATGCACGAGCGCCTTCGCGTCGTTGATGATGAGCTTGCGCGACGCGATCCCTTGGTGCAGCCACTCCATGAAATGCTCACCGGACGGCTGTGCGCTCAAGGATGGCGACGCAGCTATGGGTGCAAGCGATGGTGGCGAGGTCACGGCAGTCGTCGGCATGGGTACTTGGGAGCGTGCGGTAGCAACTTTGGCTGAATCGGTCTGCTCATCCCGGAGAACGTCGGGCGTGTCGCTCATGCCCACCATGACCAGCATGTCCTCCATCACATCAGGCATGGGCTGGGCGGTGGGCGGCGACGCGGTGACGACGGTGTTGCCACCCTCCCATGGCGGCGTCTCCTGGCCCTCCGGGGCTGGCGGCGCTCCAGCCACAGGTGGCGTGGCCGGTGCACCGACGTCGTTTTCTGCGGGTGTCGCATCGACCGCTACCGTGCCCACAAAGGCCGTCGGCCGCTCGCCGGCTTCCCAGATCAGCGCGGGAGCGAGGCGCAGCAGGGTGAACGAGTGGGACCAGCCGGTCGCACTGGTCACGGTCGCGCGCCAGACCGCCTTGTCGTCCGGCGTGGGCTGCAACATGCCATGCTCCTGCAGCACGTTGAAGACGGCGGTGTTGCTCGCGGGGATGCCGTCGATGCCCTGAGACAGCAGGTGCGCGCGCAGCTTGTCCGAGACCGTCTTGCTCACCAGCCACAAGCTGTCCTCGGTGAGCCAGCCATCGGAGGCTTCCGGCTGGTTCAGTTTCAACTGTTCCTTGAGCAGGTAGCGCAACCCGTCGAGCAGCTTGCGCTGCAGCGCGTGCTTGGGCGCAGCCATGGCGCGGGCCGGATCGCCGCCCAGTTCCTGGGCCACCGAAGCCCGGTCGGCCTGCACGACAAGTTCGCCTAGCACGCCGGCGTGCTCGTACTGGCCGGCCAGGACGTAGAGCAGCGGTCCCCACAGGTCGGGATAGCCGCTGAGCCAGTCCAGGGCCTCACGGTCGAGCAGTTGGCGGTAGAGCAGCCCCGTCGCGGCGCTGTGCAGGCGGTACTCGCGATCATCGCGATAGCGGAATCGGTATGGCTGGTGCAGCGGGCCGTGCCACGGGTGCCAGGTGCTGCCGTCGGCCAGTTCGACGTGCAGATCGACTGCGATCTTGCCGATGTCGTGCAGCAGCGCGGCATAGGCGACTGCGGCAGTCCAGGCTTCAGACTGCGCCGCCTGGTCTTCGGGACTGGCGCCAATAGGCAGCAGATGGGACTGCCGCAGCTTGAGCGCATAGGCGACGATCTCCAACCCGTGATCCAGCATGCCGCCGGGGTAAGCGTGGTGATGGCTTTCCGATGCGGGGAATTGTTGGACCAACTCGGCGTAGTGCTCCAGCGGCGTGCGGTATAGGGTGGCGAACTGCCGCCGCGACAGCGACGTGCGCTGCCAGATGTGTTCCAGCAGCTTCTGCCGGCGCGGTGTTGCCAGCAGCGATGCGGCCGATTCGGGCCGCAGCAACCCTTTCGGGAGGTCGGTGGCGGGCGCTGGCGACGGGGCAGCGACCGGGGGCCGTTTTCGCTGGAACAGGGAGAGCATGCGGGTGTCCTCTGGGGGGCCGGCCGGGAGGCCTTTTCGCCTTTTCGAGGTAGGGCCTTTCCCCTTGCACCCCATTCCCTTGCCGTTTCGGCCCTTTGGCCTTTAACCGTTTCGGTATAGCCGGGCCTGGGTTGCGTCTCCAGCGTCAATGTGGAACCCGCACGAATGGATTGGACGGAGACCTGGCGCTGGCCCCTGCCTATGCTGCGGGGACGCTACCCCCGGCAGGTAGGCTCTCGCTCAGGCGACTAAGTTGACAAATGCGACAAGGGCGACTAGAGTGAATCCTGTCTCAAACCTGCTTGGGAGATGACCATGCCCACCGCCATTGAATTCATTGCCGATCGTCTGCCGCGCGTCACCGTGGAGGACGTGCGCCGTTTCGCGGATACCGTTGAAATCCTGGATGCGCCGGCTTTCGCGGCCGAGTTGCAGGCGTTCATTCACGAGCGCGTGGAGGCGGTAAAACTGCCAGCCAACCTCGAAGGCGAAACGGTGGAGCAGGCCCTGGCGCGCAAGGCGGCCGCGCTGCGCACCGAAACGCGCTGGACCCCGACTGAAACCGACGTCCAGCGAGGCCGCGCCGTGTTGCTGGAATCCTTCAACCAGCCGCACAACCTGCCGATCCCCGAGTACGCCAAGCTGGCGGACAAGTCGCGCCAGCAGATCTACAAGGACATCCTCGCGCGCCGGCTGCTGGCGCTGAATGTGGGGCCGCGCGGCCAGAAGCTGCCCGACTGGCAGCTCGACCCGGTGAAGCAGCAGTTGACCCAAACCGTGCTTCAAGAGGTCGAGGGCATCGACCACTGGACGATCTACCGCGCACTATCCGAACCGCTCGAAGGCTTGGGCGGACGCTCGCCGGTGGATGCGGTGACGCATGGCACGATCGATGACGTGGCCGAAGCGGTGTTCAACGTGCTGGGCGTCCAGGTGCATTGAGGCAAGACCGCCATGAGCCGCGAACTGCCTTCGTTCCTGATCGATGCCGGTGAACTGCTCCAGCATGTGAGCCGCATCGTCTATCGGGGCAGCCCGCTGTACTATGGCCGCAGCGGCACCAATCGCTACGATGACCCGGCGCGGGACTATGGCGTGCTGTACCTGGGGCGCGACCTGCCCACGGCGCTGATGGAGTCGGTGTTTCACAAGCACCAGTGGCTTGCGGACACGGAGCGCTCGATCGCGCTGAAAGAAGTTAAGGGCCGGATGGTGCGCGCAGTAGGCGTGATGGCCGACGTGCTCCTGGCCGACCTCACGGCGCCGGGCATCATGGCGGGCTACTTCGGCCTGAATCTGGAGCAGCTGGCCAACCGCAACTACACGCATACGCAGCAGGTGTCTGCCCAGGTGCATGCGATGCTCGATGACGACGGCCAGCCACTGTTCGACGGGTTGCTCTATCCGTCGCGCAACAACTATCCCGACACGAGCATCGCTCTGTTCGAGCGTGCGGGAACGAAGGTCAGCGTCATCGAGGACATCGACCTGGTTGACCATGTGGATTGGCCGCGTTTCGTTGCCGCCTATCGCATCGGCGTGGAACCTGACCCCGGCCCGGTGGAGCCGGACGAAGCGCCCTGAAACAGCAAGAGAACACATTGAAGCCCCGAACCGAATGACGTGGAGCAAACTGGAATAAATCTTCCTCAGCAGCAGGAGACGACCATGAACACTACAACCCGCATCAGCTTCGCAGAACGCATCGGCCGAGCCTTTGGCCGAGGGTGGCGCGCTTACGCGCACGGTGAGCGGCGCACGTCGAACTGGTTGGTCTCCAAGGGAGTTCCGGTGACGGGCACCACCGTACTGCTGTGGGCGGTCAAGCTGGTTGTGCTGGGACTGCTGTTGTACGTTGCTTTCTGGCCGGCACTGCTGCTGGTGTGCCTGTTGGTTGTGGCTCGCGGTCTTGGCAAAGGCACTGATGACTTCTCGCTGCCACGAGACGAACTGCGCCATGGTGAAGCAGGATTCGGCCTGTATTCGTCCGACGGACATCGTCTCGACCCGCACGACCCGAACAATCCGTATGACGACTAGGCGTTCAGCGCGTCACCCTGTTGACCCCCGATGAAGTACTGTCTTTCGCTTCCTTTGATCCCGTCGCGAGATTCTGTGCAATCGCACCGGCCCTAACACCTGCCCACCCCAGTGCTGCGACCCAGAAGGTCGGCAACACCAGGAACATCGTGCCCATGACGAACATCAAGAGCATGTCACCAAAGGCGTTGTTCAGCCCCACCACCGGGTCGAAATTGCTGTGCGGCCGGTTCCATCCCCAGCCCCACCCGTAGAGCGCATCGAGGATGGTGCTGTCGATCCAGCGCGCGAGCTGGAACCAGAAGTCGACGAAGAACAGCGCAAACTGTACGACGCTGACAGTGACGACCGTCTTCAGGTCGTAGGTGCCCACGACCAGCACGAGCGGAATGCAGATGACCAATGCCATCTTGAGCAAGGCAAGCACCATGGGCAAAGCTTGGCGCACCACGTCCATGGCGGGAAACGCCGCAATCGCCCCGACCGCCATCCCGACGTCGCCCGTGGCCCGGGTCACGATGTTCGGCAAGGTCTTGTCGATCTGGCCGCCATAGTCGGTATAGACGCTGCCCTGGTTCAGCTTCTGCTGCCGCGGCGAAGCGATCGCGCGGATCACCGAGTCGTCAACCTCGGTGCGGCTCAGGAACCCGGCCCAGCCCGCCAGGCGGTTCAAAAGGCTCGGGTCCACTTGCCCGAGCAGCCGTGCCCGCAGGCCGTTGCTGCCATCGGCCCACCACTGCTGGCAGGTCGGATAGCCGCCGCCGTTGGCGACCTGCGCCAAGCCCGCATCCCGGCTGCTGTCATAGGGCCAGGACTCCCGTGCCGTGCTGGACCGATAACTGTCGTAGTAGCCGCCCGTGTCAGTGAAATACCGCGAACCGATCCAGGTCACGTCGTGCATCTGATCCTCATCGAGGTCCGGACGCTGCATGAACAGCTTGGCACGGGCTGGCCCGTAGCAATCCTGGCTGAAATCCACCACTTCCTGAGCCAGTACCGGGTCGTCGATGCGGGTTGCGTCGATTTCCATCCTCATCTGCCGCAGGTCTGTCCCACACGGGATTGCCGCCACCGAAGCGCCGGTAACGGCGCGCGAGAGTGCGTGCATGAACCCCCACCAGACCGGCACCTTCGCTGACTGATTGTTAATGGTGCTGAAGGACTGCGACCAGCCCGTGTCGGCGGGAAGCGGTACGCTGACCTGGCATTGGGTCGAGCGCGAGTTGTCGTACTTGATGGTGTTCAGGTCGACGTCGATGAACGGGATTCCGGCAAACATCACCACCACGATGGCGACGAACACGCGGTTCTCGATACGTGCGGCCGAGAGTACGCCTTTGTTGCCTTCGTCGGCGCCTTCGGAACGCGCTTTCAGCCATTCCTGCACGATGATCGCCACGAAGGGTAATGCGAACACCCCGCTGGATACCAGCACCGCCCAGATGCCGTTGTGGACGATCCAGGACACCAGGGTCAGGTAGTACTCCAGGTAATCTGTCGTAAAAAGCGTCATGGCCCGAATCCTCCCTCAACCCTGCATCAGCAGGCTGGTTTCCAGCGCCACGATGGCGACGATGCCGGCGACCTCGCTGCGCAGCAGGCGGCGCCGCGCCTGTTGCACGGCTGTGGGATCGGCCTCGCACGCCAACAGCCGGCGGCGCATCCACGCCCAGCCGTAGGCCGTCGCACCGTACAGGCACAGCCGCCAGACCAGGAAGTAGCCCGCAGTGGCCGCCAGCCACCGCTCCCAGCCAGCGACGCTGCCGACCAGGTAGATGCCGGCGATGTTGACGCCCACGACGGCAGCCACGATCACTACCGTCCACAGCAGCGCCTTCGCCGCACGCCGGCTGAACAGTTGGCGTGGCCGCAGTCCGCTCGCGCGCAACGGGCTCATGGGTTGCCTCCCGGGTTGCCCTTCCGCAACTGGTCGAGGCGGTCAGGCACCGGATCGCCCTGATAGATACCGCGCGACCCAGCCGCGCGCGTGCTGTGCCGCTGGATGATCGCCATCGGCGAGTTGTTCGCCAGTTCGCGACGCAGTTCCAATTCCGTCTTGAGGTTGCGGATCTCGCGGTCGAGCGTGTCGCTCTCCTTGTTCACGGCCTCCACGGCAAGCTCGTTGGCCGCCACATTGGGCTCCTTCTTGCCGGTCAGCAGCGTACGTTGCAGCAGCAGCGCCTTCTCCAGCACCGATGACAGCGCGACCTCGGACGCCAGGCGTTGCGACAGCAGGTGCTGGTCCGGCTCGTCGCGCAACGCTTCGATGACGCCGCGCGTGATGGGCAGCGAAGCACTGCCAGCCTCGCGCAGGTTTTCAGGCGTCGTGCTCTTGGTCTTGGAAACCAAATCCTGAAGTGCCTGCAGCTTGGTTTCGTACTCTTCCTGAATCAAAGGCGTGAGCCCGACGCCGGGCACCGTCTCGGTCTTGGTGCAGGAATCGCACGTGCGCTGCTCCTGCTCCCCGAGCACCCGCGTGGCCCATTCAACCGCTTGTTGCGGCGAGGTCCAGGTTTGGCAAGACAGGCTCGCGCAACTGGCGGTCGAGATGGAGGACGTGTCGGTCACGCCGCGGCCATTGACCAGGTTGTATCCTGCACGGGTGACGTCGCCGACCACCTTGATGGCGGACTGCCCCGAACCGCCAGCATTGCTGCCCCCCACCCAGGGCACTCCGTCGTTGCCCCGCCGCGTTTCGGCCTGCTCGATGGCCGAGACCGCATCGGTACTCGAAACGGCATCGCGCAATGCCATACCTTCGGCCATCTGGCTCCATCCGAGTTGGCCGCCCGCCGTGTCGGCCATCCTCTCGGCCATGGCCCGGCACGTCAGCTTGGAGCGGTCGAAATCCAGCCGGGCCTGCAGCACGCCATTGGTGAGCAGGTTGTACAGGCCAGGATCGGCCCGCTGGATGATCAGCGCGGGCAGGGACGCCACCGCACTGGTGGCGCTCTGGATCACAGACGACATGATCTGTTGGAAGCCGTTGGTGATACCGTTGAGCTGGTTTTTCAGCGTGGTCTGGATGCTCATGTCACCGCAGATCAGATTGCTGTTCCAGCCTACGCCGACGCCGATCGAGCGCATGCCGGCCGCATGGCCCATGGACACCGCGCTGCCGCCGCCGATCGAGTACATGACGTCATCTCCGATGACGTTGCCGCTGGTCTGGTAGCCCAGTTGGCCCCAGGCCACGCCGCTTGCCAGCGTCAGTGCGCTCGCCAACGCGAGAGCGTTCCTCGCGCGACGCACCGGAACGGAGAACGGTTTGAATTCACGATGCTTCATCGCGTCACCTCAGAGGAAATCAACGCTGCCAAGGAACACCTGTCCGCGGCGTTCGCAGCAGGCATACGGCCGCCACAGCGCCCAGGCGTAGTCGCCTTGCTGGGCCTGGGTCAGGAAGCCGCTGCGAGGGAAGACCGTGCAGGACGAGGACAGAACAGGGGTGAGTTCCTGCCACTTGCCGGTCGAGGCATCGCCTTCCACCAGTGCGCCGGCAGGCCAGTAGCCGGGCCGCGAATTGGCGAGCAGCGGCTGGTAGACGTGGATCTGCCCGCGGCGCGTGACGACATCGCCCGCGCGCTGGGCAACAACCGCGCCTGCCTTGTGGTCGTCGCTCTGGTGCAGGAACCCACCGCGTGGATACACGTTGCCCCAAAGGTTCAACGTGGTGCGTGCGCCGATCTCCCGCATCCCTGGAATCAGCGCTTCGGGGTAGGCCATCTCCGGTACGTTGTAGCGCCAGGCCAGCGTGTCCAGGGTGCTGAGCAGATACGGCATGAATGCCGTGCCTGCACCCTCGCAGATGTAGCCGGACGATGAAGCGAACTCGCTGAAGACCAGAGAACCAGGATGGCCGATCACATCCGCGTTCTTGAACTTCGCGAGGTTGTTCTCATGGTCTTCGTTCGTCGTTCCGTCCCCGCCGGCCTGGGCAGATGGGTTGGGCGTGCTCATGGCACGAACTTCGATCCAGGGGTTCTCTCCGGTGTTGCTGTAGCTGGAGACGACCGCATCGGGAACGTAGTGGCGCACCTTGATGGACGTGCGTACCGTGCAGCCGGTCCAGGTGCAGTAGAGCCAGTAGCAGATGCCAACGACGCGATATTCGAGACAGTCGGGCGATGCCACCGAGCCGACGATGGTGGCGGTGTTGAGGGCGTAGCTGCCCGTGGCGCTGAGCAGCAGTACGGACGCCACGCCTGCGCGCAAGCGGCGCATCAGGTCAAATGAACGAGTCACGGCTGGGCCCTCCGGTGCTGTTCAATGCGCGCTACGGCGCGGGCCACATCTGGCTCGCCATAGACCACGTAGCGCTGGTCCACCACGATCGCTGGAATGCTGGTGACGCCCAGGCTCCAGGCATCGGTGACGCCTTGGTATGCGGAGGCGATGCGGCGCTGCAGATCAGCGCCGCCGCTGGAGAGCCGGCGCTTGACGATGGCCGTGGCCTGCTCGGGATTGGTGGGCAGATCTCCTGAAAGCTCCGCTTCAATCTGGCGGGCTTCGTCCAACTCGATCAGCCGCTCGCCGCCCATGGCCTTGACCGGGTGATGGCTGTCGGTGACGACCACCACGTCCGCAGCGAAGGTGGCCGGGCTGAAAACCGCCAGGGCGGCCGGCAGTGCCACGGTCAGGCCGAGAGTTCGCCAGCCCGGAGCGAACCGTGAATGAGATGCCGACATGTCGATTGCCCCTAAAATTGATCAGATCCCTATGAGACGCTGATGCAGGTTCTTCAGGGGAAAACAATGCGCAACCCGGCGTGTCCTATTTGTCAGTGGACACCACGCAGCCCAAAGAAATGGTTGGCTTGTTCTCAGGCACAAAAGGTTGTGCCAAGCGTCAACCTGGGATTGCGGGAATCACGGTTTATTGAGAAGTAGGAAGGCTGAATTTCTACATTGCCGGAATGGATCCGTGCAATTCCGACAAACCGCTTCGGCCGCAAAACGATGTCCGCAGGCTCAGCGACAGCCTTCGGCGACACATAGCTGACGATCGGTTATAAATCATGATTCTTCACTCTCACCGGATACCCATTCCTATGAATCGCGCCGAACTCGTGGAAATCCTTGCTTCCAAGAACGATCTGTCCAAGGCGGCCACCAATGCCGTTCTCGATACGCTGATCGACAGCATCCAGACGGCTGTCAAGAAAGGCGATGTCGTCCAGTTGGTTGGCTTTGGCACCTTCAAGTCCACGAAGCGCGCAGCGCGCACCGGCAAGAACCCTGCTACCGGCGCGGCCCTGAAAATCCCTGCGTCAACCGTGCCGAAGTTCGTGGCAGGTGCCAGGTTCAAGGCGGCTGTCGATCCCAAGGCTGCGAAGCGCAAGGCGGGTAAGTAAGTTCACGTGGGGCTTGCTGCGGGTGGCGGACACTTGGCGGCATTGGTTCTGCGAGTGACCTTCATTCAACTCATCGGCGACGGAGCCATAGGCCATGACTGCATTTTCTGAATCGTTCAGATCGGAGGTTGCTCGCATTGCGCGCAAGGACAACAAGAAAGAGATGGCATCTCTGCGCAAGGCGGCAATGAGCCAGCGGGGAGACATTGCTGCGCTCAAGCGCGACGTCAAGGAACTCACGAGCCAGGTGCACAGCCTGGCCAAGGCGCTGGAAAGAACGATGGCGGCAGCCGGACGCCAAGCACCGCAGCAACAAGCGGAGAATGCCTCCGGCCAGGAACCAGGCAAGCGCCGGGGGCGTGCATTTGTTTTCAGCCATGAAGCGCTCGCGGCCAAGCGGCAGGCATTCGGCATGACCCAGAAGGAAATGGCGAGCTTGCTTGGTGTCTCGTCGCTGAGCGTCTACAAATGGGAAACAGGGAAGGTCACCCCGCGCGAGGCGCAACTGGTGCGTGTGCGCGAAGTGCTCAAGATGGGTGTGCGCGAGGCCCGCAAGCAGACCGCCGAATGAGCAGCCGGATTGTCGACATGCGTTATGCCGCTCGCTCCGGTAAATCGACCTTCTTTTGGGGTTACTGCATTGAGGTGTTAGGCGGTTCGCTCGCTTGAGCGGCGGGACCTTCGCCTACCGCCAGCATGTCCATGGCAGAAAGCAAGGCATCGCCTTCGACTGGACCCTGCAGCAGGATGGCTTGTCCCGTATGGCGATCGAGCACACGCAGCGATGGCGTGGCGGTCACACCGCTCTTCGTGGCTTCAGCGGCCTGGGCGCGGATGGCGGCATCTGCCCGGCCGCTTGCCATGCACTGCTCAATGGCCGGCGTGGATTCGGGATAACGCAACCCATCAGGCAAGCCCTGGCCATCGCTGCGCGTATGGGCATAGACCCATTCGACGGCTTGCCAGAACTCGGCATGTCCGCCCGCTTCGGCGGCGCATTCCGCCAGGCGTGCTTCGGTTAACGCGGCAGGCTCGTGTGCGGCCAGCGGCTGGTGGTGCCATCGCAGTGCCACATCGGCGTTGCTGCCCACCCACCGCTTGATCTGCGGAAAGTACTCCCGGCAGAACGGACATTCCAGGTCCGCATAGAGCGTCAGAGTGAAACGGCCCTCCGGGTTGCCCATCTGCCAAGGTGGCCCATCGACCTGGGCCGTGCTGACTGGCGTGGGCGGCTGCGGCAAGGATTCGCCGGGCGGCCGGGACACGAACCAGATCAGCAGCAGCGCGACCAGTGCAGCGACCAGGGCCAAAGGCCAATGAAGCCGCCCACGGCGACGGCGGTACGCCTGGACCTGTATCGGGATGGAAGGACGCTTCGGCTTCATGATGTTCTCCGGCTGCTACTGCGGTAGGTTCAGGGCGGGCGATTCGATGCCGCGCGCCCGGTCGATCTTCTCGGCCACCTTGAAGGCCGCTTCCAGTTCGGTGCAGCCGTATTGCTGCATGAGCTGGTAGCGCTCGGCCTTCTCTTCGGGTTCTGTTTGCGCGAGCGCGAGATACAGGCTCGGCGGTACGGCGCGGAACAGCACTTCCATGCTCTTGGAGAGAATGACGCCCTCGGTGAACTTGCCGGCCTCTTTGCGGGCCGAGAGCATCAGCGCCTTCTGTGCTGGGCTCAGTTCGCGGAACCGCGCGATCTTCTCTACTTCATCGGGCGGCATCGACAGGCAGATCCACCACTCGATCATGTTGAGCATCGGTTCCGCGGCGCGCGGCAGGTCGTCGATATTTTGTGTAGCCAGCCAATACCAGGCCCCCAGCTTGCGCCACATTTTTGTGATTTTGACCACGTAGGGTGCAAGCAGCGGGTTACGGGTAATGATGTGTCCCTCATCTGTTACGTTGATGATCGGACGGCCCAAATACTGATCGCGTTCGGCGATGTTGTTCACCGTGCTGATCAGGCTGATGTAGGCGATGGAAAGCTGCGCGTTGTAGCCCTCGCGGGCATACGTTGCCAGGTCGACCAAGGTGATGTCGGCCTCCGGCCACGGAGATCCGTCGCGGTCGAACATTTCGCCGTCCGTGCCTTGGCAGAACATATCCATCGCGTCCGCCATCTCCAGCAGCCGCACGCGCCGCATCTCGGGCAGCGTCGGGTCCTGGCCGCGTTCGCGCAGCGCGTTGCGCACGTCTCGCGTAAGTACCGTGCGCTTCTCGCTACCACCACCACCGTGGCAGTGCTCGGCAGCATCAAGGATGCACTGGCGGATCAGCGAGCGGTCGGCCCGCGTCATCCGGGCTTCCTCCTTGTCCTCGCCGCCCGTGATCATCAGCCGCGCAGTGATCTCCAGTTCACCGAGGACATCGCGCTGTTCGTCCGCCTCGATCACCGTGGCATCCGGCGGCAGGTCTTCGTCCAGCGCATCGGCATCAAGCGTCCGCACATCGCTGGGTGTTTCGATCAGCCGGCGCGCGTCCGCGAATGGCGCGAGGCTGATACCCGAGCCAGGAGCCAGCTTGACCCGGTTCACGGTCAGGCCGAGGCGTTTGGCGAAATCGCTGAACAAGCCGAAGCTGTTGCCGGCTTCCACCACAAAAAGCCGTGGCCGGTAGATGGCCGTGATCTGGTTCAAGAGGTTGTTGAGCGTTGCGCTCTTGCCGCTGCCGGTGGGGCCGAACAGGAACAAATGGGCGTTCATCTGCCGGTCCAGGCGGTTGAGCGGGTCAAACGTGATGCTGCCCCCGCCGCGATTGAAGAAGGTGATGCCCGGATGTCCAGTGCCCTGAGCGCGGCCCCATACCGGGGACACGTTCGCAACATGCTGCGCGAACATCAACTGCGTGTACCACTTGCGCCTGTCCTGGGCGGGGTTGTAGCAACACGGCAGCCAGCGCAGGTAGCTGTTGAGCGGCGCCACCTCGTCGTCTTCGCGCACGGGCTGCAAGCCGGCATTGAGCATGACGTTTGCCAGGTCCAGGCCGCGCCGATCCAGTTCCGCCTCGTCGCGCCCGCGCAAGTAGAACGCCAGCGTTCCCCGGTAGAGTTTGTGCGCGCTGCCGATCAGGGAGCGCGCCTCATGCACGTCCTTGAGCGTTTGTTCTGATGCCAGCGTCTCGCCCACGGCTTTCTTCGCCAGGTGGTTCAAGTCCGCTTCCAGCACATCCTGTGGCGTGGCGACCATGGTGAGACACATCAAGGTGTCTTCCGGCATCTGGTCGAACAGCGTGTTGATGGCATCGCCCTTGCGCGTCTCCCCAGTCAGGTGCCCCGTGCCGGGTGGCATGCGCAAGCGGTCGGTGAGCAGCACGCGGTGCGGCATGCCGTCAAAGGACCAGGTTCCGTGCTTCACGTCGGAGCGAGGCTGGCCGAAGAACAGCCGTTGGCTGAAATCACGCCCACTCGCCAGTTCGATCTCGCCGTCTTCGCTGTCCCCGATGCTGTCGGGGTAGCGTGCCAGTGCGTAGAAACGCTCCCGATCCTCCGCCCCAGGCCCGAGCAGCGTGGGGTTAGGGTTGAACCACCGCAGCAGCCAGTCGTGGACATCGGCCGCGACCATGCGCCGGGCCTGGATGCCGGCGTTCGCCAACCCGCCGCACAGGCGGTCGCAGACGATATTGAGCATCTGCTCGGGCGTCTGGCCGCGGCGGCTTGCCTGGCTGGTGGCACGGCGATAGACCACCATGCGCACGCGCCGCGTCTGTCCGCGCCAGCGCAGCCGCGTGACCACCGTGTCCTCGAACAGCCCGCCCGGCTTGGCCACCGCGCGCAGGTGGTGGCCGAAGAAGCGCAGGTAGAACTCGGTGAAGGCCGTATCGCGGGCGCGCGGCTGCACGTAGTCGCGCAAGGTCTGCATGTACTGATCGAAGTTGGGTTCGTCCTGGGCATAGAGCTGGAGCACCCAGGGGTTCTCGTCCAGCTCATCGAAGCTGTCTTGCAAGGCGTTTTCGAGCGCATCGCGGGCATGGGCAAGCCAGCCGGGTTCCCGGCCCTCGGTGCCCAGGGGCACCAGCTCGTAGAACGCGGCCACCGATTGCCCGTCCTCCAGCAGCATGGACTTCGATTGGGGCAGGAACTCCACCCATGGCAGCAATTCCACGAACGACGGCGCGACGTCATACAGCGCTTTCTCGTCGGCCACGGTCGCTGGCCTGCGGCCCTGGACCGCTGCGCCGGGTTCCGGGATGCCAGCCTGGCGCAAGGTCTCGACGTGGCGCTGCCAGCCGTCCGGCTGTTCGTCTTCGCCTGCGCCGGATGCGGCCAGCTTCGGCCAGGAGAGTTTCCACCGCATCAGTAGTCCTCCACGCGCTCGCCGGGCATGGCGTACTGGATGCGCTGATACAGCGGGAAGACCGTGCTGTAGCCTGGCACAGGGACAGGGTCCGTGCCCGACAGGTGCGGGTACACGTACATGACCAGATCGGGATTGGGCAGCCGGTGGAACTGGCGATAGACCTCGTTGCGTGCGGTGCGCGTGTAGCGCATCTGTTCGGCGGGCGCGGCCAGCACGTCAGCGTCGGTCAGAGGCCGGCGCAGGCTCTGGCGTGCATCGAGCAACTGCCTGCCCGCGACCTGGCCGGCCCTGCCGCCGCTATCACCGGCCTCCCGCTGCCAGATGTCCATCATCGTGCTGTCGCCGTGGGGCAGCAGCTTTTCCTTGCTGGTGGCGCAGCCGCCGAGTACGGCGACGGCAACGGCCAGCACCAGGCCCCGGGCCGGGTTAGTCAAGTTCGAGTGCATGGCTTTCTCCTGCGCGGTGATCGACCTTGCGGCCTTCGGCATCGAAGTCGATGGCGAGCGGTTTTTCGAGATGGACGGCGACCTTCGCGCCGGGCTGGACGTAGACGGCGGCAAAGGCCTGGCCGTACAGCTTGTTCACCCAGTCGGCCATGTCGCGCACGCCGCCGGCCAGAATGCGGCCCATGGCCTCGTTGCCGGAGATGCCGACGCTACCGATGGAGCCATCAGCGCCCACGTAGGACATCTGGCCGCTGTCGCTGTCGATCAGTGAGGCCACACCGGCACCAGCGGCCGTGATCAGGGCTTGCGAGCCGAGGTACTGCTGGGCGTTGCTGCGCCGCTCCCCACTGACGCAGGGAATGCCATAGGGATCGCTGATCCAGCCCAGGCCCCCACTTTGAGCGTTCTGCTGCTGGCTGTTCTGCTGATTGCCGTCGCGGTCATCGGGGACCGTGCGAATCGTGCCGTCGTGGAAGACGAAGGTGATGCTGCGCACCTGGCCGCGTACGCACGAGAGCGTCCAGTCGCCCGAGGCGGTGCCGGAGAACACGGCGCCGGCCACGTCGGGGATGTCGATGCCATTCGCGGTGAGGTTGTCCGCCCCGACCAGGACTTTGAACGGATAGGGATCGTTCACCGTGTCATCGATCGGCACACGGCCGATGAGCGCCGTCATCGCGACAGACCCCATCAGCGTCGAGTTCGTCGGCACGGTATAGACAGGCTTGGCGCTCTTGACGCCTGCGGCGCGGGCTCCCGCGTTCGCTGCGGTTTCCGCCGCACTCTCCAGCGTGCCCTGCGCGGGGCCGAAGCTCGTCGGGAAGTTCATGGCGCTGCCCGTGCCGCGACCGCCATTGCGCCCTTCAGCGGGCTTGGCGTCGTCCGGCTCGACCCAGCGCATGCCGCCTTCCATTCCAGCCTCGTCGCCATCCCGCAACCCCAGGCCCACGGGCAGATCGGCATGGCCGCCGCGCCCGCCGATGCCGTCCAGACGGCGCTGCAGATCGGCGAGCAGCCCCTCGGTCTGCTGGCGCTCGCTGGCCGCCTGCTGCTGATCACGGCGCAGGTTGGACCGTTCGGATTCGAGGGCTGAATTGATGCGCTGGTCGATGGCGTTCTCGCGTTGGCGCAGCCGCTGGTTCTCCTCGCGCTGTGACTTGTTGTCCGAAAGCGCGCCCTGAAGTTCGGTGCGCAACTGCTTCACCTGCGCCACCAGGGTTGCAACCGTATCGCGGGGCGTATCGCCCTCGATGCCCAGCGCCTTCATTTCCTCGGGCGTGAGTTGGGCGCTGGTATCCCCAGCGGGTGGCACCGACGCGCTTCCACCCGAGAACAGCCGGATGGCGATGAACAGCACCAGCAGGACCACGGGAATCAGCAACCACTTCAGAAGTCCGTTACTGCGCATGGCCGGCCTCCTGGCTTTCCGTAGCTTCGCGTCCCTGTTCCGGCGGAGATTGCGGCTGCGGCAGATGCACGGCTGGGTCGAAGCGTTGGATCGCGGGCAGCAGCGACTGCGCCAGGCCGCGCCCGCGCGTCACCAGGTACAGGACGGTCGTGTCCTCGGGCGTTCCGCGGGGGCCAAGTGCCTCATGCTGGAAGGTGGCGGTGAGGAAATCGCCCTGCAGCACGCGCGGATCAAGCGTGACCCAACCCGCGCCACGGTTGGTCAGACGCACGGCGGTGACCCATTGGTCTTCCAGGCGCCACGACGCGATCGCGATCGCACGAACAGGCAGCGTCGGCATCAGCGTGGCGAGATCGAGGTCACGGCGCAGGTTCACCCGCATGACGCCGGGCAAGGCTTCGACGGTGCGCAGTGGCGCGTAGAGGTTCTGCGCGGCGAAGCGCGTCAGGACCACCGGCACCGGGGTTTCGCGCCGCGCCGACCGCGTGCCGGCGTGATCCTGGGTGCGTGCCGGGGTCTCGTCGGCATCGCCGGGCTGATCGCCGTAGCGCGCCGGGGGGCTGTTGCCCTCGACGATGCGCACCGGCTCCAGCTCGGCCTCGCCGTCCTTGGGTGGCTCAGCCGCAATGTCGAGCAGGATCAGGGCGCCCGTGTCGGCATCTTGCAGTTGCAGCCGCGTTGGCTCGATCGGCTCGTTGGCACGCAGGTACACCGCGCCGCCCGCGCTCTGCACGCGCAGGCGCTCGCCGATGCCTGCGGGCACGCCCACGCGGACGTTCCGGTCGATGAACACGATGCGCTCCTGGCCGACCTTCAGCGGAACCGCCAGCGGCATGCGTTCCCAGCGCAGGATTTCCACCGCATGGACAGCAGGAGCCGCAGCCAAGGCCAGCAGCCCCAACAGCGCGAGTACAGGATGCTTCATGGGGAGTTTCCTTCTTGAGGCGCTTGCGGAGACAGGCCGCCGGATGCCGGGCGCGTCGGCTCCGGTGCGCTGATGCGCTGGGGCGTGCCGTCGTAGCAGTCGAGCGCCAGGCCGAACGGGTTGCGCGCGGGATCGACGTCCACCCGCGTGACCTTGATGGGGTAGCGCACCAGGGCGCGTTTGATCTGCTCGGCGCCGTAGTACTCGTCGGCGCTAATGTCCAGCGTCACGACCCAGTCGCGGTCGGAGACCACGCGCACGCGCGCCGTGGGGTCGTCGCCGTAGCCACGACCGGGGATCTCATAAATCCCGCGCACGCGCTGGCGCAGTTCGCCCGTGCTGCGGCGGTAGTCGTAGTCGGCGCGCAGGAAGGCCTGGCAGGATGGGGTGAGGTATGGCGAGAGCGTGTGGAGGTTGCGCGTGTAGTCCTCCTCACCATTCGTCGGCCAGCGGTTGAGGGTCTGGAACACGTAGAACGTGAACGCATAGACCGACTCGGGCGGCACCTCCCACCACTTGCGGGTGCTACCGGAACGCAGGTCGGGCGGGACATGGATGGTCAGATCGCGCGGGGCGCTCCACCAGCCGCCGCCCATGACCAGGGCGACGATGACCAGCGCACCGGCACCCAGACGAAGCGTCCTGATGTGCGCCTGCAGGTGGGCAATCTCGTTCTTGAAGCGACTCATCGTGCCCCCCTTGAAGCAGACCTTCGGGTGGTCCAGAAGCCGGAGCGCGAGATCAGCACATGGCCGCCCACCCAGCCTGCCATCAGCGGATAGCGCGTGGCGATGCGCCATTGCAGTTGCCGGTACAGCCAAGTGTCGGGGCGCCCGCGCTTGAGGCGGCGCAGGATGCCGCCGCCGATGAAGACGCCGAAGGCCACGCCCAGGACGACGAACGTCGGCGCGATGGCGATGGTGCGGAACACCCACGACAGCGGCGCGCCGACCAGCAGGCCGGCGGCGCCGGACAGGCCGCAGCAGATCCACAGCTCGTCGGCGGTGAGGCCGCGCACGACAATGGGATGGCGGTTGAGCCGGTGCGGAAGGAACGTGACGGTCCCGTCCGCACGGACGTGCTGCTGCTCGGACATACCGGCCACGCCTTACAGGATGCCGGTGGCTTCGGTGAGCAGCCAGATGCCGATCACCAGCAGGACTGCGCCGATGGCGACCGTAAGGCCGAACTGGCCCCAGGTCTTGCGGCCAGTGTGGATTTCCGCGTAGGTGCCGTAGGCGTGGTAGCAGACGCCGATGAACATCGATGCCACCACCAGCAGGGCCACGAGCATGATGATGTCGTAGCCGTAGTTGCGGATGGTCTCCATGATGCCGTTGCCGGTGCCGCGCGTCGGGTTCTCCAACTGGGGCAGGCCCTGTGCGAACGACAGCGCTGGCAGCGCGGCGGTGCCCAGGGCCACGGCGGCGCGCTGGGCAAGACGGGAATGGAGGATGCGGTTCTGCATGGTCGGGCCTTTCAGGTCAGGAGAGGAGGAAGAACGTCAGTACGAGGTACATCGCGACGAAGCGGATGCAGACGCCGAGGAACTGGCGCTGGTTGAGGCGGCTCTCGGACCACCCCACGTAGGCCGTTCGGATGGCCCAGACGCCCCAGACGAGCAGGACCGCGAACACGACGCCGACCAGGACGGTCGCCATCGCGGAAGGCGCGATGCCGCTGTTGGCTTGAAATGCCGAGACCTGGGCGCCGTTCATGGCTTGCCCTGCGCAGTCGTCGTCGGCAGTGGCTCGGCTGCCCGCTCGGTGCGGTAGCTGCCGGCCAGTTCAGAGAGATCGCGCGGCTGGGCACGCGACGGTGTGAGATGGGCCTGGATGCCGGCGCGCACACGCGCCAGGTCAGCCAGCAGCCGCGGGTAATCGAAGTGGTAGCGCTCGCCCGGCTGGATCGGGGTATGCGAGGCGCTGTCGGCGACGGTGCGCTCCAGCGCATCGAGTTGGCGCAGCGCGGCAGCCAGCTCCTGGCGCTGCGCCGGGGACTCGGCCAACGTCATCGGGGACTGGCCCAGCAGGAGGGCCATCACGAGAAAAGTGGGCACGCCGCAATGCGCGGCGCGCTGCCAGATCGGAGCCAACATCGAGCCATTCCTGTGTGATCAGCAATGGCTCGATCGTGGAGAAAGAGGTGGATTTAGGCCGCAAACAATAGGAACTCGCCCACAACCGGATTGATGGCCTAGAGGTACTTCTTGAAGCTCCCCGCCGTCAGGCTCACGGCCAGTCCCAGCAAGGCGGCGCTGGGCAGCAGGATCAGCAGCGGATGCACCGAGATGGGCAGTGCCAGGTACGTGACCCACGGCAGCACGGCCAGTGGCATCAGGCTGGCTTTCGCACGGTGGTAGATGAAGCCGGATTCCCGGCCCGCGCCGAACCGTCGCACGTCCCGCCGCACCAGACCGTCGATGAGGCCGACGAATGCCGCCGTGAAGATCAGCGGCAGGGTCAGCAGCAGCACCAACAGGCGCACCAGGAAGGTCAACATGGTGAAGGCCGCGGCGATCAGGTAGCTCTCTGTCCAGACATAGACCTGGCTGATGTAGTAACGGAAGTTGCGCGCCTGTCCGTGGCTGGGCACGCGGGCACGTTCGGCGGTCTTGTTCATCCGGTCCAGCAGCCCCGAGCGCACGAACACCCATTCGTAGCCGGTATCCACCAGCTCGTGCGCCGTGCGCCCTGGCTCTTGCACCACCACGCTGCGCTGGAAATGCCCCGACAGGTGCCCCAGTTCGTATTGCAACATCTGCTGGGAGTGCCGCCAGCCCTGGTCCTTCCAGAACAGGTGCATGCCGACGCACTCCACCACGATCGAGAACAGCAGCGAGCCGATCAGCACCCCGAGCAAGCGAAACGGCAAGGTGATAGTGCCGACGATCAGACCCTGGCGCTGGTTCTGCTCCCGCAGCGCGGTCGAGGCGGTGTCCTTCATGGCGCGGCCTCGTCGGCACTGTGGTCGGTGTCGGTGGCCACCGCAGCAGGCTCGGCCGGAGCAGCATCATCCAGCAGGTCATCGGGCAAGGCCGCATCCTGCAAGGCAGGGGAACTGGTGAACTCCCACCACTGCGTGGCCTCGCTGTAGCTCCGGCGCATGTAGCCCGCGAGCTGTTGCAGATCCTGAGGCATGACCTCATCGGGGTCCGGTGCCGGCAGTGGCATGCGGACCTTCCAAAGCTGGCCGCCCTGCAGTAGCGCGAAGCACTGGCCCTTGGGCAGGCCGACGACGTGCGATGGCTCGATCATCGGCACGCTGGACATGCTGATCCGGTCCTGAGTGTTCGAGGTGAAGTCCGTAGCTCCGCGAATGTCCGAGCTATCGGTCGCGCCGCTCACGATGGTGGTGGTGTAGACCTCGACCTTCGGCAGTTGTCGCGTCAGCAGTTCGGCTGTAGCGGTTTCGCGCACGCGCAGCATGAACAGGTTGTTGAAGTTCCCGATGACCTGACCGGCCTTCGCGCGGTTGCCGATGCGGGCCTCGATGTCGGAGAGCGTCTGCGTGTAGGCGGTCACTTGCAGCCCCGCGCCGCCGCCTTTGTTGATCAACGGCACAAATTCATCGCCCATCAGCTCGTTGAATTCGTCTGCATGGACGTTGATCGGCACGCGCGTGCCAGCCGATGCCCCCGGCAAGCCATCGTCGATCCCGTGCTTGTAGATGTGGCCTGCGACCGACACCAGATCGGAGAACATGGAATTGCCGACCGCTGCGGCAACCTCTGCATCGGAGAGCGCATCCAGGCCCACATAGACGATGGCGCGCTTTCGGATCACCTGCATCCAATCGAAAATCGGGCGCGGGTCCGTCAGGTCGGAGTAGTTCGGGGCCAGAAGCTGGGCGATCTTGCCGCTGGTGAGCTTCTCCAGCAGCGGCAACAGGCTGGCGACGATCTTGTCGAAGTACGTCTTGTCGTAGCGGACCGCCGAGCGCAGACCGTCGAGCACCGGGTCGTAGTTGCGCGCCTGGGAAAGGTACTGCTCCAGCGCCACGACGCGCTTCTCGCGCCCGATCATGTTGCGCGGGATGTTCTTGTCGTTCAGTTTCGCTTCGAGTTGGACGATGATTTCCCAAGCCTTCGGTTCATGCTTAGCGAAGTAGTGCTGGGCGTACTCCAGAAACAGCGCGTCGATGTTGATGACGTGGCGCTGGATCAGCATGTAGTCCGGACGCTGCCCCAGCTCTACCAATGCGCGGGCGATGATGTTGACGAAGCGCCACGCGAACTCCCTGAAGGCCGCGCTGTTGCCTTCGCCGGAAAGCTGCCCTGCGATGCGGGTGGCGACCTCCGAGATGCGCCCGAAGCGACCCACTGCGTTGTAGCGGGCGCTGATCTCCGGCCACCCGAGATGAAACA
>NZ_FKIF01000005.1 GCF_900078705.1 Bordetella ansorpii
TGATCACCCGTGGCATCGGCTACCTCAGCCGAGTGAAGGACGTCACCCCCAAGGATGGCGATCCCTTCCTGTCGTGCACCATCGCCGCCCTGAACGGGCCCGTCGATGAACCGGAGTACCGGTACTTCGACACCATCGTCGCCACTCCTGAAGCCGAGCATCTGGTTCGCCGGTGCATCCAGGCCATCGAAGGGAACCGCAAGGTGCTGATCAGCTTCAAGTTGAACGACATGAAGATCGATCCGTACATCCGCACCAAGGGCGAGCGCGCCGGGGAACCGGGTGCGAACCTCGAATCGACACTGGTCCACATCGGTCTGATCAAGATCGATGGCGTCCAGGTCTATCCGACGAGCCAGGCGAAAGCCGAGCCGCCGCAAGCTGAGGACGCACTCGCGCCCGAAGCCGAGGACGTTGCCGACACCGCTGCCGAACAACCCGCCGAGTCCGCTGAGCGCGAGCCCGAGGCGCAAGTCGAAGAGCAGGAGCCGGCGCTGGCTGATCCGTTCTGATCCGGCATGGCCCCTCACGGGGCCTTGCCTTTTTCCTATTTCCCCAAGGAGAACCATCATGACAGCCACAACGGCACCCACAAGATCAGTCCTGCCCATCGTCGTCCCGGGCCAGCTCACGTTGCGGACCATCCGCGGCAAGAATGGCCCGTTCACGGTCGGTCGACTGACCACCCCCATCGGCGAATTCGCGGTCAAAGACGCGGAGCTGGAACAGTACCCGAAGGCAAGTACGACGGGGACTTTGTCATTCGCTACATCTTCGCAAAGTCCTATCCGGTCGCGGGCGGTGCACGGTTAGAAATCCGGCGCCAACCTCGACGGCATGACGCTCAATGGCATCGACAAACTGAGCCGTGACGAAGCTCGCAGCTTCGCCACCCAGGAAGTCGATCCGCTCGATGAAGAGCAAGGGGCGCAGCCTGCGGCAACGCCGACCAAGCCGTCAAAGCATCCAAGCCCGCCAAGCCAGCACCCACGCAGGCGTCGGCGGACCCGCTGGTCGATACCACGCCCTTCGGAGTGGATGCGCCGAAGCCTGCTGCTGCCACTGTTTCCGGCAGTGCCGAAGACGGCGACGCCGCACTGTTCGGCATCCTGTGGCCGCTGGGCGAGTCCGTGAAACTGGATTCGACCATCGACCGCCGCGCCCTGCGCGCGCAGATCGCCCGCCTGGGCGAACTGCGCTATGCGTTGGACTTCAAGACGCAGGAGTGGAGCCGCGAGGCCGAACTTCAACCTGCATGACTTGTGCGTAAACACGGGCACCGCATCCGCAGTGCTCTTCATCACCCGCTGGGGCACCTTCCCCTCGCGGGGAAGGACTCCAGTTCCTTTCTGGAGGTTTTCACCATGTCCACCATCGCTTGCGATACCCCATCACAGCCCACCGCAGATGCCGCCCGCTGGATGAACCCGCCTGGCGGGCGATCTGCGACACCACGGCTGAACAAGCAGCCAAGGGCTGCGGGCTGTCTTACGACTACTACGTCGAACGCTTCAGCTCGTCAATCGGCGCTCAAGCTCGTCAACTGCCCGAGGACCAGCGCACCCAGGCTCTGCAAATCGCACGGGAATGGGGCTACGAAACACCTGCCGAACGGCAGGAGACCCAAGACTGGAACGCTGCACACGGCTACTGCTCACATGGCATCGAACTGGGTTGTTGCCCGGCTGGTTGCGGTTCATAAGGCCGCACTGGCATCCATCGCCGCATAGACGGCATTTCACCACCCGCTGGGAGCTTTCCCCGGAAGGGAAGCCTCCAGCCTGACTTTTCCAGGAGGCTCTCATGGGCTGGTATTTCTCTCACCAATCGCGGTCCGAGCTGATCGCGGAACTCATCGCACCGCAGGAGACCGAGCGCGCGAGCGTGGAAGGTCATCGCCCACACGCTGCGCGGCAATGTCCTTTGGTCCGTGCTCGAAGTGACGGCCAAGGCCGAAGGCGTGCATCGTGAGCTCGCGCCGGGCCAGTCCTTGCGCCA
>NZ_FKIF01000006.1 GCF_900078705.1 Bordetella ansorpii
TACGCGGCCGTGAAGGAATGCCATCCCGCGCTGCTCGCCACCCTGGCCCTGCATGGCCGCGTACAGCCGCTGTGCGGCGCGGACAACATGCTGATGGATCATTTCCTGGCCGGCGGCACGGGCGCCATCCCGGCGGCGGCACACTTGTTTCCCGAGCGTTTCGTGGCCATGATGCACGCCGCGCGCACGGGCGACGCCGCGCGGGCCGAGGCGCTGTTCGCCCCCCTGCGCAAGCTGATCCGGCTGCTGTTCACGGAACCCAATCCCGCGCCCTTGAAGCGCGCGCTGTCGATGCGGGGATTGATCGTCGACGAACTGCGAGCGCCCATGATGCCGGCCAGCGCCGCACTGACGGCAAGGCTCGCCCGCGCGATGCAGCGGGTCGAAGAGGCCCCCTCGCAACGGCTGGCGGCCTGACCATTCCAACGGCCAAGGCAGGCGGCCTCGCGCCCTTGGCTGGCCTGAAAAAAACCGGATACAATCATGGGCTGGGTGTCTGCTGCATTCTGCGGCAGGCAGGTTCATGCGTCGGTCGGGCCGCCACGCGGAGTTTTCTCGACCATGCACGCCCCCACCCCGCGGCAGCCCTTGCCGCGCGCCCAGGTCTTGGCCGAACGCGCCTTCGCCACCCTCGAACGTTTCCTGCACATCGAAGCCGCCAGCGGCATCGTGCTGGTCATTGCCGCGGCCGTCGCGCTGATCTGGGCCAATTCCTCGCTGTCCGACAGCTATCACCATCTCTGGCACCTGCCGGTCTCCATCGGACTGGGGGATTCCACGTTTTCGCAATCGCTGCACTTCTGGATCAACGACGGGCTGATGACGTTGTTCTTCCTGGTCGTGGGCATGGAGATCCGCCGCGAGATCCATGAAGGAGCGCTCAGCGACCTGAAGCAGGCGGGCCTGCCGATCATGGCGGCGCTGGGCGGCGTGGCCGTGCCGGCGCTGATCTACGTGGGCGTGAATGGCGATCCGTCAGGGCTGCGGGGCTGGGCCGTTCCCACCGCCACCGACATCGCCTTCGCGGTCGGCGTGCTGGCGCTGCTGGGCAAATCGATTCCGGCCAATGTCCGCGTCTTCCTGCTGGCCCTGGCGATCATCGACGACATTGTCGCCGTGCTGATCATTGCCGTGTTCTATTCGGGCGGCCTCGACTACCAGGGCTTCCTCGTCGCGGGACTGGGCCTGCTGATGGTGCTGGCGTTCCAGCGCATCGGCCTGGGCTCCGCCTACGCTTACCTGCTTCCCGGCGCGATCACGTGGACGGGCCTGCTGATGACCGGCGCGCATCCCACACTGGCGGGCGTGGTGCTGGGCATGATGACGCCGGTCGTGGCGCGGCCCATGCGCGAGCGCCCGCTGGACCTGCTGGGCAGCGCCGCCGAGACGCTGCGTGGCTCGCATGACCCCCACCACCTGGCGGGACCATTGAAGCAGGTGCGCCTGGCCCAGCGCGAAATGCTGCCGCCCGTCACCCGCGTACAGATGGCGCTGCATCCCTGGGTCGCCTACGGCATCATGCCCGTGTTCGCCCTTGCCAATGCCGGCGTCAGCCTGCAGGGCGTGGACCTGTCCGCCCCGGGCCCGCAATGGATCGTGGCCGGCGTCGCGCTGGCGCTGGTGCTGGGCAAGCCGCTGGGCGTGATCGGCATGAGCTGGCTCGCGGTCCGGCTGGGCTGGTGCCGCCTGCCGCCCGGCGTCTCCTGGAGCGGCATCGCGCTGGTCGGCATGCTGGCGGGTATCGGCTTCACGATGTCCATCTTCATCGCCATGCTGGCCTTCGACGATCCCGTGTTGCTGGGCGCGGCCAAGCTCGGCGTGCTGGCGGGATCGCTGGTGTCGGCGGTGCTGGGCCTGGCATGGGGCATGATGTATCGTCGTGGGCTGCGGACTGGCTAGCGGGCGCCATGCGCACGGCGGCCGGGGCGCGCCTTGCTGGCCCGCCTGCCCCGTGGGGCATGGCGCGGCCGGCTCGCGCCCGATCCTGGCCAGCGTGTCTGCGCGGGCACGCCGCCTGCGGGGCCACTGCCTGCCAAAGACACCACGAGGAACCTCACCATGACGGACATCACCCACGACACATCGGCCAGCCGTTTCGAATGCACGGTCGACGGGCACCTGTGCATGCTGGACTACCAGTTGGATGATGGCGTGATGACGATCACCCACACGGGCGTGCCGCCGGCCGTCGGCGGGCGGGGCATCGCCGCCGACCTGACGCGCGTGGCGCTGGATACGGCGCGTGGGCAGCACTGGCGGGTGCGCCCGCTTTGCTCGTACGCCGCCGTGTACATGCGGCGTCATCCCGAGTACGCCGATCTGGTCGCCTGACGCCTTCGGCCCACGGCCCACGGCCTTTCCGCGGCCTGGAACACAGACCCGCGGCCCTGGCGGCCAAGCCCGCCGGATTACCCCGCCACGCCGTCCGGGCAAGTGCCGGGACATCTCGGCTTCATGCCAAAATGTCCGCGTGAAAGCTGCCCCCTTCTCTCCCGCCGCGCCCTGCCCCTGCGACAGCAAACTTCCCTATGCGGGCTGCTGCGGCCGCTGGCACCACGGTCCCACGCTCTTGCAGGCGCCCGACGCGGAATCCCTGATGCGCTCGCGCTACAGCGCCTTCGTGCTGGATCGGCTGGATTACCTGCGCCAGACCTGGCATCCGGACACCCGGCCGGCCGATCTGGCGCCCAATCCGCCAAATCTCAAGTGGCTGGGCCTGCAGGTACGCCGGCACGAGCAGCAGGATGACGATCACGCCATTGTCGAATTCGTGGCGCGCTGCCGGCAGGACGGCCGGGCGTCGCGCCTGCACGAGACCAGCCGCTTCGTCCGACAGGACGGGCGGTGGCTGTACGTAGACGGCGATCTGCACACCTAGCGTCTGGCCAACGCCCCTTCCTCGGACCCTGACTTCCATGAAAGCACTCTCCGACTTCCCCATCACGCAAAAGTGGCCGGCCCAGCACCCGGGCCGCATCCAGCTCTATTCGCTGCCCACGCCCAACGGCGTGAAGGTGTCGATCATGCTGGAAGAAACCGGCCTGCCCTACGAGGCGCACAAGGTCGACTTCGGCAGCAACGACCAGTTGACACCCGAGTTCCTGTCGCTGAGTCCGAACAACAAGATTCCGGCCATCCTGGATCCCGACGGTCCCGACGGCCGCCCGCTGCCGCTGTTCGAATCCGGCGCCATCCTGGTCTACCTGGCCGCCAAGAGCGGGCAGTTCATGCCGCAGGACGTCGCCGCCCGCTATGAAACCCTGCAATGGGTGATGTTCCAGATGGGCGGCATCGGCCCCATGTTTGGCCAACTGGGCTTTTTCCATAAGTTCGCCGGCAAGGACTACGAAGACAAGCGTCCCCGCGACCGCTACGTCGCCGAGTCCAGGCGCCTGCTGGGCGTGCTGGACAAGCACCTGCAAGACCGCGACTGGATCATGGGCGGCGACTACACCATCGCCGACATCGCCACCTTCCCGTGGATCCGCAACCTGATCGGTTTCTACGGCGCGGGCGATCTGGTCGAATTCGATCGGTTCGCCAACGTGCGCCGCGTGCTGGACGCCTTCGTGGCCCGCCCCGCGGTCGAACGCGGCCTGGCCATTCCGGGCTGAGGCCGGTCATTCGGGTTTATCGCGCGGCGCATGTCTTGGTCGCCACGCCATGCCGCCGCTGTAAATAAAAAGAGCCGCCTTCTCGCGAAGGCGGCTTTGAGATGGGTGCCCCGGCCCTGCTCAGGCGAGGCGAACCCTGCAGTCGCAGTTGCACTTAGAAGCGGTGACGCAGGCCCACGCCGACGGTCAGCATCTTGTCGCCGTCGACAAATGCCGCAGCGTCGTTGTACGAGCCGAAGGCGTACAGGTTGGTACGCTTGGACAGGTCGTAGGTGTAGCCCAGGCTATAGACGTTCATCGTTTCCAGGCCCTTGTTCGGGTCGGCGCGCTGCCACGAACCGAAGACGCTGCTGGCGCCGCCGATCGGGGCGCTCAAACCAACCATGTACGAGTTGATCTTCAGGTCTTTCCAGGTGAACGAATCGTTGGTGTCGCCTTGGCCGGTGGCCGGGGTGTTCGGGTTGCCCAGGCCGCCCATCAGGTCGTAGCCTTGGCCGATCATGACGCCATCACGGCTGCGGCCATAAGCCAGCGACAGCTTGACGACCTCGAAGTCATAGGCGGCGCCGAGAATGAACTGGTCGGGCGACGGCTGGTTGGGCTTGAGCATCTGCTTGTCGTAGGTGAAGACGACTTGCAGCGGGCCGCCGCTATAGCGCACGCCGGTCGTGATGGCGCGGTTGTTTTCTTTGGTGGCGAACTGCGAGCCGCGCTCGACGTCATCGAACGAGAAGGAATAGCCTGCGCCGAATTGGAAACCCCCGAACGACGGGCTCTGGTACGTGACCATGTTGTCGTAGCGGACGGTATTGGCGGCGCTGAAGGCCGTACCCATCGAAGCCGTCCAGAAATCGGTGCCGAACGGGTCGATATTGCCGAACCAGTCGGAAGCGATATTCGTATTGCGGCCCAGATCCAGCGAACCCCAGGCCTCATTGGACAGGCCGAGCGTGGCGCGGCGGCCAAACAGGCGGCCCGCCTGTTCGCGATTGCCGTTATTGGCGGAGAAGCCATTTTCGAGCACGAAATTGGCTTGCGTACCGTTGCCCAGATCTTCGACGCCACGCAGGCCGAAGCGCGAACCGCTCTGGTTGCCGCTGTTCATGCCGATGCGGGAGTGGTAATCACCGCCATATTCGGGACGGTTGCCGTCGCTGGTACCGACCTTGCCGCGTTGATACACAATCCCCAGATCGACCAGGCCATACAGCGTCACCGAAGTCTCGGCGGCGGCGGTGCCGGCCATCGCGGCCATCAGGGCACCCGCAAACAGGGTTTTTGTAAGTTTCATCGCACTGTTCCACATGAGGTTCGAAGAGAATTCAGCAGACCGAAATCCGCGCACCCCTCAAAGCCTAGGGACATGGCTGGAAACCACTACAACCCAACTATTCAAAACGAAACTGGATAATTCAAGGGGCCGCCCTAGAAAGGTGCGGCCCCTGCCATAGAGAGATGACTACGAGATATTACGGTTACGTTTACACGTTATCTTGCACTGCAAAATTGGCGTTTAAACAACACCGGCAATACCGCGAAAGTTGCCATGTCCTCAAACTTCGCGGAATTGCATGTTGTAGAGCGAGGCATACAAGCCCCCGTGCGCCAGCAGTTCGGCGTGGGTGCCCTGCTCGGCGATGCAGCCGGCATCCAGCACGATGATGCGGTCCGCGTTCTGCACCGTGGACAGGCGATGCGCGATGACCAGCGTGCTGCGGCCCTGCATCAGGCGCTCCAGCGACGATTGCACCTGCCGCTCGGATTCGTTGTCCAGCGCCGAGGTGGCTTCGTCCAGGATCAGCACCGGCGCATTCTTGATCAGGGCGCGCGCGATTGCCAGGCGTTGCCGCTGGCCGCCGGACAGGCGCGCCGCCTTCTCGCCCACCGGCGACTGCAGGCCGTCGGGCAGCGACTCCACGAATTCCAGCAGATTGGCGTCCTTCAGGGCCTCGCGGATGCGCGCCTCGTCGGCCTCGTCCAGGGCGCCGTAACCCACGTTGGCCGCGATGGTGTCGTCGAACATCATCACGTCCTGGCTGACCAGCGACAGGTTGGCGCGCAACGAATGCAGCGAGACGTCGCTCAGCGGCACGCCGTCGATCAGGATCTCGCCCGAGGTCGGCGACACGAAACGCGGCAACATGTTGGCGATCGTGGTCTTGCCGCTGCCGGACCGGCCCACCAGGGCCACCGTCTGGCCCGGCTCGATGCGGAACGACACGCTGCTGACCGTATCGCGCTCGGCATCGGGGAAGCGATGCGACACCTCGCGAAACTCGATGGCGCCGCGCACGGGCTGGGCCAACTGGCGCGTGCCGGCATCCGTCTCGGGCACCTGGTCGATCAGGGTGAACACGCTTTCGGCGGCCACCAGCATCTTCTGCATCTTGCCGGCCACGTTGGTCAGGCGCTTGATGGGGTCGAAGATCTGGGCCAGCGCGGTGATGAACGACGCAAAGCTGCCCACCGTCAGGGCGCCGCTCTGGGCCTGGCTCAGCGCCACGGCGATGACCACGCCCAGCGCCACCGAGACGAACAGCTGGGTGATGGGCGTGAGGGCGGCGTCGGCCGTGGCCGTGCGCATGGCAAAACGGCGCAGGCGTGAGCTGACGAACTCGAAACGCTTGCGCTCCGTGGCATAGCCGTCGAACAGCTTGATGACGCGCTGGCCATCGATGCCTTCGCTGACCACCCGGGTCAGTTCGGCGTTCATGTTGACGGTTTCGCGGCTGATGCGGCGCAGGCGGCGGATGAAGGCGCGCATCACCAGGATGCAGACCGGCATGATGACCAGCACGATCGCCGTCAGCGCCCACGACATGTACAGCAGTACGCAGATCAGCGCGATGACGACCAGGGTTTCCTTGATCAGCGTGGTGATGACCTCGGTGGCATAGCTGGTGACGTTGCCCGCGTCCACCGTGAAACGGTTGAGCAGGCGGCCGGTGTCGCCCCGCTTGAAATCGGCGTCGGGCAGGCGCAACAGGCGATCGAACATGTCGCCGCGCAGTTGCAGCAACACCTTGTTCGCCACCCAGGCCAGCAGGTAGTCGCTGAAGAAGCTGGTGATGCCGCGCACCATGATGAGCGCGACCACGGCAACGGGAATCGCCCAGATGTAGTAGGGTTTGGCGCCCGAAAAACCGTCGTCCAGCAACGGCTTCATGATGACGGCCAGCAAGGGTTGCGTACCCGCGGCCACCGCCATCAGCAGCAACGTCAACACCAGCCGCTTCCAATGGGAACCGACCCGGCTGTAGATGCGCTTCCAGAGTGTGGCGCGTACCGGCTCGCTGCCGGCGGGCGCGTAGCGCGAAGCAGAAGTCAAAGCAAACTCGCTTTAATACAATTGTGCGGCGATTGTACCGGCCCGGCGGGGCGCGGACGGCACACTCTGTTCCTTTTCCCCAACGCGCCCCGGCGCCCATCCATGACCGAGATTTCCTGTCTGTACCTGAGATTGCCCAATTGGGTGGGCGATGTCTGCATGAGTCTGCCCAGCCTGCGGCTGTTGCAGGCAACCGGAGTTCCCCTGGTGCTGTGCGCCCGCCCCTGGGCCCGCGACCTGCTGGCGGGCGTTTCCGGGCAGGACTTCCTGCCCATGTCGGGCAAGTGGAAGATCGACCGGGCCGCCGTGGCGGCCCACCGCCGCGGCCTGGGCGCCCGGGCGCGCGATGCCCGCGGGCTGCTGCTGCCCGACTCGCTGTCCAGCGCGGCGGTATTCCGGCTGGCGGGCGTGGCCAGCGCCGGCTACCGCGACGATGGCCGCAGCGTGCTGCTGCGCTGGCCGGTGGCCAAGCCCACCGCCCCGCTGCACGCCGTGCAATCCTGGTATCACCTGGCACGCACGGCCCTGGGGCGGTGGAACCTCCCGCAGGGCCCCGCCGACCCCGGACCGGCCCTGGACCTTCCCCTGACCGACGCGCACCGGCAGGCCGCCCAGGCAGCGCTGCACGGCAGCGGACTGGCGGGGCGGCCGCTCGTGCTGATCGCCCCCACCGCCACCGGCCTGCACCGCGGACGCGTCAAGGTCTGGCCGGAATTCGACACCCTCACCCGCGCCCTGCAGGCGGACGGCCATGCCGTGGCGATGTGCCCGCCGCCCGCGGAGGCCGAGCAGGCGCGCCGCAATGCGCCCACCGCCCAGGTGCTGCCCCCCCTGTCGCTGGGCGCCTTCGCCGCGCTGGCCCGGCAGGCCGCGCTGGTCGTGTGCAACGACTCGGGCGTGTCGCACGTCGCCGCCGCCGTCGGCGCTCGCCAACTGACGCTGTTCGGCGTCACCCAGCCCGCGCGCACCGGTCCGTGGTCGCCCACGGCCTCGTGCCTGGGCTCGGAGGGGAACTGGCCAGCCCCCGACGAGGTCCGAATCCAGGTCCTGCGCCTGCTCGCAGGCGCCTGAGCAGATAAGATTGCGCCCATGACTATGTCGACGTTTCTCGCCAACCTGATCATTCCCCTGAATCTGTGCCTGACACTGGTGGCGCTCGGACTGGTGCTGGGCCTGTTCCGCGGCGTGCGCCGGGCCGGCGTGGCGCTGGCCGCGGCAGGCGTCATCTGGGCAGCCGCCTGGTCCCTGCCCGCCACCTCGGTCTGGCTGGGCGGCGCGCTGGAGCAGCGCTATCCCTATCAGTCCGCCGCGCAGATGCCCGAAGCCGACGCCATCGTGGTCCTGGGCGGCAACACCGCCAATGGCCGCGCCAACTGGTTCCTGCCCTATGACCGCGACAAGGCGGTGGTGCGGGTGGACACCGCCACCGACCTGTACCGCGCCGGCCGCGCGCCCAAGGTGGTGCTGTCGGGCGGCGCCCTGGAAGGCGACGTCAGCGAGGCCCAGGGCATGGCGCACCAGATGCGCCAGAGCGGCGTTCCCGAACAGGCCCTTATCCTGGAAAACGCCAGCCGCACCACCTACGAGAATGCGGCGCTGACGGAAGAGACCCTGAAGCAGCACGAGATCCACAAGGTCCTGCTGGTCACCTCGGCGCTGCACATGCCGCGCGCCATGGCGGCGTTCTCCAAGCAAGGCGTGGAAGCCATCGCCGCCCCCGCCCCGCCACAAATCCTGTTGCCGGCCGATGGCTCGGTCGAACCCTGGATTCCCAATGAACGCGCCTTCGATGCCAGCCGTTCGATCATCAAGGAGTACGCGGGCCTGTTCGTCTACTGGCTGCGCGGGTGGGTGTAGGACGCGCCATGCAAGACACGAAAGGCGACGCGCTCGCCTGCAGGCTGGGCTGCGGCGCCTGCTGCATCGCCCCGTCGATCACCAGCCCGATCCCGGGCATGCCCCACGGAAAACCCGCGGGCGTCCGATGCATACAGCTGGGAGAAGACAATCTGTGCCTGGTCTTCGGCAAGCCCGAGCGCCCCGATTTCTGCGGCGGCCTGCAGCCGTCCCCGGACATGTGCGGGGCTAACCGCGAGCACGCCATCGCCTGGCTGGCGGACCTGGAACGCGCAACCGCGCCCGCGTGATCGACGGGCGCTCGCCGCCGCCGATGGCCGTGTCAGTCAGCGCGAGCGGCCGGGACGCGCCACGGGCCACGACCCCGCAAAAAACAAAACCCCGGCAGGAGAACCTGCCAGGGTTTCAGGGAATGGCTTCGAGCGATCAGGCAGGCGGCAAGCCTGCCCGGTTCCTCCGGTCCATCAGCCCAGGGTGGCCAGCGCCGCGTTCAGCGTCTGGCTGGGACGCATGGCCTTGTTCACCAGTTCGGTGTTCGGACGGTAGTAGCCGCCGATCTCGATCGCCTGGCCCTGGTTGCCGCCCAGTTCGGCCACGATCTTGGCTTCGTTGTCGGTCAGGGTCTTGGCCAGTCCGGTGAACTGCGCCTGCAGTTCCTTGTCTTCGGTCTGGGCGACCAGCGCCTGGGCCCAGTACAGGGCCAGGTAGAAGTGGCTGCCGCGGTTGTCCAGGCCGCCGACCTTGCGGTCCGGCGACTTGTTCTCGTCGAGGAACTTGCCCGTGGCTTCGTCCAGCGTCCTGGCCAGGGTCTTGGCGCGGGCGTTGTTCGAGACGTTGCCGAGGTGTTCGAGCGAAGCGGCCAGGGCCAGGAACTCGCCCAGCGAATCCCAGCGCAGGAAACCTTCTTCCACGAACTGCTGGACGTGCTTCGGCGCGGAACCGCCGGCGCCCGTTTCGAACAGGCCGCCACCGGCCATCAGCGGCACGATCGACAGCATCTTGGCGCTGGTGCCCAGTTCCATGATGGGGAACAGGTCGGTCAGGTAGTCGCGCAGCACGTTGCCGGTGACCGAGATCGTGTCCTTGCCGGCACGGATGCGTTCCAGCGAGAACTTGGTGGCCTCGACCGGGCTCAGGATGCGCAGGTCCAGGCCGCTGGTGTCGTGGTCCTTCAGGTACTTCTCGACCTTGGCGATGATCTGGGCGTCGTGGGCACGGTTCTTGTCCAGCCAGAACACGGCCGGCGTGTTGGACAGGCGGGCGCGGTTGACGGCCAGCTTGACCCAATCCTGCACCGGGGCATCCTTGGTCTGGCACATGCGCCACAGGTCGCCGGCCTCGACCGGCTGCTCCAGCAGCACAGCGCCCGACTCGTCCAGCACGCGCACCACGCCGTCGGCGGCGATCTGGAAGGTCTTGTCGTGCGAACCGTATTCCTCGGCGGCTTGCGCCATCAGGCCCACGTTGGGCACGCTGCCCATCGTGACCGGGTCGAACGCGCCGTTCTTCTTGCAGTCTTCGATGACGGCCTGGTAGACGCCGGCGTAGCAGCGGTCGGGAATGACGGCCTTGGTGTCGTACAGCTTGCCGTCCGGACCCCACATGCAGCCCGATTCGCGGATCATGGCGGGCATCGAGGCATCGACGATGACGTCGCTGGGCACGTGCAGGTTGGTGATGCCCTTGTCGGAGTTCACCATGGCCAGTTGCGGACGATTGGCGTATTCGGCCTGGATGTCGGCCTCGATCTCGGCGCGCTTGTCGGCCGGCAGATCGCCCAGGCGGGCGTACAGGTCGCCGATGCCGTTGTTGGGATCGAAGCCGATCTGCTTCAGGGCGTCGGCATGCTTGGCCAGCACGTCGGCGTAGAACACCGAGACGACCTGGCCGAAGATGATGGGGTCGGAGACCTTCATCATCGTGGCCTTCAGGTGCACCGAGAACAGCACGTTCTTGGCCTTCGCGTCGGCGACCTGGGCTTCCAGGAAGCTGCGCAGGGCCTTCTTGCTCATCACGGCGGCGTCGATGATCTCGCCGGCCTTGACAGGGGTCTTTTCCTTCAGCACGGTCTTGGCGCCGTCGGCGGCCGTGAATTCGATCTTCACGTTGCCGGCGTTGGCCACCAGGGCCGACTTCTCGCTGCCGTAGAAGTCGCCGCCCGACATGTGGGCCACGTGCGACTTCGAATCAGCCGACCAGGCGCCCATCTTGTGGGGGTGCTTGCGGGCGTAGTTCTTGACCGACAGCGGCGCGCGTCGGTCGGAGTTGCCCTCGCGCAGGACCGGGTTCACGGCGCTGCCCTTGATCTTGTCGTAACGGGCCTTGATGCTCTTGGCTTCGGGCGTGTCGGGCTCGTCGAAGTACTCGGGCAGCATGTAGCCCTGCTGGCGCAGTTCCTTGATCGCGGCCTTCAACTGCGGGATCGAGGCGCTGATGTTGGGCAGCTTGATGATGTTGGCTTCGGGCTTGGTGGCCAGTTGGCCCAGCTCGGCCAGCGCATCGGGAATCTTCTGCGTGTCGTTCAGGAATTCCGGGAAGGCGGCGATGATGCGGCCGGACAGCGAGATGTCGCGCGTTTCGACGCCGATACCCGACGACCGGGTGTAGGCCTCGACGATGGGCAGCAGCGAGTACGTCGCCAGCGCGGGCGCCTCGTCGGTGAGGGTATAGATGATCTTCGATGCAGTGGACATGTTCTTGGCTTACCTTGATGGATCAGGAAAAGCGGCCGCCCGTCCCGCCGGATGGCGCAGCCCGGGAATTCAGGTCTTATATAAGACCTTCAATTATGCAGCAATTCGCCCGGAAACGCTCGGGTCTGGATGGAGCGGTAAAAAAATCGCCCCACGCCACGCCTCGGGCCTGCTGCCGCCCGAAGGCCGGAAAGGCCGCGCCGCCGGGACGCGACCCCATTTCTACCCCGCCAGCGATGTCAGCGGAATGACATCACATGTTATCGACCATCGCCCGCCCGAATCCCGAGCAGGACACCTGGTTCGCGCCCTCGAGCAGGCGCGCGAAGTCATAGGTGACGGTCTTGGTCTTGAAGGTCTTCTCCATGCTGGAGATGATCAGGTCGGCGGCCTCGGTCCAGCCCATGTGGCGCAACATCATCTCGGCGGACAGGATTTCCGAGCCGGGATTCACATAATCCTTGCCGGCGTACTTGTGCGCGGTGCCATGGGTGGCCTCGAACATGGCCACGCTGTCGGACACGTTGGCGCCCGGGGCGATCCCCACGCCGCCCACCTGGGCCGACACGGCATCGGAGAGGTAGTCGCCGTTCTGGTTCAGGGTGGCGATCACGTCGAATTCGGCCGGACGCAGCAGGCTGCGCTGCATGAAGGCGTCGGCATAGACGTCCTTGATCAGCACGTCGCGGCCCGTGCGCGGGTTCTTCAGACGACACCACGGGCCGCCGTCGATCACCGTGGCGCCGAACTCTTCGCGCGCCAGGGCATAGCCCCAGTCGCGGAAGCCGCCCTCGGTGAACTGCATCAGGTTGCCCTTGTGAACCAGCGTGACGGAGGAGCGGTCGTGGTCCAGCGCGTACTGGATCGCCTTGCGCACCAGGCGCTGCGTGCCCTGGCGCGACACCGGCTTGATGCCGATGGCCGACGTCTCGGGGAAGCGGATCTTCTTCACGCCCAGCTTGTCCTGCAGGAAGCCGATGAGCTGCCGGGCCTGCTCCGACTCGGCCTTGTACTCGATGCCCGCGTACAGGTCTTCGGAGTTTTCGCGGAAGATGACCATGTTGGTCTTCTCGGGCTGCCGCACGGGCGAAGGCACGCCATGGAAATAACGCACCGGCCGCACACACGCGTACAGGTCGAGCTGCTGGCGCAGCGCCACGTTCAGCGAGCGGATGCCGCCGCTGGTGGGCACGGCCAGCGGCCCCTTGAACGAGACCACGTAGTCGCGGACGATCCGCAGCGTCTCTTCGGGCAGCCAGGTGTCGGCGCCATAGACGCGCGTGGCCTTCTCGCCGGCATAGACTTCCATCCAGTGGATCTGGCGGCCGCCGCCGTAGGCCTTCTTCACGGCGGCGTCGACGACGTGGATCATCACGGGCGTGATGTCGGCGCCGGTGCCATCGCCTTCGATGTAGGGAATGACGACCTGATCCGGGACGGCCAGCGCGCCATCCGCGCCGACGGTGATCTTCCCGCCCTCGGCGGGAACCTTGACGTGTTGGTAAGACATGGATGCTCCAGGGCGGAATCCAGCCATTCTATCTCGCCCTGTGGGCGGCCCGGGCCGTCGCCGCCCGGCCCGATGCGGCGCCGTGCAAACCGAGGGCGTAAAATGCACATTCCCTGACCGCATTGCCCGGCGCCCGGCGCCGGTCGGACCTCCCGATGTTCAATCCTTCCCGCGAACAGGTTCGCGAATTCTTCATCCAATCCTGGCGCAAGCACCGCGCCAACGAAGTGCTGACGCCGCTGGAAGCCATGGCGCTGGACTGGATGATCGAACACCCCGAATACCACGCCGACCTGGAAAGCCCCGGCGCGATGGAAGAGGAATACCCGGTCGAGAAAGGCCGCACCAATCCCTTCCTGCACCTGTCGATGCACCTGGCCATCGCCGAGCAACTGTCCATCGACCACCCGCGCGGCATCCGGACGGCCTACCAGCAGTTGGTGGCGCGCAGCGATGCCCACCAGGCCGCCCACGACATCATGGACTGTCTGGGACAGGTCGTCTGGGAAGCGCAGCGCCTGGGCACGCCGCTGGACAGCGACGCGTATATCGAGCTGATCCGGCAACGGGCCGGCAAATAAGCAAGTCGGCTCCCGGCAGGAAGCGATCGGTCCTGGATGTCTTGATAATCGCGGGGTGTGAACACAGGCCGACCCCGCCTGATGGCGGGGTCTTGCCTTGTGCCGGCAACCACGCGGGCTTTACTTTCTGACGCCCAATCCACTGGGCAGCGACGCCAGCCATGCCGATACGTTGGCGATGTCCTGGTCCGACATCTGCGCGGCGAAGGCGCCCATGATGGGGTTCTTGCGCACATTGGCCGTGGCCGGGCTGCTGGACCCGCCACGCTTGTAGGCCTTCAGCGCATGCGCCAGGTAATCGGCATGCTGCCCCGCCAGGATCGGGTACTCGGGCTGGACCGCCGTCTTGGCGTCGGCGCCATGGCAGGACGCACAGTTCATCTTGTCGAACACCGCTTTACCGGCGGCGAGATCCTGCGCCTGCGACGGCAGGGCGGACACGGCAACGAGAATACCCGTCAGGGCAAAGATAGCGCGTTTCATGTGTCGGCCCCGATCACTTGAGGTTGCTGTAGTAGGCCGCCAGATCGGCGATGTCCTGGTCGGACAGGCTGCCCGCGATCGCATCCATCGTGGGATGGCTGCGCGCGCCCTTCTTGTATTCGTTCAGCGCGGCCTCGATGTACCTGGCGTTCTGGCCCGCGATCATGGGCACGTGGTACAGCTCGGGAAACGAGGCCTTGTAGCCGGGAATGCCGTGGCACCCGATGCACATGGACACCTTGTCGCGCGCGTTCTGCACGTTGCCCGTGATGGGCGCGGCCGCTGGTGCCGCCGCGGCGGAGGGCGCCGCGGGGGCCGCCGCCTGGGCCTTTGCCGGGGCGGCGATGGCACAGGTGGCCACCAGGACGAACAGGGGCGCCAGGCGCACCAGGGGTAATCTCAACTTCATCGGTCTGTCTCTTCTCTAGTAGGAATAATGATGACTGAAGCTGGGCTGCTGGCGGCGGGGTGCCCCGGCCGGCAAACGGGTGGATTGTACGATAATTGATCAGGGTCCATACTGTAGACGACCCCTGCCGCAGGGTTCCTCAACGACTTCGCCGCCACATGTCCGTTCATCCCGAATCCCAGACCTCCACCCGCTTCGAAGGCACCGACCGCTACGTCGCCACCGACGATCTGAAACTGGCCGTGAACGCGGCGCTCACCCTGCAGCGCCCCCTGCTGATCAAGGGCGAGCCCGGCACCGGCAAGACCATGCTGGCCGAGGAAGTGGCGCGCGCGCTGGGCCGGCCGCTGATGCAGTGGCACATCAAGTCCACCACCAAGGCGCACCAGGGCCTGTACGAATACGATGCCGTCTCGCGCCTGCGCGATTCGCAACTGGGCGACGAGAAGGTGCGCGACATCCGCAACTACATCGTCCGCGGCACGCTGTGGCAGGCCTTCGAGTCCGACGAGCCCGTGGTGGTGCTGATCGACGAGATCGACAAGGCCGACATCGAATTCCCCAACGACCTGCTGCGCGAACTCGACCGCATGGAATTCCATGTGTACGAAACGCAGCAGACCGTGGTGGCGCGCCACCGTCCGCTGGTCATCATCACGTCGAACAACGAGAAAGACCTGCCCGACGCCTTCCTGCGCCGCTGCTTCTTCCACTACATCCGCTTCCCCGACCGCGACACCATGCGCGACATCGTGGGCGTGCATTTCCCCGACCTGAAGCAGGACGTGCTGCGCGCCGCCATGGACACCTTCTTCGCGCTGCGCGAGGCGCCCGGCCTGAAGAAGAAACCGTCGACGTCCGAGTTGCTGGACTGGCTGCGCCTGCTGCTGGCCGAGGACGCCAGCGCCGCGCAGATCGACGCGCACGCGGCCACGGCCGTGCCCATGCTGGCCGGCGCCCTGCTGAAGAACGAACAGGACATGCAGTTGCTCGAACGCCTGGCCGCGATGACACGCGGCGGACAGCGCCGCTAGACCCCGACGCGGCGGCGCCATGCTGATCGACTTCTTCTACCACCTGCGCGCGCACAAGCTGCCCGTGTCCGTGCAGGAATACCTGACGCTGGTCGGCGCGCTGCGCACCGACGTGATGTCGCCCACGCTGGACGAGTTCTACTTCCTGGCGCGCGCCGCGCTGGTCAAGGACGAGTCGCTGTACGACCGCTACGACAAGGCCTTCGGCGCGTATTACCGCGGCATCGAGGCCGCCCTGCCCGCTGGCCGCGACATCCCCATCGACTGGCTGATCAAGCAGTTCGAGAAGAGCCTGACGCCCGAGGAAAAAGCCGCGATCCAGAAGCACGGCTGGGACAAGCTGATGGAGCTGTTCAAGGAGCGGCTGGAAGAGCAGAAGGAACGCCACGCCGGCGGCAGCAAGTGGATCGGCACGGGCGGCACCTCGCCGTTCGGCAACGGCGGCTATCACCCCGAAGGCATCCGCGTGGGCGGCGATTCCGCCGGCAACCGCACCGGCATCAAGGTGTGGGACATGCGGCAGTTCCGCGACTACGACGATCAGGTCGAGCTGGGCACGCGCAACTTCAAGGTCGCGCTGCGCCGCCTGCGGCGCTTCGCGCGCGACGGCGCCGACCTGGAGCTGGACCTGGACGACACCATCGCCAGCACCGCGCGCAACGCAGGGCATCTCGATCTGCGGCTGGTGCCCGAAAAGCGCAACAACGTGAAGGTGCTGATGCTGCTGGACGTGGGCGGCAGCATGGACGACCACATCGCGCGCGTGGAGGAACTGTTCTCGGCCGCGCGCAGCGAGTTCCGCAATCTCGAGGTCTATTACTTCCACAACTGCCCGTACGAAAACCTGTGGCAGAGCAACCGGCGCCGCAACACCGAACGCTTCGAGACCTGGGACATCCTGCGCCGCTTCAATGGCGATTGGCGGTTGATCATCGTGGGGGACGCGACGATGAGCCCGTATGAGATCCTGCAACCGGGCGGCTCGGTCGAGCACTACAACAAGGAAACCGGCGCGGTGTGGATGCGCCGGCTGCTGGATGCGTGGCCGAAATCGGTTTGGCTGAATCCCGAGCCGACGGCGTCATGGCAGTACCGCCAGTCGATCGCGCTGATGCGCGACATCATGCAGGATCGCATGTTTCCGGTGACGGTGGCGGGGCTGGAGCAGGCGATGCGGTTGCTGTCGAAGTAATTGCGCTTGGGCTCGCTGCAGGACTGCCGCAACAGCAGCAGCATCCCGAGATACGTCAGGCGGTCTCGTCGGCCGTGAACTTGGCGAAATCGTGCGTGTACGTCACGGTGACGCCATGCTTCGTGCACACCATGTCCCGCTCCAGGTCCAGGTCGATCAGCAGGTCTTCGCCGCGCAAGCCCTGCCACATGGCGAGATAGCGGTACGAGCCGAACTTGCGGCCAGACTTCAGCGCACGCTCCACGCCGCCACGCCACGGCAGGATGACCAGCTCGCCTCGCACGGCGGCGGCGGCCAGCTCGGGGCGTTCTCTTGCCATGTCGCGGCCACGTTCCCACGCGGCGATGACACCCCAGTCTTCTGCCAGCCAGAGTTGGTCCACGGGCAGGCTGCCGCGTGCGGGCGTGTCGATGGGTCGTTGCAGTCTCATGCTGCCATTGCCAGAATTCGGAATTCGGTCGCCTTGGCTACAGGTCGAACCACGTTTCGCTCGCGCATCAGATCCACGATACCGTAGTTGGACAGGGTTTTCAGCGTGCGGGACAGATTGCTTGGCCTACGCCCGGTGGCCTGCGCCAACGCAGCGATGGATGCAGGTTGCGTTTCAATAATCACGCGCAGCAGTGCGCGGTTCTCATCGCTGAGAACCTCGGCCAGCGACCTCATCGAGGTGAACCAGATTTTGGGCTCGCCCGCCTTGGGCTTGTAGTCCCCACGGGCGATAGCCAGCACTCGATCACGAATTTTCTCTTGCGGCATGATGCCGATGACGACGGACTTCATGACGTTCTCACTCTCGCTAATGTGCGGTCTGCATCCGCGAAAAAAATCAATCAACAACTGCTGAGCGTCCCTAAAGGCGTAAGGAACGCCCTTGTCCCTCGCATGCCGATGCTTATGGTCATAGGCATGGATATGCCCCGCATATATGATTCAGCGTAATCTGGCTAGCGGCGCCTCTCGCTGCTATTCTGAACAATCAGACCGTTTCCGGCTATCAGCCATCCACCGGCCGGTCCGGCGTATCCAGCGTCAACTGGTAGAACGCCAGATCCAGCCAGCGCCCGAACTTGAAGCCCGCCTGGCTGATCGTGCCCGAATGCACGAAGCCCAGCTTCTCGTGCAGTTTGATGCTGCCCGCATTGCTGGCGTCGATGCCGCCCACCAGCACATGCACCTGGTTCTTGCGCGCGGCGTCGATCATCACGCGCATCAGTGCCTCGCCCAAGCCAAGGCCGCGAAAACGCTGGTCGACGTAAACCGAATGTTCCACCGAGTACTTGAACGCCGGAAATGCGCGGAACGTGCCATAGCTGGCGAAGCCCATCAGTTCGCCCTCGGCATTCTCGTAGCCCAGCACCGGAAAGCCGCCCGCGGCCTTCACCTGGAACCAGGTTTCCATGGACTGCATCGTGCGCGGTTTGTAGTCGTACAGCGCGGTGGTATTGACGATCGCGTCGTTCAGGATGGCCAGGATGGCGGCCGCGTGGCGGTCGTAGGTGCATGACACCAGCGTGGCGCCGGCGGGGCCAGATGTTTGGGCGGAGTCGTTCATGGCAAGGGCACGGATGATCGGACGGGTTAGACGCGGGATTGTAGGCCCGACGAGGCAGGCCGGATCGCGCCGCCGCCCAAGCAGGCGGACATGACCCAACCCATGGCAATACGAAGTCACGTCTTGGCTGGCGCACGCGCCAGGCCAAAGCTATACGCCGCACTGCGTCAGATCAGCGCCTGCCTGACCCGATGCGACACCCACTCCGCCACGAACACCGTGGCCAGGATGGCCGCGAAGATCACCGTGACCTGCGGCCAGGCCAGCGTGTCTACCGAAGCCGCCAGCGGCAGGCCGATGCCGCCCGCCCCCACGATGCCCAGCACGGTGGATTCGCGGATGTTGATGTCCCAGCGGTAGACCGTGGTGCCCACCAGCGCGGGCAGGATCTGCGGCACCACGGCATAGGCCAGCACCTGCGGCCGGCTGGCGCCGGTGGCGGTGACGGCCTCGACCTGGCGCACGTCGATCTCCTCGATGGCCTCGTACATCAGCTTGCCGACGAAGCCGATGGAGCGCAGCGCGATGGCGATGATGCCGGCCAGCACGCCCGGCCCCACCACCGTCACCAGCAGCATGGCCCAGATCAGCGAGTTGATGGAGCGCGACGCCACGATGATGCCCAGCGCCACCGGTCGCAGCGCCAGCCGGCTGGGCGTGGTGTTGCGCGCCGCCAGGAAGGCCACCGGCACCGCGATGGCCGCGCTGATGGCGGTCCCCAGCGTGGCGATGTTCAAGGTGTCCCACAGCGGCTGCCAGAGCTTGTCCAGATAGCTCCAGCGCGGCGGCCACATGCGCGAGACCATGTCCCACCCGGCGGCCGGCGCGTCGGCGGCGAAGGCCCAGATGGTGTTGCCGGACATCAGTTGCCAGCCCCAGGCGAACACCAGGGCGGCGATCATCCAGCCCAGCCAGGCCCAGCGCTGCTGCGCGGGGGTACGGCGGCGCCAGACGGGCACGGCAGGCATCGTCGGAGTGTTCACAGGAACCTCCGCCGCACGTGCCCCGAGGCGTATTCACACAGCATCACGATGGCGATGATCAGCAGGAGGATCGCGGCGGCCGTCTCGAACTCATAGCGGTCGAAGGCCGTGTTCAGCGTGGCGCCGATGCCGCCCGCGCCCACGATGCCGATGATGGCGGCCTCGCGGAAATTGATGTCCAGGCGGTACAGCGACAGGCCGATCATGCGCGGCATGACCTGCGGCTGCACGGCATATACGATCCACTGCGGCCAGGCGGCGCCGGTGGCGCGCACGGCCTCCAGTTGGCCACGGTCGGCCGTCTCGATCTCTTCGGCCAGCAGCTTGCCCAGGAATCCCATCGACGCGATCACCAGCGTCAGCATGCCGGCCAGCGGGCCGAAGCCGAACATCTTCACCAGCAGGATGGCGATGATGAGTTCGGGAAACGCGCGCGAGGCGGCGATGAAGCCCCGGCACACCGCGTATACCGGCAGCGGGCTGATGTTGCGCGCCGCCCCCAGCCCGATCGGGATGCTCAGCACGATGCCGATGGCGGTGGACACGACGGCCATCGCCACGCTTTCCAGGATGCCCTCGCTGATCTCGCGCCAGCGGGTGATGAAATCCGGATGCGCGAACGCGGCCACGAAGCGCCAGCCGCGCACCAGGCCTTCGGCGACGCGGTTCCAGTCGACGTGGATGGAACCCAGCGCGGCGGCCAGGTACAGGGCCGCCAGCAGCCACAGTCCGTAGCGCAGCGCCGCTGAACGGATGAAGGGCGGCCGGCGCCAGTGCAGCGGCGCGCTCACAGGATCACCTCCTGCGCATGCCGGCATTGGCTCTCGCGTCGGCTCGACCTGCTCATGCCGCCGCCGATGCCGCGCGCAGCGCCACGTCGTCCTCGCCGGCATCCGCCGCATCCCCGGTGGCGGCGTGGCCCGAGGCGTTCCAGTCTTCCTGGCCGTAGATGTCGGTCAGCACGTCGGGCGTCAGCCCGGTGGGCAACCCGTCATAGACCAGCTTTCCCTTGCGCAGGCCGACGATGCGGTCGGCGAACTGCGTGGCCAGCGCCACGTCGTGGATGTTGATGACCGCGGACAGCCCGCGTTCGCGGCAGATCTCGCACAGCAGGCGCATGATCTGCCGCGAGGTTTTCGGATCCAGGCTGGCGGTGGGCTCGTCCACCAGCAGCAGCAGGGGCTCCTGCATCAGCGCCCGGGCGATGCCCACGCGCTGGCGCTGCCCCCCCGACAGGGCATCGGCGCGCTTGTTCTCGAAACCCGTCAGGCCCACGCGGTCCAGCAGATAGTAGGCCTGCTGGATGTCGGCCTGGGGGTAACGGCGCGTCCAGCTGCGCCAGAACCCCGTGTAGCCCAGACGGCCCGACAGCACGTTCTCCATGACCGTCAGGCGTTCGACCAGGGCATATTCCTGGAAGATCATGCCGAGCTGGCGGCGCGCCTGGCGCAGCGCGCGCGCGGACAGGCCGCCCAGGGCCCGACCTTGCAGCCGCACCTCGCCCCCCGAAGGCTCGACCAGCCGGTTCACGCAGCGGATCAGGGTGCTCTTGCCCGCGCCGGACGGACCAATCAGCGCCAGCACCTGGCCGCGCGGCACGGCCAGGTCGACGTGGTCCAGCGCCAGGTCGCCGGTCGGATAGCGCTTGACCAGCCCTTGCAGCGCGAGCAGGGGCTCGTCCTGCCCAGCCGGCGCGGTTCCGGCCATGCTTACTTGCAGGTGTAGGAGACGTTCATGGCCCGGTCGATCTCGCGAACCACGGCCCAGTGTTCCTTGTAGGTGATCGGGATGAAGCTTTCCTGCGCCGGTTCGGTCTTGCTGAATTCCTTCAGCAGTTGCGTGCCTTCCCAGTTGAACGAGAAGAAAGCCTGCTTCACCTTCTCGGCCAGCTCGGGTTTCAGGTTGTAGACGTAGCCGTAGCCCGTGGTGGGGAACGACTGCGACTTGTAGATGGTGCGGATCCTGGACTTGTCCACGGCGTTGCGCGCGAACATGCGGTACATGACCGAGTTGGCCACGGCGGCGGCGTCGTAGTCCTTGTTGGCCACGCCGATCACCGAGTTGTCGTGCTTGCCCGAGAACGCCGGCTTGTAATCGCGCTCGGCCTGCATCTTGTAGGTGCTGGCCAACAGCGCCGACGGCGCCTTGTAACCGGAGTTGGACGTCTGCGACGTGAAGGCGATGGTCTTGCCCTTCAGGTCTTCGATCTTCTGCGCGGGGCTGTCGGCCGGCACGATGATTTCCATCTCGTAGCCGTAGGCGCCCTTCCTGTCGGCCATCATGGCCATGGGCACGAAGCCGGCGCAGTTCACGGCCAGCGGGTTGCTGCCGGTGTTGAAACCGGCCACGTGCAGGCGGCCGGAGCGCATGGCCTCCAGCTGCGCGGCATTCGATTGCACGGGGAAGAACTGCACCTTCTTGCCGGTGGTCTTCTCCATGTGGCGCAGGAACTCGTCCCAGACGCCGCGGTACACCTCGGGGTCTTCGACGGGGGTGTAGGCGAAGATCAGCACCGACGGGTCGACCCACTGCTTGGGATCCGTGGGGGCATCGGCCACCATGTCGCCGTTGGCGTCGCAGAACTTCTTGTCGAGATCACCCTGGGCGCATTCCGCGGCGCCCGCGAACGGAGCCGAGAACGCCCCGGCCATGCCCATGAGCGCAATACCGAACAGCTGCTTCGTTTTCATTTCAACCCCGTGTCAGGAAACCGGCGGACATTTTTCGACAGATTCGTGACAAGCCCATGACGGGCGGTGAACCAATGGCTAGGGATAAACTCCAACCGGATTCCGCAACTGAACAGGGCACGAAACATGCGTCTTTCCTTCTCGGTACTGCCATGCCGCCTGCCGGTGCTGCTGGTGTCGTCGTTCCTGGCCTTCCAGGCCGGGGCCGCGCCGCTGCCCAAGGGCGTCTCCGAAGTCACCTCGGTCGAAGGCATTACCGAGTACAGGCTGGACAATGGTTTGCGCGTGCTGCTGGCCCCGGACGCATCCAAGCCCTCCACCACCGTCAACATGACGTACCTGGTGGGCTCGCGTAACGAGAATTACGGCCAGACCGGCATGGCCCACCTGCTGGAACACATGATGTTCAAGGGCACGCCGACCATGCGCAACGCGCTGGGCGAGTTCTCGCGGCGCGGCTTGCAGGCCAACGGCACCACCGCCGCCGACCGCACCAACTACTTCGCCAGTTTCGCGGCCAATCCCGAGACCCTGAAATGGTATCTGGGCTGGCAGGCCGACGCGATGGTCAATTCGACCATCCTGAAGTCGGACCTGGATTCGGAAATGACCGTGGTCCGCAACGAGATGGAAAGCGGCGAGAACAGCCCCTTCCGCATCCTGATGCAGAAGATGCAGGCCACCGCCTACCAGTGGCACAACTACGGCAAGCAGACCATCGGGGCGCGCTCCGACGTGGAAAACGTCGACATCGGCCAGTTGCGGGCGTTCTATCACCAGTATTACCAGCCCGACAACGCCGTGCTGATCGTGGCCGGCAAGTTCGACCCTAAGACGGCGCTCGCCGACATCCAGGGCACGCTGGGCAAGCTGCCCCGCCCCAAGCGCAAGCTGCCGCCCGAATACACCGTCGAGCCCACCCAGGACGGCGAGCGCGCCGTCACGCTGCGCCGCGCCGGCGGCACGCCGCTGGTGGCCGCCATGTATCACATTCCCGCCGCCGGCAGCCCCGACTTCGTGCCCTTCGACCTGGCGGCCACCATCCTGGCCGACACGCCTTCGGGCCGCTTGTACAAGGCGCTGGTGCCGACCAAGGAAGCCACCGACGTCTTCGGCTTCACCATGGACCAGCACGATCCCGGCATCGCCATGTTCGGCGCGCAACTGCAGGCCGACATGGACGAGGGCAAGGCCCTGGCCACCCTGACCGGCACGCTGGAATCCGTGGGCAAGCAGCCCTTCACCGCCGAGGAACTCGAGCGCGCGCGCAGCAAGTGGCTGACGGCCTGGCAGCAGACCTACAACGACCCCGAGCGCGTGGGGGTGGCGCTGTCCGAAGCCATCGCCTCGGGCGACTGGCGCCTGTTCTTCCTGCAGCGCGACCGCGCCCGCGACGCCAAGCTGGACGCCGTGCAGCGCGCCGCCGACGCTTACCTGGTGCGGGCCAACCGCACCGAGGGCCGCTACATCCCCACGGACAAGCCGCAGCGCGCGCCGCTGGGCGAGCGTCCCGACCTGGCGCAGGTCTTCAAGGACTACAAGGGCGATCCCGATTTCAAGGCCGTGGCCGCCTTCGATCCCACGCCCGCCAACATCGACAAGCTGACGCAACTGCGCACGCTGGACCTGCCCGGCGGCCCGGTGCAGTTGGCCCTGCTGCCCAAGGCCACGCGCGGCGAGCGTGTGCAGGCGCAGTTGCTGCTGCAATTCGGCGATGCCGAGACCCTGAAGGGCCAGCGCGACATCGCCGACGCCGCCGCCGACCTGCTGACCCGCGGCACGCCGCAACTGACGCGCCAGGCCATCGAGGACCGCTTCGACAAGATGCAGGCCCAGGTCAGCTTCAGCGGCTCGGGCACCGACCTGGCGGTGGGCATGTCGACCACGCGCGAGAACCTGCCGGAACTGATCTCGCTGGTGCTGGATATCCTGCGCAACGCCAACTATCCCGAGTCGGAAGTGGCCGAGTACAAGCGCCAGGTGGTCACCTCGCTGCAAAGCGCCATGACCGAACCCACCGCCCTGGCCTCGCGCGCCCTGGCCCGCCACAACAACCCGTGGCCGGCCGACGACGTGCGCTACACGCCCAGCTTCGAGGAGTCGCTGGCCAACGTGAAGTCGCTGGCGCGCGACCAGCTGGCCGCATTCCACGACAAGTTCTACGGCACCGGCCGCATCAAGTTCTCGGCGGTGGGCGACTTCGATCCCAAGGCCGCGCAAACCGCACTGACCAAGGGCCTGGACGGCTGGAAGCGCGCCCCGGCCTACACGCGCCTGGACAACCCGTACCGCGACGTGCCGGCCAAACTGTTCGAGATCGCCACGCCCGACAAGGCCAACGCGTTCTACATCTCGCGCGCCCCGATCAAGCTGCAGGACACCAGCGCCGACTTCCCGGCCCTGTATCTGGCCAACTTCCTGCTGGGCACGTCCGAGACCTCGCGCCTCTGGAGCCGCGTGCGCGAGAAGGAAGGGCTGTCGTACAACGTGCGCAGCAACATGACGGCCTCGTCGTTCGAACCCACCGGCAGCTGGACCATCTACGCCATCTACGCGCCGCAGAACCGCGAGCGCCTGGAAAAGGCCGTCTCGGAAGAACTGGCCCGCGTGCTGAAGGACGGCTTCACCGACGCCGAGGTGCGTGACGGCGTGACCGCCCTGCTGAACTACCGCAACCTGTCGCGCGCCCAGGACTCCGTGCTGGCGGGCGTGTGGGTCGACTACATGAAGACCGGCCGCACCTTCGCCTGGTCCGCCGAGATCGACGAGAAGCTGAAGGCGCTGACGCCGGCCACCGTGAACGCGGCCCTGCGCAAGTACCTGAAGCCCGAGGACTTCAGCACCTCGGTGGCGGGCGACTTCACCCGGAAGGCGCCCTGACGCAGCGCGTCACGGCGGAGAGATCCGCCACATCATGTCAATTTCTGGAACTTAAATCCCATGAAATGGGATTTAAGTTCCAGGCCTCGCAATAGTCCCCCTCTCTCTCCATGCCAGGCCCGGCGCCCTGCCGGGCCATCCGGCGCGTCCGCCTGCCGCGGGCAATACGCATGCGGAATGCCGCGCCGCACCATCATTTCAAGCACCTGAATCCGTCCAGGACGCTGCCTGGACGCCGGCGACATTCGTCTGTGCAAACGACGAATCTGCCTGTTCCAAGTGTTGTCACCCAGTTTTTTTGGGCGTAGTATCGCCAAAAATAATCCCGAATCAAAAGATTCACTTCCTAAATAATAGGATTTAAAGAAAAATCAGCGGCACCGTGCCGGCGGGACCGGCCCCAAGAGGAGACAACCAGGATGAAGATCGTCAACGTCGAAACCCTGTCGTGCGACGCGGGGTGGCGCAACTATCACTTCGTCAAGATCGAGACCGACGAGGGTCTCGTGGGCTGGAGCGAGTACGACGAAGGGTTCGGGTCGCCGGGCGTCAGCGCGGTCATCGAGCAGTTGGCGCGGGGGTTGGTGAACGCGCCGGTGCCGGGTCCGCAGCGTTTTTATGCCGAAGCCTACAGCCGCACCCGGCCCGCCGCCGGCGGCGTGGTGGGCGAAGGCATCGGCGCCCTGGAGAACGCGCTCCTGGACCTGCGCGGCAAGATCCTGGGCGTGCCCTGCTACGAGCTGCTGGGCGGCAAGGTGCGCGACGAACTGCGCGTGTACTGGTCGCACTGCCCGGCCTGGCGCATCAACCATCCCAAGTATTTCGGCCCGCCCGTCACCGACCTGGACGGCGTGAAGGCGATGGGCAGCGAGGCGCGCGAACGCGGCTTCACGGCGCTCAAGACCAATCTGTTCCTGTTCGACGACGGCCCGGCGCACGCCTGGCGGCCCGGTTTCGCCGCGCCGTTCTATCCCGAGCTGAACGCCGACCGCCGCCTGATCCGCAACCTGCGCGACAACCTGGAAGCGCTGCGCGACGGGGCCGGTCCCGACATGGAAATCCTGCTGGACCTGAACTTCAACTTCAAGACCGAGGGCTACCTGAAGCTGTTGCGGGCCATCGCCGACCACGACCTGTTCTGGGTGGAGATCGACTCCTACAACCCCGAGGCCCTGGCCTATATCCGCCAGCACAGTCCCTTCCCGGTCAGCTCGTGCGAGACGCTGTTCGGCGCCCGCGAGTTCATGCCCTACCTGCGCAACAACGCGGTGGACGTGGCCATCGTCGATGCGGTCTGGAACGGCGTGTGGCAATCCATGAAGATCGCCGACCTGGCGGACACGCACGAGGTCAACGTGGCGCCGCACAACTTCTACGGCCACCTGTGCACCTTCATGAACGCGCACTTCGCATGCGCCGCGCCCAACTTCCGCATCATGGAGACCGACATCGACCGGCTGGCCTGGGATGACGAACTGTTCACCCATGCGCCCGAGTACCGCGACGGCCACCTGATCGTTCCCGACCGCCCCGGCTGGGGCACCGACCCGGTGGAAGAGGCCCTGCGCGCCCATCCGCCCAAGCAAGGAGGCGGACTGATCCAGCCCCGGCCCAAGCACTGATCCGCAGTCCCGCTTTTTTCCCGACAAGGAGATGTCAACGATGCTGAACAACTGGGTAGATACGCTGACCAACCTGCGCAAGTCCGCTGGGGCTTTCGCCGAACACAATCCACCGGTGGTGCAGGCCTATCGCGGCCTGAACGAGGCGCTGGGCCAGGGCAAGACGCTGGATGCCAAGACCCGCGAGCTGATCGCGCTGGCGGTGGCCGTGACCACGCGCTGCGATGGCTGCATCTCGTCGCACTCGGCGGCCGCGCGCAAGGCCGGCGCCACCGAGGCCGAGGTCGCCGAGGCGCTGGGCACCGCCATCGCGCTGAACGCCGGCGCCGCCTACGTCTATTCGGTGCGCGCCATGGAAGCTTTCGGGCAGTTCAAGGAATAAACGCGGGGCCAGCCGCGCCCTGAACAGACACAGACCACCTCCGGGATACACCGGAGGGGCGAGGAGACAGACATGAATGCATTCCCGCGCCGGCGCGCCAGCGTGTTTTGCGCATGGGTACTCGCAGCAACCATCACCCACCCCGCCGTGGCCGCCTGGCCCGACGACAAGCCCATCCGCATGATCGTGCCCTATACGGCGGGCGGCGCATCGGACACCCTGGGCCGCATGGTCGCGGCCCACCTGACCACCACGTTGAAGCAGACCGTGGTCGTCGAGAACCGGCCCGGCGCCGGCAGCATGCTGGGATCGCAGTTCGTGGCGCGGGCCGACCCGGATGGCTACACCTTCCTGCTGGGCAGCATCTCGAACGTGCTGAACAACTTCTTCTACAAGGATCCCCTGTACGACCTGCGCCGCGACCTGGCCCCCGTGGCGCAACTGGTGACCGTGCCCAACTACCTGGCCGTGGCCCCCTCGGTGCCGGCCAAGACCATTGCCGAGCTGATCGCGCTGGCCAAGAAGGACGGCAAGGGACTGAGCTGCTCGACTTCGGGCATCGGCTCGTCGCCCTATCTGTCCTGCGAGTTGTTCCGCCTGCTGTCCGGGGCGGAGATCATCAATGTGCCCTTCAAGGGCGGCACGCAGGCCATCCAGGCCGCCATCGGCCAGCAGTCGACCATGGTGTTCGCCAACGAGGCGTTGCCCTTCATCACCTCGGGCCAGTTGCGGCCACTGGGCGTCACCACGCCCAAGCGCGCCAGCTTCCTGCCTGATGTGCCCGCGATCGGCGAAAGCCTGAAGGGCTATGACGTGACGGCGTGGTACGGCGTCTGGGCGCCGGCCGGCACCCCCTCCAAGGTGCTGGAGCGCGTCAGCGCCGACATCAAGGCCGCGCTGGCGCAACCGCAGGCGCAAAAGACCCTGGCCACGCTGGGCGCCGAACCCGCGCACGCCGGTCCCAAGGCCTTCGGCCAGTACGTGGAACAGGAGATGCAGCGATGGCAGAAACTGACGCAGAGCATGAATGTGAAACCACAATGATCCCGGCAGGGCAGGTCCGGCTGGCCGACGGCTTGCGGGTATGGGCCGAACGCACGCCGGACCAGCCAGCGGTCAGCGATGACCGCGCGGCCTGGACCTATGCCCAGCTGCAGGGCTGCGTGGACGAGGCCGCAGCTTTTCTGCGCGGCCAGGGCATCGCGGCCGGCGACCGCGTGATGCTGGTCGGCGAGAACAGCGCGGCGCTGGCCGCGCTGATTCTCGCGGCGGGCCGCATCGACGCCTGGGCCGTGCTGGAGAACGCGCGACGCGCGCCGCTGGAGGTCGACGCCATCGTCGACCTGTCGCGGCCGCGGCGCGTGGTGTTCGTCACCTCGCAGTCGCCCGCCGCGCTGGCGCATGCCGAACGGCATGGCGCAACGGTCGTGCCGGCGGGCTTCGGCGACGTGGCAGTCGGCCCGTTGCGAGACAGCGAGGCCGAGCCGGTTCAGGCCGGTCCGCAGCAGGTGGCGGCGCTGATCTACACCACCGGCAGCACCGGCAAGCCCAAGGGGGTGATGCTGACGCATGCGAACCTGCTGCACATCGCCCATCTGATGCGCACGCTCAGGCGCGTCACGCACGCCGACCGTGTCTATGGCGTGCTGCCCATCACGCATGTGATGGGGTTGTCGTCGGGCCTGATGGGAACGCTGGCCTCGGGCGCGCACGTCAGGCTGGTCGCGCGCCTCGATCCGCAAGCCTGCCTGCGGGCCCTTGCGCACGAAGGCATCACCATTCTCCAGGGTGCGCCCGCCATGTTCGCGCGGCTGATGCAGATCGCGTCGGCGCAGGGCCTGTCCGCGCCCGCGCTGCGCTTCATCGCGGCAGGCGGCGCGCCGCTGGACCCCACGCTGAGCGCGCAGGCGCGTAGCCTGTTCGGCCTGCCGCTGCACAACGGCTACGGCCTGACCGAAGCCTCGGGCACCTGCTGGACGCGGCTGGAAGACGTGGCGCCAGGCACTTCCGTGGGCCCGCCCACGCCGGGCGTCAGCCTGCGCGTGTGCGACCCGGACGGCCGTGAACTGCCGGACGGCCAGGAAGGCGAGTTGTGGCTGCGCGGACCCAACGTGATGCGCGGCTATTACCGCGCACCCGAACTGACGGCCACGGTGCTGCGGCCCGACGGCTGGTTCAACAGCCAGGATCTGGCGCGCCGCCTGCCCGATGGGCGCATCGAGATCGTCGGCCGCGCCAAGGACCTGATCATCCGCTCCGGCTTCAACGTGTCGCCGCTTGAAGTGGAACAGGCCCTGAACAGCCATGCCGACGTACAGCTGTCGGCCGTGTTCGGCCATGCCGTGGCGGGCAACGAGGAGATCATCGCCGTCGTCGAACCGGCGCCCGGCGTGGAACCGCGGGAGGCCGCGATACGCGCGCACCTGGCCCAGCGGCTGTCGCCCTACAAACTGCCCGGACGCATCCTGTTCGTGCCGGCCCTGCCGGTGGCGCCCAACGGCAAAGTCCTGAAACCCCGATTGATGCAGCAGATAGGAGAGATGCTATGAATACGTTCTTCCAGCACGGAATCACGCGGCGGCAGGAGGCACAGGCATGAGCCATGCAGTGACCTACGAATCGCGGGACGGCATCGCCGTCATCACCATCAACCGCCCCGACCGCCTGAACGCCATCGGCCCCGAGGTGGAAGCCGGCCTGGCGGCGGCATGGATGCGCCTGAACGACACGCCGGAAGACCGCGTGGGCATCCTCACCGCCGCGGGCACGCGGGCCTTTTCGTCGGGCCGCGACCGCGATGCGCAAAGCCCACCCGACTATCGCAGCTTCACGCCCAACGTGGGCGTGGCGCTGGACAAGCCGCTGATCGCGGCGGTCAGCGGCTGGTGCGTGGGCGGCGCGCTGGTACTGGTGGCCATGTGCGACCTGTGCGTGGCCACGCGCGATGCGCGCTTCACCTATCCCGAACCCAAGATGGGCTTCGCGGGCGGCATGATCGCCTCGCTGGCGGCGCGCATTCCGCACAAGGTCGCCATGGAGATCATGCTGCTGGGCGAAGTGCTGGAAGCCCAGCGCGCCTATGACGTGGGCCTGGTCAACCGGTTGGCCGAACCGGGCCAGCACCTGGAAGAGGCCATGAAGCTGGCGCGCCGGCTGGCCGACAACGCGCCGCTGGTGATGGCGATGCTCAAGCGCTTCGCGGCCGCCACCGTGCCGGCCAGTCCTGTCGAGCAGGCCGGCCTGGCCTGGCGCGAGACCGAACGCGTGTTCCGCAGCGCCGATTACCAGGAAGGCGTATCCAGCTTCCGCGACAAGCGCGATCCGCGTTTTTCCGGGCGCTGAGACGCCGCATATTGCCCATGCCGGCCGGACATCGATGTGTCCGGCCTGGTGCTGTTTCCGAAGCAACGACGAAGGAGAGGACCATGACATTCGCGGCCCTGATGCTGACCCAGCAAGACAAGACCACTCGCGCCGAGCTGACCCGGGCCGATGCCGGGCAATTGCCCGAAGGCTCGGTGACCGTGCGCGTGCAGTACTCCACCCTGAACTACAAGGACGCCCTGGCCATCACCGGCAAGGGGCCCGTGGTGCGCCAGTTTCCGATGGTGCCCGGCATCGATTTCGCCGGCGTCGTCGAGCAATCGGATGATCCGGGCTTCAAGGCCGGCGACGCCGTGCTGCTGAACGGCTGGGGGCTGGGCGAGACCCGCTGGGGCGGCCTGGCCGGCTACGCCCGCGTGCCGGCCGACTGGCTGCAGAAGATTCCCAAGGGCCTGGACGCGCGCCGCGCCATGATACTGGGCACGGCCGGCTACACCGCCATGCTGTGCGTTCGCCGGCTGGAGGCGCTGGGTGTCGCGCCCGGCAGCGGTCCGGTGCTGGTGACGGGCGCCAACGGCGGCGTGGGCAGCACCGCCATCGCGCTGCTGGCGCGGCGCGGCCATGAAGTCACCGCCAGCACCGGCCGCGCCGACGCGCACGAGCGGCTGCGGGCGCTGGGCGCGCACGCCATCGTCGACCGCGCGCAGTTGTCGGCGGCCGGCAAGCCCTTGCAGAAGGAGCACTGGGCCGCCGTGGTGGACAGCGTCGGCAGCCATACGCTGGCCAATGCCTGCGCCGCAACGCGCTACGGCGGCGTGGTCGCGGCGTGCGGGCTGGCGCAGGGCGCGGACCTGCCGGCCACCGTCATGCCGTTCATCCTGCGTGGCGTCACGCTGGCGGGCATCGACAGCGTCTATGCCCCGATGGCCCAGCGGCAGGCCGCCTGGGACGACCTGGCCGCCACCCTGCCCGGGGACCAGATCGACGGCATGGCCGAAGAGATTCCGCTGTCGCGCGCCATCGAGTACGCTGAACCTCTATTGGCTGGACAATTGCCGCATGGCCGGGTGCTGGTGCGGGTGGAGGAGAAATAATGGAACGCCGTCTCGATCGGCTGCGCGACTTCATCGCGGCAGCAACCCGCCTGGCCGATCGGCACGGCGCCGCCGGCATGGCCGGACCCGAGCTGCAAGCCGAACTGGGTAAACTCATCGCGCACGACGACTGGCTGCCCGAGTCCTGCACCGTGCCGCATGCCGAGTACTACCAGCAGTTCCTGCTGCATTGCGATCCGCTGGAACGCTTCAGCCTGGTCAGTTTCGTCTGGGGGCCGGGGCAGTTCACGCCGGTGCACGACCACACGGTCTGGGGCTATGTCGGCATGCTGCGCGGCAGCGAGTACAGCCAGCGGTATCGGGTGCGTGACGGCGCCTGTGTCACCGAAGGCGAACCGGCCGCCTTGCAGCCGGGACAGATCGAAGTGCTGTCGCCCGTCGAAGGCGACGTGCACAAGGTATGGAACGCCTATCCCGACCGCACCTCGATCAGCGTGCACCTGTACGGCGGCAACATCGGCGCCATTGCGCGGCACGTGTACGACCCGGCCTCCGGGCGGGCCAAGCCGTTCGTGTCGGGGTACAGCAGCGTGGTGGTTCCGAATCTGTGGGATCGGTCGGCACAAGTGCGTGCAGGGCTGACCGCCTGAATACCCTGCGCGCAAGGCGCGGGAAGGGTTCATTTCATTTCTGTCTTGACAGAAATTTCTGAAATAACTAAATTGGCGCCATGACACTGACGCCAATCGCAGAACGCTTCATCCTCCACTGGGGCGAAATGGGCTCCCGGTGGGGCGTGAACCGCACCGTCGCGCAGATCCACGCCCTGCTGTTTCTGCTGGGCCGTCCCGTGCCCGCCGACGAGATCACCGACACGCTGGGCGTGGCGCGCTCCAACGTCAGCAACAGCCTGCGCGAACTGCAAAGCTGGAAGCTGGCCCGCGTGGTGCACGTCAAGGACGACCGCCGCGATCACTTCGAGACCTCCACCGATGTCTGGGAGTTGTTCAAGCTGATCGTGGAGGGCCGCCGCCAGCGCGAGATCGACCCCACCCTGGCCATGCTGCGCGACAGCCTGGCCAGCCCCGGGATCGGCCGCGAAGACCGCGAGATGGCGCAACGCATGCGCGACACCCTGGTGTTCCTGGAGACCATGACGGCGTGGTCGGACGAGATGCTGCGCTTGAAACCCGAGACCCTGATGAAGACGCTGGGGCTGGGCGCCAGGATCAGCAAGACGATGCGGCGCTCGAAGGACTGAGCAGCGCGACGGCGGGCGAGGCAGGTCCGCTTTTTTTGAACCCATTATTTCTGTCTATACAGAAATATCTGAAATAAAAGAATCATAGGCGAATCATGAACCGGGCTATCGGAGAGGCTTCGGAGACAGGCACAAGGAGCGGAACCGGCTCGGCGGCGGCCGCCAGCGCATGCGCGCATCAGCGCTTGAACATCCTGGTCTGCGGCGCCAACGGGTTCATCGGCGCCGCACTGTGCAGGGCGCTGGCCCCTCATCGCATCATCAAGGGCGTGCGCCAGCCCCGCGCGGCGGACGAGATCGCCATCGACTACACGGTCGATCTCGATGCCGGCGCCTGGATGGACAGCCTGCAAGGCGTGGACGTCGTCATCAACGCCGTCGGCATCGTCAACGAGCACGGCGCACAGACGTTCGACCGGGTGCAGCGCGAAGCGCCCATCGCGTTGTTCGATGCCTGTGTACGCGCCGGGGTGAAGCGTGTGATTCAAATATCGGCACTGGGCGCGCAGACTGGCGATGCACGGTTTTTGCAGACACGGCGGGCTGCCGATGAACATCTGCAATCGCTGGGAATCCCGCATCACCTCCTGAGGCCTGCCTTGGTCTATGGAACGGAAGGCACCTCCGCGCGGTACTTCCGCACGCTGGCCTCGATGCCTGTTCATCTGCTACCCGCGGGCGGCCACCAGGTGTTGCGGCCTGTGCATATCGATGAACTCGCCGAAGCCGTCGTTCGGCTGCTGGACGGGAACCACGCCGAACCGTCCGTGCTCGACGTGGTCGGGGGAACGGAGGTCGATTACCGCCAGATGCTTGCCACCTACCGCGCGTCGATGGGTTTCGCGCCCGCCTGGCGCATCGGCATCCCGAGCAGGCTGATGGACCTGGGCGCCGCCCTGCTCGAACGCGTGCCGGGCTCGCTGTTCACCCGCGAAACCTGGCGCATGCTGCGCGCCGGCAACACCGCCGACGCCGCCCCCATGGCGGCCGTGCTGGGCCGCGCGCCCGCCGGCATCGAGACTTTCATTCCGCGCCGCGAGGCCCCCGCGCTGCGCCAGCAGGCGCTGGCCGCGTGGCGCCCCGCCCTGCTGCGGGGAGCCTTGGCGATCACATGGCTCTGGACCGCGGTGTGCAGCGCTTTCATCTACCCCCAGGCGGACAGCCTGGCCCTGCTGGCGGGCGTGCCTCTGCATGGCCTGCCGGCGCTGGTCGCGCTGTACGCGGCCTGCGCGCTGGACGCCGCCTTCGGCATCGCCACGCTGTTGCGCCCCGGGCGCCGGCTGTGGGCCGCGCAGGCGGCGCTGATTCTCGGCTATTCGCTGGTCATCGCCGTCGCGCTGCCCGAGTTCCTGTGGCATCCCTTCGCCCCCCTGCTGAAGAACCTGCCGATTCTTGCCTTGCTGATCCTGTTGTTTTCCGAAGAGAGCGAATCATGAACATGTTCCTGACGATGAAGACCCTGCACATCATGTCCTCGGTGCTGCTGGTGGGCACCGGCTTCGGCACGGCGTTCTACCTGTTCTTCGCCAACCGCGCGGGCAACGTGCCCGCCATCGCGGCGGTGTCCCGCCTGGTGGTGCGCGCGGATCTCTGGTTCACCACGCCCGCGGTGATCTTCCAGCCCCTGTCGGGGCTGTGGCTGGCGCACTCGGCGGGATGGCAGTGGAACACGCCGTGGATACTGGCCAGCATCGGGCTGTATCTGCTGGCGGGCGCGTGCTGGCTGCCGGTGGTGTGGCTGCAATACCGGATGGCGCAGATGGCCATGGCCGCGCACGGCAGCAATGCGGTGACCTTGCCGGCGCGGTACTGGCGCTATGCCAAGCTGTGGGAACTGCTGGGCTATCCCGCGTTCGCCGCGATGGTGGCGGTGTATTTCCTGATGGTGTACAAGCCTGACTGGTAAGCCACCTGCCTGGAGCCGATCATGACCGATGTCCAGAACGACGAACCACTGATCATCACCCCGGTGCCGGCCCTGTGCCTGATCCTGCTGAACCTGGAAAAGGACAAGGGCAGCCCGCTGACCGAAACCGAAGTGCTGGAGGCCCGCGACAAGGCTGTCTGCATGATGGTGCCCCAGTCGGTGGCCAAGATCATGGAGGAAAAGCGGGGCTATCGGGACCTGATCCTGGAGGACGTCTGGAACGATTGGCTGGGATTCAAGCAGTGGCTCGCCGACACGGCGCGGGCGGAAGGCGGCTCGGCGTGAGTCCGCGCCCCTGGGCGTGCCGCCCGGGCCGCCCGGGCCGCCCGTCAACGCCCCGGCAGGCGGCCCGTGGCCGAACCGCCTGGTCCGGGCGGGCTACCGTGCGGCGGCGCCGATGCCATCCAGGGCCATGACGGCCTCGGGCGGCAGCGCCAGGCCGGCCGCCGCCACGTTCTGCCTCAGGTGGTCGACGGACGACGTGCCCGGGATCAACAACACGTTCGGCGCCCGCTGCAACAGCCATGCCTGCGCCACCTGCATCGGCGTGGCGCTCAACCGCGCCGCCACGTCGTTCAGGATCGACGATTGCAACGGCGAAAACCCGCCGAGCGGGAAGAACGGGACGTAGGCGATTCCCGCCTGCTCCAGGCTGTCGACCAGGGCATCGTCACCGCGATGCGCCAGGTTGTACATGTTCTGCACGCAGACAATGTCGGCCAGGCCCCGGGCCTGTGCCACCTGGGCAGGCGTGGCGTTGCTCAGGCCCAGATGGCGGATCAGGCCCTTGCGCCGCAGTTCGATCAACGGTGCCAGCAGCGGCTCGATGTCGCCTTCCGCCGGTCCCGCCACATCGAACATCAGACGCAGGTTCACCACGTCCAGGACGTCCAGCCCCAGGTTGCGCAGATTGTCATGCACGGCCGCCGTCAACGCCTCGGGCGACAGCGCCGGATTCCACGAGGCATCCTCGCCGCGCCTGGCCCCCACCTTGGTCACGATGACCAGGTCGTCGCGGTACGGGTGCAGCGCCTCGCGGATGATCTGGTTGGTGACGTGCGGGCCGTAGAAGTCGCTGGTGTCGATGTGGTTGATGCCGCTGTCGATCGCGGCGCGCAACACCGCGATGGCGGCGGCGCGGTCCTTGGGCGGGCCGAAGACGTGCGGGCCGGCCAACTGCATGGCGCCATAGCCCATGCGGGCAACGCTCAGGTCGCCCAGCTTGTAGGTACCGGCGCGGGTGGCTTCAGTCATGCGGAACTCCTGGTGGAAATCGCTGAAAGGCGTTCAGCGCGTCAGGGGTTCATAATATGAACAATCCTTCACATTGAAAATTCGCATATGGACGCGCACGCCGAATCCACGCTGAAGCCCCGCAAACAGCCGCGCCAGGCCCGTTCCCAGGCCACGGTGGATGCCATTTTCGAGGCCACTATTCAGGTTTTGCTGGCGGACGGCCTGCAGAAGCTGACCACGATACGCGTGGCCGACCGCGCCGGCGTGTCGGTGGGTTCGCTGTACCAGTACTACCCGAACAAGCAGGCGCTGCTGTACTCGGTGCTGGAGCGGCATCTGGTCAGGATAGGCGATGCGGTCGAACAGGCCTGCCTGTCCTCGCACGGACAGCCGCTGGCGGACATGGTCAGGGCGGTGGTGCGCGCCTTCGTCCACGCCAAGACGGAACACCTCGAAGAAGGCCGCGCCCTCTATGCCCTGGCGGGCGAACTGGAGACGCGGGAACTGGTGCACCGTGCGCAGCAGCGCCACCGCACGCTGCTGGCCGACATGCTGGCCACGGCCCGGGATGCCGTGCTGGAAGACCTGCCCACGGCAGCCTATATGTTCAGCACCGCCATGACCGGCCCCATCCTGGCGGTGATAGAGGGCAAGGCGCCGGCCAGGCTGGTGCGTGCCTTGCCTCATCACATCGAATCGCTGTGCCTGGGGTATCTGCAGCGCGAAGCCAAGATACGACCGTAGAAACGCATGAATCCGTCGGAAGACATCGAAAGAACAGTGTCACGGGCTCAGCCCTGCCTGCCGCCCACCGTCCGTGCGAAGAAGAACCGCAACATCTCGCCCGTGGCATCCGGCCCCGCCGGATCCGTATAAGAACCGCTGTTCGTGCCGCCAGCCCAGGCGTGCCCCGCGCCATGGATCTCCCAGCGTTCGGCGACAACGTCTCCCGCAGCGTTGCGATAGGTGTGCCGGACACTCTGGCGCAGGCGGTTCGAGCCCGCCACGCGATCGGTCCGGACCTGGGCGGACGAACCGGCGCTGGCCACCGCCACCGCCTGGGCATTGCTGGGATGCACGGTGGCATCGCGGTCGCCGTGGAACACGATCGTCGGCACGCCGCTACCCGTGCGAGCGGGCTCGTTGGCGCCCCCGCCTTTCATCGCGGCCAGCGCCGAGGGCAGGTCCGACGCGACGCCCGGCGCCAGGCCGGAGTGCACGCCGGCCGCGGCATACAGGCCGGGATAGGCGCCAGCCAGGATGGCGGCCATCGCCCCGCCCGCGGACAGGCCGGCCACATAGACACGCTGGGGATCGATGGCGTGCGCTTCCATGACCGAACGCGTCATGCCCGCCAGAATGGCCGGCTCGCCGCGGTCCGCGCGCTGGTGATTGTGCTTGAACCAGTTCCAGCACCTCTGGGGATTGGCCTCCCGCGACTGGATGGGATACAGCACATAGAAGCCCTGAGCCCGCGCAGCATCGTTCATGGCGGTGCCGGCGGCAAAATCGTCGGCATCCTGCGTGCAGCCATGCAGCATGACCACCAGCGGCAAGGACTGGCCGTCCGCGTTGGGCGGCACGTAGAGCTTGTAATGCCGCAGTCCGACCGAGTTGCGGAACGATCCCGCAGTGAACGTATCGCCAGGCTGGCTGGAGGTGCGCACGGGCGCGGCGGCGCTCTCGTCGCGCGCCGCCCCTGCGCTGGACGAGGCGGCGGACGCCGGGATCTCGACGGCCTCGACGTCAATGACGTCGGCGTCCTCGCGGACGTCGCCGGCCGTGGGCGCGAGGCCGCGCAACGCGGCCTGGATCGCGGCCGTGGCGGCGCGCAGATCCCCCGACTGAGTAAGCCGGGCGGCCTGCTGCATGAACTGCTGGAAATCAGGGTGCATGAAATACCTTTTCGGCGAGCGCGTTCAGCGAATGCGAGAACGCAAGGCGGCCTTGACGGCGGCGCTGGCATGCAGGGCGCCCAGGACCGTCAGGGATTCGATGGTGGCGAGCGCCAGTTCCGGCGTGACATCCGGGGCGATCGTCGCCAGCCCCAGCACCCGGATCTGCAGCATCTCGCCTCTTGCCTGCACCGCCAGCAGGTCCTCGGCGCGGTAATGCTGGATGCCCAGGACCAACGTCTTGCGGCTGACGGCCTGGCGTACGGCGTCGCCGTGCGCGGCCAACTGGTTGCGGATAGCGGTGCGGATCAGATCGGTGCGGTTCGCGTAGAAGCCTTCCTGGACCAACAGGTCTATCTGGCCCAGGTCGACGTAACCCAGGTTGATCGTGACCTTCTCATCGGCAGGCTTGGAAGCGGAAGCAAGGGCGGGAGTGGGTGGCGGCATGAAAACATCATAACACCATCCACTTGGATGGTAAGTGGATTATTTTTCCACCATTCATCTTGACCATCCAAAGAAAAAAGCCCGTCTTGCCGACGCCTGGCATGAAGGAATCCCTCCACGGGCCAGACACTGGGCAAAACGGGCTCGTCCATCGCGCCTTCATGGGAAGGCCGAGGCGGTCAGCTGAAGAACTCCTTCACCCGATCCGTCCACGACTTGCTCTGCGGCGAATGACGATCGCCGCCATCATTCAGCGAAGCCTCGAACTGGCGCAGGATCGATTTCTGCTCGTCGCTCAGGCGCACCGGCGTCTCGACCACCACGTGGCAATACAGATCGCCCGGATACCCGGCACGCACGCCGCGAATCCCCTTGCCACGCAACCGGAACGTCTTGCCGGACTGCGTACCCTCGGGAATCTGGATCTCGGCCTTCCCGCCCAGCGTGGGCACCTGCAGGTCGCCGCCCAACGCCGCCGTGGTGAACGGAATCGTCAGTTCGCAATGCAGGTCATCCCCATCGCGCTGGAAGATCTTGTGCTGCTTCAGGTGGATCTCGACGTACAGGTCGCCCGGAGGCCCGCCGTTGATGCCCGGCTCGCCGTTGCCGCTGGAACGGATGCGCATGCCGTCGTCGATGCCGGCGGGAATCTTCACCTGCAGCGTCTTGTTCTTGCGGATGCGGCCCACGCCATCGCAGGCGGGGCACGGATCGGTGATTTCCTTGCCGCTGCCGTGGCAGGTCGGGCAGGTCTGCTGCACGCTGAAGAAACCTTGCTGCATGCGCACGGCGCCCGCGCCATTGCAGGTGCGGCAGGTCTTGGGCGAAGTGCCCGGCTTGGCGCCGGAGCCATGGCAGGTGTCGCAGTTCTCCCAACTGGGCACGCGGATCTCGGTGTCGAAACCGGCCGCGGCCTGCTCCAGCGTGATCTCCAGCGAATACTTCAGGTCGGCGCCGCGATACACCTGCGGACCGCCACCCCGGCGGCCACCGCCGGCAGCGCCGCCGAAGATCTCGCCGAAGATGTCGCCGAACGCATCCGCGAAGCCGCCGCCCATGCCGCCCGCCCCGCCCATGCCCGCGGCATTGGGATCGACGCCGGCATGGCCGTAGCGGTCGTAGGCCGCCCGTTTCTGTTCGTCGCCAAGGATCTCGTAGGCTTCCTTGGCTTCCTTGAACTTCTCCTCGGCGTCCTTGCTGTCCGGATTGCGGTCCGGATGGTATTTCATGGCCAGCTTCCGGTAGGCCTTCTTCAGTTCTTCGTCCGAGGCGTTCTTGGCGACACCAAGAATCTCGTAATAGTCGCGTTTTGCCATATGGTCCGATGGGCTCCGGAAGGAGCGCTATTCCAGGTCCGTCTTAAACGAGCCCGCCCGGTAGGCGGATTTTCCGGCTACCGGGCGGGTGCGTGCGCGGCGCGCCTTACTGGTCGCGCTTGACTTCCTTGAAGTCGGCGTCGACGACATTGTCGTCGGCCGGCTTCGCGTTGTCGGCGGCCTGTTGCGAGGCTGCCTGCTGCGAGGCCTGGGCGTCAGCGTACATCTTTTCGCCCAACTTCTGCGAAGCGGTGGACAGGGCCTCGACCTTGGCGTCGAGCTGGGCCTTGTCGCCGTCCTTCAGCGCGTCTTCGACTTCCTTGATGGCCGCCTCGATGGTTTCCTTCTCGGAGGCCTCCAGCTTGTCGCCGTATTCGGTCAGCGACTTGCGGGTGGCATGCACCAGGGCATCGGCCTGGTTGCGCGTCTGGGCCAGCTCGGCGATGCGGTGGTCTTCTTCCGCATTGGCCTCGGCGTCCTTCACCATGCGCTGGATCTCGTCTTCCGACAGACCCGAGTTGGCCTTGATGGTGATCTTGTTTTCCTTGCCCGTGCCCTTGTCCTTGGCCGACACGTGCAGGATGCCGTTGGCGTCGATGTCGAACGTGACCTCGATCTGCGGCACGCCGCGCGGCGCCGGCGGGATGCCTTCCAGGTTGAACTCGCCCAGGCCCTTGTTGCCGGCGGCGATCTCGCGCTCGCCCTGGAAGACCTTGATGGTCACGGCCGGCTGGTTGTCGTCGGCGGTGGAGAAGGTCTGCGAGAAGCGGGTCGGGATCGTGGTGTTCTTCTGGATCATCTTGGTCATCACGCCGCCCAGGGTCTCGATACCCAGGGACAACGGGGTGACGTCCAGCAGCAGCACGTCCTTGCGGTCGCCCGACAGCACGGAACCCTGGATGGCGGCGCCGGCGGCGACGGCCTCATCGGGGTTGACGTCCTTGCGCGGCTCCTTGCCGAAGAATTCCTTGACCTTGTCCTGCACCTTGGGCATGCGCGTCATGCCGCCGACCAGGATGACGTCGTCGATGTCGGAAACCTTGACGCCGGCGTCCTTGATGGCGATGCGGCACGGCTCGATGGTGCGCTCGATCAGCTCTTCGACCAGGGCTTCCAGCTTGGCGCGGGTGACCTTCAGGTTCAGGTGCTTCGGGCCCGAGGCGTCGGCCGTGATGTACGGCAGGTTGATCTCGGTCTGCTGGCTGGAGGACAGCTCGATCTTGGCCTTTTCGGCGGCTTCCTTCAGGCGCTGCAGGGCCAGCACGTCCTTGGACAGGTCGACGCCCTGTTCCTTCTTGAACTCGCCGATGATGTAGTCGATGATGCGCTGGTCGAAGTCTTCGCCGCCCAGGAAGGTGTCGCCGTTGGTCGACAGCACTTCGAACTGCTTCTCGCCATCGACGTCGGCGATTTCGATGATGGACACGTCGAACGTGCCGCCACCCAGGTCATAGACGGCGATCTTGCGGTCGCCCTTCTCGGTCTTGTCCAGGCCGAACGCCAGCGCGGCGGCGGTGGGTTCGTTGATGATGCGCTTGACTTCCAGGCCGGCGATGCGGCCGGCGTCCTTGGTGGCCTGGCGCTGGCTGTCGTTGAAATAGGCCGGCACCGTGATGACGGCCTCGGTCACTTCCTCGCCCAGGTAGTCCTCGGCGGTCTTCTTCATCTTGCGCAGCACTTCGGCCGACACCTGCGGGGGGGCCATCTTCTTGCCGCGCACTTCGACCCAGGCGTCGCCGTTGTCAGCGCGGGTGATGGTGTAGGGCATCAGGTCGATGTCCTTCTGCACGGCCTTCTCTTCGAACTTGCGGCCGATCAGGCGCTTGACGGCGTACAGGGTGTTGCGCGGGTTGGTGACGGCCTGGCGCTTGGCCGGCGCGCCCACCAGGGTTTCATCGTCCATGTAGGCGATGATGGAAGGCGTCGTGCGGGCGCCTTCGGCGTTTTCGATGATCTTGACCTGACCGCCGTCCAGCACAGCGACGCAGCTGTTGGTCGTGCCCAGGTCGATGCCAATGATTTTGCTCATGGTAGGTTGCCTTGAATGAAATTCTGGAATGCGAAGAGTTGGTAAAAACCCGTCGAAAAACTCGGTCCCAGCCTAACTGGGGTCGCCTGCAGGGTTTTCAAGTGCTGGCGACCCGCCTGCCGCCCCGGCCTGTTGCCGCCTGACCGCCTCCGTGAACCGCGGCAGGCCCGGCCAGCCGGTGATCCGGCCCAGCCGCTTGCCCGCCCGGTACAGCACGAAGGTGGGCACGCCATGCAGGCCGAACCGGCGGCCCAGGGGCTCGTCGGCGTACACGTCGGCCTCGAACCAGGTCAGGCCCAGGGCCAGCAGCGCGTCCTGGTGCAACAATGCCGTCTGCTTGAACAGATTGCAGTTGTAACAGTCCTGGCCCCACAGGAACACGCACCGCAGATCGTCCCCCGGCGCTTGCGCGACGGCAGCGTCGAAGTCGGCATGGCTGACGTGCCGCATGCCGAACAGGTCGAAGACCTGCGAGGGATCGAAGGAGGCGTTGCCCATGGTGGGGATCGCGTTGGCCCGGGTCCGATCAGTTGCCGGCGGCGACCACGACCAGCGCGGGGCGCAGGGTACGGTCGGCGATGGCGTAGCCCTTCTGCAGCAGTTGCACCACCGTATTGGCGGGCTGCTCGGCGGGCACCGACGAAATGGCCTGGTGCTGATGCGGATCGAACTTGTCACCCTGGGCCGGCGCGATGTCCTTGAGCATGTTGCGCTCGAAGGCGGACGACAGCTGCTTCAGGGTCACTTCGACGCCTTCACGCAGGTTTTCGACGGTTTGTTCGGGCTGGGCCAGCGCCGCCTCCAGGCTGTCCTTGACCGGCACCAGGCTTTCGGCGAACGACTCGATGCCGAACTTGCGGGCCTTGGACACGTCTTCCTGGGCTCGGCGGCGCACGTTCTCACCTTCGGCCATGGCGCGCAGGGTCTGTTCCTGGGCCGCCTTCTGGGCTGCCTGGGCGGCGTCGAGCTCGGCGCGCAGCGCGGCGATCTCGGCCTGCAGGGCCTCGACGCTGTCCAGCGCCGGGGCGGCAGCGGCTTCACCGGCTTGCTCAGGGGTGGAATCGACAGGCTCTTGGGGTGCCGTCATGGGGTCCTCCGGAAAGTGTTTCGATGGGGTCGCCCAGCACGATGGGGACGAATGCCCCTGTTTCAAGTCCGGTCTTGAAAGAAAATCGAGGTGGGGTGGCGTATTCCGGGGCAAAAGCGGGGCCGGAGCGCCACCCGGCCGGTCCTGGCGGAATGGCCGTTACTGCTTGCCGGGTTGGGACGGGGCCGCCGGGTCGCTGGCGGGGAAAGTGTCTTCGAGGGCCTCGTCTACCGACTGGTCATGGCCGGTCTTGCGGTCTTCGGGGTCCTTGCCGGTGTCGATCGAGACGGGATCGCTGGCCGGAAAGGTGTCGTCCAGGGCGTCATCCAGCTCGCGCTCGAGCGGATCCTTTTCGCCTGTACGGGGGTGGGATTTCTGCTTGGTCGTCATACGCAGCCTCCTGGTTTAACCTGCGAGAAAGCTCGCGAGCCTGCATTGCGCAGCAAGAAGCATGCCTCGGCCTCTGGGCGCCCGTGCAAACGCCGCCCGGCTCGCCCCGGGGCGGCATGCCGCCGCAGAAGTCTTCCGGCCCCGCTTTACCGGCCCTGGCCCCGCTTTACCGGCCCTGGCCCGGCGCGACCGGCCAGCCTTGCAGGTTCGCGTCGACGATGTCCGTCAGCGCCGCCGTCCAGGCCGGGCTGTCGTTCAGGGCCGGAATGTAGCGGAACTGCTTGCCGCCCGCCTCCAGGAAGGCATGCCGGCATTCCTGGTTGATTTCTTCCAGGGTCTCCAGGCAGTCGGCCACGAACCCCGGGCAGGCCACGTCCACCGACGTGATGCCGCGGCGCGCCAGCTCCTTCAGGGTGGGCTCGGTATACGGCTCGAGCCAGCGCGCCGATCCGAAGCGGCTCTGGAACGTGACTTCCATCTGCCCGGCCGACAGGCCCAGGCGCTCGCGCAGCAATTGCGCCGTCTGCATGCAGTCGCGGTAATACGGGTCGCCCAGCTCGATGGAATAGCGCGGCAGGCCGTGAAAGCTGAGCAGCAGCAGTTGCGGCCGGCCGTTGGCCTGCCAGTGCGACTCGATGCGCTCGGCCAGGGCGCCGATGTAGCCCGGATCGGTATGGAAACGCTTGATGAAGCGCAGCGCCGGCTGGTCGCGCAGCCGCGCGGCATGCGCGCTGACGGCATCGACCGCGGTGGCGGTGGTGCTGGCGGCGTACTGCGGGTACAGCGGCACGGCCAGGATATGTTCGCAGCCACGCTTGCGCAGCGCCGCCACCGCGTCGGGAACCGAGGGGTTGCCATAGCGCATGGCCAGCTCGACCTCGACGTCGCGGCCACGCTCGCGCAGCGCCTGGGCCACACCGTCGGCCTGCTGGCGGCTGTAGACCATCAGCGGCGAACCGCCATCCATCCAGATGCCGCGATAGCGCGGCTCGAGCTTCTTTGGCCGCAGCGTCAGCACCAGGCAGTGCAGGATGGGCTTCCAGAGATAGCGCGGGATCTCGATGACGCGCGGATCGGACAGGAACTCGCGCAGGTACTTGCGGATGTCGCCCCTGGACGGGGTGTCGGGCGTGCCCAGGTTCAGCAGCAGGACGCCGACCCGGCCCGGTCCGGTGATGGGCGGATTCTCGTCGAACAGGTCGACCTGGGCCGGCGCCTCGGGCAGGAATCGCTCGGGCCACAAATACTTGAACAAGCGTAGGAACACACACACCCCCTATGGCGGCTCGCCCGCGGCGCAAGCCGTTTGTCGTGTTGAATGGATTTTTACGGGTGGTTATGGCTCAGTGCGTTGGACAGCAGCCGCGCCGTGATGTCGACGATGGGAATGACCCGCTCGTAGGCCATGCGCGTGGGGCCGATGACCCCCAGCGTGCCCACCACCTTGCCATCGACTCCATACGGCGCGGTGATCACCGAGACCTCTTCGAATGGCACCAGTTGCGAATCGCCGCCGATGTAGATCTGCACGCCCTGCGCGCGGCTGGAGACGTCCAGCAATTGCAGCAGGTCGGTCTTCTGCTCGAAAAGGGAGAACATCTTGCGCAGCCGGTCCATGTCGGACGCGATGTCGGTGACGTCCAGCAGCTTGCGCTCGCCGGAGATGACCACGGCATCGCCATCGTCGGCGGCCTCGGCGCTGGCCTCGACGGCCGCCTGCATCAGCTTGGAGATGTCTTCGCGCAGTTGCGCCAGTTCGGTCGACAGCGTGCGGCGCACCGCGTCGAAGGACTTGCCCGAGAAATGCACATTGAAGAAATTGCCGGCCTCGGTCAGTTCGGCATCGGTGTAGTCGCGCTGGGCGGCCAGGATGCGGTTCTGCACGTCGCCGTCGGGCGTGACGATGATCAGCAGCACCCGGCGCTCGGACAGGCGGATGAACTCGATCTGGCGAAACACCTGCGACCGCTTGGGCGTGAGCACCACGCCGGCGAACTGGCTGAGATTGGACAGCAGCGCGGCCGCGGCGTTGACCGCGCGGGCCGGGTCGGACATGGGCAGCATGTCGCTGACGCTGGGCTGGTGCAACTGGTAGGCGCGCACGGCCAGCAGCGAGTCGACGAACATGCGGTAGCCGCGCGGCGTGGGCACGCGCCCGGCCGAGGTATGGGGGCTGTGGATCAGGCCCTGGTCTTCGAGGTCGGCCATGACGTTGCGGATGGTGGCCGGCGACAGGTCGAAGACTTTGGACAGCGTGCGCGAACCGACAGGCTGCCCGTCGGCGATATAGCGTTCTATCAACGCTTTGAGCAGTGCGCGTGCGCGATCATCCATCCCCCTATTTTAGGGAATCTTTTTGAAACGCGCCGACTTTTGCGCCGGACACGCCGCGACCCGCGGTTTCATTGGCCGGCAAGCCCGGCGGGAAGGCTCCGGAGGGCGTCAGATGCCGTCGCCCAGGGCGCTGGCGACGGCCTGCCGGGCCACGCTGTCCGCAGGCCCCACCACCGCATACAGCACGCCCTGCAGCGACCCGTAGCGCGTCAGCAGCCCGCCGTCGGCCCGCTCCCCCCGGGGCAGCATCCGCAGCGGCGACTCGGGCGGCCGCAGATAGAAGCTCAGCACCTGGCCGTCCGCGTCCTGATACAGGATCATCGCCGCCGCCCCGCTTTCCGTGGCGAACAACCGTCCGCCCACAGGGGTGAATCCGGCGCCGGCCAGATCGGGCAGCCGTGCCGACTTGCCCATGCTGCGGTCCACCCAGGCCTGCAGGGCCGGAACACTCGACGCCGCGACGTCCACCCGGGCGCCGCGATCGGACACCATGAGCTTGTAGGCGGCGATGGCATCGCTCATCGGCAGGGAGACGCGGGCGGTGGCCTGCCAGCCGCGCGCCTGCCACCCCCCCATGGCGCCCAGCGTCAGGCACACGGCCAGGGACGCGGCCAGGGCCAGCCGGGCCCGGACGCGCTGGCCGCGCCGGGCGCGAATGGCCACGGGGTCCAGGGCAGGATTGTCGGGGGGCAGCGGCATGCCTGCCAGCGCCGCACGCAGATCGTGCGTCTGCCGCTGCCACTGCCGCACCTGCGCTGCGCGCTCCGGATCGCCGGCCAGGAACTGTTCGACGGCCCGCCTCGCCGGTTCGTCCAGCAGGCCATCCACATAGGCATGCAGCGTGTCGTCACTGGGGGGCTGGTTCATTTCATCACTCGGAGTAAAGGGGCGGCGCGCTTGCCATTGTCCAGTTGGCGCAAGGCGGCGCGGGCGCGCGACAGGCGCGACATCACCGTGCCGATGGGGATGCCCAGCAGATCGGAGACCTCCTGGTAGCTGTAGCCCTCGACGGCGACCAGCAGCAGCAGGGTGCGCTGCGGTTCGGGAAGATGGCCGAAGGCCTCCAGCGTGCCCCGGACCACGGCCACGTCCTCGGCGGACGGCCAATGCGGCTCCCCGGGTTCGTGCAGGCGGCCCAGCAGCCATGCATAGCGCTTGGCGCTGCGCTGGCTGTCCAGGAAGCGCCGGTACAGGATGGTGAAGAGCCAACTGCGCAGGGCGTCTTCCTCGCGCCGGCTGGCCCAGTGCGACAGGGCGCGCTCCAGCGTCGACTGCACCAGGTCGTCGGCGGCATGGACGTCGCGCGTCAGCCAGAGCGCGAAGCGGCGCAGCCGCGGAATCAGCTCCCGCAGTTGGTCGTCGAGATCGAAGGATGACATGGCCGTCGGATACCCAGGGGGACGCAGCAGGGAGGGTGCGCCATCGGAAGTGTAAGACGCCGCCGCCGCCCGCTTATTCCCTCGCCCGCCAGGAAACTCTGTCTGGAATAAAAGCCGCCGGGCCGCGTCCCACGTCTATTCGACACAGGGCCTGCGGCCCGGGAGTGGATTCACATGGAGCAACCGTCTTCAGGACAAAGCAGCCCGCGCAACGCCATGCGCTGGGTGGCGATCGGCGTGGCGGTGGCGGGCGTGACGGCCGCCTTCGGCTACGTCGGCGGCTGGCTGGCGCCCCAGCGGCTGACACCGGAAAAGGTGGTCGACGCCTTGCAGGCCAATGGTGGCCAGCATCCCGGCTATCGGCGCAATCATGCCAAGGGGGTTTGCGTCAGCGGCTATTTCGAGGGCAACGGCGCGGCCAGCGCCTATTCCAGCGCGCCCTTCTTCCAGGCCACCCGCACGCCCGTGGTCGGCCGCTTCGCCCTGCCAGGCGGCAATCCGTACGCCCCGGACAACAGCGTGCCGATCCGCAGCCTGGCGTTGCGGCTGACCGCGCCCGACGGGCAGCAATGGCGCACCGGCATGAACAGCATGCCCGTCTTTCCGCTTGCGACGCCCCAGGCGTTCTACGAACAGGCGCTGGCCAGCCGCCCCGATCCCAAGACCGGCAAGCCCGACCCCGAAAAACTCAAGGCCTTCGTCGGCGGCCATCCCGAGATGGGCGCGTTCCTGGCCTGGGTGAAGCAGGCCAAGCCCAGCGCCAGCTATGCCACCGAAACGTATTACTCGCTGAATGCGTTCTATCTGGTGAATGCGCAGGGCAGGCGCCAGGCGGTCCGCTGGCGCGTGGAACCGGAACAGGCCGCCGCGCCCGGCAGCGTGGCCACCGCCGGCGACGCGAACGTCCTGCAGGAAGACCTGTCGCGCCGCATCGCCGCCGGCCCGCAACGCTGGAAACTGCTGTTCACCCTGGCGGCCGCCGATGATCCCGTCGACGACGCCACCCGGAGCTGGCCCGCGCAACGCACCACGATCGATGCGGGCGTGCTGGTGCTCGATACCGTCACGGCCCAGGACAGCGGCCCCTGCCGCGACGTCAACTATGACCCGACCGTCCTGCCGCGCGGCATGCAGGCCTCGGCCGATCCGCTGCTGGCCGCCCGTTCGGCCGCCTATGCGGATTCCTACCTGCGGCGCACCAGCGAAGAAGCCGGCATCCCCGGCGCCGCCCGCATGCAATCGGAGAAACGATGATGAAGACGACTTTCAGCCTGCCCGCGCGGCTACTGCACTGGCTCATGGCGGCGATGATCATCGCCATGCTGTTCATCGGCGTGGGGATGACGGCGTCGGTATCGGAACGGCACACGGCGCTGGTCTCCATCCACCTGCCCCTGGGCATCGCGGTATTGGCGCTGGCCTGTATCCGGCTTGCCGTGCGGTGGCGCTCGCCTGCGCCCGCGTTGCCCGGGGACCTGCCGGCCTGGCAGCGGCTGGCCGCGCATGGCTCGCACCTCGCGCTGTACGCATTGATGATCGCCATGCCCCTGATCGGCTGGGCCATGCAGTCGGCGGGCGGCTATCCCATCATGCTGGGCGCGGGCGTGCAATTGCCCGCCATCGCCCCGGCGGATCCGGTGCTGTTCGCCTGGCTGCGCCACGCGCACCGCTGGCTGGCGTACCTGTTCTTCGCGACCTTCGTGGCCCACTTCGCGGCCGCGCTGTACCACGGCCTGATCCGCCGGGACGGCGTGCTGAAGTCGATGGCCGGCAAGTAACGGGAGGAAATCGGGGCCGGGCGCGCCGGTGCCCGCGCAAGGTGGAAGGATGACGCGGCGCCGCCATGGGCCGTGGGGAAATGGGAAGCACGGCGGCCAGGGCGGCGCAAGGGAGACTTTTCTCCTGCGTCCGCCACGAACGGCCCCCTATAATCGTCAGGCGCGCTCGCTTTTCCCATACCAATACATATACAGACCTCCACCATGCATTTTCCCACCGTCGCCCTGATCGGCAGGCACCAGGACAGCGGCCTGGACGGCCCGTTGCGCGCGCTGGCCAACGCCATCACGCAGGCAGGCCGCAAGGTGCTGATCGAGGCGGACACCGCCCAAAACACGCAGGTGCGCGAGTACCCTGTCGCCGACCTGCAGGAAATCGGCCGCAGCGCCTCGCTGGCCGTGGTCATGGGCGGCGACGGCACGGTGCTGGGCGCCGCGCGCCACCTGGCTCCCTATGGCGTGCCGCTGGTCGGCATCAACCATGGCCGGCTCGGCTTCATCACCGACATCCCCGTGCAGGACGCCCACGCCGCGCTCAACCGCGTGCTCGAAGGCAACTACAGCATCGAGGACCGCATGATGCTGCAGGGCAGCGTCTGGCGCGGCGAGCAGCAGATGGTCTCGGCCTCGGCGCTGAACGACGTGGTGCTGAACCGCGCCGGACGCGGCGGCATGATCGAGGTGCGCGTCGAGCTCGACGACGCCTTCATGTATGCGCAGCGCGCCGACGGCCTGATCGTGGCCACGCCCACGGGCTCCACCGCCTACTCGCTGTCGGCCAACGGCCCCCTGCTGCACCCGGGCCTCAATGCCATGGTGCTGGTGCCGGTGGCCCCGCAGACCCTGTCGAACCGGCCCATCGTCATCCCCGACACGGGCGTGCTCAGCATGACCCTGGTGGCCATGGGCCGCGTCGAGGTCGGCGCCAGCGTGCATTTCGACATGCAGACCTGGTCCGACCTGCAGCCCGGTGACCGCATCACCGTGCAGCGCGCCCCGCATACCGTGCGCTTCGTGCACCCCGAGGGCTACAGCTTCTTCTCCACCCTGCGCCGCAAGCTGCATTGGAACTTGATGCCGCAGGCCACCGATAACGTTGAATAGCCACACGCGCCCGCCATGCTGCGCACCCTGCACATCCGAGACTTCGTCATTGTCGAAGAAACCGAGATCCACTTCGGCTCCGGCTTCACCGTGTTCTCCGGCGAGACCGGGGCCGGCAAATCCATCCTGATCGACGCGCTGGCCCTGGCGCTGGGGGAACGCGGCGACGCCAGCATGCTGCGCGAAGGCGCGGCGCGCGCCGACATCACGGCGGTGTTCGACACGCCCAGCCATTTGAAGGAATGGCTGACCGAGCGTGACCTGGACGCAGAGGGCCCCGAGCTGGCCCTGCGCCGCGTCATCGACGCGCAAGGCCGCAGCCGCGCCTACCTGAACGGCACGCCCGTCACCGTGACCCTGCTGCGCGACCTGGGCGAGCACCTGGTCGACATCCACGGCCAGCACGCCCACCAGAGCCTGATGCGCCCCGACGCCCAGCGCGACCTGCTGGACGCCCATGGCGGCCACGTCGAACTGCGGCACAAGGTGGCGCAGGCCTGGAAGCACTGGCGCAATCTGCAGCGCCAGCTGGAAACGGCCGAACAGGATGCCGGCAAGCTGGCCGCCGACCGCGAACGCGTGCAATGGCAGGCCGACGAACTCGACGCCCTGGCCCTCGCGCCCGACGAATGGGACAGCCTGCAGGGCGAGCACACCCGCCTGGCGCATGCCCAGTCGCTGCTGGACGACGCGGGCCAGGTGCTCGAGGCGCTGGACGGCGAGGACGATTCCGCGCGGCACCGCGTCGGCGTGGCGCTGCAGCGCACGCAGCAGATGATGCGGCACGATCCCGCGCTGAAGGGGCTGTGCGACGAACTGGAATCGGCCGAGATCGCCATCGGCGAGGCCGTGTCCGACCTGAACAACTACATCTCCAAGGTCGAACTGGATCCGCAGCGGCTGGCCGACGTCGAGACGCGCATGGGCGCGGTGTTCGAGACGGCCCGCAAGTTCAAGACCACGCCCGAGGAGCTGCCGGCGCTGCGCGACAGCCTGCATGCCCGGCTGGACGAGATGCAGGCCGCGGGCGACATCGAGGCGTTGCGTGCGCAGGCCGGCGTGGCCCAGGCGGCCTACACGGCCGCGGCCGCCAAGCTCACCGCCGCGCGCCAGAAGATCGCGAAGGAACTGGGCAGGGAAGTCAGCCAGGCCATGCAGACGCTGGCCATGCAGGGCGGCACTTTCGTCGCCGCGCTGGCCGAGGCCGCCCCGTCCGCGCAAGGCAGCGAAACGGTCGAGTTCCGCGTGGCCGGCCACGCCGGCACCACGCCGCGTTCGCTGGCCAAGGCGGCGTCGGGCGGTGAACTGTCGCGTATCTCGCTGGCGCTGTCGGTCATCGCCAGCCGCGCCGCGCGCGTCCCCACGCTGATCTTCGACGAAGTCGACAGCGGCGTGGGCGGCGCGGTGGCCGAGGTGGTCGGCAAGCTGCTGCGCGAACTGGGCGAACGCCACCAGGTGCTGTGCGTGACCCACCTGCCGCAGGTCGCGGCCTGCGGCAACACGCAATACCGGGTCAGCAAGAGCGAGTCGAACGGCACCACGCGTTCGCAGATCACCGAGCTGGCCCCCGACGCGCGCATCGAGGAACTGGCGCGCATGCTGGGCGGCGTCACCATCACCGACACCACGCGCAACCACGCGCGCGAGATGTTGGGCGTGTCCGAACCCGTATAAGGACATCAGGCGCTAGGACCGGGCCGCCGGGCGGCCTGGATTGTTCTGTATACAAAATTTGTGCATTATTGTTTAATGCTTTTGTTCCCCTGCCCTTCGCCTTCCTCGACATGACGCCCGAACGCGCTCTTCACGCCGCCCAGCAGATCCTGGCGCGCGCCGACATCCTGGGCCGGCACACCGACATTGCCGGCGAATTGACCTGCACCTACCTGGGCGCCGCGCACCAGGCCGTGGCCGGCCAGTTGGCGGCATGGATGCGCGAGGCAGGCTGCGACAGCGTGCGCATCGACGCCATCGGCAACGTGGTGGGCCGCTACCTGGCGCGTCCCGGCCCGGCGCCCGCCGCCTGCCTGGTCACGGGCAGCCATTACGACACCGTGCGCAATGGCGGCAAGTACGATGGCAGGCTGGGCATCCTCATGGGCATCGGGCTGGTCGCGGACCTGTCCGCGCAGGGGCTGCGCCTGCCCCACGACCTCGAAGTCGTGGCCTTCGCCGACGAAGAGGGCGTGCGCTTCGGCAGCACCTTCCTGGGGTCGTCGGCTTATGCCGGCCATTTCGATGGCGCGCTGATGCAGGCCACCGATGCCGCCGGCACCACGCTTCGGACAGCCATGCAGGACGCCGGCCGCGACCCGGATGGCATCGCGCGGGCCGCCACCGACGCCAGCCGCCTGGCGCATTACTTCGAGATCCACATCGAACAGGGTCCCGTACTGCTGGACCGGGACCTGCCCGTCGGCGTGGTCACCGCGATCGCAGGCAGCGTACGCCGCCGCCTGACGCTGACCGGGCTGGCCGGCCATGCCGGCACCACCCCCATGTCGCTGCGCCGCGATGCCGCCTGCGCGGCGGCCGAGATCGCGCTGTATGTCGAATCGCGCTGCGGACAGGAACCCGGGCTGGTCGGTACGGTAGGGCAATTGGAAGTGCCGGGCGGATCGATCAATGTCATCCCGGGCGCCTGCCGCCTCAGCCTGGACGTGCGCGCCGCCGAGGATGCGGTGCGGGACGCCGCGCTGGCGGACATCGACGCCTGCATCGCGCGGGCCTGCGGTCGCCGCGGCGTGGCCTGGCAATCGGAAGAACTGCTGCGCGCGCCTGCCGTGGCCTGCGATGACGCGGGACGCGCGGCCTGGCGCGAGGCGGTCGCGGCGCAAGGCGTGCCCGCGCATGAATTGCTGTCGGGCGCCGGACACGATGCCATGATGATCGCCAGGATTGCGCCCGTCAGCATGCTGTTCATCCGCTGCGGCGCGGGCGGCATCAGCCATCATCCTCTGGAAACCGTCGAGGCCGCGGATGTCGCCGTGGGCCTGAGCACGGCCCATGCCTTCCTTCTGGCCCAGGGCAAAAGCGCGTAGCGCTACCTCAGCGCCGGCACATACTCGGGCAGCTACCGCGGCGCACGCATGCAGAACGTGTGGCGAGGTAGCGCGCGGCCCATCACGCCATCAGGTCGGCCAGCGTCAGCGCCACGACGCGCGTGGCCCGCGCCAGGTCGTTCAACCTCAGGTTCTCATCCGAATTGTGCCCGCGCGCTTCCATGATGGTTCGCGGCCCCGCGCCATACAGCACCGTCGGAATGCCCGCCTGCATGTAGTGGCGGGCATCGGTGTACAGCGGCACGCCATGCACGGGGATGTCGCAGCCGAGCACCTCGCCGGCGTGCTTGCGCAGGGCATCGATCAGCGCACGCGCGCCCGGCAGTTCCGCCAGCGGGCTGGCCTGCAGCACCGGCCGGATCTCCACCGAGATGCCCGGACGCTGGGCGGCGGCGGCTTCGATGATGCCGCGAAGCTCGGCCTGCGCGTCGTGGCCGGCCTCTTCGGGAATCATGCGGCGATCCAGCCGGAACACCACGCGGTCGGGCACCACGTTGGTATTGATGCCGCCCTGGATCAGGCCCACGGTCAGTCCGGGCGTGTCGATGCCGGGCGTGGCCGAACGCTTCTGGGCCAATTGCCCGCGGAAATCGTACAGCGCGCGCAGGATGTGGGTGGCGGCCTCGAGCGCGTCCACGCCCGTGTGCGGCATGGCGGCATGCGCCTGCCTGCCGCTGACCGTCACTTCGAGATGCAGGCAGCCGTTGTGCGCGGACGTGATGCCATAGGCGAAGCCGGCGGAGATCGCATAGTCGGGGCGACTGATGCCCTGGGACAGCAGCAGCGCCGGGCCGATCTCGCCACCGGTCTCCTCGTCGTAGGTGAAGTGCAGTTCGACCGTGCCGCGCAAGGCGGCCCCCTGGGCCTGCGCATGCAGCAGCGCCAGCACGGCCCAGGTATAGGTGGCGAAGTCGGACTTGGACACCGCCACGCCACGGCCATACATGACGGGGCCGTGTTCCGGATCCTGCTCGATGCGCGCGCCATAGGGATCGTGCCGCCAGCCCTGTCCCGGCGGAACGACGTCGCCATGCGCATTAAGGGCGATGGTGGGACCGCCCGGGCCGAACGGCACGCGCACGACCAGATTGGTCGCCGAGATCATGCCCGCGGCGCGCACCTGTTCGGCGGGCACCGGGTAAGCCTCGACCGGCAGCCCCAGGCCCGACAGCCGCTCGCGCACGTGTTCGGCATGCGGCGCGCAGTCGCCGCCAGGATTGTCGGAAGGCACGCGGACGAGTTCGGACAGGAACGCGACCTGCCTGTCATGCTCGCTGGCCAGGAAGGATTCGATGCGCGCGGGAAGGGAAGAGGACATGGGATGGCGGAGACGGGAGGACCGGGGCGATGGCAGGCCGCCACGCGTGCGGCGGCAGGAATCCCACCACTATATTGGATGGAAATTTTGTATTCAATAGTGGTTTCACAATTTTGGTTAGACTAGGCGGCATGACTGACCGCCCCACTCCCCCCTCCGACGCCAGCGCCGAGCAGATCGCGCAGGACATCGCGTCGGCCATCGTCGACCGCCGCCTGCCCGCCGGCGCCCGCCTGCGCGAGGAAGCCCTGGCCCGCGCCTATGGCGTCAGCCGCACCAAAGTGCGCGCGGCCCTGCTCATGCTGTCCAAGGACAAGCTGATCCGCACGGTGCCCGACAAGGGCGCCTTCGTCAGCAAGCCCAGCATCAACGAGGCCCGCGAGGTCTTCTCGGTACGGCGCATCCTGGAAGCCGCGCTGGCGCGCGAATTCGTGGCCCGGGCCAAGCCTGCCGACTACCGCCGGCTGGAGCAGCACCTGCGCCAGGAGCGGCGGGCCATCGGCGGCACGGATGCCCGCCTGCGCAACACCCTGCTGTCGGACTTCCACATTCTGCTGGCCGAGGTCGTCGGCAATTCCGTGCTGACGGAAATGCTGCGCGACCTGTCGGCCCGCAGCGCGGTCATCACCGCGCTATACCAATCCACGCTGGACGCCGCCTGTTCGTCCGACGAACACCACGCCTTTCTCGGCGCGGCCAAGGAGGGCGACGTCGAACGCGCGGTGGCGCTGATGCTCGAACACCTGCACCACGTCGAGGAAGCGCTCGACTTCAGCGACCAGGCCAAGGATGGCGACGCCGATCTGGTGCTGGCCCTGCTGACCTGAACGACGCCCTGTGGCCCGCCCCACGATGGGGCGCGGCCGCACCAGCGTGGCGCGCGAACGCACCACGATGCCTCCGCCACCGCGCATCCCTGCGTGGAGATACCGGGCGCGGCCCCGCGCAACCAGCCTGGCATAGCGATTGCTTGAGTAGTTTTGTATACCGTATTGGTGTGCATAAATAGAGGCCACTCAGGAGAACCTCCATGCTGCGCAGAACCCTGCTGCTGTCTTCCCTCGCCGCCGTGGCGATGCTGGCAAGCCCCCTTGCCCGTGCCGATGCCCTGCAGGACATCCAGAAAGCCGGCACGATCAGGATCGCCGTGCCCCAGGATTTCCCGCCGTTCGGCTCGGTCACCGTCGATCTCAAGCCGCAGGGCTACGACATCGACACCGCCGCCCTCATCGCCAAGAGCCTGGGCGTGAAGCTCGAACTGGTGCCGGTCACCAGCGCCAACCGCGTGCCCTATCTGCAGACGAACAAGGTCGATCTGGTCATCTCCAGCCTGGGCAAGAATCCTGAACGCGAGAAGGCCATCGACTTCTCGGACGCCTACGCGCCCTTCTTCAACGGCGTGTTCGGTCCCGCCGACATCAAGGCCGAGAAGGCCGGCGACCTGGCCGGCAAGGTCGTCGGCGTGACGCGCGGTTCGGTCGAGGACATCGAGCTGTCCAAGATCGCCCCCGAGTCGGCGACGATCCGCCGCTACGAGGACAACAACGGCACCATCACCGCCTTCCTGTCCGGACAGGTGCAACTGGTCGCCACCGGCAATGTGGTCGCCGCCGCCATCCTGGCCAGGAAGCCGCCGAAGAAGCCCGAGACCAAGTTCCTCATCAAGAACTCGCCGTGCTACATCGGCCTGAACAAGGGCCAGTCCGCGCTGCAGGCCAAGGTCAACGAGATCCTGGCCCAGGCCAAGAAGGATGGTTCGTTGAACGCCATCGCGGTGAAGTGGCTGGGCGAGCCCCTGCCGGCGCAACTGTAGGACCGAGGCGCGCGTGGACTACGCATTCGCCTTCGGGGCCATCCTCGACTACTGGCCGGCGCTGCTGCGCGGCGTGGGCCTGACCCTGCTGCTGATCGCCGTGGGCGGCGTGGGTGGTATCGCGCTGGGCCTGGCATGCGCCTGGGCGCGTACCGCGGCCCCGGCCTGGTTGCGCGCGCCCGTCGTGGCCTACATCGAGCTGATCCGGAACACGCCCTTCCTGATCCAGCTCTTCTTCATCTTCTTCGGCCTGCCGGCCATCGGCGTGCAGATGGGCGAGTTGCCTGCCGCCTGCCTGGCCATGGTCATCAACCTGGGCGCCTACAGCGCCGAGATCATCCGCGCGGGGATCGACGCCACGCCGCGCGGCCAGTACGAGGCCGGCGCCAGCCTGGCGCTGTCGCGCGCGCAGATCTTCCGCCACATCGTGCTGGCGCCGGCGATGGCCCGCATCTGGCCGGCCCTGTCCTCGCAGCTCGTCATCGTCATGCTGGGCTCGGCCGTATGCTCGCAGATCGCGGTCGAGGAGCTGAGCTTCGCGGCGAACTTCATCCAATCGCGCAACTTCCGCGCCTTCGAGGCCTATTTCGTCGCCACGGCCATCTATCTGGTGCTGTCGCTGCTGCTGCGCCAGGCCCTGCGCGAGCTTGGCCGGCGCCTGTTCCGGAGTCCCGCACGATGATCGAATTCTCGCAATGGGACATCGTCCGCAACCTGCTGATGGCGGCGCGCTGGACCGTGCTGCTGTCGCTGGCGGCCTTCGTGGGCGGCGCGGTGCTTGGCCTGGCGGTGCTGATGCTGCGCACCTCGCACATGCCGGTGCTGCGCCGGGCCGCCACCGCCTACATCGAGCTGTTCCAGGGTACGCCGCTGCTGATGCAGTTGTTCCTGGCCTTCTTCGGCCTGGCGTTGCTGGGACTGGAGGTGCCGGCCTGGCTGGCGGCGGGCGCCGCGCTCATCCTGTGGTCCGCCGCCTTCCTGGCCGAGATCTGGCGCGGCTGTGTCGAGGCGATTCCCAAGGGGCAATGGGAGGCCTCGGCCAGCCTGGCGCTGGGCTATGCCCAGCAGATGCGCCACGTGATCCTGCCCCAGGCGCTGCGCATCGCGGTGGCGCCCACGGTGGGCTTCGCCGTGCAGATCGTCAAGGGCACGGCCCTGACCTCCATCATCGGCTTCACCGAACTCTCCAAGGCCAGCACCATCATCGTGAACGCGACGTTCCAGCCCTTCGGCGTATACGCCTACACGGCGCTGCTGTACTTCGTGCTGTGCTGGCCCCTGTCCCGCCTGGCCCTTCGACTGGAAAGGAAACTGCATGCCCCTCATCGCCCTTGAAGACGTCCGCAAACGCTATGGCCAGCACGAAGTGCTCAAGGGCATCACGCTGCGCGTGGAGCCCGGCGAGGTCATCGCCATCATCGGCAAGAGCGGCTCGGGCAAGAGCACGCTGCTGCGCTGTATCAATGGCCTGGAATCGCTCGACGGCGGCGCCATCATGGTGGCCGACGCGACCCTGGGCGACACGGAAATGCAGTTGCGGCGGCTGCGCCTGAAGGTGGGCATGATCTTCCAGCAGTTCAATCTTTTCCCCCACCTGACCGTGGGCAAGAACGTCATGCTGGCGCCCATGGTGGGCAAGAAGATCAAGCAGGAAGAAGCCCGCGAACTGGCGCAGACCATGCTGGAACGCGTGGGCCTGGGGCACCGTTTCGACGCCTGGCCCGCCGAGCTGTCGGGCGGCCAGCAGCAGCGCGTGGCGATCGCGCGCGCCCTGGCCATGCAGCCGATGGCGCTGCTGTGCGACGAGATCACGTCGGCGCTGGACCCGGAGCTGGTCAGCGAGGTGCTGAGCGTGGTGCGCGCACTGGCGGCCGACGGCATGACCTTGCTGATGGTGACGCACGAGATGCGCTTCGCGCGCGACGTGTGCGACCGGGTGGTGTTCATGCACGAAGGCCGGATCCACGAATCCGGCCCGCCGGCAGAGCTGTTCGTGCAGCCGCGCACCGCGGAACTGCGGCAGTTTCTGGGATTGCACGGCTGACGCCTGGGGCGGCGCCACGGGCGCGGCCCAGGCGTGCCCATGAAAAAGCCGGCACTTGGCCGGCTTTCTGACTTCAGCGGGTTTTCTGGCAGTTGCCGCAGATGCCGTACAAGACCATCGCGTGGCTTTCCAGCGCGAAGCCGTTGTCCTTGGCGATCTTGTGCTGGCGCTTCTCGATCTCGTTGTCCGAGAACTCGACCACCACGCCGCAGTTGGTGCAGATGAGGTGATCGTGATGATCGCCGTCGTTCAGTTCGAAGACAGCCTTGCCGGTGTCGAATTGGCTGCGGCTGAGGATGCCGGCCTGCTCGAACTGGGTGAGCACCCGGTAGACGGTAGCCAGGCCGATCTCGACGTTCTCGGCAATCAGGGCGCGATAGACGTCCTCTGCGCTGAGGTGGCGCTCGTCCGACTTGCGGAAGATATCGAGGATCTTCAGGCGCGGGAACGTCGCCTTCAGGCCCATGTTTTTCAGGTCGCTTTGGTCGGTCATGTGTGCTCGCTATCCGTAGGCAGAAGCCGGACCCCGGGACGCAGAAACCGGCCGGCCTCGCTACACCCGCCGGCCATCTTGTCGCCGCTACACGGAACTATCTTCTTGAAACCTTTATGATAACGGTTTTGTTCGTTTCTCAATAATGGCGGGGCGCAAGTGTCCATGATTGCACGTAATCCCATCCGGTCCGTCCGGATTCTCAAGACGGGCCTGGCAGCACTGGGCATCGTGGCCGTTCTGGCCGGGTGCTCTTCCGGCAGCAAATGGGGCTTCCCGTACAAGATTGACGTCCAGCAAGGCAACTGGATCACGCAAGAGCAGATCGCCCTGCTGCAGCCCGGCATGTCTCGCGAACAGGTCCGCTTCGCCCTGGGCAGCCCCATGCTGACCAGCGTGCTGCACTCCGACCGCTGGGACTACCCGTACTACTACAAGCCCGGCTACGGCGAAGCGCGCGAGCGCAAGTTCACCGTCTGGTTCGAGAACGACCGCCTGGCCCGCTGGGCCGGCGACGAACAGCCCACGCTGCAGCCGTACCAGTTGGACGAGAACGGCAAGCCGATCGAGCAGGCGCCGGCCGCGCCGGCCAACCAGGCCAAGTCGGAACCAGCCGCCCAGCCCGCCGCCGCGCCGGTCGCCCCGGATGCCAAGGCGGACGCCGCCCGCGCCGAAGCCGCCCGCCAGGCCGAAGCCCAGCAAAGCAGGGCCAGCCAGACGACCGACTCCGACCAGGCCCGCCAGCGTGCGGAAAGCAGCCGCCAGATCACCCCCAACGTGGTGATCCAGCCGCCGGCCAGCACCGCGCCCTATTCGCCCGGCCTGCCCGGCAGCGACGCCCAGCCGCTGCGCTGATTGCCGCCATGCCTGTCCAACACCAAGGAAATTCCATGCGTATCGCCATCGCGGGCGCCAGTGGCCGTATGGGCCACATGCTGATCGAGGCCGTCCTCGATGCCCCCGACCTGCAACTGACCGTGGCGCTGGATCGCGCCGGCTCGGCCTCGCTGGGCAACGATGCCGGCGCTTTCCTGGGCCGCGACACCGGCGTGGCCATCACCGACTCGCTCGATGCCCTGGCCAATGCCGACTGCCTGATCGACTTCACGCGCCCCGAGGGCACGCTGGAACACCTGAAAGCCTGCGTGAAGCACGGCACCAAGCTGATCGTCGGCACCACCGGTTTCGACGACAGCGGCCGCGCCGCCATCGACGTGGCCGCGCAGAAGATCGCCATCGTGTTCGCGCCCAACATGAGCGTGGGCGTCAACGCCACGTTCAAGCTGCTGGAGATCGCCGCCAAGATCCTGAATGCCGGCTACGACGTCGAAGTGTTCGAGGCGCACCATCGCAACAAGGTCGACGCCCCCTCGGGCACGGCCTTGCGCATGGGCGAAACGGTGGCCCGCGCCTGGGGCGTGGCCCTGCCCGACGTCGCCGAGTGGGCGCGCCATGGCGAAACCGGCGCGCGCAAGCCCGGCAGCATCGGCTTCTCGGTGGTGCGCGGCGGCGACATCGTCGGCGACCACACCGTCATGTTCTGCGGCACGGGCGAGCGCATCGAAATCACGCACCGCTCCACCACCCGCGCCAACTACGCGGAAGGCTCGCTGCGCGCGGCGCGCTTCCTGGCGGGCAAGCAGACCGGTATTTACGACATGCAGGCGGTGCTGGGTCTGGGCTGACGCACCTCTCGCGTTCGCAATCGAAAAAGCGGTCCGCTCCTCGGCGGACCTTTTTTCGTGCATGCCGTGCCGGACGGCAAGTGGCCCGCCCGGCTGGCGCCGTCTACATCCGGTACTGGACGGTCAGCAGATAGCTTCGGGGCGTACCGAAGTAATTGCGGTCGTAGCTGATCGAGCTGTAGTACTTCTTGTCGGTCAGGTTGCCGATGTTCAAGGCGGCCGACAGGTTGTCGCTGATCTGGTAACCGACGCGGGCATCCAGCACCGTGTATCCGCCCTGCTTGCGGCCGTAGTACGCGAAGCCGGAAGACTGGCTCTGCGTGGTGAGGCCAGCACCGATCGACCAGCGGTTCCATGCGTCCTGCAAGCGGTAGTTGGCCCACAGCCGCGCCAGATGGCGGGGAACCCCGGTGTTGGCCGAGATGTCGTAGCCCACCGAAGGCACGTCCGAGCCGCGGTGCCGCGTATGCGTGTACGTGTACGACGCCGCCAATTGCAGTCCCGGCCAGACCTCGCCATTCAGCGATGCCTCGAACCCTTGGCTGCGCACCTGCGCCGAGGGGCGATAGCAGGTGCCACCGCACTGCGCATTGGCCACCTCCTCGGGTATGCCGCCCTCCTCGAAAGCCACTTTCTTCTGTTCGGTGCGGAACAGGGCGAACGCCGCCTCGGCGCGGCCATCCAGCAACTCGGCCTTCAGCCCCAGCTCATGGTTCTTGCCCGTGACCGGGCTCAGGAACTGCCCATCGACGCCACGCTGGCTCTGCGGGCGGAAGATGTCGGCGTAGCTGGCATAGGCGGACCACTGGCTGGACAGCTTGTAGACCAGGCCCAGAAAAGGCGTGAATTCGCCCGACTCCCTGGCCGTCGATTCCGAGTATCCCCAGACGCCGTCCGACACGTAGGTTTGCTCGTACCACGAGTAGCGTCCGCCCAGCACGACCGACAGGGGCTCGGCCAGCGCGTAGCGCGCCGTCGCGTACAGGCCCTTCTTGTCGGACCGATAGCCGTCGTTCATCCGGTTGGTGTTGATGATGTCGTAGCTGTCGATGTCCGACGCCGTGGACCGCTGGTCGTAGCTGCCGTTCAGGCTTTCGACGTTGCGCCGCCAGCCCCAGATGTCGGTGCTGCGCTGGTGCGAGAAATTGCCCCCGAGCGTCAGGTCCAGCTTGCGACCGAGTACGATGGCGTCGCCCGTCAGGTAGGCATCGCCCCCCAGATTCCGCGATGCCATGTCGAAAGCGTACGCGTCCCCGCGCACCGTATTGGGCGGCCCCAGCGTGCCGCTGCGCAGCAGGTATTTGATGTCGTTGTCTTCCTGCACCCGCACCAGGGCGGCCTTGAACTTCCAGCCGTTGGCGAAACGGTGGGTCAGATCCGCGAACCAGGTGTCCTGGCTCTTGTAGGCATGATTCCATGGCGCGCTGAGGTTGGTCGAACGCTTGAAGTCGGGAATGGATCCGTCGGCATATCCTGGCAGCCCGGACCAATCGATGCCGCCATAGGGCCTTTCGCGGCTGTAGCCCAGGCCGAGGGTGGTGGCGCTGCCCAGGTCGATATCCAGCGCGCCGTAGAACGTCCGGTCGTTCGTATCGAGGTAATCCCGGAAAGAACCGGCGGTTTCATAGTTCATGACTACGCGGCCACGCAGGGATCCGCTGTCGTTCAACGCCCCGCCCATGTCGGCTTGCGCGCCGTACTGGTCCCATGACCCGATCTTGCCGGTCAGGATCACCTGCCGCTCCTGCGTGGGCCGCTTGCGCACCATGTTGACCGAGCCCGAGGGGTCGCCCGCGCCCTCGAACAAGCCCTGTGGACCGCGCATGATCTCCACGCGATCATAGATGGAGGTATCGGAGTTGAACGCCGATCCGCGCGCGTACAACTGGCGTTCCAGCGGCACGCCGTCGAACTGGTAGCTCTGGATGAAAAAGCCGCGTGAATAGAAGTGCCCGCCCGGCTCATTGGCCACCATGGACACGCCAGGGGCATTGGCCAGCGCCTCACGGATGTCGCTGATGCCCTGGTCGTCCATGCGTTGCCGGGTGATCACCGACACGGCCTGCGGAATGTCGAGCGAGGCCTGGTCGCCCTTGGCGATCGTCAAAACTTTCGACGCATACGAGCGCGAGCCCTCGGTCGTGGCCGGATCCCGCCCCAGCACCCGCACTGGCGCCAGCGTAGTCACGCCGCCCTGGCTCGCGCGCAGTTGGTAGTCGCCCTGCGCATCGCGCACCGCGTCCAGGCCGGTGCCACCCAGGATGTCCGACAGGGCCGAGTGCGGATCGTGGGCGCCTCGCACGCCCGCGCTGCGCCGACCCTGCACCAGTCCGGGCGGACTGGCCAACAGGATGCCCGACTGCCTGGCGTACTGGGCCAGCACGTCGCCCAACGCGCCTGCGGGAATGTCGTAGTGCCTTACCTGGCCCTGCTGCGCGGAATCCTGGCCGGATGCGCCGGCCTGTGCCTGGGCGGCCGGCGGCAGGGTGGCCGCCAGCAGGCCCGCCAGGCATGCCTGGGAGACGGCGGCGGCCGGGCGTGGCAGGACGGCGCGGCGGCGGAGATCGGACAAGAGCGTCCTCGCCGGGAAGCGGACGGGTGGAGACGGGCGCAATGACATGCGGGATTCCTTGGTCGTTCGTGGGTCAGGTGATGTCTGTCATCTGCTCATCGAACGACACGGCAAAAAGCGGAACTCCCCGATGCAAATATTCTTGGCGCGGAGATCGCCTAGCGGGGCCCGACGCTGACCCACCAAGGCAGGAAACGCCGCACGCGGATGGGCATCACGCCTTCCAACATGCCCAGCACACGGTCGGGATCGGTCATGGGAAAGCTGCCGAATACCGGCAGGCCCGCCACCTCGGGCGCCACGGCAAGATGGCCGGTCCGGTATCGGCCCAGCTCGCGCAATACCTCGCCCAGCGGCACATCCTGGACCACGTACAGGCCACGAACGGCGGACTCGGCGGCGGGGTCCGCGCGTTGCAGGTCCGAGACGCCATCGCGGGCCATCTCGGCTTGCCACCCGGCCGGGATGACAACGGCCACGCCGCTGGCGGACCTCGCCTGCACGGCGCCCTCGTAGACGGCGATGCGCGTCCACGCCGCTTGCCGCTGCACGATGAAACGCGTGCCCAGGGCACGCAAGCGGCCGTGCAGCGTATCGACCACGAACGGCCTGCAGGCGTCGGCCGCCGTGCTGATCAGCATCTCGCCGGCCAGCAGATCCAGCCTGCGCAATGCGGGGGTGTAGTCCTCATTGAATGCACTGGCGGTGCCCAGCCAGATGCGCGTGCCATCCGCCAGCAGAATGTCGCGCACCTCGCCGATGGCTGCGCGATGATCGGCCGACCACGCCAGGACCGAGGCAGGCAGCCAAGCCTGCCGCCAGGCCGCCGCGCCCACCCATCCGGCGCCGGCCAGCGCGGCCACGCCCAGCACGAAGCGGCGGCGCGCCGCCTGCGTCGTCGCCGCGCGGTAGGCGCCCACCGCGTCACGCGGCCGGGTGGTGGACTGGATCGGCTGGAACAGCCGGCCGACCTGCTCGACTTGGCTCCATGCGGCGCGATGCGTATCCGCGCCATCGCGCCAGGCCTGCCAAGCGGCCCGGTCGGCGGAGGTTGCCTCGCCCGAGCGCAGCAGCGCAAACCATTGGGCCGCCTGCTCCAGCGCCGCTGGCGTGGGCTGGACGACGTCCCCGGAACCTGCCGCGCCGGTCACAGCGCGTTCAGGCAATGCAGCATGGCCTGCGCGACGTACTTGCGCACCATGCGGGTCGAGACGCCCAGTTCTTCCGCGACCTCTTTGTCGGTCATCTCGCATCCGACCGCCAGCACGAACCCGTGCGCCGCCTTGACGGGCAGGCTGCGCAGCAGCCGGTCGATGTCCTGCAAGGCCTGCAGCACGATCGCCTGGTGTTCGGCCGATGGCGCCCGCGCTTCCGGCTGGGCGGCCAGGGTATCCAGCCAGGCCTGCTCGATCTGGCGGCGGCGCCACAGATCGACGCACAACCCGCCTGCCATGGCGCGCAGGTAGACGCGCGCTTCGGGCAGGCTGCCGAATGCCCTGGGCTTGGCCAGCAATCTCAGGAAGGCATCCTGCGCGAGGTCCGCGGCGTCGGCCGCATTGCCCAGGCGCCGGCGCAGCCATCCCTGCAACCAGGAGTGATGGTCGCAATAGAGAGTCTCAACATCGGGAGGCGAGGCGTAGTCCGAAGCGTTCAAGGCCGGCAGCCGGCCACGCGCGACGGCACGCGGACTCGGGCGAATCGTTATGTAATGAGAACTATTATTTCTTAAATTCGGACGGGCTTCAATATCGCGCTCACCCGGGACCGCTTTGCTCGCCTTGCCAGACGCCCGCCCGACGAACGCGTGGAGCCTATGCCACCAGCACCGGCTCGCGCTCCAGCCGCACCCCGTAGCGTTCTTCCACGTCGCGCTGGATGGCCGAGGCCAGGTCCAGGATGTCGTCGGCGCGGGCGCCGCCGCGGTTCACCAGTACCAGCGCCTGGCGGTCGTGCACGCCAGCCGCGCCCTGCGTCCTGCCCTTCCAGCCGCATTGGTCGATCAGCCAGCCCGCCGCCAGCTTGTAGCGGCCATCGGGCTGCGCGTACGACACCAGCGTGGGAAAACGCGCCAGCAGGTCTTCGCGCAGGGCAGCGTCGACAATGGGGTTCTTGAAGAAACTGCCGGCGTTGCCGACGACGGCGGGGTCGGGCAGCTTGGCGCGGCGGATGCGGCAGACGGCATCGAACACGTCGCGCGCGCGGGGAGGCATGGCGGCCTGGCCGGGGCGGCGCGGACCGGGATTGAGAACGGGATCGCGGGCCAGGTCGGGATAATCGGCCACGGCATGCCAGGGCCGGGGCAGCGCGAAGCGCACCGACACGATCACCCAGGTGCCCGGCTCGGCATGCTTGAAGACGCTGTCGCGATAGGCATAGCGGCATTCCCGGGCGCTCATGCGCACCAGGCGGCGTTCGCGCAGGTGCCAGGCCAGCAGGCTGTCGAAGCGTTGATCGAGCTCGACGCCGTAGGCGCCGATATTCTGCACCGGCGCGGCGCCGACCGTGCCCGGGATCAGCGCCAGGTTCTCCAGGCCGTCCCAGCCTTGCTCGACGCAATGCGCGACGAAATCATGCCAGACCTCGCCGCCAGCGGCTTCGACGATCCAGGCGTCGGGGCGTTCCTCGATCAGGCGGATGCCCTTGAGCGCCACGCGTGCGACCAGGCCGGGCACGCGCGAGGGAAGGATGACGTTGCTGCCGCCGCCCAGGATCAGCAGGGAAGGATGCTGGAGGGCCAGGTCGGACAGCGCCTGCAGTTGCGCGGTGTCGTCCAGGGTGACGCAGGCGGGTGCGTGCGACACCAGGCCGAAGGTGTTGGCGTGAGTGAGATCGCAGGCGGCGGGCGTCAGCATGGCGCCGGAAACGGCAGGATCGGCGGGCTGGGACATGGCGGGCGGGATGCAGCGTGGGGACTGGGGAGATGATACTTGACGGGGTGTGGGCAGGCGGATTCGGGAAGGGTTGCACGAGTAAAGAGGTGCTGCGAAGAAAGGGGATTTTCTCCTTGGGGATTCGAACTCCAGAGGGCCTTGGCTGCGTCTGCGGACTGCGTGGCCCTCTCTCGCCTGGCCACGCTCGGACGCGGCGGCAGGAACGCTTTCAAGCAGGCGGCATCCGCAGGCGCCGGGGAGCGCGCAAAGGCGACGCGCACGTTCGATTTATCTGTGTATAATGCGCCCTCTCTGCGGGAGTAGCTCAGTTGGTAGAGCGCAACCTTGCCAAGGTTGAGGTCGCGAGTTCGAGACTCGTCTCCCGCTCCAGTGCATGATCTACAGACCTCCCCGGGTGTCTGTACGTCGTTGAAAAAAGGAGCTTCGGCTCCTTTTTTCATTCCAGCCAAGGCCAGGGAAATCCACCGGCAGCCAGCGTTTTTGAGGCCAAGAACAAGGCCAAGGAATGCGGGCAGCGCCGGTTCCGATCAGCCCTGCTCCAGTTCCGTGCGCCGCTCGATGATGCGCGACACCAGGCCATAGGCCACGGCATCCTCGGCGGGCATCCAGTGGTCGCGTTCGATGTCGGCCATGACGCGCTCCAGCGGCTGCCCGCATTCGCGCGCGATGACGCGGGCGATGCGTTCGCGGGCCTTGACGATCTCGCGGGCCTGGATGGCGATGTCGCTGGCGGGGCCGCCCGCGCCGCCGCTGGGCTGGTGGATCAGGAAGCGGGTCTGCGGCAGGCAGACACGGCGCTCGCGCGGCACGCCCAGGTACAGATGCGTGGCGGCGCTGCCGACCCAGCCGGTGCCGATCATGTTGACCGGGGCGCCGATGAAGCGCAGCACGTCGTGGATGGCGTCGCCGGACTCCAGGTGGCCGCCGGGGGACGACACGATCATGTTGATGGGCGCGCCGGATTCCGCGTCCAGCATCAGCAGGCGCCTCACGGTTTCCGAGGCGCTCGTATCGGTGATGCTGCCGAAGACCAGCACGGTGCGGTTGCGGAAGGTCTTTTCTTCCAGGAAGGCGCTGTTCGGGGCGGGGACCGGCGCGGCGGCCTGGTCGGGATCGGTGGCGTGCATGGCGGAAACTCCTTTCATGTTAAGTTCCGACCGGTATACGAACGAGCGATCGACAACGTGACATCCGCCCCGCCCCCGCACCCCCTGGCCCACGACGAGCCCCTGCGCAGGCGCCTGATCGGAATGGCGCGGCGCTGGCTGATGCACGGCGGCCAGGCCGAAGACCTGGTGCAGGACGCCTACTTGCGCACGGCGGACGATGCGTTGCCGCCCACCGAGGCCGGCCGGCAGGCGTGGCTGGCAACGGTACTGCATCATCTCTGCATCGATTTCCTGCGCCGCCAGGGGCGTTATCGGGAGATCCTCGGGCAAATGGCCGGCTCGGCGCGCCAGGTCGAAGACGATTGGCCGCAGCGGCTGGCCGACCAGGCGCAGCGCGTGGAAGCCGCCCTGGCGCATCTGGCGCGCACCCTGGCGCCCGGCGATGCGGCGGCCGTGTTGCTGTACGAGGTTTTCGAATTCACCCATGCGGAACTCGGCGCGCTGGCCGGGCGCAGCGAAGCGGCCTCGCGCCAGTCCCTGCATCGCCTGCTGAAGCGCCTGCGCGCGGCGCCGCCGCGGGATCCCGGGCAGGCCGAAGACGATCTGGACGAGGACGCGGCCTATCTGTTCGCGCTCTGCCGCCAGGCTTTGGCCCAACGCGATGCCGGCGGCCTGGTCGCCGTGCTGCGCGCCTGCAGCCCGCAAGCCATGACCGTGGCGGCGAATGCCGTATCGGGCATGCGGGAAGGCGATAGGCCGAGCGACGGCTCGCCGTGCCTGCGCGCTCCCAACCTGATGGCGCTGACGGCGATCACGGGCGCGGGCGGCATCGCGGCCGCCCCGCCCTGGATTGCCGCGCCCGGCGCGGGCATGACCCACCCACCGATGCGCCACGCCACCCCCGCCATCGAAGATGCCGCGCTGGCCGTTTGCTGAACCTGGCGCGCCAGCCCTGTTCCGGCGGGATGCCCGCCTGATCCGGCCACGCGGGCGCTATGTGGGAGTGATGCCGGAGGCGACGGCGAACGCGCAATGCTCATGGCGTCGCCGCGGCTCGGCCCACACCTGCCTGCTCGGCACGCGGCCGGACGACACGATGGCCATCGCGCCATCGCCGGAACCGGCAAGCCGCCGGATCAGCCCCCATCCCGCCACGAGGACAGCCTGCGGCGGTCGCGCTTGGTGGGCCTGCCGTCCGAAATGGTCTGCGCCGGTTCGGGCGCCAGACGGCGCTGCTCCGCCGCGCGCTGGCGGGTCGCCTGGCTTTCCGGCGTCTCTTCGTATAGCAGCACCGCCACCGAGGCGGGGCCGCGCACGCCGCTGATGGCGCGCACGCGCACTTCCATGTCGTGCTCCTGGCGGCGTACCACCAGCACGTCGCCAGGACGCACCTCGCGCGCCGGCTTGGCGCCCTGGCCGTTGACCAGCACGCGTCCTTTATCCACTTCGTCGGCGGCCAGGCTGCGGGTCTTGTAGAAACGCGCGGCCCACAGCCATTTATCCAGGCGGATCTTGTCTTGGGAAGACGCGCCGTCTTGCGCGTCACGGGAATGGGCTTTGGACATGCCGGACATGATACGGCGATCGGCGGACGGCGGGCGAACACATGGCAGTGGCGTCCCCAGCGAGTCGAATCGATATTTTTCCCGCGCCCGCTTGACAAGCTCGTTACACACGTTATATGATCTCTTTCTTCGCAAAACGCACGTAATAGCGCACGTACAGCGAAATGCGGGAGTAGCTCAGTTGGTAGAGCGCAACCTTGCCAAGGTTGAGGTCGCGAGTTCGAGACTCGTCTCCCGCTCCAGAATTTGGATCTTCAGTGTTCCACTGAAAGCTCAGGAACACTGTAAGTCCTTGATTAAAGGGGCGAAATCGAAAGATTCGCCCCTTTTTTCGTTCTCCTGACGTCTCTCGAAATCCATCAACAGCTCCCCCTTTCTAGTCCAGAAATTAGTCCAGAAGAATGGGGGACTGTCGCACCGGATTGTTAGAGGCGTGGCGCGGGCGATGAAATGACCATTCGGTTCCTGACGCTTTCAGGAGCCATACCGTGGCACTCTCAGATTTGTCCGTCCGCCAGGCGAAAGCCGCTGACAAGGATTACACCCTCGCTGATACCGACGGCCTCTCCCTGTGCGTCACAGCGGAGGGCGGGAAATCGTGGCATTTTCGGTATAGCTGGGCAAAGAAGCAGAAGCGGATGTCGCTGTGGGTCCGCGATTACATTCGAGCAAGACTGCGGACAACGCCAGTATCTTGGCCTGCGGTGCCTCTTTACGCCATATCAAGCGGGTCTTGGCCCGCCTGAACTTCGGGCTCAGGGGATGAATGCTTAGCCGGTCCCGTTCGTGATAAGTGTCCATGACGCTGCGCGGGACCAGGGCCACGCCCATCCCCACCGCGACGCATCCCAAGATGAGGTGATAGGAGCCGACCTCCACGATGCGCTCTGGCGACACGTGGCCGCGTGCGAACCAATCCTCCAACCTTTTCCGGTGCGGGCATCCGGGATGAAATGCAAGCAGCGTGCGCGAGGGGACGTCCTTGGCGGACTGAATCGCGGGGTGTTTGGCCTCGGCGACGATGACCAGTTCTTCGTCGTAAATCACCTGTGATTCCAGTCGTCGATCCGACACCGGATCAGCGATCAGCGCAGCATCCAACTTCGCCTGCAGCACGTCGTTGATCAGTTCGCGCGGGTCGGCCGAATACAGCTCCAGGGCCACATCAGGATGGCGCTCATGAAACAGGCCAAGCGGCTCGGGTAGACGCACAGCCGCGGTGCTCTCCATGGCCCCGAGCCGCAACGTGCCAGAAGGCCCATCCGTCTGCACTGCATGGGCCGCCTCTTTGGCTAAATCCAGCATGCGATCCGCATAGCCGAGCAGAACGCGGCCCGCCGGCGACAGCCGCAGCCGGCGCCCCTCTCGGACAAACAGCGACACCCCCAGCTTCTCCTCCAAAGCGCGGATGCGAGCCGTCACGCTCGACTGCGCACGATGCAACGATTCAGCCGCGCGGACAACGCCGCCAGCTTGAACCACAGTGCGAAAGACATGGAGATCTGAGAGTTCCATATATCGATAAAACCGAATTATTTGTTCTCAATTACCCATTTTATTCGAATCGAAACACTGGGTAGAGTCGGTGCATAAACCGTAGCAATCATCAAATCGACCCGTGCAGGAGCGAGACAGTCATGAAGATGGGAATCATAGGCGTAGGCGTGATGGGCGAGCCGATGGCACGCAACCTCCACACAGCGGGCTTTGCCGTGACGGTCTACAACCGGACAGCCTCGCGCTGTGCACCACTGCGCGAGGCCGGCCTGACCGTTGCCGCCACCGCGCAGGACGTGATCGACGCCTGCGACGCGATCATTCTGATGCTCCCGGGACACGAGGAGATCGATCAGGTCCTGGGCCGAGACGCCCAAGGCAAGATCACGGCTGCCGTCGCCGGCAAGACGCTGATCGTCATGGCTACAGTCTCCCCAGCCTACTCGACCACGCTGGGCAACGCGATCAAAGCGGCCGGCTCACGCTACATCGAAGCACCCGTCTCCGGCTCGCGAAAGCCCGCTGAAACCGGGCAGTTGGTGATTCTGGCTTCAGCCGAGGACGACAGTCACATCGACGCGGTGCAGCCTGCCTTCGACGCCCTGGGAAAGAAGACAGTTCGCTGCGGCGCGGTGCCCACCGCCATGCGCATGAAGCTGGCCAACAACCTGCTGCTCATCGCGAGTTTTGAAGCACTATCGGAAGCGGCCCATTTTGCCCAGCGTATCGGGCTGGATATGCCGTTGTTCTTCGAAATGGTCCAGGCCGGTCCGCTGGCTAACGACGTCGTGCGGATGAAAGTCCCCAAGCTACTAGCCGACGACTTCGCCGAACAAGCGCCCATTCGCCACGTCTCGAAAGATATCGGCTTGGTCTGCGCCGAGGCGCAGCGCTGTGAAACATGGCTGCCGATCGCCCAGGCCAACCGCGAGCTTTTCGGGCGGGCGATCCGCCGTGGCCTGGCGAGCGACGACGCCATTGGGATCATCAAGGTGCTGCGCGAAGGAGTCGATGCATGAAAAGCGGCGCGCTGTCTGCTCCTGTCGCTGCCCGGACGGGCGATCTTGCCACCGGCGTGCTATGCGGCCTGGCCGTGGCTCTGATCTGGTCGGGATGGTCGGTTGCAACACGCTTTGCAGTAACCACCAACCTGCGGCCCCAGGACGTCACCTTCCTGCGGTTTGGCGTCTCTGCGTTACTTCTCTGGCCCATCCTGGCACGCAAGGGTCTGGGGTTGGCCGAGGTTGGTGTGGTGCGAATGTTGGTCATGCTGGTGGGCGCCGGCGTGCCGTTCATGCTGCTGGGCTCCATCGGCATGCGCTATGCCCCCGCCGCGCACGTGGCGACCCTGATGATCGGCGCCATGCCGATATTCGTGGCGCTGCTGATGGTGGCGTTCTTTGGTGAGCGGTTCTCTCGCCTGCAGACACTTGGGATCGGCTCGGTGGTGATCGGCGTCGCGTGCATCGGCGGCTACGCGCTGGTGATGAACCGCGCAGCCGGCGAATGGCGCGGTGACCTGCTTTTCATGCTAGCGGGCCTGCTCTTTGCCAGCTTCACCATCGCACAGCGTCGCTCCGGCATATCACCGTGGCATGCCACGGCGCTTGTGAACGTGGGCTCGGCGGTGCTGTTCACACCGATCTACTTCCTGTGGCTAGAACCCAGGATATTTACAGCTCCCTTGCCCGCTGTGGCATTCCAGGTGGTCGCACAAGGCGTCTTCGTAGCAATTCTCGGTATGTACTTCTACGCCCAGGCCGTGCGGCGCCTGGGCGCTGCGCGCGGAGCGATATTCGGCGCGCTCGCTCCCGCCTTCGCGGTATTGCTGGGCATGCTCGTCCTGGATGAGTACCCCGCCGCGATCACCGTGGCAGGGATCGTCCTGGTTATGGGTGGCGTATTGCTGGTCGTCAATGGTGCGCGGGCGAAACCGACAGGTCACAGCCCGCCGAAACGGTAACCTCACAGGTGAAATCATGCTTCATTTGCTCCCGTTGGATGGCCCGACCACCCCCCAGTTCGAGCTAGGCAGTGTGGATGGCCCCGCAGACCAGGTAGCACGCAACCTGCAAGGCAGCGAGATCATCAAGACGATCAGCGCAGGTTGGGCGTCAAAGGAAGACCTCTCGTTTCTTTTGCCACTGCTCGCCGCTACGCATGATGCAGCGGTCCAGGCCGATGAAGGCGCGAATGAAGAAACGGATGAGGCGCAGGAGTCCGGCATACGGTCCAAGCTCGGCATCACAGACCCTCAACGTGCACAATACGACGCAGCGCTGACTGCAATCGCCACGCCACGCGCTAACGCCCGCCAGTTGCCGGTCGCGATCAAATACTTCGCCCAACAGTGCCAAGCCGCACAGCGCGACGCCAGCGCGGCAGGCGTGCAAGACTTCATCGAGGTCAGCCAGCAGGTGTCTGCGCTCGTCCTCAAGGCAATCGAGCGGGGATTTCACAAGATCGGCATTAATCCCCAATGGCCCGCGGCGCCCATCCAGGCACCGCCGACACGCGAACCAGCCATCTCCGCCGAGTCGGCACAACGCCGCGGCGAAGTCCTCGCGCTGCATATGGAGCTACACGCCGAGCTCTACCGAGTCCTGCGTTTCGAGCGTGTCAGGGCAGCATCTGATCGCATCCAAGCCAGGCTCAGCCTGGAGACCGAAGATGAGCCACCTATCGCGCTCTATCCAGGCGTCGGCGAGATCATGTTCACCGAGGATGACCAGGCGCGCGACATCGCATTCACGGTGGAGCGCTATCCCTGCACCGCCGAGGTCCTCGACCCACGGGTGGTACGGATACCACCGGGGAAATCCAACAACCGCCACAAGCACGCGCACGAGACGCTCTTCTACTTTATCTCGGGCACAGGCTCGATCCTCGTGGGCGAGACCTGGACGCCCGTGAAAGCGGGCGACGCAGTTTTCTCGCCGCGCTGGGCTATTCATCAAACACGCAACACTGGGGACGAAGAGCTCGTTCTGCTCGCCATTACCGACTACTACCTTACAAGCCAGGTCTACGTGGGTGCCTACGACAAGATCTGAAAGAACTCCCAAAGGAGCGGGGCCTATCGCAGCAAAAACAATGGATACAACATCATGTTGGAATTTTGGCAACTCGCGGACGCGAGCAAGACCGAGGCGGAATTTCTAGCCGACAAGAAACTGCAATCACTTAGGTCGTTACCCATCGAATCACTCAGGAGGATCTTCGTTCAGTACCGTTTCTTCACCATCTACTACATCGCCGACATGGCGCTGCTGGTGCACCGCCTGCCCTTCGGCAAGCTGCGCAGCCTGCTGGCCGAGTTCCTCAGCGAAGAGCTGGGCGAAGGCCAGGCGCCCGGGGCGCACCCACAGCTATATGACGATTTCCTGGTGAGCGTGGGCGCTGACGCCTCGACCTTCGACGAGCCCCTGCCAAGCAACATCGCTCTGCTCGAAGAGATCAGCACGTTGGTCGCGCAGGAGTCGGCTACACAAGGCGTCGGGCTGCGCGGTCTCGGCGGGGAATGCCTGTGCCAGCTCTACCTGTCGGCCATGCACACGCATTTCAGCAAGAACCCGCAAATCATGGCGATGGGCGATCGCGTCGACTGGCGCTTCTGGGAGATCCATATCGGCGACGTGGACATCTCCCATCGGCTGCGCCTGCGGGCCGCGATCGACGAAGAGATCGCTCGCTCACCGGCGATGGGCTACGAGATCCGCGTCGGTTACGAGAAGAGCAAGAAGGCCTGGGATCAGTTCTGGACCAACATCTTCGAGGCCGAATACGCGCAAGCCGCCTGATGCGGCCCACAATCCGGGACGATCCGGCCACCGCCGCGCTCGCGTGCACCGCTTTCTCCGGGCGCCAGGCGGTGCTATGGCCGCGATTCGTCTTGGCACGAGCATCGAACTACGACCTCCTTCGAGGAGCCGGCAATGAACATCGTCATCTTCGGCGTTGGCCACATGGGATCAGCTATCCTGCGTGGTCTGCAGCGCAACGCGCGCGCCGACGTACTCGCGGTGGACCCCGATCCGAAGCGACGCGCCGTCGCCGCAAACATGGGCGTCAACGCCACCGATACGCCATCTCGGCTGGGATCGTCCGATATCGCTGTCCTCGCCATGCCACCGCAGGCATTCGCGGCCTTCGCGGCGAGCCAACGCGCCATCCACGCCACAAGCCCTGTCGTCTCGGTCATGGCGGGAATTCGCGCCTCAGCGCTGGAGGCTGCGCTGGCAACGCCCCAGGTCATTCGGGCCATACCGAACACCCCTTCCGAGTTCTACGAGGGGATGACCGTCTTCTACGCCCCTCCCGCAGCAAGCCCTGACACCATCGCCGCAGCCGGTCAAATCTTCGAGACAATCGGCCGTGTGCTGCACGTCCAGAACGAAGCCTTGCTCGATCCGGCCACGGCTTTATGCGGTGGCGGTCCAGCGTTCGTGGCATATTTCGCGCATGCACTGGCGCAGTTCGCCACTGACGCCGGCTTCGCGCCTGCGCAGGCAGCAGCAATGACGGCTCAGGTACTACGCGGCACGGCGACGCTACTGGAACGATCAGCCAAGCCTGCGATGCAACTTTGCCAAGAAGTCATGACCGCAGGAGGAACCACCGAGCGCGGTATCCAGGTCTTCGAGCGGAAAATGCTCGGACGCATCATCTACGAAGCGCTCGAAAAGGCGAGCGCACGATCCGCGGAGCTTGGCGGCGCCGAGACCGCCGATACGGGTTCGCCAACGATGCAAGGTATATCGACAGGGGGCACGTCATGCTAGGGCTAAGTGACAAGAGCTGGCTGGTCGAAATGCTGCATCCACAGGATGCTGCCGCTGCGCAATCGGCGGGAGACGCGCCACCACCGCGTGAATACGATGCGTACTTTGGCCTGGGCTACAGCGTGAGGCTCTTGGACAGACCGCCGGTCTTCAAAGTCAGCTTGGCGGGCTTGGCGCTGGGCGCGTATCTGGTCAGAGCGTTGGACGACACGATGCTCGAGGGGAGCTTTCTGGATCTGGGTACCGGCAGTGGTGTGCACGCCTTGCTGCTACGCCGGTTGGGCGCCACGCACGTCACAGGCACAGACCTTTCCTGCGAAGCTGTGATGTTGGCTCGCGAGAATGAACTGCTCAACTTTGGCGACCAAAGAATCACCTTTCAAGAAAGTGATCTCTTTCTCGGACTAAACGCGCCGAGCGGCCAATACGACACGGTGATCTTCAACCCACCTGGCTGGCGCACACCTTCCCAGCGCTTGCTAGCGCGCCTAGCCAGCAACGCAGATGGTACGGACATGCCCGTGTCCGCGATGTTCTATGGCGATGATGTGCTGCTGAAGTTCCTGGAGCAGTTGCCGCGTCACCTGAAGCCTGGCGGACGGGCGATCGTGGGCCTGAACTCTCTGGTCGGCATACAGGACGTGTTGGGCCGATATCGGCTCGGACACGCAGGCAAGCCGCCGCTGCGCTATCGTCTGCTTGAGCGCCACGCGCTGCCCTTGCTGTATTACTCGGCTTCCTGGCGCGCCCAGCAAGGTGCGCTCGAGGCCGAGTTTCGCGATTGGCGGGATCACGCCCTGGCCGCATACTCGACGGATGGTCGGGGCAGCATCTACTGGTCCTACGAGATCGTCGAGTTTCAGTTCTCGGAACGATAGGTCACGATGACACAAGGATTCGCCTCCCGCCATGCCTACGGCCTTGCAGCAGCATCTGGCGTTACGGCCAACGTGCTGCTGGGCGCCTCCTCGCTGTACTGGCGGGAACTGGGAAGCGTCGCGCCTACGACCCTCGTTGCGTATCGCATCCTCGTGTCCCTTTTGACCTTGCTGCTGGTCATGTGGGCGGGCGGGCTGCTGCGCGGCCTGGCCACCCTTCTCGCCCGCCGGGTCGTACTGCTGCATGCGCTGGCCGCCGCGCTCGTGGTCGTGAACTGGGGGACGTTCATTTGGGCATCGATCCACGGGCGCGTCGTCGAGAGCGGCCTGGGCTACCTGATCGCGCCCTGCATTGCGATCGGGCTGGGCATCGTGTTGTATCGCGAGCGACCTAGCCGCTGGCGGGTCCTAGCCTTGGCGGTGATCGCAATCTCGCTGGGCCTACTGCTTACACGTAGCGGGGAGCTGACCCACTGGGTCTACCTCGTCATTGGCACAACCTGGGGCCTGTATGCCTGGCTCAAGAAATTGACCCCGCTGGACGCCTTCAGCGGCCTTCTCGTGGAGACGCTGGTGTTGGCCGTGGCGTGTGCCGCCTTGCTGCTGGGCGCACAGATCAGTCTGGCGGTACCGCCAGACTTTGGAGCCGCTTCATACGGCTTGCTTGCCCTGTGCGGTGTCGTCTCGGTCTTGCCGTTGGCCCTATTCGCCTTCGCAGCAGGCCGGCTGCCGCTGAGCCTGATGGGCTTCTTTCAGTTTGTCCTGCCGACTACGCAACTGGTTGTTGCGATATGGGCCTACGAGCAAACCGTTACACCCAACACGTTGTGGGCCTTTGGGATGATCTGGTTGGCCTTGGTCGCGATGGTGCTCGAACCGCTAATGGGCCGCAGGCCTGCAAACCAGGCGCTTGGAGGTGAACGATGAACGACAGATACGATGCGGTGGTCATTGGCCTGGGCATCATGGGCTCGGCCTCGCTCTGGCGCCTGGCAACCGCAGGCGCCAAGGTCCTGGGCGTAGAGGCATTCGGCCCGCGTCACGGCATGGGCTCCTCGCATGGCGCGACGCGGATCTTTCGCCGGGCGTATTGGGAAGGCGAGAAGTATCTACCCTTGCTTGCGCAGGCCGATTCCCTATGGTCGGCACTGGAAACGGACAGCAAGACGCCACTTTGCATACGCTCGGGCGGCCTGTTCGTCGGTCCGCGCGCCACCGGCATGGTCGAGCGCAGTGCACGCACCGCGCGAGCCGGCGGCATCGCCCATGAACTGTGGGACCATGCCATGCTCGCAGCGCGCGCGCCGGCCTTCGCGGCCGCCACCGACCTTCATGCGGTGTTCGAGCCTGGCGCCTACGCGGTTGCCGCCGAACAAAGCCGCCTCTGCATGCTGGATCAGGCAGTCCGTCGATCGACCGTCGTTTGGTATGGGGATGCCGCCGTTGCCGTGGAACCGGCTGCGGACGGCATCCGAATCCCACTTCGCAGTGGGCGCACCTTGCGGGCCGACTCGGTCGTGGTCACCACCGGACCGTGGCATATGCAGGGTTTTATCGAAGAACTGGCCGCGCACGTGCAGCCTCGGCAAGTGCCCATCTACTGGTTTGCCCCCGAAGCGGGGGCCGAGCACCTGTTCGATGCCAGCCGGTTCCCGGTGTTTCTTTTTGAGCTGGAAGACGGCGGCTTGCTGTATGGCACACCCAGCATCGGCAGCATCGAGCCAGGCGTGAAGATCGGCTTTCACAATCGGCAGCAGCGCCCCGCCTCGCTTGGCGAAGGTCCAGGCGTGGTAAGCGCCGCTGATGAGCAAGAGATCAGCCGGCGAGTGCAGCAGGTCTTCCCTCGCCTGCAGCCCCGGCCAACTCGTTCAGCCACCTGCATTTACACAATGACAGCCGACGAATCCTTCATCATCGGCACCGCGCGCGCCCATCCTCGAATTCACTATGCCTCAGCATGCTCAGGACATGGCTTCAAGTTTGCGCCCGCGATCGGCGATGCGTTGGCCCGTTTAGCTCAGGGACAGGCACCTGACGTTGACGTCAGGCCTTTCTCTGTGGATAGGCTCTGCTGAGAACCCGCCGCCAGCACATTGGGCGCAGGGCCTACCGGCTCTCCGAGCGTCCGGCGGCTGACCGGAAATGCGACGACAACTCGCGCGTTCTCACAGTACCAACTCAGCCGGGGCCGTCAAGACGCAACACGTCAAGCGCCGCTACGCGAGCGCTGACGATAGCTGGCGCAGAACGCGACCTGCCCGAAAGGTCCCGAGCGGGCGACCATTGATCGGCAGCGCGACGGCCGCCCGCGCGTACCTGCCATCGCCATAACTCACCCACGCCCCCTGTCACGCAGCACATCAAGCACCTCTGTCCGTGCACGTGCCGAGATTGGCACCCACTTCTTCTTCTCCCCGGGTGCCCAAAACTCCCCTGTTTCCATATCTACGGCAAGCCACTTTCCAGGCGTATAGGTGTGCAGGACCAGATCGACGGGGGCCTTCAGTTCTTCTACTTCCATACCGTTACGCAGTATTCGACCTTTACCCGACACAACCCCAATGCCGATAGCTGCGGCGGACGAGCACGCCCAGCCTGTGGTACTCCAAAATCAGGTGATCAAGCCAATGCACCCGCGGTTGTTCGTGACCGGGGCTCGGTAAATGGATAGAGCCGGCGCGCAACTTCAGCTCGAAGGAAAGGTTTAGTGTGGCAGGGCCACCCGCTTGACTGGGTGCTTGCGTCAGGCAAGTTGAGCCTATGCCTGCAGGTATGCGATCAGCAGTGACATGAGGCAGGAGCGCTTCGACTCTTGTCCCCTGTACACAGCGTGATCTGCTCTTGCGGAAATAGAGCAAAGATCCGGTTTTCAGGCCACGCCTGAACAACCAAAGCAAAAAAGGAGCCCCTGGCTCCTTTTTTCATTTCCTCGCCCAAGACACACAACCGGTTCCAGCACGGCCATGCCGCGCCGGAACCGCCTGGGCGATCGGCTATCAATCCACCTGGGCGCCCGAGATCTTCACCGCTTCCGCCCACTTGGTGATTTCCCGGTCCACGAAGGCTCGGAACTCATCCGGCGTGGACGGCGTGAATTCGCTGCCGGCGGCAACCATCTTCTGCTTGGACACGGGATCGGCCATCACTTCACGCATGTCCGCCGAGATCTTCTCGACCAGCGCCTTGGGCGTGCCCTTGGGCGCGAAGAAGCCGGACCAGGGCGGCGCGGCAAAACCCGCGAAGCCCTGCTCGGCCACGGTCGGATAATCCGGCGCGCTGGCGAAGCGTGTGCCCGTGGTCAGGGCGATCAGCTTCAGCTTGCCGGTCTTGGCGTAAGCCTGCACCGCGGGCAGGCCCGTGATGCCGACCTGGATCTGGCCGCCCAGCAGGTCCGTCACCATCGGCGCGCTGCCGCGATAGGGCACGTGCGCGATCTGGAAACCGCCGCGGCTCTTCAGCAGCTCCATGCCCAGGTGCGAAGCCGTGCCGTTGCCGTCGGAGCCGTACGAGTACTGGCCCGGATCCTTCTTCAACAGCGCGATCAGCTCGGTCAGGTTGTTGGCCGGCACGCTGTTGTTGATGACGATGGCGTTGGGATACAGCGTGGCCTGGGTGACCGGCTCGAAGTCCTTGCGCGGGTCATAGCGCATGTTCTTGTACAGCGACGTGTTGATGCCGTGCGAACCGGTTACGCCCAGTACCAGCGTGTAGCCGTCCGGCGCCGCGCGGGCCACGTACTCGGAACCCAGGTTGCCGCCGGCGCCGGGGCGATTCTCGACCACGACCGACTTGCCCCACTTCTTCGACAGGCCTTCCGCGACCAGGCGCGCGGTGATGTCGGTCGCGCCGCCCGCCGGGAACGGCACCACCAGCGTCACGGTGCGCGACGGGTATCCGGCGACGGCGTCCTGTGCCTGCGCCTGCGTCGCGGCCGACATGCCCAGCGTGCCGACCAGCAGCGGCAGCGCGATGCCCTTCAACAGGGTGCGGCGCGACAGGGCGCCGCAGAGATGCTCGATGCTCATATAACCTTCCTTCTGTGCTTGATCCAGGTAACCCAGAGATGGCTCGCCGCTATATTGCGGAATAGCCCCCATCCACGCGCACGTCCGTGCCCGTGATGAACGCAGCGCCCTCGCCCATCAGGAACAAGGCCGTCCGCGCAACTTCTTCCACATTCCCCAGGCGGCCGGCCGGATAGCGGCCCGCCAGCGCCGCGGTCGCCGAGTCGGCATCGCCATAGCGGCGCAACACACGGCTGGTCAGCACCGCGCCGGGGGACAGGCTCAATGCCCGGATGCCCTCGTCCGCGTGGTCGACGGCGATGGCGCGCGCCAGCGCGATCAGCCCGGCCTTGCTGGCGCCGTAGGCGCCGCGACCCGGCGCCGCCACGCTGCCCAGTTGCGAGGCCACGTTGAGCACCACGCCGCGGCCCGCGCGGCGCATGGGCGCCAGCGCGGCCTTGCTCATCAGCCAGGCGCCGGTGAGATTGATGGCCAGCGCCTGGTGCCAGTGCGCGGAAGCCAGATCGCCGATCTTGTCGCCCGGCGTGACGACGGCGGCGTTGTTCACGAGCACGTCCAGGCGGTCCCAGCGCGACAGCACCGACTGCACCGCCGCGCGCGTCTGCGCGGGATCGGCCACGTCGCACTGCACGCGCAGCAGCCGGGGATCCTCGGGCGCTCCGCGCGCCTGCAGCGCCGCCATGTCCAGGTCGACCAGCGCGACATTGGCGCCCGCCTGCAGGCATTGGCAGGCGATGCCCCATCCCAGGTCGCCCGCGGCGCCGGTGATGACGACGACCTGTCCGGCCAGATCCGTGGCGTTGCTCATGCGGGTGCGGCTCCTATCGAAGCGCCGCCGCACACGTACAGTGTCTGGCCGGTGATGGCGCCGGCTTCGGGTGAAAGAAAAAAGGCGATGGCCGCCGCGACCTCGCCGGCCTGGATCAGGCGCCCGAGCGGCAGGTCGACCGCAGGCGGCGCGCCCCGCGACGGATCGCTCAGCATGGGCGTATCGACGGCGCCCGGGGCGACCACATTGACGGTGATGCCGCGTCCGATCAGTTCGGCGGCCAGGCTGCGCGCCAGGCCGATCTGCGCGGCCTTGCTGGCGGCATACGCGGCGCGATGCGCGCGGCCCAGCACGGCCCGGCTGGACACCAGCACGATGCGGCCACTCGCGTCGGGCAGGCGCGGCACCAGCAGGCGGGCCAGCGCCAAGGGTGCGGCGCCGTGCAGGCGCCAGAGCAGGTCGATGTCTTCCGCGCGGCTGTCCACCGCCCCACCGCTGCGCATCACGCCGGCGCTGTGAACCAGCGCCCGCACGCATTTCGGCAATTGCTCCGACAACGCGTCGATGGCCGATTCGTCGGTCAGGTCGCAAACATGGTGCCGATAGGCAGGATGCGCGATGCCCGCGTCGGCCTGCCGGTCGATGCCCTCCACGGCCCAGCCGGCGTCCAGCAGACGGCGGGCGAGCGCCTGGCCGATGCCAGACGCGGAACCGGTAATGACGGCGTGATCGGGGGTGGCGTGAAGACTCATAGCCCGGACAGGCTATCAATCCAGCGGAAAAAGTGTCAACTCTTTTTTTGCGCAACGCAGCAAAACAAACAAGCGCAACCAGGATTCTTCCCAGAGAGAGCGCAAGGAGATTTTTCCTCCTACCTGGGGAAACCCCTAGGTTTTGAATGCAGTGATCGCGCCACGAACAGGGCGTCCGGGAGCGGCTTCAATTGTCTTGAAGACAAAGTGTTGACAGAAATCCGGGTATTTCCTCTGACTTCCGGGGTTCCGGCGTCACTCGCCCAGTTCCCGGGCGGCCTCGCGCATCGCGTCCACCAGCAGCTGCTGCACGAAGTTGACGTGCATCATCGAGCCGATTTCATCGAAATCCGACGCGCCCGGCGCGGCCAGCGCCGAGAACCCGATCACCGGATTGGCATTGCCACGCAAGGCCACTTCATAGGTCGACGCGGCCAGCTCGCGCTCCAGCGGATGGCTCGACGTAACCTTGTCCACGAACATGGCGTCCAGCGCGGACACCCTTTCGGTGCCCTCGATGCGATGCGCCTCCTGCATGCTGCGGTGCGTGTAGCCATTCCCGGGCCAGAGCACCTTCAGCATGTGGCCCGACACCATGTCCGCGCCGCCGCGCAGCAGCTCGGGACTCATCTCATACCTGGTCTGGCCCTCGATGCCGAACACCAGCACATGACTGGTCGCGCTGCGGCTGGCGCCGTCCCTGAACATCTGCGAAGAGAACCCGCCCTCGTCCCAGGCCCCTTCCGCGCGCCAGTTCGGCGGCAGCTTGAACGTCAGGTCCTTGCCAGAAGGCAGCCGCACCGTATGGGTCACCATGCTGTCCATCAGCGGATCCGATGCCATCGGATGCAGGAAGACCATCGAACGCATCATCTCGCGCATCCGGGGAATCAGGTCTGCCGAGGCCTGCGGACTCATGTCGGCGCGCACGACCAGGATCTTCATCCCGCGCCGCCAGACACCGATCAGGCTGTGGCGCCGCTCGGCCGCGTCGAGGCCGTCGTCGCGGGAGACTTCAGTGGTGACATTGGCGCTGACCGTGTTGCCATCGGCATCGTTGACGTTCTCCTCTTCGCCCTCGCCATTGCCGAAGCCCTTGGCCATCAGGCGCGCGTAGTCCATCGGCACGGCGGCGCGCGTGGGCACGACGTTGGCCACGTAGATGGTCATGCGCAGCCTGTCGGGGCGCTGGGCGTTCTCGCCGATCATCAGGCGCGCGAAGTCCTCGATCATGCCCGACGCCTCCAGGCCCTTCATCTCGTGGCCGTCCTTGCGCCACGACAGCCCCACGGGGGTGTCCAGGCGAAACGCCAGCTCGGGCAGCCGCGGGATATCGACGGTCATCTCGCGCGTGTCGCCCCCGGCAGGCTGGCTGGCGCCCTGCTCGCGAGCCGCCGCCTGCGCGCCTGGCGCGCACAACAAAAAGCCCGCCACCACGGCGGGCAACAGGCGCATACGGGATCGCTGAAGCAATGTCGGCATGGATCTGGATGGGCTGTGGGCGTGAAGGCCCGTATCTTAGCCAGCCCCCCGCCGTGAGACCCTGCCGAACGTAACGGAGGGCTACGAAAGACGCCCACGCGCTATCTGTGCACGATCGAACCGCGCTGCATCGCCGCCAGGCTGACTTGCATGGCGTTGCGCACCGCGGCCAGCACGCGGCTGTCGTCCGATTTGCGCGACACCATGGACAGCGTCAGCACCGGCGCGGCGCGTCCCAGGCGGATGATGCGCACCGGATAGCCCACCAGCGACACGGGATCGGGCTCCTGCAGCACCGAAATCCCCAGGCCCGCGCTGACCATGGCCCGGATGGCGGGCGCGCTGTCGAACTCCAGCGTGCCGCGGATCTCGGGCACGTTGGCGGCCACGTACTGCGCGGCCATCGCACCCGACACCGTCTTGCGGTCGTAGCGGATCCAGTCGTGCTGGCGGAACAGCGTGGCCACGCTGGCCTCCTTGGTACTGGGCGGGGCGATCAGCACCAGCTCGCGGTGCAGCATGGGCGTCCAGGCCAGCCGCGCCGAACCACCCGTGACGGGCTGGGCCACCAGCGCGGCATCGATCTCCGCGGCCTTCACATCGGCCGTCAGCGTGCCGCTGCGCCCCCGCACCAGTTGCAGTGCCAGCCGGGGATGGTGGTCGCGCAGGTAATGCATGATGCCCGGCAGCACCACCGGCTGCAGCGACTCGATGACGCCCAGCCGCACCACGCCCTCGACCGCCACCTTGTTGCCGGCGCGCAGCGCCTCCAGGCTGTGCAGGGCCTGCCGCATGTTGTCGGCGATCTCGTGCGCCAGCCGATTGGGCTTGGCCTGCAGGCCGGATCGGTCGAACAGGGGCTTGCCCACGTACAGCTCGAGCTGCTTCATCTGCATGCTGACCGCGCTGGGCGTGACGTTGGCCTGCTTGGCCGCCCCGGCGAAGGTGCCGGTCCGCAAAACGGCCTCGAGGGTGCGGAAGGTTTCGATCTTCATCAAAATCCCTTATGAAGAAGCTAAAGGAAGTTCGCTATTCTAATGAAGCCCGCTCTGACTAGACTAGGGCCTGAAGAACGAACGACTGCCACGAGACCGCTTTCCGGCGCCCTGGGCGCCAGCGCCGCCGGCCCAGGCAAAGGCCGAGCGGCTCGCGCCAGCCTCACCGTCGCGACCACAAATACAACGTCAAGGAGACAACCGTGCACAGACGATCTTTCATGGGCGCCATGGGCGCCGGCATGCTGGCGGCCTCGGGCCTGGCCCGCGCGCAGGACGCCCCCACGCGCATCATCGTGGGCGCCACGCCCGGTGGCGGCACCGACACCGTGGCCCGCCTGCTGGCTGCCGAACTGGGCCGCATGATGGGCGGCACCTTCGTGGTGGAAAACAAACCCGGCGCGGGCGGCAACATCGCCGCGCAGGCGGTGGCGAACGCCGCCCCGGATGGCCGCACGCTGCTGGTCTGTTATACGAGCCACGCCATCAACGCCTCGCTGTATCCCAACCTGCCCTTCGATCCGGTGAAGGATTTCTCGCCGGTGTCCTCCGTGGCCACCGCGCCGTCGATCCTGCTGGCGCACCCTTCGGTTCCGGCCAATACCGTGCCCGAGCTGATCGCGCTGGCCAAGAAAGAACCCGGCAAGCTGAACATGGCGCTGCCGGGCATCGGCTCGGCCGGCCACCTGGGCGGCGAAGTCCTGAAACAGCAGGCCGGCATCGACATGGTGATGGTCCCGTACAAGGGTACGGCGCCCGCCATGACCGACCTGCTGGGCGGCCAGGTGCAGCTGATGTTCGCCGGCGCGGCGCTGGCCAAGGGCCAGATCCAGGCCAGGACGCTCAGGCCGCTGGGCATCAGCAGCGCCAGGCGCATGGAAAACTATCCCGACATCCCGCCCATCGCCGACACGCTGCCGGGCTACGATTTCAGCGCCTGGTATGGCTTGCTGGGCCCCAAGGGCATGGATCCGAAACGGGTGGCGCAGTTGTCGCGGGCCACGGTGAAGGTGCTGTCCGAGCCAGGCAACAAGAAGCGCCTGATGGACGAGGGCCTGATCACCACCGGCGGCACGCCCGAGCAGTTCAGCGCGTTCGTGCGGGAAGAGGTGGTGCGCTGGGGCAAGGTGGTGCAGGCTTCGGGCGCGAGGGCGGGCTGAGCCTCGCCCTTGCATGCCGCCAAGCCGGGATGCCCGCCCGGCCCGCGGCAGGCATCCTCGTGCGCCTGCCTACTGCGCCAGCTTGGCGTCGTTGCAGCCCGTGCTCTTGCACTCGCGCTCGCGTTCCTTCAGCACGCCGACGCGCGCCTGCGTCATGTCCATGGCGCAGGTCAGATTGACGTAGTAGCCGTTGGGCTTTTCCAGGCTGCATGCCTCGTCGCGCTGCTTGATCCAGGCCAGTTGAGCCTTGCGCAGCGAGGCCTGCTGGCCCTCGTTGAGCATCTTGCGCAGCGTGGTGTATTGCGTGTTCAGGTCGCGGTCGGCCTGCGAGTATTCCGTGCTCTTGCAGTAGACCTGGTCGAACGCGTTGCGCGGCTTGCCGCAGCCCGCCGCCCACGCGCCCGCCGTCGGCAGCGCACCCAACAACAACCCGGCAACGATCAGTTTCTTGTTCACACTCTTGCTCCATCGGATCGCCACGTTCGTGGCGGCTTGGTTGAAACCGGAGAACTCACTTGCCTTGCAGGCATTCGCGCAAGCCCCGCGCGATGGCGTCGGCCTGGCGGCGCACCACGGCCGGCTCGCCCAGGCGCCGCGCTTCGTCCGGGTTGGCGATCACGCCCACCTCGACCAGCACCGCGGGCATGGCCGCGGTCTTCAGGACGACGAGATCGTCGAAGCGATGAACGCCCAGCCGCTTGTCGATCAGCGGGCGATTTTCGCCGGGAATGGGGGTCTGATGGTAGAGGGAGGGGACCTCTCCGATGGTAAGCAGTTGTGTACCGATCGCCCGGGCGCAGGCCAGGCTTTTTTCGTAGTGCGGATTCTTCTCGGATACGAACAGGGCGTATCCGCGGAACTCCCGGCGCCTGCCCGCATCGATCCATTCCTGCTGGATGGAATCGTGATGAATGGATACGAAGAAGTCCGCGTCGGGATGGGCGGCGGTGCGCTCCTTGAGCGCGATGTCCTTGCCATCGGCCGCCACGCGGGCCACGCGCTGCCCGTCGGCGGCCAGCGCGCGCGACAGCGCATCGGTGACTTGAAGGTTGTAGTCGTACTCGACCTTCCCGCCGGGGCTGACCGCCCCGGGGTGGGCGCGCGTGTGGCCGGTATCGACCACCACGAAAGCGGCCTGGACCGCCATCGGCAGGCAGGCGCCCACGATCATCACAGCCGCCAGCACGCCGGCCGCGCGCGCACCCATGTTCTTCATCGAGGTCTCCGAACCGGGCGGCACGCCATGCCGCCCCATGAGGACGAGCGCCGCAACGGAACGCGGTCTCGAAAGAGACGGCGCCCGGCGCCCGGCGCGAACCATCGGATGGTACTCCAGGCGGCCGGCCGCATGGCTCCAAGGGTGCGGCGACCCGCCCCCAGGCGGCAGCATTGCGGGCAGCACCTGCCTGTGCTGGAATTGCGCGAGCGCGAACCTCCGCCAAGCACGCTGGACAACCTCGGCCGCATCAAGGCACGCTGGGATCGGACGCGCCGGCCAGGCGGCCGCGCAAAGAGTCCCGCCCATTCCCCCTGACTGGAGCATCACCCGCATGGACGCCGCCATCAAGCAAGCCTTCACTCCCACCGGCGCGCTACGCGCCTCGATCAACCTGGGCAACCCTATCCTGGCCGGACGCGATGCCCAGGGCGAGCCGGCCGGCGTGTCGGTCGACCTGGCCCGCGCCTTCGCCGAACTGATCGGCGCCCCCCTGGAACTGGTGGTGTTCGACGCGGCAGGCAAGTCGGTCGAGGCGGTGACCAACGAGCAGGCCGACATCGGCTTCTTCGCGGTCGATCCGGTGCGCGGCGCCGGCATCGCGTTCACCGCGCCCTACGTGTTGATCGAAGGCGCCTATCTGGTGGCTCAGGACTCGCCGCTGCAAAGCAATGAGGAAGTCGACCGCCCCGGCACGCGCGTCACCGTCGGCAAGGGCAGCGCCTACGACCTTTACCTGACCCGCGAACTGAAGCACGCCGAGATCGTGCGCGCGCCGACCTCGCCCGCCGTGGTGGACACCTGGCGCGAGCAAGGGCTGGACGTCGCCGCCGGCGTGAAGCAGCAGTTGGAGGCCGATGCGCAACGCGTGGGCGGGGTGCGCCTGTTGCCCGGCCGGTTCATGGTGATCCAGCAGGCGATGGGCTGCCCCAAGTCGCGCCCCGCGGCCGCCGCGCAGTTCCTGGCGCAGTTCGTCGAGGCCCGCAAGGCCGACGGTTTCGTGGCCCAGGCCCTGCAACGCCACGGCATCCAGGGGGCATCGGTGGCGCCCGCCGCCTGAGCCCGGCATGGGCGGGCATGCATCCCCGCCGCCATCGGCTTCACCTTCGTGCAGGGGATCGCCCACGTCCCGCCCTTCGCGCCAGGACGGCCATCCCTCATCCGGATGGCCGTTCTTTCTGTTCGCCCTACGCCGGGCTGTGACAACGGACAAAAAGCTGATGTATACTAGCGGGCTTGATGCGGTTTGGCGCAATGGCAGAGTGGTTATGCAGCGGATTGCAAATCCGTGTACGTCGGTTCGATTCCGGCTTGCGCCTCCAGCAACTTCCAAAGAAATTTGGGTTGCCGCAAAATAAGGTATAATTTTTGGCTTGCTGCGGCTCACACGAACCACGGCACAAAAATGCAGGACACCACGCAGTACGTACTGAAAAGTACAGCTCCATGCGGGAGTAGCTCAGTTGGTAGAGCGCAACCTTGCCAAGGTTGAGGTCGCGAGTTCGAGACTCGTCTCCCGCTCCAGTTTATGATCTACAGACTTCCACTGACGTCTGTAAGTCATTGAAAAGAGGAGCTTCGGCTCCTTTTTTCATTCCAGCGAAAGCCATGGGAATCCACTGACAGCCACCATTTTTGAGGCCAAAAACAAGGCCAAAGAATGCGGGTCGTGCCGGTTCCGGGTTGTTGCTGGGGTTGGATCGGGATGACAAGCAGCATCGGGCCTAAGTCCAAGACTTAGGAGCTTGATGATGACACTCTCTGATCTGACCGTGCGGCAAGCCAAGGCCGCCGAGAAAACCTACAGCATCCCCGACACCGATGGCCTCGGCCTGGTGGTCGCCCGCACCGGCGGCAAGTCGTGGCATTTGCGCTATTACTGGCTCGGCAAGCAAAAGCGCATCTCCCTGGGGAACTACCCCGAGATCGGTTTGCGCGAAGCGCGCACCTTGCGCGACGAAGCCCGGGCGCTTCTGGCAAAGGGCGTCAACCCCCATACCGATCGGAAACAGAAGCGACACGCGGTCAAGCTTGCGGCCGACTACACCTTCAAGGCCGTCTTCGATGCGTGGGTCGAGCATCGCCGCAAGGAAATCAAGGAGGGCAGGAACAGCACGCTGTCGCAGATCCTGCGGATCTTCAACAAGGACGTGCTGCCTAGCCTCAAGCAGATGTCGATCTACGACATTCGCCGGCCCCAACTCCTGGGCGTCCTGGCGAGGATCGAGGAGCGCAAGGCGTTCACCACTGCCGAGAAGGTCCGCACCTGGCTGGGGCAGTTGTTCCGCTATGCCCTCGTCATCGTGGAGGGGCTGGAAGCCAATCCGGCCTCCGACCTGGACGTGGTGGCCGAGCCCAAGCCCCCGGTGAACCACAACCCCTACCTGCATCTTCCGGAGCTCCCCGAGTTCCTGCACAAGCTCAGGCTCTACAACCCTCGTGGTTGGCAGACCCAACTCGGCATCCGGCTGCTGTTCCTGACCGGCGTGCGTACCGGCGAGCTGCGGCTGGCGACCCCGGACCAGTTCGATCTCGACCGTGGCCTGTGGATCATCCCGCCGCAGATCGTCAAGCAACTCCAGGACGAGATGCGCAAGGCCGGCAAGCGCCCGCAGGACGTTCCGCCCTACATCGTGCCGTTGTCCGTGCAGGCCATCGAGATCGTGCGCTACCTGTTGGGTGTGATGAGGCCGGCCCAGGTCCATCTGCTCACGCACCGCAGCGAACTCAAGAAGCGCATCAGCGAGAACACCCTCAACGCGGCCTTGAAACGAATGGGCTACGAGGATCAACTGACCGGTCACGGCATCCGCGGAACCATCTCGACGGCGCTCAACGAGATCGGCTATCCCAAGATTTGGGTGGACGCGCAGCTTTCGCACTCGGACCCGAACAAGGTGAGTTCGGCCTACAACCACGCCAAGTATGTTGAGCCGCGCCGCCGGATGATGCAGGACTGGGCGGATCGTCTCGATCTGCTCGAACAGGGCCAAGTGGAAGCGGCCAGCGCGCACCTCACGATCCATATCGAGGGCGTGCCGGCCATGGCAGAGGAGGACAAGCCCAACACCATCGTCGCTGCTGCTTCTGCGGCATCCCTTCCGCCTGTGGTGGCCGAACCCATCGTCGTGACGCCAAACGACGGGGGAATCACATTCCAGCGACTGTCGCAGGTACCACCGCCCCCGACGCATGCGCCAGAGCCGGAGGTGTCAGTCATCCAGCGCGAGCGCGAGGAAATGCTGGCCATCTACGAATCGCCGAGCAGTCTGCCGGTCCCGCTGTTCGGCAAGTTGGCCGGGAAGTCCAAGGACCAGATCAACCGCGAGCTGAAGGCGGGCAAGCTGCTGTCTATCAGCTTGGGCAACCGCGGGCAACGCGTGCCCGACTGGCAGCTGGTACCCCTCAAGCACAAGCTGGCACAGGTGCTCATGAACCAGTGCCCGCATGCGGATCCGTGGGACCTGTACCGGATGCTGACCCGCCCACATCCGGACCTGGGTGATCGCGCAGCCATCGACATCGTGACACCAGGAAATTTGGGCATGGTCGTGCGGGTCATCGCGGGCACCCAGCAGCAGCCAAACAGGCCCGGACCTGACTCGTCTGTGCAAGGTTGATATTGCCCCCGTTTCTCGTAGTCCTTAGCCTCGGGTTCAGGCAGCGACCTTATATTGGCTCGCATGCCAGCGTTCTTCATATTCCATCGGACTCGTATAGCCCAATGCCGAATGCAGTCGTCGGTGGTTATAGAATGTTATCCAGTCCATCACAGCAGCCGTAGCGACTCGGTGGGAAGCGAATTTCCGCCCCTCCAAACTCGCCAGCTTGAGGCGGGCCCAGAAGCTTTCTATCGGGGCGTTATCCCAACAATCCCCCTTCCTGCTCATTGAGGCACGTATCTGCCGGGTGCGCAATATTTGCTGGAACTCATGGCTGCAATATTGACTACCTCTGTCGCTATCGAATATCAGCCCAGGCGCCGGCAGTCTGCGCAGGTACGCCATTTCCAGGGCATCCTTCACCAGGCTGGTCTGCATGTGGGGCTTGATGCTCCATCCTACGATCTTTCGACTGAACAAGTCGAGCACGGTCGCCAGATACAGCCAACCCTGCTCTGTCGGCAAATACGTGATGTCACCACACCAGATCTGATCTGGTGCAGGAGGATTGAATTGCCGCTGTACCAGATTCGGGGCCACCGGCAGCGCATGCTTGCTGTCGGTCGTGGAAGCATACTTGCGTTTGACCCTGCCACGCACGCCATGGGCTTGCATCAGCAGCCGCACCCGTTCCTTGCCTACACGCAGCCCTCGGCGACGCAGCTCCTGATGGATTCGTGGCCAACCATATTCCCCCTTGACCTCGCGGTGGATGGCTCGGATGTGAACCAACACCCGCTCATCCGGCAGCCGCCTGCGCGTCGGTCCGCCGCAACAGCGCTGCCAACCGTAGTAGCCGCTCTCACTGACTCCCAGCACCCGGCAAATCGCCCGGACAGGCCAGTGGCCCTTCATTTCTTGAATCCAGGCGTACTTTGCAGCGTGTCCTGCGCAAAGTACGCCGCGGCTTTTTTTGCTATATCGCGCTCCATCCTCAGCTGCACGACCTCCGCCCGTAAACGGGCAATCTCCATTTGCTCGGCCGACACAGCACCGGGAGCCGTCGTCGGTGTTGCGACGACACCCAGCTCACCGCGTTGTTGCTGGCGAACCCAATTACCTAAACTGGCCTTTGGGATGCCCAGCGAGCTGGCCACCGAGCCCACAGACGCCCCCGCCAGCACCTGCCGGACACTTTCCTCTTTGAATTCCTGCGTGTACCTTGCACGCCTTCTCGAATCTGACATTCCTTGCTCCTTCTTTCCAATTTAACTGGAACTAAGGACTCCGTCATTCGGGGGCAAGCTCATCTCGGCTTCCAGCTCCTTCATCCGCGCCATCAGCGACACGTCCATGCCGCCGTACTTCGATCGCCACTTGTAGAACGTCGCCGAGCTGATGCCCAGCTCCCGGCACAGTTCGGGTACCGCAAGGCCAGCTTCCACCCGTTTGATGGCTTCGATGATCTGGCTGTCCGTGAATCGTGACTTCTTCATGCTGTAGAACTCCTCAACGAGAAAATTCTACTTCTGACCTCAACGCTTTTGCGGGAGGATTACCCTGGCGGACGGCGGCATCCGCCGAGGAACAGATGTCTTCAAGATGCTGGCCTTGGGGGCGGACGCGGTGTTAGTGGGCCGCCCCGTCCTACACGGGCTAGCCGTGGCAGGCGCCACCGGGGTCGCCCATGTGCTGAACATATTGCGCACCGAGCTGGAGGCCGCCATGGTGTTAGCGAGTTGTAGGACGGTCTCGGAGATCGACGCAACAAGGTTATTGACCAGAGGAGAGAATCATGGCAGATAGGAGCTTCTCGCTGCCCCGGGCTCGTATTGACGCCGATCCGCTCCGCTCGGCAGCGCAGGTCATGAAAGAGGCAGGCGTGGCTACGACCATGCCGCGCATGGTCGTATGGAGGGTCATTGCTCAGTCGGATCGACCCATAATAGCCATGGAGATCAAGCGTTACCTTGTTGGTAATGGGTTGGATATTGCTATGTCGTCCATATATGCGGCGCTCAAGCGACTTACAACTGCAGAACTACTCTCGACCTGCAGAGTCGCTGGAAAACACATTATTATTTAACATCCAGGAAGTTCCGTCAAAGAATAGTATGTCAAGATTCCGGCACGGAGCATTGGCTTTTCGATCCCGAACTTGAGCGTGCTGTTGAAGTTTTTTGCCAAAAGCATGGCTTCAAGATGTCCGATTACACGCTATCGGTGCAAGGACAAAGCATCAATCCTGGGAAAAAAGAGGCCGGTGGTGATCGAATGAAAAAGAGAGCGGTTCCCTGACGCTGTACTTCATTCTGCAACACCACACATGTTCTTTCTATGCTGGCCTTGTATACGCTGAGTGAGAGCGCCTATTAACCTGCACTACCTAGCAGGAACGGATTTACGCCAAAATCACACCTATCCAAATCAGGGACGCCATAGTAAGTGATAGCAGCACAGCAGCACTTCCTAAATCCTTGGCTCGTCCTATCATGGGATGGTGATCTATGGTGATCGTATCAGCGACCGCCTCCAGTGCTGAGTTCAATAGTTCGATAATCAACACAAAGAGAAGTGAACCTATCAGTAGTACGGCTTCAAAAACGTTCTCACTTATCCATAGTGCCACAGGGGTGAGCACAACCGCAAGGATTAACTCTTGCCGAAAGGCGGCCTCATGCTTGACTGCGATAATCAGTCCCTGGATTGAGTAGCGTAGAGCGCTAAGCAGACGCGAAAATCCGCCCTTGCTTTTGTAAGGTGAATACATGGGAAATGGGTGCGAAGGAGTTATTCGAATGAGAGCGATAACGCACGAACTCTGTTGGCATGAAATCCCACGCCCTCTCAATTAATGATGATTGAGCCTTCGTTACTTGGGAGATGCTTTAGTTGCAAGCTGATCGGTTTCTGTTTTGCTATAACTTGAGCGCTGCAATTGGAGAGCGGTGATATCTTCACTAAGATGTATCGCTTGTTTGAGTAAAGCGCAATAAGTGGCTTGCTCGTCATCTTTGCAACGATCGATTGCCTTTCTTTGGGGATTGCCAAATAGAAGGGCGTGCCGCATTTGATTGCGTTCCCAAGATCTGATTGCTGAATTTCCCGTGCCCTCCCTGCCGAGTAGAACTGTGCTGAGAAAGGGATCTTCGATAAATAAACCAATGGAATTGTAAAGTTACCGTCTTGTCTCGCGTAGCGTATTAGTTCCCGTTCTGTATTCCCCAGATTGGGATTAGCCCAAACGACGGCACTCAACACAAGAACGGCGACTGGAACGATTCCTGCGGTAATTAGAAACCCGCGCCTGGATAAGCCTAGTTGTCTGTATATATGATCTGCGAGAATTGCAGTCAAGACACTAAATCCGGCCAACGAAGGAAGCACGTAAGTCCAAAGTATGTTGGCAGAGAATGTAAAGAATAACGGTGTGACGACAGCGCCAGCCAGCCAGTAGTAAAACAACGATGTTGTGCTGGCGATTCGTACCGCAGAACGCAGGCGCATGCTAACAAACGCCCCAACGAATGTTGCTAGCACCATAATGCCCCAGGGAAAGGATGCTTGCAGCCAACAGAGCCATATTGTTCCGTATGCCTGTTTGTGGGCGGTTCCATATAGATCGCCCTTCCAGCCCGGATCTAGGAAGCGTCGAAAGTGCTCGCCCACGATGAAGTAATCCAGAAAGCCTGGCGTCTTGATTTCAGCTACAACGTACCAGGGCAGACTTATTGCAGCCACTAAGGCTAGACCTTTAGCCCAGGGTAGCGCTGAAACCAGAGAGCCCCTCCTTCTGTTCAGCAAGTACCAAACCGCTATCGGCGCGAAGCTGAGTACCGCAGCCAAAGGCCCTTTGGCTAGCAAGCCAACAGCCAGGCCCAAGAAGAACCCATATTGCCACCACACGGAGCCCCGCGCTGGCCCGACGCCGGCCGACTTTCCTACAGGATTGCCAGTTCCTGCTACGCGCTGCTCGGGCTCGTGGACGACCACAGCGAATGAAACCAGAGACAAGGTGGTGCCAAGTGCGAGAAATGGGTCAGTGAGTACGGCGCCCGAGCTGATGTAGACGAGCAGACACGTGCTATAGACGATTGCGGCCAAAAGCGCAACGCGTGAGCCATGTATTAACCGCAGCCCTGCCAAGAGTATGGCGTTGGATAGAATCAGGCATAACCAGGAAGGAAAACGCGCTGCAAACTCGGTGAAGCCAAATAACTTCATGGATAGCGCCTGTGCCCAGAATGAAAGGGGGGGCTTGCCCCAGAAAGGCAGCTCAGGGCTGAACCAGGGCGTTATCCAATCGTCTGATTGCGCCATGATGCGGGCAATTTCGGCATAACGAGGCTCACTCGTATCATAGAACGGCACGATGATCATTGAGACGAGTGGCAATAACACCGCAGCCAATAAAACTATCCACGTGCTCCTACTTATACGTTGCATACGACTCTTTTCCTGCAGTTGCGGTCGAGGGGGGAGTGCTCTCTCTTTCGTTGACGGTATTGCGACGGCTTACTACCTCACGAACTAGATACACTGGACGTTGCTTGGTTTCGTAATACGTTTTGCCTAGGTATTCGCCAAGAAGGCCGATGGAAAGTAATTGGGCACCGCCCAGGATTGTGATCATGGAAATAAGCGAAGGGTATCCCTGCACGGGGTCGCCCAAGACAAGCGCCTTGAACACAATCCACAGAGTGAAGAGGACACCAAAGAGCGCAGTCAAAAGGCCGGCTGCCATCGCCAGACGCAGCGGCGCCGTCGAGAAGGAGGTAATCCCCTGGAAGGCCAAGTTGAATAGACTTAGATAGTCCCATTTGGTCACACCCGCTGCGCGTGGCAGGCGATCATATTCAATCACGGTGGTGGGCAAGCCGATCCAGGCGAACAAGCCTTTCATATAACGGTTGCGTTCGTTCAATTGGCTCAATGCGTCGACGGCTTTTCGGCTGAGTAAGCGAAAGTCGCCCGTATCAGCAGGAATATCCACTTCGCTGATGGCGTTAAGCACCCGGTAGAAACGATGTGCGCTGTAGCGCTTGAGCCAGCTTTCCCCGGCTCTTGAGCGCCGACGCATGCAGACTACGTCTGCACCGCCCTTCCAGGCACGCAGCATTTCTGGAATGAGTTCCGGGGGGTCCTGCAAGTCGGCATCCATAATAATGACTGCATCCCCTGCGGCATGATCTAGACCCGCTGTAAGCGCGGCCTCTTTTCCAAAGTTTCTGCTTAGGAATACAGCTTTCACAGCGGAATCCACTTCGGCCAGCCGGTTCAACATGTTCGGGGTACCGTCACGGCTGCCATCGTCGATCAGAACCAGCTGGTAAGAAATATCCAGACTGGCGAGCACGGCACTCAAACGCTCGTGCATCATTGTGATCACTTCGTACTCGTTATAGAGAGGAATCACGATCGACAATTCGATCTTGCTCTCCCTTTGAGATTCGGGGCGCCAGCTTTCAACTAAAGCGTTCATGGAACACAACCTTCTTATAAGCAATGAAATTCATGACGGCGACCGCGGCGGTGGCGGAGAGCTGCGCCAGAACTAAGCCCATATGAGCGAAAGAGGTAAGAATGTAGAAAAGCACGGCATTGACGCACCAGCCCAGAAACACCGTGCAGATATAGGCTGGGATGGCCATACCGTGGATACCATTACCTTTGAACGTCCAGTAAAACTGGAGCCAGTAGTTGAAGATGGATCCAACGAACGCGCCGATGATGGTGGCTAAAACCGGCGTCAAGCCTCCCCAGACCAGTAGGACCATTGAAGTCCAATGGATGAAGGTGGCAAGGCCTCCTGAGGCCAAGAACAGGGTGACTTGGGCACAGAGCGATGCGGCAGCGGTCCCGGAGCTATTAGGGAATCGCTGCGAGCTGGTTTGTTTTTTTGGCGAGATGGCTCTCAATGTCGTCACTCAATTTATCCATTGTTGCAATGGAGCAAGAATACGAAGACCGACAACAAGAAATCGTCAATCAAAGATCAAGATTTCATCAAGGGACGATCGAGCTTGCCAGGAGCAAGCACGCAAGAACAGCTTGAGACGCCATGCATAAAAGAAGTGGCCGGCATAGGCCGAAATACGAGTATGGAGAGTCGCGCTAGGGAAGCGATTGCGCAGTTGGAAGCGCGGGGCGTAGATGTGGGAGCGTGTAGTAATGGTTCTTGTACGCCCACGTGGGCCAGAGCACATGACTCAGTGCTTCCTTGAACAATGAGTCCTCAACGCTCTGTGGGGTGTAAGAAGCAGGTGCAGCGTACTCGTACTGAGTGGGCGCCCGGTGTGGTTCTAGAACAAGGAGCTTGTCGCCCTTGAGATAGCCATAGTTCTCCCCATACTGCATCATCGCTCGGTTGCAGTCCGCCTTCGTGAGATCGCGCCCGATCATAGGGTGCTCGCAAAGAACCCCAATCAGAGAGAGTAGCGTCGTGGGTAAGTCGATCTGGCTAATGATGCGATCGTCTTGTCGTGGCTGAATGTCGGCTCCAAGGATAAGCGCTGGTATATGAAAATGCCTCAACGGAACAAGGTTTGCGCCGAATACGCGTGAGTCATGATCTGCCACCACGAGAAAGACGGTATCCTTCCAGTAGTCGGATGCTTTGGCTTTTTCAAAAAATTTCCCTAGCGCCCAATCAGCATAACGAACGGTATTTTCGATGGTCGCCGGGTCGTCGTTGACCTCGATCCGTCCTTGGGGATACTCCCAGGGAGAGTGATTGCTCACGGAAAACGCGAGACTGAATGTTGGCTGGCTGGGTGGATTGCTCAACAGCGCATCGAGCTTGTTGAACATGTCTTCGTCGGAGGCGCCCCATGTCCCGACGAAGGCGGGTTCGTCGAAAGTGGGCAAATCGTGCAGCTCGTCAAAGCCGTTGCCCAGGAAGAAACTCTTCATATTATCGAAGTGGGCTTCTCCTCCATAGATGAATCGAGATCGGTAATCATGCTGCTTGAGTACCTGGGCGAGCGTGAAAAAATTTCGTTGAGCCCCTGATAGACGCAAGGCGGCATCTGAAATGGTGGGCGGAAACCCTGAGACGAGGGCCTCAAGACCGCGAACCGATCGCGTACCCGTTGCGTAGGCACGCCTGAAGTTCCAGCTTTCGGTTGCCAGATCATCGATGCAGGGCGTCAACCCGCTCCCACCGAGGTTCTTCACATACTGAGCGCCTAGGCTCTCTTCGACGATCATCACCAGGTTCAACGGCTTTGTTCGCTTGCATGTGGGCTCTTGGATGTGGAGCGACGGAATATCGGCGTAGCACGGGATGATGCCCGCGCGCAGATTGACCTCCTCGCTGACTTGCTCATTGGCAAGCTTGCCGTACACGTCCGAGGCTGAACGTTCATTCTTCATGCTGTAAATAGCGTAGAGAACGCTGTAAAGCGAGTTGAGCGGCAACGTGTTGAGCATGCCGTCGCCGCAGTATGCCACGGTGGATGGGTTGATTGGCCGGTGGCCCAACGTACCGCGAATGGCCAGGAAGATAAGGGGCACAGCAATGAGCGTGTAGAAGATTCGTTGCCGCCATAGGAGCGGTGCATCGACTTGATCTTGGCCGAACAATAGGTAGCCCACCCACATCAGTAGCGCGATTGACAAAAGTGCGCCGGAAATCGCTAGCCGATATCCTTTCCACAGCATGCTGAAAACCTCTTTGGGATGTTTGAGGTATTCCACATAGAGACGGTTGGGACGGGTATCGTATTCGAAAATGAATTGCGGGGTCGATGCTTCCAGTAGGACGAGTACAAACCATGCAATGAGAAGCCAGCTCACGGTGATCGTGCCGGCAAATGGATAGTGGCCTAACCAGGGTCCAAGAATCAACGGAATTCCCGAAAGCATGGCAATCTGGGCCGCGTCTATGCGTAGGCCGCCCTTCAGCACCGGCCATAGGCCGCCGGCGGCTTGGATACGTTGCCACTGCCATGCGCAAAGCAGAAGGCGGCAAAGTGTCAGAAAGCAAAAGCTGGTAGCGATAAAAGCTAGGGTATGTCCACGCATTTAGAGTTATCGGTCATGCAGTGCTAGCCAGCAAGGGCGCGGCAACAAATACGCCGTCTTTTGCACATCACATGCTAGATAGCGACCATGTTGAGGTTATGGTAAATCTACCGAAAAGAGTACAAGGAGCGACAACAAGAATTCATCAAGAAAAAATCAAAATTTCATCAAATTGATCTTGTTGGCTGTGGAAGGCAGACTCTTGCATGAGCTATCAGGAGGTCTTTGTATGATGGTGCCAACCGAAGTTCCTAGGCTCGGAGATGACAGACGATGAAAGGCAGGCGGGGCGCCCCACAAAGTCCAATATGTGTAGGCAACTTCAGTGCATCCTTGAAGAGCGACCCGTCATACGCATGGACGGATTGGCAGCGTACTGTTCAGTTTCGGACGCCCATGGCGCCGCCCTTCGGATTTAGGAGGATTCTCGTGCCATTGTTGTCGTTCTGCGTGATATCTAGTTGCCAGCCCAGCCTTTCGGTCATCAGCGTCACGATATAGAGCCCTAATCCTGTAAGTGTCGATCCGTCGGATACAATTTTTCTCTCACCCCGAAGAATAGCTTGCTGCTCGGCGGTGAGGCCAGAACCTTGGTCCTCAATTGCTATTGCGTTTTCCGATATCGTTACACGTATGTCGCTTTGGGTATGCTGGACGGCGTTCTGTATAAGATTTCGCAGCAACATACGCACCATGATGGGATCCGTATTGATCGTCAATGGGGATTGTGCGTCGAGCGTCACACGCTCTCCTGCATGGTGACTGATCTTCAGATCCTCGATTACCTCCTGAGCAACGAGGTCTACGTCAAATACTTCTTGATTTTGATCGGCGGAAGCGCGGCGAGCAAGCTTAAGCAAGATACTAACGTTGTCCCGCATTTCGTCACACGACCTGCGTACACGCCCGAGCGTGGCCTGGTCGTTAGGCGTTAGCTGATTGCGCTGCTCCAGAATATCGATGGCACCCGACATTACGGCGATTGGCGTGCGCAATTCATGGCTGGCCAAACTCAAGAGAGACTGTTCTCTTTGTACGTAGGATTCAAGTTCATCCAGGAACCGATTAAATGTCATCGCGATAGAATGCAATTCGGCATCCGCATAGTCGGTTTCCATCCGAGGCATGTTAGCTCCAACTGGAATACGACTTATCCGCTCGGATAACAACCTCAACGGCCTAACAATGCGTCGGCTACTCAATACCGCAAGCAGCAAACTGAACGCGATAATGACCAGCGTCATAATGATCAAAGCTATTTCGAACAGCGCTTCCCGATCTTCAAAGTGCGTGATGTTCTTGGCAACATAAAGTAGACCCGTTTCAACTTTGCTCACTGTCACAAGATAGGTTTCAGCCCCAAGCTTGATCTCCGCTGAATAGTTGTCGGGCAATCCACGAAATACGGGCGGTAAGACTTTAGGGCGTGGCTTGCCCGAGGGGATGAACACCACCGCCAGGTTCGGTGTGTCCCATACCAGCACGTCCTCGCCCGTATTGTTCATGAGAATGAAGTCGCGCTCTTGAGCGAACTCCACGTCAAGCATCGTGTGTTCAAGATCTTCGTTGACGAGCAGCACGGTCATGACCATGACGACCATGCTGACCACACTGACTGCCAGTATGGCGCGATAAACCCGACGGGAAATTGACTTATGTTGCATCAGCTATCTTGGTGTGGCGTAAGAAGTCTGTAACCACGTCCATGCATGGTCTTGATCATTGGATATTGAAATGTATCTTGCAGCAACTTGCGAAGGGAGTACACATGGGTGCGCAGAGTATTCATATCGACTTCTCGCTCGCCCCACACCCGATCTTGAAGCTCAGTGTACGAAAGAAAATTGGGGTACGCCCTGATTAGCTCCTCGAAAATGCGTGCTGCTATGCCTGATAGTTCGAGCTGTTCTCCATTGTCGGTGCGTACCATAAACGTGCCGGGATTAAAGTGGATTCCCGGGATGCCGATTTCCGGGGTTCTGGAAAATCCAGCTTTGCGTCGATATAGTGCGTCTACTCTTAATTGCAATTCACGTAGATTAAATGGCTTGACAACGTAATCGTCCGCACCAACGGTAAAGCCCTCCTCCTTGTCTTGCAATTGATCTTTCGATGTCATGATAATGACTGGAGTCGAGCAATGAATGTCACTCCGAATACGGCGGCACACTTCAAATCCAGACAGCCCCGGCAGCATGACATCCAGAATAATGACATCGTATTCGTTGGTGGCGATCAGATGAATGGCCGTCAGGCCGTCGGAGGCGAAATCTAATACATATCGGCTATTATCGAAGAACTCTAGCAGGTTGGTGGCCAGACCCGCGTGATCCTCGACGATTAGCATCCGTATTGAGTGCTCTAGAGACATGTCGGTTATCTAGTATGATTTTCTGTTGAGTGTGTAGCCGTTGTTCATGCGTTTCCTTTTCTTTCTTTCGCCCCTATGGAACGTCTCATTTTACTGATAACGCCTGGCAGAAAAGACAGCAGCACGATACCTAGCAAGATCGTGTTGAGGTGATCGCTCACAATGGGAAGGGTTCCCAGTGCGTAACCCGCGCCAACAAGCGAGACGACCCAAAAGAGAGCTCCAATGATGTTGTATTTCAGGAAAATCCCATAGTCCATCTTTCCAAACGCTGCGATGAAAGGTGCTATCGTGCGAACAATGGGAACGAAGCGAGCAAGCACGATAGTCTTGCGACCATGCCGCTCAAAAAACAGATTCGTCCGTTCGACATACTCGGGCTTCAGTAAGCGCAACCGGGCTGTATCGACCGTACGTTTGCGAACCGTACTACCCACGGCGTAGTTCACGGTGTCGCCTGCGATGGCGGCCACAGCCAGAAATGGAACCAGAATAGGAAGATCCAAAGCTTGTTGCGCCGCTAATGCGCCGGCTACGAATAGTAGAGAGTCTCCCGGAAGGAACGGCATCACGACGATGCCGGTCTCGATGAAAATCACGGCAAACAACGCCAAGTAGACAAAGGTTCCATGATTCGCGGCCAATGCGCCAAGGTGTGTATCGAGATGAAGGAACCAGTCAAGTATCAAGCTCAACATAGATAATCTTATCGTTAAAGTATTGTGGTTGGAGGGCTGTTGCGTCAGAAAGCGACCCTACGGTTTTGTTCCAAGTGTCGAAGACGGAGTCTTCTTCTCGCAGCGACTATAACGACGAGGGCCTATGAAAACGCATAACTTCCTTGACCAAGTATTGAGGACGTTTAGGATGAAAACGCGCACGGCTGATGGATTTTCCTAGACCACCAACTAAAAAAAACACTACGCTCCAGAATAGAACTTGATTGGACATTGCTACTGGTTTGACCTCCGGAAGAGAACCTAGCGCTGTTGCTTTTATAATGTTGTAGCAAACATAGAGCAGACTGGTTAGCGTGCCTAACAGTCCGAGGGACATCATGACCCGCAGCATCGCATCGAGATAGTTGCTGGTGCCATCTGGGTAGAATCCTAGAAACGTCGGGAGACACCATTTGGAGTAACCCGCGGCGCGTGGCAGCCTCTCATACTCGATGACGATTTGGCTCGCGCCTACCCAGTCGAACATTGCCTGCATATACCGCTTTCGATGGACCACGAGACTCAGGGCGTCCACAGCCTTTCGACTATAAAGCATGAAGTCGACGCGGCTTTCGGGCATCCCCACATCCCCGATCGCGTCCAGTATACGGTGAAGACTACGGCTCCCCAACCGTCCGAGTGTTGAGCTAGCGATCTTATGCTGGCGACGCATGTGCACCACATCGGCGCCCTCGCGCCATGCCGTTAGCATTTCGGGGATACGTTCAGGGGGGTCTTGTAAGTCCGCATCCATGATGACGACCGCTTGGCCGCTTGCTTCGGCCAATCCGGCGGCTAGGGCCGCTTCTTTCCCAAAATGGCGAGTAAGGACAACCACGACAACGAACGGATCGTCACGTGCAATGTTCGACAGCTCATCAATGGTGTTATCGTTACTACCGTCGTCTACGAACACCAGCTCATAGCGAATCTCCAGTGGCATGATAACCGTTGTTAGTTGCCGGTATATTTGGACAATAACCTCAGATTCATTGCGCAGGGGGAGGACAATGGACAATTCCAGCTTGTCTTCGCTGGAGGATTCGGAATGATCGTTCGGGATCGTTTCCGCCAGTTCTGGCGTTTTTGTCGAGGTAAGGATTGTTTCTTTGACGCTATGTACGAGAGGTCGCTGAACGACCGTTCTAGCGTTAGGCCCATACGAAAACCTTGAATATATATTCTTTGGATTTTCTTTGGAGTGGCACAGCCTTATCGGGATCGATTGTCCGTCAAGGCGTTGGCTTATGCCGACAGTAGCTTGAGAACGGTTTAAGGGTGACATGTCTCGCCTGCGTTGTGTTCGTATACGGCAGGGTAGAACAGTTACAAACAAGAAATTATCAACTATTTATCAATTTAATATCAAAATGTTGTAGCCACTCCGCTGGATTTGTACCTGCCCACATGAATTAACTCGCTAGCGGGCGCATAACCGCGCGGTGCTGTGTGTCTGCCCGTTCACCACGGGCCTTACAAGGTTTGGAAAATATGGCGACATCTACCGGGTGGTTTTTTTGGGCACTTTTATCTGCCGTTTTTGCGGCACTAACCGCCATTTTTGCCAAGATTGGTATTCAAGACGTCGATTCGGATCTAGCCACATTGATCCGTACGGTGATAATTATCGTTGTACTGTCTTTGTTCGTGGTTTACACGGGTAAATGGGCCAATCCACTAGAGCTTTCGCCCAAGACCTGGCTATTTCTTGGATTGTCTGGCCTGGCGACAGGGGCGTCTTGGGTATGTTATTTTCGTGCCCTCAAAATAGGCGACGCCTCCAAGGTGGCGCCCGTTGATAAGCTTAGTCTAGTCCTGGTTGCCGTGTTTGCATTCACATTCTTGGGTGAGCGGCCGTCGCTACGTGAATGGTTCGGTATCGCTATGGTCGCCGGCGGTGTCCTTTTGCTTGCCTTCAAGCGCTAGCGCGTCGACGGGTAATCCCCCCATTTTTAGCGTTTGCCAGAAGTAGGAACGCTATGCGGCCATGGCGAGCCGCTGTTTCGGGGTAAATCCGCCCAGTGCCATGTTCGGGCGCTCGTGATTGTAGGACCACATCCACTGCGTGGCGACACGCTGAACGTGATCCAGATCGTCCCAATGATATTGGGACAGCCATTCGTAGCGAACGGTCCGGTTGAATCGCTCGACGTAGGCGTTCTGCTGGGGTCGGCCCGGTTGAATATATTCGAGCTTGATGCCCCATGTGCCTGCCCACTGCACAATGGCCGCACTCAGGTACTCCGGACCGTTGTCGCAACGAATCGCCGAGGGTTTTCCTCGCCAGCCAATGATCTGCTTGAGCGTGCGAATCACACGTTCTGAAGGCAGCGAGAAGTCGACCTCGATGCCCAGCGCCTCGCGGTTAAAGTCGTCGATCACGTTCAGCACTCGGATGCTACGTCCGTCGGCAAGTTGGTCGTGCATGAAGTCCATCGACCACACCTGGTTGACCTGGGACGGTACCGTCAACGACTCGGGCGCCTGCCGAACCAGCCGTTTGCGCGGTTTGATCCGCAAGTTCAATTCGAGCTCGCGGTAGATCCGGTACACACGCTTGTGGTTCCACCGGAAGCCGCGGACATTACGCAGGTACAGAAAGCACAACCCAAAGCCCCAGTTGCGGTGGTTGTCCGTCAGGCGAAGCAGCCAGTTTGCGATCTCCTCGTTCTCGGCGTCGATCTTGGCGACGTACCGATATGAGCTTGCCCCCGAATGACGGAGTCCTTAGTTCCAGTTAAATTGGAAAGAAGGAGCAAGGAATGTCAGATTCGAGAAGGCGTGCAAGGTACACGCAGGAATTCAAAGAGGAAAGTGTCCGGCAGGTGCTGGCGGGGGCGTCTGTGGGCTCGGTGGCCAGCTCGCTGGGCATCCCAAAGGCCAGTTTAGGTAATTGGGTTCGCCAGCAACAACGCGGTGAGCTGGGTGTCGTCGCAACACCGACGACGGCTCCCGGTGCTGTGTCGGCCGAGCAAATGGAGATTGCCCGTTTACGGGCGGAGGTCGTGCAGCTGAGGATGGAGCGCGATATAGCAAAAAAAGCCGCGGCGTACTTTGCGCAGGACACGCTGCAAAGTACGCCTGGATTCAAGAAATGAAGGGCCACTGGCCTGTCCGGGCGATTTGCCGGGTGCTGGGAGTCAGTGAGAGCGGCTACTACGGTTGGCAGCGCTGTTGCGGCGGACCGACGCGCAGGCGGCTGCCGGATGAGCGGGTGTTGGTTCACATCCGAGCCATCCACCGCGAGGTCAAGGGGGAATATGGTTGGCCACGAATCCATCAGGAGCTGCGTCGCCGAGGGCTGCGTGTAGGCAAGGAACGGGTGCGGCTGCTGATGCAAGCCCATGGCGTGCGTGGCAGGGTCAAACGCAAGTATGCTTCCACGACCGACAGCAAGCATGCGCTGCCGGTGGCCCCGAATCTGGTACAGCGGCAATTCAATCCTCCTGCACCAGATCAGATCTGGTGTGGTGACATCACGTATTTGCCGACAGAGCAGGGTTGGCTGTATCTGGCGACCGTGCTCGACTTGTTCAGTCGAAAGATCGTAGGATGGAGCATCAAGCCCCACATGCAGACCAGCCTGGTGAAGGATGCCCTGGAAATGGCGTACCTGCGCAGACTGCCGGCGCCTGGGCTGATATTCGATAGCGACAGAGGTAGTCAATATTGCAGCCATGAGTTCCAGCAAATATTGCGCACCCGGCAGATACGTGCCTCAATGAGCAGGAAGGGGGATTGTTGGGATAACGCCCCGATAGAAAGCTTCTGGGCCCGCCTCAAGCTGGCGAGTTTGGAGGGGCGGAAATTCGCTTCCCACCGAGTCGCTACGGCTGCTGTGATGGACTGGATAACATTCTATAACCACCGACGACTGCATTCGGCATTGGGCTATACGAGTCCGATGGAATATGAAGAACGCTGGCATGCGAGCCAATATAAGGTCGCTGCCTGAACCCGAGGCTAAGGACTACGAGAAACGGGGGCAATATCACAAATCGATCAGCTACAAGATTCGTCTGTCCCGAGAGTCGCTGCAGGTGCGTAATGACCTCGTAGGGGCCATCGGCTATTGGACGCGTGCAGATTCCGCACTGGCTAGCGGTTTCAATGCGTGATCGCGAAGAAATCCCTACGCCATATCCAGCTGCGACCCAGAGCAACAACATCTCAAAAGAACTGACATGCTGGACATTTGGCCTTTCCGTTGATGACATGGAGGACAGGTACTGGTCCAGCGAAGGAGAATATTCGGCCTTCCATCGAAACACGGAGTGCTCCTTAAGTTCATCTATTCTGATTGACTGCTGCCGGAGCAGTGGGTATCGCAGCGGCGTGGCAAGAGCTGTCGCCTCAAACCAAAGAGAAAGACTCTTCAGCGAAGAATCGCTCACCTGCTTCAGAGAAAGGCCGACGTCGAAGCGCCGTTTGTAGAGGCCTGTAATGAGATCGCTCGTCGTAACCTCATTAAATTCCATAGAAACATCGGGCTCCTCCGCGCGCTGCAGGGCAAGCAATGCAGCTAGGTTCGAAGAGGCCACACCAGGCGCTATGGCGAGCCTGAGCTGTGGGCGTGGGCTGGTGGCGTCGTGCATGAGAGGCCCCAAGAAGCGATAAGACAAGGATGGAAAGTCTTCATGATAGCTAGTTTGAGTTAAACTTAACGTGGTTAAATTGTCGGGGCTGTTCGACGCTTCCAAGGATGGAGAAGCGAACTGTCCGACGAGGCCGTCCCCCAGGCACTACCACTTTCGACGCCGAGCCAGCGTTGGCATTCGGAGCGGCCGTTCGTGTCGCCCGCCTGACGCAAGGTATTGCTCAGGAAGAACTGGCTGCGAAAGCAGGGATCGAGCGATCGCACATGGGCAAAATAGAGCGTGGGGAGCACATGCCCACTCTCGCTCTGATCTTAAGAATCGCCGCCGGACTCAAGCTTAGTGCTGCGGAACTCGTCAGCGCAGCAGAACGCAATCTTCGTGCCGCGGCGCACGATTCAGATAGGCATTGACGCTTTAGTCATCCGGAGGTCCTCGCAGACGTTCGATGAAGCGATCCAGTGAAACCGATGAGTTGCTGCTTTCTGGCCGAAGCAGATAGGTTGTGATTACCGCCGTGTCCTGCGCCAGAGGGCGAATCACCACGTCCGGCCTCTGGCTGATGGGAATCTTGGTCGCTGTCATGAAACCAATCCCATAGCCTGCGCCGACCAGCGTTAGCATCATGTCCAGCGACGACACTTCTTCGACAACGTTGAGCCTGTGTTCCAGAACCTGTAGCAGCCGATTTAGTTCTCGGCAGTAGCCTTCGCAGGCCAGTTTGTCGCACAGAACCAGTGGGTGACCCTGAAGTTCGTTGAGCGGAACTTGCTTGTGCGCAAGAAGCGAGTGCCGCGCTGGCACGGCGATCACAATCGGGTCTCGCCAGATCGGTTCAGCCACGATGCCTTCGCCAACATCCGCCGCGTGTGCAAATCCGATCGTGAAGTCGCCAGACCGTAGGCCCCGTATCTGCTCGGTCAGCGGTACCTCGGAGAGACGTATCTCGACCTCGGGCTCTTCCGCGTGGCAACGAGCTAGGAACGCCGATAGTCGTGGGTCCATCGCACCATCGGAAATTGCAATGCGCAGGCTGCCCCTCAGGCCCGCGGCAATGGCTCTGGCATTCTCACGCGCTTGCTCCAGGACAGTGAAGAGTCGGCGGGTGTCCTGCAAGAATGCCGCCCCCGCCACGGTCAGCCGTGTGCCCCTGCGGTCGCGGTCAAACAGCGTGACCCCAAGCTCATCTTCCAATTCCTTGATCGCGCGAGACAAGGGGGGTTGCTCTATGTGCAGCCTCTCGGCCGCCCGCGTGAAATGCAACTCCTCTGCCAAGACGACAAAGCATCGTAGATGACGCAACTCCATAAATCGGGCTCCTCGCAGGTTCTCCTTCGCGCCAGATGTCCCGTGGACGAATCACGGTGGATGGGGAGACTGGATCCATTCCAGGGAAGTTGATGCGCTTGACATCGCAAAAACTGGCATCTTGAGCGCTCGTGGTTGCTCGTGACGCGTCCAAAGCGCGCGCGCCCAATCAGGGCGCGCGTCTCTGTCACACTGTGCAGAAGCTTTGAAAAGCACCGCGCACCCGCGGCGTCATCCGCCGTGCTCTTTTTGTAGCAGCGACCCGAGGCGAGCGACTTCATTGCTGGTGATCGCGATGTTGCGCCCATCCTTCGTCGACACCGAAGCCCCGACATTGAGATAGACGGCGCGCCCGAAGCGGCTTTCCTGTGCCATCTTTCCGTCCTTGAAGATGTACAGCGTTCCCCCGTCAGCCAAGGGAACCATCTCCTTGGCTGCTTGGGCTGCTGCATGACCGGCGAAGGCTGGCACGGAGAGAGCGCTCAACAGGGCGGCAATGACAATTTGCGATTTCATGATCGACTCCTTTGTAAAAACGACGACAACTTGCGCCGCGTCGTTAAATGTAGAAGCAGGCGGTCTACAGAGGGCTTACCCGTGCATTACATTCAATTCATGCGCTGTCATCTGCCGCCCATGAAGGATTAGGTTCCAGTGGGAGACAAGATGCCAAGCCATGCAACGCTCGCCAGAACCAAAACGGCCAAGGTTGCCTCCGTGAACAGACTCTGCCTAAGCTTGATGACTGCCTGTGCGCGATTGCCTGCCTTCAAAGCTGCCTCCAGGCTCGGGCTCAACCGATACCGATTGGCAGCAGCCAACGCCAGCATGCCTGCGAAAAGCAGGAGCTTTACCATCAGCAGCCGGCCATACAGCGTCGAGATGAGCGGATCAAACGATGGTCCGGCGATCAACAGGTAATTGAGAGTTCCACTCACGACGAGTGCAGCCACGATCGCTGTACCTATGCGAGCAAAGCCATTCGACGTCCGACTGAGGACCGCTACCGGGTCTTGCGCGACATCCCGCTTGTGGGATGCCAGCATCAAGAACGCCAACAATGCGCCCACCCAAGCGCCCGCTGCCCAGAGGTGGGTGATATCCGACGCAAGATGGATGTAGCCGCGAACGCCGTCGTCCATGGCGCCGTGGCCTGCCCACGCAAGGGTCGCCAGCGCCACGCCGGTGGAGAGCGCCATCACTGCAAATCGCAAGGTAGCGTTCAATTTCAACATTGCGACGAGCACACACACCAACAGCGCGAGGATGCGAATGCACCAGGCGATGCCCATGTGCGTGCCCGTAATGAGCATGTCGAAAACGTGCGTTGACAGCTCCGCGTAGCTTTGGGCGCCGGACATGGCCTTGGCCATGACCGTCATGCCCCACATCGACAGGGCAATGCCGATGGCAGCGGATGCGCCAATGAGGACGCGATAGCGGCGCGAGATCGTCGAGGATCGCTCGTCGTTGCCCAAAGCATAGAGTCCGAACATGGCGACGCCAAACGCCGCCGCCAGGTCCAGATAAAGCGCCAGGCGCAGGACGATGGTCAACCAATCCCCGGCCATGGGCTTACTTCACCTTGAAGGTGACGTTACCCGTGATCGGATGCGTGTCCGAGGAGACGGCACGCCATTCGACGCGATAGTCGCCGGGCTGGAGCGCCTGTGCTGGCGTGATGACCATGGTCTTGCCGTCGCCGGCACCCGCGACGCTGGCGTTGATCTTCATCGGGCCATGGCTCGCCATTCCCGGCATGCCAGTCATGACAAGGCTCGCGGCGGAGAACTGCGGCACCAGCGTTTCGGAGAACTTCAGCTCGATGGTGGCTGGCGCGGAAACCTGCGACTTGTCGGCTGGCGTTGAAGACACCAGCGAAGGATGCGCGAATGCGGCGGTGGCGAACAGACCAGCAGCGATCGGCGCGACGAGCTTGGCGATGAAATGTGAACGGGTCATAGAGATTTCTACCTTGATGTGTGAGGAGTGGTTTAAGAACGAAGTGCCGAGATAAGGCTTGCACCTTCGCAACGGCGTGGAACGAAAGAAACGGTTCGCTGGGCGATAGCAGGCTCCTGTAGGTTCAGAAAGAAAATCCGGTCACAGTCGGCTCGCTCTCAGGCGCAAGGCGTTGCCAACGACCGACGCCGAACTCAGGCTCATCGCCAATGCTGCGATCAGCGGCGACAGCAGCCAGCCCGTGAGGGGATAGAGAACCCCGGCGGCGATGGGGATGCCCAGCGCGTTGTAGAGGAAGGCGAACATGAGGTTCTGCTTCATGTTGCGCACGGTACTCACCGAGAGCGTGCGAGCGACAGCGATGCCACGCAGGTCGCCCTTGACCAGCGTGACCTGGGCGCTGTTCATCGCCACGTCGGTCCCCGTTCCCATGGCGATGCCCACGTCTGCCTTCGCCAAGGCCGGCGCGTCGTTGATGCCGTCTCCGGCCATGGCGACGATGCGTCCTTCTTTCTGCAGCCGCTCGATCAACATGAGCTTGTCCGCCGGCTTGACCTCACCATGCACCTCGTCGATGCCTAGGCGTGCACCGACGGCTTTGGCGGTGGTCTGCCCGTCCCCGGTGGCCATGATGACCCGCAGGCCCGCAGCCTTCAACGCGGCCAGGGCCTCGGGGGTGCTGCCCTTGACCGGATCGGATACGGCGAGCAAGCCCGCGAGCTGCCCGTCCACAGCCAAGTACATGACGCTTGCCCCTTCGCCGCGCAGAGCTTCGGCCTGGGGTACGAGCGGTTCCACCGATACGCCAGACTGTTCCATCAGCACTGTGTTGCCCAACGCCAGTTGCCGGTGCTCAACCTTTCCGCGCACGCCGATGCCGGTTCCCGATTCAAAGCTCTGAGGCTTCACGAGTTGGAGGCCCTGGGCACGCGCGGCCTGCACGATGGCGTCGGCCAGGGGGTGTTCACTGCCCTGGTCCAGGCTGGCCGCAAGACGCAGCACCTCATCGTTCGTAAAGCCGCGTGCTGCGACGACCTGATCGAAAGCAGGTCGGCCTTCGGTCAGGGTTCCTGTCTTGTCGATGACGAGGGTATCGACCTTGCGAAGATTCTCGATCGCCGCGGCATCGCGGAATAGCACGCCCTGCGTGGCGCCACGGCCCGTTGCGACCATGATCGACATCGGCGTGGCCAGACCCAGCGCGCACGGGCAGGCGATGATCAGAACGGCCACCGCATTGATGAGTCCATAGACCCAGGTGGGCTGCGGCCCGAAGAATCCCCATACAAAGAGCGTCGTGACCGCAATGGCAACGACGGCCATCACGAAGTAGCCGGCAACGACATCGGCCATGCGTTGCATCGGCGCCTTGGAACGCTGCGCCTGGGCGACCATCTGGACGATCTGCGACAGAACGGTGTCCGAGCCGATCCGCTCCGAACGCATGACCAGCGCGCCGCTGGTGTTGAGTGTGGCCCCGATGACCTTGTCGCCCGCGCGCTTGCTTACGGGCAGCGGTTCGCCGGTCAGCATGGATTCGTCAATCGAGCTGCTGCCCTCGTGCACGATGCCATCCACCGGCACCTTCTCGCCGGGTCGGATGCGCAGCAGATCGCCGACGTGCACATGGCTGAGCGGCACGTCTTCCTCGCTGCCGTCCGCATTGATGCGCCGCGCGGTCTTGGGCGCCAGCCCCAGCAGCGACTTGATGGCCGCCGAAGTCTGGGAGCGCGCCTTGAGTTCCAGCACCTGGCCGAGCAGTGTCAGCGAGATGATGACGGCGGCGGCCTCGAAATACACGCCGACCCGTCCCATGGACATGAAGGATGCCGGAAACACTTCTGGCGCAACGGTTGCCACGACGCTGTAGATGAATGCCGCACCTGTTCCCAGGCCGATCAGCGTCCACATGTTCGGGCTGCGGTTGACCACGGACAGCCAGCCGCGGGAGAAGAAGGGCCAGCCGGCCCACAGCACGATCGGCAACGACAGCACCAACTCGACCCAGCTCTGCGTGGCCATGTCCATCAGGTGCAGCCGCTCACCCAGCATCGCCAGCGCCAGAACCACGAGCGTCAACGGCAAGGTCCACCAGAAGCGACGCGAGAAGTCACGCAACTCCGGGTTGTCGTCGTCGAGGTCGGGCAGCAGGGGCTCCAGCGTCATCCCGCACTTGGGGCAGGTTCCCGGATGATCCTGGCGGATCTCCGGGTGCATCGGGCAGGTGTAGATCGTTCCGGGTGCGGTTGGCGATGCCGCCGGGGCCGGTGAAACTGCGGTGCTGGCATGGTGATGCGGCGCATGGCCGCTGCCTGTGCCTATGCCCGCGCCACCGCTGGCATATCGCGCCGGATCGGTGTCGAATTTGGCCTTGCATCCGGTGCTGCAAAACAAGTACGTGTTCCCCAAGTGCGTGGAGCGGTGCTCCGACGCCGCCGTGACCGCCATGCCACACACCGGATCGCGCGTCGCGGCATCGGGCTGCGAGTGGCTTGAGGACCCGCCCGCGTCGTCACTGCCGGCATGGCTGGCGTGATGGTGGTGCTTATGCGGGCCGGACGTTGTGGCACCCGCCGCCATGCCTGCGTGCTCATGTCCTGAAGACTTGCTGGGTGAATTCATAGTGACAAGTGCCCTCCGCCGTTAACCGTTGGTGTCTGGTGATCGCAGCAGGCCGCAGGCGCGCAAGGAGACAAGCGCGGCGTCGCGTGCTCGCACTGTGCGAGCACGCGACTCATTGCTTCTGCTCCTTGGCGGGTGCGGCACCTTCCTCACCCTGACGCGCGGCATGATCGTGTCCGCCGTGGCCGTGACCACGGTGCATGAACAGGTGCATCAGCGGACAAGCCGCCAGCAGCAGGAAGGGGAGATAGCCGGCAACATGTGCCGTGTGCTCCTTGAGCAGGAAATACGCGGCGACAGCGGCGATGATGAGGAACGCCACGCCGTAGCGCGATCGCCAGAACCGGGGACGATCGCTGGGGGTCTGTGTGTGCTGATGCTGCATGGCATATCTCCACGGAAAAGAGTTGATGGATGGTCAGAGATGCGACTGATAGACCGTGCTACTACCGTTTTTCCCGATCAGCAGCACGTCGTAGGCGTCCTTGCGTCCACCATAGGCCGGACCATCCATGCCGGGCGAACCGACCGGCATGCCCGGCGCCGCGAGGCCGATGGCCTGCGGGGCTTCGCGCAGCAAGCGTTGAATGTCCGAGGCAGGCACATGACCCTCGATGGCATAGCCGCCGATCTGCGCCGTGTGGCACGAACCGTACTTCTGCGGGATGCCCAGCCGCGTGCGCGCTGCCGTGTTCCCGGTGTCAAGAACCTGCACATCGAAGCCTGCGCCTTGCAGGTGTGAGACCCAGTCCTTGCAGCAACCGCAGCTCGGGTCCTTCCACACCTTGGCGATCGGTCGGCTCTGCGCCAGGCTCGGTCCTGCGAGTGCCATCACCAACAAGCCAGCGATCAATGCTTGGCGTCTCGGCACTTTGCCCTGGCTTCTGTCGTAGTGCATGTTCATAGATTGCCTCTCATCAGATGATCAAACCCACAAGGTTCTAGAACCAGAATCGCACGCCAGCCACCCAGCGCGTCTGCTGCGCGCGGCCACCTTCGGCACGCACATAGTCCGCTGTGCGTCCGAAGCTGCCCGCCCGTTCCACGCCGATGTAGGGGGCGAACTGGCGACTGAATTCATAGCGCAGGCGCAAGCCAGCAGACGCTTCGGCCAAGCCCTTGCCGATACCGCGTTCCGGGTCGTCCTTGCCATAGAACTGCAATTCGGCACGAGGCTCCAGAATCAGTCGCTGGGTCAGCAGCAGCTCGTAGCTGCCTTCGACACGCAGCGCCGTACGTCCGCCACTTCCCACGTAGCCCGTCGCCTCCAGCTCGAACCAGTAGGGGGCGAGGCCCTGGATGCCGAAAGCCAACCATTGACGGCTCGGGCCTTCTCCGTTATCCACCCGAACGCCGAGCTGGGTGTCCCAGTACGGTGCGACGGCGTGCCCCCAGAGAAGCTCGGTACGCGATTCTTCGAGCTTTCCTTTGGCGATATCGCCTTCGGCCTTCACGACGGCCTTGTTGTAGGTCGTCCCATACCAAGCCTGGAGGTCGTAGGCCGTGGAATCGTCCCCTTTGCGCGTGAAGCGGCGTTCCAGGGTTTCGCCGCGCAACGAGAAGAACCTGTGTTCGTCGGCCAGCATCAGCCGCGGCACACCGGGTACGGCGTAGTCGCCCGATCCCAATGTCAGGCCATTGGAGTAGCCATGCGGATCGCGGGCGTCAGGAGGCGCCGACCCGCCCTGCATCTGCATGTTGCCGTGATCCATGGCCGGGGCTGCGGTGGAGCCGCTCGCCGGCGCCGCGTGACCCGCGTGCGGATCGGCGGCAGGAGGCACGGTCTGAGTGGATGGCGCGGCCGTTTGAGCGTCGGTCTGGCCGTGCGCTGCATGGTCGTTCTGTGCTTGTGCCTGGGCGGCGACGCTTACCAGGGCCAGGAGCGTCGTGGCCAGTGCGCGAGTGGGGAGTGCTTTGGACATTCTTGGTCTTCCTTGTGCGCTGGGTTCAAGACACCACGACTTCGCGGAACATGCCGGCATCCATGTGGAACATCAGGTGGCAGTGCCAAGCCCAGCGGCCGAGCGCGTCGGCTGTCACCAGGAAACTGATGCGTTGTGCCGGTTGCACCGGCAGGGTGTGGCGGCGCGCCAGGAAGCGACCGTCGGGGCTTTCCAGCTCGCTCCACATGCCGTGCAAGTGCATGGGATGGGTCATCATGGTGTCGTTGTGCAGAATGACCCGCAGCCGCTCACCGTGTTTGAAGTGCACCGGCGTGGACTTTCCGAACTCCAGTCCGTCCAGGGACCATGCGTAGCGTTCCATGTTGCCCGTGAGGTGCAGTTCGACCTCCCGACCAGGGCCTCTCTTGTCCAACGGCCCCGACGGGGTATGCAGATCCGCGAGGGTCAACACGCGCCGACCGTTGTTGCGCAGTCCGATGCCGGGGTCATCGAGGTTGGTGCGCGCCATGTCAACGCGCATGTCCGTGCTGGAACCATACTCGGTGCGAGCGTGGCGAGCAGTAGTGCTGGGCACGGCCAGTCCCCCCGCCGCCGCGGCGTGTTGGCTGTGATCCATCGCCATGCCACCGTGGTTCATGGCGCCGTGATTCATGCCTGCCATCGCCCCATGATCCATCCCGGACATCGAACCCGAGCCCATCCCGGTCATCCCGGTCATGCCCGTCATGCCCGTCATCCCGGTCATCCCGGTCATCCCGGTCATCTCCATGGCCTGGCCGGACCCGCCATGGTCCATGCCCCCCATCATGCCGCCCATCATGTCGTTCATGGTCAGCCATTCGACCGGATCGAGGGCAGGCACGGGAGCTTGAAGACCTTCACGCACGGCCAGCGTGGCACGCGCGTAGCCTGTCCGGTCCATCGCCTGGGCGAAGATCGTGTAAGCGTCATCCCGTGGCTGGACGATCACATCGACGGTTTCGCCAGGACCGAATCGGAACTCATCGACGGTCACCGGCTCCACGTCAACACCATCGACGTGCACCACCGTGAGTTTCAGTCCTGGAATGCGTACGTCGTAGAAGGTGTTGCCCGCACCGTTGACCATGCGCAGCCGCACGCGCTCACCCGGTCGGAACAGCGCCGTCCAATTGCCGGCGGGGGTGACGCCGTTGGCCAGATAGGTCAGCGTGGCGGCAGACAGATCTGCGAGATCCGTCGGATTCATCCGCATCTCGTTCCACATCTTGCGCTTGTCGATCGCAGCGGCCGTGCCTTCGCGCGAGGCGTCCCGGAAGAAGTCGAAGACGGTAGGTTGGTTGTAGTTGTAATAGTCGCTTTGGGACTTGAGCTTGGTGAACACCCGCATCGGGTCTTCGTCGGTCCAATCCGAGAACAGCAGCACGTGGTCACGGTCGGCGTGGATGGTCTCGGCGCCAGCGGGGTCGATGATGATCGCCCCGTACATGCCCGTGAGTTCCTGGAAGCCGGAGTGCGAGTGGTACCAGTAGGAGCCGCTCTGCTGAACCTTGAAGCGGTACGTGAAGGTCTCGCCGGGAGCGATGCCATTGAAGCTGATGCCCGGCACGCCATCCATCTGATACGGCAGGATGATCCCGTGCCAGTGAATGGATGTGGCTTCACGCAGCTTGTTGGTTACACGGATTGTGACGGTGTCACCCTCGCGCCAACGCAATGTCGGTGCCGGCAGCGAGCCGTTGATGGTCGTAGCCACGCCTGGCTTGCCCGTGAAGTTCACGGGCGATTCGGCGATCACCAAGTCGAACTCGGTGCCCTTCAGCACAGGGGCGGCACCGCGCGTCGCGGAGCCTTGCTGGGCAAATGCCTTGAACGCCGGCGTGGACAGCCCAGCGAGAACGCCGCCGGCGGCTAACCCTTGGACGAAACGCCGACGAGAAAGGCCCTGTGTGGGCACGATAAAAAAGGGTGAACGAGGCGGCATGGCCTGAAATCCTCCATAGATGACTCGGAAGTCGTTCTAAACGCCACCCCATCCTGAGCGGCACAGTTCGACGCAATGCAGGTCATGCTATGGGTTGGGCACTTTCCATCGAATGACCCCTGAATTACATTCATGTAATGTTCGTGTCATGTTCGTGGAAGCTGGCAACCAGTAAATTGCTGATTGAAAGTGGATGAATGCGTACATCGTGAGCGGCTATTTTTCCGCGCCGTAGCGATTTCATGGGACATGCGATGAAACTGCTGGTCGTTGAAGACGAGAACAAGACGGCGGATTACGTCCGCCAAGGTCTCATGGAGGCGGGATTCGTCGTGGATCTGGCGCGCAACGGATTGGACGGACACCACCTGGCCATGGGCGAGACATACGATCTGGTGGTCTTGGATGTCATGCTGCCGGATGTCGATGGCTGGCGCATCGTGCGTGCCCTTCGAGATGCCGGTAAACAGGTCCCTGTGCTCTTTCTGACGGCGCGTGGCGGTGTAGACGACCGTGTCAAGGGATTGGAACTGGGAGCGGACGACTACCTCGTCAAGCCATTCGCGTTCTCTGAGTTGCTGGCGCGGGTGCGGACGCTGCTGCGACGCGGAAGCGCTCCGAGCCAGCCTGATCGCATCCAGGTTGCCGATTTGGTGCTGGACTTGGCGCGCCGGCGCGCAACGCGCGCTGGCCAACGCATCAATCTCACCAGCAAGGAGTTCGCGTTGCTTGAGCTCCTGGCCCGTCGCCAGGGGGAGGTCCTTCCACGGTCTCTGATCGCGTCGCAGGTATGGGACATGAATTTCGACAGCGACAGCAACGTCATCGATGTAGCCATCCGCCGTCTACGCGCGAAGATAGACGATGCGTTCAATCCGAAGCTCATCCACACCGTGCGTGGAATGGGATACACGCTCGATGCGCCCGATGATGCCCCTGCGCCATAAGCCGCGGCAAAGCCGTCCAGCGTCGCTTGCATTGAGGGTCACGGCCCTCGTTGGTATCGCCACGACCTTGGTGTTTCTTGTGTTCAATTGGGTCATTCTCCGGTCGTTGGAGCACCACTTTGCTCAACAGGATGCCCACGAACTGGAGGCAGTGACAACCGCTTTGGCTCAGCCCTTGCACCAGCTTGCAAGTGACATCGCAAGCGACGAACTGAAGCAACACTTGGCCAACGCAGTCGCAGGACATCATGGGATGACGTACGGCGTCTACGATGGGGCTGGCAATAGCATCTATGCCACGCCCGGTCCTGACCTGTCTAAACTTGCCAGTAGCAAAAAGTTGGTCAACCGCATCACCGCTGACGATTTGATCGTGTGGCAGGAGGATCAGAGGTCATATCGAGGTGTGGTGCTGCAACTGCCTGCTGACGATTCAGCGGCGCCCGGCTACCGCATCGTCGCTGCCATGGACATCGGCTTTCATCTCGACTTCCTGGCGGAGTTCAAGCGCATGCTCTGGTGGGCAACCGGCTTGGTCATGTGCCTGGCGCTCGGTGTGGCTTGGCTGGCGGTGCAGTGGGGCCACCTGCCGATTCGCAAGGTCAATGAAGAGATTCGGGCGATTCGCTCTTCAAAGCTGGATGTGAGGCTGGATCCTCGGGATGTGCCGATCGAACTGGCGGAACTGGTATTCGCCTTCAACGATATGTTGGCGAGAATCGAGGAAGGCTTCACCCGGCTATCACACTTTTCCGCAGACATAGCGCACGAGTTGCGCACGCCCGTCACCAACCTGGTCACGCAGACTCACGTAGCGCTTGGCCAGCCGCGCAGCAACGAGGAATACAGAGAAATCCTCTATTCAAATTTGGAAGAGTTTGATCGGATGGGACGCATGATTGGAGACATGCTGTTTCTTGCCCAAACGGAAAATGATCCCCGCAACTTGCGCTTGTCTACAATTGATCTGTCCGAATTGGTGCGGAGTCTGTTCGACTATTTCGAGGCGCTGGCAGAAGATAGCGGCATTACGCTTGGCGTTAAAGGGGCGATCGGCAGCATAGCGGCGGATCGGGAAATGCTCACCCGGGCGCTGAACAATCTTCTCTCGAACGCAATTCGACACACTCCTCGCGGGAAGAGCATCACGGTCTTGCTCTCGCAGGATGAGCAGTGGACAACGATCAGTGTGGTCAATCCCGGTGAGAAAATTCCTGAGCCCGATCTACCAAAGCTCTTCAATCGATTCTACCGAGTTGATCCGGCACGGCAACGAAATACGGCGGGCGCCGGTCTTGGCCTTGCCATCGTGAAATCGATTGCGGAGGCGCATGGTGGTTCTGTTGCCGTGACCTCCAGCGAGCTTGTCACAAGATTTGACTTGGCACTGCCCCATCTGCGGCAGTAGTCCGGGTGAGCTTCGGTGCCGGATAGCCGCATTCGGAGATGCAATGGCGCAGATCCTTGACCCTGAGGCATCGCTCGTCGAGATGAATCGTTGCGCTTCCCGCAACATAGTTGGCATCCGCATTATGGACGCCGTGAAGATACAGCAGCTTGCGGCGCACTCCCTCACCGCTCAGGCTCGATACAAGCCCTCCGACTTCAACGTTGATCGACTTCATGAATGCTCTTTCCTGTTAGCTGTATTTGTGGTGTCAAGGAGCGAATCGGCCCGAGTCCAGACAGTCCTGCGAGAACTCGAAGACAATCTCCCGGTCGGGAGCGATGACCTTATGCTTCTTGCCGGCGTAGTGCAGCCCAGAGACGGGAGAGGCGCTGCCTTGTTCCATCATCGCTGCGCTCATCGGGCCTTTGGCTCTGTCTGAATAAAGGTGCGCTTTGGCGGCAATAGACTGCCCCGGCGAAATTGAGGAGGTCATGTTGACGCCCCTTGCTTTCCTGAAGTCTGTTCGCAGTGTCTGGTCTCACCCAACAGGGATAGATAGGGATTGCTCGGAGGCGTTTCCGAGAAAAGCAGGCTCGGATCTTCCAGAAGGTATCCATGCAGACGGCGGGATTTTCTAGGCCCGGTTACTTCACAGGTCCAGATGTTCAGGCCGTTCGGTTGCTTGCGATGCAGCTGCAGCCTCTCGAAGCGCTTTTGTATCCACTGCCAGTCTTGCTGGCTCTCCTGCTTGGCCAGCGCGCTGACTTGCGGATGCTCCTGCGCATAGCGCTGGAATACGCCGGGGCTGACCAGGTAGGCGGTGCCGCTCGCGGTATGCACGAGCGCTTTCGCGTCGTTGATGATGAGCCGGCGGGAAGCGATGCCTTGTTTCAGCCACGCCATGAAGTGCTCTCCGGATGGCGCTGTCGTGGGCTTGGGCGCTGGGGACGAACGCTGAGGTGCGGTCAAGGTCGTCGCTTCAGTACGCGCGGCAGACACCGGCTCCGAAGGTGCTTCAGCGTCCTGCCGGGTTGCGGGTGAATTCACCATGCCCACCATCGAAAGCATGTCTTCCATGGCGTCGGGCAGCGGTTCACCTTTCGCTGGACGAGAGGGGTTACCTCCCTCCCATGGCGGAACCTCTTGGCCCTCCGAGGCTGACTGCGCTCCGGCCGGCGGAGTAGTGGCTGACACATCGGGCCCTTTGTCCGTGGCCGCCGCGTCGATCGCCACTGTGCCGGCGAACAGCGCCGGCCTCTCGCTTGGCTCCCAGATCAGCGCGGGCCCGAGGCGCAACAGCGTGAACGAGTGACACCAGCCGGTGGAACTGGTCACGGTCGCGCGCCAGATCGCCTTGCCGTCGGGCGTCGGCTGCAACATGCCGTGATCCTGGAGGACGTTGAACACCGCGGTGTTGTTCGCAGGAATGCCGTCAACGCCTTGGGACAGCAGGTGCGCACGCAGTTTGTCCGATACCGTCTTGCTCACCAGCCACAGCGCGTCCTCGGTGAGCCAGCCATCGGAGGCTTCCGGCTGGTTCAGCTTCAACTCTTCCTTGAGCAGATAACGCAGCCCGTCGAGCAGCTTGCGTTGCAGTGCGTGCTTGGGCGCGGCCATGACGCGGGCCGGATCACCACCCAGCTCCTGCGCCACAGAAGCGCGATCAGCCTGCACGACAAGCTCGCCCAGGACCCCGGCATGCTCGTACTGTCCGGCCAAGACGTAGAGCAGCGGTGCCCATAGCGCAGGGTAGCCACTGAGCCAGTCCAAGAGTTGGGCGTCCAGCAGTTGGCGATAGAGCAGCCCTGTCGCGGCACTGTGCAGCCGGTACTCGCGGTCCTCGCGGTAGCGGAAGCGGTACGGCTGGTGCAGCGGGCCGTGCCACGGGTGCCAGGTGCTGCCATCGGCCAGCTCCACGTGCAGATCGACAGCGATCTTGCCGATGTCGTGCAGCAGTGCCGCGTAGGCGACGGCAGCGGTCCAGGCCTCGGATTGCGCCGCCTGGTCCTCGGGGCTGGCGCCGACGGGCAGCAGATGGGATTGCCGTAGCTTCAGGCTGTAAGCGACGATTTCGAGGCCGTGATCGAGCATGCCGCCCGGGTATGCGTGGTGATGCGCTTCGGAAGCCGGGAACACCTGGACCAATTCGGCGTAGCGTTCTAGCGGCGTGCGGTACAGGGTGGCGAACTGTTTGCGCGAGAGCGATGTGCGATGCCAGATGTGCTCCAGCAGCTTCTGCCGGCGCGGCGTCGCCAGCAGCGATGCAGCCGACTCGGGCCGCAACAACCCTTTCGGAAGATCGGTGGCGGGCGCTGGCGACGGAGCGGCAGCGACCGGGGGCCGTTTTCGCTGGAACAGTGAGAGCATGTAAGTGTCCTGGTGGCGGGCCGACCGGGAGGCCTTTTCGCCTTTTCGAGGTAGGGCCTTTCCCCTTGCACCCCATTCCCTTGCCCTTTCTGCCCTTTGGCCTTTAACCATTTGGGTATAGGGCGTGGGGCATTGACCGTCCACGGCCAATGCGGGGTTCGGCGGGCCGGATTGATGCGTGAAGGCTTGGTGTTCCCGCACTACGATGGGCCGATTCTTGGACTCGGGAGGACGCCATGCGACCCCATATTGACACGGTAAGGAATATTCCTTACCATCGAGGCATCGCTATTAGGAGAACGGCCATGCCTGCCATTCATGAAATTGCCACCCTGACCTCAAAAGGCCAGATCACGCTGCCCAAGCCCATCCGGCAGGCGCTCGGCGTCGATGCCGGCGGCAAGGTTGCGTTCGACCTGCGTGACGGAGAAGTCGTCGTGACCCGTGCCAACGCCGAGCATGAGGACCCCGCCATCGGTGCGTTCCTGAGTCTGCTGGCCCGCGACATCGAGGCGGGCCGGAACGTCCATGGCCTGCCCGAGGACCTGGCTCGCGCCATGCTGGAGCAAGCGGGTCACGGCGTGAAGCTGGACGAGGAAATCGACGGGGAAGTGGCGCTCTGATGCAACGGCATGGCTGGACGCTGCTATTCCATGACTGCGTAATCGAGCAGTTGCAGAAGTTGGATGCAGCGGCGCGGCGCGCTCAGGAGAACGATCCGGAGGGCTTCGAGTCCAACGCCAACGTCAAGCTCTTCCGGGCTTTGAGTCAGTTGATGCTGGATGTGGTGCCGGGTGATCCGGCACGCGACGAGTACCGCCAGGGCAACACCCTGGGGCCCGCCCACCGGCACTGGCGACGGGCCAAGATCGGAAGGCGGTTCCGGCTGTTCTTCCGGTACGACTCGAAGGCGAAGGTCATCGTGTACGCCTGGGTCAATGATGAGCAGACCTTGCGATCATCGGGGAGCAAGTCAGACCCCTATGCCGTTTTTGAGAAGATGTTGGGACGGGGAAATCCGCCAGACGACTGGAACGCATTGGTACTGGCAAGCAAGCAGAATTGGAGCAAACTGGAATAGGCATTCCGCATGTAGCAGGAGACGACCATGAGTAGGACAACCCGCACCAGCACCGCAGAACGGCTTGGCCACAGCTTCGGCCGCGGATGGCGCGCCTATGCCCGCGGCGAAGGGCGAGTGTCGAACTGGCTGGCCTCCAGGGGGGTACCGGCGGCTGGCGCCACCGCGCTGCTGTGGTTGGTCAAGTTGGTCGTGCTCGGTGTGCTGCTATACACCACCTTCTGGCTGGCTCTGCTGCTGGTGTTCACCGCAATGGTTGCCCGAGCTGCCGGGAATGTGTCCATTGAAGACGACGAGAAAGCGGAATGGCGGATGGGCTGGTCAGGCTATGGTCTATATCGTGGCGAAACGCGCGTCGATCCTGGACAAGATGAGGATGACTAGACCACTTTGTTAACAGCCTTGCTTCCTGCGGTTTTGGCCCCATCGGTCGACGTCGCCATCATCTGTGCAATGTTGCCTGCCCGAATGCCGGCCCAGGCAAGCGCTCCAACCCAGAATGCGGGTAGCACGATGAACATTGCCCCCATGACGAAGTTCAAGAGCAGGTCGCCGAACGCATTGTTCAAGCCGACCAGCGGATCGAAATTGTTGTGCGGCCGATTCCACCCCCAACCCCACCCGTAGAGCGCATCGAGGATGGTGCTGTCGATCCAGCGTGCGAGCTGGAACCAGAAATCCACGAAGAACAGCGCGAACTGCACGACGCTGACGGTGATGACCGTCTTCAGGTCATAGGTGCCCACGACCAGCACCAGCGGGATGCAGATGACCAGCGCCAGCTTGAGCAAGGCCAGCACCATGGGCAGCGCCTGGCGCACTACATCCATGGCAGGGAACGCGGCAATCGCTCCAACCGCCAGGCCTACGTCGCCGGTGGCCCGCGTCACGATGTTCGGCAAGGTCTTGTCAATCTGGCCGCCGTAGTCGGTATAGACCGAACCCTGGTTGAGCTTTTGCTGCCGCGGTGAGGCGATCGTGCGAATCACCGAATCGTCCACCTGGGCCCGGCTCAGGAACCCGGCCCAGCCCGCCAAGCGATTCAGCAGGCTCGGATCCACCTGGCCCAGTAGCCGTGCGCGCAGGCCGTTGCTGCCGTCGGCCCACCATTGCCTGCAGGTCGGGTAGCCGCCGCTGCTGGCCACCTGCGCCAGCCCCGCATCGCGGGTGCTGTCGTAGGGCCAGTCGTTGCGTGGCGTGCTGGATCGATAGTTATCGTAGTAGCCAGCCGTGTCCGTAAAAAAGCGCGAGCCGATCCAAGTGACATCGTGCATCTGCTCTTCGTCAAGCTGTGGGCGCTGCATGAACAATTTCGCTCGGGCCGGCCCGTAGCAGTCGTGCGTGAAGTCCGCCACCTCCTGAGCCAGTACCGGATCGTCGATGCGCGTGGCGTCGATCTCCATCCTCATCTGCCGCAGGTCCGTCCCGCACGGGATCGCCGCCACCGAGGCACCCGTGACGGCGCGCGAGAGCGCGTGCATGAAGGCCCACCACACCGGCAGCTTGGCGCTCTGGTTGTTGAGCGTCGAGAAAGACTGCGACCAGCCCGTGTCGGTAGGCTGCGGCACGCTGACCTGGCACTGCGCCGAGCGCGAGCTGTCGTACTGGATGGTGTTGAGGTCCACGTCGATGAACGGAATGCCAGCGAACATCACCACCACGATGGCGACGAACACCCGGTTCTCGATGCGCGCAGCCGACAGCACACCCTTGTTGCCTTCGTCCGCGCCTTCCGCGCGGGCCTTCAGCCATTCCTGCACGATGATTGCCACAAAGGGCAGCGCAAACACCCCGCTGGATACCAGCACGGCCCAGATCCCGTTATGGACGATCCAGGACACAAGGGTGAGGTAGTACTCCAGGTAGTCGGTCGTAAAAAGCGTCATTGCCTGAATCTCCCCTCAGCCCTGCACCAGCAAGCTGGCTTCCAGCGCCACGATAGCGATGACACCGGCGATCTCGCTGCGCACTAGGCGGCGCCGTGCCTGCCTATCTGTGCCGTTCTGGGCTTCACGCGCCAGCAGCCGGCGGCGCATCCAGACCCATCCGTAGGCCGTCGCCACGTACAGGCACAGCCGCCACACCAGGAAATAGCCTGCGGCGGCAGCCAGCCACCGCTCCCAGCCGGCGACGCTGCCGACTAGGTAGATGCCGGCGAGGTTGGCTCCCACGGCAGTGGCGATGATTGCCACCGTCCACACCAGCGTCTTCGCCGCGCGCCGACTGAACAGCCAGCGCGGCCGCAGCCAGGTCGCACTCATGGCCGACCTCCCGGATTGCCCTTTTGCAACTGGTCGAGGCGGTCGGGCACCGGGTCGCCCTCATAGACGCCGCGCGAACCCGCCGCGCGCGTACCATGGCGCTGGATGATGGCCATCGGCGAGTTGTTGGCCAACTCGCGGCGCAACTCCAGTTCGGTCTTGAGGTTGCGGATCTCCTGATCGAGCGTGTTGCTCTCGTTGTTCACCGCCTCGACGGCCAACTGGTTGGCCGCCACGTTGGGTTCCTTCTTGCCCGTCAGCAGGGTCCGCTGGAGCAGCAATGCCTTCTCTAGCACCGACGAGAGAGCGACCTCAGACGCTAAGCGTCGCGCTAACAGGTCTTGATCCGGCTCGTCGCGTAGCGCCTCGATGACGCTGCGGGTGATGGGGAGTGAGTTGCTACCAGCCTCGCGCAGGTTCTCGAACGTCGTGTTGCGCGTCCCCGAGATCAGCTCGTGCAAGGTTTCCAGCTTCGCCTCGTACTCCTCCTGGATCAGCGGCGTCAGTCCGACGCCGGGCACCGTCTCGGTCTTGGTGCAGGAATCGCATGTGCGCTGCTCCTGCTCCCCGAGGACCCGTGTGGCCCATTCGATCGCCTGCTGCGGCGAGGACCAGGTCTGGCATGACAGACTGGCGCAACTGGCTGCTGCGATGGACGATGTATCGGTCACGCCACGACCGTTGACCAGATTGTAGCCTGCGCGGGTGACATCGCCGACCACCCGAATAGCGGGCTGGCCTGCACCGCCGGCATTGCTGCCGCCAACCCAGGGTACACCGTCATTGCCGCGGCGCGTCTCGGCCTGCTCGATCGCCGACACGGCATCCGTGCTCGACACCGCATCGCGTAGCGCCATGCCTTCGGCCATCTGGTTCCAGCCAAGCTGGCCGCCAGCCGTCTCGGCCATCTTCTCGGCCATCGCCCTGCAAGTGAGCTTCGAACGGTCGAAATCCAGGCGTGCCTGCAGCACGCCGTTGGTCAGCAGGTTGTACAGGCCCGGATCGGCGCGCTGGATGATCAGCGCAGGCAGGGACGCCACCGCGCTGGTCGCGCTCTGGATCACGTTACTCATGATCTGCTGAAAGCCATTCGTGACGCCGTTGAGCTGGTTGCGCAGCGTGGTCTGAATGCTCATGTCTCCGCAGATCAGGTTGCTGTTCCAACCCACGCCGACGCCGATCGAGCGCATGCCGGCGGCGCGTCCCATGGATACCGCGCTGCCGCCGCCAATCGAATACATGACGTCATCACCGATGACGGGGCCGCTGTTCTGGTATCCGGCCTGTGCCCATGCCAGGCCGCAGCCCAGGGCGAGCGCGCCGGCCAGTGCCGTCGGACGCAGCAGGCGGCACGCTCTGGTGGAGAGATTCGTCGGTTCAGGACGCTTCATCGCGGCACCTCAGAGGAAATCAACGCTGCCAAGGAACACCTGCCCGCGGCGTTCGCAGCAGGCATACGGCCGCCACAGCGCCCAGGCGTAGTCGCCTTGCTGGGCTTGCGTCAGGGAGCCGCCGCGCGGGAAGACCGTGCAAGACGAGGACAGGACGGGCGTGAGTTCCTGCCACTTGCCAGTCGAGGCGTTGCCCTCCATCAGCGCGCCAGCCGGCCAGTAGCCATCGCGGGAATTGGCGAGCAGCGGCTGGTACACGTGCAACTGCCCGCGCCGAGTAACGACGTCGCCGGCACGCTGAGCCACCAGGGCACCGGCCTTGTGATCGTCCGTCTGGTGCAGGAAGCCGCCGCGCGGATACACGTTGCCCCAGAGGTTCAACGTCGAGCGCGCGCCGACCTCGCGCATGCCCGGAATCAGCGCTTCCGGGTAGGCCATCTCGGGCACGTTGTAACGCCAGGCCAGCGTGTCCAAGGTGCTGAGCAGATACGGCATGAACGCCGTGCCCGCACCCTCGCAGAAGTAGCCCGACGATGAGACGAACTGGTTGAACACCTCGACGCCAGGGTGGCCGATCACGTCGGCGTTCTTGAATTTCTCGAGGTTGTTTTCGTGGCCTTCGTTCGTGGTTCCGTCCCCGCCGGCTTGGGCGGATGGGTTGGGCGTGCTCATCAGCCGGACTTCGATCCAGGGGCTCTCGCCGGTGTTGCTGTAGCTGGAGACGACCGCATCGGGAATGTAGTGGCGAACCTTGATGGACGTGCGTACCGTACAGCCCGTCCAGGTGCAGTAGAGCCAGTAGCAGATCCCGACGACGCGGTATTCGAGGCAGTCTGGCGATGCCACCGAGCCGACGATGGTTGCGGTGTTGAGCGCATAGCTGCCCGTGGCGCTGAGCAGCAGCACGGATGCAACGCCAGCCCGCAGGCGGCGCATCAGGTTGAATGGGCGGGTCACGGTTGGGCCCTCCGGTGCTGCTGGATGCGCGTGACGGCGCGGGCCACGTCGGGCTCGCCATAGACCACGTAGCGCTGATCCACCACGACGGCGGGGATGCTGGCGATGCCCAAGCTCCATGCGTCGGTGACGCCCTGGTACGCGGATGCAATGCGGCGCTGAAGGTCGGCACCGCTACTGTTCAGCCGACGCTTGACGATGGCGGCAGCCTCTTCAGAATCGGCGGGGAGTTCGGCAGAAAGCTCCGCTTCAATCCGATGTGCTTCGTCCAGCTCGATCAGCCGCTCGCCGCCCATGGTCTTGACCGGGTGGCGGCTGTCGGTGACGACCACCACGTCGGCGGCGAAGGTGGCCGGGCTGAAAACCGCGAGAGCGGCTGGCAGCGCAACGGCCAGACCAAGGGTCCGCCAGCCCGGCGCGAACCTGGAAAAAGAAGCTGGCATGTCGCGTGCCCCTGAAAGTTGATCAGGGTCATAGTCAAACGCCGAACCCAATGCGGGCCCCACAAACAATGCGCATCGCGGGCACCCCGCATTCCTGCTTGTCTCGCCGCAAAGAAAAGCGGAGGCCGAAGCCCCCGCAGTGATCAATGAAACGATGCGCTACAGCAGGCCGTGCTCAGCGAAGGAGTACGGATTTCCCAGACCGACGACGATGTGGTCCAGTACCCGAACATCGATGAGCGCCAGCGCAGCCTGCAATCGCTGGGTCAGCGCTTGATCGGCGCTCGACGGCTAAGTGACACCTGAGGGGTGCTGGTGCGCGAAGATCACAGCGGCGGCTTTCAGCTCCAATACACGCTGCACGACGACACGGGGATAGACCGCAGTCGAATTGATCGTGCCCCTGAACATCGGCTCGTAGGCCAACACTTGGTGCATGCTGTCCAGGAAAACGATTGCGAATATCTCGTTGGGCTCAGCGACCAGTTTTAGACGCAGGTAGTCCCGCACGGCGGCCGGTCGGCTGAGGCACGGTCCGACTTTGAAGATCCGTCTCTCCAGCAGCTCGATAGCCTGCTGGATGATCCAGTCCTCATGCTGGGCTGCGACGGCGGAAAGCGACTCCACGCAGGAGTCATTGACGACGAGAGACATGGCGAACCTCCGGATGATGAGATCAGAGGGCGCACGCCCTGGGAGGGCAAGCCCTCCTAGGGATGAGAACAACGGAACAAGGTGCATCCACCACCACGCAGCGGTGATTGTTCGCGGTCAGGATGCGGAGCGAACGGGGAGCGGTCAGCGCAGAAGACTGCGCCGTAGCCTCAAGGACCGCGGGCTACCTGGGCATGTCGCCGACAACGTCGGCAGGCATTTCGGTGGCGGGTGTGGCGGGTGGTTCATCAGCGGACAGCATGTCCATGGACGACAGCAAGGCATCGCCTTCGATCGGTCCCTGCAGCAGGATGGACTGGCCCGTCTGGCGATCGAGCAGGCGCAGCGACGGCGTGGCTGTCACGCCGCTTTTCGTGGCTTCCGCGGCCTGCGCGCGGATGGCCGCGTCGACCGGCTCGCTTGCCATGCACTGCTCGACGGCCGGCGTCGATTCGGGGTAGCGCAGGCCATCGGGCAGTCCTAGGCCGTCGCTGCGCGTGTGGGCATAGACCCACTCGACGGCTCGCCAGAAGGCAGCATGCCCGCCGGCTTCGGCGACGCACTCGACCAGACGCGCCTCGGCCAACGCGGCCGGCTCGTGCGCAGCCAGCGGCTGGTGGTGCCATTGCAGGGCCACGTCGGCGTTGCTGCCGACCCAGCGCTTGAGCTGCGGGAAGTACTCCCGACAGAACGGACATTCCAGGTCGGCATAGAGCGTCAGCGTGAAACGGCCCTCGGGATCACCCATCTGCCAGGGCGGCCCGGACACCTGCGCCGTGCTGATCGGCGTGGGCGACTGCGGTGAGGATTCGCCAGGCGACCGGGACACGAGCCAGATCAGCAGCAGCGCGACCAGCGCAACAGCCAAGGCCCAAGGCCAGCGGGGCGGCCAGCGACGACGACGGAACGCCTGCACTTGAATCGGAATGGAAGGACGCTTCTGTTCCATGGCATTCTCCGGCTTACGACAGTTCCAGGGCCGGCGACTCGATGCCGCGTGCCTGGTCGATCTTCTCGGCGACCTTGAAAGCTGCTTCCAGTTCAGTGCAACCGTATTGCTGCATGAGCTGGTAGCGCTCGGCCTTCTCTTCGGGTTCGGTTTGCGCAAGCGCGAGGTAGAGACTCGGCGGCACGGCGCGGAACAGCACTTCCATGCTCTTAGAGAGGATGACGCCCTCGGTGAATTTCCCCGCCTCTTTGCGCGCCGAAAGCATCAGCGCCTTCTGCGCGGGCGAGAGTTCGCGGAACCGGGCGATCTTCTCCACCTCGTCCGGCGGCATCGACAGGCAGATCCACCACTCGATCATGTTGAGCATGGGTTCCGCGGCGCGCGGCAGATCGTCGATATTCTGCGTCGCGAGCCAAAACCAGGCACCCAACTTGCGCCACATCTTCGTGATCTTCACGACGTAGGGCGCGAGCAGCGGGTTCTTGGTGATGATGTGCCCTTCATCGGTCACGTTGATGATCGGGCGGCCCAGGTACTGGTCGCGCTCGGCGATGTTGTTCACCGTGCTGATCAGGCTGATGTAGGCGATGGAAAGCTGCGCGTTGTAGCCTTCGCGGGCATAGGTCGCCAGATCGACCAGGGTGATGTCGGCCTCGGGCCACGGCGTGCCGTCGCGGTCGAACATTTCGCCATCGGTGCCTTGACAGAACATGTCCATGGCATCTGCCATCTCCAGCAGCCGCACGCGCCGCATCTCTGGCAGCGTTGGATCCTGGCCGCGCTCGCGCAGCGCGTTGCGCACGTCGCGCGTGAGCACCGTGCGCTTCTCGGCCACGCAATGCTCGGCGGCGTCGAGGATGCACTGGCGGATGAGCGAGCGATCGGCCCGCGTCATCCGGGCCTCTTCTTTATCCTCGCCGCCGGTGATCATCAGCCGTGCGGTGATTTCCAACTCGCCGAGTACGTCGCGCTGCTCGTCCGCTTCCATGGCCGATGCATCGGGGGGCATGTCCTCGTCCAGCACATCGGCATCCAGCGTCTGCACGTCGCTCGGCGTTTCGATCAGCCGACGCGCGTCGGCGAACGGCGCCAGGCTGATGCCCGAGCCTGGGGCCAGCTTGACCCGGTTCACAGTCAGGCCCAGGCGCTTGGCGAAATCGCTGAACAAGCCGAAGCTGTTGCCGGCTTCCACGATGAAGAGGCGCGGCCGGTAGATGGCCGTGACCTGGTTCAAGAGGTTGTTGAGCGTTGCGCTTTTGCCGGAGCCGGTGGGGCCGAACAGGAACAGGTGCGCGTTCATCTGCCGATCCAGGCGGTTGAGCGGGTCAAAGGTGATCGGCCCGCCGCCTCGATTGAAGAACGTATTGCCCGGATGTCCCGTACCCTGGCTGCGGCCCCAGGCCGGCGAGAGATTCGCCACGTGCTGGGCGAACATCAGTTGGGTGAACCAGTTCCGACGATCCTGGCTCGGGTTGTAGCAGCACGGCAGCCAGCGCAGGTAACTGTTCAAAGGCGCGACTTCATCGTCTTCGCGCACGGGCTGCAAACCGGCGTTGAGCATCACGTTCGCCAGATCCAGGCCGCGCCGGTCCAGTTCGGCTTCATCCCGGCCGCGCAAATAGAACGCCAGCGTTCCCCGGTAGAGCTTGTGCGCGCTGCCGATGAGCGAACGGGCCTCCTGCACATCCTTGAGTGTCTGCTCCGATGCCAGCGTTTCGCCGACTGCCTTCTTCGCCAGGTGGTTCAGATGCGATTCGAGGATGTCTTGGGGTGTCGCCACCATGGTCAGACACATCGTCGTGTCTTCGGGCATCTGATCGAACAGCGTGTTGATCGCATCGCCTTTGCGAGTTTCGCCAGTCAGATGCCCCGTGCCGGGCGGCATGCGTAGCCGGTCAGTGACCAGCACACGGTGCGGCATGCCGTCGAAGTGCCAGGTGCCGTGATCCGCGTCCGAGCGTGGCTGGCTGAAGAAAAGCCGCTGGCTGAAATCTTGCCCACTCGCTAATTCGATCTCGCCGGCCTCGGTCTCGTCGGGGTAGCGCGCCAGTGCATAGAAGTGCTCCCGGTCCTCGGCCCCAGGCCCGAGCAGCGTGGGCCGCGGGTTGAACCACCGCAGAAGCCAGTCGTGGACGTCGGCCGCGACCATGCGCCGGGCCTGGATGCCGGCGTTCGCCAGCCCGCCACACAAGCGATCGCAGACGATGTTCAGCATCTGCTCGGGCGTCTGGCCGCGGCGGCTCGCCTGCCCGGTGGCCCGGCGATAGACGACCATGCGCACGCGCCGCGTCTGGCCGCGCCAGCGCAGCCGCGTGACCACCGTGTCCTCGAACAGGCCGCCCGGCTTGGCGACCGCGCGCAGATGGTGGCCGAAGAAGCGAAGGTAGAACTCAGTGAAGGCCGTGTCGCGGGCGCGCGGCTGCACGTAATCACGCAGAGTCTGCATGTACTGGTCGAAGCTGGGTTCGTCCTGGGCGTAGAGCTGGAGTACCCAGGGGTTCTCGTCCAGTTCATCGAACGAGTCCTGGAGCGCATTCTCCAAGGCGTCGCGCGCATGCGCGAGCCAGCCGGGTTCCCGGCCCTCGGTGCCCAGCGGCACCAGCTCGTAGAAGGCGGCCACCGATTGCCCGTCTTCCAGCAGCATAGACTTCGACTGGGGCAGGAACTCCACCCAGGGCAGGAATTCCGCGAACGACGGCGCGACGTCGTACAGCGCCTGCTCGTCGGCCAGGGTCGCGGGCCTGTGACCTTGGACCGCCGTGCCGGGTTCGGGGATGCCGGCCTGACGCAGGGTCTCGACGTGGCGCTGCCAGCCATCCGGCTGTTCGTCACCGCCAGCGCCGGATGCCGCCAGCTTCGGCGCGGCCGGCTTAGGCCAAGGGAGCTTCCACATCAGTAGTCCTCCACGCGCTCGCCCGGCATGGCGTACTGCACGCGCTGGTACAGGGGGAACACCGTTGTGTAGCCCGGCACGGGAACGGGGTCGGTGCCTGCCAGGTGCGGGTACACATACATCTCCAGGTCGGGGTTGGGCAGGCGCTGGAACTGGCGATGGACCTCGTTGCGCGCTGTGCGCGTGTAGCGCATCTGCTCGACGGGCGCCGCCTGCACGTCGGCCTCGGTCAGCAGCCGGCGCAGGCTCTGGCGCGCGTCGAGCAACTGCCGGCGCGCAACCTGGCCGGCGCCCCCGCCGCCGTCCCCGACGTTCTGCTGCCAGACGTCCATCATCGTGTTGTCGCCGTGGGGCAGCAGCTTTTCCTTGCTGGTGGCGCAGCCGGCGAGCACCGCGACGGTGAGGGCCAGCGCCAGGCCACGGGCCAAGTCAGTCAAGTTCGAGGGCATGGCTTTCTCCTGCACGGTGATCGACCTTGCGGCCTTCGGGATCGAAGTCGATGGCGAGCGGCTTTTCGAGGTGGACGGCGACCTTGGCGCCGGGCTGCACATACACGGCGGCGAAGGCCTGGCCGTAGAGCTTGTTGACCCAGGCCGACATGTCCCGGACGCCGCCCGCGAGAATCTGGCCGACCGCTTCCTGGCCGGTGATGCCCACGGTGCCGATGGAGCCGTCCGAGCCGACATAAGACATGCGGCCGCTGTCGCTTTCGATGAGCGAGGCCACGCCGGCACCGGCCGCCGTGATCAGGGCCTGCGAGCCGAGGTATTGCTGGGCGTTGCTGCGGCGCTCACCGCTGACGCACGGAATGCCGTAGGGGTCGCTGATCCAGCCCAGGCCGTCGCGCTGCTGGTTGTTCTGCTGGTTGCCCTCGCGGTCCTCGGGGATGGTGCGAACCGTGCCATCGTGGAAGACGAAGGTGATGCTGCGCACCTGACCGCGCACGCATGAGAGCGTCCAGTCGCCCGAGGCCGTGCCGGAGAAGACCGCGCCGGCCACGTCGGGAATGTTGATCCCGTTGGCCGTGAGGTTGTCGGGACCGACAAGGACTTTGAACGGATACGGATCGTTGACCGTACCGTCGATCGGAACGCGGCCAATCAGTGCCGTCATCGCCACAGAGCCCATCAGCGTCGAGTTGGTCGGCACCGTATAGACCGGCTTGGCGCTCTTGACGCCTGCGGCGCGGGCGCCGGCGTTCGCCACGTTTTCCGCGGTCGTTTCCAGCGTGCTTTGCGCTGGGCCGAAGCTCGTCGGGAAGCTCATGCCGCTGCCCGTGCCACGACTGCCGTTGCGTCCCTCAGTCTTCTTCGCGTCGTCCGGCTCGACCCACCGCATGTTGCCTTCCATGCCGGCCTCGTCGCCATCGCGCAGCCCCAGGCCCACGGGCAGATCGGCATGGCCGCCGCCGCGCCCACCGATGCTATCCAGACGCCGCTGCAGGTCGGCGAGCAGCCCTTCGGTCTGCTGGCGCGCACTAGCAGCTTGTTCCTGGTCGCGGCGCAGGTTGGAGCGCTCGGATTCGAGGGCCGAATTGATGCGCTGATCGATGGAGTTTTCGCGCTGGCGCAGCCGCTGGTTTTCCTCGCGCTGCGACTTGTTGTCGGACAGCGCGGTCTGAAGCTCGGTGCGCAACTGCTTCACCTGCGCCACCAAGGTTGCAACGGTGTCGCGCGGGGTATCGCCTTCGATGCCCAGCGCCTTCATTTCCTCCGGCGTGAGCTTGGCGCCGGCATCCGCGGCGGGAGGCGCAGACGTGCTTCCACCCGAAAACAACCGGATGGCGACGAACAGCACCAGCAAGGCGACTGGGATCATCAGCCACTTGAGCAAGCCGTTACTGCGCATGGCGGGCCTCCTTGCCGTCGTCGGCTTCAGCTTCCGGCTGTGGCAGGTGCGCAGCCGGGTCGAAGCGGTGGATCGCCGGCAGCAGCGACTGCGCCAGGCCGCGCCCGCGCGTCACAAGGTACAGGACGGTCGTGTCCTCGGGCGTTCCGCGCGGGCCGAGCGCCTCGTGCTGGAAGGTGGCGGTGAGGAAGTCGCCTTGCAGCACGCGCGGGTCGAGCGTGATCCAGCCCGCGCCGGTGTTGGTCAGGCGCACGGCAGTGATCCACTGGTCTTCCAGACGCCACGAGGCGAGCGCGACCGCGCGCACCGGCAGCGTCGGCATCAGCATGCCGAGGTCGAGGTCACGGCGCAGGTTGACCCGCATGACACCCGGCAGCGGCTCCACGGTACGCAGCGGCGCATAGAGGTTCTGCGCGGCGAAGCGCGTCAGCACGACCGGAACCGGGGTTTCGCGCCGGGTTTCCCGCGTACCTGCCTGGTCCTGGGCGCGCGCGCGGGCCTCGTCGGCATCGCCGGGCTGGTCGCCATAGCGCGCCGGGGTGCTGTTGCCCTCGACGATGCGTACCGGCTCCAGCTCGGCCTCGCCGTCCTTGGGCGGCTCGGCCGCGATGTCCAGCAGGATCAGCGCGCCGGTATCGGCGTCCTGCAATTGCAGCCGCGTGGGTTCGATCGGCTCGCTGGCGCGCAGGTACACCGCACCGCCCGCGCTTTGGACACGCAGGCGTTCACCCACGCCTGCGGGCACGCCCACGCGGATGTTCCGGTCAATGAACACGATGCGCTCCTGGCCGACCTTCAGCGCCACTGCCAACGGCATGCGTTCCCAGCGCAGGATTTCCACCGCCTGAGCGGGGGCCACGGCGAAGGCCAGCAGCCCCAGCAGCGTGAGTACAGGGTGCTTCATGGGGTTCATGGGGAGTTCCCTCCTTGAGGCGCTTGCGGAGACAGTCCGCCAGGTGCCGGACGCGTCGGCTCCGGCGCGCTGATGCGCTGGGGCGTGCCGTCGTAGCAGTCCAGCGCCAGGCCGAACGGGTTGCGGGCCGGATCGACGTCCACCCGCGTGACCTTCACGGGGTAGCGCACCAAGGCCCGCTTGACCTGCTCGGCGCCGTAGTACTCGTCGGCGGTGATGTCGAGCGTCACCACCCAATCGCGGTCGGAGACCACGCGCACGCGCGCCGTGGGGTCGTCGCCGTAGCCGCGGCCGGGGATTTCGTAGATGCCGCGCACGCGCTGGCGCAGCTCCCCCGTGGAGCGGCGGTAGTCGTAGTCCGCACGCAGGAAGGCCTGGCAGGACTGGGTGAGGTACGGCGACAGCGTGTGGAGGTTGCGCGCGTAGTCCTCTTCGCCATTCGTCGGCCAGCGGTTGAGGGTCTGGAACACGTAGAACGTGAACGCATAGACCGATTCGGGCGGAACTTCCCACCACTTGCGGGTACTGCCGGAGCGCAGATCAGGCGGGACGTGGATGGTCAGGTCGCGCGGCGCGCTCCACCAGCCGCCGCCCATGACCAGAGCGACGATGACCAGCGCGCCGGCACCCAGGCGGAGCGTCTTGATGTGCGCCTGCAGATGGGTGATCTCGTTCTTGAAGCGGCTCATCGTGCCCCCCTTGCAGCAGACCTTCGGGTGGTCCAGAAGCCGGAGCGTGAGATCAGCACATGGCCGCCCACCCAGCCCGCCACCAGCGGGTGGCGCGTGGCAATGCGCCACTGAAGTTGCCGGTACAGCCAGGTGTCGGGACGCCCACGCTTGAGGCGACGCAGGATGCCGCCCCCGATGAACACGCCGAAGGCCACGCCCAGCACGACGAACGTGGGCGCGAGCGCGATCGTGCGGAACACCCAGGACAGCGGCGCACCGACCAGCAGGCCGGCGGCGCCGGACAGGCCGCAGCAGATCCACAGCTCGTCGGCGGTGAGGCCGCGCACGACAACGGGATGGCGGTTGAGCCGGTGCGGAAGGAACATGACCGTCCCGTCAGCACGGACGTGCTGCTGCTCGGACATACCAGCCTCGCCTTACAGGATGCCGGTGGCTTCGGTGAGCAGCCAGATGCCGATCACGAGCAGCACCGCGCCGATGGCGACCGTGAGGCCGAATTGGCCCCACGTCTTGCGGCCAGTGTGGATTTCCGCGTAGGTGCCGTAGGCGTGGTAGCACACGCCGATAAACATCGACGCCACGACCAGCAGGGCCACGAGCATGATGATGTCGTAGCCGTAGTTGCGGATCGTTTCCATGATGCCGTTGCCGGTGCCGCGGGTCGGGTTCTCCAGTTGCGGCAACCCCTGCGCGAACGACAGCGCGGGCAGCGCGGCGGCGCCCAGGGCCGCGGCGGCGCGCTGGGCAAAACGGGACGTGAGGATGCGGTTTTGCATGGTCAGGCCTTTCAGGTCAGGAGAGGAGGAAGAAACTCAGGACGAGATACATCGCGACGAAGCGGATGCAGACGCCGAGGAACTGGCGCTGGTTGAGGCGGCTCTCGGACCACCCCACGTAGGCCGTTCGGATGGCCCAGACGCCCCAGACGAGCAGGACTGCGAACACGACGCCGACCAGGACGGTCGCCATCACCGAAGGCGCGATGCCGCTGTTGGCTTGAAATGCCGAGACCTGCGCGCCGTTCATGGCTTGGCCTCCGCGGTCGTCGGCGATGGCGCGACGGTCCGCTCGGTGCGGTAGTCGCCAGCCAGTTCGGAGGGGTCGCGCGGCTGAGCACGCGAAGGAGAGAGGTGCGCCTGGATGCCGGCGCGCACGCGCGCCAGGTCAGCCAGCAGCCGCGGGTAATCGAAGTGGTAGCGCTCGCCCGGCTGGACGGGAGCATGCGCGGCGCTGTCGGTGACGGTGCGCTCCAGCGCGTCGAGCTGGCGCAGCGCCGCGACCAATTCCTGACGCTGCGCGGGGGGCTCGGCCAACGCCATCGGGGACTGGCCCAGCAGGAGGGCCGTCACGAGAAAAGTGGGCACGCCGCGATGCGCGGCACGCAGCCAGGTTGAAGCCACCATCGCGCCATTCCTGTGTGATCAGCAATGGCTCGATCGTGGAGATCAGGGCTGCTTTAGGCCGCAAACAATAGGAACCCGCGGATGACCGGATTGATGGATGCCGAGGCTGTTGGTGTCAGCCTGGGCTATCCTGCGGTCAGAAGTAGAGCGAGGAGGAATTTATGGGGCTAAAGACCGAGCTGAAAGCTCTGGTGGATGAGTTAGATCGCGTGCACAAGGGGGCCACTCCATGGTCCGAAGAGGCCGGCATTCCTGATTTCGTCACCGCTGAGAACGGTATGCAGCGGTACTTCACCAAGAAGGCAAGAGAGGCGCTTGGGCAGTTCTCCAGCACCCTCCATCAGAATCGGACTCTGAACTCAGTGAAGATCGAACCCGAGGCCTTTCAGAAAATTGCCCGCCAAGCCGTTGCCGATATGCACGCCTCGGGTGAGCTTTCAGGGTTTGATGAATGCGATCAGGGCGAGCTGCTTCCCAAACTGAAATTGCTTATCGAGGAACGACTCGCAAGCATCACCAACGAACACACGCACTATTTCCCTGCCTGGACCCTGGGCATGGAGAGGAAGTCTCCGTTCTCCCTCGGCCCGGTGACATTCTTGAATAGGTCGGACTGGATAGATTCTGTAGATTTCCCTCAGCAGGGAAAGGATCACTATCTGAACCAACCAGAGGCGAACCACCGCTGGAAGGAAATTCTCAAGGATGCCTTGCAGAAGCCCAATGATGGCTCCTCCATCGAAGGGCTGGCCAACGCCGTCTACAGTGCGATAGTCGGATGTCCAGCCTTGGTCAAGGTAACAGTCCGTGGCTATGAGCGTGAATTCTCACGCAAGTTGGCGAGATTGGTGGGCAAGACAGCGCTTGACGCTATCTCTCTGGGCTTTGGAGCCCCCGAGTGCTTCCTGCAACAGGCGCTTCAAGACGAGCGCCTACCGCCTGCCGGTAGCGATCGTCTGGTCGAAACTAAAGGATTTCTGTGGCTGCCCGGAAGCTCGCTTGGAAAGCGGATTATCTCGCAACCTCCCAAACGAGTAAGGCAAGCGTTGGATGACATGGCATCAATTCTTCCGGCATTCGCGGCGATCCTTGAAGGGCTGCTTGATCCATCGAATCACGAGCATCCCAAGCTTGCCAATCGATGGGCTACTGCGCTGGACTGGTTCGGCGAAGGTAATCGTGAGTCAAGTGATGCCATAGCGCTAGCAAAGCTCGGAACCTGCCTGGATGTACTGTGCTGCGGCGGCAAGAACGACGGTATCCGTGAGATGGTCGTACATCTGACCGGCACGAAAGGCGACACGCAGGTTGTCCGGGGAAACCGCCCTCGTACACTGAAGCAGTTGGTCAAGGACATTTATGACCACGGTCGATCACAGATACTGCATGGCACACACTACGATAGACTCGAATCATTCGCCGCAGAGCGCCAGTATGCCGCCTACCTCGCACGGATCGTGTTGATTGAATGCGCACTGCGGCTACAGCGTTATGGTGGTCCGGACGAAGACAAGGCGTTCAGAACAATGTAGCTACAGGTACTTCTTGAAGCTCCCCGCAGTCAGAGACACCGCTAGTCCCAGCAAGGCGGCGCTCGGCAACAGGATCAGCAATGGGTGCACCGAGATCGGCAAAGCCAGGTACGTGACCCAGGGCAGAACGGCTATGGGCATCAGGCTGGCTTTCGCACGGTGGTAGATAAAGCCCGATTCGCGGCCCGCGCCGAATCGGCGCAGGTCGCGCCGCACTAAACCGTCGATCAGGCCAACGAACGCCGCGGTGAAGATCAGCGGCAGCGTAAGCACCAGGACCAGTAGGCGCACCAGGAAAGTGAGCGTGGTGAAGGCCGCGGCGATCAGATAGCTCTCGGCCCAGACATAGACCTGGCTGATGAAATACTGGAAGTTGTGGGCCTGTTCGTGGCTGGGCACGCGGGCGCGCTCGGCGGTCAGGCTCATGCGCTCCAGAAGCCCCGAGCGCACGAACACCCATTCGTAGCCTGTATCCACCAGCGCGTGCGCCGTGCGTCCGGGCTCTTGAACCACCACGCTGCGCGTGAAGTGACTGGACAGGTGCCCCAGTTCGTACTGCAACATCTGCTGGGAGTGGCGCCAGCCCTGATCCTTCCAGAACAGGTGCATGCCAACGCATTCCACGACGATGGAGAACAGCAGCGAGCCGATCAGCACCCCGAGCAGCCGGAACGGCAAGGTGATGGTGCCGACGATCAGGCCTTGGCGCTGGTTTTGCTCCCGCTGCGTGGTCGAGGCGGCATCCTTCATGACGAGGCCTCGTTGCCGGCGCTGTCGTCGTTGGCCAACGGGCCAGGGTCGGCCGCAGCAGTATCATCCAGCAGGTCGTCGGGCAAGGCCCCGTCCTGCAAGGCCGGGGAGCTGGTGAACTCCCACCACTGCGTGGCCTCGCTGTAGCTCTGGCGCATGTAGCCCGCGAGTTGTTGCAGATCCTGCGGCATGACCTCATCGGGGTCCGGTGCCGGCAGCGGCATGCGAACCTTCCAAAGTTGGCCGCCCTGCAACAATGCAAAACACTGGCCTTTGGGCAAGCCGACGATGTGCGACGGTTCGATCATCGGCACGCTGGACATGCTGATGCGGTCCTGAGTGTTGGACGTGAAATCCGTCGCCCCGCGGATGTCCGAGCTGTCGGTCGCGCCGGAGACGATGGTGGTGGTATAAACCTCGACCTTCGGCAACTGCCTCGTCAGCAGTTCGGCGGTGGCCGTCTCTCGCACGCGCAGCATGAAGAGGTTATTGAAGTTGCCGATCACCTGACCGGCCTTCGCGCGGTTGCCGATGCGAGCCTCGATGTCCGAGAGGGTCTGCGTGTACGCGGTGACTTGCAGCCCGGCGCCACCGCCTTTGTTGATCAGCGGAACGAACTCGTCGCCCATTAACTCGTTGAATTCGTCGGCATGGACGTTGATCGGCACGCGCGTGCCCGCCGATGCGCCCGGCAGGCCATCGTCGATTCCGTGCTTGTAGATATGGCCTGCCACCGAAACCAAGTCGGAGAACATGGAATTGCCGACCGCTGCGGCAACCTCGGCGTCGGATAGCGCGTCCAGGCCCACATAGACGACTGCGCGCTTTCGGATGACCTGCATCCAATCGAAGATCGGGCGCGGGTCGGCCAGGTCGGAATAGTTCGGGGCCAAAAGCTGGGAAATCTTCCCGCTGGTGAGCTTCTCCAGCAGCGGCAGCAACGACGCGACGATCTTGTCGAAATACGTCTTGTCGTAGCGAACCGCCGAGCGCAGGCCGTCGAGTACCGGGTCGTAATTGCGCGCCTGGGAGAGGTACTGCTCCAGCGCCACCACGCGCTTCTCGCGCCCGATCATGTTGCGCGGGATGTTCTTCTCGTTGAGCTTGGCCTCGATCTGGACGATCACCTCCCAGGCTTTCGGCTCCGTCTTGGCGAAGTAGTGCTGCGCGTACTCGATGAACAGCGCGTCGATGTTGATGACATGCTGCTGGATCAGCATGTAGTCCGGACGCTGCCCCAGTTCCACCAAGGCGCGGGCGATGATGTTGACGAAGCGCCAGGCGAACTCGCGAAATGCCGCGCTATTGCCTTCGCCGGAAAGCTGCCCAGCGATGCGGGTTGCCACTTCCGAGATGCGCCCGAAGCGCCCCACGGCGTTGTAGCGGGCAGAAATGTCCGGCCAGCCCAAATGGAACACATAGAACTCGCCCTCGCGGCCTGCGCGTTGCGCCTCGACATACATCCGCTTCAGGAGGTCGGCATCCCCTTTGGGGTCGATGACGATCACGACCTCGTGCTCTCCGGCGGCGCTCTTGCGCCGGATGTCCTGGGTCACGAACAGTTCGGCCAGCCGCGTCTTGCCCACGCGGGTTGTCCCCAAGACCAATGAGTGCCCGACGCGCTCGCCCAGCGGCAGGCTGACGTCCACCTCCTCGGGTTCGATGCCGTGCAGCCGAGGAAGTCCGCCCACAGGTGGTAGCGGGCGCACTGGGTTGAAAGGCACGTCCCAGCCGGTGAGTTTCGACAGCCGGGACAGCGGGAACGGCGAGAACTCCAGCCGTTCCTCCAGGCGCCGCGCCAGTCGGTAGGCCGGCGTCGGCTCGACGTAGCGCCGAAACTCTGGCCGGTACGTCTGCATGAGCCTATGGGTGTGTTTCTGCTCCCACAAAAAGCCGCGCCCCACAAACAGACGCTGCTGGCTGACCGGCACGTCCTTGCTGGTCATCACATATCGCGGCAGGCGGCGGATGTTGCGTCGGTAGCGAAGGATGACGCGGGCATCGCGGTAGCGGATCGCGCCGTAGGCGCCGAACGCCAGTGCGCTGCCGACGCCCATGGCGGGGCTCAGCGCGAGCGACCACGGGGCCACCAGGGACAGAAACGCGGCGCCTGCACACGCCGCGACGGTATATAGCTCCACCGCTGGGCGAAGCAGAACCTCGACCGGCTGTTTCCCCGACATGGCTTCATTGCTCGATGCCGGTGGCCGTGATCAGCGCCGGGTAGTGCCGCAGGCCCAAGCGCTCGGCCAGGTCGTCGCCGGACACGGGTGCGAGGGGGACGCCGGGCACCAGTGTGCGCAGCCGCGCCAGGCCCTGAACGGTCTCGACGTTGACCACCAGACCGACCGCGCCGCGCTCGCGCAATGAGGCTGCATGGCGGTGCAACCAGGCCTGGGAAGCCTCGTCGTCGCCCACGACCACGAAGGGACGCAGGCCCGGGGCTTCGATCACCCGCCGCGTGACGGTGCCGGGCGTGAGCTTGGTGCTGCGCACCGGCAGCATCGCGGCCTCGTCCGCCGGCGTGGCCGGGATCTGAGGCGTCGGGATCGGCGACCGGGCCGGAGCGTTGGCGCGCGGCTGGAGGTTCAGGGATTCGTAGTACGGTAGCGCCGACGTGCCGCCACGGTCTTCGACCACGATCAGCGGCTCGCCGGCACGCGAGACCAGCGGCAGACCCGCCAGCAGCACGAGCAGGCCCTTTGCCGCGAGATGGGCCAGATGGGATTTCGTCATGGGGAGGTCTCCTGGCGCGCGGCGAGGACCGCGGCGGTTGCGCGCGCGCCCTGCACGCGCGCGAGGTGGCGGGACACGCTGCGCCGATAGCGGGCGGCGGGCTCGCCACCCGCGGGGCGGTGGTAACGGCCGATCGCCACCAGCCAGTCCTCGCCGGGGGTGTGCTGTTCTTTCAGGATCTCGGCGGCGATGGCGAGATTGCGGTACGGGTCGAGCAGATCGCATGCGCTGGCGTAGCGCTGCTGGTGGTAGCCGAGGTTGATCTGGCCCAGACCCGCGTCGATGCGCGTGTTCGGCGTGGAGCGCATGGCCTGCTGCAAACCGGCGCAGGCGTCGGAGCGGGTCGCATAGCGGCGCGATTGGCCGGCGACGTTGAGGGACCACGGCCACGGGACGATGCGCTCGTTGCGCCGGATGCCGCTCTCCTGCAAGGCCACGGCGTAGAGCACTGTCGAGGGAATGCCCGCGCGCTGGGCGGCAAGCTGGTAGGCCGGTGGCGGAACCTCCTGCGCCTGGGCGGCGCAGGCGCAGAGGCCAGCAGCGAGCACCAGAGCGCGCAACGGCGCCGTCAGGGTTGGCGCTGCCATTGGCCGTTCACTTCGCGCACGACCGCAGGCAAATCGCCGGGCAGGCCCAGCGACAGCCAGCGGCCGCCGTCGTGGTTGAGCGTGATGCTGCCGCTACGCACCCGTGCCGCGTCGATCTGTGCGCGCTTGGCCCAGTCGCGGATGCGCGCGTCGTCCTGGCGGCTGCCGACCATGTACAGGTCGAACTCGGTACCCGAGGATTGCAGGCGCTGCACGAGCTGTCCGCAGGCCACGCAGCCGTCCTTGACGAACACTGCCATGCGGCCGCTGCCGCGCACTGCGCCGGCGCTGGGCTTGTCGTCAGGCAGGTTCACCCGTTGCATGTCGGGGTTCAGGCGCTGCCAGGCTTCGTCATAGGCACGTTGATAGGCAAGCAGCTTCTCGACGCGGCGCGCTTCGATTTGCACCTGCAGTTCTGCGTAGCGCCGCCGTTCCTCGTCGGTGCGGGCCTCGATACCCAGGGCGGACAGCGGGTCCAAGTTGGGCGAGTAGATGCCTAGCGGCCCGTCCATCAACTCGCGATAGCGCGTCCATTCCTGCGGTTGCAGGCCCCACCCGCTTGCTACCTGGTCGCCCGGGGTTCGGGTGACCAGCGGACGCTCCTGGCTCTGCGCATTGCGGGCCGGGGCGGTGGCCGGCTGCTGCGCCCAGGCGGGCAACTGGGCGGATGCCAGCAGGAGCGCGGAAAGGATGATCGACGGCTTCATGTGGTGTGCTCCGGTCAGGGAATCGCCACGCGACGGGTCTGGTCGCCGGCCTGGAACACGGCGGTGTTGCCCTCAATCGTCTGTAAGCGCCACGGGCCGAGCGCATCACCTGGCAGCAGCACCTGAAGCTGGTCGGGCGTGAAGTCCGCGCTGCTCGGCGCGACGGACACGCTGCGCTGGCCAGCGCGCAATTCGGCGCCGACGACGCGGAACGGCAGCGGCGGCGGTTCGGGCTTGGCGGCGGCCTTGCCCGATGCGCGCGGCTGGGCGGGTGCGGCGGCGCGCGGAACGGGCGCAGCGGTCTGGCGCGCCTTGATCTGCTCGACCTCCGCGCGCAGCGCCTGAAGGTCGTCGGCAGCGGCATAGCCGCTCAGCGTTTTCTCAACCTGGGCTGCGCGTGCTTCCAAGACTTGGCGGGTGTCTTTGAGGTCTACCGCCGTTGCGATGGCCGGACGCTGCTGGATAGCCTCGATCGATTCGACCAGGCCCGCCGCCTGCGCTTCCAGGCGTTGCAGGCGGGAATCGAGCCGCTCCTGGCCAGCCTGGTCGTTCATGGTCTGGTAGCCCAAGGCCACGAAGACGCTGAGGCCGATCAGCCACAGCCACAGAAGGCTCTGCACCACCACAGCGCAGGCCGGGCGCCGGGCAGACTGTGGGGCGTTCACGGCTGGCCTCCCGAATCCGAAGGCTCCAGCGGGAATGTCTGCATCACCTCGGCGGCGGGTGACTCGGATGCGGGTTCGATGGCCGCGCTGTCGGCGGGCCGTTCGAAGCAAATCTGCCGTGCGCGATCATCCGCGTGCAGTTCCCAGGCCGGGCCAGCCAGTGTGAGCAGCGCATCGCGCAAGGTCATGGGGCCGAGGTGCAGGTGCGCCGCCGGCAGCGGCAGCGCATACAGCTCGATTACCGCGTGCGCCGTCTGGCACAGGCCGTAACCGCTACGCTTGAGTACATGCCGCATCCCATCGCCGACGGTGGCGCGGGCATCTTCGGGCATGGACACGTCAATGGTCTGCAACAGCAGGTCCCGCTGCGCCGCCGTGGGTGCTAGCTCGACCAGCGTGTAGCGACCGTAGCGCACAACGGGGATGTACTCGGGCGTCTCGGGTTCGGGCGCGGCCGAGACTTCCTCGATGGCATCGGGCGCGAGCGGCGTAGCGGTGGTCGCACAGCCGCTGGCTAGGACTGCGGCCAGTAGGCCGGCGCCGACCAGACGCAGGTATGGGTGGTTTTCGGGCATGGCTCGGCTCTATGGTTGCGATGAGCCGATACCTTGACCACGGGCTGCCGCGGAGTCAGCCGGGAATACGAACTGCGGGTTGCCGGATTTCGTAAGGATGTCGCGACTGCACGCGCATGTCCCGCGCGCATTTAAACTGAGCTGTGTCTACTCTCGCAGCGTCCTCGTCCCTCATTGGCAAGCCATGGAAGATGCCGGAACATCCACTTGCGTGGTGTGCGCGGCGAGATTTGCAGCTACCAGTGCAGAACGGTAGCTTGAACCCCGGCTGGCCGTAGAGATTGATCGTGGGGTATTGGGCTGTGTGGCCTGTTGAAAGACCGCCTCCCAGAGATCCCGTGGACAGACGCCGCCGGGCATAATTGACGGTAACTGTGCCCCTTAGCGCTTTGCTGTCCCGTTCCCCTCATTAGATGCACGAATGCCATTTGCCAGGGAGATCGTATATATGGAGTGCCCTCACACACTTGTGGAGCCAGCCTTAGATAGGTGGATGGAATGCCACTGGCATTTGCACCAAATGGAGGCAAGCTACCATGAGCCTGACGCATTCCGATATGCGCTCAATAGCTTCATTCGTGCGTTCAAAGAGGTGCCTCAACTCCTGACAATGCAAATTCAGAATCACTCCGATCTGAAGAATGCAATTGAACCCGTCTTTAAGGCCCTTCGCGATAGTGACCTGTATAGGGTGCTGACGACCAAGCGAAACTTCTTGGTGCATCAAGGCATGTTGGACCTTGAAAGCCGCGGTAGCGCGGGCACCACGGAGGGACACAAAGTTAAGATATCTTTTCCTTTCCGGGTCCACCCTTGGGAAAGCAGCAATGAAGCCTACGTGCGCTACAAGGAGGTCTGTCGTACCGACAAGATGATGAGAAGCTTGATCGGCCCAGATTGTGACTCGGCGCCAGCGATATGGCGCACTTGGCTCATAAGGGAATTTCCGGGGCGGGATCTCTTGGATGTCGCCTTCGAAGCCTGGACCAAGTTGGGAGAGGTGCTCTCTGCAACGGTAGAGGCGCGGGGAGCTGAGCCATTGGATCTCAGCATGCCATGTCGCCACGATCCAGAGCATGTCAAGGTAAGGCGCTTCAGCCAGCGCGAATTCTTTCTCGATGTCGATGGGATCGACCTAGCGAAAGAAGAAAGAAAATGGCGGGAGGAAAATATGCGCCGCACGTCCGAGTGTGGCGCCACCCCCACGACGCCCGATGATTCAATCTACTCGCCAAAAAGTCCATCGCCAGCCGACTGATACACTCAAAAAAATAACTGGAGGCAAGCATGGCCGACACACCTAACCCTCAGGAAATTCCGGCAAGTGAGCAACCGAAAGAGGTCTGTAGGGTTTTGTCGTTAGACGGAGGTGGAGCTAAAGGCTTTTATACGCTTGGCGTGCTTCGCGAAATCGAAGCGATGGTTGCCCGCCCCCTTTCCGAATGCTTCGATTTGATATTCGGCACCAGCACCGGTGCGATCATTGCCTCTCTGCTAGCTTTGGGCTATCGAGTCGAGCAGATCCACGATTTGTACAAAACGCATGTGCCGACGGTCATGGCGCAGCGCTCACCCGCGGCCAGGACCGCAGCTCTTGAAAAACTGGCTACGGAGGTGTTCGGAGAGAGAACCTTCGATGAGGTCAAAACCGGCATTGGCATTGTGGCGACACGATGGATGACAGAAAAACCGATGATCTTCAAGTCGAATGATGCCCAAGCCCATGGTCGAAAGGGGACATTTGTCCCAGGGTTCGGGGTAAGGATCGCGGATGCCGTCCAAGCCTCTTGCTCTGCATATCCGTTCTTTGAGCGAAAGTTCGTAGTCACCTCGGCAGGTGACCAGATAGAACTGATTGATGGTGGCTATTGCGCTAACAATCCCACTCTTTATGCCATCGCAGACGCAGTGCTGGCATTGAGAGCTGCACATAGTGATCTGAGGGTCGTCAGCATAGGTGTCGGTGTCTATCCTGAGCCCAAGCCCAGTTTTAAGATGTGGTTCGCGAAGAAGTATCTCGTGAGCGTTCAGCTACTGCAGAAAACACTTGAAATCAATACGCAGTCGATGGATCAACTCCGAGAGGTACTGTTCCGTGAAGTGCCCACAATCAGGATAAGCGACACCTTCGAACGGCCCGAAATGGCCACGGATTTGATGGAACACGACTTGGCAAAGCTCAATTTGCTGCGTCAGCGAGGAAGCGAATCGTTCGCGTCGAGAGAGGCCAGGTTGCGAGAATTCCTACTATAAGGCGTCGATATGCCCATTCCCGAAGCACAGTTGGAAACATGGTCCCATCAAGGAGCCATTAAAGGTTCGAGTTCTACTTATCAATCGATAAAGGGAAAGTTGGAGAGCAAGGATGCCGCATATGCCGGAAAGAATGTAGAGGTCTTCCTTCAGGGATCGTATGGAAATGACACGAACATCTACTCCGAAAGTGACGTAGACATTGTCATCGTCCTGAAGGACTGCTTTCAAAGCGACCGGAAGAGCCTCAGTGAGGTGGAGCAGGCAGCGTGGAGAAGCGCTCATCACGACGCGACCTATACCCATGCGGACTTCAAGAGGGACGTTCTGGCCCTCTTGGTGGACGCCTACGGCAACGAGGTAAATGTCGGCGATAAAGCAATTTCTATCGACGCGAGCGGCACGCGAAGGAAGGCCGATGTTATCCCTGCGATACAGTATCGAAGATACTACAAGTTCAATGGCCTGCACGACCAGCGATACGACGAGGGAATATGTTTCTACAATGCAGCGGGCGAGTGTATTGCTAACTATCCTAAGCAACACTCCGCGAACCTGACGACTCGCCACCAAGCTACAAATCAGTGGCTCAAGCCAATGGTGCGGATCTGGAAGAACTTGCGCACCAAGCTCGTCGAAGATGGAAAAATTGAAGCCGGCGCGGCGCCTTCTTATTACATCGAAGGGTTGTTATATAACGTGCCGGTTGAGAAGTTCGGGAGCAGTTATGAAACGTCTTTTGTTAACGCCTTCAACTGGATAGTAACCGATGCAGACAAGACTAAGTTCGTCTGTGCGAACGAGCAATATTATCTCCTCCGAGACAGCGCCCATACTTGCTGGGAACCTGCCAAGTGCGACGCTTTTCTCGATGCAGCGGCTAAGCTCTGGAAAGATTGGTGATGCCAAAAAAATGCCGGTGACCTATTGGTCACCGGCGTTGGATGGTTTTGTCTTATGCAGCGACCAGTTGCCTGGCTAGTGCTACTTCGACCGAGTCGCCATCCTGGTTCAGGACATCGAGCCCCGATTCGGGTACATCGCCCGAGGTGGACTGCGAGACCATGATCTTCTTGGCCATCAGCTCAAGGCAGGTCATCTGCGAGGAGCCGGCGTAGCCGAGGTAGATCACGCGCACGGACAGCTTCTGCCCGATACGCCAGGAGCGGCGTGCTGCCTGTTGGAGCGAGTACACGTTGTAGCCCGACTGCATGAACACGATCGTCGGAAACTCCAACAGGTCCAATCCCGTCTTGACAAGCTCGGGGTTGGTGATGAGCACGTCGATGCCACGGTCCAGCTGCTCGGCGATCCAGTCCTCGCGGCGGCTGGCGTCCACGCTCGCGCGCAGCACCGCCACCTTGAAGCCTTCCTGCTCCAGCAGCACCTTCAAACGCGACGTGGTGTCGCGCGTGCCGGTATAGACCGTGTAGGCCAGGACCTTGCGCCCTTGTGCCTTCTCTGCCTTGCAGATTTCGATGAGTTCACGCTCCTTGGGGCTGATCTCGAACTCGTTGAACTGAGCCGGGACAAACGCCAGGGTGTTGCGCGTGCGCGGATGCACCACGGTCTCCGACCGGAAGCAGCAATCCGGCCAGGCCAGCAGTACGTTGAGCACCACGCCGAGGAGCGTCGTATCGCGTCGCGCCAGAGCCTGTTTCAGCTCCGCGGTCAGCCGGCCCGCCAGATCGCGGTAGGCCGCGGCTTGCGCCGTGTCCATCGCGACTTCACGGAACTCTTCGTCATACGGCGGCAGGACATTGCCGCCGATGTCTCTGAGCTTGAGGAAGATCGTGAACGGCAGGATGCAGCGCAGCACACCCTTCGGGCCGAAGCCCGGGGCCTTGACCGTTCTGACACTGACTTTCGTGCCTTTCGCGGTCTTGTGCGCCGTCCCGGTGCTCTCGGAATAAATGTCCTTCAGGACACCGTGATCGCGCATGAACGCCATCGCGGCCGAGGTCATGCTGCCGCTCGTGGTCGGGCGATAGCCGTCTTCGATCATCCGCCCGGGAAGGGCTCGGAACAGCAGGTAGAACAGATCGTCGCCGTAGCCGCCCATCAACGTGCCGGTCAGCAGCAAGGTCTTGCGAGCCTTCGCCGCCAGAACGCCCATGGCCTGGCCCTGGGCGCTGCCGCCGTTCTTGTACTCGTGGGCCTCGTCGGCGATGAGCAGGTCGAACGTGCCTTGCGGCAGGTAGCGCTTGATGAACTCGGACGGCTGATAGCCGCCCTCGCCAAAGCCGAACTCCATGTTGGCCATCGCACGTTCCATGCGCGTGGCCTGACGGTCGGAAAACACCAGCTCGCCGTTGCCGTCCATGAGGTTGATGAACTCATGGATGTTGTCGCCCAGCATCGACGCCAGGAACCCGTCGCCGAACTTCTGCATCAGCTTCTGCGCGGTGACTTCTCCGATCGTCGGGATGCGCTTCAACGCTTTCAGCACGGCCGAGGACTGGTCGCTGCCGGACAGGCTGCGCGGGCGGATCAATGTCCACAGGGGCGCGGCGCAATGGCTGCACTTCCTGCGGTACTCCTCGGCGTCGAGCGCGACCGGGTTGACCGGCTCGCCGTCGAGGTCGGTGATGACCGTGCCGCAGTCAGGGCACGCTGCCACGTCGCCATGGCGGGTGCGCCGCGTGGTGAAGACAGGCTTCCAGTGGAATCCCATCCGCATCCTGACGCGCCCCAGGACAAAGAACTCCTGGCCCGTGGGCTGCAGACCCAACTGCTCGCGCAGCTTGATGAGCTTGACCAGCGTGTCCGGGCCGTTGAGAACCCAGACCTTGGCGCCTGCCACCGTCTCCTGGATCTCGCGCCGCCACTTGTAGACCAGGTGCGGTGGAGAAAGAACCAGGGTACGGCGATAGCCTTCGGCGTTGAGCACGGCGGCTGTGGCGATACCAACGGTCGTTTTGCCGCAACCCATCTCGCCGTTGACGATCGCGGCGTGTTCGCCACGGTCGATCAGCAGCTCGGCGGCGGCATGGACGACTTCGGCTTGGGCTTGGAATAGCTTGCGCTTGAGGCTGGCGACGACGAGTTGACGATGCGCCTGCGGCTGGCCGGTATAGACCGGCGGATTGGCGCTATTGAGGGCGTCGAGCAGTTCGTCGCCGAACTCGCCGACGAAATCCTGAAGGCTCAGGGTCAGAGGGGATGATTCCGCGTCGAGCAGTTCGCCCTGTACGGGCGCGGCGTCAGCGGCAGTGGTTTCGAGATCGAAGGACATTGTGATGCTCCAATGAAAAATGGGGCATGCACCACCCCCAGCGGGGCAATGGCATGCCCCGTGGTGGGAAGGAAATCGGCGCGCGGCCGAAGGTGGTTGAAGATGCTGGCCTGAGTGGCCTGCGGGTGAACCGTGCTCAGTCTTCGGACGGCAGCACGATGGCAGTGACGCTGCGCCCCGCATCGGTGATGATGCGAATGGCGAGTCCCGGGTGGATCACATAGTGCGATTCCAGCGACGCGCCCGATTGAAGTGCAACGCCGTTGGCGTGCCATTGGCAGACGTTGACGTCACCCCAGTCGCCACGGGTGTGGCGCCTGAAGTACGGAATCGGGTCCAGGCGACCCGCGCGGACAAGGCGATCAATGCCTCGGCTGAAGATGAGCGCCCCGATGGGGAACGCCAGCCTCTGGCAGTAGGTTTCGATGCGATGCGATGCCATGGGCTCCTCCTTGAAAGGCTATTGAGCCACGACACCCCTGGCGGAGTGAAGTGGCTCCGTCAAGTGGATGGGATGACGAGGCGGCGCCTTCAGATCAGGTCGCGCTCTTCGGGAAGCTGGACCACCGTGGTCTGGTGGTCTTCGCTGGTCTTCACGAGCAACACCAGTTCCGGCGTGATCCGGTACTGGGAGATCATCAGGTTGTCCTGTTGGATTGCGACGTCGTTGGCTTGGCGGGTGGCCTCATCGATCTCGCCCCAGTCCCCGCGCACATGGCGCTGGACATAGGCCAAGGGGTCGATCAGGCCTCGCCGAGCCAGCCAATGCACCTTCTCGCTCAACTTCAACGTACTCGGTGCGAACAAGGGTTGCTTGCGCGGCGCAGGCCGCTTGAACGGATTGGGGAACATGGTGTTTCTCCTTCGATGTGGTACAGCAGGACGGCAGCGCGTCCGGTGGATCAGCGAATGGTCAGCACCTCGCCCCTTGTCGGGGAGCCAGGCGTCATGTCCCACGCGCGGATAACGGGCACAAACTTGTCGGTGAGGATGCGTGTCTCGGCGATGGAGCCGTCTTCGCGTTCGGTGAATTCCCGCTGGAGCGTCTTGTCCTTGTGGGTGTCACCTTTGACGACGAGCACGCGCCCCGTCTGGGAGCGCACGACGCCGGAGATCGCGCCCGCGGCCAGAGCCAGGGCGAGATGCCAGTGGGACAAGGCCCGCGCCGGTGGACGCAGCGACTGCTGCGCGGTCCCCAAGTGCGTGTCCAGCGACGGCCAAAGGCCTTGCAGCCGGCCAACCTCGTCGGCGAACTGTTCGGGCTCCATCGTCACGCGGAAGAAATGCTCCGGCTCGGCCGGACTGGCGGGGACGATGTACGGCAGGAACGGCCATTCGCTCGGCAGTTCCTCGGCTTCGACTTCGCCAAGCCCAACCTGCAGCAGCAGATTGCGCACGGCCTTGACGCCATCGGGTGCCAGCTCCCGCTGACGGACCCGGCGGCCGAAGATCACCACCTGCTTGAACTGCGTTTCCACCGCTCGGTAGATACGCAGATCGGTGTAGTGGCGCGTCAACCAGCCGACCAGCTCCGCGTCGAGCACGTAGCCGGGGACGATGAAGACCAGCACGCCGCTGTATTGCAACAGCGACAGCGAACGCTGATAGAACAGCTTTTCGAGGCGGGCACGGCCCTGGCCCTGATAGCCGATGTTGCCGTTGACGTCCTTGGACAGGTCGCCATACGGTGGATTCAGCCACAGTAGTCCGAAGGACTGCTTGGAGATCATCGTGTCCATCAGGTCCGCGTGCAGGCAGTGATCGACCAGGCCGCGGGCATGGCGCGCCCGCTCGGCGTCGAATTCGACGGCGAACGCCTTGGCCTGTTCGCGCCCGAGGGCATGAGAGGCTTCGGCGATTGCCACGCCTTCACCGGCGCAGGGATCGAGGATGCACATCGGCCCGTCGCTGGGCATCAGTGCGTTGAGGGCTCTTTCGAGCGTGGGTTCGTCGGTCGGGTAGTACCCATTTTTGGCGAAATTGCGGGCGAGCCGCGGGAACATGAGAGCCATGGAAGTCTCCTGGTTGGCGGGGATGAATGACGGAAGCACGCCAAGGCGTGCCTCCGAGGGTGGGTCAAGCCGCCACCGCTTCCGGCGTCCAAATCTTGGCCGGATAGGGATAGGCGGTGAGCGCGTCACTGCGGATCAGGGAGCCCAGCGCCAAGCTCAGCGCCGGCACGTCGATGGCGAGCCGATGGCCTTCCAGCGGCCCGAGGGCGGACGGAAGGCGGGCCAGCATCTCGCGGCTTTGCAGCAGTTCCAGCACGGTCTCGCGCCAGTGGTCGAGCAGCGGCAACGGGCAGGTGTCCCGCACCAGCATCCACAGGCGGTCAAGCCGGTGGGCGCTGTCACGTGGCAGCAGTGCCAATGCGCTGGCGTTGGCCTTGTCGGGCTTGACGCAGCGCCGGTCGAACAGCCACACGTTGGACAGCGAACCGAACAGCGTTCGCCGGTAGGCGCGCGTGATGCGCTTTTCCAGGCGATCGACGTTGCCGATGAATACCGGGACGCTGCCGCCCTGGTCGGTGATGACGTGGAACTGGTCCAGTCCCTGCTCGTCGCGCCCGAGGGTCAGGCGTGCAAGGAACTGCTGGACGGCGGTGTCGCGCGCCCAGATGGACAGGAAGATCAGGTTGCCCTGGTCATCGCCGACGCAAGCGTCGGCCATAACGTCCGGGCATTCGTCGATGTGGAACAGCGTGGTGGATGAAGTGTGTGCGTGCATGGTGGTGTCCTCGATGAAATGAGGGGCAGCACCGCCCGCAGGGGCAGCGAATGCCCCGTTAGGGATGAAGGAATGCGGATAAGGTGTTCGATCCGCTTGGGCGTTCAGAACGTCTGTTCGGTGAACGAGCCGTCGGCCTGATGCTTGACTACACGGTTGCCAACGTTGCCCTCGCAGTCCTGTTGGACTTCGGTGAACATGCTTTCGGGCACGTCGATGTGGAAATGGCGCAGGACCACTCGGTAGTAGTCCAGGTAGTGGTTGAACGGGTCGCTCTCGTGCAGGTTGCTGTACAAGAAGTCGTCGCTCTCGACCTTCGCGGTATCGTCGATCAGCTCGGCCGGCTTTTCGATGAATAGGAAGAAGTAATTTGCCGGCCGGTCCCAGCCCAGTACGACGGTGATGGGAAAGCCCTTGTGAACGGTGTCGAAGTAGTGCCGACTCATGGTGATGTCCTCGGTGAATCGGAAACAGCACCGCCCCTGAGGCAGGTGCTGCCCCAAGGGGTGGAGAAAAGCCGCGCAAGCGGCGATGACGTGTGCCGGACCTCAATAGTCCGAATCGCAACCGGACGGGCAATAACCCAGTTCGATTCCGTGCGAGCAGTAGCCGTTTTCGGCGTTCCAGTCCTGGGTTTCCTGCCTTTCGGCCGGTGTGGCGTAGCCCCATTCCTGTGCGATCTGCAGCGCCTGTGCGCGTTGCTCTTCCGGCAATCGACTGGCTTGCGCGTCGATCTCCGAACTGAAAAGCGTGACCCAGTGGTCCCAGGACAGGCCACAACCACGCTGGGCGTGCTCGGCGGCTGTCTTGCAAACAGCTCGCCACGCGGGTTCACCCAGCGAAGAACGGGGTGTATCGCAATCGATGGTGGACATGATGGAGACCTCCAGAAGAAAGCCGGGGGCCTCCCCGCATAGGGAAAGAGCCCCGGCGGGTGGATGAAGAACACCGCGCATGCGGTGTCTGCGATCACGCAGGTTGCAGTTCGGCCTGGCGGCTCCACTCCTGCGTTTTGAAGTCCAGCGCGTAGCCCAGATCGCCCAGGCGGGCGATCTGCGCGCGCAGGGCGCGGCGGTCGATGGTCGAATCCAATTTCACGGAATCGCCCAGCGGCCAGAGCAAGCCGAACAAAGCAACGTCGCCCTCTTCGGTGCTGCCAGGGGCAGCCGCCGCAGCGGGCGTCGGTGCATCCACACCGAAGGGCGTGGTATCGACCAGCGGGTCCGCCGAGGCCTGCACGGGTGCGGGCTTGGCGGGTCTGGAGGCCTTGGCGGGCTTGGCCGGCGTTTCCGCAGGCTGCGTCCCCAGCTCTTCATCGAGTGGATCGACTTCCTGGGTGGCGAAGCTGCGGGCCTCATCACGACTCAGTTTGTCGATGCCGTTGAGCGTCATGCCGTCGAGGTTTGCGCGCACTTCAAACCGCGCGCCGCCCGCGACCGGATAGGACTTCGCGAAGATGTAGCGAATGACGAAATCCCCGTCGTACTTTCCTTCGGGGTACTGCTCCAACTCCGCGTCTTTAACCGCGAACTCGCCGATGGGGGTAGAAAGGCGCCCAACCGTGAACGGGCCGTTCTTGCCCCGGATGGTCCGCAACGTGAGCTGGCCCGGGACGACGATGGGTAGGGCTGATCTCGTAGGTGCCGATGTGGCTGCCATGATGGTTCTCCTTGGACGAATAGGAAAAAGGCAAGGCCCCGTGAGGGGCCGTGCCGGATCAGAACGAAGCAGCCAATGCCGGCTCCTGCTCCTCGACTGCACATTCGGGCTCGCGCTCGGCGGGCTCGGCAGATTGGTAGGAAACGGCGTCGGCGGCAGTGTCGATGGCGTTGGCGGCTTCGGACGCGGGTGCGTCCTCCGCTGGCGCTGCCTCGGCATGCGCCTGGCTCGTCGGATAGACCTGGGTGCCGTCGATCTTGATCAGACCGATGTGGACCAGCGTCGATTCCAGGCTTGCGGCCGGTTCCCCAGCGTGCTCGCCCTTGGTGCGGATGTACGGATCGATCTTCATGTCGTTCAGACGAAAGGCGATCAGCACCTTGCGATCCCCTTCGATGGCCTGCACGCATCGGCGAACCAGATGCTCGGCTTCAGGGGTGGCGACGATCGTGTCGAAGTACCGATATTCCGGTTCATCGACAGGTCCGGCCAGCGCGGCGATGGAGCACGACAGGAACGGGTCACCATCCTTGGGGGTGACGTCCTTCGGACGGTTGAGGTAGCCGATGCCACGGGTGATCAACTCGTGCTGCTCGATCGAAGCCAGTTCGGCCCGCTCGATCAGCTCGGCCTTGAGCAGTCGCGCCTTGAGGGATGCGGCGGCCTGGCCTTTCTGTTCGCCCTTGTCGCGGATGTAGGCATCGCCCCAGAGGTCGCCGAGGCGAAAGCGCACCAGCGGTCGCTGCTTGGAATCGTCAACGCCGATGTAGCGCTGAACGAGCTTCTTGGCCTCGGCACCCGAGACCTTGACGTCGAAGTAGCGGTAGCTCGGGTCCCTGGCGGGGCCGACCAGCGCGGCGATGGTGCAGGCCAGGAAGGGCTGCGCACGGCGGCCGCCCCTGACGGGCACCTCACGGACACGCTGGAGGTAGCCGATGCCCGAGGTGTGGAGGTCGAAATACGATTTCTCGTTGGAAGTGGTGTTCATGGTGAATCTCCATAGGGAAAAGCGGAGACACACCGAGCCCACGCATGCGGGGAAAGGTGCGTAACCCCGCGGTGGGTTGATAAGGCGAAAGCATCCGCCACCAGGGACTGGTGGCCGCTCGCGGATGGATGCGGTGCGAGCTGGCTCGGTCACGCAGTGGAAACTGCGCCGCAACCTCGAGGACCGATGGTTGCCTGGCATGTCGCTGACAGCGTCAGCAGGCATGGGGTCAGCATGGCCGGGCCTCGCGCGCGCGACAGCAATCAATTGGCACCCGCGCGTTTCCCTTTGTCCACGCAGCCCGGCTCAGCGCAAAAGAAAGCCCCCGGTGTGGGGGGCTGCGAGAGTCGAGTGGCGGTTGCCGCGCTATGCGGGAGGCACCACCTCCAGCGACAGATGTGTGGCGGTGGCCGACAGCATCAGGTCGTCTTCGGTGTGCAGGATGCGCGTGAATACGCCGTCCTTCGGGTCGAAGTACTCCCCGAAGTCGTCGCCGCCCAGTTCGGCGCGCGCCAGTTCCCACCAGTCGTCGAACGGGTCGGTATCCGGGTTGCAGCCGACGGCATAGGCCAGCAGCTTCACACGCCCATCCGGGCGGCGCTCTCCCTGCTCGGCGAGGAAGTACACGCCCTGGTCCTTGACCAGGATGACGCGGCATTGGCTGCGATGGCCTCGGTCAGCACGGGGCGCAGGTCGGAGCCTTTGAATCGCAGTGACATGGTTGAAATCTCCTATGTGGAATAGAGAAAAGGCCCTCCATCCGCATGGATGGAGGGCCTGTGGGCACATGGCCCATGGGCGAAACTTCGTGGCGGGACCCACGGGTCAGCCGTAGAACCGGCAGGATTCAGTTTCCGGCGTCATGCCGGCACCGCCTGGCGCTGCCGGGTAGCCTTGGCGTCGATCACGCTCACATCGATCAGGCGCCAACGTCCGTCGTCGATGAGTCGCTCCAGCACTTCGCCGAGCATGTCGAAATACACCTCGTCATGCCGATCGACCAATTCGCCGTCGCGATGCAGCTCCACCACGTAGGTGTCGCCGCCTCGGTCGTACAGCACCGTCACCCGGCCCTCGAACTTCGCGGTCGAGACCGTGAAGCTGATCGCCGGAGGCGTCTCGATGATCTTGGACGGCGTCGGATCGACCCAGGTGAAATCCCGGGCACCCGCATCGACCAGCATGTGGGTGATGCGCCGGAAGCCATCGGGCGCCGGCATTTCCTCCAACTGCTGGATGAGCTGACCCAGCTCCATGCACTGCGGCTCGGGAATGGGCAGCTTGGCCGGCGCGGAGCCGAGGATGTGCGTCTTGACGGTGTAGGGAATGCCGTCGGACGTCATCTCGGTGCGCTCTTCCGGCGTGTCCGCCCGCAGCCCATCGAAACGGCGCCGTGCGTAGGGTTGGACATGCACCTTGGCGCCTTCGTCGGGGACGGTGGTCACCAGCTTGGAATCGAGCACAGCGAACTCGCTCGGCTTGAGCTTGACGACGATGGCATCGTCGGTGATGGCGACTACCTTCCCGTCGAAGGGCTGGGGGTCGACGGCGAAGCCCAATGTCGAAGATTGCGGCTGATCGTCGAACACGCGGTACTTGAACGACCGCACGTTGCGGGGCACGTGGCCTGCGACTAGCGAAGGCATCATGGATTTGATGAGGGAACGGTCCATGGGAATCTCCTTGAGGAAGAAACAAGGGATTCCCCGCCCGCAAGGGAGAGGTCCCTTGTGGGTGGTGTGGATGGACGCGGTACGTCCGTGGAAAACATCGACCAGCACGGCTTCCCGTGCTTGCAGCCTTGAAGGTCTTGGCTGCCTGGGCATGTGTCGGCAACGCCGACGAACATGGGGCAAGAATGGCCCGGGAGTAAGCGGCCCGCTTGCAGGAAACGGCACCCCATCGCACCCGCTTTCCAGCGCTGCGGGCGAGAAAAAGCCCCTCGAAAGGGGCTTGGGGGTCAGGCTTCGTACACGAAGTAGTGTTCTCGCTGACGCGGGAAGAACACGTGCTTCCACGTGTCGCCGCTTGTGTTGCCACCGTCGAATACGACCATTTCGTAGTCGTCAATGTCGGTGTCCACCAGATCGGCGCTGTCGATATGGCGCATGTGCAGCGTACCGCTCATGCGCTCGAACACCAGGATCTGGCCGATGGCGTCGTCCTGGCTCATGGCGTTGACGCAGGCTCCAAGCTGATTCTCGAAGTCGGGCGTGGGCAAGATGAGATCGGGGAACATGAGATTGCTCCTATGGAATTGAACCAGCCCGGCTCCTGGTGGGAGGCGGGCTGGCATATGGGGGATAAAGGGGAAGGCTTGCGCGTCGCGTGTCTGCTAGGTCTCGGCCAGTGGCAAGCCCAGTAGCGCGGGTGCGTCGGCATCGAGGATGAGGATGCGCACATCTGCCTGGCCGGCCAGTTCAAGGATGTTCGCCAGGTCGTCAGGCATGCCCTTGTCGCGGTGCTCCTGTCGAAGCTGCTCAGCACTGATGCCCTCGGCATATTCCAGGTTCTTGTCTGTCCAGGGCGTGGAGATCAGCTTGACGCCAATCGCCGGGCTGTACGGAACCCGAAAGGCGATGAACAGAAAAGCCTCCGGCGTGGCGAGGTCTGCCAGGTTGGCGAGGTACTGGCCGGTTTCCTGGCAGATGTGCGCGCTGCTGACTTCCCAGCACCGGCTGTAATAGCCGGTCTCGAAACTCAACCGCTGCACCACGTCTCGCGCGGCTTCGGCCGAATAGGTATCACCGACATGGACCGGGCGGCCGTCGAGGTCGTCGCCATGGATGGCATAGACCACGGCGCCCACCACGCCTTCGCCGTTGATGCCTTCAACAGCATCACATTCAGCAATCAGCTCGTCGCTGATGGCGTCAGTGCCGCTTTTGATCAACGCGAAGTCGCTGGTGACGATGCAAGGCGATGAGATCAGGTCGTTGTCGGAAAGATGCGCTTGGCTCGTGTGGATGGATCGCCAGACATGCGGGCTTCCGTCCCCGTAGCAGATGCACAGCGTTCGGACGACTCTCAGATTCCAGTAGCCGCGTACAAAGGGATTGGGATTCTGGGTCATGGAATTTCTCCAGATTGAATAATGGAGCCAATTCCCGCCACCGGGAATTGAACCCCGGTGGGTTGAAAGTGGAAAAAGCGTCAGGCGGCACTGATCGAGGGCTTTGGGCCAATCGGCGCAGGCTGACGGAAGAAAAATCGAGGGACATGGCCGCGTGGACGCATGTCCCTCATGGGCAGTGAACAAAAAGACGGTGGTATGCCGCAGACCGGCTCACCAACCGCTGTAGTTCACCAACAGATCGGCGATGACCTTGCGGCGTTGCAGATCGAGACCATCGAAGTCCGACAGTCCTTGGAAGTGGCAGCGCTTGAGCATGGCACCGCCCTCGCGCGCGTTGTAGAAGCTGAACATGGCGGACAGGAACATGCGTTCCCCGCTGCTCAGGACGCCGAGTGCGTCGTTGGCACGCAGCATGTCGGGACGCAGATCCCACTTGCTCTTGGCCTGGTTCAGGCCTTCGCGCGTGCCGTCGCCAAACCATTGCGGGCCTGCGATCTCGACGCCGCGCTTCCAGACCTCGAAGAAGGCTTGGGGCGCGGCGGCGAAATGCTGCTCTTCCCGCATGATCTGATCGACGACTTCCTGGGGCAAAAGCTGGTTCATGACGTGGTTCCTCCAGTTGGATCAGGGTGTGGCGAGCTGGGACCCGCCGCCTCTTTCGAGGGCACGTTGAGCCGCGGCATAGCTGCGGAAGTACTGGCAGGATTCCCGCGAAACGGGACCTTCTGTATCGCGCGTGCCGATGTAGTGGCCGGCGGCGCTATGCAGGATTTCGAGCGGCAGGAACTTGCCGCAATGGATCAAGGCCAACTGGCCGAAAGAGGCTTGCTGGGACGTGGACGGGCTCCTTGGAAAAAGCGGGGCCTCGTCCCTCACGGGATGGCAGCTCCCGCACGCGGTTGAGAAAAAAGCATCGGCGTCACGGGTGACGCGCGTCCGCAGACTCGATGCGATGGCGGACTGGCGGGTAGCGCGGAAAGAATCCGCGGCAGCCTGGAAACTCTGGCTGCTGGCATGGTGCTGACGAATCAGCGACACATGCGGGCAGCTTCATGCGCGAGGCGAGCCGCGTCAGCCGGAAATCGGCATTTGCAACAGCCCCGATTGGCGAACGCGGAAAAAAGAAAGCCCCGCAATAAGTGCGGGGCTGTCAGGAGGATGAGGCGAAACTGGGTCAGCGAGGCCTGTCGCCCAGTACATGCTGCTTCCACAGGGCGAATGCCTCGTCCGGTCCCAGCTCTGCGAGGATGACGATGGGCTGGCCCCGACGGGCACGCAGCGATGCGAAATACGCTGGCCGGTCGGCGATGGCGTTGAGCTTGATGCCCTTTAGGAACAGCAACTGGCGGGGGCGAACTTTGGTGGTAACGCAGGCATGATTGCGCTTGTTTGGGGCAAAAGGGCCAGCGAAGCGGGCGGACACGGCCAGAAAACCGCGACGAACTACTTGTACTTGCCAGGCGAGGCGAACGGGTGACATCAGCATATCGCTATGCGGTAAAGAAGACCGTCCTAAAGCTTGCAGGATCCCGGCATAGCTTCATCATCACCTCTCCGTGACGGCTCATTGGAACGAAAAAGGCCAGCATCGCCGTGATGGACTTTCATAATTGCCAGGTCAACTGGCTTGCGTGCTGTTTATTCACAGCAAGGCATTGCGACGTCGTTGCAGCAATCGCCGCCATCGCAACAGGGCGTTGCAGCAAAAGCGGCGGTGGGCGCTAGCATGAGGGCCAAGCCGCGGCCGCTCATGCTGGGGGCCGTTCTCTTCAGATTGGTGTCCTGCACCGTGTGCATTGCGAATTTCCGGATCGTCCCAATGTCACTGGGACTCCTTTGTGGCGGCCGGGTTCTCCACGCTCATGAACGACTGGGCCACCAGCGCGATCGCCCCGCCCACGATGGCCATGTCAGCGATGTTGAAGGCGGGCCAGTGCCAGCCGTGCAGGTGAAAGTCGATGTAGTCGATAACGTGCCCGCGCGTGGCGCGGTCGAACGCGTTGCCCAATGCGCCGCCCAGAATGAGGCTGTACGAAAGGCCTTCCGTTTTGCGCAGCGGCCGGGAGAGCAGCCATGCGAGCCATGCCGATATTGCGAACGCGATCGCCAGAAAAAACCACCGCTGCCAGCCGCCCGCGCCAGCAAGGAAGCTGAACGCCGCGCCGGGATTGAGAGCGTGAACTAGGTTGAAGAATGACGCCACCTCGTGCGACCAACCCAAGGGAGTTGTCGCGTCAATGTAGCTCTTAGCTGCCTGATCGCCGGCGAATATAACGATCGCGAGTGAGTACCACTGCGTCTTGCGAAGAGATGGTTCATCCATTGTTCATGCCGCCTTGAACTTCAGGAGGCGCAGCCCATTGACGACAACCAAAAGACTTGCCCCCATGTCAGCGAACACAGCCATCCACATGGTGGCATGCCCTGTGAACGTCAACGCAAGGAACACCGCCTTGATGCCAAGGGCCAGAACGATGTTCTGCGTGAGGATCGCCGCAGTGCTACGCGACAGCCGGATGAAGGCGGGGATCTTGCGCAGGTCGTCGTCCATCAGGGCGACGTCGGCTGTTTCGATCGCGGTGTCGGTGCCGGCCGCGCCCATGGCGAAGCCGATGTCGGCACGGGCGAGCGCGGGCGAATCGTTGATGCCGTCGCCCACCATGCCCACCTGGCCCTCGCCGCCGACCAGGCTTTCGATGGTCTTGAGCTTGTCTTCGGGCAGTTGGTCACCACGGGCTTCAGAGATTCCGACCTGGGCAGCGATGGCCGCGGCCGTGTGCTGGTTGTCCCCCGTCAGCATCAGCGTGCGCACACCCAGCGCCTGCAGGTCGGCCACCGCCTCACGGCTGGTTTCCTTCACGGTGTCGGCCACTGCAAAAATGCCGAGCACGGTCGCATCGTCCATCAGCAGGATCGCTGTCTTGCCTTGGCGCTCCAGGGTCTCCAGCCGAGCCTGGAGCGTCGCTTCGCTCAGGCCCAGCTCCTGGGCGAGCCTGTGGTTGCCCATGTGCAACATGCGCCCGGCGACGCGGCCGCGCACGCCGCGGCCAGGCAGCGCCGCGAAGTCGTCGACCTCGTGCAGCGCGATGCCGTCACGGTTCGCCTTGCGGGCGATGGCCTGAGACACAGGATGGTCCGAGCGTGCCGCGAGGCTTGCGGCCCAGGCGGCAACTTCCTGCGCCTCGCCGATCAGCGGCACGAAGTCGGTCTGCTCGGGCTTGCCATGTGTGAGTGTGCCGGTCTTGTCCAGGGCCAACGCCTTGAGCTTGCGCCCGCCCTCCAGGTAGACGCCACCCTTGATCAGGATGCCGCGTCGGGCGGCAGCGGCCAAGCCGCTGACGATGGTGACCGGCGTGGAGATGACCAGAGCGCAGGGGCAGGCGATCACCAGCAGTACCAGGGCCTTGTAGACCCAGTCAAACCATGCGCCGCCGAAGGCGAGCGGCGGCACGACGGCAACCAGCACGGACACCGCGAACACCGCCGGCGTGTAGACGCGGGCGAACTGGTCGACGAAGCGCTGCGTGGGCGCACGGCTGCCCTGCGCGGACTCCACGGCATGGATGATGCGCGCGAGCGTCGAGTCGCTGGCGCCTGCGGTCACCTTGTATTCGAAAGAGCCGGTCTCATTGATGGTTCCGGCGAAGACCTGGTCACCTTCGGCCTTCTCGACGGGCAGGCTCTCGCCGGTGATGGGCGCCTGGTTGATGGCCGATCGACCCGAGGTGATCAGGCCGTCCAGTGCGATGCGCTCGCCAGGACGCACGCGGACCACCGCGCCCTTTGCGACCTCCTTGGCCGGCAGCTCTGTCCATGAGCCATCGGCCTGCCGCACGGTCGCGGTCTCGGGCGCCAAGTCCATCAGCCCCCGAATGGCGTTGCGGGCGCGGTCCAGCGACTTCGCCTCGATCACTTCCGCCAACGCGAACAGGAACATGACCATGGCGGCCTCCGGCCAGTGGCCGATCGCCATGCCGCCGGTGACCGCGATGGCCATCAGGGCGTTCATGTTCAGGTTGAGGTTCTTCAGCGCGATCCAGCCCTTCTTGTAGGTGCTGAGGCCGCCGGTGAAGATCGAAACCAGTGCCAGCACGATCACGGCCCAATGATTGCCGTCGTTGACCCAGTACACGCCTTCGGCGGCCACCGCCGCAACGCCCGAAACCGCCATCGGCCACCAATTGGTCTTGTGCGCGGCCACCGGGGCATCGCGCGGCTCATCAGTCCTCTGGACCTCGGCTTCCATGCCCAGCGATTCGATGGCTTCGACTGCCGGCTTGATCGCGTCGGGTGTGTGCCGAACCGTGAGCGTGCGCTGCATCAGGTTGAAATCCATTCCCTGCACGCCCGGCATGCCTTGCAGCTTGCCGCGGATCAGACTTTCCTCGGTCGGACAGTCCATCTTCGCGATGCGAAGTACCGTGGTGGCTGTCTGCATGTCCTGCCGCGCAGCCTGCATTCCAATGGAAGCAAGCGCCTTCTCGATCGGCGCTGAGGTCGCCAGCGTGTGCTGGACTCCCAGCACACGCTGCATCAGATTGAAGTCGAGCGCGGTCACACCCGGCAGCTTGCCCAGCCGGTCGCGGATCAGCGCTTCTTCCGTCGGGCAATCCATGTTCTCGATCCGGTACGTCACCCGCTCGCCGATCGGCGGCGCGGAAACGGCAGCGGTTGGTTGCTGCTGCAGGGCCGAGGATGGGATCACAGCCGCGGCTTCGATCGGCCCCGTGTGGCCGAAGGTCTGCTCCTTGGCGCGCATGCCGATCGAGGCCAGGACCTGCTCCATCTGCGCGCGTGCCTGAGCGAGGTGTTTCACCGACAGGGTGCGCTCAGCGAGGTCGAAGTCGAGGTCCTGAATTCCCTCGACTGCCCCGAGGTGCGAGCGGATGAGTTTCTCCTCGCTCGGGCAGTCCATGTTCTCGATGCGGTAGGTGGTCGACACGGCGGCGTCTCGGACAGCCTGAGCCTTCATGCCCACCGAATTCAGCGCTTGCTCCAAGGCATCGGCCGAGACTTCGCGGTGCGAAATGGTCAACAAACGCTGCGGAAGATCGAACAGGAGCCGCTCGACACCGGGCATGCCCTCCAGCGTTCGCCGCACCAGTGCTTCCTCATTGCGGCAATCCATGTTGCTCACGTGGAAAACGGTGGTTTCAGTGCTGGCCTGCTCACTGGCGCACGCCGTCTGTTGGCCATTGCCGCCGGAGCAGGCGCATGGGCTGGAAGGTTCTTTGTTCATAGATCGCTCTTCATTGACAAGGTTTTCCCCGGATGCCATCATTAGAAAACCTCTAGTAGATATAGAGTCAAGTTTTTTATAGGAAGCAACCATGATGCGGATCGGTGAACTGGGCAAGAAGGCAGATTGCTTGGTGCAGACCGTGCGCTTTTACGAGTCAGAAGGCTTGCTGCCCGAGCCTGCACGTAGCGAGGGCAACTTCAGGCTCTATGACGAAGTCCATTTGCAGCGCTTGCTGTTCATCCGCCGCTGCCGGGCGAAGGACATGACGCTGGATGAGATCCGTCAACTGCTGAACTTACGGGATCGGCCAGAGTTGGGCTGCGGCGAGGTGAACGCGCTGGTCGACGCTCATATCGCGCAAGTGCGGACCAAGATGAAGGAATTGCGCGCCTTGGAGCGCGAGTTAATGGATCTGCGACGCTCCTGCGATAGCGCCCGAACCTCGCGCGAGTGCGGCATTCTCAACAGCTTGGCCGAGCCCGCCTGAAGCTCGAGCGTGTCATCGGTGCTGGAAGTGATCGGGTCCAGTTCTGAGAGCCACGTGCCGCGCTCCATCATGCGAAAGCGCGCGGTTCTGACGTTTTGAGACGGCGTGCGACCGAGGGCGTGGCCCACAGGAGCCAGCGCGAGCCGGACGACCTGCGCGCCGCAATCTCCGCCACCTTACGGGTTCTCCAGGCCAGACCGAGCATCGCGGCGTGGCTGCGCAGGTGCAGGTGCAGGCCAAGGTAGCAGTGCGCCACGACGCGGCCCGACTCATGGGCACGCCACGCAACTCGCGATCGCTTCGCAAGAAGCCGCAAGGCCCGACTCGCGCAAGAATGCGACGTGGGCAAGATCGTATAGCCAGCAGCGCAAGCGTTTGCCGCTGCTGGCCGGCTCCGGAAGGGATAGACAAGCTGCGGGCCGTAGTCCATTGGAAAGTCCATCTTTCTTGAGTGTCACTCTTTGGCGCCCAGCGTGTGCTTTTGCGACCGGAAAGCGCTGAACAAGTGGCCCCCGGGCATCCAGAAATCGCCGTAGTTGACTTGGGCGTCTTCGTGCTCACGCTTGTGATGCCAGCGATGGGCTTCAGCCACCCCGATCAACAATCCCAACGGCCCGACCCGGTATCCCAGATTGGAGTGCTGGAAGGCCAGATGCACGACCAAGAAGCCGAGCCATGCGCCGACGGCCAACCACAGCTTGGAACGCCGCTACTGGCTCAACGGGGAGTGGAAAGGCCGCCCGCCCTCTAGCAAGGCGGCACAAGCGAGCGCGACGATCACTGTGAGTAGCTCCGTCGGAAAAGACGGCCGGCCGGTCGCGAGCTCGCCGAAGAGCACAACCGCAGTGGCGCCACGGATCAGTGGATAGCAGCCATACCGGATGACAGTCGCAATGAAGGGGGCGCATTGGTGCTCATCTGTTCTGTCCTAAAGCTCTGACTGGATTGGAAAACCTTCTAGCTACGGTAGAGTCAAGGGCGTCCGGGAAGACCCTGTGGCAAGTTCGTTGCATCTGCGCCTTGACTCTCCAGCCGCTACAGGCTTCAGCATCCATCGATTTGGAAGGAACAATGCATGGCTGAAAACCACAGAAATCACGAAAACGACGAGTTGGGCCGCCTAGATGCGAGCGATGCGAAGGACCGAAAGATTCTTCTGACTGTGTTGCTGATCAACCTGACGCAGTCCGCCGCCGGCATTGCCCTTGGCATCTGGGCTGGCTCTACGGCGCTGATGGGCGCCGGGTTGGACAACCTCGCCGATGCGTCGGTCTATGCGGTTAGCCTGTATGCCGTCGGTCGTGCGGCAACGGTCAAGGTGGGCGCGGCCCGCTTGTCGGGTTTCTTGCTAATCGGCCTGGCCGCGCTGCTGCTGTTGGAAGTCCTACGCCGCTTCGCTGGAGGGGAAGAGCCTGTCGGCCCAGCCATGATGGCCATGGCCGCGCTGAACGCGGCTTTGAACCTAGTGTGCCTCAGACTACTGCGCCGCCATCGCGGGGAAGATGTGAACTTCAAGGCGTCAGCGATCTTTACCAGCAACGACTCCATCGTCAATGGTGCGATTGTGCTGTCCGGGGTGCTGGTGATGGGGTTCGGGTCGAACATCCCGGATCTGGTGCTGGGCGTCATCGTGGCCGCAATCGCAGCGAATGGGGGGCGGGAAATCCTGCGCGAAGCATCGGAAACAGCTCGCCGTAAGGCGGGCACATAAGGCATGTTTTCGCCCAGTTCATCCCGAGGTTTACCTCTGCAAAAGAGGTAGTCCAGCCTTTGGGCTACGGCCTCGGCTGCAGCCGAGCGTACCATTGGCGATGGCCGCGCGATAGGCGGGCATGCCGTTCTCGACCTCCGTCTGCCGTACAGCAGCGGTGCGCAAGGTTGAGGGTGCATGTCGTCTCTCCTGTTCGTGTGGCCCAGGCCAATGGCCGGGCCGGGACGTTGATGGGCAGGAGAATGGCGCCGAAGGCCCAACGGCCTTCGGCTCGGGAGAAAAGAGGAACCACCCGTGGGCTGATTGGCAGGCCCGGTCGTCGCTAGAACCGTCTGCTCATCAAGCAATCACACCCGGCCCATGTCGTGGCTGGGGCCGGCATCGTCTGGCGCACATCCGCGCACAAAGGGAGCCCGTTTTTGCACCGGCGGGCACCGGCACCGATTACCGCTGACCACGAAGGGTCTCCCGGTGGCTCGTGCAGCCTGGCAAGCCACCGGGAGACCCTTCGCAGAGGGCGGAAGAAACGCAGATCAACAGAACGCGCGTGGTGCGGCTCGCAGAGAAGCTACCTTCAGGTCCCGCGGCCGGGGACGGCTGGGCGGGACGCGCACACGGATCAAGAAGGCGTTGCGCGCTGGGCGTCCCGCAGGGCATGCGGCGGAGTGCGGGACAGGGGCCACGCCGCCGAAGGCGGGCACGGCTCACGGGGAACGGGGGCGGTCAGGAGCCTTTGCGGCCGCTACGGCGCGGGCGCGAGGCGCCGCGCTTGGAGCTGCCGGATTCGACTGGCAGCGTGCCTTTGCAGTCCGGGTAGCGGCTGCACGACCAGAACGGGCCGCTCTTGCCGCTGCGCTGGCGCGTGGGTGCGCCGCACTGCGGGCATGCCGGCCCTTGGGGAACCTTGATGGACAGGGAGGCGCTGCCGTACTGCGCAATCAACTGCGAAATCCACGCGGCCTGCTTGCCGATGAACACGTCCAGGGTGAGCTGTCCGGCCTCGATCATGTCGAGCGCCTGTTCCCAGACGGCGGTGGTGCCAGGGTCGGCAATCGCCGCAGGCACGGCATCGATCAAAGTGAAAGCCGCATCCGAGGCGCGGATGGCGCGCCCCTTCTTCACGAGGTAGCCGCGAGCGATCAGGCCGCCGATGATGTTGGCCCGCGTCGCTTCGGTGCCGATGCCAACCGTATCCTTGAGCTTCTGCTTCAGGCGGGGATCGGACACCAGCTTGGCGACGCCTTTCATGGACTTGACCAACTCGCCTTGCGTGTACGGTTTGGGCGGCAGCGTCTTGAGTGCCTTGAGATCGACGTCGGCCACCTGGCATGCCAGGCCCTCATACAGTTTCGGCAGCGCGGGCAGCACCTGGGCGCGGACCGCAGTATCGCCCTCGCCATCACCGTCTTCGGCCTGCGGCTCGGCGAGCACCTGGCGCCAACCCGGGATGACAACCTGCTTGCCCGTGGCCGCCAGGTTCTGCCCCCCGCACGAAAACTTGGCCACAGTGCGGTCGAACTCGTGGTGAGGGAGGAACTGCGCCAGGTAATGCGACCGGATGAGCCTGTACACGGCCAGTTCCTTCTCGCTCATGGCGGAGAGCTTCGCCGGTTCGAGCGTCGGGATGATGCCGTGGTGCGCCGTGACCTTGCCATCGTTCCAGGCGCGCGAGCGCTGCGAGCGGTCGAGCTGGCCCATGATCGAGCGCAGCGAGGGATCGGTCTTGAGCAGGCTGTCGAGAACGGTGGGCACTTCGGCAAACATGCTCTCGGGCAGGTAGCCGGAGTCCGAGCGGGGGTACGTCGTGGCCTTGTGCGTCTCGTACAGGGCTTGGGCAATCTCCAAGGTTTCCTGCACGTCCAGCCCAAGCTGCTTGGAACACACTTCCTGCAAGGTGCCCAGGTCGAACGGCAGCGGCGGGCCTTCGCGGACACGCTCAGTCTCCACCGACACGACGTGGGCACTGCCCGCAGCGCGGATCTGCTGCATGGTCTGCTGTGCGACCGGCTGCCGCAGGCAGCGGCCTGCGTCGTCGGTGCACGCATCGGGTGGAACCCATTGCGCGGCGAAAGTCGAACCGCCTGCGAACAGGGACACGGCGATGGCCCAGTATGGTACGGACACGAAGCGCGCGATCTCGCGGTCGCGGTCCACAACGAGCTTGAGCGTCGGGGTCTGTACGCGGCCGACCGACAGCACGCCGTCGTAACCCGCCTGTCGCCCCAGCACCGTGAACAGCCGGCTCAGGTTCATGCCCACGAGCCAATCCGCACGGGAGCGCGCCAGCGCCGAGTGGTACATCGAAAGCGTCTCGGCCGAAGGCCGCAGCTTGCCCAGTGCCGCCCGAATGGACGCATCGTTGAGCGCCGACAGCCACAGGCGTTCGATGGGGCCGCGGTAGCCGCAAAGCTCCACGATCTCGCGGGCGATCAATTCGCCCTCGCGGTCGGCATCGGTGGCGATAACCAGGTGAGTCGCCTTCGCCAAGAGCGCCTTGACGACCTTGAATTGCGTGGCGGTCTTCGGTTTGACCTCGACCCGCCAGTGCTGGGGAATGATGGGCAACTGCTCAACGGACCATCGTTTGAGCTGCTCGTCGTAGGCCTCGGGCGGCGCCGCCTCCACGAGATGGCCGATGCACCAGGTGACCGTGACGCCGGAACCGTTGAGGCAGCCTTCACCGCGCTGCGTGGCGCCGAGAATCCGGCCAATGTCTTTGCCCTGGGAGGGCTTCTCGCACAAGAACAGCCGCATATCCGTCCATCCCGATTCCTGTTGTTCATGGAGTTGCTGGGATCGAGGATGCCGAGCGCAGCCCCTGGCAGCAGCAAACAAGCCGCATGCGGCAGCGACCGCTTTCACGCCGATGAAATGGCGAGTGCGGGGAAGGTGCGTGGCCGGAAGTGTGCGGGCCGAGAGCCGCGATTTCCGGGAGCGCGCGTGGAACTCGGTGGACGTTGGTGGAGCTATCCCCTGGGGATAATTCGCAGCGCATGGAGGGCGGCGAAGCACTGCGGCAGCCGCCCTCCATGCCCGATCACTTCCTGCGCTTGGTCTCTTTCGGCGCCGTCGATTCCTGGGTGGCCTGGGGCTTCGGCTCTGCCTCCTGTGGCTTCGGGCTGAGGGCCACAGACTCGATGCGGTACGGCAGGATGCCGACACTGCGCGCGTTGACCTGCCAAGTCTCACGCGGCTGATCTTCGTTGTCCGTCCAGGGGTCGCGCTCCATGCGGCCGACGACCAGCACCCGCATGCCCTTCTGGTAGAGCTGCTGCCAGCGGTCGGCGTCGTGGTGCCAGAGTTCCACCGGCGCCCAGAAGCCGCCGCGGTCCTCGAACTCGCCGCCCTTGGTGGGGACGGGGTTGTCGAAGTACACGTTCAGCCGGAGCAACCGGCGAGGATCGTCGTTGCCATTGGGGAATTCGCGGTACTCGGGAGGCGATCCGATGTTGCCCTCGCCGATGAATTGTGTGCTCATGTTGGAATCTCCGTGGTGGTTGAAATACCCGTGCCTCGTTGGGCTCGGGCGCGTGCTCGGATGGCAGGCGCAATCACCGATCGCGCACTGCGGCAGGAACGGACGCGAGCCGGCGCAGGTAGGTGTTGTCCGCCTGCGCGGCCTTGCTGGCGCATTCCTGTGCTTGCCTGCCCAGGGTGTGCAGCAGGCTGATCTGCATGTTCAGCATGACGCGCTGCAGTTCGATCTCGTGCAGGTCGTGCAGCAGGTTGACCGGCGTGCTGGGGCTCGCCATCAGCTCCTGCCACAACGCCACGCCCATGGCCGATCGATCGTGCTTGCGCCAGCGAAGAAAGGTCGTGCCTGCGCCAGTGGTCTGCTGGGCCAGCTCGACGGGAAGCAGGTGGAAGGGATGCCCGCACGCCTGTGGCAGCACCTGTCGCTGCGCCAGGGCAATCAACTCGTCGCGCATGGCGAAGCACTGGCTGGCCCAGGCCTCGAAGTCCCCTTTACCTTTAAAAGGCTTTAAAAGGCCTTTTAGAGAGGCCGCGTGTTCCAGCCGCATGAAGGCTGGCTGTTCCAGACGACGGAAGTAGCGCGGTTCGCGGTTCGGGTCGCTCATGCCGGTTCGTCCTCGCCGGCGGCTGTGGACTTGGCCTCGGCCGAATCGGCGGCAGCGCCTTCGTCGGTGGGAGATGCGGCTGCGGCAGCGCTATCACCACGCTGTTGCAGACCACGGCGCACGACGGGCGGCGCAAACTTCGAGCGGCGCATGCCTTCGAGCACGTCCTGCGGCAGTTCGCCGAACTTCTCCAATGCTGCCCGAGCTGCGGCGTTCTTGGCCGCGAAGTCGTCGCGGGTGCAGCCCGAGTAGCGGTATTGCTGGGCCAGGCTGAACAGGCTGCGCAGCGCGTGGGCACCTTCGTTGAGCCAGCGCTCCAACGTCGAGCGATCGATCAGCGCGGTGTGGTGGGCGAGGATCAGCTTGCGCGCGATGTCGTCGTAGTCGGCCAGGAGATAGACGGCGGCAAAGCCCAACTGCGCATTGACGAACAGCGGAAGCTTGACGGGCTGCACGTTGAGGTTCTCGCCCAGGGTCAACGCGGCGGGCACGCCGGCCAGGGCCTGGTCCACCTGGTCGCGCAGCGTCTGCAGCGTGGTCCTGGTCTGGTCGAGCTTGTCTTCGATGCGAAGCATCCACCAGTCGCTGTATGGGTCGTCCTGCTCCGAGCCGCGCTTCATCTTGTTCATGACGGCGATGTAGCCGTTCAGGCCGACGATGCCCGGTCGCCCCTCGGCGGCGGCGCGGCCATGCCAGATGCGCGAGGCGTGGTGGGTGTGCAGCGTCAGCGACATCGCGCTGCGCAGGGAGCCGAGGTTGAGTTGCAATGGTTCGTTGCTGGTTGCCATGGTGATCGCTCGCTGGTGGACAGGGAGCCGCCAGCATCCGCATGCAGCGGAAGGCAGTCAGTCAACAAACCGAAATGAGCCGACCCCCGGTTCTGTGCGCGCTGGCGGCGCAGCGCGCAACGGTCCCCTGGGGACCGCTCCGCAGATGGGCACTCACATCGGCGTTCCCGTCCTCGGTTGTTGACGGTATGCGTGCTGCACCGCACGTCGCGCTGCCGTTCGACACGATCCTTCGCCGCGCAGCCGTCCCCAGGGGACCGTTCCGTTGAGCGCCATGGAGGTCTGCTTCATGGTCTTGCATGCGCTCTACTCAGGTTTTGCGCAGCATGTCGCGCCGTCGCCCGGCGCTTCACCGCACAGCCGTCCCCAGGGGACCGTTTCTGCCGACCGCCATGGAGATCTACTTCACGGCTTTGACAAGCCCTGTGCTCAGGATTTGCGCAGCAGATCGCGCAGGCGCTCGATGTGCTGCCGGGCCACCTCGGGCGGCACGACGTTGCGCGGCGGCTCGGTTGGTGGCGCTCGCGCCGCCGATGGTGTTGGCGGTGCCGGGCCGGTCTGCTTGGCCCAGGCATTGAACTCGCCGCGCATGGCGCGCTGGATGATGCCGAACAGATAACCGGCGGGGTTGCGGATGCCATGCTTGCCGCACCGTGCGGCCCATTCGTCCAGCACGGCCTGCCGCAGGGCAGCGTCCACCTGCTGCAACGCCATCTTGGCTCCGGCCTGCTGTTCCGCCTTCAGTTCCGCGAAGCGCTTGGGCCATTGCAGGTCGCCCAGCGCACGCGCCTGCGCGGTAGTACGTACTTCATCAATACGACTACTACGTACTGTACGGTCCTGCTTCGAATTCCGAAGAGCGCCGTCTGGCGCGGGTTTCGGCCCTGCTTCGGATTCCGAAGATGGGCGATCGCCATTCCGAAGAAGGCTCGCGGGCCCTTCTTCGGAATCGTGGACCGCATCCTCCTGTGGATAACTTTCGGAGGCGGTGATGCCCTGGTCGGCCAGGCGCTCGGCGAGCACTTGCAGCCGCGACGGCAAGGTGCGTCCGGACAGCATCGGGTCGTCCGCGATCTCCTGGAGGGTGTTGAGTCCCACCACCTGGACGGCCTTGGCCGAATGCCCCAGCGACTGGCTGACCAGGGCCAGGTAGTCGGCGTCGAGTTGCATCGCCTCGAACGGCGTCAGCGGTTCGTCGTGCAGGACGTAGAGGTTGCCGAGGATGCGACCGGTCTTGGGGTCGCGCCGTCGTCGCACGAGGCTCAGCCAGCGCGTCAGGCGCAGCAGCGTCAGCGCCCGCGCCACGGTCTCATGGGAGGCCTGGCCTGCGCAGGGCATCGACGCCAGCCAGGGGCGCAACTGCTCATAGGTGGGAAATGCCGTGACGCCATCGTCGTTGAGCATCAATCGGAACACCTGCCAGGCGTTGCGCTCCAGCGGTGTCAGGCGGCGGTCGAGGAACAGCCGCCGCGGCACGCTCCCGTGCCGATTGCCACTGAACAGGAAGGCGTCGCCGGACGTAGGAGGCGTGGGCGTTGGAGCAGGCAGGGACGCGGGAGCGCCAGAGCTGGACTTGGGCGCGAGGTCCTTCAGCGCAGCGTCGAACAGGTCGGCGAGTGCGATGGGGCCAGGGCGCTGGGCTCGTGGGGCGGTGTCGTCCACGGCCATGGCCTAGCCCAATCCCTGATCGACCCAGTTCCTGATCGCGGCCCAGACCACCGAGAGCGGCAGCGACATGCCCTCGGCCAGGTCCATGGCCGCATCGAGAATCGAGGTCTCGTCCTCCAGATCGACGTTCCTGCTGCTGGTCACGGCTTTCCATTGCCGCCACAGTTCGGTGTCCTGGGTCTCGTCCAGGACGGGGTGGCGCCCCTTGCGCTTGGGCAGGCCGAGGATCTCCCGCCGCAGGGCGACTTCCTGATGGGTCAGGCCATAGAAGCGGCTGACCATCTCCGTGCTGGCCCCCAGCCGCAGCATGCGATCGACCGTGGCGATTTCCTTCTCCACGTCCTGTGCCTGGTTGAGCAGGCGCTGCAGCACTTCGCGGTTGACCGTGACCGAGCACCACGAGACGCTGGCGTTGGCCAGCACGCTGATCAGCGCGGGGTGCTTGAGCGCATCCAGCTCGGCCTCGCCGAAGCCCATGGCCTTGCAGCGGCGCAGTTGGCCGTTGCGAAGGTCATACAGCGCCTGGGCAATCACGGCCTGGTTGAGCGGATGCGATGTGGACATGCGGCCTCCCTCGCTCACGTCCCGGGCGCCGTGGTGCCGGCTTCCAGGTCCAGCAGACGCCGGGCGAGGCGCAGCAGCCGAAAGAGCTTGACCAACGCCGTGTCGCTCAAGCGCCTTGCGCCGCTGCCATGGCCTTGGCTCTGGCCGTGCAACAGGGTCGGCAGGTCGGCGGCGAGCTGCGCGCCGTCCAGGCCCGCTTCGGCGACGGGCTGACCCGTCAGGGAAGTGAGCAGCGTCAGCACCGCGCGGCCGAGCGGCGACGGGGCTTGGCCGCGGGCGCGGCACGCAAACCCGATGCCATCGGCGCGATCCTCGATGCACTCGTCCAGGCCTGCCTCCCCGGCGATCTCGCGCGCGAACTGCGCGATGTGGATGCGCAGCCGATCGGGCGTGTCCAGGCCGGCGTCGATGTACCAGACGTCGGAGATCGGATAGAGTCCGCCGAGTTGCACCGGGATGGACTGCAGCACGCTCGCCGAGAAGTCGGGCGGCAGCGCATCGCCCAACTGGTCGGCGACCATGCGCTGGATCGATTGGAGCCGTTCTGTCGTCGGTGCTGGCGAGACGATGTGCTCGCGAAGCAGATCGCCCGGTGCGGCCGGCTGGCTTCCCGTGGCCGCTTCGCCAACCGCCGTGTCGTCGTGGCGCAAGGTGGGCTCGGACGCCGGAGGGCTGGCGGGTGGAGGACCGGCCGCCGCTGCAGGCGTGGCGATGGACGATGCTGCGCCCGGCGGAGTCGGCGTGCCGGCGGTGGGCGAAGGCAACGCCGGCTGCGCCGCAGGTGGCGTCGGGTCACTGACCAGCGCCCGGTGGCGGCTTTCCGATTCGGTCAGGTCCAGCGCCAGCACGTCGTAGCCGATGCCCAGCAGCTCGGACATCTGGCCGATCAGCTCGTCTTGCACGCGCTGCGGCGCGAACTCGTCGCCCTGCGTGTCGAACTGCGCCAGCACCTCCTGAAAGAAACTGTCGAAGTCCAGCGGCAGCGAACGGTCCTTGGCGTAGTGCTCCCAGGTGCGTTTGCAGGCCGTGCGCATGACCGACAGCCGCTCGACCTGGTGGCGCCCCAGGCCGCCATAGAGCACAGTGGGAATGGCGGGCAGCAGGTAGCGCACCGCGTCGGCCATGCGGGTGATGTGCGACCGCTGGACGGGGAAGCCATCGGCCGCCAGGCGGCGGGCCAGTTCCGACTGGCTCAGGGCGGCGCCGCTCTCCTGCTCGTAGAACTCCCGTGCTTTCTCGACGCCGAGCGCGCGCTCGATGAACGTGAGGCCGCCGCGCAGTTCGTTCTCGGCAAGATGCCCGGTCAGCGCGACGATTTCACCGCGCTCCGGCCATGGTCGGAACAGGCACGATATGCGGAAGAAGCGTTCTTCCTTGGTCTCCGACCAGAGTTCGCGCAGGATCGCCAGTCGCGTGTTGCCGCCGTTGCGGATGATGTAGTGGTCCTCGCCGGGCCTGCGCGTGATGGCCGGCGCCGCGTCCAGGCCGCGCTCGCGGATGGATGCCTTGATTTCCTCGTAAGCCGGGTTGCGCTTCATGCGCGGGTCATGGTCGTAGGGCCGCAACTGGTCCAGCGTCACGACCATGGGCGTGTCCGCGATCGGGTCGCTCAAGGCCGTAGCCGCTGGGCCGCTGCGCTCGAAGCCGGCCGCGAGCAGCTTGCCTGCCATGTCCTGCGAGGTCATGTCAGCCATGGCCGCACCCCTCGCAGTCCCCACGACCGCCGGCCGGCGCCATGCGGGCCTCTCGCTCGGCGCGGCGGATCTGCGCACGGGCGTTCAATTCGGCCCGGTGGTCACTCGCTGTCGAACTCGTGTAGATCGCCGCGCAGCCGGCCTTGGTGAACTTGAGGTGCCCGCCCGGCGTGCGCTTGACGTGCCAGCCCTCACCGACCGCGAACTCGATCAGGGCGCGCAGCCGCTTGTGGCCGCGGGCCAGCTCATGTGCGTTCGCCATGGGGCCTCCCAGGATCAAGAGGTCGCTGCGGGCGGCCGGATACTTGAGCCAGTCGGTCCTGCCATTGCGGGAACAACTCGCTGGCGAGCGCGCGCATCGTGTCGAGCGCGGCAGGGGCGACTCTGCCGGGCGGCTGGCGGTGCTCGACCCGATGCACCGGCAGGCCGCGCGTTGCGGCACGTGGATACGCTTCTATGGCCGGCACGTCGGTGGCGAGCACGCGGATGCCGGCGCTGTCCTGGAACAGGTCGCGCAAGGCCTGCTGGATCAGCCGTGCGTTGGCGGACACCGGGTGGACGCGGTTGATGAGCAAGTGCAGCGGCGGCGGTTCGATGCCCAGGTGCCGGTACGGCGCAATGTCTTCGAGCAACTGCATGGTGCCGCGCCGCAGCTCGCGTGCCGCGAGGATCTCCGGCGTGACGGGCGACAGCGCGAGATCGGAGGCGAGCACCGCCATCTCCAGCAGCACGGAACGCGCGCCCTGGGTGTCGATCAGCACCAGGTCGTAGAGGGGAGCAAGTGCTGGCAGCAGATGCCGCAACCGCAGGCGGCCATCCGGCGCATGCAGCAACAACGTGTTCAGCTCGCCCCGGTGGTCGTCGGACAGCACCAGGTCCAGGCCCGCGATGATCGTGCGGGACACGAGCTGGCCAAGGTCGCGCTCGTTGAAGGCCAACAGCTCATAGATGCCGCCCGGCGCGCGCTGGGTCAGTTCGTAGTAGGAGGACAAGGTGGGCTGCACGTCGAGATCGAGCAGCAGCACGCGCAGGCCCGCGTCCGCGGCGAGCCCGCCCAGGTTGGCGGCCGTCGTGGTCTTGCCGACGCCGCCCTTCGTTGAAATGATGGACACGACCTGCATGGCGCTCTCCGGCTGGGAATGGGAAGTCCGCGGGAGAGCGGGTCAGGTCCGGTGGTTGAGGCGCTCGGCGATCCACTGGTCGATTTCGATCGAATCCCAGCCGACAGCGCGCACGCCCAGGCGCAGCGCCTGAGGGAACTGGCGCTTCTTCATCAGGTTGTAGATGTGGGCGCGTTTGAAGCCGGACTTCGCTTCGACTTCATCGAGCCGCAGGATGCGGCGCTCGTTCGGCGGGAGTACAGGGGTCTGCGACATGGCGGTCACTCCTGAACGCTCGGTGGCGTTTGTTGGCGTGACCTCTATTCAATAGACCTGGCTGCGGAAAGACATTGCAAATGCAATCTCCGCGATTGCACATACAAGCTGGATAACCTCATGCGCTTGCGCTACGAACGTACCTCTTAGCGTTGGCGAACTTTCCGTTTAAGGTGCGCTCAGTGATGCCCATGGTGCCGCCGTAGTGGGCGACCAATGCAGAGACAAGGGCCTCCTGCGTTTTGAAGCTGGAATAGGGCACGCCTGAAGGCGACTGGCTCAGCATCAGCGTCAACATCCCTCCAATGATGTTGAGATAGGTCGTTTCCGCCCGTTCGCTGATCTCGCATTGCTTGGATGCCAACAGCACCGAGGATTGCTTGAGTAGCGTGTCGTGCTGCTCCTGCAGTTCTCGCATCTCACGTCGGGCTTGTTCAAGCGCGGCCTGAAGGGCCAGCCGCTCCACGAGGATCGCCTGTCCTGTTTCCATGGTGATGAAAGGATGCGCCATGCGTTCGCCACGGCTGAACAGAAATCCTGGCCGGTGCTCGGGATAGTGGGTGCGCATCCAGCGTTTTAGATCGACATGGCGAACAGTCAGATCCAGAGAATTGAGCAGGTTCGGATCATTGAGCGTGATCCCGTTCTTGCCGTAGGGCAGCTCTCCGTTGAGGATGCCGTCATAGATACGTTCCGAGTGCAGCCGGCACTCATTCCATCGAGGGCAGTTCAGCGACCGAGGCAGGACACGCGGTGACGCGATCGTGGCCAGGATCATCGGGAGATACCGCAGCAACCCAGCCCATCGGATGGCCGCCTCGATGGGACGATAGAACACCTTTGATGTTGAAATGTCCTTGTGCATGTCTTCGTCTCCTTTCGGGTGCGCTACATCACCGGCTCCTTTCTTGCCCAAGGGCTGTTGTGTCGTTATGGCCTGCGACGGACGCTTGAGGCGATGCCCTAAGCGAAGGCGGAGGAGGCCATTGGCGTCCGCCGCAGGTGGCCTTGTCTTGCTTGATATGCAAGAATCGATCAGTTGCCGGCCCATCGAGCGATGAGGACGCAAGCTCGATATTGGCGCTCACGGTACCAGCGTCATAGGTGGCGCAAAGCCCATCAAGACCGATTTGGTATGGTCTGATATCCAGACGGTTCAAGACCAGCGAGTTGAAGCGTTCGACGCCCCTACGTCCAGTTGGGGACTGGAAATCAGCGGTTAGTGATGCATCGCTCCACATGCTGATATATCGACAAAGTATCTGCCGCAGTACCAGTGACCCTGCCAGGTTGCCCCAGCACATAGGAGACGGAGATGGCTGAACATTCCCATGAACATCAACATCACACATCCGGTCAGATGGGTAAGCACGGCCGACCATACGCCAAGTTCTGGGTGAACATGGTGTTGGGCCTCGTCGTCATGTACTTCGTAATGTTCAGCATGATCGACGGCGCCAGGGACTTCAGAAACAATCTCAACATGCTCTACATGGCGGTCACTATGTGGGCGCCAATGGGCATCTTCATGCTAGCGACAATGCCCGGCATGTTTCCAAACCGGCGGCTCAATCTCGTGCTGTACGGCTTGTTTGCCGTTCTCACACTCGGTTCTTTTGCCGCTACCCGTGCTCAAACCGGAATCGGCGATCGACAGTTCATCGCGTCTATGGTCCCGCACCATTCGGGAGCGATCCTCATGTGCCGCGAGGCGCAGCTCTCAGATCCGGAACTCGTCAACCTATGCCAAGCGATTTCCGATGGCCAGCGCGCGGAGATCGAGCAGATGAACCGGATTGCTGCACGCCTTCGTTGAGGCTGGCTGCCACTACACTGGCGCCGCGTTGCGCTCCGGCGAAGTTAGCCGCAGCGATGTAAAGATGAGTACTTGCGGTGTTCCGATGCCGGCGGTTGTGTCCTACAGCCGTCCAGGTGCCAGGTAGTCCACGCGACACCACCCCGCGCTGCCTGCGGAGCGAGCGCAAGTCATGATCGTCGCAAGTTGGAGTTCGATAGCGAACCCGCTCAGCAGCTGGACGCATCAGGCGTAACGACGGGTGGATGGATCATCCTTGGACGCTGGTGGAAGTGGTTGGATGAACTTTGTTGCCGAGGGCGAAAAACAAGGCTATAATTGAGTTCTTCGCTGATCACCACAGTGGAGAAAGTGATTGGGAAACAGAGACTTAGCGCTCTAGTGCATGACTCGTCTCCCGCTCCAAATTCAAAAAGGCCCAAACCCAGGTTTGGGCCTTTTGTTTTGTTCGCCCCGCGCCCCGGCGGCGCCATCACGTACGGTAGGCCATGGACTTTGCTCTGATCCTGTTGATCGTCATCGCGGCATGGCAGGTACTGCGCGTGCGCCATCAGCGCGCCAATATCTCGTTGCTGGGCCGCCACCTGGCCGACCTGAATCTCGAACGCCACATGGAAACGCTGACCCAGGGCTACACCCGGGCGATCCATGAAGAGACCGAAAACCGCCAGCTTCAGGTGCTGGAGACCTTCGCCCCCACCGAGCGCGCGGTGGCCGCGCAGATGCAGACGCTGGCCGCGTCCATCCAGAAAGACGACGCACAGCGCACCAGCATGGGCACCTATCCGATCTGCGTGCCCTATGCCACGCACCTGCTGCCCGCCTCGACGCAGCGGGATTTTCGTGCGCTGCTGCAGATCCATGCGAACGGACTGCGCCGCGCGGTGGACAATGAAGCCGGCTGGCCGCCCAAGACGCGCGCCTTTCACCTGTCCGCCGAGCTGTACCTGTTCCAGCACAGCTGCCACTGGTTCTGCAAGTCGCGCAACGTCGCCGATGCGCGGCTGATGCTGCGCCACCAGGTCACTCAAAAGAAGGTGCTCGAATCGGTTTCCGAGCCCACCCGCAAGGCGTACATCGAGTGGCTGCGGGGCCGCTGAGGCCCCACCCTCGCCAGGCCGACGGCCTATTTCACCGAGCTGCCGGCCTCCTGGCCCGCGACTTCCACATCGCTATCCCGGTCTTCACCAACTGATCCAGCTCGGCCGCGTGCCGCCCGCGGCCACCAAGCCCTGGGCGATGAATGCCTCCTGCACCGCCTGTTTGCGCCCGCGATCGGCGATGCGTTGGCCCGTTTAGCGCAAGGCGCGGCACCTGACGTTGACATCAGGTCTTTCTCTGTAGATAGGCTCTCCTGAGAAACCTCCAAGACGTCAGCAAATACGGTGCCGTGGCAGCCCGGTCTCTTCAACCCGCCCGGTCCCTTACCTCGACCCCCCTTGCCTGCGCCAGGCAAACGCAAAAAGTCAGCGCTGCTCCTCTCCGATTTATAGTGACCATCTCCCTCATATCAAGAACTTGAATTCATACTCCGCGCAGCGGCAAGGCGCCAGGCTTTGTGTTTGTTTGCATCTCATCGGACAGTGCGCCGTTTACGACACGCTTCCATGCAAACTCCACGCCTGCGGCGTCATACACTCCAGCTACGCTGACTGTCCCGCCTTGCAAGGATTTCCCGCCATGCGTCTGGCCCCCGCCATCTGCGCTGCCGCGCTCGCCACCGCCCTGTCACTGGGCGCCGCCCTGCCCGCCCATGCATGGGGCGAGGAGGGCCATTCCATCATTTCCGAGATCGCCAGCCGCCGCCTGTCGGCCGAGGCGCACAAGGGCGTCGAGGCCCTGCTGGGCAAGGGCGCCTCGCTGGCTTCGGTGGGCAGTTGGGCCGACGATGAACGCGTGCGCGATCCCCGCACCACGCGCTGGCACTTCGTCGACATCCCGCTGGCCAAGGAAGACTATCAACCCGCGCGCGACTGCGTGGCCGATCCCGACAAGGGCGACTGTATCGTGGCCGAGATCCTGCGCGAGCAGGCCGTGGTGGCCTGTCCCACGCGCCCGGCGTCCGACCGCAAGCGTGCGCTGATGTTCCTGGCGCACTTCGTGGCCGACATCCACCAGCCCCTGCATACGGTCAAGGAAAACAACGGCGGCAACGGCATCAAGGTCACCATCGCGATGCGCAACGGCGCCAACGGCACGGCGTCCGAAGACACCAACCTGCACGCCGCCTGGGACGCCGCGCTGATCCGCAAGACCGTGTGGGCCTGGGGCAGCTACGTGGACGTGCTGGAATCGAACTGGCTGCCCAAGGCGGACGCCAACCTGGCCGGCGGCACGCCCGTCGATTGGGCGCTGGACAGCCACCGCGCCGCCGTGAAGATCTTCGACATGCAGCCGCGCAACGACGTGCTGGACGACGCGTATCTGGCCAAGGCCCGGCCCATCCTGGATCGGCAACTGGCGGTGGGCGGCATGCGGCTGGCGCACCTGTTGAACCAGGCGTTCGCGGCGAAGCGCTGCAAGTAGAGGCAAGCCCCTCGCGGCAAGGCAGCCCGGCAGTCGCGGCTGCCAGGAATACGATGCCGGCGCTATTCCAGTTCGCGCGACTGCACGCGCGTGAACACGCCCTCGCCCTCTTCCACGAACGCCTTCATCAGGTGATACGCGATGGCGAACGGCTTGGGCGACGACAGGCCCTCGGGATGCGTGCCGGCGATCATCCCGGCCGCTTCGGCCCGCGTGAACCAGCGCGCGTCTTCCAGTTCGTTGTAATCGATGACGACCTCGCTGCTGACTGCGCGCGCGAAGCAGCCGATCATCAGCGACGAAGGAAACGGCCAGGGCTGCGCCGCGAAATAGCGCACCTCGGCGCAGGCGATGCCGGCCTCTTCCATCACCTCTCGCCGCACGGCGTCCTCGATGGTCTCGCCGGGTTCGAGAAAGCCCGCCAGCGCCGAGTACATGCCGGGCGCGAAGCGTTGCTGGCGGCCCAGCACGCAACGGTCGCCGTCGATGGCCAGCATGATCACCACGGGATCGACGCGCGGAAAATGCTGCGCGCCGCAGGCGTCGCAATCGCGGCGCCAGCCGGCGGCCGAAATGCGGCTGGGCGCGCCGCAATTGGCGCAGAAGCCATGCTTGTCGTGCCAATGCAGGATGGCCTTGGCGCCCCCGAGTTCACCCAGCACCGATGGCACGAACAGGCCGCGCGAGGCGATGCTGCGCAGGTCCATCAGGACCGTGCCGGGAAGCTGGGAAATCCGGTCGGAATCGGCAGCGGGATACGCCAGGGCGAACAACGCGGCGCCTTGTTCGTCCTGGCCCATGAAGATTTCACGCAAGGGTTCGCCCAGGCCAGCCAGTTGATCGGCGTCGAACAGGGGATCGATGCCTTCGTCGCGCGCGTCCAGCACCGGCACGTCTCCCGCGAAGACGAAATACCGGGTGGCGGCCTCGCGCCGGCGGGTGGCGACGTAATCGGCATCGTCGCGCCGCCCAGACAGGCGATCCAAGGGGTTCAGGCCGAAGTCGATCTGGGAAGACGAGTCGATGAAAGGCATGGTGTCAGCGAGGCAGTTGCGGCGCTGCTTACGGTAGCACCAAAGCCCCCATAGCGTCGATGCGATGGGATGCTCGCGCCTTTGGCGGGTTTGCCTCCGTCCTGGACGGGGCGCCTGGAGAGACAAGCCTTCGCCAATCATGCCGGACGCTGGCGACTGGTCAGCGGGCGGCGTGCGCCCCGGACACCCGGGTGATGCCACCGCCCGCCACGCCAGGCTGTTCGGGCAGGGCAATGCGCACGATCTCGCCCGCCTTGTCCACTTCGATGCCATCGCGGCCGATGCGATGCACGGTGACGGAATCCACCAACGTGTCCCCCACCGCATATGCGCGCGGCGCGCCGCCGTTGACGGACAGCACCGCCACTGCCCGCACACTGGACCACATCAGGCCGCTGGCCTGCACTTCGATTTTCAAAGGCCCAGGCACGAACCACTGCACCAGTTTGTCCTGGCTCGGGTCGGCGGCGGGCGCCGTGGCCATGGCGGGAGGCGCGGCGGGGGGCAAGGGCTCGAACAACAGATACCCCCACACGGCGATGGCGGACACGACGCCGACCAAGCCCATCAGGCGCACCAACGCGCGCGGATCGATGCGTTCAAGGGTTTGCATGGACATTTTCCTTGCGCAAACATCAAACTGCGCCAATTAGTGCCGTTCGGCGCGAGGATATTTATCTAAGACGAGTTTGACACGCCAAAACCGCCCGAATCCAGTGAAATTTCCGCGCCAAATCATTACGGACCCATATTCAGCAATTCGCGATTTCCAGTTCATCTATACATCACATTCTGGTAGTAGCCTGGGTTCCCACTTCCACTGCGTGGAGTTTGCCGTGACACGTGTCCGCCATGCGTTGCCCTCGCAAACCGGGCAAAAGGGCTTCACGCTCATCGAGATGATGGTCGTGCTGATGATCATCGGCATCGGCACGGCAGCCATCAGCCTGAGCATCCGGCCCGACCCGGCCCGCGTATTGAAGCAGGACGCGCAGCAACTGGCCCAGATGTTCATCATCGCCCAAAGCGAAGTGCGCCTGGACGGCCGCAGCATCGTCTGGCAGGCGGATCGCGAGGGGTACCGCTTCGTGCGATCGAGCTGGGTGATTCCCGACAATGACGTCATTCCCGTGCTGTCACCCGCCGCGGCGCCGGACACTTTCGCCCGCGACGATGCTCTGCGCCCGCGCCATTGGCAATCGGGCACCATGCAGATCAGCCCTCATTCTTCCGTCACCCTTGACGCTGAACGGATTGGCGCCCCCTGGGAGATCCAGCTATCGGACGGCACGTCCACCGTAGCGGTGGTGCGGGATGCGGTCGGACGGTTCTCGGTGCAGTAGACCACCCATCATGCACAAGCCCCTGCCCCGTCATAGAACCGCCCAGACCGGCTTCACGCTGATAGAGGTGCTTGTCGCACTCGCCATCGTGGGCATCGCGCTGGCGGCCGTCATGCGCACCATGGGGGTCATGACGCAGAACAACGGCAAGTTGCGCGACCGGTCGCTGGCCATGATGTCGGCCGAGAACCGATTGAACGAACTCGACCTGGAGCCAGGCGCCCCTGCCCCCGGCGGCCAGCGCTTCGCGTGTCCGCAGGGGTCTGCCCGCTTCATGTGCGAGCAGCGTGTCGACCTATTGAAAACCGGCTTCCGCAAAGTCACCGTGGATGTTTACGAAACTGACGACTCGCGCCGCTTGGTGGCCACCCTCAGCCGGGTTCTGGGGCGGGTGCAATGAGCGCCCGGCATCGCAGCCCGGCAACACGGAATGCGTCCAGACACGCCAAGGTGCTGCACACCGTCAAGCCTCCGGTATTTCATGGCGGCGACACCCATCCAAGCCCTCGTGGCTGTCGGACCAGTAACCCAGGGAATTCCCAGGCAGGATTCACGTTGATCGAGATCCTGGTGGCCATCGTACTGATGGCCTTCGTCAGCCTGATCGCCTGGCGCGCGCTGGACAGCGTCACGCGCACCAGCGCGCACCTGGATCGCAGCACCGAGGCCACGTTGTCCACGCTGCGCGCCTTGGAGCAGTTCGAACGCGATATTTCGCTGCGCGCCACGGTGGAGCTGCCGCTGTCGCCCGAAGACGGCAATCGGCCGAAGCTGGACGAGGACGGCTTGCCATTGCGCAAGCGGCTGCTGCCCGAAGCCCTGACCACCGAACGCGGGCGCGTACCGTTCCGCATCGAGATCGTGCGCGCGCTGCCCGACGCCACAGGCACGCTGCAGCGCGTGTACTGGTGGATAGAGCGCGGCACGCTGTATCGGTCGGCGGCTGCGCCCTCCGATCATTTTCCGCTGCCCGCACCCGATGCGCGTTCGGCCGTTGCTGTATTGCAGGATGTACAGGATTTCGACGTGCGGGCCTGGCGGCCCGGTGCGGGATGGACCCGGCTGCCCTATACCGCGGAATCGAGACAGAGCAGCGGATTGGAAGTGATCATCGCGCAGCGCACCGACCGGGGCGATGAGCGGTATCGGCGGGTGATTGCGCTGCGGTAGGCAAACGCAGCGTATGCGGTGATATCGATGAATGGCTTCGGCCGGCCATAGTCTCAAGCCACCAGAGCGATGCCTGAAAGGGGGACCGGCATTCGGCACGATAGCGGTTGCCACACAGCGCTGCGATACAGAAATCACACTCTATCGGGAAGCACCGCACTGCGACATTGGACGGATTCGTCGCATTTACCACGCAGGACCCACTCCCCGCCACACGCAAGTGGCGGGGAGGATCAACGCTTACGGCGCCAGATTGCGGCGCTCTGCGTCGGTCAGGCGACTGCGGCCCTGGGCGTCCAACTGCCCATTGCCCACCACCTGGATGGCGCTGCCCGCGTCATAACTGACGGGCTGGCCACGCGGGCGCTCGGGACGCTGCGCGGGCGCCGGCGCGCCTTCCTCGCCGAAACCCAGCACCTGCACCGAGATGATGGACGGCAGGTTCTGGCGCGCGGCGGCTTGCGAGCGGGCCACCGAGTCCTGAGCGGCCGAGGCCGCGGACGTGGCGGCCGAACTGGCAGACGTCAGCGCTCCGGTGTTCACCACCGCCACCGTCGGCACGCCCACGCTCTCGCCCTGGGACTTGATGTTGGCGGCGTTCACCACTTGCAAGGCCGCGATGCTGACATTGCCTGATGCACGAATGCCGGCCTCGCCCGCGTCGATGGTGCCCAGCGGCGCGTACAGGTCCACGTCGCCCGGCGCCACCTCGGGCAGCGGATCCAGCGTCGCGAAACCCGCGCCCGTGGATGGCGCCGAGGGCGCCAGCGCCACGTTGCCCAGCGAGTCGTACACGCGCCGCACGGGCGTGTAGACCAGCGCCGTCTTCGAGCCTCGGCCCGCGTTGATGTCGCCCTGCACCGCCCACGCCAGGATGTCGCCGCCAAAGCTGGTCATCACGCGGCTCTGGCCCAGCAGCACGTCATCCAGCGAGAACAGCTGGATGTTGCCCGAGCCCTGCGTGATGACGCCGGCCGTCCCGTTGATACCCGGCGGCGGCAAGCCCTCCAGACCGTAGATCTGGCTGCCACCCGGCGTCATCACCTGGATGTCGCCGCCGAAGCGCGTCTGGATGCCGGCATCGCCGAACAGCGTGACATCGCCCTGGTAGGCAATCTGCTGGCCCGCTGCGTCGGTCGAGGGGAACAACGCGGCGATGGCCTGCCGACCGCGCAGGTAGCTGCCGAAGCGTGCGCCATCGCTGTCGTTGTACTCGCGCCCACCTGCCTTCAATTCGGCGAAGTAGACGTTGCGCGCGTAGACGCGCTGCTGTTCCGCCGGCAGGGCGTTGAAGAAGGCCACGGCATCGGTGGTGCCGTCGTACTGATAACTGCCTGACGTGCCGCTGCCGTAGCGCGTGCGCAGCCAGTTCACCAAATGCAATTGGCCGGCCTGCTGGTAATCGCGGTCCAGGTCGCGCCTCGGGGCCGTCGTGTCCGTGGCGCGGGCGGCATCCAGCTCTGCCTGCTTGGCCTGCAGGAAGCGTTGCGCGCCAGCTTCATTGCCGGTGTAGCCGTAGTTGTCCGTCAACCACTGCCCCAGCGTCAGTTCGCCGCTGTACACGTGCACCACCTTGCCCGGCTGGTCGGCCAGGGGCTGGCCTGCCAGGGCAATATTGGCCGGATCCAGATATTGCTTCAGGAACGCGGTGTAGTCGGGACCGAACTTGCCCGCGCCCACCGTGATGGCGATGTTGGCGCCGCTGTTCTGGTCGTTGGGATCGATGTTGATGATGGGACCCAGGCTGTTGATGGAAGCCTGGTTCTCTTGGCGCAGGTTGCGGCCAGCGGTGATTTCCAGCGTGCCGGGGCCGGCGACGTTGAAGCTGCTGAAGATGATGTCGCGGCCCGCGGAGACGACGGAGATGTCGTCGGGGTTGGAGTGGACGAAGAGGTTGCCGGCGGATGTGCCGTTTTCCGGCCCAAAACCTCCAGTAAGTTCACGTGGCACTCCACCGGGCGCTCCCAGGCGCGTACCAGATCCCACGATATCTCGACCCGCCATCATCCACACAGGGCCGGCACTTTCGTACCAAGTTTTTCCCGAGTCGTTAAAGGTGACGATTTCGCCTGTCCTCAAGCCGACGATATCTCCTTGTGCCGCATATATGCGTGCTGCAAGCTCGTTGTCCCGTTGCCCCTGCACAGACGTATCTGGACCAAAAGCCATGATCGGAAACCGCCCGAGCGCCGGAGACACCCCATCGGCATTCAGATTACTAGCCACCAGGTTGCTACCCGAGAGCACTGCGTCCATCGTGCCGACAAAGGCAGCCTTATACGGCGTTGGGGCCACGCTGGGATCGGCACCAGAAACACTGACCGAGTACCCGGCTGCATAGATCGAGTCTTGCGCCAACAGATGCATGCTCGAAGAATCGGAAGGTGCCAAGACGATCGAGTAATCCCCCGTGCCAAAGTAGATGGAACCACTGGCAGCCACCGCCTTGAATATCGAAGGATATACAAAGCGGCCGTCGGTCTGCGAGTAGTTCTGGCCCGATACAGGAGTAGGGATCGAGGTGCTGGCAAGCAAGGCATCTGCCTGCGTGCTGGGCAACAACGTGCCTCCCGCCGATAAGAGATTGATTGCAGAACGATCCGTCCACAATGAGAACCAGCTCAAGCCTCCCCCGAGATACGTAGTATCCCCGACGCTGAACGGTGTGGAATTCATTAGCGACACTCGGCCCGGATCTCCCGCGCCTGCCAAGACCAGATCACCGCGCGCAGACACACTAATCGGTGAATCCCCAGGCACGACAACAAGACCTCCGAATCCCGTGAAACGGGTGGCCCGAAGAGGATCGGTAGCCACCAAACTGGTGCCTCCGTAGACTGGCGTGAGGCTACCCACAGATGCAGCAACAAGCGCAGTATTTCCGCGCAGATTTGTCAAGGCACCACCCAGACCCGTTTGTACAGGCACGCTGGCGGCCGATCCCAAGTTCAAGTATGAATAAGGATTCAGTTGCCCACCAATCCGAACATCAAGGTCGCCCCCTCCCGTCAGCGTCAACGCCCCCGCCTCTCCATCCACGCGGCCCGTGCCCGCCACCGCCAATACGAGACCCTGACTGCGCGGGATGTCATTCTGCGTAGCCCCCCCGCGCTGGGTCAGCGTTCCAGCATCGCCACCCGCCAACAGGGTCAGATTTCCGCCACCCAGGGTACCGATACCGGTAAACCCAGACAGATACGGCATGTTCTTCCCGGAAAATGTGGATCCGGACGAAAAGAAAGGCTCTCGCGTATAGGTACCGAAGTTGATCCACCAAGCCGTATCGACAGCATCTGCAGCACTGCCCGATCCCGTCCCCTGGCGCCACAGCCAATTACCGACGCTCGCACTCGAATTTTGAATACGGTCCGTGGTCGTGAGGGATTGACCGGAAGATGTGAATCCTATGCTGTCCCCAGCAACGGTTCCTCCAGCGCGTAGCAACAAGTTCCCGCCATTAGTCGGATAATAAGCCGCATAAAGGCTGGTGCTGCTCTGGTTAACGAATTGCTCGTAGGCACTGCCTTCAGCGCCAAGCACCGTAGACCCAGTCACGTTGTACGTTCCTCGCGGCAGATCGTAGTCCTGCGAGATCGCTGATTGCGTACCCGCGGTGTATACACCGTACAGCGATTGCATACTGAAATCGCCAGCAGCCAACAGATCCATATCTCCCGTACCCGTGCGTAGTACGCTGAATACGGGGTACAGATTGGTCGTGCCACTGGTGGCAATGTGCGCGTCGTTCAATGTCAGATTGCCCTGCTTTGCCGCCACGGTAGCCCGCATATCCGCAGCAGCCGTATCCGCTCCCGCCACCAAACGCATCGACCATGACAATGAACCCTCCGGCAACATGCGTGCAACGGCCCAGTTGTAGCCTTGCTGCCCATTCGATGCCGTACGTTCGCGCAATGCGATGGACGTCGCATTGCCCACCAGCTTGACGCTGGCGTTCCACGGCACGGTGGCGCCTGCCTTCATGGCCAGATTGCCATTCTGTGTCACGGTGGCCGGCAGCGGCACGCCAGCCGGCCAAGTCATCGCCCGCACGGGCGTACGTGCCACCAGGACGCTGCCGGCGCCCAACCGCATGCCTGCGGCCAGTGATGCAGCCTCGGCCAACTTCGTTCCGGCTGCATAAAGCACCACGCCCGTCGAGCTATAGATCGGCGCGGCCAGCACAGTACCGGCCGGCACCACCAACGCGCCTCCCAGCGTAAGGTCGGCGCCAGCCACGGTGCCTGCATTCAGGAACAAGGCCTTGATCGGCACAGGGAAGTTCAATGTGGCGCCAGCGGGATAGGTCGTGCCATCGGCCACCGTCACCAGGCCGCTGCGCGGTATTACCACGTCACCACCGAATGCCTGCTGGCCTGCCTTCAACACCCATCCATTGTCATCGGGCGTCACCAACCCATCGGGTAGGTAAAACCCGTCGGTGAAGCTGCCATTGATATCCAGGTTGCCAGCGGCGCGCATCGTCAGCACGCCGGGCTCGCCCGAGCCGTAGACCGAAGTCTGGGCACTATGCGGATTCAGGCTGGCATAGCGGTGGCCAGCCAAACTGACATCGCCCACCACGCGCAGGTCGTGGGCAGTGACAATCTCCACCCCCGGGCGCAAGTGGAAAGCATCCTGATACGTCAACAAGCCCTGCAGCTTGCCCGCCAGCGTGCCGCCGCCACGGATGTTGGCCAGGGCAGCGTTCATGAAGGCGAGGCTTTGCAGGTTCTTCTTGTCCAGGTACGCCTGGTCGACCAAGCGATATGCCTTGCCACTGGCGGCGTCACTGCCCGGTCGCACGACGGCGTCGGCATCCGCGTCCTGGGCGGCATCGTTATCCGCATAGCGTTGATTGGCGACCAAGGCAATGGTTTGCGCACCCGAGATACCCACATTGCCGCGGGCATCGACGTCCACGTCGCCTGCCGTCACACCGCCCAGACGCGGGGCGTAAAGCGTCACCGTGCCCCGCGGCAAGCCGTCGTTTCCTGAGACAACCTCGGTGCCCGCACGCAGATCCATCCGCGCGCCGTCGGCCAACACCAGCGTGCCCTTGCCCGAGTTCAGTTCGATCACAGCGCGGTTGGGTGCGTCGATGATCTTGCCGTAGCTGTCCACGCGAAGCGCCGTGCCATGGGCATCCAGCACCGACGATCCCGTCAGCGTGAGGCCGCGGCCCGCGGACAGGCGGATGCTGCCCACCTGGTCACCGCTGGCGTCGATCTTGCCCTGCACGGTCAGGGTGCCATTGTCCACGGACACGTCGACCTCTCTGGCGCGCAATTCGTCGCCCACCACGAGATTCAGCCCTTCTTCCTTGATCTGGAAGCTGCGGCGGCCGAATACTTGTCCTTCGGTCAAACGCTGGTTCAAGCCGGAGAAATCGGCAATGCGCTGCCCGCGCAGCTCAATGCCGCCATAGCCGTAGGACACCAAGGTGCCGCCCGCATCGTATTGGCCCGACGTGGCGCCCAGGATATCGCCTTGCAGGTCGATGACACCAGCCGAAGCGTCCAGTGCCGTCGCGGTCAACTGGCCAGCCTGATGGTTCTGGGCAGACAGGTCGATGGTAGATCCGACCGCCTGCGCAATGTTTCCAGCACGGCTTTCCAATATGACATCGCCCCCCCAGCTGTACTGGCTGACGTCAAAGAAATCGATCTTGCGGCCAGACACGTCGATGCGCGAGTTGCCTGCCAATGCCACATCGCCTTGCGCCGCCAGCGTCAACTTGCCGCTCGGCAAGGCAATCGTGGTACCGACATTGACACTGCCGCCATCGAGCGCCAGTTCCGCGCCCAGCACATCAGTCGTCACGTCAGCAGACGTACCTTGGGGGCGGCTCAGCGTGATGGCGCCGCCCGCCTTGATCCGGCTGACCGAGCCGGCCTCGCCCGTCACCAGCGGCGTATTGATGTTGAGATTTCCGCCCTCGTAGGCGTAGCCGCTGCCCACGGCGTACGCACCACGCGATGCGTATACCGAAAGCGTCCCCTGGTGATTCGCAGTGAAGCGGTCGCTGGCGTTCAAGTTGACCGTACCGAAACCAAGTGCCATGCGATCTAGGCTGACGCTGCTCGCGCGCGCGCTCGGGCCATAGCCCAGTTCGATACGTTGCGCTTCGATGTTAAGCGTACTCGACCCCGTGCCGACGCCGTCCGTCACGATGGCGCCAGGCGTTCCGGTAGCGCCGTTCCAGACCAATGTGGAAGTGCCGATCGTCGCGACATCGCTGGCCGACCCCGCACCATAAATGGCGGGCGTGCTCAGCACCAGGCGGTCTAAAGACGAAACCCCCGTGACGGGATCCCGGGTATCCAGCGCCACAGTGCCAAAGAAATTCAGCGAATCCCGTGCAGTGAGCACAAGGTTTTCGAGTGCGGGCGCACCGTATTCCGTGTCGCCCGACAGCAAGCGGTTCAACAGAGCCTGGTTCAATGTCAGGCCATTCGGAACCAATTGCCGCGAGGCAGCCTCAGCAAGGCTTTCCGTGCTTCCCACATTGAACGCGCTGACCAGCAAGGACAGGTTGCGCGTTCCATATCGAACGGCATCGCCGAACTGGATGTCTCCCTCTGCTATCAGCGCAAGAGTCCCTTCGGAATACAGACGCGTCGTATCCACACACGCGTTGCCGCATACGCCAATGGACAGCCGAGACGTCGGGCCATTGCCCAGCGCAGACTCTGGAGCAACCAGATCAAGCCATCCATTGGATGCGGCCACGACCGCAATGCTTCCCTGATTTGCGTCTAACACTTGCGGAATGTAGTAATAGCCTTGAGACGAATCGTAGGCTACCGATCCCTGGCCTATAGTATTGATACTGGCGCCAGGTTCGATCGTGATGGCTCTATTTCCAGTCCTATAGGACGAAATGAGGAATACTTCGGGCGCGCCCAACTGTGCCCCCGAGCGCAGAACGATCTCTCTGGTGCTGGAAGAGTTATCCGCGCCGAACACCATGGCATTGCCGTTCTCGCCATACGTTGCACTGGCATATCCGCCGATCTGCAACCGTGGCGCCCTCAGGGCGTTCAACTGATCGGACTGCAAGGTTATGCCTGCATACCCAGGCGTAGCCGTGGCCCCCGCGCCAACAATCTCGATCTGTCCGCCACCGCCGCCGTCAACACTTACCGCTCCGCCATAGCCCCCTTTGGCGCCTTGGAACAGCGCGGTACCCTCGAATCGGAACGCAGGGATCTCTGCTGTGGCACCAGGTTTGAAGGACAACCGTAGCGTTCTGGCGTCGGCGGGCGTCAGCGCGCGGGCTACCCCCAGGCGTTCCGCGTCGGCCAGAACGAAGTCAGTAAAGCTCGTCTCATTGTATTGGGAGTACTTGCGCAGCGCGTCGGCAGAGGTCACCGTGACCTGGGTGGACAGGCTGTCGGAAATCCCCATCGGGCGAGATACCGTTGACGTATTGGCCGTGGACAAGCGTCCAGAAACAGACCAAGACCCGTTCCGCAGACCGATAGTGCGATTCGCCACGCTGGCACTGGCGGCGCCGTTCAACTCGACACGAAACGCCCCAGGCAGTAGTGCGTACGTGGATGGCAGCAGCGTGTAAGTGCCGGCGGGCAGGCCGGGAACGCCGGCGCCAACCGTGATCTGGCGTCCGACATTGGGATCGACCGCCCCTCCTTCCGCAGCCACCGGCGCATAGGTCGCCTGGCTGCTCGGCACAATGGCATACACCGGATTCGTATCCAGCCCCGGCAAGGCGAAACTGCCGCTGGCGCTGTTCTGTATCAACGGCCGGAAGCGCGCATCGGTGGAACCGCCTCGACCCGACACGAAGCCCGCGCCTGTCAACTCGCCACCGCCAGAGAGGTCAAGCACCGCTCCCTGCTGCACTTCGATCATCTGGCCATTGAGTACGATTCCACGGCCTTGGCTGCCCACCCCTTCCAAGATGACATCCTGCCCTGCGTATTGATAGGCAATGCCGTCGGTCGTGCCTCCGTAAGGCATGGTCAAGCCCTCGGCACTGACAGAGGTCAAGCTACCGGGAAGCAATACGACGCGCACGGGCACACCAACTGCCAGCGACTGTTCGCCACCGATCTTCACGCTTCCAAGGGGTGCACGCACGACGCCGCCCTGCTCGATAGTACTGGCACCCAATGTCAACGAGCCAAATACGGAATAGGGCGCAGCGGGTTCCACCTCAGTGGATCGGCCAATGGAAAGCTTGAAATCAGGGTCGAAGAGAGCGCTACCGTCGCTACTATTTCCCCACAGTTTCCCAACGAGGACCCGAGCCCCTACACCTGTGGCAGGATATATCTGCGCGGCGGAAAGGCTGATGTTTCTGGGGCTGACCAACTCCGTGGTGACATTGCGAATAATTTCACTTGGCGACACACCTGCCAAAAATCGAATATCGCCGCGACTGTACAGGTTGACGTCATTGAAGGTGCGCCGCTCCACGTCAGTACCGCCAACCGAGCCCTTCGCGCCGAAGCGCACGGCGTCACGTATGTCGATCAGGTCTGCCGTGGCATGGAAACTGGCGGCGGTGAAAAGCCGCGTGTCTCCGTCAGGGAGAACCGGGTTGGTTAATACAGGACTGGTCACCCCTTGGATACCGACCCCGGCCAGGCGGATGTAGGGCGCGGCGAGATTGACGCGCGTAGCTTCCGAGGCCCCCTCGGACAGCGCCAAAGCCCTCGCGTAAATACGCAGGCTCTGCCCCATGTCGAGGTTCACGTCGCCATCGAAGCTGATCAACCCATTGCTGTGCAGGACGAGGTCGTCAAAGCCGCCAGCCGCGACCTGGTCCATGCCCAGCGCGGCTTGGCCGTATACCAGACCCTCGGTCTGGCCCGGAACCACCCCCGCCGCCAGCGCGCTGACGCCTTTCTGCTGACGAAGCAGGAGCTCGCGTGGCCGCGTCACAGCGGAGTTCAATCCCGCTATTGCATATACGGGCGTCTCCAAACCGATCATCAGCGTCCCGCCGGCCGCACCGCTGCCTCCGGACACGGCCCTGAGCTCGCCGTCCAGATACAAGCCATTGGAGGACGACAACGTGATGCTGCCACCGTTACTGGCTACCTCTTGTTCGCCTTGGCCTTGCACGTACAGGCTGCCGGACGTACCCGAGGCATCGAGGACGGCGCCCGGCCTGACCACCACGAACAAATCGGCCGCTCTGACCGTACCGGAGGCCTCGTCAACGGCTCCTCCGACAACAATGCTGCCGCCCGCCGTGATCTTTCCATAACGACGGTTCTGCTGATCCACGGCGGTGACGGACGAGCCGGACACATCGAGTACAGCATGTTCGCCGAGCCAGATGGACCTGGAGTGTGGTTGCCCAACACCGTAATTGACGCCCGCAGTATTGGTCGCGTCCGTCAATTCTGGCGTGATTATCTGCAACAGCGAAATTTGGCCACCACGGGCATTCAGCTTACCGTCCACCGTCAACTGACCAGAAGCCTGCAGCGTCATCGACGCGCCAGGATCGACATTGATCACGGCGTTCTCGCCGATGCTCAGCGTGGCCAACCGGTTCGACTCGGTAGAGCCAGCACTCAACGTCAAACTGGCGACCTCGCGCTGTCGCAACACGCCATTGGCGCGGTCTTCCAAATAGACGGGCGGTGTCCAGACTTGCAGCGCATCGGCCACGGATGTCGCTTGGACACCGCCTTGGGCGAGCATAAGGACAGGCATCCGAACGTCCAGCGCACTGCCCGCCAAGACACCCAAACCGGCTTGGCCCCGAACCTCGTAGTGCGAGAAGCCCTTTTCGAAGAAAGCCTGGTTCAGCGCGAGCACGGGCAGCACCGAAGCATCACGACTCAGTGTCGCGCCAGCAGGAATCAACGTTCCTGCGGCGAGCGTTATATTCATCGGGGCAGGAGTGCCTGCTGCCAACGTCGCAGGTACGGGAGTGATGGGGAATCCGCCAACAAAGACCCCTTCCGGCACCTGAAATGAAATATTCAACGCGTTAGAGAAAGAAGAGAAAATCGTTACTTGCGACCCTTTCGGTATAACAACACTGCCGGGCGCAGTGTTCCTTGTCACGGAAACAGACGATGAGGTACCGGCAGGATTAATGTAGTTAATAATGACCGGACCATTGCTCGTTCCGCTGGGTACCGGAACAACCCAATCCCCGCTCAATAATATGCTGAGTGCCTTATTGAACTGAACGGCAGCAACGTACTCTCCAGGAAGCGCGCGATCCTTGAGATAACTGTAGTCAACGGGCAGAGCATCACCGGCCAACACCTCCCAATCCGCACTCAGCAAAAGATCCGTCCTGGCAACCTCCCCACCTTGGAGAATGTCGCCATGACTCAACATCTCACCTCCGATACCGACCGTCGAACCGGACTCTACGCTAAGTTTTCCTCCTGCCTCGACACCAAAACCACGGATCTCACCCCTCAGCCGGATGATCCCAGGGATAGCGTTCAACGCACCGACGTTCGCGCTTAACGTGACATCACCGCCACGACCGCTGTGCCTTAACGTGCCATCTATGTCCAACACCCCACCCGAGGAAACATCGATAACACTTCCGTCTTCCAACGTAATATCGCCATGGCTACGCAAGACCACCGAGCCACCGTTCACATAGGGCAGACCATTGCGGTTGTTCGGATCAAGCAACAGGTTGGTCCAGATACCACGTGCGTCGAGCGTGACACCCTGGCCTATCACGACCTGAGCACCAGCGTCATTGGCATAACCGAGCTGCGCATCCCCCAAGACAATATCGCCGCTCCGGGCCACAAGATCAGCGTGTACCTGCACGTCTGCGGCGGTCAGGTCGATCCTGCCACCGTTCTCCACCTGCAGCGTAGAAGTCACCGACACGTTGCGGCTAAGGCTGGTAATGCTTCCCAACCGGAACCGGTTCAGCGCTTCACTATCCAGATAAAGCGTGTTGACCCGATCCTCTGGCAGTGCCACGCCCAGGCCCAGCGCGTCAGCCAAGGAGGCTTGGCCTGTTCCAAAGACAATCGATCCATCAACAGCGGCCAGATTGGCCGGGCTATAGCTCAACACGCCAGTATCGGCATCGTAGGCAAGCAGGTAATCGCCCAGCATCAACCTGGCGCGACGCGCGGCGGCGGTCTGGGATTGGTTGTAGCCATCCAGGTTGGCCTGCGGCCTGTCGACCTGGCGATCTCCCTGAAACACCTCGGTGATGATGTCGCCTTCCAGCACGGCGGACTCGGTGGACACCATCAGCGTGCCCGCATCGCGCCCCACGGTGTATCCCGCCTCGTAGACACGGCGCGGCCCGATCAAAGGGCTGTAGAAATTGCGGGTGGCTGACTCCCCCCAACGCGCATGAGTGTCTTCATACCCGTTGTACAGGCCCTGGTACAGCATGTCTCCCGGCGCGGAGGACACGCTGTACAGACGGCCGTCTTGACCGCGCAACCAGCTCATGTTGATGTAGCCGGACTGCACATCCAGCGTACCGCCAGAAAGATTGATGCGAGATCCGGCTTGCGTCACCACCTCTTTTCCGCCGAATAGCACGGTGCCGCCCTGGGCCATCCATTCGCCCGCCGTGTGGCCACTGTTCGCCAGGTAACCGCTGACCTCCAGCAAGCCTCCCTTGGTGTACCAACGGTCCGGCGTACCGTTGGGGTTGGTCTCGGCGTTGTAGTCTCCCTTTACGAACACCAGATCGCGACGGTCCACCCACACGTCATTGCTGTTCAGCGTTCCACTATCGCGGTTGACGGGGGCATCCCGCTGCTCGTTCCCCTGGATGTTGATCGACAGATTGTTCGACTCCATCGCCACCCGGACGCCGACGGCTCCCGAAACGTCCAGGGTGGCATCGCGTTGCACCAGCGTTCTGCCGCCAGCAGTAACGGCGATCTGTCCGCCAGTAGCCAGCGTAAGCGACCCGCCTTGGACATCGACCGTGCCGTTGCTGGCAATTTCGATCAGTGATTGGTCGCTACGGTAATAACGGGAAGCCCCCGTTTCGTTGAGCTGAGCCAATGCGGCGGTCCGACGAGAATCCAGCGCCGTCAAATCGTCGTTGGCATCCAGCAGGATGGCGCTGGTGGCCTGCGGCGCCAGCGTGATGCTGCCGACCTGGCCCGCGGCCTCTCCAGACTGCGTGGCCGTGGTCAGGTGCAGGGTGCCGCGTACATCGACCGAGGTCGAGGACACCAGCACCCCTTGCTGGCGTACGTCAGTGCCTGTCAGGGTGACGTCACCCGTGGTGGCCATCAGCAGGCCGGTGTTCTCCACCAGAGAAGTAGTGGAAAGCTTATTGCGAACGGCAGTGACCTGATTGCCGCGCGTGGTGGAATACTGGTTGCCATCGGTACCTTGGCCGCGGCTGATGACGAAGTCGTCCCCCGCCGCCAGCAAGGCCTGGCCGGAGGGCGTGGAAATGGTGCCGGCATTTCTCACTTCGCTGCCCATCAACAGCACATATCCGCCCCCTTGCGTGGCCGTCTCTGGCGCGCGCGTGACGATGCTGGCACCCGCCTGCACCTCTACCGCCCCTTGGGCGCCTGAGAATGCCGGCGAGGAACCATTGGAGAATATGCCGCGCTGGATGAACTGCTCATCAAGCACATTGATGGTCTGCCCGTTCTCGGTGCGTGTCTGATCGACCCGCGTTGCGGCCACGACCAGATTGCGCACATTGACTTGACTGCTGCCGGAGAACACCACGCCGTTCTGGTTGACGACCATGACGGTGCCGTTGGCCTGGATCTTGCCTTGGATACGACTGGGTTCGGCGGAAGCGCCAACGACCTTGTTCAGCACGGCGTCCGTCGACTTCTGGTCGAAGACCAGCGTAGTGTTACGTCCGACGTTGAAGGTGTCCCAGTTCAAGATGGCTTTGCTGGCCGTCTGCTTGACCGTCAACTTGAACTGGCCATCACGCTTGAAGAGCACCGGCCGTTCGGCGCCACTCCACTCCAGGAGGTTCCCGTCGGCATCACGGTCCCACAACCCGCCCTTGCGGTTGCCATCGCGCACCGAAGGTTCGTCCTGCGCAGCCCGGCGCGCCGCTTCCTGCATCGCCACCTGCTGGGAGATGGCTGATGCGCTGCGATTCAGGTTGGCAATGGATTGCTGCAGCCGCTGCTGGGCCTGCTGCTGTTGCTGCGCCGCACGGTTGGTGGATGCCCCGCCCGTTACCACGGGCGTACGTGTAAACGCGGGATTCTTGGAAGAGCCGGATTGCGCAAACCATGCCCCGCCCGCGGCATGCGCCGCCGCCGGACCGCCAGCCAACAGCAACACCGCCACCGCATGCGCCAGGGGCGCCAGGCGGAACACGGGAGTTGTTGAATTCGCCGAGGCTACGCTTTGGCCAAGCTTGCGGACGATGCGTTTCGATGCCAACGATTTGCCTTGCATGGTTGTCCTTCAATCAATCCAGAAATTGCTTTTCTGCTGAAGATCCGACAAGGAACAGCAGGCGGCGCTGTGATTCCTATCGGGATGCGTAATGACGGCTTGCCACCCGCCGGACAGGCGGTTGGGCGCAGCGAGGAAAACGGGGGAAGGGGTGATGGAATTCGCCGAGCATTGCCGTATCGCAACACCACGAGACAGAATTCGCATCATTTCCAGCACTTGGGCCAAGACGCTCCAGTTCTTTTCAACTGAATGGTTTAAGGTCTTGGTCATACTGGGAGCGATATGCGACAAACAATAACGCGCCATGATCGCCTGCCGAAATGACAGTTTGTGCGAGAAGAGTGCGGACTTCAGTTACATCGTTTATGCCTAGCCCAGCTTGTCCCAAGGGAAACCCACTTTACGTTAGTGATTTAATGAAACCCGAGCAAGTCAGAGGGATATTGTGCTCAGCCATCAAGTCAATTTTGTTAACCCATAAAAAAGGCGAAGCCCAAAAGGCCTCACCGATACCTCAGCCAGCACCGCCTGGCTCGTGACCAGGCGGGCTGAACTTTCTGTATTTATTACTGCAGCGGCTTACCGATGCCGTTGCAAACCGTGCTGTTGGCGATGTTCATGCCGCGGCCCGACGTGTTGCTCAGGAAGGTCGACTTGACGGCGTTCTTCCACTCGATCGACAGCGGAACGAAGTTGTCGGCGGTGATGGTGGCATCGAAGTCACCGTCATACAGATCGTTCAGGAACGTGGTCATCGTGGCAACGGTGTCGTTGGTGTCGGTGCCGGTAAAGCACTGGCTGACAACCCACGAGGTGAAACCGGCAATGGCGTAGCCGTTGAACGGCACACCGAAGTTGGGCAGCCAAGCCGAGCGGGTGTTGGCGTTGGCATCGTTAGGAACGGGGGCGGCAGCGATAGCCAGTTGCGTGTTAGCTGCTGTGGGCGAGAAGCCCCGCAGTAGAGCGAACTTCGTGGCATCGGCCAGATCGGAGGTCGGGATGACATCCGGACCAACATAACCGATGCGGCCCTGATCGGCAAAAACAGCGTCGCGCATACCTGAGCTGCCCTTTACGCTAATGAAGCGAGCACCTCTGTAGGGTACCGTATCATCATTAAACTGCTGTGCAAAATTCGGCTGATCAACGGTCCACATGCCACCCTTCAAGTTGGACGGGCTGGCTTCCGCAGCGCAAGCCGCGTTCAGAAAGTTGCCCAGCAACGCGCTGGTTCCGCTACCTTCCTCACGGTACAGAACGGTGATTGGCCCAACCCGGTTCGAACCGGCGATTTGGCTCCAGTCAGAGATACGGCCAGAGAAGACACCGCAGAGGTCGCCAAAATCAGGCAGGCTGTTCGACAGAGTGCCACGGAAATTCAGGGCCTGGGCGGTGCCAGCAGTCGTGTTCTTGTTGAATGGAATAGTGACTGAGGTTCCTACAGACGGCATTTGCAGTACCGGACCCCAATTCGCTACAGCAGGTATAGGCGGATAACCGACGGAGGGATTGTGAGCTAGGCTATACGTCAGCTCTTCAATCGGAGTAATTACAACATCGCTAGCGGCGATCACCACACTACGATGCGAGAAATCCTGACTGGGCAGAACGCTAAACAACGAGCCATTGTTAGTCAACACGGCTGTCTTACCCGTAACGCTGTTCTTACCGGTGTACGAGAAGTCGGGCCCGATCGGTAAGATGTCGTTGTAAAGGCCATGGGGCAACGTGGACCCTCCGGTGACAACTTTCTGAGCCATGACAACAGCGGCCTCAGACACCAGAATCAGCCCAAGAGTGAATGCTATAAATCCAGTCTTGAACGACATAAATTATTCTCCTGCTGAATTTGATTTACCAGGCACAAGTGAAAACAAGGCAAGAAGAAAGGCGAAGCCCCAAAAGGCCTCGCCGATACCTCAGCCAGCACCGCCTGGCTCGTGACCAGGCGGGCTGAACTTTCTGTATTTATTACTGCAGCGGCTTACCGATGCCGTTGCAAACCGTGCTGTTGGCGACGTTCATGCCACGGCCCGACGTGTTGCTCAGGAAGGTCGACTTGACGGCGTTCTTCCACTCGGTCGACAGCGGAACGAAGTTGTCGGCGGTGATGGTGGCATCGAAATCACCGTCATACAGGTCGTTCAGGAACGTCGTCATCGTGGCAACGGTGTCGTTGGTGTCGGTGCCGGTGAAGCACTGGCTGACAACCCACGACGTGAAGCCGGCGATGGCGTAGCCGTTGCTCGGCACACCGAAGTTGGGCAGCCAAGCCGAGCGGGTGCCGGCGTTGGCGTTGGTCGGAACCGGAGCCGCGGCGATGGCCAGTTGCGTGTTGGCGATCGTGGGCGAGAAGCCGCGCAGTTGGGCGTACTTGGTGGCGTCAGCCAGGTCGGCGGTCGGGATGACGTCCGGGCCGACATAGCCGATACGACCTTGAGCGGTGAAGACGGCGTCGCGCATACCGGCGCTGCCGGTTACCGACACAAAGTTCGAAGGCACGGTGTTGTTCACGAATTGCTGAGCGAACGTTTGCGTGTCGGTGGTCCACACGCCGCCCTTCAGGTTCGACGTGCTGCCTTCCGCCGCGCAAGCAGCGTTCAGGAAGTTGCCCAGCAGTGCGCTGGTGCCGCTGCCTTCACCGCGGTACAGAACGGTGATCGGGCCCGAGCGGTTCGAACCGGGAATCTGGCTCCAATCGTTGGTAGCGCCGGAGAAGATGGCGCAAACGTCACCCAGATCGGGCACGCTGTTCGACAGCGTGCCGCGGAAGTTCAGAGCTTGAGCGGCGCCGGCGGTCGTGGTCTTGTTGAAGGGGATGGTGACGGAGGTGCCGACGGACGGCATTTGCAGCATCGGGCCCCAGTTGTCAGCGGGCGTAGCGGGGGCGGTGATGTGAGCAGCAGCGTAGTTCGTATCTTCGGTAGACGTGATGACGACGTCGCTGGCAGCCATCGGAACGGTGCGGTTCGTAGCACCGAACGGGGTGCTGTTGTTGTTCAGCACGGCGCTCTTGCCGGTGCCGCTGCCGGTACCGGTGTACGAGAAGTTGGGGCCGACCGGCAGAATGCTGGTGTACAGACCTTGGGGCAGCGTGGCGCCGCCGGTGACAACCTTCTGGGCCATGGCGCCAGCGGCCACGGACATCAGGCCCAGCGCGACGGCGGAGGCCAAAACGGATTTCTTGAACGACATGACTTGATCTCCTGACGGATTGGATAAACCGGATAAAGGTGGAATCGCGATACGGAGGAAAAAAAGAGAATTCGGTTAGTCACACGCCCCTCCACTGCAATCTCGTGCGACAGAGACAGTATCAATTCGCTGTGTGACGGCCAGTCAAATCAAATCGCGGACTTGAGTCATATTCGTATTTTTCTTAATTCCACCATCCAATAGCGCACTTCCGACATTCCAATTCCATTACAAGACAAAAGCAAAAACGCGGACTTGAGTCATATTTGAAGTTTCGCCAATATCCCCAAGAACCTCGGATCATCTGCAACAAAACCGCCATAAAAAAGGCGAGCCATGCTCGCCTCCCCGTACGCCATATATGCGCCATCGCTTATTGCGTAGCAGCGTCCCCCCAGCACCCTGGTCCTGGCAGATGGCTGCATCCATGCCGAGCTGCCACCGTGGCAACCTTCTACAGCAACGGCTTCCCCTGCAAATTACAGATCGACCCGTTCTGAATATTCATGTACCGTCCCGACGCATTATTCAGAAACGTATTGACTGCGGCGATGCGCCATGCCGCCGGCAGAGCAGCCACCCCCGGCAAGGTGCTGCTGGCATAGAGGCCGTTCAAAAACTCCATCATCGTGTTGTAGGTACCATTGGGGTCCGCGCCGATGAAGCACTGGCTGACGACCAATGAAGAGAATCCCACGATGGGATATCCAGACGCGGGATTGCCGAAGTTGGGCATCCAGGCTGCACGGGTAAGCCCGCCGGCACTACCGATCGGCGGCGCCAGCGAAGAAGCGGCGGCAACGATATTCACCGCGGTTGCGGAGGCTCCTGCCACCTGCGCAACCCTGGACGTATCGGATACAAGCGGCCCAAGCGTATCGACACTGGCATAGCCGACCGCACCTTGCGTGCTGACCACTGCCGCGTCCATCGCATCGCTTCCTGCTACGGCCAGGAAGTTTGCGGGTACGGCTCCCCCTGGGAATTGCGCGGCAAAACTCGACTGATCCACGTCGTAGGCACCGCCCGTCAGGTTGATCTCCGTACTGCCTGAACACGCCGCATTGAGGTAGTTGCCCAGCAGGACACTGGTGCCGCTATGGTCAGCGCGATACAACACCGTGATCGGGCCGGTTCGGTTCGATCCCGCGATCTGGGTCCAAGCCGTGATGCGCCCAGAGAAAATCCCGCAAAGGTCCAGGACATCCGGCGCCAGGCTGGTGGCAACTCTACGGAAATTGAGGGCCTCGGGGATGCCCGAGACGTTGGTCTTGTTGAAGGGGATGCCGACGGCCATGACATAGGCAGGCATCTGAAGCACCGGCCCCCATTGATCGGCGGGGGTCGCCGGGCTGGTGATGTGCGCCACGGTATAGGCAGCATCCTCGGCTGGAGTGATCCTCAGATCGCTGGCTGCCATCGGCACGCTACGGCCGGGGTGGCCGAACAAGGCGCCGTTGTTGTTCAGCACGGCGTTCTTGGCGGCGCCGCTACCTGTACCTACATAAGAAAACTGCACACCATCCGCCGGCAGGATGACCTCGTACAGGGCTTGGGGCTCGGTCGCCCCGCCCGTGACGACGCTCTGCGCCCAGGTGGAGACGGGAAGGAATATCAGCCCTGCAAGGGCCATTGCGGACAAAATGGGGCTCGGGAACATCATGATTCGATCTCCTGAAGGAAAAACCCGATGGCGGGGAATCACGACACTAAGCGGGGTCTATTGCGCAACCGCGCAGCTATTCCCGTCTGATCGAGCAGTCAGACCAGTTTCTGACTCGCAGATGACAGATAATCCAATCAAGTTGCGGCCTTCGGTAATGATGGGATTTGGCCCCAGTAAACAGAGTCTGGCGCACCATGACCGATGACCATGACGCATATTCCATAGTGCTCACCGCAGAAACGCGCGCTATTGCACCAACTGATTCATCTCCATGATCGGCATCAGCACCGCCAGCACGATCATCATCACCATCCCGCCCATCACCAGGATCATCAATGGCTCCAGCAGCGCGGTCATCGACATGGCGCGGCGTTCCAGGTCGCTGGACAACGACTTCGCCGCCCGATCCAGCATCGGTGGCAACGCGCCGGTCTTTTCACCGCTGGCGATCAGGTGGGTCAGCAACGGCGGGAATATCTTCTGCACGCGCAACGCGCCGCCCAGCGACACGCCTTCGCGCACCCGCGCGGTGGCGTCATGCACGCACAGCTTCAATCGTTCATTGCCCAGCGTCTGCCGCGCGGCTTCCAGCGCGCGCAACAACGGCACGCCGGCATCCGTGAGAATGGCCAGGGTGGAAGCGAAGCGCGCCGTGTTCACGCCCAGCACGAAGCGCCCCATCAGCGGCAGTTTCAGCACCCGGCTGTGCCACGACAGGCGAGCCGCGGGTGCACGCTGCGAAATGCGCCACCCCCAGAACCCGGCCACCAGCACCAGGGCATTCAACCCGCCCCAAGAGCGCACGTAATCGCTGGCGGCCAGCATGGCCTGCGTCAGGAACGGCAGCTCCTGGCGCGCCTGGGTGAACGCGGTGACCACCTGTGGCACGACATAGCTAAGCAGGAAGATCACGATGCATACGGACACGAAGGCCACGATGACCGGATAAATGAACGCCGCCACGATCTTCGAGCGCAGCGCATTGCGCTCTTCGATGTAGCTGGCCAGGCTTTCCATCACGCGGCCAAGATCGCCGGAGTCTTCCCCCGCGCTGACCAGCGCGCGGTAGATCTCGGGAAAATCGCGCGGACGGGCAGACATGGCGTCGGCCAGGCGCTGGCCGGCGCGCACGTCGGCGCGCACGGCCGACAGCGTCTCGGCGATGTGCTTGCGCTCGGCCTGCTCGATGGTGGCGCTGAGGGCGGCCTCCAGGGGCAGGCTGGCGGCCAGCAGACTGGACAGTTGGCGCGTGGCCCAGGCCAGGTCGGAGTCGGACAGGCGCGGCGCGAATGGCGACACGGCCACGCCGCCCTTGCCCGAGGATTCGGTGACCTGCAGGGCGGTCAGGCCACGCGCGCGCAACTGGTTGCGCGCCGCGCGCGGGCTGTCGGCATCCAGGCGGCCCCGCTCGATCTTTCCCGACATGGCGGCCGCTTCGTACTTGAAACTGGGCATGATACGGACTCCTTCTAGGCGTCGCGCGTGACGCGCAGGATTTCTTCGGGGGAACTGATGCCGGCATCCACCCAGCGCTGGCCGTCTTCGCGCATGGTGCGCATGCCGGCACGGGCGGCCGCAGCGCGCAGGGCCTGCTCACCTAACCCCTCATAGATGCAACGGCGCGCTTCATCGTCGATGACGAACAGCTCGTGGATGCCGGTACGGCCGCTGTAGCCGGTGTTGCTGCAGGCGGGGCAGCCCACCGGGTGGTAGACGATGCGGCCATCGGGCAACGCCTCGGGCTTCTTGCATTGCGGGCACAGGCGGCGCACCAGGCGCTGGCCCAGCACGCCCAGCAGCGACGAGGCCAGCAGGAAGGGTTCGACGCCCATGTCGGTCATGCGGGTAACGGCCGACACGGCATCGTTGGTGTGCAGCGAGGCCAGCACGCCGTGGCCGGTAAGCGAGGACTGCACGGCGATCTGCGCGGTTTCCAGGTCGCGGATCTCACCGATCATGATGGTGTCCGGATCCTGCCGCAGGATGGCGCGCAGCGCAGTGGCGAAGGTCATGCCGATGCGCGCGTTGACCTGGATCTGGCCGATGCCGGGAAAGTCGTACTCGATAGGGTCTTCGGCCGTCAGCACGTTGGTGGTGGAGGTATCGATCTTGCCCAGCGCGGCATACAGCGTGGTGGTCTTGCCGCTTCCGGTGGGGCCGGTGACCAGCACGATGCCGTGCGGCTGGCGGATCAGATCGGCCAGCCTGGCCAACGTGTCGGGCGCCATGCCCAGGCTTTCCAGTTGCAGGCGGCCCGCGTCCTTTTCCAGCAGGCGCAGCACCACGCGCTCGCCGTGGCCCGTGGGCACGGTGGAGACTCGTACGTCGATGGGCCGCCCGCCCACGCGCAGTGTGATGCGGCCGTCCTGCGGCAAGCGCTTCTCGGCGATGTCGAGGTGGCCCATGATCTTGATGCGCGACACCAGCGCGGCGTGCAACGCCTTGCGTGGCGACACCACGTCGCGCAGGGTGCCGTCCACGCGATAGCGCACCACGGAATGCGTTTCGTAGGGCTCGATGTGGATGTCGCTGGCGCCGTCGCGCGCGGCCTGCGTCAGCAGCGCGTTGATCATGCGGATGACCGGCGCGTCGTCCTGCGCATCCAGCAGGTCGGTCACGGCTGGCATGTCCTGCATCAGGCGGTCCAGGTCGACCTCGTTTTCTGCCGCGCCCACGACGGACGCAGCGTCGCCGGTATCGGAGTAGGTGGCGGACAGCAGCGCGTCGAGTTCGGCATCGCCGACCTGCACCAGCGTGATCTCGCCGTAACGGCGACGCACCTCGGTGATGGCCCAGCCTGGCGTGCCCGGCGTGGCGACCAGTTCCAGCCCGCCGGGCACGGCGCGCAGCGCTACGCGCTGGGCCTTCGCCCAGGCGTAGGGCAAGGCGGCATGGGTGGGCGTGGCGGGCGTGTCCAAGGGGCCTCCGGGCATCAGGGAGCGACGACGATCTCGGGCTGGTAGCCCAGTTCGCGCAACACGGCAACCGCATTGTCGACGGCACGGGGATCGCGCGGCACGTCGGCCCGAACGACGTAACCCATGCCGCCGGGCCCGGTCATCATGTAGCTCTTCAGGCCGCTGATGCGCGCGCGCTGCATGATGCGCTGCGCCTCCTGGTCGGTGGTGACGTCGGCGAACTGCAGTACGCTGCGCGTCTCTTCGGTCTGGCCATACATGGCGGCGGGGTCGGTGGATATCGTCAGGCCGGCGGGCAAGTTGGTGCGCACGCGATCGGGGCGGTCCTGCTGATCGGGGTCGGCAGGACGCTGGCGCAGTTCGGAGGACATCTCGACCTCGGGCCCCTCGCGCCGCATCGTGTCGGCCTGGGCCCGAGGACGCAGGTCGTAGGGAGTCTCGTCGGTGGTGCTCACGCCGGACGGCGGCAGGATGGGCGCGCCCATGTCGGGCAGCACCAGGTGGCTGCCGGGCTGCGACACACCCTGAGCGCGGCGCATGAAGTCGTAGCGCGTCTGCGTCAGGCCGCGGCTGTCGCGGGCGTCGCGCACGACGTAGGGCCGCAGGAACACCATCAGGTTGGTCTTGGCGCGCTGGCGGGTGTCGTAGCGGAACAGCGCCCCCAGCACGGGAATGCTGCCCAGCACCGGCACGGCTTCGCGGCCAGTGGTGACGGTGTCTTCCAGCAGGCCGCCCAGCACCATGATCTGGCCGTCTTCCAGCAGCACGCTGGTGTCCAGCGCGCGCTTGTTGGTGACGATGCCGGCGGAAGATGACAAGGCTTCGTCGATGCTGGACACTTCCTGGTAGATGTCCAGCTTGACGGTGCCGCCTTCGGAAATCTGCGGCCGCACGTTCAGCTTCAGGCCCACGTCTTCTCGCTCGACGGTCTGGAAGGGATTGTCGCTGCCACTGCCCGAGGTGACGTACTGGCCGCTGACGAAAGGCACCGTCTTGCCCACCATGATGGAGGCGGGTTCGTTATCCAGCGTCAGCAGGTTGGGCGTGGACAGGATGTTGGTGCCGCCCTGGGTCTGCAGCGCGGTGGCCAGCATCTTCAGGTTGATGATCTCGCCGATGCCGGGCAACGACACGTTGCCGTTGATCACGCCGATATTCAGCCCGCCGGGCAGCGCGTCGATGGTGGTGCCCGCGTTGGCGTTCAGCCCTGGCGCGCTGGGAAAGCGGGTGCCGCCGAAGACCCGCGTGGGATTGCCGGCCATCCACTGGATGCCCAACTGCGCGGCGTTGGTCTCGGTGACTTCGACGATGAGGCTTTCGATCAGCACCTGGGCGCGCCGCTGGTCCAGCAGGTCGATGACCTTGCGCAGACTGCGGTACATGGGCTCGGGCGCCGAGATGATCAGCGTGTTGGTGGAGGCATCGGCCTGCACGGTGGTGCCATTGGCGGAGAACGCCATCGATTGCTGGCTGTCCATGGTGCTGCCCGAGGCGCCGCCCGCGGCGCCACTCGCGCCGCCATTCAGCGAACTGCGCATCGATCCCGATGCGCCCAGGCCGGACGGGCCGCTGGTGGACTGGCCTTGCGAACCATAGGAACCACTGCCCGACGTGCGGGTGCCGCCACTCAGGCCGCCCCCCCCGCCGGAACTGGCGGTGCCCAGCGACGCGCGCACCGGATCCAGGGCGCCGCTGGTGGCGTCGGTTTCGCCGGTCAGCAAGCCGCGCAGCACGCGGGCCAGGTGCATGGACTGCGCATTGCGCAGGTACACCACATGCAGGTTGCCCGGGTCTTCCTGCGATTCGTCCAGCTTGGCGATCAGTTCGCGCGCCAGCCGGGTACGCGCGGGACTGCTGGCGCGCACCACGATGCTGTTGGCGCGCGGATCGGCCACCACGACGATGCGCTGGGCCGGGTCCTTGCTTTGCGTGTCCAGCAGTTGCTGCGCCATGGCGGCGACGTCGACGGCGATGCCGTTGCGCATCTTGACCACGTCGGTATCCAGCGAGGTGGGCGTATCGACGTTGGCGATGATCTTGGCGATGCGGTCGAGGTTGTCCGCGTAGTCGGTGATGACCAGCGTGTTGTTGCCCGGATACGCCGTGATGGGATTGTTCGGCGCGATCATCGGGCGCAGCACGGGTACCAGGTCGGCCGCGGTCTCGTAGTTCAGGCGGAAGGTGCGCGTGACGATGCCGCCGCCGGGCTGGCCGCTGCCGGCCACGGCGCCGCCCTGCAGCTTGGCGTCAGCCTCGGGCACCACACGGCTGACTCCGTTGACGTCGACCACCGTGAAACCCTGCATGCGCAGCGCGCCCAGCAGCATGCTGTAGGCGGTGTCGGACGGCACGGGCTGTTCGGAAACCAGCGTGAGTTTGCCCTTGACGCGCGGATCGACCAGGAAGTTGCGCTGCGTGAAGCGCGCGAGCACGCGCAAGACGGCGGGAATGTCGGTGTCGACGAAGTTGAGCGAGACCACGTCGTTGCGGTTCGAGGGCGCCGGCCGGGGCGGCGTGGCGGGCACGGCCGGCGACACGGCGACAGGCGGCAACGCCGGCGCGGTGCGTGTGGCGGCCGCGCGGCGGGCAGGCGCCGGCGGCGCAAGCGGTGGGGGGGCGTCGGCCAATGGCGCGGCCCGGCGCGTGTTGCGGGAAGGCGTGGACGGCACGGAAACGGCCTGTGCCACGGGCGTGCCCTTCAGGTCGTCATCGGCGGAGGTTCGATCAGCGGCGGGAAGGCGCGCGGAAGGGGCCGCATAGGGATCCGGCGCGGCACAGCCTGCAACCAGACATGCAAGTACCGGCCCCATGAGGTACCGATGGCGCTGCTTCATGGCAAATCCTTCGCGTCGGAATCAGGAACAAGGCGCACCGAGCCCGACAGCGCCGCGGCGGACGCATCGTGCGCGGCGGTATCGGTACGCCGCAGGGAGACTTCCGCCAGCCGCAGATGCAACTGTGCGGGCTGCGTCAGCAACCACGGAATCAGGGTGGCGGGCGGCACCCCGTTGAACGCCACGCGCCAGCCGGCCGCGCCATCGGCTGTCAACTGATAGGCGCCGCCCAATTGAGCGGCCTCGAGCTGGCGGGTCAGCGCCGCTTGATAGGCCTGGGTATCGGCGGGCGTGGCGCGCGGCGCCGGCACCTCGCTCAGGACGGCTTCGACCGCTGCGGATTGGGAACGCAATCGCGGCAACTCGCCTTGCCAGCGATCGATGGATTTCAGCGCGGGCTCGATGGCCGCCAGCCAGCACAGCGCCCCGATCACCACGGCGCCGCACAGCACGACCAGGCGCTTTTCGCGGGTAGCCAGCCCCGCCCAGGCGGTCTCGGCGCGCTCGATGGACGTGCGCAGGGATCGCTGCAGGCCGGGAGGCAGCGCCACCCGCTTGCGTCGCGGCGCTTTCATGAACGGTCCCCGGCAGTGGCGGTGCCGGCCGTGGCGGGACCGGTGGGCGGTTTGATGGCGCCGTCCTGCGCCGTGGCGCGCCGGATGCGCCAGTTCCCAGAGGGTTCGCCGGACTCGACGGTCAGCCCGGCCTTGCGGGCCTCCTGCACCCAGGCAGGTTCGGATTGCCCAGCCGGCGCGCCGGCTGCACGGGTCTGCAGGGTAAGTTCGCCGGGAACGTAGCGCAGTTCACGGACCTCGCCCGAAGAAAACGGCAGCGTTTGCGCGGACAGGCGCAGCAGCGCGGCGAACTCGCCCGCTGCGCCCTGCTCTTGCGCGGCAATGCGCGCGTCGCGCTGCTGGCGAGACTGCTGCAAGGGATTCAGCACGGTGGGCAGTTCGGGAAATACCGTGCGCACGCGCTGCGACATATGCTGCTGCAACGCCGCGCCCTCGTTGGCCAGGCGGCCCGCGTAGAGATTGAGGCCCAGCATCCACAACACCGCTGCGCCGGCCACCCAGGCCAGTGGCTCTCGCCAGTCCTGCGAATGGACAGACTTGTCAGCAGAGGGGTTCAGCGACCAGCCCGGCAACGCTCCCGCCCAACGCTGCGAAGGCGGCGCCAGGGTGCACGGCGCGGGGGACACCAGCGGCCACCATGCGGGGCAAGCGCCGATCCAGGCGACGGCGCCAGGCGCGGCCTGCTGCACTTCAGCCGCGATGAACGTCAGTTCCGCGGGCTGCTGCCCGGTGGTCATATCGACGTCCGCAGGCAACGGATACACCATCGCGCCATCCGTCCCCGTGCGAACGAGCAGGCTGTCGCCGGTCAGCGTGGCCGTCCACCCAGTTTCGGACACCGGTAGGAAAAATGGCGCGGGATAGCACCCCGCGACCTTGAGCTTGCAATCCGCAATGCGCTTCATGGCCTGCTCGAGCGCTTCGCGCTCGACCCATGCCAGCATGGCTTCGCCATTGTCGCCGCGCGGACCGTGCGCCAGCACCACGCTGGACAGATCGCCCAGCACCAGCGGCTCGGCCGCCGTGGTGATGGCGGCGTCCAGGCGCGCGCCGGACAGCGGAGGTACCGGCACGCTGGCCAACGCCACATCGGACGGGTGCAAAAGGAAATGCACGGGCTGGCCGGGCCAGCGCGCGGCGATATCGCGCAGCGGCAGTTCGCCCTCGAACTGCACCTCTCCATGACGCGTGACGTGCGCACAGGACACTACGGTGTCGGGCCGCATCGCATGCAGGGCCGGCAAGGCCACGCGCAATGACAGCTTCTTCACCCTGCCTCCCGCGACCAGAAGACACGCACCTCGTTGCGCTCGCTACGTTGCAACAGCGCCTGCGTGACAGTGGTGGACCGATCGGTGAACACAGCCCCCGTCAGCAGGAACCAGTTGCTGCCGATGCCGATGCGCACCTTCTGCGCGTCGAGATCGGGCATTCGAAGGCGATTGACGAAATCGCCGCGATTGATGAACCACTGGCCCTGGTCGCGCTCTGCCAGCACGGCCTTGGCCTGATCCATCGACAGGCCGGGCACCCAGGCCGCGATGACTTCGGGGCGAGCGGTGTTGGCGTTGATCCAGGTGCCGACGGGCAATACGGTGGCCACGGGACGCAGGCGGGCCAGCACGTCGTCGGTGACGCCCTTGACGGGGCGCAGATCGTCGAGCGTACGGATCATGGGCGCGCGGGCCATCTGCACGACCGGTGCGGCCTCGGGCGCGCCGGCGTCGGGAGCGCCGGCCTGCGCATCGCCCGCCTGCGCGCTGCCGGCATCGGCCGAGCGCGGCTGCGCGATCAGCACGCGCTGCACGATGCGGTCGGCCACCTCGGCGGGCACGCCGACCAGGGAGCATAGACGGCGGAATACCGCGGACTCGTTGGGATCGATACCGCTGCCGCTGACCACGTTACGCAGGTTGAACTTGCCCTGCTCATCGGTGATGCGGCCGGAAAACGATGCATACAGGCGATCATCCTCGTCGCCGAAGCGGGTATTGCGCACGGGCTGGGCCCAGTCGGCGGCAAGCTGCACCACCGGCGTGCGCTTGCCTTCTTCGCGCAGCATGGCCGACGCCCAGTCGATGCCGGACTGCATCAGCATGCGAACCTGGATGCCAGTCTGGTCGCTTTGCAGTGTGCGGATGAAGGCGCTCTGACGCGCCATGAGGGATGCCGCCAGGATCGTGACCAAAGCCACGATGAACAGCGCGCCGATGATGGCGGAACCGCGTTGGGCGGCACGATGCTGGCGCGAGCGCACGCCGGCGGCGTGGCCCGCGGCGGCATCAAAGCTGCCAGGAACCGATGTCAGCGTCTGCATTTTCGCCGCCCGCCTGGCCATCCGCCCCAGTAGAGAAGACATCGATCTCGCCGTTGGCGCCGGGGTTCAGGTACTGATAGGGGTGGCCCCAGGGATCGTTGGGCAGGCGGTCCAGGTAGACCCGTGCATTCTTGCCTTGCTCGCCCTTGCCGGTTAGCACGGCCAGGCCCTGCTGTGTCGTGGGATACCGACCGTTGTCCAGACGATAAAGCTTCAGGGCCTGCATCAGCGCACTGATGTCCTGGCGCGCGGCGACCGCGCGCGCCTGGTCGGGCCGATCGAGCACCCGAGGCACCACGAGCGCGGCCAGAATGCCCATGATGACCACCACCACCATGATCTCGATGAGAGTGAAGCCACGCTGTCGGCGCCGCGAGGCGGTTGGACCATGCTGAGGCCGGACGGAAGGCATGACTACGACTCCTCGCTCACTGATGATCGGGTGCCCATCTTTTCAGGCACAGATGTCACCGTTGCGGATAATGTTGTGGACTTGGTTTACATCTAGTGGCTGACCGCGCCGAACGGAATACCCGCCAGCAGATGCTCGATCGCTGAAGCGAGCAAGGGATTCAGCCTGATCAGGCATGCCGCGTCGACAGCCTCGTCGGCGCGCTCGCCTTCGTGCGGCAGGCCCACGAACCAGCGGCACAGCATGTCGTAGGTGAGCAGTTCGCGCAGATAGTTGTCGCTGTCCACGCCGTACGCCTGCCGCAGCACGATGACACGCAACAGGATGTCGGCGGCCAGGCTGCTGTCGCAGGCGTCGGCCACATTGGCCAGCAGGCCGGGAGCGCGCCGCAGCTCGGCATCGACTCGTTCGCGCAGCACGTGCAGCGGATGTTGTTCGGGGACCAGGTTGGCCCAGGGGTTGGGGTGTTCCCAGATGAGGTCCGGGACGATCCAGACCCATGGCGCGCCACGCCGCGATACGGCGACCGGTTGGCGCTGGGCGTGCGCCATGACCTTGCCGAGATGACGGTCCAGTTCCTTCATGCCCACCTTGGCTACTTGCATCGTTACACGCTCCTTTTGGGTGAGTGCTTACCGACGTATGCCGAGCGGTTACCCGCTCATGGCCTGAGCTTTATGACGAGATTCGTTAACGAAAACCGCACAACGAAACGCAGGTTTTCAGGATGGTTCTTTTGAATCGTCCGTTTTGGACTTGAGAATGGAACCAGGCATGTCGCGCCATTTGCGCAGCAGCGCCAGGTCGACCGGAATTCCCGCGTGATCGGCGATCTCGGCCAATGGAGCATTGGCCAACATGCGCTCCAGCAGGGCGAGCACGCCCTCGCTTTGCCGCAGCGCGGCAAGGTCCTGAATGAAGGGATCAGGATCGGGATAATCGGCATCGAGGCCGACGAAGCGCCGGAACAGCAGGTTGTAGCCGATGCGCTCGTGCAGCATCGCCGCGTCTTCGATGCCATAGAGGACCTGCAGCACCATCGCGCGCATCAGGTAATTGGGCAGCATGTTCACATTACCCGACGCCGCCGCCCGCTTGAGGAACGTGGCATGACGATACAACACCTCGTCGATATGGTCGCGCAGCTTGAGCAACGGATGGTGATCGGGCACCGAACCGGTCAAACCGATGCGTTTCATCCACATGCCATGCGAGACGATCCACACCCAAGGCGCTCCGTATCGGGAAATGGATACGGGATACTGCCAAGCGGATTTGGCCAGTTCGCCCAGGCGCTTCTTGAGACTGGTGGATCCCAGGTTGGTCTTGCGCGTCACGAATCTGCCTTCATGAAACCGGACCGCCGCACCCTTTGTGGGCGGTAACGTCCTATGACGAGATTCGAAAGCGAAATCCGTACAGTGAAATGAAGATCACGTAAAAAGTAATATGTTGCCCGGCAGCGTACGGGCCTTTACGTGAAACGCTTGACGGATTTGTGTCAGGACCAATTCGAGATTATCTACGCTGAAACGCCCGCTTAGGGGCAAACGCGCCTTTTCGTCATTCATCAAAATGACGCGGCCCGGACGATAGCGATTGATTTCGTCCACGACTTCGCTCAGCGGTGTCTGCCGGAAAACCAATATGCCGTTGCGCCAGGCTTGCGCGCTGGCGCCATCGACGGCAACGGCCACACCCATGCGCTGATCGTCGTACACCACCTGCTGGTTGGCCTGCAGCATCAGGCTGCCTCCTGCGGACTCGACCCGGACCTGACCCGACAGGCACGTCACGCAAACCGATCCGCCAGTGTTGCGGACCTCGAACTGGACGCCAGCATTCTGTGCCAGGGTTCGGCCGTTGCCGGCAACCACCATGAAACTGCGATCGGTACGCGCCACGTCGAAAGCCGCCTCGCCACCCACCAGATCGATGCCGCTGGCCGTGCCGGCATCGGAGCGCAAGGCGATACGCGTCTGCGTGTTGAGCGTCACCCGCACGTTGTCGCTGAGGACGACGTCGCGGCGTTCGCCGGTACCGGTGTGATAGTCGGCGCGCATGTCCTCCCATGACGGCCACAATCCCAGCGGCGGGTGCACCACGGCGACCCCGGCGGCCGCCACGGCAGTGGCGAATGCTCCTCCCAGCATGGCGCGGCGCTGGGGGTTGGGCGCGCGCGAGGCAACGCGGCGCGCGGGCAGAGGCCGGCGGTCGGCGACCAGCACGCCGGCCTTGCCGACCTTGTGCCAGACTTCCTGTGCATGCCGGAACGCGACGGCGTGCGCTTCGCTCTGACTACGCCAGTGCTGCAACGCCTGCGCATCGGCCTGCGTCGCCTTGCCCGACGTCAACCGCCGGACCCAGGCGTGCGCCTCGCGCTCGAGCGGATCGAGTGCGGGTGCGCGATTGCCGAATAACCTCATGATTCGTAAGCTCTATCGTGGGCAAGCCCCCGCTTGCCAGGATTGTGAAAGGGATTTCTCCGATACCCCACAACATCACTCGGAATTGCGAGTCAATGTAGGCGGCTTAGTGTAGGACGAGTCTGAGACCCAAAAGCCGCACGGCCGTTACTATTTTTTTAGATTGGCGGCGCAGTACTCGTGGGCTTTCTTCAACTCCCGTTCGACAAGGCGCAACGAAATGCCCAGGCGCTCGGCGATTTCGTACTGGGGCGTACCGTCCAGGCGAGCCGCCAGCAGGATCTGCCGGCGGCGTTCCGGCATGCCATCCATGACGCGGGCAAGGTCCTCGCACTCGGAGCGGGCCTGGGCAATCTCCGCCGGGCCCGGAGCAGGTTCCGGGATTTCGAGCAAGGCGTCGATTTCCCCCAGGCTCATCACCCGGCTGTGGGCACGCTGGTGATCGATGGCCAGGTTGGAAGCCATGCGCAGGATGTAGGCGCCAGGGCTTTGCACCGGCCCCAGGCTGGCCTCGGCATCGTCCCGGCAATGCAGGCGCATCCAGGTGTCCTGCAGGGCGTCGCCCGCCAGGTCGGAGTTCCCCAGCCTGCGGGTCAACTGACCCTTCAGTTCATCGTATCGGGTGAGCAGGAAATTTTTCAGCGTGGTCAGGCTGCTGACGCTCATGGGGTACTCCGGGCGCGAACACCGCAATCATCAATGCACATGGCAATCCACCGAGGTAGCGGCCGAGCGCGGCAGGATGATCATGGTGAAAGGCTGGGCCAGTCCTGGGGGGGGACGCTCGACGGCGGCACCGCGCATTGCCCTGAGGATGGCCTGGTCACGGGCGATGTCACCGGTGGTGTCCAGCAGATGCACCTGGGACACCCGGCCGGTCGGATCGACCCAGAACTGCAGGGCAGCCCGGAAATCGCCGGGCGCGGTCAGGCTGTCGCCGCACAGCACATCGCGCAGGCCTGACTGCACCGACCCGTAATAGGTGCGCGACGCCGGGGACGCCTGAGCGCCGTCGCCGGCGGGCCGGCGCGGGGAAAGTCTGGATTCGGCCTGCATGAGAATGAATGCCTCGGCGGTGGTGTGACTGACAGCCAAGCCCGTGCCCGCGAGCAGCAACGACAACGCGGCTTCGGGGGTATAGCTGCCTTGCACGGACTGCGAGGTGCGTCCGAGAACCAGGGTTCCGAGATACACCACTGAACGGCCCGTGGCAATGCTGTATTGCTCGATTGCCGATTGCAAGGGCTGGGCAGGAATGTCGAACTCGACGACCATGCCTGCCGCGGCGATGGCCATGTTGGTAGACCCCGAGTCCGCCGCCTTTGCAAGTGCCGGCAGCATGCCGCAAGCCCCCCCCACCACGAACGTCGCCAGTAAAAACCGAATCACGTCCGATCCGTTGAACTCATGAGCAGGAAGAGGATGGGCAAGGCTGCCGATTCCGCAGCAACCGATTTGCCAGGAGCGATACCATGCCTTGCCCGGCAAACAAATCGACAGCGGAAACTGCACTGAACTTGCACTGAACTGTGTGAGAAGGGAGCCTACTGACGGGTTATTTCGCCAACATGACAGACCGGCGACACCCAGTTGGAGAGAAAAGCATCCCTGAATGGGGAGACTTTTCCGTTAGAGGGCATTCAACATCAAAATGCGGGGCACAACTGCTTGGAATCGCGTACGACCTTGGTGACCAGCGCCAGCGTCACTCCGTGACGAGCCGCCACTTCCCGGCGCGACAGATTCTCGACACAGACACCGATGAATATGGCCTGGCGCCTCGGCGGCAATAATTCGACAGCCTGGATCAGCCGCCGGACTTCGGAGCGGGCCTCGGCGATTTTCTCGGGCCCCGGGGCGGCATCCGCCAGACCGTCGAGCAGAATGTCGTCGAATCCCATACCTTGGTGGACGCGCTCAGAACGGGCCAGATCGATGGCCCGGTTACAGGCCATGCGATAAATATAGGCTTCGGCGCTGAGGATGGGCTCGGATCCGCAGCCCTTATCCGCCAGGCGCACCCAGATATCGTGAAGGCTGTCGGCGGCCAACTGCGCGCAACCCGCATATTGGGTGATGCGGCGCAAGAGCGTGCCGTAGTTGGCCACGATGAAATCACGCAACCCCCTCGCGGCATCGGGCGGCTCCGATACCGGAGGAAAGGTCATAGGGCTGTCGTACGAATCGCCATGGCAATCGTGTCCGACCACTTTCTTGTAACGCATGACTGTTTTCACGGGCATGGCAACCTGGTAACCGCGTATGGAGCTGCCCGGCGGAAAAGTGGACGGATTCCACGGATTTGGGAAACATGTCGCGTGGAAGCGAAAACACACTGTTCTGCGGCAGTCTGCGGCAGGGCCGCTTCGCGCAAGATGAGAGTTCATCCCTTGACGAGTCTCGCCGGCAAATCCCGAACAGTTCACGCGGGACACGTTTGTTACCGAAAGAAACCAACAATTTCGTCATTGTGACGGTTGAAATCTATCAATCGGCAACTGAAATCCGCGATATCACCCTCGCCTCGCCACCGGGTGACGGAAGTACCGGTACAGGTAGTTTTTCAGTGAAAACCCCTATACGCATGATTGCCAGACGACAAAGGGGCGACATCATCGCCCCCCGGATGCACGCCGTGCGGGTTACGCCCGCCCCGATCCTTCACGATACGAAGGAAGTAAATCCCCTGACCGGTTCCCGTTCGCTGTACAGCGTGTTCTCGACCGCATCCGGATCCGCATACCCCAGCGCCATCCCGCACACCAGCATCTCCTCTTCGGGAAATTCCAGCTCGCGCGCCACCACCGTGTGATACGGCACGAAGGCCGCCTGGGGGCATGTGTCCAGTCCATACGCCCGCGCCGCCAGCATCACCGATTGCAGGAACATCCCATAATCCAGCCAGCTGCCCTGCTGCATGATGCGGTTGATGGTGAACATCAACCCGACCGGCGCATCGAAGAACGCGTAGTTGCGCGCGTGCTGGGCGTGCATGCCCGCCTTGTCCTCTCGGGTCAGGCCCAACAGGCCGTAGAGATCCCAGCCCACCTTGCGCCGCCGGTCCTGGAACGGCGCGATCCACTGCCGGGGGTAATAGAGGTACTCGGCGTTGTACGCGCTCTGGTCGGGGTCGTCGTAGGCCTGGCGCAGCGCGGCGCCCAGGCGCTCGCGCGCCGCGCCGGTGATCACGTAGACCTTCCACGGCTGGGCGTTGTTGCCCGAGGGCGCGCGGCTGGCCAGTTCCAGCACGCGTTCGATCAGGGGCTGGGGCACCGGGTCCGGCAGAAAGGCGCGTATCGAACGCCGGGTACGCATGGCCTCTGCCAATGACAGCGGCGGGGAATCGAAACGCGTTGAGGAATCCATGGTCTACCTCTGTAGGTTGCGCAGTTTTGCCGCGCGCGAAGGGGATGCCGATGCGAAAGCCAGCGCAGGCAAACCCCAGTGAAAAGCGCGCAAAGTCCTCGCGGGCTCCGGCTTCCGCTTGAAGGCATGCCCCCTCGCATCCGGCCGTGCCTAAGGCAAAAAAGAATATGCCCCGCGCCCAATCCTGTATACCATCGCGGGCTGGTTACAATTTTCGATCTTCTTGTTCGGCTGTATTCAATGACTATGAAGAGCGTAGACCCCGCTTTACCCGTGCCGCTGTATCACCAGCTGTTCCTCAATCTGCGCGAGGCGATTTTCCGGGGCGATTTCCAACCGGGCAGCATGCTGCCCAGCGAAGCCGAACTGGAAAAACAGTTTGGAATCTCCCGCATCACCGTGCGCCGCGCCATCGACGAGCTGGCCTCGCGCGCGCTGGTGCGCCGCGAGAAGGGCCGCGGCACCCGTGTGCTGGAACACCCTCCCCCCCAGACCGGCATCATCGGCAGCATCGAGACCATGGTGGACAGCAGCCTGGCCATGGGCATGCAGACCGAAGTGCAGTTGCTGGAATTCGAGTACGTGCCCGCGCCGGAAGCAGCGGCCCGCGCGCTCGGCCTGGAACGCGGCGCCCCCGTCCAGCACGCCATCAGGGTGCGCAAGCTGGAGGCCACGCCGTTCTCGTACCTGGAAACCTACGTGCCGGAAACGGTTGGGCGGCGCTACGGCCGGCACGACATCACCGCCCAGCCCCTGGTCGCCCTGCTGGAAGAGGCTGGCATCACCATCAGCCGGGCCGAGCAGACCATCTCGGCCGAATCCGCCACGCCCGAACTGGGCCGCGCCCTGCACCTGGCGCCCGGGGCGCCGCTGCTGAAGGTCGAACGGACGGTGTACGCGCAGGGCGAGCTGCCGGTGGAGTACATCACCGCCTGGTATCACCCGCAGCGGTACAAATACCGCATGGCGCTGGAGCGCCAGAATATCCAGGGCAGCTGGAAGCGGGCGCAATGAGCACCGCTGGCGTCCGGCGCGATGGGCAGCGGCGCCGCCCTCGGCCTCAGGCGATCTCCTCGATCGCGTCGACGCGGTCGGGATAGAACGCCAGATGGCCTGCGATCCGCGCCACGGCCGGATGAGGCGCCTCGTAGGACCAGGCCGCATTCTCGGCGCGCGCGCCCCCCGCCGGCACACTGTAATAGGCGGCTTCGCCCTTGTATGGGCAATAAGACCCGTGCGCGGTGCGCTGCAACTGCGCCATGTCCACGTCCTCGCGTGGAATGTAGTGCACGGGCGGATACGTGGCCTCGCGCAAGGTCAGCGCATGCTGTGTATCGGCGAGGGTGCGGCCGCCCAGCGTGACCACCACGCGGGCAGTATTGGGCGTGATGCCGATGGGATGATCGGCGCCGGGAATCTTGACGGGTTTGTCGGACATGGCTGGGCCCCTGGGAGTCGGTTGCGGCCGCGCCGCCGAAAGGGATCCGCGGCGCGTTGTCCGCTACAGCTTACCGCCTGCGCGAGGCCCCCTCGCCTGCGCAGTTGTGAGCGTCGGTGTCCCGCCCCGATGGCTTCCTATAATGGACGGATGCCCTCCTCCCTGCGCTACGCCTAGGCTGACCCATGGACCAGTCCGTCAAAGACGCAATCGCCCGCTGGCCCGACGTGCCCGCCGTCCACGGCTGGCTGTCGCTGGACGAACGCGGCCGCTGGCGCCTGCACCCCCACGGCGATGCCGCCTCGGGCGGGCCGGGCGAGGCCATCACCAACGAACAGATCCTGGCCTTCATGGGCCGCAACTACGCGGGCGACGCGCGGGGCCGCTGGTACTTCCAGAATGGTCCGCAACGCGTCTACGTCCGCCTGGACGCCGCGCCCTACATCCTGCGCCTGGCCGATACCGGCGCCGGCCTGCGGACGCATACGGGGCGGGATGCGGGCGAGATCGGCGGCTGGTGGCTGGACGACACGGGCCGGCTGTATGCCGCCACCGAAGCAGGCCCCGGCATGATCGAGGACCGCGACCTGGGCCCGCTGTTGGCCCACTTGAGAACCGACACAGGCCTGCCGCTGCTGGACGCGCTGGAGGATCTGGAACCCGACGGCACGCTGCAGGTGTGCCTGCCGGGCCAGGCGGCCTGCAGGCCGTTGCGCCAGGCCGCGCGGGCCGCCATCCCCACGCGCCTGGCCTTCGACGCCATGCCGACGCCCTGACGAGACCCGCGAACATGCCGTTGCGACATATCGACCTATCCGCAATCCCGCTGGCATGCCTGCGCCCAGGCCGCCGCTGCCGGTAGAATCGCCGTCATGAGCGCCCCACAGCCCCCCAGCTATTTCCCGGCCCCGCGCCGCTCCCACTTCTGCAGCCAATGCGGCTCGCCGGTCGACCGGCGCGTGCCGGACGGCGACAACCGCGAACGCGACATCTGTGATCACTGCGGGGCGATCCACTACCAGAACCCCCGCATGGTGGTCGGCACGGTGCCGACCTGGCAAGGCCGCATCCTGCTGTGCCGGCGCGCCATCGAACCGCGCTACGACACCTGGACCCTGCCCGCGGGCTTCATGGAACTGGGCGAAAGCACGGCCCAGGGCGCCGAACGCGAAACCCTGGAAGAATCCGGCGCGCGCATCACGCTGGGGCAACTTTATACGGTGATCGACGTGCCGCAGGTCGAACAGGTGCACTTCTTCTATCTGGCCGACGCGGTCGGCCCGGAACTGGATCCCGGCCCGGAAAGCCTGGAGGCGCGCTACTTCGACGAGGCCGAGATTCCGTGGGACGAACTGTCGTTCCGCACGGTGGCCACCACACTGCAGCGCTACCTGGAAGACCGCAAGCGTGGGACCTTCCCCACGCAGCACTACGTGCTGGATTCGCGCCGCTGACACCTTGAAGCTGCCCTGGCTAGAACCCGACACGCCGCTGCCGCCCCCGGAGCTGGCGCTGAAAGACCCGCCCGGCCTGCTGGCGGCCGGCGCAGACCTGTCCACCGCCCGGCTGAACGAGGCCTACCGCAACGGCATCTTTCCGTGGTTTTCCGAAGGCGAACCCGTGCTGTGGTGGAGCACCGACCCGCGCATGGTGCTGGCCTGCGACGACTTCGCGCCGTCGCACTCGCTGCGCAAGCGGTTGCGCCGCATCGCCGCCGACGCGCAGCGGCCCTGGCCCTCGGTTCAGGTGCGGGTGGATACGTGCTTTGCCGAGGTGCTGCGGCAATGCGCCGCGCCGCGTGGCGGCCAGGCCGGCACATGGATCCTCGAACCCATGCAGCAGGTCTACCGGCAATGGCACGCCGAAGGCAGCGCGCACAGCATCGAGACCTGGATCGACGGAGAACTGGCGGGCGGCCTGTACGGCATCAGCCTGGGCCGCATGTTCTTCGGCGAATCGATGTTCGCGCGGGCCACCGACGCCTCGAAGATCGCGCTGGCCTATCTGGTTCGATTCCTGAGGCGGCACGGCGTGGCCTGGATCGATTGCCAGCAGGAAACCCGCCACCTGGCCAGCCTGGGCGCCCGTCCCGTGGACCGCGCCGACTTCCTGGCCCACGTGCGCCGGGCGGTGGACGCCCCCGGCCTGCCCTGGCGCCCCGGCGTGCTGGACGCCGAAGGACAACTGTTGCCATTGCCACGCGCGAGCCTGTTGCCCTGACCATGGCGCGCCAGATCGGTGATAATGGATCTTACCGTTTCGGAATTGCGAATCCGCTGCACGCGTCGCCGCGCGCCCCTAGTCCCGATTCGCGGCCTCCCGCGCGCGACCCCATGAGCCAGCTCAAAGAACTTCCCTTCTCCACGCTGCAGTTCTACTCGACGGCGCCCTATCCGTGCAGCTACCTGCCCGGCAGGCAGGCGCGCTCGCAGGTCGCGGCCCCGGGCCACCTGATCAACGCCGGCACATATTCCCAACTGGTCGAACAGGGTTTCCGCCGCAGCGGCCTGTTCACCTACCGTCCGCATTGCGATCATTGCCGGGCCTGCGTGCCGGTGCGCGTGGATACCGCCCGCTTCACGCCCAACCGCAGCCAGCGGCGCGCCTGGCGCTTCCACCAGCCGCTGCGCGCCTTCGTGGCCGAGCTGGCCTGGTCGGCCGAGCACTACGCGCTCTACACCCGCTACCAGCAGGGGCGCCATCCCGGCGGCGGCATGGACGACGACAGCCGCACACAGTACGCGCAGTTCCTGCTGACCACGCGCGTCAACACCCGGCTGGTCGAATTCCGCGCGCCCGACGGCGTGCTGGCCATGGTGTCCATCATCGACGTGCTGGACGACGGGCTGTCCTCGGTCTACACCTTCTACGACCCCGAGGCGCCGGGCAGCCTGGGCACCTACAGCATCCTGTGGCAGATCGAGCAATGCCGCATGCTCGAGCTGCCCTTCCTGTACCTGGGCTACTGGATCCAGGAGAGCCGCAAGATGGCGTACAAATCCAGCTTCAAGCCCTTGCAGATGCTGGTCGACGGCAGTTGGCAGGAACAGGCTGCCTGATCCCCTGGTGTTGCCGCGGGCCAACCATTGGCGACGCGGCCCTTCGGACATCCGCGCGGCGCCCACCGGCGCGCCGCCGCCGCGCGCGTCACTGGACTACAATTCCGCCCCATGTCGATCCTGTTCCAAGCCTATCCCCTGGCCCGCGCGGCGCTGTTTGCCATGGACGCGGAAACCGCCCACGAAGTCACGCTGGCCAACCTGCAGCGCGTCTACGACTGCCAGGCCACGCGCCGGCTGCTGCATACGCAGCCGCAGGCTCCCATCGAACTGCTGGGCCTGAAACTGGCCAACCCCGTCGGCCTGGCCGCGGGACTGGACAAGAACGGCGCGCACATCGATGCGCTGGGCAACCTGGGCTTCGGCTTCATCGAGGTCGGCACGGTCACCCCGCGCGCGCAATCCGGCAATCCCAAGCCGCGCATCTTCCGCCTGCCGCGCTCGCAGGCGCTGATCAACCGCATGGGCTTCAACAACCTGGGCCTGGATGCGTTCATCGCCAACGTGCAGCGCAGCCAATGGCGCCGCGACGGCGGGGTGCTGGGCCTGAACATCGGCAAGAACGCCGACACGCCCATCGAACGCGCGGCCGACGACTATCTCATCGGCCTGGCCGGCGTGTATCCGCATGCCGACTACGTCACGGTCAACATCTCGTCGCCCAACACCAGGAACCTGCGCGCGCTGCAGGGCGGCGACGAGTTGATCTCGCTGCTGTCCCGCCTGCGGGACAAGCGCCGGGAACTGGCCGACCAGCATGGCCGCCAGGTGCCGATGCTGGTGAAGATCGCGCCCGACCTCGAACAGGATCAGGTCGACGCCATCGCCGATGCCCTGCCCACGCTGGGCGTGGACGGCGTCATCGCCACCAACACCACGCTATCGCGCACGGCGGTGCAAGGCCAGCCCCATGCCGACCAGGCCGGTGGCCTGTCCGGTCCCCCGGTGCACGAACTGTCGCTGAAGGTCATCGAAAGGCTGCGCGCGCGCGCCGGCCGCTCGCTGGCCATCATCGGCGTGGGCGGCATCGTGTCGGGCAAGGAAGCCCGCGAAAAAATGGCCGCCGGCGCCGATGCCGTGCAACTCTACACGGGCCTCATCTACCGCGGTCCGGCGCTGGTCGAGGAGTGCGTGCGGGCGCTGGCCGTCGCACGTTGAAACCGCTTCCCCAAGGCCACGTCCCCCGCGGGGCGTGCGGCCAATGCCGTCGGCGCACCCACCGCGGCATGACGTAGGCACGAGACGCCCGACATAATAGGGACGCCGTCGAGTCCGGAAATAAAAAGGGGCCACCCGAAGGTGGCCCTAATTCCAACTCTGCTCTGTTCTTCAACAGTACTACAGAGTGGGGCTACACGACAGCCCTGTTACGCAGTCGCGCGACGGGTGGCGGTACGCGTAGCCTTGCCGGCGGCTTCAGCGGCATCGGTGGCGGCCTTGAACGTGGCGTTCGCGGCGGCATTCATGTTGGATTCGGCGACTTCAGCGGCCTGCTTGGCAGCCTTGGTCAGCGAGTCATAGGCGCTGTTGGCGGTGGCCAGCGAGGACTTCAGCATGGCGACGGCGCTTTCCGAACCGGCCGGAGCGTTCTTCGACAGTTGCTCGACGGCTTCGGCCACTTGCTGCTGGCCTTCGGCGATCTGCTCTTCAGCCAGCTTGGCCAGTTCGGTCTGCACGCCGGCGACGATGTCGTACACGTGCTTGCCGTAGGCCAGGGCCTTCTCGGCGCCCGGCTGGACCAGGCTGGTGCCGAAAGCGGCGACTTCCTGCGGGTCGGTCAGGCCAGCGGCTTGCTGCGACTTCTGGGCGACTTCATCGATGGTGGCACGGACGACCTTCATGTTCAGGTCGACCAGCTTTTCGAAACCGCTGAACATGGCCGTTTGCGCGGCGATCAGGGTATTGATGGAAGCCTTCTGGCGGGCCAGCACTTGTTGCGGAATGGCATTGTTCATGGGGTATCTCCTGGTTTATGGCCGGCTCGACGGCACATGAATGGGTCTGCGACGAAACTTTGGAACGTGCGCGGACTGGTACCTTGTAACTCCCGCCGGCCCGTTTGCTGCACTGCACAAAGTGTATTCTAGACTTCGTACATTGCAAGTCAAGTATTTCTTGTGCAACGCAATACTTATTTGCACTTTACCGCCACGGTGCGGCCATCGCGCGGACGCCTCAAATAAACGATGCCATATGCGACAGCGTCCGACGCCCTATTCGCCAGGAAGTTTTGCCGGGAAACCCGCCCATATCCCCCTTGCGACATGTCCGCCTGCGTGCGCCCCCGGGGAAAATGGGGGAAATACCGGGGTGACGATGCGTCGATTGTTTTCTAGACTTGCTGCATGCTGATTGCAATATTTGTGGCGGCGCTCGCCGACCACGCAGAAACCACAATTTCAGCTCACCCCCTGGAGACTTCATGACCCGCTATACCCGCAAGCTGTCGGCCGCGCTGGCCATCGGCGCCTTGTTCGCCACCGGCGCCGCTCATGCCGAGTATCCCGATCACGTCGTGAACATGGTCGTCCCGTTCGCCGCGGGCGGCCCGACCGACAACGTGGCCCGTTCCCTGGCCGAAGCCATGCGCCCCTCGCTGGGCCAGACCATCGTGGTCGAAAACAAGGGTGGCGCCGGCGGCACCATCGGCACCACGCAGGTGGCGCGCGCCAAGCCCGACGGCTATCAGGTCCTGCTGATGCACATCGGTTTCTCGACCGCCCCGTCGCTTTACAAGAACCCCGGCTACGATCCGTTCGATGGCTTCGAGCCCATCGGCCTGGTGGTCGACGTGCCGATGACCGTCATCGCCCGCTCCGACTTCCCGCCCAACAACATCAAGGAACTGGCCGAGTACGTCAAGAAGAACGCCGACAAGGTGTCGCTGGCCAACGCCGGCATCGGGGCCGCCAGCCATCTGTGCGGCACCATGCTGTCCGACGCGCTGGGCGTCAACCTGCTGACCGTTCCGTACAAGGGCACCGCGCCCGCCATGAACGACCTGCTGGGCAAGCAGGTCGACCTGATGTGCGACCAGACCACCAACACCACCCAGCAGATCCAGGGCAAATCGGTCAAGGCCTACGCGGTCACCAGCCTGCAGCGCGTCCCCACGCTGAAAGACCTGCCCACCATGGACGAGTCCGGCTACAAGGGCTTCCAGGTCGGTATCTGGCACGGCATGTGGGTGCCGAAGGGCACGCCCAAGCCCGTGGTCGACAAGCTGGTGAAGTCGCTGCAGGCCGGCCTGGCCGATCCGAAGTTCCAGGAGCGCATGCAGCAGCTGGGCGCCACCGTCATGACCAAGGAAGCCAATCCCCAGGCCCTGCAGGCCAAGGTGAAGCAGCAGGTTCCGCAATGGGCCGAACTGTTCAAGAAGGTCGGCCTGGAGAAGCAATAAGGTTCGCGGGCATACCAAGACCGGGAGCCGGCATGGCCGAACCTCCTGGCGCCGGATAACAACGACAGTTGCAACGCTCGTCCCCGCCTGCTTCGGCCGCGCGGGGATTTTTCTTGCCGGCCTCGTCAGCCCCGACGGATCGCGCCGCCCCTGGCGTGATGCGCGACCCATTTCGCCAGCCAGGGCCCCAGCAACATCACCATGACGAAGCGCGCGGTCTGCAAGGCCATGACGAATGGCAGGTCCACCGGACTGGACGCCGCGATGATGGCCACCGAATCGGCCCCGCCCGGGCTGGTGGCCAGATAGGCGGTCAGGGGATCGACGCCGCCGAACTCGGTCAGCAGCACGGCCAGCACGCCGCACAGCGCCATCAACGCCAGCACCGACAGCAATACGCGCGGCAGGGCGCGCAGCGCGTGCATCAACACCTCGCGGTCGAAACGCAGGCCGATGTTCCAGCCGATGGCCGCGTAGCACAGCACCATCAGCCAGGGCGGCAGCGTGATGTGCAGGTAGCCGGTGTTCTGCAGCGCCACCGCCATGAACATGGGCAAGAGCAGCGAGCCCGCCGGCAGGCGCGCGGCGCGGGCCAGCCAGGCGCCGCCGACGGCCACCGCCAGCGTGGCCGCGAACGACCCGCCCGGCAACGCCGGAAACCAGTCGATGGCAACGGGATGCCCTCCGGCGGGCAGGCCCCAGATGCGGGAGACGGCGGCGGCGACCAGCACCACCAGCACCACGCGCAGATACTGCATGAATGCCACCAGGCGCACGTCGGCATCGTAGGCTTCGGCCATCAGCACCATGGCGTTGGCGGCACCGGGCGACAGGCCCCACACCGCCGTGCTGCCCGGCAGCACGCCGCGGCGCGCCAGCGTCCAGCCCAATGCGCCGCTGGCCACGATGACGCACACCACCGCCGCCAGGCAGAGGGCCCAATCCGCCGCCAGCGCGGCCAGAATGTCCGGCTGCATGCTGCGCGCGATCAGGCAGCCGATCAGGCCTTGCGACGCCACGAACGACCAGCGCGGCGTGAGCACCTTGACGCCGTTGACGGCCGCCACGATGGCGCCGCCGATGGCGCCCAGCAATACCGCCGCCGGCAGGCTGACGGCCTCGAAGAGCAGGATGAAGGGAAGCGAGATGCCAAGCAGCGCGGCCCATTGCGCGGGCCGGCTCAGGCGGCCCAACGACCGTGGCTCAGGCATGCCGGTTGGTGGCGGATGCTCCCGCGGCAAGCACGGCCGACAACCCCGTATCGTCGGGATGGGACCCGGGCTCGAAGCCCAGCGCCTCTGAAATGCCCGCGGCCGCGTCGACCAGCAGGCGTATCCATTCATCCTGCAGGCGTTCGGCGGGCGCGGAGATCGACAGGCCCGCCACCAGTTTGCCCGTGTCGTCGAAGATGCCGGCGGCGATGCAGCGCACGCCCAGTTCCAGCTCTTCGTTGTCGCGCGCGTAGCCGTGGCGGCGCACCTGCGCCAGCTCGCGCTCCAGGCGATCGATTTCGGTCAGGCTGTTGCGCGTGTGGCCGGCCAGGCCGGTGCGCAGCGCATAGGCGCGCACGCCCCGCGAATCGGACGTGGACAGGAACAGCTTGCCCGTGGACGTGAGGTGCAGCGGCGCCCGGCCACCGATGGCGCGCACCACCTGCATGCCCGAGCGCTCGCTCCAGGCGCGGTCGATGTAGACGATCTCGTCGCCCTGCTGCACCGACAGGTTGATGGTCTGCCCGGTCTGCCGGTGCAGGTTGCGCATGACCGACAGCGCGGCCTCGCGCACGTTCAGGCGCCCCTTGACCAGCGAGCCCAGCTCCAGCAGGCGCATGCCCAACTGGTACAGGCCGTTGTCGACCCGCTCGACGTAGCGGCCCACGACCAGGTCATTCAGGATGCGGTGCGCGGTGGAGGCATGCAGGCCGGTAGTGGCCGACAGTTCTTTCAGCGTGACGGGTTCGGGCTGCGCCGCCAGGGCGTCCAGCAGCCGCATGGCCCGGTCGATGACCTGGATGGCAGGCTCCTGCCGGCCGCCGGATTTGGCGTCCGGGTGCTCAGACTGCGCAGGCTCGGAAAACAGGCGGGACATGGTGGGCGTCCAGGGATGCGCCAGGTGAATCGCGACAGCGATGCCGCAGCGCAGCAAAAATTTGACTTATCGTATTGTGAAATTATGGCTGCGTTTTGGCAACCGCTTTTTCACTCGCGCCCCGCAAGCCCGCCTGCCCGGGAGAGGGCGTCAGGCGGGCACCGTCAGGCTGCCGCCCAGCCGCTGCACTTCCGTGCGGAAGAAAGCCAGCGCCTCGGCCGCGGCATCCGGGTCGCCCTTCACCCCAAGCTCAAGATGGGCCGGGCCGCCCTTGTCGCCCATGTACGGCAGGCTGAAGGCGCGCACGCCGGGCCAGCGCAGCTCGATGGCCTCCATCGAGGGCGTGATGCGCGACTCGGGCATCTGGTAGGCCAGGAACGAATGCTCGGCCAGCACCACGGCGTGATGCAGGTCGCGATAGCGCGTGTCCAGCGTCCATTCCAGCATCGGCCACGCCATCACCGGAAAGCCCGGCACGAAGGTGTGGTCCCGGATGAAGAAACCGGGAATGCGGTTGTACGGATTGGGCACGACCTCGCAGCCCTGCGGGAACATGCCCATCTGCAGGCGCTGGCGGTTCTCGGGCGCGTCCATGTCGGGCGGCGGCAGTCCCTTTTCCTTGGCCATCTCGGCGGTGCGCAGCGCGATGGCGCTGGCGGCCTCGGGATGCAGCGCCAGCGGCAGGTCCAGCGCGGCGGCGGCGGCCTGGCGGGTGTGGTCGTCGGGCGTGCCGCCGATGCCGCCGCACGACAGCACCACGTCGCCCGAGGCGAAGGTGCGGCGCAGCGCGCGGGTCAGGGCCTCGCGGTCGTCACCCAGGAACTCGGCCCAGGCCAATTGCAGCCCTCGGGCGCCCAGCAGTTCGATGATCTTGGAGAAATGCTTGTCCTGCCGGCGGCCGGACAGGATTTCGTCGCCGACGATGATCAGGCCGATGCGGCGTACAGGTTGAGCTGACATGTGAATGGGCTTCCGTGATTATTCTGGACGGACGGTGGCCTGGGCCTCGATGACGCGTTCGCCACGCAGCCGCGCGAGCGCATCCAGCCCGAAGTGGGCGTAGACCAGGCTGGAGTACACCGGCAGGATGACCCAGGCCGGCGGCAGCAGGTTGATCAGCGAGCAGATGAGCCCGATCAGCCAGAACGAGCCGTTGTGGCGCTTGAGCAGCAGGCGCCGCTCTTCGGGGCTGGCGTGTTCGGCGATGGCGTCCACCCGCATCATGTGCGAGAACGCATAGGCCCACCAGAAGATCGACAGCACCAGCGCCAGGGGCGGCACCAGCCACAGCGGCAGGGTCAGCAGCCAGCCCGCCGCGAAGATGAGGCTGACCGAGACGGCGTTCCAGACACTGACGGCGGTGGCATTGCGGCCCTGCAGCTTCACGCCCGCGTACTCGCGCTGCCCCACGTGGCGCAGCACCAGCGGCATGACGAAAATGGCGGCGATGGTCAGCCCCAGGATGCCCGACACCGGCAACAGCACGGCCGCCGCAATCACGGGAATCAGGTACAGCTTGAGCGAGAACAGCCCGATGCCCACCAGCCAGGCGTCGACGTCGTTGACGACCTGCCACTGGCTGGCCTGCACGCTCAGCCAGTCGGTCAGCGGGGACCAGAACAGCCACAGCAGCAGGATGGCGCCCAGCAGCGCGATGACGAAGGGCATGAGCACCGCGAACAGCATGTTCGGGTGGCACTGGGAGACGGCGGCGCGGCGAAAGGCGCGCGCCACGCTGGCGGCCCCCGCCACGGCCGCGCCAGGAGTGATGTCGGTACGGGGAGCAGTCATGAGGCGGGGCGCAGAGTCGGCATGCCGGGTATCATAGTCTCAAACACGTTGCCCTTCGCCCCCCATGCCCCTGCTCGTACCCGGTACCGACGATGCCGCACTGCGCACCGCGCTGGCCCGCCCCGACACCTGGCTGGTCGCCTGTTTCTGCGCGGCCTGGTGCGACACCTGCAACCAGTACCGCCCCAAGCTCGACGCCCTGTCCGAGGCCCGGCCGCGGCATGCCTACGCCTGGATCGACATCGAAGAACAGCCCGACCTGCTGGGCGACGTCGACGTCGAGAACTTCCCCACGCTGTTCGTGCAGGCCGGCGACCGGGTGCTGTTCTACGGCCCCATGCTGCCGCACATCGGCCACCTGGAACGCCTGTTGGACACGCTGGACGGCAACAGCCCGGCGGTGGCTACCGAGCTGCCGGACATCAAGGCCATGCTGGCTGGCGCCACGGCCTGACGGCGGCTCCCACATGGCCAAAAAGCCCTTCGAAGGGCTTTTTTCGTTTCTGGAACCGCCGCTGGGCCCGCGGATCAGTTCTTGCGGCTGCCGCCCAGCAACACGGCCAGCTGGCGCTTGGGCGCAGCCGGGCGGTCTTCTTCCTTGCGGGCATCCGTGTCGGTGGGCGCGGCAGAGGCGGAAGGCTCGTAGGGCTTGAGGAAGAAATCGTCCACCGGACGGCGTTCGGGGCGCGAGCGGCCACCGCGGTCGGCACGATCCGAGGTGCCGCGATCGCGGTCGCCACGGCTGGGGCGGTCGCCGCGATCACCGCGGTCGCGCTCTTCGCCGCCACGGCCATGGCTGCGGGCCAGCAATTCGGACGGCAACTCGAGATTGCCGCGCGGCACTTCGCGCTTGATCAGCTTCTCGATGTCCTGCAGGTAGCGCTCTTCCTCGGGGGTGAACAGCGCGATGGCCTCACCACTGGCGCCCGCCCGGCCGGTACGGCCGATGCGGTGCACGTAGTCTTCGGAATTGTGCGGCAGGTCGTAGTTGATGACGCAAGGCACGCCGGCCACGTCCAGGCCGCGCGCGGCCACGTCGGTGGCTACCAGCACTTCCAGCTCGCCTGCCTTGAAGGCTTCCAGCGCCTTCATGCGGTCAGCCTGGGTCTTGTCGCCGTGGATCGACTCGGCCTTGACGCCGTCGCGTTCCAGCTGGCGCGCCAGGCGGGCGGTGCCGATCTTGGTGTTCGAGAACACGATGACCTGCTTCAGGCCGCGCGACTTGACCAGATGCACGACGGCGGCGCGCTTGGCTTCGCCCGTCATCTTGTAGGCGATCTGCGTGACCGTGTCGGCCGTGGCGTTGCGCGCCGCGACCTCGATTTCGACGGGCTGGTTCAGAAAGGTGCGGCCCAGCTTGCGGATCTCGTTGCTGAAGGTGGCCGAGAACAGCAGGCCCTGGCGCTGCGGGGGCAGCAGCCTGATGATGCGGTCCAGGTCGGGCAGGAAGCCCATGTCCAGCATGCGGTCGGCTTCGTCCAGCACCAGGATGCCGACCTGGCTGAGGTTCACGTTCTTCTGTTCGACGTGATCGAGCAGGCGGCCCGGCGTGGCGACCAGCACCTCGCAGCCCTGGCGCAGTTCTTCCTTCTGCGGGCGGATGTCGACGCCGCCGAACACCACGGCCGAACGCAGCGGGGTGCGCTTGCTGTAGCGCTTGACGCTTTCGAAGACCTGGTCGGCCAGTTCGCGCGTGGGCGTGAGGATCAGCGCGCGCACCGGATGGCGCGCGGGCGAGGCGCTGGGATTGGCCAGCGGCATCAGGCGATGCAGGATCGGCACCGTGAACGCGGCGGTCTTGCCCGTGCCGGTCTGGGCGGCGCCCATGACGTCACGCCCCGCGACCACCACCGGAATGGCCTGCGCCTGGATGGGCGTGGGGGTGGTGTAGCCGGTTTCGACGATGGACTGGAGCAGGAGCGGGTGCAGACCGAAATCGGCGAAGGTGCGCGAAGGCGCGTCTGCGGCGGGCGCTGCGGGAGAGGTAGATTGCGTCATCAAGTGTGGCAGATACCGGGGCGGTGAAAGAACAAAACGGAAATACAACGCGTCCCGGATTGCTGTGGATAACTTATTTTAGCAGCCGGCCGCCCACGATCCCAACCCGTCCGCCCGAACACGGGAAAACCGGGCCGGCGCACGCGCCCGGAACCCGGTCTGCCGCCCCCCCCCCGCGCGGGAACTATCCGGCCAGCCAGCGCAGCGCCCACAGGGTGCACATGCCCGAGACGATGACCAGCACGGCGTTGCGGGTGCGCAGGAAGACCAGGATGCCGACGATGCCGGCCACCAGCTTGTAGTCGAAGACCGGGCCGATGCCGGTGCGCCAGGGCAGCATGTCGGGCACCAGGATGGCGGTGAGCGCCGCGGCCGGCGCGTAGCGCAGCGCGCGGCGCACGCCGTCGGGCAGCGGCAGGTAATCGCCGAACAGCATGAAGCCGGCGCGCGTGATGATGCTGCACGCCGTCAGCAGCAGGATGGCCGAATAGACGTAGATCTCGAAAGCACTCATGCCGGCCTCATCATGCGGGCTTTTTCAGATAGCGCTCGGCGGCGATGCCGGCGATGATGCCGACCACCACGGCGGCCGCCAGCCCCAGGCGCAGCGGCAGCGCCTGGCCCACCCAGGCAGTCAGGCCGGCGGCCAGCATGGACACCAGCACCGGCCGGGAACTGGCCAGCGGCACGGTGATGGCCAGCAGCGCCAGCACCGCCGCGAAATCGAGCGACCACGAGATCGGCACCTGCGAAGCCAGCACGATGCCCAGGATGGACGCCGTCTGCCAGGTGATCCAGCCGGGCGTGATGGCGCCCGCGAAGTACCAGACGTGCTCGCGCGTGCCGCGCTGCGACGCCTCGCCGAAGCGGGACATGAACAGCACGAACCCCATGTCGGTGGTGAAATAGCCCATGGCCAGGCGGCGCGGCCAACTGAGATGGCGGAAATACGGCTGCAGCGCCGCGCCGAAGATGATGAAGCGCAGGTTGACCACGAAACCGGCCGCGAAGATGAGCCACAGCGGCGCGCCCGCGGCGATCAGCGGCAGCGAGGTCAGTTGGGCCGAGCCCGCGTACATCAGCAGGGTCATGGCCAGGGCCATGGACTCGGTCAGCCCCGACTTGACCATGGCCACGCCGGTGACCAGGCCCCACGTGGACGTGGCGACCAGCGCGGGCGCCACCGCATGCACGCCAGCCAGGAAGGCCTCTTTGCGTTCGCGCCGTGTCTCCTCGGCGTCGGATGCTGCGTAATTGTCGGAGTCAGAAGCCAAGGACGAGCCCCTGGCGGATGTGGCGGGACGGCATGGAACCTGGACGGCAGAAATGGATCGATATTGTAGCCTTCGGCGCTTGATACAATACGCGCGACGATTGCCCGCCGTATCCCGGCTTTTTTCAGGAATACCTCAATGACCGCTGCTGCCTCGGCTGCCGTGCCCGCCCAGGAAGTCATCGAAGTCGGTGCCGAAGACCTGCCCATCCACTGTCCCGGCCCCAAGGCCCCGCTGTGGAGCATGCATCCCCGCGTGTTCCTCGACGTGGCCCACACCGGCTCGGCCCGCTGCCCGTACTGTGGCGCCGAATACCGCCTGAAGCCCGGCACGGTCCTGCGCGGCCACCACTAAACCCTAGTTGCGCGGCTTGCCATGTTCGCCACACCCGACGAAGCGGAACACGCCTTCTACGACGCCCTGGAGCAAGGCGACCTCGACCGCTTGATGCAGGTCTGGGCCGACGACGAGGAAATCGTCTGCATCCATCCGGGCGGCTTGCGCATCGTGGGCCACATGGCCGTCCACGAGTCGTGGCAGCAGATCCTGTCCAACGGCCCGCTGCACCTGCGCCCCCTGCGCCCGCTGGTCATACAGAGCATGATGTGCGCGGTGCACGTGCTGGTCGAACAGGTCTCGGCCGTCACGCGGGAAGGCACGCAATACGCCACCTGCTACGCCACCAACATCTATCACAAGGGGCCCGCCGGCTGGCGCATGGTCATGCACCATGCCTCCGCCGCGCCGCCCGAAGCCGGGGTGCTCGACCTGCACGACATCCCGGACAGGCTGCACTAGGCCCGGATGGTCTCGTTGGCTGCATCCCGTCTCGACACCACGCCCTGCCCGGTTCCCCCGTGGCTGCCCGGCCGGCATAGCCAGACGGTGTATGCCGCCCTGCTCGCGCAGTATCACCGGATCGCGTTCGTGCGCGACCGCGTCGATACCCCCGACGGCGACTTCGTCGATTTCGACTGGACGGGTCCGGGACTGTTTCCGCACAAGGCGGCCGACGGCAGCCCCATCAGCGGCCAGCCGCCCGTGGCCGCCGGCAAGGTCGCGGCCGCGCGCTGGATCGCGCCGGCCGACTGGGCCTCGCTGCCACAGGTGGCCGACACGCCCGCCCTCATCCTGTTCCACGGGCTGGAAGGCGGCAGCGCCAGCCGCTATGCGCAATCCATCGCGCACCATTTCCGTGCGCGGGGCTGGATCGTGGCCATCGCGCACTTCCGCGGCTGCTCGGGTTCGCCCAACCGCCTGGCGCGCGCCTATTATTCCGGCGACTCGGCCGAGGTCGGCTTCATGCTGGAAACGGTGCGCAGCCGCGTGCCGCACGCCCGCTGGCACGCCGTGGGCGTATCGCTGGGCGGCAACGCCATGCTGAAGTTCATCGGCGAACAGGGCGACGCCCTGCCGTGGCTGGCCGCCGCCTCGGCCGTATCCGTGCCGCTGGACCTGGCCGCCGGCGGCCGTGAACTGTGCAAGGGCTTCATCGCGCGCCAGATCTACTCGCGCTATTTCCTGAAGACGATGAAGCGCAAGGTGCTGGAGAAGGCCAAGCGCTTTCCGGGCGCCATCGACGTGCTGCGCATCGCCCACGCGCGCGACCTGCGCGATTTCGATGACGCCTACACCGCGCCCATGCACGGATTCCGCAACGCGCTCGATTACTGGACGCGCGCCTCCAGCAAACCCTGGCTGGCCCACGTGAAGGTGCCCACGCTGGTGCTGAACGCGCGCAACGATCCCTTCCTGCCCGAAAGCGCCCTGCCCGGCCCGGCCGACTGTTCGCCCAGCGTGCTGCTGCACCAACCGGCCCAGGGGGGACACGCGGGCTTTCCGACCGGCGCCTTCCCCGGCCACCTGAACTGGCTGCCCCAGCGCCTGGGGCGGTTCTTCGAGACCGGGCTGTAAACCGCGCCAGCCGCGCCCGAGGGCGCGGGTTTCACATCCTTCCCGTCACGACTTGAAGCGCTGCAGCAGTTCGCGCTCGTCGGCCAGCTTCTGCTTGACTTCCTTGATCTGCACGTCGATCTGCGATTGTTCGTAGAAGTCTTGCGAGATGCCGCGTGCCTGCTGCAACTGCGATTCGGCGGCGGCATAGGCGCCGGTCTGCAGATAGAAGCGCGCCATGTTGCGGCGCGCGGCCACCGTGCGGCCATTGCGGTCCTCGCTCTGGGCCAGCATCTGGTACAGGCCCGGCTCGTCGGCGCCCCATTGCTCGATGCGGTCGCGCAGGTAGTCCTGGGCCTCGTCGTTGCGGCCCGCGTCCTGCAGCACGGTGGCGTAGGCGATGCCCAGCGCCCGCCGGTCGGGCCAGCGCTTGATGGCCGCCTGGGCCTGCCGCATGGCCGCGCCGTCGTCCTTGCGCGCCAGGGCGATGTCGATGCCCAGCTTGGCCAGTTGCGGCGATTGATGGCCGCCCTCCTGGGCCATCTCCCAGGCCGTGGTGGCCTGCTTGGTCTCGTTGCGCTGCAGATGATAGAGCGCCAGGCCGTAGAACGCCGCCGACTTGCGCACGCCGGACAGCGCGCGCGACTCGTCCTGCAACTGCTGCTGCGCCGTGCGCAGGCTGAGAGCGTCGCGGCCCTGCACCACCCGCAGCTTGGCGCGGATATACCAATAGTCGTCGCTGTCCACATGGCGCACGGTAGACAGCTCGCGGATGCGGTTCTGCACGTCCGACATCCGGTCGATGGACAGCGGGTGGGTGCTGGCCCACGAGCCGCCGCCCATGCCCTCGTTCAGGCGGGAGGCATTCATCAGGCGCCCGAACATGCGCGCCATGCCGCTGGGGTCGTAGCCCGCCTTGGACAGCATCTGCAGGCCGGTGCGGTCGGCCTCGCGCTCGGCGTCGCGCGAGAAACCCAGTTGGCGGTTGATGGCGGCCGCCTGCCCGAAGGCGGCAACGCCCATGGCCAGGTTCCCGCCGCCGCCGGCCAACGCGGCCAGCAGCGCGCCGGCCAGGCTGGCCAGCATCACGGTGCTGTTCTGGTTCTGCTGGGTCATGCCGCGCGCGATGTGGCGCTGCACCACGTGCCCGATTTCGTGCGCGAGCACCGCCGCCAGTTCGGATTCGCTGTCGGAGGACACCACCAGGCCGGAATTGACCCCGACGAATCCTCCTGGCATGGCGAAGGCGTTGATCTCGGGATCGCGGACCGGAAAGACCTCGATGTCGGGCACGCCGCCGGGCGCGTTCATGGCCAGCTTGCGCGCCATGGTGGTGAGGTACTGGCTGATCTCGGGGTCGTTGATGTAGGTCGGGTCGCGCCGGCCCTGCGCCATGATGGCTTCGCCCAACTGCCGTTCGGTGGCCGGCGACAGCACGTCGGCCGACGCCGCCCCCATGGAAGGCAGGCCGACCGGCTGCGCGATGACGGGCGCCGCAGGCACGAGAATTGCTACGCAAATCCCGATGGCCATGGTGCGACGCAGAAATACCGAAGGATGTGTCATGTTACGACTCTGCATGGCACTATGATAGCCATACCTTTTGCAAGTTCGCCTACACATAATTCTTATCTACTCTGGAACCTCGATGCAACGAATCCGCAAAGCCGTTTTCCCCGTCGCCGGGATGGGTACGCGCTTCCTGCCCGCCACCAAGGCCATGCCGAAAGAAATGCTGCCGGTCGTGGATAAACCGCTGATCCAATATGCGGTTGAAGAAGCGGTCGCCGCCGGCATCACCGACCTCATCTTCGTGACGGGCCGCAACAAGCGCGCCATCGAGGACCATTTCGACTCCAATCCCGAACTGGAAACGGACCTGGAAGGCAAGAACAAGCAGGCGCTGCTGGCTATCGTGCGCGAGGTGCTGCCCGCGCACGTCAATTGCATCTACATCCGCCAGCGTTACCCGCTGGGCCTGGGCCACGCCGTGCTGACCGCCGCGCCAGCCGTGGGCAACGAACCCTTTGCCGTGCTGCTGGCCGACGACCTGATCGATGCCGACCAGCCCGTGATCGGCCAACTGGTCGACACGGCCGTGGCGCGCAACGCCAGCGTGCTGGGCGTGCAGGAAGTGCCCCACGAAGACACCAACAAGTATGGCATCGTCGCCAGCCAGACCATCGACGCCCGCACCGAGCGCGTCACCCACATGGTCGAGAAGCCCAAGCCTGAAGACGCGCCCTCGAACCTGGCCGTGGTCGGCCGCTACGTGCTCGAAGCCGAGATCTTCGACTACCTGCGCAACACCAAGTCGGGCGCCGGCAACGAGATCCAGCTGACCGACGGCATCGCCGCGCTGATGCGCGACCGGCCCGTCTACGCCTACCGCTACGAAGGCACGCGCTACGACTGCGGCAACAAGGAAGGCATGTTCCAGGCCACCGTGGCCTACGGCCGCAAGTATCACGGCCTGATCCCGGAATAAGTCCTCAAGTGGCGGGGCGCCGCGCCTGCGGCGCGCGCCCCGCCCTCGCCTGCCGGTCGGCGCGGCGCAGACGGCCCTTGCCCGACAGGCGCATCAAGGTGCCCAGGGCCACCAACAGGCCGACCACCTCCACCAATGCCGCCGGAATCCACATCGTCAGGCCACCGATCATCTGGTCGGTCTGCGCCGACATGGCCACGGCGCGTCCGCACAGTTCGAACAGCGGATAGATATCGGTCTCCGTGAAGGCGATGACGGCGCCCGCCACCATCTGCGGCGCCATCGTCAGCACGGGCGACAGCACGCGCCCGCCCGGGCTCATGGCCGCGGGCGGACTGGGCCGGCGGTCCAGGATCAGGTTCCAGTACAGGAAGCCGCTGATGACCACGGACCAGTTCATCAGCCGGTACAGGCGCCAATCGAGCATGCTGTAGAACTGCACCGACGGGATCAGCCACACCAGAACCAGGAAGACGAACAGGGCCGGCACGAGGATGCGGTGCGTCAGCACCCCTTGCAGCGCGCGCCCGGCGCCGGTGCGCAGGAAATCGCGCAGCCGCAGCCGCCAGGCCATGGGCAGGCCGGCCCGCATCGCGGACCCCGGAAAGGCGGCCATCACCAGCAGCGGGCCCAGGTGATGCAGCACCAGATGCTGGGCGCGATGGATGAAGAACATGCGCTCGGCGTAGTAATCCAGCCGGGTATGCAGGGACAGGTACAGCAGCGCCAGGCCGGCCCAGAAGAACACCTGCCGCGCCACGGTGACGCGATGCGCGCGCTGGCCGCGCACGAACAGCACGATGGCCGCGGCGAAGGCGGCGATCAGGGTGGGCGAGAATTCCCAGGGAACGAGCCAGCCGAGCAGATCCATGATCAGGGGGGACCTAGGGCCTGTTGACACTGAAGGCGCGCAGGCATCGCGCGGATGTCATGCGATTGTAGTGGAGCGCGGGTCGCGGCGATCAGGCATCAGAACCGCTGGGTGATCCCCATTCCCACGCGCGCGGTGCGCCCCGCCCCCTGGACGACGGGCTCGTCCAGCGTGCCGCCGGACAGGCGGGCGGCATACGCGTACAGGCTGGTGCGTGGCGACATGTCGAACCGGTATCCCAGCGAAGCCAGGCGGGCGGTTTTCGCGCGCGAGCCATCCTGCCAACGCCAATCCGGCGCCGCCATGGACCACTGCAGCAGGAGCGCGCCCGAGGCGCCCACGCCGATCTCGGCGCCCAGCAGCCAGGTATCGATGCCGCCGCCGCGCAGGAAAGCCGCCGGCCCCAGGCCGTCCAGCCCGCCCGCATTCTGGCTGGCGTAGCCATTGCGCAGGCGCGACCAGGCCATCGACAGGCGCAGGCCTTCCATCTTGTACGACAGGCCCGCCTGCCAGGCGCTGGGCGTACGATCGCCCAGCACATCGGCCGCCTGGCCCGCGTAATGCAGGCGATCCCAGCCCAGCACCGCCAGCCAGGTATCGGTTTCGTACTTCAGCCCGGCGCTCAGCGCGTGGCCGCGGCCACCGGAGGCTGCATCCGGCGCCACGCCGTCCGTCCGGCTCGTATCGAAGGCGTAGCCGACTCCTGCCTGCCAGCCCTCCACGACGGCCGTATGCAGGTTGACCAGATTATCCCGGCGGTAGTTGTCCGCCGCCCTGAACAGCGCCCCCATGCCCATGTCGCGCCAGGAGCCCACCTCCAGCGCGCTGGCATATTCCATCGAGAGGGTCTGCTGGCGGCCAAGGCGCAGCGACCCCACGCCGGGATGGGACAGGCCGGTCCAGGCGCCGTAGTCGAACAGGCGGCCGTCTTCATCCGCGTGGCCCGTCGCGGCGTCGAAGCCGCTTTCAAGACCGAACTCGGCGCTCCAGCCGTCATCCAGCGCCTCGCTGCCGCGCAGGCCCCACAGGCTGTCGGACAGGCCGCCGGACAGCGGCCGGACCGACGAGCCGGCGCCACTGACACGCGTGGCGGACAGGCCGGCATCGACCACGCCGTACAGGGCCAGGCCGGGATCGGCGGCACAGGCCGCGCCGGCCCACATGAGAACCGGCGCGGTGCGCACCGCGGCCCGGCAGGTGTAGCGCATCAAAGACTTCGTCATTGCCAACCATAACGGCGCACCCAAGCGCTCTTGACCACCTGCACCAGGCAGACGTATCCCATGAGAATCAGCGCCAGCCAGGGGAAGTACCCCAGTGGCAGCGCCCGCATGTCGAATGCCGGGGCCAGCGGCGACATCGGCAAGGCCACGCCCAACGCCATCACCAGCACCGTCGATACCAGCAGCGGCAGGCTGGCCCGGCTTTGCAGGAACGGAATGCGCCGCGTGCGGATCAGGTGCACCACCAGCGTCTGCGACAGCAGCCCTTCGACGAACCAGCCCGACTGGAACAGCGACTGGGCTTGCGGCACGTCGGCGTGGAATACATACCACATCAACGCGAAGGTGGCGACGTCGAACACCGAGCTCAGCGGACCGAAACACACCATGAAGCGGCCCAGCCCCGCCGGATCCCATTGCTGCGGGCTGCGCAGCGACTCGGGGTCGGCACGGTCGAACGGGATGGCGATCTGCGAAAAGTCGTACATCAGGTTCTGGATCAGCAACTGGGCCGGCAACATGGGCAGGAACGGCAGGAACGCGCTGGCGATCAATACCGAGAAGACATTGCCGAAGTTCGAGCTTGCCGTCATCTTCAGGTACTTGAGCATGTTGCAGAAGATGCGGCGGCCTTCCAGCACGCCGTCATGCAGCACCATCAGGCTCTTTTCCAGCAAGATGATGTCGGCGGCTTCCTTGGAAATGTCCACCGCCGAATCCACCGAGATGCCCACGTCCGCGGCACGCAGCGCGGGCGCGTCGTTGATGCCGTCACCCATGAAGCCCACCGTGGCGCCCTGCTGGCGCAACGCGCGCACGATGCGCTCTTTGTGCGCGGGCGTCAAGCGCGCGAACAGCGTGCCTTTCCGCACCGCCACGCCCAGCTCGGCGTCATTCATCGCATCCAGGTCGGCGCCAATGAACGCCTGCCCCGCTTCCAGCCCGACTTCGCGGCACACCTTGCGCGCCACGCGGTCCATGTCGCCCGTCAGCACCTTGATGGCCACGCCCGCGTCCATCAGCGCGCGCAGCGCGGGCGCGGCGGATTCCTTCGGCGGGTCCAGGAAGGCGATGTAGCCGATCAGGGTCAGGCCGGCCTCGTCCCCGAGGGCATACGGGCCGTGGTCCGCAGGCAGGTCGCGCACCGCCACGGCGATCACGCGCAGGCCCTCGGCATTCATGTCGCCGGTCTCGCGCCGGATCTGGTCGCGGCGGGCCTCATCGAGCGGCTGGTCGCCCCCCGGCCCGCGCACCGAACCGCACGCGGCCAGCATCTCTTCCACCGCGCCCTTGCAGATCAGCACATGGCCGCCATCGGCCGCATCGCGCGCGCTGACCACCACCGACATGCGGCGGCGCGCGAAGTCGAACGGAATCTCGTCGATTTTCACGTAGTTCGCCGCTGGATTCAGGCTGCGGCCCAGCTCGGCGTGCTCCAGCACCGCCACGTCCAGCAGGTTCTTCAGGCCGGTCTGGTAATGGCTGTTCAGGTATGCGTAGCTCAGCACCTCGTCGCTGGCCGCGCCGTCCACGTCGATGTGGCGTTCGAGCACGATGCGGTCCTGCGTCAGCGTGCCGGTCTTGTCGGTGCACAGCACGGTCATGGCGCCCAGGTTCTGGATGGCGTCCAGGCGCTTGACCACGACCTTGCGACGCGACATCGCCAGCGCGCCCTTGGCCAGCGTGGAGGTGACGATCATCGGCAGCATTTCGGGCGTCAGGCCCACGGCCACCGCCAGCGCGAACAGCAGCGCCTGCAGCCAGTCGTGCTTGGTCAGGCCGTTGATCAGGAACACCACCGGCACCATCACCAGCATGAAACGGATCAGCACCCAGCTGACGCGGTTGATGCCTTGCTGGAACCGGGTCGGCGCGCGCGAGACGGCCGACACGCTGCCGGCCAGCTGGCCGAAGCAGCTGCGCGCGCCGGTGCCCGTCACCAGCGCCAGGCCGGCGCCGCTGACCACGTTGGTGCCCATGAAGACGATGTTTTCCAGCTCCAGGGGATTGCCCAGGCCGGGCGTCGCCTGCACGAACTTTTCCACGGGCAACGCTTCACCCGTCAGCGCGGCCTGCGCCACGAACAGATCCTTGGCCGCCACCACGCGGCAATCGGCCGGCACCATGTCGCCGGCCGACAGGGCCACGACGTCGCCGGGCACCAGCTCGCGCAGCGGCACCTCGACCTTGCGGCCCGAACCGGGACGCAGCACGGTGGCCGTGTTCTGCACCATGGCGCGCAGCGACTCGGCGGCGGCATGCGAACGGCGCTCCTGTACGAAGCGCAGCAAGGTGGCCACGATCACCATGCCGGTGATCACGATGACCGACGACCAGTCCCGGTCGGCCGGTTCGGCCAGCTTCACGTCGGTGACCCAGGACACGGCCGCCAGCAGCGTCAGCAGCAGGTTGAAGGGATTGCGGTAGGCCAGCCAGAGATGGGTGTACCAGGCCAGCGGACGTTCCTGATCGACTTCGTTCGGGCCGAACTCGTCACGCAGCAGGGCCGCGCGTTCGACGGGCAGGCCCTGGGGCGTGGAATCGAGGCGGGCGTACAGCGCATCCAGGGGTTCGAAGGCGACATCCTGCAGCCGGCGGCCCGCGCGGCGCACCGCGCAGGCGGTGGCGGCAGGATCGGAACCGGGGCCGATGGGCTCCAGGATGGGCGTGCGCCGGAAATGGCGGCCGATATGGCGGACCCGGGCCGCCGACGAGAACAGGGACTTGAGCAAGTGCAGCATCGGAGCACTCCAATTTCTTGGTGGTGGAGTCAGTCCGGGCGAGCGGGTCCGCACAGGCCGCTACCGCCTGCCACTTGTTGGCGTGCAGTATGGGCGTGCAAGGTCACGACGCGACCGGCGTTCTGTGAACGGCGATGCGCCGGGCGTATTGGAGCGTGTGGCGGCGGGGTTGGGGTGGCCGGGAAATCCGGCGCACCGTCAGCGGCGGGCGCTGCACATTCCGTACGGCGGGACGCGCTGGTCCCGATCCGCGGGGAATGTGGAAAAGCGGATCAGGGCAGGCGTCGGGCCGCGCACGGCCGGCGCAATCGAGGCTCGGAATCTATGGCGCCTGGCATGGCGGCCTCCCTGGTGGATGTGAAAGGTCTGACCGCGCGGGTTACGCAGCGGCCGCCAGGGTGGCGGATGCTGCCGCGCTCGTGCCGAAGTGCACGTGGCGAACGGCCGGGTTGGCGCTCAGGCGCTTGGCCTGGGACATCAATTCGGCGCGCAGTTCGGGCGGACAGTCGACGGTGATGCAGGCTTGCGCCATGCCGGCTTGCGCCGTGGCGGCATCGACCTGGAACTGCGACACGCTGAGGCCAGCGGCCGAGAAATCCAGGCAGATCTGCTTGCGCAGCGAGTCGAGCGCATCGCGGGGGCAAACCACCGTCAGGCGTGACGTACCACGGCGGCGGCCGCCTGCCTCGGTACGCTCGACGCCGGCACGGCGCAGGAACAAGTCAAAGAAACGCATGCTGACCTCCTATGCTGCAAGGACGGAGCATCTTTGCCGCGAACGAACGCGCGCAGGCGCATGGCGTACCGGTTGCGGCTGGAAAAGACGCAAACAGACGCACCGCGCTGCGGCAACGCAACGGTTCTGGCGGTATGTGTAGCGGGGGGAATGTCCGGTAGCGGCGAAAAGCTGGCTAACCGGGAGATGTCCGCATCCTGCGCTGGCAGGACGCGGCAGAGGGATTCTGCGTGTGACCTGTCAGGCAGCGACGTCGATGCAAGATCGACTACTACTGTCGCCGGAATCGGTATTCACGGAAAGAACCCCTTGGGAATGATAACTTCGAGATCTTACCCGGGTTTGCCCTGATAAACAAGACTCGTAGCTTGATCGCCACAATTCCCGGGCAAGGGTTCTCAGCCGTAGAAATGCCAGATCAGATAGCCCGCGAACAGCACGTACAGCCCACCGACCGACGCCAGCGCCGTCACCGTCATGGCGCCGCGACGCAGGCGCATCCACAGCAGCGCGATGGACGCCAGCGTGAACAGCCCGGCGGCCCGCAGCGGCGCATCCAGCAGCCACGGCGTCATGAAAATGGCCATGGCGCTGGGAATAGTCGCCTGGATCATCATCGCGCCCGAGATGTTGGCCAGCGCCAGCCGCTCCTTGCCCTGCCGCACCCAGATCAGCGCGTTCAGGATCTCGGGCAGCTCGGTCGCCACCGGCGCCAACAGCAACGCGGCCAAGTGCGCGGAGATGCCCATGGCCACGCCCAGCGTCTCGATCTGCTGCACGAACACGCGCGACGCGGCGGCGATGACCACCAGCGCCAGCACGGTCTGCGTACAGGCCCAGAACATCGACGGGTCCGTATCGCGGGGGCGCAGCTTCAGCGGCTCCAGGCCGTCCTCTTCGATGCCGCCGTCATCGTGCGACAGCTCGCGCTTCACATACAGCGCATACACCGCCAGGAACAGGATGCCCAGCCACGGCTTCCAGGCAAAGGCCAGCAGGCCCAGCGCCACCTTGAGAACGAAGATGCCCATGAACCAACTCTGGTCGCGGGCCAGCCGGCCCTGGTCGGCCTTGATGGGAATGGATACGCCGACGTGCGCGGCGCGGCGATTGCGCCACAGCGCCAGGCCCACCACGGCATAGGCCACGGTGGCCAGCACCAGCGGGCCACCCATGGCGGCGCCGACGCCGATGTCTTTCTGCTCGGGGGTGTTGCCGAAGACCACGGCCATGAAGGTCACGGCGCTTTCGGGCAAGGCGGTGCCGAAGGCGGCCAGGACGGTGCCGGTGGCCGTGGCGCCCAATGCCATGCGGTGGCCGACCCACTCGACGCCGTTGACGAAGTATTCACAGGCCAGATAGATGATGGCCGCGGACAGCAGGAAGAGAGACAAATTGAGCAACATGACGCGCAGCCGGACGAGCGAACACAATGGCGCAACGCGCGGCTCGCCCGGCTGGGGTGAACGCGACGTGGCCAAAGGTCTCGCCTGGCTGGCCGGGAACCGGTATGAAAGCGGTGCCCGGCAGCTGCCGGCGCCATGGGGTGCAAGACCACCAAGTTTGTTGACGCGGGCTTTCGCAAAGGCTGCGAAATGGCTACTCCCCGATGGGGTGCGCGGATTTTAGCAGCACCCACCCCCCCGCTGTCGAGGCCCTTTGCATGATGTGCGGCGCTGCGGCACGGGTTCAGCGGGCTCAGCGGGCTCAGCGGGTTCAGCGCACGGACGGTGTTTCCGAGGCGATCCGCCTGGCGTGCTCGATGAAATAGGCCAGTTCCGGGCCGGGAACGGCACTGCGCCGGACGATGTAGGTGTGCAACACGGGCGCGGCGGCCTCCAGCGGACGGGCCGCCACGGCATACTTCCTGTTGCCCTGGAGGTGCGAGGCGGCCATGATCGCCACGCACTTTCCCGCGCTGACCTGGGCCAGCATGAACTCCGCGGTCGCCACGCGGCCCGCGACGAACGGCCGATGCGGCGTGCGCATCAGCACCTGCTCGACCTGGGCGGAAAACCCGGCGCACCAATCGGGATCGCCCAGCACCAGGGGATAGCTCTTCAACCTGTCCAGCGGGACAGCCGCATATTCGAGCAGGGGATGGTCGAGCGGCAACGCGGCGACCAGCGGCTCGCTGAGCACGGGCTCCGTCGTCAATGCGCCATCCGAGCCTGGCATGTGAGAGAACCCGGCATCGTAGAGCCCTTCGCGCAGCCCCGCCAGAAGCTGGGCTTCGGACACCTCGAACAGGCGGATCTCGATGCCTGGGAACGCCTCGTGGCATCGGTTGAGCAGCCTCGGGAACCGCGTCGACGTGCCGAAGTCCGCCTGGGCCACGCGCAACAGGCCGCGATAACCCTGCTTCCAGGATCTGACGGCATCCTGGCTTTGCTCCAGGGCGGCGAAGACCCGCGGCACGTGCGCCAGGAACACCTTGCCGGCGGACGTCAATTGGATGCTGCGCGTGCTCCTGGCGAACAGCCCCACGTCCAGCTCGCGCTCCAGCTCTTTGATGGTGCGGGAAAGCGCCGACTGATCGATGTGCAGCCGCTCGGCCGCCCGCGAGAAATGGAGTGTTTCCGCGACGACGAGAAAACAACGCAGGTGGCGCAGTTCCAAGGCTATTTCCTGGCCTCTCGATTGAATCCGGCGGGGGCGTGTGCACGGCCCGGCGGCCGGCGGGCGGGTGTGGAATGCTTCAGGATCAGCGCCACGGACAGCACGATCATGCCGCCGCCCGCCAGGATGGCGGGCGTCAGGGCTTCGCCCAGGAAAAGAATACCCCAGGCGATTCCGAACAACGGCGTCAGGAATGCCACCATCATCGCCCGGGCAGGGCCGACGTCGCGCAACAGCCGGAAGTACAGCAGGAATCCCAGGGCGCTGCAGAGCAGTCCCAGGCCGAGCAGGTTCAAGGCGGCGGCGCCACCGAGGGTGCCGGCGGGCGGCGCCAGGACCCACAGCGGCGCCAGCACGGCCGCGGCCAGCAACTGGCCGCATCCCGCCGAGCCCAGGGGATCCACATGGCTGGCGAAACGCCTGATGTAGACGCCTGCGCCGGCATAGGACGCCGCCGCCAGCAGGCATGCCAGGACACCGCACAGGAACTTTGCATCCGCCATGGCCGGCGGACCGGCGCCCGTGATGACCGCCACCCCCGCCAGGCCCAGCCCCAGTCCGACGACCTTGCCGCGCGTGAACGGCTGCCCCAGCCACCACGCGGCGAACACCGTGCCGAACAGCGGCGTGGTGGCATTGATGACAGCCGAATAGGCCGCCGGCAGGTACTGCGCGGCATAGGCGAACAGCAGGAACGGCAACCCGATGTTGAACACGCCGATCACGCCGTAGTGCCGCCAGTGCCTGCGCCAGGCTGGCCGGAAGCCGATGAACAGGAAATACAGCGACAGCGCGACGGCGCCGATGGCCACGCGCAGGTCGGCCGTTGCCACGGGGCCGAGCACCGGAGCGAGCACCCGCATGAAGACGAACGAGGCGCCCCAGACCGCGCTGAGCGCGAGCAGGCGGAACCAGTCGGCGCTGTTCATCCGCGCCCTCCGGTCAACCCGCCTTCCAGCCGGGCCTGGACATCGCGTCCTGCGGGACGATGCATGGCATCACGCTCCAATACCGGGCAAGGCACCCGCCACGCCATGCTATGGGATCGCATCGCTCGATTAAGGCCGTTCGGGCCTGGGACGTGGCCGGAATTGCATGGACGGGGTCAGGCGGCTGCGGTGCCTGGCCTCGTGGGCAATGGAGGATGGCGGCCGGGCCTGCTTTCCCGTGTTCCCGTGTTCCCGTTCGCCCGTTCGCCCGTTCGCCCGTTCGCCCGTTCGCCCGTTCGCCCGTTCGCCCGTTCGCCCGTTCGCCGGGACGGCGCGACGCATTTGCCACACCAGCCGCGTCATGCTTCGCGGTAAAGTCGCCGAATCTCCACCTCGACGCCGACGCCGCCATGTCCCTTCCGCCCAACGACATCACACCGTTCCAGCAGCGCCGCGCCCGCCTGCTGGCGCGGATGCGCGCACAGGGCGGTGGCATCGCCGTGCTGCCCACGGCACCGGCCGCCATGCGCAACCGCGACGCCGAGCATCCCTATCGTCATGACAGCGACTTCTATTATCTGAGCGGCTTCATCGAGCCCGAGGCCTGGCTGGTCCTGATCGCGGGCGCGGATGACCGTTCTCTGCTGTTCTGCCGGCCCCGCCATCCCGAGCAAGAAATCTGGGAAGGCCTGCGCTGGGGCCCCGAGGCGGCGGCCGAACGTTTCGGCTTCGACGACGCGCACAGCATCGAGACGCTGGACCAGGTGCTGCCCGACCTGCTGCTGGACCAGCCCGCGCTGTATGCGCCGATGGGGCTGGACGACACGCGCGGCAAGCAAATGCGAGGCTGGCTGGCGGCTGCCCGGGGCCGGGCACGCGCAGGCCGCCGCGCGCCCGAGCAATGGCGCGACCTGGGCGTTGCGCTGGCCGAGATGCGGCTGATCAAGGATCCCGACGAGATCGCCGCCATGCGCCGCGCGGCGCGCATCTCCGCGGGCGCCCACGCACGGGCCATGCGCGCGGCCCGCCCAGGCATGCACGAGTACGAGCTGGAAGCCGAGCTGTTATATGAATTCCGCCGCCATGGCGCCCAGGCGCCCGCCTACGGCAGCATCGTGGCCGCCGGCGCCAACGCCTGCGTGCTGCACTATCCCGCCGGCGACGCGGTGATGAAGGATGGCGACCTGGTGCTGATCGACGCGGGCTGCGAGTTCGACAGCTACGCCGCCGACATCACCCGCACGTTTCCCGTGAACGGCCGCTACAGCGGCCCGCAACGCGCCCTGTACGACCTGACGGTGGCCGCGCAGGAAGCGGCGGCGCAGGTCACGCGGCCCGGCAGGTCGTTCAACGACGGCCACCTGGCGGCGCTGCGCGTGCTGGCCCAGGGACTGATCGACGAGAAACTGCTGGAAGGATCGCTGGACGGCGTGCTGGAATCGGGCGCGTACTCGCGCTTCTACATGCATCGCACGGGCCATTGGCTGGGGCTTGACGTGCACGATGCCGGCGATTACCGCGAACCCGGCCCGATCGGCGAGGAGCGGCCCTGGCGCATGCTGCAGCCGGGCATGGTGCTGACGATCGAGCCGGGTCTCTACGTGCGGCCCGCCGATGACGTGCCGGCGCGCTTCTGGGACATCGGCATCCGCACCGAGGACGACGCCCTGGTCACCGACACAGGATGCGAACTGCTCACGCGCGGCGTGCCGGTGGATGCGCGCGAGATCGAGGCGCTGATGCGGGAATGAAGGCGATCGCGGGCCTGGCGGGCGCAGGCTCCAGGGCCGGCACGTCCCCCCCATCGGCCGCCGCTTGCGGCAGCCCGCCCACTACAACACGTAGCCGTCCAGCCAGCCCATCGCGGTCCAGGTGTAGACCACCACCATCGCGATGGCGAACATCGCCACGATGGCGCCCGCCATGCAGCCGAAGATCGCCACCAGCACGGGGCCCCAGCCGGTGTGCGTGACCCGGCCCAGGCCGGGATTGCACAGGCGGTCGAACTTCTCGTCGGGCATCAGGCTGTAGACCACGCCCTCGATGAAGCCCGCGACGGCGGGAATGAACAGCACGAAGAAGACGGGATTGTCGTACCAGGGGGTGAAGAACTGCGCGCCGGCCAGACACAGGCAGCAGAGCAGCGTCACCAGCCAGGCGTGCCGGCGCCCCAGGTACCACCAGTGCACGCCCAGCCAACCCAGGCCGCAGGCCAGCAGGCCCAAGGCAACCTTGCCGCGCGCGCGGCGCGGCGCAGCCACGGAGAACGTCGGCATGGACGGCGTAGGGGTCATCGTCACTGGCTCCACTTGAGGATCGTCGTGGCGGGCGCGGGCCCGCACGCATCGGACTGTCCTGGCCCGTGGCGGCGCTGCCGCCGCATGCTCGCCCGTGTCCGACCTGGGGATTGTAGCCATCGGGCAGTAAAATCGCCCGCATGAATGCTCCCGCCTACGATATCGCGGTGCTCGGCGCCGGCCCCGTCGGGCAGGTGCTGGCGCTGCTGCTGGCGCGCCTGGCGCCAGAACCCGCTCGCATCGCGCTGCTGCAAGGCGACGCCGCCCAGTCGCCTCGCGACCCGGCCGCCGATCCGCGCGTGCTGGCGCTGAACCACGGCAGCCGCGTGCTGCTGGATGCGTTGCGGGCCTGGCCCGCGCGCGCGGCCGACATCCGCCACATCCACGTGTCCCAATGCGGCCGGCTGGGCCGCACCCTGATCGACCACCGCGATTTCGGCGTGCCCGAGCTGGGCAGCACGGTGGGCTACGCCGGACTGCACGCCCGCCTGCAGGAACGCGTGGCGGCCAGCGGCGTCACCGTGCTCAATGGCCCGCCGGCGCGGGTGCTGTCGCAGGATGGCGGCGGCGCGCGCATCGAGCAGGGCCAGAACGTCCTTACCAGTTCCGTGGCCGTGCTGTGCGATGGCGCGGGCGGCCAGGACGTGCGGCGCGACTACGGACAGCATGCCGTGCTGACCAGCGCGCGCGCCACCCTGCCGCGCAACGGCTGGGCCTACGAGCGCTTCACCCGCGAAGGCCCGCTGGCCATGCTGCCGCACCCGCAGGCGGCCGACACGTATTCCGTGGTGTGGTGCTGTACCCCCGGCCGCGCCGCCGAACTGGCGCAACGGGACGACGCGGCGTTCTCCGCCGAACTCGCCCAGGCCTTCGGCACCCGGCTGGGGCGCCTGCACAGCCAGGCGCCGCGCCATGTCTTCCCCCTCGAACTCAAAGCCCGCCAGTCGCAGGCGCAGGGCCGGGTGGCCATCATCGGCAACGCCGCGCAGACGCTGCACCCCGTGGCCGGCCAGGGCTTGAACCTGGGTCTGCGCGATGCCGCGCAACTGGCGCAGGCGCTGGGGGGCTGGCTGGCCTCCCCCCAGGGCGATCCCGCTGCCTTGCTGGCGGACTTCGCCCGGACGCGCCGCGCGGACCGCTGGGTCACGGCCGGCCTGACCGACCTGATGCCGCGCCTGTTCGCCACCGGCCTGGCCCCGGTGGAACACGCCTGCGGCCTGGCGCTGCTGGCGCTGGATGTGACGCCGCCGCTGCGCGCGCCGCTGGCGCGGCACCTGTTGCAAGGCTTGCGCGCCTGATTTGACCGGTCACATGGCCTGCCGTGTCCCACCCCCGCCACGGAATCAACTGGTAACCCGGCATTTGACCGATGTCCTAAATAAGGGCCAAAACAAGCGGGGCTAAAATCCCGCGATGCGTATCGGCCCCTGGACTCTGCACAACAACGTATTGGTCGCCCCCATGGCGGGCGTGACCGACCGTCCCTATCGCCAACTGTGCAAACGGCTGGGCGCGGGCTATGCCGTCTCCGAGATGGCGGCCAGCAACCCGCGCCTGTGGGACAGCGTCAAGACCTCGCGGCGCCTGAACCACGACGGCGAGATCGATCCCGTCTCGGTGCAGATCGCCGGCGCCGATCCCGCCATGATGGCCGAGGCCGCCGCGTTCAACGTCTCGCGCGGCGCGCGCATCATCGACATCAACATGGGGTGCCCGGTCAAGAAGGTCTGCAACCTGGCCAGCGGCTCGGCGCTGCTGCGCCACGAAGACCTGATCGCCCGCATCCTGGATGCCGTGGTGGGCGCCTGCGCGCCCCTGGGCATCCCCGTCACCCTGAAAACCCGCACCGGCTGGGACCGCGCCAGCCGCAACGCCGTGCGCGTGGCCCTCCTGGCGCAGGAAGCCGGCATCGCCGCCCTGACGCTGCATGGCCGCACGCGCGCCGACCTGTACACCGGCGAAGCCGAATACGACACCATCCGTGAAGTCAAGGCCGCCCTGCGGATTCCCGTGGTCGCCAACGGAGATATCGACTCGCCCGAGAAGGCCCGGGCCGTCCTGGATTACACTGGCGCCGATGCGGTGATGGTTGGCCGCGCGGCGCAGGGACGTCCCTGGATCTTCCGCGAGATCGACCATTACCTTCGAACCGGCGCAAAGCTGCCGCCCCCCACGACGGCCGAAATGCGCGACCTTTTGCTGGAACACCTCGACGATCACTACCGCTTCTATGGCGAGCACACGGGCGTTCGCACCGCGCGCAAGCACATAGGCTGGTACCTCGAAGGCCTGCCCGAGGCCGAGGAATTCCGGGGCCGCATGAACCAGATCGACAACACCGCCGACCAGGCGCGCGCGGTGTCGTCATGGTTCGAGGACCTGGTGCGTGCAGAGGCCGCCGCCCGACCCGCGGGCGCAGCACCGATTCCGCTGGCGGCCTGAGCCGACCGCCCGCAACCTCCATTCATACATACAACAAACAATCGATCTGTATATGAGCAAGCAAGATGTTCTCCAAGAATGCGTCCGTGCCAGCCTGGAGCGCTATTTCGAGGACCTGGGCGATTCCGAGCCGCACGACATGTGGGACATGGTGATGCGCTGCGTCGAACGCCCCGTCCTGGAAGTGGCCCTGGAGCGCGCCGGCGGCAATCAGTCGCGTGCCTCGGAGATGCTTGGCATCACCCGCAATACCCTGCGCAAGAAGCTGCTTGCGCACAATATCCAGCTCTGATCCGATCCTTCCGCCCATGAAAATCGAAACCGCCCTGCTTTCGGTCTCCGACAAGACCGGCATCGTCGAATTCGCACGCGCGCTGCACACGCGCGGCGTGCGCCTGCTGTCCACCGGCGGCACCGCCCGCCTGCTGGCCGAGTCCGGCCTGCCCGTGACCGAAGTGGCCGAGCACACCGGCCAGCCCGAGATCCTGGACGGCCGCGTCAAGACGCTGCACCCCAAGATCCACGGTGGCCTGCTGGCGCGCCGCGACAGCGCCGAACACCTCGAGACGCTGGGCAAGCACGGCATCGACCGCATCGACATGCTGGTGGTGAACCTCTACCCCTTCCGCGAGACCATCGCGAAGGCGGGCTGCACGTTCGCCGACGCCGTCGAGAACATCGACATCGGCGGCCCGGCCATGCTGCGCGCCGCGGCCAAGAACCACGGCACCGAGGAAGGCGGTGTCACCGTCGTCATCGACCCGGTGGACTACAGCCGCGTGCTGACCGAGATCGACCAGTCGGGCAAGACCTCTTACGCGCTGCGCCTGGAACTGGCCGGCAAGGTCTACGCGCACACCGCCGCGTACGACGGCGCCATCGCCGCCTACCTGAGCAGCCTGACCGAACCGGCCCCCGCGCAGGATGCCGAGCCCGCCCGCCAGGAATGGCCGCGCGTGCTGACGCTGCAGGTGCGCCAGGAACAGGCGCTGCGCTACGGCGAGAACCCCCATCAAAGCGCCGCCTTCTACGTCGACGCACAGCGTCCGGCCGGCCTCTTGGGCAACTACAGGCAGTTGCAGGGCAAGGAACTGTCCTATAACAACATCGCCGACGCCGATGCCGCCTGGGAGTGCGTGCGCGGCTTCGACACGCCGGCCTGCGTCATCGTCAAGCACGCCAATCCGTGCGGCGTGGCCGTGGCTGACGATCCACTGGCGGCCTACCAGAAGGCCTTCAAGACCGATCCCACGTCGGCCTTCGGCGGCATCATCGCCTTCAATCGCCCGGTGGACGCGGCCACGGCCGAAGCGGTCAGCGGCCAGTTCATGGAAGTGCTGCTGGCGCCCGCCTATGATGGCGCCGCGCTGGCCATCCTGGCTGGCAAGAAGAACGTGCGCGTGCTGCAGGTGCCGATGGGCCCCGGCCAGAACGCGCTGGACGTCAAGCGCGTGGGCGGCGGCTGGCTGGTGCAGACCCCGGACGCCTACGCCGTGCCGCGCGACGCGCTGAAGGTCGTCAGCAAGCGCGCGCCGACCGACGCCGAGATGGACGATCTGGCGTTTGCCTGGAAGGTCGCCAAGTACGTGAAGTCGAACGCCATCGTGTTCTGCGCGGGCGGCATGACGCTGGGCGTGGGTGCCGGCCAGATGAGCCGCATCGACTCGGCCCGCATCGCCTCGATCAAGGCCGAGAATGCCGGCCTGACGCTGCGCGGCTCGGCGGTGGCGTCGGATGCCTTCTTCCCGTTCCGCGACGGCCTGGACGTGGTGGTGGCCGCGGGCGCCACCTGCGTGATCCAGCCCGGCGGCAGCGTGCGCGACGACGAAGTGATCGCCGCGGCCGACGAGCACGGCATCGCCATGGTGCTGACCGGCACCCGGCACTTCCGTCACTGACCGGATGCGCGTCCTCGGTATCGATCCCGGCCTGCGCCGCACCGGTTTCGGTGTGATCGACGCCGAGGGCATGCGTCTGCGTTATGTGGCCAGCGGCACCATCGTGGTTCCGCCGGCCCTGCCGCTGCCCGAGCGGCTGAAAGTCATCCTGGACAACCTGCGCCAGGTGGCCCGCGACACGCAGCCCGACGTGGCCGCGCTGGAGATTGTCTTCCTGAACGCCAATCCGGCATCCACCCTGCTGCTGGGCCAGGCCCGCGGCGCGGCGCTGTGCGCGCTGGCCGACAGCGGCCTGGACGTGCACGAGTACACCGCCTTGCAGATCAAGAAGGCGGTGGTCGGCACGGGGCGTGCGGCCAAGGAACAGGTGCAGATGATGGTGCAGCGGCTGTTGTCGCTGGACGGCACGCCCGCGCCGGACTCGGCCGATGCCCTGGCCTGCGCAATCTGCCATGCGCATGTGGGGCCGCTGCAACAGCGATTGGGAAGTGTGCTGGAGCGCGTTGGAGCGCGGGGCACGCGGCCTGGGGTGCGGAATGGGCGGTTGGTGGGGTGAAGGTTCGCGCACGCAGCGGATGTTAGCCGTTGAACAAGGCCTGCGGCGATTCGGCTGCAAAAATACGGCGCAGCCAGTTGCGCAGTTGAGGGGTCTGCGCTTGTTCGATCTGTTGCGATGCCCAATCGGGAATCGAGCCGAACTTCTGCTCGAGCTGATCGTGCAACGCCGTCGACAAGGCGCGCCTTTCGCCTTCCTTGAGGCCGATCTCTTCGCCTTGTTTGAGACCGATCTCGATACCGCGTTTGGTATAGACCCGTTCAAAGCTGGTGACGTAAGCCATTGAGGACTCCTTCTTGATGTCTTCGACTGCGCGGACGTAGGCGTTCTCCTGCTCGGCAGGCAACGCCAGCATCCAGTCGATCAGTCTGAGCAAGGTACTGGATTGCGCGCTGGGATAGCGCAGTTCGAGCAGAAAGCGGACCAGTCCGAGCTTTGCCGGCATTCTCTGGGGACGACGATGTTGCTGGGCCAGCAGCTGCGCCATCACGATCACGCCGAAAGGATTGCTGCGCGCCAGGGTTCGCAGTTCCGGCCACCGCGCCAGCCAGCTTTCCAGAAAGAGGGATCGATATCGCAATGGCCGCGCGTTCTGAATAGACTGATGTTCGGCCGTCAGACGATCAGGTCCCGCACCGCGCGTAAAAATCACCAATGAGCAGACCGTGACGAACACTTGCGCATCGTCCTGGGCGAGTGCGGGCTGCAGCACATAGCGATCATGGATGCGGTAATCGTACTGCCGCACGCGCAAGGTTGTCCGTCGCAATGCCGCGCAGGAAGGACGCCGGCTTTCGACCTCGACATGCAGCAGCAGCCGCGGATAGCGACTGCACTTCAAGGCCAACCGAACCAGTTTATCCACATGGCGACGGCTGCGGCCTATGCCCGGAACAAGATCCTGGAACTCTTTGTCCAGGAACGTCGGCGGCTGATGCCAGTCGATCCGCGCATGCAACGAAGGCGAGAACATCGCGATGGCTTCGGGGAGAAAGCACTCCAGCGCTTCCTTCCAGGCAGAATCGTAGTCCTCGTGATCGCGCGGGCTGTCGTGGTCCATGAAGCGGCTTACCCGCGGAACAGGAAACCCGCACTCTAGGCGTCATCGCCACGTGCCGCCAGATCGGCATCTACGTAGAGCGATAAATGTCCCTCTGCAACGGAACACCGACATCCTGAACTGCCTCCCGAAGGTCGGAGTCATGTCCAACTGGTTGGCCAGGCCCACGCCGATGATCGAGCCCACCAGCGTGTGCGAGCTGGACGACGGCAGGCCGAAATACCAGGTGCCCAGATTCCACACGATGGCGGCCAAGAGCAGCGCGAACACCATCGCCATGCCCGCGCCCGATCCGACCTGCAGGATAAGCTCGACGGGCAAGAGCGAGATGATGCCGAAGGCCACCGCGCCGCCGGACGTCAGCACGCCCAGGAAGTTGAAGAAGCCCGACCACAGCACGGCGACCTGCGCGGGCATGGAGCGCGTATAGATGACGGTGGCCACGGCGTTGGCCGTGTCATGGAAGCCGTTGACGAACTCGAAGCCCAGCGCGATCAGCAGGGCCAGGCCCAGCAGGATCCAGGGCACGGCCTGCGAGGCGTTCTCCAGGTCCCGGGACAGCGCATAACCCACGTACGTCAGGCCCAGCACCACCACCAGCATGAATACCGAAGTGAACAGTTTGTCGTTGCCGCGCTTGTCCAGCGGATGCGGCGCAGCCCCTGCGGGAGCGGTCTGTTCGTAAGTCGTGTCGGCCATGAACCTCGTCCTCATCGAATGTCGAGTGCGGGATAAGGCAGGCAGAGGCGATGACAGTCGGGTTTCAAGCAGGCATGGGGCAACCATTGCGCCGCAAACCTTACCAACGCTTACCGGCGGCGTTCCGTTGGACATGAATTCCAGCCGCTTGCGCAGTTCGCCATATCGCTGGACCAGGCGATCGCGCAATCCGCCGCGTGGGGTATCCGGCATGCGTCAGTGCTCCGTGCGCAATAGAGAGGGGCAGCGCGTCACGGCGCCAGGACCGTCCGGCACCAGCAGCAGCAGCACGGGTTGCGGCATGGCCGGCGGCGGCGGGGCAAAGCGCAAGGCCCGCAGGGCGGCATCCACGGCCTGGTCCCGGGCCGCTTCGCCGGTCGAATCCAGCAAGCGCAAGCCGGCCACCTGGCCCATGCCATCCAGCCGCATCTGCAGGGCCAACCGATAGCGGCCCGGGCGGGTCTGTTGCTGGCGGCACAAAACCTGCGTCACCTCGGTCTGCAGGCGCGCCACGTAATCGCCATACGACGCCTGCGCCGACGACCGCGCGGCAGACGGTTCGGACGTTCCTTGAGGGGCGTAGACGATCACGGCGTCGCCGCCGATGAAGCGCGCCAGCAGGCCCGTGCCCGACAGCAGCCGCTGCATCGCGACGCTGGCCGTGTACGAACCAGCCACTTCCCGGACCGGCTGATCGCTGTAGCGGTCGTCCAGCATCACCGCGATGCCGGTCGCCCGGCCATAGGCATGCAGGGCGGGGCCCAGCGTACCGGCATCGATGCGGAATGGAATCTGCTCGGGACCCTGCGCCTGCGCCGGCTGCCAACAAGGCGACAAGGCCAGCAGCGAGAGGCATCCCGTCAGCATCCATGCACTGGCTGACGTTTGCGTGCCGGTCATGTGTGTCGAGTGGAGTACGGCCTGGCGTGGAAGGCGCCCGGGCCCGATGAGGAAGTGCGTGCGCCGACATCGTATGAGCGCCTCGTGACTGTTACATGACAGCATGGCGTAAGCATCCCGCGCCGGGGCGATAGAATCCGCCATCGGCCGCCGTTCCGCGCGGCCCCTTTTGCCTGCGAATCCATGATCGGCCGCCTGACCGGAACCCTGCTCGAAAAGACCCCGCCCACCGTCCTGGTGGACGTCAATGGCGTCGGCTACGAAGTCGACGTGCCCATGAGCACGCTGTACGCCCTGCCGGAGAACGGCGCGCGCGTCACGCTGCACACCCACGTGATCGTGCGCGAGGATGCGCACCTGCTGTTCGGCTTCGCCTCGCCCTCCGAACGCGCCGCCTTCCGCCAGTTGATCAAGATCACCGGCGTGGGCGCCCGCATGGCGCTGGCGCTGCTGTCGGGGCTGTCGGTGGCCGAACTGGCCCAGGCGGTCACGCTGCAGGAATCCGGCCGGCTGACGCGCGTGCCCGGCATCGGCAAGAAGACCGCCGAGCGGCTGCTGCTGGAACTGAAGGGCAAGCTGGGCGCGGACATCGGCGCCACGCCGCACGCCGTGCCGGACAGCCAATCCGACATCCTGAACGCGCTGATGGCGCTGGGTTACTCGGACAAGGAATCGGTGCTGGCGATGAAGCAGCTGCCGGAAGGCGTCAGCGTGTCGGACGGCATCCGCCTGGCGCTGAAGGCATTGGTGCGCTGACGAGAAAACCGCACGCGCGAGGCCTGGCCGGCCAACGGGGGGCGCATGCAACGCCGATCGGAACACCTGCGGGCTTCGCCATCATCGCGGCGCACCGCAAGCCGGTATCCCCTGGAACGGCAGGCTACGGCAGCCCCGTCTGCGCCGGCTGCCCGCCGCGCTTCAGGTAGCCCGGCGCCACGGCCTCCAGCGGCGTGGGAATCACGCCGAGGTCGGGCGACATTCCCTGGGGACACACATTGTCCACGGTCAGCGAATCCAGGTTGTCGCGCGACATCAGCGGCGTACCTGGCAGCATTTCGAAGAATCCCGCCTGGATCTTGCCCAGGCCCATGGGGACGTCCACGACCCGCCGCGGATGGCCGCTCCAGATCGCACAGAGCCTGACGACGTCGCCCAGGGTGTGAACCTGCGGACCGCACAGTTCATAGGCCTGGCCCCAGGTCTCGGTGCGGCGCAGCGCATTGGCCATGGCCGACGCCACGTCGCTGACATACACCGGCTGGATGCGCGCCCCCGCGCCCGCCATCGGCAGCACGGGAAACCATCGCGCCAGACGGGCAAAGAGGTTGGTGAAATTATCGTCGGGACCGAACACGACGGATGGACGAAAAATGGTCCATCCGCCCTCCCACCCTTGCAGCTCGGTCTTCACCGCATGCTCGCCATCGCCCTTGGAGCGCGCGTACATGCTCGGACCCTGCGCATCCGCCCCCAGGGCGCTCATGTGCAGCAGGCGCGCCACCCCATTGCGGCGGCAGGCCTGCGCGATACGCCGCGGCAGCTGCACGTGCGAGCGGGAAAAGCCCTCGCCATACGGCTTGCCATGCCCGCCGTGCAACACGCCCACGAGATTGACCACGGCGCCGCACTGGACCATCAGGCGGTCGAGTTCGGCATCGTCGTGCACGTCGGCCTGGATCAGCGTGACCGCGGGCAGCACCTGCAGGTCGCGCCCGTTGGCATAGCGCCGCGTGGGCACCAGCAACTGGTGTCCATCGGCTGACAGCCGCGCCGCGAGGTGGCGGCCGATGAAGCCGGTTCCGCCGATGACTAGGATACGCATGCGTGGTCGCTCCTGGTTCGTGTGGTAGGCCGGGCTGTTCCATCCCGGTTGGATCGGGTTGCCGCAACCGGCGTGCCTGCGCACGCACTGGCTAAGGCTGCGCGGCAGCGCCCAGGCTGGCGCGTATCAACCGCGCCAGCCCACTTGAATCGCCGTTATACGCCTGGATCGACGCGCGCACCATCTCGGCCTGCCCCACCGCGCTCCAGTCGGCACGATGGCCGGCCTGGCGCGCCAGTTGCCCGATGAACTCGCGCTGGGTGCGGCCATTGCCCTCGCGAAAGGGGTGCAGCACGTTGATCTCGCCCAGGTAATGCCCCGCGCGGATGCTGAAACGGTCCACGTCCAGCCCCTGCAGATAATCTTCGCCGGCCAGTTGCTCGAACAACTGCCCCGCCGCGCTTTCGATCATCAGGCGGCGCGCGAACATGGTCTGTCCCTTGGTGATCTCGACATGGCGCACCTGGCCGGCCCAATCGTAGACGTCGCCGAACAGGCGTTCGTGGATCTTCAGCAGATGGGTCAGGTCGAACCGGCCCGCCACGGGGCGCTCGCGCAGTTCGGCGGCCCGTAAAAAAGAAAGGGTGGACTCGACCTTGTCGAGCGCACCCTGGCTTTTGATACCCAGGAGATTGCGCAGCACTTCCGTACCCGGATACAGGTAGGGATCGCCACGGTCTCCGGCGTACTTCATGGCATGTCTAACCGGACCCGCATCTTGAAATCCGCGACGGCGGCGCCGATGGTGATTTCGCCGCGGGCCCATCGTTCGGCATCGGCCACGGCACGGGGATCGGGTTCGAGACCTTCGATACGTTGGCTGGCCAGCGCGCTGCGGATGGCCGCCATGCGTTCGATCTGCTCCTGTTCCGCCACCAGGGAAACGGCTACGGTTTCCGGCGCGGCATCAGCGGTTTTCGGCATTGAGAACATCTTGTTATCTTACCGCAAAACCCCTGATATTTCATATGTTTAAACCCTTCGGGGACAGATGGATCAGGCCGCCACCAGACGGCCGTAATTGGCCAGGTCGACGTTGCCGCCGCTGAGGATGACGCCGACGCGCGCGCCCTCGGGGATCGCCACCCGCTTGTTCAGCACGGCAGCGGCGGCCAGGCAGCCGGTGGGCTCGACGACGATCTTCATGCGCTCGGCGAACATGCGCATGGTCTGGGCCAGTTGCTCGTCGGTCACGGTGAGGATGTCGGTGACGTGCTCGCGGATGATGGGGAAAGTCAGGTCGCCCAGGTGTGTGGTGGCCGCGCCATCGGCCAGGGTCTTGGGCGTGGGGATGCGCACCACTTCGCCCTTGCGCAGCGACTGCTGGCCATCGTTTCCGGCCTCGGGCTCGACGCCATAGACCTTGCACGACGGCGACAGCGCCTTGGCCGACAGCAGCGAGCCCGACAGCAGGCCGCCGCCGCCCAGGCAGACGAACAGGTAGTCCAAGTCGCCCACTTCCTCGAACAATTCCTTGGCGGCCGTGCCCTGGCCGGCGATGACGTCGGGGTGGTCATACGGCGGGATCAGCGAGGCCCCGGTCTTCTCCTGGATGGCGCGGGCCACGGCCTCGCGGTCTTCCTTGTAGCGGTCGTAGGTGACGACGTTGCCGCCGTAGCCCTGCGTGGCGGCCTTCTTGGCGGCCGGCGCGTCCTCGGGCATGACGATGGTGGCCTGGACGCCCTGAAGGCGCGCGCTCAGCGCGATGGCCTGGGCGTGGTTGCCCGACGAGAAGGTGATGACGCCGGCCGCGCGCTGCCCGGGCGAGAGCTGCGAGATGGCGAAGTAACCGCCGCGGAACTTGAACGCACCCATGCGCTGCAGGTTCTCGGCCTTGAAATACAGCCTGGCGCCGGCCAGCGCATCGGCCGTGGCCGAAGTGAGAACCGGAGTGCGGTGCGCAACACCCGCCAGCACTTCGCTGGCGCGGACGACGTCGGAATACGTGGGCAGGGCGGTCGGCATGATGATCCTGGGCGTGTCGGGAAAAGGGCAAAACGGGATGATACGCCTGACGCATGCACGGCTGCGAGGGTGCGCCGCGACCGGTGCCCGGGCATGCACGCCAAGCTGCGCACCCGCCATGCGTCCCCTGCGCGCGCCCGCCTTACCGCGCCTGTACAAGCGCCCGCCCGTGGCCGCCCGTATGCACACGTTCGCAAAAGATGCCGTGGTGTACCATGACCCCGCGCATCCGCCCGCGCTACGAACCATGGCCATCCAGAACGACTCGCTTTCCTCCCTGCCCGACGCGCCCCGACTGGTCGCGCCGCAGCCGACCTCGCCCAACGAGGAATCCATCGAACGCGCCCTGCGCCCGAAAGCGCTGCAAGAGTACGTGGGGCAGGCGCGCGCGCGCGAACAACTGGAAATCTTCATCGCGGCGGCCCGCGGGCGCAACGAATCGCTGGACCACGTGCTGCTGTTCGGCCCGCCCGGCCTGGGCAAGACCACGCTGGCGCACATCATCGCGCACGAAATGGGCGTGCAACTGCGCCAGACCTCCGGCCCCGTGCTGGAGCGCCCTGGCGACCTGGCCGCGCTGCTGACCAACCTGGAACGCAACGACGTCCTGTTCATCGACGAGATCCACCGGCTGTCGCCGGTCGTCGAGGAAATCCTGTATCCCGCCCTGGAAGACTTCCAGATCGACATCCTGATCGGCGAAGGCCCGGCGGCGCGCAGCGTCAAGCTAGACCTGCAGCCGTTCACGCTGGTGGGCGCCACCACGCGCGCGGGCATGCTGACCAATCCGCTGCGCGACCGCTTCGGCATCGTCTCGCGGCTGGAGTTCTACGACGTGGCCGACCTGTCGCGCATCGTCACGCGCAGCGCCGGCCTGCTCAATGCCACCATCACCCCCGAGGGCGCCCAGGAAGTGGCGCGCCGCGCGCGCGGCACGCCGCGTATCGCCAATCGCCTGCTGCGCCGCGTGCGCGACTATGCCGAAGTGAAGGCGGGCGGCGTCATCGACGCCGACGTGGCCGGCCGCGCGCTGTCCATGCTGGAGGTCGATCCGCAGGGCCTGGACCTGATGGACCGCAAGCTGCTGGAAGCCATCGTGCACAAGTTCGACGGCGGCCCGGTGGGCGTGGACAGCCTGGCCGCGGCCATCGGCGAAGAGCGCGACACCATCGAGGACGTGATCGAACCCTACCTGATCCAGCACGGCTACCTGCAGCGCACCTCGCGCGGCCGCATGGCCACGCGGACGACGTGGCAACACCTGGGGCTGGCGGTGCCCGCCGGGCGGCCGGGCGCGGGCAGCGGCGACCTGTTCGAATAACGTCACGGCGGATCACGCATCGGCGCGAGGCCGCTGCAGGGGCGTTTCGGCGCCGGGGATCAACGCTTCCGACGTCGCGGCATCGGCCGCTTCCCGCGCCTGCGACACCGCCGCATCGTCCCCGGGCGCCGTCCCGGCCTCGGGCGCTGGCGGTGATTCCGTGGCGGATGCCGGCGGCGTCACCACGTCGGCCTGGGGCTCGGCCATTTCCATGGTGGTGTCCAATTCGGGATCGACCCGCGGGTCCAGCGTGACCGACGCGGGCGAGCTCTGCAGCGAATCCGGCATGGGCACGAAGTGCGTGGGCGCTTCATCGACCTGGTGCGCGCCGGTGACGCGGCCCGGCTGCACGCGCCAGACCAGGATGACTGCGCAGGCCGAAATGAACACGTAGTACATCGCCGGCCCGCCCACCGACATCAGGAAGCCCGCGATCAGCGGTCCCAGGCAGGCGCCCACCCCGTAGGTCATCAGCAGGATGGCGCTGAGGCTGACGCGGCGCTGCGGCTCGACGTGGTCGTTGGCGAAGGCGGCGCCCAGCGGGTAGAGGGTGAACTGCAACACGCCGAACACGCAGGACAGCGCGATCAGCAGCCAGTACGGCAGCGTGACGAAGCCCCACATCGCCACCGGCAGCAGCACCAGCAAGGCGGCGTTGAAGCGGATCAGGCCCGCGCGGTTGATGCGGTCGGACAGCCAGCCCATCGGCCATTGCGACAGCAGGCCGCAGGTGACGGCGGACGCCACGAACACCGCGATCTGCGAGGTCGTCAGGCCGTACTTCAGCGCGAACACCGGCGCCAGGCCGTAGAACGCGCCGGACAGGTTGCCCGCCACGAACAGCACCGTCAGCGACAGCGGCACGCGCTTCAGGTAGAAGCGCAGGTCCAGCGGCGCGGGCAAGGGCGTGGGCGGATGCGAGCGGGCGGTGATGGCGATCGGCACCAGGCACAGCACCATGCACATGGCCACCAGCGTCAGCGGGCCGTTGTCCATGTCGGCGTACAGCGTCAGCGCCAACTGGCCCAGCACGGTGCCCAGGCCGGACACGGCCATGTAGAGGGAGAACACGCGCCCGCGCTGGCTGTTCTCGGTCTGTTCGTTCAGCCAGCTTTCGATGACCATCAGCTCGGTCACCATCACCACGCCGGCGACGATGCGCAGCGGCAGCCAGTAGAGGGGATCGTCGATCAGCATCTGGCCCAGGATCATGCTGGTGGCGATGGCCGCGCAGGCCGAGAAGGCCCGTATGTGGCCGACCCGGATGATCAGCTTGTGGCCCAGGCGCGCGCCGCAGACCAGGCCGAAGTAGTAACCGGCCATCAGCAGGCCGATCCAGGTCTCGCTGACCTCGGCCTGCGACAGCCGCAGGCCCATGTAGGTATTGAACAGGCCCGTGCCGACCAGCATCAGCAAGGTGGCGCTGTATAGCGGGGAAAACGTCGAGAATGTGGAAATCATGGCAACTCGGCCGGTACGCGGCGGGATTGCCGGCCGGGACGCGCATGGCGTACCCGGCCGTGGGTGCGACGGAAAGGAATCAGGCTTGCGACAGCATCGTGTCGACGTCGCTGACCTCGAACTTGCCGGGGGCCTCGACGTTGAGCGCCTTGACCACGCCGTCCTCGATCAGGGCGGAATAACGCTGCGAGCGCACGCCCATGCCGCGCTGCGTCAGGTCCAGTTCCAGGCCCAGTTCGCGCGTCCACAGCGCGGAGCCGTCGGCCAGCATGCGCACCTTGCCGGCGGCCTGCTGCTCGCGGCCCCAGGCGCCCATCACGAAGGCGTCGTTGACCGACACGCACCACACTTCGTCCACGCCCTTTTCGCGCAGTTGCTCTGCCTTGGCGACGAAGCCGGGCAGGTGCTTGGCCGAGCAGGTCGGCGTGAAGGCGCCCGGCACGGCGAACAGCGCGATCTTCTTGCCTCGCACCAGGTCGGAAACCTGGAAGGCGTTCGGACCGAGCTGGCAGCCCTCGGTTTCGGTTTCGATGAATTCGGTCAGCGTGCCTTCGGGCACGCGATCGCCGACTTTGATGGTCATGGACCTCTCCGTGATGGGGAAATGGGAGCACGGCACTTCGCCGTGTCCGCCGCCTCAATCATAGATCGACTCGCCGGGCGACATGGCCCGTGATGCTGCAAGCTGCAACGACCGGAAACCGGTCTTGCCCCTGGGCATGCCTCTGGGCAAGGCCGGCACCGCGCCGCAACGGCCCGCAACGGCCTCGAACGAGCGTGACGGGGCTGCGCTCAGGCCGAGCCGCGACCGGCCGGCAGGCCGTGCGTGGCGAACCAGTCCATCATGCGCTTCCACGCCTGCTCGGCCTCGGTCTTGCTGTAGCTGGGACGGTAGTCGGCATGGAAGGCATGGCCCACGTCGGGATAGACGTCGATGCGCGAGGCGCGCGCGGCCTCGGGGCCCTTGGCCAGGGCGGCGCGCATCCTGTCCACGTCTTCCAGCGGAATGCCGGCGTCCTTGCCGCCGTAGGCGCCCAGCACCGGGGCGTTCAGCTTGTCGACCAGGCTGAGCGCCGAGGCGGGCTTGAGCTCGCTGGGCTGGCCGCCCAACTGGCCGTACCAGGCCGCGCCGGCCTTCAGCCTGGGATTGTGCGCGCTGTACAGCCACACATTGCGGCCGCCCCAGCAGAAACCCACGATGCCCAGTTTCTCGGCCGCGCCGCCTTCGGTGGCGGCCCATTTGGCGGTGGCGTCCAGATCGGCCATGACCTGGGCATCGCCGGCCTTGTCCACGACTTCCTTGCGCAGCGTGGGGATGTCCGTGTACTTGGACGGGTCGCCGTGCCGCGCGAACAGTTCGGGCGCGACGGCCAGATAACCCGCGTGCGCCAGGCGGCGGCACACGTCCTGGATGTACTCGTGCACGCCGAATATCTCGGACACCACCAGGAGAGTGGGCAGGTTCTTCTTGCCCGCCGGCGCCGCGCGATAGGCCGGCATGTTGCCGTCGGTGGTGGGGATCTGCACCTTGCCGGCGGTCAGCCCGCTGGCATCGGTGTGGATGGCGGTCTGCGCGTTGGCCTGGCCAGCCGCCAGCGCGAAGCCCGAGGCCACGCTGGTGACAATGAAACCGCGGCGCGACACGCGCAGCGGGGGCAACAGGCTGTCGAATTCGGGATCCTTGACTTCCATGGTGGTGCGAGCCTCCGGTAGTGACTAAGGGAATTACTGCAGCGAGAAATCGACACGCGTGGGCGGACCGCCATCCTCGATGCCCTGGGCATCGAGCCTGGGCTCGACCACGAAGATGCGGTCGGCCGGCCCCTGCGCCTGCAACGGTTCGTAGACGGCCCGCGCGCGCGCCTCGGCCAGATCGCGCAAGGCCTGCGGCCCGATGGGCGCGGCATCCAGCAGCATGGTTTCCATCTGCGCCGCCGGGATGGACTTGGACAGGCCGATGAAGTTCCTGGGCTTGTCCTTCAGATCCGTGGCATCGTAGACCTTTTCCAGGTACCTGGTTCGATCCTCGGCCGACAGCCGGACGCTTGCCGCGTCGGGCGTCCGGGTCCGGCTGGCGGTATCGCGCAGCTTGGCCTGGCGCATCTGCGCCTCCAGCCAGGCGTGACGCAGCGCGGATTCGTCGGTGGCCGGATCGGCCCGGCCCGTCACGTCCAGTTTCAATGCGGGACGGTCGTTCAAGGCTTTTGCCAGCGTATCGATGCGTTGCCGCGCATCGCCCGCCAGTTCCGCGCTGCCCGGCTCGAAAGCGATGAAAGACAGCTCCTCACCGCCGCCGCCGAAAGCCGAGGCCAGCAATCGGAATGGCGAGGCGATGGCCTTGCCCAGCAGGTTCGACACCACGCGCCACACCAGCCCGCCCACCGAGAACCGCGGATCGTCCAGCGAACCCGACACCGGCAGGTCCAGGTCGATATTGCCCTGGCTGTCCTTGAGCAGCGCCACGGCCAGCAGCACCGGCAACTGGATGGCGTCGGCGCTGTCCGTCTTGTCGCCGAAAGTCAGCTGGTTCAGCACCAGGCGGTTGCTGGCCTGCAGTTCGCGGTTCCTGATCTGGTAGTGCACGTCCAGCGACAGCTTGCCCCGCTTGATCGGATAGCCCACGTACTTTGCGGAATACGTGGTGAAGCGCGGCAGGTCCACGCCCTTGGCCGCCGCCTTCAGGTCGAGCGACAGGAATTTCTCGAACGGCTGCACGCTGCCCGAGACCGAGAACGGGGCGCTGCCGTAGACGCGGCCGCCCACGTTGACGCGGGCCGGCGCGGGCCGGGTGGACGAGACGCCCGACACCGTGCCCTCGATGCGGGACAGTTCCGCCGAATAGTTGGGCTTGACGAAGCGGTCGTTGAACGTCATGCGGCCGCGCTTGAGCGTCACGCTGGCGACGGCGATGTCGGGCAAGGCCCGCGCCTGACGCGCGGCAGGCGCGGCGGCGGGCCCACGCGCACGGGTCTGCGTGTCCTGCGTGATGGACCCCGCGGCCTGGCCCGGCTCGGCCACCAGGTCCAGCACGTTCAGGCGGCCCTCGGCATTGAGCAGCACGTTGCCGTAGAAATCTTCCAGCACGACGTCGCCCAGGTTCGCGCCGATGCGCTCGCCCGCCAGCGACAGGTCCATGCCGGACAGGCCCAGGTGCTTCCAGTTCAGGAAGTCGGCCTGGTTGACGCGGTCTTCGAGGTTCAGGTCGTTGACGTCCAGCGCGCCGCGCCAAGCGGCGCGCATGGGCGTTGCGCCATTGGCCGCCGCGAACTCGGCCTGGCCGCGCGCAGCCACCGAGACGCTGCGCACCGTGGCGTTCAGGCTGGAGGCCGCATAGGGCGCGAACGGCGTCAGGTCCAGGCCCGCCAGGTCGACGGAAGTCTTGACGGACAGCGGCTGCGGCACCAGGGTGCCCCGCAGGGCGAGGCTGGCGCCGCCTTGCAGGCCGGTGGCCTTCAGCGTGAAAGCCGTGGGCCGCGAACCCAGCGCCACATGATCGGCGGTCAGCGCCAGGCTGCCCAACGCGATCGGGATGGAAGGGGTGACGCCCTCGTCGCGCAGCGACAGGTTGGCCAGTTCCACCTTCAGGTCCTGCGCGGATACCTGCGTGCCGGCCAGCATCACGCGCGCCTGCGCGCCGAGGCGGCCATCCAGCAGTTGCACGGGGGACTGGCCCCGCACCAGGCCCGCGAAAGGCGCCAGGGACAGCCGCTCGACCGTCAGGTCCGCGTCCAGCGCCAGCGGTTGCAGCGTTACCGGCGTGGCCAGCCGCAAGCGGCTGCCGTCGGCGGGATTGTCCATGTATGCCCAGACGCGCATGGGCTGGCCGGCGGCCTGCGGGAAAGCCACTTCCTCGATGGCCACGGACAGTCCGTCCAGCGGGTAGTCCAGGCCAGTCGGCTCGTCGCGCACCCGGACGGCGGCATCGGTCAGGCCGATGCCGGCGACGTGGATTTTCCAGGGCGGTGGCTCGGCGGGCCTGGCCCCGGACGCGGGCGCCCCCACATGGGCCAGCGCGTTCACTACCCTGGACCAGTTCAATTGCCGGTTCGCATCGCGCTGCACCAGCGCCTGGGCACGCGCCAACTGCACCAGATGCATGTCCAGCGTGCCCGCCAGCGGCTCGAAGGCGATGCCCTGCACCCGCAGCGACTGCCAGGCCAGCAGCGGCGCGCCGCCCGCTTCGCGCAGGTCCAGGCCGCGCACGCCCGCCTCGCCCTGCACCCGGATGCGCGGCGCCGTGTCGGCAGGCTGTTCGAACAGCACTTGCAGATTCGAATCCAGCAGCCCCTTTTCCAGCTTGACCGGCAGTTTCACGGGCCACACGTCCGCCCACTTTTCCAGGTCGAGTCCGTCGAACTTCAGGTTCAGGCTATAGGACGGCGTCGTGTCGAAAGGCCGGGCCGTGCCGCCCAGTTCGAAGACGCTGCCGTTGATGCGCAGATGCACGCGGGGCAGCACGTCGATCTCGGTGGCGTGGCGGAACGTGGAGATGAAGGGCAGGCCGATCCGCAGATCGTCGATGACCTGCCGGCGGCCCGTGACCCGGTCGTCCAGGCTGATCGCGCCGCCTTCCAGCACCACGTTGCTCAGGGAGAAGCGCGGCAGGCCGCCGTCGGGCGGGCTGGGCGGGCGGGCGGCGGCCTGCTCGGCCAGGCGCTGCGGGATATCGGAGAAATTGAAGCGCGCCGCGTCCTCGCGCACCAGGGTCAGCTTGGGCTGGCTGACGCGTACCCGGTCGACCACCGGCGCCGCGCGCACCAGCGAGGCCCACGAGGCGCTGACGTCCAGCTCGACCACTTCCAGCAAGGGCGCGGCGCCGGGCTGCGCGATGGACAGTTCGTGCGCGCGCAGCGTCAGCGTGAAGGGGTTGAACCCGATGTGGCCCACGGATATCTGGCGGCCCAGCATGGCGGACACGTCATCGGTCAGCGCGCCGCGCACCACGTAGGGCACCAGCCATGCCGACAAGCCCAGCAAGGCCAGCATGGCCAGCGCAAGGACCAGGATGACTGTCGCGATACGGCGGCCAAACCCGGCGCCCGGCATCCGCAGCGGCATTGCGCGATCTCCCGACATGGACTGCGGGGGATTATCGCGCCCCGTCCCTGGCTCGTCTATCATAGGCGCGACAAGGCGGCTTCCCTGGCGAAGCCGTCCAACGAACCCACCCCTGCTCGATCAGAATATCCCTATGTCGTCCCCTCCCACGCTCAGCCACCTGGATGATTCCGGCCAGGTCCGCATGGTCGACGTCGGCGCCAAGTCGGACACCGATCGCGTGGCGATCGCATACGGCCGCGTGCGCATGAATGCCCACGCCTATGGCCTGCTGACCGCCCCCGGCCAGGGCAAGGGCGAAGTGCTCAATACCGCCCGCGTGGCCGCCGTGCTGGCCGCCAAGCGCTGCGCCGAGCTGATCCCGCTGTGCCACAGCCTGCCCCTGGCCTTCGTCGGCATCGACTTCGGCCTGCTGGACGACGCCCACGCCGTCGAAATCCGCGCCACCTGCCGCACGCAGTACAAGACCGGCGTCGAGATGGAAGCCATGACCGCCTGCAGCGTGGCCGCGCTCACCATCTACGACATGTGCAAGGCCGCCGACAAGGGCATCGTCATCGAACAGATACGCCTGGAATACAAGGCCGGAGGAAAAAGCGGTGAATGGCGCAACGGTTAATCTGCTCTACTTCGCCCGCGTGGCGGAACTGATCGGCAAGCGCTCGGAAAGCTGGCCGATTTCCGGCGTCACCACGGGCGCGCAATTGCTGGCCGAACTGCAGCAGCGCTATCCCCAACTGGGGCCCGCCCCGCGCCTGCGGCTGGCCATCAACCACGAACACGCCAAGAGCACCGAGCCGGTGCAACCGGGCGACGAGGTGGCCATCTTCGAGCCGGTCACCGGAGGCTGACGCCATGATCCAGGTGCAGGAAGCCGATTTCGACGCCGCCGCGCTGACGGCCGGACTGCGCGCCCGCACGGGCGCCCAGGCCGGCGCGCTGGTCACGTTCACGGGCTACGTGCGCGACTTCTCGCCCGACCAGCCCACCGGCACGCTGTACCTCGAACACTATCCGGGCATGTGCGAGCGCGAACTGGACAGCATCGCCGCCACCGCGCGCCAGCGCTGGAACCTGGCCGGCACGGTCATCGTGCATCGCGTCGGCGCGCTGTCCCGCGAGGCCCAGATCGTGTTCGTCGCCACGGCCAGCGCCCATCGCGGCGATGCCTTCCGCGGCTGCGAGTACATCATCGACGCGCTGAAGACGCGCGCGCCCTTCTGGAAGCGCGAGACCCTCGCTTCCGGCCAACAGTTCTGGGTCGAGCAACGCCAGGCAGACGACGACCGGACCCAGGCCTGGGAGGCCGGCGGTCCCCCCAAGGAACGACCATGACAGACCTCATCTCGCTGGGCTGCGCCGTGCTGACGGTCAGCGACAAGCGTACGGCGGGCGACGACACCTCGGGCAACCTGCTGGCGCAGAGCCTGGCGCAGGCCGGCCACGTCTGCGTCAGGCGCGACATCGTGCCCGAGAACCTGTATCAGATCCGCCGCGTGATCAGCGACTGGATCGCCGACCCCGCGGTGCAGGTCATCCTGACCTCGGGCGGCACGGGCTTCTCGCACAAGAACTCGGTGCCCGAGGCGGTGGCGCCGCTGTTCGACAAGGAAATCGCGGGCTTCGGTGAACTGTTCCGCCAGTTGTCGTATGCCGAGGTCGGCAGTTCGACGATCCAATCCCGGGCGCTGGCGGGCCACGCCAACGATACGGTCATCTTCTGCATGCCCGGATCGAACGACGCCGTGGCCCTGGCCTGGACGCACATCATCCGCGAGCAACTGGACAGCAGCTACAAGCCCTGCAACTTCGCCACCCATCTGCATCGCCGCGCCAACCCGGCCTGAGCTCGCCCGGCCACCGCCGGCCGGTGCGCGGTCTCCCTTCGTACAACAGGCATCCCCAGGTTTCTCCATGCTCGAATTCGATCAGGCACAGGCCCAGTTGGCCGACGCCGCGCCCGCTCCCACCCGCACCGAAACCGTCTCGCTGGCCGAGGCACCGGGCCGCGTGCTGGCCGTCCCGCTGGACGCCACGCTTGATCTGCCGCCGGCGGACAACAGCGCCATGGACGGCTACGCCATCCGCCATGCCGACTACCAGCCCGGCGCGCGCCTGCCCATCCAGCAGCGCATCTACGCGGGCGACATGCCCCGGCCGCTGGCGCCCGGCCAGGCCGCGCGCCTGTTCACCGGCAGCCTGATTCCGGAAGGCGCCGACACGGTCATCGTCCAGGAAGACACGCGCGAGGCCGACGGCCACGTCGAGATCACCGAAGCGCCCCGCGCGCTGGGCCAGCACATCCGCCGCCGTGGCGAGGATACCCGCGCGGGCCGGCCGCTGCTGGCCGCGGGCACCGTGCTGCAGGCCGCGCACGTGGCGCTGCTGGCCTCGCAGGGCCTGGCGGACGTGCAGGTCTACGCGAAGCTGCGCGTGGGCGTGCTGACCACGGGCGACGAACTGGTGCCGCCGGGCGCCGCGCGCGCCACCCAGCAGATCTACAACTCGAACGCCAGCATGCTGGGCGCGCTGGTGCGCGGCATCGGCGCCGAGCTGACGCAGGCGCTGCACGCCCGCGATGAAGAGTCCGACCTGCAGGCCGCGTTGCAGACGCTGGTGGACGACTGCGACCTGGTGCTGAGCGTGGGCGGCGTGTCGGTGGGCGAGAAAGACCTGGTCAAGCCCGCCATCGAATCCCTGGGCGGCGAACTGACGCTGTGGAAGGTACGCATGAAGCCGGGCAAGCCGGTGGCGCTGGCCCGCATCGAAGGCACGCCGCTGGTGTGCCTGCCGGGCAACCCGGTGTCCGCCTACGCGGTGTTCGCCGTGCTGGTGTCGCCGATGCTGCGCCGCATGCAGGGCCGCACCGAGATCCATCCGCCACTGTCGCGCGCCGCGCTGCGCATCGAACGGCCGCGCCAGGACAGCCGCGAGGAGTTCGTGCGGGTGCAGGCGCATGCGCTGCCGGATGGCGGCATGGAACTGACGCCTTACGGCAATCAGGGATCGGGCGTCATCAGTTCCCTGCCGTGGGCGACCGGGCTGGCCCGTCTGCCGGCCGATGTGCTGGTGCAGGACGGCGCACAGGTGCCCTACTACGACCTGCGGCACTGGCTGGCCTAGGAGTCTGCGGCGTAACGCCCGGCTTCCGACAGCTCCTGCGCCGTATTGATGTTCAGGAAGGCATGCGGGGCGGCATCGTCGAAGGCCACGTCGATCACGCCCGCGCGTTGCTGCCATAGCTCGACCTTGCGGTCTCCGGCCAGCAGATAGTCGCGCAGTCCGGGCGCCTGGTCCGTGCGGACCGCCATGCACACCGAATGCCGGCGGCCCTGCGCGCAGGCCACGGCGATGGGCGCGCCTTGCGCCTGCGCCGCGCGCACCAGGCGTGGCGCCAGATCGGCGGGCAGGAACGGCGTATCGCAAGATGCGGTGACCAGCCAACGCCCCGGCCAGGCCGCCAGGCCCGCCGCGACGCCCGCCAACGGGCCTGACCAGGCCGGCAGGCCGTCATCGTCGGACAATACCCTGCCCACGGCCGCATAACGTTCGAGATTGCGGTTGGCGCTGATCAGCAGGCCCTCGACCTGCGGCGCCAGGCGCAGCGCCACGCGCCGCACCAGCGGCACGCCGGCCAGCTCCAGCCAGCCCTTGTCGGCCTCGCCCAGCCGCGCACCGCGTCCGCCCGCCAGGATCAGGCCGCCGATGCCGGCCCGGGACGATGGGCGCTCAGCCACCGATGTAGCTCATCTCGACCTTGCGCGGCGCGGGCCCCGCCGGATCGGAATCCGACGCATGCCCCGCGCGCCGCTCGGAATAGTTGTCGGCGCGCGCCCCCCAGACCGACGCCAGGCGCGCGGCCAATTGTTCGTCGGATGCGCCTGAGCGCAGCGGGTCGCGCAGGTCGTGGCCCTGCGTGGCGAACAGGCACAGGAACAGCTTGCCCTCGGGCGACAGGCGCGCGCGCGTACAGCCTTCGCAGAAGGCATGCGACACGCTGGAGATGACGCCGATCTCGCCGCCGCCGTCCAGGTAGCGCCAGCGCTCGGCCACGCGGCCCATGGGATCGGTCTGCAGCGGCGCCAGGGGCCACACCGAGCCGATGCGCGCCAGCACGTCGGCGCTGGGCAGCACCTCGGTCAGGTTCCAGCCATTGGTGCTGCCGACGTCCATGTATTCGATGAAGCGCAGCACGTGTCCGGTATTGCGGAAACGCCGCGCCATGGCCACGACCTGGTCGTCGTTGACGCCGCGCCGCACCACCATGTTGATCTTCACGGGCGACAGCCCCGCCTCGGCTGCGGCATCGATGCCGCGCAGCACGTCATCGGGCGTGAACTGGCTGTCGCTCATGCGCGCGAACAGGGTGGGATCGAGCGCGTCGAGGCTGACGGTGACGCGGTTCAGGCCCGCCGCTTTCAGCGCGCGCGCCTTGCGGGCCAGCAGCACGCCGTTGGTGGTCAAGGTCAGGTCCAGCGGCCGTCCTTCCGGCGTGCGCAGCTCGGCCAGCAACCCGACGAGCGTCTCGATGTTCTTGCGCAGCAGGGGTTCGCCGCCGGTAAGCCGGATCTTCTCCGTGCCCTGCCGGGCGAACACGCCGGCCAGCCGCGCGATCTCCTCGAAGCTGAGCAGCGCGGAATGCGGCATGAAGGTGTAGTTGCCGTCGAACACTTCGCGCGGCATGCAATAGGTGCAGCGGAAATTGCAGCGGTCGGTGACCGAGATGCGCAGGTCGCGCAGCGGCCTGGCCCGGCGGTCGAGCAGGTCCTGGCCCGGCGCGGGCACGGGACCGGCGGGGAACGCTGCTGTGCCGTCGTTTGGACGGCGATCGGCCAGGAAAATCACTTTCGTCATGGGGAAATCATAGCGCGGCGGGCGCGAACGCTCCGTCATGGTCCATGGCTGGCGCTGTCCCGGGTTTTCCGGCCTCAGTGCCTTGTCGTCACTGCCTTGTCGTTGGGAAGGCCTCTCGTATCGTCTGCAGGCGGCCGGTTTCCGTGGCGTCATAGCCGATCAGTTGCCCGACATACCCGACGTACTCCGCGCTGCGCATGATGGCCAGCAGGTCCTGCATGGCGGGCGTGTCCAGCGACGTCTTCCGGATGGCGAAGAAGTAGCGCTCGCGCACCAGCGGGATGAAATCCAGCCCGAACCGCCAGGCTGCCGTTTCCACGCCCACCCCGGTATCCGCCATGCCGCTGGCGATGTGCGCGGCGATCGCCATGTGGGTGAACTCGTTGGTTTCGTACCCCTGCACCTGGCTGATCGAGACCCCTGCGCGCTCCAGCATCACGCCGACCAGGTAGCGCGTGCTGGAACCGATCTGGCGGTTGACGAAGCGGACGTCGGGGCGCGCCAGGTCGGCCATGCCGTCGATGTGCTTGGGGTTCCCGGGCTGCACGAACAGGCCGGTGCTGCGCGTGGCCAGGTGGATCAGCAGGTAGTCGTCGGGGTGCAGCCAGGCGGCGTAGCGGGACATGATGGCGGCCTCGAAATCGCCGCAGGGGATCTGGAAACCAGCCAGGTCGCATTCGCGGCGCTCCAGCGAGGCCAGCGCCTCGATGGCCGTGCGGTAGCGCAGTTCCAGGCCGGGGCTGCGGCCGCCCATGTGCTGCATCAGCGCCTCGACGGCGAAGCCGTGGCTGGCATGCAGGCGCAGGTGCGGCACGCTTTGCGGCAGGAGGCGCTGCAGTTCCTCCTGCAACTCGGATGCCATGCTTTCCAGCGTGGGCATCAGGCGGGCTTCGATGCGCCGATTGGCCCACAGGAGCCGCTGCGCGAATTCGGACAGGGTGGTGCCCTGGCGGCGCTTGGTGATCAGCAACTGGGTGCCGAAGATGCCCTCGAAACGGCGCAGCACGCCCCAGGCATGCCGGTACGACAGCCCACAGGCGCGGCAGGCGCCGGCGATGTTGCCGGTGGCGTCGATGGCCGACAACAGCGCCAGCACGTCCTGCAGCGGCAGGTCGCCGTCTTCGGGCGTGCCGGACAGCAGCCATTGCGGGCGCAGGCCCAGTTGGAACTTATATGTCATTTATTTCTTATTGAGACGCTGAAATTTCAGGATTAGAGTTAGCGCCATCGGGGTCTCGACTTTATTAATATGTTTTTTCAAGCATATTAATCACGCACAGACGCCAAGGCAATCACGAACAGGACCCGTCCGAAGGCGGGCCATAAAGGAGACAAGCCATGCGCCAGCGCGAGGCCAGGTCCGATCTGTCGTCCACGGGCGCCGCCCGCGGGGGCCCGCAATCCCTGGCGGATGCCCAGTCGTCCGAATCCGCCGACATCGCCGCCGCCGCGCGCGTGCTGGCCCGGTTGAAAGACCAGCCCGGCGCGCTGCTGCCCATCCTGCACGGCATCCAGGAAGACCTGGGCTGTATTCCGCCCGAGACGGTGGCGCTGATCGCCGAGGCGCTGCACCTGTCCCGGGCCGAAGTGCACGGCGTCATCACTTTCTATCCGCATTTCCGCCAGGCGCCGCATGGCCGGCACACGTTGGCGGTGTGCCGCGCCGAATCCTGCCAGGCCCTGGGCGCCGAGCGCCTGGCCGACCATGCCCGCGAACGCCTGGGCTGCGATTTCCATGCCACCAGCGGCGACGGCGCCTTCACGCTCGAACCGGTCTATTGCCTGGGCCTGTGCGCCCAGTCGCCCGCGGTGATGCTGGACGGCCGGCCGCACGCGCGGGTCACGCCGGCCCGCCTGGACCGCCTGCTGGACGCGGCGCGCGACGCGGAGGGTGTGCAATGAATCCCGTCACCCTCTACCTTCCCCGCGATGCCGCCGCGCTGGCCATGGACGCCGACGCGGTCGCCACGGCCATCGAGCACGAGGCGAAGCAACGCGGCCAGGCCGTGAAACTGGTGCGCAACGGCTCGCGCGGCCTGCTGTGGCTCGAACCGCTGGTCGAGGTGGCGACACCGGCCGGCCGCATCGCCTATGGCCCTGTGCAGCCCGAGGACGTGCCGGCCCTGTTCGATGCGGGCTGGCTGCAAGGCGGCGCGCACGCGCTGTGCCACGGCCTCACCGACGACATTCCCTACCTGAAGAACCAGGAGCGCCTGACCTTCGCGCGGGTCGGCATCACCGACCCGCTGTCCACCGAGGACTACCTGGCCCACGGCGGCATGGCGGGCGTGCGCCGCGCCATCGGCATGACGCCGCAGGCGATCGTGGACGAAGTCACGCAATCCGGCCTGCGCGGCCGGGGCGGCGCGGCCTTTCCCACGGGCATCAAGTGGAAGACGGTGCTGTCCTCGCCCGCCGACCAGAAGTACATCGTGTGCAATGCCGACGAGGGCGACTCGGGCACCTTCGCCGACCGGCTGCTGATGGAAGGCGATCCGTACGTGCTGATCGAAGGCATGACCATCGCCGGCCTGGCCGTGCAGGCGACGATGGGCTACCTCTACGTGCGCTCCGAGTATCCGCACGCCATCGCCACGCTGGAAGCCGCCATCGAGCGCGCCCGCGACGCCGGCTGGCTGGGCGACGACGCGCACGGCAGCGGGCGGCGCTTCGACCTGGAAGTGCGCAAGGGCGCGGGCGCCTACATCTGCGGCGAAGAGACCTCGCTGCTGGAAAGCCTGGAAGGCAAGCGCGGCGTGGTGCGCGCCAAGCCGCCGCTGCCCGCCATGCGCGGCCTGTTCGGCAAGCCCACCGTCATCAACAACGTGATCTCGCTGGCCTCCGTGCCCATCATCCTGGCGCGCGGCGCGGCCTTCTACCGAAACTACGGCGTGGGCCGCTCGCAGGGCACCCTGCCCTTCCAGCTGGCCGGCAACCTGAAGCACGGCGGGCTGGTGGAAAAGGCCTTCGGCCTGACGCTGCGCGACCTGCTGTACGGCTTCGGCGGCGGCAGCGCCACCGGGCGGCCATTGCGCGCGGTGCAGGTGGGCGGACCGCTGGGCGCCTACCTGCCCGAATCGCAATGGGACGTGCCGCTGGACTACGAGGCCTATGCCAAGATCTCGGCCATGATCGGCCACGGTGGCCTGGTGGCCTTCGACGACAGCGTCGACATGCTGCGCATGGCCCGCTACGCCATGGCGTTCTGCGCGGTGGAGTCGTGCGGCAAGTGCACGCCCTGCCGTATCGGATCGACGCGCGGCGTCGAAACGCTGGACAAGATCGCCGCGGGCGGTCCCGCGCGCGAACAGCAGGTGCATCTGCTGCGCGACCTGTGCGACACCATGCTGGGCGGCTCGCTGTGCGCGCTGGGCGGGATGGCGCCGTACCCGGTGCTGTCCGCGCTGAATCACTTCCCCGAAGACTTCGGCGTGTCCGCCGACCACGCCGCCACGACGGCGGCTTGAAGGAGATCACGCCATGCTCGAAACCGTCGTCAAGCGCGACCGCGACCTGGGCACCCCGGCCCGGGTGTCCGAAAAGCTGATCACCCTGACCATCGACGGCCAGGAGATCTCGGTGCCCGAGGGCTCCTCGGTGATGCGCGCCGCCGCGCAGGCCGGCATCAACATCCCCAAGCTGTGCGCCACCGACAGCCTGGAAGCCTTCGGCTCGTGCCGCCTGTGCCTGGTGCAGATCGATGGCCGCCGCGGCTATCCCGCCTCGTGCACCACGCCCGTGGAAGAAGGCATGGTCGTGTACACCGAGACGCCCAAGCTGCATGACCTGCGGCGCGGCGTGATGGAACTGTACATCTCCGACCATCCGCTCGATTGCCTGACCTGTCCCGCCAACGGCGACTGCGAACTGCAGGACATGGCCGGCGTGGTGGGCCTGCGCAACGTGCGGTACGGCTACGAAGGCGCGAACCACCGGCACGAGGCCAAGGACGAATCCAATCCGTACTTCACGTACGACCCGTCCAAGTGCATTGTCTGCAACCGCTGCGTGCGCGCCTGCGAGGAAACGCAGGGCACCTTCGCGCTGACCATCTCGGGCAAGGGCTTCGACTCGCGCGTGTCGGCAGGCCAGGACGAAGCCTTCCTGGAAAGCGAATGCGTGTCGTGCGGCGCCTGCGTGCAGGCCTGTCCCACCGCGACGCTGCAGGAGAAGACCGTCATCATGATGGGGCAGGCCGAGCACTCGGTGGTGACCACCTGCGCCTACTGCGGCGTGGGCTGCGCCTTCAAGGCGGACATGAAGGGCCAGGAAGTGGTGCGCATGGTGCCGTGGAAGGACGGCCAGGCCAACCGCGGCCACTCGTGCGTGAAGGGCCGCTTCGCCTGGGGCTACGCCACGCACAAGGAGCGCGTGCTGAAGCCCATGATCCGCAAGCACATCAGCGATCCGTGGCAGGAAGTGTCGTGGGACGAGGCCATCGGCTACGCGGCGTCGGAATTCCGCCGCATCCAGGGGCAGTTCGGCCGCGACGCCATCGGCGGCATCACGTCCTCGCGCTGCACCAACGAAGAGACCTGGCTGGTGCAGAAGCTGGTGCGCGCCGCCTTCGGCACCAACAACGTCGATACCTGCGCCCGCGTGTGCCATTCGCCCACGGGCTACGGGCTGAAGCAGACGCTGGGCGAATCCGCCGGCACGCAGACCTTCGACTCGGTGATGCACACCGACGTGGTGATCGTGATGGGCGCCAACCCCAGCAGCGGCCATCCCGTGTTCGCCTCGCGCCTGAAGCGGCGCCTGCGCCAGGGCGCGCGGCTGATCGTCATCGACCCGCGCCGCATCGAGCTGGTCAGCTCGCCGCACATCAAGGCCGACTACCACCTGCAGGTGCGGCCCGGCACCAACGTGGCCCTGCTGTCCTCGCTGGCGCACGTCATCGCCACCGAGGGCCTGATCGACGAGGCCTACGTGGCCGAGCGCTGCGACACCAAGGCCTTCAACGAATGGCGCGAGTTCGTGTCGCGCCCCGAGAATTCGCCCGAGGCGATGGCAGCCACCACCGGCGTGCCGGCCGACGCCGTGCGCGGCGCCGCGCGGCTGTACGCCACCGGCGGCAACGGCTCCATCTACTACGGCCTGGGCGTGACCGAACACAGCCAGGGCTCGACCACCGTCATGGGTATCGCCAACCTGGCCATGGCCACCGGCAACGTCGGCCGCGAAGGCGTGGGCGTGAACCCGCTGCGGGGCCAGAACAACGTGCAGGGCTCTTGCGACATGGGCTCGTTCCCGCACGAACTGCCGGGCTACCGCCACATCTCGGACGACGGGGTGCGCGCGCAGTTCGAAGCGGACTGGGGCGTGACGCTGCAGCCCGAGCCGGGCCTGCGCATTCCCAACATGTTCGAGGCGGCGCTGGCCGGCAGTTTCAAGGGCCTGTACTGCCAGGGCGAGGACATCGTGCAGTCCGATCCGAACACGCAGCACGTCGCCGCCGCGCTGGCCTCGATGGAATGCATCGTGGTGCAGGACCTGTTCCTGAACGAGACCGCCAAGTACGCGCACGTGTTCCTGCCGGGTTCGTCGTTCCTGGAGAAGGACGGCACCTTCACCAACGCCGAGCGCCGCATCTCGCGCGTGCGCAAGGTGATGGAGCCCAGGAACGGCAAGGCGGACTGGGAAGTGACGGTGGCGCTGTCCAACGCGCTGGGCTACCGCATGGACTACACGCATCCGCGCCAGATCATGGAAGAGATCGCGCGGCTGACGCCCACGTTCGCCGGCGTGAGCTACGAGAAGCTGGACCGTCTTGGCAGCCTGCAATGGCCCTGCAACGACAATGCGCCCGAGGGCACGCCCATCATGCACATCGACCATTTCGTGCGCGGCAAGGGCAAGTTCATGATCACGCAGTACATCCCGACCGACGAGCGCAGCACGCGCAAGTTCCCGCTGCTGCTGACCACGGGGCGCATCTTGTCGCAGTACAACGTGGGCGCGCAGACGCGCCGCACGCCCAACGTGGCCTGGCACAGCGAGGACCTGCTGGAGATGCACCCGCAGGACGCGGAAGACCGTGGCGTGGACGACGGCGACTGGGTGGGCATCCAGAGCCGGGCGGGCCAGACCGTGCTGCGCGCCATCATCACCGACCGGGTGCAGCCGGGCGTGGTATACACCACGTTCCACTTCCCCGAATCGGGCGCCAACGTCGTCACCACCGACAACTCGGACTGGGCCACCAACTGCCCCGAGTACAAGGTGACGGCGGTGCAGGTGACCCGCGTGTCGCAGCCTTCCGAGTGGCAGCGCCAATGGACGCGCTTCTCCGACATCCAGGAAAAGCTGCTGCGCGAACGGGCCCGCGAGAACGAAGCGGCGCTCAGCGGGAAATAAACGCCTACCCGCCATGGACCGCATGCCCGACTCTCAAGCCCCCCGCACCGACAGCGCCCAGGTGCGCATCACCCGCGTGCGCGCGGGCGCCCTCGCGCCTAAGCCGCAGGACGACCACGTCGCCGAGGAAACCCCGGTGGCGCTGGAGTTCAACGGCATCAGCCACGCCACCATGCTGGCCACGCCGGCCGACCTGGAGGACTTCGCGATGGGCTTCGCCCTGACCGAGGGCATCGTCGGCAGCGCCTCGGACGTGCGTGGCATCGAACTGCGGCCGCAATGCGACGGCATCGTGGTCGAACTGGAGATCGCCACCGCCTGCGCCGTGCGCCTGCGCGAGCGCCGGCGCGCCATGGCCGGGCGCACCGGCTGCGGGCTGTGCGGGGTCGAGACCCTGCCCGAAGTGCTGCGCGACGTGCCCTCCGTCACGGCCAACGCGCCGATCGCCGTGGGCGCGGTGCTGCGGGCCATGCGCGAGATGCGCACGCGCCAGTCCCTGCACGACCTGACCGGCGCCACCCATGCCGCGGGCTGGGCCCGGCTGGACGGCACGATCGAGCGGGTGCGCGAGGACGTGGGCCGCCACAACGCGCTGGACAAGCTGATCGGCGCCCTGGCCCGCGAAGGGCGCGACGCCTCGGCCGGCATGATCCTGGTGTCCAGCCGCGCCAGCTTCGAAATGGTGCAGAAGGCCGCGTCGGCCGGCGCCGGCGTGCTGGCGGCGGTGTCCGCCCCCACGGCGCTGGCCATCCGCACCGCGCAACGCGCCAACCTGACGCTGCTGGGTTTCATGCGGCAGGCCGACGCGTCGATCTACACCCATCCCGAACGCATCGTTCCCTAATGGCGCAGCCCACATGGATATCGGCAACCTGATCCGCATGGCCAACCGCATCGGCGATTTCTTCGCGGCCCTGCCCGACCGCGACGAAGCCGCCGAAGGCGTGGCCAACCACATCCAGAAATTCTGGGAACCGCGCATGCGCCACGCCCTGCTGGATTTCCTGGCGGACCATCCGGACGGCGACGCCGGCGCGCAGCAATTGCACCCCCTGGTGCTGGCGACGGTGACGGCGCAACGCGCCCGCCTGACGCCGCGCGGGGTTTAGGCACGACACCCGCGTTCCCCTTCGTACCGGGCCGGGGCAGAATACCGCCCCCTTGAAAAGCAGCAGTCCGAAGGCGCAGCGTGATCCGATTCATCGACGCAGAACGATTACATACAAAAGCGGCAGACAGCCGCGACCTAGGAGGAGACCCACAATGAGCCAGTCCACCACGCTCGACCTGCCGGGCCCGCGCCCGGGCATCCTGGCCAAGGAGCGCACCATCGCCGGCCCCGGCTTCAGCCGATGGCTGGTGCCGCCCGCCGCCCTCGCCATCCACCTGTGCATCGGCATGGCGTATGGTTTCTCCGTCTTCTGGCTGCCGCTGTCGCGGGCCGTGGGCGGCTCGGCGCCGCTGGCCTGCCCCAAGGACATGAGCCTGCTGGCCGAACTGTTCACCACCTCGTGCGACTGGAAGATTTCCACGATGGGCTGGATGTACACGCTGTTCTTCGTGCTGCTGGGCTGCTCGGCGGCGCTGTGGGGCGGCTGGCTGGAACGCGCCGGCCCGCGCAAGGCCGGCGTGGTGTCGGCCGTGTGCTGGTGCGGCGGCCTGGTCGTTTCGGCCATCGGCGTCTACCTGCACCAGATGTGGATGCTGTGGCTGGGCTCGGGCGTGATCGGCGGCATCGGGCTGGGGCTGGGCTATATCTCGCCCGTCAGCACGCTGATCAAGTGGTTCCCCGACCGGCGCGGCATGGCGACCGGCATGGCCATCATGGGCTTCGGCGGCGGCGCGATGATCGGCGCTCCGCTGGCCGACCTGCTGATGCGCCACTTCGCCACGCCCACTTCGCCCGGCGTGTGGCAGACCTTCCTGACCATGGCGATCATCTACTTCGTGTTCATGATGTCGGGCGCCATGGGCTACCGCGTGCCGCCCACGGGCTGGAAGCCGGAAGGCTGGACGCCGCCCGCCAGCCAGGCGAACAACGCCATGATCACCCAGGGCCACGTGCACGTGAAGCGCGTGTGGAGCATTCCGCAGTTCTGGCTGGTGTGGCTGGTGCTGTGCCTGAACGTGACGGCCGGCATCGGCATCCTGGGCATGGCCTCGCCGCTCCTGCAGGAAGTGTTCGGCGGCATCCTGATCGACAAGCCGCAACTGGGCTACGCCGACCTGGACAAGGCGCAACTGGCCGCCATCGCCGCCATCGCCGCGGGCTTCACCGGCCTGCTCAGCCTGTTCAACATCGGCGGCCGCTTCTTCTGGGCCAGCCTGTCGGACAAGCTGGGCCGCAAGCTGACCTACCTGACCTTCTTCGTGCTGGGCTTCGTGCTGTACGCGTCGATTCCGTGGTCGGCGCATGCCGGGTCGCTGGCGCTGTTCGTGGGCGCGTTCTGCATCATCCTGTCGATGTACGGCGGCGGCTTCGCCACGGTGCCTGCCTACCTGGCCGACCTGTTCGGCACGCAGATGGTGGGCGCGATCCACGGCAGGCTGCTGACGGCGTGGTCGGCGGCGGGGATCTTCGGGCCGGTGCTGGTGAACTACATCCGCGAGTACCAGCTGTCGCTGGGCGTGCCGCGCGCGCAGGTGTACGACATCACGATGTACATCCTGGCCGGGATGCTGGTGCTGGGCTTCCTGTGCAACCTGGCGATCCGGCCCGTGGACAGGAAGTACTTCATGACGGACGAGGAACTGGCGCGCGAGAAGGCGCTGGCGCACGAGCGGGCGGCGGCAGCCGAGGTGCGGGGACAGTCGACGTCGACGTTCCGCACGCCGATGGCGCTGGTGCTGGCGGCGTGGGCCTGCGTGGGGATCCCGTTGGCCTGGGGGATCTGGATCACGTTGCAGAAGGCGGTGGTGTTGTTTCACTGACCAACGGCGCTTGCTCGCAGCGCTTGTATTGTTGAGTTCCCAAGACGCCGTAGACGTACCTGCGAAGTCCCGTCCTCGCGCTTTCGCGCTGCGGGCGCGACTTCTCCGGCACGCCTACGGCTCCCGGCACATCAATGCGACGGACGTATCCTGCCCATCGGATGCGGGGTGCCTTGCACGAAGGCCGGTATAAGACGGCCTGAGCCGCGGTCATGGCGGAGAAGTCGCGTCCGCAGCGCGAGGACGAGAGTCCGCAGCCGTGGCCGCGGCGCCCGAGAACCCCGATCTGCGCCAAGCTAAAATGACGGAAACGGCGCTCCCGCCATCTACCCGCATTTGCGTGCCGCCCGGCATGCGGACGTCGACCACTCCGTGACTGAACAATCCCCCTTCCCCCTCCTGACCTGGACCGAATCCGGCGCCGAACATCAGTTGCGCTGGCGTTCCGAACGCGGCCTGCCGCCGCCCGTGCGCGTGATCACCGCCGACGACACCCTGGCGGCCGACGCGGCGTTCCGGCTGGCCAGCGAGGGCACCGCGCTGCTCTGGCAAGGCGACTTCCAGAACGCGCGGCTGTTGCTGCAGGCCATCGCGCGGCGCATCGACAAGCGCGCCAAGCCCATCGAGGGCGAACCGCGTGACCGCTTCAACCGCTATCGCATGGCGCAGGCGCAGCGGGCGCGCACGCTGGGCATGCTGCTGGTGCCGGTGCAGGCGGACCATTCCATCACGCTGCGGCGCGCGCCCGACGTGCAAGCGGCCTGCCAGGAAGTCTATGGCGACGTGGCCGAGGCCTACGCGATCTCGCTGCGCGAACTGCAAGGCCTGATCGGCGCGCACGAGTGGCGCCACAAGGGCGTGGAAATCGGCCCGCTGGCCGGGCGCATCCATCCGCACTATGGCGTGTTCTCGCCGGTGCGCGGCGAGTATCTGGACCTGATCGCCCGCGCGCCGCTTCCCACCGACGAACTGGCGTTCGACGTGGGTACGGGCACCGGCGTGCTGGCGGCCGTGCTGACCAAGCTGGGCGTGAAACGCATCATCGCCACCGACCAGGACGACCGCGCGCTGGCCTGCGCGAAAGACAACGTGGGCCGCCTGGGCTTGAAGCAACGCATCCTGGTCAAGCGCGCCGACCTGTTCCCCACCGGCACCTCGCCGCTGATCGTGTGCAACCCGCCCTGGCTGCCGGCCAAGCCCGGATCGCCGCTGGAGCACGCGGTCTACGACCCCGACAGCCGCATGTTGCGCGGCTTCCTGCAAGGCTTGCGCGACCATCTGACGCCGGATGGCGAAGGCTGGCTGATCATGTCCGACCTGGCCGAGCGCCTGCAACTGCGCGCCCCGGGCGACCTGCTGGCCTGGATCGATGCGGCGGGCCTGAAGGTGCTGGAGCGCATGGACGCCAAGCCGCGCCACGGCCGCGCGGCGGACGCCACCGATCCGCTGCATGCGGAACGGTCCAGGGAGGTGACATCGCTATGGCGGTTGGCGACGGCTTGAAGATCAGGGATGGGGTGCCTAGCGAAATCGTGCTGCCACAGAAGTGAGTACGCGGCAGTCCTGGCATGCCAGTTCTTGATGCTCGGGCAGAAACATCCCTACCTCTGCCTAGAAACTTCCCGCCAACCCCAGCAGTCCCCCCGCCATCAGCATCCACAGCGGATGCACGCGCGTCAGCACCGACACCGCCGCGGTGCCCGCCGCGATCACCGCCAATAGCCAGTCGTGCACCGAGGTCTCGACGATCAGCCAGGCGCTGGCGGCCACCATGCCGGCGGTCACGGGCACCAGGCCCGCCTGCAACCGGGCGCGCCAGGGCTTGTGGCGGAAACGCTCCCACAGGCCCATCACGATCATCGTCAGCAGCGAAGACGGCCCGAACTTGGCCAGCGAGGTCACCAGCATGCCCGCCCAGCCGGCCACGTGCCAGCCCACCAGCGGCACGATCATCAGGTTGGGGCCGGGCGCGGCCTGGCTGAGCGCGAACAGCGCGCTGAAATCGGCGGCGGACATCCAGCCGTGTATCTCGACGACCTGGCGCTGCATTTCCGGCAGGATGGTGTTGCCGCCGCCGAACGCCAGCAGCGACAGCTGGGTGAAGATCACCGCCAGTGCGATCAACGTGGCGCTCATTTTCCGGGCCTCCGCACCAGCAGCACGCTGACCGGCGTCAACACCAGCATGGTCGGCAAGAGCGGCAGGCGCAGCACCGCGATCGCCAGGCAACCCGCCAGCGCCAGCAGCAGGCCCACCACGCTGCGCCGCAGCGGCATCACGATCTTGACGGCCATGGCCACCAGCAACCCCGCCGCCGCCGCGGCCAGGCCGGCGAAGACGTGCTGCACGTGGGGATCGGAACTGTAGCGGTCATACACCACGCCCAGCATGATGACCACGGCGGTGGGCACGGCGATCAGGCCCATCAGCGCGGCGAAGGCGCCCGAGGGCCCCCGGAACTTCATGCCGATGGCCACCGACATGTTGATGATGTTGCCCCCCGGCAGGAACTGGCACAGGCCCAGCAACTCGCTGAATTCCAGCCCGCTGAGCCAGCGGCGGCGCTCGACCACCATGCTGCGCGCCAACGGCAACGCGCCGCCGAAGGCGGTCATGCCCAGCGTCAGGAAACCGAGGAACAGTTCGAGGCGGGTGGGCGGCGGCGCGGTGTCCGGCGCCTGGGAATGCTCGGGGAGATCCATGAAGGAATGGCCGGGCGGCCCCGGCAAGGCGGATGAAGGAAACCGGGAAGCCTACTCCCGGGCCGGTGCGCTGTCCATGCATGCCACTGGCCTCAAGAAAACGTCAGGGATCCGGCCGGTGGCCCTGCGTGCCAGGCACCACGCAGACGGGCGTCGCGCCACGGCCAGGGGCAACGCGCACCATTTGACGGCCTGCGCGCAATGCCGCTGCATGTACGGGCCCCGGAACGCACTTGCGCACCCAGCCGCTCACGTAGAATGGCACCGCCGCATCGAGGCGGCCCGCATCATGACCTCCGCCACACGCTCCACCCCCCGCCAGAGCGCCCTGCTGCCCATTACCTTGCTGGTGATCGCGATGATCTCCATCCAGGGCGGCGCGGCGCTTGCCAAGACGCTCTTTCCCGCCGCGGGCGCCATCGGCACCTCGGCGCTGCGACTGCTGTTCTCCGCGATCATGCTGACGCTGGCGATGCGGCCCTGGCGCCTGAGGATGGACCGCGCCGGCTGGCTGGCCGCCTTGCCCTACGGGCTGTCGCTGGCGGGCATGAACCTGCTGTTCTATATGTCGGTGGAACGCATCCCGCTGGGCATCGCGGTGGCGATCGAATTCACCGGCCCCCTGGTGCTGGCCGTGTTGTCGTCGCGCCGCGCCACCGACTTGCTGTGGATCGTGCTGGCGGCCTGCGGCCTGTGGGTGCTGCTGCCGCACGACGGGGGCGGCGGCGCGCTCGACCCCTGGGGCGTGTTCTTCGCCGCGGCCGCCGGCGTATGCTGGGCGGCCTACATCGTGTACGGCCGGCGCGCCAGCCTGAAGGGCGGCGTGCCCATGGTGGCCCTGGCCTCCATCGTGGCCGCCGCGGCGGTGCTGCCGCTCGGCCTGGCGCAAGGCGGCACGGCATTGTTCTCGCTGGAGATCCTGCCATACGCGCTGGGGGTCGCGCTATTGTCCAGCGCCCTGCCCTACGGGCTGGAAGTCTGGGTGCTGGCCCGCTTGCCGGCCCGCGTGTTCGGCACGCTGCTCAGCCTGGAAGCGGCTTGCGCGGCCCTGTCCGGCCTGGTGTTCCTGGGCGAGACGCTGACGCTTGCCCAGTGGCTGGGCGTGGCAGCCATCGCATCTGCGTCGGCCGGCGTGACGGCCACGCGCGGCAGGGACTAGAGCCTGCTCAACTGAGCTGCCTGTACACCTCGTCCGCCACGCGCTGCAGCGTGGCGCGGTCGATCTCGCCCGACAGGGCGTAGCCGAAGCTGCCCTCGACCCAATAGAACACCCGCACCGGGCCGTCCTGCGTGAAGCGGAACGCGGTCTGGTTGCCGGTGGCCTCGCGCGTCACGTACAGCGTCAGCCGCTGACCGTCGGGCGCCGAGTACATGAACTGCGCCACGGGGCCTTGCCCGCCGGGCAGCAGGCGGCCACCGACCAACTCGTAGCCTACGCCGCTCAATGCCGGCGCCTTCACCGACGCGCCCAGCCGCTTGGTCAGCCACGTGACCAGGGCCTGTTCCTGGTCGGCGCCGACCTCGACGGGGCGCCGCACGTCGGCCGCGAAGACGGCATGGGCCACGGCGGCGCGGCGCGCAAAGGAAGCGCCATCGGCGGCCGACACGGGCGCAGGCGCGATGAGCGCCTCGTGCGCGTCCACCGCGCCGCGCACGAACCACGCCGCGCTGGCACTGGCCACGGCAACCGCCAGGCCGGCCGCCAGCGCTCCCCAGCGCCGCTCGGAAACCGACGTGCGTCGCGGTGGGGACAAGGGCAGGCGCAACGGCAAGGGCTCGTCCAGCACGGGATCGAGCAGCTCGCGCAGGGCATCGTTCTGCCGGCGCCAGCCATCGACGCGCTGGCGCGCCTCGGGCTGCTGCGCCAGGAAGGCGGCGACCTCGGCGCGGCGCGCCTCGGGCAGTTGGCCGTCCGCACAGGCATGCAGATCGGCTTCGGTGATGGGCGTCCCGGTGGCCGGGACGGCGCGCAGGGTTTCGTCGCTCATGTCATTTGACGCTTTGCAGCCGGCTGGATGGCCGGGCTTCCTCTTCAGGCCGCGCCATCAGCGCGGCCAGTCTTTCACGGGCCCGGGACAGGCGCGACATGACCGTGCCGATCGGCACGTCCAGCACCTGCGCGGCATCCCGGTAGCTGAACTCCTCGACGGCGACCAGCAGCAGCACTTCGCGCAGGTCGGCCGGCAGCCGTTGCAGGCAGCGGTCCAGGTCGCGCAGTTCCAGGCCATCGGCCTGCGCCGCGCGCACCGGAATCTCGGGCACTTCGGGTTCGGCGCCGTACTCGGCCTGGCGCCGCTGGGCGCGCAGGCCGTCGATGAAATGGTTGTGCATGATGCCGAACATCCATGCGCGCAGTTCGCCGCGCCGCTGCCAGCGCGAGAACCGGCCCCAGGCACGCTCCAGCGTGTCCTGGACCAGGTCATCGGCCTGCTCGCGGTCCGCGGTGAGGCCGCGCGCGTAGCGCCGCAGGCTGGGGATGCAGGCCACGATCCGGGCCTCGTCCTCGGCGCGCATGGCGATCCGGCCTCCCGCTATCAGGGCTTGATGACGTGCCAGACGCCGCCCACGCCGTCGCCGGTCTTGTCGCCCGCCTTGGTGTCCTTGATGAACAGGTAAACCGGCTTGCCCTTGTAGGCCCATTGCTTGGCGCCGTCGTCCCGCGTGGCGAGGCTCCAGTCGCCATCGGGCTTGGCGCCGGCGGCCGCCGCCACGGGCGGCCAGTTGGTGGCGCATTGGCCGTTGCAGACGCTCTTGCCGCTGTTGGCCTGGTCCTTGTCGAACGTGTAGAGGGTCATGCCCTTGTGGTCGACCAGGATGCCATCCTTGGTCATGGCGGGCGACTGGGCCTGGGCGCCGGCGGCGTACAGGGCGGAGACGGCGATGAAAGCGGCGGCTGCGGTACGGATGGACATGTCTGGCTCCTTTGGGGACGGGGCACCGGGCCGGGGTGGCCCATTGAGTAAGCACCTCACCCCTACAGACGATGGCGGGCCGCGCTTTATTCCAATCCTGCCCCGATCCATCGCCGGTTCAAGGATGGCCGCTCCTGGCCTGGTGCAGCATGTGCAGGGTGATCTTGCGTACCTCGGCCTTGCTGATCTCGATATGCGACTTCAACATGATGCGCGCGGGCTCGGCATTGCGGGCCAGGATGGCACGCAGCACCGCGGCGTGCTCGTCATAGGTCGCGTCCACCCGGTACTCCTTGGTGAAATCCAGGCGGCGCACCAGGCGGATCTTCTCGGTGACGTCGCGATGGATCTGCGCCATTTCCGAATTGCCCACGGCGGCGACCAGCGCGCAATGAAAGGCCTCGTCGAGCTGGGCCACCAGTTTCCCATCACGGATGCGCTGGTCCGGCGGCACGAGCCAGACATCCTGAAGGGCGCCCAGGATGCCGGTCGGATCCATCTCGGATCGCCCGCAGAGGCGGTCCACCGCGGCCAGCTCCAGCACGATGCGCACGTCGTACAGGGCCTCGAACCGCTCGAAATCGAACGGACGGACCTGCCAGCCGCTGCGCTGGCGCACCAGCAGGAAGCCCTCTCGTTCCAGGCGCGCCAACCCCTGCCGGATGGGCGTGCGGCTGACGCCCAGGCGCGCCACCATGTCGGCCTCGCTGAACATGTCGCCCGGCAAGAGGCGGAACTCGAACAGGTCCTCTTTGACACGCTCGTACACGGCATCGGCCAACGACCCCGTGCCAGCCACCAGCGGACGCAGGCCCGTCGCCATCAATAGGGTCGTTCGCATGTCAGGTCTCGCCTCAATCGGTATCGTCATCCAGCACGACGAGCGGATCGCCCATGTCGACCCGCTTGCCCGGGCCGCAGTGTATCGCGGCGACCGTGCCCGCCCTCGGCGCGGCCACGACCAGTTCCATCTTCATCGCCTCGATCACCACCAGCGGATCGCCCGCCCGCACGGACTGGCCGACCTCGACCGGAATCTTCCACACGCTGCCGGACATGTCGGCGGCCACCAGGCTCTGGCCTGCGGTCAGGGGCACATCGAGGATGTCGGCGGCCGGCTCCGGCGCCGGCGCAACGCCGTCCTCCGCCTGCCAGAGCGCCACCTCCGCCTCGAACGCCGAACGTTGCCGCGCACGGAACGATTCGATGCTGTCGGCCTGCTCGGCCAGGAAGCGTTCGTATTCGGCGAAGTCGAACGTCTCCTGTTCGAGACGCAGGCCGATACGACCCGCGCGGAAATCCGCTCTCATCCCATCCAGCTCGGCCTCGCTGACCGGATAGAAGCGCACCTGGTCGAAGAAGCGCAGCAGCCAGGGCTTTTCGTCCTGGAATACCGGATTCTTCAGGAACTTGTTCCAGATGGGCAGCGTGCGGCCGACCAACTGATAGCCGCCGGGCGAGTCCATGCCGTAGATGCACATGTAAACCCCGCCGATGCCTACCGTGCCCTCCGCCGTGAAGGTACGCGCCGGGTTGTACTTCGACGTCAACAGGCGATGGCGCGGATCGATCGGCACCGCGCACGGCGCGCCCAGATAGACGTCGCCCAGGCCCATCACCAGGTAACTGGCGTCGAACACGATGCGCTTGACCTCCTCCCGCGAGGACAGGCCATTGATCCGCTGGATGAAGTCCACGTTGTTCGGCAGCCACGGCGCCTGGGCGCGCACGGTCTCGCGATAGCGGTCGACCGCGCCCAGCGTCGCGCTGTCCTCGAAAGCCATGGGCAGGTACACGACACGCGTGGGCACCTTGACCTGCGACGCATCGGGCAGCGACTGCTCGATCTGCAACAGACGGGCCACCAGCTCCGATTGGGCGATGCGCCGTCCCTCGTAGCGGATCTGCAGCGAGCGCACGCCGGGCGACAACTCCTGCACACCCGGTATCGGATCGGCCTGCAGCGCCTGCATCAGCAAATGCACGCGCAGCCTCAGCGCCAGGTCCAGCACGTTCTCGCCGTACTCCAGCAGCAGATAACCGTCCCCCGCCTGCCGATAGGCGACCGCCGGCCGACCTTGCGCCGCCGGCAGGCGGGCGACGATCGCGGACGTCTCGCTGCCAGGGGCCGGCACGTCTGGCCGCAGGGGCGCCAGGCTCTCGATACTGGCATCCTGGGCACGCTCCAGCGCGACGGCCCGCGCATAGTCGATCCGCTTGAAGCGGATGCGGTCTCCCGGCTTGACCTGGCCCACCTTCCACAGTTCCGCGCGGGCGATGGTCACGGGGCAGACGAACCCGCCCAGGCTGGGGCCGTCGCGCGTCAGGATCACCGGGCTGTCTCCCGTGAAATTGATGCTGCCGACCGCGTACTCGCAATCATGGATGTTCGAGGGGTGCAGCCCCGCCTCGCCACCGTCCTGGCGCGCCCAGGTCGGCCGGGGCCCCGTCAGCCGGACGCCCAGGCGATTGGAGTTGTAGTGCACCTCCCAATCAGCGCGGAAGAAGGCATCGATGGCTTCCTGCGTGAAAAAATCAGGAGCGCCATGCGGGCCGTACAACACCCCGATCTCCCAGTGGCTGCCGTACTCGGGCGCCAAGTCCGCGGCGGGCGCCTGCGGCGCGCGCGTGGCGCAGGGAGCATCCGACAACCTCGAATCCCCCCTGCCCAGCGGCAGCATGTCCCCCATGCGCAGGATGCGTCCGGCATGTCCGCCGAACTGGCCCAGCGCGAACGTCGAGCGGCTGCCGAGATACACCGGCACATCGAATCCCTGGCGTACGGCCAGGTAGACGCGGCATCCGCTGGACACCCGGCCCGTCTCCAGCGTCTGGCCCGCACGCACGCCGATGGGCCGCCACATCTGCACGGGCTTGCCGTCCAGCATCGCGGCGCACGTCCCCCCCGTCAGCGCGATGACCGTGTCGCAGTGAAAGCGCAGCGTCGGTCCCGCCAGGGTGGCTTCCAGCCCGGCCGCCTCGGGCGCATTGCCCACGATGCGGTTGGCCAGCCTGAAGGCGTAGTCGTCCATGGGGCCGGAAGGCGGCACGCCGATGTCCCAATAACCCGTGCGGCCAGGATAGTCCTGGATGCTGGTGTAGGTGCCCGCCTGCAGCACCTCGACCGCGGCAGGGCGGTAGGCGAACGACTCCAGGAAGCGCGTGGAGACCTTGCCCTCGCGAAAGGCGGGGTCGTCCACGATCTGCCGCAGATAGTCCAGGTTGGTGGCGATGCCGTGCAGGCGTGTCCGCGCCAGTGCGTCGGACAGGCGGTCCAATGCCTCCTGCCTGTCCTTGCCGTGCACGATCAGTTTGGCCAGCAACGGATCGTAGAAGGCAGGCACATCGGTGCCCGTCTCGATCCATCCGTCCACCCGCGCATCAGCCGGAAAACGCACTTCGGTCAGCACGCCCGGCGACGGCTGGAACTGGCGTAGCGGATCCTCGGCATACAGCCGCACCTCGATCGACGCGCCGGCGGGCCGCACCTGCATCGCCTGCCAGTCCAGATCGCCCGCGGCCACGCGCAGCATGCACGCGACCAGATCCAGCCCGGTGACCGACTCGGTGACGGGATGCTCGACCTGCAGCCGCGTATTCACCTCCAGGAAATAGAAGCTGTCGCGGGCGCCGTCGTAGATGAATTCGACGGTGCCGGCGGAACGATAGGACACCGACTCGCCCAGCCGCACCGCGGCCTGCAGCAGACTCTGCCGCGTGGCCTCGGGCAGCAGCGGCGCCGGGGTTTCCTCGATCACTTTCTGGTTGCGCCGCTGCACCGAGCAGTCGCGCTCGCCCAGCGCGGCCACGCGCCCCTGGCCGTCGCCGAATATCTGGACCTCCACGTGGCGTGCGCCGTCCACGTAGCGCTCGATGAAGACGCCGCCGTCGCGAAAGAAATGCGTGCCCATGCGCTGCACGCCCTCGAAGGCGGCGCGCAGCTCGGCGGGATCGGCGCAACGCGACAGGCCGATGCCGCCACCGCCCGCGGTGCTCTTCAACATGACCGGGTAGCCAATGCGTTCGGCCTGCGCAAGCGCATCGTCCAGCCCCTCCAACAGACCCGTGCCGGGCGTCATGGGCACGCCCGCGGCGGCCGCCAGTTCCCGGGCACGGTGCTTCAAGCCGAACTCGCGGATCTGCGTTGGCGTGGGCCCCACGAAGGCGATGCCGGCGGCCTCGCAAGCCTCGGCGAACTCGGCGCTCTCGGACAGGAAACCATAGCCGGGGAAGATCGCCTGCGCCCCTGTCCGACGCGCGGCGTCCAGCAACGCGTCGATGCGCAGGTAACTGTCGGCGGCTTTCTCGCCGCCCAGCGCCACGGCCACGTCCGCGGCGCGCACGTGCGGCGCATCGCGGTCCGGGTCGGAATAGACGGCCACGCTGCGGATGCCCAGCGCCTTGAGCGTGCGAATGGCCCGCACGGCGATCTCGCCACGGTTGGCGATCAATACGGTATCGAACATGCCTGTCGCTCCTGGTTCGCTCAACGTGCCGTCGTGGTGTTCAGGCTGGCGATGAACGCCCGCCACCCACCGAATTCGGTGATGTCGCGGGCGCCCTGCAGCGCACGCGGTTCGCAGATGAATCCCTTGACGAGACGGCCATCGGCCAGTTCCAGCGTGCCGATGCCCAGCGGTGCGGGCACTTCGGCCACGAAACCGCCGAAGGCCGCGGCGGGCACATCCCACAGTTCGACGATGAGGGATGCGCCGCGATCGCTGTGGACCAGGCCCGGCTTGGGCGGCATGGTGTTGGCCAGCGCGTACAGGCGATAAGTCGCGGCGGTGAGGGTCTGCTCGGCCAGCACCGCGCCGCGCGAGGTCAGTTGATGGTTCAGCGGCATGCCGGTCAGGTGCGCGCCCACCACGGCGACTCGGATCGTGCCCGTCTGCGGCACGCCGCGGGCAGGCTCGGCGGCAGGCGCCGGCGCGCCCGTGGCGCCCAGCGGCAAAGCGCGGCTGGCCTGCCAGGCGCGGCCGAAGACAGCCAGCGCATCGTCCTGCCACGCGGCGCCGATCAGCGTGATGCCCGTGGGCAATCCGTCCTCGCGCATGCCGGCGGGCAGCGCCAGCGCGCTCAGGTCGGCCAGGTTGGCGAAGTTGGTGTAGTGACCCAGCCGCGAGTTCAAGGCGATGGGGTCGGCCAGCAGTTGCTCGATGGTATAGATCGACGGGGCTGTCGGCACCACCAGGGCATCGAAGCCGGACAGCGCGGCGTGGATGACGCCCGTGAGTTCGGCGCGGCGATACTCCGCGCGGAAGGCGTCGGCGGCGGTATAACGCGATGCCTGCTCGACAATGGACCGCACCACGGGATGAATGGCCTCGGGTTGTTCGCGCCACAGGCTTTCCACCGCGCAGAACCGCTCGGCGACCCACGGTCCCTGATAAAGCAGGTCGGCCAGCTCCATGAAGGGCGTGAAGTCGATGGGCTCGATGACCGCCCCCAGCGCCTGCAGGTCTCTCAGCGATTGCTCGAAGGCGCGGCGCGACTGTTCGTCGCCATGGAACTCGGGATGAGCCGGCACGGCAAGGCGGGGCGCACTCGGCCAAGGCAATGCCGAATCGGGACGGACGCGCGAGTATGGATCGCGCGGGTCATGGCCGCCGGCGATGCCGGCGACCAGGCTCGCGTCATCCACGGTCAGCGCGAACACGGAGACGCAGTCCAGCGTGCGGCAGGCCGGCACCACGCCCGCCGTGCTGAGCCAGCCTCGCGTGGGCTTGAGCCCGACCAGATTGTTGAATCCCGCCGGCACGCGGCCCGAGCCCGCCGTGTCCGTGCCCAACGAGAAGACCGCCAGTCCGCGCGCCACGACCGATGCCGAGCCCGAGCTGGATCCCCCGCTGACGTAGGCCGGGTCGAAACTGTTCGCCACGGGTCCGTACGGCGAACGCGTCCCCACCAGGCCCGTGGCGAACTGGTCCAGGTTCGTCTTGCCCACCAGCACCGCGCCCGCCGCGCGCAACCGGGCGACGACGGTCGCGTCCTGCTCCGGCACATACGCGAACTCGGGGCAACCCGCCGTCGTCGGCCAACCGGCCGCGTCGATGTTGTCCTTGATGGCGAACGGCACGCCGTACAGCGGCAGCCGGGCCCGATCACCGCCTGCGGCTTCCAGCCGCTCGTCCAGCTCGCGCAACTGCGCGGCAAGGCGGCTGTCATCCAGCCTGGCGATCCACGCGTTGTCCTGCGGATCGAGGTCGAGATAGGGCGCCAACAGGTCGCCGGGCGCGGCGCCGGCCGCATAAGCTTGCTGCCATCGCGCAACGGTCCAGCCGGACCGGGACTGAGTATCTGTGCTGGCGTTCATTGAAGGATTCCATCTGGGATTCAAGTACGGATTCATTAAGCAACAGCCATGCCAAATCACGCATTCCCCAAGAAACAAGCCTGTATGAACGGATTTTCAGAGCGGCAAGCATGCGATTCCCTCCAACCAGCAATGAGCCGAGACGGCGCGTATCGCACCATTTACGAGCATGAAATGCACCCCATCGAAGCGTCATGCACCACAGCGGCCGACCTCCCCGGCCAAGGGTTATCCCGGTTCGACGCCCCTCGCGCCGAGTGGCGAATACGGCTTTTGACGTATTGGCATGGGTCTTGCTTTTGTCCCCTGGTCCGCACTCGATACGCCGCCCCTTCGCCGGCGGATGAAGACCCCGCGGACTGTCGGGTAGTCGTTCCCTTCTCGGAAAACAAGCATGCCGGCACGAGCCGGCCTCTATCACAGGAGTCACCATGCAACGCAGACTAGTCCTCAAACAACTCACCGCGGCGAGCCTGCTGGCCATGGCTGGAGGATGGGTGTCGACCGCGGCTGCCGCCGACACCATCAAGGTCGGCATCCTGCATTCGCTGTCCGGCACCATGGCCATCTCGGAAACGTCGCTGAAGGACGTGGCGCTGATGACCATCGACGAAATCAACGCCAAGGGCGGCGTGATGGGCAAGAAGCTCGAGCCCGTGATCGTGGACCCGGCCTCGAACTGGCCGCTGTTCGCCGAGAAGGCCCGCCAGTTGCTCAGCCAGGACAAGGTCGACGTGGTGTTCGGCTGCTGGACCTCGGTGTCGCGCAAGTCGGTGCTGCCGGTCTTCAAGGAACTGAACGGCCTGCTGTTCTACCCCGTGCAGTACGAGGGCGAAGAGCTGGAGAAGAACGTGTTCTACACCGGCGCCGCACCCAACCAGCAGGCCATCCCGGCGGTGGAATACCTGATGAGCGAGGACGGCGGCGGCGCCAAGCGTTTCGTGCTGCTGGGCACCGACTACGTCTACCCGCGCACCACCAACAAGATCCTGCGCGCCTTCCTGCATTCAAAGGGCGTGAAGGACAGCGACATCGACGAGGTCTACACCCCGTTCGGCCATTCCGACTACCAGACCATCGTGGCGAACATCAAGAAGTTCGCGGCGGGCGGCAAGACGGCCGTGATCTCCACCATCAACGGCGACTCGAACGTGCCGTTCTACAAGGAACTGGGCAACGCGGGCCTGAAGGCCACCGACGTGCCGGTCGTCGCCTTCTCGGTGGGCGAAGAGGAACTGCGCGGCGTGGACACCAAGCCGCTGGTCGGCCACCTGGCCGCGTGGAACTACTTCCAGTCGATCAAGAACCCGGTCAACGCCGAGTTCGTGAAGAAGTGGAAGGACTACGCAAAGGCCAAGAACCTGCCGAACGCGGCCACCGCCGTCACCAACGATCCGATGGAAGCCACCTACATCGGCATCCACATGTGGAAGCAGGCGGTCGAGCAGGCCAAGACCACCGACGTCGACAAGGTGATCGCGGCCATGGGCGGCCAGAAGTTCACGGCGCCGGACGGCTACACCATCGAGATGGACAAGACCAACCATCACCTGCACAAGCCCGTGTACATCGGCGAAGTGCAGGCCGACGGCCAGTTCAACGTGGTCTGGAAGAGCAAGGGCCCGATCCGTGCCCAGCCCTGGAGCCCGTACATCCCTGGCAACGAAAGCAAGCAAGGCCTGTAAACGCGGACTAAGGGCGCAGCCATGCGACTTGCGGCACTCACCGGCCGGTTGGGCCGGTTCCTGCTGGGCTGCGCGCTCGGCCTGGCGGCCTTGGCCGCCAGCGCCGGCGCGCAGGGCCTGGACCCGGCGTTGCTGGCCCCCCTGGCCGGCGACGAGACCGACGCCAAACTGGACGCCATCGACCGCCTGGGCCGCCTGCCCGATCCCCAGGCGGCCGAGGTGCTGAAGGCGCTGGGCGACGGCCAGTTGCTGGCCACGCCCGCTGGCCGCGTGCTGATAGAGCGCGACGGCGGGCAGGTGCTGGACGCCGCCACCGGGCAGCCGCAGGCCAGGCCCGATGACGCCGACAGCGTCATGATCAACAATCGCCTGCGCCGCGCCATCAGCGGCGCGCTGGCGACGTCCCAACTCTATTCCAAGGAGCCCGCCGAACGCCTGGCCGCCGCGCAGCGCCTGCAGCAGAGCAGTGACGCCAGCCGCCTGCCGCTGCTGGGCGAGGCGTTGAAGCGCGAGACCGACGCGCAGGTGCGCGGCGCGCTGGAGATCGCGCAGGCCCGCCTGCAACTGGCCTCGGACGATCCCGCCCTGCGCCGCGCCGCCGCGCAGGCCCTGGGCGAAACGCGCAACGCGGCCTTCCGTCCGATGCTGGCGGCGCTGGTGCAGACCAATGCCGACGGCAGCCACGCCGAACCCGACGCCGGCGTGCGCGAGGCCGCCGAGGCCGCGCTGCGCGCGATCGACCGGCACATGGCCACGCTGGAATGGGCGGGCAATCTCTTCTACGGCATCAGCCTGGGCAGCGTGCTGCTGCTGGCCGCGCTGGGCCTGGCCATCACCTTCGGGCTGATGGGCGTGATCAACATGGCGCACGGCGAACTGCTGATGATCGGCGCCTATACCGCCTACATGGTGCAGACGGTGTTCCGCCAGTACCTGCCGGGCTGGATCGACTGGTATGTGGTGGCGGCGCTGCCCGTGGCCTTCCTGGTGACGGCACTGGTCGGCATGGCGCTGGAGCGCACCGTGATCCGCTGGCTGTACGGACGGCCGCTGGAAACCCTGCTGGCCACCTGGGGCATCAGCCTGATGCTGATGCAGACCGTGCGCACGCTGTTCGGCGCGCAGAACGTCGAGGTCAGCAATCCCAGCTGGATGTCGGGCGGCATGACGGTGATGGGCGGACTGGTGCTCAGCTACAACCGCATCGCCATCATCGTCTTCGCCATGCTGGTGGTGTTCTTCGTGTGGCTGCTGCTGAACCACACGCGCCTGGGACTGTTCGTGCGCGCCATCACGCAGAACCGCCGCATGGCCGACTGCGTGGGCGTGCCCACGGGCCGCATCGACATGCTGGCCTTCGGCCTGGGCGCGGGCATCGCCGGCCTGGCGGGCGTGGCGCTGTCGCAGCTGGGCAACGTGGGCCCCGACCTGGGCCGCGGCTACATCGTGGATTCGTTCATGGTGGTGGTGCTGGGCGGCGTGGGCCAGCTTGCCGGCACGGTGATCGCGGCGCTGGGCCTGGGCGGCGTCAACAAGTTCCTGGAGCCCTACGCGGGCGCGGTCATGGCCAAGATCATCATCCTGATCCTCATCGTGCTGTTCGTCCAGAAGCGGCCGCAAGGCCTGTTCGCCCCACGCGGCCGGAGCGTCGAATGAAACCCGCCTCGTTTCCTCCCGATCTGCTGGCCTGCGCGCACCGGCCGCTGTTCGCGCCGCGCGCGTGGCTGGCGCTGGCCATCGTGGTCGGCCTGCTGGCGCTGCTGCCCGCGCTGAACCTGTTCTTCGCGCCGGGCCATGCCCTGCACGTGTCCTCGTACATGGTGGCGCTGGCCGGCAAGTTCATGTGCTACGCCCTGGCCGCGCTGGCGCTGGACCTGGTGTGGGGCTACGCCGGCATCCTGTCGCTGGGGCATGGCCTGTTCTTTGCCCTGGGCGGCTATGCCCACGGCATGTACCTGATGCGCGCCATCGGCCGCGATGGCGTCTACCAGAGCGACCTGCCCGACTTCATGGTGTTCCTGAACTGGAAGGAATACCCCTGGTACTGGGCCTTCACCGAGCACTACGCCTACGCCCTGCTGCTGGTGGTGCTGGTGCCGGGCGTGCTGGCCTTCCTGTTCGGCTACTTCGCGTTCCGCTCGCGCATCAAGGGCGTGTACTTCTCGATCATCACGCAGGCGCTCACCTACGCGGCCATGCTGCTGTTCTTCCGCAACGACACGGGCTTCGGCGGCAACAACGGCTTCACCGACTTCAAGCGCATCCTGGGCTTCGACATCACCGCGCCGTCCACCCGCGCCGTGCTGTACTGGATCACGTTGCTGGCGCTTGCCGGCTCGCTGGTGGCGGCGCGCATGGTCACGCAGTCCAAGCTGGGCCGCGTGCTGACCGCCGTGCGCGACTCGGAAAGCCGCCTGCGCTTCCTGGGCTACGAACCACTGGGTTTCAAGCTGTTCGTGTGGACGCTGTCCGCCGTGATGTGCGGCATCGCCGGCGCGTTGTACGTGCCGCAGGTGGGCATCATCAACCCGGGCGAGATGTCCACCGAGAATTCCATCGAGATGGTCATCTGGGTGGCCACCGGCGGGCGCGGCACGCTGGTCGGCCCCATCATCGGCGCGGGCGTGGTCAATGGCCTGAAAACCTGGTTCACCAGCGTGGCGCCCGAGTTCTGGCTGTATGCGCTGGGCCTGATCTTCGTGCTGGTCACGCTGTTCCTGCCGCAGGGCATCGTGGGGCTGGCGCGCCGCTGCGCGCAGCGCTGGCAAGCGCGGCGCGCGCCGGTGCCTGCGCGGGAGCAGAAGGCATGAACGCAGCCGCCCATTCCAGACACTCCCTTGGAGAACAGGCATGCCACGCCACGAAGGGACATACATGAACGCCCCGAACCGCCCCTCGCACATGGACAAGGTGATGATGGCCGATGCCGACGACGCCGCGCTGCGGGGCGGCGCGGGCGGCGACGCCAGCTATGGCCGCGTCAGCGCGGGCGGGCTGGACACCACGCACGGCGCCATCCTGTACCTGGAGGACATCACCGTCAGCTTCGACGGCTTCAAGGCGCTGAACCAGCTGACGCTGGACATCGGCGTGGGCGAGCTGCGCTGCATCATCGGTCCCAACGGCGCCGGCAAGACGACCATGATGGACGTCATCACCGGCAAGACCCGGCCCACCTCGGGCACCGCCTACTTCGGCCAGACCATCGACCTGACCACGCTGTCCGAAGCCGACATCGCCCATGCGGGCATAGGCCGAAAGTTCCAGCGGCCCACGGTGTTCGAACAGCACAGCGTGTTCGAGAACCTGGAGCTGGCGATGAAGACCGACAAGCGCGTCAGGCCCACGCTGTTCTCGCGCCTGTCCAGCGAACAGGGCGACCGCATCGCGCAGACGCTGGACCTGATCCGCCTGCGCGCGCACGCGGCGCGGCCCGCGGGCCTCTTGTCGCACGGCCAGAAGCAGTGGCTGGAGATCGGCATGCTGCTGATGCAGGAACCGCGCCTCTTGCTGCTGGACGAACCCGTGGCCGGCATGACCGACGCCGAGACGGAGCGCACCGGCGAACTGCTGAACGAACTGCGCGGCAAGCATTCGCTGATGGTGGTCGAGCACGACATGGATTTCGTCACGCAGATCGCCGGGCCGGGCAAAGTGACGGTGCTGCACGAAGGCTCGGTGCTGGCCGAAGGCACGATGGCCGCCGTGCAGGCGCATCCGCGCGTCATCGAAGTCTATCTGGGCAGGTGATGAATGACGCCCACCCCTACGCTCACTACGTTCGCTGCCCCTCAAGGGGCTCAGCCGCCTTCGGGCGGCCGGGCGGCGGCTGGTGGGCCCACCCCTGCGCTCACTACGTTCGCTGCCCCTCAAGGGGCTCAGCCGCCTTCGGGCGGCCGGGCGGCGGCTGAGGAACCTCAATGCTCGAAGTAACGTCAGTCAACCAATACTACGGCGGCAGCCACACGCTGCGTGGCGTCTCGCTGTCGTTGAAGCGCGGCGAATGCCTGGCCCTGCTGGGCCGCAACGGCGTGGGCAAGACCACGCTGCTGAAGTGCCTGATGGGCGTGCTGCCCGTGGCCAGCGGCAGCGTCACGCTGGACGGCCACGACGTGACGAAGCTGGCGCCGCACCAGCGCGCCGCGCGCGGCATGGCCTATGTGCCGCAGGGCCGCGACATCTTCGCGCGGCTGACGGTGGAGGAGAACATCGTGATGGGCATGGCGACGCAGCCCGCGTCGAAGGCTCGCCGCATCAAGGACGAGGTCTTCGAACTGTTTCCCGTGCTGCGCACCATGCTGAACCGGCGCGGCGGCGACCTGTCGGGCGGGCAGCAGCAGCAACTGGCCATCGCCCGCGCGCTGGTGGCCGAACCCAGCCTGATCATCCTGGACGAGCCGACCGAAGGCATCCAACCGTCCATCATCAAGGACATCGGCCGCGTCATCCACATGCTGCGCCAGCGCGGGGACATCGGCATCCTGCTGTGCGAGCAGTATTTCGACTTCGCCCGCGAACTGGCGGACCAGTTCGTGGTGCTGTCGCGCGGCGAAGTGGTGGCCAGCGGCGACCGCACGCACATCGACGGCGACGACGTCAGGAAGCATCTTTCGGTGTAGGCACCGGGGGCGCGGCACGGACCGCCAGCGGCGCCGGCTGCGTCACGCCGCATTTGCTTGACACATCAACAAAGGGAAAACTCCTGTGTCGGAAGCTCACCTTCTGTGGGAGGATTTTGCACGCCCATGGGTTAACGGTATGGCCTTGTTCAACAAGCAAGGGGAATTGCAGGACATCGCCAGCTCGATCCGTGATGCCATGCGGCATGCCGCGCCGCCGCCACAACGGCGCGGACCATCACTGCTATTCAACGCTATCAAGGATTCTCGATGAAGAAGAAAACCCTGCCGTTGCTCGTACTCATGGCCTTGAGCCTGCCGCTGGCAGGTTGCGGCGGTAGTGACTCGGACGACGAGTCGCCTCCCGTCGTCACCAACCCGCCGCCCACGCAGGAACCCACGATCATCGCCGACGCGGATCCGTCCAGCTGCTCCGTGGTGTCCAGCAGCGGCAGCGCGGTCGTGGTGGGCTCCGGCCAGGCCGGCGATCCGGCCGCGCCGGAACCCGCCTCGGGCTACCGCCTGGGCTACAAGGCCAAGTACGCCAGCAAGTACATGGTGGTCGCCAACACGCCGCTGGCCACCAAGGCGGGCTGCGACATCCTGCGAGCGGGCGGCACGGCCGCCGATGCCGCCATTGCCGTGCAGGCGGTGCTGGGCCTGGTCGAGCCGCAATCCAGCACCATCGCCGGCAGCGCGTTCATGATGTATTACGACGCGGCCACCAAGCAGGTCACCGCCTACGATGGCCGCGAGACCGCGCCGGCCGCCGCCACGGGCTACTACCTGGCCCGCCAGGACCAGGCCGATCCGGCCTCGCCCGGCCCCGTGCCCAGCGCGCGCCGCAGTGGCCGTTCCATCGGCGTGCCCGGCGTGATGCGCATGCTCGAAATGGCCCACAAAGAGCACGGCAAGCTGGAATGGAGCGAGCTGTTCGACGAAGGCATCCGCCTGGCCGACGACGGCTTCAAGATTCCCGGCCGCATGGGCAGCGCCCTGGCCAGTTCGGCCAACTCGCTGCGCCTGGACGCCGATGCGGTGGCGATCTACTTCGACGTGAACGGCAACGTCCGCCAGACCGGCGACACGATGACCAACGCGCCTTACGCCCAGACGCTGCGCGTCCTTGCGGAGAAGGGCGCGGACGGGCTCTACACCGGCCGCATCGCGCAGGACATCGTCAACAAGGCCAAACAGACGGTGGGCGCCGACCCGGCGCGCACGCCCATCACGCCCAGCCTGATGACCACCGACGACCTGGCCGCCTACCAGGCCAAGAAGCGCGAGCCGGTCTGCATCACGTACCGCAACGCCTACTACGTGTGCTCGATGTCCCCGCCTTCGTCCGGCGGCATCGCCATCGCGCAGACGCTGGGCATCCTGGAGAACTTCGACCTGTCCGGCTACGCCCCCACGGGTCCGCTGGACGAAGGCGGCATCCCCTCGGTGATGGGCGTGCACCTGGTATCCGAGGCCGAGCGCCTGGCCTATGCCGACCGCGACAAGTACGTGGCCGACACCGACTTCGTGCCCCTGCCCGCCCGCGGCGTGGCCAGCATGCTGGACAAGAACTACCTGAAGTCGCGCTCGAACCTGATCAACACCGCCGCCAGCATGGGCACCGCGACGGCCGGGGTATTCGACTCGGTCACGGCACGCTTCGGCATCGACAATACGGTGGAGTACGGCACCACGCACTTCTCCATCGTCGATACCTACGGCAACGTGGTGTCCATGACGACGACCGTCGAGTCGAGCATGGGGTCCTACCACATGACCAACGGCTTCCTGCTGACCAACCAGCTCACCGACTTCAGCTCGGCTCCGATCGGCAGCGACAGCAACCCCGTCGCCAACCGCGTGGAAGCCGGCAAGCGCCCGCGCAGCACGATGGCGCCCACGCTGGTCTTCAAGGGCACCGAACCGGGCGACTTCCTGATGGCCACCGGTTCGCCGGGCGGCGGCACCATCATCCAGTACGTGGTCAAGACGGTGGTGGGCGCGTTGGACTGGAAGCTCAATGCCCAGCAGGCGACCTCGCTGGTCGACTTCGGCGCCAGCAACTCGCCCAACACCAGCATCGACACCTCCAACACCACGCTGGACCTGACGCCCTTGCAGGACGGCCTGCGCTCCCTGGGCCACGGCATCAGCGCCGGGGCGCAGTCCAGCGGCATCTCGACCATCATGCGAGTGAGCAAGGATGGTGCGTTGCAACTGGAAGGCGGCGTCGATCCGCGTCGTGAAGGCATCGTGCTGGGCAACGGCGCGCTGTAAGCGCGATCGCATGCGCCGCGACGCCTGCTTGGTCGCGGCGCATTGTTAACTGTGGGTAAATGCAGTTTTGACCTGTCCGCGCGTCATCGCGCGGACAGGGCGCGTAGAGTCCGGCGATAGCCCCGCCGCGTCCGGCGGACGCAGGAGACCTACGCAATGAAGACGTACCGCATCGCCACCATCCCCGGAGACGGCATCGGCAAGGAAGTGATTCCGGCCGGCCGCCGCGTGATGGAAGCCCTGGCCGAGACCCAGGGCGAGTTCCGCTTCGAGTTCCAGGATTTCGACTGGGGCGGCGACTACTACCGCCAGCACGGCGTCATGATGCCCGACGACGGCCTGGACGACCTGCGCGACAAGGACGCCATCCTGTTCGGCTCGGCGGGCGACCCGCACATTCCCGATCACGTCACGCTGTGGGGCCTGCGCCTGAAGATCTGCCAGGGCCTGGACCAATATGCCAACGTGCGTCCCACGCGCATCCTGCCCGGCATCGACGCGCCTCTCAAGCGCTGCGCCCCGCAGGACCTGAACTGGGTGATCGTGCGCGAGAACTCCGAGGGCGAATACGCCGGCGTGGGCGGCCGCGTGCACCAGGGCCTGCCCATCGAGGCCGCCACCGACGTGTCGATGATGACGCGCGCCGGCGTCGAGCGCATCATGCGCCATGCCTTCCGCCTGGCGCAGTCGCGCCCGCGCAAGCTGCTGACCGTGGTGACCAAGTCGAACGCGCAGCGCCACGCCATGGTCATGTGGGACGAGATCGCCGTGCAGATCGCCGCGGAATTCCCCGACGTGAAATGGGACAAGGAACTGGTCGACGCCGCCACCGCGCGCATGGTCAACCGCCCCGCCTCGCTGGACACCATCGTGGCCACCAACCTGCATGCCGACATCCTGAGCGACCTGGCCGCGGCGCTGGCCGGCAGCCTGGGCATCGCGCCCACCGGCAACATCGATCCCGAGCGGCGCGGCCCGTCGATGTTCGAGCCCATCCATGGCTCGGCCTTCGACATCATGGGCAAAGGCCTGGCGAATCCGGTGGGCACGTTCTGGTCCGTCGTGATGCTGCTGGAGCACCTGGGCGAGCATGCCGCCGCGCAACGCGTGATGGCGGCGGTGGAGGCCGTGACGGCGGATAAGGCACTGCACACGCGCGACCTGGGCGGCCGCGCGGGCACCGAGCAAGTCACCGAGGCGGTCTGCCGGCACGTGCGGCAAGCCGGTTCGGCGCAGAAGGCGGCGTAACGCGCCTTCCGCACCATCCCCGCCCGCCAGACATCACACCAACAGCGGCGCGGGTTTCCATCCTGGAGGAGACACGCATGAACAAAACGCTGCAACACGCGCGCGGCCTGGTGGCCGTGGGCATCGCCCAACTGCTGCTGGCGGGCGCCGCGACGGCGCAATCGTATCCGGCCAAGCCCATCACGCTGATCGTGCCCTTTCCGGCGGGCGGCACCACCGACGTGCTGGCGCGCGCGCTGGGGCAGGACCTGGGCAAGCGGGTGGGCCAGCCGGTGATCGTCGAGAACCGGCCCGGCGCGGGTTCGACGCTGGGCGCCGACTATGTGGCGCGCACCGCGCCCGACGGCTACACGCTGCTGATGGGCGCGGTGCACCATACCATCGCCACCAGCGTGTATCGCAAGCTGAACTACGACTTCCAGAAGGACTTCGCGCCCATCACCACGGTGGCCCTGGTGCCCAATGTGCTGGTGGTGAATCCCGGCGTGAAGGCCACGTCCGTGCAGGAACTGCTGGCGCTGGCCAAGGCGCAGCCGGGCAAGCTGACCTTCGGGTCGAATGGCGTGGGCACCGGCCAGCACCTGATCGGCGCGCAGTTCGAGGCCCTGGGGGGCGTGAAGCTGCTGCACGTGCCGTACAAGGGCAGCGGGCCGCTGACGGCCGACCTGCTGGGCGGCCAGATCGACATGTCGTTCGACACCATCACGCCGGTGCTGCCGCACGTGCAGCAAGGCAAGCTGCGCGCGCTGGCGGTGACGACGGCCCAGCGCTCGAAGGCCCTGCCGGACGTGCCGACCCTGCAGGAAGCCGGATTGCAGGGCTTCGACATGGGCACCTGGTTCGGCGTGCTGGCGCCCAGGGGCACGCCCGATGAAGTGGTGAAGAAACTGAACGCCGAGATGGTGGCGATCATCCATTCGCCGGACTTCGGGCGGCGCATGGCGCAGATCGGAGCCGTGCCCGTGGGGAACAGTCCCGCGGAGATGGCCACGCAGATCCGCCAGGATACGCAGAAGTATGGAACGCTGGTGAAGGAGGCGGGGATTTCGTTGGATTAGCCCGCCGCCAGAAGCCCGGCTCGGGATCAGGCGGCCCCATCCATGCAGGCTTCCAGGTTCAGCAGCACCTCCTGGTCCGTCTGCAGGTACTGGGCGCTATCCCATTTGCGCAGCTTTTTTGCTTCCATGGAAGGTGTCCTGGTATTGCCTGGCCAATGACAGCGCGGCCTTGATTATCTTTTGATGGAGTGGACTTGTCCTCACCTGCCAGCAGGATCACTATCTCCGAGCCGCGCCGAGTGAAATAGGCGGTGGGCCCCACGGCCAGTGGCGGCTTACGCCGGCCCCAATGGCCCCAGCGCCCCCCCGCCCACCGCTCCTTCATCGGCCTTCTGGCTCGCCGGCGCGACATGATCGTGATGCGGTGGCTTCGGCTCGGCATCCTCTTCCTGCACCCGCACTCTCGGCAGATACTCGGGCCGGTTCTCGTGCACCCACGTGATCAGGCCCTCGCGGATCTTGCAGCGCAGGTCCCACGCCTCGCCCGAGCCGCGCGCGCTGACCAGCGCCCGGATCTGCATGGCGCGGTCGGTGGTGTCCGTGACCTGCAGCACGCAGACACGGCCGTCCCACTCGGTGGTGGCTTCGCATAGCCGCTTCAGCTCTTCGCGCAGCGGGTCCAGCGGTGTGCGGTAATCCACCCACAGGAACACCGTGCCGATCAACTGCGAGGTCGTGCGCGTCCAGTTCTCGAACGGGTTCTCGATGAACCACTGCAGCGGCACGACCAGGCGGCGTTCGTCCCAGATACGGATGACGACGTAGGCGCCGGTGATTTCCTCCACCCGGCCCCATTCGCCTTTCACGATCAGCACGTCGTCGATGCGGATGGGCTGCGTCAGCGCGATCTGCAGACCCGCGATCACGTTGCCCAGCACGGGCTTGGCCGCGAAACCCGCCACCAGGCCCAGCAGCCCGGCGGAGGCCATGATGCTGGCGCCGATCTGGCGCGCGCCGGGCAGGGTCAGCAACATGGCTGCGAGGCCGATCACCAGGATCATCAGGTTCACGCATCGCCCCAGCACGCGCGTCTGCGTCTGGATGCGGCGCGCGTCCAGGTTGTCGGCCACGTCGGCGGGATTGAGCATGACGATGCCGTCGGCCACGCCTTCGCAACTGCGCATGGCCAGCCAGGTCAGCATGCCGATCAGCACCAGGCGCGACACCATGGAGATCAGCGGCAAGCCTGGCAGCGTATCGGGCGCGCCCTGCAGCACGACGTGGAAGGCAAATGCGATCAACAGCCAGAGGCTGGGTACGTAGGCACGGCTGACGACCAGCGACGCCAGCGGCCGCTTGCGCGTGACGCGGCGCAGGACGACCGCGCCGACGCGGTGCGCCAGCCAGGCAAGGCCGACGCCGATCACCGCGGCGACGGCGAACACGAGCAGGGAATGGCGCGTGACGAACTCGGGTTCCATCGAAGGGGCTCCCGATGGCGATGAGACGGATACAGCCCATACCGTACCGAAGATTGCCGCACCGCAACACCGCTCTGGCAGTTTTTTTACAACCGGATCGATTTGGTCAAGGCGGCGGCCTGAGTGTCTGGCGATGCCCCGTGGGCCACCAGCGGCCCGCCGCCTTTGCCCCAGCGTCCGGGGCCGCGCAGCTGGAAATCGCGCCCTTCCTGAAGGTTGGGGCCGGAGGAGAATCCGGTGAAGGGCGCCTTGCGGTGCCCTCCAGCCCGTTCCCGCGTGAGGGCGGAAATAGGGGCCGGAGACATATTACCTGCTGTGATCGAATATTTAAGATCTCGACGCCATTGTTGACATTGCTTGTCGGATTGTTGACGTTGCTTGTCATTCGCGCACTTCTTGCGCAGACCGTTGCGCTATCCCCACGAGGGATGGGCTGCGCTGGCGCCGCTACCAGCTCTCGTCTTCGCCGCCCTGCCGCCGGGCCTCGAAGTGCTCGGCCAGGAAATCCACGAACAGCCGCACCTTGGCCGAAAGATGGTGCTTCTCGGGAAACACCGCGTAAATGTCCGCGGGCGGCAAGGCGTAGTCAGCCAGCACCTGCTCCAGCCGTCCGCTGCGCAGATAGCGCGCCAGATCCCATTCGGCGCGCTGCAGGATGCCCAGCCCCGCCAGGCCCCAGGTCATGGTGACCTCGCCATCGTTGCTGCTGAGGTTGCCGCGCACCTTCACGGTCTCGCTGGCGCGGCCCCGCGTGAAGCGCCACAGGTTGTAGGCGGCCTCGTTCTGGCGCAGCAGGATGCATTGGTGCCGCAGCAGGTCGTGCGGCGCATCGGGCCGGCCATGCTCGTCCAGATAACGCGGCGCCGCGCACACCAGGCGGCGGTTGGGCGCGATCTTGCGGGCGATCAGCCGCGTATCGGGCAGGTCGCCGAAGCGGATGGCCAGGTCGAAGCCATCGCGCACGAAATCCACGGCGTGATCGGTCAGCTCAAGCTGGATGCCCACCGCCGGATGCCGGCGGCAGAACACCGCCACCGCGGGCGCGATGTAGCTGCGGCCGAAGCCCAGCGGCGCGTTCACTTTCAAGAGCCCGCCGGGTTCGGCCTGGCGGCTGGAGATCAGCCGGTCCAGGTCTTCGAGCTCGCCCAGGATGCGGCGGGCGTTCTCCAGGTACAACTCGCCTTCGGCGGTCAGCCCGATGCGGCGCGTGCTGCGGTTCAGCAGCCGCACGCCCAGCCGGGCTTCGATCTGCGCCAGCCGTTTGCTGACGGCGGCGGGTGTCACGCCCAGTTCGCGCGCGGCGGCGGAAAAGCTGCCGGCGCGCACCAGCTCGACCACCAGCGCGAGTTCCTGGGAATGCCCCATGGCCGCCGGCGCGCGCGTGGGGCTCAGTCGCGGAAGTTCTCGAACTGCAGCGGCAGGTCGACGTCGGTCTTGCGCAGCAGCGCCATGACGGCTTGCAGGTCGTCGCGCTTCTTGCCGGTGATGCGCAGCTTGTCGCCGTTGATCTGGCTCTCGACCTTCATCTTGCTGGCCTTGATGGCGGCGACCAGCTTCTTGGCCGTGGCCTGCTCGATGCCCTGCTTGATGGTGACCTTCTGGCGCGCGCCGCCCAGGTTTTCCAGGGGGTCGGCGACGTCCATGCAACGCACGTCGATGTTGCGCGCCGACAGGCGGCCACGCAGGATGTCCAGCATCTGCTTCAATTGGAACGCGGATTCGGCGACCTGGGTCACGTCGTAGCCTTCCAGCTCGAAGCTGGCCTTCGTGCCCTTGAAATCGAAACGCGTGGACAGTTCACGATTGGCTTGGTCGACCGCGTTGGTCAACTCGTGCTTGTCGACCTCGGAAACGACGTCGAAACTGGGCATGGCAGTGATCCTCTTGCTTGCTTGAAGTTGGGAATACCGCAGTTTATGCCGATTCGCGGCGCGCCATCCGCCGCGCAGGCGCGCCAGGCATGGCTATCGGACCTGGACGGCCATGCCTGTACTGCGGGCCCAGCGCGAAGAATGCCTGCCGATCCTCCAGGCGATGCGGCCGGTGTTCATGGTTCCACAATCGCCACGCGGCCGGGATTCAGAACCCGACGGCCTGCCCGTCGCGGCGCGAATCCGACGCCGCGATGTAGCCGTATTCGCCGCGCTGGATCAACTGCGCCGCGCCGAAATCCAGGCTCAGCGGCGGCGCCACCGTCAGGTTGTGGCCACGGTCGCGCAGCGCCTGCGCCACGTCGGCCGGCAGATGCGACTCCACCGTCACCACCGGACCGTTCTCGACGCGGAAGCGCGGCGCGTCGCAGAGGGCCTGCGGGTTCTGGTGGAACGCGCCCAGGCGCGCCATCACCTGCAGGTGCCCCTGCGCCTGCATCGAGCCGCCCATCACGCCGAACGCCATCACCGGCTGGCCGGCGCGGGTGACGAAGCCCGGAATGATGGTGTGCAGCGGACGCTTGCCCGGCGCCACGCGGTTGACGTGGCCCGGCGTCAGCACGAAGCCGCAGCCCCGGTTGTGCAGCGAGATGCCCGTGTCCGGCACCACCACGCCAGACCCGAAGCCGTGGTAGTTGGACTGGATGAAGGACACCATGGTGCCATCGGCATCGGCCGCGGCCAGGTACACCGTGCCGCCCACCGGCGGCGCGCCCGCGCCCGGCGCGCCGGCGCGGTCCATCGACACCAGCCTGGCGCGCTCGGCCAGATAGGCCGGGTCCAGCAACTGCGACGTGTCCACCTTCATGGTGGCCGGGTCGGAGATGTGGTGATGCAGGTCGGCGAAGGCCAGCTTCATGGCTTCCAGGCCGACGTGATAGAAATCGGCGCTGTCGCGGCCCATCGATTCCAGGTCGAAGCGATCCAGGATGCCCAGGGCGATCAGCGCGGCGATGCCCTGGCCGCTGGGCGGGATCTCGTGCAGCGTGTAGCCGCGGAAATCCTGCGTCACCGGCTCGACCCACATCGGCTGGTGGGCCGCCAGGTCTTCGGCGCGCAACGCGCCGCCGGTGTTGCGGGCGTGCGCGTCGATGCGCGAGGCCAGTTCACCGCGATAGAAGCTTTCGCCGCCGCTTTCGGCGATCAGGCGCAGCGTGCGCGCCTGCTCGGGAAAGCGCCAGTGCTCGCCCGCGTGCGGCGCGCGGCCCAGGCGCAGGAACGCTTCCTTGAAGCCCGGCTGCCCGGCCAGCTTGTCCGCCTGCGCCGCCCATTGGCGGGCCACCGTGGGCGACACCGCGAAGCCCTCCTCGGCATAGGCGATCGCCGGTTCGAACAGGCGCGCGAACGGCAGCTTGCCGTGCCGGTCGGACAGCGCCTTCCAGCCCGCCACCTGGCCGGGCACGGTGACCGTGTCCCAGCCGATGGGCGGCATGGCGTCGCGGCCGGCGAAGTACTCGTCCGTCCAGCCCGCCGGCGCCACGCCGGTGGAGTTCAGGCCCTGCAACTGGCCGTCTTTCCAGACCTGCACGAACATGTCGCCGCCGATGCCGTTCATCACCGGCTCGACCACCGTCAAGGCCATGGCGGTGGCCAGGGCCGCGTCGACCGCGTTGCCGCCCTGCAGCAGCATGCGCAGGCCCGCCTGCGCGGCCAGCGGCTGGCTGGTGCTGACCACATTGCGCGCCAGCACGGGCATCTTCTGGGAGGGATAAGGGAACGACCAATCGCAGGACGACATGAATGAACTCGGCGATGAATGAAAAAAACGAACCTTGCTGCCGCTTACTGCAGCGACATGCCCGATTGCTTGATCAGGGCCTCGGTGCGCGGCAGCTCGGCGTCGACCATCTTCTCGAAGTCGGCGACCGAACCGCCGACCGGCTCGGCGCCGGTGGTGGCCAGCTTGGCACGGAAGTCCTGGTCCTTCAGGGCACGGTTGATCGAGGCGTTGAGCTTCTCGACGATCGGCTTGGGCGTGCCCTGGGGCGCGACGATACCGTACCAGGGCGCCACGTCATAGCCGGGGTAGCCCTGTTCGGCCACCGTCGGGACGTTCGGCGCCATTTCCGAACGCTTGGCGGTCGAGATGGCCAGCGCGTTCAGCTTGCCCGACTGCACGTAGGGCAGCGCGGTCATGATGGTGTCGAAGTACATGGAGACCTGGCCGCTGAGCAGGGCCGGGATGGCGTCGCCGGCGCCCTTGTAGGGCACGTGCACGATGTCGATGCCGGTCAGCTGCTTCAGCAGCTCGCCTGCCAGGTGCGAGGTGGTGCCCGCGCCGAACGAGGCGTAGGTCAGCTTGCCCGGGTTCTTCTTGGCGTACGCGATCATCTCGGGCAGCGTCTTGAAGGGCTCGTTCGGGTTCGACAGCAGGATGTTCGGCGTGATGGCCACGACCGCCACCTTCTCGAACGAGGCGGGATCGTAGCTCAGGTTCTTGTACAGGAAGCGGTTGGTGACCATCGAGGCCGGGCCCGACATCAGCAACGTGTAGCCGTCGGCCGGCGAGCGGGCGGCGGCCGAACTGCCGATGGCGGCGGCGGCGCCAGGCTTGTTCTCGACGATGACGCTCTGGCCGTATTCCTTGCCCAGGGCCTGGCCCAGTTGGCGCGAGATCAGGTCGGTGGCGGCGCCGGCCGAGAACGGCACGATGATCTTGATGGGCCGGTCGGGCCAGTTGTCGGCGCTTTGCGCCGAGACCGGCAGAATGGTCGCGCCAGCCAGCAGGCCCAGGCCCAGCACGTAATGTTTGATGCCCATGGCAATCCCCTTGTGCGTTATCGAATGATCGCGCTGGTCAGTGCCAGGCGCGAGTCCGCTATTAGAAGCGCCGCAATGGCCGCATGAAGGGACCACTTCCGCACTGCAACAAGGAACCAATGCCCAGGGAAAACCCTGACTCAACGCTTGGGCAGGGCGCCCAGGGGGTTCACGGGCTTGCCGTTCTGGCGCAGTTCGAAGTAGACCGCCACGCGGGAAGCGTCGCTGCTGCCCATCTCGGCGATGGTCTGCCCCTGCTTGACGGCCTGGCCCTGCTTCACCAGCAGCTTGTGGTTATGGCCATAGATGCTGAGGAACCCCCCGGCATGCCGCACGATGACCAGGTTGCCGTAGCCGCGCAGGCCGTTGCTGGCGTATTCCACCGTGCCCGCGGCGGCCGCCTTGACCGGCGTGCCGGTCTTGTTGGCGATGGTGATGCCCTTGGAGCTGACACCGTTGTAGCCGGACACCATCACGCCCTCGGCGGGCCAGGTCAGGGAAATGCCGCGTACGGGCGTCGCGGGCGAATCGGGAATGGGCGCGCGCCCCTTGGGCCTGGGCGAAGTGGGCTTCGGCTCGGAATCGGCCGCGCCGGGGCTGTCCTCTCCGGGCGGCCGCACGCGCAGGATCTGGCCTTCGCTGATGCGGTCGGCGTTGGGCAGTCCGTTCCAGCGCACCAGATCGCCGACCGACTGCCCGGTGTCGCGCGCGATCTTGGTCAGCGTGTCGCCTTCCTGCACGCGATATTGGCCCGGACCGACCTTGGTGGCGGCGCAGGCGGCCAGCAGGGCCAAAGCCAGCACGCCGCCCGCCAGCCGCGCCCGCCGCCCCCCGCCCGGCCCCGCGCCGGCCGACATCGTGGGCGGAACAGGATGAAGAGGCACGGGTGAAATGAGCGGCAGCGACACGGTCCGGAGGGCGGGAGAATGTAAATGTAAATTTGGCCCGCCAAGGGTACCAAGAAATGCCGGCCTTATCCGCCGCCAATTATGGCCGGGCGTAAAGGCTGTAAGAAGGCATGTAAAAAACGCCCTGCGCCGACCGTTTCAAAGGCAGCCGGCGCGAGGCGGACAGGGTGGTCCCTCAGGCCGCCCGCAGCCGGGGCACCGCCACCAGGATGCGCGGAGACGGCGAGGTCGGACCGCTGCCCACCGCCTGCGCCGTCAGGTCGTGCGTCACCTCGCCCAGGCAGGCGGATTGCGTCAGCGACACGTCCACCACCTCGCCCATGATCTCGGTCACGCTGCGCGCCGACGACACGATCTCTTCCATCGTCGTGCCCGCCTGGCGGACCTGCTCGGCGCCGCGCTCGACCTGCTGGCGCGACGAGTGGATCAGGCTCTTGATCTCCTTGGCCGCCGACGCGCTGCTCTGCGCCAGGTTGCGGACCTCGGAGGCCACCACCGCGAAACCCTTGCCGTGCTGCCCCGCGCGCGCGGCCTCGACCGCGGCGTTCAGGGCCAGGATGTTGGTCTGGAAGGCGATGTTGTCCATCACGCCGATGATGTCCGAGATCTTGCGCGAACTGGCCGTGATGGCATCCATCGCGCCGATCACGCCCTGCACGGTCTGCCCGCCGGCCTCTGCCACGCGGCAGGCGTCCAGGGCCAGCCGATTGGCCTGTCCCGCGCGCTCGGCGTTCTCGGTCAGGCCCTGCACGGCCTCGCGCAGCGTCTGCGCCGCCGTGAAACGTCGCGTGATGTCGGTGGCGTACTTCACCACCTTGAACGGCCGGCCATCGGCATCCAGGATGGGGTTGTAGCTGGCCTCTATCCATACCTCGCGGCCCCCCTTGCCGATGCGCAGGTATTGGCCGGCATCGTGCGCGCCATTGCCCAGCTTGCGCCAGAAATCGGCGTAGGCCGCGCTGCGACGCTCGTCCGGCTGCACGAACATGCCGTGATGCTCGCCCACGATCTCGTCCAGCCGGTAGCCCATGGCCCGCAGGAACAGGTCGTTGGCGTGCAGGATGGTGCCGTCCAGGTCGAACTCGATCACCGCCTGCACCTTCGAGATGGCCGCCAGCTGGCCCTGCGCATCGTCGTTGCGCCGCTGCTCATCGGTGACGTCGGTGGCGTACTTCACCACCTTGAACGGCCTGCCCTGGCGGTCGCGGACGGGGTTGTAGCTGGCCTGCAGCCAGACCTCGTGGCCGTCGTGCGCCACGCGCCGGTAGCGCCCGGCGTCGTGCATGCCCTCGCCCAGCCGGCGCCAGAATTCGGCGTAGGCCTCGGATTCGCGCACGTCCTCGTCGACGAACATGCAATGATGCTGGCCGACGATCTCGTCCAGGTCGTAGCCCATGGTGTCGAGGAAGTTCTGGTTGGCCGCCAGCACGTGGCCGCCCAGATCGAACTCGATGACCGCCTGGGAGCGGTGGATGGCCTCGATCTGGCCGTACAGGTCAGCCAGATGGCGCTGGCGGGTACGGCCCAGAATGTTGTCCAGGAAGCGCGACATTTGCACACCCCTCCCCCGGGCATGCCGGAGCGTTCATGGAATTCACCGTACTGCAATTTCTGGATGTTGTAGATGAAACATATCTTGTCAATCAAAGATGAACATCAGGGTTATCGCTAACACCGGATCTCGATTTTGATTCATTGACATACGCCCCCGCGGAGGATGCGAGGCCGCGCCCCTCAGTCTTCGCGGCCCTTGGGCAGGCGCGCGCCCAACAGCGCCTGCACCCGGCGGTTGCGGGCCAGCGAGCGTGAATACATCGAATCGGGCCGCAGCCCCCGCGCGATCACGAAGCCGGTGACGCAGGCCAGCATCAGCGGCAGCATGGCCTCGTAGCTCAGCGTCATCTCGAAGATCATCAGGATGGACATCAGCGGCGCGTGCGTGGACGCCGCCAGCAGCGCTCCCATGCCGACCACCGCATAACTGCTGACCGACGACACCGAGCCCGCCGGCAGCATGCCGTGCAGCGCGGCGCCGTACAGATGGCCCATCGCCGCGCCCACGAACAGCGTGGGGGTGAAGATGCCGCCCACCGCGCCGGAACCGACGCTGCCGGCCGTGGCCACGATCTTCATCAGCAGCAGGATGGCCACGGCCTGCCAGGCCCACGGCTGGTGCAGCATGGAATTGACCACGCTGTAGCCGTTGCCCCACACTTCGGGCCAGCCGATGGAGATGGCGCCCACCACCAGGCCGCCCGCCGCCAGCCGCGCCCACAACGGGCGGACCAGGCGCGTGAAACCCTGCTTGGCGCCATCGAGCAACGCCAGGTAATACGGCGCCGTGACGCCGGCCAGCAGGCCCAGCCCCAGGTAATTCAGCACCTCCCAGCCCGACACGAAGTCGAAGGCAGGCATGTGATAGACGGCGTCGTAGTTCAGCAACTGGCGCGTGACCATGTTGGCCGCCACCGACGACACGATCAACGGCACCAGCGTGGCCGACGACACCGCGCCGTAGACGATCTCCGATACGAACAACGCCCCCGCGATGGGCGCGTTGTAGGCGGCGGTGATGCCCGCGGTGGCGCCGCAGGCCACCAAAAGCCGCAGATGACCGGGCGGCAGCACCAGGAAGCGGCCCAGCACCGAGGACAGCATGGCGGCCAATTGCACCATCGGCCCTTCGCGGCCGATGGAGGCGCCCGAACTGATCGAACTGAGCGACGCCATGCTGCGCGCCAGCGTCTGGCGCAGGCCGACGATGCCGCGGCCCAGCGCGATGGCTTCCATGTAGTCGCCCGCGCCGCGCCGGGGAAGCCGCGTGTTGGCCCATTGCAGGATCAGCCCCGCCACCACGCCGCCCGATGCGGGCAAAAGCAGCCGCTCCCACCAGGCCAGGCCGCGCGCCAGGGACACCATCCCGTGCGCGGGCGCGCCGCCGAGCCACGCCTGCACGAATTCGAGCGACTCGCGGAAGGCCACGGTGGCCAAGGCCCCCAGGATGCCGGCCACGGCGGCCGCCAGCAGCGTGGCGGGCAGGCGGTCGGCGACGAGTTGGCGCCGTACCCAGGCGGCGCCGGGTACGCGCCACGGTTTCAGCGGCGGGAACATGGGCCGGAATTGTAGTCTCCGTCGCAACGGAACGTATCGAATTGCGCCTCTGCTGACGGCAGGACAGCAGGGGGGGAGCCGCACGGGAAACAGCCGCTTACGCCTCGTAGCCAAACCCTAGCCTGCCGGATGGCGTCGCGCTCAGAATGGTTTCCAGCCCTGCCTGCGGGGCATCGCCCGGGTGCCCCTTGCAATGCAACGTACCCGCTGGCCGTGCATTGCAACCAGGCAGCCTTCGCAACTCCCGCGGCGCGGCGCGCCGCTTCGGACAAGGAGCCAGACAATGTCTAATCTTCGCCATGCTCTCTCGGACGCCAAGCTCGAAGAAGCCAAGGAATCGGTGCAATCGCTGCTGACGCGCGTGGACCAGTTGCTGGAATCGAATGCAGCCCACGCCGAAGACGCGGCCCGTGGGGTGGCCCACCGCGTCAAGCGCCAGGCACACGGATTGCGGCGCATGGCCCGGTCGCGCAACGTCAAGCGCGTCGCTGCCCGCACCGACCGCTACGTGCACCGGAACGCCTGGAAATCCATCGGCCTGGCCGTGGTGGTCGGCGTCGTGGCGGGCGCCCTGTCGTCGGCGACCGCCCTGCGCCGCTGAAGCGCGACCGGACTGGCGCCGTGCCGGTCCCCGCGGCGGCGCTCACGGAAAGGAGCGTTCCATGTCTTTGATCGTCGCTGCACGCTTTGAGACCTTCCCCGCCGCGGAAGAGGCGGCCCGCAAGCTGTTCGCCTGCAATTTCCCCGAGGAGGCGGTGAACATCTTCTTCGTCAACCCGCCCGGCTGGCACGACCGCCATCCGCTGGGTGGCGACCGCACCGCCGACCCCGACGCGCGGGGCGCCAGCAAGGGCGCCCTCATGGGCGCCGGCCTGCTGGCCACGCTGGGCGCGGCCGTGGGCGCGGGCATCCTGTTCGCGCTGGGCAGTACCGGTTTCGAACTGGTGGTCGCCGCAGGCTTGGGCGCCTACGTCGGATCGTTGATGGGCGCCATGCGCCGCGCGGGCCGCCGCAGCAAACGCCAGCCCGGCCACCCGGACGTACAGGTGCGTCCCTCGGGCGTGCTGGCGGCCGTGCAGGTGTCGCCGCAACAGGAAGCGCAGGCAGCGCAGATCCTGCGCGACGCGGGCGGCGTGGACGTGGAACGCGCAAATGGCCGCTGGCGCGACGGCAAGTGGGTCGACTTCGATCCGGTGCAGCCGCCCCAGCCGGAACCTCACTGACGAAGCCTGCGCGCGGTCTGGCGTAAACCAGGACTGCGCGCGGTTCTTTGTATAAGTACAATACCAACCTCAGACGCCGCTTTGCGGCGCCCTCGCCGTTCCCCCATTCCCCCGCCTCCCGCACCGCCTCGCGCGATGCGCGTCCGGCGCTTCGCGCTTTACCCGTGGCATGCCGCAACAAGATGCTTTCGACTTCAAGAAGATCGCCATTCCGGCGTTCGGCCCCTCCCTTTTCTACGGCCTGAGCAACGGCGCCATCATGCCGGTGGTCGCCCTGACCGCGCGCGAACTGGGCGCCTCGGTGGCGGTGGCCGGGCTGATCGCCGCGCTGATCGGCATCGGCTCGCTGATCAGCAACATCCCTTCGGCCCTGCTGACTGAACGTTTCGGGGAAAAGCGCGCCATGATGGGCGCCGCGGCGTTGAGCATCGCCGGGCTGCTGATGGCCATCATCGCGCCGCACGTCTGGGTGCTGGCGGTGGCCATGTTGATGCAGGGCGTGGCGCAGTCGGTGTTCCAGCTGGCGCGGCAAAGCTACATGATCGAGATCGTGCCCCTGCACCTGCGTGCCCGGGCGCTGTCCACGCTGGGCGGCACGACGCGGATCGGCACCTTCGTCGGCCCGTTCGCCGGCGCGGCGCTGATCCATTTCCTGGGGCTGGACGGCGCCTATTGGGTCGCCACCGCCGCCATGCTGGTCGCCGGCCTGATCGCCATGACCGCTCCCGACATGGAACCCAAGGAAACCGGCGGCGCCAACGGCCCTCGCGTGGGCATCGCCCAGGTCGCTCGCAGCCACGGCCAGGTCTACATGACCCTGGGCGTGGGCGTGATGCTGGTCAGCGCGCTACGGGCCTCGCGGCAGGTGGTCATCCCGCTGTGGGCCGACCACCTCGGCCTGGACGCCACCACCACGTCGCTCATCTACGGCCTGGTCGCGGCGGTGGACATGTCCGTGTTCTATCCGGCGGGCAAGGTGATGGATCTGCGCGGCCGCGTCTGGGTGGCCTTGCCATGCGCGCTGCTGATGGGAGGCAGCCTGATGGCGATTCCGCTCACTGGGGGAATGATCAGCTTCATCCTGGTGTCCTTGCTGCTGGGGTTCGGCAACGGCATCGGTTCGGGCATCGTGATGACCCTGGGCGCGGACTCGGCCCCGCCCGCCGCGCGCGCCCAGTTCCTGGGCATCTGGCGCTTCATGGCCGACCTGGGCACCAGCGGCGGCCCGGTCGCGCTGTCGGGACTGACCGCCATGGCGTCGCTGGGCGCGGCGTCCTTCGGAGTCGGCACCCTGGGACTGATCGCCGCCGCGGTGTTCTGGCGATGGTTGCCGAGACGCGTCTCCTGAGTCGGAAAAACCTCATATTTCAAAACAATACTAGCTGTTATACTCGAATTGTTTATGGTCGTTGAATTATAAATTTCAGAATACTGACTTTATCCTGAACGTGGCGCCACGCAGAATGCAGTCACCGGGAACGCAACGAGCCGAGGCGGAATACGCCGCCCGGGTTCGCTCCCTGGACTGATGACCGAGGAGGTCCGCCATGCAAACCCTTACCCTGACCACCGCAGCCCTGACGCTATCCGCCCTGATCGGTGCCCCCGCCCACGCGGACAACGTCGAACCCAACAACACCCCGTTCCAGGGCGTCTACAGCCGGCACGATGCCGGCGCTGCCGACCGCGCCCAGATCAAGGCAGACCTGGCCCATGCCAGGGCCCACGGCCTGGTGTCCAACGTCGAACCCAACAACCTGCCCTTCCAGGCGGCCGCGCAGGCCGGCAAGACCCGCACCCAGGTGAAGGCGGAGCTGGCCGAGGCCCATGCCCGAAACCAGGTCTCGAACGTCGAGCCCAACAACCTGCCTTTCCAGGGCAGGTCCCGCCCCGCGCCTGCGCAGTTGGCCAGCAACCGGTGACCCTGCCGTGCCAGTTCCGCCTGGCATGCGAACGCGGCGGGCCCTTGCGGCCCGCCGTGAGGGATTTCGCCCGGCCATTGGCCCAAAAACGTTGATATTAAAAGATACAAAACTCCATTTGTTGATTTTTTGGAATAATCATTTTCGGAATACAGGGTTTATCCTTAGTTCTGTGCGGAGCAGAATTCAGTCCATCGGGAAACAAACACGAACCTTGACGGAAATGACCCGCCAGATTCGGTCCCAGGACTGATGACCAAGGAGGTCTACCATGAAAGCCCTTACCCTTACCGCCGCCGCCCTAGCCATGTCGACCCTGATCGGCGCCACCGCTTACGCCGCCGACAACGTCGAACCCAACGACACCCCCTTCCAGGGCGTCTACGGCCAACCCGACAGCAACGTCACCCGCACCCAGGTCGAAGCCGAACTGGCCCAGGCAAAAGCGAACGGCCTGGTGTCGAACGTCGAGCCCAACGCCCAGCCCTTCCAGGCCGTTGCCCGGACCGAATCGGCCGGCAAGACCCGCGACCAGGTGGTTGCTGAACTGGTCCAGGCCCGTGCCCGCGGCCTGGTGTCGAACGTCGAACCGAACGACCTGCCCTTCCAGGGCGCCTACCATCCGGCGCCTTCGCAACTGGCCAGCGGCGAATAAGCAAGACCAGGCAACACCGGCGAATGAACCGCGCACCCCGAAAGTCGGACATCGATCCAACCTTTGGGGTGTTTTTCATGGCGGAGCTTGACGAGCGATCCCAGCTCAAGGCAGCGCCCGTGATCGTGTCGCCAGAAAAAGGCCGAGGCAGACCAGCGCCAAGGCGAGCATCACTTCCGCCGCAGGGAGCCGCTTGCCGAGCAATGCTTCGAGCACGGCGGCCGTGACGGGTCCAAGCGCCTGAAATGCGGCAACCTTGCTGGCCTCCAGCTTCGCCAAGGCCCAGAGCCAGCAGAAGTATCCGACCCCGCTGGACACGCCGATGAAACCCACCGCCAACCACTGCGGGGGAGTCAGCGCGGGCATGAGCGGTTCGGATACCGCCAGGCAGTACGCCGACAAGAAGAGAACCGCGGCCAGCATGGCAAGCCGGCACGTCGCCAGCGCGGGGTAACGCCGCAGGTACGGGCGATACAGCAGGCTGGTGGATGCCCCGATGACCGTGGCGCCCACCGCCGCGGCGATCCCGAACCCCGCCCCCCGGACCGTGCCCGCGGCGGCTGGCGCCGCGAGCAGCAGGTAGGCCACCCCGCCGAAGGCCATCGCGATCCCGGCCGAGCGCCACGCGTCGAACCGTTCTCGCCGCGCCATGACGGCCAGGCACATCGTCATCAATGGCATCGTCGAGAAGACCAGCGCGCACGTCGTGGCCGGCACCGAGATCAGCGCATGATTGAGCAACAGGATCAGGATGGCGAACTGGAAGATCCCCAGCACGGCAATGCCGACGGCGTCCCTTGGGGCATACGAGGGAAAGCGCGCCCGGTGCAAGGGCAGGAGCAGGACCAGGACGCCGATCAGATAGCGCAGGAATGCCAGCGTTGCGGGCGGCACATCCGGGGAAACCATCCTCGTCAGGACCATCGCCGCCCCCACGAGCGTTCCCACCGCCGCGGCGGCCGCCAGCGCGTCCAGGTCCTTGCCCATTGCTCAGTTCATGCCGTCGCGGCGCTCACCGCGCGCCTGCGTGTGAACTGCTGCTCCGTCACGACGCTTCCCCATTGCTGGCCGACCTCCTGGCAGGTCAACTCGAATCCCAGCGCCTCGTACAGCCGGCGCGCCGCCGCCAGGCCCTCGAACGTCCAAAGCTGGATCGAGGGAAAGCCGAACTGATCGCAGAACCGCACCGCTTCGGTCAGCAGGCGGCGGCCGATCCCGGACCCTCGGCAGCCGTCGTCCAGAATGAACCATCTCAGATGCGCCTGATGGTTGCCCAGGTCTTCGCCGTCTATGGCGATCGAACCCACGATGCGCTCATTGAGCACCGCGGTCCAGACACGGTTGCAAGGCGCCCCCAATCTGCCGGCGAACTCGGCGACGCCCGCCGCAACCTGGCTCTCGAAGAACTGGCCGAATCCCGCATGCCTGGAATAGAAGGCTGCGTGCATCTCGGCCATCCGGCCGATGAGCCCCGGCCGGTATCCCTGTTCGATCCTGACGGGATCGCCAGCGGGAGCACTGGCGGCCTGACGAGCCGCTCTCAGCGCACGGGCATATTCGGCAAGTCCCTGGGCGACAGCCTGCTGCTGCGAGGGATTGAGATGCCGCATCGCCGTCACGACCTGGCGCCTGCCGAACGCGTGGATGTCCTGGACCGACGCCCGTCCCCTGGGCGTCAGCACCAGTTGCTTCTGGCGCGCATCCGCTGGCGCGGGCTCCTCGGCGATTTCTCCCGCGGCGATGAGCTTTGCCAGCATGCGGCTGATGCTCGACTTGTCCAGCCCCAACGCCACGACGAGCTGCGCCGCGGTGGTCGCGCCCCGGCCGTCGATCTCCAGCAAGGCATGCACCGCCGAGGCCGAATAGGACGTGCCGGCCAGGGTCGGCTGCATGAATCCCAGCTCTCTCACCAGGGTGCGAGAAGCCGAACGGATCTCGTCGACGGACTTCTGGGACATGGACACGATGCTTCCTCCATAGTTGGTCAATACAACTTATAAGTTGCAATATACAACCAAATAGGGAAGAGGCATCCCGGGGCGGCAGGGATTGCCCATAGGACAAACCCTGATGACGGCTGCACAGGCCCTCAGGCCGGGATGCCGCCGAACCGCCCGCTCTGGAAGTCGCGGAAGGCCTCGATGATCTCGGCCTGCGAATTCATCACGAAGGGGCCATGGCCCACGATGGGCTCGTCGATCGGCTCGCCGGTCAGCACCAGCAGCTTGGCGTCCTCGCTGGCCGACAGCGCCACGCCTTCGCCGTCACGGTCCAGCACCGCGACCTGGCCACTGCGCAATGCGGTGCCGCCGACCGACAGGGAACCGCTCAACGCGACCACCGCGGCATTGTGGCCAGCCGGCAGCGGCAACGCCAACTGGGCGCCCTGGTTCAGGCGCGCGTCCCAGACGTTCACCGCGGTGAACGTCTGCGCCGGGCCACGGGCCGATCCATACTGTCCGGCGATCACGCGCAGCGTGCCGGCGCCATCGGGCAGCGAGACCTGCGGGATGTCGCGGGACAGCAGCGCCTGGTAGCGCGGCGGGCGCATCTTGTCGCGGGCGGGAAGATTCACCCACAACTGCGCCATTTCCAGCCGCCCGCCGCGCCGGGCAAAGGCCTGCGAATGAAATTCTTCATGCAGGATGCCGCCCGCGGCCGTCATCCACTGCACATCGCCCGGACCGATGACGCCGCCCTGGCCGGTCGAGTCGCGATGCTCGACCTCGCCGTCGTAGACGATGGTGACCGTCTCGAAGCCCCGATGCGGATGCTCGCCCACCCCGCGCCGGCGCTGCGTGGGCTCGAACTCGGCCGGACCGGCATGGTCCAGCAGCAGGAACGGGCTCAGATGCCCGGCCGCTCCGTGATATGAAAACAGGGAGCGCACCGGAAAACCGTCGCCCACCCAATGAGAACCCGGCGCGCTGCGCACGCCCAACACATGTTTCATGGCAACCTCCTGGCGCAACGACGCGCCGCGATCGCACGACGATAGTCCGGCCGCGCCCATCCGCATAGCGCCACCCGCGGCAAGCCGTGTTCCATCCATGGAACGCCCCCTTCGCGGGCCGTCCATGACATGCCACGGCAGCTAACCGAGAGGACTGCCGCGGGTTTACAACGACCGGCCATTCCCTTAACGTCCCCCAACGAACGTGCACACCCGCAGACGGGCGCACCAGGGATACTCCCTTGTCCGAGTCACTGGCGCCCGTGCCCGCCGATGTTCCGGGATTGCCTCATGCCTAGACCACGCATCGTGCAACTGAACCGGGCCAGCCTCGGCCGGCTGGCCAGCGCCACGACGTTGCGCGTGATGCGCGAAGGCATGGTCTGGACCCTGCCCTGCCTGCTGGTCTCGGCGCTGATGCTGCTGCTGTCGTACGCGTCCCTGCGGCTGAATCTGCCCGAGGCCGCCCGCATGCTGGGCCAGGCCCACGAACAGCTCGACGCCACGATGCCGTTCCTGGTCGCGGCGGCCATCGGCTACATGCTGGCCCTGCGCTACCGCCTGCCCCAGTTGCCCTGCGCCTTCCTCTGCCTGGCCTACGTCGCGGTCGTGCACAGCCTGCTGGCGCCCTACCCCCAGGCCGCCGCCACCCTGACCATCTTCATCGCCATCGTCGCGCCCCTGGCCAACGTGCCGCTGATGGCCTGGCTGCACCGATGGCGCTGGACGCGGCTGGCGCCCGCCGACTTCGTCGACGACAACGTCCGCGACACGCTGAACATGGTGATCCCCGGCCTGATCAGCACCGCCCTGGTCATGGCCACGCTGTCCTTGCTGCCGCTGATGCCCGCCATCACCGACTTCAGCATGCCGCTGGAGCTGGCCTCCTCGGCGCATCCCTATCTGGGCGGTCCGCTGATCGCCGGCGTCAACGCCCTGCTGTGGTTCTTCGGCATCCATGGCTATCACGCGCTGCTGCCGCTGACGCAGGCGCTGGACGAGGCCGCGCGGTTGAACGCGGCGGGCGCGCTGCCTGGCCTCGCCATGGACTACGCCCTGAACAGCGCCCTGCTGGGCGCCTTCGTCTACATTGGCGGCGCGGGCGCCACGCTGTCGCTGGTCGCGGCGATCCTGGTGTGTTCGCGCAGCAATTCGCTGCGCGTGCTGGCGCTGGCGGCGATACCCGCCTCGCTTTTCAACGTGAACGAGATTCTGCTGTTCGGCCTGCCGGTCATCCTGAACCCCCGGCTGCTGGTGCCCTTCGTGCTGGCGCCGATGGTCAATGCGGCCATCGCGCTGGCGGCGGTGCAGTTCGGCTGGATCGCCATTCCCTCGGTGGGGCTGCCGATGACCTCGCCGGTCGTCTTCAACGCCTATCTGTCCACCGGCGGCGAATGGAGCGCGGTGGCGCTGCAGTTGGGCCTGCTGGCCCTGGGCGCGGCCATCTACGCCCCTTTCGTGCTGACGCAGGAGCGCCGCCGCCAGGAACCCGTCTCCATTCCGCTGCGCTCACTGGACACCACGTTCACGCGCCTCGAAGAAGAGTCGATGCTGTACGCGCGGGATCCCGTCATCAATGCGCGCCGCAAGGAAGAAGCCCAGCGGGAAGCGCTCTCGCGCATCCGACGCATCGACGACCACGAGTTCTATCTGGAATACCAGCCGCAGGTGTCCGTGGACACCGGACTGTGCACCGGCTGCGAGGCCCTGCTGCGCGCCAGGGGGCCGGGCCGGCGCGACGAGGAAGGCTCGCCCATCGAGTTGCTGCAATGGCTGGACGATGCCGACCTGATCTGCGACCTGGACCTGTGGGTGGCCACGCAGGCGGTGCGGCAGCATCATGCCTGGCAGGCGCAGGGATTCACGCTGCCCATCACCATCAACATCACCGGCGGCACGCTGGCGTCCCCCCGCCATTGCGACCGGTTCATCGCCATCCTCGAACAGGCCCACGGGCAGATCTCGGTGGAGTTGACCGAGAACGCGCTGGTCGACGACACCGACGCGCTGCGCCTGGCCTTCGAGCGCCTGCATGCCATCGGCGCCCAGATCTACCTGGACGACTTCGGCAGCGGCTATTCGGCGCTGGGCTATCTGCACAAGTTCGACATCGACGCGATCAAGATCGACCGCAGCTTCATCGTCGCGCTGGACACGCCACGCGGCGCGAAGGTGCTGGCCGGCCTCCTGCGGCTGTGCGAAGCGCTGAACCTGCGCATCATCGTCGAGGGCGTGGAGACGGTCGAGCAGTTGCGGGCGCTCACGTCCAGCGCCGGGATCGTCGTGCAGGGCTGGTACTACAGCAAGGCATTGCCGGCCGAGGACGTGGCGGCCTACGTACGGGAACGGGCCGAGGGCCGGTTCGAGGGCCACTGAGCGCGCGGCGCCTTTTTGCCGTCATCTGCAGCCATCTGCCGCCATTTTCCCCGTCTTCCGCCATCTGACGCCGCCTTCCGCCGTCTTTACGCCGCCACGGCCGCACGCAGCCGGCGCCGGCCCGCCAGCAGGCACGCAATGGACGCGACCTGCACGGCCGCCGCAACGCCGAACAACCCTCCCTCGGCGGCCGGTCCCTGCCATTCGCGCAACACACCGAACACCGCCGGCGCAAAGGCATAGCCGCCCTGCGCGATGGCCACCATCAACGGCACGGCGCGCATGGCATCCGCGCGCGCGAACTCGGCCTGCGCGATCGTGGGCGGCAGCGAGGTCGCGTTGCCGATGCCCAGGCCGAACAAGGCCACGCCCAGCCAGGTCAGGGCAGGCGCATCGCCCATGTCCGCCCCCATCCACAGCACCACCGAGCCCAGCACCTGCAAGGCATACGACGCGCAAGCCGCCAGGCGGCGGTCCGCGCCGGCCGGCACCAGCCAGCCCGCCAGGGTGCGGCCCAGGATGGCGCAGGCGGTCGCCAGGCCCATCGCCATGCCCGCCACGCGTTCGCCCATCGCGGGAGCCAGCAGGGAATACATGTGCGCGATCAAGCCGATCTGCGCGAACAGCCCCAGGGCCATGGCGCCGGCCAGCGTGACGAAGCGGCGGTCGGCGCGCCAGGACAGCACGGGCGGCAACGCGCGGACATCGGCCTGGGCCGAAGCGGTGGCTTCCGAGGGCGGCAGCCCATCGGGCCACTGGCCCAGTTGCTGCGGCGTGCGAGAGAATACGCCGCCGCACAGCAGGGCCAGGCAGGCCACCATCGCCACGCCCACCAAGCCCGCCGCCCCGCCGAATCCCACGGCGCCGATCAGCAGCACCCACAAGGGCGAGAAGATCACGCCGCCCACGCTGGCGCCGTTGTAGGCCATGGCCAAAGCCCATGGCCGGCGCGCGGCGAACCACGGTGCGATCAGCGCATTGACCGCCGCCGCGCCCAGGCCCACCCAACCCGCGCCGCTGACGGCCGCCGCCAGGAAAAGCTGCCACGGCGCCTGGGCCCACGCCCAGCCGCAGGTGCCCAGGGCCGACAGCACCGCGCCCGCGAAGGTGATCCGCGGCGTGCCCCAGGCCCGATACAGGCGCGGCAGGTTGGCCACCACCAACGCCCCCACCACGAAATGCGCCGTCACCGCCGCCGATACCAACGCCACCGGCCACTGCGTGCGTTCGACGACCGCGTGCAGGAAAACAGGCGGGCCATAGAACCCCACGCCCCAGCCGAAGATGGCCAGCACGAAAGTGGCGGCCAGCACACGATGGCCAAAAAATCCGGATTGCACTGCCGCGTTCATGAGTCGGACGTCCTTGTATTGAGCATTGCGGATGGCGGCAGTATGCTCGTCTGCATCGCACACACTTCGATATGGATCAAACCATGGATGCAACCTCCGGTTCCGCCTCGGCGGATACCAGCCTGTCGGCCGTGGCCGCCGCCATAGGCGACCCGGCCCGGGCGCGCATGCTGTGCAGCCTGCTGGATGGCTGCGCCCGCACCGCCACCGAACTGGCGGCGCTGGCCGGGATCAGCGCCTCCACCGCCAGCAGCCATTTCACGCGGCTGCGCGACCAGGGGCTGGTCGAGATCGCCATCCAGGGCAAGCACCGCTACTACCGCCTGGCCACGCCGCAGGTGGCGGCCGCGCTGGAGGCCCTGCTGGTGGTGGCGGGCGTGCCACGCACGCCTTTCATGCCGTCGACGCCACCGCATCTGCACCACGCCCGCACCTGCTACGACCACATGGCGGGCACGCTGGCCGTGCGCATGCACGATGCGATGCTGGCGCAGGGATGGCTGCGGGTGTCGGGTGAAGAATACGCGCTTACGCCCGAAGGCGGGGCGGCGCTGGAGAAACTGGGATTGCGGCCACAGGCGTTGCAGAGGCAGCGGCGGCGGTTTGCCTATCCCTGCCTGGATTGGAGTTCGCGCAAGCCGCACCTGGCGGGGGGATTGGGAGCTGCGTTGCTGGAGCATTTCAGCGAACGCGGGTGGGTGAGCCGGGACCTGGACTCGCGGGCGCTGCGGTTCAGCGCCAGGGGAGAAAAGCAATTCGCCGCGGCATTCGGGTTGACTGCCCAGGCGGATTGATGCGGCGGCGGTGACGCATCGATGTCAGCGCGCCAGGCGAGCCCTTGGAAACGCAGCCCGCCCGCCAATCAGCACGGTCAGTCCTTCAAGGCTTTTTCCAGCAGGCCGCTGACCAGGTCGTTGATGGCCACGCCATCGGCCTGCGCCTTGGCGCGCAGCGCATCGACCTGGGCCTGGGGCAGCTTGACCGCGAATGGCACCAGGCCGGCGGCCTGGTCGAGCTTGCGCTGCTCGCGCCGGTCGGGCACGGCGTCGCCGGCGAAGCGGCTGGGCGGCAGCGTGGACTTGAGTTGGCCCATGATCTTCAGGCCCTTGTTCTTTTCGAGGTCGGTTTTTTTCAAAGCATGCCATCCAGAAAGCGCCGCCTAGCGGCATGAGTCGTGTCGGGATTTTAGTCCCTGGAACCACCATTCAGCGCATTCGCTATCACCGCTCTCAGCGACAGCGGAATCGTATTCGCAGCGCGAATCCAGCTCACCGGAATCATTGAACGCCTCAGGAACGACTAAGATGAAGCCCTTCCGCCCTCCTTCAACAGTGACTGAAGATACTAGCCGCCCCAATGATGGCCAGGCTCTCGAATCAGCCGAATGGCTGGACCGCACGATCCCAGCAGAAAGGCGAGACGCGGAGCCGGCCACATCCAGCGGTCCCGCTCCTCCTGGCGCGCCGACGACATCAAACGGAACCCCAGGAACGCTCGACGTCGATGATCAAAGCATTCAGATCACGAGTCGCGGGAGTATCCACATAGACAGTGGCCATTTCAAACGGATCGATCACCTCCCCCGTGGCTACGCTGAAGCCGCCAACCACATAGCGCGCGAAATATCTGGAACCGTAGGTCGCGTTGACGAACCAATAACCGGAGAACTTCTGAACGAAATATTCTCCGATGAAATAGGCAGTGCGTGCCAGCAACCAACTGCGGTCTGAGTCGGATTCCACGGAGAGGTTCCTGGTGGCCTGATCCACCAATGGAAGCAACCGCGGCGCGTGTGTCAAAACTGCGTGCGAAGGCGAAATACCCAGCAATCCGACAAACTCTACAAGACTGGGAAGTAGGGATTGATAGAAAGCATCGAATCCTTCTTCTCTGTTTTTCAGAAGCCCTGAATCCTCGTTGGTCATTATGAATTCCATGGCCGATTGGGTAGCCACCAGTTGCGCGAATCATCTTTACCTATGCTAATCAACCGAACCATACCGTTGAGCGCGGCGCAGGAGTTCTGAAGAGCGCATTCACTCGGAACAGTCAGAGAATCCCTCAACAACCAAAGCCCGAACTAGTTCTGTCGAACAGTCTATATAACCCCGGGAATTCTTTTCTTTATCAACAAACACATCTCGGAAGAAGCCTGGCAGAGACGCTTGCCATGCTTCAAATGAAAGTTCCGTATTCGCACGCACAGTTAACTCGCTTTGCAGCGTAGGATCCCCCTCGGGCATACCCAACAGGGCCAATTCAAGACCGCAGCCTTCAGCGATGAATGCAGGGAACTCCTCATATTTTCCGCATTGATCAAAAAGCAGCTCTAGACCCAACGTGCCACTCAATCTTGCAGCCAGCCACGCAAGCACATGCGGAGATTTGAAATAAACATTTGCCAAAAAGTACTTCACAGCCATTTCTTATCTCTCCGCACGCTCGGCACCATCACGTACCGAATCGGGTTGTCTGGATCGGGTAGGCGGCCATGGCGCTGCATGTATCGATGCGGCAAATCCTGTTTTCATGTCAAATTTTTATGAGGCGGGAGGCAGCACTATATACAAGCCACGACCGCGTGCGCCATGAAAGATTGGCATTATGCTCATCGGGCGCTCCTCGCACATGGCGTGCATCCTCGTGCCTCGTCCACCCGGCTCGCCTGACAGGAAGCGCGCAATGCTGAAGAAATAGTCGGCCCTGAACAATCAGGTTCTGGGTCGACCAAGCAATGTGACGCCCTGGTTATCTCGGCACAGTCACTGTCATCGCGGTAAAGCAGTCCATCCATAGTGCCAGGAGCAGGGCGTAAAAAAGCCGCAGCCGGCGCAGCAGCAGGCGGATGTTGTGGCCCGCGCCACACAGCACGGCATGCATCGCATCGCCCAGCGCGCCCTTGAGCCAGTTCCGCCCCAGCTTGCCGTCAGCCTTCATGTGTCCGATGGTCGGCTCGATGGCGCTGCGGCGCTTGATCATCGCTTTCAGGCCGCGAGTCAGGCCGCGCCGCTGGCCTGAGCGTAGGATCTGCACACCCGGCACTTCGACCCCGCGGTAACCGCGATCCACGACCGCCGTGGTGATCGGGCTTTCGGCAATGATCCCCGCCTGCTCCAGCGCCTCGGCCAGCGTGTGCCCGTCGTACGGATTGCCCGGCATCGAGCGCGCGCCCACCACGAACCCTTCCTTGAGCGTCGTGGAGATCGACACCTTCACCCCAAACTCGTAGGGCGTCCTGGCCTTGCCCTTGCTGATGCATTCGACCTCGGGCGCATGCAGCGCGTACAACTTGTTCTTGTCCTTCGGGCGCTGATCCAGGATACGTTTGGTCCGTACCATCAAGTCTTGCAGCGAGGCGCGCGCCGTCACCTGCACCCGATCCATCTGCCGGTCGATGTCACGCCAGACCCGCCCCACGCGCGAGCGCAATGTACGCAGCGACTTGTTCATCCGCTTGAACTGCCGGGCGTGCGCATACCGACCTATCTGCACGGCCAGCCTCGGCGCCTCGCGGTTGTAGTTCTGCCGCAGCTTCAATCCGTGTTCGGTCGCCGCCTTGACCAGGTGCGCGCGACTGCGCTCGAGCAATCGCGAATCGGTCGGATGCGAGATCGCCTTGGGAGCCACCGTCGTATCCACGATCACCGTCTTGAAGCTGGCCGCGCGCAGCAGTCCGCCGCCTTTGGCTGCCGCCACGGTCGCAGCCAGCAACTCCTCCACTCCCGCCTCGCCCAGACGAGTGCGCCAGCGCGTCAAACTCGACGCGTCGATCGGCGGCTCGGTCTGCAAATAGGTCTCGCCGGTGAATACCTGCCAGTACGGGTTCTCCACCCAGCCCCACACCACGGCCTCGTCCGACAGATCGAACGCGTGTTGCAGGTACAGCAGCCCGGCGATCAACCTCGGCGACGTGGCGGGGCGGCCTCGGCCCGAGGTGAAACCCGATGCGCACACGGCCTCTATGCGCTGCCAGTCCATCAGATCGGCCAATTGCACGATCGGATGCTTCAGGTTGATCTGTTCGCGCAATGGATGGCGGAACAGATCGCCGCTCCGGGCTGCTGGCGTCTTCGGGCCCATCTAAACCTCGGATAAATTTGCAGGAAAACGGGCTTCTATTATCTCCAATCCTGCAATTCCTCACCACCTATCCTGCTTGGAAAGCCCTATGAAATAAGGCTCCGCAGGATTGTTCAGGGCCGACGAAATAGGCTTCCCACGATCAAAACCCACAAAATCGCCTATCCTAGAACGTCCGTGCGTTCCTGACTCCCCACCCATGCGCATCCTCCTGGTCGAAGACGACGCCATGATCGGCGAAAGCGTGCTGGACTGCCTGCGCGCGGATGGCTACGCGGTCGACTGGGAACGCGATGGCCGGGCCGCCTCCACGGCTTTGCGCGCCACCGTGTACGACCTGGTCCTGCTGGACCTGGGCCTGCCGCTGCAAGACGGTCTGTCCGTGCTGCGCGAACTGCGCGCCCGCCGCGACCGCACCCCCGTGCTGGTCGCCACCGCCCGCGACGCCGTCAGCGACCGCATCGCCGGGCTGGATGCCGGCGCCGACGACTATGTGGTCAAGCCCTACGATCCCGACGAACTGCTGGCGCGCGTGCGCGCCCTGCTGCGCCGCAGCCAGGGCCGCGCCGAACCCCTGTTCGAGCATCGCGGCGTCACGGTCGACCCGCAGACGCGCGAGGCCTCGATCAATGGCGAACCCGTGGCGCTCACCGCGCGGGAATGGGCGGTGCTGCAGCCGCTGATCGCTCGGCCCGGCGTCATCTACTCGCGCGCGCAACTGGAAGAAAAGCTCTACAGCTGGCGGGACGAGATCGCCAGCAACGCGGTCGAGGTCTACGTGCACGGCCTGCGCAAGAAGCTGGGCCATGACTTCATCCAGACCGTGCGCGGCGTGGGCTACGTGATTCCCAAGCAATGAAGATACCGTTGGGCCATTCGCTGCGCGCGCGGCTACTGCTCTTCCTGCTCGCATCCATCTTCGCGGCGGCTTTGGTGCAGGCCGTCGTGGCCTACCGCGGCACGCTGGCGCAGACGGATGCCATCTTCGATTCGCAGCTTCGCAATACGGCGCTGTCACTCAGCGCGGGTGGCGGACGCCTGGGCGCGCCGCCCATGCCCGTGCCCGGCGAACCCGTGGCCCGCCCCGAAGACCTGATCATCCAGATCTGGACGGCCAGCGGCACGCAGCTCTACAAATCCGCCTCGGGCCGCCTGCTGCCCGATCCCGTGCTGCTGGGCTTCTCCGACGTGAAATCGGGCGATACCTCGTATCGCGTGTACGCGATGGCCACGCCGTTCCAGGTCACCCAGGTGGCGCAGGACGTGCGCGTGCGCAGCGCCACGGCGCGCGCGCTGGCGTTGCGCTCGGTCGGCCCCATCGTGGCCGCCGCGCCGCTGCTGATGCTGGTGGTGTGGTGGGTGGTCAGCATGTCGCTGCGGCCGGTGGCGCGCACGCGGGCGCAATTGGCCGCGCGCCAGCCTGATGATCTGTCGCCCGTCTCCGATGCCGGATTGCCGGACGAGATCCGGCCCTTGGTGCAGGAACTGAACCTGCTGCTGGCGCGCGTGCGCCAGGCCTTCACGCTGCAGCAGCAGTTCGTCGGCGACGCCGCGCATGAGCTGCGCACGCCGCTGGCCGCGCTGGCCCTGCAATTGCAGGGCTTGCGGCGCGCGGGCGATGATCCGGCCGCGCGCGAACTGGCCATCGGCCGCCTGTCCGAAGGCGTCACGCGCGCCACCCGCCTGATCGAACAACTGTTGTCGATGGCCCGCTACGACGCGGGCAGCCCGCCGCCCACGCTGGCGCCCACCGACCTGGTGCAGGCAGTGCGCGAAGCGGTCGCGCAAGTGCTGCCCGCGGCCAATGCGCGGCGCATCGAGATGATGCTGGACGGTCCGGACCAGGCCATGGTGGCCGGCCAGTCGGAGGCCCTGGTGCTGCTGGCGCGCAATCTGCTGGACAACGCCGTGAAGTATTCGCCGGAGGGCGGCCAGGTCCGAATAGGCATCGAGCCCGCGCCGGGCGGCATGATCGTGCTGGTCGTCGACGATACCGGCCCCGGCATCCGGCCCAGCGAACGCGAGCGGGTGTTCGACCGCTTCTACCGCACCGATCCCGGCATGGCCCAGGGCAGTGGCCTGGGGCTATCGCTGGTACGCACGCTGGCGCGGCGCCACGGCGCGGAGGTCGAGCTGTCGGATGCGCCGGGCGGAGGGTTGCGCGCGGCTGTCGCCTTCCACGTCCCCGACGCCGTCACCGCGACGTCCTGAATTATTTTCGTCCTTGGGTGCCGCCTTAAGATTCGCCTAAGACAGCCCCGGCACCATGGCGCCATGTTCAAAAACATGCTCCAAGGAGCCGACATGAGCGCGACGCAAATCACCCCCAGCCGTCTGGTCATCGCCCTGCTGGCCGCAGGCGCCATCGGTGGCGCAGGCACCACCGCCCTGCTGGCCACCACGCCCGCGCATGCCCAGGCGCAAGCGCAGGCCCCGGTCAACACCGTGGCGCCGCCGAACTTCGCGCAGATCACGCGCCAGTACGGTCCCGCCGTGGTCAACATCAGCATCACCGGCAGCACCAAGGTGTCGGACCAGGATGATCCCTTCGCGCAGTTCTTCGGCCAGTTCCCGGGCTTCCCCGGCGGGGGCCGGATGATGCCGCGCGGCGGCCAGCGCGAAGTGCCGATCCGCGGCGAAGGCTCGGGCTTCATCATCAGCGCGGACGGCACGATCCTGACCAATGCGCACGTCGTGAAGGACGCCAAGGAAGTGACGGTCAAGCTGACCGACCGCCGCGAGTTCCGCGCCAAGGTACTGGGCTCCGATCCGCAGACGGACGTGGCCGTGCTGAAGATCGACGCGTCGAACCTGCCCGTCGTGAAGATCGGCAACGTCAACGACCTGGAAGTGGGCGAATGGGTGCTGGCCATCGGCTCGCCGTTCGGCCTGGAAAACACCGCCACCGCCGGCATCGTCAGCGCCAAGGGACGCTCGCTGCCCGACGACACGTCGGTGCCGTTCATCCAGACCGACGTGGCGGTCAACCCCGGCAATTCGGGCGGCCCGCTGTTCAACTCGCGTGGCGAAGTGGTCGGCATCAACTCGCAGATCTACAGCCGCACCGGCGGCTACCAAGGCCTGTCGTTCTCGATTCCGATCGACGTGGCCTACAAGATCAAGGACCAGATCCTGGCGCACGGCAAGGCGCAGCACGCCATGCTGGGCGTGACCGTGCAGGAGGTGAACCAGGCGCTGGCCGACTCGTTCAAGCTGAAGTCGCCCTCTGGCGCGCTGGTGTCCAACGTACAGCCCGGCAGCGCCGCCGAAAAGGCGGGCCTGAAGCCGGGCGACGTGGTGCGCAAGGTGGATGGCCGCGAGATCGTGTCGTCGGGCGACCTGTCGTCCTTGATCAGCCTGTCCTCGCCTGGCCAGAAGATCAGCCTGGAAATCTGGCGCGATGGCGCCGTCAAGGAACTCACCGCCACGCTGGGCCACATGAGCAAGCAGCAGGCCTCAGCGGGTGATGAGAGCGACGGCCAGTCCGGCCAGGGCCGCCTGGGCCTGGCGCTGCGTCCGCTGACGCCGCAGGAACAGCAGGCGGTCGGTGCCCCGGGCGTGCTGGTGCAGCAGGCCGGCGGTCCCGCCGCCCGCGCGGGCATCCAGCCGGGCGACGTGATCCTGTCGGTCAATGGCGTGCCGGCCAGCAGCGCCGAGCAGGTCCGCTCCGAGGTGTCCCACGCCAAGGGCACCGTGGCGCTGCTGGTGCAGCGCGGCAGCGACAAGATCTTCGTGCCGGTGCGTATCGGCGGGTAAAGGTTCGATTGGTCGATGGGCTGGTGTTCACCAGCCTTTTTGAAGGGCGTGCGTCGAAGGACGTACGCCCTTTTTTTACCTTACGATGTCGGCTCTGCTACCCGGAAAGGCTGTCATGCCCGACGCTGGAGATGGCCCGCCAGGGCCGTGTCCTTCCGGGCTCCTGGAGGAAACCATGCGGATCCTGCTGATTGAAGACGAGGCGGAATTCGCCAAGCCATTGCGCAGCGCCCTGGAACGCGACCGCTTCGTGGTCGACTGGGTGCCGGACATCGCGCAGGCCAGCGTAGCGTTGCGCACAGGCACGCACCAAATCGTCCTGCTCGATCGCACGTTGCCCGATGGCGATGGGCTGGCCCTGATCCGGCCGCTGCGCAAGCACACGCCGGGCGTGCCGATCATCGTATTGAGCGCCCGCGGCGAGTTGGCCGACCGCGTCGCCGGACTGGACGATGGCGCCGACGATTACCTGGTCAAGCCTTTCGAACTCGAAGAACTGCTCGCTCGCATGCGCGCGGTGCGGCGGCGCCCGAACGAGCTGGCGCCGGACGAGGTGACTGTCGGTGGACTCGTGTTCGACCTGGCCTACGGCGAAGCATGGGTCGGCGGCAAGCAGTTGGAACTGCAAAGGCGGGAAGCGAGCGTGCTGACCGCGCTGGTGCGCCGCCGCGGCCGTACCGTCCTGCGCGAGATGCTGGAAGAAGCCGTGTACGGCTTCGACGACTCGATCCAGTCGAACACGCTCGACTCCCATGTCTCGCGCCTGCGCCGGAAATTGGGCGATGCAGGCGCCGGCGTCGAGATCCACACCGTCAGAGGGGTGGGATACCTGCTGAGAGACGCGGCTTGACGCGCCGCGCTCCCAGGAATGAGCGCCGCCAGCCTTCGTTGAAGGCACGCCTCATCGCCAGGCAGCTCATTCTGCAGTTTCTGGCGATCGCGGCGGCCGCCATCGGCTTCGTCCTGTTCTTCGTCAACTCGGCGCTGGACGGCATGTACGCCGACGAGTCGGTCGTGAGAATCGCCGCCGACGCGATCGTCCGCGATGCGGCCGGCAATGCCGCCGTGAACATGACGCCCGCCTTGGCACAACTGCGGGAAGACGCGCCGAATCTCTGGTTCGCGGCCCGGCTCGGCGACGGCCTCGTGGTCTCCTTCGGCCAGGTGCCGCCGGCGCTCGCGGCGCTCGTGCCCCATCTCGACCAGCTTTCCTCCGCGGACCTGCGCGGGCAGGCAGCGCCCTATACGCTTTCCGCCGTGGTGCGGCAGACCTCCGGTCCGGCGGGCGACATGAACATCATCGCGCATGGCCGCGTCCAGCCCTTCTCGGCGCTGATCACCATGGCGTCGAACGTCGTGGCAGTCGCCATTTTTCTCGCCTTGGCGCTCGTCTCCGTGCTCGCGACGCCATGGATCGTCAGGCGCGCATTGGCCGGCATCGTGAAGACCGCGGACGAAACGGAGCGGATCGACGCACAGCGCCGCGGCATCCGGCTGTCCGAGGACAATGTGCCGCGCGAGATCGGTCCGATGGTTCGCGCCTTCAACGCGGCGCTCGGCCGCCTCGATGAGGGCTATGAGCGGCAGAACCGCTTCATCGCTTCGGCAGCCCATGAACTGCGCACTCCGATCGCCGTCCTGCGGATGAAGATCGAGGCCGCGGACGACGAAGGCATGCGGAGCCTGCTGCCCGACGTTTCGCGCCTGGCGAATCTGGCCGAGCAACTGCTCGACCTGCATCGGCTGGACAACGGGGCGCCGACCGAACGGATCGATCTGGCGATGCTTGCACGCACGGTCGCCGCCGACCTGGCGCCCGTGCTGATCGCGGCGGACAAGGCCATCGAGGTCCGCGTCGAACGGCCCGCAGAGATCGTGGGCAACGCCGGATCGATGGCGCGCGTGCTGACCAATCTCATACAGAACGCCGTGGAGCATGGCGGCGATCGGGTGATCGTGCGCATACGCGGCGCCTGCCTGGAAGTCGAGGACAACGGGTGCGGCATTCCTGAAGAAGAGCACGAGCGGGTATTCGAACCCTTCCATCGGCTGCGGCCGCGCGATTCCGGCACGGGGCTCGGCCTGAGCCTGGTCAAGCAGGTCATGGATCACCACCACGGCCGCGTCACCCTCTCGACAGCGCCCGGCGGTGGCGCGCTCCTGCGACTGGAGTTTCCTTCGGCCCATTGAGCCCGCCGCAGCCAAGGTTGGCGCAATGTTGTCCAGCGATGCTATCGGGACCGGGCGACGCCGGCGGCCGTCGCCGCGCCTGCCTTGTCCAACGGGGAGATCCGCGGCAAGCCGCTGCCGGCACATGCCCTCTGGTCATTCGTGAGGTGTCATGATCGACGTGGATCGATGGAAAGGGCCCGGCTGGCCCGAAATGCTGGCCGGATTGGCGGCCTATGGCGTGCTTCTGCTCCTCTTCGGCTTGCTGATGGGATGGCTGCCCGCCAACGACCCCGTGCTTCTGGGCGTGGTCGGCTCGACGGCGGGAGGCGTCGTCGGCGTGGGCGCCTTCGCCGCCGCGTGCGGCTTGCGGATACGGTCGCTGCACCCGTTCGGATTCGTCAGGGCACCGCGCCGCTGGCTAATCGTCGCGACCGGCATGGGCATCGCCGGCTACGGGCTGAATCTGGCCATCCAGTTCGCCTACATGGCAGGGTTCGGCGCCGATGACCCGCAGAGCATATTGCACGCAGCGGCGCGGGGCGGCGCGCTCCCGTTCATGGCCTCGTTCCTGGGCGGCGCCATCCTGACGCCCTTCGGGGAAGAAATCCTGTTCCGGGGCGTCGTGGCGAATGCGCTCAACCGCCATGGCGCCTTCGCGGGCGTCGTCGTCAGTTCACTCATCTTCGGACTCGCGCACGGCGTCAGCGTGATATTGCCTGTCGCGATCATGGTCGGCCTGCTGTCCGCGCTGCTTTTTCGCGCCACGAGATCGATCTGGCCCTGCGTGGTCCTGCACGGGGTCTACAACGGCGCCAACAGCGTCGCGTCGGCGTTGGGCTTCTCGCCGATGCAATAGGCCCTGGAGGTTGCCGGCGTTTTCCGAATCCAGACAATGTTGCGACAACGCTGCGCTGATTAACTGGACGCAGGCTGCCGAGGGCGGCCACGACTCAATCCAGAAAGGAGCACGGAATGCAGCAACCTCTTGCCGTCAAACATCGTCGCGTCATGGCATGCGCATTGTCGATGGCCCTGCAGGGCATGGTCCTGACAGGGTGCATGTCGGGCGCGGAGCGTCGACAGATGAACCTCCAGACCGACGCGAGCACCTGCCAGAGTTATGGCGCTTCCTACGGCTCGCCGGCCTATACGGCCTGCATGCTCGAACAACAGCATCGGCGTGACACCCAGCAACGGGATTCGCTCGAACGCACCCAGATGACGACGGATATTGCAAGGGACGCGCAGATCATGGCCGACCGCGCTCGCAAGGACCGCTGCGATCGCGATCCCGACCGGCGCGAGTGCCGGCGCTGACGCCGTCCCCCGTGCTCGGCACGCGCCAGCCGCCAGCGCCGGGTCCGACAGCCGCCACGGGGCCCGTTTCCAGGCAACGGCCGGGTTCTTCAGCAGGCGCCTCGTCCCGGGTGCCCGCTGGCGTTCCGGGCGCGCCTAGGTTCCGTCACGAAAGCGTTGGGCAAACCCGGGGGACGCGATCACATCGAGCACGGCACGCAGTTGCCCCGCATGCTCCGCGCCGAAAGCGGCCTCGAAGCGCTGGTGCGCGCCGCTCCACAACACCTGCGCCTGCTCGAACCTGGCACGGCCGGCGGCGGTCAGCCGCACGCGGCGGCTGCGCCGGTCGTGCTCGTCGGGAGTCACCTCGACCAGGCCTTCTTTCTGCAGCGCGCGCAGCGTGTGGCCCAGCGCGGAAAGGTCCATCACCAGCAGCTCGGCCATGCGCCCCACCAGCGGCGCGCCGCCCGCGCGATCGATCTGCGACAGGATCGAATACTGCGTGGCGCGCAGGCCCACGGGCTCCAGCGCGTCGTCGTACAGCTGGCCGACGCGGCGCGTGGCCCGGCGCAGCGCGGAATTGGTGCAGATGCTGACTCGCAGCGCGTCGGTGTCGTCCATGGAATTTCCTGGCTACGGGGGCTACGGGGCGCTACCGGGCGGCGCCCGCCTCGCCCATCACCGCCATTCTGCCAGCGATGGCCTCGCGCGGCGGGGCAGAGCGCAGCCGGATGCGTCGACACGATTGACGGATCAAACAACGCGATTCAATAATACTGGTATATACCAATATTTGCTTCGATCAACGTCCCTTCCCTCTCCGAGGTCTCACGCGTGAATGCCTCCCCCGCCGCGGCGCCCATGGCCGCCAAGCCCCACAACCCGCGGCTGAACGCGATGTTGCAGGCCCCCATCCTGCCCACGCTGCTGCGCATGAGCTGGCCCAACCTGCTGATGCTGCTGGCGCAGTCGGGCGCGGCGCTGGTCGAGACCTGGTTCATCTCGCGGCTGGGCACCGATGCCCTGGCCGGCGTGGCGCTGGTGACGCCGTTGCTGATGCTGATGCAGAACATGTCGCAGGGCGCCATGGGCGGCGGCATCTCGTCGGCGGTGGCCCGGGCCTTGGGCGCCGGCCGGCACGAGACGGCCGACAGCCTGGTGCTGCACGCGCTGGTCATCAACCTGATCCTGGGCCTGCTGTTCACGGCGCTGTTCCTTCTGCTGGGCCGGCAGATCTACACCGCGCTGGGGGCGCATGGCGCGGCGCTGGACGCCGCGCTGACCTATTCCGACGTGCTGTTCGGCGGCGTCGTGCTGATGTGGCTGATGAACGCCCTGGCCAGCACGGTGCGCGGCACCGGGAACATGATGGTGCCGGGCGCCGTCATCTGCGGCGGCGCGCTGCTGGTGGTGCCGCTGTCGCCGTGCCTGATCTTCGGGCTGGGCCCCTTCCCTGCGCTGGGCATCGCGGGCGGCGCGTGGGCGCTGCTGTGCTACTACGGCCTGGGCGCGGCGGTACTGGCGTGGTACTGCGCCAGCGGCCGCAACGCCGCGCGCCTGCGCCGCGGGCCGCTGCGGGGCGCGCTGTTGCGCGACATCCTGTCGGTGGGCGGCTTCGCCGCGCTGAATCCGTTGCTGACCAACGGCCTGATCGCGGCCGTCACCGCGCTGGTGGGTGCGTATGCGGGCACGGCGGCGCTGGCGGGCTTCGGCACCGCGGCGCGGCTCGAGTACCTGCTGATTCCCATCGCCTTCGGGCTGGGCGCGCCGATGGTCGCCATGGTGGCGGCCAACATCGGCGCAGGCCAGCCGCAACGCGCCGTGCGGGCGGCGCTGACCGGCGGCGCGATCGCCTTCGCGCTGGGCGAGTGCCTGGGCATCGCCGCCGCGCTGTGGCCGCACGCCTGGCTGCGCCTGTTCGGCGACGATCCGGGCATGCTGGCCGCGGGCAGCACCTACCTGCACATCGTGGGTCCCTTCTATGGATTCTTCTCGATGGGCTTCGCCATGTACTTCGCCTCGCAGGGCGCGGGCCGGCTGATGTGGCCCTTGCTGGCCGGTGTCATCCGGCTGGCGGTGGCGGTGGTTGGGGGGTGGATCGTGCTGCGGCTCACGGGATCGCTCGGGGGACTGTTCGCGATGACGGCGCTGGCGATGGTGCTGTACGGCTGCGTGGTGCTGCGGGCGGTGGCGGCGCCGGGATGGGCAAGGACCGATACGCGGCGCTGAAAGCGCCCATCCGCGCGGATGGCAACCGCCGATTCTCGACCGTCGGCCGGCGGCGTCCGTGCGCCTCGTGCGGGATTTCCCCCCAACGATTAACCGAAGGTTATATCCCACGGCCGAATCGGCACTGGCCGCGAGGCGGCGCCGTTCCTACCATGTCGGCATTGACCTCGCGCTGAAAGCGAGGCGGACATGGAGACAGCCGCATCATGAAAATAGGTTTGATCGGGGTAGGCAACATCGGCGTGCACTTCGCCACGCGCCTCTTGGCCGCCGGCCATGAATTGCGGGTGCATGACCGCAGCGCGGCCGCCGTGGAACGGCTGACGGCCAAGGGCGCCATCGCCATGGCCAATGCGCGCGAACTGGCCTCGCAGGTCGAGATCGTGCTGCTGTGCCTGCCCATGCCGAAGGTCGTGGCCGACGTGGCGGCCGAGGTCGCCCAGGGCAGCAAGGTCCGGATCGTGGTGGACCTGTCCACCACCGGTCCCACGGTGACGCAGGAAGTCGATGCGCTGCTGCGGCAGCGCAACATCGCGCTGGTGGGCGCGCCCGTCAGCGGCGGCACCGCCAATGCCGAGAAAGGCACGCTGGCCGTCATGCCGGCCGGCCCGGAAGCCGCCTTCAAGACCGTGGAGCCTCTTCTGCGTGTCATCGGCAAGAACATCTTCTATCTGGGCGCCGATCCGAGCCTGGGCCAGACCATGAAGATCATCAACAACACGCTGTACGCCACCAGCCTGATCGCCAGCTCCGAGGCACTGGTGTACGGCGTGAAGGCCGGCCTGGATCCCCAGGCCATGCTGGACGTGATCAACGTCTCCAGCGGCCGCTCGTTCGCCACGCTCGAACGCATTCCCCAATGCGTGCTGGACCGCAGCTTCCCCGTGCGCTTCACCACCACGCTGCTGCACAAGGACGTGAAGATGTGCATGGACGAGGCCGAGCGGCTGGGCGTACCCATGCGCGTCAATCCCGTCGCGCGCCAGTTCCTGGCCTTCGCCATCAGCCAGGGCGACGGCGAGCTGGACAACGCCGCCACCATCCGCCACATCGAGCGCTGGGCCGGCGTGGAATTCGGCGCCAAGCCCGACTGATTTCCTCACCTTTCCGATAGACGTACCGACGCGGGCCAGGCCCGGGCCGGCGGGTTCGCTCGCTGGCGGGCGAGCCCCGCACACAACCTGGAGCAAGACATGTCCCTCATCAAGATCCGCAAGAAACTGCTGAACGTCGAGAGCATCTACCACGAAGGCGGCCCGGCCCGCACCGAGCCCATCAAGATGGCCTCGCTGGCCGTGGTGCTGCGGAACCCTTACGCGGGCCGCTACGTGGAGGACCTGTCCCAACTGGTCAAGGACGCCACGGAACTGGCCAAGATGCTGGTGCCCGAATTGCTGGCCGCCGTGGGCGGCGCGGACAAAGTGCAGGCCTACGGCAAGGGCGCCATCGTGGGCCTGAACGGCGAACTGGAGCACGGCGCCATCTGGCACGAGGCCGGCGGCTGGTCGATGCGCGCCGAACTGCCCCAGGCCAAGTCCATCGTTCCCGCCGCCAAGGTCGTGGCGTCGGCCGGCACGCGCCTGCAGATTCCGCTGCATCACATCGAGGCCTGCTACGTGCGCAGCCACTTCAGCACGCTGGACGTGGGCACCATCGACGGCCCGCGCCCCGACGAACTACTGTACGCCCTGGTCGTGTCCACCGGCGGCCGCGTGCATGAACGCCTGGGCGGCCTGCGCGCGGACAAGATCTCGGTCGGCGACGGCCAGCGCTGAACGCGCGCCCCGCGGAGGCGGCCGGCCACGCATGCCGGCGCCCCGCTGAATCAATAAAAACGTAACGGAGACAACCCATGACTCGTTTTGCCCGCCTCTTGCCGATGCTCGCGTCGGCCCTGTTCGCCTGCTCCGCCGCGCATGCCGCCGAATGGCCCACGCGCCCCATCACCCTGATCGTGCCCTTCGCCGTCGGCGGCAGCACGGACGCCACCGCGCGCCTGCTGGCCGAACGGCTGGGCAAGGAGCTGAACCAGCCGGTGGTGGTGGACAACCGCCCCGGCGCGGGCGGCAACATCGGCGGCGCGCTGGTCGCCAAGGCCGCGCCCGATGGCTACACCTTGCTGCTGGCCACCAGCACCATGACCACCAACGTCTCGCTGTACAAGAACATGGGCTTCGATGTACGCAAGGATCTGGTGCCGGTGTCGCAGGTCGCGCTGATTCCCAACGTGCTGGTCGTCAACAAGGACATGCCGGCGGGCAACCTGAGCGAGTTCGTGAGCTACGTGCGCGGCGACAAGGGGCCGGTGAACTACGGTTCCGCCGGCAACGGCAGCTCGCAGCACCTGTCGGGCGCGCTGTTCAACAACATGGCGCAGGGCCACATGACGCACGTGCCGTACAAGGGCGGCGCGCCGGCCAACACCGACCTGCTGGCAGGCCAGATACAGGCCGTGTTCGCGCCACTGGTCGAGGTACTGCCCTTCATCGACGGCGGCAAGTTGCGCGCCCTGGCGGTGACCACGCAGGAACGCTCGCCCCGCCTGCCCGACGTGCCCGCCGTGCGCGAAGCCTTGCCCGGCTACGAGGTCGTGCTGTGGAATGGGGTCTTCGCGCCGGCCGGTACGCCCCCTCAGGTCACGGACAAACTGGCCGGGGCCATCCGCTCGGTGACGCAGGACGCGTCGGTGCGCAAGACGCTGGCCGACCAGGGTTCGATTCCGGTGGGCAGCGATCCGGCTTCGTTCAAGAAAGTGGTGGACAGCGAGATCGAGAAATGGGGCAAGCTGGTGCAGGTCTCCGGCGCCCGTATCGATTGACGTCGCCACGAGTCCCGACCCCTTTCTTCAGTCCGACACGTAGACCATGAAACCTCTGTTGCTCGTTCTCGTATTCCTCTCAGAAGAACACCGCGCGCTGGTATCCGAACGCTTCGACATGCTGTATGCGCCCAACGACAAGCTGGGCGCCGACCGCGGCAGGGGCGCCGCGCAGATCGCCGAGCGGGGCCAGGACATCCGCTTCGTGCTGACCAATGGCACGAACGGCCTGCTGGCCAGCGAGATCGAGGCCCTGCCCAAGCTCGAATTGATCTGCACCGTGGGCGTGGGTTTCGAGAACGTCGACCTGGCCGCGGCCAGCGAACGCGGCATTCCGGTGTGCAATGCCGCGGGCACCAACGACGCGGCGGTGGCCGATCACGCCATGGCCATCCTGCTGGCGGCGATCCGCAGGCTGCCGTTCCTGAACGCGGGCGTGCGCCACGGCCTGTGGCGCGACGACATCCCGCGTCCGCCGCACGTCTCGGGACGCCGCATGGGCATCTTCGGCCTGGGCGCCATCGGGCGCCAGATCGCGCGCCGCGCGCTGGGCTTCGACATGGAGATCGGCTATCACAGCCGCACGCGGCGCGACGAGCTGGGCTTCGCGTGGTTCGACGACATCGTGTCGCTGGCGCGCTGGTGCGATTTCCTGGTCATCGCGGCGCCCGGCGGCAAGGCCACCTACCACGTGGTCAACCGCGAGGTGCTGGACGCGCTGGGCCCGCAGGGCGTCGTGGTGAACGTGGCGCGCGGCACGCTGGTCGACACGCAGGCCGTGGCCGATGCGCTGCGCGACCAGCGTATCTTCGCCGCCGCGCTGGACGTCTACGAGAACGAGCCCGTGCCGCCCGCCGCGCTGCTGGAATTCGACAACGCGGTCCTGACGCCGCACATCGGCGGCATCTCGCCGCAGGCCATCCATGCGTCGGTCGTGCGTTTCCTGGAGAACGCCGGACAGCATCTGGCCGGCAAGCCGCTGCTGACCCGGGTGAACTGACATGGCCCACGACAACCTGATCGGCGGCGCCTGGGTGCGCGGCGCCCACTATGGAATCAACCGCAATCCCTCGGATCCCGATGACATGATCGGCGAGTACGCGCAGGCCGACGCCGCGCAACTGTCGGCGGCGGTGCAGGCCGCGCAGGCCGCCTTTCCCGCCTGGTCCACCGGCGGCGTGCAGGCCCGCGCCGATGCGCTGGACCGTATCGGCGCCGAGATCCTGGCGCGGCGCGACGAGCTAGGCGAATTGCTGGCGCGCGAGGAAGGCAAGACCCGGCCCGAGGCCATCGCCGAGGTCACGCGCGCAGGCTATATCTTCCGCTACTTCGGCGCGCAGTGCGTGCGCCTGGCCGGCCAGCTGCTGCCGTCCGTGCGGCCCGGCGTGGGCGTGGAGATCACGCGGGAACCCATGGGCGTCGTGGGCCTGATCACGCCCTGGAATTTTCCCATCGCGATCCCCGCCTGGAAGATCGCGCCCGCCCTGGCCTACGGCAACTGCGTGGTCTTCAAGCCCGCCGACCTGGTGCCCGCCTCGGCCTGGGCGCTGGCCGAGATCATCCATCGCAGCGGCATCCCCGCGGGCGTGTTCAACCTGGCAATGGGACGCGGAAGCGTCATGGGCGATGCCCTGGTCACGCATCCCGGCATCGCGGCCATCAGCTTTACCGGCTCGGTCGATGTGGGCCGGCGCATTGCGGTGCAATGCGCCCAGCATGGCAAGAAGGTGCAACTGGAGATGGGCGGCAAGAACCCGCAGGTGGTGCTGGACGATGCCGATCTGGGCCAGGCCGTGGAGCTCTGCGTGCAGAGCGCGTTCTTCTCGACCGGGCAACGCTGCACGGCTTCCAGCCGGCTGATCGTCACCGACGGCATCCACGACCGCTTCGTGGCCGCGATGACCGAGCGCATGGCCTCGCTGCGCGTGGGCGACGCCCTCGCGGCGGACACGCAGATCGGTCCGGCCGCCAGCGCGGCCCAGCAGGAACAGGACCTGCGCTACATCGAGATCGCGCGGGCGGAAGGCGCGCGCCTGGCGGTGGGTGGCAGCCGCGCAACCTGTCATACGGGCAGTGGCAAACCCGGCTATTTCGTGACGCCCACGCTGTTCACGGACACCACGCCGGCCATGCGAATCAACCGCGAGGAAGTCTTTGGGCCGGTGGCCAGCGTGATCCGCGTGCGCGGCTACGAGGAAGCGCTGGACGTGGCCAACGACACGGCGTTCGGCCTGTCCGCCGGCATCGCCACCGCCAGCCTGAAGCACGCCACGCATTTCAAGCGGCACGCGCAAGCCGGCATGGTGATGGTCAACCTGCCGACGGCGGGCGTGGATTATCACGTGCCTTTCGGCGGCCGCAAGGGATCCAGTTACGGCCCGCGCGAACAAGGGCAGTACGCGCAGGAATTCTTCACGACGGTGAAGACGGCCTACACCCTGGCCTGACGTCCGCCTTACCCCGCGCGGCGGGCGTGCCGCTACAGGTTGAATTGCGGCCCGCGGTGGAAGGTCACGATGGAACAGACGCAACCGCGGACCTGCGGCGCAGGGTCGCGCATCGGCTGGGCGAAGCGCTGGATGTGGACGTTGCGGCAGGCGCGGCGATGCGCACGTGGCAGTCGCGGTTGTGGGTCATCCCGCCGGCAGAAGCCGGCGATCCTCTTTTCCTCGGCGAGGTACGCGTCGCAGAAACTGTGGATCTCGCCCAGTCCGGCGCGCGGGCCCGCATGCCGGACGGCTATGGCAGAATTGACAGCGTCATCCGGCGCGCGGCCGATGCCGCGCGGCCAAGCCGGCGCAGGCACCGCGCACCGATCCAGTCCGCGCACAAGACCCATGACGACCATGAACTTTCGCCTGCGCCAGATGGAAGTGTTCCGAGCCGTGATGCTGACCGGCTCGATCAACGGGGCCTCCAAACTGCTGTTCATCTCGCAACCCGCCGTCAGCCGGCTGGTGGCGCATACCGAGCAGACGTTGGGGTTGAAGCTGTTCAACCGGGTCAAGGGCAAACTGGTGCCCACGCCCGAGAGCACCGCCCTGTTCCGCGAAGTCGAGGACTTCTATCAACACGCCCTGCGCGTGGATGCGTTCTCGCGCAACCTGGCCAAGGGGCCCTCCGGGATGCTGCGCATCAGCGCCAGCCCGAGCCTGAGCAAGGGGCTGCTGCCGCGCACCATCACGCGCTTCATGAAGCGCTATCCCGACATCCGCCTGCATTTCCATGAAACGCTGCTGGCCGACATGGCGCAAGAGGTGCTGAGCAACAAGGTCGACCTGGCCGTGTCGGTGCTGCCCGTGGAACACGCCAACCTGGAAGCCGAACCATTCGACGAAGGACGCATGGTGTGCGTGGTGCCGCGCGGCCACGAGCTGGGACAGCAGCGCCAGGTCAGCTTCACCGATCTGGCGCGCTATCCGCTGATCGTGCACGATCCCGGCATCGCCTTCGGACAGATCCTGGCCGCCGCGTGCCGCAAGGCCAACGTCGCCATCCACCCGCACGTGGACATCCACCAGACGGACGTGGCCTGCGCATTGGTGCGCGCGGGCGCGGGCATCGCGATGGTGGACGAGTACACGGTGGCGGGCCTGGCCTGGGCCGACCTGCAGGTGTTGACGCTGGCCGAGGAGATCAAGCTCACCCCCAGCGTGGTGCGCTCACGCTTCGACAACGGAACGTCGCATGCCGAGAAGTTCGTGGCGGTGCTTCGGGAACAGTCTGACAGTGACCGGAAAGCGCAGGGTCTGTAGGAGTGTTTGAGTTCTTGAGCCGCCTGTGCCTGTCAGCGGGGCCGCGCCGGCCAAGTCGTCGGGCTCGGGCGCGCCAGCAGGCGCCCTCGGCCGCTACGCGGCTGCCCCTCCTCCAATTGGCCGTCACGGCCCCGCTGACAGGCACAGGAGGCAAGCGCGTCATGCCCACATCCGGACGACACCGTCGATCCCACAGGCGGTTGAGTTCTTGGCAAAGAGGCAATCACCGCCACTGGGGAAGGATGGAGGCAACCCGCCTCATGCGACCGGCGACTCAACTACGCACCAACGTCCAAGACAACAGCGCCGAGCCAGCACCTCGCCACGCAAGAAGCGTGTTTTCCGATTCCCCCAGCCCACGATGATTGGGACCGTCGCCTTTCGACGCCGGTAGTCCTCGGGGAGGGGTGCACTCGCCCGTGACGGCCAATTGGAGGAGGGGCAGTCCCGCGTAGCGGGACCGCGGGCGCCTGCTGGCGCGCCCGAGCCCGACGACTTGGCCGGCGCGGGCGAGTGCGCCCCTCCCCGAGGACGGCCTACAGCAAACCACTCCCCCACCCTCACCGCCCCACCGCATAAGCCTGCATCAGCCGAGGCGTCGCCGCCGCATGCAGGATGCCGTCCTCGTCGCGCGTGGCGGCTGTCAGCCTGCCCACCGACCATTCGGGCGCCTCTTCCACCTGATGGCCGCGTGCGCGCAGGTCGGCCAGTACGTCCGCGCCGAACGAGGTTTCGGCCGCCAGGTGGCCCGGCTTGCGGTCGCGCGGGTAGAACGAGCTGGGGAAGTGCATGGTGTGCGACATCGGCTGGTCGATGGCTTCCTGCAGGTTCAGGCCATGGTGCACGTGGCGCAGGAACAGCAGCAGTTGCCATTGCTCCTGCTGGTCGCCGCCCGGCGTGCCGAACACCATGTAGGGATTGCCGTCGCGCAGCGCCAGCGAGGGCGTCAGCGTGGTGCGCGGGCGCTTGGCGGGCGCCAGCGTGCCCGGCAGGCCGGGTTCCAGCCAGAACATCTGCGCGCGCGTGTTCAGCGCGAAACCCAGTTCGGGCACGATGGGCGAGGACTGGAACCAGCCCCCCGAAGGCGTGGCCGACACCATGTTGCCCCAGCGGTCGATGGCGTCGACGTGCGTCGTGTCGCCGCGCTTGACCGAGGCGCGCATGTCGGCCATGGTCGGCTCGCCCGCGCCGGCCGTGCCCTGCGCCACCTTCGACAGGCGGCCCAGCACGTCCATCACGCGCGCCACCTGCGCCTCGAAGCCCGGCACCATGCCCGGCCGCAGTTCGTGCGAGGCGCGCTCGCCGATCAGCGCGCGGCGCGCCGCGCCGTAGTCGTCGGACAGCAGTTGCGCCAGCGGCACGTCCACGAATGCGGGGTCGCCGTAATAAGCCTCGCGGTCGGCGAAGGCCAGTTTCATGGCCTCGGTGACAAGGTGGATGAACTCGGCGCTGGATGGGCCGGTGTTCCGCAGGTCCATGCCCTTGAGCAGGGCCAGCGTCTGCAGGAAGACCGGCCCCTGGCTCCAGGCGCCCGCCTTGGCCACCGTATAGCCGTGGTAGTCGTAGGTCAGCGGCGCCTCGTAGCTGGCCGACCAGCCGGCCATGTCGTCGGCCGTCAGCACGCCGCGATGCGGCCGGCCGCTTTCGTCCATCACCTCGCGGCGCATGTGGCGGTCGATGGCCTCGGCCACGAAGCCGCGGTAGAACGCATCGCGCGCGGCCTCGATCTGGCGTTCGCGGTCGGCGCCCGCCGCCTCGGCCTCTTGCAGCACGCGCTGCCACGTGCGCGCCAGCGCCGGATTGCGGAACAGCCTGCGCGCCTGGGGCACTGCGCCGCCGGGCACGTAGAGCTCGGCGGTGCTGGGCCAGTGCTGCTCGAAGAAGTCCTTCAGGCCGGCGATGGTGTTGGAGATGCGCGGCATCAGCGCATGGCCGTGCCCGGCGTAGTGGATCGCGGGTTCGAGCACGTCGCGCACCCGCATCGTGCCGTGGTCGCGCAGCATCAGCATCCACGCGTCGAAGGCGCCCGGAATCACCGCGGGCAGCAGGCCGTTGCCCGGGATCAATTCCAGGCCCAGCGCGCGGTAGCCATCCAGCGTGGCGCCGGCAGGGGTGCTGCCCTGCCCGCACAGCACCTCGGTGCGGCCGGTGCGCGCGCTGTGGAACACGATCGGCACTTCGCCCGCCGGCCCCACCAGATGCGGCTCGACCACCTGCAGCACGAAGCCCGAGGCCACGGCGGCGTCGAAGGCGTTGCCGCCACGCTCCAGCATCGCCATGCCGGCCGAACTGGCCAGCCAGTGCGTGGACGTGACGACGCCGAACGTGCCCAGGATCTCGGGGCGCGTGGTGAACATGCGGTGTCCGGATTCCACGATCACTTCCCGGCGATGGTCAGGCCCTTCAGGCGGATCAGGCCGTCGGGATAGGCCACGAAGCCCTTCACCGTCTTCTGCACGCCGAACACCCACGGCAGGTAGTACAGGTAGATGGCGGGGCGGTCGACCTGCATCTTCCGCAGCACCTGCGAATACAGCGCCTTGCGCTGGCCTTCATCGGCGGTGGCCTGCGCGTCGGCGAGCCACTTGTCGACCTCGGGATCGCAATAGCGGCCGTCGTTCAGGTTGCCCTTGCAGCTGACGTACTGGAAGATGTTGCCGCCCGGATCGACCCGGCCCGACCAGCCGGTCTGGCCCACCTCGAAGTCACCGCGCGGCAGCGCGGACTGCAGCGCGGCGAACTCCATCGGACGCAGCGTGATGTCGAAGCCAGCCTCGGCGCCCATGGCCTGCACCAGCTCGTACACCTGCTGCATGGTGGTGTTGTTGCCGTAGGTGATCTCGAACTTCACGCGGTCGTAGCCGGCTTCCTTCAACAGCTTCCTGGCCTTTTCCGGATCACGGCCGGCGTGCTCGACGCTTTTGTCGAAGGCGAAGCTGGCCGGAGGGAACGGCTGGTGCGCGGGCTGGAACATGCCCTCGCCCACCACCTGGTTGATCACGTCGCGGTCGATGGCCAGCTCCAGCGCCTGGCGCACGCGCTTGTCCTTGGCCAGGGGATTGTCGGCGCGCGCGCCATTGGCCAGGTTGACGGCGAACGACTGGAAGCCCAGGCCGGTGACGGCATCCAGCGACAGCTTGGGATCGTCCTTCACGGTCTTGGCGTCGCTGGGAGCGATGCGTTCGACGATATCCAGGCCACCCGCGCGCAGGTTGTTAAGCCGCACCGTGGAATCCGGCATCGGCGTGAACACCACGCGGTCGAAATGGTAGTTGGCCGCGTCCCAGTACTTGGGGAATTTCTCGAGCACGATGCGGTCGTTCTGCACGCGCTCCTTGAACTGGTAGGGCCCGGAGCACACCGGCTTGGCGCCGGGGTCCTTGTCGAAGCTGGCGGGCGACTGCATCATGCCGGCGCGGTCGGACAGCTGCGACAAGAGGCCCGCGTCGGGCCGCTTCAGGCGCAGCACCACGGTGCGCGCGTCGGGGGCCTCGACGCTGGCCACGCTGACCAGCTCGCTCTTGCGGTTGCTGTCGGGCAGCGAGATGGCGCGCTCGAGGTTGGCCTTGACCGAGGCCGCGTCCACCGGCGTGCCGTCGTGATAGAAGGCGCCCTGGCGCAGCTTGAAGGTCAGCGACTTGCCGTCCTCGCTGGTCTGCCACGATTCGGCCAGTTGCGGCACGAACTTCAGGTCGGGCGTGATGTCGACCAGGCGGTCGCACAGCGAGGCGAACACGATACGGCCCACGAACGTGCGCGCGCGCGCCGGGTCCAGCACGTCAGGATCGTCCTGCAGGCCGATGCGTAGGGTGGATTGGGCGGCGGCGGCGCCGCTGGCGAGCAGGCCGGCCGCAGCCAGCGCGAGGCAGATTTTGCGCATGTAGTTTCCCCGGATGACGAGACGAAGCGCCGCGCGGCGACAGAGCCGAGCGGCGCGAAGGCGTTATAGAAACATACTGCGCGATGCGGCGCAAAACCACCCCGGTATGCGCCACCGGGCAGGTCCGCGCCGAGGCGATGCGGCATCGGCGGCAAAGGCAAGGCCGGGCGCCCTGCCACGGTGGCCGGGCCAGGAGAGGCCACCGGCGCAGGAGCGGGTTCAGCGCCCTATCGCTGGTCCCATCCCGTGAATGGGTTGTTCCAGGACTTCCACACCAGCGGGCCGCGCGCCATCTCGGCGTCGCTCAGCAGACAGGCATCCAGCTTGCCGCGCAAGGCCGCCTCGTCCATGCCGATGCCGATCAGCACCAGTTCCTGGCGCGCATCGCCGACCTCGTCGGTCCAGCTGTCGCGAATGGCCGCCAGGTACTCCGGGTCCTCCGGCCACTGGTCGGGCGGCACGGCGGCCCACCAATACCCCGCCGCGCCATGCCGCGCCACGGCCCCCGCCTGAGACCACGACCCCGCCATCTCGGGGTGGCTGGCCAGCCAGAAGTGGCCCTTGGAGCGCACTACACCGGGCCATTCCTGTTGCACCAGCGCGAAGAAGCGTTCGGGATGGAAGGGCCGGCGCGACCGGTAGACGAAGCTGTGGATACCGTATTCCTCGGTTTCCGGCGTGTGCTCGCCGCGCAGTTCGCGCAACCAGCCCGGCGCCTTGGAGGCTTCGGCGAAATCGAACAGGCCGGTGTCCAGCACGCGGTCCAGCGGCACGCGGCCGAACTCGGCAGTCTCGATGCGGGCGCGCGGATTCAGCCTGGACAGGATGGCCATCAGGCGATCGCGGTCTTCTTCGCTCACCAGGTCCATCTTGTTCAGCACGATGACGTCGCAGAACTCGACCTGCTCGATCAGCAGATCCACCACCGTGCGCTCGTCCTCCTCGCCCAGCGATTCGCCGCGTGCCTGCAATTTCCTGCGAGCCGTAGTCGCGCAGGAAATTGCAGGCGTCCACCACGGTGACCATGGTGTCCAGGCGCGCGATGTCGCCCAGGCTGCGGCCATCCTCGCCTTCGAAGGTGAAGGTCTCGGCCACGGGCAGCGGTTCGGAAATGCCGGTCGATTCGATGACGAGCTGGTCGAAGCGGCCTTCCCGGGCCAGGCGCTCGACCTCCAGCAGCAGGTCCTCGCGCAAGGTACAGCAGATGCAGCCGTTGCTCATCTCGACCAGCTTCTCGTCGGTGCGGGACAGCTCGGCGCCGCCCGCGCGCACCAGCGCGGCGTCGATGTTGACGTCCGACATGTCGTTGACGATGACCGCCACGCGCCGGCCGTCACGGTTGTTCAGGATGTGGTTCAGCAGCGTGGTCTTGCCCGCGCCGAGAAATCCCGACAGGACGGTGACGGGCAGGCGGGAATGGGAGGCGGCAGAGGTCATGGCTTGAATCGAAACGATATAACATATCAATTTAAACCAGAAAGCCGCCCCCTTGGCAAGCAGGTTTCCTGTCTGCCGGGGCGATGAGTCCCGCGCCGAAGCGCCTCATGGCCCCAAGCCCGCCCTGGCGCCAGACACGGGGACTGGCCCGCGCTGGCGCATCGAGGCCGCCGGGCGCGGACCGAATACGGCGGGCGCCCGGCGCGGGCGCAGATCACTCGATCACGATGCCCGCCTGATCGATCAACCTGGCCCACTGGCGTGTGTCGCGCTGCACGATGTCCTTCAACCCGGCCGGCGTGCTGGAGACGAATTCCACGCCCTGCGACGCGAATTTCTCGTTGAGTTCAGGATTCTTCAGGGTCTCGACGACGGCGCGGTTGAGCTTGTCCAGCACCTCGGGCGGCGTGCCAGCCTTGGCGAACAGCGCATACCACGTGGTGTACGACACGCCCGGCAACGTCTGCGAGATCACCGGCAGGCTGGCGGTGTCGCCGCCCTTGCTGGGTGCGCTCATGGCCAGCGCCCTGACCGAGCCCTTGTCGATCATCGGTTTCAGCGAGGGCATGCTGCTGAACAGCGCCTGCACCTGTCCGGACGCCAGGTCGGTCAGCACCTGCGAGGTGCCGCGGTACGGCACGTGCACCACGTCGACCTTGGCCTGGCTCTTGAAAAGCTCCATGCCCAGATGCGCCACGCCGCCCACGCCGGCCGAACCGAAATTCACGCGGCCGGGATGCGCGCGCGCGTAGTCCACGAGGTCCTGCACGGACTTGACCGGCATCTTCGCGTTGACCACCAGCACGTGCGGGCTTTCGGTGAGCAGGCTGATGGGCGCCAGCAGGGACAGCACGTCCTTGCCTTCCATGGCCTTGGACGGAATGGTCATGTTGCCCGAGGCCGGCATCAACAGCGTGTAGCCGTCGGCCTCCTGGCCCAGCACCTGGTTCAGGGCGGGCACGCCATGGCCGCCGCCCGCGTTGACCACCACGACGGGCTGGCCGAGCTTCTGGCCGAACAACTGCGCGAACTCGCGGCCCACCATGTCGGCGGGGCCGCCGGCCGCGAAAGGCACGACCATGCGGATGGGCCGCTCGGGATACTCGGCGCATGCCTGCGTAAAGGGCACGAGGCCCGCGATCAGGGCGCAAGCGCCCAGGTGCTTCTTCAGCATTGTCTTCCTCCTTTTGGAACCTGCTGGAATTCTTTTTATTGGCGGCCATCCCGGCACGGGCCCGCCGGCATCCCTGCCGCGGCCGCCCAGCCAGGACGGCCGCTACCCCACGAACGCCGCGACGACGGCGGGGAAGATGCTCTGGTAGGCCTCGCCGTAGCGCGTGCCGGCGGACTTGCCGCGGCGGCCGGCCTGCGCGCCGCGCTGCAACGCCACGCGCTCGTAGTAGGCCCACAGGTTGCGCTGCGTGGGCATGGCCTGCATGGCCTGCCACTTGGTCTCCCAGACTTCGGTGATGTCCAGCAGCACGTTGGGCTTGAAGCCGCAAAGCTCGGTCTGGTGCGGCTCGAAGCACAGCACCTGGGGCGGCACCACGAAGTCGTCGCCATGGCCCGGCGCCATGGCCTGCATGCGGGCACGCAGCACCATTTCGTAGGTGCGGCAGTGATCGAGGTTGGACGGGTCGTGTTCGGGATGCGTCAGCACCGCCTGCGCCCGCGTGCGGCGCAGCGCCTCGGACACGCGGCGGATCGAATCCGCGGATTCGGGCATCGGGTAATCGCCCAGGTCATGGAAGTCGAGCGACGCCACGCCCAGGATCGCGGCCGCGGCCTGCGCCTCGGCACGGCGCAGGGCCTTGACGGCGTCGCGCTGCACGCCGCCCTGCCAGGCGGCGTTCGATTCGCCGTTCTCGCCGTAGCTCAGGCACACCAGGTGCACGTCCACGCCGCGCCGGGCATGCAGGGCCATCGCCCCGCCGCAACGCCAGACGAAATCGCCGACGTGCGCGGTCACCACGAGTATCGAATCAGCCATCCACTGTCTCCTGAATGAATGAACAGAATTATATTTTCTTGAAACATCGTTGTACTCTGTACAATAGCCTAATAAAAATGCGGATTTCAGAGGTTCACATGAGTAATGATGGCGTCGTGGCGGTCGAGCGGGCGCTGAGCGTGCTGGATTGTTTCCGGCCGGGCGCGGAGCACTTGGCCCTGGCCGATTTCGCGGCGCGCCTGCCGCTGCACAAGACCACCATCTTCCGGCTGCTGAACTCGCTGGCGCGCTGTGGCTACGTCGTGCGCGAGGCCGACGGCCGTTATGGACTGGGGCCGCGCGTGCTTTATCTGGCGCGCGTCTACGAACGCGGCTTCGACCTGTCGGCGGTCGTCATGCCGGTGCTCGAAGCCCTGTCCGAAGAGACGGGAGAAAGCGCCGCCTATTACGTGGAGGGCGGCGAGCCTGGGCAGCGCCTGTGCCTGTTCCGCCATCAGCCGCATGAAGGCCTGCACAGCCAGGTGCTGGCCGGCAGCGTGATGCCGCCCGATCAATCGTCGACGGGGCGGGTCTTCTCGATCTGGACGCAAGGCAGCCCGCGCGGCGAGGACCGCCTGCCCTTCTTCTCGTGCGGCGCGCGCGATCCCTACACCTCGTCCTGGGCGGTGCCCATCATCGGCAACGACGACCGCTTCGTGGGCGCGCTGACGATCGCCGGTCCCTCCGTGCGCCTGAAGAACAGGGACGCGCCGCGCATGCAGGCCATCATCCTGGCCCGGGCGGACGAACTGGCGCGCCGCCTGGGCGCGTCCAGCGAGATGCGCGACATGCTTTACGGCAAGGTGGGCTAGGCGGCGGCAGGACGCGGCGTTGCCCATGCTCCGGCCCCCCCGGGGGGGAATGCCAGGGAATCGTCAGGATATATTATGTTATAACATTACTATTCGAATCGATTTCGCCGCCCTCCCCGCGCGCGTGTGCGGCGCGGTCCCAAAGTGTCCGCAGTCTCTCTCCCTTCCCGTTCGCCCGCCGATCCGTGCATCGTCTTTGACGGCCTGGCGCTGGCCTATCGCGACCACCTCGCCTTGCAGGGCCTGTCCGGCGCCGTGCAGCGCGGGTCATTGACGGCCATCGTCGGGCCGAACGGCTCGGGCAAGACCTCCCTGATGAAAAGCATCGCCGGCCTGCTGGGGCCGGCCTCGGGCCGCTGCGCCGTGTCGCCCGGCCTGCGCGTCGCGTATCAGCCGCAGTTGTCCGGGCTGGACCGCGCCTTTCCCGCCCGCGTCATCGACGTGGTGTCGCTGGGCCTGTGGCCGCGCCGCGGCCTGCTGGGCCGGCACCGCCAGGAAGACCGCCGGGCCATGCTGGCCGCGCTGGACACTGTCGGCATGGCCGGCCATGCGCAACGGCCGATCGACACGCTGTCAGGCGGACAGCTGCAGCGCGCCCTCTTCGCGCGCACGCTGCTGCAGGACGCGGACCTGATCCTGCTGGACGAACCCTTCAGCGCCATCGACGAACGCACGGTGCGGGACCTGGTCGGCATCATCCGCCGCTGGCACGAGGAAGGCCGCACGGTGCTAGTGGTGGTGCACGACTTCGACCTGGTGCGGCGGCACTTTCCGGAAACCCTGCTGCTGGCGGGCTGCGTGGTCGGGTGGGGCGACACGCGGCACGTACTGACGCCCGAGAACATCCGGCGCGCCCGGCAGGGCCCTGCACAGGCGCCCGGGGCAGACGCCTGGCGCGAGGCGGCCCGGTGATGGCCATGCTATACGACCTGGCCATCGCGCCCTTCGCCGATTTCGTCTTCATGCAGCGCGCGCTGTGGGGCGCCCTGCTGCTGGCCGTCAGCGCCTGCCCCATCGGCGTGTTCCTGATGCTGCGGCGCATGAGCCTGACGGGCGACGCGATGTCGCACGCGGTGCTGCCCGGCGCGGCGGTAGGTTTCCTCCTGTATGGCCTGGAGATCATTCCCATGACGCTCGGCGGCCTCGTGGCCGGCCTGCTGGTGGCCGCGGGCGCGGGCGCGGTGTCGCGCCTGACAGTGCAGAAAGAGGACGCCTCGATGGCGGCGTTCTACCTGATCTCGCTGGCGCTGGGCGTCCTGCTGGTGTCCATGCGAGGCTCCAGCGTGGACCTGATGCACGTGCTCTTCGGCGCCGTGCTGGCACTGGACAGCGAGGCGTTGTGGCTGATCCGCATCGTGGCCGCGGTCACCGTGGCGGGCCTGGCCGTGCTGTGGCGCGGGCTGGTGGCCGAATGCCTGGATCCGCTGTTCCTGCGCGGCGTGTCGCGGCTGGGTCCGTTCATCCATTTTGCCTTCCTGGGCCTGGTGGTGCTGAATCTCGTGGGCGGCTTCCAGGCGCTGGGCACGCTGCTGTCGGTGGGCCTGATGATGGTGCCGGCCGCCGCCGCCCGTTTCTGGACCACGCGCGTCGGCCCCATGTGCGTGCTGGCCGTGGGCATCGGCGCCGTCTCGTGCGTGGCCGGCCTGCTGCTGTCGTATCACGTCTCCCTGCCTTCCGGTCCGGCCATCGTGCTGTCGGCCGGCGTCATTTACCTGTTGTCGGTCGTCATCGGCACACGCGGCGCGCTGCTCGGGCGCGCCAGGCGTGCGCCGCGCGCGGCCGCCCGATCCCGGAGCCCTGCATGAAACTGAAAACCCTTGCCGCCGTACTGAGCCTGACGGCGGTGTCGGCGCTGGCCGCCGCGCCCGTATCCGCCAAGGAACTGAAGGTCGTGGCGACCTTCTCCATCATCGGCGATTTTGCCCGCCAGGTCGGCGGCGACCGCATCGCGCTGACCACGCTGGTGCCCGCCGGCGGCGACGCGCACGTGTACGAACCCAAGCCGGCCGATGCGGCCGCCATCGGCCGCGCCGACGTGGTGCTGGCCAACGGCCTGCATTTCGAGGGCTTCCTGCAACGGCTGATCGACGCCAGCGCCAGCAAGGCGCAGGTCGCCACGCTGACCGATGGCGTGCAGGTGCTGCGCAACGCCGAGGAAGCGGGACACGACCACGACCATGACCATGACCATGACCACGATCACGATCACGGCAAGGGCGCGCACGAAGGGCACGAGGATCATGACGCGCATGCCGGACACGGCCACGAAGGCGGCCACCACCATCACGGCCCGAACGATCCGCACGCATGGCAGTCGATCGCCAACGCGCAGATCTACGTGAAGAACATCGCCGACGCCTTCTGCAAAGCCGACCAGCAGGGCTGCGCCACCTACCGCGCCAACGCCGAGTCGTACACGAAGACGCTGCAGGCGCTGGATGCCGAAGTGAAAGCCGATGTCGCGCAGATCCCCGCGGACAAGCGCACCATCATCACCTCGCACGACGCCTTCGGGTATTACGCGAAGACCTATGGCTTCACGTTCCTGGCGCCGCAGGGCATCAGCACGGACTCGGAGGCCTCGGCCGCCGACGTGGCCAGACTGGTGAAGCAGATCAAGGACGAGAAGGCTGCCGCGCTGTTCACCGAGAACATCAGCAACCCGCGCCTGATCCAGCAGATCGCCAACGAAACGGGACTGAAGCCGGGCGGCGAGCTGTACTCGGACGCCCTGTCGAAGGCCGGCGGCCCGGCCACGACGTACGTGGACATGATGCGCCACAACACCGTGACGATCCGCGCGGCCATTCTGGGCAAGTAGCGCGCCGAGCGTCCGATATCGGGCGCCGCCCCGGCCTGCAGCCGGCGCGGCGCCCTTTTCAATGGCTGATCATCCACGGACGCGAGCCGGCGAACGCCTTGCTGCCGTCCGCCGCCGCGCGGGTGCGCCCATTCTTTTTTCCCCCCGAGCAGCAGCCGCAACTCATGCCGTGCCCGCCGCGCGTGCTGCGCGGCTCGTGCGCGCTGCGCTCGTTGGCGGACAACGCGCGGCGCATGGCGCCGCCGATGACGCCCAGCGCCGGCGCGGTGCCGAGCGTGCGCGCCGCCGGCGCGCCGCACGCCGGGCAGTCCACCGGATCGTTGCGCCGCGCCAGCGGACGCAGCGCCGAGAACTCGCCGCACGTGCCGCAGCAATAGTCGTAGGTAGGCATGGCCGCGCTCCGGCTTACAGGTCGGGGGACAGCGGCATGTCCACGCCGCCGCTGATGGCCTTGACGGGCCCGCTGGCCTGCGGCTGGATGTCGAACTCGAAGATCTCGGTCGGCAGCCACAGCGTGGCGCACGCGTTCGGGATGTCGACCACGCCGCTGATGTGCCCCTGCACCGGCGCCGTGCCCAGGATCGAATACGCCTGCGCGCCCGAGTAGCCGAATTTCTTCAGGTACTCGATGGCGTTCAGGCACGCCTGCCGGTAGGCGATGTGCACGTCCAGGTAATGCTGGCCGCCGCCCTCGTCCACCGAGATGCCTTCGAAGATCAGGTAGTCCTTGTAGTTCGGCGTGATGGGGCTGGGCTTGAAGATGGGGTTGCGGATGCCGTACTTGGCCATCCCGCCCTTGATCAGGGACACGCGCATGTGGATCCAGCCCGCCATCTCGATGGCGCCGCAGAACGTGATCTCGCCATCGCCCTGCGAGAAGTGCAGGTCGCCCACCGACAGGCCGCCGCCCGGCACGTACACCGGAAAGAACACGCGCGAGCCGCGCGACAGGTCCTTGATGTCGCAGTTGCCGCCGTGCTCGCGCGGCGGCACGGTGCGCGCGCCTTCGGCGGCGGCCTTGTCGCGCGCGGCGCCCTGCAGGCGGCCCATGTGCGCGGTCTTGGGCGCGGGCGGATTGGCCAGCGGCGGCACGCGTTCGGGGTTGGTGTCGATCAGCGCCTGTTCGCGCTTGTTCCAGGTGTCCAGCATGGCCTGGTCGGGCAGGCAGCCGATCAGGCCGGGGTGGATCAGGCCGGCGAAGTTCACGCCCGGGATGTGGCGCGACGAGGTGAACATGCCGTGGAAGTCCCAGATGGACTTCTGCGCCTGCGGGAAGTGCTCGGTCAGGAAACCGCCGCCATTCTTCTTGCTGAAGAAACCGTTGAACCCCCACAGGCTGTCGGGCTTGGCGCCTATGTCCAGGAAATCCACCACCAGCAGGTCGCCAGGCTCCGCGCCCTCCACCCCCACCGGGCCCGACAGGAAGTGCACGGTGGACAGGTCCACGTCGCGCACGTCGTCGGCACTGTCGTCGTTCTTGATCGCGCCGCCCGTCCAGTCGTAGGTCTCCAGCACGAAATCGTCGCCCGGCTTCACCCACGCGGCGATGGGAATGTCGGGATGCCAGCGGTTGTGGATATTCTCGTTCTCGTACGGGGACTGCGACAGGTCGACCTTGATCAGGGTTTCGGGCATGACTCGCTCCTTCGGTTCTCGGGGGGAAAGCAACTGGGGCGCCGGGGACTGTCCGCGCTACACGGACAAATAGCGGCTGATGGTCTGTTCGTCGACGGCGTCGCGCGCATCCTCGTGCACGAAGCGCCCCTTGTCGATGACGATGAGGCGGTCGGCGATCTGCATGGTGAAGCTCAGCACCTGCTCGGACACCACGATGGCCAGGTCCTTGAGCTTGCGGATCTCCAGCAGGCTGCGGGCGATGTCCTTGATGATCGAGGGCTGGATGCCCTCGGTGGGCTCGTCCAGCATCAGCACCTTGGGTTGGGTGACCAGCGCGCGCGCGATCGCCAGCTGCTGCTGCTGGCCGCCGGACAGGTCGCCGCCGCGCCGCCGCCGCATGTCGTGCAACACCGGAAACAACGCGTAGATGTCGTCGGGCACGGGATCGCGCAGCGCGCGGCCCGGCAGGCCGGTGCGGATGTTCTCTTCCACCGTCAGCGTGGGAAAGATCATGCGGCCCTGCGGCACGTAGGCGATGCCCGAGCGCACGCGCTGGAAGCTCTCCATGCCCGACAGGTCCACGCCATCCACCCGCACGGTGCCCTGCATGGCGGGCAGCACGCCCATCATGGTCTTGAACAGCGTGGTCTTGCCCATGCCGTTGCGGCCCATGACCGCGACGATCTCGCCGCGCGCCACCGTCAGGTCCACGCCATGGATCACGCGGCTCTGGCCGTAGCCCGACACCAGCCCCGATACGTTGAACATATGCGCCTCTCGCGGTTGCGGATCAATGACCCAGATAGACTTCGATGACGCGCGGATCGGCCTGCACGCTATCCATGGAACCCTCGGCCAGCACCTTGCCCTGGTGCAGCACCGTGACCTTGTGGGCGATGTTCTTGACGAACTCCATGTCGTGCTCGATGACGATCATGGAACGGTCGCGGCTGATGCGGTTGAGCAGTTCGGCGGTCTTCTCGCGCTCGGACACGCTCATGCCCGCCACCGGTTCGTCCAGCATCATCAGCTCGGGCTCCTGCATCAGCAGCATGCCGATCTCCAGCCATTGCTTCTGGCCGTGCGACAACAGTTCGGCGGACTGGTCCAGCCTGTCCGCCAGGAAGATCTGCTCGGCCACCTGCTCGACCCGCTCGACCACGTCGGGGGTGCGCCGGAACGCCATCGCGCCGAACACGCTGCGGCCGCGTGGGAACGACACTTCCAGGTTCTCGCGCACGCTCAGCGTCTCGTAGATGGACGGCGTCTGGAACTTGCGGCCCACGCCGGCCCGCACGATCTCGTGCTCGGCCATGCGGGTCAGCTCGGCGTCCTTGAAACGGATGGAGCCGCCGGTGGCCTTGGTGCGGCCGCAGATCAGGTCCAGCAAGGTCGTCTTGCCGGCGCCGTTGGGGCCGATCACCACGCGCAGCTCGCCGCGGTCCACGTACAGGTTCAGGTTGTCGACGGCGATGAAGCCGTTGAACGACACCGTCAGGCCCTCGACGTACAGCGCGAACTCCTGGGCGGGCGTGACCGCCTGGTTCATCAGGGGCGGATTCATGCGGCCTCCGTGGGGTTGGCGCCATTGACGTGCGGGGCGGCATGCGCGTTGGCCTGGGACGAGGCGGGCGGCGCCACGGCGGCCGGCGCGGCCGGCGCCGCCACCGGCGCCCTGGCCCGCGCAAGCCTGGGCCGCACATACTTGTCGTACAGACCCGCCAGGCCGTTCGGGAACGCCATGACCACCGCGATGAACAGGCCGCCCATCAGGAACAGCCACAGTTGCGGGAAGCTCTCCGAGAAGTAGCTCTTGCCGAAATTGACCAGCAGCGTGCCGTACACCGCGCCCAGCAGCGACAGGCGTCCGCCCACCGCGGCGAAGATCACCATCTCGATGGACGGCACGATGCCCACGAACGACGGCGACATGAAGCCCACCTGCAGCGTGAACATGGCGCCGCCGATGGCCGAGAACGCAGCGGCCACGCAGAACACGAACACCTTGAAGCTGGCCACGTCGTAGCCCGAGAAACGCACGCGCTCTTCCTTGTCGCGCATGGCCACCAGCAGCTTGCCCAGCTTGGACGACAGCAGGAAGCGGCCGAACAGGATGCAGCCGAACAGCAGCGCGCCGTTGACGAAGTACAGGATGGTGCGCGCCGAGTCGGTGCGGATGTCCCAGCCCAGCAGCGTCTTCAGGTCGGTGATGCCGTTGACCCCGCCCGTCAGGCCCTGCTGGCCGATGATCAGCACCGACAGGATCAGCGCCACGGCCTGCGTCACGATGGCGAAGTAGGTGTCGCCCACGCGCCGCTTGAACATGGCCAGGCCCAGCACCAGCGCCAGCAGCGCCGGCACGATGGGCACGGCCAGCACCGTGAACAGGAAGCTCTTGAACGGCACCCAGAACCAGGGCAGCGCGGTGATCTGGTTCCAATCCATGAAGTCGGGAATGCCCGGCGTGGACTGGATCTTGGTGGCCTCGACCGTCGAGGCCTCCAGCTTCAGGAACATCGCCATGCAATAGCCGCCCAGCCCGAAGAACACGCCCTGCCCCAGGCTGAGAATGCCCCCGTAACCCCAGCACAGCACCAGCCCGACCGCCACGAAGGCGTAGGTCAGGTACTTGCCGACCAGGTTCAGGCGAAAGCCGTCGAGCACCACCGGGAAGACCACGAAGATCAGCGCGGCCAGGATCGCCAGGCCCACCAGGCCCTGGCGTCCGCCCACCACATTTCTGTAGAACGTCTGCATCCGAACCTCCGATGCCTTATTTGCGGACCTTGATGCTGAACAGCCCGCGCGGGCGCAGCATCAGGATGACGACCACCGCGGACAAGGTCAGCACCTTGGCCATGGAACCGGTCATGAAGAACTCGGAAACGGACTGCGTCTGGGCAATGACGAACGCCGAGGCGATGGTGCCCAAGAGGCTGGCCGCGCCGCCGAAGACCACCGTCAGGAAGGTGTCGACGATGTACAGCGAGCCGCTGGTCGGGCCCGTGGAACCGATCGTGGTGAAGGCCGCGCCGGCGATGCCCGCGATGCCGCAGCCCAGCGCGAAGGTCAGCCGGTCGACCCGTTTGGTGTCGATGCCGACCGCGCCGCTCATCGTGCGGTTCTGCACCGTGGCGCGCACGTGCAGGCCCCAGGTGGAGCGGAACATCGCCAGCAGCAGCCCGCAGGTCAGCACCAGCGTGATGCTCATCACGAACAGGCCGTTGATGGGGATGTCCACGCCCTCCAGCGGCTGCACGCTGCCCATCAGCCAGTCGGGCAGCGTGGGACTGACCTCGCGCGGACCGAAGATCGAGCGCAGCGCCTGCTGGATCACCAGCGACAGGCCCCAGGTGGCCAGCAGCGTGTCCAGCGGGCGGCGGTACAGGTGGCGGATCATCAGCCACTCGGCCAGCCAGCCCAGCGCGAAGGTCACCACGAAGGCCGCCACGATGGCGAAGAAGAAGTAGTACGGCATCAGGCCCGGCGCATACTGCTGCGTCAGTTCCGAGAACAGATAGGTGGTGTAGGCGCCCACCGCCAGGAACTCGCCGTGGGCCATGTTGATGACGCCCATCTGGCCGAAGATCAGGGCCAGGCCCAGCGCCATCAGCAAGAGCACGCTGAAGACGGACAGGCCGTTGAAGCCCTGCATCAGCAGGATCGCGCCCAGGTCGGAAAAGGATTCCATGTGCTTGCCTCGTGCGGCGTTGCGGCGCGCGGCGCCGGTCGCGGGGCGGCATGCCGCCGCCCCGCGCGGAAGGGAACTTGCCCGGCGGATTACTGGTAGCCCTTGGGGAACGGGTCCGGGCGGATCAGGTCGGCCGTCTCGTAGATCACGTCGAACTGGCCGTCGCGGCGGATCTTGCCGATGCGCGTCTTGCTCCACAGGTGATGGTTCGGATCGACCTTCACGTAGCCCTCGGGCGCCTCCTTGAACTCCAGGTTGGCGGACGCCGCCACCACCTTGTCCACGTCGAAGCTGCCGGCCTTCTCCACGGCCATCTTCCACAGCCAGGGCCCCAGGTAGGCGGCCTGCGTGACGTCGCCGATCACCGCGTTGGCGCCGTACTTGGCCTTGAAGGCCTCGACGAATTTCTTGTTGTTCGGGTTGTCCAGGCTCTGGAAGTACTTCATGCAAGACCAGAAGCCCTCGCAGTTCTCGCCGCCGATGCCCAACAGCTCGTCCTCGGTCACCGAGATCGTCAGCAGCTTCTGCTTGTCGCTGGTGACGCCGGCCGCCTTCAGCTGCTTGTAGAACGACACGTTGCTGCCGCCCACCACCACCGCGAACACCACGTCGGGTTTCTTCAGCTTGATCTTGTTGATCAGCGAGCCGAACTGCGTGTGGCCCAGCGGGTAATACTCTTCGCCCGCCACTTCGCCCTTGAGCACGTTCTCGATGTGCTTGCGCGCGATCTTGTTCGAGGTGCGCGGCCAGATGTAGTCGGAACCGATCAGGTAGAAGCTCTTGGCCTTCTGCTCGCGGGCCAGCCAGTCCAGGCTGGACAGGATCTGCTGCGTGGCCTCCTGGCCGGTGTAGAACACGTTCTTGGACTGCTCCAGGCCTTCGTAGAAGGTCGGGTAGTACAGCAGGCCGTTCTCCTTCTCGAACACCGGCAGCACCGCCTTGCGCGAGGCCGAGGTCCAGCAGCCGAACACAGTGGCGACCTTGTCGCTGACCAGCAGCTTGCGCGCCTTCTCCGCGAAGGTGGGCCAGTCGGACGCGCCGTCTTCCTGGATGATCTTGATCTTGCGGCCCAGGATGCCGCCCATCGCGTTGATCTGCTCGATGGCCAGGCGCTCGGACTGGATCGATCCCGTTTCGCTGATGGCCATGGTGCCCGTGGCCGAATGCAGCTGCCCCACCGTGACTTCGGTGTCGGTGATCGCCAGGCCGGTGGTGTTGATCGCGGACGTGGCGGGCGCGGCGGCGCGGCCCAGCATGGGAACGCCCAGCAGCGGCAGCGAGGCGAGCGCCATCGCCGCACGCCGGCGCGACAGCGAGGCGGGTTCTTGTTCTTGGATCGGATTGCGAGGCATCGAAGGCTCCTGGGAATGAGACCGCTTGGGGAAAACCCGGTGCCGTCGCGGCCGGCGGATCGCGCGGCAGCGGGCGGGTTCGATGCCATACTAGGAACCGATGACGCAGCGCAACATACGTCGATTGACGTAGTGGCCGCGATGGCCCCAGCGGGTACAAACACGGCATACGTCGTTCGACGCATACCGGGGAGCTACACGCGTGGATGCCAGCGCCACACAACGCATCGTCAAGATCCGCCGCGACTACAACACCTGGGTCGCCAACGAGACCCTCGAAGACTACGCCCTGCGCTTCACGCCGGTGTCGTTTCGCAAGTGGTCGGAGTTCCGCGTGGCCAACACGGCCCTGGGCGCGGTGTCTTTTCTCGCGCTCGAAGCCATCGGCGGCGCGCTCGCGCTGAACCACGGCTTCGTCAACGCCTTCTGGTCCATCGTGGCAGTGGCCGTGGTGGTGTTCCTGACGGGCCTGCCCATCGCCTATTACGCGGCGCGCCACGGGCTGGACATGGACCTGCTGACGCGCGGCGCGGGCTTCGGCTACATCGGCTCGACCATCACCTCGCTGATCTACGCCTCGTTCACCTTCATCTTCTTCGCGCTGGAGGCCGCCATCATGGCGCTGGCCATCGAGCGCTGCACGGGGCTGCCGCTGACGCTGGGCTACCTGGTGTGCGCGGTGGTCATCATTCCCTTCGTCACCTATGGCATCACCCTGGTCAACCGGCTGCAATCCTGGACGCAGCCGCTGTGGATCCTGATGCTGGTGACGCCCTATGCGTTCATCCTGTACGACGACCCTGGCGCCTTGGCGCAACTGGCGGACTTCCCGGGCCGCAACGGCGAAAGCGGTTTCAACCTGCTGATGTTCGGCGCGGGCGCGGCGGTGGCGTCGGCCCTGGTCACGCAGATCGGCGAGCAGGTGGACTTCCTGCGTTTCCTGCCCGAGAAGACCGCGGCCAACCGGCGCCGCTGGTGGATCGCGCTGCTGTGCGCGGGCCCGGGCTGGATCGTGCCCGGCGCGCTGAAGATGCTGGCCGGCGCCTTCCTGGCCAGCCTGGTGGTGCAACACGGGGTGCCGGCGGCCAAAGCGGCCGATCCCACCCAGATGTACCTGGTCGCCTATGGCTATGTGTTCACGCATCCCGGCTGGGCGCTGGGCGCCATGACGCTGTTCGTGGTCGTGTCGCAGGTGAAGATCAACGTGACCAACGCGTACGCGGGCTCGCTGGCCTGGTCGAACTTCTTCGCGCGCGTCACGCACAGCCATCCTGGCCGCGTGGTGTGGCTGATCTTCAATGTGCTGATCGCCATCGGCCTGATGGAGATGGGCGTGTTCGACGCGCTGGAACACGTGCTGGCCATCTTCGCGCACGTGGCGCTGGCCTGGATCGGCGCGCTGGTGGCCGACCTAGTGGTGAACAAGCCGCTGGGCCTGAGCCCGCGCGGCATCGAGTTCCGGCGCGCCTATCTGTACGACGTCAACCCGGTCGGCGTGGGCGCCACGCTGGTGTCGCTGGTCGTGTCGATGATGGCCGACGGCGGACTGTTCGGCCCGACGGCGCGCGCGCTGTCGCCCTTCGTGGCCCTGCTGGCCGCCTTCGCCACCGCGCCCGCCATCGCCTGGGCCACCAAGGGCCGCTACTACCTGGCGCGCCCGCCGCACGACCTCGGCCAGGGCGGCCATGGGCTGGCCTGCGTGATATGCGACCACACCTTCGAGCCGGGCGACATGGCGCACTGCCCCGCCTACAGCGGCGCGATCTGCTCGCTGTGCTGCACGCTGGACGCGCGCTGCCACGACCGCTGCAAGCAGGGTTCGCGGCTGCAGGACCAGTTGGGCGCGGCGCTGCGGCGCATCCTGCCGGGGCCGGTGACCCCGCTGTTCCATACCCGGCTGGCGCACTACCTGGTGGCCATCGGCCTGATCGGCGGCCTGCTGGCGGCCATCCTGTCCTTGATCTACTACCAGGAATCCCTGACGCTGGCCGATTCCATGGACGTCGGTCCGCTGCGCGCCACCTTCATGAAGCTGTATGCCGCGCTGCTGCTGATCGGCGGCGTGGCGGCCTGGTGGCTGGTGCTGACCAACGAAAGCCGCCAGGTGGCCCAGGAGGAATCCGACCGCCAGACCAACCTGCTGCTGAACGAAATCGAGGCGCACCGCCAGACCGACGCGCAGCTGCAGAAGGCCAAGGAAGCCGCCGAGGCCGCCAACCTGGCCAAGAGCCGCTTCATGGGCGGACTGAGCCACGAGCTGCGCGCGCCCTTGAACAGCATCCTGGGCTATGCGCAGATCCTGCAGCGCGACCCCGGCGTGCCGCCCGCGCGGCGCGAGGCGCTGGACGTCATCCACCGCAGCGGCAAGCATCTGGTGGGCCTGATCGACGGCCTGCTGGACATCGCCCGCATCGAGGCCGGCAAGCTGCGGCTGGAGACCGCCGAGCTGAACCTGCCCGAGTTCCTGGACCAGATCGTGCGCATGTTCCAGCCGCAGACCGTGCTGAAGGGGCTGCGCTTCGACTACGAGCCCGCCGCCGGCCTGCCGCGCATCGTGCACATCGACGAGAAGCGGCTGCGGCAGATCCTGATCAACCTGCTGAGCAACGCGGTGAAGTTCACCCAGGACGGCCATGTGGCGCTGCGCGTGCGGCAGGCGGCCGACATGGTGCAGATCGAGGTGGAGGACAGCGGCGCGGGCATTCCGGCCGAAGACCTGGAACGCATCTTCATGCCCTTCGAGCGCAGCTGGGCGGCGGCCGACCAGGCCGACACGGGCACCGGGCTGGGGCTGACCATCTGCCGCATGCTGACCAACATCATGGGCGGCGAACTGACGGTGCGCAGCCAGGTGGGCACGGGCAGCGTGTTCACGTTGAAGCTGTTCCTGCCCGAGGTGCGCTCGCCGCGCGCCGGCCTGGCGCGGCCCGGCCCCGTCACCGGCTACACGGGCCCGCGCCATGCCGTGCTGGTGGTGGACGACCAGCCCTCGCAGCGGCGCATCCTGCGCGAGATGCTGGAACCGCTGGGCTTTGCCGTGAACGAGGCCGACAGCGGCCATGCCTGCCTGGCGCTGGCGGCGGCGCTGCGGCCCGCGCTCATCCTGATGGATTTCTCCATGCCGGGGCTGACCGGCGGCGAGACGTCGCGCCTGCTGCGCGAGCAAGGCGTGACGGCGCCCATCATCATCGTCTCGGCCAACGCGCACACGCTGGAGCCGCGCGAGGCCGGCGCCTGGAGCGACGACTGGCTGCTCAAGCCCGTGGCTCTGGACGAGCTGCTGGCCAAGATCGGCGCGCACCTGGGACTGCAATGGATCGAGCCACCCACTGCCGAAGCCCTGCCGCCCGCCGGCGCCCTGCTGGACGGCATCGAGCTGGACCTGGCCGACGCCGAGGCGCTGCTGGAACTGGGCGCGATGGGCTACATCAAGGGCATCCTGGCGCGGCTGCAGGACGTCCGCGAACGGGATCCCCACATGGCCCCGTTGATCGACCACCTGGCCGTGCTGGCCAAGGATTTCCGGCTTTCCGAGTACGAGACCCTGCTGAAGAACCATGTACGCCGCCATGCCGATGCCCGCCCATAACAAGCTCGTCATGCTGGTGGACGACGCCCCCGACAACCTGAAGATGCTGTCCGATGCGCTGGACCAGGCCGGCTACATGGTGGTGGTCGCCACGGACGGCGCGCAGGCCCTGGCGCGCATGGACTTCGTGCTGCCGGACATCGTGCTGCTGGACGCGCTGATGCCCGGCATGGACGGCTTCGAGACCTGCCGCCGCCTGAAGGCGCACCGCCGCGCCGCGCAGGTGCCGGTGGTCTTCATGACGGGCCTGACGGACCCCGAGGACGTGGTGCGCGGCTTCCAGGCGGGCGGCGTGGACTACGTCACCAAGCCCATCGATCCCTCGGTGGTGCTGGCGCGCCTGGAAGCGCACCTGCGCACCGCCAGCGTGGTGTCGGCGGCCCTCAGCGCCATGGACGCGACCGCCAATGCCGTGGTGGTGCTGGGCGCCGATGGGCGCATCACCTGGAAGACGGCCAAGGCGCGGCTGTGGCTGGCGCAGTACCTGGACATGGACGGCGAGGCCCAGCAATTGCCCGCGCCGCTGGCGCAATGGGTGGCCGCGCGCCAGGCCGACCGCGACGAGGCCCAGGCCTATCTGGCGATGCGCAACGGACGGGAACTGCGGATACGGCTATCGGCGGCGCAGCGTGGCGGCGAGCCGGTGCTGCTGCTGGAGGAAGGCGCGGCGCCGCCCGAACCGGCGCGGCCGCTGGGTGAGACCTACCGGCTGACCGTCCGCGAGGCCGAGGTGCTGTCCTGGCTGGCCAAGGGCAAGACCAACCGCGACATCAGCGAGATCCTCGGCATGAGCCCGCGCACGGTCAACAAGCACCTCGAACACATCTACGTGAAGCTGGGCGTGGAAACCCGCGCGGCCGCCACGGCGCTGGCGCTGACGCACCTGCACCGCGCCAGCTGAAGCGGAATCGGCCTTCGCGGCCGCGTCCAGGGCAGGCGTCTCGCGCCGACGGGACCGCGCTACCCCGCGCGTACCAGCCGCACGCGCGTGATCTCGGACGGCGCGCCCAGCCGCTTGGGCGGCCCCCAATAGCCCGTGCCCCGGCTGGTGTAGACCCACATGCCTTCGTAGCGATGCAGGCCCGCCACGAAGGGCTGCTGCAACGGCACGAACAAGCCCCACGGAAAGAATTGCCCGCCATGGGTGTGGCCGGACAGCTGCAGCGAATAGCCCAGCGGCGCGGCCGCCGCGGCGCTGCGCGGCTGGTGCGCCAGCAACAGGCGCAACGCCGCATTGGAGGGGGCGCCGGCGAGGGCGCGCGCCGGACTGCTGCGCTGCGCGGCATCGAAGCCGCCCGCGCCGAAGTCGGTGACGCCCGCCACCACCACGCACTGGCCGGCGGGATGGATGACGGCGTGCTCGTTCATCAGCACGCGCAGGCCGATGCGGCGGAACTCGGCGACCCAGGCCGAGGCGCCCGAGTAATACTCGTGGTTGCCCGTGACCAGGTACACGCCATGCGGCGCCTGCAACCGCCCCAGTGGCCGGGTATGCCCGGCCAGGCGCTCGACGCTGCCGTCGACCACGTCGCCGGTGATGGCCACCATGTCGGGCTTGGCCGCGTTGACCGCGTCGACGATGGCCTGCACGTAGCCGCGCTTGATGGTCGGTCCCACGTGGATGTCGCTGATCTGCACCACGGTGAAGCCCTGCAGCTCGTCGGGCAGGCCCGCGATGGGCACCTCGACGTCGACCACGCGGGCACGGCGCCGCGCATTGAAGAAGCCCGCCACGCTGGCGGCCAATGCCAGCAGGGGCACGGCCAGCGCGGAATCGGCCCGCAGTTCGGCCCACGGCGCCTGCACGCCCGCCGCCTGGAGCAGCAGGACGATCAGCAGCACGGCGTCGCGCAGCAGCGTGAACACGAACAGCGACGAGAACAGGCCCATGGCCAGCAGGCCGGTCCAGGCCATGCGGTCGCCGTCACGCTCGCCCTTGGCGGCGCGGCTGAGCATGCCCAGCGGAATCACCAGGCAGGACAGCGTCAGGAAGAGGATGGCGGCCGCGGCGGCCAGGGACGGCAGCGGCAGGTCGGGAATCAGGCGCATGCCGACATAGACATGCGCCAACGCGCCGATGGCCACGAAACGGATGAAGAAAGCGGATTGGCGTAGCGACACGATGACTGAGGAAAACACCCCGCCTGCGGCATGCGGCCGCGGGCGCGGTCAGGCGAAAGGAAACGTTTTCAGGCTCGGCGGCAACCGGTCCCGGGGCAGCCATTCTATGCCCATGCCCTGCAAGCTGTTTGTCACATACGGCTAGGGGATATCCCTGCGTCTGGCGGCGCCGTCACCGCATGCCGCAGGGCGGCCCCTGGGGGCATCGCGACGTGGCCCAGGCACGCCTGCCTCCTGCCCGCGGGACCGCACCTCAGGCCCCCGCCGCCTGCGCCTGCCGCCACGCCAATGCCGCCACGCGTTCGACGCGCGACGCCATGTCGCGCGCGTCCGCGCCCGCCGCCGTGCCGCGCGCCACGCGGCCGCGGATGCCGTGCAGGATGGCGGCGAAGCGGAACATGTTGAACGCCACGTAGTAGTCCAGGTCGGCGATGCCGTCGCGCCCCGTGCGGCGGCAATACGCCGCGACGTATTCGGCCTCGCCGGGCAGGCCCGCCTCGCGCAGGTCCACGCTGGCGATGCCGCCCAGGATGTCGGAAGGCATCCGGTACATCATCGCGTGGTAGGCGAAGTCGGCCAGCGGATGGCCCAGCGTGGACAGTTCCCAGTCCAGCACCGCGATCACGCGTGGCTCGGTGGGATGGAAGATCATGTTGTCGGCGCGGTAGTCGCCATGCACGATGGCCGTCTCGTCATTGGCTGGAATGTGCTCGGGCAGCCATTGCACCAGCCGGTCCATGTCGGGCACGCGGCCCGCGGCCTCGTCCTGCAGGTACTGGCCCGACCAGCGCGCCACCTGCCGCGCCACGTATTGCCCGCTGCGCCCGTAGTCGCCCAGGCCCGCGGCCTGCGGATCGATGCCGTGCAGGGCCGCCAGCGTGGCGTTCATCGCGTCCAGGTGCGCGGCGCGCTGCTCTCTTGCCACGCCGGGAAAGCTGGCGTCCCAGAAAATGCGGCCCTCGACCATGTCCATCACGAAGAACCAGCTGCCGATCACGGCGTCGTCGGTGCACAGGCCGTGGATGCGCGGCACGGGAAAGCCGGCCTCGCCCAGCGCCTGCATCACGCGCGCCTCGCGTTCGACCGCGTGCGCGCCCTTGAGCAACCGGCCGGGCGGCTTGCGGCGCAGCACGTAGGCGCGCGTGGGCGTGTCCAACCGGTAGGTGGGATTCGACTGCCCGCCCTGGAACTGCGCAATACGCAGCGGCCCCGCGTAACCCGGCACGTTGTCCCGCATCCAGGCATGCAGCCGCTGCGCATCGAAGCGATGCGCCTCGCGCACCGGTATGGTCGCGCCGCCCTCGCTCATGCCGGCTCCCCCGCCTGCGCCGCGCGCTTGATGTGCTTGGCGATCGACCATTTGTGCACCTCGGTCGGGCCATCGTAGATGCGGAAGGCGCGCAGCTCGCGGAAGATCTGCTCGACCACCGTATCGCCCGATACGCCGGTGCCGCCCATGACCTGGACGCAGCGGTCCACCACGCCGAACAGGCCCTCGGACACCGACACCTTGGCCATCGAGCTTTCGACGCTGGCCAGCGAACCCGCGTCCAGCGCGTCGGCGCACCAGTCGATCATCAGTTCGGCCTGGCGCAATGCGATCTGGTTCTCTGCCAGCATGAAGCCCACGCCCTCGTGGTCGATCAGCAGCTTGCCGAACGCGCGGCGCCGGGTGGCATAGGCGACGGCGATCTCCTGCGCGCGCGTGGCCGCGCCGTGCCAGCGCATGCAATGCGACAGGCGCGCCGGCGACAGGCGGATCTGCGCGTAGCGAAAGCCCTCGTCCACCTCGCCCAGCACCTGCCCGCTCGGCACGCGCAATCCGTCGATGACGACGATGGCGTGGCCGCCCGGCATGGAACCGTCGATCGTGTCCAGCACGCGCTCGACGCGGATGGCGGGATGCGGCAGGTCGACCAGGAACATCGTGGCGCCGCCGCGCGCATCGTCGGACGTGCGCGCCATGACGATACCCACCGCCGCGCCCTGCGCGCCGGTGATGAAGGCCTTGCGGCCATCGATGAGCCAGTCGTCGCCGTCGCGGCGAGCGCGGGTGCGCAGCATCGAGGGATCGGAACCCGCGCCGTCCTCGGCGGCTGGCTCCGTCATGAAGAAGGCCGAGCGCGCCTGCCCCGAAACCAGCGGCGCGAGGAAGCGCTCGCGCTGTTCCGGCGTGCCGATGCGGCCCAGCAGGAACATGTTGCCTTCATCGGGCGCGCCGGTGTTCACGGCCACCGGCCCCAGCGGCGACAGGCCCGAGGGCTTGAGCACCGTGGCGGTCTCGCGCTGCGTGAGATGGCTGCCGCCGGCCAGGATGTGCGGCGTCATCACGCCGGCCTGGCGCGCCAGGCCGCGCAGTTCGTCGACCAGGCCCGCTTCGGGGCCATGCGGCCCCCAGCGGGGATCCTGCTCGTACGGAATCACCACGCCGCGCACGAAGGCCTCGACGCGCCGGGCGATCTCCAGGCTGCGAGGGGTGGAAGACGATGCGGAAGCTTGCATGAGACGTTTCCCGTAGAGGCGCCGCGCCCCGGCGGTTGCCCGATGACGCGGCGGATGAGGCGGAAAGAGCATTCGGCGGACTCGTATCCGGCGCGCAGGCCGGCGGCGCCGCCAACCGCTACAACCCGCTGACCATGTGTCCGCCATCGACCACGATGACCGACCCCGTCATGTAGCGCGAGGCGTCGGAGGCCAGCAGCAGCAGGGGCCCGTCCAGGTCCTGCGCCTGGCCCAGCCGCCGCTGCGGAATGCGCTTGATCAGGGCCTGCCCCGCCTCGGACGGCCAGAAATCGCGGTTCAGTTCGGTATCGATGTAGCCCGGCGCCAGCGCGTTGACGCGCACGCCATGGCGCGCCCACTCCAGCGCCAGCGACTTGGTCATCTGGATCACGCCGGCCTTGGACACCGCATAGGGCAGCACGCCGCCGCCCTGCCGCAGGCCCAGGATGGACGCCACGTTGACGATGCTGCCGCCGCCGCGCGCCTGCATGCCGGGCGCCAGCGCCTGCGCCACGAAGAACATGCCCTTCAGGTTGGTGTCCAGCACCGCATCCCAGTCGGGCTCGGACTGCCGCAGGGCGGGCGCCTGCCGGACGATGCCGGCGTTGTTGACCAGGATGTCGATGGGGCCGGCCGCGTCGGCCAGGGCCTGGCGCGAGCCGGCGTCGGTGACGTCCAGCGCCACGCATTGCGCGGCGCCGCCCGCCGCGCGGATGGGTTGCGCCACGCCCTCGAGCGCGCAGACCCGGCGCGCCGCCAGCACGACTTCCGCGCCATGCCGGGCCAGCAGCGCCGCGAAATGCGCGCCCAGTCCACTGGACGCGCCAGTGACCAGCGCGCGCCGGCCATTCAGTTGCTTGGGCTGGCTCATGGGCCTTGTCTCCGTTGTCTCCCAGTCGGAAAATTGTAGGACAATCATGTACTACAAACAAGGATAAAACCATGCCGTCCCCAGACACCCCCCCGCCCGCCTCCGCTTCCGGCGCCGTCTTCGCCGGCATCGTCCACGGCCTGGAGGCGCAGACCTTCCTGCCCGGCCAGCGCCTGGTCGAGACCGAACTGGCCGAACAGTTCGGCGTAGGCCGCAACAGCGTGCGCGAGGCCCTGCAGAAGCTGGCCGCCGACGGCATCGTCGACCTGAACCGCCATCGCGGCGCGGCCATCCGTGCGCTGACACTGGCCGATGCCCAGGACGTGCTGGAGATCGCCGAGTACATGACCGGGCTGCTGTCCGCCACGGCGGCGCGGCGGGCGGGAACGTCCGAGCACACACCCGCCCTGCATGCGGCCCTGGACGAATTGGACGGCGCCACCGGCCGCCAGGCCTTCCTCGCCGCGCGCCGCCACTTCTACCGCGCGCTGCTGGACGTGGCCGCGAACCGCGAACTCAAGCGCCTGTTTCCCGCGATCCAGATGCACGTGGTGCATGCGTGCTTTCGCGTGCCCGGCCTGCGCGAGCTGCGCCTGGCGGACTACCGCCGCATCGGCGCGGCGGTGCTGGCGGGACAGGCCGAGGCGGCGCGGCAGGCGGGCATCGGCCACGTGCGGCGTGTCCGTGAAGCCATCGAGGCAATGGCGGCGGAATGACCCAAAGCATTTGGAAGACCAGTTAAATCCCAAAAAGAGATTAATAAATTTATTTCTATCTTTTTTAAAGAATAAAAAGTAAGCTGAAGGCATGCCCACCGGCGAGGGCCGCATCGCGCCTCGCCGGGTTCCCCCGCAAGCGGACCTGCCATGCCTGCCTCCTCCTCTTTTCCGCGCCCCGCCGCGGCCGCGCTGGCCGCCGGCGCGGTGCTGGCCGTCGCCATGGGCTTCGGCCGTTTCGCCTTCACCGGCATGTATCCACTGATGCTGCGCGACGGCTTCCTGCATCTGTCCGGCGGCTCGCTGGCGGCGTCCGCCAACTACGCTGGCTATCTGGCCGGCGCGCTGGCCCTGGGCCGCATGCGCGCCGCCTCGGCCTCTCGGGTCTGCGGCATCGGGCTGGCCGCCACCCTGCTGGTGCTGGCGGCCATGTCCTGGCAAATGCCGGATGCCCCGATGTATGTATTGCGCTTCATCGCCGGCGTGGCCAGCGCCATGGCCATGGTGGCCGCCGCCGCCTGGCTGTTCCAGGTGGTCGGCCACCCGGGAGGCGCGCCCCTGTTGTTCGCCGGGGTGGGCGCCGGCATCCTGGTCTCGGCCGAACTGATCGCCGCCGGCAACCGGCTGGGCCTGCACAGCGCCGCGCTGTGGGGCATCCTGGCCGTGGCGGCCGGCATGGTCACCTTGGCGCTGTGGCCGTTCCTGTCCGCGCGCGCGCCTCGCGCGGGCGCCCCCGCGCCAGCCCAGGCACACGCCCCGCGCCGGGACGGCCTGGGTCCCTGGCAGTTGACCGCCAGCTACGGCCTGGCGGGCTTCGGCTACATCGTCACCGCCACGTATCTGCCGCTGATCGTGCGCGATGCCCTGCATGGCATCGATCCGGTGCACCTGTGGGCCGCTTTCGGCCTGGGCGCCATTCCCGCCTGTTTCTGGTGGCATCGCATCGATCGCGCACTGGGCGCGCGCCGCGCCCTGGCATTGAACCTGCTGCTGCAGGCCGTGGGCGTGGCGCTGCCGGTGCTCAGCCACACGCTGCCCGCCTATCTGGCCAGCGCGCTGCTGGTGGGTGGAACCTTCACCGGCACGGTCACCATCGCGATGCCGGCGGCGCGCCACGTGGCCAGCCAGGTGCCGTTCAACCTGATAGCCGCGCTCACCGCCGCCTATGGCGTGGGCCAGATCGCCGGCCCGCTGGCCTCCGGTTGGCTGTATGGTCTCGGTCACGGCTTCGACCCGGCCCTGGCCGCCGCCAGCGCGGCGCTGGTGCTGGGCGCCGCATTGTGCATGCGGCCCGCGGCCGCGCGGCGCGCCTGCGACGCACATGCCTAGGGCCTTGACTCTCTCTGTGTAAGACCATGGAATTCGCCGAACTGGAAATCTTCCGCGCCGTGGCGCGCGAGCAAAGCGTCACCCGCGCCGCACAGGCGCTGGACCGCGTGCAGTCCAACGTCACTACCCGACTGAAGCAGTTGGAGGACGACCTGGGCGTCGCGCTGTTCCTGCGCGATGGCCGCCGCATGACGCTGACCCCCGAGGGCCAGGGGTTCCTCGATTACGCCGAACGCATCCTGGCGCTGGCCGAGGAAGCCCGCCAGTCCGTGCACGCTGGCCGGCCCAGCGGCACGCTGCGCGTGGGTTCGATGGAAAGCACGGCCGCCAGCCGCCTGCCCGGCCCGCTGGCGCGCTTCCATGCCTGCTGGCCCGACGTGCACGTCCAGATCCGCACCGGCACCACGCAGGCGATCGCCGACGCCGTGGCGGCGCATCAGCTCGATTGCGCCGCCGTGGCCTATCCCGGCGACGGACCGGCCGCCTCCGCCGACCTGAGCCTGCTGGCGCCCGGCATCGAGGGCACCTACCTGTTCACCGAACAACTGATGCTGGTGTTCCCGCCGGGCCATCCCGAGGTACGCACGCCGGCCGACGTCCAGGTGCGCAGCCTGGCCGGCTTCGCGCGCGGCTGCACGTATCGCCAATACGCGCAGGACTGGCTGTCCCGCCCCGGCCTGCCGCACTGGAACGTCGTCGAGGTCAACTCGTATCACGCCATCATGGCCTGCGTGCTGGCCGGCACCTCGGTCGCCCTGCTGCCGCAATCGGTGCTGGAGCTGCACCGCGACGCCTGCGCCGTGCGCACCATGTTCCTGCGCGATGCCCACATCTTCATGATCCGGCGCGCAGGCTACGACACGGCCGCGTATCGCGCGCTGCTGCGCGAAATCCTGCGGGACGCCTGACCCCCTTCCCCTTCGAGGAGCCCTCCATGCCCACTTCGTTCGCCGCCCGGCTGGGCCTGACCAGCCCCATCATCCAGGCCCCCATGGCCGGCGTCAGCACGCCCGCCATGGCCGCCGCCGTCTCCAACGCCGGCGCGCTGGGCTCGCTGGGCGTGGGCGCCATGGATGCCGCGGGCGCACGGCAAGCCATCGAGCAGACCCGCGCGCTGACCAGCCGCCCCTTCAACGTGAACCTGTTCTGCCATGCCCCCGCGGTGTCCGACCCGGCGCGCGAACAGCGCTGGCTGCGGTACCTGGCCGCCGAATACGCCGCTTTCGGCGCCGCCCCGCCCACGCAATTGCGCGAGATCTACACCAGCTTCCTGGTGGACGACGCCATGCTGGACATGCTGGTGGAACAACGGCCCGCCGTGGTCAGCTTCCATTTCGGCCTGCCCGGGCCCGAGCGCATCCGCGCCCTGCGCGAAGCCGGCGTCTACCTGCTGGCCACCGCCACCAGCCTGGCCGAAGCGCGGCAGGCGGCCGGCGCGGGCATCGACGCCATCGTGGCGCAGGGCATCGAGGCGGGCGGCCATCGCGGCGTATTCAATGAAAACGGCCCCGACGAGGGCCTGGGCACGCTGGCGCTGGTGCGCCTGCTGGCCACGCGCGTCGAGCAGCCGGTGATCGCCGCCGGCGGCATCATGGACGGCGCCGGCATCGCCGCGGCGCTGGCGCTGGGCGCGCAGGCCGCGCAGTTGGGCACGGCCTTCGTGGCCTGCCCCGAGTCGTCGGCCGACGCCGCCTACCGGCAGAACCTGCTGGCCGCCGACGCCCCGCCCACCACGCTGACCCGCGCCATCTCGGGCCGCCCGGCGCGCGGCCTGTCCAACCGCCTGAGCGCCCTGGGCGAGTCCGCCGACAGCCCGCCGGCGCCGGCCTATCCCATCGCCTACGACGCCGGCAAGCACCTGCACGCGGCGGCCAAGGCGCAGGGCAACGCGGACTACGCCGCGCAGTGGGCCGGACAGGCGGCGCGGCTGGCCCGCAGCCTGCCCGCCGCCGAACTGGTGCGGCATCTGCGCGCCGAACTGGACGAAGCGATCCACGCCCTGAGCGCCCTCCGAGGTTGAACCCGGGCTGAAACGGGCGATGGCATGGACACAATCACAAAAACGTCATATTTCATGTCATCCTCGTCTCATACAATCCGCAGCGACCCTTAGCCGTACGTCCGCGTGCATTGTTGGCTGCGGCGCCCACGGCGCCCGCCCCGCATGGCGTTGCGGCCATCACCTCAACGCCGGATACGTTTTCACGTGGACATCGCTGCGCCAATTTTCGCGGGACTGGGCCTCTTCTTCATCGGCATCCGGTTGATCAGTTCGAACCTGAAGCAATTGGCGGGCCGCAAGATGCGCATGATGATCGCCAAGGCGCTGTCGGGCCACGGCTCGATCGCCGTGTTCGGCCTGTCGGCCGGCGCCATCATGCAGAGCGTCAACGCGGTCACCTTCGTGCTGGTGGCCCTGGTCACGGCGGGCGCCGTGCAGACGCGCCGCGCCTTCCCCGTCATCAACTGGGCCAACCTGGGCACCTCCATGCTGGTGCTGGTGGCCGCCATCAACATGCACCTGCTGGTGCTGGTCCTGGTGGGCCTGACGGGTTTCGCCTACTACCTGAAGCTGGACGACTCGGCGCGCTACCGCCACCTGATCGGCGCGCTGCTGGGCGTGGGCCTGCTGTTCCTGGGCATCGATTTCATCAAGGCGGGCACCGGGCCGCTCAAACAGCTGGACACGCTGCGCGTCTACCTGGAACTGTCCTCGCACTATTACCTGCTGAGCTTCGCGATGGGCACCGGCGTGGCGCTGATCGCGCAGTCGTCCACTACCGTCAGCGTGCTGACCATGGCCATGGCCGCGGGCGGGCTGATCACCTTCGAAAGCGGCGCATTGATCGTGCTGGGCGCGGGCCTGGGCTCGGGCCTGTCGGCCAGGATGCTGGCCGGCAAGCTGGACGGCAGCGCGCGCCAACTGGTTACCTACCAGGTGCTGCTGAAGGCCCTGGGCGTGGCCGTCACCGTCATCCTGTTCGCCGTCGAATGGAGCACCGGCTGGCCCATGCTGACCGCCGCCATCCACGCGCTGAACCTGTCCGCCTCGGCGCAGCTGGCCGCGGTGTACGTCATCCTCCAGGTGGTGTCGGACCTGACCATGCGGGCGGCCTACGGTCCCATCGTGCGCTACGTCGAGCGCAGCGCGCCGCCGTCGGTGCAAGAGGTGCTGGGCAAGCCGCAATACCTGAACGACCATGCGCTGGACGAACCCGAGAGCGCCCTGCTGCTGGTCGACCTGGAGCAGCAGCGCCTCTTGGCCACCCTGCCCGGCTATCTCGACGCGCTGCGCGCGGACGTCGAGCAGCCCGGCGTGGCGCCGGCGGTGCGCCATGCCGCCGAGCGCGGCGTGCTGAAGCAGTGCGAACACTTCATCACCGACCTGGCGGACCGCAACCGCTCGCGCGAGGTGCTGGAACGCACCATCGTGCTGCGCGACCGCAACGAGCTGCTGGTGGCGCTGCAGGAAACGCTGGCCGAACTGCACGTGGCGGTGACCGACAGCGGCAAGGACGGCGAGGTCAACCGCCTGACGGGCAACCTGGTCGAGGGCCTGCACATGATGCTGCAGACGCTGTCCGAGGCCGCCGCCTCGGCGCATGCCGACGACCTGAGCCTGCTGCGCGCGCTCACGCACGACCGCTCGGAACTGATGGACGGTATCCGGCGGCGCCTGCTGCGCGACAACGGCGACCTGTCGCCGCAGGCCCAGCAGGCCGCCTTCGCCGCGACGGCGCTGTTCGAGCGGGCGGTGTGGCTGATGCGGCGCTATGTGATGTTGCTGGACGCGGCCGACACGGCGGCGCGCGAGGCGCAGGTCCACCAGGCATGACCCACGCCCGCCACGGCAGGCGCCGCGCGCCCATCGCCGTGTCCGTCCGCTTTGCAAAGCCTGACACGAGCGGCGGGGCCCATGCGCCGCTCGCGGCGCTGCCCCGCGCCCCGATGTGCTAACGTTTCGGCCGCTTTCGCCCTTGCGGCCGCCGCATTCCCCATGGCTCTGGTTCTCGCCCGTTTTCTCTTCGGTTTCGTCCTGTCGCTGGCCTGCGTATCGCTGTTGATCGCCGCCACCTGGATCAGCACCCGCGTGGTGGCCCTGGCCATCCGGCATTTCCCCACCCGACGCGCGCAAGACCTCGCCAGTGGCGCGGCCGTGCTGATCGTCGTCGTCCTGACGCTGGCCGGCATGTACGCCAGCGGCCACCTGCTGTATCGCGCCCTGGGCGACGTGCTGGCGCAATCCCTGCCGCACTGGCTGGCGGGCGACGACCACCTGTCGGCCGCCGCCGTGCTGGGCGCGCTGGCCGGACTGGGCGGCCTGGCCTACGTGCCCGCCCTGTGGCGCCGCTGGCGCGACCGCGAGACGACGGCGCCCGCCCCCAAGTCCAAGGGCGGCGACAAGCCGGCCAAGGCCGCCAGCACCATCACTGAAAAGACCGCCGCCAGGCCGGCCCCGGCGACGTCCCGCGCCAAGGCCGCCGAGCCCGCCAAGGGCCCCCGCGTGCCGCAACTGGGCTGGCTGGCGCTGTTCCTGCTGGCCATCGGCGGCGTGCTGCTGGCCTTCGCCTTCATCGTCGCGCCGCCAAACCCGGATGCCGCCGGCACCGCGCTGGCGCAGGCCGGCCGCGCACGCCCCGTCTACCTGGCCGCCGCGGGCCTGCTGGGCGCCGGGATCCTGTTCCTGCTGGCCTGGGTGGGCTGGCGGCGGCCCGCGCCCGACGCTCCCCGCGGCGGCAGATCCTCCCGCGCGGCGAAGTAAACCACCGGCCCCATCCCCGGACAAGCCCCGCTTGCCACTGTGTCGCGCCGTCCACAGTCTGGCGCTGCGGCGCAGCATTCATGCGAGAATCCCCTGGAAGTCGTTGAGACGGAAGCAACTCCGACAACGTTGCCCTGCCCAAGCTTTAATGTGTCAATTCGGTGTCAGGTACTTGCAGCTTGCGCCGGCTGTGCAAAAATTCCAATTGCCCTTTTTTCCTCGCTTTTTCGCCTGAGGCTTCCCCGTGTCCGTTTCCCCCGCTGGCCGCTATCTGCGCCAACCGCTGCTGGGCTGTACGTTGGCCCTGACCACGCTGTTCAATAGCGCCACAGCCGCTGAAACCCCTACCCCGGCTCCCGCCGCGTCCGACGTTCCGGCGGCTGCGGCCAGCACGCCCACGCCGGCCCCCGCCAGCGGGGCTGCGGCCAGGGAATCCGCAGCGGCGAAAGAACCCGCCAAGGAGCCGGCTAAGGAGGCCCCCAAGGCCGCCACGAAAGAGCCCGCCAAGGAACCCGTGAAGGAACCGGCGCAGAAACCCGCCGCCAAGGAAGCCGCCCCCAAGGCGGCGGCCCCGGCCAAGGATGCGCCTGGCAAGGAAACGCCTGCCAAGGAAGCCGCGGCGAAGGAGGCCCCCGCCAAGGCCGGCGGCGCCAAGGATGCTCCCGCCAAGGATGCCCCCGCCAAGGATGCGGCGGCCAAGGATGCCCCCGCGAAAGACCACGCGCAGGCGACGGAAGCCGCCGGCAAGGCTGCCGCCGCCGACGCCAAGGACGCCAAGGCAGCCAAGCCCGAAACCCCGGCCGCCGCGCCACAGCCCTTCACTTTCGCCGACGTCCAGAAGCAGGCCCGTGAACTGGCCTCGCACGGCTACAAGGCGCCGGTCTCGAACCTGCCCGACGAATTCCAGGACCTGAAGTACGCCGGCTACCAGAATGTGCGCCTGCGCGAGGACCGCCTGCACTGGCGCGACGCCGGCACGCCCTTCCGCCTGGGCTTCTACCACCAGGGCATGCACTTCAACACGCCGGTGCGCATCAACGAGATCGACGACAAGGGCGCCGTCACCGAAATCCCGTTCGACCCGGCCGACTTCGACTATGGCCAGCTGGCCGTCAATCCCGACCTGCTCAAGGGCCTGGGCTTCGCCGGCTTCAAGCTGCTGTATCCGGTCAACACCCCGCTCAAGCCCAACGACGAGCTGGCCTCCTTCCTGGGCGCCAGCTACTTCCGCGTGATCGGCCGTGGCCAGGCGTACGGCCTGTCGGCGCGCGGGCTGGCCATCGACACGGCCCTGCCTTCCGGTGAAGAATTCCCGGCCTTCCGCAAGTTCTGGATCGAACGCCCCAAGGCGGGCGAAAGCCACCAGATCGTGCTGTATGCCCTGCTCGATTCGCCGCGCGCCACCGGCGCCTACCGCTTCACCATCCGGCCCGAAGTCGACACCATCGTCGACGTGAAGGCGCAGATCTACCTGCGCGACAAGGTGGGCCGCCTGGGCCTGGCGCCGCTGACCAGCATGTTCCTGTACGGCGCCAACCAGCAGCCGGCCACGCCCAACTACCGGCCCGAGATGCACGACTCCGACGGCCTGGCCATCCACACCGGCAACGGCGAATGGGTCTGGCGTCCGCTGAACAACCCGCGCCGCCTGGCGGTCAGCGCGTTCAACGCCGAGAACCCGCGCGGCTTCGGCCTGCTGCAGCGCACCCGCGACTTCAGCCGCTACGAAGACCTGGACGACCGCTACGAGAAACGTCCCAGCCTGTGGATCGAACCCGTGGGCGACTGGGGCAAGGGCAGCGTCCAACTGGTCGAGATCCCCACCCCCGACGAGACCAACGACAACATCGTGGCGTTCTGGGTGCCTGCCACCCAGCCCGCCGCCGGCAAGCCGCTGGACATCGAATACCGCATGATCTGGACGCTGGACGAGCCGCGCCTGCACGACACCTCGCTGGCCTGGGTGAAGCAGACGCGCCGTTCGCGCGAAGAGGTCAAGGGTCCCGACCTGATCCGCCGCGGCGACGGCAGCCAGGCGCTGGTGGTCGACTTCGTCGGCCCCGCGCTGAAGGACGTGCCCGCCGACACCACCATCACCGCCGACGTCTCGGTCGATGGCAACGGCCAGATCGTCGAGAACTCCGTGCGCCCCAATCCGGTCACCGGCGGCCGCCGCCTGATGCTGCGCGTCAACATCAAGGACCCGGCCAAGCCCGTCGAGCTGCGCGCCTTCCTCACCAACGGGCAGATCCCGTTGTCGGAAACCTGGACCTATCAGTTGCCCGTCAATGCGCCCGAAACAAAGTGATCGCGACGACCTCGTCCACACCTACCTGCACCGCCTGCCGCTGCCTGAAGTCCAGCGGCTGACGCTGGCGCGCGAAGTCGAGGACGTGGTCGCGCAGGGCGAGGAGCCCTGGACGGCGCTGCACGAAACGCTGGGCCAGCACGACGCGATCCGCGAGCCGTCCATGGCCTCGGAAGGCCAGCGCCTGGTGCTGGGCTACGGCGCGGACGCCGCCGTGGCCGGCGCGATGCGCAGCGACGCCACCGGCGCCACGCTGGCCGCCATGCCCCCGCACCGGCGCCAGTCGATGGCGCCGCACCCCTGGGTCCCCAACCCCTTCGTGCGCTTCTGGCGCAGGCTCAAGGCCGACCAGCCCCAGAATCCGCCGGACACCCACGCGGCCCTGCAGGCCAACCGTGGCGAGGCCTGGCGCCTGGCCGGCAGCCGCCGCCGCCTGGCGCTGCTGACCCTGGTCGGCGTGCAGACGGTCGTGGCCACCTGGTATATGCGCGGCGTGCTGCCCTATCAAGGCGGCAATCCGCTCGAAGTCGCCATCCTGGCGCTGTTCGCGCTGCTGTTCTGCTGGGTCTCGGCCGGCTTCTGGACGGCCATGATGGGCTTCCTGCAACTGATGATCGGCCGCGACCGCTACAGCATTTCGGCGCGCGGCCTGAGCGACCGGCCCCTGCCTGCGGATGCGCGCTGCGCGCTGGTCATGCCGATCTGCAACGAGGACGTGTCGCGCGTCTTCGCCGGCCTGCGGGCCACCTACGAATCGCTGGCGCGCACCGATGCGCTGCAGCAGTTCGACATCTACATCCTCAGCGACAGCTACCAGGCCGATATCTGCGTGGCCGAGCAGCAGGCGTGGCTGGAACTGTGCAAGACGGTCAACGGTTTCGGCCGCATCTTCTACCGGCGCCGGCGCCGGCGCGTGAAGCGCAAGAGCGGCAACATCGACGACTTCTGCCGGCGCTGGGGCGGCAACTACCGCTACATGGTGGTGCTGGACGCCGACAGCGTGATGACCGGCCATTGCCTGAAGTCGCTGGTGCAGTTGATGGAGGCCCACCCCGAGGCCGGCATCATCCAGAGCGCCCCGCAGGCCAGCGGCATGCAGACCCTGTACGCGCGCATCCAGCAGTACGCCACCAGCGTCTACGGCCCGTTGTTCACGGCGGGCATGCACTTCTGGCAACTGGGCGAATCGCACTACTGGGGGCACAATGCCATCATCCGGCTCGAGCCCTTCATGGAGCACTGCATCCTGGCGCCGCTGCCGGGCAAGGGCGCGTTCGCGGGAGCGATCCTGTCGCACGACTTCGTCGAGGCCGCGCTCATGCGCCGCGCCGGCTGGGGGGTCTGGATCGCCTACGACCTGCCGGGCAGCTATGAAGAACTGCCGCCCAACCTGCTGGACGAGCTGCAGCGCGACCAGCGCTGGTGCCACGGCAACCTGATGAACTTCCGGCTGTTCTTCATCGAAGGGTTCCATCCGGTGCACCGCGCGGTGTTCCTGACCGGCGTGATGTCGTATCTGTCGGCGCCGCTGTGGTTCCTGTTCCTGGCGCTGTCCACCGGCCTGCTGGCGGTGCACACGCTGACCGAGCCGCAGTACTTCGTCGAGCCACGGCAGTTGTTCCCGATCTGGCCGCAATGGCATCCGGACAAGGCCATCGCGCTGTTCTCCACCACCTTCGTGCTGTTGTTCCTGCCGAAAGTGCTGGGCGTGCTGCGCGTGTGCGTGCGCTATCCGCGCGAATACGGCGGGCGCCTGAAGGCGCTGCACAGCATGCTGCTGGAAGTGCTGTTCTCGATGCTGCTGGCGCCCGTGCGCATGATCTTCCACACCCGTTTCGTGGTGGCCGCTTTCCTGGGCCTGAAGGCACGCTGGGTCTCGCCGCAACGCGACAACGACGACACTGCCTGGCGCGAAGCCGTGCGCCGCCACGCTTCGCAGATGGTGCTGGGCCTGGCCTGGGGCGCGCTGGTGGCGTGGCTCAATCCAGTGTTCCTGTGGTGGATGCTGCCCATCCTGGCGGCCTGGCTGCTGATCATCCCGATCTCGGTCTACTCCAGCCGCACGGCGCTGGGCGTGAAGACCTTCAACGACGGGCTGTTCCGCATCCCCGAGGAAACCCACGCGCCGCGCGAGCTGACCGACACGCGCGCCTACACGGACACGGCCCGCGCCATGCCGCACGGCGCGCCCACCTTCCGCGACGCCGTGGCCGATCCGCTGGTCAATGCCCTGGCCTGCGCCATGGGCACGGCGCGGCATCGCCCCGTGCCGGCCAATCTGGCCGCGCGTGCCGCGCTGGTGCAGCAGGCGCTGGCCGAAGAGGCCCGCCTGACCGAACCGCAACGCATCAAGCTGCTGGACGACCCCGTGGCCATGGCGCAGTTGCACCAAGGGGTGTGGATGGGGCGCTCGCCCAAGGCATCGCGCCCCGCGGTGGATGCCGCCGCCCTGGCGGAAGCGGACTGATGCCATGCGCCGCCTGCCCGCCGTCCCCGCCATCATCCCGGCCCTGCGCGCGTTGCCGGCGGCGGCGCGGCGGCCTGCGTTCGATGACGCCTGTCGCACCGGCATCTCGGAGCCGGCGCAGCGCATGGCTCGCTGAAATCCGATCTCCAAAAGCGGATTGCTCGCGTTAGCGGCCCGATCGCACCCTGCTGGCGGCTTCCAAGCCCTGTTTCCACAAGACACAAGTGGCGCCACCTGTTGTTTCAGACTGTATCCTGGGATATAACAGCATGGATGCGGTAACCGCTCATGATCGATCTTGCGATGAGCGTGAGGAATCCCTCCAGGCAACACATCAGCGAGGAAGACGCAATGGGGACGCAAGGCGATAGTTCTGACCACGCGCAGGTAGAAGATGCCTTCACCTTCGCACCCGAAACAGACGCCGCGCCGGCCCCCAAGCCCGAAGCGCCGCGCGCAGCCTTACCCACCGTCCTCACCGTCGACGACGATGCCGCCTTCCAGCGGTCCATCAAGCTGGCGCTGAGCGAATTCGAATTCCAGGGCCAGGCCGTGCGCCTGCTGTCGGCCGGCTCGGCCGCCGAAGCCGGCAAGATCCTCGCCGCCACGCCCGACATCGCCGTCATCGTGCTGGACGTCGTCATGGAAACCGACGACGCCGGCCTGCGCCTGGTGCGCAGCGTGCGCGAGGTGCTGGGCAATGCCGCGGTACGCATCATTCTGGTCACCGGCCAGCCCGGCATGGCGCCCATGGGCGCAAGCCTGGGCACGCTGGACATCAGCGACTACTGGCTCAAGACCGATCTGACCTTTGCGCGGCTGCGCGGCGTGCTGACCAGCAACCTGCGCACCTGGCGCCAGATCCGGTCGCTGGAACAGGCCCGCAAGGGCCTGCAGACCATCGTCGAGGCCAGCAACGGCCTGACCCGCGCGCGCAGCCTGCCCGACTTCTCGCAACGCATGATCCTCGAACTGTCGCGCCTGTTGGGCGTGAGCGCCGAGGGCCTGGTGTGCGTGCAGGAAGATCCTGAAACCCCCGAGCCGCTTTCGGCGCGTATCATCGGCGCCGCCGGACGGCTCGCGCACAGCGTCAACCGCGAGCTGCGCCACCTGGGCGACGCCGCCGTCCAGGAGCTGCTGCGGCAGGCGCTGGCCAACCGTGCCAACGTCGAGACCGCGGACAGCCAGGTATTGTTCTTTCCCGGCGCGCAGCATGGGCCGCACGCCGCCACCTACATCGCAACCGACAGGTTGCTGGACGAAACCGAGCAGGAATTGCTGCGCGTGTTCGCCACCCATATCAACTCTGGCTTGATCAACGTCTCGTTGACCAGCCGTCTGGACCGCCTCGCTTACGAGGACAGCCTGCTTAGCATGCCCAATGCCAATGCGCTGCTGCGCAGCCTAACCGCCATTCTGGAATTACCGGCGCCCCGTGAACGCAGCATGCTGCTGATCGAGCTGGACCAATATTCGTCGACCTGCCTGTCGCTGGGCGTGGAACAAGGAGACATCATGCTGCAGCAGATGGCGCGCCGCCTGCGCGCCATCTTCCCCGCCCCCACGCTGGTGGCCCGCCTGCACGACGACACGTTCGCCATCCTGGGCCACAGCGAACTGCTGCAGCAGGACCGCATCGACGAACTGCAGTCGGTCGACATCGACGACCCCGACCACCCCTCTTTCATCCGCGTGCGTTCGGCGCGCGTCAACCTGGACGAATACTCCGGCACGGCGCGCGGCGCGATGGCCATGGGCACGCTGCTGCTGCGCCGCGCCCAGTCGCGCGGCGCCACCGAGATCGTCGAATACGAACCCGGCCTCGAACACGAGATGCAGCAGCGCTTCACCCTGTCGCGCGAGCTGTACCGGGCACTGCGCTGCGGCGAGATCAGCATCGAGCTGCAGCCGCAGATCGACCTGCGCACCGGCCGCATCACCGGCGCCGAGGCGCTGGCCCGCTGGACCCGCCAGGATGGCACCCGCGTGCCGCCCAACGAGTTCATCCCCGTGGCCGAGGCCAACGGCCTGATCGTGCCCATGGGCAAGCAGGTGATGCAGCTGGCCTGCGAGGCGCTGGCCAAGCTCGGCGAGGCGGGCTACCCCGACATCTCGGTGTCCGTGAACGTCTCGCCGCTGCAACTGGTGCGGCGCAACTTCATGCAGGAACTGATCGACCTGACGCGCCAGTACGGCGTGGCGCCGGAACGGCTCGAGATCGAGATCACCGAAACCGCCGCCATCGAGGACTACGAAGCCAACGGCCAGTTGCTGCGCGGCCTGCGCAACGCCGGTTTCCCGATCGCCATCGACGACTTCGGCACCGGCTATTCCTCGCTGGCGCACCTGAGCTCCATGCCGGCGACCACCCTGAAGGTCGACCGGCACTTCGTCAACGAGATCGACACGGCGCCCGGCCGGCACAGCATCGCCGACATGATCATCGGCCTGGGCCGCCGCCTGAACATGCAGGTGCTGGCCGAGGGCGTCGAATCCGAAACGCAGGCCGACTGGCTGGTCGACCACGCCTGCTCGCGCGCCCAGGGCTTCTTCTTCGCCCGGCCCGAACCGCTGTCGGCTTTCATGCAGCGGCTGGCCCACCACTGATGGCCGCACTGGCGCCCGGCATGCTCAGGCGCCAGGCGCGGCGGTACGCCGCGCTGCCGGCAGCGTACCGGCGCCGCTTCGCCGCCATGGTGTTGCCGTGGCTGCTGGCCTGCCTGATCGGCTTTCCGGTGCTGTGGATCGAAGTCGACCGCGTCGCGCAAGCGCCGCAATGGCGTGCCCGCGAGAGCCTGAAGGACGAGGCCGCCGAGATCGTGCGCCGCACGCTGGACAGCCTGCAACGCGACGTGGCGTTCCTCGGCGACCAGGCCGCGCAGGCTCCGCACGAAGACCTGAGCGCCGACTCGCCGTTCGCCAAGCTCTTCCTCAGCTTCGCCAAGAGTTCCGGCGCCTTCGAGCAAGTGCGCTGGCTGGACGCCAGCGGCCGCGAACGGCTGCGCATCAGCATGCGCCACGGCGAACCCGAAGTGGTGCCGCCGATCAACCTGCAGAACCACGGCGATCGCCCCTACTTCCAGGACACGATGGCGCTGCCGCCCGGCTCGGTGTATGTCTCGCAGTTCGAGCTGAGCACCGAGTACGGCTACGTCGAGCGGCCCCTGGAACCCATCCTGAACATGGCCACGCCGCTGTACGAAGGCGGCCAGCCGCTGGGGATCGTCGCCATCAACTACCGCGCCTCGCGGCTGCTGAACCGCCTGTCGGCCCTGGGATTGCGCCAGGGCCTGGACGTGTATCTGGTCAACGACGCAGGCTACTGGCTGGAAGGACCGACGCCCGCCGACAGCTGGGCCTGGCAGTTGCGCCGGCCCGATCGCGCCCTGTCGGCCACCCTGCCGAAGTTGTGGCGCGCCTTGCAGCAAAACACTTCGGGCCGCCATAGCGACGAATCCGGCGACTGGGTCTTCCGCCGCCTGCAGTTCGACGCCTCCACCGCCATCGACCAGGGACGCAGCATCCATCTGGTCAGCCGGGCCGGCCTGAGGGTGCTGGTGACCAGCAACGCCGGCCAGGGCGAACTCATCCACTGGCGCTGGCAATCGACGCTGGCCGCGCTGATGGCGGTGGCGGTGCTGCTGGTTGCGCGGTACGCCTGGCAGACCCTGCGCAACCTGGCCGAGGAAGACCGCCAGTCGCGCGAACTGAAAGCCGCCAATCGCGCCCTGATCGAAGCCAACGCCACGCTGCGCAACATGCGCGACGAACTGGAACGGGCGGAACGCCTGTCGTCGCTGGGCCTGATGGTGGCCGGCGTGGCCCACGAACTGAACACCCCCTTGGGCAGCGCCACGCTGTCCCTCTCCACGCTGCAACAGTCCCTGTCGACCTTGCAGGCGCGGCTGCAGACCGGGTTGCGCCGCTCCGACCTGGACACCTTTCTGCGCGACGCACGCGACGCGATGGACCTGGCACAGACCGCGGTGCAGCGCGCCGCGGGCCTGCTGCGGCGTTTCAAGCAGGTGGCGGTGGACCGCACCACCATGGAACGGCGCCGCTTCGACCTGGCCGAAGCGGTGCTGGACTCCCATCCCGACCTGCGCAAATGGGATGCCTCCAACGGCATCACGCTGCATCTGGAACTGGCGCCGGACCTGAGCATGGACAGCTATCCGGGGCCGCTGGAGCAGGTGGTGGCCAACCTGGTCAACAACGCCCTGGTGCATGCCTTCCGCGGGCGGGAGAGCGGCGCCATCACCATCCGCACGGCCCCCAGCGGCGCCTCGCACGTGGTGGTGCACGTGGCCGACAACGGCGTGGGCATCGACCCGCGCAGCCTCAAGCGCATCTTCGATCCCTTCTACACCACCAACCGCCATGCGGGCGGCACCGGCCTGGGCCTGCACATCGCCAGCCAGCTGGTGACGGAAGTCCTGGGCGGCACGCTGCGCGCCCAGAACCTGAGCGCCACGGGCTCGGGCATGGTGTTCACGCTGCGGCTGCCGCGCGTGGCCGACATCGGCAAGCAGCCCGGAGCCGCTGGCTGAGCAGGTCAGTCCGGTTCGCGCAGCGCCTGCCGCATCCAGTCGACGAAGGCCCGCGCCGCGGCGGATAGCGGCCGCTCGTCCATCGGCACCGCGCGCAAGGCCACCGGGAACATCACGAAGCCATAGGGGGCCACCAGCGTGCCCTCATCCAGCTCGCGCCGCGCCATGCGGCGTTCGGCCAGCGCCACGCCCAGCCCCGCCACGGCGGCCTCGATGCACAGGTGCGTATGGGGAAAGCGCAGTTCGCCGCGCGTGGCGACATGCCGGCCCGACAGGGCCTCCCATTGGGTCCAGGCGCTGGACGTGAAGTCGTGCGCAATACGCATGCCCCGCGCCGCGTGGCGCGCATGGGCAGGCGCGCAGACCGGTCCGAAATGCACCGGCGCCAGATCGATGGCGCGCCGTTGCTCGGCCGCGCTGTACGAACCCAGGTCCCAGGCCACCAGCAGGTCGGCGCCCTCGGCGCGCATCTGGCCGGCGGACGTCATCGACAGCCGGATGCGCACCGAGGGCTGCGCCCGATAGAACTCGGCCATGCGCGGCACCAGCCAGCGCATGGCGAACGTGGCGCTGCACGCCACGTGCAGGCCCGGACTGCGGCCCTGCTCCACCAGGCGGGCGTAGCCCTGCTCCAGGTGCGCGAAGGCCGCGCGCACCACCTCGTGGAAGGCATGCCCCGCCTCGGTCAGGCGCAGGCCCGTGCCCGCCTTCTCGAACAGCGGCGTGCCCGCATGTTCCTGCAGCAGGCGCAATTGGCGGCTGATGGCGCCGTGCGTGCGGCGCAGCTCCTCGGCGGCGCGGGTGACGGAACCGGTGCGCGCGGTGGCCTCGAAGGCGCGCAAGGTGGAGAGCGGCGGCAGAGGGTTCATTCCGATGGCAGAGCATCCGTGAAAAAAACTGACGAATAGAAGAAAAGAATTCGATTTTCGCGGCAGACGCGCAAGTTTAGTATCTGCCTCGAAACACGTCACCTAGTGCTTTTTTCATCCATGCAATCGTTCCATGCCGCCCGGCAGTCCCAGGGGCGGCAGGGACCCGTTTTTCCTCAATTTTTCTCAAATATCAGGAACCTGGCCCCATGTCCCCCATCGACACGCTCTACGCCTATGAAGTGCTGGACAGCCGCGGCAATCCCACGCTGGAGGTCGCCGCCACCCTCGCCTGCGGCGCCACCGGCCACGCCATCGTGCCGTCCGGCGCCTCGACCGGCGCCCGCGAGGCGCGGGAATTGCGCGACGGCGACGCCCGCCGCTATCACGGCAAGGGCGTGCTGCGCGCCGCCGAGGCCGTGAACACGGCCCTGCGCGATGCCCTGCGCGGCCTGGACCCCACCGACCAGCGCGCCGTGGACAATGCCCTGATCGCCGCGGACGGCACGCCGGACAAAAGCCGCCTGGGCGCCAACGCGCTGCTGGGCGCCTCGCTGGCCGTAGCCCGCGCGGCGGCGGCCAGCCAGCGCCTGCCCTTCTACCGCTACGTGGGCGGCGCCCAGGCCTGCGTGCTGCCGGTGCCGATGATCAACATCATCAACGGCGGCGCGCACGCCGACAACGCCCTCGACTTCCAGGAGTTCATGATCCTGCCGCTGAGCGCACCCTCGTTCGCGGAAGCGCTGCGCATGGGGTCCGAGGTCTTCCACGCGCTGCGCCTGGGCCTGAAGCAGGCGGGCATGAACACCAACGTGGGCGATGAAGGCGGCTTCGCGCCCGACCTGCGCAGCGCGCCGCAGGCGCTGGACTTCCTCATGCGGGCCATCCACGATGCCGGCTGGCGTCCTGGCGCCGACGTGGCGCTGGCGCTGGACCCGGCGGCCAGCGAGTTCCACCGCGACGGCGCCTACCGCTATGCCGGCGAAGGCATCGCCCGCAGCGCCGAACAGCAGACCGCGTATCTGGCGCAACTGGCGGCCGGCTATCCCATCGTGTCCATCGAGGACGGCATGGCCGAGGACGACGCACCGGGCTGGCGCCTGCTGACCGAAACGCTGGGCGAGCGCTGCCAACTGGTGGGCGACGACGTGTTCTGCACCAACCCGGGCCTGCTGCGCGAGGGCATCGCCCAGGGCCTGGGCAACTCGATCCTGGTGAAGATGAACCAGATCGGCACGCTGAGCGAGACCTTCGACGCCATCCGCATGGCGCAGCGGGCCGGCTGGACGGCGGTGATGTCGCACCGCTCGGGCGAGACGGAAGACACCAGCATCGCCGACCTGGCCGTGGCCGCGAACTGCGGGCACATCAAGACGGGCTCGGTATCGCGCGCCGACCGCACCGCCAAGTACAACCGGCTGCTGCGCATCGAGCGCGACCTGGGCGCCAGCGCGGTCTACGCCGGCGCGGCGGCCAACCGGCGCTACCAACACCCGCGGTAAGCCGGCTCATTGAGTGATATACAATTAATTTGCATATCATCTAATTTTTTGTCTTCATGCCCGACTCTCCGCGCGTCCGCTTCGGCTCCCTGTTGTCCCAGGCCTCGCGAGCCTGGCGGCGCGCCGTCAACCGCCGCCTGCAACCCTACGGCCTGACGGAAGCCACGTGGCTGCCACTGGTGCGCCTGTCCCGCGCGCAAACGCCGATGCGCCAGAAAGACCTGGCGGCCTCGCTGGGACTGGACGGCTCATCGGTGGTGCGGCTGCTGGATGCCTTGCAGGCCGCCGGCCTGATCACCCGCCGCGAGGAAGACGGCGACCGGCGCGCCAAGGCCATCGTGCTGACGGCACAAGGCCAGGCCACGGTGGAACAGGTCGAGCAAGTGGCCGCCCAGGTGCGCGCGGCGGCGCTGGCGGACATTTCCGATCGGGAACTGCGACGCGCCTTCGACCTGCTGCAAGGCATCGTCCTCCGGCTGGAAGCGGAGACCGGGACGGAGGACGTCCAATGACGCCTCCCACCGCCACGGCCTGTCGCGCCGACGCCGCTGCCGCGCCCGCCGCCAAGCCGGACAACGAGCGCCCCGCCGCCTCGGCCCAGCTGCCGCACGTGCCGCTGTGGCTGCTGGCGCTGTTCACCTTCAGCGGCACGCTGGCCATGCATATCTTCGTGCCCTCGCTCAGCATGGCGGGCAAGGACCTGCACGCCGCCAACGCCGCCATGCAGATGACGGTCAGCCTGTACATCCTGGGCCTGGCGGGCGGCCAGCTCGTCTACGGGCCGCTGTCCGACCGCTATGGCCGCCGCCCCATCCTGATGATCGGGCTGGCCCTCTACACCGTTTCCGGCCTGGCCGCCGCGCTGGCGCCCGATGCCCACGCGCTGATCGCCGCCCGGCTGTTCCAGGCCCTGGGCGGCTGCGCGGGCCTGGTGCTGGCGCGCGCCATCGTGCGCGACACCGCTACGCAGGACAACGCGGCCAAGCGCCTGGCGCTGATGAACCTGATGGTCACCATCGCCCCGGCGCTGGCCCCCATCATCGGCGCCGCGCTGGCGGGCGCCCTGGGCTGGCGGGCGGTGCTGGGCGCGCTGTGCCTGCTGGGGGTGGGCAACCTGGTGCTGGCCTGGCGGATGCTGCCCGAGACGGGGCCCGTGGCGGCTCAGGTGTCGGCACGCACACTGGCGCGCGACTATCTGCAACTGCTGGGCTCGCGGCCCTTCCTGGGCTTCGCGGTGGGCGGCGGCTGCGCCACCACCTCGATGTATGCCTTCATCGCCTCGGCGCCCTTCATCTTCGTCGACCAGTTGCACCGCCCGGCGCAGGAGGTCGGCCTCTATCTCGCCATCCTGGTGTCCGGCGTATGGCTGGGCAGCGCCATCGCCACCCGGGTGATCGGCAAACTGCCGATCGAACGCGTGATGATGGGCGGCAACCTGATCAGCGTGGCCAGCGCCTTCGCCATGCTGGGCATCGTGCTGGCCGGCCTGGCCAGCGTGCCGGGCCTGGTGATCCCGATGTTCCTGTTCACCGTGGGCGCGGGCCTGGCCTCGCCCGCCGCGCTGACGCTGGCGGTCGGCGTGAATCCCAAGGTGATCGGTTCCGCGTCGGGCCTGTACGGCTGCACGCAGATGGCCATGGGCGCGATCTGCACCGCCCTGGTCGGCCTGGGCGGTTCGCCCGAAGTGGCGGCGGCGGTCGTGCTGGCGGGCGCGGGCGTGGTGTCCCAGTTGGCCTTCTGGATCGCGTTGCGCGGCCGGCCACGCGCCTGACGGCGAGCCTGGCCCGCTACAGCCGCTTGTACATGAAGGTGGTGGCGTGATAAGCCGGCGAGCCGTAGGGATCGCGCGCATAGCCCGGGATCTCGCCCGCCACCTGATAGCCCAGGCTGCCGTACAACTGCTGCGCCACGTCGCCCGAGCGCGTGTCCAGCGTCAGCAGCGTGCGGCCCGCCTGTCGCGCCAGGCTTTCCAGTTCGACCATCAGCGCGCGCGCCACGCCCAGCCGGCGATGCGCGGGATGCACCAGCAGCTTGCGCACCTCGGCGCGGTGATGCTGGTTGGGCATGCCGGCGCAATCGAGCTGCACGGTGCCCGCGATGGCGCCGCCACGACGCGCGATCAGCAGCATCAGGCCCTGCCCGCGCAGCTCGGGAATGACCGTGTCGCGCCAGTAGGCCTGCGCCTGCGCCACGGAGTACGGCAGCACGAATCCCACGCTGGCGCCGTCCTGCACGCAGGCGTGCAGCAGCGCGCCCAGCTCGGCGGTATGCTCATGGGCCTGCGCGGCCGGAAGCAGAGAGAGTGCGAAAGCATCGGACATGGCCTTGGACCTAGACGAGGAACAGCAGGTAGCGGGCGCCGGCATCCGGCGGGGTGATGAATTCGGTGGCGCCGTGCAATTGATAGCGCAGGCAGTCGCCCGGCCGCAACGCATGGCCGCGCTGCTCGACCGTCAGTTGCAGGCTGCCTTCCAGCAACACCAGGTGGTGTTCCAGGCCGGGCCGGGGAGGCGCGTCGTAAGCGATGCGCGTATTGGCGGGCAACGTGCATTCCAGCACTTCGCCCGCCAGCGCATGCGCGGGCGGCGACACCGAGCGGCGCTCGAAGCCCGCCTGCGGATCGACCCATACCGGCTGGTCGCCACGGCGCACCACGGCTGCATAGTCGTTCTCGATCAGGCGCATCAGGCGCGACAGCGTCAGGCCGTATGCCGTGCACAGGCGGCCCAGCACCTGGGTGGTGGGACTGACGTCGGCGTTCTCCAGGCGGGACAGCGTGGAACGGCTGACCTGGCTGCGCATGGCCAGGTCGTCCAGCGACCAGCCACGCTCGGCGCGCAGGGCCTTCAGGCGTTGCGCGAGGTGGTGGTCCATGGCTTCGGGGGAAACGGCAGTATTTTCCATATATGGGATTTTATCCCTTATGTGGAAATTGGCAATCCCCTATCGCACGCCAGAGGATTTTGCGCGGGACATGCCAGGCGCGGCCGCTGTCCAGGGTGCCCGCGGAACGCCGCCCTCACTCCACCGCCCGCGCCATCAAGATCTCGTCGTAATAGCGCCCGCCCACCTTCAACGCCCGTGGCTCGCGCGCATATTCCTCGAATCCCAGGCCCAGGTACAGGCGCCGCGCCGCCTCGTTGCCCACCGTGACCGTCAGCCTGACCGCCTCGACAAGCCCCTGGGCCTCGTCCAGCACGGCCCGCACCAGGGCGGGCGCCACGCCCGTCCCGCGGGCCCGGGGGCTGACATACATGCCCCACAGCATGCCCTTGTGCCGCAGCTTCGGCGATGCGGGCACCAGCAGCCCCGCCGTACCGACCAGTGCGCCTTGCGCATCGAAGGCGCCGGCCACGAAGCCGTCGCGCAGCCGCGCGGCGAACCATGGCAGCGCCTGCGCCCGCTCGTCCTCCCACGACGAGGCAAAGGCCTCGGGCCGGTCCCGCAACGCCTCCAGCCGCGATGCCTGATAGGCTTGCGCGTCATCCTCGCCCAACGGGCGCAGGGCATATCCCGCTTCCACGTTCATTCCTTCGGTCTGCCGCCACGGGCGCGGCGCGCATCGGCGATGCGCCGCATCACCTCGTCCAGGTCGTTCATGCTATAGGGCTTGAGCAGGTGGATCGCGTCCGCCAGCCCTTCGCGGTCCTTGCCGCCGGGCAGCACTTCCATGCCCGAGGCGAACACCACGCTCAGCCCCGGCAGGATGCGCAACGCCCGCTCGGCCAGCTCCACGCCCGACTCCCCCGGCAGGCTGACGTCGGTGATCAGCACCTGCGGACGGCGCGTGCGCAGCGCCGACAGCGCCTCTTCGGCGTTGCCCGCCTCGGAGACCGAATGCCCCAGGCTGCCCAGCATCTCCGCGGTGTTGCCCCGGATCAGCTCGTCGTCCTCGACCAGCAGCACCTGCAACCCCGCCTCCGCGGGCGGACGCGGCGCGGCGGCGGCCACCCGCGGCGCCGGCTGCCGGGTCTGCTCGGCCGCCTGGCGCGCGGCGTTGTGCTGCTGCTGGTTGCGCAGCACATGGCGGATCTTGCGGGCCAGGGCTTCGCGCGTGTAGGGCTTGCTCAGCAGTTCGATGCCTTCGTCCAGCCGGCCGCCGTGCACGATGGCGTTGTCGGTGTAGCCCGAGGTGAACAGCACCGCCACGTTGGGCAGGCGCTCGCGCGCCTTGCGCGCCAGCTCGGGGCTGCGCAGGGGGCCTGGCATCACCACGTCGGTGAACACCAGGTCCATCGGCATGCCGCTCTCGATGATGGCCAGCGCGCTGCCGGCATCCTTGGCGCGCAGCACGCGATAGCCCAGTTCCGACAGCAGGTCGACCACCGTGGCGCGCACCTCTTCGTCGTCCTCGACCACCAGCACGGTCTCGGTGCCGCCGGCGATGGGGCCGGCATCCACCTCGGTCTCCAGGTCTTCCTCCTGGCGCTCGCGAGGCAGGTACAGGCGTACCGTGGTGCCCTGCCCGGGCTCGCTGTAGATCTTGACGTGGCCGTTGGACTGGCGCACGAAACCGTAGACCATGCTCAGGCCCAGCCCGGTGCCCTGCCCCTCGGGCTTGGTGGTGAAGAAAGGCTCGAATACCTGCGCCAGCACGTCCGACGTCATGCCCGAGCCGGTATCGGTCACGGCCACCATCACGTACTGGCCCGGCGTCACGTCCGCATGCCGCGCGCAGTACGTGTCGTCCAGCAGCGCGTTGCCCGCCTCGATGGTGAGCCGGCCATGGCCGTTCATCGCATCGCGCGCATTGATGGCCAGGTTCAGCAGCGCGTTCTCGACCTGATAGGGATCGACCAGCGTGTTCCACAGGCCGCCCGAGATGACTGTCTCGATCTCCACCCCGTCGCCCAGGGCCCGGCGCAGCATGTCGTCCATGGCGCGGATGAAGCGGCCAAGGTTCACGACCTTGGGCGCCAGCGGCTGGCGCCGGCCGAAGGCCAGCAATTGCGAGGCCAGCTGCGCGCCCCGCGCCACGCCGCCCTGGGCGTTGCGCAAGCGTTGCTCGGCCTTTTCGTTGCCGGCCACGTCGCGGGCCAGCAACTGCAGATTGCCCCCGATGACCTGCAGCAGATTGTTGAAATCGTGCGCCACGCCGCCCGTCAGCTTGCCCACCGCCTCCATCTTCTGCGCCATGCGCAGCGCCTCTTCCGCCTGGCGCAGCGCCGCGGCGGACTCCAGGTCGGCGGTCACGTCGCGTCCCACGCCGTGCAGCCAGGCGCTGAGCGGGTCGGCATACAGCGTCCAGGCGATGGTGCGCCATTGGCCATCGGCGGTACGCACACGGTTCTGGCAGCGGATCGGCTGGCGGGTGGCGCGCAGGGTCTCCAGCTGCTGGCGCAGTTCGGGCAGGTCGTCGGGATGAACCAGTTCGCCATAGGCCCGCGCCATCAGGGTGCCGTGCGGATAGCCCAGCACGCGGGTCCAGGCTGGACTGAAGCGCAGCAGGCGGCCCGTGTAATCGGCCACCACCAGCAGGTCTTCGCTCAGGTCCCACAGGCGGTCGCGTTCGGCCAGCACCTCGGACACGCGCTGCTCCAGCCCTTCGTTCAACTGCGCCAGCGCGGCCTGCGCCTTGGTGCGCTCGGCGATCTCCACCTGCGCGGCGCGGTAAAGCTGCGCATTGTCGATGGCCACGGCCGCCTGCGCGGCGATGCCGACCAGCACGCGTTCGGAATGCTCGGTGAAGATGCCGGCTTCCGGATGCCCGAAGAACAGGCCGCCCAGCACCTCGCCCGTACGCGACACCACCGGCGCGGCCAGGTAGCTGCGCACCGGCAGATGCCCTTCGGGCATGCCGCGGTGCGGGTCGTTGCGGCCATAGCGCGGGTCGGCCTGGATGTCGTCCGAGCGCACGATGCCCTCGCCCCGGAACGTGGGCCCGAAGACCGCGGTGTTGCGCGGCATGGGAAATTTCTCGAAGGCCTCGCGCGGCACGCCCGACAGCGCATACAGCGTGTAGGATTCGCCCTGGTCGTCCAGCACGTTATAGAAGAACGAACCGAACGCCGCCCCGGTCAGCTCGGTGGCCGCGTCGGTCACGATCTGCACCGCGCGGCCAAGATCCAGTTCGGCGGCCACCGCCACGCCCACCTGGTTCAGCAGCTCCAGCATGCGCGTCTCTTCGCGCAGGCGCTGCGCGGACTCTTGCCGCACCCGTGCCAACTGCAGGTTGCTGGCCACTCGGGCCAGTAGCTCACGCGCCGCGAAAGGCTTGGTCAGATAGTCATCCGCGCCCGCATCCAGACCCTCGACACGCGCCTCTTCTCCGGCGCGCGCGGACAGCAGCAGTACCGGAATGCCGCGCAGCCCCGTGTCGTTGCGCAATGCGGCCAGCAGGCCGAACCCATCCAGCCTGGGCATCATGATGTCGGACAGCACGACATCCGGCGGATCCGCGCGCACCTGCCGCAGCGCGGCCTCGCCGTCCACCGCCGTCTCGACGCGGTAGCCGGCGGCGCGCAGGATGCGGCTCATGTAATCGCGCAGGTCGGCGTTGTCGTCCACCACCAGCACGCGCGCGGGCTCGCCGCCCGCGGCGGGCGCCATGGGCAGGGACCCGGGCGGCGACTCATCGGACAGGATGCGGTCGCTGTCGGGCAGCCAACGCAATGTGGCGTCGACATAGGCGCGGGCGTTCATGCTGGTCGGCGGAGGGCGCGGCGTGCCCGATGGCTGCGCCGGCGCATAGGCCTCGCCCCACGGCAGCTCGACGGTGAACGCCGTGCCGCGCCCCACCTGGCTGTCCACCCGGATGCAGCCGCCCTGCAGACGCACCAGCTCCTGGACCAACGCCAGGCCGATGCCGCTGCCCTCGATGCTGCGGCCCGCCGCGCCGGCCACGCGATGGAAGCGGTCGAACACGCGCGGCAGTTCATGCGCCGGGATGCCGATGCCGGTGTCGCGCACCTCGACCCGCACCGCGCCGCCATCGGGGCTGGGCGACACGCGGATCGCCACCGACCCCACCATCGTGAACTTGAACGCGTTCGACATCAGGTTCAGGACGATCTTCTCCCACATTTCGCGATCGACGTAGACGGCATGGGGCAACGGCGGACAATCGACCACCAGTTCCAGCCCGGCCCGATCCATGGCCGAGCGGAACAGCGAGGCCAGTTCCGCCGTCAGCGCCGACAGGTCGGTGGGCTGGTAGTTGACCTGCACCCGCCGCGCCTCGATGCGCGAGAAGTCCAGCAACGAATTCACCAGCGTCAGCAGGCGCATGCCATTGCGGTGCGTGATCTGGATCAGCTCGCGCTGCGCGTCCCCCTGCTCGGGGCCGCGCGCCAGCAGTTCCTCCAGCGGCCCCAGCATCAAGGTCAGCGGCGTGCGGAACTCATGGCTGATGTTCGAGAAGAAAGCGGTCTTGGCCCGGTCCAGCTCGGCCAGCGCCTCGGCGCGGCGGCGTTCTTCTTCGTAGGCATAGGCCGCGCTGATCGTCGCGCCGATCTGCGCGGCCGTCATCGTCAGGAAGTCGCGATAGGCCGTGTCGAACAGGCGGTACGGATTCAGGCCGACGATCATCAGGCCCATGCGGCCATTCTCGCCGACGGTAGGCAACGGTACGATGGCGGCCTGGTCCGGCGCATGCTTCCACGGCCCGGCGGGCAGATCGCCGAAGCGCTGGCGCAGGCCGGGCACCAACTGCAACTGGTGAACCGGGCCGTCCAGCGGCCAGGGGCCCTGGCCGTCCAGCCGCAACGCCTCGGGCGCGGCGGGATGGCCGGCCGCCAGGCCCGCGGCCCCGGCCAGCATGGCTTCGCCGCCCTGCGGATTGGCCAGGTAAAGCAGCGCGAACGGCATGTCGTGCGCATCCTCGGACAATGCCCGTGCGCTGAGTTCGCAGGCCTCGCGCCAGGAACGCGCATTGGACGAGGAAGCCCCAAGTTCGCGCAGCAGGCTCAGTTGGCGTTCGCCGATCACCCGGCGCGTGTCGTCGCTGTTGGCGCAGATCAGCCCGGCGGGGCGGCCCCGCTCGTCAGGAATCGGACTGTAAGAAAAGGTGTAGTAGGTTTCCTCGGGATACCCGTTGCGCTCCATCAGCAGGAACATGGCCTCGTTGTAGACGCCTTCGCCGCTCTGCATCGCCGAGGCCAGCAGCGCCTCGATGTCGGGCCAGATCTCGCGCCACACCACGCCGATGGGCAGGCCCAGCGCACCCGGATGCTTGCCGCCGATGATGGCGCTCTTGTAAGGGTCGTTGTAGAGGAAGTACAGCTCGGGGCCCCAGCCGATCCAGATGGGCTGGCTGGAGGAGAGCATGATGCGCACCGCCGTCTGCAGGCTCTGGGGCCATTGCCCGGGCGGTCCCAGCGGCGTGGCGCGCCAGTCGTGCGCACGCATCAGCGCGCCCATCTCGCCGCCGCCGGCCAGGAAGCCCGAGGGGGAGGACGCCGCGCCAGCCATCTCGTCGGAATAATCCGGGTGTCTCACTGCTGCTCCTGGCTTTATTCGCGCATGCCGCCGGGGACACGCATGGGGAACCATCGTTTCGAGCCTGATGGCGCGCCAAAAATATAGCACTGGCGCCTGACACGGCCACTTACCTGAATGGGGGCTGGCATTGCCGAATACCCGGAGATCCGCAGGCTATCATGGCGCCTTGGCAGGCTCATCGAGATAAAGACAACCGCATGACCCCCGACATGCCCGACTCCGGCCCTCCGCCCGATAATCAGAAACACCTCATGACCAGCGACCTCACGTTTCCGGTCGTCGGCATCGGCGCGTCCGCGGGCGGCATCGAGGCCCTGAAGGTGTTCTTCGAGAACATGCCGCCCAAGCCGGACATGGCCTTCGTGGTGGTCCTGCACCTGTCGCCCAAGCACGACAGCGTGGCGCACCACATCCTGCAGGCGGTCACCGACCTGCCCATCGTGCAGGTCACGCACACGATGCCGGTGCAGAAGAATCATGTCTACGTCATCCCGCCCGCCGCCGGGCTGCAGATGAACGACGGCTACCTGCGCCTGAAGGCGCATGAGCGCCCCATGGGCCAGCCCATCGCCATCGACGTGTTTTTCCGCGCCCTGGCCGACGTGCACAAGAGCAAGAGCATCGGCATCATCCTGACCGGGGGCGGTTCCGACGGCTCGGTGGGCCTGGCGCGCATCAAGGAGCAGGGTGGCATCACCATCGCCCAGCAGCCCGGCGACGCCCAGCACGACGCCATGCCCCGCAACGCCATCGCCACCGGCATGGTCGACATCATCCTGCCCGTGGCGCAGATGCCGGCCCGCCTGAAAGGCATCCGCGAGAACATGGCGCGGATCCACATGCCCGCCCCCGTGGGCGACCCGCTGGATCCGGACAGCCCCGAACACGCCCATGAGGAAAGCCCCGCCGAACGCAAGTCGCTGCTCGACATCCTCACCCTGCTGCGCACCCGCACGGGCCACGATTTCAGGCATTACAAGAAAGCGACCGTGCTGCGCCGCATCGAACGGCGCATGCAGGTCACCGGCGTGCCCGACATGCAGAGCTATGCGGCCATGCTGCACGAGACTGCCGAGGAAACGCCCAAGCTGCTGGGCGACATGCTGATCGGCGTCACGCAGTTCTTCCGTGACAAGGAAGCCTACGAGGCCCTGGAACAACAGGCGATCGGACCGCTGGTCAATGGCCGCGACGGCACGCCGCCGCCTTCGGTGCGGGTGTGGACGGCCGGCTGCGCCACCGGCGAAGAGGCCTATTCCATGGCCATGCTGCTGTCCAGCTACGCAGAGAAGCAGCCCTCGCCGCCCCGCCTGCAGGTATTCGCCACCGACATCGACGAACCGTCGCTGGCCACCGGCCGGGCCGGCCTGTACCCGGCCGCCATCGACACCGACGTGTCGCCCGGCATGCTGCAAAGCTACTTCACGAAGGACGAGGCGGGCTACCGCATCAAGAAAGAGATCCGCGAGCGGGTGCTGTTCGCGCCGCACAACGTGCTGCGCGATCCGCCCTTCTCGAAGCTCGACCTGGTCACCTGCCGCAACCTGCTGATCTACCTGGATCGCGAGGTGCAGATGGACGTGCTGCGCATGTTCCACTTCGCCCTGAAACCGGGCGGCTTCCTGTTCCTCGGCAGTTCCGAATCGGCGGACGCGTGCGAGAACCTGTTCACCGTGGTGGACAAGCGCAACCGCCTGTACCAGGCCAAGGGCGCCGCGTACGTGCATCGCACCATCCCGACCCTGCCCTCCGCCACTTTCGACAAAGTGATCCGCGCCGTGCCTGCCGAAAGTTCGCCGAGCCGGCGCGGCAAGACCTCGTTCGCGGAAATCCACCAGCGCGCGCTTGAACAGTACGCTCCTCCCAGCGTCATCGTCGATCACGAAGCCAACATCGTCCACATGTCCGACCGCGCCGGCCGTTTCCTGAGGCATGCGGGAGGCGAACCGTCGCGCAACCTGCCCGCGCTGGTGCAGCCCGAGCTGCGCATGGAGCTGCGCACCGCCATGTTCCAGGCGCTGCATTCGCGCAAGAGCGTCGAGGCCCGCCGCGTCGAGATGACCGTGGGCGAGCGGCGCATGTACGTCAACATGGTGGTTCGCCCGTTCCGCCACGAGGAAAGCGGCAACGACTTCATGCTGGTGATCTTCGACGAAGTCGAGGCCATCATGGGCGAGGACGGCGAGGCCCAGGCGGGCAAGGTCGCCACCAGCATGCTGGCCCAGCTGGAAGCCGAACTGCAGCAGGCCAAGGACAGGCTGCAACTGACGATGGAGCAGTCGGAAACCTCCACCGAAGAGTTGAAAGCCTCCAACGAAGAGCTGCAGGCCATCAACGAAGAGTTGCGGTCCGCCACCGAAGAGCTGGAAACCGGCAAGGAAGAGCTGCAATCGGTCAACGAGGAACTGGTCACGGTCAATTCCGAGCTCAAGTCGAAGGTCGAGGAAACCGCCAAGATCAACGACGACCTGCAGAACCTGATCGCATCGACCGACATCGCCACGGTATTCGTCGACCGCGGCATGCGCATCAAGTGGTTCACGCCGCGCGCCACCGACATCTTCAGCGTCATCGCCAGCGATGCCGGCCGCTCGCTGCTGGACATCACGCACCGCCTGAACTACCCCGACCTGGCGCGCGATGCCGGCAGCGTGTTCGACTCGCTGCGGACGGTCGAGCGCGAGATCAGCGGCAGCAACGGCCGCTGGTACCTGGCGCGCCTGCTGCCCTACCGCAGCGCCGAACACCGCATCGAAGGCGCGGTCCTCACGTTCATCGACATCACCGACCGGTGCGAGGCCGAAGAGCGCCTGCGGCTGGGCGAGGCCCACATGCGGCTGATGGCGCAAAGCACGAAAGACTTCGCCATCATCACCATCGACCAGAACGGCTGCATCGCCACGTGGAACTCGGGCGCGCACATCATCTTCGGCTACCGCGAGGAAGAGGCGGTGGGCCAGCCCCTGGGCATCATCTTCACCCGCGAGGACGTCGAGAACGGCGAACCGCAGAAGGAAATGGAACGGGCCCGCACGCGCGGCTATGCCTCGGACGAACGCTGGCTGCGCCGCAAGGACGGCTCGCGCATCTTCTGCACGGGCAGCATCAACCCGATGCGCGACGACCACTTCGACGGCTACGCCAAGATCGCCCGCGACGTCACCGAGCAGCGCCGCAAGGAAAGCGAGCAGGAGAACCGGCTGGAATCCTCGCGCGACGACAGCCGCCTGAAGGACGAGTTCTTCGCGATCATGTCGCACGAGCTCAAGCATCCGCTGAACCTGATCCAGCTCAACGCCGACCTGCTGGCGCGCACGCCGGCGGTGCGCGGCTCGCCCAGCACGGCGCGCGCGGCCGAGACCATCCAGCACTCGGTGCGCAGCCAGGCGCGCATCATCGAAGACCTGCTGGACATGGCGCGCGTACAGACGGGCAAGCTCAAGCTCAACCGCGGCGTGGTCAGCCTGACCGACACGGTCGAGAGCATCCTGAGCGTGCTGCGCCACACGGCCGCCTCGGCCGACGTCGACCTGCGCAGCGACTACGACGCGGCCGACGCGCTGCACATCGACGCCGACTCCACCCGCGTCGAGCAGATCATCTGGAACCTGCTGAACAACGGCATCAAGTTCACACCCGTCGGCGGCTCGGTCAGCGTGTCGCTGTCGCGCGACGGCCAGATGGCTCGCCTGGACGTGATCGACACCGGCGAAGGCATCGAGCCCGCCTTCCTGGCCAAGGTGTTCGACATGTTCAGCCAGGCGGACATGCGCCACCGGGGCATCAACCGCGACGGCCTGGGCATCGGCCTGGGCGTGGTCGGCCAACTGGTGCAGGCGCACGGCGGCAATATCGAGGCGTACTCCGAAGGCAAGGGCCGCGGCGCGCGCTTCTCGGTGTGGCTGCCCCTGGCCCAGCCGGCGCACGCCGACGCCGACCACGTGCCGGCGCCCCCGATGGACGGCCAGTTGACCGGCCTGCGCATCCTGATCGTGGACGACTCCGAGGACATTCTCGACACCTTCCAGGCCCTGCTGGAGATGGAAGGCGCCCAGGTCGCGATCGCCAACAGCGGCGCGCGTGCCCTCGAAACGCTGGACGCGTCCACCGCATACGACCTGATCATCTCGGACATCGGCATGCCGAACATGGACGGATACCAGTTCATGGCCGAGGTGCGCAACCGATTCCCCGACCTGAAGATCCCAGCCATCGCCCTGACCGGCTACGGTTCGAAAGACCACATCGACAAGGCCGCACAGGCAGGTTTCACCACCCATCTCAACAAACCCATTCCATTGGACGCACTCGTCGAGGCCGTATCGCACGCGCTAGGACGTTCTTGACGCATGCAGCGGCTCCCTGCCGCCCGTGCGTCCGCAGCAACCGGAGAAGACCATGCCTGACTTGCCCAGGAACGCATCGTCCGATCAGACCGTGCGGGAAGCCGCGGTCATCCAGCAGGAACTGGCCAGCGAGCTGAAATACCGGCTGGCCAGGACGCCGGAACGCGCCACCGAGGACGACTGGCTGGTGGCCATCTGCATGGTGGTGCGCCGCCGCGTGATCACCGCGCTGCTGGCCACGCAGCACCGGCGCCAGGCCAATCCGGCCAAGAAGGTGTACTACCTGTCGATGGAGTTCCTGGTCGGCCGCTCGCTGGTCAGCAACCTGCTGTCGCTGGGCATGCTGGAACCCGCCCGCATGGCCATGGCCAACCTGGGCCTGGACCTGGAGCGCATCGCCGACCGCGAGCACGACGCCGCGCTGGGCAACGGCGGCCTGGGACGGCTGGCCGCGTGCTTCGTAGAATCCCTGGCCACGATGGACCTGCCCGGCATGGGCTGCGGCATCAAGTACGACTACGGCCTGTTCCGCCAGGAGTTCGACGGCCCCGCGCAGGTCGAACGCGCCGACTTCTGGGGCAGCGACCACAGCCCCTGGCTGATCGAACGCGCCGACGAAAGCTGCATCGTCAATCTGTACGGCCACGTCGAGGAAAGCCACGCCGCCGACGGCGCGTACCGTCCCGCCTGGATCCCCGGCAACACGCTGCTGGGCATTCCGCACGACATGCCCATCATCGGCTACGGCGGCCGCGCGGCGAACCTGCTGCGGCTGTACTCCGCCCGGGCCTCCGAAGTGCTGGAGATGGGGGTGTTCAATGCCGGCGACTACGTGGGCGCGGTGCAGCACCAGATCAGCACCGAGACCATCTCGAAGGTGCTGTACCCCTCGGACGAGCCCTCGCAGGGCCGCGAGCTGCGCCTGATCCAGGAATACTTCCTGACGGCCTGCGCGATGAACGACATCCTGCGCGAGTTCTCGGAAAGCGGCCTGCCCATCGAAAAGCTGCACACGCGCGCGGCCATCCAGCTCAACGACACGCACCCCACGCTGGTGATCGCCGAGCTGATGCGCCTGCTGGTCGACCACCACAAGCTGCCGTGGGACGTGGCATGGTCCGTCACGCAGGCCACCTGCAGCTACACCAATCACACACTGCTGCCCGAAGCGCTGGAGCGCTGGCCGGTGGACCTGATGACGCGCGTGCTGCCGCGCCACATGCAGATCATCTACGAGATCAACGCCCGCATGCTGCGCATGGCGCGCGCGCGCTGGGGCGACGGCGATCCGCGCGTGGCCGCGGTGTCGCTGATCGAGGAAGGCGGCACCCGGCATGTGCGCATGGCGCACCTGGCCATCGTGGGCAGCCATTCCATCAACGGCGTGGCGCAATTGCACACCGAGCTGATCAAGCAATCGCTGGTGCCGCATTTCCACGAACTGATGCCCGAGCGCTTCAACAACAAGACCAACGGCATCACGCCGCGCCGCTGGCTGGCGCAGGCCAATCCGCCGCTGGCCGCGCTGTTCGACGACACGCTGGGCCCCCAGTGGGTGGTCGAGCTGGAGCGCCTGCGCGAATTGGCCCGCCACCAGGACGATCCGGCCTTCATCGAACGGCTGGCCCGCATCAAGCTGGCCAACAAGGAGCGCCTGGCGCGCCACGTGCACGGCAGCATGGGCGTGCTGCTGGATCCGGCCTCGCTGTACGACGTGCAGATCAAGCGCATCCATGAGTACAAGCGCCAGTTGCTGCACATCCTGCACATCATCCACCTGTACCTGCGCATCGTCGACCATGGCGAGGACGTGGCGCCGCGCACCCACGTCTTCGCCGGCAAGGCCGCCCCCGGCTACGCCGCGGCCAAGCGCATCATCCACCTGATCCGCAGCGTGGCGCGCACCATCAACGGCGACCCGCGCTGCCGCGGCCGGCTCAACGTCGTGTTCCTGCCCGACTACAAGGTGACGCTGGCCGAGCGCATCATCCCGGCCGCCGACGTATCCGAGCAGATATCCACGGCCGGCACCGAGGCCTCGGGCACCGGCAACATGAAGCTGGCGCTGAACGGCGCGCTGACCGTGGGCACGCTGGACGGCGCCAACATCGAGATCCGCGAATGCGTGGGTCCCGAGAACTTCTACGCCTTCGGCCTGCTGGCCGAGGAAGTGGGCGCCATGCGGCGCGACGGCAGCTACCATCCGGCGCAATACGCCGCGCGCAGCCCGGCGCTGGCGGAAGTGCTGGGCACGCTGATCGACGGCCGCTACGACTCGGACCGCGAGCAGTACCGGCTGCTGTACGACGAACTGATGGGCCGCGACCACTATTTCCATCTGGCGGATTTCGACGCCTACGCGCAGGCTCACCGCACCATCGCGCAGGACTTCAACGACAGGCGGGCCTGGCACCGCAAGGCGCTGCACTGCATGGCGCACCTGGGGCATTTCTCCAGCGACCGCACGGTGCGCGAGTACGCGCGCGAGATCTGGAAGCTGGAAGGGGCATAGGCGCGTACGCGGCGCCCCCCGGACCGGGCAGGCATGACGGCGCCTGGCCCGGCCCCGCCAGCCGGCGACCGGCGCGCGCAGCCGCGCTCAGGCGTCGCGCAGCAGGTCGTTCTCGTTCAGGATCGCGAACGCGATGTCCGGATTGCGCTCGAAGCAGCGGCGGATGGCGGCGGGAATGGACTGGCGCGTCTTGCTGCACAGGCCGGGCCGCTCTTCCAGGCGGATGTGGAAACCGCGCATGGTGCGCACTTCGTTGTCGCTGGGAGAGATGATCAGCGTCACGCCCAGCAGCGACTGGATGCGGGCTTCCATACGGCGCAGGTCTTCCAATGTGGCCAGGTTCTCCAGCCGCTCGACCAGCTTCCTTTCCTCGGCCTTGGTCAGCATCAGGATGCGCTTGTCGGCAGTGGGATCATCGCGCAGGGCATCGTGGCCGCAGTCGCAGGCTCCGGGCGGACAAGGCTGGCGCAACGGGGGAAAGTCAGTCATGGAGACGGGGCAGCGCGCGGACCGTGGCGGACCTGGCGCGCGCGAACGGAAACAGGACGCAAACGCTATTTATACAGCGTCCTGGCTGCGCGGCGCACCCCGCCGCTCGACCCGCTGCGCCAACAACGGATACAAGGCGTCGGGCTCCATGGGCCGCGCGATGAAGAATCCCTGCACTTCGTCGCACCCCCACTGCTGCGAGAAATCGCGCAATTGCAGGGTTTCGACTCCCTCGGCCACCACCCGGTGGCCCAGTTGCTTGGCCAGGCCCACGATGGCCTGCACGATCAGCGCGGCACGTGCGTTGGACGAAACCGAACGCACCAGCGCATTGTCCAGCTTGAGCACGTCGTAGGGCAGCTTGGCCAGTTGCGACAGGTTGCTGTAGCCTGCGCCGAAGTCGTCCACCGCGATCTCGATGCCGCAGCGTTCCAGGCCCTCCAGCATTTCCATGGTGGCGGGATCGACGCGCACCAGCGAGCCCTCCGTCAGCTCCAGTTCGATGCAGCCGCTGCCGATGCCGTTGGCCGCCATCGCGCCCCTCAGCACCGCGCTGAAGTCCGGCCGCTTCAAGTCCGACGCCGCCACGTTGATGGACATCTTCAGCTTGGGCATCGTTTTGCGCCACTCGGCCAACTGCGACATGGCGCGGGCCAGCACCCAGTCGGTCAGCAGCGGCATCAGCGTGGTGCCTTCCAGCAGCGGGATGAACTCGGTCGGCGATATCTCGCCCAGCAGCGGATGCCGCCAGCGCACCAGCGCCTCGACCGAGGTCCAGATGCCGTCGCTCAGGCGTTCGCGCGGCTGGAAGACCAGGCGCAATTGATCCGGCGCCTGCACCGCCTGGCGGATGGAGTTGATGATGAGCACGTGGCGCCGTTGGCGCTGCACCAGTTGCAGGTCGAACACGCCGACCGGCACGCCGCGTTCGCGCGCCGACTCGGACACCGCGAACAGGGCGCTGATCAGTTGCGGCAACTGGCTGCGCCGTACCGGCAGCACGCCCGCGTAGGCGGTCAGGTTCAGCGGCAGGTCGTCGTCCACCGTGATGGGGTTCTCGAAGCGGGCCACGCAGCCCGCCGCCAACCGGCGCACGTCGTCCTGCTTGCCCGAGCACATGAAACCGAAGCGCGCCAGGCCCAGCCGATAGGTCCGGCATCCGCCGGGCAGCGACGCCATGACGCGGGCGGCCATGCGTTCGATGGCCCGCTCGACCTGCGTCAGGCCCATCGCCACCACCAGGCGCGTGATGTTGTCCAGCGGGATCACGTCGATCATCGCGGCCCACAGGTCGGCGTCCTGCGCACGCGGCCGGTCCAGCGCCATGCGGGCATCGCGCACGAACTGGCCGCGGTTGCCCAGGCCCGTCAGGTGATCCCGGTAGTGAAAGTCGCGCAGCGTCTGCATGCGGTCGACCACGTGCGCGGCCAGCCGCTCCAGCAGCCGCCGCCCCTTGGGCGTCAGCGGCGGGCGGCCCGCGCAGTCGAACAGCATCAGCATGCCCAGCGGCCGGCCCTCTTTGTCGGCCAGGGAGCAGCGCATGAACTCGACCAGCGGCGGCTCGTCGTCGGCGGGCTCCACGCCGGCCAGCGCGAACGGCATGAATCCCCGGACCAGTTGCCCGGCCGCGTCCATGGCGTATCCGGGCGTGGAATAGTGCCAGCCTGCCGCAACCGGCGGCGCGGCGCTCGGCGAGGCATGGCTGAGGGTTTCGGGCACGTCCGCATCGACGCGGATGACGACGCAGGGGGCTTTGAACAGCGAAGCGGCAAGCAGGGCTGCCGACTCGTAATAGCCGCCCCCCGCAAAGCCGATCGGATGCAAGGCATCCGACTCATCGATTGTCATCACGCTGTCACCCACTTGCAAGGCGCAACCAGTAGCGGGCTCCCGGTAGCCGCCGTCGGGCCGATCATAAGGCGGGCCGATCGAACCCAAGCGCGCAAGCAGCGTACAACTGATCCCCCATATCTCATAAATGGAGGGGCTGCGGGATTCGCATGACCCGCCCTGGACAGGCGCGGGCCTGGCGCCGCTGGTCTAAGATCGGCGCATGAATCCGCCTATCGCACGCTTCGCGCAGCCCTTGTCGCTGCCTTATCGGCCGCCCTATGCCTGGCAGGGCGTGCTCGGTTTCCTGGCGCATCGCCACACCCTGGGCGTGGAGCATGTGGACAACTCGAACTATGCGCGGGCACTGGAATGGATGCATGAGGGCGCGCCGCTGACGGGCTGGCTTTCTGTCGCGCACGAGCCGGACGACGGCATGTTATCGCTAACCTTGTCGCCCGGCCTGCAACCCGCCGCGCAAGCGCTGCTCGGCCAGGCCATGCGCGTCTTCGGCACGCAGTGCGATCCCGTGCCTGTCGACGCGCATCTGGGCGAGATGGCGGTCGGTCAGCCGGGCATGCGCGTGCCGGGCGCCTTCGACGGTTTCGAGATCGCGGTACGCGCCATTGCCGGCCAGCAGATCTCGGTGCGCAATGCGCGCGGCATCCTGGCCCGGCTGTCGCAGCGCCACGGCGCCGCCGTGCCCGATGCGCCGCATGGCCTGGCCCACGCCTTTCCCAGCGCGCAACGCATTGCACGGCTATCGCTGGAGGACGTGATCACCTGCGGCCTGATCCGCATCCGCGCCGAAGCCATCCTGAGCATCGCGCGCGAGATCGAGGCGGGCCGGCTGGACCTGCACCCCCGCACGCCGCGGGACGCCACGCTGGCCGCGCTGCGCGCCATCCGCGGCGTGGGCGCCTGGACGGTGCAATACGTCGCCATGCGGGCGCTGAACGAGCCCGATGCCATGCCGGCGGGCGATGCGGTGCTGAAGAAGCGGCTGGGGATGGCGGATGCCAAGGCGCTGGACGCGCATGCGCGGCGCTGGTCGCCGTGGCGGGCGTATGCCACGGTGCACGTGTGGCGGCGGGACGAGGCGGACAAAGCCTAGGGCCGGGCGGCTGCCGGCCGCAACCGCGCCAGCGCCGCCCGCATGGCCTCTGGCACCTCGGCGGGCCTGCGCCGCTCGCGGTCCACATACACGTGCACGAAATGACCCTGCGCGCTGCTGGCGTGGGCGCCCTCGCTGAACACCGCCAGTTCGTACCGCACGCTGGAGCGGCCGATGTGCGCCACGCGCAGCCCGATCGACGGTTCATCCGGAAACGTGATCGGCGCGAAGTAATGGCAGCCCGTCTCCACCACCAGCCCGATCACCGGGCCGTTCAGCGCGTCGAGCACGCCCGCCTGCGTCAGGTAGCGGTTCACCGCGGTATCGAAGTACGAGTAATAGACGACGTTGTTGACGTGCCCATAGACGTCGCAGTCCATCCAGCGCAGCGGCATGGGCTCGAAATGCGTGAACGCGGCGCGCGGCAGCGGCGCGGGACGCGCGGGGCTGGACGAAGGATGCGGATCGGCGGACAAGACGGACTCCTCGATGCGGCAAGCGGATTGCACGGCCCACCATCATAGGCCCGAGGTGCCGCGCAACACCGTCGGCACGAACTCGCGCATGATGTCGATGAAGCGCCGCAGCCGCGCCGGATAGAATCGCGCGGGCGGATAGACCAGGTGCACGGGCAGCGGCGCGGCCTCCCATTGGGGCGCCAGGTGCACCAGGTCGCCGCGCGCAAGATCGTCGCGCATCAGCCACGACGACCCCATGCCCACGCCCAGCCCCAGCATGGCGGCGGTGCGCACGGCATACAAACTGTCGGTGTACAGGCGCGGCTGGATGGCGAACGATTCGGTCCGGCCGCTTTCCAGGTGCTTGAGCACCACCTCGTTGCGGTAGAACGTGCGCAGCGCCACCCATGGCAGGCGGGCCAGTTCGGCGGGCTGGACCGGCGCCGCGCCGCCCTCGATCACCGACGGCGCGGCCACGATGATGCGCGGCACCTCGCCCAGCGGCAGCGCGATCACCGAGGGATCGGTCACCGTGCCGACGTGGATGGCGCAATCGATGCCGCCCGCGATGAAATCCGGCGTGCGGTCGTACAGCAGCCAGTCCACCGTCATGCGGGGATACTGCTTCAGGTATCGCACCAGCGGCTCGACGAACTGCTGCTGGCCGAAAGCATGCGGCGCCACGACGCGCAGCGTGCCGGACGGCTCGTCCCCCGCGCTGCGCACGTCGCTCTCGAAGGCCTGCCATTGGGCGATCAGGTCCTTGGCGCGCTCGTAGCAGCGCGCGCCATCGTCCGTGAGCGTCATGGCGTGGGTGGAGCGCTGCAGCAGGCGCACGCCCAGGGCGCGCTCCAGCGCCTGCAGGCGGCGGCTGATGGTGGGCTGGGTGCCGCCCAACTGCGCGGCCGCGGCGGACAGGCTGCCCGCCTCGACGATGCGCACGAAAGTTTCCATCAGCATCAGGCGGTCGGCGCCGCCCGGAGGCAGGGGAATCAGGCTGGTCATGCGTCAAGCGTATAACCTATTTACCCGCCATGCGTCTACCACAGGATGCTGCGGCGCGTCAGAATCCCATCCGTCGCCTGTTCCACGGCTGTTTCGCAGCGGATATTCTCATGACGCATACCAACCCCTCCACTCGCCCCGACGGCCTGCCCCGCCCGCTGTTGCTGCTGCTGTCCGCCAGCACCGGCCTGGCGGTGGCCTCCATCTATTACAGCCAGCCCATGCTGGGCATCCTGGGCGAGGACCTGCATGCCAGCGGCAACGCGGTCGGCTGGATTCCCACGCTGACCCAGCTGGGCTATGCCTTGGGCATCCTGTTGCTGGCCCCGTTGGGCGACCGCTACGACCGCAAGCACATCATCCTGGCCAAGGCCGCCATCCTGATGCTGGCGCTGCTGGCCAGCGCGCTGGCGCCGTCGATCGGCGTGCTGCTGGCCGCCAGCCTGGCCGTCGGCCTGACCGCCACGGTGGCGCAGGACATCGTGCCCGCCGCCGCCACGCTGGCGCAGCCCGAGCATCGCGGCAAAGTAGTGGGTACGGTGATGACCGGCCTGCTGCTGGGCATCCTGCTGTCGCGCGTGGTCAGCGGCTTCGGGGCCGAGCAGTTCGGCTGGCGCGGCATGTTCCTGGCGGCGGCGGCCAGCATCCTGGCGCTGATCGCGGCCATGTGGCGTGGCCTGCCCTCCTTCCAGCCCTCTACGCGCATGCCCTACGGCGCGCTGCTGGGCTCGCTGGCCACGCTGTGGCGCCAGCACGGCCTGCTGCGCCGCGCCGCCATCGCGCAGGGCCTGCTGGCCGTGGGTTTCAGCGCTTTCTGGTCGACGCTGGCGGTCATGCTGCACGAGGCGCCGTTCCATCTGGGCGCGGCCGCCGCGGGCGCCTTCGGCCTGGCCGGCGCGGCCGGTGCGCTGGCCGCGCCGATGGCCGGCCGCATCGCGGACCGCCGGGGTCCGGACGTGGTCAGCCGCGCCGGCGCCCTGCTGACGGCCGTGTCGTTCGCCGCGATGGTGTTCTCGCACTGGCTGTCGCCGCATGCCGCGCTGTGGCTGATCGGCGCCGCCGCCATCGGCTTCGACCTGGGCATCCAGGTGTCGCTGATCTCGCACCAGACCATCGTCTACGGCATCGATCCGGCCGCCCGCAGCCGCCTGAATGCGGTGCTGATGACCAGCGTGTTCATCGGCATGTCGATCGGCGGCGCGCTGGGCAGCTACGCGCTGGCCGCCTGGGGCTGGATGGGCGTGACGGCGCTGGGCACGCTGGCGGGACTGGCCGCGCTGGCGCTGCGTTCGCTGCCGGCAAGCAACGACCGGCGGATCGCCCCGGTGGGCGCTGCCCAGGCCCGATGAGCGACGCGGGCGCCGCGCATGCCGCGCCCGGAGCAGGCGCGAGCCCGGCGCAGGCTCAATGCAGGCTGTGCGGCGGCGACGTCTGCAGTTCGGTCACGTTGTCGGGCAGGCCGACCACGCGCATGCGGTCCCGCACTTCGAAGACACCATCCACCGCCAGGATCGCGTCCACCAGTCCGGCATGCTCCGGCGCGGGCACCCGGCCCCCCAGATAGACGGACCCGTCCGTCACCGTGACGTCGATGGCCGCCGGCCGGCTGACCAGGCGTCCCAGGCGGGTGCGCACACGGCCCTCCAGCTGCTGGTCGCTCTCGGGGGCCGCGCTGCCCTTGATGTGGGCCGCCGCGCCGCGCACGTGGTTGGCCAGATGCCGTCCCTGGGCGCGGGCGTAGCGTCCCGCGTTGTGATAGTTCGAGGCGGCCTTGTCGCGCACCACGGCGCGGCGGCGGCGGCCGGTATCCGGATCGAGGAAGTACATGGCGGCGGCGCCCGCGGCGACGGCGGCAGCCAGGTTCAGCAGGGCTTTCACAGAGGCTCTCCTTCAAAACAGAAAAGTGCCCCCAGCAATGGGAAATGCCGGCGGGACTGGTTTGCCAGCACGAGCCATACCCGCGCCGCCGCGCCGGGTCTGTCGCCGCAAGGGTGTTACCTTTTTTCAATCCTCGCTCGGAATCTGCAAGCGTTACCCATCTGGAAAGGATTTTTGATAACAATAGAGGGATCCCCTTGCTTTCCGGAGGCTACGTTGGACCCGATTCTCGCCCAGTTGTCGGCATCGCTGCCGAACGCCAAATCCCTTGAAGATCTGACGCGCCCGCTGCTCGATATGCTCGGCGCGGTCACGGGCCTCGAGTCCACATACCTCACTTCGATCGACCTGGAAAAAGGCGAGCAGCACATCCGCTATGCGCGCAATACCGGCGAGATGAACATTCCCGAGGGCCTGACCGTTCCCTGGTCCGACACCTTGTGCCGCCGCGCGCTCGAAGAAGACCGCATGTACACGGACGACGTCGGCTCGTGCTGGGGCGACTCCGGCGCCGCCCGCCAATTGGGCATCCAGACCTACGTCAGCGCGCCGGTGCGCTCCGAGGATGGCGCCCTGCTGGGCACGCTGTGCGGCGCCAGCGCCAGGCAGCAGCCGCTCAAGCCCGACGCCGAGACGGTGCTGCGCCTGTTCTCCAACATCGTGGCGGGCTACATCGAGCGCGAGCGCCTGCTGGACAGCCTGAAAGACGCGAACAACCAGTTGCACGCCTACGCGATGACCGACACGCTGACGGGCCTGCCCAACCGGCGTTCGTTGTTCGAATCGCTGCAGCGCCTGCTGGCGCAGGGTATCGATCAGCGCAGCAGCGTGCTGGTCGGCGTGATCGACCTGGACGGCTTCAAGGCCATCAACGACAACTACGGCCACCAGTGCGGCGACCAGTTCCTGCAGCAGATCGCCAAGACGCTGAGCGCCGCGCTGGGGCCCGGCGACGTGCTGGGCCGCATCGGCGGCGACGAGTTCGTGGTGGCGGGTCCCGGCCCCACCCTCGCCGGCAGCGACAGCCAGCCGGGCCGCATCATCGACAACGGCAGCCCCCAGGCCGCCGCCAAGCTGATGCAGGACCGCATCGGCGCGGCCACCATCGGCCGCCACCCGTTGGGCGAGCGCTGGCTGGACTATGGCGGCGCCAGCGTGGGTATCGTCGCGGTCGAGCCCACCGGGCTGGGCGCGGATGCGGCCGTGCGCCTGGCCGATTCGCTGATGTACGAAATCAAGCGCACCCGCAAGCGCTCCATCCGCGAGCGCTGAGCATTCAGCGATGCGGGGGCCTTGCCGCGCACGGAGGACCCCGCGGCAAGCCGGCCCTTGGCGTGGAATCACGGCGCTGGCCGGTACCGGGCGATGGGGCAACATCACCCCCGTCAGGGTCTATCCGTTTTTTTTCGCTGCGCCGCAATATACTTCGCGCCTCTCCCCTCTTTTCGCCGCGCGCCCTTGCCGCCGCGCCGGTGCCGCATCATGACCTCCGCCTCCCCCACCGCCCCTCTGGGCCGGGCCGGCCTGTACCTGCTATTGGCGGGACAGCTGCTGCCCATGATCGACTTTTCCATCGTCAACGTCGCCCTCGATGCCATGGCCCACTCGCTGCATGCCAGCGAAGTGGATCTGGAATTGATCGTGGCCGTCTACGGCGTGGCCTTCGCCGTCTGTCTGGCCATGGGCGGCCGGCTGGGCGACAACTATGGCCGGCGCAGGCTGTTCTCGTGGGGCATCCTGCTGTTCACCGTGGCCTCGGCCCTGTGCGGCCTGGCGCATTCGGTGTGGCTGCTGCTGGCTGCCCGGGCCCTGCAGGGCGTGGCCGCCGCGCTGGCGGTGCCGCAGATCCTGGCCACCATCCACGTCACCCTGCGCGACCGCGAGCACTCCCGCGCGCTGAGCCTGTACGGCGCCATCGGCGGCCTGGCCTTCGTGATCGGCCAGGTGCTGGGCGGCATCCTGGTGTCCGCCGACGTGGGCGGACTGGGCTGGCGCCTGGTGTTCCTGATCAACCTGCCCATCGGGCTGGTGGTGCTGGCCTACACCCGCCGGATGATTCCCGAAACGCGCTCGCCGCATCCGGCCAGCGTCGACCGGCCCGGTACGCTGCTGCTGGCGCTGGTCATCCTGTGCCTGCTGTTGCCGCTGTCGCTGGGGCCTCTGCAGCATTGGCCGTGGTACTACGTGGCCATGCTGGCGGCGGTGCCGGTGCTGCTGGCGGCGCTGTGGCGCACCGAGCTGGGCCTGGAGAAACGGGGCCGGCTGCCGCTCTTGCCGCCCAACCTGCTGCGCCTGTCCAGCATCCGCTTCGGCCTGTCGATCGCGGTGTTGTTCTTCGCCTGCTGGAGCGGCTTCATGTTCGCCATGGCGCTGACGTTGCAGGCCGGCGCGGGCCTGACGGCCATGCAGTGCGGCAACTGTTTCGTGGCCATGGGCCTGGCGTATTTCGTGGGCTCCATCCTGACCAACCGCGCCGCGGCGCGCTTTCGCAAGACGTCGATCCTGCTGTTCGGCTGCGTGGTGACGATGACGGGCCTGCTTGGCCTGGTGCTGACGCTGTGGCATGTGTGGCCCGAGCCCGGCCTGTTCAACCTGATCCCGGCCACCGTGCTGATCGGCTTCGGCCAGGCCTTCATCGTGGCCAGCTTCTTCCGCATCGGCCTGTCCGAAGTGCGGCCCGAGCAGGCCGGCGCGGGCAGCGCCACGCTGTCCACCGTGCAGCAGGCCGCGCTGGGACTGGGCCCGGCCTTGTCCGGCGCCGTGCTGACGCACTTCCTGGGCCGCACCGGCCGCGACTACCAGCATGCCATCATCGCCGTGCTGCTGGCCGAAGTATGCGTGATCTCGGTGCTGGCCGTGTCCACCGCCCGCTACGCTCGGCGCGAACAGGCCGGCCGCGGCCGGGCCGCGCAGCGGGCCTCTTCGATTTCGACCCGGCCGCGCTGAAGGAGTATGGTGTGGTCTACCCTGGCGCCCAGGACATCTGGCAAACCGTTCAATGACCGACACACGCACCCGCGGGCCCGCGCTGGGCCTGCTGCTTTCCGATTCCGTGGACCAGCAACACGGCCCCCGCCTGGACGCGCTGGCGCAATCGGCGGGGGTGCGATTGCAGCGCCATCCGCTGTCGCGCGCGGCGCGGGCGCTGCCCGACCTGCACGCGGCGTTCTTCTCGCGCGAGCTGTACGCGGGCAGTTCGCTGCGCAAGCCGGGGCCGCTGTCCGACGCCTTCTTCCAGGTGGCGGACGCCGCGCCCAACCTGCGCTGGCTGCACGTGTTCTCGTCGGGCCGCGACCTGCCGCAATATGCGGCGTCGCTGGCGCGCGGCGTGCGCGTGACCAGTTCCACCGGCGTCTCCGCCAAGCCCATCGCCCAGACCGCCGTGGCCGCCATCCTGGCGCAGTCGCGCGGCTTCGGCCACTGGCTGGCCGCGCAGGCGCGGCGCGAATGGTCTCCCATGAGCGGCGACGCGCGGCCGCGCGAGCTGGAGTCGCTGCGCGTGCTGCTGGTCGGCACGGGCGCCATCGGCGGCGAGATCGCTCGCCTGCTGACGGCGCTGGGGCTGCACGTCACCGGCGTGCGCCGCCGTCCCGAACCCGATCCCGCCTACGCGGCCGTGCTGCCGCTGGACCAGTTGGACCAGGCCCTGCCGCAGTGCGACTGGCTGGTGCTGGCGTTGCCGCTGACGCCGCAAAGCGCGGGCCTGATCGACGCGCGCCGCCTGGCGCTGCTGCCCGCCCATGCGCGCATCGCCAACATCGCGCGCGGCGAGCTGATCGACGAGACCGCGCTGGCCGATGCCCTGGCGAACGGCCGGCTGGCGGGCGCCTATCTCGACACGTTCGTCGAAGAGCCGCTCCCGCAGGCCTCGCCGCTGTGGGACATGCCGCAGGTATGGGTCAGCCCGCACAACAGCGCGGCCTCGCGGGGGCACGAAGAGCGGGTGGTGGATGCCTTCGTGCGCGAGCTGGAGACCGAACTGCGGGCGTGCACGCAGGCGGGCTGACGCAGGCGCACCCTCAGGCAGGCGCTTTCGCCTGCCTGCAAAAATATTCTTTCTTCCCTGCATCCGGATGCGGCGCTGGCGTGTAGTCCCTATGACGGGCCACGCAAATGCCGTCTTTCCCCCCTTCCTTCAGATGCAGGAGACTTTCCATGACTTTCAAGCATGCCACCCTCGCCCGGACCGCCGCCGTCGCCACGATCGGCCTGTTGAGCGCCTGCGGCGCCATGTCCTCCATGGCTTACGACCAATCCAGCCTGCCCGCGGAAGTGAAGGTGCCGTCCGGCAACCGCGTCGCCTGGGAAACCGTGGGCCGCGGCGACATCACCTACGAATGCAAGGCGAACAAGGCCGGTCAACCCGAATGGACCTTCGCCGGGCCGGACGCGGTGCTGGAAGACCGCATGGGCAAGCAGGTCGGCAAGTACTACGGCCCGCCCGCCACCTGGGAAGCCATGGACGGCTCCAAGATCACCGGCACGCAGGTCGCGGTGGCGCCGGCCGGCACGGGCAACCTGCCCTATCAACTGGTCAAGGCCAATCCCGCCATGGGCAACGGCGCGATGACCGGCGTGACGTACGTCCAGCGCGTCGCGCTCAAGGGGGGCGTGGCGCCCATGTCGCCGGCTTGCACCAGCGCCTCGATGGGCCAGCGCACCGTCGTGAAATACCAGGCCGACTACATTTTCTGGAAGGCCAACTGAGCGGCGGGGCGGCTGCCGGGCAGCGGCCAGGGGCCAGCTGCCTGACGTTCTCCTGTAAGATGGGCAGCCCTCAAGCGCGCGCCGTGCGTCGCGGCGCGCCCATACGCCCTATTCGCCCCGCATGCCGCCATCCCCAGACGAAGCGTTCGACTATGAAGCCGCCGTGCATGCCTGCGCGCGCCAACAGCGCGACGCCCTGCATGCGCTGTACCGCCAGGAAGGCGCTCGGCTGCTGGGGGTAGCGCGCCGCATCGCGGGCAACACCGCGCTGGCCGAGGACATCGTGCACGACGCCTTCGTCAACATCTGGAACAACGCCGACAGCTTCGATGCGTCGCGCGGTTCCGCGCGCGGCTGGATCTACAGCATCACCCGCAACCAGGCCTTGAACACCGTGCGCGACTACGGCCGCGCCTACACGCTGGACGAGGACACCGTCGAACGGCTGGACGCGGAGGCCGCCCTGCAGGAATGGCGGCAACGCGGCGCCTTCGCGCACTGGAGCGACGACGCCCACCGCCTGTCCGCCTGCCTGGACCAACTTCCCGCCGAACGGCGCCGCTGCATCGTGCATGCCTATGTCGAGGGCCTGACCCACACCGAAATCGCCCAATTGGTGAACACGCCGCTGGGCACCGTCAAGGCCTGGATCACCCGCAGCCTGAAGTCCTTGCGGGAGTGCCTGTCATGAGCGTCCCGATGGAATTCGATGACGCGCACGACGCACTGGCCAGCGAGTACGTGCTGGGCACGCTGCCCGACGACGAACGCGAATACGTGGAAAAGGCCCTGGAACATGACGAGCGGTTGCGCGCGGCCGTCGCCTGGTGGGAGGCGCGCCTGGCCCCCCTGGCGGACCTGGCCGAACCGGTGGCGCCGTCGGACAAGCTGTGGAAACGCATCTCGGGCAGTCTCGGTGGCCGCCCTCCGAAACCCGCCTTCCGCATCCGCCGCACCCCGCGGCCCGCCTGGGGCGACTTCAATTTCTGGCGCGGCCTGGTCACGGCCGGCGTGGCCTTCGCGGTGCTGTGCTCGGTCGTCCTCTACTTGCGCACGCCGCTGATGCCGCCGCGCTACGTGGTGGTGCTGGTGGCTCCGCAATCGCAGACGCAGGCCCCGGGCTGGATGGTGCAGGCCGCCGGCCGCGATGCCGTCAAGCTGGTGCCGCTGGGCATGACCACGGTGCCCCAGGGCCAGGCCCTGGAGTTCTGGACCAAGGCGGACGATTGGCAAGCGCCGGTATCGCTGGGCCTGGTGCAACCGGGCCAGGCCGTGGAGATCCCGCTGGACAAGCTGCCGCCGCTGGTGCCCAACCAGCTGTTCGAACTGACGCTGGAACCCGCCACCGGCTCGCCGATCGGCCGGCCCACGGGGCCCATCCAGTTCATCGGGCGCGCCGTCCGGGTGATGTAACCGGATGTCGTGTCTGCCGGCACAACTGGGATAGCATACGGGGGCACGTCCCCCAAACCTCGCAGCTCCCACAGGGGAACACCCGAATATGCCCGATCCCAAACACCTGGAAGCGTTGATCCAGGACTGCGCGCGCGGCAAGGAGCCCGCGCTGGCGGAACTTTACCAATTGTGTTCGCCGCATCTATTCGCCCTGGCCACCCGTATGTTGAGGCGTAGCGACTGGGCCGAGGAAGTCCTTCAAGAGTGCTTTCTCAGCATCTGGCGCAATTCCGACCGATATTCCGCCCAACAGAGCCAAGCCATGACATGGATGACGCGCATCGTGCGCAACCGGTGCATCGATCACCTGCGCCGGCCCGACGTCGAGCGCCCGGATCCCGACGGCGCCATCCAGGATGCCTGGGCCGATGACGCCCCCGGCCCCTTGCAGCGCCTGCAATCCAGCCAGGACGGCACGCGCCTGGCCGACTGCATGCAGCAGTTGGAAGCCGGTCCGCGCCAGGCCATCGCCCTGTCGTTCTTCGACGACCTCAGCCACGGCGACATCGCGCGCAAGCTCGACACCCCGCTGGGCACGATCAAGAGCTGGGTGCGCCGCGGGCTGGAACGCCTGAAGAGGTGCCTGTCATGAACTACGGCGATCAGAATCTGCGTGACCGCCTGGCGGCCGACTACGTGTCGGGCGCCATGCGCGGCGGCGCCCGGCGCCGCTTCGAGGGCCTGATGGCCGCCGATGCCAACCTGCGCCGCCAGGTCCGCCAGTGGGAAGAAGAAGTCTATCCGCTGGTCTGGTCCATGCCGCCCAGGACGCCGCCGCGGCGTGTGTGGCGCGCCATCCAGCAGCGCATCCGCGCCGCCGCGCCGGTGTCGCCCTGGGGCTGGCAGGGCGCCAACCTGTGGCGGCTGTTCAGCGGGGCGATGGCCGCGCTGCTGATCGCGGGCGTCATCGTCTATCCCGGCCAGGTCGACCGCGCGGCGCAGCAACAGCTGATGGCGGTGCTGCAGTCGCCCGAAGCCCAGGCCATGCTGCTGGTGAAGGCCGACGCGGACGGCGCCGTGCACGTGCGCACGCTGCGTGACCTGGCGCCGTACGCCACCAACCACGCATTGGAACTGTGGGCGATTCCCCCCGGCCAGAAGCCGCAATCGATGGGCCTGCTCTCGGTGGACGGCGCCACGGTGCTCAGGCGCGCGCAGGGCCTGGCCGGCGTGGCCCAGCTCGCGGTGACGGTCGAGCCGCCTGGCGGCGCGCCGGGCGGCGTGGCCACCGGTCCCATCATCATGAGCGGCGACGTGCTGAAGATCTGATCCGCGTTGCATCCAGCGCGGCCCGGCGGCCGTATGAACCGGTGTTGACCACTGCTCCATACGGCCGCCATGTCTTTGCTCTCGCACTACCCGCATGCCCGCTGGCTGTTGATTCCGGCCGCGCTGGCCTGCATGCTGCTGGCCCTGACGGCCTGCTCGCCCTTCACGCTTCTGAACGGCGCGATCCCGGAGAACGCCAGCCGCGTCACCGCCGATATCGCCTACGGCGATGCGCTGCGCCAGCGCCTGGATGTGTATGCCCCGCCCGACGCCGCGCTCGCTCCCGTGGTGGTGTTCTTCTATGGCGGCAGTTGGCGCAGCGGCTCGCGCAAGGACTACGCCTTCGTGGGCGATGCCCTGGCCTCGCGCGGCATCGTGGCCGTGCTGGCCGATTACCGGCTGTATCCCGAGGCGGCCTATCCCGTATTCCTGCGGGACTCGGCGCGGGCCGTGGCCTGGACATTGCGCCACGCGGCTGACATCGGCGGCGACCCGCGCCGCGTTTACGTGGCGGGCCACAGCGCGGGCGCCTACAACGCCGCGATGATCGCGCTGGACCCACGCTGGCTGGCCGAGCTCGGCGCCTCGCCCGATGCCCTGGCCGGCTGGATCGGCATGGCCGGTCCCTACGATTTCCTGCCCATCGAAACGCGCAGCGTGCGGCCCGTCTTCCATTACCCGGACACCCCGGCCGACTCCCAGCCGGTCGCGCACGCCACGCGCGGCGCGCCGCGCACGCTGCTGATGACGGGCATGGCGGACACCCTGGTCGATCCCGTGCGCAATACCGGCCATCTGGAGGCGGCATTGCGGGCCGCGGGCACGCCGTTGACGGTGGTGCGCTATCCCAACCTGGGGCATCGGCTGCTGGCCGGTGCGCTGGCCCGCCCGCTGCGGTGGCGGGCGCCGGTGCTGGACGATCTGGCGGGGTTCGTGCTGGCGGGACGGCAGGCAACCGTGGAGGGCGCCGCAGCCGGCGAGGACGCCGGCGCCGCGATGCCGTCCCCAGCCACCGCACGCACGCCAGGCTCCTGACAGCGGCCAAGGCATCCATATCGCCGGCGCGCACGTATGTCTGACGGTACCCCTTCCCAGGAACCCTGCGACATGGCCGCGACCCGTCTTCTCCTGCTTGCCGCGCTGTCCCTCATCCTGACGCCGGCCCTTTCCCATGCACAAGGCCTGCCCGCCGCCGAGCACTATGTCGGCATCGCCCGCACCGACGACGGCCGCGAGGCCTATCGCGAGGCCCATTGGGTCACCCGCGCCGACGGCCGGCAGTCCCGGCTGGTGCTGTACCTCTGCCCGGACGGCCGTCCCTTCGCCCGCAAATGGGTGCGCGGCCCCCTCGGCGGCAGCACGCCCGATTTCGCGCTGGAGGACGCCCGCGACGGCTACCTCGAAGGCGCCCGGGCCGGCACGGTCTACACCCGCGACAACGCCACGGCACAACAGGAATCCGCGCGGGTTTCCGCACCTGCCGACGCGGTGATCGACGCCGGCTTCGACGATTACCTGCGTACCCACTGGGATGCCTTGTCCAACGGCGGCGCCATCCATTTCCTCGTGCCCGGCCGCCATGCCTTCCTGCCCCTGCGCATACGCGCCGAGGACGGCCAGCTGGATGGCGTGCCCGTGCGCCGCTTCCATCTGCGCCTGGACGCCTGGTACGGCTTTGCCGCCCCCAAGCTGGAAGTGGCCTACCGGGTGGCCGACCGTCGCCTGCTGCGCTTCACCGGCATCGGCAGCCTGCGCGACGGCAACGGAGGCTCGCAGGCGGTACGCATCGACTTTCCGGACAAGCTGAGAGCCCCGGCGCCCACCCGGCAGGACATCGACGCCGCGGCGACGCAGCCGCTGGTCTCGCGGTGTACCCAATGAAACCTAGGGTTTACCCCAAGAATCCACCGCCATCCCCCGTGCGTATGTGCAGAAAACACGCATCCTTTCTTCTGGACCGGTCATGCCCCTGAGCCAATCCGAGTTGTCCTCCGCGTCCTCCGGGGCCCGGCCCGCCGCCGGCGCCCGTTGGCTGCGCTCCATCGTCCGCTGGTTCGACACGCAGGCCGAGGGCGGCGATGCGGCGGAGACGCGCGACGACCGCATCGACTGGACGCGCGCGGTGCCATTCGTGCTGATGCACGTGGCCTGCCTGGGCGTGCTGTGGGTGGGCGTGTCGCCGGTGGCGCTGGCCGTGGCCGCGCTGCTGTATGCCGTTCGGATGTTCGCGCTGACGGGCTTCTATCATCGCTATTTCTCGCATCGCACCTTCCGCACCTCGCGCGCCGCGCAGTTCGTGTTCGCGGTGCTGGGCGCCTCGTGCGCGCAGCGCGGGCCGCTGTGGTGGGCCGCGCATCATCGCCATCACCATCGCCACGCCGATACCGGGCAGGACCTGCACTCGCCGCGCCAGGTGGGTTTCCTGCGCAGCCACATGGGCTGGTTCCTGACGCGCAGGGCCTTCCGCACCGATCTGGCCCGCGTGCCCGACCTGCGCGGCTACGCCGAGCTGCGCTGGCTGGACCGCTACGACGCCGCCGTGCCCGCCGCGCTGGGCGTGGCGCTGTACGCCCTGGGCGCCCTGCTGGAAAGCCTCGCTCCCAGCCTGGGCACCGATGGCCCGCAGATGCTGGTGTGGGGCTTCTTCGTGTCGACCATCGTCCTGTTCCACGCCACCGTCACCATCAACTCGCTGGCGCACCGCTATGGCCGCCGCCGCTTCGACACCCGCGACGACAGCCGCAACAACCTGTGGCTGGCGCTGATCACCTTCGGCGAGGGCTGGCACAACAACCATCACTTCTACCCCGGCTCGGCGCGCCAGGGCTTCCGGGCGCGCGAGATCGACATCACGTTCTATGGCCTGCGGCTGCTGGCCGCGCTGGGCCTGGTGTGGGACCTGAAGCCCGTGCCGGCCTGGGTGCTGGACCGGGTGGAGCGTTGATCATGCGGATCGCGGTCATCGGATCGGGCATTTCCGGGCTGGCCAGCGCCTGGCTGCTGTCGCGCCAACACAGCGTGACGCTGTACGAGGCGGGCGACTACTTCGGCGGCCACACGCATACCCACGAGGTCGAGCAGGCGGGCCGCCGCTATGCCGTGGACAGCGGCTTCATCGTGCACAACCCGGCGCACTATCCGCTATTCAACAGCCTGCTGGACGAACTGGGCGTTGCCTCGCAGCCGACCACCATGAGCTTCTCGGTGCAGCATGCCGGCAGCGGACTGGAATACAACGCCACCAATCTCGACACCCTGTTCTGCCAGCGCCGCAATCTGTGGTCGCCCCGCTTCCTGGGCATGGTGCGCGACCTGCTGCGCTTCTACCGCGAGGCGCCGCTGCTGCTGGAAGGCCACGGGGCCGGCCCGACGCTGGGCGAGTTCCTGTGGCGGCAACGCTACGGCGAGGCGTTCCGCGACGAACACCTGATTCCCATGGCCTGCGCGCTCTGGTCCTCGCCGCCCGCCGACATCCTGGCCTTCCCGGCGCGCTACCTGGTGCAGTTCATGGCCAACCATCAGATGCTGCAGGTGGCGGGCCGGCCGCAATGGCGCGTGGTGCGGGGCGGTTCGTCGTCGTATGTCCGCGCCATGCGGCAGCGCTGGACGGTGCGCGAGCGCCTGAACTGCCCCGTCAGCGCGGTATGGCGCACCCCGGAATGCGCGGTCGTGCAATCGCGCGACGGCCGCCACGACTACGACCATGTCGTGCTGGCCTGCCACAGCGACCAGGCGCTGGCGCTGCTGGCCGATCCCAGCGCCGCCGAGCGCGAGGTGCTGGGCGCCATCCCGTACCAGGACAACGAGGTGCTGCTGCACACGGACGCCACGCTGCTGCCGCGCAACCGCAAGGCCTGGGCGGCCTGGAACGCCCATGTGTCGGCGGATCCGTCGCAGCCCTGCACCGTCAGCTACTGCATGAACCTGCTGCAGGGCCTGCAATCGCCGGACCCCTTCGTGGTCACGCTCAACCGCGGCCAGGACGTGGACCCGCGCCGCGTGCTGGCGCGCATGCAGTACCACCATCCGGTCTACACCCGGGCCAGCGTCGCCGCGCAGGCACGCAAGGCCGACATCTCGGGCGTCAACCGCACCTGGTACGCGGGCGCCTATTGGGGCTGGGGCTTTCACGAAGACGGCGTGCGCAGCGCCATGGAGGTGGCCGGCGGACTGGCCGGACTGAACTCGCCACGCGCGTCCGCGCTGATGCCCGAGGTGCTGGGAGGAATCGCGGCATGAACATCGGAGCGCCGTCGGCGGACATCCATGCCAGGACGCGGCGGGAAGGCGGCCGCCCCGTGGAGGCTCCCGCTTCCGCGTCCGCCGATGCGCGCACGGCCAGCGGCACGCTGCACAGCGCCGTCTACGAGGGCTGCGTCCGTCACACCCGCCACCGTCCGCGCCGCCACGCCTTCCAGTTCCGCATCGCCCAGCTCTACCTGGATCTGGACGAACTGGATCAGGCCTTCGCGAAGCGCCTGCTGTGGTCGGTGAACCGCCGCAACCTGGCCGAATGGCGGCGCGAGGACTACCTGGACGGCGCCAGCGGCATGCCGCTGAAAGACGCCGTGCGGCAACGCATCGCCGCCGAGCTGGGCCGCGCGCCGCAAGGCCCGATCCGCATGCTGACGCACCTGCGCTACGCGGGCTACGTCTTCAATCCGGTCACCTTCTACTACTGCTACGCCGAGGACGGCCAGACCCTGGACACCATCGTCGCCGACATCACCAACACGCCCTGGCGCGAGCGCCATGCCTACGTGTTGCCGGTGGATCGCGCCGAGCACCAGGGCCGCGCGCTGCGCTGGCGCTTCGGCAAGCGCTTCCATGTCTCGCCCTTCATGGCGATGGCGCGCGGCTACGACTGGCGCTTCACCGCGCCGGGCGACGAGCTGCGCGTGCACATGAAGGTGCTCGACGGCGACCACCCCGAATTCGACGCCGACCTGGCGCTGCAACGGCACGCGCTGGACGGCGCGTCGCTGGCGCGCGTGCTGTGGCGCTATCCGCTGATGACCGCGCAGGTCATCGGCGCCATCCATTGGCAGGCGTTGCGGCTGTGGATCAAGCGCACGCCCGTTCACGACCATCCTCCCGGAGACCATGCATGAAGCCGATCTCGTCCCAAGAAAGCCGCGTGCTCGACATGGCGCTGAGCCAGCCGGCGCGCATCTCGCCGCTGGACCGGCTGCTGCGCGAGCGCCTGCTGCGCAGCCTGGACGGCCTGGCGCATGGCCGCCTGGCCATCGAGGATCCGCTGGGCCGCACCGAGGTCGGAGCGGCCGGTGCCCCGGCGTTGCGCCTGATCGTGCTGGACATGGGCTTCTATCGCGCCGTGGCGGCGCAGGGCAGCGTGGGCGCGGGCGAAGCCTACGGCGACGGCCTGTGGCTGTGCGACGACCTGGTGGGACTGGTGCAGTTGCTGGTGCGCAACCGCGACCTGCTGGACGGCATGGAATCGGGCCTGGCGCGCCTCGGCGGCCTGGCGCTGAAGGTCTGGCACAACCGCCGGCGCAACACGCGCGACGGCAGCCGCCGCAACATCGCCGCGCACTACGACCTGGGCAACCCCTTCTTCAGCCTGTTCCTGTCGCCCGACCTGATGTATTCGTCGGCGCTGTGGACGGACGCCAGCGACACGCTGGAAGCTGCGTCGCGCCGCAAGCTCGACGTCATCTGCCGCAAGCTGGACCTGCGGCCGGACCAGCACGTGGCCGAGATCGGCAGCGGCTGGGGCGGCTTCGCCGTGCATGCCGCGCGCGAATACGGCTGCCGCGTCACCACCGTCACCATCTCGCGCGAGCAGCACGCGCTGGCCACGCAACGGGTACGGGAGGCCGGCCTGGCCGACCGCGTGGACGTGCAGTTGCGGGACTACCGCGATCTGCAGGGCCAGTACGACAAGGTGGTGTCCATCGAGATGATCGAGGCCGTGGGCGCGGATTTCCTGGAAGGCTACTTCGCCAAGGTGGCCAGCCTGCTGACACCCGAGGGCAGCGCGCTGATCCAGGCCATCACCATCGAGGACCACCGCTACCGGCAGGCCGTCAAGTCGGTGGACTTCATCAAGCGCCACATCTTTCCCGGCAGCTTCATTCCCTCCATCGAGGCCATGCTGGCGGCCAAGACCCGTGGCTGCGACCTGGCGCTGGTGCACCTGGAAGACTTCGGCCACTCGTACGCGCGCACGCTGCAGGCGTGGCGCGAGCGCTTCCTGGCGCGGCTGGACGAGGTGCGGGCGCAGGGCTTCGATGCGCGTTTCGCGCGGTTGTGGGAGTTCTACCTGGCGTATTGCGAGGGCGGCTTCCGCGAACGCTCCATCGGCGTGTCGCACCTGCTTCTGACACGCCCCGGCGCGCGGCCCGCGTCGGCGCGCTGGACCGACCGTGAACTCGCCGCGGCGCCATAAGCCCCTCCCGTCAACCCCGGAACACCCAAGTATCGAGTATGAGTCCCCTGCATCAACTCCTTCTGCTGGCTTTGCTGATGATCCTGGCGATGAGCGCCGCCTGGTCGTGGCAGCGCCGCCACCGCAATGCCGGCATCGTCGACGCCGTGTGGGCCCTGGGCGTGGGCCTGGGCGCGGTGCTGATCGCCCTGACCGGCACGGGCGCCGCCGTGCCCCGCATCCTGCTGGCGGTGCTGGGCGTGCTGTGGTCCGTGCGGCTGGCGTGGCACATCTGGCGCCGCGTCTGGCTGGGCGAGGACGGCCGCTACCGCGCGTTGCGCGAACACTGGCAGGGCCACCAGGGCAAGTTCTTCGCCTTCTTCATGTTCCAGGCGGCGCTGGTGGTGCTGTTCGCCGTGCCGTTCACCGCCGTGGCCGCCAACGTGGACGGCCCGCCGGTGATCGCCGCGCTGGCGGCGGTGGCCATCTGGGCGCTGTCCATCGCGGGCGAGTCGCTGGCCGACCGCCAGCTCGACGACTTCCGCAACGACTATGCCAACGAAGGGCGCACCTGCCGAGACGGCCTGTGGCGCTACTCGCGCCACCCCAATTACTTCTTCGAATGGTGCCACTGGTTCGCCTATGTGCTGCTGGCCGTGGGTTCGCCCTTGTCCGGCTGGAGCTGGGCCGGCCCCGTGCTGATGTACGTGTTCCTGCGCTGGATCAGCGGCATCCCCTACACCGAGAAGCAGGCGTTGCGCAGCCGTGGCGACGACTACCGCGACTACCAGCGCACCACGTCCATGTTCTTCCCGTGGTTTCCCAAACCGTCCACCCGCAAGGATCCGTCATGACCGACACCGCGACTTTGCCCGCTAGCGACGAACTGCCCGCCGACCTGCCCGCCCCAGGCATGCTGGGCCTGGCCGAACGCGGCCTGCTGCCCGATGCCCTGGTGCGCCTGGGCATCCGCCGCATGTGCGCGCAACGGCTGGCCGAGGAGCATGCGGGCGGCCCCGCCGCGCGCGCGCATCGCTACGGCGCGCTGATCGACACGCTGCGGGCCAGTCCGCTGGCCATCCACACCGACGCCGCCAACACCCAGCACTACGAACTGCCGCCGGCCTTCTTCCGCCTGTGCCTGGGAGCCCGCCTGAAGTATTCCGGCTGTTTCTACGAGACGGGCAAGGAGACGCTGGACGAAGCCGAACTGGCCATGCTGGAGCTGTACGGCCAGCGCGCGCAACTGCAGGACGGCCAGGACATCCTGGAACTGGGCTGCGGCTGGGGCTCGCTGACGCTGTGGATGGCCGAACGCTATCCGACCGCGCGCATCACCGCCGTATCCAACTCGGCGGGCCAGCGCGGCCACATCGAACAACAGTGCCGCGAACGCGGCCTGGACAACGTGCGCGTCATCACCTGCGACGTGAACACGCTGCAATTGCCGGCGGCGGCCTACGACCGCTGCGTGTCGATCGAAATGTTCGAACACATGCGCAACTACCAGACGCTGCTGGGCCGCATCGGCGGCTGGCTGCGTCCCGGCGGCAAGCTGTTCGTGCACATCTTCACGCACCGCGAACTGATGTATCCGTTCCAGACCGAGGGCGCCGGCAACTGGCTGGGCCGCCACTTCTTCACGGGCGGCATCATGCCCGCGGACGATACGCTGCTGTGGTTCCAGCGCGACCTGCGCATCGAGGCGCGCTGGACGGTGGACGGCACGCACTACCAGCGCACCGCCAACCACTGGCTGGCCAACCAGGATGCGCGCCGGGATCAGGTACTGGACGTGCTGAAGACCGCCTACGGCCCGGCGCTGGCCCCGCTGTGGCACCAGCGCTGGCGCATCTTCTGGATGGCCTGCGCCGAGCTGTTCGGCTATGAACAGGGACGGCAGTGGCATGTGTCGCACTACCGTTTCGAACGTCCCGCATGAAGGAGGACCGCTCCATGAAAGGACCCCAGCGCTCCCTGGCCGCGACACTGGTCGCCTGGCTGCTGGGCGGCTGCTCGTCGCCGCCGCCCATGCCGCCCGTGGCCCAGGTCGACCTGCCGCGCTTCATGGGCGACTGGTACGTCATCGCCCATATCCCCAGCTTTCCCGAACGCAACGCCTACAACGCCATCGAAACCTACAAGCTGGACGAGGATGGCCGGATCCGCACCACCTTCCGTTACCGCGACGGCAGCTACTACGCCGACGTCGACACCATGCACCCCGTCGGCACCGTGCGGCCCGGCACGAACAATGCCATCTGGGGCATGCAGTTCATCTGGCCCATCAAGGCGGAGTACGTCATCGCCTACCTGGATCCCGATTACCGGCAGACCATCGTGGCGCGCTCCAAGCGGGATTACGTCTGGATCATGGCACGCACGCCCACCCTGCCGGACACGGACTACACCCGCCTGGTCGACAAGGTGAAATCGCTCGGCTACGACGTGGAAAAGCTGCGCCGCGTGCCACAGCGCTGGCCCGAGGAGGCCCCGCGCTGACCGGTCCCCGGCATCCCTTGGCACGAGCCCCCGGGGGCCGCCTGCTACCACCTGTTACCAGCCCGGGCCCGCCAAAGCGGGGCGGCCTCCGTTTCCCTGCCTGCCTTTGTGTAAACTGCTGGGCTTTTGACCCTCACGGCATGGAGCAGACCGCCAGACGCGCAGGGTCCGGCGGCCCGGCGTTCATACGCTTGCTGGCACGCCTGACCGCGACCCCCGTCCCCGAATCCGGACAACCCCTGTCTGACCAGCTCGGCCAATGGCTGACCTGGACCGACGCGGTTGCGCTGTCCGCCGTCCTGGGCGAAGGCCGCCCCCTCGTGAAAGCGGCGGCCCGCGAAGACGACGATCCCGCGCGCGACGTCGCCCGCTTGCGCGCCGACCTGACCAACGCCATCGTCCACGACGGCGTCTTCGCCCCGGCCAAGCCTTCGGGCACGAAACGCCCGCCCCCCGTGGCCATGCCGGCGCCGGCCGCCGACGCCGAACCCGACTACGCCGTCTACCGCCAGCGCTACCTGGCGCTGCAGCAGACGATGGAAACGGGCATCGGCAATCTGCGCAGCCGCCTGCGGGGCATGCTGGCGGCCCGCGCAGCGGATGGCCGTGCGCCGGACTTCGCCGGCCTGGCCCTGGTGGACGCCATCATGGAACGCTCATTGGGTGCGCGCGAGCGCGTACTGCTGACCTCCGTGCCGAGGCTGCTGGAAAGGCATTTCGATCAACTGCGCCAGGCCGCGCAGGCCGGCGCGGACGCGCAAGCCGCATTGCCCTGCGCGGTATCGGCCGCCGCGCCCGCCGCCTGGGTGGAAACGTTTCGCACGCACATGCAACAGGTATTGCTCGCCGAACTGGATGTTCGCCTACAACCGGTGGAAGGGGTGCTGGCCGCCCTGCAAAGCCGCTGAACAGAACGCAATGACCCGCTACTTCGTCCCCATCGTCGTTTTCCTGGCCGGCCTGGCCGTGCTGGGCTGGACCGCCGCCGGCTACGTCGGCACCAACCCGCTGGCCCTGGCCATCACCTTGCTCATCGGCCTGTTCTACCTGGCTGGCGCGCTCGAACTGCGCCACTACCACGTGGCGACCCGCTCGCTGGCGCAGGCCGTGTCCGCCCCTCCGCCCGAAGGCACGCTGGACGACTGGCTCGGCCAGTTGCCCGCCAGCCTGCGCAACGCCGTGCGCCTGCGCGTGCAGGGCATCCGCGCCGGCCTGCCCGCGCCCGCGCTGACCCCCTATCTGGTGGGCCTGCTGGTGCTGCTGGGCATGCTGGGCACCTTCCTGGGCATGGTCGTCACCCTGCGCGGCACGGGCGCCGCGCTGCAGACCGCCACCGACCTGCAGGCCATGCGCGCCTCGCTGGCCGCGCCGGTGCAGGGCCTGGGCTTTGCCTTCGGCACCTCGGTGACCGGCGTGGCCACCTCGGCCATGCTGGGCCTGCTGGCCGCGCTGTGCCGCCGCGAACGCGTGCACGCCGCCCAGGCGCTGGACGCACGCATCGCCACCAGCCTGCGCATCCATTCCCCGGCGCACCAGCGCGAGCAGGTCGTCACGCTGCTGGAACGCCAGGTCGACGCCGTCCCTGCCATGCTGGAACGCCTGCAAGCCCTGGCCGCCGACATGGCCCAGCAGAACCGTGCCTTGCAGGACCGCATCGCGGCCAGCCAGGACAGCGCCCAGGCCCGCGCCGATGCCGCGCACGACCGCCTGGTCAAGGCCGTGGAGCAAGTGCTGCAAAGCCATACCGCCTCGGGCGGCGAGCTGGTACAGGCACTGGACCGCGCCATGCGGCAGAACAGCGCCGCCAGCGAGCGCCTGATGCAGTCCATGGACAAGACCCTGCACGACAACGCCGCCGCGGGCGACCGCCTGGCGCAGTCGCTGGAAAAGGCCCTGCAGGACAACGTGGCCGCAGGCAACCGCCTGGCCGCCGGCATGGACCGCAGCATGCAGGCGCATGCGAAGGCCATCGAACAGTCGCTGCAGGACAACGCCGCCACGGGCGACCGGCTGACGCAGGTGCTGGACGAGGCCCTGAAGGCGCACGTGGCCACCGTGGACCGCACGCTGCGGGCGCAGGCCGAGACGCTGGACGCCGCGCTGCGGAACAACGCCGCCACCGGCGACCGCCTGGCCAAGGTGCTGGATGCCTCGCTGAACGCGCACGCGGACACGGTCGATCAGGCCCTGCAAGCCCACACCCGGACGCTGGACCAGGCCCTGCACGGCAACGCCGTCACGGGCGAGCAACTGGCCAGGACCCTGGAGCAGGCCCTCGGCGCGCATGCGGGCACCGTCGAGCAGACGCTGCAATCGCACCGCGCCACGCTGGACCAGGCCCTGCAAGCCAGCGCCGCGGCGGGCGACCGCGTGGCCGAGGCCCTGGGGCAGGCCTTGCAGGCCCATGCCGGCACGCTCGAACACTCTTTGCAGGAAAGCACCGCCACGGGCAATCGCCTGGCCGACGCGCTGGACCAGGCCCTGCAAGCCCACGCCAGCACGCTGGACCAGACCCTGCAGGCGCACAACGCCGCCAGCGAGCGCCTGTCGCAAGCCATGGAACGGGCGGTTCAGGAAACCGCCGCCGCCACCGTGCGCGCGGCGGGCTCGGCCATCCAGCCGGCCGTCGAGGCCACCATGCAGGCCCTGGCGCGCGAGACCGCCACGCTGCACGAGGCCATCGGCCGATCGGCGCAGCAACAGGTCGACGGCATCGCCGCCCGCCTGGACAGCGCCGCCAGCGCCGTGGCCAGCCAGTGGGACGAAGCCCTGGCGCGCCAACGCCAGGCCGGCGAAGCCCTGGCCAGCGGCCTGCGTGAAACGCTGGAAACCTTCACCAGCGGCTTCGAATCGCGCCTGGACGGCCTGCTGCGCAACGTCGACGATTCGCATGCGGCCTTGCAGGCCACGCTGGCCGGGCAGGACGCGCAACGCCTGCAAGCGTGGACGGATACGCTGGGCGCCGTCGCCACCGACCTGCGCGGCGAATGGGCCCTGTTGGGCGCCCAGGCCGAACGACGCCACCAGTCCCTGGGCGAATCGCTGACCCACACCGCGCGCGAACTGGCCGAACAGACGCAGGCACACGCCCGCGACACGGTCAACGAAGTGGCGCGGCTGGTGGAAGCCGCCGCGCAGGCTCCCAAGGCCGCCGCCGATGCCATCGACGAACTGCGCCGCAGCCTGTCGGAAGCCACGGCCCGCGACAACGCCATGTTGGAAGAGCGCGCCCGCCTGCTGCAGACGCTGGACACCCTGCTGGGCGGCCTGACCCATGCCGGCGCCGAGCAGCGCGCCGCGGTCGAGGCGCTGGTCGCCAGCGCGGGCGAACTGATGGAACGCGCGGGCGAGCGCATGACCGGCCAGGTCGCCGCCGAGACGGGCAAGCTGTCCGAGGCAGCCGCGCAGGTCACCGGCAGCGCCGTCGAGATGTCCAGCCTGGGCGAAGCCTTCGGCGCCGCGGTGCAGGTGTTCGGCCAGTCCAGCGAACAGCTGACCGCCCGCCTGCAAGGCATCGAGACCGCGCTGGACCGCGCCATGACCCGCAGCGATGAGCAACTGGCCTACTACGTCGCCCAGGCCCGCGAAGTCGTGGACCTGAGCGTGCTGTCGCAGAAGCAGATCATCGAAGACCTGCGGCAGTTGGCCGCCCGCCAGGCGGCCCCGACGGACGCGGCTGAGCAATGAAAGACGAGTTCGACACCGACCTGGAATCCACGGCGCCCGTCTGGGCCGTCTTCGGCGACCTGATGTCGGTGCTGCTGGGCGCCTTCGTGCTGATCCTGGTCGGCGTGGTCGGCATGCAGCTGGACCTGACGGCCAGGCTGCAAGACGCCTCCACCAAACTTGAAGAAGCCGTCAAGCAGGGCCACGCGGAAACGCAGCGCCGCGAGGCCCTGGAAAATGCCCTGGCCGGCCCCGTGGCGTCCGGCCGCGTCACGCTGGTCAACGGCCGCATCGGCATCAACGGCAACGTGCTGTTCGCGCTGAACTCCGATCAACTGCAACCCGAGGGCCGCGACCTGCTGCGCAGCCTGGCCGGCCCGCTGACCGCCTATCTGCGCGACCGCGACGAGATGCTGATGGTCAGCGGCTTCACCGATGACCGCCCCATTCACGACAACAACCGCCGCTTCGCCGACAACTGGGAACTATCGGCGCAGCGCGCGCTGACGGTGACGCGCGTGCTGATCGAGGAAGGCATTCCTCCTTCGTCCGTCTTCTCGGCCGCATTCGGTTCGCAGCAGCCCGCCGCCTCCAACGACGATGCCGACGGCCGCGCGAGGAACCGCCGCGTCGAGATCGCGCCGGTGCGCAAGCCCGATGCCACGTCGGGGCATGGCGCGGGAGCCGGCCTCGCGCCCACGCCATCGTCATCACAGGCGCCCGCAGCGACCATCGGGCAGAAGCTTGCCGCGCCCGGACCCGGCCAGACCGCGGCGCCTGACGTGCCGAAGGCTCCATGACCACGGCCCAGGCCACGCTGCGAGCCTGGCGCGAAGGCGGCCTGGACCGCCGGGACCCGGTACGCTTTCGACTGATCGAAGTGCTGGCGCAGCGCGCCGAGGGCTATTGCGGGGCGGCTCGGAAAGTGCTGGATGAACGCGTTGCCACATTGATCGCGGCCTACGTGAAAGCGTATGGCGAATCGCATCGAGCCGAGCTTGCCAGCACCGTCCCCCAGGAAGACGAGGCGGCCTCCGAACATAGCCAGGCGGTCCATGCAGACCAGGCCCTGTCGTCCGGACAGGCCACTTCTGATGCGCTTCAAGCGGCACGGAAGCCGGACGCCCAAGAACACGGCGCCTCCGTGCAGGACCAGACCCTGTCCGCCTTGACGGCCTATCTGCGCGGCCGCCCCCGCGACAGCCAGCAAGGCGACGCCAAGCCCGGTCAGGCACACCAGGACGCCTATCCCGAACTCGCGGCCCTGGACGACTTCCGCGCCATCTGGGAACACCTGCGCACCGACAGACAGGTGCGGGAATCCCTGCGGCAGGTTCCCGGTGAGAACGCCGGCCCGCTGAACGCCGGCAACATCGTGCATCGCTCGCTCTCGCTGATGCGCACCGTGTCGCCCGAGTACCTGCGCCAGTTCATGACTTATCTGGACAGCCTGGCGGCACTGGAGCGGCTGTGCCAGGCCGGCGACCCCGCGGGCCTGCTGGTGGCGAAGCTGGACGGCAATCGCAAGGGTGGCCGCAAGGCTCGCTGACGCGCACGGCCACGGGACCTGCGCCGCACGAACGTGCCTGCCCAGCCGCCATGCCCATCAGGACGAACACTTGCCGCGGCGCGAAGCGGTGCCCGGCGAGCAGCGCTTGCCAGGCGGCTCGGCCAGCCACAGGTCCGCGCCCGTCATGGTGTGGCGCAGATTCATGATCTGGCCGCTTTCCACCAGGCGTTCGAGCGTATCGTAGACATGCGGTCCTTGCCCGGGGTCCATGGAGTCGCTGACCGGCGTGGCCCTGGCCTGCGCGGCGCCCGCGCAAGGCAGGCCGGACAGCGGTGCGCGCGTATCGCTCCATTGGGATTGCTCCGCCGTGCCCGCCTGCGCATGGCCTGCCACGACCAACATGGTGCCCAGGATGGCGCCCGTGATTGTCCGCATGTTTTTCCTCCCCACTCGATACGTATCCAATGCCAGACTGGCTCTCGCCCCGATTCTGGCCCATGCCCGGCCGAATAGCCAGTACGGCGTGACAAGATGTGCCGTCCTGGCCATGGCCGCCATCGCGCCGGCCCGGCGATGCCGCTACGTTTGCGAACATCTTGGCCGCGCCTTTTCCCGGCGCGCGAACCGGCGCCGCCCCGCTTCAACCCTCCTGTTGCCCGCGCGCCTGGCGGATCTTCTTCCACAAGGTGGTGCGGGAGATGCCCAGCCGCTTGGCCGCGTGCCCGAGATGCCCGCCCGACTCCGAGATCGCACGCTGGATGCCCCGCCATTCGGCATCCTGGCGCACGGCGGCCAGATCCTCCGTGCCGGTATCCCGCAGGCGCCGCTCGGGAAACAGATCCGGGGCATCCAGGAGCGGCGCATCGCTCATGACAGCGGCGCGCGCCACGCGATTCTTCAGTTCGCGCACGTTGCCGGGCCAGTCATACTCGGCCAGCGCGGCCAGGGCGGCGCCGGTATATCCCGATGCGCGCGTACGGCCCGAGACGCGCTGCTCCCGCAGGAACCGGTCCGCCAGGACCGGTATGTCGTCGAGGCGTTCGCGCAATGCGGGCAGGATGATCCGGCCCGCCGCCAGGCGGTAATAGAGATCGGCGCGGAAACGGCCCTGCGCCACGGCGGCGTCCAGATCCGCATTGGTGCTGGCGACCACCCGGCAATCGACGGGCAGCGCGGCCGGCGCCCCCACGGGACGATAGCCTGCGCTCTCCAGCACGCGCAGCAGCAGCGATTGCGCCCTGGGCGGCAGCTCGCCGACCTCGTCCAGGTACAGCGTACCGCCGGCGGCCTGCGCGAATACGCCGTCGCGCGCGGCGGCCGGGGCGCCCAGCGCGCCCCTCACATGGCCGAACCATTGCGTCTCGGCCAGCGCATCGTTCAGTTCCGCGCCATTGATCGCCACAAACGGGCCGCCGCCTCTCGGCGACTTCGCGTGCATGTAGCGCGCGGCCAGATCCTTGCCAACGCCCGTCTCGCCCTCCAGCAATACGTGCATGTCCGCGCCCGCCAGTCGCTCGATGGCATTCGCGGTGCCGGCGGTCCGCAGGCTCGACGCGAAGGGATTGTCCTGTACGGCCGCTGGGCGCTCGGGATCGCCGAACCGGTCGACCGCCAGACGGATACGCGCCACCAGCGCGTCGGCATCGTAGGGCTTGGTCAGGTAATCGTTCGCGCCGGCGGCCACCAGCCGCACCGCCTGGGCAATGTCGCCGTACGCCGTGGCGAAGACCACCGTGGTGCGCGACAGGTAGGGAATCAGCCGTCGATACAGGTCTTCGCCCGAGCCGTCCGGCAGCCGGATGTCGGCCAGCACGAAAGCGGGATGCAGGCGGGTGCGGCGCAGCAGCTCGATCGCCTGGGCGCAGTTCAATACCCATTGGACCGAGATGTCCTCGAGCTCCAGGCGCTGGCGCAAGGCGCCGCCCAGTACGGCGTCGTCCTCGATCAGCAGCACGTCCGAATACGTCATGAATGCAACTCCGTCCGCCAATACGGCAGCCAAACCGAAATGCGCGTGCCCATGCCGGCGCCGCCGCCCAGTTTCAAGCCGCCGCCCAGGCCGCCAAGCAGATCACGCACGATGCCCAGCCCCATGCGCTGGCCGGCGGACGCCTGGCTCCAGGCTGCCGCCTGGCCGCGCAACACGGCATGCGCGGCCTCGGGCAAGCCCTGGCCCTGGTCGCATACGTGGATCGCCAGGGCGCGAGGCCCCGCATGCGCGCGCACGCCCACGACAGCGCCATCCGGAGACGCCGCCACGGCATTCAGCACGAGGTTGAGCAACAGTTGCCGCACGGGCGCCGCTGGCAACATGGCGGCCTCCTGCGGCGGCCACGCGCTGTCGACGCGCACGGACACCGCCTTGCGGCTGGCTTGCGCGGACACGAGCAGCCGCACGTCCTCGATGTCCGCCGCGCTCAGGGGCTGCCAGCCATCGCCGGGCCGGAAGGTGCGCAGGCTGGCATCCACGACGGCCTGCAACGCATCCACGCCACGCTCGACGAACGCCAGCGACTCGTGCCTGGCGTGCGGGCGGTCGCCGAACTGCCGCAACGTCTGCAACGCCGTACGCATGCCGCCCAGGGGGTTGCGGATCTCGTGGGCCAGCGCCGCCGACATCCGCCCCAACAGCGCCTCGCGTTCGATCCGGGCCTGCCGGCCAGCCAGGGCCTCGCGCTCCTGCACGCCCTGGACCATCCAGTTGTAGGCGGCCAGCAGATCGGCCACTTCGGGATCGTGCGCGAACGTCTCGGGCCCCAGTTGCCGGGGCTGCTCGCGCCGCGCCGCGCGCAGCCGCTGCGTCAACAGCATGATCGGGCGCTGCAATCGCCGCGCAAGCACGAAGCCCAGCCCCGCGCCCGCCAGGCTGATGGCCAGGCCGACCAGCACGAGCTCGATCGCCAGTTCGCGGCGCTGGCGCAGGAAATCGCCCACGTCCAGATTGGCGATGACCGTACCCAATTCCGGATGATCCTGGTCCAACGCGCGCCACGTCCAGACGCCATCGGCGTGCTCGCTCAGCACGGCCCCGCCGGAAGCCGCCCCCAGCGTGGCGGCGTAGGGAATGGACTCGACCTCGGGATACCGTGCCACCAGGCCCAGCGCCTGGCCGTCGTTGCCGACAACCGCCAGCGTGCGGTCGACGACCCCGACGTGCGTATCCAGGGCGCGCTCGAGCACGTCGGCGATCTGGGCACGATCCCCCGCGCGTACCGCGGGCAGCACGGCGGCCGACAGGCCATCCAGATAGACCTGTCCCATATCCGCGATCTGCTTGTCGAACTGGCGCGACAGGCCGTGCAGCGCCAGCGAGATCAGCGCACCGGCAATGGCCAGGAACAAGGCGGCCACGGCCAGGGGAATACGTACGGTCAGCGGCAGGCGGCCCAGGCGGATCACGGCGATATCCAACGACAAAACCCTCCGATTATGCCCGCGCGCGAGGCGAGCCGGATGCATGGATTTTTTGCAAGCGATGGAAAACGGATGCGGACCAGACAAGAATCGTGCCGGCTCACGCATCGTCGGGCGCCTGCCGGCGCGGCCATCGACAAATGTCCGGATTCGCGGACAGGCCCGCCGTGAACATGTTCACTTTCATGAACACCACCGCAAGCCGCGGGCGCCGGACCTGGTAGTTACCCGGCCTTCGCGCCCCGCCCCCCGAAAGCAGATTGCAAGCCCCCCTTCTTACAGTGCCCGCTCTTCCCGCCGGCGTTCCGGACGGGGCACGGCGATCGATTCCACCAAAGGGGGCAAACACGATGCGAAACCGAATACCGACAATCAAACGCGACTTGTGGGGAGGACTGTTGATCGCGGGCTGCGGCGCGCTGACGATCCTGCACGCCTACAGCTACAACATCGGAGAACTGGCCCGCATGGGACCCGGGTACTTTCCATTGATGGTGGGCTGCTTCCTGGTCGTCCTGGGCGTGCTGGTCCCGCTCAGCCCCGACCCCGATGAAGTGCTGGAGGACGCTCACGCCGCCGACCTGCCGCAGCCCACGCGCCGCCAGCGGCTTCGTGGCATGGCCTGCATCGCGGGCGGCATAGGGCTGTTCATCGTGCTGGGCCACTACCTGGGTTTCCTGCCCGCGGCCTTCGCGCTGGTATTCACCGCCGCGATGGGCGATACGTCCAACTCGCCGAAGTCCGCGGCCATCCTCGCCGCGGCCATGACGCTGTTCGCCGCCGTGGTCTTCTCCTGGGCGCTGCAGTTGCAGTTCCCGATGTTCCGCTGGGGCTGACACATGGAATTGCTAGATAACGTATTGCATGGTTTCTCCGTGGCCTTCCAGTGGGAGAACCTGGCCTGGTCGCTGTTCGGCGTCTTCATGGGCAACCTGATCGGCGTGCTGCCCGGCATGGGCGTGCTGGCCGCCATCTCGATCCTGCTGCCGCTGACCTATGCGATGACGCCCACCGCCGCGCTGATGATGCTGGCGGGCATCTACTACGGTGCCCAGTACGGCGGCGGCATCACCTGCATCCTGCTCAACCTGCCCGGCACGCCGTCGCATGCCGTCACCTGCCTGGACGGCAATCCGCTGGCGCGGCAAGGCAAGTCGGGGTCGGCGCTGTTCATGCTGGTCATGTCGTCCTTCATCGGCGCGTGCGCGGGCATCCTCATCATGATCCTGTTCTCGCCGCTGCTCGTCGAGGTGGCGTTCCAGTTCGGGCCGGCCGAGTACTTCTCGATGATGATGCTGGGCCTGTTCGCTGGCGCGACGCTGGCCAAGGGTTCCGCCGTCAAGGGCGTGGCCATGGTCTTCCTGGGCCTGCTGTGCGGCGTGGTCGGCACCGACGTCAACACCGGCGTCATCCGTTATGCCTTCGGCATCATCGAACTCAGCGATGGCGTGCAACTGGTCGCGCTGGCGATGGGCCTGTTCGGCTTGGCCGACTTCTTCGCCAACGTCAACCGCATCGGCAAGGCGACCACGGTCGACGCCGGCAAGCGCATGTCCGTGCGGCCCGAACCCGGCGACATGCGCAAATCGGCGGCGCCGATCGCGCGCGGCAGCGCCATCGGATCGATCCTGGGCATCCTGCCGGGCACCGGCGCCACCATCGCGTCGTTCATGTCGTATGCCATCGAGAAACGCGTCTCCAAGACGCCGCAGCGCTTCGGCAACGGCGCGATCGAAGGCGTGGCGGGCCCCGAAGCCGCCAACAACTCGGCCGCGCAGACCAGCTTCATCCCCACCATGAGCCTGGGCATCCCGGGCGACTCGGTCATGGCGCTGATGCTGGGCGCGCTGATCATCCACGGCATCCAGCCCGGACCGCAGATGGTCACCGAACATGCCGACATCTTCTGGGGCCTGATCGCCAGCTTCTGGATCGGCAACGCCTTGCTGGTCGTGATGAACCTGCCGTTGATCGGCATGTGGGCCAAGTTGCTCAAGGTGCCGTACAAGTACCTGTTCCCGTCCGCGCTGTTCTTCGTCTGCGTCGGCGTCTACAGCACCAACAACGCACTGTTCGACGTGGGCATGGTGCTGGTCATCGGCGTGCTCGGATATCTGTTCCTGAAACTGCGTTTTTCACCGGCCCCCTTGCTGCTGGGCTTCGTGCTGGGCCCCATGGTCGAAGAGAACTTCCGCCGCGCACTGTTGCTGTCTCGCGGTGACCTGGGGATCTTCGTCGACCGGCCGATCAGCGCGGGATTCATCTACGCGATCTTCGCGCTGGCCGCATGGCTGGTCTACTCGACCATGCGCAACCGCCGCAAACTGCGCCAGCTGATGCAGGAGCAGCCGCAGTAGCGCCGCGCCGGGCCGCCGTCGAGACGGCGGCCCGTTTTCCTTACGAGAGCCCGTTCATGCAGCGACCCTCCCTCCCGCCCCCGGTCCAGGCGCCGGGTCCGGACAGTAGCGCCAGCGTACGCGTGATGCGCTGCCTGCCCTTCCTCGAACTCATGGAACTGCTGGAATTCAGCCGCCTTCGGCTCGATCCGCCGGCCGTGGCGCCGACCCGGGCCCCAGGCATGGTGCTGGGGACGCAGGAATGGCTCTGTCCCGATGCCGCGGACGCCCTGCCCGCGACGCAAGCCTTCGACGTCTATGTCTGCTCGACGCTGGCCGCGTTGCACGATGCGGTCCTGCCGCCGGACGACACACAATTGCACTTCGACATGTCCGCCCATGCGGGGACGGCGCCGCCCGCCTCGCGGGCCCACCGTGTCCGGCTATGCGCCGTGGCATCGGCCCGGCCCAGAAGAAAGCGGACACTGCCTTACCTCCGTGTCGATCTCGGCACCCTCATCCAACGGATCGTGGTGCCGGCCAGGATGCCTGCCAACGTATTCGAACTGGTGCAGCAAGTCGTCAGGACGCGCCTTTGGATCGACGTCGCCCGAGCCTGAGGGACGCCTGGCAGGCGACCGGCGCAACGAATTGAAATCCGGGCGTGTGCGGCGAAATCCATTGAAATCCAAAAGATCGCCGCAGTAACCGCGTAGTCAGGTGCGTGCCGAGATAATGAAATCGCGCCCAGGCATCCGCTGAAAAGCCGCCGGCGGGCCGATTCTCAGGAGGACCCCGACATGAACCGCTACACGAAATTCGCCATGGCCGCCGCCGCGGCCGCCGCCGTCTCGCTGGGTACGTTCGCCGTGCCCTCGACCGCCCAGGCACAGGTTTCCGTCACGATCGGCGTGGCGCCCCCGCCGCCCCGCGTCGAAGTGGTGCCGGCCCCGCGCCGCGGCTACGTGTGGGCCCCCGGCCACTGGGAATGGCATCGCAACCGCCACGTCTGGACCCAGGGCGTCTGGCTGAAGGCCCGCCCCGGCTACGTCTACCGGGCGCCGGTCTGGCGTGAAGACCATGGCCGCTGGGTCTACGCCCGTGGCGGCTGGGACCGCGATCACGACGGCGTGCCGAACCGCCACGACCACCGTCCCGACAACCCGCATCGCTATTGACGGCTGAAACGGAAGGGGCCGCTGCATCCCGTGCAGCGGCCCCTTCCGCATTCCGATCGGCGACGCTGGCCGCCGCACTGGCCGCCGCGCTAGCCGCCGCACTAGCCGCCGCGTCCGCTCTACATCCCTTCGAACGCCGCGCGCACCAGGCGCTCGACCACGGGCGTCACCCTGCCCGCGTCGTCCTCGCGCCAGGCATACGGATGGCGCTCTTCCATGTAGGTCGACTGGCACATCTCAAGCTGGATCGCGTGCACGTCCTGCCGAGGCGCGCCGTAATGGCGCGTGATGTAGCCGCCCTTGAAACGGCCGTTGATCGCCCAGGTGTAGTCCTGGCACGCCTCCAGTTGCGCGCGGATGGCCGCCTCCATCGCGGGCGCGCAGCTCGCGCCCGCCGACGTGCCGATGTTGAGGTCGGGCAGCTTGCCGTCGAACAGGCGCGGAATCACGCTGGCGATGGAGTGCGCCTCCCACAGCATCACCTTGCCGTGCGCGGCGCGCAGGCGGTCGATCTCGGCGCGCAACTGCGCGTGGTAGGGCCGCCAATAGGCATCGCGGCGCGCGTCGCGCTCCTGCACGTCGATGGCCTCGCGGCCATCACGATACAGCGGCTGGCCATCGAAGGTATGCGTGGGACACAGGCCCGTCTTGGCCTGGCCCGGATACAGGCTTTCATCGTTGGGCGGACGGTTCAGGTCCACCACGTAGCGCGAATAGCGCGCCCAAAGGAAGGACGCCCCCATCGAACGCGCGAAGGCATACAGGCGGTCCAGGTGCCAATCGGTATCGCCCGAGCGCAGCGCCAGTTCGGTCATCGCCGGCTGCTGCGCCTCGGGAATCAGGCTGCCCAGGTGGGGGATCGAGATGAGAAGCGGCGCGCTGCCCGCTTCGAAATGGAAGGTTTCGGTCATGGAATCCTGCTGAGATGAAGCAACATCAACCCAGCATTATCCTCGCTTGGCCGCCATGGCTCGCGGCACGGCCGCGTTCCTGACGCGGCCGTGCCGGACCACCAGCAGGAAACAGCGATGCGCGGTGCCGGGCATGGGCCGATCCGTGCAACAAGGCAATCTGCGCGCGAAGTATTGTTATTGCTCGCGGAAAGGGCAATACATAGAATCGTTCGGGACGGCCGCTGAAGGCAAGCACGCGACTTCCCCGGGCGCCCGACATCGATCACACAAGGGGTAATACATATGATGGATACGACCGCCATGCCTTTTTCCGACACGCCTTTCTGGCAACTGCCCTATCCCTCGCAACGCCAGCCGGTGCTGGCCGACAACGTGGTCAGCACCTCGCAGCCGCTGGCCAGCGCCGCCGGCCTGCAGATGTACGCGCGCGGCGGCAACGCCATCGATGCCGCGCTGGCCACCGCCATCGCGCTGACGGTCGTCGAGCCCTGCATGAACGGCATCGGCGGCGACATGTTCGCCATCGTGTGGCACCAGGGCAAGCTGCATGGCCTGAACGCCTCGGGCCGCGCGCCCGCCAGTTGGGAAACCTCGCGCTTCGCGCACCTGGACGGCATGGATCCGATCGGCTGGGGCAGCGTCACCGTGCCCGGTGCCGTGTCCGGCTGGCGCGCCATCTGGGAACGCTTCGGCTCGCTGCCCTTCGAAGACCTGTTCGAGCCCGCCCTGCGCTACGCGCGCGACGGCTACCTGGTCTCGCCCACCGTGCATCGCCAGTGGGACAAGCAGGTCGGCAAGCTGGCCGGGCAGCCCGGCTACGCCGAGGCCTTCATGCCCAACGGCCGCGCGCCGCGGCCCGGCGAGCGCTTCCGCTGCCCCGGCCAGGCCGCCACGCTGGAAAGCATCGCGCGCAGCAAGGGCGACAGCTTCTACCAGGGCGAACTGGCCGCGGCCATCGCCCGGCACGCCCGCGGCACGGGCGGCTACATCACCGAGGCCGACATGGCCGCGCACCGCGCCGACTGGGTCGAGCCCATCGGCGTGCGCTACCGCGACGTCGAACTGTTCGAGATCGGCCCCAACGGCCAGGGCATCGGCGCGCTGATGGCGCTGGGCATGCTGGACAACTTCGACCTGCCCGCCACGGGCGCCGACACGGGCGCGACGATGCACCTGCAGATCGAGGCCATGCGGCTGGCCTTCGCCGACCTGCACGAGCACGTCGGCGATCCCGACCACATGCGCCTGTCCAGCGCCGACCTGCTGGACCCGGCCTATCTGGCGCAACGCGCCAAGTTGATCGATCCGCGCCGCGCGGGCGCCCCCAAGCCGGGCAATCCGCACGACGGCGGCACGGTCTACCTGACCGCCGCGGACCAGCAGGGCACGATGGTCTCGTTCATCCAGTCCAACTTCAAGGGCTTCGGCTCGGGCGTGGTCGTGCCCGATACCGGCATCGCGCTGCACAACCGCGGCTGGGGCTTCTCCACCCGCGCCAATCATCCCAACGTGGTCGCGCCGGGCAAGCGCCCCTTCCACACCATCATCCCCGGCTTCCTGATGAAACAGGGCAAGCCGCTGATGAGCTTCGGCGTGATGGGCGGCTCGATGCAGGCGCAAGGCCACGTGCAGATGGTCAGCCGCCTGGCCGACTTCGGCCAGAACCCGCAGGCCGCCAGCGATGCCCCGCGCTGGCGCGTGAAGGACGACAACGTGGGCGTGGCCGTCGAATGGAACTGCCCGGCCGACACCGTGGCGTTCCTGCGCGCCGCCGGCCACGACGTGGAAGTCTCCGAGCGCTTCGACCTGGAGTTCGGCAGCGCCCAACTGGCCATGAAGCTGGAACAAGGCGGCTATCTGGCGGCCTCGGACCATCGCAAGGATGGATATCCGGCCGGATATTGAGGCCTGAGCCCCGCCGGGCCGCAAGGGACACACCGGGCCGCGCGCCACGGAAGTGGGCCAGTGGCGCGGCCGGCCGCCGCTGTTCGCCCCGCGGCGGGCACGGCGCGCCCGGCCTGGCCCGGCAATCGCATGTCGCAAATAGCCTGACAGAGGCGCAAAGCAACGCCATGGCGTTGCTTGATTGCCACGCTACATGTCGCTTTCCTGACTATATCTTGACAGCCTTTATATACATTCTGTAATAATAACAATTCTTATTAGCAACAGTATTTCCCTCTTCTTTCACCCGCCAGAGAGCTGTACGGCGCGGGTGCCGGCGGGCCCGCCCCGCCCCCCGCAGTTCCCCAGAAATAGCCCTCGTCCGGCAACGCCGGCCGCGCTCGCGGCCCGGCGTCGTGGCGCCGTGCCCGCGCGCCCGTGACGGACGAGGCCATCGCCTCAACCCTTACCGCTGACAACGACAAAAAGGCCATCATGAAAGACCCCCGCGCGCCCAAGCGCCAATCCCTCCGTTCCCTGCGCCGCGCAGCTTCAGCACGCATGGCTGCCCGCGCCGCCATCGGCACGCTGGCCGCCGCGCCCCTGGCGCTGCCGCTGGCCGCTCACGCGGCCGAATCCACCACGCTTGCGCCCGTCGTGGTGACCGGCACCACCATGGACGACCTGCCGCCGCCCATGGCCGGCGGCCAGGTGGCCCGTGGTGGCGGCCTGGGCGTGCTGGGCACGGCGGACGTGATGGACACGCCGTTCAGCACCGTCAATTTCACCTCGCAACTGCTGGAAGACCAGCAGGCGCGCACGCTGTCGGACGTGCTGGTCAACGACTCGTCGGTACGCGCGTTGACCTCCACCAATGGCTTCAGCGAGGAATACCAGATCCGCGGCTTCTCCGTGGCCGGCGGCGACGTGGGCTTCAACGGCCTGTACGGCCTGGCCTCCGGCAACCGCGTGCCCACGGCCGTGATGGAGCGCGTCGAGGTGCTGAAGGGCCCGGGCACGCTGATGTACGGCATCAGCCCCAGCGGCGGCATCGGCGGCAGCATCAACATCGTCACCAAGAAGGCGACCGACGAGCCGATCACGCGCGTGACCGGCACCTACGAAAGCAAATCACAATTGGGCACCCACCTGGACGTGGGCCGCCGCTTCGGCGCGGACAATGCCTGGGGCATCCGCTTCAACGGCGTGTACAAGAACGGCCAGACCAACCTGGACAGCGGCTACAGCAAGTTCGGCTTCGGCGCGCTGGCGCTGGACTACCGCTCGCCCAAGCTGCGCTGGTCGCTGGACACCTACGCGCAACGCGAGGACACGGACGGCTTCCGCTCGCAGTTCGGCTTCCGCCCGACCAACACGGGCATTCCCAAGGCGCCGAGCGGCCACCGCATCGCTTACCCCGACGCCGCCTTGATGTTCCGCGACTCCACGGTCGCCACCCGCCTGGAGTACGACATCTCCGACCACGTAACGGTGTATGCGGCCGGCGGCTACCGCTATGGCCTGACCGAGCAGGACTTCCCCGCGGCGCGCGGCGTGAACGCGCCCGACATGAACGGCAACTTCCGAGTGACCAACGCGTGGTACGACGCCTACTCGCGCAACAAGACCGGCGAGATCGGTACCCGCCTGAAGTTCGATACCTTCGGCGTCAAGCATCTGGTCACGATCTCGGGCACGCGCCTGGACCAGGAAGCCGGCAATTTCTACCTGTCGGCGCCCGCCAGCGCCTCGGTGCCGTCCAACATCTACAATCCCTCGCCGCTCAATCCCATGACGGGCGAGCGCCATGGCCCGCGCAAGGCCTCTGAAACCGAACTGTCCAGCGTGGCGATCACGGACACCATTTCGTTCCTGAACGACCGTGTCCTGCTGACGGGCGGCGTGCGCCGCCAGAACGTCTCGGTGGACAACTTCAATGCCGCGGGCAGCGTCACCTCGTCGTATGACGAAAGCGCCAACTCGCCGGTGGCCGGCATCGTGGTCAAGCCGCTGCGCAACGTGTCGGTGTACGGAAACTACACCGCCGGCCTGACCCGCGGCAGCACCGCCCCCGCCACCGCCGCCAACGCCGGCGAAGTGTTCGCCCCTTACAAGTCGAAGCAGTACGAGGCTGGCGTGAAGGTCGACTGGAACCGCGCGCTGATGACCAGCGTGGCGGTCTTCCAGATCGAGCGCCCGAACGCCGTGACCGACCCGTTCACCAACGTCTACAGCATGAACGGCGAGCAGCGCAACCGCGGCCTGGAGTTGACGGCCGTCGGCGAAGTGACCCGCGGCCTGCGCCTGATGGCCAGCGCCACGTTCTACGACGCCACGCTCAGCGGCACGGCCGGCGGCGTGAACGACGGCAACGACGCCAACGGCGTGCCCAAGCGCGCCTTCAGCGCCGGCGTGGACTGGGACCTGCCCTGGGTGCGCGGCCTGGGCCTGAACGCCCGCGTCATCCACACCGCCGCCACGCCGTTCAACGCCGAGAACACGCTGGAACTGCCGTCGTGGACCCGCTTCGACGTCGGCGCGCGCTACCGCACCGAAGTGCTGGGCCGCTCGGTGGTGTTCCGCGCCAACGTCGAGAACGTGACCGGACGCGACTATTGGCTGGCCAGCGGCACCTTCGCCACGGCCGCCGCGCCGCGCACGGTCATGCTGTCGGCGCAGATCGACTTCTAAGCCCGACGGCGCCAGAAAGGCTCTGGACCGGCCGCCCCGTCGCGCTCCGCGCGGCCGGGCGGCCTTTTCATCGTCGAGCCTGGGCAGGGCATGCGGCGCCTCAGCGCATGCCCCCCGACCCCAGGATGATCTCGCCCGTCACCCAGCCGGCATCGTCCGACGCCAGATAGGAGACGATCGGCGCAATGTCCCGCACCTGGCCGATGCGGCCCAGCGGCGTCTGGTCCTCGTTCCAGGCCTGGAACCCGGAGCCCATCACCCCGGCCGCGCGGGTGCCTTCGGTCTCGACCAGGCCGGGACTCACGGCGTTGACACGGATGCCGCGCGGGCCGAGCTCGCGCGCCAGCACGCCGGTGATCGCGTCGATCGCGCCCTTCGTGCCGGTGTAGATGGCACTGTCGGCCGGATGGACACTCGTCACGTTGGAACTGATGTTGATGATGCTGCCGCCCTTGCCCAGGTGCGGCACGGCGGCGCCGGCGACCAGCAGCGGGCCGAGAACATTGACGTCGAACTGCTCGCGATAGAGCGCCTCGGTGGTCTCTTCGATCCTGGCGAACCGATAGATTCCGGAATTGTTCACCACAATGTCCAGGCGCCCGAAATTCTCGATGGCGGACCCGACCAGCGCCTGGACCTGCGTCTTGTCGGTGACGTCCGCGGCGACCGCCACCGCCCGTCCGCCCGCGGCCTCGATGTCGGCGACCACGTTGTCCGCGCCGCTCCTGCCCGAGGCGTAGTTGACGACGACCTTGGCGCCGTCGGCCGCCAACTGCCGGGCGATGCCCGCGCCGATGCCCTTGGATGCGCCCGTCACGATGGCAACCTTGTCCTTCAACTTGTTCATGTCGTCGATTCCTGATGAGGCCGCTTCGGCCGGTTCTCGAAGCCGCCATGGTGGTGCCTGCCTGGTCGTCTGGGAACTGCCATTTCTGCATGCCCGGCGTTCATTTCTGAACCATGATGCGGACACGGCGCCCCGCGCGCACCCGTCTTGGCGCCGCCGGGCAGCGCTGCTTCACTTCTGCCTAACTCTCCCTTTCTGCATTTCTAATAGCCCCGCGCCGCGTGCAGCCCCTAGGCTAGAGGGCCGGTCCCAGAGCAGGTCCGGCCATAACCCATAAACGGAGACAAGATGCACACGTTTCGCAGCCTCGCCATGCGCGCCTTCTGCGCGCTGGCAGCATGCACGGCCATTGCCCTTCCCACCGCACACGCGGCCGACGCCGCCGACTGGCCGCAAAAGCCGGTCAGCCTCTACATCGGCTTTCCGCCCGGCACCTCCACCGACATGGTGGCGCGCCTGCTGGCCGAGCAGTTCAGCAAGCGCTGGGGCCAGCCCGTCATCGTCGAGAACAAGCCGGGCGTGGGCGGCAGCCTGGGCGCGGCCACCGCCTCGCGCATGCCGCCCGACGGCTACACGCTGCTGCTGAGCGCGTCCGGCCCCATGAGCATCAACCCGCATATGTACGACAACGTGGGCTACGACAGCGCGCGCAGCTTCGCGCCCATCACGCAGACCACCTGGCTGCCCTACGCGCTGGTGGTGCGCCCGGACTTCAAGGCGAAGACCCTGCAGGAACTGATCGCGCTGGCCAGGTCGCAGCCTGGCAGGCTCACCTACGCCAGCACCGGCGTGGGCACCAACAGCCACCTGATCATGGCCCTGCTGCAATCCAAGACCGGCATGAAGCTCACGCACGTGCCGTACAAGGGCAGCTCGCAAAGTCAGGCCGACGTCATTGGCGGCAACGTCGACATGACCTTCGACACCCTGGCCTCGGAACTCACCATGATCCAGAGCCAGCGCCTGCGCGCCCTGGCCGTCAGCAAGGGCCGGCGTACCGACCTGGCGCCCGACGTGCCCACGGTGGCCGAACAGGGCTTCCCGGGCTTCGAGGTAGGAGCCTGGCTGGGGCTGTTCGCCCCCGCGGGCACGCCCGACGCCATCGTGCGAAAGGTGTTCGACACCACCCAGGCCGTCATGAAGGACCCCGAGGTGCGCCGGAAAATGACCACCATCGGTTCGGAAGTGCGCCTGAGCGAGAGCCCGGCCGCATTCGCGACTATGATGAAACAGGACTACGCCATGTGGGGCCAACTCGTAAAAGAAACAGGAGCCAAATCCCGATGAACCAACCGCATCCCCTGCCCGAACGTCCGCTGGGCATTTCCGATTCCGAATGGCAGGTGCGCGTCGACCTGGCCGCCTGCTACCGCCTGATCGCGGTGTTCGGCATGAGCGACCTGATCTACAACCACATCACGGCGCGCATTCCCGGCACCGACGACGAACTGCTGATCAACCCGTACGGCATGATGTACGAAGAGATCACCGCGTCCAGCCTGGTGCGCATCGACATCGAAGGCAACGTGCTGCACAACCCGTATCCCGAGTTCGGCGTGAACCAGGCCGGCTACGTGATCCACAGCGCCGTGCACGGCGCGCGCCACGACGTGGGCTGTGTCATCCACACGCACACCCGCGCCGGCATGGCCGTGTCGGCCATGAAGTGCGGCCTGCTGCCGCTGACGCAGACCTCGCTGCGCTTCGCCGACATCACTTACCACGACTACGAAAGCGTGGCGCTCGACCTGGACGAGCGCGCGCGGCTGGTGCGCGACCTGGGCGACAAGGAATCGATGATCCTGCGCAACCACGGCCTGCTGGTCGCCAGCGCGACCATCGCCCAGGCGTTCAACAGCATGTACTGGCTGGAGATGGCCTGCAAGGCGCAGGTCGACGCGCTGGCCGGCGGCGTCGAACTGGTCACGCCCCCGCAGGCCGTCATCGACAAGACCTGCCACCTGTACAAGCCCACCACCCGCCGCCCGTTCGGCGAGATGGAGTGGCCGGCGATGCTGCGCTACCTGGACCGCCGCGACCCGGGCTTCCGCAGTTGATCGCGCGGCGGCCGGCCTCTGGGAAATGGATGACGGCTACACTGCCTCATCGACCCTAGGCCGGAGCCGCGCATGACCTCTTTCTCTACCCGGAAGCAGATATTCGGATTGACAGGCTGGCTGGCGCTCAGCTTCGCCGCCTCGGCCCTCGGCGCCATCGCCTCGGTGCAGGCGCGCTCGTTCTACGGCAGCCTGGATCAACCCGGCTGGGCGCCGCCGGGCAGCGTGTTCGGCCCCGTCTGGACCACGCTGTACGCCCTGATGGGCATCGCCGCCTGGCTGTGCTGGCGCCAGGGCGGCTGGCGCGCGCAACGCAAGCCGCTGACGCTGTTCGTGGTGCAACTGGCCGTCAATGCCCTCTGGAGCTGGCTGTTCTTCGTCTGGCACCTGGGCGCGCTGTCGGTTGCCGACATCGTGCTGCTGTGGGTACTGATCGTGGCGACGCTGATCGGGTTCTGGCGGGCCGCGCCGCTGGCCGGCGTGCTGCTGCTGCCGTACCTGGCGTGGGTCAGCTTCGCCGGGTTCCTGTGCTATTCGGTGTGGCAGCGCAATCCGCAGGTGCTGGGGTAGCGCAGGCGCCGCGATCTGGATCTATCGCATCGCGCTGCTGGGCATCCGGCAGATCGGCAAGCTGACCCGCCCGCCGCGCGCCGGTCAGTAGCGGTAGCGCACGTTCAGCATCACGCTGCGCGGCGTGCCGTAGTAGTTCTGGCGCGTCAGGCCGCCCAGCTTGTCGTAGTACTTGCGGTCGAACAGGTTGTCCACGGTCACTGTGCCGTCCAGGTGCCGGTCGTAGCGGTAGCCCACCTGCGCGGTCACCACGGTGTAGCTGCCCTGGTCCCAGCGCGTCGTGCCGTTGGTGTAGTAGAAACCGCTGTTGTAACGCACGCCCGCGCCCACGCTGAAGCCGCGCGCCGTCTCTGCCTGGAAGGCATAGCGGCTCCACAGGTTGATGGCATGGCGCGGCGTGATGGTGCTGTAGGCCAGGCCCTTCTGGCTATCGTTGGCCTCCAGGTACTTGGTGTCGGTGTAGGCGTAGCCCGCGATCAGGTTCCAGCCTGGCAGCGGCGAACCGCTGACCTCGGCTTCGAAGCCCTGGCTGCGCACCTTGCCTGCGGCGATAGAGAACAGCGGGTTGTCCGGATCGGTCATGGCGCGGTTGCGGTCGACGATCTGGAACAGCGCAGCATGCGCGTTCACGCGGCCTTCGAGGAACTCGCCCTTCAGGCCGGTTTCCACCTGGCGGCCCTGGCGCGGCTTGAGCGTGCGGCCTTGCGCGTCGGTGCTGGTCTGCGGCTGGAAGATGCTGGTGTAGCTGGCATAGGCCGACAGCTCGGAGGTCAGGTCGGCCACCACGCCCGCGTACGGCGTGGTACGGGCATGGACGCGGTCGACGTTCTGGCTGAAGTCGCCAAAGTACGGATTATTGTTGCGCGCGTCGCTCTTCCACGACGACACCCGCGCCCCGCCAATGAGCTTGAGCCAGTCGGTGGCCTGCACGTTCAGGCGGCCATACGCGCCGACCTGGCTGACGCGGCCCTCGCTGCTGCTGATGCGCGCCATGTCGGGCTGCGCGAAGCCGGTATTGGGGTCATGGATGTTTGTCGGGAACAGCGCACCGCCGCCGTAGCTGAAATCCTTGATCGTGTAGGCGTAGTCTGCGCCCACCAGGAAACTGTGCTGGCGACCGAACAGGGTGAACGGCTGGTTGAGGTTCAAGTCCGCGCCCGTGGTCTTCCAATGGTTGCGGTACGACCAGGCGACCACATTGGTATTGCCATTCGTGGGATTGACTGCGGAGTTGGGCCAGGTGGTCAGGCGCGTGGGGTTGTCGATGTCGCGGTGGAAGACGCTGGCCTTGATGACGCCGCCGCCCCCCAGCCGGTGTTCCAGATCGGCGAACAGTTCGGTGGTCTCCTCCTCGACGCGCGCCCAGTCGGCGGACAGACTGGTCGAGCGCTTCACGTCAGGCAGGGACCCATCGGCATACAGCGGCAGGCCGAAGGCCGGACGGCTTTTCGAACGCTGGTGGGCCACGCCCGCGGCCACCGTCGTACGCGATCCCAGATCGGCCTCGACCACACCGTAGAGCGTGGGTTGGCGCATGTCCACGCCGTCTACATAGGAGCCCCGGTCGTTGTAGACCGCCACGAAGCGCCCGCGCACCTTGCCTTCGCCATCGAACGGCGTGCTCAGGTCGGCGACGGCCCGGTAGTAGTCCCACGAGCCCACGGTGGCCTGCGTCTCGAAAGCGAAGCCACTGAGCGGACGCTTGCGCACCAGGTTCACGCTGCCGGCAGGTTCGCCGGTGCCTTGATACAGGCCTGACGGGCCGCGCAATACTTCGATGCGGTCATACAGCGCCAGGTCCATGCCGCTGGACAGGTTACCCGCCCCCGCCGGATAGTTCAGGCCGTCCACCTGCAGCGTGTCCAGGGTATAGCCGCGCGAGACGAAACCGTGCAGGTCGGAGCCGCTGCTCAAGGTATCGACCGTGATGCCCGTGACGTTGCGCATGGCGTCGGCCAGCGTGTTCATGTTCTGGTCGTCCATCTGCTTGCGCGTGACCACCGACACCGATTGCGGGATCTCTCGCAGGCGCTGCGCGCCCTTGCCCACGCTGACCGCCTCGCTGGCGTAGCTGTTCGACCCTTCGGTCGTCACGGGCGCACTCGCACCCTGTACGCGTACGGGCGCCAGCAGGACGACGGCACCCGAGGGCTCGGGCTGCAGCGTGTAGTGGCCCGCGCCGCCCGTCACCGCACGAAAACCGCTGCCCAGCAGCAGATGGTCGAAACCGGCCTGCACCCCGTAATTGCCGCGCAGGCCGGCGCTCTGGCGACCCGCCAGCAAGGCCGGATCGAACACCAACTGCACGCCCGCCGTGACGGCGAACTGGGCCAGCACGTCGCCCAGCGGGCCCGCGCCGATGGCATAGCCGCGCGCGGCCTGGGCCGGTGCGGCGGCGGACTGCGCGCCCGCCAGGCTGGGCCACACGGCGGCCAGCGCCACCGCCAGTGCGCCGCCGCGCAAGAGGCGCGCGCAAGCAGGTTGGGAAACGGTGAAGCCGCGGGTCAGCGGTGCCATGTCAGGAATCCTTTCGTCTAGGGCATGAAGGCGGCGCATACGCGCCTCTATCCCCTACTCCGGACGAGACGAAAAAAGTGATCACCTGAATCGAAGATATTTTTGAAGCAGGCCGCGCAGGCCGTCGGCGCAGGCTAGGCCGCCGGCCCCACCGACACCCAATACCGGCTGAACCGCCGGACCCTCACGGGCAGTTGCGCCTGCAGCGCGGCCAGCGCCGCGTCGGTGTCGTCCAGCGACAGGGCGCCCGACACCCGCAGCGCCGCCACGTCCGGATCGCAGCGCAGCACGCCGGGACGATAGCGTCCCAGCTCTTCCACCAGGGCGTCCATGCGCATGTCACGGGCCAGCAGCATGCCGTGGCGCCACGCCAGGGCGCCTTCGTCCGCCGCCGACGGCGCCCGCACGTCGCGCCGGTCGAACTCGGCCTGTTGTCCGGCCTCCAGGCGCAGCGCCTGGCCAGCGGTGGGACGCACCCGCACCGCATGCTCGTACACCGCCACCCGCGTGCGGTCGTCCAGCAGCCGCACGGTGAAGCGCGTGCCCAGCGCCTGCGACTCGCCCTGCGGGGTCTGCACGATGAAGGGCCGGTAATGGGCGGACGTTTCGCGGGCGGTCGCCACCAGGATCTCGCCCGACTGAAGCACCACGCGGCGCTCGTTTGCGGTGTAGATCACGTCGATCGCCGTGCCGCTGTTCAGGGTCAGCAGGGTGCCGTCGTCCAGATGCAGGTCGCGCCGCTGGCCGGTGCGCGTGGTCACCTGCGCCGTCCAGGCCTGCCACGGCGTCTCGCGCCAGGCCAGCCATGCCAGCGGCCCGGCCGCGAGGCCCAGCGTCAGCAGCGCGCGCCGGCCGCGGCGTTGGAGGGTGGTGCCGCGCAACGCGCGTCCGGCCACGCTGGCAGGCACCTGGTCGAATACGCCCAGTACCGACTGCGCCCGCGCCCAGGCCTGCGCATGCGCCTCGCTGCGCGCCAGCCAGCACGCGAAATCCTGGCGCTCGGCATCGCCGGGCGCCTCGAATCGCAGCCGCACGGCCCAGTCGGCCGCCTCTTCCAGCAAGGCCTGCGGGGGCAGCGCGCCCGCCGTCATTGCGCGGCCACCATGCAGCCCACCAAGGCCTTCTGCACATGGCGCCGCACCGTGATGACCGGCTTGCCGGTATGCAGCGCGATCTCGGCCAGCGTGCAGCCGTCCAGCTGCGCCATCAGGAAGACCTCGCGCGTGAAGACCGGCAGGCCGCTCAGCATGGCGTCGATGCGCATCAATGTCTCGACGATGATCAGTCCGGCCTCGGGCGACGGCGCCTGCGGCTCGGGCAGATGCGCGATAGCCTCCAGGTAGGCCTGCTCGACGTCGCGGCGGCGCCAATGATCCACCACCAGGCCCTTGGCGATATGGGTGATGAGCGCGCGGGGCTCGTCGCGCAGGGCGGCGGCGCGCTGGGAAGCGATCAGGCGCAGGAAGGTGTCGTGCGCCAGGTCGGCGGCGTCCACCGCATTGCCCAGCTTGCGCGCCAGCCACGACTTGAGCCAGCCATGGTGTTCGGTGTAAAGATCGTGCACCGCCTGGCGCATGGTGAGTCCGCTCATGAAAGGCTCTCGGCCCGTGTCGCAAATAAGAATTAGTATCAATTCTAGCGAAATGCGGAAGGCGGCGAAAAGCGTGGACACCTTGTGTGTTGCTCGACTAGGGTTTTCCCTAGATGGATTCATGTCGATTTCGGCAACGCCGGATCGTCGTGGCTATACACCCCCCTCTTCCTGAAAGGTGAATCATCATGGCTACCGGAACCGTCAAGCTCCACCGCGTGCTGCGCGCCACCCGCGACCGCGTCTACCGCGCCTTCCTCGAACCCGACGCCGTGGCGCAATGGCTCCCCCCGTATGGCTTCACGTGCAGCGTCGAGCACATGGAGGCCAAGGTGGGCGGCACGTTCAAGATGTCCTTCCGCAACTTCGGCACGGGGCACAGCCACGGGTTCGGCGGCGAATTCCTGGAATTGATGCAGAACGAGCGGATCCGCTACACGGACCGCTTCGACGATCCCAACCTGCCTGGCGAGATCACCGTGACCGTGCAGTTGAAGGCGGTCACGGGCGGCACCGAGATGCATGTCGAGCAGGCGGGGATTCCCGAAGCGATCCCCGTGGAGATGTGCTATCTGGGCTGGCAGGAATCGCTGACCAAGCTGGCGCGGCTGGTGGAGCCCGAGATTCCGGGGTGATAGAGCCCCCGAAGATTTATCGCCGCCCAGCACGCGGCGACATACTCACAGATAAGGGCTGTCCCTCATGAAAAGAGGCCAGCCCCTTTTTATTACAAAATAATATCAAGTCAGTTAAAGAGAGCGCACCCCGTAATCCACGGATCTCTCGGTAAATAATCGCTTTCAGCTCAACCCATTGTATATACTGAGATACCAAAGAAACAATTAGAGAAAATTCATGAGTGAGTTTGATCAGATGCCTTTCGCGGCGGTGGAGTTTGCGGAGAATCCCGAGAACCGGTGTCCTTGCCTGCTGATTCTCGACACGTCCGGCTCTATGAGCGGCCGTCCGTTGGACGAGTTGAATGCCGGCTTGCAACAGTTCAAGCAAGAACTCACCGCAGATGCAATGGCATCCAAGCGGGTGGAGGTCGGCATCGTTACGTTCGGCCCGGTCCAAACCGTCACTGACTTCGTGACTGCCGATAACTTTTTCCCTCCGGTTCTGCAGGCTACCGGCGATACGCCGATGGGCGCTGCGATCGAACAAGCGCTGGAAATGATCCGGCAACGCAAAGACACCTATCGGCGCAACGGCATTTCCTACTACCGCCCGTGGGTTTTCCTGATCACGGATGGGGCTCCTACAGATTCGTGGCAACACGCCGCCGCCATGGTTCGAGAAGGCGAGGCAACTAGGAACTTCCAGTTCTTTGCGGTCGGCATCCAAGGCGCCAACATGGAGATCCTCAAGCAGATTTCCGTTCGGGCGCCACTGAACCTGAAAGGACTGCAGTTCCGCGAATTGTTCCAATGGCTGTCGAACTCGATGGGCTCCGTATCCCGTTCCACGCCGGGCGATGCCGTTCCCCTCGACAACCCCGCCGCCCCCGATGGTTGGGCCACCGTCTGATGGCTCCGGAACTGTGGCGAACAATCGCCACCTCCGTAGCTGGCACCTCGCATGCCAAGAATCAGACGCCGTGTCAGGACGCACATTTGTGGACGCTGATCGAAGGCCCTGAAGATGTGCTGGTATTGGCCGCGTCCGACGGCGCAGGTAGCGCATCCCATTCCGAGGAAGGCTCCAAACTGGCTTGCCAGGAACTCGTCGCGCGGTTTCGATGCTTCGTGGAAAGCGGCAAGGCTCTCGCATCGCTAGAACGCAATACCGTGCAATCCTGGCTTGAAGAAATCGCGGCCTTGATCAAGGCCGAGGCGCAAAGCCGCCAGTTGGCAAGCAGAGATTTCGCCTGCACGCTGTTGGCAGCAGCGATCTCCCCTACGCATGCCGCTTATGTCCAAATCGGCGACGGCGCTATCGTGGTTCGGTCTGGAGAGTTGGAGTGGGCCTATGTCTTCTGGCCCCAACACGGCGAGTACATCAACACGACCGTCTTCCTGACCGACCCCACTGCACTGAAGAACTTCCAGTTCGAATGCGCAGAGGACGAAGTCAAAGAGCTCGCTGTCTTCACGGACGGTTTAGAAGCGCTGCTGCTGCATTACGCCAGCCAGACGGTCCATAGCCCGTTCTTCAATGCCATGTTCCCCGCCCTGCGGGCACTGCCTGAATCCGGTCACAGCATCCCGCTTTCAATGAAGCTTGCCGAGTATCTGGAATCGCCAGCGATCTGCAGCAGAACTGACGACGACAAGACGCTGTTGCTGGCCTCCCGATGGCAAACACAGCAGCAACCAGACGCCTGCTGCCCGAAGTAAAAGAGCCTGCAATGAATACCCCCCGCGTTTTCGACGCATCCGGTCCCGTCCAGTTGGGCAACCTGCTCGGCAAAGGAGGAGAGGGGGCCGTTTACGAGGTGGCGAACCGGCCGGATACAGTCGCCAAAATATATCTTGGCGCCATCAGCACCGAGCGAGCAGACAAACTGGCCGTGATGCGCAGCTTGAGAACGCCCACGCTCGACGCCTTGACCGCGTGGCCGTCCGAAATCCTGCATCGCCCGGACGGTGGCACCGCCGGATTTCTGATGAGGAACATGCGGGGAACCAAGGACATACACGCCCTGTACGGCCCCAAGACGAGGCTGGCGGAGTTCCCTCAGGCAGACTGGCGCATGCTCGTTCGCACTGCGCTGAATACGGCACGCGCGTTCGCGGCATTGCATGACACGGGCTGTCTGGTCGGCGATGTCAATCACGGCGGAGTCCGAGTCGCCGCCGATGCCACGGTAAAGCTGATCGACTGCGACAGTTTCCAAGTGCGTGCGAACGGCCGCACCTTCCTGTGCGAGGTCGGCGTAGACAACTTCACGCCACCAGAACTGCAAGGCAAATCGTTCAAGATCACACCTCGCACCGCGAATCACGACAACTTCGGGTTGAGCATTCTGATCTTCCAGTTGCTCATGATGGGACGGCATCCCTATGCAGGCAGATACGCGGGCCCTGAAGAGATGCCGATCGCCAAGGCGATCAGCCAGTTCCGGTATGCCTACGCGAAGAACCAATCGGCCACGGGCATGCAACCCCCGCCCTACACGCCACCCGTCAGCATCGCATCCTCCTCCATCATGCAGCTCTGGGAGCAAGCGTTTGGAAATGGGGGAAGTGCCAGCTCAGGGCGACCGACAGCCAAGCAATGGGTAACGGCGCTTTCGGAGATAGAAAAGTCGTTTGCTCGTTGCTCAGCGAATACCGCGCATTACTACCTATCCGGATCGGGCGCATGCCCTTGGTGCGCAATCGAACGCGCGGGGATAACCCTGTTCTTGCCTCAGAACATCGGGGTTTCTTCCACTGCCACCGGCAACGGCCTGACCCCAGACGCGCTCTGGGCGCAGATCATTGCCATCGTGTCGCCAGGCCCCGCCCCCGCCGCTCCAAAGCCCGGCAACGTACCTCCCACCTCCAGTGCAGTCCAGGCCGCCCAACAGAAGCGCAAACAAACGCGCCAGGTGGGCCTGGGAGGAGGAATCGCGATTTTCGCGTTTGGGCTGGCATTACGTCCCGATCTTTGGTTCCTGTGGGCCGCTATAGCCTTCTCTGTCGCCAGATGGTTTGCCGGGCGAGGAGGAAGCGCAAGCGAAGTGCAGCCACTGCGCGACAGGTACGAGCAAGCCCGCTCAACCTATGCAGGATTGAGCAAAAGCTGGGAGCAGATATCGGCCAATAATGATTTCGACCGGAGGCTGAACGAGTTGAAGAGTCTGCATGCTGAATTCTCGCAGCTCCCAGCACAGCGCCAAAAGCGCTATCAGGCCCTGCTGCAGAATCGCGAGGCCGCAGCGTTGCAGGCATATCTTGACCAGTTTGATATCGAACACGCAGCTATTTCCGGTATCGGTGCGGCCAAAAAGGCAATGCTGGAGTCCTATGGCATCGAAACCGCCGCGGATGTGACGATGCATGCCGTGCAGCAAGTGCCTGGCTTCGGCCCTAAGCTGGCGCAGAAAATGATGGATTGGCGCCAGGACATCGAACGGGGGTTCAGATTCAATCCCAATACCGGCATAGACGCCCGCAGCCTGCAAAAGCTCGAAGCCGACATTACAATGCGCCAACATGCCATCGCCCAATCTCTCCAACAGGGGTTGGCTGATCTGAAAAAGATCAAATCCATCGTGACGACACGCCGACAACATCTGCATGCGGCGCTGCAAGACGCCGCCATGGAATTGGCGCGGGCGGATGCGGATCTATCGGTAGTGTCCTGACCCTATGTCTCTCACTAGATTTCTCTTGGTGCTTTCACTGGCCTTGATGCACGTAGATGCGCAGGCTAGCGAAATCGACTGTTCCGGTTCTCTTGAACGGATCGAGAGCATGATCTGCAGTAGCCAGGGGCTGCAGGCCCTCGATAAGGTCCTAGGGAACGAGTATCAAAAAGCCCTTAAGAGGACATCACAGCCATCGGCATTGTCTAAGGGCCAGCGCGAATGGCTGGCATCGACTCGTCAAGCCTGCATGGATCCAACGTGCCTGGTACGAGCCTACGACGCACGCATATCAACGCTGCAAGCTGTCCGAGCAGAAACAGAAATCGGTCAGAACAAAGCGGCATCGCTCTCGGAAACATCCAAGCGCGACATTCCCCCTATTCCAATACCGGTTGCACCGCCCGCGAACCCGTCTGTCTCCCGGTCGCTTCCCCAGGCTTCCTTAAACGAGGCGCAAGCCACGCCCTCCCCAAACCTGGCACCGGGCGGGCTACAGCCTGCCCCGCGCGCGGATTCGCGCGTGCCAGCAAGCCGCCCAGCGGCAGCCCTTCAAGCCCCACCCAAGCCACCTGCCCCCCAACACACCCCGCCATCGGCCACCTCAGCCACACCCTCGCACTCGAACAACCCCGAACCCAATTCAGGCGGTCTTTTCCCTGCGGTGATCGCCACAGTCCTGCTCATTGCTGCAAATGTGCTCACACCACGGCGGGATAGACGGTTTCGTACCGGATATCGGGCTAACGCCACACTGCCTGATGGGGTGAAATGGTGTTATCTGGGAGCAGCCGTGGCCACGCTGATCGCGCTTTTCTGATGGCGACGGACAGCGCACTTATGGCACCCAACCGGTGACCCGCGACGCCTGCCGTATCCAGGCACTCAGCTGAGCGTCGTCGATGACGTCGTCCTGCCGGATATCCAGGTAACGCACGCCCTCGCTCTTCGATTCGCCCGGTGGCGGCGGTTCCAGCGACGTTCCCTTGAAGAACGTCACTTTCACGTACTTGTTGAAGCAGTGGAAGGCGATGAACCAACCTTGCCCTTCGATGCCATAGAAAGGCGTGTTCCACTTCACCGCCTTGCGCACGTGCGGCACGGTGCGCACGATCAGCGCGTCCAGGTGCTCGCCGATGGCGCGCTTCCATTCGGGCATGGCGGCGATGTAGGCCTGTACCGGTGCATCGCCGTCGCCCTTGGGAGTCTGCGGGTTCCCGCCGGAAAGCAGCTTGAGGGGATTGCTGGAAGTGCTGGCGGACGCCGTTTCTGTCGTATTGGCCGCCGGCTTCGCTGTCTTGGCCGTCTTCGGCGACGTCTTGCTCGTCTGGCTGGGCATCGCGTTGGTCTCCCGGAAGTCCAGCGACAACGTTAGCCGACATCCCTTGCGTCCGGAACACCCCAGGAATGTCGTTTCCCGTCTCGCACGGCGGTTAACATCGCGCGGTCAGTCCCTGATCGGCCTGCCGATCGCCCACCCCGCACCGAGGAACGCCATGCAACCATCCGACCAAGACCTGCCCGACTGGCAGGAGGGCGAACTCCTGAAGCTGCCCATGCTCGATGGCCAGGAGTTCGGCGTGTTCGCCGACGACTACGACGATGACGACCGGCCCGACGACTACGACGCCGCCCTGAAGAACCTGCTGGCCTGCGACGTCTCGGTGCTGCAGGCCGCGCAGGACCACATCTACCGCTATTACCAGGACATGCGCGAATCCTGGGATGACGAAGACATGCCCGAGATCGCCTCGCCCGCCGACGTGTGGCGGCACATCGAATTCGGCGGCGAGATCGAACTGGGCCGCCGCGCCAAGGACGGCCTGGTCTACGCCTCGCTGACGTGCAACTGCGACTGGGAGCCCGAACACGGCCTGCAGATCGTGCTGCGCAACGGCCAGGAAGTGACCAAGATCGGTCCGTACGACGGCCACTATTCGCAGTCGGACGCGTTCGCCGACGACGACCTGGAAGGCGTGGTTTACCGGCCGTAAAGCACCGCGTTCACCTGGGCAGGGCACGTCAGCGCGCGTCGTCCTTGGCGCCGATGGCCACTAGGTGATCCAGCAGCATTCTGGCTGCGGCGGGCAGCGCCTGCACGTCGCGCATGCAGATGGCGAAGCGCCGGCGGCTCCACGCATCGGCCAGCGGCAACACCTGCAAACCATGCGCCATCGCGTACGGCGTGGCCACCTCGGCGGGCGCCACGCTGATCGCCAGCCCCGCGGCCACCACGCGGAACGCCGAATCGAAATTGCTGACCGTCATGCGGTGGCGCAAGGGCTTGCCGCAACCGCGGGCGGCCTCCTGCAGCATGCGCAGCACGGCGCTGGCGGCCGGCATGTTCACGTGCTCGTAGTCCAGCGTGTCCTCGAAGCGCACGCGCTTGCGGCGCGTCAGCGGATGGCCCGCATGCGTCACCACGGCCAGCCGGTCGCCCCGATACGGCCGCGTCTGCAGATCGCGATAATCCGCCGCGTCCCAGCAGATGCCCAGCGCCGCGATGCCCTCGCGCACGTCGCGCACCACATCCTGGCTGACGCGTTCCTCCATGTCGACGCGGATGCTGCCGTGCCCGGGCGCCTGCAGAAAGGCCGCGACGTCCTCGGCCAGCGACTCGGCCAGCACGGACGCCGTGGCCAGCACCCGCACCTGTCCCTGGATGCCACTGGCGTAGGCGGCCATGTCGCGCTCGACACGCGCCGAACTGGCCAGGATGGCGCGCGCATGTTCCAGCAGGGTCTCGCCCGCCGCGGTCGGGCTGACGCCGCGCCGCTCGCGCACCAGCAGCGGTGTGCCCACGATGTGTTCCAGTTGCGCCAGGCGCTTGCTGATCGCCGAGCCCACGATATTGGCGCGTTCGGCCGCGCGGGCGATGTTGCCGGCCTCGCACACCGTCACGTACAACCGTAGCGAAGTCATGTCGAGGTCGCGCATGGACGGCTCCTGATATTCCCAATTGGAAGTTCATACGTTCCAAAATTGCACTTGTAGCACGAACCAGAATATCTAAAACTGGGCGCTCCTTATCGCCCTGGACAGGAACGTTTCATGCCTCTCGTGCTCCCTTCGAGCGCCATCGTGCGGGAAGTCGGCCTGCGGGATGGGCTGCAGAGCCTGCCGCGGACATTGCCCACCGAACTGAAGCAACGCTGGATCCGCGCGGCCCATGACGCCGGACAGCGCGAGATCGAGGTCGGCTCGTTCGTGCCGGCGCGGCTGTTGCCGCAGATGGCCGATACCGGTGCGCTGGTGGCCTATGCGCGCACCTTGCCCGGCCTGTCGGTCTCGGTGCTGGTGCCCAATGAGCAAGGTGCCGAGCGCGCGCTGGACGCGGGCGCGCACCTGATGCTGGTGCCGCTGTCGGCCAGCCACGCGCACAGCCTGGCCAATCTGCGCAAGACGCCCGACGAGGTCGTGGCCATGGTCGGACAGATCCGCGCTCGGCGCGATGCCAGCGGGTCGCGCGCGCTGATCGAGGGTGGGGTGGGCACGGCCTTCGGCTGTACCTTGCAGGGCCGCGTTGCGCCCGGGGAAGTGCTGCGGTTGATGCAGGCGCTGCTCGATGCCGGCGCCGACCGCGTCAGCCTGGCCGACACCGTGGGCCAGGCCAATCCGGCCTCGGTATACCGCCTGTTCGAATCCGCCCGCGCCATCGCCGGCGACAGGCTGTGCTGCGCGCACTTCCACGACACGCGCGGCCTGGCGCTGGCCAACGCGCTGGCCGCCTTGCAGACGGGCGTGAACCGCTTCGACGCCTCGCTGGGCGGCATCGGCGGCTGTCCCTACGCGCCCGGCGCCAGCGGCAATGCCGCCACGGAAGACCTGGTGCACATGCTGCAAAGCATGGGCGTGGCCACTGGACAGGACACGGCCGCCTTGCTGGCATTGCGCGCCGAACTGCAATCCCGGCTGGGCGATACGCCCATGCATGGCTCGCTGTGGCGCGCCGGCCTGCCCCGCCGCATCGACACGGATCTGGAGATCCCCACATGACCCACGAAACATCCCCCCCGCAACGCCCCCTGCCCCTGGCCGGGCTGCGCGTGGTCGAATTCACCCACATGGTGATGGGCCCCACCTGCGGCATGGTACTGGCCGACCTGGGCGCCGAAGTCATCAAGGTCGAGCCCGTGCAGGGCGACCGCACGCGCCACCTGCTGGGCGTGGGCGCGGGCTTCTTTCCCATGTTCAACCGCAACAAGCAAAGCATCGCGCTGGACATCCAGAGCGAGGAAGGCGCCGAGGCCGCGCGGCGGCTGGCCGCCAGCGCCGACGTGGTCGCCGAGAACTTCCGGCCCGGCGCCATGGCCAGGTATGGACTGGACTACGCCAGCTTGTCGACGCGCAACCCCAAGCTCATCTATGTCAGCCACAAGGGTTTCCTGCCCGGTCCCTATGCCCTGCGCACCGCGCTGGACGAGGTCGTTCAGATGATGGGCGGGCTGGCCTACATGACCGGCCGGCCCGGCGATCCGCTGCGCGCGGGCACCAGCGTCAACGACATCATGGGCGGCATGTTCGGCGCCATCGGCGCCCTGGCGGCGCTGATCCAGCGCGGCATCACGGGCCGCGGGCAGGAAGTGCAGTCGGCGCTGTTCGAGAACAACGTCTTCCTGGTCGGGCAGCACATGCTGCAGTACGCCATCACCGGACAACCCTCGGCGCCCATGCCCGACCGCGTGTCCGCCTGGGCGCTGTACGACGTGTTCACGGCACGGGACGGCGAGCAGATATTCCTGGCCGCCGTCAGCGACGCGCAATGGAACACCTTCTGCGACGCCTTCGGCTTCGGCGACCTGAGGGCCGATCCGGCACTGGCCACCAACAATGCCCGGGTGCGGGCGCGGCCCACCCTGTTGCCGGACCTGCGCGCGCGGCTGGCCGAGTACGACGCCGCCGAACTGGCCCGGCGCTTCGAGGCGGCCGGCCTGCCCTACGCGCCCATCACCAAGCCCGAGGCGCTGTACGACGATCCGCACCTGCGCGCCACGGGCGGCCTGGCCGACATCCGCCTACCTGACGGCGACAAGGCGGGACAGACCGTGGGCACCGCCCTGTTCCCGCTGCTGATGGACGGCGCGCGGCTGGGTGTGCGCAGCGACCCGCCCACGCTGGGCGCGCACACGGTGCAATTGCTGGGCAAGCTGGGCTACACGGATCAGGAAATCGAGGACATGCAGGCGCGCGGCACGATCCGCTGACCACGACGCCGCATCGTAGTACCCATAACAACGAGGAGACAACATCATGGAAATGCCGGATGCGGGCCTTGCCCGCCGCAGGCTGCTGGGCGCGTTGGGTGCGGCAGGCGCCGCCGCGCTGGGCGCGCCGGGGCTGTTGCGCGCCCAGGGCGACCGCCCGATCAAATTCATCCTGCCCGTGGGCGTCGGCTCGGGCGTGGACACCATCACGCGCTCGGCGGGCCCGGCGATGTCGGCCGCGCTGCACCGCACGGTGGTGGTCGAGAACCAGCCCGGCGCGGGCGGCATCGTCGGCACCTCGGCGCTGGTGCGCGCCGCGCCCGACGGCGACACGCTGGGCATGTTGTCGAACAACCACGTGATCTTCCCCAGCGTGTACCGCTCGCTGCCCTTCGATCCCATCGCGGACATCACGCCGATCAGCATGGTGGGCATGACGCCCTTCCTGCTGGTGGTCAATCCGCGCAAGCTGGCGGCGCGCGATGCGAAGGCGCTGGCGGCGGAACTGAGAAAAGCGCCGGACAAGTACAACTACGCCTCGTCGGGTAATGGCACCATTCTGCAACTGGCGGCCGAGATGTACCTGCAGCAGGCCGGCGTGCGCGTGCGCCACATTCCGTACAAGGGCGTCGGGCCGATGATGACGGACCTCATGGGCGGCCAGGTCGACCTGGGCGTGCTGTCGCTACCGTCCGTGCTGCCGCACATCAAGAGCGGCGCGCTGGCGGCCGTCGGCGCCTGTGGCGCCTCACGCATGGCGGGATTGCCCGATCTGCCCACGTTGCGCGAACAGGGCATGCCCGACTACGAGATCGGCGGCTGGTTCGCGGTGGCCGGGCCGGCCAGGCTGCCCGCGGCCATCACGCAACGCGTCTACGAGGCGCTGAAGGTGGCCTTCGCCGCGCCCGACGTGAAGGCCGCCATGGCCACGCAGGGCAACACCATCCTGCTGATGCCGCCCGACCGGACCGCGGCGTACTTCCGCTCCGAAATGAAGCGGTACGCCTCGGTGGTGAAGGGCGCGGGGCTGGAGCCGATGTAGTCGCGGCTCAGTCCAGCACGCGCCCGGGATTCAAGGTGCCGTTCGGATCCAGCGCGTGCTTCAGCCTGCGCAACAGAGCCAGCTCGCCTTCGCTGCGCGTATACGACAGGAACGGCTTCTTCACGAAGCCGATGCCATGCTCGGCGCTGATCGTGCCCTGCCGGCCGCGCAGCGCGCCGTACACCAGTTCCTCCACGGCCTCCCATTCCGACGGCGCGTGCGGCCCCGTCATCACGTGGATGTTGTTGTCGCCCAGATGGCCCAGGAACAGATGCGCGGCGTCCGGATAACGCTGCGTCAATCGCGCCTCGATCTCCTGCACGAAGCCCGCGATCTCGGCCCACGGCAGCCCGCAATCGAAGTTCACGGTGGGCTTGAGCGCGCTCATCAATTCGGGAATGCACTCGCGCAGGCGCCAGAACTTCTGCGTATCCGACAGGCTGGACGCGATGGCGCAGTCCACGGCCGTGCCGTCCTCCAACGCGGCTTCCAGCGCACCTTGCAAGGCGGCCTCGGGATCCTGGCCGCCCAGGCCGGACGCCTGCACCAGCACGCCCCACGGCGCCGGCTCGCCCGGCGGCAACGGCACGCCGGTCAATGCGCTGGCCTGCTCCAGGAAGGCCCGTGACATGAACTCGAAGGCGCTCAGTTGCGGACCCAGCGTGCGTTTCAGCTGGCGCAGCAGCAGCGCCATAGACGGCATGTCCGGCACTTGCACCAGCGCGGCGGCGGGCACGCCCGGATCGGGCTGCAGGCGCAGCGTCAGCCGCGTGATGATGCCCAACGTGCCCTCGGACCCGATGAACAGAAAGCGCAGGTCCAGCCCCGAGCTGTTCTTCACCAGCCGCGTCAGCGAGGTGACGATCGATCCATCGGGCAGCACGGCCTCGATGCCCAGCACCGAATCGCGCATGGTGCCGTAGCGGATCACCTGCGTGCCGCCGGCATTGGTGGCCGCGTTGCCGCCGATCTGGCAACTGCCGCGCGCGCCCAGGTCCACCGGGAAGAACCAGCCGGCCTGCGCCGCGGCTTCCTGCACCTGCTGCAGCGTGGCGCCTGCCTGCGCCTGCATCACGCCCTCCACCGCGTCGATCGACTCGATGCGGTTCATGCGTTCCATGTTGATGACCAGGTCGCCGTCCGCCGGCACCGCGCCGCCGGCCAGGCCCGTCATGCCGCCCTGGACCGTGATCTTGCGGCCATCACGATCCGCCTGGCGCACCAGCGCGGCCACTTCCTCGATCGACTCGGGCCGATGCACCTCGGCAGGCACGCCGCGCGTCAGGCCGCTCCAGTCCTTCAGATACCGCTCGTCCACATTCATGCGGCGGTCTCCGCCTGCCGGGGCGCGGGCGTCGCGCCGCTGGAGCCCAGCCGGGACGCCGCTTCCGTGCCGCCCATGCGCTGGATCAGCGCGGCCTGGTCGGCCTTGGCCCGCGCATCGACGGCTTCGGGATCGCAGATCGCATACAGCGCGGCGCGCATGTCCGCCAGCACATGGGCATACGCGGGGTCGGCGGACAGGTCGTGCAATTCCTGAGGATCGTCCCGCAGATTGAACAGCTCGGGCTGGAAGCGCACGTAATGGTGATACTTCCAGTCTCCCTTGCGCAGCATGAAGCCGGCGGTGTTGCTGCCCGCCGCGTGGTACTCGCTGAGGATGGGCCGCTGCGCATCCACGGGCGCCTCGGCAAGCTCGAACAACGAGCGTCCCGGGCGCTGTCCCATGCGCGGCGCCGGGTCCAGGCCGGCGCCCTGCAGAATGGTGGGATAGAGATCCAGCAGGTCCACCGCCGTCTCGCACACGCCGGGCCGCACGTCCGGGCCGGCCACGATCATGGGGATGCCCACGCTTTCCTGGTACAGCGTCGATTTGCCCCACAGCCCGCGCGCGCCCACGTTGTCGCCATGGTCCGAGGTGTAGACCACGTGCGTCGAATCCGACAGGCCCAGCTCCTGCAATGCACCCGTGATGCGCCCCACGTTGCTGTCCAGGAAGCTGCACAGGCCGTAGTACGCCAGGAACGCATTGACGCGCTCGGCCTCGCTCTGGAAGGTCTCTTCGCTGCGTTCGAACTCGGCATAGGCCTGCACCCAGGGGTGCCGCGCGTAGCCGTCCCTGGGATGCAGCTTGGCGTGCGGAATCTGGCCGGGCTCGTACAGCGCGAAGAATTCCTCCGGCGCGATCAGCGGGAAATGCGGCGCCACCAGCCCCACGTACAGCACGAAGGGCTTGCCGGCCCGCGCGGCCTCGCGCAACCAATCCACCGTGCGCCCGGTCACGTCGCGATCGTAGGCGGTATAGGTGGATTCGCCGCTGCCGATGCGGTCGCCCAGCATCCGCTTGCGTCCCTCCACCGGCAGGTACGGATCTCGGATCGAGGCCCACACCATGCCGTAGCCGCCCAGCACGTGCATGGGAATGTGCTCGCGGTCGAAGCCCACCGGATCCTCCTCGTTGCGGTAGTGCAGCTTGCCGATGCTCTCCACGGTGATGCCCTGTTCCTGCAGGACATGGCCCCAGCCGCGCGGATCGCCCACATAGGGCATGGCATTGTCCCAGTGGCGCGTCTGGTGCACCCGCATTCCCGTGGCGAACGCGGCGCGCGCCGGCACGCAGATCGGGCTGGGCGTGTAGGCATTGGGAAAGCGCACGCCGCGCGCGGCCAGCGCGTCCAGGTGCGGCGTCTGGATGAAAGGATGTCCCGAACACCCCATGAACTCGGGATTGTGCTCGTCCGACATGATGACGACGATGTTCTTGCCTCGCATGGTGCTTCCTTCGGTGATCAAGGGGATTGCCCGGGCCTCAGGCTTCCGGCGTATAGCCGGTGCGCTTGACCACGCCGGCCCAGAAGCCATCGTCCCGCTTGAGCCGCTGGGCCAGCGTCCGAGGCTCGGTCGACAGCGGCGAGAAATACAGTTGGCGCACGGCGCGCTCGAAGCCGGGCGACCGCACGGCCACCGCCATGGCCTCGCTCATCACCGCGGCGCGAGCGGGATCCGTTCCCTTCTGGCCCAGCAAGACGAAGTACTCGGAGATCGTCAAGTCGGGAAAGCCCAGAGACGCGAAGGTCGGCACTTCCGGCACGTCGGGCGACGGCGCCTTGCCGGAGGTCGCCAGAATGCGGATCCTGCCGCTCTTGTGCATGGGAATCATGGCCGGCAGCGTCGTCACCAGCATGGGCAGCACGCCGCCCATGGCATCCGTCAGCGCCATCGAGCCGCCCTTGTAAGGCACGTGGGTCAGCGGCACTCCCGAGGTCTGCGACAGCAGCACGCCCAGGAAGTGCATGATGGTGCCGGTGCCGGGCGTACCGTAGGCCGCCATCTGCCTGTCCTTGCGGGCCATTTCCAGGAACTCGGGCAGCGTCCTGGCCGGGCTGGCGGCGCCCACCGCGAAACCCATGTCGAACTCGCAGGCGGTGCCGTATACAGCGAATGTATCGACCGTATAACGCAGGTCCTTGTAGATGTGCGGAAACAGCGTCAGGTTGGTGGACGGCGTGAACAGCAGCGTGTTGCCGTCGCTGGCGGACAGCAGCCCGTCCGTGGCGATGCGGCCGCCGGCCCCCGCCTTGTTCTCGACGATGGCCGTGCAACCCGAGGCGCGCAGGCCCTCGGCCAGCGCACGGGCCACCAGGTCGGCCGCTCCACCCGGCGCGAAACCCACCAGGATGCGGGTCATGCCATTGGCGCGCGCGCCACCCAGGGGCAGGCCCGTACAGGTGACGACGGCGCCGGCCGACGCCATGGCGGCCAGCAGCCGCCTGCGATGCATATCCATACTTGTCTCCATCGTTATGCCGGCGTTCGGGACGCCTTGTGCCCGCCAGCGTAAGCGGCGGCCAACCATGAAGACAAATATTATTTATCTGCGCTGGTTATAAGTTTTTCTCGATACCTGAGCATTGCTGGCGGGCAGGTTGCCGCGCAAGGCTCCCGACGCGACCCGGTCCCGCAGCACGTCCTGCAGCATCTGTTCGGTGACCGTGGCGGCGCTGCCCGGCACGCCATCGGCCAGCCGCACGATGGACTGCACGCGGGTGATGCCGGGCTTGACCAGCCGGCGTTCGCCGATGGCCGGACTGCCGCGCATCAGCTCCTGCGCCGTGCTGTCGGGCAGGATGGCGAATGCCGCGCCGTCTCGCACCAGCGCGAAGTTCAGTTCGGGGTCGTTGATCTCGTACTTCACGTTCAGCGGACAGTTCAAGTCCACGGCCGTGCGCTCGATCAGGCGCCGCAGGTCATGGTCCCGGTCGGGCGCCACCAGAGGCCGCGAGCCGATGGCCGAGAAGGCGATGGTCTTGCCCGGCCGCGCGAACAGCGACTCCAGGCCGAACAGCGAGAAGCCTTCCTCGTACACCGGCTGGCAATGCAGGCCCGGCAATTCGAATGCATTGGGCATCAGCGCCAGGTCGATCTGCCGGGTTTCCAGCGCGGTGCGGATGTCGCTGGACAGGCCGGACGACAACAGCAGCCGGATTTCCGGATAGGCCGCCTCCATGCGGCGCATCAGCCGCGGCGCCAGCGCCGGGGCCAGCGAGCGCGCCAGGCACAGGCGCACCGGGCCGCGCGGCGCGCCCGCGGGCCCCAACACGTCGGCCTTCAACGAATCCAGCTGATCCAGGATGGACGCGGCACGCTGCTGCAGGCGCTTGCCGTCGGCGGTCAGGTTCACGCCCTTGGCATGCCGTTCGAACAATGCCACGCCCAGCTCGCTTTCCAGCGCCGTGACGTGCTGGCTGAGCGCGGGCTGCGCGATGCGCAGGACCCGCGACGCCAGCGACAGGCTGCCGCTGCGGGCGATTTCCAGGAAGTAGCGAAGCTGGCGGGGCGTCATGGGATGGGCGCGGGCGGGGTCGAAGCGACCACTTTAATGCGCCCGGGTACGCGCTGTCCCGCCGCTGCTCAGCGCCTGCCGCGCGACGCCATGTCGTCCAGCGATTCGATCAGCGCCTCGTGGAAGCGCTTCGGATCCTGGATCTGCGGGGAATGCCCCATCTCGGGAAACGCCACCAGCCTGGCCCCCGGAATCGCGCGCGCCGCCTCGGGGCCCAGCCTGGCGTAGTTGCCCAGCCGCTTGGCGACCTCGGGCGGCGCGGCATCCTTGCCCGGCGCGGTGTTGTCGCGCTCGCCGATCAGCAGCGTGGTCGGCACGGCGATGTCGCGGAACTCGTGCACCACCGGCTGCGTGTAGATCATGTCGTAGGTCAGCGCCTGATTCCAGGCCACGCGCTTGCGGGCCTGCGGATCCTGCAACATGCCCGCCGCCATCAGCACCCACCGGTCGTACTCGGGCCGCCACTGGCCCGCGTAATACGTGCCCTTCTGGTACTTCTTCATGCCGTCGAAACCGGTCTTCTGCTCGCTGGCATACCACTGGTCCACCGTGCGGTACGGCACGCCGCGCTGTTTCCAGTCCTCCAGCCCGATGGGATTGACCAGCACCAGTGCATCGGTTTCCTTGGCATACATCAGCGCGTAGCGCGTGGCCAGCATGCCGCCCATCGAATGTCCCATCACCACGGCATGTCGCACGTCCAGGTGCTCCAGCAGCGCATGCGTGTTGGCCGCCAGTTGATGGAACGTGAACTGGTAGGACGCCGGCTTGTCGGACTTGCAGAAGCCGATCTGGTCCGGCGCCACCACGCGGTAGCCTTCGCCGGTCAGGGCCTCGATGGTGCCTTCCCAGGTGGCGCCGCAGAAGTTCTTGCCATGCATCAGCACCACGGTGCGGCCGTTGGGCCGGGCCGGCGCCACGTCCATGTACGCCATCTCCAGCTTCTGGCCCTGGGTATCCAGGCTGAACCGCCTGACCTCGTGCGGATACTCGAAGCGCTCCAGGTTGGGACCGTAATCGGGCACCGCGGCGGCGAAGGCGGTGGCGGCCATGGCACTCGCGCCGGCGCCGAATACGGCCTGCCGGATATGTCGGGGGGTGGTCATGCAGGCGACTCCTGTTGTGGCGCCGGCCCGTTGCCGGCGCAATCCGAAACCGACCGTTCCGGAGGGATCAGGTTCAGCAATGCTGTCGCGTATGCCTGTCCAGGCGGCGATAGCGCCATCCGCTCGGACATGAGCGCCAGAAAAATACCCACCCCACCGGCCTGTCAACCCAGCGCCATCACCGTGCCCTCGACGCATGCCACCAACCGTCCGCTCGCCGCCTCGACCGCGTATCCGCCGGTGAACGCCGAGTACGCGGGCAGTACCGTCATGCCAGGCTTCAGCCAGAATACCGGCCAACTGCGCGGCACGCCAGGCACGCGCGCGGTGGGGTGCACATGCCCCGCGATGACATGCCGGCCTTGCCCGTCGGCCTCGGGCAGATGGCGGAACAGGAACGGCCCATCCGCCCAGGCCTCGCCCAACTGGCGCACGCCCAAGTCCGCGCCATCCAGCGCGCGATCGTGATTGCCGGTCAGCGCCGCGACGTCCAGCCCGGCATGCGCCCGCCGCCAGGCGGCCCACGCATCGCGCCACGCCGCCTGCGACGCGGGGCCATGCAGCACGTCGCCGACGATCCACAGCTCCCTGGCCGTTGTCTCGGCGACCAGATCGGACAGGCGTTGCAGGTCGTCCCGCGTGGCGCCCTGGGGCACGGCGATGCCGGCCTGACGGAACACATGCTCCTTGCCCAGGTGCAGGTCGGCGATGATGAGCCGGTCCCGCGCCGGCCAGTACATCGCCCGCGCGCCCAGCAGCACCATCGTCTCGCCCGCCAGCGTCATCGCCAGCGCGTCATCCCGCGATCCGCGCATAACGTTTCTCCAGTTGCTCGGCCGCGCGCTTGACGCGCGCCTGCCAGGTCTCGGTGCTCAGTTGGCCCCGCAGGCTCTCCGTCCACAGCGGAAACGACAGGGGCGTCAACGCGCGCGGCGCGCACAGCGCCAGCGCGCGTGCCTGGCAGTCCCGCAACGCGGCCAGCAGGCGCGGCGCCTCCAGTTGCAGCTCGAACACCTCCCGTTCCGCCTGCGCCAGCAGCAAGTGGCCCGGATCGTAGCGGCGCAGCACGTCGTACAGCAGGCCGCTGGACGCCTGCACCTGGCGCAGCGACTTCACCTCGCGGCCCGGCATCGACGGCACCAGCAGGCCGGCCACGCGCGCGATCTCGCGGAACTGCCGGCGCGCCAGCTCGCCCAGGTTGACGCCCTCGCGCAGGTCGTCCTCCATGCCCTGCGGGTCCAGCAGCCGGCGCAGCAAGGCCTCGTCCAGTTCGGCGGGCTCGGCCAGCGTCAGCATCAGGCCGTAGTCGTTCACGGTGTACGAGAACGTGTTGGCCTGCATCCGCCCCCACCGCAACGCCATCACCGCGGCCATGCCTTCGTGCACGGCGCGGCCCGAGAATGGAAACAGGAACAGGTGCGTGCCGCGCCGCGTGACGATGCGTTCGGCCACCAGCCGGCCCGTATCGGGCAGCGCGCTGGCCTCGGCCTGGATGCGCAGCAAGGGCGCAACCGCGCGCATTTCGGGATGGCTGCCCGGGTGGGCATAAAGACCTTCCACCTCGCGCCCCAGTTGCGTGGACAAGGGCATGCGCCCACCCTGCCAGGTCGCCACCGGGCCATCGCCGCCTTTGGCGCGGCGCACGTAGGCCGTCATGCCTTCCAGCCTCACCAGTTGCAGCGTGCGGCCGGCGAACTGGAAGCGGTCGCCCGGCCGCAGCCGCGCGAGAAAGCCCTCTTCCACCGATCCCAGCCCGCCGCCGCGCAGATACTTCACCGACACGGAGCCGTCCGAGGTGATGGTGCCGATGGACAGCCGATGGCGCAGCGCGATGCGGCGGTCGGGCACACGGTACACGCCGTCCTCGTCCCGCACCACGCGGCGGAACTCAGGATAGTTCGACAGCGCATTCCCGCCCTGCACGACGAAATCCAGGACGGCCTGCCAGGCGCCCTTTTCCAGCGCCGCATAAGCATGCGTGCCCCGCACCTCTTCGTACAGGGCATCGGCCTCGAAGCCCCCGCCCAGCGCCAGCGTGACGGCATGTTGCGCCAGCACGTCCAGGCTGCCGCGCGGCGGCGGGCGCGACTCGATCTCGCCACGCGCGATGGCCTGGCGGGCGGCGGCGTACTCGATCAATTCCAGCGCCTGCGCCGGCACGCAGATCACATGGCCGGATTCGCCGGGACGATGCCTGGCCCGGCCCGCGCGTTGCAGCAGGCGCGCCACCCCCTTGGGGCTGCCGATCTGCAACACCTGATCCACCGCGGGAAAATCCACGCCCAGGTCCAGGCTGGACGTGGCCACCACGCAGCGCACGCTGCCGTCCCGCAAGCCGTCCTCCACCGTGGCGCGCAGCTTCGGATCCAGCGAGCCATGATGCAGCGCCAGCGTGGCCAGGTCTTCCGGCCAGATCGATTCCAGCGCGCGATGCCACAGCTCGGCCTGCGCGCGCGTATTGGTGAACAGCAGGCTGGCGCGCACCTGGAACAGGCGTTCGAACACGTCGGCCAGTTGCGACAGGCCCAGGTGCCCCGCCCACGGCAGCGCACGCCCGCCCCGCGGCATCAGCGTGGACACCGTGACCTTGCGCGGCGGCGCGCCGGACACCATGGCGGCCTCTTCCACCTGCGGCAGCAGCACCGCGCGCGCCTCGTCCAGGTTGCCCAGCGTGGCCGACAGGCCCCAGGTACGCGTATCCGGCGACAGGCGGCGCAGGCGCGCCAGGCACAGTTGCAGCAGCACGCCACGCTTGTTGCCCAGCAGTTCGTGCCACTCGTCGACCACGATGCAACGCAGCGCGCGAAACCGTTGCGAGGCATCCGCGTACGACAGCAGCAAGGCCAGCGACTCGGGCGTGATCACCAGCACGTCGGCCTTGCCCTGCCGGGCCAGGCGCTTGTCGCGGGCGCTGGCGTCGCCGGTGCGCAAGGCCACCGTCCAGGGCACGCCCAGTTCCTGCACGGTTTGCGCCAGGGATTGCGTGGTGTCGGCCGCCAGGGCGCGCAAGGGCGTCACCCACAGCACGCGCGGCCCCTGCCCGGCCCCGGATACTGCCGTATCGAGATCCGACAGCGCCTGCAACACGGGACCGCCGAACGCAGCCAGCGTCTTGCCGCTGCCGGTCGGCGTATGCAACAGGCCCGATTCGCCCGCCAGATAGCGCCGCCAGGTCTCGCGCTGGAACGGCGCGGCCTTCCACCCCCGGCCGGCAAACCAATCGGCCAGCGGCGCGTCCCAGCCGCGCTTGGGCGCCCTCATCGCGCCAGGGCCTTCAGGGCGTCGAGCCGGTCCGCCTCGGCCGCCGGCTTGTCGCGCCGCCAGCGCAGGATGCGCGGAAACCGCACCGCCACGCCCGACTTGTGCCGCTTGGACAGGTTGACGCCCTCGAAACCCAGTTCGAAGACCTGCACGGGTTCGACCGAGCGCACCGGCCCGAAGCGCTCGCGCGTATGGGCGCGCAGCCAGCGGTCCAGTTCCAGGATCTCCTTGTCGTCCAGGCCCGAGTACGCCTTGGCGATGGGCACCAGCGCATCGTCCTGCCACACGCCGAAGGTGTAGTCGGTATACAGGGTGCTGCGCCGGCCATGGCCCGCCTGCGCATACAGCAGCACGGCGTCGATGGTCAGCGGATCGACCTTCCACTTCCACCAGTCGCCGCGTCGCCGGCCGCTCTGATACGGCGAACTGGCCCGCTTGAGCATGAAGCCTTCCACGCCGCGCTCGCGCGACTCCTCGCGCAACGATGCCGCCTCTTCCCATGACGCGGGCTTCACGGCGGGCGACAGGCACAGGCGCGGATCGGGATGCTGGGCCAGCAAGGCCTGCAACCGCGCGCGCCGCTCGGCCTGGGGCAGTTCGCGCAGGTCTTCGCCGCGCAGCTCCAGCAGGTCGTACGCCAGCATGCGCACGGGGGCTTCGGCCAGCCATTTCGGACCGGGCTTCAGGCGCTGGATGCGAGTCTGCAAGGCGGAGAAGGCCATCGGTCCAGTGCCGTTCTCTTCCCAGGCCAGCAATTCTCCGTCCAGCACGCAATCCACGTTCAGCGCCGCAGCCGCTGCCTCGACCTCGGGAAAGCGGCCGTCCAGCCGCTCTTCGCCGCGCGACCACAGCGCGACCTCGCCATGGCGGCGGATCAATTGCGCGCGGATGCCGTCCCACTTCCATTCCAATTGCCAGTCGCCGATGGGCCCGAGGCTGGCGGGATCATTCTCCAGCGGCGAGGCCAGGAAGAAAGGATAGGGCTGCTGCCTGTCGCCGGGCAATTCCTCGGCGCTCAGCAAGGCCAGAAGAAACGCCGGACTGGGCGTCCACGCCCCCAGCATGCGCTGCGCGATGCGCGCGATGGGCACACCCGACATCTCGGCCAGCGCCTGCTGCACCATGCGCTGCGACACGCCCACGCGCAATGCGCCCGTCAGCAGCTTGTTGAACAAGAGGCGTTCGGCGAAAGGCAGGCCGCGCCATGCGGAGACGATCACCTCGCGGCGCTCGCCCTCGTCGCGGTTGGCCACCGGCACCAGGACTTCCTCGATCCAATCCGCCAGGCCGCGATCGGGCGCGGGGTGCTCGGGATCGGGCATCAGCAGCGCCAGCGTCTCGGCCAGGTCGCCCACTTGGTCGTAGCTGGCGTCCACCAGCCATGAGGGCGTCGCGGACGCCTCGGAAGCCCAGGCGCGCAGCTCACCCACGCCCGCGATCTTGCGCCGCGCGCTGGTGATCTTGCCGCCCGCCAGCAGATACAGCGCCCACACCGCGTCGCGCGGCGGCGCGTCGCGGAAATACGCCACCAGCGCCGCGCGCTTGTCCAGCGTGGCGGTGCTGCGGTCCAGCTCCTGGTACAAGGCGGCGAAACGCTTCATGACTCGGCCTGCTCCTGGTCGCCATACTGCGTGGCCAGCGTCTCGGCGGCCACCCCGCTGTCGTTCAGCACGCGCACCAGCGCATGGGTATCGCCATGCGTGGCGATCACGCGCGAGGCGCCGGTGTCGCGGATGGTGCGCAGCAGGTCGGGCCAGTCGGCGTGATCCGACACGATGAAGCCGCGGTCCATGTTGCGGCGGCGCCGGTTGCCGCGCAGCCGCATCCAGCCCGAGGCAAAGCCGTGCTGCGCGCGGCGAAAGCGCCGCAGCCAGGCGCTGCCGGCGGCCGAGGGCGGCGCCAGGATCAGCTCGCCCGCGAAGCCCGAGGGCACATCCCCGGCCTCGCTGACCAGGCGCGTATCCGCCATGGCGATGCCCGCCTGCCGGTATACGTCCACGCCCGCGGCGATGGCGCCGTGCAGATACACCGGCCGGTCGAGAAAGGGCTTCAGTTCCGCCAGCACGCGCTGCGCCTTGCCCAGCGCATAGCAATACAGGATGGCGGCCTCGCCGCGCGCGGCGCAGTGGTCACGCCACTGCGCGATGTCACGCGCGACGTCGGCGGCGCTGGGCCAGCGGTAGATGGGCAGGCCGAAGGTGGCTTCGGTGATGAAGGTGTCGCACGACACCACCTCGAACGGACTGCAGGTCGGATCGGGCTGGCGCTTGTAGTCGCCCGACACGACCCATACCTGCCCGCCGGCCTCGATGCGGATCTGCGCCGAGCCCAGCACATGCCCCGCCGGATGCAGCGACACGCGCGCATCGCCCAGCGTGAAGGCTTCGCCGTAGGCATGTACGCGGTAGTCTTGCTCGCCCAGCCGCCATTGCAGGATGGGCAGGCCCTCGGCGCTGGTGTGATAACACCCCATGCCCGGCCGGGCGTGATCGCCGTGGCCGTGCGTGATGACCGCCCTCGCCACCGGGCGCCAGGGATCGATGTAGAACTGGCCCGCGGGGCAGTACAGGCCTTCGGGACGGAGTTGCACGAGGTCGGATATGGCTGGCTCCTACGGCGGTCCGCCGCATCGCTACTATCGGGTTATACCCTGTCCAAGCAAGCCCCGTGCCTGTGCTGCTGAGCCGCCTGGCAGCCATGGGGATGCGCTCGATCCGCCTGGGCCTGCGATACCATACGAATGCCCTCTCCCCCTCCCTCGGCGCATGGCCCAGACCCTGCAATCCCAGCTCGCGGCGGACATCCTCCAGCGCATCAATCACCAGGCCCTGCCGGTGGGCACGCGCCTGTCCGAACGCAGCCTGGCCGAGGCGTTGCGGGTCTCGCGCTCGCCCGTGCGCACGGCCCTGCGGCAGTTGGCCGGCCAGGCGCTGATCGATCCGCATCCCGAGGGCGGTTTCGTCGTGGGGAAAGGCGCATTGCAGGCGCGGCCCGAACAGGCGGCGGCGCCGTCGCCGGACGAGGCCATCTACCTGCGCATCGCGCAGGAGCGGCTGGATGGCGAGCTGCCCAACCGCGTGTCGGAGAACGAACTGATGCGCCGCTACGCCGTCACGCGCAGCCAACTGGCGGACATCCTGCGGCGCATCTCCCACGAAGGCTGGATGGCGCGGCTGCCGGGCCACGGCTGGGAATTCACCGAGGTCATGACGTCATCGGTGGCCTACGCACAGAGCTATCGCTACCGGCTCATGGTCGAACCGGCCGCCATCCTGGAACCTGATTTCCAGGTGGACGTGGCGGGCCTGACGCAATGCCGGCACGAGCAGGAAGCACTGGTGAACGGCGGCATCGACACGGTGTCGCCCGCGCAGATATTCGACGCCAACACGCGACTGCACGAAATCATCGCGGCGTGCTCGGGCAATACGTTCATCCTGGACTCGCTGCGGCGCATCAACCGCGTCCGCCGCCTGATGGAGTATCGCAAGGCCGTGGACCGCCAGCAGTCCCTGCGGCGCTGCCAGGAGCACCTGGCACTGATCGACCTGCTCTTGGCGGGCAAGCGGGAGGCGGCGTCGAAGATGATGGGCAGCCACCTGCGGACGGCCGTGAAAGAGAAGCACGCGCAGCTCAGCGAATAGCCTTGGCGCCGGCATCAAATACCGCACCTGCGGCGGCCGTTTCTTCGGAACGAGCCAGTTGCCACCCCTGCGCCAGCGTATCGGCGATCGCCTTCCGTACGTCATCACGCGCCTGGTCGTCCTGCAGCCTCAGCGCATAGGAGGGATGCCACGTGGCCAGCAACCACGCGTCGCCCACCCGCACCGGCTGATGCAGGGTTTGCTGCAAGCTTGCCCCGCGCCCCAGCACCGCATTCAGTGCCGTCGCCCCCAGGGTGACGATGACCGCCGGCCGCACGCGCGAAAGCTCTTGATTCAGCCAATGCGAACACGCTTCGACTTCGCGTTGCGCAGGTGTCTTGTGCATGCGCCGCGTGCCGCGCGCGATCCATTTGAAATGCTTCACCGCATTGGTCAGGTACAGGCTATCGCGCGGGACGCCCGCGCGGCGCAAGGCCTCGTCCAGCACCTGCCCCGCCGGCCCGGCGAAGGCGCGTCCGGCCAGGTCTTCCTGGTCGCCCGGCTGCTCGCCGATCACCATCAGGCGCGCTGCATCCGGCCCCTCGCCCGCCACCGCCTGGGTGGCATGGCGCCACAATTCGCAGCGGCGGCATTGATCCAGCGAGGTCGGCGCGGCGCGCACAGGCTGCGCGGCCCCGGCATCCATGGCGATCGGCTTGCCGCGCATCTCGCCCACCGTGCCGGTCTGCCCCACGCGGCGGGCGCCGTTGCGGGCCTCGGCGATCATGCCGGGAATCAGCGGCCCTTCGGGCAGGCCCTTCCAGAAGCGGACCGGCATGCGCTGCTGCAAAGCGGTTTCGTTCAGGCGGGCGGGATTGAAAATGCTTTTGTAGTAGACCAGCCACAGCGGTTCGATCTGGTCCCGCCGCGCCCCCGCGCGCATGGTGTCGGCATCGGGCGGCGTGCCGGTCAGATGCAACGCCCGTCCGTCCCACAATGCCGCGCCCTGCGGCGTGCCGATGCACCACGACGACGTGCCCATGCGTTTGGCGAAATGCCCGGCGGCGTAGGCCAGCACGTCGTGATCGGGCTCGTACCAGGACAGATACTCGGGCACGGCGTCGCCGTCGCGGCGATGGAAACGCACATAGGCGATCATGTCGTGCTTGGCGCGGCGCACCGCCTTGGCCATCCGGTTCAGTTGCGCGCCGTCCTCGTCGGCGGCCGAGGCCACGGCGCGGTCGCCCTGCTGCCAGCGCCACAGCACGCGGTACAGGAATGCCCAGCGGCGCGAGGACCGGAACAGCGCGGCATCGCGCAGCAACTCGGCCAGGTCCTTGGAAATGCGCACCTGCGGCACGGCGCCATGGCTTGGCGCAGGCTCGGCGACCCCGGCTTCGGCGGCCGCATGGTCCAACGTCATCTGGCCGGCGGCGTCGTTCGCCTGTTCCGTCCAGGTGATGGCATCGGGCGGCCATCCGGCGGCCAGGGCGTGCAGGGCTTGCCGGCGCCAATCCGCGTAGCCGCCTCGCACGACCAGCGCCGGCGCATCGTCCATTTCCGCAGCCCCTTTCTACAGCAACGACAACTGCTGCGGCGCGGGCGAAGGCGCCAACGCACGCCGCAATTGCTCGGATGGCGGTTCGGCCAAGCTGGGCCGGTAGTCTTGCGCCACGATGAAGCGCTTGACCTTCTCGATCGCGCAGCGCAGCAGGATCAGGTCTTGGTAGCGGATGGCGCGCAGGCGCCGCAGCTCGACCAAGCGCTGCGCATTGCGCATGCCGATGCCCGGCACCCGCGCGATCAGGCGCAGCGGCGCGCGGTTCAGGTCCACCGGGAACTCCTGGCGATTGGCCAGCGCCCACGCAAGTTTGGGATCGATATCCAAGGGAAGATCACCTTTGGTCTGGAACAGCTCTTCGGCCTGGAAGCCATAGCCGCGCATGAGGAAGTCGGCTTGATACAGCCGGTGTTCGCGCAGCAGCGGCGGGGCCTGCGCGGGCACGGACGACGGACTGTCGGGGATGGGACTGAAGGCCGAGTAATACACACGCTTGAGCTTGTACGCGCCGTACAGCGACTGCGAGGTCTGCAGGATGGTGCGGTCGTCGGCCAGGTCGGCGCCCACGATCATCTGCGTGCTTTGCCCGGCGGGCGCGCGCTTGCGCTTCTCTTCCTGGGCCACCTCTTGCGCCAGGCGGATCGTGCCCATGGCGCGCTTGATGGTGTGCACGCTTTTCTCGGGCGCCAATCGCTGCAGGCCGCTGTCGGTGGGCAATTCGATGTTCACGCTGAGGCGGTCCGCGTATTGGCCCGCCAGGTCGATCAGGCGCTGGTCGGCATCGGGAATCGTCTTCAGGTGGATGTAGCCGCGGAACAGGTGGTCTTCGCGCAGCGCGCGCGCCACCCGCACCAGTTGCTCCATGGTGTAGTCGGCGCTGCGGATGATGCCCGAGCTGAGGAACAGCCCGTCGATGTAGTTGCGGCGGTAGAAATCCAGCGTGAGGTCGACGACCTCGCGCGGCTGGAACCGCGCGCGCGGCACGTTGCTGGAGCGCCGGTTGACGCAATACTGGCAGTCGTACTGGCAGAAATTGGTCAGCAGGATCTTCAGCAACGAGACGCACCGGCCATCGGGCGTGAAGCTGTGGCAGATGCCCGCGCCCGTGCTGGCGCCCAAGCCCTCGCGCCCCCGCGAATCCCGCCTGGGCGCACCGCTGCTGGCGCAGGACGCGTCGTACTTCGCCGCATCGGCCAGGATCTCTAGCTTGGTTGACAGTTCCATCGCACGAATACTGTATATATATCCAGTATTGTGCGGCGTTCGGCGGGCGGGGCAAGCGGACAGTCGTAACAGCCGATCGGGAGACAGACCGGCGGGGCGGCCTCAGCGCACGCGCTTCAGCGCGCGCGCCACCCGCGCGGCGCCGCCCGTACCGCTGGCGGCCCGGCCCACCAGGGCGGTGCCCGCCATCGAAAACAGCGCGCGCCGCAGCAGGGTCGTGCTGCGCAGGCCGGCTCGCATCAGGAACAGGCCCAGACCCAGCACGACCAGGTGTTCGCCGGGAAAGTCGGGCCGGCCGGCATCGATGCGCTTCAGTCTGCTCAGGGTCGATCCGGTGTCATCGGAACGGGATACGGGATGGCTGCGCATGCGGACCTCGCAGGGATGGATCGGACAGCCTTCTCAGCAAACCGCGTGCCGCCCCCTCGATACCGAATCGGTATCGCATGCCGGATTTTTGCTATTGGACAACGCCGGACGCGGGCACATAGAGTCGTTGCCACAACAAAACATCGAGGAGACAACCGTGCGCAATCGCCGGAGATTTCTGCTGTCCACGGCCGCGGCGGGCTGCCTGCTGGCGCTGTCGTGGGCCAGTCCGCCACCCGTGCTGGCCGACACCTTTCCGTCCCGGCCCATCCGCTTCGTCGTTCCTTTCGGCCCGGGCAGCGGCACCGACACCTCGGCGCGCTATTTCGCGCGCAAGCTGCAGGACCTGACGGGACAGGCCGTGGTGGTGGAGAACAAGCCCGGCGGCAACGGCTTCATCGCGGTCAACAATGTGCTGAGCGCGCCGGCCGATGGCTACACGGTCTTCATCGGCAGCAACTCCACGCTGGCCGTGAACGCTGCGCTGTTCAGGAAGCTGCCCTACGATCCGCTGGCCGATTTCGCGCCATTGACCATGATGATGCGTTCGCCCGCCATGCTGGCCGTCAGCCCCAAGGCGCCGTACACCGATCTGAAAGGCCTCATCGCCTACGCGCGCGCCAACCCCGGCAAGGTGAACTTCGGCGCGGGCTCGGCGGGCTATCAACTGATGGGCGAACTGCTGAACGACGCGGCGAAGATCCAGACCGTGCACGTGCCCTTCAAGGGCGCCAGCGAAGCCATCACCGCCGTGGCCTCGGACACGGTGGACTTCACGTTCGCCGAAGTGACGGCGGTGCAGGAACTGGCCAGGGATGGCCGCGTGAAGACGCTGGCGGTGGCCTCCGACAAGCGCGTCTCCACCTCGCCCGACGTGCCGACCGCGACCGAAGCCGGCGTGCCGGGCTTCGAAGCCTATACGTGGGTGGGCGCCATGGTCAACGCCCGGACGCCCAAGGCCGAGACGGACAGGCTGGCCGAACTCTTTTCCACCATTTCCAGGATGGACGAGACCCGCGCGTTCTACGAACGCCTGGGCGCCACGCCCATGACGGGCGGCCCGGCGCAGATGCACGAGTTCCAGAAGAACGACATCGCGCTGTGGAAACGCATCGTGCAGAAGGCGGGCGTGCCGCGGCAGTGACGGCCGGATGGCCGCGCCCTTCAGCCCGCTTGAGGACGGCGCGCGAACACCCCCGGCGATATCCCCACATGCCGCGTGAACGCCACCGTGAACGTACTGGCCGAGCCATACCCCACCTGCGTGGCCACCGCGGCCACGCTGCTCTTGGTCCGCCGCAACAGGCTTTTCGCCAGCGCCATGCGCCACGACAGCACGTATTCCATCGGCGCCAATCCGATGGCCTGCGTGAAGCGTTCGAAGAATGTCGAGCGTGACATCGCCGCCGCCCTGGCCAGCATGGCCACCGTCCAGGGCTGACCGGGCTTCTCGTGGAAATTGCGCAGCGCCACGGCCAGCCGCGCATCGGCCAGCCCGCGCAGCAGGCCGGGCGACGTGATCGCCTCGCGCGAGGAACGCAGCGCCTCGATCAGCAACACTTCCAGCAACCGTTCCAGCACGACATCCCGCGCGGCGCGCTGGCTGCGCGACTCGTCGATCACCAGTTGCACCAGCACGGACAGCCGCGTCTCGCCGCGCACCAGCACCATCTTGGGCAGCAGCGACACCAGCAACGCCGCATCGGGCGATTCCAGATGGCACATGCCGACCAGGATGCGCACGTCGGCGGGCGCGCGCGGATCGCCATGACGGTATTCGCCATTGGGCAGCGTGACCGGCATGCCATCGAGCCTGTCGTCGTCGGGCGGATCGAAGCTGGTCATCGTGAACTTCAGCGTCGAGGGAATCAGCACGAAGTCGTGGGCTTCGAGCACGAGGGGCTCCATGCCCTCGGGCATCAGGCGCGCGCGGCCTTCCAGCAATACGAAGTAGGAAGGCATGCCGAACTCGATGCGGTTCAGGCCCCAGCGGCCCGCCCCGCTCGCCACCTTTGAATGCGCCATGCGGGGCTGCAGCAATGTCACGACTTCGGTCAGCGGGTCGGCCATGTCCGGACGATCTCGAAAGAAATATGGATTTTCTATTGTAGAAAATCCAGGCTCACCTGCCTACAGTAGAGCACTCTTCCCTCGCGAAAGGCTACCCATGAATACCGTCCTCATCACCGGCTGCTCGTCCGGCTTCGGCGTGGAAATCGCCCGCCACTTCCTGGACCAGGGCTGGAATGTCATCGCCACCATGCGCACCCCGCGCGAAGGCGTGCTGCCGGCATCCGGCCGGCTGCGCATCCTGCCGCTGGACGTGACCGATGCGCAAAGCATCCGGCGCGCCCTCCACGACGCCGGCCCCATCGACGTGCTGGTCAACAACGCCGGCATCGGCCTGCTGAGCATCTTCGAGGCCACGTCCGTCGACGCCTGCCGCGAGATCTTCGAAACCAACACCATCGGCCTGATGGCCATGACCCGCGCCGTGCTGCCGCAATTCCGCGAACGCCGCGCCGGCGTCATCGTCAACGTGGCCTCGACCGTCACGTTGAAAGCCTTGCCGCTGCTGCCGGTGTACACGGCCAGCAAGGCCGCCGTGGTGGCGTTCACCGAATGCCTGGCGCTGGAACTGCAGCCCTTGAACGTCCGGGCCAAGGTGGTGCTGCCGGGCCTGGCGCCCGACACGCAGTTCGGCGCCAACGCCATGCCGCGCCTGACGCAGGACGTCCCCGAGGAATACAAGCCCATGCTGGCGGGCGTGCTGGCGGGCTTCGAGAGCTATTCCGGGCCCGTCACCCGCTCATCCCAAGTGGCCGAGGCCGTGTGGCAGGCCGCGACGGACCCGCAGGCGCCGTGGCGCATGCCGGCCGGCGACGACGCGGTCGAGCTCTTCGACGCCCAGGCGAAATAGCCCCGTATCGCCTGCCGCGTGCTTGCCTTTCCCAGAGGCGCGCGGCTATCCTGTGCGCGTCGAAGCAATGCCACGCAGAAGAGTCCGGCCACACCAGGCCGGCGCCGACGGAGCAACCGCCCCGGAAACTCTCAGGCACCAGGACTGCGCAGGCTAGACGATCTGGAGAGAGGCGCCGTGCGCGCCCACCGAAGGGGATGCCGCGCGCATGCGCGGTTGAAGCTCTCAGGTACCGAGACAGATGGGGTGCGATGGCCACATGGCCGTCGCCCCATCCTGTTCGAGGTCCATCATGGCCCACATTGCCGTATTGGGCGCCGGTATCACCGGCGTCACCACCGCCTATCTGCTCAACCAGGCCGGCTACGACGTCACCGTCGTCGAGCGCCGCGCCTACGCCGCCATGGAAACGTCGTATGCCAACGGCGGCCAATTGTCGGCCAGCAACGCCGAAGTCTGGAACCAGCCCGCCACCCTGCTCAAGGGCCTGCGCTGGATGTTCCAGGCGGATGCGCCCCTGCTGCTGAACCCCGCGCCCTCGTGGCACAAGTACAGCTGGCTGGCCGAATTCCTGTGGGCCATCCGCAAGTATCGCGACAACACCGTGCTGACCACGCAACTGGCCATCGAGGCGCGGCGCCATCTTTTCGCCATGGCCGAGCAGGAGGGCGTGGAATTCGATCTGGAGAAGCGCGGCATCCTGCACTTCTATCACGACCGCAAGAGCTTCGCGGCCGCGCGCAAGAGCAACGTCCTGCTGCAGCAAGGCGGCCTGGAACGCCATGAAGTCACCGCCGACGAGATCCGCCGGATCGAACCCGCGTTGACGGGACGGTACTACGGCGGCTTCTACACCCGGTCCGACGCCACCGGCGACATCCACAAGTTCACGCGCGGGCTGGCTCGGGCCACCGAGCGCAAGGGCGCGCGCTTCCTGTACGGCCGCGAGGTGCGAGGGCTGGATTTCGCCCAGGGCGGCGTGCGGATCGACATGTCCGAGCCCGAGTCCGGCGGCCGGGACCGCGAATCCCTGCACGCCGATGCCATCGTCATCTGCGGCGGCGTGGGCAGCCGCGGGCTGGCCGCCATGGCGGGCGACCGCATCAACGTCTATCCCGTGAAGGGCTATTCGATCACCGTGCACCTGGACGACGAGGCCAGCGTGCAAGGCGCGCCGTGGACCAGCCTGCTCGACGAGAAGGCCAAGATCGTGACCTCGCGCCTGGGCCGCGACCGCTTCCGCGTGGCGGGCACGGCGGAGTTCAACGGCGAGAACCGGGACATCCGCGCCGACCGCATCGATCCCCTGGTGCGCTGGACGCGCGCCAACTTCTCGATGAATACCTCCCGCGTCGTGCCCTGGGCGGGCCTGCGCCCGATGATGCCGGACATGATGCCGCGCATCCGCCGCGGCAGGCGTGGCGGCGTGTACTACAACACCGGACACGGCCACCTGGGATGGACGTTGTCGGGCGTGACGGCCACCCAGGTCGTCGGCCTGATCGACGCAGACATGCGGCCCTGACACCTGTCCGCCCGCGCACCCGTCCGCCCGCGCGGGTGAAGCATGGGCGGATCAACGCGCCTGCCGCGCCCCCATCATGCCGCGCGACAGGCGGCTGGCCGCGGCCAGGATGGTTTCTTTGTGCGACATCAGCACGGCTTCGCCCAGGCGCGAAATAGGGCCTGAAATGCACATGGCGCCCATCAACGTCCAGTTGATGCCGTACACCGGCGCCGCGATGCTGGAGACCTCGGCATCGCGTTCGCCCAGCGACATCATGTAGCCCGCGCGCCGCACCGATTCGTACGGCTCGCCTGCCTCGCCGGCAAACGCCAGCAACACGCGCCCCGGACTGCCCAGATGCAGCGGCAACGCCGCGCCCACGCGCACGTGATGGCGGATGGAACGCGGCCCTTCCACACGCGCCACGCAGATGCGCTGGTTGCCCTCGCGCACGTAGAACGTGGCGCTTTCTCCGGTGCTGATCGACAGCTCGCGCAAGACGGGCTCGACGATGTCGTGCACGTTGAAGGTGGCCTGGTAACAGGCGCCCAGCCATCCCGCCGCTTTCGCCAGGCGCCACGTGCCGTCGGTGCGCTGCGCCAGGTAGTCGTCCATGGCCAGCGTGCGCGCCAGCCGCAGCACCGTGGAGCGATGGAACCCCGTGCGCCGGCTGAGCTCGGCCAGCGACAGCGCAGAGTCCTGAATACCGAACGCTCCGAGTATCCGCATCGCCCGGCGCACCGCCACGACGCCCTCTTCCGCGGCGCTGTCCTTGTCTTCGCTATTGTCCATATGACGGAACATGTCTCACTGTACGAAACCTCATTGTATTGGATGGAACACAAGACCACAATGCGCCGACATACCAAAACAACACTCGGAGACGACAACCATGCAAGTCCTGCGCTATGCCGCCGCGGCCGCCGCCGCCCTCGCCCTGATGTGGCCCGGCTCGCCCGCCTGGGCCTATCCCGACAAGCCCATCCGCCTGATCGTGCCCTTCCCCCCAGGCGGCGGCACCGACGCCCTGGCCCGCCAGGTCGCCATCAAGATCGGCGCCGACACCGGCTGGAACATCGTGACCGAGAACCGTCCGGGCGCCGGTGGCAACCTGGGCGTGGACCTCGCGGCCAAGTCCGTGCCGGACGGCCACACGATCGTGCTGGGCCAGACCAGCAACCTGGCGATCAATCCCACGCTGTACCCCAAGCTGCCATACGACCCCGAGCGCGACCTGACCCCGATCGGCCTGGTCGCCGAAGCGCCCCTGGTGCTGGTGGTCAATGCCAATTCGCCCTTCAGGACGCTGGCCGACGTGGTGGCGGCGGCGAAGGCCAAGCCCACTGAACTGGACTACGCCAGCTCCGGCAGCGGCACCGTGGCCCACCTGGCCACCGAACAGTTCCAGAAGGCGGCCGGCATCAAGCTGACCCACATTCCCTACAAGGGCGCGGCGCAAGGCGCCAACGACCTGATCGGCGGGCAGATCGACATGTACATGTCGTCGGTGCCCACGCTGATCGGCCACATCCGCTCGGGCGCCATGCGCGCGCTGGCGGTGACCTCGGCGCAACGCACGCGGGACCTGCCCGACGTGCCGACCTTCGCCGAGTCCGGTTTCAAGGGCTTCGAGGCCGTGACGTGGTTCGGACTGGTCGGTCCCGCCAAGCTGCCGCCCGAGGTCGTCGCCAAGTTGAACAAGGCCTTGAACGACGCGTTGCAGTCGCCCGAGACGCAACGCCATTTCCAGGACCAGGGCGCGGCCGTGCGCATCAGCACGCCCCAGGCCTACGGGCAACTGATCCACGACGAGCGCATCCGGTGGGGCGCCATCGTTCGCGAAGCCGGCGCCCGTATCGACTGACCCTCGTCCGCCCGCCCCGTTCGACCATGCCGCTCGCCTACACCTCGGGCACCGCCGCGCCGCGCGCCCGCATACCCGCGCCCGCCTGCGATTGCCATCTGCACGTCTACGACAGCCGTTATCCGGCTGTCGCGGGCGCGGCGCTGCTGCCGCCCGATGCCAGCGTGGCGCAGTACCGCGCCCTGCAGCGACGCCTGGGCACGCGGCGCGCCGTGCTGGTCACGCCATCGACCCATGGCAGCGACAACCGGCCGATGCTGGCGGCGCTGGCGCGGATGGGCGATGACGCGCGCGGCGTGGCCGTCATCGATGGCAGCGAAAGCGATGCGCGGCTCGCCGCGCTGCACGAGGCCGGCGTGCGCGGCATCCGCCTGAACCTGTCGCTAGGCGTCACCAACACCCTCGACGACGCCGAGCGGCTGGCCGAGCGCATCGCGCCGCTGGGCTGGCACGTGCAGTTGCTGATGCCGCCCGACCTGCTGGCGCGGGCCGGTGAACGCCTGGCGCGCCTGCCCGTGCCGCTGGTGTTCGACCACCTGGGCCGCATCGCCCCGCATCAGGCCGGGTCGCATCCCGCGCATGCCCTGCTGCTGGCGCTGCTGCGCGACGGCCGGGCGTGGATGAAGCTGTCCGGCGGCTACATCGTCAGTGCAACGGGGGATGCCGGAGATGCGCGCCTCGATCCGCTGGCGCGCGGCTACATCGACGCCGCGCCCGACCGCATGGTGTGGGGCAGCGACTGGCCGCATGCCTCGGCCTCGGCGGGCCGCCATCCCATGCCCGACGACGCGCAACAACTCGACCGGCTGGCCCATTGGGCCGGCGACGCCGCCACGCTGCGGCGGATCCTGGTCACCAATCCAGAAAGGCTCTACGGCTTCGCGCCGACGGGCCACGACACCACGGAGACACGATGAACACACTGCAATGCTCTTCCCGCCGGCGCGTGCTGGCGGGCGCCGGCGCCCTGTGCCTGGCCGGCCTCGCCGCCAGTGCCCGCGCCACCGGAAAATGGCCCGACGGCAAGCCCATCACCTGGGTCGTCCCGTATCCCCCCGGAGGCAGCACCGACGTGCTGGGCCGTGCCCTGGCACAACAGCTCGATCCCCTGCTGGCCACCCGCGTCATCGTCGAGAACCGCCCCGGCGCCACCGGCACCATCGGCGCTTCCTACGTGTCGCGCGCCGTGCCCGACGGCCTGACCCTGCTGGGCACCTCGATCGGTCCGCAGGCCATCGCGCCGCACATGATGGCCAGGCTGAACTACGACCCCGTCGAGAGCTTCGCCCCGGTCATCACCATCGGCACCATTCCGCACGTGCTGGTGGTGAACGCGCACCAGCCGTACCGCACGGTGAAGGACCTGGTCGCGGCGGCGAAAGCCAGGCCCGATGGCCTGGCCTACGCGTCGGGCGGCACCGGCACCATCCTGCACATGCAGGGCCAGCTGCTGCGCCAGCAAAGCGGCACGCGGTTCCTGCACGTGCCCTACAAGGGCGACACCCCCGCCCTGCAGGACACGCTGGCCGGCCAGGTTGACTTCATGTTCGCGCCCATCGCCGCGGCGCTGCCGCACATCCAGGGCGGCTCGCTGCGGGCGCTGGCCGTGACCTCGGCCAGGCGCCTGCGCGCCTTGCCCGACGTGCCCACCATGACCGAGGAAGGCTACGCCGACTTCGTCGTCGAGCAGTGGCAGGCCGTGTTCGCCCCGGCCGCCACGCCCGCCGACGTCGTGGACCGCCTGAACCAGAGCATCAACCAGGCGCTGAAGACGCCCGACGTGGTCGCGCTGGCCGACAAGCTGGGCATCACCATCGCCGGCGGCCCGCCGCAAGACCTCGACACCCTGCGCCGCGCCGACTACGCCAAGTGGGGCGCCCTGATACGCAAGGCGGGCATCCAGCCCTGATCCCCTCCATACCGCAACAACCGCAACCCCGACCAGGAAACCAGCATGAGCCATTCCGACATCATCAAGAACTTCCCCCGCGTGCCCGCCGAGATCGTGGCCCGCGCCGCCGCACTGCAACCCGCCATCCTGGCCGACGTGGCCGGCCGCCGCGGCGCGCTCAATGGCCGCATCCGCCCGCTGCATCCCGGCATGAAGCTCGCCGGCACGGCCTTCACCGTGGAAGTGCGGCCCGGCGACAACCTGATGATCCACGCCGCCATCTCGCTGGCGCAGCCCGGCGACGTGCTGGTCATCGACGGCAAGGGCGACCTGAATTCGGCGCTGATGGGCACCATCATGATGACCGCCTGCCAGAAGCTCGGCCTGGCCGGCGTGGTCATGGACGGTGCGGCGCGCGACAGCATCGAGATCATCGAGATGAACTACCCCGTGTTCGCCGCCGGCACCAACCCCAACGGCCCCACCAAGAACGTGCCTGGCCGTCTCGGCCATCCCGTCAGCGTGGGCGGCGTCACGGTGAATCCCGGCGACTTCATCATCGGCGACAACGATGGCGTGGTCGTGGTCGAGCGCGAGAAGATCGAAAGCCTGCTGCCCGCCGCCGAGAAGAAGGTGCGCGACGAAGCCGCCCGCATCGAAGCCATCAAGGGCGGCGACACCGCGGCCAAGTGGCTGGCCGCCGCCCTGCGCGCGGCCGGCGTGCTGAAGGAAGGAGAATCGCTGTGAGTCCAGCCTCCTCCTCCGGCGCCAGGCCGGTCATCCTCGTCACCGGCAACGACCTCGCGCCGCAGGCGTTGGCGCTGCTGCGGGATTTCGACATCGTCTACGCGGGCAGGACGCCTTCCGAAGACGAGATCGTGGCCCTGTGCCGCCAGCACGATCCGGCCGGCATCATCGTGCGCTACGGCAAGGTCGGGGAAGCCGCCATGCAGGCCGCGCCTTCGCTGCGCGTGATCTCCAAGCACGGCAGCGGTACGGACACGATCGACAAGACCGCCGCGGCGGCGCGCGGCATCGAAGTGCGCGCGGCGGTCGGTGTGAACGCGGGCGCGGTCGCCGAAGAGGCCCTGGCCCTGCTGCTGGCCTGCGCCAAGTCGGTCGTTTCGCTGGACGCGCGCATGCGCGCCGGCCACTGGGACAAAGCCACGCACAAGAGCATGGAGCTGGCCGGCAAGACGCTGGGCCTGGTCGGCCTGGGCGCCATCGGCCGCCGCATGGCGCGCATGGCGCAAGGCGTGGGCATGCGCGTGATCGGCTTCGATCCCTACGCCAAGGACGCCGGCGACGGCGTCGCGCTGGTGGACCTGGACGCGATCTGGCGCGAGTCGGACGCGATCTCGCTGCACTGCCCGCTGACGGCGGACAACCGCGGCATGGTCAACGCCCGCACGCTGGCCCTGTGCAAGCCCGGCGTGATCATCGTCAACACCGCGCGCGGCGGGTTGATCGAAGAGGCCGACCTGCTGCAGGCCGTGCGTTCTGGCCAGGTCGGCTCGGCCGGGCTGGACAGCTTCGCCGTCGAACCCATGACGGCCGGCCACCCCTTCCAGCAGGAGCCGCGCATCCTGCTCAGCCCGCACATCGGCGGCGTGACGCCCGAGGCCTACATCGGCATGGGCGTGGGCGCCGCGCGCAACGTGCTGGACGTGCTGGCCGGCGTGCACCCGGCCTGAAGGAGCGTCGACATGGCACAACGATGGACACACGCGCCCGCCGGCGGCAACTGGGGCGAGTTCGGCCCCGACGACCAGTTGGGCCGCATGAATCTCGTGGATCGAGGCAAGACGCTGCAAGGCATCGCCGAGGTCAGCGAGGGCCTGACGTTCTGCCTGTCCCTGCCCCTGGACGTGCCGGGCGGCATGGCGCTGAATCCGCGCCGGCTGCCGCCCCGCCGGTACGCCACGCTGCGCGACGGCAAGAGCGCGGGCGCGCAGGGCTTCTGCTGGTCGTACGCGGCCGAGGATCCGTCGCTGACCGACGTGGTCTGCGACGACGTGCTGCTGATGAACACACAGTACTCCACCCAGTGGGACAGCCTGGCGCACATGGGCAGCCGCTTCGACGCCGATGGCGACGGGCAGGCCGAGGCCGTGTTCTACAACGGCTATCGCGCCGGCGAGCATCTGCACGCCGCGCACGAAGACCCCGCCGCGCCGGCGGACTGGGCGCGCTTTCCCGACCCGCGCGCCGACGCGCTGGGCATCGAACACCTGGCCGAACACGGCGTGCAGGGACGTGCGGTGATGATCGACCTGGAACACCATATAGGGCGCAAGCGCCAGGCCGTCGGGTACGCGGAACTGATGGCGATCATGGAGGCCGATGGCGTCAACGTGGAGCCGGGCGACATGGTGTGCCTGCACACCGGTTTCGGCGACACGCTGATGGCCATGGAGCGACAGCCGGACGTGGCCCATCTGCACGCGACCGGCAGCGGCCTGGACGGCAACGACGCCCGGCTGCTGTCGTGGATCGTCGAGTCGAAGCTGGCCTGCCTGATCGCCGACAACCCCGCCGTTGAACTGGTGCAGCCGGTTCGCTTCGGCGGCATCGGCCAACCCCTGCGCGGACCGCGCCTGCCGCTGCACGAACACTGCCTGTTCAAGAACGGCATCCACCTGGGCGAACTGTGGTGGCTGACGCCCTTGGCGCGCTGGCTGCGCGCGCATCACCGCAACCGCTTCCTGCTGACGGCTCCGCCATTGCGCCTGCCCGGCGCCGTCGGTTCACCGGCGACGCCCATCGCCACCGTCTGACCGGATTTCCATCACACCCTTTTTCTCTTGACCCCGGACCCGGCGCAAGGCCGCGGCCGGCAATACCTAGAACACACGGAGACAAGCTCATGCACATCCTGCGCAGGACCCTGGCCGCCCTCGCCCTGGCCACCGCCGCCGGCGCCGCCGTGGCCGCCTTTCCCGAACGCCCCATCACCCTGGTCGTGCCTTATTCGGCCGGAGGCGCGGCCGACGCGCAGTCGCGCCTGGTGGCGGCCAAGCTGGGCCAGCGCCTGGGCCAGCAGATCGTGGTCGAGAACAAGCCGGGCGCCAGCGGCACCATCGGCGCCGCCATCGTGGCGCGCGCCAATGCCGATGGCTACACCTTGCTGTACGACGCCACCGCGCACGCGGTCAACCCCATCCTGTATCCCTCGCTGAGCTACGACAGCAAGCGTGACTTCCGCCCGCTGACGCTGGTCAGCCTGACGCCAAACCTGCTGGTGGTGCCCGTCAATTCGCCCTACCGAACGGTGGCCGACCTGACCGCGGCGGCACGCAGGCAGCCGGGCCAGGTCAACTATGCCTCGCCCGGCAACGGCACCGCCCAGCACATCGCGGCGGCGCTCTACGCGCAGCGATCCGGCATCGAGATCACGCACATTCCCTACAAGGGCGGCGCGCCCGCGCTGACCGATCTGGTCGGCGGACAGGTGGACATGATGTTCAGCAACATGGCCGCGTCGTATCCGCTGGTGAAGGCCAACAAGCTGCGCGCGCTGGCCGCGACGTCACGCGCGCGCGCCGATGCCCTGCCCGACCTGCCGACCCTGGCGGAAACGGGACTGACGGGCTACGAGGTCTATGAGTGGAACGGCATCTTCGCGCCGGCCGGCGTGCCCGATGCGATCGCCGGCCAGCTCGAACAGGCGCTGCGCGCGGCGATGCAGGACCCTTCGCTGCGGGCCAGCCTGAAGGAACTGGGCGCGCAGCCGATCGGCTCGTCGGCCCAGGACTTCGGCGCCTTCGTCGCCGAAGAAATGCGGCGCGCCGCGACCGTGCTGGCCGACTCCGGCATCAAGCGCGACTGAACGCCGTCCACGACAAGGAGACACATCCATCATGAAAGCCCTTCTTCCCACGCTGTGCGCGGCATTGCTCGCGGCCGCCGCCCCGGCCGCGCATGCCGACTACCCCGACCGCCCGATACGCATCATCGTCGGATTCTCCGCCGGCGGTCCGACCGACGTCGTTGCCCGAGCCTTCGCCGCCTACGCGGCCAAGTCGCTGGGGCAGGCGGTCGTGGTCGAGAACAAGCCCGGCGCCAATACCATCCTGGCCGCCGAGGCCGTGGCCAAGGCTCCCGCCGACGGCTACACCCTGCTGATGGGCGCGACGAACCACACGATGATTCCGGCCCTGTACGGCGACCGAGTGAAGTTCGATGCGCGCGATTCGTTCGCCCCGGTCTGCACCGTGGCCGTCAGTCCCACCGTGCTGGTGGTGGGGCCGTCGATGCCCACGGACACCCTGGCGGCATTCCTCGCCAAACTGAAGGCCGAGCCCGGCAAGCACACCTATGCCACCCCGGGCACCGGCAGCTCGGGCCACTTCGCCAGCGCGCAGTTCCTGCGCCTGACCGGCACGTCGATGAACCACATTCCCTACAAGGGCGCCTCGCAGGCCATCACCGACGTCATGGGCGGACAGGTCGACAGCTCGCTGGCCACTCTGGGCTCGGTGCTGCCGCAAGTGCAGTCCGGCAAGTTGAAGGCGCTGGCGGTCGCCGCGCCCGAGCGGCTGGCCGAGCTGCCGCAGGTGCCCACCTTCGAGGAGGCCGGCCTCAAGCACTACCGCGCGGACGCCTGGTATGGCGTGCTGGCGCCCGTGGGAACCCCCGCGCCGGTGCTGGCCAGGCTGTCCCAGGTGGCCGCCGGCTTCGCACGGGACAGTGCCTCCGCGCAAAGCCTGAAGGCGCTGGGCATGCAGCCGCGCCCGGTCTGCGGCGCCGACTTCGGCCGGCAGTTGACGCAGGAAATCACCGAGTACCGCGCCCTGGCGCGCGATCTTGATCTGCAGGCGCAATAGGCCTGACTATTCCAACAAAGGAGAGACACATGAAGAAGAACCAGACCCCGCACGGCGTGAACGTGCTTGCCCAGGCCCTGGCCGCCACCCTGCTGCTGGCGGGCGCCACCACCGTCCATGCCCAATGGCCCGAGCGCGCCGTGCGCATCGTGGTGCCCTACGGCCCCGGCGGCGCGGTGGACGTGGCCACGCGCAAGATGGCGCAGAAGCTGGGCGAGCAGACCGGCCAGAGCTTCATCGTCGAGAACAAGCCCGGCGCCACCGGCACCATCGGCGCCAGCCAGGTGGCCCGCAGTGCCGCCGATGGCTACACGCTGCTGGCCAACGACACGACCTATTCCCTGCTGCCGTTCATCTTCAAGAAGCTGCCGTTCGACCACGAGACCGACCTGCAACCCGTCTCTGCCTTCATCTTCGCGCCCATGGCGCTGGTGGTGAAAAGCGAAGGCCCGTACAAGACGCTGGATGACCTGGTGGCCCGCGCCAAGGCCTCGCCCAACACCGTTACCTACGGCTCGGGCGGCCCCGGCACCACGCCGCACTTCGCGGCCGAAGGGCTGGGCCAGGCCACGGGCGTCAAGTTCATGCACGTGCCCTTCAAGGGCGCCGCCGAGGCCACGCAGGCCGTGCTGGGCAACGTCGTGGACTTCCAGTTCGCCTCGACCACCGGCGTCATGGGCGCGGTCAAGGGCGGCAGCCTGCGCCTGCTTGCCATCAGCGGCAACCAGCGCCTGCCCGTGCTGAAGGACGTCCCCACCTTTGCCGAGGCGGGCGTCAAGGACTTCGGCGTGGTGAACTGGACGGGCCTGTGGGCGCCCAAGGGTACGCCGCCCGAGGTGCTGGCCCGCCTGCAAAAGGAAATCGCCGCCGCCATGAATGCCCCCGACATGAAGGAATTCGCCCAGAGCATGGGCGCCGATCCGCGCCAGGTCGACTCGGCCGGCTTCGCGCGGATCCTGCGCGACAGTTCCGCCATGTGGAAATCGGTCAGCGAGAAGACCGGTTTCGAGGCGCGTTGAACCGGCTTCAAGACGCGTTGAACCTCACGCGGCGCCGCCCCCAGCGGCGCGCCGCCACGACAAAGGACCCGCATGTTCCTGCTCAATTCCCCCCAGGTCACGGAATTGTCCGTGTTCTCCGCCATGCCGGCGTCCTTGCGGCGCGCCCGGCCCAGCGCCTGGGCCGACGCCAACCGTGGTGGCGCCATCGCGGACTCGTTCCTGGAAGGCCCGGTGTTCGACCGCGCCGGCAACCTGTACCTGACCGACATCCCGTGGGGCCGCATCTTCCGCGTCGCTCCCTCGGGAGAATGGACGCTGGTGGCCGAATACGACGGCGAGCCCAACGGCATGAAGTTCCTGGACGACCAGCGCCTGCTGATCACCGACTACAAGAACGGCCTGATGGCATTGGACGTCGCCACCGGCCAGGTCTCGCCCCACCTGCAACGCCGCAACAGCGAGCGATTCAAGGGCGTGAACGATCTGGTCTTCGATGCCGTGGGCAATCTCTATTTCACCGACCAGGGCCAGACCGGCCTGCACGATCCCACCGGCCGCGTGTACCGCCTGCGCCCGAACGGCCAGCTCGATCAACTGCTGTCGAACGTGCCCAGCCCCAACGGCGTGGCGCTGTCGCCCGACGGCAAGGTGCTGTACGTGGCCGTGACGCGCGGCAACTGCGTGTGGCGCGTGCCGCTGCTGCCCGATGGCAGCGTCAGCAAGGTCAGCCAGTTCTTCACCTCGTACGGGCCGAGCGGCCCAGACGGACTGGCGGTGGACGTGGAAGGCAACGTCATCGTCGCCAACCCCGGGCTGGGCTATGTATGGCTGCTGAATCCACGGGCCGAGCCCATCCAGGTATGGCGCAGCCCGACGGGCCTGTCCACGACCAACATCGCATTCGGAGGAAAGGATGGCCGCACGCTGTATTGCACCGAATCGACCAGCGGGACGGTGCTGATGGCGCAGGCGCCGCACGCGGGGCTGGCGCTGCATCGGGGCGCCACGCGGTAATCGCCATGGGAAGGGCGAGTGCTCGGCCCATTTCAGGACTCGTCGAGACGCTTGCCCGAAGCCCTCCGCGCATAAGAACCGCGGTGCCAGGACACCGAGGTGACCTTGCGCATCAGCGTCTCGACCGGCCCCTGGGGCATCACCCGGCTCCAGGCCCAGGCAAACACCGTGCCGCAGGCCACGAAGACCGAAGCCGCGGCGGCTGTCTCGGACAACGTCCACGAACCGTCCAGGGCTCCCAGCGCCTGCAGCGTGCTCATGCCGAGCAGGATATGCGCCAGATACAGGCTGAGCGTCATGCGGCCCGCCGGCAGCAGCGCGCGCCACGGCCCGCCGGGCCAGCCCCCCGCAATGCGCAGGGAGGCGCCGATGGCCACGCTGGCCACGCCGACGCCCATCAGCAGGTAGACCGGCCCCGGCGGCATGGGCGCCGTGCTGACCAGCCAGCCCCCCACTGTGCCTTCTCCCAGCCACGCCACCCCGCTGGCGGCGCCCATTGCCAGCGCACCGCCCGCCATCAGCATCCACTGCATGCGCGCCCGCGGTAGCGCGAACTGCCCCAGCAGCATGCCGTACAGGAACAGCGCCAGCCACGGCAGCACGGGATGGAATCCATTGAACAGCAGGTTGCGCACGAACCCGCCCCACGTCCAGAAACCGTCGTACCGCAGCGAGTGCCAGTCCCATCCCCGCGCATAATCGAAGTTGAGCTGCGCCCACAACGACACGCTGGCCACGCCCAGCACGCCGCCATACAGCCCCTCCTTGCCGGCATGCAGCCACGGCAGCGCCAGCAGGAAATAGACCGCGTAGTAATGGATGATGTCGGCCGGAAACACCAACTGGTTCAACAAACCGACGGCCATCAGGAACATGGCCCGGCGCACCGTCCACGTCCATGCCTCGCCCGGCGCCTGGTCGCGGGTCGCCAGCGACAGGCCCAGGCCCGCCAGCACCACGAACACCGCGGACGCCTTGCCCTCGATCCCATCGAACAGCGCTTGCAGCCATGGCGGCCCGTCGGGCCGAGGCTGCATGGCCAGGCGAAAGTTCACCAGCACCATGCCGGCCAGCGCCAGATAGCGCGCCAGGTCCAGGCCATCCAGTCTCGCTCGGCGAACCGGTGTCATCGCCTCTGCGGCGCCGCCGTGACGCGCCCGCGGAGGTGGCGCGAGCACGCCAGCGCCACCGGCAGCAATGCGCAGGACGAGGCCTCGCCGGCAGGGCCGCGCCCGGGGGATTGTCTCGAAGTGGACGTCATGAAAAGGAACCCGCCACGCCCGTTTTGAGCGACTGCTCAAGACTATATTTGAGCAATCGCTCAAATGCAAGATAATCGCGGCTTGAACGCGACGCCCCCACAAGCACAAGGAATGAAGAGATTGGCCGAGAAGAACCGCAAGGACCTGATCCTGGATGTCGCCGTCGAGCTGTTCAGCACCCAGGGTTTCAACAACGTGTCCACACGCGACCTGGCCGACCGCGCGGGCCTGTCCCGCAGCCATCTCTATCACTATTTCAAGGATTGGCCGACCTTGCGGCGCGCCGCGTTCGTGCGCTTCGCCGACAACCAATACGAGAAATCGCTGGGCGACATGACGGGCCTGTCCCCCAGGCAGGCGCTGGCCTCGTTCCTGCGGGAATGCCTGCCCAACCTGTCCGACCGCAGCGATGCGATCTGGTGGGATGCCTGGGACGAGGCCGTGCGCGATCCCGAACTGGCGGCGGCGTTCCGCGAGATCGAAACGCGCTGGCTGGGCCTGCTGGCCACCATCATCCAGCAGGGCGTGGATGACGGCGATTTTCGTTGCGCCATGCCCGCGCGCGTGGCCAAGCAGCTGTTCTGCATGGCCGTCGGCTATGCCGACACGCTGGCGCTGGCCGACTCCGCCGAGGCCAACCATATCGCCTTCGACGAGATGATCGACGCGGCCCACTGCCTGGTCGGATTCAAGGCCGGCTGACCGGCCGCGCCCCATTCCGGGCACGCATGGCCAAAAGGGCCTCTGAAGAAGGCCCCTGACTGCGGCACGACATGGTCCGCCGCCCACCGCCCGCGGGCAGGCGCCGCGGCTTACTTGAAGCGAGCCGCGTTGTCCTGCAACGCCGTATCGGCGCACTGGGCATCCAGATGACCGCCCGGCGCGCCGGCCACGCCGAGCGCGCCGATCACGGCCTCGCCCGACTTGATCGGCACGCCGCCGCCCAGCAGCAGGAATCCCGGCACGCCGGTCAGGTTGGCCGCGCCGGGATTCTTCTGGGCATTCTCCATGATCGCCAGCGTGGGCGCCTTGGCCGAGGCCGAGGTGTAGGCCTTCAGGCGGCTGCCCTCCACCGTGTGCGGACCGGCGTTGTCCGAACGCGCGAAAGCCTTGAGCACGCCCGCGCGGTCGACCACGGCGGCGCTTACGTCGTAGCCCTTGGCCAGGCAGGCGGCGACGGCGGCATCGGCCACGTGGCGGGCGTCCTCCAGCGAGACATTCTTTTCGGCCAGCACGGCGGCCTGGGCAGCACCGCACAGCGCGAGCGCAGCAGCGAGCGCGGCAGCGGGCGCGGCCAGGAACAGGGAGGGTTTGAGCATGGAAATCGTCCTTGTGGAAAGAGACTCCAGCTTAGGGACGCGTGCCGGATCGCGGTATTCGCCCGGCTACGCATCGCCCTCCGTAGCGCTACGGAGCCGGCGCGTCGCCGTCCAGCAGCGCCGCGTACTGGCGGATCAGTTGCGCCAGCGACGTCACCTCCAGCTTGGCGAACACATTCGCGCGATAGGTCTCGACCGTGCGGGGCGACAGGTCGAACTCGCGCGCGATCTCCTTGTTGGCATGGCCTTGTGCGACGCGCCGCGCCACCTCGCGCTCACGGCCCGACAACCGTTCGAGGCGCGCCCGCGCGGCCCCGGTGACGGCGGCGCGCTCGCGGCCGGCGACGTGCCCGCGCACGGCGGACTGCACCGCGTCCAGGAACACGTCGTCGTCCATCGGCTTCTGCAGGAACTCGATGGCGCCGCCCTTGAAGGCGCGGCGGCACAGGTCCACGCTGGCGTGGCCAGTCAGCATGATGACCGGCAGGTCGCTGCACCCGGCCAGGTGCGCCAGCACGTCCAGGCCGCTGATGCCGGGCATGCGGATGTCCAGCACCACGCAGCCGATGGCGTGCGCGGGCAGTCCGTCCAGGAATTTCAGGGGATCCCCATGGCCGCTGCTGCGCAGGCCCACGCTGCGCAACAGCAGCGCCAGCGCCTCGCGCACGGCGTCGTCGTCATCGACCAGATAGACCACCGGGGTGTCGGTCAACGCGCTGTTCATGGCCGTGACGCCAGCGGCAAGGTCAACGTGAAACAGGCGCCGCCTTCCGGCGGATTGTCCGCGAGCACGTGGCCGTCCATGGAACCGGCCAGGGTTTCGCACAAGGTCAGGCCCAGCCCCATGCCGCCGCTGCGCGTGGTGTAGAACGGTTCGAACAGATGCGGCAGGTCGTGGGCGGCGACGCCAGGGCCGGTATCGCTGACGGTGAACCGGTACTGCCCGCCCGCCACCTGCCCACGCAGCCGGATGCGGCGCGGCGCCCCGGCGTGGTCCGCCAGCGCGGCGATCGCGTTCTGCACCAGGTTGTGCAGGATCTGCTCCACCGCGATGGGATCACCGAGCGGCCTGGCGGCCGGCGCGGCATTGGTCCAATCGAACGCGATGCCGTGGCGTTCCAGTTCTGGCTCGCACAGGAATGCCAGGTTGCCGGCCAGCGCATCGGGGGCCAGCGGCAGGCGCGCGGCCACCGCCTGCGGGCTCACCAGCGCCCTCAGGCGCTCGATGATGTCGGCGGCGCGGCGGGCCTGCTGGGCGCTGGCATCGAGCGCCTGCCGCACCGCGGGCGTTTCGTCAGGGTCGTCCAGCAGGCGTTGCGCGGCACGGGTCTGGGCCAGGATGGCGGTCAGCGGCTGGTTCAGTTCGTGCGCGACGCCGGCCGCCATCTCCCCCAGCGTGCTCAGCCGTGCCAGGGCCGTCATGCGGGCCTGCCCGGCCTGGCGGCGGGCGTGGCGGCGGCTGTGCCGCCAAACCCGCGCGGCGCCGACCAGCAAGGCGCTGAAGACCGCCCACGACGCCCATGCGCGCCAAGGCCAGGCCGCCGGGCCAAGGCGGCGTTCGGCCTGCATCAGGAAAGGCTGGCTGGCTGCGCCCAGGGGTTTGGCGATGCTCAGTACCGGGCCATGGGGCGGCGTGCCCGCCCCGGCGTCGGCGCGCAGGGTCAGTGCCTCGGCCCCCGGCTGCACCGCCAGGGCCAGGCGCCCGACGTCGGCGGCGATGTCCGAGGCCGCAAGCAGCTCCTGTCCATCGACCAGCATGCTCCAGGAAGACGCGGACACCAGCCAGTAGCGGCGGGGATCCAGCGGCAAGGCCACGGCATGACCGCTGGCCGAGGCGCGGGCGATGGCGGCGTCCAGGCCGGCGGGCGGCGGTTGGCTGCCCTGCCAACCCTGCGGCGAGCGCCAGCCCAGAGCCACGAGTTCACCCAGCGCGGGCCGCAGGCTGGGCAGCAGGCGCTGGGGCATCGGCGGATGCGACAGCGCGGCCAGCGTATCGAGCACGGCCTCGTGCTGCACGGCCTTCTGGCTGAGCATGCGATGGGCGATGCTGGCACCCTGCAGGAAGCGGTCGCGCTGCGCCAGATAATCCTGGCGGCCCAGCGCCGCGATGCCGGCCAGGCTCAACAGCAGCCAGGCGCCCAGGGTGCGCCAACGGGAAAAGGGGATGGTCACGATGCCGGAATTATCGCAGCGGGCCCGGCGCAGCGGACTCCGTAGCGCTACGGAGCCACGGCCGGCATGGCGGCGCTGCCTCGGCGGCGCGCCGCAGGCCGTCAGCCAGCCTGACCGGCCCCCGGCCCGATGCCTCTCGTCAGGCGGAAGTGGACCCCAGCGTCGCCGGCAATGCAGCCGCCACCGCGCCGTCCCGCACGGCAGGCAGGCCATAACCACGATCCCGATAGGTGCGCTCGACCCACAGGACATGCGCCAGCGCCACCCTGGCGAGGCCGGCGTCCGGCGCCACCCTTTCGTACCGGTCCGGCCGCGCGTATCGGAACTGGCTGGCGGGTTTGCGCGGTTCCAGCACGGTCAGGATGTCGCCCCGCAGATAGCCGTAGGAATCGCCGTATTGCATCATGGCCCGCCCCCCTGCCCGTGGATCGGTCAGGTCCTGGCCGATCATCGGATGCTGGCCATGGACGCCCAGCAGCGACAGCAGCGTCACCGGCATGTCGATCTGGCTGACCAGCCGTCCATCCTGCCGCACGGGCACCCCCGCCCCCAGGATCAGGGCGGGAATCTGGAAGTGCTTCAGCGGGATATGGTCCGCGCCGCCGACGCGCGCGTCGTGGTCGGCCGCCACCAGGAACACCGACTCATTCCAGTACGACGCCTGCTTGGCCCGGCCGAAGAAATCACCCAGCGCCCAATCGGCGTAGCGCACGGTGTTCCCGACGGACGCCGGCTCGCCAACGGGTTCGATACGGCCCTGCGGATACTCCCAGGGCGAATGGTTGCTGACCGAGAAGGCCAGCACGAAACACGGCTGCGCGGCGCGGTCCTCCAGGATCCGGTGCACGCGCGCGAACATGTCCTCGTCGCTGGCGCCCCAGGTGCCCACGAACGCCGGCTCCTCGAAGGTTTTCAGGTCATACAGCTCGTCGAAGCCGTTGCCCAGGAAGAAGCTCTTCATGTTGTCGAAGTGCGCTTCGCCGCCATACACGAAGCAGGTCCGATAGCCCTGCCGCTTCAGGAACTGCGCCAGCGTGAAGAAGTTCGACTGCGCATCGGGCAGCCGCAGCACGGCCTCGGACAGCGAGGGCGGAAAGCCCGCGACCAGCGCCTCCAATCCGCGCACCGAGCGCGTGCCGGTGGCATAGGCATTGGTGAAGGCCCAGCCTTCCCGCATCAGCCTGTCCAGGCACGGTGTCATGTCCTGTCCGCCCAGATGGCCCACGAACTGCGCGCCCAGGCTTTCCTCGACGATCATCACCAGGTTGCGCGGGCGGGCCAGGCGCGGGGCCGAGGCCTGCGGGTGCAAAGTCGGAATGGCAGGATAGGCGGGTTCGGGCAGGCCCGCCGACTCCCGCACGATGCGCTGCATCTCGTCTTCCGGCATCGAACCGTAAGCGTCGCTGCTGGACCGCTGGTTCTTCATGCTGTAGACGGCATACAGCACGCTGTAGAGCGAGTTCAGCGGCAGCGCATTCACCATCGCATCGCCGCAGAACGCGACGGTCGACGGATTGATGGGACGGTGCTTCAGGGTGCCGCGGATGGCGAGAATGCCGCCAGCCAGCGCGGCCAGCGTCTGCAGGCCGCGCAACCACAACGGTTGCGGACCGGATGTCCACAGCGGCTGCCAGAACATGGCGTACCCCGCCCAGGCCATCAGGCCCGTCACCACGACCACCGCCAGCACGGTGGAGCGGTAGCCGCGCCACAACATGGTGAAGACTTCCCGGGGATTGGTCAGGTAGACGATATACAGGCGGTTGGGCCGGGTGTCGTACTCGTCGATGAACTGCGGGGTGGACAGTTCCAGCAGCACGATGGCCAGCCAGCCGATCAACAGCCAGCCGCCGTTGATGGCCTGCGCGAGCGCCGACTGCCCCACCCACGGCGCCAGCGTCAGCGGCAGGATGGTGATCACGGCGATCATGTGGGCATCGATGCGCAGGCCGCCCAGCAAAATGGCCCACGGCCGGCCACTGGCCTGCACCCTGGGCTTCTGCCATGCGATCAACGCGGCCCGCGAGGCGGACAGCAGCAACAGGGTGGCGGCAATGAAAACGAGCGTCTGTGCGTACATGAGGTGCGGCGTGGCCGCCGCTGACTTTCACAAGGAACCGGCGAGTCTAGTCCTCGCCGCATCAAATTTGCGTCAAGTCATCATGCTGTCATTTTTTGTTTTACGCCAGCGAAATAACCATTTGGTGCGGCGCAGCACCGAATCAGGCGCGGCGCCTGCCGCGCAGCCAGGCCAGGCCCTTGATGGCGATGGGCAGGACGGACAGCACGATGATGATGACGGAAACCCAGTGCAGGTTCGCGCGCACCCAGGGAATGCCGCCGAGGAAATAGCCGGCGGTGGTCAGCGAGCCGCACCACAGCACGCCTCCCACCACGTTGTACGAAACGAAGGTCGCGCGCGGCATCTGCGACAGGCCGGCCACGAACGGCACCACGGTGCGCACGATGGGAATGAAGCGCGCGATCACGATGGTCAGGGCGCCGTAGCGCTCGAAATAGGCCTGGGCCTGCAGGACGTGGGCAGGGTTGACGCGCTTGAGCAGCCGGTCGCGCAGCAAGGCCGAGCGGCCTGTCGAGTAATTCACCGAGTCGCCCAGGATGGCCGCCAGGATCAGCGCGACGATGCTGACGATGGGGTTGATGCCGGCGATCCCCAGGAATGCGCCCGTGGCGAACAGCAGCGAATCGCCTGGCAGGAAGGGAAAAATGACGAAGCCGGTTTCGGCGAAGATGATCAGCACGACGATGGCCGTGCCCAGCATCCAGTTCTCGGCCAGCACGGCCATCAATCCGTTGGGATCGGTGAGCCATGCGAACATTTCAATGGGATTCATGTAAGGTCAGTTGCCTAGGCTTGCGGCCAGAAACGAGTACGAAGCGCTTGCTCCGCGTTTGCAGAAGACGGGCGGCTGCCGGCGTATCGAACCGGGGTCCGCGCGGCGAAGTACGGAACGATACCGCGTTCCGGCATGTCAGGCAGGGATCGACCATGGACGCGGCCACGGCGCGCCGCATCGGGACAGGCGCCAGCGCCCCCGCCGAGGCGGCCTCGGGCCTTATCTGGCCTTGGCCAGATCGGACCGCACCATGATGCAGTCCGATTCCACCAGGATCGGGAAATGTCCGGCGTTGTTGGGCACCAGTGCGCTCAGCGTGAAACCGTGGCGCTCGTACTCCGCGATGGCTTCGCGGAAATCCACCGAATCGGCGTAGAGCTTGGCAATGGCCAGCTCGCTTTGCAGCCCGACGAACTCGCGCACGACGCTCGACGATCCCTTGAAGATGTTCACGTCGTACCCCTGGGTATCCATCTTCAGGAACGGCCGCGCGAAACCGTACTGGGCCTGCAGGCGGCGCAACGTGGTTTCCAGGCGCTCGGTGCGCACCGTGATCGTCTCGCTGACGGCATTCATCTGCGCGAACAACTGGACGTCGTCATGCTTCGGCATGCTCAGGGAACTGAACTGGCTTGCATTCATGATGTGGAATTCAGCGGAGCCATCCTTGTCGGAGATGGCCAGTTCGCTGACGATCCACTTGCTGTCGCGCTGGGCGCGCTTGCGCACGACGGCGGCGTCGTGCGGATTCGGCTCGAACGAGAAAATGTAGCCCTTGTAGTTCGCGCGATTCCTCAGCATCTCGGCGTACTGCCCCTGATTGGCGCCGATGTCGAACACGCAATCGACATCCAGGAAATCGAGCAGTTTCTTCAGGTGCAATTGCTCCCACTTGGCATACAGCCGCCGGGAATCGATGAGGTCATGCTTCAACCTCGACAGGTTGTCCTTGATGGCGTTGAACACTCTGGGCCTGATTGGTTTGCGTGGATGTCCGGGACCGATGGGAGGATGCCAGGCGCCGCGCCCGTCTCCCTCCCGCATGCCGTAAGCAATGTAGAGCAATTTCGTGCCAAACGTAACACATCCGGCTCCTCGGCACGATGGATGCTGCGCCTGTGCGCGCCGGGCCGTGCGGGGAACCGATCCGAAGTCCCGCGGCCGGCTACGTCGAGGAGAACAGCAATGCAGAGTCGGGATGTCGAAGCGGTGGTGATCGGTGCGGGAACCGCGGGCGCCAATGCCTTTCACGTACTGAAATCAGCCGGGGTGGACGTCCTGCTGGTCGACCCCGGCCCCCTGGGCACGACCTGCGCCCGCGTCGGCTGCATGCCCTCCAAGGCCGTGCTGCACGCGGCGGCGCGCTGGTCCCAGGCTCGCGGCCTGGTGGCGGATCCCGCCGATCTGATCCTCTCTCCCAACGCCTTGTGGCAGCACGCCCGGCAGGTCCGCGACGAACTGGCTGGCGAAGCGGCGCAAAGCACCCGGTCGGCCGCCGGCCACAGACTGATCATGCAGGAGGCCCGCTTCGTCGCGGCCGACACCCTGCAGGCGGGCCAGACCCGTATCCGGGCCCGGGCCTTCGTCATCTGCACGGGATCGAGCCCGGTCGTTCCGGAACCATTGCGCTCCTTGGAACACCGCCTGCTGACCACCGACACGCTGTTCGAGCTGGATGTCCTGCCCAGGCGGGTGGGTGTCCTGGGCATGGGCGCCATCGGCCTGGAAATGGGCATCGCCCTGGCCCGCCTGGGCCTGGACGTGATCGGTGCGGATCAATCGGACGATATCGGCGGCGCCACCGACCCGGACATACAGGCGCGGGCGCAGGTCCATTTCGGCTCGCTGATGCAGTTGTGGCTGGGCGAGGCCGTCACGGCGCAGGCGGACGGCGATGCCGTGCGGCTGCGGCAGGCGGACCGGCAGGCCGTGGTCGATCGCCTGCTGGTCGCCACCGGCAGGCATGCGAACGTCGAAAAACTGGACCTGGCGGCGGCTGGCGTGGACCTGGACGACAAGGGCCAGCCTCGCATCGACCCCGAACGCCTGACCGCCGGCCACGACGGCATCTTCTTCGCGGGTGACGTGAATCCCGACCGTCCCCTGATGCACGAGGCCGCGGACGAAGGCCAGGCGGCTGGCCGCGCGGCGCTGGCCCATGTGCGGGGCGAATCCCCGCCAGCCCTGGCGCGCCGCTGCGCGCTCGCCATCGTCTTCACCGACCCCGACCTGTGCGCGATAGGCCTGCCATTCGACCAGGCGCAGGAGCAGGATGCCTTCATCGGCGCGGCTTCAGGCAACGAGAACGGACGCGCTCGCATCATGGGGGCCAACGACAGCCTGCTGCGGGTCTATGCGGCGCGCGGCACGGGCAGGCTGCTGGGCGCCAGTATCCTGGCCACGCACGGCGAACACCTGGCGCACCTGCTGGGGTGGGCCATCCAGAACGGCCAGACGGCCGAGCAACTGCTGGCCATGCCTTTCTACCATCCGAGCATCGAAGAGATGCTGAAAGACGCCTTGAAGGACGCCGTCAGGCAGATGAAGCCCTGACATCCCGCAGGCCGGGGCGGGACGTGCCCGCCCGTGCGCTTCGCAGCCGGTCAGGCTTGCAGCAGCTTGATGAACTCGCGGTTGAAAGCGGGAATATCGTCCGGCTTGCGGCTCGACACCAGCCTGCCGTCCACCACCACCTCCTGGTCCACCCAGTTCGCGCCGGCATTGCGCAGGTCGTCCTGCAAGGACGGCCAACTGGTCATCTTGCGGCCCTTCACCACGCCCGCCGAGATCAGCAGCCAGGCGCCGTGGCAGATCACCGCCACCGGCTTGCCGGCCTCGACCATCGCGCGCACGATCGCCTGCGCCTTGGGCTGCATGCGGATCTCGTCGGCGTTCACCACGCCGCCCGGCAGCAGCAGCGCGTCGAAGTTGCCGGTTTCCGTTTCCGCCTGCACGAAGGTCAGGTCCACGTCGAAGCGGTCGCCGGGCTCGTCATGATGCATGCCGAGGATGGGCTCGGTGCGGGCCGAGACCACCACCGTGCGCACGCCCTGCGCCTGCAAGGCATCGCGCGGGCCGGTCAACTCCACCTGCTCGAAGCCATCGACGGCAAGGATTGCCACGTTGAGATCTTTGCGTGTCGCCATAGTTTGCTCCTGTTGCATGGTCCCCAGGGAAAAGCGGCGTGGCGCGCCGGGGCCGCGCGCCACGGCATGGCCTTCGCAAGCGCCATGCCCGCGGGCACGCCGTTTGCTCAATCCTCGCCATGAATGCTCCAGAACGGTTGCCGCCTCCCACGCTGTCCGCGGGCCTCGTCTATGCCGACGACAGCCGGCCCGGCTATCGCCGTAGACGCGTCAACGCGAAGACCTTCCATTACTTCGACATGCACGGCAGGCGCATCACCGATGAAGGCAAGGTGGCGCGCATCCAGTCCCTGGCCATCCCGCCCGCCTATACCGACGTCTGGATCTGTCCCGATCCGCAAGGCCACATCCAGGCCACGGGCCGCGACGCGCGCGGGCGCAAGCAGTACCGCTACCACCCCGACTGGACCTCGGTCCGCGACGCCCAGAAGTACGGCCAGCTGGCGGCCTTCGGCCTGTGCCTTCCCCGTATCCGCGCGCGCATCACGCGCGACATGGCGTTGCCCGGCCTGCCGCGCGACAAGGTCGCCGCCACGCTGGTGCGGTTGCTGGAACTCACCCGCATCCGCGTCGGATCGAGGGAATACGCGCGCGCCAACCAATCGTTTGGCCTGACCACGCTGACGCGGCGCCACGCGCAGGTCGCGGGCGACCGCATCCGCCTGCGCTTCGTGGGCAAGAGCGGCGTGCCGCATGACGTGACCGTGGCGGACCGGCGCATCGCCCGCCTGGTACGGCGTTGCCTGGACCTGCCGGGCCAGCAGCTTTTTCATTACCTGGACGAAGCCGGCGAACCGCGTGCCGTGGACTCCGATCTGGTCAACGACTACCTGAGGGAAGCCAGCGGCGCCGATTTCACGGCCAAGCATTACCGCACCTGGGCCGGCACGCTGTACGCCTACGCGGCGTTGCGGGCGCGGATGAGCGAAGTGCTGGACGACGAAGCCAAGACGCCGACGGCCACCCGCAAGCAGTTGACCGAAGTAATCAAGCGCGTGGCGCAACGGCTGGCAAACACGCCCGCGGTATGCCGCTCGTGCTACATCCATCCGGCGGTGATGGAGGCCTATCTGGAGGGCACGCTGCAGGCCGAGGGCCGCGCGCCCGACACGCCGCGCGGGCTGGCCGCCGAGGAGAGACGGCTGCTGGCGTTTCTGCAGGCGCTGCCCGTGCGGACACCCGCCGACAGCGTGCCGGCCAAGTGAAGGCGGCTGGGCATCGCAGTTCGACCTGCCCGGAACCGGGCGCGCGTGCCGGGACGGGCGGCGATCCGCCTACTTTCCCGTACCGCCTGCTTCCAGCAATTCCGCCAAATGGAATAACCCGTCTCCCCGCGCGCACATCGTCGGAAAACGCCGGCAGGACACGATGCCGTCGATGTTGAAATGCAAGGTCAGCGGTTCGGCCAACGGATCATCCATGCGATACAGGCGCAGCGCGGGCTGCCCCTTGCACACCGCTTCACCCGCCTTGGCCAGCGGCTCCATCATGCCCGCGCAGGGCGCATAGATGGCATGGCGCGGCCCCAGCGAGCGCAACAGCTGAGAAACCGGCGCGGGTTCGCAGGCCAGTTCCGGGGCGATGCCGTAGTGGCGCAGTACGCGCCGCGTGCCCTGCTGCGCGATCACCAGGCCTTGCTGGTCCAGCGTGGCGCCGCTGCCCAGTTCCGTGGTCAACGCCGGAATGCCGCGCCTGGACGCCGCGGCATACAGGGTCGTGGCGCCGCCACCGCCCGATCCCGTGGTCAGCACGCTGTGCGGCGCCCCGAAGACCCGCAGCAGCTCCCGCAGCGCCTCGTCCTGCGCGGGATCGGCCACCTTTTGCGCCAATGCCGTATGCGAGTAGTCCAGCGACCGGCCGCCCGAATGCAGGTCGATGACCAGGTCGGCCAGCGGAAACAGCACGCTCTCGACGTAGTGCGCGATCATTTCCGTGACGCCACCATTGGCGCGCCCCGGAAACAGGCGGTTCAGGTTGCCCTCGTCGATGGGCGACACACGGCGGCCCGCCTCGGCGGCGGGGTAATTCAGCGACGGCACGATGATGACGCGGCCCCGCAGCATGGCCGGCTCCAGTTCGCGCGCCAGGTTGCGCAGCGCGATCTGGCCTTCGTACTCGTCGCCATGGTTGCCCGCGGTCAGCAGTGCCGTGGGGCCCTCGCCGTTGCGTATGCAGACGACGGGAATCTGCACCATGGCATAGGCCGACAGGTCGACCGAGTGCGGCACGTTGAGCGTGCCGCACTGCTTGCCGTCCAGGTTGAAATCAATATGCGTCCAGACGCGGCTGGGTTCCGACATGGCGGTGTCCTTGGATGAGGCGGGATCAGAGAAGCTGGCTCAGGAACTGCTGGGCGCGCGGATGCCGGGGCGCGCTGAAGAAGGTCTGGGGATCGGCCTCTTCGACGACGCGGCCGGCATCCATGAACACCACGCGGTCGGCCACGGTGCGCGCGAAGTTCATCTCGTGCGTGACGCAGATCATCGTCATGCCCTCGCGCGCCACGTCGGTCATCACCTCCAGCACCTCCTTGATCATCTCCGGATCCAGCGCGGAGGTCGGTTCGTCGAACAGCATCACCTTCGGACTCATGCACAGCGCGCGCGCGATCGCCACGCGCTGCTGCTGGCCGCCGGACAACTGGCCCGGATACTTGTCCCGCTGCTCGGGAATGCGCACCCGGCCCAGGTACTGGCTGGCCACCTCGCGCGCCTGCGCAGGCGTCATGCCCCGCGCGCGCCGCAAGGCCAGCGTGCAGTTCTCCAGCACGGTCAGGTGCGGAAACAGGTTGAAGTGCTGGAACACCATGCCGATGTCCCGGCGCATCAGATGCATCTTGCAGCCGGCGGCGCCCACCCGCTGTCCGTTGACGTCGATGGTGCCGCCATCGTGCGTCTCCAGTTGGTTGATGCAACGGATCAGGGTCGATTTGCCCGACCCCGACGGACCGCAGATGACGACGCGTTCGTTGGGCTGCACCGACAGGTCGACGTCGCGCAGCGCCTGGAACCGGCCGTACCATTTCTGCAGGCCGCTGATCTGCACGGCGGGCGTGCGGGTGGTGGAATTCATGGCTTGTGTTCCTCGTACGGGCTCAGCGCTGATGCGCGAGCTGCAAGCGGCGCTCCAACTGGCGCACCAGATAGTTGATGCACAGCGCCAGAATCAGGAAGATGATGCCCACGGCGACCATGGGTTCGGCATAGCGGAACGAATTCGCCCCCACCTCCATCGCCAGGCCCAGCATCTCGGGCACGGCGATCACCGCCAGGTAGGGCGTGGCTTTCAGGGCGGAAACGAAGTAGTTGCCCATGGGCGCGGCCACATTGCGCAGCATCTGCGGCAAAATCACCGACACGATCACGTCGCGGCGGCGCAGGCCCAACGCCTTGCCCGCCTCGAACTGGCCTGTATCGATGCTGTCGATGCCGCCCTTGAACACCTCGGCCAGGTAGCCGCTGTAGTACACGGCCAGGCCCATCACGCCGGACGCGGCCGCGGGCAACGTCACGCCATAGAACGGCAGCACGAAATAGATGAAATACAGCTGCACCAGCACGGGCGTGGAGCGGATCGCGTCGATCACGAAACGCATCACGTAGCCCAGCCAGCGGTTGCTGCGCCGCAGGATTTCCAGGACGAAACCCAGCACCGCCGCGCACAGCGAGGCGGCCACGGCGATCCACAGCGTCGTGCCCAGCCCGCCCAGGATGGTGGGCAGGACGGACCACGCGAAATCCAGGTCAAATTTCACGGCTTCCCCTGTGTTCGATGCGGACGCGGCGCTCCAGGAAGCGCCCGAGCAGCGTGGCCGGATAGCACACGATCAGATAGGCCACCAGCAGCGAGGTATAGACGCCGATCGGGTTGTACTGGGCGTCCGCGATCTGCTTGGCCCGGAACGTCATGTCGGTCAGCGTGATCAGCGATACGATGGCCGTCCCCTTGACCAACTGGATGAACTGGTTGACGAACGTCGGCATCATGGCCGACAGCGCCTGCGGCAACTCGATCAGCCACAGGATGTGCAGGCGGTGCAGCCCGAGCGCCCGCCCTGCCTCGACCTGGCCGCGGTCCAGCGACTGCAGGGCCGCGCGCACCGCCTGGCTGCCGTAGCCGCCGATGTTCAGGCCGAGCGCCATCGCGCCCACCGTCATGCTGGACAGCCGGACTCCGAAGTTGGGCAGGGCGTAATACAGCACGAACAGCAGGATCAGCACGGGCGAACTGCGCCAGAATTCGATCAGGCACGTGACCGCCAGGCGTGCCGCGCCGCGGGTGAAGTACTGCAATACGCCGGTGACCAGGGCAAAGGGCACCGCCCAGATCATGCCGTAGAGCGTGACCAGCGCGGTGACCTTGAACCCTTCGAGAATGCCGGCGAGGATGTCGAGACTTTCCATGGCCGTATCCGTGCGGGCCGTCAGTACTGGCCGGCGCAGACCTTGGCCGTCGTCACCGCATCGTTGACCTTGTCGTCATCGGTGAAACCGTACTTGGCGCGCAGCTTGTCGACCGTGCCGTCAGCCTTCAAGGCGGCCAGTTGCTTGTTGTACGCGTCGCGCAGCGCGGTGTCTTCGGCGCGGAAGGCGATGGCCGTGTACATCATGGACGGCACGCCGTCGCGGACCAGGCCCGTGAAGGGCGCGGCGCGCTCGACGCCCTGCAGCCTGGGATCCTGCAAGAGGCCCGCCACGCTGGGCGCCGAGAGGGTGGCCGCGTCGACGCGATCGGCCAGGATGGCCGACAGCATGGCCTGCGCATCGCCGAGATAGGTCAGTTGCGAGGCGGGCACGCCCGCGTCCAGCGCGTTCTTCGAGTTCAGCGTGCCGCGTCCGCCGGTCAGGCGGATCTTCGGATTGGCCTTGATGTCGTCGTAGCTGTGGATCTTCAGGGGATTGCCCTTCTTCACGATCAGGCTGTCACCCACGGCCAGGTCGGGCTCGCTGAAGATCACCACCTTGCAGCGCTCCGGCGTGATGGCGATGCCGGAGGCCACCATGTCGAAACGCCCCGCGCTCATGCCCGGGATCAGCGCGCCGAATTCGGTGATGACGAAATCCACCTGCGTCACGCCGATGCGCTGGAACGCCGCGCGGATCAGGTCCGGATGAAAGCCCGCGGCCTTGCCATCGTCGGCGCGGAAGCCCCAGGGCTGGCGGTTGTGGATGCCGATCGTGACCTTGTGTTCCTTCACAATGGTCTGCAGCGTGTCGGCCTGCACGGCCGGCCCCGCGGAGCAGATGGCCGTGATGGCGGCCAGACCCGCGAGCCTTTTCAGAAGCGTAGCTTTCATGATGTTTTCCCTCTTGCCATGTCGTTGTCGCCGGCGAAGTGCCTCGCCGTGGGTACTGCAATAAAGGTCTTCAGCCGCGCTGCGCGCCGAATGCCGCCAACGCGGCGGCCAGGTCGGACTGCAGGCGCTCGGCATCCTCCAGGCCGATCGCCAGGCGGATCAGCGGCTGGTCGGTGGCCGGAAACCTGCGGCCGCGCTGCAGCTCGGCCGGATAGAACGCGGCCAGGCTATGCACCCCGCCCCAACTGGCGCCGATCGAGAACTGCGTCAGCGCATTGAAGAAGGCGTGATAGGCGGGGTCGCCGGCCTGGGCCAGTTGCAGCGAGAACAGGCAGCCGTGGCTGCGGTAGTCGCGCTTCCACAAGGCATGGCCGGGATCGCCGGGCAGCGGCGGATACCACACGCGCTCGACCAGCGGCTGGGTCGCAAGCCAGCTGGCGATGCGCATCGTCGCCTCGCCCTGGGCCTTGAGCCGCAGCGGGAAGGTCTCCAGGCCGCGCAGCACCAGGAAGCAATCGTCGGGACTGACCTGCTGGCCCAGCGTACTCTGGGCATCCCGCAAGGTGGCGTAGTGGCCGGCGTCCAAGGTGGCGATGCTGCCCATCAGCACGTCGGAATGGCCGCTGAAGAACTTGGTCGCGGCTTCCACGCTGAAATCCACGCCGTGGTCCAGCGGAAGGAATCCCAGCGGACTGGCCCAGGTGTTGTCCATCATCGTCAGCACGCCATGTCGGCGCGCCACGGCCGCGATCGCCGGCACGTCGCACATTTCCATGGTCAGGCTGCCCGGCGACTCCAGGCAGATCATGCGGGTGTTCGGACGGATCAGGTCCTCGATGTCGGCGCCGGCCAGCGGCGAGTAGTACTCCACTTCCACGCCCAGGTTCGCCAGCCACTTGTCGGCCAGCGCCGCCAGCGAGCCATAGCAGGCGGCCGACAGCAGCAGGTGATCGCCAGCCCGGACATAGGCCATCACCACCGTCATCAGCGCCGCCGCGCCGGACGGCGTGACCACGCAGTGCCGGGCGTGCTCCAGCTCGGCGATGCGGTCCTCCAGCAGGCGCGCGGTGGGCGTGCCGGTGATGCCGTAGCTGAAGCCGTCCGGCTGGCGGTGCTTGCGGGCCGCGAAATCGTCGATCGAGTCGAACACCACCGTCGACCCGCGCCACACGGCGGGCGACAGGCTGGCAAAGGCGCGCCCAGGGGCGGCAGGAACGTCGGGAGAGTGGGCCATCGGAAGCATCCGTTTCTGGAAAGTCTGCAGTGATGGCGCAGTGTGGGCTGGGCGAACTATGATTTCAACAATCAAAAGTACTTAAACTAGAAGCTGGAGTTATAGATATGGACATGCGCGACATCCAGATCTTCCGGGCTGTCATGCGCGCCGGCACCACCAGCAAGGCCGCCGTGGTACTCGACATATCCCAGCCAGCGGTCAGCCAGGCCATCCGGCGGCTGGAGTCCGATGCCGGGCTGGCCCTGTTCGATCGCGTGCGCAACCGGCTGGTGCCCACGCAGGAAGCCGATGCCCTGCTGATCGAGGTGGATCGCTGCTTTGCCGGCTTCGAGCAGATCGAACACCGCATCCGCAGCCTGAAGTCCTTCGGCGTGGGCCGCATGGCGATCGGCTCGCTGCCGGCACTGGGCGTGGGTTTCATGCCGCGCGCCATCGCCGCCTTCAACCCCGCCGCGCGCAACGTGCAGATGTCCTTCCAGATCCTCAGCTCGCGCGAGGTGATGCAGCAAGTGGTTGCCGGCCAGCTCGACTTCGGGCTGATGGCCGACGAGATCGCCGTCACGGGGCTGGAGCACGCGCCCTTCATCGAGCTTCCCGGCGTCATCGCCATGGCGGCCTCTCACCCCCTGGCCTCGCGCAAGACAGTGACCCTGGAAGAATTGGTCGAAAAAGACTTCATCGCGCTCAACCCCGAGGACGCCAGCCGCCGCCGGCTGGAGAGCGCGCTCAACGAGCGGGGCCTGACCCTGCGCGCGCGGCTCGAGACGCCCTATGCCTTCACGGTCTGCGAACTCGTCCTGCGCGGCATGGGCGTCGGCCTCATCCATCCCATGAGCGCCCTGGACTACCTGCCGCGCGGGTTGGTGATCAAGCGCCTGGACATCGACGTGGCCTTCCGATCGCTGCTGGTGTATCGCCCGGGCAAGCCGCTGTCGCGCCATTCCCGCGACCTGCTCAGCCTCATGCGCATGCAGGCCGAACAGGACCTGCATCAGATCGAAGCGGCGCTGCGCTGAGCCTTCGACCGCCCCCACGCCCATGGACGCGTAATGCCCGGACTTGGAGTTGCAGGGTGCGGGCCGCATCGCGCGGCTCCCCGGGCCGGCAAACCCGCCGGGCGTCCCCGGGATGCCGCCGGGAATGGCAGTTGCTCGTGAAACCGTGGACGCGACAGTCCCGAACCCCTACTTTCTGGAGCAAGCGATGGCCAAACTCAAGACTCTTCATGACCTGTTCATCCACGAACTGTCGGACATCTACAGCGCCGAGAAACAACTGACCCGTGCCTTGCCGAAGATGGCGCGCGCCTCCAGCGACCCCCAGTTGGCCGAGGCATTCCGCTCGCACCTGGAAGAAACACAAGGGCAGGTCGAGCGCATCGACCGCATCGTCGAAGCCAGCGACTTCAAGCTCAAGCGCGTGAAGTGCCTCGCCATGGAAGGACTGGTCGAGGAAGGCAAGGAAGTGATCGAAGAAGTGGAAGAAGGCCCCGTGCGCGATGCGGCCCTGATCGCGGCGGCGCAGAAGGTCGAGCACTACGAGATCGCCGGCTACGGCACATTGTGCACCTATGCCAAGCTGCTCGGCCTGAACGACGCCGTGAAACTGCTGAAGGAAACCCTGGCCGAGGAGAAGGGCGCCGACGACAAGCTCGGCGGGCTGGCGGCCGCGCAGACCAACCTCAAGGCTGCCGCGGTCTGATCGGCCCGCCCAGCGCCGGGCCCGCCACGAGCGAACCCGGCATCCAAAGCCGCCCGCCGTTCGCGCGGGCGGCTTTTCGTTGCGGCCCCCGTCCCGAAACGGGCACGCAGCCGCTTGCGGCTACACTTGAGCGCCATTTCGCCTCACATCCCGTTTTTCGATGACTTCCCCTGCATGCGGCCTGGACTTCGGCACGTCTAACTCCACCGTGGGCTGGAGCCGTCCCGGCCAGCCCGCCCTGCTGGCGCTGGAAGATGGCAAGCCCACCCTGCCCTCGGCCATCTTCTTCCACGACGAAGACGACGGCGTCAGCTTTGGCCGCGCCGCCCTGGCCGACTACCTCGAGGGCTACGACGGCCGGCTGATGCGCGCCATGAAGAGCCTGCTGGGCAGTTCGCTGATGGACGGCCATACCGAAGTGCAAGGCCGCGCACTTCCGTTCCGTGTGCTGCTGACCCGCTTCATCGCCGAACTGAAGCGCCGCGCCGAAGCCGCCGCGGGCATGCCCTTCACCCGCGTGGTGCTGGGCCGCCCGGTATTCTTCGTCGACGACAACCCGGCCGCCGACCAACTGGCCCAGGACACCCTGGGCGAGATCGCGCGCAGCGTCGGCTTCGCCGACATCGAGTTCCAGTTCGAACCCCTGGCGGCCGCTTTCGACTACGAGTCGCAGATCGACCGCGAGGAACTGGTGCTGGTCATCGACATCGGCGGGGGTACCTCCGATTTCTCGCTGATCCGCCTGGGCCCGCGGCGCGCAGGCAAGGCCGACCGCCGCGAAGACATCCTGGCGCATGGCGGTGTGCACATCGGCGGATCGGACTTCGACATGCAACTGAGCCTGGCGCGGGTCATGCCGCTGCTGGGCCTGGGCACGCAATTGCGCAGCGGCAAGGACATGCCGTCCACCCCCTACCGCAACCTGGCCTGCTGGCACACCATCAACAACATCTATGCGCGCAAGTCGGTCGATCAACTGGCCACGCTGCGCCTGCAATCCACCGAGCGCGAGAAAGTGGACCTGCTGATGGAAGTGATCAAGCAGCGCGCCGGCCACTGGCTGGCGTACCAGGTGGAAGAGGCCAAGATCGCCATGTCCGAAGCTTCGGAAACGAAGATCGACCTGTCGCGCATCGCCCCGGGACGGCACGTGGACGTGACGCGGCCCGCCTTCGACGACGCCGTCGGGGGTCTGGTCGGCCGCATCGAGACCACCGTGTCGGCGCTGCTGCGCGATGCCGGCGTGCCGCTCGATGCCGTGGACACCGTGTTCTTCACCGGGGGATCGAGCCGCGTGCCGCGCCTGCGCGAAAGCGTCTCGGCGCTGGTGCCGCAGGCCCGCAGCGTCGAAGGCGACCTGTTCGGCAGCATCGGCGCGGGCCTGGCGCTGGATGCGTCGCGCAAGTTCGGCTGACCCCGCAGGGAACCCGGGGTTGCTGAAAGCGCGGGGGCTGCCGCGTCACGCAAGCGCTTGCCATCGCATCTTTTACCCGTGCCATCGCATCTTTTACCCCGTGGCGCCACGCGGCCGGACATCCCCCGCCTGCTAGACTTCCACCTTTACCCGCTGGCGGCCCGCCCCATGACTTCCCTCTCTTTTTCCAGCCTGCCGCTGTCGCCGGCGCAGCTCGGCAACCTCGACAGCCTCGGCTACAAGGAGATGACCGAGATCCAGGCGCAAAGCCTGCCGCTCATCCTCGACGGGCGCGACCTGATCGCGCAGGCCAAGACGGGCAGCGGCAAGACCGCCACGTTCGGGCTGGGCATCATGCACACGCTCGAACCCACGCGCTTCGCCCTGCAGGGCCTGGTGATCTGCCCCACGCGCGAACTGGCCGACCAGGTCGCCCAGGAACTGCGCCGCCTGGCCCGCGCCGAAGCCAACGTGAAGATCCTGACGCTGGCGGGCGGCACGCCCATCCGTCCGCAGGTGGAGTCGCTGCAGCACGGCGCCCACGTCGTGGTCGGCACGCCGGGCCGCCTGATCGACCACCTGGAGCGCGCCACCATCGACCTCGGCGCCCTGCGCACGCTGGTGCTGGACGAGGCCGACCGCATGGTCGACATGGGCTTCTTCGACGACGTGGCCAGCATCGTCGCGGCCTGCCCGAGCAAGCGCCAGACCCTGCTGTTCTCGGCCACCTACCCCGATGACATCCGCAAGAACGCCGCGCGCTTCCTGCGCAACCCCGCAGAGGTCCGCGTCGAGGCGCAGCACGATGCCTCGCGCATCGAACAGCACTTCTTCGAGATCGCGCCCGATGGCCGCAATGCCGCGGTGGCACAGCTGTTGAACCACTACCGCCCCGCGTCCGCGCTGGCCTTCTGCAACACCAAGGCCCAATGCCGCGAACTGGCCGACGACCTGCGCGCGCAGGGCGTCAGCGCCCTGGCGCTGCATGGCGACCTGGAGCAACGCGACCGCGACGAAGTGCTGATCCAGTTCGCCAACCAGAGCTGCGCCGTGCTGGTGGCCACCGACGTGGCCGCGCGCGGCCTGGACATTCCCGCGCTGGGCGCCGTCATCAACGTCGACGTCACGCGCGATCCCGAGGTGCACGTGCACCGCATCGGCCGCACCGGTCGCGGCCAGGAGAACGGCCTGGCGCTGAGCCTGTGCGCCCCGCACGAGATGCAGGCCGCCAACCTCATCGAGCAATACCAGGGCCAGCCGCTGCGCTGGTCCGATCTTCAGAAATTCACGGCCACCGCCAGCACGCCGCTGCGCGCGCCGATGGTCACCATGGTGATCCTGGGCGGCAAGAAGGACAAGCTGCGGCCGGGCGATCTGCTGGGCGCGCTGACCGGCGACGCGGGCCTGGCCAAGGAACAGGTCGGCAAGATCAACGTGGGCGACCAGGTGACGTATGTGGCGCTGGAGCGCGGCATCGCCAAGGCGGCGTGCACGAAGCTCGGCAACGGCAGCATCAAGGGCAAGCGCTTCCGGATGCGGCTGATGCAGGGCTGACCGCGGTTGTTCCCGCCGCGGACACCGGGCAAGGCAGTAGCAGGCGTTCCCTGGCGGGAACGCCTGCCTTCATGCAACCGGGCTACCGGAAAGCATTAATTCGAACCGCCCGTGCGCGGATAACCCGCGGGCGGCGAACCGTTGCCGCCACCGCTGGACGGCGCGCTGCCGCTGCCGGTCGACGACCCCGCACCGCTGTCGTGCGAGCCGCCCATCGAGGACCCCGAGCCGCTGCGATGCTTGGTCGACGAGGTGCCGTCATGCTTCTTCATCGACGAACCGTCATGCTTCATCGACGAACCGTTCATCGACGAATTGCCAGGCGTCGGGCTCGCCGGCGCGGCCGGCTGGACGCCAGCCGGCCTGGGCGCATTCGGCTGGGCCGCGGTCGAATCGTTCGGCGACTTGGAGGGCATGCTGGAATTGCCCGACGATTGGGCCATGGCGGCGCCGCCTAGCGCCATGCCGCCTGCCATCAGGGCCGCGGCCAGTACATTCGTCACAGAGTTGCGGGTTTTCATCGTGGGCTCCTCGCCTCGTTGGATTGAACCCTCTATCAGCACCCCGCGTGCCTGCCCCCCGCGCACCCGGGCAAACAGGTGGCTTATTGCAGGCCGGCACGTCAGTTGAGCAAAAAAACGACGGTATACGGCATCGAACCGGGAAGAATGATGCACGAAAGGCATTTCTTACCATCGTGCGGCTATCATGTCCTCGTTTAGCGATTGGCGCCTTGCCCCCCGATTGCGCACTTCACGGGACGCCATGCTTTCCACCCTGATCTACCGCAGCCGGATCCGGCAACCGTTGCGCGACGAAGCGCTGGACCAACTGATGCTGTCCGCCCGGCAGCGCAACGGCGCCATGCACGTCACCGGCATCCTGCTGTTCGATGGCCGCCATTTCGTGCAGTTGCTCGAAGGCCCCGACGAAGCGCCGCGCCGCCTGTACGAATCCATCCGGCGCGACGCCCGGCATGACAACGTGGTACAGCTATTGCACGACCACGCCCCCATCCGCCGCTTCGAAGGCGACCAGATGGCCATGCTCGATCTACGCAATCAGGGCCCCGAGGGCGTGCTGTCGGCCATTCTCGGAAAAATGCCCAAGGGCAGTCATCTGGCCGGCAGCGACGACCGGGTGCTGAAGATCCTGCAGGAATACGCCAAGGCGCGCTGGACGGACCACATCGTCGAGGGCGACGACGCCGCGAATTGGCGCCTGACCGACACGGGGCCGGCGCCGGCGCAACGCCTGATCCCCGGCCAGGCCTTTCAGTTCGCCCTGCAACCCATCGTCGATCCCCTGCGCCGGGAGATCACCTCGTTCGAGTTCCTGGTCCGCAGCCCTTCAGGCGGGTCGCCCCAGCAGTTGTTCGCCTCCCTCCCCGCCGAGCAGCGTTACCAGGCCGACCTGCAGTCCAAGATCTCCGCCTTCCGCCTGGCGAATCGCCTGGGCATCAAGGACAACGTCAAGTTGTCCGTCAATCTGTTCCCGATGTCCCTGATCAGCATTCCACACGCGGTGGACAGCCTGCTGGAGCAGATCGCGGCAAGCGGGCTCTTGCCCGGCCAGGTCATCGTCGAGATCACCGAAGAAGAGGCCATCTCGTGCCTGGACGCGTTCCGGGCCGCCATCACACGCCTGCGCAAGGCCGGGATCGGCGTGGCCATCGACGACTTCGGCGCGGGCTTCGCGGGACTGTCGCTGCTGGCCGAATTCCAGCCCGACAAGCTCAAGATCGACCGCGGCATCATCCAGGGCATCCACATCGACGGGCCCCGCCAGGCCATCGTGCGCGCCACGCTGCACGCCTGCGCCGCGATGGGCATCACGCCCGTGGCCGAAGGGGTCGAGTCGATCGAGGAGTGGTGCTGGCTGCAGGCGGCCGGCATAAGGCGCTTCCAGGGATACCTGTTCGCCAGGCCGGCCTTGAACTGCATTCCAGGCGTCCAGTGGCCGCAGCGTTGCGCCGTGGCGTAATGCAGTTGCCGTGGCACGCCCCCGGGCGCTGCCGCCTCCAGGGCCGCGGAATGGCCGACAGGCCGCGCCAACCGCCTACGCCGCGGGCCCGGCGCCCTGACGCGACAGCATCTCCGAGATCTTCGCCGCCAGCGCCTCCAGCGCGAAAGGCTTGGTGATCATCGCCATGTTGGTGCCCAGGAATCCCGCCCGGATCGCCGCATTCTCGGCATACCCCGTCACGAACAGGATGGGCAGGTCGGGGCGGTGCTGACGCGCCACCTCGGCCAACTGGCGGCCGTTCATGCCGGGCAGTCCCACGTCGGACACCATCAGGCGGATGGGCACATCCGACCGCAGGATCGCCAACGCGGCCTCGGCCTCGCCGGCCTCCACGGGCCGATACGACAGTTCTTCGAGCACGTCCTTGATCAGCAGCCGCACCGCGGCGTCGTCCTCCACCACCAGCACGTGTTCACCGGCGCCCTGAGGAGGCGCCAGCTCGGCGTGAGCCGCCTTCTGCTCGGACTGCGCCTGCGCGCTGCGCAGATAGATCGACACCGACGTGCCCACCCCGAGTTCGCTATGGATGCGGACCTGCCCGCCGGATTGGCGCGCGAAGCCATACACCATCGACAGGCCCAGGCCCGTGCCCTGGCCCACGGCCTTGGTCGTGAAGAACGGCTCGAAGGCTTTCTCGATGAGTTCCCGGGACATGCCCACGCCGGTATCGGACACCTTCACCACGACGTAGCGCCCCACGTCCAATTCGGGGTTGATCGTCGCGTAATCCGCGCCGATGTCGATGGCATTCGCCTCGACGGTCAGTTGCCCGCCCTCCGGCATCGCGTCACGGGCATTGATGACCAGGTTCAGGATGGCGCTTTCCAGTTGGTTCGCGTCCGCCACCGCGAAGGGCAGGTCCTGCCCCGTCACGATACGCAGGTCGATGCGCTCGCCCAGCGTGCGCCGCAGCAGGTCTTCCAGCGAACGCAGCAGTAGCGCCGCATCCAGCGGCCGCGCATCCAGGGATTGCCGCCGCGAGAAGGCCAGCAGCCGCGCGGTCAGCGTGGCGGCGCGCTGCGCCGACGTCGATGCCGCGTCCATGTAACGCTCCAGGCCATCCATGCGGCCCGCGCTCATGCGGCGGCGCATGATGTCCATGGCGCCGATCACGCCGGTCAGCATGTTGTTGAAGTCGTGGGCGATACCGCCGGTCAACTGCCCCACGGCCTCCATCTTCTGGCTCTGGCGCAGGGCGGCCTCTGCCTGCATCAGGCGGTCCGTGCGCTCCTGCACGCGTTCTTCCAGCGACTCGTTCAGCGAGCGCAGTTCCAGCGCATCCGCCTTGAGCGCCGTGATGTCGATCGCGGTGCCGATGACGCGCACGCACACGCCGTCCTCGTCGAACAGGCCGCGCCCCTTGGCCGCCACCCATCGCACCACGCCATCCGCGGCGACCGTGCGGTATTGCACGTCATAAAAAGCCCGGCGCCCGGGATCGCTGGTCGCCGCATAGGCCTGCCGCGCGACGGGCGCATCCGCGGGATGCATCGCGGCGTGCAGGTCGGCAAGCGACAGCGCTTCCTGATGCGCGATGCCGAGCATCGCCCTCACCCGCGGCGATCCGTCCAGCTTGCCGCTGGCCGGGTCCACGCTCCAGAAACCGATCTCCGCCGCGTCCGCCGCCAGCAGCAGGCGGGCATTGCTTTCGGCCAGCTCCTGCCGCGCGCGATCTCGCTCGAGCAGCCGGTCGCGCATCTCGAACTGCTTGCGGCGCGATCGCAGCGACGAATCGATCGCGCTGAACAGCGACTTGCGGCCCAGCGGCCGCTCGAGCACGATCGCGTTGCTGAACAGGGACCAGAGCTTGGTGTAGGCCAGTTCGACCGACGACGTGCGCGTTCCGCGCGCCGCGGCCAATACGACGAAGGGAATATCCGACCAGTCCTGTTGGCTCGTCAGGGCGGCATGCAACTGATCGGCGCCGGAACGCAAGGCCTCTTCCGTCAGCACCACCACCCCGGCATGCTCGTCCAGGGACGCCGCCAGCGAAGCGAGATCGCCATGGACGACGGCGTGATAGCCATCGCGCAGCAGGAGTTGCGAGACGCTGTCGGCGTCTCGCCCATACGGCGCGCAGATCAATACCTGCCGCCCCTCCGACCCCACGTCAGCCATGGCGTCCCCGGTCTTCCATCAAGGGATCGGGCTGGCCCGTGTACTCGGGCGTGCCGGTCATGACGCCGCGGAAGGCCGTCAGCGGCTCGCCCACGCGAACGCCGTTGGCGTCGATACGCAACTCGCGGATCGCATCCTCGTGGGGGCCGCCCCGGTTCTTCACCACCGAGATCGCCTTGCGCATCCGGCCGCCAGCCTCGAAGAAACGCAACATCAGTACCACATCGGCCACGTACGAGATATTCAGGTTGGTCGACATCGATCCCAATAGACCCTGTTGCGGATTGACGAGAAACGTGACGATGCCCTTCTGGCTGAGATAGGAGAGCAGCTCGTGCATCTGCAGGATCAATTGCTTCTCGTGCTGCATGGCCGCCATGTAGCCGTTCAGGCTGTCGATCACCAGCATCTTGATGCCCCGCTCTTCCACCTCGCGCCGCACGCGCGCGGTGAACTCGCCGGGCGACAGCGCGGCGGGATCGATCTGCTGGACGGACAGGCATCCCTGCTCGACGTAGTGGTCGATGTCCATGTTGAAGGCCTGCGCACGTTTTTGCAACGTGCCGACCCGCTCGTCGAACTCGAAAATGGTGGCGCATTCGCCGCGGTCGCAGGCCGCATGCAGATATTGCAACGCGATCGTGGTCTTGCCCGTGCCGGCCGGACCCGTGATAAGCGTGCTGGTGCCCCGCAGCGGACCGCCGTTTAGCAGTGCATCCAGGGCGGGCACTGCGCTGGAGACCGGGTCGCCCGAATACGGGGCATGGTGATCCGCCGCCACCAGCCGGGGATAGATGTCCAACCCGCCTGTACGGATGGCAAAGTCGTGATAGCCGGCCAGGAAATCCACGCCGCGCAGCTTCTGCACATGCAGACGGCGCCGCGAGGGACCGTAATCCAGCGTCAGGCGTTCGAGCGTGATGACGCCATGGCACAGGCTGTGCAGATCCGAGTCCAACCGTCCGCCCATGCCGGTCATGTCATCGACCAGGATCACCGTGGAATTGCGGCCGGCGAAGAACTGCTTCAAGGCCAGCACCTGCCGGCGGTAACGCATGGGATCGTGCGCCAGCAGGCGCATTTCCGACAGGCTGTCGAACACCACGCGCTGGGGCTGCACCCGATCGACCTCCTGCTGGATCAGCTTGATGGTCTCGCCCAGCTCTATTTCCCAGGGATGAAGAATGGATTGCTCGCGGCTCTGCGCCATTGCCTGGTCGACGGTGCCAAGTTCGAAGATATCGAACTCGTCCACGCTCCAGCCGTGTGATTCGGCCACCATGGCCAGTTCTTCACGCGTCTCGGACAGCGTCACGTACAGGGCACGCTCGCCCTGCCGGACGCCTGCGCGCAGGAACTCCAGCGCCAGGGTCGTCTTGCCGGAACCGGGCGCGCCTTCGAGCAGATACAGATGCCTGGGAGGTAGGCCGCCATTCAGGATCGTGTCCAGTCCGGCATTTCCAATACTGATTTTTCTCATTTGGGCCTCCCTGAAGGATGGTCGGCGCTGAGGGCGCCGTCGCCTGGGCGACAGGCCGACGGTGTGAAACGCTACACAGGGTTGGCCTGATGCCTCTGCGTTACATCCTAGACGGGTTGGCTCTTTTGGGGGCTTGGAAGTGTTAATTCAGGTTACCAGCGATATCAGCGAGGCGTCACGATGCGCGAAATTCGAAAAATATTGCATGAAATTAAACGATGAAGGGCGGAATTTGAAAACCGGCGCATAAGCCGGCATCGCTGCCGCCGACCACGCATCAGGCCCTCAACGAGGCCGGCAGCGCACGCGGCGCCGCCGCTGGAAAGACGTGGTCCAAGCTGCCCGGGTGCCCTGCGGCATCCCGGCAGCGGCACGCGCGAGTATCCGCCAAAAGGGCGGACCTGTGCGTGCAAACTTGCCGATTGATACTGGGCCAGAGTATAAGTATCATACTACCCCATAGTATCCAGGCACGCCCGCGCCTCGCCCTGCACCGCGAGGTGAACGTGGCACGCCACGCACGCCGCCCCCCCCGGGCGGGCCCCTTTCACCAAGGAACTCACCATGAAATCACGCGCAGCAGTCGCCTTCGAGGCCGGCAAACCGCTCCAGATCGTCGAGATCGACGTCGCCCCGCCCAAGAAGGGCGAAGTCATGATCCGCGTCACGCACACCGGCGTGTGCCATACCGACTCCTTCACCCTGTCGGGCGAGGATCCCGAAGGCCTGTTCCCCGTGGTGCTGGGCCATGAAGGCGCGGGCATCGTCGTGGAAGTCGGCGAAGGCGTCACCAGCGTCAAGCCGGGCGACCACGTCATTCCGCTCTACACCGCCGAATGCGGCAAGTGCGATTTCTGCCTGTCCGGCAAGACCAACCTGTGCATCTCCGTGCGCGCCACCCAGGGCAAGGGCGTGATGCCCGACGGCACCTCGCGCTTCTCGTACAACGGCCAGCCGCTGTACCACTACATGGGCTGCTCCACCTTCAGCGAGTACACGGTCGTGGCCGAAGTGTCGCTGGCCAAGATCAATCCCGACGCCAACCCCGAACACGTCTGCCTGCTGGGCTGCGGCGTCACCACCGGCATCGGCGCGGTGCACAACACCGCGAAGGTCCAGGAAGGCGATTCCGTCGCGGTCTTCGGGTTGGGGGGCATCGGCCTGGCGGTGATCCAGGGCGCGCGCCAGGCCAAGGCCGGGCGCATCTTCGCCATCGACACCAATCCCGCCAAGTTCGAGCTGGCCAAGACCTTCGGCGCCACGGACTGCATCAACCCCAAGGACTACGACAAGCCCATCCAGCAGGTGCTGATCGAGATGACCGGCTGGGGCATCGACCACACGTTCGAGTGCATCGGCAACGTCAACGTCATGCGCGCGGCGCTGGAAGCGGCGCACCGCGGCTGGGGCCAGTCGATCGTGATCGGCGTGGCGGGCGCGGGCCAGGAAATCTCCACCCGCCCCTTCCAGTTGGTCACCGGCCGCACGTGGAAGGGCACGGCCTTCGGCGGCGTCAAGGGCCGCTCGCAACTGCCGGGCATGGTCGAGGACGCGATGAAGGGCGACATCGACCTGGCGCCGTTCGTCACGCACACGATGGGGCTGGACGAGATCAACGAAGCCTTCGACCTGATGCATGAAGGCAAGTCGATCCGCTCGGTCATCCACTACGCGTGATCGCTGCCCAGGGGCCCGGCATCGCGCCGGACCCCTGGTCGAACCATCGGAGCGACAGGCAACATGCCATATTCCGCAGAGGACAAGCGGCGAACGATCGTGCGCTTGCGGCGCATCAAGGGCCAGACCGAGGCCCTGGAACGCGCGGTCGAGGAAGGCGTCGATTGCAGCGCCCTGCTGCAGCAGATCGCCGCCCTGCGAGGCGCCGCGAACGGCCTGATGGCCGAGATCCTGCAGACCCACCTGATGGAGCTGTTCGGCTCGACGGGCGAGCCGCGCAGGTCGCTTGAGCCGTCCGATTCCGACGCCGAAATCGAATCGTTGATGAAGACGTTGCGCACCTACCTGAAATAGGCGTGCAGGATGGGCCCGTGCCCCGTGCATTCGCTGTGCGTGGCGGCATTGCAGGGGCACTCGGCCACGACCGCCCGCCCAAGGCTCAGCTTTCCGCGTCGATCTCCGGATCCAAGCCGAGATCGACCGCGCGCAGCAGCCGGCCCAGGTGGCCGCTGCTGGCGAACCCCAATTCCGCGCTGACCCTGGCCAACGGCTCGCCCATCGCGATCCGCTGGCGGGCGGCCTGGGCAAGCAGCCTGCGGCGCAAGGCCACGGGCGACTGCCCATAGACTTCCTGGCAGTCGCGCTGCAGCGTGCGGGTCGACGCCCCCAGCGCGTTGGCCGATTCGGCAATCGCGGGCAACGGTTGCCCGGCTTCCAATCGCGCTTTCAGCAGATCCATCCATTGACGGGACAGCGGCCGCGGCGCTTGGGCAGCGCCGGCCTGCTCGTGAAGCCGCCGGGAGGCGGCGAGCTGGCTGATGAGCGCGGCGACCAGCATGGGCTGGGCAGCCGACGATAACGACGGCTGCCAGAGCGCGTCCAGGATGGCCTGGGCCGCGCCATCCAGCTGGAATACGCCGCCCGCCTGGCAGGCCCGCACCAGTTCGGGGGCCAGATAGAGCTCGCCATGCTGCTGAGAGATGCTGTGGGCGCGGGTGCTGTGCTCGACATAGGACGGCAGCAGCAGCGCCTGGCCTCGAACCAGGCGGCAGCGGCGGCGCGCGCCGTCCTCGTCCCGCCAGGCGCTGTCCAGCGCCCCGGCCCGCGGCCACAGCAGCATGGCGCAATCGTGCTCGTGCCAGTGAAAGGCATAACGCGGCTGGCGGCTGGCCGCGAGGGCAAAACCGGTCCGGGCGATGAGGCCCTGTTTCGAGGACAGCGGGACGGGATGCGTCATGGTCGTGCGGAGGCTTGCCGGGGCCGGCTGGCGTGCGGCGCCGCCGGGGAGCAGCGGCGCATCGGCGCATCGGCGCATCGGCGCAGTATCGATGCACGGCCGATTTCGTGCAAGCCTGCCCACCTGTCGCATACGGGATCAAGCGCTGTCGCGCCATGGTTTGCCGCCGCCCCGGCCGCTGCCTACGATCTGCCCATCGACCAAAAAGGGGAATTCCATGATCCGCGCCCTACCGCTTGCCTTGCTATCCGCCATCGCGCTGGCCCTTCCCGCCGCCAGCGCCTGGGCCGAGCCCGCCTGGCCGGACAAGCCGGTCACCCTGATCGTGCCCTTTCCCGCCGGCGGCGGCACGGATCTCGTGGTCCGCACCCTGCAGCCCGCCCTGGCGCGCCAGTTGCGGCAGACCGTGGTCATCCAGAACGCGGGCGGCGCCGGCGGCACGGTGGGCTCGGGCCAGGCCGCCCGCGCCAAGGCCGATGGCTACACCGCGCTGGCCGTGACGACCAGCACCACCGCGCTGAGCGCCAACCTGTACAAGAACCTGCCGTACGACCCGGCGCAAGACTTCGAATACGCGGGCTTCATCGGCACTTCGCCCTATGTGCTGGCGGCACGCCCCGGCTTGAACGCCGGCACGCTGCCGGCGCTGGTCAGCGCATTGAAGACGCAGGGCAACGGCTCCTACGCCTCGGTGGGCGCCGGCACGGTGTCGCACCTGCTGGGCGAAATGTTCAAGAAGGACAAGCGGCTGGACCTGACGCACATCCCGTACCGGGGCGCCGCTCCCGCCTACACCGACCTGATCGGCGGCCAGGTCGACATCATGTTCGACAACCCGGTGGGCCTGGCGCCCTTCGTGCAAGGCGGCAAGCTGGTCGCCGTGGCCACCACCAGCGCCACGCCCATCCTGCCCGACGTGCCGACCTTCGCTTCCCAGGGCATGCCGACGTACACGCAGTCGCTCTGGTACGGCTTGGCCTTCCCGAAAGGAACGCCGCCCGAGGTCGTGCGGAAGATGAATACCGCCCTGAACACGGTGCTGCGCGACCCGGCCATCGCGGCGGAGCTGGCCGCCAAGGGCGTCGACGTCCGGCCGGACACCGCCCAGGCCCTGACGCAGGCCGTCTCGCACGATCTCGCCTTCTGGGGCGACCTGATCAAGACCACCGGAGTCCAGTTTGACTGATCCTCGCCTCACCCGCCCCGCTCCCAAGCCCTCCGCCCGCAGCGCGGCGCTGCTGCGCGTCTTCGTCGATCCCGCCCGGCCGTCGCACGGCGGCAATCCGGTGCCGCTGGTGCTGGACGCGCGCGGCATGGCCGCCAGCGACATGCAGGCCCTGGCGGCCAGGTACGGCCATGAGTCCGCCTTCGTATTTCCGGCCGAGACCGAGGGCCATCTGCGCCGGCTGCGTTTTTTCGTGCCGGCCCATGAGATGGAGATGTGCGGCCACGCCACGGTGGGCGCCCTCTGGGCGCTGCGGCAGTGGAGGCAATGGACGACGCCGCAGGCCCGCGTCCAGACGCTGAGCGGCCACGTCGACATCGAATGGGACGACGCGGCCGGCCGCGCCTGGATCTCGCAGCCCGCCGTGACCACGTCCGGACTGACGGCCGAGCAATGCCGCGCGATCGCCCACGTGCTGCGCATCGATCCGGACCTGCCTGGGCTGGACATGGTCAACGCCAGCACCAGCCGGGTAAAGACATTGGTACGGCTGCCGAGCGTGGCCGCGCTCGATGCCCTGAGGCCGGACTTCGACGCCATGCGCGCGCTGTGCGAAGCCATCGGCTCGACGGGGCTCTATCCCTACGCATTGGCTGACGGCGGCGCCTGCGCGCGGCAGTTTCCCAAAGCCTCCGGCTACCCCGAGGATGCCGCCACCGGCATCGCCGCGGCCGCGCTGTGGGGATACCTGAGCGAGACCGGCCATGTCCCGGCCGACGGCATCTTCACGGTACGACAGGGCGTGGCCATGGGTTCGCCATCGGCGATCCAGCTGCGTCCGCGCGGCGATGGCTCGGGCTGCTGGCTGAGCGGAGAAACGCAATGGCTGACGTGAACCGCCAGGATGTATTCGCGTCGCGGCTCGCGGCGGCGGGATGGCTTCTGCCCGAGGCGCCGCGCCCGCGGGGCAGCTATGCGCCGTTTCATCGGGCGGCCTCCGAGGGCGCCGATCTGGTCTGCATCAGCGGCCAGGCCAGCCGCCATGATGGCGCGCCCATCGTCGGGGTATGCGAACCAGGCATGGATCTCGACGCGGCCAGGGCCGCCAGCGCGCAGGCCGCGCTGAGCGGGCTGGCGGCGTTGCGGCAGGCCTGCGATGGCGACCTCGGCCGCGTTCGCGGCATCCTGCAACTGCGCGGCTACCTGCGCAGCGAGCCGGATTTCGGTGAGCACAGCGCGGTGCTGGATGGCGCGTCGAAGGTGCTCGAGATCGCGTTTCCGGACATGCGCCGCCCGGCGCGCAGCGCGGTGGGCGTGACCAGCCTGCCTGGACGCTGCTGGGCCGAAGTCGAGATCATCGCGCTGGTGGAAAACAGCTAGACGGGGCGTGCCTGGCCCGGCATGCGCCACCACGGGCGACAGACGTCGACACGCGCGCGATCAGGCCGGCTCGAATACCGAGGGCTGGTTCGCGAGATACCAGGACACCGTTCGCGAGACCGGAAGTTGCCGTATCTCTTCAAGGTGGAAATAAGCCGCCCCCGCCCCTTCCTGGACACGAAAGTCGCCCCACTCGACCGCGCGGCGCAGCAGCATCAGGGGCGCCTCCTGGCCGTCGCTGCCCTTGCGCCGGCCGATCTCGGTGAAGTCGGCGGGATGCGCGGCGATCCCCAGCTCTTCCTCCAGTTCGCGCAAGGCCGTATGCATGGGGTCCGTATCGCCGGGCTCCACCGCGCCGCCCCAGAAACTCCACGTGAGCGGGCCGACGGGCGCTGCACCGTCGCGCATCTGCAGAAGCGCGCGGCCCACACGGTCGCGGACAAGAATATTGACGGTGGTGATCATCGGCGGCCTCCTGAGAAACAGGCTTCATTGTAGGGGTGACGGCACCGCGCCGATGCCGTCATGAAGCCCCCGTTGGATCGATCAGTTCGCCTTCTCGTCCAGGCCTTTGTAGCCCTGCATGTAGCCGCGGCCCGAGCAGCGCACCATGGCCACGCAGCTCTGGCCGCCGGTCTTGGCGTTGCAGACGGCACGAGACTGGTTGCGCGCCGTGTCGGGATCGGGATCCAGCGCGGTGAAACTGGTGCCCCGGCCCTTCGCCCCCTTTTGCCAGGCCAGTCCCACGCAACTGTTCTGGTAAGTCAGCACCTTGGTGCAACCCTTGCAGTCTTCCCAGCCCAGGAGCTGCTCGACCGCTTCGTTCTCGGAGGGATACTGATCACCGTACAGCAGGCCGCCTGACTCGTTCTCCGCGATGACGCCCCAATAGGCACGCTTGTCGAGCCTGGCGGACAGCGCCTCACGCGCCTCGGCCGACGCGCGCAGCGCGGACTGGGCACGGTGCTCGGCGGCGTAACCCGGTCCCACGCACACAGGCAGCGTGGTGACCCGGCAGCCGCCATCCGCGCTGTCGGCCGTGCAGCGGCGGATGGCCATCTTGGCTGCGACCTCGGGCGACACGCTGTTGCCCGGGAACAGCGTATCGCGCGAGTTGCGGGCATACACGAGGCAACTGTCGGTGAACCATCCCAGCTTCACGCAGCCCTTGCCGCCTTTCGCCTTGCACTGGGCCACGGCGGCGGCCTCGGCCTGCTTGCTGGACGCCTGCGAAGTCACCCAGTAGACGTTGGTGTTCTTCTCGTCGGTGGCGGCGCCCGCGTAGGCTTTGCCCGTGCCCTGCGCGAATACCGGGCCGGTGCCCGCCACCAGCACCAGGGCGGCCAGGCCGAAACGAAGCAAAGGCAAAAGGCGTGCAAGCATCATCATGTCATGGAGAATGGGAAGCGGCGCGAGCCATGCGGCGCCAGGCCAGCCCGACGCGCCACGAAAGGTGAGGCGTCCGGCGGGAAGCGGCACGATGTTATCAACGGGGGTGCGTGCGGGGCGTGCCACGCCAGGGCGCACCGCACCCATTGCGTAACAAAACATCTGCCATCGACGGGCCTGGCCCGGCGGCGGGCACCTCCCCACGTTTGCCGTGAAATCGTGGGCTTACGACGCACCGAAGCTGCGGCCCGTGGCCGATGGGCACAGGCCACGGCTTCACGAAACGACACAATTTTCTGGGAACCCTTCCCGTCAGTCCCGGCATGATGGCGCCGCCATTCACACCTTGCGACGGGAAGGAGCGCCATGAACATCCTGCGACACTTTGCCAACACCGCGCCGAGGCACGGGCTGCTGGCGCTCGTCGCCGGCCTGGCGCTTTCGCTTGCCGGTTGTGCCCCGACGGGGGGCAGCTCCATGTTGCCCTCGTTGACGAACGGCTTCTCGCTGTCGCCCAACGTCAACGTGGCGCGCAACATGAAAGGCCGCTCGATCGACGACGCCATCACGGCGTTGGGCGAACCCTCGCGCACGCGCGCAGTGGGCAACGACATCATGGAACTGGAGTGGTCCGACTACCAGACCGCGCCGTATACCGAGTGGGTCAGCACGGGCAGCAGCCAGCAGGTGGTGGGCATGATTCCCGGCTCCAACACGTCGGCGCCCACGCCGGTCTTCCAGACCACGAACCACGGCTACATGGAAAACCGCACGCGGGTCTATGAGTGCAAGGTCGTGATGCGCATGCAGAACAGCATCGTCATCGACACGCAGGTCGATGGGAACGTCTGCCCCGAGTTCATCAGCGCGTTGCGCGGCTGGGCCGGCGAGAAGGAAGAGAAGAACTACAAGAACTGAATGCTGCGCCGGCAGGCGCTTCGCATGCCGGCACATGGCGCAAGGACGGCCGCGTGCACAATGCCGCTGGCCGCGGCGGCCCCTGGAGGCCGCCGTGACAGGCGCCCCGCCTATGCGTGCTACCGTAACCGGCAGTCGCAATAGCCAAAATCCATCATGCAAAGCCGTTCACTGCGCGCTTTCCTGGCGCTGCATCAATTCGGTACGGTGACCGCGGCCGCGCAAGCCGTGCACCTCTCCCCCGCAGCCGTCAGCGTCCAGCTCCGAAATCTCGAGGAAGAGCTGGGTGTGGAACTATTCGTTCGCACGGGCCGCTCGATACTGCTGAACGACCGGGCGCACCAGCTCGTGCCTCTGGCGCGCCAGATATTGGATCTACAAGCGGAAATGGCGTCGCTTGGCGACAGTCGCACGCTCAAAGGAAGGCTGGCGCTGGGCGTTATAACGAGCACGCTGTCGGGCGGCCTGCCGGAAGTCTTGAGGCGGCTCAGCGCGGACCACCCCTCGCTGGAGTTGCGCATTACCGCGAAAAGATCGCCCGACCTGGCACTACAAGTGGAGGCAGGCGTGCTGGACGCGGCGGTGATTTCCATGCCGCCACCGCATGTGTCGACGTCGCTGGGCTTCCACGCACTCTATACGGAACCGCTGGCGCTCGTAATGAGCGCGCAGAGAAGTTTCACCAGCGTCAAGGCCGCGCTGCAAGAGCATCCGTACATTGCCTTCGACAAGACCACCTGGATAGGCAAGCAGATCGAGACGTTTCTTGCGGATTCGGGCCTCACGGTTCATCCCGTCATGGAATTGGATTCTCATGATGCCGTCCTCTCTCTGGTCCGGCATGACATCGGCGTGACCGTACTGCCCGTCCTGAAAGGCCCGGCCCGGCACGACGGCGCGCTGAAATTCGTGGACCTGCCCGGGACATACCGGACCGTATGCCTAGCCGTCCGACCCGCCAATAGCGGCAGCCGCGCCACGCAAGTTCTCATAAGCTGTTTTAGAGAATTCGGCCAGACCTCTCCTCTGTCGAAATGAGCCCACACAAGGGCCGCAAAACGCCACCTCTCGCGCCGAGAATCGAAAAAACCGATGCTGACATGAACTAAAATTTGCTTTTAGTAAATCTCGCGGCTTTCTACTATGGGCATGCTTGCCACCGAGCCGACTGGCCCAGTTTGAATGCGCGGCGGCCGAGTGCAATCATGCACTGCACCAGAGGGAGACCCTTTTGAAAGTCGTCGTGACAGAATTCATGGATGCGCCTGCAGTCGATCGGCTGATGTCGAACGCCGAGGTGACATACGACCCTCAACTGGCCAACGACCTTCCTCGAATGCTCGAGCTAGCGGCCGATTGCGACGCCCTTATCGTCCGAAACCGTACGCAGGTGCGCGGCGAGCTGTTGGCATCTCTTAAAAGATGCAAAGTGGTGGGCCGCCTTGGCGTCGGCTTGGACAACATCGATCTCGACGGCTGCAAGGCGCAGGGCATTCAAGTCTTTCCGGCAACCGGTGCCAACGCCAACAGTGTCGCGGAGTACGTCGTCGCCACAGCGCTGATTCTGCTGCGCGGGTCATACACCTCCACAGGGGCGGTCGCCGCCGGCGAATGGCCCAGGGACGCGTTGTCAAAGGGCCGCGAGATCGCTGGAAAGACATTGGGACTGCTCGGTTTTGGTTCGATTGGCCAACTGACCGCGCGGCTTGCAAAGGCGCTTGGAATGTCCGTCATGGCTTTCGATCCCGGAATGGCGCACGACGATCCGGTCTTTGCCAAGCTCGGCGTTGCCGCGTCGGATCTCGATAGCCTGATCAAGGAGTCGGACGTCATCAGCCTGCACATGCCCCTGCTCGAGTCGACCCGTGATTTTTGCGACGAACGCCGTATCAACGCGATGAAACCGGGAGCCGTGCTGATCAATACGGCTCGGGGCGGAATCGTCGATGAAATCGCCGTGGCGGCAGCGCTACGAAGCGGTCATCTGGCAGGCGCGGCCCTTGATGTCTTCAAAGAAGAGCCGCTTCCCGATGCACCGCATTTCCGCGGCTGCCCGAATCTGATCCTCACTCCCCACACTGCCGGTTTGACGCTCGAGTCAAATCAACGAGTAAGCAGTCTAGTTGCAGAGAAGGTCCTCGAAGCACTGGGCTGATTCTGCGACGCCACCATAAGAAGCGTACAGACAGGAGACACAATGATTACCAGAAGAATGCTGCTTGCATCGGCGCTGGCGCTTGCCGCCGTCGCGCCCGTTGTCAACGCGCAAGCGACGGACTACCTGAAAAAGGGCAGCGTCTTGCGATATGTGGTGCCTTTCCCCCCGGGCGGGCTTACTGACGTCATGGCACGTCTGGTCGGCCAGCAACTCGGCGAACGGCTGAATGTGACGGTCGTCGTCGAGAACCGTCCGGGTGCCGGAGCAATGATCGGGGCCGAACAGGTTTCGCGGGCAACGCCGGATGGCAATACGCTATTGGCTATTACCATGACCCACTCCGTCAACGCGACGTTGCTGCGCGACCGCAGCCGCTTTGATATCACGAAGGACCTGAAGCCCGTGGCCTTGCTGGCGTCGACGCCGATCCTGGTCGTGGTACCTGCGAACAGCAGCATTCACACGCTCGACGACCTGGCCAAGGCTGCGAAAACCAAGGAATTGAATGCGGGGTCAAGCGGCGTGGGCACGCCGTCACACCTGTCGCTGGCGCTGTTCAATCAGCTCAACGGCACAAAGATCCTGCACATTCCCTATAGCGGGGGTTCACCGTCGCTGACGGACCTGATGGGCGGTCAACTGGATGTGATTTTCAGCAATTACGCGGAATCTCTGCCCTACGTTCAATCAGGCAAGCTTCGCGCCATTGCGATCGCGAGTGCGGAACGAAACCCGCAACTGCCGAATGTACCCACATCAAGTGAAGCCGGTATGCCAAAGCTGAACGTCGAGCAGTGGACCGCGGTCATGCTGCCCAGCGGGACACCTGATGCCGTCGTTCAACGCTTGGGAAAGGAGCTGGTGAACATCATGGCGGTCCCCGCAGTCGCCGAAAAAACGCGCTCGCTCGGATTCCGGGCGGACGCGCGCGGGCCGGCGGAGTTCGCAACCTTCTGGGGCGATGAAGTTGCTCGTTGGCGCGCGGTCATCGAGGCCGCGGGCATCAAGGCCGAGTAGGCGGCATACCGCCGGGCGGGGGCCCCCGCCCGGTGACGGGCTTTACAGCCTGCGCTCTTCCGAGAATCGCTGCCGCGATGCCTTGCCTTCCATCCCCCCTTCCCTATCGCCTCAATCATGGGGCAACCGGGCGTCGGGGAAGCCCGGTGCGATTCAGATCGTCGCAAGGCCCGACGCTCACTCGCCCTTGATCTTCGCCTCTTCGATCACGCCGCTCCACTTTTTCATTTCGCGATCGATGAAGCCGGCAAAGTCCGCCGCGTTGCCGGGATGGGGTTCCATGCCCTGCGCCAGCAACGTGCGCTGGATGTCCGCGTCCTTGAGCGCGCCGTTGATTTCCCTGTCGAGGCGGCTGACGATGGCGGCAGGCGTGCCGCCGGGAGCCATGAAGCCGTACCAGCCGGAGGCGACCACGTTGGCCAGGCCTTGTTCGCGCAAGGTCGGCGCGTCCGGGTATATCTTGCTGCGTGCCGTCGACGCCACGCCCAGTGCGCGCAGCTTGCCTGCCTGGATATGCGGGAGCGCGGCGGTGATGGCGGTCAGCGTCGCGTCGAGCCGGCCTGCGAGCAGGTCCGTATACGCAGGGACGTCGCCGCGATACTGCACGCTCAGGCCCTTGACGCCGGCGTCGCGCAGGAACAGCTCGGCGGCAAGGTGCGGGAGCGAACCGGTGCCCGGGGTACCGAAAGTCAGCCCGTTGGCCTGCGCTTTGCCGAAAGCGATCAACTCCTGCGCCGTCCGTGCCGGCGACTCGGTATTCACGATCAAGAACAATGGCACGGTCGCCGCCATGGCGACCGCCTGCAGGTCTTTCCTCGGGTCGTAGCCAAGCTTGCCGTACAGGGCCTCCAACGTGGCGTAAGGCGCCGCGCCATACAGCAGTGTGTAGCCATCGGCCGGCGCGTGGGCAACGAAGTCATTGCCCAGCCGGGTGCCCGCTCCCGCCTTGTTTTCGACGATGAAGGACTGGTTCAGGCGGCGGCCAAGGTATTGCGCGAACAGCCGGGCGGACAGGTCATTGGGGCCGCCGACGCCATAGGGGGAAATGATGCGAACGGGGCGCGCGGGCCAATCGCCCTGCGCGAAAACGCGCGGTGCCACGCCACCGCACAGCCCCGCCGCGGCCGTGCCGAGAAAAGCCCGCCTGGTCATGTTCATGAGAGTCTCCTGATTATTCGTATAGGATCGCCGACCCGGCACCATGCCGATGCGAGCGGGGGCGAGCTTGGAATATTAGGGGCACAAATCTATCAGTACAAACTTCATTTTCTTGATAATTCAAAGGTTAAAATTATAAATTCGAGACCGCCGGAAATCGGCTGAACAAAGGAGGCCTCATGGCAATCGAGGTGACGCTCAGGCAGCTGCGTGCATTCCTGGCCGTGCGGGAATGCGGCAGTTTTTCCGAGGCGGCGCAAACCCTGCATCTTTCGCAGGCGGCGCTCAGCGGTTTGGTCAAGGAACTGGAGAGCCGGCTGGGCGTACGGCTGCTGGATCGCAACACCCGCAACGTGAGCGCCTCGGCAATCGGCGAGGCATTCGAACCCATGGTGCGGCGGGTGCTCGCGGACCTGGACGAGGCCTTGGAGGGTGTCAGCAATCTGAAGGCGCTGCGGCGCGGACTGGTGCGGGTTGCCGCGCCCGAGCCCTTGTCCTGCACGCTGCTGCCCGAGCTGATCGCGGGTTACAGCGAGGCTTATCCAGGCATAGAGGTGCGTTTCGACGACATTCCGATCGAACAGGTGTTGACCCATCTGCAGAATGGCAGCGCGGATATCGGCTTCGGACCCGCGGGGGTGTTGACGGATGACGCAATCGATGTGCACGTGGTGCGGGCGGATCCCTTATGGGCGGCGCTGCGTGCGGACGACCCCTTGGCAAGAGGCGAATCGGTGACCTGGAAAGATTTGCGTGAGCGGCCCTTGATCAACTACATGCCCAACCTGGCGCTGAATGTCCTGGCCAATGTGCCCTCTCGCCGTCATCCCCAGGATATCGTCGCGGTTCATCGGGTGAACACGGCCCTGTCGATGTTGCGGGTACGGCCCGGATACGTGATCTGCCCATCCATGGCTCGGCCCCTGGTCGAAGGGTTCGGACTGGCGTTTCGCGCCATCCTGCAGCCGGTAGTGACCTGGCGGATCGCCATGTTCGTGCGGCCGCGCAGTTCGATCTCGCCCGCGGTGGAACGGTTTCTGGACTATGCCTTGCGCTTCGGCAGCCACAACGCCGATAAATAAGTTTAGCTTATAGAAAATTCAGAAATCACAGTTTGTGTGATAGAAGCGCCCCCGGTATCTTTGCCTATCCCCGGAGACCTGCCGCGCACGGAACCATGACGTCATCGCGCTGACTGGCAGTCGCCGCCTTTAGCCATCGGATGCCCATGCCGCTGCCCGACCTCGATTCTTTTCTCTCACCCCGTTCCATCGCGATCGTGGGAGCTTCTTCCAACCCCGCCAAGATCGGTGCCGTGCCCGTCCGCTATCTGGTTGAGCACGGTTACGACGGCGCCATCTATCCCATCAACGCCCGTGCGGACCAGATCGAAGGCCGGCGGGCGTATCCATCGCTGCGGGCGGTCGAAGCCCCCATTGATCTCGCCGTTTTCGCCATTCCAGCATCCAGCGTGGACGCGGCCCTGGATGACGCCATCGCCGCCAGGGTGAAGAATATCGTCATGTTCTCGGCCGGCTTCGCCGAGATGGGCAAGGAAGGCGAGCAGGCCCAGGCTGAGTTTGCCGCCAGGGCCAAGGCCGCCGGCATACGCGTGCTGGGGCCGAACTGTCTGGGCTTCATGAATGTGGCCCGGGCGGTCTATGCCACCTTTTCGCCCGTGGTTGGCACCGGCGCGAACGAGCCGGGCAGCGTCGGGATCGTCAGCCAGAGCGGCGCCTTTGGCGCCTACGCCTACGCGATGTCGCGCGAACGCGGGCTGGGCCTGTCGGCTTGGATCACCACCGGCAACGAGTCGGATATCGGCGTTGCCGATTGCATTGCATGGATGGCACGCGATCCAGCCACGCGGGTGATCATGGCCTACCTGGAGGGGTGCAAGGATGGCCGTAAGCTGAGAGATGCCCTCGACCTGGCGCGCGCCGCAGGCAAGCCCGTCGTCGTGGTCAAGGTGGGCCGCACTGAGCTGGGCGCCTTGACCGCGGCGTCCCATACCGCCGCGCTGGCGGGCGACGACGCGGTATTCGATGCCCTTTTCCGGCAACACGGCGCGTATCGCGCCCGCAATATCGAGGAGTTCTTCGACGTTGCCCATGGGCTGGCGGTGGCCGGGCTGCCCCCCAACAAGCAGGTCGGCTTGTTGACGGTGTCCGGCGGCGTGGGCGTCATGATGGCCGACGAGGCCGCCGACGCGGCACTGGAGGTCACGGCGCTTCCCGCCGCCGCGCAAGCGATGATCCATGCCCGGGTGCCGCTGGCGGCCACCCATAACCCGGTGGACATTACCGGCCAGGTCACCGCCGAGCCGGATCTGCTGGAGGCCACGGCGCGCATCATGCTGGGTGAAGCCGGCCACGGCAGCCTGCTGATATTCCTCGCGGCGTTTGGGGCCACGCCGGCCATGCGGATACTGCAGCAGCAGATGGCGCAGGCGCTGCGCAACGACTTTCCCGGACGCTTGATCATCTTCAGCACCCTGGCGGACACCGCGCAGCAGCGCGCGCTGGAAGCAGCGGGGTGCCTGTCCTTTACCGATCCGGCGCGCGCGGTGCGGGTCATGGCCGCCATGCAGTTCTTCATCCGCCACGCAGATCGCGTCAGCCGTTCGGACGCGGAAACGTCATGGCCCGGGGCCATTGCCGCAATGCCGGCTCCGCAGGACGCCAGCGCCGCGCCGGGCCCCTTGCGGCGCGTGGCCCACAACGAAGCCGATGCCCTGGGAACGCTCAGGGCATACGGTATTCCCACCGTCCCGTTCCATCGCGCGAACAGCCCTGACGAGGTCATCGCCGGCGCGCGGTCGCTGGGCTTCCCGGTGGCGATGAAAGTTCTTTCCGCCGACATCACGCACAAGAGCGATGTCGGCGGCGTGGTGCTCGACATCCGTGATGCGGACGAAGCCGTTGCCGCCCATGCCCGCATTCTCGATGCCGCGCGGTCCTCCGCGCCAAACGCCCGGATCGATGGCGTGCTGGTGGCGCGCATGGTGCGCGGCGGCGTCGAGTGCATTCTAGGCGCGCGGCGCGATCCGGCATTGGGCGTCGTCGTCATGCTGGGTTCAGGCGGCGTGACGGTCGAGCTGCTGGGCGACGTCACGTTCCGCCTGGCGCCCGTCGATATCGGTCAGGCCCGCGCGATGGTCGGTGAGCTCAGGACCGCACGGCTGTTGCAAGGCTTTCGGGGCAAGCCCCCCTGCGACGTCGAGGCCCTGGCCGAAGCCATCGTCCGCTTGTCCCGTTTTGCGCTGGCCGCGGGAGACTCGCTCGAATCGGTGGAACTGAATCCTTTTGTCGTACTGCCCGCGGGCCAGGGCGCGCTGGCGCTCGACGCCGTGTTGCTGACGGCTCCGCCGGCCACCGCGAACGCAAGCTCGCCGGCATTCGCGCCTTCCGTTTCCTTCTGAGAGTCGTTCGACCATGAACAATGATATCGGCGCATCCAGCGTGCAATCGGCCGCTCGCCAAGCCGTCATGATCACACTGCCCTTGTTCGAGATGGCCCGCATGCGCGCCGCCAACACGGCGCGCAAACATCCGGTCCGGGGGTTTGCCGGCGATAGCCCCTCCTCGCGCATGCGCTGGCTGAATCAGTTCACCCATACGAGGCGCCTGCGGGGCCCGGACGACAAGGAAGTCGTCACGCCGAACAATGACACGTTATTCACCAATGCCTGGCTGGATCTGTCCGAGGGGCCCGTCGTCATCGATGTGCCGGCCATGGGCCAGCGCTATTGGGTCCTGGGTTTCCTGGACGCCTGGACCAACCCCTGGGCCTACGCAGGCCGCCGCATGACCGGGTGCGAGGCGCAACGACTCTTCGTGCACGGGCCGGCCTGGCGCGGGGGCGTGCCCGCGGGAATGCATGAAATCAGCGCTCCCAGCAATGATGTCTGGGTCATCGGCCGCATCCTGGTCGATGCGACGGCGCGGGATCTGGCGGAAGTCCACGCATTGCAAGACCGTTTCGCGCTTCTTCGCATGGACGGTACGCCGGCGCTTTCGCGCATCGATACCTTGATCGACGAGCGGGGCGCCGGCGTGCCCCAGGCACAGGAGTATTCGCGCGTGGTGGACGCGATGCTGGCGCGCAATCCATCCGCGCATCCATTGCCCGCATGGCCGATCGCGCCCGAGTTGCTTCAGCAGGCTTTGGATGACGTATACACGGAACTGCGTGACGTCGCGCAGTCTTCCGAACTCGGTGGCGGCTGGACGACCGCTGTCAACGTGCGCGACGACTTCGGCGACGACTTCGTCACCCGCGCCCGCATCGCGCGGAACTGGATAGGCACATTGGGTATCGACGAGGCCATGTACATCATGGCGGAAGTCGATGAACAGGGGCTGGCATTGAGCGGGACGCACCGTTATGAATTGCACTTTCCACGCTCCGGCCTGCCGCAGGTGGCATCTTTCTGGTCCATCACCCTGTACCGGCGCAGCGATTGCCTGCTGGTGGCGAATCCCATAGGCCGTCATTCGATCGGCGATCGTACACAGGGTTTGCTGCAAGACGCCGATGGCGGACTGCGCATACGCATCCAACCCGACGATCCCGGCCATGGGCACAACTGGCTGCCCGCGCCCGCGGATGAAGGCTTCTACCTGACATTGCGCCTCTATACCCCGGCGCGCTCACACCTGGAAGGGACGTTTGCCTATCCGCCGGTACGGCGGTTGGCGTGAAGGAAGAGAATCCATGCAGAAAGATGTCTTTGTCATCTCCGCGGTACGCACCGCCATTGGCGCCTTCGGCGGCACGCTGAAGAGTACCCCGCCCGCCGAGCTGGCGACGCTCGTGGTGCGTGAGGCCCTGGCGCGCAGCGGGGCCGCCCCTGACAGCGTCGGACATGTGTCCATGGGTACGGTCATCCTCACCGAGCCGCGCGATATCTATATGAGCCGCATCGCCGCGCTGGACGCGGGATTGCCGCAGTCGGCGTCGGCGTTCAATATCAACCGTCTTTGCGGGTCCGGTCTGCAGGCCATCATCTCTTCGGCGCAAGCGGTTGCGGCCGGCGATTGCGAACTGGCGGTAGGCGCGGGCGCGGAATGCATGTCGCGCGCCGGCTACCTGTCGCCGTCGAACCGGTGGGGCGCGCGCATGGGTGACACCGTGATGCTGGACCTGATGCTGAACGCGCTGCACGATCCCTTCCACAACGTACACATGGGAATCACCGCCGAAAACGTGGCCGAACGCTACGGCATTTCACGCCGCATGATGGACGAGATGGCGGTAAGCAGCCATCAGCGCGCTGCCACCGCCATACGCGAGGGACGGTTCAAGGACCAGATCGTCGCGGTGAACGTCGCCTCGCGCCGTGGAGACATCGTGTTCGAGGTGGACGAGCACGTGAAAGCAGACACGACGCTGGAGGTGCTGAGCACCTTGAAACCGGTGTTCAAGCGCGATGGCGGCACCGTGACCGCCGGCAATTCCGCCGGCCTCAACGATGGAGCGGCTGCCCTGGTGCTGGCCAGCGCCGAGGCGGTGAAAACACAGAACCTGGCGCCCATTGGACGGCTGGTCGGCTACGCCTATGCGGGTGTCGAGCCCGCCCTCATGGGCACAGGCCCCATTCCGGCGACGCGGGCGGTGCTGGCGCGCACGGGCTTGAATGTCGCCGACATGGACGTCATCGAATCGAACGAGGCCTTCGCCGCCCAGGCCTGTGCGGTCATGCGCGAGTTGGACTTCGATCCGGCCAAGGTCAACCCCAACGGCTCGGGCATATCGTTGGGCCATCCGATCGGCGCGACTGGCGCGGTGATCGCCACCAAGGCGCTGCATGAACTGCAACGGATACGCGGGCGCTATGCGCTGGTGACGATGTGTATAGGCGGCGGGCAGGGTATTGCCGCCATCTTCGAGCGGGTTTGACCGTGATGGCCGTCAGCAAGCACAAGGGAAAGCAATGTCGAACGTCTTGAAAAACCGGGTGGCGATAGTCACCGGCGCAGGCGGCGGGCTGGGGCGCACACACGCGCTGGAGCTGGCGCGTCACGGCGCCCAGGTCGTGGTGAATGACCTGGGCGAATCCGCACAGGCCGTGGCCGAGGAAATTCGGCGAGCCGGCGGTCAGGCGACTGCGCATGAGAGCGACGTTACCCGTTACGAAGACATGGAAGCCATGGCTGCGCATGCGGTCGCCGAGTTCGGACGGGTGGACATCCTGGTGAACAACGCGGGGGTCCTGCGTGACCGCAGCTTCGCCAAGATGTCGCTGGATGAATTCCGCCTCGTACTCGACGTGCACGTCATGGGGACGGTCCATGCCACCAAGGCGGTCTGGGCGGGAATGCGCGAACAGAACTATGGCCGCATCATCATGACGACCTCTTCGTCAGGGCTATATGGGAACTTCGGTCAATCCAACTACGGTGCGGCGAAGATGGCGCTGGTGGGGCTGATGCAGACGCTGGCGCTGGAGGGCGCCGCGAGGAATGTGCGGGTGAATTGCCTCGCCCCCAGCGCGGTCACGGCCATGACGGAAGGACTGCTGCCACCCGAGGCGCAGGCGGTCTTGACGCCGGAACGCGTCAGTACCGCATTGTTGGCCTTGGTGCGCGAGGACGCTCCCACGCGCATGATTCTTCTGGCGGGCGGCGGCAGTTTCGAAAACGCCCACATCACCATGACGCAAGGCATTCATATCGCCGACGGCAATGATCCCGCCGCCACGCTGCCGGCAAAGTTGGCGGCCGTGCAGGACCAGGCTGGCCAGATGAGCCCGGCCTCGGGCTGGGACCAGGCTAGGCATGAGGTGGGTAAAGCGCTGGCCGGGACCGGCGGCACAGTTCGCTCCCTTGGCATCGAGGTCGACGATGCTCTTAAGATGGGTGAACAAACAGAGGTTTGATGCATCCCGGCCGGCGAGCGTTCGCTTGCCGGCCAAGAGCGGCCAAGAGCGGACGGCTGCGACGACGGCAGATGCAACTAAAAGTTCTCCGACGATCCGCGCAAGGGCCTGCGCGGGATGGCGGCTAACATAGCCGCCATCAGCGCTCTAGCACCGACAAGATGCTCCTGGCCGCACCCACAGCCATCCCACGCAAACCACCATTAGTCGTGCCACCTATGTGGGGCGTGAGAATGGCGTTTGGGGTTTCGGTCCATGGAGATTCTGTGTCGATAGGCTCATCGACAAAACAATCTAGACCAAGGTAGAGTTCGTGGGCCTGCAATTTCTTGCGCATGGCTACCTCGTCCAAGATCCCAGCTCGTGCGGTATTTACCACGATGGCTCCTTTGCGCAACAAATCCAACCTGTGCGCATCCAGCATATTGCGAGTCGATTCGTCCAGCGGACAATGCAACGAAACGACATCGCTGGACGTAAGCAGTTCTTCCAGTTCAACCTTTTGGACGCCTTCCGGCAACTGATCCACCTGCAGGTAAGGATCGCAAACCATCACGCGCATACCGATCGCCTGCGCGAACCGCACCACCCTCGCGCCAATGGATCCGCAGCCCACCACACCCAGCATCGCACCAGATAACTCGAAGCCCTGGTAGCTTTGTTTGTCCCAATGGCCTTCGTGCATGCGCCGATCGAGCCAGCTTATGTGTCGTGCGCAAGCGAGGATCAGACACAGAGCCAGTTCCGCAACCGCTTGGCTGTTTGACCCAACTGCGGCAATTGCCTGGATGTCAAGCCGCTTCGCAGCTTCCCGATCGATGGCGTCCATCCCTACACCATGCCGACCGATGACTCTCAACTTCTGGGAAGCCAAGAGTACCTGCTCGGTTATTCTCCCGTAGCGAAACAGGATGCCAACCGGCTGTTCGCGCCTCACTAGCGCGGTTAAGTCTTCCTGTGTAAATCGCGCACCGGTGTAGCAGAGACGGTAGCCCTTCAAGAGCGCGACGGCGTCTGGGTGGACTTTCTCTTCGGTGATGACAATGGTTTCTTGGCTCATTTTTTCTCTACGTCTAGTGATCGTTCGTTCACTAGTTAAAGCTCTCAAGAATGTGGCGCATGTTGTCTCCAGCCTTGCTTATCGTGCCTCTGTAAGTTGAGGCACTTGATCAATGGCTCTCATGTCCTACGGAATGGGCGCGCGAGCGTATCACGCGCGTTTCCGCTTAAAGACGCTCCCCCTCTGCAAGCACGCCGGCGGTGCGCAGCGCACCTTCGAGCCAGGAGGCTGACGTGTCACCACGCCGAATCTGGTCCATGCGCTTGGCTTCGTCAGCTACCTTCTTCGCTGCCAAGGGCAGAAGCGTGGCGACGTGCTCACGTTCGAGTGCTACCACACCGTCAATGTCGCCTATGACGAGATCTCCGGGGTTCACGGTTACCCCTGCGCAGCTCACTGACGCGCCGATACGGCCTGCCACGTTTTTTGTAGGACCGTTAGGATTGGTTCCAATGGCAAAGACGGGAAAGCCCAATTCCCGGAGTTCGTCGCAGTCGCGCACGGCACCGTCGACAACGACGCCTGCGAGCTTTCGAACTTTGCAGGCGTTTATCATCAGCGCACCCATCAACGCCGCAGTCATATCGCCCTTGCCGTCAATGACCAGCACATCTCCGGGCTGTGCAAGCGCTATTGCAGCGTGAATCATCAGGTTGTCGCCGGGACGCACATCGACGGTGAATGCAGGTCCGACGAGCCTCATGCTCGGGTGAACGGCGGCCATGCGCCCATGCATTGCGCCCCGGCGACCATTCACGTCGGCAAATATCGCCGCTTGATATTGCGCTGCCTGCTGGACATGCTCCACAGAGACGCGGGCGAAGTCTCGATTTATGTTTGAGGTGGTCATGTGAGAAGTCACGATTGAAGGCTGGCGCAAAAGCGCTGGATCCGTTTGAGGGCCTCAGTGAGGTTTTCTTCACTGGCTGCGTAGGAAATGCGAAAGTGACCGGCGGTTCCGAAAGCGCTGCCCTGGACGACCGCTACGCCTTCGGCGCTGAGAAGTTCGAGTGCGAAGACCCCGTCATCGTCGATTCGCACGCCAGATGGCGTCATTCTCCCGAAAGTGCATTCACAAGACGGAAATACATAAAAGGCGCCTTGCGGTGGCATGCAACGAATACCGATGCAGTCGTTCAGTCTATCGACCACCATGTCGCGTCGGCGTCGGAACGCTTCGCGGCGGGAGGTTAGATAATCTTGCGGGCCGTCCAGGGCCTCGACAGCTGCCCACTGGGCTACCGAGCTTGAACCCGAGGTGATTTGGCTCTGGAGTACTTCCATTGCCTTGATCAGCTTTAGCGGGCCAGCACCGTAGCCTATGCGCCAACCCGTCATCGCATGGCCTTTGGATACTCCGTTGATGGTCAGCGTACGGTCTTTCAGCCTAGGCTCGACCTGCGCAATGGTGCGATAAGCGAAGTCGTCATAGACCAGGTGCTCATAGATGTCATCGCTCATCACCAACACATTTTCGTGGCGCAGGAGCACCTGAGCCAGCGCGCGCAGCTCCTGCTCACTGTAAGCCGCGCCCGAGGGATTGGATGGCGAATTCAGGATCACCCACTTGGTTTTGGCCGTGATGGATGCGGCTAGCGCGTCGGGCGTGAGCTTCAGCCCGTGATCCTGGCTGGTGTCCAAGATGACTGGTGTGCCGTTGCACAGCGCCACGATCTCGGGATAGGACACCCAATAAGGAGCAGGGATGATGACCTCGTCGCCCTCGTTCAGAGTGGCCAGCAGCGCGTTGGCAATGACCTGTTTGCCGCCGCTGCATACGATGGTTTCTTCCCGCTTGTATTGAAGGCCATTGTCTCGCTCGAACTTCCTTGTGATGGCGTCACGCAGCTCAGGAATGCCGCTGACGGGTGTATACCGAGTTTTTCCCTGGGTGATGGCACGAACGGCGGCGATACAGATATTGTCGGGGGTATCGTAGTCGGGCTCGCCTGTGCTCAATGCGATGACGTCGCGGCCTTGTGCGGCCAAATCGCGAGCACGCTGACTTGCGGCGATCGTGCTTGATGGTTTGATACGGGATAGTGAAGAAGAAAGATAGGTCATGGATCTCTGGCGCCGTTTAAGCATGCCGAATGTCCGACACGAACTTTTGGGCACGTGGGTGTTTAGGGTTATTAAAAAACTCTTCCGGCGTCGCCCGCTCCAGAATGGCGCCCGCATCCATGAACACGATGCGATCGGCCACTTCACGGGCAAAGCCCATTTCGTGGGTGACACAGACCATCGTCATGCCATCGGTTGCGAGCTGCTTCATCACATTGAGAACTTCGCCCACCATCTCCGGGTCCAGCGCACTGGTGGGTTCGTCGAAGAGCATGACCGGCGGCTCCATGGCAAGGGCTCGCGCGATCGCCACACGCTGTTGCTGGCCGCCGGATAGCTGCGGGGGAAAGGCGTCGGCCTTGTTGGCCAGGCCAACTTTTTCCAGCAGCGCCAGAGACCGATCTCGCGCTTGCTGCACGCTCACACGCGAAACTGTTTTCGGACCGATCGACACGTTCTCCATCACGCTCAGGTGAGGAAACAGGTTGAAGCTCTGGAAAACGAAGCCGATGCGGCTGCGCAGGTCGTTGACGTTGACCTTTGGCGCGTGGACGTCCTGGCCGTCCACCGTGATCGTGCCCCCAGAGATCGGCTCAAGTCGGTTGATCGTGCGGATCAGGGTGGACTTGCCCGAACCGGATGGGCCGCAAACGACAACGACCTCACCCTTGGCGATGGTTTCGGAAATACCGTCCAGCGCCTTGTAATCTCCGTAGTATTTCTGGACCTCGCGGAAGGTGATCATGTTAGGCATTTCTTAGCACCACGTTGCGGCGCATATTGATAGTTTTCTCCAGCGTTCCGACGGCCAAGCTGAGCGACCAGCAGATGAGAAAGTAAGTGGCTGCGAGGATTAGGTAGACCTCAAACGGCTTAGTGAGCAGTTGCGCATTCACCTGATAAGCGGCGTAGGTCAGTTCATTGACGCTGATGATGTATCCCAGCGACGTATTCTTGATGAGGTTGATGAACTGGTTCAGGATGCTGGGCGTCATGTTGACAAGGGCCTGAGGCAGCACAATTTTTCGCATTGTCTGCATATAGGTCATGCCTACCGCGCGCGCAGCCTCGACCTGCCCCTTCGGAATGGCTTCGATCCCGGCACGAACAACTTCGCCCATAAACGCGAGCTCATACAGGACTAGCGCGCAGACCACGGTTGTTGTCCCGGAGATCGAGCGCCCAATCACCAGGGGCACGATGAAATAGGCCCAGAAGATCAGCAACAGGACGGGTAGCCCACGCACGGCGTTGACAATCACACCAGCAAATAGACGCGGTGCACGCAATGGGCTGGTGCGCGCCATGCCAATCAGTACCGCCAACGGAAACGAGATCACGAGCCCGGCGACTGCGATGAACAGGGTGAGCGCGAGCCCCCCCAGCGGGCCGTATGGATATTGACCGATCAATAGCAGAAGGCCGTATTTGTCCAGGATATCGATCATGCGCCTTTACCCGCGATTTTCAGCCGTTCACTCCAATAGTGACCCACTGCAGTCAGGACAAAGGAACATATCCAGTAGAAGGCAGAAGCAAGTGCGAAGGCCTCGAAGGTACGATAGGTTTCGTTTTCAATCTGACGCGATGCGTAGGTGACTTCTGCCAGGCCCACAGTCATCGCCAGGCTGGTTGACTTGAATAAACTGAGCGATTGATTCACAAGAGGTGGAAAGGCTGCCCGCAGTGCCTGCGGGATCAATACGATGCGCATCGACTGCAGATAGGTCATGCCGAGCGCGCGCGCGGCTTCCAATTGGGTATGCGGCAATGACCGCAGGCCACTGCGCAGATCTTCTGACATGTATGCGGCGCTGTTCAGGGACAGGGCGATCCAGACAAGAACGAACTCGCTGTTGTGAGCATTGATCCATGCCTGCCAGGAATCTGGCAATAGTTGCGGCACACCGAAATACCAAAGAAAGACCTGGACCAGCTGCGGCACATTGCGGTGATAAGCAACGAAGGCTTGGGTAAACGCCTCGAACAACCTGACACCGGACTCTCGCAGGGCAAGCAACATGAGCGCGATGACAAATCCCGCAATCCAGGACGCAGCGAAGAGCCCAAGCGCCATCGCCGCGCCGGCCGCTAGCCAAGTCACATATTTGGCCTGGAGCACGACTCCAAAATTAAGCAATTCCATAATGTCCGCGGTGAATGTCGACGGTAAAGCGTTGCGCGGATCGATCAGAAAGCAGACAAGGGAGTCAACTTCTTCTCGCGGGGAATCTGGAACTTCGTGTCAGGGCCGTACCACTTGTCCCACATCGCATCGAGCTCGCCGCTGCTTTCCATCTCGTACAGCGCCTTGTTCACGGCGTCACGCAGCTCAGGTTCGTCTTTCTTCATCCCCAGTCCAGTCGGCTCAAAAAACAATGCCTCGTCCAGGAACCTAAAGCGGCCACCACCTTCCTGGATAAAGCGCACGCCTGCCGCTTGTCCGATGGCCTGACCTTGAACCCTGCCCTGGACCAGCGCCAGGAAGGCGGTGGGGCTGTCCTGATAGGTCACGACTTCGGCAGATGGAATGCGGGCACGTGTGAATGTCTCGGGTGTGCTGCCTTTGTTGGCGCTGATCTTCTTGCCAGCCAGGTCTGCAAACGTTTTGATGCCCGATGCTTTCGAAACAATGATCTTGATGGGCAACTGGTAATGAATGTCGGAGAAAGCGATTTGCTCGGCTCGTTCTTTCGTGTAGCCCATCGCAGCAGCTACAACATCAACGCGTCCCAAGGTCAGCTCGGGGATGCGGGCCTCGACGGCAACGGGCTTGTGTTCGAGGGTGACGCCAAATCGCTTGGCCAACGCATTACAAAGGTCAATGTCGAAGCCCATGTATTGACGAGTGCGGGGATCTTGAAAGGCCAGGGGCTCGGTACCGGACAGCGTTGCGCAGATCAGGCGACCTCGGCTCTTGATTTCTTCCAGGCGGTTGGCGTTTGCCGTGGTCGCAACCGCACAGAGCGCGATCAGCAGGCAGCGGCCAAGTGTCTGGGTGGTAAAGCGTTTGAATGTCTTGAACATATTGACTCCTTTTTTTTAATTGGACAGCCGTCACGGGCGGCTCCTATCACCGGAGCCTTGTGCGTGCTCGGCTTAGCCCGTTGTCCGTGAACGATCTCGGCTGAAATTCAATCGAATTGTTTTCCGCCCTGCTGATCGGCTTGCGGTCGTTCGTTAACTATCGAGTGAACGGCATGCTTTGCACGTTCGTCTACGAAGAGCTGGAACACGTCCGGGCGCGCGTAATGGCCAACGACATCAAGGTCATATTTGCCGCGAATAATGTTGTCGAGATCGATCTCAGCCACCATCACGGCCGCGCCCTCAAAATTGGGACCTGCCAAGAAATTCCCGAACGGATCGACAATGCAACTTCCACCAGCCGTAAGCGGTTCTGAAGAACCGGTGTCTGCAGCGCTGACGTAGTCTTGGGGGTAATCCGCAGCCGTGGCGTATTGGTTGGCGCTGAACACGAAGCAGCGCCCTTCTATGGCGATGTGCTGCATCGAGGATGGCCATGTGGTGGCGCTGGCAAGCGTAGGCGCGCAGTACAGCTCGACGCCCTTGGAATACATGGTCGTGCGCAGTAGCGGCATGTAGTTTTCCCAACAGATCACCGCGCCGAGCTTGCCGATATCTGTTGCATAGACGGGAAGCGTCGAGCCATCACCAAAGCCCCAGACGGTGCGTTCGCTTCCAGTGGGCATAAGCTTTCGATGTTTACCCAGGAAGCTTCCCTTGTCATCGAAGAAAACGACCGTGCAATAAAGCGTGCCGCCAGAACGCTCAATCACGCCAGTGACGAGATAGATGCCCAAGTCTTTCGCAAGGACGGCGAGTTCGTCGATGTAGGGGCCTGGCACGTCGATCGCATTGCGGTGATAACGCAGAAACTCGTCGCGCCCCTGCATACTTCTGCCGCCGACATAGGCCCCAAAAGTGCTGCCCTTGGGGTAAGTGCCCAGCATCGCTTCGGGAAAAACGACTAACGAGGCGCCTTGGTCACGTGCTTGGGTGGCCGCCTCTTTCATGCGAAGCAGAGTTCGCTCGTTGTCAAAGGCGACGGCCGCCGACTGCACAACTGCAGCCTTGAATTTTCTATTCATGGTATTTGTACGGAAATTAGGTGAATGAGGCCATCGACTAAGCCTCAGTCAGTGCGCGTCGCAGCGCATCGCGGGTCATTCGAGTTTGATATTGCCCTTCCGGACAGTCTCTGCCCACTTGGAAGCTTCCTTCTGCAGAAAGGCCGAAAACTCGGCGGGCGTGTTGCCCACGGGCTGCGCACCCATTTCGGCAAATCGCTTCTTCATTTCTTCTTCTTGGAGCGATTCAACCACCGCCTTATGCAGTCGACTGACGACCGGCTCCGGTGTGCCCGCCGGCAGGAGCAGCCCAGCCCATTCGTACGCTTCAAAGCCCGGCAGCGACGTCTGTGAAATAGATGGAGCATCGGGCAACAACGGCGAGCGTTCCGGCGCCGATATGGCCAGCGCGCGCAACTTGCCTGAGGCGATCAGCGGATAACACGCCGCCACATTGCTGAACATAAAGTCGACCTGCCCACCCATCGTGTCGGCGATCGCTGGACTTCCGCTCTTATAAGGCACATGCAACATGTCCAGGCCCAAGCCTTGGCGATATAGTTCGGCGGCCATGCGCTGCACGGTACCGCTACCGCCAGACGCAAACGTCAACTTGCCTGGTTGAGCGCGGGCGCGTTTGATCAGATCCGCCTGATCTTTAATCGGAGAGTTGCTGCTGACGATAATGACGTTGGGCATCAACGTAACCAGCGATAGCGGCTGAAAATCCTTGTCTGAGAAAGGGAGGTTCTTTATCAGCGCTGGATTGATCGAGGAAGGCGTTGCGTCGTACAGCAGGGTGTAGCCGTCGGCTTGCGCCCTGGCCACAGCTGATTTGCCGATGACGCCACTTGCGCCAGGCCGATTCTCGACAATCACAGTGGTACCTAGATTGCTTCCCATACGCACCGCCAACTGACGGGCCACCACATCGGCAGCCCCGCCAGGGGCGTATGGCACCACCATTGTGATGGGACGTTCGGGAAAGGCGGCTTGCGCGGGACCCGCCAACAAAGAGCAGGTGAGCACAGCGATCTTCAAGATGGTTTTCATGGCGTGTTCGACAGAGAGGTGTTGATCGATCAATGCGCCATTTCTGGCAGGCCGTGCTCAAGTGGCGGACGGGGCGGAAGGCCAAACGCTTCGGGCGTAGGAACACCCATGCGCGCCGTGCCAGGGCCGAAGCGCTCGGCAAACTCAGGGGCAAGCGGACGCTTATCCGTACGCAGCCACAACCGCAACAAGTGGCGCTTCTTGTCCTCGTCTTCGTAGTCTTCAAAGGCTGTGCGCGAATGCACCGTGACATGGTTGTTCAATAACTGCATGTCGCCCGGCTCCATCTCCATCTCGAAGCACAATTCATTGCTGCCCGCGAGTTCGTCAAACAGATTCATCGCTTCAATCTGCTCGGGCGTCGCGGGGACACCACTTTTCTCGAATGCCGGCTCAATCGCATTTCGCAGGTAGCGGCAACTAAGCTTGCCATTGCACAAACTAAACACTGGGATGCGATGATCGGATAGCGGCGTACGACCGGGAAGATGCTCACCCTTCAGGTCATAAAAAAATCCGGCATACAGCGGCTCGAGCAATTCCGGCTTGCGTTTGAGTATCTCGTTATGAATCGAGGTGGTGCTCGTAATGCGGCTTAAGCCGCCCGAACGCGCCACACGCAGACACAACAGACCGACTACATCGCAGTTGTCTGAATGGAAGTTGAGCTTAGCGCTGGTGTTGTAGCCACGTGTCTTGTGCCCATACTTCACGCCCTCGTCCTTCACGTGGCCAAGCAAATGAGCACGCGAATTCTGCGTAACCGGCTGCCCTAAATGCCGCCCAATGCCCCAATAAATCCGCGATGCGTCGTCCTTGGAATAGTTGAGAACAGGTAGGCCACGCAGCACGGCCATGCCGATGCCATCTTCGACTTGCGCAGCTACCTTGTTGAGCATCGCCAACGTTTTGTCGAGTGGAAAGTCGTCCTTGGTGATGTCGGTGATCGGCATGTGCTTCACTTTCTCCAGCGCCGCATTGAGTTCGGCAATCTGGTCTGCAGTGAAGCGGTAGATCCAACTATGGTCCCTATTGACTTGGACTGCAGTCCAAGCGCTGGCATCTTCGATAGGTTTGCGTTCGGTCACTTGAGATCTCCCTGAAGCCGTAAAAAGTCGCGTAAGAGCTGCTACCAAAACGGATGGTAAGATCGCCAAAACATAATAAAAAGCGATATTTATCGATTAAAAAACATCTCTAAATGGAATATACGGGTTTACCTAATCAGGACTTACCATGACCTTCAAGCAACTCGAAGCGTTCTTCTGGGTCGTTCAGCTGGGTGGCTTCGCGCACGCTGCGAACAAGTTGGCCACGACCCAATCTGCCGTGTCCAAGCGGGTGCAGGAGCTCGAGGACGTTGTCGCAACGCAGTTATTTGACCGCTCGCAAAGAAGCGCCCGCCTGACCGAGAAAGGGGAAGAGATGTTCCTGATCGCCAAGCGGTTCCTGCGCCAGCGAGACGAGGCGCTTGAACAGTTCGAACGCCCGGAAGTCGTTGAGCGCCGACTGCGGATCGGCATGACCGAATTGCCCGCCATGACTTGGCTACCGAGGTTGGTTAATGCGGTGCAGAATCGCTACCCCAAAGCGCATTTCGAGCCCGATGTCGACGACAGTTTCCGGCTACGTGAGAAGCTGCTGAGCGAACGGCTGGACCTTATCGTCGTGCCCGACCTTTTCGAGGACACGCGCCTGCTGAAGACCCGCATCGGTACGGTGCAAAACGCCTGGATGTGCAAGCCGGGGCTTCTAGACGGAAATGCAAAGCTCCGAGTTCACGACATTGCTGAGCAGCGCCTGCTTACTCAGGCGAATTTATCCGCCACAGGTATTCTTTACGACGAGTGGTTTAAAGCAGCAGGGTTGGCGCCTGTTGAACGAATCACTAGCAATAACTTGGTTGCCATCATCGGCATGACGGTGTCAGGTCTTGGCGTAAGCCATCTACCAAAGCGCTGCCTGCGGCCCATGATTCGCGCTGGTCTGCTTCAGGTGTTGCATGTGACACCGAACGTACCCGACGTGTCCTATGTTGCCGTTCAGCGTGCAGATCGGACCAGTACTTTAGTGACCGACGTCGTCCGGATGGCCAGAGAGTGCTGCGCATTCGATCGGCCATTCCAGGCAGCTTCCGAACGGCCATGAGGTAATTTGCCTTGCCCCCGCCCATCAGAAATGTAACAACCCCCTTGAACCTGGCAGAACCACCCCTATAATTAGCACTCGTCACAGGCGAGTGCTAACAGCCGCCGGCCGTTCAGCCCCCTGTGCCTCCGTTACCAACTGGCCTTTTCTCTACTAACAGGAGTTCCTCATGGCCCTGCGTCCCCTGCACGATCGCGTGATCGTCAAACGCCTGGACAACGAGCGCAAGACCGCCTCGGGCATCGTTATCCCTGACAGCGCGGCTGAGAAGCCCGATCAAGGTGAAGTCGTGGCCGTCGGCCCCGGCAAGAAGACCGAAGACGGCAAGGTGCTGCCGGTCGACCTGAAGGCTGGCGACAAGGTGCTGTTCGGCAAGTATGCCGGCCAAAGCGTGAAGGTCGATGGCGAAGAGCTGCTCGTCATCCGCGAGGACGAAATCCTCGCCGTCATCCAGTAATAGCAACCCGACTCTACAAGGAAGCTGACAATGGCTGCCAAGCAAGTCCTGTTCGCCGACGACGCCCGCGTGCGCATCGTCCGTGGCGTTAACGTCCTGGCCAACGCCGTCAAGACGACCCTCGGCCCCAAGGGCCGCAACGTGGTGCTGGAGCGCTCGTTCGGCGCCCCCACCGTGACCAAGGACGGCGTGTCCGTCGCCAAGGAAATCGAACTGAAGGACAAGTTCGAGAACATCGGCGCCCAACTGGTCAAGGACGTCGCCTCGAAGACCTCCGACAACGCTGGTGACGGCACCACCACCGCCACCGTGCTGGCCCAGGCCATCGTTCAGGAAGGCCTGAAGTACGTTGCCGCCGGCTTCAACCCCATCGACCTCAAGCGCGGCATCGACAAGGCCGTCGCCGCCGCCGTCGCCGAACTGCAAAAGGCCTCCAAGCCGGTCACGACCAGCAAGGAAATCGCCCAGGTCGGCTCGATCTCGGCCAACAGCGACCAGTCGATCGGCAAGATCATCGCCGACGCGATGGACAAGGTCGGCAAGGAAGGCGTCATCACCGTCGAAGACGGCAAGTCGCTGGACAACGAGCTGGACGTCGTCGAAGGCATGCAATTCGACCGCGGCTACCTGTCGCCCTACTTCATCAACAACCCCGAGAAGCAAGTCGCTGCCCTGGACGACCCGTTCGTCCTGATCTTCGACAAGAAGGTCAGCAACATCCGTGACCTGCTGCCCGTGCTGGAACAAGTCGCCAAGTCGAGCCGTCCCCTGCTGATCATCGCGGAAGACGTCGAAGGCGAAGCCCTGGCCACCCTGGTTGTGAACAACATCCGTGGCATCCTGAAGACCACCGCCGTCAAGGCCCCGGGCTTCGGCGACCGCCGCAAGGCCATGCTGGAAGACATCGCCATCCTGACCGGCGGCACCGTGATCTCGGAAGAGACCGGCCTGTCGCTCGAGAAGGCCACGCTGGCCGAACTGGGCCAAGCCAAGCGCATCGAAGTGGGCAAGGAAAACACCACGATCATCGACGGCGCCGGCGACGGCAAGTCGATCGAGGCGCGCGTCAAGCAGATCCGCATCCAGATCGAAGAAGCGACCTCGGACTACGACCGTGAAAAGCTGCAAGAGCGCGTGGCCAAGCTGGCCGGCGGTGTTGCCGTGATCCGCGTCGGTGCTGCCACCGAAGTCGAAATGAAGGAAAAGAAGGCCCGCGTCGAAGACGCCCTGCACGCCACGCGCGCTGCGGTGGAAGAAGGCGTGGTGGCTGGCGGCGGCGTCGCGCTGCTGCGCGCCAAGCAAGCCATCGCCGAGCTCAAGGGTGACACCCCCGACCAGAACGCCGGTATCAAGCTGATCCTGCGCGCTGTCGAAGAGCCCCTGCGCACCATCGTCACCAACGCCGGCGAAGAAGCCAGCGTGGTGGTGAACAACGTGCTGGCCGGCAAGGGCAACTACGGCTACAACGCCGCCACCGGCGAGTACCAGGACCTGGTCGAGCAAGGCGTTCTGGATCCCACCAAGGTGACCCGCACCGCGCTGCAAAACGCCGCCTCGGTCGCCAGCCTGCTGCTGACCGCCGAAGCCGCCGTGGTCGAACTGGCCGAAGACAAGCCCGCTGCCCCGGCCATGCCGGGTGGCATGGGCGGCATGGGCGGCATGGACTTCTAATCGTCCTTGTCGCAGGCGCGCCGGCCTGGCCGGCGCGTGCAGTGCCTCAAAAACGCCTCGTGGCCATATGCCGCGAGGCGTTTTTCTTTGGCTGCGTAAACGGAGGGCTACCGCAATGTAGCGATCACCGCAGAGCAGATCAGGTTCATGGGGCCTTTTCCATAGCCAGCAACTCCGATCGCCCCAGCGCGCCTCGTTTCTCCGCGGCCTCAGGAGGACCGAGACCCGAGGCTTCTATTGTCTGGTCCAACCCCCTATATCGCTTGTCGTGCCTGGGGCTGCGCAACGCACACATCCCATCGTTCCATGCATGGACCATCTGCGTGGCAATCCAGGTCCAACGCGATTCGTTCTTCGCCGCCGCGATGATCTCGTGCCCGACCTCGACGGCGGATTCGCACAGTTGCTCGACCATCGAGGCATATTCCTTGCTGGAAATTCCCAGGCTGCCGACAAAAAACTGCAGCAGCGATTTGCCTGGGGCCCAAGTCTTGCGCCCGCCCACGGCAAGCCCCGGCCCATTGTTCGCGTAACGCGGATAGGCCTGCGTCGTCACGACATCGAACACGGGGCTATAGGCAACATCGCCAAGCGAGGTGTAGTAAAGCGCGATGTTCTTCGAATGGCAGTCCGCATTGCGCACGACGTAGTTGATCAGCAGTTGCCATCCGAAGTGCACATTCTGGGCACGGCGAAGTTCCGAAGGCACATAAACTTCGGTCGCGTGCAAGACGCGCTCGGTCGTCGGCAGATATTTCTCATGGGGAGGCAACCCCAACAGGCTGCACCCATCTTCCAATCCGAAGACAGGATGCCCCTCGGCATCGATGTCGAAGCGGTCAACGACCAGCACCTGGCCATCGTCCGACATCCTCGCCCTTGCCACGGGGACGACATTCAAACGCTCGAGCACGCGCAGGCTGTAGAACTCATTGAATCCGAGATAGGGCGTCTGCTCGTCGGATCCTTTGATGATGTGCCTGGGTGTCCGCAGCGTGGCCTTGCCCGGTGGCTCATCCTTTCCCTCCGGGGCAATGAACTTTGGCACCACGCCCGATATCCCGCTTCGGGCGTACTGCCGGACCAGGTCGCCGAACTGCCTGGTGTTGTGTTCAGTCGTCAACAACTCATCGATGCTGAGCGTATCGAGCTCCACACCAGGCCTGCCCCCCTCCACGGTCACGGCCACGCGTCCGATGCCGGACGCTCCGACGATGGCCAACAAGGAAAGATCCGTACCGTCCATGAGCGGGCCGAACGTCTCGCGGATCACGTTCAGCAGATAACCTTCGGGCAGATTCTGACGGAAGAAAGGATGCAGGTCGCGTGGCCAGCGCCAGGGCTCATCCTGCACGGGCATAGCCAGGCTGACGAAATCCTCGGCGGCTACGCCTGGCCGGTACTGGAGCAGGTACTCGTCCGCCTCCCGGTACAGTTGGGCAACCTGGCGGCCCCGCACGTGAACGTCGAGCCTCATGCGCTATTCCTTCGCACGCTGCTCGGCGAGGATGTCGTGCAGCGTTCTGGTGTGCCCGGCCTTGACCGCCTTGAGGTCATATCCCGCAGCCTCGAGCAGGCGCACGAGCGCCGACACGCTCATGTCATCGCGCGCCAGCGTCTCCATGCGAGCTACCGTGGTGCGTGCGACGCCGGCTCGGCTTGCCAAGGCTTCCTGAGACAACTTCGCCGATTTGCGAGCCGTCCTCAGCATCTCGGCGACTTGAGCAAGGTTCGTCATTTTGTAGCCCTTGGGCTATCAAATAGACTTCATTATAAGCCTTGGTAGCCCACAGGACACAAGGATAAAAATCTACAGTTGTGAAAAATGTAGCCCGATAGGTACAAAATACCGGAAATCGATTTTTTGTAGCCCTCAGGCATCAAGTTCCTTGGTACAGACCCTTGGCGGCTGTCAGCGACTGAAGGCCTGCCCTCGTGCCAGTTGCCTACACCACGCCCTGCGCCTGCATGGCCTCGGCCACCTTCACGAAGCCCGCGATGTTGGCGCCGTCGATATAGCTGACCGTGCCGTCCTCGCGCTTGCCGTGGCGCACGCATGCGGCATGGATGCTCTGCATGATCTCCAGCAGGCGGCCGTCGACCTCTTCGCGCGTCCATTGCAGGCGCACCGAGTTCTGGCTCATTTCCAGGCCCGAGGTGGCCACGCCGCCGGCGTTGCTGGCCTTGCCCGGGGCATACAGCACGCGGGCTTCCTCGAAGGCGTGCGCGGCGTCCAGCGTGCAAGGCATGTTGGCGCCTTCGGCCACGCACTTCACGCCATTGCGCATCAGCAACTGGGCGTCATCGGCATCCAGTTCGTTCTGCGTGGCGCACGGCAGCGCGACGTCGGCCGGCACGTGCCATGGACGCTGGCCCGCCAGGAACTGCGTGCCCGTCCGCCGGGCGTAGTCGCTGATGCGGCCATATTGCACATTCTTGATGTCCATCAGGATGGCCAGCTTCTCGGGCGTGAAGCCCGCTTCGTCGACGACGGTGCCGGACGAGTCGGAGACGGTCACCACTTTGCCGCCCAGCGCCATGGCTTTCTCGATGGCGTACTGGGCTACGTTGCCCGAGCCGGACACCGACACGCGCAGGCCGTCGAACGACAGGCCGCGCGTCTTCAGCATTTCGCCGGCGAAGTAGACGGCGCCGTAGCCGGTGGCCTCGGGGCGGATCAGCGAGCCGCCGAAGCTCAGGCCCTTGCCCGTGAAGACGCAGTCGGCGCGGTTGGAAAGCTTCTTGTACATGCCGGCCATGAAGCCGACTTCGCGGCCGCCCACGCCGATGTCGCCGGCCGGCACGTCGGTGTCGGCGCCGACGTGGCGATAGAGCTCGGACACGAAGGCCTGGCAGAAGCGCATGACTTCGGCGTCGCTCTTGCCCTTGGGGTCGAAGTCGGAGCCGCCCTTGCCGCCGCCCAGGGGCAGCGTGGTCAGCGCATTCTTGAAGGTCTGCTCGAAGGCCAGGAACTTCAGCACGGACAGCGTCACCGAGGGATGAAAGCGCAGGCCGCCCTTGTAGGGGCCGATGGCCATGCTGTGCTGGATGCGGTAGCCGCGGTTGACCCGCACCTGGCCCTGGTCGTCGGTCCAGCACACGCGGAACATCACCACGCGTTCGGGTTCCACCAGGCGATCCAGCAGATTGTGCGCCGCGTAGCGGGGATGCCGCTCGATGAAAGGCCACAGGCTTTCCATCACTTCGGTCACGGCCTGCAGGAACTCGGGCTGGCCCGGATTGCGAGTGGCGACTTCCTCCAGGAACTGCTGGACGCTCGTGTATTTCACTATCTATTCCTCAAACTGGTGCGGTTGTAATAAAAAACGCACCATTTTTTACCCTAAATGCTCTTTATTGGGGCATTTAATGCGTGATGATGGTGCAATTTCCCAAAAGAACCGTGGCTGGGTGGCGGGCGGATCTTCAGGAAAACGCGCCAAAGCCTTACATTTCCTCGCCATTCGCGGCTTGGGCATCCGGCACGGTTTTCTACAATGGAGACGTCGCCACGCCCTCAGGACGAAGCATGCAGGTACTGTCACGTTTTCGCGTTCCCCGCCCCCGTGAGATCGGCAACCTGATGAAGGACTGCGCCAACGAATGGTCGCTTCATCGCGCATCCAGCAAGGGCGCGGCGCTGTCGCTGTACATGGTGTTCTCGCTGGCGCCCATGCTGATCCTGGTGATCGCCGTGGCCGGCGCCTTCTTCGGCGAGGATGCGGTGCGCTCGGAACTGGTGGCGCAGATGCGCGACCTGATCGGCGAACGCGGGGCGGAAGTCATCCAGACGGTGCTGGCCAGCGCGCACGAATCCGGCAGCGGCTGGATCGCGGCGCTGATCTCCATCGGGGTGCTGGTGTTCAGCGCCACGACCGCGTTTGCCGAGCTGAAAGCCAGCCTGGACGACCTGTGGGAAGTGAAAGAGAAAAGCGGACTGAAGGCCATGGCGCGCAGCCGCCTGGTGTCGTTCGGGCTGGTGCTGGTGCTGGGCCTGTTCCTGCTGGTGTCGCTGGCCGTGAATGCGGGATTGGCGGCGGCCGAAAAGTTCTACGGCAACATGTGGGCGGCGTCCACGTTCGCCGTCCTGGCGGATTGGTTCTCGCAGGCGTTTTCGTTCTGCGTCGTCACCGCGCTGTTCGCGGTGGTGTACAAGCTGTTGCCCAGCACGCGCATCCCGTGGCTGGACGTGATTCCCGGCGCCATCGTGACCGCCGCGCTGTTCCTGGTGGGCAAGTGGGGCATCGGCGTATATCTGGCGCGCGGCGCGGCGGTGTCGGCATACGGCGCCGCGGGATCGCTGATCGCGCTGCTGCTGTGGATCTATTACTCGGCGCAGATCTTCTTCTTTGGCGCGGTGTTCACCCGGCAGTTCGCGTTGCGGTTCGGCAGCATGCGCAACGATCCCAAGGCGCCGCGCGACAACAAGGACGACACCGTGATGGAACACGGGCCGTCATGAGCGCGCGCGCCGGTGGCTCACCGGGCAGCGCGTGGCGGAACCGGTACGAACGGCCTGTCCCGTCATAGGTGTAGGACATCATCCGATGTTGCCGGGGTTCATGCCGCGTCGAGCACCGCGCCGCGCACGCCCGCCCACCGCAGCAGAGCCAGCTTCCGGGCGAGTTCGCCAGCGACGTCCGGCTGGTGCGTCAGGTCGCCGAAGAGGTCGGTGTGCAATGCCATGGCGTCCATGACCCGCCAGGCTGCCTGGCCGGGATCGTCGCCCGCCGCGTCAGCCGCGTGCTGCGCATCGCCCTGGCGGCGCGCGAGTTCATCGGCCAGGGGGTCGCATATCGGATAGGACAGGCCCAACTCGTCCTGTCCCCGCAGGTAATGCAGCCATGCCGCCACGGCCAGCGCCAGGCGATCATAGGTCTGCCCGGCGCGCGCGCGTTCGCGCAGGGGCGCCAGCAGGCACGGCGGCACGGTCGATGAGCCATGGGCCGCGCTTCGATGCGTACCCTGCGACAGCGCCAGATTGGACAGACGCTCCAATTGCCGCGCATGGTACTGCGCAAGATCCACCCCCGGCACGTCGTCCAGCGTGCTGGCGATTTCCTCGCGCATCATCGCGTCGATGAGGGCGCGTACCGGGGGCTGCGAGAAAGTGCCGCTGAGGGTCGCCATGCCGGACACGGCGCCCAGGTAGGCCAGCGCCGCGCGGGGGCCATCGGCCATGCGCTGCTTCAGCCGCGCGAACGGCGCGCTGTCCGGCACGACGCGCACCATGCCATGCGGGCCCGCGGCGGCCTCCCAAGGCGGGCGGCCGGCGACGAAGCTGTCTTCGATCACCCAGTCCAGATAGGGCTCGGCCTGCACCGGGCAGCCGTCCTGCAGCCCGACAGCCTGGGAGATGCGCGCGCGGTCAGCGTCGTCCGAGGCAAGCACGATGCGATCCGCCATGCCGTTGGGAAAGGTGCAGTTTCCGTCGATCCAGGCCGCCAGCGCCTCGTCCACGCATGAAGCGCAAGCCAGCACCAGGCTGCGAAGCGCGCGGCCGCTGGCGGGCCTGTCGTTGCACGACAGCACGGTCACCGCCGTGCCGCCCTGGCCCCGGCGTTGCTTCAGGCCGTGCACCAGCAGGCCGATGGCGCCGCGCGGCGCAAGCGCGCAGGCCGGATCGTCATCGCCGGCCGCCTCGCCGCCCCCGTGCCCCGCCGTATCGTCATCCCGCAAAGTCACGCTGATCACACGGGTGTCTTCGTGCGCGATCTGATCGAGCACCGCCTGGGGATTCCGCCGTGCATCCAGCACGCGCAACACGGCGCCGATCACACGCAGGCGTTCGCGCACCAGGCCGTTCGGCCCGGTATCGCGCAACGCCAGGGTGTAGACGCCGTTCTGCCGCGCCAGGGCCTCATGCCCATGGGCAGGGTTCGACGACAGCGACACACCGACGATGCCCCAGCGCAGGTCGCCGCTGGCCTCGATGGCCGCGTCGGTCACGGCGGCCAGCCACGCGCGCGGCGCATCGCCGATGCCCAACTGCACGATGCCGGCCTGCAAGGCCTTGCGGTCGTAGCCCGGCCGCTGCACATCGGCGGGCAGCCCGGCCAGCAAGGCCGGATGCAGGCGTCTCATCGGCGCTCCTCCCCTGCCCGGTTTCCCGGGGCGCTCGTCCTGCCGAGCATCAATGGTCGATCAGGTCGGGATTCCAGGCATGCACGCGTTGCCGCTGCTCGCCCAGGCCCGCCACCGACAGGTGCATCTCGTCGCCCGGCTTCAGGTACACCGGCTGCGGCTTGCATCCCATGCCCACGCCCGGCGGCGTGCCCGTGCTGATCAGGTCGCCCGGATACAGGGTCATGAAGCGGCTGACGTAGCTGACCAACTGCGCCACGCCGAACACCATTGTGCGCGTGTTGCCCGCCTGGAAACGCTGGCCGTTCACGTCCAGCCACAGGTCCAGGGCCTGCGGATCCGGCACCTCGTCGGCCGTCACCAGCCACGGCCCCACGGGACCGAAAGTGTCGCAGCCCTTGCCCTTGTCCCAGGTGCCGCCGCGCTCGATCTGGTATTCGCGCTCGGACACGTCGTTGACCACGCAGTAGCCCGCCACGTACGACAGCGCGTCGTCTTCGGACACGTAGCGCGCCTTCGTGCCGATGACCACGCCCAGTTCCACCTCCCAGTCGCTCTTGGCCGAATCTTTCGGCAGCACGACGGGATCGTTGCTGCCCACCACGCAAGACGTGGGTTTCATGAAGAGGATGGGTTCGGCCGGCAGCGGCAGATTGGCCTCGGCGGCGTGATCGGCGTAGTTCAGGCCGATGCAGATGAACTTGCCCATGCCGGCCCAGGGCGGCGCCAGACGGCCGGGCTGCGGCACCAGCGGCAGCTTCGAGGCATCCAGATCGCGCAGGCGCTGCAGGGCCTGCGGCTCCAGGGTCTGGCCGGTGATGTCGGTCAGCACTTCCGACAGGTCGCGCACGCGGCCCTGGGCGTCGATCAGGGCGGGCTTCTCCGCGCCCTTGGCGCCATGGCGCAGCAGTTTCATGGTGGCTGTTCCTTTGATGGGGAGGAAATCGTCGCATCCGGCGGCCTGCCGGGAAAACGGGGCCGCCGTCCGCCTCAAAGATACACGGACACGGCGGGACGCGGCTGCTATCGGTGCAGGATCGACTGATGGAAGCCCTGCCTGGCTTCGTCGGTTAGCCTTGCCGACGGATCGTAGACATGCTGGCCGGTGCTTGCTTGTTCGCGAGTGGCGCTCGCTTGATATCGTGCAGCCTAGGATCATCCGCATGGTCACATTTATCCTTCGAGTAGCGCACACACCACACCCAGGGTTAGCCTGACGCGTCTTATTGACCCTACGGCCATCCGGGTTACATACATATCTGGTAAAAACCGGGCTCGGTCGCAATCTTTTCCCACCGGAGCGTCATGTCGCCCAACCTTCCGCCGCAATCGCCCTATAAAAGCACAGGCGGCCTGCGCCGCATCATCAATGCGCTGCGCTACTCATTCCAAGGCCTGAAGGCCGCGATCAAATACGAGGCGGCGTTCCGCCAGGAACTGGTCCTGGCCATCCTGCTGGTGCCCGCCGCCTTCTTCCTGGGCCGCACCACCGACGAAGTCTTCATCCTGATCGCCGCCGTCATCCTGGTGCTGGTGGTCGAACTGTTGAATTCCGCCGTCGAGGCGTTGGCCGACGCCCTGTCGGTCGAGACGCACCCGCTGCTGGGCCGCGCCAAGGACCTGGGCAGCGCCGCCGTCATGCTGATGCTGTTCTTCACCGTGGCGGTGTGGGTCGCCGTGGCCGTCAGCCGGTTCCTGATGTAGCCAGCGCCGTCCCGAGGGTGGAAATACGCCCCTGGGTGCGGCAAGCGGTCATCTATCCGGGCACGAAGCCCGACTCTATACTCGGGCCATGGCGCACATCTCTACATCCGAGCCCTCCCGGCGTATCGTCATCGTCGGCGGCGGGGCGGGCGGCCTGGAACTGGCCGCCCAACTGGGCCGCATCCACGGCCGTGACCGCATCACCCTGGTCGACAGCCGGCCCTTCCATATCTGGAAGCCGTCGTTGCACGAGGCGGCCGCGGGCACGCTCGACATCCACCAGGAAGGCCTGTCCTACCTGATGCTGGCGCATCTGTGCGGCTTTGCCTTCGCCCAGGGCGAATTGCTGGAAGTGGACCGCGAGCGCCGGGCCATTCGCATCGGCGCCGTGAACGACGGCGGCGGCCAGACCGTGCTGCCCGAACGAGAAATGCTCTACGGCACGCTGGTGATGGCCGTCGGCAGCATCTCGCACTTCTTCGGCGCGCCCGGCGCGGCCGAACACGCCGTCACGCTGGACACCACCGAAGGCGCCGAGCAGTTCCGCCTGACCATGCTGAAGGCCATGGTCCAGGTCGACCAGGCCAAGGTGCGCGATCCCGCCGCCCGCCTGGACCTGGTCATCGTGGGCGGCGGCGCCACCGGCGTCGAGCTGGCCGTCGAACTGATCGAGGCCGGCCACGTCGTCAGCGCCTATGGCCTGCCCAATTTCCGCGCCGACCGCGACCTGGCGATCACGCTGGTCGAAGGCGCGCCGCGCATCCTGTCGGCCCTGCCCGAGAAGATCTCGCGCGCGGCGCATGCGCGCCTGATCGAACTGGGCGTGCGCGTGGAAATCGGCTGCCGGGTCTCCGAAGTCACCGAGCATTCCGTGCGCACCGCGGATGGCCGCGAGTTCGCCGCCAACCTGTGCATGTGGGCCGCCGGCATCAAGGGCCCGGCCGTCATGGGCACGCTCGATCTGCCGCTGAACAAGATGGGCCAGTTGCAGTTGAACGAGCGCCTGGAAAGCCCCGATCCGCACATCCTGGCGCTGGGCGATTGCAGCGCGGTGCCCTGGACGGAGGGCCGCAACGTGCCGGCGCGCGCGCAGGCCGCGCACCAGCAGGCCGACTACCTGGCCAGGAAGATCACTGCGCGACTGCGCAACAATCCCGAACCCACCGAGCCCTATCACTACAAGGATCACGGCTCGCTGGTCTCGCTGGGCCAGGATGCCGGCGTGGGCAGCCTGATGGGCAAGCTGGCCGGACGGGGCCTGTTCGTAAGCGGTACACTGGCGCGCCTGATGTACATGAGCCTGCACCTGATGCACCACCGCGCGGTGCTGGGCATCTCGCGTACCGCCTCTCTGGCCCTGGCGCGCCTCTTGATGCGGCGCACCCGCCCCCGGGTCAAACTGCACTGACCACGCCATGACCTTCCTGAACCGACTCGAAAACGCCTGGACCACCAGCGGCTCGCTGCTGCAAGTGGGCCTGGATCCCGACCCGCAACGCTTTCCCCGCGAATTGCAGGGCCAGCCCGACGCGATCTTCCAGTTCTGCCGCGCCATCGTCGATGCCACGGCCGAATTCGCCTGCAGCTTCAAGCCGCAGATCGCCTACTTCGCCGCGCACCGCGCCGAAGACCAGCTCGAAGCGCTGTGCCGCCACATCCGCGACAACCATCCCGATCGCCCGATCGTGATGGACGCCAAGCGCGGCGACATCGGCTCCACCGCCGAGAACTACGCGCGCGAAGCCTTCGAGCGCTACAACGCCGACGCGCTGACGGTCAGCCCCTACATGGGCCTGGACTCGATCGAGCCCTACCTGGCCTGGAGCGACCGCGGCGTGATCGTGCTGTGCCGCACCTCCAATCCCGGCGGATCGGACCTGCAATTCCTGAAGATGGAAGATGGCCAGCCGCTGTACCTGCACGTGGCCGGCCTGGTGGCCGACAAGTGGAACAGCGCCGGCCAATGCGGCCTGGTGGTGGGCGCCACCTTCCCGAATGAACTGGCGGCGGTGCGCGCGCGCATCGGCGACGCCGTGCCCCTGCTGGTGCCCGGCATCGGTGCGCAGGGCGGCGACGTCACGGCCACCGTGCGCGCGGGCGCCAACAAGGCGGGCGCGGGCATGATGATCAACTCGTCGCGCGCCATCCTGTATGCCAGCGGCGGCGACGATTGGCGCGAAGCCGCGGCGGCCGCCGCGCGCGGCCTGCGCGACGAGATCAACGCGGTGCGTTGAAAGCCGCTAGATGAAGATCGAGGCCATCACCTGGGCTCGATCTCCATCTCTTCAGCCATTCGCCGCACCCCTGACTCGAAGACACGCAAGCTATGCGAACGATTCGCGCCAGGATTCAAATGCAAAGCCATAGCACGTGCACCACTCGACTTCTGAAAAGCTGGCGCCAGACGCTTGACCTCCAATGAGGGCTTTTGCCAACTATCCGGCTCAGCATACCGCTTACGATTCGCGGGCGAGTCGATCTTGGGTACATCGAATGCTCGTGCAAGTGCCGCCAAGTCGCCCAGATACCAGCTCTCCAGTTCTTGGCAAACCAGCCGAATGAGCGTGTCCTTCCGACCGCTCTGCTCACAGCGTTCGCGAAGATTCGCTTTAAGCTTCATGCAGTCCGCGGCATCGTTATCACGTACCACAACAAAGCGATCTCCCGGGATGCGCCAAGCCGCCAACTTGCGTGAAATACTGCGATCCAAATCTGTCTTTCCCTCGTGAGGAATGCACTGAAAATGCACGCCATCGACCCAGCCAGGAAACAAGCGCGGCAACCACGCATCGAGCAACGTACGCATCGACGGCTCTTCAAGCAAAAAAATGATCCGGCCCGCCATCGTCAGCTCACATCCTTATTGAGCCCCTCGAACAACCCTTGCTTCCATAAGTAACCCGGCAAATCCCCGGCCTCGAACAGACCTCGCAGATTCTCCGAGTCACTAGCTCGGGAAATGGACGTGAAGCCGCCTTCTTTCTTAAGGCAATAAATCTCGTCCAGAGTCAACGCATTGAGAAAGTCGGGGGAATGCGTTGAGATAAAGACCTGCCCACCGCGCTCCGCGTAGCCACGAAACTCCTCCGCCAACTCCGGCAATAACTCCGGATATAGCTGGTTTTCCGGCTCTTCCACGGCGAGCAACGGATAGGGCTTCGGATCGTTGAGTAGCACAAGATAAGCGAACATCTTGATGGTTCCATCTGACACGTGCCGAGCAATGAACGGATCAGTAAAATTACCGTCCTGAAACCGCAAAACCAGTCGTCCATCTTCAGTTTGCTTGGACTCCACCACAGACACGCCCGGGACACGCCTTTGCATGGCAGCAAGCACATGATCGAATTCTTCAGGATAATGCTCGAATAAATAATTCGCCACTAGCGGCAAATTATCTCCACGCGTGGAGAGATGCTCTGCAAGTCCCTCCTCCTGGCTAGGACGAGCGTCGGAAACATGAAAATCCGATATATGCCAATTTTCGATCATTAACCTGAAAGCGCTCGCCGCCTTGAAACGCTCGAATTGCCCTAATCCCTTGATGGCAAGAATATCCGGCGAGTCCAATTCCTGCTCTTCGCGAGTGAGTTCCTCATCTTGCCTGGAGAAGTCCTCTTCATTCGTGATCGCGTACCCTTTCCCGCAAGAGAAGTCGAGAAACCGGAACGGGGCACCATAAGCGCCGCGTTTGTAACGTAGCACCTCACGTTCTACCTGCGGCTTTCCTTGTTTGTCTTTGGAAATTTTCAGGACATAAGTCACAAGCCGCTGACTTCCCGCTATTTCCAGCCGAAACTGCAGCGTAATCTCGATGGGTTCGTTGGTGAAGCCGCGACTGGCAACTTCGCGATAACCACCGCGCTTGGCCAGAGCACGACTGACATTCATGGACAAGGCATCTTTCAGGAAAGAGAATACATCGAACAATGTCGATTTTCCCGTTCCATTAGCGCCCACAAGAACACACAACCGAGGAATTCCTTCGAGCTTGGTGTTACGAAACAGCCTATAGTTCTTGATGACAATAGATTCTATCTGCATGGTCGGTTCCTAAACGGCGCACTCCATGACGCGAGCCAAAGCTCCGAGCGGCCATATTATTTTTAAACTGTGCCGAGACAAAACATAATATGCGCCCTCAACCGATGCCACGGCTAAGCAAGCATTTCCAGCAGGGTGCGCAGCGCGAATTCGACGGCGCCCTGCCGCACCTGCGTGCGGTCGCCCGAGAACACATGCGTGGCCGAGCGCGTGGCGATACCGTCTCCCGCGCGCGTAGCGAAGCCGAAGCACACCATTCCCACGGGCTTGCCCGGCGTACCGCCATCCGGTCCGGCGATGCCGGTCGTGGACACCGCGACGTAGGCATCGGGCGTTGCCAGCAACACGCCATTGGCCATTTCCTGGGCCGTGGGCTCGCTGACGGCGCCATGATGATCGAGGGTGTCGGGCGACACGCCCAGATCGCTCGTCTTGGCGGTATTGCTGTAGGTGACGTAGCCGCGCTCGAACCACTGGCTGGAGCCGGGCACCGACGTGATCGCGCCGGCCAGCAGGCCGCCGGTGCATGACTCGGCCGTGCCCATCATCCATTCTTTTTCCATCAGCGCCTGGCCCACCATCTCGGCCAGGCCGCGTATCGTGGCTTCGGTCAGCAAAGCCGGGGCCAAGCTCAACCCATGTTGCACTTCCTGCGCGTTCATCCCATGACTCCTGTGCGTACGGCAATCGCCAAGACCAGCAAAGTGTAGGCTGCCGCGACGATGTCGTCCCACATCACGCCGAAGCCGCCCTTCATGTGCTGATCGAAATAGCGGATCGGCGGCGGCTTGACGGTATCGAAGAAGCGGAACAGCACGAAGGCCAACGCCTGGGCGGCCAGCGTCTGGGGCGTCAGCCACAGCACCAGCCAGAACGCGACCATCTCGTCCCAGACCATGCCGACGTGATCGTCGACCCCCAGTTCGCGCCCCACGCGCGTGCACGCCCAGCAGCCGTACGCGAAGGCGATAGCAAGGAATATGCCCAGGGCCAGATCGGGCACCATCGGCGCCGCCAGCGCCCAGATGGGCCAGGCCAGCAAGGTGCCCCAGGTGCCCGAACCCGGCCGCAGCAGGCCGCTGCCGAAACCGAACACCATCAGCCGGCCCGGATCGGACCGCGCCCAGCGCCAGCTGGGAAACGCCACGCGGGTGCGTGCGCGCATGGAACGGTCTGGGTCGTGAATGGGATCGGTCATGAGGCGCGGCGCCTTTGGAGGTTGCGAAGAGCGGCGGCCGCGCGGCGCATCAGGGCTGCGCGGCCGTGGGAAAGTGATCGAAGCCCGCGGGCAGGTCGGCCATGGCCCGGCCGGCGGCATCCCTGACGACCACGCCCGGCTCGGCCCGCACGCTGCCGACATGCGTGACGCGCACATCGGCCCGCAAGGCCGCCTGCTGGACGCGGGCACGGTCGGACGCGGCGGCGGTGAAGCACAGTTCGTAGACGTCGCCGCCGCCCAGCACGGCCCGGCGGCGCACGGCCTCGTCCAGTCCGTCGAGCGACGCGGCCACGGGCAGGTCGGCATAGCGCAGTTCCGCGCCCGCGCGGCTGGCCGCCAGGATATGGCCCAGGTCTTGCAGCAGTCCATCGGAGATGTCGATGGCCGCGTGCGCCAGGCCGGCCAGCGCCAGGCCCAGGCCGACGCGCGGCTGCGGCCATTCGAGCGCGCGGCGCGTGGCGGCCAGCCGCTGCGGGTCGGCCGGCAACTGGCCGTCGAGCAGGCGGTAGGCCACGTCCGCCGCGCCCAGTTCGCCGGACACCCAGATGTCGTCGCCGGGCCGGGCCGCGTCGCGCCGCAGCGCCTGGCCCGGCCGCACCGCGCCGAACACGGTGACACTGATGGTCAGGCCCAGCTTGCTGCCGGTGGTGTCGCCGCCGACCAGCGGACACTGCCAGGCATCGCCCAGGGCATGCCAGCCTTGCGAGAACGGCGCCAGCCAGGCGTCGTCGGCGCGCGGCATGGCCAGACCCAGCACGCAGCCCAGCGGACGCGCGCCCATGGCCGCAAGGTCCGACAGATTGACGGCCAGCGACTTGTGGCCCAATGCCTGCGGATCGACGTCGGGATAGAAATGGCGCCCCTCGACCAGCAGGTCGGTGCTGGTGGCCACGTGATGCCCGGCCGGCACCGGGAACAAGGCGCAGTCGTCGCCCACGCCCAGCAGGCCGGGAGCGACCGGCCTGTTGAAATAGCGGGCGATGAGTTCGAACTCGGACGGCATGGCGTCGTGGGAAGCGGACCGTCCGAAGGGGCTCAGGACGAGCGGCGCTGCTGCGCGGCCTGGACCTCGGCCGAGCGCACGTCGGCAGCCAGCTTGTCGAGCACGCCGTTGACGAACTTGAAGCCGTCGGTGCCGCCGAACGACTTGGCCAGTTCGACCGCCTCGTTGATGGCGACCTTGTACGGCACCTCGACGTGATGCACCAGCTCGTAGCTGCCGATCAGCAGGATGCCGTGCTCGACCGGCGACAGCTCGGCCAGCGGACGGTCGACATAGGGCGTGAAGCGCTCACGCAGAGTGGGCGCCTCGCGGAACACGCCATGCAGCAAGGTCTTGAACCACTGCGCGTCGGCCTCGGAGAAATCCTCGGCATCGCGCAGATGGGCATCGATCTCGCCGGCATCCTGCGTGCCCTCGCCCCCGCGCAGCAGCCAGGCGTAGACGCCCTGCAGCGCGAATTCGCGGGCACGGCGGCGCGCACTGCGCGCGTTGGCGCGGGCCTGGACGGCGCTGGGATCAGCGGCCGTCGTCGTCTTCTTCGTCGTCAAAGTCTTCGTCCTCGTCGTCATCTTCCTCGGGCTCGAGCGCGGCCACCAGGTTGGCCATTTCCACGGCCACCTGGGCGCAGTCGCGGCCCTTGCCGGCGGCGCGTGCCTGGGCTTGCTCGTCGGTGTCGACGGTGAGCACGCCATTGGCGACCGGAACGCCGGTTTCGAGGGAGATACGGGAAATTGCGGTGGCCATTTCGTTGCTGACCACTTCAAAGTGGTAGGTTTCGCCGCGGATGACCGCGCCCAGGGCGATCAGGGCGTCGAACTCGAAACTCTCGGCCATGTGGGACAGGGCAACGCCCAGTTCCAGCGCGCCGGGCACGGTGGCGACCATGACGTCGCGCTCGTCCACGCCCAGGTTGGCCAGCTCTTCCAGGCAGGCCTGCAACTCGGCCTGGCCGATCTCTTCGTTGAAACGGGCACGCACGATGCCGATGTGCAGCCCTTCGCCGTTCAGGTCGGGGGTCAGGATGTAGGGATTCATGAATCTGCCTTTCAGGTGGTGGCGGGAGAATCAGGGGGAGCGCAATCGTAACCCGTAATGGTCAGGGCAAACCCTGCCATGCTGGGCATCTTGCGCGGCTTGGCCAACAGCCTCATCTGGCCCACGTGCAGGTCGCGCAGGATCTGCGCGCCGATGCCGTAGGTGCGCAGGCCGAAGCGGTCGGCGTTCTGGGCAGCGCCGGCGCTGGTGGCGCCAGGACCCGCCCAGGCCTCGACCTGGCCGAAAAGGTGCTCGGTGGACGATTGGCAATTCATCAGGACCAGCACGCCGGCGGGCGATGCGGCGATGGCGCGCAGCGCCTGGCCGACCGACCAGCTGTGCGGGCTGGAGCCCGTATCGAGCACGTCGAGCAGCGAGGCCGGCTCGTGCACGCGCACCAGGGTTTCGCGTTCGGGGTCGATCGTGCCGTGCACCAGCGCGATGTGCGGCGAGCCGGTGGCGTCGTCGCGGTAGGCGATGCCGTGGAACTCGCCCCACGGCGTGCGCATGCGGCGTTCGCCCACGCGCTGGATGATGGACTCGTGCTCGCTGCGGTATTGGATGAGGTCGGCAATGGTGCCGATCTTCAGGCCATGTTCGCGGGCGAATAGGGCCAGGTCGGGCAGGCGGGCCATGGTGCCGTCGGGCTTCAGGATCTCGCAGATGACGGCGGCGGGCGTCAGGCCGGCCATGTCGGTGAGATCGCAGCCGGCTTCGGTGTGGCCGGCGCGCACCAGCACGCCGCCCGGCACCGCGCGCACCGGGAAGATGTGGCCGGGCTGCACCAGGTCGGACGGCTTGGCGTCGCGCGCCACGGCCACCTGGATGGTGCGGGCGCGGTCGGCGGCCGAGATGCCGGTTTCGACGCCTTCGGCGGCCTCGATGGATTGCGTGAAGTTGGTGCCGTAGCGCGTGCCGTTGCGGCTGGCCATCAGCGGCAGTTCGAGCTGGCGGCAGCGCTCTTCGGTCAGCGTCAGGCAGACCAGGCCACGGCCATGGGTGACCATGAAGTTGATCGCCTCCGGCGTGACGAATTCAGCGGCCATGACCAGGTCGCCTTCGTTCTCGCGGTCTTCTTCGTCGACCAGGATGACGATGCGGCCGGCGCGCAGCTCGGCGATGATCTCGGGCACCGGGGCGATGTCGAAGGCTTCCGGTTCGACGCCGGACGCGACAGGGGAAATCTGGGCTGACATTGGGGAAGGCAGCAGACTGCTGCAGGCGGGAAAAGTAGGGATTTTACCCCCCCTGGCGCGGCAATGCCGGCGTACACTTCGCGCTGACCCCGCCCCCAATATTTTCGTCGAACACAGGACCTCACGCCCCATGCCCGCCAGCAAGACGGCCAGCCCCCCGGCGCCCGCCAATGATGGCCGCCGCAGCATCCAGTCGGTCGAGGTCGGCTTTCCGCTGCTGGCCGCGCTGGTGGACGCCGCGCGCCCGCTGACGCTGCGCGACCTGGCCACCGCGGCCGGCATGACCTCGGCCAAGGCCCACCCCTATCTGGTCAGCTTCACGCGGGTCGGCCTGGTGCAGCAGGATGCGGCCACCGGCCAGTACGAGCTGGGTCCCTTCGCGCTGCAGATGGGACTGGTCAGCCTGCAACGGCTGGATCCGGTGCGCGTGGCGCTGCCCGAACTGGCGCTGCTGCAGGCCGAGATCGGCCATACGCTGGGCGTGGCCGTGCTGGGCTCGCATGGTCCCACCATGATCCACATCGCCGAAGCCAGTTATCCGGTGCACGTGAACATGCGCAAGGGCACGGTGATGTCCATGCTGCACACGGCCACGGGACTGGTGTTCGCGGCCTGGCTGCCGCCCAAGGTGGCCGAGCACTACATCGCCCGCGAAGAGGGCGACGCCGCCGTCATCGCCACACTGGCAGGCGCCCGCAAGACGGGGCCGGTCGAGCACCTGGACACCTTGCTGGCCGACGTGCGCGTGCACGGCATGGCACGCGCCCTGGGCAATCCGCTGCCCGGCGTGGACGCACTGTCGGTGCCGGTGTTCGACCACACCGGCGCCATCGTGCTGGCCCTGACCGCGCTGGGTCCCAACGGCCTGTTCGACACGGCCTGGAACGGCGCGATCGCCAGGCCGCTGCAGGCCTGCGCGCAAGAGATATCCCGCAAGCTGGGCTATCGCAGCTGACGTATCGCCGCTGACATATCGCTGCTGAAACAGCGCGTATTTTTCACGAGCCTGCGTCTTTCGCTGGCTTAAAATCTTTTTTGCGGTGCAGCATGCCTGCCATGCCACGCTTCTCCGCCTTTTTGATGACCGAAAAATGACTCGTCATCAAAATCCGCCCTCTTTTCTATAAGATGGCCGTCTTTAAGCTCTCGCCGTACAAGGGTCATGTCAGAACAAGAGTTGAAGTTGCACGTTCCGCCAACCGCCGGCGCCGCCATCCAACAGGAACTGCGCAAGCGCTCCGCCGCGCGGGTGCGGCTGCACGCCCTGTATTTCGACACCCCCGAACGTGAACTGGCTCGCGCCCGCATCGCCCTGCGGCTGCGCCGCGAAGGCAGCGACTGGATCCAGACCCTGAAGATGCCCGGCGCGGACGCCATCACGCGCATGGAACTGAACCACCCGCGTCCCGGCCCCGTGCTCGACCTGTCGGTCTATGCCGGCACGCCCGTCGAAGCCGCGCTGGCCGGCCTGCGCGGCGAGCTTGGCCTGCGCTACGAAACCGACGTGCAGCGCGTGCTGTGCAAGGTGCGCAGCCGCTTCGGCTCCGTCGAGATCGCCTACGACACCGGCATCATCCGTGCCGGCGACCTGGAACTGCCGATCTCCGAAGTCGAATTCGAACTGCTGTCCGGCCGCACCGCCGCGATCTTCGCGGTGGCGCGCACCTGGCAGCAACGCCACGGCCTGATCCTGGACACGCGCAGCAAGTCGCATCGGGGCGATGCGCTGGCCGCGCTGGCCGTGCGCCTGGCCGACAAGCCGGAAGACGGCACGCAAGCCACCGCCGACGCACGCCGCAAGCTGATCGCCGGTTTCTGGGGCACGCGCGGCGCCAACAGCATCAAGCTGACCGAAGACATGGATGCGCCCAAGGCCTTGGGCGCCATCGCCGCCGAATGCCTGGAACAGGTCATCCACAATGCCGCGATGCTGGCCGAAGTGGACACCGCCGGCGTGTACAAGGCCGGCCATTCCGAGCACGTGCACCAGTTGCGCGTGGGCGTGCGCCGCCTGCGCTCCGCCTGGCGCCTGTTCGACGGCTGGACCGCCCCCATCCCCGAAGCGCTGCTGGACGGCGTGCGCATCCACTTCGCGGCCTTCGGCGCCAACCGCGACCAGGACGTCCTGGACGAAACCGTCGCCCCGATGCTGCAGCGCGCCGGCATGCCGGTGATTCCGCACAAGCCCGCCGCGCCCGACGAAGACTCGTCCACCATCGCCTCCGGCCGCGCCTTCCAGGGCTGGCTGCTGGACATGCTGGAATGGAGTCTCGACGTTCGTCCCGCCCCCCTGCCCGCCGTGCCGGCCACGCCGCTGGTGCAGTCCGCGCTGGCCACCACGGCGGTTCCCGCAGGCAGTACGACGGCCGCGCCTGCCGCCGCATCGGCTGAAGACAATGCCGCCGCGCAGGCGGCCCCGGCTGACGGCGCCACCGCGGCGCCGGCCGATGAGCCCTCCGCGCCCATCATCCCCACCATCATTCCGCTGCGCCAGCCCGAGCCGCCGGAAGCCCCCCCGCCGCTGCACGACCTGCTGGCCAGCCGCCTGCACCGCTGGCACAAGAAGGTGGTGGCCGAAGGCAAGCGCTTCACCACGCTGGAAATCGAAGCCCGCCACGATCTGCGCAAGCGTGCCAAGCGCCTGCGCTACGGCCTGTCGTTCGCCGAATCGCTGCTGCCCGCCGCACGCCTGCAGGGCTATCGCAAGCAGTTGGCGCTGGTGCAGGAGCTGCTCGGTGAGTTCAACGATCTGGCCGTCGCGCGCGAGCACTACGAAAACTGTGTGAGCGAGCACCCGCAGGCCTGGTTCGCATTGGGCTGGATCGGCGCACGCCTGGACGCGATCTCCGTCGAGGCGCAACGCGCGTTCGACCAGTTGGCGCAGGCCAAGGCATTCTGGAAGTGACGCCAGGCGGCGCACCGGTGCGCCGCTGAAGCTCCACGGTGGAATTGACAAAGGCGCCAGTGACGGCGCCTTTTGTCTTGTTGCGTTGCCGGGTCGGGCATCACCCTTGCCGGACACGGCACGCGGCGAATCCCGGCACGCCCCTCTGGCAGGGGGGCGTCCAGGGACGGCGGCATCAATCCGCCAGCAGGGCGCCCGCGAATTCCGAGGCGACGAACGGCTGCAGGTCTTCCATGCCTTCGCCCACGCCGATCCAGTAGACCGGGATCGGGCGCACGCCCTGGCTGCCCGCGGCCACGGCGGCCAGCGTGCCGCCCTTGGCGGTGCCGTCCAGCTTGGTCACGACCAGGCCGGTAAGGTTGATGGCGGCGTCGAAGGCCCGGATCTGCGCCAGGGCGTTCTGCCCGGTATTGCCATCGACCACCAGCAGCACTTCGTGCGGCGCGGTGGCGTCGGCCTTGCCGATGACGCGGCGGATCTTCTTCAGCTCTTCCATCAGGTGCAACTGGGTCGGCAGGCGGCCCGCGGTGTCGATCATGACCACGCCCACGCCGCGCGCGCGGCCGGCATTGACCGCGTCGAACGACACGGCGGCGGGATCGCCGCCATCCTGCGCGATGACCTGCACGTTGTTGCGGCTGCCCCACTCCACCAGTTGCTCGCGGGCGGCGGCGCGGAAGGTGTCGCCGGCCGCCAGCAGCACGCTGGCGCCCTGGCGCTGGAAGGTGTGCGCCAGCTTGCCGATGGAGGTGGTCTTGCCGGCGCCGTTGACGCCCGCGATCATCACCACCAGGGGCTTGGCCTTGTCGACGTCGAAGTTGCGTTCCAGCGGGCGCAGGTGATCGGTCAGCAGCTCGCGCAGCGCGGCCTTGACCTGGGCCGGGTCTTCGATGCGCTGCTTCTTCACGCGCGCACGCAGCGCGGTGATCAGGGTCTCGGTGGCCTCGATGCCGGCGTCGGCCATGATGAGGGCCGACTCCAGCTCATCGAACAGGTTCTCGTCGACCTTGACCCCGACGAACAGCCCGCCCAGGCTCTGGCCGGTACGCGACAGGCCCTGCTTCAGGCGGCTGAGCCATGAGGCCTTGCGCACCGGAGGTTCGTTGGCGGGGGCAGGCGGCGGCGCGGCGGGAACGATGGCCGAAGGCGGGGCAACCGGCGCGGGCGGCACGGCCTGCGGCAGCGCGGTGGCCGGAGCCGCCGTCACGGGCGCGGCTGCGGCAGGCATGGGAGCCTGCGCGGGCACCGGCGCAACGGCGGGCGCATTCGTCTCGGCGGGCTCGGCAGGCGGGACGGCCACGGGCGCCACGGGCGCCTCGGAACGCGCGGCGGGCTCGACGGACGCGGGCGCCGGGGCCGGCGCGGGATCGGCCACGGGCGGCGCGGCGCGCTCGTCGAGCGGCGCGGGGGCCTGCGGCCGCTGCGGCTCGGGCGTCGCGGGGGGCTTTTTCTTGAAGAAGCTGAACATGGGCGGAAGTATATTCGCATCCATGGGTACCTCTTCCATCCGTATCGTCGCCGGCCAGTACCGGCGCACCCCGATTGCAGTGCCCGATGTGCCGGGCCTGCGTCCCACGCCCGACCGGGTGCGGGAAACCCTGTTCAACTGGCTGACCCATCTGTGGGGCGGCGAATTCAGCGACAAGCGCGTGCTGGACCTGTTCGCGGGCAGCGGCGCGCTGGGCTTCGAATCCGCGTCGCGCGGCGTGGCGCTGGTGCAGATGGTCGAACGCGACCGCGGCGCCGTGTCCGCGCTACGGACGCTGCGCGACAAGCTGCGCGCCGATACCGTGCGCATCCATGCGGGCGATTCGATGGAGGCGCTGCAGCGCATGGACGCCTCGCGCTTCGACCTGATCCTGCTCGATCCGCCCTTCAACCAGGGCTGGCTGCCGCGCCTGTGGCCGCTTCTGCCCGCCATCCTGGCCGAGGACGGCCTAGTCTACGTCGAGTCCGAAGGCGCCTGCGAGCCCCCCGAAGGTTTTGAACGGTTGCGCGACGGCAAGGCCGGCGCCGTTCACTACCATCTGCTGCAGTTTGCTGCGTTGCGGAAAACGATCAATAATCCGGGTTCGGAGGATGGTGCAAGCCACAAACAACATACGGAGCCCGCATGATCACAGCTGTCTACCCCGGCACATTCGACCCGCTGACGCGCGGCCATGAAGACCTGGTGCGCCGAGCAGCCTCGCTTTTCGACAAACTCGTGGTCGGCATCGCGCACAGCCGCAACAAGAAGCCGTTCTTCACCATCGAGGAACGCGTGGAGATCGCCCGCGAGGTGCTGGGCCACTATCCCAACGTGGAGGTACTCAGCTTCGGCGGCCTGTTGAAAGACTTCGTGCGCGAACAGAACGCCACGGTCATCGTGCGCGGCCTGCGCGCGGTATCCGACTTCGAATACGAATTCCAGATGGCCGGCATGAACCGCCACCTGCTGCCCGACGTCGAGACGCTGTTCATGACGCCGTCGGACCAGTACCAGTTCATCTCGGGCACCATCGTGCGCGAGATCGCCCAGCTGGGCGGCGACGTCAGCAAGTTCGTGTTCCCGTCGGTCGAGCGCTGGCTGCAGGAAAAGGCCCGCGAGCGCCGCGAGCAATCCTGGCCGGGCGACTGAGACCGGCCTGCACACGAGACCGCGTCCACGGCGGGGTCTATCCGGCCGGCCCTGGGGGCGGCGCTACAATGGCGCATTGCCCTGCCCCGCTTCCCCATGGCCCTCCTCATCACCGACGAATGCATCAATTGCGACGTTTGCGAGCCTCAGTGCCCGAACGACGCGATTTCCATGGGTGACGAGTTCTACGTCATCGATCCCGACCGCTGCACCGAATGCGTGGGCCATCACGAAGAGCCCCAGTGCAAGGTGGTCTGTCCCGTGGAGTGCATCGAACTGCATCCCCAATGGCACGAAGGCCAGGACGCCCTGATGGCCAAGTACCGCCGCCTGACCGGCCAGCCATGACCGCCAAGCCATCGTGCGCATGTGCGCGGGCAGCCGGGCCCCGCGCGAGATCCTACCGATGAGTCCGGACGGCAACGCCTATCGCGACGCCTCGGCGCCCCCCGCCGCCGCCGGCAGCACACCCCGCACCCGCGACATCTCCCTGTCCGCCATCGTGGCGGGCCTGGTCGCCGTGCTGGTCAGTTTCGGCGGCACCGCCGTGCTGATGGTGCAGGCGGGCCACGCGGGCGGCCTGGACGCGGCCCAGATCGGTTCCTGGCTGGGATCGATCTGCCTGGCGCTGGGCCTGGGCGGCGCCGTCATCAGCGTGCGCAGCCGCGTGCCCGTGGTCATGGCCTGGTCCACGCCCGGCGCGGCCTTGCTGATCACCAGCCTGGTCGGCGTGCCGTTCGACCAGGCCATCGGCGCCTTCGTGCTGGCGGCGGCGCTGACGCTGCTGTGCGGCGTGTTCGGCTGGATCGATCCCATCGTCCGGCGCATTCCCCCCGAAATCGCGGGCGCCATGCTGGCCGGCGTGCTGCTGAACTTCGGCATGGGCATCTTCCGCGGCATCGGCGCGCAGCCCGCGCTGGTGCTGGCCATGTGCGCGGCCTATCTGCTGGGCAAGCGCTGGATGCCGCGCTACGCCGTGCTGGCGGTGCTGGCCGTGGGCCTGGTCGTGGCGGCCGCCACGGGCCTGGTGCACCTGGAGGGCGTGGCCTGGAGCCTGACCGAATTCGTGTGGACCACCCCGGCGTTCACGCTGCAGGCGGCCATCAGCCTGGGCGTGCCGCTGTTCGTGGTGGCGATGGCTTCGCAGAATCTTCCCGGCCTGGCGATCCTGCAAGCCGCGGGCTACCGGCCGCCCGCATCGCGGCTGGTGGCAGCCACCGGGTTGATGGGACTGCTGTCGGCGCCGTTCGGCGCGCACAGCGTCACGCTGGGCGCCATCATCGCCGCCATCTGCGCGGGGCCGGAAGCGCACGCCGATCCGGCCAGGCGCTATGTGGCCGCCGCCACCTATGGTGTGTCGTACGCGCTGCTGAGCATCGTCGCGGGCGCCGTGGCGGTGTTCTTCCAGGCCTTGCCGCCCGCCCTGATTGCGGCCCTGGCGGGGCTGGCGCTGCTGGGGCCCATCATGGGCGGCATGGCCTCGGCCATGGCCAATCCGCAGCGCCGCGAAGCTGCGCTGGTGACGCTGCTGGCCACCGCGTCGGGCGCCAGCTTCTGGGGCATCGGATCGGCGTTCTGGGGCCTGGCCGCAGGCCTGGCCACCCATGCGGCGCTGGAATTCCGGCGCGCCCGATCCGCCTGAACGCGCGTCAGCCCCAGCACACCTCGGCCACGTCCGGATGGACTTTCATCACGCGGCAAGGAAAGCCGACCACGTTGGAAATCCAGGCGGCGGCCAGTTCGCCTTCGTCGATGACGTCGATTTCCTGCCCGCGCAGCGGAATCTGGTAGCGCACGCTGTCGTCGTCCTCGATCACGTCCAGCGGAATGTCCAGCCGCAGCATGCCGGGCGCCTTCAGCACCAGATAGCCCAGGCGCAGTTCCACCGATACGTCGGCCAGGCGCGGGCACAGCTCGCGGCTCATCCATTGCCCGGCGTCGTTGACCACCAGCCAGCGCCGGTCGTAGGCCGCCGCGTCGGACTGGGTGGTGTGGCCGCACTCGGCCACGGGCTGGAAAGTCACGTCGCTCATTTTCCGATCAAGCCTTTCAGTGCTTTGTTCACGGCATCCACCGACGTGCCCTGGCCGCCCAGCGCATCTTTCAGGCGGCGGGCCACGCCCTGCTTGAGCAGGTCGCCGGCGATGGTCTGCCACATCAGCGTGTAGACGGGCTTGTCGAACGGCCCGGTGACGTGCACCGGCACCGACACGCCCTTGAGGAAGTCCAGCGCCTTGCCCGCTTCGGAGGGATTGGCGTTGACGCGCGCGCGCGCCACGAAATCTAGCGAGCCGCGCGGAAAATCGATGTTGGCCGGGTCGCCCTGAGTAACGCGCACCAGCGGCGAGTTCAGATCCAGGCGGGTGGCCTTCGCCACGCCCTTGGCCAGGGTCAGGTCGGCGTCCAGCGTGGTGAACTCGGTCTGGCGCGACGCATCGGAATCCACGGGCGAGTTCTTGATCTCGCCGCCGAACAGGGACTTGGCCTCGCTGAGCACCTGCGCCACGTTGATGCCCTTGACGGCGCCATCGCGCAGGCGGATCTGCGACGTGCCGCCCAGGCCGTTGAGCAGGGCATAGGTATTGGCGCCGGCCGTCTTCAGGTCCACCACGATGCTGCCCTTGCCGGTCAGAGCGTCGCGGCCGGCCACGTCGGCCAGCAGCGGCTGCACCGACACGTCGGCGAGCGTGACCTTGGCGGCCATCTGGTTGCCGTTGGCGGCATCCACGGACATCGTGCCGCCCAGCTTGCCGTCGTACAGCGCCGCCACCATCGAGGTGATGTCGAGCTTGCCCTTGTTCAGTTCGAGCGCGACGGCGACGTCGGAGGCCTTGACCTTGCGCACCACCAGTTGGCCGATGTTGATCGTGCCGACGGCCGAAGGGCCGACCAGGCCGGAGAGATCGATGCTGCCGTCATTGGCGGGCTGGCTCGCGGGCGCAGCCGGCGCGGCCGGCTTGGAGGCGTCCTGCTTGCCATCGCCCGCGGGGGCGGCCGGCTTGAGCGAGGCCGCGGCGGGCATCAGCTTGTCCAGGTCCAGCGTGTCCACGGCCAGCGCGAACTTCACGCTGGGGATCTGCGTCAGTTGGCTGACGTCGGTGGACAGGTCGAACTTGCCGCCTTCGAGCACCGCATTGATGCGGGCGCTGGCCTGGTCCTTGGACAGGTCGGCCGAGGCGCTGCCGATGACGGGAATCTGCAGGCTGCCCTTGGGCAGGCCGGGATCGGTGATGTTGACCTCGCCCCTGACGGCCGACAGGCCGCCCGAGCGCTGCAGCAGGTTCAGCGACACGGGAGACGTGAAGGCGGCCTTGACCACGCGCTCGCCCTGCTTGAGGGTACCGTCGATCTTGGCCTGCTGGATGTCGAGTTCGCGGGCGTTGCCGCTGATGCCGGTCAGGCCGAAGCTGGTGTCCAGCGCCTGCGTGCGCACGCGGCCCGTCACGCCCTGGCCGGTGGCCGCATCGGGCTTGATGCTCAGCGTGGGCGCATCCAGCGCCAGTTCGAGCGGGCCGCCCGCGCGCGTACCCTTCACGCGCACCGCAATGCGCTCCAGCAGCAACTGGCTTTGTTTGGGATCGGCCGCCAGCTTGGGCACCGCCACGCTGGCCTCGACGCCGGTCATGGCGATGGAGGGCTCGGTGATGTCGCCGGCGAAGACGAGTTCGAGGCCGGAGACGTCCAGCGACGACGCGCGGCGGTTGACCGCCAGGTTGCCGCGCACCGCCAGGCTCTTGGCCTGGGCGCCAGGCAGGATGCCGTTCATGCGCACGTCGAGCTTCTGCGCCGCCACGCGGCCGCCCGCCGGATCCAGGGTGATCTGCGCCTGGCCCGTCAGGCCGGCGTCCACGCGCGGATTGCCGCCTTCCATGCGGGCCGACATCGACACGTCGAACGGCTGGTTGAACGTCATGCGGCCCGTGGTGGCATTGAGCTTGGTCACGGCCACCGCCATGCCCGTCATGGCATCCTGCAACTGCAGTTCGCCCGATTGCAGATCCAGGCCGGCGATGTCGATCTGCATGCTGCTGGGCGTGACGGGCGTGCCGTTGACCAGCGCCTGCGCCGCGCCGCCGATGGCGCCGGCAGCCGCCTGCCCCGCGTTGGCGGGCGCGGCCTCATCGCGCATCAGGTCGGCAAAATTGAGATTGCCCTGCTTGTCGCGCACGATGCGCGCCTTGAAGCCGTTGATGGTGACGTGATCGACCACGAAGCTGTTGGACAGGAGCGGCCACACGGCCACCGCCAGGCGCATGCTGTCGATGGACGCGAAGGTCTCGTCGCTGTTCGGTTCGGACAGCGACACGCCCTGCACCGCCAGGCCGATGCGCGGGAACAGCGACAGCTCGATCTCGCCATCGATGGCCAGGCTGCGGTGATAGCGCTCTTGGACCAGTTCTTCGAGCTTGTACTTGTAGGCGTTCGGGTCGAACGTGAGCAGGAAAATGGCCAGGCCCACGACCGCCACGACGACGACCACGACCAAGCCGATCAGGATGCGTTTCAACCACGTCTTCATTGATGCACCGTCACTACCTCGGCTGCGAGAGTTACTGCGTATATTGTTGGAGCGCCATCACGGGCGCGCGACATTGCGGCTGCGCCGCGCGCTCGCCATTGCCAGGGGCCTGCCGCGGCAGCCAAGCCCGCGGCTGGCCCTGAATCATCAAAGGGCAGACCTTCGGAACAATGGGAAATTCGTCTCGCGCGCGAACAGCCTATGAAGCCCTATCGTAACAAATCAAAGCGACCGGCTTCTGTAGCAAGAGGTGTTCCTGGCACGCTTGGGGTGACAGGGTGCAAGAGGACTGGAAATCCTGACAGGAATGACAGGGGAAAGGCCCGCGCGGCAATCGCCGGCGCGGGCCGATTGCGCCTGCGCGATTATGAAGCGGAGGCCTGGCGCACCAGCACGGGCTTGTCCTGGTAGCGGGACGGGAACAGGCGCTTGAGCTCGCCGATCTTGGGCAGGTCGTTGATGACGATGTAGGGATTGGACGGATGCTCGGTCAGGAAATCCTGGTGGTAGTCTTCGGCCGGATAGAAATGGGCCTGCTCCTCGATGCGCGTGGCGATCGGGCGCGAGAAGGCATGCGCGCCATCCAGTTGGGCGATATAGGCCTGCGCCACCCGCTTCTGATCGGCATCCATGGGGAAGATGGCGGAACGGTACTGGGTCCCCACGTCCGGACCCTGGCGGTTCAATTCGGTGGGATTGTGGGCCACCGAGAAGAATATCTGCAGCAAGGCGCCGTACGACACCTTGGACGGATCGTAGGTGACCTGCACCGACTCGGCATGGCCGGTGGCGCCGGAGCCCACCATGTCGTACCGGGCCGTGTCGGCCGCGCCGCCGGCATAGCCCGACAGCACGCGTTGCACGCCCTGTACGTGCTGGAACACGCCCTGTACGCCCCAGAAGCAGCCGCCCGCAAACACGGCGGTCTCGGTGCGTGCGGCGCTGGCGGGAACATCCTGCATGGGTGCGGCGATGGCCACGCCGGGCTCGCCGCCCATGCCGAACGACCAGGCCGGTGATTGCCAGGCGAAAATGCCCGCGGCCAGCGCGGCGCCGCCCGCCAGCAGGGAAAGCAGCGCACGGCGGCGCGCAGAGGAAGAAGGGGATTGCGTCGTCATGGTGCAAGGCTCCTGTCGCGATGGGTGCGATGAAGAGAAACGGCGTTCGCGCCCGGGGATGCGGCCCCGGACGCCACGGGATCAGCCAAAGGTGAAGGCATAAGCCGACACGCCGGGATCGAGGAATTCGATGCTGAAGGTGCGGTCGGCGATGGGACCGGGCTGGCGCACCAGTTGATACAGGCGTTGCTCGGTGACCGTGCCCGTGCCGTCAGCGGCCACGTCGGCGCCGTGCGCATCGCCCGGCGCCTGGCCATCGACCGTGACCTTGAAGCGCACGGGCTTGCCGTCCGCCCCCGGCCCCAGCACCAGATGCAGGTCGCGGGCATGGAAGCGGTAGACGATGCGGCCCGACGCACCGGCCAGCCGGGCCTGCTCGGCGCCGATGTCCCAGCTGCCGTCCAGCCCCCACGCGTTCAACCTGGGATTCGCGGGCGCCGTGTAGCGGCCGGCCTGGTCATGCACGGCGGCGCCCGAGGCGAAGTTCTCCGCCCGGCCGTAGCCCAGATAGGTCTCGGGCGATTGCACCTGGTTCATGTCGGCGGCCACCTGGTCGGCCTGGGCCGATACGGTCGACATGCCGTCCTTCACCTGGGCGCCGGCTTCGCGCAGCAGGTCCTGGATGACGCGTTCCGACCTGTCGTAGTCGCCTTCGCCGAAATGGTGATGGCGGATACGGCCCTGGGCATCGATGAAATAGTGCGCCGGCCAATATTGGTTGTCGAAGGCGCGCCAGATCGCGTAGTTGTTGTCGATGGCCACCGGATAGTCCAGTTGATAGCGCCTGACGGCCTTGGCGACGTTGCCGGCGTCGCGCTCGAAGGCGAACTCGGGCGCGTGTACGCCGATCACCACCAGGCCCTGGTCTCGGTACTTGTCGGCCCAGGCTTTCACGTAGGGCAACGCGCGCAGGCAGTTGATGCAAGAGTACGTCCAGAAATCGACCAGCACCACCTTGCCGCGCAGGCCCTCGGCCGTCAGCGGCGGGGAATTCAGCCACTGCACCGCGCCGTCCAACGAGGGCAGCATGCCTTCGACGGGCAGCGACGAGGCCGTGCCGGCGCCCGCCGCGCGCATGGCGCCGCTGGCGGCCATCATGGCGGGGCCGTTGGCCTGCATCATCGCGGAAGAGCCTTGCATGGCCATCGACGGCTGGGCCTGCATGGACATGCCGTCGGAACCCTGCATCGCCGCCGAGCCCTGCATCGCCATGCTGTCGGACCCTCGCATCGCTGGCGAGCCCTGCATCGCCATGGCGCCGTCCTGCGTCCCTGAAGCGGCACCGCCCCGCGAACCGCCCAGCTTATCCACCAGGCGCTGTTCCAGCCCGCTGGTGGACGCCGTCGACAGTTGCGCCAGGACACCCGTATCCAGGCCGAAGGCGATGGCCGCCACGCCGGCCAGCATCGCCGCGCCCAGGCCGCGCCGGACCCATTCGCCCGCGCCCAGCGAGCGCTTCATCGCGGCGAACACCTTGCCGCCCACCAGCAGCGCCACGGCCAGCGACGTGGCGGCGCCCGCCGCATAGGCCAGCAACAGCAGCGACGTGCCCAGGCTGGCGCCCTGCAGCGCGGCGCCGGTCAGCACCAGGCCCAGGATCGGGCCCGCGCAAGGCGCCCACAGCAGGCCCGTGGCGATCCCCAACAGAAAAGAGGCGCCCGGCCTGGGGCCGCCGGCCTGCGCGGTTTCCGTCAGCCGGTTGCCGACGGACACCAGCGGATGCGCCAGGCGTTCGGCCAGCCTGGGCCAAAGCAGGGCCAGCGCGAACAGCGCCACCAGCGCCAGCGCCAGCCAGCGGCCGTACTGGTTGGCGGCCACCACCCAGCCGCCGCCCACGGCGGCCAGCGAGGCCACCAGCGCGAACGTCAGCACCATCCCCGCCAGCAGGGGCAAGGCGCCGCGCGTGAAGGACTGGCCGGCGCTGGAGAACACGAAGGGCAGCACCGGCAGGATGCACGGGCTGAGGATGGTCAGGACGCCGCCGAGGTAGGCGAGAACGAGGAGCAGCATGGTTATCGGTCCTGGCAATGAAAGGGAGTGGCGGCCTCAGGCCGGTTGCGCGGCGAAGGTCATGGCCACGCCGTTCATGCAGTAGCGCAGGCCCGTCGGGCGCGGGCCGTCGTCGAACACGTGCCCCAGGTGGCCGCCGCAGCGGTGGCAATGCACGGCGGTGCGCAGCATGCCGAAGGTGGTGTCGCGGGTTTCGCCGACCGCATCGGCCAGGGGCTCCCAGAAGCTGGGCCAGCCGGTGTGGCTCTCGAACTTGGTCTTGGACGAGAACAGCGGCAGGCCGCAGCCCGCGCAGGCAAAGGTGCCCGCGCGGTGCTCGTCGTTCAGCGGGCTGCTGTAGGGGCGCTCGGTGCCTTCCTGGCGCAGCACGTGGTACTGCGCGGGGGTCAGGCGCTGGCGCCATTCGGCGTCGGTATGCGTCACCTCGAACGACTGCTGGCCAGCGGCCGGCGCGGCCACGGCGCGCGTGTCGAACAGCCGGGGCAGCACGCCCGCGGCCAATGCGGCCACGCCGCCCGCATACAGGAATTGTCGTCTGGTCGCCATGAGGATCTCCGCAGCACAGGGGTTTCGATGACCGCAGCGTAGTTCCGGCGTCCTCCCGGAGTCCTCACGTAAACTTAAACAAATCGTGATCACTCGGCAGGCGGTTTGCGCCCACAATGACACGTCCCTTCTTTACTGCCCGCCGATGGACCAGCCCAGACGCGTCCTCGTGGTCGAGGACGACAACCATATCGCCGACCTGCTCGCGCTGAACCTGCGCGACGAAGGCTTCGACGTCACCCACGCCGCCACTGGCGACGAGGGCCTGCGCCAGCTCGAACAGGGCAACTGGGACGCGCTCATCCTCGACCTGATGCTGCCCGGCATCGACGGCCTGGAAATCTGCCGCCGCGCCCGCGCCATGACGCGCTACACCCCCATCATCATCCTCAGCGCCCGCGCCAGCGAGGTGCACCGCATCCTGGGCCTGGAGCTGGGCGCCGACGACTACATGACCAAGCCGTTCTCGGTGCTGGAGCTGGTGGCGCGCGTGAAGGCGTTGCTGCGCCGCGTGGACGCGCTGGCCCGCAACGCCCGCATGGACGCGGGCAGCCTCTCGGCCGGGGGCCTGTTCATCGATCCGCTGGCGCGCGAGGCCACGCTGGACGGCAAGGCCCTGGACCTGACCCCGCGCGAGTTCGACCTGCTGTACTTCTTCGCGCGCCAGCCCGGCAAGGTGTTCTCGCGCATGGACCTGCTCAATGCCGTGTGGGGCTATCGGCACGAGGGCTACGAGCACACCGTCAACACCCACATCAACCGCCTGCGCACCAAGATCGAGCGCGACCCCGCTCAGCCCGAGCGCATCCTGACGGTGTGGGGACGCGGCTACAAGTTCGCGGCCCCGGAGGGCCCGGCCTGATGGCCTTGTGGCGGCGCCTGACGCTGACCCAGCGCCTGTCGCTGGTGTTCGCCCTGCTGCTGATGGTGTGCAGCAGCACGTCCGCGTGGATGCAGATCCGCGCCAGCCGCATGCACGAGCTGGAAGTCGTGCAGGGCCTGTCGCGCGACCTGGCCGAGCACATCGCGCGCACCGGGCAACTGATGGACGCCAACGGCCTGAAGCCCGACGCCGTGCGCCAGTTGTTCAGCCAGCTGATGGGCGTGAACCCCAGCGTCGAGGTCTACCTGCTGGACCTGGACGGCAACATCACCGGCCATGCGGCGCCGGCCGATCGCCTGAAGCGCGGCAGGGTGAACCTGGACCCCGTGCGCGCCCTGCTGGGCGGCGCGCGGCTGCCCGTGCTGGGCGACGATCCGCGCAGCGCCGATGCGCGCAAGGTCTTCAGCGCCGCGCCGCTGCGCATGGGCGGGCGCGACGTGGGCTACGTGTACGTGGTGCTGCTGGGCGAGGCGCACGACCGCCTGGCCGCGCGCGATGCCACCAGCACCGCGCTGGACATCGGCCTGTGGTCCATCGGCCTGATGGCCTTGCTGTGCCTGGTGGCCGGCCTGGCGGCCTTCGCCATCATCACGCGTCCTTTGCGCAGGCTGACGGAAGCCGTGCGTGGCTTCGACGTCGACGGCTCGCCCACCGCCCTGCCCCCGCCCCCAGCCAGCACCCGCGCGGACAGCGACGAGATCGCCGTGCTGGACGGCGCGTTCCGCCAGATGGCCGGCCGGCTGGGCGAGCAATGGCGGACGCTGTCGCGGCAAGACCAGGAGCGGCGCGAACTGATCGCCAATATCTCGCACGACCTGCGCACGCCGCTGGCCTCGCTGCACGGATATCTGGAAACCCTGTCGCTGAAGGATGCATCGCTGCAGCCTGCCGAGCGCCGCCGCTACCTGGGCATCGCGCTGGACCAGAGCCGCAAAGTCGGCGGGCTGGCGCAATCGCTGTTCGAGCTGGCGCGGCTGGAGTATGGATCGGTCCAGCCCGAGATCGAACCCTTCGCGTTGACGGACCTGGTGCAGGACGTGTTCCAGAAGTTCGAACTGGCGGCCGAAGCGCGCCAGGTAACGTTGCGCGCGAGCTTCGATGCGCCGCCGCCACCGGTGTGCGCCGACCTGGGCCTGATCGAGCGCGTGCTGACCAACCTGCTGGACAACGCGCTGCGGCATGTGCCGGCGGGGGGCGACATCGAGATCGTGATGGCGCCGCGCCGCGAGGCGGTGGAGATCACCCTCAGCGACAGCGGTCCCGGCATCGCCACCGAATTGCGCGAGGCGGTATTCCAGAAACCGTTCGACGTGGGCGGCGCGCGGCGCGGCGGCGGGTTGGGACTGCGCATCGTGCATCGCATCCTGCAGTTGCATGGGCGGGAGATCGCGCTGCTGGATCTGCCGGGGCGCGGGGCGGCGTTCCGGTTCTCGTTGCCGGTCGCCAAGGGCTGAAGGGCCACCGCGTAGGCTTGCGCCCGCCAACGCCCCGCTGCACGTGCGGGGATCGGCGGCCGGACAGCGGACGCGGGGTCCTGCCAGGGCAGCCCCTCGCGGCATGTCCGCGCAGCCGCTGTTGCGGTTGACTACACTGCATCTGCCCCCGTGCGCCTGCGCGCCGTTTCACACAGAGCCCACCATGTCCCTGCAATTCGCCGCGAACCTGAGCTTCCTGTACCAGAACCTGCCTTTTCTCGACCGCATCGATGCCGCCGCGCGCGATGGCTTCAAGGGCGTGGAGTACGTCTCGCCCCTGGAGTTCTCGGCGCCAGACATCCGGCGGCGGCTGGACGACAACGGTGTGCAACAGGTGCTGTTCAACGCCGCGGTGGGCCAGTGGTCGAGGGGCGAGCGCGGCATTGGCGCCCTGCCCGGACATCAGGCCGAGTTTCGCGACGCGATGGAACGAGCCCTGGAATATGCCGGCGTGCTGGGCAACCGGCTGCTGCATGTGATGGCCGGCCTCGTGCCTTCCGGCGCCGACCGCGCGGCCTGCGCCGCCGCCTTCCAGGAGAACCTGGCCTGGGCCGCGCCGCACGCCGCCGCGCAAGGCATCACCCTGCTGCTGGAACCCATCAACCAGCGCGACATGCCGGGCTATTTCCTGAGCTACCAGCACGATGCGATCGCCCTGATCGATGCCGTCGGCGCTTCCAACATCGCGCTGCAGTTCGACTGCTATCACTGCCAGATCATGGAGGGCGACGTCGTCACCCGGCTGCGTGCGCTGCAAGACCGCATCGGGCATATCCAGATCGCCAGCGTGCCGGGCCGGCATGAGCCCGATGGGGAGGAGTTGAACTATCCCTTTGTGTTCGAGCGCTTGCGCGAGCTGGGCTACGAGGGCTGGATCGGCTGCGAATACAAGCCACGCGCGGGCACGTCCGAGGGATTGGGCTGGCTGCGCCTGGCAGCGCCACGGTAGGCGCCTCGCCGGGTATCCCTGCAACGCCGCTGCGCGCGCCGATCAGTTTGTCCAGCAATGCCAACAGGTGATATCACGGCAATTGTGCAAGCACCTCTTGCACAAATGACTCGTCCGGCCAAGCCTCGGCAAAAGCCCGCATGTACTTGAGATTACGCGGCGAGAAGCCCTTCATGGGACATGGGCAAGTCGGTGTAGTCTCGATTTATCTTGGCCTAGCAATATTCAAACAGTCGGTCCCAGCGGCAGCGCATTCAGCTCTGCACGAGCATCCCGCCAGGCCGGATAGTGTTGGGCCAGCAACGATATGAACCGCTCATTGTGCGTCGGTTCGATCAGATGGATCATTTCATGCACGATCACATATTCAAGCAAGTCACGAGGCTTCTTGGCCAGTTCCGTGTTGAGCCGAATGTGAGCCTGACGATGATTGCAACTACCCCATTTGGTTTTCATCCGTTGCAGGAAGTAGCCATTGACCTTCACGCCGATATGTGGTTCCCAGTATTCGATCAGGGGGGAAATGGCCTGGTGTAGCAAACCTCGTTGCCAGCGTTGATAGATGGCTTCGCGCTTGGCTGCATTGGTGCCGGGACGCACATGCAGGGTGATGCGACGGTGGTCCATCTTCACCGTAGGTGGGGCATCGCGCTCCAGCACCGTGAGCAAATAACGGCGTCCCCAGACGTAATGGCTTTCTCTGGTGACGAACTGACGAGGAGTTTCGCGGGACTGTGCCTGCAATTGCGCCTGTTGCTGGCGAATCCAACGCAGCTTGGAAACAGCATAGGCACGCGCGACTTCCAGCCGCGTGCCTATCGGGGCCACCAGCGTCACCGCACCCTCGGGCGGATGCACGGATAGATGGACATTCTTCACGGTCTTGAACGTGATGGCGATGTCCAGTTCCCCCAGATGTATGTGCGTCTGCACCATTAGTAGCCCGGCTGATTTCTCAGCAAGTCGAATAGTTTGAGCGTGGCCTCGCGGTTGCGTCCGGTCAACGTGTGCAGGAAATTCTGCACGATGCGCTCCTTGGCTTCGTCGCCACGCCATCCTGCCGGGGCTTCGTCACACATCACACGATCGATCTTCAGCGCCAGCAAGGCCAACGGGTCTCCGTATTCGGCCTGTGGCTCTTTGACTACACCATTCGTATCGGGCAGCACATCGCCGGAAATGATGTCAGGCAGATTGCGATAAATCACCAGCGCACCCGCATTGCCGCGCAACATGGCAGGTTCATCGATGTCGTGTTGTTTCGCGCGGTGCTTCTTCAGTATGTCTTCTGCCTTGCTAAGAAATGATTCGTAGGCCTCCGTGCCTTCACGGCTTTGCTGGATCAGGTCATCGAGCAGCTTGGACATCTGCTCATAAAAGCGTGGATCAGTCAGGCGGTCGCGAATGATGGTCTTGCGGACGTTGTTGATGATGGTTTCCGCAATGGCATTTTTCGACAGCTTGCCCTTCTCGTTGAGCTTCTTGGCGATGGCATTGTGGATGCCGGTCTCGATAATCAGCTCGGTCAGCGACAGTTCGGCCAACTCGCCCAACGCCTGCGCTGACTCGGCCTGGATATAGGTGTTTATGAGGTGACGCATGTCGGCCTCATAGGGCTTGATGTCCAGCTCTTCGCCGCTGTAATGCTTGATGGCCGAACGCACTTCGGCATAGAACTCGGTTTCCCGCCGCAAGGTGTCAGCTTCACTGTCTGAGTAACCCGCCTCGGTCAGGTTCTGAGCGATGTCCGCGAAGGCACGCAGATAGGTCGCCACCGCCTTGTAGAAGGCAATGCGCAGCGCCTCGCTTTCCAGCAGCGCCTCCGGATTCCCGGCATGACCGCAGAAATAGTGGATGAACTGCTCAAGATCTCGCGGCTGCGGAACCGGCTCGCACAGGTAATGCAGCGTTTCACGGGCTTCGTCCAGTTGCTTGCGGCCTTCCTCCAGCCAGTTCTTCAGGTGGACGTTGTTTTCGCCGCCGTTGCCCGTGTCGATGTCTAGCTCGTCGGAGCTGTACACCGCAATGGCCTGTTGCACGTCACCGAACAGCTCCTTGTAATCGACGATATGGCCATAGTCCTTGTCGTCACCGTCAAGCCGGTTGGTACGGCAGATGGCCTGGAAAAGGTTATGGTCGTGCAGTTCGTTGTCCAGGTAGATGTAGGAGCAGCTGGGTGCATCGAAACCGGTGAGCAGCTTGCTGACCACGATCAGCAGCTTCGTGCTGGCAGACTCTTCGATGAAGCGTCGCTTGGTTTCGTCTTCGTACTGTTTGGTAGTCTGGCCGGCGCGCAGCACATGCTGCTTGTAGGTGTCGTATTTGTAGCGTTCGTCGCTACCGGCCGATTCTTTCGAGATGGCAACCGGGTTGGGTTCGTACGAGGTGATGATGCCCACATGGGGGCCGAAATGCGTGTTCTGAAACAACCGGAAGTAATGGCAGGCATCATAGATCGAAGCCGCGACCAGGATCGCCGTGCCACGATTATTGTCCAGGCGAGGCTTGAGGCTGAAATCCTCGATGATGTTGGCGACGATGCGATCTTTGCGCTCCTTGGCGCTCATCAGCTCTTCCATCGTGGCCCAGCGCTTGCGCAGGATGGATTTCTGGAAGTTGTTTAGTCCGCGCGTTTTCTTCTCGAACCAGGCATCGATGGCCTTGCGTGAAGTCAGTCGCTGCGGCACATCACGGGCCTCATACTTCAAATCCAGCACCACCTTGTCGGCCACCGCTTCGTGGAACTTGTAGGTGTGGATATACGTGCCGAACACTTCGCGGGTGGTTTGCCGGTCCTTACGCAACAGCGGCGTGCCGGTGAAGCCGATGAAGATGGCGCCGGTCAGCCAGCGCTTCATCTGCTTGTTCATGTTGCCGCCTTGGGTGCGGTGGCACTCGTCCACGAACACATAGAAACGCCCATGGATAGGCGGTGGCACACCCTTGAGATCAGCCGCATCGAACTTGTGGATCAATGCGCACAACAAGCGTGGTGTGGTGGCACTGAGTTTTTGCACGAAGTCTGCGCGTGAAGTGATGCGCGGAGGAGCCGATCCCTCGCCGATCACCCCGGCATTGCGCATCACGCCTTCGATCTGCTTGTCCAGTTCGTCGCGGTCGGTCACCACCAGCACCCGCGCCTGCGGATCATGCTCCAGCAACCACTTGGCCAACAACACCATCAGAATGCTCTTGCCGCTGCCCTGGGTGTGCCAGATGACGCCACCTTCGCGTTTGGCAATGCGTTCCTGCGCAGCCTTGATGCCCTGGTATTGGTGCTGCCTGGGCACCTTCTTGAAACCCGCATCGAAGATCACGAAGTTGCGGATCAAATCCAGCAACCGCGCCTTCCCGCACATCTGGGCCAACGGGCGATCCAGCATCGCGCCCGCTGTTGCCATAGCTGGCGGTTGTTCATCCTTCCACTGCACGAAGAACTGTTCCGGTGTGCCGGTGGTGCCGTAGCGCAAACCTTGCGCATCGCTGCCCGCCAGCAGCAACTGCACGGTGCTGAAGAAGCCCTGATTAAAGGTTTCCTCCTGATTGCTGCACAACTGGCGAATACCATCGCCCACATCGACCGAGCTGCGCTTGAGCTCGATCACCGCCACCGCCAGGCCATTGATGTACAAAACGATGTCCGGCCGGCGGGTGCTCCCGCCCCGTAGCGTCACTTCCTCAGCCAACGCGAAGTGATTGCGCTCGGGCTGCGACCAGTCGATCAACTGCACTGTCTCATGCGATTGGCCCGCCGCGATCTGCACCGGCACGCCATAGCGCAGCAACTGGTAGGTGCGCAGGTTAGCCTGATAGGGTGTGATGCTGGTGACATCCACCACGATTTCCAGCTTCTGCAAGGCAGCGCTGATATGGGCAGGCGAGTAACCACGTGCGGACAGATTGGCACGCAGCAGATCGACCTCGATGGCGCGGTTGTGGTCGCGCTTGCTCCAGTTGCCCAAGTGTTCGTAGCCCAGGCCGCCACCGACCAGTGGGGTGGTGAACAGCCGCGCCACGCGGTTTTGGCTGTTGCGCTCGGAACGCGGCATGGATTGGGTCATCGCATCATTCCTCGGTGCCATCATCCATAGGCTTGCCCAGCTCCCGCTCGATCTGTTCGATCGTCGGCAGGCCGGTTTGCAGCTCTTGCGGCAGGGATTCCACCAGTTTGTATTCGGCAATGCCCATCGGCTGCGACTTGTCACCCAAGGCGTACTCGGCTACCACCTTGTTCTTGCTCTTGCACAGCAGCAGGCCAATGCTCGGGTTGTCCTGCGCGTGCTTCACCTGCCGATCCACCGCCGTCAGGTAAAAGCCCAGTTGCCCCAGATGCTCGGGCTTGAACTTGCCCGCCTTCAGTTCGATCACCACGTAACAGCGCAGCTTGAGGTGGTAGAACAACAAGTCGATAAAGAACTCTTCGCCGCCCACGTCCAGCAATACCTGTCGGCCAACGAAGGCGAAACCCGCACCCAGTTCCAGCAGGAAATCGGTGACGTGTTGTACCAGCGCCTTCTCGATTTCGCGTTCCTGTGCTTCCTCGCCCAGGCCGAGAAAATCAAAGCGGTACGGATCTTTCAGCGACTCGATGGCCAGATCGGATTGCGGTGCAGGCAAGCGCTGATCGAAGTTGGTCACAGCCTTGCCCGTGCGTTCCAGCAGGCGGGTTTCGATGTGGATATTCAACACATTGCGCGACCAGCCATGTTCGATGGCCGCGCGGGCATAGGCCAGGCGCTCCATTGGCGCTTTCACGCGATCCAGCAATACCAGGTTGTGCCCCCAGGGCAATTGTGCAGCAGCCTGTTGCACAATTTCGGCATCCGGCCAGGCCTCGGCAAACGCCCGCATGTACTTGAGGTTGCGCGGCGAAAAGCCCTTCATCTCCGGGAAGGCGGCGCGCAAGTCATGCGCCAGCCGCTCGATCACTTTCGCACCCCAGCCCTGCTCGGCCTGCCGCGCCAGAATGTCGCGGCCGATCTGCCAGTACAGGCTCACCAGTTCCCGGTTGACCGCCAGCGCCGCACGCTGCTGCGCGGTGTGGATGCGACCCTTCAGGTCGGACAGCCAGTCGGCGTAGCCTTGTGGGGCTGTCGTTAGGGAAGCTGGCTTGTCGGTCATGACAATGTCACTCCTTTGGGCACAAAACCTTTCTCTCGCATCCAGCCAAGCGCCTTCAGCCAGCGATCCTCAGGTATCCGTTGCTTTGCTTCGTGCCAGTTGTGCAGTACCTCGTGCACGATCATTTCATCGGAGACGGCTCCTTTCTCACGCAGCAAATCGCTCCACGCCGCCAGCAAAGTGGCGACGATTTCGCATTTTTCCGTTTTCGCCGTTTTGAACGTGCCCAGAATGTTCTCAAGGGTCTCGACGATCCCGGAAAAATGCCGATCAAAGTACGGTTTGTGACTGCCACGCTTTGCCAGTGGCACGTATTGGTAACGACCTTCTTGCTTTCGCACCTCGAACCATTGCTGCTTCTGCAACTGGCTGTCTATCGAGCGCAATGCACGGTTGTCATAGGGGCCGGCGGCCTTGCGGTGGTAGGTAGATCCGGTATCCACCTGACACAGGTGTTCGGCAAGGAACATCATCTTCTCGAACTTGACATGCCCAAAGGTCGGCTGATCGTGCAATTGGTCGATGATTTCGGCAGCCAGCACGCTTCTCAGGAAATGGACGTTCGCCTTGCGTCCTTCTGTTTGCGCCACCTCCTCGCCAACAGGTTTGGCATCAGGCATTACCAACCGCGTCCTGCCAGTCAGCAGTTCCTGCATCATGGCCTGCTTGAAGGCGCGGGTCTTGGTACGACGGGTTTCGAGGGCGGTTATTTCGGCGTCCATGTCGGTGAGGATGGAGGCGATGGCTGTTTGCTCTGTTATGTCAACTGGAATACTTATTGACAGCGGCGCCAGATCTTTGGGCTGAACATGGGGTTGGGCTCCACCAGTTTGCGCCGCATAAATCACATCCTGCCGGAAAAGCAGTGAATAATAGATAAACTCAATGCTATACGAGTCCGATTCGCTAATGGTTGAGCAGTCCGATGCAAAGATAGAGCATAAATGGAAGGCGACATAGCCAGCACTAGCGCCGGATGCGCTCACAGTAATTGTTTTTCCATGCCGGTTGGCCGAGGCATGGAAATATGCAGGCTGTTTCCCCCCTGCTATCACAGGAATATCTCCAGGGATAAGCGTTTTTGTTGTTATTAGTTGCCCCTTTTGGATTTTTGCCAAGTCTTCCAACTGCTTCACCTCCCACTCCCCGCTGAACCCCGGCAGGCGGGTTTGGCCGGTGAGGAGTTGCTGCATGGCAGCCTGTTTGATGGCGCGCTTTTTGGCGATCAGGCGATCCAGTCTGTCCAGTAGCGCGTCCATATCGCCGAGAGCGGTGGCGATGGCGCGCTGCTCAGGTAGCGGCGGGTATGTAATGGAAATTTCGCGAATAAGTGTCGTATTAAGATTTGGCTGTCCGTTCCCTGTGGCGACAGTATTCCTGAGACTTTCAGTGAGAGTATTAATGTAGTAACAAGAGAAAGCTTTGTCTCCACGTTTTTGCTCGACAATGGCAGCAATGCCGTCATTCGCGCAGCACTTAACCCCTAATAGTTTGGCGATGCCAAGAGTTGCGCCGCTGTTGGCAATAATTAGCGTCCCTGCATCAAGAGTACGGCTCCGTTTCGCCCCCTCCTCTGTAAGAAAGGTAGCTGTCTCAGATACAAGAAGTTGATGATCAGGTATGTTGGTTAAGGCTGCGACTGTGAGCCAGGGAATGAAGCTTCCGTTGAAATATCTGGGATCCCCGGCAGGCCTTGGCGATCCTCCGCGTACTACATTTCCTAGGTCTCCCAAGTGTTTCACTTCCCAATCTTCTGGGATCACCCCAACTTCCGTCTGCTTGTACCCCGGCTTCACTTCCATGTCGCCCCCATTTTTTTCAGGTGCGCTTCCACCTTGGCACTGAGGACTGCCACGTCATCTTCCAGCTTGGGCAGCGGGGTGTCGTAGCGTTCGGCCAATTCGCGGATACGGTGGGCGAGGGTTTGAGAGATACGTTCCAGTTCCTGCTGCACATTGGCTTGCAGGCGGGCCAGCCATTTTTCTTGCACTACCAGCGTCTTGACCTCGGCTTCGCTGAGGGTGAAATAGTGGTCATGGGCTTGCTGGTCGAGTTCCGCTTCCAGCGTTTTGACGGTTTTCTTCAATGCGGCCTCGCGGGCGCTGAGTTGCTGCCACTGCTTGAGCACGGCGCGCTCGTCGGCGCTGTCAGAGTCATCGCCAATTTCGGCAAGGCGGTCTTTGACCTGCGCGGCGTTGATGTTGCCAAAGCCAGAGAAAGCGCCGTCTTCTCCACCGTGTTCTTCCTCCAGTTCGGCAATCTGGCTGGTAACGCTTTCAAGCTCGGTCTGCTTTGTCTCCAGTTCGGCCTGTTCGGCGGCGAAGTAACGGGCGACGATGTAGGACTTGGGCAGCAGATCGCAGGTCCAGCCCTTGTCCTTGGTTTTGCCCTTCTTGTCGGTTCCCACGACGCGCCGTGGCAGCGCCACCCAGCCATCGGCGGCGATCAGGTAGGCGTCGTCCTGCATGGCTTCGGCCCAGTAATCCATCAGATGCTGATAGATGTCGTAGGGGTCGAGCAGCGGTGCTGCGTGGAAGGTGGTGAGCAAAGTTTCGGAGACCTGCGCGATCAGCGCCTTGGGTTTGTCGCCGGGCTGGATGCCGGTGAGCAGCGGCGTGACGGCCTTCTGCCATTTGCCGAACAGGGTTTCGACCTTGCTGCGGAATTGCTGGAACTGCGGGTGGGCGAGGATGATGGAACGCACTTCGGCCATCGGCTGGCGCAGCCGCGCATAACCGGGACGCTCGGCCTCGAACAGCGCCTGGCGAAGGGCAGGCATTTCCTGCCAGTCGGCGGCGAAGGCGTCGATATCGCGTTCGGGGATGCCGCCGTTGAGGTGCGCGTCGATATCGTGCAGGTCTTCCGGTTCACTGCTGTCGATATAGCGTGGCAGGTTGAGGTTGTAGTCGTTCTTCTCGCTGGCGATTTCATCCAGCGGCACCCTGCGGGCATAGCGCGGCTCGTCCACACCACGGCGGAAGGTATCGACGATGCGGTGGATGTCCTGTTCGCGCAAGCGGTTCTTGGGACCGTCCTTGATGAAGCCTTTGCTGGCGTCGATCATGAACACACCCTTGCGGGTGCTGGCGTTTTCCTTGTCTAGCACCAGGATGCAGGCGGGGATGCCGGTGCCGTAGAACAGGTTGGCGGGCAGGCCGATGATGCCCTTGAGCATGCCGGAGCGCACCAGTTGCCTGCGGATGTGGGCTTCGGCATTGCCACGGAACAGCACGCCGTGCGGCAGGATGACTGCGCCCTTGCCGGTGGTGGCCTTCATGCTGCGGATGACGTGCAGCAGATAGGCGTAGTCGCCCTGCTTGGCGGGCGGCTCGCCCCAGGTGAAACGGTGGTACGGGTCATTGGCCGGGTTGAGGCCAGTGGACCATTTCTTGTCGGAGAACGGCGGGTTGGCGACCACGTAGTCGTAGGCGCGCAGTCGTTCGCTATCCTTGAACTTGGGGTTCACCAGGGTGTCGCCGCTAAGGATCGTGGCGCTGGGGAAGTCGTGCAGGATCATGTTCATCCGCGCGAGGCCGGCGGTGGTCACGTCCTTTTCCTGCCCTTCCAGGGTGATCTGTCGGCCTGCCTCGGCGGCCACTTTCAACAACAGCGAGCCCGACCCGCAGGTGGGGTCGTAGGCGGTGGTGGAGGCTCGGGTATTGGCGTGCGAGATGCCGATCACCTGGGCGATGACGCTGCTGACTTCGGAGGGCGTGTAGAACTGGCCCTTGCTCTTGCCCGAGTCTTGCGCAAAGTGGCGCATCAGGTATTCATAGGCATCGCCAAGCAAGTCATCGTTGTCGGCGCGGTTGTTGGCGAAGTTCAGCTCGGGCTTTTCGAAGATGGCGATCAGGTTGCCCAGCCGTTCGACCATGGCTGAGCCTTCGCCGAGCTTGTTAGGGTCGTTGAAGTCAGGGAAGTCGCTGCGTGCCAGCTTGGTGTTGGCGTCGATCAGCTTCTGGATAACCTGGGTATTGATCCTGTCGCCAATGTCGTCCTTGCCCTTAAGCGCCACCATGTCCTTGAATGAGGCGCCCGGTGGGATGACCACGGGCGGGGCGAAGTCGTCGCTGTTGCCGTACTTGTCGCTGATGTACTTGATGAACAGCATGAACAGGACATAGTCCTTGTACTGGCTGGCATCCATGCCGCCACGCAGTTCATCGCACGATGCCCAGATGGAACTGTAGAGGTCGGATTTCTTGACGACGCCGTTGCGCGGGGCAAGCGTCTTGGCAGCAGGGGTAGCAGTCGCTCGGTCCCTCGATGACGAATCTGCTTTCGTCTTCGTCTTCAGGTACGGCACGGCGGCTTCGTGTACTTCCAACGATGTCGCTGATTCTTTGTTGGCCGTATAGGCTGTCGTAGCCAGTGCAACCGAACCGCCGCGCCCTCGGCCGGGAATGATCCGCCCCTCCTCGATCAGTTGCTGCTTGATGCTGTCATAGGTGGATTCTTGCCAACCCAACGCCTCTCGGAGCCGCTGGTTCCCGGCAGAACCTCCCACGGCTTCGAGCTTACTGATAAAGCGGTCGGTCTTCTTTTCGGTGCTTGTCACTTCAATATCCATCATTGTTGCCGGCTTGCTTGTTTGATACCGGCCCTGTTTTCTGCGACGTCCTGTACGTCGACAAGACGGATCCATTTCGCCCCGCGACCCTTACCCGTTGATTCGATCAACCCTTCCGATTTCATCGCCCGCAACACCAGCCGCACCATGTCCCGGCTCACGCCTGGGCAGGCTTCTTCGATCTCCGAAATCGAGAATGGCAAGCTGCGCCCCAGGACTTCCGCCCGCACCCGGTCGCCCTTGCTGCCACGTCCCCGTTCGATGGTGCCGACACGCTCCTCGAACTCGCGGTAGGCCCGTAGCAAGGCACCCCATAAGTAGTCGAGCCAAGGTTTGACGTCGTGCTGCCCCTGGTGCCATCCCTGCGAACTGGCTTCCAGCGTCTCGTAATAACCTTCCTTGGTGTCCTCGAAGATGCGTTCCAAGCTGATGTAGCGGCCCACGGCATAGTCGAAGTGGTAGAGCAGCAGCAGGGTCAACAAGCGGGACATGCGACCGTTGCCGTCCGGGAAAGGGTGGATGCACAGGAAGTCGAGCATCGCCAGCGGCACCAGTACCAACGGGTCGGCCAGGTGCTGGTCCAGCGCGGTGGCGTAGCGCCCTGTCAGATCAGCCAAGGCCATCGGCGTGAGATGCGAAGCCACCGGCTGGAAGCGCAGGCGCGAAGTGCCATCCGGGTGACGCTCGTTGATGTCGTTATTGGTGACCTTCATGCGCCCGCCCGCCTGCGGGATGTAGCGATACAGCAGGGTGTGCAGTTGCAGCACCACGCTTTCGCTGAAGGGCATGTGCGCAGCGGACTCGTGGATCAGCGCCAGGGCATCACGGTAGCCTGCGATCTCCTGTTCGGAACGGCTCTTTGGTGTTGCGTTGCGGATGATCAGAGACTTCAACCGCGAGGGCGCTACGACAACACCTTCCAGCCGGTTAGACGACTCGGTGGACTCCACCACCGCGATCTGGCGCAGGCCCTTGAGGGCTTCGGGCGACTGCGCGGCGTAGAGTTGCTGCTTACCCTGGTATTCGCCCAGTGTGCGCAACGTGGCGACCTGGGTGCCATCGAAGCGAAGCGCGGCAAGGTACTCGGGCGTGAGCGAGTGCATGGAAATGTAAGCCCAGGCTATCTAAATGGGGTAATCATAGCCATTAAATGGGGCATTGTCTCTAAAAATGCCTTGTTAATGGTGTTGGACTACCCCATTTCCTGAACATAGGACCGCTCATGAGGGGCTGGCATAGCTGACCGGTGTCGAAATAGGCAACATCAATCCTAAAAACAGGGCAATATATATACAATTACCCTATTTATTTCGTTATCACCCCATTTCCAGCGTTCAGCCTTGGGCGAAGACAAACGGCAAGGGAACGGCACTCAAGGGACAATGGCCCTACCCTGAAAAGGAAAAGGCCGCCTACCCTTGTGCTCACTCACTCTGTAACAACCAGCCAAATCGCCCCTATGCTGTGCCGCTGCCTTCCGCCGCACTCAGATAGTCCGCCCAGTCCTGCAACAGCGTTCTTCTCTGATCCAGCAGCGGCGCCTTGTTGTACGTCGCCCGCACTTTATTGCTTTCCACGTGGGCAAGCTGACGCTCAATCGCATCAGGCCGGTATCCATTCTCATTGGCCCAGGTAGAAAAGGTCGTCCGCCAGCAGTGCGGCGTCGTACCCCGGCCCAGGTTCATGTCACGCATCGCGTAGGTGAGCCGATTGGGCGTAGTGAAGCCCTTTCCGCTTCGGTGCGGAAACAGATAGCGCCTGCCACCCGTGATGTGCTGCAAGTCTTTCAGCACCGCTATGGCCTGCGTGGACAACGGGCTGACATGGTCGCGCCGCGCTTTCATCTTCGCCGCAGGCCGACGCCACAGCGCATCCTCAAAGTCGAACTCGTCCCACTCGGCATCCGCCGCTTCCCCTGGACGGCAGGCGGTCAGCGCAATCAGCCGCAGGCACAACGAAGTTTCCGGATAGCCCCGGTAGCCGCGCAACTCCTGATAGAACTTCTGGATTTGCTCTCGCGTCATCGCCGCCTTGCTCTCGCTGAACGGCACGCGCAGCAGCCCACGCAGGCTGGGAATAGGATTGGCCTCGACCAGACCCCGCACTACCGCGAATTCAAAGATGGCCGAAAGATCGCCTTTGACGTGAATCGCCGCCCAGGCTCCGTGGGACTTGCATTCCTCCAGCAGCGGACGAATCTGTTTGACGCCAATGTCGCTCATCGGCATCCCGTCGAACTTCGGCGACAGGTACTTCCTGATGCGGGATTCTTTCGTGCGGTAGGAGCTGAGCGCGAAGACCGGTTTGATCTCCGCCAGGTACGCTTTCGCTACCTTGGCAAACGAGCTTTCACGAGCACGCTTGCGCTCCTCCAGTGCTTCCAGGTTGCGCTTCTTGATCTGTTGCCGCTCATGGGCAGGATGAATGCCTTGCTTGACCAAGGCACGCGCTTTCTCTCGGGCTGCACGCGCCTCTGCAAGGCTTACTTGGGGAAAGCCGCCAATGGCAAAGAGGTTCTCCTTGCCTTGCAGACGGTATTTCCACCGCCAGAGCTTGCCGCCGGTCGGCTTGACCAGCAGGAACAAGCCCCCGCCGTCTGAAAGTTTCCAGTCTCGATCAGTCGATTTGGCCGACCTGACCTTGAGGTCGGTGAGTAGGTTTTCCGGCATCGCTGGACTCCACTGCGGGGAAAAGTACCCCCACGGTTGAACACGAGTACCCCCAACGCTACCCCCGAATTTTCTGGACCTCGATGAACAATAGGAACGCTCAGCAGACCGTATTGTTTACGCAACCCATTGATTTCAAATGGGGCAACCTGTCCACCAAGCGCTACTGAGCGCCACCGAGATCCAGCAAAAATCGTCAGACGTTGAACAGGAAGTTCATCACATCCCCATCCTGCACCACATATTCCTTCCCTTCCGCCCGCATCTTCCCCGCTTCCTTGGCACCCTGCTCGCCCTTGTACGCGATGTAATCCTCATAAGCGATCGTCTGCGCACGGATGAACCCGCGCTCGAAGTCGGTATGAATCACCCCCGCCGCCTGCGGCCCCGTCGCGCCGATCCGCACCGTCCACGCACGAACTTCCTTCACCCCCGCCGTGAAGTACGTCTGCAGCCCCAGCAGCTTGAACGCGGCGCGAATCAAACGATTCAGCCCCGGCTCTTCCATGCCCATATCCGCCAAAAACACCTCGCGATCCTCATCCGGCAGATCGGCGATCTCGGCCTCGATCGCGGCGCAGATCGCCACCACCGGCGCGTTGCGCTGATTCGCGAACTCGACCAGGCGGTCCAGCAGCGGGTTGTTCGTGAAACCGCTGTCGCTGACGTTACCCACATACATCGCCGGCTTGGCGGTGATGAAGCACAGCGGCTTGATCAGCTCTCGCTCTTCGTCGGACAGGTCCACCGAACGCACCGGCTTGGCCTGGTTCAGCATGGCGACGCACTTCTCCAGCACGGCCACCAGGCGTTGGGCTTCCTTGTCGCCCGAGCGCGCGGTCTTGGTGTGGCGCTGCATGGCCTTCTCGGCGGTCTGCAGGTCGGCCAGGGCCAGTTCGGTCTCGATGACTTCGATGTCGGCGATGGGGTCGACCTTGTTCGCCACGTGGATCACGTTGGGATCCTCGAAGCAGCGCACCACGTTGACGATGGCGTCGGTCTCGCGGATGTGCGAGAGGAACTGGTTGCCCAGGCCTTCGCCCTGGCTGGCGCCGGCAACCAAGCCGGCGATGTCCACGAACTCGACGGTGGCGGGCAGGATGCGCTCGGGCTTGACGATCTCGGCCAGCTTCTGCAGACGCGGATCGGGCACTTCTACCACGCCCACGTTCGGCTCGATGGTGCAGAAGGGGTAGTTCTCGGCGGCGATGCCAGCCTTGGTCAGCGCGTTGAAGAGGGTCGATTTACCGACGTTGGGCAGGCCGACGATGCCGCATTGCAGAGCCATGGAAATCCTATAAATATCAGTGCACTGGCGGCCTGCCTGTGGCAGGGCCGAGGTGCCCGATCCGCATGCGTGCAAACCGCCGGGATCGCTTGAGCCGTGGACGGGGCCGCGCCTAGCGGCGGAATCCAGAAGGAATCCGGTGCGCGGCGGGTCCGGGAAAGGGCGAATTTTAACCGCTCCGCGCCAACCCTCCGCGACGTCGCCAAAAAGCTTCATAAATATGACATTTCATGCATTTATCTTCTGGTAACGGGCTTTGACCTCGCCGCGCCGCTTACCTACGATTCATGCGCGGAAGCGGGGTTGCGTCCCCGACAGCCCCCCACAGAAAGAGACCAGCGCTTATGCAACTACGCAAGATCCTGGCGCCCGTCCTGGCAGTCGCCCTGCTGGCCGGCATCGGCGGCGCCATCTACGTTTCCTCCACCCGCAAGCTCGAATCCGACGCGGCGCAGGCCGCCGCGAGAGCCGTCGTGCAGGTGCGCGGCATGATCGGGTCCGAAAAGGAAACCTACTTCCTCGACCCGCGCGTGCAGGCCCGCCTGAAGCAGTTGGGTTTCACCGTGGCGGTGGACAAGGTCGGCTCGCGCGAGATCAGCGCGCGCAAGCGGGACGGCTACGACTTCGGTTTCCCGGCGGGCGCGCCCGCGGCCATCACGCTGCAGAAGGCTACCAATGCCCGCCAGGTCTACCAGCCCTTCTTCACGCCGATGGCGATCGCCTCGTGGAAGACGCTGGTGCCGATGCTGGAGAGCGCCGGCCTGGTGCGCACCGAGAACGGCACGCACTACATCATCGACATGGACCGCCTGATGACCATGATCGAGCAGGGCAAGCGCTGGAACGAACTGCCGAACAACACGGTGTTCAACACCAGCAAGTCGATCCTGGTCAGCTCGACCGACGTGCGCAAGTCCAACAGCGCGGCCATGTACCTGGCGCTGGCCAGCTACGTGATGAACAAGAACAACATCGTGAACACGCAGGCCGACGCCGACCGGCTGCTGCCCGCGCTGTCCAGCCTGTTCCTGCGCCAGGGCTTTCAGGAGTCCAGCTCGGCCGGTCCGTTCGAGGACTACACGACCATGGGCATCGGCAAGGCGCCGCTGGTGATGATCTACGAAAGCCAGTACCTGGAATACCAGTCCAAGCGCCCTACGCCCAACACGGACATGGTGCTGCTGTATCCGCGCCCCACGCTCTACACCAAGCACACGCTGGTGCCTTTCAATGAAAAGGGCCAGCGGCTGGGCGAGGCGCTGTCGCAAGACCCGGAGCTGCAGGCGCTGGCCGTGCAGTACGGCTACCGCACCGCGGACAGCGGCCAGTTCGTCTCGTTCCTCAACGACAAGAAGCTCAGCGCGCCCGACGTGCTGGTCGACGTAGTGGACCCGCCCAGCTACGAGACGCTGGAGTACCTGATCCAAGGCATCGAACGGAAATTCAATTGAGTAGGCGCGCGACCGGCCTGTCCCCCTGCACGAGCAACCCGGATCGATGATCCGCAATCGGACACGAAGAACATGGAACAGCAAACGCAAACCTTGACGCCCCCCGACATGGTGCTGACCCCGCCCGAGGTGATCCAGCCCGTGGAACAGAAGAAGGCCACCGACATGGTGGCCCTGCCCGACGAGACCACCTCCGCCATCGACCGCCAAGTCGCCAGCGTGGTCGAGACGCTGTTCACGGAAGACGTGCACAGCGATACGTTCAAGAGCCGCGTCGACGCCCTCTTCCACCTGGGCCGCAACGAGATCTCCAACGCCTCCGAACTGATGACCGGCCGCTTCATGGAGCGCAACTTCGTGGGCATCGAGGACTCGGCCGCGTTCAAGGCGATCCAGTCGATGCGCGCGCAGTTGGACGAACTGAACCCGGGCCGCGAGGGCGACCTGCTGTCGCCCAGGAAGCTGCTGGGCCTGATTCCGTTCGGCAACAAGCTGCGGGACTACTTCCGCAAGTTCCAGGATGCCGGCGACCACCTGAAGGCCATCATGGCCGACCTGCACCGCGCGCGCGCGACGACATGCAGCGCGACTCGGCCGAGATCGACGTCACCATGGCCAAGCTGTGGGACGCCATGCAGAAGCTTAAGGGCGCCATCACCTTCGCCGAGAAGCTGGACACCCAGGTGTCCAGCCGCGTCGACGCCCTGAAGGCCACCGATCCCGACCGCGCCCGCGCGCTGGAACAGGAGGTGCTGTTCTACGTGCGCCAGAACTACCAGGACATGCAGACGCAGATGGCCGTCAACGTCAACGGCTACCTGTCGATGACGGTGCTGAAGAAGACGGCGCGCGAGATGGTCAACGGCTGCAACCGCGTGGCCACCACCGGCATGTCGGCCCTGGCCACCGCCCAGACCGTGGCGCGCGCCACCGGCAACCAGATCCAGGTGATGGAGATGCTGCAGGGCGTGTCCACCACTATCGGCGACCTGGTGACGGAGACCTCGCGCCAACTGGGCCAGCACGTGCAGCGCACCGGCGAGTTCGCCGCGGATCCGCTGATCGGCGTGCAGCGCATTCAGGAAATGATGGACAACACCTTCAAGGCGATGGACGCGATGGACACGTTCCGTTCGCAGGCCATCGAAACGATGGGCAAGAACAACGCGCTGATGAAGGCGCAGATCGAACGCAGCGAGCAGTACCTGGACCGCTCGCGCCAGCAGGCCGCGTCCGAAGCCGTGCGGCAGGCCCCCGCCCTGCCCGACGGCCCGGTGCAGGTCTGACCGCTCGTCCACTCTTCTACGCGAATTCGATCATGCTCAAGAAACTGCTGACCCGCCTGGCGCTGATCGCCGGGATGGGCCTCGCGCTGGCCGCCTGCGACAAGGCGTCGGACACCTCCGCCAGCAACACGGGCGCCAGCGCGGCGGGCGGCTCGTCCGAGGCGGCCACGCTGACCGTGCTGGCCGGTTCGGAACTGAAGGACATCGAGCCGTTGCTGGACGACATCCGGCGCCAGACCGGCGTGCAGTTGAAGATGAAGTACGTCGGCACGCTGGACGGCGTGGAACGCCTGCAGTCGGGCGAGGCCACCGACCTGGCGTGGTTCGCCAGCAACCGCTACGCGATGCTGGTGCCGGACGCGAAGAAGCGCATCGTCGCCTCCGAGCGCACCATGCTGACGCCGGTGGTGCTGGGCCTGAAGTCCAGCAAGGCCCGCGCGCTGGGCTGGGACGACGGCAGCGGCAGCTACACGGGCGCCACCTGGAAGGACATCTCACAAGCCGCCGAGGCCGGCAAGTTCACCTTCGGCATGACCAGCCCGGCCTCGTCCAACACGGGCTTTTCGGCCCTGCTGGGCCTGGCCGCCGCGCTGTCGGGCAAGGGCGATGCGCTGGAAGTGAAGGACATCGACAGCAAGTCGCTGTCCGCCTTCTTCAAGGCGCAGAAGATGACGGCCGGCAGTTCGGGCTGGCTGGCCGATGCCTTCCTGAAGAACCAGGACCAGGTCGACGGCATCATCAACTACTCGTCGGTGCTGCTGACGCTGAACCGCGATCCGGCGATGCGCGAGAAGCTGACGCTGATCTACCCCAAGGACGGACTCACCACGTCGGACTATCCGATCATGCTGGTCAACGCGGACAAGCGCGCGGCCTACGACAGACTGGTGGCCTATCTGCGCGGCGCGCCCTTCCAGAAGGCGATGGCGCAGGGCACCCTGCGCCAGGCCATCAACCCCGACGTGGCGCAGCCGAACCCGGCCGCCGCGATAGGCGAACTGGTCTTCCCCGCCAGGCAGGAAGTGGTCGACGCCATCCTGCTGACCTTCGACAACCAGGTGCGCACGCCGCCCGACAGCACCTTCGTGCTGGACACCAGCGGCTCGATGGACGGCAATAACCTGGACCAGCTGAAGAAGACCATGTTGGGCCTGTCCGGCGCGGATTCCAGCATCAGCGGCCGTTTCGCGCGATTCCGCAACCGCGAGCAGATCCACATCAAGCCGTTCAACGACCGGATGGGCATCACCCATTCGTTCGACATGGGCGGCAGCGAAGCGCAGTCGAAGAAGACGCTGGACGACATTGCTTCCTACGTGCGCGAACTGTACGCCGCCGGCGGCACGGCCATCTATGACGCCACCCAGGCGGCCTACCAGGAAGCGCTGGCACGCCGCGAACGCCACCCGGACCGCTTCTACAGCATCGTGGTGATGACCGACGGCGCCAACATGTCCGGCATGTCGCTGAATTCTTTCCTGCGCTGGTACGATGCACTGCCCGCCAGCAAGCAGGGCATCCGCGTGTTCACCATCTATTTCGCGGGTGGCGAATCCTCCGAGATGACGAAACTGGCCGAGGCCACCGGCGGTCGCTCGTTCGACGGCGACAAGGGCGGCCTGCAGGCCATCTTCAAGGAAGTGCGGGGTTACCAGTAAACGGACCGCGATCGACAGCCGGGAAAGCGCAATGGCAGGAATGACCCTGAAGACCCCCGTGCTGCTGGCCTTCTACAGCACACGCAACGTCGTGGGGTGCGCGCTGGCCCTGGCCGGGCTGGCGCTGTTCTTCACCGGCATCATCGAGCAATGGTGGCTGCCCATCGTGCTGGGCCTGTACGCCGCGGGCTGGCTGATCGCGCCGGGCCGCGGCGCCGCCGTCGAGGCGGACATCAAGGAAGCCGCCAGCCAGGAAGCCCTGATCGAGGCCATGGAGTCGCTGTTCCAGCGCGCGCGCAAGAAACTGCCCAAAGAGGCCGTGGCCAAGCTGGAGCACATCCTGCAGATGGTGCGCGAGCTGGCGCCCAAGCTGTTCAGCGGCGAGGTGCCGCTGACGCAGGCCTTGTCGCTGTCCGGCACGATCACGCGCGACCTGCCGGAAACCATCAACCACTACCTCAAGCTGCCGCCCTTCTTCGCGGCCATGACGGTGGTGCATGACGGCAAGACGCCCAAGCAGTTGTTCTTCCATCAGCTGGACCTGCTGGACGGGCAGTTGGTGAAGATCGCGGAAGGCATCTACCGCCACGACGCGGACGCGGTGGTGGCCAACGGCAAGTTCCTCGAAGAGAAGTTCAAGCCGATGGCGTATACGGATTTCTAGTACGGACGATCAGGCGCTGCCGGCGCCGGTGCCGCCGGGTACGCGTAGCCCGACCGTATCGCCGCTTATTTCGCGGCAGGCAGATCCACCGGCAGCAATCCCACCAGCGACGTCAACACCAGGATCACCAACACCGGCCCGGCATTGAACACGCCATGCAGCAGCATGGTGGCCCCGAAGCCGCGCCGGGTGCGCATCCAGCCCAGCAGCAGGCCCGTCACCCACTGGGGCAGCACCAGCAAGGGCAGCAGATACCACGGCGTGCCCTGCAGCGTGAAGTTGTTCAAGTGCACCGCCGCGAAGGTCAGCGTCACCAGATGGAAGACCAGGCCGTAGCGGCGCACGTACTCGCGGCGCCATCCCAGGCGCTTGCCGGCCATGCTGACGCGTCCGCGGCGCAGCGGCAGGCTGGCCGCCAGGAACACGCAGGCCAGCCAGGCGGCGGTCCAGCCCTGCGGGCCGAACAGCAGCGGCACCAGCATCAGCGGGCAAAGCCACAAGGCCTGCACGGGCCTGCGCAGGCCGTAGCGGAACAACAGCTCTTCGACGATGGGCGCCCACAGGATGGCGGTCAGCCAGGGGATGTTCTGCGGATCGAGCCGATGCTGCGCGCCGCCCGACCCCGCCGCCATCACGGCGATGGGGCCGAAGGCGAACAGGTTGATGGCCCACAGCACGCCGGCCCACGCCATCAGGCGGCCGAACGTGATGTTGGGCATCCAGTCGCCGGCCAGGTCGCCGTGCACCGCGCGCCGCACCGGCAGGCGGCGCAGCGTGGGCCGCCTCAGGAATTGCCAGAAGTCGGCGAACTCTTCGCTGAATCGCAGTTGGCTGGACATGGATCAGGCGTTGTGCAACTGGCGCGTGGCCTTGGGAAAATCGCCGTCCAGCATGGCGGGCACCGCGACACGGCAGCGGTCCAGCACGGCTTCGATGGAAGGCATTTCCTCGCGGCGCGGCGGATGCAGCACGAAATCGGCCACCTGCTGCGCCAGGTTGAGCGTGCGCGGATGGCCGATGCCGATGCGGATGCGCCAGAAATCGGGGCTGCCCAATGCGGCCTGGATGTCCTTCAGGCCATTGTGGCCCGCATGGCCGCCACCCTGCTTCAATTTGACCTGGCCAGGCAGCAGGTCCAGTTCGTCGTGCAGGACCAGCACCTGTTCGGGCGCAAACTTGTAGAAGCGCGCCAGCGCGCCAACGGCCTGGCCCGAGCGGTTCATGTAGGTGGCCGGCTTGAGCAGCAGGATGTTCTCGCCGTCCTTGCGCGTCTTGGCGACCTCGCCGAAGAACGATTTCTCGAACGAGAACGAGGTGCGCAGGTCGCCGGCCAATTGGTCGGCCAGCCAGAAACCGGCATTGTGCCGGGTGGTCTCGTACTCGGGTCCGGGATTTCCCAGCCCCACGATCAGGCGGATGGGCTCAGTCATGAAGAAGCGGATGGGTGTGGGTCGCGCCGTCATTGTGCCCGATATGGCGGGCGGGCGTTCAGCGCTGGAGCCGCACGCCCGCGCACGGGAACGGCGAACATAAAAAAACTCCGCGGTGCGGGGCACACGCGGAGTTTCCGGACGCCGGGACGAGCCCGGCGCATGCCTTATTCGGCAGCGGGCGTTTCTTCGCCGTCCGCTTCAGCGGAAGCCGAACCGCCGCCCTTGACCAGGGCCGAGGCCAGGACCGGGTTGGCATCGCCGCCGTGGGCGACGTAGGTCACGCCCTTGGGCAGCTTGATGTCGGCCAGGTGGACCGAAGCGCCAGCCAGCAGGTTGCTCAGGTCGACTTCGATGAACTGGGGCAGCGCGGCCGGCAGGCAGGTGACTTCCAGTTCGGTCAGCACGTGGGTGATGACGGCGCTGTTGATCTTCACGGCAGGCGAGATCTCGGCGTTCAGGAAGTGCAGCGGCACCTTGGTGTGCAGGGCTTGCTTGGCATCGACGCGCTGGAAGTCGATGTGCAGGACTTGCTGCTTGTAGGGGTGCCATTGCACGGCACGCAGCAGGACTTGCTCGGCCTTGCCGCCGTCCACTTCCATCTGCAGGATGGAAGCGTGGAACTCTTCCTTGCGCAGGGCGTGGTAGATGTCGTTGTGGTCGACTTCGATGTTCAGCGGGGCGGCCGAACCACCATAAACGATGGCAGGAACGCGACCCGCGTGGCGCAGGCGGCGGCTCGCACTCGAACCCTGGACGCTACGCGTAGTGGCAGTGAATTTCATGGAAAACTCCGGAACGATAGATACGGCGCGGTGTTGCGGTACTGCTTGCGCCGGCTGATATTTGCCCGGCGCGACATGCGCCTGGCATTTTCTGCGTGCCGCCGCGACCAGCGGCACGCAAGGAAATTCGGGGTACTGGCGATCCGGGCCTAGTCGGCGAACAGCGAGCTGACCGATTCCGCGTTGGAAATGCGCAGGATGGTCTCGCCCAGCAGCGCGGCGCAGGACAGTTGGCGGATCTTGCCGCACGACTGGCCTTGCTCGGACAGCGGGATGGTGTCGGTGACGACCAGTTCGTCCAGCTCGGAGGCCTCGATGCGCTCGATGGCGCCACCGGACAGCACCGGGTGGGTACAGTAGGCGTACACGGCGCCGGCGCCGCGTTCCTTCAGGGCCTGGGCCGCCTTGCACAGCGTGCCGGCGGTGTCGACCATGTCGTCCATGATGATGCAGGTGCGGCCGTCGACCTCACCGATGATGTTCATCACTTCGGAAACGTTGGCGCGCGGACGGCGCTTGTCGATGATGGCCAGGTCGGCCTCGAGCTGCTTGGCCAGCGCGCGGGCACGGACCACGCCGCCAATGTCGGGCGACACCACGACCAGGTTCTGGAAGTTGCGGCGCCAGATGTCGCCCAGCAGGATCGGACCGGCGTAGATGTTGTCGACCGGGATGTCGAAGAAGCCCTGGATCTGGTCGGCGTGCAGGTCCATGGTGAGGACGCGGTCGACGCCGGCGACCTGCAGCATGTTGGCGACGATCTTGGCCGAGATGGCCACGCGCGCCGAACGCGGGCGGCGGTCCTGGCGGGCGTAGCCGAAGTACGGCATGGCGGCGGTGATGCGGCCGGCCGAGGCGCGGCGCAGGGCATCGACCATCACCATGATTTCCATCAGGTTGTCGTTGGTCGGCGCGCACGTGGGCTGCAGGACGAAGACGTCCTTGCCGCGCACGTTCTCGTTGATCTCGACCATCACTTCACCATCCGAGAAACGGCCGACGGTCATCTTGCCGAGGGACATGTCGAGATGGTTGACTACATCCACGGCCAGCCGAGTGTTGGCGGTGCCCGTGAAAATCATGAAGCTGTCGTTTGCCATGACCATGATGCGATGCGCGATGCGTGGGTGTTTCGGGACGCGGCGGAAAAACGTGCGTGCGAAAACGAATAAAACAAAAAAGCCGCTGAACCGTAGGTCGGAGCCCGAGTTCAACAGCTTTTTTATGTATTTGGTTGGCTGGGGAGGAAGGATTCGAACCTTCGCATGCCGGAATCAAAATCCGGTGCCTTAACCAGCTTGGCGACTCCCCAACTATCTTGCAATCCAGTACCGCAATGGATGTTCGACCAGACCGGCCGAGGCCTTGATCAACCGAAACTCCGGATGCGCTGGGCTGGTTGTTTTTCCAGCGACGCGCATTGTAGCGGTAATTTCCTTTTCTGCCAAAACGGCCTGCTGCAGCGTTGAGAACTCGGCATAGAGGCATGCGCCCGACCCTGACATACGCACATTCACGCACGTCCGATCCTGCAACTGCACCTTCAACCTACTTTTCAACCAGTCGGCGCTTTCTTCGATTCGAGGATAGCGCCGAAAGACTGCGGGTTCCAGATCGTTTCTGCCGAAAGCAGAAGTTGGATCAGCAAGGAAGTCCGCCATTCTGATCGAACTTGAATCGCGTGTCAAATCAGGGGCGCGAAAAATTTCCACGGTGGGCACGCTGGCGTCGGGTTGAGCCAACACATACGCGGCCGGCGGCAGCGTCACGGCGCTCAGTTGTTCGCCCACGCCTTCGGCGAACGCCGACTGGCCGAACACGAACACGGGCACGTCCGCGCCCAATGGCAGCGCCAGCGCCATCAGCTCGGCGCGCGACAGGCCGGTGTTCCACAGGCGATTCAACGCGATCAGCGTGGTGGCCGCGTCGCTCGAACCGCCCCCCAATCCCCCGCCCTGCGGAATGCGTTTTTCCAGGCCGATCTGCGCGCCCGCGCGCGTGCCGGTGGCCTGCTGCAAGGCCCGCGCGGCGCGCACGGTCAGGTCTTGCTCCGGCGGCACGCCGGGCAGGTCGTAGGCACGGGTGACCTGTCCATCGGCGCGCGCCTCGAAATGCAGCGTGTCGCACAGATCGACGAAGCGGAACACCGTCTGCAGCAGGTGGTAGCCATCGCCGGGGCGGCGGCCGACGACGTGCAGGAACAGATTGATCTTGGCCGGCGCGGGAACGTCGTAAAGCGTCACGGGGATAAGGCCCATGCGATGGGCACGAAGTGGAGGAGGTGAACCGAATGGTCCGGACGGAATGCAATCGCCGCGCTTTGCAGGCGCGGCGGGCCGTGGCCTCAGGACTGGTCGACCACCAGTCTCACGACGATGCGGCGGGTGCCCTCCTGGCGTTCGAGCACCAGCAGTTGCGGACCTTGCGCGTCGTAGCGCGACAGGCGTGCCTGCCAGCCGCGTTGCGTGAACGAGGTGGGGCGCCCCTGGGCATCGTTTTGCAGGGCCTGCGGCGCGGGTTCGCCAGGCCTGCCGCGCAGCCAGTCGCGCAGGCCGCTGACCGGCACGGGACTGCCCAGGGCGTCTTCGGCCAGCGAATCGGGATCGGGAGCCTGCATGCGCGTGCCGTTGGAACGCGTCAGCATGGCGGCGCCGGGCTGGCCCTCCACGCGGGCCTCGGTGGACCCCAGCGGCGTGGTCAGGTCGAGCTGGTAGCGGTTGCCATCGTCGCGCCAGACGAAGCCGCCCTGCACGGCCTGCTGCGTGCCGTCGGAGGTCTCGGTGGCCGTGATGGCGAACCTGCCGGCGCGCGAGAACGCATCGGCAGCGGGCTGGCCGGTGGGCTGGGGCACGGTGCCGCAGGCGGCCAGCGCCAGCAGCATCGCGCCGCCCGCCAGGCAGCGCCACGCCAGGCCCGCGGCCGCCGCCATCGTCAAGGCTGGACTCCCAGGCGCTTCAGGGTATCGAGCACCGTGGTGTTCTTGGCGTCCTTGCGATAGGCCGCGCGCAGCAGATCCGTGGCGCGGTCCTGCTTGCCCTGCGTCCACAGCACTTCGGCCAGGTGGGCGGCGATGTCGGCCTCGGGACGCGCCGCGTAGGCGCGCGACAGGTACTTCACCGCGTCGTCGGACTTGCCCTGGCGGAATCGCAGCCAGCCCATGCTGTCCAGGATGAAGGGATCGTCGGGCGACAGCGCCAGCGCCTTCTCGATGAGCGCCTGCGCCTCGGGCAGGCGCTGGTTGCGGTCGGCCAGCGTGTAGCCCAGGGCGTTGTAGGCGTGGGCATGCTCGGGGTCGAGTTCGATGACCTCGCGCAGCAGGCGCTCGAGCTCGTCGACCCGGCCGCGGCGCTCGTTCAGCATGGCCAGTTCGTACTTGACCTCGACCGTGTCGGGCATTTCCTTGTCGGCCGCCTGCAGCACGGCGATGGCCTGGTCGGTGCGGTCGGCGTCGCGCAGGATCTGCGCCTTTGCCAGCACGCCCTGCAGGCGCTCTTCGTCGTCTTGCGGATCGGCGGCGTCGACCATCGCCAGCGCGTCGTCGATGCGGCCCTGCTTGGCGCGCAGCGCGGCCTGGCGCATGTGCGCGGCGTAGCGCATGGTGGGATCGTCGATGCCGGACAGCTCGTTGACGGCGTCGTCGTAGCGGCCCTGGTCCTCGGCGATGCGCGACAGCAGCACGTGCGCATCGGTGGCGGCCGCGCCGGCGTCGGTGGCGCCGGGCACGGCGGCCTGCTGGCGCTGGTCCTGCACTTCCAGGTATTGCTGCAGCAGCGTGCGCGCCTGGTCGAGATGGCCGGCGCGATACGACAGTTGCGCCTGCATGAACAGCAGGTCGAAGTCTTCCGGCGAGCGGCGCGACATGGCCTGCAGTTCGGTCAGCGCGGCATCGTACTGGCCACGGTCGGCCAGTTGGCCGGCCAGCAGCAGGCGCAGCTTGCGGGCGCCGGGATTGCGTTGGATGAACGCGCGCGCATCGGCCTCGGCGCGGGCCGGGTCGGCCTTGGTGCCGTATTCGAGCACGCGCTGCGCGGCGGGTTCGGATTTGGGATCGGCGGCCAGCGCGGCGCGCGCCTCGTTGGCGGCGCGGACCTCGTCGCCCGCGGCATGCGCCACGTCGGCCAGCGCCATGTGCGCGGCGGGCAGCTTGCGGACTTTTTCGCTGAGCGCGTCGTCGAGGATGCGCAGCGCCATGCGGCGGTCGCTCAGGCGGCCCAGGATGCCCATGGTCTGCGCGATGGCCACGGTCTTGTCGCTGGCGTCGTCGATGCGCTTGCGCAGCGCCTGCGACAGGCCCTGCGTCTGGCCATTGGCGGCCGCCAGGGCCAGTTCGGTCGAGGTGGCCTCGGTGTCGTACGGCGCCAGGTTGGCCCACGTGCGGGCCGCCTCCAGCGCGCCGGGCAGATTGCCGCCGGCCAGCTGGAATTCGAGCGCGCGGTGCGCGATGCGCGGGTCGCCCGTCTCGCGGGAGAGGTTGACCAGCGTGGTGGCCGCGGTGCCGAACAGGCCGCGCTGGGCGGCGATTTCGGAGGCCATCAGCCGATACAGGATATCCCCCGTGAGCGACACATAGGGCAGTTGGCCCGGCCGCAGGCGGATGACTTCGGTTTCGGGGCCGCGCGGCGGCAGCAGCTTCGGGCCAGCGGCGTCCCGGGGACGCACCTCGGCGGCCTGCGCCGGCATGCCGGCCTGCAACCCCGCCAGCGCCAAGGCCAGCGCGGCGATTCCGACTTTGATTGGTTTATGCGACAACTTCACGCACCCTGTCCGGTTGATGGCACAATCGCCCATTACGTTTGTCCGATCTTACACTGGCCCATGCCGGAACTGCCCGAAGTCGAAACCACGCGCCGAGGAATCGACGCCGTCATGACGGGCCAGACGCTACGCCGCCTGGTCGTGCGCGAACCGCGCATGCGCTGGCCCATCCCCCCCGACCTGCCCGATCTGCTGGCCGACCGCCCGGTGCTCGAATGCGCCCGGCGGGGCAAATACCTGCTGCTGCGCTTCGACCACGGCACCCAGATCGTGCATCTGGGCATGTCGGGATCGCTGCGCCGCGTGCCCGAAGGCGAGTCTCCCCGCAAGCACGATCACGTGGACTGGATCTTCGATCACGCCGTGCTGCGGCTGCATGATCCACGCCGTTTCGGGGCGGTGCTGTGGCACGGCCACGCCAATGGCCCCATCGAAACCCACCCGCTGCTGGCCAACCTGGGCATCGAACCCTTCGATCCCCGTTTCGACGGCCAGTGGCTGCACGACCAGTTCCGCGGCCGCGGCATCGCGGTCAAGCAGGCGCTGCTGGCGGGGTCCGCCGTGGTGGGCGTGGGCAACATCTACGCTTCGGAAAGCCTGTTCCGGGCGGGCATCGACCCGCGCACGCCAGCCCAGCGCATTTCGCGTCCACGCTGTGAACGCCTGGCCCGGATGATCCGCGCCACACTGGCCGACGCCCTGGCCTCGGGCGGCAGCACGCTGCGCGATTACGTGGGCGCCGGCGGCGAACCGGGCAGCTACTTCACCGTCCACGCGGCGGTCTACGAACGCGACGGCCAGCCCTGCCGCGTCTGCGCCACGCCCATCCGGCGCCTGGTCCAGGGCCAGCGCGCCACCTACTTCTGCCCGGCCTGCCAAAAGCGTTGAATTAGACAATAGCAAACGTATTGCACAAAGACGAACGCCAAGCTATATTGGCCTCCATCCCGCACGTCTATAACTACAGTGGAAGGAGCCAATCTATGAGCAAGCAGTTCGCGTCGCACGGCGACCTGGAAGACAAGGTCGCTTCGTTCGAGAAGCTGTCCGACAACGCCTATGCCTACACGGCCGAAGGCGATCCCAACACCGGCGTCATCGTGGGCGACGAGGCCGTCATGGTGGTCGACACCCAGGCCACCCCGGCCATGGCGCAGGACGTCATCCGCCGCATCCGTGAAGTCACGGACAAGCCCGTCAAGTACATCCTGCTGTCGCACTACCACGCCGTGCGCGTGTTCGGCGCCTCGGCCTACGGCGCCCAGGAGATCCTGGCCAGCCGCGACACCCGCGACCTGATCGAGGAACGCGGCGAGCAGGACAAGGCCAGCGAAATCGGCCGCTTCCCCCGCCTGTTCCGCAACGTCGAAACCGTGCCGCCCGGCCTGGTGTGGCCCACCATGACGTTCAAGGGCGAGATGACGGTGAACCTGGGCAACCTGGAAGTGAAGCTGCTGCAGGTCGGCCGCGGCCACACCAAGGGCGACACCATCGCCTGGCTGCCCGGGCAGAAGATCCTGTTCGCGGGCGACCTGGTCGAGTACCAGTCGACGCCCTATTGCGGCGATGCCTATTTCCGCCAATGGCCCGTCACGCTGGACGCGCTGGCCGCTTTTGGCGCCGAGAAGATGGTGCCGGGCCGCGGCCCCGCGTTGAAGAGCGCCGAGGAAGTGCGCCAGGGCCTGGCCGGCACGCGCGCCTTCCTGACCGACCTGTACGCCATCGTCAACCGTGGCGTGGCCGATGGACTGGACCTCAAGACCATCTATCGCCAGGCGTACGACTTCATGAAGCCGCGCTACAGCGAATGGGTCATCTTCGACCACTGCATGCCGTTCAACGTCTCGCGCGCCTACGACGAGGCCACGGGCCACGACGACCCGCGCATCTGGACGGACAAGCGCGACATCGAAATGTGGAAGCAGCTGGAAGGCTGATTTCCCGGCACGGCAGCCGCTTGCCGCGCCTGGCTGGCACACGCTGAACCCGCCCGGCGCCGCGCATGCGGCGTGAGGCGCATGTCCGTGGCCGGCCCCGGCCACGTCATCGAAAAGAAAAAATGCCCCCGCGCCGCGCCTTCGGCTTGCTGCCCACCGGGGCAGCTTTTGCCTGGGCAGCGGCCCAAGGCAGAAAACCGCCACCGAGCGGGAGAGAGACAACATGGAAAACATCGATTACCAGGCGATGGAGTTCGCCTATGCCCGGTGCCCGGACCAGGACGGCGCCACACCGGCCCACCATCCCGCCGTGGTGGTGGGCGCCGGCCCCGTCGGCCTGAGCACCGCGCTGGACCTGGCCCGCCAGGGCGTGCGCGTGGTGGTGCTGGACGACGACTGCAAGCTGTCGACGGGATCGCGCGCCATCTGTTTCTCCAAGCGCACGCTGGAGATCTGGGACCGCCTGGGCACAGGCCAGCGCATGGTCGACAAGGGTGTGTCGTGGAATGTGGGCAAAGTGTTCTTCCGCGACCAGCAGGTATGGAAGTTCGACCTGCTGCCCGAGGCGGGGCACCAGCGTCCGGCCTTCATCAACCTGCAGCAGTACTACGCCGAAGGCTATCTGCTGGAACGCGCGCGGACCGAGCCGCTGATCGAGCTGCGCTGGAAGAACAAGGTGGCCGCGGCCGCGCAGGACGACGCGGGCGTCACCCTGACGGTCGAGACCCCCGATGGTCCCTACACGCTGCGCGCAGACTGGCTGGTGGCCTGCGACGGATCGCGTTCGCCGGTGCGCAAGCAGTTGGGCCTGGAAAGCCACGGCCGCATCTTCCGCGACCGCTTCCTGATCGCCGACGTGAAGATGACGGCCGACTTCCCGGCCGAACGCTGGTTCTGGTTCGACCCGCCCTTCCACCCCGAGCAGTCGGTGCTGCTGCACATGCAGCCGGACAACGTGTGGCGCATCGATTTCCAGCTGGGCTGGAACGCCGATCCGGTCGAGGCCGTGAAACCCGAGAACGTGCTGCCGCGCATCCGCGCGCTGCTGGGGCAGGACGCCCGGTTCGAACTGGAATGGGTCAGCGTGTACACCTTCGCATGCGAGCGCATGGACCGGTTCCGCCATGGGCGGGTGCTGTTCGCGGGCGACTCGGCGCATCGCGTGTCGCCCTTCGGCGCGCGCGGCGCCAACAGCGGCGTGCAGGATGCCGAGAACCTGGCCTGGAAACTGAAGCTGGTGCTGGCCGGCCACGCGCCCGCCTCGCTGCTGGACAGCTATTGCCAGGAGCGCGAGTACGCCGCCGACGAGAACATCCGCAATTCCTCGCGCTCCACCGACTTCATCACGCCCAAGAGCGAGGCCAGCCGCGTGCTGCGCAACGCCGTGCTGAACCTCGCCAAGGAACATCCCTTCGCCCGCACGCTGGTCAACAGCGGCCGGCTGTCCGTGCCGTCGACCTATGCCGAATCGCCGTTGAATACGCCCGACACGGTGGCCTTCGCGGGCCGCATGCGTCCCGGCGCGGTGGCGGCCGATGCGCCCGTGCGGCACGCGGGCCGGGATGGCTGGTGGCTGCCGCACCTGGGCAACGATTTCGTGCTGGCGCTGTTCTGCGGCGACACCCCGCCGGACGCCGCCACGCGCGCCGCGCTGGACGAGCTGGCGCGGGCGCCCGTGCCGGTGCGCACGGTGTTGGTCGGATCGAATGCGGAGGATGCCGTGCAGGATGCGCAAGGCGTGCTGGCGCAGCGTTATGACGCGCAGCCCGGCACCTGCTATCTGATCCGGCCGGACCAGCACGTGGCGGCCCGCTGGCGCGCCTTCGATCCCGCCGTGGTGGGCGATGCCCTGCGGCGCGCCACCGGCGTCATGGCCGGCACGGTCCATTGACCGCCGCACGGAGCGAATCGCATGTCCTTGATCATCGAACCCAACCTGCCCGCCCCGGACGACTTCTACGAAGTGCTGATCGACGCGCACCGTGATCTGTCGCCCGAGCAGAGCCACGAGATGAACGCTGCGCTGGTGCTGCTGCTGGCCAATCACATCGGCGACACGGCCATCGTGAAGGAAGCGCTGGAGCGGGCGCGGGCGTCGGTGCTGTAGCGGGTAAGGCTACTGGCTGTGCCAGTCCACCCATGTCAGGCCCGGCACGCGGGAGAACTCGCGCACATTGCGCGTGACCAGCGTGGCGCGATGACGCAGGGCCGTCGCGGCGATCAGCAGATCGTGCGCGCCGATGGGCGTACCCGCCGCCTCCAGCTTTGCCCGGATCTCCGCGCAATGCATTGCACACGCGCTGTCGAACGGCAATGACTGCATGGGCCTGAGCAATTGCTGCAAGGCGGACAGACGAAGGGCCATCGCCGCTTTCGGCAAGCGCATGAGGCCGTAGCGCAACTCGTATTCGACGATGGCTGGCACGCCGATATCGGACGGAGAGAGGGCCTGCAGCCGCGGCACGACCTGTGGATCGCCGCGAAAGTAATAACTGATGGTATTGCTATCCAGAATCAGCACAGGACAGGCCTTCAGAAGCCCGCGCGTGGCACATCCGCGGGCAATTCGGGGACATCCTCGCGCAACGGAAAATCGGCGAACGCCCCGGCCAGCGCCAGGCAATCCGCAGGCCATTCCTGCGAGGCATATTTACGGATCAACTCGGCCACCCAGCGGCTTTTGGACATGCCGCTGGCCTGCGCAGCCTCGTCGACCAAGGCCTGGGTTGCGTCGTCGAGATAAAGCGTGATCTGGGACATGGGATGCACCCCCATAAAACAAGTATATGTCCAAGTATATGCCCAATCATGCTTGTTGATCCGCCTCGCGTTGCGCATCCAGCCCTTCATGCGCAGAGTGTGCCGTCATCTCGCATGTATTCCAACGCGACCGTGCCGAATTCGTCCCTTAACTGCGCCACCTGCGCCAACTCCGGCCGTCCCGCCCGCGTGATGCAGTAGTAGTCCAGCGGCGCCACGGGTTCGATGGGCACCAGCCGCACGCGCCAGCGCCGGCCCGCCACCGCCGCGAACGAAGGCACCACGGCATGTCCCAATCCGGCTTCGACCATGGCCAGCACGGTTTCCAGATGAGTGGCCTCGCGCCGCAGACCCGCATCGGCCAGCCCGACGTGGCGATCCACCATTTTCTGAATGGCATTGTCGGCCGGCAGTGAAATCAGCCGCGCCGGATCGATGCCGTCCCAGCGTGCCCGTGCCTTGCCCTTCCATTGGCCGTGAGCCACGGCCAGCACCAATCGGGCCGGGAAGACGGCGCTGCGGCGAATACCCGACACGCGTGAGAAGAAGGCGCCGAAGCCGGCGTCCAGCTCGCCGCGTTCGACGCGCTGCTGGATCTCGTTGCGGTCGATGTCGGCGATGTCCACGCGCGTGTCCGGCGCGCGCGCGCCTGGAACCGGCGCAACACCTCCGGCATGACGCTGCAGGCGATCAACGGCGTCACGCCCACCTTGATGCGGTCGGCCGGCGCCGACAAGGTGCCCAGCTCGCCCAGGGTGCTGCCCAGTTCGCGCACCGCGCGCTCGGCCACCGGCAGCAGGCGCTGGCCCGCCTCGGTCAGCCGCACGGCGCGCGTGGTGCGTTCGAACAGGCGGCAATCGGCCTGTTCTTCAAGCTCGCGGATCATCGCGCTGAGACCGGCCTGGGTGATGTGCATGTGCTCGGCGGCCCGCGTGAAACTGCCGAGACTGGCCACCGCGAGGAAGGCGCGCAACTGGCGGAAGGAGAAGTTCATGGGGCATGCCATACGGTGCGGAAGGGCCGGAAATATTAACAACCATTGCTTGTCAATCCATCAAATATCGTGCTTTCACTTGTGCAGGCGGTTTTGTTGAAATGCGCGTACGCCCTTTGGTGCGCCCCCCTATTCCAATGACACATCGCCACGGCACGGCCGATGGCGCAGGAGACAGTTCGATGACCCGTTCCCCTATCCCTGCCCGCGCACGCCTGCGCGCCGCGGCCGCCCTGCTGCTGGCGGGCACCATGCTGGGCGCCAGCGCGGTGGCCAGCGCCCAGGGATTTCCTTCCCGGCCGATCACACTGGTGGTGCCCTTCCCGCCCGGCGGCCCCACGGACAGCAGCGCCCGCCTGTTCGGCAAGGTCATGGCCGAGAAGCTGGGCCAGCCCGTGGTGGTCGAGAACCGCGCTGGCGCGGGCGGCAGCGTGGGCACGGCCTACGTGGCGCGCGCCCAACCCGACGGCTACACCTTGCTGTGGGGCGGCACCAGCAGCATCGTCGTGGCGCCGGCGCTGTACACGAACCTGCAGTACGACCCCATCAAGTCGTTCACGCCCATCGGCATGGCGGTGCGCGGGCCGCTGATCCTGGTCAGCCGTCCCGAGGTCGCCGCCAAGACGCTGGGCGAACTGCTGGACCAGGCGCGCGGCAAGGAGATGACCATCGCCAGCGCCGGCACGGGCTCCATCGGCCACCTCACCGCCGAACTGCTCAAGAGCACCACCGGCACCCAACTGCTGCACGTTCCTTATCGCGGCGGCGCGCCCGCCCTGGCGGACGTGATGGGCGGGCAGGTGGAACTGCTGTTCGACACCGTGACGCTGCTGTATCCGCAGATCGCCGCCGGCAAGCTGCGGGCCTACGCCGTCACCGGCAGCGCGCGTTATGCGCGCCTGCCCGACGTGCCAACCGTGGCCGAAGTCACCGGCAAGCCCTTCGAAGCCTACTCGTGGTTCGGCCTGATGGCCCCGGCGGGCACGCCGGGCGAAGCCGTCAGGAAACTGACCGATGCCCTGGCCGCCGGCGCGCGCGATGGCGGCGTGACCAAGGAAATGGAATCCCTGGGCCTGGAGCCGGTGGGCGGCACCGCGCAGGCCTTCGCGCAATCGATCCGCACCGACCTGGACAAGTGGACGCAGGTCGTCCGCCAGGCCAATGTCAAACCTGAATAAGCAGCTTCTCATGACGAACGGAACCGTCCCGGCCTCGACCGGCCACCCCAGACCCTCCATCCTTATCGCCGGCGCGGGCCTGGGCGGCCTGACCGCGGCCCTGGCGCTGCTGCGCCGCGGCTATCCGGTGCGCGTGCTGGAACAGGCCACCGAACTGCGCGAGATCGGCGCGGGCATCCAGCTCAGCGCCAACGCCAATCGTGCGTTGTATGGACTGGGGCTGGGCGATGCCCTGGCCGGCGTGGCCGGCAGCACGTCCGGCAAGCGTATCCGGCTATGGAGCACGGGCCAGACCTGGCCGCTGTTCGACCTGGGCGCGCAATCGCTGCAACGCTATGGCTATCCGTATCACACGATCTATCGCGCCGACCTGCATCGCACGCTGGCCGACGCGGTGCTCGCGCTGGATCCGCGGGCCATCGTGCTGGGCACGCGCGTGGCGTCGGTGGAACAGGACGCCGACGGCGTGACGGTGCGGCAGGCCGACGGCACGCCTTACTGCGCGGACCTGCTGGTGGGCGCGGACGGCGTGCATTCCTGCGTGCGCAGCGCCCTGTTCGGCGCGGACCGCGCCGCTTTCAGCGGCACGGTGGCCTGGCGCGGCGTGATCCCTGCGGCAAAGCTCCCGGCGCATCTGCGCGAGCCCTATGCCGTGAACTGGGTAGGGCCGGGCGCGCACGTCATCCACTATCCGCTGCGGCGCGGCGAGCTGGTCAATTTCGTGGGCATCCTGGAACGCGACGACTGGCAGGTGGAATCGTGGACCGAGCGCGGCACGGTGGCCGAATGCCAGGCCGACTTCGCGGGCTGGCACGACGATGTGCAGACCCTGATCGGTGCGCTGGACGAGCCCTATAAATGGGCGCTGATGCTGCGCGAACCGCTGCCGCAATGGACCGTGGGCCGCATCACGCTGCTGGGCGACGCCTGCCATCCCACGCTGCCCATGCTGGCGTCGGGCGCGGCCATGGCCATCGAGGACGGCTACATGCTGGCGCGCGCCCTGGACGAAGTCGCCGATCCGCAAGAGGCATTGCAACGCTACGAGGCCGCCCGCAAGGACCGCACCGCGCGCGTGGTGCGTGGCTCGGCCGAGAACGCAAAGCGCTTTCACAATCCCGCCCTGGCTCATGCCGAGGGCGCCGCGCAGTATGTCGAGCGCGAATGGAGCGAAGCGCGCGTGCGCGAGCGCTACGATTGGCTGTTCACCTACAACGTGGACGACGCGCCGATCTGACGCCGCGGCGCCTGGCCGGCGGGTTCGGCGAACAGATCCACGATCAGCCCGCGCAGCCACAGGCTGCCGCCATCCCGCTGGAAACGCCGCTGCCAGTACAGGTTGGTCTGCAGCGGCGGCACGCGCAAGGGCGGCGCCAGCATGCGCAAGCCGAAGCGCGGCGCCGCGCTGGCCGCCAGCTTGGCGGGCACGGTGGCCAGCAGGTCGGTGGCGCTGAGGATGTACGGCACCGCCGAGAAATGCGGCACGCTGAAATGCGCCTGCAGCGAGATGCCGGCGGCCTCCAGCGCCTGGTTGACCTGTCCATACGGCGCGGCGCGCGACACCGCCAGGTGGCTCTGCGCCCGGAACGCCTTCAGGCTCATGCCCTCATGGGCCTGCGGGTGGCCGTCGCGGAACAACGTCATGTAGCCCTGCCGGAACAGCATGCGCTGCACCACGTCGCCGCCCAGGTCGTCGAATGCCCCCACCGCCACGTCGATGTGGCCGAGTTCGAGCTCGCGTTGCAGCTCGGCGCCGCCGGCGCGCACCGAATCGATGCGCACGCCCGGCGCGCGCTGGGCGCAGGTCTCCATCAGGCGCGGCATGAAATGGATCTCGCCCACGTCGGACATGGCGATGCGCAGGCGCCGCGTGCTGGAGATGGGGTCGAAGACTTCGTCGGCATCCAGCATGCGGGTCAGCAGCCCCAGCGCTTCGCCCACCGGCCCGGCCAGCCGCTCGGCGAAGGGCGTGGGCAGCATGCCCTGCCCCGTGCGCACGAACAGGTCGTCGCCCAGCGATTCGCGCAGGCGGCGCAGCGCATTGCTGACGGCGGGCTGTGTGAGGTCCAGCCGCCGGGCCACGGCGGACAGGTTGCGCAGTTCCAGCAGGTGCTGGAAGACGACCAGCAGGTTCAGATCCAGGCGGCGCAGGTCGGCAACCGGCATGAGGGACCTCTGTTATTCATAAAATTTATAGGCTGTATTTTTGCATTCCCATAGCCATATGTCATGGGATTACCGACAATAGGCACATAACCATCCATGCAAAAGGCGGGCGCATCGCGCGATCCGTTTCCCCGGAGGCAAGACCATGTACCTGCAATACCAATCGGGCTTCGGCAACGACTGGGCCACCGAAGCGCTGCCCGGCGCCCTGCCCGAGGGCCGCAATTCTCCACAGCAGTGTCCGTACGGCCTGTACGCCGAGCAGTTGTCGGGCACCGCGTTCACCGCGCCGCGCGCCGAGAACCGCCGCTCCTGGCTGTACCGCATCCGCCCCGGCGTGACGCACCTGCCGTTCACGCCGTTCGAACAGGCCATGCATTGGGTCAGCGATTTCGGCTCGGCGCCCGTGCCGCCCAACCAGATGCGCTGGGGTCCCCTGCCCACACCCGAGGTGCCCACCGACTTCATCGAGGGCATGCACACCTGGGGCGGCAATGGTTCGCCGGATGAACAGGGCGGCGTGGGCATCCAGCTGTATGCCGCCAACCGCTCGATGCAGGGCCGCTTCTTCTACGATGCCGACGGCGAACTGCTGATCGTGCCGCAGCAAGGCCGCCTGCGCCTGGCCACCGAGCTCGGCCTGATCGACCTGGAGCCGCAGGAGATCGCCGTCATTCCGCGCGGCGTGCGCTTGCGCGTCGAACTGCTGGACGGCACGGCCAGCGGCTATGTGCTGGAAAACTTCGGCGCCCCGATGCGCCTGCCCGAACTGGGCCCCATCGGTTCGAACTGCCTGGCCAACGCGCGCGACTTCCTGACGCCGCACGCCTGGTACGAAGACGTCGAAGGCGATTTCGAGCTGGTCGCCAAGTTCGCGGGCGGATTCTGGCGCGCCGCCATCGACCACTCGCCGCTGGACGTGGTGGCCTGGCACGGCACGCATGCGCCGTACAAGTACGACCTGCGCCGCTTCAATGCCGTCGGCTCGATCAGCTACGACCATCCCGATCCGTCGATCTTCACGGTGCTGACCTCGCCGTCGGACACCCCGGGCACGGCCAACATGGACTTCGCCATCTTCCCGCCGCGCGTGCTGGCGATGGAAGACACCTTCCGTCCGCCCTGGTTCCACCGCAACGTCGCCAGCGAGTTCATGGGCCTGATCCACGGCGTGTACGATGCCAAGGCCGAGGGCTTCACGCCCGGCGGCGCCAGCCTGCACAACTGCATGAGCGGCCATGGTCCCGACGCGGAAACCTTCGAGAAGGCCAGCCATGCCGACACGAGCAAGCCGCACTACATCCGCGATACGATGGCCTTCATGTTCGAGACGCGGCGGGTGATCCGCCCCACCGCGCACGCGCTGGCCGCGCCGCAACTGCAGCACGAGTACTACCGCTGCTGGCAAGGCCTGGCCAAGCATTTCAATCCCGCGCAGCGCTGACCATCCGCCGCACACGACATCCGAGAACGAGACAACGCATCCATGAGCCAGTTGAACGAAACCCACGATCCCTCGCTCAAGAGCTGGGTCGCCAGCGCCAACCAGCCCGACAGCGGCTTCCCGCTGCAGAACCTGCCGTACGCGGCGTTCCGCCGCCGCGGCGCGCAGGAAGCGACGCGGCCGGGCGTGGCCATCGGCGACCAGATCCTGGACCTGGCCGCGCTGGCCGCCCTGCGCCCGTTCGAGGGCGCCGCCGCCGACGCGCTGGCGGCCTGCACGGGCGAACGCCTGAACGCCCTGATGGCGCTGGACCGCATCCACTGGAGCGCCCTGCGCCTGGCGCTGTCGCGCGCGCTGCGCGAGGGCTCGCCGCTGCAGGCCAGGCTCGAAGCGCTGCTGGTGCCGCAGGCCGACGCCGAGTACGTCACCCCGGCCCACATCGGCGACTACACCGACTTCTACATCTCGGTGCACCACGCCACCGCCATCGGCCGCCAGTTCCGGCCCGACAACCCCCTGCTGCCCAACTACAAGTGGGTGCCCATCGGCTATCACGGCCGCGCCTCCAGCATCGGCGTGGCGCAGCAGTTCCCGCGCCCGGTCGGCCAGCAGCGCCCCGCCGCCGAAGGCGAGGCGCCGCAGTTCGGCCCATGCAAGCGGCTGGACTACGAACTGGAACTGGGCGTGTTCATCGGCCAGGGCAATGCCCAGGGCGAACGCGTGGCGCTGGCCGATGCCGACGACCACGTGTTCGGCCTGTGCATCCTCAACGACTGGTCCGCGCGCGACATCCAGGGTTGGGAGTACCAGCCGCTGGGGCCCTTCCTGTCCAAGAACTTCGCCTCGACGATCTCGCCGTGGGTGGTCACGATGGAAGCGCTCGAACCCTTCCGCACAGCATGGGTGCGCGCCGAAGGCGAGCCGCAGCCGCTGCCCTACCTGGACTCGCCGCAGGTGCGCGCCGAAGGCGCCTACGACCTGAGGATGGAGGTGCTGATGACCACCGAGCAGTCGCGCGCGCAGAACACGCCGCCCGCGAAGCTGTCGGGCAGCAACTTCCGCGATGCCTACTGGAATATCGCGCAACTGGTCGCGCACCACACCGTCAACGGCTGCAACCTGCAGCCGGGCGACATGCTGGGCACGGGCACGCTGTCGGGGCCCAAGCCCGACGAGGCCGGCTCGATGCTGGAGCTCAGCGACGGCGGCAAGACGCCGCTGTCCCTGCCCTGGGGCGAACAGCGCACTTTCCTGCAGGATGGCGACCAGATCATCATCCGCGCCGAGTGCAGCAAACCGGGCTATCCGCGCATCGGCTTCGGCGAATGCGTGGGCACGGTGCTGCCGGCGCGTTGATCCGCCACTGAACGCGCCTGCCGGGCCGTTACGGCCGGCCACGTCGACGCCCTGCCCTTGCAGGGCGTTTCTCATTCCGCGGCCCTGACAGGCCGGCGCTCGCCCACGTCCTGATTTATGCTTCCTCGACCGACCACCAGAGGAGACACCGCATGACCGCCACGCGCAAGATCCGGATCGGCATGATAGGCGTGGGCCTGATGGGCCACGGCATCGCCATCAACATCGTCCGCAAGGGCGGCTATCCGCTGACGTTGCTTGGCCACGCCGGCAACCAGCCGGTGGACGACCTGCTGGCCGCGGGCGCGCGGCAGGCCGACAGCCCGGCCGAGGTCGCTCGCCACGCTGACGTGATCATCCTGTGCGTCACCGGCACGCCGCAGGTCGAGGATGTGCTGTTCAAGGCCGACGGCGTGCTGGCCGGCCTCCAGCCGGGCGCCATCGTCATCGATTGCTCCACCGCCATTCCCGCCTCCACGCTGAAGGTGGCCGACGCCGTGCAGAAGGCCGGCGGCCGGTTTCTGGACGCGCCCATGACGCGCACGCCGAAAGAAGCCGCCGAAGGCCGCCTGAACCTGATCGTGGGCGGCGACCGCGACCTGTTCGAGCACTGCAAGCCGATCCTGCAAAGCTATGCCGAGAACATCGTGCATGCCGGCCCCATCGGCGCGGGCCATTGCCTGAAACTGCTGCACAACTACGTGTCGCTGGGCTTCTCTGCGGTGCTGGCGGAGGCTGCGGCGTGCGCCGAGCGCGCGCAGGTGGATCCGGCCGTGCTGATCGAGATCCTGGCCAAGGGCGGCGGCGACGGCGTGGTGCTGGGCCGCATGCGGCCTTACATCGAGTCCGGGGATGCCTCGGGCTTTCGCTTCACGATCTCGAATGCCCTGAAGGACATGGGCTATTACACGGCCATGGCCCGGGACACGGGCGCGCCGCACGAGGCGGCCGAGGCCATCCGCCGCACCTACGAGTCCGCCAGCCATGCGGGCATCGACCAGGCGCCGGTGCCCGAGATCATCGGGTTCCTGGCGGGCAAGCAGAAATAGGCCACGTTCCCATGTCTCCTGCGAGCCACCTGCGCCTTGCCCTTGCCCTTGCCTGCCTGCCGTGCGTGGCCGCCCATGCGGCTGCGCCGCCCGGGCTGGCCATCGATCCCGACAACAAGGAATGCCTGGAACGCGGCGTGATGGCCGAAATGGGCATGACGGCGCGCCAATCGGGCCGTACGCAGCAGGAGTGGGAAGACTACGTGGCGAAGAACACGACGAAGATCCCGCCCCCGTTCGCCGAGAACCTGATCGAGATCAGCAGGGCGGCCTATGCGAGCAGTCCGGTTTTCGACAGCCCGGACAGCCGGCAGTCCGCCATCGACCAGTTCATCGTCAAGACGTACAACGAGTGCCTGGCGCGGAGCCCGCGGGCCAGATAGCGCTGCGCGGCATGCCTGTGCGTGCCGCGCGCGCGCATCACTTCACGCCCGCCGGCAGCCTGTAGCGTTCTTCGCGGTATGCCCAGCTGGGCCACAGCGCGTGCGCCAGCGCCTCATCGCCCAGTGCCGGATCGACGGCGGGCGCGTCGTCCAGGCTGTCTTCCTGGTTGTACGGCCGCCGCGTATAGCGGTACTGATGCGGCGGCTTGCGCGGCTCGATCACCACCAACCGATCGCCCTTCAGATAGCCGTAGTTGTCCCCGAACTGCATGATGGCGCGGTTCGGATCGCGTTGCGTCAGGTCGGCGCCCAGCATGGGGTTGGTGTTGTCCACGCCCATCAGCGACAGCAGCGTGGGCGGCATGTCGATCTGGCTGACGATGCGGTCGTCGCTGCGCGGCGCGATGCCGCCGCCCAGGATCAGCGCGGGAATCTGGAAATGGCGCACCGGCACGAGGCTCGCGCCCCAGGTACGCGCGTCGTGGTCGGCGATCAACAGGAAGACCGTGTTGTCCCAATAAGGCGCGCGGCGTGCCTTGTCGAAGAACTGCCCGATGGCCCAGTCGGCATAGCGCACGGTGTTGTCCACCGAGGCCGGCTCGCCCACCGGCGTGATGCGTCCGGCGGGGTATTCCCAGGGCGAATGGTTGCTGACCGAGAACGCCAGCGTGTAGGTGGGCTTGTCGCCGTCCGTGCGCAGGCGCTTGTCCAGTTCGTTGAACATGTCCTCGTCCGACGCGCCCCACGAGCCCACGAAGACCGGATCGGTGAACGACTTGCGGTCGACCACTTCGTTGAAGCCGTTGCCCAGGAAGAAGCCGCGCATGTTGTCGAAATGCGCCTCGCCGCCGTAGATGAAGCGCGAGTGGTAGCCATGGCGGCCCAGCAGTTCGGCCATCGTGAAGAAACCGGTCTGCGACCGGGGCAGCTTCAGCACGGCCTCGGCCACGGTGGGCAGGAAGCCCGCCGTCACGGCCTCCAGGCCACGCACCGAACGCGTGCCGGTGGCATACGCACGGTTGAACATCCAGCCGTCCTTGGCCAGACGGTCGATGTTGGGCGTCAGGCCGCTGCCGCCCAGGCTGCCCACGTACTGCGCGCCCAGGCTTTCCTGCAGGATGATCACCACGTTCAATGGTTTGTCGCGGCGCACGGTGGCCCGCTGGTGGTGCAGGGTGGGATAGCGCGGATCCAGGGGCGGATCGGCGAAACCGGCCGTGGCGCGCACGATGCGGTTGACCTCGTCGTCGTCCATCCTGGGATAGACCGCCGCCGACGAGCGCTCGTCACGCATGCGATAGGCCGCGTCGAACACGCTGTACAGCGAATTCAAGGCCAGGGTGTTCACCATGGCGTCGCTGCTGTAGGCCACGGTGGACGGGTTGATCGGCCGGTGCTGCAGCGTGCCGCGCGCGCCCAGCACCACCAGCGCCAGGATGGCCAGCGTGGCCAGCGGCCGCTTCCACCATTTCATGAACGGGTCTTTGACACCCGTGGGAAACAGCCGGGTCGACAGCCAGGCGGCCAGCGCCAGCACGATGAACGCGGCCAGCAGCACGCCCTTGTAGCCTTCCCACAGCATCGCGCCGACTTCGCGCGGGTGCACCAGGTATTCGAAGTAAAGCCGGTTGGGGCGAGTGTCGTACTCGGAGATGAATTGCGGCGTGGACACTTCCAGCAGCACGAACAGCATCCACCAGGCGCGGAACCACCACGCAGCCAGCCGCGCGCCCAGGGGCCGATGGCCGAACCAGGGGGACAGCACGACGGGCAACCCCACCGCCATGGCCGTCAGGCAGACGTCGATGCGCAGTCCGCCCAGCATCAGGGGAACCAGGCCGCCAGCGGCGGCGACGCGGTCCCACAGCCAGAAGGCCAGCGCCAGGCGGCTGAGCGTCAGCAGGACGAGGATGGCGAGAATGAAGCGCAGGCTCAGGCGGCGCATGGCGTGCCCCGCTGAAAGCCCTGTTGCGCCGATACGCGATGCGCGCGCGCCTGTCCTGCGACCTGGAACATCCGACCCGACCCCTCGATGCAAAGCCGGAAAGCCTAATGAAAGCCGCGTCGAATTTTCGTCAAATTTCTGTCACGGGCAGGGATTTGTCACGAAATCGTCTTGTTTGATTGGATCGTCCGTTTGCCGGAAGCGCGTCCCTGGAGCATGCCCCCCGCGCCAGCCGCCGGACTCAGCGCTCGTCGCCCGCGCGCCGCAACCGTTCGCGGCTGTTGCTCAGGTGCGTGCGCATGGCCGCGCGCGCGCCTTCGGCGTCCTGGCGGCGGATGGCTTCGTAGATGTCCTCGTGCTCGAGGTTGACGCGCGCCAGGTACTGCTCGCGGTTCTCTTGCGCGAAGCGCGCCGAATTGATGCGGGTGCGCGGAATGATGGCCGAGCCCAGATGCGACATCAGGTCGGCGAAATAGCGGTTCTCGGTGGACTGCGCGATGAGCAGGTGGAACCGGAAATCGGGTGTGATGGCGTCGGTGCCGGCCTGCAGCGCGGCGCGGAAATCGTCCAGCGCGCGGCGCATCTCGGTCAGTTGTTCCTCGGTGCGGCGCTGCGCGGCGAGGCCGGCGGCCTCGCTTTCCAGGCAGATGCGCAGTTCGAGCAGCACCAGCACGTCGCGCACGGTGGCGATGTCGGCCGGGTCGACCCGGAAGTCGCCACCGCCGCTGGGCTCCAGCGCATAGGACCCCACGCCATGGTGCGTCTCGACCAGCCCGCTGGCCTGCAGGCGCGACAGGGCCTCGCGCACCACCGTGCGGCTGACGCCGAACTGGCGCATGATTTCGGATTCGGTGGGCAGGCGCTGCCCCGGCGCGATCTGTCCGCCGCGGATGCGTTCGGAAAAATCCTCGACCAGGCCCTGGGCAAGATTGCGCGGACGGCGCGGCGCGGCGGCAGGCGAGGGAACGGAAGGCATCGGCGGAGATCCCGGGCGCGTGGCGCGCTTGAGGGGTAGAATTTGGGGGTCATTATACCGCCCGATGGTTGTATGACGACGTACACCGCGCTGACGTTTACCCTGGCCCCGGCTGGCCTGCCGCGCTGCCTCCTCGATGCCCAGCCAGCCGCGGCCCGCGGGCGGGCGTAGGGGCCTGAAAGCCCACCAAACGGGAGCCTCCATGCATCGCCCCTCGATTGCCAACATACCCGCCGAGCGCATCGGCGCCATGCGATGCGGCGTCGGCGAAAGTCCCATCTGGCACCCCGCCGAGCAAGCGCTTTACTGGACCGACATCCCCGGCCGAACTCTGTGGCGCTGGCGGCCCGCCGACAGCCAGATCGCGCAATGGGCGCTGCCCGAACAGGCGGGCTGTATCGCCATGCGCCAGGAAGGCTGGTTGCTGGCCATGGAAACCGGCATCCACGAACTGCCCGCGCTGCACGCCGGCCAGCCCGCTCCCACCCCGCGCCGCCTGGCCACGGTGCGGCATGCCGCGCCTGCCATGCGCTTCAATGACGGCCGCTGCGACCGGCAGGGCCGCTTCTGGGCCGGCACGATGGTGCAGGACACTGCCCTGGCGCAACCGCATGGCCGGCTGTACCGCTACGCCGGCGGGCGCATGGACAGTCCGGTGGATGACGGCCTGATCGTCTCCAACGGCATGGCCTTCAGCCCCGACGGCACAATCATGTATTTGTCCGACTCGCACGGCTCGCGCCAGGTGGTCTGGGCCTACGACTATGACGTGGACACCGGGCTGCCCCACCGCCGCCGCGTGTTCATCCCGTCCCTGCCCGCGGGCCGCCCCGATGGCGCGGCGGTCGATGCCGATGGCTGCTACTGGATCTGCGGCAACGAGGCGGGCCTCATCTATCGCTACACGCCCGATGGGCGCCTGGACCGCACGCTGTCCGTGCCCGTGCCGCGCGTGGCCATGTGCGCATTCGGCGACAGCGACCTGTCCACGCTGTTCGTGACCAGCATCCGCGCGCCGGGCACGCCCGGCGAGGCGCTGGATGGCGCGGTGTACGCGCTGCGGCCCGGCGTGCGCGGACTGCCCGAGACGATCCACGCGGGGTAAGCCGCCCATCGACCCGAGCGATGCCGACGTCCGGCCGCAGGCGTTCCTTACCCGAGGGCCGGCAACCACAGGCTACGAGAACCGCACCGTGAAACACGTGCCGCGATCGGGCCCATCCACGGCGGACACCACTTCCAGCTTCCATCCCTGCGTGTCGCAGACCCGCTTGGCAATGGCCAGGCCCAGACCGCGCGGCAGGTCTTCGCCGGCAGCGCCGGTGGTGTCGCGCAGCCGGCCGCTGTAATAGCGCAGGAAGACGAACGGCAGCTCGGAAGCGGGAATGCCGCGGCCGTTGTCGCGCAAGGTGAGCGTGCCCGGCTCGGCCAGGGCCGCGCGCAGCGTGGCGGGCGCGGCGTGCTCGATGGCGTTGCGCACCAGATTGCGCAACACGATCAGCAGCGCATAGCGGTCCAGCGTGTGCGTGGCCATGGGCGCGATGTCGTTGTACATCGACAGACCGGCCACCTCGGCGGCATCTTCCATGCCGCGCCAGGCGTCTTCCATGCACGAGGCCAGGTTCACCTCTTCAGACCGGCCGGGCTTGTCGCTGGCCAGCGCACGGGCGCTTTGCAGCGTGGCCACGATCACGTCGACATTGTCCATGATGCGCGTCAGCCGCGTACGGGGATCGTCGTTCAGATCCTGCGTCAGCAGCACCATCTCGCTGTCGGAACGGATGGCGGTCAGCGGCGTGCGCACTTCATGGCTCAGGTTGGAAGAGAACTCGCGCTCGCGCGCGATGTAGCGCTCGACCTGGCTCTGCACCCGGTTGAAGGCCTCCATCAACTGCCCCGGCTCGTCGGTACGCGCGGCGGCGGGCAGTTCGGTTTCCGCGGGCGCCCAGGCGCTGAGCCGGCGCGTCACTTCGACCAGCGGCCCGACCGCCACCCCGGCCACGCGGCGCGCCATGGCATAGGCAGCCACGATGCAGATTGCCCCCACGCCAAGCACGAACAGGCCGAAGTCGCGCACGCGGCCTTCGTTGTCGGTGGCGTCATACACCACATACAGCCGGCCCAGAGGAGTGTCGCTGACGGTGACGTGCCAGGTTTCCAGGCCCGGTTCGATCAGGTGCAGGCCGGCATCCAGCGGACGCAGGGTTTCGGGGAAATCCTCGTCGGCGTCGACCTCCTGCTGGCCGGGACGGCGCAGCCAGGCCCGCATGGCCGCGCCCAGTTCGGTGGGCTGGTAGCTGGGCACGTCCTCGTCATTGGCCGCGATGTGCTGCAGCAGGCGCTGGGTTTCGTTATTGAGGATGTCGTTGACCAGATCGTCTTCCATCTGGTCGAAAGTGAGGTACGACAGAACGGCCAGGGCCGTCACGAAGACGGCCACGGTGCCCGTCAGCGCCCACACCACGCGCTGCGTCAGGGTCGCGCGGCTCATCGGTGCACCTCCGTGCCGTAGGCACTCCGGTATTCGCCCTTGAGGCGGCTCGGCGGGCTCGGCGGGCTCATGAGTCCCTGGGTTCCTCGCTCAAGCGCCAGCCGGTGCCGTGCACGGTCTCGATGCCGTCGAAGCCGGCCTCGGCCAGCGCACGGCGCAACAGGTGCATCTGGCTGCGCAGGGCATAGGTGGACGGCGGCTCGTCGCCCCACAGGGCGTCTTCCAGTTCGGTGCGCTGCACCACCCGGCCCGGATCGCGCAGCAGGATCTCGACGATGGCCACCGACTTGCGGGCCAGGTGCACCGGCTTGCCGTGCACGCTGACCACGCGCGTGCGGCCGTCCATCTGCAGGGGGCCGAAGGTGCGCAGGGCATTGACCATGCCGCCCCGCGAACGCTGGATCAGGGCCAGCAGGCGCGCCTCGACCTCCGCCAGCGCGAAGGGCTTGGTCAGATAATCGTCGACGCCATGCGCAAACCCGGCCAGCTTGTCGTCCAGCGTATCGCGGGCCGTCAGCATCAGCACGGGCACGGCGGAACGCAGCTCGTTGCGCAGCGCGTGCAGCACGGCGTAGCCGTCCATGGCTGGCAGGCCGATGTCCAGCACCACGGCGTCGAAGGTCTGCCGTTTCAGCATGGCCAGCGCGGTGCGGCCGTCATAGGCGGCATCGCTGACGAAACCTTTCACCTCTAGGTACGAGAACAGGTTGCCGGCGATGGTGAGATCGTCCTCGACGATCAGGACCCGGTGGTTCCGGCTTTGCGTGTCGGCCATGGGCGGCTTCCTAGGATTGCAGGACCTTGCCCGGGTTGAACAGCCCGTTCGGATCGAGCGCCTGCTTGATGCGCTTCATCAAGGCCAGTTCGACCGCGCTCTTGTAGCGCGGCAGTTCATCCCGCTTCAGCTGCCCCACGCCATGCTCGGCGCTGATCGAGCCGCCGTGCGCCATGACGCTGGCATGCACCACGTCGTAGATGCGCGGCTGCAGGGCCAGCAGCTCGGCTTCGGTCTGACCCGGCGCGCGCGCCACGTTGTAATGCAGGTTGCCGTCGCCAAGATGGCCGAAGATGACGTGGCGCACCTCAGGGAACTCGGCCTGCAGCAGGGCGTTGGTCTTGGCGACGAAGCCGGCGATGGCCGAGATCGGGATGGACACGTCGTGTTTCACGGCCTTGCCCAGCTCCGCCTCGGCCAACGGGATGCTTTCGCGCAGATGCCACAGGGCATGGCTTTGCGCCAGGTTGGCGGCAATCGCGGCATCGGTGACCAGCCCCTGCTCGATGGCGGCGGACAGCACCGCTTCGAAGCGATCCCGCGCATGGACCTCGCTTTCGCTGTCGGACAGTTCCAGCAGCGCGAACCACGGAGACCGGGCGGATTCGCCTTCGAACGGCAGGCGCTGCTGCGGGAACAGCTTCACCACGCCCTGCAGGCAATCGCCCGCCATCAGCTCGAAACCCGTCAGCGAGGCCCCGAAACCGGCGCGGGCGCGCGACAGCAGTTCGACGGCCTCGGACACCCCCGCCAGGGTCAGCAGCGCGGTGCAGGTGGCGACCGGACGCGGATACAGCTTCAGGGTGGCGGCGGTGATGACGCCCAGGGTGCCTTCGCTGCCCACGTACAGATCGCGCAGGTCGTAACCGGTATTGTCCTTGCGCAGGCCGCGCAGGCCGTTCCAGATCTCGCCTTCGGCGGTGACGACCTCCAGGCCCAGGGCCAGTTCGCGCGCGTTGCCATAGCGCAGCACCTGGGTGCCGCCGGCATTGGTGGCCAGGTTGCCGCCGATGGTGCAACTGCCCTGCGCCGCCAGGCTGAGCGGGAACAGCCGCCCGGCGGCCTCGGCCGCCTCTTGCACCGCCTGCAGCACGCAGCCGGCCTCGACCGTGATGGTGTCGTTGTCGGTGTCGATGGCGCGCACGCGGTTCAGGCGCGCCGTGGACAGCACCACCGCGCGGCCGGACTCGTCGGGCGTGGCGCCGCCGCACAGGCCGGTATTGCCCCCTTGCGGCACCAGCGGCACGCCATGCCGGGCGCAGGCGCGCACCACGCCGGCCACCTCCTCGGTGGAGCCGGGACGCACCACGGCCAGGGCAGCGCCCTGGTAGCGGCGGCGCCAGTCCAGCAGATAGGGGGCGGCATCCTCGCCTTGCAGCACGTGATCCGGGCCCAGCAGGGATTGCAGTTCGGAAAGCAGCGTCATGGCGGCACACTCGCAGGGGGCCGGCGGCCCAAAAGTACGGGAATGCGGCTTATTGTAGGGGGGTCCGGCCGGGCGCGTCCCACCCTGCGCAGCGCTCGTGGACTGACCACCCTGGATACGACTGCAACGCCCGGTAATTTTCGCGCCGTATCCTGCGCGCCCAAATCGTAGATAATCGGCGTCTGTAACGGCCCAAGGCGGCCGGATTCCGTCCCATCCCATAGCAACGAGGCATTCCGTGAGCGATCAGGCGCAGTTCCCTGCTTCCGTATTCAAGGCGTACGACATCAGGGGCACCGTTCCTGACCTCATCGACCCCGCCTTCGCCCGCGGCCTGGGCCTGGCCCTGGCCGCCCGCGCCCGCAAGGCCGGCATCGCCGCCGTGGTGGTGGGCCGTGACGGCCGCCTCAGCAGCCCGTCCCTGTCCGCGGCGCTGGTCGACGGCCTGTGCGCCGGCGGCGTCGATGCCCTGGACATCGGCCAGGTGCCGACCCCGCTGGTGTACTACGCGGCCTATACCCAGGGCACCGGCACCGGCGTGGCCATCACCGGCAGCCACAATCCGCCCAAGTACAACGGCTTCAAGATGATGCTGGGCGGCAAGGCCCTGTACGGCGACGAGGTGCAAAGCCTGCGCGCCGAGATGCAGCAGGCCCAGCCAGCCGCCACGCGCGGCGCGCACCGCCTGCTGGACCTGATTCCCGAATACGTGCAGCGCGTCGTGTCCGACGCCAAGCTGGCGCGTCCCATGAAGATCGCGGTGGACTGCGGCAACGGCGTGGCCGGCGCGGTGGCGCCGCAACTGCTGCGCCAGCTGGGCTGCGACATCGACGAACTGTATTGCGACGTCGATGGCAACTTCCCCAACCACCATCCCGATCCGGCCGACCCGCACAACCTCGAAGACCTGATCGAGCACGTTGCCAACAGCGACTGCGAGATCGGCCTGGCCTTCGACGGCGACGGCGACCGCCTGGGCGTGGTCACCAAGTCGGGGCAGATCATCTGGCCCGACCGCCAGTTGATCCTGCTGGCGCGCGACGTGCTCGCGCGCGTGCCGGGCGGCACCATCATCTATGACGTGAAGTGCAGCCGCCACGTCGGCCTGGCGGTCGAAGCCGCCGGCGGCGTGCCGCTGATGTGGCAGACCGGCCACTCGCTGGTCAAGGCCAAGCTGGCCGAGACGGGCGCCCCGCTGGCCGGGGAAATGAGCGGCCACATCTTCTTCAAGGAACGCTGGTACGGCTTCGACGACGGCATCTACACCGCCGCGCGCCTGCTGGAAATCCTGTCGCGCGGCGCCGACCCCTCGCAGGAACTGGAAGCGCTGCCGCAGGCCCTGTCCACGCCGGAACTGAAGATCGAAATGGAGGAAGGCCAGCCGCACGCACTGATCCGCGAACTTCAGGCGCAGGGCACGTTCGACGGCACCACCCGCGTGGTCACCATCGACGGCGTGCGCGCCGAGTACCCGGACGGCTTCGGCCTGGCGCGCGCCTCCAACACCACCCCCGTCGTGGTGCTGCGCTTCGAGGCCGACGACCAGGCCGCGCTGACGCGCATCCAGGAAAACTTCCGCCGCGAACTGCTCAAGCTCGCCCCGCAAGCCCGCCTGCCCTTCTGACGTCCCACGCTACCTAGGCCACCGCAAGATGCCCACCTCCCTGTCCTCGAGTCCGGCCTGGCTGGACTTCGTCCAGGCCGTCCACGCCGCGCCTCGCGACGGACATCACCTGCGCATCCTGCCTGCCGGCGGACTGCAGGTCGACCTGACGGCCCAGGCGCAATCGCCCGCCCTGGACAGGGCGGGCGCCGCGCTGCTCGCGCAGCAAGGCTTCGACACCGCCCGGCAGGGCCTGTTCGCGGGCGCGCACGTCAACTGGACCGAAGACCGCCCGGCCTGGCATACCGCGTTGCGAGCCGCGCAGCCGCCGGCCCCGGTGGCCGAGACCGTGCTGGCCGAACGCCGGCGCCTGCGCGACTTCATCGCCCAGGCCGATGCCGGCCAGGCATGGCGCCAGGTGCTGCACCTGGGCATCGGCGGCAGCGACTGGGGCCCGCGCCTGGCCATCCAGTCGCTGCGGCACACCGGCTTGAAGCGCGACGTGCGCTTCGCCTCCAACGTCGACGCGCACGACATCGAATCGACCCTGGCGTCGATGGATCCACGGCAGACGCTGATCATCATCGCGTCCAAGTCGTTCACCACCACGGAACCCCTGGCCAACCTGGCCGTGGCCGTGCAATGGCTGCGCGACGCGGGCGTGGCCGAACCCATGCGCCAGGTCGTGGCGATCACCGCCAACGTGGCGGGCGCGCGCAAGGCAGGCCTTGCCGACGCCCACATCTTTCCGTTCTGGGATTGGGTGGGCGGACGCTATTCGCTGTGGTCGTCCATCAGCCTGCCGGTGGCGCTGGGCCTGGGCTGCGAAGCGATCGAGCAACTGCTGGCCGGGGCCGAGGCCATGGACCAGCACTTCCTGAATGCTCCCCTGGCCGAGAACGCCCCCGTGCAGATGGCGCTGTCGGGCATCGCCAACCGCAACGTGCTGGAATACGGCTCACTGGCCATCCTGCCGTACGACTCGCGGTTGGCGCACCTGGTGCCGTGGGCCCAGCAGCTGGAAATGGAATCGCTGGGCAAGGTGGCCACCGCCGACGGCACGCCGGTCGGCATGGACACCGGCCCCGTCGTGTGGGGCATGACGGGCACCGACTGCCAGCACACGTTCTTCCAGTGGCTGCACCAGGATGCCAAGGGCGCCCCCGTGGACTTCGTGGTCTGCCTGCATGCCGATCACGACCATGCGCAGAACCATCGCATCCTGGTGGCGAACTGCCTGGCGCAACGGGCCGCCATGCTCAGCGGCAAGCCGTTCGAGGAAGCCCTGCGGGAAAGCCTGGCAACCGATGTCGATCCGGCGCGGGCCGCCGTGCTGGCCCGCCACCGCGTCCACCCCGGCGGCCGCCCCTCCACGCTGATCGTGCTGCCGCGCCTGACGCCGCACGCGCTGGGCTCGCTGCTGGCGCTGTACGAACACAAGGTATTCACGCAGGGCGTGCTTTGGGGCATCAATCCGTTCGATCAATGGGGCGTCGAGTTCGGCAAGAAACTGGCGCAGCGCATCGTGCACGAGCTGGACACCGAGGGCGGCGGCGCCGACGGCTGGCAGGATGCCTCGACGCGGCACTGGATCCGTTCGCTGGCAGGCACATAAGGGGCGCCACGCCAGGGGCAGCCAGCCTTCGCTGCGGGAAAAGGACAAGGGCCACGTCAGTGGCCCTTGTCCTTTTCCAAGCTGCCGCCCGCGGCGCTACGGCAACGGATGCGCGCCCTGCTTCGCCTGCTCCTTGGCGACCTGCCTGCCGACGAGCCACATGAAGAACAGGATGACGGCCACGTCGACCAGGGTCAGGAACCCGATCACGGCCAGGAAGGCGCCCAGGTTCACCGTGGCGCCTTCCAATCCCGCCTGCTGGAATGCCAGCAACGAACCGGCGACCTGCAACACCACGTCGATGGCCGTCATGCCGATCAGCGCCTGGATTTTTTCCCGGTGGGTGAAGTACCGGCCGTTGTGCTTGGCGAAACTCTGGCACGCCGCCATGACGGCCGTCAGCAGGGCCACCACGCGCACCGCCGTCATGCTGCCCAGTTGCAGCAGCAACAGAATGATCGTGACGCCGAACAGCAGCCCGAGATAAACCAGGGTGAAACGCAGCAGAAACTTGGGAATGGACATATGGCTCTTCGAAAAAGAGGGCTGACTAGCGCCGGCCTGCCGCCCGCAGCGCATCGTACACCTCGAGATGACGCCGGTTCACGTCTTCCACGTCGAATTCGCGCTGCGCCAGTTCACGGCCGGCGCGGCCCATGCGCTGGCGCAGCGCATCATCGGTTGCCAGCCGGGCGATGGCCGCGGCCAGCGCGGCCGAATCCCGGGCCGGCACCAGCAGGCCCGTTTCGCCGGGCGTGATCGCATCCCGGCAGCCCGGCACGTCCGTGGTGACGACCGCCCGCCCGCAGGCAGCCGCCTCCAGCAGCGACTTGGGCAGGCCTTCGCGGTAGGAAGGCAGCACTGCAATATGGCTGGCCGCCGTCAACGCGGCCACGTCGGCGCGCTCGCCCAGCACCTCGACCGCGCCGTCCTCGCGCCAGCGCGCCACGTCGGCCTCGGTCGCGGACGTGGGATTGCCCGGATCGATGCCGCCCGCCAGCCGCATGCGCACGTCCAGGCCCTGCGCGCGCAACAGGCGCGCCGCCTCGACGAACTCGGCGACACCCTTGTCGCGCAGCAGGCGCGCCACCATCAGCGCGACCACCGGCCTGGGCGGCTCGGGCGTGGCCGGCCATTCGGCCAGATCGACGCCCGACCCGCGGATCAGCACGTCCTGTCCGTCGCGTAGCGCGCCCAGGCGGCGCAGCGTGTCGCGGTCGGCGCTGTTCTGGAAAATGACCCGGCTGTTGCGGTGGCCCAGCGCAAGGCGGTACATCACGCCGACCACGCCACGCACCAGCTTCGCCTTCAGGCCATCCGAAAGAAAGATGAAGCCCAGCCCCGAGATGGCGGCCACCATGCCGGGCACGCCCGCCAGGCGCGCGGCGATGCCGCCGTACAGCACGGGCTTGATGGTGACCAGGTGCACCACGTCGGGACGCAGGCGGCGGAACAGCCGAAGCAGCGCCCACATCGAACCCAACTCCTGCAAGGGCTGCTTGCCGCTGCGCGTCAGCGGAATGGCGTGATGCGTCATGCCCCGCGCCACGATGTCGGCCACGGCCGGGCCATCCATGGTGGCCACGTGCACGTCCCAGCCGGCGGCCTGCGCGGCCAGCGCGGGCCACAAGCGATGCGACAGGAAGAAGGCGGGGTTGTTCACGACGAACAGCAGGCGCCGCCGAGTCGTTTCCGGGCTGGGCGTGCTCATCGTGCCTCTCCTTCTTCTGAAATTCGGCGCCAGACCTCGACGTAGGCATCCACCATGCGCTGCAGGTCGAACTTCTCCAGCACCCGCTGGCGGCCGGCCTGCCCCACGGCATCGCGGCCACGCGTGGCCAGCTGGGCCAGCACGGCCCCGATGGCGTCGGCCAGCGCCGCCGGCTGCTCGGGCGGCGCCACGGGCCCCGTATCGCCCAGGATGTAGGCGGCGTCCCCCACGTCGGTCACCACGCAGGGCGTGCCGCAGGCCATGGCCTCGGCCACCACATTGGGAAATCCCTCCGCGCAGCTGGACAATACGTGCATGTCCAGCGCGTTCATCACGGCGGGCACGTCGTCGCTGGGACCGGCCAGCAGCACGCGGCCCCGCAGGCCCTCGGCATCGATCAGGGCGGCCAGTTCGGTATTGCTGGTGGCCATGCCACGCCCGACCAGCACGCACTGCAGGCCCTGGTCGCGGCCTTCGCGCACCAGGTGGCCGATCGCCTGCAGCAGGTTGCGGTGGTCCTTCAACGGATCCCAGCGCGCCACGCAGCCGGCCAGCGGCACGTCGGGCGCCACGCGCCACAGCGCGCGCATGCGTTCCCGGGCCTCGGCGTCCGGCGTGAAGCGGGCCAGGTCGTAGCCGTTGGAGATCACCATCAGGCGGTCGGCCCGATAGCCCAGCTCGCGATGGCGCTCGGCGGAATCCTGGGCGGCGCACACGATGGCCTTGGGCACGCGGCCCGACAGCAGCGCGCACAGCTTCAGCACCAGCCGCGCCGAACGGCTGCTGCGCTCGAGGTGTGCGCCGGAATTGCGGATCCCCCAGGACACGGCCCGGATGCCGGCCAGCCTCGCCGCCACGCCGCCGATCAGGTCGGCGTGATACATCCAGGTCTGCACGACCCGCGGCCGGACCTGCTTCATCAAGGCATGCAGGGCCCGCAGCCCCGCCAGGGACACCCGGCCACGCGGCATGTCCAGCGTATGCACCTCTATCCCCGCGGTCCGCAGGCGCGCGCCGTAGAGGCCCTCGTCGGTCAGCGACACCACGACGTGGCGCACCGGCTGCACGGGATGCACGGCCAGGCGGAACAGCACGGCTTCGGCGCCGCCCTGCCCCAGGCCGGTGATGACGTGCAGGATGGTGGGACGGCCGATGACGCTCATCCCTGCCCCCGCACGTCGGCGAACAGGCGGTCCCAGTCGGCCAGCACGGCCGGCAGGGAATAACGGCCGCGCACCGACTGCGCGGCGCGCGCGCCCAGCTCGACGCGCCGCGCCGGATCGTCCATCAGGGCCTGGATGGCGTTGCGCAGGCCGGCCCGGTCGCCCAGGGGCACCAGCAGCGCGTCCTGGCCTTCCCGGGTGATTTCACGAGGACCGCTGGGGCAGTCGTAGGTGACGCAGGGCATGCCCAGCGACATCGCTTCCAGCAATACGTTCGGGAAGCCTTCGACCGAGGAGCTCATCACGAAGGCATGCGCCATGCGCATCTCTTCCCAGGGGGTTTCGGTACGGCCGGGCATGAAGACGCGGCCTTGCAGGCCGGCCTGCGCCACCTGGGCTTCCAGGGCCTCGCGCTGCGGGCCATCGCCCCACAGCCACAGGTCCCAGTCGGGATGCGAAGGCGCCAGTCCGGCGAACGCGGCGATCAGGTGGTCGAACTGTTTCTCGGGCACCATGCGGCCCATGCCGGCCAGCCGCTTGCGTCCGGCGGCCTGGTCGACGGGCACCAGCGGCGCATCGGCCAGGTCGGATGGCAAGGGATTGGCAATGACCGCCAGGCGGCGGATGCCCGGCACCATGCGCGCGAAGGGCTCGACGGTGGCAGCCGCCTGCACCGTGACCATGTCCGCGCGCGGATACAGCAGGCGGCGCAGCGCCGACAGGCCACGGCCGGCCGCGGCGGCCACCACGGGATTGGTGCGCTCGCACACGATGACCGGCGCCTCCTGGCCACGCGTGGCCAGGATCGCCGCGATGTTCACATTGGTGAGGAAGGACACGACCACGTCCGGCTTCATCTCGCGGACCATGGCGCGCAAGGCCGCCAGGCGGCGCACGGCGGCCAGCGGACCGCCGGCGCGCGTGCCGGCGCGGTCGGCCAGCCAGTGCAGTTGCACGTCGTCGGACAAGGGATAGAAGCAGGTGCCCTTCGATGAATAGGTGGGCACCAGGATGGCCGTGTCGCCGCGCGCCGCCCACGCGTTGACCAGAGTGGCGGCCACCCGTTCGGCGCCGCCGGCATGCATGGAACTCACCAGCAGCATGATCCTCATCGGGTCAGGGTCTCCTTGAGCTTGTCGGTAGCGGTTGCGCCGCCCCCACGGCGGTGGCAATCCAGCCAGGCCTGCATCATCAGCACGCCCCACAGATGGCTGCTCCAGTTGCGGTGGCCGGACTTGTGCTCGCGCCATCTGCGCAGGATGGGTTCGGGTTCGAACCAGCCGTCCTGCCCCAGGCGCACGGGGTCGAGCAATGCCTCGGCCCAGTCGCGCAGGGGGCCGCGCAGCCAGGAGGCCAGCGGCACGGCGAAGCCGCGCTTGGGCCGGTCGACCAGCGATTGCGGCACGTGGCGGTACAGCAGCTGGCGCAGCGCCCACTTGCCGGTGGACCCGCGCACCTTGTACTGGAACGGCATGCGCCAGGCGAACTCGTAGACGCGGTGATCCAGGATCGGCACGCGCGTCTCCAGGCTGACCGCCATGGCCGCGCGATCGACCTTGACCAGGATGTCGTCGGGCAGATAGGTCTGCGTGTCGAGCTTCATCATGGCCTCGAAGATCGGGCCATCCATGGGCTGCTGGAACAGCGACGGGATCTCGGAGCCGCCCTTGACCACCCTGCCGGGATCGGGCCAGTACGACACGAACTGGCGGTAGAACTCGGCCTGGTAATCGACGCTGAGCAGTTCGCCCACCTTGCCGACCTTGCCGCGCCAGGCGCCGCGGCCGGGCAGCGCCGTGGACGCCCGCAGCAGGCCGCCGGCGGCATGGCGCAAAGGCCGCGGAATGCGCTGGAACTTCGAGTACATGTCGCGCACGCGGAAATAGCGGGAATAGCCGCCGAACAGCTCGTCGCCGCCGTCGCCCGACAACGCCACCGTGACGTGCCGGCGCGCCATCCGCGTGACCAGGAAGGTGGGCAGTTGCGACGAATCCGCGAAGGGCTCGTCGTACATTTCGGGCAGCCTGGGCACCACGGCCAGCGCGTCATCGGGCGTGACGTACAGCTCGGTGTGCTGCGTGCCCAGATGCGCGGCCACGGCCTTGGCATGCTCGGCCTCGTCGTAGGCCCTGTCGTGGAAACCGATGGAGAAGGTGCGCACGGGCTGCGTGCTGCCGGCCTGCATCAGCGACACGATGGTCGAGGAATCGATGCCGCCCGACAGGAAGGCGCCCAGGCTGACGTCCGACAGCATCTGGCCGCGCACGGCCTGGCCCAGCACCTGCCCGAGCGCATCGACGGCTTCCTTGTCGGAGCCGAAGGACAGCGGATGGGCCAGGCCCTGGTCGGCCGCCTGGCGCGCCGACCAGTAGACGCGCGGCTCGGGCAGCTCGCGGCGGTTGACCATGTCTTCGCCGACTTCCAGCCACGTGCCCGGCGGCAGCTTGGCGATGCCTTCGTAGATCGACTGCGGCGCCGGAATGTAGTTGTGCCGCATGAACGAGGCCAGCGCCTGTCGGTTCAGGTCGGCGCCGAAGCCGGGAATCGGCATCAGCGCCTTCAGTTCGGACGCGAACGCCAGGTTGCCGCCGGTGTAGCCGTAGTACAGCGGCTTCTCGCCCATGCGGTCGCGCGCCAGCGTCAGCTTGCGCGACTGGCGGTCCCATAGCGCGATGGCGTACATGCCCACGGCATCCTGCAGCGTGGCCTCGACGCCCAGTCCGGCGAAGCAGGCCAGCACGGTTTCCGTGTCGGAATGGCCGCGCCAGTCGGGCGCGCGGCCCATCTGCTGCAGCCGGGCGCGCATGTCCAGGTGGTTGTAGATCTCGCCGTTGAGCACCAGCACGTAGCGGCCGCAGGCCGACACCATGGGCTGGTGCCCCGCTTCCGTCAGGTCCAGGATGGCCAGGCGCACGTGCGCCAGCGCCAGGCCGGCCGAAGCGTCTTCCCAGTAGCCGTTGCTGTCGGGGCCGCGGTGGCGGATGCGGCGGCAGCTTTCCGCCAGCACGCCGCGCTTGTCGGCCAGAGAGCCCCAGATTCCCGCTATTCCGCACATGATCTCAACTCGCTTTTTCATTGTGTAGCGGCGCGCGGCGGCTTCCCGGTTGCCAGCGCCTCGTCGAAAACCTGTTTCCACATCGCCAGGATGCGTTCCGCCGAGAAGCGCTCGCGCGCGTCCGTGGCCTGCGCCGCCATGGCCTGCCTGCGGGCGTCGTCACCCATCACGGCATCCAGCGCCCCCGCCAGCGCGGCGGGATCGCCATTGGGACGGACCAGCACGCCGTCCACGCCCTCGCGCACGATCTCGCGCGGGCCCGTGTCGCAATCGAAACTGACCGCCGCCAGGCCGCTGGCCAGGGCCTCGATCAGCGTATTCGACAAGCCTTCGAAACGCGAACTGAGCACGTAGAGATCGGACTGCGCATACCAGTCGCCCACGTTGCCCGCGCGGCCCGGCAGCGCCACGCGCCCGCCCAGGCCCGCGGCATCGATCTGCTGCTGCAATGCCTGGCGCTGCTCGCCCTCGCCCAGCATGACCAGGTCCCACGACGGATGGCGCGGCGCCACCTGGGCATAAGCCCGCAGCAGCAGGTCGAAGCCCTTGTCGGCATGCAGCCGGCCCACGGCCAGCAGGCGGCGGCGCCCCCCGGGCCGCGTCGCATCCAGGCGAGGCTCGCCTTGCGGCAGCGGCCAGCGCACGGCGTTGGGAATGACGGCCAGGCGCGAACCGGGCACGTGCCGTTCGATCCACCGCGCGGTGCCGTCGGTCAGCGCGACCACGCGCGCCGCGCGCGGATAGGTGAAACGGCGCAGGCGCTGCCAAAGGCCCGACATGGCCTGCGACGGCGGATGCGCGTGCTCCGTGGCAATCACGCGGCAAGGCAGGCCGCGCGCGGCCAGCACCGCCAGCACGGACGCCGTGGTCATCATGCCCAGCACGACGTCGGGCGAGAATTCGCGCAGCACCGCGCGCAGGGCACGCACCCGTCGCACGTTGGCCCACAGGCCCCGCAGCCCGGCGGTGCCCAGCGAACGGCGCCGCACGCGCGGATCCAGGGGGTAGACGTCGCCCTTGCTGTCCGTCTGCGTGACCACCATGACGTCATGGCCGGCTTGCGCCCAGCCCGCGCTGAGGTCGGCGGCGACGCGCTCGGCGCCGCCGCCTTGCAGGGAATGGATGAAGACCAGGACACGCAAGGGATGGGCGGCGTGGCCACCGGAGCGATCCTCGATGCTCATGATGCCTCCTGGGTTCGATTGACCATCCCCGGGCGGGGATACCCGCTTCCCGGAAGACGCCCGCAGCTCGTCATGCCGCCCCCTTCGCCTGCACGGGCGCGGCGGTGTCGGACACGACTTCGTCCTCGTCCACCTTGCCGCCGCCCCGGGGCGGCGCGGCGGGCGGCTGGCGCAGCGCCACCAGCGTGTAGCAGGCGTAGGACAGCAGATACATCAGGCTGGTGGCCAGCATGATGCCCTCGGCGCCCATGCGCGGCGCCAGGTACAGGGTCATGCCCGCCTTCAAGGCGAAATTGGCCACGGCGATGGACGCCATGATGCGGTAGCGGCCCTGGCTGGCCAGCAGTTGCACCAGGATCAGCACGCCGAAATAGAACGGCAGTTGCAACAGGCCCCAGCGCAGCACGCTGGCCACCGCCGCGGTGTTCTGCGCGGTAAAGGCGCCCCGTTCGAACAGCAGCGCCACGCCCCACGGCGCCAGCAGCCAGCCCACCCCCACGGCGGCCACGCCGGCGCCCACCATCAGCACCGACCACTTCAGCGCCATGGCGCGCGCGCGCACGGTATCGCCACGGCTCTGCACGTCGGCCAGCACGGGCAGCGCCGCGCGGCCGACCGAGGCCGCGCCCACGCCCAGCACCAGGGACAGCAGCCGCGTGGCGTAGCCCAGCGTGGCGTTGGCATTGCCGCCCAGGTTGGCGGCGGCATATTGATCGATGGGGCCGACGAAACTCATCGCCACCTGGCCGATGGTCATCACGCCCAGCGCGGTCAAGAGGCCATGCCAATGCGGCGACGACAGCGACACGCGCGGCACGCCCCACAGGCCGCCATCGGCGCGCGCGGCCAGCCAGGCCAGCCACGCCACCTGGATGGTGTAGCCCACCAGCGTGCCCCACAACAGCGGACCGACGTTGTCGGAGGTGGTGGCGGCCAGCATCACCCAGGCCAGCGTGGCCACGGCGGGCACGCTGTCCAGCAAGGTATTGACGTGCCGCTCGTGCGCCCGCAGGCGCGCGGCGCTGATGCCGGCGATCAGCAGCAAGGCGGACACCGGCACGAACGCGAACAGCAGTTCGTGCGTCATGCCCGCCACGGTGGGCGACAGCCCGGGCCCCAGCCAGCGCAGCACCCAGGGCCACGCCACGGCGGTCAGCACCGCCAGCGCGATGCCGATCAGCAGCGTGATGCCCTGCAATTCCTGGACGAAACGGTCGCGCTCGTGCTGCGGCGTGCGCCGCAGTTTCACCAGCACGGGAATCAGGACGACCGACAGCGAACCCACCAGCGTGACGGGCAGCCAGTTGGCCATGGTCAGGGTGAACTGGTAGGCGTCGACGGCGTCGCTGATGCCGTAGCGGTACGCCACGGCCATTTCCTTCAGCGCGCCGGCGGCCTTGCCCAGTATCAGGAAGAGCGCCACCCGGAACGCACCCTTGAAGATGCGTTGATGGTCCGGGTGGACATTTTCGAATCGGCGAATGAGCGCTTTCAAATCAAGCTGTTCACGGTGCTGCACGCCACCGACGGCGCATGAAAGAACCCGGCCTGAGCCAGGGCACGGCGGATCCGGCTCTGCCGGTCCGCCAGTGCCGCCCCCTGGGGGGCGCGCGACAGCGCGTAGGGCGGGGCCTTCATCTCTCTAACGCAGGAACTGCGTGTACCAGGGCATGGCGGTTTCGAGGCCGCGCAGGATGTCGTACGCCGGCTGGTAGCCCAGCAGCTTGCCGGCCTTGCCGATGTCGGCCTGCGAGTGCCGCACGTCGCCCGCCCGGAAGTCGGCATACTTGGCCGGCTTGTCGTAGCTCACGCCCTGCTGCGCCAGCGTCTGCTTCAGGAAGTCGAACAGCTGGTTCAGCGTGGTGCGGCCGCTGTAGGCCACGTTATAGACCTGGTTGACGCCTTCGGGCTGCGCCAGCGAGCCCAGCAGGTTCGCCTGCACCGCGTTCTCGATGAAGCAGAAATCGCGGCTGGTGTCGCCGTCGCCGTTGATGACGACTTCCTCGCCGCGGATCATCGCGGCCGTCCACTTGGGAATGACCGCGGCGTAGGCGCCCTCGGGATCCTGGCGCTTGCCGAACACGTTGAAGTAGCGCAGGCCGACGCTGCCGAACCCGTACGACCGCGCGAACACGTCGGCGTACAGTTCGTTGACGTACTTGGTGACCGCGTACGGAGACAGCGGCTTGCCGATGGTGTCCTCGACCTTGGGCAGGCCGGGATGATCGCCGTAGGTGGAACTGGACGCGGCGTACACGAAGGATTGCACCTGCGCGTCGCGCGCGGCCACCAGCATGTTCAGGAAGCCGCCGATGTTCACGCCGTTGGTCGTGACCGGGTCTTTCAGCGAGCGCGGGACCGATCCCAGCGCGGCCTGGTGCAGCACGTGCTGCACGCCCTGCGTGGCCTTCTGGCAGGTTTCCGGATCACGGATGTCGCCCTCGATGAACTGGAAGCGCGCCCACTGCTGCGGCGTGACGCTGCGCTGGACTTCGTCGAGATTGCGGCGGTGGCCCGTGGCGAAGTTGTCGAGGCCGACGACTTCCTGGTCCAGGGCCAGCAGGTGCTCCAGCAGATTGGAGCCGATGAAGCCCGCGCATCCGGTCACCAGCCACTTGCGAGGCTGTTGACGCAGTTGCGCGAGGATCTGTTCGTAGCGAGTGCTCATTCGCTCTCCTGATTCCGATGGTTATGGGTTTACAGGCGCAGGTCGGCGTCTTGCGGAGCCAGCACGTACTTCAGGTCGTACAGCACGTGGGCCGGCTTGCCCAGCTTGCGGATGGCCTGCGCGCCCATTTCGACGAACTGGTGGTGCGCCACGGCCAGGATGACCGCATCGTAGGCGCCGTCCCTGGGCTGCGCCACCGGCTTGAAGCCGTACTCGTGCTGCGCTTCCTCGGCATCCACCCACGGATCGTACACGTCGACCGCCACGTCGTACTCGCCCAGTTCCTTCACGATGTCGACCACGCGGGTGTTGCGCAGGTCGGGGCAGTTTTCCTTGAAGGTCAGGCCCATCACCAGCACGCGCGCGCCCTGCACGTGGATGCGCTTCTTGGTCATGCACTTGACCAGTTGCGACACCACGTAGCCGCCCATCGAGTCATTCAGGCGGCGGCCGGCCAGGATGATTTCCGGGTTGTAGCCGATCGACTGCGCCTTGTGGGTCAGGTAGTACGGGTCCACGCCGATGCAGTGGCCGCCCACCAGCCCCGGACGGAACGGCAGGAAGTTCCACTTAGTGCCGGCGGCCTTCAGCACGGACTCGGTGTCGATGCCCATCTTGTTGAAGATCAGGGCCAGTTCGTTGATCAGGGCGATGTTGACGTCGCGCTGGGTGTTCTCGATGACCTTGGCGGCCTCGGCCACGCGGATGCTGGAGGCCTTGTGCGTGCCGGCGACGATGATCTCGCCGTACAGCGCGTCGACCAGGTCGGCGACCTCGGGCGTCGAGCCCGAGGTGACCTTCTTGATGGTGCTGACGCGGTGTTCCTTGTCGCCCGGGTTGATGCGCTCCGGGCTGTAGCCGGCGTAGAAATCTTCGTTGAACTTCAGGCCCGACACGCGTTCGAGCACGGGCACGCAGTCTTCCTCGGTGGCGCCGGGGTAGACAGTGGATTCGTAGATGACGATGTCGCCGCGCTTGAGCACGGCGCCGATGGTTTCGCTGGCCTTGATCAGCGGCGTCAGGTCAGGGTTCTTGTATTCGTCGATGGGCGTGGGCACCGTGACGATATAGACGTTGGCGGCCTTCAGGTCGTCGCGCTGGGCGGAGTACGACAGGTGTTTGGCGCTGGCCAGCTCTGCATCCTCGACTTCCAGCGTGTGGTCGTGGCCGGACTTCAGCGCGTCGATACGGCGCGTGTTGATGTCGAAGCCGATGACGGAGCGCTTCTTGCCGAATTCGACCGCCAGCGGCAGACCGACGTAACCGAGACCGACGACGGCCAGTTTCACATCCTGAATACGCAACATAACTCTTCCTTGTTTCGGCGGATCGGAACCGCAATTCAGATTTCAGAGGGAATACAACGCGGTCGCCATCCAGGCGGTGCAAGGCTGTGAATGGGATGGCAGCACTGCCCCGGCGGCCATGAGGCCGCGATGGTGCCCGCGCGAGCGGAAGGGGTGCCTCAAGGCGTGCGAAGCACCGACGGAAGCAGCAGCCAACCGGGGCGCCGCCAGGACACCAGGCGCATGTAGAGCCAGGTGTAGACGCTGGCGAACACCACCAGGCTGCCGCAGAGGAACCAGGCGTTGTCCCACCAGATGGTGGCGGGCACCAGGCCGATCAGGGCCAGCACCCACATGTAAGGAGAGGCCATGGCGTTGCACAGCGCGGGCACCGCGTGGCGGCGGCCCCGGCTGAACGTGACACGCACCAGGCGGCGGAAGACCAGCTGATGCAGGTGCAGCGCGTCCGGCTGGTCAACCGGCACGCCGCGCTTGAAGCGGCGCCGCCAGATCGAGAAACCGGTCTCGAAGACGGGATAGAACAGGACCGCCAGCGCGTAGAACGGCGAGACCGAGGGATTGCGCACGACCAGCAGCACGGCCAGCTCGGCCAGCATGAATCCGAGGAAATACGCCCCGCCATCGCCCAGGAAGACGCGGCCGAACGGGAAATTCCAGACCAGGAAGCCCAGCGTGGCCGAGGCCAGCGCGGCGGAGATCATGAAGATGGGCGCGTCGCCCACTTGCAGCGCCACCAGGCTGATGGAGACGGCCATCAGCGTGGCCACCATGCCGGCCAGGCCGTTCATGCCGTCGACGATGTTCAGGGCGTGCGTGCAGCCGCCCACGGCGAACATGGTGAAGATCAGGGAAACCGGCCAGTACGACAGCACCCAGTCGGCCCACGAGATGCCGACCTTGCTGACGCCGCCCAGCAACCACCAGGCAATGGCGGCCGAACCGAACGCGGCCAGCAGGCGGCGGCTGGCGCCGATGTCTTTCGTGATGTCTTCCAGCAGGCCGGCCACGAACACGGGCAGCGCGGAGACGAACAATGCGGGCCAGAGCCAGGTGAGGGTCATGTTGCTGGGGCCGAGCACCAGCAGTCCCGCCAGCGAGCCGGCGAGCACGGCCAGGCCGCCCACGCGCGGCGTGGCCCGCGCATGCGAGGCCTGCGGTTTGTTGAAGTCGCTGTCGCCCGTGAAAGCGCCGTGCCAGCGCTCGGACGCCACGATGAGTCCCCCCACCATGAACGCGACCACGCAGATATACAGCCAGGTCACTGAATCACCTTTGGATGGTCTGTCGAGACAGGGTTGCCATTATGGGCGGCTGATGTAACGCCTGTGTATGCGAGACACCAGAGAAGTGCAAGCCCTGGGTAAAGTTCGTAACGAGACCGAAGGCGGCCCAGGGGGGTTGCAAGCGGCTCTGCCCATGGCGCGGTCACCCCGCGCATCGAGGCATTGTAACGTTCGGGAAAACCATGAGAACACGTCCGCAAGTCGATTTTATCGGGGACGCATTAGCGCAAGATAAAAAAAAGCCCGAGATCGTGAGATCTCGGGCTAAATCCACCAAAGGAGGAGGGTGGAGGAGACAACCGTGGCATGTCTAGGTTGGGCATTTGCCAGAACCGTTGCAACCGGGGTTTTGCACCGCGCCGTTTGCGTTTCGACATCCGATGTACGAATCTTACCCAAACGATTTGTGCGATGCAAGAATTTTTTGAAGCGCCGCGGCAGAAAAGCCATATGTTGCGAAATCGCCTCGGGATTGGACGGAATTTCCGCCCTCAACCTTGGGCTTCCCAGGGAGATAGTCCAAATCTTGTCGACTTATCCGGCGAATGGCTGGGCTAACCCTTACATGCAAACCCTAGCAACACCGCCCCGCGGTGCGTGCTAGGGAAAAGGCGCCTGCCTGCCGGCAACGCCTTTTTTTGCGCGATGCACCATCCCATGCTGGCAGCAGGGTCTTCAGATCCAATAAGCCGTGCGGGTCATCACCTTGGACATGGCGCGCATGGCGCCGCGCACGGGCGCGGGCAGCGCCACCCCGCCCGCGCGTTCGGCGCTGGCGCGATGCGCCGCTTCCTCGTCGCGCATCTGGCGCACGATCTGGCGCGAGCGCCGGTCCTGCTCGGGCAGGGTGCGCAGGTGGCTGTCCAGGTGCTCCTCGACCTGGCGCTCGGTCTCGGCCATGAAGCCCAGGTTGCGCGGCGCCCCGGCGGCGCTGGCCAGCACTCCCAATGCGAACGAGCCCGCGTACCACAACGGGTTCAGCAGGCTGGGACGGCTGTCGAGTTCTCGCAGGCGGCGGTCGCACCAGGCCAGATGGTCGACCTCTTCGGCGGCGGCCGAATGCATCAGGTTGCGCGCCGCCTCGTCGCGGCATGCCACGGCCTGGCCCCGGTACAGCGCCTGGGCGCAGACCTCGCCCACATGATTGACGCGCATCAGGCCGGCGGCATGGCGTCGTTCGCGCTCGTCCAGAGTATCGGCGGCCTCGGGGGCGTCGGCGGGATACGGCCGGCTGGCGGTGGCCGCGCGCGACAGCACGCGCAGCGCCCGGTCGGCCTCGCCCAGCAGCGCGTCCAGCGGACCGGCGCGGCGCGCGAAGAACGGGGCGGGAAGGAAAGGCGCGGACATGATGGACTCCTTGGACGATGGCCAGCCCCTGACGGCGGGCGGGACTCTGATCCCCTGATTGTAAGGGCCGGGTATCATCGGTTTTTTGATCTGGATCCCGTCGAGCAACGGACGTGCCTGGCGCGCCCGGCGAGGGGATGCCGGCCTTTTACTCCTACCTATATAGACTGGACGCGGCCCCGGGCCGCCCAAGGACCTGAAGATGGAATGCACGATCGACTGGGGCGGCCCCTCCGGCATGCTGTTCACCGCCAGCACGGGCAGCGGCCACGTGGCGGTGATGGACGGCGCCGTCGACGGCGGCGGCCATGACCTGGCGCCCCGCCCCATGGAAATGCTGTTGGCCGGCACCGGCGCCTGCACGGCGTACGACGTGGTGCTGATCCTCAAGCGCGGCCGCCATGCCGTCACTGGCTGCAGCGTCAAACTCGAGGCCGACCGGGCCGACACCGACCCCAAGGTGTTCACCCGCATCAACTTCGCCTTCACCGTCACCGGCGCCAACCTGCCGCGCGCGGCGGTCGAGCGCGCCGTGCAGCTGTCGCACGAGAAGTACTGCTCGGCATCGGCCATGCTGGCCAAGACGGCCGAGCTCGGCTTCACCGTCGACATCGTCGACACCCAGGCCCCGGCCTGAACCGCAACACCCGTGCGGCCGCACGGCATGAAAGGAACGCCATGAAGCAATACCTCGCCCTCGTCCAGGACGTCTTCGACAACGGCACCTGGCAGGAAAACCGCACAGGCGTGCGCACGCTCAGCCTGCCCGGTGCGATGATGAAGTTCGATCTTCAGCAGGGGTTCCCCGCCGTCACCACCAAGAAGCTGGCGTTCAAGTCCGCCATCGGCGAACTGGTGGGCTTCATGCGCGCCAGCCGCAATGCCGCCGAGTTCAACGCACTGGGCTGTAAAGTCTGGGACCAGAACGCCAACGAGAACGCGGCATGGCTGGCCAATCCGTACCGGTTGAGCGAAGGCGATCTCGGCCCGGTCTACGGTGTGCAGTGGCGCCAATGGCCCGCCTATAAAACCATTGCGCCGGGCCAGCCGCACAGCGAGGCGCAGATGGCCGACGCCCTGGCGCGCGGCTACCGCCGTGTCGGCGTGCTGGACGAGCCCGAAGGCTCGTCGGCGGCGGGCAGCGTCGTGCTGTACAAGGCCATCGACCAATTGCGCGCGTGCCTGGACACCATCATCGCGGATCCGGGCAGCCGCCGCATCCTGTTCCACGGCTGGAACTGGGCGCAACTGGAGGAAATGGCGCTGCCGCCCTGCCACTTGCTCTACCAGTTCCTGGTCAACCAGGCGCGCCGGGAGATCTCGCTGTGCCTGTACATCCGCTCCAACGACCTGGGCCTGGGCACGCCCTTCAACCTGGCCGAAGGCGCGGCCCTGACGCATCTGGTCGGCCGGCTGACGGGCTATACGCCGCGCTGGTTCACGTACTTCATCGGCGACGCGCACATCTACGAGAACCACGTGGACATGCTGCGGGAGCAACTGCGCCGCGAGCCCTACGAGGCGCCCCGGCTGGTGCTGAGCGACCGCATTCCCGACCACGCGCAGACCGGCAGGTACGAGCCCGAATGGCTGGAGCGCGTCGAGCCGTCAGATTTCCAGCTCGAAGGCTACCGGCACCATCCGCCGCTGACCGCCCCCATGGCCGTCTGAACCCACGCCCCCCCTACCCGCGATTGCCTGCCCATGCCGTCCCGCCTCTTCCTCATCGTGGCCTATGCCGACAACCGCGTCATCGGCCGCGACAACGCCCTGCCCTGGAAACTGCCGGGCGACCTGGCACATTTCAAGCGCAACACGCTGGGCCATCCCATCGTGATGGGCCGCAACACCTGGGAATCGCTGGGCCGCCCGCTGCCGGGCCGCGCCAACATCGTCATCACGCGCAATCCCGGCTACGAGGCGCAAGGCGCGGTGGTCGTCCCCTCGCTGGAGGCCGCCCTGGCCGCCTGCCCCGCCGACCAGGAAGCCTTCGTGATCGGCGGCGCGCAGATCTACACGCTGGCGCTGCCGCGCGCCGACCGCATCATCGCCACCGAAGTGCATGCGCAGGTCGATGGCGATGCCTGGTTCCCGGAACTGCCCGCGGGCCAGTGGAAGGAAACCGAACGCCTGCCGCAGCCACCCGAGAACGGCTACCCCTACGACTTCGTGACGTACCAACGCGTGGCGAGCTGACGGACCCTTCCGGCCTGGCGCGGCCTGGCGGTGCAAGGCCGGAAGGGTCCGCCGGCCTTGCAGAGACATCTACGCGAGCGATGGCGGCCGGCGCGCGGCCGGGCCGCCGTGCCATCGCGCGCGCGGCCTGCGCGGGCACCGTGGAATCGCCGCGCCTGCCGGACACCCGTCATGCCGGCCTGGCGTGCCAAGGGCGCCGGCCGGCGCCGCCGAAACCGGGACGGCGGCCTGATAGGCACCGAATCGATTTATAGTCGCGGAGGGACCGGGCCAACCCGCATCGATCGATTCCCGCCAGGCCAGCCGTGCCCGGATCACAGCCAGCCGTTTCCCCGAAAAAAAGCGTCTTCAACGGAGTCCGCCATGAATGCCCCCGCCGGCCAGCCCGACCTGTCCCATCTGTGGATGCCTTTCACCGCCAACAAACAGTTCAAGGCCAAGCCCCGGATGCTGGCCCACGCCGAGGGCATGTACTACACGTCGGGCGATGGGCGCCGCATCCTGGACGGCACGGCGGGCCTGTGGTGCGTGAATGCCGGGCATGCCCGCGCCGAGATCGTGCAGGCCATCGCACGCCAGGCGGCGTCGCTGGACTACGCGCCCGGCTTCCAGCTGGCGCATCCCCAGGCCTTCGAGGCTGCCAGCGCCGTGGCGGGCTTCATGCCCCCGGGGCTGGACCGCATCTTCTTCACCAATTCGGGGTCCGAGTCGGTCGACACCGCCCTGAAGATCGCCCTGGCCTATCACCGTGCGCGCGGCGAGGGCCAGCGCACAAGGCTGATCGGCCGCGAGCGCGGCTATCACGGCGTCGGTTTCGGCGGCATCTCGGTGGGCGGCATCTCGCCCAACCGCAAGACCTTCTCGGGCGCGCTGCTGCCCGCGGTCGATCACCTGCCGCACACGCACAACCTGCAGCAGAATGCCTGGTCCAAGGGCCAGCCCGCCTGGGGCGCGCATCTGGCCGAGGAACTGGAGCGCCTGGTCACGCTGCATGACGCCTCGACCATCGCGGCCGTCATCGTCGAGCCGATGGCCGGCTCGACCGGCGTGCTGATTCCGCCCAAGGGCTACCTGGAGAAGCTGCGCGAGATCACGGCCAGGCACGGCATCCTGCTGATCTTCGACGAAGTCATCACCGCCTATGGCCGCCTGGGCGCGGCCACCGCCAGCGAGTTCTTCGGCGTCACGCCCGACCTGATCACCATGGCCAAGGGCGTGAGCAACGCCGCGGTGCCGGCCGGCGCGGTCGCGGTGCGCCGCGAAGTGCACGACGCCATCGTGGGCAGCGTGGAAGGCGGGATCGAGTTCTTCCACGGCTACACCTATTCGGCGCATCCGCTGGCCACCGCGGCCATCCTGGCCGCGCTGGACATCTATCGCCGCGAAGGCCTGTTCGAACGCGCGCGCACGCTGTCGCCCGCCTTCGAGGCCGCCGCGCATTCGCTCAAGGGCGCGCCGAACGTGATCGACGTGCGCAACCTGGGCCTGGTGGCGGGCATCGAGCTGGCGCCGCGCCATGGCGCGCCGGGCGCCCGCGCCGCCGAGGCTTTCCAGAAATGTTTCGACCAGGGCCTGCTGGTGCGCTATACCGGCGACATCCTGGCGATCTCTCCGCCGCTGATCATCGATGAAGCGCAGATCGGCGAGATCTTCGAGCGCATCGGCAAGGTCTTGAAGGACATCGCCTGACAGGCGTCATCGCGGCACGAGAATGAAGCAACTGAGCCACTACATCAACGGCCTGGCCTACGAGGGCCGCAGCGGACGCTACGCGGACGGTTTCGATCCCGCCGAGGGCACGATCGCGCGCTCGGTACCCCTGGCCGGCCCCATGGAAATCGATGGGGCGCTGGCCGCCGCGGGCATGGCTTTTCCTGCCTGGTCCGCCACCCCATCCCGGCAACGCGCTCAGGTGCTGGCCGGGTTCCAGGGCCTGCTGCAACAGCACCAGGACGAACTGGCGGAACTGATCGTGCGCGAGCACGGCAAGGTGCTCGCCGAAGCATTGGACGAGGTGGCGCTGGGCATCGAGGCGGTCGCGCACGCCTGCGAGACCGTGCGGCAACTGGACACCCGGCGCGCGGCCTCGGCCGAGAACGGCATCGACCGCTGGCGCGCCCGCCCTCCCCTGGGCATCGTGCTGGGCATCACGCCGTCCAGCCTGCCGCTGCTGGCGCCGTGCGCCCAATTCGCGCTGGCGCTGGCGTGCGGCAACGTCTTCATCCTCACGCCGTCGCAGCGCACGCCGTCCGCGGCATTGCGCATGGCCCACCTGCTGCGGCAGGCCGGGCTGCCCGACGGCGCCTTCAATGTGCTGTTCGGCGACAAGCAGGCCATCGATACGCTGATCGCCCATCGCGACATCGCCGCCATCTCCTTCATCGGCTCCACGCCGGTCGCCCAGGACGTGCACACCGAAGCCACGAGGCACGGCAAGCGCGTGCAGGCGCTGGGCAGCGCGAAACATCACATCGTGGTCATGCCCGATGCCGACCTGGACCGCGCCGCCGACGCGCTGATGGCGGGTGCCTTCGGCTCGGCCAGCCTGCGCGGCATGACCAACGCGGTCGCCGTGGCGGTGGGCGATATCGGCGACGCGCTGGCCGAACGGCTGGCGCCGCGCGTGCGTGCGCTGGCCATCGGCGATGGACTGTCGCCAGGCGCGCAACTGGGGCCGCTGCCGACCCCCCAGCATCGCATGGCCGTGATGCGCTACATCGAGGATGGCGAGGCCTCGGGCGCCACGCTCCTGGTGGACGGGCGGGGGCTTTCCGTGCCTGGCCACGAACGCGGCTTCTTCCTGGGCGGCACGCTGTTCGATCACGTGGCGCCGCGCATGAACATCTATCGCGAAGAAATCCACGGACCGGTGCTCAACATCCTGCGCGTGCCCGACCTGGCCACGGCGATCGCGCTGGTCAACGCCCACGGATCCGCCAACGCGGCATCGTGCTTCACCACGGACGGCGACACGGCGCTCGCCTTCGGGCGCCAGGTCCGGACCGGCCTGGCGGGCATCAACGTGCCCGTGCCCGCGGCGCGGACATGGCAAGCCTTCGGCGGCTGGACAGGCGCCCTGCCCGGCGACGCGCAATCCCCAGGCGAAGACGCCGTGCGCTTCCACACCAAAGACAAGCGCATCATGCAGCGCTGGCCGGGCGACGCCCCGCCGGCCCACGACACAGGGGAAACACCATGCTGAGGCATCTGCGTACGTTCGCACTGGCCACCACGATGCTCGCGGCCACCGCCGCCGCGCACGCCGAGTCGGTCATCAAGGCTGTCATGAATTCGCCGCTGCGGCTGACCGATCCGCACGCCACCACGGCCTACATCACGACGTGGCACGGCTACATGATCTACGACACGCTGCTGGCCACCGACGCCGACAACAGGATCCAGCCGCAGATGCTGCAGAAGTGGGAGATCTCGGAAGACCACAAGACCTACACGATGACGCTGCGGCCGGGCCTGAAGTGGCACGATGGCACGCCCGTCACGGCGGAAGACTGCGTCGCGTCCATCCGGCGCTGGGCGGCCGGCGACATCATGGGCCGCACGATGCTGAAGTTCACCGACCGCATCGACGTGGTGGACGAGAAGACCTTCCGCATCATCATGAAGGAACCCACCGACCTGGCGCTGCGCGCCCTGTCCAAGCCCACGGGCACGGCCGCCTTCATGATGCCCAGGCGCGTGGCGGAAACCCCGCTGGGCAAGCCGATCACGGATTTCACCGGCTCGGGTCCCTTCAAGATGGCCGAGTTCAATCCCGGCGTGCGCACCGTGTACGTGAAGAACGCCGACTACGTGCCGCGCCAGGAGCCGCCCAGCGGCATGGCCGGCGGCAAGGTCGTCAAGGTGGACAAGGTCGAATGGGACGTGATGCCGGATGCGCTGACGGCGGCCAACGCGCTGCTGGGCGGCGAGATCGACTTCGTCGAGCAGTTCCCGTACGACCTGCTGCCCATGGTCGAGGGCAACCCCGACCTGAAGGAAGAGACGATCAGCCCGGTCAGCTACTACGTGATGTACCGCTTCAACTTCACGCAGCCGCCCTTCGACGACAAGAAGGTCCGCCAGGCCGCCATGTATGCGATCGGCCAGGAAGACGTGATGAAGGCGCTGGTGGGCAACCCCAAATATTGGCGCACCTGCGGGTCGCTGTGGGGCTGCGGCACGCCTTTCGAGAGCGACGCGGGCAGCGGGATGGTCGTGCGCGCGGATCCCGAAAAGGCCCGCGCGCTGCTGAAGGAGGCCGGCTACGACAACACACCCGTGCTGATGATGCAGGCCACCGACCTGGGCACGCTCAGCCCGCAGCCGGTGGTGATGGCGCAGGCGCTGCGCGCGGCCGGCTTCAACGTCAGCCTGGCGGCGATGGACTGGCAGACGGTCGCCACGCGCCGGGCCTCGAAGGCCCCGGTTGCGCAGGGCGGCTGGAGCATCCACAACACCAACTGGTACGCCACCGACATCATGGATCCGGTGCGTTCCGCGCCCGCCGCGGCCAGCGGCGACAACGCCTGGTTCGGCTGGCCCGACGTGCCGCGGGTCGAGGAACTGCGCACGCGCTTCGCCCTGAGCGCCGATCCGGCCGAACAGAAGCGCATCGCGGACGAGCTGCAGCGCATCGGCATCGACGAAGGGCTGTACGTGCCGCTGGGCCAGATGGCCGTGCCCACGGTGTATTCCACCAAGCTGACCGGGCTGGTGCGCGCCCCCGCGTTCGTGTTCTGGAACGTCGGCCGCGCGCCCTGAACGCGCCTTGGCCCACCCCGCCATGCCGCTGTTCATCCTGCGCCGGCTGCTGGCCACCCTGCCCGTACTGGCACTGGTGGCCGTGGTGGTGTTCGCCATCCTGCGGCTGGCCCCGGGCGACCCCGCGGTGGTCATGGCGGGCGACGCCGCCACGCCCGAGCGCGTGGCGCAGATCCGCCAGGCCATGGGGCTGGACAAGCCGTTGGCCGAACAGTTCCTGATCTGGGGCGGCAACCTGCTGCAAGGCAACGTGGGCGCCTCGCTGATGTCGGGCACGCCGGTTTCTCAACTGATCGCCCGCCGGCTCGAACCCACGCTGGGCCTGGCCGCGCTCACGCTGGCCGTCACGCTGGCCGTGGCGATTCCGCTGGGCGTCCTGGCCGCCTGGCGGCAAGGCCGGCTGCTGGACCGCGCCGTGATGGGCGTGTCGGTGCTGGGATTCTCGGTGCCGGTGTTCGTCACCGGCTACGCACTGATCTGGCTGTTCTCCATCGAGCTGGCCTGGCTGCCCATCCAGGGCTACACGCCGCTTTCGGGCGGGCTGTGGCCCTGGCTGCAGCGGCTGATCCTGCCCGCGCTGGCCCTGTCCACCGTGTACGTCGCGCTGATCGCGCGCATCACCCGCACCAGCCTCATCGAGGTCATGGGCGAAGACTTCATCCGCACGGCACGCGCCAAGGGCCGTGGCGAGACCGGCGTGCTGCTGGGCCATGCGCTGCGCAACGCGGCGGTGCCGATCGCCACGGTCGTGGGGCTGGGCATTGCGCTACTGATCAGCGGCGTGGTCGTCACCGAGTCGGTGTTCAACATCCCTGGCCTGGGCAGGCTGGTGGTCGAGGCCGTGCTGGCGCGCGACTATCCCGTCATCCAGGGACTGACGCTGTTCTTCGCCGCGCTGTACGTGCTGGTCAACCTGGTGGTCGATTGCGCCTACGCGGCGTTCGATCCACGCATCCGCTACTGACGCGATGGCCCCACCCAACGACACCGCCGCCGCACTGCCCGCGCGCCTGCCCGCCGAAGCCGGCGCCTGGCGGCGCGTGCGCCGCGAGCTGCGCGGCGCGCCCGTGCTGCTGGCGCTGGCCGTGCTGGCGCTGATGGCGCTGATGGCGCTGTTCGCGCCCTGGCTGGGCACGGTGGATCCCACCGCCATCGCGCCGGGCTCGCGCCTGAAGCCGCCATTCGGCGATTTCCTGTTCGGCACCGACGCCTTCGGCCGCGACGTGTGGTCGCGCGTGGCCTACGGCGCGCGCGTGTCGCTGGCGGCCGGCCTGGGCGCGGCGCTGGCCAGCACGGCGGCAGGCCTGGCGCTGGGCGTGCTGGCGGGCTGGTTCCGCTGGCTGGACGGCCCCATCATGCGCGTGATGGATGCCCTGATGGCGATTCCCGGCATCCTGCTGGCCATCGCGCTGGTGTCGGTGTCCGGCGCCAGCCTGGGCACGGTGCTGTTCGCCATCACGCTGCCCGAGATTCCCCGCGTGGTGCGGCTGGTGCGCGGCCAGATCCTGAGCGTGCGCGGCGAACCCTACGTCGAGGCCGCGCTGGCGCTGGGCACGCCGCTGCCGCAACTGGTGTGGCGGCACCTGCTGCCCGCCACGGTGGCGCCGCTGACGGTGCAGGCCACCTACGTGTTCGCCTCGGCCATGCTGACCGAGGCCATCCTGGGATTCCTGGGCGCGGGCGTGCCGCCCGAGCTCGCCTCCTGGGGCAACATCATGTCCGAAGGCCGCGTGTACTTCCGCCTGCTGCCCGGCCTGATCCTGTTTCCCGGGCTGTTCCTGTCGCTGACGGTGCTGAGCATCAACATCCTGGGCGATGCGCTGCGCGATGCCTTCGACCCGCGGGGCCTGCCCGCGCGTGGCGTCCCTGGCCTGGCGGCGGCGCCGTCCCAGCCGGCGCGCCACGCCGGCAATTCCAATACGAGCGCCCCCATCCTGTCGCTGCGCGGCCTGACGGTGCGGGCCGCCGACAGCGGCGCGCAAGTGGTGCGCAACCTGAGCCTGGACGTGCACGCGGGCGAAACGGTCTGTGTGGTGGGCGAATCGGGCTCCGGCAAGTCGGTCACCGCGCTGGCCGTGATGGGGCTGCTGCCCCAGGGCGCGCTGGCCGCGCAAGGCGGCGCGATCCTGTTGCAGGACGAGGACGTGCTGGCCGCCAGCCCGCGGCGCCTGCGTCGATTGCGCGCCACCCGCATGGCCATGGTGTTCCAGGAACCCATGACCGCGCTGAACCCGGTGCACCGCGTCGGCCGCCAGGTCGACGAAGTGCTGCGGCTGCATCGGCGCATGGCCCGCGGCGAACGGCGTGCCCGCGTGCTGGAGATGTTCCGCTCGGTGCACCTGCCCGATCCCGAACGCATCTACGACGCCTATCCGCACGAGCTGTCGGGCGGCCAGCGCCAGCGCATCGTCATCGCGATGGCGCTGATCCTGGAACCCGCGCTGCTGATCGCCGACGAGCCCACCACGGCGCTGGACGTGACCACGCAGCGGCAGATCCTGGCGCTGATCCGCGAGTTGCAGCACAAGCACGGCACGGCGGTGCTGCTCATCACGCACGACTTCGGGGTGGTGGCCGAGATCGCCGACCGCATCGTCGTGATGAACCGCGGCGACCTGATCGAGACCGGCACGCGCGACGACATCCTGGCGCGGCCGGCGCACCATTACACGCGCCGGCTGGTGTCATCCGTGCCCAGCCTGGCGCCCATGCGGCACACTCCCCTGAAGGACGACGTCGTGCTGCAGGTGCGCGGCCTGGGCCGCACCTATTCCTCGCCACGACTGCTGTCGATGCGCGCGCGCGGCATCGTGGCCGCCACGGACGTCGACCTGACGCTGCGGCGCGGCGAGATCCTGGGCCTGGTCGGCGAATCGGGCTCGGGCAAGTCCACGGTGGCGCGCTGCGTCGCCCGGCTGATCGAGCCCACGCACGGCAGCCTGTCGATGGGCGATACCGACCTGGCCCGCCTGTCCGGCGCGGCGCTGCGGCAGATGCGCAAGCGCGTGCAGATCGTCTTCCAGGACCCCTACCGCTCGCTCAATCCTCGCCGCACCGTGGGCGACTCGCTGATCGAGGGGCTGCTGAACTTCGGCATGCCGCGCGGCCAGGCGCAGGCCCGCGCGATAGCCATGCTGGGCGTGGTCGGCATCGGGCCCGACGCCATGCGGCGCTATCCGCACCAGTTCTCGGGCGGACAGCGCCAGCGCCTGTGCATCGCGCGCGCGCTGGTGATGGAGCCGCAGGTGCTGGTGGCCGACGAAGCCGTCTCGGCGCTGGACGTGTCCGTGCAGGCCCAGGTGCTGGACCTGCTGGAAGACGTGCGCCAGCGCACCGGCGTCAGCATCCTCTTCATCACGCACGACCTGCGCGTGGCCGCGCAGGTCTGCGACACTATCGCCGTGATGCTGCAAGGCCGCGTGGTCGAGACCGGTCCCGCGCGGACGGTGCTGGTGTCGCCACGGCATGACTACACCCGCGCCCTGCTTGCGGCTGCTCCGGGGCGCGACTGGGATTTCCGCAATTTCCGGCCGCTGCGCGCCGGATAGCGCCTGACCACGGGCTCTATCCCGCACGAAGCGCCTCGCGGGCGGGCCCCGCCCGTCTTCGCGTCATTCGACAGGGAGCATGCGATGCGTTGGCTGTTGGCAATGATCAAGCACGAGACGAACACGTTCTCGCCCGTGCCCACCCCGCTGGAACGGTTCTTCCGCGGCAACCCCGAGATACTGTCCGGCGAGCGCGCCATCCGCGCCTATGAAGGGACCGACAGCGGACTGGGCGGCTACATCGAGGTCGCGCGCCGCGAAGGGGCCGAGATCGTCGTGCCGGTGGCCGCCGAGTCCTGGCCCAGCGCGCCCACCGACCGCGACACCTACGAGCGCCTGTGCGGCCTGATCCTGGACGAAGTGCGGCGCGGCGGCTTCGACGCCATCCTGCTGGACCTGCACGGCGCCATGGTGGCCGAGGGCGTGGAGGATGCCGAGGGCGCGCTGCTCGCCCGGCTGCGCGGGATCGATCCTGCCACGCCCGTGGGCGTGACGCTGGACATGCACGCCAATATGTACGACGACATCGTGCGCCACGCCACGGTGATCACGGGCTTCCATACCTATCCGCACGTGGACATCCGCGAAGCCGGCGTGCGCGCGGCGGATGCCATCGCGCGCACGCTGCGCGGCGAGATCCGTCCGGTGATGGCCTGGGGCAACAGGCCCATGCTGCCCCACATCATGTGCCAGGGCACCCATGCCGATCCCAACAAGTCCCTGCAGGAACGCTGCAGGACGCTGGAGGCGCAGGGCGTGATCGCCGCGTCGGTCTTCGTCGGCTTCCCGCACGCGGACATCCGCGAGGCGGGCCTCTCCGCCGTGGTCTGTACGGACGACAGCCCGGCCGACGCGCAGCGCCATCGCGACGAACTGCTGGACACCGCCTGGCGGCACCGCGCGCAGTGGGTATTCCATTCCGAGCCGCTGGAGCCGGCCATCGCGCGCGCCAAGGCGCTGACGGACGGCCCCGTGATCCTGCTGGACCACTACGACAACACCGGTTCGGGCGGCACGATGGACACCACGGCCGTGCTGGCCGAGATCCTGCGCCAGGAACTGGAGAACGTCGCCTTCTACGCCATCTGCGATCCGCAGGCGGCGCTGCTGGCGGCCGGCGCCGGCGTGGGCCACAAGATCACGCTGGAACTGGGCGGCAAGGTGCCCATGCCCGCCCTGCGGCAGCAAAGCCGGCCGTTGACGCTGACCGGCCGCGTCAAGCTGGTGTTCGACGGCGTGTACCTGAACCGCGGCCCCATGTATCGCGGCGTGCGCAACGATACCGGCCTGACCGTGGTACTGGACACGGGCCGAGTCGAGATCGTGATCGTATCGCGCCACCAGGAACCCTTCGACGTGAACTGCCTGCTGTCGGCGGGCATCGATCCGCTGCAGAAACGCTACGTCGCCCTGAAAAGCCGCGTGCACTGGCGCGCCGGCTTCGCCGACATGGCCACGCAGGTGATCGAATGCACCGGCATGGGCGTCACCACCTCGGATTACGGCCAGGTGCGATACGAGCACGTGCGCCGCCCGATCTATCCGCTGGACGACCTGTAGGCCCGCCACGCTTGCATTTTGACAATGCTGGTAACGGCGCCGCGAGATTCGCTGCGAACCCGCCGGTATACTCGCCGCGGGTTCAGAAACCCGCGGGCCGCGCCGGCCGACTCGCCGTCCGCGCAGCCGCCTCATCAATAACCGACCGAGCGTAAAAGATGAAGAAAGGTGTGGCGATCGTCGCTGGTGTAATCGTCGTGGGTGGAGTCGCCTGGCTGGGCGCCACGTGGTACACCGGCAAGCGGATCGAGGCCGAGGCGCCTGCCCGCGTGAAGGAAGTCAACGACCAGATGGCCAAGGCCCTGCCGGCTCCGTACAAGGTCGAGCTGCGCCAGGTCAGCTACGAGCGCGGCTTCTTCTCCACCAAGGTGCGATATGGCGTGACCATGTCCGCTCCCGCAGCGGCCACCGGCGACAAGGGATTCGCCATCGAACCCGGCATGCTGGAAATCGACGCGACCGTGCAGCACGGCCCGTTCCCCGGCGGCGCGCTGGCGCGGGGCCACATCATGCCCAACGCCGCCTTCGTCCACGCCGAAGTGGCCCGGACCGAAGCCCTGAAAGCCATTTTCGCGCTGACCGACGGCAAGACGCCGCTGTGGAGCGACACGGTCATCCACTACAACGGCGACAGCACCGGCACCGGCGGCCTGGCGCCCATCAAGGCGTCCCAGGACGGCATGACGGTGGAATTCAGCGGCGCCGCCATGGAAGGCTCGTTCAAGCGCGCCAACCAGGCGATCAAGGGTTCGTTCAAGGCCGACTCGCTGGTGGCCACGAATCCGAAGGACGAGCAGGTCGACAAGGTCGCCATCAGCGGCGTGGCCATGGACCTGGACACCCACATGGGCAAGTTCGGCGTGTCCGTGGGCAACACCAACATGCAGGTCAAGCGCGTCGAACTGCAAGGCAGGCAGTATCCGATGAGCCTGGACGACCTGGGCTACAAGCTGAACATCGGCGAAGACGACAAGCTGCTGAGCGGCGAGGCCGCCTACAGCGTCGGCAAGTTCCGCCTGGGCACCACCGACATGGGCGGCGGCCAGGCCGTCATCAAGCTGGCCAACCTGGACGGCAAGGCCTCCGAGAAGCTGGCCAAGACCTACAGCGACCTGGCCAGCGCGATGATGGCGGAGTCCACCGGCGCGGCCGAGCCCAATCCCAAGGCCTCGGAAGACCTGATGAAGCGCGTCGCCAACGACGTGCGCGACCTGCTGGTGGCCAGCCCCACCCTGGCGATCGATCCCATCCAATGGAAGACCGACAAGGGCGAAGCCCGCATCACCTACTCGCTGGCGCTGCAGCCGCTGAAGGACACTGACGCGCCGGTCCAGGACCTGGTGCGCCAGGCGATCAAGTCGATGCAGGCGCATGCCGCCATCAACAGGCCGATGGCCCAGGATCTGCTGGCCCGCACGTTCGTGGCCACCGCGGGCGCCACGCCCGAACAGGCAGCCGCCCAGGCCAGCGACCAGATGCAATCCGCGCTGGCCATGGCCCAGATGATGAACGTCGCCCGCGTCGACGGCGACAATGTCGTGGCCGACTTCGTCTACGACGGAACCAAGGCCACGCTGAACGGCCAGGAGATCCCGCTGGATGCGCTGCTGGCCGACGCGGTCGGCGCGACGGGCGAAGCCGAGCCGGACATGCCCGATGGACTGGATTCGGACAGCTCGCCGCAAACCGATGGCACGATGCTGCACTCGCTGGACCAGGCCACCATCGGCTCGCTGATCGAGGCGGCGGGCTTCGAACTCGAACACCGCACCGATCAGTATGGCGAGCCCGAGTTGAACATCACCCCGGGCGCCAGCGGCGCGCGCGAGCTGTATGCGCGCTTCAACGAGTGCGACGTGGACGATGCGTGCGAGAACGTGATGCTGCAGGCCGTGTTCGATGCGATCACCCCGCCGCCGTACAAGGTCATCAACGACTGGAACCGCAACAACCGCTGGGGCCGCCTGTATGTGGACGACAACAGCCAGCCCACGCTGGAGATGGACATCAATGCCTACGGCGGCATCGGCAAGGACGGCGTCGAAGCCTTCGTGCAGACCTTCCTGGAGACCGTTCCCCAGGTGAATGCCTTGCTGGAGAAGACCCCCAAGTCCAAGTAAGTGCGCGCCACGGCGGTTCGCGCGGGAAAGGCGTTCAAGGAACGCCCCCCAAGCCGGACCGCCGGAAGATGGAACCCTGAGGCCTGAGTCCGGTATTGCACCGGCACCCGGGCCTTTTGCCTTGGCCCGATGCGCTCGATCCTCAGAGCTCGGTTCGCAGGCTGTCAAAAGCGTGGCGCAGGAATTGGGCCGCTGGCTTGCGCTCGCCGGTCTGCTCTCTCCAGGCCTGAAGCGCCAGCCGCAGGGCGCCGATGGACACCATGGCCACCATCCTCAGCGACGTCCGGCGCTCGGGCTGCCGCCAGACCTCGCAAAGCGTCTCGAAAAGCGCCTGCTCCTGCTCGGCGTAGTGCGCCTGCTTGCGTGCAAGCAGGGATTCGCTCGACCGCATCAGGTTGTCGATGGCCGTCATCTGCGCGGTCGTGTAGCCCGAGATGTGCGCGATCATCAGGTCACGAACCGCTTCGAGCGGCGCGATGTCGGGCGATGTCTTCAACAGCTGCGCATGCAGGCTGGCCGACCCGGCGTCCTGCCAGAACAGGATGATGTCGTCCTTCGACTTGAAGTACGAAAAGAAGGTGCGCCGCGAAATGCCGGCTTGCGCCGCGATGACGTCCAGCGTGGTGGCGTCGTAACCCTGAGCGAGGAACAGCCGCTGGCCGACCTCGGCGATGCGTTGCCGAGTCTCACGGCGCTTGCGTTCCCGCAAGCCCTCCGTGGGCGCTGGTGCTGCGTGAGAAAGCGTTCCCGGCATGTCGATAGCCTGTTGCATTTTGCACTGAGTGCAGAATAATATGCACCAAGTGCTTATTTGATGTGCCCTTAGTTTACCTTTCCCCTTCCCTGGCAGACTGGAACCATGACTCCTTGGACCGCTTCCGACATTCCCTCCCAGCGCGGTCGCACCGCGGTCGTCACCGGCACGGGGGGCTTGGGTTTTCACACCGCGCTGGCCCTGGCCCATGCGAAAGCAAAGGTCATCCTCGCAGGCCGCAACCCGTCGAAAGGGGCGGCCGCCGCCCTTCGGATTCGCCAGAGCGTTCCGGATTCCGACGTGGCATTCGAGGCCATGGATCTTGCCGATCTCGGTTCCATCGGCGTCTTCGTCGAACGCCTGGGGCGTTCGCACGAGCGCCTGGACATATTGATCAACAACGCAGCGGTGATGAACCCACCCAGGCGCCTGGAGACGGCCGATGGCTTCGAATTGCAGTTCGGCACGAACTATCTCGGCCACTTCGCCCTGACCGCCCGGCTGCTGCCCCTGCTGCGCAGGAGCGACGCGCCGCGCGTCGTCAGCCTGTCGAGCATCGCCGCCCGATCTGGCACGATCAGCTTCGATGACCTGCAGGCCCAGCGCGCTTACCAACCGATGCGGGCCTACGGCCAGTCCAAGCTGGCCTGCCTGCTGTTCGCGCTCGAATTGCAACGCCGCAGCGACGCCGCGGGCTGGGGCATCCGCAGCATCGCCGCCCATCCAGGCATTTCGCGCACCGAACTGCTGCCCAATGGGGCTGGGGCATGGAGCACGGCGGGTCTGGTGCGCCGCTGCCTGTGGTTCCTGTTCCAGCCCGCCGCGCAAGGAGCGCTGCCAACGCTGTTCGCGGCAACGGCCTCGCAGGCCCGGGCAGGCGCCTACTACGGCCCGGCCAGGCTTGGCGAAACGCGCGGTCTTCCCGCACCGGCCAAAGTGCCCGCCCAGGCGCTGGACGAGAGCGTCGCCGCGAGATTGTGGATGGAGTCGCAGGCCCTCACCGGCCAACGATGGGAGTCCTGAAGCCTGTTCGTGCGGCGCGGGCGTCGGCCTGTTCCCGTCGGCCGGCGGTGGCCGACCCGATGCGGCAAGAGAAAACCCCCGGGTTCCGGGCTGGCGCCCTTCCCCCGGGGGGTCGGTCCGATCAGGGACCGGAACCGTCTCAGTTCGCGTAGGCCTCGACCGGCAGGCACGAGCACATCAGGTTGCGGTCGCCGTAGGCATTGTCCACGCGGGCCACGGGCGGCCAGTACTTGGCATCGCGCAGCGTGGCCACCGGATAGGCCGCCTGCTGGCGCGGGTAGTCGTGGTGCCACGCCTCGGCCAGCAGCATCTGCGCGGTGTGCGGCGCGTTCTTCAGCACGTTGTCCTCACGATCGCGTTCGCCGCGTTCGACCTGGGCGATCTCCTCGCGGATGGCGATCATCGCGTCGACGAAGCGGTCGAGTTCGGCAATGCCTTCGGACTCCGTCGGCTCGACCATCAGCGTGCCCGCCACCGGGAAGCTCATGGTGGGCGCATGGAAGCCGTAGTCCATCAGGCGCTTGGCGATGTCCTCGGCCGAGATGCCGCTGGAGTCCTTGAGCGGACGCACGTCCAGGATGCACTCGTGCGCCACGCGGCCGTTGCGGCCCGCGTACAGCACGGGGTAGTGATCGCGCAGGCGCGTGGCCACGTAATTGGCGTTCAGGATGGCCACTTCGGTGGCGCGCTTCAGTCCGTCGGCGCCCATCAGCGCGATGTAGACGTACGGAATCGGCAGGATGCCGGCCGAGCCGAACGGCGCGGCCGACACGGGGCCGACGTGCGCCTCGGCGGACAGGCGGCCCTGCTCGTTCAGCACGCCCGGCAGGTACGGCGCCAGGTGCGCGCGCACCGCGACCGGACCCACGCCCGGACCGCCGCCGCCATGCGGAATGCAGAAGGTCTTGTGCAGGTTCAGGTGCGACACGTCCGAGCCGAACTTGCCCGGCTTGGCCACGCCCACCATGGCGTTCATGTTGGCGCCGTCCAGGTACACCTGGCCGCCGGCCGCGTGCACGATGTCGCAGATCTCGGTGACGGCTTCCTCGAACACGCCGTGCGTGGACGGGTACGTGATCATCAGCGCCGCCAGCGTGTCGCCGACCTGGGCCACCTTGGCGCGCAGGTCGTCGATGTCGACGTTGCCGTTGTCGTCCGAGGCCACCACCACGACTTCCATGCCGGCCAGCTGGGCCGACGCGGGGTTGGTGCCGTGGGCCGACGACGGGATCAGGCACACGTTGCGCTGGCCCTGGCCGTTGGCCTGGTGATAGCCGCGGATGGCCAGCAGGCCGGCGTACTCGCCCTGCGCGCCCGAGTTGGGCTGCAGGCTGATGTTGTCATAGCCCGTGATCTCGCACAGCGCGGCGGACAGGCGCACGATCAGGTCGTGGTAGCCCTCGGCCTGCGACGGCGGCGCATAAGGGTGCAACTGCGCGAACTCGGGCCAGGTGATGGGGATCATCTCGGCCGTGGCGTTCAGCTTCATGGTGCACGAACCCAGCGGGATCATCGTGCGGTCCAGCGCCAGGTCCTTGTCGGCCAGCCTGCGCAGGTAGCGCAGCATGTCGGTCTCGGAGCGCACGCTGCTGAAGACGGGATGCGACAGGATCGGGCCCTGGCGGCGCAGCGCGGCGGGGATGCCGCCGGCGGCCTGGGCATCCAGCGCCTCGATGTCCAGCGCGACGTCGTCATGCTCCAGCCCGGCGGCGAACACGTTGACCAGCGCCTGCAGGTCGGCGGCGCTGACGGTCTCGTCCAGCGACACGGCCAGGCGCGCGCCGTCGACGCGGCGCAGGTTGATGTGCTCGCACGTGGCGGCGGTGAGGATGGCCGGCGTGGCGGGGCCGGTCTCCAGCAGCAGCGTGTCGAAGAAGGTGTCGTTGGCGACCTTGATGCCCAGCTTGACCAGCTCGGCGCGCAGGATGGCGGTGTAGCGCTGCACGCGGTGGGCGATGCGGGCGATGCCGGCCGGGCCGTGCCACACGGCGTACATGCCGGCCATCACGGCCAGCAGCACCTGCGCGGTGCAGATGTTGGACGTGGCCTTCTCGCGGCGGATGTGCTGCTCGCGCGTCTGCAGCGCCAGGCGCAGCGCGGGGTTGCCCTGCGCGTCCTTCGACACGCCGACCAGGCGGCCGGCCATGTTGCGCTTGAAGGCGTCCTTGCAGGCCATGAAGCCGGCGTGCGGGCCGCCGAAGCCGAACGGCACGCCGAAGCGCTGCGCCGAACCCACGGCGATGTCGGCGCCCCACTGGCCCGGGGCAGCCAGCAGCGCCAGCGCCAGCAGGTCGGTGGCGCACGCCACCACACCGCCCTGCGCATGCACCTGTCCGGCCAGCGCGCGGTAGTCGGCGACCGTACCCAGGCTGTGCGGGTATTGCAGCAGCACGCCGTAGCACTCGGGCAGGCCTTGCGCCTCGTCGCCCACCACCACGTCGATGTCCAGGCCGATGGCGCGCGTGCGCACCACTTCGATGGTCTGCGGATGGCAGTGCTGCGACACGAAGAACACGTTGCTCCTGGACTTGGCGCCGCGGCGCGCCAGCGTCATCGCTTCGGCGGCGGCGGTGCCCTCGTCCAGCAGCGAGGCGTTGGAGATGTCCAGGCCGGTCAGGTCGGCGACCATGGTCTGGTAGTTCAGCAGGGCTTCGAGACGGCCTTGCGAGATTTCCGGCTGGTACGGCGTGTAGGCCGTGTACCAGGCGGGATTCTCGAGAATGTTGCGCAGCACGACGTTGGGCGTGTGCGTGCCGTAGTAGCCCTGGCCGATGTAGTTGCGGTAGACCTTGTTGCGGCCGGCGATCTGCTTGAGCTCGGCCAGCACGTCGGTCTCGTCGCGCGAGGCCGGCAGGTCCAGCGGCTGCGTGCTGAGGATGCGGGGCGGCACCACCTCGGCGATCAGGTCGTCCAGGCTGTTGCTGCCGACCACGGCGAGCATCTTGGCCTGATCGTCGTCGGACGGGCCGATGTGGCGGGGAATGAAATCGGTATGGGTATCCAGGGCGAGCGACATGAAGCAATCTCGAAGAACGGAGGGCGCGCCACGGCTGCGGCGCGCCGGGTGGGCCGCGCGGCGCTCATGCGCCCGCGCGGCCGCGGGGTCAGCCTTGGGCGGCCTCGTAGCCGGCGGCGTCCAGCAGGCCATCGACGTCGGCGGCATTGGCCGGCTTGATCTTGAAGATCCAGGTATCGAAGGCGGATTCGTTGATCAGCGCCGGGTTGGCGTCCAGCGCTTCGTTGAAGGCGACGATCTCGCCGTTGACCGGCGCGTAGATGTCGGAGGCGGCCTTGACCGACTCGACCACGCCGGCGGTGTCGCCGGCCTTCAGGGTGGCGCCGACATTCACGTCGCCCACGAAAACCAGGTCGCCCAGCTGATCCTGGGCGTTGTCGGTGATGCCGACGGCGAACACGTCGCCTTCGGCTTTGACCCATTCGTGGGATGCGGTGTACTTGCGATCGGTGGGCAGACTCATGGAGAACTCCTGGCAGGGGTGCTGCGGTATACGGGAAAAGGTTGCGCGCCTTCCGGCCGCGCGGGGCCGGAAGCTACGAGTTTACGAGTGTTCGACGGGCTTGCCGTTACGCACGAAAGGCAGTTTGCAGACCTGCGCCGGCACCCACTTGCCGCGGATCTCGACCTCGGCGGCATCGCCGGGCTGCACGCCGGCCGGCAGGCGGGCAAAGCCCACGGACACGCCCAGCGTGGGCGACATGGTGCCGCTGGTGACTTCGCCCGCGCCCCGCGCGGTGCGCACGGCCATGTGGGCACGCATCACGCCGCGCTCCTGCAGCTTCAGGCCCAGGAAGGCAGCGGGCGTGGCGAATTGCTCGATGGCATCGCGGCCGATGAAGCGGCGGGAGGCATCCTTCAGCGACACCGTCCAGGTCAGGCCGGCCTGGTCGGGGTGGATCAGTTCGTCCATGTCCTGGCCGTACAGGTTCATGCCGGCCTCCAGGCGCAGCGTGTCGCGCGCGCCCAGGCCGCAGGGCTGCACGCCCTGCGCGATCAGATCGCGCCAAAGCGTGGCGACTTCCGCGGCGGGCAGCACGATCTCGAAACCGTCTTCGCCGGTGTAGCCGGTGCGGGCCACCAGCGTCTCGCCCAGCAGGGCCGCCGAGAACACGCCCAGCGGCTCGGACTGGGCCTGCCAGGCCGGGCGCGCGGCCCAGACCTTGGCGCGGGCCTCGGGGCCTTGCACGGCCACCATGGCCAGGTCGCGGCGCGCGGCGATGGCGACGTCGAAATTGCCCGACGCGGCCACGCGGCGCATCCAGGCGACGTCCTTGTCGGCGGTGCCGGCGTTGACCACCACGCGCCACCTGTCCTCGGAGAAGAAATAGACGATCAGGTCATCGATGACCCCGCCTTGCGGGTTCAGCATGCAGCTGTACAGGGCCTTGCCCGGCACGGTCAGCCTGGCCACGTCGTTGGCGATCAGGCGCTGCAGGAAAGCCTTGGCACCGGCGCCCGCGACGTCCACGTTCAGCATGTGCGAGACGTCGAACATGCCGGCGGCGCGGCGCACGGCGTGATGCTCCTCGATCTGGGAGCCGTAGGACAGGGGCATTTCCCAGCCACCGAAATCGACCATGCGGGCGTTGGCGGCAAGGTGTTCGTCGAACAGCGGAGTGCGTTGCAGAGGTGCGGACATGCGGAGAGGCTCCGGCGGCAGCGTTGCCGCGAGGGTTGCGCGATGCCGATGCGGAAGCGGAAAGCCCCGGCGATCGGCCGAATCTTCCGCCCCTCTGTCCTTTTGCCTGAGAGTTGCCCCGCAACGTCGCGGGTTTGCACCTTCGGCGCCTGGGTAATCCACGCCATGCGGCGGACCCCAGGTCTCTCCAGAGTGCTGTTTCATCCGGCGCGATGCGCGCGGCGGACGATGCGGTTGCGGTATGGGTTACCTGAGCGATTCCGGGCGAATTGCGCCTTCGGCGGCCGAATGAACGGCTCTCTCCCGCGACCAGCGTGACAGCGCGGCAAGCATACTCCGAAAGCGGGACGGGGAAAAGCGGGGACGGTCTCGTGCCCCGCCCCGCGCCATGGCGTCAGGCCGTGGCTGCTGGCGCCGTCCCGTCGCTGGCGGGCGCTGCCGCCTGCGATGCGATATGCAGCGTGCGCGTCGGAAAGGCGAATTCCACGCCAAGCGCCGAGAACTGCTCGATCATGGCGATGTTGACCGCCTGCTGGATGTCCATGTACGCGTTGTAGCCCGGCTCCAGGACGATATAGACCACCTCGAAATCCAGGGAGCTGTCTCCGAACGACTGGAAGTGGCAACGATCGAAGCGCGTCTTTTCCTGCATCCGGATGATCTCTTCGATGATGCCCGGCACCCGGCGCAATTGGTCCGCCGTGCAGTCGTAGGTCAGGCCGAACTTGAATACGATGCGGCGCTCCTGCAGGCGCTTGAAGTTCTGGATGGTGTTGCCCAACAGGCTGGTGTTGGACATGATGATCTGCTCGCCGCCCAGGCTGCGGATCCGCGTGGTCTTCAGTCCGACGTGCTCGACCGTGCCCGAGCTGCCGTTGACCACGATGAAATCGCCTACCTCGAAAGGCTTGTCGACGGCGATCGCCAGCGAGGCGAACAGATCGCCGAGGACGTTCTGGACAGCCAGCGCGACCGCGATGCCGCCCACCCCGAGGCTGGCCACGAACGCGGTGATGTTCACGCCCAGGTTGGACAGCATCGCCAGCAAGACGATGGTCCACAGCAGCACCTTCAGGGCCCACATCGACAGCGAGGCCAGCGCGCTGACCTGCGATCCCTGCGCCGCGGCGTGGCGGCGGAAGTAGTGCGTCATGCCCAGCGTCACCGCCCGATGCGCCCACAGCGCCACCTGCAGCACGGCCACCACGAACCACAGCGAACCGATGCGGCCGGCCCAGCGTTCCGGCAGGTCCAGCACGCCCGCGCCGACCAGTATCGCCGCCAGGACCAGCAGCAGGTTGCTGGTGGCATCCGCGGCTTCGCGGATGACCGACTTGAACTGCGAGCGGGACGCCCCCGCGTCGGCCTGGAACTTCCGCACCAGGAAGGCGACGGCGAATCGTGCGACGAGGAACACGGCGCACGCGACGCCCAACGCGAAGAGCCAGTTCAGGACCGGAATCCCCAGGAAATCCCAGTCGGAAAATAGATGGGTCACGGCGTTATCCACGGATGAGAACTTCCTTGCCTGTGCGATCGAAAGCCCCATTGTGCGCACATGGGACGTTCCCGTACAGCGCAGGGGCGTTAAGTTTTGATGACGCCGGGCCTAGCCCAGCACCGTATCCAGCATCATCATCAGCACGAAGCCCACCATCAATCCCGCCGTCGCCGGCACCTCGTGCCCCTTGCGGTGCGACTCGGGGATGATCTCGTGGCTGATCACGAACAGCATGGCACCCGCCGCGAACCCCAGTCCCCATGGCAGCATGGCGGCGGACCAGCCGACCACCGCCGCGCCCAGTACCGCGCCCAGCGGCTCGACCAGGCCCGACAGCATGCCGATGGCCACCGCCATGGCACGGCCATAACCCGCCGCCACCAGCGCCACGGCGACCACCAGCCCCTCGGGGACATCCTGGATGGCGATGCCGGTGGCCAGCGCCGTGCCGCGCACGGCATCGCTGCCCACGAACCCCACGCCGATGGCCAGGCCTTCGGGCAGGTTGTGCAGGATGATCGCGAAAACGAACAGCCAGGTGCGCCGCAGCTTCTGCACGTCGGCGCCCTCCTTGCCCTTGATGAAATGCTCGTGGGGCAGCAGGCGGTCCATCAGCAGCAGCGCCGCGCCGCCCAGCAGGATGGCCGCGCCGACGATGCCGGAGGCCGTCCAGGCGCCGTAGCCCAGCGCCTCGCCCGCCGCCACGCCGGGCACCACCAGCGAAAACGCGCAGGCCGCCAGCATCACGCCGGCGCCGAAGCCGAACATGATGTCCTGCACCTTCTCCGACAACGTCTGCGAGAACAGCACGGGCAGGGTGCCCAGCGCCGTGGCCACCGCGGCCACCATGCCGCCCGCCAGGGCGTCGGACACGGCGGGCGTGCGCACGGACAGATAGGCCCACAACTGATACATCGCCAGGCACGACACCAATACCGCCATGGTCCAGAGGCTGACGCTGGTGGCGGCGGGACGTACACGATGGCGACTGTGGGTGTTCACGGAAAGGTTCCTGCCGTGCTGCCTGGTTTCGGAATGCACCGGAGCCCCCGCGACCAGGGACCTGTCCGGTGAGAAGACGCGGCCTCGGTGGAGGCCCGCCATTCATATTTGTTAATGATATTTATTTTCATTAAACGGCACAACCTCATCGTGATGCCGCCGGTCCGCCCAAGACTGCTGGGCGCTCCGGAAAGCCTCCAGCATGGATCATGCCTGCCCGCCACTCACGGTTTCGGCGGTGCGCGGCGATCGCATGATCGCCGCGGTCGGGCGAACGGCGCACGGGCCGGCATCACGCCAACGCGGCCTCGTAGCGGCGCGCCACTTCGCTCCAGTGGACCACGTTGTAGAACGCGCCGATGTATTCCGGACGGCGGTTCTGGTACTTCAGGTAGTAGGCGTGCTCCCACACGTCCAGCCCAAGGATGGGCGTGTTGCCGTGCATCAGCGGGCTGTCCTGGTTGGCGGAGCTTTCCACCACCAGCTTGCCTTGCGGGCTCACGCTCAGCCAGGCCCAGCCGCTGCCGAAACGCGACAGGGCGGCCTTGGTGAACGCGTCGCGAAAGGATTCCAGCCCGCCCAGTTCGGCATCGATGGCCACGGCCAGCTTGCCGCTGGGCGCACCGCCGCCCTGAGGCGACATCACCGTCCAGAACAGGCTGTGGTTGGCGTGGCCGCCGCCATTGTTGCGCACGGCGCCGCGCACGGTTTCAGGCAGCTTATCGAGATCGGCCACCAGGTCGTCCACCGGACGGTCCGTCGGCAGGCCGGCGCCTTCCAGGGCGGCGTTCAGGTTGTTGATGTAGGTCTGGTGATGGCGCGTGTAGTGGATCTCCATCGTCTGCGTGTCGATGTGCGGTTCGAGCGCATCGTAGGCATAAGGCAGGGGCGGCAAGGAATAGGCCATGCGGAAGCTCCGGTTGGGGCCCTCCGGCGGAGGGCGTCGGTCTGGAAAGGGATCGCGGCGAGCCCGGGCCGCAAGGCCGTGCCCGGCTCAGTTCGGCAACGTCTGGAACGGCCGCGCCGGGTGATGGACGGCCAGCGCGCCAGGCTGGTGTCGGGATGCACGCCGCGCGTCAACGCGTGTTGCTGTGCCAGGCGGACCATGCGGACTCCTTCCGACAGCGCCGGGGAAATCCACAAAAACGAATACTAATGATAGTAATTTACATTCAATACAACAACCGCGTGGATCGCAGGGACAAGATGTGCCTCGGGGTGGCGCTGCTACAGCGCCCGCCCGCAGGCCACGGCCGACGCCCAGGCCCACTGGAAGTTGTAGCCGCCCAGCCAGCCGGTCACGTCGACCGTCTCGCCGATGAAATACAGGCCCGGCACGGTGCGCGCCTGCATGGACTTCTGGTCCAAGCCACGCGTATCCACCCCGCCGCGCATCACCTCGGCCTTCTTGTAGCCGGCGGTGCCGGTGGGCACCAGTTGCCACTGGTTGATGCGAGCGCCCAGCTCGCGCAGCGCACGGTCGGGCAGGTCGGCCACGCGGCTGGCCGACAGGTCCTGCCCGCCCGGACCGGCGGCCTGCAGCCAGCGGTCGGCCAGGCGCTTGGGCCACATGCCGCCCAGCACGGTATGCAATTGCTGGCGGTTGCCAGCCTTCACGGCCAGCAACTCCCCGGCCATGTCGCGGCCGGGGGCCAGATCCAGCGAGATGGGCTCGCCCGGTTTCCAGTAGCTGGAGATCTGCAGGATGGCGGGCCCCGACAGCCCCCGGTGCGTGAACAACAGGTCTTCCAGGAACTCGCCGCGCGCCTTGCCCTGCCCGGTTGCCAGGCCGACCTCGAGCGCCACGCCGGACAGCTCGGCGAACGGCTTCCACTGCTCGGCATCGAAGGTCAGCGGCACCAGCGCCGGACGCGGATCGACCACCTTCAGGCCGAACTGGCGGGCGATCTTCAGGCCGAAATCGGTGGCGCCCAATTGCGGGATGGCCATGCCGCCGGTGGCCACCACCAGCTTGGCCGCGCGCACCTCGCCCTGGCTGGTGCGCAGCACGTAGGCCTCGTTCTCGCGGCCGATCTCCTGCACGCTGCACGGCATGCGCCACGACACTCCGCCCTGCTGGCACTCGGCGCGCAGCATGTCGATGATGGACTCGCTGGAGTCGTCGCAGAACAGCTGGCCGCGATGCTTCTCGTGCCAGGCAATGCGATGCGCGCGCACCAGGTCCAGGAACTCGCGCGGCGTGTAGCCGGCCAACGCCGAACGGCAGAAATGCGGGTTCTCGGACAGGAAATTGGCGGGGCCCGCGCCGATGTTGGTGAAGTTGCAGCGGCCGCCGCCCGAGATGCGGATCTTCTCGGCCAGTTTCCCGGCATGGTCGATCAGCACCACGCGCAGGCCGCGCTGGCCCGCGACGGCGGCGCACATCATGCCGGCGGCGCCGGCCCCAAGTATTGCTACGTCGTACATGAAAAGGTCTCGGGCCGGTTCACACGGAAGCGGCCTCGCACTGCGGGGGATGGGCCGGCAGTGTAGTGTAAACAGCGCGGAAGAACCGGCAGGCGGAAGTGCCCTGCCCGGCGGCGCCCGCCTGGCCAGACGCCGGGCAATGCCTGCGCAGCCGCTGCTACGCCTTGGTCGCGCCCGGCCGCAAGGCCAGCCGGTAGGCGTTCGGCGTGGCGCCGACGCTGGCGCGGAAACGGTGGCTGAAATGGCTGACGTTGGCATAGCCGCACCGCGCGGCCACCTCGGCCAGCGGCAATGCCGTGGCGCTCAGCAGCCCGCGGGCCCGGTCCACGCGCGCCTGGGCGATCCAGGCGTGCGGCGGCAGGCCGAACGACACGTGGAACATGCGCGCCAGATGGAACTCGGACAACGCCGCCACCTCGGCCAGGTCGCCCAGCGTCAGCGACTGGGTGAGGTGCGCGTCGATGTAGTCGCGCAGGCGGCGGCGCACCGCCACCGACAGGCCGCCTTTGGGCGCGGCGCCGGACCGCGTCATGCTCTGGCCGCGCAGCAGCAGGCTGAGCGCCTCGTGCGCGGTCTGGTTGGCGCGCAGGCGGCCGTCGGCGTCGTCCCAGTCGAAACCGGCCAGCGACCGGCACAGCTCGGCCAGTTGCCCGTCCTCGAAATAGGTGCGGTCGGCCAATGTCAACTCGCGCGGCTCGCGGTCCAGTTCGATCACCGCCCGGCGGGTGAAATGCTCGGGCAGGAAGTACAGGTGCATGAAATGCATGTAGCCGCGCACCCACCAGCGCGACTCGTGCTCGCCCGGCAGCGTGCACAGCTTGCTGGGCGCGCCATGGCCCGGCACGCGTTGGCGCTCGGTACGGTAGCCCCCGTCCAGGTAGCACGACAGCGTGTGATGCCCCGGCTTCACGTAGATGGTTTCCGCCTCTTCGGTCTGGCGCGTCCAGATGGCCACGGCCAGTTGGTCGCCCAGCCAGGCGAAGCGTTCCAGCCTGGCGTCGGCGGATCCCAGGGCATGACAGACCGACTGCAGGCCGAAGGGCGGCAGGTCGGCGGGCGCGGCAACGGATTCGGCGGAGTTCACGGAATGACAGGCAGGGCAGGCGATACCAGACAGTATAGGGACGCGGCGCCCCTGCCGGGCGGGCCGGCGGCGACAAAAGCGCAAGCCTGGACAATCGCGGTGGCCGGGGCAGGCACAGAATCGCCATCCCTGAAGCCGTTCGTCCCGCCATCTGCCATGAACCTCGCCCTCTACCTGCTGACCGTCCTGATCTGGGGCACGACCTGGATCGCCATCAAGTGGCAGATCGGCGTGGTGCCCCCGCCGGTGTCCATCGGCTGGCGCTTCGGCATCGCGGCACTGGTGCTGTTCGCCCTGCTGCGGCTGCTGCGCCGCCCCATTCTGCCGCCCGCGGGCGCATGGCGCTTCCTGGTGGCGCAGGGCCTGGCGCTGTTCTGCCTGAATTTCCTGTGTTTCTACTACTCGGAACACTACGTGGCCAGCGGCCTGGTCGCCGTGGTGTTCTCGCTGGCGCCGCTGTTGAACGCCATCAACGGCCGCCTCTTCATGGGCCGGCCGCTGCAGCCGCAGGTCATCGCCGGCGCCCTGCTGGGCCTGGCGGGCATCGGCGCGCTGTCGATCCAGCAGATGGCGGGCCACCTGGACGACTCGGACACCTGGCTGGGCATGGGCCTGGCGGTGCTGGGCACCTTGTGCTTCTCCACCGGCAACCTGCTGTCCACGCGCATGTCGGCCATGGGGCTGCATCCGCTGACGGCCAACGCATGGGCCATGCTGGTGGGGGCCTCGGTGCTGACGCTGGGCAGCCTGGCCGCCGGCCTGCCCCTGGGCCTGGACACCGACGCCCGCTACCTGGGCGCCCTGCTCTACCTGGCGATTCCCGGATCGGTGATCGGTTTCACGGCCTACCTGACGCTGGTGGCGCGCATCGGGCCGGAGCGCGCCGCATACTGCACGGTGCTGTTCCCGTTCGTGGCGCTGGCCGCGTCCACACTGTTCGAGGGCTATCAATGGTCGCCCCTGGCCGTACTCGGCCTGGCGCTGGTGGTGGCCGGCAACCTGGTGGTGTTCGGGGCGCCGGGCAGGATCGCGTCATTTGTGTCAGCGCGCCGGAGACGCTGCTTCGTCGAGTAGGTCTTTCGAATGAAGCGTCAATAGCGGCTGAAAGCTGGCTACGTGATTTGACGCAGTACCAATTGCCGCAACAGCCGCCTCACGGTCGAGACCTCACTTGGAGCAGCCCTGCCTCCGATGTATCCAGATAACGCGCGCAAAAGCTTCCTATCAACTTCTGCGTCTATTTGCGGTGCCACATGTTGGGCCACAAGAGGAGTCTGTTGCCTGCTGAAAAAAGGCCTAACTACTCTATCAAGTAGCGCTTGATCATCCAATGGAACAGGAGCACTAATAGCGGCAGGAGGAAGGACGCTCGCGGAGCCAGTTGCCCCCGCTCCAGATGCGGCATTAACTGAAACCTGCTGCGGATTAGAAGACGGAGAAGCAATGGCACCGAGCGCAGGACTCTGGGAGGTTGCAGTCATCCCACCTGCGACCGCCGCTCCAGAACTCTGTGCACCAAGTCGATTCGATCTACGTCGGTATGTCAGATAGGGAGAAACGTCCGAAACACCAGCAACGATATGGCGATCTGCTAGTAACAATAGCTCAGGATTTTGGCTAGGCACTATATTGGGGGCGGCAATACCAAGAATTGCAACACGCACACCCTTCTTTTGGGCAAGCTCCACTCCAATCGCAATGTCGCCATCTCCCGTCACGAGAAGTGCGTCGCATATCGCGTGGTTTGAAGCCAATTCAATTAGATCAGTGACGATCTTTGAATCTACCCCTTTCTGCTGACCAGTACCGTTCACTGTACCGGCACGAAACTGCACATCGTCTACTTCACTAATTTTTCTGTGCTCTGTGGTCATGGCTCCATTGCGAACGCCATCGTACCAATACACTCTGAGCAAATTAGAGTTCTGAAGCGAACGTGAAGCGACCCCTATCAAATACTGAACTAATCCAGAATGATCGGTTATATCGACTTCTGAGCGTTGTTGCGAACCTCCTGCGCTTAGCACCTTAGCTGCCTGAGAGAGCAGATAGCCAGCATCGACAAAAATAGCAAGACGATCCATCGTAGCCTCGAAAAGCAAAGCCCCCGACGTAGCGGGGGCCCTAAGCCGGCTGTCACGGTATGCACTTAAAGTGAACAGCTGGGACCCAAATTCTAACCAGCACCCACGGCGAAGTCAAGAAATTCTTTACCAACGCATCCGAATCGAGTGCCAGTAGGCATTTTTTTACCAACTGGCAGCACAACTCAAGAGCACGGGGCGGATTTCTCCGACACATTCACCCTGACGCCTTACCGGATCAGTCTTCCTTCAGGCAATCCACGTAGTAGCGCTTGCTGCCGTCCGGCGCCGCTTCTTCGGCCAAGCCGTGGATGTAGGTCTCGAAGCCCGGGAAGCGCGAGTTGAACTCGCGGGCGAACTGCAGGTACTGGACGATGGTGCGGTTGAAGCGCTCGCCCGGGATCAGCAGCGGGATGCCCGGGGGATACGGCGTCAGCAGCACGCCCGTCACGCGGCCTTCCAGTTCGTCGATCGCCACGCGCTCGACCTCGCGGTGCGCCATGCGGGCGAAGGCGTCGGACGGCTTGAGGGCCGGCACCATGTCGCTCAGGTACATCTCGGTGGTCAGGCGGGCCACGTCGCGCTCGCGGTAGGCTTCGTGGATCTGCTGGCACAGGTCACGCAGGCCCATGCGCTCGTAGCGGCGATGATCGCGGCAGAACTCGGGCAGGATGCGCCACAGCGGCTGGTTGCGGTCGTAGTCGTCCTTGAACTGCTGCAACGCGGTCAGCAGCGTGTTCCAGCGGCCCTTGGTGATGCCGATGGTGAACAGGATGAAGAACGAATACAGGCCGGTCTTCTCGACCACCACGCCGTGCTCGGTCAGGTACTTGGACACCAGCGCGGCCGGGATGCCGGTCTCGCCGAAGCTGCCCGACATGTCCAGGCCCGGGGTGATGACCGTGGCCTTGATCGGGTCCAGCATGTTGAAGCCTTCGGCCATCTCGCCGAAGCCGTGCCAGTGGTCGTTGGCCTCCAGGATCCAGTCGTCGCGGTGGCCGATGCCCTCCGGCGGCAGGCGGTTGGGGCCCCAGACCTTGAACCACCAGTCGTTCTTGCCGAACTCGGATTCCACTTTGCGCATGGCGCGGCGGAAGTCCATGGCTTCGCGGATGCTTTCCTCGACCAGCGCGGTGCCGCCCGGGGGCTCCATCATGGCCGCGGCCACGTCGCACGACGCGATGATCGCGTACTGCGGCGACGTCGAGGTGTGCATCAGGTACGCCTCGTTGAAGATGTTGCGGTCGAGCTTGCGCGTCTCGGATTCCTGCACGATGATCTGCGAGGCTTGCGAGATGCCGGCCAGCAGCTTGTGCGTCGAGTGCGTGGCGAACACCATGCCTTCCTTGCGGCGCGGGCGGTTCTCGCCGATGGCGTGCATGTCCTGGTAGTACTCGTGGAACGACGCGTGAGGCAGCCAGGCTTCGTCGAAGTGCAGCGTGTCGACGTAGTCGCCCAGCTTTTCCTTGATCATCTCGACGTTGTAGATCACGCCGTCGTAGGTGCTCTGCGTCAGCGTCAGGATGCGCGGGTTCTTGTTCACCGCTTCGCGGGCGAAGGGGTTGGCCTCGATCTTCCTGCGGATGTTCTCGGGGTCGAACTCTTCCAGCGGGATGGGGCCGATGATGCCCAGGTGGTTGCGGGTGGGCCGCAGGAACACCGGGATCGCGCCCGTCATCGTGATGGCGTGCAGGATCGACTTGTGGCAGTTGCGGTCGACCACGACCACGTCGCCGGCGGCCACGTTGGCATGCCACACGACCTTGTTGGAGGTGGACGTGCCGTTGGTGACGAAGAAGCAATGGTCGGCATGGAAGATGCGGGCGGCGTTCAGCTCGGACTCCGCCACCGGGCCGGTGTGGTCCAGCAGCTGGCCCAGTTCGTCCACGGCGTTGCACACGTCGGCGCGCAGCATGTTCTCGCCGAAGAACTGGTGGAACATCTGGCCCACGGGGCTCTTCAGGAACGCGACGCCGCCCGAGTGTCCGGGGCAGTGCCACGAGTACGAGCCTTCCTGGGCGTACTCGACCAGTTCGCGGAAGAACGGCGGCGCCAGGCCGTCGACGTAGCTGCGGGCTTCGCGGATGATGTGGCGGGCCACGAATTCGGGGGTGTCCTCGAACATGTGGATGAAGCCGTGCAGCTCGCGCAGGATGTCGTTCGGGATGTGCTCGGACGTGCGCGTCTCGCCGTACAGGTAGATCGGGATGTCGGCGTTGCGGAAACGCAGTTCGCCGATGAACGAACGCAGGTTCTTGATGGCGCTGGCCACGTCCTCGGGCGACGAGTCGTCGAATTCCTCATCGTCGATCGACAGGATGAACGCGCTGGCGCGGCTCTGCTGCTGGGCGAACGAACTGAGGTCGCCGTAGCTGGTCACGCCGAGCACCTCGACGCCCTCGGCCTCGATGGCCGACGCCAGGGCGCGAATACCCAGACCCGAGGCATTCTCGGAGCGGTAGTCTTCGTCGATGATGAAAATGGGGAAGCGGAATTTCATGCGGGCGCTCCAGGGCAAGGCGTGACGCGAGGGAGGATGGGCCGGCGGCCCGCCGTGGGGATGCAAGGCAGGCTTGGGTCAAAACGGACGCGAGTGTACTGCGAGAACAGGACGTGCTGTTGACAGCGGGGATAGGGCCGCCACGCCGCGCCTTCGGCTTGCTGCCCCCCAAGGGGGCTTCTTTGCCTTGTGGCGGCCCGGCGGCGAAAAGCGCTCCGGTCGAACGCGATGGGACAAAGCCGCGTCAACGAACCAGCTCGGGCCGGTCGGCCTGGACGGCGTCGACGTAACGGGCGTAGAGGTCCGACAGCGGTTCCGGCTGGGCGCCGGCCAGGTTGCGCTCGACACGTGAAATGGCGCACAGGCAGATCTCGCACTGCGGGTCGCCGGTGACCAGCACGACGGGATCGTCGTCATCGCACACCTCGTAGATGCCGCCCTGGTGGCGCCGCGCCACCTCGTACAGGTAGGCAGCCATGCCCACGCGCTGCAAAGGAGTGAGTTCGAGAGCGCCATCGCGCACCCGGGCCGCCGCGGCATCCAGGCGGATGACGCTACCCGGGCTGAAGTCGTAGGCGGCCCGCTCGGCAGGCTCGACGGCCAGCAGGAAGGCATCGGCCGCGGCGCTCACCTTCTGGACGAATTCGTCCTGCACCTGCGGGTCGACATATCGGACCTGGGTCTTGTTGAGGAAACCGAACATGGGTCTGGCTCCTGCGCGGCACACCACGCGACTCGACGAATCCATTATAAGTACCGGGTCGACACGGCACACCCCGCGCGGCGGGGCGGTACGCGGTCTTGCAGGATTTCCGCCCCCGGAGCCATACTGGAGACGCCCCAGTGGCCTGATGCGCCTACAAACAGAAAAACACGCGCGCACCCCGTTGCATCGCCGCGTTGCGCCTGTGCAACGCCAGGACGGCGTGGAGCGGGTGGGCGTCAATGTGCGGCTATACCTGTTGCGCAAGCCCGCCGGGTCGCGCGCGGCGGGCACGGCCTGTGCGTCCTGCAACTCAGCGCGCGCGGCCATGACGCCGTCGCCACCCCATCCATCCAGGAGGAAATGCCATGACCCAAGCCCCCGCCGGACCCGCCCGCATCGTCCCGTGCCTGCGCTACCGCAACGCCCGCGCCGCCATCGAATGGCTGGAGCAGGCCTTCGGCTTCTCGGCGCACCTGGTCGTGCCCGGCCCGGCAGACACCATCCTGCACGCCCAGCTGACGCTGGGCAACGGCATGATCATGCTGGGCTCGGTGCTGGACAGCGACTTCGCGCGGAACATGGCGCAGCCCGACGAGATCGGCCACCGCGAGACCCAGAGCGCCTACGTGATCGTGGACGACGCCGACGCGCTCCATGCGCGCGCCAAGGCCGCGGGCGCGACGATCCTGATCGAGATCGCCGATGCCGACTATGGCGGACGCGGCTTCACCTGCCGCGATCCCGAAGGGCACGTATGGAGTTTCGGGACGTACGATCCCTGGCAGTCATAGGGCGGGCCTTGTCCGGGCCACGTTGGGTGTGGCATCGTATGCCCCACCATGCCGACTTCCACCGCCGTGCAGTTCCTGCCCGTCACAGACGACGATTTCGATGCCCTGACCGCCCTGCGCGGCAGCGAATCCAATGCCTTCTACCTGCGCTGCGGCTTCGTCCAGACGGGCGAAGAAGAGTGGGACATCCACTACGAATACCGGCGCTGACGCGGCGCCATGTGGACAACTTGACGCCGGCCCCGGCCCGCCGGACCGTTTGAAGGCGCGCCACGCCCGATTCCGCGGCGCGCCTGTGGACAACCTCAACGCGGCAGCGACGATCCGCCGCACACCGCCAGGTCCTGCCCGGTGATCGCGGCGACCGCGTCCGACAGCAGGAACCCCACCGTCGCCGCGATTTCATCCGGCTGGATCAGCCGGCCGATGGGAGGCAGCCGGGGCGCGCTGGCCGCCCGCGCGGGATCAGCCAGCATGCCGGTCTGCGTGGCGGCGGGCGACACCACGTTGACCGTGACCCCGCTTGCCGCCAGCTCGGCCGCCCAACTGCGCGCCAGGGCCACCAGCGCCGCCTTCGAGGCCGCGTACAGGCTGCGTCCGGGCATGCCCTGCGCCACCCGGCTGCCGATCAGCACGACCCTGCCCCGCCCGCTGCCCGACAAGGCCGGCAGCAGACCCTGCGCCAACCGCACCGCGGCGTCCACGTGCAGGGTCCACATCCGCAGGCCGTCGGCCGGATTCAGGTCCCGCAGCGTGCCCACCCGCAACACGCCGGCGCAATGCACCAGGGCTCTGGCGTCCTGCAGCCCTTGCAGCGTCCGGGCCGTGGCATCGGCATCGCACAGGTCAACGGCGACGTGCCGGTAGGCGGGATGCGCGAGCGAGGACGCTCCCAGGTCCAGTCCGGCCACCCGCCAGCCATCCGCCAGCAGGTGCCGCACGATGGCCAGGCCGATACCGCCAGCCGCGCCAGTCACCACGGCAAGGCCATGATCGGCCGATCGCGGCCCGGCCCCGCCACTGGCCTCGTCATTCGACACGGATGCCCTCTTCGTCGATCAGGCGCTTGGCGGCGGCCATGTCCTCGCGCTGGAAGCGCGCGAAATCCTCGACGCTGCCCGGGGTGATCAACAGGCCCAGCCTGGTGTACTTCGCCTGGATGTCGCCGCCCAGCGCCTTGTTCACCTCGGTGTTCAGCTTCTGCACGATCCCGGGCGGCGTGCCGGCCGGCGCCCACAGGCCGTACCAGCTGTAGTACTGGTAGCCCGGCAGGGTCTCGCTGACGGTCGGCACGTCGGGCAGGCTGCCCAGGCGCTTGTCGGCCGTCACCGCCAGGATGCGCAGCATGCCGCTGCGGTAGTACTCCATCGCGCCCAGCACGGGGTCGATGAAACCGTCGATCCGGCCGCCGATCAGGTCCTGGAAGGCCGGCGCCGTACCCTTGTAGGGCACCACCATGTAATCCATGCCGCCCAGGCGCTTGAGCAGCGCGGTGGACAGGTGGCCGGCCGAGCCGATCGAGCCCACGGCGAACGTCAGCTTGCCCGGATTGGCCTTGGCGTACTTCAGCAGGTCGGCCAGGTCCTTCACGGGCAAGTCCTTCCGCACCGACACCGACAGCGGCGCCTTGGCGGCCATGGCCACCGGCACGAAGTCCTTCTCCACCTTGAACGGCACCGAGGTCATCGTCATCGGCGCGGTCACGAAGGTGGAGGCGCTGAACAGCAGCGTATAGCCATCCGCCTTCGACCGCGCCACCACGTCGGCGCCGATGGTGCCGTTGCCGCCCGCGCGGTTCTCCACCACCACGTTCTGGCCGGTCTGGTCGCTGAGCTGCTTGGCCACGTCGCGGCCCAGCGCGTCCAGCGTACCGCCCGGCGGAAAAGGAATCACCATCCGGATCGGGCGCTCGGGATAGCCCGCCGCGTGGACGGTCGCGGCGCCCACCAGCGGCAGTGCGCACAGCGCGTACGACAGCAACTTCTTCAGCATGATTTGTCTCCGTTATCTATTTTGGATCGGCAAGGCGTGGGACACCACGCCCGCCGTTTTTCCCGCCGTACTCGTACTGCCTGCTGCTCAACGCTTGAGCAAACCCGCCTGCTGCAATGCGGCACGCAGGGCCTGCACTTCCTGCTCGTCCGGAGATTCGGTGGGCGGACGCACCGTGGCGTCGTCCAGCACGCCGGCCAGATACATGCCCATCTTCATGCGGGCGTGGGCCTCGCCAGTAGGTTCGCCACCGCCGTACACCGCGTCCTTCAACGGGGTGATCACGGCCTGCACCGCCTGCGCGCGGCGCAGGTCGCCCGCCTTGACCGCTTCCCACAGATCGATGATCAGTTGCGGGATGAACGTCGCGAAGCCCACCAGCGCGCCGTCCACGCCCTGCACCATCGAGGCCAGCAGGTATTCGTCGTGGCAGGTCAGGATGGCCTTCCCGGGGTTGGCCTCGCGCATCGCCTGGATGTCGCGCGCATACTTGTTCATGTCGCGCTGGCCCACCTTGAAGGCCTGCACGTAGGGCAGCCGGGCCAGGTCGGCCAGCAGTTGCGAGGAGTACGCCGCGCGCGTCCAGGCGGGATACACGTGGCAGACCAGGTCCAGGTCGGGCGCGGCCTGGTGGATGGCCTGGAAATACTGCAGGGCGTGGCCCGACGTGAAACCGAAGCGCAGCCAGTGGTGGGGCGGCATCACGTCCAGCGCGGCGGCGCCGGCCTCGCGGGCCATGCGGGCCTGCTCGGCGGCGTCGGCGATCCCTTCGCAGACCAGCGACGAGATCACCGGCAGGCGGCCGCGCAGTTCGTCGGCCACGATGCGAGTCACCTGGGCGCGCTCGGCCGGGGTCAGCGAGAACACTTCGCCGGTGTGGCCGTTGGTCATCACCGCCACCACGCCATCGTGGTCCGCCAGCCAGGAGGCCAGCTTGCGCAACGCGGGTTCGTCGATGCGGTGATCCGGGGTGAAGGGGCACGAAATAGCGGGAATGATGCCGCGATAGTTCGCGATGGAAGCCATGCTTGTCTCCGAGTGTGGTTAGGGCCTGGCCACGCGGCAGGGAATCTGCGTGAACGGACCTCAGCAATCTGGAAGCTATGATCGGGCAGGGCGTGCAAGACCGTCCAATACCGCAATCGCATAGAACTATTTCCATAGCGGAGCACAGCATGGGACCCGGAAACCGTCCGTTGGACATGGAATGGCTGGAGGATTTCTGCGCACTGGCGCAGACCGGCAGTTTCTCGCGCGCCGCCGAGGCGCGGGCCATCGCCCAGCCAGCCTTCAGCCGGCACATCCGGGCACTGGAAGAATGGGTCGGCGTCGACTTGTTCGACCGCAGCGCCCACCCCACCGAACTGACCGCCGCCGGCCGCAAGTTCCGCCCCCTGCTGCTGCAGGTGCTGGCCGACCTGGAGGCCGCCCGCATCAAGGCCCGCGCCGCCCAGGCGCAGTCGGAAGCCAGCCTGCGCTTCGCCGCCACCCATTTCCTGTCATTGACGTTCTTTCCGCGCTGGCTGGTCAGCCTGGAGGCCCTGTTCGCCATCGGTCCCATCCAGACCATGTCCGACAGCTTCCAGTCGTGCGCCGACCTGATGGCCCAGCGCCGCGCGCAGTTCCTGCTGTGCCACCGCCACGCGGGCGTGCCCAACCGCATGGACGAACAGGGCTATCCCGTGGTGCGGCTCGATGGCGACGTGCTGATGCCGGTGGGCGCGCCCGCCGGGGATGGCTCGGCGCGCCATCTGGTGGACCACGACGCCCCCGTGCCGCTGCTGTCGTATGGGCCGGCGTCGGGGCTGGGGCGCATCGTCGACCATCAGTTGAAGCAGGCCGGCAAGACGGCCGACCGGTTCCGCGAGACCTTCGTCGCGCATCATGCCGCCCTGCTGCGCTCGATGGCGCTGCAAGGCCGCGGCATCGCATGGCTGCCCGGCGAACTGGTGAAAGAGGATCTGGCGCAAGGGCGCCTGTGCCGGGCCGGCGGTCCGCAATGGGACATCCCGGTGGACATCTGCCTGTACCGGCAACCCAGCGAACTGGCGCCCGTGGCCGAGAAGCTGTGGGAAGCGGTGGCGGCGGCAGGCAAGACGCCCGCCGCCTGACACGGCCGGCCTAGGTACGCGGCAGCGTGACGCCGCGCTGGCCCTGGTACTTGCCGCCACGATCGCGGTACGAGGTCTCGCAGATCTCGTCGCTTTCCAGGAACAGCATCTGGGCGCAGCCCTCGCCGGCGTAGATCTTGGCGGGCAGCGGCGTGGTGTTGGAGAACTCCAGCGTGACGTGCCCTTCCCACTCGGGTTCGAGCGGCGTCACGTTGACGATGATGCCGCAGCGCGCGTAGGTGCTCTTGCCCAGGCAGATCGTCAGCACGCTGCGCGGAATGCGGAAATATTCCACCGTGCGGGCCAGCGCGAACGAGTTCGGCGGGATGATGCAGACGTCGCCCTTGAAGTCGACGAACGACTTCTCGTCGAACGCCTTGGGGTCGACGATGGTGGAGTTGATGTTGGTGAAGATCTTGAATTCGTCGGCGCAACGCACGTCGTAGCCGTAGCTGCTGGTGCCGTAGCTGACGATGCGCTCGCCGTTGGCCATGCGGACCTGGCCGGCCTCGAAGGGTTCGATCATGCCGGCCTCGGAGGCGCGGCGGATCCAGCGGTCGCTTTTGATGCTCATGGTGAAAATCCCGAATGAATGGGGCGTATTTTATCCGTTCGCCGGAAATCGCCCCCTGGACTCAATCGTCCCACAATACCCGGTACACCAGCGCCAGCCCGTTCACGCCGCCGCCCTTGAGGTCCAGCGACAGCCCGCGCGCCAGCCGGTAACTGACCCGGCCGACGGTCTCGCTGCCCGCCAGCGCCTGCTCGACACTGAGCGTGATGCCATTGGAGAAGCGCTTGCTGCCCACGATGAACTGGGTGGCCAGCTCGCTGTCGCTGTCCCGGTTGACGTCGCCCGCCACCGTGCGGTCGGGCAGCAGGCTGCCCGAGCTGCCCAGCGAACCGGTGCGCACGCTGACGTCGTCCAGCCCGAACTGCTTGTAGAACGGCTCGCCGCCGCCCAGCAGCGCGGTGCCGACCGACAGCAGCAGCGCCGTGTCGTTGCCGCCCTCGTCGGGGCCGCGGCCCAGCACCAGCCACGACAGTTTCTCGACGTCGCTGACATCGGGATAGGACACCAGGTCGATGCGCGGCCGCTGGGCCGTGCCCGACACCTTCACGCCCGCCTCGACCTGTTCGCCGGTGCGCAGGGCCTCGATGTCCAGCAACGGGTTCTCCAGGCGCCCCTGGAAGGTCAGCACGCCGCGGCTCAGGCGCAGCTTCTGCCCGTAGGCCTCGATCCCGCCGCCACGCGTGCGCAGCGCGCCGATGCCCGTCAGGCGGCCATCGTTCATCTGGATGCGGATGCTGCCCAGCAGGCCCGCGTCCAGGCCCATGCCGGTGATGTAGAAGCGCGGCCCCATGTCGAACTTCACGTCCATGCCGATCTGCATCGGGCTGCTGGCCGCCTGCTTTTCTTCCCCCGCCCGCACGACGCGCACGTCGTCGTCCAGCGTGGGCACACCCTGCAGGATCTCCAGGCTGACCCAGCCGGCGTCGGCCGTCAGGTCGCCGGTCAGCGTCAGGCGCGGCAGCGCGGCGTCCAGCGTCACCGTGCCGGACACCATGCCGTAGCGGTCGGAGCGCTGCAGCACCGGGAAGCGATGCACCTTGACGTCGATCTTGCCCCGCGACTCGCTCAGCAGCCACTGGCCGCTGGCGTCGATGTAGCCGTTCTTGGCGTCTTCGTTGGTGGACACCCATTCGCGCGTACGCCACTCGGCCGGCATCACGCGCAGCACGGCGGGAAAGCGCAGCGAGTTCAGGATGAAGCGGTCGCCATCGAGGCGCGCGTCCAGCGTGCCGTCGATCAGGCGCACGCCGTCGTCCACTCGCACCACGCGCAGCTTCTGGCCGCGCACCGTGCCGGTGGCGGTCCAGCCGCCGGCCAGCGTGCCCTGGGCCTGCAGGCTGGCGTCGATTTCGCCGCCGACCTCCAGCGCGTCGCCCGTGAACAGGCCCACCCAGGCCAGATCGTCGATGTCGGCGTCCAGGCTGGCGCGGATCGGCTGGCGTTCGTCCAGGCCCAGACCGGCCAGCATGGCATTGGCCTGGCCCCGGATCGTGCCCATTTTCTCGGTGCGCACGTCCAGCGTGGCCGCCAGGCGGCTGGCGCCGCCGCTGGTGGGCGTGGCGGTCAGGTCCAGCGCCAGTTGTCGCAGGCCCAGCGGAATCGGCGGATCGCCGGGAATGCGCAGATCGCCGTCGCGCCGCGAGACATGCACCTTGCCGCCCAGCGCCCCCGCGAAGCGCAGGTCCCAGGTGGCGTCCAGCGCGATGCGGCGCGGGCCTCGCACGGCGGCGTTCACCCGATTGGCTTCGCGCTGGGCGTCGGCTTCGAGCGAGGCCGGATCGAGCGCGCGGCGCAGTTGCGTGACCATGTCGGCATTGATGACCAGATTGTCGGCCTGGCCCGCCGTTTCCCAACGGCCGGCGCCCGCGCGCGAGCCGCCATGGGCCAGCACGATGCGCTGCCTGTCCGGAAAGGTGACGGCCAGCACCGTGGCGCCCACCTGGGTCTGCCAGGCCGGCGCGGCGGCGCCGGGCAGATAGGCCAGCGTCATGGGCTTTTCGATGGCCAGGGCAAAGCCCGCGCTGGAGGCATCCAGGCGCGCCAGCGTGCCGCGGTAGCCGACAAGAGAGGCGGTGGAAGCGCTTTGGCCCGCAGCCGCTTGCCCCGTGCCCCAGCCGCCATCCAGCGCCAGCCTGGCCTGCGCGGGCGCACGGCCCAGTTGCCCGGCGCGGCTGTTGGCCGGCGTATACGCGGCTTCCAGCGTGGCGCGATGGCGCGCGACGGTGCCGTCCACCTTGGCCTGCAACCTCGCGCCGCCCGGCACGTCCGGCCAGAAGGCGTCCAGGCGCGGCGCGGCGGCATCCAGCGTCAGGTTGCCGTTCTCGGCGCCCATGCTGCCCTTGGCCCGCACGCGGTTGGGCCCCAGTCGCAGGTCGACGTCCACGCCGTCGATGCGCCAGCCGGCGGGAAGGCCGGGGGATTGCGCGGCGGGCTTTTCGGCGGCGGCGGGCGTGCCCGGCGAACCTTCGGCGGGTTGGCCGCCGGCGGTGGCGGCTGCGCCAGCCGGCGCGGTTCCCGCAGAGGTGGCCTGCGCGACCTGCGCCGCCAGGACCTGCCGCGCCTGGGCGTCGATCGCCAGATGCCCGCTGGCCTTGCCCGACAGGGGCTGGCCGTTCCAGCGGCTGCCCTCATCGATGTTCAATTCCACGTCGGCGCGGCGCAGGATCTTCATGTCGGCGACCTCGGCAACGACCGACGCGCGCGCGGTCAGCAGCGCCCCCGGCATGCCGGGTCCCAGCAGCCCGCCAAGATCGAAGTGCTCGGCCCGCAGGCTGGCCAGCAGGCGCTCCACGCCGGGCTGGCTCTCGACCGCCTGACGATCCAGCGTGGCCGCCAGCGCGGGCTTGCCGTCGCGCTGCACGTCGATGGTGGCATTGCGCACCGGCATGGCATCCGACGGCGCCAACAGCGCCTGGGCCAGCAGCGTCAAACGGCCGCCCTTGGCCTGCAGCACGGCGCGGATCTCGTCCAGCGAACCATTGGCTTCGGCCCGCAACTGCACGGGGCAGGCGGTATAGGCCGGCCGGGGCGGCGCCGGTCGCGCGGCCCCCGATGCGGCGGCGCCAGCCCCGGAGGACTCCCCGCCGGACGCGGCAGGCTGCCCTGCGCCGGGATGGGCGGCATCGGCCTCGCCGTCCTTCGCCGTGGCCTTCGATGCCGACGCGCCCGGTTTGCCGCCCTTGCCTGGCGCGGCAGCCGCCTTCTTCGGCGCCTCGCTTTCGGCCGCGCCGGCCATGCCACCGCGCGCCCACACGGCATCCACGCACAGTGGCGAATCCGGTCCCGCGCCAAACGCATCCACGTCCAGCTGCACGCCGAACGGCCACGGCGCCGCCAACTTCGCCAGCGTCGCGGTGCCGCGCACGTCGGCCTCGGCCAGCTCGTGGCCCACGCGCAGGCGGGTGATCCGCACGCGCGCGCCATCCGCGCCGCCATCCAGGCTGGCGTTCAGGTCGGCCACCGACACCGGCAACGCCTGGCCGTCCTGCGTCAGCGAGAAAGCGCCGACCGCCAGGCGATCGACCGCGACCTCGCCGGGCAGCACCAGTTCGGTGAAGGGCGCGCCAGGGGGCTGGTCGGCGGCCGGCGGCTGCGTGACCAGCGCCACCCGCGCCGCATCGGCCGACAGCTCGCGCACATGCAGCTTGCGCCGCCACAACGCCCGCCAGTCCACGTCCAGCCGCAGGGCGGTCAATTCGACGTCGGTGCCCGGCAAGGCGACGCGCAGATGCGCGATGCGCAGATCGTCCAGCACGCTGCCTTCGATCCCCTCGGCCGTGCCGTCCAGTTGTTCGACGGCCGTGGACAACAGCAGGCGCGTGCCGCTGGGCGTGCCCAGCAGCCAGAGCGAAAAACCCAGCGCCACCACCAGCAACATCAACGTGCTCGGCAGGAGCCACACCAGGCAGAAGCGCAGCAGTGCGTACAGCCGTCGTTTCAAAACGCGATCCCGAGAGAGAAGTGCAGGCGCAGGTCACGCTCGCGCTGGCCGTACGCCACGTCCAGGAACAGCGGTCCGGCCGGCGTGCGCACGCGCGCGCCCACGCCGTAGCCCAACGCGACGTCCATGCCGCCGAACGACTGGGCGGCGTCGCCCGCGTCGACGAAGAAGCCGATGCCGAAGCGCTCGTCGAAATAATGGTCGTACTCGACGCTGGCCACGGCCAGGGTCGCGGCGCCCACGACGGCGCCGTCACGGCGCTCGCCGATGCTCTGATAGCGATACCCCCGGATGGACCTCGCGCCGCCCGCGCGGAACCCGAAGTCGTCCGGCACGCGCACGTCCGCGTTGGACCAGATCTTGCCGACCTCGCCCCGCAACGTCAGCACGTCGCGCGCGCCTATCGGCCACCACTTCTGGCCGCGCAACCGCAGCCGGGTATAGGGCTCGCCGGAATTCAGCACCACGCCCACGCCGCCGCCCACCGCGATCAGGTTGCCCTCGCGCGGGTCGTACTTGCTGTCCACGTCGCGCCGCAGCCATTCGGCCGTCAGCGTGCCCGTGGGCAGGTCGTAGGTATCCCCGCCGTCGATCTTCACATGGTCCTGCGCCAGCAGGGCGCCCCAGCGCGTCTCGTATTCGACGCGGCTGTCGCCCGCGCCCTTGCGCTCCTGCAGGCGCGTGGCGCCCAGCGCGAAACGCGTCACCTGCAGGCCTTCGATGTCGGAACGGTCGGCCAACACCCCGACGGAGTCCTTGCGGCCGCGCGAATCCGGCGGCAAGAGGAAATCCGCGTAGGCACGCTGGCGCAGGCGGTCCACGCTGGCCCCCGTCTCCATGGTCAGCGGCTGGCCGAACACCACGTTCTGCCGGTAGGTGCCCTCCACGCGCAAACCCGCCTCGTCGTCGACACCGATGGACGCGGCGGCGCGCTTGGCCGGCGATTCGACCACGCGCACCTGCACGGGCAGCGTGATCTCCCCATCGGAATCGGGACGCTTGCCGCCCTGCGAGGGCGGCTTGGGCCCGCCCGCCACGGCGGGATCGCCGGCGGGCGCGGCAGCCGCCGCCTTGGTGTCGGCGGGACGGCGCAACTCCTCGGGCGTGGCATCCAGCGCCACCGTATCGAGCGACACGAAGGCGCCGCGGAAGAACGCGGTGGATTGCAGTTCCTGCTGCCACTGGTCCAGCTGTTCCTGGCGGTACGGCTGTCCCTGCGAATAATCGACATAACGGCCGATCAGCCTTTCCGGCACGCGCTCCAGGCCCTCGATCTTCAGCGCGCCCATCCGCACCAGCGGACCGCTGTCGATGGCCACCCGCAGACGCACGCGCGCCGTCTCGGCATCGACCTCGGCGGACGAGCCCGACAGGCGCGCCAGCAGGAAGTCGCGATCCTGCACCGACTGCAGCAGATCGGACTTGGCCTTGTTCCAGTCGGCATTGATGAAGGGCTTGCCCTGCTGGAGCGTCCAGCCCTTGCGCCAGCCTTCGATGCGCTCGGCGTACTCGGGACGCGTGACGCGGCCGGTGAACTGCAGGTCGACGGAATCGATCTGCGCGCGCGGGCCGGGCTCGATGACGATGTCCCAGGTGTCGCCGCCCACGTCGGTGCCGGGCGCCAGCGTGACCTTCGGCGTGAAGTAGCCCTGCGTGGCCAGCGCGGCCAGCGTGGCGTCGCGCGCGCGGCGGCGCAGCCGGCTGGCTTCGCCGCCGTCCTGGTCGGCGGCCAGTCGCTTGATGGCGTCGACCGCGGACGTAATGCTTTGCAGCGCCGCGGGCGGCACGCCGCCCGGATCGATGACCACCTCGGGCACCGCCGCGCGCGCAGCGCCCGCGGCAAGCGCCAACACCCCGAAAGCAAGCGAGCGTACAGCCTCGCGCATGCGTCAGGAAGGTTGCTGCACGACGATGGAGGGGAATTTGCCCGCCATGTCGCGCGGCAACGCGGCCACGCCGGCGGCCAGTTTGCGCGCGATGCCGCGGTACAGGCCCGCCGCCTCGCTGGTTGGATCGGCCGCCACGGTGGGGTTGCCCGCGTCGGTCTGCTCGCGGATGCCGAGCGTCAGCGGCAGGCTGCCCAGCCACGGCACTTCGTACTGATCGGCCATGCGGCGGCCGCCGCCTTCGCCGAAGATGTGTTCGGTATGGCCGCACTGCGAGCACACGTGCATCGCCATGTTCTCGACCACGCCAAGCACCGGCACCTCGACCTTCTGGAACATGCGCAGGCCCTTGCGGGCATCCAGCAGCGCGATGTCCTGCGGCGTGGTGACGATGACCGCCCCCACCACCGGCACCTTCTGCGACAGCGTCAGGGCGATGTCGCCGGTGCCCGGGGGCATGTCGACGATGAGATAGTCGAGGTTGTCCCAGTTGGTCTGGCGCAGCAGTTGCTCCAGCGCCTGCGTGACCATCGGGCCGCGCCAGATGGCCGGCGAATCGGCGTCGATGAGAAAGCCGATGGAATTGGCCTGCAGGCCGTGGCCGTGCAGCGGATTCATCGACTTGTTGTCGGGGCTTTCGGGACGGCCCTTGATGCCCAGCATGGTGGGCACGCTGGGGCCATAGATGTCGGCGTCGAGCACGCCCACGCGCGCGCCGTCGGCGGCCAGGGCCAGCGCCAGGTTGACGGCCGTGGTGCTCTTGCCCACGCCGCCCTTGCCCGAGGCGACGGCGATGATGTTGCGCACGCCCGGCAGCGGCTTCAGGCCCTTCTGCACGGCATGGGTAGCGACGTTCCAGGTGACCTCGACCTGCGCCTGCGCGAAGCCGGCCTGGGCCAGCGCGGCCTGGGCGATCTGGCGCAGTTCACCCGCGACGGGCCCGGCGGGAAAGCCCAATTCGATCTTCACGGCAACGCCGCCTTCCAGGCGGATGTCACGATCTTTTACAAAAGTGCCGAGGTCGCTGCCGGTAATGGGATCGCGCGCGGCACGCAATGCGCCACGTATCTGCTCTATCGTCGCTATACTCATAAGACTAGGGTTCCATGGGCAGCGCAGGAATCCGCCCCGCCGTTGACCCCCAAGGATAGCGGATATGCGGGAACCTTCCGCTGTGTTTTACATCCTATCTACATGAACGACACCCTCTCCCGCTTCGTGCGCGCCGTCTTCTTCGCCATCATTGGCCTCATCGGCATGGCAATGGCGCTGGTATTCATGATCTCCACCGCCATCGCGGTGGGCATCCTCTACATCGTGGCCAAGGTGCGCGGCAAGCCGTTCGGCGCCCGTGCCTACTGGAGCCAGCGCCGCGCTGCCCGGCCCGGTCCTTTCCCCGGCGGCCCCGCGCCCTTCGCGCAGCCGGCCGGCGGCGAGATCATCGACGTCGAAGCCCGCGAAATCCGCTGACGGCACGGCCAGCCGGCCGTCCCGCGCGTCGTCCGCGGCAGCGTAAGCCACCCGCCCGCGGGCCTGTCACGCCACGCATCCGCGTGGCGTTTCTTCCTGGCCGGCCGATGCCCGCGCGGCAGCCCGCGGGTGCCCGCGCCGGGAAAGACCTAAAATAGCCGGCCCCGGACTCTCCGACCACGCCGACCCGCCATGTCACGCACGCTTTTCGTCACCACCGCCCTGCCCTACGCCAACGGCTCGTTCCACATCGGCCACATCATGGAATACATCCAGGCCGACATCTGGGTGCGGGCGATGCGCATGGCGGGCCACACGGTGCATTTCGTGGGTGCCGACGACGCGCATGGCGCGCCGATCATGCTGAAGGCCGAAAAGGAAGGCATCACGCCGCAGCAGCTGGTGGCGCGCTACGCCGCCGAACGGCCCACCTATCTCGACGGCTTCCACGTCCGCTTCGACCACTGGCACTCGACCGACACGCCTGAAAACGTCGCGCTGTCGCAGGGCATCTACGTCGCGCTGCGCGACCAGGGGTTCATCGAGACGCGCACCATCGAGCAGTTCTACGATCCGGTCAAGGGCATGTTCCTGGCCGACCGCTACATCAAGGGCGAATGCCCCAAGTGCCACGCCAAGGACCAGTACGGCGATTCGTGTGAAGTCTGCGGCGCCGCCTACGCGCCCACCGACCTCATCAACCCGTATTCGGCGCTGACCGGCGCCACGCCGGTGGTGAAGTCCTCCGACCATTTCTTCTTCAAGCTGTCCGATCCGCGCTGCGTCGACTTCCTGCGCGAGTGGACGGCGGGCAGCAACGCCGCCGGCACGCCGCACCTGCAGGCCGAGATGCTGGCCAAGACGCGCGAATGGCTGGGCGCGGACGACGGCGAGGCCAAGCTGGGCGACTGGGACATCTCGCGCGATGCGCCGTACTTCGGCATCGAGATCCCCGACGCGCCGGGCAAGTACTTCTACGTATGGCTGGACGCCCCGGTGGGCTACCTGGCCTCGCTGCAGGCGTACTGCCAGGCCAAGGGCCTGGATTTCGACGCACTGCTCGATCCGGCCGGTCCCACCGAACAGGTGCATTTCATCGGCAAGGACATCATCTACTTCCACGCGCTGTTCTGGCCCGCCATGCTGAAGTTCGCCGGACGCAAGACGCCGGACGCGATCAACGTGCATGGCTTCATCACCGTCAGCGGCGAAAAGATGTCCAAGAGCCGCGGCACCGGCATCTCGCCGCTGCGCTACCTGGAACTGGGCATGAACGCCGAGTGGCTGCGCTATTACATGGCCGCCAAGCTGAACGCGCGCGTCGAGGACATGGACTTCAACCCCGACGACTTCGTGGCGCGCGTCAACAGCGACCTGGTGGGCAAGTACGTCAACATCGCCAGCCGCGCCGCCAACTTCATCACCAAGCACTTCGACGGCGCGCTGGCCTATGCCGGCGACACCGCCGCGCTGTCGGCCGAGTTCGCCGCGCAGGCCGAAGCCATCCGCGCCGCCTTCGAGGCCCGCGAATACAACCGCGCCATCCGCGAGATCATGGCGCACGCCGACCGCATCAACCAGGCGTTCGACAGCGCCCAGCCCTGGGTGCTGGCCAAGGACTACGCCAACGCCGACGACGCCCGCAAGCTGGCGCTGCAGGACATCTGCTCGCGCGCGCTGGCCGGCTTCAAGGCCCTGTCGGTCATGCTGGCGCCGGTGCTGCCGGCCCTGTCCGACCGCGTTTCGCGCGAACTGTTCGGCGGATCGGACAGCTTCACCTGGGCCGATGCCGGCCAACTGCCGCAACGCGTGGCGCCGTTCCAGCACCTGATGCAGCGCGTCGATCCCAAGCTGCTGGACGCCCTGTTCGAATCGACCGCCGAGGCGGCCGCGCCCGTAGCCGCCGCCGAACCCGCCACGATGCCGGGCGCCGGGCATCCGGGCGCCGGGCATCCGGGCGGCGAGCCCCTGGCCGACACTATCACCATCGACGACTTCGCCAAGATCGACCTGCGCATCGCCAGGATCGTGAACTGCGAGGAAGTCGAAGGCTCCACCAAACTGCTGCGCCTGACCCTGGACGTGGGCGAAGGCCGCCACCGCAACGTGTTCTCGGGCATCAAGTCGGCCTACCAGCCCGCCGACCTGGTCGGCAAGCTGACCGTGATGGTGGCCAACCTGGCGCCGCGCAAGATGAAGTTCGGCGTGTCCGAAGGCATGGTGCTGGCGGGCAGCCACGCCGACGAGAAGGCCAACCCCGGCATCTACGTGCTGGAGCCCTTCCCCGGCGCGCAGCCCGGCATGCGCGTGCGCTGAACGTGCGGCAACGGCGGCAACCCTGCCTTGCCGGGCTGCCGTCTGACGAATGATCCCAAAAATAAACCGCTCATCGAGCGGTTTATTTTTGCCTGCGGCGCATCGAGCAGCGCGCCTTGCCCCTGAACCAGGGCGATGCGCCGAAGCACCGCGCACGCCTACGCCTGCTGCGCTTCCTGCGCCTGCGGCGCCAGCGCCGGATCCAGCGCCACGCGCTCGTCGAACACGAAGCAGTGGCCCTTGAACCCCACGCCGCCCGTTTCCTCGAAGTACTTCAGGATGCCGCCCTCCAGTTGCAGGACGTGCGGCACGCCGGCCTCGGCCATGTAGATGGCGGCCTTCTCGCAGCGGATGCCGCCCGTGCAGAAGCTGACCACGGTCTTGTCGCGCAGGTCGTCCAGGTGCGCCTGCACCGCCGCGGGAAACTGCGTGAAGCGGTCGATGCGCCAGTCGACGGCGCCCTCGAACGTGCCCACATCCACCTCGAACGCATTGCGCGTGTCCAGCAGCAGCAGTTCGCGGCCCGCGTCGTCGCGGCCCTGCGCCAGCCACCGGGCCAGCGTCGGCCCGTCCACGCTGGGCGCGCGGCCCGCCTCGGGGCGGATGGCGGGATGATCCATGCGGATGATTTCGCGCTTGATCTTCACCAGCATCTTGCCAAACGGCACGTCCTCGGACCAGCTGAACTTCACGTCGAGATCGGCAAAGCGCGCATCCGCGCGCAGCCAGGCCAGGAAACCCTGGATGCCCTCGTCCGATCCCGCCAGGAACAGGTTGATGCCCTCCGGGGTCAGCAACACGGTGCCCTTGAGCCCGGCGCCGCCCGCGCGGGCCAGCACCTGCTCGCGCAGCGCCGGCAACGCGTCCAGCGTGATGAACTTGTACGCCGCGATATTGGCGACGCGGCCCTTTTCTTCTTGCATATTCCCTTTCCGCATCCCTGCCGCCCGACTCAACCGCCCTGCACCTGCTGTTCCACCACGACGTCCAGCACCCAGCGCAGGCCCGCGGCGTCGGCCGCCGGATCGGGATCGCGCACCTCGACCACGCGCAGGCGGTACTGCACGCCGGGCTGGAAATCGAAGCCCAGGATCTCGCCGTGCCACAGTTGCCACGGCTGCGAGGGATTGTCCCGCACCTGGTAGCACATGGTCTTCATCACGCCGCTGGTGCACGGCACGCGTTGCGGCGCCACGTAGACCAGCTTGGACGGCCCCGCCTGCGTACCCGTGATGGGATCCGCGCGGCGGCCGAAGTCCAGCACCTCGCCGGTGTCCAGCACCAGCGTCAGGCGCCTGGGCTGCACGTCGCTGTCCAGCCGGCTGGACGTGATGCGGGTCAGCGCGGCCAGATAATCCTGTTCGAGACGCGCGCGCTCGGCGTCGGCGCAGGCCATGCGCGTGCTGACGGGCGCGTGGGGCACCACCAGCAGGCCGTTGGCCATCACGTACTGGCCGGCGTAGGTGTTGCAACCGGAGAACCCCGACAGGCGCGGCTGGCCCTGTTCGCGGGTGAAGCTGATCGTGATGGGCTGCTGGTTCGAACCGGCGTGCGGCACGGGACGCAGGGGCGCGCCAGGACGTGTCCAGCGCGCCAGCTCCCAGGTGGTCTGGACCAGCACGTCGGACTGGCTGGCCGAGGCGTACGTGCCGGCGCGGCCGGCGGGCGGCGAGGCGCAGGCGGCCAGGGCAAGAGGCAGGACGAGCGGCAACAGGCGGATCAGGGTTGGACGCATGGGCGGTCTCCAGAAACCTTGCGCCAGCCAGACGGCGGCCGGCGCAGCCTGCATTGTAGGCCGGCGAAAGCCAGGCCCCGGCATGCCCTGGAAGCGCGCGGGACCGCCCGGCGCGGAACGCCCCGAGACAGCATCCGCAACGCCGCGAGGCCGCCCCTCAGGGCGTGGGCGGATCGGCGCGGCGCACGAAATCGAGCACCTCGCCGTTCTGCAGGTTGAAGGCCAGGCGGCGCGGCGCGCCGCCATTGTCCAGCGTGAACGTCTTGACCTGCGACAGTGCCCGCAGATACGCAGTTTCAAAGGCGGCCAGTTCGGGCTGGGGGCAGGCCATGCGCGTGGACCCCGGCGTCTGGATGGTGAGCGTGCCGCCCTGCAGCAGGTACGCGCCGTTGTAGCGGTTGCAGCCGGAGAAGCCCACCACGCGGTACTGGCGCCCCTGCGCCAGGAAGGTGAGGTGCACGGGTTCGCCCGCGGCGGCGCGCGCAGGAACAGCGCGGACCTGGCCGTCGGGCCCCGCCCAGCGCACCAGTTCCCAGGACGTCTGCGCCAGCGAATCGGCGCTGGTGGCGGCGTTGGCGGCGCCAGGTCCCTGGGCACGGGCCTGTACCCGCGGCTCGGCGGGCGCGGCAGCCGGTTTGCCCGCGCAGGCGGCCAGCAGGACGGCGGCCCCGGCCGCCAGCAGCGCGGGCACGGCGGCGCGGGTGTAAGTGGCGATGGTCATCGGCAAGGCTCCTGTTGCAAAGCAGCCTTTACTGTAACGCCGCCGAAGACGGCCAGCCGCCATGATGGCAGCATCGCATCGGTCAGGCAGCGGACGCCGGCGCCGCCTCCACTCTGTTGCGGCCCTTCGACTTGGCCTGGTACATCGCCTCGTCCGCCTGCGCCACCAGCCAAGCGCAGCTTTGCGCGGGGCGCACCAGCATCGAGGCGACGCCCACGCTCACCGTCGCGATGCCGTCACCGTTGGGAATCGCCAGTTGCTCGACCGCCAGCCTGAGCGCTTCTCCCCTTTGCAGCGCGGCCTGCCGCCCGGTGTCGGCCAGCAGCAGCACGAACTCCTCGCCGCCGTAGCGCGCCGCCAGGTCGCCGGGACGCCTCGCCGCCTGCGCGATGATCCCCGCGAGCCGGCGCAGGAGCGCATCCCCTGCCGGATGGCCGTACAGATCGTTGAACCGCTTGAAGTGATCCGCATCGATGAACAGGAGCGCCAGCGGCTGGTCGTGCGCCATCGCCTCGCTCAAGGCATGGTTCAGCGCAAGGTCGAACGCACGCCGGTTCAGCAGGCCGGTCAGGCCATCCGTGCTGGCCAGGACCGCCAGTTGCGCGCGCTGGAAGCTGCCACGCTTGACCTGCTGGCGGAAAAACGCCATGAGAGGCAATGCCACTGCGCAGAACGCCAGCGTGGAGCATCCGATGAACCATGCATGCGTTGTCCAGGGCCGCAGTATGTCGTCGCTGGGCCGCGCAATGGTGACCACCAGCGGCGCCGTGCCGACGTGGGCATACGCGTGGTACCGCCTGATGCCGTCTTCGTAGCCGGCAGACAGGAAATGGCCCGAGGGGGGCACATGGCGTGCGGCCTGGCCGGACGGGTCGACAGGCCGGGGCAGCGGTCCACCCCCCGTGCGCGCCGTCAACACGACGCCGTCGGCGCGCGCCAGCACGATGACGTCGTCCGGCTTCAGCGGCACCTGCCCGAACCGGTCCTCGAAGTAGGCCAGCCGCAGCGCTCCCATCACCACGCCGGCGAAGGCCCCGTCGGGCCCCGAGAGGCGCAGGCTGACGGCAATACTGGGGTCCCCCGAACGCAGGCGGCTGAGATAGGGACTGCTGACATACAGCCCGGCGTCCCCGCGCTGCCGGTGCACCTGGAAGTAGTCGCGGTCGGCGAAGTTGCGTCTGCCCGGCGCGGTGGTGCGCGAGTCGTGGACGATGACGCCCTTCGCATCGAGCACCAGGATCGAGCCCAGGTAATCGGCCATCGTGGAGCGGTCGAACAGCAGCTTGTGGCCGACGTCCGGGCCCAGCCGCCCCAGGCGCGGGTCCGCCAGTTCCTCCATGACTCCCCGAAGAGTGAGGTCGTAGACGTGAACCATGCGCGAGATGTCCATCGCCAGGCCCGCCGCCTCGTCGGCGAGGGAGTCCGCCGCATGCGTCCATACGGCCTGCCGGTCGTACCACAGGAAAGCCACCGCCGCGCCGATCGCCGAGAGGATCAAGGTCACGCCGACGATATTTATCAGGCGCAACAGAAGACGCGCGCTCACGAGACCGCCGCCTCATGCTCGCGCCGGACCAGCCATGGCCCATGCGCGGCGTACGGGACAGGCGCCTCGGCCAAGGCGAGAAGCAGTTTTTCGGCCTGCGCCACCAGGCTGCAGACCACGAAGCTCGAACGCGCCAGCCGCTGCAGCCGCGCCTCGGACTGCGTGGCGATCCAGCGGGCCGCGCGTTCGCTGACCGGCAACGCCGCCGCCAACTCGGGCTCCTCGCGCACGATTCGCCGCACGAGTCTCAGGTAGGCGAGATTGACTTCATGGATATGTTCCAGCAGCGCCTGGTCGGGCTGGGCAACTCGCGAATTCATGCCTGTCTCCTTGCATTCCAGGGGCAGCTCCGGCGGCATGCCGGCGGCCGCCACCCTGCCGACGTCGAACCTGCGCCGCGTCATGCCTGCGCCGGCAGCGTGACGCTGAACTTGGTGCCCATGCCCAGCTTCGACTCCAGCCAGACCTTGCCGCCATGCAGTTGAACGATCTCCTTGACCAGCGCCAGGCCCAGGCCCGAGCCGGGGATGGCGCCGTTCTTCTCCACGCGGTAGAACTTGTCGAATACCCGCTTTTGCTCTTCGGCGCCGATCCCTATGCCCCGGTCTTCGACCGTGATCAGCACCGCGCCATCCGAGGCCAGCAGTTCGAGCGCGATCGGCGATTCGGCCGGCGAGTACTTCACGCAGTTCTCCACGAGATTCCTTATCACGGTCTCCAACTGGGCAAAATCCCCGCGTATGCGCACGGGCGCGTCGGGCAGGCGCACCGTCAGGCGCGACTCGATGCCGGGGAATTTCTCCACGGCGCTGTGGATCACGCTGGCCGCATCGAACGACTCCAGGTGGAAATCCTTGTCCGCGCGCGCCTCGATGCGCGCCAGGTCCAGCAGATCGGACACGAGGTCCGACAGGCTCTGGGCCTGGTTGCGGATCATCTGGTAAAGCGAGGGCTTGCGCGCATCCGGCACCCGGTCGGCGGCCAGCAGCTCGGCCAGGCCCAGGATGCCCGCGGTGGGCGTGCGCAGTTCGTGCGCGGCGGTGGAGATGAACTCGCTTTTCATCCGGTCGACCTGGGTCTGGGCGGTCATGTCGCGCACCAGCATCACCGCCCCTGAGTGGGGCGCCTCCAGGGCCTCGATGCGGCATTCGAACACCGACACGGCGGGCGTGCGCAGCGTGAAGACCTGCCGCCAACTGCGCCCGGGCGCCACGTGCGTCATCGATTCGGTCAGCATGCGCACTTTCTCGTCCTTGTCCTCGGACAGGTCCGCCTCGAAGAAACGCTGCGCCAGCCATTGCGGTGTCTGGCCGTGCAACGACTCGTCCTCGCCTCCGAGCAGTTTGGCCAACCGGGGATTGACATCGACCAGCATGCCGCCGGCCATCGCGACGGCCGCATCGGGGATGGCCTTGAACAGCGCATGGAGATAGGCGGATTTCTCCGATTCCTGCGCCAACGCGGCATGCTCGCGCAAGGCCGAGCCCGCCAGGCGGCGCCAGAGCGCGACCTGCCGGATCTCGGCCACGGCGATGAGCGCAGTCATGAACAGCCCGGCCAGCAGCAGCAGGTCGCGCCGGCTGCGAAACGACGACAGGAAGTCGTCCGTGGCATACCCCACCACCACCACCAGGGGGTAGGGCGCCAGGATCTGATAGCTGGAAATGCGGTCTATGCCGTCGATCGGACTCTTGGCCCGGAAAGTGCCGTCCGGCGCGGCCTCGACGGCCGCGCGCAACGGGCTGCTGGCGGCGAGTTTGTCGCCCACCGATTCGGCGGCCTGGGTCCGGCGCGCGCGCACCACGTAGTCCTGCGTGCCCAGGATGGTGACCATGCCCTGCTCGCCGATGTCCAGGGTCTTGTAGAGGCTGGTGAAATAGGCCGGATCCACGGAAATGACGATCACGGCCAGCAGCCTGCCGTCCTCGGCCGTGATGGCGCGCGACAACTGCACCGAATGCCGGCCGCTCAGGCGGCCCGTGACGGGTTTGCTGATGAACAGGGCCCCGGACGGCCAGGTGCCCTTGAGATGCACGTCCACATGCTCGCGGTCCGAGAGATCCATGGGACGGTAGCCGTCGAGGGTCGAGGCCCGCAGAATGCCGCTGGCATCGGTCAGCGCGACTTGCAGGAACGCCCCCGACGGGATCAGTCCGGCTGCCCGCAGGCCCTTCAGGTCGGTGTCCAGGCCATTGAGGCGGACCTCGCGCGCGACCAGCGCGGCGATCTGCTCGGCCTCGGTGAGGACCTGCCGGGTATGGGCGGCGAGCGTCTCGGCCAGTGTGGCGGAGGCCGCTTCCGCACGACGGATTTCCGTGGTCCGATCCCAGGCGATCCAGGCGGCCAGGACGCTCCACATGGCGGCGATGAGCAGGACGCCGGGCAGGTAGTGCCTCCAGCGGCTGCGGGCAGCACGGCGAATCGATTCCAAGTCAGTCTCCTGTAGGCGTGGTGGCCAGGCGGCGCATCAGCGTGGCGAGCTCCGGCTGGGCGCAATTGGCGGGCGCCTCGTCGCCGGCCGCGTTGATGCGGTCGCGCACCGCCCAGAACGCATCGAGGTGCGCAAGGACCAGGCCGGCGAGGCGGGGATCGAAGTGCGTGCCGGCGCCATCGCGCAGATGCGCCTGCACCTCGGCCGGCGGCATCGCCGGCCGGTAGACGCGATCGTTGCTGAGGGCATCGAAGACATCGACGATAGCGGTGATGCGGGCGCTCAGCGGGATGTCCTCGCCCGCGAGGCGCCGGGGATAGCCCGCGCCGTCCCAGCGTTCGTGGTGGCAATGCACGATGTCGCGGGCCATGACCAGATCCGGGCAGACCACGCCTTCGAGCAGCAGCACGCCCGCCTCGACGTGCAGGCACATCACTTCACGCTCCGAGGCCGTCAACGCCCCAGGCTTCATGAGTATGCGGTCGGGAATGAGTATCTTGCCGATGTCGTGCAGCGGCGCGGCGCGGCGGATGGTCGCGCCATAGCCCTCCGACCGGCCGGCCAGCCGGGCCAGCAGCGCGGCCATCTCGCCCACGCGGTCCAGATGGGCGCCCGTCTCGTTGTGGCGCATCGACGCGATCAGGCCCAGCTTGCGGATCAAGGCATCGTAGGCGGCGTCGCGCTCGCCTTCCGCGGCGATGCTGCGCGCATGCGACGAACCGAGGTCGGCGGCGATGCACTGCAATTGCCGGGCCAGCAGCGTATCCAGGGCCGGGTCGGCGCCGTCGGGAAGCAACCGGATCGTTTCACCCATGGTGGCGCGCCTCCTGGTCCACGGCGGCCAACAGCGCCAGCGCGCTGAACGGCTTGACGAAATAGCGGTTGGCACCCGCCCGGCGCGCCTCGACCTGGTCTTCCAGGACGGCGCGCGCGCTCAGCATGTACACGACGGCGCGCTTGAGACGCTCGTGGCTGCGGATGTGGCGGCAGATATCGTACCCGTCCAGGCCGCCAGGCAGCGTGATGTCGAGGATGACGAGGTGGGGCGGCGCCTCGTCCATTCGCGCCAGCGCGGTGGCGGCATCGCCGGCCAAGGTGACGCGGTGGCCCTGGGGCTCGAGCGCCAGGCGAAGGACCTCACAGATCACGGGATGGTCTTCGACTACCAGAATATTCATTTTTTTTGTACTCGTAGGGAGAGCCCACGGGGACGCCCGTGCCGCCGGCGGCCTTGCAGGACAACGGATGAAACAGAGTGGCGGACTTTGCCGCATGACCGCCGCGAAAATTAAATTTCTGAAAAATTCAGCAAATCACGAAAATATGATAATATGCAAACCATAGAAACACAACCACGGGCCGTGAGTTTTTTTGCCAAACTTGCCGCACTTCGAAATCTCGCCCCTGTTCGCCATGAGCTCTCCTGACTCTCCCTACATCACTACCAAGGTCGCCGCCGAAATGATCGGCGTGTCGGTTCGCACCATCCAGTTATGGGTCGAGGCGGGCGTGCTGCAGGCGTGGAAGACGGAAGGCGGGCACCGCCGGGTGATAAGGGCCTCGGTCGAGGAAATGCTGCGCAAGCGCGCGGAGGCTGGCGGCCAGGCGTTGCCCAACACGGAAGGCGGCCCGATGCGGGTCGTCGTAGTGGAAGACGACGTGCACCTGCAGACCATGTACGAACTGGCGCTGACCAGCCTGCCCTTCCCGCTGGAAATGAAGATGGCCGGCGACGGATTCACCGGCCTGGTGCGCATCGGCGAATTCCGCCCGCACGTCATCATCGCCGACCTGAACCTGCCCGGCCTGGACGGCTTCCGCATGATCCGGGCGCTGCGCGAAGCGCCGGAATCGCAGACCGCGGAACTCTATGTGATCTCCGCGCTGACACAGGCCGACATCGACGACCGCGGCGGATTGCCGCCGGACGTCACCGTACTGGCCAAGCCAGTGCCCATGAGCAAGCTGGAGGCGCTGATGACACGCGCCCACGACCGGCTGCGAGGGCACGGCACGGCTTCCTTCCCACCTCGGTAACCGCAGTTCTTCAAGCCGCAGCACTTCCACACTGGACTCCTCATGAATGCAACCTCCACCTCCAAGCGTGACGCCGCCCCCGTCCGCAACACCTGGCTGAACCGGCAGTCCATGTCCCGGCGTATCGTGATGGCCGCGCTGGCGATCACCACATTGGTGATCGGCGTGGTGATCGGCCTGATCGCCTTGCAGAACCAGCGCAACGCCATCGCCAGCGTGCAGCGGGAGATGGCCACGGCCCTGGACGCGACCGACGAATCGCTGCAGTTGATGTTCAACGCGGCAAGCCAGCGCGGCCGCGCGCTGCTGCCGGGGCTCGTGCGTGCGCTGGGCGGAGAACCGGTGCCCGACGGCGGGCAGGTGGACATGGGCGACGCCGGCTTGGTGCCCCGACTGGTGGCGGGCGGACGCGTGGTGAACGGCGATGCGTCCGTGCTGCAACACCTGCATGACGCTTCGGGCGCCGATGCGGCGATCCTGGTGCGAGCGGGAGACCGGTGGGTGCGGGCGGCGACGTTGCTGAAGGACGCCGCCGGCAAGGCGCGCCACGGGTCCGTGCTCGACGCCAATGACGTGCTGGCGAAGATACTGAACCGGGGCGAGGCCTACAGCGGCCTGGTCAAGCGCAACGACCGCTGGTACGCCATCAGCTTGCAGCCGCTGCGCGACAAGACGGGCACGGTCTACGGCGGACTGAGCATGCGGGTGGACGTGGACGCCGACGTGAAGCAATTGCTGCAATGGACCGAAACCACGCGCGTCGCCGGACACGGCAAGCTGGCCATCATGCAGCACACCGCCGACGGCGGCTGGACTTATGTGGCCGGCGCGGACGTCAAGCCCGGCCAGCGCCTGGAGAGCATCCTGCCGGCCGCCGAGGCCGCGCGATTGAACAGCCTGTTCGCCGATCCGGAAGGATTCGAGCAGGTGCAGACGGGCGAAGGCTCGGCAGTCGACCTGGCCGCCTGGAAGGCGATCAAGAACTGGGACTGGATGATGGTGGCCATGGGCCCGCGCGCGGACTTCCTGGCCGCCAGCCATCGGCAACTGGCCATCCAGGCCGGCCTGCTGCTGGCCGGCGCCATACTCATCGCCGCGCTGATCGGCTGGCTGGCCACGGCCGCGCTGCGGCCTATCGGCGGCATGATCGCGGGCATGCAGCGCCTCGGAGACGGCGACCTCACCACCCGGCTGCCCGAGGTGCCCAAGCAGTCTCGCAACGAGGTGCACATCCTGTATGCCGCGCTGGCGCGCATGCAGTCCAGCCTGGCGCGCATCGTCTTCACGGTGCGCGGCAGCGTCGAGGAAATCCAGGTCGGATCGCGCGAGATCGCGGCGGGCAACCAGGACCTGAGTTCGCGCACGGAGATGCAGGCCGCCTCGCTCGAAGAAACCGCGGCCTCGATGGACGAACTGTCGGCGGCGGTCAAGCAAAATGCCGAATCCGCGCAGAATGCCAGCACATTGTCGGTGGCCGCGTCGGACGCCGCCCAGCGCGGCGGCCAGGCCGTGTCGACCGTGGTCGACACCATGGAGGGCATCTCGCACAGCTCGCGCAAGATCTCGGAAATCGTCTCGCTCATCGACAGCATCGCCTTCCAGACCAATCTGCTGGCGCTCAATGCCGCCGTCGAGGCGGCGCGGGCGGGCGAACAAGGCAAGGGCTTCGCCGTGGTGGCCGGGGAAGTGCGCGGCCTGGCGCGGCGCAGCGCCGACGCTGCCCGTGAGATCAAGGGGCTCATCGAGGAATCCACCGGCAAGGTCGACGCGGGCGCCCGGCAGGTCCAGTCGGCGCGCGCCACCATGCAGGAAATCGTCGATTCGGTCGGGCAACTGGCCACGCTGGTCGGCGGCATCGCCACCGCGTCCGACGAGCAGTCGCGCGGCATCGGCGAGGTGAACCAGGCCGTTTCCCAGATGGACGAAGTGACTCAGCGCAACGCCGCGCTGGTCGAACAGGCGGCTGCCGCGGCGAGTTCGCTGGAGGAACAGGCGCAACACCTGGCCAACGCCGTGGCGGTGTTCCGGCTGGCCGACGACGAGCCGCAGGCCGTCCCGGCGCAGCGCCCGGTGCACGACGTCCCTGCGGTTGCGGCGGCGGACCTGCCGCGGCACCTGAGGCTGGCCTGAGCGCGTCGCCGCCCCGGCTGGCAGGACGGGGCGGCGCGACAACGCAGCGGCGGCGTAGTAGCATGGGCCGCATCGACGGGGCCTCCCGTCCCGCCATTTCACGATCATCCAGACCATGCTGGGTAGGCTCGTCCGCATCCTGCTGGCGCTGACCGCCGTCGCGCCGCTGTCCATTCCCCTGGCGTATCTGTACGCGCGGCAGCAGCAATTCCTGTGGGCCGCGCTGGCGCTTGCGGGCTGCCTGGCGCTGGGCGGGCTGGCATGGACCATCATCGTACAGGCCGGCAAGCGGCTGGAACCGCTGCCCATCGCCATCGTCAAGGCCAAGAGCGCCGACAAAGAGGTGCTGGCCTTCTTCATCGCCTATGCCCTGCCGCTGATTTTCCGCAACCCGGTTTCCGCGCCCAGCCTGGACGGCTGGCTGTTCGCCATGCTGCTGCTGGTGTTCGTGCTGTGGAGCACGCACACGCTGCAGGTCAATCCCGTGCTGGGCCTGCTGGGTTTCCATTTCTACGAGGCCGAGGCGCAGGGCGGCATCACCTACCTGCTGATCACCCGCCGCAAGATCACCCACCTCAAGTCCATCGGCCACGTCGTGCAGATCGGCGAGTACGGTGTCCTCGAAGCCCGCCGACCGACCGGAATCTCAGCATGAGCCTTTTCGCCCTGACCTCCCTGCCCGGATCGCGCATCGTGCGCCTGGTGCTGACGGCCGCCCTGCAAAAGGAGATCCAGGATCTGTTCGCCGAGCAACTGGAAGCCTTCGAAGCCGGCATCGTCGACACCATTGCCTTCGATGGCCGCTATACGCCGGACGAAGGGGAACTGCTGGCCATCGAGGGCTTCCACGAGGCCGGGGCGCTGCGCGACGCCGTCGCCAACCCGGTGTCGGTGGAAGCCTACGATCCCGGCCAGCACGGGCTGGACAGCGTGCGCGCGCTGTTCACCGGGCAGGGCGAACGCGGCGCCGAGCGCGTGCTGATCCAGCGTTTCGAGCGGCGCAGGCTGATCGCCAGCCGTGGACTGGCCATCTTCTATTCCGGCAATACGTTCCGCAAGATGGAGCAGGCCGGGCTGACCCTGGACACCAAGCTGCTGGCCGTGCTGGATGGCGGCACGCTGCGCTTCCAGAGCTTCCATTTCCTGCGGCAGGTGTTCGACCTCAGCGAGCAGTACAACGAAGCCACCAACGAGGACGTGCAGCGCTTCGCCACGCACGCCAAGATCGCGGTGGAGGATGCCGATGCCTTCCTGGCAGGGGCCGGCGCGCTGGTGCGCAAGAAGATCGCGTTGATCCTGCAATCGGGGCTGCTGGACAAGTACAGCACGAGGCAGATCGCGGCGGCGGCGCAGGAGTTCGACCTGCCGCTGGACGTGGATGCGCAAGAGCGCATCGTGCTGCCCGGGAACAGGACGGCATTGCGCCGCCTGCTGCACTTCCTGGACGAGGACTACTACACGTCGCCCATCAGCCGCACGCGCTACGTGTCGAATTCCAAGCGCGTGGCGGATTGAAGCGTTCGCCTGCGACATCGCGGCGAGCCGGCCCGCTCGGCCCGGCTCGCCGCGGCAAGCGCCATACCCTCCATTGAAAAAAGGCCCGAAGGCCTTTTCCCTGTCTAGGTGGGACACGGCGCAGGCGCGGGGCGTCCGCCACGCCGCCATCACTCGAACTTGTGCGACACCGAGGCGCTGCGGCCTTCGCTCAGGTCGATCGATACCTGATAGTCCGACGACGCCGGGTTGCGCACCGTGATGGTGTGCTTGCCGGCCGGCAGCGTCAGCGAACGCAGCGGCGGGCTGACGCCCCGCGATCGGCCATCCACCAGCACTTCGCCCCACGGCGAGATGTTCAGATTGACGGTGCCCGTGGCCGGCTTGGGCGGTGTATCGGCCGCCGCGGCGGCCAGGGCATCCGTCGTCGCCGTGGCCGCGCCCACGGGATCGGTCGCGCTGCCCGTGGCCGTGCCGGTGGTGGGCTGCACCGTGCCCGGCACACCGCCTGCCGCGCCCGGCTGAGGCGTGGCGGCATTGGGCGACGACAGCGCGCCATCGGCCACGGACGCGCCCGGCGTGGGCGGCTGGGCGGCGCCCGGCGTCACGCCCGCGCTGGCGCCGTTGCCGGGCGTGCCAGGCTGCGCCGTCATCGGCGGCACGCCGGCCGCCGTACCCGGCGCCGCGGTCGAGGACGGCGGCGGAACCTGGCCGTTGCCCTGAGCCAGGCTGGAACCGTTGCTGGCGTACGGATCGGTGGGCGCGCCCCCCGTGGGCGGCGGGGTGCCGGCCGACGGCGCGGCGGCGCCAGGCGCACCGGCCGGCACAGGCGCGTTACCGGAAGACGACGGCGCGGACGGCTGCGGCGCACGCGGCGGCGGCGGCGTGCCGTCGGTCAGCGAAAGCGGCGCATTGCCCGTCTGCGTCGGCGTGGACGAAGTGCCTGCGCTGCCCGCCGTCAGCGGGGCTTCGCCGCCCTGCATGCGCATCCAGAAGAACACGGCGCAACCGATGACGACCAGCACCACCAGCACCATGACCCACGACACGCGAGCCGGCGGTTTCGCGGCCTGCCGCCCCGGCTCGGACGGCGCAAGGTCCGACGCGCCGCGCGCTTCGCCGGCCTGTCCACGGCGCGCCGCTGATTCGGCGGCGACGGGCGGGACCGGCACGGGCGCGGGTTCGGGAATGGGTTCCGGGATGGGTTCGGGGAACGGCTCGGGAATCGGCTCCGGGAACGGGTCCGGCATGGCGCGCGGCGCGGGGGCGGGCACGACAGGGGCTGGCGAGGGAGCAGCCGGCGCTGGAGCCGGCGCGGGCGCAATGCGCTCGGCCAGCGGCGGCGCGGCAACCGGCGTCGGAACCGCAGGCGCCGGTTCGGCGGCAGGGGCGAAAGGCGACGCGGCGGGCACGGCAGGCGCCGGCGCCGCGGGAGCGATCGGCGCGGCCATCGGCGGCGGCGCAACGGGCGCGGCCGCCGGCGCCGCGACTGCGGTGGGCAGCGGCGCAATGGCCGCGACCGGCGTCGCCCGCGCGCCCAGGCGTTGCAGCAGTTGATCCAGCGTACCCGGCCGGACGCGATGATCCAAGGCCAGGCCGGCATCGATCGCCTGCGCGAAACCGGCCGAGGCGGGGTCCTGCATGCGCTGCGCCAGCGGCACGTAGTCATCCCGCACGCAACGCTGCAAGGCCGGCGGCGGCGGCTCGCCGGTGGCCAGCGCGTAGCCCAGCGCGCACAGCGCGTACACATCGGTCCAGGGACCGCAGGGATTCTGCGGATCGTCGGTGTACTGCTCGAACGCGGCGTAACCCGGCGCGCGCGCCGCGGATTCCGCATTGGCCGTCGGCGAGGCGGGGCCGGTCAGCAGATGGGCTCGGCCATCGCGATCCACGCCCACCGTGCCCAGCGCGATGCCGCCGTGCACGCGCCAGCCGGCATGCAGCGGCGACAGTTCGGCGATCAGGTCGGCCAGCACGCGGCCTATGCGCTCGGTCGGCGTGCCGCCGTGCGTGAACTCGGGCAGGCTGCTCAGGGGCTGCGGCGCGCCGGGCGCCGCATCGAGTTCGCGCCCAGGGGCGCCGGCTTGATATTGATTCATAAGGGCTCCGGGCAGAGTGACCTCACAGGCGCCACGTCGATGGCGACGAGAACAGCCGCAGGAACAACGTGGCATTCAAGGCGCCGCCATGCACGTAGGTCTGCAGGGCCGCGCCATCGGCTTGGTTGGTCCACCAGTAGCTGGTGTGCGAGCTGGGGTTGAAGCAGGCAGGCAGATCGGGCCAGGCGGCCAGCGCGCGCGTATCCTGCGCGGGCGCCGCCGAGGCGGCCGGGGGCACGCCGGCGTTCAGGATGTCCAGGATGTCGCTGGCGGCCGACGAGGCGGCGTTGACGGGTGCCGCATCGGGCAAGCGGGCGGGAATCTCCACGCCCAGCAGGGTGCGGTCAAGATGATCGGGACTGCAGCCGTTGCGCGTAGCGCTCATCAGGCCGCTGCCCAGTTGACGGTAGAAATCACCGGACTGCGCGAGATGATCGCGCTGAAACGAATCCGCGGGCACGGTGTACATTGCGCACAGCGGATATGCGCGGCCCACGCGATCGCGGCTGGGCGCGATGCTGCCCAGCAGCACCCCGCCGGCGCCCGGTCCCGCCGGGATCGCGAAGTTCCAGATGGGCGCGGTCAGGTAGGCGCGCTCGGCGCCGTCGTCGATGCTGTTGCGCAGGGCCGCCAGGCCGTATTGCAGCCATTTGTCCCACCACGCGATCAGGCCACGCGGCAGGCGCCGATGCACGAAATCGCCCGCCGCCGGCATCTTGCCGTACCAGCCTACGCTGTCTCCGTTTTCTGCGTTGCTGCGCATGGTCCGGCCCCCCGTCACGAGCGTCCGGGGCACGAGAACCCCTGCATCTCGGGAAGATGGAACGGGCTCTTCACGCTGCCGGCGCGGATTTCCAGGACGATCTTGCGCCCTCCGATGTTGAAAGTGGCCATGGTGATCTCCTGTGAAGGGCCGCGCTGCAGGGTTGCCTTGTCCAGCATCCGGTTCAGCGCCCAGGGGCCGCTGCTGACCAGCCCCGCGGTGCCGACCTGCGGCGCCAGTTCGATACGGACCTGATTGGTGCCGCGCGGGCCGGGCCACTGCACCGTGGTGGCCACTTGCGGGCCATGGGCGTAGCGCACGGTCTGTCCGTCGATATCCATCAGGAATTGAGTAATGGCGGGATCCATCTCGATCGGACGGATCGAGACCCGGTAGGACGGCGTGGGACTGCCCGCCATGAAATACGCGTCGCGGATGGCCGCGCCGCGCTGGAACGAGTCCAGCAGCGCCGAGTTCTTGCCCGGCGTGCCGTCGATGCCCGGCTTGAAGCGCCAGCGCGAACCGGACACGTCGATCTCGCTGATCAGGTTCTTCTGGAAGAACTCGTCCATCATGCCGTTGGGCGCGAACAGGCGCGCCATGTCGTTGGGCGCCACGTCCTTGTCCGAATTCGGCGAAAAGGGATAGCGGCCCGCGATGGCCTGACGGCAGAACAGGCCGATGGTCGCGTACGAGTTCTCGCCCAGGCGCTCGCGCGTCACGCCGGAGACCGCGTTGGACGCGCCCGTCGACAGGTCGTCCAGCACGCCACGCAGCGGGCCGGGCATGCGACCGGCCTCGGCGCGCATCTTGGTGACCACGTCGGAGGCGGGCGCCGGGCTGGCGCTGCGCAGGGCGGCGTCGGCGGCGGTCAGGTAGGTGTACAGCTCGTTCAACAGGCTGGTCGTGGCCGCGATGGGCGCCTGCTGTCCCTGCCCTTCGCTGCGCGCCAGGCGGCGCCACGGCTCGAAGTGCTCGTCCACGATGCGTTCCAGCTTGCCTTCGGTGGCGTCGGCGCGCGTGGCCGCGTTGGGCCCCGTGGGGCCGAACATCTGCTCCAGCGCATCGCGCGTGCTGCTGACCCGTTCGCGCGCCGCGTCGGCCAGCGTGCGCTCGTTGTTGGTGTCGCGCAGCAGCGTGGTCTCGCGCGCCACGCTGTTCACCAGTTGCACCAGCGGTGAATCCGGCGCGGACAGCGTGCGGGCCACCTGGATGCTCTGCATCAGCGACGCGCGCGGCGCCAGCGTCAGATCGTTCAGATAACCGTCCCACTGCGCCACGTAGTCGTTCAGGTACAGGCGCTTGATGTCGACGATCAGTTGCTGTTGCGAGGCCTGGTCCAGCAGGCCCGGCGGCGGGATGTCCAGCACCCAGGCATCGTCGCGGCGCAGCAGTTCCGCCACGCGCGTCACGCGCGGGTTGAACACTTCCCAGTAACCACGATAGGTAAACAGCGACGGGATGCCCTGGTTCAGCGGCTTGCCGCTCTTGCGGGCGAACACCGCGTTGGCCTGCGGGCCGCCCAGCGTCACCGCCGTGGTGTCGGGCGCGCTCTCGCCGCCGGCCAGCATGCGGCGCAGGCGGCTGTAGGCGCGCTGCGCCAGCGTGTAGCGCGCCAGCTTCTCGCGCGCCTGCTTGACCAGTTCCTCGTCGCGCGGGAACGGCGAGGCCAGCACGCGGCCCTGCACCAGGTTGCGCAGATGCAGGGACAGCAGGTCGTACTGGCGGCGCGTGTAGCCCTCGGGCAGCGTGTTCTGCATGTCGGACAGCAGCCAGGCGTGCATGAACTCGGCGTCGTAGTGGTCGGCCTCGTACAGCATCAGGTAGGCGCGCAGCGACTCGTAGCTGTACTCCAGGTCGTCCGCCTTGGCCGAGCGCAGCGCGGCCTCGATGCGGCGCGCCACCTGCGGCAGCAGCACCGTGTCCAGCGCGTCGCGGTACACGCCTTGCACCGCCGAGTTCATCTTCTCGCCCTGGTACAGCCCGAAGCGGTAGCTCCAGGGCGGCGAATCGATCTCGAAGTTGGCGTGGCGCGGCAGATACCAGAGGCTGTCCAGGAACGGCATCAGCCCCAGCACGTCGCCGGCCTTGGTGATCTTGATCTCGCGGCCCAGCTTCTCCACCGTGGGCACGCGGCGGTCGACCTCGTCCAGGTAGCGCGAGTTGTTGCCATAGCTGATCAGCCACCCCGCCGTCAGGCCGATGAAGGCAATCGCGATGGCCGCGTAGCCCGCCCAGTGCAGGCGGCGGTAGCGGCGCTCCCAGCGCAGGTTGCGGCCGGCCAGGCCGGCCTCGCGGAAGATCACGTTCTGCAGCAGGTCCTTCAGGAAGAAGCTGCGGCCCTCTTCGGCGTCCGGCGTGGGGGCCGCCAGTCCGCCCTCGATGCGCAGATAGCGCTTCAGGTGGCCCGTGACCTGATCGAAGGTCTCGCCGCCCTGCGTGCCGCTGGTGAAATACACCCCGCGCGGCATCAGGCGCGCCTCGAAACGCGAGGTGGCGAACACGTCGCTCAGGAAGTGGCCCAGCACCGATTGCAGGCCCGCGAACTGCTGCGGCAGCAGATAGGCCAGCGCGCGGCGCGATTCCTCCGTCTCGGCGGCCAGCACCTCCGGCAACGCGTCGTCCAGGCGGCGCTGCAGCAGGCGGTACTCGGCATGGAAGGCCTCGTACAGGTCGAAATCCTGCTCCTGGCTGCGGGCGTAGGGCAGCGTGAAGCCCCACACCTGTTCCAGGTCCTCGCGGCTGAACGAGGCGAAGTATTGCTCGAAGCCTTGCAGCAGGTCGACCTTGGTGACCAGCACGTACACCGGGAAGTTGATGCCCAGTTGCTCGCGCAGCTCCTGCAGGCGGCGGCGCAGCACGGCGGCGTGCTGGGCGCGCTCGGCCTCGGAGGCGGCCAGCAGGTCTTCGATACTGACGGTCAGCATCGCGCCGTTGATGGGCTGGCGACCGCGGAAGCGCGACAGCAGGCCCAGGAAGCCCTTCCACTCTTCCTCGTCGCCGGTGGGATCGCTTTCGTGCGTGGTGTAGCGGCCCGCCGTGTCCAGCAGCACCGCGTCGTCGGTGAACCACCAGTCGCAGTTGCGGGTCCCGCCCACGCCGCGCAGCGCGGCCTTGCCGAAACGGTCGGCCAGCGGGAAGTTCAGGCCGGAGTTGACCAGCGCCGTGGTCTTGCCCGAGCCCGGCGCGCCGATGATCACGTACCAGGGCAACTGGTACAGGTACTGGCGCGAGTAGCGATCGAACGAGAAGCGGCGCTTCTGGCCATCGAAACGGGTCTTGCGCAGCAGTTCGACGGCCTCGTCGAAGCGGCTTTCCAGCTCGCGGATATCGGATTGCGGGGCCTCGGCCTCGGTCTCGTCCTTCTTCTTGGGGCGGCGCAACTGGCCGAGCAGCTGTGCGTTCAGCCTGCCTTCGCGCCACTTGCGCCACACCAGGCGCAGCAGCCAGATCGAGAACAGGATGACGATGACGATGATGCGGACCGTCTCGCTTTCCAGCGGACGCTGCGCGCCGATGGCCAGCAGCGGGCCGGCGATCCACACCAGCAGCGCCAGCGCCACGATGCCGAAGAAATTCCACAAGCCACGGCTGAAAAGCCAGCCGAAGATGCGATACATCATTGTCGGGCTCCTTCCGGCGTTGCTTCGGGCGACACGGGCGGCACCATCAGCGTGATCTCCACGCGGCGGTTGGCCGAACGGCCGGCCGGCGTATCGTTGGGCGCGATGGGGTCGGCATCGCCGCGGCCCTCGGCACGCACGCGTCCTGTCTGGCCCAGGCGTTCCTCCAGGATGTCCTTGACCACGTCGGCCCGCGCCTGCGACAGGTGCCAGTTCGACGGATAGCGCGCGGTGCGGATGGGCACGTTGTCGCTGTAGCCACGGACCAGGATGTTGCCCTGGGTCTGGCGCAACGCGTCGGCCACGCGCGACAGCACGGGCACGTAGCGGTCGCGCACCACGGCCGCGCCCGATTCGAACAGGCCGTCGCCGCGCAGCACGATGACGCTGCGGTCGACCTCGTCGCGCACGGCCACCAGTTGCTCGCGGATCTCGGGTTCGAGGAACACGGCCAGGCGCGGCGACGGCGCCGGGCGGCGCACGGCCGGCGGCGCGATCTGCATGGTGGGCGGTTTCAACTGCCCGATCGCGGCGAACACCACGTCCGAACGGCCGCCCAGGCTCCAGTTCAGGCCCCAGAACACCATCAGCGCCAGCACCGCGGCCAGCGCGCCGAACACCCACAGCGGCACCGGCAGGCGGCGCAGCGCCTCCTGCGCCGGCGCGTCACGCCAATGCGGCGACAGCGCGCGCGCGTACTCGCCGCGTGCGCTGCGCAGGATGCGCAAGAGCCGCTGGCGCAGCGTTTCCAGCTGCGTGCGGCCATTGTCCACCACACGGTACCGGCCCTCGAAGCCCAGCAGCAGGCAGTAGTAGAGCAGTTCGAGCAGATCCAGATGATGGCCCGGATTCTGCGACAGCTTGGCCAGCAGCTGGAAGAATTTCTCGCCGCCCCAGGTCTCGTTGTGGAACGTGACCAGCAGGCTGTGCGCGGACCACACGCCGCCGCCGCCCCAGGGCGTCAGCGCGGCGGCTTCGTCCAGCGCCGTGCACAGGCAGTAACGCGCGCCCAGGATGGTTTCGTTCGGGATGCCGGCCTGCTGCGCGCGCGCAGTTCGAACTGGCGCACCTCGTCGACCAGGTGCTCGCGCAGCATCGCGGGCGATGGATGCGAACTGGTCGCGCGGATCTGCGGAATCAGGTCCAGCAGAGGATTGGCCGCCGCCACCAGCGGATTCGATCCGCTGATGACGTATTCGTGCGGACGCAGCCGGCTGGCCGCGCCGCCAGGCGCGGCGCCGTCGTCCAGCAGGCCGGGAAAGGGAGGATCGGATGCATGCATGCGTGGAATCTCCTGCCTTAGTCTCGGACCGCCCAGAATTCCATGGCCAGGCCGGGGAACTCGCCCGCCAGGTGCAAGGCCATCGCACCGGTGCGTTCGAGCTGCTTCCAGAAGTCGCCGCTCTTGTCGAGCTCGAAGTACACGTATCCCGCGCTGTACGGAATCTGCCGCGGCGCCACCGGCAAGGCCCGGACGGTGACGCCCGGCAGTTGCAGGTGGACCAGGTCGCGGATACGGTCGACCGGACCGATCTTGACCTGGGCCGGGAAGCGCGAGCGCACGGTCTCGGCCGGCATGTCGGCGTGCACGGCCAGCACGAAGCCGGCGGTGCGCAGCAGCTCGGCATCGGAGACCTGCGCGGTGCGCACGCCCTGGCCGCGATCGTGCAGCGGGATCTGGATGGCATGCTGTTCCAGCACGGCGGACAGCGAACGGCGCAGCTCGGCCATCAACGGCTCGAACGTGGCCTGCAGATCATCGTGTTCGTAGGCCGGCAGCACCTCGGGCCGGCGCTGCGCGCTGGTGTAGGTGGCCAGGTCGCTGGCCAGCATCAGCCAGTCGTGGAACAGGCGTTCGGGGTGCATGTTCGGCACCTGGCGCGCGTGCCACAGGGCGCCCACGTAACGATTGACGGTCTCCAGCAGCATGAAGTCGGCCACTTCGGAGACGCCGCCGCGGCCCGGCTGCGTCAGACGCTGCGCCAGCACTTCGCTGCGCGCTTCCAGCAGGCCATGGAGTTCGCTGGTGAAGGTGCGAAGCGCAGGTTGCAGCGCGGCCTCGAGCCAGGGCGGGATGTAGCGGTCGTCCAGCAGCACGCGGTTGTAGGCGCGGCGCTCGATCACGCGGGCCACGCCCACGCCGATCCACTCGTCGCCCAGGTCGGTCTCCAGCATCAGCCGCAGCCTCAGGCGGCCCATCTGCACCAGGGCGGCCTCCATGCCGACGGCGCCGGAATCCTCGATCTCGCCCTCATGCACCTCGAAGCGCGCCAGGGTGTCCTGGCCCTCTTCGTAGATGACCTCGCAGGCGCCCGGGCGGCGGCGCGGCAGCGCCAGCATCACGCGCACGTCGCGCGCGTCGGGGTGGACGTCCAGCGCGGCGGGCGCATCCTGGACGCGCTCGAATTCGAACGGCGTGCCATCCGGCAGGATGCCTGCGGCCTGCGCCAGCGCGACCTTGCCCAGCGCCAGCGCGTCGCGGTCGATCTCCAGGGCCGAGAAGCCCCAGAAAAAGCCCTGCAACGCCTGCGTGCGCCGGCGCAGCAGCGCCTCCAGGTGCCGCTCGAATTGCTGGAAATGCTGCGGCCGCAGGAACATGCCCTCCGACCAGACGACTTTGTTGTCCAGTGCCATATTCGATTTATGTGATTGACGAAAAACTAGGCCGGCTCGGCCCAGATCGGCGGGATGATGCGCAACGCGGCCCGAGACCGCGGGCCTGCGTCAGAAAGGCCACCAGGAACTCTCCCGGTCGACGAATTTCAGGCCCTTGCCGTCGACCGAGACCCGGACGGTTTCCTCGTTGGGCGAAAACTGCCAGAACTTGTAGATATTCGTGTTCTGCGCCTCGGGCAACGGCACGGTCAGGCGCCATCGGCTGTTTTCCAGGTCGCGGTAACCGGCCACGATACCGACCACACGCGCCTCGACGCTGCCTGCGTGCGTCACCTTCCTGGTCTCCCCGGGCTGCAGGATGACCTGGTCGCTTTCGAGCAGCGTCTTGCCCAGCGCGGCCTGCGGGTCGCCCTGCAGCGTGAAATAGTCGCGCGCCTCGAATTCGCTGGGCGATCGCAGCTCGAATACCGTTACCTGTATGGGCGAGGGCCGCCCATTCGCATCCAGGTTCACGCGCGGGTCGGCATACAGTTCGATGGCATAGGGCACCGCCCGCTTGCTGGCGGTGGAAGAGCACCCCACCGCCGCCGCCATCAGTATGACCAGGGGCGCCAGCCGCAAAATACGCAGTGCCTGCCGGATAAATGATTCTCGCGTCGCCATAGCGCCACCCGCTTCCCGTGGTTACGAAAGCCGGTATATTCAAGGCAGGCATACGGCTTTTTTATGACGAAATGTAGTTAGTTACGCCTGTTACGGAGTGGTGAATCTGCTTCTCGATTGGAAATATTTGGCTTACCACCCGAATCATTTCCAGGGCGACTCGCCGCTATCATCGCTGCAAGTCCGCGTCTGTAACCGGCCATCCTGGCCGAGCCGCGCGGGTTTCTCTCACTGTTCGCTCACGACTCCTCACTATGAGAATGCAAGTGCGTTCCGGCCTGCTGGCCGCCGTGATACTGCTGGCGGGATGTGCCGCCAATAATCAGCCCGCGCCCGCGCCGGTCGTCCTCACACAAGAGGCGCGCGACCAGTTGCAGCAAGTGCGCGACTCGTACAACGCCGGCCGCTATGGCGACGTCATCCGCCAGGTGGCGACCTCCGACGTCCTGCACCAGTCCACCTCCGAAGTGCGCATCGAGGCGCTGAAGCTGCAATCTTTCAGCTACTGCCTGACGGACTACCGCCAGTTGTGCGAGGACGGCTTCCGCCGCATTCTGGCCATCGACCCCAGCTTCACGCTGGCCCCCAGCGAGGCGGGCCATCCCCAGTGGGGGCCGGTGTTCCGCCAGGCGAAGGGATCGCAGAACGGCTGAGACAGGGCCATCCAGGCGGCGTCCTGCGTGGCGCCGCCCTCCGGCCCGGGCAACACAGGAAGACGGCCATGACCCTTACCCTGATCCAACGCAATCCCGATGCATCCGGCGCGCCGCGCCGGGCGGAGTTCCACGCCCCCGGCGGTACGCTGGGCCGCGACCCCGCGAATCATCTGGTGCTGCCGGATGCGTCCGGCATGCTGTGCCGCGTGCAGGCCGCCCTGCGCGTCGACCCTTACGCCTGCCGCCTGCGCAACCTCAGCTCGATGAGCAAGGTCAGCGTCAACGACGTGCCGCTGGCCGCCGGGCAGGAGCTGTCCATCGCGCCGGGCGACACGCTGCGCATCGGCGCCTATGTATTGGGAGTGGAACTGTCGCAAGCGGCGGCGGCCACCGCCGCCCAGGCAGGTTCTGCGCCGCCGCTGGGACCGGTTGCCGCCACCACCGTGGCCGCACCGGTTGCCGCCGCGCCGGTTGCCGCCGCACCGGTTGCCGCACCGGTTGCCGCCGCGCAGCCTGTCGCGGCAGAGGCGCCCCGGCAACCGGAACCGCCCGCCGCAGCGCCGCCGGCATCCGCCGCCGCGCCCGTGCCGATGGCGCCGCCCGACTTCCCCGACCTCTCCGACTTCGATGCATTGGGCAAGCCGCCCGCCGGCGATCCGGATCCGCTGCTGACCGGCGCGCCGGCCGCCGCCGAACCCGCACCCGCGCCGCAACAGCCGCCCGAGGACGTGTTCAGCGGCCTGTTCGGTCCCGGCACGCTGCCGGTGGGCACGGTATCCGACGTCTCGGCCCATCCTTTCGAAATGGACTCGGCCCAGGCGCGCAACGCCGCCGATCCGCTGTCTCACCTGCCTCGCGGCGACGCGTCGGTCTCGCGCCCCCAGCGCGATCCGCTGGCCATGTTCGATGCGCCGCATGGCGGCCATGACGTTTTTGCCGACCAGACGCCTTCGACGCTGCCCGCGCACGATCCCCTGCAGCCGATGCGGTCGGACCCCGTGCGCGACACGCTGCAGCGCCCGCGCGACACCGACGACAGGATCTCGGCGCGCGACCACGCCTCCATGGGCGGCTCTTTCCTGCGCCCCGCCTCGCCACGCGCCCCCTCGCAGCCGGGCGCCGAGCGCGGCGGCAACGGGCGCGACCGCAACAACGAACGCTGAGGCGCGGCAGGATAGCCATCCCGCCAGGCCAGGGCTGCAAATGACGACGGGCCGGCGCATCGCCGGCCCGTCCTTGCTACATCCCTGCCTTCAATTGAAGGCTCAGGCGTACTCGTAGGCGAACTCGCCGTCCTTGGCCGACAGGCGCAGGCGGGTCCAGCCGTGGCCATCACTGCCCAGCGAAGCCCCCAGCAGTTCGCGGCTGATCTTCGGCAGCACGCGGTGCGTCAGGATCGCGTCGACCATGCGGCCGCCCGACTCCACTTCGGTGCAGCGCTCCACCACCAGCGCTTCGGCAGAGGAATCCACTTCCAGCGTAATGCCATGGTGCTCCCGCAGTCGGCTGGCCACGCGGCCGAACTGCAGCGCCACGATGCGCTTGAGCACGTCGTCGGCCAGCGGCAGGTACGGCACCGCCACCAGACGGCCCAGCAGCGCGGCCGGGAAGACCTCGAGCAGCGGCGCGCGCAGCGCGGTGGCCAGCGCATCCGGCTCGGGCATCAGCGAGGGATCGGCGCACAGGCGCGCGATCAGCTCCGACCCCACGTTGGCCGTCAGGATGATCACCGTGTTGCGGAAATCGATGTAGCGCCCTTCGCCGTCTTCCATCCAGCCCTTGTCGAAGACCTGGAAGAATATCTCGTGCACGTCGGCGTGCGCCTTCTCCACCTCGTCGAGCAGCACCACGCTGTGCGGCCGGCGGCGCACGGCCTCGGTCAGCACCCCGCCTTCGCCGTAGCCCACGTATCCGGGCGGCGCGCCCTTCAGCGTGGAAACGGTGTGCGACTCCTGGAACTCGCTCATGTTGATGGTGATCAGGTTCTGCTCACCGCCATACAGCGACTCGGCCAGCGCCAGCGCCGTCTCGGTCTTGCCCACGCCGCTCGGGCCGCAAAGCAGGAACACGCCCACGGGCTTGCCCGGGTCGGTCAGGCGGGCCCGGGCCGTCTGGATGCGCTGGGCGATGGTGTCCAGCGCATGGCGCTGGCCGATCACGCGGCGTTCCAGCGTGTCGGCCAGGTCCAGCACGGCACGCGCTTCGTCGCGCACCATCCGGCCCACCGGAATGCCTGTCCAGTCGGCCACCACGGCCGCCACCGCCGAGGCATCCACGGCGGGATGGATCAGCGGATTCTCGCCCTGGCTGCTGACCAGCTCGGCGTTGGCCTGGCGCAATTCGTCGCGCAGGCCCTGCGCAGCGGTCTCGTCCAGCCCTGCCGGCATGTCCGCGGCAGGTGCGACGTCGTTGCCCGCATCGGGCACGGCGGCATCGACGCCCGCTTCGATGCCCTGGGCCTGGGCCGCCACCGCGGCCGCATCCGGCGGCACGCCGGCGTCGGGATCCAGCTTCTGGCGCAGCGAGAACACCTGGCGCGCCAGGGCGGCCTCGCGTTCCCAGCGCGCGGCCAGTCCGGCTTCCTCGGCGCGGATGGCGGACAGCTTTTCCTGGATCTCCGCCACGCGCTCCAGTCCGCCGATGCCCAGGCGCGATTCGCGTTCGGCGATGCCCAGCTCGACGTCCAGCGCCTCGATGCGTCGGCGCGCATCCTCCAGCGCGGCCGGCACGGCCTGCTGGCTGACGGCCACGCGCGCGCACGCCGTGTCCAGCAGCGCCACGGCCTTGTCGGGCAATTGCCGCGCCGGGATGTAGCGATGCGACAGGCGCACCGCGGCCTCGATGGCCTCGTCCAGCAACAGCACGTGATGGTGCGACTGCAGGGCCTGCGCCAGGCCGCGCAGCATCAGCACCGCGCGCGCCTCGTCCGGCTCATGGATCTGGATGACCTGGAAGCGGCGGGTCAGCGCCGGATCCTTCTCGATGTACTTCTTGTATTCCGACCAGGTGGTCGCGCCGATGGTGCGCAGTTGTCCGCGCGCCAGGGCCGGCTTCAGCAGATTGGCGGCATCGCCCGTGCCCGCCGCGCCACCGGCGCCGATCAGCGTGTGGATCTCGTCGATGAACAGCACGATGGGCCGTTCGCTGGACTGCACCTCGTCGATCACCTGGCGCAGGCGCTGCTCGAACTCGCCCTTCACGCCGGCGCCGGCCTGCAGCAGGCCGATGTCCAACAGGTAGAGCGACACGTCGCGCAGCGGCGCCGGCACGTCGCCGCTGGCCAGGCGCAGGGCCAGGCCCTCGACCACGGCGGTCTTGCCCACGCCGGCTTCGCCCGCCAGCAGGGGATTGTTCTGGCGGCGGCGCATCAGCACGTCCACCATCTGGCGGATCTCCTCGTCGCGGCCCGAGACCGGATCGAGCTTGCCGGCGCGCGCCTGGGCGGTCAGGTCCACCGCGAAGCGCGCCAGCGCGCAGCCGCCCTCGCCCGCCGGGCCGCTGGCGGCCACGGGCGCATTGCCGCCAGCCAGGGGAGGCGCCTCGGCTTCTTCCGGCGAGCCCTTCACGAATTCGTCGAAGCGCTCCATCAGCACATCGGGCACGATGCGCTTGAATTGCCCCGACATGCCTGCCAGCACATTGCGCAGGCTGTAGGTGCGCGCCAGCGCCAGCAGCAGATGGCCGCTGCGGATGCGCGAGGCGCCGTAGCGCAGCGAGGCGAGCACCCAGGCCCGCTCGACCGCGCTGTCGACGTGTTCGGACAGGTCCGACACCGAACCCGCGCCGCGAGGCAACTGGTCCAGCGACGTGGCCAGGTCCTGTTGCAGGCGGCCGAAGTCGATCTCGAAGGCGCGCGCGATGCGATGCAGATCGCTGTCCTGCATCTGCGCCAGCGTGTGGACCCAATGCACCAGTTCCACATAGGGATTGCCGCGCAGCTTGCAGAACGCCGTGGCGCTTTCCAGCGCCTTGTACAGCAGCGGGTCGAGTTTGCCGAACAGGTCGGCACGGCCGATATCGGACATGATGCTCCGTCGAATGGGTAGAGGTTATGGAACGGCTTTATTCATGTATTCACCGCATCAGTCTTCCCGCACCTGCCGTCAATCGGCCGGCGCGCAGCTCAGCGTCACCTCCATGGCGCGGTCGCCAACGACCTGCGGGTCGCTGGCCAGGGGCAGCATGCGCGTGCCCGACTTCATGACCGGAAACACGCCGGACTGGGTGAAGCTCTGCGTGCCGCCGTCCAGCTTGACGGTGGCGCGGTACGAGGCCAGCGCCGATTTGCAGCCGCACTGCCCGATCGACTTGCCGACCTGCAGCGTCAACTGCTGCAACACCAGGCCGTTCTCCACGCTGCGCAGGCCAGGCCGCACCTGCACGCACTGGGCCAGGTCGTTCTTGACGTCCACGGGCCCCGCCGCCTGGCTGGCGGCCGGCGCCAGCGCCAGCAGCGCCGGCAGGCACGCGCCCGCCAGGCGGGCCATCACGTGTTCAACCGCCATGTCAGCCCCCGACCTTGGTGCCGCCATTGGTGGCGCGGTTGGGAACGTAATCCACCTTCAGCAGCACGGTGCTGCGGCCGCTGGACTTCGCGAAACCCAGCAGCAGCGGGAAGATGCGCTGCTCGACTTCGATGCAGCCGTGGCTGAAGCCCTTGATGGAATCGTGCAGGTAGAAGCCGCCACGCACGACCGAGCAACGATTGCGGGTCGCCGTATCGGCCGCCTCCATGCGGGCGCGGTAAGTGCCCCAATTGGCCCAGTACTCTTCGCAACTGCCGGCGGCCTCGCCACGCGGAATCTGCTGGATACCCCACGACGGCGCCAGGTTGCACATGTTGCGGCCATCGTCCTTGGCCGTGCCCTGGTTGGCCAGGAAGACCTTGTACAGGCCCGGCGGTACGGGGCCGGCATCGGGCGTGCACGATTCGCTTGGAATCTGGTGCTTGGGCATGCCGCTGGTCGCGCGGAATTTGCCGTGCCCGCCCCAGGTCAGGACCTGGCCGTCATACGTCATGTCAGGGATCATGCTGTTAGCTCCTCTTGCTCGGGTTGTCTGGCGCGTGCGCCCCGCTGACGCTCGCGGCTTTCGTAATCCAGCAGCAGTTCTCCGGCATCGCCCTGCTGCTCCTGCCGATTTCCCAGCCAGGACGCCAATCCCAGCGGCGAAGCTTCACCCAGCCGCACACCGCGCACCTCGGCCCGGCGCATGACGGGCCTGAAATCCCAGGCGAACTCCACGCCCACGTAATGCCGTACCCAATGCATGACCTGGCTGGCGCGCTTGCCGCCGGGCAGGAACGACGCATAGTCCTCGCGGCTCAGCGGCCCGACTTCCAGACGGAACTTGTGCTGCGCATCGCGCACGGCCACGCCCAGCAGGGTGTCCCGGCCCAGGCCCTGCCGGCCGCTCAAGCCCAGCCGCTGGCGCGGCTCCAGGCGGATCCATTGCGGCACGTACTCGCACACCTTCACGGGCAGCGAGAAAAACGTCTCCAGAATGTGGCGCAGGCCCTCGGGGTTGCGCGTCTGGCGCAGCAGATGACCGGCCATGTAGTACTTGGCGTGATCCATCACGCTGTCGCGCCGCTGCATCGATGGCACGCCCATGTGCATCAGGCTGGCCACGTAGCGCGTGAAGCGCTCTTCGCGCCGGTCCAGGCTGACGGTGCTCTGCGCATCGGCCCAGGCACGGTAGAACAGCAGGATCAGGCGATGATGGAACAGGTCGGCGAACGCGCTGAGCGTCGGGTCGCCGTGGTGATACATGCGCTCGCGCGCGTGTTCGGTCAGGTGCAGCGGCAACGGCCCATTGGGACCGAACAGGCCGAAACTGTAGATGGACAGCTCGGGCGGGCCATTCTCCGTCGCCAGCTTCGCGGACGCCAGCGTGGCCGGCGCGAAGGCCATCGACGGTTCCTGCCGCAGGCGCACAGGCTCGTTGCGCGGCGAGGCATCCCGACCCAGCGGCGAACGCGCGCCCGCGCGGGCGTCGATCCAGCGCAGCACGTGGAACAGGTCATGCGCGTACGGCTCGCGTTCCAGGTCTTCCCAGAAGCCTTCGGGCAGGTTGCCGCCGCCGCGCACGCCCTCGCCCGGCGTGGGCGGCAGGGCCGTGGCCGGCATCGGTCCGGCGGGCTCGGAAGCCGCCGCTTCGGACACGGGATCAACCATCGTCGATGCCGACATGCCTACCCCATGTGGACTTGCTTGGCATCGACCTTGACCAGCGCGTCGGCGGTCACCACGGTATAGGGCGCATGCACGCGCGCGCTCTGCCCGGCCTGGTAGTCCATCGTGCCGACGCGCACCTGCTCGACCTCGCCGACGCTGCGGAACGCCATGCGCGACAGATGCGACAACCGGTCCACCACGGCCTCATAGACCCTGCCGACCAGGCGCATGGTGCCCACGGCGCCCTGCACCTCGCCCGCCACGTAATGCATGCGCGCGGCGCTGCAGCCGGCTTCGTCGGCCTGCACGTGCAGCTTGCCGGTCTCGACCCGCACGCCTTCGCGGCCGGCGATGCGCACGTCCGCCGCGGCCTGCAGCGCCACGTCGGCGGTGCGCGAGCGCAGCAGCATGCGGCCCTCCATCTCCAGCGTGCCGCTGGCCGGATCGGCCTGTTCGATCACGGCGATCAGGTAGACGCGCGAGGCATCCGGGCCGCTGATCATCACCGTATCGCCCAGCTCGGGCGTCAGCAGGCAACTGGCGGCGCGGCGCGCCAGCCATTCGCGGCCATCGCAGCGCACGGCGTAACCGCCGTCTTCGTCACGGCGCACCAGGGTGCCGATCAGGTGGACCGGATCGTATCGGGGATAACTGCGCAGGGCGGCTTGCATGATGATCTTCCTAATCTCTTTATCCGGAGCGGCCCGGCGCGCTCATTGACGAACCTTCGTGCTGCGCACTCCGGTATTCGCGCTTGGAGCGGCCCGGCGCGCTCATGAACGAACCTTCGTGCTGCGCACTCCGGTATTCGCGCTTGGGGCGGCCCGGCGCGCTCATGAACGAACCTTCGTGCTGCGCACTCCGGTATTCGCGCTTGGGGCGGCCCGGCGCGCTCATACCGCGGGTCGGCTGCCCATGCGGGGTTGCCATCGGGCCAGTTCGCCGCGCTGCAGCGTCGACAGGACCAGCTCCGACATCATGTTGATGGAAACGTGGCGGGCGAAGAACTGCTCCAGCACCGCCCCGAACACGTACGGGCTGATGCCCGAGAATGCGGCCTCGTCGACCTGCAGGTCGATGCGCACGCCGCGCCCGTAGACCATCGGTCCGGGCAGCGGCAGGCGATGATGCACCGGCGAAGCCTGCACGTGGCGCACGCCCGAGATATGCTTGCGCACCACCGGGTCGGCCAGGTTGCCGTACAGGTTCAGCAGTTCGCGCAGGGACTGCGCCCCCTGGTCCGAATCCAGGTCGGTCAGGCTCAGGTAATGCAGCCCCAGATGGCTGATCAGTTGCCACGAGGCCGCGTTGTCCGCCAGCGCGGTCGACGGGCGCGTCGGGCCATGCAGCACCTTCACCGCCTTCACGGGCGCGGACACGCGCAGCGTGAAGTCCGATTCGCCGCCCAATGGCAGCAGCATCGGCAGGTCGCGGTTGGTGCACAGCGTCTCCAGCGTCAGGTGCCGCAAGGCCCCGGAGAACGGCGCCTCCTGCCGGTCGACCAGCGACAGGAACAACTCGCTGCCCGTATAGCTGGTGCGCGTGCCGTGGCGGCGCGCGGTGTCGGAGGCCAGCCGCGGCTCGCGGCGCGTGGAGTAATACGCGCCGTAGTCATCGGTATCGGCGCCGAACGATCCATAGAAAGGCCGGAACTCCTGCTCGGGCTTCTGCGCGGACACATGGCCCAGCACCTTCGTCACGCTGTAGACCTCGAAGTCCATCGGGCGGGTACGGTCCACCACCGCGTGGTATTCGTAGGTGCGCGGCGTCACGGCGACGCGGTCGGCGCGGCGCGGGAACAGGTTGATCACCGGAGAGCAGTGCAGCGCCAGGTTCTCGGCGCTGATCGAACCTTCCAGTTCGGGCGCCGCGGCCGACAGCAGCAGCGTCAGGTCGAAGCTGCGCGTCTCGGGCTTGCCCCCGCCCTTGGCATTGGCGGCGCGCGCCGTGCGCAGGCCGCGCTTCAGGTTGTTCACGCTGAAGAACAAATAACGGCGCGGGCAGGCGAAGTACTCCTGCAGCAGGCGGTAGCCCTGGAACACGCGCGTCTCGGTCGGCAGCAGCGCCTGGTCGTCGGCGAAGCCCTCGTGGCGCAGCGCATCGGCGGGCAGCTTGTTGATCCAGGCGGTCGGCCGCGCGCTGTCGTGCGCCAGCACGGCCACGGTATGGCCCATCACCAGCTCCATCAGGCGCTGCATGGGAACGTCCTGGCCGTTCAGATAGAACATCAGCTGGTCGATATCCAGGTCTTCCAGCGTGACGCCGCCGCACACCTCGATGCGGATGCGCAACGCGCTGACCACGCCGGCATTGCGCCCGCCCAGCCCCATGCGCGACAGCGGCAGGTCGGGCGGCGGGCCGGTGAACTCGGCCTGGGTCACGCGCAACGGCCACAGCCGCACCTCGTGGCCCGTCATGAACTCGCAGGGCGTCTGCTCGTTGCGCGCCAGCCGGCCGCGCAGCATGGTGCCGCGCGGCAGCGTGAAGCCGCCCGCCAGCGAGCCTTCGTTCATGCTGGGCGAGAACTGCACCACCGCCATCGAAGGCGTGGGCGCCAGGTAATGCGGGTGCACCACTTCGAGCAGCCGCTGCGTGAAGCGCGGAAACTCGGCATCCATCTTCAGATGGATGCGCGCCGCCAGAAAGCTGAAGCCTTCCAGCATGCGCTCGACATAAGGGTCGGCCACTTCGGTGCCATGCATGCCCAGGCGGCCAGCCACCTTGGGAAACTGCCTGGCGAACTCCGCGCCCATCTCTCGCATGTAGACGAGTTCGCGGTTGTAGTACTCGAGCAGGCGCGCATCCATCAGGCGATACCTCCGACGTCGCGCAGATCCATGTGTCCGCTTTCCAGGTCGATATCGGTGCGGAACAGGAATTCCATGGGATATGGCACGCACCAGAGCATGCCGCGGATTTCCAGGGTGAGCACGTTGTGGTGCTCCAGGGTGCCCGTATCGCTGATGCAACGCACCTCGACCGACGACTCCAGGATGCGAGGTTCGAAGGTGGCGATGGCATCGCGAATGGACGACTCGACATCGACCCAGTCGATGTCCGACATGCGGCGGCCAGCCATGGCCCGCACGCCGAAATTCAGGCAGGAACGCGGCACGCTGTCATAGGCCGACAGGTCCTGGGTGGTCTCCAGGTTGACGGTGTTCAGCAGCCAGCGCAGGTCGCGCAACACGGCGGTGCGCAGTTCGTTGTGCGTCAGCATTGACGCCTCGGCCGCCTCGCCACGGCGCTGCGGCTCGTTGTCCATCAGGCGATCGAGCAGCGAGGGCTGCAGGCGGTCGCGCGCGACGCGGTTGTCGCGCGTGATCCGCGGGCTGTCCGGCTTGCCGCCGGCGTCGCGGTGCCCCATCAGGCAGCCTCCTGGCGCAGGCCGCGCACGTCCAGCAGCGCGAATTCACCGGCGTCGGTGATCCACATCTTCTGGCCGGCGCCGGCAAAGGTGCCATCGGCCAGTTCACGCCACTGCGTCACGCGGCCCAGCCGCAGGTGCTCCTCCTGGTCGGCCATGCGCTGGCCGGGCGCCGCGGGATAGCGCGCGGGAATCAGGCCCGGCAGCGTGCGGCCATCCTTCAGCAGGATCTCGGCGCGCGCCCAGACCAGGTCGCACAGGCCCTCGGGCGCCAGCAACGCGATCTCGCGGATGTCCTCGAACGGCACCCAGCCGTACTGGCCACCGGAAAGCAGTTCGCAGACCGGGCCCAGGCGGCTGTCGCCGTCGCCGATCCACGCATAGGGCTCGGGATCCGCCTCCTCGGCGGCACCGGTCAGCGCGCCGGCGCTGACCTGGGCGGCGTCCAGCGCCCGCGCGCGCAGGTCGGCGGCCTTTTCCGGATCGGCGGCATCCACGCCCAGGGCCTGCACCAACAGGTCGCACCATTCGGGATGCGAAGCAAAGAACGACGGTGCGCCCGCGCCGGCCAGCACGGCCTCGCGCTGCCTCTCGCCGTCGATGGCCTGCGAATACATCATGGCCATGGGGCGCGACTGCATGCTGAATTGCGAACACAGGCGCAGTTGATCGGCGGCGCGGACCCAGTCGCCCTGCACGGCGGCCAGCTGGAAGAGCTGGGCGCGCAGGTCGGCGTCGTCGGGCGCGCGGCGAATGCGCGATTCGACCGCCTCGATGTGCTGCGACAGATTGCCGTCACGCAAGGACAAGGCGGAGTTCTGCATGGAGGGCATCCCGGTTCGAACAAGAATTCTGTGGAAAACGTCGGATGAAACGAAATGGCGGGGTCGCGAGGGCCTTCCAGACCCGATCGCGCCCCGCGTTTGCTACGCTGGATAGCGGTCAATACGCTGGCAAGCGGATCAGCCGACTTCCTTGTTCTGCTTGATGTCCCAAGCGACCAGGCTTTCAGCGCCCTTGCCGCCCGAAGCAGTCTGCTCCCAGTACTGCTGGCGCACGCGGGCAGCCTGGAAGGCGTAGTTCACCAGCACGGCTTCCGAACCGTTGTCGGCGGCGACCTGCACCGACGTCACCAGCACTTCTTCCAGGGTGATCTTGCTGTATTCGACTTGCTGGCCGCCGGCCTTGCAGATCGACAGTTCGATCTTGCTCAGGTGCTTGCCGCTGGCGCAGTGCTTCATGACAGCCGGAGCCGCCTTGTCGATGCGGGCCACCACGTGCAGGTCGTTGAAGCTGGCCTTGCCAGCGCCCTGGCCGCCACCGGTAGCCAGCGTGGCCGGCTGGGTGGCGCCCCACGAGAAGGACACGATGTCGGTCCATTCCTTGTGGTTGGCGTCCTTGGATTCACCATTGGCGCCCTCGATCTTCATGAACATGTCAACAGCCACTTACTTTCTCCCTTAAAGTCGCATGGATGCCGGGCGGAATGCCCGGCCCGTGAAATTGCCCTCAGGCCTCGCTCTGCTTGAGCGAAGGCAGCTTGGACACCAGTCGCAGCGATACCGTCAGCCCTTCGAGCTGATAGTGCGGCCGCAGGAAAAACTTCGCGGAGTAGTACCCGGGGTTGTCCTCGATCTCCAGGACCTGCACCTCGGCGGCGGCCAGCGGCTTGCGCGCCTTGGTTTCCTGCGAGGAATTGGCCGGGTCGCCATCCACGTAGTTCATGATCCAGTCGTTCAGCCAGCGCTCCATCTCGTCGCGCTCGCGGAACGACCCGATCTTGTCTCGCACGATGCACTTGAGGTAGTGCGCGAAACGGCAGCAGGCGAACAGATACGGCAGACGCGCGGCCAGCTTGGCGTTCGCGCTGGCATCGGCGTCGTGGTACTCCTGCGGCTTTTGCAACGACTGCGCGCCGATGAAGGCCGCGAAGTCGGAGTTCTTGCGATGCACCAGCGGCATGAAACCGTTCTTGGCCAGTTCCGCCTCGCGGCGGTCGCTGATGGCGATTTCGGTGGGGCACTTCATGTCCACGCCGCCGTCATCGGTCGGGAACGTATGGCACGGCAGGTTCTCGACCGCGCCGCCCGACTCCACGCCACGGATCGACGTGCACCAGCCGTACAGCTTGAACGAACGGTTGATGTTGGTCGCCATCGCATAGGCCGAGTTGGCCCAGGTGTAGCGGTCGTGGTTCGCGCCGTCGGTGTCTTCCTCGAAATCGAATTCGTCCACCGGGTTGGTGCGCACGCCGTAGGGCAGGCGCGCCAGGAAACGCGGCATGGCCAGGCCGAGGTAGCGCGCGTCTTCCGACTCGCGCAGGCTGCGCCAGGCGGCGTATTCGGTGTTGGTGAAGATCTTGGTCAGGTCGCGCGGGTTGGACAGCTCCTGCCACGAGTCCATCTGCATCACGTTGGGCGAGGCGCCCGTGATGAAGGGGCAATGCGCGGCGGCCGAGATGCGCGCCATTTCGCCCAGCAGCTCCACGTCCGGGGGGCTGTGGTCGAAGTGGTAGTCGCCCACCAGGCAGCCGATGGGTTCGCCCCCGAACTGGCCGTATTCCTCTTCGTACACGCGCTTGAAGATCGGGCTCTGGTCCCAGCCCACGCCCTTGTAGCGCTTGAGCGTGCGGCCCAGGTCCTTCTTCGACATGCACATGAAGCGGATCTTCAGCAGCTCGTCGGTCTCGGTGTTGGTGACCAGGTAGTGCAGGCCGCGCCAAGCGCCTTCCAGTTGCTGGAATTCGGCGTTGTGCATGATCAGGTTGACCTGCTCGGACATCTTGCGGTCGATCTCGGCGATGATCGCCTGGATCGTGCGATAGGCGTCCGACGAAAGCCCCACGCCGCTGTTCTGCAGCGCCTGGTGCGCCAGGGTGCGCACGGCGTGCTCGACGGCCTCGCGGGCCTGCTCGGTCTTGGGCTTGAATTCCTTCTTCAGCAGCGACGAGAGGTCATCGGTTTCGAGCGTCTCGACTGCTGCGTTGGTACTGGCGCGATTGGCCACTGCTGTCATGGCGTTCTCCGTATCCGTCGGATTCAGTTGGCGTCCTTGGACGCGGTGGCTTCGCCGGACTCGTTGGCGTGCGCGCCGGCGGGCGCGGCGGCATTCGGCGCGGCGGCCAGCGAGTTCAGCAGGGCGGGGTTCTTCAGCACCTTGCCGATCAGTTCCTCGGCGCCGTTCTTGCCATCCATGTACGTCAGCAGGTTCGCCAGTTGGGTGCGAGCCTGCAACAGCTCATCCAGCGGGCCGACCTTGCGCGCCACGTTGGCGGGCGAGAAATCGTCCAGGCTCTCGAAGGTGATGTCGACGTTCAGGCGGCCGTCGCCCGTCAGCGTGTTGTCCACCTGGAAGGCGGCACGCGGACGCACCGACTTCATGCGCTCGTCGAAATTGTCGATATCGATGTCCAGGAACTTGCGGTCGGCCACATCAGGCTGCGGCGTGTCCGATTTGCCGGCCAGGTCGGCCAGCACGCCCATCACGAACGGCAGCTGGATCTTGCGCTCGGCGCCATAGACCTCCACGTCGTACTCGATCTGCACGCGCGGGGCACGGTTTCTGGCGATGAATTTCTGTCCGCTGCCTTTCAGAGTTGTGTTTGCCATCGTTGTGATCTCCCGAGGAAGTGTTTTTTGCCGGGACGCTTACGAACCGGTATGGGTACGGTTCTCCGCGTCGCGCGGGATCCAGGCTTCGAACTGATCGAGCCCCTGCGGCGCCAGGTTGCGCAGAATCTCGTGGAAACTGAGGGGAATGAGCTGCTGCACCCGCCGGATCAGCACCGGCGCCGGATGGCTGGGTTCGTGCGCCTCGAAATAGGCGCAGACCTTGGCCAGCATGGCCGCGGCTTCCTCGCGGCTGGTGATCTGGGCTTCCTGCCACCGCACGACGTTCTGCACGATGGTGGGACGTTGCTCGGCCGCCGCCGTGGACACCGCGGCAGCCGGCGCGGCGCCGGCCGCCGCCTCGGGCTCGAAGGCCTCGGGCGGTGTTTCGGGCGCCACGCCCGTGCCGGAATCCATGTCGCTCCAGACGCGGCGGATGGTGTCCAGGCTGCGCAGCACGCCGGCGAAATCGGGGCTCCACGAACCGCCCAGGCGGCTCGTCGTATGCTCCTGGATGCGGCGCAGCGCGGCAGCGGCGTCGCTGACGGCCAGCACCGCGGGCTCAGGGCCCAGCCAGGCCTGGCGCAGGCTTTCGGTCAGCCGCGGACGGCCGCCGGGATAATCGGTATCGGTCTTGCTGCCTTCCAGCAGCGATTCCGCATCACGCATCGACAGCTTGCCGTGCACATCGTCCAACAGGACGGCGGAGCGCGCGCTGCGGGCGCAGCCCAGCGGATCGCCCAGCGAGGCCAGCGCATTCATGCGCGGCATCGGATCTTCCTCGCCGTACACGTCCAGGCGGGGATGCACGTCTTCCCAGTAGTGTTCCAGCGTGCTCGCCGCCAGGGCCACGCCTTCGGCGTAACCGGGCAGGCCACGCGTCTCGGCCCACGCCTGCGTCAGGAAGGCGATCACGCGCAGGTCACGCGTGCGCTCCAGCAGCGCGAGGGCCAGTTTTTCGACATTGCGCCAGTCGGGCGGCTGGGCGGGGATAATCGTCGCGCCGAACTGCTGCTCGCTCTTGCCCACCGTCGCCTGCTGCAGCTGAAGAAACTCGGGGTCGTATTCGAGATCTTCTCCGCAGGGCAGGTTCGGTTCCAGCGTCTTCAGCAACTCGGCGAATTCCATGTTCGTCATCAGGCGCGCAACGGTAAAAAACCGGGCCCGCCCGCTGGCGACCCCGTCAGACGTGCGAATTCTATGCACGCACTCCGAGGGCACCAATGACATCTAACATGTCCTGTCGCTTCTTACGTTTCGATAACACCGCACCAAAAAATCAAACGTTTCTTTTTATTTAAACCGGCATTATTGTCATAATAATATGGTATACGCCGTTTCCGATTTTTTGCGTGTCGAACGGGCCATGCGCCAAACCGAACCAGCCTATTTCGGCGCCCGCACCAGGGTGGATTTCCCGAACAGGCTTTCCACCAATTCCACCGCCACCGACGCCGTCTTATTGCGCACGTCGAGGGCGGGATTCAATTCGACGATATCCAGCGATCGCATCAGCCCGGTGTCCGCGATCATCTCCATGCAAAGCTGGGCTTCGCGGTAGGTCGGCCCGCCAGCAACTGTAGTGCCTACGCCCGGCGCGATCTCCGGGTCCAGGAAGTCGACATCGAAGCTGACGTGCAGATGGGTTTCGACATCGAGCCCGGCCAAGGCCGCCTGCATCACCGCGCGCATGCCCATCTCGTCCAGGTAGCGCATGTCGTAGACCTCCAGTCCCGCCTGGTGCACCAGGGTGCGTTCGCCATCGTCCACGCTGCGGATACCGATCTGCCGGACCCAGGCGGGCTGGATCGCCGGATGGCGGCCCGCCAGACTTGTCAATGCCGACGGACCATTGCCGCACAGGCAGGCCACCGGCATGCCGTGCAGATTGCCCGTGGGCGTCAGCAGATTGGTGTTGAAGTCGGCGTGGGCATCCAGCCACAGCACGCGCAGCTTGCGGCCGGTCTGCCGGCAATGCCGGGCCACGGCGCTGACCGAGCCGATGCCCAGGCTGTGATCGCCGCCCAGCATCACCGGCAGGCAGCCGTCGGACAGGGCCTGCCCCACGGCGTCGCGCACCAGCGTATTCCAGGCCACCACCTCGTCCAGGTGCCGATAGCCGCCCACGGGCGGCCGCCAGGGGTTCGTGGGCCCTTGCAGGTTGCCGATGTCCTCGGCGCGCACCCCGCGCCGCTCAAGCATGGCCGCGATACCGGCCACCCGCAGGGCCTCCGGCCCCATGGAAGCGCCTCGCACCCCCGCGCCGATATCGGTGGGCACGCCGATCAGCCGTGCGGTCAGGTCGGTCGGAAAATTCACATGGGCCTCCTGGAATGGCATGCCGCGGCGCCTCGGGCGCCCGAAGGTTAGAGCCTTGCCGCCTCAGTCTATTCCCGGACCCGCCAGGGAAATCAGGCATCGGAAACGTTTGCTTGCACTTTAGTCAGGCGAAATAGAGGGTAAACCCGAAATTCCACTTGCGTACCTATCTAGTAGTAGGTAATATTTGATCCATGGACGACGCATCGACAAGACGCAGCGCCCAGACAGCCAGACCGGCTTTTTTATTTACCCGATTACCTATCTACTGATAGATAAACCCAGCATCATCGACCACTGACTTCTCAAAGGAATCCATCATGAAGACCATCGCCTCCACTCTGATCCTCGCCGCCAGCCTGATCGGCGCCAGCGCCCACGCCGCCGACAACGTCGAACCCAACGACACCCCCTTCCAGGGCGTCTACGGCCAGCAGGACCAAGCCGGCAAGACCCGCGCCCAGGTGCAAGCCGAACTGGCCGACGCCCGCGCCCAAGGCCTGCTGACCTTCGGCGAAGCCGACCAGCCCGCCTACACCGGCGTCGACACCACGCCGAACCGCGCACAAGTCGAGGCCGCTCCCTTGCGCGCCCGTGACGACCGCGCCGAAGCCTGGTATCCGGACGGCGCCTGATCCGCAGCCCAAAAATTTCGACTCGAACCTATCTACTGATAAATAACTTTCTTCGATATCCAAACTCAAGGAATTCATCATGAAGATCTTCGCCGCCACCCTGTTGATGATGTTTGGCGTGACTGCCTATGCCGCCGACAACGTCGAACCCAACGACACCCCCTTCCAGGGCGTGTATGGGCAGCAAGAACCAGGCAAGACCCGCGCCCAGGTGCTGGCCGAACTGGCCGACGCCCAGGCCAATGGCCTGATCGTGCAACAGGAAGCCGACCTGCCTTTCCAGGCAGCCAATACGGCCACCCTGAGCCGTGCCCAGGTTCGCCAGGAATTGGCCCAGGCCCGCGCCGCAGGCCAGAGCAGCTTCGGTGAACTGGACTACCAGGCCAACTGATGATCCGCCAACGCGCACAGGACGCCCGGCCCTTGTCCACCGGCCTGCCCCGCCTCCGATGGCCCGGGGCGGCCATCGAGGCAGACGCCGGGCGTCCGTTCCGCTGGCCCTTTCCCGCCGCCCCCACAGGAGCCGCACGACCCTAGATTCCATCCGGAGCTGCATCATGGATACCGAAACCACCCGCAATCAGCTTGTCGCCCACGCCCAGCGCCTGATCCAGGAGCGCGGCTACAACGGCTTCAGTTACCGCGACCTCGCTGCGCTGGTGGGCATCAAGACCGCAAGCATCCACTATCACTTCCCCCAGAAGGAAGACCTGCTGCTCGCCGCCGTAGAGGCCTACCATGCGCACTGGCGCACCGCCATACGGACGATCGCGCCGGACCTGCCGGCCGCCGAGAAGCTGCGGCAGTATCTGGCCCTGCACACCAGATCATTCGGCGGCACCGCCCGCGTCTGCCTGGGCGGCGCCCTGGCGGCCGACCTGGCCTCGCTGCCCGCGCCCGTGCGCCCCGCCCTGCAGGCGTTCTATCGCGCCAATGAAGACTGGCTGGCCGGCGTGCTGGCCGAAGGCGCGCGCGATGGCTCGCTGCCCGCGCGGGCCGATTCGCAAGCGGGCGCCCGCGCCGTATTCGCCGCGCTGCAAGGCAGCCTCTGTGCCTCGCGCCTGTTCGGCGACAGCGAACGGCTGCGCGACGTCCTGCCGGTCCTGGCGGTCGCCTAGACTTGAGAGAAACCTGAAGAAGGAAAGCGGTCGAGCCCTGGGCGCCGGCAATGGGCGCCGGGGCCTCAGGCCGGCTGAGGCTCGCGCTGCACCGAGGCGAACACGTCCTGCACGCGATCCGGCGCCTGGAACAGGCGCGATGCCAGCAATGCCCCTTGCAAGGCGGCGAACAGCGCGCGCGCATCGGCGTGCGGATCCCCCGACGACTTCAACGTGCCGTCCCGCGCGCCTTCGGCGAACACCTTGGACAGCCAGGTCTCGTGCTGGCGGTAGAACGTCTGCAACGCGGTGCGCACCGAATCGGGCACCGAATTGAAATCGGCCGTCAGCATGCCGCACATGCAGACCTGGTCGCCGGCCGTGCGGGTGAACAGGCGGGCGTACTGGTCCAGGCGCTGCCGGGCCGGCAGGGACTCGTCGACGCCGCGCACGGCCCGCATGGCGCGGCCGGTGTAGTCATCGACCGCCGCCAGCAGCAGGTCTTCTTTCTGGGGGAAGTGATAGTGGATGCTGGCCGTCTTCACGCCGACGTGCTCGGCCAGGTCGCGGTAGCTGAAGCCGTTGTAGCCGCGCTCGCGGATCAGCGTCTGCGCGTGCGCGATGAGCTGTTCGCGGGTGTTACCCGACACGCCGGAGGACTTGGCAACAGGAGGGGCGGGGGGAATGTCGGACATGGCGGCAGGGTCTTGCGGGCGAAATTTCATGCTATCTACTGATAGGTTGGAAGTCAAGAAAATGCCCGGCGGGCCGGCAAGTGCGTTGCCGTTGCGCCGCGGCGGGGGCTGGTATCCTGCGTCCATCCGGCGCCAGCAAGGCGCCCACGCGCGCGATGGCCCCTCGCGCCGCCCGTCTCTCACTCCACGGTTTTTTCGCATGCGTCCTCCCCTGCCCCGCAGGTTCCCTTCCCATTCCCTGGCGATCGCGCTGGCGCTGGCCAGTGCGTCCGCCGCCGCCCAGCAAACGTCCCCCGCCACGCTGGCGCCCGTGGTCGTCACCGGCACGCGGGTCGGCGCCTCGGTCATGGACACCCCCGCATCCGTCGACATCGTCGAAGGCGGCACGCTGCGCGCCCGCCAGCCGGGCATCAACCTGTCCGAGGGGCTGGCGGGCGTGCCGGGCCTGCAGATCCAGAACCGCCAGAACTACGCGCAGGACCTGCAGATATCGATCCGCGGCTTCGGCGCGCGCTCGACCTTCGGCGTACGCGGCGTGCGGCTGTACGTGGACGGCATCCCCGGCACCATGCCGGACGGCCAGGGCCAGACGTCGAACATCGACATCGCCTCGATCGACCGCGTGGAAGTGTTGCGTGGCCCGTATTCCGCGCTGTACGGCAACTCGTCGGGCGGCGTGCTGCAGGTGTTCACCCAGGACGGCGCGCGGCCGCCCAGCGTGTCGGGCACGTTCTCGGCCGGCAGCGACCGCACGATCCGCTATGGCGCCAGCGCCAACGGCGCCACGGGCTCGGGCATCGGCGAGCTGGACTACGTGGTCAGCGTCAACCGCATGACCACCGACGGCTACCGCGACCACAGCGCCGCGCGCAAGACGCTGGGCAACGCCAAGCTGGGCCTGCAACTGGACCAAGACAGCCGGCTGACCCTGGTGATGAACAGCGTGAACCTGTCCGCCCAGGACCCGCTGGGCCTGACCCGCGAACAGTTCGAGCGCGACCCGCGCGGCGTGGCCGATCCGGCCCTGGCCTTCGACACCCGCAAGACCGTGCGGCAGACCCAGGGCGGCCTGGTCTATGAGCGGGACATCGGCGGCGGCGACTCGCTGCGCGCCATGCTGTACTACGGCCAGCGCGACACCGTGCAGTACCAGTCGATTCCCGTCGCGGTGCAGCGCCCCGCCACCCACGCCGGCGGCGTGATCGACCTGCAGCGCGAATACGGCGGCGCCGACCTGCGCTGGACCGGCCGCCGCACGCTGGCTGGCGGCCCGCTGACGCTGATCGGCGGCCTGTCCTACGACACCCTGGAAGAACGCCGCCAGGGCTACGACAACTACACGGGCAACCCGGCCAGCCCGACGCAGTTGGGCGTGCGCGGCGCGCTGCGCCGCGACGAGACCAACAACGTCTACAACCTGGACCCATACGCGCAGGCCTCGTGGCGGTTCCAGCCGAAATGGACGCTGGACGCGGGCCTGCGCTACAGCACCGTGCGCTTCGACTCCGACGACCACTACATCGCGACCGGCAACGGCGACGACAGCGGCGGCGCGCGCTACCGCAAGCTGCTGCCGGTGACCGCGCTGCGCTACGCGCCCACGCAGGACGCCAGCGTGTACGTGTCGTACGGGCGCGGCTTCGAGACGCCGACCTTCAACGAGCTGTCCTATCGCCCCGACAGCCAGCCGGGCCTGAACTTCGGGCTGGCGCCGTCCGTCAGCAACAACGTCGAGGTGGGCGCCAAGCTGCAACTGCCCGCCGGCCTGCTGACCGCCGCCCTGTTCCAGACCAACACCGACGACGAGATCGTGCCCGCCTCGAACACCGGCGGCCGCAGCACCTTCCGCAACGCGGGCCGCACACGCCGCAACGGCGCCGAGTTGGAATGGCGCCACGACTTCGCGCGGCATGCGCGCGTGCAACTGGGCTATTCCTGGCTGGACGCGCGCTATCGCGACTCGGTGTCCGACGTCATCCAGGCAGGCAACCGCATTCCCGGGACGGCGCGGCATGCCTTATATGCCGGCCTGGCGTGGCAACCCCAGGAGGGCTGGCAGGCGGGCGTGGATGCCCGATACCTGAGCCGGATCTACGCCAACGATGCCAACACCGAGGCCGCGCCCAGCTACGTGGTGGCCTCGGCCAGCGCGGGCTATGCGTGGCGCGTGTCGGCCTGGCGCATCGATGCGTACGCCCGCGTCGACAACCTGTTCGACCGCCAGTACGCGGGCTCGGTGATCGTCAACGAAGGCAACAGCCGCTACTACGAACCCGCGCCGGGCCGCGCCTGGACGGCGGGCGTGGGCGCCACGTATTCGTTCTAGGAAACGCGCGGGGCCTTACCAGAGCGACTTGCGCGTCAGGTCGTAGATGTCGGGATTGTGTTCCAGCATCTCGTCCTCGAAGGCCTCGCCGCCATGCTTGTCGATGTAGTCGAACTCGGCCTGCGAGATCGGGAAGACCTGCAGCCAGTTCACCATGTACGCGTCGAACTCGACGCGCGGGAACTCGCCGTCGTTCCAGGAGAACGGCACGCACAGGTACAGATGCGGCGTGGTGCTCTTCGGGTAGTACTCGGCCACACAGTCGCGCAGCACGCTGCCGGGCCGCACGGCCTGGCCGCTGCGCATCAGCGCGAAGGCCGCCGTGGCCATCACGTTGGCCCACTGCTGAAGGTCGTCGGGCATGTCGGCGCACAATTCGATGCGCGTCTTCATCGGCTCGCCATCGTCGTGGCGCAGCTCGCTTTCGAACAGGCCCAGCGTGCTGTAGGTCACCAGGCCGTCCTCGGGCTGGTCACGGATTTCCAGCAGGTCGATGGACAGGCCTTCGATCTCGTCGTGGTGATAGGCACGCACGACGGGCTTGCCGCCGATGATGGACCAGGCATGGCGCGCCAGGGCCTGGTGATGCGCGGACGGCGGAGGGGAAGGTTGCGATTCAGGGGCCATGGAGGTCATCCGTCTTGAGTGTGTACCTGGCGCCGCGGAATAGGAGGCGGGCTGTCAGGGCCGGAAATGCGACGGCCCATTGTATTCATCCGAATCCGGATAACGTCTGACAGCGTGGGGCATCCCGTCGGGAGACAGCCGGCAGTGGCGGGCAGTGGAGGCCTGGCGGGCAGGCGCGGCCTCGTGTGCTCAATACGTGACCATCTCCATGAAAACGTTTGCCTGCGCGGGCGGCAAAACCGCGTGGATGCGCGCGCGCAGGGCCTCCACGAACTCGGGGCGCAGGGCATACGTGTCGTCGTAGACGTCCTGATGGTACTGCCGCAGGAACAGGTCACCCCAGGCGTGCAGCGCGGCGGCCAGGTGCTCCAGGCGCGGCGCCAGCACCTGCGGCTGCCAACTGCCTTCGCCGTGCCGGGCGAACAGCACCTCGATGTGCGCCAGCGCCAGGCGGCCGATGATGGGATCGCCCAGCGCGTGGCCCAGCACGATCCAGTCGTCCGGCCAGCCCGCCAGCGGCTTGCCGTCGGCATCCACGGCATAGCCGATCTGCGCGGCCCGCAAGGATGCCGGGTGGCTGAACAGGTAGATGTCTTCCGCGACCCAGGGTATGGACAGGTCGGCGGTACGCAGCGCCTTGCGCCACAGATTCAGGTCCGGGTGGTAGGGCATCCAGGCCAAGGCCTCGGCGGATGGCTCGGGCAGCTTCTGCTCTGCCACGTCGGGCATCGCGCGCAAGTCGCTGAAAATCTGGTGGATGTCGGTCGTGCGGGGTTCCATGCAGGCGGAGAATACCAAAAAGGCACGCTCAGGTGCGCGGATGCGTCAGGGTTGGCGGGTTGTCAGGAGGCCGCCACCCTGTGACTGCTCCCCCATATCCCCGTTTTGGCCGTATTCCACGGCGGCTTATGCCTTCGCGTCACAACCTCAGCGATGAGCGAGGTTCGGCCTCGTGCACCAGGCAATCAGCGCGAGCAAGGCCACCTGAAGCGGCAGGCGGGCGATCAGCGCCCAGTAAGGCACATCGGGAAAGTCGGCGGCGTGCTGGAGCATGAAGACGTTGGCCGGCGTCACGGCGATCGTCAGCGCGATCAGCCCCCACCCGGCGGCGCGCCGGGATGGCCGCCACAGCACGCCCACCGCCCCGAGCAGTTCGAAAACGCCGGTCAGCAGGACGACTTCGCGCGGCCACGGCACCCAGGGCGGCACGATCCGCATCTCGATATCGGTGGCGGCGAAATGCGCAATGCCGCCGATGAAAAACCACAGGAAGACGACACCCAATCCGATCTTCTTGCCGGTGCTCGGGACGGCATGCTGAATCATGGATAGTGCTCCAGACAAGGGGGCGGTATGTCTGACCTTACACCGAACCCATGCCCGGCCCTGACGGCGACTCGCCGAGCTCGAAATACCAGATGAGGAATTCGTTGAAGCGGGGCCAGCGAGGCATCAGGCGGCCCGCCAGCAGATCGGCAAGGTTATGGAAATCCATGTACGGGTTGGCCATCACGAATGCTTCGGATACTGGGTCAGGCAGGCATTCAAGGCCTCGTTCATCAGTAAATCCTTCGCGACTCGCCTTGGGCGATAAAGAGATCTTGAAGATTGCCGTGGATATCGTGGTCGCCGTAGCGGACGGCGAAGTCTCCGTCCAGGTCGCCTGGAAAATGTGTGCCGTCCAGCGTGCCAAGAATCACCGAAGCGCTGTCCGACATCGCAAGCTCGATGAACTTGAACACGGCTTCGCGATCCTCGGCGCAGAGCCTGGCCAACACGTCTCTGGCCCGGCCGAAGACGTCCGACGCGCCGTCCGCCGGCCCTTCCAGGAGTTGCCGGTAATACGACATGTTGTCCACGAACAAGGCGTTGAACAACGCATCGACGACTTTCTCATCGGGCTTCATGCATTTCTCCTCTGGAAGCGCCTATACGCCTCAGGATGGCCCGTCTCTCGGCGTTCCAGGCCATCAGGCAGACAGGTACGAGGTCAGATAGCTGGCCCAGCTTTCCGCCACGGCGGGCCCCTTGCGCGTCCCATCGACCGGGCTGACCAGCACGACCGGCGATTCGCCCTGCGCGTCCACCTGGCTGGTGTCCAGGCAAAGCCAGAAATCGCCGTCCTGGAAATCGAGCGCCACGTACGGATCAGGCAGACTATAGTGCTCCCTGGCGTATCGGGTGAACGACACCACATCGCAGTCGTCTCCGACCTTGCCCTCGGGCGTCAAGCCCGCAAACGACTGGCAATCGATCTCGATCGCGCCATACGTGGCCAGGAAAGCCCGGTAAGACACGGGGAAACGCACGCCCAGCATGGACTCGGCCTGTTGGATCATGTCCTGCGAGACACCCGCCGAGACTGCGATGTCCGATCCGTCCGCGAGGTTGCGCTGAATCAGCTGCTCGATAGCCGAAAGCATATGAAAAGCTCCTGGATAGTTTCCGAGGTCAGTCCGATCGTTCGCTCAAGGTCAGCCCCTGCTTGTCGATCAGCAGGTCCTCCAACGAGTCGGCAGACAGCTCCAGGCCATCGGGGCTCATCACGCTCATGCCGACCTCGAAGAGGCGTCCTGCGCGGTCGATCAGGATGGCTTGGCCGCCGCTGTCGTCACCGATCATGAAGTGGTCCGGCAGGAGAACCGGCACGTCGTAGTCTTCGTTCCTTCCAAGCAGCGCCCCGATCTCATGCAAGGCCAATCCACCAGACGCCCTCACGCCATTGCAGATCGACAGGAAGTCCACATAGGCTCGTGGCAGGACGAACGAGATTCTCGACTGGATGTCGGCGATGTCCTGGCGTTGCGCGGGGGAGTTCAATGTGAAGCGCGAGGCGAGCGTATCTCCATCCAGCATGGTTGTCCTTGATCCGTCCAGCAGATTTCGTCTCAGATGCCACAAGCCATCCGGTCGAAGCAATCAGCTTGATCCATGGAGCCGCGGTCGGCCCGCCGGATTACGCATCGGGATCGCCGAGAACATCTACAAGCCGTGCATCGCCTCCTACCTGACCGCCCATCCCTGCTCCCCGCACAACTGCCTGGCCCGACCGAACTCCTCGGCCAGCAGGTCGTCGTACTGCGCTTCGCAGGACTGCTGCTCGTCCAGGGCCTCGGCCAGCAGCGGCCGCGCCTTTGCAGGGCGTCCCGTCTCGCAAAACAGATCACCCAGGCACACCAAAGCCTGCACCAGCGACACCGGATCGCTTTCCTGCTTGGCCATGTCGATGGCTTTCTTCAACGTATCCTCGCCGCAACCCAGTTTGCCGTGGTCGAGCAGGATCAACGCCTTGCGGAATTCGTCACGCGCGCTCATCGACGCGTCCCGATGACGACCGCGGCGCAATGGTTGCTCATACGAGGTCCAAGAAGTCGTCCTTCTCGGCGTAGTGATTCAAACAATTGATGACTTCCTGCGTGGAGGCGTCCGGCTTCTGGTTGTACGCCAGGTCGACGACATCCTGAAACTGGTCCGCGTTGTAGAAATACGCAAGGCCGGCGCGCGTGACGATCTCGGGAGGAATCTCCGCGTCATCCTCGACGTCGCCGGTGTGGCCGACGAACAGCAGCATGCCACCGTAAGCGGACTCGGCGCCGGAATGCGCGTAGAGCGAGTACACGACGTCTCGGTCGGCGCCCGCCCGTACCAGGGAAATCAATTCCTCGATGGGATAGAACTTGCCAATCTCAAGTTGCACCATATCCACTCCGTATCTTCTTCTTTGAAGCATGAGACGGGCCGGAGATGCCTCCGTCCGCTGCGAATCGGCTACGAACCGATGTACTTGTGCCGCAGTTGAAGCTCACCGTCGGGCTTGCTCAGTTCGACATGCAGGGTCGGCTCTTGCGGCTTGCCATCGACCCAGATCACGCAGTCGGCTCCCCAAAAGTCGGGCTCATTCATCTCGTACAGATCGATGAAGGGCCGGGAGCCTTGTTTGCCGGAAAACGCCACATCGGACGGCGCCAGCCCGATGTCCGGCTGCTGTCCAAAATAACCCTCCAATGATTCGGTGATCTCTTGAACGATGGGCTCACCCACACCGAACCGGGCCTGCAGCGTAGCGCGATCCACGTCGTTCAGGGCCTTTACGTAGCAGGAGAGCAGCGCATACACCTCGAGTTCGAAAGAAGCATCCATCAAAGTCATCCGAAATCAGGGCACCAGTATGTCGTACAGATAGACGGGCGCAAGAGCAGACTCATCAGACCTCAAGCGGAATACTGCGAAAGCATCTGAGCAACCGTGCTGCGAAAAAATGGGCACCTCGATGGATAGCCTATCCTGCGAATTCCCCGATATATCGAAAACGTGGCCCTCTGCCAAGTCGCCATCGGAACTGGTTGTCATCTTCTGCCCCGCAAGGCATTCGGCCAGAGCGGCCCGATATTCCGAAGCGGAACTCGGACCCGCAAGCCCTTGCGCAACCAGGCTTTCGAACCTGTCTTGCACCATCTCGTCGTAGATCTGGCGTACCCGCGCCATGCAGGCGGGATGATCGATCAATTTACTTTCCACAATAGGGCTCACATCGCCAGCGGCGCCGGGAAGCTGCAGCCTGTTGGCCGCAAGCCATCTGCCTCCGTCAGACATCCGAGTCATTCATGCGCTTCAGCGCAGTCCTCCAACGGCAACCTGGTCAGAATCGAAGTCCATTGCCAGATGAAATACCGAGACGGCGATGATCTGCCAGAAGATCAAGCTGTAGTGCACGTGAAAGAACAGGCTGTCGGTACGGCATGTGAACCGCCCGCTTGCCTCGAAAGCACCCTGCTTGGCCGTTTCGGGCAATTTTTCGCGTATGGCATCGGGGCCGTCGGCAAAGACCAGGCCAAACGGTAAAGCTCCCGAATACCCTTTGGAACCGTAGACGCCTGCGCGCGACATCTTGAAGCCCGCAACGCATTTCTGCTTGCCGGCGCCGCCCAATTCGGCTGCAGGCAAGGCATAGAACGACAATCCGCATTGCCTATGGAACTGCGTATTCTCGTGGGAGGACAAGTCGCTTGCCGTCACCGGCGCGCCGACACTGGCCTCGACGAGCTGCAACAGCGTCGTGTCGGTGACGGGCTTGCCGATCATCCGCGCCAGCGGCTTCCAGTCTCTGTCGCTGACGGGGGCTTCGCCCCTCTCGTAAATGTTCTGAAGCCGGAACGAGAAGAAATCGATATTGCCCTGGCCCTCGGGCGCATAGCAGACATCGAGCACATACGCATCGACCAGGAATTGCGAGACCGGCAATCCATAAGGGGCTCGCGTCGCCCTGGGCGGGCCGAATGCCCTTTCCAGATCCGCAGGGCTCATGCCGAAAGACAGATCGTAAGGCAAGGCCTGCTGCCAGCCAGCGTGTCCTCCTACGCCTGCGGAAAAGAACAGGATGGCAGAGACCGCCAGCGGCCCTTGAAGGCCGGACACACCCAACAGGCGTTCCTGCGCCAGGGTATCGGCGAACTCCAGCGTGAATCCATATCGCCAGTATTCTTCGACGGCGGCGCCTTCCCTGTCGTCATCGGGGTCCGGCCAGTTGAACAGGCCTGCCTGCGCGAAGCGCTGGAGCAGGTCCTGGTCCAGCGAGCCGCGTCCCAACGCCGACATCACCAGATGTGCATCGATGGGATGCATCGCATTGCTCACTGGATTTCCGCGGCGACGAAACGGATGAACGTGATTTCACGCGTCTTCAGATCGAGGCGAAAAATGATGTCTATGCCAGGCACCACCGCATCGTAATTCAGGAAGTAGGCGCCCAGAAATTCGTCCTGGCTGTCAGGCTGGCCCAGCGCCTTGATGATCTCGGCCTCCTTCATGTCCAGGCGCAAGCCGTAGGGAAGCGTGCCAGTGAAATCGCCGACGTCCTCTTCGTATTTTCCGTTCTGGACCGTCACGTCCTCCAGGAACAGGAATCCGGGGGCACGCGGCGCGCCACGCGTTTCTTCGTAGGAGTCGGTGAACTGCAGTTGCACCGACTCGCTGTCCAGGCCAACCGTGGCCAAGGGACGGTCCTTGGTGGTAAGACGCCTCTTTTGTCCGGACTGTTGCAGGAAGTCATCGAGGCTCGGGTCGCTGCAGGGCAACCCGATAAAAGAAACGGCTTTCTCAATGTTGATCGACATGGTCACAAACCTCTGATCGTGATGTTGATGATGTCCTGCAGATGCTTGTCGGGGTCGATCCGTTGCATCGCGCGCCGCGCGGCCGAATACTGCTTTCGGCAAGGATGATCTGAATTCTTCATCGCTTCTTCCAGAGCATCCATGTCGCGCAACATGGCTTCTCGCAGATTCCCTGCATCGGGGCCGTAGCGTGGCTTGTTGCGACTGCCCCAAGTAAGACTGCTGTTCTTGTGCACATCCGCTGGGATATTGATCGTATAGGCTTCATTGCGCGCGGCATTCAGTACTTTCTTGCGCTGCGCGGCCGTCAAGGAATCCCACATGGACTTCTTGCCCTGACCACGCATGGCCTTGAGCTTGTTCTCAGCAGCCTGCTCCAGAGCGCGCCCAGACGGCACATGGTCCCAATTGGTGTCGGTATTGTCGAAGTCCTTCTTGTTTTTGTAAACGCCGACCTGGCCGCAGTCGGGCTTCTTCTTGCCTTCGCTCTTCCCGCCGTCCTCTTCGTCCTTCTTCTTGGGCTGCTCCTTGGGGTCCTTGGGATGCTCCTTGGGAGGAGGCGCCTCCTTCGAGCCTCGTTTCGCCGCAGCCTCCGCCGACTCCTCGACGGCGTGCATGCCCTTGCGCCCCACCTTGGCGGTCGTCGCGCCCCATCCGGCAAACGGAATTGCCGCGGCCAGCGACAGACCCGCGCCGATGAAATCACCGCGCAGCGCGCTGATGCCCGCATTGGCCAAGTCCGCAAACTCACCCACGCCCGGGATGAGACCGACAGCATCCAGGCCCAGTTGCAGGCCATCGAGCACCTGCTCGGAGGTGATGCCCTCGCCTTCCGTCTCCGGCTTGACCGGCGGGTTGGAAGCAGCGGCCGGCTTGCCGCTTCCCCCGGACTGGCCCGTCACCCGGCCCACGGTATTGCCATTGGCATTGGTGCCCGGCTGGCGGATCTTGGGTGGCTGCCAGTCAGGCAGGTTCAGATCGGGATTGTCCTTGCGCAGCTTGGCGTATTCGTCATAACTGATCGTGCCGCTGGCCAGCCGTGTCTGGTTATCCGGGGACCAGATGTTCAAACTGACGCCATCGGCTCGCTGATAGAGCATCAGGTTGTTGCCGTTGGGGGCAACACGCGCGGCCATCGGGCCGCCGACATCAACCTCGACAGCCATGGGTCACCCTATCCTCGATTCCTGCGCACTGACGGCGTTGCCGCTGCGGCCTCGCCCCCCTCACTTTCCGTTCATCCAGAACATGTCGTCGTGGCGCACCAGCAGCTTGCCTTCCGCACGGACGTTGCCGCTATGTTCCAGGGGATAGCACTTCCCCTCCACCGTGCCGCTCTTGACACCGGTGGCCCGGCCGGCGGAATCACCGATCGTGGTGGGCGTGAGGCTCATGTCGTACACCACCAGCGGATGGCCATTCGTCCGCACGGTCTTGGTCACGCCATTGGCCGTCACCAACTGTGCCGTCACGGGATAGGGAACCGGCGGGATAGAACTGCCCATGGGGGTCTTGCAGACGTCAGGAGCGATACTGACCACCTTCCATGTCGTCTGCTTGCGAGCCATGTAGTCCCGGGCCATGTCATGCCTCCTGCAGGGCAGATGAGTTCTTCGGCGCACGCCTGACCAGCGGCTCGGCGGGATCGACCTCGAAGCGCGCCTCCAGCACGCGGATGCCCGGCGAGCCCGCCGGGATCCAGGTTCGGTGCGTCAGTGTCAAGGTCATGGCCTCCGTATCCAGAATGACGGTATCCGTGATCATGGGCAGCGGCAGCATCACGCCACTGTCCATCCGCATCAGCAGGAAAGGCCGATGACCCGGCATGACCACGCGCACATGGCCGCCGGTCGTGGCGTGCGGCGTCAGGTTCCAGGCTTCCAGGCAGAAGTCGGGCGGCAGATACGGCAGTTGCTGGTCGTCGGGCGCACCATTCCAGTAACGGAAGTCGATGTCGCTGGGCACGCCAGGATGGCGCGTCTGCAGCCAGGTGTCGTCGTAGGTGCCCGCCAGGGCCAGGCGCGGCGCCCAGGCCCGTCCAAGCGGCCCATAGCCGGCAGGCGCTACGCCATAGGCATGGGCCAGCTCGGCCATTTTCCTGGCATCGACCGAACCCTCGGGATGCTCCCCCATGACGGGCGCAGGCAGCGGCTCGTCAGACTGCACGATCTGCGGCGCGGTGATCTCTTTGCGCTCTTGCTGCCCCGCCTTGCGCCGGATGCGCGGTTCGCGCTTGTCCAGCCAACCGCTTCCCAGCGGATTGCTGAAGCACACCTCATGAAGCAGCGGTTCGGCGGTGGGGTCGGCGTCATCACGCACGAGGCTGGCGCCCCCGAAAGCATGGTCCCACCGCAACGGCAATTCGGTAATGGCCTGAGGAGCGGTACGCTTCCACCCCGACCCCATCGATTGGCGTTGAAAGGTGTGTGGCCCGAAGATCCACAGTCGCTTGTCCAGCAGCACCTTCTGCACTTTCTCTTTCGTCTGCTCGAAGCCTGGACGGCTCACGTAGCGTTGGCGTCCGGGCTGCCACTGCGCCTTCTGCTCGTAGACGGCCTCGACTGCCGGTGCCTCGAGGACCGTGACCTTCAGTCTCGTTTCCCATTGCGTGGCGGCCCGCCCCCCGGGCGCATGGGCCTGGCCGAAGACCAACACATCACACCGCGGTTTGAACGGCGCAAGATCGCTCTCCTGCCTGACGCTGGAAGCGCCGGGCTCGCCCCAGTATTCATCCCCCATGCACAAGGGCACGGGCTCATCGTCGATGAGTTGCGCCCGCCACGAACCGTCGCCTTGGCGAACGAGCCGATAGGCAACTTTCATGGCGATGACCCGATGCTCATCGTCATTGGGATCGAGCGCGCTGTAGCACAGCGTGTCGAAGGGGGTGAGATTGCGAAATTCCATGGTCGATCCTGCTATCGAGGACTACCGCCCAGGCACATGCAGGCATGGCGGAACAAGGGCCGTGGCGTCGAAGCCATCCGTCAATTGATGTCTACGTTCTTGCCATTGAGCTGTACAGGGCCGCTGGCCGAGAAATTGAAGTTGGAACCATTGATCAATACCGTTCCATCCGATCTCATCACCAGGCTGGACTTGCCCACCACGATCTCCAGTTCGTCGCCCGCGTTGATCGTGTATTTCTTCCCCACGTCCGTATGCTTGGACATCCCGATCTGTTGGGACTGGCTCAAGGCCACCGTGGTGTTCATGGCCGCGCCAACGGTCACCTGGTATGCCAGGCCCGTCGTAAGCGCCTTGGCCAAGCCGATGGTCTCGGCCTTGGCCAGGGCAATGGTTTCGAATTTGTTGCCACCTATCGTCACGCTGCGGTTCTGTCCGATCGAAACCGTCTCGTTGTTGCCCACGGCTTCTTTGCGGTCTACGCCGATGGAAATGTCTTCGTTAAGATCCACCCGCTCCTTGCGGTTCTGGTGGATGGTGATGGTCTCATCCTTGTCCACCGTCTCGGTGCGCTGGCCGTGCACGGTGATGGTCTCGTTGCGGTCCACCGTCTCGGTGCGGTCACGCTTGACCTGCACCGTCTCGTCGCGGTCGATGGTCTTCTTGCGGTCCTGGCCCACCCAGTGGGTTTCGTCCTTTTCGACCTCGATGTCCTGGTTGCGCTCGGCGTGGATCCACAACTGCTCGGCGCCCATCTTGTCTTCGAAGCGGATGGCGTTGGCATTGTTGGGATCGCCCGCCGGCGTGGAGCGCGACATCAGCCCCATCTGCGTGGCGTTGCCCGGCAACTCCCACGGCGGCATGTTCGACGCGTTGTACACGCGGCCCGTGATCAACGGCGCGTCGGGGTCGCCGTTGATGAAGTCCACGACCACCTCATCGCCGATGCGCGGCACCTGGATGCCGCCGAAGCCGGAGCTGGCCCAGGGGTTCGACACCCGGATCCAGCACGAACTGTTCTGGTCGCGCGGACCGGTGCGGTCCCAGTGGAAATGCACCTTGACGCGGCCGTACTGGTCGGTCCAGATCTCTTCGCCGGGCGGGCCGGTGACCACCGCGGTCTGCGGACCCAGCGTGCGCGGCTTGCGCGTGACGCGCGGCGGGCGGTAGGCCAGCGTGGCCGGCTGCACGGTCAGGTCGAACTCGCACACCGTGCCCTGCTGCGCGTCGGCGGCGGGCTGCGGCACGGAGCCGTTCGATGAGGCCAACGAAGTGCCCAGCACCGCGGGCACGAAGCCCGTGCCCGGCACGCCGCCGCTGTAGTAGCCGCTTTCGCTCAGGCGGTAGCGCGTGCCGACCACCAGGTACTTGCGGTTCTCGCTGTCGCGCGGGCAGTTGCGCATCGAGAACACCGATGCGGTCTGCAGGCCGCGCACGTTGCTGCGCAGCTCGGCCTGCTCGCGCTGCTGGTGCAGTTCTTCCATGCGCACGCGCGCATAGTCCTGGCCGTGGTCGGCGTCCTTGTAGTCGCCCGGCCATTGATAGACCTGGTGCGCGTCTTCGTCGTGCTGCGCGGGCTGGCGCTGCGTGGCGGCCAGCGCCGCCTTGGGGTTCTCGAAGTTGTAGTCGTCGGTGACGTACTCGCCCGAACGCACTTCCTCGGCCACGCGCAGGTCGCTCAGGTACGACTCGTCGGGCATGCTCTGGCGTTCGGCGCCGTAGTACGGCAGCGATTCGCAACCGGGCGAGGCCTCGTGCGCCGACATGTCGTCGGCCATCACCAGCTCGTGCTTGCCGTTCGAGTGCTTGAACCAGTAATGGATGCCCTCGTGCTCCATCAGGCGGCTGACGAAATCGAAGTCGCTCTCGCCGTACTGCACGCAGTAGGTCCACGGCCGGTACGACTCGACCAGCTTGCGCTCGATGCCGTGGCCGTAGGGCTTCAGCACTTCCTCGACGATGTCGGGGATGTTCTTTTCCTGGAAGATGCGGAAGTCCTCGCGGCGCGAGGCCGACCACAGCCAGGGCCGCACGGTGGCGCGGTACAGGTAATACCGCTGCGTGGCGGTTTCCTTGCCCATCAGCGTGAACCGCGTGATCTGGCCATTCAGATAGCGCGTGCCGCTGCCGATCTCGTCGGTATCGATCTCGATGGTCAGGGATTTGCCCAGGAAACTGCGCAGGTCCAGGCCCATGCCTTCGTACAGCACGTCGACCTGGAATTCGAAGAGCTGCGACAGCTGCTCCTGCCCTTCCATCGCGCGAAAGAGGATGCCGGCAGGCGCGCCGGCGATTTGAACGCGAACAGTATGGTTGGCGGCCGACGCCGCTGCGGGGATATCCATTGCGGGGATCTGATTCCAGGGGAATTGGGCGCCGATAACAAGCCGCCAGCGTGCGGAACCGATCCTAGGAATCAGATGTGACTGGATTGCTTCGTTACATGTGTTCCGTAACAGCATTCCCCTGCAGGGCTTTACAGAATTTGCATGAACACACAAATTTCTCTATGTTTCATGTAAGAAATACAGTGCGGAAAAGGGGTGCCATACCGTCGCGAATTTCCGCTAACTGCCACCCATCCAACGTGGCGGGACGCAAGTCGGTCTCGCGAAACACGTTGGCGAAAAACCCAGGAATGAAAAAACGGCCCCCCGGAAAAATCGCAAGGGAGCCGTTCTTTTGACCAGGGAAAGCGGCCCATGGCCGCCTTCGCGTCAGCCCAGTTTCTGCAAGGCCTGCTCGCGCGTGTCGGTCACGGTGAGGATGGCCAGGAAACCGCTGATGTCGAACACTTCGCGCACCTGCGGCTGGATGCTGCACAGCACCAGCGCGCCGGCGCTTTGCTTCAGGCGCTTGGCCAGCACCAGCACCACGCGCAGGCCGGCGCTGGAGATGTAGTCGAGGCGGGACAGGTCGAGCGCGACCTTCCGGGCGCCCTTCTCGATCTGCGCCACCAGATCGGCTTCGATGCCGGCGGCGTTGGCGCTGTTGATCTGACCTTCCGGCATGACCAGAAGCACCTCTCCGATTTGTTCGGTCGCGAGATTCATGGGGTGTGTTCCCAGAGTGAAGGATGACAGGAGAAATGCAGGCGGCGGGCGCGACCATGGCTGCGCCCGGCTTGACGGCAAGATGATACGCGAGACGGGCAAGTGCCCCACGATGAAAAACTGTTCAGGCGCAAGCCCGCATTCGTGCATACTTGTTACCTGCACCTGGACCCTGCACGCCAAGGCGGTTTATGCCCAATCAGCCCGACACGCTAGAACTGACGCCGGACCCCCACGCCGTGACGGCCGCCACCCAATGGCTGGAAGGCATTGCCGAGCGCGAAGACTGGTCGCCCAAGGTCACGTTCGGACTGACGCTCAGCCTGGACGAAGCGCTGACCAACATCGTCTCGTATGCGTTCAAGACCCCGCCGTCCAACGGCGCCGCGCCCTCGGTCACCATCGCCTGCCGACGAGAGGGCGAACGCATCCTGCTGGACGTGGCCGACAATGGCGTGCCCTACGACCCTACCGTGGCCGAACTGCCCGACCTGGCCGCCTCGCTGGACGAAGCCGCCGTCGGCGGCCACGGCACGCGGCTCATGCGCCACTATCTGCAAGACCTGGCCTATGCACGCGATGGCGACTGGAATCGCCTGACCATGATCGTGCAAGCCTGATCTTCGCGACAGGAATACGATCGGAGGGAACTTTCCGCCGCCAACTGTCACTGAGTTGCAAATTAGCCGAAATTTGCAACTAATCGACACAGTTCTCGGTATGATGGCGACCTCTTTCCTCATCCCCGGAGTCCGCATGCGCCCCTCGCGCAGCTCTCTCGGCAGCACCCGCCACGCGCGCCGCGTTCCGCGATGAACGCGCGCTGGCATCCTCCCCTGGTCGCGGGCGCGCGCGTGCAAGCTTTGGTCGACGCCGACGCCATCGCGCACAACCTGGCGGTGATCCGCGCGCGCGCCAATGCCGCCATGCCCGCGCCGCGCATCTGGGCCACCGCCAAGGCGGACGCCTATGGACACGGCCTGGCCCTGGTCATGCCCGGCCTGAAAGAGGCCGACGGCATCGCCGTACAGCAGTTGCCCGAGGCCCATGCATGCCGCGCGGCCGGCTGGCAAGGCCCCATCCTGGTGTACGGCGGCCTGCTGTCCGAGGACGACCTGGCCCTGCTCGACCTGCCCGGCCTGCATCTGGTCATCTCTCACGAAGCGCAACTGGACTGGCTGTCCGCTGCGCCGCCCCGCCCCGATGCACCGGCCATCTGGCTGCGCTACGACGGCGACATCCGCCTGGCGGGCTTCGGCCGCGAGGCCTATCCGCGCGTATATGCACGCTGCGAGGCGCTGGCGGCGCAGCATCGCGCCGGCGCCATCGGCCACCTCAGCCATTACGCGCGCGCCGAAGATGAGGACGGCGTGGCCGAGGCCGACGCCAGCTTCCGGCAGGCCATTGCCGGCCTGCCCGGTCCGGTCTCCACCTGCAATTCGGCGGCCCTGCTGCGCCACCCCGCGCACGTGGCGGCCACCGACTGGATCCGCCCGGGCATCGCGCTGTACGGCGTCAGCCCGCTGGCGGGCGTGGACGGCGCCGCGCTCGGATTGCGGCCGGCCATGTCGCTGACGGCCCGCCTGTTCGCGGTGCAGACGCTGCAGGCCGGCGCCAGCATCGGCTACCGCTCGGCCTTCGTGGCCGCGCACGACATGCGCGTGGGACTGGTCAGTTGCGGCTACAGCGACGGTTATCCGCGCCATGCCGGCACGGGCACGCCGGTGCTGGCGGACGGCGTGATGACGCGCGTGCTGGGCCGCGTCACCATGGACGTGATGATGATCGACCTGGACGGCGTCGACCACGCCGCGCCAGGCATGCCGGTCACGCTGTGGGGCACGCCGGAGCTGCCGGTGGAAGCCGTGGCGGCCTCGGCGGGCACCATTGCGGCGGAATTGCTGACCGGACTGACGGCGCGCGTGCCGCTCACGGCGCGCCTCTGAGCGCCCTGCCTTGCTGAGCGCCGCGCGCATCCGCGTCGCTCTGTCTTGGCGCTGGCCGCGCACGCCGCCCACGAAAAGATGCCGCGATGATCGCGGCATCTTTTCGAAGCCGATCGACCGGGCAGCCCGCTAGCTCGACGCGGCAATCGCCTGCTGCCGCGCCCGCGTCGGCGCGAACAGCAGGAACAGCAGCGTGGCCACCAGGTAAATCACGCCGGTGATGGCCAGCCCCGCCCCCATGCCGGCCGCGCCGAACATGGCGCCCACCACCAGCGGGCCGGCCATCTGGCCGAGCTTGTCGGCGGCGCGCAGCACACTGGTGGCGCCCGCGGCGCCGTATTGCTGCACATCGGGCAAGGCCAGCATGTACGGCGCTTGCGAAGCGCCCGAGAAGCAGCTGGCCAGCGCCAGCATCAGCACCGCGCACGACGCCGCCACCAGGCCGCTGTTGAAATACAGGCCCAGCATGCCGGCGCTGCCGACCACCCCGCCGATGACGATCCAGTATTTCTTGGCGCTGGTGGAGCGGTCGACCAGGCGGCCCATCACCGGCCCCAGGTAGATCACGCACACGCCGTAGATCATCAGCACGCGGCCGATGCTGGATGCGGCGACGCCCTCGGCCTCGAGGTACAGCGGCAGCGCGAAGGACAACAGGCCCACCTGCGCGATGGAAAACGGAATGACGCTGCCCAGCAGCAGCAGGCCGAAATCGCGCGTGCACAAAAGGCGCAGCGTTTCGGACAGCCGCGCGCTGCCCCGGGGTGCCGCGCGGCGCACGTGCGCGGCGGCCTGCGCGGCGGCGCGCTGCATGTAGGGGCGCATCAGCACCAGCACGCCGCCCAGCGGCATGACCAGCATCACGGCGCCCACGACGAACACCGCGCGGAAACCCAGTTGCTCCATCAGCATGGCGCCGACCGCGGCGCCCGACAGGTGGCCGGCGAACAGGCCGGCGATGACGCCCGTCATGTTGCGGCCGCGATACTGCGCGGGACTGCGGGTGACGACGAAGCCTTGCAGGCCCATCCAGGTCAGGCCGTAGCCCAGGCCCACCAGGCCGCGGGCCGCGGCGAACCACGGCAGGTTGGGCGCGGCGCCGCACGCCACCAGGCCCAGGAACGACACGCCCAGGCCCGCCAGCACCGGCACGTGCCAGCCCTTGCGGTCGGTCAGGCCGCCCGCCAGCAGCGCGGTCAGCAGGCCGCAGCCCATTTCCACCGAGATCGGCAACGCCAGCATCAGGTTGGCCGGCAGGTCGAGGCCGCCCGTGGGCAGGCTGCGCGCATACAGCGGCAGGAAACCCAGCGGCAAGGCCCAGGCGAACAGGAAGCCGAACATGACGGGACGCGCGATGCGGCCCACTTCGGAGACGTCGTCGGGCCCGACGTGCACGCCGGCCGGACTGACGCCGCGCGCGGAGAAGGCGCGGTTCATCAGCAGCGACAGCAGCAGCAGCATCTCGATGGCAGCCACCAGGGCCACCGCCACCACGGTCGCGGCATCGATGACCCGGCTGCGCACGCCAGCGGCGATCACCTCGTCGGACAGGTGCATGACCAGGCTGCCGCGGATGGTGGAACTGTGGAACTGCCCGGCCAGCGGCAACACCAGCGTCAGGTCGTCGGCGGTCTCGGCCGCGCGGCCCACGCCCTTGACGGGCAGCGCGCCGTTGGCGTCGGCGCGGTTCAGCACGCGCCCGTCCTGCACCAGGTCGATGGTGCTGATGGCCGGGAAAGTGCCGGCCAGGCGAGCGAATTGCTTTTCGATGCCGCGCATGCGGTCCAGCGGAATGCCGTAACCGATGACGCGGTTCAGGTCGCGCTGCAAGCCTTCGGACAATGCCAGGATGTTGCCGCGCGCCACTTCCAGCGAGGCATTGCGGAAGGTGGTGATGGTGTAGCCGGCATAGACGCCCTGCGCCACCATGAGCGCCGCCAGCGGCACCAGGAAGCGCGCGCGGCCGCCGGTGGCCAGGGTGGTCAGGGGAATGGCGTACTTGAACGCGGCGGCCAGCCCCAGGCCCACGGCCAGGGTGACCAGCAGCAGCACCTTGATGTTGTCCAGCAGCAACGTACGGCCCAGGGCCACGTCGCGCGTGACCGCCAGCATGACGGCGCCCACGACCTGCCCCGCGCTGTCGGCCAGCGGCGCGGCCACGGTGACCAGGTCGCCGTCATGAGCCACCAGCGCGCCGCTGGCGCGCCGCGTGACGCCATCCGGCAACGGCATGCCCGGCGGCGTGCTCAGCGCGCGCGACAGCAGTTCAGCGGATTCGACGGCGGCGCCATGGGCCGCCACCGGACGGCCATCCGCCACGACGACCACGGCGCCCTGCACGTCGCGCGCCGCGTTGGCGCTGTCGCGCAGCAGGTTGGTCAATCCGAAGTATTGGCCCAGGGGCTTGCCCAGGCGCAGGCCGTTCTCGATGTTGCCCGCCACCTGGCGGGTGGCGACTTCGACCCGGTCGGCGGTGGTGTCGGCCACCAGGCGGTTAAGAGCCGACAGGCTCAGCGCGCCTATGAGGGCCTGTGCCAACAGAAGCACGGCCAGGCACGCCAGTGTGACTTCCAGAACGGGACGGCGCCGCAGCCCTTCCAGCACCATCTGCATCGGTTCGTTACGCATGTTCGGATCAAGACCGCAAGAATTCACACGGGAGCGTAGCCGACATTTTACAATTGATGTAATTTGCTTCCATTTTGCGAACCGATCCGCAGGCTGGCCGCGGCGATTCGCGACAACTGCGCAACACTTCCCCCATTTCCCATGTTCACGCGCTCCCTACGCGGCAAGATCTTCCTGCTCGTCGTTGCGATCCTCCTGGTGCTGGCCACCTTCGTCAGGCTGGTCACCCAGCGGGACGTCACCAGCACGGTCGAGGCGGGCGAGCAGCACGCCGTGGACAACGTCCTGAACCTGGTGCTGCGCGATACCGACGCCCGCTGGAGCGCGCTGCTGGACGACAAGATCAGCACGGTGCGCACGGGCCGCCGCCAGCTGGTGCAGGTGGGCAACACCATTTCCACGGTGCTGGCCGGCTACGCCGACATGGCCGACCGCGGCGTGATGACTCCGGGCGCCGCCAAGGGCATGGCGCGCGCCTGGATCAACCGCCTGAAGCTGGACGACCGCCGCTACGCCTTCGTGTACGACGCCAGTTTCTCGGTGCTGGCGGCCGGCAACATGGCCATGACCGACCTCGACCTGTCGCCCGCGCGCGACATCAAGGGCCGCCAACTGGCCCAGGCCCTGTATGAAGAAAGCCGCCGCACCGGCTACGGCTTCGCCATCTACCGCTGGCCCCTGCCCGGCGCCACCGGCGAGCCCGAAACCCGCTACGCCTACTTCGGCTATTTCCGCCAATGGGACTGGGTGTTCGCGGTCACCGACAGCGCCCAGGACATCATCGAACAGGTGCAGGGCCGCCGGGCGCAGATGGAGACGGCGATGCGCAGCACGCTGTCGCAATTGACGCTGGCGCACTCCGGTTTCGTGTTCATCGTGAACGACAACGGCCGGATGGTCGTGCCGCCGCCCGCCCACCAGACCGCCCTGCTGGAAGCCGTGGGCGATACGTCCAGGCAGCCGCTGCGCGAGCTGCTGGCCAAGGCGAACAAGTCGCAGCCGCAGACCCTGCGCGTCATCAACGGCAAGGATCCCTGGCAGATCAAGGCGGTGCACAACAAGCCGCTGGGCTGGACGGTCGTGGCGGCGGTGCCCGAAAGCGACCTCACCGCGCCCGCCAAGCAACTGATGAACCGCCTGGCCATCCTCTTCGCCATCACGCTGCTGCTGGCCCTGGTGGCCGCCTGGCTGATCGCCACCCGCATCGCGCGCCCGCTGGACAAGCTCACGCAGTACGCGCGCCAGTTGCCCGAGCAGGACCTGACCGTCGATGCGCCGGTGCCCGCGCACATCGCCGCGCTGCCGCAGCACCACCGCGACGAGGTCGGCCGCCTGGCCACCTCGTTCCTGTTCATGCAACGCAAGCTCACCGAGAACGTGCAGCGCCTGATGCAGGAAACCTCCACGCGCGAGCGCTTCGAAAGCGAACTCAACATCGCGCGCGCCATCCAGCTGGGCCTGCTGCCCGTGCCGCTGGGCTCGGACGTGCGCGCCCACGTCGACCTGCATGCCACGATGCTGCCCGCCAAGCAGGTGGGCGGCGACCTGTACGACTACTTCATGATGCCAGACGGCAGGCTGTGCCTGGCCATTGGCGACGTGTCCGACAAGGGGGTGCCGGCGGCGCTGTTCATGGCCGTGACGCGCACGCTGATCCGCGCCACCGCCGAGGACGAGACCGATCCCGCGCAGATCATGCAGAAGATCAACAACCGGCTGTCCGAGAACAATCCGAACATGATGTTCGTGACGCTGCTGCTGGGCGTGCTGGACCTGCTCACCGGCGAACTGGCCTGGGCCAACGCCGGCCATCTCAAGCCCATCGTCATCGGCGCCGACGGCGCGCTGCGCACGCTCGAAGGCCGCAGCGGTCCGGCGTGCGGCGTGCAGGAAGACCTGGTCTATCAGCCCCTGCACGCGCGCCTGGCGCCGGGCGAGGTGCTGGTCGGCTACACCGACGGCGTCACCGAGGCGGTCAACCGCCAGAACCAACAATACGGCGATCCCCGCATGCTCAGCGTGCTGGCCTCGCCTCCTTCCAGCGCCACCGCCATCGGCCAGCGCCTGCTCGAAGACGTGCAGGCATTCGCGGCGGGCGCCGAACAATCCGATGACATCACGTTGATCGTGGTCCGACGCGCATGACCAAACTGCTCTCCTCCCTGTTCCTGTCGCTTGCCCTGCTGGCCCCGGCCGCGCAGGCCCAGCAAGATGCCGCGGCCACCGCGCCCGCGGCGGCCGACGTCTTCCCGGCCACGCCCAAGGCCAAGCCCGGCGGCGGCAAGTGGCGCCTGGGCTACTTCGAAAGCGGCGACTACAGCGAATACCCGCGCACGCTGCGCGTCATCGTGGCCGGCCTGCAACAGTTGGGCTGGCTCAGCGTGCCCGCCATCCCCGATGGCCTGAACGGCCGCCAGATGTGGAGCTTCCTGGCCCAGAACGCCAAGAGCGACACGCTGCAGTTCGTCGAGGATGCCTGGTGGCAACCGGGCAACTTCGACGCCGCCCGCCGCCCGGCCGTGCGCCAGGCCATCACCGACCGGCTGGCCAAACGCCACGACATCGACCTGATCATCGCCATGGGCACGCTGGCCGGCCAGGACATGGCGATGCTGGGCGCCCCCGTGGCCACGGTGGTGGCGTCGACCAGCGACGCCGTCGGCGCGCGCATCGTGAAAAGCGTGGAAGACAGCGGCCTGGACAATCTGCACGCCCGCGTGCAGCCCGAACGCTACCAGCGCCAGGTGCGCCTGTTCCACGAAATCGTGCCGTTCAAGACGCTGGGCCTGGTGTATGAAGACAGCCCCGAAGGCCGCACCTATGCCGCCGTGCCGGCCGTCGAACAGGTTGCCAAGGAACTGGGCTTCCAGGTGAAATCGTGCAACGCGGCCTCCAACGGCATTGCGGTGGAGGAGGCCACGCGCAACGCGGTGGACTGCTACCGCAAGCTCAGCAACCAGGTGGACGCGATGTACGTCACGGTGCACCGCGGCATCACGCCCCAGTCCGTGGGGCAAGTGGCCGAGGTGCTGCGCACGGCGCAGGTGCCCAGCTTCGCCATGCTGGGTTCGGAACAGGTGCGCGACGGCCTGCTGATGAGCCTGGCGCAGGCCGACTACTCGTACGTGGGCCTGTTCCATGCCGAGACCATCGCCCGTATCTTCAATGGCGCCAAGCCGCGCCAGCTCAGCCAGATCTGGATCGATCCGGCCAAGATCGCGCTGAACCTGGACACGGCGCGCGGCATCGGCTTCGACCCCCCGGTGGACATCCTGCTGGCGGCGGACGAAGTGTACGAGGGCAGGAAAGCGGCGCAATAGGCCCCCGCGGCTCGAATGGATGCAAGGGCCGCATGCCGCCAGGGATGCGGCCCTTCTGGTTTCAGTCGAGCACTTCGCGGCGCGCACTGACGCATGCCAGTTTCTCGGCCCGGCTGCCCGGCGCGGCATTCCACAGTTCCAGCAACCGATCCGCCCCCGTGCGGCGGGTCCGCAGCACGTGATCGGCATAACCCAGCCAACGGCGCTCGCCCTCGGGCAGCCCGGCGCGGGCCACGTCCAGCACGTCGCGCGCCAGGGCATGCACCGTGTCGTCATCCAGCGCTTCCCGCATGGCCACGCCGCGCATGCCGCGCAGGCGCAGCCATCCCCAGTCGCGCCACAGCCGCTCGGCCTCGTCCAGGTTGCGCATCAATCCGAACTGCACCGCCGACGGCGACAGCGGCGCGGTCGAGGCCACGCCGATGCCGGCTTCATCCCGCAACTGGGCGTCGGCGAACACCGCGCCGCAGGCCCGCCCCTCGATGTAGCCATCGGCGCCGTGGCGGCCATGCAGATCCTCGATACCGCCAGGCCGCGTCCAGGCCGCGAGCAATTCGTCCAGCGGCACGGGCCCGGCCAGGCGATAGCGCCAGCGCGCGTCCAGGAAATGCGCGAACTGCGAATATTCGAAATAGCCGCTATGAGGACGCAGCATCACAAACTCGCCGGTCTCCGCGTGCCGGCCCGGCCATTGCGCGGACTCCAGGAAGCGGCGCAATGACGGATTGCCGGCCAGATAGACCGATGCCGCCGACTTGTAGCCCTGGCTGGGCACCACCGACAAGGCGCGGCTGGCGGTAGGGCCGCCGAACATCCAGCGGAAATAATCGCCCAGGTCGTCGAAGGGCCGTTCCGGCAACCGCTGCAGCCAGTGGTCGCCGGCAAAGCGGGCATGGCGGAACACGCGGTCCCACAGCGTCAGCCGGTTCTCTTTCAGGCCCGTTGCGCGGCCCGCCTGCAACGGACTGTTTGCGAACAGCGCGATACAAGCCGGCGCCAGGGCCAACACGGCATTGAGCGCGCGCGCGGCCTGCCCGATGCCGACCGAGGTGCACGGGCCGTTCTGCGCCTTGGCGTCGATGCCGGCGCGGTGCAACCAGCCGCGATGGCCGACCAGTTCGCGGTAGATGGGACGATCGGCGCGCACGGCGTCATACCAGTCCGGGTCCAGGCTGCAATCGGGATGTTCCGACACGTTGAGCAGCATGGCGTCTTCGCACGCCAGCGCCTGCCGGGCGTCGCGCAGCTCTTGCGCCACTTTCTCGCCCAAGCGGTCCAGGCCGCCCACGCCCCCCTGTACCGGAGAGAAGGCCGTTTCCAGCAGGTTGTAGCCGTTGTCGACGCCGCTGTCGCCGTCCGGCCCCGAGACGCCGCCCGCCCGTTTTCCCAGGGGATAGACCGCGGCATCCTCGCCGCGCGCCCGCTTGATGCTGGCCAACGCCTCGAAGTACCCCCCGACCGGATGGCTGCGGCCGCTGCCTCGGCGGGCCACGGCCATCTCCATTTCCAGGCCCAGCTTGCTGCCCGCCTCGATTGCGCTCACGATTGCCTGCTCCTTGCTCCAGCCTGACCCGAGGCCGGATGATCTAATATGCGAAACGATCTCCGCGGCCGGCGAAATTCCGGGAACCAATCCGTTCCCGATGTTACGTACCTGGACAAGCGCTCTACCAAGCGCAGATTTCCATCAAGGCCGCAGGACACAACTGCCGCATGACAATCGATTCCGTTTCCCGTCCAGTACCCGGCTCTCCGCCGCTCGACGCCTTCACACAGGCGGCCCAGGGCGGCGGCGACGTCTTCATCTCCGTCGCCGGCGAGCAACTGCGGGTGCTGGGCACGGGCGCCACGCCCGGCGGCCGCAGCGTGGCCTGGGTCGCGCCGGACGTGGACACGTCCTCGATGTTCTCCCAGGCGCTGGCCAACACCTACGGCAACGGCATCGCCAGCGCGGTCTCCCGGGAACTGGGCCTTGCGGCCAGCCCCGGCAGGCCCCTGTCCTCGCGCACCATCGAGCAGGCCGTCGACATGGCGCAGACCTCGCGCCATGCCCTCGATGGCGTCGACTTCGCCACCCGCCTGGCCTGTTCCGCCAGCACCGGTTCGTCCGTCTTCATGGCGGCCTGCACCCAGGCCGGCATCGATCCCGCGTCGCTGGACGCCCAGCAGCGCCATGGCCTGGACGCGGACATGCAGCAACGCTTCGACCAGGCGGCCGCTGCCGGCCAAAGTCCGGTTTCGCTGGACACCGCCCGTGCCTGGCTGAGCCAGCTTCTGGGCGCCGCCGCACCCCGCTGACACCCCGGATTGCCGGCGTTGTTGCGCCAAATGTGACGATTCACACCTTGTTGGCTCGGCGCTACCGTATTTCCAGTAATTGCGAATTACACATGCTGTGTAGTACTTTGTAGCCGTTTTACGCCCAATTCTTACAGCCCGTCCCCCATGCCCGACTCCCTGGACCTTACCGACGCTTCCCTCGAAGCGGCTCCGCAGCCCGGCTGCGGCGGTACCTCCTGGAGTTCGCAAGACGATCGCTTGCTGCGCGACCTGATCCGCGAGCACAGCGGGCGGCTGCAGCGCTTCATCATCAAGCACATCGGCAACACCAGCGAAGCCGAAGACCTTGCCCAGCAGGCCTTCGTCGAGGCGGCGCGCTCGTACCAGACGTTCCGCGGCGAATCGCAGTTGTCCACCTGGCTGTACGGCATCGCGCTGAACCTGGTGCGCAACTATCTGTCGCGCGCCCCCGAGCGCCGCTACGACTTCGTCGGCGAAGACAGCCTGGCCACGCATGCCGCGTCCGAATCCACGCCCGAGCAGGCGCTGGAGCAGGCGCAGACCGTGCGGCTGATGCAGGAGGCGCTGGACGAATTGCCCGAGAACATGCGCGACATCCTGATGATGATCGGCCTGGACAACATGTCGTACGAAGACGCCGCCGCACTGCTGACCGTGCCCATCGGCACCGTCCGCAGCCGCCTGTCCCGGGCGCGCAACGCCCTGCGCGAGAAGCTGCTGCAAAAAGGCCTGCCGCTCAACGACTGAGCCTCGGCCCTGCCTTGCCATCAAGGTTCGCCACGGCCCGTACCGGGCACGTTCGGCGTCTCCACGCGCAGCACCGTACCGCCTGGCTGCATCACGGGTTGAGCCTGGCCCGGTCCCAGGGGCACCGATTCGATGTAGTGGTCGGAGGCTCGCACCGGTCCGCCCGGTGAGCCCACCGCCGCCGCCTCGAACTGCACGCGTGTCTGCTGGCCCTGCATCAGGTCCAGGTATTGGCCCGCCGTCAGCTTCTCGCCCGCCCGCGCCCAGGTCGCGTCCATGACGCGGCCGGCGCGCGACTGGCCACGCGGCGCGGCAACGGTCTCGCCATTGATGGCGACGACACGCGGACGCAGCAGGAACAGGCGTTCGCGGCGCTGCACGGTCTTGCTGCGGCTGGAGAACAGCGCCCCCAGCCCGGGGATGTCGCCCAGGAACGGGACTTTGTCGACCTGTTCGCTGTCCTGCGTGGCGTTGTAGCCGCCCACCAGCAGGGTCTGGTCGTCGCCGACCACGGCCAGCGTGCTGATGGTGCTGCGGCGCACCGTGGGCAGGTCGCCCACCAGGCGTTCGTCCTGGATGCGGCCGTCCTCGATGTCGACGGCCAATTCCACTTCTCGGCGCGATTTGCCTTCGATGTAGCGCGGCGTGACGCGCAGCGAGGTGCCCACGGTGATGGGCGTGACGGTGGCCACGCGTTCACCCGTGGTCTGGATGTAGAACGTATCGGAGATGTCGATCAGCGACCCCAGGTTGTCGGCCGTCAGGATCGATGGCTGCGACAGGATGTTGGCCTGTCCACGCGTCTGCAGGGCGCGCACGCGCGCGGCCAGCGAATTGCCGATACTGATGCCGATGGTGCCCGGCGAGATGGCCGCGCCCGACTCCAGCGGCAAGCCGCCGGAGGTGGACAGGCCCAGATTGCCATAGCCCGCCGACGTGCTGCCGGCGCGCGCGCCCCACTGCACGCCCAGCTCGTTGACCAGATCCGAGTTGACGTCGACGATCATCGCCTCGATCTCGATCAGCGTGCTGGGCACGTCGAGCTGGTCGATCAGCGCCTTGTAGATGGGGATGCGATCGGGAATGTCCTGCACGATGATGGCGTTCAGGCGCGGATCGGCCTGCACCGTGGGTTCGCGCAGGCGCAGGCCGGCGCCGCGCCGGCCGCCGCGCGAACCGTCGCTCGCGGCAGCGGCCGCCGTGGCCGCGGGACCGCCGGCGATGGCGCCGCCCGGGCCTTCCTGGGCGGGCGTGCCGGGAAAGGCCGGCGGGTTGTCGCGCAGCGGCGCGGCGATGGCCGACAGCGTTTCGTTGTTGTTGCCGCCGCCGTTGCCCAGGATCAGGTTGCGCAGCACGGTGGCCATGCCGGGCGTGATCACCGACTGGTCGCGATAGCTGACGGTGCGGTCGTTGACCGTGGCGTGCTTCAGGCGGAACACCGCCACCTGCTGGCCGCCCGCGCCCAGCGGCAACGCCGCCACGGTGCGTTCGACCAGGTTGACGTAGGCCGGCGGGCCCGACACCAGCGCGATGCCCTGGTCGGGCAGTTCACCCCAGCCGAAGCGCGGGTCCAGCACGCCAAGCTGCAGCAGCGCGCCGCGCAGCGCGGTGATCGAGCTGCCCATGGCGCTGACCGAGCGCGTGCTCATGTCGCTGGTGCGGCTGATGAACAGCGTGCCCGAATACACGAACCAGTTGAAGCCGTACACGCCGCCCAGCCGGTCCATGAACTCGGTGGGCGTGCTGGCGTTGAAGTTGCCGTTGACCACGCCCGTGACCTCCGGCCCCATCTGCAGCGACAGGCTGAAGCCGCTGGCGAACTGGCGCAGCACGCTCTGCAGGCTCTCGCTCTTGGCGTAGTAGGTGTAGGGGGCGCTGGGCCAGTTGGGCGCGGCATCGGCCGCTCCCATCAATGCCAGCGACAGGGCGCCCGCCAGGATGATCCGCTTCAACTGACTCTCCTCAATGCATGCTTTGGTTCAGGCCGCCCGCTTGACCGCGCCGGTCCAGAAAGACAGCGCGTTGGCGAACTGGCCGACGGCCTCGTCCACCTCGATCTCGCTGCTGTCGGGGCGCACCATCTGCTGCAGCCACAGGGCCTCTTCGGCCGGATCGATCACGCAGGCCGACGCGTGGCCGGCGAGCATTCCGCCGGCCTGCTTGCCCAGGCCGGCGATGAAGTCCTCGCGCGCGCTGCCCGCGGGCGGCAAGGCGCACAGCCGCGCGGAAATCGCCAGCCAGCCGTTGCGCGCGCCTTGCAGGTGAACGCGGTACTTGTCGTCGATCGTCAACGTGGCGCGGCCATCGGTGCGCAGCGCGTCGGGAATCGCGTGGCGCGCCAGGTAGCGCGCGATCAGGGGATGGGGGATGGCTGACATGGCGTCATTCCTCGGAAGCGGCCAGCTTGCGCACCAGGCGCAACACCTCGGCCACGGGTTCGATCAGTTCGGTGGGGATGTACTGGTCCGCCTGGGCGTTGGCCATCAGCGCATGCGCCAGCGGGATGTTCTGCATCACCGGCACGCCGGCCTCGCGGGCGGCCCGCATCATCTGCTCGGCCAGGTAGCCTTCGCCCTTGGCCAGCACCAGCGGCAAGGGCGTCTGGTCGGGTTCGTAGTACAGCGCGATGGCGAGGTGGGTCGGGTTGGTGACCACGACCGAGGCCTTGCGGGCGCTGTGAACGGCGCCGCTCATCACCATTTCCTGGTGCAGGTGCTTGCGCTTGTGCTTGATGTGCGGATCGCCTTCGCTTTCCTTGTATTCCTGCTTGACCTCTTCCTTGCTCATCATCAGCCCCTTGCGGTACTGCATGCGCTGCCAGACGAAGTCGGCCAGCGAAATGATGACGTAGGCCAGGGCCACGTTGACCAGCAGCGTGCGCAGCATGCCGCCCACGCCGGTCTGCAGGCCCGCCAGGCCGCTATGCGGCACGGACATCAACTCGGGCAGCGCGTCGCGCACCACGAACACCACCAGCACCGACAGGAACGCGATCTTGATGATGGATTTCAGCAGCTCGACCAGGTTCTTCTTCGAGAACATGTTCTTCAGATTGCTCATGACGTCGAGCTTCTTGCCAGACGGCTTGAGCTTCTCGAACGCCAGCACGATGCCCACCTGCAGGAACTCGGAGAACATGCCGACCAGCAGCACGATCAGCAGGAAGGGCAGCACCAGGCCGATGCCTTCGCGCAGCGACGCGTCCAGCGCGGTCTTCAGGGCGGCATCGAACGGCATGCCGACCAGCGTGGAGGGCACCAGCATCAGCCTGCCCAGCGACTCGATGATGTTCTTGGCGTTGGCCAGCATGTAGCCGAACAGCGCCAGCACCAGCAGCGTCTGGGTGAAATCCTTGCTGTGCGCGACGTCCCCTTTCTGGCGGGACTCGCGCAGGCGCTTGGCGGTTGGCTGTTCGGTCTTTTCGCCGCTCATGGCGCCCGCCATTGGCTGTCGAGGAACGGCAGGATGCCGCCGATGCCGCGCGTGGCCTCGCCTGCGTAGTCGAACAGCGGGCTCATGTAGAGCACCAGCACCAGGAAGGCCAGCGCGCTCTTGATGGGCATGGCCAGGAAGAACACCTGCAACTGCGGCGCGAAACGGCTGACCAGCGCCAGGCCCAGCTCGGCCAGGAACATGGCGACGATGGCCGGCGCGGCGAACAGCAGCACCAGCCTGGCCATGCGGCTGAGCTGGTCGAGCAGCAGCGGGATGCTCTCGCGCTGCAGCGCGGGCGTCCAATGCCAGAGATCCCACAAGCGGAAGCTGTCGTACAGCATCGTCAGCATCAGGGAAAAGCCGCCCCCGACCAGAAAGAACACCATGAACGCCTGGTTGAACAGGATGCCCAGCGGCGACGAGTCGTTGCCCGTGCCCGGGTTGATCACGGCCCCCAGGCTGGCCCCGCGCTGGTTGTCGATGACGAAGCCCACGGCCTCGAAGATCCAGAACGGAATGGCCACCAGAAAGCCCAGCACCAGCCCCACGAACACTTCCTTGACCACCACCAGCACGATGTCGAGCCAGTTCAGGTCCAGCGCGGCATAGCCGGGCGCCAGCGCGGGAACCAGGATCAGGCCGAGGCCGGCGCCCACCGCGTAGCGCAGCAGGCCCGGCAGCAGCTGGCGGTTGAACAGCGGCAGCATGGCGCACATCGCCAGGATGCGCGGTTGCGTCAGCGCCAGCGTGGCCATGAAAGTGTTCGCTTCCGCGTAGGTAACGCCCGAGATCATTTCGTTCCGCGTCCGCCTCAGTGGATTTTGTAAAAGAGGTCGAACACCGAAATGGTGTAGTTGTAGAGTTCGCCGCTGATCCAGGGAGCGGTCAGCAGCAACGTGGCGAAAACGGCGATCAGCTTGACCGCGAAGGACAGCGTCTGCTCCTGGATCTGCGTCAGCGCCTGGAACAGCGAGAACAGCGTGCCCACGATGGCGGCCACCGCGATGGGCGGCAGGGACAGCCAAAGCACCAGGTACAGCGCCTGGGTCATGTAGGAGACGACGTCGATGTTCTGCATGCCGCCTCCTATCCGTACGACAGGACCAGGCCCTGTATCAGCCGGGTCCAGCCATCGACCATGACGAAAAGGAACAGCTTGAGCGGCAGCGAGATCGTCACGGGCGACACCATCATCATGCCCATGGCCAGCAGGATGTTGGACACGATCAGGTCGATCACCACGAAAGGCAGGTACAGCAGGAAGCCGATCTGGAACGCGGCCGACAGCTCGGACACCAGGAAGGCCGGTATCAGCACCAGGAAATCGTTCTCCTTCAGGTCGCGCGCCTGCTCCTCGCCCCACAGGTGGCGAGCGGTGCGCATGAAGAAATCGCGCTGCTCGGGACGGCTGTTCTTCTGCATGAAGCCGCGCAGCGGCTCGATGCCGCGCGAGACGGCCTCGATGACGGCGCCCATGCGGTCGGGCGGCGGCACGCCGGGCTGGAGCGGGTCGGGGGCGCGCTGCTGCTGGCTGACGGCCTTGAGTTCGCCGCCGACTTCCATGACCACCGGGCCCATCACATAGACGGACAGGATCAGCGCCAGGCCGTACAGCGCGATGTTGGGCGGCACCTGCTGCACGCCGATGGCGTTGCGCACCAGGGACAGCACGATGGCGATCTTCAGGAACGAGGTCGTCATCACGGCGGCCAGCGGCACCAGCGCCAGCATCGCCAGGATGACGGCCAGGCTGACGGGATCGAAGCCGGTCATGGCGCGGCTCTCTCGTTGAGGACGATCATGCCGGTTCCCTGCCCAGCGTGGCGATGGTGACGCCGACGCGGCCATCGACCTCGACCAGCGTGCCGGTGCCCAGCAGGGCGCCGTTGGCGCGGATCATGACGGGGCCATCGGCCAGCGGGCGCTGCAGGTCGAAGGTCTCGCCGGGCTGCAGGCGGCGCAGTTCGGCCAGCGTCAGGGTGCGGTCGCCCAGGTCGAAGCTCAGGCGCACGGGGATGGAATCGAGATCCAGCGGCTCGGCTGCCTGCGCGGCGGCCGCGTCCGGGGGGGTGGGGGTCTGGGTCATGACGGAGGTCCAGCCTTGGGTGACGATGTAGGTGGATTGTTCGGCGCGCACGCGCAGGCCCTGGCCTTGCGCAATGGCGAGCCATAGTTCGCCCTGCGCCCCGACCAGGTATTCGTCCAGCAGCAGCACGTCGCGCGGCCGCAGCGTGCGCAGTTCGGCGGCAGGCAGCGTCAGCGCGCCCAGCACGGCGCGCAGCGTGACGGGCAAGGCGTCGGTGTCCAGCGCATTGGCGGCGGGCGTGGTCCCGGCGATCAGGCTGGCCAGCAGCATCAGGCCCAGGCCATCGGCCTCCAGCACCGCATAGCAGACCTCGCCCGTGGCGGCGGCGCGCAGCGTCAACGTCCACACGTGCGGCAGCGGGGCGGCATCGCTTTCCGGCAAGGGGCGCACGTAGGCGGGGCCGCCCGGCGACACGCGCGTCAGCGCGGCGACGATCTCGGACAGCAGGGTTTCCAGCGCGGCGGCACGCAGCGACTGGGGCAGCGGCCCCGGCGCCAGCGCGGGCACGCGCGCGGCCAGCCAGGCATCGGGCGCATTGCGCGGCAGGGACAGGCGCAGCGTGGCGCCGGCCCATTCGATGCCGGTACGCCAATCGGCCGCCTGCCGCAGCGCGTCCACCGCGCCGGCGGTGAAACCGACGCGCCATGAGGCGGGCGCGGCATCGGCCGCCGCGCCGTCGGCGGGCGGCAGCTCGACGCCGAAGTCCGCGCCATGGCGCGCGATCAACGTCAGGGCGCGAGCCTCGTTCGCGCTCAGGCGCGGCAGGATCGCGGGTTGGGCCAAAACGGGAATCATGGAATCCATCGTGTCAGAGTCATTTCAGGGCGCGGCGCCGCCCGACGGAGCGCCGCCCGCGACCTCGAACAGGCAAGGGTCTTCGGGATCGTCGGTGGTCACGCGCACCAGGCAGGCGCGGCCCAGCGACTGGGCCAGCTCGGCCGCCAGGCCCGGCGCGGCGGCGCAGAGCTTCTCGCGCGAGGCCTCGCTGGCGCAGGCGAAGGCAGCCACTACGCAGCCGGCTTCCTGGTAGACGGAAACCGTCACGCCCGGCAGCACGTCGCTCTTCAGTTCAAAGCGGACCTCGCGCCGTCCGCTGCTGCCGTCGCCCACCAGCAGGCGGTCGGCGGCCTCGGCCAGATCCCGGCTCAGGAACGCGGCGACCTCGCCGCCCGCCGACGCGGCATCGGCCGGCATCGCAGACGGCACGCCCGCGGCGAACAGCCCGAACGGACGCGGTATCGCATCGGGGTCCTGGCGCGGCGAGGGCTTGCGGTCGCCTTCGTCGGCGGATTCGTCCTGCGGCTGCGCCAGCGCACGCTCGAAAGCCTGCCTGTCGGCGTCGGACGCGTTGCGGCGCAGGCCGGGATCGGATTGCGCCAGGTCGGAAAGGTCCTGCTGCGCGACCGACGTATGCAGGTCGATGCGGCGGTCGATGCTCACGGCGTCATCCTCCAGTCAAGGAAGGCGGGCATCCCGGCGGACAGGGCGGCGCGGCGGAGGGAGCGGCTCATGAGGGTTCGTACTCCTCGTGCGACTCCCAGTCCTCGCGGTCGCGCGCCACCGAGGCGGCCTCTTCCATTTCCAGGTCTTCCTTGCGCTCCAGTTCCTTCAGGTGCGCTTCCAGGTGCATCCGGGCCAGCTCGACGAATTTCTCGGTCATGCGGCTGGCGGTGCGGTGGTCGACACGGCGCGCGGCCAGGGCATCGGCCTCGCGCTCGACGTGCTTGCGCGCCGCCGCCACCTGCTCGTGCTGGCGCTGCTCGCCCTGGCGCAGATCGGCCACGCCGGCCAGCACGTCCTCGATTTCGCGCACGCGCACCGTGCGGCTGCACAGGTCGCCGTACATGTCGTTCTCGCGCTGTCTGGCCCAGTCCTTGTATTTCAGCAACTGGTCTTCAGCCTGCGCCTGGGCGTCCTCGGCCCGGGCGTACAGTTGGCGCTGGCGCGCCACGGCCAGCTCGGCCTGGCCTTCGCGAAAACGCTTGATCGCCAGCAGCTCGTCGAAGACGCTCATGACTTATTCACCCCCGCGATGGCGGCCATGCGTTCCAGGGCCTGCGGCAAGGAGGTGCGCTCGTCGGTGCGTTGCTTCAGGAAGGTGTTGATGGCGTCGATCTTGTCGATGGCCTCGTCGGTGACGGCGTCGCCGCCGCGCTTGTATTCGCCGATCTTCACCAGCAGTTCGACTTCCTGGTACTTGGCCATCAGTTCGCGGATGCGGCCGGCCAGTTTCTTGTGGTCGGGCGTGATCACCGCGTTCATGACGCGGCTGGCCGAAGCCAGGACGTCGATGGCGGGATAGTGGTTGGCCGCGGCCAGGCGGCGCGACAGCACGATGTGGCCGTCCAGGATGGAGCGCGTCTCGTCGGCGATGGGCTCGGTCATGTCGTCGCCCTCGACCAGCACGGTATACAGCGCGGTGATGGAACCATGCTGGTTCATGCCCACGCGCTCCATCAGCTTGGGCAGCGTGGCGAACACCGACGGCGGATAGCCGCGCCGCGTGGGCGGTTCGCCGGCCGCCAGGCCGATCTCGCGCTGGGCGCGCGCAAAACGCGTCACCGAGTCCATCAGGAACAGCACGCGCTTGCCCTGGTCGCGGAAGTACTCGGCGATGGCGGTGGCCACGTAGGCGGCCTTGGCCCGCTCCATCGACGACTTGTCGCTGGTGGCGCAGACGATCACGCTCTTGCGGCGGCCTTCCGGTCCCAGTTCGTGTTCGAGGAACTCGCGCACTTCGCGGCCGCGTTCGCCGATCAGCGCCACCACGGTCACGTCCACGTCGGCGCCCTTGACCAGCATGCCCATCAGCGTGGACTTGCCGCCGCCGGCCGCCGCGAAGATGCCCATGCGCTGGCCTTCGCCACAGGTCAGCACGCCATCCAGCGCGCGCACGCCCAGTTCGAGCGGATCCTTGATGATGCGGCGCGTCAGCGGGTCCGGCGCCTCGGCGAACACCGGATAGAACTTGCTGGCCTCCAGCGGTCCCAGCTCGGCCTCGTCCAGCGGACGGCCCAGGCCGTCGAGCACGCGGCCCAGCAGGCCGTTGCCCACCGGCACCATGTGGGCGCGTCCGGTGGGAATGACTTCGGTCGCCGACGAGATGCCGTACATGTCGCCGATGGGCGTGAGCAGCGCCGCGTCGCGCGCGAAGCCGACGACCTCGCCCTTCATCTCGAAGTCTTCGCCCGGATTGCGCAGGATGCAGACCTCGCCCACCTTCACGGTGGGCACCACGGCCTTGATGATGGTGCCGATGACCTGCGTGACGCGTCCCTTGATGCGCAAGGTCGACGTGTCCTGCAGCGCCATCTCCATCATTTCGGTGATGTAGTCGAATTGCCGCATGGGTTGCGCTTACACCCGGCTGCCCAGCGTGCGCTGGAAGGCGCGGCGCAGGGCCTCGATCTGGCCTTCCAGGCTGGCTTCGACCATGCCGATCTCGCTTTCGAGAATGCATGCGCCGCGACCCAGGCGGCCGTCGGCCAGGATGTCCAGGTAGCCCACGCCGGGATAGGCCGCCAGCAGGTCGTTGATGCGCTCGCGCACGTCCTCGACCTCGTCGGGATGCAGGCGCAACGTCATCTGTTTCTGGTTGCGCACCACGGCCAGCGCGTTGCGCACCACGATCATCACCTTCTCGCGGTCGTCGAAGCCGTCGACCACCTTGCGCACCGCCAGCATCACCAGGTCGACCATCTCGTTCTCGACGCCGGCGAAGTATTCCACCGTGCGGCCGACGGTCTCGATCATCTTCTCGGCCTGGTCCAGCAGGGCCTGCTCGCGGCCGTCGGCATAACCGCGCCGCTGTTCGGCCTCGAAGGCGGCCTGCGCCCCTGCCAGGATGGCTTCGGCCTGGTCGTGGGCGTTGTCCAGCAACGCCTGCGCGTCGGTCAGCGCGGCGTGGTCCCGCGCGCGCAGGACGCGCACGCCGGGATCGACGCTGGCCGCCAGGCGGCGCGGCGTCAGTGAATCGCGGGGAAGGACGAATGCCATGTCGGTTCGGTCAGCTTGAGGACGCCCAGCGCCAACGCCAGCGAGGCAGCGGCGGGCAAGGGCGCGTCGCCGGCCGGGCCGGCGGACAGTTTCAGTTCGGCGCGCAGCGCCACTTCGGGGCCGCCGCCGTGCAGGGCCTGCATCAGCGTGGCGCGGCCCAGGCGCCGCACGGCCTCCACGGTCTCGTCGGCGCTGAAGGCCTCGCATCCGGCGATGCCGGGATGCAGGCCGGGCGCGGACTGGCGCGCGAAAGCCAGGGCGGCGTCGCCCAGGCCATCGATGAAGCGGCGCACTTCAGCGCCCGCGATGGCGCGGCGCAGCCGCGCGCCGCACAATGCCACCCCCAGCCACAGGGCGCAGCGCGCCAGCGGATCGGGGGGAAGCAGCGCCAGGGCCAGTTCGGGCCGGCTGGCGTCGTGTACGGGCCGCTCGTGCAGATCGAGACGGCGCAGGATCTGCGCCGAACGCTGGCGATGCCAGGCGGCCTGCAAGGGCGCGGGAAAGGCTCCCGCCGGCGCCGCATCGTAATCCGCATCCCGGCTGGGATGCAGCGTACGGCTGGGCAGCAGGTTGAACTCGACCAGCCGCGCGCCGAACACGGCGGCGGCCTCGATCGGCGGACGGCCTTGCGGACTCATGCCGACTGGCCTTCGGGCCGGCCCGGTTCGCGGCGACCCTTGGAGACCGCGCGCGCGCCGAATGGCAGGCCCATGCGCCAGACCATCCAGCCCACCGTGGCCGCCAGCAGCACGATCAGCAGGATCAGGATGCCCAACAGCATGGCCAGGCCGTTGGCCGAGCCGCTATCGACCTGCAGGCCCAGCACGCTGGACAGCGTGGGCGCGTTCTGCACGTGGGAGGGCGGCTGCGCGGACACCAGCGCGATCGACACGCGGTCTTCGGTCAGGCCGGGGATGGCGTGCGTGACCAGCTTGCGGATCTGCGGTTGCAGCGTGTCCAGGTTGTAGCCGGCCTGGTGCTTGATGAACACGGCGGCGGTCGACGGAGACGTGGTCTCGCCCACGCCGCCGCGCTCGGGCAGCACCACGTGCACGCGCGCGGCCAGCACGCCGTCCATCTGAGACAGGGTATTGGTGAGTTCCTGCGACAGCGCGTAGATGTAGCGGGCGCGCTCCTCCAGCGGCGAGGACACCAGGCCTTCCTTGCGGAAGATCTGGCCCATGCCGTCGAAGCGTTCGCGCGGCAGGCCGCGCGCGCGCAGGATGTCGAGGGCGCGGGCCACCTGGGCGCCGTCGACCGAGATCGACACGCCCTCTTTGGTGGCGGTCTTCTCGGCGTGGATGCCCGAATCGAGCAGCACCGACAGCAACTCGTTGGCCTCGCCCTCGGTGGAGGCCGAGAACAGCGTGACGCGCGAACCGCAGGCAGCCAGCAACACGATCAGAAGACCTGCGCACGCCACGCGCAGCGAGCGCCGGAACCACGGAGCCGGGGCCAGAAGGGAAAGCGACGAGGCGTGCATCAGGACATCCTGACCAGCGTATCGATGTTCTGCGTGGTGCGCGAGACCGCCTTGCCCACCAGCTCGTACTGCACCGATACCTGCAGCATCTCGCCCTGCACGCGCAGCATGTCGCTGATGTTGGGCGCGGTGGCCATCTGGTCCAGGCCCGCTGAAATGCCTTGCCAGCGCTGCGAGAAATCAGCGGCGGTGCCTTGCAGACTGGACAGGATCTGGCTGCCCAGCGAAGGCAGGCTGGGCGCGGCCCCATCGACGGCGAAGGCGGACTGCAAGGCAGCCTGCACGCCCGTCAGCTCGGGCGCGGGGGTGGCGCCCACTTCGGGAGCGCTCATCAACGCGTTGAACCGCTCGGTGGCTTGCGCCGTGGGCGCGACGGCCGGCGCGGGTGTGGTCAGCGGCGCCGCCAGGGCGGCGGAAAGCGCGGCGATTTCCATGGTTTCCCTATTCCTTCACAGTGGGGGCGAGACCGGCGGGCATTCTAGCCGCGTCCTCGCCCAGTCCTAGCAAACTGCGCGCCAGCGCTCCGCCCTCGTTGGGCTGGGCCGCGGCGTCCTGCAGCACCTTGCGGCTTTCGGCGGCACGGCCGGCCAGTTGCAACGCCAGGCCGCGCCAGGCCTGGGCCTGGGCACGCTCGGCGTCGTCGGCCAGGACGGCATGCTCGAGCAGTTGCACCGCTTCGTCGGCGCGGCCCCGGGCGATGCGCGCCAGGGCCAGGCCGATATATGGATATGCGCGCCCCGGACGCACGGCGCGCAGGCCGTTGAAGATGGCGTCGGCGCGCGCGAGGTCGCCCGCGCGGGCCGCCAGCATGCCGACTTCGGTCAGCAGGCGCGCCTCGTCCGCATCAAGCACAAAAGCCGTCTCTTGCGAGACGGCCGTCTGCTCCGTGGGCGAAGCCGGTCGGGCGCTATCGGACATGAAGCGCGATCATCCGGTTACCGCCTCGCGGCGCGTCAGTTCCAGCAAGGCCTGCGCGCGCTTCCGCGCCTCGGGATAGCCGCCCGCTTCGGCGGTATAGCGCAGCGCCAGCTCCAGCTCCTGCACGGCGTCGGCCGTCAGGCCCAGCGCCAGCAGGCATTCGGCCACGCCCAGCGAGGCCTCGGGGCCTTCGGGGAACAGCGTGCCCACGGCGGAATAGATTCGCACCGCCTCTTCGTAGCGGGCGCACATCTGCAGGCACAGCGCCAGGCCCATCATGTAGTGCTTGCGCGTGGGACCGTAGGTGGACAGGATGGAAAACACCGGCAGGGCCTCGGCGTACTTGCCCTGGGTGACCTGGGCATAGGCCAGCGCGTAGATGACCTCGAGCTGCTCGGCCGTGAAACGCCGGCTGGACGGCAGCGCCTGCAGGCCTTCGTAGAGTTTCTCGCCGAATTCGCTGCGCTGGACGGTAGCGGTCTGGGACATGCGTATCTCCTGTGCGCGCCGGTATCAGACCGCCGCGCGCTTGCCAATGTTGGACGTGACCTGGGCCATGCTGTCGGCGGCGCCCGCGATCATCTTGGTCACGGCTTGCAGGCCTTCCTCGATCTGCTGGATGACCTTCTTCAGTTCTTCGCGGCCCTCTTCCATCTGCTTCTGCAGTTTCACCATGGCCGCTTCCAGTTCTTTCTTGTCGGCGATGATGTTCTCGGCGTCGCGCTTGTCGATGGCCTCGGAGATCTTCAGGCCGCCGGTGGCCACCGAGGTGGCGCCCTGCACGATCTGGGCGCCCGCGCCCACCAGCGAACTGGCGATCTTGGTGGCCGCCGTGCCAGCGCCCGCGCCGCCGCTGACCACGGCCATGGCGATGCCCGCCGTGATGGCCGCCGCGATGCCGACCGCCATGCCGATGTAGCCGGCGGTCTGTTCGTCGGCGCCGGCCAGCAGCGCGATGTTCTGCGCCATGCCGCCCAGCAGTTGCGGTTCGACCAGCAGCATCACCGGCATGGCGATGGCCAGCACGCCGCCCATGACGCGGCCGATGCGCTCGGCGGTCTCGGGGGGCACGCCGCAGGCTTCCAGGAACTTGCCGACCATGGTCTGCACCAGATTGCCGATGCTGATCTCGGGGCCGCCGCACTCCTGCGATATCTGGTCGGCCAGCGAAATGGTCGCGCCCACCGCGCCGATGACCGCCATGGCCAGCAGCGGCGCGGCCGCGCCGCCCGTGGCCGCGGTGGCGACGGCGGCGATGGCGACCGCCGCAATCGCCGCGATGGCCGCGAAGATCTTGCCGATCCAGCCGAATATCTTGCCCAGGAGGCCCTTGCCTTCGGCTTCCTTGCACTTCTCGATCCAGTCCTTGATCTTGTCGAGCTGGGCCTCGGTATTCTTCTCGGCCTTGACGCGGGCGCTTTCCAGGCCCTTCTGGGCGGCGGCCAACTGGGCATCCTGGCTCTTGCCCTTGAGGCTGCGCAGCAGGTCGACCATGTCGGCGGCATTGAAACTGGCGGACGGCTCGGAGATGGCCGGCGCGCCGCGCTCGTCGGTCAGGCGCTCGCCCGTGGCGGGCGCCTTGCCGCTTTCGAGCTGGGCGACCATGGTCTGCAGCTCGGCCAGCAGCTTCAGGCCATCGACCTGGCCAGCCTGTTGCGGCGCATCCGCCTGCGCGCCGGCGGGCATCTGCGGCATCATGCCGCCGTAATTCGGTTGGATGGAGCTCATGGGGATTCCTCGGCCCGGCGTCAGATGTTGCGGGCGATGCCGCGGTTGGTCTCGAGCCGCGACTGGTCGATCGAGCTCAGCTTGTCGCGCACGTCGCGGATGACGTCCATCATCTGCTGCATCAGTTCGTTGGCCTTCTGCGAACTGTCTTCCTGCACCTTGGCCTGCGCCTCCAGCTCGGCGCGCTTGGCGTCGTGTTCGGCGGCCTTGCGTTCCTGGGTGGCGTTGATGATGGTGCCGATGCCATTGAGCACCTGGCCGGCGGCCGGACCCGTGGCGTTCAAGGTCTGCGAGCGATTCGCGTACTTGCTGGCGTCGGCCTCCAGGCCCTTGGCGTTGGCGGTATGCGTGCCCGCCTCGGCCGTCAGGCTGCGCCGCTGCGCGCGGGTTCCGGCGTCGGCGGCATCTTCCATCAGGCCGCTGGCCTGCTTGGTTTCCACGGAAGCCTTCTGTTGCAGCCCCGCCGCTTTCGCGCCCTGGATGCCCGAGGCGATGCCCGCGCCCATCTGCACGGCGCCGGCGGCGATCTGGAAGGCGCCCTGCACGATGGCGCCGACCATGCGCTCCTGCGCGGCGTTGCGGATTTCCTGGGCGGCGCTCTTCAGCGTGGCGACCTGCGCGGAGAGGTCGGCATCGCGCACCTGGCGGGCAGCGTCGCGTTGCTCTTGCGCACACTTCTGGAACAGGGCCATCACCGAATAGATGTCGGTGCCCAGCGTTTCGACATCCAGTTTGCCCAACGCCTGAGAAGCATCGCTGGCGCCCGCCGTGTAGCTGCCGGCGGGCTGCTTCACGCCCCGCAGGCCCAGGGCATCGCTGTCCCCGCCGGTGCGCTGCTCGCTGGGGTCCAGCATCAGGTACGCCGCGCCGTCCTTGGCGGACGCCTGCGACGGGCTCATGTCAGGGGTGGGCGCCAGGCCGGCCAGGCCGCCCGCGCTGGGATTGAAAGTGATGTTCATGATCGATCGGCTCCTGTGATGCCGGCCGGCCCGCGGGTCCGCCGCGATCTCCGGCCTGCCTGGTTCTCGTCTTTATTGCATCCTGGCCCGGACGGCCTGCAGCATCGCCGAGGCACGCGCCCGGGTCGCGGCGTGTTCCTCGCCCCGGGACAGCTCGATCGCCATCGCCAGCGACTCGGCCGCCTCGGGCAGGCGGCCCAGCGCCAGCAGGCACTCGGCGCTGTGATACACCGGCGCCGGATCATCCAGGCGCATCATCGTCACGATCACGTACTGCCGCAACGCGTCTTCGTAGCGGCCCAGCATCTGGGCCGCGCCGCCGAACGCCATCTGGTAGCGCGCGTCCATGTGGTTGTACGCCGTCACCTGGGCGAACGCCTTCATGGCATCGGAATACTTGCCCTGCTGGTACAGGGCGTGGCCGTACGCGTACAGCGCCTCGCACTCGTCGTCGGTGATGTCCATGGCCTGGCCCAAGGTGCCGCCGCTGCGCCACAGGGCGGCCAGTTCATCGACCATCCTGGCCGTTTCCTGCGGGGTCAGCTCAGCACCGGCATCCTGGCTTGCAGTCATGATCTTCGCCTTGTCGAACTCGGTTGCGGAAAGAGGATCGTTTCAGACCATCGGACGCGGACGGCGGGCGCCGCCGCCGCCGCTGCGCGCGGCGTTGGCGAAGCTGGCGCGGGCCAGTTCCTCGCCGACTTCGCGGTCGATGTCCTCCAGGTCCTTGCGGAACTGGGCTTCGGCTTCGGCGGCTTCCTTGGGGCCGACCTGGCCGGCCAGCACGGCCCGGGCCTTTTCGGGGTCGAGGCCTTGCGAGCGGAAGAACTCGTTGCTGGCGTCGAGGCTGCGCTGCGCCTCGGCCACCAGGGCTTCGGCTTCGCTGATGATCTGTTCGGGAGTTTTCTGCGACATGATGTTCCTGGATATCGATAAGGGATCTGAAAACCGAATCTGGCCGGCAGGCCGGCTCAACGCATGTTGCCGATGATGCTGGAGCGGCTGTCCTGCATCTTCTTGACGAAGTTGGTCATCACGTCGAACGCTTCGTTGCGCTTGTTCGACATGCTTTGCAGGCGCAGCATGTCCATCTGCTGCGAGTTGCTTTCACCGTCGATCAGGCCCTTGATCTTGGTGATGGCGGCGTCGATCTCGCCCTTGGTGGTGCCGCCGGCGAAGACGGCGGTGCCGGTGATCAGCTTGCCTTCGTTGCCGTCCTTGGTCTCGCCCGCATCGGGGGTGCGCTGGCCGGTGCGGCTGGTGAAACCCAGGTCGGAGAGGCCGGCTTCCTGGACGGCATCGTTCAGGGGCACCTCGATGCTCGAGATCTTTGCGCTGTCCCAGCCGCCGATGGTGTCGCCGGCCTTGGCGTCGGAGTTGAACTGCGACTGGGCCTTGGTCAGGGTGCTGAGCACGTTGTTCAGCTTGGCGATCTGGTCGTTGCGGTTCTGCACGGCCTTGATCTGGTCAGCCAGTTGGGCATCCAGCAGGCGGGTGCGCTCACTTTGCACCGTCATCAGGGCCGTCTCGATATCCATGCTTGAGATATCGATGTTGGAAACCATCATGTTGGGATTGATGCCGGAAGTGCTCATGAGTTGATCTCGCTGTCTTGTGAGGTCGGGTTCGCGCTCGGGGCGCGGTCGGGTCTTGGCTGCAAGGGGGCCGGCTGGGTGGAATCAGGGCCGGCGCCCCGGAACTGTCTGGTGAGTAACAACCGCATGCTTCGGGTTCCCTGCGGGCGGCGCACTTTTTACGGGCGGCGGATGCGATACGTGCCGCCCGTCAGGCCGGCTCCGCCGCCGTCAACGCATGTTGCCGATGATGCTGGAGCGGCTGTCCTGCATTTTCTTGACGAAGTTGGTCATCACGTCGAAGGCTTCGTTGCGCTTGTTCGACATGCTTTGCAGGCGCAGCATGTCCATCTGCTGGGAATTGCTCTCGCCGTCGATCATGCCCTTTACCTTGGTGATCATCGCCTCCAGGTCGCCCTTGGTCGTGAAACCACGGATGCCGCCGTCCAGCATCACGGCGTTGCCGTTCTCGTCGACGCTGTTGGTCAGGGCGGGCCCGACCGTCTGCAGACCCGGCGAGGTCATGCCGGCCTCGATCAGCGCCGTATTGACCTGGCGCTCCAGCGGCCAGCTCTGGTCCTTGCGCCAGGCGCCGTCGCCGGTGCTGTCCAGGTTGTCGGTGGCCTTGGCGTCGCTGGGGAACAGGCCCTGCGCCTGGGTCAGGCCGCTGAGCACGTTGTTCAGCTTGGCGATCTGGTCGTTGCGGCCCTGCACCGCCTTGATCTGGTCGGCCAGCTGGGCGTCCAGCAGGCGGGTGCGCTCCCCCTGCACGGCCATCAGGGCGGTTTCGAGGTCCATCGACGAAATGTCGACGTTCAATACCTGCATGTTGCTGCCGATGCCGGAGGTGCTCATGGTGGATCTCGCTTTACGATTCGGCGGCGACGTGCCCCCGGGAATTGCCTGATGAGTAACGGTGGCGCGGTTCCGGTTCCCTGCGGGCCGCGCGTGGCCGCGCCAGCCCGGAAAACCACCCGCGCGGCAGGTCAGCGCATATTGCCGATGATGCTGGAACGGCTGTCCTGCATCTTCTTGACGAAGTTGGTCATCACGTCGAAGGCTTCGTTTCTCTTGTTGGTCAGGCTTTGCAGGCGCAGCATGTCCATCTGCTGGGCGTTGCTCAGGCCGTCGACCTGGCGCTTCATGTCGTCCATGCCGGCGCGCAGCTCCTTGGCCTGGGTGGTGTTGCTGGTGATGGTGGCTTCGTTGCTGGCGATGGTCTGCGTCAGCGTGGCCGCCTGGCTATTGGCCGCCGCCTTCTGGCTTTCCAGGGCGCTGATCTTGCCGTTCAGCTCATTCACCCAGCCCTGCACCACGCGTCCCTTGGCGTCCATGGTGCCGTTCCGGTCCACATCCCGCGGCGCGTCGGCGCCGGCAGGCACGGTCAGGCCAGCGTCCCGCACCTGCTGCAGCGTCTGGTGCGATTGGGCGGCGTTGTCGCCTTGCCCCCACGACAGGCCGTAAAAACCTTCGGGGTCCGGGCATTTGCTGGCAGCCAGCCGCGATTGCAGGTCTTTCAGGCCGGCGATCTGCGTGTCGAGCGAGACCGACTGGCTTTCCAGCGCGCCGATCTGCGATTTCGCGGCGGCATTGTCGGCGGTGAGCTGCGCATTCTGTGCGTCCAGCTCGTTGGCCTGAGTCTGATTTGCCGAGATTTTGTTATTAAGATCGGCGATCTGCTGATTTCTCGCATTCACCGATTCCATCTGGGAGCGCAATGAGCTTTCCAGCAGTTCGCTGCGCTGGCTCTGCACGGCCAGCAGGGCGGTTTCGAGATCCATGGACGACAGGTTGATGCTGCCGACCTGTCCGGCGCCACCGACGGCGAAGTTGCTCATGTTCGAATCCTTGTATGCACGCGAGGAAGAAGAAAGCGCCACGGACCCGGATCCTGCGGACCGATCCGGCAACGCACGACGGTTGAGTAACGCCCCCCGGGGAACAGTTCCATCCGGATTTCCCGCCTTCCGATGCTTTTTCTCCGGTTGGACGGAACCATTCCGTCCCGGGCGTTACTACCGCATGACCGGGCACGCCGCCCCCACGCCCGCCTCGACCATGAATCGCATCGACGGACAGCTCTCCCAAGGATTCTCCTCACTGACCTCGCAGGCCAATGCCGGCCAGGCGCAGGCGCACGCGGGCCTGCTCATGGGCGAGGCCACCCAGGTCGTGGAAGGCGAGTTCTCGCTGGCCGACTCGGCCGAGGAACTCAGCCTGCACATGGCCGAGAAGACCGAGGACAAGCACCACGCCGACCGCAAGGTGAAGGGCGACCGGCCGCTGGAACTGATGGACACCAGCGAAATCGTCGACGCGCTGGACCAGAACCAGGACGGCGACGTGCAGGAGAAACTGCACGAGCTGGTCAAGAAACTCATTTCCGGCGGGGGATCGCCACGCCAGTTGGCCGGACAGGCCTTCGGCGACATCTCGCAGCAGTACCTGGGCCTGCAATACGCGCTGCGCGAAGGGGAAAAGGAAGGCGCCGATTCCACCCTGCTGGAGGCCATCCGCGACGCGCTGGCCGACATGGAGATCGAAAGCGGCCCCGAGATCCGGGCCGGGCTGAACAGCCTGAAGAGCGCCGCGGAGTTCGGTCACGACGCCGCCGAAATACAGCGCTTCCAAAGCACTTACCGCGATCTGGTGCTGGGCGAACAGACCCTGGCCAAGACGCTGGACCTGGCGCTGGAGCGCTTCGGCGGCGAAGACGTCGCACGCGGCCTGAAGCAGTTGACCGCCGCGCTGGGCCACGACCTGGCGGCCACCCGCCCGTCCACCGACGCCAACCGCCTGCAGGCGCTGGTCAGCGACCTCTACCACCTGGAAGTGGCCGCCACCGTGCTGGAAAACTGCGAGGAACTGGCGGACAAGCTGAAGGAAACCACGGGGCGGCGGCTGGACGCCACCCGCCTGATGCGCGACCTGGTCGCCGTCACCAACGAAAAATGGGTGTCGGAGTCGCGCTTCACCAGCCTGGGCATGCAGCACGGCGCCACCTCCATCGAGGCCCGCGTCCAGTTCCATGCCGCCGTCAAGGGCATGCTGCGCGAACTGCCCGTCCAGATATTCCCGGATGCCGACACCCGGCAATCCCTCATCAATGCCTCGCAAGCCGCGCTGGACATTGCCATCGACGAGGAAGAACAGCAATGAGCAGTCCGGAACTCACCCTGCGCCAGTTCGGCGAAGAGGCCGGTTTCGACAACCTGTCCTTCGACGCGCGCGGCCAGGCGCTGCTGCAGTCCGAATCCGGACGGCAGACCGGCGTCGAACGCACCCATGACCGCAAGGTGCTGGTCTACATGTCGCTGCCGCTGGCTTATGATGCCGGCGCCTGGCTGGTGCGCGCCTGGAAGCGCGCCCACCACAGCCGCATGGAAGACTGGGCCATCCAGTGCGCGCTGCGCGAATCGCAGGACGGCCAGCGCCGCCTGGTCGCGCTGGTGCGCATGCCCGAAGACGAATTCACGCCGCTGCGCCTGCGCCAGGCGTTGGACACCCTGGCGCGCTGGCATGACGCCGTGCGCGACGACGCCTACTGACCCGACAGACGAGAACGACCATGTCCGACCTGCGCATCAGCGGCCTGACCTTCGACCGAGGCATCGACGACATCGTCTATGCCGGCAAGGAAAACGGCGCCCGGCAACTGCCCGACCGGCAAGACCTGCCGCCCTCGGCCGATGGCGTCAAGGCGCAGCTCAGCCAGTTGCTGGAAACGCCCAACATCGACCACTTCCTGGACGGCGTGCTCAAGCCCACGGTCGGTAACCGCGACCTGCTGATTCCCGCCAAATTCTCGCAGGCCCTGTCCGAGGCCCTGCGGGCGCTGTCGTCCGCCGCCGAGCAGGCGCAGCAGAACGGCGACGACAGCAGCAAGGCGCTCAACCGCGCCGTGCGCCTGCTGAAAGAAGAAACCGGCCTGCGCGAGCTGGTCGCCATGTACCGAAGCACGCTGTACCAGGGATGAACGCCGCCACCGCCACCCTGGGCGCCGACAGCGCCGAACTGATGGGCCTGCTGGCCTACATCTACCTGGAAAACGACCGCCCCGAGAAGGCCGCCGTGCTGCTGGCCGCCCTTGAGGCGCTGGAGCTGGCCGAGCCGCGCCAGCTGGTCACGCTGGCGCTGGCCCAGTTGCGCGCCCGCAAGCCCGACTCGGCCCTGGCCACGCTCGAGCGCGTGGCGCTGCGCGGCGGCATGGACGCCGCCTTCCACCTGGTGCGCGCCCAGGCGCTGCTGGCGCTGGAACGCCACGCGGAAGCCGCCGCCGCCATGCGCGCCTACGTCGCCATGCGGGCGTCCCGCCCCGGGCAGCCGGCTGACGCCGCCGCCCCCAACACCCCACGCTGAAGGCATCGATGCAAGCCCTCAACCGCGCCGTCGCCGTCGTCACCAGCCGCAACGACATCGTCCTGGCCGTCCTGATCGTCGCGATCATCTTCATGATGATCCTGCCGCTGCCCACCGCGCTGGTGGATGTGCTGATCGGCGCCAACATGACCCTGTCGGCCGTGCTGCTGATGGTCGCGATGTACCTGCCCTCGCCGCTGGCGTTCTCGTCCTTTCCGTCGGTGCTGCTGGTCACCACGCTGTTCCGCCTGGGCATCTCGATCGCCACCACCCGCCTGATCCTGCTGCAGGGCGACGCGGGCCACATCATCGAGACCTTCGGCAACTTCGTGGTCGGCGGCAACCTGATCGTCGGCCTGGTGGTGTTCCTGATCCTCACCATCGTGCAGTTCGTGGTCATCACCAAGGGCGCCGAACGCGTGGCCGAAGTGGCGGCGCGCTTCTCGCTGGACGCCATGCCGGGCAAGCAGATGTCCATCGACGCCGACCTGCGCGCCGGCACCATCGACATGGACGAAGCGCGCAAGCGCCGCACCGTCGTCGAGAAGGAAAGCCAGTTGTACGGCGCCATGGACGGCGCCATGAAATTCGTCAAGGGCGATGCCATCGCCGGCCTGATCATCGTGTCGGTGAACCTGCTGGGCGGCATCCTGATCGGCACCATGCAGCGCGGCCTGTCCGCGGGCGAGGCGGTGCAGGTCTACTCCATCCTGACCATCGGCGACGGCCTGATCGCACAGATCCCGGCCCTGTTCATCGCCATCTGCGCGGGCATCATCGTCACGCGCGTGCAGACCGGCGACGGCCCGTCCAACGTCGGCAAGGACATCGGCGCCCAGATCCTGGCCCAGCCGCGCGCGCTGCTCATCGCCGCGGCCATCGCCGTCGGCATGGGCCTGATCCCGGGCATGCCCACGCTGACGTTCGTGGCGCTGGCCGCGGTGGTGGGCTCGATCGGCTTCGTGCTGATGCGCGGCACCCGCAAGGTGGTGGACGAGAAGACGGGCGAGATCACCGAAATCCCGGCCCTGCAGGCGGACGGACGGCAGCCGCCGGCCAAGCCCAGGACCGACGGCAGCGCCGAGTTCGCTCCCACCCTGCCGCTGATGATCGACGTGGCCGCGGACCTGCAGCAGCACTTCGACGCGGGCGAGCTCAACGAAGAACTGCTGAAGATCCGCCGCGCCCTGTATTTCGACCTCGGCGTGCCCTTCCCCGGCATCCAGCTGCGTTTCAACGAAACCCTGCCGCAGGACAGCTATCACATCCTGCTGTCCGAAGTGCCGGTTTCGCAGGGCAGGCTGCGGCCCGGCAGCGTGCTGGTCCGCGACACCGAGCAGAACCTGCAGGCCCTGCAGGTGCCCTACGAGACCGACAAGCGTTTCCTGCCCGGGCTGCCCACCATCTGGACCGAAAGCCGGCTGGCGCCCACGCTGTCGGCCGCGGGCATCCCCTACCTGGACGCGCACCAGATCCTGACCTGGCACCTGGCCTTCGTGCTGAAGAAGTATTCGTCGGACTTCATCGGCATCCAGGAAACGCGCTTCCTGCTGTCGGCCATGGAAGACCGCTATCCCGACCTGGTGAAGGAGGCGCTGCGCGTGATGCCGGTGCAGAAGATCGCGGAGATCATGCAGCGCCTGGTGTCCGAGGACATTTCGGTGCGCAACCTGCGCGCGGTGCTGGAATCGCTGATCGAATGGGGCCAGAAGGAAAAGGATTCGGTCCTGCTGACCGAATACGTGCGCGTCTCGCTCAAGCGCCACATCAGCTACAAGTATTCCAGCGGCCAGAACATCCTGCCGGCCTACCTGCTGGCGCCCAACGTGGAGGAAACCGTGCGGGGCGCCATCCGCCAGACCTCGGCGGGCAGCTACCTGGCGCTGGACCCCTCGGCCACCAAGAAGCTGGTCGAGAACATCAAGCGCGCCGTGGGCGACCTGTCCGGCACCACGCGCAAGCCCGTGCTGCTGACCTCGATGGACATCCGGCGCTATCTGCGCAAGATGATCGAGCAGGACCTGTACGAACTGCCCGTGCTGTCCTACCAGGAACTGACGCAGGAAATCAACGTGCAGCCGCTGGCCCGGGTGGAACTGTGAGGGCCGCGCGATGAATCCGCCGAGCCAGGCCCGGAACGCGCCGGCGCAGGACGCACTGGAACTGCGCGTGCTGTCCGGCCTGCACCACCAGGCCAGTTGCCTGGCCGAGGATGGCGCGGTGCTGGGATCGGATCCGGACTGCGACGTGGTGCTGGCCGACACCGGCCTGGGCGCGCGCGCCGCGCGCCTGCGCATCGGCCCGCAGGGCTGGGACCTGGCGCCCGACCAGGAGCCGCCCGCCGGCCAGGCCGAACCCGCCACGCCGTTCAACCAGCCCATGCCGCTGGGGCCCGTCTGGGTCACGGTGGCCAGGCGCGCCGACCCCTGGCTGGCCGGGCCGATCGCCGCGAACGACGGCGATGCCGGGGCGTCCGCCGTGATCGCGGCCACGGCCACGGCCCCGGCGGCTTCGGCGCCCGCGGCCCCCGAAGCGGCGCCGCGGGAACCGGCCCCGCCCCCGCCCGGCCCGCCGCCGCGCCGCCGCGCAAACGCGACAGCTGGCCCATCGTGCTGGGCCTGGCCGCCGTCGTGCTGACCATCCTGGTCGCCATCGGCATGGTCTGGCTGCTGCCCTCGACGCCCAAGCCCGTCGAACGCCCCGATCCCCGCGTGGCCGCCGAACGCTCCATCGGCCAGATCACCGCCGCGCTCGAACGCCTGGGCCTGGCCTCGCGCCTGCACGTGGCGATGTCGCGCGACGGCACCGTGCTGGTCAGCGGCTGGGTCCGCAATGCCGCCGAGCAGGACAGCGTGGCTTCCGCGCTATCGCAGATCTGGCCCATGCCGGCCCTGCGCGTCAGCGCCGAGGACGCCGCCGTCGCCAGCGCGGCCACCACCCTCAAGGCCTTCAGCGTGCGTTACGCCCCGCGCTACGACGGCGACGGCCGCATGACCATCCTGGGCATCGCCGCTAGCGCGCGCGAGCGCGCCTCGGCGCTGGATGCCGTGCGTGCCCAGTTGCCCGGCATGACCGTGCTGGGCAACGACATCGCGCTGGCGCCGGACGTCGCCGATGCCCTGTCGGCCCGACTGGCCGAAGCCGGCCTGTCCGGGATCGCGCTCACCTGGAAAACCGACCGCCTGGAAGCCGGCGCCGGCGGCCTGGACGACGACCAGTTGTCCCGCCTGCAGGCCGTGGTGAAAAGCTTCAACGCCACGCACCTGGACGTGGTGGCGCTGGCCCAGCCGGCCGCCGCCGACCGCCAGTTCGCCGACAGCGTGCCGTTCGGCATCCGCAGCGTGGTCGGCGGGCCGCAACCCTATGTCGTACTGGAAGACGGCAGTAAATTACTGGTCGGCGGCATGCACAAGCAGTACCGCCTGACCGCCGTCGAACCGAAGCGCCTGATTTTCGAAGGCCCTCGCCCGGCCATCGTGCTGCGCTGATTCCGTGCCCATCCCATGCCCACCGCCCTGACCGATCTCGAAGCCCAACTGGCCGCCCCCGACGGCGCGACCCTGCGCGACGCCCTGGCCAGCCGCGCCGCCGCGCTGGAGGCGCGGCTGCGCGCGGCCATCGCCGCGGGCCTGCCGCGCGACCAGTTCCCGGCCTGGCAGGCGGCCGCCGAGGCCGCCGCCGCGGCCCAGGCCGTGCTTGCCTCCCATCCCCTGCAAACGGCAACGGCCAGCACGCCGCCGCCGTTCGCCTCGATACCTTCCCCTTTCACCCCTCGCTAGGAGCCATCCATGGCGCTCAACGGTCTTTCCGGCTCGTCCGGCCTGAATTTCAACAACGTCAACAGCACCGTCTACGAAAGCATCCGCACGCAGGAAACCAACCTGCGCCAGACGCTGTCCACCATCAGCACCGATGCCGACGGCAACGTGTCGCAGGCCGACATGCTGGCCATGCAGCAGCAGATCAGCCAGTGGACGATGATGGTCGAGGTGCAGAGCACCATCAGCAAGTCGATCTCGGACTCGCTCAAGAGCGTGATCCAGAAGTCGTCCTGATCGCCGCGCGCCTGGCGCGATGCAGAACGGCCCGGCATGCAGAATGCCGGGCCGTTACTCGGTAATCCTCGCCGCGGCAGGGTTCGCTTGCCTGCGGGCAGGCCTTACACCGATTGCATGAAAAGCGCGGGATGGAAGGCCGAGGGCATCGCCGGACGGGAGGCCTCGCGCGACAGGCGTTCGACCCAGGCGTCGGCCTGGTCGAGCAGGGCTTCGAGCGCGCCCAGCAGGCTCGCCGCGCCGCATTCGACCAGAGGCAGCGCAACCTGCATGTGCGCCTTGCCCTTGGGATCGAGACAGGCCACCGCTCCCCTGCCCGCCTGCATGAAATTGGCCTTGGCCATGAGTTCGGCGCAGGCGCCGGCATCATGGGCCTCGGGCAGCGCGCACGAGATCAGCACCTGCCCCCGCGCGCCCATGTGGATGAGCTGAACCACGTGACGCTGGTCGAAGACGAGCTGGCAGACCCCCTCGGGGGTCGGCGCCAGGCCGGCGATACCCAGGGAAGCTCCAAATTCAGACACTATCCGCGCAAAGGTCGGATCAGACACGTAACGTCTCGGGGGGGAAAGAACGGTGGGAGCGATTGTACGTCCCGGTCCAAATATTGCATGTATTTGTTTCACCTCGACACTTTTACCACCAAGTTCCTCGCCGGGCCGATCAGGGCGCAACGGTGTGACAATGCGGGGGCTCATTTCGAACCCTTCACGCAGCGCCCCATGTCCGACACCCGTGCCCTCATCCTGAACCAGGTCCTGCGCGGCCTGACCCTGAATCGCGAACCCGGCTGGAATTTCCCCGGCAACTTCCTGGAGCTGTCCTTCGACGAACTGCGCGACCGCGATGCGCGCCTGTCGCTGGAGATCGGACCGCACTGCACCGACCCGGATGGCCAGGCCAGCATGGCGACCGTCTGTATCCTGGCCGACGTCGCGCTGGCGATCGCCATGCGCGGGCATGCCGGCTATGCGATGCGCATGGCCACGGTCACGCTGGCGCTGCAGTTCACCGGCGTCCCGCGCCACGGTCCGCTGGCGGCCACCAGCCACTTCGACGGCCTGCACGATGGGCTGGCGCGCAAGCAAGGCCTGGCGCGCGCCGAACTGACGGCGGGCGGACAGCCGCTGTGCACGGTACACGGCAGCTTCCAGATGCTCGACGACCGCAACGACCTGCCCCCCATTCCGCTGCGCAAGCGCGGCGTGTCGGCCGAGCCGCAGGTGCTGACGCCCGACATGCTGGATACGCACGAACGCGAGATCTACGACCACGCGCGCCAGGCGCTGGAAACCGGTGCCACGGGCTTCGAGCAGCGGTTCTGGGGTATCCAGCCGCAGGCGCGCGAAGGCGGCGCCACGGGCATCCTGAAGAACGGCCCCCAGGTGGGCAACCGCGTCGGCCACACGCAAGGCGGCCTGACCTTCGCGCTGGCGGCGCAGACCGCGCAGGCCGCGCTGGGCGAGGATTGGAACATGGTCGGCATCTCGACCTGGTACGTGCGCCCCGGCACGGGGCCCGCGCTGCGCGCCGATGCCGAGATCGCGCACCAGGGCGGCACCACCGCCGTAGTGAAGGTCGACGTGAAGGACGCGGACGGACGCCTGGTGCTGGCCGCGGTGGCAAACCTGTCGCGCAGGGCAACGCAGGAGTGACTCTGCCAGGCCTGCCTGGGCCGGGCACCTGCATCGCCCGACATGGCGGCCGGCCGCCCCCGCTCGCTGTCAGCGCGGATTCTCCCGCTCAAAAACAAACGGCCCTGCATGCAGGGCCGTCTGGATGATGCCGGTATCGCTCAAGCGCCCAGATAGGCCTCCAGCACGCGAGGATGGTCCAGCAGCTCGCGGCCGCCGCCCGACAGGGCCATCGCGCCGTTCTCCAGCACGTAGCCGCGCTGCGCGATCTTCAGCGCCTGGCGCACGTTCTGCTCGACCAGGAACAGCGTCAGGCCATCGGCGTTGATGGCCCGCAGCGAACGGAAGATCTCCTGTACCACGATGGGCGCCAGGCCCATCGAGGGTTCGTCCAGCAGCAGCAGGCGGGGCTTGGCCATCAGCGCGCGGCCGATCGCCAGCATCTGCTGTTCGCCGCCCGAGAGGTTGCCGGCGATGCCCGACAGGCGCTCGTTCAGGCGGGGGAACAGGTGCAGCACGTACTCCAGCTCGGCGGCGGCGGCCTTCAGGCCGCGGCGGTAGGCGCCCAGCTCGAGGTTCTCGCGCACCGTCATCGTGGTGAGAATGGCGCGGCCTTCAGGCACCTGCACGATGCCGCGCGCCACGACGGCGTGCGGCGCCAGGCCGGTGATGTCCTCGCCTTCGAAACGGATGCGGCCGGCGCGCTTGGGCAGCAGGCCCGACAGGGCCAGCAGCGTGGTCGACTTGCCGGCGCCGTTGGCGCCGACCAGGGCGGTGATGCCGCCGGCGTCCAGCGTCAGGTCGATGCCGCGCACGGCCTCGATGTGGCCGTAGTGGACCTCAAGCCCTTGAACTTCGAGCATGCTCATTGTGTACCCCCTTGGCGGCTGAGCGCCGTCCCCCCGAGGGGGAATTCGCCCTTGGGGCGGCCCGGCATGCTCATCGCACTTCTCCCGTTTGGGCAGCGTGCGCGGCCTCTTCCTCGTCGTCGTCCTCGCGGCCCAGGTAGGCCTCGATCACCTGTTCGTTGTTGCGGATGTCTTCCGGACCGCCGCAGGCAATGATCTTGCCGAAGTTCAGCACCGCGATGCGCTCGCACAGCCCCATGACGAAGCGCATGTCGTGCTCGATCATCAGGATGGTGTAGCCGCGGTCGCGGATCGCCAGGATCTCGCGCATCAGTTCGGCGCGCTCGCCGGTGTTCATGCCCGCCACCGGCTCGTCCAGCAGCAGCAGGCGCGGCTCGGTGGCCAGCGCGCGCGCCAGCTCCAGGCGGCGCTGCTCGCCGTACGACAGATTGTCGGCCAGGTCGTTGGCCTTGTGGTCCAGCTTCATCCACGACAGCAGTTCCAGCGCGCGCTCGCGGGCACGGGCTTCGTGCTGGCGGTACTTCGGCAGGCCCAGCAGCAGGCTGGCGAAACCGTAGTCCATGTGGCGGTACGATCCCACCACCACGTTCTCCAGCAGCGTCATCTCCTTGAACAGGCGGATGTTCTGGAACGTGCGGGCGATGCCCATGCGCGTGATGTCATGCGGCTTGCGGCGCAGCAGGTTGCCGCCTTCGAACGCGATGTCGCCGCTGGTCGGGTCGAGCAGGCCGGTGATCAGGTTGAACACCGTGGTCTTGCCCGCGCCGTTGGGACCGATCAGCCCGAAGATCGCGCCTTGCGGCACGCTCAGGTTGACGTCGTGCAGCACATGCAGGCCGCCGAAGCGCTTGGAGATGTTCTTGAGCTCAAGCATTGCGGCCTCCCTTGCGCATCCAGCGCGAGAAGCGCGCCGGGTCCCAGATGCCTTGCGGCAGGAACAGCACGATCAGCACCAGGATCAATCCGTTGACCACCAGGCGGAAATCGGCGAAACCGCGCAGCATTTCCGGCAGGATGGTGATGATGAACGCCCCCAGGACCGGACCGGCCAGGCCGCCGATGCCGCCCAGGATGGCCATGGTCAGGATCTCGACGCCACGGTCGAAGCCGTATTCGTTGGGGCCGATGAAGAAGGTCAGGTGCGCGTTCAGCGCGCCGGCCAGGCCGGCGATGGCGGCGCCCGCCACGAAGGCCAGCATCTTGCTGGAACGGATGTCGATGCCCATCAGCTGCGCGGCGGTTTCGTCGCCGCGGATGGCGTCGAACGAGCGGCCGATCTTGGAGCGGCGCACGCGCCACAGCACCAGCAGCACGATGACCACGGCCAGCGCCACGTGCCACCACTGCGTCAGTTGCGGAATGCCGTTCAGGCCCAGCGCCCCGCCGGTCAGCGACTCGGTGTTCAGGATGGTGACGCGCACGACCTCGCCGAAGCCCAGCGTGGCCATCGCCAGGTACACCCCGGACAAGCGCAAGGTCGGCAGGCCGATCAGCGCGGCCACCAGCGCCGGGGCCAGCATGCCGCCGGCCAGCGCCGCCGGGAACGAGGCCTCGTAGTTCATGGTGAGCAGCGCCGCCGCGTAGGCGCCGATGCCCATGAAGGCGGCGTTGGCCATGGCCAGCATGCCGCAGGTCAGCGTCAGCCAGATGGAAAGCGCCAGCAGCGCATTGGTGCCCAGCGTGAGCACCAGGTTGCCGTAGATGGCCCAGAAATTTTCAAAACCATCCATGTTATGCCTTCCGTTGCGCGACTTTGCCGAACAGGCCTTGCGGGCGCAGCAGCAGGATGAGGAACAGCAGGCCGAACGCGACGGCGTCACGCATCGTCGAGCCGATGTAGGCCACCGACAGCACTTCGGCGAAGCCCAGGAACAGTCCGCCCAGCATGGCGCCCCGGATGTCGCCCATGCCGCCCAGGATGATGACCGCGATGCCCTTGTGCAGCATCGGCTGGCCCATCAGCGGGAACAGCGCGTTCGAGTACAGGCCGATCAGCACGCCCGCCAGGCCGCCCAGGCCAGCCGCCGCGAACGAGGTGATCAGGAACAGCTTCTCGACGTCGATGCCCAGCAGCCAGGCCGCCTTGGGCGACTCGGCCACGGCGCGCATGGCGCGGCCGAACTGCGTGCGGCGCATGATGATCATCAGCGCGGCCATCAGCAGCACCGACAACGCGATGATGCACAGCTCGATCACCGTCACGTGCAGGCCCGCGATCTCCAGCACCTCTTCCGGCACCGTGCCCATCGGGAAGCGCAGGTTGCCTGCGCCGAAAATGGCTTGTGCGCCGTTGTTCAGGATGATGGCCACGCCGATGGTGGCGATCATGGGAATCAGGTGGGGCGCGTTGCGCTTGCGCAGCGGCTTCAGGACCAGGAAGTCGACCAGGGCGCCCACCAGGCCGGCCACCACCAGGGCAGCGATGAGCCCGGCCCACAACGGTAGTCCCGCGTGGCTGATGACCACCAGCGCGGCATACGCGCCGACCATGAAGACCGCGCCGTGCGCGAGGTTGATGACGCCCAGCACGCCGAAGACCAGCGTGAAACCGAGCGCGAACAGCGCGTACACGCAGCCCAGCGACAGGGCGTTGACGAATTGTTGTTCGAGCATGGGAAATCCGGAGGAAAAACAGCGGCCGGGAATCGGCGCCCCCAACCTCTCGCTGGCGCGCTACACCCCAGCAAGGTGTTTTTTGCCATCGCGCGGCAGGGCGTCACGAAAAGCCGCAGGGCGGCACTGCCGCCGCCCCAGATATTGGCCCCCCGCCGTCCGGCAGCGGGGGGTCGTGGGATAGTGCTTACTTCTCGATGGCGTACTTGCCATCCTTGGTGACCATCACGATCGGCGCCTGCTGGGCATCGTAGCCCGCGGGGTTCTTGCCGGTGCGGTCCATGGCCTGGCGGAACTGGAACGCGCCAGTCGCGCCGGTCCACTTCACGTCGGGCAGCGCATCGCGCAGCGCGGTGCGGTCCTTGGCCAGGTCACCCGACAGCTTGATCTTCTTCAGCGCCTGGCTGACGACGTACATGGCGTCGTAGGCCTGGGCCGAGAACTGGTCAGGCGCGGCGCCGTACTTCTTGGTGTAGGAATCGATGAACTTGGTGTTCTCGGCGGTCTTGTTCTCGATCGACCAGGGGCTGCCCACCCACAGGTTGTTCGAGGCGCCGCCAGGAGCCAGGTCGAAAATCTTGACCGAGTTCATGCCGTTGCCGCCGATGACCGGGATGTTCATGCCCAGTTGGCGGGCCTGCACCATGATCGGGCCGCCTTCGGCCAGCAGGGCCGACAGCACGATGGCGTCGGGGTTGGTGCCCTTGATCTTGGTCAGTTGGGCCTTGAAGTCGACGTCGCCCTTGGCGAAGGTTTCGGTGGTGGTGACCGGAACCTTCAGGTCTTCCAGCGCCTTCTTGAAGTTGTCGTAGCCGCTCTTGGTGAACATGTCGTCGTTGCCATAAAGCACGGCGACGTTCTTCAGGCCCATCTTGCTGCGCGCGGTGCCGATGGTGGCCGGCAGCATGTCGGCTTCGGTGACCGAGTTGCGGAAGATGTAGTTGCCGATGGACGTGATTCCGTCGGCGGTGTTGGACGTGCCGAAGGCCACGGTCTTGGCGGCCTGGGCGATCGGGTCGGCGGCCTGGGCCGAGTTCGACAGCGTGGGGCCGAACACCATCAGGACCTTGTCCTGGAAGATCAGCTTCTTGAAGACGTTGATGGCTTCTTCTTTCTTGCCTTGCTCGTCTTCGACCAGCAGCACCAGCTTGTCGCCGTTGATGCCGCCGGCGGCGTTCAGCTCTTCAGCGGCCAACTGGAAGCCGTTGCGGATCGAAATGCCGTACTGGGCGGCGCCGCCCGACAGGGCCTCGGCCACACCCAGCTTGATGTCGGCAGCCTGCGCGGCGCCCATGGCGCCGAAGGCCGCCAGGGCCAGGGCGAGTTTGGTCATGGATCTCATGAAAGCGTCCTTTGAATAACGGGTGTCTCGGATTTTTCTCACCTGCCGCGGCAGCGGTGGCGTGCAGCTTCCGGCCCTGAGGTCCAGGCTGCGGGAGGGGTGATATTACTCTCCTTTTGTAGCCGACCGAAACAAGAACCCCGCGGACCGTTGCGGGAAGCCATCTGCAATGCCGCGCCCACCGCACCCCACCGTCAGACACGTGACCGAGAGATTCCGCCCGGCACCGGCGCGGCCTGCGGCGGGACCCTGCCGCAGGCCGTGATCACCGTGTCCGGGTACGGCTGACAAGGCATCCGTTGCCCATGCCGGCCTCGGCAACCGCGAATGGCGCCGTTCAGGCCAGGCGGCCGGCCACCGAAGCGGAATCGGCGCGCGCCGCGTCCAGCCTGGCGTGGGCGAGGGCCAACATTTCCCGGTACCGGGTGTCGGACGCGATGGCGCGGCGTGGCAGCAATACGCCCTCGCGCTTGGACACCACGAACAGCACGAGCTTGGGCGTCTCGATGATGCGCTTCACGCCGGACCAACTGACACGCGAGTTGACCTGGTCATTGCCCGCCCATAAGCCGGCGTCGTCGAGTTCGAGCGCGACATCCTGGCCCGCCAACGCGCTGCGCCCGTAGACCGGCGCGCAGAACAGCCAGCCGAATACCTCGGCGCGGAACCAGAGCAACAGCAGGCACGTCACCAGGATCGCATAGCCCTGCCAGGGAAACTGCCCCGTGGCCAGCAGGTGCAGCGCCGGCATGCGCTGATGGGGCTCGAGGTCCCACATCATGAAGCCGACCATGCAGACGAGCCAGATCACGCACCAGGCCAGCCGCCTTGGCGGCGACGGCCGCGCCAAGGCTATGCAGGCGTGAACGAAATCGCCCCGCTCGTATCGATAAGTGAACCGCACGTCCAGACCCTCCCAGTGGCCAGCGATTCTCACGTATTCGTCCTGTCGCACCTGTAACAGTCGGCGAGACTTCGTGGCTGATACCATCGGCGCACGCAAGAGCCAGGTAAGCGCATCCATGCCGGTGTGTGCGGAATGACAGGATCCGTCCTCGCCTTTCCTGCCGCGCCCGTGTGGTCCGCCGTCTTCCCGGTGGCGATCGCCCGTTTCGCCAGGCAGGCGTCCGGCTTCCTCGGCCCGGACGGGCAGCGCCCGGGCCGGCTCCCTTGTTTTCACGACCTGTCCGATGATGGACGACCAGGAGGCCCACGCATGACCCGCCGTAATATGTTCGCCTGGACTGCCGCCGCTTTCGCCCTGTGCGCCGCATCCACCGCGTTTGCCCAATCCGACCGCCAGGTCGCCGAAACCACCGTGTCCCGCAGCGCCAACGTGTGCCCGGGCCACAGCAAGGACCGCACCACGCCCACCGTGAACCTGGTGCCCGTCGGCGCGCTGCGCGTGCTGCTGGACAAGGGCCTGGTCATGTGCCCGGACCGCCGCCTGGACGCCGATGCGCCCGCCGCGTGGTACGGCCAATATGGCGTCTTCACCTGGAACCCCGAAGTGGACGGCGCCGGCAAGGTCATCGCGGCCCAGATCGACAAGATGACGCGCGACGAGTCCTTCCCGGCCGAGACGCTGGTGTGGAGCGCCAAGGGCGAGGCGCTGAAGAACCGCACCGTGCCCGCGTTCGAGCCGAAGCCCGGCGCCGCGGTGCGCGTCAAGGTCTATTGACCGATACGGGACCGCCTCCATTGCGCAGGCCCCGCCAGCGGAATCCTGCGCGCGGTGCGCAAACCGCGGCGGGCCCGGGCCGCCCGATCCGTCGCCCCCCGGGGTGAATGCCAGCGCATCGAAGTGTCCGGCGGACAAGACCGCTGATGCAGGAAACGCGCCGGGGATGCGGCAGGCCTTATGCTCTGGCACATGGCTTACCGCATCCGTCCTCTTCCTCGCCTGGCGACCGCCGCCGCGACACGGCCTCGCACCGCCGGAGTCCGGCCATAAAGCGGCTGGCATGGGCCGTCCTGGGCTGGACCATGGTCGCGCTGGGCGTGATCGGCGCGCTGCTGCCCGTCATGCCCACGACCATTTTCCTGATCATGGCGGCGGGCTGCTTCGCGCGCTCGTCTCCCAGGCTGGAAGCCTGGCTGCTGGACCACCCCAGGTTCGGCGCGTCCCTGCGGCAATGGCGGGAGCAAGGCGCCATCAGCCGCAAGGGCAAGGCATGCGCATCGGCCGGCATGGCGGCGGGCTATGGCCTCTTTTTCTGGAGCGCGCATCCCTCTTGGCCGCTGGCGGTGCTGGTCGGCGCGGGCATGGCCGCCAGCGCGGCGTGGGTGCTGTCGCGCCCCGCGCCGCGCCCGCCTGGCGATGCGGGCGATCCGCCCGGCGCCTAAGCCGGGATGCAGGAAGAGCACGCGCCGACATGGGCCTCATGCCGCCCGGGCCTGGCCTCGTGCGTCAGGCAGGCGCCTGCGCCTCGCCCAGCAGGAACTCGACCAGCGTGGGCAGCGCGGCATCATGCGTGCGATGCGGCCGCATCCGCATCACGTACCCCCATGATCCCGGCAGGCACAGCCCGGGCGCCAGCGGCACCAGCCCGCCGCGCGCGATCTCGTCGTCGATCAGCGGCAGGCGGCCCAGTGCGATGCCCACGCCCGCCACGGCGGCCGACACCACCGTGCTCAGGCCACTGAGCACCAGCGGATCCTGCCAGTCGCGCGGGGCCAGCCCCAGCCGCTCGTGCCAGGTCCGCCAGCGCGTCTCCGGGCTGGCCACGTGCTTCTCTTCCAGCCAGCGATGGCGCGTGAAGACGGCGGGATCGGCGCGCTGGCCTTCGGGCACCAGCGAGGGGCTGCACACGGGCACCACGCTTTCCGCCATCAGGGGGATGTCGCCGGGTTCCGGCCGCCGGTGGGGTCCCTCCGCGCGCATGTGCAGGAAGGCCAGGTCGATATCCTGCTCGATCCAGGCCGGATCCTGGTTGGCGTGCAGATAGACCTGCACCTCGATCCCGGGATGCGCCTCGATGAAGCGGCCGATGCGCGGCGCCAGCCACAGCGCGGCCAGCGAGGGGTTGGCCGAGATGTTCAGGCGGCTGGGCCGCCGCCCCCGGGCCGCGGCGCGGACGTTGCCGCAGGCGGTGGCCAGCAGGGTCAAGGCCTGTTGCACGGATGCCAGCAGATCGGCGCCGGCCTCGGTGGGTTCGGCCCGCCGCGTGGTGCCGCCACGGCGCAGCAACGCCACGCCCAGGTCGGCCTCCAGCGCGCGCAGTTGATGGCTGACCGCGCTCTTGGTCACGTTCAGCTCGGCCGCGGCGCGGCTCAGGCTGCCCAGGCGGGCCACGGCCTCGAAGGCGCGCAGCGCCGCCAGGGGCGGCGTTCGGGTGGAAGGCAATGACATGCGTGCAATTTAACTCAACCCTCGATCGAAAAACTATCGATCCCCGCGATCGCGCGAGCACGGCCACAATGGCGGCATAACGAATCATCGAGGGATGGGTTATGTATTTCGACTATCGGCTTTGGCGGTTCACCGAGGGCATGCGCGGCCGCATGGCGGGCGGCGTGTTGCTCGGCTTGCTGGCGCTGGGCGCCGGCATCGCGCGCTATGTATTCCTGGGGCAGATGCTGGCCGCGGTATTTGCCGGGCAACCCTGGCAGGCATGGGCCGAGCCGGCGGCATGGACCGCGGCGATGGTGCTGCTGCGCGCGGGCCTGGACCACTGGCGCGGCGTGCAGGCCAACCGTTGCGCGGCCGCCGTGCAGCAGGTGCTGCGCAGCCGCCTGTACGACCGCATCGTGTCCCTGGGGCCGGCCTGGTTCGCCAACCAGCGCACCGGCGGCGTGATGCTGACCGTGGTCGACGGCGTCGAGCAGCTGCAGACGTTCTTCGGACAATACCTGCCGCAGGTCGCCATCGCGGCAGCCGCCCCCTTCGCCATCTTCGCGGTCATTGCTTTCTGGGACGTGCCCACGGCCCTGGTGCTGCTGGCCGCCGCGCTGTTCGCGCTGTTCGGTCCCATGGCCGTGCACATGCTGGACCGGCGCGCCAGCCTGGCCCGCTCGAAATCCCTGAAGGACTTCGGCGAGGACTTCCTGGACGCGGTGCAGGGCCTGCCCACGCTGAAGTCCTTCGGCCAGGGCAAGTCGTGGGGCCGCCGCCTGGCCGAGCGCGCGCGCCGGCTGTCCGAGGGCACCATGTGGGTGCTGTCGGTCAGCCTGCTGACGCGCGGCATCAGCGACCTGGGCGTGGCGCTGGGCGCCGCCCTGGCGCTGACGCTGGGCGCCTGGCGCGTCGGCAACGGCGACATGAGCGTCGAGGCCCTGCTGATCGTGCTGATGGCGGGCACCGAGATCTTCCGCCCGCTGCGCGACCTGCGCGCCGTGCTGCACCGGGGCATGCTGGGCCAGTCGGCCGCCACCAGCATCCATGCGCTGATGGACGCCGAATCGACGGCCACGAAACTGGCCGCCCAGGGCCAGGGCGCATCGCCCGCGCAACTGACGCCCACCATCGAATTCGACGACGTGGGCTTCGCCTATACGCCCGAGCGTCCCGCGCACCAGGGCCTGCATTTTCGCATCGCCGCGGGCGAGCGCGTGGGCGTGGTCGGCCCCAGCGGGGCCGGCAAGTCCACCATCGTGCGGCTGCTGCTGAAGGAGGCCCTGGCCCAGTCGGGCAGCGTCCGCGTGGGCGGGCACGACGTGCGCGAGCTGGACACGCAGGCGCTGCTGTCGCGCATCGCGGTGGTCAGCCAGGACATCACGCTGTTCCATGGCACGCTGGAGGAGAACCTGCGCCTGGGCCGCCCGGACGCCACGCAGGAACAGGTGCGCGCCGCCGCGCGCGCCGCGAACATCGACGACTTCATCATGGCCCTGCCCGAGGGCTATGCCACGCGCATCGGCGAGCGCGGCCTGCAACTATCCGGCGGGCAGCGCCAGCGCGTGGCCATCGCCCGCGCCCTGCTGCGCGACGCGCCCATCCTGGTGCTGGACGAGGCGCTTTCCTCCGTCGATACCGAGAACGAAGCCCTCATCCAGCAGGCGCTGGACCGCCTGATGGCCGGCCGCACCACGCTGATCCTGGCGCACCGGCTGGCCAGCGTGGTCGGCGCCGACCGCAGCCTGGTGCTGGACCAGGGCCGCGTGGTCGAGCAAGGCACGCATGCGGAGCTGATGCGGCAGCGCGGCCTGTACTACACGCTGATGCACGAGCAGGATGCGGCCCGGCAACGCGCCGCGGCGCCCTCCGCGCGCGGCGTGGCGCCTCCCGCCGAAACGGCCCGGGATACGAATCCTGGCGCCACGGACGCTTCCGGCCCCGCGCCGCGCGCGCTGGACGAGGATGCCGACCAGGTGGGCTGGCGGCAGACGCTGTCCACGCTGATGGCCGTGGTGCGCCCATGGCGCGGCACGCTGATCGCGACGATATTGCTGGGCGTGGGCCGCGTGGCCGCCTACATCGGCGTGGGCGTGCTGAGCGCGCTGGTGGTGGCCGCGATCCGCGATGGCCGCGACACGAGCTGGCTGATCGCCGGCCTGCTGGTGGCCGCGCCGCTGGCCGCGCTGTTCCACTGGCTGGAATCATGGCTGGCGCACGCCATGGCGTACCAGTTGCTGGGCGACATGCGCGTGAAGCTGTACGACAAGTTGGAACGGCTGACCCCCGCCTACCTGCTGCAACGGCGCTCCGGCGACCTGGTGTCGCTGGCCACGCAGGACGTCGAGATGATCGAGTATTTCTACGCCCACACCATCGGTCCGGCCATCGTGTCGGTATTGGTGCCGCTGACCGTGCTGGGCTTCCTGGCCGCCTTCAGCTGGCCCGTGGCGCTGGCCCTGCTGCCCTTCCTCGCCTATGCGCTGCTGTCGCCCATCCGCGGCCGCCGCCGCATCGATGCCCTGGGCGACAAGGCGCGCGGCGCGCTGGGCGAGATGAGCGCCCACATGACCGACACCATCCAGGGCCTGGCCGAACTGACCGCCTTCCAGGCCACCGGCCACCGCCGCGTGCGGTTCCTGGAAGTGGCCGGGCGCTACGCCCAGCGCCGCCTGGCGCTGCTGCGCGACCTGTCCGCGCAGACCGCATGGTTCGAGATCGCCATGGGCCTGGGCGGCCTGGCCGTGGCCGTGGCCGGCGCCTTGCAGGTATCCGCGGGCGCCCTGTCCGCCAGCATGCTGCCGCTGCTGATCCTGATCGCCCTGGCGACCTTCCTGCCCGTCTCCGAGATCTCGCAGGTCAGCCGGCAACTGGCCGACACCGTGGCCGCCTCGCGCCGCCTGCACGTGGTGTCGCACGAACCCGAACCCGTCACCGATGGCCCGCTGCCCGCGCCGCAGTCCGCGCAGGGCTTGTCGGTGGCCTTCGAGGACGTCAGCTTCGGCTATCCGGGACAACGCGGCGGCAAGCGGGGCGATGCGTTGAAGCACCTGACCTTCAACGTGCCCGCGGGCGCCACCGCGGCATTGGTGGGCGCTTCGGGCGCGGGCAAGAGCACCGTGGCCAGCCTGCTGCTGCGCTTCTGGGATCCGCGCGCCGGCACGATACGCATCGGCGGCGTGGACGTGCGCGAGATGAATCTCGACGCCCTGCGCGATTGCGTGGCACTGGTCACGCAGGACACCTACCTGTTCAACGACACGCTGGAGAACAACATCCGCCTGGCTCGTCCCGACGCCAGCCCGGCCGAGCTGCGGGCCGCGCTGGAGCAGGCGGCGCTGGCCGACTTCGTGCGCACCCTGCCCGACGGCCTGGCCACCCGGGTCGGCGAACGCGGCATGCAATTGTCGGGCGGCCAGCGCCAGCGCATCTCCATCGCGCGCGCCTTCCTGAAGAACGCGCCCCTGCTGATCCTGGACGAAGCCACCTCGCATCTGGACACGCTGTCGGAACTGCAGGTGCGCACCGCCCTGGACGTGCTGATGAAGCACCGCACCACGCTGGTCATCGCGCATCGCCTGTCCACCATCCAGGACGCGGACCTGATCCTGGTGCTTGAGAACGGCAGCCTGGCGCAGGCCGGCACGCACGACGCGCTGTTGAAGCAGGAAGGGTTCTATGCAAGGGCCAGCGCGCATTGAGGCGTGCTGGGGCGGCGGGAACGGCGCCGTCCATCGCGATGGCCCGGTCGGTCGTCCGGCCCCCCTGAGCGTCCGGCCGCCTCGCGGCGCCGTGCTACGGTGACGGGGGTATGCACGCCTTTCGTGCGCCATTACCTCATCGGGGAGAATCGAACGATGCAGTGCAACGACGTGTCGATCGCATCGCAACGGCTGTCCCTGCGCCCGTTCCGTGCGGACGATGCCGGCGAGGCCTACCCGTGCATCACACCCACGCTGACGCGCTACATGCGTTTCGAGCCGCCAGGCTCCGAAGCGGAATTCGAGTCGGTCTGGCGAACCTGGCTGCCGAAGATAGCCAGCGGCGAGGACATCACCTTCGTCATCCGCCTGACCGGCAGCGGCGCCCTGGTCGGCTTCGCGGGCCTGCACCGCACGCAAGACGCCGAACCCGAGCTGGGCATCTGGATCCGCGAATCCGAACACGGCCATGGCTATGGCGGCGAGGCCGTGAAGGCCGTGGCCGGCTGGGCCGCGGCCGCCTTCGGCAGGACGGCCTTCATCTATCCCGTGGCGATGGAGAACGTCCCCAGCCGGCGCATCGCCGAACGCCTGGGCGGCGTCGTCGTCGGCCGGCGCGATACCGCCAAGTACGACGCGGTGGTCTACCGCATCCCTGCCTGAACGGACCGCTCAGGCGCTGTCGCGCCGGACGATCTCGAAGCCGATCTCCACCACCGCCGCCTGCGGCGCCTCGCCGTTCACCCGCGCGGCGATCATCTCGGCCGCCTGAGCGCCGATGGCCGCGCCGTCCACGTGGACCGACGTGATCGACGGCACCATCGACGCGGCGAACTCCATGTCGCCGAAGCCCACCACCGAGAGATCCGTGGGCACGCGCAGGCCTTGGGCCAGGGCTTCGGTGATGACGCCGCTGGCCATCAGGTCGGAGGTGCAGAACACCGCATCGATGCCCTGGCCCCCTTGCAGAATGCGCAGGCCTTCGCGGCCCTGCACGTGCGTCGTGGGGGCCGGCAGGTAATGAATGACGGGTTCGGGCAGGCCCAATTGCAAGGCCGTCCGCGCGAAGCTGCGCGCGCGGCGATGCGCGCGTTCGTCGTCGCCGCACAGCACCGCTTGCCGCGTCTTGCCCGCCTCGAACAGATACCGGCTGACCGCCGCGCCGATGGCATCGTGCGACAGGCTCAGCAGCATGTCGATGGGGGTCTCGGTGGTGTCCCAGGTCTCGACGATGGGAATGCCCGAGGCCTTCAGCAGGCCGCGGCCCTGCTCGGAATGCATCACGCCGGTCAGCACGATGCCGTCGGGCCGGCGGCCAATGATGGCGCGCAGCAATGCGTCCTCGCGCGGCGCCTCGTAGCCGCTCTGGCCCACCATCAACTGGAAACCCTTGGCTTCCAGCGATCGCGTCAGCGCGGTCAGCATGCCGCCGAACAGCGAGCTTGCGATCGTCGGCACCAGCACCATCACCAGATTGCTGCGCGACAGGCGCAAGCTGCCCGCCATCAGGTTGGGCACATAGCCCAGCGTCCGGATCGCCGCGTTGACCTTCTCAAGCGTGGCCGGCGACACGTGCTGCGGCGTGTTGATGACGCGCGAGACCGTGATCATCGACACGCCCGCGGCCCGCGCCACGTCGCGCACCGTGACGCTGGCCCGCGCGGCGGCGCGGGAAGAGGAACTGGCGGGCTTGTCGGACGGCATGCGGCGGAATCGGTCGGCGAAGGCGGGAAAGTCCCCCACGCGTGGGAGGCCATCAAGACTAACCGGTGACGGCGGCGGCCGCCCGCCAAAGCCCCTGGGGTTTCCCCTGATACCGTGTCGTCCTGCTTGATCTACACTGCGGCATACCACAGGTGGTAACGTTACCAATCCAGATGGTAACGTTACCAAAACATAAATATCCCTCAGCGAGGAGACACAGCATGCAACGCAACGCGTTCAAATGGATCGTGGGCGCCACCTTGATGGCGGCCGCCGGCCTGGCCCAGGCCTGGCCCGACAAACCCATCACGATGATCGTGCCCTTCCCGCCTGGCGGCGCCACGGATTCGGTGGCGCGCGCCGTGGCCAACAAGATGGGTGAACAACTGAAGCAGACCGTCGTGATCGAGAACAAGGCCGGCGCCACGGGCACCATCGGCGCCTCGCAGGTCGCCCGCGCCGCGCCTGATGGCTATACGCTGCTGGTCACCTCGCTGGCCCCGCTGGTCGTGGCCCCGCACCTGATGAAGCTGACGTACGACCCCGCGCGGGACTTCACCTACCTGACCGTCGCGGTGCAGACGCCCAACGTGCTGGTCGTCAGTCCCAGGATCGCCCCCATGGTGAACAACGTGCAGGACGTGCTGAAGCTGCTGAAATCCAAGCCGGGCGAATTCAGCTTCGCCAGCTCGGGCGCCGGCTCGTCCGACCACCTGACCGCCGAACTGTTCTGGCAGAAGACCGGCACCAAGGGCCTGCACGTGCCGTACAAGGGGGGCGCCCCGGCCATCCAGGACCTGCTGGGCAGCCAGGTCGACATGTCCTTCCAGAACCTCAACGCCGTGCTGCCGCACATCAAGTCCGGAAAGCTGAAGGCCCTGGCGGTCACCGGCGACAAACGCTCGCCCGTGCTGCCCGACGTGCCCACCTTCGCCGAGGCCGGCGTGTCTGGCCTGACCGTCTACGCCTGGCAGGCCGTCGTGGCGCCCAAGGGCATCCCGGCCGACGTACAGGCGAAACTGTCCGCCGCCCTGAACGCCGCCATCAAGGACCCCGCCGTCAGCAAACCCTTCACCGACCTGGGCCTGGAAGTCGTGGCCAACTCGCCCGACGCCTTCGCCAAGTTCCAGCAGCAGGAAAGCGCCCGCTGGAAGAGTGTCATCCAGACCGGCAACATCTCGGTGCAGTAAGCGCCGCAACGCAGCAACCCGCCCGGCCCTTCAAGGCCGGGCCCAACAGGCCAAGCCACCATGTCTGACTCCCAGCAGTCCTCCACTCCCGTCGTCACGCAGATGCGCGTGGTGCCCGTCGCGGGCCACGACTCGATGCTGCTCAACCTGAGCGGCGCGCACGCCCCCTACTTCACCCGCAACCTGATCATCCTGACGGACAGCGCCGGCAACACCGGCGTGGGCGAAGTGCCCGGCGGCGAGAAGATCCGCGGCACGCTGGAAGACGCGCGCGACCTCATCGTGGGCAGCGCCATCGGCAACTACAACCACACGCTGAACCGCATGCGACAGGCCTTCGCCGACCGCGACAGCGCCGGACGCGGCCAGCAGACGTTCGACCTGCGCGTGGCGATCCACGCGGTCACGGCGGCGGAATCGGCGCTGCTGGACCTGCTGGGCAAGCACCTGGGCGTGCCGGTGGCCGCGCTGCTGGGCGAAGGCGTGCAGCGCACCTCGGTGCAGATGCTGGGCTACCTGTTCTACGTGGGCGACCGCAAGCGGACCGACCTGGCCTACCAGAGCGCGCCCGACGCCGACGACGACTGGCTGCGCCTGCGCCACGAGAAGGCGCTGACGCCGGAAGCCATCGTCAGGCTGGCCGAGGCCGCCTACGCGCGCTACGGTTTCGAGGACTTCAAGCTGAAAGGCGGCGCGCTGCGCGGCGAGGAAGAGGTCGAGGCCATCCGCGCGCTGCACGAACGCTTTCCGCAGGCCCGCATCACGCTCGATCCCAACGGCGGCTGGCTGCTGAAGGACGCGGTGCGCCTGTGCCGCGACCTGCATGGCGTGATGGCCTATGCCGAGGATCCCTGCGGCGCCGAGGGCGGGTACTCGGGCCGCGAGGTGATGGCCGAGTTCCGCCGCGCCACCGGCCTGCCCACCGCCACCAACATGGTCGCCACCGACTGGCGCGAGATGGCCCACGCGCTGTCGCTGCAATCCGTGGACATCCCGCTGGCCGATCCGCATTTCTGGACCATGCAGGGTTCGGTGCGCGTGGCGCAGACCTGCCAGGCCTTCGGCCTGACCTGGGGCTCGCACTCCAACAACCACTTCGACGTCTCGCTGGCCATGTTCACGCACGTGGGCGCCGCGGCCCCTGGCCGTGTCACCGCCATCGACACGCACTGGATCTGGCAGGACGGCCAACACCTGACGCGCGACCCGCTGAAGATCCGCAACGGCCACATCGAGCTGCCGCAGACGGGCGGGCTGGGCATCGAGCTGGACATGGACGCGGTGGAACGCGCCCATGCGCTTTACCAGCGGCACGGCCTGGGCGCGCGCGACGACGCGACCGCCATGCAGTACCTGATCCCGGGCTGGAAGTTCGACAACAAGCGGCCCTGCATGGTGCGTTGAAGCACGAGGACGGACACCGCCCGCATCACGTGCCCAGGAACTCGAACCCCATCGTGCGGGCTTCGTAGTACAGCCCGCCATCCTGCACGATCAGGAAATCCGCGCGGCGCGCGCCCTCGTTGTGATGCGAATGCGGCGCGCCGGCCGGCGTCACCAGCGTGGCCCAGTCCGACCACGGGCAGTCCTGTCCGTCCACCCGCGACTTGCATTGCTCGCCGGCCACGATCAAGGTCAGCGCGGCCGAGTTGTGCCGATGCGGCGACTGCGCGCCGCCGGGCGGCAGCGTATTCAGCGACAGCGTCAAGGCGGGCATCAGATTGCGCCGCTCCTGCATGGCGACGCTGGAGAACACCACGGCCAGTCCCGACGTGCCGGCATCCGGCACCGTGCGATGGATGCGGTCGATCTCGGCAGCGATATCGTCCGCCTTGAAATGAACCGGACTATCCTCGGGCCGCGCGGCGCGCAGGCCGTGATAGGCAAGCAAGGGCTCGTCCGTCACGGCCCACAACACGGCGGCCCGCGCTTCGGACGCCTGCCAGCGTGTCGCGCCCGCCGGCAGGTACAGTACGTCCCCGCCAGACCAGGCCATCGTTTCCGGGCCAGCCTGCACGCTGCCGCTGCCCTCGATCACATACCAGATCGCGCCGCTGGCCACGAAGTCGGCATGCAGCGTATCGCCCGCGCGGATGCGGGCATAACGGGCCAGCATGAACGGCGTGGTGGCCGGCCACGGGCTGCCCAGCGTTTCGCGCTGGTCGCACGGATAAAACCCGGTGGCGCCATCGGCGGCCAGGGCCGCCGCGGCCGGATCGGCGAAGAGGCGCGCCGGCACCGGTTCCAGATGGATGTTGAACGCATTGGCCGAATTGAAATAGCGCGCCCGCGCCTGGGCGCTGCCGGCGGGCGCGGCGGCCTGCCCGGGCGGCAACGCGGCCATCGATCCCCAGCCCGTCGCTTGCGCGTCACTTCCAGAACACATAGCGCTTCTCCAACAGATTGACCACGCCGAAGAACACCAGGCTGATCGCCGAGGCCACGAAGATGGCGGCCCAGACCTGAACGAAATCGATCTGCAGCACCGCCTGGAAGATCGTCCAGCCCAATCCCCCCGTCGCGCCCAGCATCTCGGTGACGATGGCCACGATCATCGCGCGCACCGTCGACACGCGCATGCCGGCCGCCGTCAGCGGAATGGCCGCGGGCAGGCGCAGGCGCCAAAGGATGGCCGCGCGGTCGGCGCCGAAGCTGCGCATCAGGTTCACGGCGCGCGGGTCCACGCGGTCCAGTCCGGCCAGGGCATGCAGGAAGACCGTGAAACCCACCGCCAGCGCCACCATCACGATCTTGCTTTCCGGACCCATGCCGAACCACAGCAGGATCAGCGGCGCGTAGGCCACCACCGGCACCGAGTTCAGCGCCGTGGCCACGGGCAGCACGCTGCGGCGCACGGCGGGCATCATGGTCAGCACGATGGCCAGCAGCAGGCCGGCCAGCGAACCCGCGAAGAAGCCCGCCACGGCTTCCATCACCGTGGTGCCGGCCGCGCCCAGCAGCACGGCGCGCTGCTCGGCGATGGTCTGCAGGATGCGCGTCACGCTGGGCAACACATAGGCCGGCAGATCGAGGCCGCGCGCGGCCCCCTCCCACAGCAGCGCCACGCCCAGCAATCCCATGGCGGCACGCCGCGTAGCGCGGGAAGACCCCTTCATCGGCGTCTTCATAGCTCGCTCCTCCAGAACACGACCCTGTGCTCGATCCAGGCCACCAGCCCGTAGAACGACGTGCCCAGCAGGCCCGACATCAGGATGGCGGCCCACAGCGCCACGAAATGCTCGTTGTACATGGCTTGCAGCAGCAGCACGCCCAATCCGGTGGTGTCGCCGAACCATTCCCCGGCGATGGCGCCCAGCAGGCTCAGCGTGCAGGCCAGGCGCAGCGCCACGAAGATCTGCGGCAGCGCGGCCGGCAGCTCCAGGCGCCACAGCAATTGCAGGCGCGTCGCGCCGAAGCTGCGCAGCAGGTCGACCTGGCGGCGGTCCACCGACTCCAGCCCGTTCAACGTGTTCACCGTGACCGGGAAGAAGGTCAGGTAGAACGCGATCAGCGCCTTGGCCAGGATGGTGTTGCCGAACCACAGCACCACCACCGCGCCGAACGCGATGACGGGGATGGTCTGCGAGATCACGAACAGCGGGAAGATCAGCTCGCGCAGCAGGCGCGAGCGATGGAACAGCACCCCGTTCATCACGCCCACCAGCGCGCCGGCCACGTAGCCCAGCACCGTTTCCGACAAGGTGCGCAGAAAGCCCGCCAGGTAGGCATCCGGCAACGAGATGATCGCATCGAGGATCACCGACAGGCGCGGCAGGTAATGGGGCGGCAACCCCGCCGCCACCACCAGGCCCTCCCAGGCCACGGCGATGACGGCGAGGGTGACCACGCCGCGCAGCAGCGCCGCGGCGGCACCGGATCGTAGCGAGGCCGTCTTCATGCGCGGACTCCCGAAGAGAAACGAAGGATCACGGCAAGCGGTCCGCGGTGGGAATGGACTTCAGGAAGCTGGCGTCGAAAGCCTGCGTCACGTCCACCGGTTTGCTGACCACTTTGTTGGTGACCAGGAAGTCCTGCGCGGCGCGGATGGCGGCCGGATCGATCCAGAACAGGCCCTCGGTCTTGGCCTTGCCCTCGGTCATCAGGCGATAGGCCTCGGTCAGCATGAACTCCTGGTGGGTGCGGTCCAAGGTGGGCGCGACCTTCATCACGGCATCCACGGCTTCCTTCGGATGCTTCATGGCTTCGCGCCAGCCACGGATCGACGCGCGCAGGAAGCCCTTGACCAGCTCGGGCTGCTCTTTCGCGGTCTTCTGCGACACGATCAGCGTGTCGCGCGGGAACGTGATGCCGTAGTCCTCGGCCTTGAACAGCCGCAGCTTGTCCTCGCCCACGCGCTGGCGGATGGTGTAGAGCTCGTTGTACCAGGTGGCCGTCACTACATCGATGTCGCCGTTCACGAAGGGCGTGACGCTGACCTGCTGCGGCTGGATGTCCACCTTCGAACGATCCACGTGCTGGTTGGCCAGCATGCCGAACAGCACGTAGTTCGCGCCGGTGAACCAGGCCGTCACCTTCTTGCCCTCGAAGTCCTTCAGCGTCTTGACCGGGCCGTCCTTGCGCGCCACGAAGACGAACGGCGTCACCTGGTGCGCCACCCCGATCGACACGATGGGCATGCCCTTGTCGATGGCCGCCAGCACGCTGTCGGTGCCGCCGGACAGGCCGAAGGTGTCCGCGCCCGTGGCCACCAGGTTCTCGGTCAGCAGGTTCGGGCCGCCGGGATTGATGGTCAGGTCGATGCCCTCTTCCTTGTAGTAACCCTGCTGCTGCGCGTAGTAGAAGCCCGCGAACTGCGTCTGCGGCAGCCACTTCAGGCGCAGCGTGGCCTTCACCATGTCCTTGGCCAGGGCGGGCGCGGGCAGCGCCGCCATCGTGGCGCCGAAGGTGGCGGCCCAGGCCATCAAGGCCAGCAAGCGTCGTTTGTTCATGTCGGTTCCCCTTGTCGAGTGTTCAGTGCGTGGTGAGTGCTGCGTGGGATTCAGAACGGCCGCGTGCCGGCCACCGTGGTGCGGTGCATGACACGGCGGTACTTGTTGTCGTCATAGGGCGTGGCGCAGTGCATGGTGCAGCGGTTGTCCCAGATGACCAGGTCGCCCTGCTGCCAGCGGTGGCGGTAGACGAAGGCGTCGCTGATGGCGTGCCGGTTCAGCGCGGCCAGCAGCGCGTCGCTTTCCTCGGGCGGCAGGCCGTCGATCTGCTTGATGATGTCCTCGCCGACGTACAGCGACAGGCGGCCCGTGGTGGGATGCGTGCGCACCACGGGATGCCGCACGTCGGGCGTGCGGGCCTTCTGTTCGTCGGAAAGCGGCGCGCGGTCGGCGAAGGCCTTGCCGTAGTAGCCCGCGTACGAGTGCGTGGCGGTCATGTGGCGGATGCGCTGCTGCGTGGCGGGCGGCAGCGCCTCGTAGGCCAGGTGCATGCTGGCGAACAGCGTATCGGCGCCCTCGGGCGGCACCTCCACCGAATACAGCAGCGAGCCCATGCTGGGCTCGGCGACGTACGACAGGTCCGAATGCCAGTTCCAGCCTTCCTTGTGGTTGCCGATGGGCTTGCCGTTCTCGGACACGTTCGACAGCACGTAGATCTCGGGCAGCCCGGTGGTCAGGAACTGCTTGAGCACGTGCGTCATCAGCGAGCCGAAGCGGCGGCTGACCTCCACGTGGCGCTCGTTGCTCAGCTTCTGGCCACGCACCAGGATCAGCGAATGGTGGTCCAGGTCCCGCACCAGTTGGTCGATCGCCGCGTCGCTGGCGGGATCGGCGAGATCCAGGTCCAGCACCTCGATGCCGAATCCGGGATGGAGGGAGCGCGTCTTGAGCATGTCTTTCACCTTCGTACTGTTTGGGGTTCGCGGATCGATACTGCTGCGTACTGCGTGATGCGGAGTGTTCAGGTCCTGTAGGAGGGATCGGCGCGGTCCAGCTGGCGCAGCAGCGCCGGCCATTCGCGTTCGCCGGCCACCAGGATGTCGCCCTTGTTCTCCCAGAACTGGCGGGCCGCCTTCTCGCTGACGTCATGGCTGGGCAGCACGATCGGGCCCGCGCCGCCGGCCACGGCGGCCTGCATGGACAGTTGGATGCGCGCGGCGCGCTCGAAGTAGTACAGCAGCATGAAGGCCTCGCCCACGGTGCGGCCCAGCGTCAGCACGCCGTGATTGCGCATCAGCATCACGCGGTGCTCGCCCAGGTCGGCCACCAGGCGCGCCTGCTCGTCCATGTCGATGGCCACGCCCTCGTAGTCATGGAAAGCCTGGCGGCGGTAGAAGCGCATGGCGAACTGCGACAGCGGCAGCAGGCCCTCGCGCTGCGCCGACACCGCAATGCTGGCGTCGGAGTGCGTATGCAGCACGCAGGCGGCGTCCCGTTTGCCCTGGTGGATGGCGCCGTGGATGACGAACGCGGCGGCATTCACTTCGTAGGGACTGTCGCTGAGCTTGCGGCCCTGCAGGTCGATGCGAACCAGGCTGGATGCCGTGACTTCTTCGAACAGCAGGCCGTACGGGTTTATCAGGAACTGGTCGTGCGTGCCCGGCACGCGCAGCGAGATGTGGTTGTAGATCAGGTCGTCCAGCTTCAGGTTGGCCACCAGCCGGTAGCAGGCGGCCAGCGACACGCGGGCCTCCCATTCTTCCGGCGGCATGCCCGCCGGGCACGCCGGCTCTTTCAGGGCGGCGTTCATCAGTGGCCTCCCGCTTGGCCGCTGGCGCGGAACGACTTCATGCTTTCTTCCTCGATGGCGTCCAGCAGCACGCGCTTCAGATCGATGAATGCCGGCGAGGTGACGATGTCGGCGCGGCGCGGGCGCGGCAGGTCCACCTTCTGCTCCAGCTTCACGCAGCCCGGGCGCGCCGTCATCACCAGCACGCGGTCGCCCAGGAACAGGGCCTCGTCCACGTCGTGGGTGATGAACAGGATGGTGCGGCGATGCTTCTGCCACACGTCCAGCAGCCAGCGCTGCATCATGCTGCGGGTCAGCGCGTCCAGCGCGCCGAACGGCTCGTCCAGCAGCATCAGGTCGCGCTTGAACATGAAGGTGCGCATCAGCGCCACGCGCTGGCGCATGCCGCCCGACAGTTCGTGCGGATACTGGTTCTCGAAGCCGGCCAGGCCGAACTCGGGCAGCATGTCCAGCGCCATGCGGCGCGCATCCGAGCGGCGCGCGCCTTCCAGCTCGACGGCAAGGATGGCGTTGTCGATCACGGTGCGCCAGGGCAGCAGCAGGTCGCGCTGCGGCATGAACGACACCTTGCCCAGCAGGTCCGAGGCACGGCACGGCTTGCCCAGGAACTGGATGCCGCCGCCCGCATCGGGCTCTTCCAGGCCGGCCACGATGTTGAACAGCGTGCTCTTGCCGCAGCCGCTGGGGCCCACCACCGTGACGAACTCGCCCGGCGCGATGTCCACGCCCAGGCCGTTCAGGGCCTGCGTGGCGCCGAAGGTCTTGGAAATGCCGGACAGGCTGAGCAGCGAGCCGCCCGGCACGCGCGCGGCGGCGCCGGCCTGCGCCTGCGCGTCGGCCCTGCTGGCCACGGGCAATACCGTGGCGGCGGAAGCGCCCGCCGCTTGCGCGGCGGCCAGGCGGGATGAAGCGAACATCATCGAATCTCCTTGCGCGACGAACGCGTGGCGGCGCGATGCCGGCGTGCGTCCAGATCGTTGGAAAGCGTGGGAATCATGGCCGGCCTTCCAGGGTGGCAAGCTCGGCCAGGACGTCGGCCAGCACGCGGGCGCCCGCGTACAGGTCGGCGGGTTCGGTGAACTCCGCCTCGTTGTGGGTGATGCCGCCGCGGCTGGGCACGAACAGCATGGCCGACGGACAGATGGGATGCAGATAGCGCGCATCGTGCCCGGCGGCGGAAATCAGGCCGCGCGCAGGCAGCTCCAGGCGCCGCGCCGCGGCCGCCAGGCGGTCGCGCAGGGCGGCGGGAAACGTCAGCGAATCGGCGGCGGACAGGCGCTCGACCTCGACCGCGCACGCCCCCGACTGCGCCAGGCAGGTCGGCGCCACCAGGCCGGATAGGCGGCGCAGTTCCTCGCTGTCGGGGTGCCGCAGGTCGATGGAGAACACCACCTGGCTGGCCACCACCGACGGCGCGCTGGGCGTGACGTCGAAGCGGCCCACGGTGAACTTCACGATGTCGGCGTCGTCGTGCAGCGCCTGCGCCAACGCCTGCACCATCGCGGTCGCCGCCAGCAGCGCGTCGCGGCGCTCGGCGCGGGTGGACGTGCCGGCGTGCGACGCCTCGCCGCGCACGGTGACGCGGAAGGTGTGCTTGCCCTGGATGCCGCTGACGATGCCGATCGGGCAGTGCTCGCGCTCCAGTTCGGGGCCCTGCTCGATGTGGGCCTCGACATAGGCGTACGGCACGCCGCCCAGCGTGCGCTGGGGCACCTCGCGCAGCGCGGCCGACGTGGCCGCCAATGCGTCCTGCACGGACATGCCGTGCTTGTCCCGCACGGGCAGGATGTCGGCCAGGGCACGCGCGCCGCCATAAACAGCCGCACCCATCATGCCGGGCGCGAAACGCGAGCCCTCTTCGTTCATCCAGGCCACGATCTCGACGGGACGCCGTGGCATCACGCCGGCCTGCTGGATCGCCTGCACCGCCTCCAGCGCGGCGATCACGCCATACACGCCGTCGTAGCGCCCGCCGGTGGGCTGGCTGTCCAGGTGCGACCCCGACAGCACCGGCGCGCCCTCGCCCGCCTGCCAGCGCAGGAAGAAATTGCCGGCGGCGTCCCGCGACGCCGACAGGCCCAGCTCCGCGCCCCATTGCGCCATCAGCGCCTGCGCCGCCGCGTCCTCGGCGGACAGGGCCGCGCGATCGACGCCACCCGCCGCGGTGGCGCCGATACGGGCCATCGCCATCAGGCGGCTCATCAGGCGGTCCTGGCTGACCTGTGTGGAAGGCATCGAAGTCATGGGCGTGGCAGTGTGTTCAGTCAAGGCGTCATTGCGTCTTCATGATCTCGGACGGGGCCGAGCGCGGATCGCGCGGCAGCCACTTGCCCTGCTCCACCGTCGCCAGGAAATCGCCGACGAACTGGTTGAACAGGCCGGGCTCCTCGATGTTCAGCGTGTGGCCCGCCTTGGGCAGCACCAGCAGGCCGCTGGCCGGCACGGTGCGCTTGAGGAAGATGCCGGGCTGCAGGCAGTGATCGTCCTCGTCGCCCACGATCACCAGGGTCGGCACGGCCATCTGCCTGAGCTCGGCCTCCAGGTCGTAGAGGGAAGGCCGGCGCGCCTGCACGCCGCGCATGGTCATCGCCGAGCCCGTGGCGTCGTGTTGTCCCAGTTGCTCGGCGAACTCGGCCCAGCCGCGCGGATCTTTCAGCTGGAAGGCGATGCGCGAGGCCGCGGTGGAATAGATCTTCGAGAACTCGGGCGCGCCCAGGCTCTCGAACTTGTTGGCCACTTCCAGCGATACGTTGCGGAAATAGTCTTCGTACTGCTTCTCGGCGCCGTACCCCGCGCCCGCCACCACCAGCGACAGCGCGCGATCCGGATGGCGCAGCCCGAAATGCAGCGTGGCGAAGCCGCCCATCGACAGGCCCACCACGTGCGCGCGCTCGATGCCCAGGCCGTCCAGCACGTCGGCCATGTCGTCGACCGCGATCTGCTGCGAGTAGCTGTCCACGCTGGCCGGCACGTCCGAAGGCAGGTAGCCGCGCGCGCTGTAGGTGATGCAGCGGTAGCGCCGCGCGAAATGGCGCATCTGCGGCTCCCAGCTGCGCCAGTCGCCGCCGAACTCGTGCACGAACAGGATGGGCGTGCCGCTGCCGCATTCTTCGTAATGCAGGCTGACGCCGTCTCGGGTGGTAATGGAAGGCATGTGTGTCCTTGTCAGGGTGCGTCAGAACAGCGCGACCGGTTCGGGATGCTTGCGGGCGTGCTCGACCATGGCGGGCAGCAGTTCGCAGCAGCGGTCGGCCCAGGCTTCCGGCACGCTCAGGCTGATCTTCACGAAACGCTCGCCGAAGCGCTTGGTGTGATAGGTGCCCTGGCGGATCATCACGCCCTCGGTCTGATAGGCCGCCACCAGCGCCTCGGGCCGCACGCCGGCATTGCCCGTTTCCACGATCAGCAGGTTGGCCTGCGAGGGATACACCGGCAGATGCAGGCCATCGACGCGCGACACGGCCTCGGCCAACGCCGCCTGGTTGCGGCGCAGGCGCTGCCTGATCCCGGGAAACCATTCCGCCTTGGTCTTCAGGCCGGCGATGGCCGCGCGCTGCGACAGCACGTTGCTGCCCAGGTTGTTGGGCGGCGCGCTGGCCAGGCGCTCGATGATGTCGGGGTTGGCGATCACCGCCCCCAGGCGCATCCCTGCCAGGCCCAGCCACTTCGAGAAGCTGTAGGTCATCACCGTCTTCTCGGGATAGAAGCGCCAGGCCGGCGTGAAATCGTCGGCGAACTGCGAATACGTGGCGTCGTGGATCAGGTAGGCGCCCACCGAGCGCGCGATCCCGGCGATCTCGCGGATCTCGGCCTCGGTGTGGCAGGTGCCCAGCGGGTTGTTCGGGTCCACCAGGTAGATCACGCCCGTGTCCGGGCCGACCGCCGCGCGCAACTGGTCGGCCGTCAGCTTGTAGCCCTGCGCCGCGTCATAGATCGGCAGTTCGACCACATTGGCGCCCGCCTGCCGCGCGAACATCATCGGCCAGGCCCAGCTGGGATCGGTGGTGACGAAATCCTTGCCCGGCTCGCAGATATTGCGGCATACGTTGTACAGGGCCTCGACCGCGCCGTCCGTGACGAAGGCGCAGGCATCCGGCACGCCGGCATCCCGCACGATCAGCTGGCGCAGTTCCTCGAAGCCGGCCGGCGGCGCGTAGGCGTGATAGTCGCCGCGCGCCAGCGCCTGCGTCACGGCCTCGATCACGCCGGGATGCGGGTCGAAGTGGTTGGTGTTCTGGCCCAGCCACATCAGGCCCGGCGTATTGCAGAGGCGGTCGAAATAGGCGTTGCGTTGTTCGAAGCTGCGCATGGCGGTTCCGGTCCTCAGATGATGGACCGGCGCGAGGCGATGCCGCCGTCGATGGTCACGATGGTGCCGGTGATGTAGGCCGCGCGTTCCGAGGCCAGGTACACGATCAGGTCGGCCACTTCTTCCGGGCTGGCCGGACGCTTGGCGGGATACTTGTCGAACAGTTCCTCCCAGCGGCCCTCGTCGCCGTACCAATCGAGCGCGCGGCGCTTCATCAGCTTGACCATGCGGTCGGTGGCCACGGGGCCGGGATTCACGCCCACGACGCGGATGCCGTCATCCAGGCTGCGGCCGCCCACGCCGCGCGTGAAGGCCATCATCGCCGCGTTGCCGGTGGTGCCCACGATGTAGTTGGCGTCCCAGTTCTCGCCCGAGTTGCCGATGTCGTTGACGATGACGCCATGGCCGCGCTGCTTCATGTGCGCGTAGATCTCGCGCGTCAGGGTCACGTACGAGAAGATCTTCATGTCCAGGCTGTCGCGCCAGGCCTGGTCCGACAGTTGGTCCATCGGGCCGGGCGTGGAGTCGGCCGCGTTGTTGACCAGCACGTCGACCTCGCTGCACAGCCGGGCCAGCTCCATCACATTGGCGTTCACCGACAGGTCCATGGCGTAGGTGTGCACAGTCACGCCGTATTGGCTCATCAGCGCGTCCTTCGCCGCGGCCAGGCCGTCGGCCGAACGGGCCGCCAGATGCAGCGTGGCCACGCCTTCACGCGCGAAGCTGTGCGCCGTCGCCAGGCCGATCCCCTTGGAGGCGCCGGTGACCAGCGCCGACTTGCCGTTTAAACCGAGTTCCATCTTTACGTATCCTCGATGAGCGTCCGGACAGCCGGACCTATGTATACAAGTGCTTCGTCAAGCTTGCCTGAGGTAGACCCTGTTGCCTCGTTTCGGCTCGGGTTGCCAGGCGCGATGGTTAGGCTTAAGCAACATGCGTGCCAGGTGGATTTCCCAGGAGGCGCATGGATATTGGGTTCTGGATGCCCCAATGCTGTGCGAAACACAGTGCGGCTGCGCTTTATTTTTGTGCATACAAGATGATGGATCTTGCATACATTAAAAGTTAAAATGCCTGCACCGCATTGTTCGACGAGAGTTACCGTGCCCGACTCCCCCACCGCCGCCCCGCTGCCCGGCGCCAGCCGCTCCGCCCAGATCCATCACATCCTGGAGAACGAAATCCTGGCCGGCACGCTGCCGCCCGGCGCCAGGCTGGATGAAATGGAACTGGCGGAACGCTTCGACGTGTCGCGCACGCCGGTGCGCGAGGCGCTGCGGCACCTGGCTTCGGCCGGCCTGATCCAGATCCGCACGCGCCAGCCCGCGCTGGTCGTGGCGCTGTCGGCCGCCCGGCTGATCGAGATGTTCCAGGTCATGGCCGAACTGGAAGGCCTGTGCGCCCGCCTGGCCGCGCGCCGCATCAATGCCGCGCAGCTGGCGCAGCTGAGCCAGTACCAGGAGCAACTGGTGGCGTTGGCCGGCACCGAACAGGTGGAAGCGTTCTACGAGATCAACCGGCGCTTTCACGAACTGATCTACGAAGCCTCGCAGAACCACTTCCTGGCCGAGCAGACCCGCACGCTGCGCAACCGCATCGGGGTCTACCGCAAGATGGTCACGCAGAAGCCCACGCGGCGCGCCGACACGCTGACCGAGCACGCGGCCGTGCTGCGCGCGCTGGCCACCGGCGACGAGGAAGGCGCCGGCAACGCCATGCGGGGGCACGTGAATCTGCTGGGAGAAAAACTGCTGGATTTCATCGCCCTGTTTCCCAAGGCGGGTTGAGGACGCCCGGCAGGGCCATCGCTATCCTTGCAGCACCGACAGCGCCTCGCTTGCCGCGATCCACTCTTCGTTGGTCGGTTCGACACCCACCACGACGGCGCTGTCCGGCGCGCTGATCACCGGCGCATCGGCGGCGTTGGCAGCCTCGTCCAGCTTGACCCCGAGGAACGCCAGGCCTTCGCACACCCGCCTGCGGATCTCGGCGCTGTGCTCGCCCACGCCCGCCGTGAACACCAGCAGGTCCAGTCCCTCCTGCACCGCCACCAGCGCACCGATCTCGCGCACGATGCGCCGCACGTAAAGCGCCAACGCATCGCGCGCGCGCGCCCCGGCCTCGTCCTGCCGCGCCTCCATCGCCAGCAATACGCGCGGCTCGGACGACACGCCGGACACGCCCAGCAAGCCGGACTCGTGATACAGGATATGGCCCACCTGTTCGAGCGTGAGCTTCTCGATCTCCATCAGGTAGATCACCGCGCCGGGATCCAGCACGCCGGTGCGCGAGCCCATCATCAGGCCGTCCAGCGCCGAGAAGCCCATCGTGGTGGCCATGCTGCGCAGATCGCGCATCGCGCACAGGCTCGCGCCGCTGCCCAGGTGCGCCACCAGGGTGCGGCCTCTTGCCAACTGGCCGTGGCGCTCGGCCAGCGCCACCGATTGATAGTGATAGGACAGCCCGTGGAAACCGTAGCGCCGCAGGCCGCGCTCCCACGCGGAATACGGCAGCGGCAGCATCTGCTCGACCTTGGGCACCGTGTGGTGGAACGCGGTGTCGAAGCACACCACCTGGGGCAGGTCGGGGTGCCGCTGCAACAGCGCCTCGACGGCCTCCAGGGCGAACGGCTGATGCAGCGGCGCCAGCGGGATGTAGCGCTTCAGGTCGGCCAGCACCTCGGCATCGGCCCGCACCGACGAGAAATACTTGGCGCCCCCATGCACGATGCGATGCGCCACGCTGTGCAGGCGGCGGCCCGCCAGGCGTTCGAGCACACCCTGCTCGATGCGCTGCAAGGCCGAACGATAGGGGTGCCCGGGATCCAGCGGCACCGGCATGGGATCCATGCCTGTCTGTCCATACGTAGGCGATGGGCCGCCGATGCCCTGCACCTTGCCGTTCCAGACCGGCAGGCGCGGCAGGGGCGCGCTGCCGCCATCGAACAGGGCGAACTTGATGCTGGACGATCCGCAGTTCAGCACCAGGATCAGGTCGCCCTGCGACGCATAGCGGTCCTCGGACACGAGATGGGCGGAGGTCTTCATGGCGGCGCCTGGCGATAGTGGTGGGCCAGCAGCACGGCGACCGCGCACGAAGCCAACCGGCTGGCGCGCCCGTCGGCGCGGCTGGTCAACATGATGGGCACCTTGGCGCCCATCACCACGCCCGCGCTGGCCGCCTGGCCCAGATGAATGAGCTGCTTGACCAGCATGTTGCCGCTTTCCAGGTCGGGCACCACCAGGATGTCGGCCTGGCCGGCCACGGGCGAGACGATGCCCTTGGTCCGCGCGGCCGCGATCGACACGGCATTGTCGAAGGCCAGCGGACCGTCCAGCAGCGCGCCCTCGATCTGCCCGCGGTCGGCCATTTTGCAAAGCGCCGCCGCATCCAGCGTGGCGGGCATGGCCGGCGACACCGTTTCCACGGCCGCCAGGATCGCCACCTTGGGCCGGACCACGCCGATGGCATGCGCCAGGTCGACGGCGTTGCGCACGATGTCGGCCTTCTGCGCCAGATCGGGCGCCAGGTTGATGGCGGCATCGGTCACGATGAAGGGCCGGGGATACGCGGGCGTGTGCATCAGGAAGCAATGGCTGATGCGCCGCTTGGTGCGCAGGCCCGCGCTGGTGGCCACCACCGCGGACATCAGTTCGTCGGTGTGCAGGCTGCCCTTCATGATGGCCTGCACCTGGCCCTGCCCGGCCAGCGCGGCGGCCTGCTCGGCGGCGGCGTGGCTGTGCGGCGCATCGAGGATCTCGACGCCGGACAGGTCCAGCCCGGCCTGCGCGGCAACCGCTTCGAGCTTCTGGCGCGGCGCCACCAGCACCGGCTCGATCAGGCCTTCGGCGCGGCACTCCAGCGCCGCCGCCAGGCTGGTTTCATCGCACGGATGCACGACCGCCGTGCGGATGGCCGGCATCTTGCCGACGTGGGCCAGCAACTGGCGCATGTCGTCGCCCGATCCGCCCTCCAGGCGGATGTGCGGCAGGCTGGCGCGTTCGAGCTCGATGCGTTGCGTGGGCGCGGTGACCACCGCCTCGCCTTCGATGACGGTGTGGCCGTGCTGGTTGATGCCCGCGCAGCTCAGGCCGACCGTCTGGTCCTCGGCCTGCTTGGCGATGACCTGCACGCGGATCGTCAGCGTGTCGCCCACACGGATCGGCCCCAGGAACCGCAGATTCTGCCTGCGGTAGACCGTCCCCGGCCCGGGCAGGTGCGTGCCCAGCACCGCGGAGATCAGCGCGCCGGCCCACATGCCGTGCGCCACGACGCCACCCACGGGCGTCCTGGCGGCGAAATCGGGGTCGACGTGGCTGGGATTGATGTCGCCGGACTGGATGGCGAACAACTGGATGTCTTCGGCGGTCAGCACGCGCTCGATCTCGGCATGGTCGCCGATGCCGATCTCGTCGAAGGTTCGGTTGCGCAGGCGCGAAAGCGTGCCGGCACCGGAAGAAGAGGATGGGGTCATGGAAGATTCATCTCGCAGGGTCAGTTCAGCACGTGCATGCCGCCATCGACGTACAGCGTCGTGCCGGTGATCGCGCGGGCGCCATCGCTGGCCAGGAAGGTGCAGAGCGGCCCGACGTCCTCGATGGACAGGGACATCTGCTGCAACGGCATGCGCCGCTGGCTGTCGGTGATCAGCGCATCGAGGTCCGGCAGGCCCGATGCCGCGCGGGTGGCGATCGCCCCCGGCGAGATCGCGTTGACCCGGATGCCCGACGCCCCCAGCTCCAGCGACAGATAGCGCACGCTGGCTTCCAGCGCGGCCTTCACAGGGCCCATCAGGCCGTAGCCGGGCACCACCTCGGGGCCGCCCAGGTAGCTCATCGTCATGACGCTGCCGCCGCGCGGCATCAGCGGTTCGGCTTGCCTGGCCAGCCGCATCAGCGAATGGCAGGAGACGTCCATCGCGGTCAGAAAACCTTCACGGGAACTGTCCACCACGCGGCCATGCAGGTCCTGCTTGGGGGCGAAGGCCACCGAATGCAGCAGGAAATCGAGTTTGCCCCAGCGCTGCCGGATCAGCTCGAATACGGATGCCATCCGCGGGTCGTCGCCGACGTCCAGTTCCGTCTGGATCTCGACACCCAGTTGCCGCAGCAGCGGCTCGACGTGCGGCCGTGCCCGCTCGTTCTGCCAGGTGGCGGCCAGGCGGGCGCCGGCTGCCTGGAAAGCCTGGGCGCAAGCCCAGGCGATGCTGCTGTCATTGGCAATGCCAACGACCAGGCCGGTCTTTCCGTTCAGAGCAAGCATGTTCATCCCTGCGATCATCACGCCGCGTGGGCGCAAGCGGCATTGCCGGCTGGAATATTGCAGCGCAATACCTTATCGCATTGGATCGTTTTTTTACAGGCGGGAATGAGCGCCTGGGGGATGACCGCGTCCTGCTACTTGTCATGTATCAAAAAAATGCCGGAACGCCACCGGCGAAGGGAGCCGAAACTGGGGCCCCAAAGGCCTTTCTAGGCGGCTTCCGGCTGCGCCGTGCGCTTGCGGCGCAACTGGACGACCTGTTGCGCGCCCGCCGCGCGCGCGCGCAACTGGCCACAGCCGCCGTCCACGTCCTGCCCGGCGCTGTTCCTCACCTTGGTGAGCACGCCACGGCTGTGCAGGGTGCGGACGATCTCGAGGATGCGCTCGGCCTCGGGACGCTGATAGTCGTCCCCTTCGAGGCTATTGAAGGGAATGACGTTGAGCACGCCGTACTTGCCCTTGAGCAGACGCACCACCGCATCCAGTTCGTCGTCGCCATCGTTGACGCCCTTGAGCAGCGTCCATTGATACTGGATCGGGTATCCCGTCTCACGGGCGTACCGCTCACCGAGTTCGACCAGCTGTTCCGGGGTCATTCGCGGCGCGCGCGGCAGCAGCTGCTCGCGCAGTGCGGCCTTGGTGGTGTGCAGCGACAAGGCCAGCGCGGGCCGGACGCGCTGGCGCGGCAAGGCCTCGAACACGCGCGGATCGCCCACGGTGGACAGCACCAGATTCTTGTGGCCGATCCCGCCCTCGGTGCCCAGCAGGTCGATGGCTTCGAGCACGTTCTCAAGATTGTGCGCCGGCTCGCCCATGCCCATGAAGACCACTTTCTTCACCGCGCGCCGACGCCGCGCCAGCACGACCTGGGCAAGGATCTCCATGCTGGAAACCTGGCGGACGAGGCCGCTCTTGCCCGTCATGCAGAAACGGCAGCCGACCGCACAGCCGACCTGCGTGGACACACAGAGCCCGTCGCGCGGCAGCAGCACGCTTTCCACCATCTGCCCGTCGGCCAACTCGACGAGCAGGCGCGAGCCGTCATGGCCGGGGTGTTCGGAGCGGATGCGCGCCAGGCCATCCAGCTCCGCCGTCAGGGCGGGCAGGGCCTCGCGCAGCGCCAGCGGCAGGAAATGCTCGCTGGCCCGCCGCTTCGTGCCGGTGCCGAGCGCTTGCCCGCTCAGCCAGACGCGCAGGGTCCTGCCGCGATGGAGGGGCCGCGCGTCGAGGGCGGCAAGGCGTCGGTCGAAGTCGGAGTGGCGCATGGCGGGCGGATTTTACTCGGCACCGAAGCGCAGGCAGGCCCTATGCCGCAATGGCCTGGGCCAGCTTCAGGATGGACAGCGGCGAACAGCCCTCGGCATCGTTGCTGACCGTCACGTAGGCGGGCTGGCCCGCGCCCGTGATCCCGCGGATCGTGCGCGCCAGCACCGTGCGAGTCGGAATGTCTTCGCTGAGCATGGCATTGAACGGATCGTGCTTCTTCTGCGCGTCGGCATAACCGTACGCGCCGAAAATGCGGTTCAGGTTCCACCGGCAGACCAGCGGCCCCGGCCACAGCGCGCGCAGCATCGGCAGTTGCGCGTCGATCGGCGGCATCTTGCCATGCAGGCCCAGGCAGAAAGTCGCCCCATGTGCCTTGAGCGTATCGACCAGCGCCTGGCCCAGCAGTTCAGGGTCCCGCACTTCCACCGCGACGATCACGGCGTCATGCGCGGACAAGGCCTCGCGCACCGCCGCCAGCATGCGGCCCAGCCTCTCCAGCAGCGCTGCGGGGCGGCTAAGCCATCCCATATGCAAAGGACTCAGTTGAAACACCAGGACGCCGAGCTTGGCGCCCAGGCCTTCGAGCGCCGGCTGCACGAATTCCTGGATGGCCAGCGCGGGATCGAGAAAAGCCGGATTGGGCTCGCGCGTCCTGCCTTCCTCTTCGCCCCGCACCTGGGCATCGGTCACGATGGCGGGACATTTGACGACGAAACGGAAGCCGTCATCGACCTGCTTCGCATAGACGGCATACTGGCTTGCGGACAACGGGCGCCAGAAAGTGCGGTCCACGCACACCGTGCGCAGAAGCGGATGCCGATGGTAGGCCGCCAGACCATGCTTCGACAGCGTGCTCGAATCGTATTCGCCATCCCAGACCAGCCCCTCCCAGCCCGGGTATGACCAGGTGGAGACCCCGAAGCGCAGTGTCGCCGGAAGCTGCCGCGCGAGCGCGCTCCACTGCTGCGCCGCAGGCGCGGGAAGCACCTTGGCGGCCCCCTTCGGCTTCGGTGCCGCACGAGAGGCGGCCTGATTCGGGGCGTCGGCCGGAGGCAGGGGAAGCGTATCTCCGAAAAGATCGTCTTGCATGCTCGTCATACTGGCAGGGGGGAAAGGCTAAAGGGTACTTCCTATGCCGAGCGTTGGTCGAAACAGTCCGGAACGATTTCCGGTCGTAGCCACATCTTTTGCCGATGCCGTCAGGGAGTGGTCGGCTCGACGAACGCCGGCTCGAAGTCCAGCAGGCCGGTACCGCGCATCCCCACCCCCCCTTGGCCACGGCGCGCCGCCTGCGGCACCCCGTCCAGTTCCACCAGCGGCGGCGCGTGCCGGTTCGGCCCGCCAGCGCGCAGGTAGGCACCGGCCTGCGGATCGGATTGCGTCGCCGGACAGGCCGGAGGACCGCTCAGTGGGGGTGGCCGTCATGGCCTCGCCGACGCCCAGTAGTCGCGGAGGGCCCGCACGCTGTCCGATGGCGAAGGCATGTAGCCGCTCAGGTTGATGAGCCCGACATTCATGTCGCGTTCGTCGGTCGTTCCTCTGAGCATGAGCCGTTGGAAGCGGCTGGCATCCAGGCCATATCGATACGGATCATCGACTTTCAGCGCCAGGATGTGCAGGTGCGAGTTCCATATCCGGAACTTCGCATGCTCGACGGCCCGTATCGCCTGCCAGGGAACGAAGACCCGTTGGGGGCCTTCGCGCGTGAGGCCGTGGGCATCGGCCACGAGGTCGGCGGGTGGATCGAGGCCACGCAGCCGCCGCACGAGTGTACGCACGATCGCCCATGTGAGCGCCACGGCCAGGATGACGCCGCCCAGCGCAATGACGACCACGACAGGGTCCGTCTGGCCGACGTCCCTGATGAGGGGCGGCAGCACGACGATCAGCAGAGGGAGCACGATACTCATGCCCATGACCAGCACTTCCCACGACGTGGCGCGCGCGATGGGAATGCGCAGCGTCGCCGGGAAGCGAGGCAAGGGCATGTGCCTGCGTCGCCAGCGCAGGCAGCGTCCATACAGTCGGGCCAAGACCATGAGTCCCATGACGGAAGTGACGAAGAAGACCGCAGAAGCCAGCCTGGCAGGGCCAGGCCCCGCGCGCAGGGATGACAGCAACGCAAGCACCAGCGCCAGGCCCGCCACCAGGATCACCGGCTCCACCACGAAGACGTAGATCTTTGTCCACCAAGCGCTCCCTGCTTGCCGCTCGCTCATGGCCCTCTGCCCTGATCCCGCTTCGATGCCGCTCCCATCCTGGTCATCCAGTCGCTGCGGGCGAAATACACTTCGTTGCGGCAAATCTTTCCCTCATGGTCCAGTTGCGCCAGTCGTCCCTCGGGGGCGGCGGCCAGCGAGCCGACCCTGGCGTAGACGCCCAGCAGGTCTTCCAGCGTGCGCAACTGGCGGCCGGCCGCCGAGGGCGTGACCGCCAGTTCCAGGGCCGCGTCCTTGATCGACAGATGGCGCGCGGCGGCCTCGAAGGCGCGCAGGGCATCCAGTGGCACGGGGATGCGCATGGCCCCTCATCCTCCGCAAGATGTCTGTGTCATCATTCTGTCCCGCCGCATCCGGCGACGGCGGCGGATCGCCGCGCCGCAGCCGGGTCCTGCTGGGGACGCCGCAGGTACCAGGCCAGCGCGGCAATGATCAGCGCGCCCCCGGCCAGGGCACCGCTGCCGGGCGTCTCGCCGAAGGCCAGCCATACCCAGAGCGGCCCCAGGGCCACGTCCAGCAGGCTGACCAGTCCCGCTTCTCCCGCCGGAATGCGTCGGCCCCCTTCGAGGAACAGCAGGAAGGCCAGGGCCATGGCGACGACGCCCAGCAGCGCCAGGCTCGACAGCGCCTTCGGGTCCGGAACCTGCCGCGACATGAAGGGCAGCGCCGCCACGGCGCAGAACAGGCACCCCAGCGTGTTGATTTTCACGACGTCCAGCCCGGGGTGGCTTTTGACGACGATCAGGAGCCCACCGAACGCAGACGTCATCAGCAGGGCAAGCGCGCTGCCGAGGAGGTCGCCACCGCCCGCCGAGCCCCCCATGACGATCGCCACGCCCGCCAGGCAGCACGCGCCGGCGGCGAGGACGCGCGGGAAAAGCGGCTCGCCCAGGATCAACCTCGCCAGGCCGGCGGCGACCAGCGGCAGGCAGGCGTAGATCAGCAGGACGTTGGCGACCGTGGTCAATGTCAGCGCGGCGATGTACGCCACCGTCGCCGTCGATGCGAGGAGGGTGGCCCCCCATCCAGCGGCACCGAACGTGCCGCCTCGTCTGCCGCGTCCGCGCAAGGCCAAGATCGCGGCCAGCGCCAGACCCGCGAACAGGGAACGCCAGCCGACGATGGTCCATGCGTCCAGGTCCGTCAGCCGGACGAACAGCCCGGCCGAACTCCAGCAGACCGCCGCGAGCCCAACCATGACGAAACCGATCCATCGACGAGACACCCCAGTTCCTCCATGTCAGGACATTGAAGACACCGGGCTTGCGCAGGCGGCAGCGGATCGAGGCTTCGCCGCCGGCGACGCGGTGCTTTGCGCGGGCCCGTCCTTTGCACTGCTCGTGTCGTCCGTCGCGTGCTCGCTGCCTTCGTTCCGGGCTTGCCCATCGACCTGCTCGCGCAGCCAGCCGCGCAGGTTGTCCAGCCGTCGGTCCTCGGACAGCGCCTCGGGATAGACGAGCCAGAAGCCGACGCCCGCGCTCACGGGGTGATCGAAGACCGAGGCCAGGCGCCCGAGCCGGACGGCGCTCTCGGCCAGCTCGCAGACGGCGATCGACACGCCGGCCCCATCGGCGGCCGCCTGCATCGTCAGGCCGCCCGAATCCACGCGGGTCACGACAGCCGGCTCGAATGGCCCGCCGGGCAGGCTGTCCATCCAGCGCCGCCAGGTGAGGCAATGCCGCGACACGAACAGGTTGGCGCGCGCGATCTGCTTGAGGCGTTCCCGGCGCGAGCCGGTGGCAAAGCCCGGGCGCGCGTACAGATCGATGGTGGCCTCGAACAACAGATCAGCCTGCAGGCCGGCCCACTGGCCGTCGCCATACCAGATGCCGGCATCGGCCACGCCGGCGGCCAGATCCACGTCGTCCTGCGTGGTGGAGATGTCCAGCGAGAAGCCGCGCCGCTCGAACGGATACAGGCTCAGGCGGGGCGACAGCCAGTTGGTCGCGAAGGTCGGCAGCATGTTCACGCGCAGGGGCCCGTCGCGCCGCTCCTCGCGCAGGCTGCCCACCCCCTCGGCGATCAGGGCGAACCCCTCGTTGAGGCCGGGGGCCAGCCGGCGGCCGGCGCTGGTCAGTTCCAGCCGCGTGCCGATGCGGCGCAGCAGTTCGACGCCGAGCATGTCCTCCAGCGTGCGCAACTGGTGGCTGACCGCCGAGGGCGTGACCGCCAGTTCCAGGGCCGCGTCCTTGATCGAGAGATGGCGCGCCGCAGCCTCGAAGGCGCGCAAGGCATTCAACGGGACAGGGATGCGCATGGGGGATTCACCCTCCTGGAAGTCATGGGTCGTTCATGGACTCATTAAACCGGAAATCGTCGTCTCCACGCTCGCCGACGCGAGGACCAAAACTCAGCATCGTCTGAGATTTGCTCACTCGTGCCGACGGCGAACCGGCCGCACACTGACGCCATCGACAACCTGTACCGCGGTGCGCACCATGCTCAATTCCCTTGACGATCGCGATGGCCTGATCTGGCTCGATGGCGAGCTGCTGCCCTGGCGCGAGGCGCGCCTGCATGTGCTCACGCATGCGCTGCACATGGGCGGGGCCGTCTTCGAGGGCATGCGCGCCTATGGCGGCCATGTCTTCCTCAATGCGCCCCACCTGGAACGCTTCCAGCAGTCCGCCGCGCTGCTGGACTACCTCCTGCCGTGGTCGCAAGGCGAACTGACACAGGCCATCGAGGCGGTGCTGTGGGCCAACCAGCTCGACGACGCCTACATCCGCCCGGTGGCCTGGCGCGGCGCGGAGAGCGTTTCCATCGCTTCGCCGCGCGCCCGCATCCACGTGGCGATCACGGCCTGGGACTGGCCCACGGCGGCGTCCCAGGGCCGCGCCGAGGAAGGCATCCGGCTGCAGCTGGCGAGTTGGCGGCGTCCGCGCCCGGACACCGCACCCACCGCGGCCAAGTGCTCGGGGCTGTACATGATCGGCACCCTCGCGCGCCATGCCGCCGCAGCGGCGGGCTGCGACGACGCGCTGCTGCTCGACAGCGAAGGCCGGGTCGCCGAGACCACGGCAACCAACCTGTTGATGGTCCGCGACGGGGTGCTGGCGACCCCATTGCCGACCTGCTTTCTAGACGGCATCACCAAGCGGCACGTGATGGAACTGGCGCGCCAGCGCGGGCTGCGGGTCGAGGAGCGGACCGTGACGCTGGAGGAACTGCGCGCCGCCGCCGAGGTATTCACCGCCGGCACCTCGGTCGAGCTGCAGCCGGTGGTGGCGCTGGTCGAGGATGCGGCGACTACCGAATGGCCCGTGGGGCCGGTGACGCGGCAACTGATCCGTGACTTCCGCGCGTCCGTGACCGAGGCGAGCCAGGTCGGCCGGACCCTGCGGGAACGGGAGACGGGATTGCTGGACCGGCGTCCCTGGCCCGCTCGCGTCGCCGCCGCCTTGCAGGCGCCGTAGCGCGCCATGCACCGGTACGCAGGCGGAGCCGCGAGAGGACCGCACGATGTCATGCAGACCGGCTTCATACTCGCCCCAGACAGTCGCGCAGTTGCGCGGCAAAGCGTGCCGCGTCCCCTGGTTCGAGCGTCGAGACCGTGACGCGCAGCGCGGGGGCCCCGGGCGCGATCGCGAAGGCATCGCCGGTTCGCACGGCCCAGCCGCAGCGTGCCAGCCCTTGCGCGGTGCGGTGGACGTCACGGCCTTCCGGCAATGGAATCCACACATTGAACCCGTCGCAGGGCTGCCCGGTGGCGATGCCCTCGGCGCTGAGCGCATCGATCAGGGCCTTGCGACGCGTGGCGTAGGCGGCCTTGGCCGCATGCAGGCGCGCCCTGGCCGCGTCCGATCCGAGCAGGCCGCGCACGGCCGCCTGCAACAGGTGGCTGACCCAGGTCGTGCCAGGAGCCAGCCGCATGCCGAGCCGTGCGGCGGTCCCCGCATCGGTGGCGATGAAGGCCAGCCGCAGGTCCGGACCGAAGCCCTTGGACACCGAACGCACCAGCGCCCGCCGCGTGGTGGCCTTGGCAGCGATGGAGAAGTACGGCGCCTCGGCCAGCAAGGCGAAGTGGTCGTCCTCGATCACCAGCACGTGCGGATGGCGGGCGAGCACGCGGCGCAGTTCGCGGGCGCGCTGCTCGCTCAGGCCACAGCCGGTGGGGTTTTGCGCCCTTGGTGTGCACAGCACCGCCTGGGCGCCGTTGGCCAGCGCCGCTTCCAGTGCCTGTGGGCGCATGCCGTGCGCATCCATGGCCACGGGCGCCGCTGCCAGGCCCGTGCTGTGCAGGATGTTGAGGCTGCCGAGGAAGCACGGGTCCTCCACCGCCACCTTGTCGCCGGCGACGAGGTAGGCGGCCAGCAGACGCTCGATCGCATCGACCGCGCCATGCGCCAGCACCAGACCGTCACCCTCCCGGAGATCCGCTCCGAACCACTGCCGCGCCAGTTGTTCGAGTGCCGGGTCGAGCACCGGCTGGCCATACAGCGCGGGCCGGTAGCCGCTGGCTGCCAGCGCCTGCAGTGGATCGGGCAGCCAGGCCGGGTCCGGATTGCCGCTGGACAGATCCGCCAGCACCGACCCGGGCAAAAGGCCTTCCTGCTCGCCGAGCCGCGCCGCTGGCCGGATCACCGTCCCGTTGCGCCCCAGCGTCTGGGCAATGCCTGCGGCCACCAGCTTCCGGTACGCGGCGGCGACCGTGTTGCGGTTGACGTCCAGTCGATCGGCCATCTCGCGCACGGATGGCAGGGTCTGGCCCGCGGCAAGCTGGCCCGCATGTGCCTCGCGGCGAATGCGCTCGAAGATGTCCGATGCGGTTTTTCCGGTCATTCCGTTTTGTTCCGTGACAATGTATATTTTGTCCTATGACAATGTTAGCAGCACGGAGAACCCCTTGTCCATGAACGAACAGACGCATTCCTGGCCCACCGCACACAGCGTCGAGGACTTTCGGCGCAATCTGGCGGCGGTGCGTCGGCGCATCGCCGATGCCTGCACGCGCGCAGGACGCGACCCGTCCGATGTGCGCCTGCTGCCGGTCAGCAAGACCGTGCCGGAGGAGCGCATCCGTCTGGCCTACGCGGCCGGCTGCCGCGAGCTGGGCGAGAACAAGGTGCAGGAGGCGCAGCGCAAGGCCGAAGCGATGGTGGATCTCGCCGACCTGCGCTGGTCGGTCATCGGTCACCTGCAGACCAACAAGGCCAAGGTCGTGGCACGCTTCGCCAGCGAGTTCCAGGCCCTGGACAGCCTGCGCGTGGCGCAGGCGCTGGACCGCCGCCTGCAAGCCGAAGGGCGCGCGCTGGATGTGTTCGTGCAGGTCAACACCTCGGGCGAGGCCAGCAAGTTCGGCTTGCCGCCTTCCGAGGTGGCCGGCTTCGTCCGGGCGCTGCCGGGCTTCTCCACCCTGCGCGTGCGTGGCCTGATGACGCTGGCGCTGCTGTCGGCCGATCCGGCGCGGGTCCGCCCCTGTTTCGTGCTGCTGCGCGAACTGCGCGATCGGCTGCGCCAGGAGGCGCCGGCGGGCATCGGCATGGATGAGCTGTCGATGGGGATGTCGGGCGACTTCGAGTTGGCCATCGAGGAAGGCGCCACCGTCGTGCGCGTCGGCCAGGCCATCTTCGGCGCTCGCGCGACGCCGGACAGCCATTACTGGCCCGACGACGGCCGGACCTCGACATCGACCGCATCGGAGCAGACCGCATGAAGACCGCCCTGGCCCTGCGCCACATCCATTTCGAAGACCTCGGCACGCTCGAACCGCTGCTGCGCGAGCGTGGATTCGACGTGCGCTACCTCGATCCCGCGACGGACGACCTGGCCCGTGAGGAGGCCGTGGCAAGCGATCTTCTCATCGCACTGGGCGGGCCGATCGGCGCCTTCGACGAACAGGCCTATCCCTTTCTTGCCGACGAACTGCGCCTGCTCGAACGGCGCCTGGCCAGCGGCCGGCCGCTGCTCGGCATCTGTCTGGGCGCGCAATTGATCGCGCGCCTGCTCGGCGCCGCCGTCGCCCCCATGGGTTTCAAGGAGATCGGCTTCGGCGCGCTGACGTTGACCGATGCGGGCCGCCACTCGGTGCTGGCACCGCTGGCCGGCGTGCCGGTGCTGCATTGGCACGGCGACCGCTTCGGGCTGCCTGAGGGCAGTGAACCGCTGGCGAGCACCGAAAGCTGCGCGCAGCAGGCCTACGCCGTCGGCAACGCGGTGCTGGGGCTGCAGTTCCACCTGGAAGCCGATGCCAGCCGGATCGAACGCTGGCTGATCGGCCACTGCTGCGAGCTGGCCCAGGCCGGCGTCGATCCGCGTACGCTGCGCGCGGATGCCGAGCGGCATGGCGCAACGCTGGCGGCTGCCGCCCGCCGCGCGATCGGCGCGTGGCTGGACCGGCAGCATGACACGGGGGCGCGTCCTGAATGACGGTGACCCAACCCGTGCCCATCGATGTCATCAGCATCCAGTCCCAGGTGGTCTATGGACGGGTCGGCAACAACGCGGCGATTCCCGCCTTGGAAGCCTGCGGGCTGCTCACGGCCGCGGTGCCGACCGCACTGCTCAGCAACACCCCGCACTATCCCTCGGTCCATGGCGGCGCGGTGCCCGACGCATGGTTCGCCGGCTGGCTGGATGACCTGGAGGCGCGCGGCATCCCCGCGTGCGCTCGCGTCGTGCAGGTCGGCTTCCTCGGCGCGCCGTCGCAGGCACGGATCCTCGCATCCTGGTGGTCGACGATGCGCGAGCGCCACCCGCAACTGCGCCTGCACCTGGATCCGGTCATTGGCGACTACGACCAGGGCGTGTATGCGGCGGCCGGCATGGCCGAGGCCTGGCGCACGCTGCTGATTCCAGAAGCCCACGGCCTGGTCCCCAATCGGTTCGAGCTGGAGCAGATCACCGGCAGAACGCTGCACGGTCTGGCGGATTGCCGCGAGGCTGCCCGCGCGCTGTTGCGCGGCCCCGCCCAATGGGTGGTGGTGACCAGTGTCCAGGATGATCCCGAAAGCGCCGTCGTCCAGACGCTGCTGGAGACGCGGGACGGGGTATCGACCCTCTTCGAGCATCCCCGCGTGCCCTGCGTGGTGAAGGGGGCCGGCGACTACTTCGCCGCGCGCCTGACCGGCCATTGCCTGCTTGGCATCGAGATGCCTCAGGCCGTCGAGCGCGCCTGCGGCGAAACCGCCGAGCAACTGACCCGCACCCGGCGCCTGGGCTGGGAGGAGATGGCGATACACGCGATGGACGGGAGTGTCCGGCCATGAATGCCTACCGCCTCGTGATTTCCCGGCATGGCCGTCTGCTGGGCCAGTTCGACAGCGAAACGCCCTGGGCGGGCGATGCGATCCGCGACCTGCTGCAACGACTTCCCGAATGCGATGGCTATCGCACCGAACTGTTCGTCGCGCGCGAAGAGCGCCGATTGCTCGAAAGCGGTCCTGGCGGCCTGAAGGTCCTCGGCCGCGAGCCCTTGTTCCAACCCTTGCCGATCACGGCGCTGCTGTCCGGCACGGCGCCGCAGGAGCCGCTCGCGTGAATCAAGCTCCCGGCCTCACGTACGCGTAGGTGGCGCGATGGAGCATCGACACCTGCGCTGTTTCGTGGCAGTGGCCGAGGAACTGCACCGGGCGGCCGAACGTGCCGCCGCTCGACGGCCTCCACAGGAGTATCCATGCGGCGAATCCGAGGAAGCCGATCCCCGCCAGGCGCGTGCAACGCTGGCGCCAGACGGAAGTGCCCAATGCTCCCTGGACCCGGCTTGCGATGGCGGCGCAGCCGGTCAAGGTGGCGCCGCTGAGGATCACGAAGATCGCGGTCAGGCCCATGAACTGAGGGATGAGCGCCTGATCGGCCCGGACGAACTGGGGGAAGAAGGCGGTGAAGAAGAGGATCGATTTCGGATTGGATGTCGCCACCAGGAATCCTTCCTTCGCCAGCGCGAAGCCGTGCACCGGCCCCGCGCCATGGGCACCGGACTCCGGCGGCCGCGTGTGTCTGCCCTGAACAAACAAGCGAAGACCGAGGTACCCCAGATAGGCGGCGCCGGCCAGCCGCAGTGCGGTCATCGCATGGGCGGAGGCGAGCAGGAACAGGCCGACGCCCCACGCGACCGCCGCGGAAACCACGAGCAACCCCAGCATGTTGCCCAGCGTCGACCACAGGCTCGCGACCACGCCCTGGCGAGCGCCATTGCGCATCGCCAGCAGGATGGCCGGGCCGGGCGTAAGGATGGACAGCCAGGCCGCCAGGACGTAGGAAATCAGGAGCGGGATATCGAGCATGGCGAACTCGGGGGCTTCTTCGTCGGTTGTGAAGGAAATGCGCTTCGACGATAGCCAAGGCCATTCGAGCTGACCATTGAGCTTTTCTCGACGCTTGCTGAGACCTTCTCACTCGGCAATTCGACGCATCGGTCTTAAGGTCTCAAGCCAGACAACCTCACTCCGGATATCCGCGCACGCCACCATGAGCCACCTTCAGACCGTTCGACTCTTGATGCTTCCCGGTATCGGCAACTCCGGGCCGGAGCATTGGCAGACGCTCTGGGCGTCGCGCCAGGAACATGGCCGGCCATTCCAGCCTGCCGACTGGGACAGGCCGGACCTGGCCGACTGGCTGCAGGCGCTCGATGCGGCCATCGACGAGTGCGCCGCCCCCGTCGTCCTGGTCGCGCACAGCCTTTCGTGCCTGCTCGTCGCGCACTGGGCATCGCGGCCGGAAATCGGAGAAGACATCCAGCATCGGATCGCGCAGGTCCGGGGCGCCTTCCTCGTTGCCGTCCCGGACCCCGGCGCACCGGCGTTTCCGGGCGAGGCGCGCGAGTTCGGCCCGCCACCGACCGGTCCCCTGCCGTTTCCCGCACTGGTGGCCGCCAGCAGCGACGACCCGTATGGCTCGCTGGAGCACGCCCGGCGCATGGCCATGGGCTGGGCGGCGGGATGCGTGGAAGTCGGCGCCTTCGGGCACATCAATGCCGCCAGCGGCGTGGGCGCCTGGGACACCGGCTGGCATCTGCTGCAGGCATTCGGTGCGGGGCTGCGCGTCCGGATGCCGGCATCGAATCGACCGGGAGCATGAGCATGCGCGCGTATCGCTACCTGACCGGAGTCGACGACGCGGCATTCTGCCACCGCGTCACCGCTGCCCTGAACAGCGGCTGGGAGCTGTATGGCGACCCGAGCCTGACCTACGACCCGGCGCGTGGCGCGGTGATCTGCGGCCAAGCCATCGTCAAGACCATCGAATCGACGACGTACAGCGAGTCACTCGACTTGTCTGTGCTCTGACGGAGTTCCCTCAATGGATGCATCGACCGCGATCCTGGGCTTCACGCTGACGGCGCTGCTGCTCACCTTGACCCCCGGCCTGGACACGGCGCTGGTGCTGCGCACGGCCGCTGTGGAAGGGGGGCGCAAGGCGATGATGGCGGGCGGCGGCATCGTGACCGGCGTGCTGATCTGGGGGCTGGTCGCGGCGCTCGGGCTCGGCGCGGTGCTCGCGGTCTGCCGACTCGCCTACACCCTGCTGCAGATCGCGGGCGCGGCCTATCTGCTCTGGCTCGGCTGGAAGCTGATCTCTGGCGCGCTCAAGAGCCGGCCGACGCTGCCCGCAGGCGATCCGCCGCTCGTGCGTGGCGAGCGCTGGTTCCTGCGCGGTCTGCTGACGAATCTGCTCAATCCCAAGGTCGGGGTGTTCTACGTGAGCCTCCTGCCACAGTTCGTTCCCGCCGATGTGCCGGTGGTCGGGTTCAGCGTGCTGTTGGCCGGCATCCACGCCGCGATGGGACTGTTCTGGTTCGCCGCACTGGTGCTGGCCACGCGGCCCCTGGCACGCTGGCTGCGCCGGCCCACGGTGATGCGCTCGCTCGATGCGCTCACCGGCCTGGCGCTGATGGGGTTTGGCCTGCGTCTGGCCCTGTCCAGGCCGACGAACTGAGGTGCGAGCGGCATGGACATCGGAACCTTCCTGCTGCTGGCCGGTGCCGGCATGATCGGCGGCATCTGCAATGCGGTGGCCGGAGCCGGTTTGCTGGTGGGCGCCACACTGCTGGTGTTCACCGGAGAGGCGCAGTTCAGCCGGCTGGTGCCGTGGCCGATCCTCGTCGCGACCGTGCCGTTCGTCCTGGGGCCGTGGCTGCGCCAGGCCATCGAGCGGCATGCGCGCGGTCAAGTGCCGCTGCTGGCGGCGGAGGCGGAGTTCCTGACCGCACTCTATGGCGGCTACTTCGGCGCCGGCCTGGGTATCATGCTGATGGCGATCCTGACTCTATCGGATGTGCGTGACGTCCAGGAGGCCAGCGCCGTCAAGAACGCGATGGCCACCGTCGTGACCGGTGCCGCGGTGATGCTCTTCGTCGCCACCAGGTCGATCGCCCGGGCGCAAGGCCGTGCGGTGCTGCTGGGCGCGATCGTGGGGGGCCATGCCGGCGCGCGGCTGGCGCGCTGGATTCCGCCGCTGGCCCCGCGTTGGACGATCATGGCGACCGGCCTGGCGCTCGCGGCGTACTTCGGGCTGAAGGCGGGCGCATGATGGATCGCTTGCAGCGGGCGCGCGACGCCCACGCCTGTGCTAGTACGGCGCTCCCCTGCATCGTCGATGGCGGGCGATGCTGCTTTCCGCGGTCCGCTGCGTTTTCGGACAACGCGGCACCGGCCATGCCGCCCGCCTGGATCTGCCAATCCCGCTCGACCGACGGGGCGCCGTGTCGATTCAGTTGGCGAACTTTCTGTGAGGAGTCCATACGATGAATCCGCTCGATGCACTGGCCGCGCTCTGGTCGCTGGGCGGGCTGCCGCCTCAGGCGCTGGCCGGGATCGCGCTGACGGGCCGCGAGCCGGTGTTCCCCTCGTCCTTCGCCGTCGGCACTGCCGCGCAGGCCAGCATTGCCGCGGCCGCGCTCGCCGCCTGCGAACTGGGCCAAGCGCGGGGGGCGCCGCGCCAGCGTGTCGCCGTGGACATGACCCACGCCGCCGCCGAATGCACCGGCTGGTTCACGCTCGACGGCCAGGAGCCCGAGCTGTGGGACCCGTTCGCCGGCCTGTACCGCTGCGCCGATGGCCACGTGCGTGTCCACACCAACTTCCCGCACCACCGCGATGGCGCATTGCGCCTGCTGGGCCTGGACCCGGCAACCGCCACGCGCGCCGACGCCGAGCAGGCCCTGCGGGGTTGGAAGGCGCTGGACTTCGAGCAGGACGCGGCCGACCACGCGCTGGTGGCCACGGCGCTGCGCAGCTTCGCCGAGTGGGATGCCACGCCCCAGGGCCGGGCCGTGGCCGCGCAACCGCTGATGACGATCACCCGGTTCGCCGACGCGCCTGCGCGCGCACTGCCGGCCCTGGCGGCGGATGAACGGCCGCTCGCCGGCCTGCGAGTCCTCGATCTCACGCGCATCCTGGCCGGCCCCGTCGGTGGGCGGGCGCTGGCGTCGTTCGGCGCGGACGTGATGCTGGTCAATTCACCGAACCTGCCCAATATCGCCGCCATCGCCGAAACCAGCCGCGGCAAGCGCTCGGCGCACATCGACCTGCGCAGCGAGACCGGGCGCGAGGCACTGTGGCGGCTCGTGGAAGACGCCCACGTGTTTTCGCAGGGGTACCGGCCCGGCGGCCTGGCCGCGCTCGGCTTCTCGCCCGAGGCCCTGGCCGCGCGCCGGCCCGGCATCGTCGCCGTGTCGCTGACCGCCTACGGCACGCAAGGGCCCTGGGCCGGCCGGCGCGGTTTCGATTCGCTGGTGCAGACGGCGATGGGTTTCAATCACGCCGAGGGCGAGGCGGCGGGCGACGGCAAGCCGCGCGCGCTGCCGATGCAGATCCTCGACCAGGCCAGCGGCTTCCTGATGGCCTTCGGCGCCGCCGCCGCGCTGTGGCGACAGTCGCGCGAAGGGGGAAGCTGGCACGTGCAGGTGTCGCTGGCGCAGACCGGGCACTGGCTGCGCGGGCTGGGGCGAATCGAAGAAGGCTTGCGGGCTGGCAGGCCGGACCTCAGCCACTGGCTGACCGACGAAATCTCCGGCTTCGGCCTGCTGCGCGCCGTGTGCCCCAGCGCGCAACTGGCGCGAACACCGGCCGGCTATGCGCGACCGTCAGTACCGCCGGGAACGGATCTCCCGAACTGGTGAGAGGTTGTCCGCAAGCCGAGCGTGGTGCTGGCAGCCGCGTCCTCCGGCTTCGTCCAATCGGCACTGGCGAGCCTCGCCGTGGGCTTGTGCGCCACCGTTGCGTGGGGCCTGTCTCTTCGGCGAACCCAAGGATGACAGGTGAATGGACGCTGGCGGAAACGTAGCGATAGCGGCCGTCGAAGTCGGCCAGCGCGTATGGCTTGCCAGGGGACTTGGCCTGCCCGGCCATGAGGTCCGAACGCATGATCCCAACTTCATGAAAGCGAGTTGAACGGATTTTCCGGAAAACCCGAACCGCGACAATGGCTTGCAACACGCCATGGACTTCCTTGGAACGCCCTGGAAAGTCGAAGTGGAGCGGGTGATGGGAATCGAACCCACGCTTGAGGCTTGGGAAGCCGCCGTTCTACCATTGAACTACACCCGCATTGCCGGCGCCGCCGCGGCCCGGTAACGGGCCGCCAAACCTGGCGGTGCATTGCACACCGCCCGCCGCAAGCCAGCGATTCTACTCCAGATCCCTGCCGCGCCGCGTTCGCCCCCCGCGATCGCCGGTTTCGCCCCCGAATCCCGACGCTGGAACCGCGAAACAACGCCCTTCGCCCACGGGGGCCGAAGCGTTTCGTTCTGTCACAAACCATCCATAAACTGCCGAGGATCGCACCCCCTTCGGGCTGCGCGCTGCCGGAGTTTCTTCTCCCATGCTGAAGTCTCTTCGCTATCGCCTGATAGCCCTTTGCGTTGCCATCACCGTCCTGTCGATGCTCGCGCTGTCCCTCGCCACGGTCCTTGTGGCCCGGCAGGACACATTGAAGCAGGTCGACGCCCACATCGCCCAGTTGACCCATGACCGCTCCGCCGCCCTGGCCGGCTGGGTGGCCGAAAAACAGCGCGTCACCGGCTCCATCAAACAGGCGGTGAACCAGCCCGACGCCGAGGCTCTGCGCATGGCCGCGGCAGCCCAGCAGGCAGGCAGCTTCGATGACGCCTATATCGTCTACGCCGACAAGCGCGTGCTGTTCAACCATGCCATGCCGCCGAACTATGACGGCACCGCGCGCCCCTGGTACCAGCAGGCCTCGGCCACCGACGGTCCGGCCATCACGCCCGTCTATACCGACGCCACCACCGGCAAACTGTGCGTGAGCTTCGTCGAGGCCGTGCGCCGCGACGGCAAGGTGATCGCGGTGGTCGGCACAGACATGTTGATCGACAGCATGGCCAAGATGGTTTCCGAGATCCGGGCCTCCACCCGCAGCGTGGCCTTCCTGCTGGACGACAAGGGCAACATCCTCGCCCACCCCGACACCGAGCTCACGCTGAAGCCGGTGACGGCCATCGACCCCGACCTGAACCTGGCGCGGCTTCAGCAACTGGCGCGCGACGGCGGCAAAGAAGAGCAGGAGATCGGCGGCGCGATGCAGATGCTCTACGCCAGCGCCGTGGCCGGCACGCCGTGGACGCTGGTCATCGCCGTCGACCGCGCCGAGGCCACGCAACCCGTGACCGACCTGATCAAGCTGGCCGCGTTCACGACGCTGCTGGCGCTGCTGGCCGCGATCGCGCTGCTGACGGTGACGGTGACGCGCCAGTTGCGCGGCCTGCCGCAAGTGCAGGCCGCCCTGGAAGACATCGCCTCGGGCCACGGCGACCTGACGCGCCGCCTGCCGGTCAAGGGAGAGGACGAGCTGGCGCGCATCAGCATCGCGTTCAACCTGTTCGCCGACAAGATCGCCTCGATCCTGCGGCAGATCCGCACGGTGTCCGAGACGGTGCGCGCCGCCAGCTCGGAAATCTCCAGCGGCAACAACGACCTGTCCGACCGCACCTCGCAGCAGGCCGGCTCGCTGCAGCAGACGGCGGCCGCCATGGAAGAGCTGACCTCGACCGTGCGGCACAACGCCGACAATGCCGCGCAGGCAGCCACGCTGGCCGGGCAGGCCTCGCAGGTGGCCTCGGAAGGCGGCGCGGTGGTGCGCAGCGTCGTGTCGACGATGGACGGCATCGAAGCCTCGTCGCGCAAGATCGTGGACATCATCGGCGTGATCGACGGGATTGCCTTCCAGACCAACATCCTGGCGCTGAACGCCGCGGTGGAAGCCGCGCGTGCGGGCGAACAGGGCCGCGGCTTCGCGGTGGTGGCCAGCGAAGTGCGCAGCCTGGCGCAGCGCAGCGCCACGGCGGCGCGCGAAATCAAGGCGCTGATCGAATCGTCGGTGTCGCAGGTCAACACCGGCAGCTCGCTGGTGCGCCAGGCCGGCGGCACGATGGACCAGGTGGTGGCCAGCGTGGAGCGCGTCACGCAGATCGTGCGCGAGATCGACGTGGCCAGCCACGAGCAGAGCACCGGCATCGGCGAGGTGGGCAAGGCGGTGAACCAGATGGATCACGTCACGCAGCAGAACGCCGCGCTGGTGGAAGAAGCCGCCGCCGCCGCGCAATCGCTGCAGGAGCAGGCGGCGCACCTGGCGCAGCTGGTGGGCGGCTTCGTGCTGGATGCCGGACCGGCGCCGCAAGCGCAGGCTCAGCAGAAGCGCAACCCGCCCGCCATGCCGATGGCGCTCGCCTATCGTTGACAGCATGGCATGGCATGGCTGGCTCGGCCGATGCGGCTGTCCGGCGCCTGCCAAACGCTTTGGCTCTGCGTACCGTTGGGGTGTTCCGGTCTTCCGGAAGCCCCCCGTCGGCACGCGCGGCCCCTAGGCCGCGCAGAGCCCTTGCAGCCCCTGCAGGTCTCCCATGCGGGCCAGCCGCCTGACCTCCTCGCAGAACACCGCCAGGCGCGCATCCTCGGCCTGCAGCCCATCGGCCCAATCCACCAGGTCCGACACGGCGCCGCTGTCCAGCAGGCGGCGTCCGTTGGCCAGGGCCTCGGCGCCGGGCCGCTGCGGGCCGTTCCGCGGCTCGGCGACGGCGGGCATGGCCTGCGAACGCGGCAGCGCCAGCAGGCGCGCCAGCGTGTTGCGCAACTCCGCCAGGTTCACGGGCTTGAGCAGGCTCGCGTCGTAGGCCAGCACGCCCGCTTCGGCGTCGTCCTCCGCGACGTGCGGCGTCGCCGACACCACCACGACCGGCACGTTCCCCCACCGCTGCTTGGCCGCCGCCAGGACGGCCATGCCGTCGGCGCCCGCCATGTCGTGATCGGTCAGGATCAGGTCGGGCGCCTGCGCATCGGGCAAGGCGATGCGGGCCAGCATGGCCAGGCCGTCGTCGCTGCTTTCCACCTCGAAGCCCAGGCTCGCCAGTTCCTCGACCAGGAAGTCGCGGATCTCGGGCGTATCCTCGGCCACCCAGATGCGCCGGCCCTGCCCGTCGATGGGCGGCAGCACGGCCGCCGCATCGGGCATGTAATGCAGCACGACCTGGGACTCGTCCAGGGCGCGCGTGGGCAAGGTGAAAAGGAAGGTCGTGCCCGTTCCCACGGCGCTGAGCACTTCCAGCGTGCCGTGCATGCGCTGCACCCACTGCTGCACGATCGACAGCCCCAGGCCCACGCCGGGCTGGTCGCGCGCGGCGTCCAGGCGCTGGAAGGGTTCGAAGATGCGCTCCTGGTCCTGGAGGGCGATGCCGCAACCCGTATCGACGATGGCCAGTTGCAAGGTGCCCGACTGGCCTTCGATCGCGTCCGCATAGGCGACGTGCAGCGACACGGTGCCCTCGGCGGTGAACTTGACCGCATTGTCGATCAGGTTGCCCAGCACCTGCCGCACCCGCTTGCCGTCCATTTCCAGCACGGCGGGCAAGCCGCCGGCGACTTCCAGCACGAAGCGGTTGCCGCGGCGCGCGGCCAGCGAGGCCGCCTCCTTGGCCACGGTGTCCAGCAAGGCATGTATGTACACCGGCGCAGGACGCACGGCCTGCCCATCGGCGCCGGCCGCGTAGTCGATCAGGTCGTTGACCATGCCCAGCATGTGGTCCGCGCTGCGCCGGATGATGGCGCCGCGCGGCGCATCGTCGCGCCCGCCCGCCTGGATCAGGTCGGCGAAGCCGATGATCGAGGTCAGGGGCGTGCGCAGGTCGTGGCTGATGCGCGCCAGGAAGTCCTGGCGCACCCGGCTGGCCTCGTCGGCGGCGATCAGCGCCTCCCGCAGGGCCTGGGTGCGTTCGGTCACGGCGCGCTCCAGGCGCTCCTGCTCACGGCCCCGAGCCTCGAACAGCTCGCGCTGCGCGGCCTCGCGGGCTTCGCGCAACTGGCGCGAGCGGCCATACAGGATCATCGCCATCATCAGCGACACGGACAGCAGGTCCCAGGCGATCTCGGGGCCGCCGCCCCAGCGGCCCGGCAGCCAGCCGTGGATGAAGGCCAGGCGCACGAACAGCGCCGCGCAGTAGATGGAGAAGGACAGCAGGAACAGGCGGGCATTGGCATGGCCACGCCGCCAGCCGTCGATCATCGACACCACCCAGACCAGATTGAGCAGGAACACCAGGCTGGTGAGCGACAGGGCGGCGTAGCGGTAGTCGCCGAAGGCCGCCCATACCGCCCCGAGCAGCCCCGCGCCGGACAGCACGCAGTAGATCCATTTCCAGTACCGGATGCGGTGCAGGCCGGCGAACAGCATGGCCATCAGGCTGAACAGCGACATGGCCAAGGTGGAAAACACACTGGGCGCCCGCAGCACGGCCTCGCCCCCGTCCGTCAGCAGGTAGCGATAGAGCAACCCCTGGAAGGACAGGCTGTAGAAGATCTCGGCGACCAGCGAGACGCCCAGCAGCAGGAACACGACGTCGCGTTGCGCCAGGCCCAGCACCAGGGCGTAGACGGCGATCATGGCCAGGCCGCCTTCCAGCAGCATGAGAATCACGCCGCCGCGCTGATCCGCCTCGCGAAAGGCGTCGGGCATCCACAGGGCCGCATCGATGGTGACGGCCGAGCGGCTCTGCACGCGGATCAGCACGGTCGCGCGCTCGCCGGGCTGCAGCGTCAGGTCCAGCACGGACAGCGCCGACGGAACCGGCCCTTCGCCGATGGGCAGGCGGTTGCCGGCCAGCACCGTCCGGCTGGGCTCGGTGGCCCCGGAACGGAACACGAAGAACCGCACGTCTTCCAGGCGCGGCACGCCGACGGACAGCCAGCGCAGCGCGGGCGCCTGGCCGTTGTTGACGAACTCGCCCCGCAGCCAGATGGCCGAGGCCGTGAACCCGCGATTCAGCCGCTGCGCCGAGGCCGCCGGCCAGTCGCGCCGCAACGCCTGCTCGGCGGTCAGCAGGCCGTCGCGATCCTGGAAGCTGGACAGATGATCGGCCAGGGGCAGCCGGTCGGCCACGCTGGCCAGGTCGACGGGCGCACGCGGCGCGGCCTCCCGCGCCCAGGCGTCGCCCTGCAGGCAGAAGACGCCGCACAGCCACAGGACGAGCAGCGGGAACAGCCCGCGCAGCCGGGAAGGGTGCTCCATATGCATCGCGGATCGCGCCCGGACGGTTCGAGAGGAACTACCCATCCGCGCCGGGCGTGTGGCGCAAGGCGCTGGGCGACATGCCGAAACGCTCGCGGAATGCCGTGGAGAAATTGCCCCGGTTGCCATACCCGACGGACTGGGCGATGGCCTGGACGTCCAGGCCCGTCTCGCACAGCAGCCGGCGCGCCTCGCGCATGCGCTCTTCGCGCAGGAATTCGAAGACGGTGGCGCCGGCGCAGCGCCGGAACGCCAGGTTCAGGCGGCGCGCATTGGTGCCCACGGCGTGGGCAAGCTCGTCGAGTTCGGGGGTGTAGTCCAGGCGTTCGGACAGCATCTTGCGCGCCGCGCGGAACAGCACGCCGTCCAGCGTCGGGCTGGCCTGGGCGGCGTCGGACGCCACCGCCGGCGCCGGGGCGGCGGCGGCCACGGGCAGGGAATTGCGCAGATGCACCAGCAGCCGCAGCCGCACTTCTTCGAAATCGAAGGGCTTGGTCACGTAGTCGACCGCCCCGGCCGCCAGGCCGGCGACGCGTTCGGCGGGCAGCACCGCCGCGCTGAGGAAGATGAGCGGAATGTTGCGGGTGGACTGATCGGCCTTGATCAGGCGGCAGGCGGCCAGCCCGTCGCACGACGGCATGGTGACGTCCATCAGCACCAGATCGGGCACCACCAGTTGCGCCTTGCGATAGCCGTCATGGCCATCGACCGCAATGTAGACCCGGCAACCCTGCCCGCCGAGGAAATCCATCAGCAGCATGCGGTCTTCGGCGCAGTCGTCCACCACCAGCACCCGCAGGCCCGAGAACGGGCCGATGGCTGGACGAGAGAGAGGGGCTGTCATGGCGCGCATTCTTTCATGGCTGGCCGTACGGGCGTTGTGGCACAGCCACGGCAGTTCCCCTTGGCTGCAAATATTTTTCCGTCCGGCAAACGTCCCCTGCATTCCAGCAAACCTGCGATGGGAGGGGGTTCATTGTATTTGATAAGGTCTGTAACAAGACGAGGAATTGCGACTCGCCGGCTTTCTCGCCCTGCTGCGTCCTCACCCCGCACAACGCGAGTCCGCCCTCGTCCGCCACCACAGGACCACTGAAAGTGATGACGGATTCCCCCCTCGACCCGAGCGCGTGCGTCTTCCCGACACCCGATTCACTGACGGACGCCACGCTCGGGTGGGACGCGGTATATGCAGTCAAGTACAGCACGCTGAACCGCGCGCTCAGCGCGTCGGCCTGGCCCCCCGCGCCCTGGACGCAGGGCGGCGACATCGACCTGAAGGGCGCCAACAACAATGGCCGGCTGGACAAGGCCATCGTCACGAATGTGCAGTTGGCCACCGGCGGGTCGGGCACCGTCCTCAGGTGGCGCCTGCGGGTCGAGGCGAACCGCTACCAGCGCGTCGGCGGCCCATCGCTTTCAGGACCGTTTTCCTTCGATCTCGTCGTGCGGACCACGCTGGCGTTCACCGCCGACGCCGGCCAGGACGACCTGCTGCACCTGCACGTCCAGACCCGCCCGGGCGAACAGAAGGAGCTGATCGAAAGCCTGACGCTGGACATGGCGACGCTTCCCGCCCCCTTCATGAATTCGTTCGAGATCTTCGGGATCGAACGCGAACTGATCAGCATCATCAAGTCGCCCCTGCAGAATCGCCTGGCGGCACTGCTCGATGCCATGCCGCTATCGACGGTGCTGAGCCAGGACCTGGCCCGCAAGGCCGGCGTCACGTGGTTGCACCCGGACGATTACCAGTACGCCACCGCCGATCTTCCTGATGCGGACGATGGCATTCTGGCGGTGCTGGTACGGTCCGAGGGCACCCAGCCCGTCGAGGCAAACGTCCTCGCCCAGGCGATTCCCACCAACCCGGGACTCGATGCCGCCGTCATCATCAGCCCCGAGGCCGTGACCCGGGGCACTTTCCTGCGGCACATCAACACGACGCTGGACAAGACCCTGTCCGGGAAGTTCAAGCCGAAAGGCAGCGCGGGCGAGATCGCCAACGACAGCCCGATCAAGCTGAAATACTACCGGGATGCGGCGGGCGAGTACCTGCTGGTGCCGCCGCAGGCGCTGACCGCCTCGCACACGGAAACATTCGACGCCGAGATCCCGGCCGGCAAGCTGGTATTCCGCATTGCCGACGATGCGGTCACGGTGGACACGCAAGAGATCCGGGTCACGCTGAACGCCGGCGGCACGCTGGTCCTGTCGATGCGCGAGCGCTACCGCCTGGCCATCAACCCGCAGACACAAAGCCTGGACCTCGCCCCCGAGGGCACGCCGTCTGTCAACATCAGTTTCGACGCGGCCTGCGAAGCGGCCGGGGACGGCACGGTCCAGCAGGTCGTCGCCATCATCGGCGGCCTGATCCTGGGCGAACTGGACGCCTACGCGGCCAATACCCTCCAGTCGCTGCACGCCAGCGCCGCGAGCGGCCATCCGCGCCCCCGGCAGCAGGACGTGCTGGCGGCCCTGCGCCAGTCGGAAACGGAAGGCACGCCGGTCTGCATGGACATCGGCCTGGGCCGTGAACTGGTCATCGAACGGCGCGGCGCCCAACGGGCGGCCTACGCGCAGCTTCACGCCGAACCCGTGCCCCTGTCCGGCCGATACCAGGCCTGGCCAGCACCGCGCTGCACGGACAACGGCACCCAGCGCATCTACATCGAAACCCGTCCGGGCAGCCAGGGCGACGCGCAACCCGCTCCCCTGGTGCTGTCCCAGATCGCGCACGCCGAGCCCGAACGCGGCCCCGCCACGTCCGGCGCGGCCGAACTGTCCGCGCAAACCATCGCCGGCATCCTCACGACGGCCGAGCAGCCGTGGAGCACCTACGTGAAAGGCTTGCTCATCTATGCCGTCAGCGTGGCCGCCGGCACCGGGTTGGGCAGCCTGATCGGCAATGTGCCGGGGCGTCCCGAAGACCGGCGCACGCAAGCCAGGGCGCAGGCGGGCTCGCCTCGGCACAGCCCGCACGGGGCGGCCGGACGGGCGCTGCTGGGCAGCGTCTCCTTCCCGATGCTGGACCGCTACAAGGCAGGCGCCCAGTCCCGCCGCTCGTCCTTGCACGAGCAGGTGCTGAAATGCGCGTCGGTCAACGGCGGGCTCGTGCTCGGCCTGTCGCTGACCTGATCGCATCCGCGCAAACGCCACGGCGGCGCCTGCCTTGCGCCGCCGCCGTGGGTGAACCGATGACGGCTTACTCGGCCGTGATGTTGGCCGCCTTCACCACCTTGCTCCAGCGCGCCAGTTCCTCGCGCGTGTAGTCCCCCAATTCCTTCGGACCCATGAAGCGCGCCTCGGCGCCCTGCTCGGCCGCCTTCTGGCGGAACGCATCGCTCTTCATGATTTTCTCGATCTCGCCCGCCAGCCTGTTGACCACCTCGGGCGGCGTGCCCGCGGGCGCGTACATGGCGAACCACGAGGACACCTGCAGGTCGGGATAACCGGCCTGCGTGGTGGTGGGCACGTCGGGCAATGACGGCAGGCGGCTCTCGCCGGTGACGGCCAGCGCGCGCAGCTTGCCGGCATGGATCTGGCCCAGCAGCGGCGGCGGCGTCGTGATGGTCATGTCCACCGCCCCGCCCAGCAGATCGTTCAATGCGGGTCCGGTGCCCTTGTACGGGATATGCGCCGTCTGGATGCCGGCCTGTTGATTCAGCAGTTCGGTGGCCACCTGCTGCAGCGAGCCGTTGCCCGACGAGGCGTAGTTCAGCTTGCCCGGGTTGGCTTTCGCATAGCTCACCAGCTCTTTCAGGCTGTGGATGGGCAGGGCCGGACGCACGACGATGACCTGCGGCGCCGACAGCACGTTGGCCACGGGCGCGAAATCCTTGATGGGATCCCAGCCGATGTTCTTCATCACGCTGGGCGTGATCACCTGGAAGCCCGAGTACTGCAGCAGCAAGGTGTAGCCATCGGGCTTGGCGCGCGCCACGGCCTGCGCGGCGATGCCGCCCGAGCCGCCGGGACGGTTCTCGACCACCACGCTCTGTCCCAACGCCTGGCCCAGGGGCTGTGCGATCAGGCGCGCGGCGATGTCGGTGGTGCCGCCCGGCGCGGCGGACACGATCAGCGACACCGGGCGATCGGGATAGCCGGCGGCCGACGCCGCGCCCGATGCCGTCAACAGGAAGGCGCCGGCCATCAGGCCGGGAACCAGGGCATGCAACGGTTTGTGGAATCGTTGAAAAGCCATCTTGAGTCTCCTTGATGTTATGGGGAAAGCGGTGCTGCGAATGGGGCGCGCATGCGCGAATGGCTCAACGGCACGATGGAAAACGCGGGCACGAGCACGCCCCGGCCGCCTGGATGCACAGGCAGCGCGAAAACTGGCGTCCGACAGGAAACTAGGCTGGGAAACGCTCGGCCAGCCAGGCCGGCGGCGCGTGCGTGGCCAGGCGCGGACCGGCCGCCAGCAGCGGGTTGGCCAGTTCACGCTCGACCAGCGAAGGCAGGCCGCGCACGATCTCCATCAGCGCGGGCAGGTCGACCCCGGTGTCCACGCCCATGCACGCGAACATGTGCACGATCTCTTCCGTGTTGACGTTGCCACTGGCGCCCGGCGCATAGGGACAGCCGCCCAGGCCGCCCGCCGCCGCGTCGAACCGCGTGATGCCGGTCTGCCAGGCCGCCACGGCATTGGCCAGCGCCATGCCGCGCGTATTGTGCAGGTGCACGGTCAATGCCGTGCCGGGCAATTCGCGCGCGGCGCGCTCGCACAGCGCCGCCACCTGCGTGGGAAACGCCATGCCCGTGGTGTCGCACAAAGTGATCCCCGTGGCGCCCGCAGCGACCAGCGCATGCGCCAGGCGCAGCACCTCGTCGGCCGGCACGTCGCCATCGAAGGGGCAGCCGAACGCCGTGGACAAGGACACGTTGCAAGGCGCGCCGGCCTGGCCCGCGGCGCGCAGCACGGCGCTCAGCTCGGCCAGCGACTGCTCGCGCGTCATGCGCAGGTTGGCGCGGTTGTGCGTCTCGCTGGACGACATGACGAGGTTCATCTCGTCGACACCGCATTCGAGCGCGCGCTCCAGCCCACGGACGTTGGGCACCAGCGCGGTATAGATCACGCCGGGCTTGCGCTGGATGCCGCGCATGACGTCCTGCGCATCCGCCAGCGCGGGAATCGCCTTGGGCGACGTGAAGCTGGTGACCTCGATGCGCGCGAAGCCGCAGGCGGACAAGGCGTCGACGAAAGCGACTTTGGCGGCTGTGGCGACCATGGCCTTCTCGATCTGCAGGCCGTCGCGCGGTCCGACTTCGTTGATCTCGATACGGGCGGAACCCTTGTTCATGCGATGACTCCCTGGGCGCGCAGCCGCGCGATCTGCCCGGCATCCAGGCCAGCGGCCCGAAGCACGGCGTCGGTATGCTCGCCCAGCGTGGGCGCGCGATGATGCACGGCGCCGGGATTGCCCGACAGGATGGGAAACACGGCGGGCATCTGCACGTCGATGCCGCTGGCGGCCTTCACGCCGATGATGGCGCCGCGCTCGCGGTAATGCGGATCGGTGGCGATGTCGGCCACCGAATACACGCGGCCGGCCGGCACGTCGGCCTCGCGCATGGCTTGCAGCACGTCGTCGATGTCGCGCTCGATCGTCCACGCGCCGATGGCGGCATCCAGTTCCTGCACGCGCGCGGCGCGGCCATCGTTGCGCGCCAGGCCGGGATCCTTCCCGAGGTCGTCGCGGCCGATGCGCGCCATCAGGCGCGTGAAAATGCCATCGCCATTGCCGGCAATCAGCACATAGCCGTCGCGGCACAGATACGCATTGGACGGCGCGATACCCGGCAGCGCCGCGCCGGACGGCTGCCGCACGGCGCCGAACACGGAGTACTCGGGCAACAGGCTTTCGGTCAGGTTGAACAGGCTCTCGTACAGGGCGGCATCGATCACCTGCCCCACGCCGCCGCGCGCGTCGCGCTGGTACAGCGCCATCATCACGCCCAGGGCGCCATGCAAGCCGGCAATGGTGTCCCCCAGAGACAGGCCGCCACGCACCGGCGCGCGTCCGGGTTCGCCATTGAGGTAGCGCACGCCGGCCATGGCCTCGCCGATGGCGGCGAAACCCGGCTCGCGCGCCTTGGGGCCGGTCTGCCCATAACCCGACACGCGCAGCATGATCAGCCGGGGATTGAGCGCATGCAGCGCTTCCCAGGACATGCCCCACTTCTCGAGCGTGCCGGGCCGGAAGTTCTCGATCAGCACGTCGGCCTCGGCGACCAGCATGCGCACGACGTCCTGCCCTTCGGGCTGCCGAAGATCGACGCACACGGATTGCTTGTTGCGCGACTGCGCTTCCCACCAGACGGAAGTGCCCTCATGCAGCAGGCGCCACTTGCGCAGCGGATCGCCTTGCCCGGGCGGCTCGATCTTGACGACCTGCGCGCCGAAATCCGCCAGCGTCTTGGCCGCGAAAGGCCCGGCAATCAATTGGCCCAGCTCCAGCACGCGTATGCCGGCCAGTATCTGCGCTGCCATGGTCTCCTCCGTCTTGTCGGCTTGCGTATCACTGGCCAGAGTCTGCCCGCAAGGCCCGGCGCAGGGCAATCGACATTACGTGAAAAGGGCTTTCGCGGTCCGCGAAAGCCCCCGGGGGCCAGGCCGCCCGCGCGTTCAGCGCGTTCAGCGCGCCCAGCGCAGCACCAGCGGATCCAGGCGGCGCGCCGTCGCCAGCAACCCCGCGCGCGTCTCGGCGGACAGGGCGGGCCAGGGATGGCGCGGCGCGTCGCAGGCGATGATGCCGCCCGCCCGCATCAACGCCTTGGCCGCCAGGAAGCCTGCCTGGCGGTTCTCGTAGTTGATCAGCGGCAGCCAGCGCTGATACTGCGCGAACGCCGTGTCGTGATCGCCACGCCGATGCGCCTCGATGATGGGCCGGATGCCGTCGGCGAAGCCGCCGCCGGTCATGGCGCCGGTGGCGCCCGCGTCCAGGTCGGCCAGCAACGTGATGCCCTCCTCGCCATCCCACGGGCCTTCCACCGCATCGCCTCCCAGGCGGATCAGCTCGCGCAGCTTGCCCGCCGCCCCGGCCGTCTCCATCTTGAAGTACGACACGTGCTCGATCTCGCGCGCCATCTGCGCCAGGAAGGCCGGCGGCAGCGGCGTTCCCGCCGCGGGCGCGTCCTGGATCATGATGGGAATGTCCAACGCATCGGACAGGCGTGCGTAGAACTCGCGGACCTGCGCCGTATCGACCCGGAAGGTCGCGCCGTGATAGGGCGGCATGACCATCACCATGGCGGCGCCCATCTCCTGCGCGCGGCGGCTGCGGGCCACGCACAGCGCGGTGCTGAAATGGCTGGTCGTGACGATGACGGGCACGCGGCCCGCCACGTGTTCGAGCACCACGAGCGCCAGCCGTTCACGCTCGTCGTCGGCCAGGGAGAACTGCTCGGAGTAGTTGGCCAGGATGCACAGGCCATCCACGCCGCTGTCGATCATGAAATCGACGCAGCGCGTCTGGCTGGCCAGGTCGAGTTCGCCGGATTCGGTGAACGTGGTCGGCACGACCGGAAAGATGCCGCGGTAGCGCGGGGAGCGATGGGACGGAGTCATTGGACGTGAGGCGTGGCGAGGTTGGAGGGCCGGGCCGCGGCGGGCGCCAGCGCGGCGCGGACCACGAAGGTCATGAATACGGCGAACAGCATGGTGGCCGCCAGGAAATACAGGCCGGACGACAGCCTGCCCGTGGCCTCCTTGATCAATCCCACGCCGTACGGCCCGATGTAGCCGCCCAGGTTGGCCAGGGAGTTGATCATGGCGATGCCCACCGCGGCGCTGGGCCCGGCCAGGAACTGGCCTGGCAAGGTCCAGACGACGGCCTGGATCGAGTAGATGCAGAAGGCGGTCAGGCTGATGCAGGCCAGTTGCACCAGCGGCGCCTGGAACCACGCGCTGGCGGCCAGGCTGAACGCCCCGGCCAGGGACACGACCACGATGTGCCAGTAGCGCTCGCCGGTGCGGTCCGAACTGCGCGGCACCACCAGCAGCCCCACCACGGCGAAAAGATAGGGAACCGCCGACAACAGCCCCGTCATGGAATCGGTGACGCCGAAGGCCTTGATGATGGTGGGCAGCCACAACGACAGGCCATAGATCGACAGCGGAAACGGCAGGAACAGCAGGGCCAGCAGCAGCACCCGCTTGTCCAGCAGGGCCTTCAATGGATTGCCGTGCGTGACCTGCCCGTAGCGCTGCTGGTCGGCAGCCAGCTCGCGCTCGATCCAGGCGCGATCCCGAGCCGGGAGCCAGCGGGCGCTGGCCGGCGTATCGGGCAGGATGCGCAGCACGGGCACGCACAGCAGCACCGCCGGCAGGCCGCTGAGCACGAACAGCGTCTGCCAGCTGGACAGGCCCCACAGACCCTCGCCCGAAAGAATCCATCCCGCGAAAGGCCCGGTGACGATCAGCGCGATGGGCTGGGCCAGCACCAGCAGGCCGATGATCCTGGCGCGGTGCCGCATCGGAAACCATTTGGTCAGGAAGTACAGGATGCCGGGATACAGGCCGGCCTCGGCGGCGCCCAGCAAAAAGCGCAGGACGTAGAACGTGGCGGCATTGTCGATCAGCGCCATCGCCATCGTGATGATGCCCCAGGTGACCAGGATGCGCGCGAACCAGCGGCGGGCGCCAAAGCGCTCCAGCGCCAGGTTGCTGGGCACTTCGCACAGGAAGTAGCCGATGAAGAACAGGCCCGCGCCCAGGCCGTAGGCCGCATCGCTGATGCCGGCCGCCGCGTTCATGTGCAGCTTGGCGAAGCCCACGACGGAACGATCGATGTAGGCGACGACGTAGATCAGCGCCAGGAACGGCAGCAGCTTGCGGGCGAGCAAGCCGATGATGCGCTTCTCGTCGGACACGCCCTGCCCGGGCGCGGATGAGGGTTGCGGCGGATGGTGGGGGGTCATGATGATTGTCTCCTCTGGGGCGTTTTGTTGAAATTCTTGATATCCGCGATGGCGCGGCGGACCGGCCCCAAGCGCGGGCCGGTCCGCCGCGGCACCGCTCAGTGCGAATGCCGTGGCACGGCGTGCCCGCGGCACCCGACCAGGAAATCCAGGTCGCAGCCCTCATCGGCCTGCAACACGTGTTCGACGTACAGCTTGCGATAGCCGCCATCGGCCGGCGCCGGCATGGCGGGGCATTCGGCCAGGCGCGCCGCCAGTTCCTCGTCCGATATGTCGAGGTGCAGCCGGCCCGCCTCGCAATCCAGCTCGATCCAGTCGCCGTCGCGCACGGCGGCCAGCGGGCCGCCGGCCGCGGCCTCGGGCGCGACGTGCAGAACGACCGTGCCATAGGCCGTGCCGCTCATGCGCGCGTCGGAGATCCGCACCATGTCCTTGATGCCCTGCCGCAGCAGCTTCGGCGGCAGGCCCATGTTGCCGACCTCGGCCATGCCGGGATACCCGCGCGGCCCGCAGCGCTTGAGCACCAGCACCGAATTGGCGTCGACGTCCAGCGATTCGTCGGCGATGCGCTCCTTGTAGTGCTCCAGCGTCTCGAACACCACGGCGCGGCCGCGATGCCTGAGCAGCGCCGGCGTGGCGGCCGAGGGCTTGAGCACCGCGCCGCGCGGCGCGAGGTTGCCACGCAGCACACAGATGCCGCCGTCGGGCACCAGCGGCCTGGACAGCGGACGGATCACCTCGTCGTCATGGCAGGGGGCCTCGCGCACGTTGTCCCACAAGGTCTTGCCGTTGATGGTGAGCGCGCCGGGATGCGGCAACAGGCCGTGTTCGCCCAGGCGGCGCAGCACGGCGGGCAGGCCGCCCGCGTAATAGAACTCTTCCATCAGGAAACGGCCCGACGGCATCAGGTCGACCAGCGTGGGCGTGCCGCGTCCGATGCGCGTCCAGTCCTCGAGCGCCAGCGGCACGCCGATTCGGCCGGCGATCGCCTTCAGGTGGATGACCGCGTTGGTGGAGCCCCCGATGGCCGCGTTCGCGCGGATGGCGTTCTCGAATGCCTGGCGGGTCAGGATGCGCGACAGGCGCAGGTCTTCCTGCGCCATCTCGACGATGCGGCTGCCGGACAGATGCGCCAGGACATAGCGGCGCGCGTCCACGGCGGGAATGGCCGCGTTGTGCGGCAGCGTGACCCCCAGCGCCTCGGCCATGCAGGCCATGGTGGAGGCCGTGCCCATGGTGTTGCACGTGCCGGCCGAGCGCGACATGCCGGCCTCGGCGGACAGGAATTGATGCAGGTCGATCTCGCCGGCCTTCAGCGACTCGTGCAATTGCCACACGGCGGTGCCCGAGCCGATGTTCCTGCCATCCAGCTTGCCATTGAGCATGGGTCCGCCCGACACCACCAGCGCGGGCACGTCGCAACTGGCCGCGCCCATCAGCAAGGCCGGCGTGGTCTTGTCGCAGCCCGCCAGCAGCACCACGGCGTCGATGGGATTGCCCCGGATGGCTTCCTCGACATCCATCGCGGCCAGATTGCGGGTCAGCATGGCGGTGGGCCGCAGGTTCGATTCCCCGTTGGAAAACACCGGGAACTCCACGGGAAAGCCCCCGGCCTCGTACACGCCGCGCTTGACGTGGTCGGCGATCTTGCGGAAGTGGGCATTGCAGGGCGTGAGCTCGGACCAGGTGTTGCAGATGCCGATGACGGGACGCCCGTCGAAGGCATGCGACGGGATGCCCTGGTTCTTCATCCAGCTGCGATACATGAAGCCGTTCTTGTCGGCGGTGCCGAACCATTCGGCCGAGCGGAGCTTGCGCTTGGAAATTGACATGGGTTCCTGCGGGACGGCGCGGCCACGGACGGGCGGGCCGGCGATGAGGGTTGTCTCGATATCGTTGGAGGAATGAGCGGCAGTGTAGGGAGCAAATTGATATCCTTCCAATGAAGATTTCGACAAAAAAGATATCGATCCACACATTCAGGTAAACCCGGACATGCCGTCGCCCTCCCCCTGGTATCTACGCAGCCGGCTCAAGCCGCGCCAGCTTCTGCTGCTGGTCACGCTGGCCGACGAAGGCAACATCCATCGCGCCGCCGAGGTGCTGAACATGACCCAGCCCGGCGCCTCCAAACTGTTGAAGGAACTCGAGGACATGCTCGGCGTGCCGCTGTTCGAGCGGCTGCCGCGCGGCGTGCGGCCGACCTGGTACGGAGACGTCATGCTGCGCCACGCCCGCACCGCGCTAGGCAGCCTGGAGCAGGCGCACGAAGAGCTGGCGGCCTTGCGGGACGGCCGGATCGGCCAGGTGGCGGTTGGCGCCATCACCTCGCCGGGCATCACGCTGCTGCCGCGCGTGGTGGCGGAACTGAAGGCGGAACGCCCGGACCTGCGCATCGCGCTGGAGATCGAATCCAGCGACGTGCTGCTGGAACACCTGGCGCAGGGCAGGCTGGATATCCTGGTGGCGCGGCTGTTTGCCAAGCACGACAAATCGCAGTTGCGCTATGAGCCGCTGGTGAAGGAGCCGGTGTGCGCGGTGGCGCGGCCCGGCCATCCCTTGTGCGGCGGGCAGGCGCTGTCGCTGTCCGGCGTGCGGGACGCCACCTGGATCGTGCCGCCAGCCGGCAGCGTGCTGCGCCATCGCTTCGAACTGATGTTCCAGGAGCGCGGCCTGCCCGTGCCCGGCAATCTGGTGGAGACGGCCGCGCTGCTGTTCATCACGCGCATGCTGCGCGACAGCGACATGCTGGCGGTGCTGGCGCTGGACGTGGCGCGCTACTACGCCGCGCACGGCGTCGTGCGCATCCTGCCACTGGAGATGCCCTGCCACATGGACGACTTCGGCCTCATCACTCGGCGGGACCGGCCCGCCTCGCCGGCCACCCGCGTGACGCTGCAGGCGCTGCGGCGCTGCGCCGCCGACGTGTACGGGGTGGCAGTCGACGCCGAATGAACCGCGGCCGGGCCGATGCGGCAAGCCGGCGGCGCTTCCCCCCGTACCGGCAAGCCGCGCCGTGCCCGCGCACGCCGCCCCGCGTCTACCGTGCGTCGCTGCGCAGGTGCGTGACCAGCAGGCGGGCCGCCACGGTCAGCGTCTCGATATCGCGCATCACCAGCAGCAGGCCGCGATGCGCCCAGTCGTCCAGCAGCGGAATCAGGCGCAGCCGCATCGAGCGGGCATGCGGCTCGGCCGCCAGGCGTGGCAGCAGGCCCACGCCGCCCGTGGCCGCGACCATCCTGCAGATCGCATCGAAACTGCGCACCTGGATACGCAATCGCATCGGCCGCTCCAGGCGCGCGCTGGCCTCCGCCAGGCGCATGGCCAGCGAAGTCGTGGGGGGCAGGCTCACGTAGTCGTAGTCCAGGGTGTCGGCGAAGCTCAGGCGGCGGCGGCCGGCCAGGGGATGGCCGGGCGGCGTGACCAGCACCAGTTCGTCCAGGCGATAGGGCATGGTCTGCAGGCCGCGCATCGGCGTGCGGTCGGCCACGATGCCGACGTCGGCGCGGTTCTCGACCAGGGCGGCCACCACGTCGCTGCTGTTCTGCTCCTCCAGTTCGATGTTGACGGCCGGATGCGCCTGCATGAACGTGGTCAGGTCTTCCGGCAGGAACTGCGTGATGGATGAGGTATTGGCGGCGATGCGCACCTGGCCGCGCACGCCCTGGGCGTAGTCGGACAGCGTGCCGGCCATCTGCTCGATTTCCTGCAGCACGCGGCGGGCATGGGCCAGGCACGCCTGGCCGGCGTCGGTCAGCGCCACGCCGCTGGCATTGCGGAACAGCAACGGCGTGCCCAGGGCGTTCTCCAGGTCGGAAATGCGCCGGCTGGCCGCGCCGACCGCCAGGTGCGAATGGCGCGCCCCACCCGAAATGCTGCCGTGCCGGACCACGGCAATGAACAGCGCGAGCGTCGTGAGGTCTATGCGGGCGAGATTCATGGAGCGATGCTACTCCAGACGAGCCGGATCGCCGCTGATGCAACCCCGTTTTATTACCGCCGCGCCACAGGGAGCCTCATATCCCTGCGAGGCGGGACGAGACCCCTCGCCGCCCACTACAATCGGGCTCATGAACACCCGCATTCCCGAACAGAACGACTCGCCGGCCCCGTTGTCGGCCGGCACGCAGGCCGCCCTGGAGCCCGCCGCGCACGCCCCGGACAGCCCTGGCGCCACGCACATCCGCAGCTTCGTGCATCGGCGCGGCCACATCACCCAGGGCCAGCGCGACGCGCTGGAGAACCTGATGGGCAAGTGGTCGCTGCCGTATTCGCCCACCCGGCTCGATCCCGCCGCGGCCTTCGGCCGCACGGCGCCGACCATCCTTGAAATCGGCTTCGGCATGGGCGAGACCACCGAGAAGATCGCGCTGGCGCGTCCCGGCGACAACTTCCTGGGCGTCGAGGTCTTCAACGCCGGCGTGGGTTCGCTGCTGCGCCGCATCGAAGACTCGTCCATCGGCAACCTGCGCATCATCCAGCACGACGCGGTCGAAGTGGTGCGCGACATGATCGCGCCCGATTCGCTGGACGGCGTGCACGTGTACTTCCCCGATCCCTGGCCCAAGAAGCGCCATCACAAGCGCCGCCTGCTGCAACCGCCGTTCGTGGCCCTGCTGGCCAGCCGCATCAAGCCGGGCGGTTATCTGCATTGCGCCACCGACTGGGAAGACTACGCGGTGCAGATGCTCGAAGTGCTCGGCGCCGAGCCGCTGCTGCGCAATTCGGTCGACGGCTACGCGCCGCGTCCCGATTACCGCCCCCTGACCAAATTCGAGAACCGCGGGCTGCGCCTGGGCCACGGCGTGTGGGACCTGATCTTCAAGCGGGCCTGAAAAGCGGAGGCTGAAATGTTATATCCGCCAATCGAACCCTACCGTCACGGCCTGCTGGACACCGCGGACGGCCACCAGGTCTATTGGGAAATGTGCGGCAATCCGCAGGGCAAGCCCGCGGTATTCCTGCACGGCGGGCCGGGCAGCGGATGTTCGCCCGCGCATCGCCAGTTGTTCGATCCGCGCCGCTACAACGTCCTGCTGTTCGATCAGCGCGGTTGCGGCCGTTCGCAGCCGCATGCCAGCCTGGAAAACAACACCACCTGGCATCTGGTGGCGGACATCGAACGCCTGCGCACCGAGATCATGGGCGCCGAGCGCTGGCTGGTGTTCGGCGGTTCGTGGGGCTCCACGCTGGCGCTGGCCTATTCGCAGCGCCACCCCGGGCACGTCAGCGAGATCGTGGTGCGCGGCATCTTCGGCCTGCGCCGCGCCGAGATCCAGTGGTTCTATCAAGAGGGCGCCTCGTGGCTGTTCCCCGACCACTGGGAAGACTATCTCGCCCCCATCCCGCCGGAAGAACGCGGCGACATGGTGGCGGCCTACCGCAAGCGCCTGACCAGCACGGATCCGCAGGAACAGCTGCGCGCCGCCCGCGCCTGGAGCCGCTGGGAAGACAACACCATCACGCTGCTGCCCAGCCCGCGCCACCAGCAAAGCCATGCCGCCGACCGCGCCGCGCTGGCCTTCGCGCGCATCGAGAACCATTACTTCGTGCACGGCGGCTTCATGGAAGTCGATGGCCAGCTGCTGCGCGACGCGCACAAGCTGCACGGCATCCCGGGCACCATCGTGCAAGGCCGCTACGACGCATGCACGCCCGCGCGCACCGCGTGGGAACTGCACCGCGCGTGGCCGCAGGCGCGCTTCCACCTCATCCCCGACGCGGGCCACGCCTTCGACGAGCCGGGCATCCTGGCCCGCCTGATGGAAGCCACCGACGGCTATGCCAACCCGCGCGACTGACGCACTCTGACCATGGACATGCACATCACCCTGAACGGCGACGCGCGCCAGTTGCCCGCCGCCACCACCGTCATCGGCCTGCTTGAAACCCTGGGCTATGCCGGCAAGCGCGTGGCGGTCGAACGCAACGGCGAGATCGTCCCCAAGAGCCAGCACGCGCAGACCACGCTGGCCGATGGCGACCGGATCGAGATCGTGGTCGCGGTGGGCGGGGGCTGACACGCCTGCCCACGCGCCCCCGCCTTTCCACCGCTGACGCTTCCCCATGTTGCCCGATCATCTTCACGCCGTCTGCGTCGCCACCGGCGATGCCTTCGACGACATCGACATCCACCGCTTGCACAACATGCTGCAGCGCCATTGCCCGGTCCCGTTCACGCTGCACTGCATGTCAGACAGGGCACGCAACGTGCCGGCTGCCGTGCAGGTCCACCAGCCCGCCGACTGGCACGAGCTGGAGCGTCCGGACATGCGGCAGACCACCAAGAAGCTGCGCCTGTTCGCCCGCGATGGCCTGCCTGCCTCGGAATTCCTGTACCTGGATGTCAGCCTGGTCATTCGCGCCGACATGCGCGACATGCTGACGTTCGCCTTCGGCTCGCCCGCCGACCTCGTCATCGTGCGGCACTGGCGCAACGAGGGCTTCAACTCGTCCGTGATGCGCATCCGCACGGGCGCGCTCTCGATGGTGTACGACGCGTTTCGCGCGGGCGAACACTATGTACAGCAAGTCAAGGGCGACCAGGAATTCATCTACTTCAGCCTGCAGGCGCGAAATCTGCTGGACCGCACGGCGACGTTCCCGGACGGGCAGATCATCAGCTACAAGACCACCCGCCGCCTGTGCCGCAAGGATCCCCGCCGGGCGGCAAGCCGCCTGGCCCACGCGACGATCGTGAAGTTCCACGGCCGGCCGAAGCCGGCGCAGGTGCTGGGCGGTTTCTGGGAAAGCCTGCGCGCCCGGTTGCGACGCTGCGGAAACTTCGGACGGCGCGACCTGCGGAGCCACTGGCGCCTGCCGGCGCCGGACGCGCGGCGCTGACCCGAAGGCGGCGGCATCCCGCCCGGCGGGCCGCCGCGTCAGCGGCCGAACCGTCCCAGGCCTTTCATGCCGCCCATGGCGCGCATCATCTTGGCCATGCCGCCTTTCTTCATCTGCTTCATCATGCCCTGCATCTGCTCGAACTGGGACAGCAGGCGGTTGACCTCCTGCACCGGCACGCCGGCGCCGGCCGCGATGCGGCGCTTGCGCGAGGCCTTGATGAGCTCCGGCTTGGAACGCTCGTGCGGCGTCATGGAATTCAGGATGCCCTCGGTGCGGCGCATCTGCTTCTCGGCCTGGCCGCCCTGCAACTGGCCGGCCGCCTGCTGGAACTGCGCGGGCAGCTTCTCCAGCAGCGAATTCATGTCGCCCAGCTTCTTCACCTGGCCGATCTGCTCGCGGAAGTCGTTCAGGTCGAACTTGTTGCCCGACTTGATCTTCGCCGCCAGCTTCTCGGCCTCGGCGATGTCGATGTTCTTCTGGGCCTGCTCGACCAGCGACACGATGTCGCCCATGCCCAGCACGCGCTGCGCCATGCGCTCGGGGTAGAAGGGTTCCAGGCCGTCGAGCTTTTCGGAGACGCCGACGAACTTCAGCGGCTTGCCGGTGACGTGGCGCACCGACAGCGCCGCGCCGCCGCGGGCATCGCCGTCCAGCTTGGTCAGCACCACGCCGGTCAATGGCAGCGCCTCGGCGAAGGCGCGGGCCGTATTGACCGCATCCTGGCCCTGCATGGCGTCGACCACGAACAGGGTTTCGACCGGCTTGACCAGGTCGTGCAGCGCGCGAATCTCGCGCATCATGGCTTCGTCGATGCCCAGGCGGCCGGCCGTGTCGACGATCAGCACGTCGTAGTGGTGGCGGCGCGCGTGCTCGACGGCGTTGCGGGCGATGTCCTCGGGCTTCTGGCTGGCGTCCGAAGGCAGGAAATCGACGCCGGCCTGGCCCGCGACGGTTTTCAACTGCTCGATGGCGGCGGGACGGTAGACGTCGGCGCTGACCACCAGGACCTTCTTGCGGCCCGTCTTGCGGCCGTTCTGGCTGTGCTGGCCCTCGGCCAGCCAGCGGGCCAGCTTGCCGGTGGTGGTGGTTTTACCGGCGCCCTGCAGGCCGGCCATGAGGATGATGGCCGGCGGCTGCACCGACAGGGACAGCTCGCCCGAGCCTGCGCCCAGGTCGCCGCCCATCAGGCTGGTCAGTTCCTTGTGGACCACGCCCACCAGGGCCTGGCCTGGGCTGAGGCTGGATGCCACTTCCTCGCCCAGGGCTTTTTCCTTCACGCGCGCGACGAATTCGCGCACGACGGGCAGCGCCACGTCCGCCTCCAGCAGCGCCATGCGCACTTCGCGCAGCATCTCCTGGGTGTTGGCTTCGGTCAGGCGCGCTTCGCCGCGCAGCGTCTTGACCACGCGCGACAGTCGTTGGGTTAGGTTATCGAGCATGAGTGAGAGGCGTTTCGCTTAAACTAGCCGGCTGAACCGAAGCATCTGGGGGCGTCACCGCCCCCGGCTTCCATCCAAAATGGTTTCTATGTCACCAGGCATTGTATTTCACGCCGGGGCCGCCCTGTCCTACGCGGTACTGGGCGCCGTGCTGGCGGGCCGGCTACGGCAGGGTGCGGGCAGTGTCGAACAGGCAGGCCGCACGGCCCGCCTGTGGCTGCTGGGCGCCCTGGTGCTGCACGGCATCGGCCTCTACGAGGCCATGCTGGGCGACGGACAACTGTTCGTCGGCTGGGCGCTGGCCCTGTCGGCGGCGGTCTGGCTGGGCCTGGTCGTGTTCTGGCTCGAAAGCCTGTTCGTGCGCCTGGACGGCCTGCAACTGCTGCTGGTGCCGGCGGGCATGCTGGTCTCGGCCCTCGCGGCCCTGTTTCCCCAGGGCGTCTTCGTCCAGCATGCCGGCAGCGCCTGGCTGCGCGCCCACCTGCTGGTGGCGCTGGCCGCCTACGGCCTGATCACCATCGCCGCCCTGCAGGCCACGCTGATGGCCCTGCTCGACCGCCATCTGCACCGCCCCCAGGAGGCGCCCGGCCAGCGCGGCATCGTCGGCCGCATCCTCGACGTGCAGCCGCCCCTGCTGGTGCAGGAGCAACTGCTGTTCCGGGTGATCTGGATCGGTTTCACCGTGCTGACGCTGGCGGTCTGCCTGGGTTCGCTGGCCTCGCTGTCGCTGACCGGCCGTGTGCTGCCCTTCGACCACAAGACGGTGTTCACCCTGTTGTCGTGGCTGACCTTCGGCGTCTTGCTGCTGGGCCGCCACATCCATGGCTGGCGCGGCCGCGTGGCGTTGCGCTGGACGCTGACGGGCTTTGCCCTGTTGATCCTGGCCTATACCGGCAGCCGGTTCGTGCTGGAAGTGATTTTGCATCGAGGTTGAAGTGGGCAAGCTGCTCTTGTGGGTCCTCATCGTGCTGGCGGCGCTGACCGTCTGGCGCATCATCAATGCGCGCGCGGCGGCGCGCATGCGCGACGAACAGCGCGCGAAGAACCCGCCTGCCGCCGCGCCGCGCGGCGGTGGCCGTGCCGTCGTGCCCGCCGAATCGATGGTGCGCTGCGCCCACTGCGGCATCCACCTGCCCCGTTCGGAAGCCCTGCTGAGCGACGGCCGCACGTGGTGCAGCCAGGAGCATGCCCGCCTGGGGCCGCGGAAGAACTGATCCCCGTCTGCAATACGGGCAAGCCCTAACTCCGGAAAGGCCGCAAAGTGCCTTTTTGCAGGGCTTTTTGCATCCCGGCGCGCCCCCGGCATAATGACTGCTGGATCACTACCGAGTCGCCTATGCATTTGCATCTTGATCGGCACGGCTGGCTGATTGCCGGACCCTCCGTTACGCTGTTGCCGTCTCCGAACGTCGATCGCCGCCCCGCCGGCACGCAAGTCTCGTTGCTGGTGCTGCACAACATCAGCCTGCCCCCCGGCCGCTTCGAAGGCCCCTGCGTGGCGGACCTTTTCCTGAATCGGCTGGACTACGGCGCCCACCCCTGGCTGGAACGCCTGCGCGGCCTGCGCGTGTCCGCCCACTTCTTCATCCGCCGCGACGGCTCGGTCATCCAGTTTGCCTCCACCGACGCGCGCGCCTGGCATGCCGGCGTGTCCCGGTTCGGCAGCCGCGAGCGCTGCAACGATTTCTCGGTGGGCATCGAACTGGAAGGGGCGGACACCGTGCCCTACACCGACGCGCAGTACGCCACGCTGGCGAAGCTGACGCGGGTACTGCGCGCGCGCCATCCCATTGCCTGCGTGCGCGGGCACGAACACATCGCGCCAGGACGCAAGACAGACCCGGGCCCGGCGTTCCGGTGGTCGCGTTTCGGACGCGAAGCGGGCTTGGCCCGGCGGGCATTGCCACCCGGCGGTTGAAGGCACGCGCCCGAGACGGGCAAGCCCCGGCCCGATCCGTCCAACCGCATCCGCGCCCCGACGTATCCGGACCCGCGGACGGCTATCGCGTCGCGACGATGAACAGGCGCGGGAACGGCAACAGTACGGTCCCGTCCGGCAAGGCCGGATAGGCCTTCGTGATCTCGGCCTCGTAGCGTGCCAGGAACCCGGCCTTCTCGTCCTCGTCCAGCTTCGCCAGGTACGGGCGCAGCGCGCTGCCCTTGAACCACTCCACCACCGCCGCGGCGTTCTCCAGCGGGTGGTAGTAGAAGGTGCGCCACACGTCCAGCTCGGCGCAATGCGGCTTGAGCAGGGCGTAGTACCAATCGGCCGGCGCACGCGGCTTGCGGTTGGCGTTCGACACCTTCGATGCCCACGGCCCTTCATCGGCCACCTGCCGGATCAGGCGGTGCGCGGGCTCATCCCAGTTGTCCGGGGTCTGCACCGCCAGGCAGCCGCCCAGCGACAGCCTGTTGATCAGGCTCGGATACAGCGTCTCGTGGTCGGGCACCCATTGCAGCGAGGCATTGGCCAGGATCACGTCATACGGACCCGGATCGTCCCATTGCGCGATATCGGCCACCGTGAAAGTGTGCGACGGCATCCGCTTGCGGGCGGACTCGATCATGTCGGGCGCGCTGTCCACGCCGCCGACGCGCGCGTCCTTGAAGCGCTCCGCCAGCACCTCGGTGGAATTGCCCGGCCCACACCCCAGGTCGATCGCGATACGGACTTCCCGCTCGGGAATCGCCGCCACCAGGTCGCGGACGGGACGGGTGCGCTCGCGCTCGAACTTCACATATTGGCGCGCGGATTCCTCGGTAGACCAATTCATGGCGGTGCTCCTGTTGCGGCAATCAGAGGGGGGATGGGGGTGTGAGCAGCGTACGCCTGTCCGGCAAGGCTTGCCAGCAATGGCGCCGCACAGGGCAACAACGTGCTAGCCGCCGTCGCGCAGCAGGCGCGTGCCATCCGGAAAGCGGAGACCGCGGTCGAAGCGCTCGCGTTCGTGCGTCACATCGACGCCATACGGCGCCAGGGGCTTGGCCCAACGCTCGGCATTGCGCTTCAACGCCGCGTCATCGGGCAGGGGGCCATTGACGGCGATGATCACGCGATTGTTGGCCTTCAGGTTGAAGAGCGAGGGGAACGCACTGGCATACGTGGCCGATTCGCGGTCGTAGAACTCGCTGTTGGAGAACGTGTTGGCCGCCGCCACGCCATCCGGCGACAGCAGCGCGCGCACCTGCCGCAGGAACTCCAGCGTGGTCATGTGCCGGGGAATGTAGTCGGCGTCGAAGGCATCGATCAGGATCAGGTCGTACTGCCTGCCTTCGCGCACGGCGCCCTCGACGTAGGCGCGGCCATCCTGGTGGTACACCTTCAGCCGGTCGGAGGGGTGAAAGCCGAACCACCCCTGCGCCACGCGGTCGACGGCGGGATCGATCTCCACCACGTCGATCCGGGCCTTGGGCAACACCTCGGACAAGGCCTTGGGCAGCGTGCCGCCGCCCAGGCCGATGATCAGGATGCGGGAAGGATCCGGCTGCGCCAGCAGCGTCGCCATCATCATGCGCGTGTAGGCGAAAGGCATGCGCGCCGAGCCATCGGTGTAGATGCAGGTCTGGCGGGCGTCTGCGTCGGCCTGGCCGAACGAGATGCAACGTTGGCCGTCGTCGGTCTCGTAGACCACCACGGGCGCGTATTCGGACAGTTCGGTGTGCAGGACCTGCAGCGCGGCGGCCGGGGCGGCGGCGAACAGGCAAGCCAGCGCGGCCAGTATTGCCGCGGCCCAGCGGCGCGCAAGGCTGGGAAAAACCATGGACGATCCTCCGGTGGAGTACGCCCAGCAGTATGGCATGGCGGATGGTATCGCGGGCGCCCTGGGGCGCCCGCGATGGTCACGACAACGGCAGGATGGCTTACGCCTTGAGCAGCAGCGCGTTCATGCGCTTGACGAAGGCGGCCGGGTCGGCGATCTGCGCGCCCTCGGCCAGCATGGCCTGATCCAGCAGCAGGCGAGCCCAGTCGCCGAACTCGTCATCCGACGCATTGCGGATGCGGGCCACCAGCGCGTGCTCGGGGTTGATCTCCAGCACGGGCTTGACGTCGGGGGCTTCCTGGCCAGCCGCCTTCAGCATGCGCAGCAGGTGCGGGCTGAGCTCGTTCTGGCCGACCACCACGCACGCCGGCGAATCCACCAGGCGCAGCGTGACGCGCACTTCCTTGACCTGGTCGGCCAGGGTCGACTGCAGGCGCTCGACCAGCGGCTTGAAGTCTTCGGCCACTTCGGACTGGCGCTTCTTTTCTTCCTCGTCGGCCAGCTCGGCCAGGTCCAGGCCCCCCTTGGCCACGGATACCAGCGACTTGCCGTCGAATTCGCGCAGATAGGACAGCATCCATTCGTCCACGCGGTCGGCCATCAGCAGCACTTCGATGCCCTTCTTGCGGAAGATTTCCAGGTGCGGGCTGCTGGCGGCCGCCGAGAAGGCGTCGGCCGTGACGTAGTAGATCTTGTCCTGGCCTTCCTTCATGCGCGACACGTAGTCGGCGAACGACACGGTCTGCGTGGCCTCGCCGGTGTGCGTGGACGAGAAGCGCATCAGCTTGGCGATGCGTTCCTGGTTGGCGATGTCTTCGCCCGCGCCTTCCTTCAGCACCTGGCCGAACTCGGCCCAGAACGCGGCATAGTCTTCCGGCTTGTTCTCGGCGATGTCTTCCAGCAGCGACAGGACGCGCTTGGCCGACCCTTCGCGGATGGCGCGCACGTCGCGGCTTTCCTGCAGGATCTCGCGCGAGACGTTCAGCGGCAGGTCGGCCGAATCGATCACCCCGCGCACGAAGCGCAGGTACGAGGGCAGCAACTGTTCGGCGTCGTCCATGATGAAGACGCGCTTGACGTACAGCTTCACGCCACGGCGCGCGTCGCGGTCCCACAGGTCGAACGGCGCGTGCTTGGGCACGTACAGCAGTTGGGTGTATTCGCTGCGGCCTTCGACGCGGTTGTGCGTCCAGGCCAGCGGGTCGTCGAAGTCGTGCGAGACGGTCTTGTAGAACTCGCGGTACTGCTCGTCCTCGATCTCGCCCTTGCTGCGCGTCCACAGGGCATTGGCCTTGTTGACGGACTCGAGTTCCTCGGTCTTGGCCTGCTCGCCCTTCTCTTCGTTCCATTCTTCCTTGGCCATGCGGATGGGCAAGGAAATGTGGTCGGAGTAGCGGCGCAGGATCTCGCGCAGCTTCCAGCCGTTGAGCAACTCGTTCTCGTCCTCGCGCAGGTGCAGCGTGACGTCGGTGCCGCGGCTGGCGCGCTCGGCCTCGGCGATGGTGAACTCGCCCTGCCCGTCGGACTCCCAGCGGATGGCGCTGGTGCTGCCCGCGCGGCGGCTGACCACCGTGACCTTGTCCGCCACGATGAACGACGAGTAGAAGCCCACGCCGAACTGGCCGATCAGTTGCGCGTCCTTCTTCTTGTCGCCGGTGAGCTGGCTGAAGAACTCGCGCGTGCCCGAACGGGCGATGGTGCCGAGGTTGGCGATGGCTTCATCGCGCGACAGGCCGATGCCGTTGTCGGAGATGGTGATGGTGCGGGCATCCTTGTCGTAGTCGACGCGGATGGCCAGCTCGCTGTCGCCTTCGAACAGCTCGGGATGGTCGATGGCCTCGAAGCGCAGCTTGTCGCAGGCGTCGGAGGCGTTGGAGACCAGCTCGCGCAGGAAGATTTCCTTGTTGCTGTACAGCGAATGGATCATCAAGTGCAGCAACTGCTTCACTTCGGCCTGGAAACCCAGGGTTTCGGATGCGGAAGAGGCGGCGGATTGGCTCATGGCGGTCCGGAAAAAGTCGGTGGAGGGTTGGGAACGTGTTGCGATGCAAGGTCGCCGACGGGTACGAGCCCTGGGCGACGCAGGCAAAGACGTGGGGACGGGGGTGGGGGTTTTCAAGGGGTGGACGGGGGGTTCCTGGGCGGAAGGCAGAAAAGTGCCGGCCGGGCGGGACACCGGGGAAAAGTCTGCTTATAATCTACGGCTTCGCATCGCTTGCCGCGCCCGTCCGGGCCCAGCGGTGCCTGCCTCGGCAATCCCCTTGCCGACGCTGCCCGAGTGGTGAAATTGGTAGACGCAGGGGACTCAAAAATAGGGACTTCTACGTAGTTCTTGCTTGAGGTCACTGCCTGCCAAGCCGCATGGGACAAGGGATTGAGTGATAAATCGCCTCTTGATCGAGATGCCTGCATTTCGAGCCAGGAGTCAGCTAGGAGCCAGGACGATGCAAGCTGGCTCCCAGTGAGGAGTAGATAGTTGAAGTAGCATCGTGCGTCATGCCCGAGTGGTGAAATTGGTAGACGCAGGGGACTCAGACCAAATTTGAGCCCTCCGGGGGAAACCCCAGAGGTGAAGCCCGTCAAACTCGGCGAAGGCCCTGGACGCAAGTCCGAGCTAATACCGAGCCAAGCCCTGGAGCCGAAAGGCTCCTCGGAAGGTGTAGAGAGCAGACGGCGGGCACCTACGGCCGAAAGGCTATGGTGAAGGCGTGCTCCAGCCCACGAACGCCGTTTCTTCGGAGACGGCGGCGGCGAAAGCCGAAGTGGGAAGAAAATCCCCCGCCGCAAGGCGTGCCGGTTCGATTCCGGCCTCGGGCACCAATTCAAGAGCCGCCTCTGTCAAGCAGAGGCGGCTTTTTCGTTCTTGGTCTGCGTGCGCTTGAATCCTCGATCCCCCGCCATGAAGGTTTCCAGCATGTACGGGATCAGCATCGTGGCATCGACCGCCTCCCCATACGCCTGCGCGTACAGCGCGGCATAGCGGTCAAGGTCGGCTTTCAGGCTGACCGAGCACGCAAAGGTTAGCTTCGTGGACTCCAGCTTGGGCAGCGGCCCCAGCCGCAATTTCTTCGTCGTGCTCATCGCATCGCCCCCCGCTGGAAGAACATCGGCTGGTACGGTCGCAACACCAGATCGCGGTTGACGATGATCCGCACCGGCAGGCCCGGCCGCTCCGTCAAGGTCGGCTGAATGTTCATGTTGCGCCGGGTCATCTCCTGGCCGACCTGATTGATGCTGTCCTGCGCGCTGTCGCGCCCGGCAATCACGATGCGGTTGCCGTTCTGCCGGTTCTCCGGCGCGGCCAGCTCCGCGCCCACGCCCAGCAGTGTCGTCAGCGCCGCACCGGCAAAGACGCGATCCCAGTGCCAATCGACGCCATCCTCCAGGCCGGAGTAGCCGGCCGGGTCGGCGCCCGCGAGGTTGTCGAGCTTCAGCGAAGACGTATCCGGCAAGATAATGCGGTTCCACACCACCTGCACGCGGCTCTGCCCATAGCTCATCTGGCTGTTGTACTTGCCCATGAGGCGCGAGCCCTGAGGGATCAACAGAAACTTGCCCGTGGCCGAGTCGTAGACCGGCTCCGTCACCGTGCCAATCACGTCGCCCGGCAGGTCCGACTTGATGCCTGTCACCAGCGCCCCGGCGATCACCGTCCCGGCCATCATCTGGTACGGCGAGGCTGGCATTTGCAGATTGCCAGAATTGCGGGTTTCCGTAGAACCGCCTTTCAGGAAAGCCTCTTTCTGGTCTTGCCGGTTCTGCACGGCGGTCGGGTCGGCAGGCTGGGCAGCCGTCGAGGCCGGCCCAGCGGCCAGCGGGTCGAAGCCCGCCAAGGTCGATGCCGGGCCAGCCGCTTGCGCAGTCGCTGGCGCTGCGGTCTTGCCGGGCGTACCAGAATGGAAGAACACCGAGGAAGCCGCTGCCGCTTCGGCTTCCTTGCGCCGAGCGTCCTCCGGGTCGTGGCCCGGTGGCGCATACGTGGGTGTCACCGGCTGCTGCGCCTTCACGATGGCAGGGCCGAGATCGCCCGGCAGCGGCGGCCCCAGCTCCGGCACCTTCCGCAGCTTGGAGTAATCCGAAGGCAGGCCATCCAGCCCCTCGGACTTCGAGACGCGATCCACGTTGTAAAGCTCGGTCTGCTCGCCTGCGCCGCGCCGATGTGGCTGCAATGACCAGATCGTGGCCCCTAGCACGGCGACCGACAGGCCGCCCGTGAGCATGGCCAAGGTGCGCCGATTCAGGCGTGTGACCGGGCGCGGCTGGGCGCGCAGCGCCACCGCCTCGGGCGCGACCTTGCCCGCCTGTGGCGTGCCAAGATCGCGAGTGTCGTCCTGGCTCATGGTCAGTTCCTCCGCGTGCCACCGGAAACGCCATCGGTGCGCTCGATCCGCACCACATCGCCCTTGTCTCCGCCCAGGCGCAGTTCGGCCGCACCGAACAGGCGATCCACGATGTAATACGGCGACCGAAAACGGTAGTTCACCAACTGCCCGTCGCCCTGCGCGCCGATGACGAACAGCGGCGGCAGCTCGCCCTGCGCGATGCCCGGCGGGAACTGGATGTAGACCTTCCCGCCGTCATCGAAGGCGCGCAGCGGCTTCCACGGCGGATTGCTGCCGCTGACCGCGTAGCGGAAGCGGATCTTCTCCAGCGACAGGCCGCTATCGACCGGCGCGACGGCGCTGGCCGCTTGCGCCTGGCGCTGCAGGGCCAGCATCTTGTCCTTCGGGTACTCCCAGGACAACGACGCCATCCACGTCTTCTCGGTCGAAGTCAGCTCCAGCAGGTAGGTGCGCCGGCTGGTGGTGATGACTAGGTTGGTCTTCAACCCCGAGCGGATCGGTTTGACCATCACATTGACGCGCAGCGCATCGCCGCTGCCGCTCGACGTGTCCCCGACGATCCAGCGAACCGTGTCGCCAGCAGCCACCGTCACCAGCTCCTCACCAGGCTGGAGCGCGATCACCGTCACGCGGCCCACGGCCGCATAGACCTGATACAGCGCGCCATCTGTGAAGGGCCACACTTGAATCGCGTTGACGTAGCCCTCGCGCGTGGGCGCAATACGCGCCTCGGCGTTGGCGCGAGACACGCGCACGGTTTCATCGGCGGGTTCTGCGACGGACTTGGCATCCGGCACAGGTTTCATCTGCGCTGGCATCGGCAGCACCTGCGGCACAGCCACTACCTCCACAGGCGTAGGCGGCTCCGGCAGCGGCTGGGCCTGCACCGGCTCATCGAGCGAGATGGACGGCGGCGGCTTGCCCTGCGTAGCGCAGCCCGTGAGGGCAAGCAGCATGATCGGCAAGGCGGATTTACGGAAAAGATCATTCATGGTTTTGCTCCTTCGTTCGCTTCCAGTTCGCGGCTCCACGACAGCCCGTTGGCGTAGATGCCCAGGGGGTTTTTGCGCACGCGCTGCTCGGTGCGCGGCGTCTGCTGCACGATGGACACCACGGCGTTCCAGCGTTCGGTGCGATCCAGCGCGCCGTTGACGAAGCGCGTCTCCGTCCAGCGCACGTTGAACGACGTGTCGCTGGCGCGGGTCACGCTGCTGATCTGCACCGTCACCGACTCCTTGCCGATACGCGCGAACGGATCGTTCACGCGGGCGTACTCGTTGAGCACCACGGCGCCTTTGTCGGTCGTGTAGTCATAGGCATCGAGCCAGTTCTGCCGCACCACGATGGGGTCGATGGACAGCGAGCGCACCAGACCGATGAAGCGGCCGAGGTGGTAAGCAATCTGCGCATCGCTGGGCCGGTACGGCGTGGCCGCTTCGCCGACAGCGCGCACCTGACCCGAGTTGTCCACCTCGATGACGTAGGGGGTGACGATGGACTGCGCGGAACGCCAGACCAGGCCACCGGCCATCAGTACGGCCAAAGTGAGGCAGCCGAAGGCCATGAACCGCCAGTTCTTCGCCTGTACGCGGGCCGAGCCGATGCGCTCGTCCCAGGCCTGGGCGGCGGATTGGTACGGGGTAGCAGGCTGCGGTGTGTTGGCATAGCGCACCTGCGGTCTTTTGAATCGCATGGGAGTTCTCCTTCAAGATCAGGAATCGGAATCACGCAGGCTTGGCCCCTGGCTGGAGCTGCCGCCGTCGCCGCCGCGCAGCGTGTGGGCGGCGGTCGTCGCGGCATGGGTGAGTTGCTGCCTGCGGTGCAGGCGCTTGGCCCAGGCGGGTTGTTCGGCAGACGGAGCCGATCCGCTAGCGTCAGGGTCGGCGTGCGCGGCGCCGGAGGCCGGCGCGTCATCGGGCCGAAAGGCCGCCGCCATGCGTTCCTTCATCGACCGCGCCCCATCGGCGACTTTCTGCCCGGCCGCCTGCGCGCCGGTCTTGGCAACATTGCCCACGCCGGCGGCGGCACCCTTCAGGCCGCCACCGGCCGAAGTGGAGCCCGCCTGGTACGTCGACTTGGCGCTGCTGGCGGTCGATGCCATCGAGCGGGCGGCGGCGGGTGCCATGCGTGCCCCGGCCGCCACTGCGCTTCCGACGCCGGTAGCCGCGGCACCGACCGCCACGGCGGTTCCGGCTGCGCCGATGGCAGCACCGGCCATCGCGCCCGCGCCGAGCTGTGGCCCACCGGACACCAAGCCTGTCGCAATGCCCGGCCCAAAGATGCCCAGGGCCAGCATGGACAATGAGGCCAGCATGATGACCAGCGCCTGGTCGATGGACGGCTCGGAACCGGGCGGTATCCTGAATTCGGCGAACAGCCCTGAGCCGATACCCACGACGACGGCGAGCACCAGCACCTTGATGCCCGAGGACACCACGTTGCCCAGCACCTTCTCGGCCATAAACGCTGTCTTGTTCCAGAGGGCAAACGGCACCAGCACGAAGCCCGCCAGCGTGGTCAGCTTGAACTCGATCAACGTGACGAAGAGTTGCACCGCCAGCACGAAGAAGCTGACGATGACCACCAGCCAAGCGAGAAATAGCACGACGATGGGCGCGATGTGGATGAAGACCTCCGGGAAGCCCGCCATCTCCCGGATCTGGTCGAGGATGGGCGCCGCTGCGTCGATACCGGCCTTGGCCAACCGTCCCGGCTGCAGGAAGTTGCCCATGCTCAAGGTCGAGCCGCTGGCCGTCAGGCCCAGCCCGGCGAATGAGCGGAACAGGATGCCCGCCAGGGTGTTGAAATTGCCGATGATGTAGGCGAAGGCACCCACGTACAGCACCTTGCGGATCAGCTTGGCGATCACGTCCTCGCCCTGGCCGGTGGCATGCCCCATCGCCCAGAACAGCCCGGCGAGCGTCATGTCGATGACGATCAACGTTGCGGTCAGGAACGCCACCTCGCCATGCAACAGTCCGAAGCCCGAGTCGATGTAGCGCGAGAAGATGTCGAGGAAGCGGTCAATGACCGAAACGTCGTTCATGGCCTGGCTCCGTCAACGACTGTAGAAATCGACGGACCGCGGCGTGTACGGCGTGCCCTCACCCAGGAAGCGCCGGTTCACCTCGCGGCCCCGCTCCACGGCGGCGGCCTGCCGCGCCAGTTCCAGCGAGCCCGCGCGATCCTGCGTGATCTGCAGCCGCTGCGTTTGGATCGACTGCTTGGCCTGCAGGGCCAGCAACTGGTTCGTGGCCTGCATCGCCTGCAAAGCGCCCACCGCCGATTGGCTCTTGCCCACGAGGTCGGCCAGCACGCCTTCGTCGTCGCTCAGGTTCTGCGATGCCTGAGCCTGCATCTGCATGGTGGTCTGCAGGCCATCGAGCGTGTTCTTCCAGCGTTCCTGCGCGTCGCGGTACATCTGGTTGCCGCTCACGGTGGCGGCGTATTGCTCGGGGTACAGGCGCTGGAATTCCCGATCCAGATTCGTCACGTCATAGGCCAAGCCCTTGGCCTGCGCGATCAGCCGCTGGGTGGTCGCCAGATTGGCGCGCAGCTGGCCGACCACGCTGGATGGCAGACTGGCCAGGTTGCGCGCCTGGTTGATGAGCATCTGCGCTTCGTTCTGGAGCTGCTTGATCTGGTTGTTGATCTGCTCCAGCGTGCGGATCGCGGTCAGCGTGTTCTGCACGAGGTTCGTGGGGTCGATCACGACCCATTGCGCCTGCACGGCGGTAGCGGTGCAAAGCATGGCCGCGACGGCGGCGGCGAGAAGACGCTTTTTCATGATGGGTTCTCCTGGAGATGGGTGGACGGGAACGAGGACAGCAGGTCGGCGGCCCAATTCAGGCCGCGATGGCGCAGCCACGCGGCTACGAACGGGGTGGAAGCGGATGAAGCGGCAGCGAGCACCGCGTCGATGTCGCGCTGGTCTTGCGGCGTGGACGTGCCCGCAAAGGCCAGCGTCGCGGCGCCCAGGTCGAGGTCGAACAGGCGGTTGCCGAGTCGGGATTGGTAGTAGTAGTCGCGCTTGGGCTGCGCGGTCGCCACGATCTCGATCTGGCGCGAGTTCAGCCCGAAGCCTTCGTAGATAACCCTGATCTGCGGCTCGGTCGCCTGTGGGTTGGGCAGGAAGATGCGGCTCGCGCAGCTCTCGATGATTGCGGGCGCGATGCTCGAATCCTTGATGTCCGCCAGGCTCTGCGTGGCGAAGATGACGCTCACGTTCTTCTTGCGCAGCGTCTTGAGCCATTGGCGGATGCGCGCCGCAAACACCGGGTCATCGAGGAACAGCCACGCTTCATCGAGGATCAGCAGCGTGGGCGCACCGTCGAAGCGTTCATCGAAGCGCGCAAAGAGGTAATGCAGCACGGCCATGACGGCGGCCTTGCTGTGCATCAGTTCCTCCATCTCGAAGCACTGCACGGAGCCGGCGCCCAGGCGATCCGAATCCGCATCCAGCAGCTTGCCGTGGGCGCCGCCCAGCACGTACGGCGCGAGCGCCTGGCGCAGCGCATTCGATTGCAGCAGCACCGACAGGCCGGTCATCGTGCGCTGCTCCACCGGCGCACCGGCGAGACTGCCGAGCGCCGACCAGATGGCGGCCTTCTCTTCGGGGCCGACGGCTACACCCTCATGCCGCAAGCGCCCTTCGATCCATTCGGCGGCCCAGGTGCGGTAGCCCTCGCGGTCGATGCGGGCGAGAGGCTGAAACGCGATCTCGCCATCCATCCCGAGGTCGTAGTGCTCGCCACCCAGCCCGAGGATGGTGGCGCGCATCGAGCGTCCCATGTCGAAGGCAAAGATGCGCGAGCCGCGATAGCGCCGAAACTGCATCGCCAATGTGGCGAGCAGCACCGACTTGCCCATGCCCGTAGGACCAGCCACCAGCGTGTGGCCCACGTCGCCGATGTGCGTCACCAGCCGGAACGGCGTCGCGCCCTCAGTGCGCGTGACGATCAGCGGCGGGCCGTCGAGGTGCGCGTTCTTCTCCGGCCCGGCCCATACCGCCGACACCGGCATCAGGTGCGCCAGGTTCAACGTGGAGACAATGGGCTGGCGCACGTTCGCGTAGGCATGACCCGGAATGGACGACAGCCACGCATCCACGGCGTTGAGCGTTTCGGGGATGGTGACGAAGCCACGCCCCTGGATGACGCGCTCCACCCTGCGCAGCTTCTCGTCGGCCACGGCGGCATCCGCGTCCATGACGGTGACGGTCGCTGTCACGTAGCCGAAGGCCACTTGATCGCTGCCCAGCTCCTGCAAGGCGGCATCGGCATCGGTGGCCTTGTTGCTGGCGTCGGTATCGACCAGCGGGCTTTCTTGCTGGAAGATCGTCTCGCGCAGCAGCGCGATGACGTTCTTGCGCTTGGCGAACCACTGGCGGCGCAAGCGCCCCAACTCCCGTTCCGCCTCGGATTTGTCGAGGCACAGAAAGCGCGTGCTCCAGCGATACCCAAATCCCAGGCGGTTGAGGTCGTCCAGAATCCCCGGCCAGGTCGAGGTCGGGAAACCGCGCACCGTCGCCACGCGCAGATGCTGGTCGCCCAGCATCGGTGCCAGGCCGCCGATCAGCGGCGCGTCGGCTAGCAGAGCGTCGAGGTGGAATGGCACCTCGGGCACGCCCACGCGGTAACGCCGCGTTGAAACGGTGGCATGCAGGTAGGTCAGCGTCTGGCTGTCATCGAGCCAGACGATCTCCGGCATCACGCCATCGAGCAGGTCAAAGATGCGATCCGTCTCCGCGACGAAGGCAGTTAGGCGCTCGCGCCAATCCACGCCTTCGGTGGGTCGGTTCTCATAGAGCAGCCCTGCTGCGCGGGCGCGCGACTCCTCGGCCGGCAGGTACACCAGCGTGAGGTGGTAGCCACTCTCGAAATGGTTGCCCGAGTCCTCGAAGGCGGCGCGGCGCTCCTCGTCCACCAGCCAGGACAGCGGCTCAGGAAACTCCGAGTGCGGGTAGCTGGCCGCGGGCCGGCGCTCGGCTTCGATGAACAGCGCCCAGCCCGAGCTCAGGCGGCGCAGCGCGTTGTTCAGCCGCGCCGACGTGGAGATCAACTCGCCCTGCGTCGCGCTGTCGAGGTCAGGCCCCCGAAAGCGCGCCGTGCGCTGGAAGGCGCCATCCTTGTTCAGCACGACGCCCGGCGCGATCAGCCCGGCCCAAGGCAGCCAGTCGGCCAGCAGCGCCGGCCGCTGGCGGTATTCGGCAAGGTTCAGCATGGCATTCCCCTCACACGTCCAGCAGCGGCCGGTGCTTGATGTGGCGCGCGAAGACCTGCATGAACTGCGGATCGACACGCGCACCCCAGACCGCCAGCGCATGGCCGGCGATCCAGAGCACCACGCCCGGAATCCACAGTTGCAGGCCCAAGCCCACGGCGGCGGCCAAGGTGCCATTGGCAATCGCCACTGTGCGCGGCGCGCCGCCCAGCAGGATCGGCTCGGTCAGCGAGCGATGCAGGGGCACCTCGAAACCTGGAGCGAACCCCTGCACGCCATCGTGGGCCGCGTTCATACGACGGCCCCGCCCGAGAAGCTGAAGAACGACAGGAAGAACGAGGACGCGGCAAACGCGATCGACAGACCGAAGACGATCTGGATCAGCTTGCGGAACCCGCCCGAGGTATCGCCGAAGGCCAGCGCCAGGCCCGTGGCGATGATGATGATGACCGCGATGATCCGGGCCACCGGACCCTGGATCGACTCCAGGATGGATTGCAGCGGCCCCTCCCAGGGCATCGAGGAACCTGCGGCCTGCGCGGTGCCTGCGAGCAGCAGCATCAGCGCCGCGAGCATCAGACCCTGCAGGGCCGGGCGCGCCAAGCCATCCAGCCGCGCGGGGTGGCAGCGCAGGGCAAGCGGGTTTACAGAAATACGGAAAGCAGGAACGATCATCTGCGTCATGGCAGTTCTCCAGGTTGATCAGGGGACACGGAAGAAAGGTCGGACTGCGGCAGCAGCTCCGGGAATGGAGCCTCCAGCGCATCCGCCAGTTGGTAGCCCGAGCCGTCGAAGCCGACGACCCGAGCGATGCTCTCGATGCGGCGCTTGCGTCCGCGCCCGGCAATGTGGATGACCACGTTGACCGCTTCCGCGATCAGCGCACGGGGCGGGTTCACCGCCACTTCGAGAATCAGTTGCTCCAGGCGCAGCAGCGCGCCCAGCGCGGAGCCGGCGTGGATCGTGGCGATGCCGCCGGGGTGGCCGGTGCCCCAGACCTTGATGAGATCCAGTGCCTCGGCGCCGCGCACCTCGCCGACGACCACACGATCCGGGCGCAGGCGCATGGACGAACGCACCAGCTCGGTCATGGACACGACGCCCTGGCGCGTGCGCAGCGGTACGTGATCGCGCGCCGCGCATTGCAGCTCCACCGTGTCTTCGAGCACCAGCACGCGGTCGCCCGTGGCGGCGATTTCGGCCAGCAGCGCATTCGCCAAGGTGGTCTTGCCGGTGCTGGTGCCGCCCGCGATCAGGATGTTCTGGCGCTCGCGCACGGCGCGCACCAGCAAACCAGCCTGTGCGGCGGTCATCATCCCGTCCTCGATGTAGCGCGACAGCGGGATCACACCAAAGGCACGCTTGCGCAAGGCGAAGGCTGGCCCCGGTGCAGCGGGCGGCAGGATGCCCTCGAAGCGTTCGCCGGTCTCGGGCAGCTCTGCCGTCAAAAGCGGCTGGCCGCGATGCACCTCGGCGCCGACGTGGGCGGCCACGAGACGGATGATGCGTTCGCCATCAGCCTCGGACAGCTCCTCGCCCATCGGGGCGCGGCCCGTGGACAGACGATCCACCCAGAGCGTGCGGTCGGGGTTGAGCATGATTTCCACCACGTCCGGGTCTTCGAGCGCGGCGGCGATCAGCGGCCCCATGGCCGTGCGTAGCATCTGAATGCGGCGATCCAGCGAGGTGGCCGTGAAGGAGGAAAGAACGGCGCTCATAAGGCACGCTCCTGGGCATCTGCAGCGGCCGCCGCGCCCTCCGATCGCGTCGGATCGGGGTGCAGTTCCTCCACCACATCCCGCACCAGGCTGCGCCCGCGCAGCAAATGCCGTCCGAGCTGTTCGACGAACTGCTCGAAGCGGGCCTTGCCCTGGGCGCGAGCGGCGTCCTGATGGGCCTCGGGCACGGGCGTGCTCACAGTGAGGAAATAGCGGATGAACAGCGCCAATGTTTCGATGGCAATGTTCTGGTCGCGCTCCAGACGCTCGGCGTGGCGCGACAGGCGATCCAGTCGCTTGGCAATCGCCGCCTCGCGCTGGTCGGCCGCATCGGGCGACAGCCAGGAGGCCAGGGCCGCCGCGACGATGCTGGACTTGGACACGCCCTTCTTGGCGGCCAGTTCATCGAGCCGCTTGCTGTGCTCCGGCTGGATGAACACATTGAGGCGGTGTTGGGTCATAGGTCGATTCCGTCGTCAGGGTCAAGGGAAGCCAGCCGGGCCGTGCGCTGCAGGGCCGGGTCGAGCTGGCGAGGAAGGGGAAGCTGCATGTCATCGTCATCGAGCAGCCCGAGGTCGGCTGCAGGCGCAGCCAGGTCGGGGTCGTAGGCGGCGGCTTCGGAGAGTTCGGGTTGGCGACGCGGGCCGCCGTCGTCAGCGGCAGAGGGGAAGCCTTCAACGGCTTCGGTTGCAGGCGCCACCGGAACGGGAGGAACCGTCAGCCCGCTCCAGTCGTCGGGCCGTAAGGGAGGCACGTCGGCGTAGCGCCCCGCAACGAGTACAGGAGGCGGCAGCACGCGCCGCTGGAAGTTCGCGTCAGAGTAGTAGCGCAGCTTCTTGGCCTTGATCGGCGCGACGCTGGAAACCATCACCACCGCCTCATCGGGCGGCAGCTGCATCACCTCGCCCGGCGTGAGCAGCGGGCGGGCGGTTTCTTGTCTCGACACCATTAGGTGCCCCAGCCACGGTGCGAGTCGATGTCCCGCGTAGTTGCGCTGCGCGCGCAGCTCGGTAGCGGTGCCAAGGGTTTCGGAAATCCGCTTGGCCGTGCGCTCGTCGTTGGTGGCGAACGTCACGCGCACATGGCAGTTGTCGAGGATGGAATGGTTCTGGCCGTAGGCTTTGTCGATCTGATTGAGCGACTGCGCGATCAGGAAGCTGCGGATGCCGTAGCCCGCCATGAAGGCCAGCGCCGTCTCGAAGAAGTCCAGGCGCCCAAGCGCCGGGAATTCATCGAGCATCAGCAACAGCTTGTGACGGCGCTGGATGCCATCGCTGCCATCGAGTGATTCCGTCAGCCGCCGCCCGATTTGGTTGAGGATCAGGCGGATCAGCGGTTTGGTGCGGCTGATGTCCGAAGGCGGCACCACGAGATACAGCGACACGGGATGCTCGGCCGCGATCAGGTCGGCAATGCGCCAGTCGCAGCGCGAGGTGACTTCGGCCACCGTGGGGTCTCGGTACAGGCCGAGGAATGACATGGCGGTGCTCAACACGCCGGAACGCTCGTTGTCCGATTTGTTCAGGACTTCACGCGCTGCCGATGCCACCACCAGATGCGGTCCATCGCCGATGTGCGGCGTGGTCATCATCCGATGCAGGGTAAGCTCGAAGGGACAGGCCGGGTCGCTGAGGAAGTTGGCGACACCGCGCAGCGTCTTGTCTTCGCCTGCGTAGAGCACATGCAGGATGGCCCCAACCAGCAGCGCATGCGAGGTCTTCTCCCAATGGTTGCGCCGCTCCAGTGCTCCTTCGGGATCGACCAGAATGTCTGCGATGTTCTGCACGTCGCGCACTTCGTGCGCGCCGCGCCTCACCTCCAGCAGCGGGTTGTAGGCCGCCGACTTCGCATCGGTCGGGTTGAACAGCAGGCAGTGCGAGAAGCGCGAGCGCCAGCCAGCGGTGATGCTCCAGTTCTCGCCCTTGATGTCGTGAATGACGGCCGATGCGGGCCAGCTCAACAAGGTGGGCACCACTAGGCCCACGCCCTTGCCCGAGCGGGTAGGCGCGAAGGTCAGAACATGCTCCGGGCCTTCGTGCCGCAGGTACTGCTGGCGATGCAGGCCAAGGAATACGCCCGCAGACCGGTCAAGACTCGCCTTGTGGATGTCCTCCGCATTGGCCCAGCGCGCCGTGCCGTAGGTCGTGACCAGCTTGGACTGGCGCGAGCGCCAGATCGACATGCCGACGGCAACCACCACCGCGATCAGGCCGCTGCCTGCGGCAATGGCACCGCCCACGTCGAATACATGCGGCGCGTAGGCGTCGAAGAAGAACCACCACTCGAACAGGCGCCAGGGGTGATAGACCGGCGTGCCGAGGAAATCGAACCAGGGCGAACCCAGGCGTAGCTGGTAGCCCAGCGCCGCTGCTGTCCATTGCGTGGCGCTCCATACGCCAGCGATCACGATGCCGAAGACAACGGCAATCTGACCGAACAGCACGTTCGTTCCTTGCATTGGCCAACCTCCCGCTACGGCACAGGGACATGCCGTAGTGCCGAGGATCAAGGCGAGCGTGCAGGTCGGTCAAAGACCGTTATAGCGGGGATTCAGGCCAAAATGGCCAGACTTCTTGCTGTGGCGAAGGCAATAAAAATGCCGCATGCGCGAGCGCGCTGCGGCGTGATGAGGTAACAGCAAGAACTCTGTCGCGGCCAGGCGACGGCGCGGGGCGCTATTTGGATTGCTGTTCCGGCCGATCGCCGAAGAAACGCCGGTTGGCGGCTTCGGCCGCACGGCGGCAGAGTTCTTCTCCTGCCTTCGCGCGGTCTTCCTTGCACAGGCGCTGGACTTCTTTGAGGCGCTCGGGATGGGCAACGAGGAAGTCCACGGTTTCCGTCGGTTGGGATGGTCCACAGCCCGTCAGTGCGGCAACCATCAGCAGCGGCAGGAATCGGGTCATGGCTTGGGTCCTTTCAGCAGGTGGATCAGGAGTCCTCGGCGGCGCTGGAGCCATCCGCCGAATCAATGGAGGCCACTCGTTCGATGAACCGGGCCAGCATTTCGGAGGGCTCCACGTCACGGTGCAGCAGATACGTGGCCAGCATCTGCGGCTTGCCCGCCAAGCGCCGGGCCACAACACCTGGCCCACGGCCGGATGCAATGTGCGCGGCGCCCGCCAAACCGAGCGCCAATCCGGCTGAGACCAAGGTCATCATCACCTCATAGGACGCCACGCGCTGGGCGATCAGTGGCTGTTGCTCGTAGCGCTGCAAAACGCGATCAACTTGGCGTGCATGGCCTTCGCATATCGCCGGATCGCATAGCGCCAGCGGATAGCGCAACACTTCTTCCAACGGCACGTGCTTGTGGGCCAGAACAGGATGGCGAGCTGGGACCGCCACCATCAGTTCGTCTTCCCATGCAGGCCTGACCACAATGCCGTCGCCCACCTCTTCGGCCATCGAAAAGCCGACGTCATACAGGTCATCGTGCAGACCCTTGATCTGTTGATCCAACGGCACCTCAAATAGCCGAACATCAATCTCTGGATCTTCCGCTCGGCACTGTGCCAGCAGCGTCGGCATTCGCGAGGGCGTGATGCCATCGGACAAAGCGATGCGCAACTGTCGCTGAAACCCACTGGCGGCGGACTTGACGCCGTCACACGCCTGTTTCAGAGCTTCGAAGATTCGCGGCACCCGCTCCAGGAATGCCATTCCGGCAAAGGTCAGGCGGGTGCTTCGCGTGGTTCGCGTGAACAGTTGCGCCCCGAGCTCTTCCTCTATCTCCTTGATGGTGCGCGACAAAGGGGACTGATCGATGTGCAGCTTTTCCGCTGCGCGGCCGAAGTGAAGTTCTTCGGCCACCGCTATAAAGCAACGTAAATGCCGAAGCTCCATGGTGTATCTCATCCAATTTAAAAGGCCTTGACGAATTCCGGCACAACTGCGAAAAGGTCCGCCTCCAGCCCGTAGTCGGCCACGCTGAAGATCGGGGCCTCGGGGTCCTTGTTGATCGCCACGATCACCTTGGAGTCCTTCATGCCGGCCAGGTGCTGGATGGCGCCCGAGATGCCGGCGGCAATGTACAACTGCGGCGCGACGATCTTGCCCGTCTGGCCCACTTGCAGGTCGTTGGGGGCGTAGCCCGCATCCACGGCAGCACGGCTGGCGCCGATGGCAGCGCCCAGCTTGTCGGCCAGGGGGGTGATGACTTCGTCGAACTTTTCCTTGCTGCCCAGCGCACGGCCACCAGACACGATGATCTTGGCGGCGGTGAGTTCGGGGCGGTCGCTCTTGGCGATCTCGCTGCCCACGTAGCTGCTCTTGCCAGCGTCGGCGGCCGCAGCAGCGGTTTCGACAGCGGCGCTGCCACCCGTGGCGGCGGCGGCGTCAAAGCCGGTGGTGCGCACGGTGATGACCTTCACGGCATCAGCAGACTGCACGGTGGCGATGGCGTTGCCGGCGTAGATGGGGCGCTCGAAGGTATCGGCGGAGATGACCTTGGTGATGTCGCTGATCTGGGCGACGTCGAGCTTGGCAGCCACGCGCGGGGCCACGTTCTTGCCGCTGGCGGTGGCGGGGAACAGGATGTGGCTGTAGTTGCCGGCACCACTGCCATGGAGTGCCAGCACCTGGGCGGCCACGTTCTCGGCGAGGCCGTGGGCCAGGCTGGCGCCGTCGGCGTGGATGACCTTGGCAACGCCGGCGATCTGGCTGGCTTGCTGTGCGGCAGCGCCGGCGTTGTGGCCGGCCACCAGCACGTGCACGTCGCCGCCGCAGGCTGCGGCGGCCGTCACGGTGTTGAGCGTCGCGCCCTTGATGGTCGCGTTGTCGTGTTCAGCGATTACGAGTACGGTCATGTCAGATCACCTTCGCTTCGTTCTTGAGTTTCTCGACCAGGGCGGCCACGTCGGCCACCTTCACGCCGGCGCCGCGCTTGGCGGGTTCGCTGACCTTCAAGTTCTTCAGGCGCGGGGCCACGTCCACGCCGAGGTCTTCGGGCTTGACGGTGTCCAGCGGCTTTTTCTTGGCCTTCATGATGTTGGGCAGCGTGACGTAGCGCGGCTCGTTCAGGCGCAGGTCGGCGGTGATGACGGCGGGCAGCGTAAGGCTGAGGGTTTCCAGGCCGCCGTCCACTTCGCGGGTCACGGCTGCCTTGTCGCCGGCGATCTCGACCTTGGAGGCGAAGGTGGCTTGCGGCAGGTCGGCCAGCGCCGCCAGCATCTGGCCGGTCTGGTTGCAGTCGTCGTCGATGGCCTGCTTGCCCAGGATCACGAGGCCGGGCTGTTCATTGTCGATCAGGGCCTTGAGCAGCTTAGCCACGGCCAGCGGCTGCAGTTCTTCATTGGTCTCGACCAGGATGCCGCGGTCGGCACCGATGGCCATGGCGGTGCGCAGCGTCTCCTGGCATTGGGACACGCCGCACGAGACGGCGACGATCTCCGTTGCCGCGCCTTTCTCCTTGAGCCGCACAGCCTCTTCGACGGCAATCTCGTCGAAGGGGTTCATGCTCATTTTGACATTGGCGATGTCCACGCCGCTGCCATCGCTCTGGACGCGGACCTTGACGTTGTAGTCAACCACCCGCTTGACGGGAACCAGGATTTTCATGGGAGGGTTTCCTTTCAGGATCATTCAGAGTTGATCATCCGCCAGGGCCAGCGTGCTGGCGGCGCCGCCCGTGACGATGTCGCGCAACATCGGCGCCTGCACTAGGACATGCGCTGCGTAGTGGCTGGCCGTGGCACGCTTGGCGCCGAGAAAGCCCGCATCGCCAGATCTCGCCGCGAGTTGCGCAGTGGCGGCTTCGGCCATGCGCGCCGACAGCCAGCCGCCGATCACCGTGCCCGCCAGCCGCAAGAAGGGCACGGCGCCCGCCGCGCACTGCGCGGGTTGGTCGTCGTGGGCCAGCAGCCAGTCGGCCGCGTCCCCCAGCGCACGCGCCGAAGCCGCTAACACGCCGCCGATCTGCGCCAGCGCGGCATCGGGCATCTCGGCCAACCGGCGCGCATCGCCGTCGATGCGGCCCAGCAGTGCCTTCAGCGTGCGCCCGCCCTCGCGCGCCAGCTTGCGGCCAATCAGGTCGTTGGCCTGGATGCCCGTCGTGCCTTCGTAGATGGTCGTGATGCGCGCGTCGCGCAAGTGCTGTGAGGCGCCGGTTTCCTCGACGTAACCCATGCCGCCATGCACCTGCACACCATCGGACGTGATGCCCTGTGCGCTGTCGGTGCACCAGCCCTTGACCACCGGGATCAGCAGGCCGACCAGGGCCAGCGCCTGCTCGCGCTCTTGCGCGTCGGCGTGGCCTGCGGCGCGGTCCATCTGGCCGGCGCAGAAATAGGCCAATGCGCGCATGGCCTCGGTGCGGGCCTTCATGTCCATCAGCATGCGCCGCACGTCCGGGTGGCCGGCGATGGTGGTGCTGCCGCTGAGCAGTGGCTTGCCCTGCACCCGCTCCAGCGCGTAGGCGCGTGCGCGCTGGTAGGCGCGCTCGGCGATGCCCACGCCTTCAAGGCCGACGTTCAGCCGCGCATGGTTCATCATCGTGAACATGCAGGCCAGCCCCTGGTTCGGCTCGCCGACCAGGTAGCCGATCGCGCCCCCGCAGTCGCCAAAGCTCATCGACGCCGTGGGGCTGCCGTGGATGCCCATCTTGTGCTCGATGGAGGTGCAGGCCAGGTCGTTGCGTTCGCCCAGGGAGCCGTCGTCGTTGACCAGGTACTTCGGGCACAGGAACAGCGAGATGCCTTTCACGCCGGGCGGTGCATCGGGCAGGCGCGCCAGCACGAGGTGGACGATGTTCTCGGCCATGTCGTGCTCGCCCCAGGTGATGAAGATCTTGTTTCCGCTGACGCGGTAATGGTCGCCTTCGGGCACGGCGCGACTGCGCAGCGCGGCCAAGTCGGAGCCTGCTTGGGGCTCGGTGAGGTTCATGGTGCCGGTCCAGCGGCCCGCGACCATGGGCTCCAGGAAGCGGCGCTTGAGTGCGTCGCTGCCATGGTGCGCAATGGCTTCCACCGCGCCCAGCGTGAGCATCTGGCACAGGCTGAACGCGAGGTTGGACGACTTCCACATCTCCAGCACGGCTGTGGACACCAGCGTGGGCAGGCCCTGGCCGCCCCATTCGGTGGCAGCGGGCATGCCGTTCCAGCCGTTCTCGCAGAAGCTGGCCCAGGCTTCGCGAAAGCCATCGGCTGGCGTGACCTGGCCGTCGTGCCAGCGCGCGCCCTGCACGTCGCCGGTGCGGTTCAGCGGATCAAGCACGCCGGTGGCGTAGTGGGCAGCCTCCTGCAGGATGGCCTCGACCAGGTCGGGCGTGGTTTCTTCATGGCCCGGCTGGGCACAGATCGCATCCAGGCCTCCGACTTCCTTCATCGTGAACAGCATGTCGCGCAAGGGCGCGGCGTAGGTAGACATTGCTTACTCCTCTTTGTGGGTTCAACCCGTCTGCCCCATAGGGCATACATCCATGCATGACCCTACCCACCAGGACAAGGCCCGGTCGATCAACCGCTTCAGGGCGGCTGAATTTCTCAGGCGGCTTACGACGCGATTAGTTGGTATGACAAGATTTCTAGAAGCCGCTGAAGCGTGTGAAGTTCTCGACCGGCTCACGCTCGGTGCGCACGCGGTTCACCACGGCCGCCGGGTCGGCATAGCCCAGTGCCATGCCGCACAGGACCATCTGCCCGTCCGGGATTTGCAGGGCTTCAGCCAGAAGGCGCGGGTAAAGGGTCCACGCCATCTGCGAACAGGTATCCAGGCCTCGTGCGCGGGCCGCCAGCATGATGTTCTGTAAGAACATCCCGTAGTCCACCCAACTGCTCTGCACCATGCGCCGGTCCAAGGTGAAGATCAAACCGACCGGCGCATCGAAGAAGGCAAAGTTGCGTGCATGTTGAGCGCGCATGGCATCCGTATCTCCCTTGGAGATTCCGACTGCGGCATAAAGAGCGAAACCGCACCGACGCCGCCTGGTCAGGTAGGGCTCGAAGAACTCGGCCGGGTAGATGTCGTATTCGGACTGGTGCTCTCCCTCTTCATGGTGAAAGGCGTGCAATACACGGTCGCATAGGCGCTTCCTCGCCTCGCCCGCCACGGCAATGACATGCCACGGCTGGGTGTTGGTGCCACTGGGCGCGCTGGCTGCCACCGACAGAATCTGGGCCACCGCTTCTTGCGACACCGGGGTCGGCAGAAAGGCGCGCACGGAACGACGTTCGCGCATCACCGCATCAATCAGCATGTTGCGCAAAGGCACGGCGCAGACAGACATTCACTCTCTCCTGGTTGCTGGGCTATTCGGGTGAGCACACCGACATGCCGTTGCCGAAGAAGCATTCATGCGAATGCATCGATGCCGAACGTCCACGGGTCGTCCCTGGGTGTGCTACCAAGCGGTATTCTGGGCACTCGGCACATACGCGTCTTGCCCGCCAGTGCATGGCGAGTTGACTTTGTATGCACAAGGCAAAATCCGGTTGACCGCAGCCGGACGCTACATCGTTAGCGGGCCGTTTTCTTGGTGTAATTTCGGATTCAGCGCCAGCTATCGTTGCTCCCTTTGACCATGTTGAAACCCGTCGTCACTGTTCCTGTTTTTGCCGTGCATGGCCTGCTCGACGGCGCGCGCAGCAAAGGACTGGCCACCGAGTCCTGGCTGGATGGCGTTCTGGCGCAGGCCCGCATCGCCGAGTCGCTGCTGCATCTGGAGCAGTCGCGTGTGACCATAGAGCAATACATCGCACTCTTCAGTGCCGTGAAGAACAGCTTGGACGACGAATGCCTAGGCCATCTACACGGTCGGCCGTTGCGCTGCGGCAGCTTTGCGCTGATGGCTCGCTCTACGCTCGGGGCCAAGACGCTGGCAGCCGCCTTGCAGCGCGTGAGTGCATCCTTCGCCCTGCTGCAGGACGACGTGGCGCTTGTGCCCGTCTCTGATGGCTTGCTCAAGGGTGCTGCTCTGGACGTGCGCCACGCCCTGGGCAAACATTCAGACTTCCTGCACGGGCTGCTGTTGCGCGTTTTCTGGCGTCTGCTGGTATGGCTGCACGGCGGCCGACTGGTGCCCAGAGGGCTCGATTTTGCCTTCGAGCCACCGCCGCGTGCCGCAGACTATGCCCAAATCTTCTCGGGCACGTTGCGGTTCGGGCAGGCGCGGTCGGCGGTCTGGTTCGAGGCATCCGCATTCACGCAGCCGATGCGCCGTGACACCGCCGCGCTCCAGACCTTTTTGCGTGCCACACCGGGCAACCTGATCGGCCCGCGTCTAATCGAGCGGACAGCCAGCGCGCGGGTGCGCGCGCTATTGCAGCAAGCGTGCCCGGAGTGGCCCGATCTGACTGTCGCCGCGCAGCGCTTGCACATGTCGGTCAGCGCACTGCAGCGGCATCTGGCCGTGGAGGGCAAGTCCTTTCAGGTGCTGAAGGACGAGTTACGGCGCGACATGGCGATCGTTCGGTTGACCAGCACCGATGCCGCGCTGAGCGCCATCGCCGCCGAGTTGGGGTTCGCCGACGGCACCGCCTTCCAGCGGGCCTTCAAGTCATGGACCGGCAGCACGCCAGGCGTCTATCGTTCGCGCACCCAAAAAACGTAGCGCTGCTTCGACGCGGTCGCACTCAAAGCGACGAGCACAGATGCCCGCCATCCACTGGCACGCAGGCGCCGGTCATCCACGACCCGGCCTCGGTCGCGAACAGCAGGAACAGACCGTTGAGCTCCTCCGGCTTACCCAGGCGGCGCATCGGGATGCGCTTGATAAGCGCCTTGCCATGGTCGGTATCCCACATGGCATCGGTCATCTCGGTGTCGATGTAGCCCGGCTCGATGGCATTGACGCGAATGCCGTGGCGCGCCCATTCGAGCGCCAGGCTCTTGGTCATGTGCACGACTGCAGCCTTGGACGTGGCATACAGCATGGCGCCCGGCATCACGCGTTCGCCCAGGATCGATGCGATGTTGATGACTGAGCCTCCCCGCCCCGCATCCACCCAGCGCTGCGCGGCACGCGCGGCCACCAGCCACACGCCGCGCACGTTGGTCTCCATCAGCGAGTCGAAGTCGGACACAGGCAGCGTGAGCGACAAGGCGTCGTTGGAAGCCCCGGCGTTGTTAACCACCACGTCGAGGATGGTGCCCGAGGCGTCTATCTCGGCGAAGGCGTCGTCGATGGACTGCTCGGAAGCCACATCCATTTCCAGCACCGTGACCTGAGGCGAACCGAGCTTTTCGAGTTCCTGGGCGAGTTTGTCGAGCCGCGCCTTGCGCCGCGCCCCAATCACTACCTTGGCCTTGCAACCAGCAGCCAGCCGAGCGAAGTTCTCGCCCAGGCCCGACGAGGCCCCCGTGACCAGCACCCGCTTGCCTGCCAGCATTGCACCCAGATCCATCATCGTCTCCTTGCATCTTCAGTTCGCCGTCGATGCCGGGAGGTTAGCGCAGGGCCGCTCGGCTGCGGGGTTGCCTCGCTCCCCCATCCGTCGAAAGAGGTGCCTTGTCAGTTGATCGAGACCATCCGTCATTGCCGCGCCAAGCACCGCTGCCTACGATTGCCTGTATGCCTTGGGTACCCTGAGCGCCGCACGAAAGCACGCCACGGTGTCGACGCTCCGGTCCCGATGGGCTGCGGCGTCTGGGGGCAGATTCAGGAGACGACAAGTGCTGCAACAGTCACCCATGGAATGGTCCATCGACCATGCGCCCATCGAGGGCAGGATAGATGCGACGGAAGCGATCCTCAAGGACTCCTTCCAGCGCTGGAGTCTTTCCTCCCCGGCGAAGCCTGCTGCATTCCAGGCGAAGTTGCGGCGACACGAACTCGCCGGAGCCTCCTTGGTATGCACCGTGACCGGTGCTTGCGTCGAGCAGTCTCCTCCTGGACATTCGTCATTCGACGATGAGTTCTGCCTGGGGCTGCAGCTGAACCTGAGCGGCCGAGTACAGTTGCAGCAGTGGGACACGCCAATCTGCGAGGGCGACATGTTCCTCTGGCGTACCGATCAGCGGCAAGACTATGAGGTGCTGGAACGAACCCACAGCGTGTCGTTGATGATTCCCTGGCAGCTCATGCGCGAGCATCTACCGGGCCGCAAGCAGCCGCCCGCAGCCTGCCGCATTGACAGTCACACAGGCGTGGGCTCACTGCTCAGCCAACACCTGATGGGGTTGGCAAAGGAGATCGGCGCCGTGCCGCCCTCCGCCCACGTCGCCCTTTGCCGCACGGTGATCGGGCTTCTGGACATTGCGCTGCCAGAGCCGGAGAGCGCCACTCGATTCACGGCCATGGCCGCGTTGCGCGAACGAGTACTTGCCTACATCGCCCAGCATTTTCAAGAGGATGACCTGAGTCCGGCACGCATCGCCGCGGCGCACGGTATTTCACTGCGTTACCTTCATGCGCTGTTTGCGCAGGGCGATACCACGGTGGTCGGCCACATCCTGGAAAGCCGATTGCAAGCGTGCTGGCGGACACTCGTTGACCCGGTCTGCCGGCATCTGCAGGTCTCGGCGATCGCCTTTCACTGGGGCTTCAACTCCACCAGCCATTTCTGCCGCGCATTCAAACAACGCTTTGGAGTGTCGCCCAGCGATGCACGCGGCATGACTGCTCACGGCTCCGCCATCGGCCCGGTCGAGTCAGCCGGGCTTTCCCTTGCACACGCAAAGTCAACTTGCCATGCACTGGCGGGCAAGACGCGCACGGGCTGAATGCCGACCATATGCCCTGGACAGACTGAGAACGCAGAGATTCGACGCTTCGCCCGCCCCGTTGTGGGTATGCGGGCATGACCCGGGGCCGCATCGCTGGCCAAGTTTTCAAACCTTCATCGTACAAACCTTCTGAGGAGCGCTCCCATGCTGCCGCAATTGCACCGTCAACCCTGGATGGACAGCGACATCGAGACCTTTCGCGACCAGGTGCGCCGCTACATCGCCGCCGAGATGGCTCCGCACCTGCCCGCTTGGCGCGAACAGGGCTACGTCCCGCGCGAGACCTGGCGGCCCTTCGGCGAGATGGGGTTCATGCTGCCCGAAATGCCCGAAGCCTACGGCGGCACCGGGGCCAGCATTGCCTACCAGCTGGTGGTACAGGATGAGTTGACCAGAGCGGAAATGCCCAACAACGTCCAGGTGAACAGCATCGCTGCGCACTACATCATGGACTACGGCACCGAGGAGCAGAAGCAGCGCTGGCTGCCCAAGCTGAGCAGCGGCGAGATGCTGCTCGGCATTGCGATGACCGAACCCGGCTGCGGGACGGACCTCAAGGCCATCGCCACCCGCGCGCGCCGTGATGGCGACCACTACGTGATCGACGGTGCCAAGACCTTCATCACCAACGGCTACACCTGCAATCTGCTGATTGTGGTCGCACGCACCGGCGAGGCGGGCAGCCGAGGCCTTTCGCTGATCGTGGTGGAGACCGAGAACCTGCCAGGGTTCCGCGTGGGCCGCCTGCTCGACAAGATCGGCCTGCATGCGTCGGACACCGCCGAACTCTTCTTCGACGGGGTGCGCGTGCCGGTCGATCAAGTCCTGGGGGGCGTCGAAGGGCTTGGTTTCAAGCAGTTGATGGGCCAGTTGCCCTACGAACGCATGACCATCGCCGTGCCTGCGGCGGCCATCATCGACCGGGCCCTGGAACTCACCGTCGAATACACGAAGGAGCGCAAGATTTTCGGCGCACCGCTGTTCGAGATGCAGACCACGCGCCACAAGCTGGCCGAGATCGCCACCACCGCTCACGTGGTGCGCACCTTCGTCAACGACTGCATCCAGCGGCTGCTGGACGGAAAGCTCGACGCCGAAGCCGCGTACATGGCCAAGTGGTGGTGCAGCGAGCAGCAGTGCCGCGTGGTGGACGAGTGCCTGCAGATGTTCGGCGGCTACGGCTACATGTACGAATACCCGATCGCGCGCATGTACACCACCTCGCGCGTGCAGAAGATCTACGGCGGCGCGAACGAGGTCATGAAAGAACTGATTGCGAGGAAGCTGTGAACGCCTCGCACATGCTGCAAAAGCCACTGCACGGCGTCCGTGTGGTGGAGTTCGAAGGGATCGGGCCGGGCCCGCTGGCCGCCATGATGCTGACCGACATGGGTGCCGAGGTGATTGCGCTGACACGGGCCGAGCAGGCCGCCGGGGCGCAGCCGCTGGGCGGGGCGGCGGCCAACCCGCTGCACCGGGGCAAGACGGTCGAGATCACCGACCTGAAGTCGCCCGGCGGCAAGGCGCGCGCCCTGGATCTGATCGGCCAGTCCGACGTTCTGATCGAAGGCTTTCGCCCCGGCGTGATGGAACGGCTGGGGTTCGGCCCCGCCGAATGCGCGGCGCGCAACCCCAAGCTGGTCTATGGCCGGATGACGGGCTGGGGCCAGGACGGCCCGCTCTCCCGGGCCGCTGGCCACGACCTGAACTACGTGGCGCTGACGGGCCTGCTGTCGCTGTCGGCCCGCAAGGGGCAGATGCCCATCGTGCCGCCCTCGGTGCTCGGGGACGCGGCCGGGGCGCTGGGCATGGCCTTCGGTGTCGCCTGCGCGCTGGTCGATGCGCGCGGTAACGGTAGGGGCAGTGGCCGCGGCCGGGTCGTGGATGCCGCCATCATCGACATCGTGGCCATGATGGGCACGCTGGTGCATTGGATTCGCGCCAATGGGCAGATCGACGGCACGAAGCCGAGCCCGTTTCACGATTCGCCGTTCTATGACGTGTACGCCTGTGCCGACGGCGGCTTCATCAGCCTCGCGGTGGTGGAGCCCGCGTTCCACGCACTGCTGCTGTCGAAGCTGGGCCTGACGGACGTGAACCCTGCCGACCAGTACGACACGACGACGTGGCCAGCGCTGAAGGAGCGCATTGCGGCCCTCATCCGCAGCCAACCCAGGGCGCACTGGTGCGCGTTGCTCGAAGGCAGCGACGCCTGCTTCGCGCCCGTGCTCAGCCTGGCCGAGGCGGCGCGGCATCCGCACAACGCGGCACGGGGTATCTACCAGACCACCCCCTCCGGCGCCATCGAGGCGGCCCCGGCCCCACGGTTCCAGGCACTCAACGCAACCACATAGGAGACCAGAGAATGACCAACACCACCAAGATCGTGCGCGGCTGCCCGTCTACCTCGGGCAACGACCGCCAGCTCAACACCACGACGCTCATCCGGCACGCCGCGCGCACCCACGGAGACCAGGAGATCGTCTACCGCACGCCCGATGGCGGCTGGGACCGCTACACCTATGCCGACTGCTACGCGCGCGTCTGCCGCAGCGCCAATGCGCTGCGCGCGCTCGGTGTCGAACCTGGCGACCGGGTCGGCATCCTGGACTGGAACAGCCGACGCCATTTCGAGCTGTACTGGTCCATCCCTGGCCTGGGCGCGGTCATGCTGCAGATGAACCTGCGCCTGGGCGCCGAAGACCTGGGCTACGTGGTCGGCCACAGCCAAGTGTCCTACGTATGCGTGGACGAATCATTGCTGCCCATCGCCGAATCCGTCGCGGCGAATTCGCCCCAGATCAAGGGCTGGATCGTCATGACCGACAAGCCGCTGGACCAGATTAAGACCACGCTGAAACCGCTGCTGCACTACGAAGACCTGCTGGCCGCCGCCGACCCCAAGATCGACTGGCCCGAGATCGACGAAACCTCGGCCTACAGCGCCTGCTACACCACCGGCACCACGGGCAAGCCCAAGGGCGTGTACTACTCGCACCGCTGCATCTACCTGCACTCCACGGGCATGGCCACCAATCTGGGCATGACGCTGAGCGACTGCGTGATGCTCATCACGCCCATGTTCCACGGGCAATGCTGGGGCCTGCCGCAGGCCGCCACGCTGCTGGGCGACAAGATCGTGCTGCCGGGCCGCTATGTCGCCGAGGACACCAAGCCCCTGGTTGACGCCATGATCGCCGAGGGCGTGACGGTCGCCAACGGCGCACCGGCCATCTTTCAGCCCATGCTGCAGTACATCGAAACGATGCCGGTCAAGCCGGACTTCAGCAGCATGCGCATGCTGTCCGGCGCCTCCGAGCCGCCGCTGTCGATGATGATCGGTTTCTACAAACTCACCGGTGCCGAGGTGGTCCACGGCTACGGTGCCACCGAAGCCACGACGCTGGTGACCATGAACCGCCTCAAGTCCACGCTCAAGAAGCGCCTGACCGAGGAAGAGCGCTGGAACCTCAAGCGCAAGCAGGGTCTGGTGCTGACCGGGGTGGACATCCGCATCCTCGATGCCGATGACAAGGACTTGCCGCATGACGGAAAGTCGGCGGGCGAGATTTGCGTGCGCGGCCCCTGGATCACGGCCAGCTACCACGACATGCCCGATTCCGCAGACCGCTTCCTGGAGGGTGGCTGGTGGCGCTCGGGCGATGTCGGCACGGTGGACGAGAACGGCTACCTCAAGGTCACCGACCGCATCAAGGACGTGATCAAGAGCGGCGGCGAATGGATTTCTTCCATCGACATGGAAAACCTGCTCATGGGCCACCCCGCCGTGCGCGACGCCGCCGTGGTCGGCGTTCCGCATCCGAAGTGGCAGGAGCGGCCGCTGGCCCTGGTGGTGCTCAAGCCCGGCCAGCAGGCGACCCAGGAACAACTGAAGGAGCACCTGGGCAGCGCCTTCGCCAAGTGGCAGTGGCCGGATCAGGTTCTGTTCGTCGAGGCCATCCCCAAGACCAGCGTCGGCAAGCTCGACAAGAAGCGCATACGCGTCGAGCAGGCAGACCGCTATTCCGCCTGACACCCGCTTTGCATGACCCCCAGTTTCTTACCAGGAGAACCACATGAATGACCATGAACCCGTGATCGTCGGCGCGCTGCGCACCCCCGTGGGCAAGCGCGGCGGGCGCCTGCAAAAATGGCACCCCGTCGATCTGATGGCCGAGACGCTGCGCCAGCTGGTCGAACAGTCCGGCGTCAACCCCTCCGATCTGGACGACGTGATCGTCGGCTGTGTGCTGCAGTGGGACCAGCAGCATGGCAACCTGGCCCGCCATGCCGTGCTGGCGGCGGGGCTGCCCGAATCCGTCCCGGCTGTGACGGTGGACCGGCAATGCGGCTCCGGCCAGCAGGCGGTGAGTTTTGCCGTGCATGGCATCCAGGCGGGGGCCTACCAGCTGGCCATCGGCGGGGGGGTGGAGTCGATGTCGCAGGCGCCGCTGCCGCCGTCGTTCAAGCCCGGCGCGCCGCTGGGCGCGCAATACAGCCCGCGCGAACTGGCGCGCTACCAGGACAACCCGCTGATACCGCAAGGCGTTTCGTCGGAGTTGCTGAACTCGCGCTTCGGCCTGACCCGTGAAGTCCTGGATGCATCCGCCGTGCGCAGCCACAAGCGCGCCGCCGAGGCGATTCAGGCCGGTCGCATCAAGGATCAACTGGTGCATCTGACCGAGGACCCGGCCGACCCGAACAGCCCCGTCGTCGCCGCCGACGAGGGCGTGCGCGCCAACCCCGACCCCGAGAAGCTGGCCACGCTGAAAGCCGTGTTTGCCGCCAACGGCACCACCACCGCCGGCAACTCGTCGCAGATCAGCGACGGCGCCGCCGCACTGCTGATCGCCAGCCGTGCCTATGCCAAAAAGCATGGCCTCAAGCCGCGTGCGCGCTTCGTCAGCACCGCCGTGGCCGCCGCCGACCCGGTGATCCAGTTCACCGCCGTGCTCGACTCCACCCGCAAGGCATTGAAGGAATCGGGCCTGACCATCAACGACATCGACCTGTTCGAAGTCAACGAGGCTTTCGGCGGCGTGCCGCTGATGTTCCAGCAGGAATTCGGCATCCCGGACGACCGCCTGAATGTCAACGGCGGCTCGATGGCCATTGGCCATCCGCTGGGTTCCACCGGCGCGCGCATGCTCACCGACCTGCTGTACGAACTGGAGCGCCGGGGCGGCCGCTATGGCCTGCAAACCATCTGCGAGGCTTCGGGCACGGCCAACACCACCATCATCGAGCGGCTTGCATGAGCGGGGCCACCATGAGCGAAGCCAGTGAAGTGCTCGTCAGCCGTGACGGCGCCGTCGTCACCCTGACCATCAACCGCCCGCGTGCGAAGAACAGCCTGAACCGCGCGGTGTTCGATGGCCTGTCCGCACAGCTTGCGCAACTGCGCGACGACGATGTCGTGCGGGTCGTCGTCATCACCGGCGCCGAGGGCGTGTTTTGCGCGGGCGCCGACATCACGGCCTTTGAAGTGCTGCGCGCCGCGCCGCTGCTGGGCGACCGCTCGGCGACCGGCTGGGACTTCTTTGCGGCGCTGGGGCGCTTCCCCAAGCCCGTCATCGCGGCGGTGGAAAAGGTCGCGCTGGGCGGCGGCACGGAACTGGCGCTGGCCTGCGACATCGTGATCGCGGGCGAGTCCGCCAAGTTCGGCGTGCCGGAAGTCAAGCTGGGCGCCATCCCCGGTGCGGGCGGCACCCAGCGCTTGATTCATGCCATCGGCAAGTCCAAAGCCATGGCGCTGTTGCTGACCGGCGATTTCATGGATGCCCGCAAGGCTTGCGACGTCGGCATCGTCGCCGAAGTGACGGCGGACGGCCAGGCCCTGCCGACGGCGTTGGCGATGGCCAGCCGGATTGCGGCCAATTCGCCGCTGGCCGTGGCGCTGGCCAAGGATGCGGCCCTGGCCAGCTTTGAAACCCCGCTCGCGCAGGGCCTGGAGCATGAGAAGCGCAATTTCGTTGTCGCTTTGCGTTCGGCCGACAACCTGGAAGGGCAAGCGGCATTCCTGGGCAAGCGCACCCCCAAATTCACCGGCCAATAACGCCTGTCTGTCATCTTCAAGGAAAAACCATGCAACTCAATTCCGGCATTTCTGCCGTCATCACCGGGGGGGCTTCCGGCCTGGGGGCCGCCACGGCCCGGCGTTTGGCCAGCCATGGCGTCAAGGTCGCCATCTTCGACATGAACGAAGCCGTCGGCCAGGCGTTGGCCAGCGAGCTTGGCGGCGTTTACTGCAACGTGGACGTAACGTCCGAGGAGCAGGTGGACGCAGCCTTCGCCAAGGCCCGCGCCGCGATCGGGCAGGAACGCGTTTTGGTCAACTGCGCCGGCACGGCCGACGCCGTCAAGACTGTCAGCCGCGATCGGAAAACGGGTGAGATCCGCCCGAGTGCGGTGGATCGCTTCAACCGCATCGTGCAGATCAACCTGGTGGGCACGTTCCGCTGCATTGCCAAATCGACGGCGGGCATGCTGGCGCTGGAACCGCTGGCCGACGGCGACCGCGGCGTCGTGGTCAACACCGCTTCGGCCGCTGCGGTGGACGGCCAGGTCGGCCAGGCCAGCTATGCCGCCAGCAAGGCCGCCGTCATGGGCATGACCTTGCCGATCGCACGCGACCTGATGGACGAAGGCGTTCGCGTCAACACCATCCTGCCGGGGATCTTCGGCACCCCCTTGCTGCTGGCCCTGCCGGACAACGTCAAGCAAGCGCTGGCGGCCAGCGTGCCCTTTCCCAAGCGTTTGGGCGACCCCGATGAATTCGCGCAGGCCGTCGAGTTTCTGGTCACTTGCGGCTACATGAACGCCGAGTCCATCCGCGTGGATGGGGCCCTCCGCATGGCGCCGCGCTGACGCCTTGAACCCTCGAAGAGCTGCGCATGATGTCGTCAACCCGAGAAAGCCGCGCGACGGGAGCCTGGAATGTCAGGGGGCCGGCCACGGGTGACTGCAAGTCATGGCGTGATGTCGATCCGCAGCTCGCCAGGAGCGTCATTCGCCATGATTGACCTGCATTACGCACCGACACCCAACGGCTGGAAGATCTCCATCCTGCTTGAGGAACTCGGACTTCCCTATACGGTGACTCCGGTCAACATCCGCGCTGGCGAGCAATTCAAGCCGGAATTTCTGGCGATCAGCCCGAACAACCGCATTCCGGCCATAGTGGACCATGCGCCGCTCGACGGCGGCGGCCCGCTTTCGGTGTTCGAGACCGGCGCCATCCTGGTCTATCTGGCCCAGAAAACCAACCGCTTCCTGCCCACGGATCTGCGCGGCTTCACCCAAACCATGCAATGGGTGATGTGGCAGGTGAGCGGACTGGGGCCCATGCTCGGCCAGCATGGTCACTTTGCGCTGTATGCGCAGGAAAAGATCGCCTACGCGATCGAGCGTTACCGCGACGAAGCGGCGCGGCTGTATCGCGTGCTCGATACCCAGCTCGGCAAGACCGGCGCCTATGTCGCCGGCGCCGAGTACGGCATCGCCGACATCGCCTGCTTTCCCTGGGCCATGACCCACAAGGCGCAAGGCTTCACGCTCGACGATTTTCCCCACATCAAGCGCTGGTACGCCAGCGTGCGCGCCCGGCCGCAAGTGCAGGCGGGACTGGCGGTCGGCAAATTCGAGAAGGAGCCGCTGGACGACGAAGCAAGAAAGAACATGTTCGGCCAGAAGGCCAAGGAGATGGCACACCGCATGTCGCCCAACAACCAGCGAGAAACACCATGATCGAATTCTTCTTCGACTGCTCCAGCCCCTGGACCTATCTCGCCTTCCACAACATCCAGCCGCTCGCCGACGAACTGGGCGTCGAGGTCACATGGCGGCCCATCCTGGTCGGCGGCATCTTCAACACGATCAATCCGACCGTCTACGCCTCGCGCGAGACGCCGGTGCCGCAGAAGGCCCGCTACCTGAAAAAGGATCTGGCAGATTGGGCCCGCTCGACGGGGCTTGCGATCAAGATGCCGCCGACGGTGTTTCCCGTCAACAGCGTGAAGGCGATGCGCGGCTGCGTCTGGCTCGGCAACGACATGGTGCCGTTTGCCCGCGCCATATTTGAAGCCTATTGGGGCGAGGACCAGGACATCTCGCAGGATTCGGTGCTGACCCATGTGTGCCAGCGCATTGGCATCGATCCCGCCCCATTCTTTGCAGGCATCGGCGAGCAGGCGATCAAGGATCAGCTCAAGGCCAACACCGATGAGGTGGTCGCGCGCGGCGGCTTTGGCTCGCCGACCATCTTTGTGGACAAGACCGACATGTATTTCGGCAACGACCGCATGCCGCTGATCCGCGAAGCCGTGCTGCGCCTGCAAGGGAAGACGGCCTGATACCGCAAGCAGGGTTCACCCATCCATTCATCTCACCACCACCACAGGAGACATCATGCAAAAAAGACAATTCATCACCATGCTTTCCGGCGCCATGCTGACCGGCGTTTCTGGCCTGGTCCGCGCGCAGGGCGCAGGCACCCCGGGCGTGACGGATCGCGAGATCAAGATCGGCTCGACCGGGCCGCTCAGCGGCCCGGCCGCAGGCTATGGCGTCGTCGGCAAGACCATGTCTGCATGGTTTGACCTGGTCAACGCCGAGGGCGGCGTGAATGGGCGCCAGCTCAAGCTGGTGCTGGCCGACGATGGCTACAGCCCGCCGAAAACCCTGGAGCAATCGCGCCGCCTGGTGGAGCGCGATCAGGTGGCTTTTCTCGCGGCGCAGATAGGCTCGTCCACTGGGCTGGCGTCGCGCAGCTATCTCAACAACGCCAAAGTACCGCAACTCTTCGTTTCGTCCGGCTCTGCCACGTGGCTGGATGATGCGGCTAAGTTCCCCTGGAGCATGGGCTGGCTGCCCCTGTACACCGACGAAGGGCGCATCCTGGCCAGGCACATCCTGCAGACGCGGCCCAACGCGAAGATCGCCATGTTCTACCAGAACGACGACGCCGGCAAGGATGTGCTGCGTGGCGTGAAGGAGGTTCTGGCTGCCGCCGGGAAGAAGCTCATCAGCGAAGAGTCGCATGAAGTGTCGGATCCGACGGTGGACTCGCAGATCGTCTCCATGCATGCCTCGGGCGCGGACGTGCTGGTGGCGTGGGGTTCGCCCAAAGCCACCCTCCAGTCGCTGCGCAAGACCCACGACATCGGCTGGCGCCCGGCCATCTACATCAACCCGAGCGCATCTTCGGTGCCCGCGGTGCTGACTCCGGTGGGGCTGGACAAGGTCAAGGGCATCATGAGCGCCGCGTTCCTCAAGGATCCGAGCGATCCGACCTGGAAGGACGACCCTGGTGTCCTGGCCTGGCATGCCTTCATGGACAAATACAACAAAGGCGCGGCCAAGGAGTACCTCACCGTGCTCGGTGCCTGCCTTGGGCAAGTGACAGTGCAGTTGCTCAAGCAGTGCGGCAACGACCTCTCGCGCGAGAACATCATGCGGCAGTCGCGCCGCCTGGACATGGATTTGCCCATGATGCTGCCGGGCCTGCGTGTCAAGACCAGCGACGCCCGCCCTCACCCGATACCGGACATGCGCATCCAGCAGTTCGACGGCACGAGCTGGAAGGTGATGCCGTCCTGACGGGGCGAGCGCAGCGATGGAACCCATTCTTTCCGTACGCGACCTGACGATCCGCTTCGGCGGTGTCGTCGCGCTGGACGCCTTCTCGATGGACGTGCCCGAGGGCTGCATCTTCGGCCTGATCGGGCCGAACGGCGCTGGCAAGACGACCTGCTTCAACTGCATCAGCGGCCTGTACCGGCCCACCCACGGCAGCGTGCGCTTCGGCCAGGCCGAGTTGACGCGCCTGCCGCGCCACGGCGTGGCACGGCTGGGTCTGAGCCGCACCTTCCAGAACGTGGCGCTCTACCCCTCGCTCACGGTGCGCGAAAACGTGATGGTGGGTGCGCACGCGCGGCTGCCGGTGTCGATGCTGGGTGCCGCGCTGCGCTCGCGCGCCGTCCGTGCCGCCGAGGAAGAAATCGCGCACTCGGCTGACGCGGCCCTGGCCACGCTGCGGCTGTCCGACTATGCCGACCGGGGCGTGGCGGAACTGCCGGTGGGCATCCAGCACCGCGTGGAAATCGCGCGGGCGCTGGTGACGCGGCCCAAGCTGCTGCTGCTTGACGAACCCGCCGCTGGCCTCACCGCTGGCGAGGTCGATGAACTGCGCGACGTGCTGCTGCGCCTGCACGAGGAATTGAAGCTGACCATGGTGATCGTGGAGCACAACATGCGCTTCGTGATGAAGACCTGCTCCGACCTCGCGGTACTGAGCTTTGGCCGCAAGCTCGCCCAGGGCTCGCCCGAGGAAGTGGCCAACAACGACGCCGTGCTCGATGCCTATCTGGGAGGTGTGCTGTGACCCAACGGCTTGAAATCCGCAACCTCGCGGTGGCCTACGGCCGAACGGCGGTGGTGCATGGCATCGACCTGCACGTGCAGGCCGGCGAGATGGTGGCGCTGCTCGGCGCCAACGGCGCGGGAAAGACCTCCATCCTGCGCGCCATCAGCCACCAGCAGGTGACTGCCAAGGGCACGCTGCGCTTCGAGGGCCAGGACATCATCGACATGGCCGCGCCCGCCATCGCCTCGCTGGGCATCGCCCACGTGCCCGAAGGGCGCGGCACCTTTGGCGACCTGACGGTGCTGGAAAACCTGCGCGTGGGCGCCATCCACCGCCGCGACAAGGACGGCATCGAGCAGGACATCGCCCGGATGCAGACGCTGTTTCCCAAGCTGTCCAGCCGCGCGAAGCAGGCGGCGGGCACGCTCAGCGGCGGCGAGCAGCAGATGCTGGCCATCGCGCGCGCGCTGATGACGCGCCCCAAGATGCTGCTGCTGGACGAGCCTTCGTTCGGCATCGCGCCGCGCGTGACGCAGGAGATCTACGAACTCCTGCACCAGTTGCGCGAAACCGAGCACCTCACGGCGCTCATCGTGGAGCAGAACGCCCAGGTCGCGCTGAACCTAGTCAACCGGGCCTATGTGCTCGAAAGCGGGCGCGTCACTGCCCAGGGCACCGCAGCCGAGCTGCGCGAAGACGACGCCGTGCGCCGCAGCTACCTCGGCCACTGATCAAAAAAGGTTCATCACCATGCAAGCATTCCTTCACCAGATAGCTTCGGGCCTGGCGGCGGGCGGCATCTATGCCAGCCTCGCCATCGCGCTTGTGCTCATCTATCGCTGCACTTCGTCCGTCAACTTCGCGCAGGGCGAACTGGCGATGTTCTCCACCTATATGAGCTGGGCGTTGGTTCAGGCGGGCGCATCATGGTGGGTGGCCTTCGCCGTCGTGGTCGTGGGTTCCTTCCTGCTCGGGCTGGCGCTGGAACGGGTCATCTTCCAGCCCCTGCGGCACAAGCCGGTGCTCTCGGTCGTGGCGGCCAGCATCGCGCTGCTCATCATCTTGAACAGCCTGGTCGGCTGGCTGTTCGGGCATGAGATGCTGGAGTTCGCCACGCCGTTCGGTGGCGTCCTCAGCCGTGCCGAACCCTATCTGTCGGCCCACGAGGTCGGCGTTCTGCTCGTCACCCTGGCCGAACTGGCGGCGGTATTCGCGTTCTTCCGCTTCACCCGGTTCGGCCTGGCGATGCGTGCGGTGGCGGTGAACGCGCCGTCGGCGGAACTGTCGGGCATCAGCACCAACAAGGTGCTGGCCGTGGGCTGGGGTCTTGCAGCGGTGGCCGGTGCCGTGGCGGGGCTGATGGCCGCGCCCATCGTGTTCCTGGAGCCGTCGATGATGATGGGGCCGCTGATCTACGCACTGGCGGGCGCGCTGCTGGGCGGCATCGCCAGCCCTGTGGGCGCCGTGGCCGGGGGCTTCGCCGTCGGGGTACTGGAGAACCTGCTGGGCGCCTACGTGGTCGGCAACGACCTGAAACTGACCTGCATCATGCTGTTGATCATCGCGATGCTGGTCTTGCGGCCCGCCGGTATCTTCGGCAAGACGGCCCAGGTGAGGGTGTGAGCATGAGTACCATGAACGCCCCACTCAACATCCGCCCGGCGGCATCGCCCACCTGGTTGCGCTGGACGGCCTCGGTGGTCGGGCTCGCGCTGCTGGCCTGGTCCTTTAGTTGGCAAAGTTATCCGTTGTACGTGATGACGCAGGTGCTGATCTATGGCATCGCCATCATGGGCCTGAACCTGCTCACCGGCTACACGGGCCAGATCTCGCTCGGCCACAGCGCCTTCTTCGCCATCGGTGCCTATACTGCGGCGGTGCTCTCGCATCACCTGGGCTGGCCATTCTACGTGGGCGTGCCGGTGGCGGCGCTGTTGTGCTTCGTGGCGGGTTTCCTCTTCGGCTTCCCGGCGCTGCGGCTGCCCATGCTTTATCTGGCGCTGTCCACCTTCGCGGTGGCGGTGGTGACACCGCAGGCGCTCAAGTGGAAAAAGATCGAGTGGCTGACCGGCGGCGTGGCGGGGATCGTCCTGGAAAAACCTGTGTTCCCAGGAGTGCTGGCCGACCGGGCGGACTGGGCCATCATGGCCTGCGTTGCGGCCTGCGCGCTCTGCGCCTTCCTGCTGGCGCGGCGGATTCTCGGCTCGCAGTTCGGCCGCCTGGTGGACGCCTCGCGCGACCAGCCGCTCGCGGCGGCGGCGGGCGGGCTCGACATCACCGCCCTGCGCACGCAGATGTTCGGCCTCAGCGCGGCGTTCACCGGCCTGGCCGGTGCCCTGAGCGTGGTGGCGGGCCAGTTCGTCGCGCCCGAGAACTTTCCCTTCCTGCTCTCGGTGTCCCTGCTGGTGGGCAGCTTCGTGGGCGGGGTGCGCAGCCTGTGGGGCGCCTTCCTGGGGGCTGCCTTCATCGTGCTCACGCCCAACTTGGCCGAGAGCGTGTCGCAATCCGCGCCGTGGATGATCTTCGGCTTCGCACTGCTCGCGGTGGTCTTCCTGGCCCCCAATGGCTTGAGCGGCTGGATCACCAGCCTCCGGCGCAGGCGTGCAAATTCCTCATCCGCCCAGTCTTAGATGCTTTCCATGCAGCCCGTCTTCGTCGCTGGCACGGGCATGACCCGTTCCGGCAAGCACATTGACTGCGGTCTCAAATCGCTCACCGCCGAGGCGATTGGCGAAGCCATTGCCGATGCAGGCATCACCCCGTCCCAACTGCAGGCGCCCCACATGCGCAACGCCGCTGCTGGTGTCATGGCCGACCAGGTGCTGATCCCCGGAAAGGTGGCGTTGCGCGGCATGGGCATCAGGCGCATTCCGGTCGTCAACATCGAGAACGCTTGTAGACGCATCCTTGCAGTGGGTGCTCGATATGCTGCTGGCTTCAGATAACAGATAAGCCCTGTTGCCGTCGGATTTGCCAGGATACGCGGCCGTCATGTACCTGCGCAGAAATCGGCATACCGAGTCGTTGTTCGATGACAGGCCTCCATGGCACCAGGCTGAACCCCATGCCGTCATCGAGCATGGCGTAGCGCCCGCTGGCCAGCATGACGCTGCGGCGGTAGATGCCCGCCACGCGCTGGCCATCGGCCACGGGCCGATGCTCCAGGCCAGTTTCGGCGGCCAAGTCCTTCGCGGCATGCGCTACATCCCGGCTGCGCAGCGTTGCCAGCAGATTGCGCGCCAGGATGACGCGTTGGCCGCGCCGCTCGGCCAGCCCCTGTTCGGCCAGGAAGTCGGTGCGCTGTTGCATTGCCTGCTTGGCCTCACCGCCAAAGCCCAGGTCGCCCAGGCCAGAGCCGCCGCCGATCAACTGCTGGTCAAGCCAGGTGGCCCCGATCACGCGGGCCTGCCGCTCGATGGGCAGGTGCGATTTCAGCTCCACGGCCACGCCGCCCAGGCGCTGCGCGTCGTAGCGACGGCCCTGATCGGGCAGGTCGCCCGGCACCTTCCATAGCCCTTCGGCCACGCGCTCCACGATGCCTGCCCGGCGCAGGGCTTCCAAGCGCCGGACGTGGGCCGCGACGACTTCCTGCGGATCGCGGCCCGGCACGGCCTGGCCCTGCGCGATAGCAAGGTGGTGGTCGGTGCGGTACAGACCATCGCTCGCCAGCACGGCGATGTTCTTGTCGGCCGCGCGCACGTCGGCCGATCCCTTCACCTCCACCACGGCGCCGGTGGGATAGTTCGCCAGCTCGTCGCGGGTGTTGAGCGCGACGTAGTGGGCCTTGCCGTCCACCCCGTCGATGACCAGATAGCCACGGTCGCGCAGCTCGTCGGCCAGCCCCTTCGCGGCTACGCGGCCGAGAATGGTTCGGCCATCGTCGCCCGGCTCGAACACCGCCAGTTCGCGCGGCTCGCCGCGCATGGCACGCTGCATGGTGCGGATGATGTCGCCACGCTCGCCCAGGGCGCGCAGGGTCTTCTCGGCATCGGCATGGACGGCCCAGGTGCCCGGCTGCGTCTCGTCGGCCAGCCCCAGGCGCTGCAAGCGTTGCAGGCGGCCGATCAGCAGCAGGCGTTGGCGTTGCAGCTTCGGTTCGTTGAAGCGTTCGATCTGCACCCGGCCGTCTTCGCCGGCCTCGCGTTTCAGCGTGCGATCCAGGCTCGTCCACCGCTCCTGCTCCACCTCGCGTTGCAAGGTCTGCTGGATCTCCAGTTCGGTGCGCGGCCCCAGCCATTCGGTCGCCAGCTCGGATGCGCGATGCCGAAAGCCATCGGCGATGTAGTCACCCGCGATGATGAGGTCTTTGCTGGTATCGTCGCGCCCGCGCACGATCAGGTGGGCGTGGGGGTTGTCGGTGTTCCAGTGATCAACGGCCACCCATTCCAGCCGTGTGCCCAGGTCAGCTTCCATGCGGTTCATCAGATGCCGTGTATAGGTGCGCAGGTCTTCCAGCTCCGCGCCGTCCTCGGGCGAGACGATGAAGCGGAAGTGATGCCGGTCGTCGGCGCAGCGTTCCTTGAAGGCGTCGAGGTCGGCGGTATCGGTCTGCGGCCCGTAGGCTTGGCCTGGCTCGCCGTCGCGGCCCACGCCGTCGCGCTCGATGTAGCGTAGGTGCTTGGCGAGCGATTGCGGGCTGGCCCGCTGCTGGTTCACCAGTAGGGTCTTGATGGTCACGCGCCGCGACATGGGTGTCAGCTTCGCGCCCGCAAACCGCGCCGCCGTATGGCCGCGCCCCAGGCGTGAGCCGGGCCGCTGGCCGGTGGCCTTGCCGCCGACGGCCGATGCCGGACGGCGCACCGAGGACTTGCCGCCACTGGCCTTGCCGGCCTGCTGGAGCACCTTGGAAACGAAGCCCTGGCCGCGGTTTTTTGGCGCGCTGGGGCGGATGTGGAAATCGTCGTCGCGGCGGTTGATCATGACTTCTCTCCCTGAAAGCTGGGGCGTAGTCCGTCGTGCGAAGCACGCGAACAAGCCCATATCGACGCGGGCCACGCGCCACAAGCAGCACGGCGGCGAAGCCGCTGCGTGCCGCGCCACCCCCACGTGCAGACTGGCTTTGCGGGCCGACAGGTGCCGCCCCCTTTTGTCTTGCCTTCCGCATTTGCCTCCCGCATCCGCTCCAGGCAACTGCGGCCCGGCGGCAAGGCTGCACCGGCAGCCAGCGCACCGGCGAACACGGCGATGGCCGCAGGCCATCCGTGTTCGAGACAAGACGCCTGCACGTGGGACGGCTGCGCCGGAGGCAGCGTGAAGTGCGGCGCGGATGCGCTCGCACTGCATGTGCGACGACACACGGAACGCCGCCGGAACGACACGCCCGATAGCACGATGATGCACAGCGAATCAGCGGCCATCATGGGCGCGACTCCAGCCAAACCGGGCGCGCAACGCCAACCACGGCGGCTGCGCTGACCGGCCCGAAATACCGGCTGTCGAAAGACGCCGGATTGGTCGCGCTGAGCAGGAACAGCTCGCCAGGCTGAAGGCGACGGCACTGCTGCCAGGATGGCAGCGGCCGGCCCCAGCGATCGGCAGGCAACACGGCGGCTGAAGGCACGCCGTCGATGCGGACTTTGCCGTCAGCGATACACACCTCTTGCGGCGCCATCGCGCCCACGCGCTTGAGCAACGGGATGCGCGTCGGTAGGTAGCCGCGCTGCGCAGCCAGCGCGGCGGCCTCGGCGGGCAGCGGCACCAACACGATGCTACCCACGGACAACGGACGTGGCGGCGAGCTGGTGCGATGGTCGAGCGGATCGACGCGATACCATCCGACCGCCACGCTGTCGGATGGGTTGTAGGTCAGGCGCGGCAGCGGATGCACGAAGGACGCCCAGGCAAGCGCAGCGAGGCCGCAGGTGGACAGGCCCGCCAGCATGAGGCGAGCGCGCAGGCGCGAGCGTGGATGCGTGACAGCAGTGGGAACAGAAATCGTGCTCATGACAGCGCCCTCACGGCCAGCCAGGCGGCGTGCCGCTCGGCGCTGTATTCGGGCAGCGGCAAGCGCGCCGCGAGCCGGTTGCCCAGCGTGCGCCAGTACGCGGGCGAGGCGGTAGCAGGCGTGATGCCCAGCGCTTCGATGCCGTCGATGCGTTCCAGCACGGCACGCACCGATTGCTCACCCTCGGCGTGCAGCAACAGGCGCGCGCCCGGCTGCACGCCGGGGATGCGCTGCGCGCCATCCATCGGCATGCACGCCTGCATCACCATGAGCTGCCAGCGGATCGTGCCGTAGTCGTTGGCCTGCCAGCGGATGCGGCAGAGAACCGCGTTCGGCGTGAACACCGCGCAGCGACGCCAGCGGTCGAATCGGATGATGCGCGAGGGATCGCCGAAGCGCAGATAGAGGTCGAAGCGTTGGTCGATGTAGGCGAGCGCAACGCGCGTCAGCGGCACGCCATCGGCTCGGCCGACTGGCGGGGCAGATGACGTCGGCAATGCTGTCGAAACGGGTGTGATCATGGAGACTTCTCCGGGAATTCCCGCTTCAGCAGCGCGCGCAACAGATCAGCCACCGTCACGCCTTGCGTGAAGGCCGATACCTTGATGCGCGCCCGCATGGCGGGCGTGATGTCGAGGGTCAGGCGGGCCGTGTAGAGGTCGCCTTTCTGGAGGTCATCGGCGCTGCCCTGGCGAATCCACGCCTCGGCGTGCGGATTCGCGGGCGGGCGCGCGCCGATGCCCACGCGCTTGCCCGTGCGTTTGCTGGCGGGACTGCTCATGACGGCCACCGCAGCAGTTCGTCCACCAGCGCGGTGATTTCGCTGGCGGCGGCGCTGTCGGGCGCCGTCTCGCGCGCCAGTCGGCCAGCGGCCACGCTGTCGGCGAACACGATGCGTTGATGCACTTCCGCGCGCAGCGCGGGCAGCGGCTGCTCGGCCAGCGCTCCGCGTGCTTCGCGTCCGATCACCGTGGTGCTGACGCGCCGGTTGATGACAAACGCCGCGCGCAGCGCAGGCCGAAACACCTGCGCCTCGCGGATCAGCGCCACCATCTCGGCACTGGCCCACAGGTCGTAGGGACTGGGCTGCACGGGAATCAGCACCCGCTCGGCCGCCAGCAGCGCGGAGCGCGCCAGCGCCGCGATGCGTGGTGGCCCGTCGATGACGACGTGATCGGCCCGCCTGGCGAGTTCTGGCGCTTCCTGGTGCAGGGTTTCGCGAGCAAGGCCCACAGCGCTGAACAGCCTTGGCAAGCCTTGCTGGCTGCGGCGCTGCGTCCAGTCCAGCGCGGAGCCCTGCGGATCGGCATCCAGCAGGACGACGTGCTGGCCGCGCATCGCCAGCTCGCCGGCGATGTGCGTTGCGAGCGTGGTCTTGCCCACGCCGCCTTTCTGGTTGAGCAGCGCGACGATCATGGCCTGGCCCTCCGCGTTGGAAAGCCCGGCTGTTGCCGCTGCGCTTCGCGTCCTGTGGCGGTTGTCCACCGAGACGCGGCGCTGCTACTACCAGTTAGAGTATTTAAGTTAGGGAAGTTAAGGGAGACCGAAACCCGCGCCAGCATTGGCTTTGCGGCCGATGGACACGCCTGATAGCACGATAGTCCCACGCCCGATAGCACGATACCTGGCACGCCTGATAGCACGAGCCCGTCCACAGGACGCGCACCGTTTATCCCCGTGCCGTGGACGGCACGGGACGCCCTGGCCGGAAGGTCAGCAGCTCGGCGCCATCCAGCCGTTCGATGCCCAGGACGTAGCCCGGCAGTGACTGCCGCGCGACCAGCGCACGCAGGTCGCAGGCAAAGTCGTAGGGCTTGGCCGTGCTGCCCGACTTGCGGTACAGGTGCTGGAAGTCGAACTGCCACCCGCCCGGCTGCCGCCCACCGTGCTTGCGCACCAGGCGGTACAGCCAGCGCTCGATCCCGCCCGTCAGCCGGAAGTACGCCGGGTCGATGGTCAGCACCAGGGCGGCATCGAGCACGCCCGCATAGAACCAGTCCGGCAGGATCAGCTCCAGTCCCAAGGGCGTTCCCCTGGCATCGGCCAGCTCCTTCCACTCGTTGATCCACGAGAAGCGGTGCAGCCGCCTTCCCGTGGTCTCCCGGATGGACGTGGCCACCGTCGTGGATTGCAGGCGATCCAGCGCGGCCTTGAGGCGCTGGTAGTCGCGCAGCGATGTACCGCGCCCGATGAAGCGCAGGATCTCGTAGGGCGTGGCCTGCATCAGCCGCGACGGGCGCAAGCCCGCGTCGCGCGCCTCCACGATCTGCGAGGCCGCCCAGATCAGCACGTCGGCATCCCAGATCGTGGCGATGCCGTGTTCCTGCGTGCCTTCCACGCGGATCGTGATGCCGCCGGCCTGAAAGTCGATCGGCGTCGTGCGCCGCGACTTCGCCAGCGAGAAGAACGGAAAGGCCATCAAGTCCTGGCTGTCGCGCGGCGCCATGTCGCCCGGCAAGGCGCGAAACAGATCGAGCTGTTCGCGCTCCTGCCTGACTGCCCCGGATGGGCTGAACATGGCGAAGGCCACCCGCGCGCCAGTGATCAGCGCGCACGGCTGTCCGCCGAGTGCTGCTCGGCGTATTCGGGATCGGACGTGCTCTCGAAGCTGCGCTCGGCGGCCCAGGCATCGAGGTCGGCCACGGCGTACATGACGCGGCGGCCGAACTTGCGGAACTTGGGGCCGCCACCCAGCACGCGCTGCTTTTCCAGCGTGCGCGGCGACAGCCGCAGGTAGTCGGCAGCCTCGTCGTTGGTGAGATAACGCTGCGGCTGTGCAGCAGCGGCCGGGGTAGCTGCGGGTGCGGCGGCAGGCCGCAAGGGAGCAGGACGCATGGTGAGAACCTCCATCGGTTGCAGGGCTCCGGCCACACAGCGCAACCGGATGGAGGCAGTCTCAGAAAACGAAGCGCTCCTGCTCAGGGTCGTTTTGCGTCCTCTTCAAAACGACCCTTCTCAAGCGGCGCAAGCTGTGCTAGGCGGCGATAGCCGCCGCGCATCAGCGCATCGCCGCGCCGCACCAGGCGGCGCACCTTGGAGCGCAGGCCGCCGTCGCTGTACCAGCCGGCCGCGGCGTCCGCACCGAACAAGCCCTCGGCCACGTCGCGCAAGGACGCGCCCGCCAGGGTGGCGTCGAGCGCCTGCAGGGTGTGCAGCTCCAGCAGCGCCGCAGGGGGCGGTCGGGGGCGAGCCATCGGCGCTGGCGTGTCAGGCACGTGGGTGGCCCCACGGCCACGGTAGGCATGGGCCACGGCCATGCCGTCCTCAAGGCCAGGCGCCAGCGCATAGCGCTGGCAAAGGCCGGGGCTGCGCGCGATCAGCGCCAGGCCCTTGCCGTCGTGGAGCAGTTGCTTGTGGCCGGGAATGCGCCAAAACGCGAACGGCTCGGCATCCGGTGGCGGATCGGCATCGGGGTGAAGCTGCACCACGGCCTCATGGCCGGGGAGCCAGGCCGGATGCGCGTCACGCGCGTCCAAGGCCGGGTCTTCCAGCAGACGCAGGCCCCAGCGATGCGCAGCCTCATGCATTGCTTGTGCTTGGCGATGACGGCGCAGCCAGTCGAGCCGGTAGTCGGGATGGCGACGCAGGTACTCCCAGGCCAGTGCGAGCGTGTCCAGGCACAGGACGTAGAGGTAGGCGGCGGTCGGATACCAGTGCGCGAAGTGGTGCGGCTCGGCCATGACGCAAGCTCCCGTAGAGCAGGACGGCCGTCACCGGTTTCACACGCAAACGTCACCGCATCAAACTTGCATCCAATCGTGAATAAGCTGGTAGATTGGTAACTTGCGTGTCAAGACGAAATGCATCGGATGGGTTGCATGGATCGTCTGAATGCGACGGTGGCGCGCGAGGACATACGCGCCTCCTGCGATATCCACCGTGCCCGATGCCACGGCCGGCATCATGACCGATTGCGCCACGATGGCACCGATTTGGTGCGATAGTGCGGACTAAGACCGGACGGGTCTGGAGCAAGACCGAAATAGTCTCAATGCGCCCGGCTTGGCCTGGGCGCGAACGGCTCAATCGAGGATGGAGCCGTTCTCCTGGGCCAGCCGCAGGTACTCCGACAACGGGCGCACCGCCCGGAAATACCGGTCCCGCATCACGGGCTGTTTGCTCGGCCCGACGATGGATGCGAGGTCGGACAGCTTGATCTCGCCTAGCTCGGGCATGCCGATCCCCAAGTCGATCAGGCCATGGGCCGTATCGCCGTCGGCGGGGTCGAGCGACACCAACAGCCAGGTGGCGTGTGCATCCGGCGTGAACAGCCGCACCACGGGCAGCGGGTCGATGACCCGGCCAGCGGCGCGGGCTTGGCCGTGTTCCAGCAACAGCCTGCGCTCGTCCTCGGTGATGAGCTGGTTCATGGGCGTCCCCTCATTCGCACAAAACCGCCGAAGCGTGAAAGCGCAAAACCGCATTGGCGGGTTTGTGGAAAGGCACGGATGCGGCTTTGCGCTTCTGTGAGAAGCCGCAGATACGGATTTCCGTAAAAGCACAAAAGCGGCAGGCAGGCATAGTTGAACACTATAGATTGTAGCCCTATAGGGCGCAATCGGCTGTCATCTTGGATTTTGGGGAGATCCAGGGTTGGCAGCGAAACATACATTGTCGGAGGCACTAAAGACCATCAGGAAAGCGCGTGGATTGAGCCAGGAGGCGTTCTCCGACGTGTCCAGCCGCACCTACATGAGCACGCTGGAGCGCGACCTCAAAAGCCCCACCCTGAACAAGCTGGCCGAGCTGTGCGAGGTCATGGAGGTGCACCCGCTCACGCTGCTGACGCTGGCCTATGCCGGCGACGACCTGCAGCAGGTTGATCAGCTTCTGGTGCAGGTGCGCCAGGAGTTGGAGACTGTGGCGAAGAAGAGTGACACGCCATAGCGTGCGACGTTGCTGGCGTGGCCGATCCGGCTCAGCCGGTTCGGGGACTGCAGGGGCGCCAAGCATCGCGCGGCGGGGATAGGCCACAGGGCTTTCCCCAGGAGGCAAGCGAAGCGCGCAGCGCCGCAGGCGCGAAGGCGTGAGGGATTGCAGCCGGATGGCCGTGACGGCGAAGTCGGCACGGGGCGCAGCCCGTAAAGCCCGGCGGTGCAACGCACCGACACGCCCGGCCACCGCTTGCGGCGGGCAACTCAACACATGCGAAAGCCGCTCGACACGGCGCAGCCTTGGCGATGGTGTTGCCTCCTTGAAGTGCCGCGAAGGCAGCACAGCGCCCCGCCACGTGGGCGGGGCGCTGTGGCGGTCACGCCGCCTGGGGCTTGCTGCGCGACCAGATCAGGTCGTGCGTGCCGTCCTCGCCTTCGATCAGGCGGGCATAGACCGTGGCCGGGAACGAAGGATCGTCAAGGGTCACGGAGATGTACTCCCGCCCGGCCTCGCTGGTCTTCTTCCACGCCGCGCCGATATCGTGGCTGGCGGCCTGCAGGCGAAAGTCCGGGGCCTTCTCGTTGTCCCCCTTGTCGTTGGGCACCAGCTTGACCTTGACGTTGAGCGTCAGGGTGCGAAGCGTGCCGGTGTAGCCGTCTTTGTCTGCGGTGAAGCTGCCGATGTTGGCCATGATGAAACTCCTTTTGGTGGAACAAGGTTCGCGCCCATCGCGTCCTTGTTGTGATCCGGCCGGCGGGGGACGGGCGGGCTGCACCGCTTGCGGTCGAAACGCAGTGGAGAGCCGGGAGGCGAAAAGAATTTGCTGCGCGAGGAAGCCGCGCAGCGGCGGGGAAATTGTTTTCGCTGGACGGTTGCAGCCATGAAGCCCGAGGCGCAGCCGCGCCCCCGCCAGGATTCACAACAACACAAGGACGCCTTGGGCCGAACCGCACCGAAAAGAGACAGGGCCGACTCGGCATCCCCGCACGAAGGCTGCACCGGCTCGCCCACTGACGCGGGCCGGGTCAACCACCCGACGACAAGCGAGAACGCCCCGGCCGCACCTTGCGGCGCCGGTCTTGAGGCGTGGCGTGGAAGCTCCATGGCGATGCCGGGCGGGATGTCCGTGAACCGTCCTTCGTGACGTGATGGGCGAGAACCGCCAGCGTTGAGGACGGCACGCATTCGTACAACCTGCCGCAGTAAGCGCCAGCGTGTTCGCCAGCGCCTCGTCCATCGTGGCGGGGCGTTGGCCGGGTCGATCCGGCATCGCCGGTTCGGCGGTATTTGAGGGGCGCCAAGCTCGCGCGGCGGGGATGTCCGACGCAGTGCTGGAACACATGCGCACGCGCTACCGTGTCGATGCACATTGGCTCCCCAACCGACAATCCGCGCAAACCTTGGCGGACCAGGCTACTGCGTGGGGCCGCATGGCGGGACCGGCCGACAGCAAGACGTGGGTGGGGTTGCCGTTGGCCGTGCACCGGCGCTGCGACAAGCCGATGCACGGACTGGCCAACCGCATCGCCTACGACGGTGCGATGGTGTACGGCACCATCGCACCGCGAGCCGACAAGGAAACCCCCGCCCGACTGCCTACGGGGTGGATTCACGCCAGTGGAACATCCGACGGGAACTGGGTGCCGGCTGAAGGAAAAGCCCTGCGGGCGCTGCTGGCCTTGCTTCATGAGGACGGAGTGAATGCAGCCGACATTTCGGTCATCACGCCCTTCAAGAATGTCCTGGAGAACCTCAAACGCTTGCTCGGCGACACGATGGTTTCCGGAACCATCCACACCATGCAGGGAAAGGAAGCGCCGGTTGTCATCATGGTGTTGGGCGGAAATACCGACGGTCCCGGCGCACGCGACTGGGCGGTCTCGGAGCCCAACCTGCTGAACGTGGCGGCAACGCGGGCGAAGCGGCGCTTCTATGTGATCGGCGACCGCAACGACTGGCAGAACCGCGCTCTGTTTTGTGATGTCATGGATCTCTTGCCGCTCCAGCGTCTTCCCGAACATGAAGCCGTGGCGATGACTCAACCTCAATAATTGTGCAGGCTGAGACCGTGCATGCACAGGTCATACTGGCGGCAAGCCTTGACTTCCCTGCAACTACCGAGTGTGCCGCCCGGCCACCTCCTGACACTGGCCCTGGACGGGCCAGTGCCCGAAGGCATTGCGCAATGCAGCAATGCCTTCGACACCGGGCGCGGCCACCGCCGCGCCCGGATTTTTGAAGCTCACCGCGCCTAGGGCGAAACGACCTAGGCGCGGTGCTGACGATGGTTATTCCTTTGTCTCAATGATCCACCACACGGCCCGCGCTAAGGCACGGCCCGTGATGGGATGAATGTCGGTGAGATCGGCTCGGGCCATCCAGCCCGAGGGCGGACGGTAACCGCGCACATCGCCCTCGCCGTGCCAGCGGCGGGCGCGTACCGTGCCGGGCGCGTAGACCGCCGCCATGCGCGGGCCACTGGTGATGTTGATGGTGGGCATGGTTCGGCTCCCTGCGGCAAAGCGCTCCGGCCTTGGCCCGGGCGCTTGCCTGCGGCATGGGTCAGGCGGCCAATGCCTCGGCAGGTTCATGCATCACGGTGGCTATTCTGGGCAATTAAAGTCGTAAACACCCACCCAGCATCCATGCGGCTGTTCGCAATGCCCAGCCAGGCCGCTGCCTATCTAAAGTCGTAAACACCAGCGTGGACTGCCCTCTCAATGAATGAGGTAGCTGAGGCCGGAGATGGTGCGGCCTCACGACTTCAGCTCATACCATGCGACGCCGCTCCCATCCACGGTGCACCCTACGGCGCTTTCCGCGATGAAGTAATTCATACAGGCCACGGCCTCGCCCGTGGCGAGACTCAGTTGCTGCCCGTCCTGCTCATCGATGGCACGGTGGAACAAGGCGGGGAACACGTCCACGATGCGCTGCGGCCCGCCCGTCAGCGACTGGCGCAGCCGTTCCAGCGCCCGCTCCTGACCGGCGCGCAGCGAGCCCAGGCGTTCGTGCAGCCCGTAGAAGGGTTCATTGTGCGAGGGCAGCACCAGCACATCGGCGGGCACTTCCCGCGCCAGCTTGTCCAGCGACTCGAACCACTCCTTGAGCGGATTGGCCTGCGGCTCGGTGGCGAACACCGACACGTTCGACGAGATGCGCGGCAGCACCTGGTCGCCCGCAACCAGCAGTTTCAGGCCGGGGCAGTACAGGCAGGCATGCTCCGGCGAATGGCCGCCGGTGGTGATGACCCGCCAGGCGTGCGCGCCCAACTGCAGCAGGTCGCCATCCTGCAGGCGCCGGAAGCTCTCGGGCAGCGCATGGATGTGCTTGCCGAAGCTGCCGAAGCGGCTGCGGTAGCCCTCGATGGCTGCCTCCGACCAGCCCGCGCGGCGGTGGAACAGCACGCCGTCGGGCGGCGCCTCGCGGTTCGTGTCGGCGTGCATCACGCGGCAGCTCAGGTATTCCAGGCGGCTCATGTGCAGCGGCACGCCAGCGCGGCGCGTGAACCAGCCTGCCAGCCCGATGTGGTCGGGGTGCATGTGCGTGGTGTACACGCCCTGCAGCGGTCGCGCCAGCGGCCCCTCACCCATCAGCGCCAGCCAGTCGGCCACGGTGGTGGGGTTGTTCAGGCCGGTGTCCACCAGCACCCAGCCATCGTGCGTGTCGATGGCCCAGACGTTGATGTGGTCGAGCCGGAACGGCATGGACAGCCGGATCCAGCGCACGCCGGGGGCGACCTCGACCGTGTGGTGCGACGCCGGGGGCTCGAAGGGGTAGGTCAGCGCGGGGGTGTCTGGCTTCGTCATCGCATCAGGTTATATGCCAGTGAGCCCGCCCGTGCACAGCAGGGTCTGGCCGCTCACGTAGTCGGACTCGGGAATGCAGAACAGGTAGGCCGCGCCGGCGGCCTCCTCGGGCGTGCCGGCCCGGCCCAGCGGAATGTTCCGCTCCATCGCTGCCATCAGGTCCGGGTTCACGCCCACCTTGATCTCGCGTCCCTCGACCTGGATGGCGGCGTCGGAATCGGCGGTGGCCTCGGTCATGCGGGTGCGGATGAGGCCGTAGGCCACGCAATTGACCGTGGTGTTCAGGCGCCCCCACTCCTTGGCCAGCGCCATGGTCAGGCCCACGATGCCCGCCTTGGCGGCGGAGTAGTTGACCTGCCCCGCATTGCCGAAGACGCCCGAGACCGAGGAGACGTTGACCACCTTGCGCACCACACGGCGGCCGGCCTCGGCGTCGGCCCGGCTCAGCGCGCGGACCACCGGCTGCGCCGCGCGCAGGATGCGGAACGGCGCGGTCAGGTGCACGTCGATCATCGCGTCCCACTGCGCGTCGCTCATCTTCTGGATGACGTTGTCCCAGGTGTAGCCCGCGTTGTTGATGAGGATGTCCAGCCCGCCAAACGCGCCGGTGGCCGTGCCGATCAGCCGGTCGGCGAAACCGGCTTCGGCCACGCTGCCGCAGCAGGCCACCGCCTCGCCGCCCAGCGCGATGATCTCCTCGCGCACGGCCATGGCGGGTTCGTCGTCGAGGTCGTTGAGGACGAGCCGGGCCCCTTCGCCCGCGAGCTTGAGGGCCATCGCCCGGCCAATACCCCGGCCCGAGCCGGTGACCACGGCCACCTTGCCGCGCAGTTTTTCCGACATGGTGTGCTCCTCCTGTTTACCGGGCGGGTGCCGCCTCGGCGTCGTAGGCGCCGGCGCTGCCTTGCTGGCGCAGGACGGCGCGCTGGATCTTGCCGGTCGCCGTCTTGGGCAGGCTGTCCATCTGGCGCAGGTAGCGCGGCTTGGCGAAGCGTGGCAGTTGGGCGCTGGCCTGGCGGACGATGTCCGCCATGTCCAGCGCCGCTCCCTCGCTGGGCACCAGGGCGAGCATCACCTCGTCCTCCCCGCCCGCGCCCTGCGCCGGAACGGCGTAGGCCGCCACTTCATGGACGCCGGGCAACTGGCCCACCACGACCTCGACCTCGGTGGCCGAGATGTTCTCGCCCCGGCGGCGGATGCAGTCCTTGATGCGGTCCACGAAGGTGATAAGCCCCTGTTCGTCCCGCGTGCCTGCATCGCCCGTGTGGAACCAGAGGTTGCGCCAGGCCTCGACCGTTTTCGCCGGGACGTTCAGGTAGCCCGCCATGAAGCCGAAGGGCACCTTGGGCCGCACCAGGATTTCGCCCACTTGCCCGGCCAGCACCGGCACATCGGTCTCGGGGTCGGCGATGCAGATCTCGAAACGGTCCTCGTGCGCCCAGCCGGCCGCGTTCGGCGCAGCGTGCCCGATGCGCCCCCAGATGGGAATGCCGACCTCGGTCATGCCGAACCCAGACAGCACGTCCTTCACGCCGAAGCGCTCGCGGAACACGGCCTCGTGCTGGGCCGGGTTGGGCGCGCTCAGGCTGGCGCGCAGGCGGTGGTCGCGGTCCTGCTCCGTGGGCGGCTGGTTGATGACGAACATGGCCGTCGTGCCCAGGTGGTTGGTCAGCGTGGCGCCGCTGCGGCGGATGTCGGCCAGCCAAGTGCTGGCGCTGAACCGCTGCTTGAGGAAGGCCGGTATGCCCGCCAGCACCGTCGCCCCCAGTTGCATGAACAGACCGTTGGCATGGAACAGGGGCAGGCAAATGTAGTACTTGTCGGCCTCGGTGATCTCCAGGCTGCGTATCGCCCCCAGCCCGAGCAGGGCGCAGTGGCAGTGCGGCATCAGCACGCCCTTACTGGGCCCGGTAGTGCCGGAGGTGTACATGATGCAGAAGATGTCCTCGGGCCGGGGCGCGGGGCCTTCCCACGGCGCGCAGGCGCTGCTGTCCATCCAGGCCACCTGCCGCCAGCGTTCGGGCACGGCGGCGGGCGCGTCGCCCACCACGACCAGGGTGCGCAGGTGGGGCAGCTCATCCGCCAGGCTGGCGACGTGCTCGACCAGCGCGGAGTCCACCACGATGGTGGCCAGTTGGCAATCGTTCAACTGGTGGCGGAGGAAGGAGGAACGCAGCTCGGTGTTGAGCATCACCGCCGTGGCCCGCAGGTAGCCGATGCCGAACGTGGTCGCCACCATGGCGCAGCTGTTGGACATGAAGACGCCAACGCGCTCTTCGGGCTGCACGCCCAGTTGGTGGTGCAGGAAGCTCGCAAACCGCTGGCTGCTGGTGAACGCCTGCCCCACGGTGAAGGCGATGCCCTGGCTGTCCTCCAGCCAGGGCGCTGCGGGGCGGCTGGCGGCCCATTCGCGCAGGGCATCGGTCAGCGTGCATGCGTGGGGTTCGTGGATGCGGCTGTACATGGCCTTCTCTTTCAGACTTCGAGATCCTGGAGCCAGGGAACGTGGGCCAGCGCCTCCGAGGGCATGGGCTCCAGCTCCGAGCCCATCAGGCCGTTCCAGCGATTGAACCAGCCGACCATGGCCACGCAGGACACGATCTCGACGATTTCCTCCTCGGAGAAGACCTGCCGGGCCTGGTCGATGGCCTGGCCCGGTTCGCGCACCGGCAGGCTGCCGCCTGCGGTGGCGATGGCCAGCGCCTTGCGCTCCTGCTCGGTGTACCGAGGGTCGTCCCGGTAGGACGGCAGCGCGGCCAGCTTGTCCCAGCCCACGCCCAGGTGGTGGGCGGCGTGGACGAGGTGCGTCGTCGTATAGCGACAGCGCGCACCGCGCGCGGCTTCCGCGGCGATCAGGAAGCGCAGCGCCTGGGTGAGCTGCCCGTCGCCGCGCAGCGTCACGCTCAACAGCTTGAGCAGCGCGGGCACCACGCCGGGTTTGCGCGCCATGGTCAGCAGCGCATTCGGGCGGTAGCCGACGAAATCCACCAGCTCTTCGAGCACGGGGTCGCGCGAGCGGGGGTCGCTTTCATGCAGGGGCGCGATGCGCGCGGCGGTGCGGGCGTTCATGGGCATGCCTTGGATTGGGGTTTGCATGGGCACGGAGCGGTCACGCCGCTGCGCCCGTCGTGATGAGGCCCTCGACGTGGGCGCGCTGCGCGTCCAGTTCCTGGGCCGTGCCGGACCAGGCGACCTGGCCATGGTCCAGCACGTACTGGCGGTGGGCCAGCTTCAGGGGCACCTTGAGGTTCTGCTCCACCAGCACGATGCCGGTGCCCTGGCGATGGACTTCGCTGAACACGCGGACCAGTTGGTCCACGATGACCGGCGCCAGCCCCTCGGTGGGTTCGTCGAGCAGCAGCATGCGCGGGTTGCCCAGCAGGGCGCGCCCGATCGACAGCATCTGCTGCTCGCCGCCGGAGAGCTGGTCGCCGCCGAAGTCCAGCCGTTCCCGCAGGCGCGGGAAGGCGTCCAGCACCCGGTCGAGGGTCCAGTGCCCCGGCTGGTGGGCCAGCGCGCCGATCTTGAGGTTCTCCAGCACCGACAGGTTGGGGAAGATGCGGCGCGTGTCCGGCACCAGCGCCACGCCGAGCTTGGCGATGGCCTCCACGCCCAGGCCCGAAATGTCCTGCTCGCCCAGCAGGCGCCGGCCGGCCACCAGGGGCATCAGGCCGACCAGGGCCTTGAGCAGCGTGGTTTTGCCTGCGCCGTTGCGCCCGACGATGGCGACGATTTCATGGAAATCGATCCGCACGGAGATTTCTTCCAGCGCCAGGGCCTGGCCGTACCTGACGCTGGCTTTTTCGAGTTCGATCACTGCGCGTCCTCCCCAAGGTAAATCGACCGCACCGCTTCGTTCCTGCGGATGTCCTCGGGGGCGCCGCAGGCGATGACCGAGCCGTTGCTCATGACCACGATTTCGTGGGACAGCGACATCACCGCATCCATGTTGTGCTCGATCAGCAGCACCGTGCGCCCCTGCGCGGCCTTGCGGATCAGGGCCAGCGCGGCCTGGATCTCGTGGTGGCCGATGCCCGCCAGCGGTTCGTCCAGCAGCAAAATCCTGGGATCGGGCAGCAGGGTCACGCCCAGTTCCAGCGAGCGCTGCAGGCCGTAGGGCAGCGTGCCCGCGACGTCGTCGCGGTGGGCCGCCAGCCCCGTCAGCTCCAGGATGGCATCCAGCTGCTCGCGGAACTGCCGGTCGAAGTGGCGGCTCATCCAGAAGGGCTGGAACCCGGGCCGGCGGGACTGGGCCGCGACCAGCAGGTTCTCGGCCACCGTCATTTCGCCGAAGATCTTGATGATCTGGAAGCTGCGCCCGATGCCCATGCGGGCCCGTTCGTAGGCGGGGCGCTGGCTGATCTCCCGGCCGCCGCAGTACACCTTGCCCGCATGGCGCATCTGCCGCCCGGCCAGCACGTTCAGCAGCGTGGTCTTGCCCGCGCCGTTGGGTCCGATCAGGCCGTAGATGCAGCCCTCCAGGAATTCATGGCTGACGTCGTTGACCGCCTTCAGGGCGCCGTAGCTGACAGTCACGCCCTCGCACCGCAGTGCTGCCTGGCTCATCGCGCACCTCCGCGCCGGTTCTTCTGGTAGGCCGCGAAACCCTGCTCCAGCTCGCCAACGATGCCGCGCGGGAAGAAGATGGTTGCAAGGATGAACACCAGGCCCAGCACGCCGTACCAGTACTCGGTCCAGCTGCTCAGCCATTCCTTGAGCACCTCGAAGGCGATCACGCCGACGGTGGCGCCCCACAGCGAGCCGGAGCCGCCCAGCAGGGTCATGATGATCACGTCCCCCGAGGTGGTCCAGTGCAGCATCTGCGGGTTCATGTACATCAGCAGCGAGGCCAGCAGCGCCCCCGCCAGGCCGCTCAGGCCGCCCGAGATCACGAAGGTGATCTGCTTGTAGCGGTTGACGTTGAAGCCCAGTTGGTCGGCGCGGGTCTCGTTGCCACGGATCGCCGCGATCACGCGGCCGAACGGCGAACTGCGCAGCGAGATCACCGCCAGCATGACCAGGGCATACACGCCCAGCACGAACCAGTAGTAGTGGACGGGGTCGTAGAAGTCGATGCCCAGGAAGCCCGGGCGCTCCACGCCCGAGATGCCGTCCGACCCGCCAGTGAAGCCGCGCAGCTTGCTGTCCGCCAGGATGAAGATCAGCTGGGACAGCGCCAGGGTCACCAGCGCGAAGAAGATGCCGGACACCCGCAGCGCGAAGAAGCTGAACAGCAGGGCGAACGCAGCCCCCACGATGATGGCCAGGCCCACGCCGGCGGAGAAAGGCAGCCCGTATTTCTGCGTCGCCAGGGCCACGGCGTAGCCGCCCACCCCGAGGAAGGTGGCGTGCCCGAAGGACACCATGCCCAAAGCGCCGAACACGAAGTCGAAGCCGATGGCGAAGATCGCCCAGATGGCCGCCAGGGTGACCAGCTGGATCAGCGCTTCACTCGGGTTGAGGAAGGGCAGCAGGATGCCGGCCGCGGCCAGCAGCAGGCCGAAGCAGATGTCGAACAGGGAGAGTTTCATGCCGTCCTCGCCGCGCGGTAGAACAAGCCCTGCGGGCGCGTCAAGAGGGTGCCGATCAGCAGCACGAAGGTCATGATGTCCACCCAGCCGGGCAGGTACACGTAGCCCAGGGCACGCACCATGCCGATCAGCATGGACGCCGCGATCGCCCCCCGGATGTTCCCCAGCCCACCCAGGATCACGACGATGAAGCAGTCGATGATGGTGTTGGTCGCCATACCCAGCTCGATGGGGAACAGCGGCGCCGCGATCGCGCCCGCCAGGCCCGACAGGCCACAGCCCGTGGCGAAGACCGCCATGCGGATCGCGCCCACTGGCAGGCCCAGGATGCGCACCATTTCCGCGTCGCTGCTGGCGGCCCGCACGAGCATGCCGAAAGTGCTCTTCTCAAGCACCAAGTACAGGCCCGCCGAGACGAGAGCGCCGAACCCGATCACGAACAGCCGGTACATCGGGATCGTGCTGCCCAGCATGTCCACGGTGCCGTTCCACAGCGGCGGAATCGCCACCTCCTGGTAGCCGGGGCCCCAGACGAAGCGCACCACGTCGCTCAGGATCAGGATCAGGCCGAAGGTCAGGATCAGCTGGTAGAAGTGCGGGCGCTCGTAGAGCGGTCGCAGCGCCAGCTTCTCGATCACCGCGCCCGCCAGCGCGGTGAAGAACGTAGCGGCCAGCACGCCCATGAGGAACGAGCCCGTGCGCCGCCCCGTTTCATACGAGACGTAGGCGCCCAACATATAGATGGCACCGTGGGCAAAATTGATCACACCCAGCATGCCGAAGATGAGCGTCAGGCCCGCCGCCAGCAAAAACAGCAGCATGCCCAGGCTCAAGCCGATCACGATAGTTGACATAGCGATTCACCGAGTGCGGAAGGCCGGGGCGGCCTCCCGCTGCGGCCTTCAGTTCTTGCAGGCCTCGAACAGCTTCTCTTCGGGAAAGACCTTGGTGATCTTCATCGTCAGCGCGGGGGCTGGCGGGGTGCCCTGCACCACCTCGCCCCAGAAGCCCGGCTGCAGGGCCTGGTGGTCGCAGGCACGCATGGTCTTCTTGCCTTCCACGGAGTTCTCGCGGACGCTGGCGGCGAAGGCGTCCACCCACTTCTCCTTGTCCCAGGAGCCGGTCTTTTCCACCGTGTCCAGCCACCACGCCATGCCGTCGTAGGCCTCCCCGGCCGTCATGCTGGGGAAGATGCCGAACTTCTTGCGGTAGGCCTCGACGAACTTGCGGTTGGCGGCGGTGTCGATGGTGTGGTCGTAGCGCAGGCCGGAATTGACGCCCAGCGAGGCCGGCCCCACGGCCGCCGCCATGGTTTCATCGGCGGCCACGGGTCCGAAAAGCACCTTGCTCTTGCCCAGGTTCACCTGGCCGGCCTGCTTGAGCAAAGTAACCACGTCCGAGCCCGTCAGCATCAGCAGCACGCCGTCGGCGTCGGACTTGGCGATCTTGTCCACGATGGACGAATAGTCGCGGTTGCCCAGGGGCGGGAAGTCCTCACCCACGATCTGGATACCGTTGGGGCCGGTCTGCTGCTTGATCCACTCGTAGCCGTCACGGGTGGCCTGGTAGTCGGCGGTAACGATGTAGATCTTCTTGAGCTTCCTGTCCTGCATGTACGCCAGCGCCATGCGGTTTTCCATGCCCAGGTTGTTCGATGTACGGAAGGTGTAGCGGGAGCCGCCGGGCACGGTGATCTTGTCGTCCGCCGAGATGGTGACGAGGTGGGGCACCTTGCGCTGCTTGGCCAGGTTCATGACCGCCAGCGTGGAGGCGGAGCTGAGCGCACCGAAGATCATGTGCGAGCCCTCGGAGATCAGCTTGGTGGCCTTCTGCACGGCGGGCTGGGGCTTGGTTTCGTCGTCCTCCCAGGTGACTTCGATGGGCACGCCCATCACCTTGCCGCCGCGCTCCTCGACGGCGATCTGCACGCCCCGGCGCATGTCCTCGCCCAGCAGCCCGTAGGGACCGGAGAGCGACAGCACGCCGCCGATCTTGAACTTCTCGGGCTTGGACTGGGCATGCCCGTTGGACACCAGCCCCATGGCCGCCGCCGCGGCGACCACCATGCCCTTTTTAAACCATTTCGCAACGCTAACCATGATGTGTCTCCTGTCGTTGATTTGCATGTATTCCAGGTCAGCCGATGCGGGCGGAAATACCGCCATCGACCATGATTTCGGCGGACGTGACGTACTTGGATTCGTCACTCGCCAGCCACAGGGCCGTGGTGGCCACGTCCCATGCGTCTCCCATGTGGCCCATGGGGCACTGCCGGTCCCGCTTGGCCAGCATTTCCTCCTGCGACGCTTCCCGGTACCCGTCCGCCAGCGACAGCACGGGCTGTCGGACCATGGGCGTATTCATCAGGCCCGGCATCAGCACGTTCGAGCGGATGCCCCGCTTGGCGTATTCCAGGGCGACGCTGCGGGAGAAGCCGAGCACCGCGGCCTTCGAGGCGCTGTAGGACACGTAGGCCACGCCGCTGTCGCGCACGCCGGCTACCGAGCCGATGTTGACGATGCTCCCCCGGCCTTTCCGGAGCATGGAGGGGATCGCATGCTTGCAGGTCAGGAACATGGAGGTGAGGTTGATGTCGAAGACCAGGCGCCAGTCCTCCAGGCTCTGCTCGACGACCCCACCCAGGCGGGCGGTGCCGACGTTGTTCACCAGGATGTCGATGTCGCCATAGGTGGTCACGCAATCCTGGACCAGCGCTTCCACCGCGCCGGGGTCGGTCACGTCGCACTGGGCCACGCTCATGGCCCCGCCCTCTTCCCGCACGATCGACTCGGTCTCGCGCGCTGCGTCCAGGTGGATGTCGCAGCCATAGACCTTCGCCCCTTCGCGGGCGAACAACACGGCCATGGCCTTGCCATTGCCCCAGCCGGGCCCCGATGATCCGCAACCGGTGACCAGGGCCACCTTGCCTTCCAGGCGTTTCACCATGATCTCGTCCCTCAGTCCGCGCGCCCGTACAGGGTCACCACGGTGGCGCCGCCCAGGCCCGCGTTGTGCTGCAAGGCCAGGCGTGCACCCTCCACTTGGCGTGCTTCGGCGCTGCCGCGCAGTTGGTGGGTCAGCTCGTAGCACTGCGCCAAGCCGGTCGCGCCCAGCGGATGGCCCTTGGACAGCAGCCCGCCCGAGGGGTTGACGACGACCGCGCCGCCATAGGTGTTGCTGTCCGACTCGACGAAGGCCCGGCCCTCGCCGACGGCGCAGAAACCCAGGCCCTCGTAGCTGAGCAGCTCGTTCTGCGCAAAGCAGTCGTGCAGCTCGCACACGTCGATGTCCTGCGGTCCCACGCCTGCCGCCTCGTAGACCTGGCGGGCGGCCTCGCGCGTCATGTCGAAGCCCACAACGGAAATCGCGGACTTGTCGGCGAACGCGCCGGGGCGGTCGGACACCAGCGACTGCGCCAACACCTGCACGTTGGCGGAGAGGCCCATCTTCTGGGCGAACTTCTTGCTCACGAAGACGGCGGCAGCGGCGCCGCAGGTCGGCGGGCAGGCCATCAGGCGGGTCATGGCGCCGGGCACCAGGGGCGAGCTGGCCAGCACCTCCTCCACCGTCACCTCCTTGCGGAACAGCGCCAGCGGATTGCGCGCAGCGTGGCGGCTGGCCTTGGCGCGGATCCTGGCGAAGGTGTCCAGCGGGGTGCCGTACCGCTCCATGTGCTCGCGGCCCGCCGCGCCGAAGTAGCGGATCGCCATGGGCAGCTCGGGGTGGCCGAAGATCTCGTCCATGACCCCGTTGAAGTGGTCGAGCGGATCGGGCCGGTCGTCCCAGTACGCCCTCAGGGCGCCGGCGGGCATCTGTTCGAAACCCACCGCCAGCGCGCAGTCCGCCGAGCCGTTGGCCACGGCCTTGCGCGCCATGTACAGGGCCGTGGAGCCGGAGGAGCAGTTGTTGTTGACGTTGATCACCGGCACCCCGGTCATGCCGACCTCGTAGACCGCGCGCTGGCCGCTGGCCGAGTCGCCATAGACGTAGCCCGCATAGACGTCCTGCACGTCGGAGTAGGTGAGGCCCGCGTCCTGCAGCGCCTCGCGGATCGCCTGCGCAGCCATTTCCGGGTACGGCAGGTTGTCGCCGGGTTTCTTGAAAGGGGTCATGCCGACACCGGCAACGAGAACGGGCTCTTGCATTGCGATACCTCCGGGGTTGAATCACCAAACGTGCGTCAGGAAACCATGCGCTCCTGCGCGTGCCAATACTTCTTGCGGACTTCTTTCTTCAAGACCTTGCCCACCGCACTGCGCGGCAGCTGCGCGACGATCTCGACCTCCTTGGGCGCCTTGATGCTGCCCAGGCGGTCCTTGACGAACTGGATGAGCGCCTGCGGCTCCACGGACTGGCCCGGGCGCAGCTCGATGACCGCCCTGACGGCCTCGCCCCACTTGTCGTCGGGCACGCCGATGACGGCGCAGTCCTTCACGGCCGGGTGGGCCATGACGGCGGCCTCGACCTCGGACGAGAAGACGTTGAAGCCGCCCGTGACGATCATGTCCTTCTTGCGGTCAACGATGAACAGGAAGCCCTGCTCGTCGAAATAGCCCACGTCGCCCGTGCAGTGCCAGCCGTGGCGCTGCACTTCAGCCGTGGCCTCGGGGTTCTTGTAGTAGCCCTCGGTCACGATGTCGCCCTGCGCGACGATCTCGCCCACGGCCCCCGGCTGGGTGAGCAGGCTGCCGTCGTCGTCCATGACCGCCACCCGCGTGAAGGGGAAGCGGCGCCCCGCGCTCAGCAGGCGCTGGCGGGGCGCCACCTGCCCGTCGATGAAATGGTCCTCGACCCGCAGCACGGAGATCGCGCCAGGCACTTCCGCCTGGCCATAGATCTGCAGCATGACGGGGCCGAACACATCGATGGCCTCCGCCAGTTTGTCGGGCGACATGGGTGCGGCGCCGTACATGAGGTAGCGCAGCGCGGAAAAGTCGAAATCGCGGACGTTGGGCTGCGCCAGTAGCGTATAGATGACTGTTGGGGGCAGGAACAGCATGTTGACCCGCTCCTGCTCGATCACCTTGAGCAGGTTCTGCGGATCAATCCCGTCCATCAGGACAACGCGGCCACCGCGCGCCATGAAGGGCAGCGACACCAGCCCCGCCGTGTGGGTGATAGGTGCCGCCGCCAGCACGGTCATGCAGTCGGTAATGTTCATGGCCGACATATGGTTGGCCATGGTCGCCGTCAGGTTGCGGTGGCTGAGCATGACGCCCTTCGAGCGCCCCGTGGTGCCACCGGTACCCATGATCATGGCCAGCCCCCGCGGCTGCAGCGGCGCTGCGTACATCTCGGGCGGCTGGCCTTGGATCAACCGAGCAATCGACAGATCCGCCCCATCGGCCTCTTCCAGAGCTATGTAGTGACGAATGCGGGGGACCTTGCCGCGGATCTCGGCGACCTGGCTGATATAGCGGGCCTGATAGAAAAGGACGTCGCAGTCCATGTCCTGCAGGAACTCGATGTTGGTCTCCACGCTGTTGCGCGCATTAACGGGCAGCCAGACACCCCCTCCGCGCAACACCCCCAGCAGCGCCACGAAAGCAGCCCCGGCATTGCCGCTCAGCACTGCGCCGTGAAAACCAGGTGCGAGTCCCAAGGCCTGTAGCCCCCGTGCGATCTGGCACGTGAGCGCTCCCGCTTGCGCATAGGTGACGGCCGGGGTATCACGCCCGCAGTCCACGAAACAAGGCGCATCCGGATGGCTGGTAGCACCAGCATCGAAATAGTCCAGCAGATTCATTGCTGTGCTTCTCCGTTCAAGTCAAGTCTGGTTCGGTGGAACAGCTATCGCAGACAATTCACATGCCTGCGGCGGCGGCGTTCAGCTGGAGGCCTCTGCATTCGGTGATGCCCCTTGCATGCTGTTCAAGCGGTACCATTTCTTTTAAATTGGTACCATTAGACGCGCTCGATTGGTACCAAGTCAATTGACTTGGTACCATGTCTCATTAGGAGAAACCCGCATGAAAAAGAAGCTCACAGACGAAGAGTTCTTCGATGCGCTGACCCATCTGCTCCTGACGGAGGGGGTCAAAGGCCTGACCGTGGGTGAAATCGCCGCACGGCTGCACTGCTCGCGGCGGCGCCTCTACGACATTGCGCAGACGAAGGAAGAGATCTTCTGCGCCGTCGTGCAACGCTTTTTCGATAGCCTCCTGAGACAGGGCGAAGCACTGATCCACCGTGAACAGGATTTGACGACAGCACTCGCTGCCTACCTGGACGTAGGCGTCCAGGCGGCTAGTCGCATCGGTGTCCAGTTCCTGAAGGACGTCGAAGATTCAGCAGTTGCCAGAGGTATCTTCGATCACTACCAGCAGGTCCGTACCCTTAGGCTATCCCAACTCATCGACGATGGGGTACACCAGGGTGTCTTCGCACCCTGCCATGGGCTGGTCGTATCCGAACTCATTCTGGGAGCCGCACTAAGGCTGCGCCGCCCGGCATTCCTTGCCCAGGCCAATCTCACCCTTGAGGACGCATTCCAAGAGTTCTACCGGGTGCTGCTAGGTGGGCTACTGATCGACTCAGCCACACCAAAAGCGGCTCGTAGGGGCGTACGGGCAAGCCGAGCCACTTCGCAGCGCACCGTCACAAAGAAAGATACAGACCCTGATGAAGTCGGCACGATGCTAATTGCCGCCTGGAATCGCGGTTAGGGAAGGTCTGCACAACACCCGCTGCGACAAGCGCCGGCACGTGATGTTTCAAGACCTGCACGTTTTCCTAGTGGTTGAAGCTGGCAGTACTATGGTTGCCTGCCCGCTTCAAGCGCCTGATGCGCGCTGCGCCCCGGCCGGAAGCCGTAGCTGTGCTCGCTGAAGGTCGGATCGATGAGCGGTTGCAGCACCTGCAGCAGGGCCTGCTGGATCAACCTGTCCACCACGGTGGGAATCCCCAATTCCCGCGTCCCTCCGCCCGGCTTGGGTACCCGGAATAGTGGCGGCTTCTTCCGCGCCGTTCTGCTGCGCAACCTGCGGGCTTTCCTCGGGTACGTCTGCCTTCGTGAAGATGGTAGGCATCCAGCCGGTGCCCTTCGCCAGCCGCTCGGCCTCGCTGGCAATGTCGGCCTTCTTGAGCTTTGCCAGCCGGTGGACGCTCTCGGGCGCGAACTCGCCCACGGCTTGCAAAACCGCCGCCTTCGCAACGTGCTTGAAATAGCCTTCCGCCGTGGGTTGCCACCATACGGCCATGTCGAGGCCCACGGCCTGCGCCAGTTCCGCGCCGGGCTGCTGCGCCGTGCCGCGCGGCGTCACCACGTCCACCGTCGAAGCCACGCACACGGCCAGCAGCTTGACCAACTCGCCTTGCTCCATCGCCAGCAGCGCGACGAACAGTGCGGCGCTGTCCTCGGGCAACTTGCCGCCCCACGCCTGCTGCAATTCGCGGAGCGCTACGGCGGCGGGTGACTCGGGCCAGTCCGGTGCCATGCCTTCCAGCCGGTCTTGAATTTTCAGGCTCACGCCCAGCGGAATATCGTGGCCGTAGTAGCGGCCCTGCAAGACGGTCTGCACCATGCCATGCACCAGCACGGCCAGCGCCACATGTGGATGCTGGGCCACCTCGATTTGCAGCGCCGCCGTGCGGTGCGCGCTCAGGCGTTGGGCCAGCCGGTCGGAAATCGCTGCGGCCTTGGGCTGCTCGTCTTCCTCGCCTTCGTCATCGTTCGCGGCGTCCGGGTCGCTAAAGCCTTGGCGCAACTTCTCCAGCGTGCGAAGGGCTTTCGCCTCGGCCTCGCGCAGCAGCCCTCGATGAATCACGGCCTCGCCGTTGCGGTCGATGGTGACGATGGCACCGGCTGCGGCCTTCACATTCGCGCCGTATCCCTGCAAGCCTTCTTCCAGTGCCTGCAACTGCTCGCCCAGGGCTTCGCCTTCCTCCTGCAAGGCATCGGCCTTGTCCTCGTCGTCGGCGTCCATCGCGGCATCCACCGCTTCGGCCACCTCCTGCATCTTGGCTTGCAGCTTCTCGATGCGCTGCGCTTCGCGCTTGTTGGGTTCGCGCCGCTCCCTCGGGGCGCGCTGGAAGGCGTGCAGGTCGGCATGGGTCATGCCCGGCGTGGCATCGGCCCAAGCCCAGCCCTCGGCCTTCACCTCGGCGGCGATGCCCGCCAGCTTGTCCTGTGCCAGCCGTTCCAGCAATGCAGCATCAGTCAGGTACACGCCCGCGTCATCCTCCGCGAACAGGTCGCGGCGGATACCGCCGCCCTCCTGCTCGTAGGCGTCCAGCCCGACGAAGCGCACCAACGGATGCCGGTAAGCGTCGATTTCCCGTTCGGTGAGGCGTTCGCGCAAATGCGAAGGGTGGCGTTGCCACTGCGGGGCGTCGTAGAAAGCGGCTTCCTGCGCCGCGTGGTCATCCGTTCCGGCCAGGGCCATCAGCTGGTCCAGGCTCACGGCGTCGGCCCGATAGTCGGCCATCAGGCGCGGGGAGACATTCGCCAGCTTCAAGCGGCGCTGCACGACCAGCGGCGTGACACTGAAATCCGCCGCAATGTCCTCGATGGGCCGGCCTTCGGCCACCAGTGTCGCGAAGGCTTCAAATTGGTCTGCCGGGTGCATGGCTTCACGCTGCACGTTCTCGGTGAGGCTGGCCGTGCGCGCAGTGCCATCGGCCACCTGCAGGCAAGGCACGTCCCAATCCTTGGCGATGCGGTGCTTCTTCGCCAGCAGCTTCAACGCGGCCAGCCTGCGCCCACCGGCCACCACCTCGTAATGCAGGCCATCGGCGGCGGGAATCACGATCAGGTTTTGCAGCAGGCCCACGCGCTGGATGGATGCGGCCAGTTCAGGGATGGACATGCGCGGGGTCTTGCGCACGTTGCGGCCCGTGCGGCGCAGCACCAGACGCGACAGCGGCACCAGGATCATGTACTTGCTCGGGTCGGCGGCTTGCAGCACGTTCGCGGCGCTGCTGGCTGCGGTGTTGACGGCGCGGGCTTCGGTGGTGGTAACGGCGTTCATGGCGAATCTCCAATCAAGTGAAACAAGGGAATGGAGGGGAACCGCCCCTCCGGCGGGGGAACGGTTCAGGCCTTGAGGGCGCGCATGCCATCGGCCAGCAGCCACAGGGCGCGATTCAGGCGAATGTCGGAATCAATGCCCTGCACGGGGCGGGTTTGCTGCCTGCGGCCATTGGCGGCGCGGCCATGCAATCCGCCCTTGGTCAGGTTCTCCTGCGTGCGGTTAAACACGCTCCACAAGTCGGGGCGGCGATCCTCGAAGCGGCGCGGCATCAGGATTTGCGATTCCGTGACGGGCGCGGGCTTGTTCGGGTCGTCGTACTTCAAAGCCAGCGCGGCACGGGCGAACACTTCGGATTCGCCATCGTCCAAGGTGATGCCGCGCATCAGGTCGCGGGACTCCTGCACCCGGTCAAAGCCGCGCAGAACCTCGAAGGCGCCTTCGATGACTTGGCCCGCCACGTCGCCTTTGTGAGGCACGCGCACATCGGCAAAGGTGTCGCCGCACACCAGCCCATTGGCGCAGATAAATCTGAATTGCCCGGCCAGCATCTGATAGCTGCTGGTGCCATCGTGCGAGTTCAGCAGCACGATTTCGTTAGCTTCCGCGCCGTTGATCTGGCTGGCGTGGCGTAGGCGCAGCAGGTGTTTCGTGTGTTCGCGCCGCCTCTCGTTGCGTACACGGGTCTGGCACACCATGAAGGGCTGGAAGCCTTCTTTGCGAAGCTCAGTCAAAACCGTAGCCGTGGGGATGTAGCTGTATCGCTCCGAACGGCTCTCATGCGGGGAGTCCGCGAAGATGGACGGGGCCACGCGCCGGATTTGGTCATCCGACAGGGGATAGTCGGAACGCAGTGCGGGGGAATGGTTTGCGAAACGGGATGCGAGCATGTCTTTCTCCTGACTTGGCTGTTGAAGAAACACCGGATTCCTAGATTCGGAGCCCAGCCTTTCGGCTGTTCGGTGCAGTCGGCACGAGGAACCCGGTTGGCCCTGTTGCCACCGTCTTTCCTGAGTTCATCGCCCGCGACGGTCAGGAGCGCGCGGACGGGGGCCGTCAAGGAGACAAGCGCAGGGTTGGTGCGGCCCGCAGGCGCAGCCGAGGACACGGCCCTGCGCGCCTTGACGGCACACGGCCGCGGGCTACAGTCGCGGACAAGGTGATGAGTCAGGGAAGACGGCTGGACAAGGCAACGGCCCCTCAACACGCCGACCGCACGGCAAGCGAAGCGCGCAGGCCCGAAGCTGGAAGCCGGGCCGGAGGCGTCAGCCGACCGGAGGGAGGGGACGATGGAAGCCCGTCAGGGGCGAAACCCCGCAGGGGGTTCGATGCGCAGCACGACAGCGCGACCGGCCATCTCCCAGGTGGCCGGGGACGTCCACATGACTTCAACGAAATCCCCTTGGACTGCTACTCGCCCAGCCATCGGCACAATGGCAATGACATGGACATACGAGCCCTACAAGACGATGAACTGATGGCCCAGGCCCGAGACTGGCGGCAACGGGCACTGCGCGGAGAAAAAAACGCACGCGGCTTTGCGCACGAACTGGAATGCGAAGTGCGTCGGCGCTTCCCCAAGAACGACAGGCCCTTGACGCTGCCGCCCGTGCGCCTGCTGGGCACGGTGTCGCAGCCTATCCAGCGTCGATGGAAGCCCTGGTGAACGCCCAGGGGGAGTAGAGAAAAGGGGCGTGGCGCCCCTTGACAGAATCAGAAGACGATCCGCCCCGCCAGCCGCGCATCCCGCGCATAGGCACTCAGCCGCTTCTCGGCACGAAAGTGCAGATCGCGCTCGATCGGCAACCCCAGCCGCCCGCGCACGGTCGCCAGTTCCTGCAGGCTGACCCAGCCCAGCTCGGGCATCCCCAGGCCCAGATCGCACAGACCGAAAGCATGGTCGTGATCGTCCGGGTCGATCTCGGTCAGCAGCCAGGTCGCGCCGGCATCCGGTGTGAACAGCTTGAGCACAGGGGCCGGATCAAAGTCCGACGTTTCGGTGGATTGCCGGCCGTTGGCCAGCAGCAGCGCACGCTGCTCGTCGGTGATGAATGCGCAGTTCATGGTGAACTCCTGAAGGATGCCGGGCGGAATTGCCCAGCCCTTCCGGGGCACGGCGCAGCGCAAGCAGTCAAGGGTCATCGACGGCCGCAGGCCGCAAGCGCCATCGGCGCGCAGCCCTTGACGGCGAGCACGCCGTGGCACGATGAAGGAAACAGCAAGCCGCCCCTCCAACGAAGGCACGGACTGGCAAGCGAAGCGCGCAGCGCCACAGGCGCGGAGAAACCCGCACCGGGCGCAGCAGAAAAAATGCGCCGCCCCCGCAAGGACGACGCACCGAAGGCTGCGCAGCGCGATCAGTTCGCCGCCGGCACCGTCATCGACTGCAACTGCTCGATCACGCCAGGCTCAACGAACACGCAAGCCTGCTCGTCCGCGATCGGCACGTTGAACAACTGCGCGAACACCGTGCGTCGCAGATGGGCCAGCCGGCCCGTCCGGTATACCTGTTCGGGCTTCATGCGCCCGCCGGCCTGCGAGCCGCTGCGCTGCGGATCGCATTCGACCAGCGCGACAAAGCCATCGTCGGACAGCTTCTGATGCTCGGGGCACAGACCCCAGCCCGTCTTCGTATGGCGCTCCATGCTGGCGCGCAGGCGCTTGTCCAGCAGGATGGTGCCGGTATCGAACGCCGTGCCGCAAACGAGGCAAACGTGCTGTTCGAGGGAAACGTGTGATTTATCGTTCATGACGATCTCCGGTTGCACGGGCGGAATTGCCCGGAACCGTCGCCCCCACGGCGTAGCGCAGCAGTCAGGGGTCGCAGACGGCCGCCAGGACGCAAGCGCGCACAAGCGCGCGCCGCCCTTGACGGCGAGAACGCCGTGATACGGTGAAGGGAACAGCAAGACCGCTCACACCCGCCCACTGCAAACACCCACCTTTAGGCAAGCGCAGCGCGCAGGCCCGGATCAGCGAGCCGGGCCGGAGGCGTCAGCCGAGTGAAGCGAGGGAACGATGAAAGCCCGAATGGGGCGAAACCCCGCAGGGGATTCGATGCGCAGCACGACAGCGCGACGACGGCACGCCGGGACGCCCGAATGCGAGGAACAGAACTACTCGCTGTCCGTCTTGCGCTGCTCGATTTGCAACCGCGCCCGCTCGGTCGCCTGCTGCAACCGCTCGCCCAGCACGGCGCGCGGTGGCAAGCTGGTCAGGTACTCGGCCACGTGGATGCCCGACTTGTCCAGTTCCAGCAGCTCGATCTGCTCGGACTTCTTGCCGGTGCAGAGGATGATCCCCAGCGGTGAGGCTTCTTCGGACTCCCGCTCGTGCAGGTCGAGCCAGCGCAGGTACAGCTCCATCTGCCCCTTGTAAGCGGCCTTGAACTCGCCGACTTTCAACTCCACTGCCACCAGCCGCCGCAGCTTGCGGTTGTAGAACAGCAGGTCGAGGTGAAAGTCGTCGCCGTCGATCTGGATGCGCTTCTGACGGGCAACGAACGTGAAGCCCACGCCCAGCTCCAGCAGGAAGGATTCCATTTCGCGGATGATCGCGGCCTCCAAGTCGCCTTCCTGCCAGGTGTCTCGCAGGCCCAGGAAATCGAGGATGTACGGGTCTCGCATGACCAGAGCGGGCGACATGCGCTGCGCATCGCGCATCCTCGCCAGCTCTTGCGCAATCGTCTCGTCCGGCTTTTGAGATAGCGCCGTGCGCTCGTACAGCATCGAGTCGATGCGCTCGCGCAGCGTCCGCACGCTCCAGCGCTCGATGTTGGCCATCTGTGCGTAGTAGTCTCGCTGGAGCGGGTCTTTCAGCGGCAGCAAGGCCACGAAATGCGACCAGCTCAATTGTCGTGACAGCGTCACGACAATTGGCTCGTCCGTGTAGGTAGCCGCGAACTGCACCATCCGGCGCAGGTTCTTGTCCGCGAAGCTGCGGCCGTAGTCCTGCACAAGCTGCGCAGCCAAGGTCGGCAGGATCTCATCACCGTATCCGGCCCGCTGACCAGCCAGCACTTCCGTGTGGATGCGCTGGCCGATGCGCCAAAACAGCAAGGTCAGCTCGGCGTTGACCGCTGACGCGGCGCGCTGCCGCGCCGCGTCGATCAGTACTCGAATGTCGCCCAGCAGCGTGGCTGGTGCCACAGATGACGCCACGGCTGCTTTGCGCCTGTTCATGCCGTGACCTCCTTCTGGTCCTGCATCAGATTCGGCGCAGCCCGCTTGGAATCAGGCGGCACGGCGCGCGTGGCGGCTTTGCGATGCCGGAATGGACGGTAGTTACCCAGGCTGGTGCGGGTCTTGTCGTCGTCCGTGACCACAGGAGACGGCTTCGGCAGCGCAGCCGGCGCATGGCCGTCGATGGCGCCCCGGCGTAGGGTGGCCACTTTCTCGGCAGCGGCACGCACCGGGTCATCCTCTGCATGGACATACGCCATGAACTGCGTGACGGTCTTGTGCGCAGTCAGCGCCATGCCGACCTTGATGGGGATACCGGAGTTGGCAATGTCGGTCGCCGCACGATGACGGATGCCGTGTGTTCCGACATGCGCTACCTCTGCGCGGCCTAAGATGCGCTTCCAGCCGTTGTAGTACGTGCTCTCGGGCAATGGCTTCTTGGCATCAAAGATGGCTGGACACACGTAAGGCGAGTTGTCGATGCGGGGCGCATTGCGCAGCAACTGGTACGCCGCCTCGCTCATCGGCTTGGACATATCGCCCGTCTTGCTGTCAGACCAGACGACCCGGCGATTCTCGAAATCCACCCAAGCCCATTCGAGCGTGCGGATTTCGGTCATCCGCGCGGAAAACTCGAATTGCAGGCGAACCGCCAGCGTCACGGTCGGATGCTCCAACCCCAGGGCATCCGCACGGTCGAGGTAAGCATAGAGCCGCCCCAGTTCCTCGTTGTTGATATACCGCGTCTCGCCGTCCTCGCGGTACTTGGGGACGTGTCGGCATGGATTGGAGCCGTCAGGCCGGTAGCCCCACACCTCGGCCATGTTGAACATCTTGCGCAAACAGGCCAGAACCCGATTGGCCGTAACGCCGATCTTTGCCTTGTCCTTCATCAGCGTGGTGATGTGCGCCCGCGTTACGTCCGGCACCTTGAGCTTGCCCAGGGTAGGCAGGATGTGGCGGTCGATGTAGCCCTGGTAGGAATCGACCGTCCGGGGCTTGTTGCGCGGCTTGGAGTATTCCTCGATGAACTGCCCGCACAGTTCCTTGACCGTCGGGGCCATGCGGGCAGCCAGCTTGGCGGCGCTGGGGTCGTCGCCCTTGCGCACGTCGGCCAGCCAGTCCTGTGCGATCGACCGCGCTTGCTCGACGGTCAGCTCGCCGAACTGGCCGATCTTCGGCTTGCGGCGCTCGCCCCAGTTCGTGCGGTACTGGAGCATGAAGACCTTGCGGCCGTGGGCGGTGACTTTGCAGAGAAAGCCGGGGACAATGGTATCCCGCAGTTCGTAATCCTTGCCGGTGACTTCTGCCGTATCGACAGCGGATTTGGTGAGTTTGATCTTAGCCATGACGCCTCCTAGTTCGAGATCGAACGCAGGAACCAGCCAGGAGCCACGGCATCAGAATGTCTGCCGCAATCGGTCTGGTCTAGGCGTAAGGCTAAACGGGACTAGCCTCTTGGAAAACCAAGCGCAGCAAGGCTCTGCGGGTTCCAGCGTGGTCTCATGCTAGTCTCGGGACTCAATCTCAAAATCCCCCGCCGCAAGGCGTGCCGGTTCGATTCCGGCCTCGGGCACCATCTGGCCTTCCCTTCAAGGCCTATAGTCAAAAAATTCGCTTTTAGATCAGCGAGTTGGCGCTGGAAAAATATCCCGGCGAGTCCCATGGATTCCCGCTGGGTACACCGAAGCCCGCGTTTCTGGGCTCCCTGGCGTGTACCCAGAATGCTCTCCGAATTCCTCGTGGGTACACCCCTTTCTGAAGAGCATATGAAGCTTACGGCCAAGCAATGCGCGGTGGTCTTTACCTACGCCTGCGCCGGCCGAACGCATGACCGCCGAAGCGGCGCTGGCCCGCTACCTCAAGGAAGTCACGCCCACCAAGCTGGCGTCGACCCACACTGGTGAACACAGGAAAGCGCGGGTCATCATCCGGCATCCTGGTTGCCTGTTTTCTCGACAAATCCCCAAAAAAACCCACCTTGTAAAAGACGGTCGCCCGTTGACGGTTCTCCGACCCATCACTCCGACAGGGGGATCCCGATACGTCAGCATCCGCTATAGCGCGCGCTTGGCCGAGACCGGCACCGAGCCGTTCCGCCACGAACGGCCGTGGTCTGCCCCATTGGCGCCATGTCGCGCGACACGTATCGCCTCGCGGATTCCCCTCCCCCAGCACGGTACCGGTCCGCCGTCTCCACCCCAAGCCTGCCCCCAAGCGGGTCAAACATCGTCCGCCCCCTCAAGGACCGCCCGAAAAGTTTCTTTTATAGAAACTTTTCTTGGATAAAAAGCGATAAAACACACCAAACGTTGATGCAAGTGAAAATATCTCTTAGACTCGGCGGACGGGTCGAGAGGCGTTGACTACTGGCAATCGTCGGCATCGAAGACCAACGCGGGTTGCGTCCACCTCGCCTGGAAACCGCGGTGCCGGGGCACATGCCGATCACAAAAAATGAAATCCCGGCGCCATCCGAACTTTTCAAGGGAAACCTGACGTGGGAAATTGGTCGTTGAGAGATAAAGCCTGCATGGTGGGAGTCGGCACCACTGACTATGGAAGCTTCCCGGACACGGACGCTTATGGCCTTGGCGCGATTGCCCTGAACCGAGCGCTCGACGACGCGGGGCTTCGCCACGACGAGCTCGACGGACTGATCGTGTGCAGGATCCCGTCCTATGAGCGGTTTGCAGAGATCACGCGCCTGAATCCGCAGTACTGCCACCAGATGGAAGCGCCCGGCCGCTTCTCCGGCGTGTCGCTGATGCTGGCCGCGCAAGCCCTTGCTACCGGCGCGGCGAAGAACATCGCCCTCGTCTACGCCAACAACGGGCGGTCGGCAGGCGCCACCTATGGCGGCAACGAAAGTGCGTTGTGGGCGCCCTGGGGATTCACCTCGCCTGGCGCATCCCACGCGATGATGTTCCGGCGACACATGGAGCAGTTTGGAACGTCGTCGGAAGACTTGGCGCACATCGCGATGGCCATGCGCAGGCATGCCACCTTAAACCCGCAAGCCGTGCGGCGCGACCCCATGACGGTGGCCGATCATCAAAACTCCCGGTACGTGTGCGACCCGCTACGCCTGTACGACTATTGCCAAATCAATGATGGAGGGGTCGCCTGGATCATGACGACGGCAGACCGGGCGAAGGACCTGCCCAAACGTCCGGTTTATGTATCCGGCTTCGCACGCCAAGACGCGTTCACACACGCCTCGCTGCCGCCCGACGACTATTGGTATCCAGAACTTCAAGAGGTATCCCGCCTGGTCTACCAGCGTGCCGGTATCGATCGCGAAGCCATCGACGGTCTGATGATCTACGACAACTTCACGCCCACGGTGCTGTTTTCGCTGGAAGGGATGGGATTCTGCGATCAAGGCGAGGGAGGCGCGTTCGTACGCGACGGAATGCTCGAACTCGGCATCGGGCGGTGGCCCACCAACACGTCAGGCGGCCACCTTTCGGAAAGCTATATGCAAGGCTGGGCACTAATAGCCGAGATGGTGCGGCAACTGCGAGGGGAGTGTGATGATCGCCAGATTCCCGACTGCCAAGCCCTCCAGTACATCTGCGCCACCAACATCGCGCACTCGATCATTCTGAGGAACTAGCAGCCATGTCTTACGATAAACCCATGCCCCTGATCGACGTCTGGAACCGTCCTTTCTGGGAGGCCTGCCGCGAGGGCCGGCTTATCGCTCAGAAGTGCCTGCAGAGCGGCGAAGTCTGGTTTCCCCCCGCCCCGATATCGCCGGTCAGCCGTACCGAGCAATGGGAGTGGGTGCATCTATCGGGCATGGGACGGGTGGCGTCCTGGGTTGTCTTTCACAAAGGCTACTTCAAGGGATTTTCCGCCGAGCTCCCTTACGTCGTCGCTCAGATCGACCTGCAGGAAGGGCCGAGCCTGTTGTCCAACCTGATTGACGTGGAAGCATCCGAGATAACCACGGGGATGCCAGTCGAAGTGGTGTTCCAGAATGCTGCCGAGGGCATGCTTATCCCCTGCTTCAAAAAAAGGAAAGATGCGGCATGAGCACATCGGCAAAGACTTCGACGGTGGTGGTGGAGGTCGCCGGCCAGGTGGCCACGATCCGGATCAATCGCGCGGACAAGCGCAATGCTGTCGACCAAAGCACCCGTCTGGCACTGCTCAGGGCCTTCGACAGCATTCTCGGTCGCTGCACGGCTGTCGTTCTGACCGGTACGGGGAGCGCCTTCTGCGCAGGCGTGGATCTCAAAGAATCACACGCCATGCGGGAGGCTGGCATGACGCCGGACCCGGCGGCGAGCTGGGAGAAGGTAAACCTGGCCATTCGCGAACATCCTGCGATATTCATCGCAGCGGTGAACGGAATTGCGCTGGGAGGCGGCTCGACATTGATCAATGTCTGCGACCTTGCCGTCGCTGCGGAAGATGCACAGATCGGCATGCCGGAGATCGGCTTTGCCATGTATCCGAAGCTCGCCGGTCCGGCAGGACAGAAAGCGTTGTCTCGCAAGCGTGCTGCCTGGATGATCCTGACGGGCCAGCGTATATCCGGACGAACGGCCGAGTCCTGGGGCATGGTCAATATCTGCTGCCCGGCCGCCGAGGTCCTGGCGCAAGCCCACGCCCTGGCCGAGCAGGTTGCCCGCTTCGACCCCTTTGCGCTGGCCGAGAGCAAGCGTGCGCTGGACTACATCCCGGATGTCGTCAGCGACTGGAAGCAGATGTTCGACTACGGCGAGAAGGTCAACGCCGTCATCCGGGGTGGCACATCGGCGCAACGCGCGGGAATGTCTCGCTTCTTCGAAGGCGAGCGAAATCCCGGCCAGGGGCAAGGACAGGCCTGATGCGCCCTTTGACAGACATGCTGGTAATAGAGCAGTTCAAGCCCGACAGCCCGGAGGCGCTCCGCCTCGCCTTGGCCATGGCGGGCAGGATCCTGTCGGATTTTGGCGCCACGGTGCTGCGAATTCAGCCGCGCGACCAGCCCGTCTTCATGCCGGCGCTGAATACCGAAGACGGCATCACGAGTTCCCACGAGGAAGCTTTCCTGAATGCGGGAAAGCCCAGGGTCCTCGCAAGCGACGACGCGCTTGCGATGCGCGCAGACATCGTCCTGACAGACGACGACACGCTGGATCGTGCCCACGCGGACCAGATCGTCGTTCTCGTGAAGTCGGTCCCGGGCGGCCACGCCCTGGAAGGCAAGCGCGTGAGCGAGTTGTGCCTCATGGCGCAGTCCGGGCTTCTCGACATGGTGGGCGAGCCCGACCGGGAGCCGCTGATGCTGGCGGGTCACCAGCCTGCCTACGCGGCTGGGCTAGCGGCCTTTGCGGCCACGGCGGCAGGTATCGCGGCGCGTCAGAGCGGCCTCGGTGGCGATATATATACGGTCTGCGCGCTAGATGTATTGGCCTGGATCAACTGGAAGAGTCTCGCAAGCCATCTTATCGGCGAGAGCGGGTCGTGCTCGCGCGAAGGCCCGAGTACGGAGTGGCCCGTCCTGCCATGCCGTGATGGATGGGTGGTGCTTGCGTTCACACGTTCCGATTGGCATCGCGTCGTCGACATGGTCGGCGTGGAACGGCTTCGAAGTCCGGAGTTCGAAACCGGGGCGGGACGTGCGGCGAGACGAGCCGAGTACATTCGGATTCTGCGGGAATGGTCCTATGCGATGACGCGGGCCGAGATTCAACTGGCAGCCACCACCTTCGGATTGCCGGTCGCCGTCGTGCTCGATGCGCACGAAGTGATATCGGATCCGCACAACGTCGCTCGTGGCGTCTTCGAGAAAGACCAGGAACCTGGTGCATTGGCGCAACCCGTTTTGCCGCTGCGCTGGAATGGCGAACGATTCCTGCGGCGTACTCGGCCGGAGAACGCATCGGCGCTGGACACGCGCTGCGCGCCAGCGACGGCGCCCTCCGTGAAACAGTCGTCTCCGGATGAGCTTCCCTTGTCCGGATTTCGCGTGCTCGACCTCGGGATATTGACCGCCGGAGCCGGCACCTCGGCGTTGTTGGCCGATGCCGGAGCCCACGTCATCAAGGTGGAATCTTCCAGGCATCCGGATCCCTTTCGCGGCTGGTCCGATGTCTCGGCCGATGAAGCACGCACGTCCATCTTCTCGTTCTCCAACCGGAACAAGGACGGCGTCGAGCTCGATCTCAAGAGTGCGGAAGGTCGAGAGACCTTCTTGAGACTGGTCGAGCGCAGTGACATCGTGGTCGAAAACTTCAGGCGGGGCGTGCTGGAAAATCTCGGGCTTTCATTCGAGACATTGCGCCAGCGTAACCCGGCCATTGTGCTCGCCTCCATCTCCAGCCAGGGCGAAACCGGACCGGATAGCAAGAAGCCGTCATACGGCTCGACCCTGGAAGCCCTCAGTGGCATGGCGTCCGCTTGCGGATACGCGGGCGAAGGGCCTCAAGTGTCCGGTCGAAACGTGAACTATCCAGACCAGGTGGTCAGCCTTTTCGCAATGGGAGCCGTCACGCTCGCAGCGTTGAGCGCCCGGCGCAACGGTGTGGGCGTGCACCTCGATATTCCGCAGCGCGACGTCGCGTCGTTTCTGATCGGCGATCGCCTTATGGCGGCACAAGCGGCACGAACATCCGCTGCTACGCGATCCGGCAATTCGAGCCTCTCCGGCCATCTCCAGGGCTGCTTCAAGAGCGTCGATGGCCAGTGGATCGCCGTCACCGTGCCTGACGGGTCCATACGCAACGGCCTGGCCGGCTTGCTCGGCTCGAGCGACGTCGACGAAAAGACCTTGCGAAGCTGGATCGCGTCCAAACCGTCCGCCGATGCTCTCGCCACCCTGCAGCAGCTTGGCGCGTCGGCCGCGACAGTCGCGAACAACGCGGCGGTCTGTGAAGCCTTGGCGGGCACTACCGCCTCTGCGCTGTCGAGAGCTCCTAATGAAGAGTTGCTGAAGGGATTCCCCTTCCAGTCGGCGAGGACGCCGTTCGTCGTGCGCAAACTCGCCCCGCGACTGGGGGAGGACACCGCCACGGTACTGCACAACGTGCTGGGCGAATCGGCTCGCGGTGTCTAGCAGACCCGGCCGGCGGCTCGAACCAAGACAAAACACGACCTCATGGAGGAGACAACTCGTGGAACAGATCTCAACACCCTACACCTACTATCGTGGTGGCACGAGCAAGGCCGCGATTGTGCTGCGAAGCGATCTTCCCGTCGAGGACGAAGCGCAACTCGAAGCATGGATACTGGCGATCTACGGTTCACCAGACCGTCGCCAGATCGACGGCATTGGCGGGGCCGACATTTTGACCAGCAAGTTCGCGGTGGTGGGCCCGTCCACACGTCCCGACGCGGATGTGGACTACACCTTCTACCAGGTCGACATCCTGACTGCAGCCGTACACCGGGGATTGAACTGCGGCAATATCTCTGCCGCCATCGGCCCCTTCGCCATTGACAGCGGCCTAGTGCAGGCAACCGATCCGGTGACGCCAGTGCGGATCCACGCCACCAATTTCGGCAGGGTCATACATGCGCTCGTGCCGACGCTCAACGGCCGCGCCCGCGTCAGCGGCGACACGAAGATCGACGGCGTGCCGGGAACGGGTGCCGCCATCGAGCTTGATTTCCGCGATACGGTCGGAGGCCTCACGGGCGCGCTTCTCCCCACTGGAAATGTCGTCGACCTAATCGCAGTCGATGGGGTCGGGTTGGTGGAGATGAGCATCGTCGATCTCGCGAATCTCGTTTGCTACGTGCGCGCCGAGACGCTGGGGCTGGAAGGAACCGAGGATCCGGTCGCCTTGGCTGGGGATGCCGCGTTGATGGAGCGTTGCGAGCGCATACGCCTGGCTGTCGCGGCCCAACTGGGCATCGCGCCCGACTTCGAAACCGCGCTCGCCAAGCCACCCGCCACGCCGTGGCTGGGCATCGTGTCGCCACCGAAGGCGTGGCGCAACTTCGCTACGGGTGCACAGCATCCCGCAGACGCCTGCGACCTGGCCGCACGCCTGTTCACTCGACGCAACATCCACAAAGCCTATCCAGGGACAGGCACCGCATGCCTGGGCGTTGCGGCGGCCATTCCCGGAACCATTCCAAACCAGATCGCGCCGTCAGCGCAGCGCGAAGCCAGCGTGCTGCGTATCGGACATCCATGCGGCGTCATTACGGTGAAGGCGGATGTGCAACGCGCCGAAGACGGTGCGTTGCACATCGGTCAAGCGAGCTTCACCAGAACGGCGCGGCGAATCGCCGACGGTAACGTGTACGCCGCCGTGGACCGCCTTGCCTGGCTATCGGGAAGCTAGACGCCCGATCGTTCATCTCAAGGCGAACGACAAACCAAGGACTCGCGCCCAGCAGCGCCGCATCAGTCTAGCAGTGGCGGTTCTCGCCGCCGGCGCTGAGAACAGGCTCCGGGGCAACGTTTTATTAACTGAAGAGAAACACGAGTTTCCAGGTCTTTCCAATCAAAGGAGGCAGTCAAATGTTGAGCAAATTTTTCTTCGCCCTGGCGTTAGCAGGTGTCCTCGGCTCTAGCCCCGCAGCCCACGCGGCGTCGTGGCCGACGCAGTCGGTACGCCTCGTGGTTCCGTACGCCCCTGGCGGTATTGCGGACACTATCGCGCGCGGCGTAGCGGAACGTATGGGGGAGTCGCTCCACCAGACCGTCATCGTCGAGAACCGGCCCGGCGCAAATGGAATCATTGCCGCGAGCTTCGTCAGTCGTACACCCGCCGATGGGTACACGCTCTTGTTCGCCAGCGATTCGATAAACGTATTGAATCCGCTGCTGCACAAGAATTTGAGCTACACGTTCAAAGATAGCTTCACGACGATCGGAGAAGTTGGTGCATCGCCATTTGCTCTAGTGGTCAACGCAGCCCTGCCCGTCAAGAACGTCAAGCAATTCGTTGAGTACGCCAAGGAGCGACCGGGCAAACTCAACTACGCTTCCACCGGCATTGGCGGTGCCTACCATCTGGCCGGCGAACTCTTCGCCGATCAGAACGGGCTCAAGCTCACCCACATTCCGTACAAAGGGGGTAGCGAGTTCGTTTCCTCACTCATCACGGGCGAGACCCATGCAGTCTTCGGCGCGCTCCAGACTTTCGGCCCTCAAATCGCAGCCGGCAAGCTGCGCGCGCTTGCCATTGCCTCGGACTCCCGCCTGGCCAACTTTCCCGAGGTTCCCACCTTTGCAGAGGCAGGGTTTCCCAACTACGCCGCCCAGGCGCGATTTGGTTTGATCGCCCCCCATGGCGTCAGCCCTGAAATCGTGAAAAAACTCGCAACAGCGCTTAATCACGCGCTGTCGGACCCTGGCTTTCGAGCGCCTTTTGAACAGCAGGGCATGGCCGTTCGCACCAGCACGTCGCCAGAGGCCTACCGCGAAGCCACCGAGTCCGATGCGAAACAGTGGTCTGCGCTGATACACAAGCTCAAGATCACCCTCGACTAGAGATCCGCGACCTAGGCCGAAAGCGATTCTTCAATTTCGCGCTTTGCGTTCTGGAGCGCCTGCAGGATTGCCGGTTCGCGCTCGCCAGTCATCCGCTCGGTGATTCCCACCACCGACAGGCTGGCCACAGGACGACCGGAGCTCGACATCAGGGCCACAGAAATCGTCCAGGCGGCCTCCGTCGTGGCGGTGCGCTGGGAGGCGTAGCCTGCCTCCCTGATTCTCTCGATAGCCGCCACGACCGCGGTTTCGCTCAGCCCGCGCTCTGCGCAGCGATCGAGATTCTTCGTGACTATCGTGCGCCACTCAGCCTCTGGCAACGCAGCAAGAATGACCTGTGTGCCGCCCCCGACGCCCAATGGACGTCGGGCTCCTTCCTCCACCGTCACGACCTGCACCGGGTAATCCCCTGAGACTCTACGTAAGCACAGGCAATCAAGGCCATCCCTCACGCTCATCATGACCGTATTGTCAGTTTGTCGCACAAGCGACTGCAGGAACGGCTCGCAGATGGAGCGCAGATCGAACGGCGTCGACGTCACGCTGGCAAGTTCGTAAATCAAAGGTCCTAGGTGAAAGCGTTTCCGATCTTTACCCGTGGCCAGGAAACCTGACGCGGCAAGCGCTTTAAGAACCCTGTGAACGGTGGCCTTGTCAAGAGCAGTGAGGTTGACGACATCGACTTGGCGTAACCCCTTTCGATTATGTTCGGCGATTTGGCGCAATATAAGTGCTATGCGCGCTGGACCGTTCTGGTCGTGCATGTTACGGGACTTTAGATTTTAGATAGAGTAAGAAGGCTCGCCCCATCCTAGCTTTTCCTATTGAGGAAAGCCAGCCGAAGACGAAATGGGCCGCATCGTCCTGGTGGCCGACGCCGACAGCGGCACGCCCGCCAAGACCGCCCGCGATGAGCTGGAGACGCTGGTGCGCAAGGACGTGAAGTCGGGCGGCGGTCCGCTTGCTTTCTCAACCGGCTTGGCCGATGCCTTGTTCCCCGGCACGAAGCAACGCGTGTTGAGGTTGTTGTTCGGCCAGCCCGAGCGCAGCTTCTATGCAAAAGAGTTGATAGGCCTGATGCGAAGCGGTTCGGGAGCCGTACAATGCGAAATCGCCACGCTGACCGCCAGCGGCCTGGTCACCGTCAAAACGATCGGCAACCAGAAACACTACCAAGCCAATCCCGCCTCCCCCATTTTTGCGGAATTGCAGGCGATCGTACGCAAGGCAATTGGGTTGGCCGAATCCATTCGTAATGCATTGACCTGCGTCGCCTCACGAATAGAGGCTGCATTCGTCTATGGCTCGATCGCGAAGGGCACCGACACGGCTCGTAGCGACATTGATCTGATGCTGCTGAGTGACACGCTGAGCTACGGAGGTATTTTCGCGGCCCTCGAAGGGACCAACGATGTGCCTGGCCGCCCCGTGAATCCGACCATCCTGACACGGTCTGATTTCGTCAAACGCATTGCCGCGCACGAGTCCTTCCTGACTAGAGTCTTGGAGCAACCCAAGATCTGGATCATCGGAGGAAACCATGATCTCCCCACTGGAAAATCTCAGCGGACCGGGCAAACCGTTAAAGATCGGGCCGCCTGATCCACGTGAGCTGGAAGGACTGAAACGTTCTGGTCTCGCCAAACTGCAAGACGCACTGAGCGCGCCGCTAACCCTGGAAAGCCGCTTCGATTTGGCCTACAACGCCGCTCACGCACTATGCCTGGCTGCAATGCGAAGGTGCGGTATCGCCCCAGCCATCGCTACGTCGTATTCCAGCTATTGCCACAGACGCTGGATCTTGGCCCCGGAGTCTGGCGAGTGCTGTCCAAGTGCCACGACATACGCAACCTCGGCGAGTACGAGGGCAATCTGAATATCGACGATCGCATCGTGACCGATCTCCTTATTGCCTGCCAGGCCGTCGCTCAAAAAATCGAAGCGCCAAGTCCGCTGGGCACGGTCGAATCGTGAAATGAGACAGCGCTGCTCACGCATCGCCAACAGCGATGCCAACTCCGGGTCTCGGACTTCACCCAGGTCTCGACCTGGCTGGGCCGGCTGTACGCACGCGGCATTCGGGCGGCGTCCCATCGCGGCCCCTTTACGCCGAAGACGGTCCCCTGCGCGCCAGCGTCACGCCCAGTCCCGCCCCGACCGCCAGGCACCCGGCAATACAAAGCACCGCCACCATGAACGCCCGAACAATTACCTCGGGCTCTGTCCGCCCGCCCATCAGGTTGTAGAAAATCCCGCCGATCACGGCCACGCCAAGCGCCACGCCGATCTGCAAGGTCGACGTAACCACTCCGGCGATCATCCCCGAATACACGGGCGCCACGCGCCCCGTCACCATCCTCATCAAGCTCGGCATCCCCAGCCCTTGTCCGAAACCGGCGACGAACAGGATGATGGCAAGCGGTGCGGCCGCGGGGGCCGTGCCGGCCGGCGCCGCCATGACGAGCCACACCAGCGCCACCATGCCGGCCGCCTCCAGGCCCAGGCCGACAGGGTTGACGTAAGCGCCAACCCTCCGCCTGAAGAAGGGGGCCGTCAACGGTCCCACCAGATACCCCAGCCCGAACGGCAGGAACACGAGGCCCGCGCTCAGTGCGGTCGCGTGCAGCGCCTCCTGGAGATAGACCGAGAGCAGCAGGAAAAAGGTGCCCGTGGAATAGAACAGCAGCGCGATCAGCAGCGCACGGCCCAGTCCCGGCGCCCGCAGCGCGACCGGGTCGAGCAATGGCGCGCCGCCGGCCATGGACAATCGGGTCTGGTAGCGCCAGAACCCTCTCGCCAGCACCGGCACCGCGGCCAGCGACACCCACGACCACCACGGCCAGCCCGCCTCGCGTCCCTCGATCAACGGCACGATCAACGTGGCCAGGGTCACCATCGACAGCGCCATGCCTCCCAGGTCGGGCTTGCGCGCGTTGGGCGCGCGGGTCTCCTTGAGCAAGGGAATGCCGAACAGCACGACCAGGACCGCCACCGGCAGATTGACCAGGAAGATCGCGCGCCATCCCAGGCCGAAGAGGTCAAGGGAAATCAGGATGCCCCCCATCGCCTGTCCGATCACGGAGGCCAGCCCAAAGACGGCGCCATAGATGCTGAGCGCAAGGGGCTTCTCCGATTCCGGAAAGATCGCCTGCACCGAGGCGAGCGCCTGCGGCGCCATCACGGCCGCCGTCACGCCTTGCAGGGCCCGTCCGGCGACCAGCACCCATGGCGAGCCGGCGAAGCCGCACAGCGTGGACGCGACGGCAAAGCCGATCAGGCCGAGGAAGAACATGCGGCCGCGTCCGTACAGGTCGCCCAGCCGGCCGCCGGTGGTCAGCGTCACGGCATACAACGCCGCGTACGAGGAAATGACGAGTTGCTCGGCCGAGGAAGAGGCGCCCAGATCGCCCTGGATGGACGGCAGCGCGACATTGACAATGAAGAAATCGAGCGGCGGCAGGAACGCGCCGACCAGCAGGATCACGAACATCGCCCACCGGCGCGGCGGCGGCGCGGCGCCCTCGTCGCGGGAGGCGGCCGCCGGCAGGACCGCCGCAGGGCGGGTCGTCGTGCTCATGGCAGGCTCCTCAGGCATCGAAATCGGTGGCGATGGAGACGTCGCGCCAGGCATCGATGTCTGCACGGAAGGAGGCCAGCTTGTTCTGCGCGATGCGGTGCGCGGCCGGCCCCAGCGGCAGGTGCAGCGGCGGGTTCTCCGCGTCGATGGCCAGCAGCATCACGGCGACGGCGCGGGCGGGATCGCCCGCCTGCCTGCCGTCATTGGTTTCGCGGTAATGCCGCCGGGCAGCCCCGGTCTCGGCATAGGCGTCGATCCTGCGCGCGGCGGCGGCCATCGAGCGGCCGAGAAACTCGGTGCGGAAGGGTCCCGGCTCGACGATGATCACTTTCGGTCCGAGCGGACGAAGCTCCTGCGCGAGCGCTTCGGAGAGCCCTTCGACCGCGAACTTGGTGGCGTTGTAGTACCCCGACCCCGCCGAGCCGGCGATGCCCGCGCCCGACGAGAGATTGACGATGCGGGCGCCCGCGCTCGCCCGTAGCGCCGGCAAGGCGGCGCGGGTGGTCTCGATCAGGCCGAACACATTGGCCTCGAACACGCGTCGGTACTCGGCGGGCTCCGCTTCCTCGATCGCCCCGATGAAGCCGAAGCCGGCATTGTTGACCAGTACGTCGAGGCCACCGAACGCGCTTTGCGCCAGTGCGACGGCGCGGGCGGCATCGCCGGGTCGGGTGACGTCGAGCGCCAAGCGGCGCACCGTGTCGGGATAACGCTCGCCCAATTCCCGCAGCGAATCCGCGGAACGCGCGGTGGCGACGAGGCGGTCGCCGCGCGCGGCGACCGCCTCGGCCAACTGCTTGCCCAACCCTGTGGAACAGCCCGTTATCAACCAGGTTTTCATCCTGAATTCCTCCTGCGCCCACGGTCGCGACGCGATCCGGCGCGCGGCCCATTCGAAAAAAGCTCGCAAGGCGAGCGGCATGGGGGAAGTCTAGGACTACAAGATTTGTTCTAAAACTGACAATATTGCATTCTTGTCGTTCACTTTTGTGAGGGGTCGAAAATGGAATGGAGCGACGTCCGGATCTTTCTTGCCATCGCCCGGGCGGGCACCCTGGGCGCCGCCGCCCGCGCCCTGCACCTGAGCCACCCCACGGTCGGGCGCCGCCTGCGGGCACTGGAGCAGGCCACGGGCCACACGCTGTTCCAGCGCACCGCCGACGGCTTCGTACCGACGGAGGAAGGCGCCGGCATCATCGCGCTGGCGGAGCAGATGGAAGAAGGGGCGCTGGCCCTGCAGCGCAGGCTGGCCGGGCGGGAACAGCAGTTGCAGGGCAGCCTGCGCATTTCGTCGGCCGACTGGTTCGGCGCCTACGTGCTGCCGCCCATCGTCACGGAATACACCCGCGCCTATCCGCACGTCGACGTCGAAATCCTGACGGGCACGCGCCTGTTCAGCCTGGCCCAGCGCGAGGCCGACATCGCGTTCAGGATCGTGCCGTTCGACACGCCCGACGTGGTGCAGCGGCGGCTGGTCAGACTGCCTTACGGTGTCTACGTGGCGGCGGGCTCCCCGGAACCCGCCTACGGCGATGGCGCGGGCTTCCGGCTCATCACGCACGACACCTCGACGGGCCAGTTCCCGGACATCGACTGGCTGAAGGAGGCGTTCCCCAACGCCAGGACCGTCATGCGTTCGAACAACCGGAACGTGCAGGGGCACATGTGCGGCATGGGCATCGGCATTGCCGTGCTGCCACGGGTGGTGGGCGACCGGATGCCTGGCCTGCGCCGGCTGAGCCTGCCCGCTCAACCGCCCACACGCGACATCTGGATGGGCTACCACCGCGACATGCGGCGGCTCCAGCGCCTGCGCGCGTTCATCGGCATGGTGACCCAGCACGTCGAGAACGCGCAGTCCTGACAACCCTATTTATCCAACGCCCAATCGATGGCGGCTTCGCGATGGATCAAGGCCGTATCGAAGACCGGCACGCCGGCGTTGCCCGCATCGAGCAGCATGCCCACTTCGGTGCAACCGAGGATCACGCCATCCGCGCCGCGCGCCAGGGCGCGGGCGTCGAGATCGCGGACATGCCGTCCAGGATCCGATGGTCTGCATTGCGTCCCGATTCAGAGGTTCGTCGTGGCCCGGGCCACGAGGACGCCCTCGGCTTCCGTGGCGAAGGAACGGGAAGGATTTGCTGGCGGACCGTCGCCCCCTCGCGACATGGCGGAAAACGCCTCTATCTGCCCGGCACAGAGTGCGCTATAAGACCTGAAGATTACAAAATGTATAAACCGGTCGCAAACGCACTCAAACTGCGTAGAAAATAACCACGGCCGGATAACCAAGGGAGAAACGCGGAGGTCCGCGAAGGCTTATCCGTGGCTCGGTTCGTCTGAAGCATGAAGCGCAATTTCTTTTTCCGGCTGCTGGCGCGGCTCAGAGTCGGCCGCAAGCTGCTGCTGATCTATCTCCTTGACCTGACAGCGGTCGTGTACATCAGCGGCATCCTGATCCACGAGAAGTACATCTCCATCGATTTCTCCGACAAGGAGATCCTGGGCAGCGCCTACATCACCACCGTGCGCGACACGCTGGTCGATGTCGCATTGGCCGGCGCGGGACATCCCGCCACACCCGGCGCGCTGGCACAGGCCCGGTCCGCGTTGAAACAGGCCGAGGAACACTACGGCGACGGCATGGAAAGCGCGCAGTTGAACGAGCGCCTGCGTGCCCAGCTGGCGGCGCTGTCCAAGCTGCCTCATCCCGATCACGATGCGCTGGCGCAGGCGCTGGATACGTGCCGCGCGCTGATCACCCGGGTGGGCAACCAGTCCAACCTGATCCTGGATCCGGACCTGGACAGCTATTACGCGATGTCGCTGTCGATCCTGCGGTATCCGGCCCTGCTGGATTCGGTGAACAGCATCGGGCAACTGCTGCACAGCGCGGACCCTGCCCTGCAATCGCATGAGGCCATGCGCGCGCGCTATCTGCTTCTGGAAGGCCAGCTGGATGCCGTGTTGCAGGGCCTGCGCTCGGATTTCTCGGAAGCCCGCGCGGCCAACCGCCGTTTGGGCGAGGCGCTGGCGTCTTCCATGCAGCACCTGCTGGCGGCCACCGACGCCTATCGCGACTCCGTGCACGTGGTGCTCGACGGCGACGGCTCGACGCGCGACGCGCAGGCGCTGGCCGGTTCGGAAACCACGCAGCGCGTGGTCGTGAGGGCCGTGAACGAGGCCTGGATCGTGACCGGCACGCAGCTCGAAGCCCTGCTGCACGAGCGCGTCAGCGGGCTGTATTCACGCATGTGGCTGCACCTGGGCACGGCGCTGTTCCTGCTGTTCAGCATCCTGTGCATGGTGTACTTCGTGGCGCAGCAGATCTCCAGTCCGCTGCGCCACCTGGCGCGCGTGATGGACAAGGTGCGCCGCACGGGCGACCACTCGCAGCGCGCCTCGTGGAGCAGCCAGGACGAGATCGGCCAGCTGGTGCGCGGCTTCAACGAAATGCTGGAGCAACTGGACCGCGAACGCGACCTGCAGAAGGAACTGGCCGCCACGGCGCGCGCCTCGGCCGCGCAGCACTCGCTGGTCGAGGCCACGCCGGTGCCGATGATGGTGACCTCGGTGCCCGGCCACGAAGTGCTGCACGCCAACCAGCCCGCGCTGTCGTGGCTGGGCGGCCGCACGACGGACCCGTGGATGCACGGCATGGATTCGTCGGTGCGGGCGCGCTTCTTCCAGCAGTTGTCCGACCACGATGCCGTCGATGAATTCGAGGTGCAGTGGAAGGCCGGCGACGAGCCGACCTGGGCCATGCTGTCGGCGCGCCGCCTGGATTTCCAGGGCCGCGACGCCATCCTGACCGCCTTCACGCCGATCAACCAGATCAAGCTGATGGAACAGCGGCTGGAGCTGTGGGCGAAAGTCTTCGAAGCCTCGTCCGAATCCATCCTGATCCTGGATGAAGAATGCAAGCTGCTGAGCGCCAACGCCGCGTTCTACCGTTCCACCGGGTTCAGCACGGCGGACGTGCTGGGCAAGGCGCCCGCCTTCATCCAGGCCGAGTCCGGCAACGGCGCGGTGATGGAGAACCTGGCCGGCTACGTGGAGCGTACCAGCACCTGGAGCGGCGAGGCGCAGATCCGGCGCAGGCATGGCCGCGAGTACCCGGCCTGGCTGATGATCAGCGCGGTGCGCGACAAGCACGCCAGCGTGTCGCACTACATCTGCACGCTGATCGACATCACCGACCGCAAGAAGAGCGAGGCGCGCATCCGCTTCCTGGCCGAGCATGACGTGCTGACGCAACTGCCCAACCGCGCGCTGTTCATCAAGCGCCTGGCCGCGTCGCTGGATGCCGGCGAACAGGCATCGCGGCGCTGCGCGGTGCTGTTCATCGACCTGGACCGTTTCAAGGACATCAACGACTCGCTGGGCCATCACATCGGCGACGGCCTGTTGAAGTCGATCTCGCGCCGCCTGCTGCAGGCGGTGCGCAGCGGCGATACGGTCGGCCGGCTGGGCGGCGACGAATTCACGGTGATCCTGAATGGCGTGACCGACCGCGCCGACGTGGAGGCGCTGATCGCCGAACGCCTGATTCCACTGGTGCGCCAGCCGCACGAGATCGCGGGCGTGACCTTGCAGGTGTCCTGCAGCGTGGGGGTGGCGCTGTATCCGGACGATGGCCTGGACATCGACACGCTGATGCAGAACGCGGATGCGGCCATGTACCAGGCCAAGGCGGCGGGCCGCAACATGGTGAAGTCGTTCTCGCCCGAGATGGCCGAGCGTTCGCGCCAGCGGCTGGCCATCGAGGCCGGCCTGCGTACCGCCGTGGCGCAGCAGGAACTGGCGCTGGTCTTCCAGCCCTGCATCGATGCGGACACCGGCAAACTGGTGGGTGTCGAAGGCCTGCTGCGCTGGACCTCGCCCACGCTGGGCGCGATCGCCCCCACGCAGTTCATCCCCATCGCGGAAGAAACCCGCCTGATCATTCCGATCGGCGCCTGGGTCATCGACGAAGCCTGCCGGCAGATGGCGGCCTGGCGCGCGCAGGGACATCCCGAAGTGCGCACGTCCATCAACCTCTCGGCCATCCAGTTGCGCGAACCCGGCTTGCTGGACACCCTGCGGCACAGCCTGCAGGCGCATGGCATCGGCGCGCAATGGCTGGAACTGGAAATCACCGAAACGGTACTGATGAGCCACGCCGAGAGTTATCTGGAAGCCATACGCGGCATTCGGGCATTGGGCGTGACGCTGTCGCTGGATGATTTCGGAACGGGTTATTCGAGCCTGAGTTATCTGAACCGTTTTCCGCTGGATCGCCTGAAAGTCGACCAGACTTTCGTGCGCGACATGCTGCACGGCCCCGCTGACCTGGCCGTGGTGAAGGCCATTATCGAATTGGGCCACGAACTGGGATTGCGGGTGGTGGCCGAAGGCGTGGAACGCGAGGAGGAAGCGCAGGCGCTGCGCAATATCGGCTGCGATGAATTGCAGGGTTATCTGTATGGCCGGCCCATGCCGGGTGCGCAGGTGCCCGCATGGCGGCAGGCATGGCAGGCGGCGCGCATCCCCGCGGAGGCATGAAACACGCCGGGAATGCCACCATCGCGGGCTACCCATATCGCCGGATCGCCATCCACGGCTTGAACGCCGATGGCTACCTCGACGACAGGATCGCCTGGACGATCTGATACAGCCCCAGCAGGATCAGGCTGTACATGAACCACAGGCGAAACGTCCGCGGCGGCAGGCCGCGGCGCAATCGCGTACCTGCCCACATGCCGGCCAGCGCGGGCAATAGCATCAATAGCGATGCCCCCGCGGCGCCCGGCGCATAGCCCCCGGCCAGCCACAAGCCTCCTGCCAGCGCCACGGTGGAAACCGTGAACGACACGCCCATTGCCTGGATCAGCCCGTCCCTGCCCAGCCCCAGCGCCTGCAGATACGGCACGGCCGGCACGGCGAAGACGCCCGTTGCCGCGGTGACCACGCCGGTGACGGCGCCCACCAGCAGGCCGGCCCAACCTTCGGCAGCCGGGTCGATGGCGAGCGGCTGGCCGAACAATCCCCACAGTGCGTAGGCCACCAGCGCCACGCCCAGCGCGGCCGAGGCCAGATGGCCCGACGGGGCCCCCAGCAGCCAGGCGCCGCCCAGCGTGCCCACGCACACGCCGATCTGCATGCCGCCGATGCGGCGCAACAGCGGACCCAAGGTATGGAATGGGCGGGCCTGCCAGACATTGGTGAGGAACGATGGCACGATGAGCAGCGCCGCGGCCTGCGCGGGCGGCATGAAAAGCGCCAGCAACGCCATGGAAATCGTCGGCAGGCCCAGCCCCACCACGCCCTTGACCAGGCCCGCCAATACGAATACGGCCGCGACAAACCCCCATGTCCCGGCCGGCAGGCCGGAAACCATTGCTGCAAGATCCATCCGATTACCCCTTCCCATGTGGCACGCCGATACAGCCGACTATTCTGCTTGCCGGGGGCCGGCGGGCATATCGGTCTTTGCTTGAGCGTGGTTCAGGCGGGGCTTGAGGCTTGATGATCTCTCCCCGCCCAGGCGGCCGGGTCAGGCCGGCGCCAGCATGCATCCCTCGAATGACACGATGGCGCTTTCCGCCGCGGCCTCCCGGCCGTCCAGATGCGCCACCAGATCGGCGGTGGTGGACCGCCGGGTCAGCATGAGACACGTGACTTCGCCGGGCGTGGCGATACGGGTCGCGTGCCAGCACCCCGGCTTCATGCAGATGCCCTGGCCCACCGGCACCTCGAACGCCGCCAGGGTGGCCGCATCGGGCAGGCCATCGGCCCCGCTGGCCGCCACCACCTGGATGACCGGTCCCGTCAACGGCACGATCGCCTGCTGCGTCAGCAGATGCACTTCGAGATTGCCCACGGCACGGTCCGCGTTGCGGTAGTTCACCCACAGCACTTCGGTTTCCCCGCCAGCGCCGGGGTCGAATACGTGCTCCTGCCAGAAATCGGTGGCGGGATTGCTGAACACGGGCGTTCCCGCGCCCGCGGCGGGCAGGGGCTTGCCCAGCATCCAGCCATACGGGGCAAAGGCCCGCGCGTCCAGCCTGCATATGCCCAACGTCCTGATGCCTTCCATGAAGCCTCCAGCCTGGGGAATGACGTTACCGCAGCACGAAACTGGCGACGTTCGCATCGCGCGAATCCAGCCCCAGGTACACGTTGAATCGTCCCGGCTCGACGTTGAAACGGCCCTGCCCATCGTAGAAGCCCATCTGCGCATCGCCGATCTCGAAGCTGACCACGCGCGACTCGCCGGCCTTCAGGAATATCTTCGAAAAGCCCTTCAGCTCTTTCACCGGACGGCTGATCGAAGCGACCGGATCCTGCACATACAGCTGCACCACGGTCTCGCCATCGCGCTGCCCGCTGTTGCGCACCGTGACGCTGGCCGTGAGCTTGCCGCCGCGCGCCAGTTGCGCCGTGGACAGCGTCACGCCCGACAGGTCGAACGTCGTGTAGCTCAGGCCATAGCCGAACGGATAGAGCGGTCCGTTCTCGTGATCGAAATAACGCGAGGTGTACTTGTTGGGCCTGGCCGGATCGAAAGGCCGGCCGGTGTTCAGATGGTTGTAGTACAGCGGCACCTGTCCCACCACGCGCGGGAAGGTCATCGGCAGCTTGCCCGAGGGGTTGTAGTCGCCGAACAGCACATCGGCGATGGCGTGGCCGCCCTCGGTGCCCGCGTACCAGGTCTCCAGCATGGCGTCGGCATTGGCGTCTTCCCATTCCAGGGCCAACGGCCGGCCATTCATCAGCACGATCACCAACGGCTTGCCCGTGGCCTTCAGCGCGCGCAGCAAGGCGCGCTGGCTGTCGGGAATGACGATGTCGGTGCGGCTGGACGCCTCGTGCGCCATGCCCTGCGACTCGCCCACCACGGCCACCACCACGTCAGAGGCGCGGGCCGCCTGCACGGCCTCGTCGATCATGGCCCGCGGCGTACGCGAATCGACTTCGACGTCCTTCTCGAACTCGTTCAGGTAGGTCACGATGCGGGCATCGTCGATGACGTTGGCGCCCTTGGCATAGCGCAGCGTGGCGCGGCCGGCGGTGGCTTCGGCCAGGCCCTGGTACACGGACACGGCCTGGCGCGCCTTGCCCGCCGCCGACCAGTTGCCCATGACGTCGCGCTGGCTCCTGGCCAACGGGCCGATCACGGCAATGGTGCCCTGCTTGCGCAACGGCAGCGTGCTGGCGCTGTTCTTCAGCAGCACCAGGCTACGGCGCGCCACGTCCCTCGCATCGGCACGGTGCAGGCGGTTCTCGGCATCGTTGTCGGCGGGATCGTCCGCAGCCCGACCCACGTGACGATACGCGTCACGGAACAGGCCCAGGTCGTACTTCACGCGCAGCACGTCGCGCACGGCGCGGTCGATGTCGGCGATGGCGACCTCGCCGCTCTTCACCAGGGGCTCCAGATCCGTGCCGTAGACCTTGTCGTTCATGCTGAGATCGGTGCCGGCCTGGATGGCCAGGCGCGCGGCATCGCGGCCATCGGCGGCCACGCCATGGCGCAGCAGTTCGAGAATGGCGCCGTGGTCGCTGATGGTGATGCCCTTGAAGCCCCACTGCTTGCGCAGCAGGTCCTGCAGCAGCCATTTGTCGGCGGTGGCGGGCACGCCGTTGACGGCGTTCAGCGCGACCATCACGCCGGCCGCGCCCGCGTCGATGGCGGCCTTGTAGGGCGGCAGGTAGTCCTGGTACATGCGCTGCGGGCTCATGTCCACGGTGTTGTAGTCGCGCGCGCCCTCGATGGCGCCATACATGGCGAAATGCTTCACCGAGGCCATGATGGTGCCGGGCGCGGACGGATCGTCGCCCTGGTAGGCCTTGACCAGCGTGGCGCCGATCCGCGAGGTCAGGTACGTGTCTTCGCCATACCCCTCGGAATTGCGGCCCCAGCGCGGATCGCGCGAAATGTCCACCATGGGCGAGAAGGTCAGGTTCAGGCCGTCCGCGTTGGCCTCGATGGCCGACACGCGGCCGCTGCGCGCAATGGCGTCCATGTCCCACGACGAGGCCAGGCCCAGTCCGATGGGAAACACGGTACGGTGGCCATGGATCACGTCATACGCGAAGAACAGCGGGATCTTCAGGCGGCTTTGCATGGCCGCGTCCTGCAGCACGCGGATGTCGGGCCGGGTGACCGTGTTGAAGATGGCGCCGACCTGGCCCGTGCGGATCTCGTCCAGCAACACCTCCTTGCGCGCGTCGGGGCCCGCATCCACGCTGCGCAGGCGCAGCTGGCCGATCTTCTCCTGCAGCGTCATGCGCTGCATCAGGGCATCGATGTCGCTTTCGCGGGCTTGCGCGGCCTGCGGCGCGGGCGCGGTGCCGGGGCTGGCCAGCGGCTGGGGGGATGGCTGGGCGCAGGCGGCCAGCAGCGCGGCGGCCACGGCGGCGGCCAGCAGCTTCAAGGAGAAAAGCCTGTTCATGGGCGAAAAGTGCATGCGGGGAATGGAAAGCGCCGGACCGGAAAGCCGGCGCCTGAAAATCGCTTGAAAGCAGCGCGCAGTGTGCCATACCGCCACCTCGCACGCGCCTGCGGTTTCCCCGCTTGCGCTGCCCCGCAACGTCCATGTTCCGGGGCAGGCGCGGCATCACACGAACATGCCTCCCGACACCTCGATGCGCTGCGCGGTCAGCCAGCGGTTCTCGTCGCCCAGCAGCGCGGCGATCATGGGGCCGATGTCGTCCGGCACGCCAGCGCGGCCCATGGCGGTATTGCTGGCCACCAGCTTGTTCAGGCCGGCATCGTCGCGCACGTGCCCCCCGCCGAAGTCCGTCTCGATGGCGCCCGGCGCCACCGCGTTGACGGCGATGCCGCGCGCGCCCGCTTCCTTGGCCAGGTAGCGCGAGAACACTTCGATGGCGCCCTTCATCGACGCATAGGCCGCGTAGCCGGGCATGGCGAAGCGCGCCAGGCCGCTGGAGAGGTTGACGATGCGGCCCCCATCGGCGATCAGCGGCAGCAGCTTCTGCGTCAGGAAGAAAACGCCCTTGAAGTGCACCTGGTACAGGCTGTCGAAGGCCGCTTCGGACATCTCGGCGATCAGGCCGGCCGCGCCATGCCCGGCGTTGTTGACCAGGAAATCGAAGCGGTCGCGGCCCCAGGTGGCCTGCAGCACGCGGGCGGCCTCGGCGGCGAAAGCGGGGAAGCTGGCGCTGTCGCCGGTATCCAGTGGGAGGGCCACGGCGCGGGCGCCCAGGGCCTGGATCTCGGCCACGGCCGCATCGGCCTCGGTGCGATTCGCGCGATAGGTGATGATGGAACCCGTGCCGCGGCGGGCCAGGCTGACGGCGGTGTTGCGGCCCAGGCCGCGGCTGCCGCCGGTGATGATGGCAATCTTTTCCATGGCGTTTCCAGAAATTAGCGGAAGATAAAGGGGAAGAACACGGGAAAAGTCTATGCCTGGGCGGGTCCGCCAGAAATATCGGATCTCTCGAATTTCATGCCTGATCCTACAAACCGCGATACGCTCGCGCGGGGCCTGAACTAAAATCCGTCCATGCCCATCCCCCAGGCGCATGAATTGCCTTGCCATCCGCCGAAGCCTTCGCCCATGCCGCAGTCCGCGCTGAAAAACGCCATTGCCCGCTATCTCGATGCCCGCCATCCGGGCGAGAACGGCGCCTTCGCCACGGCCGTCGACGGCCTGGCGCTGATGCGCAACACCCGCACGGACGTGCTCAATCACATGGTCTACCGCCCGGCGCTGTGCCTGGTGGCGCAGGGCGCCAAATGCGTGATGCTCAATGACCAGGTGCTGCACTATGCCGAGATGCAATCGCTGGTGATCAGCGTCGAGTTGCCCGGCGTGGGCCGCGTCACCCAGGCCACGCCCGACCGGCCCTACCTGGCGATCGCGCTGGAGTTCGATCCGCTGATCCTGCGCGAGGTGCTGGCGCAGTTGCCGGTGCGGCCCGCCCCGGCCGCCCCCGGGCTGGGCCTGTACGTGGAAGACACCGACGCCGCGCTGGCCGACTGCATGCTGCGCCTGGTGAACATGCTGGAGACGCCCGTCATGCTGGCGGTGCTGGCCCCGCTGCTGATGCGCGAGATCTGCGCACGATTGCTCACGGGCCCTCACGGCGGCCGGCTCTGTACGCTGGCGCTGCCCGCCGGCCACGCGCACCGCGTGGGCGAGGCCATCCGCCTGCTGCGCGCGGAGTTCGCGCGCGCCCTGCGCATCGAGGAACTGGCGGCCGCGGCCAACATGAGCACGTCTTCGTTCCACCAGCACTTCAAGCAACTGACTTCGATGACGCCATTGCAATACCAGAAGCAGTTGCGCCTGCTGGAGGCACGCCGGCTGATGCTGGTGGAGAACGCCAACGTGATGCGCGCGGCCTATCAGGTGGGCTACGAAAGCCCGTCGCAGTTCAGCCGCGAATACACCCGGATGTTCGGCGTGCCGCCCAAGCGCGACGCGCTGGCCTCGCGCAGCCTGGGGATGGCGGACATCCAGGCGTACCGCGTCGCGGCCTGAGCCAGCCCGAAACCCGCGGCAGGAGGCCCGGGCTTGCAAGCGGCCGCCCGGTTCGCCAGGCGCAAGCCGCGGGACGTCCCCGCCCCGCCGCCCCCATCAGGTCTTGGGACGTTCCGGCTCGGTGGCCGAAGCCGGTCCCCCCTGCGCCTGCGCGGCCTCGTCGGCCAACCCCTCGTTGCGCGCTTCCAGCTCGTTGCCCAGCACGTCGGCGGGATTGCCCTCGGTGTCCTCCCGCTTCAGCTTGCGCCGCGTGTGGCCGGCCGCGCGGGCACCCTCGCCCGGCACCTGCGGCCGCTCGGTCTGCATGGCCACGTTGGCCGGCGGCGCGTAGCCCTGCTTGTCCTGGCCGAAGTAGACGACCATGTGCGGATACGGCAGTTCGATGCCGGCGGCCTCGAAGTGCTTCTTGACCAGGCGGTTGTAGCCACGCTGCACGGCCCACTGCATGCCCGGCGTGGTCTTGATCAGCACGCGGATGGTGACGCCCTTCTCGTTGACGGCGGTGACGCCCGGGATAGTGATGTCCTCGATCACTTCGGGCGACAGCACCGGATCGGACATCAGCTCGGCAAAGGCGCTGCGCAGATGCTCGACGGCGTCGTCCACGCTCTCGCGGTGCGCGATGGTGTACTCACCAAGATGATAAGAAAAATCACGCATGTGGTTGGCGACCACGTCCACCGACGAGAACGGCACCAGGTGATAGCCGCCGTCCAGCGTGCGGATGCCCACGGAACGGATGGTCATTTTCTCGACCGTGCCGAACACGCCCGCGACCTGCACGACGTCGTTCTCGTTCATGCCGTTTTCCAGCTGGATGAAGACACCGGTGATGATGTCCTGCACCAGCTTCTGCGCCCCGAAGCCAATGGCCAGGCCGACGACACCGGCACCGGCGATCAGCGGGCCGATGTTGATGCCGATCTGCGACAGGATGATCAACGCCGTCATGGTGACGATGACGATCAGCGCGGCGTTGCGGAACAGCGACAGCAGCGTGCGTTCGCGCGCGCTGGGCATGGGCCGGCCGTCGACCTGCGTCAGGCGGTGCTCGATGAAGCTGGCGATCACGGTCCAGGCCAGCGCGGCGATCAGCAGCACGATGACCACGTTCACCACCATGCGGATCGCCGTGGCGCCCGCGTCGGAGGCCAGCCAGTACGACAGGTCGAAGGCGCGCCAGGCGTCCAGGATCAGCAGCAGCACCACGATGCGGATGATCCAGCCCATGATCTTCAGGCCGGCCGGCACGTAGGAGTTGACGCGCGCCTCCAGCATCGGCAGGCGACGGCGCAGGTCGTCGGACAGCTGGATGGGCCTGCCCAGGAAGGTGTTCATCAGCAGGATCAGCAGGCTGCCGCCCCCGATGGCCACCAGGGTCTGCACCGTCGCGTGCGCCATGAAGGGCAGCGCATTGAGCGGATCGATCTGGCTCACCACCAGCAGCACCGTGAAATAGGCGATGCCCAGCAGGTGCCAGATGCGCGACAGGAAGCGCAGCCGCGAACCCATGAAGGTGGTGGCGTTGGTCGCGCGCTTCTCAAGGCGCTCGCGCACGATCAGGCGGTTCCGCCAGATGCCGCGCACGGCGTATACGTACACGATCAGCATGATGACCATGCCGGCCAGGCGGCCCAGCGCGGGCGACAGGGTGGCGGTCATCACCGGATCGACCAGCATGGTGCCGTAACCGGCGCCCGCGGCGATCAGCACCAGCCAGCCGTTCCAGTACTTGGCGGGGCCATCGGCCAGCGACACCAGGCGCAGGTGGGGATGGCGCACGGCGAACACGGTGCGGATCAGCACCTTGACGATCTCCACGGCCACGAAGGCTTTCAGGAAAACCAGCGCGAGAGCATCGAGCGTGCCGCGGCCCGGGGTGGACCACAGCGCGGCGCTGCTGCCAGCCATGGCGGCCAGCAGCACCACGGCCACGTCGATGCCCAAGGCGCCGATGATGGCGCCCGCGCGGCGGCAGAGCACCCGCAGGCTGGCATGGTGTCCCGGCTCGGGGCGGGCGACGCCCTCCTGGCCCAACTCGCCGACCCAGCGGTCGATGCGGCCGTAGATGCGCATGGCGATCATGCGCAGGATGGCGAAGGCGACCAGGGTGACCAGGATGGCCAGGGCCAGCGGCAGCAGCGCCTGGCTGGCCGTGCCGGCTTCCAGGCGCAGGCTTTGGCCCGAGGCCAACGCGCGCATGTCGTCCACGCCCTGGCCCATGTCGGCGGCCACGCCGGACAGGAAGCGCTGGGCGCCGTCGGTGATGCGGTCTTGCAGGCCTGGGGGCGCGGGCCGGCCGGCGACGGGCGTGCCGCCGGGCGTGGCGGGGGTGGCATTGGCCGCCGATGGGGCGCCGCCGGCAGCGGCATTGGAGGCCGCCGGCGCATTGCCCGTGGCGGCCGATGCGCCGCCACCCGGGACCTGCGCGCGCAACTGGTCGATCAGGGTCTTTCTGGTGTCGGGATTCTCGAGCAGATCGGCCAGCGCCGCCGGTGTCAGGCCCGGAGCGGCAGCCGGCGCCTGTTGCTGCGCCGCCGCCGGAGGATTCGCAACCTCCGCCGCCATCGCCCGCGTCGACACGCAACTCAACAGCGCCATCAGCATCGCCACGGCCCACCAGGGCCGCGCCCGCCTGTGCCGCCACAGGCCGGCGGCGTGATTCCAAAGAAGGATGAAGGTCGATGCTGTCGCTGCGAGTCGAACCACTAACGAATCTCCTGTTCGAAAGGATGCAAGGCGGTGGCCGGACGGAGCCGCGCATGCGGATGCGCCGGGTCCGGGGCCCTGCCCGATGATAAATCCCCGGCGGCGGCAGGCGCCACCCGCCCCCATTACGAGACGCTACAGGGCGGCCGTTTCCTTCAGCAGCCAGCGCTCCACCGCCGCCGCGGCGGCGGACCTCGGGCCCTGCGCGGGCCGCACCACGTAATAGGCCATGCCTTCCAGCGCCGGCCCGATCGGCGCCCGCAGCAGGCCCAGCTTCAATTCCTCCTGCACCAGCGCCAGGCTGAGCAGGGCCACGCCCTGCCCCGCCACGGCCCCCTGGATCGCATGGCTTTCATCGGAATAGCGGATACCCGCCGACACATCGATCCCGGGCTGACGCGCGACACGCGCCCATTCGGCCCACGTCAGGTCGACGGGCAGCTTGCGGTGCCAATCGAAATGGATCAACGCGTGCCGCCGCACGTCGGCGGCACGCCGGATCTTCAGATGCGGACTGGCGACCGGCGCGTAGCGGTCGCGCATCAGCAACGTGGCGCGCAGCCCTGGATACGCGCCCGTGCCATAGCGGATCGCCAGATCGGCCGTGCCGCCGTGCAGGTCGACAGGATCGTTCGACGCGAGCACCCGCAGGTCCATGCCGGGATGGTCCGCCTGGAACGCAGCCAGGCGCGGCACCAGCCAGCGCGCCGCGAACGCGGGCGTGGCCGACAGCGTGGCCGAGGGGCGTTCCCGTGGCCGCAACCGCTGCACGCCGGCCTCGATCGCGGCGAATCCGTCGTGCACGGAGGCATACAGCGCCTGGCCCGCAGGCGTCAGCTCGATGGCCCGGGTCTTGCGGACGAACAGCCGGCAGTCCAGGCTGGTTTCCAGCACGCGGATGCGATGGCTGATCGCGGTGGCCGTCACCGCCAGTTCATCGGCGGCATGCTTGAAGCTGCGCAGGCGCGCGGCCGCCTCGAAGGCATGCAGCGCAACCAGGGAAGGCAATCGGGAAGACATGGCGCACCCAGGTGTCCAGAGACGATATGCATGAATTTATCTCATCCGTTGGTTGAGAAAGCATCGTTTGCCGCAGGAGCCGCACGCAGCAGACACTGGCGGCACGGATGAATTTCCATGACCCACCGGAGCCTTTTCCATGACCACTCTCCTGCACATCGACGCCAGCGCCCGCAGCGGCGCATCCGGCGCCCAGCCGCATGGCTCGCACACGCGCCGCCTGACCCAGCGCTTCGTCGAACAATGGCTTGCGCTGCACCCCGGCACCACCCTCATCCGCCGCGACGTCGGCGCCCAGCCGCCCGCGCCGGTGAGCGGCCAATGGATCCACGCGGCGTTCACCCCGCAGGCCCGGCGCGAAGCGTGGATGCACGAGACGCTGGCGCAGAGCGACGAACTGGTCGACGAACTGCTGGCCGCCGACGTCATCGTGGCTGGCGTGCCCATGTACAACTTCGGTCCGCCCGCGCAATTCAAGGCCTACATCGACAACATCGTGCGCGTGGGCCGCACTTTCGGCTTCGACCGCCAGCGCGCGGGCGATCCCTACTGGCCGCTGCTGGCTGGCCAGGGCAAGCAACTGGTGGTGCTGTCCTCGCGTGGCGACCACGGCTACGGGCCCGGCGAACGCATCGCGCATCTCAACCACGTCGAGGCCTCGATCCGCACCGCATTCGCCTACATGGGCATCACCGACATGCATGGCGTGGCCATCGAATACGACGAATTCGGCGATCAGCGCCTGGCCGATTCCATCGCGCGGGCCGAGGCGGAAGTGGATGAATTGTCACGGTCGGTGCGTCCGCGGGAACCCGCGCCGCGGCATGGGATTTGCTGATTTTCAAGGGTTCTCAACGCGCTCCCAGGAGGTAAGCATGAACCGTATGCACGCTTTTCGCATCGACAGCTTCGGCGGACCGGAAGTCCTGCATCGTGAGCACGTTCCCATTCCGCCCCCGCGATCCGAGCACGTATTGGTCAAGGTCGCGGCCGCCAGCCTGAACCCCGTCGACGTCAAGACGCGATCCGGCCGATTCCCCCTGGTGAAGGAAACGCAATTGCCTTTCACGCTGGGCCGGGACTGCGCGGGCGTCGTGCAGGAATCGGAAGACACGCATGGTCCCTTCCGCCCCGGACAGGAGGTGTTCGCTTTCGTCGGCCACGGCCAGGGCTCTTACGCAGAGTTCGCGCTGGTGCCGCGCGAGGCGCTGGCGCCCAAGCCGCAGTCGTTGGATCTGGTCGAGGCGGCGGCCGTGCCGCTGGCCGCGCTGACGGCCTGGCAGGGACTGTTCGAACACGGGCGGCTGGAACCGGGGCAGACCGTGCTGATCCATGCGGCCTCGGGCGGGGTCGGGCATTTCGCGGTGCAATTCGCCAAGGCACGAGGCGCGCGGGTGATCGCGACGGCGTCGGGCGAGGCCGGTGAATTCGTGCGTTCGCTGGGCGCGGATACGGTCATCGACTACCGCAAGATGGCCTTCGAGCGGCAGACGCCGCCCGTGGACCTGGTATTCGACCTGGTGGGCGGCGAAACGCAGGAGCGCTCGTGGGGCGTGCTGAAGGATGGCGGCGCATTCGTGTCCACGGTGGCCGACCCCTCGTCCGGCAAGGCCGCCGCGCGCCGGATACGTGCGGTACGCTACACCGCCCAGCCCGATGGCGCGGAACTGGCGCTGATCGGCAGGCTGATCGACGCGGGCCGCATCCGCGTGCACGTGTCCGAGGTATATCCATTCGATGCGATGGAGCAGGCCCTGCACCGGCTGGAGGAAGGCCATAACCGGGGCAAGATGGTGCTGCGGCTGTGATCGATCGAGGCCGGCCGAGGCATGACGGCGGCGCGTTGCCCCCGCCGGGTGCGGCGCGCCGCCGCGAGCGATCTTTACTTCATCAGGCGCGACAGCAGGCTCAGCATTCCCATCGGGCTCATGTCCTTGACGTCGTCGATGGTGCCGTTGGGGGTGGCCTTGTCGACCAGGCCGGGCAACATGGCGGCCAGCGATTCCAGCACGTCGGGCCGCGCGCGGCCGGTATCGGCGGCAATGGCGTCGATCACGGCCGGCTCGAACACGGCTTCCAGTTGCTGCGCCGAGATCGGCAGGTTCTCGCCGTTGCCGATCCACGACTGCACCACCGCACCCAGGCCGCCACGCTCGAAGGCCTCCATCAGCCCGGCGATGCCGCCCGGATACTTGCCCAGTTGCTTCAACACGGCGGGCAGCAGGCCGCTGCCTTCACCAGAAGCACCGGAGGCCAGGGAGGTCATCAAGGAATCCAGCAGTCCCATGACAGAAATCGTCCTTTCATCTTGGCGCGCCCGGCGCGCCGTGGGGAAGTTGCCCATCCGCGCATCCGGCGAACGGGAACGAGGCGGCACTTTACTCGAGAAAGCGCCCGGCGCGTACACCACCGGCGCAGATGGACGGAGCCGCGCCCGGCCGGCGGTATAGTCCCGAGCACCCGCCACGCCCCGTCCTTTCCATGGCCATCTCCACCGACAGCGTCCTCTCCCGCCTGCGCCTGAAACAGCTGGGCCTGATGATCGCCCTGGACCACCACCGCTCGCTGCGCCGCGCCGCCGCCGACCTGTCGATGACGCAATCGGCCGCCAGCAAGGCGCTGGCCGAGATCGAGAGCGTGATGGGCGGCGCGCTGTTCACGCGCAGCCGCACCGGCATCATGCCCACCGACCTGGGCCGTGTCGTCATCCGCTATGCCTGGCTGCTGCGCGCCGACGTGGAAGCCATGTGCCAGGAAGTGGCGCGCATCCAGCTGGGGCACGGCGGCCGCCTGTCGCTGGGCGTCATCATGGGCTCGGTGCCGAACGTGATGGCCCATGCCGTGACGGCGCTGCGGAAATCCGAGCCCGACGTGTCGATCCAGATCCACGAAGACACCAGCGCGCACCTGCTGGCCATGCTGGACCAGGGGCAGATCGACGTGATGCTGGGCCGCACCACGGTCAGCCCCAATCCAGGCCAGTACCACTACCGGCACCTGTCGGAAGAGCCGCTGAACATCGCGGTGGGCGCCGACCATCCCCTGGCACGCGCGCGCAAGGTGCGCCTGCAGGATCTGCAGAACGATAGCTGGGTGGTCTATCCCAGCCGCATGCCGTTGCGCGCGCTGCTCGAACGCGAATTCGCCGACGCGGGCATGGCGCTGCCGTCGAATTTGATCGAGACTTCATCGGTATTCTCAACCGTGACGCTATTGCGCCGCGCTTCCGATCTGGTCGCCCTATTGCCCGATGAAGTGTGCGAATTTTTCCGTGAATACGGCATGCTGCGCGTATTGCCCATTGCGTTGGTGTCGCGGGGCCAGCCTTTCGGATTAATAACCCGCGTCGGCGCGCAGCCGTCGCCCATCGCACGGCGTTTCATCGAGATCCTGTTACGGCAATATCCCTTGCCGGCCGCTTCCGCATAATGCGGCGCGGCATCCCGCGCTATGCATTCACGGCATAGCGGACGCCGAAAAAAGTCGTTGCTGCCTGGGGCGGCCCTGCCGATACCATCGGGGTTCATCTCCCGTTCGACACGGTGCCCTCTTGCCGACCTCTTCCGCCGCCGCCCTGCGCCCCGACGCCTTCCAATCCTTCCGCTCGCACTTCCCCGGCACTGCCACGCGCGCCTACCTGGACGTCGCCAGCCGCAGCCTGGTGCCCGCCAGCGCCATGGCCGTCGCCACCGAGCACATTGCCGAACGCATGGAAGGCCGCGTCGACAAGAAGCAGTATTTCGAGGTCGTGGAATCCGCCCGCCAGCGCTTCGCGCGCATGATCGGCGCACATCCCGACGAGATCGCCGTCACCAAGAACGTGTCGGAAGGCCTGAACATCATGGCTGGCGCCATCGACTGGCAGCCGGGCGACGTGGTGCTGCTGTGCTCGGCCATCGAACACCCCAACAACGTCTATCCGTGGCGCAACCTGGAGAACCAGGGCGTGCGCGTGCACGACCTGCCCAGCAGCGACGGCCAGTTCCCGATGGCGCAGGCGCTGGACATCCTGGCCCGGCGTGGCGCCCGCGTGGTGTCGGTGCCCAGCACGTCGTTCCGCCCCGGTTTTCGCACCGATCTCGATGCGCTGGCCGCCGCCTGCGAACAGGCTGGCGCGCTGCTGATCGTGGACGGCGCGCAATCGGCCGGCGTGATGCATCTGGACGTGCGGGCAACGCCCATCGCGGCGCTGGCGGTCAGCACGCAGAAGGGACTGTGCGCGCTGTACGGCATGGGCTTTTTGTATGTGCGCCGCGAGCTGGCCGAGCGCCTGACGCCCCGTGCCCTGGCGCGCTTCGGCGTGCAGATATCGGCCACGCACGAAGCCGACTACGATCCGGGCCCCATCGAATACCGCCGCGGCGCCTTGCGCTTCGACCTGGGGAATTACAACTTCCTGGCCGCCGCCCTGGTGGACGATGCCATGGCCCTGCTGGAGACCTGCGGCGGCACCCAGGCCATCCAGGCTTACACGCTGGACCTGGGCGAACGCCTGACGACGGGCCTGGCCGATTGCGGCGCTCCCGTGGTGCGCGCCGCCGGCGCACTGGGCTCGAACATCGTCTCGGTGTCGTTCCCGGACCAGCCCGCAGCGGCGAAGGCTCTGCAGGCCTGGCTGGTCTCGCGGCAGGTGTTTGCCGCCGTGCGCGGCAGCACGCTGCGCTTCTCGATCCACGCCTACAACGATGCGGACGACATCGACCAGGCCGTGCGCGCGACGGCGCAGTGGCTTCGACAATCGCGCTGATTCAACCGACGACTGCGTGCGCGGGATAGACCTGGCGCAGCCACTGCAGGAACAGCATCACCGCAGGCTTGTCGGACGAGCGCGGCGCGCACACGGCGTGATAGTTCAGGCCGTCGCGCACCTGGCCGGGATAGGGCTGCACCAGCGTGCCGCACTGCAAGGCCGCGTCCACCAGCGATGAGCGGATCAGGGTCACGCCCATGCCGGCTTCCAGCACGCCCAGCAAGGTGGCCGAGTCGTTGAAGTTCAGCGAGGGGCCGTCATCGGGCTGCAGCCTGCGGCGGTCGTCCTGGTTCCACAGGTCCAGGTAATCGCGCTCGGTATTGCGCAGGAAAGCCGGCTGCGCCGGCGGGCCGGCGGCGCCACCGCTGCCTTCCGCCTCCTGCAGGCAGCGCGCCACCGCCGGCGTGCATACCGGAACGATGACGTCGTCGGTCAGGCGCAACACGTGGTAGTGCGGCCAATCGCCCGTGCCCAGGCGGATGGAGATATCCACCCCGGACGATTCGAGATCGGCATAGAAGCGGTGCACGTCGATGCGCAGGTCGATCCACGGGTGCGCGGCAATGAACTCGGGCAGCCGGACCGCCAGGTTGCGCAGCGAGAAACTGCGCGCCGCCGACACCACCAGGGTCTGCCGCTCGACGTCCAGCATCAGCCGGTTCAGGCCAGTGCCCAGCAGGTCGAACGCACGGCAGGTGAAGTCGTAGAGCAGCTCGCCTTCCTGCGTGAAGCGCAGCCCGCGCGGGCCTCGCTCGAACAGCGCGAAGCCAACGTGATCTTCCAGCGCCTTGAGCTGCCTGCTAAGGGCGCCCTGGGTCTGGAACAGTTCTTCCGAGGCGCGCACCAGATTCAGATGCTTGCCGGCAACGTTGAATACCAGCAATGATCTGAGCGAAGGCAGGCGCGCCAGCAGACCGGTATTCGATAGTCTCATAGCGCAGCGCCAAATCCTCAATAGCGGAAAGCGGGTAGCGCCCGTATTCTAATACGGCTTTTAATGCTGCTGTTTTCACTTCATAACAACCAGGGATTCTTGGCAATGGGTGTTTGCAGAATCAGGCGGTCGATTATCCAGCGCACCGCGCTGGTTTTTGCATTGGCAACCGCGGCGCCTTTGGCGACGGCGGCCCAGGGCTTTCCAAACCACGCCATCAATCTGGTCGTCCCTTATGCGCCGGGCGGCAGTTCCGACGTGGTGGCGCGCCTGCTGGCGCAGAAACTCAGCGAACAATTCGGCCAATCGGTCGTGGTCGAAAATAAACCCGGCGCCGGCGCCACCATAGGCACGGCATATGTGGCGCAGCCCGGCCACGGCGGTTATGTCGCCTTGTTGGCCGACAACGCGCAGACCACCGCGCCGGCCATGTACAGCAAGCTGTCCTACGACGCCGTGAAGGATTTCAGCGTGGCCGGTTTCGTCGGCCAGGCCTCGGCCCTGTTGTTCGCCAGCAAGAATTCCGGGCTGACCAGCGTGCAGGACGTGCTGGACCGGTCCAAGGAAAAACCGAAGTCGCTGACCATCGGCACCGGCAACGGATCGCCCAGCCACCTGATCAGCGAGCTGTTCCAGATCAAGTCGGGCGTGCAGTTGCAGGTGGTGCCTTACAAGGGCGCGTCGGCGGCATTGAACGATCTGCTGGCGGGCCACATCGACATGGTCTTCACGAACCCCGCCTCGGCGGCGCAGTACCTGGAAGGCGGCCGTCTGACCGTATTGGGCCAGACGGGCGCCAAGCGTGACCCACGTTTTGCCGACGTGCCGAATTTCAAGGATTCCGGCATCAAGAATCTGGACGTGGCGTATTGGTTCGCGGTGCTGCTGCCCGCGGATACGCCCGCCGACATCAAGGCGCGCTGGCGCAAGGAAGTCGGCGTGGCGCTGAACTCGCCGGAAGTAAAAGCGAAGCTCGACAGCCTTGGCATCAATCAAACCGGCATGACCCCCGCCGCGGCCGAGTCCCTCATCAAGGACGAAGCCGTCATGTGGAAGCAGGTGGTCAAGGAAGCCGGCATCAAGGCCGAATAACGCCGCGAACCCGGCGGGGGAAGGAACTGCAAGCACGGCGAATGGTGCGCAGTTCCCTGGTGCGGCGGCGGGCTGGCAGTACGGCCCGCCGCAGTCATCAGACTATCCCGTCATCAATCAGGCTAGCGTATAGGCCGTCTTCACGGTCGTATAGAACTCACGCGCATAGGCGCCCTGCTCGCGCGGGCCGTAGCTGCTGCCCTTGCGGCCGCCGAACGGCACGTGATAATCCACGCCCGCTGTCGGCAGGTTCACCATCACCATGCCGGCCTGCGCATGGCGCTTGAAGTGCGTGGCGTACTTCAGCGACGTGGTCGCGATGCCGGCCGACAGGCCGAACATCGTGTCGTTGGCCACGGCCAGCGCCTCGTCGTAGTCCTTGACTCGGATCACGCTGGCCACCGGCCCGAAGATCTCCTCGCGGTTGATGCGCATGCCCGCCGCGCTTTCCACGAACAGCGCCGGCGACATGAAATAGCCTTCGGTGGCCGCTTTCACCGCGTCACCGCCCGCAGCCAGGCGCGCGCCTTCGTCGCGGCCGATGGCCAGGTAGCTCAGGTTCTGCTCCAGCTGCGGACGCGACGCCACCGGGCCCATGTCGATGCCCTGCGCCAGTGCATCGCCCACCTTGATGCGCGCCATGCGTTCCCGCAGCGCCTGCACGAACCGGTCGTGGATGGCGTCGGTGACGATCAGGCGGCTCGATGCCGTGCAACGCTGGCCGGTCGAGTAGAACGCGCTCTGCGCGCTGAGTTCGACGGCAACGTCCAGGTCGGCGTCGTCCAGCACCACCTGCGGGTTCTTGCCGCCCATTTCCAGCTGCACTTTCTTCATCGTGCGCGAGGCGCGCTCGGCGATGCCGCGGCCCACGCCTTCCGAACCCGTGAAGCTGATCGCATCGACTTCCGCATGGTCGACCAGCGCGTTGCCGATGACGCTGCCGCGGCCCATCACGAGGTTGAATACGCCGGCGGGAATGCCGCTGCGGCTGATGATGTCGGCCAGCGCCCAGGCGCAGCCCGGCACCAGGTCGGCGGGCTTGATCACCACGCAGTTGCCATGGGCCAGCGCGGGCGCGATCTTCCAGGCCGGAATGGCGATGGGGAAGTTCCACGGCGTGATCAGGCCGACGACGCCCACGGGCTCGCGCGTAATCTCGACACCGACGTTGGGACGCACCGAGGGCAGCACCTCGCCTGCCTGGCGCACCACTTCACCCGCGAAGAAACGGAAGATCTGGCCGGCACGCACCACTTCGCCGATGGCTTCGGGGCGGGTCTTGCCTTCTTCACGTGCCAGCAGCTCGCCCAGTTCTTCGCGGCGGGCCAGGATTTCGGCGGCGATCTTTTCCAGCGCATCGGCGCGCGCCTGCACGCTGCCGGTGGACCAGGCGGGGAAAGCGGCGCGGGCGGCCCGCACGGCGGCCTCGACCTGCGCGGCATCGCCCTGGGCGTACTCGCCGATCACGTCGGCCAGGTTGGAGGGGTTCAGGTTCTGGGAATAGCTGTTGCCAGCGACCCATTGGCCATCGATGAGGTTGTCGTAACGGGGGGTGGTCATACACGTCTCCTGGGAATGCAGCCAGGGCGCGGGCGGGATGCGGCGGCGCCGCGCGTCATGCCGGCGGGCAGCAGCGCAAAGGCATGGCGGGAAGGTCCGCCGGCACGCCCTGGGGTTCGTGGCGAGTGTAGGAGTCGATCCGAGACACTGTCGATGGAATTATTTCGATAATGTGTTCACTTTCGCGACTATAGGCGCGCTAGGCGGTGGAGGAGCCCGCCTGCTTCGACCGCGCGTGTTTCGCCAGCCCGGCATAGTGCCTGGCCAGCTTGTCCAGGCTGTCCTCGTCCAGGTCCTCGGCGTCGATCACGTCGTCGTCCGCGCCTTTCAGGGCGAACAACAGTTCGTCCAGCTTCATCTGCAAGGCCTTGCTGTCCTTGTTCTGGCTTTGCTGGATCAGGAACACCATCAGGAAGGTGACGATGGTGGTGCCGGTGTTGATCACCAGTTGCCAGGTGTCGGTAAAGCCGAAAATCGGGCCACTGACCGCCCAGGCGATGACGACCACGAGGGCCAGGCAGAAGCTGGCCGGAGAACCGGTCCAGCGCGAGACCGCGCTGGCGAATCTGTCGAACGCGTGATGAACGGGATGTTGGGAAGCGTCGCTCACGTGAACGTTGTCTTCCTGGGAGCGAGAGGTGCCCGATTTCCTGTTCATGGCCGTTTTCCGGAAATGGAAAACGAGGCATGAGCAAACGCCATACCCAGACGCCCGGCTATGGCGTCTCTTGAGCGGGCACCTTCTCGTCAGGCCGCAAGGTCAGCACCCGCACCCCCTGCCTGGTGACGGCAACGGTGTGCTCGAACTGCGCCGACAGTTTGCCGTCGCGCGTGACGACGGTCCAGCCGTCGTCACGGGTTTCGACCGCGTTCAGGCCCTGGTTGATCATCGGCTCGATGGTGAACACCATGCCTTCGCGCAGCGTCAGGCCCGTGTTTGGCCGGCCCCAATGCAGCACCTCGGGCGCCTCGTGCATTTCACGGCCGATGCCGTGTCCGCAGTATTCGCGCACGACGGTATAGCCGTTCTTGCGCGCGTGCGATTCGATGGCGTGGCCGACGTCGCCCAGGCGAGCCCCGGGACGCACGGCCTTGATGCCTTTCCACATGGCCTCGTAGGTGGCCTTCACCAGCCGCCTGGCTGCCGGCGCGACCTCTCCCACCAGATACGTCTTGCTGGAGTCGGCGATGTAGCCGTTCTTCTCCAGCGTGATGTCCAGGTTGACGATGTCTCCGGAAAGCAGGATCTCGGAGGTGGACGGCACGCCGTGGCACACCACGCTGTTGCGCGACGAATTCAGCGAATACTTGAACCCGTACTGCCCCTTGCTGGCGGGCCGTGCCTGCAGATCGTTGGTGATGTACCGGTCGACCAGGTCGTTGACCTGCATGGTCGACATGCCGATCAGGTTCAGGCGGTCGAGATGGGTGAACACCTGCGCCAGCAGCTTGCCGGACACCGCCATCAGTTCGACTTCTTCCGGCCGTTTGGTCATGTTGCGACAGGCGCCAAAGCCCCCGCGGCCACGCCTGCGGCCCGCAGCTCGCGGCCGACGATGTCGTTGAAGCTTTGCGTGGGGTTCATTTCGCAGAGCATGCCGATCTTCATCCAGAAGGCGGCCTGCGCATTGATGGAGCGGCAGGAGACGGTGCTGGCCTTGCGCAGTTGGTCGTGCAGGTCGTCGTCGATGTTCACGATGCCCATGATGCAATCCATATACGATCAGTATATGGATTATATATTAATAACCCTATATTTTTAAATAACAATTCCAGAGCCAAATTTTCTACCGATACTTCAGCCACAAATCCGAAACACAAGATTCCCAGCCGCCACGCCCAAAACGCCCCTCTCGCACACCACAACCCACAGCCGAAACCCAAAAAAATACGGCGAGTAAAAACTCGCCGTATCCATCACGCAATCAAACCGAAGCCGGCAACCTACACCAGCACCCGCTCGATCCCGCCTTCGTTCGCACGCTTGACGTAGTCTTCCATCCACGTCGCGCCCAGCACATGGCGCGCCATCTCGACCACGATGTAATCCGCATCCACGCCGGTGTCGCCTTCGTAGCGCGACAAGCCTTGCAGGCACGACGGGCACGACGTCAGCACCTTCACGTCGCCGTTGAAACCATCGGCGCGCAGTCCCTGCGTATTCTTCCGCAGTTCCTCTTCCTTGCGGAAGCGGATCTGCGTGGAAATATCCGGACGCGTGACGGCCAGCGTGCCCGACTCGCCGCAGCAGCGATCGCTCTTGATGGTGGCATCGCCCACCAGCGAACGCACGGTCTTCATCGGGTCCTGCAGCTTCATCGGGGTATGGCAGGGGTCGTGGTACATGTAGCGCACGCCCTGCACGCCATCGAGCTTCAGGCCCTTCTCCATCAGGTATTCGTGGATGTCGATCAGGCGGCAACCGGGGAAGATCTTCTCGAACTCATACCCCGCCAACTGGTCGTAGCAGGTGCCGCAGCTGACCACCACCGTCTTGATGTCGAGGTAGTTCAGCGTGTTGGCCACGCGATGGAACAGCACGCGGTTGTCGGTGATGATCTGCTCGGCCTTGTCGCTCATGCCGTTGCCGCGTTGCGGATAACCGCAGCACAGGTAACCCGGCGGCAGCACGGTCTGCACGCCGGCATGCCACAGCATGGCCTGCGTGGCCAGGCCGACCTGCGAGAACAGGCGCTCGGAGCCGCAACCCGGGAAATAGAACACCGCTTCCGTCTCGGCCGTGGTGGCCTGGGGATTGCGGATGATCGGCACGTAGTTGGCGTCTTCGATGTCCAGCAGCTTGCGCGCGGTCTGCTTGGGCAGGCCGCCGGGCATCTTCTTGTTGACGAAGTGCACCACCTGCTCGCGCAGGGGCGCGCGGCCCACCGTGGCCGGCGGGTTGGCCGTCTGCTTGCGCACCAGGCCGCCCAGCAGGTCGTGCGCGGCGCGTTGCACCTTGTAGCCCACACCCACCATGGCCTGGCGGGTGACGTTGATGGTGGCCGGATCCTTTGCGTTCAGGAAGAACATGGCGGCCGACGTGCCGGGGTTGAACGACTTGCGGCCCATGCGGCGCAGCAGCGCGCGCATGTTCATCGACACGTCGCCGAAGTCGATGTCGACCGGGCATGGGTTGTAGCACTTGTGGCAGACCGTGCAGTGATCGGCCACGTCCTCGAACTCTTCCCAGTGCTTCAGGCTGACGCCGCGGCGGGTCTGCTCTTCGTACAGGAACGCCTCGACCAACAGCGAGGTGGCCAGGATCTTGTTGCGCGGCGAGTACAGCAGATTGGCGCGCGGCACGTGCGTGGCGCACACCGGCTTGCACTTGCCGCAACGCAGGCAGTCCTTCACCGAGGCCGAGATGGCGCCGATGTCGCTCTGCTGCATGATCAGCGACTCGTGGCCCATCAGGTTGAAGCTGGGCGTCCAGGCGTGGCGCAGGTCGGCGCCCGGCATCAGCTTGCCGGCGTTGAAGTGGCCGTTGGGATCGATGCGGCGCTTGTACGCCTGGAACGGCGCCAGCTCTTCCTCGGTCAGGAATTCGTACTTGGTCAGGCCGATGCCGTGCTCGCCAGAGATGACGCCATCCAGGTCGCGCGCGATCTGCATGATGCGCTCGACGGCCTGGTGGGCCTCCTGCAGCATGTCGTAGTCGTCGGAGTTGACCGGGATGTTGGTGTGGACGTTGCCGTCGCCGGCGTGCATGTGCAGCGCCACGAACACACGGCTTTTCAGCACGCGCGCGTGGATGGCGCGCAGGCCGTCCAGGATGGGCTTGCCCGCGTTGCCGGGGAACAGGCCCTGCAGGCTGGACAGCACTTCGGCGCGCCACGAGACGCGCACGGTGCGGTCCTGCACCACGTCGAACACGCGGGCCTGCGCCTGGCGCGCCAGGCGCTCTGCCAGCGTGCCCTGCAGGTGCGCCATGCCCAGGCGTGGCAGTTCGGGCAGCATCTGCGCCAGGGGCAGATCCAGGTTGTCCAGCAGCCACTGCCAACGCTGGCGCGCGGCATGCAGCATCTCGATGGCCTGCCGCGTGCGCTCGGCCAGCACGTCGCTGCTGGTGATGCCGGCGTCCTCGTCGTCCTCGGGCTTGCCCAGCGGCAGCGGGTCGGACAGATAGGCTTCGAGCGCGTCCAGCAACCGCAGCTTGTTGGCGGTGGACAGCTCGATGTTGATGCGTTCGATGTGGTCCGTGTACTCGCCCATGCGGCCCAGCGGGATCACCACGTCTTCGTTGATCTTGAAGGCGTTGGTGTGGCGCGAGATGGCGGCGGTGCGGGCACGGTCGGCCCAGAACTTCTTACGGGCCTCGGCGCTGACGGCGACGAAGCCTTCGCCGTGGCGCGTATTGGCCAGGCGCACCACTTCGCTGGCGGCCGCGGCCACGGCGTTCTCGTCGTCGCCGACGATGTCGCCCAAGAGCAGCATCTTGGGCAGGGTGCCGCGCTTACTCTTGGTGGCGTAGCCCACGGCGCGCAGATAGCGTTCGTCCAGGTGCTCCAGGCCGGCCAGGATGGCGCCGCGCGCGCGGCCCTCGCCATCGAGATAGCCCTTCACTTCCAGGATGGACGGCACGGCGTCGCGCGCCTGGCCGAAGAACTCCAGGCAGACGGTGCGCGTGAACTTGGGCATGCGGTGCAGCACCCAGCGCGCGGACGTGATGAGGCCGTCGCAGCCTTCCTTCTGCACGCCCGGCAGGCCCGCCAGGAACTTGTCGGTGACGTCCTTGCCCAGCCCGACCTTGCGGAAACGCCTGCCTTCGATTTCGAGGGTTTCGCTGCGCAGCAGGCGCTCGCCGGGCTTGCCGGCGCCATCGAACCACTTGACCTCGAAGCGGGCCACGTCCACGTCATGGATCTTGCCCATGTTGTGGTCCAGGCGCGTGACTTCGAGCCAGTTGCCGTCGGGATCGACCATGCGCCACCAGGCCAGGTTGTCCAGCGCGGTGCCCCACAGCAGGGCTTTCTTGCCGCCGGCGTTCATGGCGATGTTGCCGCCGATACAGGACGCCTCGGCGGAGGTGGGATCGACGGCGAACACGTAGCCCGCATGCTCGGCCGCTTCGGCCACGCGCTTGGTGACCACGCCCGCGCCGGTGGCGATGACGCCCACGGGCTCGGCCAGCCCGGGCAGCATACAGGACTCGACCGCGCCCAGCGCGTCGAACTTCTCGGTGTTGATGACGGCCGATTTCCACGTCAGCGGAATGGCGCCGCCGGTGTAGCCGGTGCCGCCGCCGCGCGGCACGATGGTGAGGTTCAGCTCGATACAGGCGCGCACCAGCGCGGCGATCTCTTCCTCGTGGTCGGGCGTGAGCACGACGAAGGGATATTCCACGCGCCAGTCGGTGGCGTCGGTGACGTGCGAGACGCGCGACAGGCCATCGAACTTGATGTTGCCGCGCGCGGTGATGCGGCCCAGCACGCGCAGCGCATCGCGGCGCAGGTGCTCGGTCTGCTCGAACTGTTGCTCGAACTCGGCCACGGCGGTGCGGCCGCGCGACAGCAGTTCGACGACCTTGGCATCGTGGCCGGCCTCGCCGGAACCCGGCGCGCGGCGCTTGTCGATCTCGCGCAGGCGGTGGTGCAGGGCCTCGATCAGCAGCTTGCGGCGCTTGGGGTTGTCCAGCAGGTCGTCCTGCAGGTAGGGATTGCGGCGCACGACCCAGATGTCGCCCAGCACCTCGTAGAGCATGCGCGCGGATCGGCCGGTGCGGCGTTCGCCGCGCAGGTCTGACAGCAGTTGCCAGGCATCTTCGCCCAACAGCCGCGAGACCACTTCGCGGTCGGAGAACGAGGTGTAGTTGTAGGGGATTTCGCGCAGGCGCGCGCCGGCGGCCACGGGGGTTGCCGCAAGGACTTGGCTGGCAAGAGGGGCGTTCATGGAAGCAGCAGAGAGGGCCCTTAAAAACCCATTTTATGTCATTACCGGAAACAGACGCGGCAAGAACTGTTACCGCCGGACGTTAAGCGCCATGAAAGCGCTCGTAGCCTGACGTTGAGCGTTTTTTGCCGGACGATGACGGAACTCCCGGCATTCCTTCCGCGCAACGGCTAGAGGTGCACGCCCGAGGTGGCCCACAACAGGCCGGCCGTCATGGTGAGGTAGCGCAGGAACTTGCCGATGGCCATGTAGACGACGCACGGCCAGAACGACAGGCGCAGCCAGCCGGCCACGGCGCACATCGGATCGCCCACCACGGGCAGCCAGGCCAGCAACAGCGCGGGCGGTCCCAGGCGCGTCAGCCAGGCGCGGGCCTTGGCGTGCCAGCGGCCCTTCATCATGTCCTTGGGCGCTTCGTCCGTGGACGAGCCTTCGGCGCCATCGCGGAACGCCTCGCGCCCGTGATGCTCGCGCCAGCGCTCCACGCCGCGATGCGCGCCCCACCCCATCGCATAATTGACCAGCCCTCCGAGCGTGTTGCCGACGGTGGCGATCAGGATGGCGGGCCAGAACATGTCCGGCGAGACCTTCACATACGCATAGACGGCCGGTTCGGAGCCCAACGGCAGCAGGGTGGCCGAGACGAAGCTGACGAAGAAGATGGCGGACAGCCCGATCTCGGGCAACGCCAGCCATCCCAGCACCGTGTGGATCGCGGCGAGCAGAGTCTGTTCCATAGTGCCGGCCAGTGTAGCCGCCCGGTAGGACGCCGCCGACAACAGGCGCGGAGGCTTGGCGGAAAGACCCTGTCACGCGCTGTGCTACTCTGGCGAGCCGGCCGGCGCGGGGCGTCGGCTCATGCTCATTCCGCACAACGCGCTTCCATGTCCACCGACTACCTCAAACGCATCCTGACCTCCAAGGTCTACGACGTCGCCGTCGAATCCCCCCTCGAAACCGCCACTCTGTTGTCGCAGCGAATTTCGAACACGGTGATGCTCAAGCGCGAGGATACGCAGGCGGTGTTCAGCTTCAAGCTGCGCGGGGCGTACAACAAGATGGCCCACCTGACGCCGGCGGCGCGCAGCCGGGGCGTCATCGCCGCCTCGGCGGGCAACCATGCCCAAGGCGTGGCGCTGGCCGCCAGCCGCCTGGGCTGCCGTGCCGTGATCGTCATGCCGACCACCACGCCCGAGGTCAAGATCGAAGCCGTGCGCCGCCTGGGCGGCGAGACGGTGCTGGCCGGTGAAAGCTTCACCGACGCCTACGAACATGCCAAGCAGTTGGAAAAGACCGAGAAACTGACTTTCGTGCACCCCTTCGACGATCCCGACGTGATCGCCGGACAGGGCACGGTGGGCATGGAGATCCTGCGCCAGCATCCCGGCGAGATCGAGGCGATCTTCGTGGCCATCGGTGGCGGCGGCCTGATCTCCGGCGTTGCCGCGTACGTGAAGCAACTGCGTCCCGGGATCAAGATCATCGGCGTGCAGACCGAAGATTCCGATGCCATGGTGCGCAGCGTGCGCGCCGGCCGCCGCGTGCAGTTGAACGACGTGGGCCTGTTCTCGGACGGCACCGCGGTCAAGCTGGTGGGCGCCGAAACGTTCCGCCTGACGCGCAAGTACGTGGACGACTTCGTGGTGGTCAACACCGACGCCATCTGTGCGGCCATCAAGGACGTCTTCCAGGATACGCGCAGCGTGCTGGAACCCTCGGGCGCCATGGCCCTGGCGGGCGCCAAGCAGTACGCCGCGCAGCACAAGCTCAAGGGCAAGACGCTGATCGCCATCGCCTGCGGCGCCAACATGAATTTCGACCGCCTGCGCTTCGTCTCCGAACGCGCGGAGGTCGGCGAAATGCGCGAGGCCGTGTTCGCCGTGACCATGCCCGAGCAGCGCGGCAGCTTCCGCCGCTTCTGCGAGCTGGTGGGCAACCGCAGCGTCACCGAATTCAACTACCGCATCTCGGATGCCGATCGCGCGCACGTGTTCGTGGGCCTGCAGGTCTCTTCGCCCAACGAGCCCGCCAGGATCGCCACGCACTTCAGGAAAAGCGGCTTCGACACGCTGGACCTGACGCACGACGAAATGGCCAAGACGCACTTGCGCCACATGGTGGGCGGGCGCTCGCGCCTGGCGGAAAACGAACTGCTGTACCGCTTCGAATTCCCCGAGCGTCCCGGCGCGTTGATGCGCTTCCTGAACGCGATGAATCCCGACTGGAACATCAGCCTGTTCCACTACCGCAACCAGGGAGCCGACTACGGCCGCATCCTGATCGGCATCCAGGTGCCGCCGTCCGACAAGAAGCAATTCAAGACCTTCGTGACGGAACTGGGCTATCCGCACTGGAATGAGACCGACAATCCCGCCTACAAGCTCTTCCTGTAGGCGCCGTTCCCGCAACGGCAAGCCACCACACGGGGCCGAAAGGCCCCGTTTTCCTTTGCCGGCATCGAAGGCGGACGGCGCTCCATCGCCCCGGCGCACGCAGGCCGGGCTTGGGTTGCCGATTGACAACAGATTGAATGCAACCGGGGTTCAGCTCGGTAAAAACCCTCGATTTTGCAAACTTTATTCCATCTGTGGAAATATTTGCTGGGATATCATCCATTACAGATAAAAGAGGCATCAATGCCCGCTGCTACCAGAAGACCAGCAGATGGATATCCAGCTCAACGACATCGCCCTGTTTGTCGAAGTCGCCAAACGCAAGAACTTCAGCCACGCCGCCGAGGCGCTGGGCATTCCGACGTCCACGCTGTCGCGCCGCGTCACCGAGCTCGAACGCGGCATCGGCATGCGCCTGCTGAACCGCAGCACCCGCCGCATCGACCTGACCGAAGCGGGCGCCGTGTATTTCGAGCGTTGCCGCCACATCGTGGAAGAGGCCCGTGTCGCGCACGAGCAATTGCTGGACATGGCCGCGCAGCCCAAGGGCCGCCTGCGCATCTCGATGCCCACCAGCCTGGCGCAGTTGTTCCTGCCTGCCGTGATCCGCGAATTCCGCGCCCAGTACCCCGATATCGAGTGCGATTTCGACCTGAGCATGCGGCCCATCGATCCGATCAGCAATCCGTACGATCTGGTGCTGCGCTTCGGCCAGCAGCCGGACTCCAGCCTGATCGCGCGGCAGATCGTGCTGATGACGCAGCGCCTGTATGCCTCGCCCGCCTACCTGGAACGCTACGGCGAGCCGCGCACGCCGTCCGACCTGAGCCACCACGAATGCCTGCGGCCGGCGATGACGGACGTGATGTCCTACTGGGTGCTGCACTCGGGCGAAAAGGTCGAGCGCGTGCAGGTATCCGGCCGGCTGGCGGCCAACAACGTCGGCATGCTGGGACGCCTGGCCAGCCAGGGGCTGGGCATCACCCCGCTGCTGGTGTTCGAGGCCATGGAACGCGCCATCACGCAGAACGGCCTGGTGCGCGTGCTGCCCGACTGGGCACTGACGCCGCTGCCGCTGTTTGCCCTGCTGCCCTCGCGCATGATTCCCGCCAAGACGCGCGCGTTCCTGGATTTCATCCAGCCCCGGCTGAACGAGGCATGAGAGGCAACCGCGCGCGCCCCATGCCCGGCATTCAGGCCGGGTCTTCGGCGCCGAACTGACAGACCGTGTACAGCGGCGTTCCCGTCGCGGCGATCTGCCTGGAGCCCCCCAGTTCGGGCAGGTCGATGACCGCGGCCGCCTCGACCACGTTGGCGCCCAGGCGCTGCAACAGCTTGATGGCCGCCAGCATGGTGCCGCCGGTGGCGATCAGGTCGTCGACCAGCAGCACGCGCTGGCCGGTGCGCACGGCATCCGTGTGCATTTCGACGGTGGCATTGCCGTATTCCAGCGAATAGGATTCGGCCAAGGTGCGGAACGGCAGCTTGCCTTTCTTGCGCACGGGTACGAAACCCAGGTTCAGCTCATAGGCCAGCACGCTGCCCAGGATGAAACCGCGCGCATCGACGCCGGCCACCAGGTCGAGCCGCTGGCGCATGTAGCGATAGACGAACAGATCGATCAGGGCGCGGAAGGTGCGCGGGTCCTGCAGCACGGGCGTGATGTCACGGAACATCACGCCTGGCGAGGGCCAGTCGGGGACGCTGCGTATGGTGCGCCGGACAACGTCGGCGTAATCGGTCTGCATGGTGGAACGTCCCCGGAATGGCACAGCAGCCCGCACTATACCCGCGCGGATCGCTCAAGCCAATGACGCCGGCTGGCCTTCGACCAGTCGTCCCGCATGCAGCCGTAACCGCCGGTGCACCGCGCCCGCCGGCAGCGCGGCATGGGTGGCCAGCACGACCGCGCGGCCCTGCACCGCCTGGCCCAGGTCGCGCAGGAAAGCGGCCTCGGTCGCGGCATCCAGGCCCGCGGTGGGTTCGTCCAGCAACAGCACCGCGGCCGGCGAAAGCACCACGCGTGCCAGGCACAGGCGGCGGGCCTGGCCCGCCGACAATCCGGCGCCGGTCTCGCCCACCCAGGTGTCCAGGCCCTGCGGCAGGCCGCGTACGAAGTCGTCCAGCCGTGCAGCGGCCAGCGCCGCCCACAGCGCGGTATCGCTGGCCTGCGCGTCGCCGATCAGCAGATTGGTGCGCAGGGTGCCCAGAAAAACCGGCGAATCCTGCGACAGCAGCGCGATGCGCTGGTGCAGCGCCTGCTGGGCGCATTGCCGCACGTCGCACCCCCCATAGGTGACGCGCCCGTCCCGTGGATCGTCCAGGCGCAGCAGCAGGTGCAGCAGCGTGGACTTGCCCGATCCGCTGGCGCCCTCGATGGCCACCCGTTCGCCCGGCGCCACGCGCAGGTCGACGCCGTCCAGCACCCATGCGCCGGGTGCTGCCTCGGGATAGGCGTAACGCAGGCCATGCGCCTGCAGGTCGCCCGCCACGGGCAGCGGCTGCGGCGAGGCGACATCCTGCAGATCGGGCTCGGCGGCGACGATGTCGCGGATACGCGCGGCGGCGGCGCGAGCCGCGCCCAGGCGGGACACGCCGCGCATCACCGGACCCGCCACTTCGAAGATACCGATGGTGGCCAGCAGCAGGCCGGCCATCAACGGCCCTGAAATCCTGCCCTCGGGCAGGCCGCCCAGGCCTGCCCACAGCACCGCCAGCATGGCGGCGCCCGCGGCGGCCTGCAGCATCCATTGGCCGGCGGCCGCGATGCGCGCCTGCCGCTGACGCGCCCGCCCGGCCTCCAGGCACAGGGCGTCGAAGCGCTGCTGCGCGGGCGTGGCCGCATGCATGGCGGCGATGTCGGCATGGCCTTCGACCGCATCCAGCACCGCGGAACGCAGGCCTGCGGCGCTCTCCTGCAGCGCGGCGCCGGGACGCTTCGAGGCCCTCACCAGCAGCAGCGGCACCAGCACACAGGCCGTGAACAGCGCCAGGGCCACGGCCAGGCCAGCCGCCGGCAACCACCCGCCCACCACCAACGACAGCACCGTGCCGCCCAGCAACGCGGTCGCGACGGGCGCCACGACGAACAGGAAGAGGGTGTCCAGCGCATCCACGTCGCCGGTCAGGCGCGCGACCAGATCGCCGCCGCGATAGCGGGCCAGTTGGCGCGGCGACAGGCGGATCAGCGCGCGGAACACCGAGCCGCGCAGGTCGGCCAGCAGATGCAGCGTGGCGGCATGGCCCACCAGGCGCTCGGCGTAGCGCGCGCCGATGCGCAGGAAGGACAGGCCGCGCACCATCGCGGAGGGCACGAAGAGATTGAACGCGGACCCCGCGCCCGCCAGCGCCGCCCCGGTGAGAAACCAGCCGGACACGCCCAGCAGGCCCGTGCCCGCGGCCACGGTGACCAGGGCCAGCAGCAAGGCGGCGGACAGGCTGCGCCAGCGGCGCAGGTAGAGGGCGCGCAGGCGGCTGCGCCGCGTGACGGGCTGCGCTTGCGATTCGATCGGCGTGCTCATGCCGCCCCCTCGGCCCCCCGCGCTCATACCGCCTCCGCCCATTTGCCCGCCCGCAGCACCAGGCGGCGCGGCAGGCGGCTGGCGACCGTTTCGGAGTGCGTGGCCATCAGCACGGTACGGCCCTGCGCGAACGCCAGCAGTTCATCGAGCACACGCGCCTGCGTATCGGCATCCAGGTGCGCCGTGGGCTCGTCCAGCAGGATCAGGCCCGGATCGCGCAGGAACAGGCGCGCCAGCGCCACGCGCTGCGCCTGACCACCCGACAGGCCGCGTCCGCGGCTGGCCAGGCGCGTGTCCAGGCCTCGCGGCATGGCCTGGGCGAACTCCATCACGCAGGCACGGCGCGCGGCATCGGCCACGTCCTGCGCGCTGGCGTCGGGCCGCGCCAGGCGGATGTTGTCGGCGATGGTGCCTTCGAACAGATACGGCTTCTGGCCGATCAGCGCCACGCGGGTGCGCAGCGCGGCCTCGTCCCACTCGGACAGCGCCAGGCCGTCGAGCGCGATGGCGCCGGAGGTTTCGCGCAGGCGGCACAGGGCTTCCAGCAGCGTGGTCTTGCCCACGCCGCTGACGCCCATCAAGGCCACATGCTCGCCTGGAGCCAGCGCCAGATCCAGTTCGTTCAACACGGGTTGGCCACGGCCGGGCACCGACACCGTCAAGCCGTGCACCCGCAGGCGCGAGGCACGGCGGGCCGCGCGCGGCGGCATGGCGCGAGAGGGGCCGGAGCGCGCAGCCACGGCCTGCACCGCGCCGGCCGCCTCGGTGGCGGCGCGGGAATCGACCGCGTCGCCAGGAAAGGGCTCGCTGCCCGGCAGGCCGTCGAACGCCTGCTCGATCTGGGTGACGGCGGCGCGCGCGGCGGCGCGGTCGTGATAATGCGCGGCGAACAGGCGCAGCGGGGCATACACCTCGGGCGCCATCAACAGACAGAAGAAACCGGCCTGCAGCGTCAGCGCCTGGCTGCGCACGTCCAGATAACCCAGATACGTCAGGCCGATGTACACCGCCACGCCGGCCACGCCCAACGCGGCGAAGAATTCGAGCACGGCGGAAGAAAGAAAGGCGATGCGCAGCACCGCCATGGTCCGTTCGCGCAACGCCGAACTGGCCTCGGCCACGGCCTGGGCTTCCGCCTCGGCACGGCCGTGCAGCTTCAGCGTGGACAGGCCGCGCAGACGGTCGGCGAAGAAGCCCGACAGGCGGGCAAAGGCCCGCATGTGGCGGCGGCTGGCGGCTTCCGCGCCCCAGCCCACCAGCGCCATGAACAGGGGGATCAGCGGCGCGGTGACCAGCAGCAGCAGGCCGGACACCACGTCCACCGGCAACAGCACGACCGAGAACGCCACGGGCAGCACGGCGGCCGCCCCCATCGAAGGCAGATAACGCGCGAAGAAGCCGTCCAGCGCCTCGACCTGGTCGACCACCGCGCTGGACAGCTCGCCGGACGCGCGCTGGCGCGTCCATTGCGGACCGGCCTCCAGCAGGCGGCCGAACAGGGCCTGGCGCACCTGGCGCTTGATGCGCTCGGCGGCTTGCGCGCCGGCGCGTTCGGCCAGCCAGGCCAAGCCCGCCCGCGCCAGGATCAGCGCGGCGATGGCGGCCAGTGAACCGGTGAGTTCGGCGCGCGGCGCGCCCCGCGCGATGGCCGCGTCCAGCACGCGCGCCAGCAGCCAGGCCTGCGCCACCAGCAACACGCCGCCCAGCAGCGGCGCGCCGGCGGCCAGCGCCAGCGGCACGCGCGCGGTGCGGGCCAGGCCGCCCAGCCAGCGCGTCTGCGCCCGCGTGGGCCGGCCCAGTGCGGCCGAAGGATCGTGCTCGATGCCGGACGGGCTGCTCACGGTCTTACTCTTCGGGCGGCAGATTCAAGGGGTCGTGCGCATGGCCTTCACGCAGTTCGAACCACATCGCGTTGACGATGCCGAAGATGCAAGCCAGGCTCAGGCCCAGGATCCAGGAGAAGTACCACATGGTCGAAGCTCCTCAATCAGTAGGAATTGGGCGTATCGCCCACGGTTTCATGCGTGACCTTGCCGCGCATCACGCGATACACCCAGGCGGTGTACACAGTGACGATGGGCAGGAAGAACGCGGTGGCCAGCACCATGATCCACAGCGTCATCGGGCTCGACGAACTGTCCCACACCGTCAGGCCGGCGTTGGGCTGGCTGGACGACGGCATGATGAACGGGAACAGCGAGAAGCCGACGGTGAGGATGATGCCGGCGATGGACACCGACGAGGCGATGAAGCTGCCCGGACCCGCGCGCAGGATCATCAGCAGCGCCGCGCCCAGCGCGCCCGCCACGCCCATGATGGGCGCCAGCCACATGAACGGCCACTTGTAGTAGTTGGCCATCCAGCCGCCCGGCACCAGGTCTACCGTCTTGGCCAGCGGATTGGACGGGGCGGCCGTGTCGATGGCGCTGGTGATGACGTGGCCGTCGACGCCATTGGACACCCAGAAGCCCCCCACGGTGAACAGCACCACCGTCAGCGCGGCGGCGATGCAGCCCCACTTGCGGGCGCGCTCGGCCACCACTTCCTCGGTGCGCCAGGCCAGCAGCACGGCGCCGTGCATGGCCAGCATCACCACGCTGAGCACGCCGGCCAGCAGCGCGAACGGCGTGAACAGCTGGAAGAAGTGCCCTTCGTACAGGGGCCGCATCGACGTCGGCTCGAAGCCCGAGGGCACGCCCAGGATGACGTTGCCCATCGCCACGCCGAACACCAGCGAGGCCACCACGCCGCAGAAGCACAGCACGGCGTCCCAGCGGCTGCGCCACACGGGGCTCTCGAACTTGCTGCGGTACTTGAAGGCCACCGGACGCAGGATCAGCGCCAGCAGCACCAGCATCATCGCCAGGTAGAACCCGGAGAACGAGGCCGCGTACAGCAGGGGCCAGGCGGCGAAGATGGCGCCGCCGGCCGTGATCAGCCACACCTGGTTGCCTTCCCAGACCGGGCCGACCACGTTGATGACGATGCGGCGTTCGGCGTCGGTCCTGGCGACGATGGGCAGCATCGCCGCCGCGCCCAGGTCGAAACCGTCCATGATGGCGAAGCCGATCAAGAGCGCGCCCAGCAGCGCCCACCACACGACACGCAGGGTGCCGTAATCAAGAGGAATCAAACTGTCCATGTCGGCTCTCCGTTCAGGCTTCAATCGCCGCTTGGATGGGATCGGCAGGCCGGCGCGGCGCCGGCTTGTCGGACTTGGGGCCCGCCTTGATGGCGTGCAGCATCACCTTCACGGCGATGACCAGCAGCACGGTGTAGAGCAACAGGAAGATGCCCAGGCTGATGGCGAGATCCACGAAGGTGAGGCCGGATGCCGCGTAGTACGTGGGCAGCACGCCTTCGATCACCCAGGGTTGGCGGCCGTACTCGGCCACGAACCAGCCGCATTCGATCGCCACCCACGGCAGCGGCAGGCTCCACAGCGCCACCTTCAGCATCCACGGGCGCGCATCCAGACGGCCGCGCGAGGCCAGCCAGAAGGCCACGGCAAAGAACAGGATGAGGTACATGCCGACCGCGACCATGACGCGGAACGTGATGAACAGCGGCGCCACGTTGGGCACGGTGTCCAGCGCGGCCTGCTTGATCTGCGCGTCGGTCACCTTGCTCAGGTCTTCCTCGTAGCGCTTGACCAGCAGCCCGTAGCCCAGGTCGGGCCAGGTCTTGTCGAAGGTCATGCGCGCATCGACGTCCTTGGGATTGGCCCGGATGCGCTGCAAGGCCTGGTACGCGACGATGCCCTCGCGGATGCGCGTCTCGGCGCGCAGCACCAGGTCGTCGATGCCCAGCAGCGGCGTGGTCAGCGAGCGCGTGCCGATGATGCCCATGACGTACGGGATCTCGATGGCATAGTCGTTGCGGCGCTCTTGCTGGTTCGGGATGGCGAACAGGTTGAAGCTGGCGGGCGCGGGCTCGGTGTGCCACATGGCTTCCATGGCCGCGATCTTCATCTTCTGGTGTTCGGTGGTCAGATAGCCGCTTTCGTCACCCAGCACCACCACCGACAGCGAGGCCGCCAGGCCGAAGCTGGCCGCCACCGCCATCGAACGCTTGGCCAGGTCGACGTGGCGGCGGCGCAGCAGGTACCAGGCGCTGATCGACATCACGAACATCGCGCCGGCCACGTAACCCGCGCTGACCGTGTGCACGAACTTGGCCTGCGCCACGGGATTGAACACCACCGCGGCGAAATCGGTCATTTCCATGCGCATGGTGTCGGGATTGAAGACCGCGCCCACCGGATTCTGCATCCAGCCGTTGGCGACCAGGATCCACAGCGCCGAGAAGTTGGTGCCGAAGGCGACCAGCCAGGTCACGATCAAGTGGCCGACCTTGGACAGGCGGTTCCAGCCGAAGAAGAACAGGCCGACGAAGGTGGCTTCCAGGAAGAAGGCCATCAGCCCCTCTAGGGCCAGCGGGGCGCCGAAGATGTCGCCCACGTAGTGGCTGTAGTAGGACCAGTTCATGCCGAACTGGAACTCCATCACCACGCCGGTGGCCACGCCGATGGCGAAGTTGATGCCGAACAGCGTGCCCCAGAACATGGTCATGCGCTTCCAGATCTGGCGCCCCGTCATGACGTACACGCTTTCCATGATGGCCAGGATGAACGACAGGCCCAGGGTGAGCGGCACGAACAGGAAGTGGTAGAGCGCGGTCGCGGCGAACTGGAAGCGCGACAGGTTGACGACGTCGATATCAATCATGGCCGTGCTCCCGGGCAGCGGATAAAAGTCCCGTGGCTTGCTGGCGTGACAGACAGCCGGGCCACGATACGGAACGGATGCGCATCTTCATCTTAGTGTTTCCAACGGGCACGGCTGGCTTCAATCCCGACCGCGCAACTTACCGGCGAACCCAAGCACCCTCTGGACCCGGGACCCCATCTTCATCAGGCTTTGCAGGGTCTCGGGGGGAAGGCGCTGTATCTCATCGAACCAGCCGGTGGAAAGTTCGATGAGTTCGAGCATTTCGTGCATGCGCTTCTGGGCGTGAACCTCGGACGAGTCCTTGGGGGCATCCAGCAGCGTGTCGCGCAACAGGGTCAACGTGGGATCGATCTCGCGCTTGCGCTTCTCTTCCATCAGGATGCGGAAGATTTCCCAGACATCCTTGGGGGTTTCGAAGTAGTCGCGGCGATCGCCCACCTGGTGCACCAGCTTGACCAGGCGCCAGGACTGCAACTCTTTCAGGCCCATGCTGACGTTGGAGCGCGAGAAACCGAGCTTCTCTGCGATGTCGTCCGCGTGCAGGGGATCCTCGGCCAGGAACAGCAGCGCGTAGATCTGGCCGACGGTGCGATTGACGCCCCAACGGCTGCCCATTTCGCCGAAATGCAGGACGAAGCGCTCGGTCTGGGGGGAAAGCGGCATGGCGTTTTATGTTTCGTTACGTTGATTTCAGTATTTCCTGAAATTATCGAACTTTGCGAAATCAAAAGCAACCGATCCGCCAAAAACCTTACTCTCAGTGATGTCATCTTGCCACCCCACGGGCCGGCCGAGACATGCCGATCCGGCGGTTTGTTGCGCTGGGACAAATTTCGGGCGACTTTCCGGCACGCCAAAAAGACCCGACACGCCTGCCGAAGACATTTCGAGCCAGAACGCGTGGGGCGGACTTGCGGCAGGCGGCTGCGCGGTGGCGGCGGCCAGATGGCAAAAGCCCGGCGGGCGCCGGGCTGTCAGGGAGAAGGCGCCACGCGCGTGGCGCCACTGGACGGCGTCAGGCCTTCTTCCGCACCGTCACGGCCGATGACACGCGGCGCGCCTTGGCGCGCGCCTGCGTGACGTCCAGCGCGGTGGCCAGGCCCACGCCCATGCGGCGCTTGACGAACGATTCGGGCTTGCCGAACAGGCGTACGTCGGTGCCGGGCTCGGCCAGCGCCTGGGCCACGCCATGGAACGTGACGTCCTTCGCTTCGACGCCGCCGTAGATGACGCTGCTGGCGCCCGGCTGGGTGAGCGCGGTATCCACCGGCAGGCCCAGCAGCGCGCGCGCGTGCAGTTCGAATTCGTTCTGCACCTGCGTAATCATCGTGACCATGCCGGTGTCGTGCGGACGCGGACTGACCTCGGAGAACCAGACCTGGTCGCCCGCCACGAACAGCTCGACGCCGAAGATACCCAGGCCGCCCAGTTCGGACGTGACCGCCAGCGCCACGTCGCGCGAACGCGCCAGCGCGGTGGACGACATGGGATGGGGCTGCCAGCTTTCCACGTAGTCGCCGTCGACCTGCTTGTGGCCGATGGGTTCGCAGAAGCGGGTTTCGATCTCGCCGCCGGCGCCACGGGCGCGCACCGTCAGCAGCGTGATCTCGTATTCGAAATTGATGAAACCCTCGACAATGGCGCGCCCGCCGCCCACCCGGCCGCCCTCCTGGGCGTAACGCCAGGCCTGGGCCACGTCGTCGGCGCCGCGGATGACCGACTGGCCCTTGCCGGACGAGGACATCACCGGCTTGATGACGCAGGGATAGCCGATGCCGCCGTCGATGGCCTGGCGCAGTTCGGCTTCGCTGTCGACGAAACGGTACGGCGAGGTGGGCAGGCCCAGCGTTTCGGCCGCCAGCCGGCGGATGCCCTCGCGGTTCATGGTGAGCTGGGCGGCGCGGGCGGTGGGTGTGACGCGCACCTGGCCGGCGGCCTCGAGCTCGACCAGCAGGTCGGTGGCGATGGCCTCGATCTCGGGCACGATGACGTGCGGCTTTTCGGCCTCGATGACCTGGCGCAGGGCCTGCGCGTCGGTCATGGACACCACGTGGGCGCGGTGCGCCACCTGGTGGCCCGGCGCGTCGGCATAGCGGTCGACGGCGATGACCTCGACGCCCAGGCGCTGCAAGGCGATGATCACTTCCTTGCCCAGCTCTCCGGACCCCAGGAGCATGACGCGGGTGGCGGACGGCGACAGCGGAGTACCGAGGACGGGAGCGGGAAAAGAGGACATGGCAGGTTTATCAGGGACGGAAAAAGCGGAAAAAAGCGCCTCGATAGCGGGCGCCGGATAGCGTCGCCAGCATGCCACACGCCACCAGGGCGGGCAACCGCCGCCCGGTACGATTAAAATCCCGCGAATGATCGATCATCCCACCCCCTCGCCGGACGACGCCATCGCATCGGCCCGCCGCACGCTGCAAGTCGAAGCCCAGGCCATCCAGGATCTCTCTTCGCGCCTGGACGACAGTTTCAGCCGCGTCGTGCACATGCTGCTGGAATGCCGCGGACGCGTTGTCGTCAGCGGCCTGGGCAAGACCGGCCACATCGCCCGCAAGATCGCCGCCACCTTCGCCTCCACGGGAACCCCTGCCTTTTTTGTCCATGCCGGCGAAGCCGTGCATGGTGACCTGGGCATGATCACCGCGGACGACGTACTGATCGCCATCTCGTATTCGGGAGCCGGCCAGGAACTGCTGACCATCCTGCCCGTGGTGCGCCGCATGGGCGCCGGGCTGGTGGCCATCACCGGCAACCCCACCTCCGAACTGGCCCTGCAGGCCGACGTGCACCTGGACGCCAGCGTGGCCCAGGAAGCCTGCCCGCTGAACCTGGCCCCCACCGCCAGCACCACCACCGCGCTGGCGCTGGGCGATGCGCTGGCGGTCGCCTGCCTCGAGGCGCGCGGCTTCGGCACCGAGGATTTCGCCCGCTCGCACCCCGGCGGCGCGCTGGGCCGCCGCCTGCTGACCCACGTGCGCGACGTGATGCGCCACGGCGCCGGCCTGCCCACCGTGCCGGTCGACGCCCCCCTGTTCCGCGCCCTGGAGGAAATCTCCGCCAAGGGCATGGGCATGACGGCGGTGGTGGATGGCGACGGTTATCCTGTCGGCATCTTCACCGACGGCGATCTGCGCCGCCTGATCGAACGGTGCGGCGACGTGCGCGGACTGGCGGTCAACGAAGGCATGACGCGCGCGCCGCGCACGATCTCTCCCGACGCGCTGGCGGCCGAGGCCGCCCAGCAGATGGACGAATTGCGGTTGAATCAGGTACTGGTGGTCGACGGCGAAGGCAAGCTGATCGGCGCTGTGCATACTCACGATCTGATGGCCGCCAAGGTAGTGTAAAAAATGACGAACCCGACTTTCGCCACCCATCCCGGCGAGGCCCTCGTATTGGCCCGCGTGGCCCCCAACGCGCGCGAACGCGCCGCCGCCGTCCGCCTGATGGTGTTCGACGTCGACGGCGTGCTGACCGACGGCAGCCTCTACTACGGCGAGAACGGCGAGCAGATGAAGCGCTTCCATGCGCTGGACGGCCACGGCCTGCGATTGCTGATGGAGGGCGGCGTGAAGGTCGCGCTGATCACCGGCCGCTCCGGTCCCATCGTCGCCCGCCGCGCGGCCGAACTGGGCATCGCCGATGTGCAGCAAGGCGTGCGCGACAAGGGCACGGCGCTGGCTGAACTTGCCCAGCGCCACTCGGTCCAACTGAACGAGACGGGCTATATGGGCGACGACATCATCGACCTGCCCGCCATGCAACGCGCCGGCTTCTCGGCCAGCGTGCCCAACGCCCCCGGCTACGTGTCGCAATCCGCCCACTGGATTGCAACTTTGCCAGGCGGCAGCGGCGCCGTACGCGAATGCTGCGACCTGCTGCTGGCCGCCCGCGGCCGGTTGGCCGGCTTCCTTGCCGGTCCCGCGCTGCTCGACCGCGACGTCATACAGTAACGGCTGCCAATGAAAGAACGCTTTCCCGCCCTCATCGCCCTGTTCCTGCTGACCGCGCTGGTCCTTGGCACATGGTGGGCGGCCGACTACGCCCAACGCGCCGTGCAAGTCGATCCGCCGCGCCGCGTCACGCATGAAATGGACAGCTGGGCGCGCGGCTTCGTCATGCTGCGCACCGATCCCGACGGCAAGCCCATCAACCGCATCGAAGGCGAGTACGCCGAGCACTTTCCCGACGACGACTCGTACCACGTCACCTCGCCGCGCGCGATAGGCCAGCAGGAAGGCAATCCCATCACGGTGGGCGTCTCGAAGACCGCGATCATCGAAGCGGGCGGCAAGCGCATCGTCATGAACGGCGACGCCCACATACACCGCCAGCCCGATGCCCGCAACGATCCGCTGGACGTGCGCAGCCAGCAACTGATCATCCTGCCCGATGAGGACGTCGTACTCACCGATCTGCCTGCCCAAGTGTTAAAAGGCAATTCACGCATGAACGGCACGGGCATGCACTATGACAACAAGACCCGGCAACTGCGGGTATCGTCGTCCTCCGACGTCGAGATCGCCGGGTCCGAGTCGCGCAAACGCCAGCAAGGCGACAGCGCGCCGGACAACTCCAACCAGAAACAACCATGACCCTTCCGATCGCTTCCGCCACGACCCGCCTGCTGGGCGCCCTGCTGCTGGCCGCCGCCTGCGCGCAGGCCCAGGCGGCGCAACCCGCGCAGCAGGAAGATCCCAGCACGCTGATCCTGTCCGACACGCTGCACTACGACGACATCAAGCGCCAGAGCGTCTTCACGGGCAACGTCGTGCTGACGCGCGGCCTGATGAAACTGAACGCCGACAAGCTCGAAGTCAACGAGGACGCCAAGGGCAACCAGCACGGCGTGGCCACGGCCAACAAGGGCAAGATGGTGACGCTGCGCCAGGAACGCCCCGAGACCTTCGAGACCATCGAGGGCGTGGGCCTGCGCGCCGAATATGACGGCGGCAGCAGCCAGTTCGACCTGATCGGCCAGGCCGTGGTCACGCGCTTCATCTGTGGCAAGCCCTTCGACGTCATCCGCGGACAGCGCGTGCGCTACAACGACAAGACGGGCACCTACGAAGCCGAAGGCGGCCCGAACTCGTCGGCGCCGGGTGGCCGCGTGCGCTCGCTGGCCGAACCCCGCGCCAAGACCGAGGCGGCCATCGCGCAATGCCGCGCCCAGCAAGGCAAGAAGCCGGCGGCCGACGCCCAGAAGGCCAAGTAATCCTCCGTCCTTCGCCAGGCGCCTCCACACCGCATTTGCATTCACGATGACCGAACCCACTTCGCCCGCCCTGTCCGCCGCCACTTCGGGCTCCCGCCAGGGCACTTTGCAGGCTACCGGGCTGCGCAAGACCTACAACGGCCGCACCGTGGTGCAGGACGTCTCGCTGTCCGTCGCGGGCGGCGAGGTCGTGGGACTGCTCGGGCCCAACGGCGCGGGCAAGACCACCAGCTTCTACATGATCGTCGGGCTGGTGCCGGCCGATGCCGGCCGCATCGAGATCGACGGCTCGCCCATCACCGCGATGCCGATCCACAAGCGCGCGCGCATGGGCCTGTCGTACCTGCCCCAGGACGCCTCGGTGTTCCGCCGCCTGACCGTCGAGCAAAACATCCGCGCGGTGCTGGAACTGCAGGTCGATGCCCAGGGCAAGACGCTGTCGACCGCCAGGATCAAGGAAGAGCTCGAGTCCCTGCTGGACGAGCTGCAGATCGGCCATATCCGCGCCAATGCGGCCATCTCCCTGTCCGGCGGCGAACGCCGCCGCGTCGAAATCGCACGCGCCCTGGCCACGCGCCCCCGCTTCATCCTGCTGGATGAACCCTTCGCCGGGGTGGACCCGATCGCCGTGATCGAGATCCAGCGCATCGTTCGCTTCCTGAAAGGCCGCGGCATCGGCGTGCTGATCACCGACCACAACGTGCGCGAAACCCTGGGCATCTGCGATCGCGCCTACATCATCAGCGAAGGCAAGGTGCTGACCGACGGCCATCCCGACGAGATCGTCGGCGATCCTGCCGTGCGCCGTGTCTATCTCGGTGAGCACTTCCGGATGTAACGCCGGACGTCGGCGCATTCCCCGCCAGTCACCCCCGGGAAAATCCCAATCCTGCCTGCGGCGCGGTCACAATTTTGGTGGTCCGCGCCGCTTGTTTTGGGCGGCAGAGTCTATACACTAGGAATCAAAGACAGTTTGATTACACGACTACAGGAGGATCTGCCTAGCGATTCACACGCGCATCCCGCGCATCTGTTTTTTCTCTTTTTTCTAGGAGAGCAGCTTATGAACCTGAGCATCAGCGGTCGTCATCTCGACGTCACCCCGGCCATCCGGGAATATGTCATGAACAAACTGGCGCGAGTGCTGCGGCATTTCGATCACGTCATCGATACCCAGGTCATGCTCTCAGTGGAGCCATTGCGCCACAGAGCCGAAATCACCATGCGCTTGCGCGGCAAGGACATCCATTGCGAAGCCGTGGATGAGAACCTCTACGCCGCCATCGATCTGCTGGCCGACAAGATCGACCGCCAGGTCCTCAAGTACAAGGACAAGGTCCAGAGCCACGCCACCGACTCCGTCAAGCGGCAACCTGTCGAACTGACGCAGCAGTTGTGATGAGCGCCACGGCGCACGCGCGCCGCATGCTCTGCACACCGGGCCGATAGCGCCCACGAACCGATGTCCCGACTTCCGTGTGCCGGGACATCGGCATCAAGTACCTTCCCTCCGAGCGTTGCATCCATGCCCGCCCGCTCTTCACAGCGCCGGCCGCATGCGGCTATGCTTATCCATCGACTCGCCGTGCATATTTCGCCGCCGGCCCGCGCAAAGGCCAAAACGCCCTCCGAGACAGGGGCAATCCACCCGCCGCGCGGGGCCGGCCCATCGTTTTTTGCACTGCGACATAAAAACCTATAATGCTTCGCATGAATCATCTGTCGCGCATCCTATCCGCCGGCAATGTCGTGCTCGACATGCAGGCCACCAGCAAGAAACGGGCGTTCGAACAGGCAGGCCTGCTATTCGAGAACCTTCATGGCCTGGCACGCTCCGTCGTGTTCGACAGCCTGTTCGCCCGCGAGCGCCTGGGATCCACGGCGCTGGGCCAGGGCGTCGCCGTGCCGCATGGCCGCGTCAAGGGCCTGCAGCAAGCCCAGGCCGCGTTCCTGCGCCTGGCGCAGCCCATTCCGTTCGACGCCCCCGATGGCCAGCCGGTATCGATGCTGCTGTGCCTGCTGGTCCCCGAAACCGCCACGCAACAGCACCTGGACATCCTGGCCGAGTTGGCCCAATTGATGTCGAACAAGCCCCTGCGCGATGCACTGGCCACCGAAGCCGATCCGGCCGTGGTGCATCGCATGCTCACTACCGGACAACTCTGACACCGCCATGCTTACCGTCCAGGAACTGGTCGACGACAACGCCGACACGATCTCGTTCCACTGGATTGCCGGTCAGAACGCCGCAGACCGCGCCATCCCCGACGACGGCATGGCTGCCGCCGACCTGGTGGGCCACCTCAACCTGATCCACCCATCGCGGGTGCAGGTATTCGGCCAGGAAGAGCTTGCGTACTACACGCGCTTCGACCTGCGCCGCCGCATGCACCACATGGACGAGTTGCTGATCGGCGGCGTGCCGGCGATCCTGCTGGCCGACGGCCTGACGCCGCCGCAAGACCTCGTCGACCAATGCGAGCAGCATCAGGTGCCGCTGCTGTCCACCCCGGTGGCCGCCGCGCAGTTGATCGACCTGCTGCGCATCTACCTGGGCAAGAAGCTGGCGCCCACCACCACGGTGCACGGCGTCTTCATGGACGTGCTGGGCCTGGGCGTGCTGATCACCGGCGAATCGGGCCTGGGCAAGAGCGAACTGGCGCTGGAACTGATCTCGCGCGGCCACGGTCTGGTGGCCGACGACGCGGTCGAGTTCTCGCGCACCGCCCCCAACGTCATCGAGGGCCATTGCCCGCAGTTGCTGCAGAACCTGCTGGAAGTGCGCGGCCTGGGCCTGCTGGACATCCGCACCATCTTCGGCGAGACCTCGGTGCGCCGCAAGATGCGCCTGAAACTGATCGTGCACCTGGTGCGCGCCACCGCACAGGACAAGTTCGAACGCCTGCCCCTGCAGGACATCACGCAGGACATGCTGGGCCTGCCGGTGCGCAAGGTCATGCTGCAGGTGGCCGCCGGCCGCAACCTGGCCGTGCTGGTCGAGGCCGCCGTACGCAACACCATCCTGAAACTGCGCGGCATCGACACGCTGGGCGAGTTCATGGAGCGCCAGGCCATGGCGATCCTGCAGAACAGCAAGTGACCAGACGGTGACACGCCGTGGGGACGACCACCGCCCCTCGGCCCGATTTCGACTTGTGTTGAAATATTTACGCGATGACAGGGCGGTAACATCCTGAGGTCGGCGGCATCGTCGCCCATCGGATTTCCGGCCCTCGGCCTCCCCGGCAGGCCGCGCCCCCGCGTCGTGCGCCGTGGTTGCCCCCTCGCAGGGGCAATGAGCCGAAAAGTACGGCGTCCAAGGCCTTTTACCGTTCTCCCCGCCGCAAACCATGCCACAATCACAGCCATGTTGAGCGTCGTCCTAATCACCGGCATCTCTGGCTCCGGCAAATCCGTCGCCCTGCGCATGCTGGAAGACACCGGCTATACGTGCATCGACAATCTGCCGGTGCGGTTCCTCAGCGAGTTCATCGCCACCTCGTCGGCCAACGACACCACGCAGCGCGTGGCCATCGCCATCGACGTGCGTTCGCCGGGCGAGCTGGCCGAACTTCCCGATGCCATCACCGCGTTGCGGTCGCTGGGCACCAGTCTGCGCGTGGTGTTCCTGGACGCGGACACCGACACGCTGGTGCATCGTTATTCCGAATCGCGGCGCCGCCACCCCCTGACCGACCGCGCCGCGCGCCTGGGCCGCAATCCCTCGCTGCAAGGCTGCATCGATCTCGAACGCGACATGCTGGCGCCGCTGCGCGAGCAGGCGCACGTCATCGACACCACGGCGCTCACGCCCGGCCAGCTGCGCGCCTGGATGCGCGACCTGATCCAGGCCGACCGCGCGCCGCTGGTGCTCACGTTCGAATCCTTTGCCTACAAGCGCGGCGTGCCCAACAGCGCCGACCTGCTGTTCGACGTACGCTGCCTGCCGAACCCGCACTACGACAGCACGCTGCGTCCGCTGACCGGCCGCGACGAACCCGTGGCCAACTGGCTGGCGGGCTTCGACGTGGTGGGCAACATGATCGACGACATCGCCGGCTTCATCCGGCGCTGGCTGCCCGAATACACGAAGGACACCCGCAACTACCTGACGGTGGCGGTGGGCTGCACCGGCGGACAGCACCGGTCGGTCTACGTGGTCGAGCAACTGGCCCGCATCTTCGCCGACCACGAACCGCTGCTGGTGCGCCATCGCACCCAACTGCCGGACGAATGATCCACCGCACATGATCCTGCTGCCCCGTTCCTTCGCGCTGCTGGCGACCCTGATGCTCGCCATTGTCATGGCGGGATGTTCGTCCACCGGCGAACGGCGCAGCGCGGGGGGCGGCGGCTACTACAAGGACGACGGCCCCGGCAGCAACCCGCCGTCCAACCTCGACGCCATTCCCGACGCCGTGCCGCGCATCGAACCGCTGGCCAGCGGCGCCAACCGCCCCTACGTGGTGTTCGGCAAACGCTACGTGCCGGACCTGGACGACGACGTGCACCACCAGGAAGGCATCGCCTCCTGGTACGGCAAGAAATTCCACGGCAACTCGACGTCCAACGGCGAAAAGTACGACATGTACGCGATGACGGCCGCGCATCCCACCTTTCCCATCCCCAGCTACGCGCGCGTCACCAGCAAGGTCAATGGCCGCACCGTCATCGTGCGCGTCAACGACCGCGGGCCTTTCCACAGCGACCGCATCATGGATCTGTCCTATGTGGCCGCCTACAAGCTGGGCCTGATCGGGCCGGGCAGCGGTCCGGTCACGGTCGAACGCATCCTGCCCGAAGAGATCAATTCCATGATCGCCCGCAACGGCTCGGGCGGCGCCGGCAACGAACCCGTCGCCACGCCCATCGCCGAAGCCAGCAGCTCGCAGGCGGCGGTGCTGCCCGTGGCGGCAAGCCTGCCGGTCACTGCGCCTGCGCGGCCGTTACCGCAGGCGGCGCCCGCGGTAACGGCCGCGGCGGGCGGGTTCTATCTGCAGTTGGGCGCCTTTGGCCAGCAGGCCAATGCGCAATCGTTGGTCAACCGCATCAACACGCAGCTCGACGCGGGTACGCCGCCCGCCGTCATCGTGCAGACCAACCAGCTATACCGCGTGAAGATCGGCCCTTATCCCAACCGCGAAGCCGCGCTGGGCGCGGTACAGCAGGTATCTTCGCGCACCGGCATCCTGCCCACGCTGGCTGCGCAATAAAGACGCCCCCAACCGAGCCTTCGGCTGGCGGTCCAGCTCGCGGTGCGCCGGCCGCTCGGATCCGCCAGGCAAGAACCTACCAGGGCAGTTCGGCCTGCGCGTTCGATGTGCGGCGCGTGCGGGCATCGGGCCCGACATAGCGGTGCCCCTCGTGCGCCAACAGTTCGCGCTTGCGCGCCAGGCCGCTGCTGAAGCCGGTGAGCGACGTGTCGTGGCCGATCACGCGATGGCACGGAATGAAGATCACCAGCGGATTGCGGCCCACGGCGCCGCCCATCGGCCGCACGGCCTTGGGCCTGCCGATGCGGCGCGCCAGGTCGCCGTAGCTGACCAGCTCGCCGAATTCGAGCTCGATGAGCGCACGCCACACCTGACGCTGGAAATCGGTGCCGATCGGGCGCATGGGCACGTCGAAACGCTGCCGCTGGCCCGCGAACCATTGCGCCAGTTCCTCTTCGGCCTGGCGCAGCACCGGCGCAGTTTCGCACTGCCAGTGCGCAGGCGCGGGCTCGTCGTCGCGGGCCAGGAAACTGGCTTCGCACAGGGCATCCTCTTTGCTGACCAGGCGCAGCGTGCCCAGCGGCGTGGCAATGTCCTGGTAGCGGTAGCGGCCCTGCACGTCGCCGGCGGCCTGCTTCTGCCTCATGCCTGCTGCTCCTTGCGCGCCAGGGCACGGTTGTACAGCTTGTCGCGCGGCAGGCCGGTGACGCGCGCGGCCACGCGGGCGGCATCGCGCACCGACAGGCTTTCCAGCAAGGCGTCCAGCAGCGTGTCGGTCTGCGGGTCCATGTCGGCGGCTTCTTCGTCATCGACCGCCGTCACGACGGCCTCGTGGACGATCAGCACGAATTCGCCCTGGCCGCGATGGGAATCGGCGGCCAGCCATTCGGCGGCCTCGCCCAGCGGCACGGTCGCGATCTCTTCGAAGCGCTTGGTCAGTTCGCGCGCCACGGTCAGGCGGCGCGACGGCCCGCAGACTTCCAGCAGATCGGCCAGGGTGGCGGCCAGCCGGTGCGGCGACTCGAACATCAGCACCGGCGCGGGCAACGCGCACCAGCTGCGCAGCCAGCGTTGCCGCGCCGTGGCCTTGGGCGGCGCGAAACCGGCGAAGGCATAGGCAGGGTTTTCGTCGGAGGTGGCGCCGCTGCCCATCAGGGCGGCGATGACCGCGCTGGGACCCGGAATCGGCACCACGTTGTAGCCAGCCTCGCGCGCGGCGCGCACCACCCGCGCGCCGGGATCGCTGACGGCGGGCGCACCCGCATCGGACACCAGCGCCACGCGCTGGCCTTGCGCCAGGCGCTCGCAGATGGCTTGCGCGGCGGCGGCCTCGTTGTGGCGGTGGGCGGCCATCAGCGGCGTGGAAATGCCCCAGGCGTCCAGCAGGGTGCGGCTGGCGCGGGTGTCCTCGGCCGCGATCACGTCGGCGCGGGCCAGGGCCTGCCAGGCCCGCAGGCCCAGGTCGCCCAGATTGCCGATGGGCGTGGCCACCACGTACAACGTGGCCTCGGGCCAGTGCTGGGCGGCGACGCGCTCGGCCACCCGGCGCCAGGCATCGCCCGCCACGGGTGAGACATCTTGATTCATCGCAAAGCTTCGCGGCAGTCGGAAGTGTGCCAGTGTAGCCCTTCATGCCTGGCCGGCACGCGCGGCGGGCGTCCTGTTTCCCTTGCATGCACCTGGACATGGCCGACGATACGATCCCGCTCTCCTCCGATCCCGACACGCTGGCCTACACCCTGGCGGCCGCCCGGCGCGGCAAACGGCGGCGCCGGCCCAGCGGCTCGCGCATGCCTCGCGCCGCGGCCAAGAACGAACCGCGCCTGTCGCCCTCGCAGCGGCGTGGCCTGGCCTTCGAGGACGACGCCCTGGAACTGCTTGCCGGACACGGCCTGCAGCCGGTGGCCCGCAACCTGCGCGCCTCGCCCGGCGAGATCGACCTGGCGCTGCGCGACGGCGACACGCTGGTGCTGGTCGAGGTGCGGGCGCGCGGCAATGGCCGCTACGGCGGCGCGGGGGCCAGCATCGACCGCGCCAAGCAGCGCCGCCTGGCCCGGGCCGCGGCCTTGCTGCTGCCCAGGCTGGCCGAGCGGCACTGGAACGGCCGCATCCCGCCCGTGCGTTTCGATGCCGTGCTGTTCGATGGCGACGCGCGACCCCAATGGGTGCGCGCGGCCTTCAGCATCGACGACGGGATGGTGAGATAATGCGCGCCATGGATATGACCTCCCGGATGACGTCGCACTTCCGCGACGCGATCGGCCTGTTCGAACAAAGCATGCACACCCTGGCGGAACCGCTTTCCGCCGGTGTCGACCTCATGTTCTCGGCCCTGGCCAACAATGGCCGGATTTTGGCCTGTGGCAATGGCGGCTCCGCCGCCGACGCGCAGCATTTCATCGCCGAACTGGTCGGCCGCTTCGAGCGCGAACGACTGCCGCTGGCCGGCATCACGCTCAGCGCCGATACCTCCATCCTGACGGCGGTAGGCAACGATTACGGTTTCGACGAAGTCTTCGAGCGCCAGGTCAGCGCGCTGGGCCAGCACGGCGACATCCTGGTGGCCCTGTCCACCAGCGGCAACTCGCCCAACGTGGTGCGCGCCATCGAAGCCGCCCGCGACCGCGAGATGCACGTCATCGCCCTGACCGGCAAGGGCGGCGGCGTGATCGGGGAACTGATGACACCGCAGGACGTCCATCTCTGTGTGCCACATGACCGCACCATGCGCATCCAGGAAGTCCACGGACTGTTGCTGCATGCGCTGTGCGACGGCATCGATGCCCTCTTGCTTGGAGACACCGAATAATGACGAACGCCACCGCCGCTTCCCGTGCTTGCCTGCTGGCCACCGTGCTGGCCTGCGCCGTGGCCCTGCCCGGCTGCGTCCCGCTGGTCCTGGGCGGCGCCGCCGCCACCACCGCCGTGGTCGCCACCGACCGGCGCACCACGGGCATCCAGCTCGAAGACCAGAACATCGCCCTGAAGGCCCAGAACCAGATCGGGCAGAAGCTGGGCGACGCGGCCCGCATCAACGCCACCTCGTACGAAGGCCGCGTCCTGCTGACCGGCGACGTGCCCTCCGAAGCCGCCAAGGCCGAAGCCACGTCCATTGCGCAGCGCGTCGAGCACGTCAAGACGGTCTACAACCAATTGACGGTCGGCCCTGCCGCCTCGCTGGGTACGCGCAGCAACGATTCCTGGCTCAGCTCCAAGGTCCATGCCTCGCTGCTGAACGCGCGCTACGTGCCTTCCAGCACCATCACCGTCACCACTGACCGCAGCGTGGTCTACCTGATGGGCAAGGTCACCAAGATCGAGGGCGACTACGCCGCCTCCACGGTCTCCGGCGTGAGCGGCGTGGCCAAGGTGGTCAAGCTGTTCAACATCATCAGCCGCGAAGAGGCCGTGCGCCTGTCCGGCGGCGCCAATGACCAGGTCGAACCGAACAAATCCGGCTCGGCCGAACCCTCCGCCCCCGTCGCCCCCATCGAAGACAGCGGCACGTCAGCCACCAGCGTCGATACTGGCGGTTCGATGCAAACCATGCCCATCAAATGAAAAAGATCATTCTCGCCCTGGCCGTGGTGGTGGCCGCCGGTATCGGCGGCTGGTTCGTCATGCGCCCCGCCCCCACCGCCCCCGACGTCACGTTCACCATGATCGACGGCAAGCAGGTCAGCATGCAGGACCTGCGCGGCAAGGTCGTGCTGGTCAAGTTCTGGGCCACCAGTTGCGTCACCTGCGTGAAGCAGATGCCGGAAACCATCAAGGCCTACAACGAGTACGCCCCCAAGGGTTACGAGGCCGTGGCGGTGGCCATGTCCTACGATCCGGCCAACTACGTGCTGAACTTCGCCGAAAGCCGCAAGCTGCCCTTCCCGGTGGCGCTGGACAGCAAGGGCGACGTGGCCCGCGCCTTCGGCGACGTGCGCCTCACGCCCACCGCCTTCCTGATCGACAAGCAGGGGCGCATCATCAAGCGCTACCTGGGCGAGTACGACGTAGCGGAATTCCATTCCACCGTCGAGAAGGCGCTGGCGGGCTGAGCGCGCCGCGCTTGAACGATGGCGTGGACAAAGGACCCTGCGGGGTCCTTTGCTTTTGCCGCCTCGGGAATCAGAACGCCGGAACGACGGCGCCCTTGTACTTCTCGACGATGAACTTCTTGACGGCCTCGGAGTGCAGGGCCTGCACCAGTTTCTTGATGGCCGGGGCGTCCTTGTTGTCTTCGCGGGTGACCACGATGTTGGCGTACGGAGAATCCGACCCCTCGATGAACAACGCGTCGCGCGTGGGCACCAGGCCGGCCTCCAGGGCGTAGTTGGTGTTGATCAGGGCCAGGTCGACGTCGCCCAGGGCGCGCGGCAGGATGGCGGCCTCGAGTTCGCGGAACTTCAGCTTGCGCGGATTCTCGGCGACGTCCAGCGACGTGGCCGTGATGTTCGACGGATCCTTCAGCTTGATCAGGCCCTGCTTCTGCAGCAGCAGCAGCGCGCGGCCGCTGTTGGACGGATCGTTCGGAATGGCCACGGTGGCGCCTTCCTTCAGTTCGGACACGGCCTTGATGCGCTTGGAGTAGGCGCCGAAGGGTTCGACGTGAACCAGCGCCACCGGCACCAGCTTGGCGCCGCGGTCTTTGTTGAAGGTGTCCAGATAGGGCTTGTGCTGGAAGAAGTTGGCGTCCAGCTCCTTGTCGGCCAGTTGCAGGTTGGGCTGCACGTAGTCGCTGAACACCTTGATGTCCAGGTTCACGCCTTCCTTGGCCAGCACGGGCTTGACCACTTCCAGGATCTCGGCGTGCGGCACCTGGGTGGCGCCCACGACCAGCTTCTGGGCCTGCGCCGTTGCGGAAACACCGAAGGCCAGGCCGACGGACGACGCGAGCACCAGGGCGCGCAGAAAATTGAAACGCATGATGGGTAGCCTCTCTCGTTATGGGTATGAACGAATTGTGACGCGCGTTTGCGTAACCGGATGATGTCCGCCTCGCAGGCGCGCAGGGGTGCCAAATTTACCGGAACCGCGGCCGATTGTCGGGCATAAGGACATCGATTTGCGGCATAAGCCCTTCGGCAAGTCTACAATCTGCCTTATGCTTGACCCCGTGCCCATCCGCAAGGGGCAGGCATTTTTTCCATCTTTCACTTTCTTCCGTACTACGTGCCATGACCGACACCCCCGATCCTGCCGCTGCTTCGTCACCTGCCCTCAAGGCTGCCGTGCTCTCCGAGGCATTGCCCTATATCCGACGATTCCACGGCAAGACCATCGTGGTGAAGTACGGCGGCAACGCCATGACCGAAGAGCGCCTGCAGCGCAGCTTCGCCCACGACGTGGTGCTGCTCAAGCTGGTCGGGCTGAACCCCGTGGTGGTCCACGGCGGCGGCCCGCAGATCGACGACGCCCTGCGCCGCATCGGCAAGCAGGGCACCTTCATCCAGGGCATGCGCGTCACCGACGCCGAGACCATGGAAGTGGTCGAGTGGGTGCTGGGCGGCCAGGTCCAGCAGGACATCGTCATGATGATCAACGAGGTCGGCGGCAAGGCCGTGGGCCTCACCGGCAAGGACGGCGGTCTGATCCAGGCCCAGAAGAAGCTGATGGCCAACAAGGACAACCCCGCCGAACCGATCGACATCGGCTTCGTGGGCGACATCTCCCGCGTCGAGCCGGCCGTGGTGAAGGCCCTGCAGGACGACCAGTTCATTCCGGTCATCTCGCCCATCGGCTACGGTGAAGACGGCACCGCCTACAACATCAACGCCGACGTGGTCGCCGGCAAGATGGCCGAGGTGCTGGGCGCCGAGAAGCTGCTGATGATGACCAACACCCCGGGCGTGCTGGACAAGAGCGGCAACCTGCTGCGCAAGCTGTCCGCCCAGACCATCGACGAACTGTTCGCCGACGGCACCATCTCGGGCGGCATGCTGCCCAAGATCTCGTCCTCGCTGGACGCCGCCAAGAACGGCGTGAACGCCGTGCACATCGTCGATGGCCGCGTTCCCCACTGCCTGCTGCTCGAGATCCTGACCGACCAGGGCGTCGGCACGATGATCAGCGCCGTTTGATGCTGGCACGCAGGCATTTGCTGCGGCCCGCGGCGCGTCAGCGCCGCAGCCGCCGCGTGGCCACGGGCGCCCCGCAGCGCCTGTGGCTGTTCGACCTGGACAACACGCTGCACGACACCTCCCACGCCATCTTCCCGCGCATCGACCGGGGCATGACCGAGGCGGTGTCCGAAGCGCTGGGCGTCGACATCGACGAAGCCAACCTGCTGCGCCAGAAATACTGGAAGCGCTATGGCGCCACGGTCATCGGCCTGGTGCGCCACCACGGCGTCGACCCCCACGAATTCCTGCTGCGCAGCCACAGCTTCGACGTCGCGCCGCTGATCCGCGCCGAGCGCGGCCTGGCGCAGCGCCTGCGCAGCCTGCCCGGCCGCAAGGTGCTGCTGACCAACGCGCCCTTCCACTATGCCCGGGCGGTCTTGCGCCACCTGGGCATCCTGCAGCAGTTCGACAGCCTGTGGGCCATCGAACACATGCGCCTGCAAGGCGAGTTCCGGCCCAAACCGTCCGTCGCCCTGATGCGCTACGTCCTGGCGCGCGAAGGCGTGCCGGCGTCACGGACCGTGCTGGTGGAAGACACCCTGGCCAACCTGCGCGGCGCGCGGCAGGCCGGCGTGCGCACGGTGCATGTTTACCATCCGGGCACCCCGTTTGCGAAAGCCGCGCGCAGCCGTCCAAGTTATGTCGACTTACGAGTAAACTCGATTCGCGACCTGCTGCTGCGCCGCCGCCCCCTGCGCGGATGAGCGCAGGCCGGCTTTCCATCCACCGCCCACTAATTACAGGCCCCACCCATGGCCAGCAAACCCGGCGAAAGAAAGCACCAGATCCTGCAGATGCTGGCTGAGATGCTGGAACAGCCGCACGCTTCGCGCATCACCACGGCCGCCCTGGCGGCTCGCCTGCAGGTGTCCGAAGCCGCGCTGTACCGGCATTTCGCCAGCAAGGCCCAGATGTTCGAGGGCCTGATCGAATTCATCGAGACCAGCATCTTCACCCTGGTCAACCAGATCGGCGCCACCGAGCCCGACGGCCTGTCGCAGGCGCGCAAGACCCTCGGCATGCTGCTGGCCTTCTCCGAACGCAACCGCGGCATGACGCGCGTGCTGACGGGCGATGCCCTGGTCACCGAGGACAACCGGCTGCAGGAACGCATCAACCACGTCAACGACCGCATCGAGGCCACGCTGAAACAATGCCTGCGAAACGCGGTCAGCGAATCCGCCCTGCCCGCCGACACCAACGTGGCGGCGCACGCCAGCCTGCTGACCCATTTCGTGATGGGCCGCTGGCTGCGGTACGCCCAAAGCGGCTGGCGGGTGACGCCCACGGCCCATCTGGACGAACAGTTGCGCATCGTGCTGGGCCAGGCCTGACAGGCGCTGCCCGGAATGCGCAATGGCGCCTCGCGGCGCCATTGCGGCTTTCAGGCGGGAGGCGCTGCGTGCCCCATCACCAGATGCCCAGCAGCTTCCACCACATCACGCCCAGCACGGCATAGATGACGAGCTCGATCACGCACATGACGAAGCCCACGCGCCACCATGTGCCCAGCGTGACGTAGCCGCTGCCGAAGATGATGGGCGAGGTGCCCGTGGCATAGTGGGTCAGCGTCATCATGATGGTGGAGCCCGCCACCATCATCAACAGGAACGGCGTCAGGTACTGCGGCGGCACCAGGGCCGCGCCCACGGTCAGGAAGGCCAGCATCATGGCGCTGATGTGCGCGGTCGTGCTGGCGAAGAAGTAGTGGGAGAAGACGAACAGCAGCACCAGCAGCGCGGCCGCCGCCTCCCAGCCCAGACCGGCCGACACGATGCCGTTCTTCAGCAGGGCCGAGAACCAGGCGATGACGCCGGTCTTGTTCAGTTGCTCGGCCATCATGACCAGTGCGCCGAACCAGATCAGCGTATCCCAGGCGCTCTTCTCGGACAGCACGTCGTCCCAATCGATCGTGCCCGTGATGATGAGGATGAACAGGCCGACGAAGGCGACCACGGTGGGATCCAGCGTGAAGGCCGGACCGAACACCATGGCGGGCAGGTTGGCCCACAGCACCAGCAGGATGCCGAAGGTGCCGATCATGACCCGTTCGCCGCCCGACAGCGGCCCCATGCGCTGCAATTCGGTGCGGGCGTAATCCACCGCATCCGGCGTGGCCTTCACCTCGGGCGGCGCCAGCACCGACAGCAGCAGCGGCATCAGCAGCAGGCAGGTCAGGCCGGGCAGCAGCATGCACAGCGCCCAGGTGGTCCAGGACAGGTGCAGGCTTTGATTGGTGACCCGCGCGACGTAGTCGACCACCAGCGGGTTGGGCGCCGTGGCGGTGATGAACATGCCCGACGTGATGGTGTTGGCGTGCATGTTGACCAGCGACAGATAGGTGCCCATCTTGCGCTCGGTGCCCTTGGCCGGATCGGAGCCGAAGGCGCTGGCGATCGCCTTCATGATGGGATGCACGATGCCGCCGCCGCGCGCGGTGTTGCTGGGCGTGAACGGCGCGAGCACCAGTTCGCACACCGCCAGGCCGTAGCCGATGCCCACGGTCTTGCGCCCCAGGCGCGAGATGAACATCAGGCCGATGCGCTGGCCCAGCCCGGTCTTCTTCAGGCCGCGCGACACCAGGATCGCCACGACGATCAGCCAGATCAGGGGATTGGCCAGGCTGGACAGCGCATCGGCGATGGCGCCCTTGGACGAGGTGGAAGTGACTTGCGACAGCGCCACGATGGTCATGGCCATCATCGCCATGACGCCGATGGGCATCACCTTCAGGATGATCGCCAGGATGGTGGTGAGGAAGATGGCCACCAGCGCCCAGGCCTTGGGCGTCAGCCCGTCGGGCACGGGCAACAGCAGCATGAAGACCAGGAAGACCGTGGTGATGGCCGCGGGAACCAGGCGAAACGGCACGCTTTGCTGGAAATAGGCAAGCACGGCCTTCAGCCGATCGGGCATAACGAATTCCTTGCGAAGACAGGGTGCGGGGCGCCGGGTGTCAGCGCCGCCTGGACACCCGGATCGAGCGGGAATACCCCCGCCTCGGTGAAGTTCGTCGTACAGTCGAGAAACATTATCTGGCACACGTCCGACGCAGCGCAAGACGATCGCGGAACGACCGTCCAGCCACGTGGCAAGGCTACGTGAAAGAGCCGCTCTCCACCTTGATCCTGGTCAAGCCGCAGGCGCGCCAACCATGCCAGGCTGCCGGCCGCCGCGCCCTGGCGGCCGATCCGGGCGTGGCCGCGGGCGCGCTGGAAGAGTGATCGGGCAGGACCGCCGCGCCCAGGACGGGCGGCCCTACTTCTTCAGCGGCTTGTGATGCCTGCTGACGCTCATCATGATGCCGCACGCGATGCCCATGGTCAGCAGCGCGGTGCCGCCGTAGCTCATGAAGGGCAGCGGGACACCCACCACGGGCAGGATGCCCGTGACCATGCCGATGTTCACGAACACGTACATGAACATCATCATCGTCAGCGCGCCCGCCAGCAGGCGGCCGAACTGCGTGCTGCCGTTCTGTGCGATGGCCAGCCCCCGGGCGATCAGCAGGGCGTACAGCACCAGCAGCGCCACGCCGCCGTACATGCCGAACTCTTCGGCGAACACGGCGAACACGAAGTCGGTGGTGCGTTCCGGAATGAAATCCAGATGGGTCTGCGTGCCCTGCATGTAGCCCTTGCCGTACAGGCCGCCCGACCCCACCGCGATCATCGACTGGATGGTGTGGAAACCCTTGCCCAGCGGATCGGAGCTGGGGTTGAGCAGCGTGCAGACGCGATGCTTCTGGTAGTCGTGCAGCACCACCCAGTCGACCTCGGGCGTGCACAGATGGTCTTCGTTGTAGACCAGCGTGCCCAACCCCACCACGCCGGCCAGCACCACCGGAATCAGCAGCTTGAACGACAGGCCGGCGAAATAGATGACGAAGAAGCCGGCGCCGAAGACCAGCAGGGCCGTGCCCAGGTCGGGCTGCAGCACGATCAGGGCAAATGGCGCGGCCAGCATGGCCGCCGCGACAAAGAAGTCGATGATGCGCACCGCCCCTTCGTGACGCTGGAAGTACCAGGCCAGCATCATCGGCACGGCGATCTTCATCATCTCGGATGGCTGGATGCGCGTGACGCCCAGGTTCAGCCAGCGCGTGGCGCCCTTGCTTGTCTCGCCGAAGAATTCCACGCCCAGCAGCAGCACCACGCCGATGATGTAGAACGGCAGGGCCATCTTCATCAGCATATTGGGCGGCACCAGGGCCACGATCCACATGGCGACGAAGGCCGCCAGGAAGTTGCGCGACTGGTCGGCGAAGCGCCAGTCGGTGCTGCCCACGGCCGAATGCATCACCGTCAGCCCCAGGCCCGCGAACAGCAGCAGGATCAGCAGCAACGGCCAGTCGAAAGCCATCACCACCCGCAGCAACACCCGCCCGAGGCGCTTCATTCAGAGGCTCCGGATCGGGCGGCGGCCACGGCGGCGGCGTTCGGCCGGGCCGGCAACGCGGCCTCGGGCGGCGGCGTGGCGGGCCTGGCGGGCCGCGGGCCGGGCGAGGCAGGCGTGGTGGGTGTGACGGGCATGAGGGGCTTGGCGGATTTGGCGGCGGCCTGGCGCGCGGGGCGCAGGGCCTCGACGTCGCTGAACACCTGGGACGACACCACGCCAGGGGCGGCCGGCTCCCCGGCGACCGTGGCGCCGGCTTGGCCATCCTTGCCTTCGGCGCTGCGCGTGGGCTGGCGGCCTCGCTCGACCAGCCAGTAATCGAACACCTTGCGCGCCACCGGCGCGGCGACGCTGGCGCCCCACCCCGCGTTCTCGACGATCAGCGCCACCGCGATGCGCGGGTGGTCGACCGGCGCGAAGCCCATGAACAGGGCGTGGTCGCGCAGCCGCTCGGACACTTCCGAGGCGCGGTAGTGCGAGCCGCGCAGGCTGAACACCTGAGCCGTGCCCGTCTTGCCGGCCGCCTGGTAAGCCGTATTGGCGAAGGCGCGCCGCGCCGTCCCCGACTTGACCACGTCGGCCATGGCGGACTTGATGATGTCGACGTTCTGCTGCTTCAAGGGAATCTGGTAATCGGGCGCGGACTTGGTCTTCTCGGCCACGCCCGTGCGGGGATCGCGCACGGCATGCACCAGGTGCGGCTTGCGGTACAGGCCGCTGTTGGCCATGGTGGACGTGCCCTGCGCCAGTTGCAGCAGCGTGAAGGAGTTGTAGCCCTGCCCCACCGCCACGGAGATGGTCTCGCCGGCATACCAGCGTTGCCGCTCGCGATCCTTGTAAGCCTTGCGCTTCCATTCGGTGGACGGCAGCACGCCGGCCTTCTCGCCATCCAGGTCGATTCCCGTGATCTGGCCGAAACCGAACTGTTTGGTGAAATCGTGCAAGGCGTTGACGCCGATCTCGGGCCCCAGCGAGTAGAAATAGGTATCGGAAGACACCACGATGGCCTTGTGCATGTCCGTCATGCCGTAGGCCGCGCCCCCGGCGTTGCGGAACCGCTGGCCGCCGAATTCGTAGTAGCCGGGATCGGCGATGCGCTCGGTGGCGCTGCGCTTGCCCAGTTCCAGGGCCGCCAGGCCCACGAACGGCTTGTAGGTGGAGCCGATGGGATAGGTGCCGTACAGCGGCCGGTTGATCAGCGGATGATCGGGGGATTCGTTCAGCAGCTTCCAGTTCTCGACGTCGATGCCGTCGACGAACAGGTTGGGGTCGAACGAGGGCTGCGACACGAAGGCCAGCACCTCGCCGGTATCGGGATCGATCGCCACCAGCGCGCCGCGGCGGCCTTCGAAGGCCTCTTCGGCGACGCGCTGCAGGCCCATGTCGATGGACAGCATGATGTCGGAGCCCGGCACCGGATCCGTGCGGCGCAGCGTGCGCACCGGCCGCCCGCCCGCGGTGACTTCGACTTCTTCCACCCCGGTGCGGCCATGCAGCTGGCTTTCCCAGGATTTCTCGATGCCCTTCTTGCCGATGACGTCGGTGCCACGGTAGTTGCCGGACTCGCCCGCGCGGTCCAGTTCGTCGAGGTCGCTCTCGGCGATGCGGCCGATGTAGCCCACCACGTGGCCGGCGGCGGCGCCCTGCGGATACTCGCGCACCCAGCGCGCACGCAGTTCGACGCCGGGGAACTCGAAGGCGTGCGCGGCGAACCAGGCCGCCTCGGTGTCGTTCAGGTTGTTGCGCAGCGTCAGCGTGGCATAGCGGCCCGACTCGCCGACAAGGCGGCGGAACTTGCGCTGGTCGTTGGGGCTGAGATAGACCACCTGCGACAGCCGATCGAACAGATTGCCCAGATCGCCGGCGCGGGCCGGCACGACGTCCAGCGTGTAAGTGCGGTAGTTGCGGGCCAGAACCTCGCCGTTGCGGTCGAGGATCTCGCCGCGCCGCGGCGGGATGGGCACGACCGCGATGCGGTTGCGGTCGGCCCGCTGCGACAGGCCTTCGTACCGGTCGACCTGCAGATACCAGAAGCGCCCGATCAAGACGCCGAAGCACAACAACGCCACTGCCGCGCCTACCCAGGCGCGCAGCCGGAAGCGCTGCTTCTGCTGCTGACCGGTCTTCTTGAATTCGAACATTTATAACCGCCGCCTGGCGCCTAGCCAGCGGAAGATTCCACATCGTCGAGGCGGCGCTGAGGCAACAGCAGCACCCAACCCACCATGGGCCAGATCGCCGCCGTCAACAGCGCACCCAGGGCCCAGTTCCAGCCGGGCCAGCGACCCGCCAGCCAGGCCAGCACGATCTGCGTGGCGAACTGGGACAGCAGGAACACGGGAAGCATGTGCATCGCCTGGCTCCAGAGCTCGAAGCGCTGCAGGCGCCGATAGAGCGCCACCGACCCGTATGCCACCAGAGTATAGGCCAGAGCATGGCCGCCCAGCAGGCCGGCGTCGTGCACGTCCAGCAGCAGGCCGAAGACGAAGGCCGTGACCAGGCCGACGCGGCGCGGCTCGTGCGCGCACCAGAAGGCGATGACCAGCGCCAGGATGTCGGGCGCGGCCGTCCACTGCCGCCAAGGCAGCAGCGACACCAGCCACACCAGCAGCAGCGTGCCCCAGACGAATGCGCCGTGCGCCGGATGCACCAGCCGTTCGGGATGCACGTTGCTGGGCGTGCCCAGGCGGCGCGCGGGCGGTTTACTGCGGTCCATCGCCGTCGGCCTCCTGCTGGTTGGATCTGGCTTGCGCCACGTCGGCCTGCAGGACCAGGAAATGCCGGTAACGTTCGGGATGCGCCAGCGGCTCGGCCAAGGCGCGCGCGAAGCCCGACGACGTATCGCGCTGGACGGCCGTGACGCGCCCCACCGGCAGACCGGCCGGGAACAGGCCGCCCACGCCGCTGGTGACCATGGTGTCGCCCTCGCGGATGTCGGCATTGGCCGCCAGGTAACGCACCTCGATCGTGCCCGGCGTGTTGGCGCCGAAGGCGATCAGCCGCAGGCCGTTGCGCAGCACCTGCACGGGAATGGAGACACGTTCGTCGGTGACCAGGGCAGCTTCGGCCGTCATGGGCGTGGTGCGCACGATCTGGCCGACCACCCCGCCTTCGTCGATGACGGGCATGCCCGCCGCCAGGCCCGCGCGGCTGCCCTTGTTGAACACCAGGCGCTGCTGGAAGGCGTCTGGCGGCTCGTACAACACCTCGACCACCACCGCCGGCGCGGGCGATGCGTCGGCGACGCCCAAGAGGCGGCGCAATTGGGCGTTCTCGGCGGCCAGTTGCGCGGCATGCGAACTGACCTGCGCCAGCTCGATGCGCTGGCGCTGCAAGGCTTCGTTCTCGGTACGGATCAGGTTGGCGGCGTTGACCCATTCGTCGACCTGGCTGACCAGGTCGCGCGGCGCCATGACGGCGCGCTGGAATGGGTAAAGCGCGATCGCCACCGCGCCACGGACCGGTTCCAGCACGCGCAGGCGCGAGTCGACGATCAGCAGCGTCAGCGCCAGCACCACCAGCACGGCCAGGCGAACCTCGGCCGGCGGGCCGCGCCGGAATAGCGGGGGAGTGGTCCCTTGTCGTTGCATCGAATTCAGCCCGGACCCTGCCGCCCGCAACCGCTGCGCCTACCGGCGCGAGCGAGGCGCGCGCCGGCCGACGGAACAGACTCAGTCGTTGATGAAGATGGCGCCGAGTTTTTCAAGGTGTTCCAGCGCCTCGCCGCAGCCACGGACCACGCAAGTGAGCGGATCGTCGGCCACCACGACCGGCAGGCCGGTCTCTTCCTGCAGCAGGCGGTCGAGATCGCGCAACAACGCGCCACCGCCGGTCAGGGCGATGCCCTTGTCGGTGATGTCGGCGCCGAGTTCGGGCGGGGTCTGTTCCAGCGCGATCTTCACGGCCGACACGATCTGGTTCAGCGGATCGGTCAGGGATTCGAGGATCTCGTTGGACGACACCGTGAAGCTGCGCGGCACGCCTTCGGCCAGATTGCGGCCCTTGACCTCGATCTCGCGGACTTCGGACCCCGGGAACGCGGAACCGATTTCCTTCTTGATGAGTTCGGCGGTGGGCTCGCCGATCAGCATGCCGTAGTTGCGGCGGATGTAGTTGACGATGGCCTCGTCGAACTTGTCGCCGCCCACGCGCACCGAGCCCTTGTAGACCATGCCGCCCAGCGAGATGACCGCCACCTCGGTGGTGCCGCCGCCGATGTCGACCACCATCGAGCCGCTGGCGTCGGAAACCGCCAGGCCGGCGCCGATGGCGGCCGCCATGGGCTCTTCGATGAGGTACACGTGCGAGGCGCCCGCGCCCAGCGCGGATTCGCGGATGGCGCGGCGCTCGACCTGGGTGGAGCCGCACGGCACGCACACGATGATGCGCGGGCTGGGGGCCAGCATGTTGCGCGGGTGCACCATGCGGATGAACTGCTTGAGCATCTGCTCGGTGACGGTGAAGTCGGCGATGACGCCGTCCTTCATCGGGCGGATGGCTTCGATGTTGCCCGGCACGCGGCCGAGCATCTGTTTGGCCTCCCTGCCGACGGCCTGGATGATTTTCTTGCCGTTGGGCCCGCCTTCATGGCGGATGGCGACGACGGACGGCTCGTCCAGAACGATGCCCTTGCCACGGACGTAGATCAGCGTGTTGGCGGTACCGAGGTCGATCGCCATGTCGCTGGAGAAATAACTGCGGAGGAATCCGAACATAGAGCTCAGCGAGATTCAGAAATTAGGGTCATGTCGCGTGCTCAGGCTTCGCGTGTGGCTGCGCGCCCGGCCCGGTCGCCGTGTTTGCCGGACGTACAATGACCTCGGCGATTAAACCGTGAATCATAACTTATAATTTCGCCGGAAATAGCGTCAAAATGCAGGCTATTCAAGCTTTGTAACGGGTCCGGCCTGTACATACTGATGCCCGCGCGGCGCCTCCGCCCGCCCTCCATTCTCCCCCATCGCGCCCCATGGATCTCAACGAACAAGACGTCGCCCGCATCGCCCGGCTGGCCAGAATCGAATTGACCCCCGAGCAGCGCGGCCGCGCGCAGCAGGAACTCAATGGCATCCTGCACCTGATCGAGCGTCTGCAGTCGGTGGACACGCAAGGCGTCGAACCGCTGGCCCACCCGCTGTCCGCCCGCGAAGACGTGGTGCTGCGCCTGCGCGACGACGTCGCCACCGAGCCGTCGTCCGAAGCCCGCCGCGACGAGCTGCTGGCCAACGCGCCCGACGCGCAGGCCGGCCTGTTCCTGGTTCCCAAGGTCATCGAGTAAACCATGTCGACTTCCGCATTGCACAACGAATTCGACGGCATCGCCGGCCTGCGCGGCGCGCTGGCGCAGCGCCGCGTCAGCGCGGTCGAGCTGGCCAGCAGCGCCCTGGCCGCGGCCGATGCCGCCAGCGGCCTCAACGCCTTCCTGCACATCGACGCCGAGCTCACCCTGGCCGAGGCCGCCGCGGCCGACGCGGCCCTGGCCGCCGGCACCGCCGGCCCGCTGGCCGGCATTCCCATCGCCCACAAAGACGTGTTCGTCACGCGCGGCTGGCGCACCACCGCCGCCAGCAAGATGCTGGCCGGCTACGTCAGCCCCTTCGACGCCACCGTCGTGCAGCGCCTGGCCCAGGCAGGCGCCGTCTCGCTGGGCAAGCTGAACTGCGACGAGTTCGCCATGGGTTCGGGCAACGAGAATTCGGCTTTCGGCGCGGTCCGCAACCCGTGGGACACGAACGCCGTGCCGGGCGGCTCGTCGGGCGGCTCGGCCGTGGCCGTGGCCGCGCGCCTGGTGGCCGCCGCCACCGGCACCGACACCGGCGGCTCGGTGCGCCAGCCCGCCGCGCTGTGCGGCGTCAGCGGCATCAAGCCCACCTACGGCACCGTATCGCGCTTCGGCATGGTGGCTTTCGGCTCCAGCCTCGACCAGGCCGGCCCGCTGGCGCGATCCAGCCGCGACCTGCTCGAACTGCTCGACGTCATGGGCGGCTTCGATTCCCAGGACGCCACCAGCGTCGAAACCTGCGACGGCGTGGCCAACCGGCCCGGCCGTGTGCGCGACGCCTTCGACGCCGCGCAGCAGCGCTACGACGCCGCCGGCAGCCTGCCCCTGAAGGGCCTGCGCATCGGCGTGCCGCAAGAGTTCTTCGGCAACGGCCTGGCGCCCGACGTGGCCGCCGCCATCGAGGCCGCGCTGAAGCAGTTCGAGGCCCTGGGCGCGCAGCGCGTGGCCATCTCGCTGCCGCGCACCGAGCTGTCCATTCCCGCCTACTACGTCATCGCGCCGGCCGAGGCCTCGAGCAACCTGTCGCGCTACGACGGCGTGCGCTACGGCCACCGCGCCGCGCAGTACGCCGACCTGACCGAGATGATCAGCCGCTCGCGCGCCGAAGGCTTCGGCGACGAAGTCAAGCGCCGCATCCTGATCGGCGCCTACGTGCTGTCGCATGGCTACTACGACGCGTACTACCTGCAGGCCCAGCGCCTGCGCCGCATGATCGCGCAGGACTTCCAGCGCGCCTTCGCCGACCACTGCGACGTCATCATGGGCCCGGTCACGCCCACGGTGGCCAAGAACATCGGCGACAACCGCGACGATCCCACCGCCGACTGGCTGGCCGACGTCTACACGCTGGGCGTCAGTCTGGCCGGCCTGCCCGCGATGTCGGTTCCGTGCGGCTTTGGCCAGGGTCATCGCCCCGTCGGCCTGCAGATCGTCGGCAACTACTTCGACGAAGGCCGCCTGCTGGCCATCGCCGACCGCTATCAACAAGTCACCGATTGGCACCAGCAGGTGCCCCCCGAGGGGGCTGCCAGCGCCTTGGGGCGGCCCGGCGCCGCTGGCACTCCCTCTGCACAGGACGAATGAAAGATGGATTGGGAAATCGTCATCGGCCTGGAAACGCACACCCAGCTTTCCACCGACTCCAAGATCTTCTCGGGCAGCAGCACCCGCTTCGGCGCCGCGCCCAACACCCAGGCCAACGTGGTCGACCTGGCGCTGCCGGGCAGCCTGCCCGTGATGAACCGCGGCGCGGCCGAACGCGCCATCCGCTTCGGCCTGGCCGTGGGGGCCACCGTGGCGCCGCGCTCGGTGTTCGCGCGCAAGAACTACTTCTACCCCGACCTGCCCAAGGGCTACCAGATCAGCCAGTACGAGCTGCCAGTGGTCATCGGCGGCTCGCTCTCGTTCTTCGTGGGCGAGGAAGAGAAAACCGTCAACCTGACGCGCGCCCACCTGGAAGAAGACGCCGGCAAGTCGCTGCATGACGCGTACTCGCTGGCCGACGGCCGGCCGGGCAGCGGCATCGACCTGAACCGCGCCGGCACGCCGCTGCTGGAAATCGTCACCGAGCCCGAGATGCGCAGCGCCGCCGAAGCCGTGGCCTACGCGCGCGCGCTGCACGGCCTGGTGGTGTGGCTGGGCATCTGCGACGGCAACATGCAGGAAGGCTCGTTCCGCTGCGACGCCAACGTGTCCGTGCGCCCGCGCGGCCAGAAGGAATTCGGCACGCGCACCGAAATCAAGAACGTCAACTCGTTCCGCTTCCTCGAACGCGCGATCCTGTTCGAGGCGCGCCGCCAGATCGAGCTGATCGAAGACGGCGGCACGGTCGTGCAGGAAACCCGCCTGTATGACGCCGACCGCGACGAAACGCGCAGCATGCGCAGCAAGGAAGACGCGCACGATTACCGCTACTTCCCCGATCCCGACCTGCCCCCGCTGGTCATCTCCCGCGAATGGGTCGAGGAAGTGCGCGCCGGCATGCCCGAGCTGCCCGCCGCGCTGCGCCAGCGTTTCGAGGCCGACTACGGCCTGTCCGCGTATGACGCCGCGCAACTGACCGCCAGCCGCGACATGGCCGCCTACTTCGAAGCCGTGGCCGGCGCCCTGCCCGCGGGCCAGGCCAAGGTGGCCGCCAACTGGGTGATGGGCTCGGTCGCCGCCACCCTGAACCGCGAAGAGAAGGAACTGGCCGACGCGCCGGTGCAGGCCGCCGCGCTGGCCGCGCTGCTGGGCCGCGTCCTGGACGGCACCATCTCGAACAACGCCGCCCGCACGGTCTTCGCGGACATGTGGGCCGGCGAACACGGCGGCCAACCCGACGCCATCATCGAGGCGCGCGGCCTGAAGCAGATCAGCGACACCGGCGCCATCGGCGCCATGATCGACGACGTCCTGGCCGCCAACCCGGCCATCGTGGCCGAGTACCGCGCGGGCAAGCAGAAGGCCTTCAACTCGCTGGTCGGCCAGATCATGAAGGCCGCGAAGGGCAAAGCCAACCCGCAGCAGGTGAATGACCTGCTGAAGCAGAAACTGGACGCCTGATCGGGCGGCTTGCTCTGCATGACAAACAGGCGACCCGCGGGTCGCCTGTTTTTTTGCCCTGAGGGTCATCAGGATGGACAAATCGAGCCAGGGTTTCTCAGTCCGATATCGGCATGCCCGGCAGCCGGAAACAGACCTGCCGTGCAACGATGATGCATCTGACTGCTCGATAACCCCCGTCATCCGCTGACGACACTTTCGTATAGGGACTACCCATCATGCGCCGGATCGATATCCCCGACCTGCTCACGCCAACCGTAGATCTTCAAGAGTTTCGCGCGGCATTGGACGAATACATCGCATCAGGAATGCCCATCATGGTTACGCAGTCCGGAAAAACCGCCGGCTACTTCATTCCGGCCCGGAAGCCGCCCGCGCAATCCATGAGGAAACAGGATCTGGCTGAAGATGCCTTCGCCGATCTGCTGGACGACCATGAAATGGACGAGGTCATCGCCGAGTTCGAGATGCTGCGCAAGCAAGCGCGCCCATCCAGCCGTCGCGCAACTGACGCATGCGCGAACGTCTGATCGTGCTGGATGCCAACATCCTCATTCGAGCAACGCTCGGCCAGCGCGTGCGCAGAATTCTCGCGGCATATGAACCCGCGTCTGAGTTTCTGACACCCAACACCGCTTACGACGAAGTACGAAAACACCTGCCCGGGCTGATGAGTAAGCGAGGGGCTCCTGCACGACGTCACGAATCCATGCTGGACACGCTGACGTCCGTAACCATCGTCGATCGGGGCACCTATGCTTCGGCCTGCGCGCGGGCGCAGGCCCGCATCAACCACAGGGACCCAGACGATTGGCCCGTGCTGGCCTGCGCGTTGGCACATGGCTACCCCATCTGGACGGAAGACAGGGACTTCTTCGGAACCGGCGTAGCCACCTGGACCACCGATCGGATCGAATTGTTCGTCAACGAGTCAGGCGTCGCCTGACTCGCGTTACACCACCCCGTACTTCGCCCGATACGCCAGCACCGCGTCGCGGTTCTCGGCGAACTGCGCGTCCTGCTGCAGCAGGCCCAGGATGTCGCCCAGGTTGGCGATGCTGACCACCGGCATGCCGTAGGTGCGGGCCACTTCCTGAACGGCCGAGTGCGGCGACAGCGCGTCGTCGGCGCCGGCGCGCTCCATGCGGTCCATCGCGATCAGCACGGCGGCGGGTTCGGCGCCCGCGGCGCGGATGATTTCCACCGACTCGCGCACCGAGGTGCCGGCGGTGATGACGTCATCGATGATGACGACTCGGCCCTGCAGGGGCGCGCCCACCAGGGTGCCGCCCTCGCCATGGTCCTTCGCTTCCTTGCGGTTGTAGGCGAAGGGCACGTCGCGGCCCTGCATGCCGGGATGGCCGGCCAGCGCCACCGCGGTGGCCGTGGCCAGCGGAATGCCCTTGTAGGCCGGGCCGAACAGCATGTCGAACGAAATGCCCGACTCCACCAGCGACTGCGCATAGAACTGCGCCAGCCTGCCCACCGAACGGCCGCTGTTGAACAGGCCGGCGTTGAAGAAATAGGGGCTGATGCGGCCCGACTTGACCTTGAAGCTGCCGAAGCGCAGCACGCCCTCGTCCAGGGCGAAACGAACGAAATCGGCGGAAGTGGAGGAAGGGGTAGCGGCCATGCGGAGATCCGGAAAAGTGCTTGCGGGCGGTTCTGGGGAATACCGCCATTATCGGCGATCCTGCGAATCGCATGGGTGGCCCCGCCGTCCGGCTCGGTTAAAGTCGTGGGTTAGCCCTGCCCGCTTGCCGCCCCCCGCTTGGGCGGCGTCCAAGCCGGCCCCAGAACGACAGGAGTTTCCCGTGCTGCGCATCACCTCGATCAATCTCAACGGCATCCGCTCGGCCTTCCGCAAGGGCCTGCAGCCCTGGATGGCCACCCACGACGCCGACGTGCTGTGCCTGCAGGAAATCAAGGTGTCCCACGAGGACCTGACCGACGACCTGCGCCACCCGCCCGGCTACAACGGCCACTTCTGCCATGCCACGAAAAAGGGCTACAGCGGCGTGGGCATCTACCTGAAGCAGCCGGCCGAGAATGTCGCCACGGGCCTGAACTGCGAAGAGTTCGACCCCGAAGGCCGCATCATCCGCGCCGACTGGAAAACGTTGTCGGTCATCAGCGCCTACCTGCCCTCGGGCTCCAGCGGCGACGAGCGCCAGCAGGCCAAGTACCGCTTCCTGGACCGCTTCGGCCCGTGGCTGGACGCCATGATGGAAGAGCATCGCAGCACCGGCCGCGAGTTCGTCATCTGCGGCGACTGGAACATCGCCCACAAAGAGATCGACCTGAAGAACTGGAAGGGCAACCTGAAGAACTCGGGCTTCCTGCCCGAAGAGCGCGCCTGGCTGACCGACGTGTTCGACAAGCGCGGCTTCGTGGACGTGTTCCGCCAACTGGACGACCGGCCCGACCAATACACCTGGTGGAGCAACCGCGGCCAGGCCTGGGCCAAGAACGTGGGGTGGCGGATCGACTACCAGATCTGCACGCCTGGCATCGCCAGGAGCGCCCGCTCCACGTCCATCTACAAGGACGAACGCTTCAGCGACCACGCGCCCCTGACGGTGGATTACGACTGGACGCTGTGACGCCATGCCGGTCTACCAGGGATCGTGCCATTGCGGCGCCTGCCGGTTCGAGGTCGAACTCGAACCGGACCACGTGCGCTGCTGCAATTGCTCGGTCTGCCGGCGGCGCGGCGCGCTGATCCACCGCGTGCCGGCATCGGCGCTGCGCCTGCTGACGCCGTTGGCGGACCTGAAGGTGTATGAATGGGGCAGCCGCACCGGCCGCGACTATTTCTGCGGCGTCTGCGGCATCCTGCCCTTTCGCAAGCCCAGCGCGCCCACGCCGGCAGAACGCGCCGCGGGCATGACACCCTTCGAAGGCTGGGCCATCAACGTGCGCTGCCTGGAAGGCATCGACCTGGCGGCCATCCCGGTCAAGCGGGTGGACGGCGCGGCGCTGTAGCCGCCATTACGCCAACAGGGCATACACCCGCAACCGGTGCCCGTCCGGGTCCAATGCCAGGAACGTGCGGCCGAAATCCATATCCGTGGGCGGTTGCGCGATACTGACGCCGCGCGCCGTCCAGTCGGCATGCACGGCATCCACCTGGTCCACGTACTTCATCGGAAAACCCAGCTCCGTGCAGCCGGCCGAGGCCACCGGACGGGGCTTGACCGCAGGCTTGGCCCACAGCCCCAGCTTCAGGCCGGAATTCAGCACGAACAGCACGAAACCCGGGCTGGCCTCGATCGGCTGGGTGTCCAGCAGGCCCGCGTAGAAACGGCCGCTGGCCTCGGGATTGTCGACGTACAGAATGAGTTGATTCGGGTGCTGCATGAGGGGTGACTCCCTGGGGGTTGATTGACCGGAGGGAATGATAGGCACCCATGCTGCCAGTTTATGGCAGCATCAATCCAGGGAGCGGGCCTGCTGTTCGCGCACCTTCCACTCCTTCAGCAAGGCATGGCGGCGGCGCGGGTAGCGTATCTCCTGCGGCACGGCATTGGCGATGCGGTCGACGCGAAAATGGCGGTAGCCCTGCCGCAACTCGCACCAGCCCAGCACGATGCGCACGCGGTCGAAAAAGGCCAGGCCGAACGGCCAGATCAGGCGGCGCGATTCCGCGCCGGCCTCGTCCCGATAGCCGATCTCCAGCTTCTGCTCGGCCCGGATGGCCTGGCGGATGACGGCCAGTTCGACCCCATCGGGAGGAATGGCTTCGGCGGGCGGCGCCACCATCAGCGTCGAGGCATCCAGCCCCGCGCGCAGATCGTCGGGCAGCACCGCGGCAATGCGCGCCAGGGCATTGCGCGCGGCATCGCGCAGGCGGTGATCGGTGCGCTCGGCCACCCACAACGACCCCAGCACCAGCGCCTCGATCTCGTCCTCGGTGAACATCAGGGGCGGCAGCATGAAGCCGGGCCGCAGCACGTAGCCCACGCCGGGTTCGCCCTCGATGTGCGCGCCCTGCGCCTGCAGGGTGGCGATGTCCCGGTACAGCGTGCGCAGGCTGACGCCCAGCTCGGCCGCCAGCGCACGGCCGCTGACCGGCAACCGGTGGCGGCGCAGCACTTGCAGCAGATCGAACAGGCGGGCGGAGCGTGACATGGCGCGCATGCTACGCCAAACCGCCTGTCAACGAGCGATTCATCGACGCCGCCGCGTCATGGCAGGCGCCGGAAGGAGGGCTTTCAGCACGCCGTGGCGGGCTTCACTTTCCCCGACAACTTAGACATTTCGTTTCACCGCAATTACGGTTACATCCCTCTTCCCTGCGTAGAATTTATCGGGACACACCACGCTGTATCCCCCATAACATTCCCGGAGAAGCACGATGGCCACTGCAGAAGCCACCACGACAGGTCAGGACACCCAACTGAAACGGGTGATGGGTCCGAAGCTGCTGCTGCTGTTCATCGTCGGCGACATTCTGGGCACCGGGGTCTATGCGCTGACCGGGCAGGTGGCGGCCGAAGTGGGCGGGGCGGCCTGGGCGCCCTTCCTGGTCGCCTTCGCGGTGGCGCTGCTCACCGCCTTCTCGTATCTCGAACTGGTCACCAAATACCCGAAAGCCGCCGGCGCCGCCCTGTATGTGCACAAGGCGTTCGGCGTGCACTTCCTCACCTTCATCATCTGTTTTGCCGTGATGTGCTCGGGCCTGACCTCGGCCGCCACGGCCTCCAACGCCTTCGCGGCCAACCTTTTCGCGGCGATGGGCATGAAGGCCGACGCCGGCATGGTCACCCTGGGCGCGGTGGGCTTCATGCTGCTGGTGATGATCGTCAACTTCCGCGGCGTGTCCGAAAGCGTGAAGGCCAACGTCGTGCTGACGCTGATCGAACTGAGCGGGCTGCTGCTGGTGATCGGCCTGGGCTTCTACGCCATCGCGGGCGGCCAGGCGGACTTCTCGCGGGTGGTGGCCTTCGATACGCCCGAGGACAAGAGCGTGTTCCTGGCGGTGACTTCGGCCACCGCGCTGGCCTTCTTCGCCATGGTGGGCTTCGAGGACTCGGTGAACATGGCCGAGGAGACGCATAATCCCAACAAGATCTTCCCCAAGGTGATGCTGACCGGCCTGGGCATCACGGCCGTCATCTACGTGCTGGTGTCGATCTGCGCCGTGGCGCTGATTCCGGTGGGCGAACTGGCGGCCAGCAAGACGCCGCTGGTGCTGGTGGTGCAGCGCGCCGCGCCGGGCCTGCCCATGGGCACCATCATGCCCATCATCTCGATGTTCGCGGTGGCCAACTCGGCGCTGATCAACATGATGATGGCCAGCCGCCTGCTGTACGGCATGTCGCGCCAGGGGGTGTTGCCCAAGTTCCTGGCCAGCGTCCATGAACGCACCCGTACCCCATGGGCCGCCATCCTGTTCACCACGGCGTTGGGCCTGGGCCTGATCATCCTGGTGTCGAACTCGGATTCCGAGGCCATCCGCTCGCTGGGCGGCACCACCGCGCTGCTGCTGCTGGGCGTGTTCGCCTTCGTGAACGTGGCCGTGCTGGTGCTGCGCCGCGACAAGGTGGAGCACGAGCATTTCCGCATCCAGACCTTCTTCCCGTGGCTGGGCGCGATCGCCTGCATTTTCCTGGTGACGCCCGTGACCGGCCGCGACGTCATCCAGTATCAGGTGGCCGGCTGGCTGCTGCTGCTGGGCGTGGTGATGTGGGGCATCACCATGCTGGTGAACCGCAACCACGCGCGCCTGGATCCATCGAAACTGGAGGATTGAGCCACTGCAGTGACACCGGAGGGCGGCCTGGCGTACAGGCCGCTTTTTCATGGTCGGCAAGAACCGCTCGCGCCATGCAAAACGGGCGGCACGCCGCCATCGGCATACCGCCCGTTTTGTTCGCACGAAGCCTGGCGGGCGCCAGGCGCGTGATCAGAAGATGTGACGCATGCCCACGGCGGCGCCCAGTTGGGTCGAGCCACCGGGGATTTCGCTGCTGGCGGCGTCGCTGACCTTGTTGAAGTCGACGGTGCCGTACAGTTGCGTGCGCTTGGACAGGGCATATTCGGCCACGCCCACCACGGCCCAGCGGCGGCCCTTGTCGCCCTCTTCGACCACGTTCTTGCTGCGGTCGTAGTAACCGGCGGCGGTGAACGACCACACGCCCGGCGAATACGTGGCGCCCAGGAAGTAGCCGCTGTCCTTGCGCTGCAGGCCGGCGCCGCCGTCGGTGTTGCCCATGACGGCGTTGACCCAGCCGGTTTCGTCACGGCCATTGAGGTAGCCGGCGAACAGCTTGACCTCTTCGATGACCTTGAACGAGGCGTTGAGGTTCCAGACGCGCTGGTCGAAGTCCGAGTTGGCCGACGAACGCGACAGCTGGTAGCCGCCCCCGATCTGGAAGGGGCCGGCCGTGTAGGCCAGCGTGCCGCCATATTGCTGGCCCAGCTTGCGGTCGCTGAAGCTCTCGCCGCCGGTGACGTCGGAATTGAACGAGTATTGCAGCACCACGTCCAGGCCGCCCAGCTTGTTGTTGCGGTAGCGGATGGAGTTGTCGCTGCGGGCGCGCGACAGGGCCACGGGCAGCCACGAGTTCTGGTCGTAGTTGCCGACGGTCAGGGGATCGAAGGTATCGGCCAGCAGGGTGAACAGCGCGGTGTCCTGGCGGCCGAACGAGATGGCGCCGGCGCTGCCGCCGTCCAGGCCCACGTAGGCTTGGCGGCTGAACAGGCGATTGGAGTCGGAACGCTGGCCGTTCTGGACGTTGAAGCCATTTTCCAGGCGGAAGAAGGCCGAATTGCCGCCACCGAGGTCTTCGGTGCCGCGCAGGCCCCAACGGCTGCCCGAGATGGCGCCATTGTTCATGCCGATGCGGCTGTTGCCGTTCTCGCCATGATTAAGGTAACGGATGCTGATGTCGGCAATGCCGTAGAGGGTCACGCTGGTTTCGGCGTGGGCCGTGCCGGCGAAAACGCCAGCCAGTACCAGAGCCGGTACAAAACGCTTCATGGGTCCTTCTCCTCTTTTTTCGAGCCTGTTGGGCCCGCCATGTTCTCGGTGTGCCGCCCGGATGGGACGAGCGCTGCAAAGGTATTGCAGGCGCTAACAGTACCATCGGGTTACGGGATGTGGCTCACGGAAACGTGAATAGAGGATTAATTCACCCCATCTCGCTCTAAAGTAGCGATCTCGTTGCGGCGTAAATGCAACAGCAAAAGACCAGGCAGCGCGATCGCCACGGTGACCAGGAAAAAGCCGGGCCAATCGAGATAATGCACCAGCACGGGCGTCAACGGGCCGGCCAGATAAGTCCGTCCCACGGCGGACAGGGCGGACAACAGCGCAAACTGGGCAGCGGAAAACCGTTGCCGGCACATTGCCATCAGCAGGCCGACGAAGGCCGCCGTACCCAGGCCGCCGCAAAGGTTCTCGACGCCGACGGCGGCGCCCATCAGCCAGATGTTGCGCGGGCTGACCGCGATCAGCCAGTAGGCCAGGTTGGACACCGCTTGCAGCAGGCCGAACACCAGCAACGACCGATACAGGCCCCACCGTGACATCAGGCTGCCGCCCGCCAGGGCGCCGATGATCGTGGCCGCCAGGCCCATGATCTTGTTCACCTCTCCCACCTGGCTCGCCGTAAATCCGGCGCCCGAGATGAGAAAAGTCGTGGAGAGCGCGCCGGCGAAGGCGTCACCCAGCTTGTAGAGCACGATCAGCAGAAGCATGCCGAGCGCACCGCGCCTGCCGAAGAAATCCCGGAATGGCTCGACGACCGCGGCGCTGAGACTGCGAGGCGCGGCAGCGGGCACCTCGGGTTCGGGCGCCCACAGCGTGGCCGGGATGCAGGCCAGCATCAACAGCCCCATCAACATATAGGTGTTGTTCCAGCCAAACCAGTCGTCGGCCAGGACCAATGCCAACCCGCCCGACACGAGCATCGCGACACGGTAGCCCATCACCCTGACCGCCGCCCCCGCGCCGCGTTCTTCCTTGCGCAGGACATCGGTGCAATAGGCGTCGAAGGCAATGTCCTGCGTGGCCGAGAGAAACGCCACGAATACCGCCAGCAGGGCCAGCGGCATCAGCGCGGAGGACGGAGACATCAGCCCCATGCACATGATGCTGACCGCCAGCAGCAACTGCGCGATCAGCATCCAGCCACGGCGGCGGCCCAGGAACGGCGGGGCATAGCGGTCGATCAACGGCGCCCACAGGAATTTCAGCGTGTAGGCGCTGCCCACCAGCGTGAGAAAACCGATTTGCTGCAGGGAAATGTTCTCGACGGTGGCCCATGCCTGCAACGTGCCGCTGGTCAGCGCCAGCGGCAACCCGCTGGCGAACCCCAGCGCCAGCAACGGCGCCACGCGGCGGCTGAGATACACCTTGCCCGCGGCGGGCGCTTCTGCGTCTGCGATGACCACTCTCCGTCGATATCGGGGCAGGCATCTCGGCCCGCCCGGTTCCGGCATCTTACCGAAAGGCGGCCCTCCGCCGCTGGCTTTGGTAGAATCCCCAATTGCCGAACAAGAAGAAACGCGCGTTTTCTGGTTCCATGCGCCAGAGCAAGCCGGCATCCGCAACTCGCACGCCCTGGATGGAAAATCCCCACCGTGGGCACAGGCGGTTGCGCTTGGGGGAGATAAGTCAATCAGCCGGGCATCCGGCTGGATTCAAGACCCTGCCCTCATCAGGGTGATCTCCCCGGAGCACCAATAAAATTGGCCTCGAAACCCAACGCTGACGCGAAAACCCGCGCCGCCAGCAAGCATTCCTTCACCCGCCGCCATTTCCTGGGCACCGCCGCGCTGGGCGCCGGCGCCGTGGCGATCGGCTATCACGCCCTCTCCGACGACCAGTACCGCGCCGAGAAAGCCGACCGCAATGTGGACGTGCTGCTGATCGGCGGCGGCATCATGAGCGCGACGCTGGGCACCTACCTGACCGAGCTCGAACCCAAGTGGTCGCTCGAAATCTTCGAACGCCTGGACGGCGTGGCGCAGGAAAGCTCCAACGGCTGGAACAACGCGGGCACCGGCCACTCGGCCCTGTGCGAGCTGAACTACACGCCGATGGACGTCGACGGCAATGTCCAGATCGCCAAGGCCATCGAGATCAACGAGCAATTCCAGGTCTCGCGCCAGTTCTGGTCGCACCAGGTGCGCCGCGGCGTGCTGGGCCAGCCGCGCGAGTTCATCAATTCGACGCCGCACATGAACCTGGTCTGGGGCCAGGAGAACGTCGACTTCATGAAGAAGCGCGTCGCCGCCCTGCAGGCCAGCCCGCTGTTCACCGGCATGGAGCTGACGACCGACCCGGCCAGGATCGCCGAATGGGTGCCGGTCATGATGGAAGGCCGCCAGAGCGGCCAGATGCTGGCCGCCACGCGCTCGCCGCTGGGCACCGACGTGAACCTGGGCGAGATCACCCGCCAGTTCTACAGCCACCTGACCGGCACGTCGAAACTGAAGCTGTCGACCGGCCATGAAGTGCGCTCCATCACGCGCAACCCGGACGGCACCTGGCGCGTCTCGGCCTTCGACATGAAGGACGGCTCGAAGATCCAGACGGTCGACGCGCGCTTCGTGTTCATCGGCGCGGGCGGCGCGGCGCTGCCGCTGCTGCAGAAGTCCGGCATCCCGGAAGGCAGGCAGTACGGCGGCTTTCCCGTGGGCGGCGCGTTCCTGGTCACCGAGAATCCCGAGATCGCGCAGCGCCACCTGGCCAAGGTGTACGGCATGGCCGAAACGGGCTCGCCCCCGATGTCGGTGCCCCACCTGGACACGCGGGTGCTGGACGGCAAGCGCGTGCTGCTGTTCGGCCCGTTCGCCACCTGGTCGAGCAAGTTCCTGAAGGAAGGCTCGTACTTCGACCTGCCCGCGTCGCTGACGATGAGCAACCTGATCCCGTCGATGCAGGTCGGCGTGCACGAGTTCGGGCTGGTGAAGTACCTGGCCGAGCAGCTCTCCCTGTCCAAGGAAGAGCAGATGAACGAACTGCGCCGCTACATGCCCGAGGCCCGCGATGAAGACTGGCGCCTGTGGCAGGCTGGCCAGCGCGTGCAGATCATCAAGAACGATCCCGAAAAGGGCGGCGAGCTGAAGCTGGGCACCGAGATCGTCATGGCGAAGGACCGATCCATCGCCGCCCTGCTGGGCGCCTCGCCTGGCGGCTCGACCTCGCCGGCCATCATGCTGTCGCTGCTGCAGCGCGCCTTCCCGGATCAGGTGAAATCGGCCGCCTGGCAGGACAAGCTGCACCAGATCATTCCCAGCTACGGCAGGAAGCTGAACGAGAATCCCGAGCTGCTGGCCACCGTGTGGCGCGACACCGAGCAGGCGCTGCAACTGGCGATCCCGTCGCCCAGCCTGTCGGGCGTGCAGGCCGGCGCCGCCGCGCCGCGGAATCCCGCGCCGGTGCCCAAGGTGTCGGACATCCAGCTGTAAAGGCGGGCCGTCACCCGCTGCGCTCAGAACCTTGCCGCCGCCCCCAGCACGGCCAGGACCGACGCGGTGGCGATGTTCGGGTGGCGGCCCACGCCGAAACGCGAACCGGGCACTCCGGGCACGGCAGCCTCGACAATCGCGACGGCCACCGCATCGGAACCCGCGCCCAGGCTGCGCTGCTCATAACTGTCGATGCGCAATGTCCCCCCCAGCGCCGCCACGGTCGCGGCGATCGGCCCGTTGCCGGTTCCCTCGACGACCCGGACCTGCCCCTGCGCATTCGCCAGTTCCAGCCGGATGCCCTGCCCGTCCGCATGCTCGAACAGATGGTGGTCGCGATGGATGAAGTCGGATTGCCCTCGTACCGCCGCGAGATACGTGCGGTCGAAGACCGCCCAGATCTGCTCGCTGCTCAGTTCCGTCTCGCTGGCGTCGGCCAGCGCCTGGACGATGGCGCTGAACTCCACCTGCATGCGGCGGGGCATGACGATGCCGTGGTCGCGTTGCAGCAGAAACGCGATACCGCCCTTGCCCGACTGGCTGTTGACCCGCACGATACTGTCGTAGGTGCGGCCCAGATCCTTCGGGTCGATCGGCAGGTAGGGCACGCGCCACCGCGCATCGGCTTTCTGCGCCGCGAATCCCTTGGCGATGGCGTCCTGGTGCGACCCGGAGAATGCGGTGAACACCAGATCCCCCACGTACGGATGGCGGGGATGGATGGGCAGCGCGGTGCAATCCTCGGCCACGCGCGCCACCGCCGCGATGTCGGAGAAATCCAGTCCCGGCGCAATGCCCTGGGTATACAGATTCAGCGCCAGCGTCACCACATCGACGTTGCCGCTGCGCTCGCCATTGCCGAACAGGCAGCCTTCGACCCGCTGCGCGCCGGCCAGCATGGCCTGTTCGGCGCACGCCACGCCGGTGCCCCTGTCGTTATGGGGATGCACGGACAGCACGATGTGTTCGCGCCGTTCCAGCCGCCGGTCCATCCATTCGATCTGATCGGCGAAGACGTTGGGCGTGGAGACCTCCACGGTCGTCGGCAGATTGACGATCATCGGCCGCCGCGGCCCGGCGTCCCAGGCGCGGATGGCGGCATTGCAGACCGCCAGCGAGACATCCAGTTCGGCCATGCAGAACGTCTCGGGCGAGTATTGCAGGACCCATTCGGTCTCGGGATGCTCGGCCGTCAACTGCTTGAACCTTTCGATATGGCGCTCCACCATCTCGACGATCTGCGGCACGCTCATGCCGAAGACGATCTCTCGCCAGGCCGGCGCGATGGCGTTGTAGAAATGCACGATCACCCGCCGCGCGCCCGCGACGCTGCGCACCGTGTCGGTGATCAGGTCATCGCGCAGTTGCGTCATGACCATGGGCGTGACGTCGTCGGGAATCCGGCCCGCGTCGATGAGGTGGCGCACGATGTCGAAATCGGTGCGCGACGCGGCGGGGAAGCCCACTTCGATTTCCTTGAAACCGATGCGCACTAACTCATCGAACAGGCGCAGCTTGCGGTCACGGTTCATCGGCTCGAACAGCGCCTGGTTGCCGTCGCGCAGGTCGGTGGACAGCCAGACCGGTGCCCGCGTCAGCGTGCGCGAGGGCCATCGGCGGTCGGCAAGATCGACCGGGGGAACGGGATGGTATTTGGGGGAAGGGTCAGCCAGCATGATGGGATGCTCCAAGACAATCGATGACACCCGATCCCCCTGGCCTGGAACAAGCTGACGCGGTCGGGGTCAGGGGGGATCAGGATGGGTCGTGACGCGGAAGGACGCGTGCGGACCCCGACCGTGGAGCAGCCGTAGTAGCCATTGCGCGAGACCGGGTAAGAACATGCGTGGGATCGACGTGGGGATTCGCGCTTGCATGCTAGGCTTGCCGGAGCAGTCCGTCTACATAAAAATAGACATCTTCTTTCTTTATTTGGACAAACGACATCGCCATGGGATACCTCGCTCCAGAAGATGGCGGGCATGCCCTGGACCTGGCGGCCAGGCAGGTTCCCGATGTACCCGTGTTCGGCGCCGCCGTGCGCTATCCACAGGGCCACACCGTGCCCGTCCATACCCATCCCCATGGTCACCTGATCTACGCGGATCGCGGCCTGTTGCGGGTCGAGGCCGGGAGCGGCCAATGGCTGGTGCCGCCCACGGCGGCGGTCTGGCTGCGGCCGGGCGTGGCGCACCGCCTGATCGTGCCCGTGGCGCTGCGGGCGCATGGCCTGTTTCTGCGCACGGAGGTGTGCGCCCGCCTGCCGGCGACGGATTGCGTCATCCATGTCTCGGGGTTGCTGCGCGAGTTGATCATGGCGCTGACCCGCGCCGGCGACGCGGCCGCGCCTGAGCGCACGCGTTTGCTGGGCGCGCTGCTAGCCGAGGAACTGCGTGCCCAGCCAGTGCTTCCGTTTCATCTTCCATGGCCCACCGATGGCATGGGCGGGGCAGGCGGCCCGATACACCGCACTTGCCAGATGCTGCTGAACGATCCCGCGGATACCGCCACCGCCGCGCAGTGGGCGGACAGGCTGGCGCTGGGTGGCAAGACGTTCCACCGGCGCTTTCTGCAAGCCACCGGCATGACGTTCGGCAAATGGCGGCAGCAGCTACGGCTGATGTCTTCGCTTACCCCGCTGATGCAGGGGACGCCCATCACGCAGGTGGCGCTGGCCTGTGGCTACGACAGCCACAGCGCCTATACGACGGCCTTCAGCAAGCAGTTCGGGCAGCCGCCCTCCGCCTACGCGTCGAACGGCACGGCCGCCGATGCGTCGTGACGTGCGGCATCGCGGCGGAACCGCGCAGCCGCTCCAGGGCGCCGGCGCTTACGGCGCCGCGAACCGATAGACCGCCAGCGTGCTGCGCCATCCGGGCAGCACGCGCACTTCGCGGTCATTGTTGAAGGTGGCCCGTTCCAGGATGCGCAGCTTCAGGCGCGCGGCCAGGTCCTCGAAATCGCGCAGCGTGCACAGGTGGATGTTGGGCGTGTCGTACCACTGGTACGGCATCTGGCCGGTCACCGGCATGCGGCCGCGCAGCAGCGCCCAGCCATGCGGCCAGTAGCCGAAGTTGGGAAACGACACCACGCCGTGTCGCGCCACGCGCGCCATCTCGCGCAGGATGTGTTCGGTGCGGTGCATCGATTGCAGCGTCTGCGACAGCACCACGGTTTCGAACTGCTTGTCGTCGAACAGCGCCAGGCCGTCTTCCAGGTTCTGCTGGATGACGTTCACGCCCTGCTGCACACAGGTGATGACGTGGTTGTCGTCGATCTCGACGCCGGCGCCGCGCACCTGGCGGTGATCGCGCAGCCAGGCCAGCAGTTCGCCGTCGCCGCAGCCCAGGTCGAGCACGCGGCTGCCGGGATCGATCCAGCTGGCGATGCGCGCCAGGTCGGGGCGCAGTGCGGGGGCATCGGAACGGGCGGATACAGAATTCATGGGGCGCGTCATCCTTGGGCGGCGACCGGCTCCGTCAGGCCGAGTTCGCGCGCGATGCGTTCGTAGTAGCCGCGCACCACGGCGTGATAGCGGCTGTCTTCCAGCAGGAAGGCATCGTGGCCGTGCGGCGCATCGATCTCGGCATACGTGACGGGGCTGCCGTTCTTCAGCAGCGCGCGCACGATCTCGCGCGAGCGTTCGGGCGGAAAGCGCCAGTCGGTGGAGAACGACACCAGCAGGAAATCGGCGGTGGCCGGCGCCAGCGCGCGCGCCAGGTCGCCGCCGGTGTCGCGAGCCGGATCGAAATAGTCCAGCGCGCGCGTGATCAGCAGGTAGGTGTTGGCGTCGAAATAGCGCGAGAACTTCTCGCCCTGGTAGCGCAGGTACGACTCGACCTCGAACTCGACGTCGTAGCCGTAGCGGTAGGCGCCGTTCTCGGCGGGCTCGCGCCGCGTGCGGCCGAACTTCTCGGCCATGTCGTCATCCGACAGGTACGTGATGTGGCCGATCATGCGCGCCACCGACAGGCCGCGGCGCGGCACGGTGCCATGCGCGTAGTAGTCGCCGCCATGGAAATCGGGATCGGTGATGATGGCGCGGCGCGCCACTTCATTGAAGCCGATGTTCTGCGCGGACAGGCGCGGCGTGCTGGCGATGACCACGCAGTGGGCCACCCGCTCGGGGCAGGTGATGGCCCAGCTGAGGGCTTGCATGCCGCCCAGCGAACCCCCCATCACCGCGGCGAAACGCTCGATGCCGAAGTGGTCGGCCACGCGCGCCTGGGCATGCACCCAGTCCTCGACCGTCAGCACCGGAAAGGCGGCGCCCCACGGCCGGCCGGAGACCGGATCGGTGCTGGCCGGCCCGGTGGAGCCGAAGCACGAGCCCAGGTTGTTGACGCCGATGACGAAGAAGCGGTTGGTGTCCACGGGCTTGCCCGGCCCGACCATGTTGTCCCACCAGCCGACGTCCTTGGGGTTGTCGGCGGCGATGCCGGCCACGTGGTGCGAGGCGTTCAGCGCGTGGCACACCAGCACCGCGTTGCTGCGCTCGGCGTTCAGCGTGCCGTAGGTCTCGATGGCCAATTCATAGGACGACAGCGATTGCCCGCTGGCCAGGGGCAGCGGATCGTCGAAGCGCAGGAAAGTGGGAGAAACGACGCCCACCGAGCCGTGATCATCGGCCTGGGACGCGGAGGCGGCAACCGCCTCGCTCGATTCGAGAGCAGGAAGGGTCATACGGACCTCTTTAGCAGGATTTATAGAGGCGCCCGCAAGCGGATCAGGCAAATCGGCGCCGTTCGAAGCGTGAATTCTAGCACTGGCCCGGACCGCCGGGTCTGGCGGGCGGCAGCGGGGGCCGGTCCGGCCTGGCCGTGCGGCGCCTCAGACCAGGGCAACGTCCTGGCCCAGATACTCGTAGTGCTCGGTGTTGACGCGCGACACGCGCCACTCGACCGGCTGGCGGCTGTAGGAATAGGCCACGCGCCGCACTTCCAGCAGCGGCGCGCCCTCCGCCACGCCCAGCCAGGCGGCGTGCTGCGGGTCGGCCAGGCAGGTGCGCAGGCGTTCGTCGGTGGCGATGACGTTCACGCCGAACATGTCCTGGTAGAAGCTGTAGAGCGTGCCGGTGCGTTCGTGCAGCATGCGTTCGGTCAGTCCGGAGAAGCGCGCATCGGGCAGGCAGATGGTGTCGGTCTGGACCAGCTCTCCGTTAAGGGAAAGCACGTTCGAGAACTCGAACACGCTGGCGCCGGTGGCCAGCCCCAGCTTCTCGCGCGCCAGGGCGCTGGCGCGCACGCGCCGGAAACGCTGCAACGCCGTGACGGGATACGACTTGTGGCCGTCCTGGCGGACGATGCGGAAGAACTTGAAGAAATGCGAGTTGCGGCTGTGCACGGCCACGTAGGTGCCACGGCCCTGCTGGCGCACCAGGATGTTCTCGGCGGCAAGGTCGTCGATGGCCTTGCGCAGCGTGCCGATGGACACGCCGAAGCGCTCCGCCAGCTGTTTCTCGGGCGGGATGGCGTCGCCCTGCTTCCACTCGCCCTGCGCCAGGGCGGCCAGCACGGCCTGCTTGACCTGCTCGTAGAGGGGGCTGCCGGGAGGCGCCTCGGGAAGAAGAATCTGGTTCATCGTGAACGGAACGACTGCGATTCCCGGGATTCTACCGGTTGCGCTCGCAACGCCTCAAGTCATTTAAATCATATATATGATCTAGTTGACTTTGAGAAAGCAGGCCCATAACATGCGTGCTCCAGCCCGGCCGCGGGACGGCCGTGCGACACCTCAGGAGGAAACAATGATTCACGCCGTATTGCACGACGCCAAGGACACCGTGGCCGTCGTCGTGGTCGAAGGCCTGACCGCGGGGACGGAACTCAACGCCTGGATCATGGACGAGGACCGCGTCATCCAGGTCCGCGCCCGCCAGGACATCCCGATCGGCCACAAGGTGGCGCTGGCCGACATGGGCGTGGGCGACACGATCTACAAGTACGGGGAAGACATCGGCAAGGTGGTGGCGCCCATCCAGGCGGGCCAGCACGCCCACGTGCACAACATCAAGACCAAGCGCTGGTAAGGCGCGCTCGTCCACCCATTACAGGATTCCCGCCATGGCTATCGTCTCCCGCTCCACCACCTTCCACGGCTACCGCCGCGACAACGGCCGCGTCGGCGTGCGCAACCACGTCATCGTGCTGCCCGTGGACGACATCTCCAACGCCGCGGCCGAAGCCGTCGCGAACAACATCAAGGGCACCCTGGCCCTGCCCCATCCGTATGGCCGCCTGCAGTTCGGCGAAGACCTGGAGCTGCACTTCCGCACCCTGATCGGCACGGGCTGCAATCCCAACGTGGCCGCGGTCATCGTGATCGGCATCGAGGACGGCTGGACCAAGCGCGTGGTCGACGGCATCGCCGCCACCGGCAAGCCCGTGGCCGGCTTCAGCATCGAGCTGCACGGCGACCACGACACCATCATGCGCGCCTCGCGCCAGGCCAAGGAATTCGTGCACTACGCCACCGCGCTGCGCCGCGTGGAATGCCCCATCTCCGACCTGTGGGTATCGACCAAGTGCGGCGAGTCCGACACTACGTCGGGCTGCGGCGCCAACCCCACCGTGGGCAACGCCTTCGACAAACTGTACGACCTGGACACCACGCTGGTGTTCGGCGAAACCTCGGAACTGACCGGCGGCGAGCACATCGTGGCCGCGCGCTGTGCCAACGACGCGGTGCGCGAGCGCTTCATGTTCATGTTCAACCGCTACCAGGACATGATCGACCGCTGGAAGACCAGCGACCTCTCCGAATCGCAGCCCACCAAGGGGAACATCGCCGGCGGCCTGACCACCATCGAGGAAAAGGCCATGGGCAACATCCAGAAGATCGGCAAGAAATGCCGCATCGACGGGGTGATCGACAAGGCCGAGATCCCCACGCACAAGGGCCTGTGGTTCATGGACTCGTCGTCGGCCGCGGCCGAGATGGTGACGCTGTGCGCGGCCTCGGGCTACGCGGTGCACTTCTTCCCCACGGGCCAGGGCAACGTCATCGGCAACCCTATCCTGCCGGTCATCAAGATCTGCGCCAATCCGCGCACCGTGCGCACCATGTCCGAACACATCGACGTGGACACCTCGGGCCTCTTGCAGCGCGAGATCGACCTGGATCAGGCCGGCGACAAGCTGCTGGAGTGCATGCTGGCCACGGCCAACGGCCGCTGGACCTCGGCCGAGGCGCTGGGCCACCGCGAGTTCGTGTTGACGCGCCTGTTCGAAAGCGCCTGATCGGCCATCCCGGCAAATCCGCGCGCGGCGCCGTATCGAAGCGTCAGACTTCGGACGGCCGCCGCGCGCGCCGCAAGACCCGTCGTCCGCGCCTCGCGGCCGACGGCAGCAGACCCGGGCGCGGTATCGCCCCGCGGCAGCACAGCGGAGCAGGCCGGCCACAGTCCGGGCATTTCCACACACGGAGGAGGAAGGCATGCAACGCAACAACGATACGTCCGTCGATACCGGGCGGCGCCAGGTGCTGTGCGCAGGCGCCGCGGCCGGCCTGATGGGCATCCTGCCCTTGGGCAACGCGCTGGCACAGGGCAAGTGGCCCGCGCAACCCATCAACTACGTCGTGCCGTTTCCGCCCGGCGGCCTGACCGACGTGGCCGCGCGCACCGTGGCCAAGGCGCTGAACGACGCCCGCGGCTGGAACGTCATCATCGAGAACAAGCCCGGCGGCAACGCCAACATCGGCGCGGCCTTCGTGGCGCGCGCGCAGGCCGATGGCTACACCTGGCTGGCCATCACGCTGTCGCACGCCGCCAACGCCACGCTGTTCGAGGGCAAGGCCGGCTATGACCTTATGAAGGATTTGACGCCCCTGGCCGGCCTGGCGTCGTCGAGCATGATGGTGGTGGTCAACGCCAAGAGCCCGATCAAGAACATGGCAGACCTGCGCAAAGCCGCCGAGACCGGCAAGCTCACCGCCGCGTCCAGCGGCAACGGCACGCCCCCGCACCTGACGCTGGCGCTGTACCAGAAACTGACCGGCACCAAGATCATGCACGTGCCCTACAAGGGCGGCGCGCCGTCCCTGACGGACCTGATGGGCGGCCACGTCGACGTGATCTTCTCCAACTACCCCGAGTCGCTGGCGCACGTGCAGGCCGGCTCGCTGCGGGCGTTGGCGGTGACCACCAGGCAGCGCAGTCCCGACCTGCCCGACGTGCCCACGGTGGGCGAGGCCGGCATGCCCGAGTTGATCGTCGAGAACTTCACCGGCGTGATGGCGCCCAAGGGGCTGCCGCCCGAGGTCGTCGAGGCGGCCGGCGAAGCCATCGCGGCCGAGATGCGCAAGCCCGCCATGCAGCAGGGCATGGTCAAGCTCGGCTTCATTCCGCGGCCGCGCGGTACCGCCGAATTCGGCACGTACCTCAGCGCGGAAGTGAAGCGCTGGGGCAAAATCATCAAGGAAGCCGGCATTCAGACCGCTTGAATGCAACGCCCCCGCCCATCCCAGGAATCTTTCACATGCTCATCGTCATCTCGGAATTCATGGATGAAGCCGCCGTCCGCGCGCTGTCCGCCCGCTGCACCGTCCGCTACGAACCCGACCTGGCCGACCGGCGCGGCGATCTGCTCGCCGCCTGTGCCGACGCGGACGCGCTGATCGTGCGCAACCGCACGCAGGTCGACGCGGCGGTGCTGGCGGCCACGCCGCGATTGCGCGCGGTGGGCAGGCTGGGCGTGGGGCTGGACAACATCGACCTGCCTGGCTGCGCCGCGCGCGGCGTCCAGGTGCTGCCCGCCACGGGAGCCAACGCCCGCGCCGTGGCCGAATACGTCGTCGGAACGCTGTTGCTGCTGCTGCGCGGCGCCTATGGGCAGAGCGCCGACGTGGCCGGCGGCAAGTGGCCTCGCAACGCGCTGTCCAATGGCCTGGAGGCCGAGCATCGCACGCTGGGCATCGTCGGTTTCGGCGGCATCGGCCGGCTGACGGCGCGCCTGGCGCAGGGGCTGGACATGACGGTCGTGGCGCACGATCCCATGCTGGCCGACGACGCGCCCGTCTGGCAGGAATCCGGGGTGCGTCCCATGGCGCTGGACGCGTTGCTGGCCGACAGCGACGCCGTCACGCTGCACCTGCCGCTGACGCCCCGAACGGCGGGCCTGTTCGACGCGGCGCGCCTGGCCAGCATGAAGCCCGGCGCCATCCTCATCAACACCGCGCGCGGTGGCGTGGTGGACGAAGCCGCGCTGGCCGCCGCGCTGCGCAGCGGCGCGTTGCGGGGCGCGGCCATCGACGTGTTCGACCAGGAACCCCTGCCCGCTGGCAGCCCGCTGGCCGATGTCCCCAACGCCGTGCTCACCCCGCACATCGCCGGTCTGACGCAGGAAGCCAACGTGCGCGTGTCCACGCTGGTGGCGCAACGCGTGGCGGATGCGCTTGGCCTGACCCTTTGATTCCACGGCGCAGGGCGGGCATGCGGTTCCATGGACATGAGGAGACCGCTCACCCGCCTGGCCGCCACAGACTGACTGACCGCAAACGGAGTGTTCCATGGCACGTATCGCCATCGATGAATTGCAGCAACTGGCCACGCAGGCGCTGGCCGCCAGCGGGGCGCATGCCGGCATGGCCGCCAGCACGGCGCGCGCGCTGGTGCGCGCCGACGCGCAGGGCCTGGCCTCGCACGGCGTTTCGCGCGTGCCTTCCTATGCGGCGCATCTGCGCAACGGCCGCGCCGACGGCGCGGCGCAGCCCATCGTCGCGCACGAGCGCGGCGCGGCCCTGCTGGTCGACGCCGCCGACGGCCTGGCCTTCCCGGCCTGCGCGCTGGCCGTGCACGAAACCATCGAGCGCGCGCGCAAGCTGGGCGTGGCTTTCGCGGGCGTCACCAACAGCCATCACTTCGGCGCGGCGGGCCTGCATCTGGAAGCCGTGGCCGACGCCGGCATGGTGGGCCTGGCGTTCAGCAACTCGCCCTCGGCCATGCCGGCCTGGGGCGGCAAACGCGCCTTGTTCGGCACCAACCCGATCGCCGCCGCTTTCCCCCGGCGCGATGGCCCTCCCTTGCTGATAGACCTGTCGCTGTCGGCGGTGGCGCGCGGCAAGCTGATGGTGGCCGCGCGCGACGGCAAGGCCATTCCGGAAGGCTGGGCACTGGACGACCAGGGCCGGCCAACCACGGATCCCAAGGCCGGGCTGGCGGGCAGCATGCTGCCCGCGGGCGGCGTCAAGGGCGCCATGCTGGCCCTGGTGGTCGAACTGCTGGTGTGCGCGCTGACCGGCGCGCGGTTCGGCTTCGAAGCGGATTCGTTCTTCACCGATGAAGGCAACCGGCCCCGCATCGGCCAGGCCTTCCTGGTGATCGATCCGGGCGCGCTGGCGGGGCAGGACGTCTTCCTGGATCGCGTCGAGACGTTGATCGCGGCCATGCAGGAGGACGAAAACGTGCGCCTGCCCGGTGCGCGGCGCGGCGAGCTGGCGCGCCAGGCACGGGCCCAGGGCGTCGAAGTGCCCGACGCGCTGCTGGGGCAGATCCGCGAACTGGCCGGACAAGCCTGAGGCCGCAGGGCGGCTATCCGAAAAGACGGCCGCCGTCCGGGCGGCCGGACCGGCCCGGGAAAGGAATCCCCCCGCCGCGCAGCGCGGGCGCGACGCCGGGCATTCCCAGGATCAGGTCATCGCCATCAGCAGCAGCGGCGCCAGCACCAGGAACACCACGGTGGACACCAGCACGGCGCCGGCCGCGATGTCGCCCAGGTCGGTGTAGCGCTGAGCGTACATGTAGCTGACCACGGCGCACGGCATGGCCATCTGCAGCGCCAGGGCGCCGCCCAGGCCGTCGGGCAGGTGCAAGAGCGTCACCACGCCGTAGCCCACCGCCAGCCCCAGCACCAGGCGCAGCCCGGCCACCACCGTGCCGCCACGCAGCCCCTTGGACGGAATGATGGCCAAGGCATGGCCCAGGCTGATCAGCATCAGCGGCACCGTGACGGCGCCCAGCATGCGGCTGGTCTCGATGGTCCACCCGGGCACGGGGATGCCGGTCACGCGCAGCGTCACGGCCACCAGCGCCGCCAGCAGCACCGGGCTGCGCCAGGCCTTGTTGGCGCCGGCATCGGCGACCATGCGCACACCCACGGTATGCATCACGAAGGAATTGATGGCGAAGAACGCCACAGCCACCGACAACCCGGCGTCGCCGAACGCCAGGTGCGAGATCGGCAGGCCCAGGTTGCCCGCGTTCGGCATCGCGGCCGTCGGCAGCAACTTGCGCACCGGCAGTCCGGCCAGCTTCAGGCCCGCCGCGCACAGCAGGGCGCAGACGAACATGGCCAGCAGCGAGGCGCCCGCGATGTCGGCCAGCGCGCCATTGTCCAGCTGGGTGGTGGTGAAGGTATGGAACACCAGGGCGGGCGTGGTCACCGAGGTGACCAGCGTGGTGGCGAAGGCGCCGCCGAACGGATGATTGCGCTTGCCCCAATAGAGGCCGATACCCACGCAAAACAGCAGGGGCGCCATCAGCACCACGACAGACCAGTAGAACTCCGCGACCGAGACCATGATTGAGTGACTATTCGAACGAAAATTACGGCATCAATGCCGTGAGAAATGGTTGCTGGGCATGCCGCGAGGATGCGGCGATGATGAGGGCATGCAAAGACCTTCCGCCCCGACTGAATTGGCCGAATTGGCCGGCACACCGCCCGCCGCGCCGCCGAAACCGCTTTCCCAGCGCGAGCGGACCTGCCTGCATTGGGCGGCCGTCGGCAAGACCAGCTGGGAAACCTCGCTGATACTTGGCGTCAGCGAACACACCGTCAACTTCCACCTGAAGAACGCCTGCCGCAAGCTCGGCGTGCGCACGCGCCGCGCCGCGGTGGTGGCGGCGCTGCAACGGGGTGTGCTGGGCCCGCTCACCGATGCACCCGCACCCCATTCATGAACTCACGCGCGCGCTCCGGGGCCAGCTTGTTCTCGGCGCCGGCGGCCACGGCCTCGATCAGCATGCCGTTGGCCACCCACACCCTCGCCAGCATCCAGCTGCGCGCGCCGGCGTTGGCGGCCTGGCCATGCACCTCGATGTCCTGCCCCATGGCCGGCAAGGTGTCGGGCGCGTCGGCGCCCAGGTTGGCGTACAGCGATTGCACCAGCGCGCCAGCCAGCGCCTGGCTGGCGGCGGCGTCGCCGGCCACGCTGGCGGGCAGCGGCGCATACCCCACGGCATACACCGCCTGGTTCACCTCGGCCGCGGTCAGCGAGAACCTCAGCGTCTTGCCGCCCAGGGCCAGTTCCCGGGTTTCGGTCTGCACCCGGGCCGGGAAGGCCGCCCGCACCCGGCCATCCGCCACGTCGAGTTCCCGCCAGTTGTGCTCAGGCGAGCACGCGGCCAGCAGCGATGCCGCCGCCAATAGTGGCAGGGCATTCTTCAACATGAAACGAAACAGCGTTGAAATCATGGCTACGCTCGCCCGATGGGCCGTATCCCCCAGGAGACATGGAATTGTCGCCGATTTCCTACACCCCCGCCCCCGACGGCACCCCGCTGGCCAACTACCTATGGGAACCGGCCGCCGGCATGGCGCCGCCGCTGCCCGGTCCGGGCACGCCCAGCATCTACCTGCTGCATGGCCTGAGCGAGCATGCCGGACGCTACGACCGGCTGGCCCGGCGGCTGGCCGCCCTGGGATGGCGTGTCGGCATGCACGACCATCGCGGCCATGGCCGCTCCGAGGGGGCGCCGGCCACGCTGGCCACCCAGGAAGACCTGGTGCTCGACGCCGCCTCGCAACTGCGCGCCTGGACCGCCGCCCAGGGCCGGCCCCCGGTGCTGCTGGGCCACAGCCTGGGCGGCCTGGTTGCGGCCCGCATCGCCCTGCAGCGCCGCGCCGACCTGGCCGGCCTGGTGCTGGCCTCGCCGCCCTTCCAGGTGCGGGTGCCCAACTGGACCAAGCCGGCATTGACCTGGCTGGCCCTGCGCTACCCCGACGTGCGCGTGCCGCATGGGCTGCCGCCCGGCAACATCACGCACGACCGCGCCATCGTGGCCGCCTTCAAGGCCGATCCCCTGGTGCACCGCTGCATCACGGGCCGGCTGGCGCATTTCATCGAGCAGGGCGGGCGGGAGTCCCTGCGCGACGCCGGGCAGCTCCACTGCCGCACCCTGCTGCTGGTGGCGGGCGCCGACCGCATCGTGGCGTCCAAGGGCAGCCGCATTTTCGCCAGCCGCGCGCCGGCCGGCCTGCTCACCCTGAAATGGTACGACGGCGCCTGGCACGAGCTGTTCAACGAGCTGCCCCACGTGGCCGACCAGGTGCACGCCGACCTCGAACAGTGGCTCGCCGGCCTGGCCTTCGACGCGGCTCCCGCCATGGCGCCGGCGGCATTGTCCCTTCAGGATGTAGCCCTACCCCAGGCAATCGACGCCGTCACCCCGTAAAATCAGTCGATTGACATCCCAGATCTGTTTATCGTGACTGATACCGCCGCCACACGCCACGCCCGCCTAGAGGCGAACGCCACCCTGCTCAAGCAGGCCCTGCGCGGCATCGAGAAAGAAGGCCTGCGGGTGGACGCCCGCGGCGCGCTCGCGCTCACGCCCCACCCCGCCCGGCTCGGCTCGGCGCTGACCAACGAGCACGTCACCACCGACTACTCCGAGTCGCTGCTCGAACTCATCACCGGCACGCACGACAACGTCGACGGCCTGCTGGCCGAACTGACCGACACCCACCGGCACGTCTACAGCGTGCTCGACGGCGAATACATCTGGAATCAGTCCATGCCGGCCACCCTGCCGGCCGAGGCCGACATTCCCATCGCCTGGTACGGCACGTCCAACACCGGCATGCTCAAGCACGTCTACCGCCGTGGCCTGGCCGAGCGCTACGGCAAGACCATGCAATGCATCGCGGGCGTGCACTACAACTTCTCGCTGCCCGACGCAGTGTGGGAAGTGCTGTCGCCCGAGGAACCCGACCCCGTGCAGCGCCGCTCGCGCGGCTACATCAGCCTGATCCGCAATTTCACGCGGTATTCGTGGCTGCTGATGTACCTGTTCGGCTCGGCGCCGGCCCTGTCGCGCGACTTCATGCGCGGCCAGCCGCACGCCCTGCGCGTGCTGGGCGAGGACACCCTGTACCTGCCCTACGCCACCAGCCTGCGCATGAGCGACCTGGGCTACCAGAACAAGGCGCAGTCGCAGCTCAAGCTTTGCTACAACGACCTGGACACGTTCCTGGGACGCCTGTACTCGGCCGTCACGCAGCCGTGGCCCGCCTACCAGGCGCTGGGCACGCACCGCGACGGCCAATGGATCCAGCTCAACACCAACGTGCTGCAGATCGAGAACGAGTACTACTCGAGCATCCGCCCCAAGCGTGCCACCGGCCGCTGCGAGCGCCCCATCACGGCCCTGGCCGAGCGCGGCGTGCAGTACGTCGAAGTGCGCTGCCTGGACATCGACCCGACCTCGCCAGTGGGCATCACCGCCGACACCGCGCGCTTCGTCGACGCCTTCCTGCTGTACTGCGCCGCGTCCGACAGCCCGTTCTTCGGGCCGGACGGCTATTGCCAGCTCAGCGCCGACAATTTCTCGATGGTGGTCAAGGAAGGCCGCAAGCCGGGCCTGATGCTCAACCGCGAAGGCTCGCCGATCCCGCTGGCGCAGTGGGGCGCCCAAATGCTCGACGCCATCGCGCCGTACGCCGCGCTGTACGACAAGGCATCGGGCGGCACCGCCTACGCGGACGCACTGGAACGCCAGCGCGCCAAGCTGGCCGACCCGGCATCGACGCCCTCGGCCCGCCTGCTCGACGCCCTGCGCGCCTCCGGCGGTTCGTTCCACGACTACTCGCTGGAGCAAAGCCGCCTGCATGGCGACGCCCTGCGCGCGCAGCCGCTGCCCGCCGAGCGGGCGGCAGCGTTCGAGGCCGACGCGCAACGCTCGCATGAAGAGCAGCACAAGCTGGAAGCCGGCGATACCGTGGACTTCGAAACCTACGTGGCGAAGTATCACGAAGCGCTGAAGAACCCGCTGCCGCGGGCCGCCTGAGGCGCCAAAGAACCGCACAAACGATTCATTAACAGGGCTTATCGACCGAAAATGCCCTGTTAATGAATCAAATCCAGAGCCCCCGCCTGCTTGCCTGATCGCCGCCCCTCTCTCTTTCATGATCCATTAAAAGGGCGTACCATACAGATATGCCTCATTAATGAAGCATCGCCCGATCATGGCAAAACCTCCATCCCGCACTTATTCCCGTTACAGCATTGAGGCCGCCAAGCTGCTGGGCTTGAGCATCCGTGCTGCCCGGATCGAACGGGGCATCACCATAGAAGCCTTGGCGGAGCGCGCGGGCGTGTCGCGAGGGTTGGTCTCACGTGCCGAAGCCGGTGACATGGGATGCTCACTAGGCCTCGTTTTCGAGCTCGCTACCCTGGTCGGCGTTCCCCTTTTCACGCCAGACCGCTCCCAGATGACCCGTAGAGCAGCGGAGTTGGAGAAGACGCTCACCCTCTTGCCCCGCTCCGTGCACCACGCGAAGCCGGTGGTGAACGATGACTTCTGACCCGCTCGCCGACAATGCTTTCGTATGGATCTGGCTGGCCGGAGCAACGGAGCCCGTTGTCGCTGGCCAGCTCACCCGACATGCTGACCGGTTCATCTTCAACTATGGGCGCAGCTATCTCGAGCGGGCCGATGCCATCCCGATTTACACCCCTGAGTTGCCATTGCGGCGAGGTGCAATCAACCCCGCCGATGGGCTGCAACTGGCCAGCGCGCTACGCGATGCAGCCCCTGACGCCTGGGGCCGCCGCGTCATCCTCAATCGACTGGTCGGCGCGAAAGGCAAGAATGCCGATCTTGGCATGCTGGATGAACTGACATATCTGCTTCAGTCCGGATCCGACAGAATCGGCGCTCTCGATTTTCAGGCATCGCCGACGCACTACGTCGCGCGGGCCGCGCAAGCCGCCTCGCTGGACGAACTGATGAATGCCGCGGCAAGAGTGGAGCAAGGCATACCGCTGACGCCGGACCTCGAACAGGCGTTGTTTCATGGCAGTTCACTGGGCGGCGCGCGCCCGAAAGCCATGATCCTGGACGATGACCGCAAACTGATCGCCAAGTTCTCGTCCTCCACGGATACCTATGACGTCGTCAAAGCCGAATACGTGGCCATGAGCCTCGCCCGCACGATCGGACTGAATGTCGCACCCGTGCAATTGCGCCGCACATCTGGCAGGGACGTGCTGCTTGTCGAACGATTTGATCGTTCAAAGACGCAAGCAGGTTGGCAACGCCGGCCGATGGTGTCCGCCCTGACCCTCTTCGGCCTTGATGAACCGATGGCACGCTACGCCAGCTACGAGGATCTGACAGACATCATTCGCCAACGCTTCGATTCGCCAACAGCGACACTGCGCGAATTGTTCAGCCGGCTCGTCTTCAACGTCATCTGCGGCAACACCGACGACCATGCGCGGAATCACGCGGCATTCTGGGACGGCAAACAGCTTGAATTGACGCCCGCCTACGACATCTGCCCGCAAAATCGAGCAGGCAACGAGGCATCGCAAGCCATGCTGATTGTTGGTGACAACCGAATGAGCAACTTGGCCGTTTGCCTGAGAGCCGCATCGAAATTCCTTCTGTCGGAAGCCGACGCCGCGCAGCTCATCGTCGATCAGCTGGAAATCGTGCGGGAAAACTGGACGCGTGTCTGCGATGAAGCAGAGGTCAGCGCAGTGGACCGCGGCCTGTTCTGGGGCCGGATGTTTCTCAACCCCTATATTTTCCAGGACGCGCCGAACGCAATACGGCAACAGATGCAAGCCTGACCCGCACCGCGTCACGGCATCTTCAGCGATTGCGCTCCCATCCGCTGCCCGTCAACGACTGCGGTACGCTGCCGCCCGGCGCCACTTCCGGCTGCGTCGTGTAGCGGGCCGCCACCTGCCCGTCCGGGTAGAACCGCAGCGTCAGCACGGCATCGTCCGATGGACGGCGCGGCAGCTTCAACGTCGCGGCGTACGGGTAGTCGGTCGCCTGCCCGCCCTTCGAACGATCGACGTACCGCCACCGCACGGGCAACGGCGCCTCGTCCGAGGGCGGCGTATAGCCTTGCTTCAGCACCGTCTGCCCATCGGCCGCCCCCGGCGGCAGATAGGCCAGCAACGCCGCGCCGATCGCGTATTCCACGCCCTGGCCGGTGAAATTGTAGGGGTACACGGTGATCGGCTGGACCTCGGCCCGGGCGCCGCCACGGTCGCCCATCCAGCGATTCAGATCGTCCGAGGTGGCGGCCAGGCCGGCCACGGCGAACAGCGCCACGACCAGCACCAAGCGCAGAATGCGCCGGGCCGGCCCGCGGCGAAAGGGGTTTTGCTGCATTGACATGTCCTCGGGTTTCGCGCGGCGATACGCCACGCGATCAGGGTACGCCGGCGCTCAGGCCGGGGGTCCAGCCCGCCGGCACCGTATCGGCCAGCAAGCCAGCCGTGACGTCGACATCGCTGGCGCCGTCCAGGTAACGCGCCGCGGCCTTGCCGCCGGGATAGAGCCGCACGGCCAGACCCGTGGCATCATCAGGCCGGGTCAGGCCCGGAAAGTTCACCACATAAAGGGGCGCCGACCCCGCTGCCTGATCCGGAGCGTAGCGCGCCCAGGCGATATGCAGATCCGATCCATTGGCCGGCGGCGCCAGCGTGCAGGAGGAAGGCAACTGCAGCGCCCGGCGGTTGCCCCGCGAGACATACTCCCAATGCAGGTCCTGCGGCATCGCGCCCCGCCGTTCCGGCAGCGCGTAGCGGACATCGTGCTGCGTCAGGTTCTGCACCAGGCAACGCACCAGGTGCGGCGACTCGATTTCCTGCTTCAGCTCCGCCGCGGCCGTATAGACCGCGACGCCCGCCAGCCCGGCCAGCAGGACCAGGCCGGCGACGGTATGGCGCGCCAGGCGGCAGGCGGCGCGGCCGTTCATCGCATGCTCCGGTAGCCGGGCGGCTCCGGCTCGCTGCCATCCAGCATGCGCTGGACCTCGTCGCTGCCCAGGTACCGGGCCGCGATGCTCCCCTGCGGCTCGAATTTCAGCAGCAGCATGGCCGGGTTGTCCGGTCGGGCCAGATGCAGCATGGCGCTGTACGTGTAGTCATAGGTGATGTCGTCGGGATTGTCCTCGTACCGCCACTTGACCATCAGCGGCTTGCTGCGCGACAGCGAGACGTACGAGCAATTGCGCATGGAGACGTGACGCCCCTGCCCCGCAGGCACATAGATCAGCGTGGGCAGTTGCCCCGCCTCCCGAAACTCGAACTGCACGCCGCGGCCCGTGTCATTGGCCGGCACGCAGGGAATCGACAGCACCTCGCCATGACGGCTGGCCAACCAGGCCGAGTACAGGTACGCCAGCAGGGACAGGGCGAATGCGCAGATCACGGCAACGATCCACCACCGCGCCCAGCGCGGCCAACCGATCGGCGCGAGATGGAAGTGCGATGCCATGAATGTACGGTCCGCGGGCGATGACAACCGGCTATTGCGACAGACGAGCGGGCAATCGGAACAGACGGCCCACCGGCAAAAATCGCCTTTCTTCTTGTCGTGCCATGCGAGCTTCCGTAGCGGGCGCAAGCCCATTGCCCCGCGTCTCCAGGCGCGGAAGAATACCCCAATATGTTTCCGTAGCAGGGAATATAAGTTACGTTTTCTTGAAAACTGACGTGCCTGGAAATAGGCTCGTCACGTTATCCCCCTGGCCGCAGGGCCAGACAGGACGAGGCTTTCCGGGGGGATGCCCGCCCGAATCCCGGTACGTTAAGTAACGTTTTAGCCATTACATGCAGCCGGCCCGCCGGCCTGCCCGGGGCCGACCCGCGCTGCGACCTCGCCCCCCGCAACGGCGCGCGCCATGTTGTAAGAACTACCACAGGCGTATTTGCGAAAGATAGGTTTTGTTTCTTTTTTCGCAGTGCATAAACCGCCATGGTGCGCGCCGGCCAGCGCGGGCGGAACTGCGCACCCGCCTGAGCGGACAGCTCAGGCGGCGTCCTGCTCGGCGTAGCCAAAGGGCCAACGGCGCGGCTGGGACGGAGCAGGAGCAGGTACGGGAACCTCGTTCATGGTGCACCCCTATAAAGTTGAATGATGGATTCAGGATAGACCCGGGACATTCGAATCATTGTTAATGATCCCCAACAAACTCCGACAAAGTCCCCGCGAACCTGACCATTGGTGACAAGCGCGACGGTCATTTCTACAACGCGGGACGGCTTTCCCCGGAAAGATCGGCTCATGGGCCGGATGAGGCCGGGGCGTGATGGCCATGGGGCGCCCGGTTGCCCCTCTCCAGACGCGGGGCGCGCATGTTAACAGGTATTTGGCCCCATTTTGGTGCGTATCGCCGCACTGCCGCACTGCCGGCGCAACGCGGACAGGCACACGGGCATTGTTCTTTTTATGTACGCCCAAGGCGTGATCCGACCAAGGGTTAGCCCCAATTCCTACTCGATCCGCTGCGATCTATAACCCCATTTTGTATTTTTATTGTATTTACGAGTCATGAAAATCGCGCTGATAGGTTGTGGGGAAGTCGGTCACTGCTACGCCTTGGCGTGGCGCGCCGCGGGGCATTCCATCATCGGCATAGGCGAATTGCGACAAGACGCCGAGATGCAGGCCCGCGCCCGGGAGCACGGCGCCGCCCTGCACGGCGCCAGCGGCGCCTGGCTGGCCGACGCCGATCTGGTCGTCTCGGCGGTCTTCGGCCACGCCGCGCTGGCCGTGGCGCGCGATGCCCTGCCTCACCTGCGCAAGGACGCCGCCTATGCGGACTTCACCACCGCCAGCGCGGCGGACATGCGCACGGCCTCGCAGGAGGCCGCCCGCCTGAACGTGCCTTTCACCGACGTCGCCATCATGGGCGCGATCATCCTGCTGGGCGCCCGCACGCCGCTGTTGTGCGCCGGCGTGGGCGCGCAGGCGGTGGCCGGGTTCGCGCAGTCCTGCGGCGCCCCCGCCCAGGCGATCGACGGCGAAGCCGGCGACGCGGTGAGGCTGAAGCTCTTGCGCAGCATCATGACCAAGGGGATGGAAAGCCTGGCCGTCGAATGCCTGGTCGCCGCCGAAAGCATGGGCTTGCGGCCCGCGCTGTACGACGTGCTGTCCGACATGGACAAGACCCCCCTGACCACCTTCGCCGATTCGTTCGTGCGCTCGCACGTGCTGCACGCGCCGCGCCGGCTGGCCGAAGTGCGCGAGGCGCGCGAACAACTGATCGACGCCGGCCTGCAACCCCTGGTGCTGGACGGCGTGGAGCGCCTGTTCGCCCGTACTGCGCAAGGCATCCAGGCGGCCCGCGACGCCGGAACGTTCGACGTGCCGGACACCGTCGGCGACCGCCTGGCCTGGCTGACCCCCCTGGCCCGCCAGAATCCGGCCTGATCCATAATCTCCCACCCGATCCGGCACGCAGAAGGCCGGACGCATCCTACTCAGACAGACTCAGCGAGGAAGACAACAATGAAATCCCTGAAGCATCTGCTGGCGGCCGCGTTGTGCGTCGCCAGCACGGCGGCGTGCGCGGCGGACATGGGCTCCGCCCCCATCACATTCATCTCGCCCTTTCCCCCGGGCGGCGGCACCGACACCCTGACGCGCATGATCAGCGCGGCCATCGGGCAGGACACCAAGTGGAACATCGTGGTGGAGAACAAGCCCGGCGCCGGCGGCAACCTGGCGCTGGACGCCACGGCCCGCGCCAAGCCCGACGGCCACACGCTGGTGATGGCGCAGACCGACAACATCGTGCTGAACCCGTGGCTGTACGAGAAGCTCAGCTACGACACCTTCAAGGACTTCAAGCCGGTCGGCCCCGTGGCCTCGTCGCCCAGCGTGTTCGTGGTCGTGCCCGACTCGCCCTACAAGACGCTGGCCGACGTGGTGGCCGCCGCGAAGGCCAAGCCCGGCCAGATCTCGCTGGGTATCCCCGGCATCGGCGGCAGCGGCGACCTGATCGGCCATCTGTGGCGCAAGGCGGCCGGCATGGAACTGATGCACGTGCCCTACCGCGGCTGGTCGCAGGCGTTCCCCGATCTGGTCAGCGGCCGCATCGACCTGTACACCGGCTCGGTGGCTTCGCTGCTGCCGCAGATCAGAGGCGGCAAGGTGCGCGCGCTGGCCGTGGTGGCCAACGAACGATCGCCGGCCCTGCCCGACGTGCCCACCTTCGTGGAAAGCGGCTTCAAGACCATCAACCAGACCATCTGGTGGGGCCTGATGGCGCCGGGCAAGACGCCCGACGACGTCATCGCCACGCTGAACCGGGCCTTGAACAAGGCGCAGGACAACCCCGACCTGGTGAAGAAGCTGGAAGAAGCGGGCTACAGTGTCATGAAGGGCTCGCCCGCCGACCTGGGCAAGCGGCACCGCATCGACCACGACGCATTCGGCAAGATCGTCCAGGAAGCCGGCATTCCCAAGCAATGACCCGGCGCCATCCCATCACGTACCCGGCAGGAGCAGTGCAATGATCGGTTTCGAGGTTCACCCGCGCAAGCGCGCGATCAGCAACGAGTTCGTCCAGAAGTTCCTTCGCATTCCCGTGGCCAACGTCAGCGACTGCATGTCGCGCATGACGGCCGGCGGCGCGCGCCTGCGCCCCATGCACGACGGCACGCCGATGGGCGGCCCGGCCCTGACCGTGCGCACCCGTCCGGGCGACAACCTGATGGTGCACAAGGCGCTGAGCCTGGCCCAGCCGGGCGACGTGATCGTGGTCGATGCCGGCGGCGACCTGACCAACGCCATCATCGGCGAGATCATGACCTCGCACGCGCAGACGCGCGGACTGGCCGGCATCATCATCAACGGCGCCATCCGCGACAGCGGCACCATCGGCCGCGGCAGCTTCCCCGTGTACGCCGCGGGCGTCACGCACCGTGGCCCCTACAAGGACGGCCCGGGCGAGATCAACTGCACCGTGTCGCTGGACGGCATGACCATCGAGCCGGGCGACCTGATCCTGGGCGACGACGACGGGCTGCTGTGCGTGCCGTACGACCAGGCGCAAGCCATCCTCGACGCGGCCACGGCCAAGCACGCGGCAGAGGAAAAGATGCTGGCCGACATCGCGGCCGGCAAGCTGGACACGTCGTGGATCGATGCGCGGCTGAAGGCGCTGGGCTGCCTGTAAGGCAGGGCGTTCCATTACGCCGCACCGGACGGGCAAACCCGCGAGGGCTTGCCCGTCCCGTTTGCACATGCGGCACGCAGCCGCCGCGCATCACCCCTGCGCAGGCTTGCGCTGGCTGCGGAACAGCAGATGCGTGGACGTCAGGTGGAACCGCACCGCCACCTCGGCGCACGTGGCATCGCACGCGCGCAGCGCCGTGATGATCTGCCGGTGATGCTCAACGCTGCGCAGCATGTCCTCGCGCGTGTAGAAGTAGAACGAGCCGATGATGATCGGCATGTCCAGCAGGTTCTCGACCATGGCGCGCACGCGGGCCGATTGCGCGGCGTCCAGCAGGGCGTGGTGAAAGAGGTTGTTGTAGTGCTGGACCTGCGCCGTCCTGTCGTCATCATCGGACAGGACGGCCTCCAGCATCTTCTGGTTCAGCGATTCCAGATGAGCGATGTGCTGGGGCGTGGCGCGCTGCGCGGCGGTGCGGGCCGCATAGGGTTCGAGCAGCATGCGCAGCTCGAAGGCTTCGTCGATGTCGCGGTCCGCCCAGCCCACGACGACGGCGCCGCGGCGCTCTTCGTGCCTGACCAGGCCATCGGCCACCAGCCGTTCGATGGCCGCGCGCACGGGCGTGCGGCTGACGTCGAGTTCGCTGGCGATGTGCTCTTCGCGCAGGCGCTCGCCTGGCAGGAAAGCACCGGCCATCAGGCGGCGGCGCAGCTCTGCATAGACTCGGTCGCGGGCGCTGGTCATGGTGGCGCGAATGTCCTGAAACCCGGTGAATCAGGCGACTATACAGGAACCGTCACCCGTGGATTCGCCCTTCGGAACGCGCTGCCGCTCCCTCGTGCAAGGCACACGATCCCGCACCGCCTGGGGCCACGCATGGCCAGCAAATCGGTTATAGATGAGATCACGGGGCGCACCGCGCCGCGACGGAGCGGGCCATGCCCTTTTCACTGCTCGATATCGATTACTTCCTGGCCGTGGTACGGCACGGCCATCTGGGCCGCGCCGCGCAGGAGTGCGGCGTCACCCAGCCCGCCATCACCAAGGCGCTGCGCCGCCTGGAGGACATGGTCGGCGTCATGCTGTTCGAACGCGGCGCCCATGGCGCGCGGCTGACGGGCGAAGGCCGCCTCTTCCACGAACACGCGCGCCGCCTCGGCATGCAGCACGATGAACTGACCAAGGTGGCGGGCGACCTGCGCGCGCATCACAGCGGCCTGCTGCGCCTGGGCGTGACCAACCCCACGGGCGACAGCGACACGGTGCGCGTCCTTGCCGACATGCTGCGGCGCCGGCCCGGCGTGCGCGTAAGGCTGGCGATCGGCAAGTCGGATGCGCTGAACAACGCCGTGCTGGCGGGCGACCTCGACCTGGCCGTGGTGCCTTGCCCCCCCGGCATCAGCTATTCCTGCGACAGCCTGGACATCAGCCGGGACACCATGCAGGTGGTGGCGCGCGCGGCGCACCCCGTCCTGCAGATTCCCCATCCCTCGCTGCAGGCGCTGGACGAATACGCCTGGCTGATGCCAAGCCGCGACAGCGGCGCACGGCGCGCGGTCTGCGCGCGCTATGAAGAAGCGGGCCTGCCCGAGCCGCGCGTCATGGTCGAGGCCGAATATATGTCCGAAGCCGCGCTGGGCCTGATCGCCAGTACCGACCTGCTGGCGCTGTGCCCCTCGATCAGCCTGCGCAGCTGGGCCGGCCGCATCGAAAGCGTACCCATCCCCGAACTGTCGCTGACGCGCAGGTTGCTGCTGCTGTCCCGCCCGGGCAGCCACTGGTCGGCGTTGATGGAGACCTTCCGCGACCTGCTGCTGCAATTCAGCCGGCCCGGCGCCTGAGTACGGACTTACCCTATTCATTCCCGGCGGTCATCGATAACCGCAACGCCAGGAATCGGACCGGCCCCGCCCCGCTCCTATAGTGGCCACAGACCTACCCTCCTTTTCAGGAACCACGTCGTGGCAACACCGAACATCGTATTGATCGTGGCCGACAACCTCGGCTGGGGCGAACTGGGCTGTTATGGCGGCGGGGCGCTGCGCGGCGCGCCCACGCCCCGCATCGACGCCCTGGCGAAACAGGGCATCCTGCTGCAGAACTTCAACGTGGAAAGCGATTGCGTGCCCACGCGCTCGGCGCTGATGACGGGCCGCCATCCCATCCGCACCGGCAGCCTGCAATCCGTGCCGCCCGGCCTGCCGCAGGGCCTGACGCGCTGGGAGGTCACGCTGGCGCAATTGCTGAGCCAGCAAGGCTATGCCACCGCCCATTACGGCAAATGGCATCTTGGCGACATCGAGGGCCGTTATCCCTCGGACCGGGGCTTCGACGAATGGTACGGCATTCCACGCACCACCGACGAAAGCCAGTTCACGTCGACGGTGGGCTTCGATCCCTCGGTGGTCGACATTCCGCACATCATGGAAGGCCGCGCGGGCGAACCTTCGCGGCAAGTGAAGGTATACGACCTGGAATCGCGCCGCGGCATCGACGCCGACCTGGTCGAACGCGCCAAGACCTTCATGGCGGGCAACCACAAGCAGGGACGCCCGTTCTTCCTGTACCTGCCGCTGGTGCACCTGCACTTCCCGACCCTGCCGCATCCCGACTTCGCCGGCAGGACCGGCGCGGGCGACTTCGCCGACTCGATGGCCGAGATGGACCATCGCGTGGGGCAGATCATCGACGCCGTGGACGCCATGGACGCGGCCGAAGACACGCTGCTGATCTTCTGCAGCGACAACGGCCCCGAGTTCCGCGCCCCCTATCGCGGCACGGCCGGCCCCTGGCGCGGCACGTACCACACCGCCATGGAAGGCAGCCTGCGCGTGCCCTTCATCGCGCGCTGGCCGGGCAGAATCCAGCCGGGACGCGTCAGCAACGAGATCGTGCACGTCACCGACCTGTTCACCACGCTGGCCAGCCTGGCGGGCGCGCGGATCCCGCAAGACCGCCCCATCGACGGCATCGACCAGTTGCCCTTCCTGACCAGCGAGGATCCCCTGGCCAAGTCCGCCCGCGAGGGTTTCCTGTTCTACATCAAGCAGGAGATGCGCGCGGCCAAGTGGCGCGACTGGAAACTGCACTTTTACTGGGAGCCCGAGGTGAACGAAGGCAAGGGCAAGCTGGAATCGCCCTATCTGTTCAACATCACGCGCGACCCCAAGGAAGAGACCGACGTGCTCGTCTACAACACCTGGGTGCTGGGGCCGATCCTGAAAATGGTGAAGGCCTTCAACGACAGCGTGAAGGCACACCCGAACGTGCCGCCGGGCAAGGAAGACTGATGCCGCGCAAGGCGCCCGGCGAGGCGCCGCCCGGCAGGCTGTGGATAACGTAAAACCGCCATGACAGGACGGCGCCGACCGTCCATCAGAACATTCAAGGGAAAAGCCATGTATCAATCGATCCGACTTCTTGCGCGCCGCGGCCTGCCTAGGCGCGGCCTGACACGGCCCGGACTCGCGAGCGCCGCCGCGGCGCTTGCCCTGGCCTGCGCAGGCACCGCCTGGGCGGCACAGGATACCGGCGCCTGGCCCACGCGCCCCATCACCTGGGTGGTGGGCTGGCCGCCCGGCGGCAGCGCCGACAGCGTCACCCGCGTGCTGGCCAAGCACCTGGGCGAACGGCTGGGCCAGTCGGTCGTGGTGGAGAACCGGCCGGGGGCATCGGGCGCCATCGGCCTGAACCGGGCCGCCACCGCCGAACCCGATGGCTACACCGTCGCGCTGGTTCCGGGCCCGGTCATCACCAACACCAGGATGCCGGAGATCGGCAAGGAACTGACCGCCGTGACCGAACTGGCGCGCGGTCCCATGGTGCTGGTGGGGACCACCGCGCGCGACATGCCGAAGGACGTGAAGTCGCTGTTCGCCGCCGTGAAGGCCATGCCCGACCGGTATGACTACACCTCGTCGGGCAACGGCACCAGCCAGCACCTGACCGGCGAACTGATCAAGCAGCAGGCCGGCCTGCAGATGACGCACATCCCCTACAAGGGCGGCAGCCAGGCCGCGCTGGACATCATCTCGGGCCAGGTGCCGCTGGGCGTGCTGGGCATCACGTCCATCCTGCCCCATGTGCAGGCGGGCAAGATGCGCGCCTACGCCGTCACCACCGCCAAGCGTTCGGCATCCCTGCCCGACACGCCCACGCTGGCCGAAAGCGTGCTGCCCGGCTTCGACGCCAGCCAATGGTTCGTGATGGCCGTGCCCAAGGGCGTACCCGCCGACCGCGTGCAGCGCCTGAATGCCACGCTGGGCGAGATCCTCAAGCTGCCCGACGTCAAGGCCGCCTTTGCCGCGGTGGGCGTGGACCCCAGCTCGGCATCGCCCGAAGACACCGCCCGGTTCGTCATCGAAGACCAGGCCCGCTGGCGCGACCTGGCCGTCAAGCGCGCCCTGCCGCTGAACTGAACCCGCATCCTTTTCCGTCTACAGGAACCGCCGCCGTGACCGCCTACGAGACCGCCTTCGCCGACTTTCCCATGCCCGATCGCCAGTTCAAGCCGCGCACGCGCGGCCTGTCCATGATGATCGACTGGGGCATGGGCTTGCAGCGCCAGGCCGACGTGCTGGAATCGACCTCGCAATGGATCGACTTCGCCAAGATCGCGGCGGGCATCGCGCGCTTCATGCCGCGCCGGGTGCTGGCCGACAAGCTCGAGAACTACCGCACGCACGGCATTTCCACATCTCCGGGCGGCCTGTTCGCGGAAGTCGCGATGAAGCTGCGGCGCTTCGAGGACTATGTCGCGCAGGCCATGGACGTGGGCTTCACGGGCATCGAGATCTCGGACAACCTGCTGGAGATGACGCTGGCCGAGAAGGCCGCGGCCATCCGGCATGCCAAGTCACAACGCCTGAAAGTGTTCGGCGAAGTGGGCCGCAAGGACAGCGTGCAGGACGATGCGTCGTTCCTGGCCGACGTGGCCAACTGCCTGGACGCGGGCGCGGACTGGGTGTTCCTGGAAGCGTCCGAACTGTACGTGGACGGCGTCATCCGCCAGGACCTGATTGCGCAGCTGGCGGCCCGGTTTCCCGCCGAGAAGCTGATCTATGAACTGCCCGTGGTGATCATTCCCGGCATCAGCCGCGACTTCAAGCACCAGACGGCCACCTGGCTGGTGCGCGAGCTGGGTACCGAGGTGAACCTGGCAAACCTGGAGTGGGACGAGATGTACATCACCGAGCTGGTGCGGCGCGGCTTCGCGGGAGACAAGTCGCATCCGCAGGGGGTGTATCGGATGGCGGGGTTCTAGGAAGCCAGCGCCGCATGGCGGGCCGGCCGCGCATCGGCATGCCCAGGCCAAGGCCAAGCGGCCTTCCAGATCATCGGCCGGTTCTCGACCGCTGGCGGCCCATGCTACAAGCGTGGCGATGGCGCCGGATTCCGTGGCGCCCTGCCCGCATCCTTCGCCATGGCCGACCTGAAGCTCTTCGAAGACCTCATCGCACTGGCCCAGACCGGCAGCTTCGTGCGCGCCGCCGAACTGCGGCACGTCACGCATCCGGCGTTCGGGCGGCGCATCCGTGCGCTGGAGGAGTGGGCCGGCGTGCCGCTGGTGGACCGTCAGCGCACGCCGGTGACCCTGACGCCCGAAGGCGAGGAACTGCTGAAGACCGCCAGCCAGGTCGTCGAACGCGTCGGCCACGCGCGCCACCGCATCCGCTCGGGCAGTTCCGCGGGCAACGCCGTGGTGCGCATCGCCACGGGACGCAGCCTGGCGCGCACGCTGGTCTCCGACTGGATCGGCCGGCTACGCCACAAGACCCCGCGTGTGCTGGGCAAGGACACGCAAGTCGACATCTCCACGGGACGCATGCAGGACATGGCCCGCCTGCTCGAACACGGCCGGGTCGACCTGCTGTGCGGCTACGAGCATCCCGCGCTGTCCGTCGAACTGACGCCAGGCAGCTACCGCTACATGACGCTGGCCACCGACAAGCTGGTGCCCGTCTGCCAGACCGACAGCCGGGGCCGCCCGCGCCATGCGCTCGAAGAAGGCGGCACACCGGCGCCGCTGATCAGCTATGCCGGCGGCCTGGCGATGGCGCGCATCGCGGGCGACCGCCTGGACACTTTTCCCTATGCCCTGACGCCCTTCGTCTGCTGCGACTCGCCTGACGGCGTGCATGGCCTGGCCTTGAAGGGGCTGGGCGTGGCGTGGCTGCCCTGGTCGATGGTGGCGGGCGATTGCCGCCGCGGCGTGCTGGCCGTGCTGGGCGGCCGCGCGGAAGAGATCAGCTTCGAGGTGCGCCTGTATCGGCCGCGCATGCAGCTATCCGATCTTGCGGAAGCCGTGTGGGAAGCCACGCAGCGCGGGCAGTAGAGAACGAGGCTTGCGCGGTGGCGCGGGCTGCCTTCCCCTTTTCATTCCAGCCAGGCGCCTGAGGCACGTCATACGCCGAGGCGATTCGACAGAATTACCCAGGTGCCGAAACAGCACTGGTTCGTGCCGAATGCGCATGTTGGGTGCGACCACCACCGCGCACAATTTCCGCACGAACACCTCATAACAGATGCGAAACGCCCCGCGCCGCTCGCACCATCAAAGGGAAACCCTCATGCAGATCTCGCATCTGGCGCGCGCCATGCTGGCCGTCGCTTGTACCGCCGCCTCGCTCGCCCCTCTCGCCGCCCAGGCCGCCGATTACCCCGACCATCCCATCTCGCTGGTCGTGGGCTATCCCGCGGGCGGCAGCGTCGACCTGACCGCGCGCCTGTTCGGTGAAGAACTGGCGAAGCAATTGGGCCAGAGCGTCGTCATCGAGAACTTCGGCGGCGCGGGCGGCACCATCGGCGCGCAACGCGTGGCGCGCGCCCAGCCCGACGGCTACACGCTGCTGCTGGGCTCGGCCAACGAAATGGCCATCGCGGGCCTGATCAATCCGGCAGTCAAGTACGACGGCGCCCGAGACTTCACCGCGCTGGGCGTGATCGCGTCGCAACCCTTGCTGTTGGCCGCCTCCAAGGCCTCGGGCATCACCACCGCCGCACAATACCTGGCCAAGCTGCGCGAACAGGCGCCGGGCACCTACAACTTCGGCTCGTCGGGCGTGGGCACCTCGCTGCACCTGGCCGGTGAAATGGTCAACGAGGCCACCGGCACCCATGCCGAACACGTGCCCTATCGCGGCGTCTCGCCGCTGGTCACCGACCTGATGAGCGGCCAGCTCACGTTCGGCATGCTCGTGCTGTCCTCGGGACTGCCCCAGGTGCGCGCCGACAAGATCGTGGCGCTGGGTGTGACGGAGAAGAAGCGTTCCCCGGTCGCCCCCGACATTCCCGCCCTGGCGGAAACGCCGGGCTTCGAGAGCGTCGACATCAACGTCTGGTTCGCCCTGTACGGTCCGGCGAAGCTGCCGCAGCCCGTCGCCGACAAGCTCCGTGCCGCGACGGCGCAAGTGCTGAAGTCCGATGCCTTCCGCAAGAAGATGCAGGACGCCGGCGGCGAACTGTCCGCGCCCGGGCTGGACCCCGTGAAGTTCCAGGCCGTCGAGACGGCCAAGTACGGCACGCTGGTCAAGGCCGCCAAGATCGAAGCCCAATAACGCGGCCCTTCCGGCCGCCCCTGCACAGGAGAGCCGGCGCATCGCCGGCTTTTTCAATCGATGTCCTTCCTGCTTTCCATTCCCGACCTGCGCGCCGAACGGCTTGGCAATACCGGCACCGCCGGCGTGTGGCACTTCGACTCCGGCCTGCCGGGCAAGCGCGTCATGATCACGGCGCTGGTGCATGGCAACGAACTCTGCGGCGCCTGGGCGCTGAAGGACCTGCTGGCCGCCGGCGTGCGGCCGCGCCGGGGCAGCCTGACGCTGGCCTTCGGCAACCTGGCGGCCTTCGACCGCTTCGACCCGGCGCGCCACGATGCCTCGCGCTTCGTCGATGAAGACATGAACCGCGTATGGAGCGATGACCGTCTGGCACGGCCCACCACGCAGGAACGCCGCCGCGCCGCCGAACTGGCGCCCTGGGTCGCCCGCGCCGACAGTCTGCTGGACCTGCACTCGATGCACGAACCGGGCGCGCCGCTGCTGCTGACGGGCACGCTGCCGCGCAACGTGGCCCTGGCGCGCCGGCTGGGCGCTCCGGTGCACGTGGTGGTGGATGCGGGACACAAGGATGGCGTGCGCATGCGCGACTACGGACGCTTCGGCGCGGCCGACGACGATGCCTGCGCGCTGCTGATCGAGTGCGGCTTTCATGGCGATCCGGCGTCCCACATGGTGGCGCTGGATATGTGTGCGCGCTTCCTGACGGAAGCCGGCGGCGTGGATGCCTCGGACCTGCCCACGGCCTGGCTGCAACCCACGCCGGCGGCGCAACGCGTGCTGGAAGTGACGGAGCCCGTGGTCGCGCCGTCGATGAACGTGCGCTTCGCGCAGGACTGGCAGGGATTGGAAACGTTGGAGAAGGCGGGATCGGTGCTGGGTTGGGCGGATGATGCCCCCATCGTCACGCCCTATGACCGCTGCACGCTGGTCATGCCGTCGCTGCGACAGTTGAAGCCGGGCGTGACGGTGGTGCGGTTGGCGCGGGATTACGCGGGCTGACCGGCGCGACGGCAACAGGGGGTCCCATCGCACGCATGCAACCGGCGCGTGCCGTGCCAGCGCATGCATGCCGGGCCACCCCGCCAGGCCAGATCAGCCGCAGGCCGCCAGCGCGGCCTCGATGCGGCGCTCGTAGGCCTTGCGTTGCTCCAGTTCCGCCAGCAGCGCCGTCACCTTCTGGTAGAAGGACGCGTCCTCGGGCAGCTCCGAAGTCGCCCATGCGGGGGCTGCCATCCGCTGGACACGGCAAGGCACGGCTACCGGCACCTCGACGCGTTCGGACCGCATCATGGGCGTCGCGCCGCAGCCGGCCAGGCTCAAGCTCAGGAATGACATCGCGGCCAGGGCCTTCATGGCGCCCCCTTCAAGTACTCGTCCAGCGCATCCTCGGCGGCCGCGCATTGGTCGGGGCGTTGCGCGACCCGGCGGCGCCAATAGCCGGCGGCGCTTTCATGCCGCGCCGCGGCTGTTTCGGCCGCCACAACGGCCGCCTTGGCAAGCGCCTCTCGCGCATCCGCCTCCGCCCGCAGCCGGGAGACGGCGGCACGGGCGTCACTCACGTCGGCCGCGCATTGCCGGTTCACGGTATCCGCCATGCTGACACGCAGTTCGGCGGCGGCCAGGCGTGCCTGCACGGCGTCGACGCGCAGTTGCTGCACGCCCGCCATGGCCACGCCGCCCGCAAGCGCCGCCGCGGCGTAACCGCGCCATCCCGACAGCAGGGCCAAAGCGTCGGCGATCATGGCGTATCCCCCCACGCGGAGGTGGCCGGTTGCCGCCCAGGCGTGGGCGCGGCGGGCGGCGATTTCAACACTTTGCCCACCTTCACGGCCGACGCCGCTTCCAGCACATTTTCCGCCACGTCCTCGATACGGCCCGCCGCCTGGACGTCCCCGGCGGCATCCGCCGCCTGCCGCGCGGCGCCGATGGTCTTGTCGGTCAACGCCGCCAACGAACGGCGATAGTCCTCGCGTTGCTGGGCCATCGCGTGGCCCGCGTCGCTCCACGCCACCAGCGAGCCCGTGGCGTAGCCACCCACGAAGATCGCCAACACCAAGGCCAGGGCATACAGCGCCAGCAGCCCGTGCGTCAATCGCGGATGGCCCCCCGCGAACCCCTCAAGCATTCTTGCCATGGACGGCCTCGTTCAAGTTCTGGATCTGCGCGGTCAGCTCGGAAATCAGATGGTTCTGCCGCTCGATGGTCTGGGCCTGCGCCGTGGCGCGTTCGGTCAGACCGGCCAACTGCGCCTTCACGTCGCCCATCTCGCGCAGGATGTCGTTGCGCTCCTTGTAGGCCGCGTTGGCATCTTCGCGCGCCTGGCGGGCGTTCTGCCGCTCGACCTGCAGCTGCTGCTCCAGGCGTTCGATGCTGTCCCGTTCGGACTTCGCGCCTGCCAGCGACACGGACAGGCGCGCCAGCAGGATGGGCAGCACCTTCCACGCGGCGCCGCCGCCGACCAGGATCGTCACGATGTACGCGACGATCTGGCCGACGCTGAGCGCCTCGGCGGAGACCGCGGCCGCGCCGGGATCTCCGGCCGCCAGCGGCAACATCATTGCCATGGACTCGAGTAACGCCATAGCGGATTCCCCTTCATTGCGCCTCGGCGATCAGGACGTCGGCGACGGCGATGGCCAGGGCTTCTTTATTGGCTTGGTAAAGCAAGAGATCGGTTGGGTTGGTGAGAAAGAACAGTTCACAGATCACGCCGCCCGCGCGGACGAAACCCAGGCGGACATGCTGGCCCGCGCTTTCGCCCTTGGCGCCACGGCTGGGGATGCCGAGAACGGCGGAGATGGCCTCGCACAGGCGGCCGCCGAAAGCCTGTTCGTCGGGGCGGCTGAGGGTCTCGACGCCGGTGGCGGTGCGCGGGCCGGCGTTGCAGTGGAATTCGACGGCCAGACTGCCGGGTTGGATGAGGCGAATGGCGTCGGCCAGCGGCAGATTGTGGGGACCGGAGCCGTCGGTGATGGGGTTGGCGCCGAGTTCGCGCAATTGGGCAGCGACGAGATTGCGGAACTCGGTGACGATGATGGCTTCGGTGGTGTCGTTGGCGACTGCGCCGGGGTCGGCGTTGCTGTGGCCGGCGGTGATGACGATGGGGCGCATTGATTTCTCCAGGAAATGCAGGAATGGAGCCTGCCGCCCTGTTAAGGCACGGCAGGACCAGCGTGCCGGCAAGGCACGGGAATCGAGGAAGCCTCGTATCACCTTGCGAACGACAGGACGGCCAATCGACCGCCCCAGGCATTCGGTCTGTCGCGGTTGCCTTCAACCGTGAAGGTGTGCGTTCCCGCTGAAAGACCCGTCAGCGCCAAGCTTTGGGACGTGAAGCTCGAACCATCTATCCAATCCGTCAATGCATTGCCATCGAGCAGCAACCGGTAGGTTCCACCCGGGACGTAGACCAGTGTGTATCCCCCATCACCCCCACCCTGCTGATTCCACTGGGCAGGCGGCAGCGTCGCACTGAATACACACACCGCATTGGAATTCGAGTTCTTGATGGGGAACGTCAGGCTGGCCGACGACGTACCTGACCCCTGCCCCCAGTAGTTGAGGGAGAAGCCGGTCGCGTTGCCCGTGGTCACCGCCCCGTCCGCCAAATGCAGCGTGTCGATCGACGCCGTTCCGATCTTGGCACTCGTGATCGACGCATTCTGGATCTTGGCGCTGGTGATCGAGGCATCCTGGATCTTGGCACTGGTGATCGCGGCATCGGCAATCTTCGCGTTCGTGATCGCAGCATTGTCGATATGCGCGTTCTTGATCCAGCCCGTTCCGATCAGCGCCTGGTTCATGAACACCTGGCCGTTCTGCACGACGAAAGGCGTCATCACGGACCCGCTGGACTCGTCCAGAATCGCCACGCGTTCGGCGGCCAGCAGTATCTGCGAGATGATCTTGTTCTCGTCCTTCTCGACCCCGACGGCGATGCCCGCCAGATATCGGTCGCCGTTCACCGACAGCTGAGTCCTGAGCGTGTACAAGGCGGCCATTTCCGTCGCGATCTGGTTGATCTGGATCTGCGCCGGCGACGTGTTGTCGATACGGGTCAGCAGATCCTGCGCCAGCTCGGTCTCCGTGATCTCGCCCTTCAGATACTCGAGGATCTCGTCGGCATCCGCGCTGGCCATGCCCAGCGTGCCGGAACGCTCCGGATACCACGGCCCGATCTCGCCCTGCTTGTCGATCAGGCGCACCCAGAAGTACAACCTGGCCCCGGCCGCCAACCCGAAGAGCGTATGCGTGGATTGCGGATAGGCGAATTCGCCAAGCAGCGTGGCCTGCTCGCGGTCATCGTTCTGCGAGTACCAGACCTGGCTGCGCTCGATGATCGAAGGACCGGTCGGAAAGCCCCAATCCAGCTGGATGCCGAACACCAATGACTTGGCGGTCAGCGAGGTGACGCTGGGCGGCGGCGCGATGGTGCCCGTCAGTTGCGTCTCCATCGACACGGTCCAGGCGGAGGGAATGTTCGCCGCATTGAGCGCGCGAACCCGTGCAATGTAGGATCCCGCACGGATGTTCTGCAGCTCCAGGCGCGACGAACTCGTCCGCCCGCCCTCGATCCAGTCGGAGTTGTCGCGGCGCCATTGCACCTGGTACACCACCGCTCCCGACACCTGAGGCCACTGGAGGACGGCGTTGTGCTGGGCCATGCCCTGCTCGACCACGGAGTACGACGACAAGGTCACCTCGGTCGGCGCCGGCTGCACGGACGGAGGGACGACACTGATGGGCCGGGTATCGATCTTGGTGCCGTAGTCGACATTGGCGAACTTGCCGGGCTCATGGGCCACCGCCGAGATCTCGGCCTCCATCGCCCCGTCCTTGCGCGAGATCGTGAGAATGCGGTAGAGCTGAGAGGTCAGTTGCCCCGACTCCACCGTCCACACCGCATCGGGTTCGGGCAATTCGCTGAAAGGCGGCGTCACCGTGATGTCGAGCGTCGCGCCGGGCAAGCCGACCAGATCGGCCGTCAGCTCCGAACTGTCGGCCCGCCACGTGGTGCCATCGGCGCTCAATCCCTCGCCCACGACGCCGCCGATGATGCGCGACTCGGACACCCCACTGGGCAGGTTGACCACCAGGCGATCTCCGGGGCGGACCATGACCGAGAAGTCGGTCGTGACCCCGGACCGGGTAGCGCTGTTGATACGGCCACCGATGCGCCGGCCCGCACGGTTCGGATCCACGATACGGATAATCTTGCCGGGCGCGACGACGGCGTGATCCAGGCCGACGCGGAACGTCACCCCTTGCGTCTCGCGCTGAGACGTCAGCAGCGCCCACTTGGCAGCGCGTACAGCCTGCCCGCGCGAAGCGCAGCCGAACGCCGTCACCTGCGTGATGTTGAGACCATATCGCGCCTGGCCCGCCGTGTCTTCGACGGCCTCCATCTTGGCGCGGCCCATGTCCGCCATGTCGTTCCAGCTGACCTGAGCAACGGTGTAGCGCGTACGCCGAGGCGTGCCGCTGTAGCTGAACCGACCGTCCACGACGTTCGCCGCCGAATAGGTGTAGGCCGGTTCACCGGGGATGTCCGCGCTGGCCATGACCGCGCCGCCCTGCTCGTACACCATGCCCCGGAACACGCTGGCCAGGTCAGCCAACACCCGGTACGCATCGCCCTGTTGCTGCAGATACGCGTTGCAGGCGAAACGCGGCTCCTGGTTGCCGAAGCCATCCGGCACGCGCTCGTCGCAGTACTGCGCGATGGGGTACAACGCCCACTTCAGCATCGACAGCTTGCCCGCTGGAATGAATGCGCCCAGACCATATCGCGGATTGCTGACCAGGTCGTAGAAGACCCAGGCCGGGTTATCGGTCCAAGCCTGCTTGAACGCGCCGTCCCAGACGCCGCTGTAGGTCCGCGTGGACGGGTCGTAGTTGCCGGGCACGGCGAGGATACGGCCACGCAGGTGATAGGCGCGCTGCGGAATGCTCTGGAACGCGGCGGCATCGACCTGTACTCCCATCAGAGCCGACATGGGCATGCGCAGCCTGGCGTCGACGACCTCGGTGAACGCCTGCACATACGTGGTGTCCGCGATCGTGCCGCTGTTGGCATTCGGCGTCAGGCGAGTGACGCGCAGGAACCAACCGGATGATGCCCTCGGAAGATCGATCCGGTGCGTTCGCGCATACGTGGAGGTGGTCTTGCCGTCGAACGCGCTGCGCAACACCTCCTGCCAGGCGCCTCCATCCGTCTGGACATCGATCATGTACTCGACCCGATATCCATTGATATCGCCGTTCGAAGTGTTGGCTTTCGACAGGCCGCGCGTTTCCAGCGTTACTCGTACCGCCGATAGTTCCCGATTGGTGATCTGGCGGAGCCACGGCTGAGCGCCGGTCAGCTCGACGTTGACGCCCGTGGTCGATTCCGACTCGGGAAAACCACCGACATGCTCCTGGTCCTGGGTGCCAGGCCGCCAATCGGCCTGCGCGCTCGGGAAATTGCATGTGCCATCGGCGTTCTGCATGGGCGTGCCATCCAGATAGATGTCGCGCAACAGCCCGTCCTGACCATGCACGGGTCCATGGATCGGTCCTTCGCTGATCAAGTCCAGGACCTTGGCGAACGACGTGCTGTGCAGGCTGTCCGGGGTTTCCACGGGCTGGCGGACCGATCCTCCCCCTTTCCCGCCCTTGGCCCCCACGATCGTCAACCCGCCCCCTTGGCGGGGAATCGCTTTCAAGGGCCCAGAAATGCAAAAGGCGCCCGAAGGCGCCTCGATGTGTTCGTGCAGTTCGGTCATGCCTGATCCTCCGCATAGATACCCGCCGAGACGACCGCGCTGCCCACGAACATCTCGCCGTACAGCACGGGAACGGGATTGCCTTGGGCGGTAGTGTTGACCGGGCCGTTGAAGTTGTAGCTGGCACCGTTGTCGGGGCTGTCACGCGTGGATAAGCCGCGTTGCTGGGGAGCGAGCATCTGGGTAATGCCTCCCAATGCGAGAGCCATGCCAACTCCAAGAAGGCTGCCGTAGGTCACTGACGCGCCAGCCCAAACAGCCACGTTCAACCCTGGAATAAAGGATGCGGCAATGAATGCGGCTCCAAGGATCGTCTGAAAGAGACCACTTCTCTTGCGTCCCTGCAACACGGGAGCAATGCGAATATCCTCTGCTCCTGCATATCGCATGAGGTCTTCTTCGCTGAGATTACGCCTGCCCAGGAAACAAGCATATCGGATGCCGTCCGCGAGAAATTCGCGTTCGAAACCGCGCACGGTGGCACATAGGGCCTGGACCGCCTCCGACGCGCTCATGACAGCAAAGCGATGAACGCGCCCGAACTGCGCGCCGAGCCGACCATAGAGTCGGACGGTAACTAAAGGTTGAGACATTGCGATTATCCAAGAAAAACCCGCCGGACTTGGCGGGCTGGTATTTAGTCTCGTGCGAATGCTGGCATTGGATCAACGCTTTGAAGCTGAAAATCTCAATACGCGCCACAAGCCGCGAGAGCGCTCCGCACCTTTTCGGAATAGTAAGATTTGGCGAGCATCGGATTTACGCCAGCGGTCCGAGCCACTGGTTTTGCCAGAACATGCCCGTCGCGCTGCAGCAAGAGAATGGACCATGCCCACACCGACGACTCAACGCTGATCAGTTCGCGTCCGCCTTCTCGAGGAACTACGGATGTCACCGGCGATCGGGCATCGGATAACGTCCATTTCTCTTGATCGAAATAGTCGAATAGACAATCACTGACGCTACTGACATCACCGCGCATCGGCTGTTCCCATGCCTCTCCCTGCTTCATGAGTCCATCTCGTCCTGGAGCTGCGCATCCCGCCAGCACGAACGCCAGCGCAATCGAAAAAAAGCGTCTCATCCTGATCTCTTGAGCAAGTAATCGCAACCAACATATCGTAGCCGAGCGCGCGTCACGCCCGCCCCATCGCGACGACATCGCCGTCTCCCTTTGCGCGGGGACTCGGCGATCGCGTGTTCAAGGGTCGCCGCCAAAGTTGCCTTACGCATGGTTCCATCTCAGAGGCCCGGAAATGCAAAAGGCGGCCGAAGCGCCTCGATCTGTTCGTACAGTTCGGTCATGCCTGGTCCTGCGCATAGATACCCGCCGAGACGACCGCGCTGCCCACGAACATCTCGCCGTACAACACGGGGACGGGATTGCCTTGGGCGGTAGTGTTGACCGGGCCGTTGAAGTTGTAGCTGGCACCGTTGTCGGGGCTGTCACGCGTGGATAAACCACGCTGTTGGGGGGTAAGCATCTGCGTTATCCCCCCCATAGCCAATGAAAAGCCCATCCCGAACATCATCGTCGTGCCCATTGCTCCCTGCGCCCCCAGCGCCACCCACCCCATAGGGTTCCATATCGCCAAGGCGATCAAAGCGGCGCCCAGGATCGTCTGGAGTAGCCCGCCACGCTTGGAACCCCGGATCACTGGGGCGATCCTAATCTCCTCATTCCCCGCGGGTAAACCGAGTTGATCCTCCCCTAGCGTCCGCTTACCCAACAAACAGACATAGCGGGCGTTCCCATCGTCGCCTAGAAGCGCCCGCTCGAAGCCCGGTAGGGTTGCGCACAACGCCATCGCTGCCTCTGACGCGCTACCGACAACAAGTCTGTGCGTTCGCCCGAACTGTGCACCAAGGTGCCCGTACAACCGCACGGTTCTCAGCCCCTCTTTCATAGCTGCCCCAAAAGAAAAAGCCCGCGCAAAGGCGGGCGGTATGGCTGACAATGGCTCAGGCTGGCGGAGCGCAGCGCTTCATCAAGCCCCTGAACTCGGTCTCCGTGATCGACATCGAACTTTTCCCGGAGAATCGACCCTCAATTCGGCTGCCCGTGCCAAGCCGCTCCGCCGATGCCAGGTAAAGCACCACGGGGCTAAAGCCCTGGAACGTCCTGAACTCGAATTCCAATCGGCCCGACTCCGGATATGGAGTGACCTCCAGATACTTGGCATCGTCATCAACGCGAAGGCAACGCATGATTTCGTCGACTCCCGCAGATGACTGGTAGACCTCCGGCCGCACCGCTCTGATCTCTGCGGGCGACATTGCCATACAGCCGCTCAGAAGCCCCGGCAGCACCGCCGTCATAACGCGTTTCATGTCCGCTCCCTCGAAACTAAGCCGGGCCAATATACCGCAGCCGCGCCCGAGTCACGTCGCGCCAGTAGCCTCCGTACACGACGCGTTCCGCTGGGCGGTTGTAGAGGTGGTGCAACATGGCGTCGGGCAGAGGATGTAGGTCCGGGCGCTCGGCCAGAGGCTGCGCGCCCAGATAGACGCCGGCGTGGTTCGTCCGCTGGCTGAGAACCTGCATCAGGATCACATCACCCGGCACCAGCGCCTCGTCGCCATCCAGGCGCCGGAAGCCCGCCTGGCCGAAATGCTCCAGATACAGTTCGGCCTCACCCTCCCACCAGCCGTCCGCCCGATCAAAATCTGGCAATTCGATGCCGCGCTCCCGCTCGTACCAATCCCGGATGATGCTGTAGCAGTCCAGGATGCCGTGGTGGAACTCGCGTCCCAGCAGCGGTGCCTGGTAGCCTTCGGGCGCCCAGGAATAGACCTGCCCGGCAGTCACAACACCATCGTCTGCCTGGCGCACCTCTGCGATGTACCAGGGCAGGCCCGATGCCTCGCACGCCACGCGGTCGGCCTCGCTGGGAGTCGGATCGGCGTCGGGGTGGCTGTGCACCACCGCCAGCACCTGGCCGGCATCTTCCGCCGCGGCGTACTCGTCGGCAGCGATCATGAACTGGCCGCCGTCGACGGCTACATTGCGGCACGGCACATACCGCTCGGCCGCGCCGCCCGGCCCCCGCCGGGCACTGTCGGAGACGATGAGCCCGCATGCCTCGCGCGGGTATTCGGCGACCGCGTGCGCACGGATCGCCGCCAGGATATTCTTGCGCATGGTCTACCTCAGACGATCGGCTGCGGGGAAGCCGCCGAAGTTGATCAGTTCGTACTCGCCGAATCGAGCCTTGCAACTGGCGACCCGCCCGCCGCACTTGTCCAGCGCCGGATCGCTTACCGGGTTGTCCAGGGCGTCGAAATATTTGCTGCCGGTGTACTGGCAGTACGGACCACGATACCCTCCGATCCAGAGCCAGGTGCACGCGCCGGCGGTGATTTGCCGGCCGGGCAACTGGCGGCCGTCGAAGCTCAGGCTGTTGGCCAGCTCGAACTCGACCACCTCGGCGGTCTCGGATGTCTTCTGCTCGACGATCCAGACTTCGGTGGGCAACTCCTGCACCGGGTCGGCGCCTGGATTTCCATCCGGGAAATTCCTTGCGTCCAGGTACTGGCCCAGGGTCTCGCGCACCGTCAGCACCGCGCCCACCAGATCATCCAGCGCCAGGCACAGCGCCGAGATCACGCCGGGCAATGGATTGCCCTGGGTATCCTGGCCGATATTGCCCACGGACAGCGATGGCGATGGCTGCTGCGCCTCTCCGGTGCGCTGGAAATCGCGGGCCTCGATCGCCCACGGATCGTACTGCTGGCCCTGCCACCAGATCGGTCCAGCTTGTGTGTGAGCATGGAAGCGCAGCACATCGCCGCCGATGCCGGTAGCGTCCAGTTCGAACAGCCGGACGAAGGCGCCCGGCTCCAGCTTTTGCACATCAGATGTGATTGGCATGGTCGTAAAAAAGCCCGCTCAGGCGGGCTGCTGTTCGATGGACTGTTCCGGCTCGCTGGCCGGTGGCGCCGCCTGCGCGGACAAGGCTTCCAGTTGCTGCTGCAACTGCGCCACTGTCTCGCGCAACGCCGCGGCATCGGACTGCGACGACTGCAGCTCGCCCGTCAGCCGCTCGACATCCGCGGATTTCGCGCCGAGATCCGCCTGCAGGGACGTGTTGTGCTCGACGGCCTGCGTCAGCGCCTGGCCCATGTACTGGGCCAAGGTCGCGTTGTCGAAAATGGGTTGCGGTTGACCGATCTGTTCGGTCTGTTGGTTCGTGAATGGGTCGGTGACGATGGCCATTTCCTTGTAGTGGGCACCGATCAGACCGAACGCGCCGAAGCGCAGCATGATTTCGTTGAGTTGCATTATTACTCCAGTATTTAAGCTTTCCAGCGGCCCTTGGCGGTGAGATATACAGCACCTTCAAACGATCCGGTATTGCCATTCCCGAGATTCTTGATATAGACCCCTCCTGTAGAAGTCGTGAGCGTCGCCCCAATTGCAGAGCAAGATGAGTACATATACGGCGACCAATCTCCGACGTAGTTCGTGTGTAAGCGATCCACCGAAGTAAACGTGACAGGCCAATTGGTCGGGGTAGCGGCCAGAGAAACTTGAGCCCCTGCCGCAAATCCGCCGCTTACTATGATGAATCGCATAGTGCATTCCATGCTGCCGTCAGCGTATCTGCGAGCAGTCCAGGTGCCATACGTGCCGTCTCCAATGGCCCCGCTCACGTACGCCTGCAACCCAACAGGCAGCCCAGTTTTCAGCGAAATCCACTCGGTACCATCACATTGCACCTCCGCCGCCCCGCCAGCGGCGTTGCTGCACCAGGCGATGCAGCCGGTACTGGAAGACGCAGTGGGTAGCGTGGCCTGGGTGTAGGAACCGAGAAACGTGCGACCGTCGATCTGCGTGTCGCCGTAGACGCGCAGCGTCCGACCTGCGGTGTTTACGCCTCCGATGCCCACCCGGCCACCGCCTCGCGCCAGATCAGCCCATGACGACGCTGGTCCGTTGGTTCCCCCGCTCCGGAATGCGTGGGTTGCGTTTAGTGAGCCGTCTCCGTTGCAAAAATTGATGGTCACTGAACCGCTCGTAGTCACAGAACGGTTGAAATTGATGGTGGACGAGTCTGTTGCATCGACCGGGATGTCGTCTATGTCGATGCGTCCAGCGGTCGCCGTCCGAGACGACTGGATCTGGAAAATGCTCCCAGGGCGAAACGTCAAGACAGACCCGGTGCCCTGCCCCACCGTGACCGGGCCGCTGAAGGTCGTGCCATTCAGGGCGGTGACTGCAAACACGCCCGTACCGGAACGGGTCAGGAGAACGTCGGACGTTGCGGCAATGCTGCTTGCGAACGCCACAGGCCCGACAGTTCGCATTTCGGCTTGCATAAATCGCACGCGGGAACTGCCATTCACCGCGACCGTGAGATCGGTAGATGCGCCTCCGCTATACAGGCCCGTGTTGGAGGCACCTATAGCTACACTGGCTGCCGACGCACTACCGATCGGCACTTGCAGCGGCCCCGTCATCGTGTCGCCAGAACGGCTGAGAGGGCCCAAGTCAGGGGCCACAACAACGTTCGTAAACGCCGTCAAATCTGTCGCCGACCCGCCGGTCCAACTGCGAATGTAGTCATCCGTCGCGTTGCTATGCGACATCAGGGCGCTGTCCAACACCGCGTGAGTCCACCCCACCGAGTCAGTAGCTACGATGACTACCGGACGGCCATCCGCGTTCACGCCCAGGCGCACGGTCGGCCTGCGAACGCCGAAGTGCGTCAAGTTCACGTTGGAAAACGTGCTACTCGATGATTGATAGAAAAAGCTCAAACCAAACCGGATCAGCGACGCAACGCCGGAATGGGCGTAGCCTATGAATTCCAACGCGTACATACCGTTCGCATTGGCAACCGCAGTTGGGTAATAGGTCAGAAAGGCGGGGTTGGCCGATCCGTCATTCGCGCGTACAACCGCCGCGTGGCTGTACGTGACACGGAACTGGCTGCCCGAACTGCCATCCGTGCTCATCACAGCAGGGCCAGAGGCCAGACCGGCGGCCAGCAGCCGGTTTGACAATTCGCTGCGGCCGCTCAGCGCCGCCACGCCGTTCGCAGCTCCTTTCTGGGTCAGCGGAACCACCCCATTTCCTATAGCCGTGTACAGCTCGTCGAAATTGCTGTTCGCCTTGGCGAACGCAGTCCTCGCGGGATCGCCGGTCCCATCGTTCGGCGACGTGCCGGTGTTGATTACCTGCTTGGTCATGGCTTGAATACCTGTTGAAATGTGGCCGAAATGGTGTAGACCGGGCCTCCGATGGGCGTGGGGCTGTACGACGTGACTTCGTACCAGCCCTCTTCACCCAGCGGCGGCGTCCACCGGAAGGACCGGTAGCCCGCGTGCCGGTCGAAGAACGCCAGAATGGGCGCCAGATAGGTGTCCGTGCCGATGAACTGCAGCGGCCAGGACTGCACCTTGTTGTTGATCCCGTCGGCGGCCGCCTGGCGGTAGCCATCGCCAAACTGTGCGACCAGGCGGCGGAACGTCACGGTGCCCTGTGGATCGTTGGCCGACGGCCAAGTGAAAGTTTCTTCTATTGCCATCTCACACCCTTCCGTTGCGCTGCTGCCAGGCCATGCCGCCCTGCTTGTACGACCGCCCCTGGAGTTGCTGGAAGCGTTGATCGATCATGATTCCGATCTCCTGCGCGAATTGCTCGTAGCCGCCGGGCGCCTTGGACTGCACGTCGCCGCCGCCATTGATGGTGACGCCGACGTTGACCACGCTGCCGCCGGCGGTCGCGGCGCCTCCAGCGGTGATCGGCGTGACATAACCATCGCTGCCGCCAGCCATCAACCAGGTGCGGCCACTTGCCGTATAGAGTTCAGGGCCGCGTTCGTTGACTTCGTACAAACCTCCGGCCACAGTGGGACCGCCATTGGCGCGTCCACCGAGAACCAACGTGGACCCGCTACCCAGCGTGGTCATGCCATCCAGGCTGGAGAACAGTTGGCCGCCCTGCATAGCGCCGGCAGCGGCAGATATCCCTGGCGTCGAGGTAGCACCGAACAGCATTCCAAGACCTGTACTCACCAATCCCATCAACGGTCCGGTAATGCTCTGCCGCACGGCGATCCTCGCCATGTCCGCCAGGATGCTGTTGACCAGGTCCGAGAACTTGGTCTTGCCGGTCAGCACGGTCTGCGTCAGCTTTTCGTCGAAGCTGGTCAGCCAGCCCGAGGTCGCGTTCCTGATCATGCCGAAGCCGTCTTCCGACGCCACGACGAAGTTGCCCAGCGCCTTCTGGGCGCCCAGGTACCAGCTGCCCTGCGCGCTGTCCTCGCGTTCGAACTGCGATTGCTGCGCGGCCAGCGCCGTCTGCATGCCGCCCTGGACCGCACCGATTTTCTGGTTGAAGTCAGGGTCGGAGAGTTCAGCGGGACGGCTCTTGGTCAACTGATCCACGTACTGCTGGAACTCCTTGGCCAACGACGCGCTGGCTCCCGCGCGCTGCGCGTCCCGGTCGCTCATGCCCATCGCCGTCAGGGCCTGCCGCGCCTGGTCGTTGCGCGACGCCTGCGACGTCTTGATGCCGTCCAGGAGGCGGTCGGCGTTCTGGAGCCACTCCGCGACGAGATCCTTGGTCTTGGGCGGTTCAGTGGGTTGTGCCTGAGCAGGTGTCACTGCATTCCCTGTCCGCACGATCACCCTGACGGCTGGCTTGCCTGACGTCATCGAAGCGTCTTTCTTATCGATGCGCGCATCCGCGTCAGCCTGCACCTGCGCGGCAGCGCGTGCCTCGTTCGCCGCGGCCGACCGCGTCGCCAATTGCGACTCGATGCCCGCCAACTGCCGCCGGAGCTGGCTGCTCATGCCGTCCGCCGACGCAGGGCCGGACCCGAGCCACACCTGCGCCTTCAAGGCTTCGGCGCCGCCCTTGGCCAAGGCCTGTCTGGCCTGCTCCTTGCTGGCCTCGATGCTGGCGATCGACTGCCGCAGCGTTTCGGCCTGTTGCTGAAGCGTCCCGGTGTCGTCCTCGCGGCCCAGGTTCGCCATGGCACTCCACGCCTGCGAGGCCGCGCTCTTCACCGACATCCACACCTTCTGCAAGGTGCCCAGCCCCCTCTTGACACGCTCCACCTGCTCGACCTGCACGTTCGCGTAGATCAACTGGGCTTTCGTCGCGGCCTCGTGCATCAAGCCCTGCTTTTCCAGCGCCACCACTTGGTCGTACTGCTCTTCGGTCAGGAAGTGCTGCTGCCGGTTCAACGCGGCCAGCGTCTTGGACGGCGCATCGGCCAGCAGGGCGTACTGCCTGACCGTTTCGTCGATGCTCTGGCCCGTCGTGTCGCGCATCGAGACGGCCGCCAGGCCGATCTGCTCGATCGCGGATCCCGAGATACGTCCGGTGGCCGCGATCCGCGCCAACGCCTCCGATGCGCTCGACACCGTTCCCGACGATCCGGCGATGCGGCGCGCCATGTCGTCGAGCTCCTGCGCGGAATATCCCGCGAAGCCACCGGTCAGCGACAGCGCTTCGTTATAGCGGCTGATCTCTTCCGAGCCTGAATAGACCGCCGCCCCCAGCGTGGCCGCAGCGGCCGTCAACGCGGTGCCCGCCAGCGTCAGGCGCGGGACGATCAGGCCCGCCGCATTGAATATAGTCTTGCTGCCCTCCATGACGTCATTCAGCTGGCTGCCTTGTTCCAGCAGTCGGGGGATGGAACCGCCGGCCTGCGCCGGACCAGGCGCAGCGGCCGCCGGGACGGCCGCCGAGCCGTCCCGCTCGCCAGGACTGAACGACGTCAGCACTTCGACGGTGGAGACCGTCTGCCCACCCGTCCCCTGGCCGCCCGCCTGCAGCGCACGCAGCCTGGCATATTCGGCAGACGTCGCGGACAAGCGCTCCGACTGCATGTCCAGCAACGCCAGTGCGCGCTGGCCAGCGGCCTGGATCTTCGCGCTGGCCGCGACGGCAGCCTGGCCGATGCTGCCGAACGCTCTGCTGGCCTGCTGGCCGCCCTGATTGAGAGAGGTCGTGGTCGACTGCATCTCGCGCTTGAAGCCTTGCAGTGCCGTCTTCGCCTTCGCGCTGTCGACCTCGATCTGGAGGGTGGCTTTGATTACTTCGTTTGCCATGTCAACCTCGGTATATTTCCTTCAGCGCCGCCTGTTCGAGGACCTGCAGGTCCTCGAACAACTGGCGCTGGTCCTTGCGGGGGATGCCATACAGGCGCAGAAGAATGGGTAAGGCCTGATAATTCAAGCCCGTGGGACCGCTCATCCCCACCACCCACTGCGTGCCCATCGCGTCGAAGACGTTGATGACGGGCACGTGCTCTTCCCACACCTCGATACCCGCCGGACGCACGTCGTCCGGCGTCAGCCCGAATCCGGCAAGCTGCCGGGCGTCGGGCCGACGCCAGTACATCGCGCGGCCGACGGCGCCTAGTTTTTTCGGCGCAGCACACCCAGCTCGGTCAGGTACGACTGCAGGATCGCTTCCGGCGCACCCGGGAAGTTGCCGCACAGCACCGACATGTTCTCGGTGGTGTACGGCTCGTCCACGTTGCGCCAGCCGGCCACGATCTCGTCGAGCACCGAGCCGTCGGTATCGCCTTCCCGCGGCTCGCGCTCCAGGTAGGCCTTCGCCGCCTCGCGCGTCTTGTGCTTGAAGACCAGTTCCAGCGGCTGCACGCCGCCGCCAGGCACCGGCACGTCGACCACGGCGGTGAACGTGGGCTGCGCCACGATCTTGAACATCGCCGGCTTAGGCTGCATAGCGGGTCGGCTCCGAGGCCAGCGACAGGTTCACGGCCAGGACCATGATCTCGTCCTGGTTCAGCGTGGGCACCTTGTCGAACGACACGTAGGCGGCGTAGTAGATGACCGAACCGTTGGCCAGCGTCAGGCGGATCACGCGGGCCTGGCGGTCGCTGTCGGCGGCGTCCAGGATGGCGTAGTGCGGCTGCGTGGGATCGTCGGCGACCTGCAGCGTGATCTGGCGCGGCGTGCGCTTGGTGGGCAGTTGGCGCTGGTCGCCCGTGTCGGCCAGGAACGAGTAGGTGGCGAATTGCTGCTCGCCGCCCGAGGCGCTGCTTTCGGTGATCTGCGAGATATCGGTCCAGCTGGCGGACGTCACCAGACGCGCGCCGCCCACACCGCCGCCGGCGGGGTAGCGGCGCAGGTTGGTGGTGTCGATGCCTTCGAGGTCGAACGTGCCGGAAGCCTGGGCGGCCACGCGTGCCACGCGGCTATCCAGCGACGTCCAGCCCGAGCGCATCAGCACGATGTCGCCATTGACGAAACCGTGCGCCGTCGAAGACGCCACGCCAGGATTGGCATTCGAGATGGCGGTGACGGTCTTCTCGGCAGCCAGGGTGCCGGCGATCGCGATGGTCGAGCCGTTGGAAAGGAAAACGCTCATGTAGAACTCCAAAAGAAAAAGCCGCCCGAGGGCGGCTGATGCGGCGACCTGTCGGACCGCCGTAGTGAACTGCAAAGAGAAGAGGAAGGCACTGCGTGCCGCGCTGCGCAGCGGAAGGGGCGTATGCGTGCCGGACCGGCATGGAGCGGCAAAAGAAAAAGCCCGCGGCACAGGGCTCGCGGGCTTTGCGGGCGGACTTCCGAGGAAATCCGATAAAGCAGATTCTGACGTTGTTTTTCGTCGGAGGCAACGATTTTCTTGCCTGAAGGAAGATACGCGCGAAAAAACAAAAGGCCCGCGGCAATGTGTGCTGGCGGGCCTTCGTTATTGTTCATCCGGACGGATTTCTGAGGAAATCCGATAAAAAAGATTCTGATGTTCTTTTCATTCTACGTCAAATTTTATTGTGTACTGCAAGCCGTGGATTTTTATACTGCATTCACCGCGCCACATTCGCCGTGGCCAACCCGACCCGCTTGCGCCAGGCCATCATCACGCTATTCGACGAAGCCTGCGTGGCGCAGGATGTCTTCAGCCCGTGCATACGCCGCCTGATCGATGCCTTGCAACGGCAACGCCCCGTTCTTGCCGTGCTTCGCCCCCTTCAGGAAAGGCGTGACTTGCGAATTGATGCGGCTGACGGTCGACAGGCTGACGTGATGCCGTTGGGCCAGGGTCTCGAGCCGTTCGCCGTTGTCTTCATAATGCCGCTGCACCAGCGCCAGCCGCAGATCGGCATAACCGGCCTGCCCCATGGCCTGGCCCGCCGCGTTGGCGATCTCGCGCAGCGCCGCCAGCCACTCCAGGCGCGGCCGCTGGCCATTGCATTCGCAGCAACGCATCTGACGCGGCGCATAGCGTGCGCGCAGCGCAGCCAGATGCAGGCGGCTCAGTTCCTTCGACAGGATGCGCTCGGCCATCGCCTTCTCGGCATCGAGATCGGCGCCGGCGAAAGGCGGAGGATCCGCCAGGCGCGCATCGGCCAGGCGGGATGCGGCGGGCCGGGGACTGCCGCCGCGGCGCTCGTCGTTCAGGGCATGGACAATGGCCTGCGTCACGGTCTTGAACGGATATTCCACCTGGATCATGCCGCCTCCGGGTAGACAGGTTCGAACTCGGTCGAGCCCTGCGCGATACGCACCCATGCCTGCAGCACGGCACGCGCCTTCAGGCCATGGCGGGGATTGGCCGTCCAGTCGGACAGGAAGCGCTCGCGGTCGTCGTCCGGCATGCGCGCCAGATGCGCACCCAGGATGCGGTCCAGGGTGCGGCGGTCGCCCTGCGCGACCCCGCCCGTGCCGGGAAAACAGCGCCAGCAGCGGCAGCCCGAGAACACGCGGCGCTCGGACCGGTCTTCGTCGGCGATGCGGTGTTGGCGCGTGGGCAATTCAGGCAGGCCGAGCAGGAGGCCCCACGCGCCCTCCAGCTCTTGCCATTGTTCATTGATGGTGTTCATTGGACTTCCTTTGGTCTGACATGGAACACCACGAAAGATATCAATAGATATCCGATACTTCAACCAAAAGATTGTGTATCATTCGATATTTATACGCCCACCAGGATGACGCGATGAGCCTCTCCGCAACCGCCCACCGCAACGCCCGCGAACTCGTCCAAGAGGCCGGCTCGCTGGCGCGCTTCGCCGACATCGTCGGCATCTCCCCCGCCCAGGCATGGCAGATCGCCGGCGACGATCCGCGCCGTGGCATCGGCGCAAAAATGGCCGACCGCATCGAGCGCGCCTTCAACAAGCCTACGGGTTGGCTGTATTCGTCGGGGGGCCCTTCGGGTGAAGACCGGGCCGCGCTGGGCAGCGTCCGCCGCATTCCCGTCGTCAACTACGTGCAGGCCGGCAGGCTGACCGACGTGGGCTTCGGCTTCGCGGGCGAAACCCTGGAGTACCTGGTTTCCGACCTGGGGCTGTCCGACCGCGCCTTTGCGCTGATCGTGCGCGGCCTGTCCATGGCGCCCATGTTCCAGCCCGGCGACAAGATCATCGTCGACCAGGACATCAACCCCAGCCCCGGCTCGTTCGTCATCGCCATGAACGGCGGCGAGGAAGCCACCTTCAAGAAGTACCGGCCGCGCGGCGTCGACCAGCACGGCAACGACATCTTCGAACTGGTGCCGCTCAACGAAGACTTCGCCAGCCTGTATAGCGACCGGCAGCCGCTCACCATCATCGGCACGGTGGTCGAGCATCGGCGCTACTTGAAGTAGCTCCGCATCGCCCGAAAATATCTTACGCTTGACCTGAAAAATATCTATTGATATCTTTGCTGGCCCCACCCGTCCCATAACACAAGCCCCGGTCTACGCCCCGGATCAGGGCGCTACCGCTACCGCGGCCCCTGCCGCGAACCAAGAACAACCTGGACTACGGAGGCCACCCATGTCCGCCCCAAGCAGGTCCTGCGCCAATGCCGCGGGAAGCCGAATGCCGTCCAGTGTCGCCGCAAGGCTAGACGCGGGCGTGCCCCCGTTCGACAGCCTCGCGCTGCCGGACGGCCATGAAGAAAGTGCCGCCGCTCCGCTTCGTATCGCGTCCAACACCTTGGCGCAGCTCGGCGCGCTGTTTCGCCAGCTCGTCATCGGACTGGACATGCGCGACCTCTCCGCCGTCGATCGCCATCGCCTGAAGCAGTTGGCGGCTCTGGGCGCCCACGTGGCGGAAGACGCGGCGAATCTTGCCGATTGCCCGCGAGAGGTTCACGCTTCCATGGCCACGGCCAGAGGCCAGCGATGAACCACGACCCTTCACTGTCCGCCCGGCTGCGTGTATTGCTGGTGCAAGCGCTCGAGCGCCATCACCCAGGCTGCGGCGCCTATACGAAATTCGATCAGGCCAGTGGCGCGGCGATCACGCGTTGGCGCGACCATCTGCCCACCGACATCGAGCGTGAGATGCGCGCCTTCAGCGCGGGCTGGGCGGCCGCTTCCGCGGCATGGGCCTCCGAACTCAGGAATCGTGGCTCCGAGCGGGCCCGCGGCAACGCCCCCGCGATGCCTCGCCGGCCTGGCGGACCGCGCACCGCCCAGGCGCATCAAGGCGCGCGAGCGCGGCTGGAATCCTTGTTCAAGGAGGACGAAAAGACATCATGATGCCAAGGGTGCGCCTGGCATGGGACAGGGCCGACCCTGCATGCCGTCCCGCATCGGCGGCGGCAGGCCAAGTCAACGCGGACACGGGCGCGAGCCCGCTCCTTTCGATATCTACCGCAATTCCAGCGTCGCCCCGATCACCTTGAAGGTCTCCAGTAACTGCCGCCAACCCTCCTTGGGCATCGAGGCCGGCCGCTTGATCTCGGCCGCCGCCGGATCCTCCAGCAGGTCGCCCTTGCAGGCGAACACCACGCTGTTGGTCATGTCGTCATCGACCACCTCGAACATGCTGTGGCCAAAGGCCTCCCGCAAATGCCCAAGATAGCGGGGATAGTCCACATGGTTGAAATGGAAGTTGTTCACCAGCAGGCCGTCTTCGCGCAGCGTGCGGTGGCAATCGGCATAAAACTCCGGCGTGCACAAGGGTGCCGGAATGCCACCCGCCACATAGCCGTCAAGCAACACCACGTCGGCCTCGTCCTGCCGGCCGCGCATGTAGTACGCCGCGTCGGCCTGCACCACCTGGAAGCGCTCGCTGTCGGGCGGCACCATGAAAGACTCGCGCAGCGCGATCACCGCCGGATCGATCTCGACCACCGTGATCCGCGTCTGTGGCAAATAGCGATGGCAGAACTTCGGCAACGAGCCGCCGCCCAGTCCGACCATCAAGAGGCGCTCCGGCGCCGGATTGAACAGCAGGAAACCCATCATCATCCGCGTGTATTCGATCTCCAGCGCGTCCGGATTCAGCAGCGACATGCTGCTCTGGATCTCCTGCGGCGTGAAATGCAGCGAGCGGCGCGTGCCGGCGTCCTGCAAGAATGGAACAGCGGGCGGGCTGGGGCGTGACATGGGAAATGGGATGAGCCTGGGGACCAGGCCGCCGCAATGCGGTCCGCAGCCTGTAAGAACGCCGATAGTACCGAATTGCCCCGCTGCCGTGCGCCCCATGGCTACCGCACCGGCTCCGCCAAGCCGGGGTCGAACGCGCCGCAGCATTGCAGGGGACGCAGCGACCTGTCACCGTCCCGCAAGCAATGTTCCACCACGTCATGATGGTTCGCCTGGGATGAACTGCCTGCACCCGTTCTTCTGGGTCACGAGTTGCAACGCAAAGCCAGATGCTCGGCTCGCGGTACTCGAAAATGGTCGCTGGCCCGTACGGGAACGTGATCGTCCGGCCAATCCCTACGCACGAGGCTCGCGCATCGCATGGGCAGCCGCCATCATACGGTTGGGGCGAACGCCGGCGCGACGTCCGCTCAGGGCTTGCGCTCGGGTTTTGCGTTAGCCCGGGGCACCAGCAGGACAGGGCACACGGAAAGCCGCAGGTAGGCTTACGCCACGCTGCCCAGCACAAACCGCTGGAAGCCGCGCCTTCCGTGGCTGCCCATGACCACGATGTCGCTGTGGAAGTCGGCCGCCGCGTCGAGGATGTCCTGCGTGGCCGAGCCTCCGACGCCGGCGGAATCCACGATCTTCGTCTCGCCGGCGACATCGCTCTGCGCCATCTGCTGCAGCGTTTTGTCCAGGACGCGCTGCGCCTGCGCGACGAGACCGTCGTGGAAAGCGCCGATGTCGATGAAATCAGAGTCGTAGATCATGCTCGGGTATTCGATGACAAAGACGGCCAGCAGCCGCGCGCGCTACGACTGGGCAAGCCTGAGGGCGTGCGCCAGCGCCTGCTTGGCCGTATCGCTTCCATCGACGGCCACGAGAATGCGTTCGTACATAGTGTGCTCCGCAGCGTGAAGGTCGCGCACCCGTGCCGGTCAATGCGAGAACATGACCGGTACCGTCATGCTGGCCAGCATCTCGCGCGACGCGCCTCCCAGCATCCACTCGCGGGCCCGGCTATGCCCATAGAACCCCATGACGACGAGGTCCGATCCGGAGTCGGTGGCGGCGTTCACGATCGCGTTGCCCATGCCGATCCCGCGCGAGGTGCCCGATACAAGCCTGGCCTCGACGTAGCCATGCGCGCGCAGATAGCCATCCAGGCCGTTCATGGCCTCCCCGGGGGCGAGATCGGTATCCCGGTCCAGCAACAGGACCCGGATTTCCTGGGCCTTCGCAAGGAAGGGCGCGGCGTCGGCCACGGCCCGGGCGGCCTCGCGGCTGCCGTTCCAGCAAACCAGCAGGTTGTCGATCCGCTCGAGTTTCCCCCCGATGTACGGCAGCGCCACGATCGGCCGGCCCGCCGTCATGATCACCGATTCGAGCTGGTGCGACTCGATCAAAGACTGATGACCCTTCGGGTCCGCCTGGCTGAGCACCAAAAGGTCACTGCATCGCACGTATGGCGGCAACTTGTCCTCCAGGCGGCCGTCGAATTCCTGCCACGCGGCCGGTACCCCGCTGGACGCCGTCCAGCGTCGGAAATTCTCTTCGCATCGTCGCCGGTTGTCGGTCCGCAGTCCGCGTTCCAGCTCCATCAGGCCGGGGGAAAGGACGGACTCGCCGTAACCGTAGACGAACAGCGGCTCGTTGACGTAGGCGCCCAGGACCTGCGCGCCATGCATCCTAGCCAGCGCCAACGCGTTCTCTACTCTTCCCTGGCAGGCAGGGTCCTTATCGATGTGAACGACGATCCGCTTCAGCATGGTTGATCTCCAGGGCGTTCGGAAAGCGTGTGATCAGAGGTGATTGGCTGCCAACAGCCCGGCCGGCTCTTCCTGCGCCACGACCAGGCCCTGCATGGAATGGGACCGGGACTGTCCCCGATCCCACCTGAATTCGCCGGGCGGCGTCCACAACGCCTGCGCGGACCGCAGCACCTCCGTGCCCTCGTCATAGCTGACGCCGACGGTGATCAGGAATTGATTGAGCATGGCTGCGAGCAAGGCAATGTCATAGGATTCGCGTTTCATGTTGCACGGCTCCAACTGTGTCGGCCTACGGCCGACCTGTCCATCGGCAGGCGTGGGCATCAATGTTCAAGCACATACGTGCCTGGCGCCTCGCCCAAAGTCTTGGCGGCAGGATACGGAGGGGCGGGCGCCTTCGCGCCGGAATGCCGCGCCAGCCATCCCTGCCAATGGGGCCACCATGACCCCTCTTCCAGCTTGGCGCGCTCCACCCATTCGTCGGGGGAAACGTAGGCCCCTCCCGGTGACCTGGTCTTCCAGCGGAAGTACCGCTTCGGCTGTCCCGGCGGGTTGATGATTCCCACGTTGTGCCCTCCGGAACACAGGACGAACCCCAGTTCACCATGCGTCAACAGATGGATCTTGTGGACGGATCGCCAGGGAGAAATGTGGTCTTTCTCGGTGGCGACGACCATCATCGGCACCTGTATGTCGGCCAAGGCGACCCGCTCGCCGGCGACGCACAGGCGACCGCCCGCCAGGTTGTTCTCCAGGTACATGTTGTGCAGCACGTCGCTGTGCAACCTGTAGGGCAGCCGCGTCGTGTCGGCGTTCCATGCCATGAGGTCGGTCATCGGCAAATCACGCCCCAGCAGGTACTCGTGGGTCATCCGGGACCAGATCAAGTCGCGGGAGTTCAACAACTGGAACACGCCCGCCAGTTGCTTGCCGCCGAGGAAGCCTTGCTGCCACATCAGCGCGTCCAGGAACGACACGCCGCTGGAACTGGTGAACAACCCCAACTCGCCTGGCTCGGAGAAATCCGTCTGCGCCGCCAGCAAGGTCATGCTTTTCAGCAACGGTCGCCTGGCGTGCTTGCGGGCCAGCGCCGCAGCGCCCACCGCCAACAAGGTGCCGCCCAGGCAATACCCCACCGCGTGCACCGGATTGCCGTCCATCTCGTGGCTGGTGTGGTGCAATGCCGCGCGAAGCCCTTCCTCGAGGTAGGTGTCCAAGCCCCAGTCCTTGCTTTCCTCGCGCGGATTCTTCCAGGAGATCATGTAGACCGTGTGGCCGCTTTCGACGAGGTACCGCACCAGGGAGTTCCGGGGCGACAGATCCAGGATGTAGTACTTGAGCAGCCAGGACGGGACGATGAGTACCGGCTCGGGATGGACGTGGGGCGTTTGCGGCGTGTACCGGATAAGCTCCATGATCTTGTTGCTGTAGACCACCGAGCCAGGCGTGATCGCGAGATCCAGGCCCACGCGGAGCCCTGTCGCCTTCGACTCCGAGGTGCCCGGCGCCCTGCCGGCGGCCAGGTCGCGGGCGTCGGCCTGCATGCGTATCATGCCTCGCACCAGACACTGTCCATGCGTCTGCTGCACGGCCTCCATCACTTCGGGATTCGCAAACCACACGTTGCTGGGCGAGAGCGTGTCCAGCATCTGCCTGCCGAGGAAGCTCACGACGCTCTGATGCCTAGGCGTCACGCCACTGACCTCCGTGGTCGCCGCCGCCCAGCAGGCTTCCATGCGCTGGAAGGCGGCCATGTACGCGCTGTAGGGCCAATGGGTCCATCCGGGGTGTTTGAACCTCGGGTCCTTCAAATAGGGCGAGCGGCCCAGCCTGAGATCGGCCCCGACGGCATCGGGCCGCAGTGCGGCACGCAGCAGCGTGGTCTGCTTGCCGGGCGATATCGCCAGGTGCATGGCCCAGTCCATGCAATCGAGATACAGGCTGATGGGCGACACGCCGCCTGACATGTGTCCCAGCGCCGCCTGGATCACGCGGTCGAGGTCGCGCCAGGATGGCTCCCGGTGCGGTGGCGGGCATGATGGCATGCCCGCCACCGCGGCGTCCATTGACGGCGCCTCCACCTCGAATGGGTTCCTGTCCATGTCTGCTGCCCTCGTGTCGACGGAAGACATCGCCACACGGCGGTGTTCATGCACCCATCCTACGGACCCGGCCCCCCCGCGTTATTGATCTTGCGCAAACATCCCTGCCTGCGACCCGGCCGGCGAGCCCGTGGCGAAACGCGGCGGCTTGACGCGCGTCAACCAAGCGGTCGAAACCGGCGCCTAAGGTGTGGACATTGCGCGGTTGCGCGGCAGACTGGAGGAGAACCATCATGCCTGTAAGGACAGCTCTGGTAACGGGGGGAATGGGCGGCCTGGGCCAGGCGATCGTGGCCAGCCTCAATGATGCCGGCGTCCGCATCGTGGTCACCGTGTCTGTGCAGAATCGTCACGCGCAGGGATGGCTGGAAGAACGACGGCGCAGCGGGCTCGAGGTGTGGGCCTATCCGGCCGACGTATCGGACTTCGACAGTTGCGACGTGGCGATCAAGCGCATCCGCGCCGAGGTGGGACCGATCGACATACTGGTGAACAACGCGGGGATCACTCGGGACGCCAAGGTACGCAATATGAGCCGCGCCGATTGGGCGGAGGTCCTGCGCACCGATCTCGACTCCGCATTCAACGTCACGCAGCCACTGCTGGCAGACATGATCGAAAAGCGGTGGGGCCGCATCATCAACATCTCGTCCGTGAATGGCCAGCGCGGGCAGATAGGCCAAGCAAACTATGCGGCGGCGAAAGCGGGGCTGCACGGCTTCACGATGTCATTGGCGCTGGAACTGGCCCGCTACGAGATCACCGTGAATACCCTGACGCCGGGTTACTTCGATACAAAAATGGTGGCGGCCGTACCGAAGGACGTCATGGAAAAGCACATCCTGCCGCAGATACCGCTGGGACGACTCGGCCGACCCGAAGAAGTGGGTGCCCTGGCGGCGTTCCTCGCATCGGACGCAGCAGGTTACATCACCGGTGCAAACTTCGCGATCAACGGCGGCCTGCATATGCAGTGACGGATCGCGGCGCCTCAGTCCCGCTGCGCCGTGTCCCGCGACCTCCAGAGCCACCGCAGGCTGCCTGCAGCGCGCGGCGGCCTACGCCATCTGTACCAGTCCATCTTTCTGGCCTGGGCGCGCCCTTGGCGCTAGAATCAATCGATGAGCGACGAAGATCGTCCACTGGTTCGCAGCCCAGGCCCCCTGCGCAGACGACTGGCACAATGAAGGGCGGCGCATCGGCGCCGCCCCGCCATCACCCATCCGGTCTAGCTGCTACGGGTGCCTGTGCCTCAGGAGGCATCCGTGAATTTCCCGGAGAAAAAGGACACGGAGGCGCCGGCGCCGAACATCGTCTGGCTGCCTTCGTCTCGCACGCTCCCCAGCTCCGGCGTGCCCCTGCCCTGCAGCGATTGCGACGCGGAAAGGCCGTGCCAGGTCCCGACGATAGCGGCGGGACATCTGGTAAGCGCCCTCGGCTCTCAGATCGGAATGCGCGTAGTGCGTGTTGGCAAAGCCATCTATCGGGCCGGCGACGTGTTCCGCAATCTCTATGTTCCCCGTTGCGGCATCTGCAAGTGCGTCCGTCTCGACCGGGACGGGCGTCAACAGATCACCGGCTTCAAGATCGCGGGAGAATGCTTCGGCATGGATGGCATCGCGGGTGGTATCCACCAGTTGGAAGCCGTTGCACTGATCGACATGCAGGTGTGCATTATCCCCTTCTCCGGCATCGAACTGGCCGCCGGCAATCTGCCCGATGTTCATCGCGACATGGAACGCATGTTGAGCATGGAGCTCATGGCCACGGAGTCGCTGCTCATGCTGGTGGCGCAGTGCAACGCACAGCAGCGCGTCGCCGGGTTCCTGCTCGACCTGGCGACCCGATATGGCCGCCGAACGTCGCGGCCCGACCGGTTTCCCCTGTGCATTAGCCGGGAAGACATCGGCGCGTACCTCGGCCTGACGCTGGAGACCGTCAGCCGCGTGTTCAGCCGGCTCAAGAAGCAGAATCTGATCAATTGGGAAGGACGGGTCATGCACTTGCTGGATATGCAGCGCCTGGCAGCGCTGTAGGAAAGCTTGACGCAGGTCAATGCCCGACGGCGCTCCCTGGCGGTATACCGAACCGGCGACAATCGGAAGGGAAACCTCATGTACGACAGGATTCTGGTGCCGGTGGACGACGGGGAAGAGAACCGGCGGGCAGTGGAGCATGCCGCCGCATTGCGCAAGCTCAGCGGCGGACGCATCTGCCTTCTGCACGTCGTCGATCCGCTTTGGTATGCCAATGGCAGGGAGTGCGCGGCCATCTATTTCAACAGCGTGCTTCCCGCCATGCGGCGGGATGGGCAGCGCATCCTGCAGGAATTCCGGGACATGCTGGGCGATGACGCGGTATCTTCGGAGCAGGTGCTCGAAGAGTCCGGCATACGCAGCGTACCGGAGATCATCATCGGGCAGGCGAAACAGTGGGGGGCCGATGTCATCGTGATGGGTACGCATGGCCGCCGCGGCTGGAACCGCACGCTGATGGGCAGCGTGGCGGAAGAAGTGGCGCGCCTTGCACCGGTCCCCGTGATGCTGGTGCGCCCCGCAACACCGAAGCAGCCGTAGTGCGTTCCCTGCAGGGGCACCAACGAGGCGGCCCGAGACCTGCCCGCGGAAGATGCCGCGGGACGCCCAGGCACTGCAGGAATGCGTGCGCGGCACGGACGTGTTTGCCAGGGCATATCCTCAGCACAAGCCGCGCCTGGTCAAGGCGATACAGGCCAACGGGCTTTTTTTCGCCATGACGGGAGACGGCGTGAACGACGCACCGGCCCCGCACAGGGCGGATGTCGGCGTGGCGATGGGGATCAAGGGCACGCAGGTCACCCGCGAGGCTGCCGAGATGATCCTTGCCGACGACAATTTCGCCTCGATCTCTGCTTCCGTGAAAGAGGGGCGGTCCGTCTACAACAATATCGAGAAAGCCTTGCTGTTCATGCTGCCGACCAATGCGGGACAGGGTGCGGTGATCGCTGCGGCGATCCTGTTCGGTTTTGCGTTGCCGATCACTGCGCCTCAGATCCTGTGGGTCAACATGGTCACGTCCGTTGCTCTGGGACTGGTCATCTCGTTCGAGCCCCATGAGGCTGTCGATGCGAGCCCTTACCGGCAACCCCGTGCTCTGGCGCGGCATCCTGTCGATGATGGTGCTGCAGCTGTTGTTCACCTACGCGCCCCCCCTGCAGGTTATGTTCGATACCACGGGATTGCCCATCGGTGTCTGGATGAAACTGCTGGCGGGTGCGGTAGCGCTCCTTCTCGTCGTGGAGGCCGAAAAATTGGCCGTCAGGTCTGTCCCCGCCTGGCGATGCGCGGCGCCCCCCCGGACAAAGAACGGTTCGCCGCAGCGAGCCCGGGTTTGACGCGGTAGGCACGGCGACGCGTCGTCGCGAACGCTACTTGACGACGGTCACGGGAACGTCGGACAGGTGCAGCGTCCTGGTCGTGACCGAACCAAGCCAGAGCCCGGCGGTGGCGCTCAAGCCGCGCGACCCCATGACGATCTCGTCGCACCCGGCCTCTTTCGCGCACGCGACGATCGTCTCTGCGATCCGCCCCACCTTGACCTGCGCTTCATACGCCAAGCCGGCGACGGCCAGCAGTTCCCGCGCGCGGGCCAGTTCCGCCTCGCCTTCCTCTTGATGGAATTGGCTGATCGTCGCCTGGTCGATGAACAGGTGGACCGTACCGGTGGCGATGGGAGGCTGCACGTTGAGCAGCAGCACGCTGAGCGGCTTGAACCGCTGTTCGTTCTTGATTACATGGTTCAGGGCGCGCAGCGCGCAATCGGAACCATCCATCGGGATCATCACCTTGCTCATGGCTGCCTCTCTTTGCGGATGGCCGGCAACCCTGCGAAGGCCGCTTGGTCCGTACCATAGTGGCTCATGGTGCCCGGCGCCAGCGGCGCCGGCTTTGATCTCGATCAAGCCGCGACGAATGCGCGCGAAGGATGATGTCCGCAGCCCTGCCGGCGCCCGCCGCCTAGGGCCGCCACGCAACTTCCAAGGAGCCGCCATGGCCAGGACGATGAAGGCCGCCGTGTTCGTCGAACCCGGACGGATAGAGATAAGGGAAAAGCCGATACCCGAGGTCGGGCCGAACGATGCGCTCATCAAGATCACCACCACGACCATCTGCGGCACCGATGTGCACATTCTCAGGGGCGAGTACGCGGTCGCAACGGGCCTGACCGTGGGGCACGAGCCGGTCGGCACGATAGAAAGACTGGGCAGCGCCGTAACCGGATACCAGGAAGGCCAGCGCGTGATCGCCGGAGCGATCTGCCCGAACTTCAATTCCTACGCCGCGCAGGACGGATATCCCTCCCAGGATGGCAGCTATCTGGCGCACCAGGGCGCTTGCGGGTGCCACGGGTATCAGGCTACGGCTGGCTGGCGCTTCGGCAACAAGATCGACGGCGCACAGGCCGAGTACCTGCTGGTGCCCGACGCTCAGGCAAACCTTGCGCCGGTTCCAGACGGCCTGAGCGACGAACAGGTACTGATGTGCCCGGACATCATGTCGACCGGTTTCAAGGGCGCAGAGAATGCAAACATCCGCATCGGAGACACCGTGGCGGTATTCGCGCAGGGGCCCATCGGCCTGTGCGCCACAGCGGGGGCCCGGCTATTGGGTGCGACCACGGTCATCGGCGTGGACGGAAACCCCCATCGCCTGGATATGGCGCGCCGCTGGGGAGCCGACGTCGTGCTGAACATCAACGACTGCGATGTGGTCGCCGAGATCATGCGGATGACGCAGGGCAAGGGCGTCGATTCTGCCATTGAGGCGCTGGGACAGCAGAAGACGTTCGAGTCCGCGCTGCGGGTCATCAAGCCGGGAGGCACCCTGTCGAGCCTGGGCGTGTACTCCGAAGACCTCAGGATCCCGATGGCTGCCTTCGCCGCCGGCCTGGGAGACCATCGGATCAACACCGCGTTGTGCCCGGGCGGCAAGGAACGCATGCGGCGCCTGATGAACGTGATCCAATCGGGACGCCTCGACCTCGGCGCCATGGTCACGCACCGGTTCCCGCTGGACCAGATCACGGACGCCTACGAACTGTTCTCGCATCAGCGCGACAACGTGCTGAAAGTCGCGATCCGCACGTTCTGAGCGCTCACGACGCAAGGCGGACCAGCCTGTGTGGCCCGCCTCGCTCGCACGCAGGGCATTACGCCACGGTCAACCTGCGCTTGCCCTCGCCGGCCCGCTTCGGCAACGTGAGCCGCAGCACGCCATTCTCGTAGCTGGCGCTCGCCTTCTCTTCGTCGACCGGCGCCGAGAGGATCAAAGCGCGCTGCAATTCGCCCCAGTACCGTTCGCTGCGCAGCAGCGTGCCGTCCTTCTCCACTTTGTTCTCGGACGACTTCCTGGCGGAGATCCGCAGCGTGTTTCCGTCGATGTCCACATTGATGTCCGACTTTTCCACGCCCGGGATCTCGGCCTGGATGATGTACTCGCTCTCGGTTTCCGACAGGTCGAGATCCATGCGGGCACCATCGTCGACGAAGCCGCGGATGGGGCGCAGGAATCCCTCGAAGGCATCGGCCAGCGGATCGGCCGAAAACGGGTTGTATCGTGTGAGGCGGGTCATGAATTTGCTCCTGTTGCAGATGACGATTGGAGATGTCGGCCGGGCCGGGACGGCGTCAGCCGATCGACAGCGGGTTCACCACCGAGGTCACGCCTGGGACGGACCACACGGCCTGCTGCACGGCATTTCGCTCATGCCAGCTGTGCACATTTCGCTCATGCCAGCTGTGCACGCGCCCCGACGCCGTCACGGCGCCGGCAGGGATGATCGCGTCCCAGGAGCAGATGTCCAGCACGCGTTGGGCGAACTGGTCGTCGTCGGTATGGGCGGACGCGGGGCGGACCTCGATCTCCTCGGCCAGGCCGCGCACGCCCTTCACGCGCTGCACCGCGCGCTCCGCACTGTATTTTTCCGCGTGGCACGTGACGTGGCCCGTCAGCGTCACGATGCCGTCCTGTACCGCCACGCCGATGTTCCTCGCATCCACGCTCGGCTCGAACTCCAGTTCGTCCAGGACTAGCCTACGCAATTCCCGATCGCTCATGATGATCTCCTTGATTGGTCGCAAGGAATACGGCGCCGGGCGCCGTGCGGTCACTATCGCCAAAAGGCCCGGCCGGGGGTTTGATTTCCGTCAATTCGTCCGGCCAGGCATCGGCGCCTTGCGCTCATATGCCCTGCGGTGGGACGGCCGCCTCACCTGCCTGATCGCGCCCGCCGCCATGGCGATCAAAATGACTCCCGAGATCACCGAACTCCAGACCAGCGCCCCGGCATCCGAGAATCCCAGGATCCACGGCGACAGAAACACGTATAGGCCCACCAATGTGGTGATCCAGTACTGCCAGCGCTGCTTTTTCATGATCGCACTCCATCCAGTGAGGTGAGCAGGCGCTCGCCCTCGGCCTCGGCATTCGGGGCGCCAGGGGCTGGCTGCTTCATACTAGACCCGTGGCCAAGCCCGCCTTTGACATTGATCAAACCCATCCGGGCGTTTGCGATGCGTCAATTCCCACTTCGGACGGCATCGCACGCTTTCCGGAAAAGCGGGTGTCGCCGGGCATCGGGAATCGCGCAGCCGCGCGTCCGCAATGAAGGATTGGCCATGGAAGAACCACGTTGCACGGACGCCTGCCGGACAGGGCTCCCGCACGCAGTTTCTGGCGGCCCTGGCTGACCGCCTCCAGTGCGGGAAACGTCGGGCACGCCTCGGTCCACAGTGCGGGCATGATCAGCTTGCGTCGGCGAGCGACTTCACCGCTTCCTTGAATTCGGCGTCTTCCAAGCGGTTGATCGAGGTGCGATCGTAGGTCGGCAGATGGCCGATGACGTCACGCAGTTGCGGGATCGGCGGCTTGTTTCGGCCGGGCGGCGCGCGGCGGGCGCGGCGCTCCTTGCCTGGGCCCAGGCGACAGGCAAGGCCCGGCCAGATCTCGATGGGAACGAGCTGTTCGACGTGATTGCGGCGCTCGCCTGGCTGCGCCAGCGCCCTCGCACGCCCTCCGCGCCGAGCGCCTGTTCGAGGGGATTGCCGGCGCGATCCTGGCAGGCCCGTGCCGGTATCGCCCGGCCAAACGCGCAGGGCACCCACATCTTGGGCACAACGCGTGCACAAACTTCACGTAAGCCGTTGATATTGTGGCGCGCCCGACAGGAATCGAACCTGTATCAAGAGCTTCGGAAACTCTCATTCTATCCATTGAACTACGGGCACAGCGCGGCAACTATTGTACCGGACTTTTCGGACAGGCCCGCCGGCCCTTGTGCGGTGCGGTCTTGGCGCATCGGCCTTTGTAGATATAATCGTCCGCTTGAGGAGGAAGTGGAGGGAGGCCACTGCAGTCCTGGGTGATAGCCTGCCCGACGTACAAGAGTAAAAGTTGCCGCCGACAAGGCGCCCCTAGTACCCGTTACGCAGGAAAGGCTATGAGCAACGAGCATCAGGCAGAACATCAAGAACACGCGTCCCCGATCAAGACGCCGAAGCAATTGGTCGTCACGATCGTCCTGTCTTTCATCATCCCCATCGCAGTCATTCTTCTGTTGGTGAACTACGTCACCTCCGCCGACAAGGTGGGGGCGGGTTCCGACACGATGAGCCCCAAGGCCATCGAAAATCGCATCATGCCGGTGGCCGGCTTCGAGCTCGTCGATGCCAATGCGCCCAAGGTCTTCAAGACGGGCGAGCAAGTCTTCCAATCCACCTGTACCGCCTGCCACACGTCGGGCGCCGCCGGCGCGCCCAAGCTGGGAGACAAAACCGCCTGGGCGCCCTTCATCAAGACGGGCTTCGACGAAATGCTCAAGGTGGCCATCCACGGCAAGGGCGCGATGCCGGCCAAGGGCGGCAATCCCGGACTGGACGACTTCGAGATCGCGCGCGCCGTCGCCTATATGGCGAACAAGTCCGGCGGCGACTTCCCGGAACCGAAAGAGCCCGAGAAGAAGGCGGAGAAGACCGCCGACGCGCCTGCCGCGGCGCCGGCTCCCGCAGCAGCAGCAGCCCCCGCGCCGCAACAGGCCCAGGCCCCCGCCCCGCAACAGCAGGCCCAGGCGCCGGCCCAGCCGCCCGAACCGCAGGCGGCCGTCAACCCGGCCGGCGAGAAACTCTACAAGACCACCTGTTTCGCCTGTCATGGCACGGGCGCCGCCAACGCGCCCAAGCTGGGCGACAAGGCCGCCTGGGCGCCTTACATCGCCACCGGCCTGGACACCATGGTGAAGGTCGCCACGCAAGGCAAGGGCGCGATGCCGCCCAAGGGTGGCGCGATGAACGCCTCCGACGCCGACTTCCGCGCGGCGGTCGAGTACATGGTCAACGCGTCGAAGTAAGCCGCGTCCCGGCCCCGCGCCGGGGATATCCGCGAATCAGTCGATAGGGCCGGCACCTACGCCGGCCACCGGTGTTGTGCGCGTCCATTGTCCGCTGACGGATATCGCTCATGACTTCATCGAGTGGCCGCGGGCCGGCATGCGCGCGCCCCCAAGCCAAGAATAGAGGGAACTCCGGCGCTCAAGGCAAGGCAATCCCGTCTGTCTCTTCAAATATAAAATGTTATATCATTTCATATTTACAAATGACTGAACCGCCTCCCGGAGCGTGGTTCCCGATCCGGCATGAAGACCGCCTCCTCGCCACGCCTCTCCCGGCAGCACAGCCTTTCCTCCCTTCCAGACCTCCGCAAGAATCGGTTGCCGCGAGCCTGCCATGCCATGGCGCTGGCATGCTGGGCCAGCGTGGCCGCAGCCCAGGAACCGTCGCGCCCCCGGGATTCGTCCTTCCATCTGCCAACCGTGCAAGTCACGGGCGCCGCGCCGGACGATGCCACGACCGAAGGCACGGGCAGCTACGCCACTCCCCGCCTGACGGTAGGCGGCAAGACGCCGGTTCCCGTCATGGAAATACCGAACTCGGTCAGCGTCATCACCCGCCAGCGCATCGAGGACCAGAACCTGCGCAGCGCCGAAGAGGCCCTGGCCCAGGTGACGGGCGTGACCGTCACGCCCTGGGACGGCACGTCGTCGCAGATCCGCTCGCGCGGCTACTTCCTGGAGCCCAGCTACGACGGCATCCCGGCCTATGGCGGCCTGAACGCCACGCAGCAGTACGACATCGCCATGTTCGACCGCATCGAAGTGCTGCGCGGTCCGGCCGGCCTGTTCCAGGGCTCGGGCCAGCCTGGCGGCACGGTGAATTTCGTGCGCAAGCGCGCGCCGTCGCAGTTCAGCGGATCGGCCGCGCTGACCTATGGCTCATGGAACGACAAGCGCGCGGAAGCCGACATCGGCCTGCCGCTGAACACCGAGGGCACCCTGCGCGGGCGCGTCGTGGCCGCGGTCCAGGACCGCGACTTCTATTACGATCACGCCCACGGCAACAAACAGTTCGTCTACGGCACGCTGGACTACGACCTGACGCCGGCTACGTCGTTCTCGCTCTATGCCGCCTTCCAGGACGACAAGACCGATCCGTTCACGGGCCTGCCCGCCTATACCGATGGGCGGCTGATCGACGCGTCGCGCTCGGCCAACACCATGGCGCCCTGGAGCCGCTACGACACGCAGAACAGCACGGTCGCGGCCGAGGCCGTGCATCGCCTGGCCAATGGCTGGCAGTTCAAGGTGCATGCCGCGCAGGCCGAACGCGACTGGCGCCTGCACGACGGCTATCCCACGACCGGCGTGAACCCGGCCACCGGATTGATCAGCAGCTATACGCGCCGAGGCTGGGACGACGAGACCACGCGCAAGGCCATCGACCTCTACGCCACCGGGCCGTTCCAGTTGCTGGGTCGCCGCCATGAGGCCACGGTGGGCTACAACTACGAACGCTATCGCGGCCAGACCCTGTACGGCGCCACTACGACCGTGCCGAACATCCCCTTCGGGCGCCCTGACCTGGTCCCCGAGACGTCCATCACCCCCTACGTGCGCGGCAGCGGCTACGAAACACGGCAGGATGGCTTCTACGGACAACTGCGCCTGTCCGTCACCGACCCGCTGACGCTGGTGCTGGGCGGCAGGCTGAGCGACTTCACCACGCGCAATCGCAACGTCTCCCCCTCCACGCCCACGCCCTGGACCGAGGCCACGCGCGAGCGCGACGTCTTCACGCCCTATGCCGGCGCGGTCTACCGCCTGTCCGAACAGTTGGCCGTGTATTCGAGCTACGCCGACATCTTCATGCCGCAATCTCAGAAGGACGTGAACGGCAACACGCTGGACCCTCGCGAGGGCAAGCAGATCGAAGCCGGTATCAAGGGGGAACTGAACGGCGGCAAACTGCAGTTCAACGCGGCCGTGTTCCGCACCCGCGACGTGAACCGCTCGTATGCCGACATCGACAACCCGGGTTTCTTCCTGTCCGCCGGCGAGGTCGAGATCAGGGGCGCGGAGGCCGAAATCAGCGGCAGCCCGATCCGGAACCTGCAACTGACGGCCGGCTACGCCTACCTGACCAGCCGCTACGCGACGGATCGCAACAACGCCGGCAAGGCCTTCTCGCTGTTCGAACCCCGCCATGTGTTCAAGCTGTACGGCAACTACCGCGTGCCGGACACACCGTGGATGGTGGGCGGCGGCGTGCTGGTCAGTTCCGCGGTGCTGGGCAGCGGCGCCGAAGGCGTCCGGGAAGGCGGCGGCTATGCGGTGATGAACGCGCAGGTGGCGTATGCCGTCGATGCGGACACGCGCGTGACGCTGGCGGTCAACAATCTGGCCGATCGCCGCTATTACGCGCGGGTCGGCGGATTGAACAGCTACAACATCTACGGCGAACCGCGCAGCGTATCGCTGAACGTGCGCACGCGCTTCTAGCGCGCCGTGCCATGCATCCGCCGGCATGACGACACATGCCGGTTGGCGCAGACCAGGCGCTCATCCGCCAAGTCTTGCGCCACGTGGAGAATGGCCCCGCGAGACGCCGAGGGGCGGCCTCTGGCCGGGCTTATCCGCGCGCAGCTTCCCGCAGCGACATGCCCAACTGCACGCGGCGCTGCAGCCACAGACTGGGGCGGTAGCGCATGTCGCCCGTGACACGCTGCATGTTGCGCAGGATCTCGAGGATGCGCTCGCTGCCCAGCTCGTCGCCCAGCGTGAGCGGACCGGCCGGATAGCCCAGGCCCAGCGTCACGGCCAGGTCGATGTCTTCCGGCGTGGCGATGCCCTGCTGCGCGATGTCGCAGGCGATGTTGACGATGCTGGCCACGATGCGCTGCGCGACGAAGCCCGCCGAATCCTGCACCACCGTGACCGGCGCGCCATCGGCGGCGAACAGCGCATGCGCGGCGTCGCGCCATTCGGCCGTCGTGCCCGGCGACGCCATCAGGGTGCGGCGGCGCGTGGGCTCGAAGGCATGCAGCGTATCCAGTCCCACGGTGCGCGCGGCATCCAGGCCCTGGTCGGCCACGCAAGTGGAGACGTCTTCACCGAACGGCGTGACCACGATCAGCGCATCGGCCGGCGGCTTGGCCGCGGCCACCGGCTCGGCGCCCAGCGTGCGCAACAGCGCGGCGGCGCGCGCATGGCCATCGGCATGCCTGGGGCTGATCCACACCTTCAGGCCAGCCTTGGCCGCCGGCACGGGCGGCTCGGCCGGCACCTGCTTCTGGCCATCCTGGTACACGTAGAAGCCTTCGCCCGCCTTGCGCCCGACCAGGCCGCCCGCCAGGCGCACGGTGGTGATGGGCGACGGACGGAAGCGCGGCTCGTCGAAGAACTGGCGGTAGATGGACTCCATCACCGGATGCGACACGTCAAGCGCGGTCAGGTCCAGCAGCTCGAACGGGCCCATGCGGAAACCGGCCTGTTCGCGCATGATGGCGTCGATCTGGCTGAACGTGGCCACGCCTTCCTGGGCGGTGCGCAGGCCGTCGATGTTCATGCCGCGCCCGGCGTGATTGACGATGAAGCCGGGCATGTCCTTGGCGCGCACGGGCGTATGGCCCATGCGGCGCGCCAGTTCGGCCAGCACGTCGCCGGCGGCCGGATCGGTGCGCAGGCCGTCGATGACCTCGACCACCTTCATCAGCGGCACGGGGTTGAAGAAGTGATAGCCCGCCACGCGCCCAGGTTGCTGGCAGCCGGCCGCGATGGCGGTGATGGACAGCGACGAGGTGTTCGACGCCAGGATGCAGTCGGCGCCGACGATGGCCTCGAGCTTGGCGAACAGTTCCCGCTTGACGTCCAGGCGCTCGACGATGGCCTCGATCACCAGTTGGCAATCCGCCAGGGCCTCCAGGTTGGGAGCCGCCACGACGCGCTCGAGCGCGGCGCTGGCCTGCCCGGCGCTGAGCTTGCCCTTCTGCGACAGCTTGTCCCAGGTCTGGCGCAGCGATTCCCGCGCGGCCGCGACGGCGTCCGCGCTGGTGTCGTACAGGCGGACCGTCAGGCCGGCCTGCGCGGCGATCTGGGCGATGCCGCGCCCCATGGCGCCCGCGCCCACGACGCCGATCGTCTGGATGTCCTTCATCGTATGGCTCCTCGTCTTCTCTATGGTTGGATGGCGGCTGGCGCGCGGGCCTCAGGCCCGCGGTTGCGCCAGCGCCTGGATATCGTCTTCGGACAGGCCCAGGCGCTCTTGCAGCACCTGCCGGGTGTGCTGGCCCAGCATGGGCGGCGCGTGGCGGTACTGCACGGGACTGCCGGAGAATTTCAGCGGGCTGGCCGCCATGGGCACCTTGCCCGCGGTGGGATGCGGCAATTCCAGCCGCATGTTGCGTGCCAGCACCTGCGGATCCTGGTAGACTTGGTCGAGCGTGTTGATGGGGCCGGCGGGCACGCCCGCGGCTTCCAGTTCGGCCAGCCACCTGTCGCGCTCACCGGTGGCCATGCGCTCGGCCAGCAAGGGCACCAGCGTGTCGCGGTTCTGCACGCGCTGCGGGTTGGTGGCGTAGCGCGGATCGGCGGACAGCTCGGGCAGGCCGATGACGCGGCTGTAGTTGCGGAACTGGCTGTCGTTGCCCACGGCCACGATCAGGTGGCCGTCGCGCGCGGCGAACACCTGGTACGGCACCAGGTTCTGGTGCGCGTTGCCGGCGCGGCGCGGCGCCTTGCCCGAGGTCATGAAATTGAGGTTCTGGTTGGCCATCATGGCCACCTGGCAGTCGAGCAGCGCCATGTCCAGGTGCTGGCCCAGGCCGCTGCGCGCGCGCTCGTGCAGCGCGGCCAGGATGCCCACGGTGGAGTACATGCCGGTCATCAGGTCGGCCACGGCCACGCCGGCCTTCTGCGGACCGCCGCCAGGCAGGTCGTCGCGCTCGCCGGTGATGCTCATCAGGCCGCCCATGCCCTGGATCATGAAGTCGTAGCCGGGACGGCTGGCGTAGGGGCCGGTCTGGCCGAAACCCGTGATGGAGCAGTAGATGAGACGCGGATTGATCTGGCTCAGGCTGTCGTAGTCCAGGCCATACTTGCGCAGGCCGCCCACCTTGAAGTTCTCGACCAGCACGTCGCTTTGCGCCGCCAGTTCACGCACCAGCTCGGCGCCACGCGGCGTGGCGATGTCCAGCGCCACCGACAGCTTGTTGCGGTTGGCCGAGAGATAGTAGGCCGCCTCGGTGGTGTCGTTGCCGTGCTCGTCCTTCAGGTACGGAGGCCCCCACTCGCGCGTGTCGTCGCCCGCGCCGGGCCGCTCGATCTTGGTGACCTCGGCGCCCAGGTCGGCCAGGTTCTGGGTGCACCAGGGACCGGCGAGCACACGGGTCAGGTCCAGCACGCGAATGCCGGTCAGGGGAGCGGAGCGTTGCGACATGATTCAGGCACTGTCTGAGAAAGGGAATCGACCATATTAGCCGCGCGGACCGCCCGGCATGTTCCGTTTTGCGCACGTTCTTGTGCCCCCCGGACACAATGGGGGCACCAGCCGTGAAAACGCTTCAGCGATGGGCTTTCAGCACTTCGCGCGCGATCACCACCTGCTGCACCTGAGAAGTGCCTTCATAGATGCGGAACAGGCGCACGTCGCGGTAGAAGCGTTCGACCGCGTACTCGGCCATATAACCCGCGCCGCCGTGGATCTGCACCGCGCGGTCGGCCACGCGGCCCACCATCTCGCTGGCGTACAGCTTGCAGCAGGCCGCTTCCAGCGTGGTGTTCTCGCCGCGGTCGCGCTTGCGCGCGGCGTCCAGCACCATGCAGCGCGCGGCATACAGCTCGGTCTGGCTGTCGGCCAGCATGGCCTGCACCAGCTGGAAATCGGCGATGGGCTGGCCGAACTGCTTGCGTTCCAACGCATAGCGGGCCGCGTCGCGCACCAGGCGTTCGGCGATGCCCACGCACAGCGCCGAGATGTGCAGGCGCCCTTTGTCCAGCACGCGCATGGCGGTGCGGAACCCCGTGCCCTCCTTGCCGCCCAGCAGGCTGGAAGCGGGTACGCGGCAATCCTCGAACACCACGTCGCAGGTCAGCGCGCCGGCCTGCCCCATCTTCTTGTCGGGCTTGCCCAGCGTCAGGCCCGGGGTGCCGGCCTCGACCAGGAAGCAGGAAATGGAATCCGCGCCGCGTTCCTGCGAGGTGCGCGCCATGACCGAGAACAGCCCCGCGATGGGCGCGTTGGTGATGAAGCGCTTGGTGCCGTTCAGGATGTAGTGGTCGCCGTCGCGCACGGCGCTGGTGCGCAGCGACATGGCATCCGAACCGGCCTCGGGTTCGGTCAGGGCGAACGAACCGATCACCTCGCCGCTGGCCAGCAGCGGCAGGTAGTGGCTGCGCTGCTCGTCGGTGCCGCTCATCACGATGGATTGCGAGCCGATGCCGATGTTGGTGCCCGCCAGCGAACGGAAGGCCGGCGAGGTCTGGCCCAGCTCGAACACCACGCGCACCTCCTCTTCCATGGTCAGGCCCAGGCCGCCGTAGTCGGGCGAGATCGACAGGCCGAACAGGCCCAGTTCGCGCATCTCCTGGACGATGCCTTCGGGCATGGCGCCCGTGGAGGCCAGCTCGTCCTCGGCGGGCACCAGGCGTTCGTTGACGAAGCGGCGCACCGCGTCCAGCAGCAGGGTCAGGGTTTCGTTGTCCAGAGCCATCGGGGTTCCTGGCGAATCAAGAGAAGAAAGAAGAGCCCGCGTCAGGGACGCAGGCCGTTGGTGATCAGATCGAAATAGCCCTCGGCGATGCGCTGCGCGCTGTCGCCCTGGCCGGGCTTGTACCAGCGCACCATCCAGTTCAGCATGGAGAGCACCGCGCGGCCCGTGGCCGCCACGTCGACGGCCCGGAAATGGCCTTGCGCCACGCCTTCGGCCAGCACTTCGCGCAGCAGGGCCTCGTAGCCGTCGCGCAGGCGAGCCGCGTCGGCGCGCTCGGGCAACGCCATGCCGGAATAGCCGATCAGCATGGTGACGAACTGGGCGTGGTGGCGCTCGAAGAAGCCGGCGTGCGCCTGCATGAAGGCGCGCAGCTTGGGCAGGCCCGGCTCGGCCTGGAAGGTGGCCGAACGCACCGCCTGCGACAGCCCCTCGATGGTTTCGAGGATGATGGCGTCGTAGATGTCCTGCTTGGTCTGGTAGTAGTGGTAGATGGCCGCCTTGGAGACGCCCAACTGGCCGGCCAGGTCGGCGATGGAGCTGTTCTCGTACCCGCTTTGGGCGAACAGGCTGGCCGCGGCGGCCAGGATGCGTTCGCGCGGGGCCTCCAGCGTGGGAGGACGGCCGCGGCGGGGAGAAGGGGACGGTTCTGCCATGAGGATCGAGCTTTTCGCGCATTGACAGCGCGACGGAGCCTGCCGTTAAATTTGTGGAGCGATTTAATTACCGGACGACCGGTAGATAATTATAGGACGGCCCGCCGCGTTCGGACAATCCCCGTCCCTTGTCGAGGAGCTTGCATGAGTACACCCGCCGTTTCCGCCCGTCCCGCCACCGTCACGGACCTGTACGCCCGCCTGACGCTGCCCGTGGTGTGTTCGCCCATGTTCATCGTGTCCAACCCCAAGCTGGTGCTGGCGCAATGCGCGGCCGGCGTCATGGGCTCGTTCCCGGCCCTCAATGCCCGCCCGCAAAGCCTGCTGGACGAATGGCTGGACGAAATCAACGGCGGCCTGCAATCGCTGCGCGAGGCCGAGCCGCAACGCAAGATCGCGCCCTACGCGGTCAACCAGATCATCCATACCTCGAACGACCGGCTGGAGCACGACCTGCAATCGTGCGAACGCCACAAGGTGCCCTACATCATCACCAGCCTGCGCGCGCCGGGCGATGTGGTGGCGGGGGTGCACGCCTGGGGCGGCAAGGTCTTCCACGACGTGACCACGCTGCGCCACGCCGAGAAGGCGCTGGAAGCGGGCGTGGACGGCCTGATCCTGGTGTGCGCGGGCGCGGGCGGCCATGCCGGCACGCTGAGTCCGCTGGCGCTGGTATCCGAAGTGCGCCGCTTCTACGACGGCCCGCTGATCCTGTCGGGCGCCATCGCCACCGGCGACGCCATCCTGGCCGCGCAGGCCATGGGCGCGGACTTCGCCTACATCGGCACGCGCTTCATCGCCAGTGCCGAAGCCAACGCGGCCGAGGGCTACAAGCAGGCCATCGTCGAGGCCAGCGCCTCCGACATCCTGTACACCCCCTTCTTCACCGGCATTCCGGGCAACTACCTGAAATCCAGCATCGTCGCGGCGGGCCTGGACCCCGCGGCCCTGCCCTCGCCCGAGGCCGGCGCGTCGAACTTCGGCAGCTCGCGCACCAAGCCCTGGAAGGACATCTGGGGCGCGGGCCAGGGCGTGGGCGCCATCGACAGCGTGCTGCCGGCAGGCGAAATCGTGGCGCGGCTGCATGGCGAATACACGGCCGCCCGCGCGCGCCTGGCCAACGGAGCCTTCTGGTGAACGCGCCGGCAGAAGACACGGGTGTCGTCAGCACGCGCGAAGGCGCGGTGCTGACGCTGACCATCGACCGCCCCGACCGCCGCAATGCGCTGCACCTGGCCGCCTACGGCGAACTGGCCGCGCAATTGAAGCGCGCCAACGAGGATCCCGGCCTGGCCGCCGTGATCCTGACCGGCGCGGGCGCGCACTTCACGGCGGGCAACGACCTGCGCGACTTCCAGGCGCAGCCCCATCGGCCGGCGGGCGACAGCGCGGGCCTGGGCTTCCTGCGCGCGCTGATCGACCTGGACGTGCCGGTGATCGCGGCGGTCGAAGGCTACGCCATCGGCGTGGGCGTCACGCTGCTGCAGCACTGCGACTTCGTGCATGCGGCCGGCAACGCCACGCTGCGCATGCCTTTCACGTCGCTGGGCCTGTGTCCGGAAGGCGGCTCCAGCCTGATGATGGCGCGGCTGGCGGGCGCCCGCAAAGCAGCGCAATGGCTGCTGCTGGGCAAGGCCATCGATGCGCGCGAAGCCTGCGAGGCGGGCCTGGTCACCAGCGTGACCCCGGCGGGCGGCGCACTGGCGGCGGCCCAGGCCACCGCCGCGCAGTTGGCCGCGCTGCCCGCCGGTTCGCTGCGCGCCAGCAAGTCGCTGATGCGACGCGCGGACCGCGCGGCGCTGCACGACACGCTATCGGTGGAAGCGGATGCGTTCCGCCAACGGCTGGCCTCGCCGGAAGCGCAGCAGGCGTTCGCCAAGTTCTTCGAGAAGAAATAGCGGGTCGGGCCGCCGGCACGGCGGCCGCTGCACGGGTCCGGGAGCTCGGGCCGGACGCCCGGACGGCGCGCAGGTGCGCGGCGTCCGCTCAAGCACCGCGCCCGCTTCAGAACGGCGCGTTCGACGTGAAGTTCGGCGGCCGCCGCTCGCGCAGCGACTGAATCCCTTCGCGCACGTCCGGTCCCGCGAAGCCCATGAACTCCAGCGCCAGCGAGGCATCGAAGCTGGGACCGGCCAGGCGCAGCCAATTGTTCAACGCATACTTGGTCCAGCGGATCGCCGTCTGCGAACCCGTGGCCAGGCGATTGGCCACCTCGAATGCCCGCGGCAGCAGGTCCGCCTCGTCCACGCACAGCGACACCAGGCCGATGCGCTCGGCCTCTTCGCCGCTGACCGTCTCGCACAGCAGCAGGTAGTACTTGGCCTTGGCCATGCCGCACAACAGGGGCCACACGATGGCGGCATGGTCGCCGGCCGCCACGCCCAGGCGGGTGTGGCCGTCGATGATGCGCGCGTCGCGCGTGGCGATCGAGATGTCGGCCAGCAGGCCCGCCACCAGCCCCGCCCCCACCGCCGCGCCATGCATGGCCGACACGATGGGCTTGCCGCAGTTGATCACGTTGTAGACCAGGTCGCGCGCCTCGCGCCACACGCGGGCGCGGATCTCGAAGTCATCGGCCATCTGCTGGACTAGGTCCAGGTCGCCGCCCCCGGAAAAGCCCTTGCCCTCGCCCCGCAGCACCACCGCGCGCGTGTCGGGATCGGTGTCGATGTCGCGCCAGATGTCGGCCAGTTCGCGATGCATGCGGTCATCGGCCGTGGACAGGCGGCCCGGCTGATGCTGGGGCGATCCCATGATGACCTCCAGCACGCCGTGCGGGTGGCGGCGCAACTTGAGCGATTGGTAATGGGCGTAGTGATCCAGCTCGGGATTGAGCATCGTTGGTCTCCTGGATATGTTGCAGGCCATGGCCCGCATTTTTCTTTTCTCGCCGCACGCCGGAACGCGGGAGAGGTTTTTCGACGCCGAGCGCCCTGCGCGGGGCGGCGCCGCTTGAAGCGCCATCCCGCCGAAGCCCGGCGTAGGGGCCAAGCCCCCACATCAGGCACTATAGAGGGATCGTCCACCGCCTGCCCGCCCGACGTATCAGCCCATGAACACTGCGCCCGCCCCCATCCTGCGCGAACACCTGCCCGCGTTGTTCGCCGCACGCGCCGACGACTCGCACAAGGGAACGCACGGCACGCTGGCCGTGCTGGGCGGGGGGCCCGGCATGGCAGGTGCGGCGCTGCTGGCCGCGCGCGCCGCGCTGCGCACGGGGGCGGGCAAGGTATTCGTAGGCTTCGCGCAAGAAGGTCCGCCCCTGGCTTGCGACCCCATGCAACCGGAGTTGATGCTGCGTGTCGCGGACGACTTGCTCGCCGACGGCGCCCTGGGCATCACGGCATGGGTGGCGGGTTGCGGATTGGGCACCGGCCCGCTGGCCGTCAGATCGCTGTCGGCCCTGTTCGCGCGGCGCGGCGACGCCGCGATGGTGCTGGACGCGGATGCGCTGAACCTGCTGGCCCAGGGCGCGGTAGCCGCGCAATGGGGCCAGGCGCCCGTGGCGCTGACGCCCCACCCCGCCGAAGCCGCCCGGCTGCTGGGCTGCACCACCGCCGACGTGCAGGCCAGCCGCCCCGAGGCGGCACAGGCCCTGGCCCGCCGCTACGCCGCGTGGATCGCGCTGAAAGGCGCCGGCACGCTGGTGTGCCGCCCGGATGGGCACTGCGCCATCAACACCACCGGCAATCCTGGCCTGGCCACGGCAGGCACGGGGGACGTGCTGGCCGGCATCATGGGCAGCCTGTTCGCGCAACGCATCCCCCTGGACCAGGCGGTACCCGGCGCCGTCTGGCTGCATGGCGCCGCCGCCGACCGGCTGGTCGAGGCCGGCGTCGGGCCTATCGGACTGACGGCTGGTGAACTGGCCGATGCGGCCCGGCGCATCCGCAACGGCTGACCGACAGCGCGCCCCCTCTGGCCACGGCTTGGCGGCTGGGCAGCGGATAACCGGCAGATGACAAGTCTTGGTCAACGGATGGACGGGCTGGGGTCCGGCCAACGCCCCAAATCCAGGGGTTGCCTGCCGCACACACGGCCCTGTTCCAGGCGCGCGACACTCCAAGGCCACCGTCCAATATCCAATAACCCAATGATTCATAAAGGATTTTCTTGGATAAAGTTTGACTGCGCCACTCCTGCTCATCGTGGAAACGCCGCTGGCTCGCCTGTGGAAAAGTGCATTTTTGCCACACCTAGGGTTTTCCCCTAAATTCTGCTTGCGCTCGATCTAGGGTTATCCCTATAATCGTTTCTACTGATAGACCAACTGGAGTACACCATGAGCGACCTGAGCCTGAACACCAATAGCCGTCTGACCGATGCGCTGGAACGTGACCTGCTGCGTGGCGCAATGGAAAACCCTTCGTCCCTGCGTGCCCAGAACGTGCTGATGTCCGCCGTTTCGGGTGTTGCCCGCGCGATCGGCAATCTGTTCGCCTTTTTTGACGAAGTCCACGAAACGATGAACCGCGCCCGCGCCCAGAACGCGCGCTTCAGCGGTTCGCACTGGTAAGCCGTCCCGACGTGCGTGCCGGGCGGCGACCGATCTCCCGCCCAGCCCGGTCCAACCACGTCCCGACGGTCACGCGGCCCGGCCTCACCCGCGCCGCCCGCCATGTCCCCGCGAGCAGCACCTGCCCGGACATGGCGCCCCGATGTCGTGCAGTTGTTGTCGTGCAGTGCCTGAGGTAGTGCCTGAGTTGAAGTACCCGCAAGTGCAGTCGTTGTTTTCCGCAGTACCCAAGCCTGGCGTTGTCGCAGTCGATGTTCAGCAGTATCCGGGCTTGAAGCAGTAGCCGTTGCGCAGTATTGAAGCCGCAGTAAGGCAGGCGCCCCAAGACCGCTGTTTCGGTCTTGGGGCGTTTGTTTGTCCGCTCTGCGGCAACCGCATTGGGTCAGGCGGGCAGGCGCAGCACCTCGTCGGAGGGCCGGTCGGCGTCGTCCGCATCGCCGCGCCAGGCCCGCCGCAGTGTCGTGGCGAATCCCCCCGCCACGCGGGAATAGGCTCTCGCGCTGGTCGTGACCCTGGGGCGAGCCGACCATGCGATCACCGTCCCCGCCCGCTCGAAGCGATCCACCAAGGCCTGGTCCTCGCTGCAGGCCAGCGCCTCGAAGCCGCCGATCCGCAGATAGGCCTGCGCGTCGATGCCCAGGTTGGCCCCATGCACATGCCGGTGCCCCTCCCGGTCCTGGTAAGCGGCGAGAAACCCGGCTCGCGCCGTTTCGGCATGCATGCCATGGCTGTCCCAATCCATGACGCCAACGGTTCCGCACACCACCTCGGCGCACAGGGCCAACTGATCCGTCAACCACGATTCCGAGACCAGCGTGTCGGCATCCGTGAAGGCCAACCAGCGTGCTCCCGCCGCGATCAGGTGGGTGGCGCCAACGGCACGCGCCACGCCTACGTTGCGGTGCTGCACCGGCAGCAGAGTGACGCCCCAGGCGCTGGCCCGTTCCGCCGTGCCGTCGCCGCAGGCATCCAGCACCACCACGATCTCGACGGGCTCTCCGTTCAAGCCCTCATGGATCGAGGCGCCCACCACTGACGCCAGGCAGCGGTCGATGTAGTCCTCTTCATCATGTGCCGGAATACAGATCCCGATCATGCCGTGCCTCCCGGCTTGCGCCAGACGTCCAGGCGAAACCGTGCGTCCTCATGCATGACGATCCGGCCGAATCCCGACAATGCGTCCACTCGCGCATGGACGCGCGAGGTCGCCTGGCGGCGGTCATGGAAATCTTCCGTGCAGTGGCACATCACCCAATCTCCTCCTGGCGCCAGGCAGCGCAGGCACTGGCCTACGAAGACATCCAGGTCGTGATCGTCGAGGTAATAGGCCAACTCGGACACCACGATCAGATCCGTCGATTCCAGGGTGCCCGCGGGCCACTGCCGCGGCAGTTGCAACGCCTGCGCACTGACGTGCGTGCTGCCCGATTGCTCGATCCACTGGCGGCATCGCGCGACGGCGGCCTCCGACCCGTCGATGGCGTATACCCGCTCGCACCGGCCGGCCAGGCGGCGCGAGGCCTCGCCTTCCCCGCATCCCAGATCCAGGGCCAGCCCATAGCGTTCCCGTGGCAGACAGGCCATGAGCAGGTCCAGCTTGCGGCGCTCGTACCAATCCGTCCGCAATCGCCAAGGATCGGTTTGGCGGCGGTACATCGCATCGAAGTCGGTCATCTCAGCAGCACCTCGAAGCAGCGCAACACGCGAGCCAATGCGAATCCAGGCAGGATCGGTGCATTCCCCGTGCTGGGATCGGGCTCGAGCTGGCTGCGGAACTGCGCGACGGCACGGTGCTTGGCGCGCAGGTCGTCCTCGCCCAGCCGCACCGCCACCGCCCGCTGCCAAGGGAAGCTGCCGTCCTCGGGGTCGGCCCAATGCCACCCCCAGATCGGCGCTTCGAAACACCGGCATGCCTTGGCGCGCGCGGCCTCTCGGCTCGCCCTGCCCGCCGCTTCGTGATCGGGATGACCATCCAGGCGCCATGGCGCGATGAGCAGGTCGCCGGGCGACAGCCGCTGGGACAGGCGCTCCACCAGCTCCTGTTCGCGGGCCGCGACACCGCCATCCGGCAAGGACAGGCGTGTCCGGGTGACCGGCACGTTCAATGCCGCCAACGCCTGCTCGCTCTCGCGCGCGCGCACGGCCGCCAGTTGCGAGGGCGACCACTGGCGCGAACCGGGGTGGCTGGCTTCGCCATCCGTGACGGCGAGGACGTGGATCGCGGCCCCCAACGCATGCCATAGCCGGAGCAGGCCTGCACATCCGAGGATCTCGTCATCGGGATGCGGCGCCACGACGTGTACGGTGCGGCTGTCCTGCAGCAACGCCGCCGCATCCGCGAGCGTTACGGGATGGGAGTGCATCCATGCCTGCCAGCGGGACTCGGCGGTCCCTTCCCCAAAAATAAGCCGTGGCATTACAGCGTCCATGCCTGCTCCGCGGGCTTCATGGCCATTTCCTTGCCATGCGCCGCGAGGTCGCGTTCCGCATGGCTCTGGCGGATGTAGACGGGCAGATCGGCGAACAGGCGCGCCAGGCCGGCATCCTTGCACAGCGGCCCGGCGCCCAGGGCGCGCGGCGCGTGTTCCAGCACGGCCTGCACGGCGGCTTCGACTGCCAGGCGAGCCCGCTGCACCGCTGCCGTACAGCGATCGAAAGGGCGGGCGTCGATATCCGACGCGGCCTCGCGCAACAGGCTGGCGGCCTGCGCCAGCGCCACGTCCACCGCCCCCAGATGGGCCTGCGCGAACACATCATCCGGCCGCCGCTGGGCAAGCCGATGCAGATGGCGCGCGATGCCCACCGCCCCGCCATACCAGCAGGCCGCCACGCCGGCGGCGCCATGCATGAAGCCCGGCCGCTCAGTGTAGGCACGAGGTCCACCCAGGACGATGGCGCGAGCGCCATCGAACTGGACGTCTCCACTGGCGGTGCCCGCCATGCCCACGGCATGCCAGCCCCGCGCGGTAGCGCGGACCGTGGGCTGCGACATGTCCACTGCCGCCAGGCAAGGCTCGCCATGGCCGTTCCAGCCGCTGACCACGGCATTCGTGACCCATTGCGCGGCGGAACACCATGCCTTGGCGCCATGCAAGGCAACGCCCTCGTGCCCCCCATGGCGGAATTCCAGCCGGTGATCGGGCGGCTCCGCGCACCACACTGCCCAGGTCTGACCAGGCGATACACAGGCCGCACCGCGCAGCTCGTTCAGGATGGCCAGGGCGTCGGCATGGCTCTCCAGCAGCTTGGCCAGGACCAGGTCATGCTCACCGACCGCCGCCAGCACCGCCCAACGCTCAAGCGTCCGTCCCGAGGCGGGCATCGGCAGATCGCCCCAGCCCGCATCCACCAGGCGCTTCAATGCCGCGCCCGCGTGCTCGCCATCCGCCGATCGCTCCAGGCAGTCGCGCAGCTGCGCCCTGCCGCGCTCGGCCATCCACGCCCGGTTCCGTCCATCCGCCATGATCATCGTCACCCTGGAATCGAGAAAAAGGCCGCCCCGCGGGCATCCGATCGTGGCGGCCCGAGGATCCGGCGACAGGGGGGAACTCGGGGTTTACCGGTCGCGTGCGCGGCCGCCCCAGGTCGCCGTCCAACTGGCAACGAACGCACCGATCAGCAGTGAGGCGAACGCCCACAGCGCAAACACGGCGGCTGCCTTGCGGGCGGCATCGGCCGCTTCACGCGCCTTCTGCTCGGCCTGGGCCACGGCCTGGCGGGCCTGGCCGGCCAACTGGTCCACGCGTTGCTGCGCCGTGGCCTCGTCCACGCCCGTGCGGCGCGCCACCAGCTTCACCAGATAGGCGCGGTCCTGATCGGACAGTTTCCCTTCCGACAGGCTGTTGGCCAGGATGCGGCCGACTTCACGGCGAGGATCGCCGTTGGTTTCCGGCGGCGCCGCGTCGCCGGGACGCAGCAACGCGTCCGTGAAGTAGTCCAGCGAGAAGCCAGGCATGTCCGGGCGTTCGCTGCGCTGCGCCATCGCCGCTGCGGCGCCCCCCGCGGACCCGGCCACCGCGCCGGCCGCGCGGCCCGCGGTGTTCAGCAGCGAACCTGCCGCCGCGCCCAGCATCGCCACCGCCAGCACGGCGCTCAGCGCCCACACCAGGAAGCCGTGCGCGGTATCGCGGAAGTAGATCTCGTCGGCCGCCGCATCGGTCCAGCGGGTGCGCAACCGGCCAGCCACGTATCCGGCCACGCCATAGGCGACGACCTGCGTGACCAGCAGCCAGGCGATGGTGCCGATGGCCAGTGCGCCGCCCGAGGCGCCTTCCTGCTTCCACGGCGACATGGCCAGGAAACCCAGTCCCGATCCGCCGACCAGCAGCATGGCCGACAGCGCCGCCGCGATCACCGCGCCGGCAATGACGGCGCCCCAGGAAACGGCCGAGCCGTTGGAGACCACGCCGGCCGGCGCATAGCCAGCCATGGGGGTAGTGACAGTGCTCATGTTGTTTTCCTCTTGGATATGCGTTTGGGTCCGCTCAGTGCCAGAACAAGGCGAGCAGGATGATCACGGGAATCGGTACACCCAGCATCCAAAGAATGATCGATCGCATAACCCCTCCATCGTGTCGCATGAAAATCGTGGAATACCGCCTGTCGGCGGCCAGTCCGGAAGACCGCTGGTCGGACGTTCCCGGATTCACGCCTTTCAGCAAATGGCGTGCCTGACCCGCCAAAGGGGGAACCCGCAAGGTGCGAGACGCAGGCATCGCGCCTTGCGGCGGGACGCCGCCGGCCCGGTGTGCCGTCCCATCGATACGCCGGCACGGAATATCCCTGGGACAGCGCACTAGAATGGCTCCATGTTCAGAACGGCACGTGCTGCGCCAGGGTCCTCCCGGCCCCGGGGCAGCCGCTTGCCATCGGCCAACCGACCCGGCCCAACATCCACGCAGTTCCGGAGCCTCCATGTCCGCCCCTCTCCGCCCTTTCGAGCTGGCCTGTCCCGACCTGTCGGCCGAACGCATCGGCAATACCGATACCCCCGGCGTCTGGTGTTTCGACTCCGGCGTGCCCGGCCGCCATGTCATGATCAGCGCGTTGGTCCATGGCAATGAACTGTGCGGCGCCTGGGCCCTGAAGACATTCCTGGCCAGTGGCCTTCGGCCCCGCCGCGGCCAACTGACGCTGGCGTTCTGCAATCTGGCCGCCTTCGACCGCTTCGATCCCGAGCAATACATGCGTTCGCGCCTGGTCGAGGAAGACATGAACCGCGTCTGGAGCGCCGACAAGCTCGCCGATCCGTCCACGCAGGAACGCCGTCGCGCCGCCGAACTTCGTCCCTGGGTGGAGCAGGCCGACTGGCTGCTGGACATCCATTCGATGAGCAACTCCGACGTGCCGCTGCAACTGACCGGTCTCTTGCCGCGCAACATCGAACTGGGCCTGCAACTGGGCACCCCGTCCAAGGTCATCGCGGATGCCGGCCACGCGGCAGGGGTGCGCATGCGCGACTACGGCCGTTTCGGCGAACCCGGCGACAACGGCACGCGCTCGCTGCTGATCGAATGCGGCTTCCACGGCGCCCCCTCCGCGCGTGACGTGGCCATCGACCAGATGGCGCGCTTCCTGGCGGCCTCGGGCGCGTTCGACCGCGCCGAACTGCCCGGCGGCTGGTTCATGCCGGACGCCCCGTCCCGGCAGGCGCTGGAAGTCACGCACGCGATTGCCCGCAAGAACGAGAACTTCCGCTTCGCCCAGCCCTGGCAGGGACTGGAATGCCTGCCGTCGGCCGGCACGCTGATCGGCTGGAACGACGACGAGGAAGTGCTGACGCCCTACGACAACTGCGTGCTGATCATGCCGTCGCTGGGCCAGCCCCGGCCCGGCGTGACAGTGGTGCGGCTGGCGCGGCCCATCGCATAAGCCACGGTCCGTGCGCACGGCGTCCGTGCCCGGACGTACACTCTTGCCACGCTGGCCGACACACGCGCCACTCCCTGCACGCTTATCAAGACCGATGAACCCTCTGGATCTTTCCAACGCCGACCGCATCGCCCTCGAATTGGGCCATGCCGGCCGCAACGCCATCGCCTACGTGGACGATGACCGCAACTCGGATCGCCCGTTCACGCTGCACACCTACCGTCCGTACGGCTACACCGCTGACCGGCCGGTGGTGATCGTGCAACATGGCGTGCTGCGCAACGGCGCCGACTACCGCGACTACTGGATAGAGGCCGCAGACCGGCACAAGCTGCTGATCGTGGCGCCGACCTTCTCCGAAGCGATCTGGCCAGGGCCCGAAAGCTACGAGAATGGCCGTGTCTTCAGCGCGGGCGGCAATCCGCGCCATGTCGATGGCTGGGCCTACGCGCTGCCGGCCCGCGTGCTGGCCGACCTGCGCGCGGGCGAGATCAGCGACTGCAAGGCGGTCTACCTGTTCGGCCATGCCGGCGGCGGGCAGTTCGTGCATCGCCTGCTGAGCAGCCAATCGTCCGAGCCTTACCATGCCGTGGCCATCGGCAATCCGGGCTGGTACAGCCTGCCCACCCTGGACCTGCCCTTCCCCGAAGGCCTGGGCAAGGTCGGACTGACCGACGCGCACGTCGAGCGCCTGTTGGCCTATCCCCTGCAGATCCTGGCGGGCGACCAGGACATCGCCACCGAAGGACCGTACCTGCCCGCCGAACCGGCCGCGCTGCGCCAGGGCGAGCACCGCCATGCGCGCGCGCATCATTACCTGGAAGCCGGCCGTGCGGAGGCCGCGCGCCGCGGCGTACCCTGCAACTGGACGCTGCGAAGCGTGCCCGGCATCGGCCATGACGGCCGCGCCATGTCGGCCGTCTGCGCCAGCCTGTGGTTCGACGGCGGCATGCCGGACGCCGATACGATGGCACGCCTGGCGGCGGGCTGAATCCTCGATGGCGGGCCGCCCGCAGGCGACACCCGCGACATATCTCAAGAAGGCACATCAATGAGCACGCTACCCGACACCGCCCGGCTGGTCGACGGCATCCAGGACTGGATGCGCTGCGAGTCCCCCACGAATTCGCCCGCGGGCGTCGCCGCCATGGCCGAGATCGTCGCGGCTTTCGCCAGCAGCCTGGGCTTGCGCGTGGAACTGACCCCGCTGGGCCCGCGCACGGGGCCGCTGGTGTATGCCACCAACCGCGCGGCGGGCGACGAGCGCCCCGGCATCCTGGTGCTGGCGCACCTGGACACCGTGCATCCCATCGGCACGCTGGACGCCAACCCGATCCGCATCGAAGGCGACAAACTGTACGGCCCCGGCGGCTACGACATGAAAGCCGGCCTGTATCTGGCACTGTCGGCCATGACCGGCCTGGCAACGCCCGGCGCAACCCGGCTGCCGGTCGATTTCCTGATGGTGCCCGACGAAGAAACCGGCAGCCACGCTTCGCGCGAACACACCGAACGCCACGCCCGCAACGCCAGGTACGGGTTGGTGTGCGAACCGGCGCGCGCCAACGGCGGCAAGTGCGTCACCGCCCGCAAGGGCACCGGCATGCTGCGCCTGGGCGTGAAGGGCCGCGCCGCGCATGCCGGCGTGCAACACCAGCTGGGCCGCAGCGCCATCCGCGAAATGGCGCACCAGGTGCTGGCGCTCGAGGCCATGACCGACTATGAACGCGGCGTCACCGTCAGCGTGGGCACGATCGAGGGCGGCACCACCACCAACACCGTGCCGGCGCTGTGCAACTGCGTGGCCGATTTCCGTGTCCCGGACATGGGCGCCGCGCAGGACGTGCTGCGCCGCATGCGCGAGCTGTGCGCCGTGGGCCCGGACATGGAGCTGGACATCGACGTCGAACTGAACCGCCCGCCCATGGTGAAGGACGCCGCCGTGACGGCGCTGCTGGATCTGGCGCGCGGCTATGCGCAACAGGCCGGCTTCGTGCTGGAGGACGCGCCGATGACGGGCGGCGGCAGCGATGCCAACTTCACGTCGGCCTTCGTGCCCACGCTGGACGGGCTGGGCGCGGATGGCGACGGGGCGCACACGCTGCACGAGCACATCCTGGTGTCCACGCTGGAAATGCGTGTGCGGTTCTGGAATCTGCTGCTGCGCGAACTGGCTTGAGCCCGCAGGCGGCGGGCCACGGGCTCGCCGCAGGGCTTTCCTTCCTGGATCAGGAAGGCTTGTTCAACAGCGCCTTGAGCATCCCCAGGCGTTCCTTGGGGCTCATGGCGCGCGTGGTTTCGTCTTCCTGCGGCTTGGCCTGCTCCAGGCCCATTTCGTCGATGAAGCGCGAGGGCTCGCAGACGCGGTCCTCGCGTGCACGGCGGCGCCGGCGGCACCAGCTCAGGTGCAGGGTACGCTGGGCGCGCGTGATGCCCACATACATCAGACGGCGTTCTTCCTGGATGCGCACGGCCAGGTTCTCGGCCGCCCGTTCGGGATCGCCGGTGTCGTCGTCTTCCTTGCCCAGGTGCGGCAGCAAGCCCTCTTCGACACCGGCCAGATAGACGTGCGGATACTCCAGGCCCTTGGATGCATGCAGGGTCGAGAGCTTCACCGCGTCGGGCTCTTCCTCGTCGCCACGTTCCAGCATGGTCACCAGCGCCACGTGCTGCACCAGGTCGACCAGGGCCATGTCGTCTTCCTCGGCCTTGCGCTTGAGCCAGCTGACCAGTTCCAGCACGTTCTGCCAGCGCGTCTGCGCGGGCTTCTCGTCGAACATGTCGTACAGATAGCGTTCGTACTGGATGGCCGACAGCAGATCGTCCAGCAACGGACCGGCGGCCTCGCGCGGGCGCGCGTCTTCGACCGTGGCGGCCGGCTTGCCGGCGCGCCACTGCATGCGGATGATGAAATCGGCGAAGGTGCGCAGCGGCTCGAGCTGGCGCGGCTGCAGCAGGGATTCCAGGCCGGTCTCGCCCACCGCCGACAGCAGCGAGATATGCCGCTGCGAGGCATAGGTGCCCAGCGTCTGCAGCGTGCCCTGTCCGATGCCGCGCTTGGGCGTGGTGGCCGCGCGGATGAAAGCGGGATCGTCGTCCTCGTTGGCCAACAGGCGCAGGTAGGCCAGGATGTCGCGCACTTCGGCCTTGTCGAAGAAGCTCTGCCCGCCCGAGATGGTGTACGGAATCTTCAGGTTGCGCAGGGCCTGTTCCAGCACGCGCGCCTGATGGTTGCTGCGGTACAGGATCGCAAAGTCCTTCCAGTTGTTCTTGCGCTCGAAGCGCGAGGCCGAGATCTTCATGCCGATGGACTCGGCCTCGTGCTCGTCGCCATCCATGGGCGAGATGGTGATGGGTTCGCCCCAGCCCAGGTCGGACCACAGTTTCTTGTCGAACAGCTTGGGATTGCGCTCGATGACGCTGTTGGCCGCGGCCAGGATGCGTTGCACCGAGCGGTAGTTCTGTTCGAGCTTGATCAGCTTCAGTTGGGGATAGTCGCTGGGCAGCCTGGCCAGGTTCTCGACGGTGGCGCCGCGCCAGGCGTAGATGGCCTGGTCGTCGTCGCCGACGGCCGTGAACATGGCGCGGTCGCCGGTCAAGAGCCGCACCAGCCGGTACTGGCACACGTTGGTGTCCTGGTATTCATCCACCAGCAGATAGCGCACGCGGTTCTGCCATTTGGTGCGTACGGCTTCGTTGCTGGCCAGGATCTCGGCGGGCAGGCGGATCAGGTCGTCGAAGTCCACCGCCTGGTAGGCCGTGAGCGTGGCGGCGTAGCTGCGAAAGACGATGGCGGCCTCGACCTGGGTGGGCGTGTTGGCCACCTTGGCCGCCTCGTCAGGGTCGATCAGGCCGTTCTTCCACAGCGAGATGATGGACTGCACCTCGCGCAGACGGCCCTTGTCGGTGGTCTGCAGCAGCTCCTGGATGATGGACATGGCATCGTCGGAATCCAGGATCGAGAACTGGGGCTTCAAGCCGGCGCTGGCGGATTCTTCGCGCAGGAAACGCACGCCCAGCGCGTGGAAGGTGCTGATGGTCAGCCCGCGCGCCAGCTTGCCGTCGACCAGCGTCTTCACGCGTTCGGCCATCTCGCGCGCGGCCTTGTTGGTGAACGTCAGCGCCACCACGTTGCGGCCCATGTAGCCGCAATCGCGTAGCAGATAGGAGATCTTCTGGGTGATGACGCGCGTCTTGCCGCTGCCGGCGCCGGCCAGCACCAGGCAAGGACCGTCCAGGTACAGCACCGCCGCCCGCTGCGCGGGATTGAGGCCGGCCGGTACGGAAGTGGGTTCAGGAGCGCTCATCGCGTGAATTAGATTTCCAGGGGATCGACTTCCAGTTGCCAGCGCACGCGCGACTCGGCCGCCACGTGCGGCAGCCAGGCGGACCAGGCGGTCAGGAAGGCCTGCAACGCGGGGCGGCTGGTGCTTTCCACCAGCAACTGGGCCCTTTCGACGTGGGCCACGCGCACCACGCGCAACGGTACGGGATCGTACCGCGTCACGAGATCGAGCGCAGGCAGATCGGCCTCGTCGGCCACGTCGCGGGCGCGCTGCAGGAACGCCAGCGCCTGGACCAGTTCGCGGGCTTCGGCGGTCAGCAGGGCCTGATAGGCGAACGGCGGCAGGCCGGTCTCTTCGCGTTCCTGCAGCGAGTGGCGCGCGAAGCCCGCGTAGTCGTGCCGCACCAAGGCCTGGTAGACCGGTTGCTCGGGATAGCCCGTTTGAATGATGACTTCACCGCCCGCGGTATGGCGGCCGGCACGGCCAGCCACCTGCATCAACTGGGCGAACAGGCGCTCGGGGGCGCGGAAATCCTGCGCGAACAGCATGGAATCGGCATTGATCACGCCCACCAGCCCCAGCCGAGCGAAATCGTGCCCCTTGGACACCATCTGTGTTCCCACCAGGATGTCGACCTCGCCGGCATGCACGGCGGCGAACAGGGCCTGCGCACTGCCCTTGCGGCGCGTGCTGTCCGCATCGATGCGCGAGATGCGCGCCTGCGGGAAGAGTTCGGCCAGGTGTTCCTCGACACGCTGCGTGCCTCGGCCCATGGGATTCAGGTCCTGGTCGCCGCACTCGGGGCAGGCGCGCGGCACCTGTGCCTGATAGCCGCAATGGTGGCAGTGCAGCCGATAGCCCCCCGCACCGGCGCCACGATGCAGCACCGTGAACGCGGAACAGCGCGGGCAGTTGCTGACCCAGGCACACGAATTGCAATGCAGCACCGGGGCATAGCCGCGGCGGTTCAGGAACACCAGCGCCTGCTCGCCTCGCTCGATCCGCTGGCCGATGGCCTCGACCAGTTGTGGCGACAGGCCCTGCTGCATCTGCAGGCGCCGCGTATCCACCAGACGGACGCGCGGCAGGCTGCTGGCGCGCGCGCGGTTATTCAGCGTCAGGCGCAGATAGCGGCCGCGTTCGGCGTGGTGCCAGGACTCCAGCGCGGGCGTGGCCGAGCCCAGCACCACGGGGATGTCCAGGTCGTGCGCGCGCCATACCGCGAGATCGCGTGCCGAATAGCGCAGGCCTTCCTGCTGCTTGTACGAGGGATCGTGCTCTTCGTCGACCACGATCAGGCCCAGTTCGGGCATGGGCGCGAAGATGGCCATGCGCGTGCCCAGCAGCATGCGCGCCTGGCCGCGCTGCGCGGCCGCCCAGGCCTGTATGCGTTCACCGTCTGCCAGGCCGCTGTGCAGCACGGCCACGGCATCCGCCCCGATGATGGATTCGAGCCGGGCGCGTAGCGCGTTCTCGAGTTGCGGCGTCAGGTTGATCTCGGGCACCAGCAACAGCACCTGCCGGCCAGCCGCCAGCACCCGCTGCGCGGCGCGCAGGTACACCTCGGTCTTGCCGCTGCCCGTGACGCCATGCAGCAACACGGGCTTGAAAGCCTGCAACGCGCAAATGGCATCGACGGCCGCCTGCTGCTCGTCGTTCAGGGCCGGCGCCTGGTCGGGCGCGGCCGCTGTGCCGGCCCCGCGAGACTTGCGCGCATCGCGCCGCGCGACGGGCCCCAGGCCCGAACGCTTGCCCTGGTAGGCCGACGGCTTGCGCAGCGGCGGCGGCAGCACGGGCAGCATCACTTCGCCCAGTGGACGCTGGTAGTAGTCGGCCGCGAATCGCGCCAGCTTCAACCAGCGCTCGGGAAAAGGCGGCAGATCACGCAGCACCTGTTCGACGTCCTTTACCTGGGCCACGTCGATGGCGGGCGCATCGGGCAACTCGACGACCACACCCACCAGCTTGCGGCGACCGAACGGCACGATCACTCGCAGGCCGACTTCCACCGGTTCGTTGCAGCGGTAATCGAACGGGCCCGGCAACGGCACGTCCAGCGCCACGCGCACCCATCGGGAGGCGGGCGCCAAGGTGGCGCAGTCGGGAGAAACCAGTTCGATCATGGGGTCCAAGGAGGCGGCGACAGGCAGGCCGAACTTAAAGTGAATTCTGGATGTGGCCGCTAAGCGACCGGCGCGGTTCAGTGATTGTTCCAGCGGGAAAACTGGGCCGGGAAGCCTGTGGATAACATTGGGGAAAACATGCCGCGCCGCATTAATCTTAGGCAACACTTGTTGCTAGCACGACTGCATGTATTCTTGCAAATTCCTGTTTTCCCTATATTAATCATGGCGTTATGGGAATTTCCAAGACTGCGCCGCAGGTTCGATGCGCTGATCCGATCCAAGCCAAATTTGTGCACAACTCGATGCCCGGCGACAGGCCCGCACCGCGCGCGGGCGACGAAGCAACCACTTACTTGGCGTGATAGCGGCGGCTGTAGGTATGCACTTCGTCGACCAATTCAGCCACCATCTCGGGCGGGGTGTATTGCGAAATGCCGTGCCCAAGGTTGAAGACGTGCCCCCCCTGCCCGACCCGCCCGAAAGCCTCCAGCGCGCGGCGCGCCTCGGCGCGGACGGCCTGCGCGCCGCCGAACAGCGTCATGGGATCGAGATTGCCTTGCAGCGCCACGGTGTCTTGCACGCGCTGGCGCGCCTGGCCCAGGTTGACCGTCCAGTCCAGGCCCACGGCATTGCAGCCGCATGCGGCGATCTCTTCCAGCCAGATGCCGCCGCCCTTGGTGAACACGATGACCGGAATGTCCTCGCCTTCGTGCCGGCGCGCCAGCCCGGCCACCACCTTGCGGGTGTAGGCCAGCGAAAATTGCTGGAACAAGCCGTCGGCCAGTACGCCTCCCCAGCTGTCGAACAGCATGACGGCCTGCGCGCCCGCCGCGATCTGTGCGTTCAGATACTGGCGGGTGGCTTCGGCGTTGATCTCGAGCATGCGATGCAGCAGGTCGGGGCGCGCATATAGCATCGACTTGATCTGCCGGTAGTCGTCGCTGCCACGGCCTTCGACCATATAACAGGCGATGGTCCAGGGGCTGCCCGCGAAACCGATCAGCGGCACCTTGCCGTCCAGGGCGCGGCGGATGCTGGTGACGGCATCGAACACATAGCGCAGGGAATCCATGTCGGGCACGGCCAGGCGCGCCACGTCGTCTTCGTTGCGCACCGGGTGCGCGAAGCGCGGCCCCTCGCCGGCAACGAAATCCAGGCCCAGGCCCATGGCGTGGGGCACCGTCAGGATGTCGGAGAACAGGATGGCGGCATCCAGGTCGTAACGCGCGAGCGGTTGCAGCGTGACCTCGGTGGCATATGCCGGATTCTGCGCCAGCCCCATGAACGAACCCGCACGCGCACGCGTGGCGTTGTATTCGGGCAGATACCGCCCCGCCTGGCGCATCAGCCAGATGGGCGTGTAAGGCACCGGCTGGCGCATCAGCGCGCGCAGGAACACATCGTTTTTCAGGGTGGGGAAGGACACGGGAAACCTTTGGATTCTGAAGCGGTGATTTTACTGCCCTGGTCAAGACCTGCTGCCTGGCCCCCGGCCGGCCCGGCATGCGTAGGCGATTGACCCGCGCAAACGGCCCCGGCACGGCCATCGACCGGAACGTCACGTCGCCCGGGCTTGCGGGGTGACTCGATAGGGCGCCGCCTCGATGCGGTGCTTGCGCATCAGCGCCCAGAACGCGCGGCGATGCTTGTTCGAGGCCTTGGCCGCCTGCGCGACGTTGCCTCGGTGCCGCTGCAAGGCCTGCCGCAGATAATCCTGCTCGAAGCCATCGACCACGCGCGCCTTGGCCTGCCGGAAGGGTTCGTTGGAGACGGGATCCGGTGCTTTCGCCTCTGCCGTCTCGTCATGCCGCCGCGCGCCTGGCCGAGCCATGGCGCAAACAGAGCCGCCATCGTCGGTGAGGCGCCGGGATCCGACATGACCGCGCGGATAGGCGCCCGTTGGCATGGCACGCACCGCCAGGCCCGGCAGCACATGCGGCGGCATCGGCCGGTATTCCGCCCTGCCACCGCGCGGATACGCCGGCATGGCCTCTTGCACCGCTAGGCGTTGCCAGGCATCGCCCTCGGACGCAGGAAAATCCGCGTCACCCACCGTGGGCTCGGGCCGCATGCCGCGCCGCGCCACGATGCGCAGCAGCCGCGCCCGCAATTCCTCGGCACACAAGGGCGCGCGCAGGAAATCCGCCGCGCCCAGCGCCAGCAGATCGGCCAATGCCGGCGCCTTGACCTCGTGGGACAGCACCAGCACCGGTGTGCGCAGCACCCCCTGAGCGCGCAACAGCGCCAGGCGCACCCACGGCAAGGTGGACGGCTCGACCGGCAACAGGCACGCGTCGTAGCGCTGCAGATGCAGCGCGGCGGCGGCGATGAGAGACGCCGGATCGGCGTCGGGCGCCGAGCATTCCGCCAACGCATGGGCCTGCAGCCGCAGCCGCTCGCCGGAAAGCTCGGGCTGTGCCCAGGGCGCATTGCCCGCCGCCCCCCCGGGCGCCACCAACAGGGCACATTCGAAACGTTCACGCATGTCGCATTTTCCGCAAAGCGATGTCAGGAACACAGCTTACGGACTGGCGCACAGATGGGAAATTCGTAATTCACGCACTGCGGGAACTACGTACGCGGCCATGCAGCCGGCAACCATGCAAAAGGGGCGCACGAATACGCCCCTTTCCGAAACCAGACGTCCGGGCGAGCTTGCGCCCGCCAGGACCTCTCAATGACGCGACGACGGTGCGCGCATCTTGCGCGCGGCGGCGACTTCCGCGGTCAGCGCGGCCAGTTCGGCCTCGACCACGGCGATGTCGGCCTTGTCCTTGGCATTTCGCAGGGCCTCTTCGGCCTTCTCGCGCGCCGCCACGGCACGGGCTTCATCCAGGTCGGAGGCACGGATGGCGGTGTCGGCCAGCACCGTGACGGTGCCCGGCTGCACTTCCAGAATGCCGCCGGCAACGAAAATGTTCTCTTCGGAGTTGTCCGGGCGCACGATCTTGACCGTGCCCGGGCGGATGCGCGAGATCAGGGGCGTGTGGCCGGGCAGAATGCCCAGTTCGCCCGACTCGCCAGGCAGCGCCACGAACTTTGCCTCACCGGCGAAGATCGCTTCTTCCGCACTGACGACGTCCACTTTCAGGATAGCCATGTCGGATCCATATATCAGTTGTTCATGGCGCAGTACGCCACCCTGGCAGAAGGAAAGAACCCGCCCCCGATCCAGGGCGCCGCGGCTTCCGGCTTTGCCGGTCCGCCAGCGCCGCCCCTCTGGGGAGAGGCGGGCGCGGCGGCGCGCAGGGGGGGCCTTACCCTCGGCGCTTACTGCAGCTTCTTGGCCTTCTCGAAGGCCTCGTCGATCGTACCGACCATGTAGAAGGCCTGCTCGGGCAGCGAATCGCACTCGCCGTTGACGATCATCTTGAAACCACGGATGGTCTCGGCCAGCGGCACGTACTTGCCCGGCGAACCCGTGAACACTTCGGCGACGTGGAACGGCTGCGACAGGAAGCGCTGGATCTTGCGCGCGCGGGCCACGGCCTGCTTGTCTTCCGGCGACAGTTCGTCCATGCCCAGAATCGCGATGATGTCGCGCAGTTCCTTGTAGCGCTGCAGCGTCTGCTGCACGCCACGGGCCACCTGGTAGTGCTCTTCGCCCACGACTTGCGGGTCGAGCTGGCGGCTGGAGGAATCCAGCGGATCCACGGCCGGGTAGATACCCAGGGCGGCGATGTCACGCGACAGCACCACGGTCGAGTCCAGATGCTGGAAGGTCGTGGCGGGCGAGGGGTCGGTCAAGTCGTCGGCAGGGACGTACACGGCCTGGATCGAGGTGATCGAGCCGGTCTTGGTCGAGGTGATGCGCTCTTGCAGCTTGCCCATTTCCTCGGCCAGCGTCGGCTGGTAGCCCACGGCCGAAGGCATACGGCCCAGCAGTGCCGACACTTCGGTACCGGCCAGCGTGTAGCGGTAGATGTTGTCGACGAAGAACAGGATGTCGCGGCCTTCGTCGCGGAACTTCTCGGCCATGGTCAGGCCGGTCAGCGCCACGCGCAGACGGTTGCCCGGGGGTTCGTTCATCTGACCGAACACCATGGCGACCTTGTCCAGAACGTTCGACTCTTCCATTTCGTGGTAGAAGTCGTTGCCTTCACGGGTACGCTCGCCCACGCCGGCAAACACCGACAAGCCGCTGTGCTGCTTGGCGATGTTGTTGATCAGTTCCATCATGTTGACGGTCTTGCCCACGCCGGCGCCGCCGAACAGGCCGACCTTGCCGCCCTTGGCGAACGGGCACACCAGGTCGATGACCTTGATGCCGGTTTCGAGCAGCTCGACCGACGGCGACAGTTCGTCGAAGGCGGGAGCAGCCTGGTGGATGGCGCGCTTTTCGTCCGAGGCGATGGGGCCGGCTTCGTCGATCGGACGACCCAGCACGTCCATGATGCGGCCCAGGGTGCCCGTACCCACCGGCACCGAGATCGGTGCGCCGGTGCCGGCCACGGACATGCCACGGCGCAGGCCGTCGCTGGAGCCCAGGGCGATGGTGCGGACCACGCCGTCGCCCAGCTGCTGCTGGACTTCGAACGTCAGGCCCTGCTCTGCGAACGAGGAACTCTCGTCAGCCAGCGTGAGCGCTTCGTAGATCTTGGGCATCTGATCGCGGGGGAACTGAATGTCCACCACGGCGCCGATGCACTGAACGATGGTTCCGTTGCTCATGTCGATTCCTTGCTTGATAGCTTGTGACGGGTTGCAGCCAGCTTAGACAGCGGCCGCGCCCCCTACGATTTCCGAAATTTCCTTGGTGATCGCCGCCTGACGGGTCTTGTTGTAGACCAGTTGGAGCTCACCGATGACCTTCTTGGCGTTGTCCGACGCCGCCTTCATGGCGACCATGCGGGCGGACTGCTCGGACGCCATGTTCTCGGCCACGGCCTGGTACAGCAGGCCTTCGACGTAGCGCTGCAGCAGCGCGTCGATCACGCTCTTGGCGTCGGGCTCGTAGATGTAGTCCCAGCTGTATTCCGATTTGATCTGCACGCTCGCGTCGTCGCCGCCCCGGAAGGGATCTTCCAGGCCGTCGTTCAGCGGCAGCAGGCGCAGGAACACGGGTTCCTGGCGCATCGTATTGATGAAACGCGTCGTCGCGAGGTAGAGCGCGTCGATGCGGCCTTCGAGGTAGTCGTCCAGCTGCACCTTGATGGCGCCCAGCAGGCGATCCATGTCGGGCTGATCGCCCAGGTGGACTTCCTGCGAGACCAGCTTGGCGCCGATACGCGTCAACAGGCCCAGGCCCTTGTTGCCAAAGGCCGTGGTTTGCACCGCAACACCCTTCTGCTGGAATTCCTTCAGCTTGGCCAGGGTGACACGGCTGACGTTGGTGTTCAGACCGCCGCACAGACCCTTGTCCGTCGTGACCATCACCACACCCACGGCCTTCGCTTCGCGCTCGACCAGGTAGGGGTGGGAGTACTCGGGATTGGCCTGCATCAGGTGCGCCGCGATCTCGCGCACCTTGGTGGCGTACGGACGGCCAGCGCGCATCCGTTCCTGCGCCTTGCGCATCTTGGACGCGGCGACCATTTCCATCGCCTTGGTGATCTTGCGCGTGTTTTGCACGCTCTTGATCTTGGTTCGGATTTCCTTGATTCCGGGCATTGCGCTTTCCTGTTGATTCGGCCGGACCGGCTTGCGCCGGGCGATTCCGGTCTGAGGCGCGCGGGGGGCGACGCAGCGCCCTCCCGCTAGCTCAGACGTGCCTTAAAAAGCACCGTGCTTCTTGAACTCCTGGATGATCGAGGCCAGGGTGGCATCGTCATCCTTGGACAGTTCCTTCGTGTCTTCCACGCGCTGGATCAGGTCGGCGTGCTTGGCCTTCAGGTGATCCTTCAGGGCCTTCTCGAAGGACAGCACCTGCGCCACGTCCACGTCGTCCAGGTAGCCGTTGTTGACGGCGTACAGCGACACGGCCAGTTCCCAGACCTGCAGCGGCTGGTACTGCGGCTGCTTCAGCAGTTCGACCACACGCTTGCCGCGCTCGAGCTGGCGGCGGGTGGCGTCGTCGAGGTCGGAAGCGAACTGCGCGAACGCAGCCAGTTCACGGTACTGGGCCAGGTCGGTACGGATACCGCCGGACAGCTTCTTGACGACCTTGGTCTGGGCGGCGCCGCCCACGCGGGACACCGAGATACCGGCGTTGATGGCGGGACGCACACCCGCGTTGAACAGGTCGGTTTCCAGGAAGATCTGGCCGTCGGTGATCGAGATCACGTTGGTCGGCACGAACGCGGACACGTCGCCGGCTTGCGTTTCGATGATCGGCAGGGCCGTCAGCGAACCGGTCTTGCCCTTGACGGCGCCGTTGGTGAACTTCTCGACGTACTCTTCGTTGACGCGAGCAGCACGCTCCAGCAGGCGCGAGTGCAGGTAGAACACGTCGCCCGGGTAGGCTTCGCGGCCCGGCGGACGGCGCAGCAGCAGCGACACCTGACGGTAGGCCCAGGCCTGCTTGGTCAGATCGTCATAGACGATCAGGGCGTCTTCGCCGCGATCGCGGAAGTATTCGCCCATCGTGCAGCCGGCGTAGGCGGCCAGGTACTGCATGGCGGCCGAATCGGAGGCCGAAGCGGCCACGACGATGGTGTATTCCAGCGCGCCATGCTCTTCGAGCTTGCGCACGACGTTGTTGATCGTCGATGCCTTCTGGCCGATGGCGACGTACACGCAGGTGACGCCCTTGCCCTTCTGGCTGATGATGGTGTCGACGGCCACGGCGGTCTTGCCGGTCTGGCGGTCGCCGATGATCAGCTCGCGCTGGCCACGGCCGATCGGCACCATCGAGTCGATGGCCTTGACGCCGGTCTGCAGCGGCTGCGACACGGAGCGGCGGGCGATGACGCCCGGGGCGACCTTTTCGATGATGTCGGTCTGCTTGGCGTTGATCGGGCCCTTGCCGTCGATCGGGTCGCCCAGCGTGTTGACCACGCGGCCACGCAGTTCGGGGCCGACGGGCACTTCGAGAATGCGGCCGGTCGTCTTGACCTGGTCGCCTTCCGACACGCCCGTGTAGTCGCCGAGAATCACGGCGCCGACGGAGTCGCGCTCGAGGTTCAGGGCCAGGCCGAACACGTTGTTGGGAAATTCGAGCATTTCGCCCTGCATCACGTCCGACAGGCCGTGGATGCGGGTGATGCCGTCCGTCACGGACACGACGGTGCCCTGGGTGCGAACGTCAGTGGAAGCGCCCAGGCCCTCGATGCGGCTCTTGAGCAGTTCGCTGATCTCGGAGGGATTGAGTTGCATATTGACTCCTGGAATCCTGATTGGGTCTGTGCCGGCTGCGTCAGGCGGCCAGCTTGTCGCGCATGCGAGCCAGCTGGGCTTGAACGGAAGTATCGAGCACCTGGTCTCCGACGGCCACGCGCACGCCGCCGATCAGCGAGGGATCGACGGTGACGTGCGGGCGCAGCTTGAGACCGAATTTGACTTCGAGCGCGGCGACCAGATCAGCGACCTGGGCCTCGGTGAGTTCGAACGCGCTGGTGATCTCCGCCTGTGCCGTGCCTTCGTGACGATTCTTCAGCGCGGTGAACTGGCTGGCGATGACCGGCAGCAACAGCAGGCGGTCGTTCTGGACCAGCAGTTCGATGAAATTGCGCGCAGCCTGCGGCAGGCTGGTCTTGACCAGCCCGACGAAGACGTCGGCGCGTTGCGCATCGCCCAGACGCGGGTCGGCAAGGGCCTCGCGCACGTCGGGGTTGCTGGCGATCTGGGCGAGTTCGTCTACCAGTTCGGCCCAGCCCGCGAGCCCGGTCTGGTCGTCACGCGCCGCGGCGAACAGGGCCTCGGCGTACGGACGGGCGACAGTGGAAAGTTCAGCCATGTCAGCCTCCGCGCGGCCGCCCGAAGGCGGCTGAAGCCCCCTCGGGGGGCAGCGAACGATTAGTGAGCGTGGGGGTCATTATCCCTTCCCGGATCAAAGCTGCGCCTTGAGCTGGTTCAGCAGCTCGGCGTGGGCTTGGGCGTTGACCTCGCGCTTGAGGATCTGCTCGGCACCCTTGACGGCCAGCGCGGCGACATCGTCGCGCAGCGCATCGCGAGCGCGTTGCACTTCCTGGGCGGCATCCTGTGCGGCTTGCGCCACGATGCGGGCACGCTCGGCCTCGGCTTCGCGACGGGCTTGCTCGATCAGCGAGGCGGCCTGTTTCTCGGCCTCGACGATGCGAGCGTGGTTCTCGGACTTGGCAGAAGCCTCGATGAGGCTGGCGCGCGCCTGGGCCTGGGCCAGATCGGCCTTGCCCTTTTCCGCAGCGGCCAGGCCATCTGCGATTTTCTGGCGGCGCTCGTCCATCGCCTTCGTCAGGGGAGGCCACACGAATTTCATCGTGAACCAGCCCAGAACGAAGAACACGAGCATCTGGAAGAAGATTGTCGCGTTCAGATTCACGGTCGTTCCTTAGACACCTTGCTGGGTCCGCTGAAGACGGACCCGAAGCTTTCGATACTTTGCCAGTGGCGATGCCGTTGCCTGCATCGCCACCGGCGGGGAGCCCGCTGCGCCGGGCAGCGGACGGCGCCTTAGCCGACGAACGGGTTGGCGAAGGCGAACAGCATGGCGATACCCACGCCGATCAGGAACGCCGCGTCGATCAGACCGGCCAGCAGGAACATCTTGGTCTGCAGGGCGTTCATCAGTTCGGGCTGACGAGCCGAAGCTTCCAGGTACTTGCCGCCCATCAGTGCGATGCCGATGCAAGCGCCGATGGCGCCCAGACCGATGATGAGACCGCAAGCGAGAGCAACGAAAGCAACGTTGGTCATGACAACTCCTTGGTTAGAAATCTGAAGTCAGAATTTTGTTGAGAAAACGGGAACTGCTTGGAATGCAAGAAACTCTTTTGCAAGAAACTCTTGCGACCCGGCCCGCGCCACGAGGCGCGTGCCAGGGAAACGGGATAAATCAGTGGCCTTCGTGAGCCTGGCCGATGTAGACCAGCGTCAGCATCATGAAGATGAATGCCTGCAGCAGCACGATCATGATGTGGAAGATCGCCCACACGGAGCCGGCCAGCACCTGGCCGATCCCCAGGCCGATGCTGGTGCCGTTGAAACCGGTCCAGGCGCCGCCCAGCAGCGCGATCAGCATGAACACCAGTTCGCCGGCGAACATGTTGCCGAACAACCGCATGCCCAGCGACACGGACTTGGCCGCGTACTCGATCAGGTTGAGCAGGAAATTGAAAGGGGCCAGCACGATGGCGCCGACGCCATGCGCATGGAAGGGAGCCGTGAACAGCTCTTTGACGAAACCGCCCGGGTGCTTGATCTTGATGCCGTAGTAGAACATCAGCAGCAGCACGCCCAGCGACATGCCCATGGGCACGTTCAGGTCGGCGGTGGGCAGGATGCGATGGTAGTACAGCGGGTCGCCGTGGTGGGCGCCCAGGCCCGTCCAGCGCCAGATGGACGGCAGCAGGTCGACCGGGATCAGGTCGAGCGCGTTCATCAGGACGATCCAGAGGAAGACCGTGAGGGCCAGCGGAGCCACGAACAGGCGGCTCTTGGCGTTGGTGACGATGCTCTTGGCCTGGTCGTCGACCATGTCCACGACCATCTCGACGAAGGCCTGGAAACGGGTCGGCACGCCCGAGGTGGCGCGGCGGGCGGCCATCCACAGGAACAAGATGACGATCACACCCATCAGGATGGACCAGAACAGCGAGTCGTAATTGATGACTTCGAACTGGGCGATGGCAGTCTGCTTTTCGCCCAGATTGTTGAAGTGCACCAGATGGTGCTGAATGTACTCGGACTGAGGCGACGCGCCGCTGGCTGCAGCCATGTGAAACCCACCCTTTTGCTGTGCTTTCCGGACTGGAGGCCCGGACTACCCACGATTGTTAAATACTGCTATGACAGCTTGCGCAACAACAACAGCGGAAGATAGCCCTTCAAGGTGAGGATGAGGCCCAGCAGCACTGCCGGCCACACCAGCCACTCGCGCGCCAGCCAGGACAGCAGTCCCAGCAACAACGCCGTTGCGAAAAGCTTGATCAGCTCACCGAAGAGAAAGGCGAAAGGGTTGCTTCGTGCAGACCTTGCGACACCCACAAGAAGGCGCAGCGCGAACAGCGCATTGGGCACCAGATATGCCACCGCCCCAAGCAATGCCGACAGCCCCGCAGCCGCCCCCGCAAATATCCCCGCTATTGTTGCCGCTGCGAGTCCCATCGCCGCCTGGGCGGCCAGAACCAGGAGAATTTCCCGGCAGGCTCGTGCATTGAGCGCCGTGCGATCAGCATCGGTCAGTACCAGACTCTTTTGCACCAGCTTGCCCCCTCAGGCCGAACAGGGCAGGACGTCGCGCCAGCGATTGAATCGCCTGACCGGCACGCCTTCCTCTTCCCTTCCCATTGCGGCAGGTTTTATCCCGCCGGTTTACCTCACCGTTGGGTTCGACCTAGGGTGTATCCCCTTGCTTTTTCCGCAAGCGTCAAACCCGCGAAGTATAGCGTGTTTTGGACAGCCGCAGCAAATTGCAAGGCAGCCGTAAGCCTGCCTCGCGGGCAGGTCGAGCGCAGGCCCTGGGCAGGGTGGGACGCCGAGGATAACGGGGGACGGAAAACCCGCCCCGGAGGGATGACGGGGCGGCGCAGCGCCGCCCCAGCGGCTCGTCAGTCCTCGCGCACGGGCGGCGGACCCCACTGGCCGTCCAGCGCCGTGTTGCGCGGCGCATACAGACGCATGTTCAACATGAAGTTGCCCTGCTGCGGCGCCGGCAGCCAGTTGGACTGCTTGTCCTTCGACGGCGGATCGCGGCGGATGTAGATGTCCAGCGAGCCATCCTCGTTGTACTTGAGCGAATCGGTGCTGGACAGCGCATAGCGGCCGATCGGATTCTGCGTGAAGCCCGGACGGGTGTCGTACAGGATCAGCGTCCAGTAGCCGTCCACCGGCGGCAACTGGCCGCGGTCGAAGTGCAGCACGTAGTCTTCGTCGCTTTCCAGCGGCTTGCCTTCGTCGTCGATGGCGGTCACCGGGTACAGCACTTCCTCGGGCGTGCTGGCGCCCAGGCCGGCATAGGCCACCGCGGCGCGGCGCGCGTAGTCGGTGCCATAGGTGCCGATGCCGTTGCGCACCACGGTCCAGCCGTTGACCGGCGTGCCCAGCGTATGGACCGCATCGGCGATGCGGCGCCCGGCCAGCGGCCGCGCTTCCGCCAGCGCCTGCTGCACCGAGGGCTCCAGCGCGCCGAACGAGAACGCCTGGCCTCGGCCGAAGCCGAGGCGGCGCAGCCGGTCGAGCATCGGATAATCGTTGGCGTGGGGCGGATTGGCGCGCACCAGTTCGTCGAACAGGGTGAAGTAGGTCGCCGCATCCATGGCCGCCACCTGCTCGGCGGGTGTGCCCTGCCCGCTCCAGGCCGGATTCACCTGGCCGGGGGGCGTGCTGTAGCCACGGCCCCAGGCGCTGAGCGGAGCGGCAATCATGTTGCTCTGGAACTGATTGACCACCGCGTAATCGGCGGCGCTCGGCGTGTGCACGCGGCCGATCATCCAGCCCTGGTTGGTCGGGCTGCGCACGGTGTCCACGCCCGGCGGCAGCGTGCCGTTCCACGACGGGCCGACGATGGCGAAGGTCTGCGCCACGTTGCCCGACGTGCGCGTGCCGCGCGCGGCGTACATGTCGGACCACATGTCATGCAGGGACAGCAGGTAGTAGCGCTTGTCGGCGGCGGGCACCTGGATGATCAGCGGCTCGCGGCTCACGTCGTACCAGAGGCTGGAATACAGCGCGTCGGTGCTGGGCCAGGCCACGTCGGTGGCGCGCGGATCGGGATAGGCGGTGCGGTGGCCGAACTGGTTCATCGGCGCGCGGCCGGCCAGCGGCGTCTGCACGTTGGTGGAGGCGCGGCGCGTCATCTCCATCAGCACCATCGGATAGGCGTAGATATAGGCGTCGACCGCGGCATCGCGCAGTTCGGCGCCGGTCATCGCGGCGACGGGAATGGAGGGAGCGGGGGCGGGTGCCGGCACGGGCGTCTGCGAGACCATGCGCATCGACGGACGGGGCATGCCCGAGGCGTCGGTGGCGGGGTACATGGGCGTGACCTGCGACGACTGGGCGTAGGCGATGCCGGCCAGGCTGGTGCTCAGTACGCTTGCCACGACGGCCGCCTGCCAGCGGCGCGTGGGAATTGCTCGGATACGCATGAGAGGCTCCTGCTCAGTGAGTGAAGGAGAGCCCGCGCGGAGACGGAAACGGCCGGATGGGCGCGCCCCGGCGCGGCTCGGTCAGAACTGACGTTCGATCAGGATAGGCCGCGTTGCTGCAACAGAGTGCTGCGCAAACGTTTCAACGGGCTACGCGCTCGGGGTCGGATCGCGCTTGTCCGGCGTGGCGAAAAAGGCCCGCGAGCCAATGCCGGCGGGGCGCGCGGGCCCGAGGCGGGGCGCCGGCGGATGTATCCGCCCAGCCCGCCTCCATGTAACCAGCATTAACGATGCTTGAATGCCGGCGCGCGTTTTTCCGCGAACGCGGCCATGCCTTCCTTCTGGTCTTCCGTGGCGAACAGCGAGTGGAAGACGCGGCGCTCGAACAGCAGGCCGTCATTCAGCGGCGACTCGTAGGCGCGGTTGACGCATTCCTTGGCCATCATGACGGACGGCAGCGACATCGAAGCGATGACGGTCGCGGCCTCGATGGCCTCGTCCAGCAGCTTGTCGGCGGGCACGATGCGCGAGACCAGGCCGGCGCGCTCGGCTTCCTCTGCGGCCATCATGCGCGCGGTCAGCACCATGTCCATGGCCTTGGCCTTGCCCACGGCGCGCGGCAGGCGCTGCGTGCCGCCCGCGCCGGGAATGACGCCCAGCTTGATCTCGGGCTGGCCGAACTTGGCGTTGTCGGCGGCGATCAGGATGTCGCACATCATCGCCAGTTCGCAGCCACCGCCCAGGGCGTAGCCGGCCACCGCGGCGATGACGGGCTTGCGCACGCGCTTGAGCGTTTCCCAGTTGCGGGTGATGTAGTCGCTGCCGTAGACGTCCATGTACGTCCAGCTTTTCATGGCGCCGATGTCGGCGCCGGCCGCGAAGGCTTTCTCGCTGCCCGTGATGACGACGGCGCCGATGTTCTCGTCCGCGTCGAAGGCCAGCAGCGCGGCCCCCAGCTCGTCCATCAGTTGATCGTTGAGCGCATTGAGCGCCTTGGGCCGGTTCAGGGTGAGAAGGCCGACCCGGCCACGGGTCTCGACCAGCACGAACGATTCGCTCATTGAATGTCTCCAGAGAGGGATAGGAATAAGATAGGCGGATGAACGACGCACCCATAATTTACCGCTTGCAGCCGCATGATCCCGCCGGCCACCGCTATCGCGTATCGCTGACGGTCGCCCGGCCCGATCCCCACGGCCAGTGCCTGGCCCTGCCCGCCTGGATACCCGGCAGCTACCTGATCCGCGATTTCTCGCGCCAGATCGAAACCCTGGCGGCCCGGGCGGGCAACCGCCCGGTCGCCGTCGACAAGCTGGACAACCACACCTGGCGCGCCGCGCCCTGCGAGGGCCCGCTGCACGTCGAGTACACCGTCTACGCCTGGGACCTGTCCGTGCGCGGCGCGCACCTGGACGAAAGCCACGCCTTCTTCAACGGCACCAGCGTGTTCCTGTGCGTGCAGGGCCAGCAGGCCGAACCCTGCCTGGTCGACCTGCAACCGCCGCGCGGCATCGACGGCTGGAAGGTCTACACCAGCCTGCCCGAGGCGCGGGGGGTGGCGGGCGCCGCCCGGCGCCACGGCTTCGGCCTGTACCGCGCCCCCGACTACGACGCGCTGATCGACCATCCCGTCGAAATGGGCACGCCGCAGGTGGCGCGTTTCACCGCGCACGGCGCCGAACACGAACTGGTGTTCACCGGCGAGGCGCCGCGCCTGGACATGGCGCGCATCGTCGACGACGTGCGCCGCATCTGCGAGACGCAGATCGCCTTCTTCGAGCCACGCACCAAACACGCGCCGTTCCTGGACAGCAGCGACCGCTATGTGTTCATGACGATGGTCACGGGCGACGGCTATGGCGGCCTGGAGCATCGCGCCAGCACCGCGCTGATGGCCTCGCGCAAAGACCTGCCCGTGGTGGGCCAGCAGGGCCAGGGCGAGGGCTACCGCACCTTCCTGGGCCTGGTCAGCCACGAATACTTCCACACCTGGAACGTCAAGCGCATCAAGCCGGCCGCCTTCGCGCCCTACCGGCTGGATCAGCCCAACCTGACCCGCCTGCTGTGGATCTTCGAGGGCTTCACCTCGTATTACGACGACCTGCAACTGCTGCGAGCCGGCGTCATCACGCAGGCCGACTACCTGCGCCTGCTGGGCAAGACCGTCACCGGCGTGGCGCGCACGCCGGGCCGCCACAAGCAGTCGGTGGCCGACAGCTCGTTCGATGCCTGGACGCGCTATTACAAGCAGGACGAGAACTCGCCCAATGCGCTGATCAGCTACTACACCAAGGGCGCGCTGGTGGCGCTGGGCCTGGACCTGGTCATCCGCCGCGACAGCCACGGCGCGTACTCGCTGGACGACGTGATGCGGCTGCTGTGGCAGCGCTACGGCCGCGACTTCTATCGTGGCAAGCCCCAGGGCCTGGACGAGGATGCCTTCCCGGCGCTGGTGCGCGAGGCCACCGGCGTGGACGTGCGCCGCTTCGTGGCGCGCCATGCCTACGGCACGGCGGACGTGCCGCTGGCCGAACTGCTGGCGCCGCAAGGCATCAGCGTGCAGTGGAAAGCCGCCGCGGCCATCCCGGGCCTGGACGTGCGCACGCGCAAGCAGGGCGACAACCTGGTGCTGGCCACCGTGCTGGAAGGCGGCGCGGCGCATCGCGCGGGCCTGTCGGCCGGCGACGTGCTGGTGGCGGTGGATGGGTTGCGCGTCGAGGCGCCGGCGGGACTGGATACGCTGCTGTCGCAGTACCAGCCGGGCGAGCGCGTGCGCGTGCACGTGTTCCGCCGCGACGAGCTGCGCGCCTACACCGTGCGGCTGGCGGCGCCCGCCGCGCTGGATTGCGTGGTGAGCGCAGAGAGCCAGAACGCGGGATAGATTCGCCCGGATCGGCTTGACCTGAAAATCAAGTCCATCAAAGTTTCGCCGTCGGAGCGACTGACCGGATGAGATAGAGCGCTCCCCAGCAGTGAAAACTGTATCTGCGCAAGGCAGATTGCAAATGGTGTCCGGATCGGTTTTAACGTGTACCCAGAAGGCGCTGAATATTCAGCGCCTTCTGCTTTATCAGCGACGGGTATTCGCCTTATCCCCAAGGTATACCTTTCCGCAAAGCAACTGGAAAGCCATGCTGCCTTTCAGTGCGGGGGGTGGGCTTGGCGGCATCCTGTGGATAAGCGCTTTCTACGATCAGGTTCAGTTCCTGCCTGCCTCGTGCGGCACTGCCAGCCCGCCTGACTTCAAAGAAAACGTAGTACGGACCTGCCGGGTCGTCAATCCGCAAGACATGGCACCCATTTCGTTCATGTGCGGTCTCCCATACTTTCGCCCTTGCGTCGTTCAAGCTGGCCATCACGGCAGGCAACTGCCGAGACAATCCAATCTGAAGCGGCTTGAGGCACCTCACGCCTATGCCCTCGATTCCTGAGCAAAAGGCGCAGTATTCCAGGCACACAGCCTGGAACACAGGCACTAAGTGACGCTTTCGCGTCTCTGCGGCACACGTTCCCAGCGCCGCTGGATGTCCTTGGCCGCCACCACTCCATCGGCCATCGCCGTGACCACGCAGGGATGCATGCGGTTGGCCACTTCGCCAATCGCATAGATGTCCGGCAGGCTGGTCTGGGCCGTGGCGAAGTCGGTCTGGATGTAGCCGCGCTCGCTGCGCGCCAGACGCAGGCCATCAGCAAAAGCGGCCTGGGGCTCCCAGCCGTAGAAGACCAGGATCAGGTCGTACTGCCGCCCATCGACGGTGCGCGCGGCGGGGTCGACCTCGTAGGCGCCGACGTGCACGTTCTCGCGGCCGGCGCGCACCACCCATTGCTGCTGGGCACGCACGGTGCGGGCATAAAGATGCACGTCGCCAGCGCCGCGATTGCGCACGTAGACGAAATTCTCGTAGGCGTTGTCGCCGCCGCCCAGCACCGCCACCTTCAATCCGCTGTAGTCCTGGGCCACGATGGGCGAACCGGGGCCGACCAGCACGCCGGGCCACGAGGCCGTGGAAGGATGGCCCGGCAAACCACGGGCGCGCACGCCCGAGGCGATGACCAGGGTCCGGCCACGCAGCAGTTGCCCCTGGGCCTGGCCGCCCAGCGCGACCTCGACGCCGCCCTTGACGGGGCGCACCCGCAGCGCCGGCGCGCGCAGGTGCACCGGCACGCCGGCCTCTTGCACGCTGCGCGCGACGTTGGCCGCGCCCTGCTGGCCGGTCTGGCCGGGCAGGACCGCGATCCAGTCGTCGCGGAAGGGGTTGCCGTTGCCCAGGCCGCCCAGGCGGTCCGAGGCCTCGACCAGCACGGGCGCCAGGCCCAGCCGCGCCAGCCAGATCGCGCAAGAGGCGCCCGCCGGACCTCCGCCCACGATGACCGCGTCGTATACCTGCTGCATCCTGTGTTTTCCTGAAAGCTGAGAGCGGCCCGGTCCACGGGCCCCGCTGGCCGGCACGGCGCCTGCGCTTGCCGGCCAGCCTGCCTCGATTGTAGTCAGCCACGGCCACGCGCCCCGCCCACCCCGCGGGCTCCCGCCGCCCGGGGCGGACGACGGCATCCGGCGGCCCGTCCCCTTACAATGCAGGCTTCCTCCCACAGGTTTTTGCGATCATGGCGACTCGCCGCATCATCATTTCCCGGCTTGCGCTGGATGCCCGCATCGGCATTCTCGAACACGAGCGCCGTGCCACTCAGCCGCTGCACGTCGACGCGGAATTCGACGTCGACATCCGCCGCGACGTGGACGACCACGACATCCACAGCGTGCTCGACTATCGCAGCCTGCGCGACGCCATCGTGCAGGAATGCACGCAGGCGCACGTCAACCTGATCGAAACCCTGACCGAACAAGTGGCCGAGCGACTGCTGGCCGATTTCCCCGATATCCGCGCGCTGCGGCTGCGCATCAGCAAGCCCATGGCTTTCTCGGACTGCGACGCCGTGGGCGTCGAGATCCAGACCAGCCGCTAGCGCCTCATTGCCATGAACGCCATCGAAACCCTCCCCGAACCAGCCGCCCCCGCGGACGTCCAGAAGCCCGAGCGGGTGCGCTCCCCCGCCGAAGACCGCGCCCGCCACGAAGGCAACAAGCTGACCAAGCGCCTGGCGCGCGAGACCACCCGCGCCCTGTCCGACTACAACATGATCGAAGCGGGCGACCGCGTCATGGTCTGCCTGTCGGGCGGCAAGGATTCGTACGCGATGCTCGACATCCTGATGACGCTGCAGAAACGCGCGCCGTTTCCGTTCGAGCTCATCGCGGTCAACCTGGACCAGAAGCAACCGGGCTTCCCGCCCGAGATCCTGCCCGACTACCTGACCAACCTGGGCGTGCCCTTCCACATCGAGACGCAGGACACGTACTCGATCGTCACGCGCGTGATCGAGGAAGGCAAGACCATGTGCTCGCTGTGCTCGCGGCTGCGGCGCGGCATCCTGTACCGCGTGGCCGACGAGTTGGGCGCGACCAAGATCGCGCTGGGCCATCACCGCGACGACATCCTGGGCACGTTCTTCCTGAACCTGTTCTACGGCGGCAAGTTGAAGGGCATGCCGCCCAAGCTGGTGTCCGACGACGGCCGCCACACCGTCATCCGTCCGCTGGCCTACGTGCCCGAGCGCGACCTGATCGCCTACGCGCAGCTCAAGCAGTTCCCCATCATCCCGTGCAACCTGTGCGGTTCGCAGGAGAACCTGAAGCGCAAGGAAGTGACGCGCATGGTGCAGGAATGGGACCGCAAGCATCCCAACCGCTCGTGGAACGTGTTCAACGCCCTGTCGCGCGTGGTGCCTTCGCACCTGATGGATCTGGATCTGTTCGATTTCGTGGGGTTGAAGCCCACGGGCAAGCCGGACGCCGACGGCGACACGGCTTTCGATCAGGTCGATCCGGAAGACGCCTCGGCCGAACCCTGTGCCGAGCCGGCGGATGCGCTGAGGGAACAGCGCATCGTGTTCCGCTGATCAGGCCGCGGGGTTCAGCACCCGCACCGGGCTGCCGGCCGCCCAGGCCGCCACGGCCTCGACGGCGCTGCGGTAGAACGCCTCGAAGTTCGGCTGGCTGACATAGCCCAGGTGCGGGGTCAGCACCACGTTGTCCAGCGAACGCAGCGGGTCGGTGGGCGGCAGGGGCTCGGTCTCGAACACATCCAGCCCCGCCCCCGCCAGGCGCCGCTTGCGCAGCGCATCCAGCAGCGCTTCGTGGTCGACCAGGCCCGAGCGCGAGGTATTCACCAGGAATGCCGAGGGCTTCATCGCGGCCAGCATCTCGGCATCGACCGTATGCCGCGAACGCGCGCTGAGCACCACGTGCAGGCTGACCACGTCGGACGTGGAAAACAGTTCGCGCTTGTCCACGCGCCTGACGCCGACTTCGGCCGCGCGCTCGTCGGTCAGGTTGGGGCTCCAGGCCACCACGTCCATGCCGAAGGCCAGGCCGACCCTGGCCACGCCGGCGCCCAGCTTGCCCAGGCCCACCACGCCCAGGCGGCGGCCCGCCAGCAACAAGGGCATGCCAGTCTGCCACAGGCCGCGGCGCATGTTGTCGTGCTCTTGGGGAAGACGCTTGAACAGCGCCAGGATCAACGACCAGGCCAATTCCGCCGTGGCGTTGTTGCCGTCGGCGCTGCCGGGCGCGCCGCACAGCGTGATGCCGCGGCGCGTGCAGGCCTCGGCATCGATGGCGTTGTTGCGCATGCCGGTGGTGATCAGCAGGCGCAGCCTGGGCAGCGCATCGATCAGTTCGGCGGGAAACGGCATGCGCTCGCGCATCGCCACGATCACGTCGAAATCCTGCAGCGCCGCCGCGCGCGCCGGCCCGGCGGGCAACGGATCGCGGAACGTCTTCACCCGGGCCTGCGGGCCCAGCCTGCTCCAGTCGGCATAGCGCTCGGCCACGCCGTGATAGTCGTCGAGAATGGCGATCTGCATGAGGGTGTCTCCGTTTTATCGTGATCGCTGGGAATGCCCGCGGGCGTTATCTTTTCCCGTCCAGCCGCGCCTGAAACAGGTCCAGAGGCATCGCGCCGCTGACGCGCGAGCCGTCTTCGAAGAACATCGTGGGCGTGCCGCGCACCATCAGGCGCTTGCCCAGCGCCAGCACCTGCTCGGTGGGCGTGTCGCACGACTTGGAGGCCGGCGTCTTGCCACGGATCATCCAGTCGTTCCAGGCGCGGGCGGGATCGGACGAACACCAGATGTCGCGCGACTTGACCGACGAGTCGGGCGCCAGGATGGGATAGAGGAAGGTGTAGATGGTGACGTCGTCCAGGGTCTCGAGCGTCTTGTGCAGTTGCTTGCAATAGCCGCAGTTCGGATCCTCGAAGATGGCCACGCGGCGCTTGCCGTTGCCCCGCACCTGCTTGACGGCCAGATCCAGCGGCAGCTCGGCCAGGGGCACTTCGCCCAGTTTCTCCTGGCGCTCGGCGGTGACGTTGCGGCGGGTCATGGCATCGACCAGCGTGCCCTGCATGACCCAGCGCACGTCCTCGTCGGTGTACACCAGCTCCATGCCCAGCTGCACTTCGAACAAGCCATAGGGCGTGCGCTGCACGGCCGTCACGTCCATGCCCGGGAAGCGATCGGCGAAGCGCTTGCGCACGCCTTCGGCGACGGGATCGGGCGCCGGCGTGCGGGTGGACTTGGCGTCAGCGGCGGACTTGTCCGCGCCGCTGGTGGAATAGCTTTTACCCGACTGGGCCTGTACGGCCCCGGCCAGGAACAAGGCGCACAACGACGCCGCCACGCTGACTGCAATACGAAGCTTCATGATGACTCCTGGTGCCACGACGCACGCTCAGTTGCGCGAAGCCCCCTCGATGAGTTGGCGTTTGATGAAAGGCAAGGCGTCCACCGCCTGCATGCCGGCATTGCGCAGCCAGGCCAGCGGCGCATTGCGGGCGCCGAACAGGCGATGCAGGCCGTCTGTGGCCACGCGCATCGCCAGGACGGGTTCGGCGCGGACGCGCTGATAGCGCTGCAGCACGCGGGGATCGCCGGCGGAACGGAAGGCCTCGCGGCCGCCCACGGCCTGGGCCAGCGCCTCGACGTCGCCCAGGCCCAGGTTCAGGCCCTGGCCGGCCAGGGGATGCACCCGGTGCGCGGCATCGCCGGCCAGGGCTATGCCCGGGCCGGTCATCTGGGCCTGTTCCAGCGTCAGCGGGAAGCCGTGCAGCGCGCCGCGCATGCGCAGCCGGCCCAATCGGCCCTGCGACGCTTCGGCCAGCAGGCGTTCGAGTTCGGCGGCTTGTTGCTCGCGCGGCATGGCCAGCAAGGACTCGGCGCGTTCCCCGCGGATGGACCACACCATCGACACCTGCGCGCCATCGGCGGTATCGGGCAAGGGCAGCAGCGCCAGCACGCCATCGTCGCGGAACCACTGGAAGGCCGTGCCCTGATGCGGCAGTTCGGCATCCAGGTGGACCACCAGGCCCGTGTCGCCGTAGGGCCGCGCCTGATGGCGCAGGCCGGCGGCCCGGCGCAGCGGCGAGTTGGCGCCATCGGCCCCCACGAACAGTTCGGCCTGCAGATGTTCACCAGCAGCGGTTTCGATGCGTCCGTCACGCCAGCCGACGCAGCGGTCGTCCAGCCAGGAAATGCCGAAGACGCGCACGGCCTGGATCAGCACGCGCTCGATCTCGCCGGCCTCGACGATCCAGGCCAGGCAGTCCTGGGCGGCCTGCCAGGCATTGAGGGTGACGCGGCCGTCGCCGTCGCCATAAATGTCCATGGCCTGCACGGGCGCGATGCGTCCCGAGGGCAGCGAATCCCACACGCCCAGTTCGCCCAAGAAGCGGCGGCTGGCGGGCGAGATGGCGTAGACACGCGGGTGGTAGGCGTCGCCCTGCGCGGGCGCGACTTCGTTGCGCGGCGCCAGGACGGCCACGCGCTGGCCGCGGCGCGCCAGGGCCAGCGCGCTGGCCAGCCCGACGATGCCCGCGCCGCAAACGACGATCTGCTGTTTCATCGCGCCGAGGGCTCCCCTGCCTGCTTGGGCCACAGCAGCCACATCTGGCCGCGCTGCTTCATGCGGCCGGCCATGTTGCCGGCGTCTTCCCCGGAGCCCCAGTAGAAATCGGCGCGCGCGGCACCGGTGATGGCCGTGCCCGTATCCTGCGCCAGCACCAGGCGCTGCAAGGGCGACGACGAACTTGGCAGGGTGGTCGACAGGAACACCGGCGACCCCAGCGGCACGAACCGCGCATCGACCGCGATGGAGCGGCCCGGCGCCAGCGGAATGCCATAGGCGCCACGCGGACCCAGCGAGGGATCGGCGATGGCCTCTTCGCGGAAGAACACCACGGCCGGATTGGCATTGAGCATTTCCTGCACACGGGCCGGGTTGCGCCTGGCCCAGGCGCGGATGTTCTGCATGGAAGCCTGGCTGGCCTGCAACTCGCCCTTGTCGATCAGCCACTTGCCGATGGAGGCGTAGGGCTGGCCGTTGTGGTCGGCGTAGGCCAGGCGGATGGTGGTGCCCGAATCGGGACCATCCGTCAGTTGCACGCGGCCCGACCCTTGCACCTGCAGGAAGAAATTGTCGACGGGGTCGTTCACCCAGACGATGACCGGGGGCTTGCGGCCGGAGGACGCCTCGATGGCCGAACGCGTGTCGTAAGGCACCACGCGCGAGCCCTCGAGCTTGCCGCGCACGCGCTTGCCGGCCAGATCGGGATAGATGGAACCCAGGTCGACCGTCAGCAGGTCCGGCGGCACGGCATACAGCGGCCATTGATAGTCGCCGCCGCGGCGGCGCGAGGCGGACACCAGGGGCTCGTAGTAGCCGGTGACGGTATTGGAGGCGGGCTGGCCGTCGGCGCCGTTCACGCGCCAGGGCTGCAGCCAGGTCTGCAGGAAACGCCGGACCGCGGCGCCGTCGCCCGCGGCCGGGGCCCGCGACGCATCGGCGGCGGCGGCGCAGACCGGTTGCCAGGCGCGCGGCGTGGCACGCGCGGGCGCGGCCAGGCTGCCGCTGGTGGGCCGCATCAGGCCCCTGCAGTTGCGCAGGAACAGCGGCCAGAACTCGGCCAGGTCATCGTTGCTCCAGCCGGGCATGTCGGCCCACGCGGCGCGCGTATAGCGGCCGGCCAGCTGGCGCGGCGCGGAATCGGGCAGGGAGGACAGGGACGGCACGTTCAGCGGGCCGTCGACAGCGGGCGTGCCGGAGGCGCCAGCGGATGGGGAACCGCCCGACGGCGCCTGCGCGGGCGGTTCCTCGGAGGTGGCGCAGGCGGCCAGCAGGCCCGCCAGCAGGGAAACACTGAGAATTCGCTTGAAACGCTGCTTCATTTAGATGTGAGGACAGAGCATCGGGGACCCCTGCGGTCAATGCAGGGTGCGCGGCATGGCCAGCAGGAACTCGGCGATCGGCACCTCGAAGGGAATGCCGTTCTCGCCCACGCAATGATAGATGCCGCGCATGGTGCCCACCGGGGTGGGCAGCGGACACCCGCTGGTGTATTCGAAGGTTTCTCCGGCGGCCAGCAAGGGCTGCTGGCCCACGACGCCCAGCCCGCGCACTTCCTGCACGCGCTGCTCGCCATCGGTGATGATCCAGTGCCGGCTGATGACCTGCACGGGATTGGCGCCCGAATTGGTGATGCGCACCGTGTAGGCGAACATGTACTGCTGCTGGGCGGGATCGGATTGCTCCGGCACGAAGCGCGGCGTCACGGACACCGTCAGGTCGTAGGGTTTCACTGGATATCCCTGGGAAGGCGCGCGCCCTGGCCGGGCTGGATGGGCTTGGGCCGATACGGCCGGCACGCACCTGGTGCCCGCGCCGGTGCCCGCGCCCCGAACGTCAAACTACAATGATTGCACATTATGCCCCCGGAACTTCGCAAAGCCATGTCCCCGACCCCGGCCGCCACCCGTATCGCCCCCAGCATCCTGTCCGCCGATTTCGCCCGCCTGGGCGAAGAGGTGCGCAACGTCGTCGCCGCCGGCGCCGACTGGATCCACTTCGACGTGATGGACAACCATTACGTTCCCAACCTGACCATCGGCCCGATGGTCTGTTCGGCCATCCGGCCGCACGTGAACGTGCCCATCGACGTACACCTGATGGTCGAGCCGGTGGATGAGATCATCCCCATGTTCGCCAAGGCCGGCGCCGACATCATCACGTTCCACCCCGAAGCGTCGCGCCACGTCGACCGCACCCTGTCGCTGATCCGCAGCCACGGCTGCAAGGCCGGCCTGGTGTTCAACCCCGCCACGCCGCTGTCCTACATGGACTACGTGATGGACAAGCTGGACCTGGTGCTGCTGATGTCGGTCAACCCGGGCTTCGGCGGCCAGTCGTTCATCCCGGCCACGCTGGCCAAGCTGCGCGAGGCCCGCCTGCGCATCGACCGCTGGGCGCAGGCCGGCGGCCAGCCGATCCTGCTGGAAGTCGACGGCGGCGTGAAGCCGGACAACATCGCCGACATCCGCGCCGCCGGCGCCGACACCTTCGTGGCCGGCTCGGCCATCTTCGGCCAGCCCGACTACGCCGCCGTCATCCAGAACCTGCGCGCCGAGATCGCGCGCGGCGAAGGCACGAGCGTCTGATCCTGAAACGGCCCGGCGCGCCGGGCCTCACCCAAGGAGCGCGCTGACATGGCACGCATCGAAGCCGTCCTGCTGGACCTGGACGGCACCCTGCTGGACTCCATTCCCGACCTGGCCGATGCGGCCAACGCCATGCGCGTCGAGCTGGGCCTGTCGCCCTTGCGCCTGGACGTGGTGGCCACGTTCGTGGGCAAGGGCGTGGACAACCTGGTGCGCCGCGCGCTGGCGGGCAGCCTGGAAGGCGGCCTGGCCGACACCGACCTGTACACCCGTGGCCGCGAGGCCTTCTTCCGCCACTACCACCGGGTCAACGGCGAGAAGGCCGTGGTGTTCGACGGCGTGGTGCCGGGCCTGATCGCCATGCGCGACCAGGGCCTGAAGCTGGCCGTGGTCACCAACAAGCCCACCGAGTTCACCCTGCCGCTGTTGCAGCGCACCGGGCTGGCGGGTTTCTTCCCGGTGGTGGTGTGCGGCGACACCTGCGCGCGCCGCAAGCCCGATCCCGACCAGGTGCTGCACGCCTGCGAGCAACTGGGCGTGACACCCGACCGCGCGGTGACCATCGGCGACTCGATCAACGACGCGCAGGCCGGACGCTCGGCCGGCACACGCGTGCTGGCGGTGCCCTATGGCTACAACGAAGGCATGGACGTACGCAGGCTGGACGTGGACGGTATCGTCGATACACTGGTGGATGCCGTGCGGCGCATCGACGAATGGAACCGCGAGGCCCACGCCGCCTGACGCCTCGCGCACGCCATTCATGCGAACCGGCGTGCGCATGACAATGACCGGTGGTATAGTTGCCGGGCACTTTTCTGGCAACGCAACACCGAACCCTATCCCATGAACGCCCCGGTCTCCGTCCCGACCCCTGCAAACGCCCGCTGGCGTTGGTGGCGCTCGTTCTCCGGGTGGCGGTAAGCCGTTCCCGGCGTTGGCGCACCGCCAATGCCGCGCAGGGCAAGACACCGAACCCGGACCCTACACAGGACCGGGTTTTTTGTTTGCGCGCGCCCGGTTCCTCATCCTGATCCCCCATCGAGATCCGACATGACCGAACTTGAATTCAAGGCGCTGGCCTCCCAAGGCTACAACCGAATCCCCCTGGTGGCCGAGACCTACGCCGACCTGGACACGCCGCTGGCCATCTACCTGAAGCTGGCGCACGCCGGCACGGGCTATGGCGCAGCGAGCGCAGGGCCGTCCCAAGCGAGCTATCCCCCTCGGGGGGACGGCGCGCAGCGCCAAGGGGGCGCCATGACCTGCCTGATGGAATCCGTGGTGGGCGGCGAACGCTTCGGCCGCTACTCCTTCATCGGCCTGCCCGCGCGCAGCGTGATCCGCGCCACGGGCACCCTGACCGAGCTGCTGCACGATGGCCGCGTGGTGGAAACCCACGAAGGCGATCCGCTGGCCTTCATCGAGCAATACCAGCGCCGCTTCAAGGTCGCGCTGCGCCCCGGCATGCCGCGCTTCTGCGGCGGCCTGGCGGGCTACTTCGGCTACGACACCGTGCGCCACATCGAGCCGCGCCTGGGGCCGGCGGTGAAGCCCTTCCCGGCCGGCATGGAGGGCGGCACGCCCGACATCATGCTGATGCACGTCGACGAGCTGGTCATCGTCGACAACCTGGCGGGCCGCATCTACCTGATGGTGTACGCCGACCCGGCGCAGCCCGAGGCCTACAGCCGCGCCCAGCAGCGCCTGCTGGACCTGCGCGCCCGCCTGCGCAAGCCCGTGGAGATTCCGTACAGCCACGCCAGCATGCAGACCGAAGAACGCCGCGACTTCAAGAAAGAGGACTACCTGGCCGCAGTGCACCGCGCCAAGGAATACATCGCCGCCGGCGACCTGATGCAGGTGCAGATCAGCCAGGTCATCGCCAAGCCGTTCCGCGACTCGCCGCTGTCGCTGTACCGCGCGCTGCGTTCGCTCAACCCATCGCCGTACATGTACTTCTGGAACTTCGGCGACTTCCAGGTGGTGGGCTCCTCGCCCGAGATCCTGGTGCGCCAGGAACGCATCGTCGAGAACGGCACGCCGAAATCGCAGATCACCATCCGTCCGCTGGCCGGCACGCGCAAGCGTGGCGGCACGCCGGAGGAAGACGCCGCGCTGGCGCGCGAGCTGCAGGCCGATCCGAAAGAGATCGCCGAACACGTCATGCTGATCGACCTGGCGCGCAACGACGTGGGCCGCGTGGCGCAGACCGGCACGGTCAAGGTCAGCGACACCATGGTGATCGAGCGCTATTCGCACGTGATGCACCTGGTGTCCAACGTGGCCGGTACGCTGGACCCCTCGATGAGCAGCATGGACGTGCTGCGCGCGGCCTTCCCGGCCGGCACGCTGACCGGCGCCCCCAAGGTGCGCGCCATGGAAATCATCGATGAGCTGGAACCCGTGCAGCGCGGCATCTACGGCGGCGCGGCCGGCTACCTGAGCTACGGCGGCGAAATGGACGTGGCCATCGCCATCCGCACCGGCATCATCAAGAACGGCATGCTGTTCGCGCAGGCCGCCGCCGGCATCGTGGCCGACTCGAACCCCGAAGCCGAATGGGCCGAGACCGAGGCCAAGGCCCGCGCCATGCTGCGCGCGGCCGAACAGGTGCAACACGGCCTGGACGACCCGCTGTAACGCGAACCCGCCGGCGCGGGCGTATGCACGGCGCCCGCGCGGGCGACTTGCGCCATAGGGGTTGCGCGAATCGCGGATTCCGCCTAAATCCTTGTAGTGACCCCCGCCGGATGCGCGACCCGTGTCCGGTGCAACCCACTGTGGAGCGGCAGATGAAGCAAGCGTTGGTTGGCCTGGCAGGTTCGATCGCAGTCCTGATGGCGGCGCCCGTCCTGGCGCGGCAGGACGTGCTGACCGGCAAGAACGCGTTTGGCGACTGGCAGGCGGACGCGCCGGGCACGATGCGGCACATCCGTCCCGCCGACATTCCCGCCGCCGACGGCGCCTCGGCGCGCGCGGCCGCCTCGCGCATCGCCGACCGGCCGGCCAATGCCGTCCCCAAGAGCATGCCCGGCTTCACGGTCGAGACGCTGGCCACCGGGCTGGACGGGGTGCGCGTGCTGCGCACCGCGCCCAACGGCGACATCTTCGCCACCCTGAGCAACGACGGCCGCGTCGTGGTGATCCGTCCGCAGCCAAGCGGCAAGGCCACCGTGTCGACCTACGCCGACAAGCTCGACGATCCCTACGGCATGGCTTTCCATCCGCCCGGCCCGGAACCGAAGTGGCTATACGTGGCCCAGCCGGGCAGCGTGGTGCGCTACGCCTACCGAAACGGCGACCAGAAGGCGTCCGGCTCGCCGCAAACCGTGGTGGCCAGGCTGCCCACCGGCGGCCACTGGACGCGCGACATCGCGTTCTCGCCCGATGGCAAGACGCTGTACGTGGCGGTCGGGTCGAACGGCAACGTGGGGCAGAACATGGGCGAGCGTCCGTCCGACCTGGCGGCGCACGAAAAGACGCACGGCGTGGGCGCGGCCTGGGGCCCGGAAGAAGGCCGCGCCAGCGTGCTGGCCTTCGACCCGGACGGCAAGAACCGCCGCCCCTATGCCAACGGCATCCGCAACTGTTCGGGCCTGACCGTGCAGCCCGGCACGGCCACGCTCTGGTGCGCCACCAACGAACGCGACATGCTGGGCGACGACGTGCCGCCCGACTACGTGACCAGCGTGAAGGAAGGCGGTTTCTACGGCTGGCCCTGGTACTACATCGGCAAGAACGAAGACGCTCGCCCCGCCGGCGGCGCGCGGCCGGACCTGGCCGGCAAGGTACGGGTGCCCGAGGTGCTGGTGCAATCGCACTCCGCGCCGCTGGGCGTGGCCTTCAACCCGGGCGGCCAGTTCCCCGACGAATGGAAGGGCGACGCTTTCGTCACCCTGCACGGCTCGTGGAACCGCGCCAGGCGCACCGGCTACAAGGTCGTGCGCCTGCCGTTCAAGGATGGCAAGCCGACGGGCGAATACCAGGACTTCGTCACGGGATTCGGCCTGAACGACGGCGAGGTGTGGGGACGGCCCGTGGGCGTGACGTTCGCGAAAGACGGCGCGATGCTGTTCAGCGAGGATGCCAATGGCACGGTGTACCGGGTGACGTACAAACGTTGAGGGCCGCCAGGCTCGACACGCCAAACGCTACCGTCTCGACGAGAGTGGCCCGAAGCGGAAATGCCGGCGCCTACGCCAATCGCTGGTCCCTCAACACATCAAGTACGTGCTGCGTGGACCGCTCCACGTACCCTGCACGATGTGCAATACCGAGCCGGCGCCACATCGCGGGACGCAGCGCACGCATGACCACACGCTTGTCGGGCGCTGGCGCCGTCGCTTCATGGGGCAGAAGCGCCGCGCCATAACCGGCCGCGACCAGGCTCTTGATCGCATCGTTGTAGTTCAGCTCAATGAGCGGCGCTGGGTGCTGCCCCCTGCTCGCAAACCACTCCGCCGTCAGGCGTGAAAGACGCGTGGTCGCGTCATTGAGAATGAGGGGTTGGGCCGCGAGCCATTCGGGCGTGACCCGGGCCGGGCACTGCCAGTGCGCGGGCACGAAGGCCATCACCGGATCGCGCCGCCAAGGCTTGATCACGAGCCCAGCCACCGGAGGCTGTGGCAGTGCGACCAGGCCCACATCGAGCGTCCCATCCGCCAGCCGGGACAGCGTTTCATGCGACGTGAGCACGGCAACCTGAATGTCGATAGCGGGATGGTCTTGGCGCAGTACCTCCAACGCTTGCGGCAACAGGTGCGCGATCGCCCCCGTCGATGCGCCGAGCCGCACCCGCCCTTCAAGCCCCTGCACCTGGCGCTGAATATCGTCCAACGCCTGCTGCGCGTCCGCCAGCAGTCGACGCGCGCGGTCCACCAGCACTTCTCCAATCGCCGTCGGCTTGACGTGTCCGCGCTTGCGCGACAGGAGCACAGCCCCAATGCGGTCTTCCAGTTCGGCGATATGGAGGCTGACCGTTGGCGGCGCCAGGTTCAATGTCCGTGCCGCGTCGGCAAATGAGCCGCGGTCCGCAATGACGACCAGGGTGCGCAAACGGTCCAGGCTGATCTCTCGCATGGCAGCGTCCTAATTCAGAAAAAATGAATATTGAAGTCATCAAATTCAACTTTCCCTATTATAGGTTTCTACGCAGAATTGGAGCCCATCCACCTCTCGCACTCACACTCAGCGGAGTATTCCCAGCATGAGCTCTCCCGTTGTTTTCATCGATGGCGACCAAGGCACGACGGGGTTGCTGATCCACCAGCGGCTGCGTAGCCGGACCGATATCACACTGATGACGCTTGATGCCGCCGAGCGCAAAGATCCTCGGCGCCGCGCGCAAGCCATCAACGCCTGCGACATCGCCATCCTTTGTTTGCCGGATGCCGCCGCACGTGAGGCAGTGGGCGCCATTGTCAATCCAGCCGTTCGAGTCATCGACGCAAGCTCCGCGCACCGCACACAGCCGGGCTGGACATACGGGTTTCCCGAGATGACGTCGGGGCAAGCAGAGAAAATTGCAAAGGCACGGCGGGTCACCAACCCGGGTTGCTATCCCACCGGTGCGCTGGGCCTGCTGCGCCCGTTGACGCAGGCCGGGCTGATCCCGGACGATTACCCGATCAGCATTCATGCCGTATCGGGCTATTCCGGAGGCGGACGGGCGGGCATCGAGAAATATGAGGGGCCGAAAGCCGCTGACGCGCCTTCATTTCAGGTCTATGGCCTGGGACTGGCGCACAAGCACGCACCAGAGATCCAGCAGCACGCAGGGCTCGCGCAGCGTCCTCTCTTCGTTCCCGCATACGGCGCGTTCCGCCAGGGTATCGTGCTGACGGTGCCGCTTGCGTTACGTCAGCTGGCACCCGGCGTGGATGGCGCCATCCTGCATGCCTGCCTCGCAGGTCACTATGCCCAGGCGACGCATGTCCGGGTCTTGCCTCTGCTGGAATCGAGCGCCTTGGAAAGTCTGGATCCGCAAGTGCTGAATGGTACGAACGACATGCATTTGCACGTCTTTCAGAACGAGGAAAACGGGCAAGTCCTGCTGGCCGCGGTTTTTGACAATCTCGGCAAGGGCGCATCCGGCGCCGCGGTGCAGAACCTGAACCTGATGCTTGAATGGAAGCCACGGTAGCGATAGGCGCCTGTCTGGCGATCGGCTTCGTGGCGCGCACTCTGCCGCCGCGATTCGCCCAATGAAAAACCCTCCTTGACGGAGGGTTCTTGCGGCCCTTGCCTGCCTGCGGGCCGGCAAGGGCATGAGCGGCCGGACTCAGTCCTGGCGGCTGGTGACTTCGACCAGGTGATAGCCGAACTGGGTCTTCACCGGACCCTGCACCACATTGATCGGGGCGCTGAACACCACGGTGTCGAACTCCGGCACCATCTGGCCCGGGCGGAAGGTGCCCAGGTTGCCGCCGTCGCGGCTGGACGGGCAGCTGGAATTTTCACGGGCGACCTCGGCGAAGTCGGCGCCGTTCTCGATGGCGGCCTTCAGTTCGTTGCACTTGGCTTCGGTGGACACCAGGATGTGGCGTGCGGAGGCGTTGGCCATGGAAAGCTCCTTTATTGGGTTCAAAACATCATTAAAACATCCCCCACGCCGCGCCTGCGGCTTGCTGCCCCAAGGAGGCGCTTTTTGCCTCGGGGCGGCCCCAAGGTAAAAAAATAGCGCCGTAGCCACCAGACGATCCAGGACTGGTTGCTACAGCGCCAAGGTCACGCTAAACGCTCGGTCTGCCCATTCAGCTTGCAAAAGCCGCAGACCTCAATGCCGCACTGGCACGCGGCCGGCCCGGCGAAGGTTCATACCGGCCACGCGCCAGCGGACATATTCCTCAGTCGACCTGGGCGCCCGACTTCTGCACCAGGTCGGCCCACTTGGCCACTTCCGCCTTGCCGAAGGCGTCCAGATCGGACGTCGACCCCTTCTCCAGGCCCTGCGCCGTCAGCTTGGCCTGCACGTCGGCATTGGCCAGGGCGGTGGAAGCGGCATCGCGCAGCTTCTTCAGCGTGGGCTCCGGCGTGGCCTTGGGCGCATACATCATGAACCAGGCCACCAGGTCGAAATCGCTGTTGGTCTGCTCGGCGATGGTCGGCAGGTCGGGCAGCGCGGCGCTGCGCTTGGCGCTGGACGTGCCCAGGGCGCGCAGCTTGCCGGCACGGATGTGCGGCAGCACGGCGGTGGGGTGGTAGAACATGAATTGCACCTGGCCCGACATCACGTCGGACATCGCCAGGCTGCCTTCCTTGTAAGGCACGTGCACCATCTCGCCGCCCAGGCGGGCCTTCAGCAGTTCGCCGGCCAGATGGCCCGAGGTGCCGCTGCCCGCGGACGCGAAGCTGATGCCGGGCGGCTTGGCCGCGGCGGCGCCCAGGTCCTTCAGGTTCTGGAAGGGCGAGTTGCCGCTGACCACCAGCAGGGTCGGCGTCTGGCCGACGAACGACAGCGGCGCGAAGTCGGCGATGGGATCGTAGGCCAGCTTGCGGTAAAGCGCCTTGTTGATGGCGTGCGTGCCCACGGTGCCCATCACGATGGTGTAGCCGTCGGCGGGCGAACGTGCGACGAAGTCGGTGCCGATCGAACCGCCCGCGCCGGCGCGGTTCTCCACGATGACGGACTGGCCCAGCGACTTGCCCATGGCATCGGCCATCACGCGCGCGACGATGTCCGTCGACGTGCCCGGACCGAACGGCACGATCATCTTGATCGGCCGGCTTGGGAAGTCCGCCGATTGCGCCATTGCCGGAAGTTGGGCGAGCAGCCCGGCAGCCAGCGCCAGGCCGAGCAGCGACCGGCGCAGCGTGGGCCTCGCGGTGGATGTGATGGAAACCATGGATGACTCTCCTCTGTACTGTCTTGCTCGTATGCCCGGATTGGGCGGGATCAGTGCGATTCGGGGGTCGTGCCAAAGCCGGCGGGAAGTTCGCCGTCATACTGGACTTCGCGCGCGGCCTGATAGGACAGCGCGAAGCCGATGGATTGCTCCAGTTCTTCGTTGAGGTGGGCGATCAAGCCGGCCGTGCGGGCCAGGATCGGCACGCCCTTCAGGGCCAGCAGCGGGAAGCCGACGCCCAGCAGCACCGCGGGGATGGCGGCCGACACGTTGAGCTTCAGTTCCTTGCCCATCACCTGCGGGATCGCGCGCTCGACCGCCTCGGCGATGTCGACGTAGGCCAGGTTGGCGCCAGCCTCGCGGGCCACGTCGAACAGCCGGCCCACGCGCGGATCGCGCTCCTTGTGCAACGGGTGGCCGTAGCCGGGAATGGCGCGGCGCGCGGCGCGGTACTCCTGCACGATCGCCAGGGCCGCCTCGTCGTTGCCGGCCCCGTCGGCGCGGGCGCGCGCCTCGATCTCGTGGAACATCCTGCCGGCGGTCTCGGACGCGCCCAGGATGACCGAGCCGCAGCCCAGGATGCCGGCCGCCACGGCGCCCTGCAGGGCATCGGGAGCCGCCGCCAGCGTCATGCGGCTGGCCTGCACGCTGGGCACCAGGCCATGCTCGGCGATGGCGACCAGGGTCGCGTCGATCACGGCGGTGGCGGCCGCGTCGGGACGCCGGCCGGTCAGCAGCAGGTGGAAATAGTCGGTGAAGGAAATCTTGCCGATCAGGTCCTGGCACAGGTCCTGGCCGCGCACCACGATGGTGTGCTCATCGGACGTGCTGATGGACGTGCGCGGGACGGTGGTCTTGCCGATCTTCATGGTCTCACTCCTTGGAAGAAGCAACTGAGCGGGACGCGGCTCGTGCAATCGCAAGCTCGGCGCGCACCTCGTCGTTGTGCTCGCCCAGGATGGGCGGCGGCACCACGTGCGTGGGACGCACCCCGTCGAAACTGACCGGCGAACGCACCGTGCGCCATTCGCCCAGGACAGGATGATGCCCTTCTATTTCGAGTTCCAGATGACGGGCCTGTGCGTCTTCCAGCGCCTCGCTGGTGTCGTACATCGGCGCGTGCGGCACGTCTTCGGCGGTCAGGCGCGCGCACCACTCGTCGCGGGTGCGGGTGGCGAAGATGCCGCCCAGCAGGCCGATCAACTGCTCCTGGTGCTGGATGCGGCCTTCGCGCGTGGCGTAGCGCGGATCGTCGAACAGCGTGGGCCGCTCGATGGCGGCGGCCAGCCCGCGCCAGAACTTCTCGGGCGAGGACATGTGCAGCGCGACCCAGCGGCCATCGCTGCAGCGCAGGGTGTACGACTGCGATACGCTGGGCCGGCTGTACGGACCCATCACGTCGCCATCCGCGAAGAAGTGCGTGAAGGCGTCCAGGTTGAAGTGGCACATGGCCTCCAGCATGGAGACCTCGACGCTGCGGCCCACGCCGGTGCGAGCGCGCTCGACCAGCGCGCCCAGGATGCCGTAGGCGGCATAGAAACCGGTCAGCGAGTCGGCGATGGCCGGCCCCACCACGCGCGGGTTGGCGGGATTGACCAGCAGATTCAGGAAGCCGCTGGCCGCCTGGGCCACCGTGTCGTAGGCCGGACGGCCAGCCGCCGGGCCGGTCTGGCCAAAGCCGCTGATGGCGCAGTAGATCAGCCGGGGATTCAGTTCGCGCAGGCGCTTCTCGCCGGCGCCCAGGCGGTCGGCCGCGCCGGGCCGGAAGTTCTGGATATAGACGTCCGCCTGCAGGATCAGCTCGTCGAACACCTTGGCATCGTCGGGATCCTTGGTGTTGAGCGTGATGCTGCGCTTGTTGCGGTTGTAGGTCTGGAAGTGCGGGCTGTACAGGCCGCCCCGGAAGGCGCGGAACGGATCGCCAGCGCCCGGCTGCTCGACCTTGATCACGTTGGCGCCCAGGTCGGCCAGCAGCATCCCCGCGGCCGGCCCCGTGATGAACGTGCCCTGTTCGATGACGGTGATGCCTTCCAGCACCTTGCTGGCGCGGGTCAACTTTTCCAGATGAGGAATGCTGTCGTCTTGCATGGTTGTCTCCTGGCCGCCCGCGAGCGCTTGACGGCTGGCATTGCGAAGACCGCAGCGTAATAGATGGATACAAGAATGTGGAAATGACTTATTTTGCTGATTACTATTGATGGCATCGATGGATTTATCAAGCAATCATGGAACTGCGCCACCTGAGATACTTTGTCGCGCTCGCCAATTCGCTGAATTTCACGCGGGCCGCGCAGCGCGTGCACGTCACCCAATCCACGCTGTCGCACCAGATCAGGCAGCTCGAGGACGAGATCGGCAAGCCGCTGTTCGATCGCATCGGCAAGCGGGTCTCGCTGACCGAGGCGGGCGACGCCTTCCTGGGCTATGCCTCCCGGGCGCTGCAGGAAGTCGACCAGGGCCTGGGCGAACTGAAATCCGCCGAATCCCCCATGTCCGGCGCCGTGCGGGTGGCCGCCACGCATACGTTCAACCTCAACATCATTCCCGAGTGCGTGGGACAGTTCCTGGCGCGCAACCCGACCGTGCGGCTGTCGGTCGAGGAACTGGCCGCCGATGCCATCGTCACCGGGCTGACCTCGGGCCAGTTCGACCTGGGCGTGGCCTACCGGCCCGTGCTGCCGCTGGGCCTGCGCTTCGAGCCCCTGTTCAACGAAGAACTGATGCTGGTGGTCAACAGCCGGCATCCGCTGGCGGGCCGCAAGCGCATCCGCATGATCGAGCTGCACCGCGAGCCGCTGGCGCTGCTGCCACCCACCTTTTCCACGCGCCGCATGCTCAACGAATGCTTCGCCGCGGCGGGTGCCGAACCCATGGTGTGCGCCGAGCTGAACACGCTGCCCGCGCTGCTGGGCGTGGCCCTGCGCACCCCCATCGGCACCATCGCGGCCGCCAGCGCGGTGCCGGCCGGGCTGGACGTGGTGCTGGTGCCCATGGAAAGCCCGACGCCCATGCGCACGCCAGGCCTGCTGATGCGGGCCGACCAGACCCAGACCCGCGCAATACGGGCGTTCGCCGCCCTGTTGCGGCAGACCTCGGCCCGGCATGGACGCAAGATCGACAGCCGGCCTCGCGCCACCGCGCAAACGCCGCCCTGACGCCGCCATCCTGCGGGAACGGCCAACCCGCATAAAATACGCGGATCCCGAGTATCTCGTTCCTTTTCCGACTCCTATGAAAAAGCTGACCGCCGTCCTGGCGCTGTGTGCCACGTCCCTGCTCGCCGCCTGCAACAAGAGCGACGAACCCGCCAAGACCGCCGCCCAACCGGCTGCCCCGACCAAGGTCGTGGTGGGCCTGGACGACAACTTCCCGCCCATGGGCTTCCGAGACGAGAAGAATGAACTGGTCGGCTTCGACATCGACCTGGCGCGCGAGGCCGCCAAGCGCCTGGGCATGCAGGTCGAGTTCAAGCCCATCGACTGGAGCGCCAAGGAAGCCGAACTGAGCAGCAAGCGCGTGGATGCGCTGTGGAACGGCCTGACCATCACCGAAGAGCGCAAGAAGAACATCGCCTTCACCGCGCCCTACATGGAAAACCACCAGATCATCATCGTGGCGGCCAACTCGGCCATCCAGGCCAAGACCGACCTGGCCAACCACGTGGTGGGCGCCCAGGAGGGCAGCAGCGCCGTCGACGCCATCAAGAAAGAGGCCAACATCGCCGACGCGCTGAAGGCGCTGCGCACCTACGGCGACAACGTCACCGCGCTGGTCGACCTGTCCGCCGGCCGCCTGGATGCCGTGGTGGTCGACGAAGTCGTGGGCCGTTACCTGGTCGCCAAGCGGCCCACCGAATACCGCGTGCTGGACGACAACTTCGGCGTCGAATCCTACGGCGTGGGCGTGCGCAAGGACGATGCCGCGCTGCTGCAGAAGCTGGACGGCACGCTGGCCGACATGAAGCGGGACGGCACCGCCGGCCGCATCGCCAGCCAGTGGTTCGGCGCGGACATCATCAAGTAAGCAGGCTCCCAACGCCGGGCTGGCGCTCGCCGCCGCCCGGCCAGAATCGATCGCATGGATTACGTCCTCTCTTTGCTGGGCCCGATGGCGCAGGGTGCGCGCGTCACGCTCACCCTGTTCTTCATCACGCTGGCCCTGGCCGTGCCGCTGGGCCTGCTGCTGGCGCTGGCGCGGCTGTCGCGGCTGCGTCCGCTGAGCATGCTGGTCAACGGCTACATCTGGCTGATGCGCGGCACGCCGCTGATGCTGCAGCTGCTGTTCATTTATTTCGCGCTGCCCTTCATCCCGGTGGTGGGCATACGCCTGCCCGATTTCCCCGCGGCGGTGATCGCCTTCGCGCTGAACTACGCGGCGTACTTCGCCGAGATCTTCCGCGCCGGCATCCTGTCCATCGACCGCGGCCAGTACGAAGCCGGCAAGGTGCTGGGCATGACGCCCCTGCAGACCCTGCGCCGCATCGTGCTGCCGCAGATGGTGCGGCGCATCCTGCCGCCCATGAGCAACGAAACCATCACGCTGGTCAAGGACACCTCGCTGATCTACGTGCTGGCCTTGAACGACCTGCTGCGCGTGGCGCGCGGCATCGTCCAGCGCGACTTCTCGACCACGCCCTTCCTGGTTGCCGCCGTCTTTTACCTCGCCATGACGCTGGTGCTGACCTGGGCCTTCCAGCGCCTGGAAAAACACTATGCCAAGTACGACCAGTAATCCGGCCGATGGCCGGCCCGTGATGATCGGGGCGCGCAACCTCGTCAAGTCGTTCGGCGCGCTGCGCGTGCTGGACGACGTGTCGCTGACGCTGCACAAGGGCGAGGTCGTCGCCGTGATCGGTCCGTCGGGTTCGGGCAAGAGCACCTTCCTGCGCTGCCTGAACCACCTCGAGACGATAGACCGGGGCAGCATCGAGATCGAAGGCGAGGCGCTGGCCACCGCCGTGCCGGACGGCAACAGCCGCTATGGCGGCGACGCCGAGGTACGCCGCCTCTGCCGCAAGATGGGCATGGTGTTCCAGGGCTTCAACCTGTTCCCGCACATGACGGTGCTGCAGAACCTCATCGAGGCGCCCATGACGGTGAAGGGCATGAAGCGCGACGAAGCCATCCCGCGCGCCGAGGAGCTGCTGCGCAAGGTGGGCATGCTGGCCAAGCGCGACAACTATCCGGGGCGCCTGTCAGGCGGACAGAAGCAGCGCGTGGCCATCGCCCGCGCGCTGGCCATGGAGCCGGACATCATGCTGTTCGACGAGCCCACCTCCGCGCTCGATCCCGAGCTGACGGGCGAGGTACTTCGCACCATGCGACAGCTGGCCGAGGAACACATGACCATGCTGGTGGTGACGCACGAGATGGGTTTCGCCCGCGAAGTGGCGCACCGCGTGGTGTTCATGGACCAGGGCGTGATCGTCGAGGAAGGCCCTGCGCACGGCTTTTTCGCCGCGCCCGCCCAGGCCCGTACGCAGGCGTTCCTGAGCCAGATGCTGTAAGCAGCAGCGGCGTCGGCAAGACGCCGCTGCGATGCCCAGGCGGGCCGTGCTGCGCGGCCCGCTCCGGGCAGACCCGCTTCAGGTCGGACCCTTCCAGTAGAAGCCCTGTGCCGTGCCGCCCTTGCCGTCCAGGGTGATCTTCTTGGACTGCGGCTTGCCCGCGTAGGTCACGGTCAGGTCATAGGTGCCTTCGGGCAGCTTGGCATAGAAGATTGGGCCATCCGACTTGGCTGACAACACTTCCTGCCCCGAACCGTTCTTCACTCGCACCTCCACGTCGGACACATAGGCGCCGCCGTCAGACAGCGCGAACTGCAGCCGCAGGTTGTAGTCGCCGCTGACGGACTTGAGATAGGTGCTCTCTTCCTGGCCCACCCCACCGCTGACGTAGCTGACATCGCCTTGCTTTTGCACCTGCGGACGGGCGTCCTGGCGC
>NZ_FKIF01000007.1 GCF_900078705.1 Bordetella ansorpii
AACAGCGTGGCCAGCATCGAGCGCTGCACGCGGGCGCGCAGGTCCAGGATGCCGCCGTCCTCGGTCGGGCCTTCCGCGCCCCAGTTGCGGCTGTAGTTCTCGCCGTGGCCGTCGCGGTTCTCTTCGCCGTTGGCTTCGTTGTGGCGCTGCTCGTAGGCGGTGATGTCGTGCAGCGTGTAGCCGTCGTGCGAGGCCACGAAGTTGATGCTGGCCCAGGGGCGGCGGTGGCGCTTGTCGAACAGGTCGGCGGAGGCGGTGAGCCGGCCGGCCAGTTCGCCGCGCATGCCTTCGTCGCCGCGCCAGAAGCGGCGCACGCCGTCGCGGTAGCGGTCGTTCCATTCCGCGAAGCCGGGCGGATGGCAGCCCAGTTGATAGCCGTCGGGGCCGATGTCCCAGGGTTCGGAGATCAGCTTCAGGCGCGACAGGGTGGGGTCCTGGAGAATGGCGTCGAAGAAGCCCGAGCCGGGATCGAATCCGGTGCCTTCACGGCCCAGCGTGGTGCCCAGGTCGAAGCGGAAGCCGTCCACCTGGTAGGACTGCGCCCAATAGCGCAGCGAGTCCATCACCATCTGCAGCACGCGCGGGTGCGACAGGTTGACGGTGTTGCCGCAGCCCGTGTCGTTGATGAAGTAACGCTCCTCTCCGGGGATCAGCCGGTAGTAGCTGGCGTTGTCCAGGCCGCGCCACGAGAGCGTCGGCCCCAGTTCGTTGCCCTCGCAGGTGTGGTTGTAGACCACGTCCAGGATGACTTCCAGGCCGGCCGCGTGCAGCCGGCGGACGGCGCGGCGCAGGTCGTCGCCGCCGCCCGGCGCATAGCGTGGTTCGGGCGCGAAGAAGTTCAGCGTGCTGTAGCCCCAATAGTTGCTGAGGTTGCGTTCGACCAGGAAGCGGTCCTGCAGGAACGCATGCGTGGGCATCAGTTCGACGGCCGTGACGCCGATGCGCTGCAGGTGTTCGATGAACCAGGGGTCGGACAGCGCCTCGGCGGTGCCGCGCAGCGGCGGCTCCAGGTCGTCGCGCTGCATCGAGGAGCCGCGCACGTGCATCTCGTAGATGACGGTGTTTTCCCAAGGCGTGCCCGGCTGCGACGTGCGGCCCCAGTTGAAGGCCTCGTCCACCACCACGGCCTTCGGCATGGCGGCGGCGCTGTCGCGGCGGTCCATGGCCAGGTCGGCGCGCGGGTGATTCATGCGGTAGCCGAACAGCGCATCGTTCCAGCGCAGCGTGCCCTTCATCTGGCGCGCGTACGGGTCCAGCAGCAGCTTGTGGGGATTGAAGCGATGGCCCGCGTCGGGCTCGTAGGGACCATAGGCGCGCAGGCCATACACCAGTCCCGGCCGCGCGCCGGGCAGATAGCCGTGCCAGACTTCGTCGGTGCATTCCGGAAAGTCCAGGCGCTGCAGTTCCTTGCGGCCCGAGGCGTCGAAGATGCAGAGCTGCATGCGCGTCGCGTTGGCCGAGAACACGGCGAAATTCACACCCAGGCCGTCGCTGCTGGCGCCCAGGGGATAGGGCCGGCCGGCCGTCAATCGTGAGGAGGAGGGCATTTGTTCTTATCCTTCGTGGCGCAGCAACAGGGTGGACATGGGGGGAAGGGTCAGGGACAGCGATTGCGCCTGGCCGTGGGCGGGGACGTCGCCGGTGCGAACCCGGCCGCCATTGCCCATGCCGCCGCCGCCGTAGGGCTCGGCATCGCTGTTGAAGCGCTCGGCCCAGACGCCAGCCTGCGGCACGCCCACGCGGTAGTCGTGGCGCGCCACCGGCGTGAAGTTGCTGACGGCCAGCAGGTGGCGGCGTCCGTCGGTGCGCACGAAGGCCAGCACGCTGTTGGCGTTGTCGTCGCCGACCATCCAGGCAAAGCCGTTGGGATCGGCATCGCGCTTGTGCAGTTCGGGCAGGTCGCGGTAGAGCAGGTTCAGGTCGGCCACGGCGCGCTGCAGGCCGCGATGGCCGGGGCGGTCCAGCAGGTGCCAGGCAACGAACCCGTCGTGGTTCCATTCGGTGTCCTGGCCCAGCTCTGCGCCCATGAACAGCAGCTTCTTGCCGGGATGCGCCCACATGAAGCCGTAGTAGGCGCGCAGGTTGGCCAGGCGCGCGGCGTCGTCGCCCGGCATCTTGCGCAGCAGCGAGCCCTTGCCGTGCACCACTTCATCGTGCGACAGGGGCAGGATGAAACGTTCGGAATAGGCGTAGATCAGCCCGAACGTCATGTCGTTGTGATGATGGCTGCGGTGGATGGGGTCGTGCGACATGAAGCGCAGGGTGTCGTGCATCCAGCCCATGTTCCACTTGTAGTCGAAGCCCAGTCCGCCCTCGGCCACGGGCGCGGTCACGCCGGGCCAGGCCGTGGATTCCTCGGCGATGGTCATGGCGCCGGGGCATTCGCGCGCCACGGCCAGGTTCAGGTCGCGCAGGAAGGCCACGGCCTCCAGGTTCTCGCGGCCACCGTACTGGTTGGGAACCCATTCGCCCGCCTTGCGGCTGTAGTCGCGATACAGCATCGAGGCCACGGCATCCACGCGCAGGCCGTCGATGTGGTAATGGCGCAGCCATTCCAGCGCGCTGGCCACCAGGAAAGCCTTCACCTCGTTGCGGCCATAGTTGTAGACCATGGTGTGCCAGTCGGGGTGGTAGCCCTCGCGCGGGTCGGCGTGCTCGTACAGCGCCGTGCCGTCGAACTGCACCAGGCCGTGCGCGTCGTTCGGAAAGTGGGCGGGCACCCAGTCCAGGATCACGCCCACGCCGGCCTCGTGGCAGCGGTCGACGAACATCGCGAACTCGGCCGGCGTGCCGTACCGCGCGCTCGGGGCGAACAGGCCCAGCGGCTGGTAGCCCCACGAGCCGCCGAAGGGATGCTCGGCCACCGGCAGCAGTTCCACGTGCGTGAACCCCATGGCGCGCGCATAGCCCGGCAGCTTGGCGGCCAGGCGCGTCCACAGGCTGCCCGGCCCCGGCTCGTCCACCCACGAACCGACGTGCAGCTCGTAGATCGACATCGGCGCATCGGGGGCCTGGCGGGCCGCGCGGCCGCGCATCCAGTCCTCGTCGGTCCAGTGGAAGGCGCGGGCGTCGGGCACGACCGACGCGGTGGCGGGCGATTCTTCCGTGGCGCGCGCCAGCGGATCGGCCTTCATGTGCTGGGCGCCGTCGGCGCCGGTGATGGCGTACTTGTAGCGCGCGCCGGCCGGCACGCCGGGGATGAAGATTTCCCAGACGCCTGCCTGGTGGCGGCGGCGCATGCCGTGCCGGCGCGCGTCCCAGCCGTTGAAATCCCCGACCACGGCCACGCGCCTCGCATTGGGCGCCCACACCGAGAACCGCACGCCGCTGATTTCCGCCAGGCACATCGGATGCGCGCCCAGCGAGTCGGACAGGTGCAGCCAGGAGCCGCCGGACAGCAACTGCAGGTCGCTGTCGGAGATGGACGGGCCGAAGGCGTAGGGATCGTGCGCGAGCTGCTCGTGGCCACCGTGCGTGATGAGCAACTGGTAGGCCCCCGGGTCGCCGGGATGCAGCGCGTCGATACGGGCGGCGTACAACCCCTCGGCCTGCTGCGCCAGTGCGATCGAGGTGCCATCGGGCAGCACGGCGCGTACGGCGCTGGCCTCGGGCGCCAGCACGCGCAGGATGCCCTGGCCGTCGACCCGATGGGGACCCAGCACGCCGAACGGGTTGTCATGGGTGCCTGCCTGCAGGGCTTGCACCTCGGACTGCGGCAGCCCGGGTGCTTGCCCATGCGGCGCTGGTCCGGCCGGCGCGGCCCCGCCGGAAGCATCGGACTGAGGGGCGGACGTGCAAATCATGTCGCCCCCTTGGCGCTGCGCGCCGTTTCCCCGAGGGGGATTTCGAACTTCGGGCGGCCGTGCGTTGGCATGCTGCCCCCTTGGCGCCATGCGCCGTCCCCCCGCGGGGGATATGTGAACTTCGGGCGGCCGTGCGTTGGCATGTTGCCCCCTTGGCGCCATGCGCCGTCCCCCCGTGGGGGATATGTGAACTTCGGGCGGCCGTGCGTTCTCATGGTTGACGTTCCTCGTCGATGGCGGCGTCCAACAGCGCCGAGCGGCACAGCTCGCCCAGCGCGCAAAGGGGTATGGAGATCCAGGTGGGGCGGTGCAGGACTTCGTAGCGGACCTCGTAGGCGGCCTTCTGGATCTGCGCCAGGCGCAGCAGGTCGCGTTCGATGCCCTCGGGCGCCTGTATCGAAGCCGCCGCCTCGCGGTAGCCGGCCAGGAAGGCCTGGCCCGCGCTCTGGCGGAAGCGCTCCAGCAAGGCCTCGCGGCGCTCGTGAGAGGCCGTGGCATGGCCGTCGGCATCCACCGCGCCGGCCGCGAAATCGGTGGGCGCGCCGCCCAGCGGATCCGCGCGCGACAGCGTGGCCGACGCGTAGTCGAACGAGCGCAGCATGCCGGCCACGTCGCGATACGGGCTGGCGCGGCCGTGCCGCTGGTCCGCCGTGGCGGCGGGCTCGCCCTCGAAGTCGATCAGATAGGCATCGGTCTGGGCGATCAGCACCTGGCCCAGGTGGAAGTCGCCGTGGATGCGCAAACGCGGCAGGCCGATCTCGGCCTCGGCCAGGCGCCGCAGCATGGCGGCGATGCGGTCGCGATGCTCGAACAGCCATTGCACGCAGGCGTGCGACGCGGGTTCCAGATCGTCCCGCACCTGTTTCAATGCCTTCAGCGCGCGGTCCAGTTCGGCCACCGCCTCGTCGCCCGCGTGGCGCGCCTGGGCCGCGCTGGCCTTGGCCGGCCGGAAGGCCTCGGGCGCCTCCTCGCGCGCCAGCACGGCGTGCAGCTCGCCCAGGCGGCGGCCGATGGTCGTGGCCATCGTCGCGTAGCCGTTCAGGCTCTGTTCGAATTCATCGGCGTCCGACCCGGACAGCGTGGCGTTGTCCAGCGCGCGTTTCAGGAAATCCAGGCTCCAGCCCCAGGCATCGCCCTGGTTGATGATGTACTGGTGCATCAGCGCGACGGTCTGCGCCGGGGCGCCCGCGCCCGTGCGGCGGATCTCGCCCAGCAGCGCGGGCGTGTTGGCATAGCCCGCCCGCGTCAGGTGGCGCGTCATCTCGGCCTCGGGCGTGTCGCCGTGCTGGACGGTGCGCAGCAGCTTGAAGACGGCCTGGCCGCCGACGACGACCGAGCTGTTCGACTGCTCCGCGGTCACCCAGCGCAGTTCGGCATCGCCGGGCAATTCCCACCCCGGTTCGGGCAGGAATTCCAGCGCACCGTCGGCGCCGTCCAGCAGCAGGGTTTCGCCCGCCGCCAGCAGGGACACCAGGCGGCGCACGAAGGCCGGCTCGTACATGGCGTCGCACAGCGTGCCCACCTGGGCCACGCGGCGCACCTTCGCCAGCGCCTGCTGCGGCGTCTGCTCGGCGGTCCAGTACACGGCCAGGGGCAGCAGGTAGCGCTTGCCGTTGTCGCGTTCGATCTCGGCCAGGTACAGGTCGGTGTCGGCCGCCAGCCACTGGGCGTGGGTCAGCCGCACCGGCTCGTCCGCCTTCTGCACGCCCGACCAGCGCTGGCGCGCCAGATAGGCCGGCAGAATCTCGGTTTCCAGCACGCGTCGCGACGGGTCGGTGAAGGCCAGGCCCTTGCCGCGCAGCACCAGCGTGGGGTACTCGGCCGGCGCCTGCTCGGGGGGCAGCGTCTGCCACGAGGGCGGGGCCACGTCCTGGCGCAGGTCCATCCAGTAGAAACCGTAGGGCGGCAGCGTCAGGCGGTAGGGTTGGTCCGTCACCTCCGGGAAGGGGGTGTTGCCCAGCATCTCCACCGGCGTGCGGCCGATGTAGTCGGGCAGCTTCAATTCCAGGGGCTGCGCGGTATTCGACAGATTCGCCACGCACAGGATGGACGTGTCCTCCCAGGTGCGCAGATAGGCCAGGATCTTGCGGTTGCCCGGATAGATGAAGTGCAGCGCGCCGCGGCCGAAGGCCTGTGTCTGGCGCCGCGTGGCCAGCATGCGGCGCGTCCAGTTCAAGAGCGAATGCGGATCGCGCTGCTGGGCCTCGACGTTGACGGACTCATAGCCGTACAGCGGTCCGCGCAGCGGCGGCAGCACCAGGCGCTCAGGGTCGGCGCGCGAGAATCCGCCGTTGCGGTCGGACGACCATTGCATCGGCGTGCGCACGCCGTCGCGGTCGCCCAGGTGGATGTTGTCGCCCATGCCCAGCTCGTCGCCGTAGTACAGCACGGGCGTGCCCGGCATCGACAGCAGCAGGCTGTTCATCAGCTCGACGCGGCGGCGGTCGCGTTCCAGCAGCGGCGCCAGCCGGCGGCGGATGCCCAGGTTGATGCGGGCGCGCCGGTCGGCGGCGTAGATGTTCCAGAGGTAATCGCGCTCTTCGCTGGTCACCATCTCCAGCGTCAGCTCGTCGTGATTGCGCAGGAAGATCGCCCACTGGCAATTGTTGGGGATGTCCGGCGTCTGGCGGATGATGTCGGTGATGGGAAAGCGGTCTTCCTGCGCGATGGCCATGTACATGCGCGGCATCAGCGGAAAGTGGAACGACATGTGGCACTCGTCGCCGTCGCCGAAGTACTCCTTGGCATCCTCCGGCCACTGGTTGGCCTCGGCCAGCAGCATGCGGCCGGGATACTCGGCCTGGATCACGGCGCGGATCTGCTTGAGCACCGCGTGCGTCTCGGGCAGGTTCTCGTTGTTGGTGCCTTCGCGCTCCACCAGATAGGGCACCGCGTCCAGCCGCAGCCCGTCCACGCCCATGTCCAGCCAGAAGCGCATCACCGACAGCACTTCCTTCAGCACCTGCGGATTGTCGTAGTTCAAGTCGGGTTGGTGCGAATAGAAACGGTGCCAGTAATAGGCGCCCGCGACGGGGTCCCAGGTCCAGTTCGACTTTTCCGTGTCCAGGAAGATGATGCGGGTGCCGGCGTAGGCCTTGTCGTCGTCCGACCACACATAGAACTTGCGCGCCGCCGAGCCCGGCTTGGCGGCGCGGGCGCGCTGGAACCACGGATGCTGGTCGGACGTATGGTTGACCACCAGCTCGGTGATCACGCGCAAGCCCCGCGCGTGCGCGGCGCGGATGAAGCGGCGCACATCGGCCATCGAGCCGTAGTCCTCGTGCACGCCGCGGTATTCGGCGATGTCATAGCCGTCGTCGCGGCGCGGCGACGGGTAAAAGGGCAGCAGCCAGACGGCGGTGACGCCCAGCTCGGCGATGTAATCCAGCTTTTCCAGCAGGCCCGCGAAGTCGCCCACGCCATTGTTGTCGGCGTCGAAGAACGACTTCACATGCAGCTGATAGATGATGGCGTCCTTGTACCAGAGGTCGCCGGCGCCATGCTGGGAGGCAGGCGCGGCGGCGGACGGCGCGGGCAGGGCGGGGGAGGTCTTGCGGTGGGTCATGCGGGCAGTCTCCCTGGTTCAGTCGGGCGCGGTCAGGCGCCATATGCGGTAAGGCCTGCCGGGATGCAGCGCGATATCCGACCGGCCGTCGTGCCAGACGGCGGCGCCGCCATCGAGCAGGTCTTCGGCCTGCACGGTGTCCCGGCCGCTGCGCACGGGCGCGTCGAACGGCACTTGCAGGCCCGTGTGCTGGACGTTGTAGGGATCCAGGTTGATGGCGGCCAGCAGCGTGCTGCCCCCGTCGGCGGTGGCCTTCATGAAGCTGAGGATGTGCGGATTGCCGTTGGGCACGGTGCGGTAGCCGCGCTGCGACCACAGCGCCGGATTGGCCTGGCGGATCGCGTTCAGCTGCGCGATCTCGGCCTTGATGTTGCCCGGCGCGTCCCAGTCGCGCTGGCGCAGCTCGTACTTTTCAGAGTCCAGATACTCTTCTTTGCCGGGCACCGGTTGCCATTCGCAAAGCTCGAAACCGCTGTACAGGCCCCACGACCCGGCCCCCAGCGCCGCCAGCGCCGCGCGCGCCAGGAAGGCCGAGCGCGCGCCGCATTGCAGGTAGTAGGGATTGATGTCGGGCGTGTTGACGAAGAAGTTGGCGCGGAAGAAGTCGGCCACGGGTTCGCCCGCCAGTTCTTCCAGATAGGCGGCGATCTCGTGCTTGTCGTTGCGCCAGGTGAAGTATGTGTACGACTGGGTGAAGCCTATCTTGGCCAGCCGGTACATCATCTTGGGCCGCGTGAAGGCTTCCGACAGGAAGATCACGTCGGGATGGCGCATGTGGATGTCCGCGATCATCCATTCCCAGAAGGGCAGGGGCTTGGTGTGCGGGTTGTCCACGCGGAAAATGCGCACGCCGTGTTCGGCCCAGAACAGCACCACGTCGCGCAGCGCGCGCCACAGCGGCAGCACGCGCGCGCGCTTGGCCGTGTTGCGGTAGAAGCTGACGTTGACGATGTCCTCGTACTTCTTCGGCGGATTCTCGGCGTAGCGGATGGTGCCGTCGGCGCGCCGCGTGAACCATTCGGGACGCTGCGCCAGCCAGGGATGGTCGGGCGAGCACTGGATGGCGAAGTCCAGCGCCAGTTCCATGCCGTGTTCGCGCGCGGCCTGCACCAGACGCAGGAAGTCGTCCAGCGTGCCCAGTTCGGGATGGATGGCGTCGTGGCCGCCGTCCGGCGAGCCGATGGCGTAGGGGCTGCCGGGATCGTTCTCGCCCGCCTGCAGGCTGTTGTTGGGGCCCTTGCGGTGCGCGCGGCCGATGGGGTGGATCGGGGGGAAATACAGCACGTCGAAGCCCATGGCGCGCACGTCGGGCAGGCGGGCCTGCACGTCGTCGAAGGTGCCGTGGCGGCCGGGCGTGGCGGATTGCGAACGCGGGAACAGTTCGTACCAACTGGAGAAGGCGGCCGCGCGGCGATCCACCCAGAGCGGGTAGGGGCTGGGGCTTTCATAGAGGAAAGGGCGCGGCGCCACGGCATCCATCGCACGAGCCAGTTCCAGGTCGAGCATGATCGCGACCAGGCTGTCCTGGACCGCATCGGACAGGGCAACCAGGGGTTCGTCCTTGCCGGCGCCGGCGCTTTCGCCGTCCGCCCTCGCTGCCCGAGCCGCCTCGGCCAGCGCCGCCAGCGCAGCGTCCACGCGATTGCGCGCCTCGTCGTGGTGCTGCCGGCCCGCCAGCAGCGCTTCGCGCAGCTTGATGGCGCCCTCGCGCAGTTCCAGCTCCAGCCGCAGACCCGCCGCATGCTTCTTGCGCAGCTCGGTGCGGTAGGTTTCCCATTCGTCCATCCAGGCCACGACGCGGAACTCGTGCGGCCCGTTGCGCCGGGGAAGCACCTCGGCCTGCCAGCGATCATTGTCCACGAAACGCATCGGCGCCACCTGCCACGCGGTCTCGTCGGTGGCGCGCCACTGGATCTCGGCGGCCAGTTGGTCGTGGCCGTCCACGAAAATGTCGGCCTGCACGCGGACCGTCTCGCCGACCACGCACTTGGGACTGAGCGCGCCGTGCTCGATGACGGGACTGACCGCTTCCACGGCGATGCGGGGGGTCTGGCGCGGATCGGGCCTGCCGGTGGCGGGGCGGGTATGGGCTTCGGAGGGCTGAGGCAGGCCGTCGGTGTTCTCCAGCCTGAATCCGCCTGGCGGCAGCAGCGCGGACCCGGGGTCCTGCAGGGTATGCAGCAACGCGCCGGGCAGCAGGCTGGCCGCGCCGCTCCAGCCGGCGCGGGCAGGGCCGGTGTCGTCGGGATTGATCAGCAGCGCGTGCGCGGCGCCTTCCTTGGCCGCGCCGTTGCGTACGCCATCGCGCAGCAGCACCGTGCAATAGCCGCGGTCGCCGACCGCCAGGCGCATCGTGCCGCGCAGCGGGGTCTCCGCCCGCCAGCGCACGGCCTGGCCGGCCACGTCCCACTGGGTATCGCCACGCGGCATGACCATGATGCCGTCGCCGCTGACCGCCGCCGCCCACATGGCACGCTCGAAGCGCCGCGGGTCGGCCTGCTCGAAGGGCGCCTCGGGCATGGCGATGACGGGTGCGACCGCGCGCAGGCGCAGGTCCTCCTGCGCCAGCCACGGCGCGCGCAGGTTCCACCAAGGCAGGGAGGAATACACCGCGTCGAACCCGGCCTGGCGCAGGTCCTGGACCTGCCAGGGATCCAGGCCCGGCGTCCAGGCGAAGAAGCGCGCATCGGAGAACTCCTGGCGCAGCGGCGCCAGCAACTGACGCCAGGCCTCGCCGCCCAGGTGATGCGGATCCAGGCAACGGAAGCCCTTCACGCCGCAACGTATCCAGCGCGACAGGCGGTCTTGCCACTGATGCAGGAACGCGGGCGCGGGCGGCCCGTCGCGCAACCGCAGCACTTCCCATTCGGCGGCCGGCTGCCGCGGATCGCGGTCGTGGTCATCGGCCTGGGTGCGGAACCACGCGGGATCCAGCGTGCCCGGCACGGCGTCCACGGCCACGCGATCGACCATCAGGTCCAGCGCCAGGTCCAGGCCGTGGCGCGCGGCGGCGTCCACCAGCTTGCGCAGCGCGGCTTCCATGGAGAGTCCGGCCTGCAAGGCGGGATCGCATTGATCGGCGTCCAGCGGCGCGAACGAGCGCCCGCCCTCGGGCAGGCGCCACAGCGGCGCGCACATCAGCATGTCGAAGCCTGCGGCCCGCGCGCGCGCACACACGGCATTCCAGGCGGTGTCGTCGTCCGGCGCGCCGATGTCGGCGGCATGGACATAACAGATACGCCACGCACCCGGCGCGGCATACGACGGGCGAACGGCAGGAGCGGGCTGCGCAGCGGTCATCTCGACAATCCCCGGTTACGCGGCGGCTTGCAACGGCGCGACGCCGAGGTCGGGCGCGTGCTGCGGCAGCGGCGCGGCGGGAGCGACCTGGCGCAGGCGAGCCGCGGGCACGCGCGACGTGGCGGGCCAGGCGGCCAGGCGCGCGTACAGGTCGGCATACTGCTGCACCGGTTGGCGCCAGCTGAAATCCGCCGTCATGCCGTTGGCCTGCATGCCACGCCACAGCGTGGACTGGCCATACAGTCGCACGGCGCGGCCGATGGCCTCGGCCATGGCCTGCGGCGTATCGCCATCGAACAGGATGCCGTTGGCCTGGTGCTCGCCGTCGCGCGGATCGCGGATGGTGTCGGCCATGCCGCCGACGCGCGAGCCGATGGGCAGGGTGCCATAGCGCATAGCGTACAGCGGGGTCAGCCCGAACGGTTCGAAACGGCTGCCGTGCAACAGGATGTCGGCGCCGGCATGCAGGCGGTGGGCGGTGTGCTCGTCGTATCCGATGCGCACGGCGCAACGCTCCGGATACTGCGCTTCGATCTCCTGCAACTGGCGCTCGATGGCCGGATCGCCCTGGCCCAGGATCACCACCTGCAGATCGGGATGCGCTTTCAGTACCCGCGGCAGCACTTCCACGACCACGTCGGCCATTTTCTGGTGCGTCAGGCGGCTGCCCATGGCCAGCAGCGGGCCGTCCACCTCGTCGGACAGGCCAAAGGCCAGGCGCAGCGCCGACTTGCAGCGGCGCTTGTTGCGAAGATTGTCCACGTCATAGCGGCAGCGGCCCAGCGCCGGATCCTCGGCAGGGTTCCACAGCACGTCGTCGATGCCATTGGGCACGGGAAGCAGTTCGGCGCTGCGGGCGCGCAGCAGGTCGTCCAGGCCGCAGCCGAATTCCGGCGTCAGGATCTCGCGGGCATAGGTGTGGCTGACCGTGGTGACGCGGTCGGCATAACGGATGCCGGCCTTCATGAAGCTCATCCTTCCCCAGAACTCCACGCCGTCCGGACCGCAATAGTCGGCCGGCACCCCCAGGTCGTGCGCCTGGTCCAGGTCGAACAGGCCCTGGAACGCCAGATTGTGGATGGTGAATACCGTCTTCACATAGCGCAGTCCGACGGCACGGACCAGCAGCGGCACCAGGCCGGCATGCCAATCATGGGCGTGCACGACGTCGGGCCGGCGGCGCCCGGGCAATCCCAGGCACAGCCGCACGGCGGCGTGCGCCAGCGCGGCGTAGCGCATGGCGTTGTCGGGGTGGTCGACGCCGTTTTCGTCCACATACAGGCCGGCGCGGTCATACAGCGCGTCGTTGCGCAGGGCGTGGACCGCCATGCCGGTGTCGCGGCAGTAGCCGCGGTGCAGCGTGGCTTCCCCGCCCGGCAGTCCGGACAGGCGTTCCGGCGGGTGCGTCTCGCGCAAATTGTCGAGTACGCCACGGTACGCGGGCAGCAGCAGTTCCACCGATGAGCCTGCGTCTCGGAGGGCGCAGGTCATGCCCGTCACCGCATCTCCCAGGCCACCGGATTTGGCGAGGGGAAAGGCTTCCGAGGCCACCATCAGCGTGTTGAGCGTCACCATCGTGTCTTCCTTGGAAAAAGGGCCTCGAAAAGGGCGAGGCGAAATAGGCCGGTAGCGCTGTAGAGCAAACAGCGTGCCTGCGGCCGCACAGGGGGACACGTCGGACGGGTGGCGACAGGAATTTGTCAGATCAACGATACGAAAACTTCTTGAATACGGAATGGTTGATACGTATGTGTCGTCAATCCAGGAATTTCATGCTTTTTTTACTTTTGCTGTTTTTTTGTACAGCCAGCGGCGCATCCCGCATTCTCTTGCCTGGCGGCAAGCACGTTCCCCAAAATGCGGCGGCGCGCCAATCGGCAGACGAGGGCGAGCCCTTGGCGATCGCGCGCAAACGGGTTTTTTGCGCGAAGAAGCAGAAAAACCCAAAAAAGTCCCGCGCCGCGGCGGCCGTGTGAAAAAGTTGCCCGCGCAGGGGCGTGTTGCACTGCGTTTGTAATTTTGACACTCGTGTCCAGTGCGGTTTCTTCCAGGCGAAACCCGAGGTCTGGCAAGGGGGGGCGCAGGGCGCGGTCCTTGCTCGCAGGCGCCGCCATTCCGGCCACGCTTCGCCGGCCATCGCGCCTCCCGTTTCTGGAGCGGCCCGCGCCAAGGTCGCCCACCTGCCGCACCCCGAGGACACGGCACGGGGGCAGCGTCTGGCGCGAAGCCATCATCATGGGTGTCAGTGGCGAGCCGCCCTGGTATGACGAAGCGTTCGGCAAGCGCGGCGGGGGAAGGCGCGGAACAGGAAGCCTTCAGGCGGCATCGCCGCCGTTTCTGACGGGATCGGGTCTGGCGTGGGAAACGCCCGCCTCATCTTCGTCGACGATCTCATCGGGCGCCACGTCGGCTGGCCTGCCACCGCGGCGCGGGTTCACGCTGTCCCGCTCGCCGGTGCCCTGGGCATCGGTGTCGCTGTCCATGCCCGGCGGCATGTCGCTGGCGGAGTCGGAAGAGTCGCTGGGGCCGACATTGGGTCGAACGGCCCTGTAGCGCGGCGAACTCAGGTCGGGGTCCGTGAAGGGATTCATGGCTGCTCCTTGGTGGGTCGCGGCCGGCCGCGGCCGGGTTCAGCGCAGTGAAGCAAGCCGCGTACCCGGCCCCGCCTCACGCAGGGGGGAAACCCCCCGCCGCCTGTCCCTGCCGCGGCGGGACCGCCGAGGCAGCCGCCCGAAAGCGGAAGGAGTGCGCCCGGGGGTCGCGGGGGCCTTGCGCGGCAAGGCAGCGGGCCTTCAGCCATTCCTTCCGCCCACCCGGGCTCCCACCACCATCTCGGTGATCCATCCGCTGAGGATCGACGTGTAGGCCTGCTGCGAGACTTTCTCGGTCAGGGCGTGGTCCGCGCCGTCCAGCCGCCGATGGGTCAGCGAGTGCGCCGCCATGAAAGCATTGCGGTAGCTCATGATGGTGGCATGCGGAATGAAATCGTCGTGTTCGGCCTCCACCAGAAGCACGTCCCCGCCGAACGCCTCGCACGCGCTCAGGGCCCGGTTGTCGGAGGGCAGCACGGGACCTTGCCGGTAATTGCGCAGGATGCCGCGATCGAAGCCCGCCTTGGGCATGGCCCAGGTATCGTCGCGATACAGCGCCGGCACGTGCAGGGCCAGCCACCGCACGTGCCGCAATCCGGTCAGGATGGCGGCCAGGTACCCCCCGTAGCTGCTGCCGACCACCGCGATGGCGGACGTGTCCACTTCGGGATGCGATACCAGCGTGTCGTAGGCTTCCAGCACGTCGCGCAGATTGTCTTCGGGCGTGACCTGCTGTTGCTGGGCCTCGGTCGCGGCGTGACCGCGCAGGTCGAAGGTCAGGCAGACGCAGCCCAGGCCCGCGATGCCGCGTGCGCGCTTCAGATCGAAGCGCTGGTCGCCGCCCCAGCCGTGCACGAACAGGATGCCGGGCATCTTGGCCGCCGGCGCCAGCAGGGTGCCCGCCAACTCCTGCCCATTGACCGCGATGCGGATTTCCTCACTCTGCGCCGCCATACGCCGTAACCCTTCCTGATTTGGAAATGAAGCCCACCGCGCTGTCTTCCGCGTGGAACACCAGCGCATCGTCCGCCGGGCGGGCGTGGCCGGAACCATAGCGTTCACGGGTCCGCGCCGTCACGCTGCGCAGCGCGGGGTCGGCCTTGAAGGCCTCCAGCGCGGCGATTTCGGCGAGGCTCGCGCCGCCCGCGCGCCACGACTGCTCCAGTACGCCCATGCGGCGCGCGCCCGTGGCGTCGGCGCCCAGCGCGACGTCGTAGTTGCGGCGCGAAGCCAGAATAGCCGGATAGTGGCGCTGGACGCACGTGTCGTAGTGGCGCGCCAACTGCACGGCCTGGCGTTCGTCGTCCGACAGGCCGCTGTCGAGCAATGCCTCGTAGCCGCCCCGCACCACCCGCAGGGTCGAGCCGCCATACACCTCGGCGCCGCTGTTGTCCCGCGTCACTTCCTGTGTGCCCACATAGACGGCCTGCCACCCGGGAACGCGGACACTGCCCACGCTGAAAGTCTGGACGTCGCCGGCCAGGTTGGTCTCGATCACCAGGCCGTGCGCGCGCACGTCGGCCGGATCGTAGCCCGCCAGCGCGGCCTGCAGCTGTCCGGCGTCGCGCACGACCGTCTGGCCTCGGCCGGCGTTGGCTTGCGGCAGTTTCAGCCGGATGGGGCCATCGCGCAGCAAGGCCAGGGCCGCGGCCGAGGCGTCCGCCAGCGAAAAGGCGGTGTAGCCGGGCAGCACCGCTTCGCCCAGCTCCTCGCCGAGGCCGGCGGCCCAGCCCGGCGGCTGCGCGTCGTGCGCGCGGTGCAGCGGGTGCGAGATGGCCTTGGTCGCGACGTAGGCGTAGGGCACGACTCCGCCATACAGATGATCTTCGCTGGCGATGCCCAGGGCGTCGGCCTGCGCCTGGCCGATCAGCGTATGCGCGGGCACGTAATACACGCGCCGTCCGCTCAGCGTGACGGCATCGTATTCGTCGTAGGCCGCATCCAGCAATCCGGCAAGACGCCTGGCCAGCACGGTATGGCTGGCGATCTCGTGCTCGGATGCCGACGAGCGGCGCGGATGCGCCACGGCGATGCCCGCCGCCTGCCCACGCTCCGGTTCGGGCAAGGGGCTCATGTCGAGGACTCCCGGTTTCGCTGCACCGCGCGCACACCCTGGCGCGCCTCCAGGATCAGGTAGGACGCGCCCGCGATGCACAGCGGCAGCAGGGCATAGAGCGCGCGATACACCAGCGCGGCGCCCAGCACCTGGGACGCCGGCAGTTGTCCCGCCAGGGCGCCCACGAAGATGGCCTCGGTCGTGCCCAGGCCGCCGGGAATCCGCACGATGACCGCCGCCATGCTGGTGCACAGCAGCACGCCCAGCACCGTGGGGTAGGGCACCTTGGCCTGCAGCAGCGTATACATGATGGCGCCCATCGTCGCCCAGGACAGGATCGCCAGGCCGCACTGGATCAGCGCGGTGCGGCCGCTCGGTATCACGATGCGGTGGCCGCGAACCGTCCAGTGCCGCCGCTTCATCCGCCAGCACGCGATGATGTAGGCCAGCCCGCCGGCCATCAGCACCACGCCGGCCGCGCGCAGGGCCGTGCCGCCGACGTTCCACGAAGACGGGATCGGCGTGACCCCGCTTGCGAACACCGCGCCCGCGATCAGCCCGTAGCCAATCCAGTTGGTGGTGACGCTGAATCCGGCGATGCGCAGGATGGTCGAGCGCCGCAGCCCCAGCAGGCTGGCGTACAGGCGCAGGCGCACCGCCAGGCCGCCGATCAGCACGCCCACGTTCAGGTTCAGTGCGTAGCTGATGGCCGCAATGCCCAGCACGCGGCCGGCGGGCATTTTCCTGTCGACATAGCGCCGCGCCAGCAAGTCGAAGCTGCCGTAGGCCACATACCCGACCACCACCAGTCCCGCCGCAAGCAGCAGCGTGGTGGACGGAATCGAATGAATGGCCTTGAGCACGGCTCGCCAGTCGACATTGCGCGCCAGGTTGAAGATCACCACCAGGGCGAACGCGGCCACCACCCAGATGAAGATATTGAACCAACGGGTCCAGCGGCCTTTCTTGCGCTGGCCGCCGGACTGACCGCCTCGTTGGGCGGTAAGCCTGTCCTGGGCGCCGCCATCGCGGCGCGCCGTCGCGGCGCTCATCGCCGGGGCGCCATTGGCAGGGTTGGCCGATGTGATGGTATTCATGTTGTTTGACCTCTGCCGCTCAGGGCGTCGAGCCGTTTTCCTGGGGCAGCGCGGCCAGGGTTTCCGCGTCCACGGACTGCAGGCGGGGCTTGTGGGCGGGCAACGAGCCCGCCCAGGCCGGAAACCGGCGCAGGAAGTGGAACACCACCACGCCGACCCACACTTTGCGCAGGCTGCGGGCCGACCGCGATGCCCGCGGCGCCAATTGGCAATGCTCCCGCAGCAGCGTGTCCAGCCTGGCCCTCAATGCCTGGTTCAAACCGGCGTCGTAGGCCACGACGTTGGCTTCGAGATTCAGCGCCAGGCTGAACGGGTCGAGGTTGCTGGACCCCACCGTCACCCACCTGTCGTCGATGCAGGCCACCTTGCCGTGCAGCGGACGGGTGCAATACTCATGGATCTCCACGCCCGCCTCGGACAGGTAGTCGTACAGCATGCGGGCGGCCACCTTCGCCGCCGGCATGTCCGGCTCGCCCTGCATGATCAACCGTACGCGCACCCCGCGCCGGGCGGCGTTCGCCAGCTCGCGCAGCAACCGGTAGCCGGGAAAGAAATAGGCGTTGGCAAGCAGGATGTCGCGCTTGGCCAGCCGGATCGCCGCACGGTAATGGCGCTCGATGTCGTCCCGGTGCCTGTCGTTGTCTCGTACGACCAGGCACGCCGCGGCCCGCTGGCCGCCGTCCCGCGGCGCCAGCGCGGCCCGCCCGCGGCCGGGCGCGCGCCGCGCCGGGGTGGCGAGCGCCTCGCGGGCATAACGGGCGATGTCGGCGGCCAGCGTGCCGCGCACGGCCACGGCATAATCCTGCTTGGCCTCCGGTCCGGAGGCCAGCAGGTGATCGGCGCCGAAGTTGATGCCGCCCACGAAGGCCAGCGTATCGTCGATGGCCACGATCTTGCGGTGCATCCGCCGGAACACATTGGTGCGCACGCCCAGGCGGCGCGGCTGCGGATCGAAGAAATGGAACCGTACCCCGGCCTCGACCAGGCCTTCCAGGAAATCGGCCGTCAGCGCCTCGCTGCCGTAGCCGTCCACCGTCACGTCCACGGACACGCCGCGCCCGGCGGCCGCGATCAGGGCCTCGCGCAGCGCGCGGCCCACCTCGTCGTCGAACAGGATGAAGGTCTCGACCAGCACTTCCTTGCGCGCGCGGCCGATCTCTTCCAGCACGCGCGGAAAGTACTCCTCGCCGTTCTCCAGCAATTCGAATTCCGTATCGTTGCGCCATTGGGGATTCATGCCGATACCTCCGCGGCAATGGGCACATGGTCGGACAGCTTCGACCAGGGTTGGCCCGACAGCGGCACCGGCTTGCAGTGCCTGACGTTCTTCACATAGATGCGATCCAGCCGCAGGACCGGCCAGCGGGCCGGGAAGGTCCGCGCCGGGCGCGGCCGCACGCCGTGGTGGATCTCGCGGACGCCGCAACCGTGCAGCACCCGGTCGGCCCGCAGCCGCCAGTCATTGAAATCCCCGGCGATCACCACGGGTTCGCCAGCGGGCAGGGTGGCGACGAAATCGCGCAGGCGGCGCAACTGCTCCTGGCGGTGCGTCTCCAGCAGCCCCAGGTGCACGCAAAGCAGGTGCACGTCGGTGTCATGCGGCCGGATCACGCAATGCAGCAGGCCGCGGGCCTCGTGCTTGCCGACGCTGATGTCGTGATTGTCGAAAGAAACGATGGGGAACTTGGACAACACGGCGTTGCCGTGGTGTCCGTCCGGATAGACGGCGTTGCGTCCGTAGGCGTGCGCCGTCCAGATCGTGTCAGCCAGGAATTCATAATGCGAGGTCTTGGGCCAGTCGGCCAGCCGCAGGGCATGCTGCTGGTGCTCGCCCGTGACTTCCTGGAGGAACACGATGTCGGCGCCGACCTGCCGGATGGCGTCGCGCAGCTCCGGCAGCATGAAACGGCGGTTGAAGAAGGTGAAACCCTTGTGGATATTGACGCTGAGCACCCGCAATTGCTGCGAGGGCCCGGCGTGGGATTTCTGCGGGGTATGTTGTTCTGGCATGCGCGCTCCGCGACCTGACTGGCCGACGACTCAGCAAGCCGCGTGCCCGCAATGCCGCGTCGCAGGGCGGGCAGCGCCTAAGCCCTTGAAATTGCTGCGCCGCGCAAGCTCGAGGGCGGCGTCGTGCCGCGCCCGCGCCGGGCGGACCGCTGCCTGTCGGCACGGCCCGCGGGCAAGCGAGGCGAATTTATTACCGCCGGCGGCGGTCAGGCGGGCCCCGGCGTCACGCCGCCGGCCGGCCCCGGCCCGAGGCGGCCTCGGCGTTGCGTTCCAGGGTGCTCAGGGCGTCGTTCAGCATCGCCACCTGTTCCGCGGACAGCCCCTCCAGCATTTCGCGGAAGAAGGCCGCGCGGCGCGGCAGGGCTTCCTCGACCACGTCGCGGCCCGCCTGGGTCAGCGAGGCATTGGTCAGACGGTTGTCGCCGGCGTCCACCGCGCGCTCGATCCAGCCCAGCTTCTGCATGGCCTGCAACTGCCGCGTCAGCGACGCGGGATCCAGCCGGCAACGTTCGGCCAGCACTTTCTGCGAGCTGCTGCCCAGTTCGTACAGGCTATACAGGATGCGCCAGCGCGGGAGCGGGTGCCCGACCCGGCTGCTGAACGTGCTCTGCATGGCGCGGTAGGTCTGGCCCACGTGCTGGACCACCAGCAGACCCTGTTGTGGTGTCGGCAATGCTTATTCTCCGGCGCTTTTCGGGCTCTGGGAACGGCCCGGAAGCGCCAAATGTACCCTGGGCGCGCGATACACGCACCAGAGGGCGGCCAGCGCCACCACCAGGGCGATCACCTGGCCCCCATGAATCGCCGTCACCAGCGCCTGGCGGGCGGTGTCCAGCATGGCCGTGCCGTCCACGCCCTGGCCGGCCCATTGCGTCAGCAAGCGGCCCTGCGTTTCGGCGTCGACCAGCACGCGCGGATCGGACAACTGTTCCAGGCTGGCGGCGTCCACCCTGCCGCCCAGCGTGGCCGCGGTACGGCTGGCATACAGATGGCTGACCACCGTGCCGACCACCGCCGTGCCGACCATGCCGCCGATCATGCGCAGCGATTGCAGCAGCGCCGTGGCGATGCCCAGATGGGCCCGGCCTGCCGCGTGCTGCGTGAAAATGGTCAGGGTCGGCATGACGAAGCCCATGCCCAGCCCGCCCAGCATCATGTAGAGGGCCAGCAGCCAGTGCGCCGTGGCGCGGTCGCTGGCCAGCACGCCCATGCACGACGCCGCAAGCAGCGCGAAGCCCGCGTACAGGATGTGGTTGGGATTGGCCAGGCGGGGGATCACGCGGCCGCCGGCGATGCTGCCCACCGTGATGAAGGCCGCCAGCGGCGTCACCAGCAGGCCCGCCTGCTGAGGCGACAACCCGAAGCCGCCCTGCATCAGCAGCGGCGCGTAGAACAGCAGGGTGAACATGGTGGTGCCCACCAGCAGCGCCATCATGAACAGCATGGCCAGGTTGCGGTCGCGCAGCATGCCGACGGGAACGATCGGATGATCGCAACGCTTCTCCCAGGCGTACAGTGCGAAGAATGCCGCTGCGCTGCCCACCGCCAGCAGGGTGACGGCGCCGCCCGCGTCATCCTGGGGCAGCAGTTCCACCAGCAGTTGCAGCGAGCCCAGGGCCGCCGTGATCAGCAGGGCGCCCGGCCAGTCGAGCCGGATCCTGCCGCCGCTGTGCTGGCGCAGGTGCGGCATGTGACGCAGCACGAACCACGCGCCCAACAGGCCGATGGGCAGGTTCACATAGAACACCGAACGCCAGCCGTACTGCTCGGTCAGGATGCCGCCCAGCGAGGGGCCGACGGCGTTGGCGATGCCGAAGGCCGAGGCCACCATCACCTGCCAGCGCAGCCGCACCCGGGTATCGGGAAACAGATCGGGGATACAGGCGAAGGCCGTGCCCACCAACATGCCGCCGCCCACGCCCTGCAGTGCCCGGGCCGCGACCAGTTGCGGCATGCTCTGGGCCGCGCCGCACAGCACGGAGGCCACGGTGAACAAGATGATGGCCGCCACCACGAAGGGTTTGCGGCCGTAGTAGTCGCCCAGCCGGCCGAAGATCGGCACGGTGATCACCGAGGTCAGCAGGTAGGACGTTGCCACCCAGGCATACAGGTTGAAACCATGCAGTTCCGACACGATCGTCGGCAGCGCCGTGCCCACCACCGTCTGATCCACCGCCACCAGCATGATCACGAAGCACATGCCCAGCATGGCCATCAGCGACTGGCGGAACGGCAATAGCTGGCCCGCCGAATGCGGGGCATCTAGGGTGATGGTTGGCGGCATTTGTGACAAATCAATAATTGACCGATCAACAATTATAGCGTTTTCCCGGATAGGGCTATTACCCGCTCGCGCAGGGGCGTCCGTTTCGCGCAACGATCCGGCGGACGCCCCGTCCGATTCTCACGCGGATGAGACGCGGCCACCGGCTGTGGCCGGCTTCGGCTACTATCCCCCTCACCCGGGCAGACGCCCAGGCGCGACCACGCGTCCGTTCCCGCAAAAAACACCGACATGCCGTATTCCCAACAGCAGAAGCAAGAAGACCTGACGATCGTGGCCGCGGTCTGGGGCCTCACCGCCGTCATCTTCACCCTGGACATGGTGGCGGTCACCGGCCTGACGGTCTGGGTCTTCTACGTGATTCCGCAGTTGCTGTCCGTCAAACAGCGCAACCGCAACCTGCCGTTGATGCTGGCCGCGGTGCAGGCCGTGCTGCTGATCGTGGGCCTGTTCCCGCTGGCCACGACCCTCGTCGAGGTCCGCGTCGCCAATCGGATCATCAACATCCTGTCCGTATTCAGCGTGGCCTACCTGGCCTACGCGGTGATCGGCGCGCGCGAGCGCACCGAGCGCCTCCTGTGGCTGCAGCGCGGGCAGTCGGACATGGCCGCCGGCATGCTGGGCGAACTGGAGCTGGCGTCCGTCGGGCGGGGCATGCTGCAGGTGCTGGCGCGCTACGTCAACGCCCAGGTGGCCGCGCTGTACACCCATGAGCAAGGCCGCCTGGGCTTCGTGTCCGGCTATGCCTTCGACGCCCCGGATGGCGATGCCGGCACCCTGGGCCTGGCCCGCGAGGTGGCGCGCGACGGCAAGCCCCTGGTCGTCGACGACGTGCCGTCGGATCACGTGCGCATCAGCAGCGGCACCGGCGCCGCCGCGCCGCGCCGCCTGCTGATCGCGCCGGTCACGGCCGAGGGCCGCATCGTGGGCGTGGTCGAGCTGGGCTTTGTCAGCACCGACATGGACATGGACCGCGTCATCGAGCTGATGCGCATCCTGGCCGAGGACATGGGACAGGCGCTGAGCGCCGCCATGTACCGCCAGCGCCTGAAGGACGCGCTGGAAGAGACCGAGCGCCAGCGCGAGACCCTGCAGACGCAGCAGGAAGAGCTGCGTGTCACCAATGAGGAACTGGAAGAGCAGAGCCGCGCGCTGCGCGATTCGCAAGGCCGCCTCGAAGACCAGCAGAGCGAGCTGGAACAGACCAATGTCCGGCTGGAAGAGCAGGCCAACCGGCTGGAACGTCAGAAGCAGGATCTGCTGCGCGCGCAGCGCACGCTGGAGGCCAACGCCGACGAACTGACGCGCGCCAACCGCTACAAGTCCGAGTTCCTGGCGAACATGTCGCACGAATTGCGTACGCCGCTGAACAGCTCGCTCATCCTGGCGCAGATCCTGTCCGGGCACGATTCGGCCGCGCTCAGCAGCGACGAGGTGCGCCGCTACGCCCAGACCATCCATGCCTCCAACCAGGACCTGCTGACGCTGATCAACGACATCCTGGACCTGTCCAAGATCGAGGCCGGCCACGTCGACATCGTGGCCGAGCCGGTGTCGGTGGCGAGCGTGCTGCGGCCGTTGCAGTCCGTCTTCGAACCCATCTCGCGCGATCGCGGGTTGGCGATGCACATCGAGATCGACGCCGATACGCCGGCCACCTTCACCACCGATTCGAACCGCCTGCAGCAGGTGCTGAAGAACCTGCTGTCGAACGCGTTCAAGTTCACCGAGAAGGGCAGCGTCACGCTGCGCGTGCGCCCCGCGGGCGCCGACAGGGTGGCCTTCGACGTGCGCGACACCGGCATCGGCATCGCGCCCGACCAGCAGGACATCATTTTCGAGGCCTTCCGCCAGGCCGATGGCACCACCAGCCGCAAGTACGGCGGCACCGGCCTGGGCCTGTCGATCTCGCGCGAACTGGCGCGCCTGCTGGGCGGCGAGATCCGGGTGGCCAGCGAGCCGGGGCGTGGCAGCACCTTCACGCTGGAAGTGGCCACGGATCTGGAGGCCGGCACCTATTCGCGCGATGGTGTGATGGAGAACGAGGCACCGGCCGTCACGCCGGCCGCCAAGGCCGCGGCCGAAGCCGAGATGGCGGCCATCGCGGCCGCCAGCGCCGCGGCCAGCAAGCCCGCGGTCACCGCCTACGCGCCCGGTGGCGCATCCAAGCCCGTGCCGGGCGCGCCGTTGCCGCGCCGCCTGGACGACGACCGCGAGCGCCGCCAGCGGCCGCGCCTGGTCCTGGTCATCGAGGACGACGAACGCTTTGCCGGGGTGCTGTACGAAGTGGCCCACGAACTGGATTTCGACTGCATCCATGCCGTCACCGGCGAGGAAGCCCTGGCCCTGGCGCGCAGCCAGCAGCCCAGCGGCATCCTGCTGGACGTGAACCTGCCCGACCAGTCCGGCCTGAGCGTGCTGGAGCGCCTGAAGCGCGATCCGGTCACCCGCCACATCCCGGTGCACATGCTGTCGGTCCACGATCACCTGCAGACCGCGCTGGAGCTGGGCGCGGTCGGCTATGCCCTGAAGCCCGTGGCGCGTGAATCCGTGCTGGAGGCCTTCCAGAAAGTCGAGGCCCGCCTGCAGCAGCAGGTGCGCCGCGTGCTGGTGGTGGAAGACGATGCCGTGCTGCGCGAAAGCATCGGCCTGATGCTGAAGGCCGGCGACGTGGAGATCACCACCACGGGCACGGTGGCCCAGGCCCTGGAATACCTGGCGGCCGGTCACTACGACTGCATGGTCATGGACCTGATGCTGCCCGACGCCTCCGGCTACGACCTGCTGGAGCAGATGGCCAACGGCGAGAAGTACGCTTTCCCGCCCGTCATCGTCTATACGGGGCGCGCCCTGACCCGCGACGAAGAGCAGCGCCTGCGCCGTTACTCGCGTTCGATCATCATCAAGGGCGCCAAGTCGCCCGAACGCCTGCTGGACGAGGTGTCGCTGTTCCTGCACCGCATCGAGGCGGCGCTGCCGCAGGACCAGCAGCGCCTGCTGGCCCAGGCGCGCCAGCGCGATGCCGTGTTCGAGGGCCGCCGCATCCTGCTGGCCGAAGACGACGTGCGCAACGTCTATGCGCTGTCCAGCATCTTCGAACCGCTGGGCGCCAAGCTGATCGTGGCGCGCGACGGCCGCCAGGCGCTGGACCGCCTGGCCGCGCACGATGACATCGACCTGGTCCTGATGGACCTGATGATGCCCGAGATGGACGGCCTGACCGCCATGCGCGAGATCCGCCGGCAGCCCGCCTACGCGCGCCTGCCCATCATCGCGCTGACGGCCAAAGCCATGGCCGATGACCGCCGCAGTTGCCTGGAGGCGGGCGCCAACGACTACATCGCCAAACCCATCGACGTCGAGAAACTGGTGTCACTGTGCCGAGTATGGATGCCGAAGTAACGCCCCCGAACGACGCGGCGGCGCCGGACGCGCGCCAGCAATCGCTGCCGGACATCGAACTGAAACTGCTGCTCGAAGGCATCTACCAGCGCTACCAGCACGACTTCCGCGACTATTCGCAGGCGTCGATGCTGCGCCGCGTGCAGAGCGCCATGGAGCACTTCGGCTGCGCCACGGTGTCGCGGCTGCAGGACCGCATCCTGCACGAGCCCGCGGTGTTCGCGCAGTCGCTGCAGTACCTCACGGTGCAGGTCAGCGAGATGTTCCGCGACCCGGCCTATTTCCTGGTGCTGCGCACGCAGGTGCTGCCGGTGCTGCGCACCTATCCGTCCATCAAGATCTGGGTGGCGGGCTGCAGCAGCGGCGAAGAGGTCTGGTCGCTGGCCATCCTGCTGCATGAAGAGGGCATGCTGGAACGCAGCCTGATCTACGCCACCGACATCAACACCGACGCGCTGAAGGCCGCGCAGGCGGGCATCTACCCGATCGACCGCGCGCGGCAGTTCAACCGCAACTACGTGCTGGCCGGCGGCTGCCACGACCTGTCCGACTACTACACGTCCGACGATCACTATGTCCGTTTCGACCCGGCGCTGCGCAAGCAGATCGTATTCGCCGATCACAGCCTGGCCACGGACAGCGTGTTCTCGGAGGTGCACCTGGTGTCCTGCCGCAACGTGCTGATCTATTTCAATCGCGAGTTGCAGGACCGCGCCACCGGACTGTTCGTCGAGGCCCTGGTGCATCGTGGCTTCCTGGGGCTGGGCAGCAAGGAGACCATACGTTTTACCGCCCATGCCGACCGTTTCGCGGAGTTCCACGCCGACGAGAAGGTGTACCAGCGTATCTGAACACAATGCGCCGGCCGGGCACATGACCGTGCCCGGCCGGCAGGGAAGCGACGGACGGCGTGTGGCGCTTCGAGACCCGGTCAATGCAATGGGTCGATTGGCGCAATCGCGGCAATATCTGTATCGTCCCGAAGTTTCCTTATTTCCACTTCATCAATAGCGGGAGCCGGCGGAGTGTCCTCCGACATCAAAATCCTCGTCGTCGACGACGTGGAACAGAACCTGATTGCGATCGAGGCGGTGCTTGCCCGCCCGGGCCTTGTCGTGCGCAAGGCTTCATCAGGCGTTGAGGCACTGGAGATACTGCTGGCCGAAGAGGTTGCGTTGGCGCTGGTCGACGTACAGATGCCGCAGATGGACGGCTTCGAACTGGCCGAACTGATCCGCGGCAGCGAACGCACCCGTCACATTCCGCTGATTTTCCTGACCGCAGCCGCGCTGGAGCGCGATCACTACTTCCGCGGCTACGAAGCCGGCGCGGTCGATTTCCTGTACAAGCCGATCGATCCGCGCGTGCTGTGCAGCAAGGTCAACGTCTTCGTCGAGCTCTACACCCAGCGCGTGACGCTGGACAGCCAGTTGCAGGCGCTGCGCCGCGCGCTGCACCTGAACGAACTGTTCACCGCCGTACTGGGCCACGATCTGCGCAACCCCTTGTCGGCGGTCACGACGGCGGCGGCGATCCTGGTCAAGATCTCCGAGAATCCGATGGCGCTGTCGGCGGCTCAGCGCATCCAGCAAAGCACCTCGCGCATGTCCAAGATGGTCGAGCAACTGCTCGACGTCGCGCGCATCCGTTCCAATGGACTGGTGCTGCAGGTCACGCCGACGGACTACGCCGAACTGTGCACGCACATCGTCGACGAACTGGCCGCCACCGCGCCGCAGCGCGTGAAGTTCGAGGTGCGGGGCAACGTGCATGGCGACGCCGACGGAGACCGCCTGGCCCAGGTCGTATCCAATCTGCTGGGCAACGCCTTGCAGCACGGCGAGGCAGGCTCGCCCATCTGGCTCGAGGTCGATGGCAGCCATGCCGATCGCATCACGGTGCGCGTCAGCAACCGCGGCGTGATTCCGCCGCACCAGTTGCACGGCGTGTTCGAGCCGTTCCGCTCGGGCGAGATGGAGCAGCGCAGCCCCGAACGCGGTCCGGGCCTGGGCCTGGGTCTGTACATCGTCAAGAGTTTCGTCGAGGCCCATGGCGGCCAGGTCGGCGCGCACTCCGCCGCGCCGCAGGGCACCGAGTTCCATTTCACCATTCCGCGCCGTGTGCCGCCCGGCGGCACGCGTGGGCTCGATCCGCTGGGGCTCAGGCCGGTGGAACCGGCGCAAGGGGCAACCGCAGCAGGCGCGCCAACGCTCGCGCATCGCCCGGCGCCTTGACCTTCACGTCGTTGTCGAAATAGCAATAGATGTCGCGAGGCCCGGTCTTCGTCTTCGCGGGACCCGCGGCCCGGCGCGCGCCACGCGGTTCGCGCCCCTGCGACCAGGCCACGATACGCCGCTTCCAGTCGCGCAGCGCGTCCGGCGTATAGCCGCTGGCGTACAGCATTTCATCGCCGTGCAGGCGCAGATAGGCGAAGTCCGCCGTCACGTCCTCCATCAGCGGCCATTTGCCCGCCGTGTCGGCCGTCACCAGCGCCACGCCGTGGCGGCGCAGCATCTGCACGAATTCCGGACAGGCAAAGCTGTCGTGCCGCACCTCCATGGCATGGCGCAGCGCGCGGCGCTTGCCCGCCGGCGGCATGGGATGCCCGGCCACGCGCGCGTCGAAACGATGCGCCAGGCGCTCGGCGGCGGCGGTATCGCGCGGCAGGGCCTTCAGGAAGGCTTGCGTGACGCCTGCATCGAATCGCAGCGAAGGCGGCAGTTGCCACAGGAACGGCCCCAGCTTGTCGCCCAGCTCGCATACGCCGCTGGCGAAGAAGCGGGCCAGGGCTTGCTCCGGATCGCGCAGCCGCTTCACATGCGTGATGTACCGGCTGCCTTTCACGCTGAACACGAAGCCGCGCGGCGTGGCGTCGCGCCATTGCGCGAAGCGCTCGGGCCGTTGCAGGGAATAGAAGGTGCCGTTGATCTCGATGGTGGGCACCTGGTGGGAGGCATAGGCCAGTTCGTCGGCTTGAGGCAGATCATCGGGGTAGAACACGCCCCGCCATGGCGGGTAACGCCAGCCGGAGATCCCGATACGGATGGCGGCGTCGGTCATGGCGTGCGGGCGCAATGGGGGAGAGGGCGGGTGTGCTGCATGGAGGACGCCTCCAGACGGTTTGGCCGGGAAGGCCGGCGACGTAATCGGCATGCCAGCAATCATCGTGCCGGGGTGCGCGTGGGGGCTTTGAACGTGGGTGCGTTGTTTGAGCGTCTTGTTCTTGTGGCCGCCGCAGCGGGTCAGCCAGGGGCGCGCCGGCCAAGTCGCTCGGCTCGGGCGTGCCACCAAGCGCCCTCGGCCCCGCTGCGCGGGGGTTGACGGCCGATGGGATCACTTCCGCTTGGCCAACGACCCCGTCAGCTTGTCCAGCTCCTTGCTGTGGAGCAGGTCGATGCACTTCATCGTGTTGAACTCGCTGTCCACCGAGCCGCCGTACGTGCGTGCGGCAAACGACTGCGCCAGCTTCCGCAACTTGTCGTAGTCTTCGACCGTCTGATGGCCGAATTCCATATAGGCGCTGGCGGTCTTGTTCGCATCGTCGCGTTCCTCCGGATGCTTGGCCACCGTGGCCAGGCACACGCTCAAAGCCCAGTTCTTCAGCAGCGTCTTCTGCGAGTACGTGTCGATCAGCGGCTGGCCGGCCTTCGGCGTGTCCGCCGCGTGGGCCGGCGCCATCGCCAGCATCGCGCCCACGCCGGCGGCCGACAGCGTGGCCTTCAGCAGGGCGGTCCTGCCCGGAAGAAAGGTCTTCATTGCAGCTTCCAGATGGCGGCGGTGTCGGGCGTGAACGTGCCGTTTTCCGGGTCGTACAGGAAATGGCAGGTGTCCGAGCACGACGTGCCGTTCCACAGCGTGACGTGGCCGCGCGCATTGCTCCAGCCGTGGCCGCGCACCACGACGATGCCTTTCATGTTGGCGAAATCCGATGGCTTGGGCGATTTGACCGTCAGGTCCGGCTTGCCGAACGTGCGCTCCAGATAGGCCATCATGTCGTTGACGCGATACATGTACTGGCGATTGTCCGCGCCGCTGACGGTGGCATAGGCCCGGTTGCGCGGAATGGGAAACCCGGTGGCGTTCAATACGTAGCTCATGCGGATGGGGCAGGCGTTCTCGAAGCCGCCCGTGGTCATCTCGGTGTTCACCTTGACCTGCCCGCCGATCTTCTGCCCCACCTGCTTCACGGACATGTTGACTGCCGTGAATGCGCTCCACGCACTATTGAATGAGGGTCTTCTGGTAGCCATGTCAACTCAATATCTGAGGGGAAAGGCGCGTTGGCGAACATCCTCATGGACTACGGCTGGATGCAGTCTCGGTCTGTTGCCAGTGCGAGTACGCGTCGCATGGTAGCAGCGGAAAAAGCGCGCCGGGCCGATTGCACGGCCTCGAAACACACCTCTACATCCGAACACATTGGCAGGGTATTTGCGTCAGCTTCCGCTCAGTTGGCGCCAGCGGGCCTGGCTGGTGGCGTGACCCCCGTGTTCGCGGGAGAAAGCGAGGCCGGGCCTGCCGCATCGTCCGCCTGCGCGCCCTGGCCCTGCGCGGGATTCGCGGCGGGTTGCTGGGCGGCCTGCGCGGCGGGGGCTTCCCGCGCCTGCGGCAGGTAGTGCTGCAGCAGATCGAAGAACCCGCCGTAGAAGGCTTCGCGCGTCACCGTCAGGCTGCTGGTCTTGACCAGCGAATCGTCGCTGGAACCGACGGGCAGCGACACGGCGCCCAGCACGCTGACGCCCACGCTGGCCGAGCTGGCGCTCTTCTTCATCGAGAAGTCGTCCTGCACCGCGTTGGCGAACACCAGCGATTGCCTGCCGCCGCCGCCGCCTTCGGCGGTGCAGTTGATGGTGACGGTGATCTGTGTGTTGGCCTTGTCCTCGTCCTGGAAGTTCTTGTGGCCGGCCACCATATCGGCCTGCGTCTTGTCGATGTTGTAGCCCTGGCTCAGCAGGGCGCGGCGGCCCGCGTCGCAGGCGCGTCCGGGCGGCGCGTCGTACTTGCGCGAGAACGTGTTGGTGGTGCTCTGCGCGAAGTTCTCCTGTTCGTAGGCGGCCTTGGGCGATGAACAGCCGGCCAGTACGGCGAGCGCGGCGGCGCAGGGCAGGGCGGCGAAAGAGGCTTTGTTCATGAGCATCCTGGCGGCGGGTGAAAAAGCCAGTATCGATCAGCCGGGCGCCGGGGACGTGCTTCGATCCGTATACGCGGCAATAGGTTTGTAACCCCGCGACGAGGCCCGCCCTGACGAATCCGCCCACCGGGGCGACGCGCATCAACACACCTGTAACCCGTGAAGAAACAACCGCTCGAGGGCAAAACGCGTAGTGTCCTGCGTGGCGGCAAACAGATGCGGCACGTCACACCCATAAGCTTCACGCCGCGCCCGGTTGCGCACCGGCGACAACGGTCCGCCAGAACACCTCGGAGGGAGAAAGAGCATGCATGCACTGAAGCGGTACGCCGGCGTCTGCCTGGCGGCGGGTTTTGTTGCGTTCCTGGGCGGCTGCGCCACCCGGGGCGGCGAACAGGCCGCCATCGACATGCCCGGGCTGACGCAGCCCGTGGAAATCCTGCGCGACAAGCATGGCGTGTCGCACATCTACGCCCAGAACGAACACGACCTGTTCTACGCCCAGGGCTTCGCCGCCGCGCGCGACCGCCTGTGGCAGCTCGACTTGTGGCGCCGCCAGGGCGAGGGCAAGATGGCCGAGCAGTTCGGCCCGCGCTTCGTCGAACAGGACCGCGCCGCGCGCATGTTCCTGTACCGCGGCGACCTGGAAGCCGAGTTCGCCAGCTATCACCCACGTGGCAAGGCCATCCTGACCTCGTTCGCCGACGGCATCAACGCCTATGTCGATTGGGTCAAGGCGCATCCCGACCAGATGCCCGAGGAGTTCCGCATGACGGGCACGCAGCCGGGCTACTGGAGCCCGACCACCTCGCTGATCCGCCTGTACGGCCTGACCCGCAATGTGAAGGACGAGGTGAAGCTGGCGCAGCAGATCGCCACGGTGGGCGTGAACGCCGTGCAATCGCTCAGGGTGTTCGAACCGCCCATCGCCCTGCAGGTGCCGGCCGGCCTGGACGTGCGCCCGATCAACAAGAACGTGCTGGCCAGCTACAACCTGGCCCGCGATGGCCAGGCGTTCATCGCCGCCGACTTCCCGAACAGCCCGCTGGGCATGGCCGACCGCGCCAAGCTGGCGCAAACGCTGTCGTCCACGCGCATGGCGGCGCTGGATCCGCAGTTCGATCCGACCGCGCCGCGCTACGAGAGCAACAACTGGGTGCTGTCGGGCCAGCGCACGGCCACGGGCAAGCCGATCCTGGCGGGCGATCCGCACCGCTCGATCACCATGCCGTCGCTGCGCTACATGGTGCACCTGAATGCGCCGGGCTGGAACATCATCGGCGCGGGCGAGCCGTCGCTGCCGGGCGTGTCGATGGGCCACAACGACCGCATCGCCTTCGGCCTGACGATCTTCGCCTTCGCCGACGAGGAAGACCTGTACGTCTACGACACGAACCCCGCCAATCCCAACCAGTACCGCTACCGTGGGGCGTGGGAGGACATGCGCGGCGTGGACGAGCCGATCGCGGTGCGTGGCCAGGCAGGCGTGCAGGCCCGGGTCAAGTTCACGCGCCACGGGCCGGTCATCCATGAAGATCCGGTCAATCACAAAGCCTATGCGCTGCGCGCCGCGTACCTGGAGTTTCCGGGCACGGCCGCCTACCTGGCCAGCCTGCGCCTGAACCAGGCGCAGAACTGGAACGAGTTCGTGGCCGGCATGCAGCGCCACTACACGCCCAGTGAGAACATGGTCTATGCCGACGTGGACGGCAACATCGGCTGGTTCGGCGGCAGCATCGCGCCGATCCGTCCGCGCCAGGACTGGTCCGGCATGCTGCCCGTGCCGGGCGATGGCACCTTTGAATGGAACGGTTTCCTGAACCCGACCGCCTTGCCGGCCATCCAGAATCCGGCCGAGGGCTACATCGCCACCGCCAACGCGTACAACCTGCCCAACGACTTTCCCTACAAGGAGATGTCGGCCCGTTCGTGGGCCGATCCGTACCGCGTGCTGCGCATCCGCGAGGTGCTCAGCGGCGCGCAGGGCGCGACGGTGCAGACCTCGCAGCAACTGCAGTACGACAACCTGTCGCTGCCGGCGCGCAAGATGGCGCAGTACGCTCGCGGCCTGAACGTCGCCGATCCGCGCGTGGCCGACGGGCTGGGCCTGCTGAAGGACTGGGACGGCCGGGTGGATGCCGATTCGAAGGCCGCCACGGTGTACGAGTTCTGGATGCCCGAGGTCGTGGCGCGCGTCAGCGCGCTGTACGTGCCGCCCAACGGCCGCGAAATCATGGGCCCCCTGGCCACGGTGAAGGTGATGGAGAAGCTTGCCAGCCCGGATCCCGCGTTCGGCGCCCGGCCGCAGGAGGGCCGCGATGCGTTGCTGCTGGCCGCCCTGGCCGACGGCATGGCCAAGCTGCGTGCCAAGGTCGGCAATGACCAGGCGCGTTGGGAGTGGGGCAGCCTGCATCACATCCAGTTCGAGCATTCGCTGTCGCCGCTGCTCGATCCGCGGACCGCCCAGGCGTTCAGCACGCCGCGCTATCCGGTGGGCGGCGATAACGATACCGTGCACCGCGGCACCTTCCGCAAGTCCGACTTCCGCCAGATCAGTGGTTCGTCGTACCGGCAGGTGATCGACGTGGCCAACTGGGACAATTCGATGGCGCAGAACGTGCCCGGCCAGTCCGCCGACCCGCGCAGCCCGCACTACAAGGACCTGCTCGAGGGCTGGGCGACCGGCGAATACTTCCCGATGGCGTTCAGCCGGGCCAAGGTCGAGAGCGAGGCTGGCGACACCTTGCTGCTGCGTCCATCGGGCGGCCGCGCCACGGCGCCACGTTGAAGCCCGGACGGGGCGGCGCCAGGCGCGGCCTCGTCGTGTCCAGGCCGCCCGGTGCCGCCGCCCCTGTTACATGCGTGCGGCCGGGGCCGTCCGGCCTGGCGACGCGGGGCTTATCGCAAAATTCTCGACATTGGACTTGCGGACAGGTGGCAGGCGAAGGCCTGGCCGGTATAATTCCGGGCGGGCAGGTACGGATTTTTGCGGTCAGGCACGGCAGGGCGCGAGGCGCGCGGCCCGCAGCGGGCAACGCGAACAATAACAGGCCGGCCTGCGGTCCTGATCGCTGTCAAGCGCGCCATTTTCGAATGAATTGGGGTGATTTAGTCCGAAATCGCAGGATTTCGGACTAAATCATGTATCCGGCACCTGCATAGATGTATCATTCAGTAGCCAAAACCCATCGGCTGTCACATGGCCTAAATATCGAGGACTTAGCATCCAGCGTAATTCAGCCGGATGATCAGGGTATGCACGCAGCGCTTTCACCTTTCCGTCGTCCCGACACGCCGGGAGACCATCGCTGCGCAGGCGATCTGTCCCAGGATATGCCCACCATCGACGTGTCGGGCACCAACTCCACGGTCATGGAGATCTTCTCGTCTCGCCGCGACATGACCAGCCTGGCGGTGGTCGAGGGCGGGCGGCCCATCGGGCTGATCAACCGCAACATCTTCCTGTCTCAGATGAGCAAGCCGTTCCACCGCGAGCTCTACGACAAGAAGAGCTGCATCGCCTTCATGGACAAGGAGCCGCTCATCGTCGATGCCAACATGAGCATCGAGCAGCTCACCTTCAAGACGGTCGAATTCGGCGAGAAGGCGTTGGCCGACGGCTTCATCGTCACGCGCGAGGGGCACTTCGCGGGGCTGGGCAACGGCCTGCAGCTCATGCGCGCGGTGGCCGCCATGCAGGCCGAGAAAAACCGCCAGATCATGCAGAGCATCGAGTACGCCAGCGTGATCCAGCGCGCCATGCTGCGGGTCTCGCGCGAGGCGCTGACCGGCACGCTGCAGGACGCCACCCTGGTCTGGCAGCCGCGCGACGTGGTCGGCGGCGATTTCTACCATTTCGCGGCGCACCCGGACGGTTGGTTCGGCGCCGTGGCAGACTGCACCGGCCACGGCGTGCCGGGCGCCTTCATGACGCTGATCGCCTCGTCGGCGCTGTCCAAGGCGCTCGAACAGCTCGGCCCGCGCGACCCGGCCGCGCTGCTGTCGGCGGTCAACCGCAGCGTGAAGGGCCTGCTGGGCCAAGTCCACGGCGTGGACGAAACCCCGGAATCCGATGACGGCCTGGATGCGGCCTTCTTCTGGTTCGATGCCGCGCGCCACGAACTGCGCTTCGCCGGCGCCCGCATCGCGGTGCACATCCTGCGTCCCGGCGCCGAGAAGTTCGAGTCGCTGGCGGGCCAGCGCATGGGCGTGGGCTACGTGGACAGCCACGAAGACTACGCCTGGAGCGAAACCCGTACCGAGTTGCCGCCGGGCAGCCTGATGTTCATTACCACTGACGGCCTGACCGACCAGATCGGGGGCCCCCGCAAGATCGCCTTCGGCAAACGGCGCGCCTGCGAGGTCATCCTCGCCCACCGCGACGCGTCCGCCATCGACATCGGCGAGAAGCTCAAGCAGGCCCTCGCGCAGTGGCAAGGCGTCCAGGTTCGCCGCGACGACGTCACCCTATTTTGTGCCCGCATTCAGGAACATTGATGACCATCGAGCATCTGCTAGGCCAGGACAGTGCATTCTTCGATCTGGCCCAGCGTCGCAATGTGATTTTCTATCACAAGGGCTATTTTTCGCACAGCATCATCGCGGCCATGTCCGAGGTCGTGAAGCTGCAGCTCGAGGTGTCGGGCGTCAGCGGTCCGACCCGGCGCAAGCTGTTCTCGTCGTTCGTTGAACTGTCGCAGAACATCATTCACTATTCATCCGACGCGCTTCTGCCCGGCGGCCCCGACAGCGGCGCGCTGCGCGAGGGGGCCGTGTGCATCACCGCCGATGGCGACCGCTACCTGATGCTGTGCGTCAATCCGATCTCCACGGCGGGCGTCGCGGGGCTGCGCGACAAGCTCGAGCCGCTGCGCACCATGTCGCTGGAACAGATCAAGCAGGCATACAAGGTATCATTGCGTGCCGAGACCCCGGAAGACAGCAAGGGGGCGGGACTGGGGTTCCTGACCATGGCGCGAGACGCCAGCGCCCCTCTCGAATTCGCCTTTCATCCGCGTGCCGACGATTCCGGCACGACGCTGTTCTGCCTGAAAGCCATCATCTGAGCAAGTCGACGACCCGAGCCATGGACAATCTGTATATCGCCGCTACGGCAACGTCTCCCGAAGTCGATTTCCGCTTCGACCAACACCAGCTGTCGCTGAAGGGCGAGTCGTACCCCGAGAACGCCGCCGCCTTCTACACGCCCATCATCGAGCAATTGCGCGCCTACCTGGCCGGCTGCGATGGCGCGACGATCACCGCCGACGTGGCGCTGGCCTATTTCAACAGTTCCAGCACCAAGATGCTGTTCAGCATCTTCGACGCGCTGGACGAAGCCGCGCAATCCGGCAACCGCGTGAAGCTCAACTGGTACCGCGACGACGAGGACGAGACGATCCTCGAGTTCGGCGAAGAGTTGCAAGCCGACTTCCAGGCCATCGAGTTCACCGACTGCCCGGTTTCCGCACGATAAGGATATCGATGCCAGCTTCTGGTTCTTCCCAGGATGCCGCTACGAACGGCGCACCGGATCTCTTCAAGAGCGAAAACGACGCGCTCGACAAGGCCCGCTCCGCTTTCGAAAACCCGGATGCCAGTGGACAGGAGTACCGGCAGTCGCTGGGCGAGTTGATCGGGCACTTCGAGCGCCTGATGCGTGAAACCCGCCGGCTCATCGGCCGCAGCGACCGTGCCGAGCGTGAAATGCACGCGTTGAACATGCAGTTGCAGGCCCTGGCCCAGCAACTCGAATACCGGGCCACGCACGATGCCCTGACCGGCGTCTTCAACCGCAGCGCGGTCATCGAACTGGCCACCAAGGCGCTGGCCGAGGGCGACGCGGTCATGGTCGTGCTCGACATCGACTACTTCAAGCGCATCAACGACGAGTTCGGCCATCCCGCGGGTGACTCGGTCATCCTCGGCATCGTCACTTGCCTGCGCCGCATCGTCGGTGACGAGGGCATCATCGGCCGCGTCGGCGGCGAAGAGTTCACGGTGGTGTTGCCAGGCTATCAGTTGCAGCAGGCGGTCGAACTGGCCGAGGCCATGCGCGCCGCCATTGCCGAGCACCGATTCGAACCCCCGGTCGATCGCCAGATCACCGCCAGCTTCGGCCTCAGCGCCAACACGGGCGGCACCGATTTCGATGCCGCCTATGGCCTGGCGGACGAAGCGCTTTACGCCGCCAAGCGCAATGGGCGCAACTGTGTCGAGATCGCACAGCCGGCGCCGCCGGGCGCGGGATCCTGACGCACCACGCCGGCCGCCCACCCGTTGCGCGGGGCCCGGCCGGCTTTCTCCTTTCCCGGAATTTTCGCCTGGTTGCGCCTCGTGGTCGAGGCTCGTCCTTTTACGTGTGGTTGCCTGTTCCGGCTGCGTCTTAGGGTTGCTGTAAGCCCGCCAAAAATAGACTGAACGTCTCAGTTCATTTGGTGAGCCGAAATGCCCACGGAAAGCCAGCGTCCCGCCTCCGATTCCCGACCAGACTCATCGGACCCGTCCGCGCAGGCGCGCAAGACATCCTCGGCGGCGCCGGAACGGCCCAAGGATGACGAAGGCGCTGGCGGCGATGCCGGAGCAGAGGGACGCGAGAATCCGCCCAAGCGGCCCGGCAAGAAGCCGTTGATCATCCTGATCGCCGTGGTGCTGGTCATCGTGCTGGTGGCGCTGGTGTGGTGGTTCCTCACGCGCAACCAGGAATCCACCGATGACGCCTATACCGAAGGCGACGCCGTCAGCATGGCGACGCAGGTCGGCGGCTACGTGCAGGATCTGCAAGTCCGCGACAATGCCTTCGTGCACAAGGGCGACCTGCTCTTGCGCATCGACCCGCGCGACTACGTCACCCGGCGTGACACCGCGCGCGCGCAGGAGGGCCTGGCCGCCGCGCAGTACGAGCAGGCCAAGGTGCAACTGGCGCTGGCGCAGACACAGTACCCCGCCCAACTCGAACAGGCCCGCGCGCAGGAGATGCAGGCACAGGCGGCCCTCAAGCGTGCCCAGCAGTCGTACCAGCGCCAGCGCCGCGTCGATGCGCGGGCGACCACGCAGGAAAGCATCGACGCCGCGGATGCCCAACTGCGCGACGCCCGGGCGGCCGTGCAGTCGGCTCAGGCCCAGGTGCGCATCGCGTCGCAGTCGCCATTGCAGATCGACCAGGCCCGCACGGTGGTCGAGCAGCGCGCCAGGCAACTGGACCAGGCGCGCGCGCAGACCGCGCAGGCCGAGCTGGACTTGTCCCGGACCGAACTGCGCGCGCCCAGCGACGGTTGGGTGACGCGCCGCAACGTGCAACTGGGCAGCTTCGTGCAACCGGGGTCGGCGCTGTTCACGCTGGTGACGCCGCAGCGGTGGATCGTGGCGAATTTCAAGGAGTCTCAGCTGGGGCGCATGAATCCCGGCGACAAGGTCGACATCGCCATCGACGCCTACCCCGACCTGGAACTGTCGGGTCATGTGGAAAGCATCCAGCAGGGTTCCGGTTCGCGTTTCTCGGCGTTCCCCGCCGAGAATGCCACTGGCAATTTCGTGAAGATCGTGCAGCGCGTGCCGGTGAAGATCGTGATCGACAGCGGGCTGGATCCCGGGCAGGCGCTGCCGCTGGGCCTGTCCGTGGTGCCGACCGTGGTGGTGAAATGAGCGGCGCCCGCCGCGCCAAGCGCCCGGCCGCGCGAGTCGCGGGCGGCGCCGCGATCATGACCTCCCGGCGTGCGGCCAGGGAGGCCGCATGACGCGGGCCGCGGGCGCTGTCGGCGGGCAGCTCGGCTGGACGCCCCGCGCGAATCCCTGGGCGGTGGCGGTCATCGTCACGCTGGCGGCCTTCATGGAGGTGCTCGACACCACCATCGTCAACGTGGCCTTGCCGCATATCGCCGGCACCATGTCGGCCAGCTACGATGAGTCCACCTGGGCGCTGACCTCGTATCTGGTCGCCAACAGCATCGTGTTGCCCATCTCGGCCTTCCTGGGGCGGCTGATGGGCCGCAAGCGCTATTTCCTGTTGTGCATCGTGATGTTCACGGTGTGCTCGTTCCTGTGCGGCATCGCCACCGAATTGTGGCAACTGATCCTGTTCCGCCTGCTGCAAGGCTTCTTCGGCGGTGGCCTGCAGCCCAACCAGCAGGCCATCCTGCTGGATTACTTTCCGCCGGAAGACCGGGGCAAGGCTTTCTCGGTTTCCGCGGTCGCCATCATCGTGGCCCCGATCTTCGGGCCGACGCTGGGCGGGTGGATCACCGATACGTTCTCATGGCGCTGGGTATTCCTGATCAATGTGCCGGTCGGCGTGGTCACCACGCTGGCGGTGATGCAGTTCCTGGAGGACCCGCCCTGGGAGAAACAGGCCGGGCGCGGATCGCTGCGCATCGACTACATCGGCATCGGCCTGATCGCGCTGGGCCTGGGCTGCCTGGAGGTGACGCTGGACCGCGGCGAGAACCTGGATTGGCTGTCGTCCGATGTGATCCGCGTCTCGGCGGTGCTGACGGCCGTGGGGCTGGTGGGCGCGGTGTACTGGCTGCTGTACGCCAAGCGGCCCGTGGTGGATCTGCGCGCGCTGAAAGACCGGAACTTCGCGCTGGCCTGCGCGTGCATCTTCGGCTTCGCCACGGTGCTGTACGGCAGCGCGGTGCTGATTCCGCAGCTGGCGCAGCAGCAACTGGGCTACACGGCCATGTGGGCGGGACTGGTGCTGACACCCGGCGCGGCCATCATCATTTTCGTCATCCCCGTCATCAGCAAGCTCATGCCGCACGTGCAGACGCGGTTCCTGGTGGCCTTCGGATTCCTGCTGCTGGGCCTGTCGATGGTGTATTCGCACGGGCTGGCGCCCAATATCGACTACCGGACGCTGGCCACCATGCGCGCCACCCAATCGCTGGGCATCGGCCTGCTGTTCGTGCCGGTGACGACGCTGGCCTACATCACCTTGCCGCAACGCCTGAACGGCGATGGGACGGCGCTGTTCACCATGTTCCGCAACATCGCGGGGTCGGTCGGCATCGCCATGTCCTCGGCGCTGCTGCGCGACCGCACCCAGGTGAGGCAGGCCTATCTGTCGGAGCACCTCTCGCCGTATGACCCGTCTTTCCAGGAGACGCTGCAGCGAATGGCGCGCTCGATCCAGGATTACGCGCATGTGGCGGGCGACGCCACGCAGGCCGCGGCCGGACAGATGTACCGCACGCTGATCAACCAGGCGACGTTCCAGGCCTATCAGGACATCTTTGCGTATTGCGCCATCCTGGCCTTCTGCTTCGTGCCGCTGACGCTGCTGTTTTCCAACGTGAAGAGTTCGGGCGGCGCGCCCGGACATTGAGCCACGACGACATGACCTCTCTACGCCCGATTCCGTTTCGATGGGCCGTCATCGGTCTGGCCGTGCTGGCGGCCGGCTGCACGGTCGGACCCGACTTCCAGCCGCCCGATCCCCAGGCGCCCGCGCAGTATGGCGAGGCGGCGCGGCAGGAAGGCCGGCAGCCGGACGCGCCGTCGCGCGTGACCATGCAGTCCGAACCGGACCCGCGCTGGTGGCGGGGCTTCGGCGATCCCGTGCTGGACAGCCTGATCGAGCGTGCCGTGGCCGGCAATCTGACGCTGCGCATGGCGGTGCTGCGCATCGCGCAGGGGCGGGCGCAGACTCAGGCGGCGCAGGCGGCGGGCCTGCCCAGCATCAGCGCCACGGCCAGCTATAACCGCCAATTGCTCGGGCTGAAGGGCATCCTGCAGTCGCAGGACGCCAGCGGCAAGATCAAGCAGGCGGTCGGCGACGAGAACGCCGGCCAGGTCGATGGCGCGCTGGATTCGCTGAACCGGCCGACGGGCCTGTTCCAGGTGGGATTCGATGCCTCGTGGGAACTCGACCTGTTCGGTCGCGTGCGGCGTGCCGCCGAAGCCAGCGAGGCCCAGACTCAGCAAGCGGTGGAGAGCCGCAACGACGCGCTGGTCAGCCTGCAGGCGGAGGTGGCGCAGATCTATGCGCAACTGCGTGGCGCGCAGGCGCAGCGGCAGGTGCTGGACAGTCAGTTGGACAGCGCGCGCCAGACGCTGGAACTGACGCGCAGCCGCCAGCAATCGGGGTTGGCCAGCGAGCGGGATGTCGCCAGCCAGGCGGGGCAGGTCGCGCAACTGGAGTCCCAACTGCCGGCGACCGATGTCCAGGCGCAGCAGGCGCGCAACGGCCTGGCGGTGCTGCTGGGCCAGCCGCCCGGCGCGCTGGACCATGAGCTGGCCGCGCCCGCGGCGGTGCCCGCCGTGCCGCCCGAGGTTCCGGTGGGTCTGCCGGCGTCGCTGGCGCGCCGCCGTCCCGACGTGCGCCAGGCCGAAGCCGCCCTGCATGCGGCCACCGCGCAGATCGGCGCATCCATGGCGCAGATGTTCCCCGACCTCTCGCTGTCGGGCCAGTTCGGCAGCCGGGCGACCGATGCGGATTATCTGGGCCGTTGGGCCAGCCGCTTCTGGTCGGTCGGGCCGAGCGTGTCGCTGCCGCTGTTCCAGGGCGGCCGGCTGGTCGCCAACGTGCGCCTGGCGCGCGCGCAGCAGGCGCAGGCCGCGCTGAATTACCGGCAGACCGTGCTGGATGCGTTGCGCGATGTGGAGAACGCGCTGGTGGCCTATCGCAGCGACCAGACGCAACGCGCGGCCCTGCAGCGCGCCGTGGACGAAGCCGAGCGCGCGCACGGGCTGGCCCTGGATGCGTATCGCGCCGGGCTGGGCAGTTTCCTGGACGTGCTGTCGGCGCAGACGCGCGCGCAGCAGGCCCGGCAGTCCTGGGTGCGATCCAACCTGCAGGTCACCACCGACCTGGTGGCGGTGTACAAGGCCTTGGGCGGGGGCTGGCAGGACGATGCGCGCGCCCGATCCGCGCCGCCGCCGGTAGGCACCGTGGGCAATGCGGGGCAGGGCGCGCCGCCGCCGGAAACGCCGCAATGACGCATGAGGCTCCCGCACACCAGGCCGGCGTGGGCCGCAAGCAGGGCCAGGTGGTCGCCGCCGCCCGCGAACTGTTCCTGGCGCATGGCTTCGACGCCACGACCATGAACATGATCGCTTCCCGCGCGGACGTCTCCAAGGCCACGCTGTACGCCTACTATCCCGCCAAGGCACAGGTGTTCCTGGCCGTGATCCTCGACGAGAAGCAACGGCTGCACCAGGCGGTGGCCGACATCGGCCGCGACCCGACCCGATCCACCAGGGAGAAACTGCTGCAGTTCGGGCGTACCGCCATCTGCGGCTACAGCACGCCCGAGCACATCGCGTTCTTCCGCATGGTGATCGCGGCCACCTTGCGGTTTCCCGAGATCGGGCGGGCGATCGAGTCGGACATGCGTGCGCCGCTGCGGAACCTGGTCGCGGAGATCGTCGCGGATGGCGTGCGAACGGGCGAGCTGTCCTGCCCGGATCCCGGCGCCGCCAGCCGCATGCTGCTGGCCATGATGCGCGGCGATATGGTGATGACGATGCTGTTCGACCACGAGGCGGCGGAAGTCCTGCAGGCGGATATGGCGAGGCATGTCGAGAACAGCGTGGACGCGTTCATGCGGGCGTGGCACCCATGGCCGCCGGGCCAGAGCCGATCCCTCGACCCTCGGGGTTCCGCCCCGAGGTGACTGTCAATCCAGCTTCAGGCCGATCGTCCTGCCCAACTCCTGGTAGAACCGCACCTGTTCGCCGACGAACGTGCGCGTCTGGTCGGCGGGCATCAGGCGGGGGATGGACCCCATGCTTTCGACGGAGGCGCGCCACGGCGCGGTCTGCCGCAGCGTGTCCAACGCCTTGGCCCACGAGGCGCGCACCGGCGCGGACAGGCCCTTCGGCCCATACAGCGCGCTCCAGCCGCTGACCGCCTCCAGCGCGGGGACGCCGGCCTCGCGCGCGGTCGGCGCACCGGGCAAGTCCTTCAGGCGCTCGGGCGAGGTCGCCACCAACGCCCTGAGCTTGCCGCCCTTGACGGGGCCGACCAGCGACGTGACGTTGTTGCACGTGAAGTCCACTTCGCCGGCCAGCACCGCCGTGGTCGCGTCCGCGCCGCCCTTGTACGGAATCTCCACGGCGGCGCTGCGGGGCAGCCCGGATGACGACAGCAGCGCCTGCGCGGCCAGGTTCAGCACGGTGGCCGGGCCCGAGGTGCTGTAGTTCAGCTTGCCGGGCCGGGCCTTGATCGCGGCGAGCAGGTCCGCCAGCGTGCGATACGGCGAGCTGGCATTCACCACGCAGGCCATGGGATTCAATTCCAGCAGGCCCAGGATGGTGAAGTCGTCCCAGCGGTAGCCCAGGCTGGGCTGCAGCGCGGGCAGCACGGCCTGCGACCCTACGCGGGCCAGCAGCAGCGTGTAGCCGTCGGCCGCGGCCTCGCGCACGAACTGCGAGCCGACCGCGCCATTGGCGCCGCCCTTGTTCACGACGACCAGGGGTTCCCGGTAGACGCCGCGCAGGTGCGCGGACAGGTTGCGGGCGGCCATGTCGGCATCGCCGCCGGCCGAAAAGGGCACGACCACGGTGATGGGCCGGGAGGGATAGGCGTCGGCCAGGACGATGGCCGGGCAGGACAGCGGCAGGGCCAGCGCCAGCGCGCGCAGCGCGGGTCGCAGCCGTGCCGGGAGGGCGGGGCTGTGCATGGGGGCTCTCCGGTGCGCGGCTCAGTTGGCCTTCAGGTTGCGGCGGCTGACCACGGCCTTCCACATGACCGATTCGGTGCTGATGGTCTGCGCCAGTTGCTGCGGCGAGCTGGGCGCGGCGCTGCTGCCCTGGGCTTCCAGCGCCTTGCGCGTGTCGGCGTTGGCCAGCGCCTGGCCGACGTCGTGCTGGATCCTGGCGACCACGTCCTTGGGCGTGGCAGCGGGCGCCATCAAGGCGAACCAGCCCTGCGAATGCAGCTTGGGCAGGCCGGCCTCGGCGGCGGTCGGCAGGTCGGGCAGCATGGCGGAGCGGGTGGCGCCCGTGACGGCCAGCCCGCGCACGCGGCCGCTGGACACCAGCGGGGCCAGCGCCGCGATGTTGCCCACCACGAAATCGATGTGGCCGGCCATCAGGTCGGCATAGGCCGCGCTTTCGCCCTTGTAGGGCACGTGGATGGCGTTCAGCCCGGCCACGTCGGCCAGTTGCTCGGCGGCCATGTGGGTCTGCGTGCCCACGCCGGCCGAGCCGAAGTTGACCTTGCCCGGCCGTTGCTTCACGTAGTCGACCAGGCCTTGCAGGTCCTTCACCGGCAGCCTGGGATTGACCGCCACCACCATCGGGCCGGTGGCCACGTTGCTGATCAGCGCGAAGTCCTTCAGGCTGTAGGGCAGGGTCGAGTAGATGAACGGGTTCACGGTGAACATCGAGCCCGAGGCCAGCAGCAGCGTGTAGCCGTCGGGGTCGGCGCGCGCCACGCTCTCCGCGCCCACCAGGCCGCCCGCGCCGGGCTTGTTCTCGACCACCACGCTCTGTTTCCAGATCGCGCCCAGGCGCTGGCTGACGGCGCGCGCGATGCTGTCGGTGGCGCCGCCCGCCGTGAAGGGCACGATCACGCGCACCGGTTTGTCGGGCCAGTCCGCGGCCCGCGCGGGCACGGCGCCCAGACAGGCCCCCGCCATGGCCAGGGCCAGCGCCAGGCTCCTGATCAGCAGCGCGCGCCGGGGCCGGGCGCGCGCCGGCAGGGCGGCGGATGAGTCGGAAAGTGGACGAGTACAGCCTGGTGTGCGATGCATGCTTGTCTCCGTTGATGTTCTTGAGAGCGCGCCGCGTCTGGGTGCGGCTGCGTGTGCTGCGCGGATGCGGGAAAGCGGATGGCGTGAATGCGCGGGGGGCTGGCATGCGCCATGTCGCACGGATGGGCCGTGCGACGCCCGCGGGCCGTGTGGGCGGCGCCGCCGCGTCTCGTGGCGCGGCGTGCGTGAAAAAGTATTGGTGATTGAACAGGCTTTGCAAAGCGAGTATTTTTCGGCGTGAGCGAAAGCAAAACTTTACGAACGGCGCCCGCACAGGAGACAAATTCCGCCATCGCCATCCGGCGCCGGGGGAATCCATGGCACGGGTCCAAGGCCATCCCGAAGAGGAGCCGCGCCATGTCGTCCATCCGTACCCTCAAGACCTTTCTTGCCGTGGCGCGCCACGGCTCGTTCGCCGCCGCCGGCAAGCACATCGGCCTGACGCCCGCGGCGGTGGGCCTGCAGATCCGCGCGCTGGAGACCGAGCTGCGCTGCCAACTGTTCGACCGTGGCGCGCGCGCCGCCGTGCTCAATCCCTCGGCGCGCAGGCTGCTGCCGCAGATCCAGGAGCTGGTGCGGGATTACGAAGACCTGGCCGATGCCGGAGAAGCCGACGGGCTGTCGGGCTCGGTGGTGATGGGCGCGCTGGTCTCGGCGCTGATGGGTGCCTTTTCCGACGCGCTCTGGAGCCTGAAGCGCGACCACCCGCGGCTGGACGTGCGCCTGTACGCGGGCATGTCCAGCGACTTCGCGCAGCGGGTCGAGGCGGGCGAGCTGGATGCCGCGGTGGTGACGCAGCCGCCGCGCGCGCTGCCCAGCATGATGGTCTGGACCCCGCTCTACAGCGAGCCGCTGGTATTGGTCGTGCCGCGCCAGCCGCACTTCACGTTGCCGACCGATCCGGTGGATGCGCTGCGCAGCGCGCCGTTCCTGCGGTTCGACCATGGCACCTGGACGGGCTATCTGGTGGACGAGGCGGTGCGGCAATGCGGCGCCGCGGTGCAGGTGGGCATGGAGCTGAACTCGGTGGAAGCCATCGTCGAACTGGTGCGCCAGGGGATGGGCATCTCCATCGTGCCCCAACTGGCCAACGTGGCCTGGCACCGCGACCGGGCGTTGCGGGTGATCCCGCTGCCCGGCGTGGAGGTGCACCGGCACGTGGGCCTGCTGGAACGCCGCCAGCATGCGCGCCACCGCTTCACCAACGCCGTGAAATCCTACTTCTCGAACCGATCCCGTACCACCGGCCGGCGGCGGTGACGCCCCGCCCCAACATCGAGGGGGCCTCGCGACCGCCGGCAATATCGACACAAAAATTGAATCAAACATAACTTGATTCAAAATCACAGAACCAATAAACTGCCCCCATCGCAGTCCACATTCCCCGCGCGCCGTGTCTGTCGAGCGGCCCGCCATCGTCGGAGCCACAAACGCATGTCAGGAGCACACCTGGTCACCCGAGCACTGTCGCGTGCCGGCGTCAAGACCGTCTTCAGCCTGTCCGGCAACCAGATCATGCCGATCTACGACGCCTGTATCGACGCGGGCATCCGCATCGTGCACGTGCGCCACGAAGCCGCTGCCGTGCACATGGCCGACGCCTGGGCGCAACTGACGGGACAGGTCGGCGTGGCCCTGCTGACGGCCGCTCCCGGCATCACCAATGGCCTGTCGCCGCTGTATTCCGCCCGCATGGCGGAAAGCCCGGTGCTGGTGCTGTCGGGCGATTCGCCGTTGTCGGCCGATGGCACGGGGCCATTCCAGGAACTGGCGCAGATCGAGATCACCCGGCCGCTGGTCAAGCGATCGCTGCGGCCCACGCGGGCGGCGGCGCTGGACCGCGACGTGACCGAGGCGATGCAGACCGCGTTGTCGGGCCGGCCGGGTCCGGTGCACGTGGCCTTGCCCTTCGACCTGTTGCAGCAAGCGGTGGAGGAAGATGGCTCGCCATGTCCCGAGGCGCCCGCGCGCCAGCGCACCGGCTTGCCGGAACAACAGGCGCGGGCCATCGCGCAGCGCCTGGCGCAGGCGCAGCGCCCGCTGGTGCTGGTGGGACCGATGCTCAATGCCAGCCGCGCGGCGGCGCTGCTGGAGGCGGCGCGGGAAACCCTGCGGGCGCCCATCATCCCCATGGAAAGCCCGCGCGGCCTGCGTGATCCCTCTTTGGGCACGTTCGCCGGCTGCCTGGCCGAGGCCGATCTGGTGCTGCTGCTGGGCAAGCCGCTGGACTTCACGGTGGCGCATGGCAAGACGCCGTCGTTCCATGCCGAGGCGGGCGTCATCGTGGTCGATCCCGACGCCGCCCTGCTGGAACGCGCCATTGAGGGCCTGGGGCCGCGCCTGCGTGAGCACGCACAGGCCGACGCCGACGCCGCCTTGCAGGCGCTGTGCCAGGCGGGCGCCGCGCCATCGCCGCGCGGCGATTGGCTGGCCCGCGTGGAGGCGGCCATCGCGTCACGCCAGTTGGCGGCCGGCGCGGGCGGCTCCTCCGATGCGGCAAAACTCTTGCCGCAGGCCATCTGCGGCGAGGTGCAGAGGGCGCTGGACCAGGCCGACGATCCGATCCTGATCTGCGATGGCGGCGAATTCGGCCAATGGGCGCAGGCTTTCTGCCACGCGCCCACGCGCGTCATCAACGGAGTGTCGGGCGCCATCGGGGGAGGCTTGTGCTATGCCATCGCGGCCAGCCTGGCGCGGCCCGGCGCCACCATCTTCACGCTGATGGGTGACGGCACGGTGGGCTTTCATCTGTCGGAGTTCGAGACCGCCGCCCGCGAAGGCGCGCGTTTCGTGGCGGTGGTGGGCAACGATGCCCGCTGGAACGCCGAGCACGTCATCCAGATGCGCGAGTACGGCGCCGACCGCCTGTACGGCTGCCAGCTCAGCGCCGCAGCGCGCTATGACCAGGCCGCGCAGGCGTTGGGCGCACACGGCGGCTATGCCGACACCCTGGACGATCTACGCCAGGCGCTGGCAGCCGCCGTCAACAGCGGCAAGCCGGCCTGCCTGGACATCCGCATGGACGGCCAGGCAGCGCCGTCCTTCGCCAGTACGGGCGTGGCCGCCAAGGGCCCGCACTGACAGGCTGACCGACGCGGCGGCGCCGCGCTTCCCCCACCAGCACATCGAGGGTAGAGATGGAGACAGATACAGTGCCGGCATCGACCGGCAGGGACGAACTCGCGCCAAAAATGCTGAAGGTGCGCATCTGGCGCGGCGCCGATGAGGGCGAGTTCGTGGCCTATGACGTGCCCTGGCGCGAGAACCAGACCGTGCTGGACGTGGTGACCGAGATCCAGCGGCGCATCGAACCCGGCCTGTCGTACCGCTTCTCCTGCCGGGTGGGCGTGTGCGGCTCCTGTGCGATGACGGTCAACGGCAAGCCGCGCTGGACCTGCCGCAGCCACGTCAGCCGCGTGCAGAAGGACGGCGTGATCCAGATCGAGCCGTTGCGCAACATGCCGCGCATCAAGGACCTGGTCGTGGACATGACCGAGTTCTTCGACAAGTGGCTCAAGGCCGGCGGCCGCTTCATCGGCACGGCCACGCGGGCCGATCCGCCCGCGGCCATCGATCCCGGTAGCCGCAAGCGCAAGCAGGCCGACGCCGCCATCGAGTGCATCAACTGCGGCGTGTGCTACGCGGCCTGCGACGTGGTGCAGTGGGACCGCGACTACCTGGGTCCGGCCGCGCTGAACCGCGCCTGGAGCCTGGTCAACGACGAGCGCCATGCCGACATCAAGGGCCTGATCAAGCAGGCCACCGGCCAGGGCGGCTGCAATTCCTGCCATACGCAAGGCAGCTGCATGACGCATTGCCCCGTGGGCCTGAGCCCGACCGGCAGCATCGCGGGGCTGAAGAAGCGCGCGCTGCTGGAATTCTTCAAGGGGGACTGAGCGATGGAGAACCTGCTGTTCGTCGCCCAGCGGCTGTCGGCCATGGTGATGGGGCCGTTCGTGCTGGTGCACCTGGGGCTGATCCTCTATGCCGTGCGCGGCGGCCTGACCGCCGGCGAGATCCTGCAGCGCACGCAGGGCAATCCGTACTGGCTGGCGTTCTACACCCTGTTCGTGGTGGCCGCCGCCGTGCATGCGCCCATCGGCGTGCGCAACGTCCTGGTCGAGTGGACCGGGCTGGGCCGGCGCGCCGCCGGCCTGGTCTGCACGGCATTCGGCGTGGCGCTGCTGGCGCTGGGCCTGCGCGCCGTGGCCGCCGTGGGCGGGTGGCTGTCATGAAGTCCGCGCGCAACCACAAGGGATATTGGGCATTCATCGGCCATCGCGTGTCGGGGCTGCTGCTGGCGGTATTCCTGCCGCTGCACTTCCTGGCGCTGGGCCTGGCGCTGGAGGGCGCGGCCCGCCTCGACCGCTTCCTGGCCTTTGCCGAACTGCCGCTGGTGAAGGTGGCGGAGTGGGGCCTGGTGCTGCTGCTGACGATGCACATGGCCTTCGGCCTGCGGCTGCTGGTGCTGGAGTTCCTGCCCTGGCGTGACCCGCGCGATGCGCGGCTGGGCTGGGTGGGCTGGGGAACCGGGCTGGCGATGGTGGTCGGCGTGGCCTTTCTGATGGGAGTGTTCTGAGCATGCGTATCGAACGCACGAAAACCGACATCCTGGTGCTGGGCTCGGGCGGCGCGGGGCTGTTCGCCGCGCTGCACGCGCGCCAGGCCGACCCGACGCTGGAAGTGACCGTGGCCGTGAAGGGCCTGATGGGCAAGAGCGGCTGTACCCGCATGGTGCAGGGCGGCTACAACGTGGCGCTGGCCCAGGGCGATTCCATCGAGCGCCATTTCATGGACACGATCTCGGGCGGCAAGTGGCTGCCCCGGCAGGATCTGGCCTGGCGGCTGGTGGTGGGCGCGGTCGAGCGGGTGCGCGAGCTGGAGAACGAGATCGGCTGCTTCTTCGACCGCAATCCCGACGGCACGCTGCACCAGAAAGCGTTCGCCGGCCAGACCTTCGACCGCACGGTGCACAAGTCCGACCTGACGGGCATCGAGATCATCAACCGGCTGATGGAGCAGGTGCGCGGGGCGGGCGTGCGCCGCATGGAAGAACACCGCGCCATCGAACTGGTGCCGGCACGCGACGGCTCGGGTATCGCCGGCGTGCTGTTCATCGACATGCGCGACGGCGGCTACCGCTTCGTGCAGGCCCGCGCGGTGCTGCTGGCCACGGGCGCCGGGCCCACCATGTACCTGTATCACACGCCCTCGGGGGAGAAGACCTGCGATGGGCTGGCCATGGCGCTGCGCTATGGCCTGAAGCTGCGCGACATGGAGATGGTTCAGTTCCATCCGACCGGCCTGCTGGGCGGACCGGACACGCGCATGACGGGCACGGTGCTGGAAGAGGGCCTGCGCGGCGCGGGCGGCCACCTGATCAACGGCGCCGGCGAACGCTTCATGCAGCACTATGACACCCGCGGCGAACGGGCCACGCGCGACGTGGTCAGCCGCGGCATCTACGCCGAGATGCGCGCCGGGCGCACCAGTCCCATGGGCGGCGTCTACATCCAGATGAGCCACCTGGGCCGCGAGAAGGTCGCCAAGACCTTCCCGGGCATGGTGCAGCGCTGCGCCGACTGCGGTTTCGACCTGGCCGGCGGCCGCGTCGAGGTCGTGCCCACGGCGCACTACCTGATGGGCGGCGTCGAGTTCAACGTCGATTGCACCACCGCGTCGCCGGGCTTGTATGCGGCGGGCGAGGATTGCGGCGGCGTGCACGGCGCCAACCGCCTGGGCGGCAATGGCGTGGCCAATTCCACGGTGTTCGGCGGCATCGCCGGGGACTCGATGGCGGCCTTCGTGCGCGGCGGCGCGCCCTGGCGCGATCCGGACGAGCGCGTCATCGACGCCGGCATCGCGCGGGCCGAGTACCCGTTCTCGCGGCCGGCCGGCCCCACGCTGCCGCTGCGCGAGGCCCTGTCGCGCACCATGTGGGACCAGGTCGGCGTGCTGCGCACCCGCGACGGCATCGCGCGCGGCATGGGCGAGCTGGCCGAACATGCCCGGGCCCTGGCCGACGCCGGCGTGTTGGACGGCGAGCGCCGCTTCAACCTCAGTTGGCACGACTGGCTGAACCTGGACAGCCTGACCACGATCTCGCGCGTCATCGCCACGGCGGCGCAGGCCCGCGAGGACAGCCGCGGCGCGCATTTCCGCGAAGACTTCCCCGACACCGGCGACCTGGCGGGCAGCCGCTACACCCAGGTCTCGCAGCACGCGGACGGCGCGCTGGACCTGAAACTGGTGCCCGTGTCGTTCGACATCGTTTCACCCGGCCAGTCGCTGCTGGAGGACGAGGCGGGCACGCAGTTCGTGCCCGGTCCCGCCGCCGCACAGGCCCGGGTGGCCTGATATTCCCCGGGGCCGCAACGCCCCGGATTCATGACGAAGGAGACCACGATGAGCATCCGCATCGACAGGGTCGAAGCCGCGGCGTACGAGATCATGTCGCGCGCGGCCATCGACATTCCCGAAGACTACGAGCGCGGCATCAAGCAGATGCGCCAGGCGGAGACCGGCAAGCTGGCCCGCTTCGTCCTGCATGCCATGGAAGAGAACTGGGAGGCCGCGGGCAAGGACCGCCGCCCGATGTGCGCCGACACCGGCCTGCCGCGCTACTACGTGAAGGTGGGCAACGAGGCCCGGGTGGAGAACGGCTTCGTGGCCGTGGAGCGCGCGCTGCGCTGGGCCACGGCGCGCGCCACGGTGGACGTGCCCCTGCGGCCCAACCGGGTGCATCCGCTGTGGCGCACCGAGCACAACAACAATGTCGGCATCAACGCGCCCGAGATCGAATGGACCTTCGAGCCCGACGCGGACTGGATCGATATCACCACCGTGCACAAGGGCGGCCTGTTCGGCACCGACTACCGCATGCTGTTTCCGGGTGACGGCATCGACGGCATCAAGCGTTTCGTGCTGGATGGCCTGATCGCCTTCGGCAAGCGGGGCCTGGCCTGCCAGCCGGCCATCGTGGGCATCGGCATCGGGGGCTCGAAGGACACCTGTATGCAACTGGGCAAGCAGGCGGCCTGCCTGCGCATCGTGGGCGACCGCAATCCCGATCCGCGCATCGCCGAACTGGAGCTGGAGCTGAAGAAGCTGGGCAATTCCATCGGCATGGGCGCCATGGGCTTCGTGGGCTCGTCGATGGTGGTGGACTGCCACATCGAGGTGGGCTACACGCACACCGGCGGCATGCCCGTCAGCATGCATACCTTCTGCCTGTCGTCGCGCCGCGCGACGGCGCGCATCCACGCGGACGGACGCATCGAGTACCGCACCGATCCGCAATGGTTCACGCCTTACCTGCGCAGGGAGACAGTCGAATGGCCGACCAAAACGACAGTGACGATCTGAAGGTGTTCCGGCTGGACCTGCCCGCCCGCGGCGAGGACATCGCCAGGCTGGAGATCGGCTCGGTGGTGTACATGACGGGCACGGTCTACACGGCGCGCGAAGGCGTCTACCAGAAGGTGCTGGGCGACGGCGTGCCGCTGCCCGCGGACCTGCGGGCCGTCAGCAACGTCAACTTCCATTGCTCGCCGGCGGCCGCGCCCGATGGCCGTGGCGGCTACAACGTGGGCGCCGTCACCGCCACGGCCAGCTTCCGCTTCTCGAAGTGGATGGACCGCTGGCTGGAACTGACCGGCACGCGCATCGTCATCGGCAAGGGCGGCATGCCGCACGAGGACTATGCGCGCGTCATGGTGCCGCACGGCGCGGTCTACCTGACCACCGTGGGCTACGGCACCGGCGCGTTGCTGGGGCGCGGCATCCAGCGCGTGCGCGAGGTGCACTGGCTGGACGAGCTGGGCATCGCGCAGGCCATGTGGATGTTCGACGTGAAGGACTTCGGTCCCTTCATCGTCGAGAGCGACGTGGCGGGCAATTCGCTGTTCCAGCGGCATGGCGAGCAGGTCAATGCCGGCATCGACGCGCTGTACGCCGGGCTGAGACCGCCCGCGCTGCACCGCTACGGCGAGACCGACGATCGCAAGAAGGAAGTGATGTAGCGCCTGTCCGGCGCGAGCCCCGGGGCCGGTGCCGTGAGGCCCCGGCTCATCCGAAAGCACAGGAGACCGCATGGAGATCATCGATTTCAGGCTGCGCCCGCCCGTGGGCGGCTTCCTCGACACCCTGATGTACAACGCCGGCGAGCGCCGCGACGGCTTCACCCGCACGGTGGGCTTCGAGCCGTCTCCCGCCGCGCAGCGGCAGTCCATGGACCTGCTGCTGGCCGAGATGGACCGCGCCCGCGTGGCCCATGGCGTGGTGGTCGGCCGGCTGGCGGGTACGCTGGGCAGCGTCGCCAACGACGATGTGCTGGGCATCATGCGCCAGCACGGCCCGCGCTTCATCGGCGCGGCTTCCATTGATCCGACCTCGCGGCGCGGCGCCTGCGACACCATCGACCGGGCGCTGGAGCAGGGCTTCAAGCTGATCAATATCGAACCCGGCGCGTACCCGGTGCCCATGTACGCGGACGACCGCAGGCTGTATCCCATCTACGCGCACTGCGAAGACCGGCAGGTGCCGGTGATCATGATGGTGGGCGGCACGGCGGGCCCGGACCTGAGCTATTCCGATCCCATCCGCACCGACCGGGTGCTGGCCGATTTCCCGTTGCTGAAGGTGGTGGTGGCGCACGGCGGCTGGCCCTGGGTGAACGAGATCCTGCACATCGCGTTCCGCCGGCCCAATCTGTACCTGTCGCCCGATATGTATTTCTCGCGCATGCCGGGCTGGGAGGAATATGTGCGCGCGGCCGACGGGTTCCTGGCCGATCGCATGCTGTACGCCAGTTCGTTTCCGTTCTGCCCGGTGCAGGGCTACCGGGAGTGGTTCGAGACGCTGCCGCTGCGTCCCGAGAACCGCGAGAAGGTGATGGCCGGCAACGCGCGGCGCCTGCTGGGGCTGTGAGCGCCGATGGCCCGCGGCATCGCGCCGCGGGTCCGTGCGGCGCGGACCGTCGCCAGGACACGCTCGTCTACAATCGCCCGCACACGTGCCCCGGCAGCCGTTCGCGGGCCGCCGAACCCGGAGCCCCATGGACGTCAAGACCCTGTACACCCTCGTGGCCATCGCCGACCACGGCAGTTTCGCCGAGGCGGGCAAGGCGATCGGCCTGTCGCTGTCGGCGGTCAGCATGCAGATGCGCGCGCTGGAAGACGAGCTGGGCATCGTGCTGTTCGACCGCACCCGGCGTCCGCCGGTGCTGACGGCCAGCGGCGTGAACCTGATCGACCGCGCGCGCGACCTGATCGCGCACTGGGAGAGCCTGAGCGACAGCCTCAAGCGCGATGCCGCCAGCGGCGTGCTGAAGCTGGGCGCGGTGCATACCTCGGTGTCGGGCGTGCTGCCCCTGGCATTGCGCCACCTGCAGAAGCACGGGCAGGGCATCGAGATCCGCCTGACCACGGGCCTGACGCACGAGCTGGAGATGGCGGTATTCCATGGCCAGTTGGACGCGGCGGTGGTGACCGAACCCGAAGTCAGCCGGGGCGACCTGGCGTTCCACGCCTTCTTCGAAGAGCCCATGGTGGTGATCGCGCACAAGGACGCCGCGGGTGATACCGACCAGGCGCTGCTGCGCGACAACCCGTATGTGCGCTTCAACCGCATGGCGCGCGTGGGACGCATGGTCCATGCCGAGATGGAGCGGCGCGGCCTGCCGGTGGCCTCGTCCATGGAAATCGATTCGGTCGAAGGCGTGATCGCCATGGTGGCCAACGGGCTGGGCGTGTCGGTCGTGCCCAATCGCGGCGTGGCCAACGAGTTTCCCGCCACCATCCGCACGGTGCCGTTCGGCGATCCGCCCCTCATGCGCAAGCTGGGGCTGCTGATGCCTCGGGACAACCCGCGGGCGCATTTCTCGCAGAGGCTGCTGCAGGCGCTGCGGACGGTGTCGGCGCCGAAGGCGCGGAAGTGAGTTGCACGCCTGAATGGAATTGCCCCGCTTCACGAAGCGGGCGTTCTCGTCGGCGGCGGCGCGCTCACCCTTACTTCGCCGTCGGCATGGCGAACTCCGCGCCCTTGCCGATGCTTTCCGGCCAGCGCTGCATCACCGACTTCTGGCGCGTGTAGAAGCGTACGCCTTCCTCGCCATAGGCGTGCATGTCGCCGAACAGGCTCTTTTTCCAGCCACCGAAGCCGTGCCAGGCCATGGGCACCGGGATCGGCACGTTGATGCCGACCATGCCCACCTTGATCTGCCGCGCGAACTCGCGCGCCACGTTGCCGTCGCGGGTGTAGCAGGCCACGCCGTTGCCGTAGGCGTGGGCGTTGATCAGGCGCACGGCCTCGGCGAAGTCGGGCACGCGCACGCAGCACAGCACCGGGCCGAAGATCTCTTCCCGGTAGACCACCATGTCGGGCGTGACGCGGTCGAACAGCGTGCCGCCGGTGAAGAAGCCCTCTTCATGGCCCGGCACCTTCAGGCCACGGCCGTCCACCACCAGCTCAGCGCCTTCCTCGATGCCGCGCGCGATGTAGCCCTCGATCCGTTCCAATGCCTGGCGCGTGACGATGGGGCCCATTTCGGCGTCGGCTTCCATGCCGTTCTTGATGACCAGCGAGCGGGCGCGGTCGGCCAGCCTGGGCAGGATGCGGTCGGCCGACTCGCCCACCAGCACCGCCACCGAAATGGCCATGCAGCGTTCGCCCGCGCTGCCGTAGGCCGCGCCGACCAGGCCGTCGACGGCCTGCTCCAGGTCGGCATCGGGCATGACCACCATGTGGTTCTTGGCGCCGCCCAGCGCCTGCACGCGCTTGCCGTTGCCGGCCCCGGTCTGATAGATGTATTGCGCGATAGGCGTGGAACCCACGAAGCTCAACGCCTCGACTTCGGGGTGGTGCAGCAGGGCATCCACGGCTTCCTTGTCGCCGTTGACCACATTGAACACGCCGTCGGGCAGGCCGGCTTCGGTCAGCAGGCGGGCCATGAACAGGCCGGCCGAGGGATCGCGCTCGCTGGGCTTGAGGATGAAGGTATTGCCGCAGGCCAGCGCCACCGGGAACATCCAGCACGGCACCATGCAAGGGAAGTTGAAGGGCGTGATGCCTGCGACCACGCCCAGCGGCTGGCGCATCGTCCAGTTGTCGATGCCGGTGGAGACCTGGTCGGTGTAGTCGCCCTTGAGCAGTTGCGGAATGCCGCAGGCGAACTCGACGACGTCGATGCCGCGCATGACTTCGCCCTGCGCGTCGCTGAAGACCTTGCCGTGCTCGGCCGTGATGATGGCGGCCAGCTCGTCGCGGCGCTCGTTCATCAGGGCCAGGAAGCGGTTGAGCACGCGCGCGCGGCGGATGGGCGGCGTGCTGGACCAGCCGGGCAGGGCGGCGCTGGCGGCGGCCACCGCGTTTTCGACTTCGGCGCTGGTGGCCAGCGACACCTGGCGGGCGACGTGGCCCAGCGCGGGGTTGAAGACGTCGGCGGCACGGCCGCTCTGGCCGGCCACTTCGCGGCCGTTGATGTAGTGACCCAGCGTGCCCTGGTGCGCGTATGCCTGCGGCATGGCTTGCTCCTTCGATGCTCGTGCGAGGAAAGGCGGATCGGCTGCAGGACTCGTGATCCGCCTGTTGACCGATAGATGATCGTTCAATATACTGAACGACGTTCATAATCCAGAACAAAAGTACCATGACCGATACCGCGAGTAAAGTGCCGGCCGTCGTGCGCGCGTTCGCCATCCTCGATGCGTTGGCGGGCAGTCCCCGCGCGCTGGGCATCGCCGATCTCTCCCGCCTCCTGGATCTGCCCAAGAGCACCACGCACGGCCTCATCCATACGCTGGTGGCCGAAGGCGCCATCCGGCCCGACAACGGCGGCTACCGGCTGGACTCGCGCGTGCTGCCCTGGGCCACCGGCTTCTCGCAGCAGAACGAACGCGTGGGTCGCTTCCTGCAACTGGTCGAAAGCGAGGCCGCGCTCGAAGGCGAGACCGCCATGCTGTCGGTGGTCGACGGCGTGGACGTGCTGTACGTGGCCACGCGGCCTGGCAGCAAGCCCCTGTCGGTCAATTTCAAGCCGGGCGTGCGCATTGCGCTGCAATGCACGGCCTCGGGCAAGGCCATGCTGGCGCTGCTGGACGAAGCCGATTGCGCCGCGCGGGTGGCGGCGCTGCGCTACGAGGCCCTGACGCCGCACAGCCTGTCAGGACCGGATGATGTGGCGCGCGAACTCGACAGGGTGCGCGCGCAGGGTTACGCCACCGACGACGAAGAAACCGCGCAAGGCCTGCTGTGCCTGGGCGCGGCGGTGCGCGATGCGCGGGGCCAGCCCGTGGCGGGCGTGGCGGTCAGCGTGGTGAAATCGACGGTGGATGCGGCCAGACGGCGGGCCTTGCAGGATGGCATCGTGAATCTGGCGCGGCGGCTGTCGCTGGGCTGAGGCGGGCGGGCTTTTTCCGGCATTATTCATGCACGGCGGTCCTGCCTCTGCGGAATGTCTCCGGAGAAAACCGCCGGCATTGGCCCCGGCATCCGATCCGGCGCGACACATACGCGGTTGCATAGATAATCGCCGCATCGCCGGCAAGCTTCAGGCAAGCCTCGAAACGTATAATCCCGGTTTACCCGCTATTGTTGTTGGCGCAGCCGACGGCAGGTCTCGTCCGTATGAAAAAAACGCAGTCGGCCACGACCAATTCCTTGTCCGGCAATACCGGACTGCCGCTTTACCAGCGCGTGGTCGCGGTGCTGCGTGAAGCCATCCTGCGCGGCGAATTCCCCATCGGCAGCCAACTGCCCACCGAGAATGAACTGTGCGAACGGTTCGACATCAGCCGCCACACCGTGCGTGCCGCCTTGCGTGAGTTGCGCGCGCAGAATCTGGTGACCTCGCGCCGCGGCTCGGGCACCACGGTGATCCATCCCGACGACAACCCGCAGACATACGTGCACCGTACCGGCACCATCGCCGATCTGGTGCAGTATGCGTTGGGCCGCTGGGACATCGTGGACAGCGAAATGGTCGAGTTGGACGAGGCGCAGGCGCGGCGGCTGGACAGCGCGGTGGGCGCGCGCTGGCTGCGCATGCGCGCTTGCCGCTACCAGGACGAACCGGCCAATCCGGTGTCCTGGACCGAGTTCTACCTGCATGCGGATTATGCGCAGGTGGCGCGCCTGATCGGCAAGGACACGCGGCCGATCCACGAACTGGTGCAGGAACTGTACGGCGCGCAGGTCGACGAAGTCACCCAGACCATGCGCGCCGTCGAAGTGCCCGAATATGTGGCGCGGCGGCTCAAACTGAAAAAACGCTCGACCGTGATTTCGGTCGAGCGCATTTATCGCCTGGCCAATGGCAAGGTCATCGAAGCCTCCACCAATCTCTATCCCGCCGCGAATTTCCAGTTCGAGATCAAGCTGCGGCGCACGGGGCAACCCATGCCCGCCGAGGCCTTTCCCGGAAATTGAGTCCCGGGTTCCTGCCCGGCCCGCTCAGCGCAGCATGGGTGCGCGCAGCAGATGAAAGTCCGTCCGCGCCTGATAGGCCACGCCCGCCTGCATCAGCAGGCTTTCGTTCCACCAGGCGGCTTCCAGTTGCAGGCCGATCGGCATGTCGTGGGCGCCCAGGCCGCAAGGCACCGACAGCCCGGGAATCGCGCCCAGCGCGCCGGCATAGGTGTTGCGCGTCACGGCCTTGGTGGCCTCCAGCAGCGAAGCGCCGTCTTCGATCAGCGGCGCGGTGGCGGGCGAGGTGGGCGACAGCAGGATGTCGATGCCGTCGAACAACTGCTTCAGCTTGCGCTGCCATTCGCGGCGGAAGCGGTTGGCTTCCGCGTACTGGACGCCCGTCACTTTCAGGCCCGTGCTCATGCGGTCCACCACCGCGCGCGTGATGGTTTCCGGCTGATGGGTCAGGCGCTCGTGGAACACATTGCAGACGTCCGAGAACACCATGTTGGTCTGGTGCAGGTGGGTCTGCGCGGCCATGGGCACGTCGACGTCCACCAGGATGGCGCCAGCGGCTTCCAGCACCTTGGCGGCGGCCATCACGGCCTCGCCCACGCCGGCTTCCAGGCTCTCGAAATAGTGCTGGCGCGGCAGGCCGATGCGGCGGCCCGCGATGCCATCGCCCAGGCTGGCCAGGACATTGCCGACGGGCTGGTCGGCGGAATTGGGATCGGCGTCGTCATAGCCCGCGATGACGGCATAGATGCGCGCCAGATCGGTGACGCGGCGCGCCATGGGGCCGACGCTGTCGTGCTGCTCGCTCACCGGCACCACGCCGCGGATGGGCACGCGGCCATGCGTCGGACGCAGGCCCGCCACGCCGTTGAAGCACGCGGGCAGCCGCACCGAGCCGCCCGTGTCCGTGCCCAGCGATCCCGTGCAGAAATCGGCGGCGATGCTGGCCGCCGAGCCGCCGCTGGAACCGCCGGGAATGCGCGCGGCGTCCCAGGGATTGCGGCACTGGCCGCCCACCGCGCTGAACGAACGCGAGCCGAAGGCCAGCTCGGCCATGTTGGCCTTGCCGACCAGGACGGCGCCGGCACGCTTGAGGCGCGCGACGACCGGAGCATCCTCGGCGGGCAGGTTGTCGCGCAGGAAGCCCGCGCCCGCGGTCGTGGCCAGGCCCACGGTATCGATGTTGTCCTTCACCGAGATCGTCATGCCATGCAGCAGGCCCAGCGTGTCGCCGGCCTGGGTGGCGCGGTCCGCGCGGTCGGCGGCGGCCAGCGCCTCGTCCGCCGTGATGTGGGTCATGATGCACAGCTCGGGATTGTACTGCCGGGCTTGTGCCAGTTGTGCTTCGGTCGCGCTGCGGTAAGTCGTCATGATGGAGAGGCTCCGGGTAGTGAATGGCGTCAGGCGGCGCGGTTGCGGTCGCGCGCCCACAGGAGAACGGCAATGGCGGTGGAGCAGAGCAGGAACAGCACGGCGAACGCCGTGCGGCAGCCGCCCGTGAAGGCATGCACCTCGCCCTGCGACACCATGGACAGGCGGCCGGCATAGGCGGCCTTCTGGCTGGCATGCGACAGGGGCGCGGTGGCGATGCTCAAGGCCAGCGCCGTGCCGACGACCAGCCCCGTGTTCTGCAGGGCGGAGCGGATGCCGTTGGCGATACCGCGCCGGCCCGGGCGCACGCCCTGCATGATTCCGCTGTTGTTCGGCGTCAGGAACAGGCCGTTGCCGACGCCGACGCAGAACAGCGCGGGCGCCATCCAGGCATAGGGATCCGGCAGGCCGGTCACGCAGGCCAGCATCAGCACGCCCACGGCCGCGAAGCCCAGGCCCCACAGGCATAGCGTCAGGTGCGAGTGGCGGCCGATCAGGCGGCCCGACAGGGGCGAGGCCAGCATCATGCCCACCGGCGTGGGCGCCACGGCCAGCCCCGCGGACACCGCGTCGTAGCCGTGCGCGGCCTGCAGGTACAGCGACACCAGCAGGATGGTCGACACGTTCGCCATCGAGATCAGCATCACGCAGGCATACGAGGCGCTGCGCATGGAGTCGTCGAACAGGCTGAGGTCGACCAGCGGATGATCGCGCCGGCGCTGGCTGTAAACGAACGCCGTCATGCCAATGATGCCGACGGCCGCGCCCGCCAGGACGTGCGTGTCGAGCCAGCCGTTCGGCCCTCCCATCGACAGGGCGTAGACCAGGCCGGCCACGCCCGCCATCGACAGGCCGGCGCCGGCCACGTCGAAACGCTCGTTGTGCGTGAAGGAGGTCTGGCGCAGCGTATGGCCCGCCCAGGCCAGCGCCAGCGCGCCCAGCGGCAGATTGATCAGGAAGATGGAACGCCAGCCGAAACTGTCCACCAGCACGCCGCCGATGACCGGCCCCATGCTCTGCGCCGCGGCCGAGATGGTGGCGTTCAGCCCCAGGCCGAGGCCCAGCTTGTGCACGGGGAAGGCGTCGGCCAGCAAGGCCGTGGTGTTGGTGATGACCGCGGCGGCGCCGATGGCCTGCACGCAGCGGAAGACCAGCAACATGCCGGCGCTCTGCGACAGGCCGCAGCCCACGCTGCCGGCCACCAGCACGGCCAGGCCCGCCAGGTACAGGCGCTTGCGGCCCAGCAGGTCGGCCAGGCGGCCGAACACCAGGATCAGCACCGTGGTCAGCAGCATGTAGCTCAACAGGATCCAGCTGGCCTGGACGGGCGAGGCGTTCAAGTCGTCCGCCACCATGGGCAGCGCCACGTTGAGCGTGCTGGCGTTGATGAAGCACAGCATCACGCCAAGCGTGGTCACCGAAAGAACCCGCCAGCCATATTGCTCGGCGGGTTCGGACTGCAGGATCGCACTCACGGCCGGGCAGCTCCGCTGGCCTGGCCGGGGCGGCGCAGATGGTGGTCGGTCGCCTGCTGGTAGCGTGCGCCCAGCCCCAGCACCCGCGCATCGTGCCAGCGCGGCGCCACCAGTTGCATGGCGGCCGGCATGCCGTTGGCGGCGAAGCCCACCGGCACGGACAGCGCGGGCGTGCCCGCCAATGACCACGCGTAGGTGAAGCGGCTGAGGCCGCGCGTGGTCTCCAGCATGCGCTGCGAATCGCCGGCCAGCGGCGCGGTGACCGGGCAGGTGGGCGTCAGGATGACGTCGACCTGCCGGAAAGTGTCTTCCAGGCGGCGCAGCCAGCGCTCCTTGAAGCGCAGGTGCGCGCCGTACTGAGGGCCGGTCACCGCCGCGCCCACCTGCAGCCGGCCCAGCACATCGGCGCCGAAGCGGCCGGGCTCGCTTTCCAGGCGCGCCGCGTGCACGGTGGCCGCATCGGCATGCACCATGGGCATCAGGGCTTGCTGGGCATCTGGCGCTTCCGGCAGTTCGATGCGCTGCACGTCCGCGCCCAGGTCGGCCAGCACGCGCACGGCATCCTTCACCAGACGCAGCACCTCGGGATCGACCTCGGCATAGCACCAGGCCTCGGGCACGCCGATGCGCAGGCCGCGCACGCCGCGCAGATAGGCCTGTACCCAGCTGGGCGTGTCCCGGGGCGGGCAGCAGTCGTCGCCCGCGTCGTGTCCGGCGATGATCTCGTGCACGCGCGCCACGTCGGCCACCGTGCGGGCCAGCGGCCCGATGGTGTCGTAGGCCGCGCTCACGGGATAGCAGCCCGTGTTGGGCACGGCGCCGTGCGTGGGGCGCAGCCCCGCCACGCCGTTCAGCGCGGCGGGAATGCGGATCGAGCCGCCCGTGTCGGTGCCCAGGGACACTTCGCACATGCCGGCCGCCACCGACGAGCCCGAGCCGCCGCTGGATCCGCCCGGAATCGCGTCGCGGTTCCAGGGATTGCGGCCCAGGCCGTGGTGCGGGTTCTGCGTGGTGCCGCCGAAGGCGAACTCATGCAGATTGGCTTTACCGACGATGACGCAGCCAGCCTCGCGCAGGCGGAGGGTGACTGGCGCATCCCGTTGCGGCACATGGTCGGCGTAGAACGCCGAGCCCATGGTGGTGCGCAGGCCGGCCGTGTCGATGTTGTCCTTCAGGCTGACGACCAGGCCCCCGGCCGGGCCATGGCCGCGCGCGGCGTCGGCTTCGGCGGCGCGCGCCTCGTCCAGCGCCGCCGGATTGATGCTGATCATCGCCTTGAGCGCGGCGTTGTCCTGTTCGATGGCGTCCAGGCAGGCCTGGGTGCGTGTTACCAATGAATCTGTCATGGATGGCTCAGGCAATGGAGATGGGCGTCAGGTCCTGGAACCACGACTGGGCCTGCACGAAGCCCTTGACGTTGGGCGCCAGGGCGCGCGGATTCAGGTCGTGCGCGGCGAACAGGAACAGGGCGCGGTCCACGACCTGGCCGTGGATGGCGGCCAGCATCGCATCCTGCTTGGCGGTGTCCGTTTCCTGCTGCGCGGCGGCGAACTGCTTGTCCAGTTCGGGATCGCTGAAGCGGCTCCAGTTCACGCCCGCGGGCGCGGCCATGTTGGTCTGCAGGATGCGGGCGAAAGCGCGGAACGGGTCGAACGGCCCCTGCGAGATGTTCATCGCGGTGCAGCCGCGGCTGGCGGGCGCGCCGGCGCCGGCCTTCCAGGCCTCGATCAGCGCCTGCCATTCGAACACCTCGAACTGCACCTCGATGCCGATGGCGCGCAGGTTCTGCTGGATGAATTCGTTCATGGGCAGCGGCTGCATCTGGCCCGATCCGCTGCTGGAGATGGCGACCTTGGTGCGCAGCGGCTTGGCCGGGCTGTAGCCGGCCTCGGCCAGCAGCCGCTTGGCTTGCGTGGGATTGTGCTCCAGCTTGAAGGTCGGCTTGCCGTACCAGGGATGGCCCGGCGGCACCACGCCCGCGCCTTCCAGCATCAGCCCGCCCAGCAGCGCCTTCAGGCCGGCGCGGTCGATGCCCAGGTTGGCGGCCTTGCGCACGCGCTCGTCGCGCCAGGGCGAGTCGGGCGTCTGCGACAGGAACCACATCCAATTGTGCGGATAGATGTTGGTGACGATCTGGAAACCGTTCGCGCGGAGCATGTCCACCATGTCGGGCGCTGGCGCCTCGATGAAATCGACCTGGCCGGATTGCAGCGCCGCGGCGCGCGTGTTTGCGTCGGGAATCGGCATCAGCACCAGCTTCTGGCAATGCGGCACGCGCGCGCGGTCCCAGTACGCCTCGTTGCGCGTCATCGTGCAGTGCTCGGCGGGTTCGAAGGCCTGCAGCTTCCAGGGCCCGGTGCCCACCGCCTTCTTCATGTAGGCGTTCCAGTCCTTGCCGGCGGCCTCCCACGCGCCCTGGTGCACGATGCCCAGCCAGGTCAGCGAGTAGGGCAGCGCGCCGTCGATCACGCCGGTCTCGATCCAGAAGGTCCTGGCATCGGAGGCGCCCCAGGCGGCGATGTTGGGCACCTGCGGCAGCATCTGGCTGTAGGCGCGCTGGTCGAACCAGGGCGCGTCGCGCTTGAAGGCGCGGTCGAAGCTGAACACCACGTCCTGCGCGGTCAGTTCATGGCCGTCGTGGAATTTGACGCCCTGGCGGATCTCGAAGATCCAGCGCTTGCGGTTGGCGGGATCGTTGTGCCAGGCCTGCGCCAGGCAGGGGCGCAGCACGGCGGGCTTGTCCGCGCTGGAGAGGTCCCATGCAAGCAATTGGTCGTACAGCGTGATGCCCATGAAGCGCAGGCCTTCGCCCCCCTGGTCGGGCGCGCCGTTGGAATTGGGCACGGCGGCTACCGTCATGCCGACACGCAGGGTGCCGGAGGACGTTTGCGCGTGGGCCAATTGCGAGCGCAGCAGGGCGGGTGCGAAAGCGGCGGCGGCGATGCCGCCCAGGACTTGTCGCCGGCGATTGTCGATCGGCATGCGGATTCCCCAAGAAGTGTTTTGGCATTGATGACCGGTGATTGCCGGCTTGGTCATGATAAAGATGTGCGTACAACTTTTGCAAAGGAAATTTGGGGATTTTCTGAGAATCCGTGGCGCCGCACATCGCTGGTGCAAATGGCGTATTTTGGTGCAACTTGGCACTTTTATGGGGAAAAATGAAGAATTCCGCGCGATATAGGGATTTCGCTATTGCTGCCTTTGCTGCATTGCGATCAGAATGTTGTACGTACTAATTTTCAGAAAATACTAAGGGGAATGCGATGGTTTATGCGACGCCGGCCAGCGTGGCGCCTCCGCCGCGCGACGGGCTTGCGCCCTTGCCCGACGTGGGCGGTCCCGCGCAGCCTTTGCTGTCCGTGCGTGGCTTGTCCAAGCACTTTCCGTTGCCATCGGGCGCGGGCCGGGCGGTGCGCGCCGTGGATGGCGTCAGCTTCGATGTGGTCAAGGGCGAGACGCTGGGCATCGTCGGGGAGTCGGGATGCGGCAAGTCCACCACCTCGCGGCTGATCATGGCGCTGACGCAGCCCACGGCGGGCGAACTGGTATTCGACGGCCAGCCGGTGGGCGGCATACGCGGACTGTCGTTGAAGGAGTACCGCCGACAGGTGCAGATGGTGTTCCAGGATAGCTACGCTTCGCTGAACCCGAGGCTGACCATCGAGGACACCATCGCGTATGCGCCGCGGGTGCATGGCGTGCGCCGCCGCGCCGCGTTGCAGACGGCGCACGAACTGCTGGACGCCGTCGGCCTGTCCCCCGTGCAATATGCGCGCCGCTTTCCGCACGAACTGTCCGGCGGCCAGCGCCAGCGGGTGAACATCGCCCGGGCGCTGGCCCTGCGGCCGCGCCTGCTCATCCTGGACGAACCCGTGTCGGCGCTGGACAAGTCGGTCGAGGCGCAGGTGCTGAATCTGCTGGCGGACCTGAAGGCGCAGTACGGCCTGACCTATATGTTCATCAGCCACGACCTGAACGTGGTGCAGTACCTGGCCGACCGCGTACTGGTCATGTACTTGGGCAAGGTGGCGGAGATCGGTCCCGTGCGGGAAATCTACGAGCGGCCCGCGCATCCCTACACGAGCGCCTTGCTGTCCAGCCGACCGTCGATGGATCCCGACCAGCGGCGCACCATCGCGCCGCTGTCGGGCGATCCGCCCAATCCCATCGATCCGCCACCGGGCTGCCGCTTCCACACGCGCTGCGGCTATGCCGAGCCGGTGTGCTCCGCGCGCGAGCCCGCGCTGATCCCGGCCGGCCAGTCCTGGCACGAGGTGGCCTGTCTGCGCGCGGACGCCGCCAGCGGCCATGGCCAGCCCGCGGCTTTCCTGGCGAGGGCGGCATGACGGAACCCTTGTTGGACGTAGCCGACCTGCGGGTCGGCTTCCACAGCCCCGATGGAGTCGTGCGGGCCGTCAACGGCGTGACGTTCTCGCTGGCGGCGGGCGACGCGCTGTGCCTGCTGGGCGAGTCGGGCTCGGGCAAGTCGGTGACGCTGCGCGCGCTGATGCGCCTGAATCCGGCCCGCAGCACGCGCATGAGCGGCACCCTGCGCCTGGACGGCCACGACGTCGTCACCGCGCCCGAGCGCACGATGAATGCCTTGCGTGGCGGCGTGGTGTCGATGATCTTCCAGGAGCCCATGAGCGCGATGGACCCGGTGTTCACCATCGGCGACCAGATCGCCGAGAGCGTGGTGCGGCACGAGGGCAAGAGCTGGCGCGAAGGCCGGGCCAGGGCGCTGGAGCTGCTGGAACTGGTGCAGGTGCCTTCCGCCGCGCGGCGCCTGGCCGCGTTTCCGCACGAACTGTCGGGCGGGCTGCGGCAGCGCGCCATGATCGCCATGGCCCTGGCGTGCCGGCCGCGCCTGCTTCTGGCCGACGAGCCCACCACTGCGCTGGACGCCACCGTGCAGATCCAGATCCTGTTGCTGTTGCGCGAACTGCAGCGAGAGATGGACATGGCCATCATCTTCGTCACGCACGACCTGGGCGTGGCCAGCGAGATCTCCGACCGTATCGCCGTGATGTACGCGGGACGCATCGTGGAGCAGGGCGGCGTGCGCGACATCCTGCGCGCGCCGCTGCATCCCTACACGCAGGGGCTGCTGGGCGCCACGGTACATGCCGGGCTGCGCGGGCAGCGCCTGACCGTCATTCCCGGCGCGCCGCCGCGTCTGGACGCCTTGCCCGAGGGCTGCGCCTTCGCGGCCCGCTGCGAGCGCGCCGCGCCGGAATGCCTGGCCGCCGTGCCCGAACTGCATACGCTGGCCGCCGGCCGCGCGGCCCGTTGCATACGCCTGACGGAACAGGAGGCCCTGCCATGCTGAAGTATCTGTTGCGCCGCGTTTTCTACGCGCTGCCCATCGCGCTGGCCGTGGGCCTGGTGTGCTTCATGCTGGCCCACATCGCGCCCGGCGACCCGGTCAACGCCATCGTCTCGCCCGACGCGCCGCAGGAGGTCGTGCAGGAGATCCGCAAGCAGTATGGCCTGGACGAGCCGCTGACCACGCAGTTCGGCCTGTGGCTGTCGCGCGTGGCGCAGGGCGACCTGGGCACCTCGCTGGCCACGGGGCGGCCGGTGGCGGAGGACCTGTTCAAGGCCTTCGTCAACACGCTGCGCCTGTCGGTGGTGGCGGCGTTCCTGGGCTTTCTGGCGGGCACCTTGCTGGGCACCGCCTGCGCCGTGTGGCGCGGCAGTTGGCTGGACAAGGCGCTGTCGGCCTTCGCCGCGGGCGGCGTGTCGGTGCCCCATTACTGGCTGGGCATGCTGCTGGTGGTGCTGTTCAGCGTCAAGCTGATGTGGCTGCCGTCGATGGGCGCCGGAGCCGGGGGCTCGCAGAACTGGGCCTGGGACTGGGCGCATCTGCGCTTCATGATGCTGCCGGCGCTGACGCTGGCCATCATCCCGATGGGCATCATCACGCGCACGGTGCGCGGCGTGGTGGTCGACGTGATGGCGCAGGAGTTCACCACGACCCTGCGCGGCAAGGGCCTGAGCCGCCGCCGCATCGCGGTGCACATCGCCAAGAACGCGGCCCCGGCCGTGGCCGCCATCATGGCGCTGCAACTGGGGTATCTGATGGGCGGCTCGATCCTGGTCGAGACCGTGTTTTCCTGGCCGGGCACCGGCCTGCTGCTCAACCGCGCGATCTTCCAGCGCGACATTCCGGTCCTGCAAGGCACCATCCTGATTCTGGCGCTCGTATTCGTGGCGCTGAACCTGCTGGTGGACCTGTTGCAGACCACTCTGGACCCAAGGATCCGCCGCGCATGACGACCCTAGACCTGACGACTTCCGTCCTGCGCGCGGCGCCCGCCGCGCCGGCCACGCCCGTGCGCGGGCAGGGCTACTGGCGCGGCGTGGCCCGCCGGCTGCGCCGCGACAAGACCTCGATGGTGTGCGCCACCGTGCTGGGGCTGATCCTGCTGGCCATCCTGCTGGCGCCCTTGCTGGCTCCGCACGATCCGTACCAGGGCAGCATGGCGATGCGCCTGAAACCCGTGGGCACGCCCGGACACCTGCTGGGCACCGACGAACTGGGCAGGGACCTGCTGTCGCGCCTGCTGTATGGCGGCCGGCTGTCCTGGTTCCTGGGCATCGTGCCGGTGCTGATCGCCTGCCTGATCGGCTCCACGCTGGGCATCGTCGCCGGCTACGCGGGCGGCTGGGTGAACATGGTGATCATGCGCACCACCGACGTGTTCTACGCCTTTCCGTCGGTGCTGCTGGCGGTGGCCATCAGCGGCGCGCTGGGGCCGGGCATCTTCAACGCCATGCTGTCGCTGACGCTGGTGTTCGTGCCGCAGATCATCCGCGTGGCCGAAACCACCACGACGGCGGTGCGCAACCACGACTACATCGACGCCGCGCGCTCCAGCGGCGCCGGGGCGCTGTCGATCATGCGCACGCACGTGCTGCCCAACGTGACAGGGCCCATTTTCACCTATACCACCAGCCTGGTCAGCGTGGCCATGATCCTGGCCTCCGGCCTGTCCTTCCTCGGGCTGGGCACCCGGCCGCCCGAAGCCGAGTGGGGCCTGATGCTGAACACGCTGCGTTCGGCCATCTACAGCCAGCCGCTGGTCACGCTGCTGCCGGGCCTGTGCATCTTCCTGACCAGCCTGTGCTTCAACATGCTGAGCGATGGCCTGCGCGGGGCCATGGAAGTCCGCCGCTGATCCCTTCTTCCTCGTCTCTACAGGAAAGCGCATGTCCGACATCTATCAACGGCAGGCATTCGGCCAGACACTGGGCTTCGGCTCGGCCACCGCCATGCTGATCATCGACTTCCAGAGGGGCTACACCCGGGAAGACAAGCTGGGCGGCTACAACATCAACGAGGCCATCGCCGCAACCGGCGTGTTGCTGGAGGCCGCGCGCCAGGCCGGCATCCCGGTGGCGCACGTGCGCTTCGTCAGCGCGCCGGGCGGCACGGACATCGGCACCTTCGGCATGAAGGTGCCGACGCTGCGGAGCATCACCGAGGATTCGCCCGACGCCCAGTTCGTGCCGCGCGTGGCTCCCATCGAAGGCGAATACGTGTCGATCAAGCGCCATGGCTCGGCTTTCTTCGGCACGACGCTGGCCTCGTGGCTGATGGGCTTGCGGGTGGACACCCTGCTGGTCACCGGCTGCACCACCAGCGGCTGCGTGCGCGCCAGTGTGTGCGACGCCTCGGCATACGGCCTGCGGCCCATCGTGGTGCGCGATTGCGTGGGCGACCGCGCGCAGGCGCCGCACGAGGCCAATCTGTTCGACATGCAGCAGAAGTACGCCGACGTGATCGGGCTGGACGAAGCCCTGTCGCACCTGAAGGTGGCGCAGGCCGCCTGATATGGCTTGGCCGGGACCGGATTACGAAATATTCCGGACTTCGGTCTGCTTCTGCAAAAACGTCCACACATTTGCAAACATTTAGGTCTTCAATGTCGCAAGCCGCCCGGCTGCGACATTGCTGCGCCCCGGCGGCGGGTACTTACCGAAAAAATCCTGAAGCCGAGGTTTCCCATGTCGGAAAAAATCTACAACGTGCTGTTCGTTTGCACGGGCAATTCCGCCCGCTCCATCCTGGCCGAGGGCCTGCTCAACGGGATGGGCCGCGGCCGGTTCGTGGCCCATTCCGCCGGCAGCCACCCAAGGGGCGAAGTGCACCCCATGGCCTTGGCCACGCTGGAACGCCTGCGCATGCCCGCCACGGGCTATCGCAGCAAGAGCTGGCTCGAGTTCGCGCAGGCCGATGCGCCTGCCGTCGATTTCATCATCACCGTGTGCGACAGCGCCGCCGGCGAAGCCTGCCCCGTGTGGCCCGGCAAGCCCATGTCGGCGCACTGGGGCGTGCCCGACCCGGCGGCGGTCGAAGGCTCGGAGGAAGTGCGCATGCGCGCCTTCCAGGACGCCGCCGTCATCATCAAGCGCCGCATCGAGCTGTTCCTGTCGCTGCCCATGGCCAGCCTGGACGCCATGTCGATGCAGCGCGAACTGCACGACATCGGCAAGTCGTAAGCCGGGCGGCTAGCCCTGAGCCGGGCCAAGGGCGGATCACCTCGGATCCGCCCTTGGAAAGGCCGACGTCCTTTGCTTACCCTGCGGATACCAGCGCGGGCCACGCGGCCAGCGCCGCCTGCGCGACGGCTTCCAGTTCCGCCTGCCTGGCGCCATCGCGCGCCTGGATCGACATGCCTTGCTGCACGGTGACGTAGAAGCGTGCAATGACCTGCGGATCGGCCTGGCGGGCGATCTCGCCCGTTTCCATGGCGGCCGCCAGGCGGTTGGCCAACAGGCCGATGTTCTGCATGCGCATGTCCGACAGTTCGGCGCGCACGGCCTCGTTGCCCCCATTGGCCTGCAGGGCCGACAACACCACCAGGCAGCCGTTCGGCCTGCCTTGACGCGTATAGACGCGCGCCGAGCCCATCAGCAGGGCTTCGACGGCCTCGCGGGCCGAACGGGCCCGCTGCACTTCCTGTCGGATCTCCGCGCCTTCCGCCGTCACGTACAAGGCCAGGGCCTCGCGGAACAGTCCGTCCTTCGAGCCGAACGCCGCATACAGGCTGGGCGCCGCGATGCCCATGGCCGCCGTCAGCTCGGCCATCGACGTGCCTTCGTAGCCACGTTCCCAGAAGATCTCCATGGCGCGGCAAAGCGCCTGCTGGCGGTCGAAAGCGCGTGGGCGCCCACGTTCGGCCATGATGTGCTCCATTTATTTAACGATCATTATATAATTCGTGCCACGGCTGGCCAGCCTGCATTCCGAACCATATCGATCACTTGAAGAAGGGAGTTTGCCATGTCGTCACTCGCTGGGAAAAAAGCATTCGTCACCGGCGCCAGCCGGGGCATCGGCGCGGCCATCGCGCGCCGCCTCGCCGCCGAGGGCGCGGACGTCGCCATCGGCTATGAACGGTCGGCCCAGGCCGCCGAAACCCTGGCGGCCGAGCTTCGACAGACCGGGCGGCACGCGGCCATCGTGCGCATGAGCGCCGCCGACCCGGCCTCGGGCAGGCAGGCGGTCGACCAGGCCGCTTCCGGACTGGGCGGCCTGGACATCCTGGTCAACAATGCGGGCATCTTCCGTGGCGGGCCCATCGAGGGCCTGACGGTGCAAGAGGTGGACGAAGTGCTGGCCGTGAACGTACGCGCCGTCGTGCTGGCCTCCCATGCCGCCCTGGCGTATCTGCCCGAGGGCGGGCGCATCGTGTCCATCGGCAGCAACCTGGCCACCCGCGTGCCGGAGGCCGGCGTCAGTCTCTATGCCCTGAGCAAATCCGCGCTGATCGGCTGGACGCAGGGCCTGGCGCGCGACCTGGGGCCGCGCGGCATCACCGTGAACCTCGTGCATCCGGGCTCCACCGATACCGACATGAATCCGGCCGACGGTCCGCAGGCCGCGCAGCAGGCCCAGCGCATGGCGATCAAGCGCTATGGCAAGGCGGAAGACGTGGCGGCGCTGGTGGCTTTCGTCGCCGGCCCGCAGGCCGGGTCGATCAACGGGGCGGGGCTGACGGTGGACGGCGGCGCCAACGCCTGATGGCGCCGGATGCGGCATGAGCCGCGCAGCCCGGGTTCACGGGCCACGCCGCCGGCATGTCAGGCATCCCATGCCGATCGGCGGATCACGTCGCAGAAGTTGCCTGGCTGGAAGGCCGGGTCCTTGTCGGCGATGACGTCCGCCTTCACGTTGCCGAATGTCGTGCGGGGCTTGTGGCGGATGCCGTCGTAGAAGGCCTGGATGATGTCTTCCTTGAACCGGCCGCCGCGCGGATGCGCCGCCACGATGGCCTCGCGCTGCGCGTCGGTGTAGTCCGGATAGCTCAGGCCGAGCACGTCCATCTCCACCCCGGCCGTCACCAGCGCCACGACGGGATGCATGTGCTGCGGAATGCCCGGCGTGGTGTGCAGGGCGATCGCCGTCCACACGGTATCGATGTCCTGCTGCGCAATGCCCCGCGCGCTCAGGAAGTCGCGCGCGCAGTTGGCGCCGTCCACCTCGAAGCGTTCGCAGGCGCTGCTGTGGCGGTGCGTCAGGCCCAGGTCGTGGAACATGCAGCCGCAATAGAGCAGTTCGGGATCGAAGGCCAGGCTGCGGCGCTTGCCCGCCAGGGCGCCGAAATAATAGACCCGGCTCGAATGATGAAAGAGCAGGGGTGAAGCCGTATCGCGCACCAGCTCGGTGATCTCGCGGGCAAGCTGGCTGTCGGGAATGCCGATGCCGTCGACGTCGAAACGCATGGTTGGAATCCAGGTGAGAAAAGAAGGACCCATTCTGGGTCTTCAGCCTTCCGTCTCTAACTGACTGGATACGTCATATACTGCCATTTTGCGTGAGCGAGCGACATACGCACCATGACCCGCACCATCGTCATCCTCGCGCTGCCCGGCGTGCAACTGCTGGACGTGTCCGGCCCCCTGGACGTGTTCGCGCAGGCCAATGCCGAGACGGGGCGCGCCGTTTATTCGCTGCGCGTCGCGGCCTGCGAGCCGGGGCCCGTGCGCAGCTCGTCCGGGGTTCGCCTGCTGCCCGACATGGTGGTGGGAGCGGCGTGTCCCGCCATCGACACCTTGCTCGTCGCCGGCGCCCCGCATGCCATGCACTCGGTATTGAGCAACGGCGTGGCGCAATGGCTGCGGGACGCGGCCTCCCGGTCCAGGCGTTATGGGTCGATTTGTACCGGGGCGTTTCCTCTGGCGGCCGCGGGCCTGCTGGAGCGGCGGCGCGTCACGACGCATTGGGCCGCTGCGCGGGCGCTGGCCGCCGCCTGTCCCGGCGCGACGGTCGAAGAAGACGCGCTGTACGTCCGCGACGGCAAATTGCGCACCGCGGCCGGGGTCACGGCGGGCATGGATCTGGCCTTGGCGTTGATCGAGGAAGACCTGGACCGCGAGATCGCTGCGCGTGTTGCATCCCAACTGGTCATGTATTTCAAGCGTCCCGGCGGACAACTGCAGTTCAGCCGCACGGGACAGGCGAGACCCGTCGGACGCACCGTGCTGCAGGAAGTGCAGCGCTGGGTAGCCGCCCATCCCGCCTTGCCGTTGTCGGTCCAGGCCCTGGCGGACCATGCGGGAATGAGCCCGCGGCACTTCGCGCGGCTGTTCCTCGCCGAAGTCGGCATGACGCCGGCGGCCTGGGTCGAAATGACGCGCGTGGCCGCCGCGCGGACCTTGCTGGAGCAGGGCGTGGCGCCCAAGGCGGTGGCGGATCGCTGCGGCTTCGCCAATGCGGATACGCTGCGCCGCGCATTCGCCCGGCACGTCGGCGTGAGCCCGGCGGAATATCGCAAACATCACGGCAAATCGCCCTGATACCTACGCAGCACCTGCTTACGAACGCTCATCCCTTGCTTACGCCTGCGTGGGTAAGATGGTTTTGCCAGATTCCGCAACGAACAACAAAGGTCAAGGCCACCCGCGCCCGAGCCGGACTTTCTGACGGAGAACTATCCATGCACAAGCGTTTTCAAGGCCTGATGATTCCGCTGCTGATGGCAGCGGCGCTGGGAACAGCCCATGCTCAACAGATGCAGACCCGGGGCGAGAACTCGGGCGGCAGCGCCACCCAGCAGACCGCGCCGGTCACCAGCGCCAGCGGCAAGCCCGCGCGCAGCCCCATCGTGGTGGACGGCAAGGGCTGGATGGCCGCCAGCGCCGAGGAGCGCCGCGCTTTCCTGATCGGCATGGCCAACATGATCGTGGCCGAGGCGGCCTACGCCAAGCGGCACAACCAGGCGGCGCCCGGCGCGGGCACGCAGATCACGGAAACGCTGCAGAAGATGAATCTGTGGCAGGCCTCCGAACGCATCACCGCCTGGTACGGCGCCAATCCCGACAAGATGGGCGCGCCCGTCATGGGCGTGGTGTGGCGCGATCTGGTTGAACAATCCTCCAAGTAATCTCAAGGAGAACGCTATGAGAAAGACTGCCTGCAAACTCGCGGCGATTGCCCTGGTTGTCGTCCTGAACGGTTGTGCCACGGCGGCCGGCGGCCTGATCGGCGGCGGCGTGGATCGTGCCTCGGGCGGCGACGGCTCGGCCGGCGCCATGATCGGCGCCGGTACCGGCATGATGGTCGACATCTTCCGTTGACCCGCCCGGGCGGCGTCTCGCTGCGTGCCCGGCCTTCGTGGCCGCGGCCACGGTCTAGCCTTGGCCGGCGCCGCCCGATCTGGAAACCGGAAGAACCAGCCTTAGCGTGGCGCCGGGCGTTTCCGGCACCACCAGCAATTCACCCCCGTGCCCGAGCGCGATGCGGCGGCACAGCCACAATCCCATGCCCATGCCTTCCGGCCGCGTGCTGAAGAACGGCTCGAAGATCCGTTCCTTCAGATCGGGGGGAATGCCGGGACCGTTGTCGCTCACGTCCAGGAACAGCCGTCGGCCGGGGCCGACCCGGCCGTTGATCGCGACGCGCGGCGCCTGCCGGCCCGTGTTGCCGCGCACCGCCTGCACGGCATTGATCAGCAGATTCAGCAGCACCTGTTGCAACTGGATGGGATCGCCTTGCACGGCGGGCAGCGTCTGCGGCACGTCGGCCTCGATGCGCACGTCGTTGTCCGAGGCCAGCCATTGGACCAGCAGGCGCGCATCGCCCAGCAGGGTATGCAGCCGCAGCGTCTGGTAGGTGGGGCTGCCGCGCTGCACCAGTGCCATGATGCTGTCCAGCACGCCCTGGGCGCGGAGACTGTCGCGCTGGATCGATTTCATCGATGACGCGGCTTCGGCGTAGTCGGGAGGGCTGCGGTCCAGCCAGCGCTGCGCCGCCCCCGCACCGATGCCGATGGCGGCTAGCGGCTGGCGCATCTCGTGGGCGATGGCCGCGGCCAGCTTGCCCAGGGTCGAACTGCGCGACAACGCCTCCAACTGTGCCTGCAGATGCCGCAGGTCTTCCTTGCTGCGCATCTGCGCGGTCTCGTCGAGCAGGATGCCGACGTATTCCAGCGTGCCGGCAGGCGTGCGGCGCGCGTGGGCGGCGTAGCGCAGGTGCCGCGGGCTGCCGCGCCGCGCGCCGACCCGGGCCGAGAAGCCGATGCAGGGCGCGCCGAGCCGGGCCTGGTCCAGGGCGCGCGCCACGGCGGCGCGATCGTCCTGGTGGACCAGCGCCAGCAGTTGCTCGGGATGCGTGGTGGGCAGGTGGATGCCGCCCAGCATGTCCGCCGCGCTGGGCGAACCGTGCCATCCGTCTTCGAGCGGGAACAGGCAAAGCAAGGCGGATTCGGCCGTAGGGGCCGGGGCCGCCGGCTGCAAGGCTTGGCGTTGCCGGTCGCCGCCCGGACCGTGCAGCGGCCCGCGCGCGAGGGCAGCGCGTGCGCGCCTGCGGGAGCGCACCGGCGGCATAGCTGTGCATGACCTCATCGCGCCTCCTGGACGTCAGGCGCGCCGTCCGGGTGTCGGGCGCGCGCTTCACGGGCTGCACTCTATCCGGCCGAGCCCCGCTACGCTTGGACGTTTGTGCGGTGCTTGTCCATTTGTGCGGTGCTTGTCCGTTTGTGCGGTGCTTGTCCGTTTGTGCGGTGCTTGTCCGTTTGTGCGCTGCTTGTCCGTTTGTGCGCTGCGGCCAGCCCCCGGTGCGATGAGGGAGGCACGGACAAGGCTACGCCGGTTTCGCGTCCTGCTCGCGCAGCACCTCGAGGGCGGCGCGTTCGGCGTTCGCGATGTGGTCTCGCGCGGCCTGCTGCGCGCCGGCCGCGTCGCGCCGTTCGATACAGGCGAGCAGGTGGTCGATCTCGGCCAGGCTCCGCGGCAGGCGCCGGGGACTGGAGAACGACGTGGCGCGCAGCAGGTTGATGCGCGACAGCATGCCAGGCAGCATGTCTTTGACCAGTTCGTTGTCGCAACCGGCCAGCAGCACGTCGTAGAACGCGCGCTTGGCCGCCAGCAGCGCCCCTTGATCCGCCTGGGCGGCGCAGCGGTGCAGGGCCTGGACGGTGGCGCGCAGCCTCTGGATGTCGGCTTCGCTGGCCAGGCGCGCGAATTCGTGCGCGGCATAGCCTTCCAGCAAGGCACGCAAGGCATACAGGTCGCGCGCCGCCTTGGCCGTCAGCGTGGCCACGGTGGGGCCGCGATGCGGCTCGATGGTGATCAGGCGCTCGGCCTCCAGCGTGCGCAGGGCTTCGCGCAGGGTGGGGCGGCTGATGCCCAACTGCTCGCACAGTTCCATCTCGCGCAGCTTCTCGCCGCCCTTGAGCCGGCCCTGCATGATCGAAGTGCGCAGATAGTCCTCGACCCGCGCACGCAAGGTGCTGGGCTTTTCGAACACGGAATCGGACGGCTTGGCCATGAAATCCTCGGCTGGCGAAACGGGCCGCGCGCGCGGGCGGCATGGCCAGCGGCCACGCGCGCGGCGGCAAAGGCGGAACTATATCCCGCGGCACACCGGTTCCAGGGACGCGGTTGTCACGCCAGTATGTCCGCATTTTCAGTTGACTGACATTCAGATTGTCTGACAATATAAAAAGACCGGAGACGACCGAGAGGTCCGGCATCGCTGCGTCCGCGGCTGTCCGCGCGCGCCATCCCACCGAAAATTGAAGGAGACATCCCATGGCAGACAAGCAGAACCCCGTGCAGGCCCTGTTCGACCAGGGCCTGGAACTGCGCCGCGAAGTGCTGGGCGCCGAGTACGTGGACGGCTCGCTGGCGCGCGCCAACGATTTCATGATGGCCTTCCAGCGCATCACCACCGAATGGTGCTGGGGGTATGCCTGGGGCCGTTCCGGCCTGGACAAGAAGACGCGCAGCATGCTGAACCTGGCGATGCTGACGGCGTTGAACCGCCCGGCCGAGATCAAGCTGCACGTGAAAGGCGCGCTGAACAATGGCGTCACGGCCGACGAAATCAAGGAGATCCTGCTGCACGCCACGGTGTATTGCGGCATTCCCGCCGGCCTGGACGCCTTCAAGGTGGCCAACGGCGTGCTGGAGGAGGCGGGCGCGTTCGAGGAACAACCCGCCCGGGGGCCGCAATGAGCGCGCCGGAGCGCCTCGGAGGCGCATACCGGAGTGCGCCGCACGAAGGTGATCCCATGAACGCGGCGGCAGTGCGGGTCGGCTTCATCGGCGTGGGCAGCATGGGGTGGCCGATGGCCAGCCGCCTGTTGCAGGCCGGCCACGGCGTCACGGCCTGCGACGCGCAGCCGGGACAGGCCGCGCGTTTCGCGACAGAGGCCGGCGGCCAGGCCGCGTCCAACGGGCGTGAACTGGCCGCGCAGAGCGACGTGGTGATCACCATGTTGCCGACCAGCGCCATCGTCGAGGCGGTGCTGCAAGGGGCCGACGGCGTATTGGCGGGCATGCAGCCCGGCACCGTCATCATCGAGATGAGCTCCGGCGTGCCCGCCCATACCCAGCGCCTGGCGCGGGCCGTGGCCGAGGCGGGCGGCGAACTGGTGGATGCGCCGGTCTCGGGCGGCGTGCCACGCGCGCGCACCGGCGAACTGGCCATCATGTTCGGCGGCGAGGCCGCCACGCTGGAACGCGTGCGTCCGGTGTTGCAGGCGATGGGCACGTCGGTCCTGCATACCGGCGCGGTCGGCAGCGCGCATGCCATGAAGGCGCTCAATAACCTGGTGTCGGCCGGCGGCTTCCTGATCGGCGTCGAGGCCATGCTGATCGGCCAGCGGTTCGGCCTGGATCCCGAGGTGATCGTCGACGTGCTGAATGCCTCGACCGGCACCAACAACTCCACGCAGAAGAAGTTCAAGCAGTTCGTGCTGTCGCGCGCCTTCGACTCCGGCTTCGGCCTGGACCTGATGGTCAAGGACCTGAGCATCGCCCTGGGCATGGCGCAGGACACCGGCACGCCGACGCCGTTCGCGGCGCTGTGCCGCGAAATGTGGGCCTCGGCCGGCAAATCGCTGGGCAAGGGGCAGGACCACACCGCGGTGGCGCGCCTGTCCGAACACCTGGCGGGCATCGAACTGCGGCCGCGCCAGACGCGGCAGTCCTAGCCGGCGGGCCGGCCACCGGGTTGGCCCGTCATCCGATCACGACAAGACATCGGCCCGGTGAGGCCGAGGGGCGCGGCTTTGCCGGCGCCCGGGAGACAGACAATGAAATCACTATCCTTGCTGGCGCTGTGCGCCACGCTGGCGGCCGGCCCCACGCTGGCCCAGGACTATCCGTCGCGCGCCATTTCGATGGTCGTGCCTTATGCGCCGGGCGGTTCGACGGACGGGCTGGCGCGCATCGTCGCCAACGCCATGGGCAGGAACCTTGGCCAGACCCTCGTGGTCGAGAACCTGGGCGGCGGCGGCACCATGATCGGCAACCAGCGCGTGGCGCGCGCCGCGCCCGACGGCTACACCATCACCTTCGGCAACATGGGCTCGCTGGCGATCGCGCCGTCGCTGTATCCCCGGTCGAAGTTCGACCCGCGCCGGGACATGGTGGGCATCGGGCTGGTGGCCACCGTGCCGATGGTGCTGTCGGCCAGCAAGGCCAGCGGCATCACCAGCGTGAAGCAGATGCTGGACACGTTGCGCGCCAGGCCCAATGCGCTGAATTTCGGCAATGCGGGTTCGGGGTCGACCAGCCACATCGCGGCGGCGAACTTCCTGTTCGTGACCCGCACCCAGGGCACTCAGGTGCCGTATCGCGGCGCGGGACCGGCCATCGCGGACCTGATGGCGGGCACCGTGGACGCGGTGATCGACCAGACGGTCACGATGATTCCGCTGCACGCGTCGGGCCGGGTGACGGCCCTGGCGGTTGCCGCCGGCAAGCGGCTGCCGCAGTTGCCCGGCGTGCCCACGTTCGCCGAGGCGGGCGTGCCGCAGTTCGACCTGAGCGTGTGGAACGGCATCGCCGCCCCGGCAGGCACGCCCGCGTCCGTGATCGCGCGGCTGGAGCAGGCCTTGGACGCCGCGCTGCGGGATCCCGAGGTGATCGCCTCGCTGGCAAACCTGGCCGCGGTGGCGCCCGCGGGCAGCGAGCGGGGATCGGCGGCTTTCCAGGCGTTGATCGCCAAGGACGTGCCGCGCTTCGCGGAACTGATCGAGGCGGCCAACGTGACGGTGAACTGAGCGCCGTCCGGCCCTCAGACGAACAGCCGCGCCATCTCCAACCCCCGGATGATCGCCGCGGTGGCGCCCACCAGCGGCGGCAGCGGTTCGCGCACCGGCAGCGCCAGTGTCAGGTTGTTCATGATGACCGGCTCGGCGATCTCCGAATACCCCAGCGCGTCCTGCCCCGGCATGTCGTGCAGCGCCGACCTGGGAAGAATGGTGTACAGCGTGTCCTGCGCCATGGTCTGCAGGATGGTGTGCACCACGTCCACCTCGGCCACGATGTCCAGCGTCACGTCCAGCTCGCGGCAGGTCCTGTCCACCAGCATGCGGATGGTGTTGGGCGCGCTGGGCAGCACCAGCGGATAGCGGTTCAGGTCGCGGGCCCGCACGCGAGGCGGCGGCAGCGGCCGGCACGTCTTGCTGTAGGCCAGCACCAGGTCTTCGCGGTACACCGATTCGAAACGCACCAGCGACGAGGGCGGCGGGTCGTACAGCAGGGCCAGGTCGACGCGGTCTTTCACCAGCCACTCGTTCATCTCCGAACTCAGGCCCTCGGCCAGCGTCAGCGCGGCGTCGGGATGCAGGCGGCGGAAGGTCTGCACGATGTGCGGCGCCAGGCGTCGCGCCACCCGGTGGGGCATGCCCAGCCGCACCTTGTCCTGCGTGGTGGACGCGTAGGCGCGCATGTCGTCCTTGGCGTGCAGGGCCAGCGCATCCAGCGCCTTGGCGTGCGCCAGGAAGCGCAGGCCCGCCGGCGTGGGTTCTACGCCCCGTCCGGTGCGCAGCAGCAGGTGATGGCGCAGTTCGGTTTCCAGCAGCTGGATCTGCCGGCTGAGCGAGGGCTGCGACAGCCCCAGCACGTCGGCCGCGCGCGACAGGCTGCGCATTTCGCAAGCCATGATGAAGTAGCGGATTTGCTTGAGATCCATGCGCGCAATGGTATACGTTTTTTCTATATCAGAAGTCAGCTTTGCGCCATTGCCGGGCTGGCGCGCGGTGCGGATGATGCAGGGATTCCAATCCCTCCGATGCCGTCCATGCCCGATTGCGCACCGCCGCTCGCCACGATCACCCCGCCCGGCCAGGCGCTGCCGGCGGGCGCCTGCGACACGCATTTCCATGTGTTCGGCCCGGCGCACGTGTTTCCGTATGCCGAAGGCCGCCCCTATACGCCGCCGGATGCGCCGTTCTCGCAGGCCCGCCATCTGCACCGGCAACTGGGTTTCACGCGCGGCGTGATCGTGCACCCGGGCTGCCATGGCTACGAGCTGGCGCCCACGCTGGATGCGCTGGAGCAAGGGCAGGGCCAATACCGCGCGGTGGCCTTGCTGCCGCCGGATGTGGCGACCGCGCGCATCGCCGAGCTGGACCGGCTGGGGGTACGCGGCGTGCGCTACAACTTCGTGGCTCACCTGGCCAACGGCGGATGGGATGAGCTGGCCGCCATGGCGCCGCGCATCGCGCCGTTCGGCTGGCACCTGTGCGTGCATTCCGACCAGGCCTCGCTGCCCGGCCTGTTGCCCCGGCTGGCCGCCCTGGGCGTGCCGTTCGTGATCGATCACATGGGCCGCGTGGCGGCCGGGCAGGGCGTCGCCAGCGAGGCCTTCCAGGCACTGCTGGCGCTGCAAGGGCATCCGGGGGCCTGGGTGAAGATCTCCGGCCTGGACCGCGTGTCCAGCCTGGCCACCCGCCCCTTCGGCGATGGCGAGGCGCTGGTGTCCGCGCTGCTGGACGCGATGCCCGACCAATTGCTGTGGGGCACCGACTGGCCCCATCCCAACGTGGCGGGCGACATGCCGGACGACGGCGAACTGCTCAACACCTTCCTGCGCCTGTGTCCCGATGACGGGATGCGGCGGCGCATCCTGGTGGACAACCCGCACACGCTGTACCGCTTCGCGCCGTAGCCCCCCGCGGACGCTTCGAGAAAAGATCAAGGAGACTGACTCATGCCCCGTTTGAACGCGCCCGACGCCGCCCGGATGTCCGAGCACCAGCGCCGTGTATACGACGCCATCGCCAGCGGCCCGCGCGGCCGCGTGCGTGGGCCCCTGGCCATCTGGCTGAATCGTCCCGGACTGGCCGAGCATGCCCAGGCGCTGGGCCAGTACTGCCGCTACGACTCCAGCCTGGAGCCGCGCCTGTCCGAACTGGCCATCCTGACGATGGCGGCCTGGTGGCGTTCGTCATTCGAATGGTGGGCGCATCATCCCATCGCCTTGAAGGCGGGGCTGGACGAGCGGGTGGCCGAGCAGATCCGCCTGGGCGACGCGCCGGTCTTCGAGAAAGAGGACGAGTCGGTGGTCTACCGCTTCGTGCAGGCGCTGCTGGAGACCCGGCAGGTGCCCGACGCCCTGTACCAAGAGGCCGTGCGGGTCCTGGACGAGCCGCGCGTGGTGGACCTGGTGGGCATCGCCGGCTACTACACGCTGATCTCGATGACGATCAACGTCTTCGAGGTGCAGCCGGACGACGGCAGCACGGTGACGTTCGGACGCTGAGTCCGAAGCCCCGCGCCGGCGATACGAACGACAACGAGGAGCACACATCATGACGGGCCGTTTGCAGGGCAAGGTGGCGATCGTCACCGGCGCGGGCAGCGTGGGGCCGGGCTGGGGCAATGGCCGGGCCATCGCCTGCCGCTTCGCGCAAGAGGGCGCGAGGATCTTCGCGGTGGACATGGACCCCGACGCCATGGAAGAAACCGTGGCGCGCGTGCGCGAGGCGGGCGGCGAGATCCGGACCTGGCAGGCGGACGTCACGTCTTCGGACGCCGTGCGCGATCTGGTGCAGGCCTGCATGGACGCCTGGGGCCGTATCGACATCCTGGTCAACAACGTGGGCGGGTCGCGCAAGGGCGGCCCGGTCGGCCTGGACGAAGCCGCCTGGAACCAGCAGATCGACTTCAACCTGAAAAGCGTCTACCTGGGCTGCCGCCACGTGCTGCCCCTGATGGAAGCCCAGGGCGGCGGGGCCATCGTCAACATCGCGTCGACCTCGGGCATCCGCTGGACCGGCTCGGCGCAGGTGGGCTACGCCAGCGCCAAGGCCGGCGTGATCCAGCTGTCGCGCGTGGTGGCGCTGGAATACGCCAAGAAGAATATCCGCTGCAACACGGTGATTCCCGGGCAGATGCACACCCCCATGGTCGAGGTGCGGCTGGCCGGCCAGCGCGCCGGCGGCGACGTCGAGACCCTGCTGGCGCAGCGCCAGGCGCGCATTCCGCTGCCGTTCATGGGCGACGGCATGGATACCGCCAATGCCGCGCTGTTCCTGGCTTCGGACGAGGCGCGCTTCATCACCGCCACCGAGATCGTCGTCGACGGAGGCATGAGTGCGCGCTGCGACTGATCCCGCCACGCCGGGACGCTATCCCGATCCGGCCGTCATCGCGCTGGACCCGCGCTTCGAGAAACTGGTGCTGCCGCTGGCGGCGGTCGAGCGCCTGGCCACCGGCTGCCGCTGGGCCGAAGGCCCCGTGTGGTTCGGCGATGGCCGCTACCTGCTGTGGAGCGACGTGCCCAACGACCGCATCATGCGCTGGGACGAGACCAGCGGGCAGACTCATGTGTGGCGCCATGCGTCGAACCACGCCAACGGCAACACGCGCGACCGGCAGGGCCGGCTGGTGACCTGCGAGCACCTGGGCCGGCGCGTGACGCGCACCGGGCACGACGGCCGCATCACCGTGCTGGCCGACCAGTACGACGGCAAGCGGCTGAACTCGCCCAACGACGTGGTGGTGAAGTCGGATGGCTCGATCTGGTTCACCGATCCGCCGTTCGGCATCGTCGGCTACTACCAGGGCGAAAAAGCCACGCAGGAGCTGCCCGCAGCGGTGTACCGCATCTGTCCCGACAGCGGCGCGGTGACCAAGATGTGCGACACCATCAATGGGCCCAACGGGCTGGCGTTCTCGCCCGACGAATCGAAGCTGTACGTCATCGAATCCCGCGCGCGTCCCCGCAACATCGTGGCCTGCGACGTGCTGGACGGGGGCCGCGCGCTGGGCGAGCCGCGCGTGCTGGTCGATGCGGGCCACGGCACGCCCGACGGCTTCCGGGTCGACGTGGAAGGCAACCTGTGGTGCGGCTGGGGCATGGGCACGCCGGAACTGGACGGCGTGCACGTGTTCTCGCCGCAGGGCGAGCGGCTGGGCCGCATCGCCTTGCCCGAGCGTTGCGCCAACCTGGCTTTCGGCGGCAAGCACCGCAACCGGCTGTTCATGGCGTCCTGCACGTCCATCTATTCCCTGTTCGTCAACACCCAAGGGGCCACGCCCCTTTGATGCGCGCGCGCATCCATCGATAAGTAAACAAAGAGGAGAGAAACCATGCATAAGCGAATGTTGAAGTGCCTGGCGGCGGGGCTGCTGAGCCTGGCCGGACTGGCCGGCGCGCAGGCGCAGCAACCCACCAGCCTGGTGGTGGCGTTCCCGGCGGGCGGTCCGGCCGACTCGCTGGCGCGCATCGTGGCGCAGCAGTTGGAGAAGGCGCTCAAGCATCCCGTGCTGGTCGAGAACAAGCCCGGGGGCAACGGCGCCATCGCCGCGACCTACGTGGGCCGCTCGCGTCCGGATGGCAATACGCTGTTCCTGAGCTCGGTGGGCGCCATCTCGATCAACCCCGGCCTGTATCCCAAGCTGATCTACGATCCCATCGAGGACTTCACGCCGGTTTCGCTGCTGGTGTCGGTGCCCGAGGTGCTGATCGTGGGCGAGAACAGTCCGCTCAAGACCGCCAAGGACTTCGTTGCCAAGGCAAAGGGCGATGGCCTGTCGATGGCCTCGTCCGGCGTGGGCAGCATGCCGCACATGGCCATCGTGCAGCTGAAGAAGGCCACGGGCGCGAATCAGATCCTGCACGTGCCGTACAAGGGCGCCGCGCCCGCCATCACCGACACCATCGGCGGACAGGTGGCCGGCTTCATCGGCGACGTGTCGGGCCTGATGCCGCAGATCAAGGCGGGCAAGGCGCGCGCGCTGGCGATTGCCGCGCCGAAGCGGTCGCCGGTGCTGCCGGATGTGCCGACTTTCGACGAGTTGGGCATTCCCAACGTGTACGCCAACAACTGGTATGGGCTGTTCGCGCCCAAGGGCACGCCGCCGCAGAAGATCGCCGAACTGAACGAGATGGTGGCGACGTTGATGGCGTCGCCGCAGATGAAGGCTTACGCCGAGGCGACCGGGGTGGAGCTTTCGCCGACGACGCCGCAGAAGTTCGCCGAGATCGTGCGGGACGACATGAAGAAGTGGGGCGACCTGAGCAAGGCCGAAGGGATCCAGATGGATAATTGATCCGGCAGCGGGTCGAGTTGATCGATGGGCTCCTGCGGGAGCCCATCGTCCATGCTGCGCGCCGGCAGGCGATATAGGACAATCCGGCTCGTCCTTTCCGGAAATGCGCCGCGGTCTCGCTGGCGCCTCACATTGGTGCAAGTTCACTCGCCTCGTCCCGCCATGAAGGTCCTCCTGCATGATTTGCCGGCTGCGGCGCCGACCGCGCGATCAACGCGCGGAGCGGCCCGCCATGCCATGCCGGGCCGCTCCGGGGTCCGACGCCATGCTTGATGCCTTGCGACGCACCCTCGCGCTGCCGGACTGGGTCGGCCTTTCGTCCCTGCGCATCGATCCGGATGGCATCGCACAGGCAACGCGGACGTTGCCGCCACGGGCCGCGCAGACCTTGGCGGGGCTGACGGCCAACATGGCGGACAAGCGCCGCAACGAGTTCGTGGCGGGCCGCGTCTGCGCCGCGCGGGCGTTGCATGGCGCCGGCGTGCGTGCGGCGGACATGCCCGCTGACGGCATCCTGCCCATCGATGGCCGCCTGCCGGTCTGGCCGGCGGGGTGGGTGGGCAGCATCAGCCATGGCAACCGCTGGGCCATCGCGGGCGCCGCCAGCGCCTCCCGCTGCGAGGGCCTGGGCCTCGATCTGCAGGAGCTGATCGGCGTCGAGACCGTGGCGCAAGTGCAAGCCCTGATCGCCACCGAGGCCGAGCTGCGGCGCCTGGATACAGGGCTCGACAGGCAGCAGGCCCTGACGCTGCTGTTCTCGGCCAAGGAGGCGCTGTACAAGGCCCTGTATCCGCGCCTGCGCGTGTTCCAGGAGTTCGACGCGGTGGAAGCGACCGCATTGGAGCCGGCAGCGATCCGGCTGACCTTGACGCGGGACTGGCACGCGCGGGACTGGCGCGCGGGGCAGTCCATCCGGGTGCGCCACGCCTGGGACGGCGGCCAGGTGCTGACTGCCTGCTGCCTGGCGAGGGACGAGCGGGCGCCGGGTTGAATCCGCCAGGCCTGACCTGGCCGTCGCGCTGGCTCAGGGCTTCAGCAGCAAGCGGAAGCCGAACGTGTTCACCCCGCCTTCGCTGCTCATGAACACATCGCCGCCGTGCATGCGCGCGATGCCGCGCACGATCGACAGGCCCAGCCCGTGATGCGCCCCGCTGCGGGTGCGGGCCGCATCCGCGCGATAGAACCGCTCGAACAGCTGCGACTGCTGCGAGACGGGGATCGGGTCGCCGTGGTCCGACACCTTCACGGCGGCATATGCGCCATCCCGCGCGATGGTGACGGTGACGGTGGAGGGCGCGTTCGCGTAGCGCGCGCTGTTGGACAACAGGTTGGCCAGCGCGCGATGGAACAGCCGGCGGTCCGCGCACACCTGCGCGTCGCCGCGCAGCACCACGTCCATCCGCCGCTCGCTGAAGGATTCTTCCAGATATTCGACGGTTTTCTCGGCCTCTTCGCGCAGCGAGATGTTGCTCAATTCGGACGCCCGCGTGCCGTTGTCGGCGCTGGACAGGAACAGCATGTCGTTGACGATGCCGCTCATGCGCTCCAGCTCTTCCAGGTTCGAGGCCAGCAGGTCCTGCAGCTCGCCGGCCTGGCGTGGCTGGCTCAGGGCCACCTGGGTCTGGCCGATCAGGTTGGTCAGCGGCGTGCGCAATTCGTGCGCCACGTCGGCGTTGAAGCCCTCCAGCTGCCGCCAGGCCGCCTCGCGGCGCGCCAGCGAATGGTTGATCGACTCGGCGAGTTCGCGGATCTCGTCGGGCGCGGGGTCGATGGCCAGCCGCTGGCGAGGATCGTTCGGGGGGAGGGCGTTGGCCTGCTTGCTCAGGCGCCGCACCGGGCTGAGCCCCACCTTGGCCACCCAGTAGCCCAGGATCGCCACCAGCAGGATGCCCAGGCCCGACGCCACGCGCAGCATGTGGACGAAGCGGTCCTTGGTGTGCAGGTACGAGGTGGAGTCCAGGGCGATGACGAAGCGCACGGCCGGGCGTTCGCCGCGGCCCGCGATCTTGCGCGACAGCAGGCACCAGATGCGTTCGTTCTCGTCGTGCACGGTGTGCACGACGTCGTCCTTGAGCGGGCCGTCGTCGTTGATCTTGGGCGTGGGGCCGTGGCGCCAGCGTGCATCGTCCGACAGGATCCAGTATCGGATGCGGCCGTTTTCCTGCATCGCGTTCAGCTTGGTGTGGACGACGCCCCAGTCTTCCAGCCGGTCGCGGTAAGAGATCAGGGGGTCGAGCAGCGTATGCTGCAGGGTCAGTTCGCCACGGATCTGGTTGCGCACGGCCTCTTCGAGCACGTGGTAGAGCACCATGGCCACGCTGCCGAACACGACCGCGCCCGTGATGGCGATCATGGCCGCCAGGCGGCCCGCGATGGACAGCCGGCGGATCATGCGACGGCGGCAGGCAGGCCGTCCGCGCGCGCCTCCAGCACGTAGCCCATGCCGCGCACGGTGTGCAGCAGTTTGTTCTCGTACGGAGCATCGACCTTGGCGCGCAGGCGCTTGACGGCGACTTCGACCACGTTGATGTCGCTGTCGAAGTTCATGTCCCAGACCTGCTCGGCGATCATCAGCTTGGACAGCACCTCGCCCTGGCGGCGCGCCAGCAGGGTCAGCAGCGAGAATTCCTTGGCCGTGAGTTCCAGGCGTTGCCCGGCCCGCACCGCGCGGCGCGCCAGCAGGTCGATGGACAGGTCGTCGATGTTCAGGACGGTGGCTTCCAGCGTGTCGCTGCGGCGGCGGGTCAGCGCCTGCAGCCGGGCCACCAGCTCGATGAACGAGAAGGGCTTGGCCAGGTAGTCGTCGGCGCCCTTGCGCAGGCCATCGACCCGGTCGTGTACGGTACCGCGCGCCGACAGCATGATGACGGGCGTGGATTTGCGGCGGCGCAGGTTGTCCAGCACGGCGTGGCCATTCATCCCGGGCAGCATCAGGTCGAGCACGATGGCGTCGTAGTCGGACTCCAGCGCATAGTGCAGGCCGTCGGTGCCGTTGGCGGCCGTATCGACCGTATAGCCCTGTTCGACCAGGCCGCGAAGAATGTAGGAAGAGGTCTTTTCCTCGTCCTCGATGATCAGGACACGCACGGGAATCATTGCCTTTCTTATGGACACGCCACGGGCGCAATGGCCCAGTTCGGGGGGAACTGTAGGCAATGTAGCGGGTCGGGGGGCTGTCCGCCAACTGACAATTCTGTCAGGCATCACGGCAGGGGGCGAGTTGCTGTCATTCTGTCAGCAGCGCGTCAAGGCACTGACAGGCACGGACGCCTAAAGTTCGGCTGGCTTGTTGCTTGCGGCGTACTCGGGATGTCGGGGCTGCGTCCCGCAGCCGCCTCGTTCGCCGCCTGCCAACCGGCACAAGGACGAATGATGAGACTGTCCGGCAACGGCTTCAATTTCAACGACATCGTGTTCTTCGTGGAGGTCGCCAAGCGCCAGAGCCTGTCGCGCACGGCCGAGTCGATCAACGTCCCGCCCTCGACGCTGTCGCGCCGCCTGCAGGTGCTGGAGCAGCACCTGGGCGTGGAACTGCTGGCGCGCAGCACGCGCAAGATCGCGCTGACCGAGGCGGGCAAGTTGTATTACGAGCGTTGCCGGCAACTGGTCGAACAGGTGTCGGACGCGCAGGACGTGCTGCTGCAACAGGGCATCAAGCCCGTCGGCACGCTGAAGATGCTGCTGCCCGATCCCCTGGACGCGCTGCGGTTCTCCACGCTGGTCCAGGCGTTCGCGCAGGACTGGCCGTCGCTGGATTTCCATTGCGACTACACGGGCGGCCGGGGATGGGATGCCAGCCGCGAATTCGACGTGGCCCTGCGTTGGGGCGCGCAACCCGATTCCGACCTGGTGGCCCGGTGCCTGGGCTTCGTGCCGTTCCGGCTCTATGCCTCGCGCGACTATCTGGCGCGGCACGACAACCCGCTGACACCGGAAGATCTCGACAGCCATGAATGCCTGCGCTGCGACGTCTGCCCGGAGCTGATGTCATGGACGCTGGTGCAGGACGATGAGCGCGCCGCCGTGCGGCCGCAGGCAAGGATGCGCGCCAATGACCTGGAGATCGTGCGGCGCTTCGCCTTGGCGGGCATGGGCATCGCCGCCTTGCCCGCCACGGGGATATCGGACTCGCGCCTGGTGCCCATCCTGCCGCACTGGCGGCTCGATCCCGTGGGCATCCATGCGCTGTTCGGCAGCCGCACGCCGCCGGCGCGCGCACGTGCCTTCGTGGACTTCCTGGTGGACCGCCTGGCGGTGCTGTCGCGTCGTTCCAGCGTGCTCGATTCGGTGTCCGAGGTGTTGCCAGGCATGCCTGACAGCACTGACCCGTTCGCGTCCCGAAAGGGTCAGGCGTGGATCCCTAAAGTGGAGGCATGGACGCTCAGCGCCTAGATCCGGGCCACCCCGGGCGTCCTTGTCCAAACTTCGTCGAGGTACACCATGCAGAAAGCCCAATCCCTGAAGATCGTCGCCACCCTGATGTTGTCGATGCTGGCCATCGGCGCCGCGCACGCCCGGGAAGAAACCGTTGTGCCCAAGGGCGAGAGCACGCTGTCGCGCGCCGACGTCGTGCGCGACCTGCAGGCATGGAAGCAGGCCGGCCTGGACGAGGAGTGGCGCACCGAGAGCACGCCCGACGTCTACAGCCCCGCGTACCGCGCGAAGTACGAAGCGTACGTTCGCCTGACGCAGCGTCCCGGCGTGCCGTCGGCCTCGCCATCGCAAGCCCGGCCCGAACCGCGTGGCTGATCGGCCTGCGCGGCCGGGCCGTGCAGGGCATGCATGGCCCGCCAGGCTTCAGAAGCGGTGCCGCAAGCCCACCGCATACTGCGTCTGCCGCCACCCGGCATCTTCCCAGGCGCCGCGCAACTGGCCGAGAATGGCGTACACGTTCGTGCGGCGCGACAGGTCGTGCGAGTAGCCGACCGAGGCGATGTGCTGCGCATGCGTCGCGCCTTGCCGGGCCAGTGCGCCCTCATGCTCGGGAATGCTGGATTGCCACGAGGCCATGATCGTTCCCGCGCCGACCTGCCAGCCCAGGCCCGCCAGCAGGCCGTGCACCGTGCCGCCAGGAAAGTAGGGCGTCTGGCCGGGTGACGGCGCGGCGGGCAGCGTCGAGCCGTGGCGCATGTGCGAGTACGCCAGGTAAAGCGTGGCGGGGCCGATCTTGCGCCGTCCCGCCAGCGAGACCGCCCATGGCTGCTCGGCGCCGCCCGCCGCGGCCATGGCGCGGCCCTCGGCGGTGTCCGCGGCCCAGCGCCCGCCTTCGTAGGTCAGGGCCACGGCCGACGTGCCGTCGTCATAGCCCAGCGCGGCGCTGTCCAGGCGATTGGCGCTGTTCGTGGCGAAGCCGCCGCCGCCCGTGGCATCGAAACTGTGGTCGACCGCCACGCGCCAGGGGCCAGGCATCGGCAGGCGCCAGGCCAGCGTGTTGTCGGCGCGGTTGGCGTTGAAGGGCAGCAACGCGGTCTGCGCGCCCAGGTTCAGGTAGGAGGCCAGGAACGGATCGAACTCGCCCAGCCGTTCCGACGACACCGAGGTCTGCCGGCCCGCGCGCAGTTCGCCCCAGGCGCCGCCCACGCCCAGCCAGGCGCCGCGGCCGAACAGGCGGCCGCCTTGCGCGCTGCGTCCCGTGGTGGCCAGCACGCCGCTTTCCAGGTGATAGCGGGCATAAAGGCCGTCGCCCAGGTCTTCGCGGCCGCGCAAGCCCCAGCGCGAGCCGGACTGCATGCCGCTCTGCATGTTGTGAGAACTGCTGCGTTCGCGGTCGTGGAAGCCGGCCAGGCCCAGGTCGACCACGCCGAACAGGGTGGGACCGTCAGCTTGCGCTGCGAAGGCCGGCGCGGCCGAGGCCAGGCCCAGCGACAGGCAGGCCGCGCGCCATCGGGATACGTGCGTCATGGCGTGCCCGTCTTACAGGTACTTCAGCCACGCGATGTCGCGGCGGCGGGCCTTCAGTTGTCCGAAGGCGCGCACCGGCCAGTACAGGGCCACGCCCAGCACCACCGTCAGCACCCACAGCATGCCCACGCCGTCCACGCTGAAATACTGCCCCTGGTTGGGGCCCCACATCGCCCTGGCCGCCAGGTACAGCGCCTTCAGCACATACAGATGCAGGATGTAGAAGAACAGCGGCGCGGCGCCGTACACGCACATCACCCGCACGGCGGGGCGCGCGTCCAGGCGTTCCAGCCAGGCCAGCAGCAGCAGGCCCAGACCCAGGGTCAGCAGCAGGAAGAACAGGGAGGGCGGATACTTGGTGATGTTGATGAAGCTCATGAGCGAGCGCACCGCGTCGTCCTGCGGGCTCCAGCCCTGCGCCTGGCCATAGGCGTTGAACGTGCGCAGCGCCACGAACAGCGCCAGGGCGCCCACACCCGCCAGGCACAGGCGCCGCCGGCGTTCGGCGGGCGCCACCGTGCGCGCGAACCACGGACCGCACGCATAGCCCAGGGCGATCACGCCGATCCAGGGCAGCAGCGGATACGACGTGCGCAGGCGCAGCGATTCGCTGACCTCGATCCAGCCCCGGTCATGCAGGATGGCCCAAAGCACGAAACCGGGTTCGCCCACCGCCACGTGGATGCCGTCCAGCAGGTTGTGGCCGGCCACCAGCGCCACGCCCACCGCGATCAGCGCGGGACGGGGCAGGCGCACCAGCAGGGCCAGCGCCAGCATCGACAGGCCGATGGCCCAGATCACCTGCAGGTAGACCACCGAGGGCGGGAACTGGAACGTCCAGGCGAAGTTGACCAGCGTGAACTCCAGCACCACCAGGAACAGGCCGCGCTTGGCCAGGAAGGCGCTGGTGGCGCTCAGGCTGCCCGCTTTCTGGCCGTAAAGCCAGGCGGACAGTCCGGTCAGAAAGACGAAAACGGGCGCACACAGATGCGCCAGCACGCGGGAGAAGAACAGCTCGGGCGGGGTGTTGGCCACGTCCATGGGATCGGTGACCTGGGCATGCAGATACACGGTTTCGCGCACGTGATCCAGCAGCATGATCAGCATGACCAGGCCGCGCAGGGCATCGATGGACAGCAGGCGGGAAGAGGGAACGGAGGAAGAAAGACCAGTCATCGGGTACGGCAACGGCAAGCCGGCGGGCGGCGGGGGAAGCCTGGCGCCGGTCGAAGCGTCGGCCCAGGGCGTCGAGGGTCGGCAGTGTAATGAAATAACATTTCATCATCAAGCGAAATGTCAGCTTGAGCGCGCGGAACTGCCCCGCCGTCCCCCGCCGCGGCCTGGCGGGGCAGCCGATGCCGTCGGGCGGCCGTGCTTCGGCCCCCGTCAGGGGCTGGGCTTGAGCCACCCCGCGATGGCGCCCGGCCTGGCCTTGCCGGACTTGGCGGCCGCGTCGATGGCGGCCTGGATCGTGCTGGCGCCCGGCGAGGGTTTCAGGGCCTGGGATTGCGCGATGGCCTTCAATGCCTGCGGATACTGGCGCTGTTCCGCCAAGGCCACCGCCAGATAGACCAGGACACTGGGAGCGTGCTCGTAGGCGCTGCTGGGCTCGTGGGCCTCCCACGAGGTCTTCCACCGGGACAGGTGCTCGACGGCGTTGCCATACTGCCCGGCCAGCACCGCCGCCATGCCGATGTGCTGATGCAGGGCGGGCAGATCCCGGGGCATTGTCGTGGGCAGCGCCAGGGATTTCTCGAACGACGCCACCGTCTTCGCGAAATCCAGTTTCTGCCGGTAGGCGTGCCCCATGCCCTCCAGCGCCAGCGCCGCCATATCGGGGTTGGCCGACGTGGACAGGCCACGGAACGTATCGACGGCGGCATCGGGCTTCCTGGCTTCCAAGGCCGCGAAACCGCGCTTGAGGGCGGCGATTTCCGCCTGGGGCGGATCCGCGGCCGGTTCGGCCGCCTGGGCGCAAGCGGCAAGACACAGTAGCAGGGCGCCCGCATGGGCCTTGAGCAGGGTCGGCACGACGATCTTTCCGGTTCGGAAAATCCGATATTGTGCCCGTTGGACGGCCGGGCCGCCGCCCGTCGTACCGGTCAGGCCAGCCATGCCCCCGCGGCCGCCGCCAGGCCGACCACGATGACCGGCGACACCCTTGCCACGGCCAACAGTCCGAATGCCGCCAGGGCCAGCCCGGCGTCTGCCCGTGTGTGGATCGCACTGGTCCAGACCGGGTCGTACAGCGCCGCGCCCAGGAGGCCGACCACCGCCGCGTTGATGCCCGCCAAGGCGCGCTGGATTCCCGCGCGCTGGCGCAGCGCCTCCCAGAACGGCAGCGCGCCGGCCACCAGCAGCACGGCGGGCGCGAAGATGGCCAGCAGCATCGCGAGGGCGCCGGCCCAGCCGCCCAACGGCGCGGGCATGAGGGCGCCCAGGTAGGCGGCGAACGTGAACAGCGGACCCGGCACGGCCTGCGCCGCGCCATACCCGGCCAGGAACGCCTCGCTGCCGACCCAGCCCGTCTGCACCACACCGGCCTGCAACAGCGGCAGCACCACGTGCCCGCCGCCGAACACCAGGGCGCCCGCCTGGTAGACGGTGGCGATGGCGGGCAGCAGCATCGACCGGGCGTCCGCCGCCAGCACGGGCAGTGCCACCAGCAAGGCGCCGCACAGCATGAGCAGCGCGGCGCCCATGCGCCGGGAAACGCCGTAATCGCGGTGTTGCGACGGCGGCAGGCGGCCCAGGCGCAGCCCCCATCGTCCGATCAGGCCGCCGGCGACGATGGCGCCGATCTGGCCCGGGGCGCTGGGCAGCGCCAGCGCCAGCAGCGCGGCGGCGATGCCGATGCCGGCCCGCATCCGGTCGGGGCACAGAGACCGGGACATCCCCCAGACCGCCTGGGCGACGATCGCCACGGCAGCCACCTTCAGCCCATGGGCGAGGCCCGACGCAGCCAGCCCCGCCCAATGCTCGATGCCGAACGCGAACAACACCAGCAGCAGGGCGGAGGGCAGCGTGAAGCCGGCCCAGGCGGCCAACGCGCCGAGCCAGCCGGCCCGGCCCAGCCCCAACGCGAAACCGACCTGGCTGCTGGCCGGCCCCGGCAGGAACTGGCACAGGGCCACGAGATCGGAATAGCTCCGGTCGTCCAGCCAGCGGCGGCGCTCGACGAATTCGGCGCGGAAATAGCCCAGGTGCGCCACCGGCCCGCCGAACGACGTCAGGCCCAGCTTCAGGAAGGCGCCCAGTACCTCGCGCGGCGACCCTGGACGGCCAAGGTGTCCGGTATCGGGATCGTGCGCCGGGAAGTCGGTCATGCTGGTCTGCCGCATCGTGGAATCGGCGGATTGTCACCGATAAGCCGATGCGGCGGGAAGCCGGCGCGCGCCCTCGGGTACCATCCAGGGTCGTGCGTCGATCTCACGGCTTCGAAAAACCAAACGGGAAGGTGGCATGTCAGAGACAACCGCGGTGCGCGTGTGCCGCAGCGACGAACTCGTCAATGGCGGGCTTTGCGTGAAACTGGCCGCGCAGGATCGGCACGGCCCGACCTCCGTGTTCTTCATCCGCTATCAGGACCGGGTGTACGGCTACCTGAACCGCTGCCTGCACATGGGCATCGCCATCGACTGGGAAGGCAGCGTCTTCACGCGCGCGGGCGACCAGCTGATGTGCGCGCAGCATGGCGCCACGTTTGCGCCCGACACCGGCGCCTGCATGGGCGGCCTCAACATGAAGGGCCGGCTCAGTCCCTTGCAGGTGCAAGAGCGGCAGGAAGGCGGGGACAGCGTGGTGTACTGGCTGCCGGACGAGCGCGTCTGGCCTGCCGCGCAGCCGGCGGCCTGATCGGCACCCTGGACGGACGGCACGCCCGCCCGCCGCGGGCGCCGGATTTTCCCGGGCGCGCCGATGGCGTGTCTACGGCTTCACCGTGTCCAGCCAGGCCTTCACATATCCCAGCACTGCGTCTTCCTGCTCCCGATGCGGCACATGCCCGCAAGAGGGCAGGATGTGCAGCGTGGTGTCCGCCGGGGCCAGGCTGGCGATGCGCCTGGGATGTTCGGTGGAACCGTATTCGTCGGTATCGCCATGCAGCGACAGGATCGGGCTGCGCACCTGGCGCAGTTCCTCGTCCAGGTTCCAGCGGGCGAACTCGGGCGCCAGCCAGGAATCGATCCAGGCATGCAACACCCATTCGGCCTTCTCGCCGTGGTACTTCGCCAGCCGTTGCAACTGGGCGGGATCGGCGAACGCCTGCCTGGCGTCGCGGATGCCGTTCAGGGTGCGGTCTTCGGCGTACATCTGGGCCGATTCGCATATGAGTCCCGCGCAGGCCGACGGATGGCGCGCCGCGCAGGCCACCGACATGCCGCCGCCCACGCTGTGCCCGAACAGCACGAAACGCTCCAGCGCCAGGGCCTCGCGCACGCTGCGAAAGCCTTCGTCCGCCTCGGCCTGGATGAAGTGCAGGGGGGGCAAGGTGCCGGGGTTGGGATCGGACCGGCCGAAACCCAGGCGGTCGTAGGCGATCACGTCACGGCCGGTGGCCGAAGCCAGGTGCGCCGGAAAATCTCGCCACAGGTCCACGCAGCCCAACGAGTCATGCAGCATCACGATGGGAGGCAGGGCGCCGAAGCCCTCCTCGCCTGGCGTCCAGCGCCGCACGAAAAGCCCGCCTTGATCGGTGGGCACCCGGTAATCGTTGGTTTGAATCGTGGACATCCGCTTCCTTTCCCGTGAAATGCCGCAGCGCGCCCGCCGCCATGCCGATGCGTACACAGCCCCGTGCGCGGCCTGCCTGACGGCGGCAGTGCTATCGTACCAATCCTCGACCCCCGGCAAGATCAAGCCGGTTCACCGTGTTCGCCCGCGCCAGGCCCGTTTTCATTTCCACCGAGTTGGTTTTCCGTTTTGACTGCCGTAGCCCCTCAGACCCCACCCGTGCAACCCGCCGCCTCGATCCGCGTGACGGTGCAACTGCCTGTCCGCCTGGCCGATGGCACCGACACGCTGGCGCAGTCGTACAGCTTCAACGGCCTGGCCGATGGCAAGGAGCACGTGGCGCTGCGCCTGGGCAAGCCGGGCCCCATCCCCGTGGTGCGGCTGCATTCCGAATGCCTGACGGGCGATGTGTTCGGGTCGCTGCGCTGCGATTGCGGCCCCCAGTTGCAAGAGGCGCTCAGCGTGCTGAACGAAGAGGGCGGCTATCTGCTCTACCTGCGCCAGGAGGGGCGCGGCATCGGCCTGTATTCCAAGCTGGACGCCTACCGCCTGCAGGAACAGGGCCGCGACACCTACGCCGCCAACCTGGAACTGGGACATGGCGTGGACGACCGCGACTACACCGCCGCCGCGCAGATGCTGAAGGCGCTGGGCATCACCCGCATCGAGCTGGTCACCAACAATCCCGACAAGAAACAGCAGCTGGAGCAACTGGGGATCGAAGTGGCCAGGTGCCGCCTGACGGGCGTGCACGCCAATCAGCACAACCTGGCGTATCTCAAGGCGAAGATCGACCGCACCGGCCATCTGCTGAGGATGGACGGCAGCGACAAGGAATAGCGGCACGGCGTCAGGCGCGGGCCGCCAGTCCGCTGCCTGGCGCGGGTCTTCCTGGCGGGGCGAACGCAGGCCTCAAGCCGACAGCCGCTCGCGCCACGCCTGGATCTGCGGCAGGTCGGCCGTGGCGCCGCCGCACACGATCACCAGCGGCGCGGACACCTCCGCGATCATGGCCTGGTCTCGCGCATAAATGGCCGCCAGCGACGCTCCGCACGCGGGCTCGACCAGGATGCGATGATCCGCCAGGAAGCGCTCGCAGGCGTCGACGGCCTCCAGGTCCGTCACCACCACGCTGCGGATGTCGTGCGTCCTGCTCAGTTCATAGGCGTTTTCGCATACCGCCTTGGCACCCAGCGAGGTGGCCACGCTGGTGATGGCGTCCAGTTCGACGCGCCTGCCGGCCCGCATGGCCTGGGCCAGCGAATCCGCGCCCACGGTCTCCATGGCCAGCACCGGAAGCTGGGCCAGCGCGTTGCGCCGCAAGCCCTCGACCACGCCAGACAGCAGGCCGCCGCCGCCCACCGACAGGATGACCGAGTCGAACGCCACGCCCGCCTGCACGGCCTCGTCGATCATGCTGGCATGGCCCGTCCACATCAGCGGATCGTCGAACGGATGCACGAAGGCCACGGCCGGGTCGGCCAGCATGGACTGGGCCAGCGCGTTGGCTTCCATCCACGAGGCGCCGTGCACGATCACGGTGGCGTCTTCCTGCTCGATCAGCGCCTTGGCGCGCGCCGTGGTGGTTTCGGGCACGACCACCGTCACGGGAATGCCCAGTTGCCGGCCGGCGTAGGCCACCGCGATCCCGGCGTTGCCGCCCGAAGACGAGACGAGGCGGGTCTTGCCATTGCGGGCATGCGCCTCGCAGGCCGCGCCCACGCCGCGCAGCTTGAACGACCCCGATGGCTGCAGGGCTTCGAGCTTCAGCCAGACCGGCTTGCCGGCGAGACGGCTGAGGGCGCGGGATGCCAACAGCGGGGTCTGGATGTGCAGGGGCATGGGAAGTCTCGAAGCGCAAGAGTGGATGAGAAGGGGCGAGTCAGGCGTTTTGCGCCGGAGCGTGGCGGGCGCCGGCCGGCGGCGCCGTGCGGGACAACGCCAGCCCGGCGATGATCACCGAGATGCCCACGGCGTGATACGGATGCAGGGCCTCGCCCAGGAAACCCACGGCCATCAGCGATCCGTACACCGGCAGCAGATGGATGAACAGCGAGGCCTTGGCCGGCCCGATGCGCGCCACGCCGATCGCGTACAGCAGGTTGGCCAGCAGCGAGGCCACGATGCCGACGTACAGGATGGCCGCGACAGTCGTGCCGCTCCAGTTCGTGCGGGCGCCGGACAGGTATTCGATGACGGCGAACGGCAACATGGCCGCCACCGTGATGCCCAGCTGGATGCTGAGCATCCCGATGCGGCTCAGGTCCGCGGGCACCGCGCGCAGCCACAGCGAGAACAAGGCGAACGACGCCATGGCGCCGAAGACGATCAGGTCGCCTTGCGAAAACGACAGGGACAGCAGGTCCTGCAGGTTGCCGTGCGTGATGATGGTCAGCACGCCCGCGCAACTGAGCGCCAGGCCCAGCACCTGCCGGGCCACCAGTTTCTGGCCGAAGAACAGGGCGGCCAAGAGCAGCACCAGCACGGGAATGGTCGAATTCAGCAACTGGCCGTTGGCGGCCGTGGTGTAGTGCAGGCCCACGTACACCAGCGCGCTGAACAGCGTCAGGCCCGAGATCGCGGTGCGCACCAGCAGCCAGCGCAGTTCCCAGTAGCGGCGCCAGTCGCGCCGGATGGCCGGCAAGCCGAAGGGCAGCAGGCAGGCAAAGGCCACCACGTGCCGGGCGAAGGCCAGCATCATGGGCGGCACGTCGTCGCGGATGGCGCGGCCCACGATGAAGTTGCCGGCCCAGAACAAGGGGGGCACCAACAGGATCAGCCAGCCGCCTGTGTCCGCCTTGCGGCCCGTGTGGATGTTCATGTCGATGATTTCCGTTGCGCTTCTGCTTGCGTTGTGTAGGGGTCCCGCGAGAGCGCAAGAATACCGCTGTTGCGCCAGGCGGCCCAATCCTGGCCCGATCAGGCTTTCCGCCGTGGCAAGGATGTCGTCCTTCCGGCTGGACGGCGGCCAGCCGGGCAGGGGGGGCTGTTTTATTGGCATACTGCTTACCTGGCACAATTTCAGCGAAGCCCGGTCCAGCCTTGCGCCTTGCATCCATCCTCGATGGACGTACCGTCCTGGCAGGGCCGCGGCAAGGCTGCCCGAGCACGATGCGGCGCATTGTTCGTGCGACGGCGGCACGGACCGAGGGTAAACATGGACACGATCGACACATTGGTGCTGCGCACCTTGCAAAGCTGGCGGGCGTCCGGGCGCCGCGCCGTGCTGGCCACGGTGGTGCGCACCTGGGGGTCGTCGCCGCGGCCCGTCGGCGCGATGATGGCGCTGTGCGAAGACGGCGGCGTGGTGGGATCGGTATCGGGCGGCTGCATCGAGGACGACCTGATCGACCGCTACACGCAGGCCTATGGCCGCGGAGCGATTCCCGAGGGGCCGCCGGAACTGCTGCGCTATGGCGTCAGCGCGGATGAGGCGCACCGTTTCGGGCTGCCTTGCGGCGGCACGCTCGAATTGCTGCTGGAGTTCGATCCCGACCCCGGGTCGCTGGACAGGCTGGTCGTCCGCCTCGACAACGGCGAACTGGTGTGCAGAGAGGTGGACTGCCGCGACGGCGCCGTGCAACTGCTCGGCGCGGATGCGCCCAGCGACCTGAAGTTCGACGGCGCACGCATGGCGAACACCTTGGGACCGGGTTATCGCATGCTGCTGATCGGCGCGGGCGCGCTGGCGCAGTATCTGGCCACCATGGCCATCTTCAATGGGTTCAAGGTGACCGTGTGCGATCCCCGCGTCGAGCATCGCAGCACCTGGGCCATGCCCGACGTACCCCTGCTGACGGAAATGCCCGACGATGTGGTGACCGCGTTCCGGCCGGATTCGCGCACCTGTATCCTGGCGCTGACCCACGACCCCAAGCTGGATGACCTGGCCTTGCTCGAGGCGCTGGAAAGTCCGGCCTTCTACGTCGGGGCCATCGGATCAAGGCGCAACAGCGCCGCCCGGCGCGCGCGCTTCATGGAGCACTTCGATGCGACCGAGACCTCGCTGACCAGGCTGCGCGGTCCCATCGGGCTGTATATCGGCAGCAAGACGCCCGCGGAAATCGCCGTCAGCATCATGGCCGAGGTGCTGGCCACCAAGAACGGCGTAGTGCTGGCGCCGGAAATGGACATCGAGGCAGCCAAGGCCCACCGTGAACTGAACCCCTAGGCTGGTCAGAATGCCCGCAGCAGGGCGCGTCCGTAGTGATTGTTGGATTCGACCAGGATACCCAGCAAGCGCATGAACACCTCGCGGTTGCGGGCATTCAGGGGTTCGAGCAGGCGCGCCTGCGCGCGCGCCATGCCCTCGTGCAGCTCTTCCACGATCTTGGCGCCGGCCTTGGTCAGCTTGGCCTGGCGCGACCGCTTGTCTTCGGGGTTGACGCGACGCTCGAGCAGGCCGCGCTCTTGAAGCCGCTTGATCACATCCGCGGTGGTGGTGCGGTCCAGGCCCACGTCCATGCCGATCTCGGTCTGGTCCATCCAGGGCAGCAGCGACAGCGCGGTCAACACGCCATACTGGACCGGCGTGATGTTCTGCGAATGGCATTCCTCGAAGAACATGGCGTAGTGGATCTGGTTCAAGCGGCGCACCAAGAAGCCCGGGCGCTCCCAAAGGACCTCGCGCGCGACGTCTCCGTCGTCGTCCTGGGCGGGCGGGCGTGCGTTGAGGGTTGCCGACTTGCGCGCCGCCAGGGCGGATTTCTTAGGAGACGTCATGCACACTTCCCGTGTGGGCAAAAATAACAGTGTACTGAATAAAGTCAGACGGGATAGACCAGATCGTTGGCCAGGATGTTGGTATCGTAGATCACGTCCCGACGCTTCAGGCGCAGCGCGCCGTCCTCGCGCACGAACACATCCTGGTACGCCCCGGCCAGGTGCACGGTGGTGGGGCCTTCGACCAGGGTCTGCATCAGCAGGAAGCTGGCCTGGGCGGCGATCTCGCCGGCTTGCGTGGCGTCGATGACGCGCACGCCGCTGACGATGTGCAGCAGGTAGCGCGGCGCGAACATCTGCGTGCGCGAGATCGCCACCGCCCGATCATGCATCATGTCGCGGCCTTCGGCGTAGACCAGCCCCACGGGCAGGTTCAGCTCGGCGTTTTCGCGCGCGGTGACGCGGTACACCGCATCCTCGACGAAGAACTCCGGCCAGCGCTCGACATCGCCGCCGTCCAGCGCGGCGCAATATTCGGCGTGGAACAGCTCGATCCCGGCCTTCAACGCCAGGGCCTGCTCCAGCGGCAAGCGGCTGGGCACGTAGGTGTTGCTTTGGTTCATCTCGGCAGTTTCCTTCAGAAGCCCATGACCTGACGGTAATACTGATACATCGAACGGATGGCCGCCTCGGAGATCAGCGTCTCGGAGGTGCCGAGCTTGCCGCTTTCCAGTTTCAGCACGTTCAGGTCGGTGCTCGAACGCCGCACGCCTTCCTGCACGAACTTCATGGCCTCGTTGTCTTCCAGCCCGAGGAATCCGGCGGGGCCCATCAGGTTGCCCTGGCGCAGGCGATGGCGCTGCATCTCTTCCGTGTCGTCCTCGTAACCGAACATGGTCCATTGCATGATCATGCTGTTGGGGCCGTTGGGGATGATGTGGCGCACGCCGAGCGTATTCATCTCGCGCTGCACGATGAGGTTCGGCCAGATGGTCTGCATGGTGACCGACCAGGGCGAATCGAACTCCTTGACGTATTCCAGGAAACGGTCGTCGCGCAGCCGCAGGCCATCGTGGAACGAGCGCATTTCCTTTTTGTTCTCTTCACTGACCGTGGCGTACTTCTCCTCGCTCTTGGCCGATGCCATGGTGCCGTGACGGCCGTGCACCGTATCCACGGTCATCGCCGACTTGTTGCCGGCCACCAGCAGGCCGAACACCACCAGGAACGAATGCAGCAGGGTCGCATGGTACGGATCCTTCAGGTTCTCGTGGTACATCTTCCAGTTGCAGGGCAGCTCGTTGCGGTAGTAGCCCAGCAGTTTCAGCGGACGGCCGGGAAATACCGCATCGAAGTCCACCAGCATCTCGGGCGTCAGGTATTCCTCGATCGGCTCGACGTCGTCGGAATACGACGCGAAAATCACGCCGTGGCGCGTGGTGACGTTCAGCTTGCGCAGGCCGTGCTCTTCGTTGCGGAAGTCACGCGGCATGCCGCCGGCCTTGTTCACGCCGCGCTTGAACGGCACCCCCTGCAGATTGCCCTTCAGGTCATAAGACCACTGGTGGTAGGGGCACACGAACTCTTTGGTCTTGCCCTGGCCGTGGCGGCAGAACTCCGCGCCACGGTGCGCACACCGGTTCTCGAAGACATGCAGGCCGCCGTCTTCCGCGCGCGACACCACCACGGGCACGGCGCCCACATACGACCGCTTGTAGCTGCCGGGCTCGGGCACTTCGGCTTCCAGCGCCACATAGTTCCAGGTCTTGCCGCGAAAGATGCGGTCCTGCTCCTGCTCGTAGACCGCCTGGCTGGTATAGACCCAGTCAGGCACGAAATGCAGGGCGTCCTCGGGCCAGGTGCAGCCTTGCAGCGGCGGATCCTTGCGGGCGGGAGTGATGCCGATCACGGTTTGCGATTGATACATGAAAGAGCTCCGATGAGCCGCGCGTTCAGGCGAAACGCTGCAGGCAGGATTTGACGAGAGGCTTCAGGGCGCAGGCAGGATCGGCGAACGCGTGCGCGTCGATGGCGGCCGCCTGCTCGAACAACGGGCGCAGCACGCGCAGGTCGCCACCGGCATTGATGGCCACGCCGTGCACCGGCACGCCCTCGCGCAGACCCACGGCCAACAGCCTGGGGGCATCGTCGGTGGGCTGCGCCGTGCCTCGCATGACGTACTGCAGGCCCGGTTGCGCAGCGCCCAGGATCTGGATGTTGCAGCCGAGCTGGTCGGTCCAGAACCAGGGGTAGGGCGTCACGGGGCGTTCGGCCTGCAACAGGGAAGCGGCGGCGATGGCGCCGTGCGTGTTGGCGTTCTGCCAGGACTCGGTGCGCACAGCCTGCGCGTCCGGTTCGCGGCATTGGCTGGCGCAATCTCCCGCGGCCCAGACATGCGGGTCCGCCGTGCGGCAGTCCGCGTCCACCAGCACGCCCGCCGTGGCCGCGCACAGGGGCAACCCCGCCGATGAAGCCAGTTCGGTATTGGGGACGAGGCCGATGGCCACCAGCACCTGGTCGGCCTCGATCTGGTTGCCGTCGGACAGCGCCAGCGTGGTGCCGGCGGCGGCGGTGGCGCCCGGCACCGCGCCGCAGACCGAGACTCCCAGGCGCACGTCCAGGCCCGCTGCGCGGGCGCGCAGCAGCAGCCACTCGCTGAGCAAGGGCGGCAGCACCCGCCCCAGCAGCGCCGGCGCGCCTTCGATCACGGTGACGGCCGCGCCGCGCTGGCTGGCGGTCCATGCCGCTTCGAGTCCGAGGAATCCGCCGCCGACGACCGCCAGCCGCACGCCGGGGGCCAGGGCGGCGCCCAGCACCATGGCATCGTCCAGGGTGCGCAGCACATGCACATTGGGCAGGCGCTCTGGCAGCAGCGGCAGGCGCCGCGCACGGCCGCCGGTGGCCAGCAGGCACGCGTCATACGGCAGGCGCCTGCCATCGGCCAGCACGACTTCGCGCTGCGCGCGGTCTAGCGCGCTGGCCACGGCCCCCGAGACCACGCGGATGTCGTGGTCCGCGTAGTACTGCGCCGGGTGCAGGCGCCCCACGCCGGCATCGACGTCCGCGCCCAGGGCTTCCTTGGACAGGGGCGGGCGTTCGTACGGCAGGTGCGCCTCGTCGCCCACCAGCGTAATGGCGCCGACGTAGCCCCGTTCGCGCAGCGTGCGCGCGGCGACGGCGCCGGCCTGTCCCGCGCCGACGATCACGATGGAGGCGGGTACGGCCATCGTTCAGGCCTCCAGTTGCGCAAAGATCGCGCCATCCTCGACACGTACCGGGTACACGCTGATCGGAACGGTCGCCGGCGCGCACGCCGGCTCGCCGGTACGCAGATTGAAACGGGCCTGATGCAGAGGGCATTCGACGCAGCCGTCTTCCACATACCCCTCGGCCAGCATGGCGTGGCCATGGGTACAGACACCGTCGGACAGAAAGTACTCGCCATCGCATTTGTAGAGGGCCAGTTGCATCTGGCCGACGGTCAGCGCGATGGCGCTGTCGTCATCGACCTGATCGGTGGAAGCTATGCGTATCCAGTTCATGGTTTTCTCCGGAAATTAATCAGTACACTGAGCAAAGTCTAGCAGCGATGCATCGATTCTTCCAGCGTTTGTGGCAGGAATGAACTACGGGAAAACACGGGGCTCCGCGGGGCGTACAACACTGGTGCAGGCATGCATTTTCCTGGGCATCGCATGCGCCGATACGGTGCGTGAAAAACGCCGGAAATTTGTCCGTATGCTGAGGATTCAACCTATTGACGAACCTGCAAAGTAATCAGCATACTGATTAATAGCACGACGGCTGACAGTCAGTGCGATGCGCTTCACGCGAGATGGCACGATCCCTGCATGGGTAAGGTTGCCGCTCGCAGAACAGGGCCGGTCGGCCTCACGAATCAAGGGGAATTGAGTTATGCAACGTCGTCGTTTCCTGACCCAGGCGGCAGGTATGGGAGCCGCCATCGCGGCCGTTCCGGCAATTGCGCAGGAAGGCGCCACTGTGCGCTGGCGCATGTCCACCAGTTGGCCCAAGAGCCTGGACGCCATGTACGGCTCGGCCGACGAACTGGCCAAGCGCGTATCCGAACTGACGGGCGGAAAATTCGAGATCCGCGTCTTTCCCGCGGGCGAGATCGTGCCTCCGGCGCAGAACATGGACGCCGTCAGCAACGGCACCGTGGAATGCAACCATGTGCTGAGCACCTTTCACCTGGGCAAGAACACCGCGCTGGCGTTCGACACCGGCCTGTCGTTCGGTCTCAGTGCGCGGCAGCACAACGCATGGATCCACTACGGCGGCGGCCTGGAAAAGCTGCGGGCCCTCTACAAGAAATACAACATCGTCAATCACGTCTGTGGAAACGTCGGCGTGCAGATGGGCGGCTGGTTCCGCCGCGAGATCAAGACGGTCGATGACCTGAAAGGCCTGAAGATGCGCATCGGCGGCATCGGCGGCATGGTGCTGTCCAAGCTGGGCGCGATTCCTCAGCAGATTCCACCGGGCGATATCTACCCCTCGCTGGAGAAGGGCACGATCGACGCGGCCGAGTGGATCGGTCCTTACGACGATCTCAAGCTGGGCCTGAACAAGGTGGCCCCGTTCTACTACTCGCCGGGCTGGTTCGAGGGCAGCGCGTCCATCACCACCATGGTCAACGCCGCGGCCTGGGCCGCGCTGCCGCCGCTGTTCAAGGCCGCCTTCGAGTGCGCATGCTCCGAACAGACCATGAAGATGCTGGCCAAGTACGACGCCAGCAATCCCGGCGCGATGAAGTCGCTGCTGGCGGGCGGCGCCAAACTGTCGTTCTTCCCGCGCGACGTGATGGACGCCGCCTACAAGGCGTCGCAGGAACTCTGGAAGGAACAGGTCGCGGCCAATGCCGATTTCGCGGCGCTGTTCCCACAGTGGTCGGAATTCCAGCGTGACCAGGCCAGTTGGTTCCGCGTGGCCGAAAGCGCGCTGGACAATTACACGTTCCAGGCGGTGACGCGTCGTTGAGCCACGGCCGGCCAGCCGTCTCATCACCATAGAGGTGTTTCATGCAAGACAAGCCCCACGCCGCCCACGGCGCCAAGCCCCAAGGCGTCGGCGCGCGTGTTCCCCGCAAGGAGGACACGCGCCATCTCATGGGCCGCGGCCAGTTCGTCGGCGACATGTCCATGCCCGGCCTGCGCGAGGTCGCCTTCCTGCGCAGCCCGCTGGCCCATGCCCGCGTGGCCGATGTCCGCATCCCGCCGGCGCTGGACGGCAAGGTGTTCACGCGCGAGCACATGCAGGTGCTGGACATCGTGGCCGACTCGACGCTGCCGACGTACCAGCGCTCGGCCCAGCCGCCGCTGGCGCGCGGCAAGGTGCGCTTCGTCGGCGAACCGGTGGCCATGGCGGTGGCGGCCACGCGCGCCGAGGCCGAAGACCTGATCGAAGAAGTCGGCGTGGATTACGACGAGCTGCCGGTCTACGCCAGTGCCCAGGCCGCGTTGGCCGCGCAGTGCGATCTGGTGCATGAGGAATGGCGCGACAATCTCTTCGTCACGCTGAAGGCCGAGAAGGATTTCGCGCCCGAGCAACTGGACGCGCCCGTGGTGGTGCGACGGCGCGTCGAACTGGCGCGCCAGTGCATGGTTCCCATGGAAGGCAAGGCGGTGCTGGCGTACTGGGATCACCGGGAAGACCAATTGGTGGTGGTCAGCGCGACCCAGGTGCCGCACATGATCCGCACCGGCTTGGCGCAATGCCTGGAGCTGGACCAGGCCAAGGTGCGCGTCATTTCTCCGGACGTGGGCGGCGCCTTCGGCTACAAGTGCGTGCTGCAGCAGGAAGAGCTTTGCGTGGCCTGGCTGGCCAAGACTTACAAGAAACCGTTCCGCTATCTCGAGGACCGCCGCGAACACCTGATCGCCGGCGCCAACACGCGCGAACACGGCTACGAACTGACGGCCTATGCCGACCGCGACGGACGCCTGCTGGCCCTGGACGCCCACATCGTCATCGATGGCGGCGCCTATTCGGTCTGGCCGTTCACCATCGGCCTGGAGCCCGGGCAGGCCACCGGCAATCTGCCTGGGCCCTACGACTTCCAGCGCTACCGCTGCCTCACCCAGTGCGTGGCCACCAACAAGCCGGGCTTCGTCCCTTATCGCGGCGTGGCCCGCACCGGCGTCTGCTTCGCCATCGAACTGATGATGGACAGCATTGCCTACCAGGTCGGCAAAGAGCCCTGGGAGGTGCGCATGCTGAATCTGGTCAAGCCCGAACAGATGCCCTACGTGAACGTGGCGAACAAGCATTTCGACAGCGGCGACTATCCGGCCAGCCTGCGGCGCGCATTGCAGATGATCGACGCGCCCGCGGTACGCCGACGCCAGGCGCAGGCGGAGGCCGATGGACGGCTGATCGGGCTGGGCGTGGCGACCTATACCGAGCAGTCCGCGCACGGTACCTCGGTCTTCGCGGCCTGGGGCACGCCCGTGATTCCTGGCTATGACCAGGCGGCGGTGAAGATCACGCCCGATGGCGGCCTGGAGGTTCGCGTGGGCGTGCATTCGCACGGGCAGGGCATGGAGACCACGTTCGCGCAGATCGCCAACGAAGTCCTGGGCACCGATATTTCGCGCATCAAAGTGCTGCACGGCGACACCGGCCAGACGCCGTTCTCGACCGGCACCTACGCTTCGCGCGCCCTGGTGATGTCGGGAGGCGCGGTGTCGCAGGCCTGCAAGCGCCTGGCGCCGCGCCTGCTGCACATCGGCGCGCACATGCTGAACGCGACGCCCGACCGGGCCGAGCTGCGCGACGGATCGGTCTGGGTGGGCGAGCACTCGGTCAGCGTGCGCGAGATCGCCGACGCCTGGTACATCAACCCGCACAAGCTGCCCAGGGACGCGGACATCGGCGGCCTGGAGACCACGGTGGGCTACAAGCCCAAGGTGGACACCGGCTCGTTCACCTACGCCAGCCATGCGGCGGTGGTGGCGCTGGATCCGGGCACGGGCGCCGTCGAAATCCTCGATTACGTCGCGGTCGAAGACTGCGGCACCATGATCAACCCCATGGTGGTCGAGGGCCAGACCTTCGGCGGCATCGCCCAGGGCCTGGGGACGGCGCTCTACGAAGAAACCCCTTACGACGAGAACGGCCAGCCGCTGGCCTCGACGTTCGCCGACTACGTCATGCCCGGCGCGACCGAAGTCCCGTCCATCCGGATCGACCATTTCGAGACCCCGTCGCCGCACACGGAATTCGGCGCCAAGGGCATGGGCGAGGGCGGCGCGATCGCCCCTCCCGCCGTCATCTACAACGCGGTCAACGACGTGCTGCACCGGCTGCACGCGCCGCTGGTGCACCGCACGCCGCTGACGCCCCGGCGCCTGATGCACGCGCTGGCCGGGGCGGGCCGCGCGGCCGTCGCACCGGCGGGATCTTCGTCCGTCGCAACGCCGTCCGACGCCCTGATGGAGGTGGGCCAGTGAAAGCAGCCCGTTTCGATTACGCCCGCCCCGCCAGCCTGGCTGATGCGCTGAAGGGCCTGATGACCGCTGGACACGGGGCCAAGCCCATGTCGGGCAGCCAGTCGCTGGGGCCGATGCTGAACCTGCGCCTGGCCCGGCCCGGCGCCGTGGTGGATGTGTCCGGCGTCCCGGAATTGCGCAAGGTGGAGCAACGGGGCGAGCGCCTGCGGGTGGGCGCGGCGGTGACGCATGCCGAGATCGAGGATGGCGTGCACGCGCCGCTCAGGAACCATCCCATGCAGGGCGTGGCCGGGCGCATCGCCTACCGGGCGGTGCGCAACCGGGGCACGCTGGGCGGCAGCCTGGCCCACGCCGACCCGGCGGCGGACTGGGTGGTGGTGTGCGCCGGCCTGGGCGCCAGGCTGGAGATCGCGGATGCCGACGGCGCAGTGCGCCACGAAACCGTGCAGCGTTTCATGGCTGGCGCCTATACCACCTCGCTCCAGGAGGGCGAGCTGATCGTGGCGGTGGACGTGCCGGCCGCCAGCGCCGACAGCCGCTTCGGCTACTACAAGTTCTGCCGCAAGACGGGCGAGTTCGCGGAGGCCAGTTGCGTGGCCTGGTTCGATCCCCGCAGCCGCACCGCGCGTCTCGTGCTGGGCGCGCTCGACGCCACGCCGCGATCGCTGACGGCGCTGGCGCAGGCCTGTGCGCGGCAGGGCGGGGCGGCGGTGACCGCGGCGGCGGTACGCGGCGCGGTCGAACAGGCCCTGCCCGAAAAGGATGCGGTCGAACGCCGCCTGTACGAAACCGTGGTGGTCCGCTGCCTGGCCCAGGCGCTGGGCACGCCCGCCAACCTGATCGACGACATGCCGCCCCGCGGGGCCGGCGAGGCAAAGCCATGAGTCTGGTTTCAATGAAAGTCAACGGCGAAGCCGTGTGCCATGACGTCCCGGCGCGCATGCACCTGGGCGACTACCTGCGCGACGAGGCGCGCCTGACGGGCACGCATCTGGGATGCGAGCACGGCGTATGCGGGGCGTGCACCGTGCTGGTGGACAACCGGCCGGTCCGGTCCTGCATCACCTTCGCGGTCGCCTGCGAGGCACGCGAGGTCGTCACGGTCGAAGGCTACGACGAGGATCCGGTGATGCGCCGCCTGCGTGCCGCATTCACCGCCCACCACGCCCTGCAGTGCGGTTTCTGTACGCCAGGCATGCTGGCCACCGCGCGCGACATCGCGCTGCGCCTGCCCGACGCCGACGAGAAGCGCGTGCGTATCGAGCTGTCCGGCAACCTGTGCCGCTGCACGGGCTACATGGGAATCGTGGCGGCGGTCCTCTCGGTGTTGCACGACCTGCGGGAACAACCCGATCCGGCCGTCGAGGCATTGCGCCGCGCACTGCCCGTCGCGCCGCCGCTGGCCGCGCTCGCGGACAGGCCGCTGCAGGTCTTCGAAGCGCGCCACGACGAGGACGAGGTCGCCGCGCCCACGCCGCCGGGCAGGCCCTCCGCCGGCGGCGCCAGGGAAGCAAAGGGCAAGGGGCAGCACATCGACGGCGAATTCAGCGTCCCGTTCCCGCCGGACGAGGTATGGACGTTCATGGTGGATCTGCCGCGCGTGGCGGGATGCCTGCCCGGCGCGCAGATCGTCTCCCGGCAGGGCGATGAAGTCCAGGGCCGGATCGGCATCAAGTTCGGTCCGATGCAGGCGGCGTTCGAAGGCAAGGCCACGCTCGAACGCGATGACGCGGCGCGCGCCGCCATCCTGCGCGGGGCGGGCAAGGATACGGTCAGCCAGTCGCGCGCCCAGGGCGACATCGGATACCGCCTGGAACAGGACGGGCAGGGCACCCGCGTCGTCATCGACATGGATTACGCCCTGCAAGGACCGCTGGCGCAGTTCTCGCGCTCCGGCCTGGTGCAGGATTTCGTACGCCGCATGATCGCCGAGTTCGGCCGCAACGTGGCCAGGCGCATGCAGAACCCCGACGCCGCCGATGACGCGCCGGTGGCCGCCCTCAATCCCCTTGCCCTGTTCTTCGGGGTGCTGAAGGACCGCATCATGCGCCTGTTCCGACGCCGGACGTAGCCCGGCCCCGATTCACCCCGGTTTTCCTGTTGGTTTTCAGATATCCCGTTTTTGTTGGGAGGCACCATGTCGCTCATACGCAAGCCATTCCTGTTGTGGGCCGCCCTGGCCAGCCTGCTGCTGGCAGGCCCCGGACAGGCCGCCGAGACCGTCCGCGTCCGCCTGGACTGGACGCCCTGGGGCGTGCATGCGCCGTTTCATCTGGCCGCCCGGAAAGGCTGGTTCAAAGAGGCGGGGCTCGACGTCCAGCTCGAAGACGGCAATGGTTCCGTGACCACCGTGCAGATCGTCGGCAACGGCGACTCCTTCGACGTCGGTCATGCCGCGCTGGCCTCCATGATGGTCGCGCGCGACAAGGGGTTGCCCGTCAAGGCGCTGGCGGTGTTCGCGCGCCAGGGCGACATCGGCGTGCTGGTGCCGGCGGACTCGGGCATCGATGGTCCCGCGGGCCTGAAGGGCAAGAAGGTGGCCTACACCGCCGGTTCGCTCGAAGCGCCATTCATCGATGCCTTCCTGGCTCATGGCAAGCTGCGCCGCGACGATCTGGAACTGATCAACGTGGATGCCGCCGGCAAGGCCAGCACGTACGCGGTGGGGCGCGCCGACGCGGCCTTCTCGACCATTCCGTTTTTCCTGCCGGTGGTGTCCCAGAGCCGCGCCTCGCGCGCCGTGCGCTTCGCGGATTACGGCCTGCACATGCCGGGCTTCGGGCTGTTCGCCAGCGAAAGCAAACTGGCGCAGCGGGGCGAGGTGCTGGGGCGCTTCGCCGGCGTGGTCGCTGCCGCGTGGGAATACATCTATGCCGGCCACCAGGACGAGGCGGTCGCCGCGATCCTGGCGGCGCGTCCGCAGGCCCGGCTGAACGCCGACGTTCTGCGTGGCCAGATCGACGCGTTGCGCGACTACTTCGGACCGCTGGACGGCGCGCGGATCGGGCCGCCGGTGGCGCAGGACTGGATCCAGGCCGTCCAGACCCTGTCCTCGGTCGGCCTGGTGTCCGCGCAACGCCCCGCGGCCGATTACTACGCCGAGGGCCGCATGGTTCTGCATGCTCCCTACGGGAGCGCCAAATGAGCGACGTCACGATCGCCGCGCGCGGCGTGGGCAAGCGTTACGAAGGCGAGCGCGGGGTGCAGGCGCTGGCCGGCGTCGACGTGCAGGTGCCGGCGGGACGATTCGTCAGCCTTCTGGGCCCCAGCGGCTGCGGCAAGAGCACGTTCCTGCGCTGCGTGGCCGGACTGGAATCCGTCACCGAAGGCAGCCTGGCTGTCTATGGCCAGCCGGTCCGCTGCGCGCCGGAAGGCATCGGTTTCGTCTTCCAGCGCGATGCGTTGCTGGAATGGCGCTCCATCCGCGACAACATCCTGCTGCCTATCGAATTCGCCGGCAAGAAGCGCCAGGATTACCAAGCCAAAGTGGACGCCCTGCTGGACATGACGGGCCTGTCGGCCTTTGCCGGCAGCTACCCCCGCGAGTTGTCGGGCGGCATGCGGCAGCGGGCGGCGATCTGCCGCGCGCTGGTGGATGCCCCCCGTCTGCTGCTGATGGACGAACCTTTCGGCGCGCTCGATGCCATGACGCGCGACCAGATGAACGCCGAGCTGCAGCGCCTCTGGCTGGGCACGCGCAATACCGTGCTGTTCGTCACGCACGGCATTGCCGAGGCCGTATTCCTGGGCGACGAGGTGATGGTGTTCTCTGCCCGGCCGGGCACGGTGCGGGAGGTGATCACGATCGACCTGCCGCGGCCACGGCCGCTGTCGATCCGGGAAACGCCCGAGTTCGGCGCGTACGTATCGCGATTGCGCGGGCTCTTCCAGGAAATGGGCCTGTTCCAGGAGCCGGAGGTGGCGCGATGACAGCCCCGCGTTCCGGCCCGGCGCGCCGCAAGGGGGCCGTCGGCAAGCTCGCCGCCGGCGCCGTGTCCATCGCGGCGATGCTGCTGTTGTGGGAAGCGGCGGGGCGGTTGCTGCACGTGCGGCCCATCATGCTGCCGCTGCCCTCGGCCGTGCTGGCCGACCTGGCCAAGGATTGGCACTGGTATCTGGACCACGCCCTGTACACCCTTTTCACCACGCTGTGCGGCTTCGTGCTGTCGGTCGTCGGCGGCGTGGCCATCGCGCTGTTGCTGGTCGGATCGAGCGGGTTCGCGCGCTTCGGGTATCCGCTGATCGTGGCGCTGAACAGCGTCCCCAAGGTCGCCGTCGCGCCGCTGTTCGTGATCTGGATGGGCACGGGTGCGGAACCCAAGGTAGCCATCGCGTTCCTGATCGCCGTGTTCGCCATCATCGTCGACGCCGCCCACGGCCTGCGGTCGGTGCCGCAGGACGTCCAGGACCTGGGCCGCGTGCTGCGAGGCTCGTGGCTGCAATTCTTCCTGAAGGTCCGGCTGCCCGCCGCGTTGCCCTCGCTGGTCGCCGGCATGAAAGTCGCGATTTCGCTGGCGCTGGTCGGCGCGATCGTCGGCGAATTCGTCTCGTCGCAGCGCGGCCTGGGCTACGTAATCATGAGCGCGCAGGGCACCTTCGACACCGTGCGGGTATTCGCCGCGGTGTTCGTGCTGGCGGCGCTGGGCCTGTTGCTCTATGGCGCGCTGGCATGGATCGAGCGGCGCGCCATGCCCTGGCGCGCCGCCGAACACTGACGGCTCGCGCCCACCGATTCCATTGTTTTCAAGATCAGAGACTGCCATGCAATCCTTGCTCCGCCTCTCTCGCATGATCGATGCACTGAACGTCCGGGTAGGGCGGGTCGTGGCCTGGTTGATCCTGGCCATGGTGCTGATCAGCGCGGCGAACGCCTTCGGGCGAAAGTTCTTCCACGCCAGCTCCAACGCCTGGCTGGAGATCCAGTGGTACATGTTCGGCGCCTTGTTCCTGCTGGCGTCCGGCTATTGCCTGCTGCGCAACGACCACGTGCGCGTGGACATCATCGCGCAGCGTTTCTCGCCGCGCGCGCAGGTGCGCCTGGAGATCTTCGGCATCCTGTTCTTCCTGCTGCCCGGCTGCACCATGATCATGTGGCTGGCATGGCCCATGTTTTGGGAGTCCTATAGCAGCGGCGAGATGTCCTCCAACTCCGGGGGCCTGATCCGCTGGCCCGCCAAGCTGCTGGTGCCCGTCGGTTTCACGTTGCTGATCGCCGCCGCGCTGTCGCACCTGGTCAAGTGCGTCGGCTTCCTGCGGGGCGCGTGCGGCGATCCGCGCCAGCGCGAAGCCACGGCCGACGAAAAGGCGCTGGCCGAGGAGATCGCGGCCCGCCTCGGGGAACACGGCGTGCCCGCCGGGCAGACGGCGCCGTCCGGCAAGCAGGCAGCGAAGGCGGACTGACCATGGAATTTTTCGTCGCCAACCTGGCGCCCATCATGTTCGCCACCTTGATCGTGCTGCTGCTGTCGGGATTCCCGGTGGCCTTCGCGCTCATGGCCAATGGCATCCTGTTCGGCCTGATCGGCATGGAACTGGGCCTGCTGTCGCCCGCGCTGTTCCAGGCCCTGCCGCAACGCGTCTTCGGGGTGGTGTCCAACGACACCCTGCTGGCCTTGCCGTTTTTCACGTTCATGGGGCTGATCCTCGAACGGTCGGGCATGGCCGAGGAATTGCTGGAAACAGTCGGCCAATTGTTCGGGTCGGTGCGCGGCGGCCTGGCCGTGGCGGTGGTGGCCGTAGGCGCCGTCCTGTCGGCCACCACGGGCGTGGTGTCGGCTTCGATCATCTCGATGGGGTTGATCTCGTTGCCCATCATGCTGCGCTACGGGTATGACCGCAGACTGGCGACCGGCGTCATTGCCGCCTCGGGCACGCTGTCGCAGATCATCCCGCCATCGCTGACGCTGATCATCCTGGCCGACCAATTGGGCCGCTCGGTGGGCGACATCTACCGGGGCGCCATCCTGCCCGGCCTGCTGATGATCGTCATGTACATGGCCTATGTGCTGTTCCTGACATGGGCACGCCCCTGCGCCGGCCCGGCCATGCCCGCCAGCGCCCGCCAGACGGCCGAACCCAGCGGCGCTTCCGGCACGCGGTCGCTGATCGTGCTGATGCTGCTGTCCAGCCTGTCCGCCTACTTTCTGGCGGTGGAGGTGCTGGACCCGGATGCGCCGGTCGACGAGACCGTGGTGGTGTCCATCCTCTGCTGGGGCACGGTCGCCTTCGCGGCTGCGTCGGTCAACCGCGTGCTGCGCCTGGGCCTGCTGTCCGGAATCGCCGAGCGCGTCACGTTCGCGCTGATCCCGCCGCTGGCGCTGATCTTCCTGGTGCTGGGCACCATCTTCATCGGCCTGGCCACGCCCACCGAGGGCGGGGCGATGGGCGCTGTCGGCGCCTTGGTCATGGCGATCGCCAAGCGCCGCCTGACGCTGCCGCTGCTCAAGCAGGCCATGGATTCCAGCACGCGGCTGACCTGCTTCGCGCTGTTCATCCTGATCGGCTCGACCGTGTTCGGCCTGACTTTCCGCGCCGTCAACGGCGACCTCTGGGTCGAACACCTGCTGGTGTCCGTGCCGGGCGGGGAGACCGGCTTTCTGGCCTTCGTGATGATCTTCGTCTTTATCGCGGCGTTCTTCCTGGATTTCTTCGAGCTGGCGTTCATCGTCGTGCCCCTGCTGGCGCCAGTGGTCGACAAGCTGGGCATTGACCTGATCTGGTTCGGCGTGCTGCTGGCCCTGAACATGCAGACCTCGTTCATGCACCCGCCGTTCGGGCTGGCGCTGTTCTATCTGCGTTCGGTGGCCCCACGCGAGGACTACCGCGACCGGGTCACGGGCCACGTCATTCCCAAGGTGACGACCGGCCAGATCTATTGGGGCTCCCTCCCGTTCATCGGCATCCAGCTGCTGCTGGTGCTGATCGTTCTTTGCTTTCCCTCGCTGGTGACGCACTACAAGGATGACGTCGTGAAGATCGACACCAAAGATGTGAGGATCGAAATGCAGGGAGGAGGCTTCGACAGCAATTACGGCGGGGAAATGGGCAACCCCTTCGGCAATTGAGAACACCGGCCGCCGCCAAGTGGGGAAGGGCGGCCGGCCACAGGACATAAGCCGGGCCAGCCGGTTGCCGATTCTCGGCGCGGCGCGGCGCGGCACTGAATATTCAGTGCACTGACCATAAACAGGACAAGAGGTAGAACCATGCGCAAGATCGCTTTCGAGGAGCACTACACCGCGCCGGGCTTCCAGGACTATTCCAAAGTCTTCGCCCAGCACATCGACGCGCAATCGCTGGCCGAACTGGGGCGCCGGCTGACCGACTTCGACCAGTTGCGCCTGCAGGACATGGACGAGAACGGCATCGACTACGTCATCCTGTCCCAGACGGGGCCCGGCGTGCAGGCCGAGCGGGACCCCATGGTGGCGTTGCGCCGCGCCCGCGAGAACAACGATTTCCTGGCCGAACGCGTGGCGCGCAACAGCCGCCGCTACGGCGGCTTCGCCGTGGTGCCCATGCACGATCCGCGCGTGGCGGCCGACGAACTGGAACGCACCGTGCGCGACTATGGCTTCAAGGGCGCGCTGATCAACGGCCACACCAACGGCACGTATTACGACGGCCGTGAATACGACGCCTTCTGGGAGCGCGTGCAGGCGCTGGACGTGCCGATCTATCTGCACCCGTGCGACGCCTTTGTGATGCCGCACGCGTACACGGGCCATCCCGCCATCGAACGGGCCACATGGGGCTGGGGGGTGGAGACCGCCACGCACGCCTTGCGCCTGCTGTTCGGCGGCGTGTTCGACCGTTTTCCGCAGGTCAAGCTGATCCTCGGCCACATGGGCGAAGGGTTGCCGTTCCAGCGCTGGCGCTTCGACAGCCGCTTCGCGGTCTACCCCCACGGCGTCACGCTCGACCGCATGCCGTCGGCCTATCTGGGAACGAACATCCTGATCACCACCTCGGGCGTGTGTTCGCATCCGACGCTGATCGGGGCCATCGCCGAGATGGGCGCCGAGGCGGTGATGTTCTCCGTCGACTACCCCTACGAGTCCAGCGCGATCGCATCGCGGTTCATCGACACCGCGCCGCTGGACGACGCCACCCGCGCCCTGGTGTGCCACGGCAACGCGGAACGCCTCTTCAAGCTCTGACCCATACCCGACCCGATTGCCCATTCCCGGAGGAGTAACCATGACCAAGACCTACCGCATCGGCCAGATCGTGCCGAGTTCGAACACCACGATGGAGACCGAGATTCCCGCGATGCTGCGCGCGCGCGAGCTGATCCGTCCCGAGCGCTTCACCTTCCACTCCAGCCGCATGCGCATGAAGAAAGTGGTGAAGGAGGAACTGGCCGCGATGGACGCCGAGTCGGACCGCTGCGCCGTCGAGCTGTCGGACGCGCGCGTGGACGTGCTGGGCTACGCCTGCCTGGTGGCCATCATGGCCATGGGCCACGGCTATCACCGTGTGTCGCAGGAGCGTCTGACGGGCCAGACGGCGGCCAACGGCGCCAGCGCGCCGGTCATCACCAGCGCGGGCGCGCTGGTCGATGCCCTGAAGATCATGAGGGCGAAGAAGATCGCCGTGGTCGCGCCCTACATGAAGCCGCTGACCGACCTGGTGGTCAGCTACATCGCCAACGAGGGCTACGAGGTGCTGGACTACCGCGCGCTGGAGATTCCGGACAACCTGGACGTGGGCCGCCACGACGCCGCGCGCCTGCCCGGGATCGTGCAGGGCCTGAAATACCAGGATGCCGACGTGATCGTGCTGTCGGCCTGCGTGCAGATGCCGTCGCTGCCGGCCATCGCCAAGGTCGAGGCCATGACGGGCAAGCCCGTGGTGACCGCCGCCGTGGCCACCACCTACGCGATGCTGGGATCGCTGGGCCTGGAGCCGGTGGTGCCGGGCGCGGGCGCGCTGTTGTCGGGCGCGTATTGAACACCGGGGAGCCGACATGAGTACCTTCCAATACGGCGCGCACGTGCACGCCAACGGCATCCGCCAGCACTACCTGCGCTACGGCGGCGCCAAGGCGGGCCTCGATCCCGTCATCATCGTGCCGGGCATCACCAGCCCGGCCGTCACCTGGGGCTTCGTGGCCGAGCGTTTCGGCGGGCGGTTCGACACCTACGTGCTCGATGTGCGGGGCCGCGGGCTGTCGCAGGCCGATGCCTCGCTGGACTACGGCCTGGACGCGCAGGCGGCCGACCTGCTGGCCTTCGCGCAGGCCCTGGGCCTGGCGCGCTACAGCGTCGTGGGCCATTCCATGGGCGCGCGCATCGGCATCCGCGCCGCGCGCACGCGGCCCGCGGCGCTGGCCCGGCTGGCGATGGTGGACCCGCCGGTGTCCGGTCCCGGCCGCCGTCCCTATCCCGCCAAGCTGCCCTGGTACGTGGGCTCGATGGCGCAGGCGCGCGCCGGCATGACGGCCGAGGACATGCTGGCCTATTGCCCGACGTGGACCGAAGAACAGCGCCAGTTGCGCGCCCAGTGGCTGCACACCTGCGACGAGCGCGCCATCCTGGCCAGCTTCGACGGCTTTCACCTGGACGACATCCACGCCGACCTGCCGTCGATCGAGGCCGGGCGGCTGTTGGTCACGGCCGAGCGCGGCGAGGTGGTGCGCGACGACGACGTGGCCGAGATCCAGCGGCTGGCGCCGGGCACACGGCACGTACGCGTGGCCGACGCGGGCCACATGATTCCCTGGGACAACGAGGAGGGCTTCTACGCGGCCTTCGGCGAGTTCCTGGGTGCGGCGCTAGACCTCCCCGAACAGGAGCCATGATATGCCAGTCAGCGACTACGCCATGATCGAAGCCTGGAAAGAGGTGCTGACCCTGTCCCGCCTGGAAGCAGGGCAGACCGTCACCATCCTGACCGGCGCGACCACCCATCCCCAGACCCTGTCCACCGCGCTGATCGCGGCGCAGTCGCTGGGCGCCATCGTCAATCGCCTGGACCTGCCGCCCGTCAACGGCGAGAAGGCGTTGAGCCGAGACACGCTTGCCTACCTGGGCACCACGCCGCTGACCGGCAACCAGGCGGCCATTGCCGCCCTGAAGGCCAGCGACCTGGTGCTGGACCTGATGACCTTGCTGTTCTCGCCCGAGCAGCATGACATCCTGGCCAGCGGCACCAAGATCCTGCTGGCGGTCGAACCGCCAGAGATCCTGGCGCGCATGGTGCCCACCGAGGCCGACCGGGCGCGCGTGAAGGCCGCCGCCGCCCGCATCGAGGCCGCCAGGACCATGCATGTGACGTCGCCCGCGGGCACGGACGTGCGGTTCCGGCTGGGCGAGTTCCCGGCGATCAGCGAATACGGCTACGTCGACGAGCCCGGCCGCTGGGACCATTGGCCCAGCGGCTTCGTGCTGACCTGGCCCGACGAAGGCAGCGCCGACGGCGTGATCGTCATCGATCGCGGCGACATCCTGCTGCCGCAGAAGAGCTACGTGAACGACCCCATCCGGCTTACCGTGCAAGGGGGGTACGCCACGCATATCGAGGGCGGCATCGACGCGCAGTTGCTCAGCGAATACATGGCGTCGTTCAATGATCCGGAAGGGTACGCGATCTCGCACATCGGCTGGGGACTGCAGCCGCGCGCCAGCTGGACCACCTTGTCGCTATACGACAAGGAGGCCACTATCGGCATGGACGCGCGAGCCTTCGAGGGCAATTTTCTTTTCTCGCTGGGACCCAACAACGAAGCGGGCGGCCATCGCACCACGGCCTGCCACATCGATATTCCGCTGCGCCGCTGTACCGTGCGGCTGGACGGCGACACCATGGTGCGGGACGGCAAAGTGCTGTACCCGCCACAATCAGGAGCCTAGGCATGACCCAGACCCCACAGACCGCCGATACCGACGTCTACCGCCGGCAGAGCTTCGGCACGCCGCTGCCCTTGAAGGCCCCGTATGGCCTGCTGATCGTCGATTTCGTCAATGGCTTCGCCGATCCCGCCGTGTTCGGCGGCGGCAACATCCGCCCGGCCATCGACCGCACGGTGGGCCTGTTGCAAGCGGCGCGCGAACGCGGCTGGCCGGTGGCGCACAGCCGCATCGTCTACGCGGACAACGATGCCGACGCGAACGTGTTCTCGTTGAAAGTGCCAGGCATGCTGGGACTGAAAGAGCAGGGGCACAACAGCGCCATCGTGCCCGAGCTGACGCCCGCCGACGGCGAACTGGTGGTGCGCAAGACGGTGCCTTCAGCCTTCTTCGGCACGGGCCTGTCTGCCTGGCTGTCATTCCATGGCGTGCAGACCCTGCTGGTCGCCGGCGCCGTCACCAGCGGCTGCGTGCGGGCCAGCGTGGTGGACGCCATGCAGTACGGCTTCCGTCCGCTCGTGGTCACCGACTGCGTGGGCGACCGCGCGATCGCGCCCCACGAAGCCAATCTGTTCGACATGGAACAGAAGTACGCGGCGCTGATGACCCGCGACGAGGCTCTGGCCGCGACAAGCCAATGACGACGCATCGGGGCCTGCTGCCCGGCCCTGCGCATTTCTCGACAGGTCGCCCTAGTCGTTCTCAAGCAACCGCCCGGCCTTGGACGACAGCGCGGCCCCCGCGCGGTGATAGCCAACCACGCTGGCCACGCTGGCGTGGCCGGTCAGCGCCATGGTCTCGCCCAGCGGCAACGCCTGTCGGCCTGCCTCGGTCACGAAACCCGAGCGCAGGCTGTGCGCGGCGTAGTCGCCTTGCAACCCCGCCTGCGCGGCGCGCTGCCGCACGATCTTGCGGACTGCCTCGGCCCCCAGGCCGTCACCAATCACGCCCCCCCGCCTCACGCGGCGGAACAGCGGGCCTTGGGTAATGCCGGCTGCCGTCAGCCAGGCCTGCAGGGCCACGGCGGCGCGGCCCACGACGGGCTTGTGGCTGTCAGCGCGTTCGGCGCCTTCCTGGTTGGTCTTGGACGTCCCCATCGAATACAGGAATCCCTCGGGCACGCGCCGGGTATTTTCCATGGTGGCCCGCACGACCTCCGAGCGGCGGCGTCCGCCGCTGGCCCAGGCGAACAGCAGCAGGGCGCGATCGCGCAGGCCGATCAACGAGTCGTCGCAGGTGGCCAGCAGTTGCTCCAGCGGCTCTTTCGTCAGGGCATCCTTTCTGGCCGGACGAACGCCACGCTTGGCATAGGCGCTGCGCACGCGCGCCATCAGCGCCTGCACCTCGCGGCTGCGGCAGGGATTGGGCTGCTGTTTTGCCTCATGGGCTTCTGACAACACCGCCAGGCGATGCCGGACCGTCGCCAGCTTGAATGCGCCCAGGCTGCGTTTGACGCCACGGGCGACCAGCGCGGCATCGACGGCAGCGGGCAGGTCGCAGGCCAGCCCATGCTGCTCCGTGACGTGCTCGACGTGATCGGCGATGAACTGCAGGACGGCAGGGACCGAAACGGGGAGCGTGAACGGCTGGCCCAGGCGCAACTGATGCCAGGCAGCCCAGTACTGAATCGCCGAGCGGTACGAGGCCACGGTGTTCTGCGCGCTGCCCTCGCGCATCAGCGCCCGGATCGACGCGTCACTGGAGCCCAGCCCGACCACGACGGCTTCACCGGGGGAAGCCCACCTGGGCGCTGGGATCGACGGGGAGGGTGGCGCTTTGCTCATGGAGGTTCGACCGCTGCTTGAATTTTGTTTGATATAATACATAAAACGTATTTTATAATACGCCTTAAAGCAACTAAGGCGGATAACTTTTAATTATCCGCTCTAATTCCAAGCCGCTGCGGCATTTGCTCACCCACGCATCCAGAAAAAGGACGTCCTTATGGCCAGAGGCATCACCGACGAAGACGTCTGGGCGGCGGCCGATGCATTGCTGCGTGACGGCGAGCAACCCACCATCGAGCGTGTGCGTCTGCACCTGGGCCGCGGATCGCCCAATACCGTCGGCCCGCACCTGAAAACCTGGTTCAAGCAACTCAGCGAACGCCATTCGCGGCTGGGCGGGACGGAGCAGGGCGGGGCAAGCGGTTTGCCCGCGCCGCTGTTGCGGGCGGCTGCCCAGCTCTGGGAAATGGCATTGGCCAGCGCCCGTGACGAATGGGCCGACGCCGCCGCGCAGGAACGTGCGGCGCTGGCCAAGCAGCGGGAATCCCTCGACGCCGAACGCGCGATGCTGCGGCAGGAGCGGGATCGATTGCAGGCGCGCGAAGCCGACCTGCAGGCCGCGGCGGAAACGGCACGCTCACAGGCCGCCGCGGCGGAAGCCCGCCTGGTGTCGGCGGAGACCCAGGCTCGCGAAACCCGCGCCGCGCTGAAAGATGCCACATCGCAATTGACCGACATCCGCGACCGCGAGACCCGGCTGCAGCAGGCGCTGCGCGACGCTACGGTCGCCCACCAGGATGCCCTGGCCAAGGCAGAAGCCCGCCATGCCGTGCATGAGCGCCGATGGCTCGGCGAACTGGACGAATTGCGCCAGTCCCTGAAGCAGGCCGGCGAGGACCAGGAGCGCGCACGCAAAGCCGCCGAGGCAGCCGCCGCCAAACTGCGGACGCGGATCGAACAGGCCGAATCGGAAGCGGACGCGCAGGCACAGCGCGCCCAGGCCGCCGAATCCACGGTACAGACCCTCATCGCGCAGTTGGATGCCAGTATTGCCGCGACCGAGACGGAGCGGTCATTGCGTCACGACACCACGGCGCAGCTGCTCGGTCAGTTGGGCAGCCTGAACGAGCAACTGGCGGGCCGGGACAGGCAGATCGATCAGTTGCTGGCGCAACAGCCGCGCAAGCCCGCCGCCAGGAAGCGACGGCCCTGAACTTCCTGAGCAGTCCGCGTGGTTCCTGCGTACACTGGCCCCCATGCTACGCATCGATCGACTCGGCAAACGCTACGGCGGCCACACCGTCTTCGACGGCCTGACCCATACCTTCCCGGCGGGCTGCTACGCGCTGTGCGAAGAAGACAGTACCGGCAAATCGACCTTGCTGGGCATCATCGCGGGGGTCATTGCCCCGGATGCGGGAGAAGTCTGGATCGACGGCCATTCCCTGGCCGCCACCCCGCAACAGGCCAGGCTCAGGCTTGCGTACGTCCCCGAGAACTGCATGGCCAACCCCGCGCAGACCGGCCGCGAACTGCTGGCGCAAGCCGCCGCCGGCAAGCACACGACGATCGGCGAAGCCACCCTGGAACTGGCCCACGCGCTGGGACTGGACCCCCACCTGGACAAGCGTTTCGAGCAGATGTCCACGGGCACCCGCAGAAAGGTCTATCTGGCGGCGGCCTCGTTGGGCGATCCCGCCGTCGTGATCGCCGACGGGGCCAGCAATGGACTCGACGGCCCCGCCCGCGCGGTGCTGGCGCAACGGTTCAAGGCCTGGGCCCAGGACCGCGTCGTGCTGTTCGCCAGCCATGACCCTGAACTGGTGCAGGCCTGCGGCGCGACGGCGATCGATGTCCGCGGCCTGCGTCCAGCCTGATGCCGCGCTCGCCCTCATGTCCGCCGACACCGCCCACCGCCGCCGCGCCTTCCTCGCCGACACCACGGCGCTGATCCTGTTCTTCACCACGACCGGCGCGCTCAACGAACGCTACATCGCGGGCATGACCTGGGACCAGGTGCTGCACGCGCGGCTGCTGGGCGCGGCCCTGATGATCCCGGTCGCCAGGCCCTACGGGATCTGGCGCGACTACGTGATGCGCCGCGCCAGCGAAAGCCGGCTGTCGCAACTGCTGTGGGATAGCGCCGCCCTGGTCAGCTTCCAGGTGCCGATCTATGCCGCCATCATCGCTTTCAGCGGCGCCTCCGGGCCTGGCCTGTGGCTCGGGGTGCTGAGCGCCACGGTGATGATGCTGGTGCTGGGACGGCCCTACGGCGCGTTTCTCAATGCCGTGCGCAGGTTGTTCGGCCTGCCGCCGGGCGGCGCCAAGCCGATGAGCCTCGATACCTGAAGACCGGAAGGGCGATGCCATCGTCCTCTGCCGGGCAGCGCGTGGGATGGGCCGGATCGAGGCCATGATGCCCGGCGGCTCGACGGGAATCGCGACCCGCCGCCGCCTCGGCGCCCGGCAGAGGGTTTTCACTGCCCCGCAAGGGGCAGGGTACTCAACATCGGCCGGGCCAGGTGCAGCACCTGCCAGGTCATGCCGCCGTCTCCCGCCACCGGCTCGGTCTCCGACAGCACGGCGCGCGTGATGCGCCAGCGGGCCGGATCCACGCTGACCGCGGCCGCCACCACGCCCGGCCGCGCCGCCGCCTCACGATTGCGGGCGACTTCACGGGCCAGCACGGCATCCAGGTCTTCATCCGGTTCCACGTCGATGTCCTGCAGCCGCGCGAAGCGCGCCGCCTGCGCGGCCCCCTGACGCGCATCCAGCGCGGCCTGCGTCTGGATGGCCGCGCGCCCGAAACTGTCGGTCACGGTGCGGTACTTGCCCGACAGCAGGAAATCGCGAAACCCTTCCGCGCCTTGCCACAGGTAGAACGACGCGTAGTTGCTTTCGGTGGCGCCGTGCTTGCCCGCCTCCCGCAACAGGAACCCCTTGAAGATCAGTCCTGGCGTGTCGTCCCACGACGGGCCACGTTGCCGGGCACGCGCGCGGATGATGCCGATGTCGTAGTCGGCGGGCAGGCGATGGAGGTAATAGGCAGTCAGCATGGCGGTTCCTCATCGGGAAAAGACCGGGGTCGGGAGTGACACCGCCAGATTAAGCAGCCGTAGATCATTTGAAAACCGCATGGCATCATATTTCAATGATTCAAAATTAAAATGGATAGCCATGAAGACGCTGGATATCGAAGCCGTCCAGGCCTTCGTCATGACCGCGGACTTGCTGAGTTTCACGCGGGCGGCCGAGGCGCTGGACACCACGCAGTCCGCCATCAGCCTGAAGGTCAAGCGCCTGGAAGAGGGCCTGGGCCGCCGCCTGCTGGAGCGCACGCCCCGGCAGGTGCGCCTGTCGGCCGATGGCACGGATTTCCTCGTGCCGGCCCGAGCCCTCATGGCTGCCCACCAGGGGGCCATCGGCGCCTTCGGCCAAGGCAAGCGCCGCTTGTCCATCGGCATCAGCCATCATCTGGTGGGCGCCGAGTTGCCGCGCCTGCTGCGCAAGCTGGGCGAGATGGAGCCAGGGCTGGTGCTGGAGATGCATGTCGCCGCCTCGCGGGACGTGCTGGAAGACTTCGACCGGGGCACGCTGGACGCCGCCATCGTCCTGCAGCACGACAGCCGGCGGCTGGACGGCGACACGCTGCTGAGCGAGACCTTCGGCTGGATCGCCGCCCCGGATTTCGAATACCGGCCGCCCGAGCCCCTGCGGCTGGCAACGCAGGCTGCGCCTTGCAGCGTGCGCAGCATGGCGGTGGGCGCGCTGGACGAAGCCGGCGTGCCCTGGACAGAGGTGTTCGTTGGCGGCGGCGTGGTCACGGTGGGCGCGGCGGCCTGCGCGGGCCTGGCCGTGGCGGCGCTGGGCCATCGCGTGGCGCCGCCCGGCACGGTGGACGCGGGGCCGATGCTGGGACTGCCGCCGCTGCCGGCGCGCGACGTGGTGCTGTACTCGAACCTGACCGACGACCAGGCAAGGCGGACCTGGCGAACCTTGGGCGCCACGCTGCGCGCGACCGCCGCGGGGTAGGGCCGCCCGGCGCGCCGGCATGGCGCGGGACTGCGCCTATCTCTCGCGCCGCCGCCCCGTGCGAACCACGATCACGGCCCCCACGATCACCATCGCCGCCATCGCGAACCAGGTAATCGCATAGACCAGGTGGCTGTTGCGGAACTCCAGCACCGTCAGCCCGCGCACCGGGGCCACGGCGGGATCCGGCGCCGGGCCGGCGGTCTTCTCGGCATCGATGAAGTAGGGCGCCACTTGATCCAGGCCGCGCGCCACCCCGATCGCCCGCGTATCGCGCGAGTACCAGACGTCCTTCGCAGGATCGTTGGTGCGCAGGATAGGGAAATCCGGTTCGGACATCCGCAGCAGCCCGGCCACTTCGACCAGGCCCGCCGGACCGCCCTGGTCCTGCTGCTTGCGCCAGGCCGGCAGCACGAAGCCACGGTTCACCAGCACCGTCCCGCCTTGGCGCAGCTGCAGCGGCGTCATCACCCAGTAGCCGCTGCCGTAGTCCGTGGTGGCCTGGACCAGCGTCTGCCGGTCGTAGCGGTACTCGCCCGTGGCCACGACGTGCCGGTATTCGTCGTTGGCCGTGTTCATGGAGTCCCAGCGGTCCGCGCCGGGCGCCGCGGTGGCGGGCAGATGCACGCGCTGCTCGACCTTGGCGATCAGGTCCAGCTTCCATGCGCGGCGCTGCACCTGCCACACGCCCAGCGAGCAGAAGCCGGCAAACAGCACCACCGCCAGCAAAGCCAGGAAGACCCGCTTGAGCACGCCCCGGCGCGGCCGCGAAACGGCAGCCGTCGCGTTCAAGGCAGCTTCCGTGCGTCGTCCGGCATCATGTGCATCATGTTGTGGTCCAGGTGGTACATGATCCAGATCGATCCGCTCAGCGTGATGATCACCAGCACCAGCGTGAACAGGATGGACAGCATGTTCCAGCCGCCTTCCGAGCGGAAGTCCATGTGCAGGAAGTAGATGACGTGCACCACCATCTGGATGGCGCCCAGGGCCAGCAGCACCAGGCTGGTCACGCGCGTGCTGGAGAACAACCCGCCCATCACGATGGCGAAGGGGATCGCGGTCAGGATGACGGCCAGCACGAAGCCCAGCAGGTAGCCGTGCAGCGAGGCGTGGGCCAGCGGATCGTCTTCCTCGTGGCCATGCCCATGGCCGTGATCGTGGGCGGAGGTCGTCGTCGCGCTCATGGCAGCACTCCCATCAGGTACACCACGGTGAATACGCCGATCCAGATCACGTCCAGGAAGTGCCAGAACATCGACAGGCACATCAGGCGGCGCTTGTTGGGGATCGTCAGGCCGTGGCGGGCGATCTGCGCCATCAGCACCACCAGCCAGACGATGCCGAAGGTCACGTGCAGCCCGTGGGTGCCGACCAGCGTGAAGAACGAGGACAGGAAGGCGCTGCGCTGGGGGCCGGCGCCTTCGTGGATCAGGTGCGAGAACTCGTACAGCTCCAGTCCCAGAAAGCCCAGGCCCAGCAGCCCGGTGACGGCCAGCCAGCCCAGCAGCGAACCGACGCGTCCCTTGCGCCCCTGCAGCAAGGCAAAGCCATAGGTGATGGAGGACAGCAGCAGCAGGGCGGTGTTGATCGCCACCAGCGTCAGGTCGAACAGCTCGGCCCCGGTGGGCCCGCCCGCATAGTTGCGGCCCAGCACGCCATACGTGGCGAACAGGCAGGCGAAGATGAGGCAGTCGCTCATCAGGTACACCCAGAAGCCCAGCAACGTGCCGTTCTTCGGATGGTGTTCGGTGGTCAGGTAGAACTGGCGACCCGCGTCGCCGTTCGGGGCGGTGGCAGTGAGTTCAGGCATGGTTGGCCAGCAGTTGGGTACGATCGGATTCGGTGCGCGCGACCTGGTCGGCCGGCACGTAGTAGTCGCGGTGGTAGTTGAAGGTGTGCACGATGGTGACGCCCACCAGCGCGGCGAAGGACACGATCGCCACCAGCCACATGTGCCAGATCATCGCGAAGCCCAGCACCAGCGAGATACCCGCCAGCACCGCGCCGGCCCAGGTATTGGCGGGCATGTGGATGGGGATGAAGCCGTCCACCGGGCGCTGGTAGCCCTCGCGCTTCATCTGCCACCAGGCATCGCGGTCGTGGATCACCGGCGTGAAGGCGAAGTTGTAGGCCGGCGGCGGCGAGGACGTCGACCATTCCAGCGTGCGGCCGTCCCACGGATCGCCCGTTTCGTCGCGCAGGGCGACGCGCCTGCGGAAGCTCACCACCAGCTGGATCAGGAAGCAGGCGATGCCGCCCGCGATCAGCAGCGCGCCCACGGCCGCGATCTGAAACCAGATCTGCAGCGAGGGATCGTCGAAATGGCTCATGCGGCGCGTCACGCCCAACAGCCCCAGCACGTAGAGCGGCATGAACGCGGTGTAGAAGCCCACCAGCCACAGCCAGAACGACAGCTTGCCCCAGAATGGATCCAGCCTGTAGCCGAAGGCCTTGGGAAACCAATAGGTGATGCCAGCCAGCAGGCCGAACAGCACGCCGCCGATGATCACGTTATGGAAGTGCGCGATCAGGAAAAGGCTGTTGTGCAGGGCGAAGTCGGCCGGCGGCACGGCCAGCAGCACCCCGGTCATGCCGCCGATCACGAAGGTCACCATGAAGCCGACCGTCCACAGCATGGGAACGTCGAAGCGGATGCGCCCGCGGTACATGGTGAACAGCCAGTTGAATACCTTGGCCCCGGTCGGGATCGAGATGATCATCGTGGTGATGCCGAAGAACGAGTTGACGCTCGCGCCGGACCCCATCGTGAAGAAGTGGTGCAGCCACACCAGGTACGACAGCACCGTGATGACCACCGTGGCGTACACCATCGACGCATAGCCGAACAGGCGCTTGCGGCAGTAGGTGGCCACGACCTCGGAGAAGATGCCGAAGGCCGGCAGGATCAGGATGTAGACCTCGGGGTGGCCCCAGATCCAGATCAGGTTGATGTACATCATGGCGTTGCCGCCGCCGTCCGCCGTGAAGAAGTTGGTGCCGACGTAGCGGTCCATGGTCAGCAGCGCCAATACGGCGGTCAGCACGGGGAAGGCCGCCACGATCAGCACGTTGGTGCACAGCGACGTCCACGTGAAGATCGGCATGCGCATCATCAGCATGCCGGGCGCGCGCATCTTGACGATGGTCACCAGCAGGTTGACCCCGGACAGCAATGTGCCGACCCCCGCTATCTGCAGCGCCCATATGTAGTAATCGACCCCTGGGTCCGGACTGTGCAGGATGCCCGACAAGGGGGGATAGGCCAGCCAGCCGGTCTTGGCGAACTCGCCCACGAACAGCGACATCATCACCAGGGCCGCGCCCGAGGCGGTCATCCAGAAGCTGAAGTTGTTCAGGAAGGGAAACGCCACGTCGCGCGCGCCGATCTGCAGCGGCACGATGTAGTTCATCAGGCCCGTGACCAATGGCATGGCCACGAAGAAGATCATGATCACGCCGTGCGCGGTGAATATCTGGTCGTAGTGATGGGGCGGCAGGAAGCCCGCGTTGTCGCCGAAGGCGATGGCCTGCTGCGCCCGCATCATCAGCGCGTCGGCGAAGCCGCGCAGCAGCATCACCAGGCCCAGGATCACGTACATGATCCCGATCTTCTTGTGGTCGATGCTGGTGAACCACTCGCGCCACAGGTAGCCCCACTTGCGGTAGTAGGTGATGCCGCCCAGCACCCCGATGCCGCCCAGCGCCACGGCGGCGAAGGTCACCAGCAGGATGGGCTCGTGCAAGGGAATCGCTTCCCAGGTCAGGCGTCCGAACAGAAGGCTTTCAGGTGCTGAATGATCGGCCATTTGGCGTTCCTGCGAGAGGCATTCGTCGAGCGGGGAGTCGGGCCGGGCGGCGCCGGCGGTTCTACAGGGCGGCGGGCGAGCTCATCGGGTTCTGCGGCAGTTGCAACTCGGCCTGCCGGGGCGCCCGGCAGATGTTGGCGTCGTCGAACCGGGCATGGGCGGACGTGCAGTCCCCGCCGGGCTGCGCGCAGCGGTCCAGGATGGCCTGGTACAGGCTGGGGTCCACCGTGCCGAAGCGCTGCACCGGCGCGGCCGAACTGGGCTGCACCAGCACCTGGTAGGCGTCGCGGTCCAGCGCGCGCGGGTCGGCCTTGTTCTTCCGCACCCACTGGTCGAACTCGGCCTGCGGCAGCCCGTGGAACTTGAAGCGCATCTGCGAGAAGCCCGCGCCGCTGTAGTTGGCCGAGAAGCCCTGGTAGACGCCGGGCTGGTTGATGACCGCGTGCAGGCGGGTCTGCATGCCCGGCATGGCGTAGATCTGGCCGGCCAGCGCGGGGATGTAGAACGAATTCATCACCGAGGACGAGGTCAGCTTGAACTCGATGGGGCGATCGACCGGCGCGGCCAGTTCATTGACCGTGGCGATGCCCTGCTCGGGATAGAGGAACAGCCACTTCCAGTCCAGCGCCACCACCTGCACCTCTAGCGGCTTGGTGCCCGCCGGCACCTGGCGCTGGGCGTCCAGCCGTTCGAGCGGGCGGTAGGGATCGAGCTTGTGCGTGCTGACCCAGGTCAGGGCGCTCAGCGCGATGATGATGAGCAGCGGCGCAGCCCAGATCAGCAGCTCGAGAATGGTGGAGTGATCCCAGTCCGGAGAGTAGGGGGCCTCGGTATTGCTTTCGCGATAGCGCCACGCGAACCACAGCGTGGCGACGATCACCGGCACGATGATCAGCAGCATCAGGCCGGTGGATACCAGGATGATGTCCCGCAACTGCCAGGCCACGTCTCCGGAAGGGGACAGCAGCACGGCTTTGCTGCATCCCCCCAGAGGGGCCAAGGCGGGAAGCAACAGCAAACTTCTCAACTTTCTGGAGAACAGCATGGACATGCAGCCCCTCCGCGGTTGGTGCCCCGATTAGGATAGTTTCAACCGTACTCTGGAGCATGTGAAAAATCTAGAGCAAAATGCAGGCTGGTTCGGTTGCAGGGCGTACTGGCATCGTGCCGGCGCGCATCAGGGCAGGCAGTATTCCACGTCAAACACGGAGCGCGCCAACGTATGTCCACCACCGCGACGCAGTCCCCCGCAAACACGCAGGCCCACGGTCACTCCGCTGTCGCTCCGGGCGAGATCGCGGTCGGCGTGGTGATCGGACGAACATCCGAATACTTCGATTTTTTCGTCTTCGGCATCGCCTGTGTTGCGGTTTTCCCACAGGTCTTCTTCCCCTTCGAGTCGCCGCTGTACGGCATCCTGTGGTCGTTCGTGATCTTCTCGTTCGCGTTCGTGTGCAGACCGTTCGGCACCGCCATCTTCATGGCCGTGCAGCACCGGTGGGGCAGAAGCGTCAAGCTCACGCTGGCGCTGTTCATGCTGGGCACCGCCACGGCGGGCATGGCCTTCCTGCCCAGCTACGAAACGCTGGGTCCGGCGGCGATCATGCTGCTGGCGCTTTTCCGCTGCCTGCAAGGCATCGCGCTGGGCGGCTCTTGGGATGGCCTGCCGTCTCTGCTGGCGCTGAACGCGCCGGCCCATCGGCGTGGCTGGTACGCCATGCTTGGCCAGTTGGGCGCGCCCATCGGCTTCATGATCGCGGGCGGCATCTTCCTGTACCTGCTGAGCACGCTCAGCCAGTCCGACCTGGTGGAGTGGGGCTGGCGCTATCCGTTCTTCGTGGCCTTCGCCATCAACGTGGTGGCCCTGTTCGCGCGGCTGCGGCTGGTGGTCACCGAGGAATACACGCGGCTGCTCGAAGAGCGTGAACTGGCCCCGATCAAGGTGTCCCGCGTCATCGACGAACAGGCCTATAACGTCTTCATCGGCGCGTTCGCGGCGCTGGCCAGCTATGCGCTGTTCCACCTTGTGACGGTGTTCCCGCTGTCATGGATCAGCCTGAACGGCGAACGGAACCTGGCCAGCGTGCTGTCGGTGCAGATCCTGGGCGCCGCGCTCAGCATGCTGGGCACCGTGGGCTCGGGCTGGCTGGCCGACCGCTTCGGCCGCCGCAACACGCTGGGCGCGCTGGCGCTCTTGATCGGCCTGTTCGCCCTCACGGTGCCCTGGCTGCTGGAAGGGGGAGCGGTGGGCGAGAACCTCTTCATCCTGGCAGGCTTCGTGTTGTTGGGGCTGTCATATGGGCAGGCCTCGGGCACGGTCACGTCCAACTTCTCGCTGCACTTCCGCTACACCGGCGCGGCGCTGACCGCGGACATGGCCTGGCTGTTCGGCGCGGCTTTCGCGCCCCTGGTGGCGCTGGGACTGTCGACCAAATTCGGCCTGGCCGCGACCAGCGTCTACCTGATCTCGGGAGCGGTGTGCACCCTGGTGGCATTGAAGATCAACCGGGTGCTGGAAACCAACTGAGGCAGAACCTGTTTATGCGGGTAACAAGCGGGCACGCAATGGCGGCGCGCACCCGCGGGCCTGTCAGTACGGCAGCCCCCCCTGTCATTCAGGGGAGTCGCCATGGCCAGCATCGTGCGGGGTGGGGACATCCGGCCGGTCACTAGCCGTCCTTGCGCTTCCATCGCGCCCCACCGCGCGGCGGCGCCGCAGGGAAGGTGTCCAGGTCGGTGCATACGGCCAGCACGTGGGCCGGCCTGGCGCTCATGGACAGGTAGACGTGGCCGATGCCGCTGGAAAAATAGGCGGATTCGAAGCGCGACAGCACGACGCTCTCGCCGTTCTCGAACTGGATGCGGACCTTGCCGCTGAGCACGATCACGAATTCCTGCCCCGGGTGCCGCACGTACTCCTCGAACTCGTCGACGCTGCGCGACTCGATGATGCCCAGCATGGGCGTCATCTTCTTGTCGGGGTAGTCACCCAGCAGCAGCCTGTAGTGGTAATTGTCGGTGACGTAGTCCAGCGAGTCGTCCAGCCGGCCCTTCACATACGTGGGGGTCGCCGCGGGCGGCTCGCCATCGCCGCGGCGGAACAGCCGGGTCATGTCGATGTCCAGCGCCCGGGCAAGCGAGGCGAATTTCTCGTAGCTCAGCGCGATCTGGCCCAGTTCGGCCTTCGACAGCGTCGAGACGGCGATGCCGGAGGCCGCGGACAGGGTCTGCAAGGTCATCTTGCGCGCCTTGCGCTCGGCGCGCAGGCGCCGTCCCATGGCCTCTTTGCCCAGAATGTCGGGTGCCGCGGAAGACGAGGAAGAAGCCATGGCAACTCGAAAAGACAGTGGACGTGCTTGAAAGGTGGCGATTGTAATCTCCACCTCTCTGAGCGCTCAGCCTGCCGACAGCGGCGCGCCCGCGCCAGTGCGCGACACGATCAGCCCGTAATGCTCGGGCCGGCGGTGCGCCGCGAAGTTGAAGATGTTGGCGCGGTAGTGATCGCAGACGGACAGATCGCAGACGAAGTTGATGACTTCGTCGTCCTCCGAGAACGTACGCACCATCACTTCCCCGGTCGGCGCCACGATGGCCGAGCCGCCGATCATGGGGCTGTCTTCCTCGATGCCGGCCTTGGCCGCCGCCGCCACCCAGCAGGCGTTCTGGTACGCGGCCGCCTGCAACGACAGCAGATGATGGTGCATGCGCAGATGGATGGGCTCGTTCCATTGCACGTAGCCCGACGGCGTGTTGTAGCCCAGCATCACCACGTCCACCCCTTGCAAGCCCATGACGCGGAACGTCTCGGGCCAGCGGCGGTCGTTGCAGATGCACATGCCGATGGCCGCGTCCTCGGTTTTCCACACCGGAAAGCCCAGGTCGCCGACCGCGAAGTACTTCTTCTCCAAATGCTGAAGCGCGGCGCCGCTGCGGCTTTGCGCATCTCCCGGGATGTGGATCTTGCGGTACTTGCCCAGGATGCGTCCGTCAGGCCCCACCAGGATGCTGGTGTTGTACTGCGTGTCGCCGTCCAGTTCGGCATAGCCCAGCGAGAAACCGATGCCGCGCTGGCGGGCGGCGTCGAACAGCGGCTGCGTTTCGGGGCCGGGCATCTCGGTCTCGAAGAAGCCGCGGATCTCCGCCGGGTCTTCGAGGTCCCAGCGGGGGAAGAAAGTGGTCAGCGCCAGCTCCGGAAAGGTCAGCCAGCGCGCGCCGCGGGCAGCGGCGTCTTCCAGCATGGCCAGCAGGCGCCGCACGGCCTGGGCGCGGCTGTCGGCGCGTTGCACGGGGCCCAACTGGGCGACGGCCAGGTGAAGTTTGCGCGTGGAACGGCTCATGCCGCGCGCCTTTCCAGCACGCGGCCGGGGCGGGCGCCGCTGTGCGCCTGGTCGATCCAGACGGGCGTGCCGTTGACGAACACCGCCTCGATGCCTTGCGCGCGCTCGGTGGGCTTCTCGAAGGTGGCGGCATCCACGATGGCCTGTGCGTCGAACACCACCAGGTCCGCATAGGCGCCCGGCTCGATGCGGCCCCGGTCGGCCAGGCCGAACTTGGCCGCCGTCAGGCCGGTCATCTTCCATACGGCGGTTTCCAGCGAGAACAGCCCGACGTCGCGCGCGTAATGGCCCAGCACGCGCGGGAAGGTGCCCCACAGGCGCGGATGCGGCCGCTCGTCATGTGGCAGGCCGTCCGACCCGATCATCGTCGAGTCGAAGGCCAGGATGCGCTGCACGTCCGCCTCGTCCATCATGAAATAGATGGCGCCGGCCGGTTGCAGCTCGTCGACCACGTCGTACTTCGCCTTGCCGCGTTCGGCGGCAATGTCGTCCAGGTCGCGCCCGGCCAGTTCCGGAAACGGCTTGCACCAGGTCAACACGGTCTTGCCGGCCAGCATCGTGCGGTCCTTCTTCAGCATGCTCGATCCGGCGATGTACGGATAGGCGTCGATGGCGATGGGCTGGCGCGCCATCGCATCCTCGATGATGGCCAGCGTCTCGCCCGAGCGGCCGAAGTTGTTCCGCCCCATGACCTTGTGGTGCGAGATGACCACCGGCACGTTCAGCTCGCGGCCGATGCGGAAGGTCTCCTGCAGCGCATCGACGATGTGGTCGCCTTCGTCGCGCATGTGCGTGGCATAGATGCCGTGGTGCGCGGTCAGCGGGCGGCATACCTCGATCAGCTCCTCGGTCGTGGCGTTGGCCGCGGGTGGATAGAACGTGCCGGTCGAGATGCCGATGGCGCCGGCCGCCATGGCCTGCTCGGCCAGCTCGCGCATCGCGTCGATCTCGTCGGCCGTGGCCGCCCGGTCCAGGGCCGGCATCACCGCCGCGCGCAGTGTCGAATGGCCCACCATGCAGGCCGCGTTCACCGCGGGCGGAGCCTGGCGCAGCGCATCCAGGTAGTGTCCGAAATCGGTGAAATGGTACGAGCCGCCTTCGTCCAGCAGATCCAGCGGCGGTGGTGGCGAGGCGTGCGCCAGCGGCGCCAGGCTGATGCCGCAGTTGCCCGTAATGACCGTGGTGACGCCTTGCGAGACCTTGGCGGTCATGTCCGGGCGCGCCAGCAGGTAGTTGTCGTCGTGCGTGTGCGAGTCGATGAAGCCCGGGGCCACGATCTTGCCGCTGACGTCGATGCGGCGGTGCGCCTGGGCGCCCGACAGGTCGCCGATGGCGGCCACGCGGTCGCCGCGCACGCCCACGTCGGCCTGGCGGCGCGGCGCCTGCGTGCCGTCGATCAGCGTGCCGCCGGTCAGGATGTAGTCAAAGGGAGTCGAGGGTGTCTCTGGCATGCCGGTTTCCTTGTCGGGTCTTGGGCGCCGGGACGGACCCGCGGCGCGGCGTGGTCGAAATCAAGCGTGGGCAAAGTGGCAGGCCACCGTATGGCCGTCGGCCAGCGGGCGGGTCTGTGGAATCTCGTCGGCGCAGCGCGGCTGCGCCATGGGACAACGGGTGCGAAAGGCGCAGCCAGAGGGCGGCGACAGCGGGCTGGGAATCTCGCCCTTGAGCAGCCGTACCGGGGTTCCCCGCTCGCCGCTGCGCGCGGACGGCACCGCCGCCAGCAACGCGCGGGTATACGGATGCGCGGGCGCCTTGAACAGTTGCCGCGCGCTCGCCTGCTCGACGATGCGGCCCAGGTACATCACCGCCACCTGATGGCTGACGTGGCGCACCACGCTCAGATCGTGCGAGATGAACACATAGGTCAGGCCCAGGTCGCGCTGCAGGTCCATCAGCAGATTGACCACCTGCGCCTGCACCGACACGTCCAGCGCGGACACGGGCTCGTCACAGACGATCAGCGACGGATTCAACGCCAGCGCGCGGGCGATCACGATGCGCTGGCGCTGGCCGCCCGAGAATTCATGCGGATACTTGGAGGACGAGTCGGGCCGCAGGCTGACGCGCTCCAGCAGTTCGGCCACGCGGCGGTCGATGTCGGCGCGCGAATGGCCGAAGTTGCGCAGCGGCTCGCCGATGATCTGGCGCACCCGCATGCGCGGATTCATCGACGAATACGGGTCCTGGAACACGAATTGCATGCGCTGGCGCGACTGGCGCAGCGTACGGGCATCCATGGCGGCCAGGTCCTGGCCGTCGAGCATGATGCGGCCGGCGGTCGGCTCGGTCAGGCGCACCAGGCACTTGCCCGTGGTGGACTTGCCGCAGCCCGATTCCCCGACCAGGCTCAGGGTTTCAGCGCGCGGCACCCGCAGCGAGATGCCGTCCACGGCGCGCAGCACCTGCGCGCCGTGACGTCCGGCAACCTTGTAGTGCTTCTTCAGATCCTGCACGTCCAGCAGGGCGGAGGAGGATTCCATGATGGCGGTCTCAGGCATGCGCGAGGGCGGGGGAGGCGTCGGCGCGGGCCCAGCACCATGACTGGTGAGTGGCGCCGGCGGCCACGGCGGGCGGGCGGTCCTGCGTGCAGCGGGGCCGGACTTCCGGACAGCGCGCGGCGAAGGCGCAGCCGCGCGATTGCGGGGTGATGACGGGCACGATGCCGGGCAGCTCGGCCAGGCGGGTTACGTGGCCGTCCGCATCGGCGAAGGCGGGCAGGGCGCGGATCAGCGCCTGCGTGTACGGATGGCGCGGCGCGTCCAGCACGTCATCCACCGAGCCTTCCTCCACCTTGCGCCCCGCGTACATCACGATCACCCGCTGGCACATCTGCGCCACCACGCCCAGGTCGTGCGTGATCAGCACGATGGCCGTGCCCAGGCGCTGCTGGATGTCGCGCAGCAGGTGCAGGATCTGCGCCTGGATGGTCACGTCCAGGGCGGTGGTGGGCTCGTCGGCGATCAGCACGCGCGGCTCGCACGCCAGCGCCATGGCGATCATCACGCGCTGGCGCATACCGCCCGACAGCTGGAACGGGTACTCGTGCAGGCGCCGCGCCGGGTCGGAGATCTGCACCAGTTCCAGCAGCGATTCGGCCTGGGCATAGGCCTGGCGGCGCGGCTTGCGCTGGTGCAGCATGATGGACTCGGCGATCTGCTTGCCCACGGTGAACACCGGGTTGAGCGAGGTCATGGGCTCCTGGAAGATCATGGACAGCCGGTTGCCCCGCAGCTTGCGCATGGCGGACTCGGGCAGCTTCGCCAGGTCCTGGCCCTCGAACTCGATGTGGCCGCCGGCGATGCGGCCGGGCTGGCGCAGCAGGCGCATGATGGACAGCGAGGTAACGCTCTTGCCGCAGCCGGACTCGCCGACCAGGCCCAGCGTTTCGCCGGGCCGCAGGTCGAAGGACAGGCCGTCGACCGCGATCACGCTGCGCTCGTCGCCGTCGAAACAGGTGCGCAGGTCGCGCACGCTCAGGATGGGGGCTTGCGTGGACGCGGTCATGGCGCGCTCCTACAGTTTGCGGGCCAGGCGCGGGTCCAGCATGTCGCGCAGCCCGTCGCCCACCAGGTTGATGGCCAGCACCGTCAGGCCCAGCAGCAGGCCCGGGTACAGGATGATGTGAAAGGCGATGGCGACGAAGTTGCGCCCTTCTGCCATGATGTTTCCCCAACTGGGGATCTGCGGCGGGATGCCCACGCCCAGGAAGCTCAGCACCGCCTCGCTCAGGATGGCCGAGGCCGCCACGAACGTCGCCTGGACCATCAGCGGCGCGAACAGGTTGGGCAGGATGTGCCGGGTCAGGATGCCGAAGGTGCGCGTGCCCACGCAGCGCGCCGCTTCCACGTAGGGCTGTTCGCGCAGCGTCATCACCAGCGCCCGCACCAGCCGCACCACGCGCGGCACCTCGGGCACCACGATGGCCAGGATCACCGTGCCCAGGCCACCCTTCAGGATGGACATCAGGGCAATGGCCAGCAAGACGCCGGGAATCGCCATCAGGCCATCCATGACGCGCATGATGGGCGCGTCCAGCCGCCGGAAATAGCCGGCCAGCAGGCCCAGCGTCGTGCCGATCACCGTCGCCACCAGCGCCACCGACAGGCCCACCGTCAAGGACACGCGGGTGCCCCAGATGGCGCGGGCATATACGTCGCGGCCCAGCGCGTCGGTGCCGAACCAGTACTCGGCCGACGGCGGCTTCATGCGCATCAACGGGTCGATCTGCAAGGGGTCGGCGCTGGCCAGCCAGGGCGCCAGCAACGCCGCCAGGGCCAGCAGCACCAGGATCAGCACGCCCAGGTGCAGCGTGGGATGGCGGCGCAAGGCGCGGCGCACGCGCACGTGCATCGGCCGGGCCGGGTGGGCGGCGGGCGTGGCCGCCTGCGCGGGCAGGGAGGTCGTCGTCATGTCTGCAGGCTCCGCAGGCGGGGGTCGAACAGGCGATAGCTCAGGTCCACCAGCAGGTTGACCAGCACGTAGATGGCCGAGGCCACCAGCAACACGCCTTGCACGACGGGATAGTCGTGGCGCAGCACGGCGTCCACGGTCAGGCGGCCCAGGCCGGGAATGGCGAACACGGTTTCCGTGACCACCACGCCGCCGATCAGCAGGGCCACCCCGACGCCGATGGTCGTCACGATGGGATTGGCGGCGTTCTTCAGGGCATGCCAGACGATGGGCAACGTGGGCAGGCCCTTGGCCCGCGCCGTGCGGATGTAGTCCTCGTTCAGCGCTTCCAGCATGGTGGCCCGCGTCATGCGCGCCAAGAGCGCCATGTACACCAGGCCCAGCGACACACAGGGCAGGATCAGGTGCCGCAGGTACAGCCCCACGCCCTCGGCCAGCGGCCGGTAGCCCTGCACGGGCAGCCAGCGCAGCTTGATGGAAAAGCCGTAGACCAGCGCATAGCCGATCAGGAACACCGGCACGGAGAACGCACAGACCGACAGCAGCATCGCGGCGCGGTCCGGCCAGCGGCCGGCATTCCACGCCGCCACCACGCCCAACGGAATGGCAGTGACCACGGCCAGCAGCATGGTGAACACCGCGATGGACACGGTGGGTCCCATGCGCTGGCCGATCAGTTGGGAGACGGGCATCTGGGTCGAGATCGACGTGCCCAGGTTGCCGGTGGCCAGGTTGCCGATCCAGACGCCGAACTGTTCCAGCAGCGGCTTGTCCAGGCCCAGGTTCTGCCGGATCCGGGCCACGTCCTCGACCGTGGCGTTGTCGCCCGCGATGACCGCGGCCGGATCGCCCGGCGCGATGTGTATGAGCATGAACACCACCACCGCCACCACGGCCATGACCGGGATGACGGCCGCGATGCGGCGCAGTATGTCTTTCATGCGTGTCTCCGCGGCCGGGTCAGGGCTTCTGCATGTTCCACATCACGGGCATGCCGGTCTTCAGCAGTTCGGTATGGGACAGGCCGCGGGTGGCCATCACCGGCTTGAACTCGCCCCACATCACATAGGGCACCGTCTCGTAGGCCCGCGCCTGGATGGCCGCCGCCAGCTCCTTGCGCCTGGCCGCGTCGCTCTCGCGCACCCATTGCGTGCGCAGCTCGTCCAGCGGCTTGTCGCAGGGCCAGCCGGGCAGGCTGTTGCCGCACGCGGCCGACAGCCAGGGATTGGTCAGCGGCGTGCTGGCGTCGTAATAGCCGCCCCAGGTCAGGAAGATGTTCCAGCCGCCTTGCGCGCTCGGTTCCTTCTTCAGCCGGCGTGCCGCCACCGAGGCCCAGTCCATGGACTGCAGATCGACATTGATACCGGCTTTCTGCAGGTTCTGCGCCAGCACCAGTACGGCCTGGCCCGTGGGGTTGTCGGTGGGGTGCAGCAGCACGATCTTCTCGCCCTTGTAGCCGGCCGCCTGGAACAACGCCTTCGCCTTGGCCAGATCCTGCTTGGCGTAGGGCGCGGCGCCCGCGTCGGTGGCCAGCGGCGAATTGCAGATGTAAAGGGTAGGGCAGTAGTCGACGCGGTACTTGTCCGAGTACCCCATCGCCGTCGTCATGGCCTTCTGGTTGATCAGGTAATAAAGCGCCTGGCGGGCGCGCGGATCATTGAAGGGCGGTTGCTGCGAGTTCACCACCGCCATGCCCTGCGACGCCACGGTGGGCGTCAGTTGCACGTCCGGGTTGCCCTCGAACATGGGCAGGAAATCCGGCGGCACCAGCTCGACCATGTCGACCTCGCCGTTGGCCAGCGCGGCGGCCGCAGTGTTGCCGTCGGGGATGTACAGCCATTCCACGCGGTCCACCTTCACCTGCTTGCCGCCGGCCAGGCCGTCGGGCGCTTCCTTGCGCGGCACGTAGTTCGGGTTCTTGACGTACACCACCTTGTTGCCCGGCACCCACTCGTCGCGCTTGAACAGGAAGGGGCCCGAGCCCACCATTTCCGTCACCGCCGTATTGGGATCCGTGTCCGCCAGCCGCTTGGGCATGATGAACAGCGGCAGGCCCGAGGGTTTGGACAGGGCTTCCAGCATGGGGCCGAAGGGCTCGGACAACGTCAGCGAGAAGCTGCGCTCGTCCTCGACCTTGAGCTTGGCGCCGGCGCGCATGAGGGCCTGACCCATCGTGTCCTTCTTGCCCCAGCGCTCGATCGAGGCCACGCAGTCGGCCGCCGTCACCGGCGCGCCATCGCTGAACTTCAGGCCGTCGCGCAGCGTGAACTTCCAGTTCAGTCCATCGTCCGAGCGTGTATAGGCATCCACCATCTGCGGCTGCGGCACGCCCTTGCTGTTCTGCGAGAACAGCGAGTCGAATACCATGTAGCCGTGATTGCGCGTGATGTATGCCGTGTTGAACAGCGGATCCAGCGTCTTCAGGTCGGCGTGCGGCACCATCTTGATGGTGACTGCCTGCGCCGCGCCGCCGGCCATGGCCAGGCCGAACGCCAACCCGAGGGCGGCGCCATGCTTGCTGAGTGTGGACAGCATCGTGATTCCCCTTGTCATGTGATGCCGCGGCCGTGCAGCCGCGGCTTGCCGCGTGTGCTTCAAGAGGCCAGCGGCCAGATGTCGCGCCGCGCCTTGGTGTAGTTCAACGAGCGCAGGTCCGTAGTGAGGGCGCCCGGCGTGTCGACGTAGACCACGTGCTTGCCCACCTTGGAGAACGACGCATAGAAATGCTGCGAACTCTTGACCACGATCAGCTTCATCGCCGCCAGGTCGACCCCGAACTGCGTGAAGAGGTCCGTGCCCATGGCCTGGTTGCGCACGCTGGTCAGCACCAGCACCACGCCGTTGGTGCGCACCACGGCCGTGTCGCCCAGTTGCGAAGGCGTGTTGGCCAGACCCGTCATCTCCGCGCCCCGCTTGAGCGCCAGCACCTCGCATTCGATATCCACCGGTTGCCCGGACACTGGCGCCACCTTGCCGCCCACGCGCAGCCGCATGCGGGCGCCGACGCCGGCCTCGAAGCACAGCGCGGCCGACACGGGATCCCAGAACGGTCCCATGGCCACGCCGCTCAGGCCGCGAGCCAGCACCCGTTGCAGGATGAACGTCGAATCGCTGGGCGCTCCGCCGCCGGCGTTGTCGGCCGAGTCGGCCAGCACGACGGGAAACCGGTCACTGGCCAATGCCTGGTCCAGCGCGTCATCGGGGTTGGGATAGGGCGGCGACAGCTGATCGCGAAACCCGATGATTTCCTCGCCCAGCCGCTTGGCCAACTGCTGGGCCTGCTCCAGGTTGCCGTCGGTGTAGACCAGCACCCGGCTGCCCATGTCCGGCACGTCGCCCCACGGGAAACCATGTGCGATCGAGATCGACAGCACGCCGTCCTGGCCTTCCATGGCCAGCAGGCGGTCGACGAAACTGCGCATCGGCTCGCGGCTGGTGTGCATGAACGAGATCATCCTGCAGTCGTACACCGCATGCACGGGCTGGAGGCGGCCCTCGGCCTTGGCCACGCACAGATCGACCAGGTCGTAGGCGCGTTCCAGGATGTCCGTATGCGGGTACTCCTTGAAACAGACCACGAAATCGGCCGTCTCCGTCTTGGCTTTCGTCAGGTGGCAATGCGGGTCCAGCTCCACGCCGATCACCGTGTCCGGCCCGGCGATAGCCCGCACGCGGGTGATGATGTCGCCCTCGCAGTCGTCATAGCCGTCCGCCACCATGGCGCCGTGCAGCCCCAGCAGCGCGATGTCGACGGGCAGCGCGGCCTTCAGGTCTTCCAGGATCTGGTCGCGCAGCGTTTCGTAGGCATGGCGCGTAGTCGTGCCCGCGGGCGTGGCGCCGGCGGTCAGCCCCTCGAACAGCGTCCAGTCCTTGCCTTGCGCGCGTTGGCGCGCGGCCCACAGCGGGCCGGAGAACAGCTGCATGCGGTCGGGATGGGTGCCGGCGGGATAGAAGCCGCGGTCCTTGTAGGCATTCAGGCCGGTCGGGATGGGCGAGAAGGTATTGGTTTCGGTCGCCAGCGAGGCCGAGAAGATGCGCAGGCTCATCTGGCGTCCCCGATGAACGCCTGGACCTCGATCTCCACGTCCACGCCCATGGCCAGCGCGGCCTGTACCGTGGATCGCGTGGGGAAGGTGTCGCCGAAGCGCTCGCGGTAGACGGCGTTGAAGTCGTTGAAGGTGGCCAGGTCGCTCAGCCATACCGTGGCGCGCACCACGTCTTTCAGGGCACAGCCGGCCAGGGCCAGCGTTTCCTCGATGCGGTCGAACACGGCGTGGGTCTGTGCCCCGATGTCGCCGCGCACGACCTGGCCGGAGGCGTCCATCGGCACCTGTCCCGACAGGAACAGGAACCCGCCGGCCTGGGTGGCGCGGGAAAAGGGCAGAGGCAGGGAGCTGGGGTAGCGTTTGATCATGGGCAGGCTCGATATGGTGGGATGAGGTCGGCCGCGCGGGCCAGGAGGGCTGGGCTGGCGAGGTTGGCAACAGGCACCGCCGCCGGGTCTGAGACCCGGCCTTGCAAGGCATCGGACGAGCGGCGCCGAGGAAGAGGGCACGAAAGGAGACCCGGATGCCGTCGTGGCGATGAGGCCGTGGTGCGTAGGGCCGCGACGAAGCCATCGCGGAACTGCGAGTCGTCCAGCATGCTTTTTCGTCGGCACGGCTGGATGCCGTGCTCCCCTTGTTTGATTTGTCGAATATGAGAATTCTCAAATACGATAAAGATCAATGGAGAGATGGGTAATAGGGGCAAACACCCATAAGCCGGCTTATGTTCGCGCCGGCATGCGTGGCCGTTGCGCGGTCATCCTGGCTGCGGAAGCGGTGGGCCGCACTGGAGGCGGCGCTTGCGGACCAAGACGCCTGTCGCGTTGTCCAAGGGGCCGACGGTGGTGCGCGTTGGAGAGTGAGGGACAAGCCCGGCGAAGCACGTGGCCGGGGTAAATCTCACTTTACATAATATACATTATGCGCAATTCAGAACCATCATCCCAGCCGCCATCCCAGCCCTTTATCCGACGGCTTGCCTGGCCGCGTGTAATCTTGCACCCAAGCCGCCAACGCGCGCCCTTTGGCGGCCTTCAGATTTTTTCGCACCACCGTCATCGTCTAAGGCAAGACTGCCCTGAGCATGGAATGTTTGTTCTGAAATACATCCGCTACTTCCTCTTCGCCTTCGGCCTTTCTTCGGCGGCCTCGGCCTGGAGCCATCCGCATGCCTGGATCGATGTGCGCAGCACGGTGCTCACCTCGGACACCGGGCTCGTTGCAGCCATCAAGGAAGAATGGCTTTTCGATGAACTCTACACTTCATACGTCGTCGAAGAGACCACCGAGAATACAAAGGAAGCGGCAGATTCGGCTGCTCGATTTGCCGGCAAGGCGGTAGAGAATCTCAAGCCCTTCGGCTATTTCATGAAGATCCGTTCCGATGGCAGACAAATCCCGATTGGAGCGATCGGGCATTAACGGCCCCCGGCAACTTCGGCAGCATGCTCGTGTTGGCAGGCGACTCGATCTACATGGCTCATATTCATTCCATCATTTCTTGGAATGTTGGATCGATAGCCTTTCGCCGTCAAGATATCCCCTGGGCCGGTTCTTCCACTCCTGTGCCCCCCATCGGCGCGAATTCTTCCCTGGCCGCCAGCAGAGGCTGTACACCGTGCGCCGGACAGTCCCACACGGGCGCGGATTGGAGTATTACGTCCACTGACCTGTCACGGCGGCATGGTCCGTGCTTCGATGCCGTTTTCGATTCGGTCCCGCAAAGCGAGCAACCGTGGGGCCAGCCCAGCCGCCAGTCGCGCCCGCTGCGCGGGCGTATCCCCGGACGGCTGACTGAAATTCAAGGCCAGCGGCCGGCCCGCGATGACCAAGGGCGCCGCCAACGCGATCACGTTCGGCTGCCAGGAGGTCCAGCAGTAGCCGGAATGCCCCAGCTCCGCCAGGGCCTCGCCGATGCCCGCGCTGATGGATCGCCATGCCGCCGCCGAATGGGCCCGCTTCAGTCGGACTAGCAGTTCCTGGCGCTCGGACGCATCCAGCCGGCCCAGGTAGGCGCGCCCCAACGACGTCAATTCGATGGGAACCCGCTGGCCGGCCACCACCGTGCGCAGCGACACTTTCCGGTGATAGCGGATCGACTCCAGGTAGATCATGTCCGCGCGGTCCGGACTGGCCAGGCCGACGTTGACCTTCAGCCGCGCCGACACCTCGTGCATCAACGGCACCGCCACGCGCAACACGGGCGACGAGGCGCGCATGGCATGGCCCAGGCTCAGCACGGGAACGGCCAATCGGTAGGCGCGCGCCGCACGGTCATGTTCAAGGAACCCCGCCGTCACCAGGGTTTGCGTCAGGCGGCTGATCGTGGCGCGGGACAACCCCGTACGTTCCGCCAGTTCGCCATTGCCCAGCAGGTCCGTGCCGGGACGGAAGGCCCGCAGCACCTCCAGCCCTCTTTCCAGGGACCGGTTCTGGCCGGGGCCGCCGAAGCGGCCCTGCCCGCCAAGGGAAAGATCCTGCGCCATTTGCAATTCCACCAGATGGAAATGAGGGGATGTGGCCGCCCACTTTAGCGCGTAGTGTTCGCGGTAAGCCAGTGCAACGGCACACCAGCCACTGGCGGCCATACCGGAGGAGACATGGCGCACTACGAACTCATCGAACTGCAGGTCCATGCGGGCATCGCCACGCTGACCCTCAACCGCCCCGACAAGCGCAATGCCTTCACCGACGGCATGCGCGCCGACTTCATCCACGCGCTGGAACACATGGCGCGCGACAAGGACGTCCGCGCGCTGGTGCTGACCGGCGCGGGCAAAGGATTCTGCGCGGGCGGCGACGTCGCGGGCATGCAGCAGCGCATGGAAGCGCCCGCGGGCGACGTGGCATTCAATGGATGGTCACGGCAGCAGGTCGTGCACCATGCCGTGGGGCTGCTCTATCACATGCCCAAGCCCACCATCGCGGCCGTCAACGGCGCCGCCACCGGACTGGGGGCCGACACGGCGCTGGCCTGCGACTTCGTGCTGGCCTCCGAATCCGCGTCGTTCGCCTGGAGCTACATCGACCGGGGCCTGATCCCGGACGGCGGCGGCATGTACTTCCTGCCTCGCCGCGTCGGCCTGCCGCATGCAAAGGATCTGATCTTCAGCGGCCGCAAGGTGGATGCCCGCCAGGCGCTGGCGCTGGGCATCGCCGACAGGCTGGCCGCCCCCGACGCCCTGCTGGCCGACGCGCGGGAATGGGCCGCATCGCTTGCACGCGGCTCGCGCACGGCGCTCGCGCTGGGCAAGTCGATCCTGAACCAGACCTTCGAGCTGACCGCCGACCAGGTCTTCGCCATGGGCAGCCAGGCCCAGGGCGTCTGCTACACCAGCCACGAGCATCGGCAGTCGGTCCAGGCGTTCCTGCAGCGCATGGCGCAGGCCAGGGAGGCCCGCCAATGAGCCTTTGGGACCGCCTCATGACGCCTCGCTCCGTGGCCATCATCGGCGCCTCGGCAGATGCGTCCAAGACCTCGGGCCGGCCCGTCGGCTATCTGCTCAAGCATGGCTACCAAGGGAAGATCTTCCCCGTCAATCCGCGAGCCAGCGAGATCGAGGGGCTGGCATGCCATCCGGACATCGCCTCGCTGCCGCAGGCTCCGGACGTCGCGCTGGTGCTGCTGGGAGCACAACGGGCCGTGGACGCCGTGCGGGAGCTGGCCGCGCGGGGCACGCCGGCCGCCATCGTGCTGGCCAGCGGGTTCGCCGAAACCGGCGAGGAAGGCGCGCGCCGGCAGCAGGCGTTGTGCCAGGCGGCCGGTTCCATGCGGCTGCTGGGCCCGAACACGATCGGGCTGGTCAACCTGACCGACGGCATCACCCTCAGCGCCAGCGGCGCCCTGGAGCTGGGGCAATTGCAGCGGGGCGAGGTCGGCCTGGTGTCGCAGAGCGGCGGCATTCTGGGCGCCCTGCTCTCCCGCGCCAGTGCGCGCGGCATCGGTTTCTCCAAGTTGATATCGACCAGCAACGAGGCCGACCTGGAACTATCGGATTTCATCGACATGCTGGCCGACGATCCCGGCACGCGCGTCATCGCGCTGTATGTCGAAACCGTGCGCCGTCCCGAAGCCTTCGTCCGGGCCTGCCGGAAGGCGGCGGCCGCCGGCAAGCCCGTCGTGGCCTTCAAGATCGGACGTTCGGAATCCGGCGCCCGCGCCGCGGCCTCGCACACCGGCGCGCTGGCGGGCGCGGATCGCATGTATGACGCCCTGTTCTCGCAGGCCGGCGTGCTCCGGGCGCAGACCTTCGCGGACCTGCTGAATGTGCCGGCGGCCTTGGCGGCGGGACGGACATTGCAGGGCAATCGCGTGGCGGTGCTCACCTCCACCGGCGGCGCCGGCACGCTGGTCGCCGACAGCCTGGGAATGGCGGGTTTCGATCTGCCCGCGCCCGATGCGGCCACCGCGGCCGGATTGCGCGCGCTGCAGGAAGGCGACCATGCCGTGCTGGACCGCAATCCTATCGACGTCACGCTGGCCGGGCTGCAGCCCGCCCTGCTGCGCCGGATCATTCGCGTGCTGCTGGACAGCCCCGCGTACGACGCGCTGGCGGTGGTCGTGGGTTCTTCGGGCGTGGCGCAACCGGAACTGATGGCGGATGCCTTGCGGGACTCCATGGGCCACGATGGTAAACCCGTGATGGCCTACGTCAGCCCCCATGCGCCGGCCGCGGCGGCCGTAATGGGCCGCTATGGCATTCCCGCCTTCCACGAACCCGAGGGGGTGGCCGCTGCCCTGGGCGCGCAATGGCGCTACGCGCAGTTGTCCGCCAGACCGACCATGGAGGCTGCGGCGCGGCGGCCCCCCCAGGCCCCGAACGACCTGCCCGCCGGACCGATGGACGAAGCGCGGGCCAAGGCCCTGTTCCGCCACTTCGGCATCCCCTCGGTTCGCGAACGGGTCGTTCACGACGCGGCACAGGCCGAACAGGCCGCGCGCGAACTCGGGCCTGCCGTTGCGCTCAAGCTGCTGTCCGCGCGAATCCTCCATAAATCGGAGGTAGGCGGCGTGGCGCTGGGACTGGACGCGACGTCGATCGGATCACGCCTGGCACGGATGGCGCGCGAGGTCCGGGCCCACACCGGCCAGGCGCCCGATGCCTTCCTGGTCCAGGAGATGACGTCAGGCGTGGCCGAACTGATCCTGGGGGTACGCCAGGACGCCCTGGGCACCGCCCTGCTGATCGGCATGGGCGGCGTGATGGCCGAACTGTTCCGGGACACGGCGCTGCTGATGCTGCCGGCGGATGGCGGTTCGCTGCGGCCCGATCAGGTGCTGGACGCGTTGCGCGGCCTGACGTCCTGGCCATTGCTGGAGGGCTACCGTGGCCGTCCCAAGGCCGACGTGGCTGCCGTCATCGACGCCGTGCTGGCGTTCGGCGAGATGGCCCGGTCGCTGGGCAACCGCCTGGTCGAGGCCGAGATCAACCCCTTGTTCGTCCGCGCGGAGGGCCAGGGCGCGATCGCCGCGGACGGGGTGGCCATTCTTTCCTAGTGCCCGGACGGGCGCATGAACGCGCCCGCCATTTTTCACGACAAGTGCCGCACGAGCCGGCACGCTTTCTGGAGACAGGCAATGAACCGACGCTTATCGCGGGGGTGGCTGCTGGCCGCCGCCTTGACCGCCCTGCTGCCCCTGCACGCCGCACGGGCCGAATTTCCCGACAGGCCATTGCGCATCGTCGTGCCTTTCACGCCCGGCGGCGGCACCGACATCATCGCGCGCCAGTTGGCCAAGGACCTGGGGCAGAATCTCGGCCAGGCGGTGGTGGTCGAGAACCGGCCCGGCGGCAGCACCATCATCGGCAGCGACAATGTGGCGCGCAGCGCGCCGGACGGCTACACCCTGCTGATGGCGACGTTCGCCCATGCCGTCAACCCCGCCATCCAGCAGAAGCTGCCCTACGACACCGACAAGGCCTTCGCGCCGGTCGCCATGATCGGCAAGTCGCCGAACGTGCTGGTGGTCGCGGCGAACTCGAAGTTCAAGACCGTGCAGGAGCTGCTGGCCGCCGCCCGCGCGCAGCCCGGCAAGCTGACCTTCGGTTCGTATGGCAACGGCACCTCCGCGCACCTGGCGGGCGAGATGTTCAAGAACCTGGGCAAGGTCGACATCCTGCACGTGCCCTACAAGGGCGCGGGACCCGCGATCAACGACCTGATGGGCGGCCAGATCGACATGATCTTCTCCACCTCGGCCAGCGTAAGCGCCCAGGTCAAGAGCGGCCAGTTGCGCGCCCTGGCGGTCACTTCGCCGAAACGCTCCCCGACCTATCCCGAGGTACCCACCGTGGCTGAAGCCGGACTGCCGGACTACTTCGTGGACAGCTGGTACGCCGTGTTCGTGCCGGCCGGCACGCCGGCATCCGTGATCGACCGGCTCAACGAGGGAATCCGCGGCGCCGTCGGCAAGGAGGATTTCCGCCATGCGGTCGAACAGGAGGGACTGGTCCCGGAGGTCGGCCGCCCCGAGGACCTGGGCAAGTATGTCACCTCGGAGGAAGACCGCTGGCGGCGCATCGTGGAGCGGGCGGGACTGAAGCAGAAGCCATAGGCCAGCAACGCACCGGAGGTGTTCGACGAGGTCATGAAACCCGAAGGCGTCACACGCTCGCAGTGGTGGGTGATGGCGTATCTATCGCGCCATGACGGCATGTCGCAGAAGCGACCTGGCGGAAATGCCGGGCATCGGGCGCGCCGCCCCGATCTCCTTCAATCCACGCTGGCGCCTGCCTGTTTCACCAGCGGCACCCACTTGTCGATGTCCTGCTGGATGAAGGCGCCGAACTGTGCCGGGGTATCGTCGCGGTACACCTCATAGCCCAGCGACTCCAGGCGCTTCTGCATGTCCGCGTCTTTCATAACGGCCCGGGCTTCGCGGTTCAACCGTGTCACCACGGCGTCCGGCGTGCCCGCAGGCGCCATCAAGCCGAAGTCGACCGAGATCAGGTAACCCGGCACGCCGGCCTCCTGCATCGTCGGCACGTCAGGCAGCAACGGCGAACGGGATTGGCCGGTGGTGGCCAGGGCCTTGAGCTTGCCTTCCTTCACCAACCCCGACACGCTGGGCGTGTTGTAGAAGCCGAAATCGACCTCGCCCGCCATCACGGCGGTCACCCCCTGGGGCGCGCCGCGATACGGAATGTGCATCGCCTGCGTCTTGGTCAGTGCCTTCAGGTATTCCGAGGACAGGTGGTGCGTGGTGCCATTGCCGCCGGACGAGAACGTCAGGCGGTTCGGCTCGGCGCGCATGGTCGCCACCAGGGCCTGCATCGAGCCATAGGGGCTGGCCGGCTTGACGATCAGCACATTGGAGCCGCCGGCCAGATAGGCCACGGGCGCGAAATCCTTCTGCGGATCGTACGGCAGCGACTTGTAAAGGCCCTTGTTGATGGCCCACGTATTGTTCGAGCCCATCACCAGCGTGTAGCCGTCGGGCGCCGCGCGGGCGACGAAACTCATGGCGATCAGCCCGCCGCCGCCCGCCTTGTTCTCAACCACCACGGGCTGGCCCAGGCGGCGGGACAACTCGGGCTGGATGGCGCGCGCCAGGATGTCGGCGGTGCTGCCGGCCGCCAGCGGCACGACGAGGGTGATGGGATGGGACGGGAACGTATCGGCGGCATGCGCCGACCATGCACTGCCGGCCAGCATGGCCAGGCTTACCCCTAGTATTTTTTTCATGACGACTCCGATGGTCGATGCAAATGGCAAGGCGCGGGCTGTTGCCCCGCGAATCCGCCCGTGGCCGCCGTGCGGCGACGCACAAAAGCCAGGTCAGACTATCGGATCGGGTTGCCCTTCCCTAGCGCATGCCGGCTATATCGCCATGTCGCCGCGTTATGCATCCTGGCGGGCCTTGAACGTCCTGATGGTGTTGCGCACCACTGCCGCGAACGCCTGCGCGGCGGGCGACAAGGGATAGTTCGCCAGCCTCACCACCGAGATCGGCCACGCCAGGCCGGGCTCGCGCAAGGGAATTCCCTTGATGCCGCGCGGCATGTGCACCGCGGCGATGCTCGGCATCATCGCCACGCCCATGCCGGCCTGGATCATGCCAACCGCGGTCGACACCAGGATGACGCGCTGCTCCACGCGTGGATAGATGTTGTGGGCCACCAGCCTGCGGCTGATGGCCAGCCAGGCGGGCGCGTTGGGATTGAGCTGGATACAGGGCAGCTCGGTAAGCAGCCGTGCATCGACCGCGGCGCGGCCGGCCAGCGGATGGTCGTCGCGCAGGAACAGCCAGACCTCGCTGTCCCACAGGTTTTCGACCAGGATCTTGGAGTCGTCGGACGCGACCACCGCGCCCAGGCCGATGTCGGCCTCGTGCGACAGCAGCTTGCCGCGGATCTGCTCGACCATGCAGTCGACCACGGTCAACTCGATGTCCGGATGTTTTTCCTGGAAACGGTGCAGGATCTGCGGCAGCAAGGTGGCGGCGCTGACGTGGCCCACCGCGACGTTGACCGATCCCGCCTTCAGCGAGGTCATGTCGCGGCACTCGCGCAGCGCGCTGTCGATGGCCAGGATGGCGCGCCGCGCGACATCGGCGATGGCCTGTCCCTGGCGCGTCAGTTGGATATCGCGGCCGCGAACCACCAGGGTCTGGCCGACCTCGGCCTCCAGGCGGCGGATCAGGTGGCTGACCGAGGGCTGCGACATGCCCAGTTGCTCCGCGGCGCCCGTGAAACTGGCGGCATCGCTGACAGATACCAGCGCGCGCAATTGCCGTAGCGAGACGGCCTCGACAGACTCTTCCATGATGCCACGCTATGTAGAAATAGCTTATATACCATGGCCGCATGCATGTCGGCTCGCTAGGATGGTGTCTGACCCTCCCTCCCCCTTCCCGAGTCCCACGCCATGCCGCATTCCCAATACGCCCGCCACCAGATGGGATCCGCCACCATCGAACCCATGGGCGAATTCGAGGCCGGCAGCTTCGCCTCCTTCACCCTGACCTACACGGCCGGCTATTTCGGCATCGACGACACGGGCTCGCTGAAGATCGTGCACCGCTTCGCCAGCGACATGGGCAAGCCGCAGTTCGACGACCCGGCCGGCTGGAACTACACCACCGTGCAGGCCAGCAACGGCGCCGTGCTGCAGGTCGAGTACGACGGCAAGCGCAACATCCGCCCTTGGGACAAGACACTGTTCATCCGGGTGGTGCGCGGTTACCTGGAGGAAGGCGACCAGATCATCGTGCGCTTCGGCGACACGCGCCAGGGATCGCCGGGCATGCGCGTGCAGACCTTCCACGAACCGACCTTCGAGTTCCGCGTCCTGGTCGACGCCTTCGCCACCTACAACTATGTCGAGATGGAGCACTCGCCTACCATCTCCGTGGTGGCGGGCCCGCCCGCCAGCTTCAAGGCCATCCTGCCCAGCCTGGCCATGCGGGGACAGGCTGTGCGCCTGGGCTTCAAGGGCGAAGACCGCTGGGGCAATCCCTCGAACCGCGTCACGGGCTGCTATGCGCTGCGCAGCAACCTGCGCGTGGCCGGCCTGCCGGCCAGCATCACCGTCCAGGATGGCGACTATGCCACCGTGCTGGACGACCTTGTCCCGGAAGAGGACGGTGACCTGCGGATCGACGTGCTGCGCGACGGTCAGGTCATCGCGTGCAGCAACCCCTGCCGCGTGGTGGCGCGGCCGCGACGTGGCCACTACTGGGCCGACCTGCATGGGCAGTCCGAAGAGACCATCGGCACCAATTCCGCCGAGGAGCTGATCGTGTTCGCCCGCGACCGCGCCTTCCTGGACGTGATGAGCCACCAAGGCAACGACTTCCAGATCACGATCGACTTCTGGCGGCACCTGAACGCGCTGACCGCGCGCTACAACGAGGACGGCCGTTTCGTGATCTTCCCCGGCTATGAGTGGTCGGGCAACACGGGGCTGGGCGGCGACCGCAATGTGATGTATTTGAACGAGAACCGTCCGCTGCACCGCTCGTCGCATGCCCTGGTCGACGATCTGTCCGACCTGGACAGCGACTGCAACAGCGCCGACCAACTGTTCGACGCCCTGCGCGACGAGGACGCCGTGGTATTCGCCCATATCGGCGGCCGCTACGCCGACATCACACTGTCGCACGACGCGCGGATCGAGCGGTCCATCGAGATCCACTCCGACTGGGGCACGTTCGAGTGGCTGCTGGAGGATGCCTTCACGCTGGGCTATCGCGTCGGCATCCTGGCCAACAGTGACGGCCACAAGGGCCGGCACGGCGCCAGCCACCCCGGCGCCTCGCTGTTCGGCGCCTACGGCGGCCTGAGCTGCCTGATCGCCGACGCCCTGACGCGTCCGGCCATCGCCGAATGCCTGCGCCAGCGGCGCCACTACGCCACCACGGGCTGCCGTGCCTACCTGGACGTGCGCGCGCATTTCGCGCGGCCGGCGCAGCGTTGGTCCGACGATCCGAAACTGGGTCTGCCCGTGACGCAGGCGTCCGTGGACAGCGCGGACATGGGCGCCATCCTCGCCTACGACGGCGACGCCGTGGAATTCGAGTTCGACGTCGCGACCCAGGCGCCGATCGAGCGCATCGAGGTGCGCAACCTGATGGAAGTGGTACATGTGATCACCCCGTATGACCGGGACGACCTCGGCAGCCGCATCCGCATGGTATGGGAAGGCTCGGGGTATCGCGGACGTGGCCGGCAGACGGTGTGGGACGGCGAGGCAACGCTGTCGGGCAACGCGTTCGTCGATCCCAGGCCCATCAATTTCTGGAACCTGGACAAGACCCTGGACCAGCCCGAGCCGCGGCGCCTGGCCTGGCGCTCGCTGACCACCGGCGGCTTCAGCGGCGTGGACGTGCGGCTGGAAGATCCGCAAGCCGGAACGCTGCAGATCCACACGCCGCTGGTGGACCTGGAGGTGCCGGTGTCGGAGATCGGCCTGGAGCCCATCGTGCGCGAGAACGGCGGCATCCGGCGCCGGCTGCAGGTGTTCCGCCTGCCCGACCAGAACACGGTCACGCACCTGCGCCAGCGCGTGCGCGTGCCCCTGCATGCGGGCCGGGACAATGCGATCTACGTGCGGGTGACGACGGAAGACGGGTTCTTCATCTATTCCAGCCCGATCTATATCGAGAAGCCGGCGAGCTGAGCCGCGGCGCTGCCCGCCACTTGCGCCGCGAGGCGTGGCGGTGCATCGCGCAAGCGACGGGATCGAGGATCGATGCCGCCCAAGGGTTCATGCCAGGCTGTGCGGCCAGGACATGGCCTCGCGGCAGCAGCGGAAAACCCGTTGATGGCCCCCTCCGGTGCGACCGCCATGTGCAGGCGGGGGAGCGCGGCGGAAGGCTCAGGCGGCGATCTGGCGCCGCCAGGCCGCCGGCGATACCCCCATCACCTTGGTGAACACCCGCGTCAGGTGCGGCTGATCCGAGAACCCGCAGGACAACGCGATTTCCGCGATCGATCGTCCCGGCTCGCGCAGCAGATCGCAAGCCTTCCGCACCCTCTGCTCGAGCAGCCAGCGATGCGGCGGCATGCCCACCGTCTGGCGGAACGCCTTGATGAAATAGCTGCGCGACAGCCGGCAGGCATCGGCGATGTCGGCCACGGAGAGGTTTTCCTCCATGTTGGCCAACAGCATTTCCTTGGCCCGCCGCTCCAGTGCGCGCGACAGCACTCGCCCGCCGCGCACTTCCGGCCAGGCGGCATCGGAGCTGGCGCGGTTGCCGTATTGCGCCAGCAGATGGCTGCCCAGCGCCACGCCCAGATGATCGACCAGCAGCGGCCCGGCCCGCCCGGGCTGATCCAGCACGATGGACGCGGCCTGGGCCAGATGCGTCAGGACCGGATCGCCCGCGCCGGTCTTGGGCAGCAAGCCGTGAACCGGCGGCCCGCCCTTCTCGGCGTTCAGCCGCTCGATGAAACTGCGCGACAGCTCGACCATCAGGAAATCGAAACCGCCATGCAGGTCGGCACGGTAGTCGTCGGTGAAATCGCGGATGTAGATGGAGCCGAGCTCGAAATCATGCGAGGCCACGCGCCGGCCGTCGAAGATGCGCCGGCGATGTCCGCTTCGCAACGCCACGCCAACCAGAAAGCCGCGATCGGACGCCGCCGTGCCCACGCTGCCGAAACGGTCGTCGCGGGTGCTTTTGCGGTAGAGCGTCAGGTCATCAGCATGCAGCTCCTGGTTCAAGGAGAGCTTGCCGGCGGCGCAACCCAGGGCGTCCTTCTTGGGCACGGGCTGAGGATGTGTCTGGATGACGGACATGATGACGATTCCTGATCGCAACGCGGACATTGCGAGTTCAAGCGTAGCATGGGGGCAAGTCAGCGGATATCGAGGATCTGTTCCTCTCGAACGCCACAGCCGGGACGCCAGCGGCAAGACAGCCACCGCCAGCATCGGTGGCCGGCGCTCTCGGCGGCCCCAAAGCGTCTCAGACGAGCCGGGCTCCCAGGCGCAACCCGCCGTCCATATCCAGCGTCATCATCTCCAGCGCGCGGCCGCCCGACCAGATGCTGGGCGCCGCGATCTCGGCGTTGCCGATGTCCTGGCTGGGACCCGGTTCCGCCATGGCGGCAATCAGTTCCGGCGCCTTGGCCATCACGCTGGACACGATCGCGGTCTCGATCGTGACCACGACGAAGCAAAGCGGCCCGCCGAACAGGGACAGTATCGCGCCGCCGATCATGATGGCATCGGCGATGCGCTCGTCCTTGGCCTGCACTTCCGGGTCGATATGCGTCTCGTGCGAGATCTGCGCCGGGCTCAGGTCGATGACGCGCAACCACTGGCTGCCATCCGGCCGCTTCTCCAGCACAAGCGTGTGCTCGGCGTGCGTGAAGGTCGACAGCGATACGCCTTCGTCGTAGAGCACCACGCTCTCCGACTGGCAGACGATGCTGGCGCCCGTGATGGACGCGGAGAAGGACTGCAGCACGTGATGGCGGTCGCTTCCCTTGACCGGCACGGGCGGCAGGTCGCGGGGCCTCTTCAGCGTGATCACCGGCACGACGGGCGACTGCTCGTAGTCGCTTGCGGAGGTACCCTTGAAGGCGGACATCGCGGCGCGGCGCACGACGCTGTCCAACACGGCACGGGACGACAGCAGCACCCCGCAATCGCACCCGGGCGGTACGCTCTCTGGCGAGACGACCTGATCCAGCCCTCCGGACGGCGCCGCCCCATCCGTCAATACCAGCACGGCCAGCAGGCAGTCGTTGATGTCCTGGGCATCGTGGTAGGCGTAGCTGATCCGGGTGGGGCGCATCACGGTGCCCTCGGCACGCTCGGTCCCACCCTGCAGATCGATCGTGGCGAACACGTGCTGAATCGCATCCGGATGGTGGTTCAGCCATTGCTGCACGGCCTGCTTGATTACACCCTGGACGATCGCGTTATCTGTCCCGCTGGCCACCAACTCGCGTACGTAGAACGGGCGCACACCGCTCTGGGTTCCGGGTGACGGCAATTGCAGTGTGGCGCACCGTCCGCCCGAGACGTCCCAATGCAGGACCTCCAGTTCCACCGCGACGATCGCCTGGCCGCCGAACGCGACCCGCTTGCCCGCCGGCGTCACGATAGCGCCTTCGTCCAGGCCCAGCGACAGGCAGATGAGCGAATTGGCGCCGCCCTGGACGACGCGCCAGCCGCCGACCAGCGCCGTCACCTCCATGTCGTCGATGCTCTCCTGCATCCATCGGGGTGCGCCGCTGCGCTCGGTGATGTGCTTGTTGACCTCGGGAATCCGCAGGGCATGCACCATGTCCCAGCCATGCGTGGAGAATGCGGCGGCCGCCACGATCAGGCCTCGATCCTGAAGGCCAGCGTGAACGCGTTGTTCAATCCCGCCGACAGCAAGGTCGCGCCATTCGTGTGCGGCCAGAGGATCGGCGAGACGCAATGGTCCGCGAATTCCGTCATGCCCTTCATGCTGCCGGGGTCTTCGTGCAACGCGCTGATCAGATCCATGGTGCCGCGCTCGCCATACAGCGAACCGGCCATCTGGCCCACCATCATGATGACCAGCGTATTGGTCAGGCCGCCCTGCAGGAACTCCAGCACGCCGACCGAACCGGTCCGGGTCGCGCTGCCGACCGCACGCCAGACCTTGGCGCCCGTGGACTCGACGCGCAAGGCCGCGTCCTGGCCCACTTTGCCCGCCTGCTCGATTTCGGCGGCCATCACCTGCTGCACGTTACGCTCGACCACCGCCGCCTCCTGGCCGGCCGTGCGCGCCACCACGTTGGAGCCGCCTTTCAGCGCCGACGCCGCCTTGCCCGCGATCTTGCCCAGGCCGTGAAACACGATGGCGGTGCCGATCTGCGCGACGATGGACCAGCCTACGGTCTTCAGGGTCTCCTTGGCCATCTTTTCCTGATTGGGTTGCGCCGACAGCGAGGCCTGCGTGCGCTGCGCCCTGAAGGCGAAGTGATCGTGCTCGTCCAGTCCCACTTCGGCATCGCACTCGTAGCTCAGCACGATGTCGATCTCTTCGCTGCCGCCATAAGGCAGGCGCACGTTCTGGAACGACGTGACCATCGACCGGTTCTCGGCCTTCACGGTGAAATTCTTGGCGGGGATCGTGGCGATGCCGTGCTTGCCGTTGCCCGAATACCACTCGGGGTCCAGTTCGAGCTTCAGTTTGACCGGATTCTGGTTCTGGATGGCCAGGGCGTTGCCCTTGGGCGAGACGAAGTCACCGGGGCTCGCGCCTTCGAACAAGGTGTGCAGCCTCGGCCGCACGAACTTGTCGAGGATCAGGTGCGAGCCAATCAGGAATGCGGCATTGGCGTCCTTGTCCAAAGGAATGGCGCTGACCGGTACCGACGAGGACGCGTGGTCCAGCTTGCGGAACTGGGTCATGCCCAGCACGGCGAACAGTGTGTCGACGACCTCGCCGTCCTTGTCCAGGATGTCCGTGACGGCGTAGCCGACCGTGGTGGGCTTGATCCATTCGAAATGGCCCTGCGCCGCCTCTTGCGCAATGTCGACCGACAGGAACACGTAGTCGAACAGGTCCTTTCTGTTCTGCAGCCAATCCTTGATGCCGCCGCAGATCGTGGATTCCATCGACGATTCGAAATTCGGGCCCTTGAGCTCGAGCACGCGGATCTCGTCATGGGCGGCGGCCGGCTTGCCATCCGCCGGCTGCGCGTCCAAGGCCGTCGCGATGGCCGGCGCGGCCCGGTCGCCGATGATCTTCAGCTGCAGATACAGCGGTTTGGCGGGGTCGATCTCGGGCGGTGCGTGATAACCGAGGCTGACCTCGACAATGGCGGTCGTCCCGGAGATATCGACGATCTTCTCCTTCTTGCCTTGCACGGTGGCCTTGCCCGACACGATAGGCAATTGCAGGTGGATCTTGTTGCCCGCCCCGCCCCGTGCGATCTGCCAGGCGCCGAATTCGGCATCGATCTGCAGGTCGTACAGGTCGGATTCCAGCAGTTCCTTCATCCGGAAGGCGTGCGTGCCGACCAGCGGCTCGAAATGCCTGCGCATCGAGGCATTGACGACATCGGCCTTGACGACGTACACGGTGTCCCATCCGTTCGTATCGGCCATGCCGAGCACGTGCCCCGCCTCGTCCGCGTACTTGCACGTGCGGATCGGGTGCGCATCGGCGGCTTGTACGTTGCTCGGGTCCTGCGTCGTGATGTCATTCATGGGAAAGGCTCCTATGCCGGATTCGAGATGGAAACACCGAGGATCAGCGCACCGTTGACGGCGGCGGACCGCAGCACCGCCTTGGGCGCCGGGGCCGATGCGTCGCCATCGGGGCGGCGCATCAGGGGGAAGTTCACCGTTTTCAGGAAGACGTTGGTCGGTTCGTTCATCCTGTCCGGATTGTTCAGGGCATCGATGTCCTTGCGCTCCTGCGAAGGAAACCAGGATTCGACGGCGTTCTGGGCGAAGGTGCTGCCGGCCTGTCCGGCGGCCAGACCCGCGAAATACATCAGGTAGCCCGCCAGCTTCATGGAGGTGGGACGCGGCGCCTCTTCGATGAAGCGCCGTACGTTGGGCAGCGCGTACCCGCCACGGCCGTCGGCCAGGCCCAGCGACACTTCGCGGGCAATGCCCGGGGGCACCTCGTGAATCGTCCCTCCCACCGTTGCGTAGACATGGCTCGGCAAGTGGCTGTCGTCCAGCAGATGAAGCCCTCTTCCCTGCGGGTCAAACAGCGCGCGCATTTCCGATACGAGGCGCAGATAGTGGCCATCGGACAGCTTGCCCGACTGGAAGGACTCGTTGAGCACGTCGACCATATGGCCGTAGGCCGCCTGCGCCGTCTCCGGCCGCATCCTCCTGATGGTGTCGGGATTCATCACGTTGGCCACGCCCAGCTTCTGATTGACCCTTGCGACAAGTTCCTCATGCACGGCTGGCGGGCACATGGCCGCCACGGAGGCGCGCAACCGTTCGAGTCCGCCGTAGATCGTCCTTTGCGCGGCCCGCTGGGCTGCCCGGGCTTGCGGCCCCGGCCCCTGCTGCGGCGCCGGGCGCCGCACACGTACCTGGGGACCCATCGCTCGCCTGCCTCGTATGATCGCTCCGCCCTGCATGATGCGGGCGCGAGGCAACGGCGCCATCTCCAGTTGCATGTAACCGCCTGGCCGGACGGCAGGCACGACGAATTCGGACGATTTCGGAAAACGCGTGCGCATCCGCTGTTCCGTCGTCAACGCCAGCGCGGGCCGGTTGACGCCGTTATGCGCCACCCCGGCCTTGCGCAACAGGCCGAGTGACATCTCGACGGGACGGTTGCTCGCGATCGCCGCCTCGTTGGCCGCCAGGAAATCCAGCGCGAGCTCGTTGATCCTGGCCTTGGTCAACGCCTTGCCGGTCAGGTTGCCGACATAGTCCACCCCCACGGCAATCAACTCCGACGCCACGATGCCGACGAACATGCCGACGTAGTTCACCCACGTGGCCTTGGTATCCTGCGGCAACGAGATCTGGCGCGCGGTGATCTTGGGCTCCCCCGCCAGGACGATGTCCAGGTCGTCGCCGTTGGCCATGATCTGGAAGTCGTACTGGACGCTCAGCAGGATCGAGTAGCCGTCCATGTCGATGGTCATCGACGTGATGCCGGCGGTGATCGCGTTGTTGCCGATCGTGAAGCGCAGCGTCTTGGCGGGAACCGAGGCGGGATACTTCGCCGCCGTGCTGGAGATGGCCGAATTCGCATCCAGCAATGAGATCGAATCGTCAGCGGCGCGCACGTAGTACAAGGTCAGCGCATTGTCGTTGGTGATGGAACCCGTTGCCGGGTCATACGACATGGTCCCCAGCATGGCGCTGCCCAGCTGATGGTTGAAAGCTTCCAGGAACGTGCTGCGCGACACCAGCGCGGGGTTGAGCAGCACGACCGCGTTGATGTCTCCATCCACCGGGATGGCCAGCGGATTGATCTCGGCGGACAGGCCGGTCAAGTCGCCGCTGACGCTGCCCAGCACGGCCAGGACGCCATCGTCCGCGGGATTGACCAGATCCGCCGTCGCATAGCGGAAAGCCTTGGGCAGCGCCCAGGGAATGTTCACGCTGCGCGCATAGTCGTGGTCGTACACCTCCATGATGTCCATTTTGAACATGCTCTGGACGAACGCGTCCTGGCACAGCCAGCTCATGATCTGGTGAACGTCAGGCGGCAGCATCGCGGCATCGGGCGAGGTGACCGAGACGACGGTCGGGGTCGCGTCCACATCCACCCCGAGCGTACGCAGGCCGGCCGTACCGGTTTGCGAGATCTTCAGCACGACCCGGATCAACACCTCGATCAGCGAATAGGTCCTCTCCGGATCCCCCGTGGAGGCATCCGACAGGACGGCGTCCTCGATGCTCAGCCGAAAGAACAGCTCCTGCCCAGCCGCGCCGCGGGCCACTTCGAGACCGGTGACCACGCCCTCCAGTTGATAGTCGTCGGCCACGCTATAGAGCAACGCATCGCCGCCACCGAAGTCGATCTGCAGCCAAGGGGCGCTCTGCGCCAGATGCGTGTTGATCGTGCTGTACTTGAGCGCGTAGATGACGTCCCAGCCCCCCGTCGCGTTGGACAAGGGCGTATGGGCGTCGGGGAACGTGCAGTCGATGCTGTAGACCGCCATGAGGACTCTCCTGTGTCGATCCGCCAGTGCCCGCCACGGCGCGCGCTGGCCGTTTGCCGTCAGAAACGCGTCCGGAACCTGATGCGAAAGGCATGGTCCCGTGCGTTCTGATCGAATCCATAGGTGTTCTGGTAAGAGATGCCGATCGCGACATTGCGGCGCCACTGCGCCTCCACGCCCAATTGCGCGGACACCGCGTCCTGACTGAGGCCCAGGACATCGATGGCGTACGGCGTGGCATCGGTGTCGGCGTAGCCCACCGCCGCCCGGCTCCGGCCCGTGAAACTGCGGGTGTATTCCAGCCTTCCGTTCAAGGCGAACGCGCCCCAGGACGTCGGAATCAGGTATTCAGACCGCATCCCCGCCACGCCCGCGAGCAAGGACAGGTCCTGGTCGGCATACGTCAGGTCGAACGCGCCGGCGCCATGTTCGCGAAAGCCTTTCAGGCGTGTCCAGGCGGCCTGAAGCCTGCCGTACGGCGACAGCAGCAGCTTGTCGCCGCGAAACTCGTAGCCCGAGGTCAGCGACCCGAACACCTGGGCGCCGGTACGCCGGCCCTCGGCCTGGGCGCCAGTGACGGTGACGTGGCGGCGGCTGTCGAAATCCAGGTAGGACATGCCCAGCAAGCCATCGACGAACACCGCGCCGGGGTGATAGCTCGCGTAGACCGCGCCGCTGACCGCCTGGCCGCGGGTGTGCGTGCCATGCTGGCCGATGTCGGTGCTTTCCCGGCCGTAGCCCAGGCCGATGCCCGCGACCAGGTGGCGCGAATACCGGTAGTCCGCGCCGCCGCTGATCCCGACCAGGGTGCGGTCGAGCCGGATCGAATCGGTATCGGACGTGCCCAGATTGACGAAGCCGCCGGTCCAGAAAGCCAGCCGTCCCGGCACGGGGCGAGTATCCCGGGCGTCCGTCTTGCCGGCGGACAGCCGCGGCAACGCGCTCGCGGGCACGGCGCCCAGCGCCTGGGCGATCGGACTGCCCTGCCGTGCATCGCCGTCCCGCATGGCCCCGCGGTCCCGCCGGCCGATCGTGTTGGCGCCCACCTGGATGTCGAACGAATCCGCCTGGCGCAGGCCCTCGTCGTGCAGCCGCTCCAGGCGGCTGCCGAAATTCGAGATCTGCGTAGTGGCAAAGCGCTGCGCCGTCTGCGCCTGCGCCGTGACCAGGCCGATGACTTCCACATCCTTGCTGGGGTCCGGGCGCTGCACGATGGTGAACGTGATGGCCGCCGCAGCGGAGGTATGCCAGGCGTTGGACAGCGTATAGCGAACGATCACGCTGCCGGTCGCCAGCGGCGCTGCCGTGAACGCCATGCGGAACTGGCCCTCGGCGGCGGAAAGCACCGCCTGCCCCTCGGCCGGCTGCGGCGCGTCGACGAGGGCCGCAGCGGTGAACGGGCCGCCGGAAGCGCCCTCCGCCAGGTCGACCGTGGCCGCCGTGCCCGCCATCACTTGCACGGACCGGCTGATGGCCACCGGCATCGGCCCTGCGCTTTGCAGCGTGTAGGAGGCCTGGCCCTGGACACCGTTGGCGTCGGTCGCCGTGACGGTGAACGCGTAACTGCCCGCCTCGGTGGGCGTCCCCGAAATGCCCGCGTCCGACAACACGAGGCCGGCCGGCAAGGCGCCCGCGACCGCATACCGGTATGGCCCCTGCCCGCCAGACGCCGACACCGCCTGCGTGTAGGCGGCGCCCACCGTGCTGCCCGGCAACGCGCCGGGTTGCGGCGACAACGTCAGCACGGCGGCGGCCACGTTGACGGTGACAGTGGCCGGTGCGGACGTGCCGGCGGCGCTGGTGGCCGTATAGGTGAATTCATCCTGGCCGGCAAAGCCTGCGTTCGCGGTGTAGGTGATCGTCGTGCCGGATGCCGTGGCGATGCCGTGCCGGGCCTGCGTGGCCACGTCCACGCGCGTGGCCACGCCGCCGCTCAGGTTGAGTACGACGGCCGTCGCGGTGCCGGCCGTCGCGTTCACCGACACCGGATTGGCGACCGGACGTGGCTGGGCAACGGCCAGCGTATAGGCGAAATCGCCGCGCACACCAGCCGAATCGCTCACCTGCAAAATGAAATTGCTGCTGGCGGCGGCGGTGGGCGTGCCCTTGAGCGTGAGCGTCGCCGCCTCGAACGCCAGCCCGGCGGGCGGCGTACCCGAGACGGTCACGCTGTAAGGCGCGGTGCCGCCCGAGAACTGGAAGACCTGCGAGTAGGCCGCGCCCACCGTGCCGTCGGGCAGCACGCCCGCCTGCGGCGTGGCGGCCAGGACGGGCGCGGCATAGGTGAACGTGCCACTGGCCGTGCCGCCGGCGGTCGTGACCGTTACCGCCACTGCGCCCGCCGCGTGCGCGGGAGTGGTAACGGAGATCGAGGTCGCCGAATTGGCGGTGATGACGCCCGGCACGCCATCGAAGGTGACCGAACTGGCCGATGTCAAATGCGTGCCGGTGATGGCGACGCGGGTCCCGCCCGCCGCCGGCCCGGTAGCGGGCGAAATGCTGGAGAGGGTCGGCTCACCGATATACGTGTAGCCCGAGGGTAGCGTCGCGCTGCCGCCGGCTGTCGTGATCGCGATGTCCACGGCACCTGCTGCGTGCGCAGGCGCGGTCACCACGACGGAAGTCGCGGTGTTCGACGCAATGGTCGCCACTACTGCGCCGAAGGTGACGCTCGTCGCCGCGCCCAGGTTGGCGCCCGTCAGCGTGACCCGGGTCCCGCCGGCCGCGGGTCCGCTGGAAGGCGTGGCCGACGACAGGGTCGGTGCGCCGATATAGGTGAAGCCACCCGGATACGTTGCGCTGCCTCCCGGCGTCGTCACCGCCACATCGACCACCCCTTCCGCATGGACCGGCGTGGTGGCCGTGATGGCGGTCGAGGATCGGGACACGATGGTTGCCGCCGCTCCCCCGAACGTCAGCGCCGATGCGTCGGACAGATGGGTGCCTGTCAGCGTGACGGACGTGCCGCCTGCCGTCGGACCATTATTGGGAGAGACGGCCGTCAGCGTGGGCGATGGCGCGGCCGTGGGCAGCGTGAAGCTGAAGGAGAAGGCGCTGTTGGCGTTCGACGACGCGATCCTGACGTCTTGCGCGCCCTGGAAGGTATAGAGCGTCATTGCATCCGTGGCCGCCGAAGCATTCGTCACGGATTGCAGCGTGATCGTCACTACCCCGCTGTTGATCAGTTCGGTGGAGAACGAGTACGACGCATTCGGCGTGGCCAGAACCTGCGGACTCGGCATACACCCGTTGGTGGTATTGCCGGACCCGATGCCGCAGTTCGCAGGCCCCCGCACCAGATCGCCCATGGCCGCCACCAGGCCGCCCCACCTAGGCGTGGAACGGTCCTGCAGCGTGTTGGTGAAGAACGTCGAGCAAGTGGAAATACTGACCGAGATCGAGTCGCCAACCGCGCCGAAGGCGCCGCCGCCGGTACACATGGCCTGCGCGCGGGCCGGGGAGGACACTGTCAGGGAACCGAGCGTGCCGGCCACCAGCCATAACAGTACGAACAACGCGCGCCACGCCGCCCGGTAGCCATAATGCATGAATCGCACTCCGATATCCCCGCGGCTTATCGAAGTCGATTGCCGCCTCCCACCGTGCGGCGCGCGCTCATCCAAATGTTATTTTTGCGCGATATTCACACGAATTGCAGCAAAGAATATCCAAGCAATGCCCCATTTTGATGGAAAGAGTTTTGCCAAAATGACGAAAAGGTTTGCAGGAAGGAAAAATATCTTACATTCCGACATGCCCTTATTCGGGTTTGCTGACAGCGCTGACATTGCTGCCGCAGTGGAATGTCTTCCATTTCCCGCCAGTCGCGCAGAACGTGCGTACGGCACGCGCCAGAATGTCTGCCCGGCGTTTCGCAAGGACTTCGGCTGCGCGCCGACCGGGCCGCGCAACCTCAGGGCCGATACGCCGGGGCAGCCCGTCTGATCCAACCGTCCTCCCCTTTTTCCCGATAGACCGACCATGGAACTACGCCAACTCCGCTACTTCGTCCGCGTCGCCGAGCTCGGCAGCATCGGCCGCGCGGCGCGCGATCTCGGCGTGGTCGGCTCTGCCCTCAGCCAGCAGATCAGCCGGCTGGAAAGCGAACTGGCCACCCGCCTGCTCACCCGCACCTCCACCGGCGTCGTTCCCACCGAGGCCGGCACCGCCTTCCTGCGCCAGGCCCGGTTGACGCTGCGCCACGCCGACCAGGCCGTCGCCGCCGCGCGCGAGACCCGGCTGTCGGGCATGGTCAGCGTGGGCTTCGCCCCCACCACCGCCTCGGTGCTGGCGCGCCCTTTCCATACCGCGATGACCCAGCGCCACCCCAACGTGCGCCTGCACCTGGTCGAGGGCCTGTCCGGCAACCTGGGCGACCTGCTGAACGGCCGCAAGCTGGATCTGGCGGTGCTGTTCCAGAACGACAGCGGCGGCCAGGGCCGCGGCCTCATCCCGGTGCTGGACGAGAAACTGTTCCTGCTGGCCCGCCGCGGCCTGTTCGCCGTGCCCGACGGCGAACCCACCACCCTGGCCCAGCTCGCCCCCCTGCCGCTGGCCGTCACCAGCAAGGCGCACGGCCTGCGGGCCTGGGTCGAGGCCGCCTTCGACCGCGCCGGGCTCGAACCCTGGATCGCCATCGAGGTCGACGGCATGACCACGCTGATGGACATCGTGCAGGCCAACGCCATGGCCACGATCCAGCCGGGCGCGGCGGTGGCGCGCGTCGAGGCGGGCCTGCTCACCATGCATCCCATCGACGATCCCTACCTGTACCGCCGCAACTCGGTGGCCTGCATGAACGACGAAGAACTGTCGCCCGCCGCCCTGGCCGCCCGTTCCGTGCTGGTCGACGTGATGCGCGGGCTGGTGCGCCAAGGCGGTTGGCCCGGCGCCACCCTTCTGGATTCGTGAAGGCCTCATGCCACATCGTGGGCTAGCCGCCGCCCGCCGCCGCCCGTAGAGTCTGTCCGCATCAACGCCGCGCCCATGCGGCACTTCTCGGATGGTGATGTGATGGAACAGACCCAACGCCCCGGCGTTCTGAAGATTTCCTCGATGCGGCCGCATTGCTCGCCGCAGGAATGGACCGCGCGCGTGAACCTGGCGGCCTGTTACCGGCTGGTCGATCTGTACGGGCTGTCGGACATGATGGCCAACCACATCTCGGCGCGGGTGCCCGGCGAGGACAACGCCTTCCTGATCAATCCGTACGGCATGATGTACGAAGAGATCACCGCCTCCAGCCTGATCAAGGTGGACCTGGACGGCACGATCCTCGCCAAGCCCGATTTCGGCGAGCTGGACTACGGCATCAACAAGGCGGGCTACGTCATCCATAGCGCCATCCACGCGGCGCGCCACGAGGTGGACTGCGTGATCCACACGCACAGCTGGGCCTCGATGGCCGTGGCTTCGCTGGAATGCGGGCTGCTGCCCATGACCCAGACGGGCATGCGCTTCCTGAAGATCGCCTATCACGATTACCAGGGCGTGGTGCTGGACACGGCCGAGCAGGCGTCGCTGCTGGAGGACCTGGGCCACGGCGAGGCGCTGCTGCTGCGCAACCACGGCGCGTTGACGGTCGGCCGCACCATCGGCGAGGCCTTCAACTGGATGCACCGCCTGGAACTGGCCTGTCGTTCGCAACTGGCCGCCATGGCCACCGGCGCGAAGCTTCGGGCCGTGCCGCCCGAGGTGCTGCAGGAAACCTGGAACAACTACCAGCCCGGCACGCGCCGCCCGTACGGCGTGATGGAGTGGCCGGCGCTGCTGCGCAAGCTGGACCGCATGGATCCCGGCTTTCGCGACTGATCGCGCGACGCCACACGCACCGATTGCATGAATCGACCGGCGCGCCAGACGCCGGCATTCCGACGTCCAACGACGACCATCCCAAGGAGGAGACATCATGAGACTCGCCCGAGCCTTGCTTGCCGGCGCGACGCTGGCGGGCGCCTGTGCGGCCCTGCCCGCCGCCGCGGCCGACTACCCTGCCCGCCCCGTGAAAGTGGTGGTGGCCTTCTCGCCCGGCGGCACCACGGATACGCTGACCCGCAGCGTGACCAACATCCTGTCCAAAAAGCTGGGCCAGCCCTTCATCGTGGAGAACCGGCCCGGCGCCGGCGGCAATATCGGCACCGAGTACGTGGTGAAGTCCGAGCCGGATGGATATACGCTGATCGTGAACTCGGTGGGACCGATCGCCGTCAACCCATCCTTGAACAAGCTGCCGTACAACCCGCTGACCGATCTGCTGCCGATGGCCCAGATCGCCACGGTGCCCAATGTCCTGGTCGTGCCGCCCGACTCGCCCGTGAAGGACATGAAAAGCTTCCTGGCCTACGTGAAGACGCGCAAGAACCTGAACTACAGCTCGACGGGCGTGGGCACGTCCTCGCATCTGTCGAGCTACATGCTGATGGACCAACTGGGCGTGCAGGCCACCCATGTGCCCTACAAGGGCGCGGATGCCATCAACGACCTGCTGGCCGGCCGCATCGATTTCATGTTCGCGACCATCCCCTCGGTGATCGGCCAGATCCGCGCCGGCAAGCTGCGCCCCCTGGCCGTCAGCACCCTGCGGCGCTCCACCGCCCTGCCCGACCTGCCCACGGTGGCCGAGTCCGGCTTTCCGGGGTTCGATGCGGGGTCCTGGTTCGGCTTCTTCGCCCCCAAGGGCACGCCGCGCGCGGTGGTCGACCGCATCAACCACGAAGTCAACGCGGCCCTGCCCGCGCTGCGCCAGCAGATGCTGAGCGAAGGCGCCGAGCCCGTGAAGGGATCGCCCGAGCAGTTCGGCGCCTTCATCAGGACCGAATACGAGAAATGGGCCGTACTGGTGAAGAAATTCGATGCCCCCGCCCAATAGCGCCATCCGCCTGCTGTGCTCGCCCGCCGAGGCCCCGCGCCTGCGGCAGGCGCTCGAACGGCCCGGCATGCCCGGCTGCGTGCTGTGCCATCCCGAACCCGGCCAGCCCGCGCGGGCGGACGCGGCCTTCGTCTCGCGCGACATCACGGGGCGCTCGACCAAGTTCGCCATCACGCCCGAGACGGCCGTGTATTACGAGGCCATGCGGCATTCGGCGGACCTGCGCTGGGTGCACATCCATTCGGCGGGCGCGGACCGCGAGATCTACCAGGCCCTGCATGCCCGCGGCGTGACGGTGACGACGTCCCAGGGCGCCAGCGATGCCGTGGTGGCGCACACCGCGCTGGCCGGCGTGCTGGCCCTGGCGCGCCGGCTGCCGCTGTTGGCGCGCGCGCAGCAAGCGCGGCAATGGCAGCCGCTGATGGAGGAACTGACGCCGCGCGACCTGAGCGGACAGCACGCGGTCATCGTGGGCTGGGGCGGGATCGGGCAACGCGTCGGCGAGCTGCTGCGCGCGCTGGGCATGACGCTGTCGGTGGCGCGCCATTCCGCCACGCCCGTCGAACAGGCCCGGCACACGGTGGACTATGCCCATCTGCCCGGATTGCTGCCGGGCGCCGACTGGCTGATCCTGGCGTGCCCGCTGACGCCCGCCACCCGGAACCTGATCGACGCCAGCGCCCTGCGTGCGCTGCCCGGCCACGCCATGCTGGTCAACGTATCGCGCGGGCACGTCATCGACGAACCGGCAATGATCGAACGATTGCAGGCCGGCCTGTTGGCGGGCGCGTTCCTGGACGTGTTCCAGCAGGAACCGCTGCCGCCGGAATCTCCGCTCTGGAGGCTGGACAACGTGATCGCCAGCCCGCACAGCGCGGGATTCTCGGACGGCAATGCCGAACGGGTGCGGCAACTGTTCCTGGACAATCTGCGCCGCTGGGCCACGCACGAGCCCTTGCGCAACGTGATGATGGGCTGACGTGGCGGCTTGGCGGACCGGGCCGCGAGCCCGCCGGCATGCCGGGCTATCGTTCGTCGAAGCGCACCGCGGCCACGCGGCGCGCCAGTTCGTCTATGTCGGATGCATTCAACGCCTGCGCATGCACACGGGCGGCCTGGCCGAGCCGCTGCAGGTGGCGGCCCTGCGAACGCGCATACAGCGGGTCGTAGTGCAAAGCCATCATGTCCTGGAACAGCGGCGCCAACTGGCGCGCCATGGCCCAGTCATGCCAGCGCGACAGGGTATCGTTGGCCTGCGTGCCCTTCAGCGCCGCGATCTTGCCGGCCAGGGCATCGGGATCGTCCCCCAGCCACGCATAGTCGCGCAGCAGGAACGCCAGCCGCGCCTGCACGGGCGCCACGATCTCGACCACCGGACTGGCGCGCAGGCGATTCAGCAATGCTTCCGGCAAGGCCACGCGGCCGATGCGGCGGCTCTCGGCCTCGACCCATACCGGCCGGGCCGGATCCAGCGCCGCCAGCGCCTCGTACAGCCGCGTTTCGAAGGCCTTCTGCGAAGGCTGCTCGACCCCTGGAATCGCGCCCAGCACCGAACCGCGATGCGCGGCCAGGCCCTCAAGATCCAGCACCTGCTCGCCCTGGCGCGCCAGCGCATGCAGCACGCGGGTCTTGGCGCTGCCCGTCGGACCGCACACCACGCGCAGCGCCAAGGCCCGCGCCAGCACGTCGTTGCGCGCGATGACGTGGCCGCGAAACGCCTTGTAGCCGCCCTGCAGTTGCTGCGCATCCCATCCCACCAGCCGCAGCCAGGTGACGAAACTGCTGCTGCGCAGGCCGCCGCGCCAGCAATAGACCAGCGGCCGCCAATTCTGCGGCTTGTCGTGGAACTGCTGCTGGATGTGCCGGGCGATGTTCTGCGCCACCATGGCGCCGCCGATGCGCCGCGCCTCGAAGGCCGAGGACTGCACGTAGGTCAGGCCGACGATATGGCGTTGCTCGTCGTCCAGCACCGGGCAATTCAACGCGCCGGGCACGTGATCCAGCGCGTATTCAGCGGGCGAGCGCGCATCGATGATGGCGTCGAAGCGCGGCATGTCGTGGACGGTAGTAGGTTTGTAGCTCACGCGGATGGCCGGCGGGACGGGAAGTCAGGCGCCCGCGCGGCGGCGGACACTATAGCCCAGCCGCCAACGAGATCGTTTTCATGCAGCGTGGCCATCACGTTGCATCATCCAGTCGCGCGAGGTGCGGAACAGGTCGTGCAGCGTGTGTTCGGGAATGGTTTGCAAGGTGTGCGCGGGCGCGTACGTCAGCATGGCCAGCAGTTGCGCGGAGCCCGGCGGGCCGGCATACACGGCATCGGGCATGGCCGCCTGCATCTGCTTGAGCGCCACGGGCAGGGCCCGCGCGGCCAGGCGATCCACGCGCACGGCCCTTTCGATGTCGTCCAGCAACCGCAAGGCCTCGCGTCGCGGGCGGCCCCGAACCCAATGGCGCAAGGCCCAGGCGGTGGCCGTGACGGCGCACAGGGGCACCAGGATAAGCAGCATCCACTGCCAGGCAGGTAATGCCAGCAGCACTGCGGGGTCGAACAGCTGCGCCAGCAGCTCGGCGAATCTGTTCATCGCACGTTCCTTGGCTTCAGGTGGCGAAGAAAAAACGTAAAGCATATTCAAGGGGGAGCTTGGCACAAGCCGGCAGGAAAAGGAATCCCGGCAAGCCCCCGGTCAGCCAATTCGACACGCATTTTTCGTCGCGAAATGCTTTCGCATACTCATGCTATGAAAATCCGGCCCATGGTTATGCGGAATCCTCCAGTGCCATGGCGCCGCCTCGACGGAAGCCGTGCCCGCGCTAACCCGCCCTGCCACGATGCCGGCCTCAGACTGGCCCGCCCGCCTGCTTCCAGGCCTCGGCCAGCAACGCCGGCAGGCTGGTCTCGGCGATGTCGAAGGCAATGTCGCCGCTTTGCCCATCGAACAGGATCTCGACGCGGTAATAGCGCCGGTCGCCGCCGGCCAGCGGGCCGGCGCGCGAAGCCGCCTCGCCCAGCGCGTCGCACAGCGCCTGCCTGCGCGGCGGATCGCAGTCCCGCAGATCGATATCGCGAGCCCGCGCCAGGGCGGCGAGATACGCCACGCCGCCTTCGCGGCGCAGCCGGATGCCGGTGGCCGTGTCCAGTGGCGGCAAGGCGATCATGGCAGCACGCCCACGTCGGCCCAGGCACGCCGCACGGCTTCCCGCACGCGCGCATCGCTGGCCGTGACCACCGTCAGCCGCGCGAAGGACACGAAATCGGCCCGCGGCGGCAATTGTCCGCCCGTCAGCGCGCGATACCAGACCTGCCCCGCGCCCTGCCAGGCGGGTCCGCCCAGGTTCCGCGCCGCCAGATGGAAAGCCCGGTTGGGAATGCCCGAATTGATGTGCACCCCACCGTTGTCTTCGTCGGTGTCCACGAAATCGCGCATGTGCCCCGGCTGCGGGTCGCGGCCGATCAGGGGATCGTCGTACGCCGTGCCCGGCTCGGACATCGACCGCAGGGCCCGCGCGTTCACCGCCGCGGTGAACAGGCCTGCCCCGATCAGCCAATCGGCCTCCTCGGCCGTCTGCCCTGCCGCGTGCTGCCGCACCAGCGCGCCGAACACGTCGCACAGCGACTCGTTCAAGGCGCCCGCCTGACCTTGATAGACCAGCCCGCCCGAGTGGTCGATGATGCCGTGCGTCAACTCATGCGCCACGACGTCCAGCGCGATGGTGAAGCGGTTGAATATCTGGCCGTCTCCATCGCCGAACACCATCTGCGCGCCGTTCCAGAAGGCATTGTCGTAGTCCTGGCCGTAATGCACGGTGCCCACCAGCGGCAGGCCCCGGCCATCGATCGAATCCCGGGCGTGCACCTGGCGGAAATACGCATGCACCGCCCCCAGGTGATCGTAAGCCTCGTCCACCGCGGCATCCGCGCGCGGCGGCTGGCCTTCGGCGCGCACCAGCTTGCCCGGCAAGGCCGTGGCATTGCCGGCGTCATGGATGCGCCGCTGGGGGGGCGCCGCGCCTTCCGTCCGCGCCGCTGCCGACGCTCCCGTCGGCGACAGCGCCACCGACGAGGCGCGCAGGCTGAGCTGCCGCGCATCGAGGTGCAAGGTGTTGGCGGCGCCGCAGGCCACCCGCCCGGCGCCCTGACGGGACAACCGGTCCAGCAGATAAGGGGGAATCAGGCAACGCGGCAAGGGCTGGGGCGCGATCACTGGCATGCAAGCTCCTTTTCCTGGTGGAACACGAGAATGGACGATCCCCGCAGGCCCTCTCCGACAAGCTGTACCTGCCCGGCGGGATTTGCCATAATGGCGCCGCCCGTGCCGCCGAGCCGGGCGGTCCTGAGGCCGGCCTTCCGGCCATGCCGCCAGCAGGTCCCAACCGACTCCAGCGAGAACCTTCATGCGATCCGACGATACCGGCAAACTGATCCTGCGCCTGAGCCTGGGCATCCTCATCCTGCTGCACGGCCTGTCCAAACTGAGCACGGGCGTCGGCGGTATCGCGGGCATGCTCTCCCAGCACAATATCCCCGGCTTCGTGGCCTACTTCGTCTACGTCGGAGAGATCCTGGCTCCGCTGCTGCTCATCCTGGGCATCGCCAGCCGGCTGGGCGGCCTGATCATCGCGATCAACATGGTCGTGGCCATCATGCTGGCCCATTCCAGCCAACTGAGCGGCATGACCGCACAAGGCGGCTGGGCGCTGGAACTGCAGGGCATGTTCCTGTTCAGCGCGCTGGCCGTCGCCTTCCTGGGCGCGGGCCGCTTTGCGCTGGCGGGCGCCAACGGCCGCTGGAACTGACGCGGGCCGGCACGCCGCCGGCTGCGAATCACGGGGTCGCTCGGGCGGCCCCGTTTGCTTGGCGCGGCGCATGCACGCTGCCCATGCCATGCGCCGTCAGCGTCCGTAGCGGGACGTGCCGCCCGGCCTGGACGGCACCACGGGCACCGCGGGCGCGGGCGTATACGAAGGCAGCGCCGAGGACGGGCTCGCCGGCGCCGAGGGCCGGCTGGGCCGCGAAGGCAGCGTGGGCGCCGACTGCGGCGACGGCTGCACGGGCACGGCGCGCGGCGGCTGATAGATCGTCACGCCCAATTCGCCTGGCTGGCGCGGAATGGGCGGCAAGGCGCGGTTGCCGCCGGGCGGCGCCATGTAGGCGGGCTGGTTGGTCGAATACACGCGGCCCGGCGTGGCGCCCGAGGGCTGCGCGGCGGGCGGCAGCACCTGCGCGGCCGCGGTGCCGGCCATCCCGGCCAGGACCACGAGGGCGGTACCGACGAGGCAATGAGCGATGTGCATGGATTGTCCTCCTGCAAATGCGCCAATCGATCCGGTGGGCATGCCGCTCGCCGTACCGGTGATATGGCGCAGGGTCGGGCGGCGATACCGGCGGATTCAGCGCCTGGACAGGTGTAGCGTCCGCCAAAACGCCCGCGCGCGTCAACCGCGCCGCCGTAAGCGGATGTACAGCCGGTGGGATGCATGATGGCACTGGACCGCACCCGGTTCAATCGCTATAACTGGTCGGGTTCGGCCTGACGCCGTCCGGAGATCCCCATGAAACGCCATCTGATTGCCGCCACCTTCGCCGCCGCGCTGGGCGTGGCCGCCGCCGCGCATGCCGCCCTCGATGTCGGCGCGCCGGCGCCCGATTTCACCGCCCAGGCGGCCCTGGGCGGCCAGCCCTTCACCTTCAAGCTGCACGAGGCGCTGGCCAAGGGGCCGGTCGTGCTGTACTTCTACCCCGCCGCCTTCACGCAGGGCTGCAGCCTGGAAGCGCGCAGCTTCGCCGACGCCATCGATCAGTACAAGGCGCTGGGCGCCACCGTGGTGGGCGTGTCGGCCGACGACATGGAAACCCTGAAGAGATTCTCGATGGCCGACTGCGCGGGCAAGTTCGCCGTGGCGGCGGACGCCGACCGCAAGGTGATGCAGCGCTACGACGCGGCCCACGCGCGCAATCCCGAGCGCGCGCAACGCATCTCGTATGTCATCACGCCTGACGGCAAGATCCTGTACGAATACTCGGACATGAACCCCGATCATCACGTCGCCAACACGCTCAAGGCGCTGCGCGACTGGAAAGCCGGGCACGGCTGAATACGCGGCCGCCCGGTGAAAGGCGCCGGCGGGCAGCGGCCTCCCGCGCCGTTCTCACGCCTCGATCAGGGCAGCCGTTCCCGCGCGCCTCCGGCCGGACGGGGCCGTGACAGACGGCGGACAGGATGCGCGCCGGGTCGGTCAGGCATTGAAGGGCCACACGGGAGGGTGCGTGCCCGGCGGTACCGAGGGCCGCTCCCAGCGGGCCGGCGTCTCCGAGAACTGTGCGCTGTGGCGCACGGCCTCGAGCAGGCCGAACCCCGAGGGCTCGGCATACACCAGATGATCGATCGGCGGCATCGGACATGCCAGTCCGTCCCGCACCCGGCCCAACTGACGCACCCACAGTCCCGTACGGGCCAGCGACACCCGCACGTGCCAGCTGCCGCCCTCGATGGTCTGACGGGCCAGCGCGGCCAGCGCGCCGAAGGCCATCAGATAGCCCGACGCGTGGTCCAGCAGTTGCACCGGCAGCGGCTTGGGGCCCTGCTGCCCGGCGGCCTGGGCCTCGGCATGATTGAAACCCGTGGCCGTCTGCACCAGCGAATCGAAGCCGCGCCGCGCCGCCCAGGGCCCCTGGTGCCCGTAGGCCGACAGCGACACATAGACGATGCCGGGACGCAGCCGCGCGGCGTCTTCCGGGCCGAAACCCAGCGATTGCAGGCCGCCCGGCCGGTAGCCTTGCACGAACACGTGCGCGCGGCGCAGCAGATTGGCCAGCGCGATCCGGCCCTGCGCCGTGTCCAGGTCGGCATGCACCGACAGCTTGCCGCGGCTGGTGTCGGCGATGTTCTCGATGTTGGGCAGCTCGGGGGAATTGATCAACATCACGTCCGCGCCATGGGCAGCCAGCGCCCGGCCGCACACGGGGCCGGCGATGATGCGCGTCAGGTCCAGGATGCGCAGGTCCTGCAAGGGACGGCGCAGATCGCCATGGACCGGCAAGGGCCGCGGGTCGGCCTCGCCGATGCGCTCGATGCTGACCACCGGCTGTGCCGCGACCGCCTGCGCTTGCGGATGCGCGTCCCAACTGGCGAAGTCGCGCATGGCGGCCACCACGATGCCGGCATCGGCCGCCGCCTGCTCGAACTCGAATGAGTTCCACTTGGCCAGGGCGTGCCCGACGTCCTCGCGCGAGGTGCCCTCGCCCGTGGGGCAGCCCAGCAAGGCCAGGGCCCCGTCGCGGTGATGCGCGAAATTGGCGTGGATGCGCACCCAGTTGCCATCGCCGCAACGGTACGTGCCGCTGATCTTGTCCCAGATGTCGGGCGTGACGCCGTCGAGCTTGAAATGGCTGCGGCATTCCTGCGCGGCGTGCAGCAGGTCGACGCCGACACGCTGGCGGTGCCTGCCGCGCAGGTGCCAGATCTCGGCGGCGGCCAGCGCGGCCGCCGCGATGCTGGCCTGGGCCGCGGCACCCACCGCGAACGAGGAAGGCAACGCCGGGTCACGCCCGGTCAGGTCCACGTAATCCAGGGCCTCGGCCGGCATCCCGGCCTGCTGCCACAGGCGGTGCAAGGGATGGCCGGCATCCGCCTTGGAATGCGAAGGGCCTGAACATTGATCGAGGTCGGTCAGTGAACCCATGGGTGCCGTGTCTTCCTGTTCTGGACGCATCGTGAGCGCCCTCGATCCGATTACAGAACTGCCGCGTGACGCCGTCAAGCGGACCGGCAGCGGCGGTGTTTCATGGTTTGACGGGCGCGGGCCGCGGCGCGGCGCCCGGCCACGCACCGTAACATCCGCACCGATGTGCTTACGCCGCTACGCTTGGCCGGCCTCTCGCTCCAGGCGCCTCAGGAACACCTGCAATTCCTTGACGACCTGCGCGTCGCCGCGCGCCTGCGCCGCCTGCAAGCCGTCCAGCCAGGCCTGGCGGGCTTCGTCGCGGCGTCCCAGGCCCAGCAGCGCCTTGCCCAGCCACTTCCAGGCCACGGAATAGTTCGCGTCGAAGGCCAGCGCGGCGCGCAGATGCGTTGCGGCCTCGTCGTGATTCCCGGCCTCGGCGCAGGCCTTGCCCAACGTATAGCGCAGCATCGGGTTGTCCTGGCCTTTTGCCAGCATGCCCCGCAGGCGCTCGATCATCGGATCCATGCGTTCGCTCCCTTGCCGCCCGCCGACGGACGGACGCCTGCCCGCATCATATCGGCCTTGCGGGCTGCGTCCAGCGGTTCCAGCACGTTTCAAAGGGATGATGGCGGCGGTTTTTTCAGGCAGTCTGAGGATTCTGGTCGATCCGTCCATCGCAAGGAGCCCTCGTGCAAGCCAAACTCCTGCGCCCCGTCGCGCTCGGATTTCTCTTTCTCGTCGTCCAGAGCTGGGGACAAACCAGCCTGGCCGCCGGCACGCCCCCCTGTGGCGGCAGGTCGACCGCATCACGTGGGGCGTGACGCCCGCTGAATTGCAGCGCGCGCAGCGGCAAGGCTGGCAGGCCTATCTCGACCGCCAGTTGCATCCCGATCCGGACGCGTCTCTGCCGCCCGAGGTGCAGGCCCGCATCGACGCGCTCTCCATTTCCCAGGTCGGCGCGGCAGAGGCGTTGCGGTCGCAGACCGAGCGCCGGCGCGAGATACGCGAGCTGCCGCAGGCCGAGCGCGCCGAAGCCAACCAGGCGGTTCGCAAGGTGTCGGCCCAGCGCGCCAACGAAGCCAGCCAGCGCATGGCCTGGCGCGCGCTGTACTCGCCCAATCAACTGCAAGAGGTGATGACCTGGTTCTGGATGAATCACTTCAGTGTCTATGTCGGCAAGGGCGACGTGGGCGCGCTGCTGGGCGATTACGAAGACCGGACCATTCGCCCGCATGCGCTGGGCAAATTCAGGGACCTGCTGCGCGCCACGGCCCGCGCGCCGGCCATGCTGCAGTTCCTGGACAACGCCCGCAACGTCAAGGGCAGGATCAACGAGAACTATGCCCGCGAACTGATGGAGCTGCACACGCTGGGCGTGGATGCCGGCTATACGCAGCAGGACGTCCAGGAACTGGCGCGCGTGCTGACCGGGCTGGGCGTCGATCACGGCGAGAAGCCTGGTGGCCGGCAGGCGGGCGGCACGCGCCCGCAGGCGACGCAGGACGGCCTGTTCCGTTTCTCGGCCGGCCGCCATGACGGCGGCGCCAAGACCCTGCTGGGCCACACGATACCACCCGGCGGCATGGACGAAATCGACGGGGTGCTGGACCTTCTGGCCCGCCAGCCCGCCACTGCGCATTTCATCAGCGGCAAGCTGGCACGCTATTTCGTGTCGGACAAACCTGGCCAGGCGCTGGTCGAGCGCATGGCGCAGACGTTCCTGAAAAGCGACGGCGACATCGCGCAAGTACTGCGCACGATGTTCGACTCGCCGGAATTCGCGGCCTCGCTGAACGCCGGCAAGTTCAAGGATCCCACCCAGTACGTCTACTCGTCGCTGCGCGCGGCCTACGCGGAACAGCCGCCCATCATCAATGTCCGGCCCGCGGTCGGCATGATCGACCGGCTGGGCCAGGCAGTGGGCCGGCGCATCACCCCGGATGGCTATCCCCTGGGCCAATCCGACTGGTCGGGGTCGGGCCAGATGACCACGCGCTTCGAGGTCGCGCGCCAGATCGCCACGGGTGGCGCGGGGCTGTACCGGGAAACGCCCGACGCGGCACCGCCCAAGCCCCCTGTCCTGCCCAGCCTGCTGGACGCATACGGCGCGGATGGGCCCTACGCCGGCCTGTCGTCCGCCACGCGAACCGCCATCGAGCAGGCGCCCAACGTGCGCGAGGCGAACACCTTGCTGCTGTCCTCGCCGGAGTTCATGCGCCGCTGACCGCCGCGCATCCCGCCAGCCCAGATACGGAGCCCAGATCATGGACCGACGCCGTTTTCTAACCCACGCCGCCGCCGCCCCCTTGCTGCTGCACGGCGCCAGCCTGCATGCCGCGCCAGCCACCGATACGCGCCTGCTGGTGGTCTTCATGCGCGGCGCCTACGACTGCGCCAACCTGCTGGTGCCCGCCACCAGCGAGTTCTACTACGAATCCCGTCCCAACATTGCCATTCCCAAGGACCAGGCACTGCCCCTGACCGACGGCTGGGCGCTGCATCCCGCGATGGCGCAGAGCCTGATGCCGATGTACCAGCGCGGCGAACTGGCCTTCGTGCCGTTCGCGGGGACCGACGACCTCAGCCGCAGCCATTTCGAAACGCAGAACAGCATCGAAGTGGGCCGCGCCGCCAGCGCGCGCGGCAACTACCGTTCCGGCTTCCTGAACCGCCTGTCCGAGGTGCTGTCGCGCGACAGCCGCCGCCCCGCCTCGTTCACTCGCGACGTGCCTCAGATCTTCCGCGGCGAACTGGGCGTACCCAACATCGACCTGGGCGGCGGCAGCCGAAAATCCACGTTGACCGACGACCGCGCCCGCACGTTGGCGCGGATGTACCAGGGCACCGACCTGGGCCAGTCGGTGGATGAAGGCCTGCAGATCGCCGCTCAGAGCGAGGCCATGCAGAGGGAGATGGCCCAGGCCAATGGCAAGGCGGTCTCTGCGCAGGCCCTGGCCGCGCAGGCCGAACGCATCGGCGGCTTCATGGCCGAACGCTACAACATCGGCTTCGTCGACGTGGGCGGATGGGATACGCACGTGGCGCAGGGCGGCGTCACCGGCGCCCTGGCCAACAACCTGGCTCGGCTGGGGACGGCCCTGGCAGCCTATGCGAAGGCCATGGGGCCTGCCTGGAAGAACACCACGGTGGTGGTGATCAGCGAATTCGGCCGCACTTTCCGCGAGAACGGCAACCGGGGCACCGACCACGGCCACGGCTCGGTGTACTGGGTGCTGGGCGGCACCGTGCGTGGCGGCCGCATCGCGGGCCAGCAGGTCGAGGTCGAGCAGGCCACGCTGTTCCAGAACCGCGACTATCCCGTGCTGAACGATTACCGCGCCATGTTCGGCGGCCTGTTCGGCAAGCTCTACGGACTGAACGCCAGGCAGCTGGACACCGTCTTTCCGGGTACGCGGGCGCAAGACCTGCGGTTGGTCTGACCGCACGGCGGCGTTACACTTCCAGGTGCCAGGCGGCCAGCCGGCATCTTGCCGTCCCCGCCGCCCCAACGGAGGCTGAATGACCACCCTGTTCGATTTCTCCGCGCGCGGCCTCGATGGCCAGGAGCGCCCCTTGTCCGACTTCAACGGCCAGGTCGCCCTGGTCGTCAACGTGGCGTCGCAATGCGGGTTCACGCCGCAGTACTCGGGCCTGGAAGAGCTGTATCGCAGCTACCGCGACAAGGGCTTCGCCGTGCTGGGATTCCCCTGCAATCAGTTCGGCCACCAGGAGCCGGGCGACGATGCCGCGATCCGCAGCTTCTGCGACATGCAGTACGGCGTCACTTTTCCGATGTTCGCCAAGATCGACGTCAATGGCGCGGACGCGCATCCGCTGTACCGCTGGCTGAAGGAACAGAAGCCCGGCCTGCTGGGCACGGAAGGCATCAAGTGGAACTTCACGAAGTTCCTGGTGGGCCGCGACGGCCAGGTCATCAAGCGCTATGCGCCGACCGATGCGCCGGCCTCCATCGCCGATGACATCGCGGCCGCTTGCGCCGCCCCGCCCCCCGCTGCCTGAGCGGCTGGCGCAGCGGCGGCGGCCCCGGGCGCGTACCCATCGCCGCGGCCCGCGCCGCCAAACCCGCGCGCAGAACCGGGGCTTGCGCCACGGCCCGGCGGCAAGCCGCTATCATGGGGACTTGCCGCCCGCACGACGGGCGACGCAACGAGCAGAGGACCCCCATGATCGACTTGTATTACTGGACGACCCCCAACGGCCACAAGATCACCCTGTTTCTCGAAGAAGCCGGCGTGCCTTACAAGATCCATCCGGTCAACATCGGCAAGGGCGAACAGTTCCAGCCGGAATTCCTGGCCATCTCGCCCAACAACCGCATTCCTGCCATCGTCGACCAGGAGCCCGCGGGCGGCGGCGCGCCGGTCCCGGTGTTCGAATCCGGCGCCATCCTGCTGTACCTGGCCGAGAAAACCGGCAAGTTCATCCCGCAAGACCTGCGCGGCCGCACCGAGGCCCTGCAATGGCTGTTCTGGCAGATGGGCGGCCTGGGTCCCATGGCGGGCCAGAACCATCACTTCTCGTCGTACGCGCCCGAACCGATTCCCTACGCCATCGAACGCTACGTCAAGGAAACCAACCGGTTGTACGGCGTGCTGGACCACCGCCTGGCCGACCGCGAGTTCGTGGCTGGCGAATACTCCATCGCCGACATGGCGGCCTACCCCTGGATCGTGCCGCACGAGAAGCAAGGCCAGAAACTGGAAGACTTCCCACACCTGAAACGCTGGTTCGACGCCATCGCGGCCCGCCCCGCCACCGTGCGCGCCTACCAGAAGGCCAAGGAAATCAACGTCACGCCCTCGGTCAACGACGAGGCTTCGCGCCGCGTCCTGTTCGGCCAGACGGCCGCCTCGCTGCGCCGCTGAACCGCATGGCTCGCGAGGCCCCCACCTTCCGGCGGGCAGTCGCCGATGATCTCCCCGCCATCATCGCCCTGCTGGCCGACGACGTGCTGGGCAGTACCCGCGAAGACGCGACCCTGCCGCCGCGGCCCTGCTACGTGCAGGCCTTCGAGGCCATCGACCGCGATCCGCTGCACCAGCTCGTCGTGGCCGAGCGCGAGGGCCACATCGTGGGCTGCCTGCAGCTCACGTTCATCCCCGGCCTGTCGCAGCGGGGCCGGTGGCGCGCGCAGATCGAGAGCGTACGCATCGCCGCCAGCGCACGCGGCACCGGCCTGGGCCGGGTCATGTTCGACTGGGCGATCGCGCGATGCCGCGAGCACGGCTGCGGCGTCGTGCAGCTCACCACCGACAAGCAGCGCACCGATGCGCGGCGCTTCTACGAATCCCTGGGTTTCGTGGCCAGCCACGAAGGCATGAAGCTCAACCTGGATTGAACGGCAAGGAGCCTTCCCCATGCACGGAGAGTACAAAGTCCCCGGCGGCAAGCTGGTCGTGGCCGACGTCGACGTCGTCGACGGCCGTCTGGCCCACGTGCGCATCAGCGGCGATTTCTTCCTCGAACCGCCCGACGCGCTCGAGACCATCGACCGGGGCCTGTCCGGCCTGCCCGCCGATACCGACGAAGCCGGCCTGGCCGAAGCCGTACGCCAGGCCCTGCCCATCGACGCCGAACTATTCGGCTTTTCGCCCGAAGCGGTGGCGGTGGTCATCCGCAGGGCCCTGTCATGACCTCCATGGACGAATCCAACACGCCCCCCGCCGCGCCCACCACGGTGCCGCCCCAGCCCGCCCCGGCGCCGCGCCGCACGGCCTGGTCCGACTACGAATGGCAGTTGATCCATGAAGGCCCGCAGATGCCGGCCACGCACATGGCGCTGGACGCCGTCATCACCGACGAGGTCGGGGGCGGGCCGCCGTCCGCCCACGCTGCGCATCTGGGAATGGTCGGCTCCCGCCGTGGTCATCGGCCGTTTCCAGTCGCTGCGCAACGAGGTCGACATGCAGGCCGCGCAGGAGCACGGCATTGCCGTCGTGCGCCGCGTCAGCGGCGGCGGCGCCATGTTCGTCGAGCCCGGCAATACCATCACCTACTCGTTGAGCGTGCCGCAGGCGCTGGTGCACGGCATGAGCTTCCAGGAGTCCTACGAATTCCTGGACGCCTGGGTGATCCGCGCGCTGCACGACCTGGGCATCAAGGCCTGGTATCAGCCGCTGAACGACATCGCCTCGGAAGCCGGCAAGATAGGCGGCGCCGCCCAGGCGCGCCGCGGCGGCGCCGTGCTGCACCACGTCACCATGTCCTATGACATCGACGCCGAGAAAATGGTGAAAGTACTGCGCATCGGCCGCGAAAAGCTGTCCGACAAGGGCACCACCAGCGCCAGGAAGCGTGTCGATCCGCTGCGCAGCCAGACCGGCCTGGCTCGCCAGGCCATCATCGGCCGCATGCTCGAAACCTTCTCGGGCATGTGCCTGCTGTCCCCCGGCACCCTGGGGGCCGCCACGCTGGAAGAAGCCGAGCGCCAGGCGCGCGAGAAATTCTCCACCGACGAATGGACCGGCACGGTCCCCTGAGACGGAAGTACGACAATGCTGGACCTACCACGACGCGCGGGCCGCGCCACCCTGATCACGCTGGCCGCCGTGCTGGCGGCCGCCTGCGGCAGTTCGCCTCCGGACACCATCAGCCTGCCCGCCAGGGGCACGGCGGCCAGCGTGGGGGACGTGCGCACCGAGTCCGTCAAGCGCGAACTGACCAAGCCCGGTTGCCGCGGCGAATGCCCGCGGATCGTCATCGACAGCGTGGCGTTTCCCGGCATCGCCCCGCTGACCCAGGCGGTGGACCGCGGCCTGGCCAGCATGACCGGCGTGGATGCCAATCTGCAGGGCAATTACCGCACCATCGACGAGTATGTGGCGTATTTCTGGCGCACCGCGCAGCCGCGCGACCGCACCGACCTGCACGCCAAGGTACGGGATACCGTCGGCGACCTGATCGGGGTCGAGCTGACCACCGAGCAGTACCTGACCGGCGCCGCCCATCCCATTCCCGCCACGCACTTCCTGAACTGGCGGCGCAGCACGGCCAGCGAGATCACGCTGGCGCAGATGGTGATTCCCGGCCGGGGCGAGCAGTACCTGCAGGCGCTGCGCCAGGCGCATGCCGCCTGGCTGAAGCAGAACGAGGACGCGCGCCGCGATCCGGCGGCGTACAACAAGAACTGGCCGTTCCAGCCCACCGATAACGTCACCCTGACGCGCCAGGGCATGGTGGTGAAGTACGACGCCTACGCGATCGCACCGTATTCGTACGGGCAGCCGGAGCTGACGCTGCCGTACCCGGCGCTGCGCGGCATCCTGAAGCCGGAGTTCATGCCGCCGGGGTCCTGAGCGGCAGCGGCGCGGCCGCCCTGGCTGGCTGCGGCAGGGCCGGCTCTTGCCGGCCCTGCCGTCCCGCCCGTATGGACCTCAACCGCTCAAGGGTACAGGCCGCGCACCTGACGGGCCTGCAGGATGCGCGTGCACGCCACGATGAAGGCCGCCGTGCGCAGCGTGACCTTGTGCTCTTTCGCCATCTGCGACACGCCCGCATAGGCCTCGCGCATCAGGCGCTCCAGGCGCTGGTTGATCTCTTCCTCGCTCCAGAAGAAGCTGGAGAAATCCTGCACCCACTCGAAGTAGCTGACCGTGACGCCGCCGGCGTTGGCCAGCACGTCGGGCACCACGTACACATTGTTGTCGCGCAGGATGTCGTCGGCCTCCGGCGTGGTCGGGCCGTTGGCGCCCTCGACCACCACCTTGGCGCGCACGCGGGCGGCGTTGCCGGCGTTGATCTGGTTTTCCAGCGCGGCGGGAATCAGGAAATCGGTTTCCAGGCCCCAGAACTCGGCGTTGTCCAGCGCCTGGCCGCCGCTGAAGCCGCCGACGCCGCCCGTGGAGGACACGTGGGCCAGCAGCTTGTGCACGTCCAGCCCGGCCGGGTTGTAGACCGTGCCGGTGTGGTCCTGCGCGGCCAGCACCGTGGCGCCGGCTTCGTGGAACAGGCGGGCCGCAGTGCCGCCCACGTTGCCGAAACCCTGCACGATGACGCGGGCCTTGGAGACGTCGATGTTCAGGTCGCGCGCGGCCTCGCACGCCACCACGAACACGCCGCGGCCGGTGGCCTCGACACGGCCCAGGCTGCCGCCCAGCGCGATCGGCTTGCCGGTGACCACGCCGGTGGCGGTGGCGCCTTCGTTCATCGAGTACGTGTCCATCATCCACGCCATGGTCTGCGCGTTGGTATTCACGTCGGGGGCGGGAATGTCTTTCGACGGGCCGATGATCACGCCGATTTCGGAGGTGTAGCGGCGCGTCATGCGCTCGAGCTCGGACTGCGACAGATTGCGCGGGTCGACGCGGATGCCGCCCTTGGCGCCGCCAAAGGGCAGATTGACGGCCGCGTTCTTGATCGACATCCAGGCCGACAGCGCCATCACTTCGGACAACGTGACGTCCTGGTGGAAACGCACCCCACCCTTGCCCGGACCGCGCGACGTGTTGTGCTGCACGCGGTAGCCCTCGAAGTGGGCGATCGTGCCGTTGTCCAATTCGATCGGCACATCCACGACCAGCGCACGCTTAGGACGCTTGAGCGTCTCGACCCAGCGGCCCAGCGAACCCAGATAGGGCGTGACGCGGTCTACCTGCTGCAAGTAGATGCCCCACGGGCCGAGATGGTTGGGATCCAGATACGACGGCAATGCATGGGAGGGAGTTTGAGACATGAGGCTGCTCTCCTGGAGGAATGACGCCATTTTATCCACGAACTCAAATACGCCCCCAATTAATCCTTATTTATTTAATTAGGGACATTACAAATACTACCCGTCGGACGGCCTCCCTCAATCATAGGACTGCTGGCGTACGCCCGTCACCCCACGAACCGTCGGCGCGACCGGCGGCGTTGCCGCGGCGGGTGCGGGCTGCATGCTCGCGGGCGCAGGCGGCGCCGTGGGTACGGTGGCCGATTGCAGGGGCGCCAGACCGGGCGCCGGCGCGATCGGTTCGCCCTGCCCCTGCGCGGCCCGCATGTCGCGCTTGCGCTGCTCCGCCCGCGCCACCACCTCTTTGAGACTTTTCGCAAGCGCCGGCTCCTTGCGCGCGTCGACCCAGTCGGCGGCGTTCTTGCCCTGGAGGTCGCGCGTGGTGACGTCCGCGCCGGCGTCCATCAACAGTTGCACCATGGCCTGGTTGCCCGACAGCGCCGCCATCATCAGTGGCGTGGTGCCCTGGGGCGACGGCGCATTGGGCATGGCCTGGTTCTGCAGCATGAGCTTGGCGGCGGCGATCTGGCCCTTGGACGCCGCGTAGTGCAGCGGGGTCCAGCCCAGCCGGTTGACGTGGGCGCCGCGGGCGATCAGCCGCTTTGCCCGCTCGGTCTCGCCCAGCAGCGCCAGATACATCAGCGGAGTTTCGCCGGCGGGATTCTCGGCGTTGACGTCGGTGCGGGGATCCGCGGCCAGCAGGTCGAAGACGTTCCAGGCCTTGTCGATGACCGCGCGCATGATGGCCGGCTGGCCGTTCTGGTAACGCAGGTTCGGATCGGCGCCCTGGGCCAGCATGGCCCGCATCTCGTCTACGCGGTCGTTGGCGATGCTCGGCCACCAGTTGGCCGAGACCTGCGCCGCCGACACGGGGCCGCCCACGGCCAGCGCCAACGTCGCGACCAGGGCGGCCGGGGCGATGCGGCTGCCGGCACGTTGAATGAGATTCCTACGCTTGAACATAGCCATATCGCACAATCCTGAAGTAATACTTTAACTTTATAAGTTGAGAGACTTTAGATTAGATTATCTCTTTATCTTATTGAAAAGCTTGAAGAAGTTATCCGTAGACGCCTGGGCAACCTCTTCCACCGGGATGCCTTTCAATTGAGCGATGCGCTCGGCCACGTGCACCACCTTGGCCGGATCGTTCAGCTTGCCACGATGCGGCACCGGCGCCAGGTACGGCGAGTCCGTCTCGATCAGCAGGCGGTCCAGGGGCATGCGCGTGGCCACGTCATGCACGACCTGGGCGTTCTTGAAAGTGACGATGCCCGACAGCGAGATGTGGAAATTCTGGTCCATCGCCTCGCGGGCGATCTCCCAGGTCTCGGTGAAGCAGTGCATGACGCCGCCCACTTCCGCCGCGCCCTCTTCCCGCAGCACCCGCACGGTATCGGCGGCCGACGAACGCGTATGCACGATCAGCGGCAGCCCGGTGGTGCGCGCGGCGCGGATGTGCCGGCGGAAACGGTCGCGCTGCCAGTCCAGCGGTTCGGACAGGCGGTAATAGTCCAGGCCCGTCTCGCCGATGGCCACCACCTTGGGGTGCTGGGCCAGGCGCGCCAGTTCCTCGGGCTCGGGATCGGGCGTGTCTTCATAGTCGGGATGCACGCCCACCGACGCCCACAGGTTGCCGTGCGGCTCGACCAGTTCCATCAAGCCCGGCCATTCCGGCATGTTCACGCTGACGACCAGGGCATGGCTGACCTGGTTGGCCTGCATGCGGTCCAGGATGCCGGGCAGGTCTTTCGCCAGTTCGGGAAAATTCAGATGGCAATGCGAATCGACGTACATGATGAATGGAGGGGTGACTGCGGGCGGTGGCTGGCCGCCCCACGGCATGGACCGGGACAGGCGTATCCGCCAGGAAAGCCGCCGCGTGAGCGGGCTTGTCGGGTTGGATCAGGCCCCGGCGAACCGGGGCATCATGCCTGGCAGGATAGCACCACCCGCTGCAGCGCCGCGTGGGCGAACAGCTTGGCATTCAAGGGGTGGTTGGCCACCGCGCGCTGGGTGGACAGCCAATGGGCCGTGTCGGCCACCCGAGCGGGATGCGCCCGTGCGGCCGCCTTGCCCACGGCGTCGGCCAGCGAGGGAAAATAGCGCACGGGGGCGCCGCAGCCGGCCAGCATCAGGTCGGCATACAGGCGCTGCAACGCATCGATCCATTCGGGCGTGGGGATTTTTTCCAGCCATTCGGTCAGTGTCCCCACATCCGGCGCCTTGCCCGCGGACAGGGGCATGATCAACTGGCCCAGCCAGGCGGGACACGGCTGGTCCTGCTGCTGCGCCAGGCGCTGGGCCGCCAGGGGGGCTCCGCCCGCCGCGGCCAGCCATTCGGCCGCCGGCTCCACGCCCTGGTCGCGCAGCCACTGCAGGGCCAGTCCGGGGGCCGGCGCGGGCAGCGGCAGGCGCCGGCAGCGCGACACCAGCGTGGGCAGCAGGCGGTCGGGCGCATCGGCCACCAGCAGGAACACCGTATTGGGCGGCGGCTCTTCCAGCACCTTCAGCAGCGCATTGGCGGAAATCACGTTCAGCGCCTGGGCCGGATACAACAGCGCCACGCGCCAGCCGCCACGGTGCGTGGCGGTGTTGAACCAGGATTCCAGTCCGCGGATCTGGTCGATGCGGATGTCTTTCGACGGCGCGCGCTTGGCCGCGCCCGTGGCGGCCGCCTCGGTTTCCTCGGACTCGGGCGCGGCATCCGCGCCTTCTTCCAGCGCCACGGCCTCGGGCCGGATACGGCGCAGGTCGGGGTGATTGCCGGCCGACACCCATGCGCAGGCGTTGCAGCGCCCGCAGGCCAGGCCATTGGCCGGCGATTCGCACAGCAGGCTGGCCGCGGCGGCCGCCGCGAACTGCAGCTTGCCGATGCCGGCCACGCCGTGGATCAGCCAGGCATGGGCAAAGCGCTCGCGCTGGCCGAGCCAGCCGTGCGCCTTCTCCATGTGCCAGGGAAGAAATGCCGCCAGACTCATCGAACCACCCGAACCGGCATGGCCATCATTGCGCGGACTCCAGCAGCGCCCGCAGTTCGGCCTCGAGCTGGGCGCGGACCTCGTCCACGGAACGGCTGCCGTCGATGATGTGCAAGCGCCGCGGCTGCGCCTGCGCGCGGGCATGGTAGGCCGCGCGCACGCGCTCGAAGAAGGCGCCCGCCTCGCGCTCGAAGCGGTCGGGGTCGCGGCTGGCCGACAGGCGCTGGCGCGCCACCTCGGGCGGCACGTCGAACAGCCAGGTGCGGTCGGGCTGCAGGCCGGGCTGCATCCATTGCTCTAGCGCGGCGATGCGTTCGGCGCCCAGTTCCCGGCCGCCGCCCTGGTAGGCGTAGGTGGCGTCGGTATAGCGGTCGCAGACCACCCAGGCGCCGCTGGCCAGCGCGGGCTCGATGACGGTGCGCACGTGCTCGCAACGGCCGGCGAACATCAGCAGCGTCTCGGTTTCCAGGTGCATGGGTTCGTGCAGCACCAGCTCGCGCAGGCGTTCGCCCAGCGGCGTGCCGCCCGGTTCGCGGGTGGCCAGCACGGTGCGGCCCGAGGCGCGGATCGCGTCGACCAGCCAGCCGGCGTGGGTGCTCTTGCCGGCGCCATCGACGCCCTCAAGCGTGATGAAAAGACCGCGGGCCGTCATTCGGCCCTCGCGGATTGCGTACGGATGAACGTGCGCGGGTAACTCATTTCTGCCCTTGTCCCAGGATGTAGCGCGAGACGTTGCGGTTGTGCTCGTTCAGGTTGCGCGAGAACTCGCTGGTGCCATTGCCGCGCGAGACGAAGTAGTAATAGTCATGCGCCTCGGGATGCGTGGCCGCGCGCAGGGCGGCGCGGCCCGAGGCGGCGATGGGCGTGGGCGGCAGGCCGGGCCGGGTGTAGGTGTTCCACGGGGTGTCGGTCTGCAGGTCGCGCTTGCGGATGCGGCCGTCGTAGGCGGCGCCCATGCCGTAGATGACGGTCGGATCCGTCTGCAGCAGCATGCCGCGGCGCAGACGGTTGACGAACACGCCGCCGATGCGCGCGCGGTCGGCGCCGTCGCCGGTTTCCTTCTCGATGATCGAGGCCAGGATCAGCGCCTCGTAGGGCGTGGCCAGTGGCAGGTCGGGGGATCGGTCGGCCCAGAACTTCTGCAGCACCTGCTCGCCCGCCTGGTAGGCGCGGCGCAGGATGTCGAAATCGCTGCTGCCGGGGGTGAACACATAAGTGTCCGGGAAGAACATGCCTTCCGGATGTTCGATCTTGGAGCCCAGGCGTTCCATCAGCGCCTCGTCGCTGACGCCGTCCAGCGTCTGCTTGACGTCGGGATGGTTGCGCAGCGCATCGCGCATCTGGCGGAAGGTCCAGCCTTCGACGAACGTGATCTGCCGCTGCGACATGTCGCCGCGCGCCATGCGTTCCAGCAGCTTCCAGGGGCTGTCGCCCTGAACGGCCTCGTAGCCGCCCGCCTTGATCAGCTTGTCCTGTTCGGTCAGGCGGGCCATCCAGATGAAGCCGTCTTCCCAGACAGGGATGCCGGCCTGCGCCAGCGTGCGCGCGACCGCGCGCGGATTGCTGCCGGGCTGCACCACGAAATCGACGCGCTCGGCGGCCAGCGGCACGGGTTCGTGCGCCCAGCGCCAGGCCAGGCCCACGACGGCGGCAGCCGCCACGAGGGCCAGCAACACGAGCATCAGGAAGAGGGTTCGGAAGCGGATTCTCATGAGTGGGGTGAAGTGTAATGGATAGGCGCGGCGCCAGGCCGCGTTCCGCCCCTGACGAGCGCAAGGACTTGAACCGGTTGGCCGCCCTCGCGGCGTATCATGGGAGTTTGCCTGCCAGCCGCGGGCGGCGTTGCCGTCTGCCTATCGCCACCATGCATGCTTTCTACGATTCGATTCCGCTGGGCGCCGAAGGTTCGCCGCTCTGCTCGCCGCTGCCCGGCTTGCGCGTCCTGGCCGCCGCCGGCGACGACGCCCTGGCCTTTCTGCACGGCCAACTGACGCAGGACGTCACCGGCCTGCCCGCCGACGCCGCGCGCCTGGCCGGCTACTGCACCGCCCGCGGCCGCCTGCTGGCCACCCTGGTGATGTGGCGCGCCGCGCAGGGCGCCGAGGACGATGCCCGCCTGTACGCGCTGGTGCGCGCCGACCTGGCCGAGGCCTTGCAGAAGCGCCTGTCCATGTTCGTGCTGCGGGCCAAGGCCAAGCTGTCGCTCGCGGCCCTGAACCCCGCCGGCGTGCAATGCGACGCCGGCCAATTGCCCGGCCTGCAGGCCGCCGCGGGCGGCGAACTGCCGCGCACGGCCTGGCAACGCGTGGACCGGGTCACCGGCACCTGGATCGCCGCGCCCTCGGCCAGCGGCGCCGCCCTGCGCTGGTGGTGGATCGCCAGCGATGCCCAATTGCAGCAGGCCGGCGCCCTGGGCCAGTTGCTGGCCCGCGCCGAGCCCGCGCTATGGCAGGCCGCCGACCTGGCCGCCGGCCTGCCCTGGATCGGCAGCGCCACCCAGGACCTGTTCATTCCCCAGACGGTCAACCTGGAACTGGCCGGCGGGGTCAGTTTCACCAAGGGCTGCTACCCCGGCCAGGAGGTGGTGGCGCGCAGCCACTACCGCGGCACGGTCAAGCGGCGCATGGCCTATGGCCAGTTGCAGGGCAGCGCCGGCACGGATCAGTTGGCCGGCCTGGACGTCTACGACGCGGCGCAACCCGGCGAACCCTGCGGCCGCGTGGTCGACGCCGCCGGACATGCGGGCGTATCGCTGCTGTTCGAGACCACCCTGTCGTCGTTGCCGGAAGGCGACCTGCGACTGGGCGCGCCGGACGGCCCGCGCATCGAGGTGATGCCCCTGCCGTACGCCTTGACGGCGAACGATTGAGCGCGTGGCCTAGACCGCCACCCCGGCCAGCGCGCCCACCCCGGCGGTCAGTCCGATCGCCAGCGCGCCCAGCACCATGACCCGGATGCTGGCGCGGCCCATGGGCGCGCCGCCGGCCCGCGCGGAAACGGCTCCCAACAGCCCCAGGCACGCCACCGAAGCCACGGTCACCGCCCCGATCACGCCCGGCAACGGCGCCATCGCGGACACCGCCAGCGGCAGGGCCGCCCCCACGGCGAACGACCCCGCCGAGGCCGCCGCCGCCTGCACCGGCCGGGCGCGGTTATGCAAAGAGATCCCCAATTCGTCACGCGCATGCGCGTCCAGGGCGTCATGCTGCGTCAACTGGCGCGCCACCTGCGCGGCCAGGTCGGGGCTCAGCCCTCGCGCCACGTAGATGCCGATCAGTTCGTCCAGTTCCTGCGCCGCATTGCCACGCAGCGAGCGCATTTCCATCTGCAGATCGGCGGCCTCGGTGTCGGCCTGGCTACGCACCGAAACATACTCGCCGGCCGCCATCGACAGCGCCCCCGCCACCAGGGCCGCCAGCCCGGCCGCAAGAATGGCTTCGTGGCTGGTCTGCGCGGCCGCCACGCCCGCGATCAGGCTGGCGGTGGAGACGATGCCGTCATTGGCGCCCAGTACGGCGGCACGCAGCCAGCCGATGCGGAAGATGCGATGGTGTTCTGCGGTAGGCATCATGGAACGCGCCCGGCAACCCTGCCGATCGGCGCGTGCCGAGTATAAGCCCGCGCCGCCCCCGATCGCGCCGGCTCATGGGCGGCACGGCGGGCGGCGGACTGCGCGCATCAACGCGGCGTGACACGCACCGTGGTCATCAAGCCCACCACGCACAGCGTGGGCCGGCCGTCGCGCCAGGCATGCACCTCGGCCTGGCAGACGGTCAGGCGGCGCCCCGGCTTGAGCACGGTGCCGGTCGCCACGTAGTACTCGCCCGAGGCCGGCGCAAGGAAGTTCATCTTGAACTCGGAGGTCAGCACGTCCTCGCCCGGCTCGAACAGGCTGAAGGCGGCATAGCCGCCCGCGCTGTCGGCGATGGTGGTGGAGATGCCCGCATGCAGGAAGCCGTTCTGCTGGGACAGATCGGCTCGGTGCGCCAGGCGGATCTCGACCCTGCCCGGCGCCATCACGCGCAACTGGGCGCCCATCATCGCCATCACCCCCTGGCGGGCGAAGCTGGCCTGCACGCGCGCGGCCAGTTCATCAGACACCACCGCGCCGCCGCTCATTTGGGCTTCTGGGTATACAGGCGCACGATGCTGGAAAAATCCAGCCCGCCGCTGCCGCCCTGGCTATGCAACGCATACAGGTTGCGCGCCAACTCGCCCAGCGGCGTGGCCGCGCGGGCCGACAAGGCCGCCTCGGCCGCCAGCCCCAGGTCCTTCAGCATCAGGTCCGTGCCGAAGCCGCCCGCGTAGCCCTTCGAGGCCGGCGTGTCGGGCATCACCTCGGGCCAGGGGTTGTACAGCTCGGTGGCCCAGTTGCGGCCCGAGCTCTTGGCGATGATGTCGGACAGCACCTTGGGATCCAGCCCATTGGCCACGCCCAGCGCCAGCGCCTCCGACGTGCCGGCCATCAGGATGCCCAGCAGCATGTTGTTGCAGATCTTGGCGACCTGGCCGGCGCCCGACGGCCCCGCATGGAAGATGTTCCTGCCCATCTGCTCCAGCACGGGCCGGGCCCGCGCCAGCGCCTGGTCGGAGCCGCCCACGATGAAGGTCAGCGTGCCCGCCACCGCGCCGCCCGTGCCGCCGGACACCGGCGCATCCACCATGTCCAGGCCGCGGGCCTGCGCGGCCGCGCCCACCTTGCGCGCCGAGTCCGGCGCGATGGTGCTGCAATCGATGACCAGGGTGGGCGGCTCGATGCGCGCCAGCAGGTCTTCGCCCAGGTACAGGCCCTCGACGTGCTTGCTGGCGGGCAGCATGGTGATGACGATCTCCGCGCCCGCCACCGCCTCGGCGGCCGAACCCGCGGCGCGCGCGCCGGCCTCGGTCAGCGTGCGCACCGTCGCGGGCACCAGATCGAACACGGTCAGCGCATGGCCGGCCTTGATCAGGTTCTGCGCCATCGGCGCGCCCATGTTGCCCAGCCCGATGAAAGCAATACTGCTCATGTTGCGTGTCTCCTCGCATTGTCCGGCCCCGTGTCCGCGCCCCGGTCGGGACGCGCGGCCCATCAGGGCACGCGTCCGGCCGAGGCACCGGCGCGGGGTCCTGGGGTGGTGTGAATCGTCGCGGGCCGCCGCGGGTCAGGCGCGGCCCAGGTCCTCCAGCGGATGCGGCACGCCCTCAGGCCACGGTTCCTGGAAGAATTGCTGCACCCAGGCCGGACTGGCCTCGGCCAGCGTGGCCGGGTTCCACCTGGGGGTCTTGTCCTTGTCGACCAACAGCGCGCGGATGCCCTCTTCCAGGTCGCCATGCGCCGTGCAGACCAGCGCCGCCACGTACTCGATGCGGAACACGTCATCCAGCGAACGCAGCCGCGTGTGCTGCTGCAGCGCATACGCCAGCCGCGCCGAGCCCGGCGAACCGGCCAGCATGGTCTTGGCGGCGCGCGCCAGCCATGGATCGTCGTGGTTCGTCAGTCCGGCGAGTTCGTCATAGATGGTCTCCAGCTTCATCTCGCCGCAGATGCTGTTGATCAGGAACGAATGCTGGCGCAACGGGCCGGGTTCGAGCGGTTCGGAGGGCTCGTGCGCCAGCAGCACCTGACGCAGCAGGCCGTCGTTGATGGAGCGCGGCGCCAGGCCGCCCTGGTTGGGGCCGCCCGCCCAGGGTTGATGCAGGAGCGCCTCGCAGAAACGCGGCCAGTCGGCCGGGTCGAGCCGGAAATCGGCCATGCCCGCGAAGAAGGCGTCGGAGGTGTTCAAATGCGCGCCCGTCAGCGCCAGGAACAGGCCCACGCGGCCGGGCATGCGGTTCAGCATCCAGCTGGCGCCCACGTCGGGAAACAGGCCGATGGAGATCTCGGGCATGGCCACGCGGGCGTCGGAACTGACCACGCGGTGGCTGGCGCCCATCATCAGGCCCACGCCGCCGCCCATGACGATGCCGCGGCCCCAGCACAGCAGGGGCTTGGGATAGCAATGGATCAGGAAGTCCAGCCGGTACTCGTGCTCGAAGAACGTGCGCGCATGGGTATTGGCCCACGCGCCCTGCCCCGCATGCTCGCGCATGCTGCGATACAGTCCGTGCAGGTCGCCGCCCGCGCAGAACGCCTTTTCGCCGGCCCCTTGCAGGATGACCAGCGCCACCGAACTGTCGGCCGCCCAGGCCCGCAGCTGCGCGTCCAGCATGTCGACCATTTCCAGGGACAACCCGTTGAGGGTCTGCGGCGAATTCAGCGTGGCCACGCCCAGGCGCATGCCGGTATCGGTAAAGCGCTCCTCGAACAGCACGGGTACGTTCATCTTATGTCGACTCCTTTATCCAGCAGTTGTCGGGCCACGATCACACGCATGATCTCGTTGGTGCCCTCAAGTATTTGGTGTACCCGAGTATCGCGCACCAGACGCTCCAGTGGATAGTCACGCAGGTAACCATATCCGCCATGCAGTTGCTGCGCGTCCAGGCAGATCTGGAAGCCCATATCGGTGGCGAAGCGCTTGGCCATCGCGCAATAGGTGGTGGCATCCGGCGAGCCGCCGTCCAGCTTGCAGGCGGCCAGGCGCACCATCTGGCGCGCCGCCACCAGGTGCGTGGCCATGTCGGCCAGCTTGAACTGCAGCGCCTGGAACTCGGCCAGGCGGCGGCCGAACTGTTTGCGCTCGTCCATGTAGCGGCGCGCGGCGTCCAGCGCGCCCTGCGCCGCGCCGACCGAGCAGGTGCCGATGTTGATGCGCCCGCCGTCCAGGCCCTTCATGGCGATCTTGAAGCCCTCGCCCTCGGCGCCCAGCAGGTGGCCCGCGGGCACCCGGACGTTCTCGAAGGTGATGGGCCGCGTGGACTGGCTGTTCCAGCCCATCTTCTGTTCCTTGCGACCATAGCCGATGCCCGCGGCGTCGGCCGGCACGGCGAAGGCGCTGACGCCGCCCGCGCCCGCCCCCCCCGTGCGCGCCATGACCACCAGCAGATCGGTGTCGCCCCCGCCCGAGATGAAAGCCTTGGCGCCGTTGATCACGTAGTCGCCGCCCTCGCGCTCGGCGCGGGTCGACAGCGACCCGGCGTCGGATCCCGCCCCCGGCTCGGTCAGGCAGTACGACGCCAGCTTCTGGCCGCTGGCCAGCGCCGGGCCCCATTCGGCGCGCAGCGCCGGCTGGCCCCACTGGCCCACCATCCACGTGGCCATGTTGTGGATGGTGAGAAAGGCGGTGGTGGACGGATCGACGGCGGCCATTTCCTCGAAGACCAGCGTGGCGTCCAGGCGCGGCAGGCCCAGGCCGCCGATCTCTTCGCTGGCATAGATGGCGCAGAAGCCCATCTCGCCGGCGCGCGCGAAGGCCTCGCGCGGGAAGATGCCTTCCGCGTCCCAATGCGCGGCGTTGGGCGCAAGCTCGCCCAGGGCATAATCGCGCGCCGCCTGGGCGAAGGCGCGCTGCTCGTCGGTCAGTTCCAGGTCCACGAAGCGTCTCCAGAGATCGTTATGGTCTTATGGGGATGCGACCGCCTGATGAAGGGTTCCGGCCGCTGGGTATTACGTTGACGTAAACGTCACATTCAGCCTTATCTTACGCCGGAACGGCGCCGGGATTTTGTCCCGCGGGCGACAATTCCCGCCGGGGACCGTCGGCGGGCTACAGCAGTCCGGGCGGACGCTGCCGGGCCTGGCTCGTGCGCCGGTGCTCGACACGGCGGCGGCGCGACTCCTTGGGATCGAAGCGCAGTTCGCGGTAGATCTCGACGCGGTCGCCGTCGGCCAGGAGCGCATCGGGCACGCAGGCGCGCCCGTAGATGCCTACCCCGTGCCGCCAGGGGTCGATGCCGGGAAACGCCTGGACGAATCCGCTGGCGGCCAAGGCGTCGGCCACCGTGGCGCCGGCGGGCAGGGTCAGGTCGCGCTGCCAGGCGCTGGCCGCCGCGGCATGGCAGACCTGCACGCGCAAGGCGCCCGCGATGGCATCACTCGCCATATTTGGTCTGGGCCCGCTTGGTGAACGAATCGATGAAGCTGGTGGCGATGCGGTTGAACACCGGCCCCACCACCATCTCGAGCGCGCGGTTGGAAAACGCGTACTCCAGGGTGAACAGCACCTTGCAGGCGTCGTCGGCCAGCGGCTGGAACTGCCAGTTGCCGACCAGGCGCGAGAACGGGCCATCGACCAGTTCCAGGTTGATGCGGTGGGGGTAATCGTGGGTATTGCGCGTGGTGAAGCGCTGCTTCAGGCCCGCCAGACTGATCATGATGGAGGCCTGCATGCCGTGCTCGTCACGCGACTGCACCTCGGTGCCGCCGCACCACGGCATGAACTCCGGGTACTTTTCCACGTCGGCCACCAAGTCGAACATCTGAGCGGCGGAGTAAGGCACGAGGACGGAACGCTGGACTGTGTGCATCGACTATCGCAAATGGCTAGAATGATCGGATTTTACCGGTACAGCGGATCCTGTACGCCGAGACGGGTTCAAACCCCGGGTTTACCTGCCCGGTTTTCACCCCCCTGGTTTCAGAACTCCGGCCTCGGACGCAGGTATCCTCCCCCTAATGAGCATCATCGACAATCGCAAGGCCTCGCACGATTACTTCATCGAAGACCGCTACGAGGCCGGCATCGCCCTGCAAGGCTGGGAGGTCAAGGCCATCCGGTCGGGCCGCGTGCAACTGAAGGAAAGCTACGTCATCGTACGCGAAGGCGAGATCTACCTGATGGGCATGCACGTCAGCCCCCTGCCCACCGCCTCCACGCACATCCACCCCGACGCGATGCGCACGCGCAAGCTGCTGCTGCACGCGGAAGAAATCAGCAAGCTGATCGGCAAGGTCGAGCAGCGCGGCTATACCCTGGTTCCCCTGAACCTGCACTACAAGAACGGCCGGATCAAGCTCGATTTCGCGCTGGGCCGCGGCAAGAAACTGTACGACAAGCGCGACACCGCCCGCGAAAAAGACTGGCAGCGCGAGAAAGACCGCGTGATGAAGCACGACACGCGCAACAGCCGCCGCGACGACTGAAGCCCGGGGCGGGCCTGTCCACTCAGGTCTTGTACCCCTCCGGCGGCACCATCACCAGGCAGTTGCGCCCGGCCGCCTTGGCCGCATACAGCGCCTGGTCGGCGCGCACGCTGGCCGACTCCAGCGGCTCGCCGGGTTCGCATTGCGCCAGCCCCCCGCTCACCGTGCACATCAGCGTGCGGCCTTCGTAGAAGCACGGGGTCTCCCGTACCGCCTGCATCAGCCGCTGGGCCATGTGCTGGGCCTGCAACAGTGGCGTATCGGGCAGCGCCACCGAGAACTCCTCGCCGCCCAGGCGGCCCACCACGTCCCCTGCGCGCATCGCCCCGCCCACCACCCGGGCGAAATGCTGCAGCACCGCGTCACCCGCGGCGTGGCCGTGCAGGTCGTTGATCTGCTTGAAGTAATCGATGTCCAGGGCCAGCAGCGTCAGGACCCGCTCGCCGCGCTGCGCCTGGGCGTGCAGCCGGCTGGTCTCGCGCCACCAGGCCTTGCGCGTCAGCAGGCCGGTCAGGAAGTCGGTGCTGGCCTCGCGCTCGCGGTCGCCCAGCATGCGGTCGTGGATCATCATGATGACCCCCAATGTCACGCTGGGACTCAGCAGCACGCCCAGCGTCAGGAAGGCCACGTTCCAGCCCGCCGGCGACATCAGCGTGTCCACGCTTTCCATGCCCAGCATGTACACCGCCGCACGCACCAGGTAGCCGATGGCGGCGGTCAGGGTGATGGCCAGCGTGAACAGATAGCTGTAGCGCGAGCGCACCGCAGGCAGCGCGCGCCAGATGGCCAGCGCGATGCCCCCGCTGATGAAGCTGTGCAGCAGCGACGCGGCGACGATGCGGACGTCGGTGGAGGGCCAGACGTACAGGTACAGCCACAGCACGCCCATCAGCACCGCCACCCCCACGGCCAGCAACCGCACCGGCGCGCGCTGCCCCAGGAAGCGGCAGATGCCGTAGTAATAGATGCTGTAGCCGGCCGAGATCAGCAGATTGGGCAGCAGGATCGTCAGCCAGCGGACGCTGCCGGACGCCTGTTGCGCGAAGATCGCCAGCGAGCAGATGGTCAGGACGTTGGCCCACACGGCTTCGCGGATGCCGGGCATGCCGCTGCGCGCCAGCGACCCCAGCACCGCCAGGCAGATCAGGCTGGACAGCGCAGTGAGGACGAGCAGGTTGACGGGGGCCAGCATCCAGGCAAGGCAGTCAGGCGGCGGCCCCCAGCAGCGATCAGGCGCCGCGCGTGGACTTGACGATGGTCATGGCCGACGCCACCAGGCTGCCCACGTCCGACAGGTTCGACGGCAGGATCAGCGTATTGCCTTCCTTGGCCACTTCGCCGAAGGCCTCGACGTAGCGCTCGGCCACGCGCAGGTTGAGGGCCTCCATGCCGCCAGGCTGGCTCACCGCGTTGCCCACCTGCACGATGGCCTGGGCGGTGGCGTCGGCGATGGCCAGCACGGCGGCGGCCTCGCCCTGGGCCTGGTTGATCTGGGCCTGCTTCTCGCCCTCGGAGCGGGCAATGGCCGCCTCGCGCTCGCCGGTGGCGATGTTGATCTGTTCCTGGCGGCGGCCTTCGGACGCCGCGATCAGCGCGCGCTTCTCGCGCTCGGCGGTGATCTGGGCCTGCATGGCGCGCAGGATCTCGTTGGGCGGCGTCAGGTCCTTGATTTCATAGCGCAGCACCTTCACGCCCCAGTTCAGGGCGGCCTCGTCCAGCGAGGCCACGATGGTGCTGTTGATGAACTCGCGCTCTTCGAAGGTGCGGTCCAGTTCGAGCTTGCCGATGACCGAGCGCAGCGTGGTCTGCGACAGCTGCGTGATGGCCGTGATGTAGTTGGACGAACCGTACGACGCGCGCATCGGATCGGTGACCTGGAAATACAGCACGCCGTCGACCTGCAGTTGGGTGTTGTCGCGCGTGATGCAGACCTGGCTGGGCACGTCCAGCGGGATTTCCTTCAGCGAGTGCTTGTACGAGATGCGTTCGATGAAAGGGATGACGAACCCGGCGCCTGGCGACAGCACGCGGTCGAACTTGCCCAGCCGCTCGACCACCCAGGCATGCTGCTGCGGCACGATCGCGATGGCTCGGATCAGGACCAGCAGCACCAGGAAGACGACGATGATCAGGAAGATGGTGGATGGGTCGAGCGTCATGTAAACCCCTTCTGTAAGAAAATCAGCGGATTGCGGCGGCCGGAAGGCGGCCCGGTTGGCCTCAGCGCTTGCCAGACAGCACCAGGCGCGTGCCGCGCACTTCGGTGATGAGGTAAGTGCCGGGCGCGGCGGCTTCGCCCGCGGCCAGCTCGGCCTGCCACTGCGCGCCGCGATACCAGACGCGCGCCGTGCCGGCGGGGGACCACTGCTCGACCTGCACCGTCTGGCCGATGTCGAGATTGACGTTGGCGTTGCGCGACGCATCGATCTCGCGCTTCTTGAGCACGCCCGTGCCGCGCAGCACGGCCAGGCCCGCCAGCGCGACCACGACGCAAGCCACCAGTTGCCATTGCAGCGCCATAGCCAGCGCGGCCGCCACACCGGCCGCCGCCAGCCCCAGGGCCACCAGCAACAGATAGAACGTACCGGTCATGACTTCGCCGATGAGCGCGATCGCCGCCAATCCGAACCAAACCCACATCGCAAGGTACTCCGCGCGTGAAAACATAGCGGATTGTACGGATTTCCCACAGAATGCGCCCTTGATATGCGCATTATCACGCGAGGTTTACGCATTTCCCGGCGCGGGCGCCCTGTCGCCGCCCCTTTCCTGAATCGCTTTTCAAGCCTGTAGCAGCCATGACCGCATCCCTGTCCGCCCACGCCCTGCCCGTCCTCATCCTGCACACCGGAGACCCGAACGACACGCTGCGCGCGCGTCACGGAGGGTATGGCGAGCAGTTGCGCGCCGCCGCGGGCCTGGCCCCGGAGCAGGCGCAGATCGTGCCGGTGTTCCGGGGCGAGCGGCCGCAAGCCCCGTCGGCCTACCGCGCCGCGCTGATCACGGGTTCGCCGGCCATGGTCACCGACCACGAGCCCTGGAGCGAGGACACGGCGCAATGGCTGCGCACGGCCGCCGCGGCTGGCCTGCCCATGTTCGGCGTCTGCTACGGCCACCAGTTGCTGGCCTACGCGCTGGGCGGCGAGGTCGGCGACAACCCCGCCGGCCGCGAAGTGGGCACGCAAGCCATCACGCTGACCGAGGCCGGCCTGAACGACGCCATGCTGCAGGGCATGCCCGAGCATTTTCCGGCGCAGACGGTGCACATGCAGACGCTGCTGCGGCTGACCGACGGCGCCCGGGTGCTGGCCCGCTCGGCCATGGACCCCCACCAGTTGATCCGCTGGACGCCCACTTGCTACAGCGCCCAGTTCCACCCCGAATTCGGCGCCGCCTTCCTACGCGAGCATCTCGAGTACTACGCCGAACCGTACGGCCGGGAAGGCATCGACGCCCAGGCGCGCGCCCAGGCGGTCGGCGACACGCCGCAGGCCGCCACGCTGCTGCGCCGCTTCCTGCGGACCTGCGCGGCCGCCTGAACCTTGCGCTGAACCGGCAAAGCCTAACGCAACGGCCCGCGTCCGCAGCCCTGCCCGGCGGCTTACTTCGCCGCCAGCTTCTGCCAGGTGTCGACCACGGTGTCGGGGTTCAGCGACATCGACAGGATGCCTTCGTCCTTCAGCCATTGGGCGAAGTCGGGGTGGTCGCTGGGGCCCTGGCCGCAGATGCCGACATACTTGCCGGCCTTCAGGCAAGCCTGGATGGCACGCTGCAGCATGAACTTGACGGCTTCGTCACGCTCGTCGAAGTCGGCGGCCAGCAGCTCCATGCCCGAGTCGCGGTCCAGGCCCAGGGTGAGCTGGGTCATGTCGTTCGAGCCGATCGAGAAACCGTCGAAGTACTCCAGGAACTGCTCGGCCAGGATGGCGTTGGACGGCACTTCGCACATCATGATCAGCTTCAGCTCGTTCTCGCCGCGCTTGAGGCCACGGGCGGCCAGCAGGTCGACCACCCGGGAGGCCTGGCCCAGCGTGCGCACGAACGGCACCATGATCTCGACGTTGGTCAGGCCCATTTCGTCGCGGACCTTCTTCAGCGCTTCGCACTCCATGCGGAAGCACTCGGCGAAGTCCTCGGCGATGTAGCGCGACGCGCCACGGAAGCCCAGCATGGGGTTCTCTTCCTCGGGCTCGTAGCGCGAACCGCCCACCAGCTTGCGGTACTCGTTCGACTTGAAGTCGGACATGCGCACGATGACCGACTTGGGCCAGAAGGCCGCGGCGATGGTGGCGATGCCTTCGGCCAGCTTGTCGACGAAGAAGGCGCGCGGGCTGGCGTAGCCACGAGCAGCCGACTCGACGGCCTTCTTCAGCTCGCTGTCCACGTTCGGGTAGTCCAGGACCGCCTTCGGGTGGATGCCGATGTTGTTGTTGATGATGAATTCCAGGCGGGCCAGGCCCACGCCCGAGTTCGGGATCTGGGCGAAGTCGAACGCCAGTTGCGGGTTGCCCACGTTCATCATGATCTTGATGTCGATGGGTGGCATTTCGCCGCGGCGCACTTCTTCCACTTCGGTCTCGATCAGGCCGTCGTAGATGCGGCCTTCGTCGCCCTCGGCGCACGAGACGGTGACGTTCTGGCCTTCCTTCAGGATGTCGGTGGCCTCGCCGCAGCCGACCACGGCCGGGATGCCCAGTTCACGCGCGATGATGGCCGCGTGGCAGGTGCGGCCGCCACGGTTGGTGACAATGGCGGCGGCGCGCTTCATCACCGGCTCCCAGTTGGGATCGGTCATGTCGGTGACCAGCACGTCGCCGGGCTGCACCTTGTCCATTTCGGACACGTCGCCCACGATGCGCACGCGGCCGGCGCCGATCTTCTGGCCGATGGCCCGGCCGGTGACCAGCACCTCGCCGGTGGCCTTCAGGCGGTAGCGCTGCTGCACGTCGGCGGCGCCTTGCTGCGACTTCACCGTTTCGGGGCGAGCCTGCAGGATGTAGATCTTGCCGTCGACGCCGTCGCGGCCCCATTCGATGTCCATCGGGCGCTTGTAGTGCTGCTCGATGATGACGGCGTAGCGGGCCAGTTCGGTGACTTCCTCGTCGGTCAGCGAGTAGCGGTTGCGCTCGGACACGGGCACCTCGACGGTGCGCACGGCGCGGCCTTCGGTGCGCTCGGGGTCGAATTCCATCTTGATCAGCTTCGAGCCGATGCGGCGGCTGACGATCGGATAGTTGCCCTTTTCCAGCGCGGGCTTGAACACGTAGAACTCGTCGGGATTGACGGCGCCCTGCACCACGGTTTCGCCCAGGCCGTACGACGAGGTGATGAACACCACGTCCTGGAAGCCCGATTCGGTATCGATGGTGAACATGACGCCGGCGCTGCCCTTGTCGGAGCGCACCATGCGCTGCACGCCGGCCGACAGGGCGACCTCGGCGTGGGCATAGCCCTTGTGCACGCGATACGAGATGGCGCGGTCGTTGTAGAGGGACGCGAAGACGTGGCGGATCTTGTCCAGCACGTCGTCGATGCCCACGACGTTCAGGAAGGTTTCCTGCTGGCCGGCGAACGAGGCGTCGGGCAGGTCTTCGGCGGTGGCCGACGACCGCACGGCGAACGAACCCTTGCCATCGGCATCCAGCGCGGCGAAGGAATCACGGATGGCCTTTTCGAACTCGGGCGACAGCGGGGCCTCGACGATCCATTGGCGGATCTCGGCGCCGGCCAGGGCCAGTTCGCGGACGTCTTCGGGGTTGAGCGTGGACAGGCGCTGGGCGATGCGGGCATCCAGGCCCGAGGCCTTGAGGAAATCGCGGAAGGCCTCGGCCGTGGTGGCGAAGCCGCCCGGCACGCGCACCCCCGCGCCCGCCAGTTGGCTGATCATTTCACCAAGCGATGCGTTCTTGCCTCCTACCGAGTCCACATCCGTCATGCGGAGCTGCTCGAACGAAACGACGTACGACATTGAAGTCACCTTTTACAATGGAATGAAAGCGAGTTTGGTCAGGGCAGGATCTGCTGCGCTGACCAAACTGGCCTGGACGCCCTTGGGGTGACTTTTAAGGGGCAGATTGTACCCGGTTGCGGCCTACAACTCCCTTTCCTGGTTGGAATCTCTTACACATGAATGACACGACCCCACTTCGCACCGTCTACATCGTTTCGGACAGCACCGGCATCACTGCCGAGACCTTCAGCAATTCGGTGCTGGCCCAGTTCGACCAGGTGCGTTTCCGCCCCGTGCGCGTGCCGTTCATCGACACCCTGGACAAGGCCGAGGACGTCGCCGTGCGCATCAACAAGAATGCCCAGGAAAACGGCGTGCCGCCCATCGTCTTCAGCACCCTGGTCAATCCCGACATCCAGGCCCGCGTGCGCCAGGCCAACGGCATCTTCCTCGACCTGTTCGGCACCTTCGTGTCGCACATCGAGCAGGCATTGAACCTGAAGTCCAGCCACTCGATCGGGCGCTCGCACATGGCCGCCGATTCCGAACGCTATACGCAGCGCATCGACGCGATCAATTTCAGCCTGGCCCACGACGACGGCCAGTTCATCCGCCAGCTCGACGAGGCGGACGTCATCCTGGTGGGCGTCTCGCGCTGCGGCAAGACCCCGACCAGCCTGTACCTGGCCATGCAGTACGCGGTGAAGGCGGCCAACTTCCCGCTGACGCCCGACGACTTCGAGCGCGGCCAGTTGCCCAAGACCATCGCGCCCTACCGCAAGAAGATGTTCGGCCTGACCATCCAGCCCGAGCGCCTGTCCAAGGTCCGCAACGAGCGCCGCCCCAACAGCAAGTACGCCGAACTGGAGCAGTGCCGCTACGAAGTGGCCGAGGCCGAACGCATGATGCGCCGCGAAGGCATCTCGTGGCTGTCCACCACCACCAAGTCGATCGAGGAGATCGCCACCACGGTGCTGCAGGAAGTCGGGCTGGATCGCTGACGGCGTCAGAAGCCCGTCTGCAGCGGCGCGCGCACCGGCTTGCTCAGGGACAGATAACCCTTTTCGCCAGGCAGGTAGAAGCCGATCAGTTGGCCGGCCAGGATGACCGGAAAGGCCTCGCCCCGGTAACCGCCTTCCAGACTGAACATGTCGTCCACGCGGCGATAGACGTCGCCGCGCGGAATGGCGCCGATCTTCTGCCAGCGCGAGCCGGCAGGCAGGTTGATGATGCCTTTCGGCAACTGCACCTGTACGGGATCGACGAGGCTCACGGGCCGGCGCAGCTCACTGGCCGGCACTGAGACGTAATTGGCCGCGGCACGGGTGTCCAGTCCACCGCAGCCAGCCAGCAGCGCCGACAATCCGATGGCGACGACGAGGGTACGGGCGTGCAGGGTCATGGCGGCGTTTCCGGCTGGTTTTGCGAATCACGCCAGTATAGGGGGCAGCGGCCGCGCCGGCTGCGAAGGCAGCCGCCGGGAAGGCTGCCTAGCCGGCGCGCCTGAAGCGCCGGCGCTGCTCGAACAGGCAGATGGCGGCCGCGGCCCCCACGTTCAGCGACTCGACCGCGCCTGCCTCGTGCGCAATGCGCACCCGCAACGCCGCCGCCTCCAGCAGTTCGCCGGCCACCCCCTGGCCCTCATGGCCGAACACCCAGGCGCAGCGTTCGGGCAGGTCCGCGTCGTACAGATCCTGGGAACCGTCCAGCGCCGTGGCGATGAGCGGCACCGACAGCCGCGGCAAAAGGGCCGCGAGATCCACGTGTTCGTGGATCTGCATCGCGAAATGGGCACCCTGCCCGCTGCGCAGCACCTTCGACGACCAGGCGGCCGCGGTGCCGGTGGCCAGCAACACCCGCGTCACGCCGGCGGCCGCGCAGGTGCGCAGCAGCGTGCCGACGTTGCCCGGGTCCTGGATGCGGTCGAACAGCACGCAGCTTTCGTCGATGCGCGCGGGCAATTGCGGCTCGGGCGGCCGCACCGCGAAGACCACGCCCTGCCCGCTTTCCACGCTGGCGATGTCGCGCAGCACGCGGCTGTCCAGCCCATGGCAGCGGGACTCGGACACCCTGGCGGCCAGCGCGCGCAATTCGGGGCGGTCCAGGCGTTCGGCGTCGAAGACCGCCTGCTCGGGTTCACCGTGATGATCGAGCCAGGCCTGGCACAGATGCACGCCGTCCAGCAGCACCCATTCGCCGCGCCGGCCCGTCCCCGCGGCCAGCTTGCGCAGCGTCTTGACGACCGGATTGTCTCGCGAAGTCAGATGGCGCATGACGGAAGGTCGAATGCCTTGATGGGCGCGAAACTGCGGCGATGTTCGGGACACGGGCCGAAGCGCCGCAGCACGTCCATGTGCTGCTTCGTGCCATAGCCCTTGTGGCGGTCGAAACCGTATTCGGGATACAGCGTGTGCAGGCGCAGCAGGTCGGCGTCGCGCGCCGTCTTGGCAAGAATGGAGGCGGCCGAGATGGCCGGCACCGTGGCGTCGCCCTTGATGACCGTCTGCACCGCGCACGACAGCCTGGGCGCCTGGTTGCCGTCGATCAGCGCCAGCTGTGGCGCCGTCGCCAGTCCCTGCACCGCCCGTTGCATGGCCAGCAGCGTGGCGCGCAGGATGTTCATCGAATCGATCTCCTGGACCGTGGCGAAGGCGACGCACCAAGCCAGCGAATTCGCCTTGATTTCCTCGGCCAGGGTTTCCCGGCGCTCGGCCGCCAGCACTTTCGAGTCGGCCAGGCCGCCGATCAGGCGGGCCGGATCCAGGACGACCGCCGCTGCATAGACCGCGCCGGCCAGCGGGCCGCGCCCGGCCTCGTCCACGCCGGCGATGACGGTGGGCAGGGCCAGACCGGAGAAAAGCTCAACTTGCGCCATGCGCCACCTCGAGTATGGCCTGCGCCGCCAGGGCCGGCGTATCGCGCAGCAGTTCCTGGTGCAAGGCGGTGAAGCGGGCTTCGATTCGCGCGGCCTGGGCGTCGTCCGTCAGGGCCGACCAGGTGGCGGCCTCGAGCGCGTGCGGCGTGGCGTCGTCCTGCAGCAGCTCGGGCACCGCGAAATCGCGCAACAACACGTTGGGCAAGCCCACCCAGGGCAGATAGGGGCGCTGCTGGCCGGACTTCCACGACATGATGCGCCGCATCCAGGGCGACAACACGTACGAAATGACCATGGGCCGCTTGTACAGCGCCGTCTCCAGGGTGGCGGTGCCGCTGGTCACCAGCACGGCATTGGCGGCCTCCATGGCCGACCAGGCGATGGGCTGCGCGGCCTGGCCTTCGGCGGGCGCCTCGGCCATCACGCAACGCAGTCCCGGCACGGGATGCTGCGCCAGCAGGGCCTCGAACTCGGCGCGGCGCTGTTCATTGACCATGGGCACGATGCATTGCAGCGCCGGATCTCGCCGCAGCAGCCCCTGCGCCGCCAGCAGGAAGCGCGGGCCCATCAGGCGGATCTCGGACCCGCGGCTGCCGGGCAGGATGGCCAGCACACGGGCCTGGGGATCGATGCCCAGGCGCTGGCGCGCGGCCAGTCGGTCCGGCTGCATGGGAATGGCGCCCGCCAGCGGATGGCCGACGTACGTGACCGGCACGCGCTCCTTGCGGTAGATCTCTTCCTCGAACGGAAACAGCACCAGCATGTGCGAGACCGATTCGCGGATCTTGTGGATGCGTTCATAGCGCCAGGCCCAGATGGACGGGCCGACGAAATGCACCGTGGGCGTGCCCGCCTGCTTCAGTTGCCGCTCCAGGCGCAGGTTGAAGTCGGGTGCGTCGATGCCGACGAACACCGACGGCGGCTCGGCCAGCCAGCGCTCGCGCACGTTGCGGTACGTGGACAGCAGGCTGGGCAGCCGCTTGAGCGCATCGACGTAGCCGAACACCGTCAGCGCATGCATGGGATGCCAGGTGGCCAGCCCCTGCTGCGCCATGTGCGGGCCGCCGATGCCCTGGAAAGCGGCGCCGGGTTCGCGCTGGCGCAGGCCCGCGATGATGCGGCCGGCCAGCAGGTCGCCGGAGGGCTCGCCGGCGACCATGCCGATCACCGGCCCGCCCGAGTCGTTGCGTTGCGAGGTCATGCGGTCCCTTCGGCGCCCGTCATGAGGGCGCCCATGAAGCAAAAGCCGCCATCGCGGCGGCTGGGAAGGTCGAGTCGGGCGCGGCGCGCACCGGCCGCCGTCTCCCCGAGGGGAAACGCGCCCCAGGGGAGGATCGTGTGCCTCATGGCCGGATCAGGCCCCGTGTGGAGGCATCGATGAAGTCGAGCATGACCTGCAACTGATCGGCCACTTCGGGCTCGCTCTGCTGGCGGGCGCGGAGTTCGGCGCAGGCCTTTTCCAGCGTCAGGCCACGGCGGTAGATCGACTTGTAGGCATCGCGCAGCGCCGAAATGGCGGCGGGGGTGAAGCCGCGGCGCTTCAGGCCCTCGATGTTGATGCCCACCGGACGGCACGGATTGCCCGCGCTCAGCACATAGGGCGGCGTATCCTGCATCAGGGAGCTGTTGCCGCCCGTCATGCTGTGCGCACCGATCTTGCTGAACTGGTGCACGCCCGTCAGGCCGCCCACGATGGCCCAGTCGCCCACGTGCACGTGGCCGCCCAGTTGCACCGAGTTGGCCAGGATGGTGTTGTTGCCGACGTGGCAATCGTGCGCGATGTGCACGTACGCCATGATCCAGTTGTCGTTGCCGATGGTGGTGACGCCGCCGTCCTGCACCGTGCCGGTGTTGAACGTGGTGAATTCGCGCACCGTGTTGCGGTCGCCGATGACCAGCCGGGTGGGCTCACCGGCGTACTTCTTGTCCTGCGGCATGCCGCCGATGGAGCAGAAGCGGTAGAAGCGGTTCTCGCGGCCCACCGTGGTCACGCCATCGAACACGCAATGCGGACCCAGCTCGGTGCCGGCGCCGATGGTGACGTCGGGCCCGACCACGCAATACGGGCCGATGCGAACCGTCGGATCGATCCGCGCCGCGGGATCGACAACTGCGGTGGGATGGATGTTTCCGCTCATTTAGTCTTCCAGGCTGCGGATGGCGCACATCAGTTTGGCCTCGGCCACGAGCTGGCCGTCGACCAGTGCGCGTCCCTGGTACTTGCAGATGCTGCGGCTCAGGCGCTCGGCCTCGACTTCGAGGCGAAGCTGGTCGCCCGGCACCACCGGACGCCGGAAACGCGCGCCATCGACGCCCACCAGATAGTACGCCGTCTTGGTGCCGTCGCACTTCAGGCCGCCCTCTTCGTCCGAGAACGAGAAGATGGCCGACGCCTGCGCCAGCGCCTCGATGATCAGCACGCCCGGCATCACGGGATGGTGCGGGAAATGGCCTGTGAAGAACGGTTCGTTGATCGTGACGTTCTTGATGGCCACGATGGACTTGCCCGGCACCATTTCCAGTACCCGGTCGACCAGCAGCATCGGGTAGCGATGCGGCAACCGGTTCATAATCCCCGCGATGTCGAGTTCCATGTCTTTCTCGTTCCTGCTCAGTCAATGAAGGTGACGGCGCATGCGCGGCGCGCCCGCGAAGCTGCTTCGCGAGACGGCCGGCTACGCCGCCGAATCTTTTTCCAACGCGCGAATCCGCTGGCGCAATTGGCCCAGCTGGGAAATCACCGCGGCATTGCGTTGCCATTGGCCATGTTCGGCGTAAGGATACACGCCCGTGTACTGGCCCGGTTTGGCGATGTTCGAGGTGACGGCGGTGCCCCCCGAGATATGTACATCGTCGGCCAGCGTCAGATGGCCCGACAGCATCGAGGCGCCGCCGATGGTGCAGCGCTGGCCGATGACGGTGGAGCCCGCCACGCCCACGCAGGCCGCGATGGCCGTATGCGCGCCGATGCGCACGTTGTGCGCCACCATGATCTGGTTGTCCAGCTTGACGCCGTCGCTGAGCGTGGTGTCTTCCAGCGCGCCCCGGTCGACCGTGGTGTTGGCGCCGATCTCGACGTCGTCGCCGACCCAGACTCCGCCCAGTTGCGAGATCTTGGTCCAGGCTCCCTTGCCCAGCGCGGGGTCGGGCGCGAAGCCGAAGCCGTCGGCGCCCAGCACGGCGCCGCTATGGATGATGGCGCGCGCGCCCACGCGCACGCCGTGGTAGAGGGTGACGCGGGCATGCAGGCGGCAATCCGGTCCGAGCTGCGAGCCACGGCCGATGACGCATCCCGGCCCGAGCACGGTGCCGCGTCCGATGCGCGCACCGGACTCGACGACGCACTGCGGGCCGACGCTGACGCCAGCCTCGAGGATGGCGTCGGGCGCGACCACGGCCGTGGGGTGCACGCCGACGGGCTCGTCCGGACGGCCAGCGGCCTCGAACCATTGCGCCAGGCGGGCGTACAGCAGATAGGGATTGGCGCAGACCACCAGCACGTAGGGCACCACGGCGTCTTGCGCGCGCAGCGCCTGGACGGCGGCGGGCGGGACGATGACCGCCGCGGCCCGGGTGCCCGCCAACTGCGCCTGGTAGCGCTTGTTGGACAGGAAACTGATTTCTTCGGGACCGGCGCCCGACAGGGTGCCGATGCCACGAATACGGGGAAGGTCATTCCCCGCGGCGTTGCCTTCTAGCTGCCAGTCCAGGCCCTGGGTATCGGCGCTGGCCAACAGGACATCGAGGGTCGGCGCATGAGCGAGGTCCAGCAGAACCGGCATGGCTATGGATCAGCGGCCCAGGCTCTGAATCACCTTGTCGGTGATGTCGACGCGCGGATTGACCGTGACGGCATCCTGGACGATCAGGTCGTAGTTCTCTTGCTCGGCGATACGCTTGATGGCCTCGTTGGCCTTGGTCACGATGGACGAGAATTCCTCGTTGCGGCGGCGGTTGAAGTCTTCCTGGAATTCGCGGCGCTTGCGCTGCAGATCCATGTCCAGGTTGGACAGTTCACGCTGACGCGACACACGGTCGGAATCGGACAGGACGGGAGAGTCCTTGTCGAACTTCTCGGCCTGGGCACGCAGGTTCGTGCTCATGCGCTGCAGCTCGTCGTCGCGGCGCTTGAACTCGGACTCGATCTTGGTCTGGGCAGCCTTGGCCGGGCCCGACTCGCGCAGGATGCGTTCCGTATTCACGAAGCCGATCTTGGTGCCTTGGGCTTGAGCCTGTGCGGCACCGGCGGCCACGGGCCCCAGCAGCAGCGCACCCGCCAGGGCGACCGCCATGCCAAGTTTGCCGCCGCGGACGGGAGCCAGGGTTTTGAGTGCAAAATCAGACATCATGAAAATCTCACCTTCGAATGAGGTAAAGCAAAGCGGACAAGACGATATTGTGCCATTAAACAACAGCGGCGCCGGGCCGCTGCCGTTTTTCCCATGTTTTCATGCGTAACCGCGCAATCAGAACCCCGTACCGATCTGGAACTGGAAGCTCTGCTTGTCGTCGCCCGGCTTGGCATTGAGCGGACGCGCATAGGACAGTTGCAGCGGGCCCAGCGGCGACTGCCACGACAGGCCCACGCCCGTCGAATAGCGCCAGCCGCACGGATCCTCGACCAGGTCGCCGGGCTTGCCGCCCGAGCAACCCACGCCGCTGCTGGACGAGACCTGGCCCGCATCGGCGAACAGGAACCAGCGCAGCGTACGGTCGCGCGAGGCGCCCGGGAACGGCAGGTAGAGCTGCAAGTTGCCCACCAGGCGGCGCGAACCGCCCAGGTAGTCGCTGGTCTCGGGATCGCGCGGGCCCAGCGAGGCGCCATCGTAGCCGCGTACCGTGCCGATACCGCCCGCGTACACGTTCTTGATGATCGGATAGTCGTTGCCGCCGTAGGCGCGGCCGTAGTCGGCCATGCCGTTGAACGCCAGCGTGTACGACCGGCCCAGGGGCAGGTAGTACTGCTGCTGCGCGGTCAGCATGTAGTACTTCAGGTCCACCGTGCCGAAATCCCCCTTCAGGCGCGTGTACGAACCCTTGGTCGGCGCCAGCGCGCTGTCACGCGTATCTTTCGACCAGCCCGCGTTGAAGATCACGGAGTTGGTCTTGTCGCCGTACTGGTCGACGAAATTCTTGTAGGCCAGGGGCGAGTTGCTGTACAGGCCGATCTGGTTGCGTTCGAGGTTGGCGCCCAGGAAGACGCGGTCGTATTCCGAGATCGGCACGCCGAAGTTCATGCCCAGGCCCATGGACTTGACGCGGTAGTCGCCGTCGTTGTTGTCCCAGGGCTCGGTGGTGCGGTAGTAGATCGACGTGGTGCGGCTGATGCCGTCCTTCGTGAAGTACGGATCGGTATGCGACAGCACGGCGGCGCGGTTGATCGAGCTGGTGTTCACCTGGAACGTCAGGTTGGTGCCGCTGCCGAACACGTTGTCCTCGCTGATGCCAGCCGACAGGATCGCCTTTTCGGTCGAGCCGTAGCCCACGCCCAGGTTGATCATGCCGGTGGGCTTTTCCTTCACGTCGACGTTGACGTCGACCTGGTCGGGAGAGCCGGGCACGGGATCGGTCTTGACGTTGACTTCGTTGAAGTAGCCCAGGCGATCGACGCGGTCGCGCGAGACACGGATGTCGCCCGCGTCGTACCAGGCCGATTCCTGCTGGCGCACTTCGCGGCGGATGACCTCGTCGCGGGTGCGCGTGTTGCCGCCCACCTGGATGCGGCGCACGTACACACGGCGGCTGGGGTCGACGTAGAACGTGACGTCGGCCTCGTGCTTGGCGCGGTCCAGCTGCGGGTTCGGGTTGACGTTGGCGAAGGCGTAGCCCAGGTCGCCCAGGTAGTCGGTGATGGCCTTGGCCGAGGCGTTGGCCTGGGCGGCCGAGAAGACCTCGCCCGGCTTGACCTGCACCAGGTTGTTGATTTCCTTGTCCAGGCCCAGCAGGTTGCCCGCCAGCTTGACGTTGCGGACCTTGTAGGGCTCGCCTTCGTGCACGGTGATGGTGACGAAGATGTCCTTGCGGTCCGGCGAAATGGTGACCTGCGGGGGTTCGACCGAGAATTCCAGGTAGCCCTGGTCGAGGTAGAACGAGCGCAGGCGCTCGACGTCGCCCTCGAGCTTTTCGCGGGAATACTTGTCGGTGTTGGTGTACCAGGTCAGCCAGCCCGGCGTGGTCAGGTCGAACAGGTCGGTCAGGTCGCTTTCCGAGAAGGCCTTGTTGCCCACCACGCGGATTTCGCGGATGCGGGCCACGTCGCCTTCGAACACGTCGAAGCTGACGCCCACGCGGTTGCGTGGCAGCGGCGTGACGGTGGAGGTGACCTCGACGCCGTACTTGCCCTTGCCCAGGTACTGTTCCTTCAGTTCGTACTCGGCGCGTTCGAGCATCGACTGGTCGAAGATGCGGCCTTCGCCGAAACCGACCTGGTTCAGCGACGTGGTGATCGCCTTGCTGTCGAACTCGCGCATGCCCGAGAAGGTGATCGAGGCGATCGTCGGGCGTTCCTGGACGGCGATCACGACGACGTTGTTGTCGGTGCGGATCTGCACGTCGCTGAAGAAGCCGGTGCCGTACAGGCGCCGCACGGCTTCGGTGGCCTCGTCCTCGGTGAAACGGTCGCCCACCTTGACCGGCAGGTAGCCGAAAACGGTGCCGGCATCGATACGCTGGATGCCTTCGACGCGGATGTCACGGACCACGAAGGGGTTGAACGCCTGGGCGATCGACGGAACCAGCAACGCAGCGGCAAGCAAGGTCGGCGCGAACACCTTGCTTATCGGCCGCAGGCCACCCGCCGTCAAACCCCGTTTCGTCCAGCCCTGTTCAAACTGAATCTTCCGGCGAAAAGACATCCTTGCGTATCCTTGGTAGAGCAAATAAGGCCCCCACGCGCCCCCCGCGGCTCAGGCGCCCGGAAAGCACGGTTTCCAGTCGCCTTTTCGCCCATGAGCGGCCCCGCGGCAAAGCCGTGGATTTTATTCGATTCGCGGCTAGGTGAACAGGCGCGAGAAATCGTTGAACAATGCCAGCCCCATCAGGCAGGCCAGCAATCCGATACCGGCCCGTTGCCCCATATCGATCCAGTGATCGGATAGCGGACGGCCCCGCACGAATTCGACGAGATAGTACAGCAGATGGCCGCCATCCAGCATAGGAATGGGCAAGAGGTTCAGTACGCCCAGGCTGATGCTGATCAGGGCCATGTAGGCGATATAGGCAGCCAGGCCGATACGGGCCGTCTGCCCGGCGTAGTCGGCGATGGTGACCGGGCCGCTGACGTTGCGCCACGAGACCTCGCCCATGACCATGCGGCCCATCATGCGCAACGACAGCAACGCGGTGTCCCAGGTGCGCTGCGCGCCGCGCCAGACGCTTTCCAGCACGCCATAGCGCACCGTGACCATGGGCAGGTCGCCGCCCACCTGCACGCCGATGCGGCCGATGGTGCGGCCCTCGACGGTCTCGGGCTTGGGCGTGAGGGCCAGCGACAGCGCCGCGCCGTCGCGCACCACCGCCAGGGCCAGCGGCTGGCCGGGATGCTTCTGGATCTGTTCGATCAACTGTCCGGCGTCCGGATCGCGCAAGTCGCCTGCGCCCACGATGCGGTCGCCCGCGCGCAGGCCGGCGGTCTCGCCGACGCTGTCGGCAAACACCTCGACCACCACCGGCTTGGGCCGGGCCAGGCCCAGGCCCGTGTTGGCCAACGGGTCGTGAGCGGGATCCATGTCGCCACCCGCGATCTGCAACGTGCGCTGCTGGGCGGCGCCGGCGGCGGTGCGCACGTCCAGCATGGCCTGGCCGCCCGAGGACAGCACGTCCAGCAGGTGCCAGCGTGCGTCGTTCCAGGATTCGACGGGCTTGCCATCGACCGCCTGGATGCGATCCCCCGCCTGCACGCCCGCCTGGGCGGCGGCCGTGCCGGCCGCCGGTTGCGCAAGGATGGGCGCGGGCTCTTGGGTGCCGGCGATGTTCAGGCAGGCATACAGGAAGACGGCCAGCACGAGATTGAAGACCGGACCGGCCGCCACGATGGCGAAACGCCGGCCGACCGGCTGGGCATTGAAGGTCTGCTTCACCTCGGAGGCCGGCGCGCCCACCGGGGCGTCGTCCTGCATCTTGACGTAGCCACCCAGCGGAATGGCGGAAATGGCCCATTCGGTGCCATTGCGATCGACGCGCCGCAGCAGCACCTTGCCGAAGCCGATGGAGAAGCGCAGCACGCGCACGCCGCACAGCCGCGCCACCCAATAGTGGCCCAACTCGTGGAAGGTGATGAGGACGCCCAGCGCGATGGCGAAGGCAAGCAGCGTGAAAAGCATGGTCGGGCTTCCGAAGGCGTGTCCGAGACCGAGGATTCGAAACCGGCGGGCGCCGGGACCTGCCATAGATCCCTTACACCACTCCCAGGTTCCCCGCATAGGCGCGGACTTCGGCATCCAGGGCGAGCACGTCGCCCAAGCTGGCGAGGGTAACAGATGATCGACCCGCCTGCCACTCGATGGCCGCCTGGATCACCCGGGGGATCCAGGTGTAGGGCAGGCGGCCCTCCAGGAAGGCCTGCACCGCCACCTCGTTGGCCGCGTTCAGCGCGACGCTGGCCGCCTGGCCGGCGCGCAGCGCCTCGAAGGACAGGCGCAGACAGGGAAAGCGGTCGAAATCGGGCGCCTCGAAATCCAGCCGCCCCTGCCGGGCCAGGTCCAGCCCCCCCACTCCGCTGGCGATGCGCTCGGGAAAGCCCAGCGCATACGCGATGGGCGTGCGCATGTCGGGCTGGCCCAGTTGCGCCAGCACCGAGCCGTCCTCGTACTCGACCATCGAGTGGATGACGCTCTGCGGATGCACCACCACCTCGATACGGTCGGGCGGCATGGCGAACAGCCAGTGCGCCTCGATGACTTCGAGGCCCTTGTTCAGCATGGTGGCCGAATCGACCGAGATCTTGCGGCCCATGCTCCAGTTGGGGTGGGCGCAGGCCTGTTCGGGCGTGACGGATTCCAGGTCCGCCGGGTCGGCGCGGCGGAACGGCCCGCCGGACGCCGTCAGCAGCAGACGCCGCACGCCGAGCGCGGGCTCGGTGGGCGCGCTGGCGCGGGCGCCGTGCGGCAGGCATTGGAAGATGGCGTTGTGCTCGCTGTCGATGGGCAGCAGCTCGGCGCCGCTGTCGCGCACCGCATTCATGAACAGCGGGCCGGCGGCCACCAGGGCCTCTTTGTTGGCCAGCAGCACGCGCTTGCCGGCCCGGGCCGCGGCCAGCGCGGAGGGCAGGCCGGCGGCGCCCACGATGGCCGCCATCACCGTGTCGCACCGGCTGTCGGCCGCCGTGTCGGCCAGCGCCTGGGCGCCCACGCGGACTTCAGGAGGCTGCCCCGCCCCGTTCCAGGCCGCCAGGAAGCGCGCGCGGGCCGCGTCGTCGGGCACCACCACCACGGCGGCGCGGCTGGCCGCCGCCTGCTCGGCCAACTGTTCCATGCGGCTGTGCGCCGACAGGGCATAGACCGCCATCCGCTCGGGATGGCGGGCGATCACATCCAGGGTGCTGACCCCGATCGAACCGGTCGAGCCAAGCACGACCACGCGTTGCATTGCGTTCACTGATACCTCTGCGGCCTGCGGCAGGCATGGGCCCTGTCAATCATGGGAAGGCCCTGGTCTCAAGACATGACGCCGGACAGCAGCAGCGCGACCGGCATGACGGGAATGATCGCGTCGATGCGGTCGTAGACGCCGCCGTGGCCCGGCAATAGCGAACTGGAATCCTTGCGGCCGGCCCGGCGCTTGAGCAGGGACTCGAACAGATCCCCCATGATGGCGATCATGCCCAGCAGCGCGGCCAGCGGAATGGCGCCCCAGACGGTCCAGCGCTCGACCAGCAAGGCGCCGAAGGTGCCCTGCCACAACGCGGAAAGCAGGATCCAGACGACCGCGCCCGCCACGCCGGCGACCGCGCCCTCGATGGTCTTGCCGGGGCTGACGCGCGGCGCCAGCTTGTGCCTGCCCAGCGCGCGGCCCGCGAAATAGGCGGCGATGTCGGCCACCCAAACCAGCGCCAGCAGGGACACGACGAACATGCCGCCATAGGCAAGATACATCAGCGCCAGCACGGCCCAGCCGGTGAGCAGCGCCAGCGGCGCGAACAGCGACCACCCCATGTTGCCCGGCGGCGCGTCGGCGCGCCCCTTGACGACGGCGCCGGCAGCGAACACCAGCCACACCAGGGCCGATGCCGGCGCGAGAACGGCCGACACGAAGCGCTGCAGGGGCAAGGCGAGATCGCCGCCCTGCACCCACAGGCCGGCGGTGCCCAGCATGACCACGAACAGCAGGATGCCGGTGGCCGGGGCCGTGGCGCGCGGCAGTTCCTGGGGCAGCGTCAGGCGCAGCCACTCCCAGGCCGCGCAGGCCGTGGCCAGGGCCAGCAGCGACAGGAACCACATGGGCTGATCGGAAGCGAGCGCGCCGGCCAGGATGGCCAGCAGCACGATGGCGGTCAGAATGCGCTGGCCTAGCATGGGCGGGACTCCTTTCAGCGCGGCGCGTCGCCGCGCACCTGGGCGCTGGTGCGGCCGAAACGGCGCTCGCGCGTGCGATACCACTCGAAGGCCGCTTCCAGCGCCTCGGCGCCGAAATCAGGCCAGTACAAGTCGGTGAAGTACAGCTCGGTATAGGCGAGCTGCCAGATGAGGAAATTGGAGATGCGCTGTTCGCCGCCGGTGCGGATGAACAGGTCGGGCTCGGGCGCCCAGGACATCGACAGATGCGAGGCCAGCTCGGCCTCTTCGATGCGCCGCGGATCGGCCGCCAGCTCGGGACGGGCGGCCAGCATGGCGCGCGTGGCCTGCAGCACATCCCAACGCCCGCCATAGTTGGCGGCGATGGAAAGATTCAGGCGGTCGTTGTGCGCGGTGCGGGCCTGCGCGGCATCGATCAGCTCGCGCAGCCGCGGCTCGAAGGGGGACAGGTCGCCCACCACCCGCAGCCGCACGCCTTGATCCTGCAACTTGTCGACCTCGCGCTCCAGCGCCTGAACGAACAGGCGCATCAGCAGCGACACTTCGTCCGCCGGACGCCGCCAGTTCTCGGAACTGAAGGCGAACAGCGTCAGGTAACGCACCCCGGCGCGCCCGCAGGCCTCCACCACGCGGCGCACCGCCTGCACGCCCTTGGCGTGGCCGGCCGTGCGAGGCAGATGACGGCGCGTGGCCCATCGGCCATTGCCATCCATGATGATGGCAACGTGCTCGGGAATCGCACCGGTCTCGGGAACCGCCTGGGTGGAACTGATGGCCATGTAATGGACAGGCTCAGACCGTCATGATCTCGGCTTCTTTCTGGGCGACCATCTTGTCGATGTCGGCCACGAAGCGGTCGGTGAGCTTTTGCACGTCGTCCTGCCCGCGGCGCTCGTCATCCTCGGAGATGGCCTTGTCCTTGACCAGCTTCTTCAGGGTTTCGTTGGCTTCACGGCGCAGGTTGCGCACGGCGACCTTGGCGTCCTCGCCTTCGCTCTTGACCACCTTGGTCAGGTCGCGGCGGCGTTCCTCGGTGAGCGCGGGCATCGGCACTCGGATGCTGTCGCCCAGTGCGACCGGATTCAGGCCCAGGTCGGATTCACGAATGGCCTTCTCGATCGGGCCGGCCATGTGCTTCTCGTACGGCTGCACGCTGATGGTGCGCGCGTCGACCAGGTTGACGTTGGCCACCTGGCCCACGGGCACCGGCGAGCCGTAGTACTCGACATGGACGTGGTCCAGGATGCCGGTATGCGCGCGGCCGGTACGGATCTTGGCCAGATTCGTCTTCAGGGTTTCCAGGGACTTGGTCATCCTGGATTCTGCGGACTTGCGGGTATCTGCGACGCTCATGGTCTTTTTCCTTGCTTTCTTGGACTTAGACGTGGACCAGGGTGCCTTCGTCCTCGCCACCGACGGCGCGCTTGAGCGCCCCCGATTTATTGATCGAAAACACCTTGATGGGCAGTTTCTGGTCACGGCACAGCGCGAAGGCCGTGGCATCCATGACTTCGAGACGACGCACGATGGCTTCGTCGAAACTGATGCGCGAATAGCGGGTGGCGGTGGGATCCTTGTTGGGGTCCGCACTGTAGATGCCGTCCACCTTGGTGGCCTTCAGCACGATCTCGGCGCCGATCTCGGCGCCGCGCAGCGCAGCGGCCGTGTCGGTGGTGAAGAAGGGGTTGCCCGTGCCGGCGGCGAAAATCACCACCCTGCCTTCTTCGAGGTAGCGTAGGGCCTTGGGACGGATGTAGGGTTCGACGACCTGGTCGATGTTCAGGGCCGATTGCACGCGGGTATCGACACCGCGGTGCTTCAAGGCGTCCTGCAAGGCCAGGGAATTCATGATGGTGGCCATCATGCCCATGTAGTCGGCGGTGGCGCGGTCCATGCCCTGCGCACCGGGCGCGACGCCGCGGAAGATGTTGCCCCCACCGATGACGATGGCCAATTCGACGCCGGAGGCCGCAACCTCGGCAATCTCCTCGGTCATGCGGATGATGGTGCCGCGATTGATGCCGAACGCATCCTCGCCCATCAGCGCTTCGCCGGAAAGTTTGAGAAGAACCCGTTTGTAAGATCTGCTGCTCATAGGCGATATCCCGAAGAACGATCCGACGAAAGTGTATGACAAGAAACGGGCCGGGCCCGGCAACCGCGCTGGCGGTCCCTGGGCACCGGCCCGTGGCAGCCTTAGCGGGCGGCTGCGGCGGCGGCGACTTCAGCGGCGAAGTCGGTCGTCTTCTTCTCGATGCCCTCGCCCACCACGTACAGCACGAACTTGCTGATGGTAGCGCCCTTTTCCTTGAGCATCTGTTCAACGCTCAGCTTGTCGTTCTTGACGAACGGCTGGGACAGCAGCGTGACTTCCTTCAGGAACTTCTGGACCGAACCTTCGACCATCTTGGCGACGATGTCGGCCGGCTTGCCCGACTCGGCGGCCTTCTGCTCGGCCACCGAGCGCTCGGTGGCGATGTCTTCGGCGGCGACGCCGTTGGCATCCAGGGCCTTGGGCTTGGTGGCGGCGATGTGCATGGCCAGGTCCTTGCCGACTTCCTCGGCGCCCGAGTACTCGACCAGCACGCCGATGCGGCCGCCGTGCACGTAGCTGGCCAGCGCGTTCGGGGTCTCGATGCGCTCGAAGCGGCGGATCGAGATGTTCTCGCCGATCTTGCCGATCAGGGCGGTGCGGGTCGTGTCGACGGTGCCTTCACCGAACGGCAGGGCCGACAGCGCGGCCACGTCGGCCGGGTTCTGCGTGGCGACCAGTTCGGCCAGCTTGTTGACGAAAGCGACGAAGTCGTCGTTCTTGGCGACGAAGTCGGTCTCGCAGTTCACTTCCAGCACGGCGCCCTGCTTGGCGTCGGCGCTGATGAACAGGCCGATCAGGCCCTCGGCGGTGACGCGGGAGGCAGCCTTGCTGGCCTTGTTACCCAACTTGACGCGCAGCAATTCCTCGGCGCGAGCCAGGTCGCCTTCGGCTTCCGTCAGGGCCTTCTTGCACTCCATCATGGGGGCGTCGGTCTTTTCGCGCAGCTCTTTGACCAGCGCGGCGGTAATTTCAGCCATGGTTTGCTCCAAATTTCGCTAAGACATGCCCCGGAAAGGACCGGGGCAAGGGTATGGATGTTACGAGGCGGACGGCCCCGCCGGCATGCGGCGGGCGGGCGCATTCCGTGCGCCGCGGCTTGGCGGCCGGACGGCGGGCGGGTCACCCCGCCCCATCCTAGCCGCCGGACATGACAGGCGAATTAGGCCTGGCTGTCCTGGACTTCGACGAACTCTTCCTGGCCTTCGCCCAGCTCTTCGACCAGACCGTTGATGTTCTGTTCGCGGCCTTCCAGCACGGCGTCGGCGATGCCCTTGGCGTACAGCGCGATGGCCTTGGCCGAGTCGTCGTTGCCAGGGATGATGTAGTCGATGCCGTCGGGCGAGTGGTTGGTGTCAACCACGGCGACCACCGGAATGCCCAGCACGCGGGCTTCGGCCACGGCGATCTTGTGGTAGCCGACGTCGATGATGAACAGGGCGTCGGGCAGGCCGTTCATGTCCTTGATGCCGCCGATCGACTTGTTCAGCTTGTCCAGCTCGCGCTCGAACAGCAGGCCTTCCTTCTTGATCATGCGCTCGGCGCCGCCTTCGGCGACGACGACTTCCATGTCCTTCAGGCGCTTGATCGAGGTCTTGACCGTCTTGAAGTTGGTCAGCATGCCGCCGAGCCAGCGGGCGTCGACGTAGGGCATGCCGCAACGGGCGGCTTCGGCGGCGACCAGCTCGCGGGCGGCGCGCTTCGTGCCGACGAACAGGATGTTGCCGCCGCGGGCAGCCAGCTGCTTCACGAACTTGGTGGCTTCCTGGTACTTCTCGACCGTCTTTTCCAGGTTGACGATGTGGATCTTGTTACGATGGCCGAAGATGTAGGGAGCCATCTTCGGGTTCCAGTAACGGGTCTGGTGGCCGAAGTGGACGCCGGCTTCGAGCATTTCACGCATGAGGGACATATCAAATCTCCAAGGGTTGGGTCTTGCATCCATGCCAGTACCAGCGGGGTGAATCGGGCAGCTCCATGAAATGAGCCTTAAACGCCCTTTGCTTCCCACCGGACCCTTTGCGGCACGACGCGCGATTTCATTTTGGGTAAAACCCCGACCAGGAACAGCGTATCGAGCCGCCCCTGACCGTCTCTGACAAGAGGTGTGTTTTTACCCTTCCGTTTCCCGAAATTTCGGGAAAGCCTATAATTCTACTATCTTTCCAAGCAACTGCTCAAGTCGCGGCGCACACAAGCACCGTGGGGCGAGCCGAACAAGAGATACATGGGACTCGTAACCGATCCGGCCGACCTGGCCAAAATGCGCGCCGCCTGCCAGGACGCCGCCAAGATCCTCGACTTCATCACCCCCTACGTCAAGCCGGGTGTCACCACGGGCGAGCTCGACCGCCTCTGCCTGCAATACCTGACGGAAGAGCTGAAGGTGAAGTCCGCCACCGTGGGCTACGCGCCGCCGGGCTACCCGCCCTTCCCCGGCGCCATCTGTACGTCCGTCAACCACCAGATCTGCCACGGCATCCCGGGCGACAAGGTGCTGAAGAACGGCGACTCGCTGAACATCGACGTCACCATCATCAAGGACGGCTGGTTCGGCGACACCAGCCGCATGTACCACGTGGGCGAACCGTCGATCCTGTCGCGCCGCCTGGCCGACATCACCTTCGAATGCATGTGGAAGGGCATCCAGCAGGTGCGCAACGGCGCCACGCTGGGCGACGTGGGCTCGGCCATCCAGAAGCACGCGGAGTCGCATGGTTTCTCGGTGGTGCGCGAGTTCTGCGGCCACGGCATCGGCCGCCGCTTCCACGAAGATCCGCAGGTGCTGCATTACGGCAAGCCAGGCACCGGCGTGCGCCTGACCACCGGCATGCTGTTCACCATCGAGCCGATGATCAACGCCGGCCGCCGCGAGATCCGCCAGTTGTCCGATGGCTGGACCGTGGTCACGCGCGATCATAGCCTGTCCGCCCAATGGGAACACGCGGTGTGTGTCACCGAGACCGGCTACGAGGTCCTGACCGTGTCGCCCGGCATGCCGCCCCCGCCGGCCTTCATCACCGAGCCCGTCACCATTCCGGCGCTCTGACCCCGCCGCAACCCGTAGGCCGCCCGCATGGATCCCGTAGACCTCACCCCGATCAAGACGCGCATGCAGGCGGCCCGCGCGGCAGCCATCGCCGAATTCCGCGAGCATCACCGCCCCGATCCGCTGCTGGCCGAACTGCGCCGCATCGTCGACCAGGCGCTGCGCGAGCTGGTGCGGCTATGTCCGCTGCCGGCGGGGGCCACCCTGGCGGCCGTGGGCGGCTATGGGCGCGGCGAACTGTACCCGCACTCCGACGTCGACCTGCTGATCCTGCTGCCGCAGGCGCCCGCCCCCCGGGACGAAGGCGCCATCGAGCAACTGGTGGCCTCGCTCTGGGACCTGGGCCTCGAGCCCGGCCACAGCGTGCGCACCATCGAGGATTGCGAACAGGAGGCCCAGGCCGACATCACCGTCGAGACCGCCCTGCTCGAATCCCGCTGGCTGGCCGGCAGCCGGTCGCTGATGAAGCGTTTCGAGCAGGCCATGCACGACCGGCTCGATGCCCGCGCCTTCTTCCAGGCCAAGCGGGTCGAGATGCAGCAGCGCCATGCGCGCCACCGCGACTCGCCCTATTCGCTCGAACCCAACTGCAAGGAATCCCCTGGCGGCCTGCGCGATCTGCAGGTCATCATGTGGATGGCGCGCGCGGCGGATTTCGGCGGCACCTGGCGTGAAGTCTCGCAGGCCGGCCTGCTCACCCCCACCGAGGCGCGCGACCTGCGCCGCGCCGAACAGGCGTTCAAGCGCCTGCGCATCGAGCTGCACCTGCTGACCGGCCGCCGCGAGGACCGCGTGCTGTTCGACCTGCAATCGGGCCTGGCCGAGGTCTACGGCATCCATGCCACGGCCACGCGGCGCGCCAGCGAACTGCTGATGCAGCGCTATTACTGGGCCGCGCGCCTGGTGACGCAACTCAATGTGATCCTGGTGCAGAACATCGAAGAGCGGCTGTTTCCCCGCCCCGAAGGGGACGCGCGCCAGATCGACGAGGATTTCCGCAACCTGCACGACCGGCTCGACATCGTCCGCGACGACTGCTTCGAGCGCAATCCCACCCTGCTGCTGCGCGCCTTCCTGGTGATGCAGCAGCAGCCCGAACTGAACGGCATGTCGGCGCGCACGATGCGCGCCATCTGGCATTCGCGCCATCGCATCGACGCGCAATTCCGCCGCAATCCGGTCAACCGCAGGCTGTTCCTGCAGATCCTGCAGCAGCCGCGCGGCATCGTGCACGAACTGCGCCGGATGACGATGCTGAATATCCTGCCGCGCTACCTGCCGGTGTTCCGCCGCATCGTCGGGCAGATGCAGCACGATCTGTTCCACGTCTATACCGTCGACCAGCACACGCTGGCCGTGGTGCGCAACGTGCGGCGCTTCACCATGCCCGAGCACGCCCAGGAATACCCCTTTGCCAGCCAGTTGATCGCCAGCCTGGACGACCACTGGGTGCTGTACGTGGCCGCGCTGTTCCACGACATCGCCAAGGGCCGGGGCGGCGATCATTCCGAGCTGGGCGCGCGCGAGGTGCGACGCTTCGCGCACGATCACGGCATGGACCCGGCGGACGCCGAACTGGCCGAATTCCTGGTGCGCCAGCACCTGCTGATGTCCGCCGTGGCGCAGAAGCGCGACCTGAGCGATCCCGCCGTGGTGCAGGAGTTCGCCGCCCAGGTCGGCGACGAACGCCACCTGACCGCCCTGTACCTGCTGACGGTCGCCGACATCCGCGGCACCAGCCCCAAGGTCTGGAATGCCTGGAAGGGCAAGCTGCTGGAAGACCTGTATCGCCTGACGCTGGCGGCCCTGGGCGGCGCGCATCCCGACGCCCACACCGTGCTGTCGCAGCGCAAAGAGGAAGCCGCCAGCCTGACCCGGCTGGCCGGCCTGCGCGACGATGCCCGCGAGGCCTTCTGGCGCCAGCTGGACGTGGCCTATTTCCTGCGCCACGACGCCTCGGAAATCGCCTGGCACACCCGCCATCTGTACTACCAGGTGGCGCCCGACCGCCCGGTGGTGCGCGCCCGCCCCACCGAACAGGGCGAAGGCCTGCAGATCATGGTCTACACGCCCGACGTTCCCGACCTGTTCGTCAACACCTGCGCTTATTTCGACGCCAAGTCGCTCAGCATCCAGGATGCCCGCGTGCACACCACGCGGCACGGCTGGGCGCTGGACAGCTATATCGTGCTGCCGCCCGAGGGCCAGTCCGACCTGCGCACCCTGGCCCCGCTGGTCGAGCACGAACTGGCCGAAAGGCTCAGCCTGCCGCGCGACGTGGCGGCGCAACTGCCGCCCGTGCGGCACTACCGGTCGCGCCAGTCCCGCCTGTCCAAGCTGTTCCCGGTCATGCCGCAAGCCGAGCTCGATCCGGACGAGGGCAGCCGCTCGTGGCGCCTGTCGGTCATCGCCACCGATCGCCCGGGCCTGCTGCACGCCCTGGGCCGCGTGTTCGCCGACAACGGCGTCAGCCTGATCATGGCCAAGATCATGACGCTGGGCGACCGCGTGGAGGACGTGTTCATCATCTCGGGCTCCGCGCTGGAGCGGCCACGCACGCAGATGCAGTTCGAACGCGCGGTGCTGCGGGCCCTGGCGGGCGACGAGGCACCACAGCAGGCGGCGGCCTGATCGCGGCGGGCCCAGGACCCGTTCCCGCATAAAATCGCCGTTTTCTTCCCTCGTGGGGCCAGCCGGCATGCCGTACAACGAATACCTGCTCGTCTTCGGCCGCAGTTTTCTCTTCGCGCTGGCCACCTTGCTGCCGTTCCTGAATCCGCCCGCCGTCGCGCCCATCTTCTGGACGCTGACCGAAGGCGCGTCCGCGCAGACACGCGCCAGCCTGTCCAAGCGCGTCGCCATCAACGTCATGCTGATGATGACCATCGCCATGGTCGCCGGCAACCTGCTGCTGAGCTTCTTCGGCATTTCGCTGGCCATCGTGCGCGTGGGCGGCGGCATCCTGGTCATCCATAGCGCCTGGCGGCTGGTGAACTCGCCCGACGCCGATACCAGCCGGGTGGCCCGCATGGCCGAATCGTTCACGCCCGAAATGGCGCGCTCGCGGGCCTTCTATCCCCTCACATTCCCCATCAGTTGCGGCCCCGGCACCATCGCGGCCGCCATCACGGTCGGCGCCTCGCTGCGCGACCACAATCCGCTGCTCAGCGCGGTGCGGCTGGCCGGCTCGCTGCCGGGACTGGTGGTGGTGTCGCTGGCGCTGTACGCCTGCCTGCGCTTCGCCGCCCAGATCCTGCACCGCCTGGGCGAAAACGGCACCGCGGTGTTCATGCGCCTGTCCGCGTTCATCCTGTTGTGCCTGGGCGTGCAGATCTTCTGGGACGGCTCGCGCGAACTGCTGCTGGAATTGATGCGCCAGGGCATGCAACCAATTGCCGCGCCGCCAGCCTAATCGAGGCCCGCGCCGCGGGCCGGCCCATGCCGCCTTACCGTGGCAACCCGCCAGCCAACGCCTGAATCCCCTTCCAACCCATACACCGCGCCCCCCTCGCCATGCCCTCCTCTCGCAAGCGTCCGTTGCTTCTGATCAGCTTCCTGAGCTTCGCCGCCATCGGCATCGCGCTCATCTCGCAGCACGTCTACGACTATGCCCCGTGCGCGTGGTGCGTGTTCCAGCGCCTTATCTACCTGACCATCGGCATCGTCGCCCTGCTGGGCGCGGCAGGCGGGCCCGTGGCGGCCCGCATTGCCGGCGTGCTGACGGCGATCCTGTCGGCCGGGGGGATCGTGGCCGCCTGGTACCAGTACACGGTGGCCGCCAAGATGCTGTCGTGCGACCAGACGTTCGCCGACCGCTTCATGGTGTCCACCGGCCTGGACGGCGCGGTGCCATGGCTTTTCGGCATTTTCGCCACCTGCATGGACGCCTCGGTGGAGGTGCTGGGGGTGGAATATGCACTCTGGAGCCTGGCGCTGTTCGCCATCGTGCTGCTGGTATCGCTGGCGGCGGCATTGCGCGGCGGCAGCCGGGCATGATCCCGGCGCCCGGCGAATGCCGGGCCGCCACGCGCCGGAGTGGGCTGACCGTGGGTCTTACTGGTCGTTGGCCGCGTAGCCCATGTTGAACTGCAGACCGCCGCTGCGCTCTTCGTCGCCCGAACTGCCCTCGCGCGACTGGCTCAGGCGAGCCAGGTATTCGGCGGTGATGTCGCCGGTGATGTACTGGCCATCGAAGCACGAGGCCTCGAAGCGCGACAGCGCGGGATTGATGTCGCGCACCGCCTGCTGCATGTCTTCCAGGTCCTGGTAGACCAGCGCATCCGCGCCGATGGCGCGTGCGATCTCCTCGTCGCTGCGGCCGGTGGCGATCAGCTCCTGCTGCGTCGGCATGTCGATGCCGTACACGTTGGGATAACGCACCGGAGGCGCTGCCGAGGCGAAATACACCTTGTTGGCGCCGGCGGCACGGGCCATTTCGACGATTTCGCGGCTGGTGGTGCCGCGCACGATCGAATCGTCGACCAGCAGCACGTTCTTGCCCTTGAACTCTTCGCCGATGGTGTTCAGCTTCTGGCGCACCGACTTCCGGCGCACGGCCTGGCCCGGCATGATGAACGTGCGGCCCACGTAGCGGTTCTTGATGAGCCCCTCGCGGTAATCCAGGTTCAGGCGGGCGGCCAGTTGCATGGCGGCCGGACGCGACGAATCGGGAATCGGCATGACCACGTCGATGTCGCCCAGGCGCATGTTGCGCGCCAGCTTGTCGGCCAGGTATTCCCCCATGCGCAGGCGGGCGCTGTACACCGACACGCCGTCGATCAGCGAATCGGGCCGGGCGAAGTACACGTATTCGAAGATGCAGGGCACCAGTTGCGGATTGTCGGCGCACTGGCGGCTGACCAGGCGGCCGTCCAGATCGATGAACACGGCCTCGCCGGGTTCGACGTCGCGCACGAAGCTGAAGCCGCTGCCTTCCAGCGCCACGGATTCGGAGGCCACCATCCACTCGACGCCCTCTTCGGTTTCCTGGCGGCCGATGCACAGCGGACGGATACCGAAAGGATCACGGAAGGCCAGCAGGCCATAGCCCGAAATCTGGGCCACCACGGCGTAGGCGCCGCGCACCCGCTTGTGCAAGGCAGCCACCGCACGGAACATCGCGTCGTCGTCCAGCGACACGCCATTGGCCGCCGACTGCAGCTCGTGGGCCAGCACGTTCAGCAGGACTTCGGAGTCGGAATTGGTGTTGATGTGGCGGCGATCGACGCGGTAGAGCGACTCGCGCAGTTCGCGCCAGTTGGTCAGATTGCCGTTGTGGGCGAACATGATGCCGAACGGCGCGTTCACGTAGAACGGCTGGGCCTCTTCCTCGCTGGCGCTGGAGCCGGCCGTGGGGTAGCGCACCTGACCCACTCCGGTGGAGCCGGGAAGCGCGCGCATGTTCCGGGTGCGGAACACGTCGCGCACCAGGCCGTGGGCCTTGAACATGTTGAAGGTATTGCCGCTGGACGTTGCGATGCCCGCGGCGTCCTGGCCACGGTGCTGCAACAGCAGCAGGCTGTCATAGAGCAGCTGGTTGACCGGCCCGCGCCCGATGACCCCGACGATTCCACACATGGTAGTTCCTGTTAAATAAAGCGAATATCAGTACGGCAGGTATTCCGCCAGCGTAGGCGGCAGCCATGACTTGATATGTTTGACGGCCTCGACCGCCGAATGCGAAAACATGGCCCCTTCCCACCAAGGCTCCTTGGGAAGCGGCGTATAACCCGCCGCGGCGACCAGGACCACGATGATCAGCAGGCCGCGCGCCAATCCGAACATGGCGCCCAGTCCGTGGTCCGCCGGGCCAAGCCCGGTGGTGCGGATCAACGCCGACAATGTCATGTTGACCAGCCCCACGCCCAGCAGCACCACGATGAACACCACCGCATAGGACACCGCCATGCGCAGCAACGTGGTTTCGATATAGGGCTCGAGCCAGCCGTAGACCGTTGGCCCCCACCAGATCGCCGCGGCGAACGCCGCCAGATAGGCGATCAGCGACAGCAACTCTTTCAGCAGGCCCCGGACCAGCCCCAGCACACCGGAGACCGCCAGAATGGCCAGGACGACGAAATCGAACCCCGTCACTGCGCGGCAATGAAACCGTTGTCGTAGCCCAGCGTGCGCAAGCGCGCCTGGGCCGCCTGGGCCGCCTCACGCGACGGAAACGGTCCGACTCGCAGGCGGTACTGTTGCTTGCCGTTGATGCTGGCCTGCTCGACGAATGCATTGGTGATGCCTGCCTGGTGCAATTGCGTGCGGCGCGACTGTGCGTCGGCCTGCGCGCCGTACGAGGCGATCTGCAACACGAAATTGCCCGCCTGCGCCGGTTTGGCGGCGGGCGCCTGCTGCGAGGCGGCGGGCGCCGGACGGCCTTCGAGCAGCGCCATGGCGCGCGCGCCGTCGTCGGTGCGCGTGTTGTTCGCGGGCGGCTTGGCGGGCGTCTCGGGCTTGGCGGGCTCGGGTCTGGGCTCGGCCGGCTTCGTCTCGACCGGCTTGGGCGGCGTGACGGGATGCGCGGGAGAAACCGGCACGGTGTTGTTGGCGATCTGGCCCGGCACGGGCGGCGCCGGCGTCTGCGCCGCAGGCGGCGTGGCCGGCTGGCTTTGCGCCTGCGGGGCTTGGCTTTGAGCCGCGGCCGTATCAGCGGCCGGATCGGTTGCCGCAGTGCCATTGGTGGCGGGCGCCGGGCCCGGCCGCGCCTGCGGATCGGTGACCTGCGGCTGGTACGGCGTGTCGCGGCTGGGAATGCGGATGGGGATGTCGTCGGCGACCGGCACGGGCTCGGAATCGAGCACCATCGGCAGCACGATGACGGCGGCCAGTACCAGCACCACGGCGCCGGCCAGCCGGCGGCGCGCACGGCCACGCAACTCGGCTGCCTGGGCTTCGCTGGAGACGGATGGACGCGGCCGCGACGAACCCATGTCAGCGGCGGAATCTTTGCGTGTGAACAATCCCATTCGAGATCAACCCCTGGCGGCCGGATAAGGCATCCGGCCTGTCTGCGCCCAGTTCGGTGCCCTATCCACGACGGCCCAGTGCCTGCAAGACGGCGGCCACGGTCAGGAAGGACCCGAACACGAGAATTCTATCACCCTCGCCCGCGGCGGCCCGTGCCGCGGCATGGGCGGCGGCGGGGTCGTCGAAGGCCTGCACGGAAGGACCTTCGGCCCCTGCCGGCGTCACCGGCAAGGCGGCCCGGACCTGATCGGCCAACGCATGCGGCGCCAGCCCGCGCGGTCCGGGAAGGCCCGCGCAATACCAATGATCGATGCGTGTGCCGATCTTGGCGACGACCCCCGCGATGTCCTTGTCGGACAGCATGCCGAACACCGCATGCGTATAGGGATGGAACCCCATGTTGTCCAGGTTCTGCGCCAGCACGGCGGCCGCGTGCGGATTGTGCGCGACGTCCAGGATGACCAGCGGCTGGCCCGGCAGGATCTGAAACCGGCCCGGCAGCGAGGCCTGCAGCAGGCCGATGCGCACGGCCTGCTGCGGAACCGGCAGGCGATCGCGGACCGACTCCAGCGCGGCCAGCGCGGCGGAGGCATTGAGCAATTGATTGGCCCCGCGCAGCGCCGGATAGGCCAGCGCGGGGCGGCGCTGCTCGCGGCCGCCATAGGCCCATTGCTGGCGGTCGCCCGAATAATTGAAGTCGCGCGTGAACAGCCACAGGTCGGCGCCGATGGCGGCCGCGTGGTCCAGCAGCGATTGCGGCGGAACAGGGTCACTGCAGACGGCCGGCTTGCCCGCGCGGAAGATATGCGCCTTCTCGAAGCCGATCTTCTCGCGCGTGTCGCCCAGGTAATCCATATGGTCGAGATCGACGCTGGTGACGACGGCGCAGTCGGCGTCCACGATATTGACGGCGTCCAGCCGGCCACCCAGGCCGACCTCGAGCACGACGGCGTCCAGGCCGGCCTGCGAGAACATCCGCAGCACGGCCAGCGTGGTGAATTCGAAATAGGTCAGGCTGGTGCCGCCGCGCGCCGCCTCGACGGCCTGGAATTGCTCGACGAAGGCGGCGTCGGAGGCGATTTCGCCATTGATGCGGGCGCGCTCGTTGAAATCGATCAGGTGCGGCGAGGTGTACAGCCCCACCTTGTAGCCGGCGGCCAGCAGGATGGCCTCGAGCATGGCACAGGTCGACCCCTTGCCGTTGGTGCCGCCCACCACGAACTTGACCGCATCAAGTTCGATGCCGAGCCGCTGCGCGACGGCGCCGACCCGCTCCAGCCCCAAATCGATGGTTTGGGAATGCAGGGACTCCAGGTACTGCAGCCAGCCGCTGAGTGGCGTGGCGGCATCGGGACGCGAAAGCGGCATAAACAGCGACACGAAAATGAAACACGCGCAAGTGTACCAGCCGCTTCCGCGTTTACCCGCATGTCCGCACGGCAAGCGGGGTCGAAAGACGGTTCTCGCCGCCCCTGCGGACAGACCGCCGGGCCCTCCTAAAGTTCAGTGCCGGCCTGCCGTTATCGGTACTGAGATTTTGCTGACACCGAACGCGCCCCCACCTCGCCGGAGCCGAAACATCATGGCCGTAAGTCCGCTTCATCCTGCCGCCGCAGTTGCCGCGGCTCCCGCCCCCACCCCGGCCACGCCTGTTGCCGTCGATTCCGCCGTGGTCATCACGCCAGTCGGCAACGCCACCGACAGCAGCGGCGCGCGCGACACCGGTTCCGATCCCTCGCAGCAACAGCCGCAATCGGTCGAGAAGGCGCTCGAGGACATCAATGAGCAGATGAAGGCCTGGTCCACCCAGCTACAGTTCGAAGTCGACCCCGACATCAACCGGGTGGTGGTGTCCGTGGTCGACTCCAAGACGGGCGACGTCGTGCGCACCATCCCATCCGACGCCGTGCTGCGCATCGCGAAGATGATCGTGAAACTGCAAGGCAACGCGGTGGAAACCTCGGCCTGACCGGCCGGCAGACACCCTGTATATTGCAACAAACGCACCAAATTGGTGCATTTATTTCAAGTTCTTTGAAATAGCCCAACGTTGTGCCGCTTCCCGGCCGATCGATTGGACGTTTTTTTGACAGAATTCTATCGCTAGCAAGGAGTCTTTCATGGCCACCATTACCTCATTGGGCGCCGGCACATCACTGGAACTGGAAACCATCATCACCCAGTTGCAGGAGGCGAACCAAACCACCCTGGACGCGATCACCTCGCGTCAGGAAAGCTATGAGGTAAAAATCTCGTCGTTCAGCCAGATCACCAGCAGTGTCCAGTCCCTGCTGGACGCCGCCAAGGCGCTGGGCAAGAGCGACACCTTGAACGCCGTGAAAAGCGCCATCACCGGCGACAGCATCACCGTGACGACCACCACGGGCGCCACGCCGGGCCAGTACTCCTTGCAGGTCGATGCCGTGGCCACCGCGCAACGCCTGCAGTCCGCGTCGCCCACCAACGCCACGGCCAAGCACGGCACCAGCGCCACCCTCGAAATCGAACTGCAGGACGGCACCAAGACGTCCATCAGCGTCACCGACACCTCGCTGCAGGGCGTGGCCAAGGCCATCAACGCCAATGACGCGGCCGGCGTGCACGCCACCATCATCAACGATGGCAACGGCGGCTCCTACCTGTCCCTGACCAGCAAGAAAACAGGCGAGGCAAATGCCGTCTCGAAGATTTCCGTGTCGGGCAACGACGGCAACCTCGGCTCGCTGCTGAACTTCGATGCCGCGAACGCCGGCGGCGGCCTGACCGAGACCAAGGCTACCGACGCCCTGCTCACCGTCAACGGCATCCAGGTCAAGAGCGCCACCAACAGCGTCAGCGACGCGGTCAGCGGCGTCACCTTCCAGATCGCGCCCGATGCCGAAGTGGGCGACACGGCCATCGCCACCATCACCAGCGACCCGCAGGCCATCAAGGACGCCGTCACCAAGTTCGTGACCGCCTACAACTCGCTGCAGACCACGCTGTACAACCTGACCGCCTTCGACGTCGCCGCCGAGCAGCAAAGCCCGCTGACCGGCGACAGCACGGTCCGCAACATCCAGAGCAGCCTGGCCAGCGCCCTGCAGGTCGTCAGCGGCGAAGGCACGCTGCAGACGCTTGGCGCGCTGGGCATCAATTCCAACCCCGACAAGGTGGCCGGCGTCGCCGGCACGCTGAGCGTGGACGCCACCAAGCTGGCCGACGCGCTGGCCAACAACCCCGCCGATGTCGAGCGCGTGCTGGCCGGCACCAAGGGCCTGGTCGCCTCCGTCACCAAGGCCACGGATTCGATCCTGGGCACCGGCGGTTCCATCAAGAACCGCCAGAACGGCCTGCAGGAAACCGTCGATGCGCTCAAAGAGCAGCACGACAACACCGAAACCCGCCTGAACAGCGAGCTGGACACCATGCGCGCCCAATTCGTGCAGCTCAGCGTGCTGGTGGCGCAGATGAACAGCACCAGCAGCTACCTTACCCAGCAATTCGCCGCCCTGTCGTCGTCCACCAAGTAATTACTCCGACGTCCCATGACCTACGCCTCGCGCCGCCCTACGGGCTCTTACTCGGTTCGTTCCTATACGGACATCGGCCTGGAAACCCAGGTATTGAGCGCCGGGCCGGAGCGTTTGATCACGCTGCTGTTCAGTGGCGCGCGGGCGGCGATCGCGCAAGCCCGCATCCACATGGAAGCGGGCCGCATCGCCGAGCGCGGCGCGGCCATCAGCAAGGCTGCCCGCATCGTCGAGGAAGGCCTGAAACAAGGTCTCAACATGGAAGTTGGCGGCGAGATCGCCGCCAATCTCTCCCGCCTGTACGACTTCATACTCCGCGCCCTGCTCACGGCCAACCTGAAGGCCGATACCGAGCAACTGGACATCGCAGACCAACTGCTGGCCGAACTGGCCGATGCCTGGCAGCAATCCGTGGACGCACACCCGTCCGCCAATCCGGCCTGATTCGCGGCCACCCAGCGCGCCTCGATTGCGAGACCTTTATGCCGTCCCTCATGCAGCATGCCCCTGCCCTCGATTTGTATCTAGACATTGCAAATATAACCAGTGCAATGCTTAATGCCGCACAGCTGGACGACTGGGATTCGGTAATGGTCTACGGCCAGCAGTATTGCGAAACCGTTGAGCGCCTGCGCGACCTCGAACCCGGCCAGCCGCTGGACGAGGCGGGACGCAGCATGAAACATGATCTGCTGGTGCGCATTCTCGAAAATGACGCCGCGGTGCGCGACCTCGCCCTGCCGCAACTGGCGCGCCTGAGCACCCTGCTGGGCCGCATGAAGCGCCAGCAATCGCTGCTGGCGGCCTATCGGGGTCAAACGGCGGGCAAATGAGTATTGGTCCCCCCGCGCTAGGCAACATCCTGGTCCAGCGGCTCGATGCCGTGCTGGGGACCACGATGGCGGCGCATGCCAATCTGATTTCCGGCGCACGCCCCGACGCGGTCACGCAGCCCGGCGAAAGTGCTCGCCCCGACGGAACGGAAAACGCCACGCGCGGCCCCCGCCAGGGGGTGGACACGGTCGACGGCGCCGGCAACGGCCGGCAGAACGCCATCACCGATGCCAAGACGGCTGCCGCCCTGGCGCTGGCCGCGCGCGGGCTGGTCACACGTAGCGATCTCACCGCCTCGGCCCCCACGACGCTGGGCATGACCGCACGCACGATCCTGACCTTGCTGGCCCTGTTCCCCGAAAAAGCCCCTCCCATTGCCGGACGCGCGCCGCTGTGGACGCCAGCCGCCGGCGACGACGCTTCCCCGGACTCTCCCTCCGGCCCTCGCACGGGCGCCCCGGCAACGGCGACCGGTGGCGGCAACGCCGGCCAGGCATCCGCCGGGGCATCCACAGGCGGCGCCACGCCCGCGAGCGCCCAGGCGCCGCAAACAGGCACGGCCTCGCAAGCCCAGGCCGGTACCGCCTCGCAAACGCAGACTGGCACCGCCTCGCAAGCCCAGGCCGGCACCGCCCGCCCGGCGCAGGCCCCCGCGGCAGGCGAGACGGCCCCGGTTGCGCCGCGGGCCGACACGCCGCCGCCCGCGGCGCTGGCGCAAGCCTTGCGCTCGGTGCTGCAGAACAGCGGGCTGTTCTACGAGTCGCACCTGACCCAGATGGCCTACGGCCAGCGCACGCCTGGACAGTTGGCCGCCGAACCCCAGGCCGGGATGCGCATGCCCCCGGGCCAGGCGGACGCGGCCGCGTCGGCCGCGCGCCAGGCGATGACGGATGCGCTTGCGCCGCGCGACACGGCCCAGCAGCCCTCCTCCACCAGCAGCGCCACGGTATCCCTGAGCGGCGGTGGCCAGCCCTCCTCGCCCGCCCAGGCATTGGCCAGCATCCACCCGGACGCCACGCTGCTGGTGCGCCAGCAACTGGACGTGCTGGCCAACCAATCGGTCGCGTGGCAGGGCCAGCCCTGGCCCGATACCGAAATGGAGTGGGAAGTCGAGCGCGACCGCACCGCAGGCGGCACGGAAATCGAAGACGGCCACTGGGCCACCCGCATCAAGCTGGACCTGCCGCGCCTGGGACTGGTCGAGGCGCGCATCAACCTCGTGGACAACCAATTGATGATGCATCTGGCGGCGCCGCGCAGCGCCGCCGAACTCAGCCGCCACGGTGACGGCCTGCGCCAGCGCATGACGGCGGCCGGGCTGACCCTGACCCAGCTCAACGTCGACGTCCTCCCGCCTTCGCCTTTCGTCATTGAGCCATGATCGACACGCCCACGTCCGACGATCCGGACCGCCGCGCCGCCGTCGCCATCTCGTACGACGAACAGGACAACGCGCCTCGGGTCGTTGCAAAAGGCTATGGCAAGCTGGCCGACATGATCGTCCGCAACGCGCGCGAGCACGATCTGTATGTGCACGAATCGACCGAGCTGGTGGGCTTGCTCATGCAGGTGGACCTCGATTCGCAGATTCCGCCCCAGCTCTACACCGCCGTGGCCGAGTTGCTTGCCTGGCTGTACCGCCTGGAAGCCCGCGACGCCCCGGCGCTGCCGCCGCCGATCGGCCCGCGCCCCTCGGCCTGACGGGGACGGCAATCGTGCACACCCCGTCCCACGCACCGGATCACGAGGATTGGCTGCAAAGCCCCGCGGACATCCGCGGCGCGTTATCTTCGCTGGCGCACCCGTCCAGCGCCATCCAGGCGCGGGACAGCCAAGGCATGCAATGGGCGGTGAGGCTGCTGGGCCTGGACGCACGTTCCAGGGTGTTCTTCTGGCGGCTCGATGGCGCCCTGCCGCGCTACGCCGATGACCTGGCCAGGCGCCTGGCCAAGGCGCCGCTGGAGTTCACGGCGACACTGCACGACGGCACCTGGCTGCAATTCCAGACGGGCCAATCTTCGCCGGTACGTTTCGATGACGGCAGCATGCTGATGGTTTCGCCGTTTCCGCACCGCTTGCGCCACGAATTCGGGCCGCACTGATGCCTGGCCGCCCCACGGGACGGCCCCGCCGGGCGGCGGCGCAGAGATCAGATCGACATCGACGAGACTTCGCGGTAAGCCGATACCAGGCGGTTACGGACCTGCACCGCGGTCTGGAAGCCGATGCTGGCTTTCTGCAGATCGATCATGACGTCGTTCAACGAGACGTCAGGCGCGCCCAGCTCGAACGCCTGCGCCTGCGCGCCGGCCGCCTTCTGCGCGGCGGACACGCGGCGGATGGAGTCGGCCAGCTCGGAGGCGAAGCCCGACGGCGCGGGCGACAACTGGGCGGGGTCGGACACGCCGCTCTGGGCAGTGCGCACCACGGCGCGCATCTGTTGCAACATGCTTTCGATGCCGGACAGGCCAGAAACCGCCATGGAAGATACCTCGGACGTCAAACGGGACAATGGCAGCAAGCGTACCGCGGCGGCCGATTTCCCATAACGCCTAAAAGGCGGCAAAAACCCGGGCAGTTCCGCTCTGTGCGCAAAGAATGCCCCTGCCGGCGGCGCCGGGCGGTGCCGATTCGGACAATAGGAGACAAGTAACGCCAAAAAACGGTTGTTTTCGGCGATTGGGATTGCACGGGCGCCCGCCATAATCCACGCTCCCCGACCTAAAGCACGTTGCATGTGTAACCTGCCTTCCTCGACCATGTCGTTAGAATCCCTGCTCCGCGAAGCTTGCGGGAGCCACCGATGAACCAACAGGCAACCCTCGGTGCGTCGCTTCTGGCAAGGTTTCCGGTACTCGAGAAAGTACGGACTCTGCCCAAACCCATCCTGCTCGGCGCGGCCGCGGCCCTCGTGGCCGTCATCGCCGTGCTGGCGATGTGGAGCCGCGAACCCGATTACAAGGTGCTGTTCTCCAACCTGGAGGACCGCGACTCCGGCGCGATCGTCGCCGCGTTGGGCACCATGAACGTGCCCTACCGTTACAACGAAACCGGCACGGCCATCATGGTGCCGGCGGACCGTGTCTATGACGCGCGCATGCAGCTCGCCGCCCAGGGCCTGCCCCGTGGCGGCAGCGTCGGTTTCGAGCTGATGGACAACGCGCGGTTCGGCGCCAGCCAGTTCACCGAGCAGATCAACTACCAGCGCGGCCTGGAAGGCGAACTGGCCCGTTCGATCGAAGCCATGAACGGCGTGCAGAAGGCGCGCGTCCACCTGGCCATGCCGCGCCAGTCGCTGTTCGTGCGCGAGCGCCAGTCGCCCACCGCGTCCGTGCTGCTGAACCTGTACCCCGGCCGCAGCCTGGCCGACGCCCAGGTGTCGTCGATCACCTGGCTGGTGGCCTCCAGCGTGCCCGAGCTGACGGCGGACAACGTCTCCATCGTCGATCAGAACGGTCGCCTGCTGTCCGCTCCGCAAGGCGAAGGCCGCGGCATGGATGCCGACCAGATGCGCTTCGTGCGTGAGGTCGAACAGCGCGCCGTCGAACGCATCCTCACCATCCTGAACCCGCTGGTCGGCCCGGGCAACGTGCATGCCCAGGCGACCGCCGACGTCGACTTCGCCCGCCGCGAGGAAACGTCCGAGGTCTACCGTCCCAACCAGGAGCCCGGCCAGGGTGCGATGCGCAGCCAGCAGACCAGCGAGTCGCGCCAGACCGGCATGGATCCGGCACGCGGCGTGCCCGGCGCCCTCAGCAACCAGGTCCCGGCGCCGACCCAGGCGCCGTTGAACAACCCGCAGCAGCCGCCCGGCCAGCAAGGCCAACAACAGCAGCAGCAGCAGCAGCAGGGACAGCAGCCGCAGCAGAACGGCACCGCCACCGGGACGGCGCCCGCCGGCACGCAGGCGCCCAGCACCTCCACCAGCAGCCGCCACGACTCCACCACCAATTACGAAGTCGATCGCACCATCAGCCACATCAAGCAACCCGTCGGCGTGCTCAAGCGCATGTCGGTGGCCGTCGTGGTCAACTACCTGCCGGGCAAGGATGGCGGCGAAGCCAAGGCATTGCCGCCGGAAGAACTGAACAAGCTGACCGACCTGGTGCGCGAGGCCATGGGCTATTCCGAGGCCCGCGGCGACTCGCTGAACGTGGTCAACAGCCAGTTCAACGATGCCGAGCCCAGCGTGCCGCTGTGGCGCGATGCCGAGCTGATCGCCCTGAGCAAGACCGTGCTGGGCTGGCTGCTGGCCATCATCATCGTGCTGTGGCTGTATCGCCGCATCAAACCGGCGGTCATGGATCACTTCTACCCGCCGGTGGATGCCGAGAAGGAAGAACAGGACCGCCGCGACGCCGAGCGCGAGGCCCAGAACACCGCCCGCGCTCGCGAAATCGACCGCTACGAAGAGAATCTGCAGCGCGCCCGCGACATGGCAACCAAAGACCCGCGCGCCGTTGCAATGGTGTTGCGCACCTGGATGAGCAAAGATGATCAATGACGGCAAACCCATGGACGGCATGACCCGCAGCGCCGTCCTGCTGATGTCCCTGGGCGAGGACGCCGCCGCCGAGGTCTTCCGTTTCCTGACCGCGCGTGAAGTGCAGCAGGTCGGCGCCTCGATGGCCACCCTCAAGCAGGTGACCCGCCGCGACGTCGGCGGCGTGCTCGAAGAGTTCCGCCAGGAAGCGGACCAGTTCACCGCCGTGACGCTGGGCTCGGACGACTACATCCGCACCGTGCTGACCAAGGCGCTGGGCAGCGACCGCGCCGCCGGCCTGATCGAGGACATCCTTGAGGCCGGTGAAGGCGGCAGCGGCATCGACGCCCTGAACTGGCTCGATCCGGTCACCGTCGCCGAACTGGTCGGCAACGAACACCCCCAGATCATCGCCACCATCCTGGTTCACCTGGAGCGCGACCGCGCCGCGGGCGTGCTCGCCCTGCTGACCGATCGCCTGCGCAACGACGTCATGCTGCGCATCGCCACCTTCGGCGGCGTACAACCCTCGGCGCTGGCCGAACTGACCGAAGTGCTGAATTCCATGCTGTCCGGCCAGAGCGCCAAGCGCAGCAAGATGGGCGGGGTGCGCACCGCGGCCGAGATCCTCAACATGATGAACTCGACGCAGGAAGAGGCCGTGGTCAACAGCCTGCGCGAACGCGATGCCGACCTGGCCCAGAAGATCATCGACGAAATGTTCGTCTTCGAGAACCTGCTGGAAGTCGAGGATCGCGGCATCCAGCTCATCCTCAAGGAAATCGACAACGACATGCTCATGATCGCCCTCAAGGGCGCCCAGGACGAGTTGCGCAACAAGTTCCTGCGCAACATGTCCAGCCGCGCCGCCGAGATGCTGCGCGAAGACCTCGAGGCCCAGGGCCCCGTGCGCATGTCCAAGGTCGAGAGCGAGCAGAAGAAGATTCTGCAGATTGCCCGACGCCTGGCCGAGAGCGGCCAGATCGTGCTGGGCAACTCGGGAGACGACGCGTATGTCTGACCGTGGTTCCGTCGGGCCCTCGCTGTCGCGCCGCGCTGCCTGGCAGCGCTGGCAGATGACGTCGTTCGACGAACCCAAGGTCGAGGAAGCCCCCGTCGAACCGGCGCCCCTGCCCGACCCGGGCCCGGACCCCGAGGAAGTGCGCCAGGCGCTGCGCGAACAGGCCCGGACCGAGGGCCGCGTGCAGGGCATGGCCGAGGGCCGCAAGCAGGGCCTGGCGGCCGGCCGCGAGGAAGGCCGCAAGGAAGGCCTGGCCGCGGGCCGCGAGCAAGGCTACGCCGAAGGCCTGGCCCAAGGCCGCGAACAGGGACGCGAGGAAGCCGCCCACCTGAACGCCCTGGCGGCCAACCTGGCCATATCGCTGCGCGGCATCGAAGAACAGATGGGCCAAAGCCTGATCACCCTGGCGCTCGACATCGCCGCCCAGGTCGTGCGCCAGCAACTGGCCGAGCAACCGCAAGCCATGCTGGCGGCGGTGCGCGAAGTGCTGCACATCAACCCCACGCCGCCCCAAGGCGCACTGCGCCTGTGGATCCATCCCGACGACCTCGAACTGGTGCGCCTGCACCTGGCCGACGAACTGAAGGAAGGCAACTGGCGCGTGCTGGCCGACGAGTCCATCGCGCGCGGCGGCTGCCGGGCCGAAACGCCCTATGGAGACATCGACGCCACGCTGCAGACGCGCTGGCGCCGCGTGGCCGCCTCCCTGGGCCGCAGCGCCTCGTGGGACGACCAGCCATGAATCCCGCCATGCAGCCCCAGCCCGACGTGGCCGCCGCGCCGTTGCCCGAGCGCTGGAAGACGCAGTTGGAGATCGGGTCGATCCGGGCAGCGTCGACCGAGCCCTGGCTGGTCACGGGCCGCATTACCCGCGCCACCGGCCTGGTGCTGCATGCCACCGGTTTGCGCTTGCCCGTCGGCGCCGCGTGCCGCATCGAGATCGCCCGCGGACACGACCACTGGGCGGACGCCGAGGTCGTCGGCTTCGACGGCCACACCCTCTATCTGATGCCGCAGGCCGACATCTCCGGCCTGCCGCCCGGCGCCCGCGTGATGCCCAGCGAACCCGCGGTGCAACGCCCTGTCCCCTTGCCGCGCAAGGCCGAGCTGAACGGCAACGCCAAGCCGCAACTGGGCCGCCACCTGCCGGTCGGCAACGCGATGCTCGGCCGCGTGGTCGACGGCGCCGGCCGCCCGCTGGACGGCCTCGGTCCGCTGACCGGCGCCGAGGCCGCGCCGCTGACCGCCCTGCCCATCAACCCGCTGTCGCGGGCGCCCATCGACACCGTGCTGGACGTGGGCGTGCGCGCCATCAACGGCCTGCTGACAGTGGGCCGCGGCCAGCGCATGGGCCTGTTCGCCGGTTCCGGCGTGGGCAAGAGCGTGCTGCTGGGCATGATGGCCCGTTATACGCGCGCCGACATCATCGTCGTGGGCCTGATCGGCGAGCGCGGACGCGAAGTCAAGGAATTCATCGAGCACAACCTCGGCCCCGAGGGTCTGGCCCGTTCGGTCGTGGTGGCCGCGCCGGCCGACGTGTCGCCGCTGCTGCGCCTGCAGGGCGCCAGCTACGCCACCCGCCTGGCGGAACACTTCCGCGACCAGGGCCTGGACGTGCTGCTGATCATGGACTCGCTGACCCGCTACGCCATGGCGCAGCGCGAGATCGCGCTGGCGATCGGCGAGCCACCCGCCACCAAGGGCTATCCCCCCTCGGTCTTTGCGCGCCTGCCCGCACTGGTCGAGCGAACCGGCATGGGCGCGCCCGGCCCCAACGGCAAGGCGGGTTCCATCACCGCCTTCTATACCGTGCTGGCCGAAGGCGACGACCAGCAAGACCCCATCGCCGACTCGGCGCGCGCCATTCTGGACGGCCACATCGTCCTGTCGCGCCACCTGGCCGAAGCCGGCCACTACCCCGCCATCGACATCGAAGCGTCCATCTCGCGGGCGATGACGTCGCTGATCTCGCCGCAACAGTTCTCGCTGGTGCGCCGCTTCAAGCAGACCTTCTCGCGCTACCAGCGCAACCGCGACCTGATCGCCGTGGGGGCCTACGCCGCCGGCAACGATCACCAACTGGACGACGCCATCGCGCGCTATCCGCGCCTGGAAGCCTATCTGCAGCAGGACATCACCGACAACGTCGACTACACGACCGCCATCGATCAACTGCGCGGTTCCTTCGAGATCAAGGAAACCTATGCCTAGCCAACTCCCTCTGGACATGCTGCTCGGACTGGCCAAGGAAAGCGCCGACGAGGCGGCCCGCGTACTGGGCAAGCTCAACGCCGAGCGCACCCAGGCCGAACGCCAGTTGACCATGCTGTACGACTACCGCCAGGACTACCTGCAACGGCTGCAGCAGGCCATGCAAACGGGCATGTCGGTCGCCGATTGCCAGAATTACCAGCGCTTCATCTCCACCCTGGACGACGCCATCGGCCAGCAGACCAGCGTGCTGCGCACGGCCGACGACCACCTGGCTCGCGGCCGCCAGCACTGGCAACAGCAGCAGCGCAAGCTGAACTCGTTCGACGCCCTCTCGCAGCGCCAGGTGCGCGTCGAGCAGTTGGCGGAGAACCGCCGCGAACAACGCGCCAGCGACGAATATTCGGCCCGCATCGCGCGCGGCCAAGCCCACTATTGATTCCCAGCGGGACACCCAAAATGCCTAACACCGCTCCGCTTGCCAGCCTGCTGCCGATCACCCCGGCGGCCCCCCCGGCCCAACCCGCCATCAAGAGCGACGACAAGAGCCCGTCCTTCTCGAAGACGCTGGCCGAACAGAAGAACGCCTCGCGCCAGGAAGCGCCGGCCAGGAAGTCCGAGAACAAGCCGGCCACCCAGAAGCCCTCGGAACACGAGCCGGCCGGCCCGCAACAGGAGGCCGCGCCCGCCCCCCAGGCCGACGCGCAGCAACCGGCCGATCCTGCCGTAAGCGACAAGGACACCGCCAGCGACGCTGCCACGGCGGACGCCTCGGGCGCGCCACAGCCCGCCCCGGCCGACGTCCAGGTTGCCCAGCCGGTGCCCGCCGCCGCGCAGCAAGCGCCGAGCCTGCCGATCCAGGCGCTCGAGATTGCCGCGCAGTCTGCCGCGCTGCAGTCCCAGTCGGCGGCCAAGCTGGCCGCCCAGCAAGCCGCCGCGCCGGGTGCCGCGCTTGCCGCGGCAGCGGCAGCGGCAGCGGCCGGCACGCCGGCGCAGGCCGCCGGCCAGGCCGACAAGACGCCGGCGCCCGCCGCGCAAGCCGCACCGGCACCGGCACCGGCGCCAACACCGGCACCGCACGCCGCCGCCCTGCCGCAGCAGGCCAGCCAGGCCATCCAGGCCGCGCTGCCCGCCGCGGCACCTGCCTTGTCCCAGGAAAACGTCACGCCCCTGGCCGCGCTGCGCCAGACCATCGCCACCGCGCGTGATCCGCGCGCCGCCGGCCACGCCACGGCAGGCAGCCAGACCGCCGCCGCGACGCAGGACGGCCTGCCCCAGGACCAGACCACGGCCGTCGAGGCCGTGGCGGCGCAGTTGCCGGACTTCGGGTCCCAGACCGGCTCGCAGTCCCAGCACGACAGCCCGCACGCCCGCGGCGACGTGGCCGCGCTGACGGCCGCCACCATGCGCACCGCGCCGGCTCAGGCAACGTCCGCGGCCGCCGATGCGCGTCCGGCGCCGGCGGCGCCGCCGCTGGAAGTGGCCAGCCCCGTGGGCTCGGCGAACTGGGGCCGCGACCTCGGCCGCCAGTTGGTCCTGCTGGGCGGCGATGCCCAGCGCGGGCAGCAGACCGCCGAACTGCGCCTGGATCCTCCCGACCTGGGTCCGCTGCGCGTGACGCTGAGCCTGTCCGACGGCGTGGCCACGGCCAGCTTCGTGTCCGCCCATGCCTCCGTCCGGCATGCGCTGGAGTCGGCATTGCCGCAATTGCAGCAGGCGCTGGCCGATGCCGGCATCTCGCTGGGCCAGGCCGACGTGGGCGAGCAGGAGAACCCCTTCGCCCGGGACCAGTCCTCCGCGTCAGGAAAGGGTAGCGGCCAGGGCGCGGGCGGCGGCGACGCGCAAGGCGATGGCGTCATCGTCCAGCAGGTTGCCGTGGCGCGTGACCCCAATGCCCTGGTGGACACCTTTGCTTAAGCAAATACGTGCCGTAATAGCCTGAGATACCCCGCTTTCGTCCTGTTTTTCGCGTGCCTGGGCACGCGGACTTTGGGGCAGAATGCTTTCATTCCATCATCATCGGTTCAGTTTCAGCCGCACAACCCGTATCGACAACGAGATGGCGACCTCCAAGACTCCCTCCGCAGCGCCTGGCGCAGCTTCTTCCTCCGGCGGCATCGGCCGCCTGCTGCGCCCGCTGCTCATGCTGGTGATTCTGCTGCTGGTTGCCGGCCTCAGTGTCGCGGGCACATGGTTTTTCCTGCACTGGCAAGGCGCTCGCGACCTCAGCCCGGTTCAGTTGGGCGTGGGCGCGTCGGGCCAGCCCGGCGCCGTTCCCGGCCAGCCGGGCGCCCAGCCCACCACGTTCGTGGCCCCGCCGGCCGCGCCCCAGCCCGTTCCGGCCCCGATCTTCGTGCCGCTCGAGCCCTTCACCGCGACCGTGGAAGACCAGGAGTCCGAGCGCATCGTCCGCGTCGGCATCACGCTGCGCGTCAGCGACGAGCAAACCCGCACGCGCATCGAGAAATACCTGCCCGAGGTCCGCAGCCGCGTTCTGATGGTGCTGTCGGCGCAGACGCCCCAGACCGTGCGCACGCCGCAAGGCCGCACCGAGCTCGCCAAGTCCATCATGCAAGCCATCAACAAGCCGTTCTCGCCCATCCCTGACGGCCAGTACGTCACCGACGTGCTGTTTACGGAATTCGTGGTGCAATAAGCATGGCTTATGAGGCGTTTCTTTCCCAGGACGAAGTCGATGCCCTGCTCGCCGGTGTCACCGGCGAGAGCGAAAACGCAACTCCCGCGCAATCCGAAGCCGACGGTACACGAGCCTACGATCTCAGTTCGCCGGACCGCGTCGTGCGCCGGCGCATGCAGACGCTGGAGCTTATCAACGAACGGTTCGCGCGCGGCATGCGTAACGTGCTGCTTAACTTCATGCGCCGCAGCGCCGACATCTCCGTCGGCGCCATCCGCATCCAGAAGTACGCCGATTTCGAACGCAACCTGCCGGTGCCCAGCAACCTGAACATGATTCAGATGCGGCCGCTGCGCGGCACGGCGCTGTTCACTTATGATCCGAACCTGGTGTTCCTGGTCATCGACAGCCTGTTCGGCGGCGATGGCCGCTACCACACGCGCGTCGAGGGCCGCGACTTCACCAACACCGAGCAGCGCATCATCCGCCGCCTGCTGAACCTGACGCTGGAATGCTACGGCCGCTCCTGGGAGCCCGTGTATCCCATCGAGTTCGAGTACGTGCGCTCCGAAATGCACACGAAATTCGCCAGCATCACGGGTGACAACGAAGTGGTGGTGGTCACGCCGTTCCACATCGAGTTCGGCGCCACCGGCGGCGACCTGAACATCTGCCTGCCGTACTCGATGATCGAACCGGTCCGCGACCTGCTGACCCGCCCCTTGCAGGAAACCGCCCTCGAAGAGGTCGATCAGCGCTGGACCCAGCAATTGTCCAAGCAGGTGCGCAGCGCCGACGTGCAGGTGGCCGCCGAGTTCGGGCGCATCCCCTCCTCGATCGGCGAGCTGATGCGCCTGAAAGTCGGCGACGTGCTGCCCATCGATGTCCCGCAAACCGTAACCGCCCACATCGACGGCGTGCCGATCATGGAATGCGGCTACGGCGTCTTCAATGGCCAGTACGCCCTGCGCGTACAGAACATGCTCAACTACGATTTCGAATCCCCCGAGGCCCCTGAAAATGACTGACCAGACCGGCGACAGCAGCACGCCCGCCTCCTCGGCCGCCGACGATTGGGCCGATGCGCTCGCGGAGCAGGCCCGCGTCCCCAATCCTCCCACCCAGGCCGACGGCCTGAAATCCCCCGAACCCGTCGCGGCCGCGGCCAGCGCCCCGGCTGCCAGCACGCCGGCGCCCAGCGCGCCCGCCCCGTCGTCGGCCAAGCCGGCCGCGGAGTCCGTCTTCAAGCCGCTGGTCGGCAAGGACGGCGTCACCGGCACCGACATCGACCTGATCATGGACGTCCCCGTCCAGCTCACCGTCGAACTGGGCCGCACCCGCCTGACCATCAAGAGCCTGCTGCAGCTGGGCCAGGGCTCCGTCGTCGAACTCGATGGCCTGGCCGGCGAGCCGATGGACATTTTCGTCAACGGTTACCTCATCGCCCAGGGCGAAGTGGTCGTGGTCGAAGAAAAGTACGGCATCCGCCTGACCGACATCATCACCCCGTCGGAACGGCTGAACCGCCTGAACAACCGCCGTTGACCCGATGACGCAAGCCGACGTCCTGCGCGTCGCGGTCGCCCTGGGGCTGATCGTGGCCGCCATCCTGCTGGCGGCCTGGCTGGCACGTCGGTCCGGGTTGTTGCCGAGGCAGGGCGCGGGCGTGTTGCGCATCGTCGCCAGCCAGACGGTCGGTCCGCGCCAGAACATCCTCATCGTCCAGGTGCGCGATACCTGGGTGGTGGTCGGCGTCACGCCCAATGGCATGACCCCCTTGCATACGCTGCCCGCCGAGTCGGGCACCGATTCCGCCGCCGAGGGCGACGCGTCCATGGCCGTTGCCGGTCCGCCGGCCAACGGCACCTTTGCGACGACGCTGGCCAAGCGCTTCACCGAGGCGCTGAACAAACGCCCGTAGCCTTCCCGGACACCATGTTTTTCCTCTATCGCCGCTGCCCAGCACGCCTGCGTTCGGCCTGGCCCCAGGCGGCCGTGCTGTTGCTGACCGCGCTGGCCCTGTGGCCCGGCGCCACGCTGGCCCAGGCCACGCTGCCCGCCATCACGTCCACCCCCGGACCCGGCGGCTCGGAAACCTACTCGCTCAGCATGCAGACGCTGCTGCTGATGACGTCGCTGTCCTTCCTGCCGGCGGCGTTGCTCATGATGACCGGGTTCACCCGCATCATCATCGTGCTGGGCCTGCTGCGCACGGCGATCGGCACGCCGACCTCGCCGCCCAATACCGTCCTCATCGGCCTGGCGCTGTTTCTGACTTTCTACACGATGTCGCCGGTCTTCGACCAGATCTACACCGAGGCCTATCAACCGCTGAACGCCGGCACCATCAACTTCGAGACCGCCGTGCAGCGCGCCTCCGCGCCGCTTCAGACCTTCATGTTGCACCAGACGCGCGAGAGCGACCTGGCGCTGTTTGCGGACATGGCCAAGCAGCCGGCGATGGACAGCCCCTCGCAGGTTCCCATGCGGGTGCTGATTCCCGCCTTCATCACCAGCGAATTGAAGACGGCATTCCAGATCGGGTTCACCATTTTCATCCCCTTCCTGATCATCGACATGGTCGTGGCCAGCGTGCTGATGGCGCTGGGCATGATGATGGTGCCGCCCGTGACGGTCTCGCTGCCGTTCAAGCTCATGCTGTTCGTGCTGGCCGATGGCTGGCACCTGCTGCTGGGCTCGTTGGCGCAAAGCTTCTACCAATGACCCGGAAGGAGGACGCCCCATGACTTCCGAAACCGTCATGTCCATCATCTATCAGGCGATGAAGGTCGCGCTGATGATGGCCGGTCCGCTGCTGATGATCACCCTGATCGTCGGCCTGGTCATCAGCGTGTTCCAGGCGGCCACGCAGATCAACGAAATGACGCTGGCCTTCATTCCCAAGCTGCTGGCCATCTGCGGAGGCCTGGTTCTGCTGGGCCCGTGGCTGCTCGGCCTGATGACCGACTACATCCGTCAGTTGATCAGCCAGATACCGATGCTGACCTCCTGACCGGGCCGGGGGCCGGCGCACGCCATGATCTCCTTCACACTGGACCAGCTCACCGGCTGGATCGGCCAGTTCCTGTGGCCGTTCGTGCGCATGCTGGCCCTGGTCGGCGCCTCGCCGCTGTTCGCCGAGTCCAGCATTCCCAACATGGCCAAGATCGGCCTGGCAGTCATGCTGACGGTGGCGGTCGCGCCGAGCCTCGGTCCCATGCCTGCCATTCCCTTGAACTCTTACGGCGCGCTCTGGATCCTGGTGCAGCAGATCCTGATCGGCATGTCCATCGGACTGGTGATGCGTATCGTGTTCGCCGCCGTCCAGACCGCCGGCGAGTTCGTCGGCCTGCAGATGAGCCTGTCTTTCGCGTCGTTCTTCGATCCCTCGATCGGCGCGAACACCGCCGTGCTGTCGCGTCTGTTCAATATCGTCGCAACCCTGCTCTTCCTGTCGCTGGATGGCCACCTGCTGATGCTCGCTGCGTTGATGCGCAGTTTCGAGGTGTTGCCGGTCGGCCTGGATGGACTGGATCCGAACGGCTGGGGCGTCCTGCTGGAATGGGGCGGCACCATCTTCACGGCGGGCCTGCTGCTGGCCCTCCCGCTGATCTGCTCTCAATTGACGGTCAACCTGGCGCTGGGGATCCTGAACCGCGCGTCGCCGCAGCTGACGGTCTTCGCCATCGGCTTCCCCATCCACTTGATAGGCGGTTTGATACTGCTGTCGGTGGTGCTGCCGCACTCCGGGCCTTTCTTCGAAGACCAGTTCCAGGCCGCGTTCCGCACCATCAGCGACCTGATCCTGCGGCTGGCCGGCCGATAACGGCTGCCAAGGCAAAAAGGGCGCGGCGGGACGCCGCACCATCGGGCAACGCCGCCTCGGGCATGATCGCGCAACACCATCATTGGCACGTCAAAGTAGAACGGGCCGGGTTCCCGCGGGAACCCGGCCCGTTCGAGCCGCCATGACTGGCCGTCAAGCCAGGCGATGACGGCCTGCGAGGCGGAGCATCACCCCTGCGTCACCATCGGCGCAGTGCCATAGCCTTGCAGTTGCGCGGACGGCAGATCGATGACCTCGCCCGCATTGATGCGGAACACCGCCACGGCTTCGGCCAGGCGCTGCGCCTGCTCCTGCAGCGAACCCGCCGCCGCCGCCGCCTCTTCCACCAGCGCCGCGTTCTGCTGCGTCACCTCGTCCATCTGCGACACCGCGCGGTTCACCTGGTCGATGCCCCCGGACTGCTCTTCCGACGCCGCCGAGATCTCGCCCATGATGTCCGTCACGCGCTTGACCGAACTGACGATCTCCTGCATCGTCGCCCCGGCGCGTTCGACCTGCTGCGAACCCGTGCCCACCTTGCTGACCGAGTCCTCGATCAGCACCTTGATCTCCTTGGCCGCCTGCGCGCTGCGCTGCGCCAGCGAGCGAACCTCGCCCGCCACCACCGCGAAGCCCTTGCCCTGCTCGCCCGCGCGCGCCGCTTCCACCGCTGCGTTCAGCGCCAGGATGTTGGTCTGGAACGCGATGCCGTCGATCACCGACACGATCTCGGAGATCTTGCGCGAGCTCGCCGAGATGCCTTCCATCGTGTTGACCACCTCCGACACCGCCGAACCGCCGCGCTCGGCCACCTGCGACGCGCTGGCCGCCAACTGGTTGGCCTGGCGCGCGTTGTCCGCGTTCTGTTTCACCGTCGACGCCAACTGCTCCATCGAGGCCGCGGTCTCTTCCAGCGAGGCCGCCTGCTCTTCGGTGCGGCTGGACAGGTCGGTGTTGCCCGCGGATATCTCCTGCGCACCGACGTTGATCTCGTCCACGCCGCGGCGCACGGTGCTGACCGTGCGCGTCAGGCTTTCCTGCATGCGCTTGAGCGCCGCGAACAACTGGCCGATCTCGTTGTTGTTGCGCACTTCCACCCGCGCGGTCAGGTCTCCACCAGCGATGCGGTCGAAATGCTGACCGGCCTCGACCAGCGGACGCACCACCAGACGGCCGAAGACGATGCGGGCCATGATCATCAGCAACACCGCCAGCACGACGGCGGCCACCACGGCGATCAGCGCCCGCTCGAAGCTGGTCTGCGCCTGTTCCGTGGTCGCGTTCTGAGCGTCCTGGATGTAGTTGGTGAACTGGCCGATGGCCTCGATGAACGCCGCGCTGCGCGGCGTGCCGTACTCGTTGTTCACCATGTAGAACGTCGAATAGTCTTCGCTGCGCAGAGCTTCGAGCATGGTATCGACGCCGTCGTCGATATACGACCGGTAGCGGCGCACCAGGTTCATGGAGAGCTGGCGGCCCTTCTCGTCTTCCAGCATGTTCTTCTGGAAATCGGAGAAGCGGTTGCGAACGCCATTCAGCAGATCCGTGGCGTCCTTCAGGGCATCCTTGGCGGCCTGGTTCGACGAGGAAGCGGCGCCCTGGCCAGTGCCGCTGCCGCCGCCGCCCCAGCCGGCTTCCTGCAGATGGCGTGCCGCCACCATCAGGGAGACCCGGGCGCGCAGCATGTCGCTGTTGATGATCTCGACCTGCTTGCCTCGATCGGTCAACTGCGTGATCTGCAACACCGATTGGTAGTTCTGCTGCAGGAAATAGGCAGCCATCAGGCCCATGGCGGCGACGAGCACGGCGAACAGACCCATAACCCACATCAGCATGGTTCCGACGCGTGCGTCACGCAACTTCATGGAACGCTTCTGCTTGGGTGCGCGTTTGCGCTTCTTGGCCTTGCCTTTTTGCTCGCCTGCTTCCAGATTCGTGTCCATAAGCCCCCCTGTTTCCAGGAATAATTCATAAAAAGAAAAGCCGCCTTCCGTGCGTCCGACCTGGTGGCCGTACGGAGAGCGCCACCGGGCATTGCGCCCGGGTATCGTGGATTACTGCGTCGCCCCCGGTGGGATGACGATCCAACCGGACTCGGGTACGGTTTCCTGCGGCGCGATGGCCACCGGCGCGATCGGCGCAGGTTCCGGCCCCAACAACTTCTGCCGCTCCCAGGGTTCCAGCAGGATATTGGTGCTATCCACCAACCTCATCAGCCGTCCGTCGGGGCCGAACTGCAGCAAGGCTTCCTTGCGGCTGTACAGTCCGTCTGGCACAAACGTGACATGAAAACGCCAGAGCGCCAGCGTGGTGCCGTCGCTCTGTGCGTAGACCTGATCGGGCGCGGCCGTCAGCGCGCGCGCGCCGCCTCGGCGATCGTCGTACGGCCCGGCGTCAGCGAGGACAGCTTGCCCGGGTCGAAGTTGTGGCCCGAGGCCAAGCATCCTCCCAGTGCCAGCATCCCGGCCATTGCCATGACTTTCAGATATCGCATCATTTACCCCATGGTTGCCGCGCGTCGCGCGGTCAAAAGGATTCCCAGTCGTCTTGCGCAGCGCTGGCTGGCCGGCCGGCTTGGGCGCCAGTGCGGCCGGCGCCTTTTTCACCGCGGGCGCTGGCGCCGCGGCATCCTGGGCAGCCTGCTTCGCGGCTCGCCGCTCGGGCTGGCGCACGGAGGCGTCCTCGCCCGCCATGGAGATATCGGACTGCGTCAGGCGCTCGGGACGGCGCTGCGCGGGCGCCGGCTTGATCGGATCGGCTTGCCGCGCAACGCTCTCGGCACGCTTTGGCGGTGCCGGCTTCTCGGCTGCAGGAACACGCGGCGCCTGGCGCTGCGCATCCAGCTTCGCGGCCACATCGATGACCTCGCCGGTGTTGATGCGGAACACCGCCACGGCCTCGGCCAGGCGCTGCGCCTGCTCCTGCAGCGAACCCGCCGCCGCCGCCGCCTCTTCCACCAACGCCGCGTTCTGCTGCGTCACCTCGTCCATCTGCGACACCGCGCGGTTCACCTGGTCGATGCCCCCGGACTGCTCTTCCGACGCCGCCGAAATCTCGCCCATGATGTCCGTCACGCGCCTGGACGAGCCAAGCATTTCCTGCATCGTGACGCCCGCGCGTTCGACCTGCTGCGAACCGGTGTCCACCTTGCTGACCGAGTCCTCGATCAGCACCTTGATCTCCTTGGCCGCCTGCGCGCTGCGCTGCGCCAGCGAGCGAACCTCGCCCGCCACCACCGCGAAACCCTTGCCCTGCTCGCCCGCGCGCGCCGCTTCCACCGCCGCGTTCAGCGCCAGGATGTTGGTCTGGAACGCGATGCCGTCGATCACCGACACGATCTCGGCAATCTTGCGCGAGCTGGCCGAGATGTCTTCCATCGTGCTGATGACTTCCGACATGGCAGCGCCGCCGCGCTCGGCCACCTGCGAGGCGCTGGCCGCCAGTTGGTTGGCCTGGCGCGCGTTGTCCGCGTTCTGTTTCACCGTCGACGCCAACTGCTCCATCGAGGCCGCGGTCTCTTCCAGCGAGGCCGCCTGCTGCTCGGTACGGCTGGACAGGTCGGTGTTGCCCGCGGATATCTCGCGCGACCCCACGTTGATCTCGTCCACGCCACGGCGCACGGTGCTGACCGTGCGCGTCAGGCTTTCCTGCATGCGCTTGAGCGCCGCGAACAACTGGCCGATCTCATTGTTGCTGCGCGCGTCCACCCGCGCGGTCAGGTCGCCCGCGGCGATGCGGTCGAAATGCGCGCCGGCTTCCTTCAGGGGGCGAAGCACGCCCCGGATCATGAACAGGAACGCGCCACCGGCAATCGCCAGCGTCATGACGATCATGACGAGATAGACGATATCGACCAGACGGACCTGGCGGCGGAATTCAGCCAGCGTGCGTTCGCTCATTGTCTGGATGTTGGCGCCGAACTGATCGAGCCTGCCCGACAATGCCACGCTTGCCGCGCTGACCTTGGTGTTCTTCAATTCCAGGAAACGGCTGGCGTCATTGGCGGACAATGCGGCCTGCATTTCCTGAATCGAAGCGGCCAGGCCATGGAAGGCCGCCACCAGATCATCCGCCGTCGCGCGCCCCACGTCGGACAATTTGGGAATTTCGCGGAAAACCTCGACCTTTTTAAGACCATCGGCCACCTGCGACTGCAGCATGGACATGCTTTGCGAGAATCCCGCCGAGTCCCCTGCCTGCTGCTGCGCGGCGGCGATGTCAGCCCGGATGATCGAGCGCAGCATCATCACGTAGCTGTCCTTCAGCAACGCGTTCTGGCGCACGCTCAGGCTGTCCAGCCGGTTGAGCGCGGCCTCCCCATCATTCGCATTGACCCAACCCATGCCGATGGAAGCCAGCGCCATGGCCACCATGGCCAGCAGCGCGGACAACAAACCGGTTTTGACTTTCAAGTTCGAGAGCATAGGACCTCGCATGAAGGACAGTGGGCAAGGCCGGCGGACCAGCCTCAGGATGTCACCCTGTTAGAAAGATTCCCAATCATCGGACGCCGCGGGGGCCTTGCCGCGCGAGGGAGCCGCAGCAGGCGCCTGAGGCTTGGCAGCGGTTTCCGGGGCGGCGGGGCGGCGCGGCGGACGGCGGACGGTGGCGGCCTCGCCCGCACCCGGTTCGACCACACGGGCCGTTGCCACCAATCGCGGCGGCTGGACGGCAGGCTTGGCTTCGGCGAGCTTGGCTTCGGCAGGCTTGGCTTTGGCGGGCTGGGCTTTGGCGGGCTTGGCCGCCACGGGAGCCGGCGCGGGAACCGCCACGCGCGGCACGGCCTGCGAGGCCAATTGCTGCGCCGGCGCGTCGATGACCTCGCCCGCATTGATGCGGAACACCGCCACGGCTTCGGCCAGGCGCTGCGCCTGCTCCTGCAGCGAACCCGCCGCCGCCGCCGCCTCTTCCACCAACGCCGCGTTCTGCTGCGTCACCTCGTCCATCTGCGACACCGCGCGGTTCACCTGGTCGATGCCCCCGGACTGCTCTTCCGACGCCGCCGAAATCTCGCCCATGATGTCCGTCACGCGCTTGACCGAACTGACGATCTCCTGCATCGTCGCCCCGGCGCGTTCGACCTGCTGCGAACCCGTGCCCACCTTGCTGACCGAGTCCTCGATCAGCACCTTGATCTCCTTGGCCGCCTGCGCGCTGCGCTGCGCCAGCGAGCGAACCTCGCCCGCCACCACCGCGAAACCCTTGCCCTGCTCGCCCGCGCGCGCCGCTTCCACCGCCGCGTTCAGCGCCAGGATGTTGGTCTGGAACGCGATGCCGTCGATCACCGACACGATCTCGGAGATCTTGCGTGAGCTCGCCGAGATGCCCTCCATCGTGTTGACCACCTCCGACACCGCCGAACCGCCGCGCTCGGCCACCTGCGACGCGCTGGCCGCCAACTGGTTGGCCTGGCGCGCGTTGTCCGCGTTCTGTTTCACCGTCGACGCCAACTGCTCCATCGAGGCCGCGGTCTCTTCCAGCGAGGCCGCCTGCTGCTCGGTACGGCTGGACAGGTCGGTGTTGCCCGCGGATATCTCCTGCGCACCGACGTTGATCTCGTCCACGCCACGGCGCACGGTGCTGACCGTGCGCGTCAGGCTTTCCTGCATGCGCTTGAGCGCCGCGAACAACTGGCCGATCTCATTGTTGCTGCGCACGTCCACCCGCGCGGTCAGGTCGCCACCGGCGATGCGGTCGAAATGGGCGCCGGCCTCCTTCAACGGGTGCAGCACGTTGCGGCTGATGAAGAAGCCGCAGCCGACGCAGACCAGCAAGGACAGCACGAACAGCACGATCGTGACCAGGCGCGAACGGTCGAACTCGGCGAAGCCGGCCTGCACCATCTCATCGGTGGCAACATCGACATAGTTCAGGAACGTGTCGAGCGTTTTCTCGACCTCCTGGCTGCCGCGCAGCACGACCGGGGACAAGGCAGCAAAATCCGCGGGTGAATTGGCGCGCAGCGTGCCGATCTGCCGTTCACTGGCATCGGCGTAGCCGCGCAGCGCCGCCAACATGGGTTGCGCGAGTTCCGCCACGTCAGGCGTCATCTTGGACTTGCCCAGGTCTTCGATCTGCTTGCGCGCCTGGCCGAGGTAATCCGCGCCACGCTGCAGGGCCGCATCGGAGTCTGTCTGGCGGTTCTCTCCCATGGCAACGCGGGATTCGTTGAGATTGATGCGCGTGCGCAGCAGGTTCACGTAGCTGGCATACGCGGGAACGACCTGATCGGTGTACGCGTTGTTGACACCATCCAGCTTGTCGTTGCTGACGGTGAAGCTCAGCAGCGACAACCCATTCGAAACCGCCATGAACAGGCAGAACAAGCCCAGCACGATACCGATGCAGGTGCGGACCTTCAAATTGGATAACATGACTTGCCTATCTATCAAAAAACGCGCTCCTCTATTGGGAGCGCGTATAGGGGATCTCAGCTGAAAACGGTCAGTCACGCCGGGGCAATGTCAGCCCCTGCGGAACAGGCTCGTTCCTTGAATAAGCGTGAATGCTTGGGCGGCCGCGTCCAGCGCGGTCTTGCGCATCACCAGTTCGCTGGTGACTTTATAGGGATCCACATCCTCCAGATCAGAGAGTTGCTTGGTATAAGACAGGCCCTTCTGATCGCCGGTCGCATCCAGGGCATCCAGTTCGTTCATGCGGGCGCCGACCGAAGCGCGCACGGTCAGCACGTTGTCGTACGCCAAGGACATCTGCTTGTTGGCCGACGCCAGTTGGTTGACCAGCGCGGCAGTCGCCTGCGGGTTGTTTGCCGACGGCGTCTTCAACGTATTGATCAGTTCGTTCAGCGTGCCGAACATGTCCATGTTCGACGACTTGGGCGTCTCGACCGTGAAGGAGTCGCCGTCGGCGGGTTCGCCGGAAATCTTGAGCGACACGCCGCCCATGTCGATCGTGCTGCCCGCCACGTAGGGCTGGGCCGGCAGCGTGAACGGCGGGGGCGTGGGGACGGACGGATCGCTGGAGGGCGGCGGCGTGACCGTCACCGTGTACTCCAGTTCGCCTGTCGTGGCGTTGGTGGCGAAGTCGATGGAGAAATCGCTGCGCACATTGTTGGTGGCGCTGGGCGTATCGAACGACACGGTGCTGAACGTGCCGCTGCCGGTGTTGCCCGAGTCGGCCTGCGCGATGTAGGCCAGCACGCCGGCCGCGGCCTTGCCGAAAATATCGGCGCCGACATCGCTACCCGCCATCTGGCGGGTCTGGTCCACCTGGATCATGCGCTGGCCGCTGTCACCCGCATAAGTGACGTTGCCATCGGCACCGATGACGAACGGCGCGGTGTTGCCCTGGAAACCGGAGAACAGGTACTGGCCATTGCCGTCGGTGGTGTTGCCCAGGCCGACCAACTGGTCGCGGGCGCTGGCCAGCGCGGTGGCCAGCGATTGGCGGTCGGCGTCGCTCATCGTGCCGTTGCCGGCCTCGACGATGCGCTTCATCACGTCCTGCATGGTCGTGACGATGGAATCCAGTGCGTTGTCTTCCAGGCCCAGCGTGGTGTTCGCCTTGGCGCGGTTGGCCGCATAGGTCTCGTTCATGCTGGCCGTCTGCGTGATGTTCACGGTCAGGGCGGCCGCCAGGGGATTGTCGGCCGGAGACAGGAACGCGCGGCCCGAACTCAGTTGCTGTTGCAGTTTCGACAGCGTGGATTGCTGGTTCAGCAGACCGTTCAGGCCATTCTGGTAAATCAGGGAGGTGCTCAGACGCATGACTATGCTCCGGATTTATGCGTATGGTGTCGGCGGTCGTCGATCAGCGCAGGCCCAGCAGGGCATCGAACACCGTGCCGGCGATCTCGAGGATCTTGGCGCTGGCCTGATACTGCGTCTGATAGATCTGCAAATTGACGTACTCTTCGTCCAGATTGACGCCGGACACGGACTGCTGCGCTGCATACTGCTGGTCGATCAGGTCGCTCTGCGCCTTGCTCGATGACTGCAAACGCTGGGTCTGCACGCCAACGTTGTTCACCATGGTGGAGAACGACTCGTTCAGGCTCATCGTGCCGTTGCCCAGCACCTTGGCCGTCTGCAGATTCGCCAGCGCCAGCCCGTTGTTGCCGTTGCTGGTGCCGCCCGACGCATCGGCCAGGGCCAGCTTGGCGGGATCGCTGATCACGACGGCGATGTCCCGGGCCGCGTCACGGGTGCCTTCCAACTGCCAGCTGTCGCCGGGAGCCGGCACGCCGGAGGGGGTGATCGACAGGCCGTCGAATTCCAGCGCACCGGTGGTGGCGTCGGGCGTCGAGGTGAAGGCCTGGCCATCGGACAGCCGGGTGACCTGGTAGTCGGCGCCATCGAACACGATCTTGTAGGCGCTGGCCTTGATCTGATTGGCGTCCGTGTACTCGGCCGTCAGGCCGGCCGTGCCCGCATTCTTGCTGTTGGCCAGCGCGGCGGGCGCGGCCAGCGAAAACATCGGCTCGCCAGCGTCGCCGTTGAGGTCTATACCCTGCGCATGCTGTTCGTTGACGGCCATGGCCAGGCCCACTGCCAACTGGCCCAGCTGGTTCTGGATCGGATCCAGCGAATCGCGCCGGAACGCCAGCAGTCCGCCCAGCTTGCCGCCGGAGACTTCGCTGTCGGACAGTTCGACCGTGACCGTGGTGCCGCCGCCCGCCGGCGTGTCATACGCCAGCGCGGTGCGACGCGGATCGGCTTCGGAGGGCACCGCCTTCAGGGGACGCACCGTGGTGCCGGACAGCAGGGTCTGGCCGCCTTGCAGCGTGATGGTGACCGAGCCGTTCTGTTCGTAGTAGCGGATACCGACCAGTTCGTTCAGTTCGGAGACCGCCTGGTCGCGCTGGTCGAGCAGGTCGTTGGCCGGCTGGCCGCTCTTGCCCTGGGCGACGACGATCTGCTGGTTCAACTGGTTGATACGGTCGAGGTAGCTGTTGACCTGTTCGACCGTGGTGCTGATCTGGGTGTTCAGGCCGTCACGCTGGTCCTGCAACTGGCGGTAGGCGGAATTCAGTTGCGTGGCCAGGCTGTTGGCCTTGCCCAGCAAGTCTTGCCGCACGGCGGGGTCCGCCGGCGAACTGGCGGCGCTGTTGATGCTCTTGAAGAACTCGTTGAGCGCGGGGGTGATGCCGACCGTGCGGTCGGACAGGAAATCGTTGATCTGGGACAGTTGGTCCAGCTGGGTGGTGTATTCGGCCCCCGTGCCGCGCGAATTCACCAGTTGCCGGTACAGGAAGCTGTCGTACTGACGCTCGATGGTGTCGACCTTGACGCCGCGTCCGACAAAACCCTGGCCCGTGGGGGTGGCGCCAGCCGTGGCGGTGAGTACGCGCTGACGCGTATAGCCGACCGTGGTCTGGTTGTTGATGTTATGGCTGGTGGTTTCCAGGCCTGCCTGAGAGGCATTCAGTCCCGATAGCGCCAAGTTGTACAGATTCATGCGGTGCCCCGTGGTCGACGGCAATCAGTTACAGACATCCGGTTAACGGCAAGTTTGCGGCTAAATTTAGCGGCGTCCTGAAAAAGTCGCGGGTGAGATCGACGCGCTGAGCTGCCCCATGATCTGGATCAGTTTGTCGGCATACGCCGGATCGGTGGCATACCCTGCCTTTTGAATGCTGCGGGCGGCTTCGATCTCGTTGCGCGCCTGGGTCACCGCCTCATAGCGCGGGCTGTCGCCGATCAGCCTGGCATAGTCGGCGAAGGCTTCCTCGTACGAGCCGTAGGCCCGGAACGGCTGCACCATCTTCTGCGGCACGCCGTCCACATACTCGGTCGTGGTGACGTTGACGACCTTGCCTGTCCAACTGGAGCCGGCCTTGATGCCGAACACGTTGTGGCTGGTGCGCCCGTCGGCATGCATGATCTCGCGCTTGCCCCAGCCGGATTCCAGGGCGGCCTGCCCCAGGATCAGGCGGGCGGGCACGCCGCTTTGCTGCGACGCCGCATTCGCGGCATGCGACATGCGCGACACGAAATCCACGACATGGTCCGGCGCCCCCTCGGCGGCCGCCATTACGCGGTCGCCAGGACGGTTGGTGCGCAGCACGTCGAGCAGGGCGGAGACCTCGCCGCCCTGCCTGCGGCGCAGGTCCAGGCCCGCCTGCCTGCCATCGCCGGCCTCGTCCTGCCCCTGCCCGTCCGGCGACCGGCCCTTGGGCATCTGGTCCAGCAGGGACTTGGCCAGGCCGATGCCGGGATCGGCCAGTTGCAGCGCCAGCTGTTCGTCCGTCATGGACTGGATCATCTCGGTCGCCTGGCTGTCGAACAGGCCGTCCTTGGGCGTGGCCGCCCGCATGCGCTTGATCATCATCTGCAGGAACAGCGCCTCGAACTGCTTGGCGACCTTCTTCTGCTCGGCCTTGTCCGTGGGCGTGCCGACGACGCCGCGCTTCAGGTCGGACAGCCGCCCCATGTCGAAGACCGATTCCTGGGAATCGGGACGCGGGGTGTAACTGACGATCGCCATGACGAAAGGACGCCCTAGATGATTTCGAGATCGGCGCGCAGCGCGCCGGCGGCCTTCATGGCCTGCAGGATGGCCAGCAGGTCCTGCGGCGTGGCGCCGAGGGCATTGAGCGCCTTGACCACGTCGGCCAGGTTCGCGCTGGTATTCACGCGGCGGATCGCGCCGCCGTCCTGGCGCACCTCGATCTGCGTGTTGGGCGCCACCACGGTCTGGCCCTGCGTGAAGGGCGTATCGGGTTGGAACACCTGATTCTGCTGGTTGATGATGACCGACAGATTGCCATGCGAAATCGCGGCCTCGTCGATCGTCACGTTGCGGTTCATCACCACCGAGCCCGTGCGGGCATTGATGATGACCTTGGCGGAGGCCGGCGCGCGCGTGACCTGCAGATTCTCGAGGCGCGACAGGAAGGCCGGCATGGCCGAGGGATCCGCGGGGGCGCGCACCTGCACCACCCTGCCGTCCAGCGCCGTGGCCGAGCCGGGCCCCAGTTGGCGGCTGATGGCGGCGGCCACGTTCTGCGCGGTCCCGAAATCGCTGTCGTTCATCTCGAAATACACCATGCCGTCCTGGGCGACGGTGGTGGGCACGGCGCGCTCGACGATGGCGCCGCCGTTGATGCGGCCCCCGTTGAGCGTATTGATCTGGACGCTGGAACCGCCCGCCGATGCCCCGGCGCCGCCCACCAGCATGTTGCCCTGGGCAATGGCGTAGATCTGGTTGTCGGCGCCCTTCAGCGGCGTCATCAGCAGCGTGCCGCCGCGCAGGCTCTTGGCGTTGCCCATCGACGACACCACCACGTCCAGCGTCTGGCCGGGCCGTGCGAAAGGCGGCAGCGTGGCCGTGACCATGACGGCGGCGACGTTCTTCAATTGCATGTTGCTGCCGGGCGGCACGGTCACGCCCAACTGGGACAGCATGTTGGTCAGGCTTTGCTGCGTGAACGGCGTCTGGCGAACCTGGTCGCCGGTACCGTCCAGGCCCACGATCAGGCCGTAGCCGATCAGCTGGTTGCCGCGTACGCCCTGCACCGACGCCAGGTCTTTGAGGCGGTCGGCATGCGCGGCGCCGCCGGCCAGCAGGCACATCGCGGCCAGCAGGCGGGTCGCCAGGGTAAGCAGGAAACGAGGCGAGGTCGGCAATGGCATGGTCAGAAAGGCGAAGCCAGCAGGAAGAAGCGTTGCAGCCAACCCATGGTCTGGACTTCGTCCATGGTGCCCTTGCTGCGGTATTCGATACGGGCGTCGGCCACGCGCGTGGACGACACCGAGTTGGTGCCCGTGATGGAGCGCGGATCGACCACACCCGAGAAGCGCACGTATTCGCTGCCCCGGTTGATGGCGATCTGCTTCTCGCCGGCGACCTGCAGATTGCCGTTGGGCAGCACGCCGACCACCGTGGTGGTGATGTTGCCGGTGAACGTGTTGTTGGCCGAGCTGTTGCCCGTGCCCTGCGACTGGTTCTGGCCGGTGGCGTCGGTATTGAGCTTGGCGTTGATGCTGCCATCCATGAACGACGGCGTCGCGCCGATGCCCAGGCTGGTGGTGCTCTGCCGGTTGGTGTTCGTGGCGACGTTCTTGGCGGCGTTGGTGCGCTCTTCCAGGACGATGGTGACGACGTCGCCGACGTTGCGCGGCCGGCGGTCCTCGAACAGCGGGTAGTTGCCGTAGACCGTGGGCTGGAAGATCGAACCCGTCGGGCGGGACACCTGCATCGGCGGCGCGGGCGGCGCGGCCGTGGTCGGCCCCACCACCACGGGTTCCGGCGGGATCAGGGCGCAACCGGAAACGGCCAGCAGCAGTCCCGAAACGGCGATCAGGCGCGGCATCGACACGGTCATTACAGCTGCGACAGGCGGGCCAGCATCTCGTCCGAGGTCTGCACGGCCTTGCTGTTCATTTCGTACGCGCGCTGCGTGGTGATCATGTTCACCAGCTCTTCGGCGACGTTGACGTTCGAGGTCTCGACGAACTGCTGCTCGATCGAGCCCGCGCCGTCCACGCCGGGAGCCAGCACGTTGGCCGGCCCCGACGAATCGGTTTCCAGGTACAGGTTCTCGCCGATGCTCTGCAGGCCCACCGGATTGATGAAGGTGGCGACCTGCAACTGGCCGACCTGGACGCTGATGCCGGCGTTGCCGGGCTGCGTCACCGACACCGTGCCGTCCTTGCCGATGGTCATCGACAGCGCGTTGTCGGGAATATTGATCGGCGGCTGGATGACGTAGCCGCCGGCCGTGACGAGCTGGCCGTTCTGGTCGGTCTGCAGCCCGCCATCGCGGGTGTAGGCCTGGGTGCCGTCGGGCAGTTCGACCTGCAGGAAACCGCGACCGTTGATCGCGATGTCCATGTCGTTGCCCGAGTTGTTCATGTTGCCCTGCGAGAACACGCGCTCGGTGGCGGCCACGCGCACGCCGGTACCCAGCTGCAGGCCCGAAGGCAGTTGGTTGGCATCGCCCACCTGGGCGCCCGGCTGGCGCAGCGTCTGGTACATCAGGTCCTGGAACACGGCACGGCCGCGCTTGAACCCGTTGGTCTGGACGTTGGCCAGGTTGTTCGAGATCACGTCCATCGACGTCTGCTGACCTTCGAGGCCGGTCTTGGCAATCCAGAGGGAACGCATCATGGCTGTGTTACTCCTGGCGCGGCCACAGGGCGCGCGCGTTGATCTTTTGAGAGTCCGCCGCGAACGGTCAGACGGACAGGATTTCGTTGGCGCGGCCAGCGTTGTCGTTGGCGTTGCGGACCACCTGCATCTGCATCTCGAAGCGGCGGGCGTTTTCGATCATGCCGACCATGGCCGCGGTCGGACTGGCGTTGCTGCCCTCCAGGGCGCCGGACATGACGCGCAGCGCCGGATCGGCAGGCAACTGCGGCGACCCGGCGGCCTGGCGGAACACGCCATCGTCGCCACGCACCAGCGCGGACTCTTCCGGGCTGACGAGCTTCAGGCGGCCGAGGTTCAGGATGTTGTTCGGCGGATCGCCGGCGCCGATGGCCGTGATCGTGCCGTCCGAGGCGATCGTCAGCGAGGCCTGGTCCGGAATCGCGATGGGCGCGTTCTGGTCGGACAGCACCGGCTGCCCCAGCGAGGTCTGCAACAGGCCGTTCACGCCCACCTGCAAGCTGCCGGCACGGGTATAGCCCTCGCCTTGCTGCGTCTGGATGGCCAGCCAGCCGTTGCCGGCCATCGCCACGTCCAGCTCGCGGCCGGTACTCTGCACCGTGCCCAGGGCAAAATTGCTGCCGGGCGTCGTCGCCACGGTGGACACACGGGTCGGCAACGACGTGCCGTCCAGCATGGGCACCGAGCGGTACAGCGCGACCTGCTCGCGAAAGCCCGGCGTATTGACGTTGGCCAGGTTGTTGCTCAGGACGGCCTGCTGCTCGGAGATCCGGGCAGCGCCGTTCATGGCGGTATAGATGACGCGATCCATCGGCTATTTCCGTCTCGGTGCGGGCGCGGGGCCTTAGATGTTCAGCAGCACCTGCAGGACTTCGTCCTGCGTCTTGATGGTCTGCGTATTGGCCTGGTACGTGCGCTGCGCGATGATCATGTTGACCAGTTCGTTGCTGAGGTTGACGTTGGACTGCTCCAGCGATTGCCCCACCAGCGACGACAGGCTGTTGGTGCCGGGCTGACCCAGCAGCGGCTGGCCCGACGCATTGGTTTCCTGCCAGGCGTTGTTGCCGACCGGCTGCAGGCCCTGCACGTTGTTGAAGTTCGCCAGCGCGATCACCCCCACGACCTGGTTCTGGCCGTTGCTGTACTGGGCGGTGACGCTGCCGTCGGCGGCGATCTCGATGCCCAGGAACTCGCCGCTGGCGTAGCCGTTGGGGGTCAGCTTGGGGCTGAAATCGCTGCCGAACTGAGTGACGCCGGTGTAGCCGACGGTGATGGCCAGCGGATCGGCCGGGGACGTCGTGCCGCCGGGGTTGCCGAAGTTCACCGTGTAGTTGGGCGGCGTGGTCTGCAGCGCGCCGCTGGCGTTGAAGGTCAGCGTGGCGTGATCGTCGGCGGCCGTGCCCACCGTCATGGCATTGCCGTCCAGCGTGTAGTACACGTCATAGACGCTTTCGCCGGCCGCGCTGGGGCGCTTCACGAAGTACTGCACCATTTCGTGCGCGTTGCCCAGCGAGTCGTACACGGTGGTGGGCACCTGGTCCGTGTAGGTGGTGCGGTCGGTCGCATCGAACGGCTTGGGCGCCACGGCGGCGACAGGCGCCACATAGGCCGTGCCCGGCGTGAACGTGCCCGCCGTCACCACGCCATTGGTAACCGTGAACGTATCGCCGCCCGACGTGAACGTGCCGTTCAGGGCGGTATCCGTGGCGCCGGCCCCGTCCAGGAACACGATGGCGCCGCCCGCATCCTGGCGGAAGTTGTGGTTGGCGGCACCGGTGCCGTCGTCGAAGTTCAACACGCCCAGCGTTTCCGGAACGGCGGGCGAGCCCACCGGATCGATGGGGGTGGCATTGGCGTTCAGGTTGGTCGTCACGCCGACCGTGGTGGTCGCCACCGGCGCGATGTTGCCCTGCGGCACGGCCAGTTCGACCGGCGCGGCGCCGATGCTGCCAGCGGGATAGCCGGTCAGGCGCATGCCCATCTGGTTGACGATGAAGAAGTCCTTGTCCAGCAAGAACTCGCCGTTGCGCGAATAGAACACGCCGCCGGCCTGGTCGGTCAGGCGGAAGAAGCCCTTCGCGCCGTCGATGGCGATGTCGTACTCGCCGCCGGTGGTGGCCACGTTACCCACGGTGAAGCGCTGGTTGATGCCGCTGACCTTCACACCCAGGCCCACGCGCGAGTTGGCGTAGACGTCCGCGAACGACACGTTGCCCGACTTGAAGCCGACCGTGCCCGAGTTGGCGATGTTGTTGCCGATGACGTCCAGGTTCTGCGAAGCGGCATTCAAGCCGCTCAGTCCTTGTCCGAATCCCATGTGCTATCTCGCTGTCCAAGTATTTGTGAATGCGCCGGTGCCGCCATTGCGCAGGCACCCCGCCGAATCGGTAGGTATCAGGTGTTGCTGCCGTAGATCTTGCGGATGTCGAGCATGCTGGCCTGGTTGCCCATGCCCAACTGCAGGCGCAGGCCATTGGTGCCATAGGCCACGCCGCTGACCAGGCCATACTGCAGGGCCTCGGCGGTGACCTTGTTGCCGTCCGCATCCGTCGCGGCAACATTGAAGGTGTATTTGCCGTCGGCCACATCCTGGCCGCCGTCGTTCTTGCCGTCCCAGGCCACGTCGATCACGCCGGTCTTCTGGTCTCGCAGCGTCATGGTGCGCACGACGTTGCCGTCCTTGTCCAGCACCTTGACCGTGACCGTGTCGGCGTCGCTCTGCAGGTCGATGCCCAGCGGCGTGGCCTCGCGCACCGTCGGATCCGACAGGTCGGAGCCCAGCGACACCTCGTTGCCCGGCACCAGCACGCCGCGGCCGATCAGGGACGCCGCATTCATGGATTGCGACACGTCCACCTGGCCGCTGATGGCCTGCAGCGTGTTGTTCAGGTTGGTGATGCCCTCCACCGTGGATATCTGCGCGAGCTGCGACGTGAGCTCGGCGTTCTGCATGGGGTTGAGCGGATCCTGGTTGCGCAGCTGGGTCACCAGCAGAGTCAGGAACTGATCCTGGATGTCCTTGGCAGCGCTGGACGTGCTGGAACCCAGGCCGCTGGTACTGCTGGAAACGCCGGAGACAGAGGTGGCCATGGCTGATCGCGTAGTGGAAGGTCAGGAAGAAAAAGAGGCGGCCATGTCAGGACTGGCCGATGGTGAGCGTCTTGGCCATGAGCTGCTTGGCGGTGTTCAGCACTTCGACGTTGGCCTGATACGAGCGCGAGGCGGCAATCATGTTGACGGTCTCGGCGATCGGGTCGACGTTGGGCATGGCGACGTACCCATCGGCGTTGGCCATGGGATGCTTGGGGTCGTAGATCATCTTGAACGGCGACGCGTCCTGCACCACCCCGGCCACGCGCACGCCGCCGATTTCCTGGCCCAGGGCCTGGCCGGCGGCCGGATTCACCTCGAAGACCACCTGGCGGGCACGATAGGGTTGACCGTCGGGACCGACCGCGCTCTCGGCGTTGGCCATGTTGCTGGCCGACACGTTCATGCGCTGCGATTGCGCCGTCATGGCGGAGCCGGCAATATCGAAAATGCTCAGCAGGGACATTCGGGGTAGCTCCTAGATCATTCCTGGATGGCGGTCATCATCGAGCGGATGCGGCCGGACAGGATCTGCAGGCTGCTCTGGTAGTGCAGCGTGTTGTCGGCAAAGCGCACGCGCTCGTTGTCCATGTCGACCGTGTTGCCATCGAGGCTGGCCTGGTACGGCAGGCGGTATTGCATGTCCACGGCGGGGGCCGAGACAGCCTGCCCCGGAATATGGCGGACCGAGGTCAGCGCCAGTTTCGTATCGGGCAGGCGCATGCGCTCGCCCATGGCGTTTTCCATGGCCGTCTTGAAATCGAAATCCCGCGCCTTGTAGTTGGGCGTATCGGCATTGGCGATGTTCGAGGACAGGACTTCCTGGCGCTGGGCGCGCAAGCTGATTGCCTGTTGGAAGAAGCGAAAATCGTCGCTGAGCCGGTCTAGCATTCGGTCGCCTTACAAGGACGGTGCGGAGAGGGGGGCCGGGCGCGAGCACCCGGTCCTTTGGGCATGACGGAATCATAGGTGGCGGGGCCTGGACACAATCACTTAAATAACCCGACATTTCCGAGTCAATTCCGTTATTGCGACATTCCGCGGCCTTCTACAATCCTCTGCATGCCGCGATCTCTCCGCCCGCCCTCCCCGCTGCCGGCCGCCCTTGCCGCGACCTGCCTGGCCGCCGCCCTCGGCGGCCCGGGGGCCGCGCGCGCGCAATCAGGGCTCGCGCAGGATCCCGCCGCCCTGTCGGCCGCCGTCCAGACCTATCTGCGCGACCAGTTGGCGGACGTGCCCGGCACGGTCAGCATCACGGTGGATCCGGTGCGCACCGACCGCCTGCCGGCCTGCGACGCCCTCACCCCCTTCCTGTCGTCACCCGTGCGCCTGCGATCCCGCATGTCCGTTGGCGTGCGCTGCGCCGCGCCGCAGACCTGGACGACCTACGTGCAGACCAGCGTAAGCGTCGCGGGACGTTATTATGTCGCCTCGCGCCAGATCAATGCGGGCCGTGTCATCGGCAAGGCCGATGTCGAGACGCGCGATGCCGATCTGGCCACCCTGCCGCCCGGCATCGTCACCGATCCCGGCCACGTCATCGGGATGCGGGCGGGCAACCGCATCGCGGCCGGACAACCGATCAAGACGGCCGTGCTGCGAAGCGCGCAGGCCATTGAACGGGGCCAGAACGTCAATATCGTCATCAGCGGCAAAGGCTTTACCGTCTCCGGCGAAGGCGAGGCCCTGGACAACGCCGTGCCAGGAGACCGGATCCAGGTGCGCACGGCGTCCGGCCAGGTCGTCAGCGGCGTCGTGAAACAAGCGGGACTCGTCGAAGTCCCCCTGTAAAAATGTTACATATTTCTGGCATCCGCCGAGCGATTACCCTAAAGTTGCCGAAGCGATAGCCGTTACAAGGACAAGACCAAGGCAGGTCCGGCCAAGACCCGAGGCATGCCCAGCGGAGATTACCTTGAAGATCACTACCAGTTCCCCCCCGGTTGCCGCCAAGACCGTCAACCTGCGCACCGACAATCCGGTCGCGCAGGCTTATGGCGTATCCACCGGGTCCCCGTCCACCACGGGAAGCTCGCAGGTAGCGCTGAGCTCGGCGTCTCGGCAACTGCTGGTCTTGCAGGAAGGCGGCAGCGACATCAACGTGGAACGTGTCCACGCCATCCGCGCGGCCATCGCCTCCGGTGAACTGAAGATCGATCCCTCCCGGATCGCCGACAGCCTGATCGCCAGCGCCCAGGAACTGCTGAAGTAAATCCTGTCCGGCAGGCCGTACCGGCCGGCCATCGTTTTCTCCGCCGACGACGCTTCACTCTCTCATGTCCGCCGCACTGCAGATTTGTATCGAACGCGAAAGCGCACTCGTCCAGGCCTTCATCGAAGCCATCGACGCCGAAGCCCGCGCGCTGGCGGATCGCAAGGCGCACGACGCCCTGCAACAAGCCGCCCAAGAGAAAGAAGCCCTGGCCGAACAACTCAGCGCCCTCAGCGTGCAACGCGATGAACTGCTGGCTGGCCTGGGACTGCCCGACGGCCACGAAGGCACGCAGCAAGCCGCTTCACAGTTCCCCGAATTGGCCGAAAGCTGGAATCGCCTGCTGGAGTACGCCAGCCTGGCGCGCGAGCGCAATGAACGCAATGGCGCCATGATCAGCGCCAGCCTGCGCCATACGCAGCAGGCACTGGACGCCCTGCGCCAGTTGAACGAAGGGGCCAATGCCTCGGCGACCTACGACGCCCAGGGCCGCGGCCGCCGCGGCTACGGCCAGCGCAGCATCATCGCCACCTGATCATCCCCCACGCAATACGCCGGCGGACGGCCCGGCCCGCCTGGCGGTCTTGAAAGCCTGGGCCCGGCCGCGCGTTACGCCAGGCCGACCGGACGCCTCCTGGCGCCCTGCTCCGCCCGGCCTCGAATCAAGAGGCCATTTCCAGCATCGCGAATCCCTTCATCAGCGCTGCCGGCATCACCGGGCCGGTGAGCTTGCGCCCGCCGGATGCCATGGCGTGCAGCATTGCGCGGGTGGCGTCGGCCTGAGGAGTTTGCGACAGCTGCCAGCATGCCGTCCCCAATTGAGCGGCCAGCATGGCTTGACGAGGCATGTCCTGAATGCCTGCGGCGGGGGGCAGCGCCGCCCAGGCGTGCGTCATGTGCCGGAAAGCCGCCTTGGCCTGCTCCTGCTGCAGCAGCCAACGCGCGATCGTCGGCGCGTCGGCCTGAGACGCCTTCAAATTGGTCAATCCGTACAACTGATTGACCACCTTGCCCGTGGCCGGTTCGGTCAGCCGCGCGCAGATCATGCGTAGCGGCAGATCTTCATGGCCTCGCGCGGACATCCGCACTTCGGTCCCGCTGGCCCAGAGGTCCAGCGGGACCTCCGACTCCTGCCCGGGCAAGCGCGCGGTGCCGATCGGCAGATAACCCAGGTCGCGGGACACTGCGGCCAGCGTGGTGGGCGTATCCTCCTGGACCACGCGCAATGCGCCCGCGCCGCGCGCCACCCAGGATGCACTTTCGGCCGACAACGACTGCCACATCGCGGCCGTGCCCATGTCGAACAGGTGCACTTGCGGCACGTCCCGCAGGGCGGACTGCAGCCCGCGCACGCGCGCCACCAGCGCCTGCACCGCATTGTCGGGCATGGCGGCGCGCAGGTCATGCGCGTTCAGGATGCCGTGCGGCAACACCAGGTGAGCCATCGGGGCGGACAGTGCCACGCCACGGTCTGTCATCAGCATCGCCGCCAGCAACGAACCCGCCGATGCGCCCCCCTTCAAGGCGGCCTTGCCGTGCATGGCCAGCAGATAACGGTCGCTGCCGCCCGCGTAGGCCCCCTGCGCCAACGCCAGCCCCGCGCCGGACAGGCCTTCCGGCGAGACCGTGCCAGCGCCCGCGCCGCGCCAATTGGCACGCGCCTGCGTGCACGCGGGATCGGCTTCCATCCATGCGATCGCCTGGTCCAGCGCAATCTCCGCATCCGCCCGCGGCAGCAAAGCCGTCGCCAGCAACTGCCGGCGCCGCGCGGCGTCGCTGGCACCGTCGGCCTGCTTCTGCTGCGCGTCCTGCTTGGCCGACGAACGCCACAACGCCGCCAGGTCGGCTTCGCTGGGTGCATACAGCGGCGCGGCCTGTCGCGGCAGCGGTGCCAGCGCGCGGTCGACCAGCGCCTGACGGTCGGCGGTCGCCATGTCTTCCGGCACTTTCTGGCCGATGGAAACGTAATGGATCGGCAGGCGGTGCCGAATGGCGGTATCCAGCGCCGGCGCGATGCGGGTCGCCTCGTCCAGCTTGGTGATGATGCAGCCCACCACATCCTCGCTGGCGCCATTGCGATAGGCGTGGGCGACCTCGTCCAGCGTGTCTCCCTGGCTCGCCGCATTGAGCACCAGCAGGCGCCGCACCGGCCTGTCGGCCGCGTGCAGCAAAGCCGCCAGGGCCGCGACATTGCGGTCGCGCTGGCTGATGCCGGTCGTGTCGATCAGGATGGTCTTGCGGTGGCCCAAGTGGGCCACCGCCTGCTTGAGTTCTTCGCCGTCGCGCACGGAATGCGCGGGCACGCCCATCAGGCGGCCGTAGATCTGCAATTGCTCCAGCGCGCCGATCCGGAACAGATCGGTGGTCAACATCGCGACCTGCTCGCGGCCTTCGCGCGCGACACAGCGCGCCGCCAGCTTGGCCAGCGTCGTGGTCTTGCCCACGCCGGTGGGGCCGACCAGGGCGTATACGCCGCCATCGGCCAGGAACTCGTCCTCGCTGCGCATGACCGGCAGATGTTTCACCAGCTCGTTACGGGCCCAGGCCATCGCCCCCTGCCTGTCCAGGCTGCCGGGCAGGCGCTCGACCAGCGCGCGCACCAGCGGCATGCTGAAGCCGGCCTCGAGCAGGCTGCGGAACAGGGAGGCGTTGACGGGCTGCAGGCCGGCAGCCTGCGCACCGCTCCACAACAATCCATCCATGCGCGACTCCAGCGCGCCGCGCAGGGCATCCAGCGCGGCCTGCACCTGCTGGTTGCCGGCATCGGCGGGCGCCCCCCCCAGACCGGGCATGGCGGAAGGCAACGGCGCGTCGGGCCGTTGCGCCATGGAGGGCGCAGGCACGGCAGGCGCCTGCGGCCGGCGGGCCACGGGAGGTGCGGACGCCGCCGCCGTATCGGCCAGGGGCGGCTCGGCGGCGGGCGGCATCACGCCATGGCCAGGCGCGGGGGAATTCTGTACGGGCAGGCGCTCTTGCGGCGCCGGCAGGGCGGCAGGAGACGGCGCCGCGGCAGAGACTGGCGCAGACACGCCGGACGCCACCGCGCCCTGTCCCGCACCCGCGGACTCGGGCCGCACGGCGTCTGTCCGGGCAGCAGGCATGGGGGTGCCGGCGGCATCCGCCTCCGGCTGCGCGGACGCCGCCGCCGCATCGGCGTAGCGTGCCAGCGCACGCGCGGGCGCGTAGGACGTGTCGGGCTGGGACGGCGCGGGCGGCGGCAGACCGGCCGCGTCGGCCGCCGCCTGCCAGGCGGACGGCCTCGGCGTGGCCGCGGCGGGCGGCGTGGCGCGCGCGGCCGGGTGGGCGGCAGTCTCGGCCTGCGGTTGGGCGGGCGCCGGCTCGTCCACGAAATCCTGGGCGGCATCGACCGTGGCAACCACCTCGATCGCGCCATTGACGCTGCGATTGGACACGATCAACGCATCCGGGCCAAGCGCCTCGCGCACCTGGCGCATGGCTTCGCGCACCGTCGCGCCTACAAAACGGGAAAGCTTCATCAACCGGTGCCTCCGACCAGGGCAGTGACGCGTACGACGCGCTCATCGGGGATTTCAGCGTTGGACAACACGCCCAACTGCGGCAGGTGATGGCGCAGGAAACGCGACAGCGGCGCACGCAACGGCGGCGATACAAGCAATACCGGCGCATTGCCTTGCGACTCCTGCTTCAGAACCGCGGCCTCGGTTTCGCGCAGCAAGGTTTCGGCCAGGCCGGGTTCGAGGCCGCCGCTGGTGGCCATGGCCTGCGACAGCACACGCTCGAGCTTGACGTCCAGGCCGATCACGCGCAGTTCGCCTTCGCCCGGGAACCATTGCTGGGTGATGGCGCGACCCAGGGAGCGGCGCGTCAGCGCGATCAGTTCGGGCACGTCGGGCTGGCCGCCCACGTTGGCCGCCTGCACGGCCAGACGCGGGGCATGTTCGGCCACGGTATCGATGATGGTGCGCATATCGCGAATCGGCACCTCCTCGGACAGCAGGCCCTGCAACACCTTCTGCAGCGCGGTCAACGAGAGGGTCTTGGGCACCAGGTCCTCGATCAGCTTGGGCGCATCGCGCCCCAGGCGATCCAGCAATTGCTGCACTTCCTGGCGGCCCAGCAGGCTCGATCCATGGCGGTGCATCAAATGGTTGAGGTGCGTCGCCACCACGGTACTGGCATCCACGACGGTGTAGCCGGCCACCTGCGCCTGATCGCGCTGGCCGCTGTCGATCCACAGGGCCGGCAGGCCGAAGGCCGGATCGGTCGTCGGCACGCCCTTGATGGTGGCATTGACCCCGCCGGGATCGATGGCCAGCCACTGTCCCGGCATGGCCACCCCGCGCCCGACTTCGACACCGGACAGCAGGATGCGGTAGTCGTTGGGCTTGAGCTCCAGGTTGTCCCGGATGTGCACCACCGGCGGCAGGAACCCCACGTCCTGCGCGAACTTCTTGCGCAGGCTGCGGATGCGGTGCAGCAGTTCCCCATTCTGCGCGTGATCCACCAGGGGGATCAGGCGGTAACCGACCTCCAGCCCCAGTTGGTCGACCATCGACACGTCGTCCCAACTGGCCTCGGCCGCCGCGGCCTGGGCCTGGGCGGCGGCCTGCGAGGGCTCGTCGACGGTCCTGGAGGCCTCTTCGCGCTGGCGCTTCATCACCATCCAGCCCACGCCGCCCAGCATCGCGGCCAAAGACAGGAAGGCCACGTGCGGCATGTTGGGAATCAGGCCCATGATGCCGATGATGATGGAGGTCAGGAACAGCACGTTCGGATTGGCGAACAACTGGCCCACGATCTGCTGGCCGACGTCCTGGTCGTTCGAGACGCGCGACACGACCACACCGGCCGCGGTGGAAATGACCAGCGCGGGAATCTGCGCCACCAGGCCGTCGCCGATGGTCAGCAGCGTGTAGACGCGGCCCGACTCGGAGAACGACAGGTCGTGCTGCGCCACCCCGACGATCAGGCCGCCGATGACGTTGATCACCATGATCAGCAGGCCGGCGATGGCGTCGCCGCGCACGAACTTGCTGGCGCCGTCCATCGAGCCGAAGAAATCGGCTTCCTGGGCCACCTCGCCGCGCCGCCGGCGCGCCTCTTCCTCGCCGATCAGGCCGGCGTTCAAGTCGGCGTCGATGGCCATCTGCTTGCCGGGCATGGCGTCCAGGGTGAAGCGCGCGCCGACTTCGGCGATCCGGCCCGCCCCCTTGGTGATGACGATGAAGTTGATGATCGTCAGGATGATGAAGACGATGAGGCCGACCGCGAAGTTGCCCCCCACCAGGAAGTGGCCGAACGCCTCGATCACTTTGCCGGCGGCGTCGGGACCCTCGTGGCCGTGCAGCAGCACCACGCGCGTGGAAGCCACGTTCAACGACAGCCGCAACAGCGTGGCGAACAGCAGCACGGCCGGGAACGCGGCGAAATCCAGCGGCTTCCGGGTGAACATCGCCACCAGCAGGATCATCACCGACAGCGCGATGTTGAAGGTGAACAGCAGGTCGAGCAGGAAGGTGGGCAGCGGCAGCACCATCATGCCCAGCACGAGCACGATGAGCACCGGACCGGCGAGCAGGCGCGCGTTGGCCGCGCCCTGGGTTTTCAGCATGGAGAGCAGCGCGCTCATTCCTCAGACTCCTTGGGCCGCGGGGCGGCGGACGTGCGGGTCCAGTTCATCGGGCACCTTGAGGGCCGACGGCGGGGTCGGTTCCCCGGCCGCGCCCGCGCGCCAACTGCGCAACTGGAAGACCCACGCCAGCACTTCCGCCACGGCGGTATAAAGCGCAACCGGGATTTCCTGCCCCAGTTCGACGTGTTGATGCAGGGCGCGCGCCAGCGGCGGCGCCTCGAGTGTAGGAATACGGTGTTCGCCGGCAAGCTCGCGGATGCGCAAGGCGATCAGTCCGGTGCCCTTGGCGATCACGCGGGGCGCGCCGGCCTCGCCCTCGGCGTAGCGCAACGCCACGGCATAGTGCGTCGGGTTGGTCACCACGACGTCGGCCTTGGGCACCTCCGCCATCATCCGGCGCCGCGACATCGCCCGCTGCTGCTGGCGGATCCGCGCCTTGACGTGCGGATCGCCGTCGCTCTCCTTGTGCTCCTGCTTCACGTCCTCCTTGGACATGCGCAGCTTCTTCAAGTGGCTGTAGATCTGCCAGGGAACATCCAGCAGCACGATTAAAAACAGGGACGAAACAATCAGCGCACTGCAAAGAATCACCAGTTTCAGCGTATGCGCGATGGCCGCCGTGGGCGAAGCCTGCGACAGGCCGATCATGTCCGCGTGGTAATGCCACAACACCAGGGCGCCGATCCCCCCCACCAGCAACGCCTTGGCGACGGACTTGATCAGTTCGACCACGGTCTGCATCGAGAACATCCGCTTCAATCCGCTGATCGGATCGAGTTTCCCGAAGTTCGGCATCAATGGCTTGGTGGTGAAGACCAGACCGCCCAACGCCACGCTGCCCAGGATGGCCACCGCCGCCAGGATGCCGAACAACGGCAAGAGCATCAGCACCGCGTCGAAGGCGCTCCCTGCCGCCTCGACCACCATGACGGTGGAATCCCGCGCGATACGCGGCTCGAAACCCAGGCCGCTTCGCAGGATGCCCGTCAGTCCCCGGTAGAGGCCCGTCGCGCCCAGCCAGAGTCCTGCCACGCCCGCGGCAAGCAACAGAAACGTGCCCAGTTCGCGCGAACGCGCAAGCTGCCCCTCCTCGCGCGCCTTTTCCAGGCGCCGTGGTGAGGCGGCTTCTGTTTTCTCTAGATCGCTCTCTTCGGCCATGCTCGACGTATGCTTCGCGGCCTGCAGACGGGTTGCAGACTGCCCGGCGAGATTCTAGGCGAGGCGCCGTGCGGGCGATCATTTAAGAAACGGGGGGAAAGCCACGTTATTCCATTCGGGCGCACTTGGCCGATTGGCTCGGCCCCGCCCATGAGCAGACACACAGGTTACCGACCAGGCCGCTGACACCGGGGAGCAAGACGGCATGCAAGGTTTGAACGAGTACGCGGCGCGGGACTCCCTGCGTGAACAGGCGCGCCTTGACGCCTTGACCGACCTGCAGGTGCTCGACGGCGGGCCCGATCCGGTCTTCGAACGCATCTCCCGCCTGGCGCGCGCCACGCTGCGCTTTCCCATCGCCTACGTGTCGATGGTCGGCCTGCATCACGAGATCCTGAAAACACGCGCCACGCACCCCGTTTCCACCGGCAGCCGCGACACCGCCTTCGCTTCCTATGCCCTGCAAAGCGCCGAGCCGATGCTGGTATCCGACACCCTGGAAGACCCGCGCTTCTGCCGCTTTCCCCAGGTCGCCGGCGCCCCGTACGTACGGGCCTGCTGGAGCGTGCCGCTGGCCACGCGCGACGGCCTGCTGGTCGGCGCGCTGACCCTGCTGGATCATGTGCCGCGCCAGGCCGTCCGCGACGACCTCTCCATCCTGAAGGATTTCGGCAAGCTGGCGGCGGAAAGCATGGAACTGCGCGCCCAGTCGACCACCGATGTCCTGACCGGAGTGCAATCGCGGCGCGCTTTCCTCAGCGAAGGCGAGCGCATTTTCCTCAGCAGGCATCCCGACCGGCAGGCGCTCAGTTGCGTCATTCTCGACCTGGACGACTTTCGCCGCCTGAACGACGCCCTGGGGCATGACGCCGGCGACGACGCTTTGCGCCAGATTGGCGGACTGCTGCGCAGCGGCGTGCGTCCGGATACGCCCATCGGCCGCGTCGGCGGGGAAGAATTCGCCATCCTGCTGCCCGGCGAAAGCCTCTACGGCGCCCACACGGTCAGCGAGCGGCTGCGCCATGCGCTGGCGCGCTTGTCCGACCAGGGGTTTCCGGGCTTGTCCGCCAGTTGCGGACTGGCCGAGCGCAACAGCACCGACCGCTGCTTCATGGACCTTCTGGACCGGGCCAGCCAGCAGGCCTACGTCGCGCGCCATGCCGGCCGCAACTGCACGCGGCCGGACCTGGCGCACATTAGCGGGCATGCGCCGGGTTTCCGGCACCGCACGCCCATCTGAGCCCTGCCGCTGGCTGCGCCGTCCGGCCCGCCTTCACGGCGGGCGGACGCGGTCAGAAGCCCAGGCTGGCCAGCAGATCGTCGACCTGGTCCTGGCTGGTCACCACATCGGCCTTGCCTTCCGGATTGACCTGCGGACCATTGAGCAGGCTGGTGGCTTCGTCGCGCCGCTCTTGGGGCACATTGTCCAGCAGCACCTGCAGCAGTTCGCGCTCGATCGCGCCGACCACGTCCATCATGCGCATGATGACCTGGCCGGTGAGATCCTGGAAATCCTGGGCCATCACGATGGACATCAGCTGCGCCTGGGTTTCCTGCGTCTGCTTGGGCACGTCGGCCAGAAAGGCGCGCGTGTCCTTGACCAGTTCGCGGGCCTCGGGCACCTCCAGCGGCTGATCGAACCACGACTGCCAGCGCGCATCCAACTCGCGCGCATTGCGCGCCATATCGTCCTGAATCGGACCGGCGGCTTCGGTGGCGTTGAGCACGCGATTGGCGGCTTGCTCCGTCATCTGCGCGACATAGCGCAGGCGGTCGCGGGCATCGGGGATGGCCTCGGCGGCATCCTTGATCGCCTGGTCCAGACCCAACTCGCGCATGCTGTCGCGCAGCATGCGCGTCAGTGACGCGATGCGATGGATCAGGTCGCCGGCTTCGGGCTTCTTCTCGTCGCTATTCGTGGCGTTCATGGGGGAACCTCGTTCAGCCAGCCAGTTTCTCGAAAATCTTGTTCAGCTTCTCTTCCAGGGTGGCGGCCGTGAACGGCTTGACCACATAGCCGTTGGCGCCGGCCTGGGCGGCCGCAACAATGTTTTCCTTCTTGGCCTCGGCCGTCACCATCAGAACGGGCAGGCTCTTCAGGCTCGGGTCCTGGCGGATCTGCTTGAGCATTTCCAGACCATCCAGATTGGGCATGTTCCAGTCGGACACGACGAACTGGAAGCCGCCGGTCCGCAGCTTGTCCAGCGCGATGGCGCCGTCTTCCGCCTCGTCCACGTTCTCGAAGCCCAGTTCCTTGAGCAGGTTGCGGATGATCCGCCGCATGGTGGGGAAATCGTCCACCACCAAAATCTTCAGGGCCTTGTCTACCATCTTCACTCCAAGAATTGATTATGGACGCGCTGCCGCGCCCAGTGTGATTTCAAACCCGATGGCCACGGTCGCCCAGGCGGTCGAGGATACGTTCGCTGATATTTGACAGCGTCACCACGTCCTCCGCGGCGCCCAGCGCGATCGCCTCGCGCGGCATGCCGAAAACGACGCAGCTCGCCTCGTCCTGGGCGATCGTGTGCGCGCCGGCCCGGCGCATCGCCAGCAGACCGGCGGCGCCGTCCTTGCCCATGCCGGTCAGGATCACGCCGATGGCATTGTGGCCAGCCGACTCGGCCGCGGAATGGAACAGCACATCCACGGACGGCCGATGCCGGTTGACCGGATCGCCCTCAAACAACTCGATGACATAGTTGGCGCCGCTGCGGCCCAGGCGCATGTGCGTCTCGCCGCCGGGAGCCAGGTACACGTGGCCCGGCAGCACCCGCTCGCCATGCACGGCCTCCCGCACCGTCACCGCGCACATGGTATTTAGCCGCTGCGCGAACGACTTGGTGAAACCGGCCGGCATGTGCTGCGTGATGAGTATCGCGGGGCTGTCGGGGGGCAACGGCCGCAATACTTCGCGAATCGCTTCCGTACCGCCCGTGGACGAGCCGATGATAACCAGCTTCTCGGAGCTGGAGAACGGGCTGCGCAGGCGCTGCGGTGCGGGCGCGGCAGCGCCTTCGGCGGGCGGCGTGCTCTTGCGCAGGCGCGCCCGCGAGGCGGCGCGGATCTTCTCGGCAATGATCTCGCTGTATTCGAGCAGGCCATCGCGGATGCCCAGCTTAGGCTTGGTGACGAAGTCGACCGCGCCCAGCTCCAGCGCCCGCATGGTGATCTCACCGCCGCGCTCGGTCAGCGACGACACCATGAGCACCGGCATGGGGCGCAGGCGCATGAGCTTCTCGAGAAAATCCAGGCCATCCATGCGGGGCATTTCGACGTCCAGCGTCAGGACGTCGGGATTGTGCTGCTTGATCAGGTCGCGCGCCACCAGCGGATCCGGCGCGACCGCAACCACTTCCATGTCGGGATGCCCGTTGATGATCTCGGTCATCAGGCCGCGAACCAGCGCGGAATCGTCTACGCAAAGGACCTTGATTTTCTTCATTCTGTTCGTGCGTCTCTATTCAGGACTGCCGACGCAGTCATAGACCGTCTGTCCGCGCAAGCGGAAACTGCGGCTGATATAGGTGAAGTTCTCGGAATGGCCCGCGAACAGCAGGCCGCCCGGCTTGAGCAGCGGCACGAAGCGCTGCAGGATCTTCGACTGCGTGGGCTTGTCGAAGTAAATCATCACGTTGCGACAGAAGATCACGTCGAACTTCTCGTTCAGCGGCCAATCGGGGGCCAGCAGATTGAGCGTCTGGAACGTGACCATCTCCTGGATCTCGGGACGCACCTTCACGTGCCCGCTGTTCTCGCCCTTGCCACGCAGGAAGAAGCGCTTGAGCCGGGCCTCGTCGAGCTTGGACACCCGCTCGAACGGATAGACGCCCGCCCGGGCCCTGGCCAGCACCTGCGTATCGATGTCGGTGGCGATCACCTTGCTGCCGGCCGCGCGCGAACCCAGCGCCTCGGCCAGGGTGATGGCGATCGAATACGGCTCTTCGCCCGTCGAGGCGGCGGAACACCACACCGACACCGGCCCGCCGCGCGTGCGCGCGAACTCGGCCAGGATCGGAAAGTGATGGGATTCGCGGAAGAATGCCGTCAGGTTGGTCGTCAGGGCATTGACGAAATTTTCCCACTCGGGGGCGGCCGGCTGTTCCTCGAGATGATCGAGATAGCCGCCGAAGTCTTGCCGGCCCAGCGCCCGCAGGCGCCTCGCCAGCCGGCTGTAGACCATTTCCCGCTTGTGATCGCCCAGCGAGATGCCCGCGCGCGCGTAGATCATGCGGCGCACGCGCGAAAAATCGTTGTCGCGGAACTCGAACTGCCGTTCGGCCGAAAAGGCCGACGAGGGCTGGGCGGTGGCCACGCTGGATCCCTCGACTTACGACCCGGCCAATGCAAAGCCAGGGGTGCCCTCGCCTTGCATCAGCTCGGGACGGCCGCGGCCTTGCAATTGGGGGGACGGGGCATCGATGACCTCGCCGGTGTTGATGCGGAATATCGCCACGGCCTCGGCCAGGCGCTGCGCCTGCTCCTGCAGCGAACCCGCCGCCGCCGCCGCCTCTTCCACCAGCGCCGCGTTCTGCTGCGTCACCTCGTCCATCTGCGACACCGCGCGGTTCACCTGGTCGATGCCCCCGGACTGCTCTTCCGACGCCGCCGAAATCTCGCCCATGATGTCCGTCACGCGCTTGACCGAACTGACGATCTCCTGCATCGTCGCCCCGGCGCGTTCGACCTGCTGCGAACCCGTATCGACCTTGCTGACCGAGTCCTCGATCAGCACCTTGATCTCCTTGGCCGCCTGCGCGCTGCGCTGCGCCAGCGAGCGAACCTCGCCCGCCACCACCGCGAAACCCTTGCCCTGCTCGCCCGCGCGCGCCGCTTCCACCGCCGCGTTCAGCGCCAGGATGTTGGTCTGGAACGCGATGCCGTCGATCACCGACACGATCTCGGAGATCTTGCGCGAGCTCGCCGAGATGCCTTCCATCGTGTTGACCACCTCCGACACCGCCGAACCGCCGCGCTCGGCCACCTGCGACGCGCTGGCCGCCAACTGGTTGGCCTGGCGCGCGTTGTCCGCGTTCTGCTTCACGGTCGACGCCAACTGCTCCATCGACGCCGCGGTCTCTTCCAGCGAGGCCGCCTGCTGCTCGGTACGGCTGGACAGGTCGGTGTTGCCCGCGGATATCTCGCGCGACCCCACGTTGATCTCGTCCACGCCACGGCGCACGGTGCTGACCGTGCGCGTCAGGCTTTCCTGCATGCGCTTGAGCGCCGCGAACAACTGGCCGATCTCGTTGTTGCCGCGCATCTCGACCCGCGTGGCCAGGTCGCCCGCGGCGATGCGGTCGAACTGGATGCCGGCTTCCTTCAGCGGACGCAACACGCGGCCACGCAGGAACAGGTAGGTCATGAAGACCAGCACGGCGGCCACGAAGGCGCCCAGCGCGACGGCGCCCAGGATATAGTGGTAGCGGGTTTGGGCCATGTTGTAGGCCTCGTCCAGCTGCGTGGCGCGCCAGGTCGCGAAGGCATCGACCGAACGCTGGAAGCGGGCTTCCGGCGCATCCATCGCGCTTTCGATCTGCCTGGAGTAACCGGTCAGATCCCCCTTTTGCAGCAGCGCCACCACGGGTGCGATGCCCTGCTGGGTAAGCGCGCGATAGGCCTGCTCGAACTCGTTCAGCGCCGCTTGGGCCGCCTCGGTCTTGGGCATGGCCTGGTAACGCTCGAACTCGGCCTGCGCACGGCCCAGGCTGTCCTGGGCGCGTTGCGCCATCGACGCGGCCTGGCCGGCTATGCCCGACGGCATCTGCGCCGCCACGGCGGCCGGCACGGCGAGCGGAGCCGGCGCCGGGATGGGCGCGGCGGTGGCGCCTTCGGCAACGGGTGCGGAAGCCTGGGCGGCAAGCGCCGCCAGGGAAGTGTTGGCGGCGTCGATCGCGGTCTTGGTCTGCGCGACCTGGGCCGCCTGGGCGGCCGCCAGGGCCTGCACGGTCACGCCGTAATGGGCGATGGCGCCACGGTTCAAGGCGATGATGGCGTCCTTGGTGTGATTGACCACGCGGCTCATCGCGTCGTCGATATCCTCGGTCCGCTTGAGCGATGCGGTCGTCTCATTGCCCAGGTGCAGGGAGAAGACCCCCAGCACCGCACCAATGACCAGCAGAAGGGAGAAAAAGCCCAGCACGCCCAGCAGGCTGCTGCGAATGGACAGGTTTGCCAAAGTATTGCGCATGATGTTCATCAATCACGGACCGCGTTCGCTGCCATGCGCCGGGCGCGGGGTTCGATGCGCCCCGTCCCTGCGCTGATGGGCTCAGGAAGCCACTTTCTCGACCAGCGCCATTTCGTCGCTGGTCATCAGGCGTTCGATGTCGACGAGAATCAGCATGCGCTCGTCGACCGTGCCCAGCCCGGTCAGGTACTCGGTGGACAGCGTGGCGCCGAACTCGGGCGCCGGACGGATCTGGCCGGAATTCAGCATCAGCACGTCCGACACGCCATCGACCACGATGCCCACCACGCGGCGATCGAGGTTCAGGATGATGACGACGGTCTGCTCGTTGTATTCGACGCGGCCCAGGTTGAACTTGATGCGCAGGTCGACGATCGGAACGATGATGCCGCGCAGGTTCGTCACCCCCTTGATGAAGGGCGGCACGTTGGCGATACGCGTGACCGCGTTCGCATCGTAGCCACGGATTTCCTGCACCTTCAGGATGTCGATCCCGTACTCTTCTTCGCCCAGCGTGAACACCAGGAATTCGCTACCCTGGTCTTCGACGCGCGTCGCCGGGGTTTGCGGTTTGGCTGCCATGGTCTTGCTCCCTTAGTTCAGGATGGCTTCGGGCTGGGCCCATTTCTCGCGATTGGCCCGCGCCAGTGCGAATACATCGACGATCAGCGCAACGCTGCCGTCGCCAAGAATAGTGGCCGCCGAGATTCCCGGCACCTTGCGGTAGTTGGCCTCGAGGTTCTTCACCACGACCTGGTGCTGGCCGACCAGATGGTCCACCAGCAGGGCGAAGCGGCGATCCTCGGCCTGCATGATGACGGCGATGGCCTGGGTGGGATCGGCCTGTGCGCCGCCCACCGAGAACACGCGGTGCATCTCGACCAGCGGCAGGTATTCGCCGCGCACGTGCATCACGCGCTCGTTGCCCGCCACCGTGTACAGCTGGTCTTGCGTCGGTTGCAGCGATTCGGTCACGTGGTTCAGGGGCAGGATGAAGGTCTCTTCACCCACCCGGACCGACATGCCGTCGAGGATGGCCAGCGTCAGCGGCAACACGATGCGCGTGGTGGTGCCCTTGCCCGTCTCGCTGGACAACTGCACATGGCCGCCCATGTCCTGGATGTTGCGACGCACGACGTCCATGCCCACGCCACGGCCGGAGATATCGGTGATCTGTTCGGCGGTGGAGAAACCGGGCGCGAAAATCAGTTGCCAGACTTCATCGTCGGGCATGTTCTCGTTCACGGCCATGCCCTGCGACAGCGCCTTCTTCAGGATGCGCTCGCGGTTCAGGCCGCCACCGTCGTCGCTGACTTCGATGACGATGTTGCCGCCGTTGTGCTGTGCCGACAGCACCAACTGGCCCGTGGGCTCCTTGCCGGCGGCGATGCGCTTCTCGGGCGTTTCGATGCCGTGGTCCAGGCTGTTGCGCACCAGGTGCGTCAGCGGATCGATGATGCGTTCGATCAGGCTCTTGTCCAGCTCGGTGGCGCGGCCGTAGGTCTGCAGTTCGATCTGCTTGCCCATCTTGCCGGCGATGTCGCGCACCAGGCGGGGAAAGCGGCTGAACACGTAGTCCATCGGCATCATGCGGATGGACATCACGGATTCCTGCAGGTCGCGCGCGTTGCGCTCGAGCTGTTCCATGCCGTTGAGCAGGCGGTCGTGCAGCACCGGATCCAGCGACGAGGCCTGCTGTGCCAGCATCGCCTGCGTGATGACCAGTTCGCCCACCAGATTGATGATCTGGTCGACCTTCTCGACACCCACGCGGATGGAGGTGGACTCCTTGTCGGCATGCTGCGCGGCGGGAGCGCGCGCGGCACGGGCCGGCGCCGCGGCGGCGGGCGCCGCCGTCTCGATGGCGGCGGCGACGGGCGCGGCGGCCACGGCGGGCGTGAAGCTGGCGGCGGCCTGCTCGAACTGCTCCAGCACCCCGGCATCGGCCGGGGCGGCTTGCGCCGGGGCGGCCTCGCGCGTGACTTCGAGCTGGTCGGAATCGATGATGAAGCAGCAGACCGCCTCGATATCGGCCGCCGAGCAGGTCGTCTGCACCCACACGGCCAGCGCGCCGCCGCTGCGGTCACTGGCCAGGACTTTGCCCAGGTTGCCCATCTCTTCGAGCAACGAATCGGCATCCTTGTCGGACACCTTGCTGATGCGCACCTTGGTGGGCAGATCGCCGGCAGGCTGCTGCACGGGTTCGGCCGCAACGGGCGCGGGAGCCGGCACGGCTACGGGCGCGGGCGCGGCGACAGCGGCGGGAGCGGGGGCAGGAGCCGCCGCCGGTTGCGCCGGCGCGGCGTGGCCGTCTTCAAGGGCCAGTTGCCGCAATACGGCGCAGATGCGCTCGAATACGGCCTCATCGGGCTCCTCGGACGACCGGTAGGCATCCAACTGGCTCTTCAGCACGTCCTTCGTCTCCAGGAAAATATCTACCATGTCGACGCGCAGCGCCATCTCACCCCGCCGGATGGCGTCCAGCAGGTTTTCGAGCAGGTGGGTGGTTCCGGCCAGCTTCTGAAAGCAGCCGAAGGTCGCCGCGCCACCCTTGATGGAGTGAGCGGCACGAAAAATCGCATTCAGCTGTTCGATATCGGGCGCTTGCACGTCCAGTTCGAGCAGCAGTTGCTCCATTTGGGCCAGCAGTTCGTCCGCTTCATCGAAGAAGGTTTCGTAGAACTGACTGAGGTCCAGGCCAGAACTCATGGCAGGTGTTTACCTTATGTGAACCTGATCAATCCTGCGGCGTCTCGCCCAGCAGTTCCGCGGCCAACTCGACCAGGACTTGCGGGTCGAGCGGCTTGTTCAGCCATCCGCTGACGCCCAGATCGCGGGCCGCGGACTTGCTGATGTCGTCTTCTTCGGTGGTCAGCACGAGCACCGGAGTATGTTGATACTGAGGCTGCTCGCGCAGGCCCTGGATCAGGCCCAGGCCGCCCATGACAGGCATGTTCCAGTCGCTGACCACCAGGTCCACCCGGCTGGTCTGTGCCAGCGCCAGGGCTTCCTGGCCGTCTTTGGCGGCCAGCACCTGCCATCCGGCTTGCGACAGCACCGTCTTGACGATCATGCGCATGGTCGTCGAATCATCCGCCACCAGAATCGTGGATGTCATTGCTCTTCCTATTGCTTCGCTGGCGCTTGCGCGTCGAATTGCGGATTCAGCGCCTGGTCGACCTGCTGCGCGCTGTCGGCGGTTACGTCGGCGGCGGCCGCGTTCTCGGACTCGAGGCGGCGCTGGGTAGATTCGTTCAAGACCACCAAGCTGATGCGGCGGTTAACGGCAGCATAGGGGTCGTCCTTAACCAGGCTCATGCTGGAGGCCAGACCCTGCACGCGAATGACCTTGCCTTCGTTCATGCCGCCCGCCACCAGTTCCTTGCGCGACGCGTTGGCGCGATCAGCCGAGAGTTCCCAGTTGCTGTAGGCGCGCTCGCCCCGGGCGTACTGCGTGGCGTCGGTGTGGCCGGCGATGCTGACCTTGTTGGGCAGCTCGTTCAACACCGGCCCCAGCTCGCGCAGGATGTCCCGCATATAGGGCTTGACCTCGGCGCTGCCGGTGGCGAACATCGGCCGGTTCTGGCTATCGACGATCTGCACGCGCAGGCCTTCGGTCGTGATGTCGATCAGCAACTGCGGCCGGAACTTCTGCAGCACCGGGCTGCTTTCGATGACGTTCTCCAGCCGCTGGCGCAGGCGTTCCAGGCGATGGCGGTCACGCCGCTCGGCATCCGCGCTGATGGTCTGGGCCTGCATGCGCGTGCCCTGCGCGCGGCGGACCTCGCCTTCGTCGCGCAGGGGGTCCGGACCGCCGCCCGGGATGGCACTGCGTTCGGCCGAATTCTTCGGACCGCCCGCGATGGCCACCGACAGCGGCATGCGGAAATACTCGGCGATGCCTTTCAATTCTTCGCGTGGCACGATGCTGATCAGCCACATGACCAGGAAGAACGCCATCAGCGCGGTGATGAAGTCGGCGTAGGCGATCTTCCAGCTCCCGCCGTGGTGCGCATCCCCGTGCGACTTCTTGCGCCGGATGACGACGCGGTGATTGTTGACGGTGCTCATGGCGGCGTGTTTTCAATCCAGCGGATCAGGCACGGCCCGGCGCGGCCTTGGCCTGGCGCACGTGCTCTTCGAGCTCGCTGAAGGTGGGACGCACGGCGGAGAACAGCACCTTGCGGCCAAACTCTACAGCCAGTTGCGGGGGATAGCCGTTCATGCTGGCCAGCAGCGTGACCTTGATGCACTCCAGCACCTTGATGGACTCGGCGGTGCGGCGCTCGATCTGCGAGGCCAGCGGACCGACGAAGCCGTAAGACAGCAGAATGCCCAGGAACGTACCGACCATCGCCTTGGAGATCAGGTCGCCCAGGATGGCGGGGGGCTGGTCGACGGCGGCCAGCGCCTTGATCACGCCCAGCACCGCGGCCACAATCCCGAATGCAGGCAGCCCGTCGGCCACGGCGCGCAACGCATGCACGGGCACTTCCTGTTCGTGCCGGTAGGTGTCGATTTCCTCGTCCATCAGCGTTTCGATCTCGAACGAGCTCATGTTGCCGCTGATCATGATGCGCAGATAGTCGGTGATGAATTCCATCAGCTTGTCGTCGCGCAAGATGCCGGGATACTCGCTGAAGATCGGGCTGGAGGACGGGTCTTCGATGTGCGACTCGATCGCCATCAGGCCTTCGCGGCGCGCCTTGTTCAGCAGCACATACAGCAGCGCCATGAGTTCCATGTACACCTGCTTGCTGTAAGGCGAACCTTTCAGGGACTTGGGCAGCGCCTGCTTGACCAGCACCAGCGATTTCTTGCTGTTGCCGGCCACGAACGCGCCGAGCGCCGCGCCCGCGATCAGCACGACCTCGAACGGCTGATACAGCGCGCCCAGGTGGCCGCCCATGGCCACGAAGCTGCCGACCACGGAGCCGATGACCACCAAATAACCGATAACAATCAACACATTAGGCCCCTGCCAATGTAGTCCGAACAATCCCGCCGTAATGATCGCCCGCCCCACCCACGCCAAAAGCGTGGGTTACGGGGGGTTTTTAGGGGTTTTTGGCGTGTTTGCGCACCCTTAAGGAATTCAGGAGCGTGCCGTATCCAGGCTTGCCTTGACTGCAGCCCCGCGCGCCTTGGCGGCACGGGTCTTGCCCGCGCGGGGAGGCGGACGGCAGATCGCGCAGACGAAATCGGACTGCGGATCATGCGCGTGGGCGATGAAATGCCCGCCGCACTGCTTGCACGCCGACAACTGCAACATGCCGCTGTCGAAGAAGCGCACCAGCATCCAGGCGCGGGTGAAACTCAGCACCGGCTCATCGGGAGGCGCGCCATCGACCCGCGCATTCTCCAGGTACAGGCGATAGGCGTCGATGACGGCCCGGATGCCCTTGCTGGAGGTGCGTGCATTGAGGAACGAGAAGACGTTGTAGAACAACGAGGAATGGATGTTCGGCAGCCAGGTCATGAACCAGTCAACCGAAAAGGGCAGCATGCCCTTGGGAGGAGAACAACCGCGGATTTCGCGGTACAGGCGGGCCAGACGGTCATGGCTGAGGCTCGTTTCGGCCTCGAGGACCTGCAGGCGGGCCCCCAGCGTGATCATTGCGCTGGCCAGCAGGATTTCGTCGGCTTCCTGCGAAACGCTCTTGATTGGCATGGCGGGCGCCGTCAGGCCAGTTCTTCGACAGGCTGCTTGGCCAGCAGGATGGTGGCATGAGCCTGTTGCAGTGCCCCGCCGAGGACGTCTTGCGTCAACGCGGACAGCAGGCTGTAGTCGTCGAAGCGGAAACGGCACAGCACGGAACTGGAACTGGCCAGCTTGACCAACTGGGCCGGCGACAGGCGCACCAGGATGTCGGCGACCTCGGCGCTGAAGCCCAGGCGGAACATCGAAGCGGCGTGGTCGTCACGCAACATGCGCTGAGCCAGCAGCAGATATGAAAGATTGACTTCGCGAATGTCGGCAAGCAACGAACTATCGGCTGTTTTCACTTAACTCTCCGGTGACAGGCTGCCGCAGCGAGGCGACAACCCAGGCCCTGCCCCGCTCAATGCCGCAGGACCTTTGTAGATTTATGCGAAATGTGTCATTTCATCGCAAATTGGATTCAATTTACCATGCAGTTCGTCAGTTTTTATGACAGTCATGTCAAAAGTTTGAGAATCATCATTCATTTCACGAACGTCGAAACATCGGCGTTACATGCATTACGCCACAATATGGGCAAAGCCGTAAATAAGTGCTCAAAAAGTTGCGTTCTTGCACGAATGAATCGTCGCGTTTCTCCGACAATCTCACCGCAAGAAAGACCCTTGCGGGCCGCGCCCACGACGGCGTGATCTGTGGCTCGTTTGCAACGCCATTGCCTGCGCACCGTGCGAGTCCCCCGCAGACAGACACTGAATGCTTAACGCCGAAGACAGCCTGGTTCATTACGCTCCGTTGGTTCGCAAGCTGGCCCTCCAGTTGCTTGCGCGCCTGCCGGCCAGCGTGCAGCTCGACGACCTGATCCAGGCCGGCATGATCGGGCTGCTGGACGCCGTCCGCCGCTACCAGGAAAACCCCGACGCACAATTCGAGACCTACGCCACGGCCCGCATCCGTGGCGCCATGCTCGACGAGCTGCGCAGCCAGGACTGGCTGCCGCGCAGCGTGCGCAGCAAGAGCCGCCGCATCGAGACCGCCATCCAGCGCCAGGAGCAGCTCCTGATGCGCCAGCCCAGCGAGACCGAGATCGCAACCGAACTGGGCGTGCCGCTGACCGAGTACCGTGAAATGCTGGCCGATGCGCAAGGCATCCAGATCCTGCACTACGAAGATTTCGGCCGTGAGGGCGAAGGCGACGGCCAGTGGTATGACGCCCCGGCGGGCGACCAGGCCACGCCGCTGGACAGCCTGCTGGCCGGCGACCTGCGCCGCGCCCTCATCCAGGCGATCGACGCCCTGCCCGAGCGCGAGAAGCTGCTGATGTCGCTCTGTTACGAGCAGGGCCTGAACCTGAAGGAAATCGGCGCCGTGCTCAACGTCACCGAGGCGCGCGTCTGCCAGTTGCGTTCGCAGGCCACGGCCCGCATCCGCGCTCACCTGAAAGAACAGGCCTGGCATCAACTGCCCTCGGACGTCCATCTCACGCAGGTCGTCTGACGCGCCCCGGCCCGGGCCGGCCAAGGCCGGCTTGCGGGCCGGCGCCCCAGGGGCAGCCTCCCCTGTTACAAAACTTCCCGCCGAAAAACACGAAATCCGCGAGCACATGCCCTAAAGCTTGCGATCAACGCGCCGTAACCCAGGCAGCGGGACAGTCCCTGGCCCGCCACGTAGGGCGGCCCGAGCTGCCCGGTTTGAAGAAGCCTTTCTCTCTTGGGAGCTATTCATGGCTGCTGTTATCAACACCAACTACTTGTCGCTGGTTGCACAAAACAACCTGAACAAGTCCCAGTCGGCGCTGGGTTCCGCCATCGAGCGCCTCTCGTCCGGCCTGCGCATCAACAGCGCCAAGGACGATGCCGCCGGTCAGGCCATCGCCAACCGCTTCACCGCCAACGTCAAGGGTCTGACCCAAGCCGCCCGCAATGCCAACGACGGCATCTCGCTGGCCCAGACGACCGAAGGCGCCCTGAACGAAATCAACAACAACCTGCAGCGCGTTCGCGAGCTGACCAACCAGGCCGCCAACGGCACGAACTCGGATTCGGACCTGGAATCGATCCAGGCTGAAATCACCCAGCGCCTGGACGAAATCACCCGCGTGTCGGAACAGACCCAGTTCAACGGCGTCAAGGTTCTGGCCAGCGACTCGAAGATCAAGATCCAGGTCGGCGCCAACGACGACGAAACGATCACGATCGACCTGAAGCAGATCAACGCCACGACCCTGGGTCTGGGCAAGCTGGACGTCGGCAACGCGATCAGCAGCAAGGGCTTCCAGAACGTCACCACCATCCAGGCCGGCACCTCGGCCAAGTGGACCGACTTCTCGTTCGCCACGGAAGGCGGCGGCACGTATCAACTGTACGTCGGTGAAGACAACCAGCTGTACGCTTCGGCCGACGGCTCGGTGTACTACACCGCCACGTACGATCCCAGCGCCGGCACCGTCACCGTGGGTGGCATCAGCGCCGCCATCACGACGGCCAACATCAACGCCAATGCCACCGAGTTCGACAACGGCGCTGGCGTGGTTCAGCTGTCCGTCGCCAAGAGCGCCGCTCTGGAAGAACCGGCCGCCCCGACCGTTGACTCGGTCTTCATGGTGAACGACCCCAGTGGCGCCACCACCGCCTACTACGTCCAGTCCGGCTCGACGTACTACAACGCCACGATCGACCTGGATACCGGCAAGGTCAGCGTTGACCTGGCTTCGGCCACCGGCTCCGCCACCGCCCTGACTGGCATCGCCACCGCCGGCGTCGAAGTTTCGGCCTCGCAAGTCCTGGCCGAAGCCGCTGCTCCGGCCGTGACCGCCGACCTGTCGGGCGTGTCGTTCTCGGGCACCAACAGCCTGGTCAAGGATGGCGACAACTACTACGTGAAGAACGTGGCCAACGGCGAAACGACGTACTACGCCGCCACCGTGAACGCCACCACGGGTGCCGTGTCGGCGACCGCCGGCAACGAAGTCCTGGTCGACCCGCTGGCTTCGATCGACAAGGCCCTGGCCTCCGTCGACTCGCTGCGTAGCGACCTGGGCGCGATCCAGAACCGTTTCGAATCGACCATCACGAACCTGAACAACACGGTGAACAACCTGTCCGCCGCCCGTTCGCGTATCGAAGATGCCGACTACGCCACGGAAGTGTCGAACATGACCAAGGCCCAGATCCTGCAACAGGCTGGCACCTCGGTTCTGGCCCAGGCCAACCAAGTTCCCCAGACCGTTCTGTCGCTGCTGCGCTAAGCACGGCTACGCGGTGGCCGGCCTCCATGGCCGCCACCGAACGGACAAAAGCCCCTGGCTTCGGCCAGGGGCTTTTTTTTGGCCGCCGTTGGCGCATGAAAGACACGTGCAAGGAAATACGGCCAATTTCCTTGGTTTACCGCGCAATTCGCCGCCCTGCCCGCCCCATACACTGCTGCGAGAACTCGTTTAGCGTCCTGCTTCCATGAAAAACAAACCCAACCGCCAACAGCTGCTCAAGAGCATTCCGCGAGCACAGGGCGCCATCGTCGCGCTGACCCTCGAACAGGCGCAGGAACGCACCCGCCGTTCGCCGGACGATGTCCACGCCTGGAAGGAGTTCGCCCGGAACCTGTTGCAGGTCAAGGAGTTCGACGAAGGCCGTTCGGCCGCACAGCAGGCTTGCGAGTTGGCGCCTCAGGACGCCCATGCACGCGCGCTGTTGGGCATGATCGAATTGCAGGCCGACAACCAGGCCGTGGCTCGCCAGCATTTCACGCAAGCCCTCGAACTGGACGAGAACTGCGTGCCGGGCCATCAAGGCATGGCGCATGTGCTGATGCACCTGAACGACAACATCGGGGCGCTGCACCATATCGAAGAATCCCTGAAGCACCGGCCCGAGGATCAATCCGCGCAAGCCACGCGCGCCATCATCCTGACCCGCCGCTTCAAATATGAAGAGGCCGAGGCCGCGCTGCGCAAGCTGATCGCCGAAGGGCAAAGTACCTTCGGGCAATGGACCAACCTCGGCAACATCAAGCGCGACCTTTGTCTGTTCGAGCAAGCCGAAGAGTGCTATAGGAAAGCGGTCGAGCTCATGCCCAAGAGCCCGTTCGCGCACTCGAATCTCGTCACGCTGATGCACTACATGCCCACGCGTACGCGCGAGGACATCCTGGCCGCCTGCAAGAACTGGGGCGCCATCTTCCTGCCCGAGACGCGCCAGGTGCGCCCGGTACCGGACGATCTGTCCCCAGACCGCCGCCTGCGCATCGGCCTGTTCTCGGACGGGTTCCGCCAGCATCCGGTGGGCGCCATGACGACCACCGCGCTCGAGCACCTGGACTCGATGGGCGTGGAACTCTACTGCTACACGACCAGCCCCGTCGTCGATCACCTGACGCAACGCCTGATGAATATCTCGGCGTCGTGGGTATCCACGGCCAAGATGACGGACGACCAGTTCACGCAGCGCGTCCGTGACGACAAGATCGACATCCTGATCGACCTGGCCGGCCACAATGCGGGTACGCGCATGCGCTCGATGGCCATGGAGCCCGCGCCGCTGCTGGTGAAATGGGTCGGTGGCCTGATCAACACGACGGGCGTCGACTTCATCGACTATCTGATCACCGACAGCATCGAAAGCCCCCCCGACAGCGACGGCTTCTATACCGAGAAGCTGATCCGCATGCCGGACGACTACATCTGCTACGTGCCGCCCCCCAAAGTGCCCGCGGTGGGCCCGTTGCCGGCGCTGAAGAACGGATACATCACGTTCGGCTGCTTCAACAACCCGACCAAGATCAACGACGTGCTGTTGACGGAATGGGCGCGCCTGATGATGCAGGTGCCCGATTCGCGGCTGCTGCTCAAGAGCGGCCCGTACGAAAGCCCCGACTTGCGCAAGCGTATCGTGGCCATCATGGCCGCCGAAGGCGTGGCCGAAGAGCGCGTGATGTTCGAGGGCCAGTCCCTGCATTACGACCTGTTCGGCCGTTACAACGACATCGACGTGGCGCTGGATCCCTGGCCCTATTCCGGCGGTTTGACCACCTGCGAAGCCATGCTGATGGGCGTGCCCGTCGTCAGCCTGCCAGGCCCGACGTTCGCCGGCCGGCACTCGGCCACGCACCTGGTCAACGCCGGCATGGCCGAACTGGTGGCCCAGGACTGGGACCAGTACCGTGCCCGTGCGCTGGAACTGGTGTCCGACCTGCAGGCGCTGGCCACCATCCGCAGCCACCTGCGCCAGATCCTGCTCGAATCCCCCATCTGCGACGGCAAGAAATTCGCCGGCCACCTGGGCGACGCCCTGCGGGCGATCTGGCAACGATACTGCGCCGGCCGCAAGCCCGCCGCGCTGGCCTTCACGCCCGACGGCCAGCCCTGGTTCGAGGACGACGACGCGCCGACCGTGGTGTCTCATCCCAAGGCGCAGACAGCGCAAGAGGACACGCAGTTCAGTTTCGCTTTCCAAGGACGCATCGTGACGCTGGACCATGGGGCCTCCATGGTGCGCGGCTGGAAGTACAAGGACCTGGCGCGCACCAAGACGCTGTCGATGATTGTCATCGACCCGGCCAGCAACACCCAGGATGCGGACAAGCTTCTGCATGACGGCCGCATCCAGCACTATCACACCGAATTCGCCCTGGGCGACGGGCAGCCCCGGACGCTGAACGCCTGCCTGGAAGCCTCGTTCTCCGGCACGCTGAATCTGCTGCCCCTCGATCAACAGCCCCCCTATTCGCGCGCAGGCGCCAACGTGCTGGCCCGGTTGCCCGTGCAGACGGTCAGGCTGGACGCCATCGAAGGCCTGGAACGGATCGACTGGCTGATCCTGGACGACAGGCATGACAGCCTGGCGATCCTGCGCGGCGCCGAAGGGCTGATGCCGGACATGCTGCTGGTGCATGCACGCGTCATGTTCATGCAGATCTACCAGGATCAGCCCGACCTGTCCTCGCTCATCGCCCAGATGGCGCGGTACGGCATGCGCCTGCTGCGTCTGGACGGCCTGCACCACCACAGCTCGCTGCCAGCCGAGACTCCGCTGAAACAGCCCTTCGGCGGCTCGCAACTGGTGCATGCCAACGCGTTGTTCGTGCCGGATGAGGCGCGCCTCGCTACCCTGGAACCGAACCAACTGCGCAAGCTGGCCTTCCTGCTGCACACGGTCTATCACGCCTCGGATCTGGCGTTCAATCTGCTGGCGCGCCTCGACGAGCCGTCGGCGACGCGATTCCTGCGCGCCAACGGCTTGCTGCGCGACGAAGAGCCGGAGGCCTCGACGCTCGACCTGCGCAACCGCATCGAGGTGCCCGCCATCCTGCTGGCCGAGCCCCCGCGCAAGGCCTGCGTCGGCGTTCCGGTCTATAACGAAGAGAAGTACATCGAGCACACGATCCGCAGCCTGCTCGCGCAGGACGCGGACGATGTCGGCTTCCTGATCTCGGACAACGCCTCGACCGACCGCACGCTCGAGATCGTCCAGGATCTGACCGGCGGCGATTCACGCTTCAAGCTGCATCGGCATGACCAGAACAAGGGCTCCATGACGAACTTCACGTTCGCTTTCATGGCCGCCCAGTCCGAGTACTTCATGTGGCTGGGCGGCCACGATTACCTGTCGCCCGACTATGTGTCGAACGCCATCAAGCGGCTGGACGAGAACGACAAGTTGTCCATGGTGTTCGGACGCCCCTATTCGGTCCATGAAGGCACCATCGAGCGGGAAATGCCCGCCGCCATCTACGAGTTCAATAGCGACAAGCCCGCGCAACGCTACCTCGACTCCGTGGTCAAGCTCGCCAACTGCACCATCATCCACTCGATGTTCCGGCGCGCGCACCTGCAGGATTGCGACATGCGCCAGACCATGTCGTGCGACCACGTCCTGATCAGCCACCTGCTGTGGAAGGGGCACCTCGAGTACATGAACAACGGTCCCAAGTACTTCCGGCGCTTCTTCAAGCAGCGCGCGGAGTCGGCGGCCGAACGCATCACCGGAAAGAAAGAGGCCCTGCCCGCATCCGGCCTCTATCGCTACTACCGCGACGACATCGCGACGCTGGCCCGCAGTCACATGCCTCCGGCTTCGATCGCGTCTTTCCAACACACCGTTCAGCAGGTCCTGGCAAAGCGGTTTCGCTGACAAAACGCACGCCCGATCGCCGGGCGCTTTTTTCGACGCAGGCATACATCATGAAAGCGGTGATTCTTGCCGGGGGCTACGGCACCCGGATCTCCGAAGAGTCGTATCTCAAGCCCAAGCCCATGATCGAGATCGGCGGCAAGCCGATTCTCTGGCATATCATGAAGACGTACTCGCATCACGGGATCAACGATTTCGTGATCTGCTGCGGGTACAAGGGGTACGTCATCAAGGAGTACTTCGCCAACTATTTCCTGCACATGTCCGACGTCACGTTCGACATGAGCCGCAACGCCATGGAAGTGCATCACCGCTATGCCGAGCCGTGGCGCGTGACGCTGGTGAACACCGGCGAGGATACCCTGACCGGCGGCCGCCTGAAGCGCGTGCGCGACCACCTGGACGATGAGCCCTTCTGCTTCACCTATGGCGACGGTGTCAGCGACATCGACATCCGCTCGCTGGTCGATTTCCACCTGAAGCATGGCAAGCCGGCGACCGTGACGGCCATCCAGCCGCCCGGCCGATACGGCGCCCTGGACATCGAGAACGACGCCGTCATGAGCTTCCGCGAGAAGCCCGCCGGCGACGGCGCCTGGATCAACGGCGGCTATTTCGTACTGAATCCCTCCGTGCTGGATTACATCGAGGGCGATCAGACCAGCTTCGAGAACGAGCCGCTCATGCGGCTGGCCGCCGAGCATCAACTGATGGTGCACCGCCATAGCGGTTTCTGGCAGGCCATGGACACCTTGCGCGACAAGAACCACCTCGAACAGCTCTGGTCGCAAGGCAATCCCCCCTGGAGAAAGTGGGAGTGAGCCCGTTCGGCGATATCTACCGCGGCCGGCGCGTCCTGGTGACGGGGCACACCGGTTTCAAGGGTAGCTGGCTGTCGTTGTGGCTGACGCGCCTGGGCGCCCAGGTGACGGGCATCGCCCTGCCCCCGGATGCGCGGCCCGCCCTGTTCGACGAACTGCGCCTGTCGCACGACATGGATAGCCGGCTGTGCGATATCCGCGATAGGGACGCCCTGGCCGCGATCGTCCGGGAAGCCCAGCCCGAGATCGTGCTGCACCTGGCGGCGCAGCCGCTGGTCCGGGCCAGCTACCGGGTGCCCGTCGAAACGTTCTCGACCAATGTGATGGGCACGGTGCACTTGCTGGACGCCGTGCGCCACGTGGACAGCGTCCGCGCCGTCGTGGCCGTCACGACCGACAAGGTCTACCGCAACCAGGAATGGCACTATCCGTACCGCGAGACGGACGCCCTGGGCGGACATGATCCCTACAGCGCCAGCAAGGCGGCCTGCGAGCTGGCGATCGCCTGCTATCGCGACGCCTTTCTGGCGGCCCAAGGCCTGGCTGTCGCCAGCGCGCGCGCCGGCAACGTGATCGGCGGCGGCGACTGGTCCGAGGACCGGCTGCTGCCCGACGCCATACGCGCCTGGCAGAGCGGCCAGCCCCTCGACATACGCCGTCCCGATGCCGTGCGTCCGTGGCAACACGTACTGGAGCCCCTGGCGGGCTATCTGCGACTTGCCCAGGAACTGTGGCAGCGCCCGGCCAGCGCCGGTGCGTACAACTTCGGCCCGGACGTGTCGGATGCCGCGCCGGTCAGGCATGTCGTGGAGCTGGCCCGCGCCGCCTACGGCAGCGGCGAGGTCCATTTTGGCACCGACAACGCCGGCCCCCATGAGGCGGGCCTGCTGAACCTCGACACCTCGCACAGCCGTGCCGTGCTGGGCCTGGCGCCCCGCTGGACCCTGGCCGAATCCGTGTCGCGCACGATGCATTGGTATCGCGCATTCGATTCGGGCACGAACGCCCGCCTGTTGTGTGAGGCCGACCTGAACGCCTACGAGGCGGCGGCATGAGCTTCACCGTCGATCCGACGCCGCTGGACGGACTGATGCTGATAAGGCGCAAGCGTATCGGCGATACGCGGGGCTTCTTCGCCCGCCTGTTCAGCCCGACCGAACTGCATGCTTGCGGGTGGCAGGGTTCCGTGGCGCAAGTCAATCACAGCTACACCTCGCGCCGGGGTTCGGTGCGCGGCATGCATTTCCAGCATCACCCGGATGCGGACGCCAAGCTCGTCCAGTGCATCCGCGGCGAGGTCTGGGACGTCGCGGTCGACCTGCGGCGCGGCTCCCCGACGTTTCTGCAGTGGCATGCCGAACGCCTGTCGGCCGAGAACGGACACGGCCTGTTCATTCCCGCGGGTTTCGCGCACGGGTTCCAGACGCTGACGGACGACGTGGAACTGATCTACTGCCACACCGCGCCCTACGTGCCCTCGTCCGAGGGCGGACTGCATCACCAGGATGAGCGGCTGGGCATCGCCTGGCCCGAACCCGTGACGGAAGTGTCCGACCGCGACCGCCGCCACGGGTTCATCGACTCCGAATTCCAAGGATTGGAACCATGAAGTGCCGCCATTGCAGCGCGGAACTGCGCTTGCCCTTTCTGGATCTGGGCAACGCCCCGCCATCCAATGCCTACCTGAAACCCGGCGACCTGAACCGCCCGGAAGTCTGGTTTCCGCTACGCCTGCTGGTCTGCGAAAGCTGCTGGCTGGTCCAGACCGAGGACTACGCGGGCCGCGAGGCGCTGTTCACCGAAGAATATGCCTACTTCAGTTCCTTCTCGCGCTCCTGGCTGGAGCACGCGCGGCGCTACGTCACCGACAGCATCGCGCGCTTCGGGCTGGGCGTCGACAGCAGGGTGGTCGAGATCGCCGCCAATGACGGCTATCTGCTGCAATACGTGAAGGACGCGGGCGTACCCTGCTACGGCATCGAGCCGACGGCCAGCACGGCCGCCGCCGCCCGCAAGCTCGGCCTGGACATCATCGAACAGTTCTTCGGCGTGGAGCTGGGCCAGGCGCTGGCGGAACAAGGCCGCGCGGCCGACCTGATGGCGGCCAACAACGTGCTGGCGCACGTCCCCGACATCAATGATTTCGTGGGCGGCTTCCGCTGCCTGCTCAAGCCGAGCGGCGTCGCGACGTTCGAGTTCCCGCACCTGCTGCGCATGGCCGCCGAGCACCAGTTCGACACGGCTTACCATGAGCACTACTCGTACCTGTCGCTGACCGCGGTGCACGCCATCTTCGCCGCCAACGGCCTGCAGGTATTCGACGTCCAGGAACTGCCCACGCACGGCGGCAGCCTGCGCGTGTATGCGCAACGCGCCGACACCGGCACGCATGCCGTGTCGGCCGGCGTAGCCGGCATGCTGGAACAAGAGGACGCCGCCGGCATCCGCACCCAGGCCTATTACCAGCGCTTCCAGGCCCACGCGAACCAGGCCAAGAACGGCTTGCTGTCGTTCCTGCTCACGGCCCGCGCCGAGGGCAAGCGGGTGGGCGCATACGGCGCGGCCGCCAAGGGCAATACCCTGCTGAACTATGCCGGCGTGCGCCCGGACCTGCTGCCTTACGTCGTGGACCGCAATCCCGCCAAGCAGGGCCAGCACCTGCCGGGCAGCCATATCCCGATCGTCGACGAAGAGGTGTTGCGGCAGGATCGGCCGCACTACATCCTGGTCCTGCCCTGGAACCTGAAGGCCGAGATCGGCGAGCAACTGGCGTATGCCCGCCAGCAGTGGGGCGCGCAGTTCGTCACGGCCATCCCTTCCCTGGCCATCAACTGACGCGGCACGCCGTGCAGCCCCCCTCCCTCCCATGAGCGACGCCCACGCCCTCCCGTCCGCCGCGCCGCGCCAGGTCATCGTCAGCGGCGCGACCGGCTTCATCGGCCAGTACGTCGTGCCCTTGCTGTTGCAGCGGGGCCATCGGGTCGTCGCCCTCGGGCGTGACAAGAACAAGGCGGCGCGCATGCCCTGGCATGCCCAGGTCGACTTCCATTGCGTGGACCTGCGCAGCCAGTCGTTCGGCTTCACGCCGCAGCCGGATGCCGGGTTGATACACCTGGCCTGGTCCGGCCTGCCGGACTACCGCTCGCTGTCCCACATCGAGGACAACCTGCCCGCCAGTTGCGGCTTGATACGCAAGCTGGTGGAGTCGGGCGTCAGCACCGTGCTGGTCACCGGCACCTGCCAGGAATACGGCATGCAGGACGGCCCCCTGGATGCCAGGACGCCCACCCGGCCCACCACGCCGTACGCCATCGCCAAGGACACGCTGCGCCAGTACCTGCAATGCCTGCAAGGCAGCACCGGGTTCTCGCTGCAATGGGCGCGGCTGTTCTACATGTACGGCGCGGGCCAGAATCCGCGCTCGATCCTGGCGCAGCTCGACCAGGCCATCGCCAACGGCGACGCCGTCTTCCGCATGAGTGGCGGAGAACAGCTGCGCGATTACCTGCCCGTGCAGGAAGTCGCGCGCCGCATCGTGGATCGTTTCGACAGTGGCCTGGACGGCCCCGTGAACATCTGCAGCGGCAAACCCATCTCCATCAGGCGACTGGTGGAGGAACGTATCGAACACGTCGGCTCCGACATACGGATTGAACTGGGGTACTACCCCTACCCGGACTATGAGCCCATGGCCTTCTGGGGCAAAAACGAGGATCAACAACCATGAGCGAACACGAAAAATTCAAAGCGGAATGCGCGGAAGAAGTGCGCGGCCAGGGCGCCGACGCGGAACTGCGCGCGCTGACCAACCAATGGATCTCCAAGGCGGCCGAGCACAAGTACTCGTATCACTTCGAATGGCTGGGCCGGCCCGTCATCCAGCATCCGCAGGACATGGTGGGCGTGCAGCAGTTGCTGTGGGCGGTGCAGCCGGACCTGATCATCGAGACCGGCATCGCGCGTGGCGGTTCGCTGATTTTCTATGCAAGCATTCTTGAATTGATCGCGCAGTGCGGCGGCAATCCGGACGCCAGGATCCTGGGGGTCGACATCGACATCCGGGCTCACAATCGCGAGGCCATCCTGGCCCATCCGATGGCACGCCGTATCGAGATGATCCAGGGCTCCAGCATCGCCCAGGAAACCTTCGAGCAGGTGCGGCGCGCCGCCGCCGGCAAGAAGAAGATCCTGATCTGCCTGGACAGTAACCACACGCACGACCACGTCCTGGAAGAACTGAAGCTGTACGCGCCCCTGACCAGCCCGGACAGCTACTGCATCGTGTTCGACACCATTGTCGAGGACCTGCCCGAGGACGTCGGCCCGCCCCGCCCCTGGAGCAAGGGCAACAACCCCAAGACCGCGGTCTGGGAGTACCTGAAGCTGCTGCAGGAACAGGACGTGCAGGCGGCCGATGGCCAGCGCCTGGCCCTGGAGATCGACCAGCAGATCGAGGACACGCTGCTGATCACCGTGGCGCCCAGCGGCTTCCTGCGCCGGGTCTGAAGCATGCCGAACGTGCTGGAAGTCCCGACCCTTCCCAACCGGCCGCTGCTTCGAGCCGACGAACCCGAAGTGATCGGCCGCATGCAGCTACGCCGCAACGTGGCGCTCGATTTCGTCGAGAATGCGGCGTTCTTGGCGGATCTCGCGGTGTATGACCAGGACTACCAGAACAGCCAGGCGCATTCCCCCCTGTTCCTGGCCCACATGCAGAACGTGCTGGCCCTGCTGAAGGCGCGCTTTCCGCGCGGCAGCAAGCTCGTGGAAGTGGGATGCGGGAAAGGCGATTTCGTCGAGCTCGCGCTTGCCGACGGGCATTTCGATGCCAGCGGCTATGACGCGACCTACGAGGGCGCCAACCCGCGCATCGAGAAACGCTACCTGGGCCCGGACGACCGCATACAGGCCGACGTCATCGTCCTGCGCCACGTGCTGGAACACATCCCCGCCCCGCATCGCTTCCTGGCGATGCTGCGAGACATATTCAAGACCGGCCACGTCTACATCGAAGTGCCCAGCCACGAATGGATCCTGACCCATCAGGCCTTCTTCGACATCACGTACGAACACGTCAACTATTTCACGCGCACGGCCTTGACCGGCCTGTTCGGCTCGACGGCCTCCACGCACGGACTGCTGTTCGGCGATCAATACCAGTACGTGCTGGCCGACATTTCCACGGTTTCCCAGGACTACGGCAGCCGTTACGACGACGCGTCGCAATGGCAGACGCTGGATTTCGACAGCCTGTTCCCCAGCCTGTCCTCGCGCATCGCCGAACTGGACGAGATGATCGCGGCGCCCGCCCGCCTTTACCTCTGGGGCGCCGCCACCAAGGGCTGCATGTTCCTGATGCATTGCCGCAACCAGCAACGGCTGCTGGACAAGATGGCTTACGTGGTGGACATCAATCCCGGCAAATGCGGCAAGTTCCTGCCCGGGTCCCGCATTCCGATCCAGGCCCCAGAAGCCCTGTATGCCGATGCCCGCGAAGGCGACGTGCTGGTGATCGCCAATCCGAACTACCAGCAGGAAATTGCCGCCACCCTGCAAGCCCACGGGCTGTCGGGCCTGAAGATCACCTGCCTGTAATCCAGAGCGCGTACAATCGCCGTACCCACCTGACCAGAGGATTTCCATGGACGTCGACGTCAACAACGCCGTGTACAGCGCCGTTGCCCTGCGCAACGCGAATGCCCAGGAAAACGTGCAGGCCCTGCTGCTGAAGAAAGTGCTGAATTCGCAGGCCGACACCATCGCCACCCTGATGCAGTCCACCGCGCCCAAGGCCGTGGATGCCACGCTGGGCGGCACCATCGATACGCACGCCTGAACCCGCAGGGTGGCCCCGCAGCCGTCCATGCCTCGGGCTACCCTGCCGGCGAGCGCTTGCGGACGGCCTCGAACGCCTGCTTCACCGCCTCGAAGCCGTATTTCTTCTCCAACCGCTTCACGATGAAGTGCCCGCGCGCCATGTCCTGGTAGAAACCGGTGAACATGACGTTGATCGCCGCCCCACCCGCCGCGCCGATCAGCGGTATGGCCTGGGCCGCGGCCTTTTCGGTGACCACGACGCCGAAACGCGAGGCGACCTTCTTGATCAGCGCCGCCAGCCATGCGCCCGTGACCTTGCTCGTGGCCTCTTTCGACGTCATCGCGGCCAGCTCCTTGGCGATGAAGCCCACCGTTTCAGCCGTGAACACCCGCATCGCGTAATAGGTGGTCTCGGCCTGATCGTCCTGCTTGGTTTCGCCGCCGAGAGCGAACACCTCGATGCAGGCCTGCTTGGTCTCGATATCGGAGAGATCGAAGCCTTCGCTTCTGGCGACGTCGGCCACCGCGCGCATCAGGATGGTCGTCGAGACAGGCAACTCCATGGCCAGGCCGGTGAAGCCGAAGAAACCACCCACGCCTCCGGATGCCGCGGCATAAGCCTTGTTCCACCAGGGTGAGGCCTCTTGCGGCTTGTTGTTCAGGCTCCAGAGCGCGGCATCCGCTGCCTTGCTGAGCGCGCCTTCCACAAGCTTGTGCAGGTTCTTCTCCCAGCCGTCGGGCACATACTCGAGCAGCCTTTCCAATGGCTTGCCGACCATGGACGTGATCCGGGCGGTCAGCGTGGGAGACACCAGCAGCGCGACGGCCCGCTCCAGGTCGCGGTAGTCGGGCGTATCCGGCGCAAGGGACAGGACGGGAAGTGGATTCTGCATGATCGATCGGCTGCAAGGGCAATGGTCGAACGCCGACGGTAACGCAGATTCAAGACAGGCGCACGGCAATGGGAAATGCTCCCTCACCGCCTATCCAGCCTGCGCCCCCCGAGGTGGCGCTTTTCCTCCCGGGGCGGCCCAGAATGGAAAAAGGCAGGAAACCCGAGGATCTCCTGCCTTCTGCACGCTGCCGGCGCAAGCCGGTGATCGCGGCGATTACTTCTTGCGCATCGGCGGCAGGTCGGTGCAGACCCCCTCCGCCACTTCCGCCGCCATGCCCACCGACTCGCCCAGCGTGGGATGCGGGTGGATGGTCTTGGCGATGTCCACCACGTCGGCGCCCATTTCGACGGCCAGCGCGACTTCGCTGATCAGGTCGCCGGCATGCGTGCCGACGATGCCGCCACCCAGGATGCGGTGGGTGTCGGCGTCGAACAGCAGCTTGGTGAAGCCTTCGTCGCGGCCGTTGGCGATGGCGCGGCCCGACGCGGCCCACGGGAACACGCCCTTCTCGACCTTGATGCCCTGCTTCTTGGCTTCGTCCTCGGTCAGGCCGACCCAGGCCACTTCCGGATCGGTGTAGGCCACCGACGGAATGACGCGGACGTCGAAGAAGGACTTCTGGCCGGCAATCACTTCCGCCGCCACGTGGCCTTCATGCACGGCCTTGTGCGCCAGCATGGGCTGGCCCACGATGTCGCCGATGGCGTAGATGTGCGGCACGTTGGTGCGCATCTGGCGGTCGACTTCGATGAAGCCGCGCTCGGTCACGGCGACGCCGGCGCGGTCCGCGGCAATCTTCTTGCCGTTGGGGCTGCGGCCCACGGCCTGCAGCACCAGGTCGTAGCGCTGCGGCTCCTTGGGTGCGCCCTCGCCCTCGAAGCTGACGTAGATGCCGTCCTCGCGGGCCTCGGCGCCCACCGTCCTGGTCTTCAACATGATGTTGTCGAAGCGCCTGGTGTTCATCTTCTGCCAGACCTTGACCAGGTCGCGGTCGGCGCCCTGCATCAGGCCGTCCAGCATTTCCACCACGTCCAGGCGGGCGCCCAGGCTGGAATACACCGTGCCCATCTCCAGGCCGATGATGCCGCCGCCGATGATCAGCATCTTCTTGGGGATGCCGCGCAACAGCAGCGCGCCGGTGGAATCGACGATGCGGTCGTCCTGCGGCAGGAACGGCAGCTTCACCGACTGGCTGCCGGCGGCGATGATGGCGTTCTTGAAGCGGATGGTCTGCGTTTTGCCGTCGGCCGCCTTGACCGTCAGGTGGTGCGGGTCGGCGAACTCGCCCACGCCCGTGACCACGGTGACCTTGCGCGCCTTCGCCATGCCGGCCAGGCCGCCGGTCAGCTTGGCCACCACGCTGTCCTTGTAGCCGCGCAGCTTGTCCAGGTCAATCTTGGGCTCGCCGAAGCTGATGCCGTGGTCGGCCAGCGCGCGCGCCTCGTCCAGGATGGCGGCGTTGTGCAGCAGCGCCTTGGACGGGATGCAGCCCACGTTCAGGCACACGCCGCCCAGGGTGGCGTAACGTTCGACCAGGACGGTGGACAGGCCCAGGTCGGCGGCGCGGAACGCGGCCGAGTAGCCGCCAGGGCCCGCGCCCAACACCAGCACGTCGCATTCGATGTCGGCCGAACCGCTATAGCTGGCGGCGGCAGGCGCCGGCGCGGACGGCTTGGCGTCAGCCGCGGGCGCGGCCTTGGCGGCCGGCGCCGCTTCTTCCTGCTTGGCCGGCGCCGCAGCGGCGGCCTTGGCGCCGCCCGAAGCCTCGGCGGCCGAAGCGTCGCCCGCCTCGACCTCGACGACCACGGAGCCTTCGGCCACCTTGTCACCCACCTTGACCTTGACCGACTTGACCACGCCGCCCTGCGAGGCGGGTATCTCCATCGAAGCCTTGTCGGACTCGACCGTGATCAGGCTCTGCTCGGCCTTGATCGTGTCGCCCTCGGCCACCAGCACCTCGATGACTTCCACTTCCTTGAAGTCGCCGATGTCCGGAACCTTGATTTCCGTGAGTTTGCTCATGGTCTCTCCGGTTTACAGCGCGATGCGGCGGAAGTCGGCCAGCAACTGGCCCAGGTACGCGTTGAAGCGCGCGGCCGAGGCGCCGTCGATGACGCGGTGGTCATAGGACAGCGACAGCGGCAGGGTCAGGCGGGGCACGAACTGCTTGCCGTCCCACACCGGCTTCTGGGCCGAACGCGACAGGCCCAGGATGGCGACTTCGGGCGCGTTGATGATGGGAGTGAAGTGCGTGCCGCCGATGCCGCCCAGGGACGAGATCGAGAAGCAGCCGCCCTGCATGTCGGCGGGCGAGATCTTGCCGTCGCGGGCCTTCCTGGCCAGCTCGGAGGTTTCGCGCGCCAGGTCGAAGATGCCCTTCTTGTCGGCATCGCGCACCACCGGCACCACCAGCCCGTTGGGCGTATCGGCGGCGAAGCCGATGTGGAAGTACTGCTTGTAGACCAGCGTGTCGCCGTCCAGCGAGGCGTTGAACTCGGGGAACTTCTTCAGGGCCGCCACGACGGCCTTGATGACGAAGGCCAGCATGGTGACCTTCACGCCCGACTTCTCGTTCTCCTTGTTGAGCTGGACGCGCAGGGCCTCCAGGTCGGTGATGTCCGCCTCGTCGTTGTTGGTGACGTGCGGGATCATGACCCAGTTGCGGTGCAGGTTGGCGCCCGAGATCTTCTTGATGCGCGACAGCGGCTTGGCTTCGACCGGGCCGAACTTGGTGAAGTCGACCTTGGGCCACGGCAGCAGGCCCAGCGCGGCGCCGTCGGCCGAACCGCTGGCGGCGGCGGCCTGGCCCGCACCCGCGCCGGACGCCAGCGCCTGCTTCACGAAGCCGCGCACGTCGTCGGCGGTGATGCGGTTCTTCGCGCCCGTGCCCTGCACTCGGCTCAGGTTCACGCCCAGTTCGCGGGCGAACTTGCGCACCGACGGCGAGGCGTGCGGCAGCTTGTTCGGCGGCAGGCCGGCGTCTTCCAGTGCGGCGGCCAGCGCGGCGGCGGGAGCCGCCTTGGCCGGGGCGGCCGGCGCGGCGTCAGCCTTGGCCGGCGCCGGGGCGGCGGCCTGGGCCTTGGGCGCCTCGGCGGCGGCAGCCTGGGGCGCCGCCGGCTTGGCGCCGCCCCCCTGGCCTTCCACCACGACGATCACGGAACCCTTGGCGACCTTGTCGCCGACCTTGACCTTGATGGACTTGACCACGCCGCCTTGCGAGGCGGGGATCTCCATCGACGCCTTGTCCGACTCGACCGTGATCAGGCTCTGCTCGGCCTTGACCGTGTCGCCTTCGGCCACCAGCACCTCGATGACTTCCACTTCCTTGAAGTCGCCGATGTCCGGCACTTCGATCTCGACCGGGCCCGAGGCGCCGCCCGGGGATTCTTCCTGTGCCGGCGCGGCGGCGGGGGCCGCAGCCTTGGCCGGGGCTTCTTCCTTCTTGGCCTCGGCCGCCGGCGCGGCGGCAGGCCGGGCGTCGCCCGAGGCCTCGCCGGCCGAAGCGTCGGCCGACTCGACTTCGACGACCACGCTGCCTTCGGCCACCTTGTCGCCCACGTTCACCTTGATCGACTTCACCACCCCGCCCTGCGAGGCCGGGATTTCCATCGACGCCTTGTCCGACTCGACGGTGATCAGGCTCTGCTCGGCCTTGATCGTGTCGCCCACGGCCACCAGCACCTCGATGACTTCCACTTCCTTGAAGTCGCCGATGTCCGGAATCTTGATCTCAACGAGATTGCTCATCTGTCTACCCTCAGGCGTATTGCGGATTGGCTTTGGCGGGATTGATGCCGTACTTCTTGATGGCCTCGGCCACCTTGGCGGCCGGCACCTTGCCCTCGTCGGCCAGGGCGCGCAGCGCGGCCAGGACCACGAAGTGGCGATCGACCTCGAAGTGCTCGCGCAGCTTGCTGCGGAAGTCCGAGCGGCCGAAGCCGTCGGTGCCCAGCACGCGGTAGGCGCGGCCAGCCGGCACGAACGGACGGATCTGGTCGGCGAACAGCTTCATGTAGTCGGTCGACGCGATGATCGGGCCTTCCGTGCCCTGCAACTGCTGCGTGACGTACGGCACCTGCGTTTCGCCCTCGGGGTTCAGCAGGTTGTGGCGGTCGGCGTCCAGGCCGTTGCGGCGCAGCTCGGTGAAGCTGGTGACGCTCCAGATGTCGGATGCGATGCCCCAGTCGGCTTCCAGCAATTCCTGGGCAGCCATGACTTCGCGCAGGATGGTGCCCGAGCCCATGAGCTGCACGCGGGTATTGCCCGAGCCGTGCGACTTCAGCTTGTACATGCCGCGGATGATGCCTTCCTCGTCGCCGGCGGTCAGGCCCGGCTGCGGGTAGTTCTCGTTCATCACGGTCAGGTAGTAGTACACGTTCTCCTGGTCCTCGACCATGCGCTTCAAGCCGTGCTGGACGATGACGGCCAGTTCGTGCGCGAAGGTCGGGTCGTAGGAGACGCAGTTCGGGATGGTCGAGGCCAGCAGGTGGCTGTGGCCGTCCTCATGCTGCAGGCCCTCGCCGTTGAGCGTCGTGCGCCCGGCGGTGCCGCCCAGCAGGAAGCCGCGCGCCTGCATGTCGCCGGCCGCCCAGGCCAGGTCGCCGATGCGCTGGAAGCCGAACATCGAGTAGTAGATGAAGAACGGGATCATCACGCGGTTGTTCGTGGAGTACGACGTGGCCGCCGCGATCCACGAGCTCATCGCGCCCGCCTCGTTGATGCCCTCCTGCAGCAGTTGGCCGTCGGCGGCTTCCTTGTAGTACATGACCTGGTCTTTATCGACCGGGATGTACTTCTGGCCTTCCGGCGCGTAGATGCCGATCTGGCGGAACAGGCCTTCCATGCCGAAGGTGCGCGATTCGTCGGCCAGGATGGGCACGACGCGCGGACCGATCTGCTTGTCGCGCAGGATGGTGTTCAGCACGCGCACGAAGGCTTGCGTGGTCGAGATCTCGCGGCCTTCGGCGGTGGGCTCCAGCGTGGCCTTGAAGGCGTCCAGCGCCGGCACCTTGAGTTGCTCGTCGGCCTTGACGCGACGCTTGGGCAGGTAGCCGCCCAGGGCCTTGCGGCGCTCGTGCAGGTACTTCATTTCGGGCGAATCCTCGGCCGGCTTGAAGTACGGCAGCTTCTCGAGCTGGTCGTCGGGGATCGGGATGGCGAAGCGGTCGCGGAATTCGCGGATCGATTCCAGTTCCAGCTTCTTCTGCTGGTGGGTCGGGTTCTTGGCCTGGCCCACCTGGCCCATGCCGTAGCCCTTGATGGTCTTGGCGAGAATGACGGTCGGCTGGCCGGTGGTGTTGGCGGCCGCGTCGAAGGCGGCGAACACCTTGTGGGGATCGTGGCCGCCACGGTTCAGGCGCCAGATGTCCTCGTCGCTCATGCGCGAGACGGCTTCGAGCAGCTTGGGATGCTTGCCGAAGAAGTGTTCGCGCACGAACTTGCCGTCATTGGCCTTGTACGCCTGGTACTCGCCGTCGACGGTCTCTTCCATGATCTTGCGCAGGATGCCTTCCTTGTCGTGCGCAAGCAGCGGATCCCAGTAGCCGCCCCAGATCAGCTTGATGACGTTCCAGCCCGAACCGCGGAAGTCGCCTTCCAGTTCCTGGATGATCTTGCCGTTGCCGCGCACCGGGCCATCGAGGCGCTGCAGGTTGCAGTTGATGACGAAGATCAGGTTGTCGAGCTTTTCGCGGGCCGCCAGGGCGATCGCGCCCAGCGACTCGGGTTCGTCCATTTCGCCGTCGCCGCAGAACACCCAGACCTTGCGGTTGCTGGTGTCGGCGATGCCCCGGGCGTGCAGGTACTTCAGGAAGCGGGCCTGGTAGATGGCCATCAGGGGGCCGAGGCCCATCGACACCGTGGGGAACTGCCAGAATTCCGGCATCAGCTTCGGGTGCGGGTAGGACGACAGGCCCTTGCCGTCGACTTCCTGGCGGAAGTGGTCGAGCTGCTCTTCGGTCAGGCGGCCTTCGAGGTAGGCGCGGCCATACATGCCGGGCGAGGTGTGGCCCTGGAAGTAGACGAGGTCGCCGCCGTGGTTTTCGCTTTCGGCATGCCAGAAGTGGTTCTGGCCGCAACCGATCATGGTGGCCAGCGAGGCGAACGAGGCGATGTGGCCGCCCAGGTCGCCGCCATCGGGCGGGTTGTGCTTGTTGGCCTTGACCACCATGGCCATGGCGTTCCAGCGCACGTACGAGCGGATGCGGGCTTCCAGTTCCAGGTTGCCCGGGTGCGCGGGCTGCAGCGCTTCCGGAATGGTGTTCAGGTAGGCCGTGTTGGGCGAGAACGGAATGTGGGCGCCCGAACGGCGCGCCAGGTCGACCAGGCGTTCCAGCAGAAAATGCGCGCGCTCAGGGCCTTCGCGATCCAGCACGGCCGAAAGCGCTTCCAGCCATTCCTGGGTTTCGAGGGTATCGTCGTCGTTGGCGGCGGCTAGCGCGCCGGCCTGGGCGTTAGAGGACATCTGCTGTCTCCTGGTAGGGGTTCGGAGCCCGTCCCGGCAGGTAGACCAGGACGCGCGGCGTTCACTTCGGACAGGAGAGCGCGCACCGTGCGATACACGAACAGCGTCCTGCCTCGGACTTGCCGAAAAACGGCATTCTAGGAAGAAGACTACCCTGTCGCAAGGAAAATTTCATGTTGCGGTACGGCATTTCATAATATGGAATTTCGGTAAATACCTGCGGCAATCACATGCCCTGCACGGGGACGCTTGCGCGAACCCGCACTAAAATGCCGCATCAACGCTAAGAATTCATGTCCAGCGCAAAATCCAATATCCCGGTGTCGTTCCACGACCATGCCCGCCTTCGCCGGCGCGGCCTGTACTGGCTTACGCCCGTGCTCGTGCTCATCTCGTACCTGTGCGTGATGGGGGTCTTCTTCTGGCTGCAGCGCATCCACGACGACAGCGTCATGTTCGTCACCATCGACCAGGAGCTGCGCCAGCAGCGCCTGATCTGGGTGGTGCTGGCCCTGTCGGGCGTCATCATCATCAGTTTGCTGATGTTGTGGCGCTATACGGGTTTTCGTTCCGAGGCCGAGGCCGCGCTGATCGCCGAGACGGGTTTCCGGCGCGCCATGGAGAACTCCATGTCCACCGGCATGCGCGTGATCGACATGGAGGGCCGCATCGCCTACGTGAACCCGGCCTTCTGCCGCATGATCGGCTGGAACGAGGCCGACCTGATCGGCCGCAGCCCGCCCTTCCCGTACTGGGTGCCCGGCCGCCATGAACAGCACCAGCACACCCTGGACGTGCTGCTGTCCGGCAAGACGCCCAGCAGCGGCCTGGAGGTCGAGGCCCAGCGCCGCGACGGCTCGCGCTTCACCTCGCGCATGTACGTGTCGCCGCTGCTCGACCCCAACGGCAACCAGATCGGCTGGATGACCTCCATGACCGACATCACCGAATCCAAGCGCATCCGCGAGGCCCTGACCGCCGCGCACGAGCGTTTCATGACGGTGCTCGAAGGCCTGGACGACGCCATCTCGGTCACGGCCGACACCCACGACGGGCTGGAGCTGCTGTTCGCCAACCGCACCTACCGCCGGGTGTTCGGCGCGCAGACCGGCGGCCACGACGAGCTGCTGGCCGGCCGCCGCGGCCGCTTCACCGACGAATCGGTCGAGGTCTTCTCGCCCTCGGTGCAGCGCTGGTTCGAGGTGCACCACCGCATGCTGGCGTGGACCGACGGGCGCCGCGTGCGCATGCAGGTGGCGCGCGACATCACCGAGCGCCGCACCCACGAAGAAGCCTCGCGCGTGCAGCAGGAGAAGATCCAGCTGACCAGCCGCCTGACCACCATGGGCGAGATGGCGTCGTCGCTGGCGCACGAGCTGAACCAGCCGCTCACCGCCATCGCCAACTACAGCATGGGCGCGGTGGCGCTGGTCAAGGCCGGCCATACCAGCCCCAACATGCTGCTGCCGGCGCTGGAGAAGGCCGCCTCGCAGGCCGAGCGCGCCGGCAAGATCATCAGCCGCATCCGCGAATTCGTGAAGCGCAGCGAGCCGCGCCGCCAGCGCGTGGCCATCCGCGGCATCGTCGACAACGCCATCGGCTTCGCCGAGATCGACGCGCGCAAGCGCCGCATCCGCATCGACAGCTTCGTGCCGTCCAACGCGCCGGAAGTGCTGGCCGACCCCATTCTCATCGAGCAGGTGCTGCTGAACCTGCTGAAGAATGGCCTGGAGGCCATGGAGCGCAGCGACTCCGACGAACTGAAGGTCGCCGTCATCCTGCACGAACAGCACATCGAGGTCGCCGTGGTCGACCGCGGCCACGGCTTGGCCGAGCCCGAGCGCCTGTTCGAACCCTTCTTCAGCACCAAGTCCCAGGGCCTGGGCATGGGGCTGAACATTTGCCGTACCATTATCGAGTCGCATCACGGTCGCCTGTGGGCCGACCCGAATCCGGCGGGGGGCACCATTTTCCGGTTCACCCTGCCCTGCGCCGCGCCGCAAACGCAAACGCCCAATGAACAGTCCGAGGAGTTGCACGCATGAACACGCCCCACCTGTCCAGCACGGTCTTCATCGTTGATGACGACGAAGCCGTTCGCGATTCGCTGCGCTGGCTCCTGGAAGCCAACGGCTATCGCGTGCGCGCCTACGCCAGCGCCGAGACCTTCCTGGACGAGTACGATGCGTCCCAGGTGGGCGTGCTGATCGCCGACGTGCGCATGCCCGGCATGAGCGGCCTGGAACTGCAGGAGCAGCTGATCGCGCGCAACGCGCCGCTGCCCATCGTCTTCATCACCGGCCACGGCGACGTGCCCATGGCCGTGTCCACCATGAAGAAAGGCGCCATCGATTTCCTGGAAAAGCCCTTCAACGAGGCCGACCTGCGCGAAATCGTCGCCCGCATGCTCGAACAGGCCGTCCAGCGCGTCAGCAAGTTCCAGGCGCAGAAAGACCACGAAGCCATGCTCGCCCGCCTGACGGCGCGCGAGCAGCAGGTGCTCGAACGCATCGTCGCCGGCCGCCTGAACAAGCAGATCGCCGACGATCTCGGCATCAGCATCAAGACCGTCGAGGCGCACCGCGCCAATATCATGGAAAAACTGGAAGTCACCACCGTGGCCGACCTGATGAAGGTGGCCCTTGCAAAACCGGAGGCACATGCATGACTTTGAGCCCGCAGGGCCGCCCCAAGGGCCAAATCCCCCCCGGGGGAACGGCGCGCAGCGCCATGGGGGCAATATGACCGCACGCATCATCGATGGCAACGCGCTGTCCGCACGCATCCGCGAAGATGTCGCGGAACGTGCCCAGAAACTGACCGGACGCGGCGTTCGGCCCGGCTTGGCCGTCGTGCTGGTGGGCGAAGACCCTGCCTCGCAAGTGTATGTCCGCAACAAGGTCGCGGCCTGCGAGAAGGCCGGCCTGTACTCCATCAAGGAGCAGTACCCGGCCCACATCACCGAGGCCGAGCTGCTGTCGCACATCGCGCGCCTGAACCAGGACCCGGCCATCCACGGCATCCTGGTGCAACTGCCGCTGCCCAAGCACATCGATTCGCACAAGGTCATCGAGGCCATCGCCGCCGAGAAGGACGTGGACGGCTTCCACATCAGCAACGCCGGCCTGCTCATGACCGGCCAGCCGCTGTTCCGTCCCTGCACGCCGTACGGCGTGATGAAGATGCTGGAATCCGAGGGCGTGCCGCTGCGCGGCGCGGAAGCCGTCGTGGTCGGCGCCAGCAACATCGTGGGCAAGCCCATGGCCATGCTGCTGCTGCAGGCTGGCGCCACCGTCACGCTGTGCAACTCCAAGACGCGCGACCTGGGTGCGCAGACGCGCCGCGCCGACGTGCTGGTGGTGGCCACCGGCCGTCCCCGCATGGTCGACGGCGGCATGGTCAAGCCGGGCGCCGTGGTCATCGACGTGGGCATCAACCGCGGCGAAGACGGCAAGCTGTGCGGCGACGTCGATTTCGCCTCCGCCAGCCAGGTGGCCGGCGCCATCACTCCCGTGCCGGGCGGCGTGGGCCCCATGACCATCGCCATGCTGCTGGTCAACACGATCGAGGCGGCCGAGCGCGCCGCCGGCGCGACCGCTTAGGCGCGCCGCCGCCTGTCTTTGCCTGGGGGAGGCGGACGCATCCATGCGCCGCCGCCCTTGTCACTGGGATCGCAGCAAAGCATTATCGTGGACGACCCGCCCGCCTGGCCGGGCTTGCGTTATGCACATGCGTCCCCATCTAGCCCGAATATTCCAGCCCTATTTCCTGCGCCGAGGCCGCGATGACTTCCAATCCCCTGCTCGCTCCTGTTTCCGACCTGGTCGACTACGCCAGCGTCAAGCCCGCGCACATCGAACCGGCGGTCGATGAACTGCTGGAGATCGCCCGCCAGGCCGTGGACCAGGCCGCCTCGCCCGACCTGCCCGCCACCTGGGAGGCCGTGGTCGAGCCGCTGGACACCGCCACCGAGCGCCTGTGGCGCGCCTGGTCGGTGGCCGGTCACCTGAACGCCGTGGTCAACACGCCCGAACTGCGCGAGGTCTACAACGCCGCGCTGCCCAAGGTCACCGAATTCTCCACCTGGGTCGGCCTGCACGAAGGCCTGTACCGCCAGTACCAGCGCCTGCAGGCGGCCGCCGATTTCGCCTCGTGGCCACCCGTGCGCCGCCGCATCGTCGAACTGGCCCTGCGCGACTTCCGCCTGAGCGGCGTCGAACTGCAGGGCGAGGCCCGCGAGCGCTACGCCCAGAATTCCGAGCGCGAAGCGCAGGTGTCGCAGAAGTTTTCCGAGAACGTGCTGGATGCGGTCGACGCCTGGTCCATCCTCATCGAGGACGAGGCCCGCCTGGCCGGCCTGCCCGCCGACGTGCTGGACGCCGCCCGCCAGGCTGCCGAGGCCGAAGGCAAGCCGGGCTGGATGCTGACCCTGAAGATGCCGTGCTACCTGCCGGTGATGCAGTATGCGCGCGATCGCGAACTGCGCGCCACGCTGTACCGCGCCTACGGCACGGTGGCCTCCGAGCACGGCACGCCCGAGCTGGACAACTCGCCGCTGATCGAAGAACTGCTGTCCCTGCGCGCCGAGGAAGCCTCGCTGCTGGGCTACGGCCATTTCGCCGCGCTGCGCCTGCAGACCCGCATGGCGCGCAGCGCGGAGGAAGTCACGGCCTTCCTGCGCGACCTGGCCGCCCGCGCCAAGCCCTACGCGCAGCGCGACCTGGCCGAACTGCGCGCGTACGCCGCCGCCGAACTGGGCATGACCGACCTGCAGCCCTGGGACGTGCCTTTCGCGTCCGAGCGCCTGCGCGAGTCGCGCTACGCCTATTCCGAGGACGAGATCAAGCAGTACTTCACCGAGCCGCGCGTGCTGTCGGGCCTGTACCAGGTCATCGAGACGCTGTTCGACGTGCGGCTGCGCGAAGTGCCCGTGTCGTCCTGGCATGCCGACGTGCGTGGCGTGCGTGTCGAAACCCCGTCGGGCGACCTGGTCGGCCATCTGTACCTCGACCTGTACGCCCGTGCCGGCAAGCAAAGCGGCGCCTGGGTCGACAGCGAACGCACCCGCCGCCTGACGGCCGGCCGCCTGCAGACGCCCGTGGCCTACCTTACCTGCAATTTCGCCCGCCCCAACGGCGGCAAGGCCGCGCTTTTGACGCACGACGACGTCATCACGCTGTTCCATGAAACCGGCCACGCCCTGCACGCGCTGCTGTCCGAAGTGGACGAGCCCGGCGCCGCCGCGTTCTCCAGCGTCGAATGGGACGCCATCGAACTGCCCTCGCAGTTCATGGAGAACTTCTGCTGGGAATGGTCAGTGGTGCAGCAACTGTCGGCCCACGTGGACAGCGGCCAGCCGCTGCCGCGCGACCTGTACGACCGCCTGCTGGCCGCCCGCAACTATCAAAGCGGCATGCAGACGGTGCGCCAGATCGAGTTCGCGCTGTTCGACATGCTGCTGCATGCGCGGGCCCAGGCCACGCCCATCGCCGGCGTGCTGCAACTGCTGCGGGAAGTACGCCAGGAGGTGGCCGTGCTGTTCCCGCCCGAGTGGCATCGCCTGCCGCACGCCTTCTCGCACCTGTTCGCGGGCGGCTACGGCGCGGGCTACTACAGCTACAAGTGGGCGGAAGTGCTGTCGGCGGATGCCTATGCGGCATTCGAGGAGGCCGCGGCCAAGGCCGCCGGCCCCGGCACGCTCGACCCGGCCACGGGCGAGCGCTTCAAGCGCGAGATCCTGGCGGTCGGCGGCGCGCGTCCCGCCGCGGACTCGTTCCGCGCCTTCCGCGGCCGCGAGCCGAGCATCGATGCGCTGCTGCGGCATAGCGGGATGGCGGCGGAGGCTGCCGCAGCGGCGTAGCGGGCACCGATCGGCCACAGAACCTTGCATGCCGATGGTCAGCAGGTCGGATCATAGGGATTCGGGTGAATGAGGATCACGCGGTGCCGGCGCGTCAAGCAGACGGATTTACGCCGAGCGGTAGAATCGGGGCTTGCCCGACAATAACGACAACGCCGCGTCCACGGGCGCGGTGGCGAGACACCATCATGCCGCTTTCCTCTTGCGCCCGTGCGTGGCGCGCCCTGCTGCTGGGCCTGTGCGTGCTGCTGGCCGCGTGCAGCGAACGCTCGGCCGACTGGTCGCTGTACAACGTGCGGGGACATCTGCCCGACCTGAAGTTCGCGCTGTCCGGCGCGGGCGGCAAGACCGTCACCAGCGAATCGTTGCGCGGCAAGACGGTGTTGCTGTTCTTCGGCTACGCCAGTTGTCCCGACATCTGTCCCACCACCATGGCGCAACTGAGCAACGTGCTGCAGCAACTGGGCGACCAGGCCGGCCAGGTGCGCATCGTGTTCGTCAGCGTGGACCCGCACCGCGATACGCCTGACATGCTGCAGGCCTATGTGGATGCGTTCAACAGGCAGGCCATCGGCGTCACCGGCACCGAGAAGCAGATCGCCGACCTGGCACGGCGCTACCGCGTGGCCTATCAGATCGAGAAACCCCGGCCGGGCGACGGCGCGGACGTGTACGACGTGACGCACAGCCGCGGCGTGTACATCTTCGACGGGCAGGGCCGAGCCCGGCTGCTGGCATCGGACACCGACACCACCGCCGCGATGGTGCACGACCTGAAGCGCTTGCTGGCCATGGCCGGCTGAGGTGGATTCCGGAACGGCGCAGCCGTTGCCGCATCGGACAGCCTCCGACCGGGCCGCCCGCTCGCGCCCACTCACACGGACATGACAATCCGGTCTTTGTACCCGACCGGCACGCGTTGTTACAGCTTCCGGAGAAACCCCGTGGGTATCATGCCAGCCACGATTCCCCCCTCTAGGAAAGGAGTACCCGCATGGGCTTCATCATCATGATCATCGTCGGTTTCATCGTGGGGTTGATCGCCCGCGCCATCATGCCGGGCAGGCAGAGCATGGGCTTCATCCTGACCACGATCCTGGGTATCGTGGGCTCGGTCGTGGCCGGCTTCCTGGGCCAGTCCCTGGGCTGGTACGCGCCGGGCGAACCGGCCGGCTGGATCGCCTCGGTGATCGGCGCGATCATCGTGCTGTTCGTGGTGGGCCTGTTCACCAAGAACCGGGGTTGATACCCCACGGTACGGCGCGCCTCGCGCCGTACCGAAAAATGCCGGCAGCCTGCGTAAGCTGCCGGCATTTTTCATTTCATGCCCTGAGTGGGCATCACCGTATGCTCGCTCCAGCCGCCGCCCAGGGCCTTGTACAGGCTGATCAGGTTGGACAGGCGCTGCAGGCGGGTGTTGATCAGCGTCTGCTGCGCCGAGTACAGCGAACGCTGCGAATCCAGCACCGTCAGGTAGTTGTCGATGCCCAGCTCGAATCGCTGCTGCGACAGCTTGTACGCGCGCTGGCTGGCGTCGACCAGCTTGCGTTGCGAGGCGATCTGCTCGTCCAGGGTGCCACGTCCGGCCAGCGCATCGGAGACCTCGCGGAAGCCGGACTGGATGGCGCGTTCGTAATTGGCGATCTCGATGCGCTTCTGCAGCTTCGCCACGTCCAGGTTGGCCTGCAGCGAACCGCCCGCGAAGATCGGCACCGTGATCTGCGGCGCGAAGCTCCAGGCGCCCGAGCCGCCCTCGAACAGGCCGCCCAGCGAGGCGCTGGCGGTGCCGGCGCTGCCCGTCAGGCTGATGCTGGGGAAGAACGCCGCGCGCGCCGCGCCGATGTTGGCATTGGCGCCTTGCAGGACGTGCTCGGCGGCGCGGATGTCGGGCCGCCGCGTCAGCAGGTCGGACGGCACGCCGGCGGGCAGATCGATCGGCATCATGTCGTCCGGCAAGGGCTGCACGTGGTCGAGCTGGGGCGCCAGCTCGGCCGGAACCGGCTGGCCGATCAGCAGCGTCAGCGCGTTGCGGTCTTGCGCCACCAGCCGCGTGTATTGCGACAGGTTGCTCTCGGCCGTGCGCAGCGCGATCTCGGCCTGGCTCATGTCCAGGTCGGTCGCCACGCCCAGGTCGAAGCTCTGCTTCGTCAGGTCGTAGGACTCTTTCTGCGCCTTGTACGTGTCGCGCGTCAGGCCCAGCAATTCCTGGTCGGCGCGCAGCGTCAGGTAGGCGTTGGCGGTTTCGGAGACCAGGCTCAGTTGCGTGGCGATACGGGTTTCGTCCTGCGCCAGATAGGTCTGCAGGGCCTGCTCGCTGAGGCTGCGGATGCGGCCGAACAGGTCCAGCTCCCAGGCGGAGGTCGCCACGCCCACCTGATAGGTGCGGCTGATGGTGGCCTCGCCCGTGCGGCTGAGATCGGCCGGCGAACGCGAGACGTCCGCCGTGCCCGCCACGCCCACGGACGGCAGCAGGTCGGCGCGCTGGATGCGGTATTGCGCGCGCGCCACCTCGACGTTCAGCGCGGCCACGCGCATGTCGCGGTTGTCAGCCAGCGCCAGTTGGATCAACCGCTGCAGCACGGGATCGCGGAAGAAGTCGCGCCAGCCCACGTCGCCGGCGGCCTGGACCGCCGCGGCGCCATGCACCCGCGTGTTCTGGGTGGGTTGGCGGTCGTAGGCCGGACCGGTGGGATAGGCGGCATCGACCGGCGCCGCGGGACGTTCGTAGGTGGGCGCCAGCGAGCAGCCCGCCAGGGCGGCCATCAACAGCGCGCCGGACAGGGGTTTCAGGGCGATGCGCATCATGCGTGGCCTCCGTTGGACGGATCGGCCGAGGTGCCGTGGCCGCCAGTGTGCGGGGGCTCTTCGCTTTCGCTCATGCGCTTGACGCGGAACAGACGGAGCATGGTCACAAAGAACAGGGGGACGAAGAAGATGGCCAGGAAAGTGCCGGTGAGCATGCCGCCGATCACGCCCGTGCCGATGGCGTTCTGGCTGCCCGAGCCCGCGCCCGAGGCAATGGCCAGCGGCACCACGCCCAGGATGAAGGCCAGCGAGGTCATCAGGATGGGACGCAGGCGCTGCCGTGCCGCGTGCACGGCGGCCTCGGCCAGCGAGGCCCCTTTCTCGAAGTGCTCTTTGGCGAACTCCACGATAAGGATCGCGTTCTTGGCCGCAAGCCCCACCGTGGTCAACAGACCCACCTGGAAGTACACGTCGTTGGAGAGCCCTCGCAACGCGGTCGCCAACAGCGTACCGACGACCCCCAGCGGCACCACCAGCATCACCGCGGTGGGAATGCTCCAGCTTTCATACAGCGCCGCCAGGCACAGGAACACCACGATCAGCGAGATGGCGTAGAGCGCGGGCGCCTGCGCCCCGGACATGCGCTCTTCGAACGACAGGCCCGTCCATTCGAAGCCGATACCCGGGGGCAGGGTCTTGGCGATGCGTTCCATCTCGGCCATGGCCTCGCCCGAACTGTAGCCCGGCGCGGCCTGGCCCTGCACGTTGTACGACGGCACGCCGTTGTAGCGGTTCAGCTTCTGCGAGCCGAAGGTCCATTCGGCCGTGGCGAACGACGAGAACGGCACCATCTGCCCTTCGGCGTTGCGCACGTACCATTTGCCGAGGTCGTCGGGCAGCATGCGCGCGGTGGCGTCGCCCTGCAGGAAGACCTTCTTGACGCGGCCCCGGTCGATGAAGTCGTTGACGTACGAGCCGCCCCATGCGATGGACAGCGTGCTGTTGATCTCGGAAATGGAGACCCCCAGCGCACGGGCCTTCTCGCGGTCGATGTTCAACTGGTACTGAGGCGCGTCCTCGATGCCGTTGGGCCGCACGGCCACCAGCATCGGGCTTTTCATGGCTTCGCCCAGCAACTGGTTGCGCGCCTTCAGCAACTGATCGTGGCCCAGGCCGGCCTCGTCCTTCAACTGGAAGTCGAAGCCCGTGGCGTTGCCCAGCTCCATCACGGAAGGCGGCGCGAACACGGCGATCTGCGCGTCGCGCAGGTTCTTGGCGAAGTACGCGTTGGCCCGCCCCGCCACGGCCTGGGCGCGCTGGTCGGCGCCGGGACGCTGCTCCCAGTCGCGCAGGCGCACGAACATGATGGCGGCGTTCTGGCCCCGGCCGCCGAAGTTGAAGCCGGACACCATGAACACGGACTGCACGCTGGCCTTCTCGTCTTCCAGCAGGTAGCGTTGCGCCTGCTCGATCGTCTGGCGCGTGCGCTCGGCGGTCGCACCCGGAGGCGCCTGCACCTGGGCGAACAGGATGCCCTGGTCTTCCTCGGGCAGGAACGCCGTGGGGATGCGCGTGAACAGCCAGGCCATGCCGATCAGGATCAGCACGTAGATCAGCAGCAGGCGCTTGGTGCGGCCCAGGCTGCGCGACACGGTGTTGGCGTAGCCGTTGCTGGCGCGGTCGAAGTTGCGGTTGAACCAGCCGAAGAACCCGCGGCGCGTGCCGTGGCCGTGCTTGGGCTTGAGGATGGTGGCGCACAGCGCCGGCGTGAACACGATGGCCACGATCACCGACAGCACCATCGAGGACACGATGGTGATGGAGAACTGGCGATAGATGACGCCCGTGGAGCCGCCGAAGAACGCCATCGGCACGAACACGGCCGACAGCACCATGGCGATCCCCACCAGCGCCCCGGTGATCTGCTCCATGGACTTGCGCGTGGCCTGCTTGGGCGATAACCCCTCCTCTTCCATCACCCGCTCGACGTTTTCGACCACCACGATGGCATCGTCCACCAGCAGGCCGATGGCCAGCACCATGCCGAACATGGTGAGCGTGTTGATGGAGTAGCCGAAGGCGGCCAGCACCGCGAACGTGCCCAGCAGCACCACCGGCACGGCCATGGTGGGAATCAGCGTGGCCCGGAAGTTCTGCAGGAACAGGTACATCACCAGGAACACGAGGATGATGGCCTCGACCAGGGTATGCACCACGCCCTTGATGGACAGGCTGACGAACGGCGTGGTGTCGTAGGGATATACGACGTCCATGCCGGGCGGGAAGAACGGCTTGAGGCGCTCGATGGTGGCGCGTACGTTGTCGACCGTGTCCAGCGCGTTGGCGCCGGGGGCCAGCTTGATGGCCAGGCCCGAGGCCGGGCTGCCGTTAAAGGCGCTGTCGATGGCGTAGGTCTGCGGACCCAGCTCGATCCTGGCCACGTCGGACAGGCGCACGCGCGAGCCGTCGGTGTTGACCTTCAGCAGGATGCGGCCAAACTGCTCGGGCGTCGTCAGGCGCGACGGTCCGATCACCGTGGCGTTGAGCTGCTGGCCGCGCACGGCGGGCAGGCCGCCGACCTGGCCCGAGGACACCTGGACGTTCTGCTCCTGGATGGCCGACGTGACGTCGGGCGCCGTCAGGCTGTAGTTGACCAGCTTGTCCGGATCCAGCCAGATACGCATGGCGTACGACGACCCGAACAGCTGGAAGTCGCCGACGCCCTGCGTACGGCTGATGGGATCCTGGACGTACGAGGCGACGTAGTCGGAGATGTCCGCGCGCGTCATGTTGGGATTGCTGGACACGAAGCCCGCGACGATCAGGAAGTTCTTGGTCGCCTTGGTGATGCGGATGCCCTGCTGCTGCACCTCGAGCGGCAGTTGCGGCTGCGCCACCGCCAGCTTGTTCTGCACCTGCACCTGTGCAATGTCGGGGCTGGTGCCCTGGCGGAACGTGAGCGTGATGCTCATGCTGCCGTCGGAGTTGCTTTCGGACGAGATGTACTGCAGCCCGTCCAGGCCGTTCATCTGCTGCTCGATGACCTGCACCACCGTGTCCTGCACGGTCTGCGCCGAGGCGCCGGGATAGGTCACCTGCACCTGGATGGAGGGCGGCGCGATGTTCGGGTACTGCGCCACCGGCAACGACATGATGGACAGCAAGCCTGCCAGCATCAATACGATGGCGATGACCCATGCGAACACGGGCCTGTCGATGAAAAACTTGGCCATGCGCTGAGGCTCCGTGTTATTTCGCTTGGGGCGCGGCGGGCTGGGCGCCCGGTGCGGCGGGCGCCTGGCCCGGCTGCGCCGGCGGGGTCCACTCGGCGGCATTGACTTCGACGCCGGGGCGGGCCTGCTGCAGGCCTTCGACGATGACCCTGTCGCCCGGCTTGACGCCGTCGGTGACCAGCCACTGGTCGCCGATCGCGCGGTCGGCCTTCAGCGTGCGCTGCTCGACCTTGTTCTGGGCATTGACCACCAGCGCGGTGGGCTCGCCGCGCGGGCTGCGCGTGACCCCGCGCTGCGGCACCAGCAGCCCCTCGGGCGCCACGCCCTCGGCCAGCCGCGCGCGCACGTACATGCCGGGCAGCAACTGGCGGTCGGGATTGGGGAAGACGGCGCGCACCACCACCGACCCGGTGGTGGGATCGACGGTGACTTCCGAGAATTGCAGCTTGCCGGTCTGCGTGTAGCGGGTGCCGTCCTCGAGCGTGAGCGTGACTTCGGCGGCCTGCTCGCCGCCGCTCTGCTTGAGCATGCCGCTGGCCAGCGCGCGCTTCAGGCGCAGCAGCTGCACGCTGGACTGCGTGACGTCGACGTAGATGGGATCGATCTGCTGCACCGTGGCGATGGGCGAGGTCTGGTTGGCCGTGAGCAGCGCGCCTTCGGTGACGGCCGAACGGCCGATGATGCCGCTGATCGGCGACAGCACCTTGGTGTAGACGAGGTTGATGCGGGCGGTGTCCAGCGCGGCCTTGGCCGACTGCACGTCGGCGGCGGCCTGGTCGCGCGCGGCGACCGCATCGTCGTAGGTCTGGCGGCTGACGGCGCGGCTTTCGGCCAGCGGCTTGTAGCGCTGCACCAGCAGCACGGCGGTGCGCGCCTGGGCCTCGGCCCGCGCCAGGGCGGCCTTGCTGCTGTCGTATTGCGCCTGGTAGAGCGCGGGATCGATCTGGTAGAGCGGCTGCTGGGCCTTGACCTCGCCGCCTTCGGTGAACAGCCGCTTCTGCAGGATGCCGTTGACCTGCGGACGGACTTCGGCGCTGCGGAAGGCCGAGGTGCGGCCGGGCAATTCGGTGAACAGGGACACTTGCTGGGTCTTGAGGGTGACCACGCCGACCTGCGGCTTGGCCGCCGGCCCCTGCTGCTGTTCCTGCTTGCCGCACGCGGCCAGGCTGAACGCCAGTGCCGTCACCGCCAACGCGCAGGCGCCGCGCGAGACCAGATCATTCTTCTTCATACGATGCATTCCCGGATCATGGACACACCACACCCGCCGGTGCCGGCGAGCTGGGAGAGTTGAAATCGCGATGCCCGCAGCAGCGGCATGCTGCGGCGCAATAAAACCGCCATTGTGCGCCATTCCTTGACCGGAAACAAAGAAATGCAAAGAAAACTCTGTTCCAGTCACGGGACAATCGGCGCATCCTGTCTGCAGCGGCGGCACAGGGCTCGACCGCGGCACAGCCAGCAGCGTTCCGATTCGGGCACGGAATCGCGCATCGCGACGCAATAGCCGGCCAGAATACGCCTGCATCCGGACCAGTTAACCGTCGAGAAACAGGCTGAAATAAGTGTTGCCAAGTGCGCAGGCCGACAGACCGCCCTCAGAAGCGTTCATCGTCGCGCAGATAGCGCCATTGACCAGGCGGCAGATCGCCCAGTTGCACGTTGCCGATGCGCACGCGCTTCAAGCCCACCACTTTCAGGCCGACCAGTTCGCACATGCGGCGGATCTGGCGTTTCTTGCCCTCGCGCAGGATGAAGCGCAACTGGTCTTCGTTCTGCCAGCGCACCTGCGCCTGGCGCAGCGGCTTGCCGTCCAGCGACAGGCCATGGTTGAGCAGCGCCAGGCCGTTCTCGGCCAGCCGGCCCTGCACGCGCACCAGGTATTCCTTCTCGACCGAGGAGTCCTCGCCGATCAGCATCTTGGCGACGCGGCCGTCCTGGGTCAGCACCAAGAGGCCCTGCGAGTCGATGTCCAGGCGGCCGGCGGCGGCCAGGCCCATCAGGTGGGCCCGGTCGAAGCGGCGCGGCGAGCGGTCGCCCGGGTAGCGCGAGTGCGCCTGCACCAGCGCCACCGCGGGCGTATAGCCTTTCTCGGCCTGGCCCGACACGTAGCCCACCGGCTTGTTCAGCAGCACCGTGACCCGGGCCGTCTGGCGCGCCTGGGCGGCGCGCTCGAGGGTGATCACCTGGTTGGGAAAGGCGCGCGCGCCCAGCTCGGACACCACTTCGCCGTCGACACGGACCCAGCCCCGTTCAATGTAGGCATCGGCCTCGCGACGCGAGCAGAGTCCGCGCTCGGACATCAATTTGGAGATACGCACTTTTTCCATGGGGCGGTATTGTAGTCGCAGGGCGGCCCCCCTCCATGCACCCGATCCGCCCCGCGCGCCGGGTGTGCGCGGCCCCGATGCCCTCCGGCTTGGCATAATGCTGCCCATGAAGATTCCTTGCCCCACCAGCAGGCTCGGCTGGCAGGCCGGGCCCTCGCCCTCGCTGTCTCCCCTGATCAAGTCCTGGCTCGCGCGCCCCGGCGCGCTGACGGCGGGATTGCGCGCGCTGGGCGCGTTCCACCTGCGCGTGCTGGCCGAGCACGCCCAGGGGGTGCCGCCCGACGAGGCCCACGCCATGCAGCTGCCGCCGGGCGCGCCCGTCTGGGTGCGGGAGATCGTGATGTCGGTCGACGGCGTGGACGCTGTGATGGCGCGCAGCCTGACGCCGCTGCGGGCCTCGCACGGGGTCTGGCAAGGCATGCGCAGGCTGCGCACGCGGCCGCTGGCCGACATGCTGTATAACGACCGCGGCATCCACCGCTCGGCCTTCGCGTGCAGCCCTGTCGCGCGTGGCATTGCCCTGTACGCCCCGGCGCGCGGCACCCTGCCCGCACGGGATCGCGGCACGGCCCTGCTGTGGGCGCGCCGCTCGGTGTTCTGGCGCATGGGCCAGCCGCTGCTGGTGACCGAGTGCTTCATGCCCGGATTCTGGGCGGCCGCGGCCGCGCGGCCGCAGGCCATCCATCATCAACGCCACCGCCCCTGATACGGGGCATTCCAGCAAGCCTCATGTCTTCCTTGCCCTTGCGCGTGCTCTCCGTCATCCCGCCGATGACGCAACTGAACACGCCCTACCCCTCCACCGCCTATCTCACCGGGTTCCTGCGTTCGCGGGGGGTCACGGCGTTCCAGGAAGACCTAGCGCTCGCGCTGGTGCTGCGCCTGCTGTCGGCCGACGGCCTGCGCGCCGTGGCCGAACGGATCACCGCCCTGCCCGCCGCCCGGCATACACCCGCGATCCAGGCCTTCGTGGCCCAGCAGGCCCGCTACCTGGCCACGATCGGCCCCGCGATCGCGTACCTGCAGGGCCGCGACTCCACCCTGGCGCACCGCATCGCCAGCCGCAATTACCTGCCCGAGGGGCCGCGTTTCCGCTCGCTGGACGTCTACATCGACGAGGATGGCGGCGATCCGCTGGCCTGGGCGTTCGGCGCGCTGGGCCTGAACGACCGCGCCAAGCACCTGGCCACCCTCTATCTGAACGACCTGGCCGACGTGCTGCGCGACGCCGTGGACGAGCGTTTCGAGTTCGTCCGCTACGCCGAATCGCTGGCCGGCAGCCAGCCGACGTTCGATCCCCTGGCCGAGGCGCTCGCGGCCCCGCTGAACCTGGTCGACGAGACCCTGCGCGAACTGACGGAACAGGCGCTGGACCGCCACGCGCCGACCATGGTGCTGCTGTCGGTGCCCTTCCCCGGCGCCGTCTATGCCGCCTTCCGCATCGCCCAGGCCATCAAGGCGCGCAATCCCGCCATCGTCACCGTGCTGGGCGGCGGCTTCGTCAACACCGAACTGCGCGAACTGAAAGACCCGCGCGTGTTCGACTATTTCGACTATGTGTCGCTGGATGCCGGCGAACGCCCCTTGCTGGCGCTGCTGGAACACGTGCAGGGCAAACGCTCGCGCCAGCGCCTGGTGCGCACCTTCCTGCGCGACGCGGAATCCGGCCTGGTCCGGTACGTGAACCTGGTCGAGCCCGACGTGCCGTTCGAGGACGTCGGCACGCCCACCTGGGACGGCCTGCCGCTGGACCGCTACCTGTCGCTGCTGGACATGCTGAACCCGATGCACCGGCTATGGAGCGACGGCCGCTGGAACAAGCTGACGATCGCACACGGCTGCTATTGGAAGAAATGCAGCTTCTGCGACGTCAGCCTGGACTACATCGGCCGGTACGAAGGCGCGTCGGCGAAGATCCTGGCCGACCGCATCGAGGCCATCGTGCGGGAGACGGGACAGACCGGGTTCCATTTCGTGGACGAGGCCGCGCCGCCCAAGTCGCTGAAGGCGCTGGCCAACGAACTGATCGCGCGCGATACCGGCATTTCCTGGTGGGGCAACATCCGCTTCGAGAAGACGTTCACGCCCGAGCTGTGCCAACTGCTGGCCGACAGCGGCTGCATCGCGGTGTCCGGCGGCCTGGAAGTCGCTTCCGACCGGCTGTTGAACCTGATGAAGAAAGGCGTATCGGTGGATCAGGTGGCGCGGGTCACGCGCGCCTTCACCGATGCCGGCGTGCTGGTGCATGCCTACCTGATGTACGGCTTTCCGACGCAGACGGTGCAGGACACCGTGGACGCCCTGGAATACGTGCGCCAGCTGTTCGCCAACGATTGCATCCAGAGCGGCTTCTTCCACCGCTTCGCCTGTACGGTGCATTCGCCGGTGGGCAGGAATCCCGAGGAGTACGGGGTGACGCTGCGCCCCTTGCCCGACGTGACCTTCGCCAAGAACGACGTGGGTTTCCACGACCCCACCGGGGTGGACCACGATGCCCTGGGCCGCGCGCTGAAGAAGGCCATCTACAACTACATGCACGGCATCGGCCTGGACGAGGACGTACGCAGCTGGTTTCCGTTCAAGGTGCCGCGCACCACGGTGGCGCGGCATCGCATCAGCCGGGCGCTGGAGTACGACAACTAGGCCGGGCGGCTCGGCGGGAGAGCGGCCCCATTGAACATTGCCTAGCGCCAGCTCTCCGGCTGCACGGTCACCTGGCCCGCGTCGCACGACACGTACGCCTCGCCGTCCTGCACGTTGACATGCATGCTGAACGTGCGTTGCGCCAGCTCGCCCAGGGCCTGGGTCTGTTCGTACGGCAGGTAGACCACGCGCAGGTTGCGGGCGCGCTCCAGCTTGTTGCGGATGCCGTCCCACCACAGCTTGCTGGCATGGGCATAGCAATACACGATGACTTCGCGCGCCCGGCCGCAGGCTTTCAGAATGCGGCGCTCATCGGGCTGGCCGACCTCGATCCACAGCTGGATGTCGCCGGTCAGGTCCTTGAGCCACACGTCGGGTTCATCGGTGTCGCTCAGGCCCTTGGTGAAGGCCAGGTTCTCGTCGCCATGCAGGGCGAAGGCCAGCAGGCGCACCATCATGCGCTCGTCCGTCTCGGAAGGATGGCGGGCGATGGTGAGCGAGTGGCTGCCGTAATAGTGGCGGTCGCTGTCGGCGACGTGCAGGTCGGCCTTGTAGATGGTTGCGCGCAGGGCCATGGAATATCGGGGGAGATGAGAGGGGCCGGACGCGATGGGCATCCGGCGGCGACACGAATGATACCTGCCTGGGCGCCGGGACGTCGTCCGGCCCTGCCCGCGCCGCGCGCCTGAATGCAAGGACGTTGCGTGGCGAGGCCCGTGTGCGGGAGCGAAGCGCGCCGGCTTGCGTTAAGCTGGCGCAACCCGTATGAACCCGCATCGGCGCCGTGCCCCACGGCGCATGCGGACGAGCCGACGACGCCTCCGGCTCCCTCCCACAGACCCTCATCCGCCTCGCCATGACTGCGCTCGCCGCCCTGCTGGCCTTCACGGCCGCCGCCACCCTTCTCACCCTCACCCCCGGCCTGGATACCGCGCTGGTGCTGCGCACCGCCATGCGCGAAGGCACGCGCCGCGCGCTGCTGGCGGGCATGGGCATCTGCGCGGGCTGCCTGGTGTGGGGCGTGCTGGTGGCGGCTGGCCTGGGCTCCTTGCTGGCCGCGTCCCAGTTGGCGTACGACCTCCTGCGCCTCTGCGGCGCGGCCTACCTTTGCTATATGGGCGCGCAGTTGCTGTGGCGCAGCTGGGCGCGCCGCAAGGCGTCAGCAGAGGCTGCGGCACAGGGCGCCACCGACGCGGCGGGCTCCTTGGCCGCGGCGCGCGGCCTGACGCCCCCGCAGTGGTTCCTGCGCGGCTGCCTGACCAACCTGCTGAACCCCAAGATCGGCGTCTTCTACGTGACATTCCTGCCGCAGTTCGTGCCGGCGGGCGTGGATGTCTTCCCGTTCACCGTGCTGCTGGCCACCATCCACGCGGCATTGGGCGTCGCCTGGTTCGCCGTGCTGGCGGCAGCGGCCAAGCCGTTGAACCGCTGGCTGGCGCGCCCGTCGGTGGCGCGCGGGCTGGACCGTCTGACAGGCGCCGTGTTCATCGCCTTCGGCCTGAAGCTGGCGCTGGAGCGGCGCTGAAATCAACCCGGCACGGTAGCGTGCCCCTTACAGCAGCTCGAATGAAAAAGCGCCAGACAGTCACATGACCGCTGGCGCTTCGTGCTCTGCGGAAGGCCCCTCGGGACCCTCGGGGGCACGGCGTATCAATACACCCCGATCGAATGCCGGGCCACGAAATGGCCCTCGCCCACCTGCACCAGGGGCTGCACCACGGGCTCGTCGCCCACTTTGCGCACCGGGCTGGGAATCTCGTCGACCAGCAGGGAACGCTGCCGGTGGCGGCGTTGCGGATCGGCGATGGGCACGGCGGCCATCAGCTTCCTGGTGTAGGGATGCTGGGGATTCTCGAAGATGGCCTGGCGCGGGCCGATCTCGACGATCTGCCCCAGGTACATCACCGCCACGCGGTGGCTGATGCGCTCGACCACGGCCATGTCGTGCGAGATGAACAGGAACGACACGCCCAGCTCGCGCTGCAGGTCCAGCAGCAGGTTGACGATCTGCGCCTGGATCGACACGTCCAGCGCCGACACGGATTCGTCGGCGATCACCACCTTGGGGTTCAGCGCCAGGGCGCGCGCGATGCTGATGCGCTGGCGCTGGCCGCCCGAGAACTCGTGCGGATAGCGGTCGATCATGTCGGGCACCAGGCCGCACTTGTCCATCAGCCAGCGCACGCGCTCCTCGGCCTGCCTGCCACGCGCCACGCGGTGGATCAACAGCGGCTCCATGATGGAATAGCCGACCGTCATGCGCGGATCCAGCGACGCGAACGGATCCTGGAAGATGAACTGGATGTGGCGCCGCAGCGACTGCATGGCCGAGCCGCGCAGCGAGCCGATGTTCTGGCCGTCGAACTCGATGCTGCCGCCCTGGCTCTTGACCAGTTGCAGCAATGAACGGCCGGTGGTGGTCTTGCCGCAGCCCGACTCGCCCACCAGCGACAGCGTTTCGCCGGGATACAGGTCGAAGCTGACCTGCTCGACGGCGTGCACGCGCCTTTTCACGTTGCCGAAGAGGCCGCTGGCGACGTCGAAGCGCGTGGTCAGCCCGCGCACCTTCAGCAGCGGGCCCTGCTCGCGGCGCACGGTGGTGTCGCCCTCGGCCACGGTGGCGGGCTGCTCGGTGACGCCATCGACGCGCAGCAGCGGGAACGGCGCGGGCTGTGTCGTGCCCTGCATCGCGCCCAGGCGCGGCACGGCCGACAGCAGCGCACGCGTGTAGTTGTGGCGCGGATCGGCGAACACCGCGTCCGACGTGCCCTCTTCCACCTTGTCGCCGCGGTACATGACCAGCACGCGGTCGGCCACCTCGGCCACCACGCCCATGTCATGGGTGATGAAGATCACGCCCATGTCCATTTCTTCCTGCAACTGGCGGATCAGTTGCAGGATCTGGGCCTGGATGGTCACGTCCAGCGCGGTGGTGGGCTCGTCGGCGATCAGCAGTTGCGGCTTGCACGACAGCGCCATGGCGATCATCACGCGCTGGCGCATGCCGCCCGACAGCTGGTGCGGATAGCGGTCGAGGATGGCGCGGGCCTCGGGGATGCGCACGCGTTCCAGCATGCGCAGGGTCTCGGCGCGCGCGCCGGCGGCGTCCAGCCCCTGGTGCAGTTGCAGGGCCTCGGCGATCTGCGCCCCGGCGGTGAAGCTGGGGTTCAGCGAGGTCATGGGCTCCTGGAAGATCATGGCGACGTCGGCGCCGCGCACGCGCTGCAGGCTGGATTCGTCGGCGCGGGCCAGGTCGAAGACCTCGCCGCCCCGGCGCCGCAGTTGCATGTTGCCCGAGACGATCCTGCCGCCACCGTACTCCACCAGGCGCATCAGCGACAGCGAGGTCACCGACTTGCCCGAGCCCGATTCGCCGACGATGGCCAGGGTCTCGCCGCGGTCGACGTGGAACGACAGGTCGCGCACGGCATCGACCGTGCGCGTGGGGGTGTTGAAACGCACGCTCAGGTTCTCGACCTGGACGACGCGCTTGTCGTTCATGCTTGTGGTCATGTTGCTTACTTCTCCTGGCGCGGGTCGAGGGCATCGCGCAGCCCGTCGCCCAGCAGGTTGAATCCGAGCACCGCCAGGAAGATCGCCGAGCCGGGGAAGATCGACATCCAGGGCGCCTGCGTCATGAAGTTCTTGGCCGTGTTGAGCATCGAGCCCCACGACGGGTTGGGCGGCTGCAGGCCCAGGCCCAGGAACGACAGGCTGGCCTCGGCGATGATGGCCGTGGCGATGGTGATGGTGGCCTGCACGATCAGCGGCGGCATCACGTTGGGAAACACGTGCCGGCCGATGATGCGCAGGTCGGACGCGCCCAGCGCCCGGGCGCTCTGCACGTAGTCTTCGTTCTTCACCGCCAGCACCTGCCCGCGCGTGATCCGGATGAACTTGGGCGCGGCCGACACGCCGATGGCGATCATCGCGTTGACCAGGCTGGGCCCGAGAAAAGCGGCCAGCGCGATCGCCAGGATCAGGAACGGAATGGCCAGCAGCGCCTCGGTGCAGCGCGAGATGATGCTGTCCGTCCAGCCGCCGAAGTAGCCGGCGGCCAGGCCGAACGGCACGCCGACGATCAGCGCGATGATGACCGACACCAGGCCCGCCATCAGCGAGGCGCGCGCGCCATACATCAGGCGCGAGTAGATGTCGCGGCCCAGCTCGTCGGTGCCCAGCCAGAACGACGCCGACGGCGCCTTGCGGATGGTCATGAAGCTGGTCTGGAAGGGATCGTGGTTGGCCAGCAGCGGCGCGAACAGCGCCATCGCCACGAACAGCAGCACGATGATCGCGCCCAGCATGGCGACGCGGTTGCGCCGGAACTTGCCCCAGGCGCGGTTGCCGGCGCGCGGGGGAACGGCGGTTGCCGTTGCGGTCGTAGTCATGTTTGCTCCCAGGCGCTGCGCGCCGTCCCTGCGAGAGGGAATTCGTTCTTGAGGCGGCTCGGCGAACTCATCATGCGTGCCTCAGGCGGGGATTGACCAGGATGTACAGCACGTCGGCCAGCAGATTCATGATGATGAAGCCCACGGCGACGCACAGGACCACGCCCTGCACCACCGCGTAATCGCGGTTGAAGACGGCGTCGACGATCAGCTTGCCGAAGCCCGGGATGGTGAACACCTGCTCGGTCAGCACGGCGCCCGCCAGCAGTTCGCCGAACAGCAGCGTGACCAGCGTGACGATGGGCATCAGCGCGTTGCGCAGCGCGTGGCGCAGCACGACCTTGCGCGGCGACACGCCCTTGGCGCGCGCGGTGCGCACGTAGTCGGCGCTGAGCGCCTCCAGCATCGATGACCGCGTATGCCGCATCAGGTAGGCGGCGATGGCGGTGGACAGCACCAGCGACGGCATCAGCAGCGTCTTGATGGACAGCCACAGGTCTTCGGCGGGCGACACATAGCCCGAAGCCGGCAGCAGCTGCCACTGCACGGACACCACCATGATGAGGATGATGCCCAGCCAGAAGTTGGGGATGGACATGCCCGACAGCGCCGCCACGTTGGCGCCCATCTCGACCGCCGTCCCTTTTCGCACCGCCGCGACGATGCCCATGGGAATGCCGACGAGCACCGCCCAGAACATGGCCATCACCGCCAGTTGCAGCGTGACGGGCAGCTTCTGGGCGATCAGTTGCGAGACCGGCACGTCGGTGCGCAGCGACTTGCCCAGGTCGCCCTGCAGCACCTGGCCGACCCAGGCGCCGTACTGCACGGGCAGCGGATCGTTCAGGTGGTACTTGTCGCGCAGATAGTCGAGGACGGCCGGGTCGCGCTCTTCGCCCGCCAGCGTCAGCACCGGATCGCCGGGCAGGATCTTCTGCAGCATGAAGACGAGCATCGACACCAGCACCAGGGTCGGAATGGCCACGACCACGCGGCGCAATATGAGTCTTAGCATAGATAAAACCGAGAAAAAGAAAGCGGGCCGGGCCGCGTTCGGCTGGGCCGCGCTCGGCCGGGCCGCGCTCGACACGAGGCGATACCGGCTGCGCCACGCCACGCACTACCGCGCCGCCGGCCGTGGCGCCCCCAGGCGAAAACACCTGTTCCAGGGCATTGGACCGGCCGCGCGGCGCGCAGCGTCATTTTGCCAGGGTCACGCCCTTCAGGCGGATCATGCCGTCGGCATAGGGCTTGAAACCTTGCAGCTTCTTCGTCATGGCGAAGGGCCAGGGCTGGTAGTACAGGTAGAAGTTGCGCACGTCCTTGTCGAGGATGGCTTCGGCCTGGTCGTACAGGGCGCGGCGCTTGACCTGGTCGGGCACCTGGCGCGCTTCGTTCAGCAGCTTGTCCACGGCCGGATTGTCGTACTTGCCGTCGTTCAGCGAACCCTTGGCCGTGACGAAGGTGTAGAGGTTGCCGTCCGGATCGACCCGGCCCGACCAGCCGCGGATCGAAGCCTCGAAGTTGCCCGCCGTGTTGCCCGCCAGCAGCGCGGCGTAGTCGGTGGGACGCAGGCTGAGCTGGATGCCCGCCTCGGCCGCCATGGCCTGCACCATCTCGGCGATGGCCGCGGTCGTGGTGTTGTTGCCGTAGGACAGTTCGGCCTTCACGGTGGTGAGGCCGGCTTCCTTCAGCAGCGCCTTGGCCTTCGCCACGTCGCGCTGCGGCACGGGCTTGTCGCTGTGATAGGGGCTGGCCGGCGGGAACGGCTGGTTGGCCGGCGTGTAGATGCCGCCGCCGATCACTTCGTTGATGGCGTTGCGGTCGATCGACAGTTCCAGGGCGCGGCGCACCCGGACGTCCTTGAACGCGCTGGTCTTGGCGCGCTCGCCGTTGCCGATATTGAAGTAGATTTCCTGGAAGCCCAGGCCATCCACCGACTCGAACTTCAGATTGGGGTCGCCCTTGACCTGGGCCACGTCAGAGGGGTTCACGCGCTCGATCAGCTGCAGGCCGCCCGCGCGCAGGTTAGACAGGCGCACCGTGGTGTCGGGCACCGGCAGGAACACCACGCGCGAGAAATGGAAGTCCTTGGCGTCGTAGTACTTGTCGAACTTGTCCAGCACGATGCGGTCGTTCTGGATGCGCTCGACGAACTTGTACGGACCCGAGCAGATGGGCGTGCGGGCCACCGACGCCGGGTCGGCGAAGGACTTGGGCGACAGCATCATGCCGGCGCGGTCGGACAGGTTGGCCAGCAGCGTGGCGTCCGGTGTCTTCAGCGTCAGCACCAGCGTTTCGGCGTCGGGCGCGTCCACCTTCTCGACCGAGGCCAGCTCGCTCTTGCGCATGCTGTCCTGCAGGGTCAGCGCGCGGTCCAGGTTGGCCTTGGCCGCGGCGGCGTCGAACTTGGTGCCGTCATGGAAGGTGGCGTCGGTGCGCAGCTTGAACGTCAGCACCTTGTTGTCCGGGCTCCAGCTCCACGACGTGGCCAACTGCGGCACGAACTGCAGCTTGGCGTCGAGGTCGATCAGCTTGTCGCACAGCGACGTGAACACCAGGCGGCTGACATAGGTGCGGGCCCGGTGCGGGTCCAGCACGTCCACTTCTTCCTGCAGGCCGATGCGCAGTTCCTGCGCGACGGCGGCGCCGGAGGCGGCGGCCAGCAGCAGGCCGCCCAGGATGACGCTTGCGCGTGTACGTTTACTCATTGAAAACTCCCCTCGTTAATCCGCTCGTCTTGGCTACGGAGCCATCCCGGACACCCGCCCCGGCGCGAGGCGGCAAGATGCGGGAAGGTCCCGTGCATTGCATCATCAGAAGCCGACCGCCTGGCCATCGCGGCGCGGATCGCTGGCGGCAACGTAGCCCTGTTCATTGTCGTTGGCCGACATGCGCCAGATGAACTGGCCCGCGCCGAAATCCATGTACGGATCGTCCACCGACTTCAGGCCGTGGCCCAGGTCTTTCAGGCCGGCGACAGTCTGCGCGTTCATGCTCGATTCCACGTCCAGCGTGAAGTCGCGGTTGACCTTCCAGCGCGGCGCGTCGCACGCGGCCTGCGGCTGTTGATCGTAATCCACCATGCGGATCACCGTCTGCAGGTGGCCCTGGGGCTGCATGTCGCCGCCCATCACGCCGAAGCTCATCACCGGGCGGCCGCCCTGCGTCAGGAAGCCCGGGATGATGGTGTGGAATGGGCGCTTGCCGCCCTCGACCACGTTCGCCGAGGCCGGGTCCATCGAGAAGCCCACGCCACGGTTCTGCATGCTGATGCCCGTGCCCGGCACCACGATGCCCGAGCCGAAGCCCATGTAGTTGGACTGGATGAACGAAATCATCATGCCGCGCTCGTCGGCCGCCGTCAGGTAGATGGTGCCGCCGGCATGCGGACGGCCAGCCTCGAAGGGCGAGGCCTGGTCCAGCCTGATCAGCCTGGCGCGGCTGTCCAGATAGGCGTCGTCCAGCATCTGTTCGGGCGTGACTTCCATGGCGCGCGGGTCGGCCACGTAGCGGTACAGGTCGGCGAAGGCCAGCTTCATGGCTTCGATCTGCACGTGCTGCGACTGCACCGAGTCCACCGGCATCGAGGCCAGGTCGAAGCGCTCGCAGATGCCCAGCGCGATCAGCGCGGCGATGCCCTGCCCGTTCGGCGGGATTTCGTGCAGCTCGTAGCCTCGGTACGACTTGGAGATGGGGTCGACCCAGTCCGGGCGGTAGTTGCGCAGGTCGTCCAGCGTCATCGCGCCGCCGTGTTCCTTGGCAAAGGCGGCGATGCGCTCGGCCAGTTCGCCTTCATAGAAGTCGCGGCCACCGCTTTCGGCGATGCGGCGCAGCGCGAAGGCGGCGTCCTTGAAGCGGAAATGCTCGCCCACGGCCGGCGCGTGGCCGTGGGGCATGAAGGCCTGGGCATAGCCCGGCTGGCCCGACAGCTCGGCCGCGGCGGCGGCCCACTTGTGCGCCACCACGGGCGGCACGGCGTAGCCGCGCTCGGCGATCTCGATGGCGGGTTCGAACAGTTGCTCGAAGGGCAGCTTGCCCAGCTTTTCATGCAGCGTGGCCCAGCCGGCCACCACGCCCGGCACCGTGGCCGAATCCCAGCCGCGCTTGGGGCGGTTGGCCAGGCCGGCGGCGTCGGTGCCGTACTTGCGCTTGAAGTATTCGACGTTCCAGGCGGCGGGCGCCACACCCGAGGAATTCAGGCCGTGCAGGCGCTGGCCGTCCCAGACGATGGCGAAGCAGTCGCCGCCCAGGCCGCACGACACGGGCTCGACCAGCGTGATCGTGGCGGCGGCCGCGATGGCCGCGTCGACCGCGTTGCCGCCCTTCAACAGCATGCGCAGGCCGGCCTGCGCCGCCAGGGGATGCGACGTGGACACCACGTTGCGGGCGAACAGCGGAATACGGTGCGACGGATAGGGATTGGCCCAGTCGAAGGTTTTCATGCGGCGGCTCTGCGTCTAGTCGATAGGAAACAGGCGACGTTACTCCCGTGATTTAATTAGATCAATTTGAATCTTTGATCCGTCATTAAAGAATTTTTTATAAGTTCCAGAGCGGCGTCGCGACACGGGTTTTCCCTTATGAGCACCATTCGATTCATGCGCACTTTCCTGGCGGTGGCGCACCACGGCTCATTCTCCGAGGCGGCCGAGCAGGTGGCCTTGACCCAGGCCGCCGTCAGCTTCCAGATGCGCGCCCTGGAAACCGAACTGGGCCGCGAACTGTTCGACCGCAGCGGCCGGCTGGCCCTGCTGAATGCCGCGGGTCGCGAACTGCTGCCCGAGATCAAGCATCTGCTGGATTTATACGACCGCCTGCGGCAGCCGCGCAATGCGCCCGACGAACTGGCCGGCTCGGTCTCGGTGGGCGCCATCGTGTCCTGCATGGGCACGCTGTCCAAGGTGGTGTCGCGCATGAAGCGCGACCATCCGGCGCTGGACGTGCGGCTGTTCTCGGGCAAGGCCAGCGAACTGGCCGGCAAGGTCGAGGCGGGCGAACTGGACGCCGCCTTCATCGTCGAGGCCGGCCGCAAGATGGCCAGCACGCGCTGGATCACGCTGTATGAAGAGCCGCTGGCCGTGGTGGCCCCGGCGTCCGCCCAAGGCAGCGACGCGCGCACGGTGCTGGCCAGCCACCCCTTCCTGCGCTTCGACCGCACCCAGCGCACCGGCCTGCAGATCGAGCGGGTGCTGCGCCGGCTGGGAGTGGCGGTCAACGAGTTCCTGGAACTGAACGCCATCGAGACCCTGGTGGAACTGGTGCGCCAGGAGGTGGGCGTGACGCTCTTGCCGATGCTGATCGGCGCCAATTGGCAGCAAAGCCCCGACTTGCGCGTGTTGCCGCTGCCCGACGACCTGGGGCCGATCGCGCGCGGCATCGGCATGCTGGAGCGGCGCGAGCACGCGCGTCAGGCGATCACCGGCGAAGTCTGCGCGCAAGTGGCGGCAGCGGTCCGCCGCCGCCACGGCGCGCAGGCCGCCGCGCACGACTGACGCCGCGCCGATGCGCGGTGCTCAATGCCGGATGTCGGCCAGGAATTTCTGCGCGCGGGCGCTGCGCGGCGTCGTGAAGAACGCGTCGGGTGCGCCGGTTTCGATGATCTTTCCCGCATCCATGAACCACACCGTGTCGGCCACTTCGCGCGCGAACCCCATCTCGTGCGTAACGCAGACCATGGTCATGCCTTCGCTGGCCAGGGTCTTCATGACCTGCAGCACCTCGCCCACCATCTCGGGATCCAGCGCGCTGGTCGGTTCGTCGAACAGCATCACGGGAGGCTTCATGGCGAGCGCCCGCGCGATGGCCACGCGCTGCTGCTGACCGCCTGAAAGCTGCGCGGGATAGGCCTCGGCCTTGTGGGCCAGGCCTACCTTTTCCAGCAGGACCATGGCCTGGCCACGCGCCTCGGCCTTGCTGGCGCGACGCAGCATCACGGGCGCCAGCGTGATGTTCTCCATGACGCTCAGGTGCGGAAACAGGTTGAACTGCTGGAAGACAAACCCGATGTGGCTGCGCTGCTCGTCGATATCGGCCCCCTTGCGGGTGATGTCCTGTCCATTGACCTCGATGCGCCCGCGCTGGATCGGCTCGAGCCGGTTGATCGTGCGGATCAGCGTGGACTTTCCGGACCCGGACGGGCCGCACACCACCAGCACCTCCCCACGCCTGACCGTGGCGTTGATATCTGCCAGCGCGTGATAGTCGCCATACCATTTGTTGACATCGATGAACGTAATCATGCGGGAGCAGCCTGTACGGGTTTGGCGCAGCGGCGGCGCGCCACGCGGATGTCGACCAGGCGCGCCAGGCCGGTCAGAATGAAATTGAGCGAGAAGTACGTCAGGGCCAGCAAGGCGAACACCTCGAACGGCCGCACCAGCAGCACGCTGTTCAATTGGTTCGCCGCATAGGTCAGCTCCTGAACGCTGATCACGTAGGCGAGCGACGTTTCCTTCACGGTCGAGACGAACTGGCTCATCATGCTGGGCAGCATGTTGTAGAGCGCCTGCGGCAGGATGATGCGGCGCATGGTCTGGCCATACGACAGGCCCAACGCCCGGCCCGCCTCCATCTGCCCGGTGGGCAAGGCCTGGATGCCCGCACGGATGATCTCGGCCAGATAGGCGCTTTCATAGCACACCAGGGCAACCACCATCGTCGTAAACCCCGCCACCGGACGCCCGATCAGCAAAGGCACGAAAAAGTACGCCCAGAAAATGAACATCAGCAGCGGCAGTCCCCGCACCATGTACACCAGGGCCGTGGCGGGATAGCGGAAGACGCGCCTCGAACTCAGGCGCCCAAGCGCCAGCAGCAGCCCGCAAGGCAATGCCAGCAGCAGGCTGAAGGCGGCCAGCGACAGCGTGGCCACCAGGCCGCCCATGGGGCCGTTCGGATACTGCCCGACCAGCAGCAGCAGCCAGTTATCGGCAAGAATGTCCCACATGTCAGCGCACTCCGGTCAATCGGCTGCGGCGCGCCAGGGCATCGCCGCCCCACATGATCAGCAGCGACAGCGCCAGGTAGATCAGCGTGACCACCGCGTAAGCCTCGAACACCTTGAACGTCACGTTCTCGATCTCGCGCGCAGCCTTGGTCAGCTCGGTCACGCCGATCGCCATGGCCAGGCTCGTATTCTTGAACAGCAGCAATGTCTGGTTGACCAAGGGAGGAATGGCGATCCGGAAGGCCTGGGGCATCATGACCCGGCGCATCGCCTGCAGATAGGACAGGCCCAGGGCGCGAGCCGCCTCCAGTTGGCCCGCGGGAATCGAACGCAAGGCGCTGCGCAGATCCTCCGCCACGTAGGCGGCCATGACCAGCGCGATGGCGATCATGGCCATCAGGAACTCACCGCCGATGGCATTGATCCGGTCGCCCCAGGAAACGGGCAATATGGCCGGTACGCCGAAATACCAGAAAAGGATGTGAACCAGCATCGGCACATTGCGGTGAAAGGCAATGTAGGCCGAAATCAAGGTATTGAGGAGACGGACGCCGGCCAGCCGCATGACGGCCAGCAGCGTCCCCACGAAGAACGCCAGCCCCCAGGCCAGGCCGGTCAGCGCCAGGGTCGTCAACAGACCCTGGATCAGCCAATCGGCATACTGGCCCTGGAGGATGGCGCCGAAGTCAAAAACGTATTGCATCGACGTCTCGTCTCAGGACAGGCTCAGCCCTTGATGGCTTCGATCTTGAAGTCACGCTTCATTTTGTAGGGCGATTGGTCGCCAAGCCATTTGCCGAAGATCTTGTCGATCTCGCCGCTGGCCTGCAGGCCGTCGAGCACCTTGTTGACCTGGTCCAGCAAGGCCGTCTCGCCCTTGCGGACACCCACGCCCCAGGGCTCGACGAACAGGGCGGGCTCGAGGATCTTGACGGGCACCGGACTACTGGCCGCTTGCGTGCGGAATTTGGCCAGCATGAGCTCGGAGGCCACGAAGCCGTCGACCTTGCGCTGTTGCAGCGCCATGAAGGCACCCGGAGGGTCCTTGAACGAGATGGCGGTCACGTTCGGAATGTGCTCGCGCGCGCCCTGTTCGGAAGAGGACCCGGCGGTGGCGCTGACACGCTTGCCGGCCAGGTCGGCGGGCGACTTCAAGCCGGTGTCGGCCTCACGCGCAAGCACCTTCTGAGGGCTGACGAAATGCTGATGCGAGAAGTCGATCTGCTGAGCCCGGGCGGGCGACCAGCCCAGGTTCGCGGCGACCACGTCGACACGGCCGGCCACCAGTTCGGGGATGCGGGCCTCGACGGCGATCAGCTTGAGTTCCATCGGTACCCCCAGGCTGTCGGCGATCTTCTGGCACAGATCGACCTCATAGCCCACGACAGCGCGGGTCTTGGCGTCCTGGAAGCTGAACGGCTCGGCCGTGCCCAGCGTGCCGCAAATGAACTTGCCGCGCGACTTGATGTCCTGCAACTGGTCGGCGTGCGCCGTGCCGGGCATGGCGCACGCCATGGCGATCAATATGGCGGGAGCGGTGAACAACGTTTTCATGGTTTCCCCTTGTAAAGAAATACGGATGATGGTGCCGGCGACTCAGCGCAATGCTGCGCAAGCCTTGGCAAGGCGATCGCACCCCGCGTCGATCTGCTGCATCGAGGTGGCGAAACTCAGGCGGACATAGGGCGACAGGCCATAAGCCGCGCCGTCGAGCACGGCCACGCCGGCCGCCTCGAGCCAGTACATGACCACGTCCAGGTCGGTCGACAACGTCGTGCCCGCCGGCGTCACGCGGCCCAGCAGCCCCGCGACGCAGGCATAGACGTAGAACGCGCCGTCCGGCACGCCGCAGCGGATCCCGTCCACGCCATTGAGGCGGCCGACGATCCGGTCACGGCGCTCGCGGTACACGTCGCGAGACCGCGCCACGCTTTGCTGGTCGCCGGTCAATGCCACGACGGCGGCGGCCTGGCTGACCGCGCTCACGCAACTGGTGTTCTGAGAGATGAGCGTGCTCATGGCGCGAATCAGCGCGCGGGGGCCGCCGGCGTACCCGACACGCCACCCCGTCATGGCGTAGGCCTTCGAGACGCCGTTGACCGTGAGAACGCGACCGGCCAATTCCGGCGCGACCCGCGCCAGGCTGGCCATCGCGGTGCCGCCATAGCATAGGTGCTCGTAGATTTCGTCGGTCAGCACCGCCACCTGAGGATGGCGAGCCAGCACCTCGGCCAGCGCCTGCAGTTCCGCCGCGCGGTACACGGCGCCCGTGGGATTCGACGGCGTGTTCAGGATGAGCCACTTGGTGCGCGGCGTGATCGCCGCTTCCAGTGACGACGGCGTCAGCTTGAAACCCTGGTCCTGCCCGCAGACCACCACCACGGGCGTGCCTTCGTTGGCCAGCACCATGTCGGGGTAGGACACCCAGAACGGCGCGGGCACGATGACTTCGTCGCCGGCCTGGACGGTGGCCGCCAGCGCGGTGAAGATCAACTGCTTGGCGCCGACGCCGACGATCAGTTGGTCCAGGCCGTAGGCCAGGCCATTTTCCCTCTCGAACTTGGCCTGCACCGCCTTGAGCAGGGACTGCGTGCCTGCCGCGGCCGTGTAGCGGGTCTGCCCCTGGCGAATGGCCGCGATGGCTCCTTCCACGATATGCGCCGGCGTGTCGAAGTCCGGCTCGCCCACGGTAAAGTCGACGATGTCCTTGCCTTGGGCGCGCAGCTGGTCGACGCGTTGCTTGGCCGCCATGCTGGGCGAGGGCTTGATGGACAAGGCCCGCGCGGCCAGGAACGCCTGATCGATGCTCATGCCATCCCCTTGGCCGCGAAAGCCGCCTGCATCCAGCTCTGTGTCCGCTGGCCCGTGGCGATTTCCGCCATGATTCTTACCTCTTTGGCCGCATGGGCGCGGGCCGCCTCGATCAGCGCACGGGCATGGCCAGGCGCGAAAGACACCAGCCCGTCCTCGTCGCCCACGACCCAGTCGCCGGGCTCGATGACCTGGCCGCCGATCGTGACGGGCACGTTGACTTCGCCCGGCCCATCCTTGAAGGGCCCGCGATGCGTCACGCCCCGCGCATAGCAAGGAAAGTCGTCCTGGGCAAAAGCGCCGACGTCGCGGATCGCGCCATCGACCACCACGCCTGCGCAACCGTGCCGCTGCAGGTAGCGCTTCATGATTTCGCCCAGCACGGCGTTGTTCAGCGCGCCGCCCGCGTCGATCACCAGCACGTGGCCGGGCTGAACCTGCATCATGGCCTGGTAGATGAACAGGTTGTCGCCGGGACGCGTGCGCACCGTCAAGGCAGTGCCCACCAGCTTGCCCGTTCGGTGATACGGCTGCAGACCCACGATGCCGACCTGGCGGCCCAGGTTGTCGCTCAGGTGCGCGGTCGCGATGCCGGACAGCGCCTCACGGACGGAAGCATCGCCGGCGCCGGCGGCCGGCAGGATACGCGTGCCGGGAAGAGGTGTGTTCATGTATGAAATCGGGTGCGAAGTGTGACTGGGCCCTCATCATCGGCGCAGCGAATCACAAAAAAAAGTGATTTATCCTCACACCGCTATATTCCAAAAAATAATTAAAGGGATTACCCGAATATGTTCACGTTCAAGCAGATCGAGGCGTTGTACTGGACCGTGCGGCTGGGCACCCTGCATGCGGCGGCGCGCAAACTGCACACGTCGCAGTCCGCCATCACCAAGCGGATCCAGGACATGGAAGGCGAGTTCGACCTGGCCCTGTTCGACCGGACGGGGCACAAGGCCGTGCTGACCTCGCGAGGCCACGAGATATTCGGCATGGCGCGGGACCTGCTTGCGCAACGCGACAAGATGCTGACGCGCTTGCAGGGCCTGCACGTACATACCGGCACGCTGCGCCTGGGGATCACGGAGATCACCGCGATGACGTGGCTGCCGGCCTTCATCCGCGAGCTGCGCAACCAGTATCCGCGTGTGGCGCTCGAACCGAGCATCGACATGGGAGCCGACCTGCTGCAGAAGCTGGTCGCCGGCCGCATCGACCTGGCGATCGTCCATGAGGAACTCATCACGGCGGAGCTGGACTCGGTGCGGCTGCGACCGCTGGAATTCGTCTGGACAGGCGCTGCGGACCAGATCGACGACACGCGCATCCACACACCGGCGGACATTGCCGCGATGCCGCTGCTGCGGCAGTCGCGCGAGTCCGGCCTCAATCGCATCTACGACCTGTGGCTGGACCCGCATGTCTCGACCAACAACATTTTCACGATCAACAGCCTGATCGCGATGGCGGGCCTGACGTCGGCGGGGTTCGGCATTTCCTGCCTGCCACGCGACTTTTTCAGCGAGTGGATCCGGCACCGCCGGCTGAGCATTCTGCGCACCAGCATCGCCCCGCCGCAGTCGGTCTACCGCGCCGCTTATCGCCGCGATGCGGATGCGTCCTTCTATCACGACCTGGCGATGCTGGCGCAGCAATGCTGCGATTTTTCGGATCCGGTGTGACGGCGCTTGCGTTCGCGCGCCACCCCGGGCGGCGCGCTTCAGAACGGGACCCGGCGCGAGCGGGGCCTACCGCCCCATCGCCGGATCACTGACGGACGGCTTGCCCGTCTCGATGCGCCCGGCGTAGCGGCGCTCGTAGTCGGGGTCTTCGCGCACGGTCGCCGTGAAGTCGTACCAGCTGCCGCTGTTCTGCAGCGGCCAGTGCTGCTCGGCCCTGCCCTGCGCATCCACCGCCACCGTCCAGCTCTGGCCCGCGGTGTAGTACGCATTGGGCTTGATGTCGAACGTGCAGGCCGTGTCGCCCGTGTTCATGAAGGTGACGTACACGTCGCCGTTGGCCACGTCATAGCAGACGCGGATCTCGGGCACGGCCGCGCTGGCGGCGCGCAGCGTGTTCACATTGCCCTTGAAGTGGCGATGGAAACCGTTGGGGCCCAGCACCCACAGGTCGTAGGCGCCGCTGTCGTCCACCACGCTCCAGCTGTCGTCCAGCTGCTTGTCCGGCTCCACCGTGTAGCGGCGCGGCACGCGGTCCAGGTGCAGGCGGTCGTAGACATGGAACACCGCGCCCTGCGTGCCGGTGTTGGAGAAGATCAGCCACATCTTCATGCCCGACACATCGGCGCGGCCGCTGGTGTGCAGCTCGTAGGGCAGCGCGCGCGAGAAGCGCATGCCGGCGGCCTGGCGCGGCGCCGACTGGTCGGCCTCCGCCGGCACCGCCACCTGCGCCAGCGCGCCCTGCGCCGCGCGCACCGTGTCCGCCTGCGTCTTGGTCAGCAAGGTCAGGTCGGGCAGCGCCTCGTCGTTCGGATTGGCGAAGTTGAAGGCCGAGGTCATGTCGCCCAGGACGGCGCGGCGCCAGGGGCTGATGTTCTCTTCCTTCACGCCGAATCGGGCTTCCAGGAAACGCAGCACCGACGTGTGGTCGAACGCCTGTGAATTGACCCAGCCGCCGCGGCTCCAGGGCGACACGACGTACATGGGCACGCGCGGGCCGGGGCCGTAGACCTGGTTGTCGGCCGGATCCTGCGCCGAGGCCACGGTGTGGTGGTCGGCCAGGGTGTCCACGGTGGACGCGCCGGCCATCGTGCCGTCGTCGTTGTACGACGGCGCGGCGGGCGGCGGCACGTGGTCGAAGAAGCCGTCGTTCTCGTCGAAGTTGACGAACAGCACGGTCTTGCTCCAGACGTCGGGGTTGGCCGTCAGCGCGTTCAGCACCTCCTGGATGTACCAGGCGCCCTGGATGGGGCTGGACGGGCCGGGGTGCTCGGAATAAGTGGCCGGCGCCACGATCCACGAGACCTGCGGCAGCGTGCCGCCCGCCACGTCATCGCGCAGCGCCTGCAGCATCCCGCCGTCGGGCATCGTGTTGGCCACGCCCTTGTACAGGGGATTCGCGGCATCCACCGCCGGCGTCCAGGCGGGGTACGGCGCGCCGTCCGAGCCGTTGCCAGCCGCCTCGTTGGCGCGGCGGAATGTCTGGAAACCCGCCAGCGAGTTGTCGGTGAAATTGTCCGGCAGGTTCTGGTAGACCTTCCAGGTCACGCCGGCCTCTTGCAGGCGCTCGGGATAGGTCGTCCAGTTCCAGCCGGCGGTCGAGGCCTCCAGCCCGTCCCACTGGTTGCGGGTCGAGGGGCCATTGCCCTGCCCCGTGGGGTCGTTGGTGCCGGTCCACAGGAACAGGCGGTTGGTGTTGGTGCCGCCGTGGGTCGAACAGTGGTAGGCGTCGCACAGGGTGAAAGCGTCAGCCAGCGCGAACTGGAAACCCAGCTCGGCCTCGCGGTAGTAGCCCATGGACTGGTTGTTCTTGTAGCGCGGCCACTGCTGCATGCGGCCGCTGCCCCAGGCCTGGTGGGCGTCCACGTAGTCGTGCGGCGTGCCGCTGACGCGCTGCGCGTTGCCCGTGCTGCTGTCCAGGTGGTACGGCATCACGATGCGCGTGCCGTTGGACTGCTCCCAGACGCTGCGGCCATCTGGCAGCGGAATGGTGAAGCGGTCGCCGAAGCCGCGCACGCCGTTCAACGTGCCGAAGTAGTTGTCGAACGAGCGGTTCTCCTGCATCAGGACCACGACGTGCTCGACGTCGTTGATCGTGCCGGTGCGGTTGTTGGCGGGAATCGCCAGCGCGCGGCGGATGCTGGGCGGGAACAGCGACAGCGCGGTCATGCCGCCGGCGGCCAGCGCGGTATTGCGCAGGAAGCGGCGCTTGCCGGCGCTGGCCGGGCCGAAGGAATCGTCGTGTTGGGACATGTCGAAGGGTTCCTCAGTGATCGGTCAGGGCGCGCAGCGCAGTTGCGGCTGCTGGGCGGGGGGCGTGCCGGGTTCGGTGGGAGTCCCGCCGCCACCGCCGCCGTTGTCCGAGTCGGAATCGTGGTCGCCGCCGCAGGCGGACAAGGCCAGGGTCGCAGCCAGCAGCAGGCCGGCGCCCAGGCGCCGCCAGCGTCGCGCATCGCGTTCGATAGGCATGGTTACTCTCTCGTATTGCGGGTGGAAATCCGTCGGGATCACTGCAGCACCTCGGCCACGGAATGGCCGGACAAGGCCAGCGAACGCACCTCGGTCTCGGTCAGGGCGCGATTCCAGAACGCCAGGTCGTCGAAGTCCATGGTGTAGGCGCGCTTCTCGTAGCTGCCGAGCTTGTTGTAGGAACCGACGGCGTCTTCGTTCAGGCCGAAATGCGCGCCCAGCGAACCCTCGATGCGCGCCAGGTTCACGCTGCCGGTGGACACGCTGCGCGTGCTGAAGCCCTTGTCCAGGTCATAGACGTAGGCCGTCATCGTGCTGGCGGTCTTGTCGATGGACAGCGCGATATAGACCGGCTGGTTGGGCGTGAAGCCGAAGCCGTTGAGGTCCGCGCGGTTGCTGCCGTCGCCCAGGTTGAAACGCAGTTCGGCGCGCGCCGGATCGTAGCTGGGACGGCTGGTATTCCACTGTGCGACCGTGATGCCGGCGTTCTTGCCGGTGTTGTAGTCCTTGTTGGCCAGGATGGGCTTGTCGTCGGCCATGCCGTCGGCGCGGTACCAGAAGCCGATGGTGAAGGCGCTGGGCGTGGCGAGCATGCCGGCCGGGAAGTCCAGCTTGAAGGCGCTCAGGTTGGTGGTGCCGCGCTGGTCGCGGAACATGCGGCCGAAGGGGCCATCGGTGAACTCGGGCACCTGCGCGCCGTCGTACGGCGTGATGCCGGTGGTGCCCTGCGAGACGTCCTGCAGTTGGTTCTCGAAGGTGTACAGCATGGTCAGGCCGTTGCGCAGCGAGGACTCCAGCAGCACCGGCGGGGTGTACAGCACCTTGGCCTGCGCCGTGCTGCCCGCGTCGCCGGCCTGCACGGTGTAATTCAAGGTGTGCAGCCCGCCTTCCTCGAACGTGAAACCGGTGTCCTGGTACTGGGTGGCATCCCCCGGCAGGCGGGCGATTTCCGCGCCGTCGCGCAGCACGGTCACCTGGTCCGGCGCCTGGCCGACCAGCGACCAGTTCAGCGTCACGCTGGTGTTGTCGGCGGCAGTGACGGCGGCCAGGCGGCGCACGGCCACGGCGCTGGTCAGCACGGCGCCCGCCATGCCGGTCCGGGCGCTGGCCTGCATGTGCGCCAACGCGGTCGGCGCCACATCGGCGGCGCTGGGCAGCGCGTACCAGGCCTCGTCCCAGGCGGCCGACAGGTCCACGGCGGCGCGGTCGGCGCCCAGCAGATCGGCCCGGTTGGCCGCCAGGAAGACCGTCTTGTTGGCGGTCAGCGGCAGGCCATCGCTGGCGCCGGCGGGCGACAGGCCGTGGCTGGCGGTCACCAGCACCAGCCAGTCTTCCTCGGGATGCGCCTGGCGGCGCGTGGCCACGGCGGCCAGCAACTGGCCCAGGCGGGCGTCGGCCTGGCGCAGCACGGCGGGGTAATCGCCGCCGAAGCCGCCCGACTGGGCGGCGCGCTGCACGGCGCCGAATTGCGCCACCACGGCGTCGTAGCCCTCGCCGATGCGCGCCTGCGCGTCGCCGGCCACGCAGGCGTCGTCGCCCGCGCAATCGGCCAGAGCCGACAGGTAGCCGGCATCGCGGTCGGCGGTCTCGATCTGGGCGACCACACTGGTGTGGAAGGCCGCGGCAGTGCGCGCCGCGGGCTGCGCGGTTTTCAGGCGCTTGAACAGCGTGTCGGCGTGCAGGGCCTGGCCAGCGGCGTTGGAACGCACCTGATGCGTGTCGGCCCATACGCCGGTCAGCACGGTGGCCCAGCCGGGCGCGTCCAGCGTGGCTTGCTGGGTGGGAGTGCTGGTGACGCCGCCCGTCCAGCCGCGCGTCAGCGTCAGCTGGGCCAGATTGGGCAGCGTGCCGCCGGCCGCGCCGGCCTGCACCGCGTCGTAGGTGGCGCCGTCCAGGCCGATCAGCAGCATCTTCTGCACGGCCGGCTGGCCCGCGGGCGGCGTCACGGGAGGCTGCGCCGCCGGCTCGTCGCCGTCATCACCGCCACCGCCACAGGCCGCCAGCACCGTGCTGACGAAGAGGGGGGCAACCCATCGGCACCATTTCGTGTTCTTCATTCTTCGAGCTTCTCGTTGTTGTGGCCGCAAAACGGCGGCCCGGTCAGCTCGACATGCTGGAGGCGGGAAGTGAATGGGGGATGAAGCAAAGCGGAAATCGGCTGATCCCAGGATCAGGAAATCTTTGCAGTCCCCGGCACCATCATTGCGATGAGCCTGCGAATCTTTGCAACCGAATGCTGCCGGCGCGTCAATCGGCCTGCGTACTGGCCCGAATACGACAGCGCGCCGCGTCCGATGCCGGGCGTGCGGAAACCCACCCGCGCGGCGGCGGAGCCTGTAAACTGCTGCGTCGCTGTCCATAAACTGTCATGCGCCACGGGTATGGTCCGCCATTCCCGACCGCCGCCGTCCCGTATTCATGCGCTTCACCGCCCGCTCCTTCCGCCCCACCCTGCCCGGTGCCGCCCGCCTGGCCGCGATCCTCGCGGCAGCCGCGGCGGTCGGCGTCTGGGGCGCGATCCTGCTGGCGCCCAGCCCCGACCGGCTGCCGCCCGCTGTCGCGTCGGCCCCGGTGCGGCAATCCAACGTCGACCCCGTCGCGCTGTGGTTCGGCCGCGATGGCGTGCTGCAGACGCAGATCGCGGTGCTGGGCCTGATTGCCCAGGGCGCCAATGGCGCCGCGGTCATCAGCGTCAACGGCGGCCCGCCCTCGGCCCTGGCCGTCGGCCAGACCGCGGCGCCCGGCATCGTGCTGGCCGCGGTCGATTCGCAGGGCGTGGTGCTCGACGCCAATGGCACGCGCACCCGCGTGGCGGCGCCGCCCTACGACGCGGCGCCCGGCGGCATCACCGTCGTCCGCTGAGGGCCCGGCCTCGTACCGACAATCAATTCTTGCAATTCAATTACATTTCAAGCAGGCTACGCTGTTTTGTCATATTCGGACGCGAAAATGCCGGGCTTGACTGATTTTTCCAAGGATTCCCACGTGCACAGGTACCCCCTGAAGGCTCGCCGCCAGCAAGGCTTCACGCTGATCGAGATCATGGTGGTCGTCGTGATCATGGGCATTCTTGCCGCCCTGATCGTGCCGCGCGTGCTGGATCGCCCCGACCAGGCCCGCCAGGTCGCCGCCAAGCAGGACATCTCCGGCCTGATGCAGGCGCTGAAGCTCTACCGCCTGGACAACGGCCGCTACCCCACCACCCAGCAAGGCCTGCGCGCCCTGGTCGAGCGCCCCGAAGGCGCCAAGGCCTGGCGTCCCTACCTCGAGCGGCTGCCCAACGACCCGTGGGGCGCGCCCTATCAGTACCTCAACCCGGGCGTCAAGGGCGAGATCGACGTGTTCTCGTTCGGCGCCGACGGCAAACCGGGCGGAGAACAAGGCGATGCTGACATCGGCTCGTGGGAGCTCTGAACGGGGCTTCACGCTCGTTGAAGTCCTGGTAGTCCTGGTCATCATCGGCATCGGCGCATCCCTGGTCAGCCTGGCCGCCTTCTCCGGCCCCGACCGCAGCCTGCGCAGCGATGCCGAACGGCTGATGGATGCCTTCTCCGCCGCGCAAAGCGAGGCCCGCAGCGACGGGCGCGTCATTCGCTGGCGCGCCGACGGCGCCGGCTGGTTCTTCGAGCGCCGCGGCCGCTCCGATCAGCTCTCCGCGCAGGACGACGGCCCGTCCCGGCCCGATCGCTTCAAGCAGGACGACCTGCTGGGCGAGCGCGGCTGGACCAAGCCGCCCGTCACCGTGCGCACCGATCCCGCCATGCCGCTGGTGTTCGGCACCGAATGGATCGCACCGCCCATGACACTGCAGTTGCAGGCCAATGGCGACACCCTCACCATCACGCGCGATGCCGCCGGCCGCTATGACATCCAATAGCGCACGCCGCGAACGCGGCTTCACCCTGATCGAAGTGCTGGTGGCGCTGGCCATCATCGCCGTGGCGATGGGCGCCGCCATGCGCGCCACCAGCGTGATGATCAGCAACAACCGCGCCCTGCAGGACAAGACCCTGGCGTTGATGGCCGCCGAGAACGCGCTGGCGCAGATGCGCCTGGAGCAGACGCTGCCGCCGCCGGGCACGCGCAAGGTGGCCTGCCCGCAAGGCGGCCAGGCCATGCAGTGCGAACTGGTCACCACCAGTTCGCTGAACCGCGGCTTCCGCCAGGTCACGGTGCGCGTGCATCCGGCCGGCGACGACGATGCCGTCATCACCCAACTGAGCGGCCTGGTGTCGAACCTGCGATGAGCGCGCGCCCTTTCGAAGCGGCTCGCGGCCGCCGGCAACGCGGCTTCACGCTGATCGAAGTGCTGGTCGCCATCGCCCTGATGGCCCTGGTCAGCCTGATGGCCTGGCGCGGCCTGGCGCAGGTGTCCGACGCCCGCGAGTGGATCGACGCCGAGGCGCAGGACAACGACATGGTCGTGCGCGTGCTGGGCCAGATCGAACGCGACGTCGATCAGGCCTACGTGGGCCCGCGCTCCGCCGCGCCGGATGGCGCGCTGCCCGACGGCGTGAACGTGCTGCGCGGCAACGGCGCCGCGCCCCTGCTGGACATCGTGCGCGCGGCGCCCGACCAGCCAGGCATGTGGCAGCGCGTGGTGTGGCAGTTGCGGCCCGACGGACTGTGGCGCTACGTGGGCGCCGCGGGCACCCGCTACCCCCTGCCTGCGCCCGACACCGGCGCGCTGGTGATGCCGCAGGTCACCGCGCTGCGGCTGCGCGCCTGGGTGCCGGGCAGCGGCTGGGCCAACCTGCCTGCCGCCCTGCCCGCGCAGGCCACCGGCCTGGACATCGCGCTCGAACGCCGCCATCGCGAAGTCCTGCAGCAGTTCAACCGCATCCTGGTGCTGCAATGACGTCACGCCGTCCTTCCCGCCAGCGCGGCGCCGCGGTCATCGGCGCGCTGATCATCGTGGCCATCGTGGCCGCGCTCAGCACCAGCCTGTTCCTGCGGCAGACGGCCACCCTGCGCCAGGTCGAGAACGAAGAAGCGCGCGTGCAGGCGCGCTGGCTGCTGATGGGCGGCATCGACTGGGCGCGCCTGATGCTGCGCGACCACGCGCGCCGCGAAGCCACCACCCAGGGCGACCAGATCTGGGCCACGCCGGTGCAGGACACCCGCATCGAGCAGCCCGGCGACGACCGCGTGGCCATCTTCTCGGGTTTTCTCGAAGACGAGCAAGGCAAGTACAACCTGTACAACGTGGCCATCGGCGGCAAGGTCTCCGAGGCGCAGCTCGAAATGCTGACGCGCCTGCTGTCCAACCTGAACCTGCCGGCCTCGCTGGCGCCGCAGATGGCCAACCTGATCGCGCAGGCCCAGCCGCCCGCGCCGGTCAGTTCCTCCGACGGGCAGACCTCCTCCCCCGGCACCACCACCTCGTCGGCCAGCGAGGCCGCCGAGGAAGCCCTGCAGGCCAAGGCCCGGACCGATGCGCCGCTGCCGCGCGGCATCGACGACATCGCCAACCTGCTGGGCGTCGATCAGGTCTCGCGCCAGGCCCTGCGGCGTACCATGACGGTGCTGCCCGCCCGCACCACCGTCAACGTCAACACCGCGCCGCCCGAAGTCATCGCCGCGCTGGTGCCCGGCCTGTCGCTGGGCCAGGCGCGCAGCCTGGCCGGCGACCGCGACCGCGGCCGCTGGTTCCTGAACAGCGGCGACTTCGGCAACCGCGTCACCGGCACCGGATCCGAAGTGCAAGTGCCGACGGTGGCCACCACCAGCACCTGGTTCATGGCCACGGGCACCGTGGTCTACGAGCGCGCCCGCGTTACCATGCGCGCGCTCATGCAAAGCTCCACCGGAGGGGCGCCTCGCACCCTCTGGACACAGGAAGTCATGTGAAGAATATCCTGCGCATCGCCCTCCCTCCGCTGGCCGACCTGACGGCCAGCTCGCTGCTGGACTACGCCTGGTTCGACCGGCGCGGCCAGCGCGCCCGCCATGGCACCCTGGCGCCCGCCGGCCTGGCAGGCGCCTTTCCGAACATTCCGGTGCAGGCCGTGCTGCATCCGCACGATGCCATCCTGGCCAGCGTGCAGGTGCCCGCCGTGGCCGCCGCGCGCTTCGATGCCGCCGTCAACGGCGCGCTCGAAGCCCTGGTGCTCAGCGACCTGTCCACCCTTGCCGTGGGCCACGGACCGCGCGCCGCCGATGGCGCCGTGGCGGTGGCCTGGGCCGACAGCGCCGCGCTGCAGCGCGCCTGGATGATGCTGTCGCAAGCCGGCCTGCAGGTGCGCGCGCTGGTGCCGGTGCAGGTGCTGGCTGGCGATGCGGCCGACGCCGACGCCCCGCTGGGTTCGCACGAAGACCCGCGCTGGAACCACGACGCGCCGTCATGGTCGCTGGCGCTGCCGCACCTGGCGCCGCAGCGCCCCTCGCGCTGGAAGCCGGCGCTGCGCTGGGCCGCCGTCGCCGCGGTGCTCTGGATCGCCGGGCTGAATTTCTACGCCGCGCAGTTGCGCGGGGAAGCCACCCGCCTGCGCGAGACCATGGTCTCGCAGGTGCGCGACACCTTCCCCGGCACGCCCGTCGTGCTAGATGCGGTGCGCCAGGCCGAGCAAGGCTACAACGCGCTGCTGGCCGGCAACGGCGCCGGCAGCGCCGGCGACTTCATGACGCTGGCGCGCGGCGCGGCCCAGGTGCTGCCGTTCGCCGCCGACAACGTCGAAAAACTGACCTACAAGGACCAGACGCTGTTGCTGGAACTGGCGCCGGCCAAGGACGGCAACGACGACCGCGTGGGCGATGTGCCGGCCATCATGGCAAAGGCCACGGCCCTGGGCCTGCGCATCGAGCGCGAAGAGAACACGCCGAATTGGCGCATCCTGCAGGCGCAACCATGACCACCAGAACCTCCACCTTCCTGCCGATGTGGCACAAGCTGCGCGACCGCTATGCGCAGGCCCGGCGCCAGGGCCAGGCCTGGCTGGCCCGCCTGGCGCCGCGCGAGCGCCGCCTGCTGGGCATCGCCGCGGCGGTCGTGGGCCTGGCGCTGGCCTGGCTGGTCTTCATCGAACCGGCCATGAAATCGGTGCGGGACCTGGGCGTCGAATTGCCCAAGCTGCGCGCCCAGGCGGCCACCGTGGCCGACCTGACCGCCCGCGCGCGCGGCCTGCGCCGTGGCGGCGAACATACCGCCGGCACCCTGCCCACCGATGCCGAACTGCGCGCCAGCCTGCACCAGGCAGGGCTGTCCGAGAACCAATGGTCGGCCGCGCCGGCCCAGCCCGCAGCGGGCGCGGCCGCAGACGCCAAGCCCGGCCTCACGCTCACGTTCACCGAAGCCTCTTCCGTCGCCGCGCTGCGCTGGCTCGACGGCGCCCCGCGCGACTGGCGGCTGGTGGTCACCGACGTGACGCTCACCCGTCCGCGCGACGCCGACGACCGGCGCCTGCCCGGCCGCCTGAGCGGCACCGCCACCCTGGTCCCCTACGACGCGGCGCCGAAGGCTCGGGCACGATGATCGAATTGCTGCGCAAGTTCCGCATCGGCACCCTCGTGCTGGCGGCGGTGGTCGCCCTGGCGGCGGCGCTCACGGTATTGCCGGCGCGCTGGCTGCTGTGGCTGATGCCCGCCGACGCGCCCATCACGGTCGTCGAGGCCAGCGGCACCCTGTGGTCGGGCACCGCCTGGATCGCGCTGGGCAGCCCGCAATCGCGCCGCATGCTGACCGAGCCGGTGCAATGGCGCTGGAACGGCGCCTCGGCCGAGGTGCGCCACCCCTATCTGCGCGGCCCCGTCAAACTGTCCTTCGGACTGGGCGGGGTGTCGGTCTCGGCGCAGCAGGCCACGCTGCCCGCCGCCGTGCTGGCCGGCATGGGCACGCCCTGGAACACCATGTCGCCCGGCGGCCAGATCGACGTGCAATGGCGCGCGTTCACCGCGGGCGCCCTGGCGCAAGGCACGCTGGCCGATATCTACTGGCGCAACGCCAGCGCCGCCATGGCGCCCATCGCCCCCATCGGCGACTACCACGTGCGCCTGGAGGGCAGCGGCCGCAACGTCAAGATCACGCTGTCCACCGACAAGGGCGTGCTGCAACTGACCGGCCAGGGGGAATGGACCGGCCGCCGGCTGAATTTCCAGGGCCGCGCCAAGGCCTCGGACAAGGCCAGCGACACGGAACAGGCCGCGCTGACCGGGCTGCTGACGGCGATCGGGCCCGAGCGCGACGACGGACATGCGTTCGGGACGGGGCGTCTGTAAGGCCGAGCTTGCCTGCCGGGCGCGATGCCCGCGGCGGTTCACGCGCGACGCGGATGGCGGCAAGGCCGGCGGCCCTGCCTGGATGCCGTGCGGTGGCGTGCCGGCCTGCGCGCATGGCCCCATCAAGAAAATGGCGCGGACATTCCGCGCCATTTTTCATCTCTTGGCCAGGTTCAGCGCCTAATCGTCGCGCGTCACCCGCACGATTTCCTCGGGCGACGTCACGCCCGCCTCGATCCAGCGCTGGCCGTCTTCACGCATGTTGTGCATGCCCGACGCCGCGGCGGCCTGGCGCAGGGCCTGCTCGTCGCGGCCTTCATGGATCAGCGTGCGCGCGGTGTCATCCACCACGAACAGCTCGTGGATGCCCGAACGGCCGCTGTAGCCCGTATGGTTGCAATGCGGGCAGCCCACGGCGCGGTACACCGTGGAGCCATCGGCCAGCACCTCCGGCTTGCGGCACTCGGGGCACAGCTTGCGCACCAGCCGCTGCGCCAGCACGCCCAGCAGCGACGAGGCCAGCAGGAAGGGCTCGACGCCCATGTCCGTCAGGCGCGTCACCGCCGACACCGAGTCGTTGGTGTGCAGCGTGGCCAGCACTAGGTGGCCCGTCAGCGAGGCCTGCACCGCGATCTGCGCGGTTTCCAGGTCGCGGATTTCGCCGATCATGATCACGTCCGGATCCTGGCGCAGGATCGCGCGCAGGGCCATGGCGAAGCTCATGTCGATCTTGGCGTTGACCTGCGTCTGGCCGATGCCGGGCAGGTCGTATTCGATCGGATCTTCCACCGTCAGGATGTTGCTGGTGGAGGCGTCCAGGCGCGACAGCGCCGCGTACAGCGTGGTGGTCTTGCCGCTGCCGGTCGGACCGGTGACCAGCACGATGCCGTGCGGCTGGCGGATCAGCTTGTCCAGCCGGCCCAGCACGATGGGGCTCATGCCCAGCTTCTCCAGTTGCAGGCGGCCGGCTTCCTTGTCCAGCAGCCGCAGCACCGCGCGCTCGCCGTGGCCCGTGGGCAGCGTCGAGACCCGCACGTCGATCGGGCGGCCGCCCACGCGCAGCGCGATACGGCCGTCCTGCGGCAGGCGTTTCTCGGCGATGTCCAGGTGCGCCATGATCTTGATGCGCGAGATCAGCGCCGAATGCAGCGCCTTGCGCGGCGACACGACGTCGCGCAGCGTGCCGTCCACGCGGTAGCGCACCACCGAGTGGGTTTCGAAGGGCTCGATGTGGATGTCGCTGGCGTTGTCGCGCGCGGCCTGGGCGAACAGCGCATTGATCATCCGGATCACCGGCGCGTCGTCCTGCGCTTCCAGCAGGTCGGCCACCTCGGGCATGTCCTGCAGCAGGCGGTCCAGGTCGATCTCGTTCTCGGCCACGCCCATCACGGACGCGGCGTCCTCGGTATCGCTGTAGGCGGCCGTCAGCATGGTCTCAAGCGCGCTGTCCTCCACGCTGACCACCGGCACCTCGCCATGGCAGCGCAGGATCTCGCGCACCGCCCAGGCCGGCGTGCGCGGGCTGACCGTCAGTTGCACGGCGCCCGGCCGCATCGACAGCATGGCCCGGTGCGCACGCGCCCAGGCATAAGGCAAGGGATGAGGATTCATCTCCCGCCCTTACATGTTCGTCACGAGTTCGGGCTTGAAGCCAAGCTGGCGCAGCAGGTCCAGCGAGGTGTCCACCGTGGTGGCATCGCGCGCCACGGCCGCGCGCACCACCACGCCCAGGCCGCCAGGGCCCACGCGGGAATAGGCATTCAGGCCGCTGATCTGCACGCGCTTGACGATCTGGTCGGCCTCTTCCTGGGTGTTCACCGAGGCGATCTGCAGCGTGGTGGTCGTGGTGTCCGCCTGGCCATAGATGGCCGTCGGGTCGCGCGCCACGCTGACGCCCAGCGGCAGGCTGGCGCGGATGGGCTTGTTCGCCTCGTCCTGGCCGCCCGGCAGCTGCGGCATCTGGCGCACGGCCGTCGACTGCGAGGACATCGGACCCGGACGGCGCATGGTGTCGGCCACGTGCTCGGGACGCATGTCGTACGGGCGCTCGCCCACCACCGGCACGTTGGCCGGCGGCAGTTGCGCGCCCTGCATGTCGGGCAGCAGCCAGTGCTGGCCCGGCTGCGCGTTGCTCTGTGCCCGGCGCATGTAGTCGTAGCGGTCCAGCGTCACGTTGGCGCTGCTGCGCGAATCGCGCAGCACGTAGGGGCGCAGGAACACCATCAGGTTGGTCTTGGTGCGCTGGCGCGAGTCGTACCGGAACAGCGCGCCCAGCAACGGGATGTTGCTCAGGCCGGGCACGTTGTTCGAGGAAATCGTCATGCTGTCCTCCAGCAGGCCGCCCAGCACGATGATCTGGCCGTCGTCGATCAGCACGCTGGTGTCGATCGCGCGCTTGTTGGTGACGATGCCGGTGGTGGCGTTGGAGCGCGCGTCGTCGATGCTGCTGACTTCCTGGTAGATGTCCAGCTTGACCGCGCCGCCTTCGGAAATCTGCGGACGGATGTTCAGCTTCAGGCCGATGTCCTCGCGCTCGACCGTCTGGAAGGGATTGCTGGTGCTGTCGCTGCCCGAGGTGACGTACGACCCGGTGACGAACGGCACGGTCTGGCCAACCAGGATGCTGGCCTGCTCGTTGTCCAACGTCAGCAGGTTCGGCGTGGACAGGATGTTGGCCTGCCCGGAATCCTGCAGCGCGCGGGCCAGCACGCCCAGGTTGATGACCTGGTTGCCCAGCACGTCGACCGTGCCCTTGACCAGCCCCAGGCTCAGGCCGCTGCCCAGCGAGTCCAGCGTGGTGGGGCCCGTGGCGGTGATGCCGCTGCCGCCCAGGTTGGTGCCGCCGATGAAGCTGGTGCGGCCGCTGGACAGGCCGTTGCCGCCGGTCATCCACTGGATGCCGAACTCGGAACTCGAATTGGCGTTGACCTCGACGATCATGCTCTCGACCAGCACCTGCGCGCGGCGCTGGTCGAGCTGGTCGATCACTTCGCGCAGGCTGCGGTACAGCGGCTCGGGCGCGGAGATGATCAGGGTGTTGGTGGAGGGATCGGCCTGGATCACCGCGCCGCCAGCCGCGTAGGACACGGGCTGGGACGCGTCGTTGGGGTCCTCGCGGGAAATCTGCTGCGTGTTGCTGCCCAGGCCGCCGGAATTGCTGCTGCCCAGGCCGCTGCTGGCGTTGTTGCCGCCGAAGCCGCGCGAGCTGCTGCGCGTCGAACCGGAAGACGTGCTGCGGCCGCTCAGGCCGGTGCCCGCGCCGGCCACCGCACCGGCCGCCCCCGGGCCCGACGTGCCGATGCTCTGGGTCTGGCTCTGGCCGTTGAGCAGGCCGCCCAGCACGTGCGCGATGCGCGTGGCCTGCGCATTGCGCAGGTACACCACGTGCAGGTTGCCGGCGTTTTTCTGGCGGGCATCCAGCTTGGCGATCAGGTCGCGCGCCAGGCGCGTGCGCGCCGGGTTGCCCGAACGGATCACGACGCTGTTGCTGCGCGGATCGGCCACGATGGCGATGCGCGAGGCATCCGCGCCCGCGCCGCCCTGGCCAGGGGCGCCCTGCCCGTCCATCAGTTGCGAGGCCAGGGCCGCGATATCGGACGCGATGCCATATTCGATGGGCACCACGTCGGTGTCCATCGACGAGGCCACGTCGATGCGCGCGATCACCTGGGCGATGCGCTCCAGATTGTCGGCGTAATCGGTGATGACCAGGGTGTTGTTGCCCGGATAGGCGTTGATCGGGTTGTTCGGCGGTACCATCGGGCGCAGCACCGGCACCAGATTGGCGGCGTTCTCGTACTTCAGCGAGAACACCCGCGTGACCATCTGGCTGCCGCGGGCGAAATCGTCCATCGACATCGAGCCGCTGGCGCCCCGGCCCGTGCCGGAACCACGCGGCCCGTCGGTCACCACCGGGCTGCCCTGCAGCTTGCCGTCGGCCTCGGGCACCACGCGGGTCACGCCGTCCACGTCGACGATGGCAAAACCCTGCAGCCGCAGCGCGCCGGTCAGCATGGACAGCGCCTGGTCGCGGCTGACGGGCCGCTCCGACACCAGGGTAATCTTGCCCTTGACGCGCGGGTCGACCAGGAAGTTGCGCTGGGTGAATACGGACAGGGCACGCAGGACGGCCGGAATGTCGGTGTCGACGAAATTCAGGCTGACCCGGTTGTCGCTCTGTTGCGCTTGCGCGCTCTGTACCGGCAAGGCGCAACTACTGGCGGCAATGACGGCGGCCAAGCCGAACGACAGGATTTGACGCATGAAAATCTACACCACTGGGCTGGAAAACTTGCCGAGTATACGAGGTGGCAACGAAACACTACAGTCATAATTCGCCTGCATGGTGTGAGCCCAACGCCTCGCACTGAAACCTGATCTTATCGACATGCCCTCTTATCGTTACGAAGCCACCGACGCCCTGGGCAAGATCGTGCACGGCACGATCGAAGCCGAAACCGAGCGCGGGGCCCGCAACCAGTTGCGCAGCCGTGGCCTGCTGCCGCTGTCCACCGCCCCCACGGCGGCCGCCAGCGGCTCCCTGTCCGGCCTGTTCCGCCCGCGCCTGTCGGACGCCGACCTGGCCTGGATGACGCGCCAGCTGTCCAGCCTGCTGGCCGCCAGCCTGCCGCTGGACGCCGCGCTCAGCGCCACGCTGGACCAGTCCGAGAACAAGCACATGGCCGCGCTGCTGGCCGAAGTGCGCGCCGACGTGCGCGCCGGCCATCGCCTGTCGGTCGCACTGGCCTCGCGTCCCCGGGATTTCCCGGAGATCTACCGCGCGCTGGTCGGCGCCGGCGAAGAATCCGGCGACCTGGCACAGGTCATGGACAAGCTGGCCACCTACATCGAAGAACGCAACGCCCTGCGCAGCAAGGTGCTCACGGCCTTCATCTATCCCGCCGTGGTGGCCTGCGTCTCGGTCATCATCGTGATCTTCCTGCTGGGCTACGTGGTGCCGCAGGTGGTCACGGCGTTCAGCCACGCCAAGCAGCAACTGCCGTTGCTCACCCGCATCATGCTGGGCGCCAGCGACTACGTGCGGCAGTGGGGCTGGCTGACGGCCCTTGCCATCGGCTTGCTGGTGGCGCTGTGGCGCTACACCCTGCGGGCGCCCGCGGCGCGCATGGCCTGGCATAGCCGCATGCTGCGGCTGCCGCTGGTCGGACGCTTCGTGCTGGGCGTGGATGCGGCGCGCTTCGCCTCCACGCTGGCCATCCTGACCGGCAGCGGCGTGGCCCTGCTGACCTCGCTGGACGCCGCGCGCCGCACGCTGGGCAACGACCGCCTGCGCGCCGCCGTGGACGACGCCAGCGCCCGGGTGCGTGAAGGGGCCTCGCTGTCGGCCTCGTTGGGGGCGCAGAAGTGCTTTCCCTCGCTGCTGGTGCACCTGATCGCCAGCGGCGAGAAGACGGGCCGGCTGCCCGAATTGCTGGAGCGCGGCGCGAACAATCTGTCGCGCGACCTGGAGCGCCGCGCCATGGCCATGACCGCGCTGCTCGAACCGATGCTGATCGTGGTGATGGGCGGCATCGTGCTGATGATCGTGCTGGCGGTGATGATGCCGATCCTGGAGATGAACCAACTGGTGCGCTGATCGGCGCGCGGGTTGGATCCGCCCGGCGCGGACCATGCAAAAGCCCCTGGCCAGGGGCTTTTTGCTGGCTGACGGCCTGCGGGCGTCAGCGGGGGCTACGGGCGGCGCTCAGCGCGCGCCACCGGACCAGGCAGGGAGGCTGGCGCGTCGGCCTGGCGAAATGGACCTGACGCCGCTTCTTCTTACAGGGCTTCTTCGTCGCTTTCGCCGGTGCGGATGCGGATGGCCTGTTCGACCGGGGTGACGAAGATCTTGCCATCACCGATCTTGCCGGTGCGCGCCACCTTCAGGATGGCGTCGATGGCGGGCTCGACCATTTCGTCGGACAGCACCACGTCGATGCGGATCTTGGGCAGGAAATCGACCACGTATTCGGCGCCGCGGTACAGCTCGGTGTGCCCTTTCTGGCGCCCGAAGCCCTTGACCTCGGCGACCGTCAGGCCGCTGACGCCGACCTCGGCCAGCGCTTCGCGCACTTCGTCGAGTTTGAACGGCTTGATGATGGCGGTGACTTGTTTCACGTGCGTTTTCCCTGGTTTTGCTTGGAGATGATGACTGCGGGGCTGCGGGAGGGGCTGTGGGGGCCGGCGCGCAGGCGCGCCGAATTCAAGACGACAGCGTCAGGACGACAGCGGTTCGCGGAAGCCGTTGGTGACAGGATAGCGCCAATCCCGGCCAAACGCGCGTGGCGTGATGCGCGGCCCCGGGGGAGCCTGGCGGCGCTTGTATTCGTTGATGCGGATCAGCCGCACCACCTGCTCGACCGCGGCAGGCGGATAGCCCGCCGCGACGATGTCGTCAGGAGATTCGTTGTCTTCCAGGTAGCGCGCCATGATGCCGTCCAGCACGTCATAGGGCGGCAGGCTGTCCTGGTCGGTCTGGTCCGGGCGCAGTTCGGCCGACGGCGGACGGGTGATGATGCGTTCCGGAATGATTTCCTGCCGCGTGTTGCGCCATTGCGCCAAGCGGTACACCAGCGTCTTGGGCACGTCCTTGATGACGGCGAAGCCGCCCGCCATGTCGCCGTACAGGGTGCAGTAGCCGGTGCTCATCTCGGACTTGTTGCCGGTGGTCAGCACCAGGCGGCCGGTCTTGTTGGACAGGGCCATCAGCAAGGTGCCGCGCACCCGGGCCTGGATGTTCTCTTCGGTGGCATCCACCGGCAGTCCTTCGAACTGGGCGGCCAGCATCTGCTCGAACGCGCCGATCGCGGGCGCGATGGCGATGTCGTCGTACTTCACGCCCAGGCGCTGCGCCATGTCGGCCGCGTCGATCTGCGAGATGTCGGCCGTGTAGCGCGACGGCATCATCACCGCGCGCACGTTGTCGGCGCCCAGGGCATCGACCGCCACGGCCAGCACCACGGCGGAGTCGATACCGCCCGACAGGCCGATGATGGCGCCGGGGAAGCCGTTCTTGCCCAGGTAGTCGCGCACGCCCAGCACCAGGGCGTTCCAGACCTGCTCTTCCAGGCAATACGGCGCCACGTCGGCCTGGCGCGTGACCGGGCGCACGCCGCCCTTGTCGTCGACCTCGAGCACGTTCACGCCCTCGGTGAAATCGGGCAGGCGCGCGGCGCGCTGGCCGTGGGCGTCGATGGCGAACGAGGCGCCGTCGAAGACCAGTTCATCCTGGCCGCCGACCATGTTGGCGTAGATCACGGCGCAGCCGGTATCGCTCACGCAACGCTCGGCCACGGACTGGCGCAGGACCTGCTTGCCGGTGTTGTACGGCGAGGCGTTGGGAACCAGCAGCACGCGGGCGCCGGCCGCCGCGGCGGCGCGGGGCGCATGCTCGAACCAGATGTCTTCGCAGATGGCGACGCCGAAGGGCACGCCCTTGACGTCGAACACCAGCGGCGCGCCATCGGCGGCGAAATAGCGCTGCTCGTCGAAGACGGCATAGTTGGGCAGTTCGCGCTTGCGGTAGACGCCGATCTCGGACCCGCCGCACAGCACCGTCGCGGCGTTGTACAGGCGGCCATCGCGCCGCTGCACGTGGCCCACCACGACGTGCAGGCCGTCCAGCGCGGACAGGTCGCGGGCCAGCCCGCGCAGGACCTCTTCCTGCTTCTGCACGAAAGAGGGGCGCAGCAACAGGTCTTCGGGCGGGTATCCGGTCAGTACGAGTTCGGGCGTGACCAGCACGTCCGCCCCCTGCTCGCGCGCCACGCGGGCGGCCTTCAGCACTTTGGCGGCATTGCCGGCCAAGTCGCCGACGACGGCGTTGATTTGCGCAATTGCTACCCGGGCGACGCTCATTGGAGGGGTTCCAGAATCCGTGAAGAGAAACGGAAAAAATTATCGCACGGCGCAAGCAGGTGCATGCCCCGCCAGAATCGGCAGGTGCCGGCCCTGCCCTGCCTGAGGTACCGTTACGAGCCTGGCACGGACAGTTTTCCGATCCGCGCACCGCACCGCGCTCAGCGGCGCATCCTCTCGCAGCCTATAATTCCGCCACCATGGCAAATACCCCCTCTTCCTCGCAAGACCAGTTCGCCAACAAGGCGCAAGCCTGGTCCGCCCGGTTCTCCGAACCCGTCTCCGATCTCGTCAAGCGCTACACCGCCTCGGTCGACTTCGACCAGCGCCTGGCCCGCCACGACATCCAAGGCTCCCTGGCCCACGCCGAAATGCTGGCCGCGCAGGGCATCATTCCCTCGCAGGACCTGGCCGACATCCAGCGTGGCATGCAGCAGATCCTGTCCGAGATCGACGCCGGCACCTTCCAATGGCTGCTCGACCTGGAAGACGTCCACCTGAACATCGAAAAGCGCCTGGTCGAGCTGGTCGGCGATGCCGGCAAGCGCCTGCACACCGGCCGTTCGCGCAATGACCAGGTCGCCACCGACATCCGCCTGTGGCTGCGCGATGAAATCGACAACCTGATCGGCCTGCTGCGCCAGCTGCGCCGCGCGCTGGCCACCGTCGCGCTGGAAAACGCCGGCACCATCATGCCGGGCTTCACGCACCTGCAGGTGGCCCAGCCCGTCACCTTCGGCCACCACCTGCTGGCCTACGCCGAGATGTTCGGCCGCGACGCCGAGCGCCTGGCCGACTGCCGCAAGCGCGTCAACCGCCTGCCGCTGGGCGCCGCCGCCCTGGCCGGCACGTCCTACCCCATCGACCGCGAACGCGTCGCCGCCACGCTGGGCTTCGACGGCGTCTGCCGCAACTCGCTGGACGCCGTGTCCGACCGCGACTTCGCCATCGAATTCTGCGCCGCCGCCGCCCTGGTCATGACGCACGTGTCGCGCCTGTCCGAGGAACTGGTGCTGTGGATGAGCCCGCGAGTGGGCTTCATCGACCTGGCCGACCGCTTCTGCACCGGCAGCTCGATCATGCCGCAGAAGAAGAACCCCGACGTGCCCGAACTGGCCCGCGGCAAGACCGGCCGCGTCAACGGCCACCTGGTCGCCCTGCTCACCCTGATGAAAGGCCAGCCCCTGGCCTACAACAAGGACAACCAGGAAGACAAGGAAGGCCTGTTCGACACCGTCGACACGCTGCGCGACACGCTGACCCTGTTCGCCGACATGGCCGGCGGCATCCGCGTCAAGGCCGACAACATGCGCGCCGCCGCGCTGCAGGGCTTCGCCACCGCCACCGACCTGGCCGACTACCTGGTCAAGCGCGGCCTGCCCTTCCGCGATGCCCACGAAGTCGTGGCCCATGCCGTGCGCGACTGCGAGCAGCGCGGCATCGACCTGGCCGACCTGTCCCTGCAGGAGCTGCAGGGCTATCACGCCGCCATCGAGGCCGACATCCACCAGGTGCTGACGCTGGAAGGCTCCGTGGCCGCCCGCAAGCACATCGGCGGCACGGCCCCCGAGCGCGTGCGCGAGGAAGCGCAACGCGTGCTGGCCGAGACGGCCTGATCGCCCCCGCCACCGCACAGGCCTGCCTCGGCGGGTCTGTTCCGGCGCCGATGAGAAAGGGCCGCTCCTTGCAGGACCGGCCTTACGGCCGTCCTTACAGCCCGTTCCACTCCGACACGAACTGCCTGTAATCCGGACGCTGCAACGGCGGCAGTTCCATGGACAGCTTGCCCACGGCCAGAAAGCCCAGGAAACGGTGATCCAGCGCGTCCAGGCCCAGCTTGTCCTGCACCTCTTCCACATAGGTGCCCAGGCCGGTGCTCCAGAATGCCGCGTAGCCCGACATGTGAATGGCATTGAGCAGGTTCATCACCGACGCGCCGGTGGCCAGCAACTGCTCGTGCTCTGGGATCTTGGTGTTGTCGTGGTCGATCTTCTGCGCCACGGCGATCACCAGCGGCACCTGGGCCAGCCACTCGCGTGTGGCTTTCTCTTTTTCCGGCGTCATGCGCGTGTCGCCGCTGCGCTTGACCGCATCCAGCGCCATGTCCGCCAGACGCCCGATGGCCTCGCCGCGGATCAGCACATAGCGCCACGGACGCATCGCGCCATGGTCCGGCGCGGACATGCCGGCCTGCAGGATCTGCGCGAGTTCGGCATCGCTGGGCGCGGGGCCGGTCAGCATCTTGGTGGAACGGCGGGTAAGCAGGGCGTCGATCGGGGTGGCGGTCATTGAATGAGGCGGAAGCTAGTCGAGAAGAATTCTCATCATACGCCAGGCGGACGGCGCGGCGCGCCATGTCCAGGCCCGAAGTGCGGATTTGGCGCGGACGCCATCCCCCCTGCCGAAGCCAGGCGGCGCCGGCGGCACGGCCGGCCCCCTGGGCATCACCCCAGATGGGTATGCCGCTCGGGCCGCTCGCCGGCCTCCATCTCGGCCAGCCCATGAAGGATGCCGCAGTCCTCGGTATCCTCATGCGCCGACCGGCACCGCTGCCGCAACTCGGTCAACTGCCCTCGCAACTGGGTAAGCTCGGCGATGCGCGCGTCCACATGGGCAATATGTTCATCGAACAGGTCGTTGATCGGCGCGCATCCCGACTCATCGTTGTCCGCCAGGGCCAGGATGGCGCGGATTTCTTCCTGCGTCATGTCCAGCGCGCGGCAGTTGCGGATCAGCTTCAGCCGTTCCAGATGAGGCTGCCCGTAAGTCCGGTAGTTGTTCAAGCCCCGGTCCGGCGCGGGCAGCAGACCCTCTTTCTCGTAATAGCGCACCGTTTCCACGGTGGTGCCGGCCGCCTTGGCCAATTCACCGATCTTCATGGCGGGTCTCCTGGAGACGTCGAAGCCGTTGTTCACCTGTTGACCCTATAGTAACTCCAGGGTGTGGAATGCGGTCAATCGCTGACACTCCGGGCCTGCCGCCCGACCGGAAAACACCATGTCCCGCCACACTCCGACCTCTGAAGACACGCTTTCGTCTTCCGCCTCGCCAGGCACCGGCCATGACGCGTGCCGCGGCGGGCAGGCGCAGGCAGGTCCGCGGATCATCAAACGCCTCAACACCGAACACGCCGCCTCAAGAAATCGCCGTCACGATGAGGCAGACAAACGGATCGCACACGGCCAGGACGCCGAGCACAGCCGGCAACGGCCAGGGCAACCGGAAGGCCATGCCCACGCGGCCAAGGCCGAAGACCATTCCTGCTGCGGCCGCGCCCACGCCTGCGGTGACGACGCCGCCTCGCCCGCCTCCCGCCCGGCATCCCCCACCCTGCAGGCCGGCCCCGGCCAGCGCGTCGCGCGCCTGCGCATCGGCCAGATGGACTGCCCCACCGAGGAAACGCTGATCCGCCGCAAGCTCGGCAACCTGCCTGAAGTCCACGCGCTGGACTTCAACCTGATGCAGCGCATCCTCACCGTCGTGCACGCCGAGGGCGCGCTGGACAAGGTGACCGCGGCCATCCGCTCGCTGGACATGACGCCCGAGCCCCTGCGGGACGACGCTGCCGCCACCACGGCGCCGCCAGCGCCCGGCCGGGGCTGGCGCATGCTGGCCGCCGCGGGCGTGCTGGCGGCCGCCGCCGAGGCCGCGCACTTCGCCGCCCTGCCGCTTGCCGTCACGGCCGTGCTGGCGGTGCTGTCCATCCTGGCCTGCGGCATCTCCACGTACCGCAAGGGCTGGATCGCCGTGCGCAACCGCAATCTCAACATCAATGCCCTGATGAGCATCGCCGTCACCGGCGCCGTGCTGATCGGCCAATGGCCCGAAGCCGCCATGGTGATGTTCCTGTTCAACGTGGCGGAACTGATCGAGGCGCGCGCGCTGGACCGCGCCCGCAATGCCGTGCGCGGCCTGATGGACCTGGCGCCCCAGACCGCCACGGCCCGCCAGCCCGACGGCGGCTGGGCCGAGATCCCGGCCGCGCGGTTGCAGTCCGGCGACGTCGTGCGCGTGCGCCCCGGCGAGCGCATCGCCGCCGACGGCGAGGTCTCCGAAGGCCGCTCGGCCGTGGACCAATCGCCCATCACCGGTGAAAGCCTGCCCGTGGACAAGGGGCCGGGCGACCCGGTCTACGCCGGCACGGTCAATGCCTCCGGCAGTTTCGAATACCGCGTCACGGCCGCGGCCGGCAACACCACGCTGGACCGCATCATCCACGCCGTCGAACAGGCCCAGGGCGCGCGCGCGCCGACCCAGCGTTTCATCGACCGTTTCTCGCGCATCTACACGCCCGCCGTGGTCGGCCTGGCGGTGCTGGTGGCCGTCGTGCCGCCATTGCTGCTGGACCACGCCTGGCTGGCTTCCATCTACCAGGCGCTGGCGCTGCTGATCATCGCCTGCCCCTGCGCGCTGGTCATCTCCACGCCGGTCAGCGTGGTCAGCGGGCTGACGGCCGCCGCGCGGCGCGGCATCCTGATCAAGGGCGGCGTCTATCTGGAAGAAGGCCGCAAGCTGGCCTGGCTGGCCCTGGACAAGACCGGCACGCTGACCCGCGGCGCGCCCGAACAGACCGATCTCGTGACGCTGCGGACCGCCAGCGCCGCCGGCACGCCCGCCCTGCGGGCCGCCGTCAGCCTGGCCTCGCGTTCCGATCACCCCGTGTCCCGGGCGCTGGCCCAGGCGGCGGATGCGCCCCATCCGCTGCAGGTGGAGGACTTCACCGCCCTGCCCGGGCGCGGCGTCAGCGGCCGCATCGGCGCCGAGACCTTCCATCTGGGCAATCGCCGCCTGCTGCGCGAACTGGGCGCGGACCATGCCGACGTGCAGGCGCGCATCGACGCCCTGGAAAGCCAGGGCAAGACCACCGTGGCCCTGGCCTGCGGCGGACAGGTGCTGCTGCTGGCCGCGGTGGCCGACACGCTGCGCCCCGGCAGCGCCGACGCCATCGCCGATCTGCACCGGTTGGGCGTGCGCACCCTGATGCTCAGCGGCGACAATGCCCGCAGCGCGCGCGCCGTGGCCGACGAGGCGGGCATCGACGAGGCGCGCGGCGAACTGCTGCCCGAGGACAAGCTGGCCGCCATCGAGGGCAAGCTGAACCCGGCTGGCGCGGTCGGTATGGTGGGCGACGGCATCAACGACGCCCCGGCGCTGGCGCGCGCCGACATCGGCTTCGCCATGGGCGCGGCTGGTACGGGCACCGCCATCGAGACCGCCGACGTCGCCCTGATGGACGACGACCTGCGCAAGATCGGCACCTTCGTGCGCCTGTCGCGCGCCACGCATCGGGTGCTGATGCAGAACATCGCGCTGGCGCTGGGCATCAAGGCCCTGTTCCTGCTGCTGGCCCTGACCGGCCAGGCCACGCTCTGGATGGCGGTGTTCGCCGACGTGGGCGCGGCGCTGCTGGTGGTGGCGAACGGACTGCGCCTGTTGCGGGCAGGCGGCCCGCGCGCGGCGCCCCGCCCAAAAGACCCGCAACGCCGGCCGCGGGCCGCCGCTACCCGGCACGGCACGGATGCAGGCTCCGAAAACTCGTTCCCCGCCAAATAACCAAAAGTCATCATTTCATCCACACTTATTCTTTGTAGAAAAATGAAGCCCTGGTTACAGTGAGCACCCTATCCCCGTCCTGTGAACGTCCACGCGGAGCTCCAAGATGAAATTCTCTTTCCGTACCTTGCTCGTTGCCGGTGTGATGCAGTTGGCCGCCCTGGGCGCCGCGCATGCCCAGTCCGAACTGGACGCCATCAAGAAAGCCGGCGCCATCAAGATCGGCACCGAGGGCACCTATGCCCCCTTCACCTTCCATGACGCCTCGGGCCTGACCGGCTTCGACGTCGAGATCGGCCGCGCCATCGCCAAGCAACTGGGCGTGAAGGCCGAATTCGTCGAAGGCAAGTGGGACGGCCTGATCGCCGGCCTGGACGCCAGGCGCTACGACGTGGTCATCAACCAGGTCGGCATCACCGAGGCCCGCCAGGCCAAGTACGACTTCTCCGATCCCTACATCTCGTCGCCGGCCGCGCTGGTCGTGCGCAACGACAACAAGGACATCAAGACTTTCGCCGACCTCAAGGGCAAGCGCTCGGCCAATACGCTGACCAGCAACTTCGGCAAGCTGGCACAGAGCTACGGCGCCGAGATCGTGCCGGTGCAGGGCTTCAACGAATCCGTCGACCTGCTGCTGTCGCGCCGCGTGGACGCCACCGTCAACGACAAGCTGTCCTTCCTCGACTTCAAGAAGCAGAAGCCCAACGCGCCGCTGGTCGCGGTGGCCTTCGCCGACGGCCGCGACCTGAACTCGTCGGGCGTGCTGCTGCGCAAGAACAATCCCGAACTGCGCGACGCCATCAACAAGGCGCTGTCCGCCATCAAGGCCGATGGCACCTACAAGAAGATCTCCGAGAAGTACTTCGGCGCCGACCTGTCGGCCGCCCAGTGACACGTAACCAGGCCACTCATCGATGATCTCCGAGTACGCCTCGCTGCTGCCCCCATGGCTGCGGCTGATGGCCGAGTCGTTCTGGCCGCTGCTGCACGCGGGCCTGACGTTCACCGTGCCATTGACCCTGCTGTCCTTTGCCGCGGGACTGGCGCTGGCCTTCGTGGTGGCGCTGATACGGCTGTTCGGGCCGGCGCCGCTGGTGGCGCTGGTGCGCTTCTACGTCTGGTTGATCCGCGGCACGCCGCTGCTGGTGCAGTTGTTCGTGATCTTCTACGGCCTGCCCAGCGCGGGCATCGTGCTGGATCCGCTGCTGGCCGCCACGATCGGCTTCACGCTGAACGTGGGCGCCTACAACTCGGAGGTCATCCGCGCGGCCATCGAGTCCATCTCGAAAGGCCAATGGGAGGCCGCCTATTCGTTGAGCATGACGCGCGGCCAGGCCATGCGCCGCACCATCCTGCCGCAGGCGGCCCGCGTGGCGGTGCCGCCGCTGTCGAACTCGTTCATCTCGCTGGTGAAGGACACTTCGCTGGCCGCGGTGATCACCGTGCCCGAGATCTTCCAGGCGGCCCAGCGCATCGCGGCGGTCACCTATGAACCGCTGATCCTGTACGTGGAAGCGGCCATCATCTACCTGGCTTTCTGCTCGGTGCTGTCGGCCCTGCAGACCCGCCTGGAACGGCGCTACGGCCAGCACGCGGCCTTTTCGGGGAACCTGCGATGATCCGGCTGGAAGGCATCACCAAGACGTTCGACGGCAACCGCGTGCTGCACGGCGTGGACGTCGCCATCGCCGAAGGCAGCGTCACCGCGCTGATCGGCCCGTCGGGCAGCGGCAAGAGCACGCTGCTGCGTTGCGTGAACCTGCTGGAAGTACCCGAGGCCGGCACACTGACGCTGGGCGAGGAAACCCTGCGCTTCAGCGCGGAGCGTCCGTCCGGCATCGCCGTGCAGCGCATCCGCCGCCAGACCGGCATGGTGTTCCAGAACTTCCAGTTGTTTCCGCACCAGACGGCGGTGGCCAACGTGATGGAAGGCCTGGTCACCGTGCAGAAGTGGGACAAGTCCCGCGCCCGTGAGCGCGCCCTGGAACTGCTGGACAAGGTGGGCCTGGCCGCCAAGGCCGATGCCTGGCCCGCCACGCTGTCCGGCGGCCAGCAGCAGCGCGTGGCGATCGCCCGCGCGCTGGCGCCCTCGCCCGGCGTGCTGCTGTGCGACGAGCCGACCTCCGCGCTGGATCCTTCCCTGGCCGGCGAGGTGGTGGACGTGCTGCGACGCCTGGCCGCCGAAGGCATGACCATGCTGATGGCCACCCACGACCTGCGCCTGGCCGCGGCCATCGCCAACCAGGTGATCTACCTGGAAGCCGGCCAGGTGGTCGAATCGGGCGCGCCACGCCAGTTGTTCACCCAGCCCGCCGATCCGCGCACCGCGGCGTTCGTGTCCACGTTGACCCAGAGCAGCCTGCCCGAGGAATGGTCGCAGCCGGCGCAGGGCCGTTCGGTGTGAAAGGTTCTGCCTGAAAAGCTCGGCCTGAAAGGTTCGCCCTGAAAGGTTCGACGGACAGGCTCGGCCTGAAAGGCTCGGCCTGAAAGGCTCGGCCGAAAGGCCGCGCCCGGCGCGCGGACGAATCAGCCGCCCGCCTGCTCGTCCGTTTTCCCGCGGTCGATGTGCCCCAGATTCCGGCCCGGATCAAGGTGGTCGCGCACACGCTGCTTGAGCACCTTGGCATCGGGGAAACCGCCGTCCGTCACCCGGTCCCAGATCAGGTGGCCGTCGTAGTGGATGCGGAACACGCCGCCCGTGCCCGGCACCAGGGCCACCTCGCCCAGGTCGGTCGAGAACGTGGACAGCAGTTCCTGCGCCATCCACGCCGCGCGCAGCAGCCACTGGCATTGGGTGCAGAATTGTATGGATATACGCGGGCCGGCGGCGGCCGGCGTGGAAGAAACGGCAGTATTCATAAGGTTCCGGCCGCATGGCGGCAAATGGATCCAGGCGGACGAGCCCGGGCACAGAGGCATTCGATCGGACTGCCCGGGTCGGCCAGATGCCATGGCCCATCCCCGCACGCCCCGGCATGCGGCGCGATCCCGGCCGATTTTGCCATGCTACGCTGCCCGCCATGCGCTTCGACCTGACCGACCTGCGGCTGTGCCTGGACGTCCAGGAGACCGGCACCATCACCGCTGCCGCCGCGCGCTCGCACATGACGCTGGCGGCGGCCAGCGAACGCATCCGAGGCATGGAAGACGCGCTGGGCGTGCCCTTGATGACGCGCAACCGGCGCGGCGTCACTCTCACGCCCGCCGGCCGCACGCTGGCGCATCATGCGCGCACGGTCCTGCTGCAGATGGACCGCCTGCGCGGCGACCTGCAACAGTACGGCCACGGCCTGAAGGGACTCGTGCGCCTGCAATGCAATACCTCGGCGCTCAGCGAATACCTGCCCGAGGCGCTGGCCGCCTTCCTGGCGCGCCATCCGGCCATTTCGATCGACCTGGAGGAACGCGTCAGCCGCGACATCGCCGACGCCCTGCGCGCCGGCCTGTGCGACCTGGGCGTGATCGCCGACACCGCCGACCTGTCCGGCCTGCAGATCCACCCTTACCGCCCGGACCCCCTGACCCTGATCGTGCCGCGCGGCCACGAACTGGCGGCGCGGACGCGCGTCAACCTGGCCGAGGTGGCGCACCTGGATTTCGTCGGGCTGGAAGAAAGCAGCGCGCTTCAATCGCACGTTGCCGGCCATGCGCGGCGGGCCGGCAAGCCGCTGGCGTACCGCATCCGCCTGCGCAGCCTCGAAGCGGTGTGCCGCATGGTGGGCCAGGGTATCGGCATCGGCGTGGTGCCCCAGGCGGCGGCGCTGCGCTACGGCCGCGCCGCCGGCATCCGCCGCGTGGCGCTGGCCGACACGTGGGCCCATCGCTCGCTGGTGCTGGGGGTGCGCGATGACGACGATCTGCCCGGCTACATCCGCGAACTGATGCTGCACATCCTGGCCGGCCCTAGTCCGAAGCCCGCTCGCCACCGTTGCGCCGATCGTAGAAGTCGATGAACTCCTTGGGCGCCAGGGCCTTGGCGTACAGCCAGCCCTGCGCGTAGTCGACCCCCGCCTCGCGCAGATAGGCCTCTTGCTCGACCGTCTCGACGCCCTCGGCGACGATGCGCAGCCGCAGGCCCTGCGCCATTTCGATGATGTGCGGCGTGACCACGCTGGTGGCGGCTTCCTTGCCGATGGCGTCCACGAACGTCTTGTCGATCTTCAGCGTGTCCAGCGGCAGTTGCTCCAGCATCGACAGGCTGGAATAGCCCGTGCCGAAATCGTCGATGGCGACCACGTGCCCCGCCGCGCGCGCCGACTCGATCGTCTTGCGCGCCGCCTTGGCATGCATGAAACCGCGCTCGGTGGCTTCCAGCCAGATCTGTTCGGGGTCGATGCCGTAGCGGTGCAGCGTGCGGGCCAGCACCGGCAGGAAGCGTCCGCTCTCGATGTCGCTGGACGAGATGTTGATCGAGATGTGCATGCCCGGTTCTTGCGCCAGCGTCCTGGCCAGGTCCTGCGCCACACGTTCGATCACCAGGTCGGTGATGCGCGCGATCAGGCCCACCTGCTCGGCCATCGGAATGAAGACGTTCGGCGGCACCATGCTGCCATCGGGCTTCTGCCAGCGCACCAGCGCCTCGCCGCCCACGCACAAACCGCTGGAAAGCTCGATGATGGGCTGGTAGTGCGCCACGAATTCGCGCTTCTTGATGGCGATGGCCAGTTCGCCGCGCGTCGACAGGCGCTGCCGCGACATCCACAGCACCAGCGCCAGCAGCGCCCCGGAAGCCAGCAAGCCGACGGGCACCAATGTCCACAACTCGTTGTCCAGGCGCCGCTGGATGGCCGAACGCTCGGAGATCGCGAACACGGTCAGGCCGCGGCTGGTCTCGCTGGCGTACAGGTGATGGGCGTCCATGCCGCTGCCCGGATGCGCCAGCAATCGGCTGACCAGGTCGGGATCCGCCTCGCCGGAAAGGGCGATCAGCTTGCCGTTCTCGGTGGCGATGCCCAGCGTCATGTGCGTGTCGCGCAGCACGTCGACCAATTGCTGCGGCCGGATCAGCACATTGTGGCTGCCCTTGCTGAGCGCCAGCATCGGCCCCGCCTGGGACACCAGGGCATCGTGGCCCACGTGCAGGCCGAATCCGCCGGGCAGCGTGGCATCGACCGTGCCGAACGGGATGCGCTGCATCACCACGCCCCAACTGGTGCAGGCCAGCAGGTCGTTCTGGAAAAAGCCGACTTCGGCGATGTAGGCGGACGCGACGGCGAGCTGCCGCATGCGGCCGATGTGCTCGGGCGAGCACTCCGACCAGTGCTCTTTCTCGATTGCTTCGAGCAGGTCGCGCCCTTGGCCCAGATTGGCGTCGGCCCGCCGCGCGGTCCAGGACGCGTACTCGGACAGGTGGCGCAATTCGGCTTCGGTGGCGCGCATCCGGGAGAATTGCACCGCGGCGACCAATGGAAGGATCGCCGCGCAGACGGCCAGGCACCCCGCGACGATGAATACCTTTCGGCGCATGCGGGAAGGGCTCCGGATACAGGCATGCAGCGCATGGGCCGGCAACCTAGCGCCGATGCGGGTTACCGGGATGAGCGCAAATCGTAACGGGTGATGACGGCGCGGGCAATGGGCAGAAACACTGGGCATGCAACGCTTGCCCGCGTCATGCCCAGGTCACAAACATGGCCTAGGCACCCGATCCGCCGGTCAATCCACGCTGGCGCCCGACTGCTTCACCACTTCCGCCCAGCGCGGAATCTCGGCGGCCATCAGGTCACGCAACTTGTCGGGCGTGCCGCCCACCAGTTCCATGCCCATGGTCTTGCCCAGCTTCTCCTGCACGTCGGGCTCTTTCAGGATCGCCGCGATCTCGCGCGACAGGCGGTCGACGATGGGCTTGGGCGTGCCCTTGGGCGCATACACGGCCTGCCACGACGCCACGTCGAAGCCCGGCACGCCCGCCTCCGCCAGCGTCGGCGTCCCGGGCGAGAGCTTGATGCGGTTCTTCGTGGTCACCGCCAGCAGCTTCAGCTTGCCGGTCTGCAGCAGCGGCAGCGCGGCCGTCATCTGGTCGAACATGAACGTGACGGCGCCGGACGACACGTCCACCATGGCGGGCGGCGTGCCCTTGTACGGCACGTGCGTCAGCGGCACGCCGATCATGCCGGCGAACAGTTCGCCCGTCAGGTGCGTGGACGTTCCCGCGCCCGAAGACGCGAAGGTGCGCTTGGCCGGATCGCGCTTGAGCAGGGCGATCAGGTCGGCCACCGAATTCACGCCCAGATTGGGATCGACCAGCAGCACGTTGGGCAGCGTGGCCACCAGCGAGACGGGCTCGAAGTCCTTCACGGGGTCGTACTTCAGGTTCTTGTACAGGCTGGCGTTGATGGCGTGCGTGCTGATGGTGCCGCCGAACAGGGTATAGCCGTCGGGCGTGGCCTTGGCCACATAGGCCGCGCCGATGCCGCCGGCCGCGCCGGGCTTGTTCTCGACCACGACGTTCTGGTGCAGGCGCTCGCCCAGCTTCTGGGCGATGACGCGGCCGACCACGTCGGTCGAGCCGCCCACGGTGAAAGGCACGACGTAGCTGATGGGTTTCTGGGTGGGCCAGTCGGCGGCCTGGGCGGACAGCGCGGGCGCGCACAGGGCGGCCGCCAGTACGCCGGCCATCAGGATGCGGCGGGTGGGTTGCATGGTTTGTCTCCGGTTTTATATAGGTAGGCGTGGCCGGCCGATCCGGCGCGTCGCCGTCCGGTACTGCCGCGAAGCTCTCCGTGTGGCGGGCCGGCCGCCCGCCACACGGATCCATCACGTCCTCAGCGCCCCTGCTGCGCGCGCCATGCCGCGAATCGGTCGCGGGTGCCCGGATCGGTGGGCGGATACAGGCCCAGCACCGAGGCGCCCTGCTGCACTTCATGGGTAACGAAGTCCTCGAAAGCGGTCATCTCCACGGCCTCCACCGCGATCTCATCCGCGATCGCGGCGGGAATCACGACCACGCCCTCGCCGTCGCCCACCACCACGTCGCCCGGAAACACCGCCACGTCGCCGCAGGCGATGGGCAGGTTCATGTCCATGGCCTGGTGCAGCGTCAGGTTGGTCGGAGCCGAGGGGCGGTTGTGATAAGCGGGAATCCGCAGGGTGGCGATTTCGGGCGAATCACGAAAGCCGCCGTCGGTCACCACGCCGGCCACGCCGCGTTTCATCAGGCGCGTGACCAGGATGCCGCCGGCCGACGCGGCCCGCGCGTCCTTGCGGCTGTCGATGACCAGCACGGCGCCCTCCGGGCAGGTCTCGACGGCCACCCGCTGCGGATGCGCGCGGTCCTCGAACACCTTGATGGTGTTCAGGTCTTCGCGCGCCGGGATGTAGCGCAGCGTGAAGGCCGGCCCCACCATGTTGGGCAGCGAACGGTTCAGCGGATGCACGTCCTGGATGAACTGGTTGCGCAGGCCGCGCTTGAACAGCGCGGTGCAGAGCGTGGCGGTGCTGACGCCCAGCAGCCGGGCGCGGGTTTCGGGGTTGAGCTGGGACACGGTGTCTCCGGGGATGCGAAGCGGCGCGGCCCCGTGGGCCCGCGCCGCGGGGATCAGAAAATCGAGGGTTCGGGCACGGGCGCGCCGAAGCCGGTTTCAAGGAAATCGAAGTCGCAGCCGTCGTTGGCCTGCAGGATGTGCTGGCTGTACATCCATCCGTAGCCGCGTTCGTAGCGGCGCGGCGGCGGCGTCCAGGCCGCGCGGCGGGCCGCCAGTTCCTCGTCGCTGACGTTCAGGTGGATGCGGCGCGCCGGCACGTCGACGGTGATGAGGTCGCCCGTGCGCACCAGCGCCAGCGGGCCGCCCACGTACGATTCGGGCGCGGCGTGCAGGATGCAGGCGCCGTAGCTGGTGCCGCTCATGCGGGCATCGGACAGCCGCAGCATGTCGCGCACGCCCTGCCTGACCAGCTTGGTCGGGATGGGCAGCATGCCCCATTCGGGCATGCCCGGCCCGCCCTGCGGCCCGGCGTTGCGCAGGATCATGATGTGGTCGGCGGTGACGTCCAGGTTCTCGTCGTCCACCGCGGCCTTCATGCTGGGATAGTCGTCGAACACCAGGGCCGGCCCCGTGTGTTGCAGATACCGCGGCGCGCAGGCGCTGGGCTTGATCACGCAGCCATCCGGCGCCAGGTTGCCGCGCAGCACCGCCAGCGCGCCCTCGTCATAGATGGCGTTGTCCAGCGGGCGGATCACGTCGTCGTTGTAGACCTCCGCGCCCTGGATGTTCTCGCCCAGCGTGCGACCGGTGACCGTCATGGCCGACAGGTCAAGGTGCTTGCCGGCCAGGCGTGTCATCAGGCCGGGCAGCCCGCCCGCATAGAAGAAATCTTCCATCAGGTACGTGCTGCCGCTGGGACGGATGTTGGCGATCACCGGCACCTTGCGGCTGGCGGCGTCGAAGTCGTCCAGGCCGACCGCGCAGCCGGCGCGGCGCGACATGGCCACCAGGTGCACGATGGCGTTGGTCGAACAGCCCATGGCCATGGCGACGTTGATGGCATTGTGGAACGAGGCCGGCGTCAGGATGCGCTGCGGCGTCAGGTCTTCCCACACCATCTGCACGGCGCGCCGGCCGCATTCGGCCGACATGCGCATGTGATTGACGTCGGCGGCCGGAATGGACGAGGCGCCCGGCAGCGTCATGCCGATGGCTTCGGCGATGGCGGTCATGGTGCTGGCCGTGCCCATCGTCATGCAGGTGCCGTAGCTGCGCGCGATGCCGCCCTCGACCTCCGTCCACTGCTCGGTGGTGAGGTTGCCGGCGCGGCGCTCGTCCCACAGCTTCCAGGCATCCGATCCCGAACCCAGGATCTTGCCCTTCCAGTTGCCGCGCAGCATGGGGCCGGCGGGCACGTACACGCACGGCAGGTTGGCGCTGATGGCGCCCATGATCAGGCCCGGCGTGGTCTTGTCGCAGCCGCCCATCAGCACCGCGCCGTCCACCGGGTGGCTGCGCAGCAGTTCCTCGGTCTCCATGGCCAGGAAGTTCCGGTACAACATGGTGGTGGGCTTGACCATGGACTCGGACACGGAAATGGCCGGCAGTTCCACCGGGAATCCCCCTGCCTGGAACACGCCGCGCTTGACGTCTTCCACGCGCTGCTTGAAATGGCTGTGGCAGGGGTTGAGGTCGGACCAGGTGTTGATGATCGCGATGACCGGCCGTCCGGCCCAGTCCTGCGGCCCATACCCCATCTGCATCATGCGCGAGCGGTGGCCGAAGGATCGAAGGTCGTCATGGGCCATCCAGCGGGCGCTGCGCAGGTCTTCGTAGGAACGGGTCATGGCGGAAGCGGGGGGGGGTTGGTCATCGATGCGGAAGATTGAAACACTAATATATTAGTACGTCAATCCGAATCCGCCTCGGTACAATCCGGGCATTCATCGCCCTGCCCTTGCCCATGACCTTGCTGGACTCCCTGCCCGCCGACCTGCGCCTCGATCGCTCGCGCCATGCCGCCCCGCAGGTGTTCGAAAAGCTGCGCGACCTGATCATGTCGCTGGAGCTGGCGCCCGGCACGGTGCTGTCGCGCGGCGAGTTGGCCGATGCGTTCGGCCTGAGCCAGACTCCCATCCGCGACGCCCTGAGCCAACTGCGCGACGAAGGCCTGGTCGACATCTTTCCGCAGCACACCACCGCCGTCAGCCGCATCGACATCGCGGCGGCGCGCCAGGCGCATTTCCTGCGCCGTTCGCTGGAACTGGAGATCGTGCATCAGTTGGCCAGTCAGGCCGATGCCGCCCTGATCGACCGCCTGCAGGCCCATATCGACGTGCAGCGCGCCAACCTGGGCCCCGAGCGCTACCAGCGCTTCATCGCGGCCGACCAGGCCTTTCACCGCGAAATGCACGACGCGGCCGGCGTGGGCCATCTATGGGAACTGGAGCAGCGCCACAGCGGCCACGTCGACCGGCTGCGCCGCCTCCACCTGCCGGAAGCCGGCAAGGCCGACCGCATCCTGCGCGACCACCAGCGCATCGTGAATGCCATCGCGGCGCAGGACGTGGCGGGCGCGCAGCAGGCGCTGCGCGAACATCTGTCGGGAACCCTGAGCCAGGTCGACGAGATCTGCCGGCGTTATCCGGATTACGTCGTGCCGGCCTGAGACCACCAGGACAACTAGGGCGCGCTGCGCACGCGGTTCTTGCCCGCGCGCTTGGCCTCGTACATGGCCTGGTCGGCCTGTGCGATGGCGGCGTCCAAGGTCGAACCGTGGTCCGGCCAACGCGCGACGCCGATCGACACGGTGACGCCGCCCAGTGCGGCCTCGACCGCGTGGCGCAGGCGCTCGGCGAACGCCAGTCCATCCTCGCGATCCACGCCGGGCACGAACACCGCCAGCTCTTCGCCGCCCATGCGCGCGGCGATATCGTCCTCGCGCACCTGCGCCCGCACCACGCCGGCCAGGCCGCGCAGCACCTCGTCGCCGGCCGCGTGGCCCCGCGTGTCGTTGATCTTCTTGAAGTTGTCGACGTCCATCAGCACCACGGACATCGATGCGTTCTGGTTGCATGCGTCGATCAGCGCCTCGTCCGCGCCGCGCCGGTTGAGCAGGCCGGTCAGGGGGTCCGACGCGCGTTCGCGCTTCAAGCGGCCGATCCGGCCCGCCACCGCGCTGGCGGCGCGCAGCATGGCGCCCCGCAGTTCCTCGACCTCGAAATACCAGCCATTGACGCCGCGTATCCGGTCGGCGGCCTGATTGGAACCCAGCTCGCCCGCCGCATCCGCCAATGTGCGCAATGGCACCGACACGAACTGCGCCAGCCACCAGATGCCGGCCAGGCACAGGGCGATGATGGGCACCGAGAACAGGAACATGCGCCCGAACTGTTCCTGGACCACGTCCAGGGCCACCGCCGTCGGCCTTTGCGCGATCACCGTCCATCCCGTGGAGCCCATGCGCGCGTATCCCGCCAGTTCGTCGATGCCGTCATCGTCGCGCACCCGCGCCGAGCCGGTCCTGGCCGCCCGCGCCAGCAGCACGGCCGGATGCTTGCCGACCTGCTCGCCCACCTTGGCGTTATCGGGGTGATAGAGAATGCGGCCGCTCTTGTCGACGACGTACAGCAGCGAGCCATCCGTGAAATCATGCTCGGCCAGCACCGTGTGCAGCGCATTCCGTTCGTGCAGATAGATCGTGCCGAACAACGCTCCGGCATATCGGCCATCGGCGTCGAACACGGGGTGCGAGACCGTCACGATCCAGCGTCCGGTGACCGCCCGGTAGGGCTCGGAAGTCGTCGGCGCGCGCGCGCTGAGCACGCGCCGGGTCTCATCGCTTTGCAGCACGGTGCCGACCAGGCGCAGCGTGGCCGGGATGGTGGCCAGCACCAGGCCGCGCTGATCGATGACGATCAGCGAGTTGAAGGTGTTGGTCACGCGGGACAACCGGTCGACCACCAGCTTGGCCGACTGCCCGTTGAGATCGCTCTTGCCGCTCAGCTCATCCGCCCCGGCCCCCAGCAACTGGCGCGCGCCGCCCAGGAAAACGTCCGTGGCCTGCGCCACCTTGGTCGCGTAGACGCGGTTCAATTCCAGCGTATTGGCCAGCAAGGCGCTTTGCTGGACCCGGTACGCCGCGACGAACGTGTTGGCCAGCGCCAGCGCGAAGATGATCAACGACGTCCAGAGGATGAGATGGCGAAGGTCGGGACGGATGAGGATTCGGGTCATTGTCTTGAAGGCACGCGCAACCAGCCCCGTGCGCCACGGACGGCTGGGCGGCGGGTGGCGAATTGTATGCCGCGGGGAATCGGCCACCTACCTGAAAACGCTGTCATGCCGACGGATGTATATCTTTCACGACACCGCGAAAGTCATGCTGTTGCGTGTTTTCAGTTGAAACGGGGGTTGTCGATCAAGTATCGGCTCCGGCACCTTGGACTAGAATGATCCGGATAACGGCGAGCAGCCGCGTCTTCCGTTTCCTTCTCCGCGGCCTGCTCCATCACACGTCACCGTCGATAGTGGAGGTATGTGTCATGCAGGCTGCGCCCACACCGGCCGATGAAAGAGCGCGCATCGCGGCGCTGCGATCCCTGAATATCCTGGACACGCTGCCCGAAGAACGGTTCGACCGCTACACCCGCATGGCCCGCCGCCTGTTCGGCGTGCCGGTTTCGCTGGTCAGCCTGATCGACACCGACCGCCAGTGGTTCAAGTCGCGCATGGGCCTGGAGCTGCCGCAAACGCCGCGCGACGTCTCCTTCTGTGCCCACGCCATCCTGAGCGACGACATGTTCCTGGTGCCCGACGCCCGGCAGGACGAGCGCTTCCACGACAACCCGCTGGTATCCGGCGATCCGCGCATCCGCTTCTACGCCGGCTGCCCGCTGTCCGCCCCGGATGGCAGCAAGCTGGGCACCCTTTGCCTGCTGGACTTCGAGCCGCGTGTCATGGATGAAGAGAATCAGGGCTTGCTGCGCGACCTGGCCAGTATGGTGGAGGAAGAGCTTTCCAGCCTGAAGCTGGCGGGCACCGACCCGCTGACCGGGCTGTCGAACCGCGCGGGCTTCGAGACCCTGGCCATGCACGCGCTGAGCTTCTGCCAGCGCATGGAGAAATCGGCCACGCTGCTGTTCTTCGACCTGAACGAGTTCAAGCCGATCAATGACCAGTTCGGGCACGCCGAAGGCGACCGGGCGCTGGTGACCTTCGCCGCGGTATTGCGCACGTCCTTGCGCAACATGGACGTGATCGCGCGGCTGGGCGGGGATGAATTCGTGGTGCTGCTGGTGGATGCCGGCGCAGAAGACGTGGAGCGGATCGCTTCACGGCTGCGCGAAGCGATGGATGAGAAGAACCGGTCGCTGAACCGCGGGTACGCCATCAAGTACAGCGTGGGCCGCACGACATACGACCCGCAAAGGCATGCCTCGGTGCAGGCGCTGCTGGCGGACGCGGATGCGGCGATGTACGAGCAGAAGCGGCTGGGGAAGGCGGGCCGATGAAAACCGGCCGCGCCGGTGCCCCCCGCCACTCATCCGATATGCGGCGCGCGTGACGATCGCTAGACCGCCCCCGCGTCGTCCTCTCCGATCCCCCGCAACACCTCCTTCTTCGCTCCCGACTGGTTTCTGGGCGCCAGGTCTTCCTCCTTGACCAGCGGCTCCTGCCCCTCGTCCAGCAGTTGTTCGGCGCGGTTACGGATCTGCTGTTCGTGATCGGCAAAGGCTTTCAGGCGCGCGGCCTCGCCCTCTCCACAACCGTAAGCCCGTGCCAGCGCCTGTCCCGTCACGGCGGCCTCGACCCACTCGCTGGTTTCTCCCGCCAGGCTGAAGACGATCAGATCCTGCCTGCTGTCGTAATGCACGTGCTTGTCCATGCGGGTTCTCCTGTGTTCCGGTACTGAGCGGCCAGGCGCGGATATCCTGCCCACGCCGCGGCAAAAATCGACGCCCCCGCTTGCAGCGGCGTCGACGGCGCTGCGCAGCATGCGGCATTCCCGCTGAGGCCCGCACCTCGCGGCGCCGTCGAACAAACAGGAATCAATCTTGTTCATATTGATGACTGACCGTTAGTCAGTTAATATCCCGTCATCCACTGCCCTGCACACGCCCTGGCGCGCTTCGCTGCCGATGCTGGCCGGCCTTGCTCGCCGCAACACCCTTGGCCAGCGTGGCCGCCGCCAGGAAGGACCCACCATGACCCTGCACGAACTCGAAAACCTGCCCCTGGCCATCAGCATCGCCCACCATGCGCGCACGGCGGCCGAGCGGGCCGGCGCCTGGATGCCCGCCACCCAATGGCCCGGCAGCGGTGAGCGGCTGGCCGTGCTGCACGTGCTGGCGGGCGGCGACCAGAGCATCGGCGAGCCGGAGGATGCCCTGCGCGACATCAAGGCCTGGCTGCAGGCCTATGCCGTCCAGGCTGGCAGGCAGATCCTCTGCGTGGCCATCGTCGCGCCCCCCGCCCAGGTGGACCGGATAAAAGGCGCCGATGCCGAACACATGCTCGGCGTGCCCGCCGAGGTGTTCGCGGACGTGGCCCGCGCGCTGGATTTCATGGGATGGTTCGTCGCCCCGGCGGAAGAGGCCGCCTGGGACGCCGCCGTCATCCAGGCCCGGGTCCAGCAGGCGTTACGCGATAATCCGGGGGTGTCCCAGCCCCTGCCGCCGCGCGCTGCCCGCCGGCCCTCTCTCATCCGATGACCTCTTCACCCGACGCCAAGCGCCCGCGCACCAAGCCCGCGGAGACCCGCCGGGGCGAACTCATGGACGCCGCACTGGCGCTTTTCCTGGACAGGGGATTCGACGGCACCAGCGTCGACGAGATCGTCAACCGGGCCGACGTCGCCAAGGGCACCTTCTACCTGTACTTCAAGACGAAGGACGACGTGCTGCAGGCGCTGCGCGAGCGCTTCGTCGAACAGTTCCTGACGCGCCTGGAGGATGCCGTGGCGGGCCGCGCGGCCGACGATTGGGCGGGGCGGCTGGACGCCTGGATCGAAGCCGGCATCGATCTCTACCTGAAGGAATTCGCGCTGCACGATCTGGTGTTCCACGAGTTTCGGCCGTCGCATCGGCATGCGCGCAACGACAATGTCGTCATCGCGCACCTGGCGCGGCTGATCGAAGCCGGCGCGCAGGCCGGCGCGTGGCGCTCGCGCAATCCCCGCCAGACCGCCGCCATGGTGTTCAGCGCCGTGCACGGCGCCGTCGACCAGGAGATCGTTTCGGCAACCAGGATGGGCAAGGAAGCGTTGACCGGCGAGGTGCTGGCCTTCTGCAGAAGCGCGGTCGGGCTGCCCCTACGCGTGTAGACGCCCCGGGAATCGCGCAAGCGCCCCGCCCGTGGAGGGCTGCTGTTACCATCCCGGCACATCCCACCATTCGCCTGTACGCCGTACGGGCTGCTTTCCCGGGTTGCCCGGCCCGCCGCGGCGCGCGTCGCTCGCCGGCACGATGGCCGCGACCCGCCGATATCGAGAGATTCCCCAACGATGCGTATCGCCACCTGGAACGTCAACTCCCTGAACGTCCGCCTGCCCCAGGTGCTGGACTGGCTGGCCGCCAACCCCGTCGAAGCCCTGTGCCTGCAGGAACTGAAGCTGACGGACGACAAGTTCCCCACGGCGGCCTTCACCGAGATCGGCTATCACGCGGCCTTCACCGGCCAGAAGACCTACAACGGCGTGGCCATCCTGTCGCGCGACCCCGCGCGCGACGTGGTGCGCAACATTCCCGGCTATGAAGACCTGCAGCAGCGCGTGATCGCCGTGACGCTGCCCAGCCCCGCCGGCGACGTGCGCGTGATCTGCGCGTACTGTCCCAACGGCCAGTCGCTGGAATCGGAAAAGTACCTCTACAAGCTGGAGTGGTTCTCGGAACTGAAACGCTGGCTGCAGGAGGAAATGGCCGTGCATCCGCGCCTGGCCATCCTGGGCGACTACAACGTGGCGCCGGCCGACGAGGACGTGTACAACCCCGAGAAATGGGAAGGCCAGGTGCTGGTGTCCGAACCCGAGCGGTCAGCCTTCAAGGCCCTGCTGGAGCTGGGCCTGACCGACTCCTTCCGCCAGTTCGAGCAGCCCGAGAAATCGTTCAGCTGGTGGGACTACCGGCAGTTCGCGTTCCGCCGCAATGCCGGGCTGCGCATCGACCACATCCTGCTGACCGACTCGCTGATGAAGGCCTGCACGGCCTGCGTCATCGACAAGGAGCCGCGCCGCAACGAGCAGCCGTCGGACCACACTCCGGTGGTGGCCACGCTCGATCTCTCGGGCGCCTGAGCCTGCGGGATTTACATCGGCTCGGAAAATCAGGTATATTTTCCGTCTTTGGGGCGGTAGCTCAGCTGGGAGAGCGTCGCGTTCGCAATGCGAAGGTCGGGAGTTCGATCCTCCTCCGCTCCACCAAGATTCCAGACGAAAAAGCCTTGGCAACACGACGTGTTCCAAGGCTTTTTTGTTTCTACATGATTGGCTTTCGCCTCTGGTGGCGTCAGCCCGACACGGCGGCTGGGCCGGGCAATGCCCCCTGCTGCATCACGCCTCGCGCGCGCCACGCCGTCAATGCGGCAACACCACTGCCAATGCCAGGCCGACCACGCTGATCAGGACGAAGGTGAACGTCATCAATTCAGCCAGGCGGCCTGCTGCGTCGATTCGCTCGATGTCGCCTTTCCGATAAGGCCAAAGCAGAAGAGACCACCCTGCCGGAACCTTGCCCCTGGTCTGCGGACTCCTGGCCCGGAACCGCACCAACCGGCGCACCGCCACGAGGCCCCACAGGACAAGCATGCAGTAGAAAGTGATGCCCAGGCCGCCAACCAATATCCACGAGACGAAGGTCTCCGACTGGCCGTATGCCTGGACGTAGAGCCAGGTGAGCAGGAGCAACACGCCAAACGCCGCGAAGACCCACAGGAACGCCCGCAGCGTTCGCCCCTCGCGGGGCAACAGCATCGCCAACTTGGTAAACCCTGGCAGCATCGTCGTGACTCCCTTGCTGTCTCTGTCGCTGGCCACGATTCTACCCGCCCGCAAGCGGCCCATGCTGTGAGGAGGTTCCCGAACGGGATCGAGGCGCGAGGGGTTCAAGCCCCCTCACGCGAAGTACCGCACCAGCACGAACACGCCCGACACCAGCACCACCCCGTTGACCAGCCGCACGAACTGTTCGCGCGACAGGCGCAGCGTGATGCGCCGTCCCGCCCACACGCCGATCAGCATGCTGGGCGCCAGCAGCGCGGCCAGGATCAGCAGATTGGCGTCGGCATAGACGCCCGCGATCAGGAACAGCACGACCCGTATCAACGTCGACAGGCCGATCAGCGAGCTCTGCGTCACCCGCATGCGCTGCTTGTCGTCCAGCCTGCCCTGCAGATAGATGGCGTACAGGAAGCCGCCGCTGCCGAACAGCGCGCCGAAGACGCCACCCGCCAATCCGAAAGGCACGGCCAGTCGCGGCGAGCAGCGGGATTCGGGCTGGTAGCCGCCGGCCAGCGAATACAGCGCATAAGCGATCACGAATACGCCCAGCAACAGCAGCAGCACGTCGGGCCGCGTGTGGAGCAAGATGCCCGTGCCGATGCAACCGCCCGCCAGCATCAGCGGCGCCAGGCGCGTCAGTTCCGCCCTATCGGCCTGACGGCCATCGCGGATCAGGTGGGTGGCCGCCGCGCAGAAATCCAGGAGGGCCAGCAGCGGCACGATCTGCGCCACCGGCATGAACTGCGCCAGCAAGGGGCTGGCCACCAGCGCGGTGCCGAAGCCCGCGATGCCGAAGACCAGATAGGCGATGGCCACCCCCAGCCAGATGATCAGCAGGTCGGTAGTGGCGAGATGAGCAAGCAGCGGCATGGATGTCCTGATGATGGAAACGCACACGGCCGGCGCCGGGGCGTGTTGCTGGCCGCCGCGACGTCATTCGATGACCCCTTCGCGAGGCCGCTGTCCGGCACGACGTGCCGCCGTGCCGATGAATATAGGCCTGGCCCCCGCTGCTGAAAAATATAGAATTCTCACCAACCTATCTCAAAAAGGCATAGCCATGGTGTCGATGCGGCAGTTGCGCTACTTCGTGGAGATCGTCGAGGCGGGCAACTACAGCCTGGCGGCCGAGCGGCTGTACATCGCGCAGTCGGCGCTCAGCCGCCAGATCAAGGAACTGGAAACCACCGTACAGGCGCAACTGCTGACGCGCGGCGCGCGCCGTGTGGAACTGACCCCGGCGGGCCGTACGTTCTACGACGGCGCCAAGCGCCTGCTGTTCAACCTGAACGAAACGCTGGTGCGGACCCAGCACGCCGACCGCGGCGAACAGGCCCTGGTGCGGCTGCTGCACTCCAGCTCGGTGCCGCTGGATCCCGTGCTGATGGGCCGGATCCAGGCGTTCCTGGATGCGAATGAGGGCGTATCGCTGGAGATTTCGCAACTGACGTCAGAACATCAGGGCGACGATATCGAACAGGGATCGGGCGATGTCGGATTGGCGCGGCTACCTGTTCAACACCGGCATCCGGGCGTGCGGATCGAAGAATTGCTGACCGAACCGCTGATGCTGGCGGTGCCGGCAAGACACCGGCTGGCGCGCCGCAAGAAGGTCGCGGTCGCGGACCTGCGGGATGAACGCTTCGTCTGCCTGCCGCACCCCGAGCGTGGCGGCCTGGGGTTTCGCGTGGCCGAGCTCTGCATGCGCAACGGTTTCTTTCCCCACGCGGCCCGCGCCACCTCGCGCAAGACCACGCAACTGACGCTGATCGCGGCGGGCATGGGCGTGTCGCTGCTGCCTGCCTGCATGCGGTCCATCGCGCCGGCCGGGGTGCGTTTCGTGCCGCTGGCGGACGAGGACACCTCCACCACCGTGGCCCTGCTGCATCGGCATGACGCCCCGGCGCTGACGTACGAATTGCTTCAGGCATTGCGTGGCACGGCGCATGGGTTCGCCAGGCCGGGGCGCCGTGCCGCGTCATGAAGTGTCCTCTGCCCATGAACCCGCGTCACGGGACGGCGAGGATCATGCCGGTCCGCGTCCCCACACCCGCTCGTACAGCGCCGGCAGGATCTCGCCCGCCGGCCCGGCCAGGTTGTATTTGACGATGCCGTCCAGCGGCGTGGGCTGCGGGTTGACCTGCACCACGCAGGCGCCGCGCCGCGCGGCCTGGGCCGACAGTCCCGCCGCGGGCTGCACCGCCGCCGAGGTGCCGATGGTGAACAGCATTTCGCATTCGTCGCAGGCATCCACCGCCGCCTCCCATTCGATCTCGGGCAGGGTCTCGCCGAACCATACGACCCCGGGCCGTATCGCGCCGCCGCAATGCGCGCAGCGCGGCGGGGCCAACCGGCGACCGCCCTCCGGTTCCGCCGGGATGCCTGGAGCAAACGCGTGGTCGCGCCGGCATTCGAAGCAGAACGGCTTGTCCATCCGGCCATGCAGATGCAGCACGTCGCGGCTGCCCGCCCGTTCGTGAAGGTCGTCCACGTTCTGCGTCACCACCGTGGCGTGCGGCACCCGCGTGGCCATCGCCGCGATGGCCAGGTGCGCGCCGTTGGGCCGCGCGCGCAGCACGCCCATGCGGCGCCATTCGTACCAGCCCCAGACCAGCTCGGCGTCGTGCCGGAAGGCATCGGCGCAGGCCAGCGCCATGGGGTCGTATCGCGCCCACAGGCCCGTCATGGGATCGCGAAACGTGGGAATGCCGCTTTCGGCGGACACGCCCGCGCCCGTCAGGAAGACCACGCTGGACGCCTGGCGCAACGTGGCGACCAGCGCGTCGGGAAATTCGGCGATGCTCATCGGAAATCCATCTCTACTGTGCCCAGTCCAACTGCATGGACACCAGATCGAGCTGACAGTTTCCCGTGCCGAAGTTCGGCAGGCCCATGCTCTCTTCGAACTCGATGTAGAACGGGCTGAGATCGGGCATGGCCTGCGCCGGGCTGGCCGTGCCGCCGAAATGCAGGTCGCCATAGGACACGTCCAGCTTCCTCGCCTCCCATTCTTCGCTGTACCTGGCGATGTAGCCGTCCGCGTTCTCTTGGTCCTCGGTGGGCGTGCGGCCGATGTTGGGATCGTCGGTGCGCTCGGTCGCGCGCAGCCGCAGGATCTCCCACGGTTCGGCGGGCTTGCCTCCCACCATGCGGTGCAGCCCTTGCCTGGGGTCGTACGCCGCGCGCCCGTTTTCACCGAAGATCCTCTGGATCGCGCTCGTGGACAACCAGGGCGGCACCTCGCACATCGCATTGGCCGGCGTGCGCGCCGGTTTGGGCGGCTCGCAGACCTTGCCCTTGAAATCGGCCTCGGTCAGCCAGATGGCGGCGAACGAGGCGTACAGGATGTCCTTGCAGCGGAACTCCATGGGGTGCCGCTGGCGCAGGTGATCCGCGAACGGTTGCAGGTCCGCGCCCACCTTGTCCGGCAGGCCGCGTCCGTCGTAAATGCGGTCCATCAGGTCGATGATCTCTTCGGACACATCGGTCTCGCCCGCCGTGTCGCTGAAGAAGGCCAACGCCACGTATTGCGGCCCCTTGGTCCGGTACTGCGCCGGCACGCGCACCGTGAAGTGGTGCTCCATCGGAAAGCCCGTGCGGTTCGACAGCGGCCACTGCGCGGGCGTGATGCCGCGCGGCAGGCCGTAGGCCCAGCCATCCGGCGCCTCGGCGTCGCGGGCCTGCGGGCCAGGCACGATGCGCACGTCGATAGCCATCGTGGGTTTCGGCAGAGGCATCGGCAGATCGGGAAACTCGGTGTCGCGCGACAGGCTCAGTTCGGTGACGCGGCCATGCCCGACCTGCACGAGCAGCCGGACGCCATCGGGCAGTTGCAGATAGCCGAAGCGGTACGGAAAGCCCGCGCGGACCGGCTTGCCCAGATTCAGGCCGGGAACGCGCTCGGCGTCTGCCTCGGCCATGCCCAGGTGCAGGCCCGCGATGCGCGCCTCGGGATCGAAACGATGAGTGAACTCGGTACGGCCGACGCGGCCGTACCGGTCCAAGCGGGCCGTGAAGGCGAAAGCCTCTTCCAGATAGCGGATATGGCCGGTTTCCTCGGGCCGGGGATCGCGCCAGCGCTCACCCACGGCGGCGGCCAGTTTCTCCTTGGCGTCGCCCGGGCGGATGTCCGCCAGTGCCTGCATGTCGGGATCGCCCTTCTCGGCCGCCATCGTGAACCTCCCTGGAAACAGCAACGCGCCCAGCAACGCCAGGCCGCGCAGAAATCCTCGCCGCGTATGCATGTGTGTCGAGCCTTGTCGTGGAAAACGGCCGGCGCGCGCATGAGCGGCGCCGGCGGGTCTTTGCCGATGATGCCGTTGCGGGATGACAGCCCGGCGCAACGAACGCCGGGATTCCGGCGGTTGTGGCGGGAATCCCGAAGCGGCCCATTCTACGCAGACGCGGCGGCCGCGATGCCAGGCGGCATCCTGATCGTGAGACCCCACAGGCAATCAGGCAGGCCTGGTCACAGCGGGCTCGTCAGCCGGGAGAAGCAGGCGATTCCATTCGTTGAACCGGCGAATTCCTCATCGCGGCGTCCATGGAGTCTCCAACTGCCGCGCCACGTCCAGAAAAGACGCCAGCGCCGGATTGTCGTCATGCCTGCGCCATGCAATCGCCACCTCCTGCTCCAGCAGCGGCAGCCGGTCCGCCAGCGGCACGTACTGCACCTTGGGATGGATCAGCGAGGTCAGGTTGCCCGACACCAGCGCCACGGTCAGCCCGGCTGCGATCACGCAGATCACGCTGGCGATCTGCGAGCATTCCTGCTCGATGGCCGGATAGAACCCCGCCGTGGCGCACGCCGCGATCAACTGCGCATGCGCCGCCGGCACCTTCTCGCGGGAGAATGCCACGAAGGACTCGCCCGCCAACTGCTTCAGTTCGATGCTGGCCCGTCCCGCCAGGGGATGGCTCCTGGACAGCGCCACCATCAGCACGTCGCGCTGGTACGGCCGGGTCTCGATCTGCGGCGCCTCGACGGGCAACGGCGTGCGCAGCAGGCCCACGTCCAGCGCACGGCCGCGCAACTGTTCCAGTTGATCCTTGGTCGTCATCTCGGACAACCGCAGCCGCACCTGCGGATAGTCGTGGCGGAAGCGGCTGATGAGCTCGGGCATGAAGCCATAACCCACGCTGCCGATGAAGCCCACCGACAACTGCCCCGTCCCGCCGCCCGCCGCGCCCCGCGTGCGCTGCAGGGCGACCTGCTCGTAGCGCAGCCACTGGTAGGCCTCTTCCAGGAAGACCTTGCCGGCGGGCGTCAGCGCCACCGAGCGCTTGTTGCGCAAGAACAGCGGCGTGCCGACCTGCGCCTCGAGTTTCTGGATGGCCTGGCTGAGCGGCGACTGCGCGATGCCGACGCGCGCGGCAGCGCGGCCGTAATGCAGTTCCTCGGCCACGGCGATGAATTGCCTGAGCAGTCGGCTGTTTAACATAAAGACTTTTTTCGTCTTACAGACCGAGAAATTATATGTTGGACGAGGGTATGACCGCTTTATAGACTGATTTCAAAAGCAGGACACCACAACGACGGAGACAAGCAAGATGGATGCATCCCATCCCGAGCCCGAACACGCCTACCAGGCCATCGCCGACATCCTGGGCGCGCAGGCGCCGTGGAAAGAATCGCCTTCCAGCCGGTTACGCTTCTACGGCAGCGCGCCCGTTTTCGACTCGCCGCACCGGCTGACGCTGTCGGCGGGCGCCGCCATCGGCGCGTATGCCCTGGCAGTGGAGAAATGGTGGCACCTGGCCACCGGCCAGCGCCAGAACGTGGGCATCGATTGGATGCAGGCGGCCAGTTCGCTCAATCCCGGCCACTTCCAGACCCAGAGCGGCTACAGCCTGCCCGCGCTGTCGTTGCTGACAGAATTGAAGGCCGACTTCTACCGCACCGCCGACGACCGCTGGTTCTTCCCCATCGGCTCGTACCCGCACCTGCGCGACGGCGTACTGGACCTGCTGGACTGCGCCAACAACCCGGCCGCGCTGGCCAAGGGCATCGGGCGCTGGGAAGGCGATGCGCTGGAAGCGGCCTTCGAGGAACGCCGCCTGCCCGGCGTGTATGCCCGCACCACGAAAGAATGGCTGGCACATCCGCAGGGCGAACTGCTGGCCCGACTGCCCGTGGTGGAAGTGATCAAGATCGCCGACGGCGAACCCGAGCCGGCACAAGCCCTGAACCGCCCGCTGGACGGCCTGCGCGTGCTGGACCTGGGCCACGTCATCGCCGGCCCCGTGGTGGCGCGCTCGCTGGCCGAGCATGGCGCCGAGGTGCTGCGCATCGCGCCGCCCGCCATGCAGGACCCGTTTCGCCAGACGGTGGACACCAATATCGGCAAGCGCTCGGCCTTCCTGGACCTGGACCGCGAGGAAGACCGCCTGCGCGCCCGCGAGCTGATCAGCGGCGCGGATGTGGTGGTGCAGTCGTGGCGGCCCGGCAGTCTGGCCGGACGCGGCCTGGGGCCGGAAGACGCCGCCGCGCTGCGTCCTGGCGTGGTGTACGTCAGCGTCAGCGCATTCGGCGAAACGGGGCCGTGGCAGCGCCGCGGCGGCTTCGAGCAACTGGGCCAGGTGGTCAGCGGTATTGCGATGGCCGAGGCGGCGGGTGGCCGGCCACGCGTGGTGCCCACCTATCTGCTGAACGACTACCTGACGGGCTATCTGGGCGCGGCCGGGGCGATGCTGGCGCTGATCCGCCGCGCCACCGAAGGCGGCAGCTATCACGTGAGGGTGTCGCTGACGCAGACCTCGATGTGGGTGCAGCGGCTGGGCCTGGAGCCGGGTTTCGAGCCCCGCGAGGAACGCCGGCATTTCGCAGAAGGTCTGGCGCCGCTGCTGGAGACGCGGCCGTCCGCCTACGGCCCGCTGCAGCAATTGCCGCCGGTAGCCCAGTTCTCGCGCACGCGCGCCCACTGGAGCCTGCCGCCCGCCCCCAACGGCGCGCATCCGCCCGTCTGGCTGGACAACCTGGCCCGCGAGGCCTGAACGCCGCAGCCATCCGGCACTGACACATAAAGCGGCGCCAAGCCGCAACAAGAACCCGAGAGGAGACGACACCATGAAGAACAAGCACGCCGTGCTGGCCATGACCCTGGCCGGGCTGGCGGCGGGCGCCCTGCCCGCCCGCGCCGCCGACACCTATCCCGACAAGCCCATCACGCTGATCATCGGCTTCGCGCCCGGCGGTCCCACCGACGCCATCGGGCGGGTGCTGTTCAAGCGCGTCTCCGAAGAACTGAAGACACCCATCGTGATCGAGAACCGTCCCGGCGCGGGCGGCAACATCGGCACGCAGGACCTGGTGCGCGCCAAGCCCGACGGCTACACGCTGCTGTACGGCACCTCGTCGCTGACCACGGCGCCCGCCCTGTTCAACCGCGCCGACCTGGATCCGACCAAGGCCTTCGACGTGGCCAGTTGCTCGGTGGCGGTGCCGATGATCCTGCTGGTGTCAAAGAAGAATACGGCCGACAGCCCGCGGGCGCTGTACCAGGCCATGAAGGCGGATCCGTCCAGGTTTTTCATGGGGTCGTCGGGCAACGGCTCGGTCGACCATCTGGTGGCGATGGACCTGGCGGCCAGGCTGGGCTTGACCTTCCAGCACGTGCCCTACAAGGGCAACGGGCCGGCGCTGACGGACCTGGCGGCCGGCAACGTCAACTTCATGTATTCGGGCTCGTTCAACAGCGCCATGCCGTTCATCCAGAATGGCCAGGTGCGGGCCCTCGCGGTGACGTCCGACCACCGGTCGTCCGCCTTGCCCAAGGTTCCCTCGCTGAGTGAAAGCGTGCCCGAGCTCAAGGGCTTCGACGCGGCCACCGCGCAGGTGCTGGCCGCGCCCAAGGGCACTCCGCCCACCATCCTGGCCCGGCTGGACCAGGCGATCCAGATCGCGATCAAGGATCCCAAGGTGAAGGAAAGCCTGGATTTCCAGGGCGCGGAACCCATGAACCTGTCGCCCGCGCAATGCAAGGCGCACATCGCGGACGAGTTCAAGCGCTGGACCGGCACCATCGAGCGGCTGGGGCTGAAGGCGCAGTGAGCGGCGGCGATCCATCAAATCTGTTTGTGGCAGCGACAAACAGAGTCGATTGATCCCGTCCGGCGGGCAGCGTATCTTTCAGTGTCCCGCGCGCGGCCGCGCGCAGGGCCAGCGGGCGCAGACCCGCGGCGGGCCGGGGTCCGAGACCCCGCCGCCGATTCCCCGGAGGGCGTGGAGACAGCACGCCAGAGTGGTGCCCCAGGGATCCGTCGCATGGCGAAACGTGCCTGCGGATCCTCAAGGACACCGCCCTGGAACACAACCACACTCCAAGGGAATTCCTCGCATGAACGCCGCACCCGCTTTTCGATCCTTCCGGCGCCTGGGCGCCGCTTTGCTGCTGGCCGGCCTGGGCTTTGCGCCCGCCGTGCAGGCGGCCTATCCCGAAAAGCCCATCCAGGTGATCATCTCGTTCCCGCCGGCCGGCGCCACCGACGTGCTGGCGCGCGCGGTCGGGCAGAAGCTGTCGGCCGAACTGAACCAGTCGGTCGTGGTGCAGAACCGTCCCGGCGCCGGCGGCGCCATCGGCCTGGTGGCCGCGGCGCGCGCGCCCGCCGACGGCTACACCCTGTACCTGGCGGCGGTCACCAACGTGCAGATCGCCCGCGCCATCTACAAGGACTGGAAAGCCGACCTGGAAACCGATTTCGTGCCGATCGCCGGCGTGGGCGCCGTGCCGCACGCACTGGTGGTGCCCACCTCGCTGGGCATCGACAATGTGGCCGGCCTGGTGTCTTACGTGAAATCCTCGCCCGGCAAATACAACTTCGCTTCGCAGGGCACGGGCACGCTGTCGCACCTCGAATCCGAGCTGTTCGCGGCCAAGGCGGGGTTGAAGATGGTGCACATTCCGTACAAGGGCAGCGTCGAGGCCCTGCCGGACGTGGCCAACGGCAGCTCGGCGATGATGTTCGACAGCCTGCCCTCGTCCATGCCGCTGGTGTCGGCCGGCAAGCTGAAGTACCTGGCGGTGGCCTCGAAGACGCGGGTGTCCCTGCTGCCCGACGTGCCCACGCTGGCCGAGGCCGGCGTGCAGGGCGTGGCGGCCGACAACCTGTTCGGCTTCGTGGCGCCCAAGGGCACGCCGCCGGAGGCGGTGCAGACGATCGCCCGCGCGCTGCAGAAGGTGCTGGCCCAGCCCGACCTGAAGTCCGCGTTGGCGCAGCAAGGGGCCGAACTGCGATACACCAGCGCCGAGGACTTCCGGAAGGCCATCGCGCAGGAACGCGAGGTGTGGGGCGGCGTCGTGAAGGAATTCAACGTCCAGCCGCAGTGACCGCCTGACCGGCGGCACCCCGAGGGGCGGCGGTAGATGTCGATTTAATGACACATCTCCGTCCCTTTGCATGACATACCATCGGTTTTTTACGATCCTGCTTCACGGGCCGGTCATTTGCGCTGCCCATACTTCCGCCAGCCATCTCAAGCGGGAGACCTTCATGACCGATGCCATCGACGTACGCGGATTGTCCAAGACGTTCAAGGCGGGCAGCAAGGCGCTGGACAACGTCGACCTGCGTGTCGCGCCCGGCGAGATGGTCGCCCTGCTGGGCGCGTCGGGGTCGGGCAAGTCCACCCTGCTGCGCCATCTGGCCGGCTTCGTGCCGGGCGACCGCGATGCGGGCGAAGTCCACGTCAACGGCGAGCTGATCCAGCGCGGCGGCCGCATCAGCCGCTCGGTGCGCCGCTCGCGCGCCGGCATCGGCTTCGTGTTCCAGCAGTTCAATCTGGTGGGCCGCCTGCCGGTCATCACCAACGTGCTGACCGGCCTGCTGCCGCGCGTGCCCCTGTGGCGCAGCCTGACGCGCACCTTCACGCGCCATGAAGCGGCCGCCGGCATGGACGCCTTGGCCCAGGTCGGCATGGACGGCCACGCGTTTCAGCGCGCCTCGACGCTGTCCGGCGGCCAGCAGCAGCGCGCCGCCATCGCCCGCACGCTGGTGCAGAACGCCCGCGTCATCCTGGCCGACGAGCCCATCGCCTCGCTCGATCCCGAATCCTCGCGCCGCGTGATGGACACGCTGGCCCATATCAACCGCACCCGCAAGGTCGCCGTCGTGGTGTCGCTGCACCAGGTCGACGTGGCGCTGCGCTACTGCCCGCGCGTGGTCGCGCTGCGGCATGGCCGCGTGGTGTATGACGGCCCCTCTTCGGCACTGACGCCCGCCATGCAGCAGGATCTGTACGGCGCGGACCTGGCCGAACTGCGCGGTCCGGCGCCCGTGGCCGCCTCGCCCGTGCGCGCCCGCGGCCTGCAGGTGGCGCTGGACGCCGCCGTCTGAGTCCTCTTCCGTTGCTTTTCCCCCGCACTGCCCGATCGGAGCCATCATGTTCGTCAAGACCCTTTCCGCCCTCTTCGCCAGCGCCGCCCTGCTCAGCGCCTCCGCCCTGGCGCAGGACGCCAAGACACTGAACTTCGGCATCATCTCGACCGAATCGTCGACCAACCTGAAGTCCGCCTGGGATCCCGTCATCGCCGACCTGAGCCGCGCGATCGGCGTCCCCGTCAAGCCGTTCTTCGCCTCGGACTACGCCGGCATCATCGAGGGCATGCGCTTCAACAAGGTGCAGATGGCCTGGTACGGCAACAAGTCGGCCATCGAGGCCGTGGACCGCGCCCAGGGCGAAGTGTTCGCCTCGGTGATCGACAAGGACGGCAATCCCGGCTACTGGTCGCTGCTGCTGACCCACAAGAGCAGCCCGCTGCAAAGCGTGCAGGACGTCATCAAGAACGGCAAGACGCTGAGCTACGGCGCCGGCGATCCGAACTCGACCTCGGGCACCGCCGTGCCGAACTTCTACCTGTGGCTGGCCAACAAGGTCGAGCCCAGGACGCTGTTCAAGAACGTGCGCATCGCCAACCACGAGACCAACCTGCTGTCGGTGATCAACAAGCAGACGGACGTGGCCATCACCAACACCGAGGCCGTCGAACGCTACCGCCTGTCCACCGGCAAGAACGCCATGGAAGACGTGCGCGTGCTGTGGAAGTCGCCGCTGATCCCGGCCGATCCGCTGGTGTACCGCAGCGACCTGCCGCCCGAGCTGAAGCAGAAGGTCCGCGACTTCTTCGTCAACTACGGCAAGGGTTCGCAGCAGGAGCTGGATAACCTGAAGCGCCTGACCTACAAGGGCTTCCGCCCGTCGGACAACAACCAGTTGATCCCCATCCGCCAGATGGACCTGGCCGGCGCGAAGGGCCGCCTGGAGAACGACGCCAACCTGTCGGCCGACGACAAGAAAAAGCGCATCGCCGAGATCGACGCCAAGCTGGACGCCCTGGACAAGCAGGCCGCCGCCCTGGCGAAGCAATAAGCCCCACGAGCCCGCCCTTGAGCCAGACCCTCCCCCCCGCCGCCACGCCGTGCGCCCCCCTGCGCACGCCGATCTCCACGCTGCTGGCCTGGGCCGCCGTCTTCCTGCTGCTGGGCCTGTCCTGGCAAGGCGCGGACATGCGCCCCCTGGACCTGCTGCGCGACAGCGGCAACATGGGCCAGTTCGCCGCGGACTTCTTCCCTCCCGATTTCCGCGATTGGCGCAACTACCTGTCGGAAATGCTGGTCACGGTGCAGATCGCCCTGTGGGGCACCTTCCTGGCCATCGTCGTGGCGGTGCCGGCCGGCCTGATGTGCTCGTCCAACATCGTGCCCCCCTGGATCTACCAGCCCATGCGCCGCCTGATGGACGCCTGCCGCGCCATCAACGAAATGGTCTTCGCCATGCTGTTCATCGTGGCGGTGGGCCTCGGCCCCTTCGCGGGCGTGCTCGCCCTGTGGGTCCACACCACGGGCGTGCTGGCCAAGCTGTTCGCCGAAGCCGTGGAAGCCATCGATCCGCGGCCGGTCGAGGGCGTGCGCGCCACGGGCGCCAACGCGCTGGAGGAAATCGTCTACGGCGTGATTCCGCAGGTGATGCCGTTGTGGATCTCCTACTCGCTGTACCGGTTCGAATCGAACGTCCGCTCGGCCTCGGTCGTGGGCATCGTGGGCGCCGGCGGCATCGGCATGGTGCTGTGGGAAATCATCCGCAGCTTCCAGTATGCGCAGACGTGCGCGGTGATGCTCATCATCATCGCGTTCGTGATCGTGACGGACGTGCTGTCTTCGCGGATTCGGAAGGCGTTCATCTGATTCTTTCTTGCGGGCGTTGCGGGGTTCATGCGGCGGGTGGCGTTCTTCTGGCCGGCGCGGCTGCCCCAAGCCCCGCCAAGGACGCCTCAAGAACTCAACGCTCCCACCACACCGGAACCCGCCATCAATCGACGAACCAAGGCAATCAACTCCCCCGCGGCCTTGCCGGGAACATCGTTGTTCTCGATCCGATGCAACGTGACGCCAGCCGGCAGATCCAGAGGCATGCCCGCATCCGCCAGCCGACCCGCAATCTGCACGGCATCCTCGCGCCCGCGCCGCTGCAATCGTTCCAGCAGTACGGAAGGATCTACCGTGACCTGCACCGCCTGCAATGCCGGATAGCGTTCACAAGCCTGCGTCAGGCAGCGACGTGCGCCGTTGACGACCACGACATGTCCTTGGGCCAGATAGCTGTCCAACCGCGCCCCGATCCCGTAGCCGAACCCGTGGCTGCGCCAATGCAAGGCGAATCCGCCCGTGGCAACCATGCGTGAATAGTGATCCTCGGAGATCTCGATCGAGCCCTCGTCCGCGCTGCTGGGGCGCGTGATGGAGCGCCGCGCGATCCAGACCGGATCGGCCGGCCCGAGCGAAGCCCGTAACAGGCGCAGCAGCGTATCCTTGCCGCTGCCCGACGGGCCCATCAGGTAGATCATGCGGGCGCCGTCGTTGCGGGCGGCGGTCTTGCCCGCGTTCATGGCGCGGCCGGGCCTTGCAGGTAGCCGGCGGCGGCGCCGTCGGCCACCGTGCCGTCGAATCCGTAGTGCCGCGCCACCAGGAACGGCGCGCCGGGCTCGGGCTGCACGTACAGGCTGATGTCCCTGACCGGCATGGGCGTGCGGCATAACGGATCGCTGAAGGCGCGGATGCGCGCCTGGGCGTCCTGCATCTCGGGGCCGTCCAGCCTGCCCGTCAGCGTGATGTGGAAGGTGAAGTGCTCGAATACGTAAGGGTAGCCCCAGCGTTCCAGCATGGCTTCGTGCTGCGGGCTCAACGGCGATCCGCGGCGGCGCGCCAGTTCCGCCTCGGTGGGCGGGGCGCGCCAGCCGTCCAGCTGGCGCACCGCTTCGGCGGCCAGCGAAAGCATCGGCGCCTGCTCCCCGGCGTCGCCCGCCAGGCGCCAGGCCAGAAAGCCGCGCAGGGCCTGGCATTCCAGTTGCACCGAGAACGGCTCGGCGATGGCCGCCAGGCATAGCACGGCATCGTCCAGGCTGTCGGGCGTGCGGCCCGCGCGCAGGCGGAACGGCGGCTTCAGCGTGGCATGCAGGCCGTAGTGGCGCGGATCGGCCGTCCAGCCGGGCTGGCGCGGATCGGCGTCGGCCGAGGGCGGCAGCAGCAGGCCCGTGTCGGGGCAGCGGCCCAGCCACTGCGCGCCGGCGCGCCGCCAGGGCTCGGCCGGCGCCAGGTACAGCGCGTATCGATAGGCCAGCGGCATGGCGTCAGCCCACGGCGGCCGTGGCGGCCTGGCCTGCGCGCATGAACGGACGGTTGGCGTAGCGCAGGCGGCCGGCCACGATGGCCGCGCAGACGCGCGGCTGCCGCGGATCGTGGTCGTCGACCAGGATCAGGTCGGCCACCATGCCGGGCAGCAGTTCGCCGTGGCCCGCCAGGCCCGCGGCGCGCGCGGGATTGCGCGACACCAGGTTCCAGGCCTGCGGCAGCGGCAGCACGCCGTCGCACACCAGGCGCATCGCGGCGGCCAGCGGCGCGGGATAGTAATAGTCGGACGTCAACACGTCGCACAGACCGGCGCGGATCATCTCGGTGGCGTTCAACGCGCCGTTGTGGCTGCCGCCGCGCACCACGTTCGGGCCGCCCAGCACGATGGCGTCACCCTGCTCATGGGCGATCTGCGCGGCCTCGCGCCTGAGCGGGAACTCGGCCACGCTGCAGCCCAACTGGTGATAGTAGCGGCGGGTCGGGGCATCGGGATCGTCGTGCGAGGCGATGCGCAGGCCGGCTTCGCGCGCCGTGTCGGTCAGCGCGCGCATGGCGCCGCAGACCGAGTCGGCCGAACGCATGGCCTGGCGGATGCGGTCCTTGAAGGCGTCCAGGTCGCACTCGGCGCGCTCGGCGTACTGCAGCAGCTTGCGGTCGTCGCCCAAACGCTTGACCATGCTGGGCAGGTGATCGTTCAGCGCCAGGAAGCGCACCCGGCCCTCGCGGATCCACGCCTGCGCGGTCTCCACGCCCGCCACGTGGTGCGTCTCGAAACGCAGGTGCACGTGGTGGTTGGCGCCCAGCGCGGGGCGCGTGCGTTCCAGGGTGTCGAACATGCGCTCGGCGTAAGGCTGGCCGCGCAGGCCGCCTTCCCATGACAGCGTGACGCCATGGAATTCGGTGGTGATGCCGTTGGACAGCAACTGGCAGTCCACGTCGCGCAACGCGCCCTCGTAGGGAAACGCGACGCCGGGACGCGGCATGACCGCGCGCTCGAAGGCGTCGCCATGCAGGTCGACGATGCCGGGCAGCACCAGCAGCCCGTCGGCGTCCAGGCGCGCCGCATGCGCGCTGGCCGGGGCCAGGCGGCCATCCGCGAAATCGAATGCCGCGGCCTGCAAACCGGACGGCGTCAGCACCCTGGCGCCGGCAATGCCGCCCAGGACGTCGGAAAGGTCGGTAGTGTTCTGCATGATGCTCGAATGCTAGGGTTGCTTGATGACGACCAGATGTCTAGACGACCTCAGTGAAGACGAGGCGGGACTCACTTGCCCCGCCCGCTTCAACTTTCGTCGTCGGACACCACCAGTTGTACGAAATCGCCGCCGAAACGCGTCACGCTGTACTGCAGCGGCGCCAGCTTCTCGTCGACGTTCAGGGCCTCGACCTGCAGGATCGGCCGGGTCTTGGGCTGGCCCAGCAGGCGCGCGACGTCGGGATCGGGAATGGCCGCCGTGATGCGCGACCATTTGCGGGTGTAGTCGGCGATGCCGTATTCGGCATAGGCCTTGGAGACCGAGCCCAGCGCGTCCAGTTTCTCGGCCAGGTCGGGAAAACGCCGCGCGTCGAAATAGTGCTCGGACACGTCGATGACGCGCGTGCCCGATTTGCCCAGCATCTGCACGCGCAGCAGTTCGGCATTGCGCGGCAGGTCAAGTTGGGCGGCGGCCTCGGCATGGCGCAGCACCTGCTTGCCCAGGAATTCCAGATGCGCCGGCAGGCCCTGGCGGCGCAGGTTCTCGGAAAAGCGCGTGCGCTTGCCGATGGCGTAATCGATGGCATGTTCCTGCACGAACGTGCCGCGGCCCTGTTCGATGCGCACCAGCCCGCTCTGCTCCAGTTCGCCCATGGCGCGGCGGATGGTGTGGCGGTTGACGCCGTAGCGCGCCGCCAGCTCGGGCTCGGGCGGCAGTTGCTCACCCGGCGCATAGAGTTTCTTGCGTATGTCGGTGGCAAGCAATTCGCCAATCTGGCGCCAGACTGCAACCCCGGAACCTCGTTCGACCATCATGCCTGATACGTCCTGATGAATGGTGTCTCGTCGACTTGTTGTACTTGCATCGCGATTTTGCCGCGATATCCGCCATTGTGCCCGCAAGGCAGGATGCCGTGCGGACGTCTGCATGAGCATACGTGTCGACGTCCGGATTGGGCGGCCGACGAGGCCCGGGTCACGCAATGTCATCATAATTTCACGCCTTGGGGCTTGAATCACGGCTTGGCGAGGATCATACTACGCTAATCGTCTAGACGTTTAGAGGAAATATGGCCGAGATCGAAAACGCCCCCGATGCCGCGCGCCGCGGCTGGATGCGCGTGCTGGCGCTGGCCGACATCGCCGAACTGGACCGCGCCTTTGCCGCGCTGGGCCCCTTGCCCACCCGGCGCTGGCTGCGCAAGCCCGAGACCGGCATGGCCATGGTGCGCGCCCGCAGCGGCGGCACCGGCGCCCAGTTCAATCTGGGCGAGATCACCGTCACCCGCTGCGCCGTGGCCCTGGGCGACGACGACGGCGTGATGGGCGTGGCCTATGTGCGCGGCCGCGCCGCCCGGCATGCCGAGCAGGCGGCCGTGGCCGATGCGCTGCTGCAGATGCCGCAATGGCGCCAACGCGTGCAAACCGAGTTGATAGACCCCTTGGCCCGCGCCCACGCCGAGCGTCGCGCCGCGCGCGCCAGCCTCGCCGCGCAGACCAAGGTCGACTTTTTCACCCTGGTTCGGGGAGAAGACTGATGCACACCCTCACCTCCGCGCCAGCCGCGATGCTGCCGGGCTTCGACGATCCCGTCGCCGGCGCGCAGGCGGTATTCCGCGGCACGTTGCACGCGCTGTCGCATCCCGGCCGCGTGGTCGAACTGGACGCGCCCTGCGGCGTGCCCGCGGGCCTGTCGCCCGCCATGACGGCGGTGCTGCTGACGCTGGCCGACGGCGACGCGCCGCTGTGGCTGCCGCCCGGCGTCAGCGGCGACGTGGCGCGCTTCCTGCGCTTTCACACCGGCAGCCGTGTCATGGGCCGTCCGGGCGCTGCGGTGTTCGTCGCCATTCCGGCCGGGCTGGAGATGCCCGGCCTGGCCGACCTGCATCCGGGCGAACCGGCCTACCCCGATCGTTCGGCCACGGTGGTGCTGGAAGTGCAGTCGCTGCGCGACGGTTTCACCTACGAACTCAGCGGCCCGGGCATCCAGGACAGGCAGGCCCTGCGCGTGCGCGGCCTGCCGGCCGGTTTCGTCGCCCAGTGGCAGGCCAACCACCAGCGCTTCCCGCTGGGCGTGGACGTGCTGCTGACCTGCGGCGACCTGCTGTGCGGCCTGCCGCGCACCTGCCGGATGGAGGCATAAGGAAGTGCCCCCACGCTCACTTTGTTCACTGCCCCCCGAGGGGGCGCGGCAGCTCCTCGGGAGCGGCCCAGCGGAGCTGCCATGTATGTAGCCGTCAAAGGTGGCGAACGCGCCATCCTCAACTCCTACCGCCTGCTCGACCAGTACCGGCGCGGCGACACCGCCCTGCCCGAGCTGACCCTGGCGCAGATCCAGCAGCAATTGCCGCTGGCCGTGTCGCGCGTCATGGCCGAGGGCGCCCTGTACGACCCGCACCTGGCCGCGCTGGCCATCAAGCAGGCGGCCGGCGACACGCTGGAAGCGATCTTCCTGTTGCGCGCCTACCGCACCACGCTGCCGCGCCTGGGCTACACCGAGGCCATCGATACCGGCAGCATGCAGTTGCAGCGCCGCATCTCGTCGACCTTCAAGGACGTGCCGGGCGGCCAGATGCTGGGCCCGACCTACGACTACACGCAGCGCCTGCTGGACTTCAGCCTGGAAGCACCCGGCACGGCCGATCCGCTGCCCGCGGGCGAGCCCATCGAACCGGCCCCCACGCCGCGCGTGACCGATCTGCTGCAACGGGACGCCCTGATCGACGGCGACGCGCCGCCGCCCGGCGACCCCGCGCCCTTCGACCTGACGCGCCAGCCGCTGACCTTTCCCGCCGACCGCCCCGCGCGGCTGCAGAACCTGGCGCGCGCCGACGAGGGGTTCCTGCTGTCCATGGGCTATTCCACGCAGCGCGGCTACGGCAACACCCATCCCTTCGCCGCCGAGATCCGCTACGGCACGCTGGAAGTCGAGATGATCCTGGAAGAGCTGGACGCGCCCGTGGTGATCGGCGAGATCGACGTCACCGAATGCCAGATGGTCAGCCAGTTCGCCGGCACGGCGCAGGAAGGCCCGAAGTTCACGCGCGGCTACGGCCTGACCTTCGGCTATGGCGAGCGCAAGGCCATGTCGATGGCGCTGGTGGACCGCGCGCTGCGCGCCGCCGAACTGGGCGAACCCGCGCAATCGCCGGCCAACGACCAGGAGTTCGTGCTGTACCACAGCGACAACGTCGAGGCCTCCGGCTTCGTCCAGCATCTGAAGCTGCCGCACTACGTCGACTTCCAGGCCAACCTGGAACTGCTGCGGCGCCTGCGCGCCGAGCATGACCAGGCCCGCGCCGCGCAGCAACCGCCGGCCGACGCCGGCACGGAGACCCCGGCATGAACACGTCATCCGAACTTCCCGAGCGCGATCCCCACTACAACTTCGGCTATCTGGACGAATCCACCAAGCGCATGCTGCGCCGCGCCCTGCTCAAGGCGGTGGCCATCCCGGGCTACCAGGTGCCTTTCGGCAGCCGCGAGATGCCGTTGCCCTATGGCTGGGGCACGGGCGGCATCCAGGTGACCGCCTCGATCATCGGCCCCGACGACGTGCTGAAGGTGATCGACCAGGGCTCGGACGACACCACCAACGCCATCAACATCCGCCGCTTCTTCGGCCGGGTGACGGGCGTGCGCACCACCGAATCGACGCGCGAGGCCACCATCGTCCAGACCCGCCACCGCGTGCCCGAGACGCCGCTGTCCGAAGGCCAGGTGATGGTCTTCCAGGTGCCGGTCTCCGAGCCGCTGCGCTGGCTCGAACCCAGCGAGGCCGAGACGCGCACCATGCACTCGCTGGCCGAGTACGGCGCCATGCACGTGCGGCTGTACGAGGACATCGCGCGCTACGGGCACATCGCCACCACCTACGACTACCCGGTCACCGTGAACGGACGCTACATGATGCGGCCCTCGCCCATCCCCAAGTTCGACAACCCCAAGCTGGACATGAACCCCGCGCTGATGCTGTTCGGCGCCGGCCGCGAGAAGCGCGTGTACGCCGTGCCGCCCTACACCCGCGTGACCAGCCTCGATTTCGAGGACCATCCGTTCACCATCGAGAAATGGCCGGAAAGCTGCGCGCTGTGCGGCTCGCGCGACAGCTTCCTGGACGAGATCATCCTGGACGACCAGGGATCGCGCCACTTCGTGTGCTCGGACACCGAGTACTGCGAGCAACGCCAGCAATCGGCCAAGGAGGCGTCGTGATGGACCAACGCGCCCTGCTGTCGGTGCGCAACCTGACGCGCACCTGGGACGGCGTGCACGGCTGCCGCGATGTCAGCTTCGACCTGTATCCGGGCGAAGTGCTGTGCGTGGTGGGGGAATCCGGATCGGGCAAGAGCACGCTGCTGCAGGCGCTGTCCTGGCAGATCGAACCCGAGGCCGGCAGCATCTGGTATGACGTGGACCAGCAAGGCCTGGTGAACCTGGCGAACCTCTCGGGCGCGCGGCGCCGCGTGCTCTCGCGCACCGACTGGGGCTTCGTGCGCCAGCATGCGCGCGACGGGCTGCGCATGCAGGTCAGCGCGGGCGCCAACATCGCCGAGCGCCTGATGGCCGTGGGACAGCGCCACTACGGTGCGCTGCGCGGCACGGCCGCCAGTTGGCTGGCCAAGATGGAGATCGATGCGAACCGCCTGGACGAGGCCCCCGCCGCGTTCTCGGGCGGCATGCAGCAACGCCTGCAGATCGCCCGCAACCTGGTCACGCATCCGCGCATGGTGCTGATGGACGAACCCACGGCCTCGCTGGACGTCTCGGTGCAGGCGCGCCTCTTGGACCTGCTGCGTCAACTGGTGACCGACCTGCGGCTGGCCGCGGTGATCGTGACGCACGACCTGGCCGTGGCGCGCCTGCTGGCGCAGCGCACCCTGGTGATGCGCGGCGGCAACGTGGTCGAGAGCGGGCTGACCGACCAGATCCTGGACGACCCGCAGCATCCCTATACGCAGCTGCTGGTCTCTTCCATTCTGCAGAGCTGAGCATGACGACCCGAGACCCCATGATCGAAGTGCGCGGCCTGCGCAAGCTGTTCACCCTGCACAACCAGGGCGGCATCCGCCTGCCGGTGCTCGACGAGATCAGCTTCGATGCCGCGGGTGGCGACTGCCTGGTGCTGTCCGGCCCTTCGGGCGCGGGCAAGAGCACGCTGCTGCGCTGCCTGTACGGCAATTACCTGGCCACGGCGGGCAGCATCCGCCTGCGCGGCGGCGCTGGCCAGTGGACCCCCCTGACAGGCGCCAGCGAACAGGACATCCTGGCGCTGCGGCGCGACACGGTGGCCTATGTCAGCCAGTTCCTGCGCGTGATTCCCCGCGTGACGACGCTGGACGTGGTGGCCGAACCGCTGCGCCAGCGCGGCACGCCGGCCGGTGCGGCCCGCGAACGCGCCGCGCACCTGCTGGCGCGCCTGAACGTGCCCGAGCGGCTGTGGTCGCTGGCGCCCGCCACCTTCTCGGGAGGCGAGCAGCAGCGCGTCAACATCGCGCGCGGCTTCATCGGCGCGCATCCTGTCCTGTTGCTGGACGAGCCCACGGCCTCGCTGGACGCCGGCAACCGCGCCGTGGTGGTCGAACTGATCCAGGAGGCCCTGTCGGCCGGGCGCTGCCTGGTCGGCATCTTCCACGACGAGGCGGTACGCGACGCGGTCGCCACGCGCCTGCTGCCCCTGCAAGCCGCCGCGCCCGCGGCCCTGATGGAATGAGGCCCATGTCCGCCACCTACCTGACCCACGCCCGCATCATCCTGCCCGACCGCGTGATCGAGCGCGGCGCCCTGCTGATCGAAGACGGCCGCATCGCGGCGATCGAGCCGGATGGCGCGCCACCCGGCGCCCGGAACGTCGACCTCGACGGCCAGACGCTGATGCCCGGCCTGATCGACCTGCACTGCGATGCCATCGAGAAGGAAGCCGAGCCGCGCTCGCGGGTGCAGTTCCCGATGGACTTCGCGGTGGCGCAGGTAGACCGCCGCAATGCGGCCGCCGGCATCACCACGCCCTATCACGCGCTGTCGTTCGCCAACAATGAATGGGGCGTGCGCAACAACCTGGCGGCCGCCCAGCTGGCGCGCGCGATCCGTGCCTTCCGCGGACAAGGCCTGGTCGACAACCGGGTGCACTGCCGCTACGAGATCACCGATCCGCAGGCCATGGAGGTGCTGGCGGCGCTGATCGATGAAGGCTCGGTGGACCTGCTGTCGGTGATGGACCATTCGCCCGGCCAGGGCCAGTTCAAGACCATGGAAGCCTATCTGCAGTACATGATGGGCAACCACGGCATGGACCGCGTGCAGGCCGAGGCGGCCGCCGAGGCCAAGCGGCGCGCGGCCACGGGCGCCGGCGCGCGGGTGGAACAACTGGTGGCGCACGCGCAGCGCGCCGGGGTGCCGACGGCCAGCCATGACGACGACTCGGTGCACCGCATCGCGACGATGCGCAACCTGGGCATGACGATCAGCGAGTTTCCCATCACGCTGGACACGGCCAAGGCGGCGGTGTCGTGTGGACTGGCGACCATCATGGGCGCGCCGAACATGCTGCGGGGCGGCAGCCAGAGCGGGTCGATGCGGGCGATCGACGCCATCCGCGCCGGGGTGGCCACCTGCCTGTGCTCGGATTACCAGCCGTCCACGCTGATCGGGGCGGTGTACCTGGCGGTCGCCCAGGCGGGCTTGCCCTGGCCGCAGGCGGTGGCGCTGGTGACGTCGAATCCCGCGCAGGCGTGCGGCTTGAACGATCGGGGCCGCATCGCCCAGGGCCTGCGCGCCGATCTGATCGCCGTGACGCAGGTGGCGGGCATGCCCTTGGTCAGCCATACCTGGTCGGAAGGACGGCTGGCATTCGCCACGCAGTATCCAGGGGGATCGGGCACCCCCCGGGCGCAGGCGATCGCCGCCTGATGGTTGCCAAGGCATCGGGATAAATATATGATGAGCATCATATTAAATCCTGAAGCCGGTCATGGCCCCTTCCCTTTCGCACACCCCTGACAAGAAACAGGCGACCCGCGACCGCATCCTGGCCGCCGCGTCACGCACCCTGCGGCGGCGCGGCCTGGACAAGGTGGGCGTGGCCGAGGTCATGACGGAAGCGGGCCTGACGCACGGCGGCTTCTACGCGCACTTCGCCTCGCGCGAGGCGATGCTGGCCGAAGCGCTGGAGCGCTCCCGGCGCGATATGGCGGACGTGCTGGCGCAACGCATCGCCCTGCAGCGGCAACGCGGCGCCAGCGCGTTCCGGGCGCTGGTGCAAGCCTATCTGGCCGACGCGAACCTTGCTGCCTTCGAGACGGCGTGCCCGGTATCCGCCCTGGCGTCGGACCTGGCGCGCTGCGCGCATCCGGCGGATGACACGGCGCCCGGGGCGCTGCAGGCGGCGGCGCGCGCACTGGTGTCCCATCTCATCGCGGGCGTGCGCGATGCCTTGCCCCCCATCCATCGCCAGGCCGCACCGGCGGTCGCCAGCATGCTCGTCGGCGCCTTGCAACTGGCTCGCACACTCGGCGATGGCCCGCAAGCGCGGGCCGTCCTGGCGGCGGCCCGCACCACGCTGCTCAATCAATACGATCCGGGCCCAGGCAACGCCTGACGCCCCAGGCGCGTGGCAGCCCCCAAGGGCGCCGCGCATTTTTTCGGCCATGAATATGATGGCCATCATATTAATAGCAGGGAGTTCCTCATGAAAATCCAGGATGCCGTCGTTCTCGTCACCGGCGCCAATCGCGGCATCGGCGCCGCCTTCACGCAAGCGCTGCTTGCGCGGGGCGCAAGAAAGGTCTACGCGGCGGCGCGCAACCCCGCCAGCGTCGCGCAGGCGGGCGTGACGCCGGTGCGGCTCGACGTCACGCAAGCCGATGACGCCGCCGCCCTCGCGGCGCAATGCGGCGATGTCACGCTGGTCATCAACAATGCCGGCATTGCCCGGGAAGGCGCTTTCCTCTCGGCCGCCTCCATGGACGATATCCGTGACCAGATGGAGACCAACTTCTTCGGCATGCTGCGGGTCAGCCAGGCGTTCGCGCCGGTGCTGGCGGCCAATGGCGGCGGCGCCCTGCTCAATGTGCTGTCGGTGGCGTCGTGGATCAACCGGCCCCAGTTGGCGGGCTACGGGGCGACGAAGTCGGCGGCCTGGGCGCTGACCAACGGGCTGCGCCACGAATTGCAGGATCAGGGCACCCAGGTGCTGGGCCTGCACATGGGCTTCGTCGACACCGACCTGACCCGGGGGCTGGACGTGCCCAAGCAGTCCGCCGACGCCGTGGTCGCGGCCGCGCTCGATGCGCTGGAGGCCGGCGCGAGCGAGGTCATGGCCGATGACCTGACGCGCATGGTCAAGGCAGGCTTGTCCGCGGACCCGGCCAGCTACATGCCGCCGCGGGAATGAGCCCTGCCATACCGTTGCGTGCCATCGGGCTGCGCGCGGCGCCCCATGTCCGGGCGGGGACGCGACGGGCGGCGACGGGCGGCGACGGGCGCGACGCATGGCGCGAGGCGCATGGTTCGCTTCGGACTGATACGGCACGTTTATTGCTTCAAAGGATTGCCCGATACTTTGCTGTCGGCCCGTCGGCAGGCCATGCGCGGGCCGGCGGCGCGTATGCCATATTCAGCCCGATTCCGCCGAACCCGCCCATGTATCGCCCCCAGGACACGACCTCGCCGTCATCGCACGCCGGCCTTGCACCCGGCGGGGGCGCCGCGCACGATTCATGGCACGCACGACTGCGGCTGGACTTCGCCTGGCGCAAGGATCGCACCGTACTGGTGCATCGCAGGCATATCGGCCCTCTCACGGTGCAGAAGGCGCTGTATCCCGAAGGCCGGGCCATCTGCCATGCCCTCATCCTGCATCCGCCCGGCGGCCTGGCGGCGGGCGACCGCCTGGAACTCGACATCCACCTGGACCCCGGCGCCCACGCGGTGCTGACCACGCCCGGCGCCACCAAGTGGTACAAGGCCGGACCGGCTCGTCCCGCCAGCCAGCGCATCGATCTGGCCTTGCACGAATCCGCGCGGATCGACTGGCTGCCGCAGGACAACATCTACTTCGACGACAGCCACGCACAGCAGCGATTCGGCGTGCGGCTGGCCGCCGGCGCCACCGCGCTGGGCTGGGACGCCTGCCTGCTGGGCCGGCGCGCCAGCGGCGAGGACTGGCTGCGCGCCGGCCTGCGCGCCGCCACGCGGATCATCGGCCCCGATGGCCGCCCCCTTTGGGAAGAACGGCAGGTGCTGCGCAGCGGCGATCCGCTGCTGCGCGCGCCACAGGGCCTGGACGGCCTGCCCGCCTACGGCACGCTGTGGGCCGCGGGTCCCGCCTGCACGCCCGAACTGGCCCAGGCGCTGGCCGCCGACCTGCCGTTCGACGGCCCGCTGCGCGCGGGCGCGACGGCCCTGCCCGGCGGATTGCTGCTGGTGCGCGCCGCCGCTCGCCATCCCGAGGCCATCCGCCACCTGTTCATCACGCTGTGGCTGCGGCTGCGGCCCCTCGTACATGGCGTGGCGGCCCAGCCGCTGCGCATCTGGTCCACCTAGGCGCCCAACATGAAACTGACCCCACGCGAGAAAGACAAACTCTTGATCTTCACCGCCGCGCTGCTGGCCGAGCGGCGCCGCGCGCGCGGCCTGAAGCTGAACCATCCCGAGGCCGTGGCCTTCATCAGCGCCGCCCTCATGGAAGGCGCGCGCGACGGCCGCACCGTGGCCGAGCTGATGGACTACGGCGCCACGCTGCTGACGCGCGACGACGTCATGGAAGGTGTACCCGAGATGATTCCCGACGTGCAGATCGAAGCCACTTTCCCCGACGGCACCAAGCTGGTCACCGTCCACCATCCCATCGCCTGACCCCGTCCCATCGACCAAGGAATCCGCATGCGCTCTTCCGTACTCGCCCGCCTCGCCCTGCCGCTGCTGCTGGCCGCGCCCGCCGTCGTCCTGGCGCACCCGGGCCACGAACACGCCGTTTCCGATGGCCTGGGCGCAAGCCTGGCCGCGGGCCTGATGCACCCGCTGACCGGCCTGGACCACATCTGCGCCATGGTGGTGCTGGGCGTCTGGAGCGCCATGACCACGCGCCGCATCTGGCTGGTCCCGCTGAGCTTCGCGCTGGTGCTGCTGGCCGGCGCCCTGCTGGGCCTGTCCGGCGTGCAATTGCCTGCCGTCGAACCGATGATCGCCGTATCGCTGCTGGCGCTGGGCCTGTTGACCGCCACGCACGCCCGCTTGCCGGAAGGCGTGGGCGCCGCGCTGGCCGGCGGCTTCGCGCTGTTTCATGGCGTGGCGCACGGCGCGGAGCTGCCGCCGGGCGCGGTGGCCGCGGCCTACGTCGGCGGCTTCATGATCGCCACGGTGCTGCTGCACTGCCTGGGCATCGCGGGCGGCCTGGCGCTGCGCCGCTTCGAACGCCACGCGCAGGCGGCCTCCCCGGGCGCGTCCCCGTCCGGCGTGGCGATGCCGCGCGCCTGGCCAGCCCGCCTGCTGGGCAGCGGCGTCGCCCTGTACGGCATCGCCCTGCTGGCCGGTTGAGGAGATCCGCCATGATTCCCGGAGAACTGCTGCCGCTGGACGGCGAGATCGAGATCAACGTGGGCCGCGCCACGCGTACCCTGACGGTGGCCAACAGCGGCGACCGCCCGGTGCAGGTCGGCTCGCACTACCACTTCCACGAAGTCAACGAAGCCCTGCAGTTCGACCGCGAGGCCGCGCGCGGCTGGCGGCTGAACATCACGTCGGGCACGGCCGTGCGCTTCGAGCCGGGCCAGTCCCGCACCGTCGAACTGGTGGAGCTGGCCGGCGAACGCGCCGTCTACGGCTTCGCCGCCAAGGTCATGGGCAAGCTATGAAGCGCGCCCCGTCCACGACACCAAGGATCCCCATGGCGCCAGGCGCCGGGAGTGCCCAGCCATGAGCAAACGAATCGGGCGCCGCGCCTACGCGGAAATGTTCGGCCCCACCACCGGCGACCGCGTGCGCCTGGCCGACACCGAGCTGCTGATCGCGGTCGAACGCGACTTCACCCTCTACGGCGAGGAAGTGAAGTTCGGCGGCGGCAAGGTCATCCGCGACGGCATGGGCCAGTCGCAGCGCGTGGCGGCCGAGGTGGCCGACACCGTCATCACCAATGCGCTGATCCTGGACCACTGGGGCATCGTCAAGGCCGACATCGGCCTGAAGGACGGCCGCATCTGGCGCATCGGCAAGGCGGGCAACCCCGACATCCAGCCGGGCGTGGACATCATCATCGGCGCGGCCACCGAGATCATCGCGGGCGAAGGCAAGATCGTCACGGCCGGCGGCATCGACGCGCACGTGCACTTCATCTGCCCGCAGCTGATCGACGAGGCCCTGACCAGCGGCATCACCACCCTGATCGGCGGCGGCACGGGCCCGGCCACAGGCACCAACGCCACCACCGTCACGCCCGGCCCCTGGCACATCGAGCAGATGCTGGCCGCGGTCGATGGCTGGCCCATCAACATCGGCCTCTTGGGCAAGGGCAACACCAGCCAGCCCGAGCCGCTGATGGAACAGGTGCGCGCCGGCGTGATCGGCCTGAAGCTGCACGAAGACTGGGGCTCGACGCCCGCCGCCATCGACTGCTGCCTGGACGTGGCCGAGCGCACCGACACCCAGGTCGCCATCCACACCGACACGCTGAATGAAGGCGGCTTCGTCGAGGCCACCATCGCGGCCATCGCCGGGCGCACCATCCACACGTACCACACCGAGGGCGCGGGCGGCGGCCACGCCCCCGACATCCTGAAGGTGGCGGGCCACCCCAACGTGCTGCCCTCGTCCACCAACCCCACGCGGCCCTACACCGTGAACACGGTGGACGAGCACCTGGACATGCTGATGGTGTGCCATCACCTGGACTCGTCCATCGCGGAAGACGTGGCCTTCGCCGAGTCGCGCATCCGGCGCGAGACCATCGCGGCCGAGGACATCCTGCACGACCTGGGCGCGCTGTCGATGATCTCCAGCGACTCGCAGGCCATGGGCCGCATCGGCGAGACCATCCTGCGAACCTGGCAGACCGCGCACAAGATGAAGGTGCAGCGCGGCGCCCTGCCCGGCGACGGCCTGGCCGACAACCTGCGCGCGCGCCGCTACATCGCCAAGTACACGATCAACCCCGCGCTGGCGCACGGCATCGCCCATGAAGTGGGCTCCGTCGAACCCGGCAAGTGGGCCGATCTGGTGCTGTGGGACCCGGCCTTCTTCGGCGTGAAGCCCGAGATGGTCCTGAAGGGCGGGCAGATCGTCACGGCGCTGATGGGCGACCCCAACGCCTCGATCCCCACGCCGCAGCCCGTGCATTACCGCGAGATGTTCGGCGCGCGGGCCGGCGCCCTGGCGCGCAACTCGATCACCTTCGTCTCCCAGGCGGCCTTCGAGGCGGACGTGGCCTCGCGCTACCGCCTGGCGCGCCGGGTGGTTCCCGTGCACGGCATACGCAAGGTCGGCAAGGCAGATATGATCCTCAATGACTGGCAACCGCGTATCGAAGTCGATCCCGAAACCTACCGCGTCGTCGCCGACGGCCAGTTGCTGATGTGCGAGCCGGCGCGGGTGCTGCCCATGGCGCAGCGCTATTTCCTGTTCTAGAAAATGATCCGTATCGAAAAAGTCCTTGGTGACGAATCCAGCATCGCGGCGCCGCTGCGCCGCCGCGCCGCGCCCCTGACGCTGGCCTACGAAGACCGCTGCCGCAGCCGCCTGGCCGTCACGCTGGACGACGGCCGCGAAGCCGCGCTGTTCCTGCCGCGCGGCACCATCCTGCGCGACGGCGCCATCCTGATCGCCACCGACGGCACGCTGGTGCGTGTGGCCGCGGCGCAGCAGCCGGTGCTGCGCGTCACCAGTCCCGATCCCCTGCTGCTGCTGCGCGCGGCCTACCACCTGGGCAACCGGCACACGCCGGTGCAGGTGCGGGCGGACGCCCTGCAGCTGGAATACGACCCCGTGCTGCGCGACATGCTGCTGCGCCTGGGCGTGCGGGTCGAAGAAGCGCAGGGCGCGTTCGACCCGGAATCCGGCGCGTACGGCGGCGGGCACAAGCACGGGCACGATGAGACGTACGCCGAGGACCATGCGCTGGCGCGGCAGGCGTATGCGCACCGGCATGGGCATGACCACGGACACGATCATGGGCATGAAGGGCACGTGCATGGGCCGGGGTGTGGGCACGATCATGGCCATGATCACAAGCATGGCCAGGAAAAGCCTATGCATGGTCCGGGCGGCGGACACGACCATGGTCACAAGCACGATCACGACCATGGTCACAAGCACGATCACGACCATGGTCATTCCCACGGCCACAAGCACGATCACGATCACGATCACAACCATGACCATGATCACAAGCACGACCACCGCCGCAAATGACCCTGCCCCCGGACGACGCCGCCTCGCTGCTTGAACTGGCCGGTCTCCTGCAACTGGCCTCGCCGGCGCTGCCCATCGGCGCCTTCAGCTATTCGCAGGGCCTGGAATCGGCCATCGAGGCGGGCATCGTCCACGACGCGCCCAGCGCGCATCACTGGATCGCATCCGGGCTGGACATCCTGGCCGGCGGCGACGCCGTGCTGCTGCTGCGCTTGTGCGAGGCCTGGCGCGCCAGCGACGCGCGGACGCTGGCGCAGGCCAACGACACCATCCTGGCCCTGCGCGAATCCGCCGAACTGCGCCTGGAGACCGAGCAGATGGGCAATTCGCTGGCCCGGCTGGCCCGCGAGCTGGAATGGGGCACGCCGGATTCGCGCGCCCTGCTGGCCACGCTGCAGCCCGTCGCGCTGCACACCGCGTATGCCTACGCCGCCATGGCGTTGAACATCTCCCCGCCACGCGCCACCGCGGCCTGGCTGTACGGCTGGCTCGAGAACCAGGTGGCCGCCGCCCTGAAGGCGGTGCCGTTGGGCCAGGTGGCCGGCCAGCGCATCCTGCATGGCCTGCGCCGCGCGCTGGCCGAGGCCGTGCAGCGCGCGCAAGCCTGCGCCGACGACGGCATCTCCACCTTCGCGCCGCTGCTGGGCATTCTCTCGGCGCGCCACGAAACCCAGTATTCGCGCCTGTTCCGCTCCTAGCCGCGCGGGCGCGCGCGCTCACCTCAAGGACACACCATGCAAGCACGCACCAAGAAGAACCCGCCGCTGCGCGTGGGCATCGGCGGCCCCGTCGGCTCGGGCAAGACCACCCTGCTGGAAATGCTGTGCAAGGCAATGCGCGACCAGTACGACCTGGTCGTCATCACCAACGACATCTACACCAAGGAAGACCAGCGCCTGCTGACCGTGGCCGGCGCGCTGCCGCCCGAGCGCATCATGGGCGTGGAGACCGGCGGCTGCCCGCACACGGCCATCCGCGAGGACGCCTCCATCAACCTGGACGCGGTCGACCGCATGCTGCAGCGCTTTCCCGATGCCGACATCGTGTTCATCGAATCGGGCGGCGACAACCTGGCGGCCACGTTCAGCCCCGAGCTGTCGGACCTGACGCTCTATGTGATCGACGTGGCGGGCGGCGAGAAGATCCCGCGCAAGGGCGGTCCGGGCATCACCAAGTCGGACCTGCTGGTCATCAACAAGACCGATCTGGCGCCGCTGGTGGGCGCCTCGCTGCCGATCATGGAGGAAGACACGCGCCGCATGCGCGGCGAACGGCCCTACGTGATGAGCGACATGAAGTCGCAGGCCGGCCTGCCCGACATCGTGCGCTTCATCGAGAGGCGCGGCCTGCTGGCGGCCTGACGCCGGCGCATCGCTGCGGGGCGGCAGGCCGCGAGGACGGTCAACCCGCCGCGCTGCGGTAGTCGGCGACGGTGAAGTCCGGCGCGGTGGAGGACGCCTGCGCGGGCGTGGCCGGGGCCACGGGGCTGCTTTCGGCGTCACGGTCGGCGATGCCGAACAGCGACAGTTCGGCGGTGACCAGCGCATCCAGGAAGTTCGTCTTTTCCATCGTATGGGCTCCTGCTTTCTACGGACATGAACAAGCACGCGCGGCCCCGGCAAGTCCGCCTGATCGCCCGACGGGCGAATCGGCGGAAAAAAGCATGCCGTTCCGAGGCGGATGTCTCGCCAGGGAAAGACCGGCGGCAAAACGAAAATGCCTGGCCGCCAATCCCAGGGGCACCCGAGAAAGGCGGCAGGGCATGTCCCATGTTGCGCCCGCACAAACGGGCGCGTCAATTCGATTTGCTCAATTCGTTCGATAAAAAACGCGAATCAGCCTTCTTTATCAGCCCATCGTCAGCTATCCATACCCGAACCTGAACGAATGAGCCCCGCCGGCGGCGTCACGCGCGGCACCGCCCCGCTCTTACATTCCTTGGGGCTTCATGTGCCAAGGGCAACATCGCAGCGTTGTGGTTGCAAGCGTCAACGTCCGTCTTGCGGCTGACATCCGACCAACCAGGCGCGGACGGTGTGCCTTGGAAAATCGGGCGGCAGCGTGAGCCATCAATCAGTTGCCCAGCCGCGCGCCCTTGCAGACAGCCAGGATGGTATCGCGCAGCCAGCGATGGGCGGGGTCTGCATGAAGGCGTGGATGCCAAATGGCGGATACCTTTATTGGAGGAGTCCGCACCGGCAGCTCGAAGTGCCGAAGGCCCGCACTCATGGCAGCGTCGCTCACCGACCCGATGCCCAGGCACGAACATGGGACAAGCCCGATAAGGTCTGAGTGGCGGACGATCTGCATTGCGTTGGCGTAGCTTGGCACAACCATGACAACGGTTCTGCGCAGACCCGACTGCTCCAAGGCGTCATCTACCGGGCCAGTGAATTGATGCTTGCGTGCTGCGATCACATGCGGGTAGCTGGCATAGCGTCTGGCCGTCACGCCGGGCTTATTCAAAAGAGGATGGCCGGTTCGACAAATACCGACGAATCGGTCCTGAAAAAGAAGCCGTGTCTTCAACTCCGGCGCCTTGGTTCCGATCACTCCAACCTCCAAGTCGACCATGCCTTCGCGCAGTGGCTGCGCATCCTTGTCGGACTTGGGGATGAAGCGGATACGAACATGAGGAGCGGCCCGAGCGATGAGCGCCATCAACGCGGGACCGGCCAGATCGACAAACCCGTCGTTGGCCCGGATCGTGAACGTCCGCGCCAAGGTCGCCAGGTCCAAGGTGTTCTTGATGGGTTGCAGCACAGCTCTGGCATTGCGCGCAAGTTCATGCACATGCTCACCGAGCCGCTCGGCATAGGGGGTCGGAACAAGCGTCCTGCCAGCCTGTACGAGTAGTTGATCCCCGGTGGCTACCCGCAGCCTGGCGAGCGTTCTGCTCATCGCGGACGGACTCAAGCCCAGGCGACGTGCCGCCCTTGTCACGCTGCGCTCAGTGAGCAGCATGTCCAGCGATGTAAGAAGGTTCAAGTCCACGTTTTGCATCAGCAGTCCGTTCTGAATGTCGTGTGCATACGGCGCAATCGATTATTGCATCGTGTGCGTCTGGCGCAAATCAGGAGCAGCCTCCAGAATCGATGCCTGTCCAATCAGATGAGAGGGTTGCAGCCATGACGCATTCATCAAGCCATGAGACTGGTCCGAGCATTTTGCTCATAGGTGCTTCGCGTGGCCTTGGGTTCGCCATGTCGGCGGAGTTTCTGAAAAGGGGATGGAACGTCGTCGGAACCGTGCGCGGAAATGCCAGAACCGAATTGCATGATCTGGCCGATGCTCACCAAGACCGCGTCGAGATCGAACCACTCGATGTCACTGAACAGGTGCAGATTGCCGCGCTGCGTGATCGCCTTTCCGGCCGCCGCTTCGACATCCTGTTCGTGAACGCAGGAACCGCGAATACCAATCAACACGAAACCATCGCTGACGTAACCACGGAGGAGTTCGTGCGCGTCATGGTGACGAACGCGCTCGCACCGATGCGCGTCATCGAGGCGTTGCAAGACCTGGTGCCTGCCGATGGCCTGATCGGAATCATGTCGTCTGGACAAGGCAGCATCGCCAGCAACGAGAAAGGCGGGCATGAGGTCTATCGCGGCAGCAAGTCGGCCTTGAACCAATACATGCGCAGCTACGCCGCCCGGCACGCGGGGGAACAACGCGCATTGTTGTTACTGGCCCCCGGTTGGATTCGTACTGCGCTGGGCGGCCCTGAAGCGCCGTCTGGCTTGGAGGAAACCATCCCCGACATCGTGAGCGTGTTGCTCTCAAAACGCGGGAAGCCCGGCTTGGAGTACCTGGACCGTATGGGACGCACCGTGCCGTGGTGAGGCGCAAGGCGGGATCTCCCAGGTAATTGCGCACTCCTGCATCGCACAGCCGCCGCAGTGCGCCCATGCTGGGCGCACGAACCAAAAAGCCGGCCCGAAGCGGCCGGCCCTGTCTCATGCGCAGGAAGGAACAGGCCGCCCGCCGGACGGCCCCGCCGCCTCAGACGCCGGGCTGCGCCACGGCCCGCGAGCGCGATCCCAGCAGCAATTGCGCCACCACGGCCACGACGATGTTCACCGCCAGGGCCAACAGCCCCGTGTACATCGTGTAGGCCGTGCCGCCGACGACCACCGAATGCACCGGCTTCACACCGTCCGCGAACACCAGCGCCGTGCCGCCGCCCAGGCCCACGGCCCAGCCGATCAGCAAGGCGGTGCCGCCGAACCAGCGCGAGAACAGGCCGAAGACCACCGCCGGGAAGGTCTGCAGAATCCACACGCCGCCCAGCAGTTGCAGGTCCAGCGCATATTGCGTGGGGATGAACAGGATGAACACCAGTGCGCCCACCTTGACCACCAGCGACACCAGCTTGGCCACCTTGCCCTCGCCTTGCGCCGTGACGTTCGGATTGACGTAGGCCTTCCAGAAATTGCGGGTGAACAGGTTGGCCGCGCCGATCGACATCACCGCCGCCGGCACCAGCGCGCCGATGGCGATGGCCGAGAAGGCGAAGCCCGCGAACCAGCTGGGGAACAGCGTGTTGAACAGCATCGGCACCACGTCGTTGTTGGAGCCCGGCCTGATGCCGGCGGCGTAGGCCATGTAGCCCAGCAGCGCGATCAGGCCCAGCAGCAGCGTGTAGGCCGGCAGGAAGATCGCGTTCTTGCGGATCGTGTCCGCGCTCCTGGCGGCGAAGATGCCGGTCAGCGTGTGCGGGTACATGAAGGCCGCCAGCGCCGAGCCCAGCGCCAGCGTGGCGTACGGCAGGAACTGCGCGGGCGCCAGCGTCAGGCCGCCGCTGCCCTTGGCCGCGTACGCCTTGCCGGCGGCATCGAATACCGCCGCGTAGCCGCCCAGCTTCAAGGGCACCAGCACCACCGCCACCAGCACCACGATGTAGATCATCAGGTCCTTCACGAAAGCGATCAGCGCGGGCGCGCGCAGGCCGGCTGCGTAGGTGTACAGCGCCAGGATGATGAAGGCGGCGGCCAGCGGCAATTCGCCCGTCAGGCCCAGGGCCTTGATCACCACCTCCATGCCCACCAGTTGCAGCGCGATGTAGGGCATGGTGGCCAGCACGCCGGTCACGGCCACGGCCAGCTCCAGCGGACGCGATCCATAGCGGCCATAGACCACGTCGCCCGCGGTCACGTGGCCTTGCTTGTGGGCCACGTTCCACAATTTGGGCATGATGGCGAACACGATGGGATACACCAGGATGGTGTAAGGCAGCGCGAAGAAGCCATAGGCGCCCACCGCATAGACCAAGGCGGGCACGGCGATGACGGTATAGGCGGTATAGAAATCGCCGCCCACCAGGAACCAGGTGATCCAGGTGCCGAAACGGCGGCCGCCCAGGCCCCATTCATCGAGATTGGCGTGGTTCTCGCCGCGCTGCCAGCGCGACGCCGCGAAGCCCATCACCGTGACCAGCAGGAAGAAAAAAATAAAGACCGACAGGGCGGCCCAGTTCAGGTGGCTGCTGTCCATCATTCTTCCCCGTGCTTGCGGTAATGGCGGTAGACGATCCAGGTCAGGAACGCCGTGATCGGCACCCACAGCAACTGATACCAGTAGAAGAAGGGAAAGCCCATGAAATCGGGCAGCGCCTGGTTATAGAAAGGCACCCATAGCAAGCCCAGGAAGGGTAATAGAAGCAGTATCCACATGATGATGCGCGCTCGTGTCTCGTGTAGGTTGATGTCGTTGCAGAGCCTTGCGGCCCGCGGATGTGCGGGACTTGAACGAGGGCGCGGGATCGGCCGCCCCCTCGGGCGCAACGATACGCCCGCCGCATTCACACCGCGCAATAGCCCATTTTGCATGCAGGGGTATTCGCGCGGCGCAGCGCCGCGCGGACGAACCGTGCCTGGAATCCGTCAGGATCCGGCGTTCAGGGTTCGATATGGGGCTCGGGTTCGGGCGGCCGCAGGCCGGCCACGGCGCTTCGATCCAGCGCCACCTTGATGGTCAGTCCGATTTCGTCGGCCACCAGCCGATGGTCGGCCACCATGCCGAAATCGCTGCGGCGGATCTTGCCCGTCGCCTCGAAGGCCGCAGGGCCGCGGCCCTTGCCGCCCGGCACCAGCGAGACGTCCAGGGTCTGCGGACGCGTCACGCCGCGAATGGTCAACAGGCCCGTCATGGTCCACTTGCCATCGTCGCCCGCCGTCAGGCCCGTGCTGCGGTAATCGATCTCGGGATAACGGGCGGCATCGAAATAATCGGCCGAGCGCAGCTTGCTGGCGCCGCCCGGCATGCCCACGCGGATCAGACTCGCGCTCATGCGCACGATGGCCTGGCTTTGCGCCAGCTTCGCGGCATCCAGCGACAGGCTGCCCTGGAACTGCTGGAATTCGCCCGTGGGCCGCAGCAGGCCGCCCACCCGGGGAAAGAACTCGATGACCGCATTGCGCTGGTCGAAGGGGTACGAGACGGGCTGGGCATCGGCGCGAGCCATGCCGCACAGGCTGGCCAGAAGCAGGGGTAGGCAGGCAAGGCGGAAAGGCATCCGGAGCGCTCGTCTTTCGTTTTCGATGCGGCAACACTATAGACGGCAACCTTTGCCGAAATATTCCCGGAATGCCGCCGTTGGTATTTGTTGCAGTCTGATAATCAAAAACACCCGGCGGCATCGAGCCCCTCATTAAAGTCTAGCCCGCGCCAGTTCAGTCTTTTTTAAGACAAAAAGCCCTGGCCGCTGCACAAAATCAAACTTCAGAAAGAGGACTTCCATGCGTAAGATCACGTTCGGCTCGACGGCTGTGGCCGCGGCCCTGCTGCTGGCAGGCTGCAACAACATGGGTAGCATGCCGAATACCGACGGCCTGATGGCAGCGGGCGCCAGCGCCTACCAGGCCGCCACGCTGTCCGACGCCGACATCGTCCAGATGTCGGATGCCGCCTGCAAGCAGAGCGACGCGGAATCGAAGGTCGCCGCGCCCAAGAGCAAGTACGCCACGCGCCTGACCCGCGTGATGAAGGGCTTCGGCGACATGGACCTGAACGGCAACAAGATCGACTACAAGGTCTACCTGACCAAGGACGTCAACGCCTGGGCCATGGGCAACGGTTGCGTGCGCGTGTACAGCGGCCTGATGGACATGATGAACGACGACGAACTGCGCGCCGTGATCGGCCATGAAATGGGCCACGTCGCCCTGGGCCACAGCAAGAAGGCCATGCAGACCGCCTATGGCGTGAGCGCCGCCCGCAACGCCGCGGCTGCCGCCGGCGGCAGCGCCGTCGCGGCCCTGTCGGCCTCGCAACTGGGCGACCTGACCGAGAAGTTCATCAACGCGCAGTTCTCGCAGTCGCAGGAAACCGCGGCCGACGACTACTCGTTCGATCTGCTGACCGAGAAAAAGATGAACCGCAAGGGCCTGGTCACGGCTTTCCAGAAGCTGGCCAAGCTGGACGGCGGCAAGAGCGACATGTTCAGCTCGCACCCCTCCTCGCCCGACCGCGCCGCCCGCATGGAAGCGCGCCTGAAGAACGGCAAGTAAGCCCGGCGGCGCCCACGGCGCCGGATGCCATGCAAAACGGGGCGCCCCGCGAAGTGCGCCCCGTTTTTCGCTTCGTGCAGGGCAACACCGCTCCTGCCGGACGGCGCGGCCTCCCGCAAGCCCGTCCAGCGGCGGGCGGCGGGATGCCCTGCATCCGCATCACTCACCCACGACGTTGCCCTCGCGGATCACGTCCGCCCACTGCTTGCGCTCGGCGCTGATGCGCTTGGCCGCGTCGGCGGGGGTGGTCCAGGTGGCGACGGCGCCCTGCGCCAGCAGCGCTTCGCGCGTCGAGGGCTTGGCCAGAATGGTCTTCAAGGTGCCATTGAGCTTCTCGACGACCGGCGCCGGCGTGCCGGCAGGGGCCAGGATGCCGAACATCGAACTGACCTCGAACCCCTTCAGGCCGGCCTCGGCGGCGGTCGGCACGTCGGGCAGCGCCTCGGCGCGCGACGAAGCCGTGACGGCCAGCGCGCGCAGCTTGCCCGCCTTCACATGGGCCTGCGCCGCCGGCACGGTCTCGATCATGCCGAGCACCTGGCCGCCCATCAGGTCGGTCATGGCCGGGCCGCTGCCCTTGTAGGGCACGTGCAGCACGTCCACGCCGGCCACGCGCTTGAACATCTCGGTCGCCAGGTGCTGCGGCGAGCCGTTGCCCGACGAGGCCATGGTCATGGCGCCCGGCTTGGCCTTGACCAGCGCGATGAACTCCTGCAGCGTGTTGGCCTTGACCGAGGGATTGACCACGAACACCAGCGGCACCGTCCCCACGATGGACACGGGCGAGAAGCTCTTCTCGATGTCGTAGGGCACGCGGTTCTTGTAAAGCTCGGCGTTGATCGAGTGGCTGGTCAGCGCGCCCAGCAGCAGCGTATAGCCGTCGGGCGCGGCCTTGGCGACCTGGTCGGCGCCGATGTTGCCGGCCGCGCCGGCGCGGTTCTCGACCACCACGCTCTGGCCCAGCGCGCCCGTCAGTTCCTGCGCCATGACGCGGCCGATCACGTCGGTGGCGCCACCGGGCGGATAAGGCACGATCAGGCGCACGGGGCGGTCGGGGTAGTCGTCCTGGGCCTGGACGGCAGGCGCGCAGATCGCGCCGATGGCCAGCGCCATCAACGAACAGACGAACACGCGGCGGGGCACGCGCCCGGCCGCGGTGCAGCGGGATGCGGACATGGCTTGTCTCCTATCCTGAACCGGGCTATTGATGGATGGGCTTTGCTGTTGTGCCCGGTTCTCATGCCGGGCAGTGTAGGCGGCGTGCCTTGATTGATTAATCAGTATTTTTCTATCGACTGATCGGCGAATTAGATCAATTTTCACCCATCGTGGAAAGTACTTGCGGCTGCCGAACATGGCTGGCTATGATGGCCGGCTTTATTATCAATAATATTATCGAAGGTTAGGAAGACGACATGAGCCAGAAAAAACAGCCGCCTGCCGGGGCCGCCGGCCTGTCCAAGGGGCTGACCAACTACGGGGACACGGGCTTTTCGCTGTTCCTGCGCAAGGCCTTCATCAAGGGCGCCGGCTACACCGACGACGCGCTGTCGCGCCCGGTCATCGGCATCGTCGACACCGGCAGCAGCTACAACCCCTGTCATGGCAACGCGCCCCAACTGATCGAGGCCGTCAAGCGCGGCGTGATGCTGGCTGGCGGCCTGCCCGTGGACTTTCCCACCATCTCGGTGCACGAGAGCTTCTCGCATCCCACCAGCATGTACCTGCGCAACCTGATGTCCATGGACACGGAAGAAATGATCCGTGCCCAGCCCATGGACGCGGTGGTGCTGATCGGCGGCTGCGACAAGACCGTGCCCGCCCAGTTGATGGGCGCGGCCTCGGCCAACGTGCCGGCCATCCAGTTGGTGACGGGTTCCATGCTGACCGGCGCGCACCGTGGCGAGCGTGTCGGCGCCTGCACCGACTGCCGCCGCTACTGGGGCCGCTACCGCGCCGACGAGATCGACGCCGCCGAGATCAGCGACGTCAACAACCAGTTGGTCGCCAGCGTCGGCACCTGTTCGGTGATGGGCACGGCCAGCACCATGGCCTGCGTCACCGAAGCCCTGGGCATGATGGTGTTCGGCGGCGGCTCGGCCCCGGCGGTCACGGCCGACCGCGTGCGCGTGGCCGAGCAGACCGGCACCACCGCGGTCGCCATGGCCAGGTCCGGCCTCACGCCCGACCGCATCCTCGACGGCAAGTCGATCGAGAACGCGCTGCGCGTGCTGCTGGCCATCGGCGGCTCGACCAACGGCATCGTGCACATCACGGCCATCGCCGGCCGACTGGGCATCGACATCGACCTGGCCGGCCTGGACGCCATGAGCAAGGAAACCCCCGTGCTGGTCGACCTCAAGCCCTCGGGCCAGCACTACATGGAAGACTTCCACAAGGCGGGCGGCATGCCCGCCCTGCTGCGCGAACTGCGCCCGCTGCTGCATCTGGACACCATGACCGTCAGCGGCCGCACGCTGGGCGAGATGCTGGACGAGGCGCCCGCCGCGTTCGCGCAGGACGTGATCCGCCCGTTCGACAAGCCCATCTACCCGCTGGGCGGCCTGGCCGTGCTGCGCGGCAACCTGGCCCCGGGCGGCGCCATCATCAAGCAGTCGGCCGCCAACCCCAGGCTGATGGAGCACGAAGGCCGCGCCGTGGTGTTCGAGAACGCCGAGGACATGGCGCTGCGCATCGACGACGACGACCTGGACGTCACCGCCGAGGACATCCTGGTGCTCAAGCGCATCGGCCCCACGGGCGCGCCGGGCATGCCCGAGGCCGGCTACATGCCGATCCCGCGCAAGCTGGCGCGCGCCGGCGTGAAGGACATGGTGCGGATTTCCGACGGCCGCATGAGCGGCACGGCGGCGGGCACCATCGTGCTGCACGTCACGCCCGAGTCCGCCATCGGCGGCCCGCTGGCGCACGTGCGCACCGGCGACCGCATCCGCCTGTCGGTGAAAAACCGCGAGATCTCGCTGCTGATCAGCGACGAGGAACTGGCCCGGCGCGCCGCCGAGGTGAAGATCGAACGCCCGTCGGCCGAGCGCGGCTATCGCAAGCTGTTCCTGCAGACCGTCACGCAGGCTGACCAGGGCGTCGACTTCGACTTCCTGCGCGCCACGGAAACCACCGACAAGGTGCCGCGCCCGCGTTGACGCCCGCGCCTGGGATGGCGCTCAGCCGACGCGCACCCAGAGGGCCGTCGCGTCGTCGCTGGCCTTGAAGCGCGGATAGCGCAGGCAGGCCGCGTCATCCCTTTCGATCTGGCGCAATTCCCGCCCCAGGGCCGCCAGGCCGGCCTCGGCCATGCGCGACACCAGCGCGGGCGCGTCGTACGCGGCATACGCATCGATCAGCGCGGCGAAGCCATCGCTCATCAGCAGGATGTCGTCGCCCCGGCGCACGGGCGCGCGGGCATGGCGCGTGCCCTGCTTCGCCTGGGCCGCGTCCACGCCGAGCACGGCTTTCGGCCTTTCGCGCGCGGCGCGGCGGTCGGCCAATACCTCGGGCGTGCGCACGCTGCCCGCGCCCGCCCCCGGGCCCAGCGCCGCCGCCTCGGCCGATTCGGCCCCGCGGTCCGGTGCGGGCGTCAGGAACGCCACGCCGCCGGCGCCGCGGTGGATCACCGTGCAATCGCCCAGCCAGGCGCAGGCCACCTCGCCGTCCTCGAGCGCCACGGCCGCGAACGCGGCGCGCGGCAACTCCCAGGACGAGACCGGATCCCGGCGTCTTTCACATGCATAGGCGCCGGAAAGCGCGTCGAAGACCTGGCCGCAGATCTCTTCCAATGATGGATTGCCGTGGACGGCGCCAAAGCCCGCTTGCGCCCGCATCGCCAGCCACGCCGCCCCGCCCCGCTCGCCCAGCAGGCCGGGAGCGCCCAGGTCGGTCGCGCCGTCGATCACCCAGGCATGCCGGTCGGCGCTGCCGGCGCGGTCGTCGTTGGGCACGCTGGCCCTGCCGGCCAGGCTGATGCTTTCAATCAGGTCGAGATGCATGATGAGAGGGGAACTCCGGAATCGCGGCCAGGATAGTGGAAGAGCCGGTATCGCCAGACCCTGCGCGGGGCCCGCTGGACCGGCCGGCCCGTTGCGGCGTGCGGACCCTGGCCAGGAACGACACGCCGGGCTTCAGGACGACAGACTGTCCCGCAGCATCTGCACCAGCGTAGCAGCCGCCGGCGACAGGCTGCGGTTGCGCAGCGTCACCAAGCCGATCGACCGTTCGGCCACGGGTGCGATCAGCTTGCGCTCGGCGATGCCGGGATGGGCCACGGCTTCGGCCGCCGTTTCCGGCAGCGCCGCCACGCCGAATCCGCATTCCACCATGGCCACGATGGTGGCCAGGTGCTCGGCCTCGAAGGCCGGCTGGAAACGGATGCGGTTCTGCAGGAAGGCCCATTCGGTGTACTGCCGCACGCTGCTGGGATGCACCATGGACACATGCGACATCTCGGCGGTATCGGCCCAGCGCACCGGCCCCTTGCCGCCTGCCAGCGCATGGCCCTGCGGGATCAGCAGGATGAAGCTGTCCGACATCATCGGCACGTAGTGCAGGTCCGCATGCTGGGGGTCCGCCGCCGTCAGCGCGAAATCCACCTGTCCCGCGCGCACCAGGTCGAAGGCCGGCCCCGACAGCGTGTCGTGCACCTTCAGCGCCACGCCCGGATGGTTCTGCCGGTAGGCCATCAGCACGCGGGGCAGCCAGCGCGCGGCCAGCGAAGGCAGCGCGGCCACGGCCACCTGGCCATGCTCGGCGCCGGCGATGCCGCTGACCGCCGCGATGGCCTCGCGAAACGCCACCTGCAGCGTGGCCGCCTGCTGCAGGAAGACCTCGCCCGCGGCCGTCAGGCGCACCGAGCGCGTGGTGCGGTCGAACAGCCGCACGCCCAGGCTGTCCTCGATGCGCAGGATCTGCGTGGACAGCGCCGACTGCGACAGATGCAGTTGCGCGGCGGCCTGGCGGAAGTTGAGCATGCGGCCCAGCATCAACACGGTGTCGATGTCGCGCATGGACAGATTGATCTGCATGGGATGTCTCGGGGTTTTTATTGATCTTTATTTCAGATCATTCTATCCAAAAAATCTGATTCATCTATCAAATCCGCTTCTCTACACTGACCGCAACTCTGTAGAAGGAACGACTTCCATGAACGCAGCAATTCCCCGCCTGGACGCGCCCGGCGGTTCTCATGCCGTCGTCGTGGGCGGCGGCACCATGGGCGCCGACGTGGCCGTGGTGCTGACGCGCGCGCTGTGCCGCACCACCGTGATCGAACCCGATGCCGGCCGCGCCCAGGCCCTGCCCGAACGCGCCCGCGCCAATCTGCAAGCCATCGGCCGCGAGGCCGGCGCCGGCCGCATCGCCGTCGTGCCGGCGCTGGACGACGTGGACTGGGCCTCGGTGGACCTGGTGATCGAATGCATTCCCGAGCGGCTGGACATCAAGCAGTCGCTGTTCGCCGAGCTGGCGCGCCGCGCGCGGCCCGACGCCATCCTGGCCAGCAACAGCTCCAGCTTTCCCATCAGCGCCATCGGCGAGGGCCTGGACACGCAAGGCCGCATGCTGGGCCTGCACTTTTTCATGCCGGCGCACCTGGTGCCGCTGGTCGAGGTGGTGCTGGGCGAGGCCAGCGACGGCGCCAGCGCCGATGCGTTGATCGCCTTCATGCGACGCTGCGGCATGGTGCCGGTGCGCGTGGCGAAGGATCTGCCCGGCTTCCTGGCCAATCGCCTGCAGCATGCGCTGTCGCGCGAGGCCTTCGACCTGATCGACCGCGGCATCGCCACCCCCGAGGACGTGGACGCGGCGGTGCGCTTCGGCTTCGGCTTCCGCTTCCTGGCCGCGGGCCCCGTGATGCAGCGCGATCACGCCGGCATCGACGTGCATGCGGCGGCGGGCGCCACCATGTATCCGACCTTCTGCAATGCGGACACACCGGCGCGCTGCCTGACCGAACGCGCCCAGGACGGACGCCACGGCATGAAGGCGGGCGAAGGGTTCTACAGATGGACGCCCGAGACCATCCAGGAGGAACGCGCGCGCTACGACAGGCTGCTGCGCGCGGGGCTGGACCTGGTGTCGGCTGAGTTGCCCGAGATCAAGCCCTGAAGGCAAGGCGACGAGCACGGCCATGTCGCGGGCGCCCGGCCGGACGCCATGCATCGACGCCTTCTTGAGACTACCCAGCACCGCGCGCCATCGAGACGCGCGGCCTTGATACCGAGACAAGCAGATATGACCGACATTTCCACTCCCGCCAGCCTGGCCGACTCCCCCGTCATCGTCACCGTGGCGCCCAACGGCGCCTACAAGACGGCCAAGGACCATCCAGCCGTGCCCATGACGCCCGCCACGCTGGCCGCCGAGGCGCGCGCCTGCCTGGAAGCCGGCTCGGCCATGATGCACATGCACGTGCGCAAGCCCGACGGCAAACACCTGCTGGACGCCCAGGCCTATCGCGACGCCCTGAAGGCCGTGCACGACGAAGTGGGCGACCGCGTGCTGGTGCAGGTCACCAGCGAAGCGGCGGGCGTCTACCGCGCGCCCGAGCAGATCGCCGTGGTGCGCGAGCTGCGCCCGCAGGCCGTGTCCATCGGCCTGCGCGAGATCGCCGTGCCCGAGGTGCCCGAACAGGAACTGGCCGGCTTCCTGGGCTGGCTGGCCGGCGAACGCATCATGACGCAGATCATCCTGTACGACGCGGCGGATCTGGCGCGCTGGCAGGACCTGCGCGCGCGCGGCCTGGCGCCCGCGGGCGCATGGTCGGTGCTGTTCGTGCTGGGCCGCTACAGCGCGGGGCAGACTTCGTCACCGCGCGACCTGCTGCCCTTCCTGCAAGCGTATGACTTCAGCCTGCCCTGGGCGGTGTGCGCCTTCGGCCGTGAAGAGAACGCCTGCGTGACCACGGCGGCGGCGTTCGGGGGGCACATGCGGGTGGGCTTCGAGAACAACCTGCTGCTGCGCGACGGCACCGTGGCGCCGGGCAACGCGGCGCTGGTGGCGCAGGCGGCGGAAGGCGGCCGGGTGCTGGGCCGGCCGATCGCGGATGCGGACCGGGCGCGCGAGATCTACGGCGCGGTTCGCTGAGTCAATCCGGCACGATGGGCCGCCAGGCTTGCAGCTTGGCGGCGAACGGCATGGCCGCGTGCGCCGGGCTGGTGGACGGCAGCGCGGCGTACGCCATGTCGGGATGGCTTTGCGACAAGGCCGGCAGCACATGCCGGCGAAACAGCGCCTGCGCGCTGCCGCCGTTGAAGCAGATGCGCCTGATGTGCGGATGCGCGGCCAGAAAGCCGGCGAAATCATTGGCTTGCGCCGATTGCGAGTCGATGGCGGCGTCCAGGCTGCCAGGGCGTTCGCACGCGGCCAGGACATCCCACAACGCCACGCCCGCGTCGTTCAAGGCCTGGATGCGGGCCTCGTACGGCAATGCCAGGTCGAATCCCAGCAGCGTGGCCGAGATGGGCCAGAACGCATTGCGCGGATGCGCGTAATAGCGGACGGCCGCAAGCGACGCCACGCCGGGCATCGTGCCCAGCACCAGGACACGGGCGCCAGGATGCGCGGCGGGAGGAAAACCCAGGACGTAATGCGGGGACGCGGACTCGGTCATGGCGGCATTGTGCCGCATCACGCCCTCGACGCCTCGCAAGGTGTTGGCGGCCAGGCACGGACAAGGCCGAGGCAGCCTCGGCCTTGGGTCATTCAAGCAGGATCGCCTCAGGCCGCCAGGCGGCCTTCGATCTCGGCCTTGGTCTTGGGCAACTCCGCCGGCAGGCCCTGCTTCAGTTGCTGGAACAGCTCGTCATGCAGCGACAGTTCTTCCTTCCAGGAAGGCAGGTCGACCGAGATGACCTGCTGGAACTTCTCCTGGCTGAAATCCAGGCCGGTCCAGTCGATGTCGCCGTAGGTGGGCGACACGCCGAACAGCTGTTCGGCGCCGCCGGCCTTGCCTTGCAGGCGGCCCAGGATCCACTGCAGCACGCGCATGTTCTCGCCGTAGCCCGGCCACACGAACTTGCCGTCCGGCCCCTTGCGGAACCAGTTCACGCAGTAGATGCCCGGCAGCGTGGCGCCCGCCGATTGCAGCTTCTCGCCCAGCTTCAGCCAGTGATTGAAGTAGTCGGCCATGTTGTAGCCGCAGAACGGCAGCATGGCGAACGGATCGCGGCGCACCACGCCCTGCTGGCCGGCGGCCGCGGCGGTGGTTTCCGAGCCCATCGTGGCGGCCATGTAGACGCCTTCGCGCCAGTTTCGCGCCTCGGTCACCAGCGGCACCGTGTTGGAACGGCGGCCGCCGAAGATGAAGGCGTCGATGGCCACGCCCTTCGGGTTCTCCCAGTCGGGGTCGATGGACGGGCACTGCTGCGCCGACACCGTGAAGCGCGCGTTGGGATGCGCGGCCTTGCGGCCCGAATCGGGCGTCCAGTCCTTGCCCTGCCAGTCGATCAGGTGGGCCGGCGCCTCGTCGGTCATGCCTTCCCACCACACGTCGCCGTCGTCGGTCAGGGCGACGTTGGTGAAGATGACGTTGGCCTTGAGCGTGGCCATGGCGTTGGGGTTGGTCTTATGGCCGGTGCCCGGGGCCACGCCGAAGTAGCCGGCCTCGGGGTTGATGGCGTACAGGCGGCCGTCGGCGGCCGGCTTGATCCAGGCGATGTCGTCGCCGATGGTGCTGACCTTCCAGCCGTTCATGCCTTGCGGCGGGATCAGCATGGCGAAGTTGGTCTTGCCGCAGGCCGAGGGGAAGGCGGCGGCCACGTGGAACTTGCGGCCCTCGGGCGAGGTGACGCCCAGGATCAGCATGTGTTCGGCCAGCCAGCCCTGGTCACGGCCCATGGTCGAGGCGATGCGCAGCGCGAAGCACTTCTTGCCCAGCAGCGCGTTGCCGCCGTAGCCCGAACCGTAGCTCCAGATTTCGCGCGTTTCCGGGAAATGCACGATGTACTTGGTGTCGTTGCAGGGCCATGCCACGTCGGCCTGGCCGTCGCGCAGCGGCGCGCCGACGCTGTGCACGCAGGGCACGAACTCGCCGTCTTCGCCCAGCACGTCGTACACCGCGCGGCCCATGCGGGTCATGATGCGCATGTTGACGGCCACGTAGGGACTGTCGGACAGCTCGACGCCGATGTGGGCGATGGGCGAACCCAGCGGGCCCATCGAGAACGGCACCACGTACAGCGTGCGGCCTTCCATCGCGCCCTCGAACAGGCCGCCCAGGGTGTCGCGCATCTCGTCGGGCGCGGCCCAGTTGTTGGTGGGGCCGGCGTCTTCCTGGCGCTCGGAGCAGATGAAGGTGCGGTCTTCGACGCGCGCCACGTCCGAGGGGTCGGACCAGGCCAGGTAGGAATTGGGGCGCTTGGCCGGATTCAGGCGGCGCATGGTGCCTGCCTGGACCATCAGCTCGCACAACCGGTCGTACTCTTCCTGCGAGCCGTCGCACCAGACCACGCGCGCCGGACGGGTCAACGCCACCACGTTGGTCACCCAGGCGATCAAACGCGTGTGCTTGACGTAGGACGGGACGTCGAGGTCGACGGGCTGGACCGTGTCGGATGCGGTATGGGACATCATATGGAGGCTCTCCTGGATTTATAGTCGACACGGCGCCCAGGAAACCGGGGCCGTGCAGTGAAACCGAATCATCATACTTTGGCGCGCAGCCGCCCCCAAATCGGGTTGAAAGCAAAAGCAACGCCGCGCACCGTGTCCGGCCCGACATCCCGGGCCGCCGCCGCCAGGGCCTTGTGACATAATCGTCAGCCAATTCCCGCTCTTCTGGCCGCGCAATGCCCGCCTTTCCGCCGCTGAACGCCGACCGCCTCTGGTCACGCGTCGAAACGCTGTCCCGCCACACCCTGCCCGACGTCCCCTGGACGCGCCGCGCCTTCTCGCCGCCATTCCAGGCCGCTCGCCAATGGCTGCAAGGCGAGTTCGCCGCCGCCGGGCTGACCGTGGCGCTGGATGCCGGCGGCAATCTGGTGGGACGGCGCGCGGGCACCGGCGACGGACGGGACGCCCGGCGCAAACCCATCGTCACCGGCTCGCACTGCGACACCGTGCCCGCCGGCGGCCGCTTCGACGGCATCATCGGCGTGCTGGCCGGCATCGAGGTCGCCCACACTCTGCACGAACAGGGCGTGCAACTGCGCCACCCGTTCGAGGTCATCGATTTCCTGTCCGAAGAGCCCAGCGACTACGACGGCGTGTCCTGTATCGGCAGCCGCGCCATCGCCGGCACGCTGGATGCCCAGATGCTGGCCAAGGCCAATCCGGCGGGCGAAAGCCTGGCCGACGCGCTGAGCCGCATCGGCGCCGATCCGCGCGCGCTGGCCCGGCCGCTGCGCGGGGCCAACGCCACGGCGGCATTCGTCGAACTGCACATCGAACAGGGCCCCGTGCTGGAAACCCGCGGCCTGCCCATCGGCGTGGTCACGCACATCGTCGGCATCCGCCGGGCGCGCATCCGCGTCACCGGCCAGCCCGACCACGCCGGCACCACGCCCATGGACATCCGCCGCGACGCGCTGGTGGGCGCCGCCCGGGTGATCGACGCCGCGCACCGCCGCGCCAGCGAACTGACCGGGGCGCGGCACTATGTGGTGGCCACCATCGGCCGCATCGCGGTCACGCCCAACGCCACCAACGCCGTGCCCGGCGGCGCGGACATGATCCTGGAGGTCCGCAGCGACAGCCAGGCCGTGCTGGACGGATTCGTCGAGGACCTGGTGCACGGCGTGGCGGGCGACATGGCCGCGCTGCGCCTGGAACTGGCCTGGGACGAAGTCTCGCGCGCCAGGCCCACGCAATGCGCCCCCCTGGTGATGGATGCCGTGCAGGCCGCGTCCGAGCGTCTGGGCTACGCCTCGATGCGCCTGCCCAGCGGCGCCGGCCACGACGCCGTGCAGATGGCGCACACCGGGCCCATGGGCATGATATTCATCCCCTGCCTGAACGGGCGCAGCCACTGCCCCGAGGAATGGATCGAGCCCGCGCAACTGCTGGACGGCACGCGGGTGCTGTACGAAACCGTACGGGAACTGGACGCCCGGCTGGCGCGCGAATCCTGACCATGATCGAGCAACACGACCTGGACGACGGCACCGCCGACCGCTTCCTGCTGGACGCCAGGGGCATTTCGCTGCTGGTGTTCCATAGCCGCACCTGCGGCACCTGCCGCGTCGCGCGCGAGCAATTGCCCGCCTTCGACCTGCCGGTCGAACGCCTCTGCTGGATCGATGCCGGCGACAACGGCGGCCTGGTCGAACGCTACGAGGTCTTCCACCTGCCCGCGATGTTCGTGGTGCGCGACGGCACCTTCCACGGCGCGATCGCCGCGCAGCTGGCGCAATGGGATATCGAACAGCAGCTCGCGCTGGCGCTGGACAACTACCCCGCCGAGTTGCCCTGATTCCGATGCCGCCCGCCATCCGCCGTCCGCTGGACGGCACCGCCACCGGCATCATGCTGCTGCTGTGCGTGTGCTGGGCCTTCCAGCAGGTCGCGATCAAGCTGGTGGCCGCGGACATCGCGCCCACGCTGCAGATCGGGCTGCGCTCGGCGTTCGCCGCCGTGGTGCTGGGCATCTTCGTGCTGCGCCGCGAAGGCCTGGGCATGCTGCGCGACGGCACGCTGCCCGCCGGCCTGCTGGTGGGCCTGCTGTTCGCGGCGGAATTCCTGCTGGTCGCGCTGGCCTTGCGGTTCACCACGGCCTCGCACGTGGCGGTGTTCCTGTACACCGCCCCCATCTTCACCGCGCTGGGCCTGCACCTGCGCCTGCCCGAGGAGCGCCTGCTGCCCCTGCAATGGGTGGGCGTGCTGCTGGCCTTCGTCGGCATCGCGGTGGCCTTCCTGGGCAAGCGCGATGGGGCGCCGCCGTCCGCGCCGGACATGCTGCTGGGCGATTTCCTGGCCTTGCTGGCCGGCCTGGCGTGGGGCGCCACCACCGTGGCGCTGCGCGGTTCGGCCCTGTCCGAAGCGCCGCCGACCAAGACGCTGTTCTATCAGATGGCGGTGGCCGCGGTGCTGCTGATGTCCTGGCACGCGGCCTCGGGCGACCCCGCGCCGGTCTGGAGCGCGCCGGCCCTGGCCAGCATGGCGTTCCAGACCCTGGGGGTGGCGCTGGCCAGCCTGCTGGCCTGGTTCTGGCTGCTGCGCCGCTACCTGGCCACCCGGCTGTCGGTGCTGTCGTTCGCCACGCCGCTGTTCGGCGTCACCTTCGGCGTGCTGATCCTGCATGAGCCCATTGCCCCTGGCTTCGCCCTGGGCGCCCTGCTGGTGCTGGGCGGCATCCTGCTGGTCAGCGGCGCGGGGTGGATCAACGAGAAACGGAAGCGGCCAGGGCGCTGAAGCGCGGGCCCACCCGCTCCCCCGTCACGCCATCTCGCCCAGCCGGCGCCGCTGCACGCCGTTCTCGTCGAAATTCTCCGGCGCCAGCCAACGCTCGAACGCCGCGCGGCGCGCGGGCCATTCGCCGTCGATGATCGAGAACCAGGCGGTATCGCGCGTGCGGCCCTTGTACACCACGGCCTGCCGGAAAATGCCCTCGAACTGGAATCCCAGCCGCTGCGCCGTGGCGCGCGAGGGCGCGTTCAGGCTGTCGCACTTCCATTCATAGCGGCGGTAACCCAGTTCGTCGAACACGCGGCGCATCAGCAGGTATTGCGCCTCGGTGGACAGCGCGGTGCGCTGCAGGGAGGGCGAGAACGTCACGTGGCCCACTTCGATCACGCCGTTGGCCGGATCCATGCGCATCAGCGCCAGCGTGCCCACGACCTTGCCGGTGACCTGATCGACCACGGCGTGGTGCAGCGTGTCCTGGCTGGCGGCCTGCTGCGCGACATAGGCCAGGTGCTCTTGCCGGCTGGCGAACGGTCCCTTGAACAGATAGGTCCAGGCGCGGCCGTCGGGCGCCTGGCCGAACACGTCGGCCAGGTCTTCGGCATGGCGCGCGGCGTCCAGCGGTTCGAGCCGGCACAGGCGGCCCTGGATGGGCGTGCGCGGGGGCAGCGGGCGTGGCCGCCAATCGGGCAACGGCGCCCCGATGGGTTGGCCGAAGGCATTGCTGAAGGAAGGTGCGGACATCCTGGCGTTCCGGGTTGAATGAGCCGCCGCGGATCGGCGGCATGGCGGTAAGATAGGCGCCTCGTGGCATGATGAAAAGCGCCACAGCACCCTCAAATCATGGAGCCATGGCGCCGCCACCCCTTCTGCTCGATGCCCCATTGCGGCCCCCCGCCGCCGGGGGCCCGCTGCAACGCCAGTTGCTGCACCGGCTCAAGCAGTCCATCCTGGATGGCGGCCTGCCGCCGGGCGCACGCCTGCCCGCCTCGCGCGAGCTGGCCGCGCAACTGGGCGTCTCGCGCAATACGGTGCTGATCGTCTACGACCACCTGGCAGCCGAAGGATATGTGCTGGCCGACCGCCAGGGCACGCGCGTGGCGCAACTGGCGGCGCCGCCCGGCACAGGCCCGTCGTGCCCCGCGGCGGCCGGGTCCGACAGCCCGGCGCCACGCATGGCCGCCCGCGTGGCCAGGCTCTCCCCCCCATTCGCCGCCGGCGAAAGCGGCTTGCCGCTGCGCCCGGGCACCCCCGCCCTGGCGCGCTTTCCAGCCGCCGCCTGGCGCCGTTCGCTGGAGCGCGCCTTGCGCGCCGCTCCCGCCGCCACCCTGGGGTATGGCCCGCCCGCGGGCGAGCCGGCGCTGCGCGCGGCGGTCGCCGCCCATCTGGGCGTGTCGCGCGGCGTACGCTGCACGCCCGACCAGGTGGTGATCACCGACGGCGCGCAGGAAGCCATCAACCTGTGCGTGCGATTGCTGGCCGACCCCGGCGAAACCGGCTGGATCGAGAACCCCGGCTATCGCGGCGCCCGAAGCGCTTTCCGGGCGGCGGACCTGCGCGTCGTGCCGGTGCCCGTCGACGCCGAAGGCCTGGCCGCCGACCCGGCGCTATGGCGCGACGCCCCGCCCCGGCTCATCTACACCAGCCCCTCGCACCAGTACCCGACGGGCGCCGTGCTGAGCGCCGCGCGGCGCCTCGACCTGATCGCCCGCGCCACCGCGCGCGAGGCCTGGATCATCGAGGACGACTACGACAGCGAGTTCCGCCATCACGGCGAACCCATCGCCGCCATGCAGGGCATGGTGCCGGACGCCCCCGTGCTGTACGTGGGCACCTTCAGCAAGACCCTGTTTCCCGCGCTGCGGCTGGGCTTCGCCGTGCTGCCGCCGGCCATCGCGCGGCAGGCCGAGGCGGCCCTGGGCGAGCTGCTGCGCGGCGGCCACCGCCATGCCCAGCTGGCCCTGGCCGACTTCATCGACAGCGGGCAGTTCGCGCGGCACCTCGGCCGGATGCGGCGCCTGTACCGCCAGCGGCAGCACGCCTTGCGCGCGGCGCTGAGCGCGCACCTGGCGGTGGAGCACGAGGTGCTGGGCGGCCATGGCGGCCTGCATCTGACCCTGCGCCTGCCCGCGCGCCATCCCGACCAGGAGATCGCACGGGCGGCGCAGCGGCTGGGGATGGCGCCGGCGCCGCTGTCGGCGTTCGCGCAGGAAGATGGCACGGCCGACAATGGGCTGGTGCTGGGTTATGGGAACACACCGGCCGAGCGTATCGACGCGCTGGTGAAACAGTTGGCGGAACTGATCCAACGGCGATGAGCGCGCAGGCGAAAGCCACCGCGCGGGGGGTCGTGACGCGGGGAAGATTGGATCGCCCCGAGGAGGAGGACCGGCATGCCCGGCGGCTCGCCGGTCCTGGAGACTGGGGCGCCGCGCACCACATGCCCGTATCCACGCGGTTTCAGCGCGTTTCCGGCCTTGCACGGGACGGCGCGCTGTCAGCTTCGGCGTCCTAAGATCGATGCCGTGCCGGGCGCCGTGCCCACCTGATTTCCTGGAAATCCATCATGCGTCTGCTGCTGTGCTGCGTTCTCTTCATCACCGCCCTCGGCGCCGCGCAAGCCGAGGGCGTGGGCCGGATCGCGCAAGGCCGCCTGGCCATCGACGGCCCCGAGGGCCAGGGCACCGCCGCGCTGCAACTGTCCGCCGACTGGAGCCAGCCGCATCCGGAAATCCTGCGCGCCGTCATCATCGTGCACGGCAAATTGCGCAATGCCATGACCTATTTCGAATCCGGATTGCAGGCCGCCCGCGCGGCCGGCGCTCAGCCGTCCACCCTGCTGATCGCCCCGCAGTTCCTGGCCACGCCGGACGTGGCGCGCCACCACTTGCCCGACACGCTGCTGCGCTGGACCCCGCGCGGCTGGATGGGCGGCCTGCCCGCGCGAGGCCCCGCGCCGCTGAGCAGCTTCGCCGTATTCGACGCCATCCTGGCCCGCCTGGCCGACCGGACGCGCCTGCCCAATCTGCGCGAGGTCGTCATCGCCGGCCACTCGGGCGGCGGCCAGGTGGTGCAGCGCTATACGGTGCTGGGCCAGGGCGGACAGGCGCTGGCGGACGCGGGCATCGCGCTGCGCTACGTGGTGGCCAATCCCTCGTCGTATGCCTATTTCAGCGCGGACCGGCCGCGGACGGTGGATGCAAAATCCTGCCCCGGCTTCGACACCTGGAAATACGGCATGCGGGACCTGCCGCCCTACGCCGGCCACGCCGACGCCGCCGCGCTGGAGCAGCGCTATGCGCAGCGGCGCGTCACCTATCTGCTGGGCGAGAAGGACACCGATCCCAACCATCCGGCGCTGGACAAGGGTTGCGAAGCCCAGGCGCAGGGGCCGTTCCGGCTGGCGCGAGGCCGGAACTACTTCCAGTATCTGCGCACGCGGCATCCCCAGGGACTGGCGCAGCAGGTGGTGAGCGTGCCCGGCGTGGGGCACAGCGGCAAGGGGATGTTCAATTCGCCGCAGGGCCGGGCGGCGTTGTTCGGCGAGCCGGCGCAACCGGGCCGCTAGCGGCGGCGAGCCGGCGCAACGGCCCGCTACCCGCTGCGCCGCCGGCGCCACAGCACGGCGTACACGACCGCATTGCCCGCCACCACCAGCGCGCCCAGCAGCGCCTGCACGCTGCGCGTGATGCCCTGCGGATACACGAAATCCAGCAGGTAATGCGCGATGAAGCCATCCGGATAGCCCTGCTGGCCGGCCAGCACGCGGAAGTGGTTCTCCAGATAGGTCAGCGGGCAGATCGCGCCCAGGAACATGATGCCCGCGCCCCACGCCGCGGCTGGCAGGTGCAGCCAGGCCACCCTGGGCCAGCGCAGCGCCAGCAGGCCGCCCAGCGCCACGAACAGGATGAACGCCGCATGCACGGCCAGGGTAAGGTCCGCCAGCAGCCGGTAGTCCATGGCGCCTGGGCACGGGCGAAACCGCCCTCAGCCCCCTCCGATCAACCCGCCCAGCAGCAACAGGCCCAGGAACAGCCAGAAGATGCCGGCGATGACGGAGCGCCGCATGAAGGCCCGCAGCGCCGTCCACAGCAGCAGCAGGCCCAGCAGCAGCAGGGCGAAGTTGAAGACCGACGGCCCCATGCCCAGGGCCCGGGCCATGCCCGCGAAGAACTCGGCCAGGGCCGTGCCCAGCCCGCCGAACACCGCCTGCAAGGCGTCGACGACGACGCGGATCGCGCCGCCCAGGAAAGCGCCAAGGGTTCCGAAAAAACTGTCTTCCGTCTGCATGCTGCTCCGTCGAGGCGGCCGTGAATCCGGTCTTTATATCCCATCCGGCCTGTCATGCCGACCGGCGGCCACGGCGAAACGGGGTTTAATACGCATGTCTGATACGTTTTGCAGAACAATCTCGCATCACGGCGCCGCAGCGCCGGAAGGATCACCATGGATTTCGATTTCGACCTGTATGTCATCGGCGCCGGCTCGGGCGGCGTGCGCGCCTCGCGCTTCGCGGCGGGTTACGGCGCGCGCGTGGCGGTCGCCGAGAGCCGCTACCTGGGCGGCACCTGCGTCAACGTGGGCTGCGTGCCCAAGAAGCTGCTGGTCTACGGCGCCTCGTACTCCGACGATTTCGAGAACGCGCCGGGCTTCGGCTGGACGCTGGACAAGCCCTCGTTCGACTGGTCCACGCTGATCGCCAACAAGAACCGCGAGATCGAACGCCTGAACGGCATCTACCGCAACCTGCTGGTCAACAGCGGCGTGGCGCTGCACGAAGGCCATGCCCGCATCATCGATCCGCACACGGTGGAGATCAACGGCGCCCGCCACACCGCCGCCCACATCCTGATCGGCACCGGCGGCTGGCCCATCGTGCCCGACCTGCCGGGCAAGGAACACATCATCACCTCGAACGAGGCCTTCTACCTGAAGGAACTGCCGCGCCGCGTGGTGGTGGTGGGCGGGGGCTACATCGCCGTCGAATTCGCCTCGATCTTCCACGGCATGGGCGCGCAGGTCACGCAGCTGTACCGGGGCGAACTGTTCCTGCGCGGCTTCGACGGCGGCATCCGCGAACACCTGCGCGACGAACTGCGCAGGAAGGGCCTGGATCTGCGCTTCAACGCCGATCCGGCCCGCATCGACCGCCAGCAAGACGGCTCGCTGCGCGTCACGCTGAAGACGGGCGAACACATCGACACCGACTGCGTGTTCTACGCCACCGGCCGCCGCGCCATGGTCGACGGCCTGGGCCTGGAGAACACCGGCGTCGAACTGGACGAGCAGGGTTTCATCAAGGTCGACGAGGAATACCGCACCACCGAGCCGTCCATCTACGCGCTGGGCGACGTGATCAACCGCGTGCCGCTGACGCCGGTGGCGCTGGCCGAGGGCATGGCCATCGCGCGCCGCCTGTTCCGCCCCGAGGAATACCGCAAGGTCGACTACAGCCTGATCCCCACGGCCGTGTTCAGCCTGCCCAACATCGGCACCGTGGGCCTGACGACGGAGGCCGCCCAGGCGGCCGGCTACCAGGTGCGCCTGTTCGAAAGCCGCTTCCGCCCCATGAAGCTGACGCTGACCGGCTCGCAGGAGAAGACCCTGATGAAGCTGGTCGTGGACGCCGACACCGACCGCGTGCTGGGCTGCCACATGGTCGGGCCAGATGCGGGCGAGATCGTGCAGGGCATCGCCATCGCGCTGAAGGCGGGCGCCACCAAGCGCGTGTTCGACGAGACCATCGGCATCCATCCCACGGCGGCCGAGGAATTCGTCACGATGCGCACGGCGGTGGCGTAAAAAACGCCTGGCGCCTGGCCGTCGGAAGAGCGCTCCCGTCCAGTGGCAAAACCCGCCCGCGCGGGCGCATACTGGCGGGCAGCGCCGCGGCGGCGCCATCGGAACAGGGTCCATCGCCACGGCCGATACCGTTCGCGGCTATCGTCGCGCCTATCCGCCCATCGCCCTTGCCCGCCATGCCCGACCTCACCACCCTGCTCACCTTCGCCCTGCTGGCCTTCGGCCTGGTCATCACGCCCGGCCCCAACATGATCTACCTGGTCTCGCGCTCGCTGTCGCAAGGACCGCGCGCCGGACTGGTCTCGCTGGGCGGCGTGGCGCTGGGCTTCCTGTTCTACGTGCTGTGCACGGCCTTCGGCCTGACCGCCCTGCTGCTGTCGGTGCCCTATGCCTACGACGCCCTGCGCATCGGCGGCGCCCTCTACCTGCTCTACCTGGCCTGGCAAGCGGTGCGCAGCGGCGGGCATTCGCCCTTCGAGGTGCGGCAGCTGCCCCACAGCAACGTGCGCCAGCTGTTCGGCATGGGGCTGGTCACCAGCCTGCTCAATCCCAAGATCGCCATGTTCTACGTGTCGCTGCTGCCGCAGTTCATCGACCCGTCGCGCGGCAGCGTGCTGGGCCAGGCGCTGACGCTGGGCTTCACGCAGGTCGCCATCAGCGTGTGCGTCAACGGCATGATCGCCGTCAGCGCGGGCGGCATCGCCGGTTTCCTGTCGCGCCGTCCCCTGTGGCTGGCCGCCCAGCGCTGGCTGATGGGCACCGTGCTGGCCGGCCTGGCGGTGCGGCTGGCGCTGGATTCGCGCCGTTAGCCTGCGGCCCCCAGGTACCCCGGCATCACGAATCCGGGCGCAGCGGCCGGCATCCCACCGCACATCGGCAACCGGGCGGTCATAGTGGTATCCGCCCGGACCCTCTCCCCGCGCCGCCGCGCGTGCAATGCGATAATCCCGGGGATGCGCGCGCCGCGCGCCGGAGACATTGCCGTGACCCGTATCGACGACCCCACCCGCGACCACGAAGTCGGCCAAGCCGACGCCACCCAGGACACCACCCGCATCGACGACGTGCGCATCGGCGCCGTGCGCCCGCTGATCTCGCCCGCCCTGCTGCTGGACGAACTGCCCGTGTCCGACGCGCTGCTGGCGCAGGTGGAGGCCGGCCGCGCCCGCATCGCCGACGTGCTGCATGGCCGCGACGACCGCCTGATCGCCGTGGTGGGTCCCTGTTCCATCCACGATCACGCGCAGGCCATGGAATACGCGCGCCACCTGAAGCAGGCGGCCGAAACCCTGTCGCAAGACCTGTTGATCGTGATGCGGGTGTACTTCGAGAAGCCCCGCACCACCGTGGGCTGGAAGGGCTACATCAACGATCCGCGCCTGGATGGCAGCTTCCGCATCAATGAAGGCCTGCGCCGCGCCCGCGAACTGCTGCTGGAGATCGGCGGCCTGGGCCTGCCGGTGGGCACCGAATTCCTCGACCTGCTCAGCCCGCAGTTCATCGCCGACCTGGTCGCCTGGGGCGCCATCGGCGCGCGCACCACCGAAAGCCAGAGCCACCGCCAGTTGGCCTCGGGCCTGAGCTGCCCGCTGGGCTTCAAGAACGGCACCGACGGCGGCATCCAGGTGGCGGCCGACGCCATCGTGGCCTCGCGCGCCAGCCACGCCTTCATGGGCATGACCAAGATGGGCATGGCCGCCATCTTCGAAACCCGAGGCAACGACGACACGCACGTCATCCTGCGCGGCGGCAAGCAAGGCACCAACTACGACCGCGCCAGCATCGACGCCTGCTGCGCGGCGCTCGAGAAGGCCGGCCTGCCCCCGCGGGTCATGGTCGACTGCTCGCACGCCAACTCCAACAAGTCGCACGAGCGCCAGGTGGACGTGGCGCGCGACCTGGCCGGCCAGATCTCGGCGGGCGACCGCCGCATCGTCGGCGTGATGATCGAGAGCCACCTGGAAGGCGGTCGCCAGGACCTGACGCCGGACGTGCCGCTGCGCCACGGCGTGTCCATCACCGACGCCTGCCTGGGCTGGGCCCAGACCGAGCCGGTGCTGCACGAGTTGGCCGCGGCGGTGCGCGCCCGTCGCGAACCGTAACACCCAGGGGCGCGCGCCAGAGGGCCGGGCCGTCATCCTTCCACTATGATGACGATTCGGTTTCACCTGGTACGACGAAGGAGCCCCCATGATCCGGAAATTGATTTCCGTCGCGCTGCTGGCCGGTCTGGCCGCTTGCGGCGCCCCCGGCGCGCAGCGCGCGAGCGACACGCCCCCTGCTTCCTCCAGCCCATCCGTGTCCAGCACGGCGGCAAGCAATACCTCGACAGGCGGCACAGGCTCCAGCAGCGCCCGGCAGGTATGCGATTCCCAGCGTGTCCAGAACATGGTGGGCCAGACCTACTCCGACAGCGTGGGCAGGTCGCTGCTCGGCAGCTCGAACTCCAAGACCGCCCGCGTGCTCAAGCCGGGCCAGGTCATGACGATGGAATACGACGAAAGCCGCCTGAACGTCATCCTGAACGGCAGCGGCGCCATCGACGCGCTGCGCTGCGGATAAAGCCGTTTCTCCCCTGCCCAATGCCCGCGCCACAGGATCAGGCAAGAATCAGACAGTAATCGGCATTGCGGTGCAACACGTGGATTTCCTATCCTACCCGGACGGTCGCGGCTGCTGGCCACCGCCCGGAAGAAGGCCCCCAGGAACAGGAAATCCGCCATGCTCACTCTCGACATCAACGGCAGGATCACGTCGCTGGACGTGCCCGCGCAAATGCCGCTGCTCTGGGCGCTGCGCGACGTCGCGGACCTGACCGGCACCAAGTACGGTTGCGGCGGCGCCCAGTGCGGCGCCTGCACCGTCCACGCGGACGGCCATCCCATCCCATCCTGCGTCACCCCCGCCGGCGCCGTCCACGGCCAGCGCATCGTCACCATCGAGGGCGTGGGCGCCGACAGGGTTGGGCAAGCCGTCCAGCACGCCTGGCGCGAACTGGACGTGGCGCAATGCGGCTTCTGCCAGTCCGGCCAGATCATGTCGGCGGTCGCCCTGCTGCGCCGCCATCCCCGACCCACCGACGCGCAGATCGACCAGGCCATGCGCGGCAATCTGTGCCGCTGCGCCACCTATGAGCGCATCCGCGCGGCCATCCATCACGCCGCCGCGGCCCTGGACTGACTCCGCGGCCCGCCGCGCCTGGCCCGCGGCAGGCAGGTCTGCGCAGCACCGCACTGCAAGCCGCCCCGTGGCGGCCCCACCCATTGTCCCCCAAGGAGCGCGCATGGACAGCCATCCCGTCTTGCCGGAACACCCGATTCACAACGTCAGCCGCCGCCGCTTCATGCCCGCGGCCGGCGGACTGGTGCTGGGCCTGAACATCGGCCAGGCCGGCCCGCGCGGCGGCGCGGCCGGCGGGGCCGCGCAGACCGCCGCGCGCTCGCCGAATGCCTTCGTGCGCGTCGGCCAGGACGGTTGGGTCACCGTGCTGGCCAAACACCTGGACGCCGACCAGGGCGCACACACCGGCCTGGCCACGCTGGTGGCCGAAGAGCTGGATGCCGACTGGCGCCAGGTTCGTGTCGAGGGCACGCCCGCCCATGCCGGCGCCGGGCGCAGCGGCTCGATGGCCCAGTCGTATCTGCCGATCCGCCGCGCCGGCGCCGCCGCGCGGGCGATGCTGGTGGAGGCGGCCGCGCGGCAATGGCGCGTCCCCGCCAGCGAGATCGTCATCCGCGACGGCATCGTGCGTCACCCGCACAGCCAGCGCCAGGCGGGCATCGGCCACCTGGCCGCGGCCGCCGCCGCCCTGCCCGCGCCGCAGGATCCCGCCCTGAAGGCTCCCGCCGAATTCAAACTGATCGGCAAGGAAGGCGTGGGCCGCGCAGACAACCCCGGCAAGACCAACGGCACGGCGGTCTTCACGCAGGACTTCAAGCTGCCCGGCATGCTGGTGGCCGTGGCCGCGCGCGCGCCACGCCCGGGCGCCAGATTGGCCGGCTACGACGGACTGGCCGCGCGGGGCGTGGCCGGCGTACGCGCCGTGGTCGAGATCCCCGCCACGCCGCAGCACCCCGCCGTGGTCGCCGTGCTGGCCGAGAACACCTGGGCCGCGCGCCTGGGCCGCGACGCCTTGCAGGCGCGCTGGGAAGATGACCCGTCCCACGGGCAGCGCCATGCCGATCCGCTAGCCGGCTACCGCGCCGCGGTCGGCCAACCGGGCCCGGCCGTCATGCAGGAAGGCGACGTGGACGCCGCCTTCGCCCGCGCGGCAAGCATCATCGAGGCCGACTTTCTCCAACCCTTGGCCGTGCAGGCCGCCATGGAACCGCTCAGTTGCCTGGTCAGGCTGGCGGACCGCCGCTGCGACATCTGGAACGGCGAACCGGTCGACCCCGCCGACCAGGCGGCGATCGCCCGCTACCTCAAGGTGCCCGCAGGCGGCGTCACCGTGACCGCGCTGCACGCGGGCGGCAGCAACGCCGGGCCGCGCCGGGGCTCGCAGGCCGGCTACCTGATCGAGGCCGTCGCCCTGGCCCGCGCGGCGCGCCGCCAGGGACTGGACGTGCCCATCAAGCTGACATGGACGCCGGAAGACGATCTGCACGGCGGCCATGTGCGGCCCATGCGCCTGCAGCGCGCGCGCCTGGCGCTGGACGCCGCCGGAGCGCCGCTGGCCTGGCACGTGCGGCACGCCGGGCTGTCTCCCCAGGCCGACCCGGCGCAGGCGGCCGCGCGGATCGACCCGCCTTATGCCGCGCCGCACCAGCGCCTCGAACAATGCTCGCCGCCGGACGGTGACCCGCCCGCCTGGCACCGGCCCGATGGCCACGCCATGGCGTTCGCCGCCGAAACCCTGATAGACCAGGCCGCCCTGGCCGCCGGACAGGATCCGGTGGCCTACCGCGCCGGGCTGCTGGCCGGACAGCCCCGCCATGCCCGCGCGCTGGCGCTGGCCGCGCAACAGGCGGATTGGGGCCGGCCCCTGCCCCGCACCATTCCGAACACCCGGCGCGGCCGTGGCGTGGCGCTGCATGCCGCCTGCGGCACCGTGATGGCGCTGGTGGCCGAGGTCACGGTGCGGCCCTGCGGCGCCCTGAAGGTCGACCGCGTGGTGTGCGCGGTGGACTGCGGCGTGGCGATCAACCCCGGCGTGCTGCGCGCCCAGTTGGAAGGCGGCATCGGGGCCGGCCTGGCGAACTGCCTGCACGGTCTCCCGTTGACGGACAGCGAGGCCCAGCAGGACCGTTTCCATGCCTCTCCCGTCCTGCGCATGGACGAAATGCCGAGGGTCGAGATGCATATCGTGCCCTCGTCCGACGCCCCTGCCGCGGGCGTGGCCACGGTCGCCGCCGACGCCGTGGCGCCCGCCGTGGGCAACGCCCTGCACGCCGCCACCGCGCAACGCTTGCATGCGCTGCCCTTCAGTACCAAGATGGACATCTCTGCGCCCGGCGTCGTGCCGTTCTTGCCGCCGGCCTCCATCGCCGCGCGGCAGCAGGCGTACGGCGCCCCCCCGCCGGGCCGCAGCCCAGGCCGCCGCGGCGCGGACGCGGAAAAACGCCCCCAGGAACACGACACCGGCGCCCTCGCCGCGTAAGGACACAGCCCGATGAGCGCCGAACTGGCCACCCTGCGGCTACCCGCCGCCCACCCGCCCCCGCTGCCCGCCCTGCAGGAGCTGGCGGCCCTGATCGGCCGCCACATGCCGGCCGATGGCTCGTATCTCACGCCCATCCCCGGGCTGACCTTCCATCGCGCCTCGGCGCCGGCCGAGAAGACGCACAGCGTTGCGCGGCCCGCGCTGGGCGTGCTGGCGCAAGGCGCCAAGCGCGTCGAACTGGGCGATGAAGTGCACGAATACACCACCGAGCGCTATCTGCTGACCTCGGTGGACCTGCCGGTGGCGTCGCGCGTCACCCTGGCCAGCAGCGGCACCCCGTACCTGTCGATGACGCTGGACCTGGACACGCAGCGCATCGCCGACCTGATGACGCAGCTGGGCGCCCCCACGCGCGCCGAGGGCGGACAGGCGCCGCGCGGGATGGCCACCGCACCGGTAGAGCAAGGCCTGATCACCACGCTGCTGCGGCTGGTCAGCCTGCTGGATACGCCGGACGACATCCCGATACTGGCGCCGCTGATCGAGCGCGAGATCCACTATCGCCTGCTGAAGGGCGAGCTGGGCCAGCGCCTGTGCCACATCGTGTTGAACCACGGCGCGATGAGCCAGATCTCGCGCGCCATCGACTGGTTGAAGCGCAACTATTGCGAGCCGTTGCGCATCGAGGACCTGGCGCAGCGCGTGAACATGAGCGCGTCCTCGCTGCACCACCACTTCAAGTCGCTGACGGCGATGAGCCCGTTGCAGTATCAGAAGCAGTTGCGGCTGCACGAGGCGCGCCGCCTGATGCTGGCCGAAATGCTGGATGCCGGCACGGCCGCGCATCGGGTGGGATACGAAAGCGCCTCGCAGTTCAGCCGGGAGTACAGCCGGCTGTATGGGGCGCCGCCCTTGAGGGACGTGGGACGGCTGCGCCGGGCGGTGTAGCCGGGCGCGGCCCGGGACCAGGGCTCAGGCGGCCTGGAAACAGGCGCCAGACGGTCCCGGCGCACGCGGTGGATGTCCTCGACCGGCGCGCTGCCCGCGCGTGGCAGACGCCTATTCCGCGTCGCCGCGCCGCGCCTGCGACAGCGCGATGGTCAGTTGCGCCACTTTCTTCTTCAGCGCGTCGCGCTCCTGGGTCAGCTCGGCCACGCGCTGCGCCAGCTTGGCCAGCGCCGCCGGATATTCCTCGGCGTTCTCGGGCAACGGCGGCAACTCGGGCGGTTCCGGCAAGGGTTTCGCGGCGGCGGCCATGGCGCGGGCTTCGCGCGCGGCCTCGCGCAGCGACTTGGCGCCGCCCACCGCCGCCGCGGCCTGGCGCTCGGGCGGCAAGGTGGAGACGGCCGCCGCCGCATTGATCGACAGGCCGCCCGACTGCACCGCGCGCAGCACCTCCGGCGCGGCCTGCTTGCGGATCTTCTCGATCTGCCCCAGCGCGATGCTGCTCAGGCGCGCTTCGCGGGCCATGGCCTGGCGCGACGGCACCGGCACGGCAGCCGCCGTGCGGGCGGCCTGCAGGGCGTGGGACACCGGCGCGGGGCTGTCCCCCGCGCGCTCGTCCCAGGGCGCGGCCGGCTCCCCCGCCGCCTGCGGCGCCGCGGCGGCCGGTTCGCCCTGGGCAGCCGGCGCCTGCCGGGCCCGCATCTCCAGGATCTCTTTCTTGCGCAGCACCAGCACGCCGCGCTGGAAATCCGAGACGCTGCGGCGGCCCAGATGATTCTCGATCATCCACAGCCGCACGTCGTCCATGCTGCGGAAGCGCTCGTTCTGCACGGTACGGTACGGGATGCCGTGCTTCGTGCAGATCTCGTAGCGGTTGTGCCCGTCGATCAGCAGGTCGCCCCACAGCACCAGCGCGTCGCGGCAGCCTTCGGCCAGGATGCCGCGCTCCAGCGTGGCGTATTCATCCGGCGTCAGCGGCTCGATGTAGGCGCGCAGTTCTTCTTCGATACGTATCGTCGTCATCTTCAGCAAATCAATCGTGTGGGTTCCGCGCGCCGTGCGCGGGATCGCTCAGGCGTCGCCGGCCGCCGGCGACAGGCCCTGCAGCGCATCCTGGATGGCCCGCAGGCGCGCCACCGGATCGTCCAGGCCCAGCAGCCGCGCCTTCTCGGAAGGCCGCAACTGCAGCAGCTCGGCCCAGCGGTCGGCCACCCAGCCGCACTCGTCCAGCCGGAACGGCGGCGCCAGCGGCATGGAAGCGGCCGGCACGCCGTCACGCTGCATGCCCGCGATCAACTGGCCCAGCGCATCGGCGCTGGGCTGCAATTCGCGAGGAATCTCGGCTTCGGCGGGCTGCGGCAAGGGTTCGGCCTGGCCCATCCATAGCCCGTACTGCGCCCGCCGCGCCGACACCAGGCGAAAGCGCGTGGTGCCGGTGCATGCCAGTTGCAGCAGGGCCGGCATGGGCGCCTCGCATTGGTCGATGCGCGCCATGGTGCCGACCGTGGCCAGCGTCTCGCTGCCTTCGGGGGTCCGCACCTCGTGGCCGGCCAGCAACACCACCACGCCGAACTCGGCGCCCTCGGCCATGCAGCGCCGGATCATGTCGAGGTAGCGTACCTCGAACACGCGCAGGTGCAGCACGCCAGCCGGAAACAGCGCGTTGGAAAGCGGAAACAGGGGGATCTCGGCCATCCCGGAATGATGACATGAAAGCGCCGGCGGGATGTGGTTCGCGGCGAGGCAGGCGCTGCGGGTGCCCGCCACACCGGGTGCGATCGGCAGCTACAGGTTCAACAGGCACGTCATCAAGCACAAGTTCCGCAAGACGTGCGGCATCCCTGCCGCGGGATTCAACGGCCCGTGGCCTCGCGGATCTTCTTGTCGGTGCTGTACTGGCTGAGCGCATAGACGGCCCATAGCGCCGCGGGGATCCAGCCGATCAGCGTCAGTTGAAGAATCAGGCAGATGACGCCCGCGATCGGACGGCCGATCGTGAAGAAAACCAGAAAGGGCAGGAAAATCGCCAGGAGCAGTCGCATGTCGGAATATCGGCCGAAATAAGGCTGCCGGCGCGCACCGCGAGCCGGCGGACCCGCGCAAAGCGGGCACCGTCGCCATCATATCGGAAGGCGTGCGCGCCCTGGCCGCGCCCGGACGACGGCCCCGCGTGCCCCCGGACGCGCCGGCGGGCATGAGGCCCTGCCTCAGCCCCCCGGCGCCTCGCGCTGCATCAGGTACTCGGGGCCGACCGTCCGCACCACCCGGAAACCCAGCCGTTCGTACAGGCGGCGCGCGGGGTTGGCATGCAACACCGACAGACGCACGGGCAGGCCCTCCCGGCCGGCGGATTCCAGCAGGGCGCCCAGCACGCGCGCGCCCACGCCGTGCCCTTGCCACGCCGGCGCCACCTGCACCTGCTGCACGTACCAGTGATCCGCCTGACGGAACGCCTTGAACAATCCCGCGGGCTGTCCGTCCAGCAGGACCAGTTGGGCCGCATCCCAATGCAGGCGGATGCGCGCCAGATGGGCATCATCGTCATCGGGCAGGCCCGCCTGGCGCATGTGCGGCCCCATGGTGTGCTTGCGCAGCTCAAGCAGAAACGGCAGATCGTCCTCGGTGGCCTGCCGCAGGGTCAGGGTGGGTACGGGGTCGGTCATGCGATCTGCTCCTGCTCGATAAACGGGGCCACATCCTCCGGACACGGCCGGACGGGGCGTCCCCCATGCTATCCGACGCGGCCGTCCGCCATGCTGAAACGCGTTGCATCATCTTTGCGCACCACGACAGGCACAGGCCCGCGCCAGCGCGGTAAAGTGGGTTATCGGCCGGGGCGGACGCGCATTCGCCGCGCGCCCTGGCCCAGGAGCCTCATCATGCGCACCTCGAAAATGCTCTGCCGCACCGCCATCGCGGCCCTGCTCGTCTCTCTCGCCACTCCCGCCCTGGCCGATCGCGGCTATCACGGGGGCGGATGGGGCGGCCGCCATGGCGGCGGGTGGGGTCATCACGGCGGCTACGGCCATCGCCATCACGGCGGCGGCGGCTCGGACGGGTGGTGGATCGGCGGCGCCCTGGCGCTGGTGGCCACGGGCCTGGTGCTGGCCGCGGCCAACGACGATACGCCCGATTATCCACCGGCGGGCTCGTACTCGTACTCGTACGCGCAGCCATCGTACGCCCAGCCCGAAAGCGGCTTCTATTACGAAACGCCGCCGCCCACCGCGTATCCGGTACCGGAGGGCAGCTACACCCAGCCTGTCCCCGTCCCGCAGGCCCAGGCGCCCGCGCCGGTGTACACCCCGCCGCCCGCGCAACCGCAGCAATACCGGCAGCCGCAGCATCAGCAGCCCCAATACCCGCAGCCCCGCCAGCCCGCGGCCACGCCACGCACCGCGTCCAATGCCCCGGATCAATACCAGTGCCAGCGCTACGCGGTGAACTACAGCGGCTACGATCCCGCCAGCCCCTCGGCTTGGTCGACCGGGGTCGGCGTGGACAGCTACAACCGGGCGCTGCAAAGCTGCATGGCGGGCGGCCAGCCGGGTTGAACCGGGCGCGGGGCGGGCCTGGCGGCGCGCGACGGGTTTGCGTTCCCGGCGCAGAGGGCTCCTGCGGCCCGCGCGCCCCCGGATGGCGCGCGACCGCCCCGCTTGTCGCCTACGGCTTGCTCACGTCGAACACCTGCTGCCGGGCCGACGGTCCGAACGACAGCCACGTGCCTTGCAGTCCCTGCTGCTCGACCCCGGGCTTGCTCCAGTCGCACACCCCTTCCGGGAATATCCCCTGCAGGCGCGTCAGTTGCGCACCAGACAGCGCGGCCGCGTAATCCGCGGGATCGATCGGCTTCAACTGGCACTTGACGATGTCATCGGCCAGCGGTCCGCCCGCCACCATGCGCGGCGTGGTGCCGGCCGGATAGAGCGTGTTGCACTGGCCGCCGCCCGCAGGCGCGGACGGCTCCTCGATCTTGGCCCCGCCGGCATCCCAGCACGCATCCACCAGATCCGCCGGCTTGGCGTCGATGATGCGTTGCGCCTTGGTGCTTGCCGGATCGCCGTCCCTGGCCGCCATCAGCCACGTATCCATGATGTCGAACAGATTGACGGGCACCGTGCCCGGTCCGAGCATGACGTGGTTGTCGAAGCTGCCGTTGGCCTTCTTCAGGCGCTCGCGCACCGAGTACGAGTGGATCTTGTTGTGGATGTCGCCGCCGACCGCATTGTCGAAGTAGTCGCGCCGCTCCAGGATCGCCGTGCCCGCCAGCCCGCCGCCGCCGTTGGTGATGCGGCCCGACTGATAGGCGCGCCGGATGGCCGGCAGGTCGCCGGTGGTGCGCCGCGCCGTCGGTTTCAGGTCGGCATCCAGGCCGCCGATGTTCTCGTTCAGGTCCAGGAACTCGTCGGCGGTGATCGCTCCCGAATTGAACGCCTGCAACCCATACTGCACGCCCACGTTGTCGATGGGCCGCAGCGCGAAACCGCGTTCGTCCTTGCCATACACGTTGACGGTGTGGTCGTACACCGTGGCGCGCGATCCCGTGGGATTGTTGACGGGGTCGTACTTCAGCTCGACCGGGAAGTTCGAGGGAAAGGACACGACCGGATCCAGGCGGCCCGCGCTGCCGCTCATGGCCGCGATGTTGCCCACCTGCAGGTAGCCCGAAATGGCCTTCTTCTTGTCGTCGCTGTAGGCCAGGCCGCCGGCCCGGTTGAAGTAGTTGTTCAGCAGCCGGGAATCGAAGACCTTGAACAGCGTGGCCGAGGTCACGTCCGGGAACACCGAATTGACGATGATGCCGTCGAACAGGCCGGGATAGTTGTCCGAGGTCTGGAAGCTCTGGTAAGCCCCGCCCGATCCACCCGTGCCGATGGTGTAGGTCGGCACGCCATAGGCCTCGATGAAGCGCTCCTTGGTCATCGCCACGGTCTCGGAAGACAGCAGATCGTTGCAGTTCGAACCGAAGATGTTCAGCGTGGACGTCACTGCCGCATACCCCCGCTGCATCCATTGGTCGTCGATCAGCGAACCGAAGGTGTCCCCCTGCGTGTACCACCCGCCCTGGCACCCGCCGCCCAGCGGATAGATCAGCTTGCCGTTCCAGCCCGCTGAACGCTTGTCGGGGCCGATGGGGCCGTCCGCGAGCGGATCGTGCAACATGGCCGACTGATAGATGCCCCGGTTGATCGTGCCCGTTTCCAGCCGCACCAGATAGGCCACGCGGCGCTCGGTGGGCTTGCCTGCGTCGATGGTCAGGTAGCTCATGTCGGCGGGATGCTGGGTAGGATTGTTCCAGCGCGCATTGCCGCCCGTCGTCTTGCGGTAGAAGTAGTCGATGCGCGTGCTGGCCGAGCAATCGGCGTCCAGCGGACCATCCAGCGTGCCGCCCCCCAGGCGTCCGAACGTGGTCAGCGTGCATGAGAACGGCCGCTGGTGCGGGCCCGAGAACATGGGTCCGGTGATGGCATACGTGGTCACGGTCAACGTGCCCGACGCATCCCCCGCCCTGGCCTGCAGCGTGTTGTCGCCCAGGTCCATCGTCTCGACCAGGCCTTGCCAGCGGCCCTGCCCCTGGTCGGTGAAGGCCCGCGAGACGTTGTTGCCATTGAGCGTCACGGTGGGCGGGCCGCTGACGCCCTCGGGCAACTGCACCTGCACCAGCGCGTCGCCGCCGCTGACGTATTCGGGCGGCGACGAGACCGTGTTCAACGACAAGGACCGGCCGGCGGGCGGCGGCGTGGTCTGGTCGTCGTCATCGTCGTCGCTGCCGCCGCAGCCTGCCGCCAGCACGGCGACGACGCCGGCCAGCAGCACGTTCCTGGCCTGGCCATAGGCCCCGCGTCTTCCATGGTTCTTGGGCATGTCTTCCTCTTTCTCGTCTTGTGGGTAAAACGGATGCCGGGATTGCGGGTGTGGCTGTCGGACGCGCATGGCAGATCGGTGCGCGCGGACGCGCGTGGCTGCTCTGTTGACGATAGCCACAGCCATGCGCGTGAACCGACGCATGCCTGCATGATGTCTCCTCCGCACGGCGCCTGCCTGCCGTGGCGGCGCCGGTCCCATTGGCTTGTTCGAATAGTCTGGCCCCGGGCATGCGCCGCGCGACAGGGCGTCGAGACGGGCGGCTTGCACAGGGTGCGATCTACTCTAGCGCAAGGTCGCGTGAGCAGATGTTCGAAGATTTTTCAGGCTGAACCGGGACGTCCCGCGACGGCCCTTGTTTCAAGCGTTGAACGAGCTGCTACGCGACGGCCCTCGCTCCCCGGTTGAACGAGCCGCTACGCGGCGCGCGCCGCTCTGCGCACGGCCTGCGGCGGCTGTCCGTACACGCGCAGGAAAGCACGGCGCATGCGCTCGGCATCCTCGAAACCGACGTGGCGCGCCACGGACTCGATGGCGGCGGCGCCGTCCTCGATCTGCGCGCGCGCCGCTTCGGCGCGGATGCGCTCCACCGCCTTGGCGGGCGTCTGCCCGGTCTCGGCCTTGAAGGCGCGGATGAACTGGCGCGGGCTGAGGCACGCGACCTCGGCCAGCGTATCCACCGTCAGCGCCGTGGTCAGGTGCCCGCCGATGTAATCCATCACCGCGCGCATGCGCTCGCTTTGCGGCGCCAGGTCTTGCAAGGTGGAGAACTGCGACTGCCCGCCCGTGCGGCGGTGGTACACCACCATCTCGCGCGCCACCGCGCGGGCCAGCTCCGCGCCCAGGTCGGCCTCGACCATGGCCAGCGCCAGGTCGATGCCGGCGCTGATGCCGGCTGACGTCCAGATCGCGCCGTCGCGCACGAAGATGCGGTCGCTGTCCACGCGCAACTCGGGATAACGGCGCTGCAGTTCCACGGCGTGGCGCCAGTGCGTGGTGACGCGCCTGCCGTCCAGCACGCCGGCGGCGGCAAGCAGGAAGGCGCCGGTACATACACTGGAGAGGCGGCGGCGCGCGGCCACGGCGGCTTGCAGATGCTGCAGCAGGGCGGGCGATGGCGGCGACGTGCGCGCGCCACGGCCGCCCGGCACCATCAGCGTGCCGGGCGCCGAGCCGCGCCAGGATTGCGTGGCCACCTCGACGCCGCAGGTGCTGGCCACGCGGCCGCCGCGCTCGGACACCAGCGTGACCGCGTAGGCCGGCCCGCGCCGCGCGGGCGCCAGATCGGACGCCATGCTGAACACGGACACGGGCCCGGCCATGTCCAGCAGTTGGAAACCAGGCACCAGCAGCACGTCGATTGTGCGCGTCATGTCGTTTATCGAGGGAAATATGTCATTTACGCCATAGTGTCCCTGCGTAGAGTCGAGGCTGTCAATCTCGTTCGGAATCCTCTTGCATGTCCGCTTCCACGCTTCCTTCTTCCCCGGGGGCTCCGGGGAGTCCGCCCGGGCCGCCATCGCCCGGGCCGCGACAGGCCGTGCCGCAACCGGCCGATCACGGCCCGACCGAATCTCCCCAGGGACGCCGCAATGCCTGGGTGCTGGCCATCTGCCAGGGGCTGTTCACCGCGGCCATCTCCATCGACCTGACCCTGACCGCGCTCACGGGCCACATGCTGGCGCCCGACAAGGCCTTGGCCACCCTGCCCTTCGCGCTGATCACCGTGGCGGGCGCGGTGGTCACCTGGTTCGCCGCCCAACTGATGCAGCGCATCGGGCGGCGCGCGGGTTTCGTGCTGGGCGCCTTGAGCGGCTGCGCGGGCGGGCTGATCTCGGTGTGGGCCGTCTTCCATTCGCTGTTCTGGGTGTTCTGCGCGGGCACGGCGCTGGTGGGCGTGTTCCAGGCCTTCGCGCAGTATTACCGCCTGGCCGCGGCAGACGCCGTACCCGCGCAGGCCAAGAGCCGCGCCATCTCCACCGTGCTGGCCGGCGGCGTGATCGCCGCGCTGGCCGGACCGGCGCTGGCGGCCTGGAGCAAAGACCTGTTCCCCGTGGCGCTGTTCGCGGGCGCGTACCTCATGGTGGCGCTGCTGGGCCTGGCCTCGGCCGCGCTGCTGGCGCTGGCCTATCGCGACGTGGAGGCCGCGGCAACGGCCGACGTGGCGGCCGAGCCGGCGCGGCCATTGCGTGAAGTCGCGCGCCAGCCCATCTTCGTGGCCGCTGCCGCCAACAACGTGGTCGGGTCGGTCTCGATGATGTTCATCATGACCGCCGCCCCCTTGGCCGCCGTCGCCTGCCATCACAGCATCGACGATGGCGCGGGCATCATGCAGTGGCATCTGGTCGGCATGTATGCGCCCGCCTTCTTCGCGGGCGCGCTGATCCGCCGCGTGGGACTGGCGCCGGTGCTGGGCGCGGGCATGGCGCTGAACGTGGCCTGCTCGCTCATCGCCATGTCCTCGCCGTCGCTGCCGGCGTTCTACGCCGCCCTGTTCTGCCTGGGCGTGGGCTGGAACTTCATGTTCGTGGGCGGCACCACGCTGCTGGCGCAATCCTATCGCCCTGCCGAACGGGCACGGGCGCAAGGCACGGCCGAGCTGCTGCGCTACGCCTTCACGGCCGCGGCCACGCTCGGCGCAGGGCCGTTGCTGGACCGGTATGGCTGGGAGGCACTGAACGCCGCCATGCTGCCGGTCGTGGCATTGGCGGCAGCCATGACGGCATGGTGGGTGTGGTCCGAGCGGCGCGCAGGCGGCCGAGTGGCGGCGTAGTGCCCGCAGGCGCGCCGGTAGTCACGGCGCCTGACGCAAACCACATGCGCTGAGCGCCGCCCGGCTGCCTGCGCGAAGCCGTCCGAGGGGATAGCGGTCTCCCTTCGCGAATCATTCACGCACGAATGGAAGCGTGACAGGCCGAAGATCCCCGGAGAGACTGCGTCCGCCCCCTTTTCAGGAGACCTCTCTTGCCGGACGCTTTCCCTTCCAACCCTTACCTGCTTCAAGATGCTATCATTGATAGCAATCCTTGGAGAACGTACATGGGCAGCCTTATCGTGCGTGGCGTCGACGACGCCCTTATCCAGACGCTGCGCGAGCAAGCCGCGGCCAACGGCCGCAGCGCCGAAGCCGAACACCGCGACATCCTGGCCCGAGCCCTGCTGCAATCCCCGCGACGCAGCCTGGCCGAGGTGCTGGCCGCCATGCCAGACGTGGGCCGAGACGCCGACTTCGCGCGCCACGAAGACACCGACGGTGCGCCGCATGTATTTGATTGACACCAACGTCATCAGCGAGGCCCGCAAGGGGGCGCGAGCCAATGCGGGGGTCCTGACGTTCCTGAAGACGGCCGTCCAGGCCGACGCCGCGCTGTTCCTGTCGGTGGTCACGGTGGGCGAACTGCGGCGCGGCGTCGATCTGCTGCGTCATCGCGGCGATGCCCCGCAAGCGGCATTGCTCGAAAACTGGCTGGCGCGCCTGTCGGCAGACTTCGCCCGACGCATCTTGCCCGTCGATGCCGACGTGGCCCAGGTGTGGGGCCGGCTGCGCGTGCCGCAGCCTCAGCATGCCCTGGACAAGCTCATCGCCGCCACGGCCCTCATCCACGGGCTTACCGTGGTCACCCGCAACACGGCCGATTTCGACGGCCTGGGGGTGCGTGTGCTCGACCCATTCAGCGCCTGAGTGCTCTGGCCGCCATCTGCGGCCAGAGCACTACCCCGCGAAGAAGTGCGGGATCGACGACGCCAGCAGCGCCACGCCCGACAACGTCAACAGGCTCAGCACGATACGACGGAAGGCCACGTCGCTGATCCCCACGTACAGGCGCGCGCCCAGCACGGTCGGAATCAGCATGGCCGGCGCCACGATGGCGAACATCGGCAGCATGTCACGGGTGACCGCGCCCGAGACCAGATAACCCAGCATCGTGAAGGTCAGGGTGGCCAGGTTGAAGTTCTGGATGATGCTGCGCTGCACGTCCTTGTCAAAGCGGCGCAGCGTGCACCACAGCGTGGGGATGACGCCCGAGAAACCGCCCAACCCGCCCATGACCCCGCCGATCACGCCGACCACGCCGTTGGCCGCCGAGCCGCCCACGGTAATGGCCGGCAGGTGCTTCGAGAACAGCATGATCGGGCACCACACCGCCAGCAATATGCCCAGCGCGGCCTTGAAGACGTGCACCTCCAGCAGGGGCAGCACGGCCACGCCTATCGGAATGCCGATCAGGCCGCCCAGCAGGAACGGCCCCAGCAGCCGCATGCCGAAACCACGGCGCATCGACACCGCCGCGATGACCTGCCCCGTCAGCCCCCCGAACACCGCCAGCACCGCAGCCAGCTTCGGATCGACCGTCCAGGCCCACAACGACATCGACACCATGCTGAAACCAAACCCCGACAAGCCTTGCACGAAGCCCGCCAGGACGGCGCCCGCCGCCACGGCAAAATAGACCGTCTCCATCTCCACCCTACATATTGTTTTTTGCCCCGTGCGCCCAGGGCAACATGTCCGGGCTGCGCGGTGGCCAGCGGGCATTTTACGTAGCTCCGGTCCGGACGGAATCGCCCTCCTGACACACCGCCTTGCTACACTGCCCGCCGCGCGAGACCCCGCCCAAAACCCTGCATGCCCGCGAGCGCCATGAACAGGACCTGGAAAGAGCGTTTCTCGGCCGCGGGATGGATCATGTCCGGCCTGCTGCTGGGCGTCAGCATTGGCGAACGCATCCCGTCCTGCCTGGAACCCGTGAAAGTGCGGTTGACCGCGCCGTGGACCGGCGTCAGCGAGGCCTTGGGCAGGACCTCGCAGGACACACCCCTGCAGGAAAGCGGGACGCTGATCTGGCAGCGTCCCAGGTAAGCGGACGTCAGTAGGTTTCCAGGTGCAGCCGGCCCTGGGTGCGCAGGGCGGCATGCAGCGGCTCCCACGCCTGCCCGGCGGTCTCGGCCACCTCTTTCAGGGCCTGCAGCACGCCCGCTTCCATGCCCTTCAGGCCGCACACGTACAGATAGGTTTCCTCATCCGCCAGCAGCGCGGCCACGTCGGCCGCGCGTTCGCGGATGGCGTCCTGCACGTAGCGCCGCGGCTGGTCCGCTTCGCGCGACAGGGCCAGGTTGATGTCGATGAAGTCGCGGGGCAGCTTCATCAACGGCCCGAAATACGGCAGTTCGCGCTGGGTGCGGGCGCCGAAGAACAGCATCAGCTTGCCGTTGGCGCCCTGCTCCAGGCGGCGGCGGCAGTGCTCGGTCATGGCCCGCATGGGCGCCGCGCCGGTGCCGGTGCAGATCATGACCAGATTGGCGCGGGGGTGGTTCGGCATCAGGAAAGTGTTGCCGAACGGGCCGATCACCTGGACCTGGTCGCCCTTGGCCACGTCGCACAGATAGTTCGAGCACACCCCCCGGAACGGCTGGCCGTCGTGCGTCTCGGTGACGCGTTTCACGGTCAGCGACAGGTTGTTGTAGCCGGGCCGCTCGCCATCGCGCGGGCTGGCCAGCGAGTACTGCCGCGCATGATGCGCGCGGCCCTGCGCGTCGGCGCCCGGCGGCAGGATGCCGATGGACTGGCCTTCCAGCACCGGAAACGGCAGCTTGCCGAAATCCAGCACGATGTGGTGGATGTCGCTGTCGGTGTCGTCGTCCGTCACGCGGTAGTTGCCCACCACCGTGGCGACGATGGGCGTCTTGTGCGAGTACAGGTTCACGTACGGATGCGCCGCCGACCACGGCGGCACGACGGAGCCCGGCGCCACGTAGGCGGCAGCGGGCTCGGCCAGCGCGGCGGCGGCAGTCAGGACGGCGGCATCGGTCGCAGCAGCTGCGTCGGCGGCAGCCGCATCGGCCACGACGCCCTGCGCAGGCAACGGCTTTTCCACCGGCAACTCGTCCCAGCCGAACTGTTCCTCCAGCGTGTAGGCCTCTTCGCGCACCACCATGCGCCAGTTGTCGATGGAGCCGGTCGGGCACGGCGGCACACAGGCCATGCAGCCATTGCAGATGGACGCATCCACCACGTAGTTGCGGCCGTCGTGCGTGATCGCGTCGATCGGGCAGGTTTCTTCGCACGTATTGCAGCGGATGCAGATCTCGGGATCGATCAGATGCTGCTTGAGCACTTGCGGCGGCAGGGGCGCGTTCATGGCGATTTCCCAAGGCTGGGGCCTGTCTGGTCTGGACAAGCCCCGCAGCGGCGGCCGCCCGGGGGCGGCGCGCCGGCTCAGTTGAAACGGACGTACTGGAAGTCGATGGGCTGGCGGTTCACGCCCATGACGGGCGGCGCGATCCAGTTGGCGAACTTGCCCGGCTCGCTGACCCGGCCCATCAGCGACGCGACGAAAGCGCGGTCTTCCGGGGTGGGCAGCCATTTGTCGACGTTGGCCTTCCATTGATCCTGCGTCAGCACGTCGCCCTCGGGCGAGACGCGCACGCCGGCCAGCGTGCCGATCTGGCGGTTGAACGCCTTGTGCGGCACGGACAGGCGGAACGGGATGCCGGCCTTCTCGATCACCTTGTTCCAGCGTCCCACGCCGGCCATCGAGTCGCGGATGAAGTCGTCGCGCAGCACCTCGTTCAGCGCGTTGAGCATGGGCACCTCGATCTCGCGCAGCTTGCCGCCATCGACCGACAGGATGCGGTAGGTGCCGTCCTTCAGTTGATGGTCGTCGGTGCGCTTGCCTTCTTCGTAGCGCCCCTTCAGGCCGGCGCTGTAGAAGATGGCGGCATTGGACGACTGGTCGGCGCCGAACAGGTCGATGGTGACGCTGTAGTGGAAGTTCAGGTAGCGCTGGATGGTGGCCAGGTCGATCACGCCGGCCGCGCGGATCGCCGCGGGATCGTCCGTCTTCAGCTCGTTCATCACCTGGCAGGTGCGCTGGATGACGCGCGACACGCCCGACTCGCCCACGAACATGTGGTGCGCCTCTTCGGTCAGCATGAACTTGGTGGTGCGGGCCAGCGGATCGAACCCCGACTCGGCCAGCGCGCACAGTTGGAACTTGCCGTCGCGGTCGGTGAAGTACGTGAACATGTAGAAGGCCAGCCAGTCCGGCGTCTTCTCGTTGAAGGCGCCCAGGATGCGCGGGTTGTCCGCGTCGCCCGAGGTACGCTGCAGCAGCGCGTCGGCCTCTTCGCGGCCATCGCGGCCGAAGTAGCGGTGCAGCAGATACACCATGGCCCACAGGTGGCGGCCCTCTTCCACGTTGATCTGGAACAGGTTGCGCAGGTCGTACTGCGACGGCGCGGTCAGGCCCAGGTGGCGCTGCTGCTCGATCGAGGCCGGCTCGGTGTCGCCCTGCGTGACGATGATGCGGCGCAGGTTGGCGCGGTGCTCGCCGGGCACGTCCTGCCAGACGTCGCGGCCCATGTTCTCGCCGAAGTGGATCTTGCGCTGGCCGTCCTGCGGCGCCAGGAAGATGCCCCAGCGGTAATCGGGCATCTTCACGTGGTCGAAGTGCGCCCAGCCGTCGGGCTCGACGCTGACGGCGGTGCGCAGGTAGACGTCGAACCCGTGCGAGCCATCGGGCCCCATGTCCTGCCACCATTGCAGGTAATTGGGCTGCCAGTGCTCCAGCGCGCGTTGCAGCGTGCGGTCGCTGGACAGGTTGACGTTGTTGGGTATCTTCTCGCTGTAGTTGATGCCGGACATGCGTGTCTCCTCGGGGGCCGTCAGCGGACTGCGGCGCGGGTGTCGGTGCGGATGGACGTGTGGCGCCGGGGCCGTTGCGCGAGCAGGCGGCCCCGGGGCGTCAGACGCGGTTCCAGTCGAATGCGGCCTGCTCGCCCTTGCCGTACAGCTTCAGGGCGCCCTTCTCGCCGGCCGCGTTGGGCCGGTTGAAAATCCAGTTCTGCCAGGCGGTCAGCCGGCCGAAGATGCGCGTCTCCATCGTTTCGACGGGACCGAAGCGCAGATTGGCCTCCAGGCCCGTCAGCGCGTCCGGAGACAGCGCGCGGCGCTCTTCCAGCGCCATGCGCAATTCGTCTTCCCAGTCGATCTCGTCGGGCGCGAACGTGACCAGGCCCAGCTGCTCGGCCTCGGAGGGCGACAGCGGCTGGCCGGCGGCGCGGCGCACGGCCTCCATCGGCTCGGTTTCCTGGTAGAAACGGCGCTGCAGGCGGGTAAGGCCATTGACCATGGGATAGGCGCCGAAATTGCACTCGCCCACCGTGATGCGGGCCGGCGCATCGGTCTGGCCGTCGTCCAACATGTAGATGCGGTCGGCAGCCAGGGCCAGTTCCAGCAGCGTGCCGGCGAAGCACGAACCCGGCTCGATGCACGCGAACAGCGAGCGCGAGGTTACGTCCAGCCGCGCCAGCGTGCGGCGCAGCATGCCGGCGGTCTCGCGCACGAACCAGTGCTCGCCGTGCGCCTGCAACGCCGCGTCCGCCTTCAATACGGCCCGCGCATCGCCTTCGGTCTTGAACAGCCAGGTGCCGATGTCCAGTTCGTTGGTGCGCATATACAGGATGGCGTCGTCCAGTTCGCGCGCCATCCGCAGCGGCCACCAGTCGGCGCCCGCCGCCACGATGGCATCGACCTCGGTGGCCACGTCGTCCTGCGGCGCGCGCACCGTCCAGGTGGCCAGGCGCTTGTCGCGGTCGATGCGCACCTCGACATGGCGGTAGGCCACGCCGTCCGGGCTGTCGGCGCGTTCCAGGCGCGTCAGCGCCACGCCCTGGGCTTGCGCGGGGCGGCTGCTGCCTTCGGCCAGCTCTTGCGCGCGCGCCCGCACGGCGGCCTCGAACTGCGCGGGCTTGATCACGTCGTCGACCAGGCGCCACGCCTTGGCGCGCTCGCCGCGCACGCCCTCGACCAGCGTGCAGAAGATGTCGGCATGATCGTGCCGGACTTTGCGTTTGTCGGTGACGCGCGTCAGCCCGCCGGTGCCGGGCAGCACGCCCAGCAGCGGCACCTCGGGCAAGGCCACGGCGGACGAGCGGTCGTCGACCAGCAGGATCTCGTCGCAGGCCAGCGCGAGTTCGTAGCCGCCGCCGGCGCACGCGCCATTGAGCGCCGCCACGAACTTGATGCCGCTGTGGCGGCTGGAGTCTTCGATGCCGTTGCGCGTTTCGTTGGTGAACTTGCAGAAGTTCACCTTCCAGGCGTGGCTGGACAGGCCCAGCATGAAGATGTTGGCACCCGAACAGAAGATGCGTTCCTTCATGCTGGTGACGACCACCGTGCGCACCTGCGGGTGCTCGAAGCGGATGCGCTGCAGCGCGTCGTGCAGCTCGATGTCCACGCCCAGGTCGTAGGAATTGAGCTTGAGCTTGTAGCCGGGGCGCAGGCCGCCATCTTCGGCCACGTCCATGGCCAGGGTGGCGACGTTGCCTTCGACGCTGAGGTGCCAATGGCGATATTGATCCGGGGCGGTGCGGAATTCCACCGGCGCGGGGGCGCTGCTGTTCATGGGGTGTCTCCTCTACCAGCAAAATACTGCATTAGCTGCATAATAGTGCAGTCTATTGCACGCGTCAACGCAAAGATGCAGCAAAGTGCAGTTTTCCGAGTCGCCGTTGCCCAGGCCGCGGCAACGCGCGTCGGCCATTCGCGGGGAGACGCCGGGGCAGGCCCGCAGGCCATGCCGGCACCGATGAACGCCAGAAGGACGGGCGTGCCGCCCTTGAATCCCAGGCGGCTACAGCGGCAGCCCGCCCGCCTTGCGCACCTGCGTGCGCAGGCCCGCGAAACACTCCTGCAGTTCCAGGTCGCTGGTGTGCCAGGTCAGGTCGGCCTTGGCGTAGAACGCTTCCCGGCCGGCCAGGATGCGCTTCAGATCCGCCATGGCCTCGGTGCTGCCCGACATGGGCCGGAAATCGCCCTGGGCCATGACGCGCCCCATGTGCTCTTCGGGGGTGGCGCGCAGCCATACCGTATAGCAGTGCGCCAGCAGCAGGTTGAAGGTGGCCGGCTCGGACACCAGTCCGCCCGGCGTGGCCAGCACCATTTCGGGGTACAGCTGCACGGCCTCTTCCAGCGCCCGGCGCTCGTAGCGGCGGTAGGCGTTGGGGCCATACAGATTGTGGATCTCCAAGATGCCGCAACCCGCCACGCGTTCGATCTCGCGGTTCAGCTCGACGAACGGATAGCCCAGGTCTTCGGCCAGCATCTGGCCCAGCGTGGATTTGCCCGCGCCGCGCAACCCGATCAGCGCGATGCGCTGGAAACGGTTGGGCCGCTGGCCGCCCGCGCCGAACAGTTGCGTCAGCGCCTCGCGGGCGCGCTGCAGGTCGGATTCGCCGCGGCCGCTGAGCAGTTCGCGGATCAGCAGCCATTCCGGGGATTCGGTGGTCACGTCGCCCACCAGTTCGGCCAGCGCGCAATTGAAGGCGCGCGCAATCTGCAGCAGCACCAATACCGAGGCGTTGCCCACCCCGTGTTCCAGATTGGCCAGGTGGCGTTCGGACACGCCCGTCGCCTGGGCCAGGCTTTTCCGCGTCATGCCCCGGATCGCGCGCAGGCGACGGACGCGTTCGCCCAAGGCCACCAGAAAGGCCTCGCGCGGGGGTTCGGCAGGCGCCAGATCGAGCGCTTGAGTCATGGGTGTTCGTTGCTCCGCAATAACCCTTAAATCGCGATTTTATGCACTATAGTGCTTGACGCACATTCGTCAAAGCACTATTTTTCCATTCAACCGACGTACATCGCACGGCGGGCTGCTCAAAAGAAGCATTGAAATTCATGCCCGGCAACCCGCGCCACAGTGTAAAGGAGACATCCGTGAGCTCGCCTGACCAGTTCCGAGCCTTGATCCGGGAAGTGACCGACCGCATCGGCGGCGCGCCGCTCGATGCCACCCTGCAAGACCGGCTGAACCAGGCGTTCGGCCCGGACAGTCCTCAGTACCAGCACCTCTTCCAGACCTGTCAGGCCGCGATCGCCGATGGCTGGATGTGCGATCGCGAAGGCGGCGGCATCCGCTATGGCCGCGTCATCAAGCCCGCCGACGACCTGGGCGGCTATTCGGTGGACGTGGTCGACATGAACGATCTTGCCGGCCCCCACCATTCCCATCCCAACGGCGAGATCGACCTGATCATGCCGCTGGACGACACGGCGCGCTTCGACGGCCGCGGCGCCGGGTGGCTGGTCTACGGCCCCGGCTCGGCGCACCGCCCCACCGTCAGCCAGGGCCGCGCCCTGGTGCTGTACCTGCTGCCGCAGGGCGCCATCGAATTCACCCGCCCCTGACATCCGGCGCCGCCATGCCTGCGACGCATGACCCCACCGGCTGAAACGGGCGCGCGGGCGCCCATACAGATAAAAAATCCGGAGACAAGCATGAACCACTGCCCCGCCGAACTGAATTTCGCCAGCCACCTGGCCGCGCTGAACGCCGCGCGCGCCGCCAAGACGGCCTACATCGACGACCAGCGCCAGCTCAGCTATGGCGAACTGGCCGAGCGCGTGGCGCGCTGCGCCGGCCTGCTGCGCGGCCTGGGCCTGCGCCGCGAAGAGCGCGTGCTGCTGCTGATGCACGACACCGTCGACTGGCCCGTGGCCTTCCTGGGCGCGCTGCACGCCGGCGTGGTGCCGGTGGCGGTGAACACCCTGCTGACGGCCGACGACTACGCCTACATCCTGCAGCACAGCCGCTCGCGCGCCGTGTTCGTGTCCGGCCCGCTCCTGCCGGTGCTGCAGGCGGCCATGGCCCAGGGCGGCCACGACGTCGAGCATGTGGTCGTGTCGCAGCCCGCGGGCACGCCGCCCGCCGACGCGCTGCACTTCGACGCCCGGCTGGCCGCTTCGCCCACCGTGCCCGCGGTGCGCACGCTCGCCGACGAGATCGCGTTCTGGCTGTACTCTTCCGGATCCACCGGCAAGCCCAAGGGCGTGGTGCATACGCACGGCAACCTGTGGCACACGGCCGAGCTGTACGCCAAGCCGGTGCTGGGCATCCGCGAGGACGACGTGGTGTTCTCGGCGGCCAAGCTGTTCTTCGCCTACGGCCTGGGCAATGGCCTGACCTTCCCGCTGTCGGTGGGCGCCACCACCGTGCTGATGGACGAGCGTCCCACGCCGCAGGCCGTGTTCAAGCGGCTGACCACCCACCGTCCCACCATCTTCTATGGCGTGCCCACGCTGTACGCCGGCATGCTGGCCGCCGCCGACCTGCCGCCGCGCCAGCAGGTGGCGCTGCGCGTCTGTACGTCGGCGGGCGAGGCCCTGCCGCGCGACATCGGCGACCGCTTCACGCGCCATTTCGGCTGCGAGATCCTGGACGGCATCGGGTCGACCGAGATGCTGCACATCTTCCTGTCCAACCGCAGCGGCGACCTGCGCTACGGCACCACCGGCAAGCCCGTGCCGGGCTACGAGGTGCAACTGCGCGACGACACCGGCCTGCCCGTGCCCGCCGGCGCCATCGGCGACCTGTACATCAAGGGCCCCAGCACGGCGCTGATGTACTGGAACAACCGCGACAAGACGCGCCAGTGCTTCCAGGGAGACTGGCTGAAAAGCGGCGACAAGTACGTCTGCGATGCCGACGGCTACTACACCTATGCCGGCCGCAGCGACGACATGATCAAGGTCAGCGGCCAGTACGTGTCGCCGGTTGAAGTCGAGAACGTGCTGATCCAGCACGAGGCGGTGCTGGAGGCCGCCGTGATCGGGGTGCCCGACCACGACGGCCTGGTCAAGACCAAGGCCTACGTGGTGCTGCGGCCCGGCTACGAACCCGACGACAGCACGGGCGCGGCCCTGCAGCAATACGTCAAGCAGCACCTGGCGCCCTTCAAGTATCCGCGCCAGATCAATTTCACCGAAGAACTGCCCAAGACCGCCACCGGCAAGATCCAGCGGTTCCGCCTGCGGCAGTTGGAAGAAGCCTCGCTGTAGACCGCGCCGCCCGGCGTTTCCCGCAAGACCCGGCCCGCAATGCCGGCAGCCATACATAAAAACCAGGAGACAACCATGCAACACGCCATACTGCGCGGCGCCGCCGCCAGCGCCCTGTTGTGCCTCGCGGCGGGCGCATCGGCCGCCGACAAGATCAAGGTGGGCTTCATGCTGCCCTACAGCGGCACCTACGCCGCACTGGGCAACGCCATCGAGAACGGCTTCAAGCTGTACGTCGCCGAACAGGGCGGCAAGCTGGGCGGCCGCGAGATCGAGTATTTCAAGGTCGACGACGAATCCAATCCGGCCAAGGCCTCCGAGAACGCCAACCGGCTGATCAAGCGCGACCAGGTCGACGTGCTGGTGGGCACGGTGCACTCGGGCGTGGCCATGGCCCTGGCCAAGGCCGCCAAGGACAGCAACACCACGCTGATCGTGCCCAACGCGGGCGCCGACGCCATCACCGGTCCGATGTGCGGCCCGGGCATCTTCCGCACCTCGTTCACCAACTGGCAGCCGGCCTACGCCATGGGCCCGGTGGCCGCGGCCCGCGGCCACAAGACCGCCATCACCGTCACGTGGAAATACGCGGCGGGCGACGAGGCCGTCAACGGTTTCCAGGAAGGCTTCGAGAAGGCCGGCGGCAAGGTGCGGAAGCACCTGAACGTGCCCTTTCCGAACGTGGAATTCCAATCGCTGCTGACCGAGATCGCCGCGTCCAAGCCCGACATGGTGTTCGCCTTCTTCGCGGGCGGCGGCGCGGTGAAGTTCGTGCAGGACTACCACGCGGCGGGCCTGGGCAAGACCATTCCGCTGTACGGCTCGGGCTTCCTGACCGACGGCACGCTCAAGGCGCAGGGCGATTCCGCGCAGGGCCTGCTGACCACGCTGCACTACGCCGACGGCCTGAACACCCCGCGCGACAACACCTTCCGCGCGGCCTACGACAAGGCCTACGGCATGCCGCCGGACGTATACGCCGTGCAGGGCTACGACGCCGCGCAGATGATGCAGGCCGGCCTGGCCGCCGTGAAGGGCGACATCGGCAAGAAAGACGACTTCCGCAAGGCGATGCGCGGCGCCACCATCGACAGCCCGCGCGGCTCCTTCACGCTGTCGGCCGCCGGCAACCCGGTGCAGGACATCTATCTGCGCAAGGTAAACGGCCTGGACAACCTGGTGCAGGAAGTGGCCGCGCGCAAGCTGGCCGATCCCGCGCGCGGCTGCCGCCTGTAGGCCGGAGCCAGGATGGATCCCGCCGTCTTCCTCATCCAGTGCCTGAACGCGCTGCAATACGGCCTGCTGCTGTTCCTGGTGGCCAGCGGGCTGACGCTGATCTTCGGCATCATGGGCATCATCAACCTGGCCCATGGCAGCTTCTACATGATCGGCGCCTACATGGCGTTCGCGCTGGGGCCGTGGGTCGACCGCACGCTGGGCGGCGGGTTCTTCGCCACCGTGATCGTCTGCGTGGCGGCGGCCGCCCTGCTGGGATACCTGCTGGAAGCGGCGTTCTTCAGCTACCTGTACCGGCGCGACCACCTGCAGCAGGTGCTGATGACGTACGGCCTGATCCTGGTGTTCGAGGAGCTGCGCAGCATCCTGGTGGGCAATGACGTGCACGGCGTGCCGATGCCCGCCTGGCTGCAGGGCTCCATTTCGCTGGGCGGGTTGATGACCTACCCGGTGTACCGCCTGTTCATCTCGGCCGTCGGGCTGGGCGTGGGGCTGCTGCTGTACCTGGTCATCACCCGCACGCGGCTGGGCATGATGGTGCGCGCCGGCGCCAGCAATCGCGAAATGATCGGCTCGCTGGGCATCGACATCAACCGGCTCTACCGCATGGTGTTCGCCGCCGGGGTGGCGTTGGCCGCGCTGGCGGGCACCATCGCCGCCCCCGTGTCCTCGGTGTATCCGGGCATGGGCCATGGGGTGCTGATCGTGTGTTTCGTGGTGGTGGTGATCGGCGGCATCGGCTCGATCCGTGGCGCCTTCCTGGCCGCGATGCTGGTGGGCGTCGTCGAGACCTTCGGCCAGGTGCTGTTCCCGGCCGCCGCGGGCGTGCTGGTGTACGTGCTGATGGCCGGCATCCTGCTGTGCAAGCCCGAAGGGCTGTTCAAACAAGGCTGAATCCCTCATGCGCAAGGCTGTTTCGCTTTCGTTGTTCGTACCCGTGCTGGTCCTGCTGGCGCTGGCCGTGGTGCCGTCGCTGGCCGGCGGCTACGCCACGGGACTGGCGCTGAAGATCATGATCTATGCGCTGTTCGCCCTCAGCCTGCAGTTGCTGGTGGGCGGCGCGGGCCTGGTCAGCCTGGGGCACGCGGCGTTCTTCGGCATCGGCGCCTACTGCGCCGCGCTGCTGACGCCCTCGGCCGGGCCGGCGCCGCTGTGGTGGCTGCTGCCGGCGGCAGTGCTGGGGGCGGGCGTCTACGCGCTGGCCACCGGCGCGCTGGCGCTGCGCACGCGCGGCATCTACTTCATCATGGTCACGCTGGCCTTCTCGCAGATGGCGTACTACGTGTTCCACGACACCAAGGTCGGCGGCGGCAGCGACGGCATCTACCTGTATTTCCGCCCGGAACCCGCGCTCGGCGGCGGGCTGCTGTTCGACCTGTCCAGCGACACCGCCTTTTATTTCTTCGCGCTGGCCTGCCTGGCGCTGGGCTGGCTGTTCGTCGGCATGCTGCGGCGCTCGCCCTTCGGCGCGGCGCTGGCCGGCATCCGCATCAGCGAGCAGCGCATGCGCGCGGCCGGCTACGACACGTATCCGTACAAGCTGACGGCCTATGTCCTGGCGGGCATGCTGGCCGGTCTGGCGGGCTTCCTGTATGCGCTGAAGGACGGCTTCGTCACGCCCGAGCTGCTGGCCTGGGAGCAGTCCGGCCTGGCCCTGCTGATGGTGATCCTGGGCGGCCTGCGCCGGCCCGGCGGCGCCGTGCTGGGCGCGGCCTCGCTGGTGCTGCTGCAGGAACTGTTCCAATCCGAGGCCGTGTTCGGCACGTATGCGCAGCACTGGCACCTGTCGCTGGGACTGGCCATCATCGCGCTGGTGGCGCTGCTGCCGGATGGGCTGATCGGATTGCCGGCGCGGTTGCGCGGCACGGGCAAGCCGCCCGGCATGCATGCGCCAGCGCACGCCTGCGCGCCGGACGACGCAGGCGAAGAGACTGCCGCGCCCGGCCGCGCCGACTCCGCACGGGACGGCGCCGCGCGAGGCGCCCGCCCTACTCTCGTCGCTTCCGGAGGCCCCCATGGCTGACGTCATGCTTGCCGCCACCGGCATCACGCGCCGTTTCGGCGGTCTCGTGGCCGTGGACGGCGTCTCGCTCGAACTGCGCCGCGGCGCCGTGCATGCCGTCATCGGCACCAACGGCGCGGGCAAGTCCACGTTGATCAACATCCTGTCCGGCGAACTGCCGCCCAGCGGCGGCACCGTCCAGTTGGGCGGCCAGGACGTCACCGCCTGGCCGCAACCGCGACGTGCGCGCGCCGGCCTGGGCCGCACCTATCAACGCTCGACGCTCTTTCCGGAACTGACCGTGCACGAGAACTGCCGGCTGGCCGCCCAGGCCGGCCGGCAGCGCTTCTGGCACTGGTGGCGCAGCGCCGAAGGCTGCGCGCACAGCACCGACATGGCGCGGCGGGCCATGGACAGCACCGGCCTGCAGGCGGATGCCCAGCGTCCGGCGGGCCAGTTGCCGCACGGCCGCAAACGGCAGTTGGAGATTGCCATGTGCCTGGCCGGCCAGCCCGACGTGCTGCTGCTGGACGAGCCGCTGGCCGGCATGGGGCCCGAGGAAACCGACCGCATCCTGGACCTTCTGCAGGCGTTGAAACGGGACCACGCGATCCTGCTGGTCGAGCACGACATGGACGCGGTGTTCCGCGTGGCCGAGACCATCACCGTGATGGTCAACGGCTGCGCCATCGCGAGCGGCGATCCGGCCACGATCCGCGCCAACCCGGCGGTACAGACCGCCTATCTGGGCGAGGAAACCCTGGCAGACGGCGCTCCCGCCCACCGCAGTGCAGCCACCGGAGGCCACGCATGATCCATGCCGCCATCGCACAGGGCCATCCCGGCGCGGCCCAGCCGCTGGTGCAGGCGCGCGGCCTGCACACCTACTACGGCGCCAGCCACGTACTGCGCGGCGTGGACCTGGACGTGTCTCCCGGCGAATCCATCGGCCTGGTCGGACGCAACGGCATGGGCAAGACCACGCTGATCCGCACCCTGCTGGGGCTGGTTCGCGCCGAGCGCGGCAGCGTGCGCATCGACGGCCGGGATTGCACGCGCGCCGCGCCGCATGCCATCGCGCGGCTGGGCGTGGCCTATGTGCCCGAGGGCCGCGGCATCTTCCCCAACCTGAGCGTGCGCGAAAACCTGATGGTGGCGGCCCGCGCCGGCCGCGGGCCGCGCGCCGGCTGGACGTACGAACGCGTGCTGGACACGTTTCCGCGCCTGCGGGAGCGGCTGGACCATGGCGGCCAGCAGTTGTCCGGCGGCGAGCAACAGATGCTGGCCATCGGCCGGGCCTTGATGACCAACCCGGACCTGCTGGTGCTGGACGAGGCCACCGAAGGCCTGGCGCCGCTGATCGTGGCCGAGATCTGGAACATCGTGGGCCGCATCCGCGCCACCGGCATGTCCACCCTGATCGTCGACCGCAATTTCCGAGCGGTGCTGGCGCACACCGACCGCTGCGTGGTCATGGAGAAGGGGCGGCTGGTGGAAAGCGGCGACAGCGCGGCCTTCGCGGCACAGCCCGGGCAGTTGGCGCGGTACCTGGGGGTATAGGGGCAGGCGCCTGCCACTGCCCCCTGACGGCCACGCGGGACATCGACGGCATGCGCTCGAAGCACAGGGCCGCATCCTCCCTCGCCGGAAATGATGTAACGCAACCCGACCGCGCGCAGGCTCCCGCCCGCTGCGCGTCCGATCCGGCACAGACCCTTTTCATCCCGCAACGGGGCGTTGCATCCCTGCCGATGCATCTTGATAGCATGAAGATTCGGTTGCGAGGACGCACCGGCATCCCGCCGGTCCCGCCCGGCGACCGTGACGACCCCTGTCAAGGAGACCCTCCATGCCAGCCAAGTCCCAAGCCCAGCAAAAGGCCGCCGGCGCGGCCCTGTCCGCCAAGAAGGGCGACACCAAGGTCCGCGACCTGAAGGGTGCGTCCAAATCCATGTACGACTCGATGAGCAAGCCGGAACTGGAAGACATGGCGCACACCTCGCGCAGCGGCAAGCCGCAGCACAACCGGGCTTCCCGCTCGCATCACTAGCGAGCCCGCGGCGGGACGCGCCAGCGCTTGCGGGGCGCGTCCCGGTCTTTACTTCAGCCGCCCGTCTGGCCGATCAGCGCCCGTCTGGCAGATCAGCCTTCGCCGGCAGGCTTCGCCTTCTTCGCGGCACGCGGACGCTTCACCGCCTTGGCCGGCGTGGCGGCCTCATCCGGCGCCTCGGCCTTGGAAGGGGTGGTTTTCCTGGCCGACTTTCTGGCCGGCTTGGCCGGCGGCTGCGACGCGTCGGCGGGCGCCTTCTTCGGCGTGGCGCCCAGTGGCGCGATCGTCGGGATCGGCACGCCGGCCAGGGCCGATACCGAGGGTTCGCGCTGGCGGCCGGTCACGGCGTGCAGGCGTTCGCCCTCTGGTTGCGAGCGTTCGTTGGCGGATTGTGCGCCGCCCTCCTTCGCCGCCTCCGTACGCGTTCTTGCTCCCCCGCCCCTGCGCGCCTTCGATCGGCGATTTCCGTCACCGGCTTCGGCGGCACGCGCCGGCACGCTCGTATCGTCGGCTTCCGCCGCGACTGCCGGGGAGACCGCAGCGACAGTGTCGAGCGCCCCCGTCGACGGCCCGTTTGGCACCGGCGCCACGACCGCCGCACGCGGCGTCTGGGCGCTCGCGCCCGGCGTTGACCGGTCTTCGTTCACCCGGGACTCGGCCGCTTCGGCTTGAACGCCCGCCTCGGCCGACCGGTTGCGCGCCGCGCCGCCCCTGCGCCGTCCAGACGGTCCCGGCATCGACTGCCGAGAGCCTCCGGACCTTCTCTCGTCGGTGCGCACCACCAGGTCCGGCACGGCCGCCCGGCTGACGTAGGTGCCGGACCGCTCGTCGCGTCCCAGCGTCAGCAGCCCGCGCGCCTGCGCCTCTTCCAGCAAGTGCCCGAAGGCCTTGAAGCCATGATAAGACTCGGAGAAATCCGGCTTGCGCCGCTTGATCGCGTTCTTCAAGGTAGAGGCCCAGATGCGCTGGCTGTCGCCCTCTTCCGTCGTCAGGGCGTCAAAGGTCTGCACGATCAGTTCCAGCGCCTGCAGCTTGCGCTTCTCGGCCTCGTCCAGCGTCGGTTGCGCCACCGCCGTGGCGGCGACGGGCGGCGCGGCCACCGGATTGCGCGCTTCGGCCGCGCGGCGGCGCTCCCGCTCCAGGTCGTCGTAGAAGATGAACTCGTCGCAATTGGCCACCAGCAGGTCCGACGTCGCGCGCTTGACGCCCACCCCGATCACCCGCTTGGCGTTCTCGCGCAGTTTGGACACCAGCGGCGAGAAATCCGAGTCGCCGCTGATGATGACGAACGTGTCGACGTGGCTCTTGGTGTAGCAAAGGTCCAGCGCGTCCACCACCAGCCGGATGTCGGCCGAATTCTTGCCCGACTGCCGCACGTGCGGAATCTCGATCAGCTCGAAATTGGCCTCGTGCATGCCTTCCTTGAATTCGCGGTAGCGTTCCCAATTGCAATAGGCCTTCTTGACCACGATGCTGCCCTTGAGCAGCAACCGCTCCAGCACCAGGCGGATATCCAGGCGGGCGTAGTTGGCGTCTCGCACCCCCAGCGCAAGGTTCTCGAAATCGCAGAACACCGCCATGCTGGCGCTATCTTGGGGGGTGGGCATTCGGTGCTCCTGAAAGGGGATCCGGGCTGACGGCAACCGGGATCAATCCCCGATGATCTCACGGGTCGGGGCAAATGCCCGCGTAACGGGAGGATGGAAAACAGTGCCGCATGGCTCGCGCCGCCCGGCCCGGCGCCGGCCGGGCGTCGCACTTTGCCAGGCTCATGCTTCCAAGCGGACCAAGCCAGGCGGCAGGCGACCGGAAGTTAACGGCCTGCAAATCCCAAACCTGAGGTTTTCGGGCCTTTTTCATTCGATTGGACGCGGGCCTCCCTGGCTAGAATCCTCGGGCCGGATGTTCTCGACCGCGGGGTCCATGCCCGCCGTCCGTCCGCGCGCTTCCCTACCGGGGCCTGAATTCCATGAATCTGTCCACCCTCATCGGCCTGCTGCTGGGCATCATCACCCTGATCCTGGTCGTCGCCTTTTCGGCGATCGACTCGGTGGCCTACCTGAACCTGCCCGGCCTGGCCATCGTGCTGGGCGGCACCTGCGCCGCGCTGTTCATCGCCTATCCGCTGGCCGAGATCCGCCGCATTCCGCCGCTGCTGCGCACCGTGTTCCACAACGACCGCGGCGACACCCAGCGCGACATCGACGAACTGGTCGCCATGTCGCAACTGTGGATGAACAACGACGTCCACAAGGTCGAGGCCGCGCTGAAGAAGGTGTCCAATCCCTTCCTGCGCACCGGCGTGCAGCTCATCATCGACAACACGCCCGAGGAACAGATCATCGAACTGCTGCAGTGGCGCATCGCCCGCATGCGCGCTCGTGAACAGGCAGAGGCGCAGATGTTCCGCACCATGGCCAGCTTCGCACCGGCTTTCGGCATGCTGGGCACGCTGGTCGGCCTGATCAACCTGATGTCGGTGCTGGGCGACGGCGCCATGGACGCCATCGCGCGCCACCTGGCCGTGGCGCTGATGACCACCTTCTACGGCCTGCTGCTGGCCAACCTGCTGTGCAAGCCGGTGGCCGTGAAGCTCGAACGCCGCACCGAACGCCGTGTCACCCTGCTGAACATGGTGCTGCAAGGCATCTCGATGATGTGCGAGCGACGCGGCCCGGCCGTGGTGCGCGAAACGCTGAACTCGTTCATGCTGCAGGTCGAGGACGAGGTCTACGACGGCGGCCAGCCCGAACCCAGGCCGGCGCCTCGCCGCGCCCCTGGCGCGCCCGCCGCGGCGGCGCCCGTCAAGGCGGCGGCACGGCAATGACCGGCGTGGCACGGCCCTCGCTGGCCGACCTGATCGAAGAGCGCCGGCGCGCCGAGCGCAAGCGTGCCTCGCCGCTGGCGCGCGTCAACCGGAACAACGCCGACCGCTTCGCGCGCTGGCACGTGCCCGAGGCGGTCGACCACGAGCCCGACCACTGGCTCATCACCTATCTCGACCTGCTCACGCTGCTGCTGGCCATGCTGGTGGTGATGCTGGGCGTGACGCGCATGTACGGCTGGCACACCACGCACGACCAGCCCATCGCCGTGGTGGGCTCGGTGGCGCGCGGCGGGCTGCCCCCCTACCAGGGCGACCTCGACCGGATCGACGGCCTGCCCGCCATCCCGGCCGAATGGGCGCATCTGCCCGACCCCGCCGCCCAGCCCGCAGGCCCGGTCCACGAACCCACCGAAACCGTGGAAAACGGTCCGATGGTGCCCGCTCCCCCGCCCCCGCCATCCATCGAGGACATGGGCCTGGAAGGCCTGGGCGACTCGATCCAGGTAGTGGTGAACAGCCAGTCGGTCAGCTTCCGCATCAGCACCGAACTGCTGTTCCCGTCCGGCCAGGCCTCGCTCAGCCCCTCCGGACTGGGCCTGATCAAGAAGCTGGCCGGCGTGGTCAACCGCAGCAACCATCCCCTGTCGATCGAAGGCCACAGCGACAACGTGCCGATCCAGACGCGCCAGTTCCCGTCCAACTGGGAACTGTCCACCAGCCGCGCCACCAGCGTGCTGCGCGAACTGGTGCGCGACGGCGTGGACGGCAACCGCCTGCGGGCGGTGGGCTACGCGGATACGCACCCGCTGCAACCCAACGACACCGCCCAGGGCCGCGCCGCGAACCGGCGCGTGGAACTGATCATGCGGACGGCGCCGAAGGAAAGCGATGCCACCCAGGCGGCGGCGGGCAAGGCAGCCTCCGCCACCGGACCCGCTGCCGCGCCAGCGGCCGACGCCCCCGCCGTGCCTCGTGCCGCCGGCGAACAGCCGGATCGAGCGCCGGGCGCATCCGCGCAATGACACAATGGCTGGCGTACGCGCGCCAGCCCCGTTTCAAGATGCCGATAAACAGGCGCGGTCCTGCGGTGAGGCCCCGGGCGCGGACTGCCCCCATTCCGCCACGAAGGTATCCCTGAACTGGCGCAGCCACGCCACGCGCGCTTCACCCAGCCGCCGTGCCGCCTCGGTCCGCATCGACGCCGGCAGCCCCGCCAGCTTGCATTCGATGTGATCCAGCGCATAGGCCTGATCGTTCAGTTCCCGATCCTGGCCCAGCGGGTCCGACGGATGCGCGAACGCCGAACCCATGCGGCCCGCCGTGTAGAACAACCGCGCCAGGCCCACCGCCCCCAGCGCATCCAGCCGATCCGCATCCTGCACGATGGCGGCCTCGATGCTGCGCGGCGCGATGCCGGCGGAGAAGCTGTGCGCCTCGATGGCGTGGCACACCACCGGCAGCTTGCCGGCGGGAAACCCGGCATCGGCCAGCTTGCGGCGGGCCAGTTCGGCGGCCATGCGCGAGGCCTGGGCACGCTCGGGATGGTTCTTGGGCAAATTGACCAGGTCGTGCAGGTAGCACGCGGCCTGCACCGCCAGGGCATCGGCCTCGGGATGATCGGCCAGCAGCGTGGCGGCCACGTTCCAGACGCGGTGCAGGTGGTTCAGATCGTGTGCCCCGTCGCCATCGGCCTGCTCGGTGGCGATGGCGATGAAGCGGGAAGTCCAGTCGGAAGAATCGGTGTGCATGGAGAAAGGAATCTGCCCACCCCGCCCGGCGTGCCTCATCGGCGCGGCGCGGCATCCTGGCCGGATGGTGGCGGCGGACATCTGTATAAAAACACAGCATACACCGTCCCGCCCCTCGGGTTACGCCGCGGGCCGGACACCTGGCGGCGCGTGGGTGACCTCGCGCAGCCGCGCCCGCTCGGCATCCAACGTCAGCGCGGCTTCCGCACGCAGCAGTGCCACCTCGGCCTGATGCAGGGCGGCGGCCCGGAAATCGGCATCCCCCATCCGGGCCAGCGCGAACAAGGACTTGCGCAGGCGCAGTTGCACCTCGATCAGCCCGGCGCCGTCGCGCGCCAGCGGCAGGAATGCATCCTCGAACAGGTCGGCGGTCAACAGCGGCGCCACGTGCACGCGGGGATACGTGACGTCGGCATCCGCGATCTTCCTGCCTCCCTGCGCCCACGCGCCGAGCAGGCGCGCGGCCCTGCCGATCACGTCGATCGCCGTCCCCGTGTCGTTGACGGCCGCCGACATGGCCCGGGAACCGATCTCGCTCATGACCGCCAGCCCGAAGCGCGGATCCTGGTCGAAATCGCGTTCGTCGCCAATGGCGAAAGCGGCCAGGAGACCGTCATGGGCCGGCTGCGGATCGTCCCCCGCCGCATGCGGTCCCACCCAGGCCAGCACGGAGTCCGGATAGACGAAGGCGCCCGGATTCAACGGCACGAAAACATCGGCGTCGAGCGTCTGCCCGCACCGGGCCAGCGCCTCCATGTCGATATGCTGGATGTAGCCGATGGCCTGGGCGTACACCGGCGTCGCCGAGGCCGGCACCTCGCGCCCGGGGTCCCATAGCGGCACGCCGCCCAGGTAGGGTTCCTGCAGGCGCTGCTCGATCGCCCGCTTCGCCGCCTGCTCCACCCGGCTGGTGGTCTCGCCCACGCGTCCGAGCCGCGTCAGGTGGTCGATCCAGCGCAGCAGCGAGACGACGATCAGCACGATGATGCCGATGGTGACCACGAACAGGATGGCCCGGCCGCGATCGCCGTAGGCCCCGGTCTTCAGCACCACGATGCCCACGATGCTGAACAGGAACGAACCGATGAACGTGGACAGCACGTTCTGGGTCACCCGGTCTTCCATCAGCAACCGGGTGGCGCGCGGCGTGACGTTGCTTGTGGCCGACCCATACGCCGACACCATGACGCTGAGCGAGAACGTGGTGACCGTGAGCATGCTGGACGCGATGATGGCCAGGATGCTGTCGACCGCATCGGCGCGGATGGTGCCCGGGATCTCCCACGGCACATAGCGCTGGACGACGGCGGCCAGCACCGCCGTCGCCACGCCCAGGATGCCGATCAGGGTGGCACGCACCCACAGGCGACGCATCACGCGCGTCAACATCCACCCCCATCGCGTCGTCATGGCCGCAGTCCCCCGCCTATCGTCAAGAAACACAGGGGTCAGATGTTAGCAGCGCGCGGCGCAGCCCGGCCCGGGAGCGATCAGGCGTGGATATACGCCCAGCCTTCCTGCTGCCGGCGCGCCAGGTGCAGCACGGCGGCGGACACCACCGTCAGCCCTTGCGGCGCCCGCAGGCCGCCCGCGGCCAGCGTGTTCGCGCACACGGCCAGGTACGTATCGGTGGCATCCGGCTGGGCCAGCGCGGCGGCCACCGCGCCCGCGTTCACCACGATCTCCACCTGCGCCGACGGCTCGGCCTTGAGCAGGTTGGCCGCGTTGCGGCGCGCGCGCTGCAAGGCGTCGGGCGTGGAAGCGTGGATCAGCAGGCGGACGGGTTGGGATTCAGGCATTCTGCAGCAGTTCGGTGACGGTCGCGACGTCGCGCGCGAAGGACGCGCCGACCCGCGAACGCGGCCGCGGTTCGGCGATGTCCAGTGTACCCACCACCGAGGCAGGATGCCCGCCCAGCACGACCACGCGGTCCGCCAGGAACACGGCTTCCTCGATGTCGTGCGTGACGAACAGGATGGCCGCGCCCGAGGCCTCCCACACGCGGATCAGCTCGGCCTGCAGATTGCGGCGCGTGATGGCGTCGACCGCGCTGAAGGGCTCGTCCATCAGCAGCAGGTCAGGCTTGACGGCCAGGGCGCGGGCGATGCCCACGCGCTGCGCCTGCCCGCCCGACAACTGGTGCGGCCAGCGGCGCTCGAAGGCGGCCATGCCCGTCAGCGCCAGCGCGGCGCGCACGCGCTGCTGGCGGTCCGTCTTGGACAGTTCCAGCCCTTCCAGGCCATAGGCCACGTTGGCATCGACCCGGCGCCACGGCATCAGCCGGCCGTCCTGGAACACCACCGCGCGCGGCCGGCGGTCCGGCGCGCCCGTGCCATGAAAACGCACCGTGCCGCCGCCGGGCTCGGTCAGGCCGGCCGCGGCGCGCAACAGCGTGGACTTGCCCACGCCCGAGCCGCCCACCACCGCGACGAAGCTGCCCGCCTCGATGTCCAGCGACAGGCCGCGGATCACCGGCGCCTGCGCGCCGGGGTGGGTGTACGAGAAATTCTCGAAAGCCATCACGGACGCCATTGCAGCACCCTCTTCTCGGCTTGCACGAACACCAGGTCGCACAGCGTGTACACCAGCGAAATCGCCAGCATGTAGACCACCACGACGTCATAGGCGCCCACGCCCGCCGCCGCGTTCATTTCCTGGCCCATGCCGGGCACGCCCAGCAGTTCGGCCGCGATCAGCGTCATCCAGGCCTGGCCGATGCCGGCCCGCACGCCGGCCAGCGCGCCCGGCGCGATGGCCGGCAGCGTCACCGTCCAGGCGCTGGCGGCATAGCCGCCATGGCCGAAGGCGCGCGCCAGCTCGTAGAAGCGCGGCTCGACGTTGCGGACCGCCGCATAGGTGGCGAAATAGTTCAGCCAGAACACGCCGATGGCGATGACGAAGGCCGCGCCCGCGTGGCTGACCTTGAACCAGGCGATGGCGAACACGACCCACGCCAGCGGCGGAATCGGCCGCAGCACACGCACCAGATAAGCCTGCAGCATGTCGAAACGGTGCATCGTGGCGGCGGCCAGCCCCAAGGAAAAGCCCAGCACCGTCCCCAGCGCCAATCCCCAGAAGTAATGCACCAGGCTGGACATGGCGGCCGGCCACAGGCGGCCCGACCGCCATTCGCCCGCCAGCGCGCCCGGCAGGGCGAAGGGATCCGGCAAGGTGCCGCGCGGCGCCCATTCCCAGGCCAGCGCGGCCTTCCACAAGGCCACGAACAGCGCAATGCCCAGCAGTCCGTACAGCGCGCGGCGCACGCCAGGCAGCCTGGGCGCCGCGGCCGGCGCGTGGCTCGCCAACGAGGCGGCGGCCTGGCTCATTGGGCGGCCTTGGCCGCGGCCTCGTAGAAGCGGGTATCGAACAGCTGCGCGATGTCGGCGCGTTCGGCCTGCGTGCCCAGCTCGGCCTGGAAATCCTGCAATTGCCTGGTGGGCTCGATGATCACGCGCGGATCGGCCTCGAACTGATCGTGCGAATTGCGGATGGCCTGCTGAACCAGCTCCGGATCCAGGCGGCCGCCGCCCACGTACTTCTGCACGTAGCCCGATGCCTTGGCCGGATCGTCACGCAGCAGCCTGCTGGCGTCGATCTGCGCGCGCACCAGTTGCTGCACCCGCTCGGGATGCTCGGCGATCAGCTTCTCGCGCACCACCAGCACGGCGCCCGGCTGCTTGGGAAACAGTTGCGAGCCACGGGCCACCACGCGCGCCTCGGGTACGCGGCGCTGCACGGTGCTGGTGGTCGGCTCGAGCACCGCGCCGCCATCGATGGCGCCGGTCATCAGCGACTGCTGGATCTGCGCCTCGCCCTGGTAGATGAAGTCGATATCGGCGGGATTGGCCTTCAGTTCCTTGCGGATCCAGTGCTGCAGCGCCGCCTCGGGCACGGCGCCCTTGGGATAGCTGGCGATCCTGGCCTTGCGGCCCTTGTCCTTGGCGAACCGCGCGAACGCCGTCGACGGGTCGCCCGAGGCGAAGTACGGCGCCAGTTCGCCCAGCGCCACCACGCTGACCTGCTCGACGATATTGGACGCCACCACCTTGATGTCGGCGCCCTTGGCGCGCGCCACCAGCGCGGGGCCGATGCCCACGTACGCCACGTCCAGCTGGCCGGCGATCAGGGCCTGCGTCATCGCCGGGCCGCTCTGGAACGACACCAGCCTGGGTGCGGGCGCGCCGGGGGGCTGCAGCGTGCCGTTCTCCAGCGCGACGAACAACTGGGCATCCGGCAGGATGGGCAGGTAGCCGATCTCCAGGGCGGGACCGGCGGCGGACGCGGCCAGGCAGACGCTGGACAACCCTGCGGCCAGCAACGCGGCGGCGTACAACTTGCGCAACATGATTCTTTTCCTAGTGCGGGAGGTGAGACAGGCCAGTCATGGACGTGGCTCTTGATTTCTTATGATTCTAAGAAAGTTAGAAAAAAGAATTAATAATTTCTAGTTATATGCTTAGGCGATAGGGCTGCCGCAAATGCCCCGGCCCGCGCCGCAAATGCCACTTGCCTCCCCCGAGCTAGGCGGCGTACAACCCGGCAGAGATTCCCCGCCACCTTCCGGCTGGCGCCCCGTTCGTTGGAGCCTTCCATGTCGTACATGCTGCTTATCGTCGAACCCGTCGGCCAGCGCGCCGAACGCACCGAAGAACAGGGCCGTGCCGCCTACGCCGCCATGGTCAAGTATGGCGAGGCACTGCACGAGCGCGGCAAGCTGGTCGACGCGCGTTCACTGGCTTCGACCAGCGAGAGCGTGCGCGTGCAATCGCGCGAAGGCCGCGCCACCCTGCTGGACGGCCCGTATGCCGAGGCCAAGGAAATGATCGGCGGCTTCTTCCTGCTGCAGAACGTCACGCGCGAGGAAGCCATCGCCATCGCCCAGGAATGCCCCGCCGCCCAATGGTGCACGGTCGAGGTACGCAGGCTCGGTCCCTGTTTCGAGTGACCGTTCGTCAGGGTTTTCCCTGATTCGATCCCGCCCATGTCGATCTGGCCGCACGTCATCCGTCGTGTCCATGAAAGCCGCAGTCCCGCGGCCCTTTCCGGATCCCAAGGAGATTGCGACATGCGCTACATGATCATCGTCAAGGCGAGCCCCGAAAGCGAGGCTGGCCTCATGCCCGACGAATCCCTGCTGGCCGCCATGGGCGCCTATCACGACGCACTGGCCCGTGCCGGCGTGCTGCTGGACGCCAGCGGGCTGCGCCGCACCGCCGAGGGCTGGCGCGTGCAGTACGACGGCAAGGATCGCCGCCGCGTGATCGACGGCCCCTTCGCCGACAGCAAGGAGATGATTGCCGGCTACACCCTGATCCAGGTCCGCACGCCCGAAGAGGCCCTGGAATGGAGCAAGCGCTATCCCAACCCACGCGGCGCGGGCAAGGAATGCGCCATCGAAGTCCGCCGCGTGTTCGAAATGGAGGACTTCCTGCCCGGCCCCGCCATCGAGCCGTCCAATCAGATCGGCAACGCGCGCGCCTGAGCGCCCTTTTCCTGCAAGCGAGACAGCCATGCCCAAGCAAATCTTCGTCAACCTGCCCGTGGCCGACCTGGACAGGTCCGTCGCCTTCTTCACCGGACTGGGATTCAGCTTCAACCCGCAGTTCACCGACAAGAACGCCACCTGCATGATCATCGGCGAGAACATTCACGCCATGCTGCTGGTGCGCGACTACTTCAAGACCTTCTGCAGCAAGCCCGTCGCCGACGCCAGCAAGGCCACCGAAGTGCTGATCGCGCTGAATTGCGACAGCCGCGCCGAGGTCGAGGCCATGGTGGAAAAGGCCCTGGCGGCCGGTGGCACCGCGCCGCGCAAGGCGCAGGACCATGGCTTCATGTACCAGCATGGCTTCGACGACCTGGACGGCCATGCGTGGGAAGTGTTCTACATGAACCCGGAGGCGATGGGCGGCGCGCAATGAGCCGCGAAGCCACCCGCCGCGCCATCGAGGCGGTCTGGCGCATCGAGGCCGCGAAGGTCATCGCGGGCGTCGCGCGCATGGTGCGCGACGTCGGCCTGGCCGAGGAACTGGCGCAGGATGCGCTGGTGGCGGCGCTGGAGCATTGGCCGCGGGATGGCGTGCCCGACAACCCGGGAGCCTGGCTGATGACCACCGCCAAGAACCGCGCGCGCGACGCGCTGCGCCAGCAGGCGCTGCATGCGCGCAAGCACGAGGAACTGGGCCACGACATGGAATCGCGCAGCGAGCACGTCGAACCCGATTTCGTCGATGCCCTGGATGCGGCGCGGCAGGACGACATTGGCGACGACCTGTTGCGCCTGGTCTTCACCGCGTGCCACCCGGTACTGTCGGCCGAGGCCCGCGTGGCGCTGACGCTGCGGGTGCTGGGCGGACTGTCCACCACCGAGATCGCGCGCGCCTTCCTGGCGCCCGAGCCCACCATCGCGCAGCGCATCGTGCGCGCCAAGCGCACCCTGGCGGCGGCCAACGTGCCTTTCGAAGTGCCGGGCCCGGCTGAGCGGGCGGGACGCATGGCCTCGGTGCTGGAGGTGATCTACCTGATCTTCAACGAAGGCTATTCGGCCACGGCGGGCCAGGACTGGACGAGGCCGGCGCTATGCACCGAGGCGCTGAGGCTGGGCCGGGTATTGGCAGGGCTGGCGCCCGGGGACAGCGAGGTGCATGGACTGTGCGCGCTGATGGAGATCCAGGCCTCGCGCCTGAAGGCGCGTACGGATGCGCAAGGCAAGCCCGTCCTGCTGATGGAGCAGGACCGCGGCCAGTGGGATCGCCTGCTGATCCGGCGCGGGCTGGCGGCATTGCAACGCGCCGAGGCATTGGGCGGGGCGCACGGCCCGTATGCGCTGCAGGGCGCGCTGGCGGCGTGCCACGCGCGCGCGGCAACCGCGGCGGATACCGATTGGCCGCGCATCGTGGCGCTCTACGATGCGCTGGCGCAGGTGGCGCCGTCCCCCGTCGTGGCGTTGAACCGCGCGGTCGCCGTGGGTATGGCGTACGGTCCGCAAGCGGGGCTGGACTGCGTGGATGTCCTGGCCGCCGACGCGGCCCTGATGCACTATCACTGGCTGCCCAGCGTGCGGGCCGATCTGCTGGCCAGGCTGGGCCGCCGCGAGGAAGCGCGCCAGGAGTTCCTGCGCGCGGCGGGCATGACGCGCAATGCCACGGAACAGCAGATGCTGGAGCAGCGCGCGCGCCAGATGCTGCGGTAGCTCAGGCAGGCACGGCCTTCACCGCGCCGCGCCCGTTCTTTGCCGCCACGCGCACGCGGCCCGAACGCCAGGCGATCCAGCCCAGCAACGCCGCCAATCCCAGCGCGTACAGATCGAACGCCGCCACGGCCCACTGCCCGTGGCCGATGCTGTCGAACAATCCCAGTCCTCCCGTCGCGGCGTTCAGCACGGGCAAGCCCGCCAGCAGCAGCGCGGCCAGCGCCAGCGGAAAACGCCACGCCTGCCGGTACGGCCGCGCCAGCGCCCACAGCAGGCAAAGGCCCCAGGCGATGAAGAATCCCTGCTCTTCCACCCCCGCGCGACCGGCCATGTCCGCCGGCGCCAGCCGGTTCATCCAGAAATACACTGCCACGGCCAACGGCGCGCCGCCCAGGATGCCCACATTGATCACCTGCACCAGCCGTTGTCCGAAAGTGGGCCGCTTGCCGGGCGGCACGCGCTTGCTCACCCATAGCAGTTGGCCGCTGACGACCATTGCCGTGCCCAGCAGGCCGCAGAGCCACAACAGATTGCGCAGCAAGGCATCGGCATAGCGGCCGCGGTGCACGGCCTGCAGGCTTTCATAGACGGCCACGGCGGCGCCGGGCGGCTCGCCGGCGCTGGCCACGGGCCGTCCGGACGCATCGAACAGGCGTTGATCGTCCGGCTGCACCGGCCCGCCGCCGCGCCGCCGCACGTCGAACCGCGCATGCGAGCTGTTGGGATCGATCACGATGACGCGTCCAACGCCATCCTCGCCCCACGCCTGGCGCGCCTGCGCCAGCACCCGCGGCAGCGCCTGGTCCACGGGCATCGGATCGGCTGCCGCGCCGGCCTGCTTCGCATCCGGCAACGCCATGCGGCCGCGGATGTCGGTGCCGACGACGGGCCCCGGCAACGACGGGTTGGCCCAGGGCATGATGCTGGGTCCGGTCAGCAGCATGCCGCTGAACGCCATCACCAGATAGAACGGCAAGGCCAGCACCGCCGACACTGCGTGCCCGTCCATCCACGAGCGCGCGCCCTTGCCCGGCCGGAACGTGAAGAAGTCGGCGAAGATCTTCTTGTGGGTGATGATCCCGCATATCAGCGCCACGAACATCACCGCGGCGGCAAAGCCGATCAGCGCGCGCGCCCACAGGCGCGGCATGCCGTACAGGTGGCCATGCAGGTGATAGAAGAAGTCGCCGCCTTCGGTCGCGCGCACGGCCAGCGCCTGGCCCGTTCCGGCATCCAGCGTGACGCGGGTGAGCTGGCCGCGCGGCTCCTGGTTGCGCCAGGCGATCTCCATGCCGCTGTTGCGCGGCCCCGGCAGCTCGATCCACCACCGCGTGGCTTGCCCTGCCTGCTGCCGCAGGTACGACAGCCCCACCGATGCGGCGTCGGCCGACTCGGCCGCGCGATGCGCCTCGGGATGCATCCACAGCGTGATCTCTTCACGCACGTAGCTCAGCGAGCCCGTGAAGAAAATGATGAACATCAGCCAGCCCAGGATCAGGCCTGACCATGTATGCAGCCAGGCCATCGCCTGCCGCAACCCTTCGCGCTTGCCATCGGCTCTCATGCCGCTACTCGATCCATGCTGGGGCGCCGGGTGGCGAGCGAACGGCCCGCACCAGGCCCCGCGGCATGCTGCCGAGGGGGCGTGGCGTGCCGCTGCTAGCCGCCCCTCGGACGCTATTGAGACTCGTTGCCATTCATTATTTTATAGTTCCGGTCTCCCGCCGCGGGCAAGGGGGTCGCCGCCTTGGCGGATGGCTGGCGTTCAGCCCTCCGGCAGCTCCAGCGCCATGGCCGTGGCCTCTCCGCCGCCGATGCACAGCGCCGCCACGCCGCGCTTCAGGCCGCGCTGCCGCAATGCGTAAAGGAGCGTGACGAGCAGCCGCGCGCCGGTCGCGCCGATGGGATGGCCCAGGGCGCACGCCCCGCCGTGCACATTCAGCCGATCGGCGGCAATGCCCAGATCCTGCGCCGCGGCCATCGCCACCACGGCAAAGGCCTCGTTGATCTCGAAAAGATCCACATCGCCTACCTGCCACCCCGCGCGGTCCAGCACCTTGCGGATCGCCGGAATCGGCGCGGTGGTGTACCACGCGGGTTCCTGGCTGTGCGTGGCGTGCGCCCGGATCTCGGCCAGTATCGGCAGCCCGTCGCGCAGCGCCAGCGAGCGGCGCGTCAGCAGCAGCGCGGCCGCCCCATCGGCATTGGCGGACGCGCTGGCGGCGGTAATGGTGCCATCCGAGCGGAACGCCGGCTTGAGCGACGGAATCTTCTCGGGTGACACCCGCAGCGGGATCTCGTCCTGCGCGACGAGGGTGTCGCCGCCTTTTCCTGGCACGGGCACCGGAACGATTTCGTGGGCGAAGGCACCTTCCTGGACCGCATCGCGCGCCCGCTGCAGGGTGCGCACCGCATAGGCGTCCTGCCGCGCACGGTCGAAGCCATAGGCTTGCGCGGCGGCCTCGCCAAAATCTCCCATGGGGCGGCCGGCCTCGTACGCATCCTCCAGGCCATCCAGCGCGGCATGGTCATACAGCCTGTCATGTCCATAGCGATAGCCGCCGCGCGCCTTGGCCAGCAGATACGGCGCGTTGCTCATCGATTCCATGCCGCCCGCCAGCACGACGTCGGCGGAGCCGGCGCGCAGCACATCATGGGCCAGCATGACGGCCTTCATGCCAGAGCCGCACACCTTGTTGACGGTGGTGGCTCCCGCCGCATCGGGCACGCCCGCCGCGCGCATGGCTTGGCGCGCGGGCGCCTGTCCAGTCCCGGCCGGCAATACACACCCCATGAATCCCTCATCGACCCGGGCGGCATCGATGCCCGCGCGCTGCAATACCTCGCGCAGGGCAAGGGCGCCCAGCACGGGCGCGGGAACCGGCGCCAGCGCGCCCTGGAACCGGCCGAGCGGGGTACGCGCGGCCGCCACGATCACGATGGAATCCTCATTCGTCATGCTGCACTCCTTGTGAAAAAGACGATGGCAATTGCACCGCGCAGGTGCACCGCGATGCATCCCCTGATTGGGGCGATGATGGGCACGGCAAATGCTCTGCCGCTAAAAATATATGATGATTATCATCATAAATGTCCGGCATGTGCTCGGCAAGCCGCTCGAACGCGGGCGTTGCGAGGTTGCGCACCGTTGCCGGGCATGCACAACAGCCGTGCGCACCCCGCCTTGGGCAGCCCAACTGAGCCGCTCACCGACTGCGTGAAAACCGCTTGATCACGCATATTCAAAGCTTTTTTTCTTCGTTCGCGGATGCGCATCGCATCCCTAGAATCGTCGAGGCGTAAGCGCACTTCATCACTTCTGTGAGCTGCTCAATGCAGCGATGAGAAAGCCCCACGGCGATGTCAGACATTCAACTTTCCACCCTCGATGCGCATGCCGAGTCCGATGATCCGGCGGCGGCCCTGAGCGCTGGCGACGATGCCTATGCGCGCATCCGCCGCGACGTGCTGTCGTGCCGGTTGCCGCCCGGGGCCTTCGTCACCGAGCCGGAACTGATGGCGCGCTACGGCATCCGCAAGACCAGTTGCCGCATCGCGCTGACGCGCCTGGCACAGGAAGGCTTCGTGCGGTCGCGGCCGCGCAAGGGTTATCAGGTCGCGCCCATCCTGCTGCGCGACGTCGAAGAAGTCTTCATGCTGCGCGTGCAGCTGGAACCCCTGGCGGCGCGGCTGGCCGCGGGCCGCGCCGACATCGCCCTGCTGCGCGACCTGGAAGCCGCCTGCCGCGTGCAGCACCCCGTGCTGCAGCTCACCGACCAGATCGGCGTGTTCATGGATGCCAACAAGGCTTTTCACCTGGCGGTGGCCGAGGCCAGCGGCAACGCGCGGCTGCACCGCACGCTGGGCCAGCTGATGGACGAGATGTCGCGCCTGGTGGCGCTGGGCTTTGGCGTGCAGAAGACCAAGCCCGAGATCAAGCATGACCACAACGCGCTGATCGAGGCGTTGGCCGAGGGGGATGGCAGGCGCGCGGAAACCATCGCGCGCCGCCATATCGAGACATTCCAGGCCATGACCCTGGAAAAACTGTACGCCAGCCTGGCGCAGACCGGCGCGGCGATCCCCGTCAACGGACCAGGAAGCTGGCGATGAATGCACTAGCCGCCCCCGCGCAGGCCACGCCCGCGCCCTTCGCCGCCCCGACGCCGGCCATGCTGCGCGTCGAAGGCGTCTCCAAGCATTTCGATGGCCTCGAGGCCTTGCGCAACATCTCGTTCGACGTCGGCCGTGGCGAGGTCGTCGCGCTGCTCGGCGCCTCCGGCTGCGGCAAGAGCACGCTGCTGAACATCATTTCCGGCGTGCTGCCGCGTGACGAAGGCACACTGGAGATCGACGGCCAATCCGCCGAGCGTTTCCGCGACTGGCAGCGCATGGCCTATCTATTCCAGGAGGACCGCCTGCTGCCTTGGCGCAGCGTGCGCGACAACGTGGCCTTCGGCCTGGAGGCCCAGGGCGTCCTGACGACCGAACGTCACCGCCGGGCGGATGCCGCCCTGGCGATGGTCGGCCTGGCCGGCTTCGAGAAACACTGGCCGCACCAGTTGTCCGGCGGCATGCGCAGCCGCGTGGCGCTGGCGCGCAGCCTGGTCATCGAACCCGAAATCCTGCTGATGGACGAGCCCTTCTCCAAGCTGGATCCGCACACGCGCACGCAGATGCATGAAGAACTGCTGCGCATCCAGGCCATCAAGGGAGTCACGGTGCTGTTCGTCACGCACGACGTGGAAGAGGCCGTGGTGCTGGCCGACCGCATCGTGCTGCTGGCGCCCCGCCCGGGCCGGGTGCGCGAGATCGTACCCGTGCCGCTGCCCCGGCCCCGCGCGCCCACCGACCGCGACGTCGCCGAACAGACGCGGCTGCTTCGACTGAAGGTGCAGCCATGACGGCCGCCACGATGATGCACCATCCGGTCGCCCGCATCGGACTGCTGGTCGTCCAGCGCGCCGCCCTGGCCTCCATCTTTCTGCTGATCTGGTTGCTGGCCGCGCAACGCATGCCCGCCTTCGTGCTGCCCGGACCCGAGCGCGTGCTGCAGGCGCTCTGGAACCTGACGCGCACCGACAGCTTCCTTCACGACATCGGCGTGACCATGTCGCGCGTGGTCACCGGGTTCGTGCTGGCCGCGCTGGCCGGCACGCCGCTGGGCCTGGCGCTGGGTTCCAGCCGCGCGCTGGCGCGCTTCTTCGAGCCGCTGCTGGCGGTGATGAACACGGTGTCCTCCGCCATCTGGGCCGTGTTCGCCATCATCTGGTTCGGCATCTCCAACGCCACCACGGTCTTCGTGGTGTTCATGACCGCCATGCCGCTGATCCTGACCAACGTGTGGCAGGGCTCGCAGAACGTCGACCGCCAGCACGTCGAGCTGGCCCGCAGTTTCCGCATGTCGCGTTCGCAGGTGCTGCGCAAGATCTACCTGCCCAGCATCCTGCCCTACTTCTTCTCGGGCGCCCGCCTGGCGTTCGGTTTCGGCTGGCGCGTGTCGCTGGTGGCCGAGACGCTGGGCTCGTCCGATGGCATCGGCTACCGCCTTCGGCAGGCGGCCGACCTGGTGCAGACCGACCAGGTGTTCGCCTGGACGCTGCTGCTGGTGGTGCTGATGCTGTTGATCGAAAGCGGGGTCCTGAAACCCCTGGAACGCCGCCTCTTCCGCTGGAAACCTCTTTGAAAGCACTGGGAGTGCACATCATGAAACTGAAGAAGATCCTGCCGGTGGCACTGGTCGCCGCCGCCCTCGTCTCGGGCGCCGCCCATGCCGCCGACAAAGTCCGCATCGGCTACTGGAGCAGCGGCGTCAGCCTGGGCTACGGCGCCGTGCTGGAGGCCACCGGGTTCCTCAAGCAGCAGAACCTGGACGTCGAGTTCGTGCGCTTTCCCGACGTGAACGCGCCGCTGCGCGCGCTGGCGTCCAACTCCATCGACCTGGCCTACGGCGCCCCGGCCGCCGGCGTATTCAGCAGCGCGGCAGAAGGCGTGCCCATCAAGATCTTCGCGGCCACGCAACCCGCCGACGTGCAGTTCGTCGTGCCCGAAGGCTCGCCCATCAAGTCGCTGGACGAATTGCGCGGCAAGAAAGTCGCCATGTCGCCCGCCGGCAGCTCGGTGGCCGTGATCGCGGGCGCCGTGCTCGCGGGCAACCACGGCATCAAGGCCGGCGACTTCTCGCTGGTGGGCGGCAACGAATCGCGCCTGGCGCAGTTCCTGGCGCAGAAGCAGGTGGACGCCGCCGCCCTGCGTTCGGTCACCGTGGCCCAGTTGACCGACCTGAAGGTCACCAAGCTGGGCAGTTTCGCCGACGAATGGCGCCGCCTGACCCAGTCCGATTCGGTGCCCTACATCGGCATCGGCGCGGTGCGCAGCGACTTCGTGCAGGCCCATCCCGACGTGGTGGCCCGCACCCTCGCCGGCATGCGCAACGCGCTGGCCTGGGCGCGGGGCCACGACAAGGAAGTGGTCGACATCCTGCGCAAGTCGGCCAACCTGCCCGAGAACGACGCCAAGGTGTACGCCGGCCGGTGGAACGACATGTACCGCATTTCATTCGAGCAGGCCGACATCGACACGCTCAAGCGCCAGCACCAGGTGTTCGCCGAAAGCGGCCTGATCAAGGGCGAACTGAAGAACGACCTGTTCGTCGCCGGCCCCTGGCAGCAATCCAGATCCATCAAGTAACGCCCTCACAGACAAGGACTTCCCATGAGCAAGACGATGAAAGCGCTGGTGCTCGACCAGCACGGCGACCTGGACCAACTGCGCGTCGTCGGCGACAGGCCCGTGCCCGCCGTCACCGAGGGCCACGTGCTGATCCGCGTGCGCGCCTCTTCATTCAACTATCACGACGTGTTCACCGTGCAGGGCATGCCGGGCATCAAGGTGCCGCTGCCCGTGGTCATCGGCCTGGACATGGCCGGCGAGATCGTCGAGGTGGGCGCCGGCGTCGATGGCTGGAAGGCCGGCGACCGCGTGCTGGTGAACCCGCTGAACAAGGCCCGTGGCCTGATGGGCGAGATGCTGGACGGCGGCATGGCCGAGTACTGCCTGGTGTCGGCCGGCCAGTTGATCGCGCTGCCCGAGAAGGTGGGCTTCGACGACGCGGCCGCCCTGCCCGTGGCCTACGGCACCGCGCACCGCATGCTGATCACGCACGACACCGTCAAGCAGGGCGACCGCGTGCTGATCCTGGGCGCCAGCGGCGGCGTGGGCACCGCGTGCGTCATCCTGGCCAAGCGGCTGGGCGCCGAAGTCATCGCCTGCGCCGGCAGCGACGCCAAGGCGCAGGCCCTGAAGGAACTGGGCGCCGACCACGTCATCAACTACCGCGAGACCGATTTCTCGAAGTGGGCCATCGGCCAGTACGGCAAGCCCCAGCGCCGCAACTACGAAGGCGGCGTGGACGTCGTCATCAACTTCACGGGTGGCGACACCTGGGTGCCGTCGCTGAAGTGCTTGAAGCGCGGCGGCACGCTGCTGGTGTGCGGCGCCACGGCCGGCCACGATCCCAAGGAAGACCTGCGCTACGTCTGGAGCTTCGAGCTGAACATCCGCGGCTCGAACAGCTTCTATGACGACAACCTGAAGGCCCTGCTGGACATGATCGCCGAAGGCACCGTCAAGCCGCTGATCGACCGCGCCGTGCCGCTGGAAGGCGCGGCGGCCGGCCTGGCCCTGATCCGCGACCGCGAAGTCCTTGGCAAGGTCATCGTGAATCCGTGACCCCCCCCGAAGCGCTGCGCGCTTCCCCCCAGGGGGCGACGCCGGAGCACCGGCAAAGCCGGTACTCCGTGTCTCGCGATCTAGCAGCACCGGGCGCATGCGTCGTGCTTGCCGCTTGGCGGCATGCGTGAACCAGTAATTTATGAAGAGAATTCCATGAGCGAAAACACTGTTCTTTCCACAGAAGACATCCAGGCGCGGCTGACGCGTGGGCCCTATCACCAGTGGCTGGGCATCGAGGTGGTGTCCGTGTCCGAAGGCGAGATCGAGTTGCGCGCGAAGTGGCGCGAAGAGTGGGTGGTGAATCCGGACAAGCGGTATACGCACGGCGGCATCCTGGCGGCGCTGGTGGATCTGACGGCGGATTGGGCGCTGGTGTCGTATACGGGGCGCGGCGTGCCCACCATCGATCTGCGCGTGGATTATCACCGCGCGGCGATGCCGGGTGACCTGACGGCCCGCGGCAAGGTGGTGAAGTTCGGCTCGCAGATTTCAGTGGCCGAGGCTCATGTGTACGACGCCGACGGCAAGCTGCTGGCCAGCGGCCGGGGCGCCTATTCCACCGCCATGCCCAAGGCTTGAATCACCCCGAAACCCAGCACGAGGCAGCATCATGACGCGCGCGCGGAACCTGGGCGACCTGATCGACCGCTCGGCCGACCTCCAACAGGTCGCGCTGATCGGTGTGGACGCCGACCTGAACGAAACCCCCTGCACCTACGCCGAGCTGGACGAGCTGGCCGAAGGCGTGGCGCAGGCCCTGCGGGAAGGCGGGCATCCTCCGGGCGCGCGCATCGCGCTCTTGGCCGCCAACTCGGTGCGCTACGTCGCCGCCGTGCTGGGCATCATGCGCGCCGGACTGGTCGCGGTGCCGGTCAACTTCAAGTTTCCGGCGGCGACCATCGCCTATGTGCTGGCCGACAGCGGCGCGCGCCTGGTGCTGCACGACCAGGCGCGGCAGGCCAGCGTGCCGACAGGGCTGGATGCCGTGCCGCTGGACGGCGGCGGCTTCCCGCGGTTCCTGCGGCCCGGCCGCCAGCCCATCCATGCGCCGGCGCCACGGGAAGTGGCGCTGATGCTGTACACCTCTGGCTCCACCGGCAAGCCCAAGGGCGTGCTGCTGTCCCATGAAAGCCACCTGTGGACCGTGGACGCGCGCCGCGCCGCCACGCCGCTGGCCCGCGAGCGTGCGCTGATCGCCGCGCCCCTGTATCACATGAACGCGCTGGCGCTGGCTTTCCTGTCCGTCGCCAGCCATGCCACGACCGTGCTCTTGCCGCAATTCACGGCCCAGGCGTATATCCGCTGCATCGGGCGCTATCGCTGCACCTGGCTGACCGCCGTGCCGCCCATGATCGCCATGATGCTGCGCGAAAGCGACCTGCTGGCGCGGACCGACCTGTCCTGCGTCAAGGTCATCCGCATGGGATCGGCGCCCGTCAGCGCCAGCCTGCTGGCGCAGATCCACGCCATGCTGCCCAATGCCCGCGTCATCAACGCCTACGGCACCACCGAGGGCGGACCCGTGGTGTTCGGTCCGCATCCCGAGGGCCTGCCCACGCCGCCCATGTCGGTCGGCTATCCCCATCCCCAGGTATCCGTGCGGCTGTCGCGCGGCATGGAAGACGGTCCCGGCCAGGGCATGCTGGAAATGAAGAGTCCCGGCCTGATGCTGGGCTATCACCAGCGGCCCGACCTGAAGCCGCCCTTCACCGGCGACGGCCACTACGTCACCGGCGACGTGTTCCGCCGCGACGACGACGGCTTCCATTATTTCGTGGGCCGGCGCGACGACATGTTTGTCAGCGGCGGCGAGAACATCTATCCGGGCGAGGTCGAGAAGATCATCGAGACCCACCCCGGCGTGCAGCAGGCCTGCGTGGTGCCGGTGCCCGACGACATCAAGGGCGCCAAGCCGGTGGCCTTCGTGGTGCCGCGCGCAGGCGCGCGCCTGACCGAGGACGAGATCCGCCAGTACACGCTGGCCAATGCCGCCGCCTACCAGCATCCGCGCCGCGTGTGGATCGTGGACGCGCTGCCGCTGGCCTCCACCAACAAGCTGGACCGCAAGCGCCTGCGGGACGAAGCGCTCGCGCTGGTGAACACATCGTCCGCGGGGCGCCCCGGCGAGGCCGCATGAACCTGGCGGGGCGACGGCGGCGCCGGCCTAGGGCCCGTTGACACGAAAAGCACCCTCGTCAAGCACGGGGCAATGGGCTGATAATACGGCCCGATTCCACCCCTTCCCGCCCATCATGCCGCTGCTGTCACGCCTGCGCCTGCCTCCGTCGTCTCCTTTGCGGCGCCGCCCGCCCGACCTCGTCTATGCGGCCGACGAACGTCCCGGCGCGGGCGCCCTGCTGGGCCTCGCGCTGCAGCACGCGGCCACCGCGCTGGGCCTGATCGCCTATGTGCTGGCCAGCGCCCGCATCGCCGGCCTGTCCGTGCAGGACACCAGCAGCCTGGTCACGGCCACCGTGCTGGGCATGGGGCTGGCCACCTTCCTGCAGGCCTGGGGCAGCCGCACGGGCGCGGGCGCGCTGATCGTGCACATGCCCGACGCCATCATCGTGATGATCGCGGGCACGCTGCTGGTGCAGTACGGGCCCGGCGGCCTGGTGCTGGCCGGCATCGTCAACGGGCTGGTGGGCCTGTTCATCGGACAGGTCATTCCCCGGCTGCGCGCCCTGTTCCCGCCCACCGTGGCGGGCGTGGTGGTCTGCGTGACCGGACTGTCGCTGATCGCGCCTGCCTTGCAGCACACCGCGGGCCTCACGGACAACGAGCTGGACGGCGGCAGCCTGCTGGTGGGCGGCGTCACCCTGGCCGCCATCGTGGTGCTGTCGGTCTGGGGCACGCGCCGCATGAAGCTGTTCGCGCTGCTGGCAGGCGTGCTGGGCGGCGTGGCGCTGTCGGGCGCGCTGGGACAGTTGCACGGCGGCGAGGAACTGGCCGCGGCCCCCCTGTTCGCGCTGCCCTCGCTGGTGACGCCCGTGCTCGGCGTGGACCCTGGCCTGCTGGTCGCCGTGGCGCTGCTGTCGGTGATGGTGCAGTTGGACACGCTGGGCACCGCCGTGCTGCTGGACAAGATGGACGACGCGGACTGGCGGCGCGCCGACATGCGCATGGTGGGCCGCGGCATGCGCGCGGGCTCGCTGGCCAACATCGCCGCCGGCTTCTTCGGCGGCTATCCCAGCGTCACCTCGTCGGCCAACATCGCCCTGGCCCATATCAGCCGCTCCACCTCGCGTTACGTCGGCCTGGCCGCCGGCGCCCTGCTGGCCCTGGCCGCGCTGGTGCCGAAATCCATGCTGGCGCTGACGCTGATCCCCACACCGGTGATCGGGGCCGTCGAGATCTATGCCGCGGCCTACCTCGTCGTCTCGGGCGTCGAACTGATCGCGTCGCGCGCCATCGACGCACGCGGCACCTTCATGGTGGGCCTGTCCTTCGTGGCGGGGGTGGGCGTGATGCTCGTGCCCGGCCTGCCCGGACACTTCCCGGCCTCGATGCGCTTCCTGGTGGAAAGCGGCGTCATCGTGTCGGGACTGACCGCCATCATGCTGAACCTGGTGTTCCGCCTGGGCACCTCGCGCCGCGCCGAACGCGACCTGGCCGCGCTGCCGGACGACACGGCGCGGCACGTGCCGCGCCCGGCGGCGGGCGGGCTGGCCGGTGCCCTGGTCGATTTCGTCGAGACCCAGGGCGCGGCCTGGGGCGCGCGGCGCGACGTGGTGCGCCGCGCCGCGGCTGCCGCACTGGAGGCCGCCGAGGCCATCGCCGCCGCGGGCGGGGATCGCCACGTGACGCGCATCCGCGGCAGCTTCGACGAATACAACCTGGACATCGAACTGCTGCACAGCGGGGCGCCGCTGCAGCTGGCCGGCCATGCCCCCGCCCCGGCCGACCTGCTGGACCAGGACGACGACGCCTTCGAGGCCGCGCTGGACCGCGTCCTGCCCGGTGTTTCCGCCGTGCTGCTGCAACGCCTGGCCGACCGCCTGAGCGCGGGCCAGCGCAATGGCCAGGCGGTTTTCCGCCTGCACTTCGACCATTGAGCGCGCACCGGTGCCCCGGGGGGTTGCCGGCAGGGCCGAGAACTTAGTAGAATCCCTAAGCCCATTTGCCGGGCAGGTGTGCTGATCGCTTCAGGCCCCGCACCGATTTTCTCACTCTACAAAGGAGGCGTTTCATGCTCATCGTACGACCCGCCTCCCCACATCCCGTGCCGCGGCGCTAGGTCCGACCCCACCCGGTCCCTCCCTCCCCGCCCACCTGCCCGGGCTCACGCGGTCCCCCCGCGCCAGCCCAACGCAATTCCAGCCTGTTTGCCTGTGCCGCCCACGCGGCCGTGTTCGTTTTTCGCTCAAGGGAGCCCCAATGGCGCACCACGCCGGCCGGGGCGCAGTCATGACTCGCAAAAAACTCGATTTCCGCGGACAAGTCTTCAAGGACGTCCTTGGCTTTACCTTCCGCCATTGGCGGGTGCAGCCGTTGCGCATCGGCGCCATCGTCATGCTCATGCTGCTGACGGCACTGAGCGACGTACTGGCGCCGCTCTATGTCGGGCGCCTGATCGATGCGCTGAGCTCGGGCGCCGGCGGCCAGCAGGTCGCCTGGAATGCCGCCATCGCCGCGTTCTGGACCCTGACCGCCCTGGGCCTGGCCGGTACCGTGCTGCGACAGTTCGTCTACATGAACATCATCAGCCTGACGCTGCGCATGATGAGCGACATCACGCGCAGCGCGTTCCACAAGGTCCAGCGCTTCTCCACCGACTGGCACGCGAACACGTTCGCCGGTTCGACGGTACGCAAGATCACGCGCGGCATGTGGGCCCTGGACGTGCTCAACGACACCTTGCTGGTGGCATTGCTGCCCTCGGTCGCCATGCTGGTCGGCGCAACGGTGCTGCTGGGCTGGCATTGGCCGGTGATGGGCCTGGTGGTGGGCATCGGTTCCGTGCTGTACATCGGCGTCACCTGCGCGGTGTCGCTGGGCTTCGTCGCGCCCTCGGCGCGCCTGGCCAACGCCTGGGACACCCGCATGGGCGGCGCGCTGGCCGACGCCATCAGCTGCAACCCGGTGGTCAAGGCCTTCGGCGCCGAACAGCGCGAGCAAGAGCGGCTGGACCGCGTCATCGGCAAATGGCGCAGCCGCACGCGCCGCACGTGGCGGCGCGCCACGCTCAACGGCGGCCTGCAAGGCCTGATGCTGACCGCGATGCAGGTCGCCATCCTGGGCGTGGCGCTGCTGCTGTGGGTCCGCAAGGAAGCCACGGTCGGCGACATCACTTTCGCACTGACCATGTTCTTCATTCTCGAAGGCTATCTGCGCGAGGTCGGCATGCACATCCGCAACCTGCAGCGCTCGGTCAACGACATGGAGGAACTGGTGTCGCTGGACGCGCAGCCGCTGGGCATCGACGATGCGCCCGGAGCGCCCGCCATCCGCATCCAGCGGGGCGAGATCCGCTTCGAGCACGTCACGTTCCGCTACGGCAATCATCCGCAGCCGCTGTATGACGATTTCTCGATCCGTATCGCGCCAGGCGAACGCGTCGGCCTGGTGGGGCATTCGGGCTCGGGCAAGACGACGTTCATCAAGCTGATCCAGCGCCTGTACGACATCAACGGCGGCGCCATCATCATCGACGGCCAGGACATCGCCCGCGTGCGCCAGGAATCGCTGCGCAGCCAGATCGCCATCGTGCAGCAGGAGCCCGTGCTGTTCCACCGCACGCTGGCCGACAACATCGCCTATGCCCGGCCCGGCGCCACGCGCGCCGAAGTCGAGGCGGCGGCGCGGCTGGCCAGCGCGCACGCGTTCATCGAGATGCTGCCCAAGGGCTACGACACGCTGGTGGGAGAGCGCGGCATCAAGTTGTCGGGCGGCGAACGCCAGCGCGTGGCGATCGCACGCGCCTTCCTGGCCGACGCGCCCATCCTGATCCTGGACGAAGCGACCTCCAGCCTGGACAGCGAAAGCGAAGTCCTGATTCAGCAAGCCATGGAGCGGCTGATGGTCGGCCGGACCACGCTGGTCGTGGCGCACCGGCTGTCCACCGTGCGCGCGCTGGACAGGCTCTTGGTGCTGGACCACGGCGAGGTCGTCGAGGAGGGCAGCCACGAGTCGCTGATCCGGCTGCCCAACGGCCTGTACCGCCGCCTGTTCGAACGGCAGGCGCTCGAACTGACGCGCGGCTTGACGCTGGACGACGGCGCACGGCCGATGCCTGCCCGCGCCGAGGCCGACTACGAAGACGACACGCCGGGCCTGCCGGCATGACGGGCGGGCGGCTCCCGCGCCGCCTGGCCGCCCCTGGCACGGGGCGGCCTGCATGAGGTCGGCGGCGCCGCACGGTTACTTGGCGCTGCCGCTCACCTTCTTCTGAAGTTCACGGCCCATGTTCAGGTGTTCCTGCAGGGCGGGCAGCGTCTTGGCCGCGAAAGCCTTGACGTCCGCATCCTTGGCTTCCTTCGATGCCTTGGTGAACAGCTCGACGGCGTCTTCGTGAGCCGACACCCCGATCGAATCGGCATAGGCCTTGTCGAAACTTTCGTCACGGACGTCCAGCGTCTTCAATTTGGCCTTCTGCATGAGCGAGGGCTCGGTGGGGGGCGTGTAGCCCTTGCTCTTGGCCAGCGCGTCCAGTTCCTGCCCCACCTTGCCGTGGTCGGCGATCATTTTTTCAGCGTAAGCCTTCACGTCCGCCGACTTGGCCTTGCTTTCGGCCAGCTTGCTGCCTTCGATTTCCAGGTGGCCGGCCTGCGCGGCGTTTTCCAGGAAGTCGCGGTCCGCGCTGTCCAGCTTCTGCGTACCTGCGGGGCTTTCGGCGGGCGCGGGCGTGGCGGGCGCCTTTTGCGCGAAAGCGGGTTGCGCCAGGGCCAGGGTGGTGCCCGCCAGGATGCTCATCGCCAGGGTCTGCATTTTCATCGTATTTCCTCCGAAAGGTGTGCCGGAATACCACCGGGGGCACAAAGGCCGCCGTAGCCGGTGAGACGTATCCAGCAACTGCCGTGCCCGGCCCTTCTGGCGCGGGCGGCCCGCGCAGGGCATGCTTTTTTGCACGCCACGGCACTGCGTGGCATCCTGTCGCCCAGCCCCATCCCGCCGGCAGCGCGCGCCGGCCCCGCACCGGAGTGTTCCCGTCATGCTGCCTCGACTGGCCAAGGAAGAGACCCTGCTATGGATCGCGGCGCTGTGCGCGGGCCTTGCCTATCTGTTTGAAGAGCGGTTGGTGCATGGCGGCACGGCAATGGCCGGGTCGGCCACCGTCCTGCTGGTCGCCGCCATCATCTGCGCCTCGCTGCGGGTGGCGGCGCATGCCGAGCACATCGCCCAGCGCGTGGGGGATCCCTACGGCACCATGGTGCTGACGCTGTCGGCCGTGCTGGTCGAAGTGGTGGTGCTGGGCATCGTCATGTCCAGCCAGAATTCCCCCACGCTGGTGCGCGACACGATCTATGCCGCCGTCATGCTGGACATCAACGGCATCCTGGGCCTGGCCGCGCTGATGGGCGGCATCAAATATGGCGAACAGTCGCACAACGACGATTCCGGCCGTACCTATGGCGTGATGATCCTCACCGCCGTCACGGTCTCCATGGTCGTGCCCGAGTTCATCCCCAGGCATGCCTGGCACGTCTACTCCATCTTCACCATCGTGGCGATGGTCACCCTGTACGCCGTGTTCCTGCGCATGCAGACCGGGCCGCACAGCTATTTCTTCAGCTACAGCTATCCCGACAAGCCGCGCCGGCGCGCCCGGCCCGCCGCCGGCGCGGACGATGCTCCCCAGGCCCCCCTGCCCGTGCGCGCCTCGGCGGTGGTCCTGGCGGCCGGCCTGCTGGTCATCGGCGCCCTGTCGGAAGTGATGTCGCGGACGCTGGGCACCACGCTGCGAGGCATCACCGCCCCACCCGCCTTGCCCGCGCTGGTGGTGGCGGTCATCTCGGCCAGCCCCGAGATCCTGACCGCCCTGCGCGCCGCGCTGGCCAACCGCATGCAGTCGGTGGTCAACATCGCCATGGGCGCCTCGCTGGCGACCGTCATCCTGACCGTGCCGCTGATGGAAGCACTGGCCCTCTACAAAGGGCAGCCGTTCCAGATGGCCATGTCGCCCCTGCAGACCGTGATGATGCTGGTCACGCTGATCGTGGCCGCCATCAACCTGAACGACGGCCAGACCAACGCCATCGAGGGCATGACCCATTTCATCCTGTTCGCGACGTTCGTCGTGCTGGCGCTGATGGGCCTGTAGCCGGACGCCCCGGCGTCCCCTGGGGGCTTGACCGCCCCCGCCAGAGGCGGAGAATCTTCGCAACACCTTTTTTCTCGTTCCTGAGGCATTGATGAATGGACCGCACCCGCCCGCCGCCGAAACCGGCGGCTCCGCCCCGGAGACGGCATCGCCAGCCGTGGGGACCTGGGTCCGCCTCGGGCGCTTTATCATGAAGCACCGCGTCAGCATGACCGACCTGAGCATGCTGATGGTGGTGCTCGTCATCCTGGGCTACTTCTGCTACGAATTCGACCTGTTCCTGACCGAGGGCCGCATCGACCCGGCCGAGCAGGTCGTCGAGCTGGATGAAGCCCTGCTGGTCAGCGGCGTGCTCATGCTGGGTCTTCTGGTCTTCTCGCTGCGCCGCTACCACGAACAGAAGCGCGAGATCGCGCGGCGCCGCCGAGCCGAGCGCCAGGCGCGCGAACTCGCCTACCAGGATCCCCTGACCGGCCTGCCCAACCGCCGCCTGTTCGAGGAAGCCCTGCGCGTGGCGATCGCCTCGCCGCCGTCGGCTGGCGCCGTGCACGCCATCCTGATGCTGGACCTCAACGGTTTCAAGCAGGTCAACGACGTGCGCGGCCATGACGTGGGCGACGCCGTACTGGTCGTGGTGGCGCAGCGCCTGCTGAGCGCGGTGCGCGCGGACGAAATGGTGGCGCGGCTGGGTGGCGACGAGTTCGTCATCCTGGCCCAGCACCTGACCGGGCCGGAGTCGGCCTCGGGCATCGCGCTGCGCGTGATCCAGGCGCTGGCCGAACCGCTGTCGGCCGGGGGCAGCACCCACAGCATCGGGGTGGGCATCGGCATCACCCTGCTGCCCAGCAATGCCGCCACCGCCGAAGAGGCCGTGCGCAAGGCCGACGTGGCGCTGTACCGCGCCAAGGCGGAGCGACGCTCGGCGTTCCGCTTCTTCGAGGAAGAGATGGACCGGCTGGTGCGGGAGCGCGCCCAGCTCGAGCGCCTGCTGAAGGACGCGATCCTGGATGGCCGCGTGCAGCCGCGCTTCATGCCCGCGCACGACCTGCAAAGCGGCCGGGTCGTGGGTTTCGAGGCCATGCCTTGCTGGATCGCGGAAGACGGCGAGGAACTGACGTCCGAGCGCTTCCTGCCCATCGCCGAGGAAACGGGCCTGGTCCATCTGCTGGCCGAACGGCTGCTGGAGCAAGCCTGCGACGTGGCGTTGCAATGGCCCGGCGACGTCACGCTGGCCATCAACATCCTGCCCGGCCAGTTGAAAGACCGGCAACTGGCGGACGGCATCCTGCAACGCCTGCATCATGCCGGCCTGCCGCCTTCGCGGCTGCAGGTCGACATCCCCGAGAGCATGATCGTGCAGGATCCGCAGGCCGCCCGGAACCTGATCGATCCGCTGCAGCAGGCCGGCGTTCGAATCGCGCTCGATCACTTCGGCACGGGCTACTCCAACCTGTACCACATGCGCGAATTCCGCTTCGACAAGGTCAAGATCGACCGCCGCCTGGTCGAACACATGGACGACGAGTCCAATGCCCGCCTGGTGCGCGCGCTGGTCGGCCTGGGCCAGGGCCTGGGCACGGTGGTCAGCGCGGACGGCGTCGGCGGCACCGCGCCGGAGCTGCTCGACTCCGGGGTGCAGGAAGGCCAGGCCGGCGGCCTGTCCGTCAATGCCGGACGCACGCTGGAATACTTCCGGGTGCCCTGAGGCCGGCCTTTTCATCGCGGCTTCAGCGCCACGCGTTATCCTGGAACACGCAACGCGCAAGCCCTCGAGAGCGGTCCCCGGGCCTCGGCCCTCGCCCACGGCACGGGGCCGTCCTTCCCCCTCTTCATTCGTCAGGAGCACACGCATGCAGAAGCGCCCCTTGGGAAAGACCGGCCTGGACATCGCCCCGCTGGTGTTCGGCGGCAACGTCTTCGGCTGGACCATCGACGAAGCCGCCAGCTTCGACGTGCTGGACGCCTTCGTCGACCACGGGTTCAACGCCATCGACACCGCCGACGTCTATTCGCGCTGGGCCCCCGGCAACCAGGGCGGCGAATCGGAAACCATCATCGGCAAGTGGCTGAAGGCGCGCCCGGGCATGCGCGACCGCGTCGTCATCTTCACCAAGGTGGGCTCCGACATGGGCCAGCCCGGCCACAAGGGCCTGAAGGCCGGGTGGATCGAACGCGCCGTGGAAGCTTCGCTGGCGCGCCTGGGCATCGACACCATCGACCTGTATTTCTCGCACTGGCCCGACCCCGGCACCCCGCACGAAGACACCCTGGGGGCCTACGACAGACTGCTGCGCGCCGGCAAGATCCGCGCCATCGGCGCGTCCAACTACGACGCCGAACTGCTGTTCGGCGCCCAGGAAACCGCGCGCCAGCACGGCCTGCCCGCCTACCAGGTGTTGCAGCCCGAGTACAACCTGTACGACCGCGCCGCGTTCGACGGCGCGCTGCGCGACCTGTGCATCCGCGAGGGCCTGGGCGTGGTCACCTACTACAGCCTGGCCTCCGGCTTCCTGTCGGGCAAATACCGGGGCAAGGAAGACCTCTCGCAAAGCGCGCGCGGCGCAGGCATCGAGAAGAAGTACCTGAACCCGCGCGGCATGGCGATCCTGGACGCGCTGCAACAGGTGGCATCGGGCCAGGACGCCAAGCCGGCGGAAGTGGCGCTGGCCTGGCTGATGGCCCGTGCAGGCGTCACCGCCCCGATCGCCAGCGCCACGCGCCGCGAGCAGGTCGAGAGCTTCGCCCGCGCCGCCGCGCTGACGCTGTCGCCGGCCGACATGGCGGCGCTGGAAAAGGCCAGCGCCCCGGACTGAAACCATTACGGCGATTTGACCGCGGGACGCAAAGGGCCACAATGGGACGTTCCGCCGCTACATCAGGAGACTGGCATGATTGCTCGCGTATCCACCCTCTGCGCCCTGGCGCTATCCGCCTTGCTGGCCGGCTGTGCCGGCCAGGACTTCTCCCATCCCGGCCCGCCGCACCCCGGCGCGGCCAACCCCTACAGCAACGGCGGCTTCAGCGACCCCGGCCCCAATTACCCCGCCACCGGCCGCTGACGCTTTCCGTTGCCCTGCGGCACACTAGTTGCTGAAGCCTCCGGCATCCCACGGACATGATGCCGAGCCAGGGCGGGATGGCGGTCGTCGCGCCTGCCACCTGCCCGTCGCGAGGTCCGTCACGCAGCCGAGGTGACGATTTGCCACAACCGGATGCTGCCCCTGATACTTGGGGCCGCCGCCCGCGGTGTAATCGTGCCATCGGTCGCTTTTTGCCCCACAAAAGGTTTCATTGCCTATGTCCGCCTTCCCTGTCACCGTGCGAGGCACCACGCTGTTCCTGGACGACACCGCCGAACAGCGCCGCCACAAGCTGGCTCGTATCGTCCTGGACAGCCTGACCCAGTTCGCGGGCGTACTCGACCCCGACGGCAATGTGCTCGACATCAACCCCGCCGCGATGCAGGAAGCCGGCATCCTGCTGGACGAGATCTCCGGCAAGCCATTCTGGAATACGTGCTGGTGGCAAGGCTCGGAATCCGTGCGGGACAGCTGGCGGGACGCCATCAAGCGGGCCGCGGCAGGCGAAACCGTGCGCTGGGACACCCATCTGTGCGTCAAGGCGGGCAACCCGGCCCTGCGCGACGTGGACGTCACTATCACCCCCGTCAGCGATGACCAGGGCACGGTGCAGTTGCTGGTCGTCGAGGCGCGCGACATCTCGGGGCAGAAGATGCACGAGCGCGAGGCCTCGCGCCGGCAGGCAGCCATCGCGCAGTTGCAGGACCTGGCCGCCATGCCCGATCCCGCCACCGGCCAGGTCAGCCCCGACCGCGAGCATGCCGCGCAGGTGCTGCAACTGGTCATCGAGCGCCAGGCTCAGATGAACCAGTCGCTGGAAGCGATGGTGGCCGAACGAACCGCCAGCCTGGAAGCCGCCAATACCCGGCTGCGCGATGAGGCCCACGAGCGCGCGCAGATGGAATTCGCGCTGCGCCAGTCGCAGAAGATGGAAGCCATCGGCAAGCTGACCGGCGGCGTGGCGCACGACTTCAACAACCTGCTGCAGGTCATCGGCGGCAACCTGCAACTGCTCGTGAAGGAAATCTCCGCCAGCGGCAACGAGCGCGCCCAGACCCGCCTGCGCAACGCCCTGAATGGCGTGTCGCGCGGCTCCAAACTGGCTTCCCAGTTGCTGTCCTTCGGCCGGCGCCAGCCGCTGGCCCCCACCGTGGTCAACCTGGGCCGCTTCGTGCGCGGCATGGACGACATGCTGCGCCGCGCCCTGGGCGAAGGCATCGAGGTCGAGACCGTGGCCACCGCCGGCCTCTGGAACACGCTGGCCGACACCTCGCAGATCGAGAACGCCGTGCTGAACCTGGCGATCAATGCGCGCGATGCCATGGAGGGACACGGCAAGCTGACCATCGAGGCCGGCAACGCCGCCCTCACCGACGTCTACGCCGCGCGCCACGCCGACCTGGAGCCCGGCGAGTACGTGATGCTGGCCATCTCGGACACCGGCCCCGGCATGCCGCCCGAAGTGCTCGAACACGTCTTCGAACCCTTCTTCACCACCAAGCCCGAGGGCCAGGGCACCGGCCTGGGCCTGAGCATGGTGTACGGCTTCGTCAAGCAATCCAACGGCCACATCAAGATCTACAGCGAGCCCGGTGAAGGCACCACCGTGCGCATCTACCTGCCGCGCGCCGAGCAGGCCGAGGACGACACGCCCGAACCCGAGCTGGGCCCGGTGGTGGGCGGCACGGAAACCATCCTGGTGGTGGAGGACGACGAGCAGGTGCGCGAGACCGTCGTGGCCATGCTGTCCGACCTGGGCTACGCCATCCTCAAGGCCAAGGACGCCGTCAGCGCCCTGGCCATTGTCGAGAGCGGCGCGCCGGTCGACCTGCTGTTCACCGACGTGGTCATGCCCGGTCCGCTGCGCAGCCCCGACCTGGCCCGCCAGACGCGCCAGCACCTGCCCGACGTGGCGGTGCTGTTCACCTCGGGCTACACCGAGAACGCCATCGTCCACGCCGGCCGGCTGGATGCGGGCGTCGAACTGCTCAGCAAGCCCTACACGCGCGAAGCGCTGGCCCGCAAGGTGCGCCACGTCCTGCGCAACCAGCAGCAGCGCAATCTGGCGCGGGGCCAGGGGGCCGCCGCCAGGGGCTGACACCCGCGGCATGGGCCCTGGCGGCGCCCCGCGTCGCACCGCGCCCCTGGCGGCGCTTCCTATAATGGCCGGCACTTTCTCCCGATTCGCCACGCAAAGGAGGACCGCGCGATGTTCGACCTGCCCGCCGATGCCACGCAAGTCCTGCAGGAACACTTCACGCCGCAGCAGGTCCAGGCCGTCACCCAGGCGCTGGTGCCCGCCATCATGCTGCAGCCCGCCGCACACGCCGCCGCGCAGCCCGGCGCCACCCGGCTGGGCGGCACGCCCGACCTGCCGGCCGATGCCCAATGGCCGCGCCCGGCCCCTGCCGATGATCCCGAGGCGATCGCCAGGCGCGGCAACGACGCCGCGGCGGCCGAAATGCGGGCCCACCTGAAGGCCAATCTGCCGTATGCCTTCATGGGACAGATCGACCTGGACGAGGCCCACGCGCTGGGAGACGTCGCCAGACCGCTGCCCGAGCACGGCCGGCTGCTGTTCTTCTATGATCTGGCCGTCGGTCCATGGGAAACCGGCATGCGTCCGGCCCGCGTGCTATGGGACCAGACCCCGCGAGACGCCCTGAAACCGCTCGCCATGCCGCCCGACCTCGCGCAGGCGATGCGCCAGCAGCAGCGCGAACTGCGCGACATGATCGTCCGCTACCGCGACAAGCCGTCCGAGGCCCTGTCCACCAACTACGGCGCGCCCGCGCACTTCATGACGCTGAAGTACGCCCTGCGGCTTGCGCATCCCGAGGCGCTGGAAGCCGAGCCGTTGATGAAGAGCCAGAGCGCGAAGGATGGCGCGGACTTCTCCGGCCCCTACAGGGACGCGCTGGACCAGTTGGGCGAGTACTACCCCGAACCCGCCTGGAAACGCCATCAGTTGCTGGGCAGCCCGCTGCCCGAGCAGAGCGACCCCCGCTACGACGCCGTGGTCGTCACCCGCTTCGGCAAGCAGCACCTGAGCCGCGACGAATGGCGGTCGCATGCCGAGCGCATCCAGACGCTGGCGCGGCAATGGCGCCTGCTGTGGCAGGTCGACCTGTCCGACTGGGGCGGCGAACTGAGCGAAGGCACCGTGTATTTCCTGATCCGCGACACCGATCTGGCGCAACGCCGGTTCGACCAGGTGGTCGCGGTGTACCAGCAGACCTGAATTCCACGCCGTCCCCGGCGCCCTTTTCATCACCGGAAGCAACCGCTTGAACACCACCGACTACGATCCCGCCCCCGCCGCCGCCCTGCTGGCCCGCGCCTGGCGCGGCGCGCCGCAATTGAAGGAATTGCCCGCCGGCCAGCGCCCCGCCGACCTCGACCAGGGCTATCGGTTGCAGGACTGCTTCATCGCCGCCCTGGACACGCCCACGGCCGGCTGGAAACTCGGGCTGGGCAGCCCCGCCAGCCTGCGGGCCTCGAACCTGCGGCGTCCGCTGATCGGCCGCCTGCTGAAAGCGCGCGTGCACGCCGACGGCGCCACCGTGCGCCTGACCCGCCCTGAGACGGCCTTCACCGTGGAGTTCGAAATCGCCTTCGTCCTCGCGCGCGACATCGCCCCGGGCGACGCGCCCGCCAACGTGCTGGACGCCGCCGCCAGCGTGCACACGGCCTTCGAACTGGTGCAATCGCGCTACCTCGACCGCCGCGCCGTGGGCCTGCCCAGCTTCGTGGGCGATGGCGTGGGCTTCGACGCCTTCGTGCTGGGCGCGGAAATTGCCGCCACGTCCATCGACGACGTGATTCCCAGCGCCCGTATCGAGGTCGACGGCGTCGAGCACGCCGTGGCGCTCAGCGGCGACGACCTGTCGTATCCCCTGGACTCGCTGCGCTATCTGTTCGACTTCGCCCGCGAACGCGGTATCACGCTGCGCCAGGGCGAAATCGTCACCGCCGGCGCCATCGCCAGGCCTTTCGACCTGCCACGAGCGGGCGTCACGGTGGTGGGCCACTACGCAGGCGGCGCCACGCGCGTCACGCTGGCCGCGGCCTGATATCAGCCGCCCGCATCGATTCACGGATTTTCATCGCATCCGCCTGCTCCACGGGGTGATAGACCAGCATCGCCAGATCCGGCCGGCCGTCCACCGAGAAGGACGAATACTCCAGCGCGATCGTGCCCAGCACGGGGTGGCGCAACCGCTTCACGCCCTCGCCAAAGCCGAGCACGTCCTTGTCGCGCCACATGGCGGCGAACTCGGGGCTGTCGCGGCACAGCTCGTCCACCATCGGCTGCACGGTCTGCGCCGCGCCCGCACGCGCCGCATCGCCGCGAAACACGCCCACCACGAAGCGCGCCACGGCCTCCCAATCGAAGTTGATCTCGCGCGCCCGGGGATTCAGGAAGATCTGGCGCAGCACGTTGCGGCGTTCCGGCGGCATGGCGCCGTAGTCGCTCAGCACCACTGTGGCCGCCAGGTTCCAGGCCACGATGTCCCACGTGGCCGTGCGTATCATCGCCGGACAGGCGTCCATGGCGTCCAGCACGCGCTGCAGCCTGGGCGTGACGCCCCCGGTCGGGCGATACCGCACTTCCGGCGGCCGTCCCAGGCCCAGCAGGAACAGGTGCTCGCGCTCGATCTCGGTCAGCATCAGCGCCTGCGCGATGCGGTCGAGCACCTGCGCCGACGGCGCGCCGCCCCGGCCCTGTTCCAGCCAGCTATACCAGGTGGGGCTGATGTTGGCGCGCTGCGCGACCTCTTCGCGCCGCAGCCCGGGCGTACGCCGCCGTCCGGCGGGATAGCCCAGCGCAGCGGGATCGAGGCGCGTGCGCCGCTCGCGCAGATAGGCGCCCAGCGTGGAATCGTTGCTCATGGGCCGATCCTGTTGAATCTTATACCTGGATAATCTCTCGTCTTTAACAGGATGATAAACCCGCCCACACTGCGCTCGCACACAGAAACAGGAGGTGCATATGCGTGTATTCGTCACGGGCGCCACGGGCTGGGTCGGCTCGCGAGTGGTCAGGGAACTGCTGGATGCGGGACACCAGGTGCTGGGCCTGTCCCGCTCGGAAGAAAAGGCGGCGCGGCTGGCGCAGTCCGGCGCGCAGGTGCTGCGCGCCACCCTGGACGACCTGGATCGATTGGCTGACGCGGCCAGCGGGTCCGACGCCGTCATCCACACCGCGTTCAACCACGACTTCTCCAGATTCGCCGACAACGCCAGACAGGACCAGCGCGCCATCGAGGTGCTGGGCGAGGCCCTGGCGGGCACGGACAAGCCGCTGCTGGTGACCTCCGGCGTGGCGCTGCTTGCGCCCGGCCGCGTGGCCACCGAGGCCGACCTGCCGCCGGCGTCCCACGCCGATTACCCCCGCCGCTCCGAGGCCGCCGCCATCGCCCTGGCCCAGCGCGGCCTGCGCGCGGCCACCGTGCGGCTGGCGCCTTCGGTGCATGGCGTGGGCGACCACGGGTTCATCCCCATCCTGATCGGCCTGGCGCGCCAGACGGGGGTGTCGGCCTACATCGGCGAGGGCGCCAACCGCTGGCCCGCGGTGCATGTGTCGGACGCGGGCCGGCTGTACCGCCTGGCGCTGGAAAGCGGCGTGACCGAACCCGTATATCACGCCATCGCGGAAGAAGGCATCCCCATGCGCGACATCGCACGGGCCATCGGCAACCGCCTGGGCGTGCCGGTCGAATCCCGGGACCGCGCGCATTTCGGCTGGTTCGCGGATTTCGCCGGCGCGGACATGCCCGCCGCCAGCCGCCACACGCGTGGCGTGCTGGGCTGGCAGCCCGCTGGACCGCACTTGCTGGCGGACATCGATCAGCCCGGTTATTGCGGGGCCTGAAAACCCCGGGCAATCGGCGCACTGGGCGCCCCTTTCACCTCACGCGCTGCCAGACGATGTGGACCCGGCTGCCTTCGGGCCGCTGGAAATGCTCCGTCATCCGGTCACCCTCCACGACCAGGCGCAGTTCCTTGCGGGTTCGCGTGCTGCCGACCCAATTGGGAAAGGTCGAGCCGGTGACCCGGTTGCCGCTGAACTCACCGTTCTCGTCCACGGTATAGGTGCCGAAGAACCCGATGCTGCCCGCCATCGCGGCCTGGTTCTCCCGCGCCGTGCCCTGCCCGCGCGCGCTGGAGGCGAACCTGGGAAGGCTCGCATCGGTCAGCACCTCGACGAAATGCATGTCAGCCGTAAAGACCAGCATGCCGTTGGGCTGCGCGCCATAAGCGGGCCGTGTTCCCCCCTCCTGCTCGACCTGGGCCGACACCATGCGCCACGTGCCCAGCACCTGGTTGGGCGCCTGCGCCCAGGCCGCCCAGGGCAAGGCCAGAATCGCCGCGGCCACGCATTGTCCTGCTCCGAACATCGTCATGCTCCTGCTGCGGAAAAGAATCGACTGGCGGCGCGCCAGCCGCTACGCGCGCCCTGGCCACTACGGCATCACGGACAACGCCGCATCGCGTTGGGCCTCGACGGCGCCCAGGCGCTGCGCGAGAGCCTTGCGGATCGACTCATAGGCCGACAAGCCCAACGCCAGCCGCATCGGCGGGTTCGGCGCGTCCATCACGGGGATCATCGCGTCCACCGTCTTGGCGGCATCGCCGAACGCCGCGAAATCGCCTCGCGCGATGGCCCGCCGCACCGCGCCCGAAGGCGTATCGGCATAGCAGGCCATCGGCTCGGCCTGATCCAGGTTCGCGCCGAAGTTCGTATGCGTGGGGCCCGGTTCGACGATCAGGCAGTCGATGCCGAACGGCGCCACCTCCTGCGCCACCGACTCGACGAAGCCCTCGATGCCCCATTTGGTGGCGTGATACAGACTGAAGTTGGGATACGCGATCTGCCCGCCTTCGGACGACACCTGCACGATGCGCCCGCCGCCCTGCCCGCGCAGGTGCGGCAGCGCCGCGCGGATCAACTGGATGGATCCCGTCAGGTTGGTCGCGATCTGCCTGGCGATCTGCGCGTCCGTCAGTTCCTCGGCCGCGCCGAACAGGCCATAGGCCGCGTTGCTGACCACCACGTCGATACGTCCCATGGCCTGGAACGACTCGTCCACGCCCGCGCGGACCGCCTGCGTGTCCGTCACGTCCAGCTTCAGCACGCGCAGCGCGCCGCCGTGCCGGGATCGGAGATCGTCCAGCGCGCCTTCGCGCCGCAGCGTGGCCACGACCCGGTCGCCGCGCGCCAGCAGGCGCTCCGTCAGCAACCTGCCCAACCCCGCCGATGCGCCGGTGATGAACCACGTCTTGCTCATGATTGACTCCTGGTCTGATTTGCCTGAAGCCATGGTAGGGACGGCGCACTGGTTCGAGAACCCCATTTATCCAGCATGAATCGGTGAGTAAACTGGACCAATGAAATCGCCTACGCTGACCGACCTCAATGCCTTCGTCGCCGTGGCGGCGCACCGCAGCTTTCGCCGCGCCGCCGACGTCATGGGCGTCTCCCACTCCGCGCTCAGCCTGGCCATGCGCGGCCTGGAGGCCAGCCTGGGCGTGCGCCTGCTGAACCGCACCACGCGCAGCGTGTCGTTGACGCAGGAAGGCGAACGCCTGCTGGCGCGCCTTACGCCCGTCCTGGCCGACCTGGACGCCGCGCTTTCCGACGCCACGGCGGCGGCCGGGCAGCCTGGCGGCGTGGTGCGCATCAACGGCAGCGAGGGCGCGATCCGGCTGCTGCTGCAGACCGTCGTGCCGCGCCTGCGATCGCTCTACCCACGCATCGAGCTCGACCTGTCCGCCGAAGGCCAACTGGTCGACATCGTGGAACGCGGTTTCGACGCGGGCATCCGCCTGGCAGAGGCCGTACCCAAGGACATGGTGGCCGTGCGCCTGGGCCCGGACCTGCGCTTCCTGGCCGTCGCGGCGCCGGCCTACCTGGCCAGCCATCCCGCGCCCCGCACGCCGGACGGCCTGAGCCGCCACCAGTGCATCCGCCAGCGCCTGCCCAGCGGCAAGCGCTACCGCTGGGAATTCAAGAAGCGCGATCAAGAAGTGGCCGTCGATGTGCCCGGCACGCTGACGCTGGACAACAATCAGTTGATGGTCGAGGCCGCGGCGGACGGGCTGGGTATCGCCTACGTGCCCGAGCCTTACGCCGCGCCCCTGCTGAAGACGAAGCAGTTGGTGGCCATCCTGCGGGACTGGTGCCCGCCGATTCCGGGGCTGTTCCTGTACTTCCCCGCCAACCGGCACGTGCCGCCCGCCTTGCGGGCGCTGATCGACGTGGTGAAGGCGGTACAGTAGCGCACGGCCGCCTGCGCCCCACGCCCGGCCTGGCGTGGGCGCTGTACTGGACGGATCAGACCGCCCAGCCCAGCCTGCGCTCCAGCGCCCACCGGCCGCTGCCGCGCGCCACCATGTACAGCGCCAGGAATCCCATCAGCACCGGATACTCGATGCCACGGTCGATCCAGGGCCAGGTCGGCCCCAGCGCATAGCTGATGGCGGCCATCTCGGCCACGATCAGCACCGCCACCAGGCGCGTCCACAATCCGACGGCCAGCATGATGGCGCCGGCGCTTTCCAGCAACATCACCAGGAAGGCGAGCTGGGGCGCGAATGGCAGACCCATGACGTTCTGGATCAGGTTGATGGACCCGGCCATGGGATCGGCCATCGAGCCATGCGACGCCCCCATCACCTTGGGCAGGCCATGGGTCAGCATGATGATGCCGAAGGCCGCGCGCAGCAGCGCGTACAGATACGGCTCGGCGCGGGCGCACAGGGCGCCGAGTGCCGGAAACAACAGGCGTTGATCCCCGGCGGACGTATGCCGGGCAGACGATGCGGAGGGGGTACGCGGGGCTTCCATGTCAATGATCCTTGAAGGGACGTGCGGCGACGCACGGAAAACGAGGAGAACGCGGCGGCCCCGTGTGCCGCCGCGCGGCGCGTGGCGTCAGTGCGCGGCGCCCTGGTGAATGCGCTTCTGCAAGGCGTGGGCCAGATACGCGGCTACCGCCCCAAGCGTGGCCGCCGTGGCCAGCATGCCGAAGGTCGACGGCGACGCGGGCTGGTGCGAGGCGAAATACGCCACCAATCCCAGGAAAATGCCCAGCAGATTGTTGAAGACCGGCGCCCGGGCCAAGCACAGCACGATGCTCGTGATCGCGAACACCACAGCAGTGATCGCATAGCCGCCCAGCAGGGGCGTCAGCGCCGCGGTGGCGTGCGCCGCGCCCATGCCCAGCAGCACGCCGATCATCACGCAGGCCAGGTTGACCGCCCCTTGCCGCAGGTTCAAGCCACGGGTGAAGAAAGAGATCCAGCCGACGAACATGGCCCAGACCGGCACTTCCAGCGCCATCACGCTCAGGGTGGCGGCCGACGAGGCGATGACCGACTCGCCGACCACGACTTTCAGATGTTTGGCATCAACGGCCATGAGTCACTCCTTGGTTGGCGACGGCTTGGCGCGGCGACAGCAGATCGGCCAGGCCGATGCGCCGCAGGAACTCGGCGCGGACGCGGTCCGCCACCGCGTTGACCACCTCGCACCCGTCATCCGACGGATCGACGTGCACCCGGAACGGGCGGCCGCCATGGGGACTGCCGACGATATCGACCATGGCCTGGGCCACCGTGGCCACATCGGCGTCCCTCGGCTCGCAAGCGGCCAGGCCCGTCAGCACCTCTTGCTCGAACCCCGCGTAGGCCTGCCGCGCATAGGCCTGCTCGCGTTCGGTATCGGCGGGACGGCCGCTGTGCGCGAAATGGTTGGTGCCCTTGGTGAAGGCGCCGGGCACGAGAATGCTGGTCTCGACGCCCCAGCGCGCCAGCTCGCCCGCGTAGCTGACGGCAAGCGCATCCATGGCGGCCTTGGCGGCGAAGTACGGTCCCAGATAAGGCGGCGTGCCGCCCCGATGGCTGCTGCTGCCGACCCACAGCACCAGGCCCTGCTCCTGCCTGCGCAGGTGCGGCAAGGCCGCGCGGTTGACACGTTGCGTGCCCAGCACGTTGACGTCATAGACCCGTGCCAACTGCTCGGGCGTGAAGGCCTCGGAAGGACCGAACACCATGTGCCCGGCGTTGTGGATCAGCACGTCCAGCCGGCCCTGCCGCGCGATGATGTGGTCGACGGCGGCCTGCGCCGAAGCTTCGGACTGCACGTCCAGTTCGATCGCGTTCAAGGCCACGTGATGCTGCAGGGCATGATCCTGCAAGGCGGCGACCTGCGAGGCATTGCGCCCCTGCGTATCGCGCATGCCCGCGTACACGACATGGCCCGCCGCGGCCAGCGCACGCGCGCCGAGCGCGCCGAAGCCGCTGGACGCGCCAGTGATCAGGATGATCTGTTTCATGGGATTCTCCTGGAAAGGGTCGGCCGTGCTCAGACGAAGCCGCCATTGGCGCGCAGCACCTGCCCGTTGATCCAGGCGCCATCGGCGCCCAGCAGGAAGGACACGGCCCCGGCGATGTCCTCGGGCTGGCCCAGGCGTTCCAGCGGCGGCACCTTGCTCAGTTGGGCGATCTGCTCGTCGGTCTTGCCTTGCAGGAACAGCTCGGTGGCCACCGGGCCGGGCGCCACGGCATTGACCGAGACGCCCCGGCCGCGCATCTCGTTGGCCAGCACGCGCACCAGCCCTTCCACGCCAGCCTTGGCGGCGATGTAGGGACCGTACTGCGGGAACGATTTGGCGATCACGCTGGTGGACAGCGCCACGATGCGGCCGCCCGAGCGCACCTGCTGGGCGGCATGCGCCAGCACCAGGAACGCGCCGCGCAGGTTGGTCTGCACCATGCGCTCGAAGATGTCGAGGCTTTCCGGCGTGATCGGGGCCAGCGACATCACGCCGGCGCTGTGCACCACCGCGTCCACGCCCCCGAAGGCGTCCCGCGCGGCGCCGAAGAGCGCCTGGACCTGATCGTTGCGCGCCACGTCGGCCTGGACGGCAATCGCCTGGCCGCCTGCGCGTTCGATCTCGGCCACGACGTCCCGGGCCCGGGCGGTGTTGCCGGCATAGTTGACGACGACCCGGTAGCCATCGGTCGCCAGGCGCAGGGCGATGGTGCGGCCGATGCCGCGTGAGGCGCCCGTCACGATGGCGGCCGGCGGCGACGATGAATGCGTGGAGTTCATGATGGTTTCCTCGAAAAAGGCGTGGAATCGGAAGGCCTGCCGCCCCCGGGGTTTCCGCGGGCGCCGCCATGGACACCATCATGGTCGTTGACGCCATAGAGATAAATGCCAGAGAATTGGCTTGTTAATTCAACAAAAATCAACAATAGCCGCGCCATGGACCGTCTCGACGCCCTGCATCTGTTCACCCGCATCGTGGAACTCGGCAGCTTCACGGACGCCGCCAACGTGCTGGACATCCCGCGCGCCACCGCCACGCACGCCATCAAGGCATTGGAGAAGCGGCTGGGGGCCCGGCTGCTGGACCGCACCACGCGCCAGGTCACGCCCACGCTGGACGGACAGGCCTTCTACGAGCGCAGCAAGCGCATCCTGGCCGAGCTGGAAGACGCCGAAACCTCCCTGAGCACGCAGGTCGCCAACCCCCACGGCACGCTGCGGCTCGATCTGCACGGCGTGCACGCCACCGTGATCATCCTGCCCCGCATCGTCGAATTCCGGGATCGCTATCCGCGCATCGACGTCGTGATCAGCAGCGGCGACCGCCTGGTGGATCTGGTCAAGGAAGGGATCGACTGCGTCGTGCGGGCCGGCCAGCCGCGCGATTCGTCGCTGGTGGTGCGCAAGCTGGCCGACATGCCGGAAATCATCTGCGCCAGTCCCGAATACCTGGCTCGCCACGGCACGCCGCGCCATCCGAGCGAACTGGCCCGGCATCAAGGCATCGGCTTCTTTTCCCGCGGCAACGACAGCCGCTATCCGTTCACCGTGTTCATGGATGGCGAACTCGTCGAGTTTCCGGCCAATGGCTGGCTGTCCGTCAGCGATGCCGAGTGCTACACCAGCGCCGCCCTGTCGGGTTGCGGGCTGATCCAGGTGCCGCGCTTCCGCCTGGAAGAGCATCTGCAGGCGGGCCGGCTGGTGCAGGTGCTGCCCGAATGGGAATGCCCCGCGCTGCCGGTCAGTGCGCTGTATCCATTTCACCGCCAGTTGTCGCCCCGGGTGCGCGTATTCATCGACTGGGCGCGCGGGCTGTATGCCGAGCGCTTCGGGCCGCTGGCCGATCCGGCGCATGACCGGTCCGCGCGGGGCCCGGCCTGACACCCCGCCGCCCTGCCGCCGGCGCCTCGCCGCTTGCCCTGCAAATGAAAATCGGCCCCCCTTTTCGTCCACGCTGCCGCCGCGCCCCTGCGGGTCAGTCCAACTGAATGCCTGCGCCGGACACGAAGCCAGGAAAGCCCGCCTCGGCGAACGTGGGAACGCCGGGGAGGTCGGCACGCTGAAGCCGTCCGGCGATCTGGACGCGGGCATCTGAACAGGCTGCCCCCTGTTGCATCGAACACCTCGATCAGGGCGTCTTCTCCAACAGCAACGATGTGTCTAGCGGGGGGCTTTCATCTCCTTCTCTTTCTCCTTCTCCTTTCTCGCCCCGTCGTAATGGGACTTGATGGCCAGGAACAGGCATATGCCCAGCACGAGGAGCTTGAACGTACCAAAGACCACAGGGACCCAGAAATCCATCATTTCCTCAACACGCTGCTTCAGCAGCTTCATTCACGACTTGCGCGGTGAGCACTATCGGACGGTTCGTGGACACCACCCGAAGCGGTCCCCCGTGTCTTCATCAAGTCGATTGCCTGAGAGCGGCCACACGGAACGGCGCAAGGAGTGGGCGCTACACTCCCTACAAGCAAGCGGAATTTTATAGGCAAATCCATACAATAAGTTGAATTTCTTGTACTGTATGGTTTTTAAACCCTGCAAAATTGCATAAAAATCCATACATAAAGGGAAGGCATGCCTGTCGCACGTCGCCTGAAAAAAGCAAACATGTGTTGGGTGCGCCCCCTTGCCGCGGGCTTGGGCTCTCGATACCAGCAAATCGCCACGCAAATCGTCTCAGCGGTGCAGGACGGTGTGCTCCGGCCAGGCGACCGCCTGCCTGCGCAGCGCGAACTGGCCCAGGCATTGGGCGTCGATCTCACGACCGTCACTCGTGCGTACACGGAAGTCCGCCAGAAGGGGCTACTGGAAGCGCAGGGAGCGGGGGGGACCTATGTGGCCTACGCCGGATTGGAAACCGGAGGAACCATCGATCTGGGGATGAATATCCCTCCCTTGCTCAACAGCCCGGCGTTTTCGCACATGCTCGCGCAAGCCAGCGGCGCGGCCCAGGCCGCGGCAAGCTCGGCGGATCTGATGAGCTATCACGTGGGCGCGGGGGCCAATCGGCATCGTGCGGCAGGGGCGAAGTGGCTGCAGCCCATGACGGGCAACACGGACCTTGAGCGGATCGTGGTGTGCCCCGGCGCGCAAACCGCTATCGCGGCGCTGCTTCTGGCCCGGAGCCAGTCCGGAGATGCCATTGCCTGCGATGCGTTGACTTACCCAGGCTTCCTGGCGGCCGCCCGCCTGCTCCAGCGCCGGGCCGTAGGGGTGAAGTCGGATGAACTGGGCATGGATCCCGCCGATCTCGAGCGCGTGTGCGGGCAACATCGTCCCGCGATGCTGTACCTGAATCCGACGATTCAAAACCCGACCGCGCTGACGCTGCGCACCGAACGGCGAACCGAGCTGTTGCGGGTTGCGCAGAAATACGCGCTGCCGGTCATTGAAGATGACCCCTACTGGCTGCTGGCCGAGCGTGCGCCGGACACGATGTTTTCCCTGGCCGCCCGTACGGCTTCCAGTCCGGTTTATTACGTCTCGACGCTATCCAAATGCATCGCGCCAGGTCTTCGAACCGCCTACCTGGCCGTGCCTTCCGGCGAGCCGCTCAGTCCGGTACTCGATGCCCTGCGTTCGCTGGCGCTGATGCCCACGGCCTGGATGACCGAGATGGCGTCGGCCTGGATAGAGTCGGGCGCTGCCATTCAATGGCTGGCACAGGTCAAGGAGGAGTTGCGGCATCGGCAGGCCCTCGCGGCATCGGTCCTGCCTGGCGATATCCAGGCCGATCCGAATGGGCTTCACCTCTGGCTCCGGTTGCCGCGCGAGATCGACCTCTACCGACTGACACAAACGGCGCTGCAACAAGGGTTGAGCGTCACGGACTCGGCGTCGTTCTCCACGGGGTCTTTCAATCCCATGGCGCTGCGTGTGTCGTTGGGAGGGGCCATTGACCGGCATCGCCTGACGCAAGGCCTGGCCAGGTTGGCGGAATTGCTCAAGGGCGATCTTGCCAGGCGGGTTTCAAACGTCGTCTGATGGCCGGGGCCGGGACAGCCCCCCAGCCCCCGGACACGGCTCGGCAAGCGCGACGACGTCGCGAGCCCTTCGCGCCCTCCGCCGAACCTATTGCCGCCGCTCGTTCAGATCCTGCCAGATCACCAGCAGGAACCCGCCCACCAGGCCCAGGTGTTCGAAGAACGAATTCGCCGCGAAAAACCGGGCCTGCCCGGCGGGCATGGACCAGAACTGCAAGGCCACGAAGGTGGCCATCAGCGTGAAGATGCCCAGCGCCAGCGCGCCGATCCAGCGGTACCAGCCGGCCAGGATCATGATGGACGCGATGATCTCCAGCGCGATCACCATCCCCGCGAAGAGCGGCGCCGGCGCCAGGCCGAAATGCGCCATCTCGGCGATGGCGCCCGGGAAGTCGGTCAGCTTGACCAGGCCGCCCTGCAGGTACGCCGCGCACAGGCCCAGACAGGCAACGAAGCGCGCGAGGCGGCCGCCCAGCATGGGCCGCGCAATTTGGGACAAAGACGTGGAGAGACGGGACATGGCGTCGATTCTTTACACGGCCCGGCAGGCGCAACCCGACAGACCATTCAATGCAAAGGCGGGTGGCGGCGTGGATGCCGCACCCAAGACTTGCCGACGCGAAGCCATGCCACTCTCCTCATAGTTCCAAGCGGCATGTAGGTTTTCACGGCGGCGGGGTACGGACAATCGGACCTTGGGTGGGAGCCCTCATACCAACGGCGTATGGCGAAAAGCAGGCCGAAGCGGGTATGGCTTTTCCGCCCGGTCGCGGCGTCGGCCTTTCAGGACCTCGATAAGCCAGGCGCTTTGCCAGCGGCCATCACCCGCCCAGCTTTGCGGCCCTTCACATCTGTGGCGGCCAGGACCTGGCGGGGTCAGGCGCAGCCTTCCACGTAGGCCAGCACCGGCATCGTGCCGACGTGGATGAAACTGACCTTCCCGTCCTGTCCGATCTCGAAGCGCAAGGCCGAACTGCCATTGGACGCGTTCGGTGCCGTCAGGTACTTCGCTGGCGCGCTTTCGTACTTGTGCGGTTCCTCCCGGAAGCCGGCGAACCATTGCTTCACTTGCTTCTCGGTGGCGCCGGTGCCGATGCCCTCGGCCAGCGTCACGTCCGAACGCTTGCCGATGGTGATGCGCTGTACCTTGCCGTCGACGGCCATGCCGTAGACGCCCGGGTAGGCGGGCGAACTGACCGTGCGGCACTCGGCGCCGGTCTGCGCGCCGCGCTCGGCCCAGGACGTGCCCTTGGGCACGGGCTGGCCGATACGCAGATCGCCCAGGCCTTCCAGGCCGATGATCTTCGCGGACGCGGCGGGAGCCGACCCAGACGCCTGCCCACTGCTAGGCGGGGCCGACGTTCCTCGAGCAAGGGGTGTGCCGCCGCTTGCCGGCGCCGCCGCGGAAGGCTTGGCGCCGGATGAGCACGCACCCAGCGCGAACACCAGGGAAATCGCCGGAATGCATGCGGCCAGCCGTCCATGACCGAGGGGTTTCACACTGCGCATGGAAAAGCTCCTTCGACCGATTTCGGACCTTCCATGGTAGCCGCCGAGTGCGGACAGGTCAGGGACAACGAATGACAACTGGAAAGCAAATACATGCCGCGTCATGACGACCGGGCAGCTTGCGGCGCTTTCCCGGAATCGCAAGGCCACCCTCATCCCGTCCGGCACGCCTGCCTGAACGCGCCTCAGAGCTTATAGCCGCCACTCGCCTCGATCACCTGCGCGGTCACCCATCGGCCTTCGCTGGACGCCAGGAATGCGACCACCGCCGCTACCTCGGCGGGCTCTCCGAAGCGACCCAGCGCGGTGTCGGCTTCGATGGCCCGCACCATGCCGGCGTCTGATCGAACCGCAGCGTTCATGTCCGTCCGTATCCACCCCGGCGCCACGGCGTTCACCGTGATTCCGCGCGGCCCGAGTTCCATGGCCAGCGCATGGGTCAGGTTGTTGATGGCGGCCTTGGCCAGGGAATAGATCGGCACGACCGGCAGCGGCCGCGCGCCTGCCCCCGACGAGATGTTGATGATGCGGCCGCCATCGGCCAGACGGCCCAGCGCGGCCTGCACCATGAAGAACGGCGCCCGGGCATGCACCGCGACCATCGCGTCCCAGGCCTCGGGCGTGGCGTCGGCCAGCGCGCCCCACCCCGAATTGCCGGCATTGTTGACCAGGATATCGAGCGATCCGCCTCGCTTGCTGTCCGCAAGTTCGCGGTCGAATTGCTCGAAGAGCGCCGGGATGGCGTGGGCATCGGCCAGGTCCGCCTGCAGCGCGAAAGCGCTGCCTCCAGCCTGCTGGATGGCCGCGACCGTTTCTTCGGCGCCCATGCGGCTCTCGTTGTAGGTGATGGCGACTGTCGCGCCATCGGCCGCCAGCCGCTGGGCGACCGCCCGGCCGATGCCCCGCGAGCCACCGGTCACCAGTGCCGTTTTGTCGGCGAGTGTCTTCAACATGCATGATTCCTTGAAAGCCCCGCGCAATCGGCGCAGGACGCGTCGGCGCCCGTCGGCGCAATGTGTGATCGCGCGCCCGCATCGGTCACCGGACGCCAGCCATGGCGGCGCCCGGTGGGCGAGCCTCAGCGCTGGACGGTGTTGGCGCTGGCAAGCTCGAGAAACAGCGCGACGTGGATCGGCGGCAGCCCTTCCAGCGTTCCCCCGATGGGCGACGGACGCTGGGTCTGGGCGATCAGCGTCTGCGCCGCGTTGGCGGACAGGGGCTCGCCCGGCTGCAGGTAGGCCGTCTTCGCCTCGCGATCCGTCAATCCTTCAGGGATCGACGGCGTGTAAGGCCAGAAGTAGATGGGCGTATTGGGCTCGATGCGCCAGCTCTCGGCCAGCGAGCCCGCATCCACCACGTCATAGCCGACCGCCTGGATGAAGCGCGCGACGGCCTGCTTGGCGACCGCATCGTCACCCGCGACAGGCAGCGTCGTCCGTTCGGCATGGCCCTGCGGCCGGGCGTTGTACTGCATGTGGTGCCAGCCCAGGTTATGCATTCCCTTGACCACCTTCGCGCCCCGGAGATGGCGCTGCACCAGTTCGCTGGACGTCAGTTCGCCCGCATCGAGATCCGCGCGGCGGAAGTTGCCGATGCCGGGGTAGTAGTTCGTCTGGTCCAGCACCACCTTGCCGACCAGCTTGTCGGCGGGCAAGCTCTCGTACGCCGCCAGGGGGATGGCCAGCGACACGATGTCGCCCGCCGCGATCGCTTCCTCGACCAGACCCGCGCGGCCCAACGGCCCCAGTTCCTCGATCAACCCCGCGAGCGACTCGGGGCCGCGCGAGTTGCTGATCACGACCCGGTAGCCGGCCGCGACGGCCAGGTGTGCGACGGCTTTGCCGACGAGGCCCGCGCCGATGATTCCGATGGTTTGCGTCATCTTGGCTATCCTTTTGTAGAAATGCGGCGGGAATCCCGCCTATGCAATGCAACGTGCGTGCGGCGTACGCCGCCGATCAAGCGATCCGTTCGCGAATGACGGGACCAGGGTTCGCCTCGAGGATCGAAACGCCCAGGCGGATCAGATCCGCATCGCCACGGAATTCGTTGAGCGCGACGTGGTGCAGCAGCACGCCCAACTGCTCCAACTGGCGCGCAGCCTCGAGCGGACCGGCATTCACCGGCCTGAAGCCCGCGTCCTCGATCAAGCCCCGCACGACCTGCCCGGCTTCGGCATCGTCCGTCGCGTAGAGCACGCTGGGCTTGACCGGAGAGCCGGCCCAGGCCGCGTCCTCGAGCGCCGGGGCGGCCATCAGGCTGAACGCCTTCACCACCCGCGCGCCGGGCAGGCGCTTCTGCAGGGCTTGCGCGGTCGAGTTGTCGCGCATGAAAGCCCGATCATGAAAATGGACGAAGTCGGTGGTGACGCCCAGCGGATTCATGGTCTCGATCACCACCTTGCCGTCCAGCGCCTTGTCGACGGCGTTGATCACGGCGTCCGCCCGTGGCCAATAGACCGAGAACAACGCCGCCTCGCCGAAGGCGGCCGCCTGTTCGATGGAGCCCAGGCTGGCGCTGCCGCCCAGCTCGGCCAGCAGCGGCGCGAGCTTGCGGTCCTCGCCGTCCTTGGCCAGCACCAGGCTATGTCCCGCCGTTGCCCAGGCCCGCGCCAGGCGGCTGCCCACGTTTCCAGTATTCAGAATGCCTATCTTCAACACGTCCTCACAGTTCGATCTTTCGATTTCAAGGTGCCGGCGGCGGGCCTGCCCGGGCCGGGCTTGCGGCGGCTCGGATACCGCCGCCTGGTGGATAGAACTGTAGATTTGGCGCCGATATTGATAAATAGACCGGAAAACTACACACTGTTGTCCATGAATACATCAATCGACCTATCCGAGATGCGGGCATTCGTGGCGGTGGTGACCGATGGCTCGTTCACGACGGCAGCCGAGCGGCTGGGCACCGACAAGGCCCGCGTCAGCCGCATCGTGCGGCGCATGGAGGAAAAACTCAGTGCCCGGTTGCTTACCCGTTCGACGCGGCGGCTGAGCGTGACCGAAGTCGGGCGCGATTACTTCGAGCGCGCCGTCTGCATCCTGAGCGCCGCGGAAGCGGCCGAGGCGGCGGTGGCGCACCAGTCCCGGGAGCCCAAGGGACTGCTCAAGGTCACGGCGGGCAGCGAATTCGGCACGATGGTCGTCGACGGATGGATCGCCGATTTCCTGCGGCTGGCGCCGAAGGTGGCCGTGGAAACGGAGTACACGAACCGTATCGTCGACATCATCCACGAAGGCTTCGACGTCGCGATCCGCGTCGGCGCGTTGCCGGACTCGGGACTGTCGGCGCGCAAGCTCGGCGAGGTCGGCTATGGGTTGTATGCGGCACCCGGCTACCTGAAGCGTGCGCCGGCATTATCCGAGACGGGCGACCTGAAGCACCACGATCTCATCATGAAGACGCTGCGTGGGCGGTCCAGCTGGGCGCTGGTGAATGGACCGGATACGCACACCATCGAGGCCGCGCCGCGCGCGGCGGTCAACAGCACGATCTCCGCGAAGAACCTGGCCCTGGCAGCCGTGGGCGTGGCGCAGTTGCCCAGGTTCATCGCGCGGCCGTATGTGGCGCGGGGATCATTGCTTGGCGTGCTGCCCGGATGGGCGGAAGCGCCGGCCCCGGTGCATGCGGTGTTCCCGTCCAGCCGGTATATGGATCCGAAGGTACGGGGGTTCGTGGATCACTGCGTGGAAACGTTCGCGGGCAGCGCGGAACGCTAGCGCCAACCCTGTCGGCGCACCGGCCGGATCGCTGCTGACCAGTAGCGCGAACGCGTTCCACGCCAGCGCGTCGAACGGCCTTGCCCGTCGGCCGGCCAGCAGGGCTGCATCGTGCGGCCTACTTGTGGATCAGCACCGTCTTGGGGTTGGTGAACAGCTCGCGCCCCTCGCGGCCGTGCTCCGTGCCCAGCCCGGACTGCTTGACCCCGCCGAACGGAATGTCCACCCCCTGCGTGTGGATCTCATTGACCCAGACCATGCCGGCCTCGATACGGTTGGCCACGGCGACCGCCGCCTTCGTGTCGCGTCCCCAGACCGAGCCGCCCAGGCCGTAGATCGACGCGTTCGCGCGGTCCACCGCCTCGTCCACGTCGTCGTAGACCAGGATCGGCAGGATCGGGCCGAACTGCTCTTCCTGCACGATCTTGCTGTCCTCGGGCGGGTTGTCGACCACGGTGATCGGGAAGAAGTAGCCGGGCTGGCGTTCGTCGATCTCGCCGCCCAGCACGATCTTCTGGCCGTTGGCCTTGATGTCGTCCAGGAACGTCCTGAGCTTGTCGAACTGCATCCGGTTCTGGACCGGCCCCATCCCCACGTCGGGATCCAGGCCGTCGCCCACCTTGATCGTCTTCGCATAGTCGACGAACGCCTGCACGAACGGCGCATGGACCGAGCGGTGGACGTACAGCCGCTTGATGCCCACGCACCATTGGCCCTGGTGTCCGAACGCGCCCCAGAACAGTTGCGGAACGATCGCCTTGTAGTCGGCATCGGGCAGCACGATGGCCGCGTCGTTGCCGCCCAGCTCCAGCGTCACGCGCTTGACCGTGCCGGCCGCCGCGCGCAGCACGTGCTTGCCGGTCTCGGTCGATCCCGTGAAGCTGATCTTGGCGATGTCCGGATGGTTCGTCAGCTGCGGCCCGAGGGCATCGCCGCCCGTCACGACCGACAGCACGCCGGGCGGAAGCACGCGTTGCGCGATCTCGCCATAGCGCAGCGCGGTCAACGGCGTGAAGGGCGTGGGCTTGAGCACGAAGGTATTGCCGGCGATCAGCGCGGGCGCGATCTTCCACAGCGACAGCAGCACCGGGAAATTCCACGGGGTGATGCCGCCCACGACCCCCAGGGGCACGTGGTGCAGTTCGACGACATGGGAATCGGTTTCCTCGACGATCTCGACCGGGAGTCGGCGCGCGGCGATCTGGCGGATATACGAGATCGCCTGGTCCACTTCCGGCGCGGCCATCGTCAGCAGCGGCTTGCCCTGCTCCAGCGTCAGCAGGCGAACCAGGTCGTCACGATGTTCCTGCAGCGCGTCGGCATACCGGTTCAGGTAGCCCTGGCGCTCGTCGTAGCTGAGCGCGGACCAGCTCTTGAACGCGGTATTGGCCGCGGCGATGGCCTGGTCCATCTGCTCGGCCGTGGCCGACGGGGCCTGGGCGAGCACCTTGCCGGTGGCCGGATTGATGACGTCGAAGCGGTCTTGCGCCTGGACCAGCCCGCCTGCGATGCTCAGGTGGAACGGGCCGGTGAAGAAACCGGTGGCAACGGCCACCTTGTCGACTGCGGTCTTGGCATTCATTACTATGGCTCCTGTTGTAACTCGGGCGCACGGTGGGTCGGAAAATCCTTGCCGTTCGTCCGAGGGGTCGAGGCCGCGGCATGCGGCCCCTGCTCAGCGAGCCGTCACCGTTGGCGCGGTCGGCGGCTCGCACTTCCTTGCGGCGCTGTCCGCCGCCACCAGGCGCGCCGCGCGCGGCCGGCGGCAGTCGAACAGCGGACTGTCGCTATCTGCTGGTGAACCCGCCTTGCAGCGGCCGTCACGCAATGGACTGCAAGACGTCGACCAGGCGCCGCGCCGCGGCCGCGGACGATGCCGGGTTCTGGCCGGTGATCAGCAGGCCGTCCTGCACGACGTACGAACCCCAGTCCGGACCGCTCGAATACACGCCGCCCAGCGCTTTCAGTTCGTCCTCCACCAGGAACGGCACCACCTCGGTCAGGCCCACGCCGGCTTCCTCGGTATTGGTGAAGCCCGTCACTTTCCGGCCTTCGACCAGCGGCCGACCCTGCGGGGTCTGGACGTGGCGCAGCACGCCCGGCGCATGGCACACCAGGGCGACCGGCTTTTCGGCGGCGGAGAACGCGGCGATCAGCGCGATCGAATACGTGTCTTCCGCCAGGTCCCACAGCGGGCCGTGGCCGCCGGGGTAGAACACCGTGTCGAAGCCGGCCTGGTTCACGCTGTCCAGCCGCACCGTCGCGGCCAGTTGCGCGGTGGCCTCGGCGTCGGCCTGGAAGCGGCGCGTGTCGTCGGTCTGGAATGCCGGCTCGTTGCTCTTGGGGTCCAACGGCGGCTGGCCGCCGTTCGGCGAGGCCAGCGTGATCGCATAGCCCGCTTCCTTGAAGACGTAGTACGGCGCGGCCAGCTCCTCCAGCCAGAAACCGGTCTTGCGGCCGGTGTCGCCGAGTTGGTCGTGCGAGGTCAGGACGATGAGGACTTTCTTCATGGCATTGCTCCTTGTCGATTTCAATCAAATTAGACCGGTCGTCTAGTAGGTGGGTATAAAAAAACACTTCCAGGGAAGTGCCGGGGCCGCGCCCGCTTCCGTCAGGAAGGCGAACGCAGGTTGATACGCGTGGCTGCCATGGCGGCCTCGAAAGGCTGCGGACTGCGCACGATCTTCACCATGATGCTGGCGCCCAGCCACAGCTGGTAGAGGCTTTGGGCGACTTCCCGAGGCGTGCCCCGCACGGGGACGAGCGAACCTTCCTCGACGCCCGCCTCGATGGCACGCGCCAGCCGGTCGATGATGCCGCCTGTGCCACGCCTGAGCGCCAGGCGCATGGGTTCGGACAGATCCGCCACCTCGGCCCCCAGCTTGACCGCCAGGCACTTGCCCTGGCAGTCGTACAGCAGTTGGGTGTCCTGCCAGTTCGTCCAGTACTTCATCAGGCGCTGGGCCATGGTCAGCCCCGGCTCGCTCAGCGTGGCGTCGAGCTCGGCCAGGTAATCATCGAAGTAGCTTTCGAGCAGGGCCTCGCCAAAGGCGTCCTTCGAACCGAAGTAGTGATAGAACGAGCCCTTGGGCACGCTGGCGGCGGTCAGGACCTCGTTGATACCAACCGCCGAAAAGCCCTTGCCCGCCATGATGCGCTGGCCATGCGCGAGGATGTTCTGGCGCACGGGGCTGGATTCATGGGTGGGTGCCGTATTCATGGACCGTACTCTAGCACTGATTAGACCGGTCGTCTACAAGCATTCCGCCGATCGTGCACCGGACGAGCCAATGCGATCCCGTGCCCCATTGATAGAATTTGCATGGTGCCTGGACATCGATCCCGCCACCGAGCGCCGATGCCGCGGCGCGGCCACGCTCGACGTTCAAGCGACATCATGCTGAGAATTCTCGGAAAGACCTCTTCCATCAACGTCCGCAAAGTGCTGTGGGCCTGCGCCGAACTCGACCTGCCCTTCCAGCAGGAAGACTGGGGCAGCGGATTCCGCGACCTGAACACCGACGCGTTCAAGACGCTCAATCCCAACGCCATGGTGCCAGTGCTGGTCGACGCGGATTTCGTGCTTTGGGAATCGAACAGCATCCTGCGCTACCTGGCCAACCGCTACGGCGATGGCGGGCTCTATCCATCGCAGGCCGAGGCCCGCGCTCGCGTGGATCAATGGCTGGACTGGCAGGCCTCGGACCTGAACCGGGCATGGAGCTATGCGTTCATGTCCCTGGTCCGTGGGTCCGCCGAGCATCGCGATCCCGCGCTGGTCCAGGCCTCACTGGAGGGCTGGACGCGGTTCATGACGGTACTCGATGGCCGGCTGATGGAAACCGGGGCATACGTGGCGGGAGATCACTTCAGCCTGGCCGATATTGCCATTGGCCTGTCGGTGCATCGATGGTTCGGGACGCCGTTCGAGCATCCGAGGTTGGATGCCGTGCGGGAGTACTACGCGCGGCTCGTTCAACGGCCTGGGTTATCCAGATATTCCGCGGGCGTTCCCTGAAGCTGCCTGCGGCCACCCTCCTGCCCTGCGGAAGACGCTGGAGGCATCCGCGCTCACTTCGGCAGGAGCCCGCTGTCCTGGTAGCTCTCGATCAGGGCATCGAAAAGCTTGATGTCGGATCTGCCACGCGCCATCAACTGTGCACCGCCGACCGCGGCGAATATGGCCCGTGCCCGCTTCTTCGCATCCTTGGCACCGACGGCCCGCGCCGCCACCAGCATCTTGCCCAGCCACGCGATATTGACGTCGGCAAAGGCTTGCACCTCCGTCTTCACGGCGTCGGGCAGATCGTCGGACTCGGCAGCCATGAAGCTGCACAGGCAGATACGATTGCCGTTCGCGAGCGATCTGCGAAACGTCTCCGGATATCGACGCAAGGACTGGATCGGGTCTTGCGTTTCGGCTGACAGGGCTTCCAGTGCCGCGGCCGAATCCTCCCAATAGCGCCTGGCAACCGCGGCGGCAAGGTCCGCCTTGCTCGGGAAGTGGTGGTAGAGGCTTGCCGCCTTGATGCCCACCTCTTCCGCAAGGCTACGGACATTCAATCCGCTGTAGCCGTGCGCCTGCGCGATCCTGGTCGCGGCAGCCAGGATCCTGTCGCTGGAACTCGTACTTTCCTTGCTGTTCACGCATCCGCTCTCGAAAGGGGTTGACGAGCCGAAGTATAGCGCCTATCTTGCAACCTAACTAACGTTAGGTAGTTTATCAATCCGGCCGCTGCCTGCCACTGGCCGACCCTTCGAGAGCCCCATGAGCAACGAACTTTTCTACCACGACGCCACCAAGCTGGCCGAACTCATCCGCACCAAGGAAGTCTCCCCGGTCGAGGTCGTTCAAGCGCACCTCGATCGCATAGCGGCCGTGAATCCGCAAATCAACGCGATCGTCACCTTGGCCGACGACGCGCTCGACGCCGCCAAGGCGGCCGAAGCCTCGGTCCTGGCGGGTGAGGAACTCGGCCCGCTGCATGGCGTCCCCTTCACCGTGAAGGACTCGATCGACACTGCTGGCGTCCTGACGCAACGGGGCTCGCCGATCTTCAAGGGACGCCGCCCTGACACCGACGCCACCAGCGTCGCCCGCATGAAGCAGGCGGGCGGGATCCTGCTCGCGAAGACCAATCTTCCCGAGTTCTCGTACTGGATCGAAAGCGACAACCTCTTGACTGGCGCGACGAACAATCCCTGGGATGTCACCCGCACGCCGGGCGGATCGAGCGGCGGCGAGTCCGCCGCCATCGCCGCTGGCATGTCACCCATCGGCCTGGGCACCGACCTGGCCATTTCCGTGCGGGGTCCGGCCGCCCAGACGGGCATCACCTCGATCAAGGCTACGCATGGGCGCGTGCCCATGACGGGCATCTGGCCGAGAGCCCCGCGCCGTTTCTGGCACGTCGGACCGATGGCTCGCTCGGTCCGTGACATCGCCCTCGCTTTCGCGCAGCTTGCCGGCCCTGACGGCAAGGATGCCTTCGCGAGCAGCACCACGTCCTTCGACGCGGGTATCGGCCGCCAGCCTTTTCGCCCGCTGCGCGTGGGCTGGATGGTCGGCCCCGGCTATGGGCCCGTCGATCCGGAAGTGCAGGCGACCGTGCGAGCAGCGGCCGACGCACTGCAGCATATCGGCATCCATGTCGAGCAGGTCGGCATCCCGGCTCTGGAGCGCGATTTCGCGCTCGATGTCTTCAACAAGCTGCACGTCATGGAGATGAAGCCCGCCTTCGCCGAGACAACCGGCGGCCATGAAGACCTGATGTTCAAGATGTCCAGCACGATGCTGTCGCTTCCGGATACGTCGATGAAGGACTACATCGAGGCCGAGCAGGCGGCCGAGCGTATCCGCGACGGCTATGCCGATTATTTCAGCCGCTACGATGCGCTCATCACCCACGTCCTCCCCATTCCTGCCCACAAGCATGGGGTCGAGACGTTCATCATCGATGGCCAGACCGTGGACGCCACCTATCTCCAAGGAGCGACGGTGCCGCTCAACGTCGCGGGATTGCCGGGCGTCGCGATGCGATTCGGCACCAGCAAGGAAGGGCTTCCCATCAACGTCCAGATCGTCGGCAAGTGGCAGGCGGAGTCCACCATTCTTCACCTCGCCTCGCTGCTGGAAAGCGTCAGCGAAGTCCGTGATCTTCATCCGCGTCTTTAAGCCGAGGCACGGTGCCCTGCGCGCGCACGATACCGCTCCACCCATCCCACGGATTGCGCGATGCCGCCGAACGGAAAGAAATGCAGGCTCACTGCGCCATGCCCTTGCGTCAGCCCGGTGGCCAGGCGATCCACGAAGACATCCGGCCCCGCCGCGCCGAACAGCCTGCCCAGCGAGATGCCGTACTTGGACCACATGGACGCGCATGCGCTGACGCCGCACAAGGCGGCATAGCGGGCCAGCACCGCGATACCCGCGGGGCCTGGCACGCCCACGCGCACGGGATACTCGATGCCACGCTCGCGCAGCGTTTCCAACCACGTCAACACGGCGTCGGCATCGAATCCGAACTGCGTGACGATCATGGGCGTCATGCCGCGCGCGGCGATGCCGTGGCACTTGCGATCAAGCACCTCCCATCGCTGGGCCTCGCTCATGACCGGATGGCCTTCCGGATGCCCTCCCACGCCGACCACCCGGATGCCCGAACGCTCGAAGACGCCGGTTTCGATCAACGAAGCGCTGTCGGGAAACGGCCCCAACGGCGCCGGCGGGTCTCCCGCGATCACGAAGCAGCGATCGACGCCGGCTTCGGCGACCGCGCGCCGGACGAAGCAATCAAGCTCGGCAAGCGAGGCGATACGACGAGCGGAAAGGTGCGGCATGGGCTCCAGGCCCAGTCCGCGCACGGCCCGCGCCGCGGCCAGCCGCGCGTCGTTGTCCTGGCCGGGCAGGTACGGAATGGCAATGGTCGACCCGGGCACTATCCGCGAAGCCGCGGCGGTCAGCGCCGTGATGTCTCTCGCGCTGACTTCCAACGAATAGCCGTCGGTGATGGTGCCGGGGGACGGCGTGGAAAGGCCGGGATGAATCAAGGACATCGCTGATGGGCACGCCGAACGGCTCGGCAAGCAAGTGGCGTTTACGTTCGACCGTGAGGCTCAGCCATTGGCGTGTTGCGCAATGGCTGCGGCAGGCTGGCGGGCGAGTTCAATGAAGGCCCGCACATAATCGATGCCGGTCTCCGACTCGCGCGCCCCCAGGAAAATCTGCTTGGCGATGCCGCGCGCGCCCAGCCGCACGGGTACCACGTCCATCCTGGCCGCATATTCCTCGACCAGCCAGCGCGGCAGCGCGGCCACCCCACGGCCGCTGGCCACCATCTGCACCATGATGTCGGTGGTCTCGATGGCCTTGTGGCGCTTGGGCGTGACGCCGGCGGGCAGCAGGAACTGGTTGTAGATGTCCAGGCGCTCGATGTCCACGGGGTAGCTGATCAGCACCTCCTGGGTCAGTTGCTGGGGCTTCACGCAGGCTGCCTGCGCCAGGGCATGGCCCTTGGCCACGACCAGCACCTGCTCGTAGTCGAACACGGGCTCGAACTTCAGGCCCGGCTTGAACAAGGGATCGGGCGTGACCAGCAGGTCGATCTCGTAGCCGAACAGCGCGCCGATCCCGCCGAACTGGAACTTCTGCTTGACGTCCACATCCACGTCGGGCCACGCGGCCAGATAGGGCGAGACCACCTTCAGCAGCCACTGGTAGCAGGGATGGCATTCCATGCCGATGCGCAAGGCTCCCCGCTCGCCTTGCGCGAACTGGCCCAGGCGCTCTTCGGCCAGATCCAGTTGGGGCAGCACCCGGTTGGCCACCGCCAGCAGATATTGCCCCGCCTGCGTCAGGCGCAGGCTGCGCCCTTCGCGCAGCCAGATGTCGGTGCCCAGTTGCTGCTCCAGCTTCTTCATGCTGTGGCTCAGGGCCGATTGGGTCAGGTTCAGCACGCCCGCGGCGGCGGTCAGCGACCCCTGCTTCTCGACCTGCTGCACGATGCTGAGATGGATGCGCTCAAGCATTCAGATGAACCATATTCATGGATTTGTGAAATAAAACCATTTTACGTCATCGTAGCCGAGCTTTAGCATGCGTCCCTGTTGCGCGTTTGCTTGAGCACGGAAAAGCTCAGGGCGAGGTCGGCCGGATCTCCCGGCGCCGCACAGATCCACCCCATGAGAGCAGCCATGACACGTCCCCTCCGTCTCGCAGCCGTTTCCGGCGGAATGCAACGCCCCTCCAAGGCCGCCGCCCTGGCGGAACACCTGCTGGATCTGATCGCCGGCGAAGTCCCGTGCGAACCGCGCCTGGTCGAGCTGGGCCAGCTTGCCCCGCACCTTGCCGGCGCGGTCTGGCGGTCCCAGTTGCCGGCGACGGTGGAGCGCGAGCTTGCGGCGGTCGAACAAGCGGACATCCTGGTGGTGACCACCCCGGTCTACCGCGGCTCGTACACGGGCCTGTTCAAGCACTTCTTCGACTTCATCCACCAGGACGCCCTGATCGACAAGCCGGTCTTGTTGGCCGCCACCGGCGGCAGCGAACGCCATGCCCTGATGATCGATCACCAGTTGCGGCCGTTATTCAGCTTCTTCCAGGCGCGCACGCTGCCGCTGGGCGTCTATGCGACCGACAAGGATTTCGCCGGCTACCGACTGCAGGACGAGGCCCTGATCCAGCGGGCCAGGCTGGCGGTCGATCGCGCCTTGCCCCTGATCGGATCGACGCTGGACGCAAGATTCTGCGCCGCCGGGGAGGCGGTCGCGGCCTGAAGCAAGGCCCATTCCAAAAACAACCCGTTCCGACTTTATTGCGGGAACCCGAGCGTCAGTACACCATGAGCCAAGCATTCACCTTCAGCATCAAAAGCATCCGCTTCGACGAAAACTACCAGCCGTCGGACAACACGCGCATCACCACCAACTTTGCCAATCTGGCCAGGGGCGCGAGCCGCCAGGAGAACCTGCGCAACACCCTGCGCATGATCGACAACCGCTTCAACAGCCTGGCGCATTGGGACAACCCGAACGGGGACCGCTACGCCGTCGAACTCGACATCATCTCCGCCGAGATGACCATTGACGCGGAAAGCGGAAACGGCGTCTTCCCGCTGATCGAGATACTGAGACCCAATATCCTCGACAAGAAGACCAACGAACGCATCGAAGGCATCCCGGGAAACAATTTCTCGTCCTACGTGCGCGACTACGATTTCAGCGTCGTGCTGACGGAGCACAACACCAACAAGCCCGCCTTCAGCATGCCGGACGATTTCGGCGACCTGCACGGCAAGCTGTTCAAGCATTTCCTGAACTCGGATGCCTACAAAGAGCGCTTGCGCAAGTCGCCGGTCATCTGCATCAGCGCGTCGAGCAGCAAGACCTATCACCGCACCGAGAACCGGCATCCCATCCTGGGCGTCGAGTATCTGCAGAACGAGTTCTCGTCGACCGACCAATACTTCGCCAAGATGGGGCTGCAAGTGCGCTACTTCATGCCGCCCGGCAGCGTCGCGCCCTTCGCCTTCTACTTCCGGGGCGACCTGCTTGGCGACTACACCAATCTGGAACTCATCGGTACCATCAGCACGATGGAAACCTTCCAGAAGATCTACCGCCCCGAGATCTACAACGCCAACTCGGCAGCGGGTAATCTTTACCGACCGAGCCTGAAGAACCAGGACTACTCATTGACCCAGATCGTCTACGACCGCGAAGAGCGCAGCCAACTGGCCGTCAAGCAGGGAAAGTTCACGGAAGAGCACTTCATCAAGCCATACCGGAATGTGCTCGAACAGTGGGCCGCCGCCAACCATTCCCTGTGACCCACCAATAAAACCAGGACCCATCCGTCATGAAAAAACTGTTGCCCACCTCCACCGCCGGCAGCCTGCCCAAGCCCTCCTGGCTGGCCCAGCCCGAAAAGCTCTGGTCGCCCTGGAAGCTGCAGGATGAGGAACTGATCGAAGGCAAACGCGATGCCCTGCGCCTGTCGCTGCAGGAACAGCAGCACGCCGGCATCGACATCGTCAGCGACGGCGAGCAGACCCGCCAGCACTTCGTCACCACGTTCATCGAGCACCTGAGCGGCGTGGATTTCGAAAAGCGCGAGACCGTCCGGATCCGCGATCGCTATGACGCGAGCGTGCCGACCGTCGTCGGCGCCGTCAGCCGCCAGAAGCCGGTTTTCGTGGAAGACGCCAAGTTCCTGCGCCAGCAGACCAAGCAGCCCATCAAGTGGGCCCTGCCCGGTCCCATGACCATGATCGATACGCTGTACGACGCCCACTACAAGAGCCGCGAAAAACTGGCCTGGGAATTCGCCACGATCCTGAACCAGGAAGCCCGCGAACTGGAAGCAGCCGGTGTCGACATCATCCAGTTCGACGAGCCCGCCTTCAACGTCTTCTTCGACGAAGTGAACGACTGGGGCGTGGCCACCCTGGAGCGCGCGATCGAGGGCCTGAAATGCGAGACCGCCGTGCACATCTGCTACGGCTACGGCATCAAGGCCAATACGGACTGGAAGAAGACGCTGGGCTCGGAGTGGCGCCAGTACGAGGAATCCTTCCCCAAGCTGCAGCAGTCGAATATCGACATCGTCTCGCTGGAATGCCACAACTCGCATGTGCCGATCGACCTGATCGAACTGATTCGCGGCAAGAAGGTGATGGTGGGCGCCATCGACGTGGCCACCAACAACGTCGAAACGCCCGAGGAAGTCGCCAACACGCTGCGCAAGGCGCTGAAGTTCGTCGACGCCGACAAGCTCTATCCTTGCACCAATTGCGGCATGGCGCCCTTGCCTCGCGCGGTGGCCAGAGGCAAGCTGAGCGCGCTGAGCGCGGGCGCAGAGATCATCCGAAGAGAACTCTCGGCCTGATGCCGGTGCGAAGCCGCAGCGTGTCAGGAGGAATCCAGACCACGCGCGCGGCATTTTTTGCGTTGTACGCCGCCAGCCTTGCAAGACGGATCACGCCAACGCCCGTCCAATCCCGGCCAGTCGCCTGACGATGGGATCGATCACTGCAGCACGCGCACCCAGTTGCTTGGCAATGGCGCCGAATCGGGGCGCCAATGACAGCATTCCATCGATGATGCCGGACGCCTGCGCAGGTTCGATCCGATAGGAATCGGCCAGGCGCAGCAGATCGGCCCTTACCGGATCCCTCGAACTTCCGCCGGCAAAGGCAAGCGTGTGATAGCCGCCCGGCCCTTCCATGCAGGTCAGGTCATAGGCCGGCGAAATCGCCCAACGCTGCCGCCCGTCGAGGATGAAGGCGAAGTTCTTGGCGTGATCATCGCGAACACTCATGGCGGCATTGAAGACTGCACGCGTATAAGCCTGCAGGTAATCGCTGTCGGGCACGCCCAAGCGAGCCATCACCTCCGCGATATTGACGTAATCCAGGCCAATCTCGCGATGCGAAAAGTGAATCATCCCGCCAAGCGTGTGGCAATGCGTGCGGCGCTGCCCCATCCGATCAAAACGGCGTGTGGCGAACGCGGGCTTCCCATTGATGTCCAGCAAGCAGCTATCCATCACATCCAGCCCCGCTTCCCGTGCGCACTCCATGTAGGCCTGCTCCAGCACAGGGGCATCCACAGGCTCATCCCTGGCCGCGAACTTGATAAGCCAGGAGGAAAAGCCCGCAGGCGGAATTCCGGTGGTTACCCTTGCCCGCCGCATGCTTGCGTCCAGATCCAGCATGATCTTTGGCCGAGCGCCTTGAGGGGAACTGCCCGCGGTCAAGAGGGCCCTGGAAACGTCTGCCAGCGCACCATCGATCGCGGCCTCCACCTCGTGGCCCAGCGCATCCAGGGAGATCTCACCCTCCGCGGCGCTCTCCATGGCCGGTTTGAAGCTCAATGCGCCCCACGCCCGGTCGGCGATGAAAGCCAGGCGGGCCGCGGGCGAGATGAAGCGCGGATCGACCTGCTGCCGGGCGATTGCCTTATCCATCAGGTACCGGCCCCAACCATCAGGCAGGGCGTCATTCAACAGCCCGGGCAAGCCTTCGAAATCCTGAGGAAGATTGCGCTGCTGCGCGCTCGACCAGACACCCGTGACGGCCGGCAGCACAAGAGGCGACAGACGAAGGTCCTGCGCGATGGCCTGCTCCGTCCATTCAAAGAGAGTGCGCCGTGCAGAAACCTCATAGTTCAGGCGCCCCACCAGCATGGGCTGCGCCAGGTGATGAGCCCAGACCTGCACCCGATGAATCGGAGACGCCAACCAGGCTTTATCAAACATCAGGCCCCCGCCTTGCCTCTGACTCGCTTATGGACAGACGTCGCCGCCCCACCCATCTCCACGTAGCGTTGGTGGGAATCGAGGTCAGGGAAGTGAGGGGATTCGAGCATCCGGATGAGGTCGCAGCCATGCCCGAATGCAAGCAACAGCCGCAGAAGGCTTTCACCTGAGACAGGGTCCCCCTTCTCCACGGCCTTGACGGTCTGCACCGAAACGCCGGCACGCTCGGCCACGTCGGCTTGCCGCCAATCGAACGCCACACGCTGGCGGCGCAGACGTTCGCCGATCTGCCGCGAGACCTCCAACATGTTGCTCAGGACCGGTTCGTAGCCCTGATCTACCCGTAAGAGATCGTCTAGTGTCTTCATAGACGGCATGGTAGCCCCCTCATCAAGGTATTTCAACAGATACCTTAGAGGATCAACGCTGACACCAATAGGCGCCAGAAGCGGGATCCGATTGAACGCGACGCCAACGTTCGATCGGGCTGACAGGACCGGCGTCCGCCCTTCTCTTTCAGCCCCCGCTGCTGCGGGCCATCCTGATCAGAGCGGGACCGCACCCGCCGCAGCGGCCCGCGCCACATGCAGCTTGCGGTAGCTGTCGATCAGGCGATGATGCCTGTCCAGCCCCTCCAGCTTCATGCTCGTCGGCGTCAGCCCGAAGAAGCGCACCGCGCCTTCCACACTGCCGATCACCGCGTCCATCCGCTCATTGCCGAACATGCGACGGAAGTTGACCTCGTAGTCGTCCAGTTCCATCTCTTCATCGAGCACCACTTCCAGCACGGCATTCATGGCCTGATAGAACAGCCGGCGTTCGACCGTATTGTCGTTGTACTGCAGGAAGGCTTCGACGAATTCCTTTGCCGCCTCGAAGTCCTTCAAGGCCAGCTGGATCAGCAGCTTCAGTTCGAGAACAGTCAATTGGCCCCAGACGGTGTTCTCGTCGAACTCGATGCCGATCAGCGTGGCGATGTCCAGGTAATCGTCCAGGTCATTGGACTCCAGTCGTTCGAGCAACGCGGCCAGGGCGGCGTCGTCCAGGCGATGCAGATTCAGGATATCTTCGCGGAACAACAGCGCCTTGTTGGTGTTGTCCCAGATCAGGTCGTCCACCGGGTAGACCTCTGAATAGCCCGGCACCAGAATCCGGCAGGCCACCGCGCCCAGTTGGTCATAGGTGGCCGTGTAGACCTCCTTGCCCATGTCCGCAAGAATGCCGAACAAGGTGGCGGCTTCCTCGCCATTGGAATCCTCTCCCTTGCCGGAGAAGTCCCACTCCACGAATTCGAAGTCGGCCTTGGCGCTGAAAAAGCGCCACGACACCAGGCCGCTGGAGTCGATGAAGTGCTCGACGAAATTATGCTCGTCCCTCACCGACTCGCTGGAGAAGGTGGGCGCCGGCAGATCGTTCAGGCCCTCGATGCTGCGGCCCTGGAGCAGTTCCGTCAGGCTGCGCTCCACGGCCACTTGCAGGCTGGGGTGCGCGCCGAACGAGGCGAAGACGCCGCCCGTCTTCGGATTCATCAGCGTGACGCACATGACGGGATAGACCCCGCCCAGCGACGCATCCTTCACCAGCACCGGAAACCCCTGCTCTTGCAGGGCCTGGATGCCAGCCAGGATGCCGGGGTACTTGGCCAGCACTTCTTGCGGCACGTCGGGCAAGGCGATCTCGCCTTCCAGGATCTCGCGCTTGACCGCCCGTTCGAAGATTTCGGACAGGCATTGCACCTGCGCCTCGACCAGCGTGTTGCCGGCGCTCATGCCGTTGCTGACGAACAGGTTCTCGATCAGGTTGGACGGGAAATACACCGTCTGGCCGTCCGACTGCCGCACGAAAGGCAGCGCGCAGATGCCGCGTTCGGTATTGCCAGAGTTGGTGTCGTACAGATGCGTGCCCAGCAGCTCGCCATCCGGGTCGTAGATGTCCAGGCAGTAGTCATCCAGGATCCCGGCGGGCAGCGCGCCCTTCTTGCCTGGCTTGAACCAGCGCTCGTCCGGATAATGCACGAACGGCGCGTTGGCGATGTCCTCGCCCCAGAACACGCCTGCGTAGAAGTGATTGCAGTTCAGGCGCTCGATGTACTCGCCCAGCGCCGATGCCAGCGCGCTTTCCTTGGTGGCGCCCTTGCCGTTGGTGAAGCACATCGGCGAGTGCGCGTCGCGGATGTGCAGCGACCAGACGTTGGGCACCAGGTTGCGCCACGAGGCGATCTCGATCTTGATGCCCAGCGCCGCCAGGATGCCCGTCATGTTGGCGATGGTCTCCTCCAGCGGCAGGTCCTTGCCGGGGATGAAGGTGCGGGCCTCGGCATCGGGCCTGATCGTCAGCAGCGACTGCGCGTCGGCGTCCAGGTTCTCGACCTCTTCGATGACGAACTCGGGGCCGGCCTGGACCACCTTCTTGACGGTGCACCGCTCGATCGAGCGCAGGATGCCCCGGCGATCCGCCTCTTCGATGTCCGTCGGCAACTCGACCTGGATCTTGAAGATCTGTCGATACCGGTTTTCCGGATCGACGATGTTGTTCTGCGACAGGCGGATGTTCTCGGTCGGGATATTGCGCGTGACGCAGTAGAGCTTCACGAAGTACGCGGCGCACAATGCCGAGGACGCCAGGAAATAGTCGAACGGCCCCGGCGCCGAGCCATCGCCCTTGTAGCGGATGGGCTGATCCGCCACGACGGTGAAGTCGTCGAACTTCGCTTCGAGACGCAGCTTATCGAGAAAATTGACTTTGATTTCCATGGTGAAACTCTGATAGTGGCGCGGCGGGCGCCTGTACGTATTCCGGTGCGCGGGGCAGTCTGACTGTGGGCCGGCGCGCGCTCCCCGCACGATGACGCCGGCATCGCATTCCAACCAAGAGGGCTGAATCCCGCTTGATACAGGACTCAGCCCGGTCTCGTTCAGCCTTGGCTCTCGAACGTCATGGATGCGTTCATGCAGGGCTTCATGGCCGATCCACCGGCGAATGCTCGACGTCGGCGCGGGTCAGGGCGCGATCTGCGCGGCGTCGGCGTCTCCGACGCTTATTGTCGGTCAGGACGCATCTTAGCGCGCTCCGACACGACGGGTCACGGCCACCTGCGGCGAAGCGTTCCGCCGCCCGGCATCCAGAACGGAACCGCGATGCCGCCATACCGGCTGATCTAGTCAAGTACAACTCCGGAAACTTCCTCGCAGATGCGGATGAGGCGATCCTGTAGCGTGGCATCCCGTGCCTGCGGGTTCGCCGCCATGCGCTTCAGGTGATAGAAGTATTCGCCCGAGACGTCGGCGTTGCCGTCCTCGGCGGCAGCAAGCCAGGCCTGAGTCCGGTGCGCTTGATCCATATCGTCCGGCGCGCCTGGCCCGCCCATCCTTGTCGGCACCCAGCCCGGCTCCAAGGCATTGGCGCGTACCTCGGGCCAGCCACGCGCCACGGCGAAGGCCAGCATGGCATCGTGCAGCTTGCTTTCGGCATAGGCGTCCGAGCCGTTCCAGCGGCGCTTGCGCCAGAGGATGTCGTCCAAGTTGGCCTGTGCATGGCGGTGCATGCCGGAGCTGAGATAGACCAGCCGCTTCGGCCGCTCGATCAGCGCCGTCAGTAGGTAGGCCGACAGCGTGTTGATCGCAAACACATGCGGCAGCCCATCGCCCGTCAAGCGGTGCCCTTCACGGTAGCCGACTGCCGCGTTGTGGATCACGGCGTCGAAGCGGCCCAGCGCGTTGACCTGTGCCGCAATGTCTTTGGCGCCAGCGATAGTTTCCACATCGCCGACGACCACGGCTTGCGCTTGCGGCAATTCGCGCAGGGCGTCCTCCGCGCGGCTGGCATTGCGGGCGTGAAGCACAACTTCGTGTCCTTGCTGTACCAGCAGTTCGGCGGCCATCAGGCCAAGGCCGGCGGATGAGCCGGAAATGAAAATGCGAGACATGGTTTTCTCCTCGGAAGCGTCGGCGGACGGCGCCCGGCCGACGATGCGTGATGTTCAAGGTTGCGCAGTGCGGGAGGTGGCGGCGAGCACGGCTCCCATCAACGCGCAGGCCGCGCCGAACAGGTAGACGGAGGCATAGCCGAAACTCCCGGCGATGGCTCCTGCGGCAGGCCCCGAGATGCCGTAGGCGATGTCGAGAAAGGCGACGAATGCGCCCATCGCGCTGCCGCGGTTGGCCGGCGGTACTCGCTTGAGTGCTTCGACGCCCAGCGCCGGGAACACCAGCGCGCAGCCGAGACCCGTCACCAGCGCGCCGGCGAGCGCCGCCCATGCATTCGGCGCAAGCCACAACATGGCCTGGCCGACCGCTTCGACCACCAGCGACCACACAGCGACCCGGTAGCCGCCCATGCGATCCGGCAGATGCCCCAGCACCGCACGCACGAAGATGAAGCCGACACCAAAGGCCGTCATCACCAGGCCGGCATGGCTCCAGTGACGTGCCGCGAAGAACAGCGACGCGAAAGCGGTGAGTCCAGACAATCCGGCCCCTTGGAGCATCAGGCCCACACCTTCGCGCCAGATCCGGCCGACCACTCGGTAAAACGGCAGCCGCGCGCCGCTAGGCGACAGATAAGACGCTGACCCCCACGCGATCAGCACGGCAAGCGCGGGAGCGGCGATACAAGCGATCATGGCGGCAGCGAGGCCGTAGCCCTGGTACAAGGCCATGCCGACCGGCGCGCCGATCGACAGCGCGGCAAACATGGCGATACCTGTCCAGGACATGGACATGCCGGCACGCCGCGGGCCTACGGAGGCAATCGACCAGGAAACGCAGCCGGTCACGAACTGGCTTTCGCCGAAACCGGCCGCCAGGCGGCCGGCAATGACAATCGCCAAGCTGGCCGCAGGCGATATGCCGGGCATGGCAGCCACCCAGTAAAACAGCCCCGCGAGAGCCGAGACAGCCGCCCCTTGCAGAGCGGAACGCTTTCCCCCTTGCTGATCGGTCAAGCGGCCGGCATAGCCGCGCGTCAGCACCGTCGCCACGAACTGGATGCCGATCACCAGTCCGACCACGAGGTTGCTGTAACCGAGACGATCGTGGACGAACAGGGGGATAACCGGCAGCGGCAGGCCGACGGCCAGGTAGCCGCAGAACAGTGCGGCGATGATGCCCGTTGCCGGGCGGGACAAGTGCGCAGCAGCGGCATCGGCCTGCGCCGCCCGCTTCATGGCGGGAGCTTGCATGACAGCCTCCGGTGAAGTGATTGAAAACGAGGCGGCCCGGCGTCGCGGGCCGCCCTAAGCCTTTACGCAGCCGCGCCGAAGAGATCGGCGCGGTAGCCGCTCGCTTCGATGAGGTAGTCACGCGAAGCGGTGACATCCGCATTGAGCCTGCCCAGGTCGATGCCGAGCAGTTGGCCGTTACGCTTGCGCAATCGACCCGCCACCATCACGGTGTCCACATCGGCGCGTTCGACCGCTTGGACGATCGTGCCGACGGCGTTGGTCACGGGAAAGACCGCGATGCCGCTGGTGCGAACCATGATGATGTCGGCTTGCTTGCCGGGCGTCAGCGTGCCGATCTGGCCGTCCAGACCGGCGGCACGGGCACCGTTGACCGTTGCGGCCTTCAGCACGTCTTCGACGCGGATCGGCGCGGGTGCATCGGCTTCGCCACGGAAACGCCGATAGCGCATCGCCGAACGCTGCTGCCCGAACAGGGCGTGCATTTCTCCGAACATGTCACTGCCGAATGCCGTATCGAGGTCGATGCCGAGCGCCGGGGCCAGGCCATGATCCACGGCCTGCTGATAGGCAAAGGTCTCGTCGTCAAAGCCGAACAATGCATCCGAGCGCGGGTTGATCGTGATGTTCACGCCGGCATCGGCCAGCAGCTTCCACGTTTCCTGCGGCACGCGCGTGCAGTGGTTGAAGATGTTGTGCGTGCCCAGCACCCCCGGCTTGGCGAACTGCGGGCCGAGCTTGGCCAGGTCGCCGATGAATTCGGTCAGGATGCGCATGTCGAGGCCGCGCGCGACCTTCCACCAGTCCAGATCGAGCTGGCCGAACAGGCCCACCCGCACGAGGCTGCCCGCGTTGTTCCAGCCGTGCGCCAAGCGTTGCAGGTCGCCCGGCAAGTGGGCCGCGGAAGCCTTCTTGTCCATCGCCGCCCCGACCATGTGCAGCGCCCGAATGCCGGTGGTTTCCAGCGCATCGAGCGCGGCATCGGTGTGCTCGGGGCTGCGCGAGCCGTGGCAGGCGTCGATGATCGTGGTGATGCCGGCGTCCAGCGACGCGGCGGCCGTGAGCTTCGTGCTCAGGTACATGTCCAGCGGACGGTAGTGGGCGCCCAGCTGTTCGGCGACCACATCGATGTAGGCGAACAGATCGTCCACGTTCGGCATCATGCGGCGCATCACGCCGAGCCACATGTGATGGTGGGCATCGACCAGGCCCGGCATGACGATGTGGCCGGCGGCATCGATGACCTGGGCGTCGTCGGCTTGCAAGGCCGGGCCGACCGCAGCGATACGGCCATCCTGAACCAGGACATCGCCGACGGCCAGATTGGGAAGCTTGGCATCCAGCGTCAGGATGGTTCCGCCCTTGAAGAGCGTGCGTTGCGTATTCATGGAATGCTCCTTGGAAGTGAGGTGGACCGGTCGCCACGAAGCCTGCTCAGTGGTTCTTCCCCCCAAGGAAAACCGCGGCTTGTGTCGGCACGGTTGTCACGATAGGTTGCGCACCATCTTTGATAAAGGTAGATTCATTCAAATTATCTTTGCTGAAAATCAAAGATGGAGGGGTGATGAGTTTCGATGGGCGATTGCTGTCAGGAATGAGCGTGCTGGCTGCCGTGGTGGAGGCAGGCAGCTTCAGCCGCGCGGGCGAGGTGCTGGGGCTGTCGGCTTCAGGGGTGAGCCGGTCGATCTCCCGGCTGGAAGAAAGACTGGGAGTGCGGCTGCTGGATCGCACGACGCGCACCCTGCACCTGACGAGCGACGGGAAAAGTCTGTATGAACGCGCCGCGCCGCACCTGGAAGGCATCGAGGAAGCGGCCAGCTACGTGTCCGGCGCCGCCGTCACGGTGCGCGGGACATTGCGGGCCAGCGTCAATCCGATCTTTGCGCGATACGTCCTGGCGCCGAAGCTGCCGCTATTGCGCGAGCGTCATCCCGACCTCGAACTGACCGTGCTGCAGCAACCAGACGTTGGCGATCTGGTCACGGAAGGCATTGATGTCGCGGTGCGCTTCGGGCCGCAGCCGCCGTCAACGATGACCTCCCGGCTGCTGCTCCAGACGCGGGTACTGACGGTCGCGTCGCCGGCATATCTGGCGCGGCATGGCCGGCCCAAGCGACCGGAAAAACTCGTCGATCACGAGTGCATCCAATACATCGATCCTCGGCGCGGCAAGCCATTCTCATGGGAGTTCCATCGCGGCCGGGAGGTGTTGCCGGTAGAGACGCAAGGCCATGTCACGACGACCGACGTAGACCTGATGGTTCAAGCGTGCGTGAGCGGCGCTGGTGTTGCCCAGGTGCTTGCCCTCAATGTCTCGCACCTGATGGCCAGCGGGGCGCTGATCGAGTTGTTCCCCGAGTGGTCAGGCGAGACTTATCCGTTGTATGTCACTCGCCCATCACGGCGACTGGCGCCCGCGGCAGTCGAAGCCTTCCTGGATTTCTGCACGGAAATCTGCGCGGACTTCGAGAGTTGACCGTGCGGATAAGGAAAGAACACCGACCACATGGCCCCCACTACTTGGGAGGCCGACATTCTAAAAATCCGCGCATTCGAAATGATCAAAAGCGCGGGCTTAAGGTTAGCGCGGCTTATGGAGCGATTTGCGCGGCGTCGGTAAGCGCCCGGCGAACACATATTGAGCGCGTGCGTTGTCCTCGATAGTGTCCACCACTTTTAGGTGGACACCATGTCGAAGACAGAATTAGCACCGGTGCCTAAGCGCCGGTCTTATCCGAAGGCGCTGAAGGCGCAGATCGTGGCCGAGTGCAGGCAGCCGGGGATATCCATCGCCGGGGTAGCGCTGTCGCACGGCGTGAACGCGAACCTGGTGCATAAATGGATCCGCCAGGCCGAGCGGCAGATCGGTTTGGTGTCAACGTTCGTGCCGGTTGCGTTGCCCGCGGTGTCTTCGGCGGGTCGTCATATCGAGATCCGCTTGTCGCGCGGCCCCGTGCAAGCGACGGTGCAATGGCCCGTGAGCGAGGCGGGTGCCTGCGTGGCGTGGCTACGTGAGTGGCTGCGGTGATCCGTGTCGATGCGATCTGGCTGGCCACTGAGCCGCTGGACATGCGTGCGGGCACCGAGACGGCACTGGCGCGGGTAGTCGCGGTGTTCGGCGCGGCGCGCCCGCATCACGCCTATTGCTTCGCCAACCGGCGGGCCAACCGCATGAAGGTGCTCGTGCATGACGGGATCGGCGTGTGGTTGGCCGCGCGCCGGCTCAACCGCGGCAAGTTCACGTGGGCCCAGGCCATCCATGGCCCGCATATGGCGCTGGACGGTGATCAGTGGCAGGCGCTGGTGCTGGGCTTGCCCTGGCAGCACGTGGGTGCGGCCGGTGCGATCTCTGTGCTGTAGCGCCTTGCAATCGGGCAAGACGCCAATACCGCCGCTACGCGCCCTGCGGCATACTGGCGGGCATGAGTACCGCTTCCCTGGATCACCTTGACGCGCAGCAACTGCGGGCGTTGGCCGAACGCCTGATGGGCGAGATGGCCGTGCGCGACGAGCAACTCGCGAAGTACGATGCGCAGATCGCCAAGCACGACCAGGTTCTGCACTTCAAAGACACACACATCGAGCAGCTCAAGCAGGAACTGGCGCTGTACAAGCGCTGGCGGTACGGCAAGCGCAGCGAGCAACTTAACCCGGCGCAGGCGAGCCTGCTGGAAGAGACGATGGATGCCGACATGGCCGCCATCGAAGAGGAAGTCGAGGCGCTGAGCCAGGCGATCTCGCCCAAGCCAGCCGAACCGCAGGCGCCGCGCCGCAGGCGGCTGCCGCCCGAGTTGCCGCGTACCGACATCCATCACGAACCGGCGTCCACGACGTGCCGCTGTGGCTGCGGCCTGAAGCGCATCGGCGAGGACGTCAGCGAGAAGCTGGACTACCTGCCTGGTGTCTTCTCGGTCGAGCGCCACATCCGAGGTAAATGGGTGTGCGAGCAGTGCGAGACGCTCACGCAGGCGCCGGTACCCGCGCAGGTCATCGACAAGGGCATCCCGACAGCGGGGCTCCTGGCGCAGGTGCTGGTGGCCAAGTTCGCCGACCACCTTCCGCTATACCGCCAGGAAGGCATCTTTGCACGGGCTGGCCTGGCGCTGCCGCGTTCGACGCTGGGCGAGTGGGTCGGCGTGTGCGGGCTGCGGTTGCAGCCGCTGGTCGATGCACTCAAGGCCGAGGTGCTGGGCAAACCGGTGCTGCATGCCGACGAGACACCGGTGCAGATGCTCAAGCCGGGCGCGGGCAAGACGCACCGCGCCTACTTGTGGGCGTACACACCGACCTCTTACGACGACCTGCGCGCAGTGCTCTATGACTTCGCGCCCAGCCGGGCCGGCGAGCATTGCCGCACGTTCCTGGAGGACTGGCGCGGCAAGCTGGTGACCGATGACTATGCCGGCTACAAGGCGGGGTTCGCCGCTGGGATCACGGAGCTGGGCTGCATGGCGCACGCCAGGCGCAAGTTCCACGACCTGCATGCGAGCAACCAGAGCCAGATCGCCACGCAGGCGCTGGAACTGTTCGGCGCCTTGTACGGCATAGAGCGGGATGTGGCCTACCTGCCTGCCGATGCGCGCAGGCAGAGACGGCAGGACCACGCCAAGCCGATCACCGAGACCTTGCATCGATGGCTGATCGCGCAACGTCAAAGGGTGCCCGACGGCTCGGGTACTGCACGTGCCATCGACTACAGCCTCAAGCGCTGGGAGGCGCTGACGCGCTATCTCGATGACGGCGACGCGCCGATCGACAACAACTGGGTCGAGAACCAGATCCGGCCCTGGGCGATCGGGCGTTCGAACTGGCTGTTCGCGGGGTCACTGCGCGGCGGGCAGCGTGCGGCCGCCATCATGAGCCTGATCCAGTCGGCGCGACTGAACGGCCACGATCCGTATGCCTATCTGAAAGACGTTCTGACCCGGCTGCCCACGCAGAAAAACCACCAGATCGCCGAACTGCTGCCGCATCGCTGGCAACCTGCTGCGTAGGCTGAACCGTCAAGGGCGTGTTCGGCAGGCGCTTACCGGCGTCGACATTTTCGAGCTTATTGTCGATCAGAACGCATCTGAGCGCGCTCCAACACGACGGGGAATGACCACATGCGAAGAGGCTACAGCTCGCCCAGAAAATCCCCGACCACGGCTACGCAATGATCGAAGCCGGGCGTGTACTCCAGCGTAGCGATGGCCTCGAACGCGGCGCGCAAGCTGGCATGCGGCGCTCGGATCTGGGACAGGAATGCCTCCCGATGGCGTAGAAGGAATGGCGTCGCTGCCAGAAGCTGCCGAGGCTCGCGCTCGATCACCAGCGCAAAGTCGAAGAGATCGCGCGCCGTGACCCGATCGCCACGGTGGTACATCTTTTTTGCAATGATTTCAGCGGCGGTCTCTACTTTCACTGCGCGACCGCCGATATCCCAGATGTCCCAAGCGTCGTCCAGAAGATTGGGCGCGGCGACGAAATCGACCTCACCTTCCTCGAACTGGAGTTTGACGAAGGCACCCGGTTGTTCGGTGTAGTCCTGCGTTAAATCCGCGGCTGTGTCGCTCAACCGCGGCGAGACAAAACCGAGGTACTGCGGGTCAGGCACGAAGATGTCGATGTCTTTGCTCAGCCGATGACAGTAGCGGAACATCAGCACCGTTCCGCCGCCCAGCGTCCAGAACGGGTCCGCGACGCCGCCATACCGACTGATCTCGTCAATCAGCGCCAGCGCCCGCGGGAACAATTTCTCCCAAGGACCTCTGGGCAGTGTTTCGGGCTTCATGCCCACAGCGTGCGACGATGCACGGACAACGATCCAGCCAACTTCGCCACATTGCGCCAGATTTGCTTTGGCGGCTGATGTGTATGCGAGGCAGCCTCCTCCACGGCCATCACGACGACAGGCACGGGCGCCTCATCCAGCAAGTGCGTCAGGTGCGGAGCAAATGAAGCAGGCACTACACCGCTCGCCAGGGCCTGCTCAAGCGTCTCGGGCGCCAGTTCTTGTGCATAGCTGACACTGGCGGTCTTGGCCGCCATCCACAGGCCGCGCTTCTTGCGCCGCGCCTGGGTATCCAGCTTCGGACTGTCGAGGCCCAACACCGCCATGACCTGACCCACCCGGTTGACGCCCAGATCGCTCAGGGTGCCGTTCTCCAGGCCGACCAGGGTCTGACGAGACAGGCCGCTGAGGTGCGCCAACTGCGCTTGGGACAAGCCCAGATCAGAGCGCCGGACCCGCACGGCATGGCCGATATCGATGAGGTTCATGGCAGATAGCAAGCAACTAAAATGTCTGATATTTTTGACATATTACCCCTAGCCTACTCTGACCAGCAAGAACCGGATCCGCCGGCCCGCCTTCAACACGCTTGATCGCCTCGATGATCTGGCTATCCGTGAACTTCGATCGCTTCATCTGTAGAACTCCTCAATGAGAGAATTCTACTTCTGACTCCCTGGGCTTGGCCGGACGCTTATCGTACGTCAGTATCAAAACAGCCGGTTCAATAAAGTGGGCTCAGACGATTTAAGTCGTTCCAGCATGTTGTTGACATAGAACATATCAGGTGAAGCATTTACTGGCAGTACGACAACTGTATAGTCCGGCTGAGCTTTATTTAACATGAATGTCACCAACCCTACCCCATGAATACTGCACAGGGACTTGAGCCGATTCATATCATCGCTGCTCGTAGAGTTTGGAACGACTATGTAGCTTCTGTGCGAAAAAAGGCGATATGCCACGGCTTGCCCAAATGCCACAACGGGCTGATTGGGCACGGCCTTGATTTCCGCAGTCACGATCTGTGGCTCAAACTTGAAAATATCCTGAGCCCGTGGCTTCAGGACGCCTATGACATCCGGCGTGCCCCATTTACCGCCAAGGCTACTTCCTCCAAGCGAAGCTGCCACGGTAGCTTCGTCATTCTCTTCAAGCCACTCGGCAAAACTGCTATAGAAGTCCTGCTCGGTAAGGGTACCTAGCTCAGGCTCATCAGCCTGAACACGAATGGTCTCCGTCTCATGCTCTTTGGCGCTAGCAATGGCATCATCCGCCTCAACGAATCTAGCTAGTTGATACGTACCCCGCGCGACCTTAACGATTTCGCGGGTACGCGTTATCAGCAGATTATGGATGCCGCCGTGAATGCTATTGCGCGGCGTGTCCGGCGCCTCTTCTCCTACTGCTCGAAGTAAATCCGACCAGCGAATTCCTTGCGGGCTGGATTCCAGCACCCGCATGGCACGCTCGTGAATCTGCTGACGATTCAGTTTCATATTTTTGTGTTTACGTACTGCGTCCCCTGGGCCTCAGGGGACGATCAATGAAAAGACGCTTCATACCTAGAAGTTGTGTTAAGAAGGCGCCTGTCACTCCCACTCAATCGTCGCCGGCGGCTTGCTCGACACGTCGTACACCACCCGATTGATCCCACGCACTTCATTGATAATCCGCGAAGACACCTTCGCCAGCAACGCATGCGGCAGCGGCGCCCAATCCGCCGTCATGAAATCGAACGTCTGCACGGCACGCAGCGCCACCACGTACTCATACGTACGCCCATCGCCCATCACCCCCACCGACTTCACCGGCAGGAACACCGCAAACGCTTGCGACGTCATGTCGTACCAGCTCTTGCCGCTGTTCTCATCGATGGTGCTGCGCAGCTCTTCGATGAAGATCGCATCCGCCCGGCGCAACAGATCAGCGAATTCCTTCTTCACTTCACCCAGGATGCGCACGCCCAACCCCGGACCCGGGAACGGATGGCGATACACCATCGACGGCGGCAGGCCCAGCGCCACGCCCAGCTCGCGCACTTCATCTTTGAACAGTTCGCGCAGCGGTTCGAGCAGCTGCAGGTTCAGCGTATCCGGCAACCCACCCACGTTGTGGTGCGACTTGATGGACGTGGCCTTGCCCGTCTTGGCGCCGGCCGATTCGATGACGTCGGGATAGATGGTGCCCTGGGCCAGCCACTTGGCGCTTTTCAGCTTGCCCGCCTCGGCCTGGAAAACCTCGACGAACTCGCGGCCGATGATCTTGCGCTTGGCTTCGGGGTCGGCCTGGCCGGCCAGCTTGCCCATGAACTGCTCGGTGGCATCGACGTGAATGATCTTCACGCCCATGTTCTCGGCGAAGGTCTGCATGACCTGCTTGCCTTCGTCCAGGCGCAACAGGCCGTGGTCGACGAACACGCAGGTGAGCTGGTCGCCGATGGCCTTGTGGATCAGCGCGGCGGCAACGGACGAGTCCACGCCCCCCGACAGGCCCAGGATGACCTCGTCGGCGCCGACCTGCTCGCGGATGCGGGCGACGGCTTCCTCGACGTAGTCGGGCATGTTCCAGTCGCCCGTGCATCCGCAGATGTCGTTGACGAAGCGGCCCAGCATCGCCTTGCCCTGGACGGTGTGCGTGACTTCGGGGTGGAACTGCACGGCATAGAAGCCGCGTTCCTCGTCGGCCATGCCGGCGATGGGGCACGACGGCGTGGAAGCCATCAGCTTGAAGCCCGGGGGCAGCTCGGTGACTTTGTCGCCGTGGCTCATCCAGACCTTCAGCATGCCGTGGCCTTCGGGCGTGGTGAAGTCGGCCAGGCCTTCCAGCAGCTTGGTGTGGCCCTGGGCGCGCACTTCGGCGTAGCCGAATTCGCGGTGATCGGAATAACTGACCTTGCCGCCCAGTTGATGCGCCATGGACTGCATGCCGTAGCAGATGCCCAGCACCGGCACGCCCAGCTCGAACACGGCGGCGGGCACGCGCAGCGAGCCTTCGTCGTAGGCCGAGGCATGGCTGCCCGACAGGATGACACCGCGCACGCCGGCTTCTTTCTGGGCACGGACGAAGTGGTCGTCCACGTCGCCAGGATGGATCTCGGAATAGACGCCGGCCTCGCGGACGCGGCGGGCGATCAACTGGGTAACTTGCGAACCGTAGTCCAGGATGAGAATGCGCTGGTGCATGGTGACTCTGCCGGTTGTAAATGAAGCGCACCGGCCAGAACGTTTGTCCTGCCGGTGCGTGGGTATTGCGTAAGGATAGACTGGGATCAGTCGGCGCGGTAGTTGGGCGCTTCCTTGGTGATCTGGACGTCGTGGACGTGCGACTCGCGGAAGCCCGCGGAAGTGATCTGCACGAACTCGCTCTTGGTGCGCATGTCGTCGATCGTGGCGCAGCCGCAGTAGCCCATGGAGGCACGGATGCCGCCGACCATCTGGTAGATGATGGCCAGCACGCTGCCCTTGTAGGGAACGCGGCCTTCGATGCCTTCGGGGACCAGCTTGTCGGCGTTGTTGGCCGGATCCTGGAAGTAGCGGTCGGCCGAGCCGTCGGCCATCGCGCCCAGGCTGCCCATGCCGCGGTACGACTTGTACGAGCGGCCCTGGAACAGCACGACTTCGCCCGGCGCCTCTTCGGTGCCGGCGAACATGCCGCCCATCATGCAGGCGGACGCGCCGGCGGCCAGGGCCTTGGCGATGTCGCCCGAGTAGCGGATGCCGCCGTCGGCGATGAGGGGAACGCCCGTGCCTTCCAGCGCGGCAGCCACGTCGGAGATGGCGGTGATCTGCGGCACGCCGACGCCGGCGACGACGCGGGTGGTGCAGATGGAGCCGGGACCGATACCGACCTTGACGCCGTCGGCGCCATGGTCAGCCAGGGCGCGCGCGGCGGCGGCGGTGGCGATGTTGCCGCCGATGACTTCGACCTTGGGGAAGTTCTGCTTGACCCAGCGCACGCGGTCGAGCACGCCCTTGGAGTGGCCGTGGGCGGTGTCGACGATGATGACGTCGACGCCGGCGGCGACCAGCTTCTCGACGCGCTCTTCGGTGCCGTCGCCCACGCCGACCGCGGCGCCGACGCGCAGCTGGCCCAGGGCGTCTTTATTGGCGACCGGGTGTTCGGTGTTCTTGACGATGTCCTTGACGGTGGCCAGGCCGCGCAGCTCGAAGGCGTCGTTGACGATGAGCACGCGCTCCAGGCGATGCTTGTGCATCAGGGCCTGGGCTTCGGTCAGCGTGGCGCCTTCCTTCATGGTGATCAGGCGTTCCTGCGGCGTCATGATGTTGCGCAGGGGCTGGTCGAGGCGGTCTTCGAAACGCAGGTCGCGGTTGGTGACGATGCCGACCAGCTTCTTGCCTTCGACGACCGGCAGGCCGGAGAAGCCATGCTGGCGCTGCAGCGCGATGGCGTCGCGAACCTTCATGTCGGGCGACACGGTGACCGGGTCGATGACGATGCCGAACTCGTGGCGCTTGACGCGGGAGACTTCACGCGCCTGGGCGTCGGCCGACAGGTTCTTGTGGATGATCCCGATGCCGCCTTCCTGCGCCATGGCGATGGCCAGGCGCGCCTCGGTCACCGTGTCCATTGCGGCGGACACGAGCGGAATATTGAGGGTGATGTTGCGGGTGAGATGGGTAACGAGGGAGGTGTCGCGCGGCAACACCTCGGAGTAAGCAGGCACCAGCAACACATCGTCGAAGGTGAGCGCTTGTTGGACGAGACGCATGGGGAACTCCGGGCGCAAAGCAGGATTATACGCCTTGGCGATGTTTTTTCTAGGTGTTCTCCCTAGGATCAACAGGGGTGTTGCCCGGATTGCGTCGAAATGTTGGCGGGACGCATCAGGCTGACGGGCGCGTGGACGCCCTCCTCATGCGCGGCGGCCGGATCGGCCCGGTTACACTGCCAGCTTTACGCGCCCGCGCGGCGCCCCGCGTTGCGTCCCCCGATGTCTTCCGATACCCATGAAATCCGCCCTGGCCAGTCCGTCGAACTGCTGAAGGCGCTGCACATCCTGACGCGCGACGGCAAGATGAACCAGGACAGCCGCCGCAAGCTCAAGCAGGTCTATCACCTGTTCCAGTTCATCGAACCGCTGCTGAAGGAAGTCAAGGACGCACAGGGCGCCGTCAGCCTGGTGGACCATGGCGCGGGCAAGTCGTACCTGGGCTTCATCCTGTACGACCTGTTCTTCAAGGATCTGCACGACGATTCGCACATCTACGGCATCGAAACGCGCGACGAACTGGTGCGGCGCTCGTGCGAGCTGGCCGATCGGCTGGGCTTCGGCGGCATGTCGTTCCTGAATCTGTCGGTGGCGGACTCGATCGAGTCGAAAGCCCTGCCCGCCAGGATAGACGTGGTGACCGCCCTGCACGCCTGCGACACGGCCACCGACGACGCCCTGCGTTTCGCGCTGAAGAAGCAGGCGCGCCATATCGTGGTGGTGCCGTGCTGCCAGGCCGAAGTGGCGGGCGTGCTGCGCCGGCACAAGCAGGCGGCGCTGGCCGATCCGCTGGCCGAGATCTGGCGCCATCCGCTGCATACCCGCGAGTTCGGCAGCCAGATCACCAACGTGCTGCGCTGCCTGCAACTGGAAGCGCACGGCTACCAGGTCACCGTGACCGAACTGGTGGGCTGGGAGCACTCGATGAAGAACGAGCTGATCGTGGCGCAGTACAAGGCGGACCGCCCGCGCCGCAAGCCGGCCGAACGGCTGGCGGAAATCCTGGAGCGGATCGGGCTGCAGGAATTGAAGGATCGGTTCTTCGTGCCGCAGGCGACGCCGGTAGTGTCGTGAAAGTGTCCCTGGGCCCGCTGACTGCCGCGACTATCGGCGTTACGCTGCATGCCTGCCGAATCACTTTCAGGACCTAGCCGTGCCGCGATCCTTGCCTGCCTTCGACACGCTGCACTATGCCAATCGCCTGTCCCAGGCCGGTGCCGGCGAGCAGCAAGCCCATGCCCATCCGACGCACTCGCGGAAGTCCTGGAGACCGCCATGCAAGATCTCGCCACCCACCAAGACCTCGAATCCGCCACCGCCACGTTGCGGGCTGAAACCAGGCAACTGGCAGCGGAGCTTCGCGGCGAAATGAAGCAGTTGTCGGCAGAGTTGCGCGGCGAAATGAAGCAACTATCCGCGGAGCTCCGAGGCGAACTCGGCTCGGTGCGCTGGATACCGGGCGCCCTCTGCACCGGGGTCGCTGCCCTGATCGTCAAATCGTTCATCTGACGATCAGGCGCCACGACACGCCGTCAGGCGCCCGCCATCAGCTTCTTCCACCCCTCCAGGCCCAGTTGCCGCATCGTCTCGATGTTCTTCTCGTAGATGCTTTCGGGCTCGGGGAAGGCGTCCACCGCGCGCTCGACGCTGTCTTCCCGCAGCAGGTGCAGGATCGGATACGGCGAACGGTTGGTGTAGTTCTCGATGTCGTCGACGTCGGTTTCAGCAAACTGGAACTGCGGATGGAAAGTGGCCACCTGTAGGGTGCCCACCAGGCGCATGCGCTTCAACAATCTGTCGGACAGGTCCTCGAACTCGTTGAAGTCGAGAAAGTCGTCCAACGCGTCGGGCAGGATGAGCAGCGTCGTGTCGACGGTCTCGGGGTCGGTTTCGTGCAGGCGCAGCAGTTCGTCTTCCAGGTCGGTCAGCACGCCTTCGGCGTCGACGGCCGCGCTCACGGCGTAGCGCACCTGGTCCTTCACGTACACCGCCTTGGCGAACGGACAGAGGTTCAGGCCGATCACGGCCTTCTCCAGCCAATGGCGAGTGGCGCCGGCCACCTCGCGGGCGGTCGCATCATCGGGGGGCAGGATCATGCCGGTTCCTTGGTACAGCGATTGGACACGGCATCAACCCGGCATGGCCGCCATGGTCTGCGCCACGGCCGCGGTCAGCTTCTTGCCGTAGGGCACGTGCAGGAATTCGTTGGGGCCGTGGGCATTGGAACGCGGGCCCAGCACGCCGCACACCATGAACTGCGCCTTGGGAAAGCCCTTCTGCAGCATGCTCATCAGCGGAATGGTACCGCCCTGCCCAATGTAGCCGCAGGGCGCGCCGTAGTATTGCCGCGACGCCTTGTCCAAGGCGTCGGACAGCCACTGCGCCGAGGCCGGCGCGTTCCAGCCGGTGGCCGAGCCCTCGCGGGGGTTGAAGACCACCTTGGCGTTGTAGGGGGCGTCGGCTTCCAGCAATGCCTTGATCTCTTCCGCGGCGGCCACGGCATCGACCAGCGGCGGCAGGCGCAGCGACAGCTTGAAGGCGGTGCGCGGACGCAGCACGTTGCCCGCCGACGACAGCGGCGGCAGGCCCTCGGCGCCGGTCACCGACAGCGTCGGACGCCAGGTGCGGTTCAGCAGCGCTTCTTCCGGCTCGGTGGTCATGGGCAGCACGAAGCCGCCCTCGGCGCCGCAGCTCCAGGGAAACCGCCGCCACACCTCGTCGCCCAGGATCTTGGCGGTGGCGTGCACCTGCTCGATACGGTCGGCGGGAATCTCGCAATGCAGGCTTTGCGGCAGCAGGCGCCCGGTGGCGCTGTCTTCCAGGCGGTCCAGCAGATGGCGCAGGATGCGGAACGACGACGGCACCACGCCGCTGGAATCGCCCGAATGCACGCCCTCGTCCAGCACCTGCACTTCCAGCGTGCCCGCCACCATGCCGCGCAGCGAGGTGGTCATCCACAGCTGGTCGTAGTTGCCCGCGCCCGAATCCAGGCACACCACCAGGGCCACGTTGCCCAGGCGGTCGCGCAGCGCGTCGATGTAGGGCAGCAGGTCGTAGCTGCCCGACTCTTCACAGGTCTCGATGATGCCCACGCAGCGCGGGCGCGGCACGCCCTGCTTGTCCAGCGCCATGATGGCGGTCAGCGAGGCGTAGACGGCATAGCCGTCGTCGGCGCCGCCCCGGCCATACAGCTTGCCGTTCTCGTACTTGGGCGTCCACGGGCCCAGGTCGTGGCGCCAGCCCGAGAATTCCGGCTGCTTGTCCAGGTGGCCGTACAGCAGCACGGTGTCGCCGTTGTCGGCGCGGGTGGCCGGCGCATCGAAGAAGATCACTGGCGTGCGGCCCGGCAGGCGGATCACTTCCAGCGCCAGGCCGCGCACCTTCTGCGATTCGACCCAGTGGGCCGCGTCGCGCACCACGCGGTCGATGTAGGCGTTCTTCTCCCAGTCGGCGTCGAAGGCAGGGCTTTTGGCGGGAATGGCGATGTAGTCGGTCAGCGCGGGGATGATGCGGCTGTCCCACATGTCATCGACGAAAGCCTGCAGGGATTGCGGGTCGAGGGGCGGCAGGGCTTCTTCGGGAATTCGGGCGTTCATGGCGGCTCCGGCATCGTGCAAGGGCGGAAAACGGCAATTTTATTACTACGCCAGCCGCCTGGGCGGCGATGCGCACCGTCATGCGTATCGCCTATCATCGTCGGTCATCCAATCGTCTTCCGACATCGCCATGGCTTTCGTGGATCCGCGCCCGCTCGTCTCGCTTTGCCGTATCGCGGCGCTCGCTTTTACCTGTGCGCTGATCCTGCTTCCAGCCGGCGCGCAGGCCCGGCAGGCGCCGGAACGCAGCATGGGCTCGCTGCGTTTCATCGGCGAACAGCGCCTGGCCCACAAGCAGCCCTTCCAGGACACCTCGGTCGGCGGCCTGTCGGGCATCGACTACGACTCGCGCAGCGGCACCTGGGTGATGATCAGCGACGACCGCTCCGACTTCGGTCCGGCGCGCTGGTATTCGGCCTGGCTGCGCTACGACGCCCAAGGCTTCACCGGCGTCGACCTGACCGGCATGACGCCGCTGCTGCGGCCCGACCGCACGCCCTATCCCAGTCGCCTGCTGGGCGGCCGCGTGCCGGACGCGGAATCGATACGCGTCGATCCGCTGGATTGCACCCTGTGGTACGCCAGCGAGGGCGACCGGCTGCTGGGCCTGGATCCGGCAGTGCGCCACGTCGCCCGCGACGGCAGCCTGCTGGCGGAGCTGCCCACGCCGCCCATGTTCCAGACGCATCTGTTCGGCAGCGAGGGCACGCGCAACAACCTGTCGTTCGAAGGGCTGGCGTTCGCGCCCGATGGCCAGTCGCTGTGGGTGGGCATGGAGGGCCCGATCTTCGCGGACGGCGAACCGCCCACCCCCGAACGCGGCGCGCTGGCGCGCCTCACGCAGTACGACCGCACGGGCAAGGTGTTGCGGCAAGTGGCCTATCCGGTGGATCCGATTCCCGCGCGGCCTGGGCGCGGCAAGTACGCGGACAACGGCGTGTCGGAAATCCTGATGCAAGATGCCACGCGAATGCTGGTGCTGGAACGTTCGGGCGTGCAGGCGGCCGATGGCAGGTTCAGCAACTACATCCGGCTGTATGAAGCGGATGTTTCGCGGGCCACTGACGTGGCGGGCATGGAGTCGCTGGCCGACGCGAAGATCCAGCCCGCCGCCAAGCGGCTGGTCCTGGACTTGAACACGCTGGGGCTGTCCCGATTGGACAACATCGAGGGCATGGCCTGGGGACCGAAGCTGGCCAACGGCAATGACACCCTGGTCTTCCTGTCGGATGACAACTTCAACACCGAACAGGTCACGCTGCTGTTGGCCTTCGAGGTGATGCCCGCACGATAGCGAGTGAGGCATGCAGGACTCGTCTGGTTCGTCTCGACACGCGTGGTTGTCGCAGCATCTACGTATAGCCGGTCGGTGGGGATGAAGGCATCCATGAAGGCCCTTCGGCAGAGCCGGCGCACCATGCCGGCGTCCGCATCCCCTCTCCTTCATTCACGAGATCCGCATCACAGGCTCGACACGCGCATCACTCATATCGGACATCGCCTGCAAGCCCAAGCTGGATGCGGTCGAACGGCGGCTGGACGCACGCATCATGTCGGTGGAATGCAAGCTCGAACCGTTTCGGCGCACCAGCGAAGGCCAGTTCAACCTGTTGCGCTGGATGGTCCCGCATCCCTGATCTGTACACACCAAAAGACTGAGCCCCGCGGGCCGGACATTCGTCCGAGCCACGGGGCCTGAGTCAATCAACCGGCGGATTCGGCGCCGGCTTAACGCAGCCACACCCGTGCGTTACGGAACATGCGGATCCACGGGCTGAACTGGCCGCCGGTGTCGGCCTCGCCCCAGGTCTGCGGCGCCCACGACATCATGGCGTTGCGCGTCACGCGCTCGGGGTGAGGCATCATCACCGTGAAGCGGCCATCGGCCGTGGTCACGCTGGTCAGGCCGCCCGGGCTGCCGTTGGGATTGAAGGGATACGTTTCGGTGGCCGCGCCACGGTTGTCCACGAAGCGGGCCGCCGCCAGCACCTGCGAGGCATCGCCCTGCAGGCCGAAGTTGGCATAGCCTTCGCCATGCGCCACGGCCACCGGAATGCGCGAACCGGCCATGCCGGCGAACAGGATGGAGGGCGACTCGGCCACTTCCACCATCGACAGGCGCGCCTCGTACTTGGCCGACTGGTTGTGGGTGAAGCGCGGCCAGTGCTGCGCGCCCGGAATCATCGGGGCCAGCGCGGCCATCATCTGGCAGCCGTTGCACACGCCCAGCGCGAACGTGTCGGGCCGCGCGAAGTACGCGGCGAACTGGTCGGACAGGCGGCTGTTGAAGCGGATGGTGCGCGCCCAGCCTTCGCCGGCGCCCAGTACGTCGCCATAGCTGAAGCCGCCCACGGCCACCAGGCCATGCATGCCCGACAGGTCGATGCGGCCCGACAGCAGGTCGGTCATGTGCACGTCGATGGACTCGAAGCCCGCGGTATCGAAGGCCCAGGCGGTTTCCACCTGGCTGTTGCAACCCTGTTCGCGCAGGATCGCCACCTTGGGACGGCGGCCGGTGCTGATGAACGGCGCGGCCACGTCTTCCTGCGGGTCGAAGGACACGCGCGGCTGGAAGCCGGGATCGGCGGCGTCGTTCCACATGTCCAGCTCGGCCTGCGCGCAAGCCGGGTTGTCGCGGCGCGTCATGATGCCGTGGCTGACCTCGCTCCAGGCGCGGCCCAGTTCGGCGCGCGGGGCGCTCCAGACCTTGCGGCCGTCGCGGAAGAATTCGACGACGTCGTCGCCGTTCAGGCCGCCGATGACGTGCGAATGGGCCGACAGGCCCGCGCCGCGCAGCACCTGCATGACGGCATCGCGCTGCGACGCCGGCACCTGGATGACGGCGCCCGCTTCTTCGGAGAACAGCGCCTTGAGCGTCAGTTCGTCGCGCTGCACGGCCACCTGTTCCGGGCGGATCTTGTAGTCGCCCCAGTCGGCCGAGTTCGGATCGATGGTCAGCATGTCCAGGTTGACCGAGATGCCGGTGTGGCCGGCGAAGGCCATTTCGGTCAGGGTCGAGAACAGGCCGCCGTCGGAACGGTCGTGGTAGGCCAGCACGATGCCGGCTTCGGCCAGCGTGCGGATGGTGACGAAGAACGTGCGCAGGTCTTGCGGATGATCGATGTCCGGCACCTGTTCGCCGACCTGGCCATAGGCCTGCGCCAGGATGGAGCCTCCCATGCGGTGGCGGCCACGGCCCAGGTCGATCAGGATCAGCACGGAGTCGCCCGCGTCGGTGCGCAGTTGCGGCGTCAGGCTGGCGCGCACGTCGGCGACGGGCGCGAAGGCGGTGATGATGAGCGACACGGGGGCCACGACCTGGCGCGACTCGCCCTCTTCCTGCCACGAGGTCTTCATGGACAGGGAATCCTTGCCCACCGGAATGGACAGGCCCACGGCCTGGCACAGCTCGCTGACGGCCGACACGGTGTCGTACAGCGCCGCGTCCTGGCCCGGCACGCCGCAGGCGGCCATCCAGTTGGCGGACAGCTTGATGTCCTCGATGCGCTGCACGTCGGCCGAGGCCAGGTTGGTCAGCGCCTCGGCAACGGCCATGCGGCCCGAGGCCGGGGCGTCGATCACCGCCAGCGGCGTGCGCTCGCCCATGGACATGGCTTCGCCACGGAAGCCTTCGTAGTCGGCCAGGGTGACGGCGCAGTCGGCCACCGGCACCTGCCACGGGCCGACCATCTGGTCACGGCTGGACAGGCCACCGACGGTGCGGTCGCCGATGGTGATCAGGAAGGTCTTGTTGGCCACGGTGGGGTGGCGCAGCACGCGGTAGGCGGCTTCGGTCAGGTCGATGCCGGCGAAATCGATCGGGCCGCTGGCGCCGGGCAGGCGCTGCACGTCGCGCGTCATGCGGGGCGGCTTGCCCAGGATGACGTCGATGGGCACGTCCACCGGACGCACTTCGTCCGCGCGCGGCGGGCGGCCGGCGTCGATGCCGGGCAGGCCCTCGCCGTCGACCACGCGCAACTGGCGCTCCTCGGTAGCCACGCCCACCACCGCGAACGGGCAGCGTTCGCGGCGGGCGATGGCTTCGAAGCGCGCGAGGTCTTGCGGCAGCACCGACAGGACGTAGCGCTCTTGCGATTCGTTGCTCCAGATCTCGGCGGGCGACATGCCCGATTCTTCGACCGGCACGCGCTTCAGGTCGAACACGGCGCCACGGCCGGCGTCGTTGACCAGCTCGGGGAAGGCGTTGGACAGGCCGCCCGCACCCACGTCATGGATGGCCAGGATGGGGTTGTCGGCGCCTTGCTGCCAGCAGCGGTCGATGACTTCCTGCACGCGGCGTTCGAGCTCGGGGTTGCCGCGCTGCACCGAGTCGAAATCCAGGTCGGCCGAGTTGCTGCCCACGCCCATGCTGGACGCGGCGCTGCCTCCCATGCCGATACGCAGGCCGGGGCCGCCCAGTTGCACCAGCAGCGCGCCAGGCGGGATGATTTCTTTCCTGGTCAGGCCGGCGTCGATGGTGCCCAGGCCGCCCGCGATCATGATGGGCTTGTGGTAGCCCCAGCGCGTGCCGCCGGCCGTTTGTTCGAAGCTGCGGAAGTAGCCCAGCAGGTTCGGACGGCCGAATTCGTTGTTGAACGCGGCGCCGCCGATGGGGCCTTCGATCATGATGGACAGCGGGCTGGCGATGCGGTCGGGAATGCCGTGATGGTCGGCTTCCCAGGGCTGCGTGGCGTCGTCGAAGCGCAGGTGCGACACGGTGAAGCCCGTCAGGCCGGCCTTGGGCTTGGAGCCGCGGCCGGTGGCGCCTTCGTCGCGGATCTCGCCGCCGGCGCCCGTGGCCGCGCCGGGGTACGGCGCGATGGCGGTCGGGTGGTTGTGCGTCTCGACCTTCATCAGCGTGTGCATGGTGGCCGGACGGCGGCGGTAGGCCGCCGCCTGCGCCCCGCCCTGCCCGCCGTCGGCCGGCACGCCGGCCTCGAAGCGGTGCGCATCGCCGCCTTCCATGACGGCGGCGTTGTCGGAGTAAGCGATGACGGTGCCTTGCGGCTGCGCCTTGTGCGTGGCGCGGATCATGCCGAACAGCGTTTCGGACTGCGGCTGGCCGTCGATGACCCACTGGGCATTGAAGATCTTGTGGCGGCAGTGTTCGCTGTTGGCCTGCGCGAACATCATCAGCTCGACGTCGGTCGGGTCGCGCTTCAACGCGCCGAAGGACTCGGCCAGGTAATCGATTTCGTCTTCGGACAGCGCCAGGCCCAGGGCGGTGTTGGCCTCGACCAGCGCGGCGCGGCCTTGCGCGCCCACGGGCACGGTGCTCATGGGCTTGCCGGCAAGCGGGGTGAACAGCGCCTGGCCGTCGAAGCCGGCATCGACCACGGTTTCGGTCATGCGGTCGTGCAGGCAGGCGGCGGCGCGGGCCAGCATGTCGGCGTCGAAGGACTTGGCGCCCAACAGGCCACGCTCGGGCGTCAGCACGTAGCGGATGCCGCGCTCGATGCGGTGCACGGCGTCCAGGCCGCAGTTGTGCGCGATGTCGGTGGCCTTGCTGGCCCAGGGGGACACGGTGCCCGGGCGGGGAATGACCAGCAGTTCGAGCGGGTTCCTGGCGGCGGCGCGCTCGGCCTCGGGCGTGCCGTAGTCCAGCAGTTCGTTCAGGCGGCGCTGGGCGTCGGCATCGAGCGCGGTGTCCAGGCTGATGAAGTGTTCATAGCGGGCCGAGACGTCGGCGACCGGCAGGCCGGCCGCTTTCAATTGGGCCAGCAGACGCTCACGACGAAAGGCGGACAGGACGGAAGAACCGGGCAGATGCTGGACAAGTGACACGATGAAAGGCAACCGGGCTGAAAGATAAACCGGAATTTTACCTTTTCGTGGCAGGGGGGACTGTCTCAGTTGTCCTGCAGGTGTCTCGCTCGGGTGATGCGTGTGCTTTTCTTGCGATTTCTCGGGGGCTCTTTAGAGGAATTCTTATTTAATTCAATGATTTGGGGTCTTTAGCGCCGGGAGCACAACTGCGAATTCTCGTCCTCGCGCTGCGAGCGCAGCTTTCGCGCTCCGGGCGTGAACTCTCCGTCATGCTCCCGCCTCACGACATCTTCAATCATCGAGATTCAAACCCCTGTCTCTCTTTGAGACGCTCGCCCGCTTCTGCGAAGGTTGTCCGCTCTCCCCCCCAAACTGCTGCACCACGTTTCAACTACTAACGTGATATCCCATCACGAATGCGTTCAAGCCTGCGCAGAAAGATGAAGTACTGATGGGAGAGATAGCGCTGAATGAGATGAACAAGAGGTGGCTAGAACGGGCTTCCGGTCCAGGTCTAGGGGAATCGGAAAACAATCTCGGGTAGGTCCCGTCGCCGAATGGCGTTGCTGCGAGCCGTAGGCGTGTCGGAGAAGTCGCGCCCGGAGCGCGGAAGCGCGAGGACGAGACTTCGCAGATACGACTATGGCGTCAGAAGAACACAAATCGCCGCAAGCCCTCCGAAGCACGCCTCCTGCCCCAAGTTACAAAAAAATTCCCCGACGCATCAACACGAATGCTGCATCGCAAGAACCTTGCAGCTTCCTTTCAGCACAGCCATCTAGCCCCGGCCCTATGCCAATTCGTCGCACCGTTTATTGCCCCGCAGCATGTTGCTCCCGTCCTGCACTGCGGGAAAACACGAGGTAACGGGGCGGCGTGGCGTGGTTAGGATGCGTCCATTCTGCAGTCGCGCCCCGGCGCTTTCCACCCCCATACGTTGTCTGATGCATCCCTCTGACGATCCGGCCGAACCCGTCGAACCCATCATTGCTCCGGAGCCGGAACCGGCCGTCAAGGTGCCGCTGGCCATCGAAGACTGGCTGGCCGTGATCGTGCTGGCCGCGCTGGCACTGATTACGTTCGCCAACGTGCTGGTTCGCTACTTCACGGACCAGTCGTTCGCCTGGACCGAGGAAATCTCCATCTTCCTGTTGATCGTGCTGACCATGGCGGGCGGCGCGTCGGCGTTCGTGCGCAACCACCACATCCGCATCGAGATCCTGGCGGACAAGGGGCCCGCGCGGCGGCGGAAGCTGATGGCGCTGGCGGCCAATGGGTGTGTGCTGGGGTTCTTCATGCTGCTGACCGTGCTGTCGGCGCGGCTGGTGTACGACGAGTTCATCTACGAAGAGACCTCGCCCGCCATCGGCGTGCCGAGCTGGTGGTATTCGATCTGGATGCCCATCATGGCCGGCGCCATTTCGCTGCGCGTGCTGGGCATGCTGCGCCGCCTGCTGCGTGAGTCGGCAGCGTCATGATCGCGGGAATCCTGTTCGCCCTGTTCATCGCGCTGATGCTGATCGGCACGCCGGTGGGCGTGGCGCTGGGCATCTCGGGCACGGTGGCCATCGTGCTGTCGAACCTGGACGTGACGTGGTTCGGGCTGCTGGCCGTGCCGCAGAATTTCTACGCCGGGCTGGCCAAGTATCCCTTGCTGGCGATTCCGATGTTCGTGCTGGTGGGATCGATCTTCGACCGCTCCGGCGTGGCGCGCCGCCTGGTCGACTTCGCCATCGCCGTCGTGGGACGCGGCCCCGGCATGCTGCCGATGGTCGCCATCATGGTGGCGATGTTCCTGGGCGGCATTTCGGGATCGGGGCCGGCCTGCGCGGCCGCGGTGGGCGCGGTGATGATCGCCGCCATGTCGCGCGCGGGCTATCCCGGGTCGTTCTCGGCGGCGGTGGTGGCGGCGGGCGCGGCCACCGACATCCTGATTCCGCCGTCGGTGGCGTTCATCATCTATTCGGTGCTGGTGCCTGGGGCCTCGGTGCCCGCGCTGTTCGCGGCGGGGATGGTGCCCGGCATCCTGACGGGACTGGCGCTGATCGTGCCCGCCGTGTGGCTGGCGCGCCGCCACAAGCTGGGCACGCTGGAAGCGCACCTGCCCCGCCCGCCGTTCTGGGCCAGCCTGCGCGACGCGCTGTGGGGCCTGGCCGCGCCCGTGCTGATCCTGGGCGGCATGCGCATGGGCTGGTTCACGCCCACCGAGGCGGCCGTGGTGGCGGTGTTCTATGGCCTGTTCGTGGGCATGTGCATTCACCGCACGATCAAGGTGCGCGACCTGTTCACGATTCTGCGCGAAGCCGCCGAGCTGTCGGCCGTGATCATGATGGTGGTCACGCTGGCAGGCATCTTCGCGTGGGCGCTATCCACGCTGAGCGTGATCGACCCGATCACCCACGCCATCGTCAATTCGGGCCTGGGCGAATGGGGCGTGCTGGCGCTGATCGTGCTGCTCTTGATGACGGTGGGCATGTTCCTGGACGGCATCTCGATCTTCCTGATCTTCGTGCCGCTGCTGATGCCCATCGCCAAGGCATATGGCTGGGATCCGGTGTGGTTCGGCGTGATCCTGACCTTGAAGGTGGCCCTGGGGCAGTTCACGCCGCCCCTGGCCGTGAACCTGATGGTGTCGTGCCGCATTGCCCGCGTACCGATGGAATCGACGGTGCGCTGGGTGGTGTGGATGCTGGCGTCGATGTTCCTGGTGCTGGTCGCCGTGCTGATCTGGCCGCAGCTTGCGCTGTGGCTGCCGCACCGGCTGGGCTACTAGGGCAAGCGCAACAACAACAAGCGGACGGCCCATGGGCCACGAAACGATAAAGAGAGGAGAACGACCATGAAACTCAAGCAACTGCTGGGCGCGGCCGCCATCGCGGCGATCACTTCGCTGGGCGCCTTGCCCGCCTACGCGCAGAACTACAAGTCGGAGTACAAGCTGTCCATCGTGGTGGGCACGACCTTCCCGTGGGGCCAGGGCGCCGAGATCTGGTCGAACCTGGTGCGCGAGCGCACCGAGGGCCGCATCAACATCAAGGTCTATCCCGGCACGTCGCTGGTGCAAGGCGACCAGACGCGTGAATTCACCGCGATCCGCCAGGGCGTGATCGACATGGCCGTGGGCTCGACCATCAACTGGTCGCCGCAGATCAAGCAGTTGAACCTGTTCTCCCTGCCCTTCCTGATGCCCGACTACGCCGCCATCGACGCGCTGGTGCAGGGCGACGTGGGCAAGGAAATGTCCAAGCTGGTGGAGAAAGCCGGCGTGGTGCCGCTGGCCTGGGGCGAGAACGGCTACCGCCAACTGAGCAACTCGAAGCAGCCCATCAGCAAGCCCGCCGACATGAAGGGCATGAAGCTGCGCGTGGTCGGCTCGCCCCTGTACATCGATACCTTCACCGCCCTGGGCGCCAACCCCACGCAGATGAGCTGGGCCGATGCGCAGCCCGCGCTGGCCAGCGGCGCGGTGGACGGCCAGGAGAACCCGTTGTCCATCTACACGGGTTCGAAGCTGTACAGCGTGGGCCAGAAGTACCTGACCCTGTGGAACTACGTGGCCGACCCGCTGATCTACGTGGTCAACCGCGAGGTGTGGAATTCGTGGACGGAGAAAGACCGTGGCATCGTGCGCCAGGCCGCGCTGGATGCGGCCAAGCAGCAGATCGTCATCGCGCGCAAGGGCGTGACGCCTGAAGACTCGTCGCTGCTGAAGGAGATCGAGGGCCACGGCGTGACCGTGACCTCGCTCACGCCCGAACAGCATGCGGCCTTCGTGGCGGCGACCAAGCCCGTCTACGACAAGTGGAAGAAACAGATCGGCGAGGATCTCGTCGACATGGCCGAGAAGGCCATCGCCGCCCGCAAGAAGTAAGCGGAGAACCGGATAAGCAGCAGCCCAGGGGAGAGGGCGGCGCCAGACGCTGCCCATCGCGGGCATGGAACGTAGAGTCCTGCCCATCGGCGGGTGCCAGCCAAAAGCTGGCACCCGTTTTCTTTTGACGTGCCGGGCCACGCCAGGCCCTTACTCGCGGAAGAACGCCTGGATCAGTTCGGCGAACCGGCGCGGCTGTTCCTGCATCGGGTAATGCCCGGCATCGGCGATGACGTGCAGGCGCGCGTTCGGATGCTGCGCCATGAACGTACGCCGCATCATCTCTTCGCTCAGCCCCTTCTCCTGCCCGCCGCACACGATCAGGTAGCGTGTGGGCAGGCCGGTGACTTCATCCGCGAAGTCGGCGTGCACGAACATGTCCAGATACGGAATGCGCGACTTGGGCGCGGTCGACTTGCGGTGGCGCCGCAGCTTGGCCTCGACCAGATCGGCCGGCAGGCCCGGCGACACGAAGCCCACCAGCCGGCGGAACGCCTCGTCGTCGGTGGCGACGCTGCGGAAGAAGGCATACGACTCGGGATCCAGCTTGTTGCCCGCCGCCGAGATCGCGCAGACGGCAACGGCGCCTGCCACGCGATCCGGCGCATCGGCCGCGATGCGTTGCGTGGCCAGGCCCGTCATCGAATGGCCGACCACGTAGAAGCGCTGCCATCCCAGCCGGTCGGCCAACTCCAGGCAATCGGCGGCGATTTCCTGCACGGTGTACGAACCCGGCAGATGGAGGGACGAGCCGTAGCCGCGCAGGTCGGCGAAGACGTAGGTGAAAGCGCTGCCGTCCAGATGCGGGATGACGGCATCGTAGTTGGCGCGGTCACCGAGCCAATCGTGCAGGACCAGCACGTGCACGGGACCGCTGCCGTATTGCACGTAGCCCAGCGCGGCGGGCGCGACGGTGGAAGGCGGGTTCATTTCAGACGTTCCTTGGTATGAGGGAGGAAGTCAAAAAGAACCGCCCTCCCGGCGGACCGGGAGGGCGTCTTCAGAGGAACTCCATCGTATTGAGGCGCGGTGGCGATGTCAACGACATGGCCGCCACGCTGCGCCGCAGTAATCGTTACGAAGGGTATTGCACTTCGATGATGTCGAGCTCGTCGACGCCGCCCGGGGTGCGCAGCACGACCGTGTCGCCTTCCCTTGCCTTGGTCAGCGCGCGCGCCACCGGCGAGATCCAGCTGATGCGGCCCGCCAGCGGTTCCGCCTCGTCCACGCCGACGATGGTGACGGTATGTTCCTCGCCGGCGCGGTCGACGTACTTCACGGTGGCGCCGAAGAACACCTGGTCGCGGTTGGGCTGCAGGGCCGGGTCGACGACTTCGGCGATGTCCAGCCGCTTGGTCAGGAAGCGCATGCGGCGGTCGATCTCGCGCAGGCGTTTCTTGCCGTAGAGGTAGTCGCCGTTTTCGGAGCGGTCGCCGTTGGAGGCGGCCCAGGAGACGACCTGCACCACGGAGGGACGCTCGACGTTCATCAGGTGCGTCAGTTCATTGCGCAGGCGCTCGTAGCCCTGCGGCGTCATGTAGTTGCGCGTGCCGGCCGGCAATGCCGCGGCTTCGGGGACGTCGTCCTCGTCGTCGCGGTCGGATTCTTTGACGAAAGCCTTGTTCATGAGGAGGAATATATCGCGAGCCGTGGAGGACGGCTGGGAGCAAGTAATGGGCCTGAGGGGGGACTTGGGGTCGGGGTTGGGCTTGGGCGGATCGATCAGGCTCGATCCGCTCAAGCCAAGATCAGGCCAGGCCCGGCCTGGCCTAGACCCAGTCGTGCCAGACCGGCTTCAGGTCGAGCGGCAGCATGGGCAGCATGCCCAGGTCGGCCTTGCTTTCGCGCTCGCTGTGGAAGTCGGAGCCGCGCGACGCCAGCATGCCGTAGTGGCGCGCCACGTCGGCGTACTGGCGGGCCTCTTCGGGGGTATGGCTGCCGGTGATGACTTCGATGCCCTCGCCGCCCAGTTGCATGAACTCGTCGAAGAGTGCGCCGAATTGCACGGGGGTGTACTTGTAGCGGCCCGGGTGGGCGATGACGGCGCGGCCGCCTGCGCCCAGGATCCAGCCGACGGCTTCGGACAGCGTGGCCCATTGCATGGGGACGTGGCCGGGGCAGTCGTCGCCGAGGTATTTGTTGAAGACGGTTTGCACGTCGGGGCAGTAGCCGGCTTCGACCAGGTAGCGGGCGAAGTGCGTGCGGCTGATGAGTTCGGGGTTGCCGGCGAACGGCAGCGCGCCTTCGTAGGCGCCGGGCATGCCCATGGCGGCCAGGCGCTCGCCGATACGCTTGGCGCGCTCGGAGCGTCCCGAGCGCGTGGCGCGGAGTCCTTCGACCAAGGCGGCATTATTGGGGTCGAACCCAAGGCCCACGATATGCACGGTCTGCTTGGCCCATGTGATGGAGATTTCCGTGCCGGTGATGAAGCGCATGCCCAGGTCTTGAGCCGCCTGTGCGGCTTCGGCAAGGCCGCCGACTTCGTCGTGGTCGGTCAATGCCCAGACATCGACGCCATGGCCGTGCGCACGCGCCGCCACCTCGGCCGGCGACAGCGCGCCGTCGGAGATGGTGGAATGGCAGTGCAGGTCGAAGTTGAGCATGGCGGTATCCATGCGCACATTGTAGAGGTGGGGAGCAAGGCTAGCTACCCGACCTCAGACCCGGGACCAACTCGAACGCGAAGTTGCCGAAGGGCCTCATCCGGCGCGCGGGCGCGGCGCGTCGCCGGATCCCCCCATGATGTGCGTCCCCGCCAGGATGAATCATTGCGCCTTGATGCCCGCGCGGCGGGCGATTTCGGCCACGCGCGGCGTTTCCTTGGCGATCTCGGCAGCCACGCCCGCCCCATCCATCGACGTGGGCTCGAAGCCTGCCGCACGCAGTTGCTGCTGCGTGGCCGGGTCCGCCAGCGCCGACTTCAGGGCGCGCTGCAAGGCATCGTGCACGGGCGCGGGCACGCCACGCGGCGCGAACACCGCGATCCAGGTGTCCATGTCCACGCCGGGATAACCCGACTCGGCCACGGTCGGCACATCGGGCAAGGAGGCCGCGCGCTTGGCGGTCGTAACGGCAATGGGCTTGACCTTGCCCGCCTTGATCTGCGGGATGGCGGCCACGACGGTGTCGAACAGGATGGGCACCTGCCCGCCGATCAGGTCGGTCATGGCCGGCGAACTGCCCTTGTACGGCACGTGCGTCATGGTCGTGCCGGCGGCCTGCTGGAACATCTCGCCCACGAAGTGCGAGGTGGTGCCGACGCCGAACGAGGCATACGAGAACTTGTCGCCTTCCTTCTTCGCTTCCGCCACCAGGCCCTTCACGTCCGAGAAGGCCGTCTTGGGATTGGCCACGATGATCAGCGCCGCGCGGCCCACCATGCCCACCGGCTGGAAATCCTTGACCGGGTCGTACGGCAGCTTGTCGTAGACCGCCGGATTGACGGTGAACGTGGTGCCCGAGCTGATCAGCAAGGTATAGCCATCGGGCGCGGCCTTGGCCACGTACTGCGCCCCCAGGATGGTGCCCGCGCCGGCACGGTTCTCGACCACGATGGTCTGCTTGAGCGCTTCGCCCAGGCGCTTGGCCAGGATGCGGCCCAGCACGTCGCCCGAGCCGCCCGGCGGAAAGGGCACGACCAGTTGGATGGGACGCTCGGGATAGCCCGCGGCGGATGCGCTTGCCGCCATCATCGCCGCGCCCGTGGCCATGCACGCCAGAATGAACAGCCTGCCCTGTTTGAACATGGTTTTCCCCTTGTAGAGACTACTGCTGTCGCTGCTGAAAAATCGGTGCGGCGTGCCGGGCCGGTCCCCTGCTTTTCCGGCAATGCGTCCGCAGCCGTGAAAAACGTCAGGAAACCCTCATGCGGACGTCCGCAGGCGGGCCGGGGACAACAGCGCGGGATCGACGCCCTCGCGAACCAGTTCATCCGGCAACGCCTCGTCGAGCACCAGCGCGCCGGCCAGCGCCGATGCGCCGGCCGCGCTCTGGATGCCGTAGCCGCCCTGCGCGGCCAGCCAGAAGAAGCCGGGTTGCGCGTCGTCCGGGCCGATCACCATGTCGCCGTCCGGCACGAAGGAGCGCAGGCCGGCCCACACGTGCGCGGGCCTGCGGATGGACATCGTGGTGGCGGTTTCGATGTGATGGATGCCGATGGCCACGTCCAGTTCCTCGGCCACCACGTCGTGCGGCGCCACCGGGTCGGCGTTGGCGGGCGAGCCGAGCAACTGTCCCGCATCGGGCTTGAAATAGAAGCTTTCGTCGATGCCGACCACGGCGGGCCAGGAACCGATCTCCGCGCCCTGCGGCGCGGCGAAGGTGAAGGCGCTGCGGCGGCATGGCTGCAGGCCGATGGGGCGCACGCCGCACAGCGCAGCCAGTTCGTCCGCCCAGGCGCCCGCCGCGTTCACCAGCAGGCCGGTGCGTATCGTGTCGCCATTGGCCAGCGTCAATGTCCAGGCCCCGTCGGCGTGACTCGCCCGCGAAACGGCGGCATTGCACTGCAATTGCACGCCGCCGCGCCGCGCGGCCGCCAGAAAGCCCTGATGCAGGCCATGCACGTCGAGATCGCGCGCATCGCCCTCGAACATCGCGCCGCTGGCCGCGGCCTCGGGACGCAGCACCGGCACCAGGTCGCATGCCTCTTGCGGCGTCAGGCGCCGCACGTTGTCGGCGCGGGCGCTGGCGGCCTTCAGGGCTTCGTCCAGCAGGTCGGCCTGCTCGGACGTGGCGATGTACAGGCAGCCGCGCGGATGCATCAACGGCGCGTCGCAGAAGCCCTCGGGCGGATGCTCGTAGAAAGTCTTGCTGGCCCGCGTCAGCGCCTGGATCTGGTCGGTGCCGTAGGTTTCCATGAACATGGCCGCGGACCGGCCCGTGGAGTGATAGCCCGGCTGCGGCTCCCGCTCCAGCAACAGCACGCGGCAACGGCCCGCCAGGCGATACGCCAGCGAGGCGCCGGCAATGCCCGCCCCGACGATCACGACCTCGTAGTCCTTGCTGTCCATCGCGCGATTTTCCTCACCCAATTCTCGTATGTGAGAATTCTCAGATATGAAAAAATGGACGTCAATCGGAAAACCCTCGGAAATGCGGCCTGGAGGCTGCATTTAAGGGAAAATCCCGACACGACTTTGTCATCCAGCCCATGCCCACCCCATCCGTCCGACCGCCCTCCGACATCCTGGCCGACCGCAAGAGCCTGGGGCTGCGCCTGCGCGCCCTGCGCAAGACGGCCGGACTGACCTTGCAGGAGCTATCCGGCAGCACCGGGGTGGCGCTGTCCACGCTGTCCAAGATGGAGCTGGGCCAGGTGTCGATCAGCTACGAGAAGTTCGCCGCCGTGGCACGGGCGCTGGACGTGGATATCGGGCAGTTGTTCGGGCCGGGCGGGCAGACGGCCGCCGGGCGCGCCGAGCCGTTGCATGAGACCTGGGCCGATGCTCCGGGATACCGCACCGGCCCGTACGACTACAAGCTGCTGGCCGCGCGATACCCGGGACGGTCGATGACGCCGATGTATGGGCGCATCCTGGCGCGCGGCGCGGACGAGTTCGAGGGATTCGTGCGCCATCCCGGACAGGAATTCCTGATGGTGCTGTCGGGCGAGGTGGAGATCCGCTTCGAGACCGGCGAATCCATGCGCTTGGCGCGGCATCAGTCGCTGTATTTCGACAGCGGCGTCGGGCATGTGTATCTGTCGTGCGGCGAAGCGCCCGCCGAGGTCATGGTGGTGATGACGCCGGCGGGCGCGGGAAGCTAGACCCGGGGTTCAGGCCTCGCCCAGGAACCGCGCCACCGGCTCGATCTGAGCCGGCGTCATCAAGGTCGGCGCATGGCCGACCCCATCGAACGACACGGCGCGCGCGCGCGGATTGCGCGCCTGCATCTCGGCCAGCGTGGCCGCCGACAACAGGTCGGACTCGGCCCCGCGCACGATCAGGATGGGGCAATCCACGGCGTCGTAGGCCTGCCACAGCAGTTGTTCGCCGGCGGCCAGCACTTCCGGGCCTTGCGCCGCCATCGGCACGGCCAGGCCCAGGTCGTAGTGCTTCACCCAATGCCCATCGCCGCGTTCGCGATACACACGCCGCGTGAAGGTCTCCCACTGTTCGTCCGTGTGCGGACCGAAAGTGGCCGAGCCTTCGCGCACCGCCTGCACCGCCTGCGCGAACGAGGCGTATTCGCCCGGCGCGCCGACGTAGTCGCCGATGCGCTGCAAGGCCTTGGCATCCAGGCGCGGGCCGACGTCGTTCAAGACCAGCTTGTCGAACCGGATGGCGCCGGTGGCCGGCAGCGCCTGCGGATGGCCGCCCGTGTAGGAACCGTTGAAGCGGATCGCACGCGCCATCGTGGCCGAGCCGGACAGCGCCATGCCGATCAGCCCGCCCATCGATGTGCCCACCCAATACAGCGTCGAGGGCCGCAGGCGGGCCAGCAGCGTGACCATGTCGGCCGCATATTGGGGGATCGTGTAGAAGGCCGGGTTGACCAGCCAGTCCGACGCGCCGCGCCCCACCACGTCGGGACACACCACGCGATAACGGCCGGCCAGTTGCCGGGCCAGTTCGTCGAAGTCGCGGCCGGTGCGCGTCAGGCCGTGCACGCACACCACGACCTGGTCATTGGCGGGATCGCCCCACTCCCAGTAGGCCATGCGATGCAGGCCGGCCGGACTGGCGCAGGTGACGTATTCGAGGCGGGGTTCCAGCATGCTGACGGCTCCGGAGGGGGATGCGATGAGGCTCATCTTATCGCTACGCGATGGATTGCGGCAGCGCCCGTCGCCTGGGCCACGGTCCCGGCAGTCACGGCGCCGCCGCCGCCAGGGCCGCTACGGTTTCGGCAACGGCGCATGCCAATAACGCCGCGCGGTCTCTCGATACGCCGATACCTGCAGGCCCTGCGCCGCCGACCGCGCGATCACGGCCCCTTGCAGATCCGTCCGCCACAACGGCGACCCGGCCGCGCGCCAACGCGCCATCACCGGTCCCGACGGATGGCGGAAGCGGTTCAGGTATCCCGCCTGCACGACGACGTGCGCCCCACCCACCGCCTGCACCAGCGCCATTCCCGACGAGGTCGCCGACCCGTGATGCGGCGCGGCGACCACGTCCACGGCGGGCACATCACGTGCATAGACGGCTTCCTGCGCGGTTCCCGCATCTCCGGGCAGCAACGCGGAATGCAGGCTGCCTTCCACCAGCAACACGCAGCTGCGCGCGTTGTCGCCGCCATCCTTCGCGCCCTTGCGTACATTGCCCGGCGGCGGATGCAGGAAGCGGAACGTGACGCCGTCGGCTTGCCATTGCATGCCCGTCTCGCAACCGTGCATGTTCATGGGCATGGCAGGCGCCTCTTCCGGACGCTGCTGCCTCACCGCCCCCTCGCGCCGCAGATGCGCGGCGATGTCGAACGAGGCATATGACGTGCCGACGGGCATGGCCTTCAGCAGGCTGCCCAGCCCGCCGGCATGATCCAGGTCCGCATGCGATACGACCAACGTATCCAGCGCGCGGAACCCCCGGGCATGCAGATACGGCACCAGGACGCGCTCGCCCGCATCGGTGCCGTCGTAGCGGCGCGGGCCCGTGTCGTACACCAGCACCTGCGTGGCCGTCTCGATGACGATGGCGCTGCCCTGCCCCACGTCCAGCGCCGCCATGCGCCATTGGCCGGGTGGCGGCCGGTCGGGCCGCCAGCACAGCAGCGGCAACGCGAAGACCCAGCCCAGATGCCGCAACGGCCAGCCACGCACCTGCATGGCCCACACGCAGCCCACCAACGCCAGGATCATCAACGGCCAGGGCGCCGCCGCGACGTCCACGGCGGCCCACGACGTCTTGGCGATCCACGTCACGGGGACCATGGACGCATCGAACAGCGCATGTCCCAACCACCCCGCCAGCCACGCCACGGGCCGTGCCCCAGGCACCGCGGCGAATGCGCCGCACAGCATCGCCAGCGGCGTGACCACCGAACCGATCAAGGGCACGGCAATCGCATTGGCCAACGGGGAAGCCAGCGACACCTGGAGAACCAGGAAGGCCAGCAATGGCGTCAGCGCCAGCGTGATCGCGCCCTGCACGCGGACGAACTCGCGCACGATGCCGCGCGCGCGCTCGCGGATGCCGCTGGGCGGCCGGGACTGCCGCTCGGCCACGCGCATCAGGATGGCCACCGCGCCGTACGACAGCCAGAAGCCGGGCGACAGCAAGGCCCACGGGTCCAGCGCGACCACGCCGGCGCCCGCCAGGATCAGGATGCGCGACGCGCCCAAGGGCAACCGCGACCAGCCCGCCAGCGCCACGACCGCCAGCATGAAGAAGGTGCGGCGCGCGGGAATGCCCCAGCCGGCCAGCAGGCAATAGGCCAGCGCGATGCACAGCGCCAGGATGCTGCCCGCCAGTTGGGCCGGCAGACGCTCGCCCAGGCCGGCGCCACGCCACCGCGCCCGCCGCCACAGCCACGCGCCCAGCAGGCTGCTGTAGGCCGCCAGCATGGTGATGTGCATGCCGCTGATGCCGATGAGGTGAGTGAGGCCCGCGCGGTTGAAGATCTCCCAGTCCGTGCGGGCCACGCCGGCCTGGTCGCCGATGGCCAGTGCGATCAGCACCGGCGCATGGCGCTGCCCCTCCAGCGCCTGCCGCATGCCGTCACGGATGCCGTGGCGCAGGCGCTCGATCACCACGCCGGCAGACGCCCAGGGCTGTTCGTCGACCAGCACCGGTTTGCCGCGCACGGTGCCCACGGCGCGCACGCCTTCGGCGAAATCGCGCAGCTCGGCATCCCAGGCGTGCGGATTGGCGGGCCCGTAAGGCCGGCGCAGCACCAGGGCCATGCGCCAGCGCTGACCCGGCCGCACGTCGGGCAGCCGATCGACTTCGCCGGGCCGGGCTCGCCACGAGACGCGGATGCGGGACGGAATGCCGTCGGGGCGCGCGCCGTCCACCTGCGCGGTGAAACGCCGTTGGCCCTCATCGTCCTGCGGCAGGCTGACGACCTGCACGGTGAGCCGCGTGACGTGGTCTTGATGCCGCTCGGCCAATTCATCGGCCAGGCGTGCCTGGGCCTGCAGGCCGGTGTTGGCCACGCCGCCCAGGATGCCGGCGATGGCGATGCAGGCGTAGCGCGGCACGGGCCTGGCCCATTGCACGCGCGCGGCCGCCAGGCCGGCAAGCGATGCCCCTGCCACGGCCGCCCACAGCCACGGCAACCCGGGCAGGCGAGCCTGGGTGTGAATGGCTGCGCTGCCCAGCATGAACGCGAGAAGGAAGAAACGGCCGGCGATGGGAAGCTCCGAAAGCCAGGCAGCTTATCCAATCCGAATCGCGTGCAGGACAGGGGGGATGGCAGGAATGTCCCTCGGTGCAGGGCGATCCCGGAGGGCCCTTCCTGGCGCCGATTCCGTGCAACGCCCCGCGATCACAGGCGCCGCCGCCATCGCGCTGACCACTGCCCCGGCAACGACGCGGCCGCGCCCATCGCCACGGACCAGGCTGTCCCCGCCCGCGCCCTGACGCGGACGGAAGTTCAGGCGGAGCTCGCAAGCTGGGGCGTGCCGGCGCGCCGGGCCGCGACGCCGTTGCTCCGCCCTGCCCCTTTGCGTATCGTGAGGCGGCCCGCATGCTGCCATGAGAAAAAATTCACAATCCCTTTGGACACCGGCTTTGCGCCGGATTGCGCTGCGCGCCTCGACCGGGTTATAAATGATAAAGATTCTTATTCGATAATTACGAACGTCCGAACCGCCCTGCGGTTGCCCCATGCCAGCCGCCGATCTTCCCGCGCAGCCCGACCTGCATACGCTCTACAGCGACCATCACGGCTGGCTGTCCGGCTGGCTGCGGCGCAAGCTGGGCAACAGCTTCGACGCGGCCGACGTGGCGCAGGACACCTTCGTCAGCGTGATGACGTCCGATACGGCGGACGGCATCCGCGAACCCCGCGCCTTCCTGGCCACCATCGCGCGCCGCCTGCTGGCGCACCGCCATCGCCGCCAGTTGCTGGAAACCAGCTACCTGGAAATGCTGGCCGCGCTGCCCGAGCCGCTGGCGCCCTCGCCCGAGAGCCAGGCCCTGGCCATCGAGGCGCTGCAGGAATTGGACCGCGTGCTGGACGGCCTGCCGCCCAAGGTGAAGGAAGCCTTCCTGCTGGCCCACCTGGAAGAACTGAGCTACGCCGACATCGCGGACAGATTGGGCGTGTCCACCAGTTCGGTCAAGCAATACCTGACGCGCGCCCACCGGCAGTGCCTGTTCTCGCTGTCGAGCTAGGCCGAAGCCCGCCATGACCTCGGCCTCCTGTACGTCCGCGCCCCGCCCCTGCGTCTCATCCGAAAGCGGCGCCACGCCCCCCATGGCTGGGGGCCAGCCCATCAGCGAAGCCACCGCCGACGCCGCCGCCGAATGGCTGACGGTGATGATGTCCGGCGAGGCCACGGAAGCCGACCACGAGCGCTGGCGGCAATGGCGCGCCGCCGACGCCGAACATGAGCGCGCCTGGCGGCACATCGAGGCCGTCATGGCCGGCCGGCTGGGCGCGCTGCAGCGCCATGCCGCCTACCAGGCCCTGTCGCCCTATGCCGGCCCCGCCCCCCGCGGCCGCCGGCAGGCGCTGCGCCTGCTGCTGTGGGGCGGCGCCGCCGGCGGCACGGCGATGCTGGCCTCGCGCACACAGACCTGGCGGAGCCTCTCGGCCGACTACCGCACCGGCACCGGCGAGCAGCGCGCGCTCGCGCTGGCCGACGGCACCCGTATCCTGCTGAACACCGGCAGCGCCATCGACGTCCGCTTCGACGGCCAGACGCGCCTGGTCAGGCTGATCGGCGGCGAGGTGCTGATCACCACCGGACACCCGATGGCGGATGGCGCGCCCGATCCCCGCCCCTTCATCGTGCAGACCGGCGAGGGCCGCGTGCGCGCGCTGGGCACCCGCTTCACCGTGCGGCAGGACGACGGGCGCACGGTGGTGGCGGTGATCGAAAGCGCCGTCGAGGTCACCCCCGACGCCGCCCCGGGCCAGACCCGGCGCCTGCACGCGGGCGAGCGCGCGGCCTTCACGCGCCACGCCGTCGACACGCCCCTGGCCATGGCCGAACGCGACCTGGCGTGGACCCGCCGCCAGATCGTGGCCGAGGACGTCCGCCTGGCCGACTTCCTGGCGGAACTGGGCCGCTACCGGCCCGGCCTGCTGCGCTGCGATCCCGCCGTGGCCGACCTGCGCCTGTCGGGCGTCTTCCCCCTGGAGGACACCGGCCGCGTACTGGCCATGCTGCCCAAGGTACTGCCGGTGCAGGTCCGGCAACGCACCCGCTACTGGGTGACGATCGAAGGCCGTGCCTGATGGGCCGTGCCTGACAGGCCGTGCCTGACAGGCCGTGCCTGACAGGCCGTGCCTGATCCGCGATAGCGCCGTTACAAATAAATCGAAGAAATCCGCATTTCCGCCTGCCCGATTCGCGGTCTCGCGGCACCTATCCCATGAGGACTTCATTTTCCAACCGCCAATTCTTGGGGAACCCATGCGGATCGTCGGGCGCCTTGGTGCGCGCATCAACCCACAAACCCAGCCCGGCACGCCGGTGAACACCCGCCTGCGCCCCATCGCGCTGGCCTTGGCCACGTGCGGCCTGACGCTGGCCGCCGCGCTGGCCGCCGCGCTGCCCGCCACCGCGCGGGCGCAGGCCGAGGCCGGTTCGGAAACCCGCGACTTCAGCATTCCCGGCGGCCCGCTGGCCCCGGCCCTGCGCCAGCTGGCCAGCTCGGCCAACATGCTGCTCACCTTCACCGAAAGCCAGACCAGCGGCAAGACCACGCGCGGCATCAGCGGCCCCTACACGCCGCGCGCGGCGCTGGCGGCGCTGTTGTCGGGCACGGACCTCGAGGCCGTGCGGCAGGACAACGGCGGCTACCTGCTGCGTCCCGCGCCCGCCGGCGGCAATACGCTGCCCACGGTGCGGGTGCAGGGCAACGCCGTGGATGACGCGACGACGGAAGGCAGCGGCTCGTACGCCGCCACCACGGCCACCGTCGGCAAGGTGCCGGTGGCGATCCGGGAGATCCCCGCCTCGGTCTCGGTGCTGACGCGCCAGCAACTGGACGACATGAACGTATCCACCATCCAGCAGGGCCTGCGCTACGTCACGGGCGTGGGCTCGACGGACTACGGCGACGGCACGGCCTATTACCGCGCGCGCGGCAACCAGATGGGCGTCGAGTTCGACGGCGTGTCCATCATGAACGGCCTGCAATACCAGCAGCAGTTCGACATGGCCATGTACGACCGGGTGGAAGTGCTGCGCGGCCCGGCCGGCGTGACCGACGACGCGCTGGGCCAACCCGGCGGCACGGTCAACCTGGTGCGCAAGCGTCCGATGGACGAATTCCACATGTCGGGCGAGACGCAGGCCGGCACCTTCGGCAGCATCCGGCAGATGTTCGACGTGACGGGCCCCCTGAACAAGGAAGGCACGCTGCGCGGCCGCACGGTGATCGCGGGCAACAACTCGCTGCAGTCGGTGGATGGCACGCGCAACAAGAACCTGATGATCTACGGCGCGCTGGACTACGATTTCTCGCCGCGCACCACCCTGTCGCTGTCGGCGGGGTACCAGGTCAATTCGCAGCACGGCGTGGACTACGGCGCGGCGGGCACGTTCAATTCCTCCCTGACCGCACTGGTCGGCCGCGTGCCGGGCTCGTACTCGGACAACTACAGCCCGGACTGGAACTGGTCCAACGTCAAGACCACCGAAGCCAATGCCGACCTGACGCACCGCTTCGACAACGGCTGGACCTGGGGCACGACGGCGTTCTACCGGCATGGCGAACTGCGTTCCAAGTATGCCTACTCCGGCCCCGGCGCCACGCAGCAGGGCCTGGCGCGCTTCGGCGACCAGGCCCAGTACGGCGAGTTCAACTGGCTGGGCCTCGATACCCATGCGTCCGGTCCCGTCCAGGCCTTCGGCCTGACGCACATCCTGACGGTGGGCGCCAACTACTCGCAGGTCGACAGCACCGACAAGCGCGGCTACCAGGTCGTGGCCGGCCCCTATCCGGGCGGCCTGTTCAGCCTGTACAGCCCCAACGACGTGCCCGATGTCGACGTGCCGTTCACCTTCGGCAGCAAGGGCCGCATGGAGCAGTACGGCGTCTACGGCCAGGCCCGCGTGAAGCTGGCCAAACCGCTGACGCTGGTGCTGGGCGCGCGCGAGGCCTTCCTGCGGCAGCGCTCCAAGACCATCATCCCGACGCCGCAGGACTGGGAAACCACCGCGCGCGTCAACCACCGCTTCCTGCCCTCGGCCGGCATCGTGTGGGACGTGACGTCCGCCACCACGGCATACGCCAACTTCTCGCGCTTCATGACGGCGCAGACCAGCACCACGTATACCGGCGCCATGCTGCCGCCGCGCACGGGCGAACAGTACGAAGTGGGCGTGAAGAATTCGTTCTTCGACGACCGCCTGAACACCACGCTGGCGCTGTTCCGCATCAACGACGAGAACCGCGCGGTCAGCGATCCGGATCATCCCACCGGCAGCATTCCGGGCGGCCGCGCGCGCAACCAGGGCGTGGAACTGGAAGTGACCGGCCAGCCTGCGCCGAACTGGAACGTGACCGCGGGCTATACGTACCTGAACGTCAGGTACGACAACGACGAACCCGACCTGACCGACGGCACCGATCCGAAGCACCTGTTCAAGCTCTGGACCCACTACAAGTTCACCGATGGCACGCTGGACGGCTTCAGCGTGGGCGGCGGCATGCTGACGCAAAGCGCCATCACGCGCGGCATCTCGCAAGGCGGCTATGCCATCTACAACGCGCAGGTCGGCTACCGCGTCAACCCGAACGTGGACGTGGCCCTGCAGTTGAACAACATCTTCGACCGCGACTACTACATCCGTCCGCCCAGCCGCTTCTACAGCGTGTTCGGCGATGGCCGCAATGCCATGCTGACGCTGCGCTACCGGATGTAGGCAGAACGCGCGCCGAGGCGGTGCGCGGGCCGACGCGCGCTGCGTGGAGGCCAGGCACGCACCCGGCTGGACACAGCCGTGCCGCCCAGGGGCATCCGCGATCTAGAGCTTCTGGTCGCGCAGCAACTTCGCCAGCTCCGGCGCCGTCATCAACGACAGGTTCTGCGCCTTCGCATACTGGATGGCGGTGCCGGACACCTCGCCCAGCGCGATGAAGATGGCTTCGCGGGCGCCGCGCTCATCGCGCACGGCCTGCAACTCGCGCAGGGGCTCGACGCCGATGCGTGCGGCCTTCCAGCGCCTGGCGCTGACGATGGCCTCGCGGCCATCCTTGTTCAGCGCGAAATCGGCCCCTGGCAGTTGCAGGCGCTGGACCTCGCAGCCATCGCGTTTGAAGCCCGCCTCGGCCAGGGTGGAGAACGTGGCCCAGGACATGCCGGCCACGGCCTCGGTCACGGCCTGCACGCGCGCGCCCGACGGGTTCTTCCATTGCCTGCGCAGGGCGATGCCGGCGGTGACCACGAACGGCACGGCCGCGAACATGCCCATCGACGCGTACTCCAGCGGCAAGGCCACGAAGCCCAGCACGCTCAGCAGCAGCGCCACGCCCGCGCTCATCCACCACGGCGAACGCGACAGCACGGCGAAGATGGAGTTCTGGAACCTCGTGCTTTTCATGGCGGCTCGCGGCGTTGCGGGGTTGGGGCTGGGAATGGGGGTCAGTCTTCGTCGGCGGCGGCCGGATGCGCGCGCACCACGATGCGCACGTCGCCGCAGGTGACGATCTGGCCGTCGCGGATCTTGGCGGTCTTGCGCGTTTCCGGCACGCCGCCCACGCTGACGTACCCTTCGGCCACCAGCATCTTGCCCGCGCCGCCGCTGTCGCAGACGCCCGTGGCCTTCAGCAATTGGTTGACTTCGATGTAGGGGCTGCCTTCGGCAAGCGTGAATTCGATGATGGGCATGCGTGACGCGGTTCCGGATGGACCGGCCCCGAGCGGGACCGGCGCCAGCATGATACTCGACGGCCCGGTTGCCCCTGTTCAGCGGTAGTAGGTGCAGATGCGCTGCCCATCCAGCTCATGTACGGCGATGGGCAGTTCGTACAGGTCCTGCAGCACCTCGGGCCGGATGATTTCCCGAGGCGTGCCCTGGCACGCCACCCTGCCCTGGCGCAGCGCCACGATGCGGTCGGCGTGGCACGAGGCGAAATTGATGTCGTGCAGCACCAGCACCACGGTCTTGCCCAGTTCATCGGCGGCGCGGCGCAGGATGCGCATCATGGCCACCGCGTGCTTCATGTCCAGGCTGTTCAGCGGCTCGTCCAGCAGGACGTAGCGCGTGTCCTGGCACAGCACCATGGCCACGAAGGCCCGCTGGCGCTGGCCCCCTGAAAGTTCGTCCAGGTAGCGGTCGGCCAGCGGCGTCAGGGCCAGGTAATCAATGGCGCGGTCGATGTGCTCCTTGTCTTCCAGCGTGGGACGCCCCCCCGTGTGCGGATAACGGCCGAACGCCACCAGGTCGCGCACCGTCAGGCGCAGCGGCAGGTGATTGTCCTGCCGCAGGATGGACAGGCGCCGCGCCAGCTCGCGGCTGTCGGCGCGGGCCACGTCCAGGCCGTCCACCCGCACCTGCCCGGACGTCGGCGTCAGCAGCCGGCTCATCATGGACAGCAGCGTCGACTTGCCCGCCCCATTGGGGCCGATGATGGCGGTGACGCCGCCGGCGGGCAAGGTCAGGGTGACGTCGTCCACCACCACGGTGTCCGCGTAGCGCTTGCTGACTGCTTGGATCTCTATCATCGGCGCCCCCCGCGCAGGACCAGGAAAAGAAACATCAGGCCGCCGACGAACTCGATGACGACGCTGACAGTGGTATTCAAGGCCAGCACGCGCTCCAGCAGCGCCTGCCCCCCGACCAGGAAGAGCACGCCCAGCAGCACGGCCGCAGGCACGGTGTGGCGATGCCTGTCGCTGCCCATGGCGTGATACGCCAGGTTGCTGACCAGCAGGCCGAAGAACGTGACGGGCCCGACCAGCGCCGTGGAGACGGACACCAGCACCGCGATGCACGCCAGCGTGGCCATCAGCGTGCCGCGGTAGTCCACGCCCAGGTTGACGGCGATGTCGCGGCCCATGGCCAGCACGTCGTAGCGCCGCCGCATGCGCCAGATCGCAAGCGTGACGGCCAGCGTGGCGCCCGCGGCGATGGGCAACAGGCCCGTGCGCGCGGTGTTGAAGCTGGCGAACATGCGGTCCTGCAGCACCAGGAACTCGTTGGGATCGATCAGCCGGATGGCGAAACCCGACAGGCTGCGGAACAGCAGGCCGAACACGATGCCCACCAGCATCATCAGGTGCAGGCTGCGCACCTCGCCGCGGAACAGCCAGCGGAACAGCAGACAGGCAAAGCCCGTCATCACGCCCGCTTCCAGCAGGAATTTCCAGACCGGATCGTCGGTGGCCGTGGCCGACAGGCCGAAACCGAAGACGATCAGCGCCTGGATCAGCACGTACAGCGCGTCGAAGCCCATGATGGCGGGCGTCAGGATGCGGTTGTGGGTGAGGGTCTGGAACAGCACCGACGACACCGCCACGCAGTAGGCCACCAGCAGCATCGCCAGCAGCTTGCCGCCACGGAACGGGATGACGAACGACCACTGGCCGTTGGCGCCCAGCGTCATGAAGGCCACGCAGCAGGCCAGGGCCATGATGGCCAGGGCCGCCAGGCGCGCATTCGGAGAGAGGAGTCTCGGCATTTATATCTTCAGTATCACCACACGCCCAGATCGTCACGGGAAAAGGCGGCCACTTGATCGGGGACGCGGCGGACCCGGCTTCGCCGGTCCGCCTGCGTCGCCCCTTGAGGGGGGAGCGCGCAGCGCTTCTGGGGTGGGTCCACCTTTCAGCCCAGCCTTGCCTTGCGGCTGCGCAGCAGGCACAGGAACAGCGCGCTGCCGATCACGCCCACCACCGTGCCGATGGGCACCTCGTAGGGATACAGGACCAGGCGGCCGATGATGTCGCAGGCCAGCACGAAGCCTCCGCCCAGCACGGCCACCCAGGGAATCGCCCGCCGCAGGTTGTCGCCCATCAGCAGGCTGACGGCATTGGGCACGATCAGGCCCAGGAAGGGAATGCTGCCCGCCGTGACCACCGTCATGGCCGAGATCGCGGACACGATCAGCAGCCCCCCCAGCGTCAGGCGCGCATGGTTCAGCCCCAGGTTGGACGCGAACGCGCGGCCCATGCCCGCCACGGTGTAGCGGTCGGCCGCCAGCCAGGCCACGGCGGTCAGGGCGAAGCCGATCCACAGCAGTTCGTAGCGGCCGCGCAGCACGCTGGAGAAGTCGGCGACGGTCCAGGCATGCAGCGATTGCAGCAGGTCGTAGCGGTAGGCCACGAAAGTGGTGGCCGCGCTGATCACGCCGCCCAGCACCAGGCCGATCAGCGGCACGATGAAGGGCGTGCGCAAGGGCACGCGGCGCAGCAGCGCCAGGAACAGCAGCGTGCCCGCCAGCGCGAAAACGGTGGCGACCAGCATCTTGCCGATCATGGGAATGCCGGGCATCAGCAGCGTCACCACCAGGATGCCCAGCGTGGCGGACTCCAGCGTGCCCGCGGTGGCAGGCTCGACGAATCGGTTGCGCACCAGCATCTGGATGATCAGCCCCGCCACCGCCAGCGACATGCCCGCCAGCAGCAGCGCCAGCGTGCGCGGCACGCGGCTGACCAGCAGCAGTTTCCACGTGCGCGCGGCGTCCGGCCCGCCCAGTAGCGCGCCGAACGAGAACTCGCTCGCCCCCAGTCCGATGCTGATCACGCACAGCACCACCAGCAGGGCCGACACCAGCGCCAGCCCGCCCCATCCCCGCGCCCACGACCGCAACGTCACCCGCTCTTCCTCGCCACCGTCACTCGACTACAGGCCCTTGGCCAGCGCCTGGGCCAGGTCGTCGACATTCTGCTGCATGCCGGCCAGGCCCGCACTGCCCAGCAGATACCAGTTGTAGGCGTTCAGGTACACGATGCGTCCCGTGCGCCAGGCCCTGGTGGCGCGTACCAGTTCGTTGTCCAGCAGGCGCTGGGCGGACACGCCCTCGCGGCCGATGGCGGCATCGCGATCGATCACGAACAGCCAGTCGGGATCGGTCTGCGCCAGGAATTCGAACGACACCGCCTGGCCGTGGTTGGACACGTTCAGGCCCGGCGCCGCCGGTTTCACGCCGAAGGCGTCGTGGATCACGCCGAAGCGCGAACCGGGGCCGTAGGCGCTCATCTTGCCGCCCGTGGTCAGCAGGATCAATCCGGTGCCCGCGCCGCCCGCGCGGGCCTTCAACGCGGCGATCGAGTCGTCCAGCGCCCGCACCTTCCGGCGCGCCAGATCCTGCTTGCCGTAGATACCGCCCAACAGCTCGGTGTTGCGCCGGACGCTGCCCACCAGGTCCTTGGGATCGACGGTCAGGTCGACCGTGGGCGCCAGCCTGGCCAACTCGTCGTACTTGGGCGCCGAACGGCCCGCCACGAAGATGACCTGCGGCGCGGCGGCGTGGATCACCTCGTAGTTCGGCTCGAACATCGAACCGACTTTCAGATAGCGCTTGTCCTGGTATTGCGCCAGCTGCGGCGGCAGCTTGACGGCGGCGGGCAGGCCCGTCACCTCGACGTCCAGGGCGTGCAGAGTGTCCAGCACCGCCAGGTCCATCACCACGGTCTTGGCGGGGTGGGCCGGCACGGCGGTCACGCCTCGGGCATGCTTGACCTGGACCGTGGCCTGCGCGGCGGCCAGCGCGGGCGCCAGCATCAGGGTGGCGCCCATTGCGGCCAGCGCGGCGGCGAACCCGCGGCGCGTACGTGCCTGCATCGTCATCGAATCTGCTCCTTGCTTCATGTTCAGAACTTCACTCCCACGCCCAGCCAGTAGCGGCGGCCGTCTTCCACATAGGCGTAGTCGTCGTAGCCCACGTCCTTGTCGAACAGGTTGTAGATGCCGGCGTAGACCGACACGCTCTTGTTGACGGCATACGAGCCGCCCAGGTCGACGAAAGTGTAGGAAGGCGCCACGACCGCCGAGGACGACGGGCCCGTGATGGGCTGGCTTTCCTTGCCGCGGTAATTCAGGCGCGCCCACGCCCGCAGGGCATCGGAGGCCTGCCAGTTCACGGTGGTGGTGAACAGGTGGCGCGGCAGCTGGTTCAGCGGCTGGCCCTTGTACTGGCCCGACTTCTGCTCGGAATCCGTGAAGGTATAGCTGGCCGTGAGCGACCAGGCCCGGTCCAGCGGCAGGCGCATGCTGGCCTCCACCCCGCGCGACACTGCCTCGTCCACGTTCAGGTAGGTGGTGGGATTGGCGCCGAACTGGTTGGGACCGTCCGTGCACTGCGTCAGCGGGCACGCCACGCGGGTGATCTTGTCCTTGAAGTCGTTGTTGAACACGGTCAGGCCGGCGTTGAAACCCTCGCCGTTGTCGTACAGCAGGCCGATTTCCTCGGTGACGGACTTCTCCGGCTTCAGGTCGGGATTGCCGTACATGTTGCCGCCGCGGCTGACCTGGCCCCAGCCCGCCACGGTCTGGCGCAGGTCGGGCGCGCGAAAGCCCGTGGACACGCCGCCCTTCAGGGTCCAGCGTTCGGCCAGGTGCCACACGCCGTACAGGCGCGGGCTGAAGTGATCGCCGAAGTTCTCGTCCTTGTCCATGCGCAGGCCGCCCGTCAGCGCGAAACTGTCGGCCAGGCGCCATTCGTCCTCGGCGAACAGCGCCCACTGGTAGCGCTCGACGTCGCTCGGGCCGCCCGCCAGCTGGTTGCCGGTCTGGTCGTTCAAGCTCTGCTCCAGGAACGAGCCACCGATCGTCAGCATGTGGCTGCCCAGCGGCAGCGTCCAGTTGGTCTTGATGTCGGTGTTCTTGATCTTCATCCGCCGCGAGCGGTTGTCGAACTCTTCCTGCTGCACGTACGAATCCGACACGGCCCAGCCCCAGCGGCCCGTGTGCGACAGCGCCCACTTGTTGCTGCGGTAGTCGGTCTCCGACGAGGCCGGGCAACCGGTGCGCGGGCACGCGGCGCCGGGCGCCAGCGGCTCGACGGTCTTGCCCAGCGTATTCTCGTACTTCTGGCGCGCATGCGTGGCTTCCAGGACGATGTCGTGATTGCGGGTGGGCGTCAGCGCCAGCTTGGCGGTGACGGTGTTGGCGGCGCGCTGCCGGAAACCGTTGTAGAGGTTGTCCTCGTCGCGCTGCGTGCCCTGGCCGTAGATCTGCAGGCCCAGCATGTCGGTCTTGATCGGGCCGGCCAGGTAGAAGTTGCCCTGGTAGATGTCGCCAGACTTGCTGCTTTCCTGGATGGTGGTGTCCATGCGGATCTCGCCGCCCCAGGCCTGCGGCACCTTGCGCGTGATGATGTTGATCACGCCGCCCATGGCGTCGGAGCCGTACAGCGAGGACATCGGGCCGCGCACCACTTCGATGCGCTCGATGGCCGAGATCGGCGGCGACCAGCCGCCCTCCACGCCCGGACCGTCGGAATTGGTGCGGGTCTCGCGGGAATTCTGGCGCTTGCCGTCGATCAGGATCAGGGTGTATTGCGAGGCCATGCCGCGCAGGCTGATATCCTGCCGGTCGGCGCCACCGGTGACGACCACGCCGGGCACTTCGAGCAGCGCATCGGTCACGTCACGATAGAACTTGTTCTCCAGGTCCTGCCGCGTGATCACACTGATGGACGCCGGCGCATCCTGGATCTGCTGTTCGAAACCACTGGCGGTCACCACCACGGTGTCCAGGGTCTGCGCTGCCAGCGTGGTCTGCGCCCAGGCAGTACCCGTGATGCCCCAACCCGCCGCGCACAGGGCGGCGGCCAGACGCGTGCGCGGCCCCAGGGCACTGCGCCCGGCCAGATGCTTGCTGCTCATTCTTCTGTTTCTCCTGATTCCCAGGCCCGCGTGCCCCCGGCGCGCGGATTCCCGTCGAAATGCACTTATGAATGAAAACGATTCTCATATTAGAATTTGACTGAAAGGGTTGCCGCAACGCGCTTTCCCCAACTTTTATCTTCTTTGCACTTCTTCACACACGCCCGCTTGCCGGCATGGGACAGACCGGCAAGCGGGCGCAGGACGTATCGACGATGGCTCACGCTCCCCTCGCTGCAACGCGCCGAATCCTGCTGATCGACGACGACGTCGAACTGGCGCAGATGCTGCGCGAATACCTCGAACCGCATCGCTACCAATTGACGCTGGCGCACACTGGCGCCCAAGCCGTGCCCCTGCTGGCACAGGACGACTTCGACCTGACGTTGCTGGACCTGATGCTGCCCGACGGCAGCGGACTGGACCTGCTGCGCCAGTACCGGGCACGGTCGCGGCGCCCGGTCATCATGTTCACGGCCCACGGCGGCGAGACCGACCGCGTGCTCGGCCTGGAACTGGGCGCGGACGACTACCTGGCCAAGCCCTTCAGCCCGCGCGAACTGCAGGCCCGCATGACGGCGGTGCTGCGGCGCTTCCAGGAAGCGCCCGCGGCGGCCACGGCGGGACTGTCGGTCGGCGCGCTGTCGCTGGACCCGGCCACCGGCCTGGCCCGCATGGGCGCGGACGAAGTCGCGCTGACGGGCGCCGAGCAGCGCATCCTGGAAGTGCTGATGCGCGCGCCCGGACAGGTCATCGCGCGCGAGTTGATCGGGCAATACGCGCTGGGCCGCGCGCCCGACCGCTTCGACCGCAGCATCGACACCCACATCAGCAGCCTGCGGCGCAAGCTGCGCCTGGACAGCCATCCCGAGGCGCCCGCCATCCGCAACCTGCGCGGCGTGGGCTACGTCCTGGCCGGCGCGGCCGGATGAGCCGCTTCGTGGTCCGCTCGCTGTTCTGGCGCGCCTTCCTGTCGGTGTGGTGCGCCATGGCCGTCATCGTCGCCTGCGGCATGCTGCTGACGGCCACGGCGGCCTGGTACCGCTTCAACTCGCTGGACGGCCTGAGCCCCGGCGGCCTGGCGCGCGAGGCCCAGCAGGTGGCCCGCACGCAAGGCGCCGAGGGCCTGGAACGCTGGATCCGGGCCATGTCCGACAGTTACTCGGCGCTGAAGATCTACGTGGTCGACCCGCGGGACCGGGACATCCTGGGCCGCGCCCTGCCGCGCCGCATGAGCGACTGGCTGGATGCCTACCGCGGCTCGCAGGACGCCGTGCCGATGTCGGAAGAGCAGCAGCAGATGCGCGAGCTGCCGGGCGTGCGATCGTCGTGGTGGGCGCCGCAATGGCTGCGGCTGCCCGACGGCACGGCCCTGCTGATGCTGTACCTGCCCTTCGATTCCTCGCACTGGGAATTGCTGACCTTCACTCCAGTGCTGGTGGCGCTGCTGGCTTTCGCGCTGGCGGTGACCGCGCCGCTCTGTTGGGCGCTGACCCGCCACATCACCCGGCCGCTGCGCGCGCTGCGGCAGGCCACGCGCGCGTTGGCGCAGGGCGATCTGCAGGCCCGCACGCCTGCCGAACTGGCCCGGCGGCGCGACGAGCTGGGCCTGCTGGCGCGCGACTTCGACGGCATGGCGGGCCGGCTGCAGGCGCTGGTGGATACCCGCGAGCAACTGCTGCACACGGTGGCGCACGAGTTGCGCTCGCCGCTGGCGCGGCTGCGGCTGGCCACCGAACTGGCGCGCCGCAAGGACGACACGCAGGCTCTGCAACTGGACCGCATCGAACGCGAATGCGAGCGCCTGGACAGCCTTGTCGGCCATACGCTGCAACTGGCGCGGCTGTCCGCCATGGCCCGGCCCACCGCGCCGGTGGATCTCAGCCATCTGGTGGACACCCTGGTGCAGGACGCCCGTTTCGAGGCCGGCGAGCAGCGCATCGGCATCGCCTGGACCGCGCCGGGTCCGCTGTGGGTGACCGGCGACGCGCAGACCCTGGCCAGCGCCGTCGACAACGTGCTGCGCAACGCGCTGCGCCACGCGGGCGCGGCGGCGGCCATCCACGTGGCCTTGCAGGCCGACGAAGGCCGGCTGCTGCTGGACATCGAGGACAACGGGCCGGGGGTGCCGTCCGAGCACGTCGGCCATCTGTTCGAACCGTATTTCCGCGTGCCGGGCGCCTCGCGCGCCAAGGGCGCGGGTTTGGGATTGAGCATCGCCCGCGCCGCAGTCGAGGCGCACGGCGGCAGTATCCGCGCCCAGAACCGCAAGCCGCGCGGGCTGGTGGTGCAGATCGAGTTGCCGCAGGCGGCCACGCAGAGTGCGGCGCCCGCGCCCCCTGCCCGCGCGGCGGTTTTGGCATGAGGCGTCGGCGGCTTGACGGCATGGACGCGTTCAATTTGAGACCGGACAGGAGACCGAATGCACCGCCGCTTCGGTGGCCGTGGAGTTCCCTTGACGAAATTATTCCTTTGAACAATCAGGGGGCAACCCTTTGCGCACCTTGTACGCATTCGATCCGAGACGCACGGCGATCTTGCTGATCGGTGGTGACAATACCGGAGATGACCGGTGGTACCACAGGTACGTCCCCTTGGCTGATCGGCTCTACGACGAACATCTGAATGCACTAAGACGGGAAGGACTGACCCATGGCGAAAAAATTTGACGCCCTGCGTGCAGCCATGTCTGCCGAGTCGCAGACCCGCGCCAAGGCAGCCACGGAACAAATGCTCAGTGAAATGCCGCTTCAGGAACTGAGGCAGGCCCGGGGGCTTTCACAAAAGATGTTGGCCGAAATACTGCATGTTCAGCAGCCATCTATAGCGAAAATGGAAAAGCGGACAGACATGTACATTTCCACGCTGCGCAGCCACATAGAAGCGATGGGTGGTCGACTGGAAATCGTTGCTCGCTTTCCAGATGGCTCAGTCAAAATCAGCAATTTCTCAGAACTGGATGTCATACCGGCTCTCGATACTTGAGCTACCCCGCAGGGTATCGCTGAGTAACGTGCGTCGCTTGGTGAACAGGCAGCAGAGACATTGCTCAGGCAATGGGAAGCAGGACATTCTTTAAACGAGGAAGCACCCGAATCGCCGTCGCGCCAGTCTCAGCGCGTATCACCGCCGCGGACTCGCCACGCAATTCCGCCAGCGACTCGGCAATCCGCGACACTTGATGCGGCGCATTGCGCCGGTCCGGCTCGTGCAGCCAGGCGGGCGGGATGTCGGGCGCATCCGTTTCCAGCACCAGATGATCCAACGGCAATTCCGCCGCATGACGGCGGATCTGCCGCGCGCGCGGATACGTCATGGCCCCTCCGATGCCCAACGCGCAGCCCTGGTCGATGAAGCCCTGCGCCTGCTGCGCGCTGCCATTGAAGGCATGGGCGATGCCGCCCCGCAGCCTGGGCTTGCGCCGCAGGTGCTTCAACACGATGTCCTGCGAACGGCGCACGTGCAGCAGCACCGGCAAGCCGAACTCGGCGGCGATGTCCAGCTGGGCGGCGTAGAAATGCTCCTGCCGTTCCCGCTGCACGCCGCTGGCGATCTCTTCGACGAAGAAATCCAGGCCGATCTCGCCGATGGCGACGAAGCGCGGGTCGTCCATCGCGACGGCCACGGCCTGGCGCAGCGTAACCAGGTCTTCGTCGCGGGCGTCCCGCACGTACAGGGGATGGATGCCCAGCGCGTAGGCGCCGCCCGCGGTGGCGTGTGCCAGGTCGCGCACCACGTCGAAATTGAAGCGTGCGATCGCCGGGATGACGATGGCGCGCACCTCGGCCTGCCAGGCGCACCGCGCCACGTCGGCGCGGTCGGCGTCGAACTCGGCGGCATCCAGGTGGCAGTGGGTGTCGATCAGCATGGCGATGAACAAGGCGGGCCGCCAGGGCACGCGCCCTGCCCGCGCCTAGCGGAAATCCGGATCAGCCCGGAACGCGATCCAGCACCAGCTTACCGCGTTCCATGTGCAGTTGCCGGTCGGCCCGGGCCGCCAGTTCGCGGTCGTGCGTGACGATGACGAAAGCGGTGCCGGACTCGCGGTTCACGCGGGCCAGCAGGTCGAACATGCCGTGCGCGGTCTGGCGATCCAGGTTGCCGGTGGGCTCGTCGGCCAGCACGCAGGCCGGCCGCGTGACCAGCGCGCGCGCCAGCGCCACGCGCTGGCGTTCGCCGCCCGACAACTGGCCCGGGAAATGCCCTTCCCGCGCGGACAGGCCCACCTGCGCCAGCACCTCGCGCGCGGCCAGGCGGGCCGACTCGCGCGACTGGCGCCGCACGATCAGCGGCATGGCCACGTTGTCCAGCGCCGAGAACTCGGGCAGCAGGTGATGGAACTGGTAGACGAAACCCAGGCTGCGGTTGCGCAACTGGCTCTTGGCGGATTCGCTCAGGCCCTCGGCGGCCACGCCATCCACGGTGACGTTGCCGCTGGAAGGCACGTCCAGCAGCCCCAGGATGTGCAGCAGCGTGCTCTTGCCCGAGCCCGACGCGCCGATGATGGCGACCATCTCGCCGCGCTGCACGGTCAGCGATACGCCGCCCAGCACCTCGATGCGGGCCGGGCCTTCGTCGTAGATCTTGGCCAGGTTCTCGGCGTGCAGGGCGGGCGACGTCTTGTCGCCGTGAAGGGTCTTTTGGCTGTCAGTCATGGCGCAATACCTGTGCCGGTTGCAGGCGCGAGGCGCGCCAGCTGGGATAGAGCGTGGCCAGCAGCGACAGCACCAGCGACGTGATGCCGATGGTGACGATGTCGGCGGCCTGCGGATCGGACGGCAGCGCGCTCACGAAATACACTTCGCGCGGCATGAACTGGATGCCGAACAGGCCTTCGATGAAAGGCACGATGACGTCGATGTTATAGGCCAGGAGGATGCCCCCCCCGACGCCCACGATGGTGCCGATGACGCCGATCAGCGCCCCCTGCACCAGGAAGATGCGCGCGACCTCGCCGGGGCCCGCGCCCAGCGTGCGCAGGATGGCGATGTCGGACTGCTTGTCCTTGACGGCCATCACCAGCGAGGACAGCAGGTTGAACGCGGCCACCGCCACGATCAGCGCCAGGATCAGGAACATCATGCGCTTCTCGGTCTGCACGGCGGCGAACCAGGTGCGGTTGCTCTGCGTCCAGTCGCTGGCCTTCACGCCCTCGGGCATGGATTTCTGCAACTGGGCCGCGACCTCGGGCGCGCGCTGCATGTCGTCGATGCGCAGCCGCACGCCCGCCGTGCCGCTGTCGCGGAACACGCGCGCCGCGTCCTCGGCGTCGATGAAGGCCAGCGTGGAGTCGTATTCGTAGTGGCCCGACGAGAACACGCCCACCACGGTGAACTGCCGCATGCGCGGCGTGAAGCCGGCCGGGCTGATGGAACCCTGCGGCGCCAGCATCAGCACCGTATCGCCCACGCGCAGGCCCAGCCCGTTGGCCAGTTCGTCGCCCAGCACCACGCCATAGCTGCCCGGTTCGAGCGCCGCCAGCTTGCCGCGGGTGATCTGCTTCGGCAGGTCGGACACGGCGCCCTCGGTGGCCGCGTCGATGCCGCGCACCTGCACGCCGCGCAGCGCCTGGCCGCGCACCAGCATGCCCTGCGCCGACACGAACGGCGCCTCGCCGATGACGGCGGGATTCTTCTTCGCATCGTCGGCCAGCTTCTGCCAATGGGCCAGCACGGCCTGCGACGCCTCGTCGGGCTGGGACAGTTCGATGTGCGGCAGCACCGACAGCATGCGGTCGCGCACGTCCCTCTGGAAGCCGTTCATCACGGACAGCACCACGATCAGGGCGGCCACGCCCAGCGCGATGCCCACCATGGACGAACCGGCGATGAAGGACACGAAGCGGTCGCGGCGGCCGCGCCGTCCGCCCGGCGAAACGATGCCTGCATAGCGGGCGCCGATCCAGAACTCGTAGGGAATCTTGAACATGGATCAGTCCTGCCGCAGCACCTGGGCCGGCTGCAGCCGCGAGGCGCGCCAGCTGGGATAGAGCGTGGCCACCAGCGACAGCGCCAGCGACGTGAGGCCGATGGAGACGATGTCCGCCATCTGCGGATCGGACGGCAGTTCGTTGATGAAGTAGACCTCGCGCGCCAGGAAATGGATGCCCAGCAGGCGCTCGATGAAAGGCACGATGATGTGGATGTTGTAGGCGATGAGGATGCCGCCGGTCACGCCCAGGACAGTGCCGATGACGCCGATCAGCGAGCCCTGCACAAGGAAGATGCGCGCGATCTCGCCCGGCCGCGCGCCCAGCGTGCGCAGGATGGCGACGTCGGAGCGCTTGTCCTTGACCGCCATCACCAGCGAGGCCAGCAGGTTGAACGCGGCCACCGCCACGATCAGCGCCAGGATGAGGAACATCATGCGTTTCTGCGTCTGCACCGCGGCGAACCAGGTGCGGTTGTTGCGCGTCCAGTCGCTGGCCATGATGTAGGGCGGCAGCGTCTTCTGCAGCTCGGCCGCGATCTGGGGCGCGCGCTGCATGTCGTTCACGCGCAGGCGCATGCCGGCCGTGCCGCTGTCGGCGAACACCGCCGCCGCGTCGCGGTCGTTGATGAAGGCCAGCGAGGAGTCGTATTCGTAATGGCCCGACGAAAAGATGCCGGTGACGGTGAACTGCCGCATGCGCGGCGCGAAACCGCCCGGGGCCACGGCCAGGCGGGCATTGGCGTTGTCGGGTTCGGCGCCGGCGCTGCTCTGCGGGGCCAGCATCAGCACCGTGTCGCCGGCCTTCACGCCCATGGTCTTGGCCAGTTCCTCGCCCAGCACGATGCCGTAGCTGCCGGGCTCGAGCGACTCGAGCTTGCCGCTGGTCATCTCGCGCGGGATGTCGGACACCTTGCCTTCGGCGACGGGATCGATGCCGCGCACCTGCACCCCGCGTACGGCATCGCCGCGCACCAGCATGCCCTGCGCCGCCACGAACGGCGCCTGGCCGATGATGGCGGGATTCTTGCCCAGGTCGCCGGCGAAATTCGGCCACAGCGTCAGCACGCGTTCGGGCGAGGCGCCCGGCACGTAGAGCTCGATGTGCGGCAGCACCGACAGCATGCGGTCGCGCACTTCCTTCTGGAAACCGTTCATCACGGACAGCACCACGATCAGGGCGGCCACGCCCAGCGCGATGCCCGCCATCGACGAGGCGGCGATGAAGGAGACGAAGCGGTCGCGTCCGCGCCGACCGCGCAGGGAGGCCATGCCCGCATAACGGGCGCCTACCCAGAGTTCATAGGGGATTTTCAGCACGAGCGGGATTATGGCATCAAGGATGAGGGGGCTCGTAGCGAAATGTGTGCAGAGTACGAGGGATGTTTGGCGAAAAGTTTCCGTGTGGACCAGCGGACTCATCATCCGTTGGTGCCGAGCCGCTCTCCAGAGTTCCCCGACAAGGGGCCGATTCCGTCAGTCAGCCCGTGACCGAAACGTCGCACTACAATCCCGCCCATGCTCATTGTCATCCCCGGCGCCCTGCCCCCGGCGTCCGTCGCGCCCGAACTGGCCAAGCGGCTGCCCAAGCAGGCGCCCGCGTTGCATGCCTGGCTGCAGGCCGGCCAGGCCCGGTCCGAGCCCTTCGACGTGCGCGCGCAGGGCTGTACGCCCCTCGAAGCCTGGCAACTGGAACGGGCGGGCTTTCGCGGCCAGCCTGAACTGCCTTTCGGGGCGGGTCTCGGACCGCTGCTGGCCGCGCAAGCCCGAACCGACGCCACGCGTCCCCCGGCTTCGCCGCCCGGCCCGGATGCGGCATCAGCAGACGCGTCCGCGACGCCTTCCCCCGCCGGCGCGGCATCGGCCAATTCCGGCATCTGGCTCGCCGACCTCGTCCACATGGCCCTGGGCACCGACCAGGCCTCGCTGCTGGAGCCGGACCAGATGGACTTGCGGCCAGAGGAAGGCCAGGCGCTCTACGACGCCGTCGCGCCGCTATTCGACGGTACCGCCTTCGCCGCCGCCCCCCTGGCCCCCCACCGCTGGCGCGTGACCCTGCCCGAGGGCCTGCGCCCGCACACGGGCAGCCCGCGCGCCGTGGCCGGCCACAACCTGAATGCCTGGTGGCCGCAGGACGCCACCATGCGCCCGTGGCGCCGCCTGCTGAACGAAATCCAGATGGCCTGGTACGAACACCCGGTGAACGAGGCCCGCGCCGCGCGCGGCGCCGCCCCGGTCAACGGGTTGTGGCTGTACGGCGGCGCAACGCCCTGGCCCATCCAGCAGCCCGCGCCGGACGACGCCCAGCTCATCACCGACCTGGACGCCGCCCACCGCGCCGGCGACTGGGCCACCTGGCTCGACGCCCTGTCCGGCCTGGACCGCGCGCGCATCGCCCCGCTGGCGGGCTCGGAGAAATCCCCCCTGCCCGCGCAACCCACCGAACTGCTGCTGCTGGGCGAGGATCGCCGCGTCCGGCTCACCCTGAAACCGCGCACCGGCCTGCTGAAATGGCTGCCGGCGCCCAAGCACGACTGGAACACCTGGTGGTCTCGCCCCGTCTGACCGTACGCCCCACCGACGCCGCAGCCTGCAGGCTGCTGGAATCCGCCGGCATCCATCCCCTGCTGTCGCGCCTGTGGGCCGCGCGCGGGGTCACGCACCCCGACCAGACCCGCCTGGCCTGGCCCGCGCTGCTGCCGCCCAGCGGCCTGACGCATTCGGCGCATGCCGCTGGCGTGCTGGCCGACGCCATCCAGCAGCGCAAGAAGCTGCTGATCGTGGCCGACTACGACTGCGACGGCGCCACCGCCTGCGCGGTCGGCCTGCGCGCCCTGGCCGCCATGGGCGCCGACGTCGACTTCCTGGTGCCCAACCGCTTCGAAACGGGCTATGGCCTGTCGCCCGCCGTGATCGAACTGGCCTGCACGCACCGCGGCGGCAAGCCCGACCTCATCATCACGGTGGACAACGGCATCGCCAGCGTCGACGGCGTGGCCGCGGCCAATGCCGCCGGCATCGGCGTGGTCGTCACCGACCATCACCTGCCCGGCGACACCCTGCCCGACGCCCTGGCCATCGTGAACCCCAACCAGCCCGGCTGCGGCTTCCCGTCCAAGAACCTGGCCGGCGTGGGCGTCATCTTCTACATGATGCTGGCGCTGCGCGCCGAGCTGCGCCGCCGCGGCGTGTACGCGGCCGACGGCGGCCCTCGCCTGGATGCGCTGGCCGACCTGGTGGCGCTGGGCACGGTCGCCGACGTGGTCAAGCTCGATGCCAACAACCGCCTGCTGGTCACGCAGGGCCTGCAGCGCATGCGCGCCGGCCGCATGCAGCCCGGCCTGCGCGCCCTGTTCGCCGTGGCCAGCCGCGAGCCGCGCACCGCCAGCGGCTTCGACCTGGGCTTCGCCCTGGGCCCGCGCATCAACGCCGCCGGCCGCCTGGCCGACATGAGCCTGGGCATCGCCTGCCTGACCACCGACGACGAGGCCGAGGCCCTGGACATGGCGCGCCAGCTCGACCAGATCAACCGCGAACGCCGCACCATCGAGGCCGAGATGCGCGACCAGGCCATGGCCGCCATGGCCGATCCCTCGGCCGCGCCGGGCGCCACCGTCTGCGTGTTCGACCCGGGCTGGCACCAGGGCGTGGTGGGCCTGGTGGCCTCGCGCCTGAAGGAAAAGTTCTGGCGCCCCACCCTGGCCTTCGCGCCGGCGGGCGACGACGAGATCCGCGGCTCGGGCCGTTCGATTCCCGACGTGCACCTGCGCGACGCGCTGGACCTGGTCTCCAAGCGCCATCCCAACCTGATCCGCAAGTTCGGCGGCCACGCCATGGCGGCCGGCCTGACACTGGGCCGCGACGACTTCGCCACCTTCGCCCCCGCCTTCGACGCCGCTGTGCGCGAGCTGACGGGCCGCGACCGCTTCGAGCCGCTGATCGAGACCGACGGCACGCTGGAATCCGGCTACGCCAATGCGGAGGTCGCCGGGCTATTGAACCAGCAGGTCTGGGGCGCGGGTTTCGCGGCTCCGCTGTTCCTGGACGAATTCACCGTGCGCGCCCAGCGGCTGGTGGGCGAGAAGCACCTGAAGCTGTCGCTGGAACGCGGCCACCAGCGCTTCGACGCCATCTGGTTCGGGCACGATCAGTCGGTGCCCGAGCACGTGCAGGTGGCCTACCGGCTGGAGCAGAACGTGTGGAACGGCATGGTGTCGGCGCAGTTGGTGATCGAGCACGCCGAATAGGCCTGCCAATCCAGCCTCACGGACACAAACGCCGCCCCAGGGCGGCGTTTGCACATCCGGTCCAGGCGCCCTGCCTGCTCACCAGCCTGGCCGGCTGCGACACCGCATGCGCCTCCCCCCATACCTACCACAGCACCTTCCGCACACCCCCGAACCGATCTCCCCCAGACAAGCTAAAATGCCAGGTTTCGCAGAAAAGTCATCAAGGATCGCCATGGAAGCCGAACGCCAGAACCAGATCGCCGCCCGCCTCGCCGACTACGCGCAGCGCGAGCTGGCGTTACGGGGGTATCTTTGACTACGATGCCAAGACCGAACGCCTGCACGTCGTAAACGCCGAGCTCGAAGACCCGGCCGTCTGGAACGACCCCAAGCACGCCCAGGACCTGGGCCGTGAAAAGAAATCCCTCGAAGACGTCGTCACCACGCTGACCGAACTGGGCAATGGCGTGGCCGATGCGCGCGAGCTGTTCGAGCTGGCCGCGGCCGACAATGACGACGCCACCCTCGAAGCCATCGAGCAGGACGCCAACGGCTTCCAGGAACGTCTCGAAGGCCTCGAATTCCGCCGCATGTTCTCCAACCCGGCCGATCCGCTGAACTGCTTCGTGGACATCCAGGCCGGCGCGGGCGGCACCGAGGCGCAGGACTGGGCTTCCATGCTGCTGCGCCAGTACCTGAAGTATGCCGAGCGCAAGGGTTTCAAGGCCGAAGTGCTGGAAGAGTCCGAGGGCGAAGTGGCGGGGCTGAAGTCGGCCACCATCAAGCTCGAGGGCGAGTACGCATTCGGCTACCTTCGCACCGAAACCGGCGTGCACCGCCTGGTCCGCAAGAGCCCGTTCGACTCCTCCGGCGGCCGCCACACCTCGTTCGCCAGCGTGTTCGTCTATCCCGAGATCGACGACTCGTTCGAGATCGAGGTCAACCCCGCCGACCTGCGCGTGGACACCTACCGTGCCAGCGGCGCGGGCGGCCAGCACATCAACAAGACCGACTCGGCCGTGCGCCTGACGCACATCCCCACCGGCATCGTCGTGCAGTGCCAGAACGACCGTTCGCAGCACCGCAACCGCGCCGAAGCCATGCAGATGCTGAAGTCGCGCCTGTACGAGCTGGAAATGCGCAACCGCATGGCCGAGCAGCAGAAGCTGGAAGACTCCAAGACCGACGTGGGCTGGGGCCACCAGATCCGTTCGTACGTGCTGGACCAGAGCCGCATCAAGGACCTGCGCACCAACGTCGAAATCTCGAACACGCAGAAAGTGCTGGACGGCGACCTGGATCCCTTCATCCAGGCCAGCCTGAAGCAAGGCGTCTGACCCCGAGTTTCCAACCCGATCAGCGAGGCACAGCATGACCGACACCATTGCCATCCTTACCGGCGCCTCGCGCGGCCTGGGCGCCGCGCTGGCGCGTGGCCTGGCGCGCCCCGGCGTGCGCCTGGTCACGCTGGCGCGGCGCGACGACGCCGAACTGGCCGAATTCGCCCGCGCACAGGGCGCCGAGTTGCAGCAGGTCAAGGTCGACCTGTCCGACCTGTCCGCCGCGCAGCGCACCGCCGACCAGATCGCGCGTGACCTGCCGCACGACGCCAGGCGCTACCTGCTGGTCAACAACGCCGGCACCGTGCAGCCGGTGTCGCCCTGTGCGGGGCTGACCGACGCCGCCAGCATCACGCAGGCGTTCAACCTCAACGTCACCGCCGTCATGCTGCTCACCGCGCGCTTCCTGCAGGCGGTGCGCGGCATGCAGGCCGACCGCCGGGTGCTCAACATCTCGTCGGGCGCCGGCCGCAATCCCAACGCGGGCTGGGGCGTGTACTGTGCCACCAAGGCCGCGTTGGACATGTACACGCGCGTGCTGAAGCAGGAACAGGGCGCCGACGGCGTGCGCGCCGTCTCGCTGGCGCCCGGCATCGTCGACACCGACATGCAGGAAACCATCCGCGGCAGCGACCCCGCCAGCTTCCCCGCCCTGGCCAAGTTCCAGGAATTCAAGACCGCCGGCCAACTGGCCGCTCCCGCCGACGTTGCCGCGCGCATCCTCGCCTACCTAGACCGCGACGACTTCGGCACGACCGACATCGACGACATCCGCCATTACCCCTGAACCCGCCATGACCGACCACCCCGCCGCCCCCGCCCAGGACGAAAACCGCTTGATCGCCGAACGGCGCGTCAAGCTGGCCAAACTGCGCGAAACCGGTGTCGCGTATCCGAACGACTTCGTACCCGACGCCCGCGCCGCCGACCTGCACGCCCAATACGACGATCAGGAACAGCCCGCCCTGGAAGAGGCCGCGGTGCAGGTCAAGGTGGCCGGCCGCATGATGCTCAAGCGCGTCATGGGCCGCGCCAGCTTCGCCACGCTGCAGGACAGCACCGGCCGCATCCAGCTCTACCTGGAACGCGGCACGCTGGGCGAGGAGGTCTACGCGGCATTCAAGCAATGGGACATCGGCGACATCATCGCCATCGAAGGCCGCATCTTCAAGACCAACAAGGGCGAACTGTCGGTGCACGCCACCGCCGCCCGCCTGCTGTCGAAGTCGCTGCGCCCCCTGCCCGACAAGTTCCATGGCGTGGCCGACCAGGAACTGCGCTACCGCCAGCGCTACGTCGACCTCATCATGACAGACGCCACGCGCCGCACCTTCGAGGCGCGCAGCAAGGCCATCGGCAGCATCCGCCAGTTCATGCTGGAATCCGGCTTCCTCGAAGTCGAGACCCCCATGCTGCACCCCATCCCGGGCGGCGCGGCGGCCAAGCCCTTCATCACCCACCACAACGCGCTGGACATGGAAATGTTCCTGCGCATTGCGCCCGAGCTGTACCTGAAGCGCCTGATCGTGGGCGGCTTCGAGCGCGTGTTCGAAGTCAACCGCAACTTCCGCAATGAAGGCGTCAGCCCGCGCCACAACCCCGAATTCACGATGATGGAGTTCTACGCGGCCTATGCGGACTACCGCTGGCTGATGGACTTCACCGAGCAGGTCATCCGTGGCGCGGCCATCGCCGCCACCGGCAGCGCCGTGCTCACCTACCAGGAACGCGAACTGGACCTGTCCAAGCCGTTCGACCGCCTGACCATCTGCGAAGCCATCATCAAGTACGCCCCCGGCTACACGCAGGAGCAACTGGACGACATCGAGTTCGTGCGCGCCGACCTGAAGAAGCACGGCGCGGACGTCGACGGCCCCGTGCTGTCGCGCGCCGGCCTGGGCGCGCTGCAACTGGCGCTGTTCGAGGAAACGGCCGAGTCCAAGCTCTGGAACCCGACCTACATCATCGACTACCCGGTCGAGGTCTCGCCGCTGGCGCGCGCCTCCGACACCCGCGAGGGCATCACCGAGCGCTTCGAGCTGTTCATGACCGGCCGCGAGATCGCCAACGGCTTCTCCGAGCTGAACGATCCCGAAGACCAGGCCGAGCGCTTCCGTTCGCAGGTCGAGGCCAAGGACGCGGGCGACGAGGAAGCCATGTTCTACGACGCGGACTACATCCGCGCCCTGGAATACGGCATGCCCCCCACCGGCGGCTGCGGCATCGGCATCGACCGCCTGGTCATGCTGCTGACCGACAGCCCCAGCATCCGCGACGTCATCCTGTTCCCGCATCTGCGCCGTGAAGACTGAGCGGGCCGCGCCATGATCGCCAAGATCCTCGTCATCGTCGCGTTCCTGGTGCTGCTGATGTATGTGGTGCTGCCCAAGCGCGGCGTGCTGGCCGCGCCGCCGGGCACCGACCAGCGCACCTACACGGCGCTATTGCTCACGGCCGTCGTGATGCTGATCGCCTCCCTGTGCTGCGTGGCCTTCTGGCTGGGCCAGGCGTCTTCCGGCGCCGGCCAGGAACGCAGCACCCTGCTGCCCATCGCCGGCGTGCTGCTGGCCGTCTCGGTGGCCTGCGCCGGCGTGGCGCTGCTGAAGCGGCGCCGCTAGCCCACCGAAACCGGACACTCAAAAAATGATGCCGCGGGGCCTTGCCACAAGGCCCCGCGGCATTTAGGCCGATCGAGGCGCGGCCTATGCCAGTTCCGCCGTGACCTGCGGGAAGACACGCTGGTAGCCCTCGCCGTACTGGATCTTCAGAGCCGAATTGCGCGCCGCCTGCACGCCACGCTGCAAGGCCACGCGGGTGTAGTACTCCCACAGATGCTCCTGCGCGGCCATGGTCTCGAATGCGCGGCGCTTGGTCTGCCAGACCGGCGAGATGTCCAGCAGCACATCGGGCTTCCAGCCGCATTGCTCCGGCTGGTGCGGCTCGAACAGGAATACCGGCGGCGCGCCCAGCACGCCCTCTTCTGGATGATGTCCATGCGCCTGGGCAATCACGCGCGCCTCCTGCGCCACGTGCGTGGCCAAAGGGTGATCGAAGTTGTACGGGTCGCGCTGCGAATGCGTCAGCACGAAGGCCGGCCGCAGTTCGCGGTAGATATCGACCAGTTGGAACAACGCTTCGTCGGGTACGCGCAAGGGATAGTCGCCGCAATCCAGGAACCGCACGGAAGCCCCCAGGATGCCCGCCGCGCGTTCCGCCTCTTCGCGGCGGGCAGCCTTCACGCGTTCCAGCGTCATGCCAGGCTCGCGCCAAAGCTTGGCCGATTCGCCGCGCTCGCCATACGACAGGCACACGACGACCATGTTCCAACCGCGGCTGGCATACAGGGCGATCGCCCCCCCGGCCCGCCAGACGAAATCCGCCGAATGCGCACTGACGATCAGGCCCGTCTGTTGCGTGGTGCTGCTCATGAATTGCTCCCTTGAATAGGCCGGCTGGACGCGCACTCAATCGGCGCGCACGCCCGCCTGCTTGATGACGCGTTCCCATTTGATGGTTTCGGCGGCGACGAAGCGGCTGAAATCGGCGGCGCTGCCCGGGGTCAGTTCGGCGCCCATCTCGGCCATGCGCTGCCGCACATTCGCGTCGGCCAGCGCCTTGCGCAGCGCCTGGTTCAGGCGTTGCACGACCGGCGCGGGCATGCCGGCGGGACCGATCACGCCCCACCACACCGCGGCCTGCGCGTCCGGCAGGCCCTGATCCACCACGGTGGGCACCTTGGGCAACAGCGGCGAACGCTTGGCATCCAACACCGCCAGCGCGCGCAACTTGCCCGACTGGATATGCGGCAGGACCTCCAGCGGATTGATCGCCATGAAATCGATGCGCCCGCCCAGCAGGTCCGTGACGGCCGGCGACCCGCCCTTGTACGGCACATGCAGCGCCTGGAACTTGCCTTCGCGCTTGAGCAGTTCGCTGGCCAGATGCCCCGAACTGCCATTGCCCGCGGACGCATAGGTCAGCTTGTCCGGATGGGCGCGGCCATATGCCACCAGATCCTTCAGGCTTCGGTGGGGCGAATCGGACGGCACCACCACGACCAGCGAGGCATAACCGATGGCGCCCACCGCCGCGAAATCCTTGGCCGGGTCGAAGGGCAGCTTCGAGAACAGCGCGGCATTGCCGGCCAGCGTATTCGAGGCCGTCAGCAGCGTATAGCCGTCAGGCTGCGCGCGCGCCACCGCCTCCAGGCCGATGTTGGTGGCGGCGCCGGGCCGGTTGTCCACGATGATGGGCTGCCCCAGATCCTGCGCCATTTTCTGCGTCACCAGACGCGTGACGATATCCACCCCACCGCCCGGCGAGTACGGCACGACCACGCGTATGGGCTTGTCGGGGAACGCCTGCGCGCCCTGCGCGGCCGTAGCCCCCGCCAGCGCGAAAGCCAGGCCGCAGGCGCGCAGCAGGCGGGTCAGGACGTGGGAAGTCCGTTGCATCGATGTCTCCTGTTCGTGGGAACGCCGTTCGCGTCCCGTTCTTGGTATGCGGGTGACTATGATCTCGCCAGGCCATTAATATGATCCAATACTTTTGGAACCCACCTTTTATTTCGATTCCAAATAACATGGAACTACGCCAACTCCGCTATTTCGTCGCGGTCGCCGAGGAACTGAGCTTCAGCGCCGCCGCGCGGCGCCTGCACGTCAGCCAGCCACCGCTCAGCCTGCAGATCAAGGCATTGGAAGAGGAACTGGGTTCCGTGCTGCTGGAACGCACCAAGCGCCACGTGGCGCTGACCGAAGCCGGCGCGCTGTTCCTGGAGCAAGCCCGCGCCGCCCTGCGGCACGTGGACCGCGCCGGCGAAGTGGTGCGGCTGGCCTCGCGCGGCCTGGCAGGAGAACTGCGCCTGGCCTTCACCGCGTCGGTGCCCATGTTCGATGCCTTTCCCCGCCTGATCCAGCGTTTTCGCGCGGCCCACCCGCAGGCCCGCGCCGACCTGGCCCACATGTCCACGGGCCAGCAACTGCGCGCCCTGGCGGACAAGACCATCGACGTGGGTTTCCTGCGGCCGTCCCTGCTGTTCTGCGCGCCGGCCAGCATCGCGACGCTGCCGCTATGGGGCGACCGTCTGGTCGCGGTCCTGCCCGATCAGCATCCCCTGTCGCACGGCACGCAGCCCCTGCCCCTGGCCGCCTTGAAAGATGAACCCTTCATCCTGTTTCCGCGCGGATTGGGCTGCGGGCTGTTCGAACACGTCATGGTGCTGACCAGCCGCGCCGGCTACGCGCCGCGCCTGGTGCAGGAAGCCCGGGAAGGCGCCACCATCCTGGGCCTGGTGGCCGCGGGCATGGGCATTTCGATCCTGCCTGAAACCTATGCCCGCAGCGGCGTGCCCGGCGTGGCCTATCGTCCCATCGACACTCCCGATGCCGCCAGCCAGCTGCTGATGGCCTATCGTCCCGACGACGACGGCCCGCTGCTGCGGCGGTTTCTCGATACGGTCTGGCGCTGCCTGTACAGCGCCCCGGCGCCCCCAGGCGGCTCGCCGCGGCTCGGCTAATGCCGCATCGCGGCTTCCACGAAACCTGACAGCTCACGATTGAAGCGCTGCCGCTCCTCCATGAACGGCGCATGCCCCGCTTCTGGATAGAACTGGCCGGTGATCCGCGCATTCAGGGCCCGGGCCCGCTGGAAAGAGGCTTCGGCGCGAACCAGCGCGTCGCGCGCGCCATAGATCAACAGCAGCGGCTTGTGCATCGCCGCCAGGCCCTGGGGCGCCTCCACCGACATGCCGTGCACCGCATGCTCAGGTCAGGCAGATCCAGCGCCTGATCGCCACCGGCTTCAGCCTGGCGGAGATCCGCGGCTTTCCCGGCTGCATGTTGCTGATCGAAGGCGCCAAAGCCTGCGCGGCCATCACGGATGCAAAGCGCAAGCGGCTTGCGATCCTGGAACGGCGGATAACCGCGCTCGAAAAACAACGGCAACGCCTGCGTGCCATGGTTGTCGAAAGCGCCGAATCCGACGAGAACCTGTCGCCATAGCCAGGCGATGCGTTGACGCTCGCCGATATCGACATCGCCGCCCCATTTTCACGCTACCGACGAACCGGCACGCCCCACGACGAATTCCCTGACCTCGTCGCCTGGCAGGAGCGCCTGCCCCGAACCGTGCCGGCACGGGCGCAGACGCGAGATGAAGTCGAGCAACGCCTGGGAGCAGTACCGCAGGCCGCACGCGCAAGCGATTTCCGTAGACATCCGGGGCCACGGGCAAAAGCGCGCGCCAGGGCAACCGGGCAGCCTACACCCGCTCGGCACGCAACCGCGCCGCCTGCGCCCAGCGCCGCGCCACCACCGGCGAAGTCGCGCACGCGGCATGCGCCGTCGCCACGCGCACGGCCCGTTCCAGCAGTTGGATGTCGGCCTCGTGCTGGCGCGCCACGTGCGGATCCTCGAAGAACACCACCCGCTGGCACTGCTGTTCCAGCACCAGTTCGGCGATCTGCGCGTCGCCGCCCAGCGGCCCGCTCAGGTAACGGCGCACCCAGGGCTTGTCTGCGGGCCAGCCGCGCGACCAGGCCAGGTCGTTCAGCAGTCCGCCCGTCGTGCCCGTCGCCACCCGGCTGGCGAACTGCGACAACAGGTCGAAGTGCTCGGCCGCGAACGTCAGCATTTCGCTTTTCAAGGCATCGTGCGCGATCAGCGCCAGCGTCTGGCGGCCGAAATCGAAATGGCGCGACACCGCGGGATCCGGCGTCAGGCCCGCCAGCACGCGCTCGGCCTCGATCCATTCGATGGCCCCGGCCAGCGTCGAGATGAACGGCCGACCGTGCGTGATGCACTGGCGCTTGAGCGCCAGCGCCTCCGGAAAGATGGAAGAAGGATCCACCGGATCGATCAGGTAGATGGCGCCGTCGAACGGTTCGGCGCCATCGCGTCCCTCGGTCACGCGCGCCACCAGCTTCATCAGGCCGCCTTCGCGGCCATAGGGATAACGGACCAGGCCGCGATACCCCTGAAGCATCTCTTCCCGCTGGATGGCGTCATAGGTGCGCCCGACCGTGTGCAGCTCCATGCCCAACTCGCGGATGCCCGCCGAACTGGCGCGCAGCCAGTCGAACAGCGCGGCATCGGGGGTTTCGTGATGCAGGCGGTTGGCGGCAAGTCCGAAACGCAGGCGAGCGGTCATCGAGGAACACCGGAAACAGAGAGGTATTCGATATTACTGTGCCTGATCGCGATACACCGGCGCCGTATCGACGGCGCCTGGATGGCTGCCCCTGCCCTCAGGAACATGCCGCCACCGGCCCGAGGCCCGGATGTCCGCCATTTCCCGCTACGAGGCGGCTCCCGCGCCCCGTGGCCGGCCTCAAACAACAACGGCCCCATCCTGATGGATGGAGCCGCTCGCCTCGGCGCGCGCCGGGCGGCGCGCCCTATTGCGCCTCGTCGATCCACGCCATCTGGATGGCCTCGAGGATCTTCTCGCCGCTGCGCGCCGGATCGTCGTTGAAACCGGGCAGCGCCATCACCCATTCGCGCAACTGCGTGAACCGCACCGTGTTGGGGTCGACGTCGGGATGGGCGTCGGCCAGCGCGGCGGCGACGTCGTAGGTGTCGGTCCACTTCATGTCAGTGCGCCTCTTTGGCGTGATTGATCGTGTACTTCGGGATTTCCACGGTCAGGTCCTGGTCGGCGATCTTCGCCTGGCACGACAGCCGCGAGGTGGACGTCAGGCCCCAGGCCCGGTCCAGCAGGTCTTCCTCGGCGTCGGTGGCGTCCTCCAGCGACGCATAGCCCTGCTTCACGACGACATGGCACGTGGTGCAGGCACAGGACAGTTCGCAGGCATGCTCGATATCGATGTGATTGTCGAGCAGCACGCGGCAGATGGAGACGCCTTGCGGCGCGTCTTCAATGACGGCGCCATCGGGGCAGACGTCGGGATGAGGCAATACAGTCAGCTTGGGCATGTCGGATCAGGCGATTTCGTCCAATTTACGGCCAGCCAGCGCGCGCCGGATGCTGCGATCCATGCGGCGCGCGGCAAAGTCTTCGGTTGCATCGGACAGGGCCCGCACCGCGGCGCGCACGGCGTCCTCATCGTCCAGTTGCTGGGCCGCGTCGGCCTGCGTCAGGCATTGCTCGACACGCTCGCGCTCGTCGGCCTGCAGCAGGTCGCCATCGGCCTGCAGCGCCGCGCGCACGGATTCGGCCAGTTGCCGGGCCTCGACCTGCTGCTCGCGCAGCATGCGGGCGCGCGCATCGCTGTCGGCCTCGCGCACGCTGTCGGCCAGCATGCTGGCGACCTCGTCGTCGGACAGGCCATACGAGGGCTTGACCGTGACGGCGGCCTCGACGCCCGTGCTCTGCTCGCGCGCGGTCACGCTGAGCAGGCCGTCGGCATCCACCTGGAAGGTGACGCGGATACGGGCCGCCCCCGCCACCATGGGCGGAATGCCGCGCAGCTCGAACCGCGCCAGCGAACGGCTGTCGGCCACCAGGTCGCGCTCGCCCTGCACCACGTGCAGGCTCATCGCGCTCTGGCCGTCCTTGAAGGTCGTGAATTCCTGCGCGCGCGCCACCGGAATGGTGCTGTTGCGCGGGATGATCCGCTCGACCAGGCCACCCATGGTTTCCAGGCCCAGCGACAGCGGGGTGACATCGAGCAGCAGCCAGTCTTCGCCCGGCGCGCGGTTGCCCGCCAGCAGGTTGGCCTGCAGGGCGGCGCCCAGCGCCACGACCTGATCGGGATCGAGGTCGACCAGCGGCTCGGTGCCGAACAGCTCGCCCACGGCACGGCGCACCACGGGCATGCGCGTGGCGCCGCCCACCATCACCACGCCGCGCACGTCGGCCGGCGCCAGGCCGGCATCGCGCAAGGCGCGCCGCGCGCTGTCCAGCGTGCGCTCGACCAGCTCGCGGGCCCATTCCTCGAATTGCGCGCGGCTCAGGTCGTAGGCCACGGCCGTGCCGTCGGCCAGCGTCACGTCCAGGCGCGCCTGCTCCTGCGAACTGAGCGCCTCGCGCGCGGCACGCGCGGCCACCAGCAGGCGGCGGCGGTCTGCGCGCGCGCCCTGCGCGTCGGCGGCTTGCGCGGCGGGCTGCCCGGCCAGCACGCGCTCGACGATGAGCGAATCGAAATCGTCCCCGCCCAGCGCGGTGTCGCCGCCGGTGGCAATGACCTCGAAGACGCCGCGCGTCAGGCGCAGGATGGAGACGTCGAACGTGCCGCCCCCCAGGTCGTACACGGCATACACGCCCTCGGCCGCGTTATCCAGTCCGTAGGCGATGGCGGCGGCGGTGGGCTCGTTCAAGAGGCGCAGCACGTTCAGGCCGGCCAGGCGCGCGGCGTCGCGCGTGGCCTGGCGCTGCGCGTCGTCGAAATACGCAGGCACGGTGATGACCGCGCCGACCAGATCATCGCCCAGCACGTCTTCGGCGCGCTGGCGCAGCACCGCCAGGATCTGCGCGGACACTTCCACGGGGCTCAGGTCGCCCTGCACCGTGCGCACCCGCACCATGCCCGGCGCATCGATGAATTCGTATGGCGCCCCGCTGGCCTGCGCCTCGGCCAGCGTGCGGCCCATGAACCGCTTGACCGACACGACCGTGTTGGCCGGATCATTGGCCTGTTGCGCCAGGGCGTCGTAGCCCGTGATGGCGCGGCCGCCCGGCAGGTACTGCACGGCGGACGGCAGCAGAGGCCGCCCGGCATCGTCATTCAGCACCTCGGCCACGCTGCTGCGCACCGCGGCCACCAGGGAATGGGTCGTACCCAGGTCGATCCCCACCGCCAGCCGGCGCTGGTGCGGCGCGGGCGACTCACCGGGTTCGGAAATCTGCAATAAAGCCATATCTCGCTTGAATTTCTTGGAAGTATGGAGGGGGCGGACGGACCAGGCGGCCGGCGCATTCCAACCGCTGGCCGGGGCGCTATCGCAACGGCTGCAGTTGGGCCAGCTCCTGCGCCAGGCGTTCGATGAACATCCACTCGCGTACCTTCTGCCCCGCTTGCGCGGTGTCGCCGCGCGCGTCCAGCAGATCGGCCAGCGTGCGGCGCATCGCTTCGCGCGCCTCGCCCAGCTCGGCGCGCAGTGCGTCCGCGCGGGCGGCATCTTGGCGCGCGTCGTCGAGCATCTCGCGCCATTCCATCTGCTGCATCAGGAAAGCGGGATCCATCGAGGTGTTGCTTTCGGTCTGCAGGTCGACGCCCGCCTGCTCGCACAGATAACGCGCGCGCAGCAGCGGATCACGCAGTTGCCGGTAGGCTTCGTTGGCGCGCGCGGACCACTGCATGGCCACGCGCCGCTCGGCGGCGCTTGCCGTGGCATAGCGGTCGGGATGCACCCGTGCCGCCACGTCGCGCCACGCGCGCTCCAGGGCATCCGTATCGATGTCGAACCGCGCGGGCAACCCGAACAGGCTGAAGTGATCGTCCGCCGCCAAGGCCTACACCGTGAACGACTCGCCGCAGCCGCAGGTCGCCTTCTCGTTGGGGTTGCGGAACTTGAAGCCCTCGTTCAGGCCCTCGCGCGCGTAGTCGAGCTCGGTGCCATCCAGGTACGCCAGGCTCTTGGGATCGATGAACACCTTTACCCCGAAGCTCTCGAACATCTGGTCGGCCGTGTCGGCCTCGTCGACGTACTCGAGCTTGTAGGCCATGCCCGAGCACCCCGTGGTACGCACGCCCAGGCGCAGGCCAATGCCCTTGCCGCGCTTGGTCAGGTAGCGGCTGATGTGGTTGGCCGCCTTCTCGGTCAGGGTGACTGCCATGATCTCAGCTCGCCGCGGCGGCCGTTGCCGTGACGGCCTCGGGTTGCGACACGGAGGCTTCGGCCGGCCCGCCGTGCTTGGCACGGTAGTCCTGCACGGCGGCCTTGATGGCGTCCTCGGCCAGAATGGAACAGTGGATCTTGACGGGGGGCAGCGCCAGCTCTTCGGCGATCTGCGTGTTGCGGATGCTCATGGCCTGATCCAGCGTCTTGCCCTTCACCCATTCGGTGACCAGCGAGCTGGAGGCGATGGCGGAACCGCAGCCATAGGTCTTGAAGCGCGCATCCTCGATCACGCCCGACGGGCCGACCTTGATCTGCAGCTTCATGACGTCTCCACAGGCAGGCGCGCCGACCATGCCGGTGCCGACCGTGTCGTCGCCCTTTTCGAACGAACCCACGTTGCGGGGGTTTTCGTAATGATCCAGAACCTTGTCGCTATATGCCATGATGTTTCTCCACTGCTTGTTCGTGGCAGGGGCTCAGTGAGCGGCCCACTGCACGGTGTTCAGGTCGATGCCGTCCTTGGCCATTTCCCACAGCGGCGACATGTCGCGCAGCTTGCCCACCCGGCTCTTGATCAGTTCGACCGTGAAGTCGACTTCCTGCTCGGTGGTGAAACGGCCCAGGGTGAAGCGGATGGAACTGTGCGCCAGTTCGTCGTTGCGGCCCAGGGCGCGCAGCACGTACGACGGTTCCAGGCTGGCCGAGGTGCAGGCCGAGCCGCTGGACACGGCCAATTCCTTGATGGCCATGATCAGCGACTCGCCCTCGACATAGTTGAAGCTGATGTTGAGGTTGTGCGGCACGCGGTGTTCCATGCTGCCGTTGACGTAGACCTCTTCGATCTGCGACAGGCCGGCGTACAGGCGGTCGCGCAGCATGCGCAGGCGCTCGTTCTCGGTGCCCATTTCCTCGCGGGCCAGGCGGAAGGCCTCGCCCATGCCGACGATCTGGTGCGTGGCCAGCGTGCCCGAGCGGAAACCGCGCTCGTGGCCGCCGCCGTGCATCTGCGCCTCGATGCGCACGCGCGGCTTGCGGCGCACGTACAGCGCGCCGATGCCCTTGGGACCGTAGGTCTTGTGCGCCGAGAACGACATCAGGTCGACCTTCAGCTTCTGCAGGTCGATCTCGACCTTGCCGGTGGCCTGGGCGGCATCCACGTGGAAAATGATGCCCTTCTCGCGGCAGATTTCGCCGATGGACTCGACATCTTGAATGACGCCGATCTCGTTGTTCACCATCATCACCGACACCAGGATGGTATCGGGACGCAGCGCGCCCTTGAACGCATCCAGGCTGATCAGGCCATCCTCCTGGACGTCCAGGTAGGTGACTTCGAAGCCCTGGCGCTCGAGTTCGCGACAGGTGTCCAGCACCGCCTTGTGCTCGGTCTTGACCGTGATGATGTGCTTGCCGCGCTCGGCGTAGAAGTTGGCCGCGCCCTTGATGGCGAGGTTGTCCGATTCGGTGGCGCCGGAGGTCCAGACGATTTCACGCGGGTCGGCATTGACCAGCCTGGCGACTTCCTCGCGCGCCTTCTCGACGGCTTCCTCGGCGTCCCAGCCAAAAGCGTGGCTGCGCGATGCCGGGTTGCCGTAGTTTTCGTATAGCCAGGGCACCATCTTGTCGACCACGCGGGGGTCGACCGGCGTGGTGGCCGAGTAATCGAGATAGATGGGACGGGTGGTCATTTTGTGCAACTCCTGCTTTTATACGGTGGCGTTGGCCTCGACGGCGGCCGCCGGCGCATTGGCCGCGCTCCCCGTGCGGCTGACCCGCACGGAGCATTCCTGGGCCTGGTTGGCCGCTTCCTGCAACTGGCGCACGCGCTGCTGGTCGACCAGGTCCTGCAGGGAAACCGAGTCGAGGTAATCCACCATCTTGCGATTCAGCGTGGCCCAGAGTTCGTGCGTCATGCACTTGCCCGAGCGGCCATCGTTGCCGCTGGTGCAGTCGCGCTTGCCGCCACAGCTGGTGGCGTCGAGCGGTTCGTCCACGGCGAAGATGATGTCGGCGACGGTGACGTTGCGGGCCAGGCGGGCCAGCGAGTAGCCGCCGCCCGGACCGCGCACGCTGTCCACGAGTTCGTGGCGGCGCAACTTGCCGAACAGCTGTTCCAGGTAGGACAACGAAATGTTCTGCCGTTGGCTGATGGCCGCGAGCGTGACCGGGCCGCTGTGCTGCCGCATTGCCAGGTCGATCATGGCCGTTACGGCGAAACGCCCTTTGGTAGTTAGCCGCATGGTGTGTTTCCTGTGTATCCGTAAAATCGCCTGAAAGCATCCAGAGGACTATGTCAGGCGGCCTAATACTTGAGTAATTGCCTCAAGTATAGCAAATACCCGAGTAAATTGCTAGGCATCCAGGTCGGAAAAAACCGCGCCTGGGCGCGGTCTGAGAAAGAACTGCATGGGCCTGCCCCGCCCGCGTGCGAGCGCAGCAAGCCCTTCGAATGATTTATGCGGCCTGATACTGGGTGGCGCGCTTGCGCACCAGCTCAAGCACGCCCTGACAGGCGTCTTCGATGTAGTCCAGCACCTTGCCGAAGCCCTCGGGACCGCCGTAGTACGGATCCGGCACGGTGGCTTCCTCGAACTCGTTCGCGAAGCGCATCAGCAGCATCAGCTTGTGCTGGTAGGCTTTGGGGCACTGCTGCTGCATGGCGGACAGGTTATCCCAGTCCATTGCCAGGATGAGATCGAAATCGCGGAAATCTTCCGCGGTGACCTGGCGGGCCTCGCAGTGAGTGATGTCATAGCCGCGCTTGCGGGCCGCGGCCAGGGCCCGGGCATCGGGAGCTTCGCCGATGTGATAGGCGTGGGTGCCCGCGGAGTCGATCCGCACGACGTCACCCAACCCGGCGTCATTCACCAGATGGCGAAACACACCCTCCGCGCTCGGCGAGCGGCAGATATTGCCCATGCAAACGAAAAGTACCTTGGTCATCATGGCGTCAAGTGTGCGGGAAAACCCGGAACATAGCAAGTTTTTTTTGCAGGGCCGTTATATCAACACTCATCATTTAAAAGATCAATTTTCCCAATAAAATCAATCAATTGAATGAAGTGTCAAATATATGACATGGCACCTTTTCAGTCGCTGAACGAGGGGCGGCAAATCTGCCCCCAATTTGGTCGCGCGCCCGCCGGGGCGGGCTTCATCCGTAACACTGTGGCGCCGTCCAACACGGCTTTGGTTACTACACCGCGCCGTCCAGCAGTACCCGCTTCTTCAATGCATTCAGCGCGTCGCGCGCCGCGGCGGCCTGCTCGAATTCCAGGTTGCGGGCGTGATCCATCATCTGCTTTTCCAGACGCTTGATCTCGCGCGCCATGGCCTTCTCGTCGGTCAGCGCCTCGGCCGGCACCGCGGCCTCGAGCGTATCGTGGCTGGCCGGGGCCACCACGCCGTCGATCAGTTCGCGCACGGCCTTGTTGACGCCTCGCGCGGTGATGCCGTGGTCCGCGTTGTGCTGCAGCTGCTTGTTGCGGCGCCGCTCGGTTTCGTCCATGGCGCGCCGCATCGAATCGGTGATGTGGTCGGCGTACAGGATCGCGTGGCCGTTCAGGTTGCGCGCCGCGCGGCCGATGGTCTGGATCAGGCTGCGCTCGGAACGCAGGAAGCCTTCCTTGTCGGCATCCAGGATGGCCACCAGCGATACCTCGGGAATGTCCAGGCCTTCCCGCAGCAGGTTGATGCCCACCAGCACGTCGAAGGTGCCCAGGCGCAGATCACGGATGATCTCGACGCGCTCGACGGTGTCGATGTCCGAATGCAGATAGCGGACCTTGATGCCGTGCTCGGTGAGGTAGTCGGTCAGGTCCTCGGCCATGCGTTTGGTCAGCGTGGTGACCAGCACCCGCTCGCCCACCGCGATGCGCGTCTTCAATTGGCCCAGCAGGTCGTCGACCTGGGTGCGGGCGGGCCGCACCTCGACGATAGGATCCACCAGGCCGGTGGGACGCACCACCTGCTCGACCACGTTGTCGGCGTGCTCTTTCTCGTAGGCGGCGGGCGTGGCCGACACGAACACGCACTGGCGCATGCGCGCCTCGAACTCCTCGAGCTGCAACGGCCGGTTGTCCAGCGCGGACGGCAGGCGAAAGCCGTACTGCACCAGGGTTTCCTTGCGTGCCCGGTCGCCGCGGAACATGCCGCCCAACTGGCCGATGGTGACGTGGCTTTCGTCGATGAACATCAGCGCGTCGGCAGGCAGGTAGTCGATCAGCGTGGGCGGCGGATCCCCCGGCATGGCGCCGGACAGATGCCGCGAGTAGTTCTCGATGCCCTTGCAGAAGCCCAGCTCCTGCAGCATCTCCAGGTCGAAGCGCGTGCGCTGCTCCAGGCGCTGGGCCTCGACCAGCTTGCCGTCCTTCGTCAGGAACGACAGGCGCTCGCGCAACTCTTCCTTGATGGTCTCGATGGCGCGCAGCACGGTTTCGCGCGGCGTGACGTAGTGCGACCCCGGGTACACGGTGAAGCGCGGCAGCTTCTGGCGCACGCGGCCAGTGAGGGGATCGAACAGCTCCAGCGTCTCGATCTCGTCGTCGAACAGCGTCAGGCGCAGCGCCAGCTCGGGGCTTTCCGCGGGGAAGATGTCGATCGTCTCGCCGCGCACGCGGAACGCGCCACGGGTGAAGTCGGCGTCGTTGCGGGTGTACTGCATGGCCACCAGCCGCGCCAGGATCTCGCGGCGCGAGATGCGGTCGCCCGCGCGCAGGATCAGCACCATGGCGTGGTAATCGCCCGGGTTGCCGATACCGTAGATGCACGACACCGTGCCCACGATGACGGTGTCGCGCCGCTCCAGCAGGCTCTTGGTGGCCGACAGGCGCATCTGCTCGATGTGCTCGTTGATCGAGGAGTCCTTCTCGATGAACAGGTCGCGCGTCGGCACGTAGGCCTCGGGCTGGTAGTAATCGTAGTACGAGACGAAGTACTCGACCGCGTTGCGCGGGAAGAACTCGCGCATCTCGGCGTAGAGTTGCGCGGCCAGGGTCTTGTTGGGCGCCAGCACCAGGGCGGGACGGCCCATCTGCGCGATGACGTTGGCCATCGTGTAGGTCTTGCCGGAGCCCGTGACGCCCAGCAAGGTCTGGTACATCAGGCCGTCCTGCACCCCCTGCACCAGCCCCTCGATCGCGCTGGGCTGATCGCCCGCGGGAGGATAAGGCTGGTACAGGTGGAAGGGGCTGCCGGGGTAATCGACGAATCCGGAATCGGGCGGCATGCTAGACTTTTTCCAAGATGTCTTTTTCAAGACATTCTGTCGGGGGTAAACCCCCCATTATCCACAGCACCCGGTAGTGCGTCCACCCAGCCATTCAACGCCCATGAGCAACCTCTTCGCTTCCGTCGAACTCGCGCCGCGCGACCCCATTCTTGGCCTGAACGAGCAGTACAACGCCGACACCCGCCCCGGCAAAGTGAACCTCGGCGTGGGCGTGTACTACGACGACGAAGGGCGCATTCCCCTGCTGGGCGCCGTGCGCAAGGCTGAAGTGGCCCGCGTCGAGGCCGCCGCCGCCCGCGGCTACCTGCCGATCGAAGGCATCCCCGGCTACAACAAGGGCGCGCAGGCCCTGCTGCTGGGCGCCGACTCGCCCCTGGCCGCCGCCGGCCGCGTGCTGACCACCCAGGCCCTGGGCGGCACCGGCGCGCTGAAGATCGGCGCCGACTTCCTGCGCCAACTGCTGCCGAAATCCAAGGTGCTGATCAGCGACCCCAGCTGGGAAAACCACCGCGCCCTGTTCGAGCGCGCCGGCTTCCCGGTCGGCACCTACACCTACTACGATGCCGCCACGCACGGCCTGAACTTCGACGGCATGCTGGCCGACCTGAAGTCGGCCCCGGCCAACACCATCGTGGTGCTGCACGCGTGCTGCCACAACCCCACCGGCGTCGACCCCACGGCCGACCAATGGCGCCAGATCGCCGACGTGGTCAAGGCCCGCGGCCTGGTCCCGTTCCTGGACATCGCGTACCAGGGCTTCGGCGACGGCCTGCAGGAAGATGCCTCGGTCGTGCGCCTGTTCGCCGACCTCGACATCACGATGCTGGTCAGCTCGTCGTTCTCGAAGTCGTTCTCGCTGTACGGCGAGCGCGTGGGCGCCCTGACCGTGGTGGCGGGCGACAAGGAAGAGGCCGGCCGCGTGCTGAGCCAGTTGAAGCGCACCATCCGCACCAACTACTCCAACCCGCCCACTCACGGTGGCACGGTGGTGGCCTCGGTCCTGAACGACGCCGAGCTGTTCGCGGAGTGGGACCGCGAACTGGCCGGCATGCGCGACCGCATCCGCCTGATGCGCAAGCAACTGGTCGACAAGATCAAGGAACACGGCGCCACGCAGGACTTCAGCTTCGTGCTGAAGCAGCGCGGCATGTTCTCGTACTCGGGCCTGACCAGCCAACAGGTCGACCGCCTGCGCGAAGAGCACGGCGTGTACGCCATCAGCACCGGCCGCATCTGCGTGGCCGCCCTGAACAGCCGCAACATCGACGTGGTGGCAAAGGCCATCGCGGCCGTGCTGAAGTAAGCCTCACCCCTGTTCGGCAAGCGCGCAACGGAGCCCACGGGCTCCGTTTTTCCTTGGTGCATGTGCCAGTAGGTGCTTGTGCCGCAGTGCATGCTGCCCCTTGCCGCATCGCGTTTCATACACGTGTCTTGCATTTTTCCGCTGCGTCCCCCAGAATGCCGCTGTATATACATACAGTCCGCGTTCAGCGCACACGGATCATCGCCATGGCCACGAAACTCACGGAACGCCAACAGGAAATCCTGGATCTCATCCGCCAGACGGTTGCCCGCACCGGCTTCCCGCCCACGCGCGCCGAAATCGCGCAGGCACTGGGCTTTCGCTCGCCCAATGCGGCCGAAGACCACCTGAAGGCGCTGGCCCGCAAAGGCGCCATCGAACTCACCGCCGGCGCCTCGCGCGGCATCCGCCTGAAGCCGCTGGCCGACGCGCCCGCCGAGGCTCCCGCCGCCATCGCTTCCACGCTGTCGCACCTGCTGCTGCCGCTCATCGGCCGTGTCGCCGCGGGCAGCCCCATGCTGGCCGCCGAGCACGTCGAACGCGAGGTGGGCGTCGACCCGGGCCTGTTCGCCCAGGCGCCCGACTACCTGCTCAAGGTGCGCGGCATGAGCATGCGCGACGCCGGCATCCTCGAAGGCGACCTGCTGGCCGTCAAGAAGACCGCCGAAGCGCGCAACGGCCAGATCGTCATCGCACGGCTCGACGACGAGGTTACCGTCAAGCGCCTGCAGCGGCAGAACGGCCGCATCGAGCTGCTGCCCGAGAACCCCGACTTCTCGCCCATCATCGTGCAGGCCGGGCAGGACTTCTCGCTCGAAGGCATCGCCGTCGGGCTCATCCGCACGCAACCGCTGCACTGAACGCTGCACCGGCGGGCCCCTGTACGAACGCAGACCTCGCATCGCGGCCTGCGGTGGGCAATCCAGGGCAAGCCACGCGCCGCACGCCGGGCGCATGCAGCCATGCATGCGCCCACGCAAGAATCCCCTCTTCCAGGCCGGTCATGCCATTGCCGACCCGTCTTTGCCGCGGCGGGAGGCGTGAACGCCGATGCCCACGGAGGGAATCGGCATTCCTGTAAAGAAAATGCAATAAAACGTAGGACGGGTTGCCTCCCAGCTCGGCGCCAGTCAAAAGGCCCGGCGCGGACCCACCCTTCGCCAGAACGATGCATACCGGCCGTGCCCCTTGTCCGCCCCCAGTCGCATTCCCCCCTCGGCACCCCATCCACGCCCGCGCGCCTGGCCGCTCCCTCCACCCGAATTCGTCATTCATGTTTCCTAACAAAATGGCTCATTCACACATATGAGCGGCTCACGCGCAGGGTATTAATGTCGCCTTCAAAGTGGAAGGCGGCGGCCGTGCCGCCAGCGCATCATGCGCAACCCCGATAACAACAGCCATCATCCAGGCATGATGGAGCAGCCATTCCACTGGCCGCGCTGGGACACGAGGGATGTCATGGACGTACCGGATTCCATCCAATATCGCGCCATCGTCGCGCACACGCCCCTGGGCGGCCAGCTCGCCTTCCGCAGCATGACCGGTTCGGAAGGTCTCTCGCGATTGTTCGAGTTCGACGTCGAGTTGATCGCCGACAACTACAACCTGGATCTGGACGCGCTGCTGGGCAAATCGCTGACGCTGGAGATGGAGACGCAGGCGGGCTCGCGCTTCCTGGACGGCCACGTGACGCGCTGCGAGATGATCGGCCGCGAAAGCGGCACCTCGCGCCATTACATCTACCGCGCCACGGTGCGCCCGTGGCTGTGGTATCTGACGCAGACCTCGGACAGCAAGATCTTCCAGAAGAAGACCGTGCCCGACGTGATTGCCGAGGTATTGGGTGAACACGGTTTCGCGTTCGAATCGAAACTGACCGGTACTTACCGCACCTGGGAATACTGCGTGCAGTACCAGGAAACCGATTTTGCGTTCCTCAGCCGCCTGATGGAACACGAAGGCATCTATTACTACTTCAAGCACGGCAACGGGCAGCACACGCTGGTCATGGTCGACGACGTGGCCTCGCACGAAGCGCAGCCCGGCTACGCCGACATTCCGTACTACGGCCCGGACCGCCTGGTCACGCCGCAGGACGAATACATCTCGATGTGGGAAGTGGCCTCGGCGATTACGCCGGACAGCTACGCCACGGTGGATTACGACCCGATCAAGCCGGGCGCCAGCCTGGATGCCGTGTCGCGCCAGCCGGGCGGCTCGCAAAGCGGCAACCTGGAGATGTACGAGTGGCAAGGCGGTTTCCAGGAGCCCGACCAGGCCGAGCAGTATTCGAAGATTCGCCTTCAGGAACTGCAGACCCAGCGCAAGCAGGGCCGTGGGATGGGTTCCGCGCGCAAGATCGCGCCGGGGTATCTCTTCACGTTGAAGAACCATCCGCGCTCGGCCGAGAACAAAGAGTATCTGGTGCTGTCGGCCAACTACCGCATGAATTCCGGCGGACACGCCACGGGTTCGGGCTCCGAATTCTTCTGGGAAACCTCGTTCGTCGTCCTGCCCACCAGCCATCAGTACCGCGCCCCGCGCACCTCGCCGATTCCGCATACCCACGGCCCGCAGACCGCCCGCGTGGTGGGCCCGGCCGGCGAGGAGATCTGGACGGACGAATACGGCCGCATCAAGGTGCAGTTCCACTGGGACCGCTACGGCCAGAAGAACGAGAACAGCTCGTGCTGGGTGCGCGTGTCCAGCCCCTGGGCCGGCGGCGGCTTCGGCGGACTGCAATTGCCGCGCATCAACGATGAGGTCGTCGTCGACTTCATCGGCGGCTGCCCCGACCGCCCGCTGATCCTGGGCCGCGTCTACAACGGCAACAACATGCCGCCCGTGGACCTGCCCGCCAGCGCCACGCAAAGCGGCTTCCGCAGCCAGTCGGTGCATGGCGACCCGTCCATGTCCAACCGCATGATCTTCGACGACAAGCTGGGCATGGAACTGTTCCACACCCGCGCGCAGCGCAACATGCTGAACGACGTGGTCAATGACCACGATCACCATGTCGGCAACAACCATTGCCAGAACGTGGGCGTGGACCACACGCATACCGTGGGCAAGAACCACACGCAGACGATCGGCTGCAACCACACCATCGAGGTCGGCGAAGACCTGAAGACCACCATCAAGCGGATGGAGGAACGGCTGGTGCAGGCCGAGCAGAAGATCACGGTGATGAAGGATGCCACGCAGCGGTTCGAGGGGCAGTTCATCAAAGAAGTGATCGGCATGGAGAAGCGAATTACGTCGGCCGAGCAGCAGATCACGGTCAATCAGGCCGCGCTGCACAAGTACAACACGACGCTGACCCAGGAGATCCAGAACAATCACAAACTGAAGGTACAGGCCGATCAGAGCACGGAAATTCTGGGCGAGATGAAGGTCGAGGCGGGCAGCTTCTGGAAATCGGTCAAAGGCAACGCTTTTGACACAACCTTGGGAGCGAAATTTTCGGCCGTCATCGGGACCAACGTCTCCCTCTATCCCGTGGTCAACGCCACAGTGGCAGGTTGGACCAATTCGATGTCCGCAATGAGCCTGACGCTTAATGGATACTCCGCCACGGTAGTGGGCAAAACACTAATGACCGCAGGGCAGAAAGCCAAGCTGGCGGCGGCCGAACAGCGTCTGGTAGGCATTGAAAACAATGTCACCGGTCTGAAGTCGGACACGGCGGGACTGATAAAAAGCATGCAAGGTGTCAAAGCGAGTCAAGCCGGGCTAAAACAGGCCCTGAACGGGGTGAAGAACAATATCAGCAGCCTGGACAATCGTGTGTCTGCGCTCGAGAGTCACGCGTAGGAGACGTCATGCAGGGACTGAAGTACCTGGCTTTCACCCTTACGGCAGTAGTGGTCATCTGGGGGGCCTGGATGATCTACAAGGGCCAATATGGCGCAGGGGTGGGCATGCTGCTCACCTCGGTGCTCATGGTAGTGCCTTACTTGCTGTTCATGCATCCGTATGTGCGCATGGATGCATTGATGACGCGTTTGAACAAGGAAGGGATTCCTGCCCAGGCATCCATCGTCAGCATCGAAGAGACATCGATGTACGTCAACGAGGTGCCGGTCATGCGCGTGAACGTCAAGTACGCCATTGAAGGCAAGGAGCGCACCGGCGAGATCAAGCAACCCATCCCATATCACTCTCTATCGTCCGTTCAACCGGGCACGCTGGTTCCCATATTGGTAGATCCCAAAGACGACGCGCAATTCCTGTTGCAGTTTTAGAGGCAGGCATACCCACATCGTTCCGGGGCAATCCTCTTCGTACTCGGGCGCAAACATCCGGCGAGGCGGCATGCAGTGGTTGAGGTACATGATCTGGTTGATGGTCAGCGGCTACCTTGTCTGGTCCGCTTGGTCCCTGCGTGCGGGGAGATACGAAGAGTCGGTCGGCATGTTCGCCTCGGCTCTGTTGACCGGCGCCCTGTATCACTTCTTTTTTCGGCGCCACATTATTCAGGATGCGCTCCGGGAGCGACTGGAAAAGGAAGGACTGCGCGTCCCGGCGACGATCCTCAGCGTCCAACAGACCTCAAGGTACCTGAATGAAACCCCGGTCATGCGGGTGAAGGTCAAATACACCGCCGGAGGTAGGGAGCACACGCACGAGATCAAGCAGCCTGTCTCCTACCTGGCGGTGTCCCATCTGCAGCCTCACAAGCGCATAACCGTACTGGTCGATCCGAAAAATACTGACCGCTTCCTGCCGCAGCCCTGAAGCCCATGAAAACGATCAAACCGTTCCGACTGACCTCGCTGCATCGGCCCTACTCCTGGCGCAAGCGCAATTTCCTGTCAGTGGCCATCTACGCCCTGGCGGACCTGCGTGAACCTGGCAACCCCAAGCTGCTGTCCGACATGGAAGTCTGGCGCGAGGTGATGCCCGAGCTGGACTGCGACGGCGTGATCGACCACATCCTGCCCAAGACGGTGCCCGAGTTCCTGGTGGGCGGCCATGCCTACACCAGCCATCAGGACGACAAGACCAAGGTCATGGTGCGCGCGCAGGTGGGCGAACTGGAGAAAGAGCTGGTCGTATTCGGCGACCGCTACCTGATCGGCGACCGCCCGACCGACCCGGTTCCCTTCGACAGCATGCCGATGACCTGGAGCCGCGCCTTCGGCGGTCCGAACTTTCCGGAAAACCCCGGCGGCACGGGCATCGAACCGGTGGACGCCCATGGGCAGAAGCTGGTGCGCTATCCCAACATCGAGCACGGCATCGATCGCTACCAGCGCGGACAGCGCAACGGCACGCCCTACAGCTTCGGCCCCGTCAACATGATGCTGCCGCGGCGCTTCGGCATGATGGGCACGTATTCCGAGCGCTGGAAGAAGGAAGAGTTTCCGGGTTTCTTCCCGGACATGAACCCGTTGATCTTCAACGCCGCCGAACCGGACCAGCGCTGGCCGGATCGCAGCGAACTGCCATTGGGCGAGGCCTTCAGCATCTGGAACATGCACCCCACGATTCCGTGCTGGGAAGGCAAATTGCCCAAGTGGCATGCGCGTGCCTTCATCCGCCGCAAAGCGGCGGATGGCGAGGTCTCGCCGATCGACGAAGTCGACATGCGCGCCACCACGGCCTGGTTCGTGCCACACCAGGAAAGAGTGTTGCTGATCTATCACGGCAACATCGAAGTGCAAGAGGACGATGCCAGCGACGTGCTGAGCCTGATGTCCGCGCTGGAAGCGCAAGGCGCCGAGCGCTCGCCCGAGCACTATGCCCAGATCATGCGCCTGCGCGAGGACCCCGAAACCGGCGGCGTGCGCGTGATGTGCGACGACGAACTGATCACCGAGGCCATCCTCGGCGCGGTCAACATGGATACCGACGCGGTCTTCCAGACGCCGACCTGGGTCAAGTCGCAACTCTACAAACACAAGGTGATCGCCGAACGGCGCCAGGAACTGGTCGACTGCGGCCAGAACCCGGACGAGATCGTGCCAGACCTGCACGGGCCCGAAAGACGCTATGGCCCCGGAGACCTGCCCGAGCTGGCGCGCGACATGGCCCGTCACAAGGAAGAATCGCAAAAGCTGAAGGAAGATCTGGAACGCCAGAGCGCCGAGCTGAAGGCCCACTACGAAAAGCAGGGTGTACCCATGCCCGATACCGACAGCCGCCCCTCGGGACCGCCCACGCAATTGCTGGCGCTGCTGGCGCAGCCCGAGATGTTGGGATCGTTGATGAATCCCACCACCGCCGACGTCGACTTCACGCTGCTGGGCAAGCTGATGGGCCAGGCCGAACCCCTGGCGCCAAGCCAGGACTACAAGCAGACGCCCCAGTACGCCGCGTTCATCAAGGACAATCCGGAACTGCCCGGCAAGGATGCGACCGCCTGGACGCGGGAGCCGGCCTTCCAGCGCCAGATGCGGTCGATGAAGCCGCTGCTGCACAAGAGCTACCTGTATTCCGCACACTGGCAGGACGCGGCCCTGAAGCTGGACACCGAACAGAACAGAATGATGCGAGCCTTGGTGATGGAAAAGCACCAGCGCGGCGAATCGCTGTCCGAGCTGGATCTGACCGGTTGTGCCTTGCCCGGCCTGAACTTCGACAACGCCGACTTCAGCCGCTCGTTCCTGGAGAACAGCGACCTGTCCGACAGCACCTTCCAGTCCTGCCACTTCACGGAATGCGTGCTGGCGCGCGCCGACCTGTCCAACAGCAAGTTCGTGAACTGTACGTTCGATAAAGCCAACCTGTCGCTGGCCAAGCTGTACAACGTCTGCTTCGAGAACTGCTCGTTCAAGGAATCGACGATCGAGAACACGGACTTCGAGCAATGCGTGATCCAGGGCGGCGTGTTCGATTCGGTGATGCCCCACAAAATCCGCCTGCTGAAGTGCCGGCTGCTGGGCGGCGCGCATCTGCGCATGAGCATCTTCAACGAGGCGGAACTGACGGACTGCCGCCTCGAAGAGGTGCGCTTCGAGAAGGTCTCTTTCCAGAACGCCAGGCTGACCGATTCGGTGTTTGAAAGCGCCAATCTGGACGGCGGCTCGTTCTTCATCACCACGATGTCCAACGTGTTCTTTCACCGCTGCCAGATCAGCAATACCGCGTTCGTGCACCAGACCGAGCTGGATGCCTGCTCGTTCGAGGGTTCCAGCCTGACACAGTGCAATTTCCGGGAAACGCCGATGCAGTCGGTGAATTTCGAGAATGCCCGCATCGAGCTTTGCGACTTTTCACTGGCCGACCTGAGCCACGCCAATCTGCGCCAGGCGCGCGCCACCCACACGCAGTACACGCGCGCGACCCTGGTGCATTCGGATCTGTCGAAGGCCAACCTGATGGGCAGCGACTTCAAGGCCGCGGACCTGCGGCATGCCGATCTCAGCGTGGCCAATCTGTTCCGCGCCAACTTCGCGCTGGGCAAGATGGACGACAGCACGGCCCTGGACGGCGCCTACAAGAAGGAAGTGAACCTGTACCCTTTGCGGCAGGCCAAGACCTCATGATGACGCTGGAAGAACTGCTGGAAAAAACCCGATACGGCGAGCCGGTCTCCGACCAGCGCTTTGCCGGCCTGCGCCTGGCGGGCGCCGATCTGTCCGCCACCACTTTCGACCACGTCGATTTCTCGGGATGCGCGTTCGACGGCTGCAACCTGACCGAGGCCACGTTCACCGGTTGCGACTTCACGGGCGCAGTGTTCCAGGACTGCGTGCTGCAGAAGGCCATCTTCAACGAATGCCGCCTGAGCGACAGCCGCTACACACGCGTCACCATGACGCACGCCATCGTGAACGACTGCGACCTGAGCGCCATCCGGATGGCGGACAGCAACCTGGGCTTCGCCACCATCCGGAATTCGACGCTGACAGATGCGGTGTTCAGCGAGATCGCCAATGACCATGCCGTGTTCTTCTGCGCCAGGCTTGAGCGCACGCGTTTCGAATCGGTGAAGTTCTCGCAGTTCACCTTCCACCAGGCCGACCTGAGCGCCTGCGAATTCGACGGCGTCACCTTCGAGAAGACCGTCTTCTTCGAATCCGACCTGCACGCCCTGCAGATGCCGCGGGCGTCCATGGTGATGTGCCAGTTCATCGATGCGAACCTGCATGGCGTGGACCTGACCGGCAGCGACCTGACGCAAAGCAGCTTCAAGGGCTGCGACTTGATAGGCGCGAAACTGGACATGGCCAACGCCAACAACACGCTGTTCCCCTACGCCCGGGTAGAAGGCGCGTCGTTCCGCAATGCCCGAATGGATGCATCCTTGTGGGTCGAATGCCAGGCCGACCAGGCGGATTTCACCGGCACGACGCTCAAGCAGGCGGTGTTTCATCGGGCCTTGCTGAAGCATGCCCGCTTCGACGGCTGCGACCTGGAATACACGGATTTCTCATATGCCGACGTCAACGGCAGCAGCTTTGCCAGATCGGCTTTCAGCCGCACCAAGTTCCACAGCGCATTGATGGAATCGGATGCCTTGCTCCGGCACCCCGGCGTACTGGCCAACGACCCGGCCTTGTACGAAGCGCAGTTGTGGAGCACCGACAACGGCAACAGCCTCTAGGAGGACACAACACATGTTTACCAACACACAGATGTTCGGCGTGGACCTCGGATTTCCGGACGTCTGCCTGACGCCGCCGGCGATGATCCCCATCCCCTACCCCGACATTGCGTTGGGGCCGACGGCCATCCCGGTCTGCTTCAACATCCTGCACTGCTTCGCGCCGGTCCATAACCTGTTCACGATCACGCCCATCACCAACGGCGACAACCCTGGGATCGCCACCGGCGTGATCTCTCACCTGGTGATGGGGCCCTCCACGCCGCGCACAGGCGCATTCACCTACCTGAACCGCTGCGCCCCGACCACGCGCCTGACGTCGATCAACACCCAGAACGGCATCAACACGATCGGCATGCGCATCGTGCCCAGCCAGCCGAAGATATTGGCGTTGGGAGCTTGAGACCGCCACGAGGGATCTCGCCTGGCACAGGCCCGGGCGGTCTTATGCATCGAGCGCGCGTCCATCCGCGCGATGCGGCGGCCCTGAAATGACGATAGCCGCTCGATGAGCGGCTATCGTGAGGGGCGCCGCGGCCAGGCCGCGGCGCCCATGCGGCAGGAGCGGGAGCGGCCGCGAACCGCCCCCTTCCCGCCGTGATCGATCAGTGCTTGATCTGATCGCCAGCGCCGGCAGGTTCGGCCGGCTTGGCAGCCACCAGGGGCTCCTTGACGGCTTCCTCTTCGGCCAGAGGCTCGGGCTGGCGCTCCAGCGCCAGTTCCAGCACCTTGTCGATCCAGCGCACGGGAACGATCTCGAGGAAGTTCTTGACGTTGTCCGGGATGTCGGCCAGGTCTTTCACGTTTTCCTCGGGAATCAGCACCGTCTTGATGCCGCCGCGGTGGGCCGCCAGCAACTTTTCCTTCAGGCCGCCGATGGGCAGGACCTCGCCGCGCAGCGTGATCTCGCCCGTCATGGCCACGTCGGCACGCACCGGGATGCGCGACAGCGCGGACACCATCGCCGTGGTGATGGCGATACCGGCCGACGGACCATCCTTGGGCGTGGCGCCCTCGGGCACGTGCACGTGCATGTCGTGCTTCTCGAACACGCTGTCGGCAAAGCCCAGGCGGCGGGCGCGCGAACGCACCACCGTGCGGGCCGCCTCGACCGATTCCTTCATCACGTCGCCCAGCGAACCGGTGCGTTGGATGACGCCCTTGCCGGGCATGTCGGCGACTTCGATGGTCAGCAGATCGCCGCCCACTTCCGTCCACGCCAGACCCGTGACCTGGCCGATCTGGTTTTCCTTCTCGGCCATGCCGAACGTGTAGCGGCGCACGCCCAGGTAGTCGTTCAGGTTCTCGGCGTTGACCGTGACCGTGCCGACGGCTTCTCCGCCCTTGTCCGTCTGGGTCAGCAGCTTCTTGATGACCTTGCGGCAGATCTTGCCGATTTCGCGTTCGAGCGCGCGCACACCGGCTTCGCGGGTGTAGTAGCGCACGATGTCGCGCAGCGCGCTGTCGTCCACCGACAGTTCGCCTTCCTTCACGCCGTTGTTCTTCATCAGCTTGGGCAGCAGATGGTCGCGGGCGATATGGATCTTCTCTTCCTCGGTGTAGCCGGACAGGCGGATCACTTCCATGCGGTCCAGCAGGGCCGGCGGAATGTTCAGCGTGTTGCTGGTGGCCACGAACATGACGTCGGACAGATCGAAGTCGACCTCGATGTAGTGGTCCTGGAACGTGTGGTTCTGTTCCGGATCCAGCACCTCGAGCAGCGCCGACGACGGATCGCCGCGGAAGTCCATGCCGAGCTTGTCGATCTCGTCGAGCAGGAACAGCGGGTTGCGCACGGCGACCTTGCTCATGTTCTGCAGGATCTTGCCCGGCATCGAGCCGATGTACGTACGGCGGTGGCCACGGATCTCGGCCTCGTCGCGCACGCCGCCCAGCGCCATGCGCACGAACTTGCGGTTCGTGGCCTTGGCAATGGACTGGCCCAGCGAGGTCTTGCCCACGCCCGGAGGTCCGACCAGGCACAGGATCGGCGCCTTGACCTTGTCCACGCGCTGCTGCACCGCGAGATATTCGAGGATGCGTTCCTTGACCTTCTCCAGGCCGTAGTGGTCGTCGTCCAGCACCTTCTCGGCGTTGACGATGGAATTGTTGATCTTGCTCTTCTTCTTCCAGGGAAGATTGATGAGCGTGTCGATGTAGTTGCGCACCACGGTGGCTTCGGCCGACATGGGCGACATCAGCTTGAGCTTCTTGAGCTCGGCATCGGCCTTCTTGCGCGCCTCCTTGGGCATGTGCGCGGCGATGATCTTCTTTTCCAGCTCTTCGAGATCAGCGCCCTCTTCGCCTTCGCCCAGTTCCTTCTGGATGGCCTTGACCTGCTCGTTCAGGTAGTAGTCGCGCTGGCTCTTCTCCATCTGCTTCTTGACGCGGCCGCGAATGCGCTTCTCGACCTGCAGGATGTCGATCTCGGTCTCGAGCTGCGTCAGCAGGCCCTCGAGGCGCTGCGACGTGCCGGTGATCTCCAGCATGGCCTGCTTCTGCTCGAGCTTGAGCGGCAGGTGCGCGGCGATGGTATCGGCCAGTCGGCCGGCGTCGTCGATGCCAGCCAGCGAGGTGAGGATCTCGGGCGGGATCTTCTTGTTGAGCTTCACGTACTGCTCGAACTGGGCCACGATGGCGCGGCGCAGCGCCTCGGTCTCGGAGCCCTGGTTGGCATCCGGCTCGATCGGCGTGACCTGGCAGGTGAAGTGGGAATCGACGTCCTGGATGCTGTCGATGCGGGCGCGCTGCGTACCCTCGACCAGCACCTTCACGGTGCCATCGGGCAGCTTGAGCATTTGCAGGATGCCGGCGACGCAGCCGATCTCGTACACGTCTTCCGGCGTGGGATCGTCTTTGCCGGCCGATTTCTGGGCGACCAGCATGATGCTTTTGCCGGCCTCCATGGCGACCTCGAGCGCGCGGATGGAGCGCGGGCGGCCGACGAACAGCGGGATGACCATATGCGGAAACACCACGACGTCTCGCAGCGGAAGCAGCGGGAGGTCGATGGGTTCGGAAGGCAGGGTCTGGCTGGCAGACATAGGAATTCCTCGGTTGACTCGGCGTATCGGGGACGGGCCTATCAGACTGGACAGGCTCATCGATTACGTCTGATATGGGAACAATAGCTGAAAATTCAAGCGACCGTCGGCGATGCCGGGCCCGAATGCAAAAAAACCCGTACACGACGGGTTTTTGAGGGTTTTTTGCTGCTTTCAAGGGCCTGATGCCCCTATTTTGGGGTTTCAAGCCCATGCAGGCAGCATGGGTATGAGCGCGATGCGCGAGGCATCCATCCGATCAGGCGGCGGCGTTGCGGACCTCGCCGCGTGACGGCTTGGCTTCGGTTTCGCCGCCTTGGTCGTCGGCGTAGATCAGCAGGGGCTTGCCCTCGCCTTCGACCGCGCCGTCGTCCAGCACCACGCGCTTGACGTTGCCTTGCGACGGCAGGTCGTACATGGTGTCCAGCAGCGCGCCTTCGAGGATGGAACGCAGGCCGCGCGCGCCGGTCTTGCGCTTGAGCGCCTTGCGGGCGATGGCCTTCATGGCCCCCGGCCGCACGTCGAGCTCGGCGCCTTCCATGGCGAACAGCTTCTGGAACTGCTTGACCAGCGAGTTCTTGGGCTCGGTGAGGATCTGCACCAGGGCAGCCTCGTCGAGTTCGTCCAGCGTGGCGACCACGGGCAGACGGCCCACCAGTTCGGGGATGAGACCGAACTTGATCAGGTCTTCGGGCTCGACTTCACTGAACAGCTCGCCCACGCCGCGCTCGGACTTGGCCCGGACGGCGGCCGAGAAGCCGATGCCGGATTTCTCGGTGCGGTCGCGGATGACCTTTTCCAGTCCGTCGAAGGCGCCGCCGACGATGAACAGGATGTTGGTGGTGTCCACCTGGACGAAGTCCTGATTGGGATGCTTGCGGCCACCTTGCGGCGGCACCGAGGCGATGGTGCCCTCGATCAGCTTCAGCAGCGCCTGCTGCACGCCCTCGCCCGACACATCACGCGTGATGGACGGGTTGTCGGACTTGCGCGAGATCTTGTCGATCTCGTCGATGTAGATGATGGCGCGCTGCGCCTTCTCGACATCGTAATTGCAGTTCTGCAGCAGCTTCTGGATGATGTTCTCGACGTCCTCGCCCACGTAGCCGGCTTCCGTCAGCGTGGTGGCGTCGGCCATGACGAACGGCACGTTCAGCATGCGCGCCAGCGTCTGGGCCAGCAGCGTCTTGCCCGAGCCGGTGGGGCCGATGAGCATGATGTTGCTCTTGGACAGCTCGACCTCGTCGCCCTTGATCTCGCCGTGGCGGATGCGCTTGTAGTGGTTGTAGACAGCCACGGCAAGCATGCGCTTGGGCGAAGTCTGGCCGATGACGTACTGATCGAGGAACGTCTTGATTTCGGCCGGGGTGGGCAGCTCGGAGCGAATCGCCGCGCGCGCGGTGGCCTGGGCCTCCTCGCGGATGATGTCGTTGCACAGGTCGATGCATTCATCGCAGATGAATACGGACGGACCTGCGATCAGCTTGCGGACTTCATGCTGGCTCTTGTTGCAGAACGAGCAATGCAGCACCTTTGCGTCTGCCGATCCCTTTTTTTCAGGCATAAGTATTTCGTTTCTCTGGGAGCCGGATGCGCCCGCCGCCTGGGCGGCCGACGCATCCAACGCTTAGTCGAAAAAATGACGGCAGTGCGGACGAGGGCCTGTTGCAGCCCCCGGGAACTCAAGCGTCCGGGGTTGGAACTTCCTGGCTATCAGACGTCCGCACGGGTCGTCAGAACCTTGTCCACCAGACCATACGATACCGCATCTTCGGCGGACATGAAGTTGTCACGCTCCGTGTCCACCGCAATGCGCTCGACGGGCTGGCCGGTGTTGTCGGCCAGGATGCGGTTCAGGCGCTCACGCAGATCCAGGATCTCGCGCGCCTGGATCTGGATGTCGGTGGCCTGGCCCTGGGCGCCGCCCGAAGGCTGGTGGATCATGATGCGGGAGTTGGGCAACGAGAACCGCTTGCCCTTCTTGCCCGCCGCCAGCAGGAACGCGCCCATGCTGGCCGCCAGCCCCGTGCACAGCGTCGACACGTCGGGCTTGATGAACTGCATGGTGTCGTAGATGGCCATGCCCGCGTACACCGACCCGCCGGGCGAGTTGATGTAGAACGAGACGTCCTTGTCGGGATTCTCCGATTCCAGGAACAGCAGCTGCGCCACCACCAGGTTGGCGGTGGCGTCGTTGACCGGACCGACCAGGAAGATCAGCCGCTCGCGCAGCAGGCGCGAGTAGATGTCGTAAGCACGCTCGCCGCGTCCCGACTGCTCGATGACCATGGGGATGTACCCCAGGCCGGTCGGCGTGACCGACGAACCGCCGTGCATGGACGCGTAGAAATCGGTGAATCTCTGCATGCTTTACATCCCCATCAACTGATCGAAAGGCACCGCTTCGTCGGTGACCTTGGCCTGGCCCAGCACGTGGGCAACGACGTTGTCCTCCAGCACGATGGCCTCGATTTCGGCGCGGCGCTGGCGGTCGGACAGATAGTAGCTGACCACCTGGGCCGGCTGCTCGTAGTTCTGGGCGAACTCTTCGATGCGTTCACGCACCTGCTCGGGCTTGGCCTGCAGTTGCGCCTGCTTGACCAGCTCGGAGATCAGCAGGCCCAGGCGCACGCGGCGGGTCGACTCTTCCGTGAAGGCTTCGGCCGGGATGGGCATCGAGTCGGCGTTCGGCACGCCACGCTGCTTCAGTTCCTCGCGGGCGGCGGCCACGCGGCTCTGCGCGTCGCTGTCGATCAGGGCGCGGGGCACGTCGAACTGGGCGGCGCCGACCAGGGCGTCCATGACGCTGGCCTTGGTGCGGCTCTGGGCGCGGTTCTTGACCTCGCGCTCGATGTTCGCACGGATGTCGGCGCGCAGCTTCTGGACGTCGCCCTCGGCCTGGCCGAGCGACTTGGCGAACTCGCCGTCGACTTCGGGCAGCACGCCTTCGGCCACTTCCTTCACCGTGATGGTGAATTCGGCCGTCTTGCCGGCGACTTCGGCGCCTTGGTAGTCATCGGGAAATTTCAGCGGGAAGACCTTGGTTTCGCCAGCCTTCAGGCCGCGGGCGGCGTCCTCGAACTCGGGCAGCATGCGGCCCTGGCCCAGCACGAAGGGGAAGCCTTCGGCCTTGCCGCCTTCGAACGGCACGCCGTCGATGGTGCCGGCGAAGTCGAGGGTGATGCGGTCGCCGTCGGCGGCGGCGCGGTCTTCGCGGGCCTCGAACGTGGCGCGCTGCTTGCGCAGGACGTCGATGGTCTTCTCGACCTCGGCGTCCGACACCTCGGTGGTGGTGCGCGTGACGGCCAGGGTCGACAGGTCGGGCACGGCGACTTCGGGATAGACCTCGAAGGTGGCCGAGAAAGCCAGCGTGTCGTCAGCCACGCCTTCGGTCTTGGGTTCGAGGGTGGGGGCACCGGCGACGCGCAGCTTGGCGTCGTCGATGGCCTGCTCGAAGGCACGGCCCACCTGGCTGTTGATCACGTCATAGCGGATGCCGGGGCCATGGCTGCGCTCGAGCATGCCGATGGGAGCCTTGCCGGGACGGAAGCCAGGCACCTTGGCCGTGCGCGCCACGCGCTGCAATTGCGCCTGGACTTCCTTTTCGACGTCGGCGACCGAGACGGACAGATCAACACGGCGCTCGAGGCCGGAGAGGGTTTCAACCACAGGCTGCATTAAAAGACCTATTTTCCGAGAGGTAGAAGAAGAGATGCGGATAAACGAGTCATTTTACCGGAAACCGCCGAGCCCCTACCCGGGGGCCTTCCGCCTCGGGTGACGCAACGCAACATCCCTCTTGCCGGATTGATAGAATCTGACCCCGGCACCACCCCCAACAACCGGCTCGTACCCACCATGATGTCGCACCCCACCTCCCGCCGCCTGCAACCCCTGCCGGCGCTGATCTTCAGTTCGCGCTGGCTGCAACTGCCCCTGTACCTGGGCCTGATCATCGCCCAGGGCGTCTACGTCCTGCTGTTCCTGAAGGAACTCTGGCACCTGGTCACCCACGCCACCAGCTTCGGCGAACTCGAGATCATGCTCATCGTCCTGGGCCTGATCGACGTCGTGATGATCTCGAACCTGCTGGTGATGGTCATCGTCGGCGGCTACGAGACCTTCGTGTCGCGCCTGCGGCTCGAAGGCCACCCCGACCAGCCCGAATGGCTGAGCCACGTCAATGCCAGCGTGCTCAAGGTCAAGCTGGCCATGGCCATCATCGGCATCTCGTCGATCCACCTGCTGCGCACCTTCATCGAGGTCGGCAACCTGGGCACGGCGGGCTCGCGCGTCACGGAACAGGGCGTGATGTGGCAAGCGATCATCCACGCGCTGTTCATCCTGTCGGCCATCGGCATCGCCTACGTCGACCGGCTGACCGTGATGCCCCATGCCCCCCGCCACGACGACAGGGCGGCCCGCCACTGAGACGCGCGTCTCGCGGTACGAATAAAAATCCCGGCGCCAGGCCGGGATTTTTTCGTGTGGCGCGAGACACGCCCGCACCCTCCTCCGTCCATCCGCTCAGGACGCGACCTTGATGTTCTTGGCGCTGGGCCCTTTGGGGCCCTCGCCGATCTCAAAGGTGACGCGCTGGTTCTCCTGCAGCGACTTGTAGCCCTCGCTGCGGATCTCGGAATAGTGTGCGAAGAGATCCTTGCTGCCGTCATCGGGCACGATGAACCCATACCCCTTCTCGGCGTTGAACCATTTGACGATGCCTGTTGCCATGATGTGTCCTTCAACCTAGTAGCGATTGCTCGCGGAAGCGCCAGATCATCAAGTAGGGAACGACGCCCGACAAAGCGGTACATACACACGGCACAAAACAGCACACAGCCGCACTGCTTGAAAATCTCGCCGACTCAGTTTAGGAGCGTCGTCGGCGGGGGTCAACGGAGGCGGGAATGGGTATGCAACCAGGTGTTTTGTTACACAAGCATACAATTTTTTCAATAACCAGCGGGCAGCGGAATAGCCGTATTGCCCGCCTGGCCGTCCCGCGCTTTGATTAACCTAGGGTTTATACCAAGCCGCATGCAACGCCGGTTTACCGCGAATACGCCCCGGCAGAACTGCAGGGCCGGTGGAAACCGATACCGCGGAAATTAAAAAAGCCCCTTGCGGGGCTTTTTCAGAACTTCAGGTCTCGCCTTACAGGGGCGTGATCTTCGTGGCCTGGGGACCCTTGGGGCCCATCGCCGTCACGAAGCTGACGCGCTGGTTTTCTTCCAGCGACTTGAAGCCCTGCGATTGGATTTCCGAGAAGTGAGCGAACAGGTCCTTACCACCCGATTCCGGGGTGATGAAGCCATAACCCTTTTCCGCGTTGAACCATTTAACGACGCCGGTTTCCATACTGTATTTCCTAGAGATTTAAATTGGGCTTGCGCCCGGGACCACGAGTCAAGCAAGGAGGGGACAGTAGAACAAGAACGGTCGCCGATAAGGCAAGGTACTGTACAAGCATCAACACCCTGGATCGTGTGCCGACACTATCGTCAGATTCCCCTCTCAAGTCAACATAATCCTCAAAAATGCGTGCCCATAATGCAACAAAGAGAAACAGGGACGTATGTTGAGCAACAAATGCCCATTAATGCAAAACGTCACTGGCCCGCCCCGCGAAAGACGTGGGGGACAGATGGTAACGCAGGTCAAGGATTACACCAAATCAGTAAGTGCAAATATTAGTCATCAATCGGTAATCCGAGCAAATCCAAAGCCGCCCCGAAACTGTTCTCGTCGGGGCAGAAAAACACCACGACATCGCCGGGATTGACGTTTTCAAGCACTTGATCGACCTGATCTTGCGCTTGATCAATATCGTCGATGCCCGCCGCGTGTATGGCGGCGCCCGCTTCGACCAATTCCGGCGGCACAATGGCGGGAATCGATTCCAGGTCGGCATCGCCCAGCATGACGTACACCGTCAAGCTGGCGCCTTCCAGCGTGGTTTCCAGACAAAGCCCGTGCTCGAGCGTGGCCTGGCGGCGGCTGAGGATTTCCATGATCGGTATCGCCTTGTTTGAATTGAAAAACGCGAACGCTTATCGCGCCCGCATGCGCAGCAGCACTTTACGCGCCACCAGCGTGGCCGCTGTGCCGATAACCGAGCAGAACAGGAAGGAGGCCACTGCGAGCAGCCAGGACTGGCTGGCCAGTTCGCCCTCGCCGGACGCCAGCAGAACCGCCACCAGCACGCACAGAGCGCCCACCAGCACGCCCGCCACGCTGTGCGCGACCGAACGCAAGACGGCCAGCAACGTGCCCCCCACGAGCGCTAGCGCAACGAGGGCCGCCATGGACCAGAACAGGGATTCGTACTGCATGGAGAGGCTTGCGGCCTGGCGGGCGTGGCCCGGGGCAGGGATGTCTTGCGGAAGGATGGCTTGCTGAGGATCTTGAGTCGGCAACCGAGGATACGGCTACCCATTACCCTCTCATTATGCACGTTTCCGAGAATGTTTGCTGGCGCCGTGCAACGGGCGCCGTGCAACGGGCGCCGTGCAACGGGCGCCGTGCAACGGGCGTGGCGCAACGAGCGTGGTCTCCTTGGCGCGGCATGGCCGATACCGCGCGCGCCCTGCTCGCTTCCGCTTCCGCTGGCATCCTAGGCGGCAGCCGGCTGCGGGCCTGGTCCGTCCTGCGCCGCCGTGGCCGACTGCACGCGGTTGCGTCCGTTCAGCTTGGCGTCGTAGAGCAGCGCATCGGCCACGCGCAACAGGTTGTCCACGGACCCGCCCGCCGCCGGCATGCAACTGGCCGCGCCGATGCTGACCGTGACCTCGCCATGCACGCTGTGCTGGTGCGCCACGTGCAACGCCTGGACCTTCTTGCGCACGCGCTCGGCCACCGCCGTCGCCTGCTCCGTGGCCAGTTCGGGCAGCACCATCGCGAACTCTTCGCCGCCGTACCGCGCGGGCATGTCCGCAGGCCGGCGCGCGCAGGAACTGATGCACTGCGCCACTGCCGCCAGCACCTCGTCACCGGCTCCGTGGCCGTAGTTATCGTTGAACTGCTTGAAATGGTCCACGTCGATGAACAGCACCGCCAGCGGAGTGCCGGCACGCCGCGCACGCGCCCATTCCTGCTCGAGACGGACATCCAGGGCCCGCCGGTTGCTCAGGCCTGTCAGGCCGTCGGTGACGGCCAGGCGCTCCAGCTCGATCTGCGCGCGCAGCTTGTCGCGCAGGCTGAAGGCCAAGAGCCACGACAACAGGATGAACAGGCCGACCAGCCCCGCCGTCAGCCCACCGACCACGACGCTGCGTTCGCGCCAGTCGGCCAGCACGTCGTCGACCGCCGGCGCCACCACCGCGATCAAGGGACTGCCGGGTACGCGCGCGAAGGTGAAAATGCGCTCCACCCCGTCCACACGCGAGCGGGCCACGTATGAGTCGGGGACCTGGGTGGCCATCATGGCGAACGCGGGCAGGCGTGTCCGGTTGGTGTTGACCTCGGCGTTCAGCGTGGGCTTGCGCGCCAGCCAGGTGCCATCGGACAGCGCGATGAAGGCCGAGCCCGCGGCGCCCGTGTTGACGCGGTCGACCAGCCGCTGGAAGAAATCGACCGGCACGGCCATCAGCGCGACGCCGTCGAAACTGCCATCGGGCGCGTTGATGCGGCGCGTCAGGCCGATGGACAGCGCCCCGCCGCGCAACCTCGACCGGAACGGATGGGACACATACAGGCCGACGGCGGGACTGCGCTGGTGCACCAGGAAGTAGTCGCGGTCGGAAAAGCGCACCGTGCGGTCGATCAGCCGGCTCTGCGACGCCACGACGGCGCCGTTCACGTCGACCACGTAGGCGCCGCTGACGTAGCTGGCGGTGGTGAAACGGTCGAACAGCAGGCTTTGGCGCAGATCGGCCGGCAGCTCCCAGATGCCGGGCCGCTGCGCGCTTTCGACCACGCCCTGCAGCGACAGGTTGTAGGTCTCGATGTTGCGCTCGAGATCGCCGGTCATGATGGCAACGAGGCTGGCGGCCGAATCGCGGGCGCGCGCCAGCGCGTCGGTGCGGCCGAGGTAGAGGATGCTGCCGATGAGGCTGGCCATGGCCAGCGCGATGAGCGTACCGGCTAACCCGGCGACATAGGGGTGCCCGCCGATCAGCTGTACGGCGCGATCGGCGTAGATTCCGACCAGCTTGCGCACGCGGCGGCGCAAGGGCAATCCGAATTGCGGCATGCTTGCCTCCTGGAAAGAGGACATGCGGCGAACTTGGTGCGAGGGAGGGGACTCGAACCCCTACACCTTAACGGCGTCTGGACCTAAACCAGGTGCGTCTACCAATTTCGCCACCCTCGCAAAGCCAAGCCCGCTATTGTAGCTTGCTTGGTAAAATCTTGGGCCATGAATCCCCGCCTCGATATTTTGCACCCCTATCCGTTCGAGAAGCTGCGTGCGCTGCTGGCCTCGGCGCAGGCGGCGGCGCACGCATCGACGCCGATCAATCTGTCCATCGGCGAACCCAAGCATGCCGCGCCCGAGCCGGTCATGCAAGCCCTGCGCGACGGTCTCGATGGGCTGTCGGTCTATCCGGCCACCCATGGCGATCCGCGCCTGCGCCAGGCCATCGCCCAGTGGCTGGCGCACCGCTACAGCATTCCCGCGCCGGACGCCGACACGCAGGTGCTGCCCGTGCTCGGCTCGCGCGAGGCGCTTTTCGCCTTCGCCCAGGTGGTGCTCGATCCCACGGGCAATCAGCGCGTAGTGTGCCCGAACCCGTTCTACCAGATCTACGAAGGCGCCACGCTGCTGGCGGGCGGACGGCCCTACTTCCTGAACGCCGACCCGGCGCGCGACTTCGGCTGCAACTGGGGCGACGTGCCCGAGGACGTATGGCGCCAGACGCGGCTGGTTTTCGTGTGCTCGCCGGGCAATCCGGCCGGCAACGTCATGTCGCTGGAAGACTGGCGCGAACTGTTCGCGCTGGCCGACCGTCATGGCTTCGTCATCGCCTCGGACGAGTGCTATTCCGAGATCTATCTCGACGAAGGCGATCCCCCGCTGGGCAGCCTGCAGGCCGCGCGCCGGCTGGGCCGTGACGATTATCGCGGGCTGGTGGCCTTCTCCAGCCTGTCCAAGCGCTCCAACGTGCCCGGGCTGCGCTCGGGCTTCGTGGCGGGCGACGCCGCGCTGATCGCGCCTTTCCTGCGCTATCGCACGTATCATGGCAGCGCCATGAGCCCGGCGGTGGCCTCGGCCAGCATCGCCGCCTGGCACGACGAAGACCATGTGCGCGACAATCGCCGCCAGTACCGCGAGAAATTCGACGCCGTGCTGCCCATCCTGCAATCCGTGCTGGACGTGCGCCGGCCGCAGGCCTCGTTCTACCTGTGGGCGCGCACGCCGGGCCCCGATACCGCGTTCGCCCGCGACCTCTACGGCAGCACCGCGGTCACCGTGCTGCCGGGCAGCTTCCTGGCGCGCGAGGCCCATGGCGCCAATCCCGGCTGCGGCCGGGTGCGGCTGGCGCTGGTCGCGCCGCTGGCGCAATGCGTGGAGGCCGCCGAGCGCATCGCGCGCTTCGTGCGCCCCCATGCCTGAATCCATTCGAATCCCCCTCTCATCAACCCGTCTACACATCGGACCACAATGACTCTCGACCTGCAGACCACCATCGAAACCGCCTGGGAGCACCGCACCGGCATCTCCCCCTCCGACGCCAGCGCCGAGATCCGCGAGGCCGTCGAGCACACGATCGACGCCCTGGACATGGGCCGCCTGCGCGTGGCCGAGAAGACCGGCGCCGACTGGGTCGTGCACCAGTGGATCAAGAAGGCCGTGCTGCTGTCGTTCCGCCTGCAGGACAACGTCGTCATGGGCCAGTCGCCGGTGCAGTTCTACGACAAGGTGCCGCTGAAGTTCGCCGAGTACGGCGATCACGCCTTCAAGGCCGGCGGCTATCGCGTGGTGCCGCCCGCCGTGGCCCGCCGCGGCGCCTTCATCGCCCGCAACGTGGTGCTGATGCCCTCGTACGTCAACATCGGCGCCTACGTCGACGAAGGCACGATGGTAGACACCTGGGCCACCGTCGGCTCGTGCGCCCAGATCGGCAAGAACGTGCACCTGTCGGGCGGCGTGGGCATCGGCGGCGTGCTGGAGCCGCTGCAGGCCAACCCCACCATCATCGAGGACAACTGCTTCATCGGCGCCCGCTCGGAAGTCGTGGAAGGCGTGGTCGTGGAAGAGAACTCGGTGCTGGCCATGGGCGTGTACCTGTCGCAAAGCACCAAGATCTATGACCGCGCCACCGGCAAGATCACCTACGGCCGCGTGCCGTCGGGTTCGGTCGTCGTGCCGGGCTCGCTGCCCTCGGCCGACGGCTCGCACAGCCTGGCTTGCGCCGTGATCGTCAAGCGCGTCGACGCGCAGACCCGCGCCAAGACCAGCATCAACGACCTGCTGAGGGCCTGATGAGCAACGCCGTCCTCGACCTGGTCCGCGACCTGATCGCCCGCCCGTCGGTCACCCCCGACGATCTGGATTGCCAGCAGTTGCTGGCGCAGCGCCTGGCGCGCATGGGCTTTCGTTGCGAGACCATCTCGCGCGGCGGCGTCACCAACCTGTGGGCGCGGCGCGGCGAGTCCGCGCCGCTGACCGTGTTCGCGGGCCACACCGACGTGGTCCCGCCCGGTCCGCGCGAGCACTGGGAAAGCGATCCGTTCGTGCCCACCGAACGCGATGGCTTCCTGTATGGCCGCGGCGCGGCCGACATGAAAAGCTCGATCGCCGCCTTCGTGGTGGCGGCCGAGGAGTTCGTGGCGGCCAATCCGCAACACGGCGGCTCGATCGCGCTGCTGCTGACCTCCGACGAAGAAGGCCCCGCGGTCGACGGCACCGTCATCGTCTGCGAGGAACTGACGCGCCGCGGCGTGCAGCTGGACTACTGCATCGTGGGCGAGCCGACGTCCGGCAACGTGCTGGGCGATACCTGCAAGAACGGCCGCCGCGGCTCGCTGTCGGGCAAGCTGACCGTCAAGGGCGTGCAGGGCCATGTGGCCTACCCGCACCTGGCGCGCAACCCCGTGCACCAGTTGGCGCCCGCGCTGGCCGAACTGGTTGCCATCGAATGGGACCAGGGCAACGAATACTTCCCGCCGACCACGTTCCAGGTGTCCAACCTGAACGCGGGCACGGGCGCCACGAACGTGGTGCCGGGCACGGCGGTGGCGCTGTTCAACTTCCGGTTCTCCACCGCCAGCACGCCGGACGGCCTGAAGGCACAGGTGCACGCGGTGCTGGACAGGCACGGCCTGGAATACGAACTGGACTGGAACCTGGGCGGCGAGCCCTTCCTGACGCCGCGCGGCACCCTGACCGACGCGCTGGTGCGGGCCATCGCCGACGAAACCGGCGTGACGGCCGAACTGTCGACCACCGGCGGCACGTCGGATGGGCGCTTCATCGCCAAGATCTGTCCGCAGGTGATCGAATTCGGACCCTGCAACGCCACCATCCACAAGGTCAACGAACGCATCGAGCTGACCAGCCTGGAACCCCTGAAGAACATCTACCGCCGCACGCTGGAAAACCTGCTGCCGGCGGCTCGCTGAGGCTCCATGGTGCCTGCAAACGCCCGAACCGAACTGCTTACCGTGCGCGATCTGGTGCGCTACGCCGTATCGCGCCTGAATGCCACGCACGCGGTGCTGGGCCACGGCACGGACAACCCCTACGACGAGGCCGTGTACCTGGTGCTGCATACGCTGCACCTGCCGCTGGACACGCTCGATCCCTTCCTGGACGCACGCGTGCTGTCCAGCGAGCGCGAGCGCGTGCTCGACCTGATCGACCGCCGCGTCACCGACCGCCTGCCCGCGCCCTACCTCACCCACGAGGCCTGGCTGCGCGGCCATCGCTTCTACGTCGACCAACGCGTGATCGTGCCGCGCTCGCCCATCGCCGAACTGCTGGAGACCGGCTTCGCGCCCTGGGTCGCCGATGCCGACGAGGTGCGGTACGCGCTGGACATGTGCACCGGCTCGGGCTGCCTGGCCATCCTGACCGCGCTGGCATTCCCCAGCGCTCTGGTCGATGCCGTCGACCTGTCGCCCGACGCCCTGGAAGTGGCCGCCCGCAACGTGGCCGACTATGGCCTGCAAGACCGCCTGGCGCTGCACCAGGGCAACCTGTTCGACGCCCTGCCCGAGCGCCGCTACGACGTCATCGTCTGCAATCCGCCCTACGTGAACAGCGCCTCGATGGACGCGCTGCCGCAGGAATACCGCCACGAGCCCAGGATGGCGCTGGCGGGCGGCACCGATGGCATGGACCTGGTGCGCACCATCCTGGCCCGTGCGCCGGATTTCCTGGCCCCGCACGGGGTGCTGGTGCTGGAGATCGGCAACGAGCACGAGCACTTCGTCGCCGCCTTCCCCGAGTTGGATCCGGTCTGGCTGGACAGCGCCGAGACCTCGAACCAGATCCTGCTGCTGACCCGCGAACAACTGTGATACGTGCTTCTGGATTGACCCTGCGCCGCGGCACCAAGGTGCTGTTGGACGGCGCTGAATTCGTCGTGCACCCCGGCGAGCGCGTCGGCATCGTCGGCAAGAACGGCGCGGGCAAGTCGTCGCTGTTCGGCCTGCTGACGGGCACGCTGGACGCCGATGCCGGCACGCTGGACCTGCCCGCGGGCTGGCGCATCGCCAGCGTGAAGCAGGAAATCGCGGCCGACGCGCAACCCGCGCGCGAATTCGTCATCGACGGCGACCGGCATCTGCGCGGCCTGCAGGCCCAGCGCGAGGCGCTGTCGCCCGACCAGGGCACGCGGATCGCCGAGGTCGAGGCCGAACTGGCCGAGGCCGGCGCCTGGGATGCCGCGTCCCGCGCGGAGCAACTGCTGGCCGGCCTGGGCTTCGCGCCCGACCAGTGGATGCGGCCCGTGGAAAGCTTCTCCGGCGGTTGGCGCATGCGCCTGGCGCTGGCCAGCGCGCTGATGGCGCCGTCCGACCTGCTGCTGCTGGACGAACCCACCAACCACCTGGACCTCGACGCCATGCTGTGGCTCGAGAAGTGGCTGGGCGCCTACCCCGGCACCGTGCTGCTGATCTCGCACGATACCGAGTTCCTCGATGCCGTCGCCCGCGCCGTGCTGCACTTCGACCACGCCAAGCTGATCCGTTACCGCGGCGGCTACGAAGACTTCGTCACGCAGCGCGCCGAGCGGCTGCGCCAGGCCAATGTGGCCTACGAGCGCCAGAATCGCGAGGCGGCACGGCTGCAAAGTTTCATCGACCGCTTCAAGGCCAAGGCATCGAAGGCCAAGCAGGCACAAAGCCGCGTGAAGGCCCTGGCACGCATGGAGGCCCGCGCGCCGCTGCATGCCGAGGCCGGCATCGACATCCGCATCCCGTCCCCCGAGCACACGCCCGACCCCCTGCTGGTGCTGGAACATGCCTCGGCGGGCTATCCCGAAGCCCCCATCCTGCGCGACGTGACGCTGATGGTGCGCGCGGGCAGCCGTATCGGCGTGCTGGGCGCCAACGGCGCGGGCAAGAGCACGCTGATCAAGACCCTGGCCGAGGAAATCCCGGTGCAGGCCGGTGAACGCCGCGCCTCGCGCGGCCTGGCCATCGGTTATTTCCACCAGCACCAGCTCGACATGCTGGACCTGGACAGCACGCCGCTGCAACACCTGGCGCGCATGGCGCCCGACGTGCGCGAACAGGAACTGCGCAACTACCTGGGCGGCTTCGGCTTCTCGGGCGAGACGGTGCTGAGCAAGGTCGGTCCCATGTCGGGCGGCGAAAAGGCGCGCCTGGCGCTGTCCCTGATCGTCTGGCAAAAGCCCAACCTGCTGCTGCTGGACGAACCCAGCAACCACCTGGACGTGGAAACCCGCGAGGCCCTGGCTGCCGCGCTGGCCGAATTCTCGGGCAGCATGCTGCTGGTTTCGCACGACCGGCACCTGCTGCGCACCACGGTCGACAGCTTCTGGATCGTGGCCGACGGCCAGGTCCGCGAATTCGACGGCGACCTGGAGGACTACCGCGACTGGCTGGCCAGCCGCACCGCCGCTGAACGCGCCGAGAAAGCCGAAGCCGCCCGCGCGGCGGGCGGCGCCACGGCCGTCCCGGTGGTCGACCGCAAGGCACAGAAACGCCTGGAAGCCGAACAGCGCCAGCGCCTGTCCACCCTGCGCAAGCCGCTCGAAGCCCGCCTGGCCAAGGTCGAGACCGAAATGGAAAAGTCGCGCCAGCGCATCCAGGTCCTGGACGCCCTGATCGCCGACCCCGATTTCTACTCGGATTCCCGCCGGGCCGAACGCCAGCAGGTCATGGCCGAGCACGGCGAACTGGGCAAGAAAGTGGACGAACTGGAAGAACAGTGGCTCGAAATCCAGGAATCCCTGGAAGACATCGACAAGTCACCGGCTTGATCGGAAACGGGGCGGCGCAATGCCGCCCCGTGCTTTCGGCGCACCGTCCGAACTCGGGTGTGCCGCCGGGGCCGCAGCGGCACACGATCTGGATGCCCTGGACGACCTGCTTTATGGCGGCTACGGCGCCATACAGGGCAAGGAACCCGTAGCACGGCAACCGTGCTGAAAACACCAACAGCAAGCCACAACGCGCGTACGAAAAAGACCGATCACCCCTGGACGATATCCAGCTTCGCAATCCCCAAGGCCAAGGTCTTGGCCCCCACATCCCGGAACTGGATCTGCGCCTGGGCATCCTGCCCCGCCCCGCTCAGGCCGATGATGGTTCCGTCGCCAAACCGTGCATGCCGCACCCCCTGGCCGATCCGGAACTCTTTGTCGCCGACCGTGACGCCGCTGGTCGTGCCCCGGGGCGAACGAGGCGCGATCGTACCCGTGCTCTTGCGGCCGAACGCATCGCCGCCCCAGGCCGCCTCGCGCTGCGCGGACGGCAGCGTGGCCTTCGGCGTGATCCACTTCACGTGTTGCTCGGGAATCTCGTCCAGAAACCGCGAACGCATCGCATAACGCGTCTGCCCGTGCAGCATCCGGCTTTGCGCCAGGCTGATGTACAGCCGTTCACGCGCACGCGTGATCGCCACGTACATCAGGCGGCGCTCTTCCTCCAGCCCGGATTGCTCGAGAATGCTGTTCTCGTGCGGAAACAGGCCCTCTTCCAGGCCGGTGATGAACACCGCGTCGAATTCCAGGCCCTTGGCCGAGTGCACCGTCATCAACTGCACGGCATCCTGGCCCTGTTGCGCCTGGTTGTCGCCGGCCTCGAGCGCGGCGTGGGACAGGAACGCGGCCAGCGGCGTCAGGCCGTCGGCCACGGACACCTGGCCGCCGTCGCCCGACGGCGCATCCATCTGCGGCACCACGCCCGCGGGCAAGCCGTCGTAGTGCTCTTCGGACGCGAAGACCGCCGCGGCGGTGACCAGTTCGTTCAGGTTTTCCAGGCGTTCGGCGCCTTCGCGCTCGGTCTTGTAGTGTTCGACCAGCCCGCTGCCGGCCAGCATGTGCTCGACCAGCTCGGGCAGCGGCAGGCCGCGCGTTTCCTCGGCCATGCGGCCGATGAGCTGCGCGAACTGCTGCAGATTGGCGCCGCCCTTGCCCGGCACCATGCCCACCGCGCCGTACAGGCTGGTGTCATGGGCCCGCGCCGCGTCGGCCAGTTGTTCGAGCGTGCGCGCGCCGATGCCGCGCGTGGGGAAATTGACCACCCGCATCCAGGACGTGTCGTCGTTGGGATTGGCCATCAGGCGCAGGTAGGCCAACGCGTGCTTGACCTCCTGGCGCTCGAAGAAGCGCAGGCCGCCGTACACCTTGTATGGAATGCCGGACGAGAACAGCCCATGCTCGATGACGCGCGACTGCGCGTTGCTGCGATAGAGCACGGCGATTTCCCGGCGCGCGCGGCCATCGTTGATGAGCGCGCGCACCTCTTCGACCAGCCACTGGGCTTCCATGCCGTCGCTGGGCTGCTCGACGATGCGAACCAGTTCGCCCTCGCCCTGGTCGGTCCAGAGGTTCTTGCCCAGGCGCCCGCCGTTGTTGCTGATCAGCGCGTTGGCCGAATCGAGGATGTGCCCGTACGAACGGTAATTCTGCTCGAGGCGGATGACGGTGCCGTGCGCGTAGTCGCGCTCGAAGTCGGCCATGTTGCCGACGTTCGCGCCGCGAAAAGCGTAGATGGACTGGTCGTCGTCACCCACCGCGAAGATCTTGGCGCCGCCGCCGGCCAGCAGGCGCAGCCACTTGTACTGCAGCACGTTGGTGTCCTGGAACTCGTCGACCAGGATGTGCTGGAAACGGCGCTGGTAGTGCTCGCGCACCGGCGCGTTGCGGCTGAGCAGCTCGTAGGCGCGCAGCAGCAGTTCGGCGAAGTCGACCACGCCCTCGCGCTGGCATTGCGCTTCGTACAGTTGGTAGATGTCGATCAGGCGACGGCGGTGGCTGTCGTTGTCCCAGACCTCGACGTCGGACGAACGCAGCCCGTCTTCCTTCGAACCGTTGATGAAGCGCTGCACATCGCGCGGCGGATACTTCTCGTCGTCGATGCCATTGGCCTTCAGCAGCCGCTTGATGGCGGCCAGTTGATCGGTGGTGTCGAGGATCTGGAAAGTCTGCGGCAGGCCGGCGTCGCGGTGATGCGCGCGCAGCATGCGGTTGCACAGGCCGTGGAACGTGCCGATCCAGAGCCCACGCGGATCGATGGGCAGGATGGCCGTCATGCGCGTGAGCATTTCACGCGCTGCCTTGTTGGTGAAGGTGACCGCCAGCAGTCCGTATGGACTGGCCTGGCTGGTCTGGATAAGCCACGCCATGCGGGTGGTGAGTACCCGGGTCTTGCCGCTGCCCGCCCCGGCCAGGACCAGGGCGTGCTGCGGTTCGAGCGTGACGGCGGCGCGTTGTTCGGGGTTGAGCTTGTCCAGCATCATGCCGCGTAGCGGCGCAGACGAAGCGCGAACTGCTCGAGCCCGGAAATACCGCTATGTTGGGCGCGCTGGCACCAGGCCTGCAGATCGTTCAGCAGTTGTTCGCTGCTGGCGCTGGAGCTTTCCCACAGGCGGCCCAGTTCGCGGCGCATCTGCACCAGCGTGGACAGCGACTGGTTCTGCGCGATGGCCTGGTCGACGGCGGCCAACTGCTCGGGTTGCAGGATGTCTTCGTTGCGATGCAGCGAACGGCGCACGCGGTGCAGCATGGTCCAGCGGCAGTCGTCGCTGCCCTTGCGGCGCGAGGTCTTCATCTTGGCCAGTTCTTCGCGCGCGGCATCCTTGATGACGTCGGCGTAGCGGGCCATGACTTCGTAGCGGTGCGTGATGACGCCTTGCAGCGTGCGCAGGTCGATGGACTTGGCGGCCGGATCGAGCTTCAGCTTGGGCGCGACCTTCTTGACCTTGGCCAGGCCGAAGAAGCGCAGCACGCTGATGTAGCACCAGCCGATGTCGAACTCGTACCACTTGGCCGAGAACTTGGCCGAGGTGCCGTGAGCATGATGGTTGTTGTGCAGCTCTTCGCCGCCAATGATGATGCCCCACGGGAACACGTTGGTGCTGGTGTCCGGGCTGTTGTAGTTGCGGTAGCCCCAGTAGTGCCCGATGCCGTTGACCACGCCGGCCGCCCAGAAGGGAATCCAGGCCATCTGCACAGCCCAGACGGTCAGGCCCAGCACGCCGAACAGCGACAGGTCGATGGCCAGCATGAGCAGCACGCCCCACAGGCTGCGGCGCGCGTAGAGGTTGCGCTCGAGCCAGTCGTCCGGCGTGCCGTGGCCGAACTTGGCCATCGTTTCACGGTTGTCGGATTCGAGGCGATAGAGTTCGGCGCCGCGGAACAGCACCTTCCAGATGCCGAACAGCATGGGCGAATGGGGGTCGCCTTCCTTCTCGCACTTGGCGTGGTGCTTGCGGTGGATGGCAACCCATTCCTTGGTAACCATGCCGGTGGTCAGCCACAGCCAGAAACGGAAGAAATGCATGACCGCGGGATGCAGTTCGAGACCCCGGTGCGCCTGGCTGCGGTGCAGGAATACCGTGACCGACACGATCGTGATGTGGGTGACAACCAGGGCGAACAGGACGACCTGCCACCAATCGGCTTGGGCCAGGCCGCCGGACAAAAACGAAAGGAGTTGATCCATAAAGCTTGAGGGAGCCTCGTAAGTATGGTTACCGGTGCAGTTTAGCCTACCCGGTCTTCTTATGACAGTGGGGTTTCAAAAAGGTTCTTGAGATAAATCAAGGACTAAGCCCCGCCTTCCCGCGGCGCGCCCTGGACAGGGAATTCATCGTCCGTGGCGCGTTTCCAACATTTTGCTACACGGACGGCGCCGCGATAAAGTGCGGGAACTACGTATTCCGCCGGTTTTCCCCATGTCGCCTTCCCTTGCCTGGCGCTTGCTCGCGCCGCTGTTGTTGCTGGCCGCCAGCGCGCCCGCGTCCGCCCAGATCCAGGTCGCCAGTGGGACCCAGGTGGTGCTGGCGACCTACTACGAGGTGGATCCCGAGAGTTGCCAGGCGTTGAGCGCGCCGCGCGTGCGCATCACCCAGAAGGCCCGGCTGGGCAAGGCCACCATCGTGCGCACCCAGACACCGGCGCCGGCCTCGGGACGTTGCCCGGCCAAGCTGGTGACGATCGCGCAGGTGATGTACCTGGCGGACAGGCCCGGCGCCGACACGGTGGCCTGGCAGGTACGCTATCAGCGGCGCGGACCGTACATCGAAAGATACCGTTCGCAGGTGAACGTGGCGCCGAAGGCGCCCCCGCCCGCCCGGCCCTGAACCGGGCCAGGCGGTACCCGCCCTGGCCGGCCGGAAAGCGCATCAGGCCGAGGCCGGCTTCGCGGGGGCCGCTTCCGGCGGCGCCGCTTCGTCACCCGCCAGCGGCGCCTGGCCGTCTTCGATGCCGGCGGCCACGCTCCCCTGAGGCGCGGCCTGCGCGCCGCCATCGGCCGGCACACTGCCATCGGCCGGAACATCCGCATCCGCGGCCAGCGCCTGGTCGGCGTCCGCCGCGACCGCCTGCTTCGCCGCGGCTTCCTTGGCCGGCCTGGCCACCTTGCGGCGCTCGAACACGGCGGCGAAGAACCCATCCGTGCCGTGCACGTCCGGACGCAGTTGCATGTACGGACCTTCCAGCTCCAGGCCGGGGCAACGGTTCTTGATGATCTCGGCGGCGTCCAGCCGCTCGAAATCGGGATGCTCGGCCAGGAAACGCTCGGCCTGGGCGGCGTTTTCTTCTTCGAGCAGGCTGCAGGTCGCATAGACCAGACGGCCGCCCGGCGCCACGCAGCGCGCCGCGCTCTTCAGGATGCGGTGCTGCAGTTCGCACAGTTCGGCCAGCGAGTCGGGGTGCTGGCGCCACTTAAGGTCGGGATTGCGGCGCAAGGTGCCGATACCGCTGCAAGGCGCGTCCACCAGCACGCGCTGGGCCTTGCCGGCCAGACGCTTGACCCGGGCGTCGTTGTCGCCGTCGATGGCCACTGGCACTACGTTGGACAGGCCGCTGCGGGCAAAGCGCGGCTTGGCGCGCGCCAGGCGGGCCGCCGACACGTCGAAGGCATAGAGGCGGCCGGTGGAGCGCATCAGCGCGCCCAGCAGCAGGCTCTTGCCGCCGGCGCCGGCGCAGAAGTCGATGATCATCTCGCCGCGCTTGGGGCCGACCAGCAGCGCCAGCAGTTGGCTGCCTTCGTCCTGCACTTCCAGGCTGCCGTCCTCGAACAGTTGCCAGCGGTTGATGGCGGGACGGCCGGCGACACGAATGCCCCAGGGCGAGTGCGGCATGGCCCGCGGCTCGTACTGCGCGGCGGGACCGTTCTGCAGCATGGCCAGCATGGCGTCGCGCTCCGCCTTCAGCGGGTTGACGCGCAGGTCGAGCGCCGCCTGGCGGTTCAAGGACTGCATCAGGCGCTCGGGCTCGTCCATGGCGCCCAGGCGCTCGTCCAGCCAATCCGGCATGCTGGCGCGCACCGCGCGCGGCAGCGTCGCCGGGTCGATGCGCAGCACGTGCCGCAGCCATTCGGCCTCGGCGGGCTCCAGGCCTTCGTCCAGGGCCTCCCGCCCCAGCGTGGCGGCCAGGCCCAGGATGGCCAGGCGGCGCGAGGACGGTCCGACGCCGGATTCGGCCATGCGGCGGTAGCGGCGCAGGTGGCGCAGCACGTCGTAGACCGACTCGGCGATCTCGCCCCGGTCGCGGCCGCCCAGGTTGGGATGCGCCCGGAACCAGTGCGACAGCGTGGCGTCGGCCGGATACGTCCATTGCAGCAGTTCGCCCAGCACACGCTGGACCTGCTCGATGCGGATGGCGGACATGGGCATGCGCGGCCGGTCGGGACGAGCCGCGGGGGGCCGCCCCCCGTGGGACGGGCCAGACGGCGGACGCGAAGGCCGGGGGCCATGCGCCTGGGGCCGGTCGCCTTCATCACGGCGCGGCGCGCCGGACGGCCGGGCGAAGCGGCCGCCGTCCTCGCGGCGCGGCGCCCCCTGGCCCTGGGAACGCTCGGAACGGTCGCCGTCATCCCTGCGCACTGCGCCGAAACGGGCGAACCGGTCGCCTTCATCACGGCGGGGCGCGCCGGACGAGCGGGCGGGACGGCGGCCATCGCCCGAGGGATCGGGGCGGCCGGAACGGGAGCGGGGGAAAGAGGATTTGGTCATCGGGAAGACTCGAGCATGAACAGGCGGGACGGATTGCCCGCGACGTCGACCCGCTGGTCGGCCGCCAGGCTGACACGGCCTTCGGCCAGCCAGCGGGCCGCGGCCGGATAGGCCAGGTGTTCGACCTGAAGGACGCGCTGGGCCAGCGCCTCCGGGGTGTCATCGGCCAGCACGGGCACGCAGCCCTGGGCGATGATCGGCCCGTGGTCCAGCAGCGGGGTGACGAAATGGACGGTGCAGCCATGCACCCGCACGCCGGTGGCGATGGCCTGGGCGTGCGTATGCAGGCCCGGGAATGCCGGCAGCAGGGACGGATGGATGTTGACCAGCCGGCCGGCGAAGCGGGCCACGAATCCGGGTGTCAGCACGCGCATGAAGCCCGCCAGCAACACGTAATCGGGCTGGTGGGGTTCGATGGCGGCGGCCAGCGCGGCATCGAAGGCCTCGCGATTGGGGTAGTCTTTATGGCTGACGGCCTGCGTGGCGATGCCCTGCGCGCGCGCCCAGTCCAGCCCGGCCGCGTCGGGGCGGCTGCTGATCACGGCGGCCACGTCGGCGGGCCAGCCTTCGGCGCGGCAGGCCTCGACCAGCGCCTGCATGTTGCTGCCCCGCCCCGAGATAAGCAGGACGAGGCGGCGGCGCGCGGCGCCCGGGGATTGGGCGGGGGGCGAAGAATCGGCGGAGAAATCCGGCAAGATGGGGCATTCCATGAGCAAGGCAACCTGAAATTGTAAACTCTCGCTCGTGAAACCTCCGCTGCGCATTTATCGCTACCTGCCCCCGCCGTCCCAGCGCGCCCCGTGCGCCCTGACCATCGGCAACTTCGACGGGGTCCATCTCGGCCACCAGGCCATCCTGTCTCGCGTGCGCCGCGAGGCGCAGGCCCGCGGCCTGACGCCCGCGGTGATGACGTTCGAGCCGCATCCCCGCGAATACTTCGCCGCCCTGAACCAGCGTCCCGAGCTGGCGCCCACCCGCATCTTCGGCCTGCGCGACAAGCTGTCGGCGCTGGCGCGCGCGGGCATCGAGCGGGTGGTGGTCGAGCGCTTCAACGCGCGGCTGGCCGGCATGTCGGCCAACGCCTTCATCGAAGACCTGCTGGTCAATGGCCTGCAGACCCGCTGGCTGCTGGTGGGCGAGGACTTCCGCTACGGCGCCCGCCGCAGCGGCGACATCGACCTGCTGCGCGAGGCCGGCCTGCGCCATGGCTTCGACGTGCATACGCTGTCCGACGTGACCGACCGCCAGGGGCACCGCATTTCCAGCTCCGAGGTGCGCACCGCGCTGGCCGTGGGCGACCTGGCCCGCGCGCAGGACCTGCTGGGCCATCGGTTCCACATCAGCGGCCACGTCATCCACGGCCAGAAACTGGGCCGCACGCTGGGCTACCCCACGATGAACCTGCGCGTGGCGCCGCGCTGCGCGGCGCGCTCGGGCATTTACGTGGTGCGCGTGCTGGGCCTGGGCGACGCGCCGCGGCCCGCCGTGGCCAGCCTGGGCGTGCGCCCCACCGTCGAAGACCATGGCCGCGTGCTGCTCGAGTCACACCTGCTCGATGGCCCCGCCGATGCTTACGGTAAACTCGTGCGCATCGAGTTCCTGCACAAGCTGCGGGACGAAGAAAAATTTCCCGACCTTCCTTCCCTGACTGCCGCCATCGCCGAAGACGCGCGAAACGCGCGCGCCTATTTTGCCGTTCATGGACTATAAAAAAACCCTCAACCTGCCCGACACTCCCTTCCCCATGCGCGGCGACCTCGCCAAGCGGGAACCGGCCTGGGTGGCCGAATGGGAAGAAAACCGCATCTACCAGGCGATCCGCGCCGCCAGCAATGGCCGCCCGCGTTTCGTGCTGCATGACGGCCCGCCCTACGCCAACGGCGACATCCACATCGGGCACGCGGTCAACAAGATCCTGAAGGACATCATCGTCAAGAGCCGCAACATGGCCGGCTTCGATGCACAGTACGTGCCGGGCTGGGACTGCCACGGCATGCCGATCGAGATCCAGATCGAGAAGAAGTACGGCAAGAACCTGCCCGTGGCGGAAGTGCAGTCGCGCGCCCGCGCCTACGCGCTCGAGCAGATCGACCGCCAGCGCAAGGACTTCAAGCGCCTGGGGGTGCTGGGCGACTGGGACCGCCCGTATCTCACGATGAACTTCAGCAATGAAGCCGACGAGATCCGCGCGCTGGGCCGCATCCTGAAGAAGGGCTACGTGTTCCGTGGCCTGAAGCCCGTGAACTGGTGCTTCGACTGTGGCTCGGCCCTGGCCGAGGCCGAGGTCGAGTACGCCGACCGGGTCGACCCCGCCATCGACGTGGCCTTTCCCTTCGCCGACCGCGACGCGCTGGCCGCGGCCTTCGGCCTGAACTCGGTGGAAGACGGCGCCGCCGTCATCTGGACGACCACGCCCTGGACCATCCCGTCCAACCAGGCCCTCAACGTCCATCCCGATTTCGACTACGTGCTGGTGCGCGCCACGCCCACGCCAGCCCACGGCCCGCTGCTGCTGCTGGCCGCCGAGCGCGTCGAGGAATGCCTGAAGACCTGGGGCCTGCAGGGCGAGGTCATCGCCACCGCCCGCGGCGCGGCGCTGGCCGGCCTGCGCATGCGCCATCCGCTGGCCCACGTGGACGCCGGCTACGACCGCACCTCGCCCATCTACCTGGGCGACTACGTCACGCTGGACGCCGGCACGGGCATGGTCCATTCGGCCCCCGCCTACGGCATCGAAGACTTCGTGTCCTGCAAGGAACACGGCATGCGCGACGAGGACATCATCAGCCCCGTCATGGGCGACGGCAAGTACGTGCCCAGCCTGCCGCTGTTCGGCGGCGAGTCGATCTGGGACGCCAACCCCAGGATCGTCGAGACGCTGAAGTCGGCAGGGTCGCTGATGCACGTGGCCAAGCTGCCGCACAGCTACATGCACTGCTGGCGCCACAAGACGCCCATCATCTACCGCGCCACCAGCCAGTGGTTCGCCGGCATGGACGTCCAGCCCAACGACGGCAGCGCGCGCTCCCTGCGCGAGACCGCGCTGGCCGCCATCGACGCCACCGATTTCTACCCCGCCTGGGGCCGCGCGCGCCTGCACGCCATGATCGCCAACCGTCCCGACTGGACACTGTCGCGCCAGCGCCAATGGGGCGTGCCGATGGCCTTCTTCGTGCACAAGGAAACCGGCGCGCTGCATCCGCGCACCGAGGAACTGCTCGAACAGGTCGCGCAACGCGTCGAGCAGCACGGCATCGAGGCCTGGCAAAGCCTGGATCCCCGCGACCTGCTGGGCGACGAGGCCGACCAGTACGAAAAGAACCGCGACACGCTGGACGTGTGGTTCGATTCGGGCACCACGCACGCCACGGTGCTGGGCGGCAAGGACCACGACCTGGGCGGCTCGCACGGCGAGCAACTGGCCTGGCCCGCCGACCTGTACCTGGAAGGCTCCGACCAGCACCGCGGCTGGTTCCACTCGTCGCTGCTGACCGGCTGCATGCTGTATGGCCGCGCGCCCTACAAGGCCCTGCTGACCCACGGTTTCGTGGTCGACGGCCAGGGCCGCAAGATGAGCAAGTCGGTCGGCAACGTCATCGCGCCGCAGAAGGTGTCCGATTCGCTGGGCGCGGAAATCCTGCGCCTGTGGGTCGCCTCCACCGACTATTCGGGCGAGTTGTCGATCTCCGACGAGATCCTCAAGCGCGTGGTCGAGGGCTACCGCCGCATCCGCAACACGCTGCGCTTCCTGCTGGCCAACGTGGCCGACTTCGATCCGGCGACGCAGGCCGTGCCGCATGCCGAGCTGTTCGAGATCGACCGCTACGCGCTGGCCATGACCGCGCAGATGCAGGCCGACGTGCTGGGCAACTTCGACCGCTACGACTTCCACCCGGCCGTCTCGCGCCTGCAGACCTTCTGCTCGGAAGACCTGGGCGCGTTCTACCTGGACATCCTGAAAGACCGCCTGTACACCACGGCCGCCGACAGCCGCGCGCGCCGCTCGGCGCAGACGGCGCTGCTGGAGATCACGCAGACGCTGCTCAAGCTGATGGCGCCGATCCTGTCGTTCACGGCCGAGGAAGCCTGGACGCTGCTGGGCAACTCGACGCTCAAGCACCTGGGCGACGCGGCCCGCGCCACGATCTTCACCGAGGTCTATCACACGCTGCCGGCGCTCGACGACGCCGCGCTGACGGCCAAGTGGACGCGCCTGCGCGCCATCCGCGCCGAAGTGCAGCGCAGGCTCGAAGAAGTGCGCACGGCCGGCAACATCGGTTCGTCGCTGCAGGCCGAAGTCGACATCCGCGCCAGCGCGCAAGACCGCGAATGGCTGGCCAGCCTGGCGGACGACCTGCGCTTCGTGCTGATCGTCTCGCGCGCCACCGTGCACGAAGGCGAAGACCTGCAGGTGCAGATCACGCCGTCGTCGCACAAGAAGTGCGAGCGCTGCTGGCACTGGCGCGATGACGTGGGCTCGGATGCGGATCACCCCGAGATCTGCGGCCGCTGCGTGGCCAACCTGTTCGGCGCGGGCGAACCGCGCGAGAAGGCCTGACTTTCATGACGACGGACGTTTCCGCCGCTCCCCGCTCCCACCTGGCGCGCTGGCTCGGCCTGGCCGTCCTGATCATCGTTTTCGATCAGGCGACCAAGCTGTACTTCGACAATGCGTTCTCGTACGGCCAGCGCCTGAACGTGCTGCCTTTCTTCGACTTCACGCTGATGTACAACCGCGGCGCGGCCTTCAGCTTCCTGGCCCGCGAAGAAGGCTGGCAGCGCTGGCTGTTCACGCTGCTGGGCATCGGCGCGGCGGTCTTCATCACCTGGATGCTGCGCCGTACCAGGGGCCAGCCGCGTTTCTGCCTGGCGCTGACCATGATCATGGGCGGCGCGCTGGGCAACGTGATCGACCGCGTGGCCTATGGCCACGTCGTGGACTTCCTGCTGTTCTACTGGCGCGACTGGTACTATCCGGCCTTCAATCTGGCCGACGTGGGCATCACCTGCGGCGCGGTGCTGCTGGTGCTCGACGAGATACTGCGCGCCCGCAAGACGCGCGCTGCCGGCGGCTAGCCCGCACAATGGCCTGATCCCACCCTGACACGCCCGCCATGCTAGACCTCGCACGCAAACGCATCGTCATCGGAATGAGCGGCGGCATCGCCTGCTACAAGATCGCCGAACTGGTGCGCCGCATGACCGAACAGGGCGCCGTCGTCGACGTCGTCATGACCGAGGCGGCGACGCATTTCATCACGCCCGTCACCATGCAGGCCCTGTCGGGCCGGCCCGTGTTCGTGGATGCCTGGGATGCGCGCGTGCCCAACAACATGGCGCACATCGACCTGACGCGCGGCGCCGACGCGGTGCTGATCGCGCCGGCCAGCGCCGATTTCATGGCCAAGCTGGTACATGGCCTGGCCGACGACCTGCTGTCCACGCTGTGCCTGGCACGCGCCTGCCCCTTGCTGGTGGCGCCCGCCATGAACCGCGAGATGTGGGCCAATCCAGCCACGCAGCGCAACGTCGCCCAGTTGCGCGCCGACGGCATCAGCGTGCTGGGGCCGGCCGCGGGCGAACAGGCCTGCGGCGAGACCGGCAGCGGCCGCATGCTCGAACCGCACGAGATCCTGGCCGACCTGATCGCCTCGTTCCAGCCCAAGCTGCTGGCGGGCCGCCATTTGCTGCTGACGGCGGGCCCCACGTCCGAGCCGGTCGATCCGGTGCGCGTACTCAGCAACCGGTCGTCGGGCAAGACCGGCTACGCGCTGGCGCGCGCCGCGCATGAGGCCGGCGCGCGGGTCACGCTCATCACCGGCGCCACCGCCCTGCCCGTGCCGCGCGGCGTCACCGCGCTGCAGGTGATGACGGCGCGCCAGATGCACGATGCCGTCATGGCCAGCGCCGGCGATGCCGACGTCTTCGTGGCCGTGGCCGCGGTGGCCGACTGGCGTATCAAGAACGTCAGCGACCAGAAGCTGAAGAAGACCTCCGAGGGCGGCGGCGCCCCCGTGATGGAATTCGAACCCAATCCCGACATCCTGGCCGAAGTGGCGCGCCTGCCCAATGGGCCGTGGTGCGTGGGCTTCGCGGCCGAGACCGAGAAGCTCGCCGAGCATGCCGAGGCCAAGCGCCAGCGCAAGGGCATCCCTCTGCTGGTGGGCAATCTGGCGCACAAGGTCATGGACGCGGACACCACCGAACTGGTGCTGTTCGACGAGTCCGGCGTGCATCCGCTGCCGCCCGCCTCCAAGCTGGACGCGGCACGCCGGTTGGTGGCCGAGATCGCGGCGCGCTTGCCTCGCAAGCGCTGATACGACGGCACGACCGGCGGGGTCTTGCGTACAGGCTTGTCGCAAGCCACGCTAGCGCAAGGCTTCTTCGGACCACGCGGCCAGCGGCAATGGCGAGCCATCGACGATGCGCGCCATCATCAGCCGCAGTTCATCGCCTCCGCCCCGCGAGCTGGGATGGCGGTACGGCGTGACCGGCAGCCACTGCCCATCCGCGCCGCGCTCGGCCATCACGAAACGAAAGGTGTAATACCCCGCGATCCCCATGCGCAGGTCGGTCACCACCAGCGCATCGCCCAAGGCGTCGTAGCGCAGCCAGTCGTCGGTGAACCAGCGCAGGCGCTGGTGCAGCGGCACGTCTTCCAGCGCGGCGGCCAGATCCGCATGGCGCGACAGGCGCAGGGTCTCGGGCGGCGAGCGGTCCAGCCAGCCGCTGACGCCTTCGTAGTAATCGCCTTCGGGGGTGGTCGCCACGACACGCCACAACAAGGTATTGAAGGGCATGGGGGTGCCGATGACGCGGTCGACCGGCACCCCCTGCCGGCCCAGTTCGGCCAGCACCCGCTGCTCGGCCTGCCAACGCCCGGCCAGGCCGGCCAACAGATAGAGCGCACCGAACACCACCGTGGCCGCCATGGCGCGCTGCGTGCGCGCGGTGACGCCGGCCATGCCCGCCGCCGCCACCGCGAACAGCATGGGCAGCGTATAGACCGGATCGATGATGAAGATGGCCGACCAGCTTTCAGGCGTCCAGGCCAGCGGCCAGAACAGCTGCGTGCCATAGACCGTGAACGCATCCAGTACGGGATGGGTGATCAGCACCAGCCAGAGGGTCAGCAGCAACCGCCATGGACTGTATGGCGCCTGCGGCCATCGCTTGCGGATCAGCCAGGCCATCAGGGCGGCCAGCGCGGTCAGCACGAACACCGAATGCGAGAAGCCGCGGTGATAGGTCATGGACGACACCGGATCGGCATAGCGCACCAGCACGTCCAGATCGGGCAGCGTGCCCAGCATGGCGCCATACAGCAGGGCTTTACGTCCCTGCGAGCGTCCCAGCAGCGCGCCCTGTATGCCGGCGCCCAGCACCGCTTGCGTCACAGAATCCATGGATACTTCAATCCCGAAAATGCGTTGAACCCGCCCCTGGCGCCGGACACCCCTCTGAAGAGGGTGTTTTACGCACAGCCACGGGTTCGACGCGAAACCCCTTTCGCCAGCCCGGCGCCGCCCCGCGCGGCCCATTCGGGCAGGCGTTAAGATACAGGACGCTCGGGCTTTCTCATCAATACATGGACACATACATCGAACAGGTTGGCGCCTTCATCCAGGCCAACCAGGAATGGGCTGGGCTGATCACGTTTCTGCTGACGCTGGGCGAATCGCTGCTGGTGGTCGGCCTGTTCATCCCCGCCACCGCCCTGCTGCTGATCACCGGCGGCCTGATCGGTTCGGGCACGCTGTCGCCCTGGAGCGTGCTGGCCTGGGGCGTGGCGGGCGCCGTGGTGGGCGATGCCGTTTCCTATGCCATCGGCCGCTGGATGGGTCCGGGCGTGCTGCGCCGCTGGCCGCTGAGCCGCCAGCGCGCCAACGTCGCGCGGGCAAGGCTGTTCTTCTGGCGCTTCGGGTTCGCCTCGGTGGTGATCGGCCGCTTCCTGGGCCCGCTGCGTTCGACCGTGCCCACCGTGGCCGGCGTGATGCGCATGGATCACTGGCGCTTCCAGGCGGCCAACGTGCTGTCGGCCGTGCTGTGGCTGCCGCTGATGCTGGCGCCCGGCTATCTCACCGCGCGTGGCCTGGGCGCGGCCCGCGACGCCCAGCAGCTCACCCTGGGGGTGGGCGTGGTCGCTTCGATCCTGATCGGCGGCGGCCTGCTGCACATGCTGATGCGCAAGCGCCGCCCCGCCACCGAACGCCGCGGCAACTGACCGGAACCCCACCATGAGCCTGCCCGGAGAACCCAAGAACGGCGATTTCGCCAGCTACGTCGAGGCCCTGGGCCGCACCGGCATGCAGGCGCCCGGCCAGGTGGTCAAGCCCACCCGCGCCGAGAAAAAGACCCGGCGCCAGGCCATCGCGCACCAGGAACAGCAGTTCCCCGATGCCGTGCCCGGCGGGCCGCAGGCCTCGCAATGGGATACCGGCTGGGGCCGCAACGACGGCAAGCCGCCGCCCTCGTCCGCCAAGCCGGTCCCCCGGCCGCAGCGCGGTACGCCGGGCGGCTTCGCGGCGGGGTCGCCCGAGGCGTCGCCGCAGTTGGCCAAGCTGGCCTCGCATCGCCGCGTGGCGTTCGTGATGACGATCATCGCGGCGCTGCTGGCCTGGAATGCCGTCACCACCGTGATCGGCGCGCTGAACAACGAGCCGGTGCGGATGGAAAACTTCTTCCCGGCGCTGTTCTGGGGCTTCGTGTCCCTGATGCTGTTCAAGTCGGCACGCGGCCTGCGAGCCAAGGCGCGGCAAGGGGCGTTGCCGCAGTATGGAAAACTGGATTCGCTGGGCAAGGGCGGCGACGCTTGACGCCCCCGGCGGGCGAGGTGCCCGCAGAGCGCGACACCGCACGCCAAACCGCGCTTTGCACGATGTTACGAAGAGAGTGCGGTGCCCCGCTGCGGCCGGAAGGGGAATCCAGACAATCGGGCGCGCGGCCCTGCCGGACACTTCTTTTGCAAATGAACGGTAGGCGTCAGCCCGCCGCTCCTGTAGGCTTGGGTGGTCGATCCGATGCAGGCGACATGTCATCACCCAGCGTGAGCACCGAGCAGGCTCGGAGGTCGCTGCGGCATTCGCCTGCGCCGCCCCTCTCCCACCCCGGCAAGCATCAGGACCGCCGCCGCCCTCTCCTGCCAAGCGCACGCCGCCACGGCCGAGGCACGGCTGAATTGGCGCGCACTGGCCCGGCCACGACTCAAGCCCCCCTATCCACTGCCCGGAGCGCGCAGGCCCACGCCCGCACCGCCGAACCCGGCCCGTCCGTCCGCTGAGTGTCGGACGCTCAGGGCAGCGCCGTCCCGGCACGACGGCACCACAACAGGCGCAGAACATGAAGAGCCCATCACCCGCAGTGCAACGCAGCCCCCCCGAGGCGGCTTGGAAACCCCGCGCCTATCGATGCGTATGCCGCCGGCGGATATTTTTCAGGAACACCCAGTGCCTGGCCTGTGGCGCCGCGCTGGGCTACGTCCCCTCGCGGCACAACGTCTATCCGCTCTGGCCCGGTCACCGGCCGCAGACGTGGCGTATCACGGCAGACAGGGACGGCAGTGCTCCGCTATATCGGCGGTGCGCAAATTTTGCCACCGCGGCGGCATGCAATTGGCTGATCGAACCGGACGAGGGCGAAACCGTGCGTTTCTGCCGCTCGTGCCGCCTCAACCGCACCATTCCCGATCTTTCCCAGCCGCGCAATCCTCCATTGTGGCTCGGCATGGAACGGGCCAAGCGCAGGCTGGTGTCGCAATTGATCGGGCTGGGCCTTCCCGTGGCGTCAAAGGTCTCGGAAGACCCGGAACACGGCCTGGCGTATGACTTCCTCTGCAGCGTCGATGGGCAGCGACGCGTGATGACCGGCCATGCGGGCGGCATCATCACCATCAATCTGGAAGAGGCCGACGACGCGGCGCGCGAACGCATCCGGGTCGTCATGGGCGAGCCCTACCGGACCCTGCTCGGCCATTTTCGCCATGAAGTCGGTCATTACTACTGGGACCGGCTGGTGAAGGGCAAGCCCTGGCAACCAGAAGGGCGGCAGCTCTTCGGTGACGAGCGCCAGGACTATCGCAGCGCGCTGGAGGCGAACTACAGCGGCGGCCCGCCAGAGGACTGGCCGCAACGGTTCGTCAGTGCCTACGCGAGCATCCATCCCTATGAAGATTGGGCGGAGACCTGGTCGCATTATCTGCACCTGCGCGATACGCTGGACACCGCGGTGAGCTTCGGCATCGAGGGGGCGCACGAGGAGGACGAACGCTCGACTTTCGGTCCTGCCGACCTGTGGCGGCCAGACGCGTCCAACAAGGAGATATTCCTGGACATGCTTAACCGATGGGTACGTATCACGAGCGTCATGAACGAGATGTCCCGGGCGATGGGACAGCACGATTTCTATCCCTTCGTGCTGCCCCATGCTGCGGTCGCGAAACTGCATTTCATCCATTGCGTCGTGTCCCAGGACATGGCCGATATTCCGGCACGGACGGCAGGAACATGACGAAGGAAAAGGTACGTATCGACCTGCGCGCCGATCTGGAGTACGAAATCGGTCCTTATGGCGCGGATTTCATCTTCAACATCCATGCCGCCCATACCCCCCGCCAGTCGGTGTCCAGCGAACACGTGTCGCTGAACCAGCCCATTGCTGTCGACGTCCAGACAGAGGTGTTGACCGGAAACCGCTACATGCGGCTGCGCGCCATGCCGGGCCCGCTGAAGGTGGCCTATCGTGCCACCCTCGAACTACAGCACCATCGCGCAGAGCCGGACCGGCTACCCGAGGTGGCCATCCGCGACCTGCCCCTGGCCACGCTGGGATACCTGTATCCCAGCCGCTACTGCGAATCGGACAAGCTCATGAGAATCGCCATGAAGCAGTTCGGCCGTATGGCGCCGGGGTATGCCCGGGTTCAGGCCATCATGGCCTGGGTGCAGAAGGAAATTACCTACTTGCCGAACACGTCGGGGTCCAGCACGTCGGCAGTCGACACCTTGCTGGGCCAGGCCGGCGTGTGCCGGGACTTCGCCCATCTGATGATCACCCTATGCCGGTGCCTGAACATCCCCGCGCGCTTCACCACGGGCACCGACTATGGCGCCGATCCAGCGATCGGTCCACCAGATTTCCATGCCTACGTCGAAGCCTACGTCGGGGACCGGTGGTACATCTTCGATCCATCGGGCACTGGCGTGCCGATGGGTTTCGTGCGGATAGGCACGGGCCGGGATGCCGCGGACGTGTCGTTCGCGACGATGTTTGGCGACGTCACGCCCAGCACCGGACCGAAGGTGCACGCCGTCGCCATGGAGGACATTCCAGCCGGCGTCGTCCGGCCTTATCTCACGCACTACGCCATCTCAACGGATACGCCCTAGACGGCGGCGGCGCTGCCCGATGCCCAGGCCACGCGCGGTATCCGCCAGATCGTGCCGCCATTTGCGCCGGGCAGCGGCCGCCGCGAGCCCGCGCATCGCCGTGGGCGCGGCCAGGCGGAGCCCGGCCTCGGTTCTTTGGTACCCTTGTGACCCCGAGCGCATGGCGCCTTGCCCTACCCTGATGTCCCCCACCATGAATTCCGTCGACCTGAAGATCCTGGACGCGCGCATGCGCGAGTACCTGCCCGCCTATGCCACGCCCGGCTCGGCCGGCCTGGACCTGCGCGCCTGCCTGGATGCGCCGCTGACCATCGCCCCCGGCGCCACGGTGCTGGTGCCCACGGGCCTGGCCATCCACCTCGCCGATCCCGGTTACGCCGCGATGATCCTGCCGCGCTCGGGCCTGGGCCACAAGCACGGCATCGTGCTGGGCAACCTGGTCGGCCTGATCGACTCCGATTACCAGGGCCAGTTGATGGTCTCGACCTGGAACCGTGGCGCCGCCGAATTCACCTTGCAGCCCATGGACCGCCTGGCCCAGCTGGTGATCGTGCCGGTGCTGCAGGTGTCGTTCAATGTGGTCGATGACTTCGATGCGTCCGATCGCGGCGCCAGCGGCTTCGGCAGCACGGGGCGCGGCTGAGGGCGGACTGCCCGGGCAGTCCTTGAGACAAGCCATCTGGCGCGCGCGGGTTCGGCCCGCGCCACGTCCGCGCGGCGCCAATGGCGCCGCTGCCGGCTCGCCACGGCATCAGACATATTGCAAGGCAGGCCGGGATACCGCGCACCAGGCGTCCCGGCCCAGGCCTCAACGCTGACCCGTCCGGATATCCCCGAACAACGCCTTCTGGTCGCGCGGCTGCGAGCGCCAGTACTGATGCGGGGCCTTCACCTGCGCGCCCAGTTCGGCCGCGGCATGCCAGGCCCAGCGCGGGTCATACAGCATGCCGCGCGCCAGCGCGATCATGTCCGCCTGCTCTTCCTGCAGGATCTGCTCGGCCTGCCGCGCCTCGGTGATCAGGCCCACCGCCATCGTCGGCAGGCCCGTCTCGCGCTTGATCCGCTGCGCGAACGGCACCTGGTATCCCGGCCCCAGCGTGATCTGCTGGCGCGGCGACACGCCGCCGCTGGACGCATCCATGAAATCGCAGCCCAGCGCCTTCAAGGCCTGGGCGAACGCCACGGTCTGGCCGGCGTCCCAGCCGCCATCGACCCAGTCGGTGGCCGACACGCGCACGCCCAGCGTCTTGGCGGGCAATGCCGCGCGGACCGCCTGGAATACTTCCAGCGGAAAGCGCATGCGGTTCTCGAGCGGGCCGCCATACGCATCGTCGCGCCGGTTGGAGATCGGCGACAGGAACTCGTGCAGCAGATAGCCGTGCGCGGCGTGCAGCTCGATCACCTCGAAGCCCAGCCGGTCGGCGCGCAGCGCGCTGTCGACGAAGGCCTGCTTGATGCGCGCCAGGCCCTCGGCGTCCAGGGCGCGCGGCGGCAGTTCGCTGTCCAGGTGCGGCACCGCGGACGGCGCATGCGCGAGCCAGCCGCCCTCGGCCACCGGGATCTGCTGGCCGCCTTCCCACGGCGCCCGGCTGGAGGCCTTGCGGCCGGCGTGGCCCAGCTGGATGCCCAGCCTGATCGGCGAATGGCGGCGGATCGCCTGCACGACCGCCGCCAGGGCGGCTTCGGTTTCATCCGACCACAGGCCCAGGTCGCCCGGGGTGATGCGGCCGTCGGATTCGACGGCGGTGGCCTCGACGATCAGCAGGCCGGCGCCCGACAAGGCCAGATGGCCCAGGTGGATCATGTGCCAATCGTTGGCACAGCCTTCCTGGGCGGAGTACTGGCACATGGGAGCGATGATGACGCGGTTGTCCAGCGTGACGTTGCCGAGCTGGATGGGGGAGAAAAGCAGGCTCATGGGGTTCCTACGCGCGTGGCGATCCGGGCGGCGCCCGTGACGGCCCGGCTGCGCTCGATGCGGCGTGCCGGGACGGAAAGGCCCAAGCATAGCCGCGCCCACGCGCCGCCGCCGCCATCGCCATGCCGCGATGACGGTTATGCGCGGCCAGGCATGCCCGGCTGGCCGCATCCCGCAACCGCCAGCGGCCTATTCCGCCTCGATCACCGATTGCAGGAACTGCTGCGTGCGCGCCTCTTTCGGCGCGCTGAACAGCGTGGCCGATTCGGCGTCTTCCACGATGTTGCCTTCGTCGAAGAACAGCGTGCGGTCGGACGAGCGCTCGGCGAATTTCATCTGGTGGGTGACGATGAGCATGGTCATGGTGCGCTTGGCCGACAGATCGCGCATGATCTGCAGGATGCCGCCCACCAGCTCCGGATCCAGCGCCGAGGTCACTTCGTCGAACAGCATGATCTCGGGCCGCATGGCCAGCGCGCGGGCGATCCCCACGCGCTGCTTCTGGCCACCCGACAACTGCGCCGGATAGGCATCCAGCTTGTCGCCCAGGCCGACCAGTTCCAGGTATTCGCGGCCGCGCGTCACGGCCTCGTCGCGGCTGATGCCCTCGACGTGGATGGGCGCCTCGATCACGTTGCCCAGCGCGGTCTTGTGCGGGAACAGGTTGAAGTGCTGGAATACCATGCCGATCTTGCCGCGCACCTTGCGCACGTGCGAAGAATGCGGGCCCATGACATTGCCGCTGGCGTCGTGCCACATGGGCTCGCCGTCGATCTCGATCTCGCCGCTGGTGGGCCGGTCCAGCGTCATCAGCATGCGCAGCAGCGTGGACTTGCCCGACCCCGAGGGCCCGATCACCGAGACGGTCTGCCCCGAGGGAATCTCCAGGTCGATGCCGCGCAGCACTTCCAGGTCGCCATATCGCTTGGTCAATTTCTTCAGCGTGATGCTTGCGCTCATCGTTTTCCTCCAATCAGTTTCAGACGGCCTTCCACGCGGCGCACGCACCACGCGGCGGCCAGGCTAAGCACCAGGAACATCACCCCCACCATGGTCAGCGGCTCGGTGTAGCGGAAGGTGCTCGACCCGATCATCTTGCTCTGCTGCAGCAGCTCGACCACGGTGATGGCCGACAGCAGCGGCGTGTCCTTGAACATGGCCACCAGATAGTTGCCCAGCGCCGGCACCACGGGCGGAATGGCCTGCGGCAGCACCACGCCGACGGCGGTGCGCCAGCGCGACAGGTTCAACGCCGTGGCGGCCTCGACCTGCCCGCGCGGCACCGCCTCGATGCCGGCCCGGTAGACCTCGGCGCAGTACGCGGCGTAATGCACGCCCAACGCCAGGATGCCGGTGGTCAGCGGCGACAGGCTGATGCCGGTGACGGGCAGCACGTAGAACAGGAAATACATCTGCACCAGCAGCGGCGTGCTGCGCACGAACTCGATGAACAGCGCGGCGGGAGCCGAGACGATCCACAAGGGCGCGCGGCGCAGCATCGCCAGCACCAGGCCCAGCGTGACGGCCAGCAGCATGCCGATCACCGTGGCCTGCACCGTGATGACCAGGGCGTCGGCCAGGGTGGGCAGGATTTCGAATGCGAAATTCCAGTCGAATATCGGGTTCATCGGACCTTGAACCTCCGTTCGAGCAGGCGGATGCCGCCCGTGATCAGCAGGGCCACCGCGAAGTACATCAACAGCACCGTCACGAAGATGTCGGTGGTGCGCAGCGTATCGCTGCGCAGCAGTTGCCCGCGGAAGGTCAGGTCGGTGATGGTGATCAGCGACACCAGCGCGGTGTTCTTCAGCAGCTCGATGGCCAGATTGCCGGCGGGCGGCAGCATGGCGGGAAAGGCCTGCGGCAGCACCACGCGGCGCATGATCTGCCCGCGCGTGAAGTTCAACGCCAGGGCGGCCTCGCGCTGGCCCTGCGGCACCGCCGTGATGGCGCCGCGCACCACTTCCGCGCCGTAGGCCCCCGCATTGGCGGCCAGCACCACGATGCCGACCAGCAGCGCGGGCAGCTTCACGCCCAGCAGCGGCAGCACGAAGTAGAACCAGAACAGCTGCACCAGCGCCGACGTGCCGCGAAAGACCTCCACGTACGTCATCGACACGCCGCGCACCAGCCGGCTGCCCGACATGCGGCCCAACCCGGCGGCCAGCGCCAATGGCACGGCCAGCAAGGCCGCTCCTATCGTGATCTGCAGCGTGACCGCCAGGCCTTCCAGCAGCGGCGGCAGTATGGAAACACTGTCATCCATGTGTCTGGCTCCCCGTTATTTCGCGCCGCACAGCTTGGCCGCCGTCACGTCGCCCGGCAATTCCGCCTTGCTGAAGCCGAAGGGCTCGACCAGCTTGCGATGCGCTTCGCTGCCGATCAGCTTGGCCAGTTCGGCATTGAAGGCGTCGGCGAAGGCCTGGTCTTCCTTGCGGAAGGCATAGGCGCCGTAGCCGCGCACGTCCGCCCCCTCGATGACGGGATCGGTGAAGGGGTCGGCGCGCTCCACCGGCTGGTCGGTCACCTTGGTCATCAGGTCGGCGATGGTCAGCGCCGTGGCCGCGTAGGCATCCGCGCGGCCCGCCTGCACGCCGGACAGCGCGCTGACGGCGTCAGGAAATACGATGACGCGATCGGATGGGATCTCCAGCTTCTCGGCGTATTCGCCCTCGATGGCGCCCACCACGACGCCCAGGCGGGCGTCCTGGCTTTTCAGCACGTCTTCGTAGCTGTGCAGGTTCTTGGGGTTGCCCTTCCGCACCAGGAAGGCCTCGCCCACGCCATAGGTGGGATTGGAAAAGGCCACCTGCTCGCAGCGCGTGGGAGTGACGTACATGCCGGCCGCGATGATGTCGAAGCGCTTGGCCTGCAGGCCAGGGATCAGCGAACCGAACTCGGTCAGCACGCCCTCCACTTCGTTCACGCCCATCCGCTTGAGCACGACTCGGGCGATTTCGACGGACTCGCCGGTGACTTTCGCCTCCTTGCTGTCCATGTACGCATAGGGCGCTTCGTTGGCGTAGCCGATGCGGATGGTGCCGGCCTTGCGGGCAGCGGCCAGGGTGTCGCCACCGGCGGACGCGTCCGACTGCGCGGCCGTGGCCGGCTTGGCGGCGCTGGCGCTATCGCCCGCGCCGCTGCGGGAATCGCACGCGGCCAGCGCCAGCGTCAGTCCAGCCGCCAGCAAAAGCCGTTTCGCGGCGGGGGCATGAAGTGCCATGTTCTTTTCCTCCCATGATTTGTAGCGAAATTGATTTTCTCAAAATGATATCCCATCAAATCATTTGAATACGAATCATATGTCACAAAAAAGAAGGCAGGCGCGTGCCTGCCTTCCAGGGAGATAGCGCGCCGCGGGGCGCGAAGCACGTAACCAAACGCTATTGCTGGGCGTACGAAAAGCGCCCGTTGCGCACCACGCCCATCACGCGGGCGCGTTCGTCGAAGCCCTGGTGATCCTTGGCCGAGATGTTCAGCACGCCATTGGGCACGATCAGGTCTTTCGTGTTTTCCAGCGCATCGCGCAGGGCCTTGCGGAACTCGGGCGTGCCGGGCTTGGCGCCCGTCTTCAGCGCGCGGCCCACGGCGGAATCCAGCAGCATCCAGGCTCCGTAGGCGTCACCCGCGAACTGGGTCAGCGTGTTGGCGCCGTACTGGGCTTCGTACTTGTCGGCGAACGCCACGGCTACCTGCTTCACCGGGTTGCCGTCCGGCAACTCGCGCGCCACCACGCCCGGGCCGGTGGGGAACAGCGTGCCCTCGACGTCCTTGCCACCCACCTGCAGAAACTCCAGGGTGCCGACACCGTGGGTCTGGTAGATGGTGCCGGTGTAACCGCGCTCGAGCAGCGTCTTCTGCGGCAGCGCGGCGGGCGTTCCCGCCCCCGCGACCAGCACGGCGTCGGGCTTGGCCGCGATGATCTTCAGCGCCTGGCCCACCACCGAGGCGTCGGTGCGCTGGAAACGCTCCTGCGCCACGATCTTCACGCTGTCGCCGGCGGCGGCGTTGAAGGCCTGCCACCAACTGTCGCCATAGGAATCGCCGAAACCGATGAAGCCCACCGTATGCACGCCCTTGCGCTTCATGTCCTCGACCAGCACCGACGCCATCAGCGTATCGTTCTGCGGCATCTTGAAAGCCCATTGGCGCTTGGGATCCGTTTGCGGCTCGACGATGACGGCCGAGGCGGCCAGCGCCACCATCGGCGTGCCCGTCTCGGCCAGCACGTCCAGGCCGGCCACGGCGGCAGCCGTGGTGTTGGGGCCGACGATGGCGTCGACCTTGTCCTCGGAGGTCAGCTTGCGCATGTTGCGCACCGAACGGCTGACGTCGGTGGCATCGTCCAGCACGACATAGCGCGCCGGTTCGCCGCCCAGCGTGGCCGGCCACATGCGCACGGCGTTGTTGCTCTGGATGCCGATGGCGGCGGCGGGGCCTGTCGTGGACAGGTCCACGCCGATGACCACTTCGGCCTGGGCGGACAGGGCGGGAAGCGCGACCGCGACGACGGCGGCAAGGCGGGCAAGCGCGTGAGACATTGAGGGGATCCGGTGGGGTTGGTCGATGGTTGGCGGCGGCCAGGCGCGTGCGGCACACGCGCCAGATAGTCGCAAAAACGTCATTGTGCCTCAACGGATCACCCTGCCGTCACAGGGTTGCCACGTAGTCCTGCCCCGCTCAGGCCTGGTTTTTGCGCGCCGGCGCGGCGCCGTGCGCGGGACCGTCCCCGGACGGGATGCCGCCCGACGGGCCACGGACGGCCGGATCGGCGACAGCCTCATATACCCGCGCGGCCAGCGCCAGGTCTTCCAGCGCGCTGCCCACGGCCTTGAACACGGTGATCTCGGCGTCGTCGGCGCGGCCCGGCACGCGGCCCGCCACCAGGTCGAACAGCGTGCCCCGCAAACCGTCGCGCGCCAGCGTGCCGGCGGCGAAGGCCGCCAGCAGATCGCCCGCCTTCGTGGGCGCCTCGTCGGTGTCCACGTAGACCGACGCCCGGGCAAAGCAATCGGCATCGGCCTCGATCATCTCGGGCTTGAAACTGCCGACCAGATCCAGGTGCGTGCCCGGACGCAGCCATGCGCCCCGCACCAGCGGCTCGGTGGACAGCGTCGCGCAACTGACGATGTCGGCTTGGCGCACCGCCTGCTCCAGGCCGGTCACCGCCTGGGCATCCATGCCCTGCTCCGCCAGCGTCCGCGCCAACGCTTGCGCCCCCGCGGGCCGCACGTTCCACACCAACACCCGCTCGATCGGCCGCACCGCGCGCATCGCCTGGGCGAGCAACCCGGCAATGCGGCCCGAACCGACGATCAGCAAGGTGCGCGCGTCCGTGCGCGCCAGGTAGGACGCCCCCAGCGCGGCCGCGCCGGCGGTGCGGAAGGCTGTCACCACATCGCCGTCCACCTGGGCCAGCGGCACGCCCGTGCTGGCGCTGTACAGCGTATAGGTGGCGTGCAGGCCTGGCAGGCCCTGGCGCGTGTTCCCGGGAAAAATGTTGATGATCTTTACACCGAAATATCCCTGCGCGTTCCAGGCGGGCATGATCAGCGAGGTGCCATGCGCGCCGCCGGACTCGATGGCGTGCACGTGGCGCGGCGGCACCGTCACCCCGCCGCGGAAGGCCTCGCGCAAGACGGGAATCACCGAGTCGAAAGCCAGCGCGCCGCGCGTGGCGGCGGTATCGATCACCAGCATGGGAACAGCTCCAGGGCTATGGGGGCCGAAGCATTATCGCGTGCCTGGAAACCTGGCGGACACATTCCCGGCCGCGCGCCGCCGTATCATGGAAGACCCTTCCAGGGCGTCTTCACGCCCAACCTTTCAGGAGTGTCCCCATGAAGAAGACTGCTTCCGCTGTCTGGCAAGGCGATCTCAAGACCGGCAAAGGCACCATTTCCACCGAGAGCGGCGCGCTCAGCGACCAGCCCTACGGCTTCAACACCCGCTTCGAGAACGAACCCGGCACCAACCCCGAGGAACTGATCGGCGCGGCGCACGCGGGCTGCTTCTCGATGGCCCTGTCCAACATCCTGGGCGAGGCGGGCCTGAAGGCCGACCGCATCGAGACCTCGGCCGAGGTCACCCTGGACAAGAGCGATGGCGGGTTCGCCATCACCGCCATCCACCTGAAGGTCGTGGCCGCCATTCCCGGCGCCGACGCCAAGGCTTTCGAGGAAGCCGCCAACAAGGCCAAGGCTGGCTGCCCGGTGTCCAAGGTACTGAACGCCAAGATCACGATGGATGCCTCGCTGAAGAGCTAGGCACGTCGTCAATGCGGGCCAGGAAAGGATCCCCCCTTCCCCGCAGGGGGGCCGGTTTGTAAAACCTATCGGATCCTTTTCTCGAATCAATTTGACGGTCTCTCTTGCACCTTGGAGAATGAAAACCATTCTCAGGATCGCATCATGACCTCATTCATTCTCGCCCTGTCCGGAAGCAATGCCGTGCGCCCCGCGCAAGCCTCGCGCATGGCGGGCCTGCGCGCCATGGCCGGTTCGGGCCTGCTGGTGGCCGTGGGTTACATCGATCCGGGCAACTGGGCCACCGACATCGCCGGCGGCAGCGGCTTCGGCTATGGCCTCTTGGCCGTCGTGTTCGCGGCTGCCCTGCTGGGCATGGGCTTCCAGGTCCTGACGGCCCGCCTGGCGCTGGCCACCGGCCAGGATCTCGCCACCCTCACCGCCCGGCACCTGTCGCGCCCGGTGGCGCGCACCGCATGGATCGCGGGCGAAGCCGCCATCCTGGCGACGGCGCTGGCGGAACTGATCGGCGGCGCCATTGCATTGCGCCTGCTGCTGGGCCTGCCGCTGATGGGCGGCGTGGCCGTCACCGCGCTGGGCACGCTGGCCGTGTTCTATGCCGCACGCCGCAACGCCGGCCGGCACGAGCAGATCATCGGGGTATTGCTCGGCATCGTCGCCCTCGCCTTCGTGTACCTGCTGATACAGGCGCAGCCATCGGGGGCCACCATGGCGGCCGGCCTGGCGGACACCGGCCGCACGCTGCGCGATCCGCAGGCCTTCCTGGTGGCGCTGGGCATCCTGGGGGCCACGCTGATGCCGCACAACCTGTATCTGCATTCCGGTGCGCTGGCCCAGCGCTCCCGCGACCTGGCGCCTGCCGACCGCCCCCTGGCCATGCGCATCGCGCGCAACGACACCGTCGTGTCGCTGGGCATCGCCATGCTGATCAATGCCGCCATCATGATCGTCGCCGCGGCCTCGCTGTCGGGCGCCGGCCCGGTGGTCGCCAGCCTGGACGACGCGCACGCCGCCATCGCCCATACGCTGGGCGCGGGCGCGGCCATCATCTTTGCGATCGCCCTGTACGCGGCCGGCCAAAGCTCGACCATCACCGGCGTCATGGCGGGAGGCGTACTGTCGCGGGGCTTCCAGCCCGCGGGCAGCGGCTGGTCGGAACGCCGCCGGGCGCTGGCCACGCGCGCGGTCGCCGGGGTGGCTGCCCTGGCGTTGTTGACGGCCACCGGCGGCCAGGATCCGGACGGCCTGCTGGTGCTGAGCCAGGTCATCCTGAGCCTGGCCCTGCCCTTTGCCTTGATTCCGCTGGTGGTGCTGGCGCGCCGCCGCAGCGTGATGGGCCGCCATGCTCTGCGGGGCGCCTGGTCGGTGGCGGCGGTGGCGGCCACCACGGGCATCGTGCTGCTGGACGGTTATCTGCTGGCGCAGATGATGATGTGATGCCGCGGCGCAGCAACTTCTTCGAGCGTGGGAATGCAAAAGGCCGCCGTGGCATTCACGGCGGCCGTTCGATCTTGCGGCAGCGCGATTGCCATCAGCGCTGTCGGTACGGTGTGATCAGGACGGGCGGTAGGCGGAAATCACAGGATGCGCATCGCGCGCCGCCTTCACGCCCTGCAGGATCTCGCACCAGGCGTCACTCAAGCCAGCTCCCAGGCGCTTCAAACGGAGAGCCCGGGAACGCTGTCGGGACTGTCCGGCGATGCTGCTGGCCGGTTCGGCGGCAATGCGGATGTCGTTACGGACAATGTCGTTCATGGCTCTCTCCAGGAGGCGTGCGCGGGAAACTGACGAATCCATCTTAGACCTGCGGATGGTGCGTCGCAACAAAACTGGAGCAAATATGACAATGCCGTTGCGTGGCGGGTACACCCCACGGCATCGGGCAAACACGCGGGGACAAAGCCGCCGGTTCCGTCCGCGCGAAGACGGACGGAACCGCGACGGCCGTCAGGCCTGATCCAGTTGATCCAGATCGACGGGCAGCGCGCGGTTGATCACGCCCGCCACCTTGACCCGCAAGGCATTGGAATGCGCGCGGCGCACCTCGCGCTTGACGTCCAGCAATTGCTGCGGGTGCATCGAGAACTCGGTCAGGCCCAGGCCCAACAGCAGGCGCGTGTAGCGCGCATCGCCGGCCATCTCGCCGCATACCGCCACCGGCTTGCCGGCGCGCTCGCCGGCATTGATGGTATTGGCCACCAGCCGCAGCACGGCGGGATGCAGCGGGTCGTACAGCGACGCCACGTCGTGGTCGCCCCGGTCGATGGCCAGGGCGTACTGGATGAGGTCATTGGTGCCGATGGACAGGAAATCCAGCGCCTGCGCGAACGGCTCGATGGCGATGGCGATGGCCGGCACTTCGACCATGGCGCCCACTTCCATGTGGGCCGCGTAAGCCTGGCCCCGCGCATCGAGTTCGGCGCGCGCCGACGCGATGGCCGCGAACGTGGCCTGCACCTCGTGCATGTGCGCGATCATGGGCACCAGCAGCCGCACCGGCCCATGGGCCGACGCGCGCAGGATGGCGCGCAGTTGCGTGGCGAACATCTCGGGACGCGCCAGGCAGTAGCGGATGGCCCGCTGGCCCAGCGCCGGATTGGTCGCCACGGTGGCCTCGCCGTCCAGCGTCTTGTCCGAACCGATGTCCAGCGTGCGGATGGTGACCGGACGGCCCGCCATCACCTTCACGACGCTTGCATAGGCCTCGTACTGCTCTTCTTCGGTGGGCAGCGTGGCGCGGCCCATGAACAGGAATTCGCTGCGGAACAGGCCGATGCCGTCGGCGCCGGCGGCCATGGCCAGTTCGGCCTCTTCAGGCAGTTCGATGTTGGCGTGCAGGACGATGTCGATGCCGTCCAGCGTGATCGACGGCACGTCGCGCAACAGCGCCAGTTCGGCGCGCTCGTCGGCGTAGACGCCTTGCAGCGCGCGGTATTCGTCGAGGATGCGGGGCGACGGATTGACCAGCACGTTGCCCGTGGCGCCATCGACGATCAGCACGTCGCCATCGCGCACCAGTTCGCGCACGTTGCCCATGGCCACCACCGCCGGCACGCCCATGCTGCGCGCCACGATGGCGGTGTGCGACGTGGGACCGCCCAGATCGGTGACGAACGCCGCGAAGCGCGCGCCACGCAGGCGCAGCATGTCGGCCGGGGAAATATCATGCGCCACCACGACCATCGGCTCGCCGCCGTCGACCTGCGACGTGTCCGGCAAGGTGGCGGGGGTGCCGGAAAGCACCAGCAGCACGCGTTCGATGGCCTGCCGCACGTCGGCCCCGCGCTCGCGCAGGTACTCGTCCTCCATGGCCTCGAACTGCTCGCCCAGCATCTGGCCCTGGGCGGTCAGCGCCCACTCGGCGTTGTACTGGCGTTCGGAGATCAGGTCCAGCGCCGGTTCGGCCAACAACGGATCGCCCAGCAGCAGGCGATGCACGTTGAGCATGGCGCCCAGTTCACGCGGCGCGTCCTCGGGCAGCGTGTCCGCCATCTCGAGCAGTTCGTCCTGCGCCCGCCGCAGGGCGTCCGTCAGGCGTTCGCGCTCGGCGGGAATGTCTTCGGCGGCGATACGGTAGTGGGCGACCTCGAGCGCGGCGGCGCCCAGGACGACCGCTCGCCCGATGGCGTAGCCGCGCGCCACGGGCTTGCCGCGCAGCGCGATGACCGCGCCGGGTTGCTGTGGCACACCTGCCTGCTCGGCCGCCGCCGCGATCGCCTCGGCCAGCTTGGCGGCCTTCTTTTTACTCGTGCTCACCGAATTTGCTGTCGAACAGGGATTGGATGTCGGCCAGGGCCTGCTCGGCGTCGTTGCCGCTGGCATCCAGCCGGACCGTGACCCCCATGCCGGCGGCCAGCATCATCACGCCCATGATGCTCTTGGCGTTGACGCGCTTGGCGTCCCGCGAAATGAAGATCTCGCTCTGGTAGCGGCTGGCGAGCTGCGTCAACTTGGCCGCCGCGCGCGCATGCAGGCCAAGCTTGTTGCTGATGACGATATCTGAACTGGGCATAGGATCCTGAGACCACGATACAGGCCGGGCACGCTTCGGACGCCTGGCGTCCGAAACCGCGATACCCGCATGATATAGGGCAAAACGGTTGCCCGTCAGTCTACCTGCAAGCAACCCTGGACGCCGCCCGCCAGGGCCTTCTCGCGCGTGTCGGCCAGCGGCAGGTTGCGGTAGGTCAGCGCCCGCAGCAGCATGGGGGTGTTCAGCCCGGCCAGCACGCAGCAGCGCGTGCCCTGCGCCTGCGCATCGGCCACCGCGCGCTTGGCGATGTTGGCCGGCGTGGCGCCGATCAGGTCGGTCAGCACCAGCACGCCCTCGCCACGGTCGACCCGCAGGATGTCCTGCAGCACCGCCGGGGCCTGGACCTCGGGCGTGTCTTCGGGCTGGATGTCGTGCACGGCCAGCGAATCGGCGACGACGCCGCCCAGCACATGGCTGGCCAGTTCATGCATGGCGTCGCCCAGCGGCGCATGCACCACGATGACGATACCGGTCACGATGGCATCCGTCCGAAGGACGATGACAGCGGCGGACAGGACGCGCGCGGGGCGCAAGGCGGTATTTGCATGGCGGATATCGAGGTTCAGCCGACCGCGCGTTCCAGCGCTTTGGCGAACATCTCTCCTACGTTGAAACCGGTTTGCTCGGTGATCTCGACGAAGCAGGTGGGGCTGGTGACGTTCACTTCGGTGACGTAGTCGCCGATCACGTCCAGGCCCACCAGCAGCAGGCCGCGGCCGGCCAGGCGCTCTGCGGCGGTGGCGGCGATCTGGCGGTCGCGGTCGGACAGCGGCTGCGCCACGCCCCGGCCGCCGGCGGCCAGGTTGCCGCGCGTTTCGCCGGCCAGCGGAATGCGCGCCAGGCAATACGGAACGGGTTCGCCGCCGATCAGCAGGATGCGCTTGTCACCCTTGACGATCTCGGGAATGTAGCGTTGCGCCATGATGGTGCGCTGGCCGTTGTCGGTCAGCGTTTCCAGGATGGCGTTGCGGTTGGGTTCTTCGGCGCGCAGGCGGAAGATGCCGGTGCCACCCATGCCGTCGAGAGGCTTGACGATCACGTCCTGGTGCTGCGCGTGAAAGGCCTTCAGGCGATCCATGTCGCGCGTGACCAGCGTGGGCGTGGCCAGGTCGGCGAACTCGGTGATGGTGAGTTTCTCGGGATGGTTGCGGATGGCCGCCCCGCTGTTGAACACGCGCGCACCCTGGGCCTGCGCATACTCGAGCAGGTGGGTGGAGTACACGTATTCCATGTCGAACGGCGGGTCCTTGCGCATGATCACGGCGTCGAAAGCGGACAACGGCAGATCAACGGAATAGCCATTCGCCGCCCGGCCGCCCGAAGGCGGACGCGCGCCCTCGGAGGCCAGCGAGCCGTCAGGCGCGGCGTGGGGGCCAACCTCCCGCCACCACGCGTGTTCGTGCAGATCGGCGCCTTCGACCAGCTCGATGGCGGTCGTGCGCGCCTTGACGATGCCTTCATCGATGTACAGATCGCCCTGCAGGGTGACGCTGAGCGTATGGCCGCGCGCGGACAGCGCCCGCATCATGGCGACGGAACTGTCCTTGTACGCTTTGAGCAGCGGCAAGGGATCGATGACGAACAGGACATGCATGAGTACACCCGCTTGTTACCTCCGCCGACAAAGGCGGACACAGACGGTCATGGTAGCTTAAATGGGGCGTGCGAGGCGGAAGCGCAAGCCCCGGCGACATGGCGTGGCCGGACCCCGGCGTGTCAGAGACAGGCCGGCGCAATGCCCGGGCGGCTGGAAAACACGCGGAAAAACATACGGCCCGGCGCCGCAAGGCGGCCGGGCCGTTCGTCGTTCAAGCCGCGTCGGCCTTGCCGGCCTTCTTGCGAGGGGCCAGCACCATGACCATTTGACGGCCTTCCAGCTTGGGCATCGCCTCGACCTGGGCCAGCTCGGTCAGGTCGTCGCGCACGCGTTCGAGCACGCGCATGCCCAGTTCCTGGTGGGCCATTTCACGACCGCGGAAACGCAGCGTGATCTTGGCCTTGTCGCCTTCCTCGAGGAAGCGGCGCAGGTTGCGCAGCTTGACTTGGTAGTCACCCTCGTCGGTGGCCGGACGGAACTTGACTTCCTTGACCTGAATGACCTTCTGCTTCGATCGGGCCTCGGCCTGGCGCTTCTGCTCCTGATACTTGAACTTACCGTAGTCCATCAGGCGGCAGACCGGCGGTTCGGCGTTGGGCGCGATTTCCACCAGATCCACGTCGCTTTGCTCGGAGAGACGGAATGCATCGGCAATCTTGACGATGCCCAACTGCTCTCCTTCCAGACCTATCAGACGCACCTCGGGCACGCGGATTTCACCGTTGATGCGTATGCTTTTTTCAGTGGCGATGTTGACGACTCCTAAAGATTAGACGGCGCTGCTTGCGGGTTGCTGCACGGCGCGGCGGGTGGCGACATCCTCGGACAGACGCGCGATGAAGTCATGGAGCGGCATGACGCCGAGGTCGAGGTTACCCAGACCGCGAACCGCAACAGTCCCATTCTGCATCTCCTTGTCGCCTACGACGAGGATATACGGAATCTTTTGCAGGCTATGCTCCCTGATTTTACGAGTGATTTTTTCACCGCGCAAATCGGCCTGCACCCTAAAGCCTTGTTTTTTCAGGGTTTGTGTTATTTGTGCCGCATAATCGGCCGAAGGCTCGGAAATACAGCACACAATGGCCTGCTCCGGAGCCAGCCAGGGCGGCATCGCGCCGGCGTGGTTCTCGATGAGCATGCCGATGAAACGCTCCAGCGAACCCAGGATGGCGCGGTGCAGCATCACCGGCGGACGGCGCTGGTCGTTCTGGTCCACGTACTCGGCGCCCAGGCGCACGGGCATGGAGAAATCGACCTGGATCGTGCCGCACTGCCAGTGGCGGCCGATGGCATCCTTCAGCGTGTATTCGATCTTGGGACCGTAGAAGGCGCCTTCTCCGGGCGAGATCTCGAATTCGCAACCGGTGCGGCGCAGGCTGTCCATCAGGGCCTGCTCGGCCTTGTCCCAGGTCTCGTCGCTGCCGATGCGCTTCTCGGGGCGCGTGGCCACCTTGTACAGCACCTCGTCGAAACCGAAGTCGCGGTACACCTTCTGCAGCAGCGCCGTGAAGTTGGCGCACTCTTCCTGCATCTGGTCTTCGGTGCAGAAGATATGGCCGTCGTCCTGCGTGAAGCCGCGCACGCGCATCATGCCGTGCAGCGACCCCGAGGGCTCGTTGCGGTGGCACTGGCCGAACTCGCCGTAGCGCAGCGGCAGTTCGCGGTAAGAGTGCAGGCCCGAATTGAAGATCTGCACGTGGCCCGGGCAGTTCATGGGCTTCAGGCCGTAGACGCGGTTCTCCGACTCGGTCGTGAACATGTTCTCGCGGTAGTTGTCCCAGTGGCCCGTTTTCTTCCATAGCGACAGGTCGAGGATCTGCGGCGCCTTCACTTCCTGGTAGCCGTTGTCGCGGTAGACGGCGCGCATGTACTGCTCGACCTGCTGCCACAGGGCCCAGCCTTTGGGATGCCAGAACAGCAGGCCCGGCGCTTCGTCCTGGAAGTGGAACAGGTCGAGGTCGCGGCCGATCTTGCGGTGGTCGCGGCGCTCGGCTTCGGCCAGCATGTGCAGATAGGCTTCCTGGTCTTCCTTCGAGCCCCAGGCCGTGCCGTAGATGCGTTGCAGCATCTCGTTGTTGCTGTCGCCGCGCCAGTAGGCGCCGGCCACCTTCATCAGCTTGAAGACCTTGAGCTTGCCCGTGGACGGCACGTGCGGGCCGCGGCACAGGTCGATGAACGGGCCTTCGCGGTACAGGCTGAGGGTTTCGTTGGACGGGATCGACGCGATGATCTCGGCCTTGTAGCGTTCGCCGATGCCTTCGAAGAACTTGACGGCGTCGTCGCGCGTCCATTCCTCGCGCGTGACCACTTCGTCCTTCCTGGCCAGTTCGGCCATCTTTTTCTCGATGGCTTCGAGGTCTTCGGGCGTGAAGGGACGCTTGTACGAAAAGTCGTAGTAGAAGCCGTTGTCGATGACCGGGCCGATGGTGACCTGGGCGTCGGGGAACAGCTCTTTCACCGCATACGCCAGCAAGTGGGCCGTGGAATGGCGGATCATGTCCAGGCCGTCGGCATCCTTGGCGGTGACGATGGACAGGCTCGTGTCGTGGTCGATGCGGAAACTGGTGTCGACCAGGCGCGGCTCGGCGCCGGCTTGCGCGATCCTGCCGCCCAGCGCGGCCTTGGCCAGGCCGGTACCGATGGACTGCGCAACCTCGGCGACCGTGACCGGACCGGGATACTGGCGCTGGGAACCATCGGGCAATGTGATTTGAACCATCGGAGCACTTCCTGGAATGAAAAACGAAGAACGCGGCCTTTAGCCGCGTTCGATCTGATTGCCTGCTGGGCTGCTGTCTAGGGCGACACGCGGGACCCGACTTCGGACTTACTTACGCGACATGGTGCGGAAGTATCCGGTCGTAGTTCGTGCGGGCTTCAAAGGCAGCATGGTAATGAGGAATGGCTTCGGGGAAGCGACCAATGTACCGGCATTGCGTACATGAAAGCGGAACACGTCAGTCGCAGATTGCGCCAATTGTAGCACTTCATGAGAAGTCGGGGACCGATTGCCTTTTTGTCGCCCCCGGGGCGTCACTTTGTCTGATTTTCCAGGGTGCTGCAGCCTTACGACTGCAAAAACGCAACATATTGTTACCCATCTCGTAAAGCATGGCCCGTCAAAGCAAGTCGCATGTTCTCGATGTTCCGACGTTCGCAGCCCCCCACCCATGACCCAACCTCATCACGCACCCATCCAGACCCCATCCCTCCTCCTTTGCGAAGCCGATAGCCGCCTGGCCGCCGGACGGCGCTACATGCTGCTGTCCCGCCCCAGCCACCGCCTGCGCGTCGCCATCCTCGACGACCATCCCGTGACCACCATGGGCATCGCCTCGTTCCTGCGCGGCAATGCCGACCTCGACGTCGTGCACGCCGAGACCTCGGCCGAAAGCCTGGTCGCCAATCTGCAGCACATGCCCTGCGACGTCGCCGTGGTCGACTACTACCTGCCCGACGATCCCTGGGACGGCATGGACTTCATCAAGCGGCTGCGCCGGCTGTACCCGGGCATGGCGCTCATCACCCTGTCGGCGGGCCGCGCGCAGGACACCGAATACGCGGCCTATCGCGCGGGCGCCAACGGCTACCTGTCCAAGACCGAGCCGCCGCACACCATCCCCGACATGATCCGCGCCACCGTCGGCGACCCGCGCAATTTCTATGTCAGCACGTTTGGCCGCGTGCACCGCGCCGAACCCCGGCATCCCGATGCCCGGCTGACCGCCGCGGAAACCGAGATCCTGCGGCATATCGCGCTGGGCTTCTCCGTCACGCAGGTCGCCACGCGCCTGGTGCGCAGCAAGAAAACCGTCAGCACCCACAAGCGCCGCGCCATGCGCAAGCTGGGCCTGGCCGACGACCTGGCGCTGGCGCTTTACCTGAAAGAGAAGTTCCGGCGGGACGCGGCAGAGGAATAGCAGCCGTGTCCGTACCCTTCCCCCCTGACGGCCGGGTGGGTCCGCCCGGCCATGCCCTGCCCAGCCTGGCGATGCTCGACCTGCCCCGCCTGCGCGGCATCTGTCCCGATGCCAGTCAGCTGAATCGCCTGCTGCTCCTGGCGCGCGAGCAACTGCACGCGGATCTGACGCGGATGCGGGCGGCCCTGGAACGCGGCGACGCCGTTGCCGCGGCCGAGCGCATCCATCACATCAAGGGCGCGGCCTGCATGCTGTGCCCGACGGGCGATGGCCTGCTCGGTCAGTTGGATGCGGCGCGCGCCGCCACGCTGGCTTGCACGACGATGCGAGATATCGGCCCTGTCCTCGCCGATCTGGAGAAAAGCCTGCGAAGTTTTGACGCGCAGTTGCAGGCCGCGATCCGGGCCAAGCCTGAGCCTTGAGCCCGCGAACCGCACATTGACGCCAGCCGCGATCTCTCGACTGCCGGAACCGTGCTACCGTTGCCGCCCGAAATTCCGAAGGTGGCGGCCGCCTGCTCGATAACACGCCTCGGGCCATTGGCGTCCCCATCCAAACAACCGCTCGCCGGAGACCCCATCATGTCGAACACGGGTGTCGATATCACCACCTACGCCGCCAACTCGATCGCCGATGCCACGACATTGGGGCTGCTGCTGTTCCTGGCCACCAAGGACAAGCCCGCCATCGAAGCCGCCCACCGCAGCATGCACACGATGCTGTCCAACTTGCTGAACGATGAGCACGTCCCCGAAGACCTGAAAGCGCACATCCGCACACGCCTGCATTCGATCTGCGAGATCGCCCTTCAGCAGTGCAAGTAAGCCGGCAGCACGTCCGCGCCGCGCCCAGCGATGGCTCGCGGCGATGCCGGACAAATCCGCCTCGATGCCGCGCGCCCATCGGAACATCTCGCCTGTGCGGGTAAATCCAGCCTGTGCGGGTAATATCCCTTGCAGCCGTCAACCGTGGCCACCAGGAGAGAATATGAAGCGCAACTTCGAAGTCATCATGACGATCCTCACTGCCCTCGAAACCGATGAGGTCGAGGTCCACGACCCCAAGGCGCTGATCGATGCCGCCGCAAAAGGGAATTCCGCGATGGGCCCGCTGTTCGGCCACCACATCCGGATCCTGCTCGACGCGGGACTGCTGACCAAGGAAAGCCATGGCATACGCCTGACGTGGGCCGGCCACGAATACTTGGCTGAAGCCAGGCTCGGGGCGGAGATGGCGCACGCCGAACAGCAGTAAAACCCGTCGCGCCCGATGTGGCGCCCGCAATACCCCGACGCCCCTGTGCGAGGGGCGGGAGCATGGCGCGCCATTCGACGAAAAGCAAAAAGCCGCTGAGTCATGGACATAGCGGCTTTTTTGCGGCACTGCTTTTTGGCGGCAATTGGCATTGCCGGCATTAATTCTGGTAGGCGGTATTGGAATCGAACCAACGACCTCCACGATGTCAACGTGGCGCTCTAACCATCTGAGCTAACCGCCTTCAATCGCTGCCGTTCGTTTTTTTGCGCGTCAGCAGCGAAGAAAAAGATTATAGCGAAGCTTTTTGGGCTGCGCAACTCAGTTGGCGGAAAAATTCACGGAATCGATGAATTTTCTTACGCGCTCGATCGACTTCAATCCCGGGCCCTCTTCCACGCCGCTGCTGACGTCCACCGCCCATGGCCGCACCGCTCGTACGGCGTCGGCCACGTTCTCGGGCGTCAAGCCGCCAGCCAGCACCAAGGCGCGGCGGTCGGGCGAGGCCTGCACGCCCGCCAGCAAGGCGTGATCGAAGCCCAGGCCGCTGCCGCCGTAGCCCGCGCTATGGCTGTCGAACAGCCAGCCCGCCGCGTCGTGGTATTGCGCGCAATGCGCGGCCAAGGCATCCGAGGTATCCAGGCCCGGCGCCCCCACGCGGAATGCGCGCAGATAGCGGCGGCCATGGCGGCGGCATTCTTCAGGCGCTTCGTCGCCATGGAACTGCAGCAGGTCGGGACCGACCTCATCCACGATGGCGCGCATCTCGTCCTGGCTGGCATTGACCGTCAGGGCGACCACGTCCACGAAGGCAGGTACGCGGCGGCGCAGTGCGGCGGCGCGCGCCGGCGAGACATAGCGCTTGCTGCCAGGATAGAAGACAAAGCCGATGGCGTCGGCGCCGGCCTGGACAACGGCGTCGAGGTCCGCCTCGCGGGTCAGGCCGCAGATCTTGATTCGGGTGCGCATGAGAGATCGGGATAGCCTTGAGCAGCTGGAAGCTGCTCATCAATTAAGGATGCGTAGCGTAATGCTATCCGGCCATCATATCGAACGACGCCGGACGTTCAGCCGATGAAGGGCGCCAGTTGCGATGCCGCGGGATCGAACGGCGGCAGGCCGAATTCGCAGGGGTACTCGATATCGGCCAGATACAGGCCATCGGGCATGAAGGTGGGCGCGCCCAGCCTGCGGTCGCGCGCTTGCAGCAACCGGCCCATCCAGGCCACGCTTTCGCGGCCCTGGCCCACCTGCAGCAGCGCGCCGATCAGGTTGCGCACCATGTGATGCAGGAAGGCGTTGGCGCGCAGCGTGAAGACGATGAACGGGCCACGGTCTTCGATGTCCAGGCGATGCATGGTGCGCACCGGATGCCTGGCCTGGCACTGCGAGGACCGGAAGCTGGAAAAATCATGCTCGCCGATCAGCGCCCGCGCGGCCTGGCGCATGGCATCCAGGTCCAGCGGCTGGAAGCACCAACCGGCGCGGCCAGCCCATAGCGGCGGACGCACGCGGCCGCGCCACAGCAGATAGACGTAGGTGCGCGAGCGCGCCGAGAAACGCGCATGGAAGGTCTCGGGCATCGACTGCGCCCACTGCACGGCGATGCTGGGCGGCAGGAAAGCGTTGACGCCCCGCACCCAGGACTGGTCGCGGCGCGCCAGATCCGTATCCAAATGCACGACCTGCGCGGCGCCGTGGACACCGGTATCGGTGCGGCCGGCGCAGATCGTCGCGATGGGTAGATGGGCGCCGCCGAAGGCGCCCAGCGCGGCTTCGAGTGTGTCCTGCACGGTCTGGCCGTGCGGTTGAGTCTGCCAGCCCTGCCAGGCCGACCCATCGTAGGCCAGGCCCAGGGCGATGCGCGGCATGTCAGGTCCGGTTGTTGTACGAAGGCGGGGCGAACGGCGACGGGGCCGGCGATTGCGATGGCGCCGTCCCCGAAGCCTGGGCTGGAGGCGTGGAGCCGCTGCCCTGCGCCGGCGGCGTTTCGACGGAGGGGGAAGGATTCAAGGGCGTGGCGAACGGGGAAGGCGCCGAGGACGGCGCAGGCGGAGCCGCCGGACCGACAGCAGGCGTTACCGCTGGCGAGGCATCGCGCTGGACCGGTTTGGCCTCGTCCGTGGGGGGATGATTCAGGTCGAGATCGATCGCATCGAGCTTGCGGCTGAAGGCGCGGCTGTCGAAAGGCGGAGGGTCGCTGTAGTCGACCGCTTCCACGTCTTCGTTGCGGCGCGCGCCCGCCCGGCGCAGCATCCAGGCCACGATGAAAATCAGTACCGCGAGCACCGCCGTGATGACGGCCAACAGGTTATCGACCAACCACGAAGGCATGCCGACCTTGGCCGGCGCGACAGCGGTGCCCTGCTGCGTGGATGGCGCGTTGCCAGCCGCGCCGACGGTTGCCGAAGGCGTGCCCGCCGCGGCGCCACCAGCCCCCGCCAGGGCAGGCGTGCCCGATTGGCCCGATTGGCCCGATTGATCCGATTGACCCGATTGACCCGAGGGCGCGCCGCCCGGGGCAACGCTGCTCCCGCCCGCCGTTCCATTGCCCGGCACCGCTGCCGAGGCGCCGCTGGCGGCACCCGAGCCAGCCGAACCCACGCCAGCCGAACCCGCGCCGGCCGCACCCACGCCAGCCACACCCGCGCCGGCGGCACCCGCGCCGACGGCTGCCGGGCCATTCGCACCCGAGGCACCGCTTCCGGAAGCATTGCCTTCAACGCCCGCCGAGCCACCCGAAGCCCCCCCGGTGGAACCTGCCGCAGCGCCCGAGCCCGCGTCCGCCGCCGTGGCCCCGCTGGCCGCGGGCCGGGCGGCGTTGCCTTGTCCTGCCGCACCGCCTTGAGTACCCGAAGCGCCGGTGGCCGCGTCACTGGCCCCCTGGCCAGCCGCCACGCGGTTCAGCGCATCCACGTTGGACTGCAGCGCATCGACGCGCTGGCGCGCCTCGTCCATGGCACGCTGGTCGGAAGCGCGGGCATCGCCCGCCGCCTCCGCCGCCCCCCCGGCGCCAGCCACCGAACCGCCCGCCGCACCCGCCGTTCCATTGGACAAGCGCAGGCGGTCCTGAGCCGGCGGCTGCGCCGCGGCCGCGCCGCTGCTGGCGCTCTCCACCTGGCCGGACGAACCATCGGCGCGCGGCACGGCGGCGCGCCCCCCGGCAGCGGCGCCGAGGCGCGCGCGATATCGGTCGTAAGCGGCGGCCTGCTCGACGAAAATACGGCGTGCCTCGGCGGGATCGACGGCACGCACGGTGGCGGCGTCGGGAATCGCCAGCGTCTCGCCGGCGCGCACCAGATTCATGTTGTTCTGGATGAAGGCCTGCGGATTGGCCTGCCACAGCGCCACCAGCATCTGGTAGATGGACGCGTCGGCGACCGCGTGGCGCACGGCAATCCCCGAAAGCGTCTGCCCGGGACGCACGGTCACGTCGTCGACGCGTCGCGCCGCCTGCGCGCCGGCGGACGCGGGCTGGGGCGCCGCACCGGGCGCCGGGACAGTTGCGCGGCGCAAGCCGGCCTCGGCGTCGCGCGCGGGCACCATCAGCGTGACCTGCATCTGGCGCTGGCCGGCGCTGGAGCGCAGATCCAGCAGCATGTCGACGGTTTGCGTGGTGATCGGCTGCGTGGCGGTGATGCTGACCACGCGGCGCGCCGCGCCGCTGCCCTCGAGATTGACCCGGGTATCGGCCAACGGAACCGGCGGTTGCAGGCCGGCGCGCTGCCACGACGCGGCATCGGCCAGTTGCACCTGCAGCGAGGCGGCCTCGTCAGCCGTCAGGTCCAGCAGCGGAATCTCGATGCGCATGGGCTCGCCGGGCAAGGAGGCGACCCGCGCGTGTCCTGCACGCGCCGCCTGCGCATCCGCCCAGGCGGAAGTGCCGATGGCCAGCGCCAACGCCAGGCCCAGGACCTTGTTACGGGGGACATGATGCAGGCTACGCGGGTGCGAAGTCATGAGCCGGGATTCCCTATTCTGCTTTCCGTGATCAATCGATATGGCGCAGGACTGCGATGTCGGAAAACGCAGCCCGGAAGTGTAAAGCCATCCCGCATGGCGTTCAAACCTGCAATCTGCCTGTCATGCCGGAAAATACACCCGGGATGTGACGAGAGCACCCGCAGGTGCTCTCGCCTTACCCCGATAGCGCGGCGACCGGCGCCGCGCGCGGAAGAATCAGGCCTCGGCCAGAGCGATGCGCAGCATGCGGCGCAGCGGTTCGGCCGCGCCCCACAGCAGTTGGTCGCCGACAGTGAAGGCGCCCAGGTAGTCCGAGCCCATCGACAGCTTGCGCAGACGGCCCACCGGGATGTCCAGCGTGCCGGTGACGGCAACCGGGGTCAGGCCCTTGACCGTGTCTTCCTTGGTGTTGGGGATGACCTTGGCCCATTGGGTGCCCTGGGCGATGAGGTCCTGGATTTCGTCCAGCGGCACGTCGCGCTTGAGCTTGATGGTCAGCGCCTGGCTGTGGCAGCGCATGGCGCCGATGCGCACGCACAGGCCGTCGATCGGGGTGGGCGGGGTGCCGAAGGCCGCGCCGCGGCCCAGGATCTTGTTGGTCTCGGCTTCGCCCTTCCACTCTTCCTTGGACATGCCGTTGCCCAGATCCTTGTCGATCCAGGGGATGAGGTTGCCGCCCAGCGGGACCCCGAAGTGCTCGCGGGCCAGGCCCGGATCCTGCTGGGCCGCCAGCACGCCGCGGTCGATGTCCAGGATGGCCGATGCCGGATCGTCCAGCAGCGGGCGCACGGCCTGGTTCAGCGTGCCGAACTGGGTGAGCAGTTCGCGCATGTGCTGCGCGCCGCCGCCCGAGGCCGCCTGGTACGTCATGGAGGTCATCCACTCGACCAGGTCGTTGTTGAACAGGCCGGCCAGGCCCATCAGCATGCAGCTGACGGTGCAGTTGCCGCCGACGAAGTTGCGCACGCCACGCTTGAGGGCGGCGTCGATGACCGGACGGTTGACCGGGTCGAGCACGATGATGGCGTCATCGGCCATGCGCAGCGTGCTGGCGGCGTCGATCCAGATGCCGGTCCAGCCTTCGTTGCGCAGGCGGCCGTACACCTCGGTGGTGTAGTCGCCGCCCTGGGCGGTGACGATGATCGGCAGTTTCTTGAGCGCTTCGATGTCGTAGGCGTCTTGCAACGGGCCCGCGCCGTCCGCCCACGAAGGGGCGGCGCCGCCGGCGTTGCTGGTGGAGAAGAACACGGGTTCGATCAGGGCGAAGTCATTTTCGTCGCGCATGCGCTGCATGAGCACCGAACCAACCATGCCGCGCCACCCGACGAGGCCTACTGCTTGCGTCATCTTGAAGAGCTCTTGAAAGTGATAACTACGTGAAAGAAGAAGGGAATCCTTCCAATTTATCAGAATGCGCGGCCCGCTGCCGAAGCGGGCCGGATTACAGGGCCTTCAGCACCGCGTCGCCCATCTCGGCGGTCGACACCTTGGTGGTGCCGCTCTCGTGGATGTCGGCGGTGCGCAGGCCCGAGGCCAGCACCTTGCGCACGGCGGCCTCGATGCGCTCGGCCTGGCCGGCCTGGTCCAGCGAGTAGCGCAGCAGCATGGCGGCCGACAGGATGGTGGCCAGCGGATTGGCGATGCCCTTGCCCGCGATGTCCGGCGCCGAACCGTGGCTGGGCTCGTAGAGGCCCTGGCCGGAGGAGTTCAGCGAGGCCGACGGCAACATGCCGATAGAACCCGTCAGCATGGCGGCTTCGTCGGACAGGATGTCGCCGAACAGGTTGCCGGTGACGATGACATCGAAGTTGCGCGGCGCGCGCACCAACTGCATGGCGGCATTGTCCACGTACATGTGCGACAGCTCGACGTCGGGGTATTCCCGGCTGACTTCGATGACGATGTCGCGCCAGAACTGCGACGTTTCCAGCACGTTGGCCTTGTCGACGCTGCACAGCTTCTTGCCGCGCTTGCGGGCCGCCTCGAAGCCGATGCGCGCGATGCGGCGCACCTCGGTGTCGGCATAGCGCATCGTGTCGTAGCCTTCGCGCTCGCCGGCAAAGGCGCCGTCCTCGGCCGTGCGCACGCCGCGCGGGGCGCCGAAGTAGATGTCGCCGGTCAGTTCGCGGATGATCAGCAGGTCCAGGCCCGACACGATCTCTGGCTTCAGCGAGGAGGCGCTGGCCAGTTCGGGATACAGGATGGCCGGGCGCAGGTTGGCGAACAGGCCCAGCGCCTTGCGCAGGCCCAGGATGGCCTGCTCGGGCCGGAATTCACGTGGCAGGCTGTCGTACTTCCAGTCGCCCACGGCGCCGAACAGCACGGCGCGCGACTGCTTGGCCAGGTCCAGCGTGGCCGGTGGCAGCGGGTGCTCGAACTGGTCGAACGCGGCGCCGCCCACGGCGGCCTGCTTCATTTCCAGCGGCAGTCCCAGCGCGCCCAGCACGCGGACGGCCTGTTCGACGATTTCCGGCCCGATACCGTCGCCGGGCAGCACTGCGATTTGATGCGTCATGGATGAATCCTGATCGTTTTGCATAGAAGGCGGGCAGTGCCCACCTTGGAATGATTGAGTGAGTGCTTCAAAGCCGGCGGCTCGAGGATACGGACGGGCTCAGGCCACCGGCCGGCCTTCCAGCCAGGGGTGGCGCGCCAGCCGCTCGGCCTCGAAGGCGCGGATCTTGTCGGCATGGCGCAGCGTCAGGCCGATGTCGTCCAGGCCGTTGAGCAGCAGGTACTTGCGGAACGGCTCGATGTCGAAGCCCATCTCGCGGCCATCGGCGGCGATGACGACCTGGCGGTCGAGGTCGACGCGCAGCTTGTAGCCGGGGAAGGCCTTCACTTCGTCGAACAGGCGCGCCACTTCGAACTCGGACAGCACGATGGGCAAAAGACCATTCTTGAAGCTGTTGTTGAAGAAGATGTCGGCATAGGACGGCGCGATGATGGCGCGAAAGCCGTATTGCGTCAGGGCCCACGGGGCGTGCTCGCGGCTGGAGCCGCAGCCGAAGTTCTTGCGCGCCAGCAGCACCGAGGCGTGCTGGTAGCGCGGCTGGTTCAGCACGAAGTCCGGATTGAGCGGACGCTTGCTGTTGTCCATGCCGGGTTCGCCGTGATCCAGATAGCGCAGTTCGTCGAACAGGTTCGGGCCGAAGCCGGTGCGCTTGATGGACTTGAGGAACTGCTTGGGGATGATCAGGTCGGTGTCGACGTTCTCGCGATCGAGCGGCGCCACCAGGCCTTCATGTTGGGTGAATGCTTGCATGACTGGAATCCTCAGCGGAACGAACGGACGTCGACGAAATGGCCGGCCACGGCCGCGGCGGCGGCCATGGCGGGGCTGACCAGGTGGGTCCGGCCACCCTGGCCCTGCCGGCCCTCGAAGTTGCGGTTCGAGGTCGAGGCGCAGCGCTCTTCGGGTTCGAGGCGGTCGGCGTTCATGGCCAGGCACATCGAACAGCCGGGCTCACGCCATTCGAAGCCGGCCTCGATGAAGATCTTGTCCAGGCCTTCGCGCTCGGCCTGCTGCTTCACCAGGCCCGAGCCCGGCACGACCATGGCCTGCTTCACGTTGGAAGCCACGCGCTTGCCGCGCGCCACGGCGGCGGCCGCGCGCAGGTCTTCGATGCGCGAGTTGGTGCACGAACCGATGAACACGCGGTCGACGCGGATGTCGGTCAGCGGGGTGTTGGGCTTCAGGCCCATGTATTGCAGCGCGCGCTCCATGCCATTGCGGCGCACGTCGTCCTTCTCGCGATCCGGATCCGGCACGCGGGCATCCACCGGCAGCACCATCTCGGGCGAGGTGCCCCAGGTGACCTGCGGCTTGATGGTGCGGGCGTCGACCTCGACCACGCGGTCGAACTTCGCGCCTTCGTCGCTGCGCAGCGTTCGCCAGTAGGCCACGGCCTGGTCCCACAGCACGCCCGTGGGCGAGAAGGGACGGCCGCGGAAGTATTCGATGGTCTTGTCGTCGACGGCCACCATGCCCGAGCGCGCGCCGGCCTCGATGGCCATGTTGCACACCGTCATGCGGCCTTCGACCGACAGCGCACGGATGGTGCTGCCCGCGAACTCGATGGCGTGGCCGGTGCCGCCGGCCGTGCCGATGATGCCGATGACGTGCAGCACGACGTCCTTGGCCGTACAGCCGAACGGCAGCTCGCCGTCGACCCTGATCAACATGCTCTTGGCCTTCTTCATCAGCAGCGTCTGCGTGGCCAGCACGTGCTCGACCTCGGAGGTGCCGATGCCGAACGCCAGCGCGCCCATGGCGCCGTGGGTGCTGGTGTGCGAGTCGCCGCAGACCACGGTCATGCCGGGCAGCGTGGCGCCCTGCTCCGGTCCGATGACGTGCACGATGCCCTGGCGCAGGTCATTCATGCGGAATTCGGTGATGCCGAACTTGTCGCAGTTGGCATCCAGCGTGTCGACCTGCAGCTTGGAGATCGGGTCGTCGATGCCGCCGGCGCGGTTGAGGGTGGGGACGTTGTGGTCGGCCACCGCCAGGTTGGCGCCGGTGCGCCACGGCTTGCGCTCGGCCATCGCCAGCCCTTCGAAGGCCTGCGGGCTGGTCACCTCGTGGAGAAGGTGGCGGTCGATATACAGCAGACAGGTGCCGTCGGACTCCTGGTGGACGACGTGGGCGTCCCAGAGTTTGTCGTAGAGGGATTGGGCCATGGAAGCGCTCTGCAAATGGACATTCCGGCTTGGGTCCGAGCGACGGTATCCATGACACCGGCAACCGCGGACCACTGCGGCATCGCCGAATTATGCCCAGGGCCTGAACCTAGTACAACTCAACCACCAATACTAGTATTGACAGTACCTCCATTGTTGAGCGCATGAATCCAATACGAGTTCGGAGCCCTCGAAATATTCTCAATCCTGCCGAAAAAAGAAACCATCGGATAATAAAGTTTCAATTGAATCCAATATAAGAAACCAATATATTCGATCGAAACAAGAAAACATTCAGCACAGAAAAAATATGTGCCGGACCGTACATCGAGCCGCGCGAGTCAGGCACACTTTGCGAATCGCACGATTCGGGAGACGTTGGACGATGTTGCGCGACTCCATACAAATATTTTCCGCCTCCGCGATGTCCCTCGCGGGTATTCGGGGTGGCGCTTTCGCGGAGCGCTCCCTGGCTGCGTCATTAACTGATCGGAAGCACGCCCCGGCTTCTCCTGCCCGGCCGGTCCTGCCCATCACGCCGATGGCCGCGGCGTTCGCGCTGCTGTGCTCATCGTCGGCCCTGGCCCAGTCGGCGCCGGCCTTCTCCTACCAGACTCCGTTGCTGGCCACGCCGTTCTCGGCGCCCGCCGTGCCGGATGCGCCGACGCCGGTGCGCGATGCGCCGGCGCCCGCGCCCGATGCCGGCACGCAGGCCGCCCGTCCGGTTTCCGAGGCAGGGCCCAGGCCCGGATCGCGCACGACGCGCCCGCCGGCCAATGCCTCAAGCGAGACGCCTACGCAGGCCGCCGAGGCCGCCAACAACGAAGACGATACCCACATGGGCCGCGCGCGCCCCTCAGCCAAGGTCGAGCCGATCCGGCTGGCGTCGCTGTTCCTGCCGGCGGTCACGCTGGCGCCCCGGGCGCCTTCGGCCAAGCCCGCCCCTGAAGCCAGGCGCCGCGCGGCCTCGCAGCGGGTGCGGGTGGCTTCGCTGGGTCCGACGGCCGTTGCTTTGGCGCCTGAAAGCGCCCAACCGGTGTACACCGCCGCGGCCGCGCCCCAGCCGGCCCCGACGAGGCCCCCGGCTTCGCAGCCCGTCATGGCAGCGCCGATCCCGGCGCCCGCGCCACGCGACACGGCCCCCATGCCGGCCTTGCCCCAGTCGCCCTCGCCCGCCTATGAGGGCGCCACGGCCGCCACGGCCAGCCTGGGTGGCCCGGGCCTGACGCTGCACCAGGTGGTCGAGAACACGCTGCTGACCAACCCCGAGATCCAGGCGCGGTACCACGACTTCCGCTCGGCCCTCGAAGGGCAATCCGTCAGCCGCGGCGGCTTCCTGCCGCAGGTCAACACGCAGGCCTACTACGGCCGCGAATACCGTTCCAACGTACCCGATCAAGGCGGCGGAAAAGGCAGCGAAAGCTGGAGCCGCCCCGGCTACAACGTGGAACTGCGCCAACTGATTTTCGACGGCTTCCGCACTCCCAACGATATAAAGCAGGCCGGCTTCGACAAACTGGCGCGCTTCTACGACCTGCTGGCCGTCAGCGACACGACCGCGATGGATGCCGTGCAGGCGTTCATCGACCTGCAGCGCTACCGCGACATGGAGTCGCTGGCGCGCCAGAACTATGCGCTGCACGAAAGCACGCTCAAGCAGATCGACGAGCGCACCGAGTCGGGCGTGGGCCGCCGCGTGGACCAGGAGCAGGCGGGTGGCCGCCTGGCGCTGGCCCAGACCAACCTGATGACGGAAACCGCCAACCTGCTGGACGTGACGCAGCGCTTCCAGCGCATCACGGGCATGTCGCCGCCCGCGAACCTGCTGCCTGTGCCCGACATCGCCTCCAGGCTGCCCACCCGCCCGACCGATTTCGCCACGTCGTTGCGCCGCAATCCCAGCTTCCTGTCCAAGCAGGCCAGCCTGCAGGCGGCCGAAGCCGGCGTGGCCTCGTCCAGGGGCGCGTTTTCGCCCAAGTTCGAATTCGTCGCCAGCCACGGCCAGGACCAGACGGACCCCTCACCGGACTACAAGGATATCCGCAGTTCCAGCGTGCAGATCATGATGACCTACAACCTGTACCGCGGCGGGGCGGATTCGGCGCGGGTGCGCCAGACCACCGCCCAGCAGTACGCGGCACGCGACGTGCGGGACTACACCTGCCGCAACGTCCAGCAGGATCTGGCCGTTGCCTGGAACAACGTGACGCGCGTGCAGGCGCAACTGCCCTTCCTGCGCGACCACGAACTGGCTACCGCCAAGGTGCGCGACGCCTACCGCCAGCAATTCCAGATCGGCCAGCGCACGTTGCTGGACCTGCTGAACACCGAGAACGAATTGTTCGAATCGCGGCGTTCTCTGGTCAACGCGGAATACGACTTGCGGATCGCCCAGTACCGCTGGCTGGCGCTGTCGCACTCGCTGCTGCCCGCGTTGTCGCTGCGCCCCGCGCGCGATGAAATGCCTGAAGAGAATGGCAGGCTGGAAGTGTCCGACGAAGTCATCAGGATGTGCAGTTCCGCGATGCCCGAGTCGGCCCGCCTCCGGCCTGTGAAGGTCAAGTACAACGACGGTCCCCTGCCGCCCACGCTGGTCCCGATGGAGTCGCAGTCGCCGCAGACAGGGCTCGATCCCAGCCTGCGGCGCCCGCAATAAAAACGCACGTACGAAAGCTAGGAACGCTCATGGCACAACAGGAAGAAGGCTTTTCGCAGCTAGACGCGGACTTCGTCCGTGTGCTGGAAGATCTTATCGATTCGCTGATCGCCAACGGCGTGCTCCGCCTGACCGATCTGCCGCCCCGCGCCCAGGTCAAGCTGACGCAGCGCAAGCAGCAGCGCAAGCGCCTAGCCGAGCACCTCGACCTGCTGGATGACGACGATGGACAGGTTCTCTGACAGTTCCGACAAGCCGGAAGACAAGCCGGACACTTCCCCGGCCAAAACCGACGCCAGCGATACGCCGGTGCCGCCGCCCATCCCCCAGCGGGAATGGCGTGGCGACGCGAAGGCCACGCACGACGATCCGCTGCTCGACTGCCTGGTCGAGCTGACGCGCATCCATGGCGTGACCACGACGGCCCAGGCCCTGACGGCGGGGCTGCCGCTGGAGGAACATCATCTGACGCCTGCCCTGCTGCCGCGCGCGGCCGCTCGCGCGCAGTTGGCGGCCCGTGTAGTCAAGCGCCAGCTCGACGCGATCTCGCCAGAGCTGATGCCGGCCATTCTGCTGCTCAAGGGCGAGAAGGCCTGCCTGCTGCTGAGCCGCGACGGGGACAAGTACCTGGTCAGCCACCCTGAACTGGGCGGCAGTTCCATGGAGCTGGACGGCGCCACGCTGGCGCAGCGCTACACGGGCCTGGTCTGTTTCGTGCGGCCCCAGTTCCGTTTCGACGAGCGTGCGCCGGAAACCGCCAAGGTGCGCGAGCGCCACTGGTTCTGGGCCGCCATCATGGAGAACCGGTTGCTGTACCGCGATGCGCTGATCGCCGCGCTGCTGATCAACGTGTTCGCGCTGGCCATGCCCCTGTTCACCATGAACGTGTATGACCGCGTGGTGCCCAACAACGCCGTCGAAACGCTGTGGGTGCTGGCGATCGGCATCAGCCTGGTGCTGATCTTCAACCTGGTGCTGACCACGGCGCGTTCGCACGTGGTCGACAGCGCCAGCAAGCGGGTGGACGTGCGCCTGTCGGCGCAGATCATGGAACGCGTGCTCGATCTGCGCATGGAGGGCCGGCCGGTATCCGTGGGGTCGTTCGCGGCCAACCTGCGTTCGTTCGAATCGATCCGCGACTTCATCGCCTCGGCCAGCATCACCACCCTGGTCGACCTGCCCTTCATCATCCTGTTCCTGATCGCGCTGGCCTGGATCTCGCCGCTGATGCTGATTCCGCCGATCGCGGCCATCATCATCATCGTGCTGGTGTCGCTGGCGGCGCAGGCGCGCATGGAAGCGCTCACCATGTCGACCTTCCAGGCCAGCGCGCAGCGCAACGCCACGCTGGTGGAGGCGCTGACCGGCATGGAGGCCGTCAAGACGCTGAACGCCCAGGGCGCGATCCAGCGCAACTGGGAACGCTCCACCGAGTTCATCGCGCAGACGGGCGGCAAGCTCAAGCTGATCTCGTCCTCCACCGTCGGCTTCGTCAGCGTGGCGCAGCAGTTCGTATCCATCGCCGTGGTGATCATCGGCGTCTACGAGGCGCGCGCCTCGGCCGTGTCCATGGGCGGCATCATCGCCGCCTCCATGATCGCCGGACGCTGCCTGGCGCCGCTGGGCCAGGTCGCCGGGCTGCTGATGCAGTTCCAGAATGCCCGCACCTCGCTGGGCTCGATCGACAAGTACATGGCCCTGCCCATCGAACGTCCGGCCGAGGCCGAGTTCCTGCACCGCCCCGTGATCCACGGCGCGGTCGAGTTCCGCGACGTCACGTTCGTCTATCCGGGCAACGACCAGCCAGTACTGAAGAAAGTCTCCTTCAAACTGATGGCCGGCGAAAAAGTCGGCATCATCGGCCGCATCGGTTCCGGCAAGACCACACTGGAAAAACTCATCCTGGCGCTGTACCAGCCCAGCGAAGGCGCGGTGCTCATCGACGGTGTCGACGTGCGCCAGATCGACCCTTCCGACCTGCGCCGGGCCATCGGCTACGTGCCGCAGGATCCGCTGCTGTTCTACGGCAGCCTCAAGCACAACCTGGCGATGGGCGCGCCCTATGCCGACGACGCCAGCATCCTGGCGGCGGCCGACATGGCCGGCGTCAGCGAGTTCGCCAACCTGCATCCGAAGGGCTTCGACATGGTGATCGGCGAACGCGGCGAATCGCTGTCCGGCGGCCAGCGGCAGTCGGTGGCCGTGGCACGCGCGCTGATCAACGATCCTCCGATCCTGTTGCTGGACGAACCCAGCAGCAACATGGACAACCAGAGCGAGGCGCAACTGCGCCGCCGGCTGGGTGAAGCCAGCACCAACAAGACGATCATCCTGGTCACTCACCGTACCGCGTTGCTGGATCTGGTCGATCGCCTGATCGTCATCGACAACGGCCGCATCGTGGCGGATGGTCCGAAGGACAATGTGGTCGAGGCGCTGCGCCAAGGCCGTGTCGGACGGGGGAGCTGAGCAAACCCATGGAGATGCAGACCGTACCCGGCCACAAGCCGCCGCCCGCGCCGCCGGGCCTGCCCGCTGCCGAGCGGAAAAAGTCGCTGCTTCGAAGGTTGTGGCTGCTTCCCCGCGATCTGATCGTGCGCGTGTTCGACCGCATCCTGGACGGCGCCGACAAGGGCAAGCCCGAACACAAGTCCGACTACGTCGGCAATGCCGAATGGGTCATCCATCAGTCGCAGGCGCGCGGCTCGCGCATCCTGCTGTGGGTCAGCCTGGTCACCGTCTTCCTGCTGCTGGTCTGGGCGGCGCTGGGCTATATCGATGAGGTGGTGCGCGGCGAAGGCAAGGTCGTGCCGTCACGCCAGGTGCAGATCATCCAGAGCCTGGACGGGGGTATCGTGCAGGAGATCCTGGTGCGTCCGGGCCAGGAGGTCCAGGCGGGCCAGGTGTTGCTCAAGCTCGACCCCACCCGTTTCTCGTCCTCGCTGGGCGAGAACAATGCCGAATACCTGTCGCTGCTGGCCAAGTCGGCCCGCCTCCAGGCGCTGGCCACGGGCGATCCTTTCGTCATGCCGGAGCGCGTGGCCAAGGAGGCCCACCAGATCGGCGAACAGGAACGCAATGCCTGGCAGGCCCGCAACAATGAGATCACCGCCACCGTCAACGTGGCGCGCGACCAGTTGAAGCAGCGTCAGGACGAACTGCGCGAGACCATCGCCAAGCGAGACCAGGCGGCGTCCAGCTGCGCCCTTACCTCGCGCGAACTGTCGGTGACCAAGCCGCTGCTGTCCAGCGGCGCGGTCTCCGAGGTGGAGTTGCTGCGCCTGCAACGCGACGTGGCGCGCTTTTGCGGCGACCAGAAAGGCGCCGAGGCGCAGATCGACCGCATCCAGTCGTCGATTTCCGAAGCGCAGAACAAGGTCCAGGAAGCCGAACTGACCATCCGCAACACGGCCCGCAGCGAACTGTCGGACACCAACACCAAGCTGGCCACGCTGCGCGAAGGCCAATCGGCGCTGGCAGACCGGGTGAGGCTGTCCGAGGTGCGCGCGCCGGTCAACGGCACGGTCAAGACCCTGTTCAACAACACCATCGGCGGCGTCGTGCAGCCGGGAAAGGACATCATCGAAATCGTCCCCAAGGACGACACGCTGCTGCTGGAAGTGAAGATCCAGCCGCGCGACATCGGTTTCCTGCATCCGCAGCAAGAGGCCGACGTGAAGTTCACGGCCTACGATTTCTCGATCTATGGCGGCCTGAAGGGCAAGGTCGAGCAGATCGGCGCCGATACCGTCACCGACGAGAAGGGAAACTCGTTTTATATCGTACGTGTCCGCACCGACAAGAATGGCGTCGGCGACCAGCAGTTGCCCATCATTCCCGGCATGGTGGCCGAGGTGCACGTGCTTACCGGCAAACACACCGTGCTGCAGTATCTGCTCAAGCCGATCCTGCGGGCACGCGAGAATGCCTTCACTGAGCGCTGACCGGAGGAACGAAGGAGTCGATATGCCTACCCCCGTCCTGTTGATCACGCACGACGATTTGCTCTGGCAGCACTGGCGCGAACTCGATGCCGCGCGCTGGCTGCCGGCGCGCGGCCGCACCCTGGCCGACCTGGAGCGATGGCGCGAGCAGCGCCGCACACTGGTCGTGCTCGATGCCGACCTGCCCCGCCTGCCCCACTGGAAAGCCTCTTCCTGGCCCGCCCTGATGTCCGGCCTGCAGGTGATCGTGGCCAGCGCCAACCCGAACGACGACCAGGGCACGCTGGCGCTCGGCGCCGGCGCCCAGGGCTATTGCCACAGCTACAAGCCCGTGCGGGCGCTGGCCCAGGTGCTGGAGTTCGTCTCCTCCGGCGAGACCTGGATGGGCCGCTCGCTGGTGCGGCGCCTGCTGCAATTGGTCAGCGAGCGTGGCCAGCCGTCGAACAACTGGACCCAGGGCCTTCTGACCGAGCGCGAGGCCGCTGTCGCGCACCGCGCCGCGTACGGCCAGGCCAATGCGGAAATCGGCGAAGCCCTGGGCATTACCGAACGCACTGTCAAGGCGCACATGTCGGCGGTCTTCGAGAAGCTCGGGGTCAGCGACAGACTGCAATTGGCCCTGCTCGTGCACGGTGTTTCGCAGCCCCAGGCCGCGCACGCGAAATAAGCCCCCCGACCTGTACCTGAGGACAATATCGTCTGCCGGGTACGGCCTCTAGGATTTGGCTCATATGGATTAATCCTTACTGTGGATACCCTATGGCCACCTCCGCTCCCGCCACCGTCACCGCCATTACCGGCCGTGCCTGGATTCGCCACCCCGACGGCTCGCTGACCGCCCTGCATGAAGGCAGCAAGGTTCCGCCCAACAGCGAGATCGTCACGGCCAGCGGCGCCACGGTCACCCTGCAGGTGGAGAACGGCATGCCGGTGGTCATCGGCGCCGAGCGCCTGGTGGGCATCCACGACGATATGATCGGCCCCCCTGCCGATCCCGGCGAGGCGGCGGTCACGCCCCCCACAGGTCCCGATTCCGAACGCCTGCTGGCCATCCTGCAGGCCGGCGGCGATCCGTTCGAGGAACTCGGCCCCACCGCGGCCACGCTGGCCGGAGGCGGTGGCGGCGAAGGCGGCAGCAGCATCGTGCGGCTGGCCCACATCCTGGAAACCACCTCGCCGCTGGCCCTGGAGTATCCGAACCCGGCGCGCTTCGACGACTTCACGCCGCGCGCCGACATGTCCGGCATCGGCGGCAATGCCGCCGAGGGAACCGGCGATACCGGCGTCACGCCGACCAATCCCACCGTTCCCTCGGCACCCACGACGCAAGCGCCGGCCGCCAACCGAGCGCCCGCCGCCACCGACGACCCGGTCGCCACCACGGAGAAGAACACGGTGCGCGGCAACGTGCTGGGCAACGACACCGATCCCGATGGCGACAGGCTGACGGTGACGGGCGTGAACGGCCGCGCCATGGAGTCCGCCGGCATCAGCCTGGCCGGCTCGAACGGCGGCACCTTCACCCTGCTGCCCGACGGCAGCTACACCTTCGTGCCGGGCTCGGGCTTCCAGCATTTGGGCCAGGGCCAGACCGCGCTCACCACGGTCCAGTACACCATCACCGACGGCAACGGCCATGCCACGACGGCGGTGCTGGAAGTCACGGTGGTGGGCGTCAACGACGCCGCCGCCATCTCGGGCGCGATCGGTTCCACCGTGCAGGAGGACGCCACGCCGTCCACGCAGGGCAAGCTGACCGTCGCCGATGCCGACACCACCGATACGCACATCTGGTCGGTCGGCAACGGCGGCAAAGGTGCATACGGCGCCCTGACCATCGGCGCGGATGGCCAGTGGATCTACAACCTGGACAACGCCAGCCCCGCCATCCAGGCGCTGGGCGCGGGCCAGACGCTGACCGAGACCTTCACCGTCACCGTCGACGACGGCCATGGCGGCACAGCCTCGCAGTTGGTCACCATCACCATCGACGGCACGAACGATGCGCCGAAGCTGTCGGGCGAACTGACGGGCGCCGTCACCGAGGACGGCGTGCAGACCGCCTTCGGGCAACTGACCTCCACCGACGTCGACGCCACGGACACCCACACGTATTCGGTCGTGGGCAACGCCACGGGCGCCTACGGCGCCTTCGCCGTCGACGCCAGCGGCAAATGGATCTATACGCTGGACAATGGCGCCGCGCAGCCGCTGAAGTCGGGCCAGAGCGTCACCGAAACGTATACCGTGCAGGTCAGCGACGGCCATGGCGGCACCGACACGCAGGTCGTGACCATCACGATCAACGGCACCGACGATGGCGCCGTCATCACCCCGCACACGCCGGGCGCCGATGCGGGCACCGTCCGCGAGGACGCGTCGCTGGCCATCAGCGGCAAGCTGGACGTCACCGATCCGGATGCCGGACAGGCCGCGTTCCAGCCGCAGGCCAACACGCAAGGCGCGCATGGCGCCTTCACCATTGATGCCGCCGGCAACTGGACCTACAACCTGGACAACGCCAGCCTGGCCGTGCAGGCGCTGGGCGCGGGCGCGTCGGTAAGCGAAACCTTCACCGTGAAGTCCACCGACGGCGCGACGCATGACGTCACCGTCACCGTGCTGGGCACCAACGATGCCCCCAGGCTGTCGGGCGAACTGACCGGCTCGGTGACCGAGGACGGCGTGAAGCTGGCCACCGGCCAGTTGGCCGCCACCGACGTCGATACCGGCGACAAACTGACCTACTCGGTGGCAGGCAATGCCGCCGGCACCTACGGCGCGTTCTCGGTCGACGCCAACGGCAAGTGGACCTACACCCTGGACAACGCCGCCGCGCAGCCGCTGAAAGCCGGCCAGAGCGTGCAGGAAACATATACGGTCCAGGTCAGCGATGGCCACGGCGGCACCGATACGCAGACCATCACGGTCACCATCAACGGCGCCGATGACGGCGCGGTGATCGCGCCGCATGCGCCGGGCGCCGACGCGGGCGCCGTCCGCGAAGACACGACGCTGACCACGGGCGGCAAGCTCGACGTCACCGACCCCGATGCCGGCCAGGCCAGCTTCCAGGCCCAGACTGGCGCCAAGGGCCAGTACGGCACGTTCAGCATCGATGCGAACGGCAACTGGACCTACACGCTGAACAACGACAGCCCCGCCGTGCAGGCGCTGGGCGCCGGCGCCGCGGTGAACGAGACCTTCACCGTGAAGTCGGCCGATGGCTCGACGCATGACGTCACCATCACCGTGCAGGGCACCAACGACCTGCCGAGGCTGTCAGGGGAACTGACGGGCTCGGTGGCGGAAGACGGCGTGAAGACCGCCACGGGCCAACTGGCCGCGGCCGACGTCGACACCAGCGACATCCACACCTACGCCGTCGTCGGCAACGCCACGGGCACCTATGGCACGCTGGCCATCGACGCCAGCACCGGCAGGTGGACCTACACGCTGGACAACACCGCCGCCCAGCCGCTCAAGAGCGGCCAGAGCGTGCAGGAAACCTACACCGTCCAGGTCAGCGATGGCCAGGGCGGCAGCGACACCCGGACGATCACCGTCACCATCAACGGCGCCGACGACGGTGCGGTGATCGCCCCGCACACGCCGGGCGCGGACGCGGGCGCCGTCCGCGAAGACACGACGCTGACCACGGGCGGCAAGCTCGACATCACCGATGCCGACGCGGGCCAGGCCGTGTTCCAGCCGCAGACCGGCACGCCAGGCCAGCATGGCACCTTCGCCATCGATGGCAACGGCAACTGGACCTACAGCCTGAACAACGCCGATCCGGCCGTGCAAGCCTTGGGGGCCGGCCAATCGATGGCCGAGACGTTCACCGTCAGGTCGGCCGATGGCGCCACGCATGACGTCACCGTCACCATCCAGGGCACCAATGACGCGCCCAGGCTGTCGGGCGTGTTGACGGGTTCGGTCACGGAAGACGGCGTGAAGACGGCCACGGGCACGCTCGCCGGCACCGACGTCGATACCGGCGACAAGCTGAGCTACACCGTGGTCGGCAAGGCGACCGGCGCGTACGGCGCCTTCAGCGTCGATCCGAACACCGGCAAGTGGACCTACACGCTGGACAACGCCGCCGCGCAGCCCCTGAAGGCAGGCCAGAGCGTCACCGAGACGTACACCGTGCAGGTCAGCGATGACCACGGCGGCACCGATGCGAAGCTGGTCTCCATCACGATCAATGGCGCCGACGACGGCGCCGTCATCGCCCCGCACGCCCCGGGCGCCGACGCGGGCGCCGTCCGCGAAGACGGCACGCTGACCACGGGCGGCAAGCTCGACGTCACCGATCCGGATGCCGACCAGGCCGTGTTCCAGCCGCAGGCCAACACGCAAGGCGCGCATGGCGCCTTCGCCATCGATGCCAACGGCAACTGGACCTATGCGCTGAACAACGCCGGCCCGGCCGTGCAGGCGCTGGGCGCCGGCCAGTCGATGACGGAGACTTTCACGGTCAGATCGGCCGATGGCGCCACGCATGACGTCACCGTCACGATCCAGGGCACCAACGACGCACCCAGGCTGTCGGGCACGTTGACGGGTTCGGTCACGGAAGACGGTGTGAAGACGGCCACGGGCCAGTTGAGCGCCACGGACGTCGATACGAGCGACACGCACACGTACTCGGTGGTCGGCAGCGCCAAGGGCACCTACGGCGCCTTCAGCGTCGATCCCAACACCGGCAAGTGGACCTATACGCTGGACAACAGCGCGGCCCAGGTGCTCAAGAGCGGCCAGGCCGTGACCGAGTCGTACACGGTGCAGGTCAGCGATGGCCATGGCGGCACCGATACCAAGACCGTCGTCGTCACCATCAACGGCACCGACGACGGCGCGGCCATCGCCCCGCACACGCCGGACGCCGACGCAGGCACCGTCCGCGAGGACGGCACGCTGACCACGGGCGGCAAGCTCGACGTCACCGATCCCGATGCGGGCCAGGCGGCCTTCCAGGCCCAGGCCGGCACCAAGGGCGCTTACGGCACGTTCGCCATCGACGCCAATGGCAACTGGACCTATGACCTGAGCAACGCCAGCCCCGCCGTGCAGGCGCTGGGCGCGGGCGCATCGGTGACCGAGACCTTCACGGTCAAATCGGCTGACGGCTCCGCGCATGACGTCACCGTCACCATCCAGGGCACCAACGACGCACCGGTGCTGTCGGGTCAACAGACCGGCTCCGTCACGGAAGACGGCGTGAAGACGGCCACCGGCCAGATGGCCGCCACCGACGTCGACACGGGCGACAAGCTCAGCTACGCCGTCGTCGGCAGCGCCAAGGGCGCCTATGGTGCGTTCAGCATCGACGCCAACGGCAAGTGGACGTACACGCTGGACAACGCCGCAGCCCAGCCCCTGAAGGCAGGCCAGAGCGTCACCGAGACCTATACCGTGCAGGTCAGCGATGGCCATGGCGGCACGGACGCCAAGGTCATCACGGTCACCATCAACGGAACCGACGATGCCGCCATCATCACGCCGCATGCGCCGGGCGCCGATACCGGCGCCGTCCGCGAAGACGGCACGCTGACGGCAGGCGGCAAGCTGGACGTCACCGATCCCGATGCCGGCCAGGCCATCTTCCAGGCCCAGGCGAGCACGCCAGGCGCACACGGCACGTTCGCCATCGACGCCAGCGGCAACTGGACCTACAGCCTGGACAATGCCGACCCGGCCGTGCAGGCGCTGGGCGCAGGCAAGACCATGACCGAGACGTTCACGGTCAAGTCGGCGGATGGCGGCACCCACGACGTCACTGTCACCATCCAGGGCACCAACGATGCGCCCAAGCTGTCGGGCGAACTGACCGGCTCGGTCACGGAAGACGGCGTGAAGACGGCGACGGGCCAGCTCGTCACCACCGACGTCGACACTACCGATACCCACACGTACTCGGTCGTCGGCAATGCCAGCGGCACTTATGGCGCGTTCAGCGTCGACGCCAACGGCAGGTGGACCTACACGCTGGACAACGCCGCGGCGCAAGGCCTGGTGTCGGGCCAGTCCGTCCAGGAAACCTACACCGTCCAGGTCAGCGATGGCCAGGGCGGCACCGATACGAAGACCGTGTCGGTCACGATCAACGGTACGGACGATGCCGCGATCATCACGTCCCACGTCCCGGGGGCGGATCTCGGTGCGGTCCGCGAGGGCGGCACGCTGGCGACGGGCGGCAAGCTCGATGTCGTGGACCCGGATGCCGGCCAGGCCGTCTTCCAGGCCCAGCCAAATACGCAGGGTGCGCACGGCACCTTCACCATCGACGCCAATGGCAACTGGACCTACAACCTGAACAATGCCGACCCGGCCGTGCAGGCGCTGGGCGCAGACAAGTCGATGAGCGAGACCTTCACGGTCAAGTCCGCTGATGGGTCGACACATGACGTCACCGTCACCATCCAGGGGACGAACGACGCGCCGAAGCTCACGGGCGACGTCACCGGCTCGGTGACCGAGGATGGCGTGAAGACCGCCACCGGCACCCTCACCGGCACCGATATCGATGCGGGCGACAAGCTGACCTACGCCGTCACCGGCGCGGCCAAAGGCACCTATGGCGCCTTCACGGTCGACCCGAACACGGGCAAGTGGACCTATACGCTGGACAATACCGCCGCGCAGGCGCTGAAGTCCGGCCAGAGCATCACCGAGACCTATACCGTCCAGGTCAGCGACGGCCAGGGCGGAACGGACACCAAGACCGTTTCCGTCACCATCAACGGCACGGAGGACACGGCCGTCATCACGCCGCAGACCCCGGGCGCGGACTTGGGCACGGTAAAGGAAGACGGCACGCTGACGACCGGTGGCAAACTGGACATGGCCGACCCCGATGCGGGCCAAGCCGTCTTCCAGGCCCAGGCGGGCACGCAAGGCGCCCACGGCACCTTCGCCATCGATGCCAACGGCAACTGGACCTACAACCTGAACAACGCCGATCCGGCGGTTCAGGCCTTGGGTGCCGGCAAGACCATGACGGAGACATTCACGGTCAGGTCCGCCGACGGTTCGACCCATGACGTTACCGTCACCATCCAGGGCACCAACGACGCGCCCAGGCTTTCCGGCGAGCTGACCGGCTCCGTCACGGAAGATGGCGTCAAGACGGCCACGGGCCAACTGACGACCGCCGACGTCGACACGACCGACGCGCATAACTACTCCGTGGTCGGCAACGCCAGCAGCCCGTATGGCGCGTTCTCGGTCGATGCCAACACCGGCAAGTGGACTTATACGCTGGACAACAGCAGCGCCCAGGCGCTGACCAGCGGCCAGAGCGTCCAGGAGACCTACACCGTCCAGGTCAGCGATGGCCACGGCGGCACGGATACCAGGACCATCACGGTCACCATCAACGGCACCGACGACGGCGCCGTGATCGCGCCGCATACCCCGGGCGCCGATCTGGGCACGGTCACGGAAGACGGCACGCTGACCACCAGCGGCAAGCTGGACGTGGCCGACCCCGACGCGGGCCAGGCGGTCTTCCAGCCGCAGGCCGGCACGCAAGGCCAGCACGGCTCGTTCACGATCGACTCGAACGGCAACTGGATCTACAGCCTGAACAACGCCGATCCGGCCGTGCAGGCGCTGGCGGCGGGCCAGTCGATGAGCGAGACCTTCACGGTCAAGTCGGCCGACGGCACCTCGCACGGCGTCACCGTGACCATCCAGGGCACCAACGACGCACCCAAGCTGTCGGGCGAACTCACAGGCTCGGTCACGGAAGACGGCGTCAAGACGGCCACAGGACAACTGACGACCACCGACGTCGACACGACCGACACGCACACCTACTCCGTCGTCGGCAACGCCAACGGCACCTATGGCGCCTTCACCGTCGACGCCAGCGGGAAGTGGACCTACACGCTGGACAACGCCGCGGCGCAACGCTTGGTGCCCGGCCAATCGGTGCAGGAAACCTACACCGTCCAGGTCAGCGATGGCCACGGCGGCACCGACTTCAAGACCATCAGCGTCACCATCAACGGCGCCGACGATGGCGCGGTGATCGCGCCGCACACCCCGGGCGCGGACACCGGCTTCGTCGCGGAAGGGGCGCAGGCCACGGGCGGCAAGCTGGATGTGACCGACCCGGACCTGGGCCAGGCCGTGTTCCAGGCGCAAACCGGCACGCAAGGCGCGCACGGCAGCTTCAGCATCGACGCCAACGGCAACTGGACGTATGCACTGAACAGCGGCGATGCCGCCGTGCGCGCGCTGGGCGCCAACGAGTCGATCGCGGAAACCTTCACCGTGAAGTCGGCCGATGGCTCCATGCACGACATCACCGTCACCGTCCAGGGCACAAACGACGCACCCGTGCTGTCGGGCGAGCTGACCGGCTCGGTAACCGAGGATGGCGTGAAGACCGCCACCGGCCAGTTGGCCACGGCCGATGCCGATACGACCGACACACACACCTATTCCGTCGTCGGCAACGCCAGCGGCACCTATGGCGCCTTCACGGTCGATGCCAACACGGGCAAATGGATCTACACGCTGGACAACAACGCCGCCCAGGCGCTGACGTCTGGCCAGAGCATCACGGAAACCTACACCGTGCAGGTCAGCGATGGCCAGGGCGGGACGGATACGAAGACGATCAGCGTCACCATCAATGGCACCGATGACACGGCCGTCATCACTGCCCGCACGCCGGGCGCCGATACCGGCGCCGTCAAGGAAGACGGTGCGCTCACCACTGGCGGCAAGCTGGACGTGACCGATCCCGACGCGGGCCAGGCGGTCTTCCAGACGCAGACCGGTACGCAGGGCGCGCACGGGACCTTCGCCGTCGATGCCAATGGCAACTGGACCTACACCCTGAACAACGCCGAGCCAGCGGTGCAGACGTTGGCTGCCGGCCAGTCGATGACCGAAACCTTCACGGTGCAATCCGCCGACGGCACCAGGCACGACGTCACCGTCGCCATCCAGGGCACCAACGATGCACCCAGGCTGTCGGGCGAAATCACAGGTTCGGTGACCGAAGATGGCGTGAAGACCGCCACCGGCCAGTTGGCCACGGCCGACGCCGACACTACCGACACGCACACCTACACCGTCGTCGGCGGCGCGGCAGGCACCTATGGCGCCTTCGCCGTCGATCCCGACACCGGCGAGTGGACCTACACGCTGGACAACAATGCCGCCCAGGCTCTGAAGGGCGGCGAGAGCGTCACGGAGACGTATACCGTCCAGGTCAGCGACGGCCAGGGCGGCACGGATTCCAGGACCGTCACCGTCACCATCAACGGCACCGACGACGGCGCCATCATTGCGCCGCACGCGCCCGGCGCCGATGCCGGCACGGTGGCCGAAGGTGCACAGACCGCCAGCGGCAAGCTGGACATCAGCGATCCCGACGCGGGCCAGGCTTCGTTCCAGGTCCAGACCGGCACGCCGGGCCAGCACGGTTCGTTCTCGGTCGATGCCAACGGTAACTGGACCTATGCGTTGAACAGCGGCGACGCAGCGGTCCGTGCGCTGGGCGCCAACCAATCGCTGACCGAGACCTTCACGGTCAAGGCCGCCGATGGCTCCACGCACGACATCACCGTCACCATCCAGGGGACCAACGATGCACCGGTACTGTCCGGCGACGTCACGGGCTCCGTGACCGAGGATGGCGTCAAGACCGCCACCGGCCAGCTGACGACCACCGACGTCGATACGACCGACGCGCATATCTACTCCGTGGTCGGCAATGCCAACGGCACGTATGGCACGTTCACCGTCGATGCCAACGGCAAGTGGACTTACACCCTGGACAACAGCGCCGCGCAGGTGCTGAAGTCTGGCCAGAGCGTGACCGAGACGTATGCCGTCCAGGTCAGCGACGGGCACGGCGGCACGGATACGCAGACGATCAACGTCACCATCAACGGTACGGACGACACGGCCGTCCTCACCGCCCACACGCCGGGCGCGGATCTGGGTACGGTGAAGGAAGACGGCACGCAGGCCACCGGCGGCAAGCTGGACGTGGCTGATCCCGACGCGGGCCAGGCGGTCTTCCGGGCCCAGACCGGCACGCCAGGCGCGCATGGCACTTTCGCCATCGATGCCAACGGCAATTGGACCTACAACCTGAACAATGCCGATCCGGCCGTTCAGGCACTGGGCGCCAATCAATCGCTGACGGAGACTTTCACGGTCAAGTCGGCCGACGGTACGTCGCACGACGTCACCGTCACCATCCAGGGCACCAACGACGCGCCCGTGCTGTCCGGCGAGGTCACGGGTTCCGTGACCGAGGATGGCGTCAAGACCGCCTCCGGCCAATTGGTGGCCACCGACGTCGACACCACCGATACGCATACCTACGCCGTCATCGGCAGCGCCACGGGCGCCTACGGCGCCTTCAGCGTCGACGCCAACGGCAAGTGGACGTATACGCTGGACAATGATGCCGCCCAGGCCTTGAAGGGTGGCGAGCGCGTCACCGAGACCTACACCGTCCAGGTCAGCGATGGCCAGGGCGGGACGGATACGAAGACGATCTCCGTCACCATCAACGGCACCGATGACGCCGCCATCATCACCGCCCATACCCCGGGCGCCGATGCGGGCACAGTGGCTGAAGGCGCACAGACCGCCAGCGGCAAGCTCGACATCACCGACCCGGATGCCGGCCAGGCGTCGTTCCAGGCCCAGACAGGTACGCAAGGCGCGCACGGCAGCTTCAGCATCGACGCCAGCGGCAACTGGACCTACGCGCTGAACAGCGGCGATGCAGCAGTCCGCGCGCTGGGCGCCAACCAGACGCTGACCGAGACCTTCACCGTCAAAGCCGCCGATGGCTCGACGCATGACGTCACCGTCACCATCAAGGGCACGAACGATGCGCCCGAGCTGTCGGGCGAACTGACCGGCTCGGTCACGGAAGACGGCGTCAAGACGGCCACAGGCCAACTGACGACCGCCGACGTCGACACGACCGATACGCACACCTACACCGTCGTGGGCAACACCACGGGCACCTACGGCGCCTTCGCGGTCGATGCCAGCACCGGCAGATGGACCTACACGCTGGACGACAGCGCGGCCCAGGTATTGAAGAGCGGCCAGAGCGTCACCGAGTCGTACACCGTCCAGGTCAGCGACGGCCAGGGCGGGACGGACACCAGGACGATCAGCGTCACCATCAACGGTACGGATGACACAGCCGTCATCACCGCCCACACGCCGGGCGCGGATGCCGGCACCGTCGGCGAAGACGGCACGCTCGCCGCCGGCGGCAAGCTCGACTTGATCGATCCCGATGCCGGCCAGGCAGTCTTCCAGACGCAGACCGGCACGCAAGGCGCGCACGGCACATTCACGATCGATGCGAATGGCAACTGGACCTACAACCTGAACAACGCCGATCCGGTAGTTCAGGCACTGGCCGCCAACCAATCGCTGACGGAGACCTTCACGGTCAAGTCGGCCGATGGCACGATGCACGACGTCACCGTCACGATCCAAGGCACCAACGACGCGCCAAAACTCTCGGGCGACGTCACGGGTTCGGTGACCGAGGATGGCGTGAAGACCGCCACCGGCCAGTTGACGACCACCGACGTCGACACGACCGACACGCACACCTATTCCGTCGTCGGCAACGCCGCCGGCGCGTACGGCGCCATCACGGTCGATGCCACTACCGGCAAGTGGACCTACACGCTGGACAATGCCGCCGCGCAAAGCCTGGTGGCAGGCCAGGCCGTGACCGAGACCTACACCGTCCAGGTCAGCGACGGCCAAGGCGGGACGGATACCAGGACCATCACCGTCACCATCAACGGCACCGACGACGGCGCCATCATTGCGCCGAGCGCGCCGGGCACCGATGCGGCCACTGTCACGGAAGGCGCGCAGACCGCCAGCGGCAAGCTGGACATCACCGACCCCGACGCGGGCCAGGCCTCGTTCCAGGTCCAGACCGGCACACCGGGCCAGCATGGCTCGTTCTCGGTCGATGCCAACGGCAACTGGACCTACAACCTGAACAGCGGCGATGTAGCAGTCCGCGCGCTGGGCGCCAACCAATCGCTGACCGAGACCTTCACCGTCAAGTCGGCCGATGGCTCCACGCACGACATCACCGTCACCATCCAGGGCACCAACGACACGCCCACGCTGTCGGGCGATCTCACCGGCTCGGTCACCGAGGATGGCGTGAAGACCGCCACCGGCCAGTTGACGACCACCGACGCCGACACCACCGACACGCACACCTACACCGTCGTCGGCAGCACGGCAGGCACGTATGGCGCGTTCGCCGTCGACCCCGACACCGGCAAGTGGACCTACACGCTGGACAACAACGCCGCACAGGTGCTGAAGGCCGGCCAGAGCGTCACGGAAACCTACACTGTCCAGGTCAGCGACGGCCAGGGCGGCACGGACACCAAGACCATCACTGTCACCCTCAACGGCACCGATGACGGCGCCGTGATCACCCCGCACGCACCGGGCGCCGATGCCGGCACCGTGGCCGAAGGCGCGCAGACCGCCATCGGCAAGCTGGACATCAGCGATCCCGACGCGGGCCAGGCCTCGTTTCATGCGCAGGCCGGCACGGCAGGCGCGCACGGCACCTTCGCCGTCGATGCGAACGGCAATTGGACCTATGCGCTGAACAGCGGCGACGCCGCCGTGCGCGCGCTGGGCACCAACGAAACGTTGACCGAGACCTTCACCGTCAAGTCGGCCGATGGCTCCACGCACGACATCACCGTCACCATCCAGGGCACCAACGACACACCCATGCTGTCGGGCGACGTCACGGGCTCCGTGACCGAGGATGGCGTCAAGACCGCAACGGGCCAGTTGGTCACCGCCGATGCCGACACCACCGACGCCCATACCTATTCCGTCGTCGGCAGCGCCACGGGCAACTACGGCGCGTTCGCGGTGGACCCGAATACGGGCAAGTGGACCTACACGCTGGACAACAACGCCGCGCAGGGCCTGACCACCGGCCAGAGCGTGACCGAGATCTACACCGTCCAGGTCAGCGACGGCCACGGTGGCACGGATACGAAGACGATCTCCGTCACCATCAACGGCAGCGATGACGCCGCCATCATCACCGCCCATATCCCGGGCGCCGATGCGGCCACCGTCACGGAAGGCTCGCAGACCGCCAGCGGCAAGCTGGACGTCACCGATCCCGATGCCGGCCAGGCCGTGTTCCAGGTCCAGTCGGGCATTCAGGGCGCACATGGCACTTTCAACCTGGATGCCAGCGGCAACTGGACCTATGCGCTGAACAACGGCGACGCCGCCGTGCGCGCGCGCTGGGCGCCAGCGAGACGTTGACCGAAACGTTCACGGTCAAATCGGCCGACGGCTCCACGCACGACATCACCGTCGCCATCCAGGGCACCAACGACGCGCCCGTGTTGTCCGGCGCGCTGACGGGTTCCGTCACCGAGGATGGCAGCAAGATCGCCACCGGCCAGTTAGTGGCGACGGATGCCGACACCACCGACACGCATACCTATTCGGTCGCCGGCAATGCCAACGGGCCGTATGGCTCGTTCAGCGTCGATGCCAGCGGCAAGTGGACCTACACACTGGACAACGCCGCCGCGCAAGGCCTGGTGGCCGGCCAGACCGTGATCGAGACGTACACCGTCCAGGTCAGCGATGGCCACGGCGGCACCGACACCAGGACCGTCACCATCACCATCAACGGCACCGACGACGGTGCCGTGATCACCCCGCACGCGCCGGGCGCCGATGCAGGCAGCGTGGCTGAAGGCGCACAGACCGCCAGCGGCAAGCTCGACATCAGCGATCCCGACGCGGGCCAAGCCTCGTTCCAGGTCCAGACCGGCACGGCCGGCCAGCATGGCTCGTTCTCGGTCGATGCCAACGGCAACTGGACCTATAACCTGAACAGCGGCGATGCCGCGGTCCGCGCGCTGGGCGCCAACGAATCGCTGACCGAGACCTTCACCGTCAAGGCCGCCGATGGCTCGACGCACGACATCACCGTCACCATCGAGGGCACCAACGATGCGCCCAGGCTGTCCGGCGACGTCACCGGTTCGGTCACCGAGGATGGCGTGAAGACGGCCACGGGTCAACTCGTGACGGCGGATCCCGACACTACCGACACGCACACTTATTCGGTCGTCGGCAACGCCTCCGGCACGTATGGCGCGTTCACGGTCGATACCAACACCGGCGAATGGACCTATACGTTGGACAACAGCGCCGCCCAGGTGCTGAAGTCCGGCCAGAGCGTCACGGAAACGTACACCGTCCAGGCCAGCGACGGCCAGGGCGGGACGGACACCAGGACGATCAGCGTCACGATCAACGGTACGGACGACACGGCCGTCATCACCGCCCATACATCGGGCTCGGATACTGGCGCCGTCAAGGAAGACGGCATGCTTACCGCCAGCGGCAAGCTGGATGTGACCGATCTGGATGCGGGCGAAGCTGTATTCCAGGCCCAGACTGGCACGGCGGGGCAGCACGGTTCGTTCTCGGTCGATGCCAACGGCAACTGGACCTACAACCTGAACAGCGGCGACGCAGCAGTCCGCGCGCTGGGCGCCAACGAATCGCTGACCGAGACCTTCACCGTCAAGTCGGCCGATGGCTCCACGCACGACATCACCGTCACCATCCAGGGCACCAACGATGCGCCGGTGCTGTCGGGCGACGTCACGGGCTCCGTGACCGAGGATGGCGTCAAGACCGCAACGGGCCAGTTGACGACCACCGACGTCGACACGACCGATACGCACACCTATTCGGTCGTCGGCAACGCCAACGGCCCCTACGGCGCATTCGCCGTGGATGCCAATGGCAAGTGGACCTACACGCTGGACAACACGGCCGCGCAAAGCCTTGTCGCCGGCCAGACCGTGACCGAGACCTATACCGTCCAGGTCAGCGATGGCCAGGGCGGGACGGATACCAGGACCATCACTCTCACCATCAACGGCGCCGACGATGGCGCGGTCATTGCTCCCCACGCTCCGGGCGCCGATACCGGGTCCGTGGCCGAAGGTGCACAGACCACCAGCGGCAAGCTCGACATCAGCGATCCCGACGCAGGCCAGGCCTCGTTCCAGGTCCAGACCGGTACGCCAGGCCAGCACGGCTCGTTCTCGGTCGATGCCAACGGCAACTGGACCTATAACCTGAACAGCGGCGATGCCGCGGTCCGCGCGCTGGGCGCCAACCAATCGCTGACCGAGACCTTCACCGTCAAGGCCGCCGATGGTTCGACGCACGACGTCACCGTCACGATCCAAGGGACCAACGACGCCCCTGCCCTGTCTGGTCAGTTGACGGGTTCGGTGACGGAGGATGGCACCAAGACGGCCAGCGGCCAATTGGCGACTTCCGACGCCGACACGACCGATACGCAGACTTACTCCGTCATCGGCAATGCTGCTGGCACGTACGGAGGCTTCACGGTCGATGCCACTACCGGCAAGTGGACCTACACGCTGGACAACAACGCCGCCCAGGCGCTGACCACCGGCCAGAGCGTGACCGAGACGTACATCGTCCAGGTCAGCGACGGCCACGGCGGGACGGATACCAAGACGATCTCCGTCACCATCAACGGCACCGACGATGCCGCCATCATCACCGCCCACACGCCGGGCGCCGATGCGGCCACCGTCGCGGAAGGCGCGCAGACCGCCAGCGGCAAGCTGGATGTCGTGGATCCGGATGCCGGCCAGGCCGTCTTCCAGGCCCAGGCGGGCACGCAAGGCGCACATGGCACCTTCAGCCTCGATACCAGCGGCAACTGGACTTATGCGCTGAACAACGACGCAACCGTCCGAGCCTTGGGCGCCAACGAAACACTGACCGAGACCTTCACGATCAAGTCGGCCGATGGCTCCACCCACGACGTCACTGTCACCATCCAGGGCACCAACGACGCGCCCGTGCTGTCGGGCGACCTGAGCGGCTCGGTGACCGAAGATGGCACCAAAACGGCCACCGGCCAACTGGCCACGGCTGATGCCGATGTCACCGACACGCATATGTATTCGGTCGTCGGCAATGCCAATGGTACGTACGGCGGCTTCACGGTCGACCCGAGTACGGGCAAATGGACCTACACGCTGGACAACACGGCTGCGCAAGACCTGGTCGCCGGCCAGAGCGTGACCGAGACGTACACCGTCCAGGTCAGCGACGGCCAGGGCGGCACCGACACCAAGACCGTCGCCGTCACCATCAACGGCACGGACGACAGCGCGGTCATCACCCCGCACGCGCCCGGCGCCGATGCCGGCAGCGTGGCCGAAGGTTCGCAGACCGCCAGCGGCAAGCTCGACATCACCGATCCCGACGCGGGCCAAGCTTCGTTCCAGGTCCAGACCGGTACGCCAGGCCAGCACGGCTCGTTCTCGGTCGATGCCAACGGCAACTGGACCTATAACCTGAACAGCGGCGATGCCGCGGTCCGCGCGCTGGGCGCCAACGAATCGCTGACCGAGACCTTCACCGTCAAGGCCGCCGACGGCTCCACGCATGACATCACGGTCACGATCCAAGGCACCAACGACGCCCCTGCCCTGTCTGGTCAGTTGACGGGTTCGGTGACGGAGGACGGCACCAAGACGGCCAGCGGCCAATTGGCAACCTCCGACGCCGACACGACCGATACGCACACGTACGCAGTCGCAGGCAACGCGACCGGCAGCTACGGCGCCTTCACGGTGAATCCGAACACGGGCAAGTGGACCTACGCGTTGGACAACAACGCCGCCCAGGCGCTGACCACCGGCCAGAGCGTGACCGAGACGTACATCGTCCAGGTCAGCGACGGCCACGGTGGCACGGATACCAAGACCGTCACCATCACCATCAACGGCACCGACGATGCCGCCATCATCACTGCCCATACCCCAGGCGCCGATGCGGCCACCGTCAAGGAAGGCAGTCAGGCCGCCAGCGGCAAGCTCGACGTCACCGACCCCGATGCCGGCCAGGCCGTGTTCCAGGTCCAGTCAGGCATTCAAGGTGCACATGGCACCTTCAGCCTCGATGCCAGCGGCAACTGGACCTATGCGCTGAACAGCGGCGACGCCGCCGTGCGCGCGCTGGGCGCCAACGAATCGTTGACCGAGACCTTCACCGTCAAGGCCGCCGATGGCTCCACGCATGACATCACGGTCACGATCCAAGGCACCAACGACGCGCCGAAACTCTCGGGCGACGTCACGGGATCGGTGACGGAGGACGGCACAAAGACCGCCACCGGCCAACTGACGGCCACGGATGTCGACACCACCGACACGCACACCTACGCCGTCGCCGGCAACGCCAGCGGCACCTATGGCGCCTTCTCGGTCGATGCCAATACGGGCAAGTGGACCTACACGCTGGACAACAACGCCGCACAGGTGCTGAAGGCCGGCCAGAGCGTCACGGAAACCTACACTGTCCAGGTCAGCGATGGCCATGGCGGCACGGATACCCAGACGATCAGCGTCACGATCAACGGCACCGACGACACGGCCGTCATCACCGCCCATACATCGGGCTCGGATACTGGCGCCGTCAAGGAAGACGGCACGCAGACCACCAGCGGCAAGCTGGACGTGGCAGACCCCGACGCAGGCCAGGCAGTCTTCCAGACGCAGACCGGCACGCAGGGCGCGCACGGCACGTTCGCCATCGACGCCAATGGCAACTGGACCTACAACCTGAACAACGCCGATCCGGCGGTTCAGGCCCTGGGCGCCAGCCAATCGCTGACCGAGACCTTCACGGTCAAGTCGGCCGATGGCTCCACCCATGACATCACCGTCACCATCCAGGGCACCAACGACGCGCCCAAGCTCTCGGGCGACGTCACGGGATCGGTGACGGAGGACGGCACGAAGACCGCCACCGGCCAACTGACGACCACGGATGTCGACACCACCGACACGCACACCTACGCTGTCGTGGGCAACGCCACGGGCGCGTACGGCGCCTTCAGCGTCGACGCCAACGGCAAGTGGACGTACACGCTGGACAACGCCGCGGCGCAAGGCCTGGTGGCCGGCCAGAGCGTGACCGAGACCTACACCGTCCAGGTCAGCGACGGCCAGGGAGGCACCGATACCAGGACGGTCTCCGTCACCGTCAACGGCTCGGACGATGCCGCCATCATCACCGCCCATACCCCGGGCGCGGATGCGGGAGCGGTCGCCGAGGGCTCGCAGTCCACTGGCGGCAAGCTGGACATCACCGACCCGGATGCGGGCCAGGCGGTGTTCCAGGCCCAGACCGGCACGCAAGGCGCGCATGGCACCTTCACCCTCGACGCCACCGGCAACTGGACCTACAACCTCAACAATGATGCCGCGGTGCGCGCCCTGGGCGCCAACGAGACGCTGACCGAGACCTTCACCGTCAAGTCGGCCGATGGCTCCACGCACGACATCACCGTCACCATCCAGGGGACCAACGATGCACCGGTACTGTCCGGCGACGTCACGGGCTCCGTGACCGAGGATGGCGTCAAGACCGCAACGGGCCAGTTGACGACCACCGACGTCGACACGACCGATACGCACACCTATTCGGTCGTCGGCAACGCCAACGGCCCCTACGGCGCATTCGCCGTGGATGCCAATGGCAAGTGGACCTACACGCTGGACAACACGGCCGCGCAAAGCCTTGTCGCCGGCCAGACCGTGACCGAGACCTACACCGTCCAGGTCAGCGACGGCCACGGCGGCACGGATACCAAGACGATTTCCGTCACCCTCAACGGCACGGAGGACGGCGCCATCATCGTGCCGCACACCGTGGGCGCCGATCTCGGCACGGTGAAGGAAGACGGCACGCTGGCCACCGGCGGCAAGCTGGACGTGGCCGACCCCGATGCGGGCCAGGCGGTCTTCCAGGCCCAGGCCGGCACGCAGGGCGCGCATGGCACCTTCGCCATCGACGCCAACGGCAACTGGGCCTACAACCTGAACAATGCCGACCCGGCGGTCCAGGCCCTGGGCGCCGGCAAGACCATGACCGAGACCTTCTCGGTCAAGTCGGCCGACGGCACGACGCATGATGTCACCGTCACGATCCAGGGCACCAACGATGCGCCGACGCTGTCGGGCGCCGTCACGGGAAGCGTGACCGAGGATGGCGTCAAGACCGCCACCGGCCAGCTCACCGGCGCGGACATCGACACCGGCGACAAGCTCACCTACGCCCTCATGGGTGCTGCCACGGGCACCTACGGCGCCTTCGCCGTCGATGCCGACACCGGCAAATGGACCTACACGCTGGACAACAGCGCGGCCCAGGTATTGAAGAGCGGCCAGAGCGTCACCGAGTCGTACACCGTACAGGTCAGCGACGGCCAGGGCGGCACCGCCAGCAAGACGGTCAGCATCACCATCAACGGCAGCGATGACACCGCCGTCATCACCCCGCACACCCCGGGCGCGGACGCCGGCGCCGTCAAGGAAGACACGACGCTCACCACGGGCGGCAAGCTCGACGTGGTGGATCCCGATGCGGGCCAGGCCGTCTTCCAGGTCCAGACGGGCACGCAAGGCGCCCACGGCACCTTCGCCATCGATGCCAACGGCAACTGGACCTACAACCTGAACAATGCCGACCCGGCGGTCCAGGCCCTGGGCGCCGGCAAGACGATGACCGAGACCTTCTCTGTCAAGTCCGCCGATGGCTCCACGCATGACGTCACCGTCACGATCCAGGGCACGAACGATGCCCCCAGGCTGTCGGGCGACGTCACGGGCACGGTCACCGAGGACGGCACCAAGACCGCGACGGGCACGCTCACCGGCGCCGACGTGGATGCCGGCGACAAGATGGCCTACTCCGTGGTTGGCGCGGCCAAGGGCACCTATGGCGCCTTCACGGTCGATGCCAACACCGGCAAATGGACCTATACGCTGGACAACAGCGCGGCCCAGGTATTGAAGAGCGGCCAGAGCGTCACCGAGACGTACACCGTCCAGGTCAGCGACGGCCAGGGCGGCACCGACACCAAGACGGTCAACGTCACCATCAACGGCACCGATGACACCGCCGTCATCACCGCGCACACGCCGGGCTCCGACGCCGGCGTCGTCAAGGAAGACGGCACGCTGACCGCCGCGGGCAAGCTCGACGTGGCCGACCCCGATGCCGGCCAGGCCGTGTTCCAGGCCCAGACCGGCACGCAAGGCGCGCATGGCACCTTCGCCATCGATGCCAACGGCAACTGGACCTACGCGTTGAACAACGCCGATCCGGCCGTTCAGGCGCTGGGCGCCGGCAAGACCCTGACCGAGACCTTCCCGGTGAAATCGGCCGACGGCACCACCAGCCAGGTCACCGTCACCATCCAGGGCACCAACGACGCGCCCAAGTTGTCGGGCGACGTCACGGGCACGGTCACGGAAGACGGCGTGAAGACCGCCAACGGCACGTTGACGGGCGCCGACATCGACACCGGCGACAAGATGACCTACTCGGTCACCGGCAACGCCAAGGGCGCCTACGGGGCCTTCACCATCGATGCCAACACCGGCAAATGGACCTACACGCTGGACAACAGCGCGGCCCAGGTATTGAAGAGCGGCCAGAGCGTCACCGAGTCGTACACCGTCCAGGTCAGCGACGGCCAGGGCGGCACGGATTCCAGGACCGTCACCGTCACCATCAACGGCACCGACGACGGGGCGGTCATCACGCCCGCCACGCCGGGCTCGGATGCGGGCGCGCTGAAGGAAGACACGACGCTGACGGCCACGGGCAAGCTCAACGTGGCGGACCCGGATGCCGGCCAGGCCGTGTTCCAGGCCCAGGCCGCCACCAAGGGCGCCTACGGCACCTTCGCCATCGACGCCAACGGCAACTGGACCTACAACCTGGACAACGGCAATGGCGCCGTCCAGGCGTTGGGCGCCGGCAAGTCGGTCGTCGAGACCTTCTCGGTGAAGTCCGCCGACGGCACGGCCAGCCAGGTCTCGGTCACCATCCAGGGCACCAACGACGCGCCCAGGCTGTCGGGCGTCACCGCGGGCGCCGTCACGGAAGATGGCGCCAAGACCAGCAGCGGCCAGTTGACGGCCACCGATGTCGATACCGGCGACGTCATGGCCTACTCGGTCGTGGGCGCCGCCCGCGGCACCTATGGGGCCTTCGCGGTCGATGCCACCGGCAAGTGGACGTACACCCTGGACAACGCCGCCGCGCAGCCGCTGAAGGGCGGCCAGGTGGTGACGGAGACCTACACCGTCCAGGTCAGCGATGGCCAGGGCGGCACGGACACCAGGACCGTCACCGTCACGATCACCGGCACCGACGACGCGCCGGTGATCAGCGGCCAGACCAGCGGCCAGGTGATCGAGGACTACACGCTGACCAGCTCCGGCAAGCTGACGGTGACGGACGCGGACACCGGCGAAAGCGGCGTCGTCGCCCAGGCCAACGTGGCGGGCAAGTACGGCACGTTCACCATCGACGCCAGCGGCAACTGGACGTACTCGCTGAACAACAGCCTGCCCGCCGTCCAGAACCTGGCCCCGGGCGCCGTGCTGTCCGAGTCCTTCAACGTCACCGCGGGCGACGGCAAGACCCTGCAGCCCATCACGGTCTCGGTGGTCGGCACCAATGACGCGCCGGTGTCCGCCGACAATGCGGCCAACGTCGAGACGGGCACCAAGTACACGTTCAAGACCGGCGACTTCGCCTTCGGCGACATCGATGGCAACGCGCAGCAGAGCGTGATCATCTCGCGCCTGCCGACGGACGGCACGCTGACCTTCAACGGCAACGCCGTCTCGGTCAACCAGGTGATCACCCCGGCGGACATCGCGGCGGGCAAGCTGGTCTTCACGCCCTCCACCGCCGGCCTGGACACCTCGTTCGGCTTCAAGGTGCAGGATGCGGGCGGCACGGCCTACGGCGGCAAGGACACCTCCAGCGAATACAACTTCGCCGTGGTGACCAACAACCTGATCGTGGGCACCAATGCCGCCAGTCCGTCCACCGCGCCTCTGCTGGGCGGCTCGGGCGACGACATCATCATCGGCGACAAGGGCGGCACGGTCACCACCGTCGAAGCCGGCAAGAACTACAACATCGCCCTGGTGATCGACACCTCGGGCAGCATGGCGTGGGGCCTGGACGGCACGAGCGGCGTGGCGTACGCCAACTCGCGGATGAAGCTGATCAAGGACGCGCTGACCAACCTGGCCACGCAATTGTCCAACCACGACGGCACGGTCAACGTCTCGCTGATCGGCTTCTCGACCAACGCCAGCCAGGCGCTGACGCTGCAAGGTCTGAACAAGAACAACCTGTCCAGCCTGCTGAGCGCCATCAACAACCTGTCGGCGTCGGGCGGCACGAACTACGAGGCGGCCTTCAACACGGCCGTGACGTGGTTCAACTCGCAGACGGCGGCCGGCAAAACCACCGCCGCCGGCTACGAGAACGTCACGTACTTCCTGACCGATGGCGATCCGACCTATTACCTGAATTCGAAGGGGGCGGTCGCCGGCACCGGCAACAGCACGGACGTGACCACGCTGCAGGAATCGGTCAACGCCTTCGGCCCGCTGGCCAATGCCAGCAAGGTGAACGCGATCGGCATCGGCGATGGCGTGAACACCGACTACCTGAAGATGTTCGACAACACGGGCGGCACGGGCGCCACCAGCTATGTGGCGTTCGGCAACGGCTCGTCCACCTCGCTGGCGGACTTCAATACCCTGCTGTTCCCCTCGGGCATGAACAACGTCGCCAACTGGACGACCACGGGCACCAGCCTGGGTGGCTCGTCGGTGACGCGGTCGCTGACCGCCAGCAACATGATGCTGACGGACGTGGCTGGCGGCAGTTCGCTGACGGCGACCAGTCCGTCCTTCACGATCAGTTCGGGCAACTTCGGCAAGGTCAGTTTCACGGCCTCCAGCACCAACTTCGTGACGGGCGACCAGTTCAACTGGACGCTGCAACGCTACGACACGGCCACCGGAAAGTGGGTGAGCGTCGACAGCGGCACGACCGCCTCGGGCTACGGCGGGGCGACGACCATCACCTCGGGGCTGGCGGCGGCGGGCACCTATCGCCTGGTCTACGAAGTGATCGACAACACCAACAACTCGCGTTCGGCCACGATCAACATCGACGACATCGCGCTGACCAGCTTCGCGGCCAGCTCGGTGGTGGCGGCGCCGGCGGGCGACGTGGGCGCGGTCACGCAGGCCAGCGACCTGAGCGCCGCGCTGACGCGGGGCGGCACGTCGCTGACGCCCGCGTCGATGGGCGGCGACATCATCGACGGCGGCGCGGGCGGCGACATCATCTTCGGCGACACCCTCAACACCGACAGGCTGTCATGGGGCAGCGTGGCGGCGGGTTCGCACGACGGCGACGGCATGAAGGCGCTGACGGACTACCTGACCTATACCAACGGCCACGCCCCGACCACCAACGAGATCTACGATTTCGTCAAGGCCAACGCGGGCATGTTCGACGTCGCGGAAGACACCCGCGGCGGCGATGACACGATCCGCGGCGGCACGGGCGACGACCTCCTCTACGGTGGCGGCGGCAACGACACCCTGTACGGCGATGACGGCAAGGACACCCTGTACGGCGGGACCGGCGACGATGCGCTGTATGGCGGGGCCGACGACGACAAGCTGTATGGCGGAACGGGCAGCGACTCCCTGGACGGCGGCACGGGCAATGACACCCTGGTCGGCGGCAAGGGCAACGACACGTTGATCGGCGGCGCGGGCAGCGACACTTTCCGGTGGGAGCTGAACGACCAGGCCACCACGGCCAACCCGTCGGTGGACACGATCAAGGACTTCTCGACCGCCAAGCCGGCCGACGGCGGCGACGTGCTCGACCTGAAGGATCTGCTGATCGGCGAGAAGGACAGCAGCCTGACGCAATTCCTGAACTTCACCAAGGAAGGCAACAACACGGTCATCAACATCAATACCCAGGGCCAGATCGGCAGCCAGGGCGCCGACCAGAAGATCGTGCTGGAGAACGTCGACCTGACGCAGAACGGGACGCTGGACAACCAGGCCATCATCAACGATCTGCTGCAGAAGGGGAAACTGGACGTCAACCATTGACCATGGGCGGAATCCGGCGGCGCGGGCGGCCGCCGGCCCTGCCGCATCCCGCCACGCGGCGGCGCGGCGGGCGTGTCGTACTGGCCACGGATTCGAGCCCCGCGAGGAGCCTTTGCCGCTTTTTCCAGATTGTCGTCCAGCGGTGAACGAAAGATTGGATAATCCACGCCATGCGACCGCCCCGCCGTCCTTGCAGCCTTGCAAAGCTGAGCCGATGGGCTTTGCTCTGTCTGGCCTTGCATTGCGGCGGCAGTTCCGCGCTGAATATCGATGCCCAGAAGCTGCAAAGCCAATCGGCCCATCGCTATGGCGCGCGCGGCTCGCAGGCCGTGGCCGCCTGGCTGCGGCTGTTGCGCGGCGCGGCGCCGCCGCAGCCTGGCGCCGCGCTGCGGCAAGCCAACGATTTCTGGAACACGCACGTGCAGCAGGGCGAAGACCCCGCCATCTGGGGGCAGGCCGATTACTGGGCAACGCCGCTGGAATCCCTCGGAAAAGGCGTGGGAGACTGCGAGGACTTCGTCATCGGCAAATACTTCACGCTGGTGGCGATGGGCGTACCATCGGTCAAGTTACGTTTTATCTATGTGCGCGCGCGGATCGGCGGCCCCGGCAGCAGCACGCAGATCGCCCACATGGTGCTCGGGTACTACGAAACGCCCAATGCCGTCCCGTTGGTGCTGGACAGCCTCGTCACGACCATATTGCCCGCCACCGAGCGCAGAGACCTGACGCCGGTGTTCAGCTTCAATGCCGAAGGTGTGTATGTCGACGGTAAAAACGCAGCGCCCGTTGAACGGCTCGACCGTTGGCGCGATCTTCTTCAACGCATGGAACGCGAAGGCATCCGCCCCTGAAGCGAGGAACAAGCTCTATATGTCCATACTCCGTCAGCTCTTGCTCAGCATCACGCTGGCCATCATGGTCATCCTGCTCGGCGCCCTGGCGCTGAACGTGAACGCCGCGCGAGAGTACCTGTCCGACCAGTTGCAGGTGCAGAGCAACGACGGCGCCATCTCGCTGGCGCTGTCGCTGTCGCAGCCGGCCAACAACGATCCCGTGGTGCAGGAGTTGCTGGTGTCCGCGCTGTTCGACGGCGGGCACTACGCCCTGGTGCGGCTCCAGGACACGGATGGAACGGTGCTGGTCGCGCGGCAGGCCAAGGCCGTGGACGACGGCGTGCCGCATTGGTTCAAGTCGCTGGCGAAGATGCGCACCTCCCCCGCCACCCATGCGGTCAGCGACGGCTGGAAGCAGTTGGGCACCGTCACGCTGCAGGCCAGCGAAACCGACGCCTGGCGCTCATTGTGGCAAGGCAGCGTGCGCATGGCCGGCCTGGTGCTGGTGGCCGGCGGTTTGTGGGCGCTGTTCGCCTTCGCCCTGGTTCGCTGGATCAAGAACCGGCTGCTGCGCGAGATCAGTGAACAGGTCCTGGAAATCGGCCGGGAAGGCTCGGCCAGGCCGGTGCACGCCCGCGTGCCGGAACTGCGCGGCGTGGCCGAGGCGTTGAACCAGACCCGCGAACGCATCCTGGCCACCACCGAAGAGCATAACGCCAGGATCGAGTCGCTGGAACTGCAGATGAACCTGGACCCGGTCACGGGCCTGGCCAACCGCAAGTACTTCCTGAACGAAATGCGGCGCGTGATGGAAACGCCCGCCCCGGCAGCCGCGGGCGGCCACGTGCTCATCTTCCGCCAGCGCGACCTGGCCGGCCTGAACCGCCACCTGCCGCGCGACTTCGTCGACCAGTGGCTGCGCGGCGTCTGCGAGCGTCTGCAGGCCACCCTGCAACGCGCCCAGGCCACCTCGGCCATGGTCGGCCGCCTGAACGGCTCCGACTTCGCCGTGCTGCTGCCGCAGGTCGCCGCGCCGCAGGCGCTGGTGGTCGCCGACGCCCTGAGGCTGGACCTGCGCGCCTCGCGCATCCCCGTCGGCGAAGGCCACCTGTGCCGCTGGGCGATGTCGCTGGCGGATTACGCCGCCCCGGCGCAGGCCAGCGCCGTGCTGGGCAGGCTGGATTTCGGCCTGATGCGCGCCGAAAGCTCGGGCGACGATCATGTGGTGGTAGTGGACGAAAGCGACAGACAAGGCCCGTCCGAGGCCGGCAAGCTGGCCTGGCATGCCACGATCTCGTCCGCCCTGGCCGAAGACCGCTACGGTCTGGAAACCGTCCCCCTGCTGACCGCGCGGGGCGAGCCCGTGCGCACCGAAGCCACCCTGATGCTCAAGGACGCGCAGGGCCGTCCCCCCCTGCACGCCACGCAGTTCATTCCCGCCGCCGTGCGCCTGGGCCTGGTGGCCGAGTGCGACCTGCGGGCCGTCAAGCTGGGCCTGGACTGGCTGGCGGACAACGACGACGAGCTGGCGGTGCGCATCGCCCTGCCCTCGCTGCTGGACGGCCGCTTCCTGGGCCGGCTGGGCGAGCTGCTGCAACCGCGGCCGGGCCAGGCGCGCCGCCTGTTCCTGGAAGTGGACGCGCACGGCTTGGCTGAACATCCGCAGGAAGTCGCGGCACTGGGCCGCGTCGCCACGCAGGCTGGCGCGCACCTGGGCCTGCGCCGCCTGGCCCAGCAGTTCACGGCGGTATCGCAGTTGCACGCCGTGCCGCTGGCCTACGTGAAGCTGGGCGGCGGTTTCGTCGGTGGCATGTCGCAAAGCCCGGGCAGCCAGCAGCTCACCGCCTGGGTGGTGGACACTGCCCGCGGCCTGGGCATCGAGGTGTACGCGGAAGACGTACCCGACGCCAAGACGCGGCGCATCCTGTCGGGCCTGGACATCAACGTGATGCGCGGTCCCGGCGTGACGCCCCTGCCGCCCGACGGCGAAGGCGACGACTGAGCGCGGGGCAGGCGGCATCGCGGCGGCCATTCGCGGCACACCGGCGTGGCGTTCCGCGCCAGCGCGGACGTGGGGGTGCCGCGGCGAGCATTCGCAACGCAGACAGGCGTGCGTTTCTGTCGCCCCCTTCGGGCAGCCGTCCGATTCCCCGGCTGTGCGAGGCTTCTTTTAGTGTCAACAGGCCCTAGCGGGCCGGCGTCACCAGGTTGCGCGGCTGTCCCGCCACGAACCCCTCGATGTTGTCCACCAATTGATCCGCCAGGCCCTGCATGGCTTCCCGCGAGGCCCAGGCCACGTGCGGCGTCAACAGGAAATTGGGATGGCTGGCCAGCGCCATGAAGGGGTGATCCGGCGCTGGCGGCTCGGCCGTGCATACATCGAACCCCGCGCCGCCGATCTGCCCGGCCCGCAAGGCATCGACCAGCGCCTGCTCGTCCACCAGGCCGCCGCGCGCGGTGTTGATCAACAGCGGCTTGCGCGCCATCTGCGCGAACTCGGGCGCGCCGATCATGTTGCGCGTCGTCGGCCGCAGCGGGCAATGCAGGGTAATGATGTCGGACTCGGCCAGCACCCGCTCGAACGGCGTGTACAGGCTTCCCATGCCGGACGAGCCCTTGTGGGCCGAGAACAGCACCCTCATCCCCAGCGCGCGCCCGATCGTCGCCACCGAATTGCCCAGCACGCCGTCGCCGATGATGCCGAGCGTGGAGCCGGCCAGGTCGCGAATCGGGAAATCGAAGTAGCAGAACTGGCCCGACTCCTGCCAGCGGCCCGCGGCGACAGAATCGGCATAGGCGAGGATGCTGCGGCGCAGGGCAAAGATCAGCGCGAACGTGTGCTCGGGCACGGTGTTCACGGCGTAGTTGCGGATGTTGCTGACGGCCACCTGCCGCTGCGCGCAAGCCGCCAGGTCGACGTTGTCGGTGCCCGTGGCGGCCACCGCCACCAGCTTCAGGCGCGTGGCCCGCGCCAGCGCCTCGGCGCCGATCCTGGCCTTGTTGGTGATGACGATGTCGGCATCGGCGATCCGGCCCGCGACGTCCGCGGCATCGGTCCGCTCGTGGGACACCAGTTCATGCGCAAAGACGGGAGCCCGCAGCTCGATCTCGGGCGACAGCGTGGCTCGGTCCAGGAATACGATCTTCATAGTCTCAAACCATCAATGGGCAGCGCGGGCTGCGGGAACGGGACACGGGACGAACCCGGGTGGCGGCAACGGCGCCGGCAAGGCCGCTGGACGGCCGGAGGCCGGACGTCAGCGGGCGGCCTTGCCGGCCTGCTCGTACAGCGGCATGACCTGTCGGGCGGTCGCCTGCAATTCGGTGATGCGGGTCGATGCCGACGGGTGCGTCGACAGGAATTCAGGCTGCGACTTGCCGCCCGAGGCCGCCCCCATCTTCTGCCACAGGGTGACGGCGGCGCGCGGATCGTAACCGGCGCGCGCGGCCAACTCGACCCCCATGCGGTCGGCCTCGGTCTCGTGCGTGCGGCTGTTGGGCAGCGTGAACATCACGTTGGTGAGCTGGCCGCCCAGGTCGGACGCCGCGGACGAGCCCGTGGCGATCGACAGCACCTGCAGGCCGAGGTTGGTGGCCATCTGCTGCGACACCCGTTCGCGCGCGTGTTCGCGCAGCGCATGCGCGATCTCGTGGCCCAGCACGGCGGCCAGTTCGGCATCCGTCGGCTTGATCTTGTCCAGCAGTCCCGTGTAGACGGCGATCTTGCCGCCGGGCATGCACCATGCATTGATGTCGTCGGTGGACAGCACATGGACCTCCCAGGCCCACTTGGCCGCATCGGGACGGAAAGTGCCGACCTGCGCGATCAGGCGCTGGGAAATGCCGCGCACGCGGTTCAACTGCGCGGCGTCGCGGTCCAGCAGGCCCTTGGCGCGCGCCTGCTGCACGATCTCGCCGTACTGCTGCGAGGCCTCCTGGTTGAGCTGCTGCTCGGGCACCAGGCTGGACATGTACTGGGTGCGCTCGACGCCCACCGCGCCGGATTGCGTGGTGTTGACGCTGGCGCAACCCGCCAGGCAGGCCAGCGCGACCGCCGGGGCGGCCAGCGCCGCGCGGCGCGGCCAGGGCGAAGGGATCATCATCGAAGTCATGCGGGTCTCCGGCAAAGAGAACGACAACGTACGAGGGTGTGGGTACTACCGCCGGCGCGCCGCCCGAGGGGCGGCAGGCCGGGCACTCAGCCGCACTGGCCGCGATGCAGCAACGCGTGGTCGATCAGGATCAGCGCCAGCAGCGCCTCGGCGATGGGGGTGGCGCGGATGCCCACGCAGGGATCGTGGCGGCCCAGCGTCTGGACCACGGTGGGCTCGCCCGCGCGGTTGACCGACTGGCGCTCGACCCGGATGCTGGACGTGGGCTTGATGGCCAGCGACACGGTGATGGGCTGCCCCGTGGAGATGCCGCCCAGCACGCCGCCTGCATGGTTGGTCAGAAAGCCCTGGGGCGTGATCTCGTCGCCATGCTCGGAACCGCGCTGCGCGATGCTGCCGAAGCCCGCGCCGATCGACACGCCCTTGACGGCGTTCAGGCCCATCATGGCGTGTGCGATGTCGGCGTCCAGGCGGTCATAGATGGGCGTGCCCCATCCCGCCGGCAGGCCCTCGGCCACGACCTCGATGCGCGCGCCGATGGAGTCGCCATCGCGGCGCAGTTCGTCCATGTAGGCCTCGAGTTGCGCCACCAGGCCGGCATTGGGCGCGTAGAACGGATTGTTGGGCACTTCGTCCCAGGATTCGAACGGGATCTCGATGGGACCCAGCTGGCTCATGTAGCCGCGCACCTTCACGCCGAACTGCGAGGCCAGCCACTTCTTGGCGATGGCGCCGGCGGCCACGGTGGGCGCGGTCAGGCGCGCCGACGAACGGCCGCCGCCGCGCGGATCGCGCACGCCGAACTTGTTCCAGTAGGTGTAGTCGGCGTGCCCGGGGCGGAACGTGTCCGCGATGTTCGAGTAGTCCTTGCTGCGCGCGTCGGTGTTGCGGATCAGCAGGCCGATGGGCGTGCCGGTGGTGACGCCTTCGTACACGCCGGACAGGATCTCGACCTGGTCGGCCTCTTGCCGCTGGGTGACGTGGCGCGAGGTGCCCGGACGGCGGCGGTCGAGTTCCGCCTGGATGTCGGCAGCCTCCAGTGGCAGTCCGGGAGGGCAGCCGTCGACCACGCAGCCGATGGCCGGGCCGTGCGATTCGCCGAAATTGGTGACGCGGAACAGAGTGCCTAAGGTATTGCCGGACATGACGGTAGCGGATGCAATCGAGCGGAAGCGGGAGGCTCGATTATGACATTGCCGCCGCGATCTCCCGGATATCCTGCGCCGGCGCCGGCCTGCCCAGCAGGAACCCCTGCATGAGGTGGCAGCCCAGCGCGTCCAGGATCTTGCGCTGGCCGGCCGTTTCCACGCCCTCGGCGACCACGGTCAGCCCCAGCGCCCGGCACATCACCAGCACCGACAGCACCACGTCGCGGCTGACCGCGTCGGTCTCGATGTCGGCGATGAAGCCGCGGTCGAGCTTGACCCAGTCCAGCGGCAGCTTGCGCAGGTGCGTCAGGCTGGAATAGCCCACGCCGAAGTCGTCCAGCGCCACGCCGATGCCGCGCGCGCGCAGGCTGTTCATGGTGCCGACGTGGCGCTCGTACTGCGAGATGAACAGCGATTCGGTGATTTCCAGCACCAGCCGGTTGGGCGGCAGGCGGCTGGTGGTGAGTGCGTGGTTGACCTGCACCGGCAGCGCCGCCGAATACATCTGGCGCACCGACAGGTTGACGTGCAGTTGCCACGACGGCGGCCAATGGGCCGCGTGCGAGCAGGCGGTTTCCAGCACCCAGGCGCCCAGCGGCACGATCAGCCCGGTGCGCTCGGCCAGTTCGATGGCCAGGGCCGGTGAAATGGCGCCCTGCGTGGGGTGATGCCAGCGCAGCAGCGCCTCGCAGCCCTTGATGGTGGCCGTTGGGCTGTCCCACAGCGGCTGGAAATAGACCTCGAACTGATCCATGGAGGACGAGGCCAGCGCCACGCGCAGGTCGTGCTCCAGCCCGCGGAAGTGGCGCTGGCGCTCGAGCATGGCGGGCTCGAACATGGTCCAGGCGGACTCGCTGTCTTCTTCCACGTGCAGCATGCCCAGCAGCAGGCTGCGTTCGAGCTCTTCGATGCTGTTGCCGTGGTCGGGGTACAGCGCCACCGACAGCCTGAACTCGACCAGCAGCGGCTGGCCGTGCATCTCATACGGCCAGGAGAGTTGTTCGATGATGTGCGGCGCCAGTTCGCGCGCGGCCCAGCGATCGGTGTCGGACGCCCAGACCAGGAAGGAGTAGGAGGAATAGCGCGCCACCAGGCAGTCGGGCGCGACGTGCCGCAGGCGGTCGGCCACCATGGACTGCAGCGACTGGTTGTCGGCGATGTCCAGCATGGCGCTGAGCTCGGCGTGGTGCACCACCTGGATGAGAAACATGGCGCCCGGCGGCCCCCCGGCCCGCTGCAGGCTGGGCTGGATGCGCTGCCGCAGGGCGTCCACCGTGAGCGCGCCGGTAAGGGTGTCCCGGGCGAAACGGCGGCGCAACATGAGTTCCCTGCCGACAAAGAAGATACAGACCACCAGCACGATCAATGCTGATATGCCGCTCTGTCCGACCAGGTCACTCCAACCCACGAAGACCCCTCATCAATCCGGCCCCATAGCGGGCGCGGATCTCTCGCGTTTAGCCAATAGCGCTCGCCCCCGGCGGGCGCACGTGGAATTATCTACGATTTGGTTACGGTCAAATGGCACATTTATCAAATGTTTTCCATTTACTTCTCGGCGCAACGGGTTTTTTGAGGCATTTTTTCCGGGCCCGGAGGCTCTCATGAGGAACAACTGACTTCGATCCCGCGCGCCCAGTCCGGCGGCAGCGCCGCATGGCTTTCATGGCCGGGAACGGCCGTATAGGGGTCGCGCAACAGGCGCAGCAGCGTGTCGATCTCGGACGGGTCCCCTTGCTGCGCGGCCCGGATCGCCTGCTCGGCCAGATGGTTGCGCAATACATACAGGGGGTTGACTTGGTCCATGGCCCGGGCCCGCTCGCCGGCCGGCCGGCCATCGGCCGCGTGCCGCGCCCCCAGCCTGGACAGCCATTCGCCCGCCGCGGGGCGATCGATGAACAGGTCCAGGAACGGCTGGGGCTCGCCGCGCACCGCATCGGCCAGGCGGCGGAACGTCAACGTGAAATCGGCCTGGCCCGTGTGCATCAGGCGCAGCAGTCCGTCGAGCAGTTCCTCGTCCTCGGGCAGCCATTGCGCCAGGCCCACCTTGGCCGCCATCCGGTCATGGAAGGCCCGGGTGAAGACGGCCTCGTAGCCTTCGAGCACGGCGCGCAGGGCGTCGGCGTCGTCCTCGATGGCGTGCAGGCTGCCCGCCAGGCGGTACAGGTTCCATAACCCCACCGAGGGCTGGCGGTTCCACGCATAGCGGCCTTCGCTGTCGGTGTGGTTGCAGATGTGGCCAAGCTGGAACGCGTCCATGAATCCGTACGGACCGTAGTCCAGCGTCAGGCCCAGGATGGACATGTTGTCGGTGTTCATCACGCCGTGGCAGAAGCCCACGGCCTGCCAGTCGGCCATCAGGCGCGCGGTGCGGCGCATCACTTCGTCCAGCAGCGCGACCAGCGGGCCCTTGTCGCCGCCCGCATCGCGGCATTGCGGATAGAAGCGGTCGATGACGTAGTCGGCCAGCGTGCGCAGCAGTTCGGGCTCGCGCTTCGAGGCCCAGTGCTCGAACGACCCGAAGCGCACGAAGCTGGGCGCCATGCGGGTGACGATCGCGGCGGTTTCCACGTTCTCGCGGATCACCGGGTCGTCGGACACCACCAGGGCCAGCGCCCGGGTAGTGGGAATGCCCAGGCCGGCCATGGCTTCGCTGGCCAGGTACTCGCGCACCGACGAGCGCAGCACGGCCCGGCCGTCACCCATGCGCGAGTACGGCGTCATGCCGGCGCCCTTCAATTGCAGTTCCCAGTTGCCCTGGGGGCCGCGCACTTCGCCCAGCAGGTGGGCGCGCCCATCGCCCAGCTGGCCCGCCCAGACCCCGAACTGGTGACCGCTGTAGACGGCCGCCAGGGTATCGCCGCCGGGCAGCGGCATCGCGCCCGAGGCCACGGCCAGGAATTCGGGGCCGTGCAGCGCGGCGGGGTCCAGGCCGATCAGGGCCGCGGCGTCGGGGTTGGCGTGCAACAGGCGCGGATCGGTCAGCGGGCGCGCGGCCAGCCGGGTGTAGAACGCAGGCGGCAGCGCGGCGAAACTGTTGTCGGTCCGCAGGTCGGACAGGCTGGCGGCCAGGGGGACGGAACGGGAAACTGAATTCATGGATAAACCTTCGTGCTGACACAGGACGCGGGGTGCGGAGATGCGGGCCAGCCGGCGTTGGAAGCCCTCGCAAGAGGCATTCCTGGCCGTCTCGGCAGCGCCTGGCCAACCGGGGCTCGCCCCCGCGTGCCGGCGCCATCCCGCGGTCGCCAGGCGAGGGGCCCGCCGCTCACGCGCGCCTTGCCCGGGCGGCGCGCTTGGCGGGCCGCACGTAGAAAATGGCGGACAGGAAGAAGACGGAGGACAGGACGATCTCGATGCCGGCCAGCGCGGCCGAGGCCGGCAGCGGGTCGGACATGGCGCGCACCACGCCTTCCATCAGGTACAGCAGCGACAGCATTGCCGCCCATTGATAGGTATAGACATTGCCCCGCAGCACCCCGCGCAACGGCAGCGCCAGCGGCAAGGCCTTCAGGAACAGCAGCGACCCGCCCGGCCGCAGCGGGGCCAGGAAAATCTCCCAGGCCAGGCACAGCAGCAGCAACGCCACCAGCGAGGCGGATGCGACACGGCGCAAAGTCGGATTCAGGGCAGCGGTCATACGCTATTATCGCCTGATGAAGCATCAGGCCGAGCCCGCCCCCGGCGTCCAGACGCAAGCCCCTCCTGCCCGTTCCCGGCGCCACACTTGGCTCGCCCGCATCGGGCGCGTCACGCGTTTCGCGGCGGAACGCACCGGCGAGGAACGGCTGCTGCAGGTGGCCTCCAGCCTGACCTTCACCACGGTGCTGGCCATCGTGCCGATGCTGGCGGTGGCGCTGTCGCTGTTCACGGCGTTCCCCCTGTTCCAGGAATTCCGCGTCGCGCTGGAAGACTTCCTGACGAACAACCTGATGCCGCCTTCGGTCTCCAACAACGTCATGAACTACCTGAACCAGTTCGCCCGCCAGGCCTCGCGCCTGACGGCCATCGGCGGCGGTTTCCTGGTGGTGACGTCGGTGCTGCTGATCATGACGATCGACAAGTCGTTCAACGACATCTGGCACGTCACCCGCCAGCGGCCCTTCGTGCAGCGCGTGCTGGTGTACTGGTCGGTGATCACGCTGGGCCCCGTCGTGGCGGGCGCCAGCCTGTGGGCCACGTCCTTCGTGGCGCGCGAGTCCATGGGGCTGGTGCGCAACGTGCCCGACATCGTCAGCCTGGCCATCTCGTTCATCCCGCTGATCCTCACCGGCGCGGCGTTCTCGGCGCTGTTCGTCATCGTGCCCAACCGGCGGGTCTACTGGCGCGACGCGCTGGTGGGCGGCTACGGCGCGGCCCTGCTGCTGGAACTGATGAAGGCCGGGTTTGCATACTACCTGACGCGCTTTCCGACCTATACCGTCATCTACGGCACCTTCGCCACCCTGCCCATCTTCCTGCTGTGGCTGTGGCTATCCTGGCTATCGGTGCTGTTCGGCGCCACGGTCGCCGCCAGCCTGCCGATGCTTCGGCTGGGCCGCTGGGAGATCAACCGGTGCGCCGGCGCCGGCTTCATCGACGCCCTGAACGTACTGAGCGAATTGCGCCGGGCCCAGGGCAGCGCACCGCCGGGGCTCGGCCCCACGACCCTGGCCAAGCGCCTGCAGTTGCACCACGACGAACTGAACGACGTGCTGGAAACCCTGAACGACATGGGCATGGTGGCGCGCACGGCCGACCAGAACTGGGTCCTGTCCTGCGACCCGCACCGCACCACGGTCGAGCCCGTGTTCGAGCAATTCCTGCTGGACCGGCGCCAGCGGCGTGTACGGCAGGACCCCCGCGTGGTCGCGGCGGCCGCCGGCGTGCTGGCCGGCGCGCCGCCCTCACTGGAAGAACTGGCCGGACAGGCGCACAATACGCGAAATGACACGCCCGACCGCCGCCCGGCGGCGGTAGTTGCGTCGGAAACGGGCGAGAAGTAGGCCAGGCAGTCTGACTACAAGCCGGAAAGTGCGTTCCCCGAGGAGGAAGCCATGTTGAAAGTCAGCGAAATTCTGCGCGTCAAAGGCAACGCGCTGTTCACCACCACGCCCGACACGCCGGTCACGGTGGCCATCCAGACCATGAGCGAACAGGACATCGGTTCGCTGGTCATCATGGAAGCCGGCATGCTGGTGGGCATGCTCACCTTCCGCGAGATCATCCGCCACATGCACAAGAGCGGCGGCGCGCTGGGCGACGCCACCACCATCCGCGGCATCATGGACGATGCCCCGGTCAGCGTCACGCCCAACACCAGCGCCGACGAAGTCCAGCGCCTGATGCTGGAAAAGCACGCCCGCTACATCCCCGTGATGGACGGCGGCACGCTGCTGGGCGTGATCTCGTTCTACGACATGGCGCAGGCCATCGTGGCGGCCCAGCAGTTCGAGAACAACATGCTGAAGGCCTATATCCGCGACTGGCCCATGGACAGCAGCGAAACCGAAGGCGAGCCGCAAGCCGAACCGACCAAGTCCTGAGGACGGCCCGCGGCGTTACGCCGCGGCCAGCGGAGCGTCCGCGTCCGGACCGAAATCGTCACGCTCGTCGCGATCCGCGCTTTGCAGCGTGCGCCACGCCTCGTAGATCAGGCCGGCATCGTTGGCGGACAGCAGGCGCTGGTCCGACAGCATGCGGCGCCAGCGGCGAGCCCCCGACTGGCCATTCACCAGCCCCAGCAAGGGCCGCACGATGACGCGCAGCGGCTGGCCTTGGGCCACCTGCTGCGCGGCGTAGCGGGTCATGGCATCGACCACCTGGGCATCCGTGGGCAGCCGCGTGGACGGCCACAGGCGCAGCGACACCTCGGACAGCACGCGCGGCGTGTGCCAGGCCGCGCGGCCCAGCATCACGCCGTCGAAATCCTCGGCGGCCTGCAGGGACTGCCGCGCATCGGCCAGGCCCCCGTTGAGCACCACGACGCAATCGGGGAAATCCTGCTTGAGGCGGCGCACGACGTCGTAACGCAGCGGCGGGATCTCGCGGTTGTCCTTGGGCGACAGGCCTTTCAGCACCGCATTGCGGGCATGCACCACGAACACCCGGCAGCCCACGTCGTACAGCTTGCCCATGAAGTCGCGGACAAAATCGTAGGATTCGTCGTAATCCAGACCCAGCCGGTGCTTCACGGTGACGGGTACGTCCACCGCGTCCCGCATGGCCTTGATGCAATCGGCCACCAGGTCGGGCTCGGCCATCAGGCAGGCGCCGAACGCGCCGCGCTGCACGCGCTCGGACGGGCAGCCGCAGTTCAGGTTGATCTCGTCGTAGCCCCACTGCTGGCCCAGGCGGGCGGCCTGCGCCAGCGCGTCGGGTTCGCTGCCCCCCAGTTGCAGGGCCACGGGATGCTCGGCGGCGTCGAAATCGAGATGGCGCCCCACCTTGCCGTGCAGCAGCGCGCCGGTGGTGATCATCTCGGTGTACAGGCGCGCGCGCGGCGCCAGCAGCCGATGCAGGAAGCGGCAGTGCCGGTCGGTGACGTCGATCATCGGGGCGACGCAGAGCCGCCAGTCGGAGGAATCCAAGAAATCGCTCGGGGAATTGCACGGAATCCTCTATTTTACGGCGGCTGGCCGGCGGCCGGGGTCCCCAGGTTCGCCGGCACCGAATCGCGCCCCGTCCGGCATGGGCGGAGCCGGCCGAGACCGGCGGGAACATGCCTCCGTACCGGCGCCGCCAGCTTCGCTCCCGACGTAGTCTAAAATTGCCGCGCGAGCCGCTCCGGGCAGGGCCCGCGCGTCCGACAACCCCGTCCGTTTTGAGCCAATGGCCGTATTCACTCCTGTATCCGACGATGATGCACGCGCGTTGCTGACGCGCTACCAACTGGGAGACCTGGTGTCGCTGCGCGGCATCACGGCCGGCATCGAGAACACCAATTTCTTCCTGCACACCACCGGCGGCGAGTATGTGCTGACGCTGTTCGAGGTATTGACGCAGGAACAACTGCCTTTCTACATCGAACTGATGCACCACCTGGCGCAGCGCGGCGTGCCCGTGCCCGAGCCCCAGACGCTGCGCGACGGCACGCGCCTGACCACGCTGCACGGCAAGCCCTGCGCCATCGTCAGCCGCCTGCCGGGTGGCTACGAGCCCGCGCCAGGCCCGCGGCACTGCGCGCAGGCCGGCGCCACGCTGGCGCGCGCCCACCTGGCCGCGCGCGACTTCAGCCTGTACCAGCCCAACCTGCGCGGCCTGTCCTGGTGGCAGCAGACCGTGCCCAAGGTGCTGCCGTACCTGCAGGCCGGACAGGCGGCCCTGCTGCAGAACGAGCTGCAGGCCCAGACCGACGCCGCCGCCACGCCGCAGTGGCAGGCGCTGCCCTCGGGCCCGGCGCACTGCGACCTGTTCCGCGACAACGTGCTGTTCGCCGGCACGTTCGAGTCGCCCCGCATGGGCGGCATCATCGACTTCTATTTCGCGGGCTGCGACACCTGGCTGTTCGACGTGGCCGTCAGCCTGAACGACTGGTGCATCGTGCGCGAAACGGGCGAGTTCGTGCCCGAACTGGCCCAGGCCTGGCTGTCGGCCTACGCCGAGCACCGACCGTTCACCAACGAGGAACGCGCCGCCTGGCCGCTGATGCTGCGAGCGGCCGCACTGCGCTTCTGGGTCTCGCGCCTGTACGACTTCTACCTGCCACGCCCGGCGCAGACACTCAAGCCGCACGATCCGCGCCATTTCGAGCGAGTGTTGCAGGCGCGCCACCACGGCGCCCTGCCCGCCTTGCCCTGATTCCGGCCGCCCGCATAATCGAACATGGTGCGCGAAACGCGCTGACCCCCAGTACACAGACCCCCATGCAAGCAGCATCGCTACCCGCAGCCTCTGGCTGGCAATGGATCCGCACCGGCGTGCAGTTGTTCCTGAGACAGCCCCTGGCCATGTTCGCGTGGTCCACGGTGGTGGGCCTGTTCGTCCTGTTCGCCGTGCTCACGCTGCCGATCGGCCCGCTGCTGCTGCCGGTGCTGATGCCCATCGTGGCGATGATGAGCATCGCGGCGGCCAAGCACATCGAGGCCGGCCGCACCATGCTGCCGTCCATGTGGCCCAAGCCGCTGCAACTGCCCGGCGTGTTCAAGAAACTGACGCTGATGGGCGTGATGTACGCGGTGGCCGTGCTGGTTGCCGAGATCGTGGCGGTGCTGCCCTTCACGCGGGACGTGGTCGCGGGCATGGAACTGGCCACCGCCAGCAAGGACCTGGCCCCCATGATGGCGGCCATGCAGCGGCCGCTGATCCTGTTCGTCATCCTGTACATCCCCATCGCCGCCGTGTTCTGGCATGCGCCGGTGCTGGTGAGCTGGCACGGCGTGCGCATGACGCAGGCCATGTTCTTCTCGGGCGTGGCCTGCTGGCGCAACAAGTGGGCCTTCCTGGTGTACGGCGTGGCCTGGGCGATGATCTTCATGTTCATCGACCTGGCCACGGGCCTGATGATCGCCGCCGGCCTGCCGGTCGCGTTGGTCAGCACGCTGCAGATGCCCGTCAACATCTCGGCGTGCGCGGTGCTGTACGCCAGCTTCTATCCAGCCTATACCTCGGTGTTCAACATCGAGGACGCCAGCGCGGACCTCGACCACCGCGACGGCGCGCACGCATAAGGCGGCGCGCCACGGTTTCAACGTGGCCGCCTTCAACACCTTGCCATCCCCGCCGATGAAGGCCACGTCGATGGCATAGGCCATCCCCATCGTATGCACGGCCCGGCACGGCTGCAGCCAGATGCCGCTGCGCGGGCCGGGCGGACGCCTGCGCGGCAAGAGGCCGAACAGGCGGCCGATGGGTCGCGTCACGGACAGCAGGCGCAGGCGTTCTCTTGGCAGCACCCGTCCGGAGGCGGGCGCCGCAACCCGGCAATCCGGAGGCTGGCGGCCGTACCGCTGGAAATCGTGTCGCAGGCAACGCCGTGGCGGGCAAGTCTGCATGACGGCCTACCCCAGCGCCGGCAGCAACTGCATCAGGATCGGGAATCCCAGCACGATGAAGGTGCACGGGAAGATGCAGCCGATCAGGGGCAACAGCATCTTCACCGGCGCCTCCATCGCCAGGCGCTCCGCGCGCTGGAATCGGTCGGAGCGGCATTGAGCCGCCTGGCCGCGCATCAGCGGCCCCAGGCTCATCCCCAGCGAGTCCGCCTGCGCCAGGGCCGCCACCCAGGCCTGCAGGGCCGTGCTGCCGGCGCGGGCGGCCATGGCCTTCAATGCGGCCGCGCGGCCCATGCCCGCACGCATGTCGGCCAGCGCCCCCTCCAGCATGTCGCGCAGCGGCCCGGCAGGCGCGCACTGCGCCGATTGCTGCAAGGCTCCGTGCAAACCCAGGCCGGCCTCGACGCACAGCGTCATCAGGTCCAGCACGAAAGGCATGTCGCGGTCGATGCGCAATCGGCGCCGCGTGGCCAGGCGCCGCAGCCACAGGCGCGGCCAAAGGCCCGCCACGATGGCCGAGGCGATGGCGGGCACGAGCGGATCCGCTCCCAGGCGCAAGGCCACTGCCGCGGCAAGAGCCGCCGCGGCCAGCGACGCCAGCCAGGCCAGCGCGGCCAGGTCTGTCTCGGCAACCTGGGCAGGCAGGCCCGCCCGCCCCTTCAGCCGGCTCCAGCGAGACCGCGCGCGCCAGGAGAGCAAAGGCCCGCCCAACCGCGCCAGCCATGACGTCCAGGGCCAGGCACCGCGCCACCACCAGGGCAGCACGGGATCGGTGCGCGGCGCGCGGTCGCCGCGCCACAGCGGCATGCACAGCGCGTAGACCGCCAATCCCGCGCACAGGGCCGCCAGGCCCATCGCCAATGCGAGCAGCATGACGGCCTCTCAGATATCGATGTCCACGATGCGGCGGATCAGCAGCACGCCCGCCACTTCCAGCACCACGACCACCGCCACCACGGCCCAGCCCAGCGGGGTATGCCACAGCAAGGCCATGGTGTCCGGTTCGAGCTGATCCAACGCCACGGCCAGCAGGATCGGCAACGCGCCCACGATCCAGGCCTGCATGCGGCCCTGCGCGGTCAGTGCGCGGATCTTGCCCTGCAGTTGCAGGCGCGCGCGCAGCGTCTCGGCGATACGCTCCAGCGCCTCGGCCAGGTTGCCGCCGGTCTGCGAGGCCACGCGCAACGCGGCCACGACCAGCACGGTGGACTCGGACGGCACCCGCTTCTGCAGGTTCGCCAACGCCTCGGCGAACGGCACGCCCAGCCGCTGCTCGCGCAGCATCAGGCCGAACTCCTGCGACAGCGGCGCCTCGCTCTGCTCGACGATGTGTTTCAGCGCCACGGCCAGGCTGGCGCCCGCCGCCAGGCCGCCCGCCAACGACATCAGCGCGGCCGGCAACTGCTTCTCGAAACGCAGCTGCCGGTTGCGGCGGACTCCCTCGACCAGCCGCGTCGGCAGGCGCACGGCCAGCACGGCGGCGATGCCAGCCGCCAGCAGGCTCTGCGTCACCCCCCACGCCAGCAGACCCAGCAGCAGGCCGCACACCACGGCGGCGAACCAGAGCTGGGCGGGGTCGATGAAGAGGAATATCTCGCCCAGCTTCAACCCTGCCTCGTGCGTATACAGCTGGCGATGGCGTTGCAGCGCCGGGCCCACCAAGGCCTGGGCGCGCCACACCAGCGCCCCCACCGCCAGCCCGGTCATGGCGAAGGCCAGCCAGATCATGGCGGGCTGTCCTGCATGGCGGCCACGTATTGCGCGGACAACACGCCCGCGGCGATCGCCGCGCCATCGTCCTGGCATCCATCCATGAAGGTCGGCCGCAATCCCGTATCCACGAAACCGCGCGCCGGCTCGTATCGGAATAGCTCCTGCAACTGGATGCGGCCGCTTTCCATGCCGGTGATCTCGACGATGGCCGTCACCAGGCGCCGGCCGTCGGACAGCCGCGCCTGCTGCACCAGGATGTCGATGCTGGAGGCGATGTGCTCGCGCACGACGGCCAGCGGCAGGTCCAGGCCGGCCATCAACGTCATGGCTTCGAGCCTGCCCAGCGCATCGCGTGGCGAGTTCGCGTGCAAGGTGGTCAGCGAGCCTTCGTGGCCGGTGTTCATGGCGGTCAGCATGTCGAAGGCCTCGGCGCCGCGGCACTCGCCCACCACGATACGGTCGGGCCGCATGCGCAGGGCATTGCGCACCAGGTCGCGGATGTCGACCCGTCCCCGGCCTTCCAGGTTGGGCGGGCGGGCCTCCAGCGACACCAGATGGGCATGATGCAAACGCAGCTCGGCGGCATCCTCGATGGTGACGATGCGTTCGCCTTCCGGAATCGCGTTGGACAGGATGTTCAGCAACGTGGTCTTGCCCGATCCCGTGCCGCCCGACACGACGATGCTCTTGCGGCGCCGCACGCAAAGAGTCAGCAGGCCCGCCATGGCCATGTCCAGCGAGCCATAGCGCACCAGATCCGGCATGTGGGGACGCCGCACCGGAAACTTGCGGATGGTGAGGCTGGGCCCCCGGATGGCGATGGGCGGAATCACGGCGTTGACGCGCGACCCGTCCGGCAAGCGCGCATCGACCATCGGCGAGCTCTCGTCGATACGCCGGCCGAGCGGCGCGACGATGCGTTCGATCACCCAGCGCACCGACTGCTCGCTGCTGAACACGGCATCATGCCGTGACAGTTTTCCGCCACGCTCGACGTAGACCTCGTCGTGGCGGTTGACCATGATCTCGGTGATGCCTCCGTCGGCCAGCAGCGATTCCAGCGGCCCGAGGCCCACGGCCTCGTCCAACACCGCGCGGCACAGTCTCGCCCGGTCGACGTGCGGCGGCAGATCGGCGTCCTGCCCCACGAGGTCGTCCAGCAGCTTCTCGGCCTCGGCCCGCAAGGCCTGGTCGCTCATCCCCGCGACGTCGCGCCGTCGCAGGTCGAGCGCCTGCAGCAGCGCCGCATGCAGGCGCCGGTGATACGGCAACAACCCCCTGGCATCCTGCACGGGATCATGCTGCGCGGGAGGCTCGGCGGGCACGGCATCGGCTGCGCGCGGCTCGGGCGGAGGGTCTATCGAGACGGCCATTTGCTGCGGCGGCAGGGCATGGCGCACGCGGATCCGGCATGGCCCGATCACGATACGGTCTTCCGGCAGCACGGGAGCATGGGTGGCGACCCGCAATCCGTTGACCAGCGTGCCGGCCAAGGTGCCCAGGTCTTCCAGCACGATGCTGTCGCCGCGCAGCGCCAGCCGGGCATGCTGCTTGCCCACGCGCCAGTTGGGAATGCGCACGTCGCATTGCGCGCCCCGGCCGAGGGTAAGCGGGGGCGCGCCGACGTGCAGGCGTTGCGCGCCGTCTTCGAAAGTCAGTTCGAGTTCGAGCATGATCAATAGGCTCCGGAAGAAGGAGAAACGCCAGGCGCCTGCCATTGCGAACCCGCGCCGTCGGGACCGACCCAGCCGCGGCCCGGCGTGGCGGCGGGCAAGGGCCCCATTTGCGGCGGCTCGGGAAAGGCCTGCCGCAACGCCTGCCGCGCCTGGCGCGCGGTCTGGTCGAACCCCGCGTAGTCGTGCGACACGATGCTGGGCGTGACGAAGATGGCGAGTTCGGTGTCGCGCACCTGGGTGCGCCGGGTGGAGAACAGGTTGCCCAGCAAGGGGATGTCCGACAGCAAGGGCAGGCCCGTGCGCTCGACGGAACGCTCTCTGGACAGGAAGCCGCCCAGCACCAGCGTCTGCCCCGAACGCACGTTGAACTCGGTCAAGGCGCGGCGGGTACGCAGCGCGGGTCCGGAGGGCAGGCTCATCGAGGCATCGATGGAACTGGCCTCGACTTCGATGCGCGACCGTATGGTGCCGTTGCGGCCGATGCGCGGCGTGATCCGCAGCGACACGCCATAAGGCTTGAACTGGGTATTGCTGCCGCCGTTGCTGTCAGTCGTGGCGTAGGGCACTTCGCCGCCCGCCAGGAACGAGGCCGTGCTGCCGCTGCGGGCCAGCAACTGCGGTTGCGCCAGCAGCACGGCTTCGCCGCGCTGCGCCAGCGCGGAAAGACTGGCGGCCAGCAAGGCGTTGACGCCGAAATAGCCCGCTGCCCGGCCGGTGGGCAGCGGGATGGCCAGCGGCGGCTGGCCGGGGCGTTCGGTCAAGGATGCGGCCGCCGACCCGCCATCCCAGGCCAGCCCCGCCTGTAATCCGCCCTGGCTGCTCGAATCCCAGCGCACGCCGAACTCCAGCAGGCGCGAGCGCGGCAGTTCGACCACCTGCACGTCCAGCAGCACCATGCGATCCCATCCGACCTGCCCGGTGAAGTCCAGCACCCCGGGGTAGCGTTCGGCCAGCGCGGCAATACGCGCGCGGTCATCGTCGGACAGGTCGTTGCCCTCGATGACGATGTTGCCGCCGATCTGCGTGCTGCGCGCCGCCGGAATCCCCTCCAGCAGTTTGTCCACCTCGATACGCATGCGGCGCAGGCCGGCTGCATAGACGCGCACGGTATACGCCACGGGCGCGGCATGGCCGGTCCAGATGTGTACGGTGGACGTGCCCTCCTGCCGCGCGAACAGCACGACCTCGCGCGCATCGACCGCCATGGCGCTGATCACCTGGCCATTGCCCACCGCCACGCGATGCGCGCCAGGCGCCGCCAGCACGCGGCTTTCGCCGATTTCCAGGTCGATGTCCGTCGGGACGGACTCGGCCTGCGCCGCGGCCACTGCGGCGGCATCGATGGGACGCGGCGGCGCGGGCCGCCGGGGCTGCGCGGACACGGGCGCCGCCAGCAGGGCGGCCAGCGTGGCGCGCCACAGGAATCGGCCGGGCGCGCTCGTCATGGCGTGTCTCCCGGCATGTCCGCACCCGTGGGCAGCGAAACGGACGCCCCCTCCAGCCGGTCGCCATAGATGATGCGGATCTCCCGAGCACGCGGGGCAGCGGGCTGGCGCAGCCCCAGCATGCCCGGCAGATCCTGCGCGCGCCCTTGCTGGGCGCCGCCCGCGTCCTGGACGGGCCGCAACGTCGCCGTCAGCACGCCATCCTGGCGCGCGGCCACCACTTTCATGGCATCGCTGACCGATGCCTCCAGCGTGATGCTCGGCGGCGCGCCGTCGGCCCCCGCGTCCACCGCCAGCACCTTGCCCGCCTGCAGCAATGGCATCGTCAGTTGCCGCCCGCCATGCGAAAACGACACATACAGGTCGATGCGGTCGTCTGGCCGCACGGATTGCGGCAGATCGCGTATCTCGCTCAATGGCAGGCTGAGCGCGCGCCGGCCCGCGCCGAGTTGGCGAGCCATGGGTTCGGGCGGCGCCTGCAGCCTGACCTGGTGCCGCAGCACCGGTTCTCCCGCTTTCAGGGGCAGCACCAGCATGCCGCCATCCACCAGTTCGAGCGCATCGGGCGGCACGGAATCGGAGGGCGCCCACGCCGCGGGAACCTCCCGCACCGCGAGCTGGCCGACGCTCAGCGATGCCCCCGCCGCCAGATCGGCGGCCGCCACCACACGCGACACCATCGGCACGCGCCCCTGCTCTTCCAGTTCGAGCGTGCGCTGCTGGATGTGCTCTCGCACGGCCCAGGCGGCGATCAGGCCGGCCACGCCCGCGATCAGATAACCGCCGAACGCGCGCGCCAGTTGCATCCATCGCGCCGGGTTCATGGCTGACGCTCCGGCGGCACAGGCGCGACGGGCGCCGCCTCGTAGTCCTGCATGCCGATGACGATGGCGCTGCCCGATGGCGCCGCCACGACATCGATGGCCAGTGTCGAGGCCCCTTGCACCCATTGCTGCGTGCCCGCGGCATCGTCCGGCGCGGGCAGCCAGCCCAGGCGCAGCAGGTTACGGCGCAACGCGCTGCGTACCGCCACGGGCGGATCGGGATGATGCCAGACCTGCTGCACGTGGCGGCCGTATGGCTCGCGCGTGGCAAAGTCGAACGCCAGCCGTGCGCCCGCCGGCAGCCATTGCGGCGCCTGGCCCGCCTGCGGGGCCAGGTCAGGCCAGCACACACGGGACAAGGTGCCCGCGCTGTGCGCGCGGTCCAGGCCGGTCACGGTGACGATACGCAGGCATTCGCCCTGCCGCTCGGACAGGACGGCCATGCCTTGCTGCACCGTCAGGTCCCGCAATTCGGGATGATGCTTCTGGAAGTGCGACAGCATGCCGGACACGCTCAAGGGGGCTTCGTAGTAGGCGATGTCGGCCGGCGCGCCATACAGCAACGCCTGCTGCGCAATCGGGGTGCGGACCGCCCCGCGCGGCAGCGACCAGGCCGGCGCCATCGTCTGCGTCCGCAAGTGAACCACGCCGGACGCAGGCACGCTCCCCCACAGCAGCGCCAGGCCGGCCAGCACGCATCGCCAACGCCCGAGGCGAACAAAAGCATCCATGATGGGCTCCTAGGGTTTGCGCGGCACGAGGCGCCCCGCCGGCACGAGGTCATGCCAAGCGGACAACCAGTCGTCGCCAGGCTTGCGGCCGCCCCATGCGGCGTCCACCTCGCCGGCCCGATTGCGCAGCGTGCGGGACAGGCGGCGCGACGCATCGGCCACGCCCGACCAGCCCGCCCGGCTCTCGGCCAGGCGGTGCTGGGCCTGGGCATCGGAGGTGGCATGTCCCGCCTGCGCCGCCAACGCGGTATGGCGCAGCAGGACGAGCGGCTGGGCATCGCGCCCCACGCTGTCCCAGCCGCCGTTCGGCGCAACCCGCCGTCGCGCCTGCGCGGCCAGCAGGCTGTCATCCACTCGCAGCCATTGCGCGGCCAATTGCCCGCGCACGGCGTCCGGCGTCAATTCCTGTGCCATGTCGCCAACGGGCCGATACAGCCGGATTGCGGTCGCGCCGTCGTCCTGCGCGGCCTGCCGCGCGCGAGCCGCCGAGAAAGCCGCCAGGCGGCTGGCCTGCGAGACTTCGAGCCCGTTGAACTGCAAACGCGCCGTCCAGGCGATCGCATGCACGCATCCCGCCAGCGCGGCCGCCGCCAGCAAGGCCTCGACCACGCCCTGGCCGCGCTGATGGCGCACGTGAGCACCCATGCCGATACTTGCGCCCATCATGGCAACCGCCTCGCTGCAGCGGACTCGGCTTCGGTCACCGCGACACGGCGCGCTTGCCAGTACGGCCGGAACAACGTGGCCAGTTCGTCCTTGCCGTCCTCGCGCGGCTGCGGCCGGGCGAAGAAGGTCTCTGCCGCGGAAGTCACCGTCAACGACCCGCCCCGCAAGGCCCGCCAGTCGAAGCGGCCCGCCACCACGACCGCACTGCTGCCCTCGGTGGTGGGCACGGAGGCGCCTGCCTGGCGCACGGCCACCGCGAACCGCAGCGGCGTCTGCGCGCGCGATCCGGATACCTCGTGATAGCCTGCCATCCCGCGGCCAGGCAGGGACACGCGCGCCTGCTCGCCATAGGCGGAGGCCAGCGGATTGGTGACGCCCATGATGATGTCCCACGAGGTGTTCTGATCGACCCAGCGCCAGAAGTCTTCCTGCGAGAAGTCCTCGGGTGCCCGTTGGATCGGCTTGCCGTCGTCACGGCCGGCGAGCCCCCATCCCATGGCGTATTCGCGGTAGTGGCAACCGATCCAGCGGTTCTCGCGCAACGCGTGATAAGACAGCGTGTCGCTGGCCGACCAGCGGCCCCGCGCATCCATCTGCGTCGCGCCACGACGGCGCAGTTCATGCCGCCGTTCGGGGCAACTGCGGGACACCATCCAGGCGTTGCGCCGGGTGATATCGCGCGGCCGCAGGAACCCGTAGCGCGCCGCCGCCGTGCGCACCATGCGCGCCATGTCCGACGCATCGCCGCCGCGCTGCGCGCGCACGTAGCCGGGCAAGCCATCATCCAGCACATGCCATTGCGGCGTGCCCTGTGCCCCTCCCGATTCGGGATAGTTGGCCCGCAGCACCGCGCGCAGCACGGCGTTGCGCCGGGCGGGCAACTGGCTGACCTGGCGGTTCGCCACCTGGGCGAGCGTGTCGTGCACCAGCGCATCGTGCTCGGCATGGCGCCGCGCGAATTGCGCCGCCATGCCCGAGGTTGCCTGCGCCGCCAGATAGCCCTGCAGCGCCTTCGCGCCGAACATCGAACCGATGAGATACGCCGGAGGATTGCCTGCCGCGCGGCGCTGCGCCTGCGTGCCCGAGAACTGCGCCCACGACGCCAGCGTGGCCAGGTGGGCCATCGCCACCTGGTGCGCGACCTGCGCGCGATTGACGTAGGCCAGCATGTTCAACGTGCGGGCCTGCGCCAGGGCCGCGCTGTAGGCCGCGGCATCCGCGGCGTGCGTCAGCCGCGTGCGCGCGGCGGCTGTCTGCCCGACGTTGTACAGGCCGACCCACGCCGCCGCGCACAGGCCCAGCAGGGCCACCGCGGCCACCAGCGCCTGACCCGCTGCGCGGACACGCGGCACGCACGTCATTTGGCGGCCTGCGCGTTGCCGGTGAAGGACTGCAGCGACTTCGACTTGGTCTGCTCGCCCGCCGAGCTTGCCGCCGTGCGCGCCTCGCGCGATTGCGTGGAGCCGTCCTGCCCCGCCAGTTCGCGCGCCATGGCAGCGGTCTGCGAACGCACGACCTGCCCGAACAGTTGATACACCGCGATGGCCGCCACCGCGATAAGCGCGACCACGATGATGTACTCGGTCATTCCTTGGCCGCGTTGCCGTTGCTTGAGAACTTGCATAGACCCCCCAGGGCGGTGTTGAACATGGGAGGCAGTATGGATTTCGCGCAGAGGCCCGGCTATTCGCAGATGCCGAGGCGGACAGACCCGCTCACACCGTCTTGACACATCTCGCAAAGCCCTTCCAGCAAGACTGCGCGCCGAAAATATGACGTGACGCTTCGACCTGAAACAGCCTTCGGGCCGTCACCGAACTGACACACGCCCTGTCGCAGAATGCCCGTGCCGTCCGCCCCAGCACGCACCACGCGCTGACTACCGACGGCTTCAAACCATGCATCGCGGCGACCCGTGCGCAGGGCATCAGACCCACCGACAAGCACCCGCCGTTTCCCGTGCCGACCGCCATGGCGCCTGCGCCAGGCACGCGCTCGGCCAGACCAAGCTGAATCGGTTTCGACACCCATGACCACTCCACCCTTTTTGCAGAAGAAGACAGGCCGGCCCCTGCTGGCCTGTGGCGCGCTGTGCCTGGCGCTGCTGCTGTCCGCCTGTGGCAGCGATGACGACGACACGTCCCCGCCGCCAGGCGATGGAGGCGGCGGCACGCCCCCCGCCGCCTGCACCAGCGCGCACTGCGCCCCCGCCCCCTGAGGCGCCACGCGCCCTTCGACCTCTTCAAGCGACAAGACACCCGTATGAGCATCAACTCTTCCAAACGGAAATTCCTGCGCACCACGCTGGGCGGCGCCGCCTCGGCCACCGCGCTGTCCATGTTCCCGCCCGCGATCCGGCGCGCGCTGGCCATCGAGGCCAACAACGTCACGGGCACCATCGACGACGTCGAGCACGTCGTGCTGCTGATGCTGGAGAACCGCTCGTTCGACAGCTACTTCGGCACCTTCAAGGGCGCGCGCGGCTACGGCGACCGCTTCGCCGTGCCCATGCCCAACGGCAGGAACGCCTTCTACCAGACCGATGAAGACGGCAACACGCTGATCCCCTACCACCTGGACGAAACGAAGGGCAATGCCCAGCGCGCCGGCGGCACGCCGCACACCTGGCCCGACGCGCAGGCCGCGTGGGACCACGGCCGCATGAACGCCTGGCCGGTGGCGAAGAAGCCGCTGTCGATGGGCTACTACGAGGCCAACGAGGTGGAGTTCCAGCACGCGCTGGCCGACGCCTTCACGCTGTGCGACGCCTATCACTGCTCGATGCACACGGGCACCATCCCGAACCGCCTGTACTACTGGAGCGGTACCTGTGGCCCCGGCGGCGTCAATCCGGCCGACGGCAGCGACGTCACCGTGGCCGCGCTGGTCAACGAGTTCAACGGCGGCAACGACGTGGGGCCGTCCACCGAAGGCTGGACCTGGACCACCTATGCCGACCGCCTGCAGGAGGCAGGCGTCAGCTGGAAGGTCTACCAGAGCCTGTCGGACAACTTCGGCTGCAACGAGATGATGAGCTTCCGCCACTGGCGCGCCGAGATCGAAGGCATGCCCGTGGAACGCCGTCCCGTGTATGCCCCGGTGAACCTGGCCACGCCCGTGCCGCCGTTCTACGACGCCGCCATCGACAACCCGCTGAGCCCGCTGGCCAAGGGCTTCGGCAACACCATGCCCGACGGCTTCCTGCAATCGCTGCGCGACGACGTGGCGGCCGGCAAGCTGCCCTCGGTGTCGTGGATCATTCCGCCGTCGGTCTACAGCGAGCATCCCGGGCCCTCCAGCCCCGCGCAGGGCGGCTGGTACGTGCAACAGGTGCTGGACGTACTGACGGCCAATCCCGAGGTCTGGAGCAAGACGGTGCTGCTGATCAACTACGACGAGAACGACGGCTTCTTCGACCACCTGGCGCCGCCGTCGGCCCCGTCGCGCGACGAGAGCGGCGTGCTGCACGGCGCCAGCACGCTGTCGGACGCGGACATGGCGTTCGAGTACTTCAACTACACGCCCGCCACCGACAACCAGCCCGACCAGGACGGCAAGCCCTTCGGCCCCGGCCCGCGCGTGCCGCTGTGGGTGGTGTCGCCGTGGAGCCGTGGCGGCTGGATCAACTCGCAGGTGTTCGATCACACCTCGACGCTGCTGTTCCTGGAGAAACGCTTCGGCGTGAAAGAGCCGCAGATCAGCAAGTACCGCCGCGCGGTGTGCGGCGACCTGACCTCGGCGTTCAACTTCGAGAACCCCAACGGCGAGAGCCTGCCCACGCTGGCCGGGCGCGCCGACAAGACCACGGTGGACAACCTGGCCCTGTCGCAGACGGCGTCGGCGGCCATTCCCGTGCCCGCGGCCACCACGGCTTCGGCGCTGCCGCCGCAGGACACGGGCACGCGTCCCGCGCGCGCCCTGCCCTATGAGCTGCACACCACGCTGCGCGCGGGCCGGGACCAGGTGACGCTGGTGTTCGCCAACGACAGCCGCGGCGAGGCGGGCGCGGTTTTCCACGTCTACGACAAACTGCACCTGGACCGCATCCCGCGCCGCTATGCCGTGGAATCGGGCAAGCAACTGAGCGGTGCATGGAACCTGGCCGACGACGCGGGCCGCTACCACTTGTGGGTGCTGGGACCCAATGGCTATCACCGCGAGTTCATTGGCGACGTGAACGAACAGCTCGCCGCCGGCGGCCCCGAGATCCAGGTCTGCTACGCGCTGTGCGAACCGCCCGAGATCCAGGTGAAGATGCACAACCCGGGCGACAGGCGCGTGACCTTCACCGCGACGGCCAACGCCTATCGCACGGATGGTCCCTGGGTCGCGGCGGTCGAGCCCGGCGAGGTGCTGGACCTGCGCTGGCAGGTCGGCGATACCGGCCAGTGGTACGACTTCTCCGTGACGTGCGACGCGGCGCCATCGATGCGGCGTCGTTTCGCAGGCCACCTGGAGAACGGCCAACATTCGGTGACCGACCCGGCCATGGGCGAGACGGCCAACGGGTAATCGCGTCGGACGGCGGAATGCCCCGGCATCCCGCCACGCGTGCTTGGCGGCACCGCCCATCGTGCGGGACATGCATCCGGATTGAATACCTACCTTTAGTAAGTTACTATTGGTAGGTACACCTTTCCAGGAGACCTCGCTCATGCATGCACTCATCGTCGCTTCGCATCCCGACCGCCAATCGCTGACGCACGCCGTCGCGCAACAGGTGGAACAGGGCATCGCCACCTCGGGGCCGCACACGGCGGAAATCGCCGATCTGGCCGCGGAAGGTTTCAACCCCAGCTTCAACGCGGCAGACTTCGCGCAGTTTCAGGGCAAGGGTCCCGCGCCCTCCGACGTCCGGGCCGAACAGGCGCGCCTGCAACGCGCCCAAGCCCTGGTGCTGGTCTATCCCGTCTACTGGTGGTCGTTTCCCGGCCTGCTGAAGGGCTGGATCGACCGTGTCTTCACCAACGGCTGGGCCTATGAAGACAACAACGACGGCAAGCTGGTGAAGAAGCTGGAACACCTGCAGGTCCACCTGGTTGCCATCGGTGGCGCGGACATGCGAACCTATGACCGTCACGGCTACCAGGGCGCCATGAAGCTGCAGATCGATCACGGCATCTTCGGCTATTGCGGCGCCCCCGTCGTGGCCTCCGAACTGCTGCTGCCCGTCGATGGGCAGATTCCGTCCGGGCACCTGGATACCGCGCACGCCATCGGCCAACGCGTGTTCGAGGCCCGGGCCCCCTCCTGATGCCGTATCCGATATGCCTGAACCGACCCTTGCCCCCACCCCGCGCCGCCGCCTGTCGCGCGCCGACCGCCAGCGCCAGTTGCTGGACGTCGCGTGGCAACTGGCCGGGGAAGGCACGGATGCCCTGACGCTGGGTCGGCTGGCCGTGGCGGCCGGCGTAGCCAAGCCGCTGGTCTACGACCACTTCGGCACGCGCGAAGGACTGCTGGCCGCGATGTACGAAGACTACGACGCCCGGCACTCCGCCATCATGGACGCCGCCATCTCGGCCGCCCGCGCCACGCTCAAGGACAAGGCGCGCGTCATCGCGGAAAGCTACGTGGCGTGCGTGCTGACACAGGGCCGGGAGATATCGGACGTGTTGGCCGCGCTGAACGGATCGCCGGAACTGGCGGCGGTGAAACGGCGCTACCAGGAGATCTTCATCGGCAAATGCCGCGGCATCCTGGCGCCATACGCGGGCGCGGGCGGCATCGCGCTGCCAGGCATGTGGGCCATGCTGGGCGCGGCCGATGCGCTGTCCGAGGCGGCGGCCTGCGGCGACATCACCGAGGCCCAGGCGTGCGAGGAACTTTTCGAGACCATCGTCGCGCTGGTCAAGCGCAGCAAATAGGTGCGCGTACTTTGTTTGATGCGCCTGCGGCTGGCAGGCTGGAAAGCAGCTATCGCAATTCCAGCCGCTCGTTCACGGGCCGTCGAGACCTGTGCAACGCCGCCCAAGCCCTGAATGGAAGATGCAGGCCGTGCAATGCCGTGCAAGCCGGCGGAAGCCCATGCAAGGCCGCGTCCCGCGCCGACAGCCGGATCGACGCCCAAGAAAAAACGCCGTCCAAAGGACGGCGTTTTCCGGTCAGCCGCAGGGCGCGCTCGGCTTACCTGTCTGCTGCGTTGCTGATCGCGTTGCCCGCTCGCGATATGTCCTTGCCCACGCCGGATACGGTGTTGCAACCCTGCAGCACCAAGCCCAGCACCACGAGAGTGGTCAGCATGAGTTTATTGCGCACGATGAATCCTGCCTTGCTGCTCAAGCCACGCGCACGCGCAGTTCGCCCAGGCCGTCGACACCGCCGACCATGACGTCGCCCTGCACCACCGCGCCCACGCCTTCGGGCGTGCCGGTGAAGATGACGTCGCCCGGCTGCAGCTCGAACAGTCCCGACAGGTAGGCGATGCTTTCGGCGATGTTCCAGATCATCTGCGAGATGTCGCTGACCTGCTTGCGCTGGCCGTTGACGTCCAGCCAGATGGCTCCTTTGTCCAGAGTGCCGGTCTTGCTGCGCGGATGCACGGGACCGATGGGCGCGGCGAAGTCGAAGGCCTTGCCCACTTCCCACGGACGGCCCTGCTTCTTGGCTTCGCCCTGCAGGTCGCGGCGGGTCATGTCCAGGCCCAGCGCATAGCCCCACACGCATTCGGCGGCGGCTTCGACGGACAGGTCGCGGCCGCCCTTGTCCAGCACCACCACCAGCTCCATCTCGTAGTGCAGGTTCGAGGTCTTGGGCGGATAGGGCATGGAACCCGTTTCGCCATCGGCCACGCTGACCAGGCTGTCGGGGTGCTTGCAGAAGAAGAACGGGTCTTCACGGCCGGTGAAGCCCATTTCCTTGGCGTGCTCGGCGTAGTTGCGGCCCACGCAGTAAACGCGGCGCACCGGAAAACGGGCGCTGCTGCCGGCGACGGGCAGCGAGACGGGCGGGATCGGGGAAATGACGAAATCCATCTGCAAGACCTCTGTATGCGTAGGGCCGCGGGCGCGACCGGAGTAAAACCAACGCGACTTTATACGCTAGTTGACACGTCAAGCAAAGGGCCGGACATGCCGCAAAGCACAACGGGCGGCCTCGAAGGGCCGCCCGCTGTCAGGGGGCTGAACGCGTCAGCCCGAAAGGCGATCAGGCCTTGGTGTAACGCTCGGCGCTGCGCGTGATTTCCTCGTGCGCGGCATCCACGCCCTTCCAGCCCTTGACCTTCACCCACTTGCCCTTTTCGAGGTCTTTGTAGTGCTCGAAGAAGTGCTGGATGCGGCCGATGTCTTCGGCCGGCAGGTCTTCATAGGACTTGACGCTGCGGTAAGGCGGGTACAGCTTCTCGACCGGCACGGCCAGCAGCTTGGCGTCGCCGCCCGATTCGTCGTCCATTTCCAGCACGCCGATGGCGCGGCAGCGCACCACGGCGCCGATCTGGATCGGGAACGGCGTGACGACCAGCACGTCGGCGGGATCGCCGTCTTCCGACAGCGTCTGCGGGATGTAGCCGTAGTTGCACGGATAGTGCATGGCGGTCAGCATGAAGCGATCGACGAAGATCGCGCCCGTGTCCTTGTCGACCTCGTATTTGACCGGATCGGCGTTCATGGGGATTTCGATGATGACGTTGAAGTCTTCCGGCAGCTTCTTGCCGGGACCGACGCGATCAAGGCTCATGGTTCAACCTTTGTTGTCTGAAGGGGAATCGGGGGATTGCAAGGGCGCGGCCGGCTTGGGCGTGGCCTGCGCGGGCACGGGCTGCGCCTTGGCCGGCGGCGTGGCGGCGGCCGGCGGCTCGGGCTCGGCCGCGGGCGTATAGCGGGACACCGGCGCCTCGAAAGCGGACGGCGGAATCGGCGCGCTGTCGAAGTAGTCTTCGATGTCGATGGCCGAGCGCTGCGGCACGGGCGCCGGCGCTTCGATGGTCTCGGGGCGCTCGTTCAATTCGCGCGCATCCGGATCGAGCACGTAGTCGGCAACCGGCGCGTGCTCGGGCACGGGCTCGGCGGCGACCGGCGTGGCATGGCTGGCGGGCAAGAGCGCGTCATACTCGCCCTCGCTGTCGAGGTGGGACGGATCCGCGCCCATGTCGGCGGCGGGCAGCGCGGCATCGGTGGCCAGCACCGGCAGGGCCTGGCGCGCGGCCGTGGCCAGGCGCCAGTGGCGCGCGGCATCGGCGGGACGGTCCAGTCGGTCGTACAGGCTGCCCAGCAGGGCATGGCACTGCGCATCGTTGCGGCGCGCCAGGCTGCGCTGCAGATAGCGTTCGGCCTGGCCCCACAACTGGCCGTTCAGGCACAGCACGCCCAGCGCGGTCAGCAGGTCGGTATCGGCGGGACGCTGCGCCAGCCACGTCTCGGCCTTGGCCAGGCGGCGCGGCACCTGCGAGGCATCGCACCGCGCATAGGCCGACACCAGCACCGGATTGAAGCGGTCGCCGATGGCGGCCTCGAGGATGCGCGCGGCCTCGGCGCCCTCGCCGTCCGCCTCGAAGGCGGCGGCGCCCGCCAGCGCGATGTTGGGCAGCAGGCGCTCTTCGGCCTTGAGGTCTTTCCAGATGACGCGCCAGCCGTCGCCGGCCATGCCGGCGCGCAGGCGCGCGGCCCCGGCGTGGTCGATCAGTTGCGCGCCCTCGGCCTTGTCCAGCGCGTTACGGCGCAGCAGCCCGCGAGCCAGCGTGAAGACGCGCTCATGGTGCTCCAGGGCCGTCTCGGCGCGCAGCAGCAGGCGAGAGGTGTGCAGATGCCGCGCGCCGCCATCCTGCAGCGGCGCCAGCGTCTCCAGGGCCTGCTGCGGCTTGCCCTGGTCGAGCAGCATGTCGGCCGCCACCGTGGCGGTGGCTTCCTGCAGGCCGGCGTCCTCGCCCGCCTGTTCGCGGGCGGCTTCGATCATGCGGTCGCGGCGGTCGAACTCGCCCAGGCCGTGCGCCGAACGGGCGGCGGCCAGCGCCGCCAGCACGCGGCGGCTGCGCACCTTGCTTTGCTCGAACAGGCGCGTGAGGTCTTTCTCGGCATGCGCGAAGCGGCCTTCCAGCATGCCGATCCAGCCGCGCTCGAGCAGTTCGTGATCGCGCGCCTGCGCGCGGCGGCCGCGCCAGGCGCGCACGCGGTCGGGAATAGCCAGCAGCCACGACAGCAGGCGCAACACCACGTACAGCGCCACGAATGCCGCCAGCAGCAACAGCACCGCCAGCGTGAGGGAGATTTCAATGCGCCACGGCCAGATCAGCAGCAGCACATTGCCGGAATGCTGGCGCAGCATGACCGCCAGCGCCACGGCCACGACGGCCAGCAATAAAGTCCAGAGCCAGGTACGCATGCGTCAGTCCTGCCCGTCTGCCTGGTTGCCGGCGGCGCGCAGGGCCGCCAGGGTGCTCAGGCTGTCGGACACGTCCGGCACCTTCACGGCGATCTCGACCTGCGACAGGTCGCGCGCCAGGGCGCGTGCGGCGGCGGTATCGGGCGAGCGCGTGTCGAAATAGCGCGCCAGCGTGTCCTGCACGTTGTCCAGCTCCGTCTTCCAGATCGGCTGCTGGCGCATCAGCATGGCCAGTTGCACCGTCATCAGGCGCTGGCGCAGCGTGGAGCGCACCGTGGCGGCCTGCTCGGGCGACAGCAGCAGCGCGGCGGGTTCGTCCACCCGCTGCACGCGGATCAGGTCGCCGAGTTCGTGGGCCACGGCCTGGCCGGCGCGCGAGGGCCACGATTCGACCTCGACGCGCCAGCGCTGCCACCAGGGCGCGTCGGCGGGCAGTTCAGCCACGGGTGCGGCGGCGGGCTGCGCGGGCGTGGCGTCGGTCTTGTAGTCGTCGGGTTGCGGATTGGGCGCGGCGTCGTCGGGCACCAGCATGGGGGCGCGCGACACCAACGCGATCAGGCGCTCGATGCGGGCCGATTGCGCGGGAATGTCCACCGTGGTGACGGCGCGCAGGCGGTCGAGGTCGCCGTTGATGCTTTGCTGCAGGCCCGCCAGGCGCGGACGGTCGGCCTGCGCGAGGCGCGATTGCGCGGTCTCCAGCGCCACGATGGCGTTGTTGACGTTGCCCGCCAGGCGCAGCTGCTGGCTGGCCAGCGTGACCATGCGCTCGACGTCGTTGACGAGGATCTCATCGTTGGCGCCGCTGCTGAAGGTCTGCCAGGCCTGCTGCAAGGCGCTGTTCTGCGTCTGTACGTCGCGGATGCGCCCTTCCAGGTCGGCAACCTGGTTGGTCTGCGCCTGCGCCAGGGCCAGGGCCTGGCGGCCGTCCTGGCGCGCCAGCGCCAGTTCGCGATTCATCTGGTCCAGGCGGGCGGCGACTTCCTGGCCGGTTTTCATGGCCTGGCGCCGCTGCGCCCAGAGCGCCCCGCCCAGGCCGATGGCCAGCAGGACGACGATGACGAACGCGGTGATCAGCGTGCTGCTGACCGAGCGCGGCCGAGGCGGCTTGGCCGGCTTGGCGGGCGTCCCGGGCCGCGACGGCGGCACGCTGGACGGGGAAGCTGCGGGCGTGGCGCCGCCGGAAGCGTCCGACGGCGTGGTCGGACGGATATCGGAGGTGTTGTCTGTCATGACGCGATTGTATTCGTTGGAGGCTTGGACGACGACTCAAGCGGCAACAAAGGCCTCGAAGATCGCCTCATCGGCAGGCATACAGATTTGTACCACCATGTCGGTGGCGGCGTCATCGACAGCGGGTGCCGCGGCGTTACCAAACGGCACAGCCGCGGCGGCGCGCAGGGCGACCGCCAGACGCGGGTGCGTGACGACGAAGCGGCAGCCGCGCCACCAGGCCTGCAAATCCGCGGCGCGGACCGCATCGGCGGTGGCCGCGATGCCCTCGCCGCTGGTCAACAGCCAGGTGGCGGCGGCGCCCCGTGCCGCCATCCGCCGCAAGGCCTGCGCGGCGCCGTCCGGCCAGACGGCGGGCAGGCGCCGGTAGACGGCATGGCGCGTGACCTCGACCCCGGCCCCGGCCAGCCGGTCGGCCAGCCAGTCACGCCCCTGCGTGCCACGCACCAGCAGCGCGCGGCGCGGCAGGGGCCGGGACGACAGCAGGTTCCAGAGCGCCTCGGAATCGTGCGCGTCGGCATCGGCGGCCGGATGCAGCACGGCGCTCCCGGCCCCCAGCAGCCCGGACGCTTCGAGGACCTGCGCGCTGGCCGCCCCCACCGTGGCGGGCGTACAGCCGGCGGGCCACCCCTGGGGCAGATGCGGCGCCAGACGGTCGAGATACAGCCGCACGGCATTGCCGCTGACGAACACCGCCAGGTCGTAGTCGTGCGGCATGGGCAACGGGCCATCGGCCGGCAAGGGCTCGATGGCCAGCGCGGGCAGGCAGAGCGCGTGCCAGCCCGCGGCGGACAAACGTTGCGCCAGGGCCTCGTTGCGGCCGGCGGGCCGGGTCAGGATGGCGATCGGCGACATGGCGCGGCCCGTGCGCTCAGGACGGGGAATCGTCCCGCAGCAGGACGGCCAGGATGTCCCGCGCCCCATCGGCCAGCAGCCGGCGCGCCACGTCGGCGCCGATGTCGGCCGCCTGGGCGGCATCGCCCTGCCCCTCGGCCCGCACGATGCGCACGCCGTCCGGCGAAGCCACCAGGGCCTGGAGCGACAGTTGGCCGTCGCGCACCTGCGCGTAAGCGGCCAGGGGCACCTGGCACGAACCGCCCAGGGCGCGCGAGACGGCGCGCTCGGCGGTCGCGCAGCAGGCGGTGTCGGCATGGGCCAGCGGCGCCAGCCAGGCGCGCAGGTCGGGGCGATCGTCACGGATTTCGATACCCAGGGCGCCCTGTCCCGCCGCGGGCAGGCTGTCGGCGGGATCGATCAGCGCACGGATGCGGCCGCCCAGCGCCAGGCGCTGCAGTCCGGCCGCGGCCAGGATGATGGCGGCATACTCGCCGCGGTCCAGCTTGCCCAGGCGCGTATCGAGATTGCCGCGCAGCGGCTGCACGCGTAGATGCGGATAGCGGGCGCGCAGTTGCGATTCGCGGCGCAGGCTGGACGTACCCACGACCGCGCCGTCCGGCAACTCGGCCAGCCCGGCGTAGTCGTTGGAGACGAAGGCATCCCGAGGATCGGCGCGTTCGAGCACGGTACAGAGCTCGAACGGCGGCTGCAGGTCGACCGGCACGTCTTTCAGCGAATGCACGGCGAGATCGGCCCGGCCGTCCAGCAGCGCGGTCTCGAGCTCCTTGACGAACAAGCCCTTGCCGCCGACCTTGGACAGCGTGCGGTCCAGGATCTGGTCGCCGCGGGTGGTGAGCGTGAGCAGCTCGACCGTGCAGGCGGGATAAAGCGCCTGCAGGCGGCTGCGTACGTATTCGGCCTGCCACAGCGCCAACCTGCTGGCGCGTGTGGCAATGACCAGGCGTTGCGGTTCCGACACGATGGTCAGACGAATCGGGACAGGATCACCGTGGCCACCACGCCGATGACGGCGAGGATGAACAGGCCTTGCAGCAGGCTCAGGCCCGATTCGGATTGCTGGGAATTGGCAGTCTTATGCAGCGCCATGCGAGGATTCCTTGGAAGCGGTTTTGCGGCTGGCCAGCCACCGTCCCAGGATTACGACAAGCAGCGCGCCAGCAATTTCGACGCCGATTTTAACCGGGGTGGGCTGCACGCCGAATTGCTCTACGACAAAGATATCGGTGATGAGCATGCCGCCCGCGATCCAGCCCAGCAGCGCGGCGCCGAACGTGACCACCAGCGGGAAGCGGTCGATCAGCTTCAGGACCAGCGTGCTGCCCCAGATGATGATGGGCACGCTGATGACCAGGCCGAAGATCACCAGGCCGAGCTGGTGGTCGGCATGGGCGTTCTGGGCGGCGCCGGCGATGGCGATGACGTTGTCCAAGCTCATGACGAAGTCGGCCACGATGATGGTCTTGACCGCGGCCCAGATGGAGGCTCCGCCCGTCACTTCGTGGTTTTCGTCCTCGGGGATCAGCAGCTTGACGCCGATCCAGACCAGCAGCAGCGCCCCCACGACCTTCAGGAAGGGGATGGTGAGCAGGGTGAGCGCGAATGCGATCAGGATGACGCGCAGGATGATGGCGCCCGCGGTGCCCCACAGAATGCCTTGCAGGCGTTGCTTGGGCGCCAGGTTGCGGCAGGCCATGGCGATGACCACGGCGTTGTCGCCACCCAACAGGATGTCGATCATGATGATCTGGAATACGGCTGCCCAACTGAGGGTCTGGAAAAACTCGAGCACTGTGAAATCCCCCGAAAATCGTCGTCTACTGACACTGTTGAAACAAGACCGCCGGACCGTGCCCCGGCCTGCCGCCCCCGTGAGAAAGGAGCGGCCTGCCCGGAAACAACGGCCTTGCGGCCAGAAAACAAAACCGGCTTCACCACCACGACCGCGCGAATTTCAGGGGTCCGGAGGGGTGAAGCCGGCTATTGTAGTTCAGCTATCAGTCAGCCTTTTGACGGGCGAGGAAAATTTTTCCAAGCGCCAGCACCAGCAAGGCGCCGGCCACGCCGACCATCATCCCGAAGGCATGGTGCGTCACCCCCAGGGCCGTGTCGATACGTTCGACAGGACCTTGCAGGGCCGGGTCGCCCACCAGCAGTTCGCCGGCGATGAAACCCAGCAGCGCCGCGCCGATCCAGACGATGAGCGGGAAGCGCTCGATGACTTTCAGCAGCAGCGTGCTGCCGAAGATCACCAGCGGGATGCTGATGGCCAGGCCCACGACCAGCAGCGTGGTGTCGCCCATCGCCGCGGCGGCCACGGCCACCACGTTGTCCAGGCTCATGACCAGGTCGGCGATCATGATGGTGCGGATGGCGGCCATCAGGGTGCCGTGCTTCTTCTCGCCGCTCTCGTCATCGCCTTCGGGCAGCAGCAGCGTCACGCCGATGTACACCAGCAGGACGGCGCCGATCAGCTTGAGGTACGGCAGCATCAGCAGCTTGGCGGCCACCAGCGTCAGGACGATACGCATCACGATGGCCGCGGCCGACCCGATGACGATGGCCCTCTTCTGCTGCTCGGGCGGCAGCGAACGCGCGGCCAGCGCAATCACCACGGCGTTGTCGCCGGACAGCAGGATGTTGACCCAAATGATCTGGAGCAATGCGATCCAGAATGCTGCAGAACTCAGTTCCATGCCTCTCTTTTCCTATGTGTATAGGATCCCCGTGTCGCGTATGCAAACGCATGCGGCCCGCGACGACCGACGTGCGCAGACCCGCGAGCCGGGACCGTCTTGAGGCATGCGCGAGCGACGGTTCTATCAACGGAAAACGCGAGGTCAGCCCGTGATTATAGTTTCAAGGGGCTGTCAGATTGAAAGCGTGCGGGGGGGAATGCGTAACACAGCCCCCCCGCCCTCCCACCGTATCCGTCCGCCCCAATGAAAACAGCCCGCCGAAGCGGGCTGTTTTCAGTGCCGGACCAGGCCGGCAGCGCGATGCCTTACAGCACCGACTTCAGCAGCTTGCCCATTTCGGACGGGTTGCGCGTGGTGCGGATGCCGCACGCTTCCATCACTTCCAGCTTGGCGTCGGCCGTGTCGGCGCCGCCGGAGATCAGGGCGCCTGCGTGGCCCATGCGCTTTCCCGGAGGAGCCGTGACACCGGCGATGAAGCCGACGACCGGCTTCTTCATGTTGTCCTTGGCCCACTGGGCGGCGTTCACTTCGTCCGGACCGCCGATTTCGCCGATCATGATGACGGCGTCGGTGTCGGGATCGTCATTGAACAGCTTCAGCACGTCGACGTGCTTCAGGCCGTTGATGGGATCGCCACCGATACCGACGGCGCTGGATTGGCCCAGGCCCAGTTCGGTGACTTGCGCCACGGCTTCGTACGTCAGGGTGCCCGAGCGGCTGACGATGCCGATGCGGCCCTTGCGGTGGATGTGGCCGGGCATGATGCCGATCTTGATTTCATCGGGCGTGATCAGGCCGGGGCAGTTCGGGCCCAGCAGCAGCGTCTTGCTGTTGATGGCCTTCATGCGGTTGCGCACTTCCAGCATGTCGCGGACCGGGATGCCTTCGGTGATGCAGATGGCCAGGTCCAGTTCGGCCTCGACGGCTTCCCAGATGGCGGCGGCGGCGCCGGCGGGCGGCACGTAGATCACCGACACGGTGGCGCCGGTGTCAGCCTTGGCTTCCTTCACCGAGGCGAAGATCGGAATACCTTCGAAGTCTTCACCAGCCTTCTTGGGGTTCACGCCCGCCACGAACGCAGCCTTGCCGTTCGCGTAGTCGCGGCACATGCGCGTGTGGAACTGGCCGGTCTTGCCCGTGATGCCCTGGGTAATGACCTTGGTGTCTTTGTTGATCAGAATCGACATTTGTGAATCCTTGGCTGATTTTTACTTGGCGGCCGCTTCGACGACCTTGGTGGCGGCTTCGGCCATGGTGTCGGCGCTGATGATCGGCAGGCCCGATTCGGCCAGCATCTTCTTGCCGAGTTCTTCGTTGGTGCCCTTCATGCGCACGACCAGCGGCACGCTCAGGTTGACGGCCTTGCAAGCGGTGATCACGCCTTCGGCGATGACGTCGCAGCGCATGATGCCGCCGAAGATGTTGACCAGGATGGCTTCCACGCTCTTGTTCTTGAGCATGATCTTGAAGGCTTCCGTGACCTTCTCGGCGGTGGCGCCGCCGCCCACGTCCAGGAAGTTGGCCGGCTCGCCGCCGAACAGCTTGATGGTGTCCATGGTGGCCATGGCCAGGCCGGCGCCGTTGACCAGGCAGCCGATGTTGCCGTCGAGCTGGATGTAGGCCAGGTCGAACTTGCTGGCTTCGATTTCAGCGGGATCTTCTTCGTCCAGGTCGCGGTAGGCGACGATTTCCGGGTGACGGAACAGCGCGTTCGGGTCGAAGTTGAACTTGGCGTCCAGGGCGATCAGGTTGCCCTTGCTGTCGCAGTTCAGGGGGTTGATCTCGACCAGCGAGGCGTCGGTGTCCATATAGCACTTGTAGAGCTTCTGGAACAGGTCGACGGCCTGGTCGACCGAGTGGCCCGACAGGCCGATCGCGGCGGCGATCTTCTTGGCCTGCTCGGTGGTCAGGCCGGCTTGCGGGTCGATGTATTCGTTGATGATCTTCTCGGGCGTGGAGTGGGCCACTTCCTCGATGTCCATGCCGCCTTCGCTGGAGGCGATGAACGCGACCTTCTGGGTGGCGCGGTCGGTGACCAGCGACACGTACAGTTCGTTCTTGATGTCAGCGCCTTCCTCGATGTACAGGCGGTTGACCTTCTGGCCTTCCGGGCCAGTCTGGTGCGTGATCAGCTGCATGCCCAGGATTTCGGAGGACAGCTTGCGCACGTCTTCGATCGAACGGGCCAGCTTGACGCCGCCGCCCTTGCCGCGGCCGCCCGCGTGGATTTGCGCCTTCACGACCCAGACCGGACCACCCAGCTTCTCGGCGGCTGCCACGGCCTCGTCTACGGAAAGAGCGGGGATGCCGCGCGGCACGGTCACGCCAAACTGCTTCAGCAGTTCCTTGCCTTGATACTCGTGGATTTTCATGTGTTACCTGTCAGGACGTATGGGAAAAAGAAGGTGAATCGATGGACCGTGGCCCGGCGTCGGAATCGGATTCGTCCGCCGGGCTGTCGGACCGCCCCGTGTACCACCTGGGGTAGTGCTGCAGTACGACCTCACCGTCGGTGCGCAGCGCATGGCAGCCGTCCAGCTGGAACGGCCGCCGGTCGGACGTCGCGTTCTGCTCGCGACGCCGGCCGGCCATGGTCTGCACCGCCGCGGTGGGAAGCACCAGCGACAGTTCGGTCATATGGGTACAGCCCTCGATGCCCGAGAAACGGTCCTTGACCTGGTGGCGGAACCCTTTCAGGAGGTTCATGCCGACCAGGCCCGCGTAGGCCTTGTCTATGGCCGTACAGGAGGCATCGTAGGGAGCTGCGTCGTAGGCAGCCTGCGCGGCGACGATGGTGTAGCTTTCGTCGATGGTGATGCGCAGGTGCATGTGATGGATGTGCTGGCCCGCCTTCATGACCTCACCTTCGCTCTTGGTGAAGTCGTAGCCCTTGTAGTCGATCAGTTCGGCTTCCAGGTCCCAGAGTCCGTCGTCGCGGCCATAAGACTGCACGCGTATCGAACGCGTGTGTATGGGCTGGCGAGGATAGTCCGGCGTGGGCAAGGGCATATAGGGCCTGTTTCTGGCCGTGCGGCGGGTTGGCCTGCCCCACCGCGGCACGACTTTTCTATCAAGCTGCCGGCCCGTTCCGGACCGTTTGCGGGTGCTTTGGACATCCGCGCAAACCGCGCGGCGCGGTTCCAGGGCAACGGCCAGGGTGCGACCGTTTGCCGCAGGGCAGCAAATCTGTCGAAGTATAACGCAGCCGGCCCCGGCGACCGGGGACCGCACCCGGTTCATCGGCAGGCGCGGGATGGCCGCCGCCTCAGCGGCGTGTCCACGGGGTGGCCGGACTGCCCATCCAGGCCTGGCCCGCCGGGATGGTTTCCCCCTTGAGCACCAGGGTCAACGGCCCCAGGCGGGCGCCGTCCCCGACCCGCGTGTCGTACAGGATGGTGCTGCGCGAGCCGACGTTGACGCCGTTGCCGACACGAACCATGCCGATCTTCATCACCCGGTCCTCGAACAGGTGGGTCTGCGGGCCGGACCAGGCGTGCAGCACGGCATCGTCCCCGATGGACACGCAGTCGTACTCGGTGACGTCGGTGGTGTCCATGAACACCCGGCGGCCGATTCTGGCGCCCATGCAGCGCAGCGCCAGCGGCAGCCAGGGCGTGGCCCGCAGGAAATTGAAGAAGTTGGGCACCGCGATGGATTCGTACAGGCTGGTGACGGCCTCGCTCTTCCAGACGAACGGCGTCCACATGGGTTCGGCGCGCGGCCGGTAGCGGCCGATCAGCAGCCACTTCAGCAGCACCAGGAATAGGAACGTGCCGATCCCGTACAGCATGCCGGCCAGCATCAGTTCGTCGAACGCGCCCAGGAAGCCCTGGTTGACGGCGACCGGGATGACTTTCATGACCGTCAGGTAGCCCACCGCGATGATCACCGCCAGGGGCAGGATCATGCGCATGCCCTCGACCGCGCCGCGCGCCAGCTTGCGTCCCAGGCTGGGGCGGAAAGTGAGGTGGTCGGGAAAACCGGCCACCTGCTCGCGCGCCGGCAAGGCCAGCGGCGGGTTGCCCAGCCAGGTCTGGCCGCTGGCCATGCGCGCGTTGGCCGGCGCCCGGCTCTGCACCGCGATCAGCACGTCGTCGGGCAGCACCGTGCCGTCGGGCACGTAGGCGCCATTGCCCACGAAGCTGCGGTTGCCGATGACCGTGGGCCGCATGGTCATCCAGCCCCGGTCGATTTCCTCGTCGCCCAGCATCACGCCATCGGCGATGAAGCTGTCGCGGCCGAGCGTCAGCATGTCGGGCACCACGCCCATGGCCGTCGAGATTTCGGTGCCCGGCCCCACTCTGGCCCCCAGCAGCCGGAACCAGGTGGCCGCATAGATGGACGCGTACAGGCCATGCAACACGCTCAGGCCGGACTCCTGGATCTGGTTGGTCAGCCAGCGCCGCAGGTAGATCTGCCCATACACCGGCCAGCGTCCGCCCGACAGGCGCGGCAGCAGCGCCCAGCGCAACAGGGCGGACACCAGCACGGTCAGCAGCACCAGCAAGGCGCTGGCCGGCAGGGCCAGCAGCAGGTAGACCAGGAAGGCATGGGGCCACGAGACGCGCGTGCCCATCAGGTCGAGCCAATGCGCGTCCAGCCAGTCGATCAGCACGAAGCTGGGAAACACCGGCATGAAGAACAGCGCCGCGATCAGCGCGCCACCCAGGGCGTAGGCCAGCATGTCCCAGCGGGCCCAGCGCGATTCGCGCAGCGGACGCGGGGGCAATTCGGGCGCGCGCGCCTGCGGGTCGTGGCGGGCCGGCGCACCGCTCCAGATCTGGCCGGCTGGAATGCGCGACCCCGTGGCCAGGGACGACAGTCCGTCCAGGCGGCCATCGGCCTCGATCGTCACGCCGCCCTGCAGCACCGCGTAGGAACCGACGTAGGCATTCTCGCCCACAGTGATGGGCGAGACCTCCCAGCAGCCGCCGCGGACCTCGAAGTTCTCGAGGTTGACGGCGGCGCCGATGCTGGCCCCGTCGCCCACCGACAGCAGGTCGGCAGCGCGCACGGAGACGCGGCTGATGGCGGTGCCGCGGCCGATGCGCGCGCCCAGCGCCCGCAGGTACCAGGCCTGCAGCGGCGAGCCCGCCAGCAGGTGCGCGGGCGGGATGTCGAGGATGCGGTCGACCAGCCACCAGCGGTAGAAGATCCACCCATAGAGCGGATACCGGCCCGCCTTCAGGCGGCCCAGGATGCCCCATTTGCAGGCCACGGCCACGCCGAAGCTCAGCAGGTTGCAGAGCAGGTAGGCGAAGATGGACAGCGCCACCGCGCCCCAGACCGAATCGCCCTCGTCGCCGGTGAAGTAGTGATAGGTGAAGAACGGCGCCAGCCAGATCAGCATGCGCACGCCGATCAGCAGCGGCAGCACCGCCAATTGGGCCACGCCACAGGTCCAGCGCCGCCACTCGGGTGCCCTGCCGGCAGCGAATTCGGGCGCCATCTGCGCATGCATCGCGTCGGACGCCACGGCGGCCCGCGAGTCGGCGCCCAAGGCATCCAGCCGCGCCGCCAGCGCCCCCAGCACGGAATGCTGGTAGAGCTCGAGCATGGTCAGGGAGGAGAACTGCGGGTGCCTGCGCAGCGACGACACCAGCCGCGCCGCCAGCAGCGAGTGGCCCCCCAGGTCGAGGAAGAAATCGCTGGCCAGGCGCAGCGGCTGGCCCGGAAACAGCGGCCGCAAGGCTTCGAACAGCGCCAGCTCGCCCGGCGACACCGGCGTATCGTCCTCGCCGCTGGGCTCGGAAGCCGTCGCCAGCTCGCGCGCCTTCAGGGCCTTGCGGTCGATCTTGCCGGACGTCAGCCGCGGCACTTCGGCCACCGGCTCGAATCGCGCGGGAATCATGTAGGCCGGCAACTGCTCGGCCAGCGCCGCGCGCAAGGCCTGCGGATCGATCCGGGCATCGCCCTCGGGCGTCAGGAAGGCCACCAGCTGCTCGATGCCGGCCAGGTCGCGCAGCACCACGGCCGCCGCGCCCACGCCGGCCTGCCGGTACAGCGCCGCCTCGATCTCGCCCAGTTCGACACGGAACCCCCGCACCTTGACCTGGTCGTCGCTGCGGCCCAGGCACTGAATCTGGCCTTGCTCGTCGATGCGCGCCAGGTCGCCGCTGCGGTACATGCGGGTATCGTGATCGCCGCTGGGGCGCGGATTGGCCAGGAATTTCTCGGCCGTCAGTTCGGGACGCCCGAGATAGCCGCCCGCCACGCCGGGGCCGGTGATGCACAGTTCGCCGGTCTGCCCCTGCGGCAGCACCGCGCCGTCCTCGCCGCGGATCAGCATGCCGTAGTTGGGCAGCGGCGTGCCGATGGTCACGGGCTGGCCGGGCCGCAGTTCGGCCAGGCTGGCCGACACGGTGGTCTCGGTGGGCCCATAGGTGTTGAACAACTGGCGGCCCGGCGTCGCCCAGCGGGTCACCAGGAACTCGGGGCACGTCTCGCCGCCCAGGTTCACGATGCGCAGGCCAGGCACGTCGCGGCCGAACAGCGCCAGCAGCGTCGGCACCGCATGCAGCACCGTCACGCCCTCGCGGACCAGCGCTTCGGGAAGCGCCTCGGGATCGGTGGTCAGCATCCTGGGCGCGACCCACAGGCTGGCGCCGACCAGATAGCTGATCCAGATTTCCTCGAACGACATGTCGAAGGCCACCGAGAAGCCCTGGTAGACCTTGTCGCCGTGGCGCACGCCCAGCACGTCGTTCTCGCTGCGCAGGAAATGGCAGATGCTGGCGTGGCTGATGGGCACGCCCTTGGGTTTGCCGGTGGAGCCCGAGGTATAGATGACGTAGGCGGGATGCTCGGGCAGCAATCCATCGCGGCGGCGCAGCGGCGCGCCGTCGACGGCCACCGACAACTGCCACGTGGTCCACGTGATCATGCCGCCCAGTTGCACGTCGCCGCTGGCGACGAGGCCACGCGCGCCCGCGTCCTGCAGGCACACCAGCATGCGGTCGGCGGGCGTGTCGGCCTCGAACGGCAGCCAGGCGGCGCCCGCCTTGGCGATGGCCGCCTGCATCACCAGCAGGTCGTCGCCGCGCGGCAGGCACAGGCCGACGATCTCGCCGGGGCGCACGCCGGCTTCGATCAGATGGTGCGCCGCAAGATCGGCGCGCCGTCCCAGGGTTTCGTAGGAGATGGACTGATCCCGCCATTGGATGGCGGTGGCGGCGGGATACCGCCGGATCGTGGCTTCGAGAATATCGGGCAGCGTTTCCGCTTGCAGCAGATCAGGCCGATAAGGACCTTGGAGAATCATGGCGACGGCGACTAGCGAACTGGCGGGCGTTCATCCATTGACATACGACGACGGGTTTCGTTCACGTGACAATGTGAAATCCCTGCGCGGCACTGTCTGAACTGCGCACGCTGACGCCAAGCTCAAAGCCTATCGCCGGGCGCTTCCCCGCGGCCCTTGCAGTCGGATGCCGCCTGCGCGATCCGGTCCTTCGAGGACGGCACGACGTTCCAAACGCGAGCCGCCGGCCAACCGCCTCGGCCACGAAAGGTTCGAGGACGATAGGCACGCCGCGCTTGCGGAGCGCCTGGACGTTTGGCTCGACGTGGCCCGCACAGGCGAGGCGGCTGCCGATATCCGCGCAGGGGATGGCGGGTATCGCCAGGCCAGGCCGATCCCCGCGCGGCATCCCGGTCAGCCCGCGCTTTTCCCGACGGGCGTCTTGAGCAGTTGCTGCTCCCAAAGATATGCGATGCCGCTGCCGCTGAAATGATCGATGAGAATCTCGGTCAGCGCCTCGACATGCTCGGTGCGCGCCCAATCGCGCTGCCATTCTCCAGCGATCGCCATCACCGTCATCACGTTCGCCCCGGCCGCGATCATGCGCTGGATGGCGACTTCGTGGGACTCCTTGGATATCCCGCCCGACGCGTCGGTGACCACGGTCACGTCCCAGCCTTCGCCGGCAGCCTGGATCACAGGCATGGCGACGCAGACTTCGGTCCACAGGCCGGCGATGATCAACTGCTTGCGGCCCGTCGCCTTGACCGCGTCGACCACCTTCTTGTCTTGCCAGGTGTTCACCCACGTCCGATCGATCACGTCCTGACCGGGAAAGACGTCGGTGATCTGCTTGAAGAGATAACCGCCGCGCTCCGCGATAACGCTCGTGAGAATGGTCGGGACATCGAACGCCTTGGCCAGCTTGGCCAGCGCGGTCGTGAGGTTGACCACGGCTTGCGGGTCATGGCTGTTCAGGTTGGCGAGCTGGTACGGTTGGTGATCGATCAGAACGAGCACGGAATCTTCGGGTCGAAGAAGCGAGTCGAGGCCATTTCGAAAAGTCATGCGCATTTCCTTTGTTGCCGTTAAGGAGAAGGACGAATCTTCAGGAAAACAGGCACTTGCAATGCGTATCCCCTGAACCGGCATTGTGCGGTTCGCTCACCTGCTTCGATAGTGCCGTTCCATGAGGAACTGTGTCGCAGAAACAGGAACATGCGATCGCTGGCAACAGGCCGGCCACGCTCGATCAAACCGCGGGCCTGTCGAAAAGCGGTCTCATGCCCCTCAACCGCCCCTCAACCAAGGGCACCGCCTCGGACGAGCGTGGACCGGCACCCGGCAATCAGGCCGATTCGCGCAGCGCCCGGGCCGCCTGCACCATGCCGACCAGCGCGGCCTCGGTCTCCGGCCAGGCGCGCGTCTTCAGGCCGCAATCAGGATTGACCCACAGGCGCTCCTTCGGCAGGCGGGCCGCGGCCTTGCGCATCAGGCCGACCATCCAGCCCACGTCGGGCACGTTGGGGGAATGGATGTCGTACACGCCCGGGCCGATGTCGTTGGGATAGCGGAAGTCCTCGAACGCCTTCAGCAGCTCCATGTTCGAGCGCGAGGTCTCGATGGTGATGACGTCGGCATCCATCGCGGCGATCGACTCGATGATGTCGTTGAATTCCGAGTAGCACATGTGGGTGTGCACCTGGGTGCCGTCGGCGACCCCGGCCGTGGACAGGCGGAAGCAGTCCACCGCCCAGTCCAGATAGGCCTGCCAGTCGTCGCGGCGCAGCGGCAGCCCTTCGCGGATGGCCGGCTCGTCGATCTGGATGATGCGGATGCCGGCCTTCTCCAGGTCGACCACTTCGTCGCGCAAGGCCAGCGCCAGTTGCCGGCACGTGGCTTCGCGCGGCTGGTCGTCACGCACGAACGACCACTGCAGAAGGGTGACCGGCCCCGTCAGCATGCCCTTGACCGGCTTGTCGGTCAGCGACTGCGCGTAGGACGACCAGCCCACCGTCATCGGCGCGGGACGCGCCACGTCGCCGAAGATCACCGGCGGCTTCACGCAACGCGAGCCGTAGCTCTGCACCCAGCCATTGCGCGTGAAGGCGAAACCGGCCAGCAGTTCACCGAAATACTCGACCATGTCGTTGCGCTCGGGCTCGCCATGCACCAGCACGTCCAGGCCGACCTTCTCCTGGAAGCGGATGACTTCCTCGATCTCCTTGCGGATCGACGCTTCGTAGGCCGCGTCGCCGATCACGCCGGCCTTCCAGTCGCGGCGCAACGCGCGGATCTCGGCGGTCTGCGGGAAGGAGCCGATGGTGGTGGTCGGGAACGCGGGCAGCTTCAACCCGGCCTGCTGCCTGGCGATGCGCTGGGCGAACGGCGCGCGGTCGCGCGACACCCGGGCCTCATCGGCCATGCGGCGCGCCACGGCGGGATTGTGGATGCGCGGCGAAGCCCGGCGGGCCTGCAGGGCGAGGCGCTGCGCGGCCAGCGACTGTTGCACGGCCGGATCCGCCGCGCCGTCCAGCGCCTGGCCCAACAGCCGCAGTTCGTCCAGCTTCTGCGCGGCGAACGACAGCCAGCTCTTGAGTTCGGCATCCAGGTCGGTTTCGTGGGCCAGGTCCACCGGCACGTGCTGCAGCGAGCACGAGGGCGCCAGCCACAGACGTTCGCCCAGTTGCTCGCGCACCGGCCGCAGCGCCCGCACGGCGGCATCCAGGTCGGTGCGCCAGATGTTGCGGCCATCGATCAGGCCGGCGGACAGCACTCGCGCGGACCCCAAAGCGGCGGCCACGTCGGCCAGTTGCCCGGGCGCGCGCACCAGATCCACGTGCAGGCCGGCCACGGGCAGATTGGCCACGGTGGCCAGGTTGTCCTTCAGGCCATCGAAATAGGTGGCCAGCAGCACGCGCACCGGCGCTTCGGACAGCCGCGCGTAGACCTGCGCAAAGGCATCGCGCCAGGCTTGCGGCAAGTCCAGCACCAGGATGGGCTCGTCGATCTGCACCCATTGCACGCCCTGGGCGGCCAGGCGTTGCAGCACCTGCGCGTACACGGGCAGCAGCGCGGCCAGCAACGCCAGCTTGGCGGGGTCGGCGGCGCCCCGCGCGTAGGCATCTCCCTTGCCCAGCCACAGCCAGGTCAGCGGACCGGGGATGACGGGCTTGGCCTGCAAGCCCAGCGCCTGGGCCTCCCTCACCTGCTCGAACAGGTATTCGCGGGCGATGCGGAACGACTGGCCCGGGGTCAGTTCGGGGACGATGTAGTGGTAGTTGGTGTCGAACCACTTGGTCATTTCGCAGGCGGCGGCCGGATTGCCGCTGGGCGCGCGGCCGCGGCCCATGCGAAACAGCGTATCCAGCGACACGGGGTCGGCATCGCGCTGGCCGAAACGCGCGGGCACGGCGCCCAGCAGCGTGGACCATTCCAGGATGTGGTCGTACCACGCGAAATCGCCGACCGGCACGAAGGCCAGGCCGCGTTCGGCCTGCAGGCGCCAGTGGGCGGCGCGCAGCTGGCGGCCGGTCTCGGCCAGTTCGTCGGCGGTCTGCTTGCCCGCCCAATAGGCCTCGACGGCGCGCTTCAGTTCACGCTGGGCGCCGATGCGCGGGAATCCAAGGTTATGAATAATCGTCATGAAAAACCCCTATCCAGGCAAAATCTGCTCAATAAGAGCTGCATTCTGCGCGCGATTCAGCATGAAGCAAAATCAATCTCAGCATTAATTAATTGAATTTTGTTCATATAATCGCGGCATTCTCATTCTCGCCGTCGTGAGCGCTCCCCATGCTTGAAGTCCGTCACCTGGAAACCCTGGCCGCCATCCGCGACGGCGGCAGCCTGCAAGAGGCCGCCGAGCGCCTGCACCTGACGCAGTCGGCGCTCTCGCATCAGTTGCGGGACCTGGAAACGCGCCTGGGCGTGCCGCTGCTGAACCGCCGCACCCGCCCTGCCCGCCTGACCACGGCCGGCCTGCGCATCCTGGCCCTGGCCGACGACGTGCTGCCCCGCCTGCGCGCCACTGAACGCGAACTGCAACGGCTGGCGGCCGGCCGCACCGGGCGGCTGCACCTGGCGATCGACTGCCACTCGTGCTTCCAATGGCTGATGCCGGCCATGGATGCATTCCGGGTACAGTGGCCCGACGTGGCGCTGGACCTGTCGGCGGCGTTCTCGTTCGCGCCGCTGCCCGCGCTGGTGCGGGGCGACCTGGATCTGGTGGTGACGTCGGACCCGCAACAACTGGAGGCCGTGACTTACCTGCCGCTGTTCCGGTACGAAATGGTGCTGGCGGTCTCGGCGCAGAACCCGCTGGCCGCGGTGCGCCACGTGGCGCCCGAGCAGTTGGCCGACCAGACCCTGATCACCTATCCGGTGGACCGCCAGCGGCTGGACGTGTTCACCGCGTTCCTGGATCCCGCCGACGTCGAGCCGGCGGCCATCCGCAAGGCGGAGCTGACGCCGATCATCGCGCAGTTGGTGGCCAGCAACCGGGGCGTGGCCGCCCTGCCCAACTGGGCGCTGTCGGAGTATCTGCACCAGAGCTGGCTGCGCGTATGCCATCTGGGCTCGCAGGGCGTGTGGCGCACGCTGTACGCCGCGGTGCGCACGGAGGACAGCGAGACCACGTACATCGACGAGTTCCTGACGATCGCGCGAGACGTGTGCTTCAAGACCCTGGACGGGATCAAGGCGGCGCGCAACTGAATCGTGAAGGAAGAAGGTCGGCCGGCCCGCCGTCTCGACGTTCAATGCAGCAGGCATGCGCCTGGCCCAGATGCCCTTGCAGCGAGTCGTTCCGCAGGCATGCGCGCGTGCTTGGGCAATGTCTGCCCCTGGCCGCCAATACGAGCGAGTCGTCAGGACTCGTCGTCGCCCTCGCCAAGAATGCGGCGGATGACGTCGTGGGCAAAGCCGCGGCTGGTGAGGAAACGAGCCTGCTTGGCATAGGCCGCGCGATCGGCGGGCTTCTGGCCGAAGCGCTTGCGCCAGGCTTCCAGCGCGCGCTCGTATTCGGTGGCGCGCATCTGGTCGCGCAGTTCGGCCACCTTGTCGGCATCCAGGCCGTACTGCTTCAACTCTTGAACCACACGGGCGGTGCCGCGCTGCGGCGCGCGGCGATGCACCAGGCTTTGCGCGAAGCGCTCGTCGCTCAGCCAGCCTTCGCGCTGAAGGTCGTCGAGCAGGGCTTCGATCTGTTCGGGGCTTTCCGCGTGCGGCGCCAGCTTGCGGGCCAGTTCGCCGCGGGCATGCTCGCGGCGCGACAGGTAGTTCACCGCGCGCGCCTTGAGCGACAGCCCGCGTTGCGCGGGCTTGCCGGATGCGCCGTTTTCGGCGGCGTCTTCAGCAACCGGATCATCCGGGGACGATCTGGACGAGGACCGCTTACGGGAAGCGGCATACCGAGAGGACGTACGGGTGATGATTTCGCCCCCGAAGGTTTCGGGGACGTCGCCATCGCCGGGCTGGCAATTGCCGGCTGCGCCGCTGCGAGGCGTTACCGTCTCGAACTCGTCATCGAGGTCGGCCGGATCGGGCCCGCGGCGGGAGCCGGGCGGACGCGTCACTCGTCGCTGCCCTCGTCGGCTTCTTCGGCGGTGGCCACGAAGGCGGCGGCACGGCTGACGATGCCCGCGTTCTCGCGGACACGGTTCTCGATCTCGAAAGCCATGTCCGGGTGTTCCTTCAGGTACTCGCGGACGTTGTCCTTGCCTTGGCCGATGCGGTTGCCGTTGTAGCTGTACCAGGCGCCCGACTTGTCGACCACGCCAGCCTGCACGCCCAGGTCGATGATCTCGCCCTCGCGCGAGATGCCGGCGCCGTACATGATGTCGAACTCGGCCTGCTTGAAGGGCGGCGACACCTTGTTCTTGACGACCTTGACGCGGGTTTCGTTGCCGATGACTTCCTCGCCTTTCTTGATGGAGCCGATGCGGCGGATGTCCAGGCGGACCGAGGCGTAGAACTTCAGCGCGTTGCCGCCCGTGGTGGTTTCGGGGCTGCCGAACATGACGCCGATCTTCATCCGGATCTGGTTGATGAAGATGACCATGCAGTTGGTGCGCTTGATGGTGGCGGTGAGCTTGCGCAGCGCCTGGCTCATCAGGCGGGCCTGCAGGCCGGGCAGCGAATCGCCCATCTCGCCTTCGATTTCGGCCTTGGGCACCAGGGCGGCCACCGAGTCGATGACGATGAGGTCGATGGAACCCGAGCGGACCAGCGCGTCGGTGATTTCGAGGGCCTGCTCGCCGGTGTCGGGCTGCGAGATCAGCAGGTCGGTGAGACTGACGCCCAGCTTGGAGGCGTACTGGACGTCGAGCGCGTGCTCGGCGTCGATGAACGCGCAGGTGCCGCCCAGCTTCTGCATTTCGGCGATGACCTGCAGGGTGAGCGTGGTTTTACCCGACGATTCCGGACCGTAGATTTCGACCACGCGGCCACGCGGCAGACCGCCGACGCCCAGCGCCATGTCCAGGCCCAGCGAGCCCGTGGACACGACCTGGATGTCGTGTTCGACCTCGTTGTCGCCGTAGCGCATGATGGAGCCCTTGCCGAACTGCTTTTCAATCTGCGAGAGCGCCGCGGCCAGGGCCTTGGCTTTTTCTGCGGAGGCGGCCTTGCTGGTCTTGTCAGTCATGGAAGATCCTGTTTTTGGACATGCTGGGTTTGGCTGGGCGGCACGGCGCTTCGATGCGCCTGCCGCCGGCGGCCAGCCCCCTGCATGGGTATCCTGGCGCGCGGCAAGCTGGGCCGCCTACTTGATTCGACGGCGATTATTGCATCGGATTGTACTGGATAAAAATCCAGTATGCCAAATTTTTCCTCGTATACCCGCAGTGGCAAGGCCCGTGCGCCATGCCAGAATGCGGCCATCCTGCTGTGCCGGCCCCATATCAACGATACCGAGACAACGCCGCATGCGCATTCTGATCGCCGAAGACGACAGCATCCTGGCCGATGGCCTGTCCCGCTCGCTGCGCCACAACGGCTACGCGGTCGACGCCGTGCGCGACGGCATGGCCGCCGATTCCGCGCTGGCCGTCCAGCCTTTCGACCTGCTGATCCTGGACCTGGGCCTGCCCCAGATGCCGGGCCTGGAAGTGCTGCGCCGCCTGCGCGTGCGCAACTCCGCCCTGCCCGTGCTGATCCTGACCGCCGCCGACAGCGTCGAGCAGCGCGTCAAGGGCCTCGACCTGGGCGCCGACGACTACATGGCAAAGCCCTTCGCCCTGTCCGAGCTGGAAGCGCGCGTGCGCGCCCTCACCCGCCGCGGCGCGGGCGGCGGGTCCACCATGGTGCGCCATGGCCGCCTCGTGTTCGACCAGACCGGCCGCGTGGCCACCGTCGACGACCAGACGCTGGACCTGTCCGCGCGCGAAGTCAGCCTGCTGGAGATCCTGCTGGCGCGCAGCGGACGCATGGTCAGCAAGACGCAACTGGTCGATCACCTGTGCGAATGGGGCGAGGAAGTCAGCAACAATGCCATCGAGGTCTATGTGCACCGGCTGCGCAAGAAACTCGAACCCAGCGGCGTGAAGATCATCACGGTGCGCGGGCTGGGCTATTGCCTGGAGCGCGAACAGGGTGCCTCGGTCCAGTCCCACTGACGCAGCCGCCCCGCCGGAACCGCTGAACCAGGAAGCCCTGGACGCCCTGTCGGGCGGCGCGCAGGGGCCGGCCTTCATGCCGCCGCAGCGCTCGCTGCTGGGCGAGATCCTCGACTGGATGCTGGCGCCGCTGTTCCTGTTGTGGCCCATGAGCGTGGCCATCACCTACGTGGTCGCGCAGAACATCGCCAACGTCCCCTACGACCACGCGCTGGCCAACAGCCTGCGCATCCTGGCGCACCAGATGCATGCCGAAGGCGGCCGCGCCGTGCTGCACATGACCGATCCCGCGCGCCAGGTGCTGCGCGTGGACGAGACCGGCAGCGTCTTCTGGCTGGCGCTGGGCAGCCGTGGCGAGTACCTGGGCGGCGACCGCGCCCTGCCCGTGCCGGCCAACCTGGGCGCGCCCCAGCCCGGCCAGGTGCTGTACGCGGACGACGCGTTGCGCGGCTTCGGCGTGCGGCTGGCCTATACGTGGGTGGACCTGAAGCTGCCCGACGAGCGGTTCGCGCTGGTGCTGGTGGCGGAAACCGTCGAGCGCCGCACGCGGCTGGCCAACGACATCATCAAGGGCGTGATCATTCCGCAGTTCGTGGTGCTGCCGGTCGCCGTGCTGCTGGTGTGGTTCGGCCTGAGCCGCGGGGTGGCGCCGCTGAACGCGCTGCAGCAGCGGCTGCGCGCGCGCCGGCCCGACGACCTGTCGCCCATCGACGAGCGCGCCGCCCCCACCGAGATCGCGCCGCTGGTCGGCGCCATGAACGAGCTGCTGGACCGGCTGTCGGCCAACGTGGACGCCCAGCGCCGCTTCGTGGCCGACGCCGCGCACCAACTGAAGACGCCGCTGGCCGGCCTGCGCACCCAGGCCGAACTGGCGCTGCGCGACGCCAGCCCCGAGGAAATGCAGTCCAGCCTGCGCCAGTTGGTGACCGGCTCGGAGCGCGCCACCCGGCTGGTGAACCAGTTGCTGCTGCTGGCCCGCGCCGAGCATCCCGATTCGGCCGGCCTGGCGCCCGCGGACCTCAACGCGATCGCCTACGAACAGACCCAGCACTGGGTGCCGCAGGCCCTGGCCCTGTCCACCGACCTGGGCTTCGAGGACGCCGAGACGCCCGTGCTGATCAACGGCAACCACATCCTGCTGGCCGAGCTGCTGAACAACCTGATCGACAACGCGTTGCGCTACACCCCGCGCGGCGGGCACATCACCGTCAGGGTCAGCATGCACGGCGGCGCAGGCGTGCTGGAAGTCGAGGACTCGGGTCCTGGCATTCCCCTGGCCGAACGGACGCGCGTGTTCGACCGCTTCTACCGCGTGCTGGGCACGCAGTCCGACGGCAGCGGCCTGGGCCTGGCCATCGTGCGCGAGATCGCGCAGAAACACCGCGCACGCTTCGGGGTCGAGGACCATCCCACGCCATTCTCCGAACTGCCCGGCACCCGCATCTGGATCGCCTTCCCGCCCCCGGAGGCAGACGCGCCGGAAGATTCAGACGCGTGAATTACATTTTGTTTCACAAGTAAGACCCAGGTAAGGGGCACGTCAGACCCTCGTCAGCCAGCGCGCCTACCTTGTCAGGCAATCCGGCGCGCAGCGCATTGGGCAGCCGGAGCGAGCACGGTGGAACACCACCGGCCATCAACGAGGAGACACCATGAGCACAAACACCCTGGCAGGGAATTCCTCCGCGCAGCCGCGTCCCATGACGCGCGAAGAGCGACGCGTGATTTTCGCGTCATCGCTCGGCACGGTTTTCGAGTGGTACGACTTTTACCTATACGGTTCGCTGGCGGCCATCATCGCCGCGCACTTCTTCTCGGGCGTCAACCCGACCGCCGCCTTCATCTTTGCGCTGCTGGCCTTCGCCGCCGGGTTCGCCGTGCGCCCCTTCGGCGCGCTGGTGTTCGGCCGCCTGGGCGACCTGGTCGGCCGCAAGTACACCTTCCTGGTCACCATCGTGCTGATGGGCCTGTCGACCTTCCTCGTGGGCGTCCTGCCCAGCTACGCCAGCATCGGCATCGCGGCCCCGATCATCCTGATCGTGCTACGCCTGCTGCAAGGCCTGGCGCTGGGCGGCGAGTACGGCGGCGCGGCCACCTACGTGGCGGAACACGCCCCGCACGGCCGCCGCGGCTTCTACACCAGCTGGATCCAGACCACCGCCACGCTGGGCCTGTTCCTGTCGCTGCTGGTGATCCTGGGCGTGCGCGTGGTCATGGGCGAGGACGACTTCCGCGCCTGGGGCTGGCGCATCCCGTTCCTGATCTCGGTCATCCTGCTGGGCATCTCGGTGTGGATCCGCCTGCAGCTCAACGAATCCCCCACCTTCCAGCGCATGAAGGCCGAAGGCAAGGGCTCGAAGGCGCCTCTGACCGACGCGTTCGGCAAGTGGTCCAACCTGAAGGTCGTGATCCTGGCGCTGCTGGGCCTGACCGCCGGCCAGGCCGTGGTCTGGTACACCGGGCAGTTCTACGCCCTGTTCTTCCTGACCCAGACGCTGAAGGTCGACTCCAACACCGCCAACATCATGATCGCGGTCGCGCTGCTGATCGGCACGCCGTTCTTCGTGATCTTCGGCGCGCTGTCCGACAAGATCGGCCGCAAGCCCATCATCATGGCGGGCTGCCTGATCGCCGCGGCGACATACTTCCCGATCTTCAAGGGCATCACGCACTACGCCAACCCCGCGCTGGAAGCGGCCCAGGCCTCGGCCCCGGTCACCGTCATCGCCGATCCGGCCACGTGCTCGTTCCAGTTCAACCCGGTGGGCACGGCCTCCTTCACCAGCTCGTGCGACGTGGTCAAGTCGTTCATGGCCCGCAACGCGGTGAACTACCAGAACCAGGCCGCGCCGGCGGGCTCGGTGGCCGTCGTCAAGATCGGCAATGACCAGTTCACCTCGTTCGAAGGCGCCGGCATGACCCCGGCCGACTTCAAGGCCAAGGCCGCCGAACTGGACAAGTCGCTGACCACCGCGATCCGCGGCCACGGCTACCCCGCCAAGGCGGACCCGGCCCAAACGAACAACGTGATGGTGACGCTGCTGCTGGCGATCCTGGTGCTGTACGTCACCATGGTCTACGGGCCCATCGCCGCCATGCTGGTCGAAATGTTCCCCACCCGCATCCGCTACACCTCGATGAGCCTGCCCTACCACATCGGCAACGGCTGGTTCGGCGGCTTCCTGCCTCCGGTGGCCTTCGCGGTGGTGGCCGCCACGGGCAACATCTACGACGGCCTGTGGTACCCCATCATCATCGCCGTGATGACCCTGGTGATCGGCACGCTGTTCGTGCGCGAATCCAAGGACAACGACATCAACGCGTGATCTTTTCCCCCGCCGGGTCGGACCGCTGCGCCGACCTGGCTTTTCAAAGCTCCCCAGGGAGCTTTTTTTTCGTCCGAGGATCGTGGGCGCCTGGGCCCGGGACCGGCCTGATCGCGGCCACGAAGCGGCGTTTTCCGGGATTGCGGGCGCCGAACGCCCGCTGGAACCCAGCGCCAAGGGGGAAGGAAGAGATGCCCTGGAAACGAGGGGCGTGAAAACCGTGGGGGATCGGGCCAGGTTCAGGGCTATGTCAGCCCTGCGGATTTAGACTGAACGCTCAGATCACGGTCTTGCATGACTGCTTCGGGCAAACGATCCCCTGCACGAGGCAGGCAGGGCCATACTCTGACACCGATACCGCATCCCCCGCGAGCCTTTCTTGATGCGGTATTGTGTGCCCCGTACGGCCCGACACGATGTGTCGGGCCCTTTTTTTTGCCTGCCGCTCGTTTCAGCGGCGCATGCCCGCGCCAACCGCCAGCACGCCCACCACGATGGCGGCGATGCCGGCCCAGCCGGGAATCGGCACCGACTTCTCGGTCTCGGCCGTTGCCTTGACGGAACCGACTTGCAGCACGGTCTCTTCCGAGGTGTAGTTGAAGCCTTTGTAGGCCAGTGCTGCGATCCCCAGCACGATCAGCACGGCACCCACGATGGACACTGGTTTCATGGGCTTTCTCCTTCATGGAGTTGATGGTGAAGCGGACAGTACCGGATCATCCGTCCCCTGTCCGTCACAGATCGTGTCTCTCGCAACGGCGCGGAAACAGACACGCCCCGGTCCGCCGCCTCGTATAGAATCCACCCTTTTGCCCCGACGCCATGTGGTTCAAGAATCTCCGGATATACCGACTCTCCTCGCCCTGGACGCTCATGGGTGAACCGCTCGAGGACGCCCTGTCCGCGCATGCCTTCAAAAGCGGCAACTCCCTCGACATGCAAAGCATGGGCTGGATTCCGCCGCGCGAGAACGGCGGCCTGGCCCATACCGTCAACAAGCAGGTGTTGCTGAGCCTGCGCGCCGAAAAGAAGCTCCTGCCCACCACGGTGATCAACCAGGTCTCCAAGGCCCGTGCGCAGGAGATCGAGGAAAAGCAGGGCTACAAGCCCGGCCGCAAGCAGATGAAGGAAATCAAGGAGCGCGTCACCGAAGAGCTGATGCCGCGCGCCTTCAGCATCTACCGCGACACGCGCGTGTGGATCGACACGGTCAACCACTGGCTGGTGATCGACGCCGCCGCCTCGGCCAAGGCCGACGAGGTCATCGGCCTGCTGGCCAAGACCGTAGATCCGCTGCCGCTGGAAAACCTGTACGTGGCGCAATCGCCCGCCTCGGCCATGACCGGCTGGCTGGCCGACGACGAGGCCCCGGCCAACTTCACGATCGACCAGGACACCGAGCTGCGCGCCTCCGGCGAAAGCCGCGCCGCCATCCGCTACGTCAAGCACACCATCGACACGGAAGACGTGCGCCGCCACATCCAGTCGGGCAAGCAGTGCACGCGCCTGGCCATGACCTGGAACGACCGCGTGTCCTTCGTGCTGACCGAAGCGCTGGACATCAAGCGCGTCGCGCCGCTGGACGTACTGAAGGAAGGCGCCGACACCGTCATGCAGAACGACGACGAGAAGTTCGATTCCGACATGGCGCTGATGACGGGCGAACTGGCCAAGCTGATGACCGATCTGGTCGACGCCCTGGGCGGCGAGAAGCGCGACTGACGCGCGGGCAGTTCCTGCCATGCAAAAGGACGCCTCGTATGAAGCGTCCTTTTTTATCTGCGAGGTTCAGGGACCGGCGACGCCCGGAAAGAGGCGTCCCCCGCTTCCGATGGGCCTTGCCTGGCCGCCCGAACCACGCCGTGGGCCGCCCGGTCAATCCAGGCCGTGGAACACCGAGTCGTCCGGACCGATGTGCGAAGGATGCTTCCACGTGACGTCGCGCATCGAGTGCTGCACCAGGCCTTCCACGCCCAGCAGCACCGCGAAGATGGCCATGCGGATGGGGATGCCGTTGTCGGTCTGGCGGAAGATGGCCAGGCGCGGATCGTGGTTCAGGTCGACGCTGAGGTCGTTGGCGCCCGGGCGGCTGTCGCGCGGCAGCGGGTGCATGACGATGGTGTCGGGCGAGCAGTACGTGTCGATGATCTCGCGCGAGATCTGGAACTCGGGCGTATAGCCCTCGCCTTCCTTCTCTTCCGAGGCGAAGCGCTCTTTCTGCACGCGCGTGGCGTAGATCACGTCGGCGCCGGGCAGGCCTTCGGCCAGCGACGCCTTCTGTTCGATCACATTGCCGTTGCGGGTCGCCTTCTCGACGATGTAGTCGGGCATTTCCAGTCCGGGCGGCGCCACCAGCGTGAACTTCACGCCCTTGTACAGCGCCAGCAGCTTGATCAGCGAGTGCACCGTACGGCCGTACTTCAGGTCGCCGACCATGGCGATGTGCGCGCCGTCCAGCAGCTTGCCCAGGCGCGAGAACTCGGTAAGGATGGTGTACAGGTCCAGCAGCGCCTGGCTGGGGTGCTCGCCGGGGCCGTCGCCGCCGTTGACCACCGGGATGTTCGTGGCCTGCGCGAATTCGGCCACCGAACCCTGGTCGGGATGGCGGATCACCATGGCGTCCACGTAGCCGCTCATCACGCGGCTGGTGTCGTAGATGGACTCGCCCTTGGCCATCGACGAGAACGTGAAACCCGTGGTGTCGCACACCGAACCGCCCAGGCGGCAGAACGCCGAACCGAAGCTGACGCGCGTACGGGTGCTGGCCTCGAAGAACAGGTTGCCCAGCACCGCGCCTTCCAGCACACGCGACACCTTCTGGCGGCGCGCGATGGGCTGCATCATGTCGGCCACGCGGAACAGGTCTTCCACCGATTCGCGCGTGAACTGGTCGACCGACAGCAGCTGATGCTTGCCTTCGACGGCGATGCGCTCGCGCAACGGGCCGGCTTGTGCGCTTTGCGTATATTTTTCCAGCAGATCGCGGTTCTGCACGATTTCGCTGACGAAACGCTCGACCACCTCGGGCATGGCCCGGAATTCCTGCGAGCCTTCCGGCAACAGCCACGTATCGAGCGCGCGCCGCTTGACGCCGATGCGCGCGGCGAACACGTCGCGGGTCAGGTTGAGGCGACGCATGGCGTCGCGCAGGAAAGCTTGCTGGGAGATGGACATGGCGCGCCTCGGAGGATGGGTAACTATACGCAATGCGCATATTACGCCTGCGCCCCACGAGCGTCCATCAAAAAAGCGCTACCGCGATCCAGCTGCCGGGGCGTGTGGCGAAAATGCCTGCGCACCGCTCACCGGCCTGGCAAGCGGCGTTCAGATATCGCCACCTGTACGCAGGAACGGCAGCCAGGCCGGCGCCACCACCTGCGTGTAGAACGCGCCAGCGGGCGAAGCATCGCCGCCCTCGTCCACGGGCATGTCTTCGGTAAGGGAAGTCCAGCAGCCCAGTCCGAAGCCGGCCAGCGCCAGCAGGTAGGCCGCCAGGGCCAGCGCCAGCGCGATCCTGCAACGCAGGGACACGCGGCCATCGGCACGGCGGCGAACCCAGCCCAGGTGCGCCAGGAGCGCCAGCACGGCAGCCAGGCCGGTGGCCAGCAGGCCGATCAGGAACCACGCCAGCGGCACCTGCAGATCATCGGGCGGGGCGACGTCGCCGCCCACGATGCCCAGCGAGAAGCACGCCAGGGCCAGCGCGGCCACGCCGTTCAGCCAGCCGGCCATGCGGATCGCCGCGCCGAACAGCGCGTAGGGAGCGCCACGCATACGGTCTTACTCCATCGCCCTGCAGACGGGCGTGGCGGTTTCGATGGAGCGCCGCGCGGCGGCCAGCTCTTCCTTGTCCCAGGGCGCCTCGCCCAGCACGCGCACGGTTACCTTGGCCTTGGACGGACCGTCCATCGCGGCGGTCAGTACCTCGAGGATGCGCAGCGGTTCGCTTTTCTTGAACACCTGGACGGTGTTGGGCGCGTCGCGCACGCCCAGCGCACGCGTGGACTGGTACACGGCGCCGAACCGGTGCGCACGGTTTTCGTGGCAGACGCGCACGTACTCGCCGGCGCGCCGGTAGGCGGCCTGGTAGTCGGCTGCCACACTGAAAGTTTCGGACACGCCGGGCTGCTCGGTCAGCCCGGTATTGGCGCAACCGCCAAGTACACCGGCTGCCGCCACGATACCGATCCAGAGAAATTTGCGCATTGCTTTTCCTGCCTGCACCACAATTGCCGAATTATGCATCACGCGCCAAAGACAAGGGCCGCGGCAGGACGCTCGCGGCCCCAAAACGGCGGCGCTGTCGCGCGCCGGCGACTACTTGTTACGCTCGGCGGAATTCTGGATGGCCTGGCCACCCTTTTCGATGTCCTTGCCCGCGCCGGCCATGGTGTTGCAACCTGCCGTCAAAACCGTCATCACGAGCAGTGCAACCATCAGGGCTTTATTCTTCATGGCTATTCCTTGCTGAAAAGTGGGTGTCTGGCAGGCCGCTGGACGCGCTGCACCTGCACCGCGCCCCATGCGTGTGACTGCCCGCCTATCATACGCGCAGCCAGGCCTCGTGGCGCGTCATTGCACCTGCGACAACGGCCCCTGCCAGGGCGCGGCGTCGGGATGGAAACGCGTCTCCTGGAACGCCGCCTGCGAGGCACTCAGCAGGCCCTCATCAACCACCTGCCCCAAGGCGCGCCGGCACAGGGTTTCCATGTCGTCGGGCAGCGACTGGAAGACGCTGTCCGAGATGCGCAGCCGCAGCATGGCGGCCTCGGGCGCGCCCTGCCTGCCGATGTGGATATGCGCGGGAAATCCGTGCGGACGCCACACGCCGATCTGATAGCAGCCCTGCTCGCCCAGGTCGGCAATGTAGCCGGGATGGTTGTATTTGGCAGTACCCATGCAGCCCTCCTCCGGTTGGTCCAGGCACGCCGCCCGTGCGGCGCGGACGGCCCATCGTATCGCAGGCCGGGCCTGGGCGGGCGTGTGCCGGGGGCAGGGAAAACGCCAAACCGGAGGGCGCGCCGCCCGCTGGACGGCCATCCCGCTGCGCCCGCCATGCCGCCCATGGGCGGCACCACGGCCGCGCCACCGCCGCGTCCCGGCCCAGGCAACCCGGAAAACGGGCCGCCAACGGCAAAACCCGCGCCGGAAAGCAAGAAAGCCCTGATTTCGTTGGAAATCAGGGCTTCAACCAGAGCTTTAACCAGGGCTTTCTTGACTTGTTTGGTTGCGGGGGCAGGATTTGAACCTACGACCTTCGGGTTATGAGCCCGACGAGCTGCCAGACTGCTCCACCCCGCGTCTGAAGAAAAAGATATTAACCCATTTTGCAATGGCGTGCAAGCGGGCGGCAAAGAACTCCCGCACCGGCGCGGGCGGTGCCACGCAATACAGCTGCGCCCCGCCCAGGGAATGCAGGAACACGACCCCCGCCTGCTCCACCCGATGCACCTGCCCCGCGGCCAGCGGCACCCGCGGCGGCGGGCGCAGCACGCCCCAGTCATCGCCCCCCGGCGTGGCGCTTTCACGCACCAGAATCGTACCGTCGGCGCACGCGATGATCGTGCCGGCGGCCACATGCACACGGGTTTCCTGGCCGGGCGCCAGCGTCAGCGTGAGATCCTCGCCGCAGGGGTCGGTAAAGGGGGACATTGCGTTGCTCCAGAAGCGTTTCGATGGAGACAGCGTACGGGTGCCCAGCCCTGCGCAACAGGCACACGCCAGGTGTTTCTGTAGCGCAACAGCCCCGAAACCCAACCTCTGTTATGGTGGCTTTTCGACCGATCTGTGCCTGTTGCGCTTCCGGCCGCGCAGGCATCCTGCACGCATGGACACCGAGCTTCTCTATCAGCGCGTCGCCGCGCACTACCGCCGCGCCATCGATACCGGCGTGCTGGCGCCGGGCGACCGCCTGCCCTCCGTACGCACCCTGATGCAGTCGCACCAGGTCAGCCTGTCGACCGCGGTGCAGGCCTGCCGGCGCCTGGAGGAAGAAGGCCTGGTCGAGGCGCGCCCGCGCTCGGGCTATTTCGTCCTGCGGCCGCGCCGGCCGGTGCTGGCGCCCATCGCCGAACCCGAAGTGCTGCGCACGCCCGATCCCGCGCAATACGTCGGCATCCACGACCGCGTGTCCGCCTTCATCGCCAAGTGCGAATCGCAGGGGTCCGGGGCCAACTTCGCGCTGGCGGCGCCGCCGGCCGAATTCCTGCCGGTCGAGCCGCTGAAGCAGGCCATGATGCGCGCGTTGCGCCGCCATCCCGAGATGCTGTGCAGCCGCGTGCCGCCCCAGGGCCATCCCGCGCTGCGCACGGTGCTGGCCCGGCGCGCGCTCGAATTTGGCGTGCAGGCCCGCGCCGACGACGTGATCGTCACGCACGGCTGTATCGAAGCGCTCAATCTGGCGTTGCGCGCGGTGGCGCAACCGGGCGACGTGATCGCGGTGGAATCCCCCACCTACTTCGGGTTGCTGCAAGTGTTGGAAAGCCTGGGGATGCGCGCGCTGGAGATTCCCACGCGTGCGCAGCACGGCCTGTCCGTGGATGCGCTGGAACTGGCGCTGCAGGCCTACCCCGACATCCGTGCCGTGGTCTCGATTCCCAATCATCACAATCCGCTGGGCTGCGTGATGCCGGATGCGGAAAAGGCGCGCCTGGTGGCCTTGTGCGAGCAGCGCGGCGTGCCGCTGATCGAGGACGACACCTACGGCGCCCTGGGCGATCACGGCGCGCCGACCGCGCTCAAGGCCTGGGACCGCACCGGCAACGTCATCTACTGCGCCTCGATGCACAAGACGCTGGCCCCCGGCATGCGGCTGGGCTGGATGCTGGGCGGACGCTGGCGCCGCCGCATCGACATGCTGAAGTACGCGCAAAGCCGCCCCAACGAACCGCTGGGCCAGGTGGCGGCCGCCGACGTGATGAGCTCGAAGTCCTTCGACCGGCACCTGGCGCGCCTGCGCACCCGCCTGCGCGCGCAGCGCGAAGAGATGGCCGATGCCATCGCCCGCTACTTCCCGCCGGGTACGCGCCTGAACACGCCCACGGGCGGCATGCTGCTGTGGGTCGAGCTGCCCGCCGGCACTTCGGGCACCGCCGTGTTCGAACGCGCCTTGCGCGACGGCGTGCGCGTGGCGCCGGGCGCCATCTTCTCGAACTCGGACCGGTACGAGCACTTCCTGCGCGTCAGTTTCGGCGAAGCCTGCACGCCAGCGACGATCCGCGCGCTGCGCCTGCTGGCCGACGCGGTCGAGGCGGAGGTGCCCCGGACGGCTCGCGCCGCAGCCTGAACGCGCCCGGACTGAGCACGTTTCCCAAGCCCTTGAACGGAAAGCGCTTTTCCATTCTGTCAGAACACTATCCCAAGACTTGTCCACAGAAGCTGTGGGCAAGTCGGCCTGCGTGCTACTTCAACGCGGACAGCACCGTCTCGCGCACGGCTTCATAGCCGGCCACGTACTGCGGGTTCTCGGAGCGCGCCAGCAGGCTGGCGTACTGCTGCTCCAGTTGCGCCTCGATGGCCTCGCCCAGGTTGGGCGACGCCTTGGCCAGGTGCAGCAGGGCGCCCAGCGTGGCGTTCAGCGCCTCGATGCGGCCGCCCTGATGGGAAATGGTGTGGACGATGACGGCAATCTGTTCTTGCAATTCCATGATGACCTCGCGTGCAGGGTTCGGCCCGGATGCTAGCACGCAGCCGCGCCACCCCGGCGGCCCTGCCGCCGCTCACGTTAAACTGTGGGCTTCCCTCATCGGATCGATCTCGTGAAGCCCTTGCGCCACCTGCCCCTGCTGTCCTGCCTGCTGCTGCTCAGCGCGTGTTCCAGCATCAGCGAAGTCACGCCCGCCGGCAAAGACCAGTACCGCGTGTCGTACAACGCCGGCATGCGCGCCATGACCTGGGTCGAACTGAAGAACGCCACGCGGGACCGCGCCAAGGCCTATTGCGAGACGAAGGGACAACGCATGGTGCGCCCGGCAGTCACCTCCAACCACGCCACCGGCCTGATGCCCAAAGAGGCCATCGTCACCTTCAGTTGCGAAGCCCTGCCCGAACCCGGCGCGCCTGCCGGCAAGGCGGCCTCGTAACGCGGCACGCCGCACAGGGGCGGCCGGCTCAGCCCCGCACCCAATCCCGCAAGTCTTCCGCCACCGGCACCGAGGCCAGCACCAGCAGCAGGGCCGCCAGCGGCAGCGTGGCCGCAAAGCCGATGTGCGCGAATCCCAGCGCTCCCACCACGCCGCCGCCGAAGAACAACGCGATCAGCATGCTCAGGGTCCAGAGCTTTTCGCGGTTGGCGCGCACCGCGGGCGTCATCTCGTCCGACGCGGATATGTTCCAGTACACCAGCTTGCCCAGTTCGATACCCACGTCGGTGACCATCCCCGTGACGTGCGTGGTGCGGATCTCGGCGCGCGACACCTTCGTCACCATCGCGTTCTGCAGGCCCATGATGAAGCACAGCAGCATCACGGTCGCCGGCACGAACAGCCAGCGCAACTGGCCCAGGTGCCCGCCCAGCAACCCGAAGCCCATCAGCAGGCCCGCCTCGATCATCAGGGGCAGCGCATATTCGCTGCGCAGGTGCGCGCGGCGCGCCAGGTTGATGATGATGGCGGAACTGGCTGCCCCCAGGACGAACGACAGCAGCGCCGCCAGGCCTTGCAGGAACAGGACAGTCCAGCCCAGCACGATGTGGTCCGCCATGGCCGAGACGATGCCGGACATGTGCGAGGTGTATTGCTGCACGGCCAGGAAGCCGCCCGCATTGGCGGCCCCGGCCACGAAGGTCAGGTAGCATGACCTGCCCCCTTTTGCCGTGCCATTCATAACGAGGAAGTCCGGGGTTGCAAGATTAGTTGATCTCGATGGTGGTTGAGCTGGTTTGAGCTGCATCGCCAGCGCGCTGGCGATGCAGCTCGGCGAACTTGGCCGGTGGCATTCGCCCGCAGCTGCTATGCGGGCGGACCTCGTTGTAGTCCTGGCGCCAGAGCGTGATGGCCGACCGGGCCTGCTGCAGCGTCTCGAACCACTGCTCGTTCAGGCACTCGTCCCTGAACTTGCCGTTGAAGCTCTCGATGTAGCCGTTCTGCATGGGGCGTCCCGGCTCGATCAGGATGTGACGGATGCCGTGGGCCTGCGCCCAGCCCATGAAGGCCCGGCTGGTGAACTCCGGACCGTTGTCGGTGCGCACGGCCTGCGGGTAGCCCCTGAACACGGCCGCTTGATCCAGCAGTCGCGTAACGTATTGCCCCGAGATTCCCCAGTCCACCGAGATGCTCACGCACTCGTGGCTGAAGTCATCGGCCACGGTCAAGCACTTGATGCGCCGTCCCGTGCTCAGGCTGTCGCTGACGAAGTCCATGCTCCACACCTCATTGACCGTCGTGGCCAGTTGCAGCGGCACGCGTTCGTTGGCGGGGCGTTTGACCTTCTTGCGCTTGCGCACCGCCAAGTTGGCGGCGCTGTACAGGCGGTAGACGCGCTTGTGGTTCACAGCCGGGAAGTGCGGGCGCAGCATGTCGTGGATGCGCCGATAGCCGAAGCGCCGGCGTGCATGCGCGATCTCGACGATCTTGCTGCTGAGCTCTTGGGTCATGGCATCGGTCTCGGGTGGGTGGCGGTAGCTGTCGCGGGAGAGCCCCACAAGCCTGCAGGCGCGCCGCTCGCTCAGATCGCATTGCTCGATCATGGTGGCGATGGCCGCGCGCTTGGCCTGTGGGGCTAGCGCTTTACCCCGAAGGCCGTATTCAGCGCGTGGATGTCCAGATGGGCCTCTGCCAACAGCTTCTTGAGCTTGTTGTTCTCGGCCTCGAGTTCACGCAGCCGCCGGGCGTCGGGCACGTCCATCCCACCGTACTTGGCACGCCATTTGTAGAAGGTCGCGTCGCTGAAGCCGCCTTTGCGGCACAGATCCTTGATCGGCAAACCGGCCTCGGCCTGCTTGATGAAACCGATGATCTGCTCCTCGGTAAATCTGCTCTTTCTCATGTCCGTCATTCTCCAAGTTGACGGACTTCGCTGCCATTACGCTGGTACGGCTGGGAGGGGGCAGGTCAAGCAGGCCAACTGCCGGTTGGCCGCCGGGCTGCGGACGTTCCCGGTCAGTTGACGCAGATAGGGGATGGGCATGGCGGAGCAGGACGGAACCGATGGGCAATTCTATGCCCGCACCGCCGCCCTTGCACGGCGTCCGTTACACGGCGTCCGTCACTTCGACAGCGTGGCGATCAGTACGTCGACCGAATACGGTTTCTGCACCAGCTCGAACCCATGCGCCCCCTGCTCGGCCAGCACATGGCTGTAGCCGCTGGTCAGCACCACGCGGATGGCCGGCCATTGCGCGCGGATGCGCTTGGCCAGCTCCACGCCGTTCATGCCTGGCATCACGACGTCGGTGAACACCATGTCGAACCCGCCCCGGCTTTCTTCCAGCGAGCGCAGCGCCGCGCCGGCGTCGACGACCCAGGCGGGTTCCTGGCCCATCTCGGTCAGGAGGTTGGTGACGAAGCCGCCCACCGTATCGTTGTCCTCGACCACGAGGATCCTGCGGCGCGGCAGATCCTGCCCATCGAACGTCTGCACCCGCATCGGCGCCTTCTGCACGACCTCGCATTCGGCTCGGGGCAGATACAGCGTGAAGGTCGTGCCCTCGCCCTGCTTGCTGGTGACGGTGACTTCCCCGCCCGACTGCTTGACGAAGCCATACACCTGGCTCAGGCCCAGGCCCGTGCCCTTGTCCACGGTCTTGGTCGTGAAGAAGGGTTCGAAAATGCGGTCCAGCAGATCGGGCGCGATACCGTCGCCCGTATCCCGCAGAGACACCGCCACGAAGTTGCCGATGAGCGCCCGATGCGACCGCGACGGCGGCACGCTCTCGGCCCGCTCGACCGCCACGTGCAGTTCGCCGCCCTTGGGCATGGCTTGCTTGGCATTGACCACGATGTTCAGCAACGCGGCCTCGAACTGGCCCGGATCCGCATGGACCACGCAGGGCGCGGCCACTGCCGTGCGCGACACCTTTACCGTGGCACCCACCGTGGTGTTGATCAGTTGGCTCATGCCCTCGATACGGTCGCGCACGTCGAAGTATTCGGGATCCAGGGGCTGCCGACGCGCAAAGGCCAGCAACTGCCGCGTGAGCGCGGCAGCACGCTCGGCGGTCTCGACGATGGCATTCAGATAGCGCGTGCGCTTGTCGTCAGCGATGGTCGGGCGGCGCAGCAGCTCGGCCGAGGAACGGATCACGGTCAGCAGGTTGTTGAAGTCGTGCGCCACGCCGCCGGTCAGGCGGCCGATCGCCTCGATCTTCTGCGCGTGATGCAGTTCGTCGCGCGCGCGCTGAACCTCCTCTTCCGCGCGCCGCTTTTCGGTGATGTCGCGCGTGACCTTGGCATAGCCGATCAGCTGGTTGGTCTCGTCGCGGATGGGATCGATGACCACGTGGGTCCAGAAGCGCGAACCGTCCTTGCGCAGCCGCCAGCCCTCGGATTCGAAGCGGCCCTCGCGGCAGGCGATCTCGAGCGCCTGCAAGGGCATGCCGGCGGCGCGGTCATCGGGCGTGTAGAACACGGAGAAATGGCGGCCGATGATCTCATTGGCCGTATAGCCCTTGAAGCGTTCGGCCCCGGTGTTCCAGCTGCTGACGTACCCATCGGCGTCCAACAGATAGATGGCGTAGTCCTTCACGGCCTCCACCAGCAGCTGGAAGCGGCGTTCTCCGGTGAGCAACTCCGAGATCACGGGACGGCGCTCGGGGAAAGTCATGGCGGGGAGGGTCTCCAGGTAGGTCTAGGCGGCCAGCATTCAGCCGCGGCTTGTTCATCTCAAACGAACACCTCGCCGCCAGGCACGAACACAATATCCGGGGGATTATGCACCACCCGCAGGGCGCAAGCGTGGGCCATGTGCGTTCGCGTAACTGGTATGGCGCGCCCGCGCGACGAAGCGCAACAAAGCGACCGACTACGTCGGCATATTACGTGCCCGGGTCGAAAGTACCGGAAACAAGGGGTGGGCGTCCACCGCTAATTACTTGATACCTCAAGCAAAACGGCGCCGCCATGCCGCAACGGCGCGTACGTCAGGGGCGCGGCAGCCGGCCCGCCCACCCGGTTTCTCAATCGACCTCGGCGCCCGATGCCTTGACCGCCGCGGCCCATTTCTTCACTTCCTTCGCAATGAAGGCGTCGGTCTTGGCGGGCGTCATGATCATGGGTTCCGCGCCGCGCTCGCGCAGATAAGCCTGCATTTCAGGCGTGCCCAGGATCGCGCCGATGCGCTCGTTCAACAGCGTCACGATGGGCTCGGGCGTGCCTTGCGGCGCCAGCACCGCGGCCCAGCCGATGGCCTCGAAGCCCGGATAGCCGGATTCGGCCACGGTCGGCACCTCGGGCAGTTGCGGCAGCCGTTCGGCGGTGGTGACGGCCAGGGCGATCGCCTTGCCGCTTTGCACGTGCGGCATGCCGGCGGTCACCGAGTCCACCATCAGCGGCACCTGGTTGCCCAGGAAATCCGCCTGCGCGGGGCCGCTGCCCTTGTAGGGGATGTGGCGGATGTCCAGCTTGGCGGCCGCCTTGAACATCTCGGCGGACAGATGCTGCGTGCCGCCGATGCCGGCGCTGGCGTAGGCCAGCTCGCCCGGCTGCGCGCGGGCCAGGTTGACCAGGTCATCCATCGTCTTGATGCCCGACTTGGGATTGGCCAGGAACATCAGCGGCACCGAGAAAATGCCCGACACCGGCGTGAAGTCGTCCGCCAGGCTGTATTCCAGCTTCTTGTACAGCGTCTGGTTGACGGCGGCGGCGCTGCCCGCCACCACCAGCGTGTAGCCGTCGGCGGGCGCGCGCGCGGCCTGCGTCATGCCGATGTTGCTGCCGGCGCCGGCGCGGTTGTCGACGAAGACCGCCTGCTTCAGGTCGCTGCCCAGTTTCTCGGCCAGCGCCCGCGCGAAGATGTCGGTGGCCTGTCCCGGCGGGAACGGCACGATCAGGCGGATGGCGTGGTCGGGGTACTGGGCGTGCGCGGCGAAGCTTGCCGCGGCCAGCGTGGCCCCGGCGATCAGTTTCTTGAACATGGCGGTCTCTCTCCAAAACAGCCGGGCATTGTAGAAGATTGCCGCTGACGGATTGCCACTGGCGCATCCGTGCCCGGGTAGATCGCCTGCCCTGCCCGGCGCGCAAAACAAGACAGCCGCCAATATTGGCGGCTGTCTTCATTCCCGATCGCCCGGGATGTCTTGGTAGGCCCCCCGAGAGTCGAACTCGGCACCAACGGATTATGAGTCCGCTGCTCTAACCAGGCATGAGCTAGAGGCCCTGAAAACTTACTGCCCTTCCAGGAAGCTCTTGAGCTTGTCGGCGCGGCTGGGGTGGCGCAGCTTGCGCAGTGCCTTGGCCTCTATCTGACGGATACGCTCGCGCGTGACGTCGAACTGCTTGCCGACTTCTTCCAGCGTCTGGTCCGTGCTCATTTCGATACCGAAACGCATGCGCAGGACCTTGGCTTCCCGAGGGGTCAGGGAGTCTAGCACTTCCTTGACCACATCGCGCATCGAACCATGCAGGGCCGCGTCGGACGGGGCCAGCGTGGACGTATCCTCGATGAAGTCGCCCAGATGCGAATCGTCGTCGTCGCCGATGGGGGTTTCCATCGAGATCGGCTCCTTCGCGATCTTCAAGATCTTGCGGATCTTGTCCTCGGGCATGTCCATCTTCTGCGCCAGGGTCGCGGGATCGGGCTCGGCGCCCGTTTCCTGCAGGATCTGACGGCTGATGCGGTTCATCTTGTTGATCGTCTCGATCATGTGAACCGGGATACGGATGGTGCGCGCCTGGTCGGCGATCGAACGCGTGATGGCCTGGCGGATCCACCACGTGGCGTACGTGGAGAACTTGTAGCCACGGCGGTATTCGAACTTGTCCACCGCCTTCATCAGGCCGATGTTGCCTTCCTGGATCAGGTCCAGGAACTGCAGGCCACGGTTCGTGTACTTCTTGGCGATCGAGATCACCAGGCGCAGGTTGGCCTCGGTCATTTCGCGCTTGGCCTTGCGGGCCTTGGCCTCGCCGGTGGCCATGCGCTTGTTGACGTCCTTCAGGTCCTTCAGCGGCAGCACCACGCGGGTCTGCAGGTCGATCAGCTTCTGCTGCAGTTCCTGCACGGCGGGGATCTGGCGTTCGAGCGTCTCGGCGTACGGATGGCCCGCGGCGACCTCGTCGATGATCCACTGCATGTTGGTCTCGTTGCCGGGGAACACCTTCAGGAAGTGCGAACGCGGCATGCCCGCGCGATCGACGCAGGTGTGCAGCACGGCGCGCTCGAGCTGGCGGACTTCCTCGACCTGGGCACGCAGCGTGTCGGCCAGCTTCTCGACCATCTTGGCCGTGAAGCGGATGCCCATCAGTTCGTTCTGGATGGTCTCTTGCGCGTTGATGTACACGTCGGACTTGTAGCCGTCCTTCTCGTACGACTGGCGCATGCGGTCGAACTGGCGGCTGACCTCGTCGAACTTCGACAGGGCCTTGACGCGCAGGTCTTCCAGCTGCTTGCTGGACATGCCGCCGGCCGGACCTTCGTCGTTCTCGTCTTCCTCGGCGGTCACGCCGGCGCCGGCGTATTCCTCGCCGTCTTCCGGATCGACCAGGCCGTCGACCACCTCATCGATCTGCGCCTGGCTTTCGCGCACGCGCGTGACGTGGTTCAGGATCTCGTTGATGGTGGTCGGGCAGGCCGAGATGGCCATGACCATGTGCTTGAGGCCGTCCTCGATACGCTTGGCGATCTCGATTTCGCCTTCGCGCGTCAGCAGTTCGACCGACCCCATTTCGCGCATGTACATGCGCACGGGGTCGGTGGTGCGGCCGAAATCGGAATCGACGGTGGTCAGCGCGGCTTCGGCCTCGTCCTCGACATCGTCGTCGTTCGAGGCCACGGGCGCGTTTTCGCTCATCAGCAGCGTTTCGGCGTCGGGGGCCTGGTCATAGACCGCGATGCCCATGTCGCTGAACGTGCTGATGATGCCGTCGATGGCTTCGGCGTCGACCAGGTCGTCGGGCAGATGGTCGTTGATTTCGCCGTAGGTGAGGTAGCCGCGGTCCTTGCCCAGCTTGATCAGCTGCTTCAGGCGGTTGCGGCGGGCTTCGTATTCTTCGGGCGTGACCGGGCCGCGGGCGATCAGATCCTTCGGATCACCCTTGCCGCGCTTGCCGCCGCGCTTGGGCGGCTTCAGGTCCGGCAGGACTTCGCCGTCGCCGTCCATCGTGTCTTCAAAACCGTCGGAGTCGTTGTTCGCGTTCTTCGCGGGGCGACCAGGGCGGCGGCCCGTGCCGCCGGCCGGACGCGCCGCGGCCACCAGGTCAGCCAGCTTGTCTTCGGCTTTCTTGGCACGCGCCGTCGCCGGCTTGTCGGCGGCAGCCACCTTCTTGGCGGCCGTCTTGGTCGCAGCCGTCTTCGCGACCTTCACGGCAGCCTTGGCAGGCGCCTTCTCGGCCGCCTTGCTGGCGGTGCGAGCGCGGCTGGCTGCCGGGGTCTGAACCTGTTCCGTATCGATTTCAGAGGTGGATTTGCCTGTGGATCTGGTCATAATCGCTTCCGTCGTCATCGCAACCCATAATGTTGGGAGGCTGAGTCATCGTGCACGGCTTTCGCGATCGCGAAATGCACGGGCACGGGTAAAACCGGCAGTGTCTGCTGGAATCGCGCGTCCGCGTTGGGCGCGGAACGGCTCTCGAGAGCCCAGCCCTGTCCTCTCTGGCCCGCTTGGGGGCACGAAGACATGTGGCATCGCATTTCCATTCGATGCGTCCGACCGGGCAACGGGGGAAGTTGTCGTGCCTGTAACAGGCTGGCCAGCTTTGCCGGGGTTTCCGCGCGTTGCTGTTCGACGCAATACAACTTCCTGCCTCATCGCCGGCAGCCGGAACGGATCGAACCGCCTGACCTGCCGTCTGGCTATACTGCAAATACTGACAAACTTGGTAATACGTACCGGATACCCCTCAGCCGGAATACTCCGCGAGCCGCCTTCGGTAACAGGCAACCGAAGGCAACCGACAGTAACAGATTCCTGGCCTCGCAGTCATGATCCGGTCGTTCGCCAGTGGTTCACAAGCCCGCTCAACGGGCTTGCGATTCAATCCTGAAGACATCGCACCAGCATTGCCGCCGCCGATGGATGCCGTGTCGTCTTGCTTACGGCTTTCGTTTTGGGTTCTTGCACGCGCAGGTCGACGTTTCAGGCACGAAGGGCTTTCAGGCGGCATGCCGTGATGCGCCGCGTGAACTGCATACGCGCGCAACGGCCCCGCCGTGCCGGACAGAAGCTGCCCTGTTCGTGCCCTTGGGTTGTACCACCAGGCGGATATTCCGCCGCATCGGACCAGCCGATGTTTCAATGTGATGGCACAACCTTAAGACACAACTGAGAGACCCTTGCCGTCCCTGGCGCCGGCTTGAGGCGCCATCCTTCATCCCGACAGGCCTGCCCCGGACAACGGTCTGCGGCGTCAAGCCCGCGATTCCTGCCCGACCCAGCCCTGCTGCCTTGCCACCTTCCCTGCACGTTGTTCACACTACGGACGCAACTTGCAATCGCCCTTGAACGAAAACCCTAAATACTACCTCAAATCAACCCTGCCCTGTAGTTTTTAAGACCATCAATCGGCTCGACAGTTCCTGGTAGCGCGTTTTTGCCTCATCCGACCCCAGGCCCTGCCTGATCAGGGCCTCGATTTCCGCCTTGATCGCACTGACCTCGATACGCTGCAGCGCATCATTCCACTCGGCCTGCGGATCGGGCAGATCCTCCTGGGCCAGCAGTTCGGCGCGCAAGCCCTTCAAGGCCACGTACAGGTCGGAATCGTCGTCGGCGGCCTCGAGCAAGGCGCCCAGATGCCGCGCGCCGCTGGTCTGGGCCAGGACGATCAGGTCACGCACCAACCCTAGATGGGGGGCGTGGTCGATGACTTCAAGCTGCTGGTCTCCCATGCTGTCGACCAGTTCGGGATGCGCCAGCAGCAGGCACAGCAGGTGGCGCGGCAGCGACGGCATGGTGCGCGGGCCCGCGTAGCCCTGCTCCTGCTCGCGGCGGCCCTTCCAGTCGCCCCTGCCCTTGCCTTTCCAGTCGCCCTTGCCCTTCCAGTCGCTCTTCTTCCAATCGCGCTTGCCGCCACCCTGACCGCCCTGACCGCCCTGGCCGCCCTGACCACCCTGGCCCCCCTGCCGCCCGCCGCCGGAAGCGCCGCCGCCGGTGAAGGACTCGATGTCGATGTAGGGCTCGGCATCCCCGTATTCGGGAACGTAGCCGTCGGGCTCGAAATGGCCCTCGCTCTCCCAGGAGGGCGCAGCCTCGTGCCCGGCAGGCACGGCCCCGTCGCCATCGGCGGGACGGCGCGCGGCCACCACGGGCGCCTTGGCCGCGCCGGCCGGACCGCCGGCCGCGCTGCCCGCCAGGGGCGCGCGAGACGCCTGCTGGCGCGCCAGCACCTGCGTCATCTCTTCGGGCGTGAGCATGACGTGCCGCGCCAGTTCGCGCTCGATCTGCAGGCGCAGGGCGCACTCCGGAATGGCCGCCAGCAGCGGACCGGCCTCGTGCAGGCAGCTCGCCCGCCCTTCGGCCTCTTCCATGTTGTGATGCGAGGTCAGTTCATCCAGCAGGAAGCGCGACAGCGCCGAGGCCTCGCCCAGACTGCTGCGGAAGGCCTCGCCGCCGAATTCGCGCACGTACGAATCCGGATCGTGCTCGTCGGGCAGGAACAGGAACCGGATGCTGATGTCGTCCCGCAGCACCGGCAGGCAAGCCTGCAACGCCCGCCATGCGGCGCGGCGCCCGGCCTTGTCGCCGTCGAAGCTGAAGACGACCTTGTCGCTGGCGCGCAGCAGCTTCTTCACATGATCGGGCGTCGTGGCCGTCCCTAGCGTGGCCACGGCGTTGGCGATGCCCAACTGCGCCAGGCCCACCACGTCCATGTAGCCCTCGACCACGATCACCACGCCTTCCTGGCGGATGGCCTGGCGGGCCTCCCACATGCCGTAGAGCTCCTGCCCCTTGGAGAAGACCGGGGTTTCGGGCGAGTTCAGGTACTTGGGCTCGCCCTTGCCGATGACGCGCCCGCCGAAGCCCACCAGCGTGCCACGCGCGTTGCGGATCGGGAACATGACCCGCTCGCGGAAACGATCGTAGCGCCGGCCGTCCTCGGACTCGATGACCAGGCCCGCCTCGACCAGCGTGGGATCGTCGTAGTTGTCGAATACCTTGGAAAGCCCGTGGCGGTCGGTGCCCGACCAGCCCAATCCGAAATGCGCGGCGATCTGGCCGGTGAGGCCACGCTGCTTGAGATAGGCGACGGCCTGGGGAGATGCGCGCAGCAGGCGCAGATAATGCGCCTGCGCGGCGTCCAGCACCGTGGTGTGGCGCGACGCTTCCGCCTTGCGGCGAGCCGACTCGGCCTGCTGGCGAGGACTGCGGGGTTCTTCGGGAACCGTCATGCCCACCGAGCCGGCGAGCGTGCGCACGGCCTCGGGGAAGCTGGCGCCGGTATGTTCCATCAGGAACGTAATGGCGCTGCCATGGGCGCCGCAGCCGAAGCAGTGATAGAACTGCTTCGTGGGGCTGACGGTGAAAGAAGGACTTTTTTCGTTGTGGAAGGGGCACAGGCCAAGCAGGTTGGCCCCACCCTTGCGCAACTGCACGTACCGCCCGACGATGTCCGCGACATCAACCCGGGCGAGCAGATCCTGAATGAACGACTCTGGGATCAATACATTCTGGAATCAAGTCGAGCCAGCGACTCTTGCTTGCGGCAAGAATCAGTACAGGCGCGGGGGCAGTTGCTGGCTACGAATCCGCTTGTAGTGGCGCTTGACCGCGGCGGCGTGCTTGCGCTTGCGCTCTGCCGTGGGCTTCTCGTAGAACTCGCGTGCGCGCAGCTCGGTGAGCAGTCCGGTCTTTTCGATGGTGCGCTTGAAGCGACGCAGAGCGGCTTCGAACGGTTCGTTTTCCTTCAGTCGAACGATAGGCATAGAGGTGGTTGGCCTGCTGTTTAAAGGGTAAAAGTTCATGCCCCGGCGAAATGACAGGCCCATCGCGGACACCCCAGAGGGCGCAGCAGGTGATGAGACTATCGTTTTGCCTGGGCTGGGGACGTCGGCGGCAATTGCCGCACCGCCGCAGCCACGAAAAAGGCGAAAAATGCCGACCCGCGGAAACATTCCGATATCGGATCGGTGGTAACCAGAGAATTTAACACGGATCACGAGTGGATTGCCAGCCCCGCGTCGTGAATTTGCCTCATCCCGTCACCGAGCCGGGTCCCGCAGGCAGATCGCCTTGCGTCTCGCACACCGCCGCCTCCCGCCATCGGCAGGCAACCATTTCAACGAGGTGCTCCGGCGCCATCTCCAGGGCCTGCGCCAAACCGAACAGCGTGGAAATAGTGGGCTGCCTGATACCGCGCTCGATTCTGGAAACAAAAGTACGGTCGACGCTGGCCTTGTGAGCAAGCTCCTCCTGGGAAATGGAGCGTGCGACCCTCTGCTGGCGCAAAGTTTCGCCAAAGATCAAAGGAAGATCAGGCATGACGTTCGTAGACATCGCGCCACGCTAGATGCGATGTTGCCTATAATCCACGGCCTATAGGCACGGTGCCTATAGGCCTCAAAATCGTGTGCGAGTGGATGGAACACGCAATGAAGATCGGAATCTTGTGCAGCCATTTCGGATTTGGGGGAGGCACGGAACGCTACGCACGGGACGTCGTTGCAGCCCTCAGCGAATGGCGTCGACAGCAGCAACCAGAACAACCACCCCGCATGCCATTCCACTCTACTGGTGATATGGACTATTGGCTCATTGCTGCGCGCGACGACCGCTTGCCGCATACGCCGGAATCGACCCTGTGGGTATTTGCCGAACGATTCGATCCGGATACACCGGAGTATGGCGTCGTCCATCCAGTCGAACTTGGTCATCGCTGGCTACCCCGAAAGCTCAGAGGCTGGGCGCACACCCTCTTGCTAGCGCGAATGCGCAGGGAAATGGGCCTGGTCTTGACGATAAGCATAAAAGCAACCGTCGCAGCAGACGTCGCAATATGCGGGTTCACCCTGAAAGGGGAGGCTCGAGCCCGCCGCCTGCGTAGAGGCTGGGTTTCGCGCTGGCGCACGCGCCTGGAGAAACAAGGCTACGAAAACTCCCGCCGCATCATCGCGCATTCGCAAGCGATCGCCAACGAACTGATCACGCTGTACGGCCTGCCCGCCGACAAGATCACGGTTGCCTACCCGCCCGTCGACCAAAGGGTTTTCTGTCTGACCTCCAACCAGGCAAGGGCGGCGTTGCGCACGAAATTCGGCATGCCCGAGAACCAGGCCATCTTCCTGTTTCCTTCCACGGGGCACGACCGCAAGGGGTTGAAGACCCTGATACGTCTTTTCGGCCAGATGGACTTGCCAGTGGTCCTGCTGATCGTAGGCAACGCGGCACCCGCAAAATTGCCGCCGAACGTTCGCTATGCCGGTTATCAGCGGGACATGGCTGCGCTGTACCAAGCCTGCGACTTCACGATCATGAACTCCGCGTACGAACCCTTTGGCTTGGTCGGCGTGGAGTCAGTACTGTGCGGCACACCGGTATTGATGAGTACGGTGACCGGCTGCACAGAAGTGCTTTCAGAAGAGGCTTGCAGCACTTTCGAGCACGACGACGACGGCGATATCCGCCTTGCCGTCGAACGCGCAACCACCCGCTTCCTCGCAGGCACGGCGAGGCTTCAAGCTCCGCTCGCTCACGTGCAATACGCCTGCTCTTTCGACGGTCATCTTCGCGCACTGCTAGCGTTGACCGAGGAATCCGCACCATGACCGAGACGACCCAAGAAAAAGCGCGCTTGCGGCATGGGCTGACGATGGCCGTCACGGCATTCGCGCTCGCATTTCCAGCCCTCGCAGCCACCATACGTCATGCCGCCAGCACCATCCAATTTGCGCTGGCACTGGCATTCCTGATCGGCCTAGCGACACTACCCTGGCGGCAACTGCACATCAGGCGCGAGCAAGGCGCGCCCGTGGCATGGATCTTCATGTTGTGGCCCGTGCTGGCCAGTGGCCAGATGCTCGCGGGGGGCTACTTTGATGGATCGGCAATGGAACGCGCGCTGCGGTTTGCCCTGTCCGCGCTGGCGCTATACATGATGGTGAACTTTCGCTCGTCCGCCTTGCGCCATATCGGGATCGCTTTCGCCGTAGGGGCGGCGGGGTGCGCCGGCCTGGCCGTTGCCTCGTGCTGGCACGGTATTGCAGGACAGCTCTTGCAATGCCGGGCGTCCAACGGCTTTACCAACCCAGTGCCGTTCGGAGGAATGGCGTTGACACTGGGCACGTGCGCGCTGGTTTCCCTGAGGTTCGAGTTTCCGAACCTATCAAGGCTCGGTCGCATCATTCGGGCTGTCGGGACGGCAGGCGGCCTGATGGCATGCGGACTCTCGCAAACTCGGGGCGCGTGGATCGCGATGCCCGCCCTGCTGCTGATCGCCCTGGCCCCCTGGCATGCAACTTGGTCAGTACACGGCCCCGCGCTGGCTCGCTATTTGCGAATACCACTGGCGCTGCTGCTTGCATGTGTCATCGCATTCTTTGGCAACACGATCACACTGCGCTTCGATGCGGCCATGAGCGACGTCACGGCCTATCAGCACGGAACCTCGCAAACGTCGATCGGCGCACGACTTGAAATGTGGCGTACGGCGGGACATATCTGGCGTCAAGCACCGTGGTTCGGCGTAGGCGCGGGGCGATGGCCACAGGCGCTGGCGCAGGAACAGGCGAATGGCCAGGCAGACAGCTACATCAAGGGCTTCAGCCACCCGCACAACGATTACTTTCAAATGCTGGCGGAAAAGGGCATCGTGGGATTGGCCCTGCTCCTGGCCAGCTATGCGGCCCCGGCAGCCATTGCGTGGCGCCAGCTACGACGGCGAAATGGCGAAATAGCCATGCATGCGCACATGTGCATTCTGATTTGCCTGGCCGCCGCAATTTTCAGCCTGACCGAAAGCATGTTGCAAATCAAGTTTCAGGTCGCGTTTTTCAGTGGGCTGATGGTTCTGAGCTTGGCTGGTGCCGTGGCGAAAGAAGCATCTGCAGATCACGCTCGTGAGCCATGACGCAGCCTGCAGCCAAACAGTGATTAGACAGACCCCTTGCGGATCCACGCCTCGAGCTGGTGCGGACGCAGGCTGTCGTAGTCTTCGAAGGGCTGGTGGATCCAGGGATTCGTGGGCAGCTTGTCGACGAAATAGTCGGGCGTGGCCTTGGAATGCCCTTTCCACCACAGCACCGCGCTGCGCAGCTCGGTAATGGCCGGGAACTGCGTCCTCAGGTGCTCGCAGACCCGGTTGAACGTCAGCCCCGTGTCCACCATGTCATCGACCAGCAGCACCCTGCCCTGCGGCGCGCCGCGGGTGATGGTGATGAACTGGGCGATATCCAGGTCGCCCTGCTTGGTGCCGGCCGCCTCGCGATAGCTGCTGGTGGCCAGGATGCCCAGCGGCACATCGAAAATGCGCGACATGACATCGCCCACGCGCACACCGCCGCGGGCCAGGCACAGGATCAGGTCGAACTGCCAGCCCGACTCGTACACCTGCAGCGCAAGGCGTTCAATCAGTTTGTGGTACTGATCCCACGACACCCACAGATGGCTATCGGTACTGGCTGGCATGACGGACTCCTCAGCCCTTCAGGGGGTGGCGCAGGAAGATGGTTTCGTTGCGGTCGGGGCCGGTGGACACCAGGTCGATCGGCACGCCGCACACTTCGGCCACGCGTTCGAGGTAGCGGCGGGCATTGGCGGGCAGCTTGGCGTATTCGGTGATGCCGACGGTGGACTCGCTCCAGCCGGGCAGTTCTTCGAACACGGGCTGGGCCTGCGCCACGGCGTGCGCGCCGTACGGCAGCACGTCGCGGAACTCGCCGTCGACACGGTAACCGACGCCCAGCTGGATGGTTTCCAGGCCGTCCAGCACGTCGAGCTTGGTGATGCACAGGCCCGAAATGCCGTTCAGGCGCACCGAGCGCTTCAGCGCGGCGCCATCGAACCAGCCGCAGCGGCGCGGACGGCCGGTGACCGAGCCGAATTCCTTGCCGATGGTGGCCAGGCGGGTGCCGATCTCGTCGACGAGCTCGGTCGGGAACGGGCCCGAACCGACACGCGTGGTGTAGGCCTTGGTGATGCCCAGGACGTAATGCAGTTGCTGGGGGCCGACGCCGGCGCCGGCCGAGGCCGCGCCCGCCAGGCAGTTGCTGCTGGTGACGAAGGGATAGGTGCCGTGGTCGACGTCCAGCAGCGCGCCTTGCGCGCCCTCGAACAGCAGGCTCTTGCCTTCCTGCTGCAGGGCGTACAGGTTGCTGGAGACATCCTTGACCATCGGGGCGATGGCGGGCGCCAGGGCCATGGCCTGGTCGCGCACCTCGTTGGCCGACACGGCTTCGGCGCCCAGGTACTGGGTCAGCACGAAGTTGTGATAGTCCAGCACCTCGGCCAGCTTTTCGTCGAACAGCGAGGGATTGAACAGGTCCTGCACGCGGATGGCGCGGCGGGCGACCTTGTCTTCATAGGCCGGGCCGATGCCGCGGCCGGTGGTGCCGATCTTGCCCTCGCCCTTGCGCGCTTCGCGGGCCTTGTCGACGGCCACGTGGTACGGCAGGATCAGCGGGCAGATCTCGGAGATCTGCAGGCGCGAGCGCACGTCCAGGCCGGCCGACTCGAGCTCCTGGATCTCGTTGAGCAGGGCTTCCGGAGACAGCACGACGCCGTTGCCGATGAAGCAGGTCACGCCAGGATGCATGATGCCCGACGGGATCAGGCGCAGAATGGTCTTCTTGCCATTGATCCAAAGGGTGTGGCCGGCATTGTGGCCGCCCTGGAAACGGACGACGCCGGCCACGGATTCGGCCAGCAAGTCGACGATCTTGCCCTTGCCTTCGTCACCCCATTGGGTGCCGATCACGACTACGTTCTTGCTCATGGTGAAATCAGATCTAGAGTTTCTCGGGAAATCCGGAAATCTCCCCAAGGGCCCGCCCGTGTGGGGCGGGGGTTAGGTGATTACTTCAAAACTTCAGAGCGCCCGGACCGTCCAGACGCCATCCTGCAGCGCCAGTTCGCGGTCGCAGACGAATTCGTCCTGGTCGTGCTCGTGGCCAGGCAGCACCTGGACCACGATCTCGCCAGCGCGGCGCAGGCCGCGCACGGCATCGGCCAGGGCCGGGTCCTGGCTCCAGGGGGCGCGCACGGCCGGAGCGCGCTCGGCCGGCGGCAGGCCGGCGGCCAGCTTGCGCAGGTCGAGGCTGAAACCGGTGGCCGGACGGGCCCGGCCAAAAGCGCGGCTGACGTTGTCATAGCGGCCGCCGCGCACCAGCGCGTCGTGCCAGCCTTCGGCATAGACCGCGAACGTCGCGCCGGAGTGATAGGCATAACCGCCCACATCGGCCAGGTCGATGCTGATGGCGACCTGCGGCAACGCATCCAGCAGGGTCTGCAGGCCATCGAGCGCCTGGCCCAGGCCGGGCAGCGCCGGCAGGCGCTCGCGGGCCTCGGCCAGCACCTCGGGACCGCCGTACAGTTCGGTCAGGGCGCGCAGCGCGGCCAGCGTCCGCGGGGAGACGGGCGCATCGCCCTGCCCCAGTTCGGCCAGGCCGGGACCATCCTTCTCGCGCAGCAGCATGATGATGGCGTCGACGTTGGCGCGCGCGGCCGGGTCGGACTCCAGGATGGCATGCAGCACGCCAGGATGGCACAGGTCCAGCCTGGGCTGGCGCACGCCGGCGATCTCGAGCGTCTCCAGCACCATGCGCAGGATTTCGAGGTCGGCCTCGACGCCGGCATGGCCATAGATCTCGGCGCCGATCTGCAGCAGCTCGCGGCTGGACAGCAGGTCGGCCGGGCGCGCATGCAGCACGTTGCCGCAATAGCAAAGCCGCGTGACGCTGGTGCGATTGAGCAGGTGCGCGTCGATGCGCGTGACCTGAGTCGTCATGTCGGCGCGTACGCCGAGCGCGCGGCCGGACAACTGGTCGACCAGTTGGCACGTCTGCAGCGTGAGGTCGCTGCCCGTGGCGGACAGCAGTGAATCGATGTACTCGACCAGGGGCGGCGCGACCAGTTCGAACCCGTACGTGCGATACAGATCGAGCAGTTCGCGGCGCAACTCTTCGATGCGCCGGGCTTCGGCCGGCAATACGTCGGCGAAGCCTTCGGGCAGCAACCAGTTACCCATGAATTTATCCGGATGACGCCGCGCGGCGTGCGCGGGGCGTTGCCAAAACAAAAACGGCTGAGGGGGCGTAAGCCCCGCTCAGCCGTGTGCGGAATGTTTTCTAGCTTACGCGGCATTATACATGCTCGCGCCGCCGGTGGCGTGACAAGGCCGGACCGCCCGCGGGCGGCCCGACGGGAGGCAGGCCCGACTACTGGCGGGCGGCTTCCGGCGCCGCCGGCCGCGAACCCGGGTTCGGGTTCTTGAAGTAGTTGAAGAAGTCGGAACTGGGATCGACCACCAGCACGTCGCCGGGCTTGGAGAAGGCCGAACGGTAGGCTTCCAGGCTCTTGTAGTAGTCGTAGAACTCGGGGTTCTTGCCGAAGGCCTGCGCGTAGATGTTGCTGGCCTGCGCATCGCCTTCACCCATGACGGCCTGAGCCTTGGCATAGGCCTGGGCCACGATGACCTCGCGCTGGCGGTCGGCCTCGGCGCGGATCTTCTCGCTTTCGGCGGCGCCGATGGAGCGCAGTTCGTTGGCCACGCGGGTACGCTCGGCCTCCATGCGGCGGTAGACCGACTCGGAGATCTCGGGCGCGAACTCGATGCGGCGCAGGCGCACGTCGACCACTTCCACGCCCAGGGGTTGGGCGCGGCGGGCCACGTTGGTCAGGATTTCGGCCATGACCTTGTCGCGCTGCGTGGAGACCACGTCGCTGACGGTGCGCACGTTGACGGAGGCGTTCAGGGCGTCGCGGATCTGGGCCTGCAGGCGTTCCTGGGCGGCGCGCTCGTTGCCGCCGAAGGTGACGTAGTACAGGCGCGGATCGGCGATGCGCCACTTCACGTACGAGTCGATCAGCAGGTTCTTCTTTTCGGAAGTCTGGATGCGCTCGGCATCGGTGGACTCGATGGTGAGGATGCGCTTGTCGATGGTGACGACGTTCTGGAACGGCGGCGGCAGCTTGAAGTACAGGCCAGGCTCGCTGATGACCTTGCGGACCTCGCCCAGGGAGAACACCAGGGCGTAGTCCCGCTCGCGCACGGTGAAGACGCAGGAAGACAGGGCGGCCAGCGCGATGAGCAATCCGACCAGGATGGGCATGAGACGTTGCATGTTCCGGATTCCTCGGGTTAGCGCGACATGCGGTCGCGGGTCAGCGTGTTGCCGCTGCTGGCGCCGGCGTTGCCGCCGGCCGAGGACGCGGAACCCGCGCCGGACGAACGCTGCGGCGCGGCGGGCACGGCGGGCGTATTGGCGCCGGGCAGGCCGAAGCTGGCCTGGCCCGACGGCTTGCCGCCGTCCTTGGCCGTCTGCTGCATGATCTTGTCCAGCGGCAGGTACAGCATGTTGTTGTTGCTGCGCGAATCCACCATCACCTTGCTGGCGTTGGTGAAGACTTCCTGCATGGTCTCGAGGTACATGCGCTGGCGCATGGTCTGCGGCGATTTCTCGTACTCGGCCAGGATGGACGTGAAGCGCGCGGCGTTACCCTGCGCATCGCCCACCACCTTGGCCTTGTAGCCCTCGGCCTGCTCGACCATGCGCGAGGCCTGGCCGGAAGCCAGCGGCACCACGCCATTGGCGTAGGCCTGGCCCTCGTTGATCTGGCGCTCGCGATCCTGGCCGGCCTTGACGGCGTCGTCGAACGCGGCCTGGACCTGCTCGGGCGGCTGCACGTTCTGGATGGCCACGGTGCTGACCTGGATGCCGGCCGCATAGCGGTCGAGGATCTGCTGCATCAGGGTCTGGACCTCGGACGCGACCTCGGTCCGGCCTTCGTACAGCACGAAGTCCATGGGCTTCTTGCCGACGATCTCGCGCATGGCGGTCTCGGAGGCCTGGCGCACCGCGTCGTCGGGATCACGCATCTTGAACAGGTAGTCCGGCGCGCCGTCGGCGCGCAGGCGGTACTGCACCACGAACTGCATGTCGACGATGTTCTCGTCCGTGGTCAGCATCAGCGCTTCGGGCAGGACCTTGTTGCGGGCATTGCCGCGGAAGCCCACCTCGAAGGTGCGCAGCTGCGAAATGTTGACCATTTCGTGGCTTTGGATGGGATACGGCAGGCGCCACTGGAAGCCGGCGGGCGCGGTGCTCTTGTACTTGCCGAACTGCGTGACGACGGCGACCTGGCCTTCCTGGACGATGAAGAAGCCGCTGGCCAGCCACAGCGCGACCAGCACGGCGACGATCACGCCCAGGCCGATGCGCGCGCCACGCGGCGACGGCGGCGTGACGCCCCCGCCCCGGTTGGGCCGGTTTCCGCCCCCGCGGCGGCCGAACAGCGAGCCCAGGCGGTTGTTGAAATCACGCCAGACTTCGTCGAGGTCCGGAGGACCGTCTTCGTTCTTGGGGCGGCGCGGCGGTTCGGAGCCGTTGTTGTTGCCGCGTCCCCAGCCCGGGTCATTCAGATTGAAGAGTTTGATGATTCGACGCATTGTTTCCCACAATCTGGCCGGTTTCTGCGATTGCCCCACGCAACGCATCCAAGCCGGCGCGCTCGGTAGCGCTTACGAATATGCGCGCAATCGTACCATGTGCATCACGGTCGATCCTGGGCTCGAGGCCAGCTCGGTCGATCTTGTTATAGACCAGGATTGTCGGGATTTGTGCCGCGCCGATCTCGGCCAGCACCTTGTTCACTTCGAATATCTGCTCGTCGCGCTGCGCGCTGGAGGCGTCGACCACGTGCAGCAGCAGGTCGGCGTGCACCGTTTCCTCCAGCGTGGCGCGGAACGCGGCGATCAGCTTGGTCGGCAGGTCGCGGATGAAGCCCACGGTGTCGGACAGCACGACATTGCCCGCCCCTTCGATCCAGATGCGGCGCGTGGTGGTGTCCAGGGTGGCGAACAACTGGTCGGCGGCATAGGCGCCGGCGCGCGTCATCGCGTTGAACAGCGTGGACTTGCCGGCGTTGGTGTAGCCCACCAGCGAGACCGACAGGGCCCCGCCCCGCGCGCGGGCGCGGCGCTGGGTGACGCGCTGGCGCTCGACGCGGTCGAGCCGCTCGCGCAGCACCTTGACCTTGTCGCCGATGATCCGGCGGTCCATTTCGAGCTGGGCTTCGCCGGGACCGCGCATGCCGATACCGCCGCGCTGGCGCTCGAGGTGGGACCACAGGCGGGTCAGGCGCGTGGCCAGGTGCTGCAACTGGGCCAGCTCGACCTGCAGCTTGCCTTCGTGGCTCTTGGCGCGCAGGGCGAAGATGTCGAGGATGAGCGCCACGCGGTCGACCACGCGCAGATTGAACTCGCGCTCGAGATTGCGCTGCTGGGCCGGCGACAGCGGCTGGTCGAACAGGATGATGTCGACCAGTTGGGCCTTGGCCATCATGACGGCCTCTTCGACCTTGCCCGAGCCGATGAAGAACTTGGCGTCGGGGGTGTCGCGCCGCGCGGTGAGAATGCCGGTGATCTCGGCGCCCGCGCCGCGCGCCAGCATGGCGAATTCGTCGGCGTGAGCGGCGTGTTCAGGACTGCCCAGATCAACGCTGATGATCAGTGCACGCATGCTTGAATGGTCTCTCCTGCCGGCGAGCGAGCGCCGGCATGCAATGGGGGACCCCAGCGAAAATGCCCGCCTGCGCGAAACGCGCGGCGGGCAATAGGGGGCACTACCGGAACAGGCGGGTTATTCAGCAGGAACTTCCACCTGGAAATTGACGGCCCGGGCGGGAACCACGGTGGAGATGGCGTGCTTGTAGACCATCTGGGTGACCGTGTTGCGCAGCAGGACGACGTACTGATCGAAAGATTCGATTTGCCCTTGAAGCTTGATGCCGTTCACGAGGTAGATGGACACGGGCACATGCTCTTTGCGCAGCGTGTTCAGGAACGGATCTTGCAGAGTTTGCCCTTTATTGCTCATTGGCCAGGCTCCTTTTGTTTTGTTGAAGACGGCAGCAGACGCCGGAGTTGGTACTCATCCGTACTCTACAGGGTTTCCCCTGCCCGTGCCACTTGGCCCAGGGAGCAAGATGACACCAGAGTTTTCAGCCCGCAACCAGTGCCCGCAAGGCTTCGAGCAACGTGGTGCACTGGGGCTCCGTACCCACCGTGATGCGCAGGAACCGGTCGATGCGCGGCTGCTTGAAATGGCGCACGATGATGCCGCGGTCGCGCAGGCCGGCGGCCAGGGCGGCGCCGTCGTGCGAGGGGTGCCGGGCGAACACGAAATTGGCGGACGACGGCAGCACTTCGAAGCCCAGGTCGTGCAGGCCCGCGGTCATGCGCGCACGGGTTTCCATCACGGCGCGGCGGGTGCGTTCGAAGTGGCCCGCGTCGTCCAGCGCGGCGGCCGCGCCGGCCTCGGCCACGCGGTCGATCGGGTAGGAATTGAAGCTGTTCTTCACGCGCTGCAGGCCGTCGATCAGCGCCTCGTGGCCGATGGCGAAACCCACCCGCAGGCCCGCCAGCGAACGCGACTTGGACAGCGTCTGCACCACCAGCAGATTCTCGTGGCGCTCGACCAGCGAGGCCGCCGACTGGGCGCCGAAATCGACATAGGCTTCATCGACCACCACCACGCATTGCGGATTGGTGGCGACGATGCGCTCGACGTCGCCCAGTTCGAGCGCGCGGCCCGTGGGGGCATTGGGATTCGGGAAAATGATGCCGCCGGCAGGACCACGATCGCCCGCTTCGGGCAGGTAGTCGGCCGGATCGATGCGGAAATCGTCGGTCAGCGGCACGGTGTGCTGCGCCACGCCGTACAGGCCGCAATAGACCGGATAAAAGCTGTAGCTGATGTCGGGGAAACGCAGCGGCTGCGGTTGCTGGAAGAACGCCATGAAAACGTGCGCCAGCACTTCGTCGGAACCATTGCCCACGAACACCTGCTCGGGACGCACACCCGCGCTGGCCGCGGCGGCCTGGCGCAGGCGATCCGAATTGGGATCGGGGTACAGGCGCATGGCGTCGTCGCATGCGTCGCGCATCGCTTGCAGGGCGCGCGGCGACGGGCCGTAGGGATTCTCGTTGGTGTTGAGCTTGACGAGGTTGGCCACCTTCGGCTGCTCACCCGGAACGTAGGGGCTGAGCGTGCCCACCACGGGGCTCCAGTAACGACTCATAGTGCAGATTCCCTTGATGCCGAGCGCCGCCCCGAGGATTCCGCCCCGGCAACGGCCCTGCTTTTACTCATTTACCTTCTTGATCCGCGTAGGGATTGTGCGAAGACTTGAACTCGATGCGCAGCGGCGTGCCGGCCAGCTTGAAGGCCTCGCGGAAGCGCGTTTCGAGATAACGCCGGTACGAATCCGGGATGGCGTCCAGCGCGTTGCCGTGGATGATGACCAGCGGCGGGTTCTGGCCGCCCTGGTGGGCGTACCGCATCTTCGGCCGGAAGATGCCCTTGCGGGGTGGCTGCTGCTGCTCGACGGCGGTTTGCAGCTCGCGCGTGAGCTTCGGCGTGGACAGCTTGGCGAAGGCCGCGGCATGGGCCGAATTGACGGATTTCATCAGGGGCTTGATGCCCGTGCCCTTCAGGGCCGAGATGGTGTGCACGTTGGCGAACGACAGGAAGCGCAGCTTGCGCTGGAACTCGCGCTCGATCTGCTCGCGCTGGTCTAGGCTCAGGCCGTCCCATTTGTTGATGGCCACCACCACCGCGCGGCCGGTTTCGAGCACGAACCCGGCAATGTGGGCATCCTGCTCGGACACCTCGGTCTGTGCGTCCAGCACCAGGACTACCACGTTGCAGGCCTCGATGGCCTGCAGGGTCTTGATGACGGAGAACTTCTCGATGGCCTCGAACACCTTGCCGCGCTTGCGCAGGCCCGCGGTGTCGATCAGCGTATAGCGCTTGCCGTCCCGTTCGAAATCGATCTCGATGGCGTCGCGCGTGGTGCCCGGCATGTCGAACGCGATGACGCGCTCTTCGCCGATCAGCGTGTTGATCAGCGTGGACTTGCCCACGTTGGGGCGGCCCACGATGGCCAGCTTGATGCGGTGGTCGTGCTCGCCCTCGCCTTCCTGCTCTTCGGACGCTTCCTCGACCGGCACGAGATCGCGCAGCGCGGTCTCGATCAGGTCGACGATGCCATCGCCATGCGCGGCCGAAATGGGGGTGGGCTGGCCCAGGCCCAGTTCGTGGAAATCTCCGGTGGCGGCGCCGGAACCCATGCCTTCGGCCTTGTTGACCGCCAGCACCACGCGCTGCTGGCCGGACTTGCGCAGCAGGCGGGCGATTTCGTGGTCGTGCGCGTTGATGCCGGCCCGGGCATCGACCAGGAACACGACGACGTCGGCCTCGGCGATGGCCTGGCGCGTCTGGCGCGCCATCTCCATCATGATGCCGGTCTTGGCCACGGGTTCGAAACCGCCCGTATCGATGACGATGAACGGGATCTCGCCCACTCTGCCCTCGCCATAGTGGCGGTCGCGCGTCAGGCCGGCGTAATCGGCCACCAGCGCGGCGCGCGAACGCGTCAGGCGATTGAAAAGGGTCGATTTACCGACGTTGGGACGGCCGACCAGGGCGACGACAGGCTTGAAGGACACAGTAGATGGAAGAGCGAAGAACGGGTTGGTTTATTTGATGCCGATCATGACCAGATCGCCATCGCCGGTCTGCACCAGCACGCCTTGCGACGTGGCCTGGGGCGGAGACACGATAGGATCGCCGCCCACCGACAGGCGCGCCAGCAGGCCGCCGTCGCTGCGCGACAGGAAATGCACGTAGCCTTCGAGGTCGCCCACCGCGACGGCGCCGCCGTAAGACACCGGGACGGTCAGCGCACGGTTGCGCAGCGCGTTCTGGCGCCAGACGTTGGCGCCGGTATCCAGCGCGAAGGCGTTGACCACGCTGTGCTGGTCGGACGAGTAGGCGTAGCGGTCGTCGACGGACAGGCCGGTGGAGCTGGAGAAGTCCTTGCTCCAGAGCGGACGGCCGCCGGCGGACACGTCGAAGCACACGGCGCGGCCCTGGTAGGCCACGGCGCACAGCAGGCGGCCGGCCAGCGCGGGCGCGCCGACCACGTCGGTCAGGCGTTCGAGGTCGCTGGCGCCCTTGGGCGTGGCGACCGTGCCTTCCCATTGGACGTTGCCGCTGGCCAGGTTGATGGCCATCATCTTGCCGCCAGGCAGGCCGGTGATGACCAGGCCCTGGGCGATGACCAGTTGGGCCGCGCTGCGCAGGGCCAGCGCGGGGCCGGGACGCTGCAGGCTCCAGAGGCGGTCGCCGGTGTTGGCGTCGAAGGCCTGCACGCGGTAGTCGCCGCTGCGCACCACCACGACGCCGTCGCCGACCACGGGCGGCACGGTGACTTCGCTGGTGGCCTGGGCCTTCCACTTGACCTTTCCGGTGTCGTCGAACGCGATGATCTGGCCCACGGGCGTGGCCACCACGGTGACGCGGCCATCGCTGGCGGCGCCGGCCGACAGCGGGGTATCGGCCGAGACGCGCCACAGCGAACGGCCGCTGAGCAGGTCGAACTTGCCGACACGGCCGTCAGGCGTGGCGGCATAGATGGCATCGCCCACCACCGTGGGCACGAAGCCCAGGCCGGAACCGCTGCCGATCGAGGCCTTCCAGGAGGCGTTGACGGAGATGCCCGGCTTGTAGTCGGTCAGCGGAACCGGCGCATAGCGCGTGTCGTCGCTGCCGAACATCGAGCAACCACCCAGCACGGCAATGCCGGCCAGGACCAGGGCGCCGCGCCAGGAGCGGCCGAAACGGGGGAAGCGCATCACTTGTCAGGCTCCGCTCAATGCGTCGAGTTTCAATTGCACGATCTGCGTCAGGGGATGGGCGGCGCCCAGCGCCTGCAGCGCGGTCTTCCAGGCATCGCGGGCTTCGTCGCGCTTGCCCTGCGCGGCCAGCACGTCGCCGCGGCGGTCGGCATACAGCGCGGCGAACGCGGCCGGCGGGTTCTCCAGCTGCTTCAGCGCCTGGTCGTATTGCTTCTGGTCGAGCAGCAGGCCCGCCAGGCGCAGGCGCGCCACGGGCTGCAGCGCGGGCTGCTTGGACTGGCCCGCCAGCCATTCGAGCTGCTGGCGCGCGCCGTCGATGTCCTTCTGGTCACCCAGCGCCTGCGCGGCGATCAGCGCGCCGCGGCCGGCATAGCCGGTCGAGGGATAGTCGTTGCGCAGGGTCTGCGCGGCGGCCTTGATGCGCGCCGCCGAGTCGGCGCCGCCCAGGCGGGCCGCGTCTTCCAGCGCCTCGAAGTAGCCCATGGCCTGGTTGGCGCGGTAGTTCTGGTAGGCGCGCCAGCCGGACCAGCTGGCCGCGCCGACGGCGGCGATGGCGACCACGATGGTGACGAGCATGCCATAGCGTGCCCACCACGCCTTCAGCGCGTCGAGTTTTTCCTGTTCTTCGAGATCGTATGCCATTGCTGCCTTAACCCTTGGAATTCAGTACATCCGCCAGTTGCGCCAGCGGCACTTGCTGCTGGGCGCCGTCCTGGTCGGCCTGGCGGAGGAATTTGACGCTGGCGGTCTGGTTGGCCACTTCGTCGCCGCCAAGAATAACCGCAACCCGGGCGCCGCTGGCATCGGCGCGCTTGAACTGCGCCTTGAAGCTGCTGGCGCCGGCGTGCACGATGACGTCCAGGCCCGCGTCGCGCAGGGTCTCGGAGACCTTGGCGGCCAGGCGCTGGGCGTCTTCGCCCTGGTGCACGATGTAGACCTCGCACTCGGCGACGGGTTCGGCCGGCACGGTCTGCTCCCACAGGTCGAGCAGGCGCTCGACGCCGATGGCGAAGCCCACGGCGGGCGCGGGCTTGCCGCCCAGCAGCTCGATCAGGCCGTCGTAGCGGCCGCCGCCGCAGACCGTGCCCTGGGATCCGAGGCGGTCGGTGACCCACTCGAACACGGTGGAGTTGTAGTAGTCGAGGCCGCGCACCAGGCGCGGGTTCAGGCGGTAAGCGATGCCCGCGTCCGCCAGGCGCTGGCAGACGCCGTCGAAATGCGCGCGCGATTCGTCGCCCAGGAAGTCGAACAGGCGCGGCGCGCTGTCGGCCATTTCCTGCATGGCGGGGTTCTTGGTGTCCAGCACGCGCAGCGGGTTGGTGTACAGGCGGCGCTTGCCGTCCTCGTCCAGGATGTCCTGGTGCTTTTCCAGGTGCGCGATGAGCGCGGCGCGGTGCGCGGCGCGCTCGGCGGGCAGGCCCAGCGAATTCAGTTCCAGGCGCACGTCGGCCAGGCCCAGGATCTTCCAGAGGCGGCCCAGCATGACGATGAGTTCGGCATCGACGTCCGGACCGGCGAAGCCCAGGGCCTCGACGTCGATCTGGTGGAACTGGCGGTAGCGGCCGCGCTGGGGGCGCTCGTGGCGGAACACGGGACCGATGGAATAGACACGGTGCGGCCGGTCGTACAGCAGGTTGTGCTCGATGGTGGCGCGCACGATGCCGGCCGTCATTTCAGGACGCAGCGTCAACGAATCGCCGTTGAGGGCGTCCGTGAAGGTGTACATCTCTTTTTCGACGATGTCGGTGACTTCGCCGATACCGCGCGTGAACAGGCGGGTGTTTTCCAGCACCGGGGTGCGCACGTTGCGGTAGCCGTAGCTGCGCAGCCAGGCGCGGACGATGGCCTCGAATTGCTCCCAGCGGGCGCTGGCCCCGGGCAGCAGGTCGTTCATGCCGCGAATGGCGGTGACTTTCTGGAAGGCTTGCGTCATCTGTGTCGCGCTGCCGGACGCCCGCATGCAACGGACGCCCCGGACAGCCAGTTCCTTTGTGCTAGTGGGCCGCCACGGCGCCGTAGCGGCGCGCGACGTAGTCTTCGACGATGGCCTGGAACTCCTGGGCGATGTGGTCGCCCTTGAGCGTGACCGTGCGTTCGCCGTCGATGAAGACAGGAGCGGCCGGCACCTCTCCGGTGCCGGGCAGGCTGATGCCGATGTCGGCATGGCGGCTTTCGCCGGGACCATTGACCACGCAGCCCATGACGGCCACGTTCATGGATTCGACGCCAGGATACCGGGCGCGCCAGACGGGCATCTGGCGGCGCAGGTACGACTGGATGCTGTCGGCCAGTTCCTGGAAGAAGGTGCTGCTGGTGCGGCCGCAGCCGGGACACGCCACCACCATGGGGGTGAAGGCGCGCAGGCCCATCGTCTGCAGGATTTCCTGGGCGACGATGACTTCGCGGGCGCGGTCGCCGCCCGGCTCGGGCGTGAGCGAGATGCGGATGGTGTCGCCGATGCCTTCCTGCAGCAGCACCGCCAGCGCGGCGGTCGACGCCACGATGCCCTTGCTGCCCATGCCGGCCTCGGTCAGGCCCAGGTGCAGCGGGTAGTCGCAGCGCGCGGACAGGTCGCGGTAGACCGCGATGAGGTCCTGCACGTGGCTGACCTTGCAGGACAGGATGATCTTGTCGCCGCCCAGGCCGAGTTCCTCGGCGCGCCGGGCGTTGCTGATGGCCGACACCACCAGCGCGTCGCGCATGACGGCCTGGGCTTCCCAGGGCTGCGAGCGGCGGCTGTTCTCGTCCATCTTGCGCGCCATGAGTTCGTGGTCGAGGCTGCCCCAGTTGACGCCGATGCGCACCGGCTTGTCGTGGCGGCAGGCGACTTCGATCATCTGCGCGAAGTTGTCGTCGCGGCGCTTGCCGCCGCCCATGTTGCCCGGGTTGATGCGGTACTTGGACAGCGCCTGCGCGCACTCGGGAAACTGGGTGAGCAGCTTGTGGCCGTTGTAGTGGAAGTCGCCCACCAGCGGCGCGGACACGCCCATGCGGTCGAGCTGCTCGCGGATGGCGGCGACTTCCCGGGCGGCCTCGGGCGTGTTGACCGTGATGCGCACGACCTCGGAGCCCGCCTGGACCAGTTCCTTGACCTGGATGGCCGTGGCGATGGCATCGGCCGTGTCGGTGTTGGTCATGGATTGCACCACCACCGGCGCGCCGCCGCCCACGGTGACCACGCGGTCGTTCCACTGCACCTTCACGGCGCGCGTGACACGGCGCTGGCCCGCGCCGACGGCGGGCGGGGGCAGATCATCCTGGCTGGGGGTCATGACGGACTCCTGCATCGTTGCGGCTTATTGGGTGATGACGTGCGCCAGCCACTGGAACGACAGCCACTCCTGCGGCAGCCAGCCCTGCCAGAAGGCGTAGGCGATGGCGATGGCCACCACGACCAGGATGGCGATGAGCCAGCCCCAGGAACTGGTGGGCGCGCGTTCGTCTTCGATGGACAGGCCCGCGCCCGTGCGCGGATGCACGCCATTGACCGGGGGGCGGCCCGGCGCGGCGGGCGGCGCCACGCCGTCGAGCGAGGCCGCGATGACGTCGCCATCGGCGCCCAAGAGGCGTGCGTAGTTGCGGATGAGGCCGCGCAGCGACACGCCGGAGGGCAGGGCCTCCCAGCGCTCTTCCTCGAGGGCCTGCAACTGGCGCGGCGAGAACTTGATGCGGGCCGAGACGTCCTCGAGCGACCAGCCGCGCGCCGTGCGCAGGGCGCGCAGCGCGCCTCCGACGGTGGACGGTACGTTGCCAGCCGGTGCCGGGGCCGCGGCCGGCGTCGGCACGGATTCCTGGGTCATGCGTTCACCTGTGCGATCGGAATGGTGCGCGCGGCGCGCGCGTTGCGTTCGGCCAGGCGGGTGCGGTCGCGCACCTCGCCGGCAAGCTGCCCGCAGGCGGCATCGATATCGTCGCCGCGCGTCTTGCGCACCGTGGTGATGATGCCCGCGTCCATCAGGCGCTGCGCGAATACCTTGACGCGCGCCGAGGGCGAGCGCTTCAGGCCGGAGGCCGGAAACGGGTTGAACGGAATCAGGTTGAGCTTGCAGTGGACCTGGCGGGCCACGTCGATGAGTTCGCGGGCGTGCTGGTCGGTATCGTTGATGCCGTCCAGCATGCAGTATTCGAAAGTGATGAAATCGCGCGGCGCATGGACGAGATAGCGCTCGCACGCGTCGAGCAGCGACTTCAGGGGGTACTTGCGGTTCAGCGGCACCAGCTCGTCGCGCAGCGCGTCGTTGGGCGCGTGCAGCGACACGGCAAGCGCCACCGGACAGTCTTGCGACAGGCGGTCCATCATGGGCACGACGCCCGAGGTGGACACCGTGACGCGGCGCCGCGACAGCCCATAGGCGTTGTCGTCGAGCATCAGGCGCAGCGCCGGCAGCAGTTGCTCGTAGTTGAGCAGGGGCTCGCCCATGCCCATCATCACGACGTTGCTGACCACGCGGGTATCGGTGTCGGCCGAGGCTTTGCTGCCCGCCAGGCGCGCCGTGCCGGCGTCGGCCTCGAGCACGCGCTTGGCCCACCACAGCTGGCCGATGATCTCGGCGGTGCCGAGATTGCGGTTGAAGCCCTGATGGCCGGTGGAGCAGAAACGGCAGTTGACGGCGCAGCCCGCCTGGCTGGACACGCACAGCGTGCCGCGATCGTCTTCGGGGATGAACACCGTTTCGATGGCGTTGCCCTGGCCCACGTCGAACAGCCACTTGCGGGTGCCGTCGGAGGAGCGCTGCTCGGTGTTGACCGGCAGCGCCTCGATGCGGCAGTTCTGCGACAGCTGGCCGCGGAATTCGCGGGCCAGGTCGGACATGGCGTCGAACGAATCAGCCCCGCGCTGGTGTATCCAGCGCTGCAACTGACGAGCGCGAAAAGGCTTGCCGCCCCACTGCCCGACCAGTTCGGACAGCGCCGCGGCATCCATGCCCAGCAGATTGATGCGTTCGGATTCCATGTCTTGCAGTGTCTTGCTGAGCGGCCCCGTGACGGGGCCGCGGGAAATCAACGGCTGTGGATGTTGATTTCGGGGAAGAAGAAGGCGATTTCGACAGCGGCCGTTTCCGGAGCGTCGGAGCCGTGGACGGCGTTGGCGTCGATGCTGTCGGCGAAGTCGGCGCGGATGGTGCCCTTCTCGGCCTTCTTGGGATCGGTGGCGCCCATCAGGTCGCGGTTCTTCTGGATGGCGTCGGCGCCTTCCAGGACTTGCACGAACACGGGGCCGGAGACCATGAAGTCGACCAGGTCCTTGAAGAACGGACGGGCGGCGTGCACGGCGTAGAAGCGCTCGGCATCGGCGCGCGACAGTTGCGTCAGGCGGGCGGCGATGACCTTCAGGCCGGCTTCTTCGAAGCGGCTGACGATCTGGCCGATGACGTTCTTGGCGACGGCGTCGGGCTTGATGATCGAGAGGGTACGTTGATTGGACATGAGGACTCCGGAAAATCTCGGGTTTCTTGGGTTTTCTGCGATGTGTCCTGGGCGCTTGGGTGGGGTTTCGGGTTTGCCGCACCTGTGCCGCACCTGCCCCACACCCGTTTCCACAGGCGTTTTCCGTAAAGAAAACAGACACTTCGAACTGGTTTACAGTAACCCGGCATTCTAGCACGCCGAAAAGAACCTATTTACATCTTAAAATCGACGGTTTGGCTGGCCATCCCCCTGGCCGAGCCCCCTGTATTGCCGGAACCCGTAATGACCCAAGCTGCCGATCGCCCCGAGACCCCCGACACCGGGGCCGCCTCCATCGAGACACCGGAACTGTCCAAGAGTTTCGAACCCTCCGACATCGAATCCCGCTGGTATGCCGAATGGGCGCGCCGCGGTTACTTCGAAGGCGGCCAGCACGTGCAAACGGGGACCGACCCCCAGCCCTACGTGGTCCAGTTCCCGCCGCCCAACGTCACGGGCACCCTGCACATGGGCCACGCGTTCAACCAGACCATCATGGACGGCCTGGTGCGCTATCACCGCATGCGCGGCGACGACACGGTGTTCGTGCCCGGCACGGACCACGCCGGCATCGCCACGCAGATCGTGGTCGAGCGCCAGCTCGACGCCCAGAAGGTATCGCGCCACGACCTGGGCCGCGAGAAGTTCGTGGAGAAGGTCTGGGAATGGAAGGGCCAGTCGGGCAGCACCATCACCAGCCAGGTGCGCCGCCTGGGCGCCTCGGCCGACTGGGCCCGCGAATACTTCACCATGGACGAGCGCATGTCGCGCGGCGTGGTCGAGACCTTCGTGCGGCTGTACAAGCAGGGCCTGATCTACCGGGGCAAGCGCCTGGTGAACTGGGACCCCAAGCTGCTGACGGCCGTGTCCGACCTGGAAGTGCAGTCGGAAGAGACCGACGGCCACATGTGGCACATCCTCTACCCCTTCGTCGACGGCCCGCAGACCATCACCGACAAGGACGGCAACACGGTCACGCTGCGCGGCATGACCATCGCCACCACGCGGCCCGAGACCATGCTGGCCGACGGCGCGCTGTGCGTGCACCCCGACGATGCCCGCTACCGGCACCTGGTCGGCAAGCAGGTCGAACTGCCGCTGTGCGACCGCAACATCCCGATCATCGCCGACGATTTCGTCGATCCCGAGTTCGGCACGGGCTGCGTCAAGATCACCGGCGCGCACGACTTCAACGACTATGCCTGCGCGCAGCGCCACGACCTGCCGCTGATCGTGATCTTCACGCTGGACGCGCGCATCAACGAGAACGGCCCCGTCCAGTTCCAGGGCATGGACCGCTACGTGGCGCGCGAGGCCGTGGTGGCCGAGCTGCAGCAGAAGGGCTACCTGGTCAAGGTCGAGGCGCACAAGATGATGCAGCCGCGCGGCGACCGCACCGGCGTCGTGCTCGAACCCATGCTGACGGACCAGTGGTTCGTGGCCATGAGCAAGCCCGCGCCCGAAGGCACCCGCAACCCCGGCAAGAGCATCACGCAGGTGGCGCTGGACGCCGTGGCCGACGGCCGCGTGCAGTTCTTCCCCGAGAACTGGACCACCATCTACAACCAATGGCTGGAGAACATCCAGGACTGGTGCATCTCGCGCCAGCTGTGGTGGGGCCACCAGATCCCGGCATGGTACGGCCCGGATGGCGAGGTGTTCGTCGGCTACGACGAGGCCGACGCGCGGGCGCAGGCACGCGCCGCGGGCGTCGACGGCCCGCTGACGCGCGACGCCGACGTGCTCGACACGTGGTTCTCGTCGGCGCTGGTGCCCTTCACCACCATGGGCTGGCCGGAAGACACCGCCGACCTGCGCCGCTACCTGCCCTCCAGCGTGCTGGTCACGGGCTTCGACATCATCTTCTTCTGGGTGGCGCGCATGGTCATGATGACCCTGCACATGACGGGCGAGATCCCGTTCCGGCACGTCTACGTGCACGGCCTGATCCGCGACGCGGAAGGCCAGAAGATGAGCAAGTCCAAGGGCAACACGCTCGACCCCGTCGACCTGATCGACGGCATCGACCTGGAAGGCCTGGTGAAGAAGCGCACCTTCGGCCTGATGAATCCCAAGCAGGCCGGCGCCATCGAGAAGGCGACGCGCCGCCAGTTTCCGGACGGCATTCCCGCGTTCGGCACCGACGCGCTGCGTTTCACCATGGCCGCCTACGCCACGCTGGGCCGCAACATCAACTTCGACCTGAAGCGCTGCGAGGGCTACCGCAACTTCTGCAACAAGCTGTGGAACGCCACGCGCTTCGTGCTGATGAACACCGAGGGCCATGACCTGACGACGGGCGGCCAGGGCGAGACCTCGTTCGCCGACCGCTGGATCGTCAGCGCGCTGCAGGGCCTGGAAGCCGACGTCGCCAAGGGCTACGCCGACTACCGCTTCGACAACATCGCCAATGCGCTGTACCGCTTCGTGTGGGACGAGTACTGCGACTGGTACCTGGAACTGGCCAAGGTGCAGATCCAGTCGGGCACGCCGGCCCAGCAGCTGGGCACGCGCCGCACGCTGATCCGCGTGCTGGAAGCGGTGCTGCGACTGGCGCACCCGGTCATCCCGTTCATCACGGAAGAGCTGTGGCAGAAGGTCTCGGTGGTGGCCGGCAAGCGCGCCTTGGGCCAGGTGGCCAGCGTCAGCGTGCAGCCCTACCCCGTGCCCAGCCCCGAGGCGATCGACACGGCGGCGCAAGCCGAGGTGGCCGAACTGAAGCTGCAGATCGAGGCCGTGCGCGCGCTGCGCGGCGAGATGAACCTGTCGCCCGCCCAGCGCGTGCCGCTGGTGGCCGAGGGCGATGCCGCCACGCTGACCCGCAACGGCCCCTACCTGGCCGCGCTGGCCAAGCTGAGCCAGGTGGACGTGGTGGCCGTGCTGCCGGACGCCGGCGCGCCGGTGCAGGTGGTGGGCCAGTCGCGCCTGATGCTGCGCGTCGAAGTCGACGTGGCCGCCGAACGCGTGCGCCTGGACAAGGAAATCGCCCGCCTGGCCGGCGAGATCGCCAAGGCGAATGGCAAGCTGTCGAACGCCAGCTTCGTCGAGCGCGCGCCCGCCGCCGTGGTCGAGCAGGAGAAGGCCCGCCTGGCGCAGTTCGAGGAAACGCTGGCCAAGGTGCGGCAGCAACGCGGCAAGCTGGGCGACTGAGCCTCGCATTGCCCGTGGAAAAAAACGCCCGCCGGCATCGGCGGGCGTTTTTCATGGGGTCGGAGACGGCCCGGACGGCCGTTCGAACGCTGTCGCCCTGGCGCTGCGCCACCCGGCAGAGATGCGCCGGGACAAAGCCGGGCGCCCGTTGATCAGAATGCGTAGATGACGCCCACGGCGCCGTAGACGCTGGTCTTGCGCTCGACCAGGGGGCTGTCCTTGGCATCGCCCAGCAGCGTACGCACGCCGGCCGTGCTCATGACGCTCCAGTTGCCGCTGACGTTGTGCATCCAGGTGGCGGACAGCGACGCGTTACGGAAGCCCGAACCGGCGTCATAGGCACTGAGATGGCCGTTGCTGCGCGCGGCCTGGCGCTGCGACACGCCGAACCAGGTCTGCATGGCGTCGTCGTTGGACCAGACCGTGCTGACGCCCAGGCTCAGGCGGTCGCGCTGGGTCTGCACCAGGGCGTAGGAGGCGCTCAGTTCCAGCGAGCCGCCATAGCCGCTCTTGGCCGCCTGCGCATAGGCCGCGCCCAGCTTGAATCGGCCCGGCGTCCATTCCGCGAAGCCGCCGTAGGTGGCGTGGGTATCGATGTCGCCCATGCCGTGCAGCCGGTCGGCATCGTCTTCGTCGCGGCCCATGTTCAGGCCCACGAACGCGCCGATGGTGACGTCCGGCAGCGCCTTCATCTTCAGGCCCAGCGAGGGCATGCCGCCACGCGGCGCGATGAAGAACGGGCCGTTCTCGTAATTGACCAGCGGCACCGGCCGGACGCGGTATTCGTCCGATCCCTCGTAGCGCGGCACGACGGCCGCGCCGATACCGATAAAGTTCTGTTGCGCATACGCTTGCGGCAGCGCCGCGCCCGCAAGCAGCAGGCCGGCCAGAGCCGGCAAACGTCGTTTCATGGCATTTCCCCGTAATATCCGGCAAAACCACCCCGCGTGGCGCCCGATCACACGGATTCTGGGGCCGCGGCTTTAAATTCTTTTTAACTGCCGGGCTTCACACTGCGGCCTGGACGCACCGCGTGGACGGTGCCATGCAACCCTCATTTACGGAACCCGATCGACGATGCAGATCCTGCTGGTGGAAGACGACCCCATGCTTGGCGAGGCCATGCAGGCCGGCCTGGCGCGCGGGCTGTCGGCCGAGGTGGACTGGGTGCGCGACGCGGCCGCGGCGCGCGTGGCGCTGATCGATCACCGTTATCGCGCGGTGCTGCTGGACGTCGGCCTGCCTGGCGAATCCGGCCTGACGGTGCTGCACGCGCTGCGCAGCGCCTACGACACCACGCCCGTGCTGCTGGTGACGGCGCGCGACCAGCTCAGCGACCGCATCCGCGGCCTGGACGCCGGCGCGGACGACTACGTGATCAAGCCCTTCCAGCTCGAAGAACTGCTGGCCCGGCTGCGCGCCGTGATCCGCCGCAGCAGCAACCAGGTGTCGCCGCTGCTGCGCCATGGCGACGTGGTGGTCGATCCGGCGGCGAGGGTGGTCCGCCGGGGCGAAACGCCCGTCTCGCTCAGCGCCAACGAATACCGCACGCTGCTGGCCCTGCTGGAGCGCCGCGGCCGCGCCGTCACGCGCGAGCAGCTGGAAGATGCGGTCTATGGCGGGCACGGCACCATCGAGAGCAATACGGTCGCGGTGTACGTGCACCAGTTGCGGCGCAAGCTGGGCGACGGGCTGATCGAGACCGTGCACGGTTACGGCTACCGGATTCCCGAGGACGGGGCATGAGCTTTCGCGCATGGCTCCGGCAAGGCTGCAAGCGTGGCCGTATCCATGAAGACGCCCCGGCCGGCGCCGCGCCCATGGCGGGCGCCGTTCGGTACCGCACGGCGGATGGCGAAGAGACCGGCCCCCCCGCCGCCCTGACTGCTTGCGGCACGGCCCGTACCCCTCGCGACCGCCGCGCCACCTCCCTGAAACGCCGCCTGCTGCTGGCCCTGCTGCTGACGGTGCTGCTGAACTGGGGGGCCTGGTTCACCATGCAGGCCGTGGAAATGGGGCGCCAGCAGACGGGCAAGTGGGACGCCGACCTGGAAGACGTGGCCCAGAAGGTGCTGCTGTCCCTGCCCGGCCCCATGGCGCCCGCCAACGAATCCACCGGGTTTCGCCTGCCCGAGAACATGGCCCGCAGCAAGCAGGACACAGACGGCCTGAGCTTCCAGGTGTGGCAACTGGACGGGCCGCGCGCCATGACGCTGCGCTCCGCCGACGCGCCGCTCACGCCCATCGCGGGCGGCACGGACCGGCTGGGCTACACCGATATCGAGATCAACAGCGAGCCCTGGCGCGTCTATTCATTGAACGACCGCGACAACCGGGTACAGGTCCAGGTGGGCCACCCCCTCAGCAAGCGCCGCGCCGAATTCCATCGCTGGATGCGCGAGAGCCTGAACGCCACCGCAATCCTGTTCGCCCTGCTCAGCCTGTCTGTGTTCTGCGTGTTGCGGCGAGGCCTGCGCAGCATCGACAGCCTGCGCGGCGCCATGCAGAAACGCGACCCCTTCGATCTGGCGCCGCTGCCGACGCGGGACATGCCCATCGAGCTGCGCCCCCTGATCGACTCCATCAACCGCCTGCTGGCGCGCCTGGATACCGCCCTGACCCGCGAACGGCGCCTGATCGCCGACGCGGCGCACGAGCTGCGCACGCCGCTGGCCGTGCTGACCACGCAGGCCGAAGTGGCGCGCGGCGCCACGCAGATCGGGGAAAAGGACCAGGCGCTGGACAAGCTGCTGACGGCGGCGCGGCGTGCCACGCGGCTATCCGAGCAACTGCTGGACCAGGCCCGGCTGGACGCGCTGGAGCACGCCCCGAACGAGCCCGTCGAACTGGCCACGCTGGTGGCGCTGATGGTGCGCGACCACGAATCGGCCGCGCGCGCCAAGGGCCAGCGCGTGGTGCTGGACGTGCAGCCCTGCACGATACATGGCGACCTGGACGCGCTGGGCGTCCTGGTCAGCAACCTGGTCGACAACGCATTGCGCTATACCCCCGAAGGCGGCCGCATCGACGTCTGCTGCGGCCCCCGGCAGGATGGCGGCGCCCTGCTGCGGGTGGCCGACAACGGGCCGGGCGTGCCCGAGAACGAGCGCGACCGCATTTTCCAGCGTTTCTACCGCGCGCAAGGCACCGTCACGCGCGGCAGCGGCATCGGGCTGTCGCTGGTGGCGCAGATCGCGCAATTGCACCGCGCGCGCATCGAATGCTGCGACGGGCTGGAGAACCGCGGATTCTGCGTCGAGGTGACGTTTCCCGCCGCCATGGCGGCGGCGGCCTGACGCAGGCACGCCCCGCCGCTACACCCCGCCGTCGGTCATCCGATACCAGTTCACCACGGCGCCCACATACAACCGGCGCAGGCCGTACAGGGGAAACGGCTTGATGCCGGTGACGGGCAGCGGCAGCGCCTGGCGGTCGCCGCTGACCACGTACCGCGCCATGGCGCGGCCCATGGCGGTCTGCAGCCCTACCCCGCGCCCCTGGCAGCCGATGTCCACCAGCAAGCCGGGGGCGGGTTCGTGCAGGTGTGGCAGATAGTCGCGCGTGACGGCCACGCGTCCGCACCAGCGGAACTGGATCGGCACGCCAGCGGCCTGCGGAAACAGCTTGACCAGCACGCGCTCCAGATGCGCCCAATCGGCCTTCCCATCGGGCTCGCGGAACGGTCCGCGGCCGCCCATCAGCAGCCGGCCCTCGTGATCCAGCCGGAAGTACAGCAACAGGTTGCGCGTATCCGACGACACATGCCCCTGGGGCAGAATGCTGGCTCGCACTTCGGGCGGCAGCGGCTGGGTGGCCACCTGATAGGTGTTGGCATCGATGATGGACGGCTTCAGCCCCGGCCACAGGTCGCCGCAATAGGCGTTGGCGCACATCACCACGCGGCCCGCCGAGACCTGTCCGCCGCTGGCGGTGCTTGCCGTCCATTGCGACCCATTGCGCCGCAGGCCCGTCACCGGCGAGTCCGTATGCACGCGCGCGCCCGCGGCCAGGGCCGCGCGCGCCAGCCCCCGCGCGTAGGACAGCGGCTGCACCGTCCCGGCACGGCGATCCACCCAGCCGCCCAGATACCGCGTCGTGCCCAGCAGACGCGCGGTTTCCGCGCGATCCAGTTCCTGGACGTCGGCGCCGTGACGCGCCCATTGCGCCACCCGGCTGGCGGCCGTCTTCAGGGCAGCCTCGGTATGCGCGCCCTGGATCCAGCCGGCCCGCGCACGCGGCACCTCCATGCCGTGCCTCTCGATCAGGTCGAACACCAGGTCGGGCGTGCCGCCGGCCATCTGGATGAGCCGCTCGCCGGCGTCGCCCCCATACATGCGCAGCAGATCGTCCGGGTCGTATTTCAAGCCCGGGATCACCTGCCCGCCGTTGCGGCCCGATCCGCCGAAACCGATCTCGCGGGCCTCCAGCACCATCACGTCCACGCCCTGCTGGGCCAGGTGCAGCGCCGTGCTCAGGCCGGCATAACCGCCGCCGATCACCAGCACGTCGGCGCGATGCGCGCCCGCGGCCAGCGGCCCGGTGGCCGGCGGCGCGGCGGCGGTGGCGGCCCACAACGACGCGGACAGGGGAAAAGGAGCTTGCTGCGACATGACGGATGGCCTCACAAGTGGTGCAGCACACGCCGCAGGAAATCCTGCGCGCGCGGATGCCGCGGATGGTTCAGGACTTCGCGCGCCGGCCCCTGCTCGACGACCACGCCGCCGTCGCAGAACAGCACGCGGTCGGCGACTTCGCGCGCGAAGTCCATTTCATGCGTGACCACCATCATGGTCATGCCGGTCTCGGCCAGGCTGCGCATCACGCGCAGCACGTCGCCCACCAATTCAGGATCCAGCGCGGACGTGGGCTCGTCGAACAGGATGGCCTTGGGCCGCATGGCCAGCGCGCGCGCGATCGCCACGCGCTGCTGCTGCCCGCCGGACAACTGGGGCGGATAGGCATCGGCCTTGTCCGCCAGGCCGACCTGCTCCAGCAATTGCCGGCCATGTTCGAGCGCCTGCGCGCGCGGCTCCTTCTTCACGTGGATCGGCCCCTCCACGACGTTTTCCAGCGCCGTGCGGTGCGGGAACAGATTGAAGCGCTGGAACACCATGGCGACCTGCGTGCGTATCGACACGATGGACGGATCGTCGCGGTCGACCTTCACGCCGTCGACGCTGATGATCCCGCCCTCATAACGCTCCAGCCCGTTGATGCAGCGCAGGATGGTGGACTTGCCCGAGCCCGACGGACCGATGACGCAGACCACTTCCCCCTTCTGCACTTCGACGTCGATGCCCTTGAGCACTTCCAGGTCGCCGAAGCGCTTGCGCAGGCCTTCCACGCGGATCATGCTCATCGCTTGGCGCTCCTTTTTTCCATGTGCCGCACGAACAGGATGAGCGGCACGCACATCATCAGGTACATCAGGGCCACCAGCGAGAACACCGTGGAGTTCTTGAAGGTGGAGACGGCGATCATCTTGCCTTGCAGCGCCAGTTCCGCCACGGTGATGGTGGACGCCTGCGACGAGTCCTTCAGCATCATGATCATGATGTTGCCGTACGGCGGCAGCATGGTCTTGAAAGCCTGCGGCAGCACCACGCGCCGCATCGTCAGCCACCAGCCCATGCCCATGGCCTGCGCCGCCTCGATCTGCCCCTCGTCCACCGCCTGGATGGCCGCCCGGTAGTTCTCGGCCTGGTAGGCCGAATAGGCGATGCCCAGCCCGATGATGGCCGCCTGCGTGGCCGTCAGCGCGATGCCGATGTCCGGCATCACGAAGTAGATGTAGAACAGCAGGACGATGATGGGAATGCCGCGCAGCACGTTGATGATGCCCGCGCTGATCCTGGCCAGCACGGGGATGTTGCCGACCCGCATCAGCGCCCAGACCAGCCCCAGCAGCGTGGAGAAGATCAGGGAGCCCGCGGCCACCACCACGGTCAGCCAGGCGCCCTGAAGCAGGATCGGCAGGAACTGCGCCGCGTCGTTGAAGAACTGGGTCATGACCCGCCCCGGTTCAATCCAGCCCCCACTTCTTGAATATCTTGTCCAGCTCGCCACTGCTCTTGAGCTTGGCCAGCGAGGCGTTCACCTTGGCCAGCAGTTCCTTGTCGTCCTTGCGCGTGGCGATGCCCACGCTGGAAGTCACGGTGGGCTGGTAGCTGCGCACCATCTTCAGATTGGGATAACTGCCCTGGTTGATGGCGTAGGCCGCGATCGGAAAATCGAGGAAGCCCGCCTGCAAACGGCCCGCGTTGACGTCGCGCATGATGTCGGGCGTGGACTCGTACAGCTTCACTTCCTTGAAGATGCCGCTTTTCTGCATGGGCTCGACGAAGGCCGTGCCGACCTGCACGCCAACGGTCATGCCCTTCATGTCCGCATAGTTCTTGTAGGCCTTCTCGTCGGCCTTCGGGACCACCATGCCGTCCCCGTACGAGTAGATCGGTTCGGAGAAATCGACGACCTCCTTGCGCGTGGGCGTGATGAACATGGCCGCCGAAATGAGGTCGATGCGCCTGGACGTCAGCGAGCCGATCAGCGCCGAGAACTGCATCGGCTCAATGGTGGCCTTGAAGCCCGCATCCCTGGCGATGGCGTTGGTGATGTCCACCATCACGCCCTGGATGCTGTTGGTCTTGGTGTCCAGGAAGGTGAACGGGCTGCCGGTCGGCGTCGATCCCACCTTGAGCGCCTGCTGCGCGTGCGCGGCCCCACCGGCCAGAACCGCGGCGGCCATCATGGCGGCCATCGTCAGAGTCTTGAACTTCATGGTCATTCCCCTTGCTGATCTGTTGAGATGGAACTGCCGCCCGCGCCTGGTGGCGGGGGCTGGCCGGCCGATGCCTGGGAGGCCGAATGGCTGATCGCCCAGATGACTTCGGTTTCGGTGTCGCCGGGATTGCACCAGCGGCGGGGCTCGTTGCCCGCATAGCAGAAGCTGTCCCCGGACCGCAGGCGCACGACGCGCTGGCCGATCCAGAGATCGAGTTCGCCGCGCACGACCAGGCCCACCTGCTGGTGCGTGTCGGTGACGAACAGTTCGTCGCCGCTGGCGCCGCCTGGGGCGAGCACCGCCCGGCACAGGTCCAGCGTGCTGGAACGCGGCGGCGTGTACACCTCTTTGGAGACGCCCCGGTCGAGGCTGTCGATGCGGCGGTGCAGTCCGGCGCGCAGCACGTGCCCGTCGGTGTCGCCGCCGTCCTGTCCGGCATTGCGCAGCAGGTCGTCAATGGAAACACCGTACAGCCGGGACAGCGCCTGCAGCGCGCGCAGCGACGGGGCGCTGAGGCCGCGCTCGATCTGGCTGAGCATGCCCAGCGACACGTCGCAGGCCGCGGACACCTCGGCCAGGGACAGGCCCCGGCGCTTGCGCAACTGGCGCAGTTGCGCGCCCAACCAGAGATCGATCAGGCTCTTGGGGCGAACCACGGCGGCGGCGGATCTGGCCACGATTGAAAGTTTCAATATTATGGAAGTTTCAATCCTAGAAAGAATCCGCCTCGCGGCAAAAGCTGGGGATTGCCCTAGCGCACCGGCGCACGCCTATGAGGGACTGGGGTATGTCCTTAGAGAAATGCCTGAGAATCCGGCGCCGCGCCGCCGGTTGCCGGTCCGGCGACCGGCGGACAGCCGTTGCCCGCCCAGGAACGTCGGACCATCAAGGTGGGAAGCTGGGCAGCGGCCGCCAGGACGACGCCGGATGCCGCGGGCGCTCAGTCCGCGGACGAGGGCGGCAACGCGGCCAGGAAGCGCTCGTCGGCCGGCGTCAGGCGGCCATCGGCGCGGGCGCGATCGATGAGCTCGGGGCGGCGGCGCGCAGTGAGCGCGAGGGACTGCTCGCGGCGCCAGCGCGCGATGTGCGCGTGATGCCCGCTGAGCAGTTGCGCCGGCACCTGCCCGCCCTCGTAGACTTCGGGGCGGGTGTAATGGGGGCTGTCGAGCAGGCCGTCCAGCGCGGGATTGAAGGAATCCTGCAAGGCCGAGTCGCCGTCGTTGAGCACGCCCGGCAGCAGGCGCACCGCGGCGTCGATCATGGCCAGCGCGGCCAGTTCGCCGCCCGACAGCACGAAGTCGCCCAGCGACAGTTCGAGCGTGACGCAGCGGTCGATGAAGCGCTGGTCGACGCCTTCGTAGCGGCCACAGATGAAGATGGCGCCGTCGCCGGCGGCCATTTCCCCCGCTGCCCGCTGATCGTAGCGGCGGCCGGTGGGCGACAACAGGATGACGGGCGCGGCGCCCAGGCCCTGCTGGGCGCGGGCGGCCTGCGCGGCGGCGACGGCGGCTTCGAGCGGGGCCGCCATCATCACCATGCCGGGGCCGCCGCCATAGGGACGGTCGTCCACCGTGCGGTGCACGTCATGGGTGAATTCGCGCGGGTTCCAGGCGTGCAGCGACCAGATCCCCTGGCCGTGCGCACGGCCCGTGACGCCGAGGTCGCGGACCACGGCGAACATGTCGGGGAACAGCGTGACGACGTCGAAACGCATCGGTCAGTATTCGACCGGCCAGTCGCTGTCGATACGGCGAGCCGCCAGGTCGACTCCGTGGATGTGAGCCTGCACGAACGGCACCAGCATGTCGGCCGGGCGCCCCTTGGCGTCGAGTACCGGCTGGGGGGCCTGCCCTTCGGCTTCGGCACGCAGGCGCGCCACCCGAAGAATGGCGTGCGCGCCGTTGTCCAGCACTTCCTCGACGCGGCCCAGCAACTGGGCCGGCCCTTCGGCCGTGCTGTAGAGGTCGCAGCCGATCAGGTCGACCCAATAATATTCGTCTTCGCCGGGCTGCGGAAAGGCGCTGCGGGACGCAAGCACCACGCACCCACGCAGGGCCTCGGCCTGGTCCCGGTCGGACAGGCCGGCAAGCTGGGCCACCACCGTCGAGCCCTGGGCACGCGACTGCACGATGGCATGCGCGACAGGCACGGGCGCGGCGGAGCCCCGCGCCGCCTGGGGCACGGGGCGAAGCAGCCACCATTGCTTGACCGAGCGCAGGACTTCGGCCTGCGCGGAATGCGGCTGGACCTTGATCCAGCCCTTGACGCCGTAAGCCGCCGTGATGCGGCCGAGTTCCACCAGATCAGGCGGAACCGCGCCAGGATTTACTGCCTGTGTCACGCGAGCCGGGAATGACCGACAAAGCCTGCCAACGGCTTAGGCCGCGGCGGAAACCTTGGCCGAGTATTCCTTGACCAGGCGCTCGACGGCGGGCGACAGCTGGGCGCCGTTGCCGGTCCAGTACTGAACGCGATCCAGAGCGATGCGCAGGTTTTCCGTGCCTTCGCTGCCGACGGGGTTGTAGAAACCCACGCGCTCGACGAAACGACCGTCGCGGCGGTTGCGCGAATCCGTAGCCACCAGGTTGTAGAAGGGGCGCTTCTTGGAGCCGCCACGAGCCAGACGAATCACCACCATAGGTAATCCCTTGAATTAGTTGGAGAAAGCAGAAAACTATAGCATCTTTTCCGGCGCGGTGGCAAACCAAAGTGTGTCAGCCGTGCGAATCGGGGCAAAAAAGGCGATAAAACTACAGCGCGCCAGCCCGTTTCACGGTGAGGTAGCGGTCGACCAGCGCGGCGGCCAATTGGCCGGGTTCGGCGTCGACAGCCAGCATCTCGGTGCCCGCCAGACGCTCGAAGGCATCGCGGCGCGCCTGGGAGAACAGGTGCGCGGACGCCACGTCGACGGGACTGCCGGGCGCTTGCAGGCCCTGCCCGGCCAACTGGCCCAGGACCCGTTCGCGCAGGCTGGCCACCATCACCAGATGCTGGCGGCGCAGCAGGCCCAGCGCCGGCCCCAGCTCGGCGGTGTCCTCGTCACGGAAGTTGGTCAGCACGATGACCAGCGCGCGGCGGTGATGCGAGGCCATCAGCAGGCGGGACGCCTGGATGTAATCGGAATGGATGGCGCTGGGCTGCACGTCGTACAGCCCCTCCATGAGGGCGCTGAAGCCGGCCGCGCCCTTGCGCGGCGCGATGTGGCGCCGTTCTTCGGGTTGGCAGCCGAAGGTCATGGCGCCGACCTCGTCGCCCTCTTTCAGCGCGATGCGCGACAGTTGCAGCAAGGCGCCCAGCACTTGGTCGAAGTGGCTGCCGCCCGCGTCCGTCCCCTCGTCGGCGCGCATGCGGCGCCCGCAATCCAGCAGGAAGAACACGCACTGGCCGCGATCGTCCTGGTACTCGCGCACGATGGGCCGGCGATGGCGCATCGTGGCTTTCCAGTCGATGTGGCGCAGCGAATCGCCCATGCGGTAGTCGGCCAGCTGGCGGAACTCCGTGCCGGTGCCGCGCAGGGCGTGGCTGCGCGTGCCCGCGCGGGCGATGCGGCGGGTGCCGGCCATCCAGGCCTGCCTGCCGATCGGCCCGGTGTCGGGGTAGATGCGCATCGTCTGCGGTGGGCCCGCGCGCCGGGAGAATTCGAAGCATCCGCCCGGACTGCGCCAGCGCAGGTGGACCGCGCCGAAGCGCGCCGGACCGCGCAGGCGCGGCGTGGCGCGATAGCGGATCTCGACGCGGGAACGTGCCGGAACCCGAACGGCCCGCGGCAGGCCCTCATAGGCAAAGTGCTCGTCCACGTCGTCGAACACCTGCACCGGCCAGGCACGGCGGCTTTCGTTGATCAGCGCAACGGTGACGACGATGGGCGTGCCCTGGACCGCCGACCCCGGCAGTTCGCGCTCGGCGCGCAGCGGCGTTTCGCGCCACGCGCGGCGGCCGCGCGCCCAATCCCATCCGGCATAGGCCAGGCCGGCCAGCAGCAGCCCGCCCGCCGCCTGGGCGGCCACCCGCAGCGGCAGGCCGAAGGCCAGCGCGATGCCCGTGGCCAGGGCCAACCCGCCCAGCGCGTAGACCGCCCGGCGGGAAGGAATGGGGAAACCGGCGCTCGGCTTCATGCCCGATTACAGGCGCGGCGCCTGCACGCTGCCCATCGCGGCGCGCAGCAGATCGTCGGCGTTGCGGCCTTCCAGTTGCGCATCGGCCGTCAGCAGCACGCGGTGCCGCAGGACGGGCAGCGCGTGCTGCGCCACGTCGTCCGGCGTGACGAAGCCGCGCCCTTCCAGCAACGCCGCGGCGCGGGCCGCGCGGATCAGCGCCACGGCGCCGCGCGGACCGGCGCCGCAATACAGGCCGGGCCACCCCCGTGTCGCGCGCACGATGCGCACCGCGTAGTCCAGCACCTGCTCATCCACATGCACCTGGCTGGCCAGCCGCTGCAGTTCCAGGATGTCGTGCTGGCTCAGGCACGGCCGCACCAGGTCCAGCGGCAACTGGTCGCCGGCGCGGTCCTGCGTGGCCAGCCGGGCGATGGACATCTCTTCCTCGTGCTCGGGAAAGCCGATGTCGATCTTCAGCAGGAAACGGTCGAGCTGGGCCTCGGGCAGCGGATAGGTGCCCTCGGTATCGATGGGATTCTGCGTGGCCAGCACCATGAACGGCCGGGGCAGCGGCACCGTGCGGCCTTCCATCGTCACCTGGTATTCCTGCATGACTTCCAGCAGCGCGCTCTGGGTCTTGGCGGGCGCGCGGTTGATTTCGTCGGCCAGCAGCAGGTTCGTGAACACGGGGCCTTCCCGCATGCGCAGCGTGCCCAGGCCGCCGTCGGCGCCGGGCTCGAGCACGGCGTGGCCGGTGATGTCGGAGGGCATCAGGTCGGGGGTGAACTGCACGCGGGCATAGTCCAGCGCCAGCGCCTGCGACAACGCGCGCGCCAGCAGCGTCTTGCCCAGGCCGGGCACGCCCTCGATCAGCGCGTGGCCCGAGGCGATCAACGCCACCAGCGTCAGGTCGACGGCCTGCCGCTGACCGACCACGGCCTTGCTGATTTCGGCGCGCAGCCCCTGCAGTTGCTCGGCTGTGCGCGTCAGTGCTTCCGGAGAAATGGCTTGCATGAGGTGTCGGGGGTCAGGTTGAAGGGGAAGGATGGGACGAGCGCCTGGCGCCGGCCTGCTCCAGCAGGCGGCGGCGCGCGGCCTCGAGCAATGCGAGCTCGCTCTCGAATCTGTCCCTGGCGTCTTGGCCGGGCAGCACCATGGCGCGCTCCAGGGATTCGGCATCCATGCGCGTGGCGCGCGAGATGGCCTGCACACGGGCCGGGCTGCTCAAGGCGGTGTACTGCGGCAACACGCGCCCGGCGGCCTCGTGCAAGGCCCGCACCTGCGCGGCATGCAGCGCGGCGGCGCCCTGGCCACGCAGATACTGGCCCGTGCCGCGCACCTGGTCGCCCATCGAACGGCGGTGCGCCTGGCCGGGCGGCATCACGGGACCGAAGCGCGTGGCCGAACGCCACACCGCGGCGGCGGCGGCCAGCAATGCGATCAGCACGGCGACCCAGGCATTGTTCCAGAGCCAGCTGGAAATCGACGGCGATGGCTTGTGCGCCTGCGGGCCCAAGCCGTCGACGAACCAGACCTCGCTGTCGGGCCGCACCTGCAGCGCCGCCGCCAGCACCAGGGGATTGTCCTCGATCAGCGCCTGGCCGTTGTACATGAAGGACTGCGTGCCGATCACCGTGACGCTGCCGCTGCCCACCGGGACACGCATCATCTCGATGCCGTTCTCGCCTTGCAGGGCCCAGGTGGGATCGCGCTGGCCGATGGGAACGTAGTACGTCTCCGAGGGCCATCCGCAGACCTTGAAGGCACGTTCGCTGCCATAGGTGCCCGACGCTTCCGGCCAGACCTCGACCAGTTCGCGGCACACCACGCCGGACGATTGGGACGGCCCCTTTTCGGTAACGGGCGGATCGGCGCCTTCGTCATCCGCCTGGGCGGCAGCCAGGACAGGTCCCTGGAACGCCGCGGCAGTCGTCTGCCCCGGTCTGTCGGCCGGCAAGGGCTTCAGTTTCTCGGCAGGAGGAGGAACCAGCTTGTCGCGCCCGTCGCTATCCGACCAGTCCTCGCTGTTCTCATCCTCGTCCGGCAGATACTCGTCCACGTCGCGCAGCAGCACGCCGGGCAACGCCGTCATGCCGTCCAGCGAGCCGAAGACCACCAGATGGCCGCCCTGGCGCACCCAATCCGACAGAAGGAGCACCTGGTCCGCGTCCGCTTCATCGCCCAGACGGGTCATCACCACCCGCGCCTGCCGGGGCGTCTCGGGGTCGAAGCCATCGTTGGTCACCACCTTGGCGCCCAGCCTGTGCACCAGTTCCTGGGCGACGTGCAGGCTGTCGGCGAAGAACGGCAACTCGCGCGGGCGGTCGTCCTTGAGCCGGTCGAGATTCCTGGCGCCCCACCAGCCGCCCACGCCCAGCAGCAGGACGATGGCGGCGGCGATGCCCACGCCCCACTTCCCCGAGCGGCTCATGGCGTCGCTCCGGGCGATGCGCCGCGCGGCAGCATGCGTTCGAAATCATCGAAAAGCGCCTGCATGCGCGAGGCTTCGGGCAGGCTGGCGCCATAGGCGGCCTGTTGCCAGGCGCCGACCAGGCCGGCGAAGAAGCTGGCCGAGGCCGGCGGCAGCGCGCGCGCGGACAGCGCCACGCACTCCCGCTCGGTGCTGGCCGCGCGGATCGGCACGGCATGCCCATGCACCATGCGCGACAGCGCGGACCGGTAGAGCAGCGCCAGGGCGGCCCTGCCCGCCCCCTCGCGCCAGAGGCGCTCGGCCTCGGCGGCCACGTCCTCGGGCATGCTGGCGGGCCGGATGTCCAGGCCGCTGACGGTACCAGGCGGCAGGGGCTCGCGCCGCGCCTTGGGGGTCTCGGCGGCTCCGCGCACCTTGATCCAGCGGCGCAGGTTCAGCAGCACATAGGCGACGAGCAGCCCGCCGAACACCCACATCGCCAGGCGCAGGACTTCTTCCAGGCCGGTCATGGGTGACAGCGAGTCGTTCCTGCGCCTGGCCGGTTCCTTGTCTTCCTCGGGACGATTCACGGGCCGTTCGAGATCGGCGCGTGTCTTCGCGGCCGCTTGCCGCACGTCCTCGCGCGAGAACGGCATGGGCGACTCGGTGAAGTCGTCGTACCCGGTGTACTGGGCGTCGTCGTCCAGCAAGGGGCTGGCCGCCGTGGCCGCGCAGGCCGGCCCCAGGACCAGGACGGCCGCCAGCAGCAAACGCGCGCCATCGTTCCTAGCGGGGGAAGACACGGCGCAGCTCCTGTTCCACGTCCCAGGCTTCGAGCTGGACGCGGCGATTCAGATACATGGCGAAGCCCGCCGCCACGTAGAAGGGTTCCAGCACGAACACGACCAGCATGTAGGCGCCCGCCATCAGCAAATCGCCCCAGACCGATTCGGAATACAGATACCAGTCGAAGACGCTGCGCTGCGTGTCGTGCGGCATCAACAGGATGATGGCCGACAGGATGGCCAGCATCAGGGCCTGCTCGACCGTGGCGAAGGCGGTCTGCATGCCGGCGGCGCTGAAACGCCAGCCGCTCAGCAGCAGACGCCGCCGTTCGCGCCGCTGGCGGCCCCGCTGGCCTTCCAGTTGCACCACGGGCTGCACGTACGACCGCCAGGGCGAGAAGCGCCACAGGACGAAAGTGGTGAACCATTGGCTGCCCCACACGGCCTTGCGATGGCGCCACAGGTCGGCCCGGGTGGTGGACTGGCCGAACACGGCGCGCGACAGCACGAACAGCAGGGTGCGATCCAGCCAGGGCTTGAAGAAGAAGATCAGCAGCATGGGCAGCCAGGTCGCGAGGAAGGCGCTGGACAGCGACACCACCGCGGCGGCCGCATAGACGGGCAGGAAGATCCGCCACAGGGACGGCCACAGGCTGCGCGCCAGCGCGACGCCCAGGTCGCTCGCCTCGGCCATGCTGCGGTGGCGCAGCTCGATGGCGGCTTCAATCACCCGCATGGGGGGCCTCCATGGGAGCCGGATCGCGGCGCGGGCGGCCCTGCCAGCCCAGGTATCCGATGACCAGCAGCCAGCAGGCCGCGGCAACGCTGTATTTCACGTTCGGTTCGATCCAGCGCGACGAAGACCAGAAGGCCTCGACGGCCGCCGCGATCAGCAGCATGGCGGCCACGCCATAGACCAGCACGACCGCCTGCCCCGCGGCGCGCTTGAGGGACTCCAGCCGGGTCAGCGTGCCCGGCGCCAGCCAGGCATGGCCGATCATCAGGCCGGCCGCGCCGGACAGGACGATGGCCGTCAGCTCGAACGCCGCGTGGGTGGCGACGAAGGAGTAGAAATTCCCGGCGTGCCCGGCCGCCACCATGTAGCCGCCGATCAGGCCGATGGAGGCCCCGTTGTAGACGATGTAGAACACGCTGCCCACGCCGGCGAAGATGCCGCTGGCGAAGCACTGGAAGCCGATGCCGATGTTGTTCATGATGTAGAAGCCGAACATCGTCCAGTCGTCGCCGGCGTCGCGCTTGCGGCCCAGCGCCTGCGCGCCGCCGCGGTACATGTCGTCGTACTCGCGCACCTGGCTGGCGCCCAGGATGTGGCTGGCCAGGTCGCGGTCCAGCGCGGCCGCCACGCCCAGGGCCAGCAAGGGCACCGAGAACAGCAACGCGGACGCCAGCACATAGCGCCAGTGCGTGCGCACCGCCTGGGGGAAATCGATCAGCAGGAACCTGGCCAGCGCCTGCCGGCCGGCGCCGCGCGGGCGATACACCACCGTGTGGGCGCGCTGCACCAGCGATTCGAGCCGCCGGACCAGATAAGCGGGATAGGCGCGCGACTGCGCCAGCGCCAGGTGGCCGCAGGCCCGGCGGTACAGGGCCGCCAGCCGGGCGCCGTCATGGCGCTTGCCATCCTGGGCGGCCTTGACCAGGTTGTCGAGTTCGGCCCAGCCGGAGGCATGCGCGATCTCGAACTGGCGCGGCGCCTGCGGCGCGCCATAAGGGTGCCGATCCACCGCCCATTGGGCCACGCCCAGCAGGCGGCGCGTGGCGCTGGCGTTGTCGCCGGTATCGGGCAAGGCGGAGCCGGCCATGCGCGCCAGCTCGTCGAAACGTTGGGGTGTCAGCCGGCCATGGCGGCCGGCCAGCGCGACGATGACGGCCTGCTCGGACAGGCCGAGGGTGCGGCCGGGATCGAGAATGGCGGCGTCGGGCAGTTTGCCGTCCAGGTCGGCCGACTGGTCGAACACCACCAGGGTGCCGGCGGCCATGTCGCCCAGGCGCTTGCTGTCCCGGCGCAACAGGATGGCGATGGCGCCCGCGCCATAGAAGCCGGGCAGGAAATCGGCGGCGCGCAACAGGTTGCGCGTCAGCGAGGCGCTCAGGGTGACGGGCTGGCCGGTATCCATGACCACGCGCAGGCCCATCAGGCGCTTGCCGGGCGTGGCGCCGCGGCGCGTCATCTCGAACGCGACCGGATACAGCCATTCGAGAAGGAAATAGGCGATGAGGATCAGCCCCTGGGCCAGGCCGCCCAGGCCCACGGCGAACGTGAACAGGACGGCCAGGATGGCCCAGCGGATGAGCCAGTCCACCAGATAGGCAAGACTGCGGGCCATGATGCCGGCCGGGCGCAGCGCGATGAAGATGCCTTCTGGCGTCTCGGAGGGGTGAGCGGCATCCAGGCGCACGGTACTACGGGTGCGTCGGAACGGGCTCAGTCCGCTTGGACCACGACGGAGTCGGCGATCAGGTCATGGATGCAGCGACGGTCCTGGCGGAAGATGAACAGCGAATCGACCAGGCTGAAGATGCTGCCGACGATAGGGATGGCGCTGATCAGGGCCGGCACCAGGTAACGCAGGCCGAAGATGCGGCCAAAGGCGATGCGCGAGCCATCGGCACGGACGATGCGGACCTTCATGGCGCGCTTGCCGACGGTCTGGCTGCGGGTGACCAGCATATAGATCTGGACGGCGGCGACCGCCAGGAACCAGATGCCGGCGAAGACGTAGGCGAGGGCCGAACCGCCGTTCGCGTCCACGACGCCCACCACGATACCGGCTGGAAGGAACAGCAGGGAGTCGATGATGACCGCGGCCAGGCGGGCGAGACGTCCGGCCAGGCGGCCGGCCCCGGGCGCTTGCGGGGGGATGTCGCCGACGGTGGCCGTGGGCGGCGCGTAGCGCTGGTCGGTGTCTTGCGAGTCGATCACTTGCGTATCCGTCACCTGCTGCATGACTTTCCTTTTCTGGAAGTGGGAAGTGGGAGACAAGCCAGGCACGGAGATTACCCTTGGGCCGGAGTAACAACAAGAACTTTTCGCAATAAACCTTGTCCAAGGCCGCCTAAAATGCGGCATTTTCGGTCTATTCGTAAGAATGCATGTCCAGGCAGGCGGCAGGCTGCCGCGTCCCGAGCCGCGCGGCGGCGGCTCGCCGGGGATGCGAGGCGGAGGCTAGCGGCGGCGCAGGAAATGCGCCGTGCGGCCGTCGTCGGACTGCTGGGCCAACAGGGCGTTGCCGGTCTGGCGGGAAAATGCCTGGAAGTCGCGGACGGCGTTGGGATCGGTGGTCAGCACGCGCAGGACGTCGCCGCTGCCCATCTGCGCCAGGGCCTTCTTGGCGCGCAGGATCGGCAACGGGCAATTCAGGCCCGTTGCGTCGACCTCGTGCTGATGGGCCGGCAGCTCGCCGGCCCCGCCGGTGGCGTCAGAGGCGCTCATCGAGCCACTTCTGCACGCTGGCGACCGCGGCGGGCAGCGCCGCGAGGTCGGTGCCGCCGCCCATTGCCATGTCGGGACGGCCCCCGCCCTTGCCGCCCAACTGGCCGGCCACGAAGCCCACCAGGTCGCCGGCCTTGACGCGGCCCGTCAGGTCGGCCGTGACGCCGCCCGCCAGGCTGATCTTGCCGTCGGCACCGGCGGCCAGCAGCACGACCGCGGACTTCAGGCGGTCTTTCAGGGTGTCGACCATGCCGCGCAGGGCTTTGGGATCGACGTCGCCCAGGCTGGCGGCCACGAGCTTCACGCCCTTGATCTCGGCGGCCTTGTCGGCCAGGTCGTTGCCGGCGTTGGCGGCCAGCTTGCCGCGTGCCTGCTCCAGTTCCTTTTCCAGCGACTTGATCTGGTCCTGCACCTGCGCGATGCGGTCGGGCAGGTCGGCCACGGTGCTGCGCAGCGCGCCGGCGGCGCGCACCAGCAGCGCGTTCTGCTGCTGCACCCAGGCCAGCGCGTTGTCGCCGGTGATGGCCTCGACACGGCGCACGCCCGCGGCCACGCCGCCTTCGGCGACGATCTTGAACAGGCCGATGTCGCCGGTGCGCTGCACGTGGGTGCCGCCGCACAGCTCGCGCGAGAAGCCGATGTCCAGCACTCGGACGGTATCGCCGTACTTCTCGCCGAACAGTGCCATGGCGCCGCCCTTGACGGCGTCGTCATAGGCCATGACCTGCGCCTGCACGGGATGGTTGGCCAGCACTTCGGCGTTGACGATGGCCTCGACCTGGGCGATCTGCTCGGCGGTGACGGGGGCGTCGTGCGCGAAGTCGAAACGGGTCTTGTCGGGATCGACCAGCGAGCCGCGCTGCTGCACGTGGCTGCCCAGCACCTGGCGCAAGGCCTTGTGCATCAGGTGGGTGGCCGAGTGGTTGCGCACGGTGCGGGCGCGGCGCACGGCATCGACGCGGGCCAGCAGGCTGTCGCCCACCGCCAGGCTGCCGGACTCGAGCTTGCCGTGGTGGCCGAACACGCCGGCCTGGATCTTCAGGGTATCGGCCACGGCGAAGCGCACGCCATCGGCCTCCAGCAGGCCGGTGTCGCCCACCTGGCCGCCGGATTCGGCGTAGAACGGCGTGGCGTCCAGCACCACGACGGCGTCCTGGCCGGCCTGCACGCGGTCGGTCTTCGTGCCGTCGACGTACAGCGCCACGACCTTGGCGCCCGAGATCTCCAGGCTTTCATAGCCTTCGAAGCGGGTTTGCGCGCCTTCGTAGCTGAGCCCCTCGGCCATCTTGAACTTGCCGGCGGCGCGCGCCTGGTCGCGCTGGCGCTCCATCGCCGACTCGAAGCCGGGCATGTCCACCTCGACCTCGCGCTCGCGGCAGATGTCGGCCGTGAGGTCGACCGGGAAGCCGTAGGTGTCGTACAGCGTGAACAGCGTGTTGCCGTCGAGCTGGCCGCCCTTGGGGATGCTGGCCAGCGCCACGTCCAGGATTTTCATGCCGTTTTCCAGCGTCTCGCCGAAGCGCTCTTCTTCCTGCTTGAGCACCTGGGCCACGCGGCCGGCAGCCTCGGCCAGCTCGGGATAGGCCTCGCCCATCTCGGCGACCAGGTCGGGCACCAGGCGGTGGAAGAACGGCTTGGTCTGGCCCAGCTTGTAGCCGTGGCGCAGCGCGCGGCGCACGATGCGGCGCAGCACGTAGCCACGGCCTTCGTTGCTGGGAATGACGCCGTCGACGATCAGGAAGGAGCAGGCGCGGATGTGGTCGGCGATGACCTTCAGCGAATTGTCGGCCAGGTCCTTGACGCCGGTTTCGCGCGCGGCGGCGGCGATCAGCTTCTGGAACAGGTCGATCTCGTAGTTGGAATGCACGTGCTGCAGCACGGCGGCGATACGCTCCAGGCCCATCCCGGTATCGACACAGGGCTTGGGCAGGCGCGGCATGTTGCCGGCGGCATCGCGTTCGAACTGCATGAACACGAGGTTCCAGATCTCGATGTAGCGGTCGCCGTCTTCCTCGGGCGATCCCGGGGGGCCGCCCCAGACGTCCGGGCCGTGGTCGAAGAAGATCTCGGAGCACGGGCCGCACGGGCCGGTGTCGGCCATCTGCCAGAAGTTGTCGGAGGCGTAGCGGGCGCCCTTGTTGTCGCCGATGCGGATGATGCGCTCGGCGGGCACGCCGACTTCCTTGGCCCAGATGTCGTAGGCCTCGTCATCCTCTTGATACACCGTGACCCACAGCTTCTCGGCCGGCAGGCCGTAGACCTTGGTCAGCAGTTCCCAGGCGTACTGGATGGCGTCGCGCTTGAAATAGTCGCCGAAGCTGAAGTTGCCCAGCATCTCGAAGAACGTGTGATGCCGGGCCGTGTAGCCGACGTTCTCCAGGTCGTTGTGCTTGCCGCCGGCGCGCACGCTGCGCTGCGACGAGGTGGCGCGCGTGTAGGACCGCGATTCCTTGCCCGTGAAGACGTCCTTGAACTGCACCATGCCCGAGTTGGTGAACAGCAGCGTGGGGTCGTTGGCAGGCACCAGCGACGAGGACGGCACGATGCTGTGGCCCTTGGACTGGAAGAACTGCAGGAATTTCTGGCGAATCTCGGAGGATTTCATCGTGGATGACGCGGGATTGAGGCGAATTTCTGATTATAGGGGGTGTGCCGCCCTCCGGGTGGCGCCACCGGCCGCGCCCCTCGATCAGCGTACGCAGAGATAGCCCGTGGTCCAGCCCTCGTCGTCGTTCCATTTGCCGCCCGCGGAAATGAGCACCGCCGAATAGCCCGCCGGGCAGGAGCAGCCGCCGGTACGAGGGTTGGCCGTCGAGATTCCGGTGTAATGATGGCAGCCGAAGCGGTTGTTCTCGGCGAATCCGCCGCCGAATCCACCGTCCTCCGTGGCCCAGGCCCCATCACGGCACGTCAGCATGCGGCCCTGCGGGGCGCGCGCCACCAGGCCGGATTCGCCGCACCAGTCGCCAGGACTGGCGCCGCCCAGCGACAGATACTCGCGGGATATCAGGCGACCGCCGGCCACGATCGTTCCCGAGGCGCTCAGCCCGGTGCGCAACTGGGGATCGCGCGTATCGAAGCGCCGGACGTAGCGGTCGGCCGTCGCCAGATCCATGCCAGCCCAGAGCACCGGCGTGCCCGCGGGCAATGCCGTCGCCGTCGGGACATACGGGTTGGGAAAATCGAATGCCGCACCCCGTATGCGTCCGCCCGATCCGGCGGTTGCATGGCCCCCGCGTCCCTCGGTGGCGGCGATGAGCACGGCCAGCCGCATCGCATCGGGAGCGCCGTCGGCGGACTGCAGCGCCTGCGAGGAATACACCAGGGCATCCACCCGGCATGTCGCGCCCGGGCAGGGATTGGGACGGAACAGGCGCACGCGTGCCTGGCCGCCGCCGGCAGCCGTCTCGGGAAAACCGGCGGACAACAAGCCCTGGGCCTTGAACTCGGCCAGGGTCGGCGCCAGGGGATCGGCGTAGAGACGCCGCCCCTGGTCGTCCATCGGAGGCGTGCCGGCCGCAAGGCTGTCGAAATGCCGCTCCAGCATATGGCTGGCGGCCTGCCGGATTTCCAGCAGCCACGTTCCCGTGGCCTGTGCGGCAGCATCGTCGGCACGGCGCATCAAGGCCGCCGAGCCCCACACGGCCAGCAGGGTGCCCAGCAGCAAGGCAATCGAAAGCTCGAGCAGGGCAAAGCCGTTCGCACGGCCGGCCCGGCGGACATATCGGTGGGACACAGCCGGAGGCATACCGGTCTCAGCGCGCCGTGAACACGAAGGTATTGCGGTCGCCCTGCGCGCATTGCGCCTCGGCGCGTGTAGCAAGGTAGGCCAGCGCCGGCGTGGCCGTGGAGTCTTTCACCACCACCGCCCCGCCCTGCCCCTGCACAGAGATGATTTCCGCGGAGCGCTGCATGACCGAGGCCAGGCCCGGACAAGCGGCATGGCTGACGTTGTTCAGCGTCAACGTGAATCCCGAACCCGCCCCACCCGCCGCGAACACGGCGGGCGCCAGGGAAACGACGCCATTGCCTGCGGTGCCGTTACCGCCGAGGCCGTGCGCCACGATCGCGGCCGCGCCGGTGCCATTGACCGACAGCACGCTGGAATCCCGCAGCGCATTGGCCAGCGCGCCGGTATCGATGCCGGCATAAGGCGTCGGCCCGGCGCCCTGGGCATTCGCCTTGGTGCGGGCGACGAAGCGCTGCAGCTCTTCTCCGACATTGGGCACCTTGTTCTCGACGACGTAATTGCCGATCGCCGGAATGCCCACGATGGCCGCCAGCAGCACGATCGCCGTGACGATGGAAACCTCGATCAGGGAGAAACCGCGCTGCGTCGAGGCGGCGGCACGGCAATGCAAGAGATGGCGCATGGATATGACTCCGGAAAGGGAACGAAAGGAATTCAACGGCTGGCGTGGAACTGGGTGAGCGCGCGGCGCAATTCGTCGATCGCGGCGTAGTGCCATAGCGCCAGGCCGATCACGGCCCCCGCGGCGCCCAGCAGCAGGACCCAGCGAGCCGCCTGGGCCTGGCGCCGCACGCGGGCGACGGTGTGGGATTCGATACGTGCGCGCGCCTGCTGCAAGCCACCCGCCAGGCCATGCGCGCCGATCATGTCGGCCATGAACCACCACAGTTCGCGATCGAACAGGCCGGTGTCCAGGCTGTGCTCGCCGACGATGCCGGCGTCGATACGGGCGAGCATGGCGGCGACGTGGCCAGCGAGCCAGGGCCGTGCGTTCCAGGCGAACGTAGCCAGCGCCTCGCGCAGCCGCGTGTCGATATTGCCGCGCTGGCGCAATAGCACCGACAGCATCGCCAGGAAACGGATCGCGTGAAAATCCCGGTACAGCCGCCACACCGCCCAGCCGTCCAACCCGGTACGCACGCGACCGGTCAGGTTGGGCAAGGACCACAGGACCAGCGCCACCCCGGCCGGCAAGGCAAAACTCCATAGCGGCAGCGCATACCGCACGGCATCGGCCAAGGCATAGAGCCTGCGTGTCAGCGGCCCCAGGTAATCGGGCGGCAGCCCTTGGAACACCTGCTGCAACCGCGGCACGGTGAAGAACGGCACGGCGCACAACAAGGCAAGGGTCACGCCCAGCGCAGCCAGGCCCGCCGCCATCGTGACCAGCAGCTCATCACGCAGTCCACGGACCAGTTGGACCGCGCGGGCCAGGTCACGCAGCACCTCGGCCAGCGCATCGCCGCCGGCAGCCTGGGCCGAGGCCACCAGCAGGCATTCGTCGGCGGGCAGCGCATCGGCCCATGCCGCGGCGAGGTCGCCGCCGCTTTCCTGGTAGCGCCGCGCCCAGCGCTGCGCGAGCCGCCCGCGCACCGTGGACAGGCCATATCGCCGCGCATCGTCCTCGAAAAGATCGAGCAAGGTCTTGCGTCCCTGCAGCGCCAGCAGGACCTCGGCGAGATAGGCGTAGTAGTCGGCGCGCATGGCGCGAAACCGCCAGGCATCCAGCCGTTCCGCGCCGCGCGCGCGCCAACCACCGGCAAACATGCCCGGCATCCGCCGGGTCAAGCCCAGGCCATGCGCCCTATCGTCGTGGGACGGCGTCATGCCAGCCTCGTCCGGGCAGAGGCACGCGGCGCAGCGCCGTCGCACAGGCCGAACTGGCGTGCCAGCAGCCGCGCATCCAGTTCCCCCCGCGAGGCCTTGTACAGCGCGCACAGATGCACGGGCTTGCCGCTCATGTCGGGATCGTCGGCGGCGGTACGCGGCATCGCCAGCAGGTGCCGCATCAGTCCGGGGTTGTCACGCCGGCGGATGCAATCGAGCAGGACGTCGTCCTGAGCGGGGGCGAACATTTCGGCCACGACCGTCCGGCCCCGGCAGCCCGCCAACTGCCCGCGGGCCTGCGCATGGGCCAAGGACGCGCAAGCTGGGCACCCAGCCGCGTTGCGCACGCGCAAGCGCCTGGGATCGATACCGAATTCCCGCCGCATGCCTTCCGCCCAGCCCTGCCAGCCTGCGGCTTCGTCCAGGGGCAAGGCGCACACGCCGCATAGCCGTGGCAACAGGGTCTGGTAGACCAGCAGCTTCAGCACGCCGGGCGCGGCCAGGAAGTCGCGCGAGATGCCGATGAAATCGGAGGCGAGGCGCTCCGGAATCATCAAGGCGGATCCCGTGTGGGTCGTGGTGTAGATGCTGACGCCGCTGCCCGCCAGGTCCATGAAGGCCCGGCCGGTCTCGATGTCGCGCACCTCGCCGATCAACAGATCGTTCATCGCCGAGCGCTTGATGGTCCGCAGCTTGGCGGCGAAGGGAAAGGCCTCGTCGCCATCGAGCGAGCGGCCCACGGTGTTCTGCAATGCGTTCTCGATGAGATACTCCGCCGGGTCCTCCAGGGTGATGACCTTGCGCAGGGGATCGATGCCGCGCATCAAGGTGGCGATGGTGGTGGATTTGCCAGAGCCCACGATGCCGGACAGCACGATCGCCCCGCCTTCTCTGTCGCGCGCGCGCTCCAGCGCCAGGACCTGGGACGGCAGATAGCCCAGCGCCTCGAGGGTGGCGCCGCCGGCCGGCGCGTCCAGGCGCAACAGGCGCAGGCACACCGAGGGCCCGGCGTCGGCGGCCAGCGAAGCCCAGCGCAGCACATAAGGCGCACCGTCCACCTGCATGGCGATGCGGCCCTGCTGCTCGATACGCGGATCGAACACCGCCCCATTGCCGCCACGTACGTCCATCCAGGCCACCGCCAGTACTTCGGCCAACGTCGCTGCCGCGATGCCCTCGAAGCATGCCGGGGCGACGTAGGCTCCGTTGACGGTGTAGCGCACCTGGGAGCCGTTGCCGCGCTCGTCCACGTTGATGTGCAGGTCGCTGGCGCCCGCACGAACGCCCCAGTGCACGAACTCGGCGAACATGGCGGCCAGCGCCGAGCGCTGCGCCCGCGCGGGTGCGCCACGCGCAGCCACGGCGCCGAACTGCCCGCGTGCGACACTCAGCAGCAACGCTGCGGACACGACGTAGCGCGGCGGCGAGGCGGGAGGATAGCCGCGGCGGCGCAGCATGCGCTCGATTTCGTCGGCCTGGTCGCCCGTGGCGTAGTCGGCCAAGGCGAACAACGCGGCACGGCCGTCCTCGAACAGCACGGGACACAACCTGCCCGACAAGGCCGCCAGATCGAACAGATCCCCCAGCGAACGCTGCAATGGCGGATCCAGCCCGGCAAGATCCTCGGATGAGTCGAGCACCGGAATGGCGCGCGGTGGCCCTGGCCTACGTGCGGCCTCGATGCCGTGGCTTTCAGTCATGGACTTGCCCCGTGTGCAGGCATGCGGTGCGGACATCGTCCTGGCGCCGCAGCCTGACGCAAGGCAGATCGATCGCCACCAGCGCATAACGGGGGGCATCGGCCTGCCCGGCGACGCCCAGCGGCCAATGCCTGCCCTGACGATAGCGCCACACCGCGCCGTTGACGGACACGTCGGCATGCAGCACGCGGCCCACCCCGTAGATGGCAAGCACATCGACGTTGTCCTGCGCATCACTTCCAGGCATGCCGTGCGCCGGACCGCGAGCGGAGAGCTGGGCAGCCGCGGACGGCGGCAGCCAATCCTGCGCACGGCCCAGGCGCTGCGCCGCCGCTGCGCGGGCATCGGCGCGCAGCAGGTCCAGCACCGTGTCGGATTCCGGCCAGACCTGCGCAGGGGAAGCGGCGGCGGCGTCCCCCGCGGCCTGTGTCCCGATCTGGGGCTCGGCAACGGCGGCGGCGCCGAATCCCGGCGCCGCCGCCCCCATGGAGCAGGCCGCCAAGGCCCACACCAGCCGCCTGCGCCATGCGGCGGCCGTGGCCAGCGACGGACGCCATGTTCCGCATCCAGTGGCAGCGGCACGCGGATCAATGCTGTTCATAGATGGTTCCTTGAAGTTGCGCGGCCACCACGCTGGCAGCCAGGGCGGCTGGCCGGCCGGGCTCCAGCCGCAGGGAGAGGGAGGACCAGGACGTCGCGACGCCCTCGAGCGCCAGTACGCCGAACGAACGCAGCGGACCGGTCAGGGACAGCGTGCGGCTGCGCAGGGGCGGCAGGATTCCCGGCCCTTCGGGCGGAGGTAACGGCACACCGCCGGCATCCCGGGGAGCGGGAGGCGCCAACGGCGCCAGTGGTCCGAGCTGCACATCGGTGAACGCCAGCGCGACCCGCTGCAGATCGCTGATGAACGTGCGCGGCAAGTGCTGCCGCATGGGCTGCGACGCCAGGGACATGCCGGCGCCTGGCACGCGCCAGTGCCACGCGCTGAGCCCCAGCGCCTCGAACTGCGCGTGCCAGCCCGCCGGCGCAGCCCCCACGAGATCATCGTGGGTCGCCTGCGGCAGCACCCGCTCGAAATACGCCGAGCAGCGCCAGGCGGCGGCATCGGGCACACATTGCGCGCGCTGCAGTCGCCACCCCTTCACCGCAAGTGGAATGCCGTACAGGGACCGTACGACGCGGTGCAGTTCGGCGGGCGTGTGCACGCGCAGGCCCGACCGCCATGCGTGGACGGCATCCCGCCAGATGGCATCGGCGTCGATCGCGGCCGCCGGCCGCCCCGCGTCACGGCTCGCCGCAATGTGGTGCCACAACGGCGGCAACGCCAGGACTCCCGCAAGACCCAGGACGAACGCGCGCACCGGCCAAGGCAGCCCTTCCCATCGGGTATCCACGGCCAGCAGGCGCGCGGCCGGGTCCAGGGCCTGCTGCAGACGCGCCAGTACGTCTGCGCCATCCAGCACGCGCAACGCCGGACGCAGCTCGCACAATTCCCGCAATGCCAGGCTGGCGGCCTCGGCGCTGGCATACAGGCGATCCGCGCGCGACAGCACCGCCCCGTCCTGCGCCGCCACCAGCCAGTGATGCCCGTCCGGCAAGGCGACCACGCAAGCCACGGCCCCGTCCGGATGCAGATGGGCATAGGCCTGCGCCGCGGCATACAGCGGCGCGCGGCGCGCCTGGCGGCCGATGCGGGCACAGCCGCCCGCCGCGGCCCGCAAGCCGCCCGCCACATAATGCGTGGCCCTCAACTGGCGGGCGCGCGCGCGCGCGCCATCGGCGCGATGTGGCTGCCCACCAGCGCGAACCAGGTCAGGCCGAAAACCAGGGACTGGCGCGCATCGTCGCGCGCCACGATGTGGACATTGCCAGGCTGCATGCGCGCTCCTCAGACGCCATCCTCGGCCTGCGCGGTGATCAGCACCACCGTCGTCAGCCGATCCCGCGCGCGGCGGTCGCGCCCGCCTGCCAGCAGCGGCGCATCGGGCAGCACGCGCCGCCGTTCGTATTCGTCTTCGCGGCGGTCGAAGCCCGACAGGATCACCGGCACGCCCGGCCGCAGTTCCACCTGCTGCACCGTCCCGCTGCCATCGACCGCGATCTGCTGCACCTGCAACTGATTGCCGGACTCGCCGAAGCTGATGGACTTCAGGGGCTGCGCGACCGTGTTGTCGTAGGACACCGACAGCAGGATGCTGCCATCGTCCTGGGCGTCGGGCACCAGCGTCAGCACCGTGCCCACCGTCTCCTGCTTCTGGCTGATGGACACCGACGGCAACGCCGCCGACACGCCGCCCGCCGCGGGCACGGCCACGCTCTGCACCTGGTCCACGTACGAGAACGTGGATCGCACCGCGTGCGTGATGGGCCTGCGGTTGAGCGTGAGCAGCGGCACGCTGGCATGCCGCACCACCGCCCCCAGCGTGGACAAGGCGCTGACGACCGCGCGCGACCCCGTGAAGGGCCCGCCCGCCACTGCCGCGCTGGCCGCCGCGGCGGCGCTGTTCGTGTCGGCGGGCAGGGATAGCGACGCCACGCCGCGCAGGCTGTCGTAGACCGCCGACCAGTCGATGCCGGCCTCGGCGTCGTCGCGGGTCTGCACCGTGATTTCTTCGAAGACCAGCCGCACGCGTCGCGTCAGCGCGCGGTTCTCGCGGGCGACGAACGTGGCGATGCGATCGAGCACGGCTGGCGTATCGGTGACCACCAGCGATGTGCCGCCGCCCTCGGCCTGTGCAATGACGCCGGCGCGGGTCAGGAACGGTTCGAGCCGGCTGCGCACGGCCTGCAGGGCCTGCTGGTCACCGGAACTGAGCGAGGTGCTGGACGCGCTTTCGAAACCGCCCGCCTGCGCGCTGGCGGCGCGGCCGATCCGCGCCTCGACACGGCTGGACAGCGTCAGCGCGCGCACGTCGAAGACGCGCGTCTGCGTGCGATAGAACTCGATGGCGCCCTGGTGATAGCGCCATTGCAGATACAACTGCGCAGCCAGGGCATCCAGCGTGTCGGGCAAGGGCCTGGGGCCGGACTGGATCTCGATGCGCGTGGCCGCGCCGACCGCCAGCGTGGCCTGCTCGGCCAGCCTGGGCAGGAAAAGCTCGTGGGGCAGCAAGGCATCGGGATGCACGCGCACGGCGATGCCCGTGGCGCGTTGCAGCCGCTCGGCGATGCCCGGCAGGTCCAGGCGTCCGGCAAACAACAGTGTCGTATCCACGTCGGCACGCAGGGCGGGCGGCAGCAGCACCTCGCGCGCCAACGGCTGCGCGGGTCCGGCCAGCCAGGGCTTGTCGACCTCCTGCGCGGCCAGGCGCGCCCGCGGATCGGTCATGCCGCGCTTGAACTGGCGCTGCTCCGCGTCCAGGGCCTGCTGCTGTTGCCGCGCCTGTCCGCGCAAGGCCTGCAAGGCTTCGCTGACGCCACAGCCGCCCAGGGCCAGCGCCGCACCGGCCGCCAGCACGATAGGCCAGGCGCGCATCATGACGGCACTCCCATGGACGCGGCGGATGGATCGCAGGCCTGCGTATAAGGCACGACGCGCAGCACGCGGTTGGTATAGAAGCACGGCTGCACGGGCCGGTCGGTCAACTCGGTCGCGCCCAGCAATGCGCGCACCGCCTGCTTGAAATCCGTGCCGAACTCGGCGCTGCCGGCCAGGGGAATGTCGACGCTGACGGCCCAATGCTGCGACTGGAACGTCCAGCCCGCCGATCCCGCCCACTTGGACAACACCGATCGCAGCGTGGCGTCGGGCGGGCCGGCATGGAAAGCGGCTGCCGACGTGGCGCGCGATGCGGCCGCAGGCAAGCCCTGTCCGGATGCGGGCGGCGCGGCACCCGGCGGGCTTGCCATCGCGGCACGGGCAGGCGTATCGGGCAGCGGCGCGGGCGCGAGCGGGTGCGCGCTCCCGGCGATGCCGCCCGGAAGCCCGGCGCCGGCAGGCAACGCCGGCGCCACCGCGGACGGCCCGCTTTCCATCGGCAAGGCGCCGGCAGCCGCCCACGGCGTTCCACCTTGCCCGGCAGCGCCCATGGCTCCCGCCCGGGCCGCGCGCGCGACATACCGCCCGCCGCGCATCGTCAACGCGCGCCAGGCGCCGTCGATCACGACATAAGGCCCCTGCCGGCGCCAGGCGACCAGGCGATCGCCCTGTCCCGTACCCGCGAAGATGGCCGGCACCTCTTGCCCCGCGCCGAACTGCAGCCATACCTGGGCAGGCGTCGCGAAGACCTGCAACGGTGCCACGGCGGCATCGCCGGACAGTTGCCAATCGAAATCGTACGGTCCGGCCGGGCCCGGCCCGTTCAGTCCATCATCCGCCAGCGCCGCGCAGCCACCCGCCGCCAGCAACAGCGCCAAACCCATCCACCGCACCATGCGTCCTCCGCCACGGCCATCCGTCATGCCCACATGGTGGGGCTGCCGGAAAAACCGCGATAGACGCAGATCTACGCATGGATCATTCGGTCCCTCGCGCGCGCATCGCCGCCAGGACCGCGACGCGGGGCGGCGGTCAATTGACCAGCGTGTGGATGAACGTACTGACGTTCTGGTAGGACGTCTGCAGCAAGGCGAGCAGATTGTCCATGCCCCGCACCGGCGTCTCGATCCAAGACACCAGGGAATGGAGCTTGCCGTTCAACACCTGTATGGCGTCGACCAGGCTGCCCACCAAGCCGTCGATGGGGGTGGACGACAGGGGCGGCGGCACGGGCGCGGCATGCGCCCCGCCCGACAAGGCGTCCGGCAGCGCGCCCAGGCCGGCAAACGCCGAATTCACCGTGGCGACGCGATCGCCCAACCCTGCCGCGAATGCGGCCGCCTGGTCGATCAGCCCTTTCAATTCATTTACCAGCTGCCGCAGCGTCGGGCCAATGCCTGGTATTCCATCAATCGAGATATTCCAATTATTGTTATCGAATACTCGCAAACTACTGATCGTCGGATCAGACATGCCAGTCAAAACCTTTCTTCTTTTAAATTGCCGCGCGCTCCTCGCGAAACCTCATCTTCCTCAAGCGCCGGCACGCAGCACGGATCTTTCGCCTATCCGCGACACCTGCCAGCCAAGATGGACTCGGCGGAGCACAACGTCTTGTTCGAAACTGCCCCTTTTATTTATCGCGGCTGCATATTCCGCATTTGCCGGATCGTGCCGGCGCAAGGGGGTGGATCAATTCGCCTAACCCAAAAATACCCCCACGCCGCCCCTTCGGTTCGCAGCCCCGAGAGGGCTGCCTTCACCTTGAGAGCGGCACGGCGGCAAAAAAAACGCCCCGAATTATATCGGGGCGATCATTACTCCATCCTTACTTCTGTTGCGCAATCGCACGCGCCTGGGACGCGGCGTTGTTCAATGCCGCCATCGGCGGCGTGCGTCCTTCGAGCGCTTCGTTCAGCCCCTGGCTGAGCACCGGCTCGATGCGGTCGTAGTTGGCCATGCGGAACCCGCGGCCGCTGGCCACCGGCTGGCTGCGCATGGCGGCCACCAGTTGCTGCGCGCCGGGCATGCGGTCGTAGAACGACACGTCGGACGCGCGGAACGCGGCTTCGGTCAGGGGCAGGTAGCCCGTGCGCTGATGCCATTCGGCGGCGATCACCGGCTTGGACAGCCAGGCCAGGAACTGGGCCGTGGCCTTCTCCTGAGACTGCGGATGGCCTTCGATGGCCCACAGCGCGGCGCCGCTGACGAACGGGCGGCCCGCCGTCTTGGTGGCCTGGTCATAGAACGGCAGCGGCGCCACGCCGAACTTCAGCGACTTGGCGGCCAGGAACTGGCCCAGCGCGCCCGAGCCGGTGGTCAGCACCGAGCAGTCGCCCTTGGCGAACAGCGCGTCGCTGGCGCGGTCTTCGGAGTGGTTGGTGAACAGTTCGGAACGTTTCCAACTGACCATCAGCGACAGATGGCGCATGTACAGCGTGTCGAACTGCAGTGCGGCCGCGGCGCGGGACTTGCTGTCCAGGCCGTTCTCGTTGCTGGTGTAGGTCTGGCCGTTGAGCGGCGCCAGGTTCTCGAGGTGGACGCTGACCTGTTCGCTGGTGGCGTACGGGCAGTTGGACTCGGCCACGTCGCGCAGCTTCAGCAGGTCGCCCTGCAGGTCGGCCCAGGTGCGGGCCGGCTTGGCCGGATCGAGGCCCGCCTTCTTGTACTGGTCCAGGTTGTAGAACATGACCGGGATCTCGGCCATCCACGGGAACGCCAGCAGGCGGCCACGGGCATCGCGCGTGAAGCTGGACGTGGTGGGCAGGAACCAGTTGGCATCCTTGATCGGATACTTGGCCAGCAGTTCGTACATCGGCAGGATGTCGCGGTGCTCGGCCACCACTTCGGGCGAGTGGTTGTCGTCCAGCTGCACCAGGTTCGGGCCGTTCTTGGCCTTGCGCGACGCGACGGCTTCCTGCTTCAGGGCCGCCTGGGTCGGGAAGGCGCGCAAGGTGACCTCGACGTCGCCCTGCTCCTTGTTGTATTGCTTGACCAGTTTCTCGAACTCGGCCTTGTTGGGGCCCATCAGCGTGTGCCAGACCTGGATCTGGACCGAATCGGCGTATGCCGCGCCGGAGGCGGCCATCGCCAGGCCGAACAACCACACGCGGCGGGTGGCGCCCAGTGCACGGGCCACGCCCGAGAGTTGCAGTGTCTTCATAAGTCTCATGAGCCCAGAAAGGGGAAGTCAGGTTCCGGCCTGCGTCCGCTGAGCAGGTCGGCTAAGGCTCGTCCCGAACCCGCGCCCATGGTCCAGCCCAGCGTGCCATGGCCCGTATTGAGATACAGGTTGGGGATGCGGGTCTGGCCGACGAGCGGTACGTTCGAAGGCGTGGACGGGCGCAGGCCCGACCAGTAGTCGACGCCCTCGAAATCGAGGGCGTCGGGAAAGAGCTCGCGCGCCAGGCGCAGCAGGGCATCGCAGCGCGCCGCGTTCAGGCCGCGGTCGTAGCCGGCGAGCTCCGCGGTGCCCGCCATGCGCAGGCGGTTGCCCAGGCGCGAGAAGACCACCTTGTGGCTGCTGTCGGTCAGGCTGACGGTGGGCGCGCGCTCGGGCGCCAGCACCGGAAACGTGGCCGAGTAGCCCTTGGCGGGATAGACGTTGCACGGCACGCCCAGCGGACGCACCAGGATGGGCGTGTAGCTGCCCATGGCGACCACGTAGGCGTCGGCGCAGAGCCGGCTGTAGCGGCCATCGGGGCCGATCAGTTCGACGGCCTGCACGCTGCCGCCGACGCTTTCCAGGCGCGTGGCCTGGGTGTTGAAACGGAACTCGACGCCGGCCGCCTCGCAATGCTGCGCCAGCGCGGCGGTGAACAGGTGCACGTCGCCGCTTTCGTCCTCGGGCGTGTAGTCGCCGCCGACGATGGTGCCGCGATGCGGCGCCAGCGCGGGCTCGATGGCGATGACCTCATCGGGCCCGATGACGCGCCGCTCGACGCCGAAATCGCGCATCAGGCCGGCGGCCTGCTGCGAGGCTTCGAACTCGTGCGGATCACGGTAGAAATTGAGGATGCCGCGCTCCAGGTGCTCGTACTGGATGCCCATCTGGGCGCGCATGCCGCGCAGCGTGGAACGGCTGTACTCGGCCATGCGCACCATGGCGCGGATGTTGGGCGCCAGGCGCGACGGCAGGCATTCGCGCAGGAAGGCCAGCCCCCACATCCATTGCCGCCAGTCGAGCTGCGGACGGAACAGCAGCGGCGCGTCGTCGCGCACCAGCCACTTCAGCAGCTTGAGGGGCGCCTGGGGATTGGCCCAGGGCTCGGCGTAGGACACCGAGATCTGGCCGCCATTGGCCAGGCTGGTTTCCTGGGCCGGGCCGGCGCGGCGGTCGATGACCACCACGTCGTGGCCCGACTGGCTGAGCCACCACGCGGTGGAGACGCCGATGATGCCACTGCCCAAAACCGCTACTTTCATGCGCGAATCGCTCCCTGCGTGCGAAGCCCGTGCGGAACGGCCGAAAGCCGTGCGTCCCGTCCGGGGTGCTGGTCCGGCAGTGTACCGTGATGGCCTGCCGCATTCGTCATTTCAATGCGTAAAACAGGGCCTGGCAAGGCCCTGCAAGCATCGTGCCACGGGCGCTCAGCCCGCCGCGCGCGCCAGGTCGGCTGCCGAGGTGAACGCATCGGCGTAGAACTCTTCGGCCGGCAACCCGCACTGCAGGCTGAACTCGCGGCGCGCGGCATCGACCATCAGCGGCGTGCCGCAGGCATACACCTGGTGGCCCGACAGGTCGGGCAGGTCCTGGATGACGGCCTCGTGCACGTAGCCGGTGCGGCCCTGCCAGCCGTCTTCGGGCAGGCCATCGGACACCACCGGCACGTAGCGCAGGTTGGGCAATGCCTGTTCCCACGAGCGGGCCAGCTCGTCCATGTACAGGTCCCGGGGACGGCGGCCGCCCCAGTACAGCGTGACCGGGCGCGTGATCTGCTTGTGCAGCATGTGCTCGACGATGGCCTTGACCGGCGCGAAGCCGGTGCCGCTGGCCAGCAGCACGATGGGCTTGGCGCTGTCCTCGCGCAGGAAGAACGAACCGAACGGCCCTTCCAGGCGCAGGATCTCGCGCTCTTTCATCTGCGTGGCGCCGGCGCCGAAGACGTGGTCGGTGAACAGGCCGCCCGGCAGGTGCCGGACGTGCAGTTCGAGCGGGCTGCCGCTGTGCGGCGCGCCCGCCATCGAGTAGCTGCGGCGCTTGCCGTCCTTCAGGATGATCTCGACGTACTGCCCCGCGTAATAGCGGAACTGCTCGGCGGCCGGCAGTTGCAGCTTGATCACCACCACGTCGGGCGCGACGCGTTCGAGTGCCTGTACGCGCGAGGGCAGCTTGCGGATCTGGATGTCGGTGGCCAGCCTCACCTCGGCGGCTTCCACGACCAGGTCGGTCCGCGGACGGGCCTGGCAGAACAGCGTGTAGCCGCGGGCCAGTTCCTCGGGGGCCAGCACCTGGGCCGGATACGGACCTGCGTCGTACTCGCCTTCGAGCACCTTGCCCTTGCAGGTGGAACACGCGCCGGTGCGGCAGCTGTACGGCAGCACGAGACCGGCGGCCATCGCGGCCTCCAGCACGGTCTGGCCGGACTCGACCTGGAATTGATGCTTGCTGGGTTGGATCGTTACCTGAAAGCTCATGATCTGGTGGCGGATACCCGCTTGCCGATGCCACGCGGCAGAGCGCGTGGTCCGGGATCGGGCTGAATTATGGACGTCGAATTGTCAGATTCTAGCGCCCGAACCCGCCAGACAGCTTTCTTTAAGGTTTACGGAAGCTTGGATGCGTAGAATCCCTGCCGCTAGACATCTATATGTGTGGAACACGATGACCAACAACACCGAACCGCGGCGCCGATTCTTGCAACAGATCGTCGCCGTGGTGCCGGCAACCACCCTGGCCGGCAGCGCCGGCGTGGTCGCCGCCACCGCAGCAGCACCGGCCGCCGCGGCGCCCGACGCAAAACCCTACTCCCCCCTCTTCTTCAACGACGCGGAATGGAAATTCCTGCAGGCGGCCGTGGATCGCCTGATCCCCGCTGACGACAATGGCCCCGGCGCCATCGCCGCCTGTGTGCCCGAGTTCATCGATCGCCAGATGGACACGGCCTACGCCCACGGCAAGCTGTGGTACATGCAGGGCCCCTTCCACCCGGAAGTGGACGCCACCTACGGCCATCAATCGAGCCTGGTGCCGCGCGACATCTATCGCCACGGCATCGCGGCCTGTGATGCCTACTGCAAGGGCAAGTTCGGCGACAAGGTTTTCGCGGACCTGGACCACGCCGCACAAGAGCAGGTGCTCAAGGAAATGGAAGGCGGCAAGCTCGACTTCGAGAAGGTGCCCTCCAAGATGTTCTTCGGCTTCCTGTGGCAGAACACGAAAGAAGGCTTTTTCTCGGACCCGCAATATGGCGGCAACCGCGGCATGGTCGGCTGGAAGATGATCGGCTTCCCCGGCGCGCGCGGCGACTTCCTCGACTGGCCGGCCAAGGGCAACGTGAAGTATCCGTACGGCCCCGTTTCCATCGCAGGCGAGAAAGGTTAAGTCATGGCAATCAAGAAAGAAAAAGTCGACGTCGTACTGGTCGGCTTCGGGTGGACGGGCGCCATCCTGGGGCAGGAACTGACCGAGGAAGGCCTGAAGGTCGTCGCGCTGGAGCGCGGCAAGTTCCAGGACACCCCCACCGACGCGGAATACCCCAAGGTGCTGGACGAGCTAGCGTACTCGGTGCGCGGCAAGATGTTCCAGGACCTGTCCAAGGAAACCGTCACTATCCGCCACAGCATGGCCGAGACGGCGGTGCCCTATCGCCAGCACGGCTCCTTCCTGCTGGGCGACGGCGTGGGCGGCGCGGGCTTCCACTGGAACGGCATGCACTACCGCAACCTGCCGGAAGAACTGGTCATGCGCACGCGCCACGTCGAGCGCTACGGCAAGGACTTCATTCCGGAAGGCATGCAGTTGCAGGACCACGGCGTCACCTACGACGACCTGGAACCGCACTACGACTTCTTCGAGAAGGTCTGCGGCACCTCGGGCAAGGCCGGCAACCTGAACGGCAGGATCATGCCCGGCGGCAACCCGCTGGAAGGCGCGCGCACGGACGAATTCCCGCTGCCGCCGCTGCAGCAGACCTACGCGCAGTCGATCTTCGAGAAGGCCGCCCGCGAGGCCGGCTACCACCCCTACCCCGCCGGCGCCTCGAACGCCTCGGCCGCGTACACCAACCCGTACGGCGTGCGCCTGGGCCCCTGTAATTTCTGCGGGTTCTGCGAGAACTACGGGTGCTTCATGTACTCGAAGGCCTCGCCGCAGACGACCATCATGCCGGTGCTGCTGAAGAAGGACAACTTCGAGCTGCGCACCAACTCGCACGTCGTGCGCGTCAACAAGGACGCCTCGGGCAAGATGGCCACGGGCGTCACCTACATCGACGCGCAGGGCCGCGAAGTCGAGCAGCCGGCCGACATGGTCATCCTGTGCGCGTTCCAGCTGCACAACGTGCGCCTGATGCTGCTGTCGGGCATCGGCAAGCCGTACGACCCCGTCGCCAACGAAGGCGTGATCGGCCGCAACCTGGCCTATCAGATGAACGGCGGCTTCCGCATCGTCATGCCCAAGGGCAACTACTTCAACCCCTTCGAAGGCACGGGCGGCGGCGCCTGGTCGTTCGACGACCTGAACGCCGACCAGTTCGACCACAGCCAGCTGGGCTTCATCGGCGGCGCCGTCGTGCGCCAGGCCACCACCGGCGGCCGCCCGATCAAGCAGGCCCAGCCGATTCCGGGCTCGCCCTCGTGGGGCTCGGGCTGGAAGGCCGGCATGATCGATGGCTACCAGCGCACCTTCGGCTTCGGCATGTCCGGCTCGGTGATGGCCTATCGCGACGCCTACATGTCGCTGGACCCCACCTACAAGGATGCCTACGGCCAGCCGCTGCTGCGCATGACCTTCGACTGGCACGACAACGAGTACAAGATGCTCGACTACGTCGGCAAGCAGGCCGAGAAGGTCGCCCAGGCCATGGGCGCCGAGAAGTACATCAAGAGCGTGCGCAAGCCCGGCTCGCACTGGGACACCCGCGTCTATCAAAGCACCCACCTGACCGGCGGCGTGACGATGGGCGCCGACCCGCGTGAAAGCGCCGTGAACCGCTACCTGCAGAGCTGGGACATGCCCAACCTGTTCGTGATGGGCGCCAGCGCCTTCCCGTACAACATGGGCTACAACCCGACGGGCCTGGTGGGCGCGCTGGCCTACTGGTCGGCCAAGGCGATCCGCGAGCAATACCTGAAGAACCAGGGCCGGCCCCTGGTCCAAGTGTAAGGAGCGCCACAATGATGAAGCGCCATATCATTGCGGCCGCCTTCGCGCTGTTCGCACACAACGCCCTGGCGGCCGATGCCGCCGACCAGCAGATGATCAAGCAGGGCGAGTACCTGGCCCGCGCCGGCGATTGCGTCGCCTGCCACACGGCAAAGGGCGGCAAGCCCTTCGCCGGCGGCCTGGGCCTGGAGTCGCCGCTGGGCACGATCTACTCGACCAACATCACGCCCGACCGCGACACGGGCATCGGCAACTACAGCCTGGAAGACTTCGACCGCGCGGTGCGTCACGGCGTGGCCCGCGACGGCCACTCGCTGTACCCCGCCATGCCGTTCACGTCCTACGCCAACGTCAGCCCCGCCGACGTGCGCGCGCTGTACGCGTATTTCATGCACGGCGTCGAGCCCGTGCGCCAGGAAAACAAGGACACGGACATCTCGTGGCCCATGTCGATGCGCTGGCCCCTGAACGTGTGGCGCTGGATGTTCGCGCCCGACGTCGTCGACGCCCCGGCCGTGCCGGCCGACAGCGGCGATGCCGTGCTGCGCGGCAAGTACCTGGTCGAGGGCCTGGGCCACTGCAGCACCTGCCACACCCCGCGCGGCGTGGCCTTGCAGGAAAAGGCGCTGAGCGACAAGGACGGCACCGCGTTCCTGTCGGGCGGCAAGATCGAGGGCTGGCTGGCCAAGAACCTGCGTGGCGACATGCACGACGGCCTGGGCACCTGGACCGAAGCGGACATCGTCGCCTTCCTGAAGGGCGGCCGCAACGAGCACTCCGCGGCCTTCGGCGGCATGGCCCAGGTGGTCGAGGACAGCACGCAGCACCTGACGGACGCCGACCTGGCCGCCATCGCCAAGTACCTCAAGACGCTCTCCCCGGCCGATCCCAAGGCCACGCAGGCCCTGACGTACGACGACTCCACGTACAAGGCCCTGTCCAGCGGACAGGCCACCGTGCGCGGCGCGATGGACTACATCAACAACTGCGCGACCTGCCACCGCACCGACGGCCGCGGCTGGACCGAAACCTTCCCGCGCCTGGCCCAGAGCACCACGGTGAACACCGAGGACCCCACCTCGCTGATCCACATCGTGCTGCAAGGCGCCGAAATGCCGTGGACGAAGGCAGCCCCGACGCACTACGCCATGCCCGGCTTCGCCGCGCGCATGACGGACGCCGAGGTCGCCGACGTGGTGACGTTCATCCGCAGCAGCTGGGGCAACAAGGCCCCGGCCGTGACCGCCTCGCAAGTGGCCGACATCCGCAAGGAAGTCCACGCCGCCGACGCGCCCAAGCGGTAAGCGAAGCAGGCCTGACGGCCGCCCCGAGCCCTGCATGGGGCTTGTGGCGGCCGTTTTCATTTGCCTATAATTCCACTTGCCCCGGGACGACCCGGGATCGCAGTCCCGCCGGATTCTCCGCGGCATCACCCGGACGGCGCCTCTACCGGGGACGGCCCCTTACCTGCCGGCGTCCCGCCGGCGCCACTGCAAGGGCTGTTCCATGACCTGGCTTATCCTCGTGCTTGCCGGACTACTTGAAGTCGTCTGGTCCATCGGCTTGAAGTACACGCACGGTTTCACGCGTCCTCTCCCCTCCGTCATCACCGTCGTGGCCATGGTCGCCAGCTTCTGGCTGCTGTCGCAGGCCATGAAGACCCTGCCGCTGGGCACGGCCTACGCCATCTGGGTGGGCATCGGCACCCTCGGCGCCTTCATCGCGGGCATCATCCTGTTCGGCGAATCGGCCAGCACGGCGCGCATCGTCAGCGTGGGACTGATCGTGGCGGGGCTGGTGGGATTGAAGCTGTCGGCGGGCTGATCCCCACCCCCTCGTGAGAAACCGCCCCCGCACGGCGGTTTCCTGCTCGCTGCTGCCGGCCGGCCTGCGGACCGGGCCGACCCGGCCTCAGAAATCCAGTTCGATCCCGACCGGGTCGCCCGCGCGCAATCGCACGCGCTCCCGCTGGGCCACGATGGCGTTCCGGCCAAACACCACACCGGCATCCAAGGTGCGATAGCCCGCCAGTGTGCGGCCGGGCTCGTCACCCTGCACGGCGGTGGCCTGGTCCACGTCGGGCACCGAGCAGCGCGTACAGGGCTTGACGAGCGCCAGGCGGGCCGCGCCCGCCGTGATCATGGCGGTGTAGTCTTCCTCGAACGCCGCCCATTCGCCCTGCACCACGATGTTGGGCCGGAAGCGGTTCATCGGCACCGCGGCCTTGCCCTGCGCGGCCAGGCGCGCGTTCAGGTCATCCAGCGAGGCCTGGTTGGTCACCAGCAGCGGAAAACCGTCGGCGAACCCGAACAGATGCTCGCCGTCGAAGCCTTCGGCCAGATCGGGGTGGCCGTCGCGCCAGCGGTCCACCCACTCGGCATTGGCCGGGCGGTGGGCCTGTACGTCGATCTTGAACAGCCGGCACGACCGGCCCAGGACCTGACTGAGCCATTGCGCGGCGCGGGGATGTTCGGCGCGGGCCAGGACGGCATCGCGCCACACCACCACGCGCTCTGCGGTACCGGCCAGTTCGGAACCGTCCAGGGGCACGTCCAGCGGCGCCATGCCAGGGGCGCTCAGGCGCAACATGCCATCGGCCAGTGACGTACGGATCAGCGCCATGGCGGGCCATTGCCGCTGGGTCATGAACTGGCCTGCCTCGTCGACCAGCATCCAGCGCCGATCATGCGCCAGGCCGGCGCGGTCCAGGTCGGACTCCGCCAGATCGATGCCGGCGCAGGACTTGATGGGGTAGATGTGCAGGCTGAGGATGCGGGCGGACATGGGAGGAAACCGGTCGGTGGCGAAAGCCGCCAGCATAGCGCGATCCTGTGGCGGTGCGTGCTTGCGATGACCGGGAGACCCGCCCGGCGCGGGCCGCATCAACCGGAGAACCCGCCCTCCGCCAGGAACCGCAATTCTTCCGCTGTGGACTCGCGCCCCAACTGCGGATTGCGATGCGGAAAGCGCCCGAAGCGCTCGATGATGCGCTGGTGAACGATTGCGAAATCCAACCAGTGCGGGTCCAGGGCCGCCATGAGCCTCACCGCGGTGGCCTGGTCATCCAGATTCTCCGAGTGTTCGAAAGGCATGTAGCAGAAGGCCCGCAGCGCCACGTCGACCTGCGCATCCAGCCCCCCGTCCACCGCCAGGCGCGCAAAATGGCGCGCCAGCGGGTCCGTGGCAAACATGTGCGCCGTGCCACGATAGGCATTGCGCGGGAACTGGTCCAGCAGGATCAGCAATGCGAGCACGCCGTCCGCCGTGCGGGCCCAGTCGTCGCGTTCGCGCCGCGCGGCGGCCATGTGCAGGCCTTCCCAGCGCCGCCGGAAATCCTGGTCGAACTGGAAGTCCTTGCGGAACCAGCGCTGCGGTCCCGCGTCGCGCCAGAACTGCAGCACGCCCTGTGCCGTATCTTCGTATTGCCGCATCGGATGCTCCAAGGCAATGTGAAGGCTCGAAGCTTAGCAGCGAGTCAATCGCCAGGGGTTTCCCGCCCCTTCACGGCGCCAAGGCGGCGAACGATCAGCCGTGCAGGACAGGGGCGTGCTCCGAATCCTGGTGCGGCGCCGGTTCGACCCGGACGCGCCAGGCAATCAGCAAGGCCGCGCACAACATCACCAGGCCAGCCACCATGAACACGGCGGCCACTCCGCCGAAGCCGAACACGGCGCCTCCGAGCGCGGCCCCCATCGCGATGGACGATTGCACCGAGGCCACCACCATGCCTCCCGCGCTTTCGGCCTGATCGGGCACCGCGCGCGCCACCCAGCTCGACCACGCCACCGGGACGCCGCCGAACGCCAGGCCCCACAGTGCCACCAGCGACATCAATCCCGCCACAGGCAGGGGCAACAGGATCATTCCCAGCGCCGCGCCGCCGACCAACGCCGGCATCAGCACCAGCGTGACCCGCAGGCTGCGCTCCATCAGCCAGCCCGCCAACAGCGTTCCGGCGAAATTGGCGGCGCCGAAGCCCAACAGCATCAACGCCAAGGCCTCGACATCGACATGCGCGATGCTCTGCAGCGCCGGCCGGATATAAGTGAACAACGCGTACTGCCCCGTATGCGCGAGCACGCAGCCCAGCATGCCTGTCGCAATGCCAGGCCGGCGCAGCAACTCGATCACGGAGGCCGTCCGCGCCGACTGGCGCGGCGCCATGCGTGGCAGCGCGTACCACTGCACCGCCAGCGTCAGGACGCCGACCGCCGCGGCGGCGATGAAGGCGCTGCGCCAGCCGTACAACCCGCCCAGGTAGCTGCCCAGCGGCACCGACACGACCGTGCCCACCGCGATGCCACTGAAGATGATCGACAGCGCCCGCGGCACCCGCCGGGGCGGCACCAGCCGCATCGCGACGGCGGCGGCCATGCTCCAGAATCCGCCGAGGGCAACCCCCAGCAATACGCGCATCGCCAACAGCGCGAGCAGACTGTCGGACAGCGCCACCAGCAGATTGGACGCGATCATCAACAGCGTGAATCCCAGCAGCACCCCGCGGCGGTCCATCCCCCGCGTCAACCCGGGCACCAGCAGCCCGGCAAACAGGGCCACCCCCGCGGTGACCGTAACCGCCTGCCCCGCCAGCGCCTCGGAAACGCCGAGATCGGTCGCCATGGGGGTCAGCAGACTGGCCGGCAGATACTCCGCGGTCAGCAGCCCGAATACACCAATCGCGAGCGAGAACACCGCCAGCCAAGCGCCAGGAGGCACTCGTCCCATATCCCGACCCGCTTCGTCAGGCTCATCATTCATCTGTTTTTCGCGCATTGCCGAACATCCTTGGTCAATCTTCAGAGGCTTCAGTCTAGGGACAAGGAGCAGGATGATCTATGATGAAAAATCCTGTTTTCTTGACCGAAACGACGAACATGACGCAACAGGAATCGTTCGCCCCATCCACGGATCTCATCAGCGAACTGCTCACGGGCATGCGCTTGCGCGGTGTCCAGTACCGCCGCATCCAGGCAGGCCCGGATTTTGGCCTGGCATTCAAAAGCCGGCCGGGGCATGCTTATTTTCATTACCTGGCCGTCGGCCACGCCCAACTGAGGACAGACGACGGCGCCCTGCACACGCTGCCCGCCCGCAGCGCGGTGTTCCTGCCTCGCGGAGACGCCCATCAGTTGCTGTCCCGGGCGGACCTGCCCGTGCAGGACATCGATACTTTCCAGGCCGCCCCCCTCGGCGATGCGGTCAGCGGCGTGGACACCTGTCCCAGCACCCATCCCGTGCCCAGCGCGGTGCTCTTCTACGGGTGCATGACGTTCGACCTGGGGGGCATGCACGCCCTGGCGAGATTGATGCCGGCCATCATGATCGCCGAGACCGATGCGCGACGTTACCCCGCGATGACGCCGATGCTCGATGCCATGAAGAGTGAGATATGCGCGGGCCGGATCGGCTTCGCGGGCATTCTGGCTCGATTGGCGGAAGTCATGGCCGCCATGATCGTGAGGGGCTGGGTCGAGCGCGGCCGCGATCACGCGACCGGGCTGGTGGCGGCGCTGCGCGATCCCCGGTTGGGCCGGGCCCTGCTCGCCCTGCACAGAAGGCCAGGACACGATTGGACGGTGGAAGAACTGGCGGCGCAATCGCACGTCTCGCGGTCGGTATTCGCGCAGCGGTTCCAGGCCATGCTGGGCACGCCGCCATTGCGCTACGCCATCCAGTTGCGGATGCGGCTGGCCTCTCAATGGCTGTCCGAAGACAGGCTGCCCATCGATACGGTCGCACAGCGTCTGGGCTATACGTCGCAAGCCGCCTTCAGCCGCGCATTCAAGCGCGTCACCGGTCATTCGCCCGGGGCCGCGCGGCAGCGCTGAGATCGGCCGCGTCATGCCACCAGCCTGGCCATGGCCAGGCCCCGCCCGGCAAGGCTCGCACCCAAAAAAAGCCCGCCATCGAAGATGGCGGGCCCCAGTCATACCGTGCGTCGCCGAGGCCGCGCCGGCACGCGGCCGCAGCGACGCGCGGCGTCACACGAGCTTGAGCGTGTCCAGCGGGGTCAGAGCCTTGAAGCTCTTGCGCGTGGCGATGTGCTCGGGGCGCGGATCCAGCCCGTACTTGGGCGGGTTCAGCGTGTTCTCCATGCTGTTGTAGACCATGAAGACGTTCGAACGCGGGTACGGCGAGATGTTGCTGTTCGAGCCATGCATGGTGTTGCAGTCGAAGAACACCACCGAGCCCGCCTTGGCCATCATCGTGCGCAGCCCGCCGCCCTGTTCGGTCAGCAGTTGCAGGCTGACCGCATCGGGCACGCCGTATTCCTGCTTCTTCAGCGACTGCTTGTAGTGATCGCGCGGGGTTTCACCCACGCACGAGATGAAGTGGCGGTGCGAGCCCGGCACCAGCATCAGCGGGCCGTTGGTGGCATCGTTGTCCGACAGCAGCACCGAGCAGCTCAGCGCGCGCATGGCGGGCATGCCGTCTTCCACATGCCACGTCTCGAAGTCCGAGTGCCAGTAGAACTCCTTGCCCTTGAAGCCAGGCTTCATGTTGGCGCGGGTCTGGTGCAGGTATACCTCGGAGCCCAGGATCTGGCGCGCCACGTTGACCAGGCGCGGCTCGCGCGCCAGGCGCTCCATGACCTGGCTGAACACGTGCACCATGAAGATGGAGCGCACGGCGTTGCTGCCGGGTTCGGTGATGGCTTCCTCGCGGCGCACGATGGCCGGGTCGCGCGTCATGCGGTCGACCTCGGCGATCAGCGCGGCCACTTCCTTGTCGGTGAACAGGTCTTCCAGCAGCAGGAAGCCGTCGCGCTCGTAGCTGCCCAGCTGTTCGGCGGTCAACGCGTTGGCATACTTGCCTTCGCCGTAGACCACGGGATCCTGGCGGGCCAGGATGGCGGAACCTCGGTCCGTGCGCGAGGCGTACGGATCCTTCGCAGGTGAGATCATGGATATCCTCCTGTCGTCAGGCCGCTTTCTCGACCGGCAGCGCGTAGACGCCATCGGCATCGTGCACTTCCTGGCCGGTCAGCGGCGGATTGAAGACGCAGATGACGCGCAGCGGCTCCTTGCCGCCGCACAGCCAGTGCTCGTCGTTCTCGTTCAGGGCGTAGACCACGCCGGGGCCCAGCGCGTGCGTCTTGCCGTCGGCGATCACTTCGATCGAGCCGTCGCCCTCGATGCACCACACGGCCTCGAGGTGGTTCTTGTAGTGGATGTGGGTGCGCGTGCCCGGAAAGATGGTGGTCTCGTGGAACGAGAAGCCCATGCCATCCTTTTTCAGCAGCACCCGGCGGCTCATCCAGGTATCGGTGCGGACCTCGTCCTCGGTTCCGATCACATCCTTGACGTTACGTACGATCATCGACGCTTTCCTCCAAAGTTGAGCACACGGGCGGGTTGGGCATCCTCGGCCAGGGCATCGGCCACGCTGGCCTCGATGATGTCCAGGCCACGGGTCAGCAATTCATCCTCGATGGTCAGGGCCGGCAGCACCTTCAGCACTTCGTCGTGCGCGCCGGCGGTCTCGATGACCAGGCCGCGCTCGAAAGCCTTGCGGGCGATGCGGTTGGCCAGGTCCGGCTGGTTGCCGGTGACCAGGCCCTGGATCAGGCCGCGGCCGCGCACCGACAGGCCGGCGTTCGGATAGCTGTGCGCCAGGTTCTCCAGCCAGTCGCGCACCAGGCGTTCCTTGCGCTGCACGTCAGTGGCGAAGGCATCGCTGGCCCAATAGGTTTCCAGCGCCTGCGTGGCGGTGACGAAGGCCAGGTTGTTGCCGCGGAACGTGCCGCTGTGGGCGCCCGGCTTCCAGACGTCCAGCTCGGGCTTCATCAGCACCAGCGACATCGGCAGGCCGAAACCCGACAGCGACTTCGACAGCGTGATGATGTCCGGGCGGATGCCGGCGGACTCGAAGCTGAAGAAGCTGCCGGTGCGGCCGCAGCCGACCTGGATGTCGTCGACGATCAGCAGCATGTCGTGGCGGCGGCACAGCTTTTCCAGTTCCTTCAGCCACCGCAGGGTGGCGACGTTGACGCCGCCTTCGCCCTGCACGGTCTCGACGATCACGCCCGCCGGCTTGTCCAGGCCGCTGCTGGGATCGTCCAGCATGCGTTCCAGATAGGCGATGGTGTCGACGTCGGGACCGAAGTAGCCGTCGTACGGCATGAACGTCGTGTTGCCCAGCGCATAGCCCGCGGCGTCGCGGAACTTCATGTTGGCGGTGGCCGCCAGCGAGCCGCCGGACACGCCGTGGAAACCATGCGTGAACGAAATGATGTTCGAACGGCCCTTGACCTGGCGCGCGATCTTCAGCGCGGCCTCGACGGCGTTGGTGCCGGTGGGCCCCGTGAACTGCAGGGTGTACTGCCAGTTGCGCGGCTTGAGCAGCACGCGATCCACGGTTTCAAGGAAACGCTTCTTGGCGCTGGTGGCCATGTCCAGGCCATGCACCACGCCGTCAGATTGCAGGTACTCGACCAGCTTTTCCTTGAAGACGGGATTGTTGTGGCCGTAATTGAGCGTGCCGGCGCCGCTGAAGAAGTCGATGTACTCGGTGCCTTCTTCATCAATCAGCAGAGAACCGCGTGCCTGGCTGAACACCACCGGGAACGAACGGATATAGCCTCGCACCTCCGACTCCATCCGTTCAAAAATTTTCAAGTCCATGGCAACTTTCTCCTTTAGTAGCTTAGGTTGACAGGCGAACACCTGCCCGCCGGTGAGCCAGAACGGCGCCGGTCGGAAGGCGTCACGGTGGTAGGGCTAGGCCGTCAGCGCAGCCCGGGCGGGGGCTTGCTGAAACGGACCTATCTTCAAGAGCATCTCGTCGTCGTGGTCGGCGCCACCGAAGGCCTGCCGGTCGAACAACGGCTGTTCCGCGACGTGGGCGCCGGCTTCGCGGGCCAGGCCGGTGAAAGTGCGGCGCGAGGCCTTGTTGTCGGGACCGACGGTGGTTTCGAGATGGCGTACGTGTTCGAGTCCCGGACGCTGCAGCAATTCGCGCAGCATGCGGCGGGCCAGACGGTGGCCTCGGGCGCGGGCATGCACGGCGACCTGCCAGACGAACAGCACGTCGGGGCGCTCGGGGATGGAGTAGGCGGAGATGAAGCCGTCGATGCGGCCGCCGCTGCTTTCAGCGACGATGCAGGTAGCGGCGTTGTGCTCGCACAGCAGCAGGTAGGCGTAGAGCGAGTTGACGTCCAGCGGCGGGCACTCGCCGATCAGGCGGTGGATGGCGGCGCCATCGTTGCGCCGCGGCTGGCGCAGGGTGTATTGCGCGGGGTCTGTGTCAGTGACACCGGTGTTGGGGCCGGTGGGTGTTGCATACAGATCGATTTTCTTCATACGACCAATCCCGATTCTGGCGGCGCTCCACCAGTGGGCACTTCAAGAATGGGCGAGGCCGGATCGCTGTGTGCTTCGATCGCGTGCCCCCCCTGTTCCATCAGTTCCACGATGCGTTCCAGCGCCAGGGTGATGGTGGCCTGCTCCAATTCGGGCAGGGCGTTCAGGCCGTCCGCCAGATGCTTCTGCAAGGGCGACGGCGCTTCGATGGCCAGGGACCGGCCCGCCTCGGTCGCGGACACGAAGACGATGCGGCGGTCTTCGCGGCCACGCTCGCGGCGGATCAGGCCCTTGTCCTCGAGCCTGTCCAGGATGCCCACCACGGTGCTGGGGCTGACGTGGATCTCGCGGCTGATCGCCGTGGCCGTCAGGGGACCGTTGGCGATGACCGTGCGCAGACACATCAACTGAGGCGCCGTGATGTGGCTGACCGCCGACAACTGCCGCGAGTGCAACGCGATCGAACGCGTAATACGGCGCAGCGCCCGCAGGATGCGCAGGTCGTACTGCTGCATCGACGGGGTGTTGGAGGAATCAGCGGTAGCCGAATTATTCATGGTGAAAATGAGTTCAGAAAAAATGATTTCTACCGAAATGATATGGCCGCGAGCCATTCCCGTCAACCCATGGCAGACGGAACTTTCCGTAAAAATGCAATTAATTAGGGAAAAATTAACAGAAGATGTTGCCATGACCGGTCACGGCAACTTCATCGTTACACGGAATACAGACCCGGCCCATCATGCAACCCGTCCCACCCAGCGGGGCAGGAACGACGCGGATGTTTCTGAAATGATTCGGGGACGGACGCCCTGCCCCGCCCCCGTTGCCAGGTCCGACAAATCGTTCCTGACGCGCCGTTACATCCGCGGCCGGGGCCAGGCCGGCCGCGGCCGCGGCGGTTTACTCGAACACCGGCGACAGCACCGGCTGCTTGGGCCGCACGTCCAGCTGGCGGCCCTTGCGGGCGCGCTTGCCCACGTAGGGTTCCAGCGCGGGGCCCGCCAGGATGTCTTCCGTGTGCTTGTTGCGGTAGACGCCCGCGGCGCGCAGGCCGCGGCGCCCGATCGGCACCACCTGCTGCACCCCGTCCTTGTCGTCCAGGCCCATCAGGATGGTGCCGCGGCCGCCGCCGGACAGCGCCTTGACCTCGTCCAGGCCGAACACCAGGAACTTGCCCTTGGCCGACAGCAGCGCCAATTGCAGCGCGCCTTCGAACAGCGGCACCGGACGCAGCAGTTCGTCGCCCGCTTCCAGCGACACGAACTGCTTGCCGGCGCGCTGGCGGCTGGTCATGTCGGACAGACGGGTCGCGAAGCCGAAGCCGCCGCGCGTGGCCAGCAGCCAGCGGCTGTCGGGCGCCGCCGCCAGCATGTGGGTGATGCGGGTGCCCGTTTCCAGGTCGATCATGGTCGTGACCGGCTGGCCGTCGCCACGCGCCGACGGCAGGCCCGCCACCGCCACGGTGTAGGCGCGGCCGTTGTCGCCCAGCGCGATCAGCGTATCCGTGGTGCGGCACTCGAAGGCGCCGTAGAGGTCGTCCCCCTGCTTGAAGGTGAACTGCGAGGCGTCATGGCCATGGCCCTGGCGCGCGCGCAGCCAGCCCTTCTGCGAGACGACCACGGTGACGGGCTCGTCGACCACGCGGGTTTCCAGCACGGCGCGCTCGGCGGTCTCGATCAGCGTGCGGCGATCGTCGCCGTATTGCTTGGCGTCGGCCTCGATCTCCTTGATCAGCTGGCGCTTGAGCGACGACGCATTGTCCAGCAGGTCCTGCAGCTTGAGCAGTTCCGCGCGCTTGTCGGCCAGCTCCTGCTCGACCTTGATGCCGTCCAGGCGCGCCAGTTGGCGCAGGCGCATTTCCAGGATGTCCTCGGCCTGGCGCTCGGTCAGGTCGAAGCGCTTCATCAGCGCCTCGCGCGGCTCGTCGGACTCGCGGATGGTCTGGATGACCTCATCCACGTTCAGGTAGACGATCATGCGCCCTTCCAGCACGTGGATGCGGTCGCTGACCTTCTCCACGCGGTGGCGCGTGCGGCGCAGCACCGTGGCCGTGCGGAACTGCACCCACTCGTCGAGAATGGCGCGCAGGCCCTTCTGGCGCGGCCGGCCGTCCAGGCCGATGCACACCAGGTTGATGGGCGCGTTGCTTTCCATGCTGGTCTGGGCCAGCAGGGTATTGACGAACTCGTCGCGGTCGACCTTCGAGGTCTTGGGCTCGAATACCAGGCGCACGGCGGCGTCCTTGCCCGACTCGTCGCGCACCGCGTCCAGCAGGCCCAGCATCATGGCCTTGGACTGCAGTTGCTCGGGGCTCAGGCTCTTCTTGCCGGCGCGGACCTTGGGATTGGTGATCTCTTCGATCTCTTCCAGCACTTTCTGGCCCGAGGTGCCCGGCGGCAGTTCGTAGACGACCAGTTGCCACTGGCCGCGCGCCATTTCCTCGAACTGCCAGCGCGCGCGCGCCTTCAGCGAGCCGCGGCCGCTGGCGTAGATGGCGGCGATGTCGGCGGGCGGCGTGATGATCTGGCCGCCCCCGGCGAAGTCGGGGCCCGGAATCAGCTCGGCCAGCCGGGCGCTGTCCATGTCGGGATGGCGGATCAGCTCGACGCAGGCGCGGGCCACTTCTCGCAGGTTGTGCGAGGGCATTTCGGTGGCCATGCCCACGGCGATGCCCGATGCGCCGTTGAGCAGCATCATCGGCAGCCGCGCGGGCAACTGCTGCGGCTCTTCCTGGCTGCCGTCGTAGTTGGGCACGAAATCGACCGTGCCCTCGTCCAGTTCGTCGAGCAGCAGGCGGGCGATGGGCGTCAGGCGCGCTTCGGTGTACCGCATCGCCGCGGCGTTGTCGCCGTCGCGCGAACCGAAGTTGCCGTGGCCGTCGATCAACGGGTAGCGCAGCGAGAAGGACTGCGCCATGCGGACCATGGCGTCGTAGGCCGCCTGGTCGCCGTGGGGATGGTATTTGCCCAGCACGTCGCCCACCACGCGGGCGGACTTGACGGGCTTGGCGCCGGACGCCAGGCCCATGGCCTGCATGGCGTACAGGATGCGGCGCTGCACGGGTTTCTGGCCGTCGCCCACGTCGGGCAGCGCGCGTCCGCGCACCACGGAAACGGCGTAGTCCAGGTAGGCCTGTTCGGCATAGGCGCCCAGCGTGATGGCGGCGTCGCCTTCCGGGGGGGCTGCGAACAGATCCGGTTGCTTCGTGTCGGTCATGGTGTGTCTGTGGCCTTGCGGAATATCTTTGAATGGAACGGCGTGCGGCGCATCAGGCGCCGGCCAGGCTGACGTCGGCCACATGCCGGCGCAGCACGCCGCGGACCTGGTCCAGCACGGCATCGGACTGGCCGCGCTTGGGCACGATCACGCCCTGCAGGCCGCCCAGCATCACGTACAGGTAATCGGCGCTTTCCTCGACCCGGCTGACGGCCTCCCAGGGCACGAGGCCCGAGACGCTGCCGGTGGTGTCGGCGATGCCTTCGTCGCTGAAATCGAGGCGATGCACGCCCAGGAAGGGCTGGTCGGCCTGCTGGCGCAGGAGGCGCCGCACGTTCATGCGGATCAGCACGGGCAAGAGGCGCTCGAAACCCAGCACCAGCACGGCCAGCGCGCCCAGCCCCAGCGCCACGGCCAACGCGAAATCGCGCGCGAACGGCGCCCAGTCCACGTTGCCGCCGTTCCAGGCGCGCGACAGCAGCAGCGCGCCCAGCCCGACGACGGTGATGACCGCGAAACGCTTGTGGCGCGCCCAGCGCTGGCGGCGCAGCGCGGGCTGCCGGTGCGCGCGTTCGACGAACGCGGCATAGTCGTCGGCGCGCAGGTCGACGGTCATCGAGGCCTGCGCCATCAGATGTCGAGCTCCGCCAGGTTGCCCTTTTCTTCGATCCAGGCGCGGCGCTGGGCCGACTCGCCCTTGCCCATCAGCATGTCGAACATGCGGGTGGTGTCGTCGGGCGTCAGCGCGCCGTAGCCCACCGGCAGCAGGCGGCGCGTATCCGGGTTCATGGTGGTTTCCCAGAGCTGCTCGGGATTCATTTCACCCAGGCCCTTGAAGCGGCTGATGCTCCAGCTGGCCTCGCGCACGCCTTCCTTGCGCAGCTTGTCCTGCGCGGCCTCGAGCTCGCCCTCGTCCAGGCAGTACATCTTGCGCGCGGGGCGCTTGCCCTGCGCGGGGACATCGAGGCGGAACAGCGGCGGACGCGCCACGAACACGTGGCCGGCCTCGACCAGGCGCGGAAAGTGGCGGTAGAACAGCGTGAGCAGCAGCACCTGGATGTGCGAACCGTCGACGTCGGCGTCGGACAGGATGCAGACGCGGCCGTAGCGCAGGCCCGACAGGTCGGGCGTGTCGTTCGGCCCGTGCGGATCCACCCCGATGGCCACGGCGATGTCGTGGATCTCGTTGTTGGCGAACAGGCGGTCGCGCTCGACTTCCCACGAATTCAGCACCTTGCCGCGCAGCGGCAGGATGGCCTGGAATTCCTTGTCGCGGCCCATCTTGGCCGAGCCGCCCGCCGAGTCGCCCTCGACCAGGAAGACCTCGGTGCGGGTGGCATCGCTGCTTTCGCAATCGGTGAGCTTGCCCGGCAACACGGCCACGCCGGAGCTCTTGCGCTTCTCGACCTTCTGGGCCGAGCGCACGCGCGCCTGGGCCTGGCGGATGGCCAGCTCGGCCAGCTTCTTGCCGTACTCGACGTTGCTGTGCAGCCACAGGTCGAGCGCGCTCTTGGCGAAACCGCCCACCAGGCGGACGGCGTCGCGGCTGTTCAGGCGTTCCTTGATCTGGCCCTGGAACTGCGGATCGAGCACCTTGGCCGACAGCACGAAGCTGGCGCGCGCGAACACGTCCTCGGGCAGCAGTTTCACGCCCTTGGGCAGCAGGCTGTGCAGCTCGGCGAAACCCTTCACCGCCGTGAACAGGCCTTCGCGCAGGCCGGACTCGTGCGTGCCGCCGGCTGGCGTGGGGATCAGGTTGACGTAGGACTCGCGCATGACGTTGCCGTCCTCGGTCCAGGCCACCACCCACTGCGCGCCCTCGCCTTCGGCGAAGTTTTCATGGTCGGCGCCGGCGTACTGCTGGCCGTCGAAGAACGGCACCATCAGTTCGGCGCCGGCCAGCGCCTCGGCCAGGTAACCGCGCAGGCCGTCGGTGTACTGCCAGGTCTTGACGTCGCCGGTCTTCTCGTTGATCAGCGACACCTTGACGCCGGGCAGCAGCACGGCCTTGCTGCGCAGCAGGTGCGTCAGCTCGCCCGTGGGGATGGCGGGGCTGTCGAAATACTTGGGATCGGGCCAGCAACGCACGCGCGTGCCCGATTTCTTGCGCGGTCCCGGCGCGTCGTAGGGCGCCAGGGGCTCGGCGACGTCGCCGCCCTTGAACACCAGCCGGTTGACGGCGCCATCGCGCCAGACGACGACTTCGAGCCGGGTGGCCAGGGCGTTGGTGACGGACACGCCGACCCCGTGCAGGCCGCCGGAGAACGCATACGCGCCGCCGCCCGCCTTGTCGAACTTGCCACCCGCGTGCAGGCGCGTGAACACCAGCTCGACCACGGGGGCGTTCTCTTCGGGGTGCATGCCAACCGGGATGCCGCGGCCGTCGTCCTCGACGGAAACGCTGCCGTCCGCATGCAGGATCACCTGGATCTGCTTGCCGTGACCCGCCAGCGCCTCGTCGGCGGCGTTGTCGATGACTTCCTGCACGATGTGCAGGGGATTTTCAGTGCGCGTGTACATGCCCGGGCGCTGGCGCACGGGTTCCAGGCCTTTCAAGACACGGATCGACGCTTCGGTGTAACGTGGTGTGGCCAAGTTATCCCCAAGATCTGTGGAAAAAAACCGACATTCTACGGACAGGCGCCCCGCCCGCGCGATTCCCGGTGGGATGCGCAGGACATGGGCAGCCCTGGATTCGGTACCATGGCGCATACGGTCCGTCCCGGTGATCCCGGACCTGCCGACGCGCCGCAACATCCTACACAAAAGCGGTGAACGCTGTTGTTATCGACAGTGGTATGCTTAACCCATTCCACTCAAACAAGAACGGTGGCCGGTCCGCCAGGCGCTTTCCCGCCGCGCGGCGCCTCGCCGCTGAACCCGAGATACACCATGAGCGAGCAAATCAAGAACGTCAGTGACGCCAGCTTCGACAGCGAAGTGCTGCAGTCGGGCCAGCCCGTGCTGGTCGACTACTGGGCTGCCTGGTGCGGCCCCTGCAAGATGATCGCCCCGATGCTGGAAGAAGTCGCCACCGAATACGCCGGCCGCCTCACCGTGGCCAAGCTGAACGTCGACGAGAACCAGGACACCGCCTCCAAGTACGGCATCCGTGGCATTCCCACGCTGATGCTGTTCAAGGACGGCAAGGCCGCCGCCACCAAGGTGGGCGCCCTGTCGAAATCGCAACTTACTGCATTCCTCGACGGCGCGTTGTAAACTAACTGCGCACGGCGTTGCTCGCCCGGGCAGCGCCACGTCCACCAATAAAAATTCCTAAGCGCGTGGGCACATCCGCTGCCTGCCAACACATCCCCTCTCTCCTTCCCCCCTCTCACCGCAATGCACCTCAATGAACTGAAGGCGCTGCACGTCTCGCAGTTGCTGGAAATGGCCGCTGGCCTGGAAATCGAAAACGCCAACCGCCTGCGCAAGCAGGAGCTGATGTTCGCCATCATGAAGCGGCGCGCCAAGCAAGGCGAGCAGATCTTCGGCGACGGCGTGCTCGAAGTCCTGCCCGACGGCTTCGGCTTCCTGCGGTCCCCCGAGACGTCCTACCTGGCCAGCACGGACGACATCTACATCTCGCCCTCGCAGATCCGCCGCTTCAACCTGCATACCGGCGACTCCATCGAGGGTGAAGTACGCGTGCCCAAGGACGGCGAGCGCTACTTCGCGCTGGTCAAGGTCGACAAGATCAACGGCGCCGCGCCCGAGTCGATCAAGCACCGCATCATGTTCGAGAACCTGACGCCGCTGCATCCGAACCAGCCGATGCGCCTGGAACGCGAGATCAAGAGCGAGGAGAACCTGACGGGCCGTATCCTCGACATCTTCGCCCCCATTGGCAAGGGCCAGCGCGGCCTGATCGTCGCCAGCCCGAAGTCGGGCAAGACGGTGATGATGCAGCACATCGCGCACGCCATCACCACCAACTTCCCCGACGCGGTCATGATCGTCCTGCTGGTCGACGAGCGTCCCGAGGAAGTGACCGAAATGCAGCGCACGGTGCGCGGCGAAGTGGTGGCCTCCACCTTCGACGAGCCCGCCACGCGCCATGTGCAGGTCGCCGAGATGGTCATCGAAAAGGCCAAGCGCCTGGTCGAAATGAAGAAGGACGTGGTGATCCTGCTGGACTCGATCACCCGCCTGGCCCGCGCCTACAACACCGTGGTGCCCGCCTCGGGCAAGGTGCTGACCGGCGGCGTCGACGCCAACGCCCTGCAGCGTCCCAAGCGATTCTTCGGCGCCGCGCGCAACCTGGAAGAAGGCGGTTCGCTGACCATCCTGGGCACCGCGCTGATCGAAACCGGCAGCCGCATGGACGAAGTCATCTACGAAGAGTTCAAGGGCACCGGCAACTCCGAAGTCCACCTCGAGCGCCGCCTGGCCGAGAAGCGTGTCTACCCGGCCATCAACCTGAACAAGTCGGGTACGCGCCGCGAGGAACTGCTGATCAAGCCCGAGCTGCTGCAGAAGGTGTGGGTGCTGCGCAAGTTCATCCACGACATGGACGAGATCCAGTCGATGGAGTTCATCCTGGACAAGATGCGCGCCACCAAGACCAACGCCGAATTCTTCGACATGATGAAGAAGTAAGGACCGAGGCGCCCTGCCCGGGGCGCCTTTTGTCGTGGCCGCCGCCTGGCGCGGCGGCGCGACCAGCCGGCCCCTCAGACCCGAGGCACGCGGCTCAAGGCTCCACCCACCCATCCCCACGCTGTTGCGGCCAGACCGGCAATGCGGGCGACTGCCGCACCCGTGGCGGCGCGGACACGCGCGGCGCACGCGATGGCACGCTTTCCACCTTGGGATCGTCCCATGAGCCACTGACCCGGTACTGCACCGACATGGCCTCGGCCAGCGGCTCCTTCAGCAGCCATTGCGTCACGAAGGCGCCCAGGCCGACCAGCGGATTGACGGCCACCGCCGTCAGCACCGCGGCGCCGCTGGCATCCAGGTTGGGCACCACCACCGCATGCATGTCCCATCGCTCGGCCACCAGGTCCGCGCTGCCATCGAGCGTGACGGCCGCCACGGGACCATTGATCTTGTAGCCATCGGTCGTCACCACGCCCTTGCCGATCTTCATGTTGCCGCGCACCGTGTCGAACGGAAAACCGTCGCGCAGCACGTTCACGGGATTCACGTCCAGCTTGACCAGCCGCTGCAGCGATTGCAGCGACAGCAGTTCCAGCAGGCGCGCCGTGCGCGAGTTCAGGTTCAGGAAGCGTCCCTTGTCCAGCGACACGGCCAGCCCGCCCTCCAGGTCGGCCAGATCGTGGCGCCACGGGAAATTGCGCCAGGCGATGCGGCCCTCGACGGAGCCCGTCCCGTCGCTGACCGCGCCGTCATGGCCGACCCGCGCCAGGAACTTGCCCATATCCTTGAACGTGGCCTTGGTGTCGACCGTCAGGCCACGCTCGCCGCCGCTCAGCCGCCAGTGGCCCGTGGCGTCCAGCGTGGCGCTGTCATTGGCGATCCGCAGCTTGTCCAGGCGCCACAGATTGCCGCGCTCCAGGTTGGTGCCCTGCACCTCCAGGCTGCCCACGTCGTGGCCATACAGGACGAACTGCCTGGCCTGCACGTCGATGGCCGGGATATCGGACAGTTCGCTGCCCGCATCGGGATCCTGGCCCTGGCCGCTGCCGCCGTCGCCTTCGGTGGCGATGCCCTGCGCGCCGCCCAGCGCCAGGCGGGAGAAGCGCGCCGCCACCTTGCCCGCGACGGCGCCCTGGGCCTCGGTCCACTCCACCGTGCCGGCGGCCTGGCGCGACTCGAGGTTGACGCGCCATTGCGCCGGCGTGGGCCGCTGCGCATAGAGCGTGACCTGGTCCACCGAATGGCCCGACGCCTGCAGGCGCTTGGCCGACAGGCTGAGCTGGCTCAGCGGGGGCAGCAGGCCAGACGGACGCGGACCGGACCCACTGGCCTCGGACTTGCCGGTGGCCGATTGCGCGGCGTCGGCCTTCGCCCGGGCCTTGTGCACGGCGGCCGCTGGCGGCTCGGCCGCGAAGGCCTGTGCCGCCGCCTCCCAGGCATCCACATCCAGGGTGTCGAAACTGCCCGACAGGCTCATGCCCTGCGCGGGCAGCGTGGCGGCGCGGGCCACGCCCAGCGCGCCGCGGCCGAAGTACGGACCGCCGCCGCGTAGGGACGGATCCCGTTCCAGCAGCAGATTGATGTCCTCGCCCATGCCGCCCGACAGCCATCGCCGTCCCGCCGGCCCGCGGTCGGTGGCCGGACCGAACTGCAGCCGCAGCGGCACCTCGGCCTCGGCCCGCTTGCCGGCGGGCGCGGGCAGGTCGATGGCCAGCCCCTTCAACCCGCTCTGCACCGAGATGTCCAGGTCGGCGCCCTTGGAATAGGTCAGCTGGCCCTGATAGTCGGTCTTGCCCGACAGCCGCTGCATGCCCGGCGAAGGGCTCAGTTCGGCCAGGTTGGCGGCGTTGAGCGTGCCGCTGAAGCTCAGGGCCTTGTCGTTGCCCACGCCGCCCGACAGCCGCGCCGGTCCGCCCAGGAACGTGGCGCGCAGTTCATGCGCGTCCACGCCGCGCTCGGTGAAGGCCAACTCGCCGCGCAACTGCGTGAACTGCGGGATCTCGGGCATCAGTTGGAAGGCGCCGCCCGTGAAGCCGATGTGGCCCTCCACGCGCGCGTCGTCGACATTGGTCAGCGGAATCCGCAGTTTCAGCGGCACCTGCCACATTCCGGCGCCCCGCGCCTCGTCCAGCACGCCGTCCAGCAGGCCGCCCAGCGGCGAATTGGCCGCCAGCGCCAGATAGGCCGGCGCGGGGCCTTCCGACGCGCCGGTCACGGACAATTCGGCATCGTGCTCGAGATTGGGAATCGCGGCCTTCACCGCCCCCAGCGTGACGACCTGCCCAGGGCCGGTGGGCACCTGCCCATCCTTGCTGTCCAGCGTCAGGCTGACCTTGTCGACGGCGAAGCTGCCGTGCAGCTTTTCCAGCCGGGGCCAACCCTTGCGCTTGCCTTCGGCCGGCGCGTAATCGACCACGGCGTCACGATAGGCTCCGGCAATGCGGAACTCACCCGTGCTGCCCGGCCGCCCATAGGGGAAATCCGCCAGGTCGCCGCGCAGCGTGACCGCCGCGTCGCGCACTTCGCCGGCCAGCAGGCCGCGGGCCAGCCAGCGGCGCGCATCTTCGCTGACGCTGAGGGGCAGATAACGGTAGATGGCGGGCATGGCGCCGCGCGCCAGGCTGCCGCGCAGGTCCACGATGCCGGCGGGCGCCTGGCTGTCTTCGCGCCAGTTGCCCTGCAGCCTTGCATCGAGGTCAGGATTGACCACGCGTATCTGCCGCAGTTCGAGGGTGCGCGGCTGGCCGGGCCGTTGCAGCATGCTGGCGTCGAGCCGGACCTGCGAGAAATCGAGTTGGCGCGTCTCGAAGACACCGGGCGCCTCGATGCGCAAGCCGTCGACTTCGGTGTCCAGCGACAGGCCCACGGCATCCTTGCTGCGCGCCAGGGGCAGCTCGTCGACCTGCATGAGGTCGCCCGGCGCGCCCTGCAGGCGGGCACGGACCGTATTGGCGGCAATGGCCCCGCCGTCGTCGGGCGACCGCCAGCGCACGCCCCGCATCACGGTATCCATCGTCATGTCCTGCACCTGGCCATGCGACATGCGCAGCCACGCGCGCGCGCCGATGCGCCCCTGCGGGCTCGAAGGCAGGGATAACCAGGGCTGCCAGGCCGAGGGCTGCGCGTCATCGACCTGAACGTAGAGCTGCCCTTCCCAATGCAAAGGATTGCCGTCGCGCAGGAACAGGTTTCGATTGAATTCGCCGCGCAGGCTGATGCCACGGGCCAAGTCGCCGGGCGTCTGCGCGTGGATGCCGAAACGATGCGACAGCGCGCCGTTGCGCAGCAGGATGTCCAGGTTGGACAGCACCAGCTCGGGCGCCTGGCGCTGCTCGTCCTGCCAGCGCACTCTGGCGTGGTAGAGCACGACCTGGCGCTGCGCGAGCAGCCAGCGCATCACCGGCGACGGCCCGTCGGTGGAGGCGTCGGGATCGATGGATTGGCCCGCCACCCAGAGCTTGCCGGCCGGGTCGCGGCGCACCGTCAGATCCGCGCCATCCACCCGCAGATCCAGCAGGCGCGGCGACAGGCGCGGCAGGCTGCGCCAGGCCACCACGGCGCTGACCGACGGCAACTCCAGCGCGGGATCGGCCTGCTGGCCTTCGTAGAGGCGCACGGAGGACAGCCGCAGGCGCGGATTCAGGCCGCTCCAGTCGGCGGCGATATGGTCGATCCGTACGCGCGCGCCCAGCGCGTCGGACACGTAGCGCTCGATCTGCGGCCGCCATTGGTCCACCCGTGGCAGCACCCAGTAGCGCAGGCCCAGGAACGCGGCCGCAGCCAGGGCGAAGATCGCCAACACGCCCCAGAGCAGGCAACGCAGGACTTTGAAGGAAACGGGCACGGATCGTCGGCAGGAGCAGGCAGGTTGCGGTATCGTCCCTTTATACATTACACGACATTCCGCCTCACGAGACCGCATCATGTCTTCCGCTCCCCTGCTCGATTCCGCGCTGGCCTGGTCCGGCCATCTGCGGCGCCGCCTGGACGCCCATCCCGACCTGTATGCCTGGCTGCAGACCGCCGCCACGCGGCCCGTGACGCCCAATGTGCTGGCCAGCTGGATGGCCGAACTGGCGGGCGCCAACGCCCCCGAGGCCCTGCCCGGACCGCTGTGCCGCAGCGTGCTGCGCAAGCTGCGCGAACGCGTGTTCAGCACGCTGATGGCGCGCGACCTGGCGGGCGAAGCCGACCTGGAGGAAGTGGTCGGCGGCATGACGCAGTTGGCCGACCTGGCCGTCGATGCCGCCTACCGCAGCGTGGCGGCGGAACTGCGAGAGGTGCATGGCGTGGCGCGCGACCCGGCCACCGGCGCCCCGCAGGAGATGCTGATCGTCGGCATGGGCAAGCTGGGCGGCCGCGAACTGAATGTCTCGTCCGACATCGACCTGATCATGCTGTACGGCGAGGAAGGCGATACCGACGGCCCGCGCTCGATCAGCCACCACGAGTTCTACGGCCGGCTGACGCGCCGCATGATGCCCATCCTGTCCGAGGTCGACGCCGATGGCCAGGTGTTCCGCACCGACCTGCGGCTGCGGCCCGACGGCGACGCGGGTCCGTTGGCCTGGAGCCTGGACGCGCTGGAGAACTACCTGATCGGCCAGGGCCGCGAATGGGAGCGCTACGCGTGGCTGAAGGGCCGCCTGATGCCGGCGCGCGCCTATGCCGACAGCGACCCCGAGCCGCAGGCGCGCCAGTTGGAAAGCCTGCGCATGCCGTTCGTCTACCGCAAATACTTCGACTTCGATGCGCTGGCCGCGCTGCGCGCGCTGCGCGAGCGCATCCGCCAGGACTGGCAGCGCCGCGCCCTGTCGCGCAGCGGCGTCGACAGCGCCAACAACGTCAAGCTGGGCGACGGCGGCATCCGCGAGATCGAATTCATCGTCCAGTTGTTCCAACTGGTGCGCGGCGGCCGCATGCCGGCGCTGCGCCATCGCGGCCTGCTGCCGGCGCTGCACGCCGAGCGCGACGCGGGGCTGGTGTCGCCTGACGATGCGCAACGCCTGGAGGCCGCCTACCGCTTCCTGCGCCGCACCGAACATGCGCTGCAGTACCGCGAGGACGCGCAGACCCATCTGCTGCCCAGCGACCCCGGGCAACGCGCCGCGCTGGCGGCGGCGCTGGGCTGCACCGCCGAGACGTTCGAGCAGACCCTGAAAGACCATCGCGGCTTCGTCTCCGCCACCTTCCGCGATGCCTTCCGCCTGGCAGGCATGGGCGACCTGGACGAACCGGGACTGGGCCGCGCGGCGCAGAACAGGCTCCACGCCCCGCCTTCGGACGAGACGCAGGACGACGCGGAAAGCCGCCTCGCCGCCCAGATCCGCGCGGGGTTCGGCACGGATGCCGACGAACTGGTGCGCCGCGCCGAGTCGCTGCTGTCCAGCCACCGCGTGCGCAGCCTGCCCGACAGCAGCCGGCGACGCGTGGACGCCCTGCTGCCCGCCGCGCTGCAGGCCGCGCTGCAGACGCCCAACCCGCGCGATGCCGCGGTGCGGCTGATGGACCTGATCGAAACCATCGCGCAGCGCAGCGCCTATCTGGCGCTGCTGGCGGAATACCCCGACACGCTGGCCCGCGTGGCCCGCATGATGGCGGCCAGCCCCTGGGCCGCGCAGTACCTGACGCAACACCCGCTACTGCTGGACAGCCTGATCGACTGGCGCACCCTGTTCGAGCCGCTGGATTTCGCGCAGTTGGCGCGCCAGCTGACGGCCGACCTGAACGCCTGCGTATTACCGGGTGGCGAGCCCGACGTCGAGCGCCAGATGAACCTGATGCGCGACGTGCAGCGCCAGGCCAGCTTCCAGTTGCTGGCGCAGGACCTGGAGGGCGAGCTGACGGTGGAACGCCTGGCCGACCAGTTGTCGGCGCTGGCCGACGTGCTGCTGGCCGAAACGGTGCGGCGCGTGTGGCCGCTGGTCAACCGGGTACCCGATGCGCAGCCGCGCTTCGCCGTCATCGCCTACGGCAAGCTGGGCGGGAAGGAACTGGGCTACGCCTCGGACCTGGACCTGGTGTTCCTGTTCGACGATCCGCGCGAGGACGCGGCCGAGGTCTACGCCAAGCTGAGCCGCCGCATGACGTCATGGCTGTCGACGATGACGTCGTCCGGCCGCCTGTACGAAGTGGATCTGCGGCTGCGGCCCGACGGCGACGCCGGGCTGCTGGCCGTGTCCGTCGAGGCCTTCGAACAGTACCAGCGCCAGCATGCCTGGCCCTGGGAACACCAGGCGCTGACGCGCGCGCGATATTCGGCGGGCGACCCGGCCGTGGGCGCAATGTTCGAGCGCATCCGCGCCGACATCATGGTGCAGCCGCGCGATGCGGCGGCACTGCGCCGCGAGGTGCTGGCCATGCGGGGCAAGATCAGCGCCGGGCATCCGAACCCCACGCCGCTGTTCGACCTGAAGCACGACCGTGGCGGCATGGTGGACGTGGAGTTCGTCACGCAGTATCTGGTGCTGTGCCACGGCGCGCAGCACCGGGAACTGGTCAACAACCTGGGCAACATCACGCTGCTGCGGCTGGCCGGGCAGGCGGGCCTGATCGATCCCGAGCAGGCCCGCCACGCCGGCGATGCCTACCGGGTCCTGCGGCGCCTGCAGCACGCGCTGCGGTTGCAGGGGGTGGAGAAGGCTCGCGTGCCCGCCGGGAAGGTGGCGGACGAGCGCGCGGCCGTCGGGGCGCTCTGGCAGGCGGTGCTCGGGGAATAGGCAGGGGCATTCCGTCCCGGGATTGGCGCAAAAACAGGGCAAGGCCGGGGCAACGCAGTAAACTAGCGGCTTGCCCCGCGTTTTTCTGAATCGCCGTCGCCTGGAATCCTTCCTGGCGCCGCGGCGACCACCGCCATGTCCGAATTCGTCCGTCCCAAGCTCGATCTGCCCACTGGCCGCAAGAAGGTGCTGCTGCACTCCTGCTGCGCGCCCTGTTCCGGTGAAGTCATGGAAGCCATGACGGCGTCGGGCATCGACTATGCCATCTACTTCTACAACCCGAACATCCATCCGGTGAAGGAGTACGAGATCCGCAAGCAGGAGAACATCCGCTTCGCCGAGCAGCACGGCATCGAGTTCATCGATGCGGATTACGACATGGACAACTGGTTCGACCGCGTGAAGGGCCTGGAAGACACGCCCGAACGCGGCGAGCGGTGCACGGTGTGCTTCGACATGCGCTTCGAGCGCACGGCCCTGTACGCGCACGAACACGGCTTCGACACGATCACCAGTTCGCTGGGCATCTCGCGCTGGAAGGACATGAACCAGATCAACGGCTGCGGCGAACGGGCCGCGGCGCGCTACGACGACCTGGTGTACTGGACGTACAACTGGCGCAAGGGCGGCGGTTCGTCGCGCATGATCGAGATCAGCAAGCGCGAGAACTTCTACCAGCAGGAATACTGCGGCTGCGTGTATTCGCTGCGCGACACCAACCGCCACCGCCGTTCGCAGGGCCGCGAACGCATCCACATCGGCGTGAAGTTCTACGGCCGCGAAGAGATCATCAGCGGCGACTCGTGACCCGCGAGGCCGTGCGCCCTGCTTCGCGCATGGCGGCATGGGAAGACGGCCGCGCTCGCGGCCGTCGCGCAAGGCGCCGCCGACCCGTTTCCGAAAGCGGGCACGGCGCACTGGCGGCGGAAACCGCCAGGCTCGCGCGCGGCGAGGATCCTCGGCCCCACCGCATGCCCGACCCGAATTCAGAGATACCGGTCGAACCAGTCCAGCGTGCGCTTCCAGCCGTCTTCGGCATCGGCCTTCACGTAAGACGGACGATAGTCGGCCATGAACGCGTGACCCGAATTCGGGTACACCACGAACTCGGACGCGCGCGAGTTCTCGTTGCCCTGGGCCAGCACCGCGCGGGTCTTCTCGATGTCGGCCAGCGGAATGCTCTCGTCCTTGGCGCCGTACAGGCCCAGCACGGGGCCATGCAATTGCCCGGCGATGTCGACCACGTATCGCTCGATCAGCGGCCCGTGGCCCGAGGCCAGCTTGCCGTACCAGGCCACGCCCGCCTTCACGCGCGGATTCTGCGCGGCGTACATCCAGGTCAGGCGGCCGCCCCAGCAGAAGCCCGTGATGCCCACGCGGGTGGGATCGCCGCCGTGTTCCGCGGCCCAGGCGATGCTGGCGTCCAGGTCGCCGTAGACCTGTTCGTCGGACACCTTCGAGACCAGTTCGGAGATCAGCTTCGGGATGTCGGTGTACTGCGAGGCGTCGCCCTGGCGCTCGTACAGATTGGCGGCCACGGCCATGTAGCCTTCCTTGGCGAAGCGGCGGCACAGGTCCTTGATGTGCTCGTGCACGCCGAAGATTTCCTGCACCACCAGCACGATGGGCAGGTCTTTCTTGCCCTCGGGCGCGGCGTAGTAGGCGCTGATCGTGCCGTTGGCGGTCGGCAGCTTGAAATCGCCGTGGGCCAGGCCCTGGGTATCGGTATGGATGGTGGTGGACGCGGGCGTACCCGCGGCGGCGGCGAAACTCATGGCGGACTCCTGAAGAGGAAAGCAGAGGAACCCGGCCGCCGCGCCCGTGCTACGGATGCGCCGTGGCGGATCCGTGCGTATGTTCGCCGTGCACGGCCTCGCCATGGGAGGCGCCGTGCTCATGACCGTGGTCGTGCTCGTGGTGCATGAGGGACGTGACGCCGTAGATGAGGACCACACCGACGCCCACCAGCAGCAGTTGCGGGATCGCGTCGGACAGGGAGACGCGCTCGTGCATCTGCGGCATCAGGTCGGCAACCGAGATATACAGGAAGCTGCTGGCCGCGATCACGAGGATGTAGGGCGTCCAGGCCTGCGCCTCCTGCAACACGAAATATCCTACACCGCCGCCCGCCGCCGTGCACAGGCTGCTGAGCAGGATCAGCATCACGGCGCGCCGGCGCTGGATGCCGGCATTGATCAGCACGACGAAATCGCCCAACTTGTGCGGCACTTCATGCACGATGATGGACGCGGCGGTCAGCACGCCCAGCAGGGGATCGGTCAGGAAGGCGCCGGCCACCAGCACGCCATCGCACAGGTTGTGCAGCGAACTGCCGATGAGGATGAAGCGCCCGCCCCGCCCGGCCTCGTGCCGGTCATGCCCATGGTGGTGATGATGCCCATCCCCTTCGTGATGATGGCTGTGCCGCAGCAGCGAGATCTTCTCCAGCGCGAAGAACGCGATCAGCGAGACCAGCAGCAGGCCGAACAGAGTATGCGCATCGGCCTGCGCGGTCTCGAACGCCTCGGGCATCAGGTGCAGCAGCGCCACCGACAGCAGCACGCCGACCGACAGGCTGACCATGTGATGCAGGTACTTCGCGAACACACGGTAGGCCAGCCAGCTGGCGATGGAAATGGCGATCAGGCCGCCGGCAAGGGTGGCCAGGAGAATCCAGAGGAGCAACATGAGGGTGGGGGCGTCTGCGCGACGGGGGCGCGGCTTTCGGTGTTATTTACTGTCGCAACATTATATCGTTACATGAGTAGGGGGCGGATTGCACTTTCGCAGGCGTGGCCGCTCGGTCTGTGTGGGGTCGGTGGCTGAGTTCTTGAGACGCGGCGTCCCTGAACGATCAGCCTGCACAAGCGCGCCCGCTTTTCCCCACTCACAAAGAGTGGGCGTCCCACCCCAACCATTGCCCACAGACGCCCATCCCCACAGAGACAACCCCAAACAGCGGCCCTGCCGATCATCGCCGGCATGCCGATGCCTTGAGTCCTGCGGGAGGGCGGCGGGTGCGGGACGGCCAATTGGAGGAGGGGAAGCCGCGCAGCGGCCGAGGGCGCCTCGTGGCGCGCCCGAGCCCGACGACTTGGCCGGCCCGCACCCGCCGCCCTCCCGCGGGACGCCTCAAGAACCCGGCTATATCGCCTGACCGCACACCCGAGTCTTAAAAAGCGCTCAGTGCGCCTGCTCCCAATTCTTACCCACGCCCACCTCGGCCACCAACGGCACTTTCAAGGTGGCCACGTTGCACATCAGCCTCGGCAAGGCCTCGCGGACGAGTTCGAGTTCGTCGTCCGGCGCTTCCAGCACCAGTTCATCGTGCACCTGCATGATCATGCGCGTGCGCAGCTTCTCTTCGTCCAGCCACTGCTGCACGGCCACCATCGCCATCTTGATGAGGTCGGCGGCCGTGCCCTGCATCGGCGCGTTGATCGCCGCGCGCTCGGCGCCCTGGCGGCGCGGACCCGAGGCGGCGCGGATGTCGGGCATCTGCAGGCGGCGGCCGAACACCGTTTCGACGTAGCCCTGTTCGCGGGCCATCTGGCGGGTCATGTCCATGTAGCTGGCCACGCCCGGATAGCGCGCGAAATAGCGGTCGATGTAGGCCTGCGCGGCGTCGCGCGTGATGCCCAGGTTCGACGCCAGGCCGAACACGCCCATGCCGTAGATCAGGCCGAAATTGATGGCCTTGGCGGCGCGGCGCTGTTCTGAAGCGACGGCATCGAGCGCCACGCCGAAGACCTCGGCCGCGGTGGCGCGGTGGATGTCTTCGCCCGCGGCGAAGGCCTTCTGCAGATTGGCGTCGTCGGAGACGTGCGCCATGATGCGCAATTCGATCTGCGAATAGTCGGCGGACAGCAGCGTGCCGCTTTCGGCGACGAAGGCTTCGCGCACGCGGCGGCCCGCCTCGGTGCGCACCGGGATGTTCTGCAGGTTGGGATCGGACGAGGCCAGGCGGCCCGTGATGACCGCGGCCTGCGAATAGTGCGTATGCACGCGGCCCGTGTCCGGATTGATCATGCGCGGCAGCTTGTCGGTGTAGGTCGACTTCAGCTTGGACAGGCCGCGATACTCCAGCAGCGCCTGCGGCAGCGGGTAGTCCTGCGCCAGGCGCGTCAGCACCTCTTCGTCGGTGGACGGCACGCCGCTGGGGGTCTTGCGCACCACCGGCAACTGCATCTTGCCGAACAGGATCTCGCCCAGTTGCTTGGGCGAGTTCAGGTTGAAGGGCTGGCCGGCCAGGTCGTAGGCGCGCTGCTCCAGCTGCAGCATTTCCTGGCCCAGCTTGTGGCTCTGGCGGCCCAGCTCCGCGGCATCGACCCGCACGCCGTTGCGCTCGATCACCGTCAGCACGCCCGACACCTGCATCTCGAGCCGATAGATGAATTCCAGGCCCTTCTCGGCGGCCACGCGCGGACGCAGCACCTGGTGCAGCTGGATGGTGAAGTCGGCATCCTCGCAGGCGTAGTGGCCGGCGCGTTCGACCGCGACCTCGTCGAAGCCGATCTGCTTGGCGCCCTTGCCGCACAGGTCTTCGTAAGAAATGCCGTTGCGGCCAAGAAAGCGTTGCGACAGCTCGGACAGGCCCACGCCACGATGCGATTCGAGCACGTAGGCTTCGAGCATGGTGTCGTCGGAAATGCCGCCCAAGCGGATGCCTTCATTGGCGAACACGTGCGTGTCGTACTTGGCGTGATGCAGCAGCTTGGCGCGCGAGGCGTCTTCCAGCCAGCCGCGCAGGCGTTCCAGCACCTCGGCCTTGGGCAGTTGCTCGCCGGCCTCGGGGCCTCGGTGCGCCAAGGGGATGTAGCAGGCCACGCCGGGCGCCACGCCCATCGAAATGCCGACCAGCCGGGCCTGCATCTCGGACAGCGAGGTGGTTTCGGTGTCCAGCGCCACCAGCGGCGCGTCCTGCGCCAGCGCCATCCAGGCGTCGAAGGCGGCCCAGTCGGTGATGATGCGGTAATCCTGCTCGGCGGGCGCGGCGGGCACGTCGACGGCGGCGCGCGCATCGCCCGCGGGCAGGCGCTCCTGGTCGCCGCTCAGTTCGCGCAGCCAGGTGCGGAAGCCATAGCGGTCATAGGCCTCGGCCAGCGTGGCCGTGTCGGGCGTGGCGGGTTCGAGATCCGCCAGGCCGGCGACGTGGCCGGTCAGGTCGCAATCGCACTTCACGGTCAGCAACTGGCGCGTCAGCGGGAACTGCGCGATGGCGGCGCGCAGGTTCTCGCCCGCCACGCCCTTGATGGACGGCGCGGCTTCGACCAGCCGGTCGATGGAGCCGTGCTCGGCCAGCCACTTGGCGGCCGTCTTGGGGCCGACCTTGGTGACGCCGGGCACGTTGTCGACCGTATCGCCCACCAGCATCAGGTAATCGACGATGCGATCGGGCGGCACGCCGAACTTGGCCATCACGCCGGGCGGCGTCAGCACCTCGCTGGTCATGGTGTTGACCAGGGTGACCTGTTCGGTGACCAGTTGCGCCAGGTCCTTGTCGCCGGTGGACACGATGGTGTCCACGCCCTGCTTGGCCGCCCAGTGCGCCAGCGTGCCGATGATGTCGTCGGCCTCGACGCCCTCGATGGCCAGCACCGGCCAGCCCAGCGCGCGCACCACGCGGTGGATGGGCTCGATCTGCGCGGCCAGATCGTCGGGCATGGGGGGGCGATGCGACTTGTATTCCGGATACAAGTCGTCGCGGAACGTCTTGCCACGCGCATCGAAGATGCATGCGGCATACTCTGCCTTATGATCCGCAACGAGCTTGCGCAGCATGTTCACGACGCCGTACAACGCACCCGTGGGTTCGCCCTGCGCATTGCGCAGGTCCGGCATGGCGTGAAAGGCGCGATACAGGTAGCTCGATCCGTCTACCAGCAATAAGGTTTTCTTCATGGTCAAAAAGGCAGAGTTGAGCACCCCCGCCGGCAAACAAGTTCCGGTGATTATGTCAGAGATAACGGCGGCGGCTGAGAAGCTGGCCGATATCGGCCCGGCCGTCAGCCTGTTCGGCAGCGCGCGCACCAGCCGGGATTCGCCCTATTACCAGGCCAGCATCGAGATCGCCGCGGCGCTGGCCCGCGCGGGATTCGCCGTCATCGCGGGCGGCGGTCCCGGCATCATGGAAGCGGCCAACAAGGGTGCCTACGAGGCCGGCGGCACCAGCATCGGCCTGAACATCAGCCTGCCGCACGAGGCCCACAACAACGCCTACCAGACCATCAGCCTGTCGTTCGAGTACTTCTATTCGCGCAAGGCCACGTTCTTCATGCACAGCATGGCCTACGTGTCGCTGCCCGGCGGCTTCGGCACGATCGACGAACTGTTCGAGGCGCTGACGCTGGTGCAGACCGGCAAGGTGCCCCCTGCCCCCATCGTGCTGGTGGGCAGCGACTACTGGCGCGGCCTGGTCGGCTGGATGAGCGAACAGTTGCTGGGCAACGGCATGATCGGCGCGCACGACCTGAACCTGTTCATCGTCGAGGACGACCCCGAACAGGTCGTGGCCCGCATCGTCGACTTCCACCGCAAGCACCTGGACGACGCCCGGTACGCGCCGTCGCTGCCCGCGTAGGCGCAGGCCCGCGCTCGCCCCGCGCCATACCATCCGCAGCCGGGAATACCCCCCGGGGGCGGCATGGCGCCGCCCCGCTGCATTTCCAGCGTCTCCGGGGCATGGGGCGCCCATGCAAAAACGGCCGGCCCCACAGGGCCAGCCGTTTTCGGGCCGATGCGCCGGAGCGCGATCATGCGCCTTCGCGGGAAGCCTTGCGGCGCTCGTGTTCCTGCAGGTGACGCTTGCGCAGGCGGATCGACTTCGGGGTGATTTCCACCAGTTCGTCGTCGTCGATGAATTCCACGGCGTATTCCAGCGTGATCTGGATCGGCGGCACCAGCCGCACGGCTTCGTCGGTGCCCGAGGCGCGCACGTTGGTCAGTTGCTTGCCCTTGATGGGGTTGACCACCAGGTCGTTGTCGCGGCTGTGGATACCGATGATCATGCCTTCGTACAGGGCTTCGCCCGGATTCACGAACATGCGGCCGCGATCCTGCAGCTTCCACAGGGCGTAGGCCACGGCGTCGCCGTTGTCCTGGCTGATCAGCACGCCGTTGCGGCGCTCGCCCACCGAGCCTTCGCGCAGCGGACCGTACTCGTGGAAGATGTGGCTCATCAGGCCGGTGCCGCGCGTCAGCGTCAGGAACTCGTTCTGGAAGCCGATCAGGCCACGCGCCGGAATGATGTACTCCAGGCGGGTACGGCCACGGCCGTCCGGCTGCATGTCCTGCAGGTCGCCCTTGCGGCGGCCCAGCTCTTCCATCACGCCGCCCTGGTGGGCGTCTTCGACGTCCACGGTCAGCGCCTCGAACGGCTCGCACTTCACGCCGTCGATTTCCTTGAACACCACGCGCGGACGCGACACGGCCAGCTCGTAGCCTTCGCGGCGCATCGTTTCCAGCAGGATGGTCAGGTGCAGTTCGCCGCGGCCCGCCACTTCGAACACCGTGTCGTCGCCGGTGTCGCGCACGCGCAGCGCCACGTTGGCCTTCAGTTCGCGGTCCAGGCGGTCGCGCAACTGGCGGCTGGTGACGAACTTGCCTTCGCGGCCGGCCAGGGGCGAGGTGTTGACCATGAAGTTCATGGTCAGCGTGGGTTCGTCGATGCGCAGCACGGGCAGCGCTTCCGGCGTGGCCACGTCGGTCACCGTGGTGCCGATGCTCAGGTCTTCGATGCCGTTGATCAGCACGATGTCGCCGGCTTCGGCTTCATCGACCACCACGCGCTCCAGGCCGCTGAACTTCAGCACCTGGTTGATGCGGCCGCGCTGGACCGGCGCGTCGGGACCGAAGCGGAAGGCCACGTCCATCAGCGGACGCATGCGGCCACGGTTGATGCGGCCCACGCCGATCTTGCCGACGTAGCTGTTGTAGTCCAGCGAGATGATCTGCATCTGCAGCGGGCCGTTGGGATCGTCGTCGCGCTGCGGCACGTGCTTCAGGATGGCCTCGAACAACGGGCGCATGTCGCCCGAGCGCACGTCGTCGGTCAGGCCGGCATAGCCCGACAGGCCCGAGGCGTAGACGACCGGGAAGTCGAGCTGTTCTTCGGTGGCGCCCAGTTTGTCGAACAGTTCGAACGTGGCGTTGATGACGAAGTCGGGGCGGGCGCCCGGACGGTCGATCTTGTTGACCACGACGATGGGCTTCAGGCCCAGGGCCAGCGCCTTGCGGGTCACGAAGATGGTCTGGGGCATGGGGCCTTCGACCGCATCCACCAGCAGCAGCACGCCGTCCACCATCGACAGCACGCGCTCGACTTCACCGCCGAAGTCCGCGTGTCCCGGGGTGTCGACGATGTTGATGTGGGTGCCTTCGTATTCGACGGCGCAATTCTTGGCCAGAATCGTGATGCCGCGTTCCTTTTCCAGGTCGTTCGAGTCCATGACCCGTTCGGCCACCGACTGGTTTTCGCGGAAAGTGCCCGACTGGCGCAGCAGTTGGTCGACCAGCGTGGTCTTGCCGTGGTCCACGTGGGCAATGATGGCGACGTTGCGCAAGGCGCGAGTCATAAAGAGTCCTTTAGGTTCGTGGCGGGCAGCAGGCCCGCCGGCAATTCGTTCATGCCAAGCAGGGCCTGCTTGGGATCCGGCAGGCCCTGCAGGGCCTCCAGCGTCACGGCGCGGTCCAGGGAGAATGGCCCGGCGTGCGTGCGCCGCAGCGCCGCCAGGTGGGCAAAGCAACCCAGCGCGCGCCCGATGTCCTGGGCCAGCGTCCGGATGTAGGTGCCCTTGCTGCAGGCCACCTCGATCAGGGCCTGCCGGCCCGTGAATTCAAGCAGTTCGATCCGGTGGATCGTGATCTGGCGCGGCGGCCGTTCGAGCTCGATGCCGGCGCGCGCATATTCGTACAGCGGCTTGCCATCGCGCTTCAGGGCGGAGTACATCGGCGGAATCTGCTCGATGGTGCCCTTGAATCGTGACAGTACGTCGCGCAAGGCCGTCTCGTCCACCCCCGTGAATCCGGGGCCGGCCTGGGCGGTCACGATGCCGGTCAGGTCGCCGGAATCGGTTTCCTCGCCGAACTGCACGGTGGCGAGATAGGTTTTATCGGCGTCCAGCATGGCGCCGGAAATCTTGGTCGCGCGGCCCATGCAGCAGATCAGCAGGCCGGTGGCGAAGGGGTCGAGCGTGCCCGTATGGCCGGCCTTGGCCGCATCCATCGTGCGTTTGGCCCGCTGCAGGGCGTGGTTGCTGGACAAACCCACAGGTTTGTCGAGCAGCAGCACACCGTCGAGCGCGAGCCCGCGTCGTTTGGCCATCGTCAGAATCCGGGAAAAAAGCGACGACAGCCCTTCAGGGCTTGTCTTCAGGCTCGTCGGGTTCGTCCAGCACCGGACCGCCGCGGTTGGCGCGGTCGATGAGCGTGGACATCTCGATGCCGCGCTCGATCTGGGGATCGTGGTAGAAGCGCAGCGTCGGTACGGTATGGATGTGCAGCAGCTTGTAGAGCTGCGAATGCAGCCAGCCGGCCTTCTCGTTGAGAATGGCGGCGGCGGTTTCCGGCTCGGCGCCCAGCACGGTGAAGTGCACCTTGGCGTGGGCGTAGTCGGTAGAGAGTTCCACCCCGGACAACGTGATCAACCCGGCGCGGGCCACATCGACCTCGCGCTGGATCAGGCCGGCCAGATCCTTCTGGATCTGGTCGGCCAGCCGCAGGTTGCGGCCGGGGATGGATTTGGACTTGTGACGGCTCATGGAAAGACAGCGTACGCCGGATTACAGCGTGCGCGCGATCTCCTTGATCTCGAACACTTCCAGCTGGTCGCCCACCTGGATGTCGTTGTTGTTGCGCAGCGTCAGGCCGCAATCGAAGCCCGACTTGACCTCGCGCACGTCGTCCTTGAAGCGGCGCAGCGAATCGAGCTGGCCGGTCCATTGAACCACGTTGTTGCGCAGCAGGCGAACCTGCGAGTCGCGGCGAACGATACCGTCCAGCACCATGCAACCGGCGATGTTGCCGATGCGCGAAATGCTGTAGACCTCGCGGATCTCGACCAGGCCGACGATCTCTTCGCGCTTCTCGGGGGCCAGCATGCCCGACATGGCGGCCTTCACCTCGTCCACGGCGTCGTAGATGATGTTGTAGTAGCGCAGGTCGACGCCGTTGGCTTCGGCCAGCTTGCGCACGCTCTGGTCGGCGCGCACGTTGAAGCCGATGACGACGGCGTTCGAGGCGATGGCCAGGTTGACGTCGCTTTCCGAGATGCCGCCGACGGCCGCGTGCACCACCTGCACGCGCACTTCGTCGGTGGACAGCTTGGTGAGCGAGGTGACCAGCGCTTCCTGCGAACCCTGCACGTCGGTCTTGACGATGAGGGGCAGCGTCTGCGTGCCTTCGCCCAGGTTGTCGAACATGGATTCGAGCTTGGCGGCCTGCTGGCGGGCCAGCTTGACGTCGCGGAACTTGCCCTGGCGGAACAGCGCGATTTCGCGCGCCTTGCGCTCATCGGTCAGCACCATCAGTTCGTCGCCGGCCGCCGGCACTTCGGTCAGGCCCTGGATCTCGACGGGGATGGACGGACCGGCCGTCTGGATGGGCTTGCCGTTCTCGTCCAGCATGGCGCGCACGCGGCCATGGCTGGCGCCGGCCAGCACCACGTCGCCGCGCCTGAGGGTGCCGCTCTGCACCAGGATGGTGGCGACCGGGCCGCGGCCCTTGTCCAGGCGGGCCTCGATGACCAGGCCCTTGGCCGGAGCCTCGACAGGCGCCGTCAGTTCCAGGATCTCGGCTTGCAGCAGCACGTTTTCCAGCAGGTCGTCGATGCCGACGCCGGTCTTGGCGGACACGGGCACGAACGGCACGTCGCCGCCGTACTCTTCCGGCACGACCTGTTCGGCCACCAGTTCCTGCTTGACGCGCTCGGGGTTGGCTTCCGGCTTGTCGATCTTGTTGACCGCCACGACCAGGGGCACGCCCGCGGCCTTGGCATGGTGGATGGCTTCACGCGTCTGCGGCATCACGCCGTCGTCGGCGGCCACCACCAGGATGACGATGTCGGTCGCCTTGGCGCCGCGGGCACGCATGGCGGTGAACGCCTCGTGGCCCGGGGTGTCCAGGAAGGTGACCATGCCACGCTCGGTCTCGACGTGATAGGCGCCGATGTGCTGCGTGATGCCGCCGGCTTCGCCCGCGGCGACCTTGGCGCGGCGGATGTAGTCCAGCAGCGAGGTCTTGCCGTGGTCGACGTGGCCCATGACGGTGACGACCGGCGCGCGCGGCAGGACTTCGGCCTCGACGGCGGCGGGCGCTTCGTCCAGGAAGGCTTCCGGATCGTCCAGCTTGGCCGCGATGGCCTTGTGGCCCAGTTCCTCGACCACGATCATGGCGGTTTCCTGGTCCAGCACCTGGTTGATGGTGACCATCTGGCCCAGCTTCATCAGATGCTTGATGACCTCGGCGGCCTTGACGGACATCTTGTGCGCCAGATCGGCCACGGTGACCGTTTCCGGCACGTGGATCTCGCGGGCGATGAATTCCTGCGCCACGGGCTCGTTGCGGCGGTCCGACTGCTGGTTGCGGCCGCCACGGGAGTTCTTGCCACCGCCCTTGCCGCCGGCGCGCCAGCCGTCGCGCGAGGGCGCGGCGGGCTTGTCGGCGGGCTTCTTGCGCGAGGCGTCATCGGACCACGTGGACGACACTTCAGCCGTCTTGATGGTCTTCTTGGCGCCCGTTGCGCCAGGCTTGTTGGCGTCCTTCTTGGGCGCGGCGCCGGGGGCGCCGGGCGCGGCCTGCTTGGCGGCGGGCTTGTGCAGCGTGCCGGACAAGGCAGCAGCGGGCTGCTCGGGCTCGGGCGCGCGCAGCACCTTGCGCGGGCGGTTCAACATGTCGCGCAGCGCGGCGGCCTCGGCCTCGGCCTTGCGACGCGCTTCGTCACGGCCACGGTCGGACGCGGCGGCCAGCGCCGAGGCGGCGACCACGGGCGGGCCGCGGCGCAGGTCGGGACGGCGGGGCGCGTCGGCCTTGGGAGCGGGTGCGGCGGCAGGCGCAGGCTTGCCCTGCGAAGCGGCGGCGGGCTGGGCGGCAGTTGCCGGAGCCTTGGGAGTCTTTTCTGTCTGGGCGTGCACAACGGGTTCCGGCTCAGCCGTTTCAGCGGCAGGCTCGGCAGCGGGTTCATTCGGCGCGTCGGTGGGAGCCGGCGTGTCTGCGGTCGCCTCGGCGGGCGTCTTCGATTCGGGCTCGGCCGGTGCCGCCGGAGCAGGCTCTTCCGCCGCCGCGGGGGCAACGGGTTCAGGCTCGCTGGCGGGCGCCTCGGGCGCCTCGGGGGCCGGAGCAGGTTCGGCAACCGGCTCGGCCACGGCCGGTTCGGCGGACGCCACCAGCTCATGCCCGGCCGGCTCGGCGGATGCCGCTTCGGCGACGGACTCGGACTGCTGCTCGGCCACGGGCGCCTGCACCGGCGTCACGGGCGTCTCGGCAACCGCTTCGGCCGCGACGGCGGCATCGACCTCGGCCTCGGCCTGAACGGCGGCCTCGTCTTCACGGGCGGCGGCCTGCTCGGCAGCCAGCTCGGACGGGTCGCGCTTGACGAACACGCGTTTCTTGCGCACCTCGACCTGGATCGTACGCGAGCGGCCAGTGGCGTCGGCCTGGCGGATCTCGGAGGTCTGGCGGCGAGTCAGCGTGATCTTCTTGCCCTCGCCGGCGCCGCCATGGGCGCGGCGCAGCGATTCGAGCAACTTCGCCTTGTCGCTGTCAGTGACCGCGTCGTCCACCGACTTGAGCTCGACGCCAGCCGAACGCAGCTGCTCCAGCAGCACATTGGCGGGCATTTTCAACTCTGTGGCGAACTGCGCGACGGTATTACTCGACATTAGGCTCTCTTCCCTATTTGCTTCTATCTGTGTGATGTGCAAGATGCGCGACGGTATTGGCGGGCGCTCAGGTACATGGTCATTCTTCGTTGAACCAGTGGGCCCGGGCACGCATGATCAGGTCGCTGGCTTGCTGCTCGTCCAGACCGGCGATCTCGGCGAGTTCGTCGGTGGCCAGTTCGGCCAGATCGTCACGGGTGTGCACCTTGCGCTCGGCCAGCTTGGCGGCCAGCTCGGGCGTCACGCCTTCCAGTTCCAGCAGGTCCTGGGCCGTCTCCAGGCGTTCTTCCTGGGCGATGGCTTCGGTCAGCAACGCATTGCGGGCACGGGCACGCAGTTCGTTGATGGTGTCTTCGTCGAAGGCCTCGATTTCCAGCAGTTCCTGCATGGGCACGTAGGCGATTTCCTCGATGCCGGTGAAGCCTTCGTCGATGAGGATGTCGGCGACCTCCTCGTCCACGTCCAGCTTGCTCATGAAGGTGACGCGCAGGCCGACACGCTCGGTTTCCTGGCGGCTGAGGCTTTCTTCCGGCGTCATGATGTTGATCTGCCAGCCGGTCAGCTCGGACGCCAGGCGCACGTTCTGGCCCTTGGAGCCGATGGCCTTGGGCAGGTTCTCCTCGTCGACGACGACGTCCATGGCGTGCTTGTCTTCGTCCACCACGATGGACTCGACGTTGGCGGGCGCCAGCGCGCCGATGACGAACTGCGCGGGATCCTCGGACCACAGCACGATGTCGACCTGTTCGCCGCCCAGCTCGTTGCGCACGGCGGTGACGCGCGAACCGCGCATGCCGACGCAGGTACCGATGGGATCGATGCGCTTGTCGTAGGCGATCACGGCGATCTTGGCGCGCACGCCGGCATCGCGGGCGGCGGCCTTGATTTCGAGCAGGCCCTGCTCGATTTCCGGCACTTCGTTCTCGAAGAGCTGGCGGATGAATTCGGGCGAGGTGCGCGACAGGATGACCTGCTGGCCGCGCGCGGCGTGGTCGACACGCAGCACAAAGGCACGGACGCGGTCGCCGATGCGCAGGTTTTCCTTGGGGATCATCTCGGTGCGCGGCAGGCGGGCCTCGATCTTGCCCGTCTCGATGATGCAGTCACCCTTGTCCATGCGCTTGATAGTGCCGGACACGATGGTTTCACCGCGGTCGAGGAAGTCGTTCAGCACTTGCTCGCGCTCGGCGTCGCGGATCTTCTGCAGGATGGCCTGCTTGGCGGCCTGCGCGCCGATACGGCCAAACTCGACCGGCTCGAGCGGTTCTTCGATGTATTCGCCGACTTCGATGTTGGGCAGCAGTTCGCGCGCATCGCTCAGCATTTCCTGCTTGTCCGGCTCTTGCAGGCCCGCCTCGTCGGGCACGACCAGCCAACGGCGGAAGCCCTCGTGGCTGCCGGTTTCCCGGTCGATGCTGACGCGGATCTCGGCGTCTTCCTTGAAGCGCTTTTTCATGGCCGAGGCCAGCGCGCTTTCCAGCGCACCGAACACGGTGTCGCGCGTGACGTTCTTTTCACGCGCCAGTGCATCGACCAACAGAAGAATTTCGCGACTCATCGCTTTTTGCCCTTGAAATCCAGAACGGGATCCAGCTTGGCGCGCTCGATGTCATCGAGCGTGAAGCTCAGAACTTGGATATCGTTCTTTTTTGCCTCGAATTCGAGTGCGAATGTGATGGAAGTGACGCGCGAGGCATCGGCCGGCGCGTCAGCGGGGGCTTCCTCGGGCGCGCGCAGCGTGCCGTTGAACACCTTGCGGCCATCGACCGCGTCGCGCAGCTTGATCTCGATGCGCTCGCCCGCGAATCGCAGGAACTCGGCCTGGGTACGCAGCGGGCGGTCCACACCGGGCGAACCGACCTCGAGCCGCTTGTAGTCGATGTTCTCGACTTCGTAGACCCGTGACAGATGCTTCGAGACCTGCTCACAGTCTTCGATGCGTACGCCATCGGCCTTGTCGATCGTGACGCGCAAAAGGCCCATGGCCGCGCGCTCGACGTCAACGAGTTCGACGTCGATACCGGCCAGTGCCTCTTCGGTCAATGCGAATAAATCAGCCATACGCTCTAAAATTTGCCCCGTATCGCGCCCCTGGCGCCCGGCCGCCCTGACGGGCGCCTGTTGCCTTGGGCCGACCCAGCGGCCAAAAAAAATGGGCTGCATACCCAGCCCACCGTGATTCCAGCAGCCCTGCTCGAAAGCCCGGCGGCACCGACTTGCGTAGGCGCGGCGCCAGGCTTGGGCTTGTGTCTACCTTGCTACGGCGGTTGCGGCGAGTGACCTTGCTGCTTTTCGGTCACGGTGTGCCGGCATCTTCAGGCCAAGACCCGGGCCAAGCCTGGGTTTTTCGGCTCGACACCCTGGGTTCAGACCAATACCGGCGACCAATGCAATCGCCATGAAACCAGTGATTTTACCAGATAAACCGCTTAATTGCCCGGCCCGAACAGGGTTTACGCGAAGAAAGCCGCTCAGCGGTCCCGGCCACGGCCGCCAAGGAAGCCCAGCCGGGACTCATGGGCCGCCGCGCCGCGCGGTTGCCAGTCGTCGCCGCCACGGCCACCCGCGTTGCCACCCCCACCGCCGCCCGGCTTGCGGCCGCGCGGCTTGCCCGGCGCCTTGTTGCCGGGCGCGCCATTGCCGCGCGCCGCGCCTTCCTGCTTGGGACCGCGCGGACCCGAAGCCTTCGGGCCGCCAGCGCGGGCGCCCTGCCCCTGGCCGCCGGGCTGGCCGCCGCCCGCCTGCTTGCGCGCCGCGCCCTGCCCGCCACGCGGCTTGCCGCCGCCCGGCTTGGACCTGACCACGCGCTGATCCGCCTCGTTGCCCGGCTGGCCGCCGAAGCCGGCATTATTGCCGCTGGCATTGCCATTGCCGCCGCCCGCGCCACGCCGGGCGCCGCCCGCCTTGGCGCCACCGGCCCTGTTGCCACCGCCCGGCCTGGGGCCGGCAGCCTTGCCGCCACCGGCCTTGCTGCCGCGCGCGCCGCCACCTTCGTTGCCCAGCGGGTGGCCATTGGCATAGCCGCCCGTGAACATCAGACCGGTGCCGAACGGATCCGACGGATAGGCCTGGCCGCCAGCCGCGCCGCCGCCGGGACGGCCGCCCTGCAACTTGCCGCGCCGGCCGATACGGGCGCCGTTCATGCCGTTGCGCTCCATCGTGCCGAAGCCCGGTGGCAGCGCGCTGTCATGGGATTGCGGCTGCTTCGAGCGGCCACGGCCCTCGCCGTCGTCGCCATCGCGCAGCAGGCCCAATTGCACCATCAACGCGCTGACGACTTGCGCATCCAGTTCCTCCCAGCGGCCACGGCGCAGACTGCGCGGCAGCACGACGTCGCCGAAACGGGTGCGGATCAGGCGGCTGACGGTGACGCCCACCGACTCGAACATGCGGCGCACTTCGCGGTTGCGGCCTTCCTGGAGGGTGACGCGATACCAGCGGTTGCTGCCATCGCCGCCGATATAGTCCAGCGCGCCGAAGGCGGCCGTGCCGTCTTCCAGCTCGATGCCCTCGACCAGCGACTTGCGCGTGGCCTCGTCCATCTCGCCCAGCACGCGCACGGCGTACTCGCGCTCGGTGCCGTAGCGGGGATGCATGATGCGGTTGGCCATGTCGCCCGAGGTCGTGAAAATCAGCAGGCCCTCGGTGTTCAGGTCGAGACGGCCAACCGACAGCCACTTGCCGGTGCGCAGCTTGGGCAGGCGCGCGAACACGCTGGCCCGGCCACCCGGATCGTCGTGGCTGACGATCTCGCCGGCCGGCTTGTGATACAGGATCACGCGCGGCGGCTTCTTGGTGTTGGTCCGCATGATCGGCTTGCCGTTGACGCGGACCTGGTCGTTGGGCGCGACGCGCTGGCCGATGTGGGCCGGTTCGCCATTGACCGAGACACGGCCGGCGACGATCAGCTCTTCCATTTCCCGGCGCGAACCGACCCCGGCATCGGCCAGCACCTTGTGCAGCTTGGGCATGACCGCATCGCTGTTCAGGTATTTGCCCAGACGCTGCTCGGTGCGCGCATCGGCGTCCAGGTAGGACAGCGCCTGCTCGGTCTCGCGCTCGATCACGCGCAGATCGGCATCGGACACCACCACTTCTTCCGCGGCGCCGGCCTCTTCGACGCCAGGCGCGGCATCGGCCTGGGGCTTGGGCGTGCGAGGAGCGCGAGGCGCCCTCGGGGCCTTGGGCGCGGCGGCAGCCTTGGCGGCCTTCGGCGCCCTGGGCGCTCTCGGCGCCTTGGGAGGCTTGGCAGCCGCCGCCTGCTCGCCGGCGGCCGCGGACTCGCCACCACCGGCTTCTCCCGCCTCGCCAGCCGCACCGGGCGCGGCGGCGGCGTCGCCGCGGCGACGGCGGAACGGCGTGCGCAGCTTGCGGCCGCGGGCACGGTTCTCGCCAGCCTCGGCGCCCTCCGCGCCGGCCTCGCGCGGCGCCCCCTCCGCATTCTGCGCGGGCGCGTTGTCGGTGGCGGGGGCCCCTTCACGCGGGAAGGAAGTGTCTTCTTGTGTATTGGTATCCGTTGTCACTGAGACAGCTCCGAATGTCAAACTTTGGGCAGCCTGCCGTCGGCAGGCGCATCATCTTGGTCGGGGTCGGACGGCGTCGCGGGGATGCTGTCCGGCTTGGGCGGCACGATCTCGGGCGCGAGACCGGGCGGCGCGAATTCAGGTTGACGCGGGTCCGGCTGTATTTCCGGAGAGGCATCGGGTGGGGTGATGTGATCGCCCGGGATCCGTTCGACATGGTCGCCCTGGATCGGCATCACCTCGGGCAGGTCAGGCAAAGGCTCGGGCGTCATGCCGCCCGCGGCCTGCAGCCGGGATTCATCGGGTTCGGCATCGGCGGATTCACCGCAGGCGCCCCGTTCGGCGCCGGCATCGATGTCGTTCTCAGTGGCGTCCGCCTGGGCGGCCCCGCGCGAGCCGGCATCGGTCTGGCCGGCATCGTCGCCATGGGCGGCATCACCCGCGCCATCCTCCATGCCCGCCTCCAGCGCCGCAGGCCCATCCGCGTCGGCGGAAGCCTCCGGCGGCATGCCGGCGTCGGGCATCATACCCTCTGGCGAGGCGCTTGCGGAGCCGGCGCCGCCGATCTCTAGCGTCGCGCCGCCCAGATCGAGGCCCGCCAGCGCGGCCACCGCATCCGTGGACTCCAGCGCCGGCAACTCATCCAGGGCGCGCAGACCGAGATCATCCAGGAAGTGCCGCGTCGTGGCAAACAGCGCCGGACGGCCAGGCGCGTCGCGATGGCCGATCACCTCGATCCAGCCCCGATCTTCCAGCACCTTCACGATCTGCGACGACACCGTGACGCCACGGATGTCCTCGATGTCGCCGCGCGTCACCGGCTGGCGCCAGGCCACGATGGCGAGGGTTTCAAGCACGGCCCGCGAATACTTGGGCGGCTTCTCGGGATTGAGACGCTCGAGATAGCGCTGCATGCCGGGGCGGCTCTGGAAGCGCCACCCCGAGGCCAACTGCACCAGCTCCAGGCCGCGATCGGCCCACTGTCCCTGCAATATTTCCAGCCATGACTTCAGCATGGCGTTGTCGACATCCGAGCCTTCGCCGAACAGCTTGCGCAACTCGGCCGGCTGCATGGGCTGGGACGCGCACAACAACGCGGTCTCCAGCACCAGAATTGCCTCATTTTCGTTCATCGATACTCAGTGTGAAATGGGGCCAACTTGCAAGAATTCCGAAACATGTTTAATATTCTGTTCTTCAGACGCGGGGTGGAGCAGTCTGGCAGCTCGTCGGGCTCATAACCCGAAGGTCGTAGGTTCAAATCCTGCCCCCGCAACCAAATCTCGATTCAAGGCCTGGCCATCGCGCCGGGCCTTTTTCGTTTGGGCCCGCTGCCGCGAGACATCGACACGAGCCCAGGCAAAGCCGGACGTCGAACAGCCGGGCGCGCCCAAGCCAGCCACGCGCACGCCCGCCACCCGAATGGGACGCGCTGCTGCAATGGCATACCCTGCGGCACCGAAGGACGTAACGATCACGGGCTTCCTGTTGTTGATGTTGCGCGAATCTCGCGCGTCCACGCCTGCGGCGACGCGGCATGACTTCCGCGCACCCGCCTGAATGCGGTGCATTGCCGATACCCTGAAAGCCCGGCACGAAGCGGAACACCCAGGGAAAGCAGGCAAAACAACCGCAATGAACTGAATCGCCGCGAAACCCCGCCACGCGGGTTCGACCGGCCCATACCCCGAGGCGCGATACCTATGGCCCGGATGAGGCCCTGCCTTGCTCGCACTTGATGCGCAGGCTTGCCTTGACGATTCTTAGTAGTTTCAGGACGACAAGCGCCGTTTTCCGCAGGCTCGGTCGGAGCCGGCGCCTTGATTGCAGGCAGCGGAATCGGCATCGCCGGTTTGATCGGCCAGCCCAGGCACTGCGGCAAATACGATGGCGCCCAGGCATTGCAACATGGCAAAGGCGGAATCGATTTGGCATGCGGGGACTGATCGGGCCTATCGGGCCCGGCTGCGGCGATCCGCCACAGCCCAAACTGGCATCAGACCTTGTGATTATACCCCCATCACGTACTGGGCGAAAGCAAGCGCGGCATACGTGTTACGGCGGCGGCCGCGGCCGCCGGCAGCCCGCCCGTCAGGGCGCGGATTGGTGCAAGGCCTTGCGCACCGTTCCCAGCACCGCATCGCGCTCGTGGCCGCGCATCAGGAAGACCAGGCTGGAAGCCCGGCTGTCGCCCGGCCACTCCGGCAGCATCTCGAGCGGGTACAACTGGCGATGCACGCCATGCACCGCGCACGGCAACGCCTCGCCCTCGAAGCAGACCAGGCCCTTCATGCGCAGCAACCCCTGATCATAAGTGGCCTGCACGTCATGCATGCCGGCCAGGAAGGCGCCTCGACTGATGGGCGAGGACAGGGTCATCGAAAAATGCGACAGGCCGGGATGCCGCTCGAGCCGGGAGGCGCCGAATGCTCCCAGCCAGCGCCCCATGCGCATCGCCTGCTCGCCCCGCTCGACCGGCCGGACATGCAGCAGGAGCTCATCCAGCGGACCGTCGCGGCGCAGCACGCAGATGGGCACGCCGGGGTTGGCCGCCTCGACGTTCTGGCGCGCCGCCTCGACCTGCCCGGCGGCGCACAGATCCGCCTTGCTGAGCGCGACGACGTCCGCCAGGGCAATCTGCTGCGCGGCCTCGGGCTGGCGGCGCAATTGGTCGCCGACATGCTGCACGTCGGCCACGGCGATGGATCCCTGGTAGACGAAGCGCTCGGCCAGGAAGGCATCGTGGCGCAAGGTGAACATGATGGCCGCGGGACTGGCCAGCCCGGTGGTCTCGACCAGGACGTGGGCAAACGGCCGTATCTGCCGACGCAAGGCCAGCATGAAGAGATCCCGCAAGGTATCCGCCAGGCCGCCGCTGGCGGAGCAGCAGATGCAGCCGCCCTCGAGCAGCACGATACGGCCATCGATGGCGCGCACCAGATGGTGGTCGACGCCGATATCGCCGAATTCATTGACGATGACCGCGGCGCCTGCGTAGGCCGGCTCGCACACCAGTCGATTGAGCAGCGTGGTCTTGCCGCTGCCCAGGAATCCCGTCAGTACCGTCACAGCGATGCGCCGATCAGCCATGGACGCCGCCCTTCTCCTCAAACGAACGGACTGCACATGCGGTCCGCGCGGCGCCCTGCGAACCGCAAGACCCGGAAGCATCCACGTGGATGCCTGGCGCCATGGCCTGGCCTGTCGAGAATCGCGAGACCCGCCGCGCCACTGCCTGGCCGGCTTTCCGATACGGCGCGTCGCGAAGCGGCTCGTACGGCAGAGCACTTCGCCCATGATGAAGCCTTTACGGCAGGCCCCGAAAAAAACTAAAAGGGCCACGCTGCGAACAACGTGGCCCTGCAATGCTTGGCTCCCCGAACTGGATTCGAACCAGTGACCTGCGGATTAACAGTCCGTCGCTCTACCGACTGAGCTATCGGGGACCAGAGAAACGAGATTATGCACGGTTTTTTACCACCATGCAAGTCGGGGCAACTTCCAGCCCGGGCCCTGGCCGACACTCCGCCTCCGCGCAGCCATCATTACCTTCCTGCACTTCTTTACCCACCAGAGAAATTTGTGGTAAGATTGCGGTCTTCGCTAGCCAAGACGGATTTTAAAATCCGCAAGCTTGAAGGCGATGAAGATTTCGGTTTTTGCCGGTGTAGCTCAGTTGGTAGAGCAGCGCATTCGTAATCACGACGCGGTTGTCGTGGTGGCGGAGGCGGAAGGCAAGCACGACAAGGCTTTCGGGCCGCCAGCAGTCTGATGGCACGGTAGTACAGACACGGTTTAGACAAGTTTTAGGTTTCGCCGCTTTAGCTCAGTTGGTAGAGCAGTTCATTCGTAATGAAAAGGTCGCCAGTTCGAATCCGGCAAGCGGCACCAAAAAAGTGAGAAGGGCAGTCCATACGGACTGCCCTTTTTGCTATGGAGACCAGATGGCGACGAACGGCAATGCGACCCTCGACCCACAGCTCACGGGAAACGTGGGGCTGTACTACTGCTGCTACCGTCTGTCTCTGCTCGGGTGGAACGTCATGCCTACGGCTCGCAACGCCCGAGGTGTTGACATCATCGCCTACAGCCGCGATGCCTCCCGGTTCGTCGGCGTCCAGGTCAAAGCCTTGAGCAAGCGTGCGCCCGTACCGCTCGGACTCTCCCTCGACAAGATCATGGGAGACTTCTGGGTCATCGTGAACAAGGTCGCCACGTCCACGCCCTCGGCGTTCATCCTATTACCATCCGAAGTCCAAGAGCGCGCCCACCGCGGCGAAAAGGACGGCCGCATCTCCTACTGGCTTCAGCCCGGTAACTATGAGGTCGATGAGTTTCGCGAAGCCTGGGAGCGTATTGGCCACGGTGGTGTTTGATGAATGCGCCGGTATGCGGCGTCAAGCACCCTCGTCCCGCGATGATGCCTGCACCCCTCTTCGAATCTTCCTCAATTGAAGCTCCAGCCAGTCCTTCAAGTCCTCGTAGCTGTCTTCGCTGAGTTGCGCTGGCCATTGCAACATGACCTGCCCCTCATCCAACGTGAAGGTGTCCTGGCGCATGTTGGCGCTGGCCGCAATTGGGCGAGCCATGCTTGGGATCGGAGATTGCGCTTGACTCGGCGCTGGTCTTAGCAAGGACTCTACGTTCTGCTCTGGCTCTTGAGCAATACTTGACGAAGGGGCGGTCGCATCAACTGATGGCAGCCCCACCTCCACTCCGGAGGGTGCATAGAGCTTGGCGAACTCTGCGGTTATGCGCAGTTCCTTAATGAAATCGTCGACAGCGTTCTCATTGAACTTCTTCTCGATGAGTAGGTAGTGCCGCAAGTTCGGATTCGATGGCAGTTCATCCGGCCAGCGAGCAAAGAGCTCCGCATGAATCTTGGGCATCAAAGCAGCACGTCGCACCGCTTCGTCTCGCTCTGACGAGTCGGGCCGTTCATCTAGCAATATCCGCAAGGCAAGGTCCGTAAGTCTTACGCGGCGCTGCTCCCCACTCCCTTTATCTTCCATCAGACCGTAAGCAATGAGGGCTGCAAGAACCCCTTTACCTCCGCTGCTGGAGACTGAGTAGCCCCAATGCTGAACTGCCACGGCGACGCCCGCCTCAGCCCGCCTCTCATGCATATAGAAGACCTGCGCTCTATCTAGAGCGGCCTTCAAATCGATTGCGGGATAAGCGGGGCTGCGATGCACTGCGTTTCGCTTGCCTGCCTTACCCTCTTGTTCCACTTCACTCATGACTGGACCCCCTAGTGTGATGGGGTGATTCTAAACCCAGTTCTCCATTTGTCAAAGAACCAGTTGCACAAGTCCGAGAACCACGTGTAGAATCGCCAACATCCCGGTGTGCATAGGGGCAGTCAGAGACCATTGGTCAAAGAAAAACCCCGATGCGCCGCTCTTGCAGGAGCGGCGACACCGGGGTTGTTTGGCGCAAGGTGAAACGGGGCGACCCCGCCACCTGCAACTGTCTTGTCAGGACAACCTGAGATTCTACGCTCAGGAGTTGCAGGCGACAACTGCTCCTCTAATCTCTTCGATTGGAGGTAACGCTATGGGCGTGCTTACCAAGGTGAAGACCGTTTTCGTGACGGCATATACGCGGTTCCGCTTCGGCCGGATCGAGCATGTGTGCCAACACTGGCGGTCGCATCCTGGTCAGTTGAATCTGTTCGACTGATCTGGTTGCTTCCGGCTTACCCAGCCGGGCGGTGTGGGAACGGCTTCGGCCGTTCTCCTCCGTCACCGACGCCCAGATGAACCGATACCCGCAGAAGTACCCATTCCATCAACTGAATCGCCCCGGTTTTCGCGGAGGCTGTTTGGTTAAAGTAAAACAGCCTCCCCGGCGGATGTACCGAGTAGGTTGTAGTAGTTTGCCTCAGCCTCGGCCGGCGGGATATAGCCGATGGATGAGTGCAGGCGCTTATGGTTGAACCAAGCGACCCATTCCAGGGTTGCCAGCTCGACAGATTCCCTGGTTTTCCAGGGTGCGCGGCGGTGAGTCAGTTCAGCCTTGTACAAGCCGTTGATGGTCTCGGCCAAGGCGTTGTCGTAACTGTCACCACGGCTGCCCACGGACGGCTCGATGCCCGCTTCGGCCAGGCGTTCGCTATAGCGGATGCTGACGTACTGCGATCCCCTATCGGAGTGATGGGTCAGAGAACCATCGTTGCCAGGCTGGCGGGCGTATAGGGCCTGCTCCAGCGCATCAAGCACGAAGTCCGTCGTCATGGATTTACTCACGCGCCAGCCGACAATGCGCCGGGCGTAGACGTCGATGACGAAGGCCACGTACAGCCAGCCCTGCCAGGTCAAGACGTAGGTGAAGTCCGAGACCCACAACTGGTTCGGCCGCTCGGCCCGGAACTGCCGGTTGACCCGATCCATTGGACGGCTTGCGGCATCATCAGCGATGGTCGTTCGCAGCCGCTTGCCGCGCCGCACGCCTTGCAGGCCCTGAGCGCGCATCAGTCGTTCGACCGTACAACGGGCCACCATCACGCCTTCGCGGTTCAACTGCCGCCAGACCTTGTCGGCGCCGTAGACGCGATGGTTCTCTTGCCAGACTCGCTGGACGTGCGGCATGAGCTGTTCGTCACGCCGCGCACGGTCGCTGCGCCGCGCCGGATCGCGCAGCCGCTCGGCATGGCGCCGATAGGCCGACGAGGCAACCTGCAACACCTTGCAGATCGGCTCGACCCCGTAAACCTCCCGGTGCCGGTCGATGTAGGTGTTTACGACTTCAGTTTGCGGTCGAGCTCCGCCTGCGCGAAAAAAGCGCTGGCCGTGCGCAGGATGTCGTTGGCGCGGCGCAGCTCTCGGTTCTCCCGCTCCAACTCCTTGATGCGTTCTCGCTCGCTGGTGGTGACGCCTTCGCGCTGTCCGCTGTCGACTTCGTGGCGCTTGACCCAGGTCAGCAGCGTCTGCGCCGAGCAGCCGATCTTGGGCGCGATGGACTCGACCGCCACCCACAGCGACGGGTACTCGCTGCGAGATTCCTGCACCAGGCGCACTGCGCGCTCGCGCACTTCCGGGGAAAACTTGTTCGCGTTGTTCTTGCTCATGGCTCACATTCTCTCAAGAGTTGGAGCCTCCGCGATACCCGGGGCGGTTCACGCCTGCGGGTCAAGGTCGAGGAGAGCAGCGGCCTGGATGCTGACGCCCTGCTCAAGATGCCGAGCGAGGACCGCAAGACCCTGGCAGAGCTACTGGCGAAGTACGAGGCGAACAAGGAGCGCGAAGATGGCGGAAGCTAAGAAACTGAGCATGGCCGAGGCCCTGGAGCACGCCGAGCTGATCGAGGGCACGCTCGACAGGTTCGAGGAGACGGCGCCTGAGGCCGTGCGCGCCCTGGGCGGCCGTGACGTGCTCGCCGCCTGCTCGGAGATGACATGCATCGGCCCGATGCCGCGGCTTGACCAGGAGACCTGGGAGAAGTTGTCCAGGGAGTACCAGGAGCGGCGCGACTGGGAGGCGCGGATCAAGGACGGAGGCGCACAGTGAGCGGCAGCCCCGTCGAGGTGGCGGGCGTCCTCTATGCGAGCATCAGTCAGGCCGCGAGGGCGCACGGCATAAGCCAGCATGGGATGGAGTGGCGGATCGACTCCGACTCGTTCCCCGATCACAAGCGCCTGCCCGTCATCCGGCGACCTGCGGGTGACCATCTCGTCGGTCGCGCCCTGATCGACCCCGAGCGCTGGCCCTTCGACGGCGACCTGTCCCGACGCGCGCCCGTGCTCGATCCCAACATCAATCCGCCCCGCGTCGTGCGTCGCGTCGGCTGGCTCCGCTGCATGCGGTGCAGCCGTCCCACCTTCTCCGAAGACGTTGTCGGCATCCGTATCTGCTTCGAGTGTGGAGGCTCGGGCAGTGTCCCCATCGGGCGCATCTCGGACCTCGTAGACGAGACCATCTGATTGCCTATCAGTCGGTCATGGCGCCCAAGCCCTTGATCCGCTTGCCAGTCGGCGCCATCGCGCCCCGCTGAAACACAGCATGGCAAATGTTGGTATCGCCAACCAGCGCGCCACGACACATTGACAGCATCCGGCCGCGCATTGGCGTGCGGCCAGCCCGACTGGCTCGGGTGCTCGCACATGCGGCCGGAGGACCCCAACCTCAGGAGCCCCGAGCATGAAGATTACCCTCACCGACACGCCCCTGCTGAACACCCAGCAGATCGGCGAACTGGCGTCCAGCCTGGATGCCATCCACACCCGCGTCCTCAAGGCCATCGAGCGCCTGAACAAGGACGTGGCCGCCAAGAAGACCGAGATCGCCTCCCGCTGGAAGCACTCCTCGGGCTTTTCCGGTGCCGACGTGGCGCGCTTCGCGCAGACCGAGACCCTGGCCGCCATCGGGCAAATCAAGGACAACAGCCGCGCCGAGCTCGACGGCCTGCTCAAGCAGGCGGGCGCACCCCACGCCCAACTCGTCGCGCAGCGCCCGTTCTACGACAGCCCCGCCAAGGTTCTGTCCCGCGCCGCGCTCGGCGACCCGAAGCGCACGGAGTACCTCCAGCAGCTTCAGCACGCCGGACCCGCCGAGCTCGGCCACATGGCCCAGGTCGCGGCCGGCACCAAAAATGTCGCCCTGGCCTCGGCCGTCCTGTCGCTGCTGGACAAGATGCCCAGCAAGGACCGTCCGGTCGGCCCTGCCGAGCTCGCGGTCGCCATGAAGCTGGAAGATTACGAGAAGGTCCGCGAGTACATCAAGCTGGGCGATGCGCGCCTCCAGGGCATCTTGGTCGCCGTCCGCACCTGCAGTCGGGCCGCTCGAATCCGCTCAACACCGTCTCCCTCGCGATGCGTGAGCAGGAGATCGACCATGCCCTGATCGGTGGCGGCGATGGCGACGACTAAGCTCCCCGTTTATCCGGCAGACCACCCGGTAGCCTTGGCACTGCGTGCGATATGCAGCGCCGTAACCAGCGGCCGTGAACTGATCGACGCCCTGGTCGAGACCGCCACAAGCGCCGGGGTGAAGCCCTTCTCCGACGAATTCGACTTGGTTGCCGCGATGGCGGGCCTGCCGTACAGCCGGGCGTGGGACGCCTACCTGGACCGTGAGACCTGGGCACTGGCCGAAAGCCGGCCCTTGGCCCACGTCCACTGATCCTGTTTGCACCGTGTTCGAGGGGCGATCCGTGACGGGTCGCCCCTTTTCATTTCAAGGCTTTAATGGCGGCTCGCCTTCTGACGAAATGTTAGATGGTGTGTCGCCCGACGCCGCTGCAAGACCGCCCTGCTCCTCGTGACGAGGTTGTGTGTCGTCAGCGGGCTTGCGGAAGGCGTCGCCCTTGCGCGCCCGCGCGGTGGACAACTCCACGATCCTGTCTATCACCCGCGCCGAGTCGACCCACTTCATCACCAGTCGGCTGGGGTCCATGCCGTACTCCGCCACGATGTCCCTCAGTTGGTCCAGGGACAGCTTCTCCAGAGAGGCGCGGAGGGCGGTTTCCCCGTCGCGGACGACCTGCACGGGGTCGAGTGCAGCCGGGGGGCGCCGGTTCTTCCCGCGCTTGGCCTCGCTGCCTGCCGACTCGACCGCTGGGGCCTCCTTGGGCTGCTTGCGCTTGCCCGACGCCTGGGCGCCGAGCGCGTCGTTCAGCGCCGCCTCGAACTCGGGGTTGCGCTCCGCCTCCTCGATCACGACCCGCACCAGCCGGTTGAGTGTGTTCCTTAGGCTCACAGCTCGTCCTCCAGGTCATTCCAGATTTCCCTCGCGAGGGCGATGTAGGTCGAGGTCAGGCCGTTCGGGTCGGAGCCGTACTTCTGGCGCAGCGTCCTCTTGTGGGGCGAGAACTCCGCCGCCGCCGAGGCTGTGTTGGTCTGCTTGACCGTCGTGTTGAAAACCTCCGGCACGTTCGTGTCCTTCTTGAGTTGGCGGAGCATGGTGTTGTGCACCGTCGAGTTGGCCTGGTACTTCGTGATGACGATACCCAGCGGGTCAATCTCCTCGCCAATGGCGTCGGCGAACTCGCCCACGCGGGTCACGATCTGCGGGATACCGTAGGTCGAGAGGTGGTCCGGGATGGTCGGGATGATGTAGGCGTCCGAAAGGCGCAGGCCGTTGAGCGTAACGATGCCCAGGTTCGGCGGGCAGTCGATGATGACGATATCGTAGTCGTCCAGCTTCGACTTGACCGCCCTCCAGAGGAGCTCGACCGGGTTCACAGCGTAGAACTTGCCGGAGGGTGCCGACGCGAGCTGATCCTGCACGTCGATCAGGTCGAGGCTCGACGGCAGCAGGTCGATGGTCCTGGCCTCCTGGACGTCGCCCACGCGCTTCTGGAGCGTGGCGCCGAGGTCGAACTTCTTGTCGTCGGGGTTCATGGCGTCCTTGAACAACTGGGCCAGCGTGTGCCCTTGTTCGTTCAGCTCAAGCCACTTGTCTTCCCCGAGCAGCATGATGGTTGCGTTGGTCTGCGGATCGAGGTCTATGACTAGGACCTTCTTCTGCATCTCCGCCGAGAAGACTTCGGCCAAGGCTACGGACGTGGTCGTTTTAGCAACGCCACCCTTCAAGTTGATCGTAGAAATTACATGCGCCATTGGAGTGTTCCTTTTGTTTCGCTTCAGCCAAGATCGGATCTGTGAGCGCCGGAATATCGGCCCGGAAGCTAGCTCCGCGACCGGGCTAGGAAAGTCCGACGCCCGCACCCGCCAGTTGGCGACTGCTTGACGAGACACCCCTGCCATCTCGGCAATCTCACCTATCCCCACCAGTTCATCGTTCTGTTGAGCCATGCTCTTAAAAATCCTGTGAACATCATTCACAAGAGTAGTGTACAACGTACACAGAGCTAGTCGAGGGGGCTTCCGAATCCAGCGAAACGCGACCTAATAGCCCTATGTCCCCACAACGTAGGAGCACACCATGAAGCTGGAAGAAATGAGCATGAAGGAGCTACTTGAGCTCCATAACAAGATCGCCGACAAACCGGCGGGATCCAAGACCTTTGCGACCCGAGGCAAGTTGGCCGCGCGGATCGAAGCGATCGCGGCCGACAAGAACATCGACGTCGCCTCGTTCGGACAACTGCAGCAGCCCGAGGCAGCCGTGCCGAACACACAGCCGCAGGCCGAGGCCATCGAGAGCCCGGACGCTCAACCGGAGACCGTGAAGGCTCCGCGTGGCAAGGGCATCGGCGCGCTCGCCCGACAGTTCCTGATGGACCCCGCAGGCTACCCGCACGGGCTCATCGCGGCGATGGTGAACGCGCAGGTTGACGGCGCGCAGGCGACCGACAAATCCGTCCGCTGGTACGCCAACGACATGCGCAAGAAGGGCATCGAGGTTCCACCCCGGCAGAAGGCGCACCCTGCGGATATGGACGAGGAACAGTCGGCCGAGGCGTTGACGACCGTGCAGGTGGTTGCCCAAGGTTAGCCGCCGTTGTTGCGCCGTGCGTGAAGAAGGGCCACCGTCGAGGTGGCCCTTTCATTTCATGCCCTTGGGCGCCATAACGCCCTGATGAAGGATCAGGCAGCCACTTCTTCGGACTCCTCGCCCTGCTCCTCGGCATCCGCCGAACCGGCAAGGCGCGGCGGCCACTGGCCCTCCGTCCACTCCAGCCCGAGCGTGGCGAGGATGTAGCGCGAGGCCGTCTCCTGGTGCTTGAGCAGGTGCTCGTGCCCGACGTGGATGTAGCCCATCGTGACGTTGCTCGCCGCGTGGTTGAGCAGGTACTTCAGTTCCAGCAGCGGCACGCCAGCCTGCACGGCAAGGGTGGCGAAGGTATGGCGCAGGGCATGGCCTGTCAGCCCGCCCAACTCATGCTGGGCGACCTCGGCAACGTGCCCGCTCTCGCTGTCGGCGGGGAACAGCCACTGCGTCTTGCGCTGCACCTTCGGGTTCTCCTTCAGGCGGTGGCCGAGCAGGTCCGCGAGCGGCCCGTACAGCGGCAGGTCAAAGGCGCGCTGTGCGCCACCCTTCGGCCTCGGGACGTGCAGCCGCCTGTCAGCCAGGTGCAGGTCAGTGGCCCGCACCTCGCAGGACGACGTGCGGCGCATCCCCGTCAGTACCATGAACAGGTGCAGGTCGCGGCGGACGGGATGGAGCTTGAGCACCGCCTCGCCCCACGCCCTGAGCCTGTCAGTGTTGGCGTCCACCTTGCGGCGGCGCAGACCGTGATGGTCCACGTTGCCGCAGGGATTCGGCGGCAGGTCGGGATGCTCCCGCAGGCCCCGGTTGTAAACGGCGCGAAAGATGCGGAAGGCATTGTCAGCAGTCGGGGCGCCGTGCTTTTCGGTGAGCTTGCGGTGGCGCTCGCGCACGGCCGAACGGTCCGAGCCGAGCTCGTTCAGCGTCCGGTCGAGCCAGTCGGCGAGGTACTGCTCGCAGTTGTAGCGGTAGTCCTCCTTGGTCCTCTCGGACAGCGGCTTGGCGGCGAGGTGCAGGTCGAGAGCGTCGCGCAGGGTGATGCCCCGCGCCCTGGCCTTGCGCCGCTCCTCGTTCGGGTTGGTGCCGCCGCGCATGCCGACGAGGACGGAGCGGGCGAGGTCGCGGGCCTGCTTGGCGTCGAGCGCCGGGTGGTCGCCGAGCTTCGTGCGAACCTGCTTGCCGTTGACGAGCGACTGGACGTAGAAGCTGCGCTTCGTCGGGGTGACGATGAGGTAGAACCCGCGCATCTCGGTGTCGGCGTACAGGGTGGACTTGCCCTTATCGGGGACGGCAGCCCTCTCGACGAGGGCCTGGGTGATCTTCGACTTCATGTGCTGGCTCCAGGTGACGGGGCCACGGCGCGAACACGGTTTTGCGCCACGACGTACTGTGTTCAGTCACGTCGTTTCTGCCCCTGTAGAGCCATTAAGTCGTGTAATTCCCTTGTTGTAAGCGGCCCCGGACCATCTGATTCCAAATCATGGCAAGGCGTGCGCGCGCCGATTCGTAATGCGAAGGTCGTAGGTTCGACTCCTATCTCCGGCACCAAAAAAGAAGGGCAGCCCGCATGGGGCTGCCCTTTTGCTTTGCTCGGCACTGTCGCACCACCATACGACCAAGAAGAGACCAAAAAAAGCCAAGAAAGGCGACTGCCGGCCGGAGCCCCCCTCCAGCGGCCCCGCCCCCTCCCCTTTACTCGCTGGCCGGGGTCTGAGCCGGCTGATGGCTGGCACTAAGGGCTGGCACGAGGCCGGCCGACGTCAGCGCCAGAAGGGTCTGAGTCCGCAGGTCTGGATCCGCGGGTCCGTCCGGGCCGCGGGCGCCCTACTGCGCATCCGGCTGCCGTTCCGGCGCGGCATCCTGGAACGCCTGCAATTCCTGGCATGCCGCGTCGATGCGTACCAGCGTGGGAAACGCCGACAGATCGCAATCGAAGCGCCGCGCATTGAACACCTGGGGCACCAGGCACAGATCCGCCAAGGTAGGCGTATCGCCATGGCAGAAACGGCCCGTCTGCGGGGAGCCCGCCAGCATCTGCTCCAGCCCGCCCAGGCCCACGTCGATCCAGTGGCGATACCAGCCGTTCTTGGCGTCCTCATCCACCTTCAGGTCGTGCTTCAGGTACTTCAGCACGCGCAGGTTGTTCAGCGGATGGATGTCGCACGCCACGGTCAGCGCCAGGGCGCGCACGCGGGCGCGGCCCGCGGCATCGGCCGGCAGCAAGGCAGGCTGCGGATGGGTCTCATCCAGGTACTCGATGATGGCCAGCGACTGGCCAAGCGTCAGGTCGCCATCGACCAGCGTCGGCACCAGCGCGTTGGGATTGACCTGCCGATAGGCCGGCTCCAGTTGCTGCCCGCCGCCCTTGACCAGATGCACCGGCACGGTCTCGTAGGACAGTCCCTTCAGACTCAGGGCGATGCGGACGCGGTAGGCGGCCGAGCTGCGGAAATAGCTGTACAACTGCATGAAGTGTCGTCTCCTCGATGCGCCGCGCGGCGGGCGGCGCGATTGGCATGCATGTCTTGCGCCGCCGCGCACCAGACGCGGCGGGGCGATCCATTCCGGCAGCAATGCCCCGGAACGCCTTTCCTTACTGGCCGGCGGCCGTCGTCTTGCGCGACAGTTCCTTGGGCAGCGGGAAGGCCACGTTTTCTTCCAGGCCCTGCATGGTGCGCACGGACACGGCGCCCAATTCCTTCACGCGCTCGATCACCTGCTGCACCAGCACCTCCGGCGCCGACGCGCCCGCGGTGATGCCGATGCGCTGGCGGCCTTCGAGCCAGGCGGCGTCGATGGCTTCGGCGCCATCGACCAGATAGGCCGCGGCGCCCAGCCGCTGCGCCACTTCGCGCAGGCGGTTGGAGTTCGAACTGTTGGGGCTGCCCACCACCAGCACCAGATCGCAGTCGGGCGCCATGACCTTCACGGCGTCCTGGCGATTCTGCGTGGCATAGCAGATATCGCTTTTCTTGGGCTCGGCGATGGTGGGGAAACGCGCCTTCAGCGCCGCGGCCACCACCGCCGCGTCGTCCACCGACAGCGTGGTCTGGGTGACGTATGCCATGTTGTCGGGATTGCGCACCTGCAGGGCCTCGACATCCTCGACGGTTTCGACCAGGTACATGCCGCCGCCCTCGGCCTGGCCCAGCGTGCCCTCGACCTCGGGGTGGCCCCTGTGGCCGATCATGATGATCTCGCGGCCGGCGGCGCGCATGCGCGCGACCTCGATGTGCACCTTGGTGACCAGGGGGCAGGTGGCATCGAACACGCGCTGGCCACGCGCTTCGGCCTCGGCGCGCACCGCCTTGGACACACCGTGCGCGGAGAACACGACGATGGCGCCGGACGGGGCGTCTTCGAGTTCATCGATGAAGATGGCGCCCTTGGCACGCAGGTCCGCCACCACGTAGCGGTTGTGCACGATCTCGTGGCGCACGTAGATGGGTGCGCCATGCAGTTCGAGCGCGCGCTCGACGATGTCGATGGCGCGATCGACGCCCGCGCAGAAGCCACGCGGCTGGGCCAGCAGGACTTCGGCGTCGGGACGGGTAACGGCGACGGACTGCATATCAGAGGACTCCCAGGATGGAGACGTCGATCCGCAGGGCGGCGCCCGCCATGGGATGGTTGAAGTCGAACAGCGCCCAGTCGTCGTTGATTTCCTTCAGGATGCCGGAGTAGCGGCCGCCGTTGGGCGCGGCGAACTCGACCAGGTCGCCCGGATCGAAGGTGGCGTCGGGGCCGGCGTGCTCGGCCAGCATGCCACGCGTGACACGCTGGATGAGCTCGGGGTTGCGCTCGCCATAGGCATCGGCGGGCGCCAGGGTGACGCTGAAGCTTTCGCCTTCGGCGTGGCCCAGCAGCGCGGCCTCCAGGCCGGGGGCCCATTGGCCGCTGCCCATCTGCAGCGTGGCGGGCCGTCCGTCGAAGGTGTCGGCGAAGACCGAACCCTCGGCCGGGCCCGAGGCCAGGACGATGCGGTAATGGAGGGTGAGGTAGGAGTCCGGACGGATCAAAACATTCACTTCGGAAGATGCGGCGTTCAAGATCTGCCACCGTATGGGCAATCGTAAAACATTGATTTTAGAGCCTTCGCATGAAACTGTCCGAGAGCATGCCCGAACACGAACGGCCCAGGGAGCGCCTGTTGCGCCAGGGAGCCGCCTCGCTGCACGATTCCGAGCTGTTGGCGGTGGCCCTGCGCACGGGGACGCCCGGGCTGAACGCCGTGGAACTGGGCCGCCGCCTGATGGGGCGCTTCGGCGGCCTGCGCGGGCTGTTCGCGGCAACGCCCGCCGAACTGTGCCGGGAACCCGGCCTGGGCGCGGCCAAGGCCTGCGCGCTGGCGGCGGTGCTGGAACTGGCGCGGCGCGCCATCGAGGAAGACCTGGTGGGCCGGCCTTCCATGAACCATCCCGACAATGTGAAGCGGTATTGCCGCACCGCCCTGAGCCATCGCACCGTCGAGCACTGCATCGCCCTGTACCTGGACAACCAGTTGAACCTGATCGCCGTCGGCGAAGTGGCGCGCGGCACGCTGGCGCAGGCCTCGGTATATCCGCGCGAAGTGGTGCGCGAGGCCCTGCGCCATCACGCCGCGGCGCTGATCCTGGCGCACAACCACCCGTCGGGCCTGGCCCAGCCCAGCGCGTCCGACCGCGAACTGACGCGCAGGCTGGGCCAGGCGCTGGCGCTGGTCGACGTACGGCTGGTGGACCACCTGATCGTGGCGGCGGACCAGGTGGTGTCGATGGCGCAGCTGGGGCAGATGTAGAACGAGAACAAACAGCCCGGCACATCCTGCGCCATGGCTTGGCTCAGGCACCCGCCGCGGGCTGCTCGCGAGGCCGGCATGCCCTCGGGGTCGATGGTCGGCTGGTGCGCCCTGGTGGCGCCGGCCAGGACGCCCGCCCCGGTGCGCGCTACCCTGGAGCAGGCCATTGCCGGTATCATGCGGGATGACGAGGTCCGGAAAGCCTGCGCCGCGATGGCGCTGAAGCCGGTCTCGATGGGCCCCGAGGCCTACCGCAAGCCGGTCACCGAAATTGCAGGTCTTCGGCGACATCGGCAGGCGGGCCTCGATCAGCCTCGACTGATCCCTGTAAACAGACATCCGCCCGCCCCGGCTTCCATGAAACGCCTCTGGGACATTTCGCCGCAGGTTTCGGCCGATTCGCCGGTTTTTCCCGGCGACACGCCGTATCGCCAGCAATGGAAATGGACGTTGACGCCGCAATGCCCGGTCAACGTCAGCGAGATCACGATGTCTGCGCACATCGGCGCCCACGCCGATGCGCCGCTGCACTACCGCAACGGCGCGCCCGCCATCGGTGCGCTGTCGCTCGAACCCTTCCTGGGTCCCTGCCGTGTCATCCACGCCATCGGCCGCGGCCCGCTGATCCTGCCCGAACACCTCGAGCACGCCATCGGGGGCCTGCCGCCACGCGTGCTGGTGCGCACGGCGCTGCACGCCGCCGTGCACTGGTGGACGGAAGACTTCTCGGCCTATGCGCCGCAGACGATCGAATGGCTGGCCGACCGCGGCGTCATGCTGATCGGCCTGGACACCCCCAGCATCGACCCCGCGTCCAGCAAGACCCTGGACAGCCACCACGTCATCCTGCGGCGCGACATGCGCGTCCTGGAAAACCTGCTGCTCGATGACGTGCCGGAAGGCGATTACGAACTGATCGCCCTGCCGCTGGCGCTGGCCCAGGCCGACGCCAGTCCGGTGCGCGCGGTGCTGCGCGCCCTGGACTGACCCGTTCTTCCTGAAAGACGAGGACAGCATGAAAGACAAGACATCCTGCCAACGGCAGGACGATGCCGATCGCCTGCGCGGATTGCGCGACCAGTTTCAACTGAACGACGGCGAGATCTACCTGGACGGCAATTCGCTGGGGGTGCTGCCGCGCGCCACGGCGGCGCGCGTGCAGCAGACCGTGGCCCAGGAATGGGGCCAGGGCCTGATCCGCAGCTGGAACGACGCCGGCTGGATCGACCTGCCGCAGCGCCTGGGCGACAAGATCGCCCGCCTGGTGGGCGCCGCCCGCGGCGAACTGGTGGTGGCCGACTCGACCTCGGTGAACCTGTACAAGGTGATGTCGGCGGCGCTGGGCCTGGTGGCCGCCGACGCGCCGGGCCGCACCCGGCCGGGCCGCACCCGCATCCTGAGCGAGCGCAGCAACTTTCCCACCGACCTGTACATCGCCGAAGGGCTGGCGCGCCAGCATGGCATGACGCTGGAACTGCTGGAACCCGACGAGATCCCCGACCAGTTGGACGACCGCGTGGCGGTGCTGATGCTGACCCACGTGAACTACCGCACCGGCCGCATGCACGACATGGCGGCCCTCACGCGCGCCGCGCACGACGTTGGCGCGCTGGCCGTCTGGGACCTGGCGCATTCGGCGGGCGCGGTGCCGGTGGACCTGAACGGAGCGGGGGCCGACTTCGCGGTGGGCTGCGGCTACAAATATCTGAACGGCGGTCCGGGCGCGCCCGCCTTCGTGTGGGCGCACGCGCGCCACGCCGACCGCATGCACCAGCCGCTGTCGGGCTGGATGGGCCACGCCGCGCCCTTCCAGTTCACGCCGGATTACCAGCCCGCGCCGGGCATCGACCGCTACCTGTGCGGCACGCCCGCGCTGCTGTCGATGACGGCGCTGGAATGCGGCATCGACAGCGTGCTGGCGGCCGAACCGCTGGGCGGCATGCAGGCGCTGCGCGAGAAATCGATCGCGCTGACCGGCCTGTTCATCGAGTTGGTCGAGGAACGCTGTGCCGGCCACGGCCTGACGCTGGTCAGCCCGCGCGACCCCGCGCTGCGCGGCAGCCAGGTCTGCTTCGCCCGCGAGGAAGGCGCCTACGCCATCGTGCAGGCGCTGATCGAGCGCGGCGTGATCGGCGATTTCCGCGCGCCCGACGTGCTGCGCTTCGGCTTCACGCCGCTGTACACGCGCTACGCCGACGTCTGGGAGGCCGTCGAACGCCTGCACCAGGTGCTGGCCGAGGGACTGTGGCGCGAGGCGCGCTTCCAGCGCCTGGCCGCCGTGACCTGAGGAGTCCGCCATGAGCCAACCGACTTCCGAAGACGTGGTGCGCCAGGAAGCACCCAAGCTGGATTACGCCGGCGACATGACGTATGGCGACTACCTGCACCTGGACAAGCTGCTGGACGCGCAGCATCCGTTGTCGCCCGAGCACAACGAGATGCTGTTCATCGTGCAGCACCAGACCAGCGAGCTGTGGATGAAGCTGATGCTGCACGAGCTGCGCGCGGCCATCGACGCCGTGCGCGCCGACCGCCTGCAGCCGGCCTTCAAGATGCTGGCGCGCGTCAGCAAGATCCTGGAGCAGTTGGTGCATGCCTGGGATGTGCTGGCCACGATGACGCCGCCCGAGTACTCGGCGCTGCGGCCCTACCTGGCCCGCTCCAGCGGCTTCCAGAGCTACCAATACCGCCAGATCGAGTTCCTGCTGGGCAACAAGAACGCGGCCATGCTCAAGCCGCACGGGCACCGGCCCGACCTGCTGGCGCAGGTGCGGGCGGCCTACGAAGCACCGTCGCTGTACGACGAGGCCTTGCGGCTGTTGGCGCGCCGGGGCCTGCGGGTGCCGGCCACGCATCTGCAGCGCGACTGGACCCGTCCCTACGAAGCCGATGCCGCGGTGCAGGAGGCCTGGCTGGCGGTCTACCGCGCGCCCGACACCCACTGGGACCTGTATCAACTGGGCGAAAAACTGACAGACCTGGAGGATGCCTTCCGGCTGTGGCGTTTCCGCCACGTGACCACCGTGGAGCGCGTGATCGGCTTCAAGCGGGGCACCGGCGGCACGTCCGGCGTGGATTACCTGCGCAAGATGATCGAGGTGGTGCTGTTCCCCGAGATCTGGAGGCTGCGTACCGAGCTGTAATAGGCTTGCGGGCTGGCCATGGGCATTGTTAGAATGCCGAGTTACCTTTTTGGATACGTGGCCGGCCTGTCGCGGTTCTGCGGTTTTACCGCTGCGGCAGGGTCGGCTGGCGACCCACCAACACCCCCAAGGATTTTCCTCATGAAAGCCGACATTCACCCCAATTACCGCGACGTGGTGTTCGCTGACCTGCAAACGGGCAGCAAGTTCATCATCCGCTCGACCGTGACCACGCGCGAAACCATCGAAATGGACGGCAAGACGTACCCGCTGTTCAAGTGCGACGTGACGTCCGAATCGCACCCCTTCTACACGGGCGCCCAGACCCGCATCGTCGAAACCGGCCGCGTCGAGAAGTTCCGCGCCCGTTTCGCCCGCACCGCTGGCACCGTCAAGTCGGCTTCCTGATCCGGACATCCGGCCCCGGATTTCCGCCCGGTCGGCGCGCCCCGCGCGCCGCTGCGGCGAACCGGCAAGAAAAGCAGCCCAGGCGGGCTGCTTTTTTTTCTCCGCGCCCTCACGGTCCGTCCTCAATTTTCGTCAACACACCCGCCCGCGTCGATTACATTTAGCTCCGTGCCTCCCATTTCGCGATCCACCCCTGCCCGCCTGACCATACTGGGCGCAGCCAAGCTGCCCCGCCTGGTGCTGCTGAGCCTGTCGCTGGCCTATATCGTGGCCGGCCTGTTCATGCGCGACCCCTGGAAGACGGACGACGCGGTGGGACTGGCCACCATGCTGACCGCGTTGCGCGAGGGCGGCGCGGCATGGCTGCTGCCCCAGGTGGGCAACCTGGCGCACGCCGAGGAAGGTCCGCTGCTGACCTGGGTAGGGGCCATCTCGGTCTGGCTGTTCGGCCCGCTGGTGGGCGACATCACCGCCGGACGCCTGCCCAACGTGATGTGGTTCGGCATGACCGCCGCCGGCATCTGGTACGGCACCTATCTGCTGGGCCGCCGCGCCGAAGCGCAACCGCTGGCCCTGCCGTTCGGCGGCGAACCGGAACCGCGCGACTACGGCCGCATGCTGGCCGACGCCGCGCTGCTGCTGCTGCTGGCCATGGTCGGCATCCTGCAGCGCATCCACGAGACCTCCGTCGTGCCGCCCATCATGGCCTGCGGCGCGATGGCGTTCTATTCCCTGGCGCGCATGATCGACCGGCCGGTCATCGGGTCTCTGACGCTGGTCCTGGCGCTGGCCGGCAGCTTCCTGACGCGCGGATGGGTCGGCGCCATCCCGATCATGCTGTCCGCGCTGCTGGCCTTCCACCCACGCAGCATGCTGTGGCTGCGCGTGCGCTGGCTGCCCGTCATCATCCTGCTGACCGCCGCCCTGATCCTGGCGTGGTGGATTCCGGCGGCCAACACCAGCGAATATTGGATCCGCAACTGGAAGGCCTGGAACGTCAGTTCGTTCTCGATGCCGCTCCTGGGCCTGTCGATGCGCACGCTGCGCGACCTGCCCTGGTATCTGTGGCCCGCCTGGCCGCTGGCGCTGCTGGCCATCTGGCGCTGGCGCAACTGGCTCTACTCGCCGCACATCTGGCTGGCGATGATGCAGTTGATCTGCGCACTGCTGCTGCTGTTCTTCCTCGAAGAGCCCAGCGACTCGGAGTACGTGCTGCTGGCGGTGCCCTGCGCCACGCTGGCCGCGTTCTCGCTGCCCACGTTGCGGCGCGGCGTGATCAATACGCTGGACTGGTTCGCCGTGATGTGTTTTTCACTGACGCTGGCCACCGCCTGGCTGGGCTGGGTGGCGCTGCACTTCGGCTGGCCGCCAAAGATCGCCCATAACATCGCGCGCCAGACCACGGGCTACGAGCCCACCATCGGCTGGATCGCCGTCCTGCTGTCGCTGGCCGTCACGGCGGCCTGGGTGCTGCTGGTGAAATGGCGCCTGAGCGAGCGCCCGGCGGCCCTGTGGCGCGGCACCGTGCTGTCGGCCAGCGGCCTGACCGCCACCTGGATCCTGCTGGTGCTGCTGTGGCAGCCGGCCGTCGACTACGCGCGCAGCTACCGCACCGTGTCGGGCGAACTGACGGCAGCCCTGCGAGCCAACCTGCGGCCCGGCGAATGCGTGCGCGGCCTGAGCCTGGGCGCCGGCCAGCGCGCGTCCTTCCTGATCTTCGACAACCTCACTTTCCCCTACGACGGACGTTGCACGCTGGTGCTGCAGCAGACCACCAACAACAGCCTGCGCGACGGCACCGCGGCCTACAGCGACCAGGACGTCGAAGAGCTCTGGCGCGGTGGCCGCCGCGCCGACCGCAACGAAGTGTTCCGCCTGCTGCGCGTCCCGCCCAACCGGTAAGGTCCCATGGCTGCCGGCGGTTCCCTCATGAGTTTCGGGGGCACGATGCGCAACATCGTGCGCCAGGCCTGGCCCGTGCTGGTCAGCCAGTGGGCCGGCATCGCCTTCGGCGTGCTGGACACCGCCATGACCGGCCACGCCAGCGCGCAAGACCTGGCGGCCATGTCGCTGTCGGTGTCGGTCTACATCACCGTGTTCGTCGGCCTGATGGGCGTGGTGCACGCGCTGATCCCGATCCAGGCCCAGCACTTCGGCGCCGGGCGCCACGATGAAGTGGGCCGGGCATGGGGCCAGGGCATCTGGCTGGCGCTGGGCCTGTCGGTGCTGGGCGCGCTGCTGATGCTGTTTCCGGACCTGTGGCTGTCGCTGTCGGGGCCGGTGGATGAAGACGTGCGCCACAGCATGGCCGCGTACCTGCGCGCGCTGGTGGTGGCCCTGCCCGCCTCGCTGATGTTCCGCACCATCTACGCCCTGGGCGCGGCCGTGTCGCGGCCCAAGATCGTCATGTCCATCAACCTGGGCGGCATCGGGCTGAAGGCGACGTGCAACTGGCTGCTGATCTACGGCAAGCTGGGCCTGCCCGCGCTGGGCGCCACCGGCGCCGGCATCGCCACCGCCATCACCTACTGGACCAGCCTGATGATCGGCCTGTGGGTGATCCGGCACGACGCGTATTACCGCCGCTTCGATCTGCGGCTGGGACGGCCGCGATGGCTGCAGCAGAAGGAACTGCTGCGCCTGGGCCTGCCCATGGGCGGCTCGTACCTGGTCGAGGTCTCGGCGTTCACCTTCATGGCCTTGCTGGTGGCGCGCGAAGGCACGCACGTGCTGGGCGGCCACCAGATCATGTCGAATCTGGCCGCGCTGTGCTACATGATGCCGATGGCGCTGGGCGTGGCCACCGGCGCGCTGGCGGCGCAGAACATCGGCGCGGGCAATCCGGCGCAGGCGCGGCGCACGGGCCTGGCCGGACTGGCCCTGGGCCTGATCGGCGCGCTGCTCACCTCCGCCGTGCTGCTGGTCGGCCGCCAGCCCATCCTGGCCGCCTACACCAGCGACGCGCAGGTGGCCGCGGTGGCCGGCAGCCTGCTGGCCATGATTCCGCTGTTCCACCTGTGCGACTCGATGCAGTGCATCAACTCGTACCTGCTGCGCGCCTACAAGGTGGCGGTGGTGCCGCTGCTGCTTCAGGTGCTGGCGCTGGGCATCGTGGGCCTGCTGGGGGGATGGTGGCTGGGCTTCGGCCCGGGCCGCGGCGGGCTGGACTGGCTGCGCCTGGCGATCATGCCGCACTCGCCGCAAGGCGCGGGCACGATGTGGCTGATGGCGATGGTGGGATTGGGACTGTCGGCGCTGCTGCTGCACGCCTGGTACTGGCGCACGCTGCGCGGGACGATGCCGGCGGCGCCCGCCTTGCGCTGAACCCCGCTGGGGGGCATCGCCGTCGCTGGCCGCTGCGGCGATCAAGAGTGCCCCGTGCGCTGTCCCCGGGATACGTGCCATGCGGGCATATCCAGGGGACAGCGCACGAGCACACGGCATGCCGGCCCTCCGCATACAACAACTACCGGCGAAGGTCTTGCAGGACGGAAGACCGGCCTGCCGTGTTCGGTTCAGGGAGTTACTTGGCGGGAGTGGCCGTATTGGCCTTCTTGGCGCTGGCCTTGTGGGCATGCGCCTTGTGCTTGGCCGTCTTGGCCGATGCGTTGCTCGCGCCCTCGGCACTCGATGGCGCGGCGAAAGCCGAGGGCGCAGCCGCCAGGCCCAGGCAAAGCGCCGAGGTGGACAGGAACGCGGCAATACGCGATTGAGTCGTCATGGTGGGAACTCCTTCTTCAATCACACGGCAGGCGGAAGTGCCTTGGTGCGTGTGTAAGACCTTGGAGTGCGGACGCCGCGCAAAAATCCTGGAATATCCGCACTTTTACGGATGGTTGCGACGCTGTCAGCGCGCTGACTTGCCGGATGCCAGCAGCCCCGGACCTACGATTCGTAGATCAGCAAGGCCACCGTGGCGAACAGCATGATGGCGAAGGCCGCTCGCAGGCCGCGCTCGGGCAGGCGATAGGCCAGCCGCACGCCGATCGGCACCAGCGCCAGGCTGCCCAGCGCCAGCGGAACGCCGACCGTCCAGTCGGCCTGCCCGGCCCAGGCATAGGTGATCAGCGCGATGGTGGAGCCGGGGATGACCATGGACAGCGCCAGCGCCTGCGCGGTGGTCTGCGGCAGGCGGAACACGGTGGTGATGATGGGCACGGCCAGAATGGCCCCGCCCACGCCGAAGAAACCGCCCAACGTGCCCGCGACCACGCCCAGGGCCGCCGCGCGCGCGGGCGTGAACTCCGGCGCCGCGGGTTGTGGCGTGGCGCGCACCGGCGCGGGACGGCCGCGGCGCCAGGTCTGGTACAGATAGAACAGGCCCACGCAGAACAGGAACCCCGCGAAGCTCTGCCGCAGCGTGCTGGAGGGGATGCCCAGCGCCAGCCGCGCGCCGACCCAGGTGAAGGCCACGGCCCCGGCGGCGCCCGCCGCGGCCACGCGCAGGTCGAAGCGCGCCTGCTGGTGATACTTGCGCACCGCCACCATGATGGTGGGCAGCACCATGATGAGCGCGGTGCCCTGGGCTTCCTGCTGGGACATGCCCAGCAGCAGGGCCAACGCCGGAATGGCGATCAGCCCGCCGCCGATGCCCAGCACGCCGCCCAGGAAACCGATGGAAGCGCCGCCGGCCAGGCAGGCGGTGACGACGGCGATGCTCATCGCAGCTTTTCCAGGGCGTCTTCGAGGCGGTCGACGGCCCAGATCTCGAGTCCTTCGATCGGTTGGCGCGGCGCATTGGCCTTGGGGATCAGCGCGATGCCGAAGCCCAGCTTGGCGGCTTCGCGCAGGCGCTCCTGGCCGCGCGGCGCGGGCCGGATCTCGCCGGCCAGGCCCACTTCGCCGAAGGCGACCAGGCCACGCGGCAAGGGCCGGTCGCGCAGCGACGACATGATGGACAGCAGCACCGGCAGGTCGGCCGCGGGCTCGGTGATGCGCACGCCGCCCACCGCGTTGACGAAGACGTCCTGGTCGAACGTGGACACGCCCGCATGCCGGTGCAGCACCGCCAGCAGCATGGCCAGGCGGTTGCCTTCCAGGCCGACGGTGAGGCGGCGCGGATTGGGCGCGTGCGAACTGTCGACCAGCGCCTGGATCTCGACCAGCAGCGGCCGCGTACCCTCTTGCGTGGCCATGACGCACGAGCCCGCCACCTGCTGCGCATGCTGCGACAGGAACAGGGCCGAGGGGTTGGCCACGCCGCGCAGGCCGCGGTCGGTCATGGCGAACACGCCCAGCTCGTTGACGGCGCCGAAGCGGTTCTTGAAGGCGCGCACCAGGCGGAACGACGAATGCGTGTCGCCTTCGAAGTACAGCACGGTGTCGACGATGTGTTCGAGCACGCGCGGGCCGGCCAGCGCGCCGTCCTTGGTGACGTGGCCGATCATCACGATGGTGATGCCGGTCTGCTTGGCCAGGCGCGTGAGCTGCGCGGCGCACTCGCGCACCTGCGAGACCGAGCCGGGCGCGGCGGTCAGTTCGCCGCTGTACAGCGTTTGAATGGAGTCGATGACGGCGACGGAAGGCTTCTGCTCGGCCACGGCGGCCTGGATGGCCTCCAGCCGGATCTCGGCCAGCAGGTCGACCCGGCCGGTGGCCAGTTCGAGCCGGCGCGCGCGCAGCGCCACCTGTTCGGCGGATTCTTCGCCGGTGACGTACAGCACGCGCACGGTGGCCGACAGCGAGGCCAGGGCCTGCAGCAGCAGCGTGGACTTGCCGATGCCGGGATCGCCGCCGATGAGCACGACGGCGCCCGGCACCAGGCCGCCGCCCAGCACGCGGTCGAATTCGTCCAGCCCGGTGGGCTGGCGCGGCGTTTCGCGCGCCTCGATGTCGGACAGGCTGCGCACCGGCGCGGAATGGGCCAGCGGCGCATAGCGGTGCGAGGCCGCGGCGGCGGAAGCCGGCTTCTCGACGGTTTCTTCCAGGGTGTTCCAGGCTTCGCAGTGGGGGCAGCGTCCCAGCCATTTGGGAGAGATGCCGCCGCATTCGGCGCAGACGTAGACGGTTCGTGACTTGGCCATGGCGGCAGTTTACCGGGATCGGCCACCCCGATACGTTTGCTTGCACCTTTGTTCAACCCCTTTTTGTCCCGCCGCGCGTTCAAGGGAATACGGCCCCGCCAAAAAGGAAACCGCCATGAACGCCTCGTCCCGCTCCGCACGCTTTGTCTGCACCACGTTGATGGCCGCGCTGCTGGCCGCCTGCAACCACTCCGGCGCGCCCACTGGCGGCGCGCCTTCGGGCTCGGCGTCGCGGCCCGTTGCGCAAGCCGCTTCCGATGATCGCCTGCGGAAACCTGCCCCCCGCCCGCGAGCGGAGCAGCGCGAGCAACAGACCTCGCCCGCCGCGTCGCTGCGGCCGCTGGCAGAACCCGTCCCGCCCCCGCCGCCCAGCCCCATGCCGGCCAGCGCCACGCAACGCATGAAGATGGACAGCGCGGTCTCGGGCTACGCCCCTGCCGGCGGCATCGTGGCTGCCGAGATGCTGCCCGCCGAACCGGACAACGAACGCTACGGCGCCTACACGGACAACCCGGTCCACCTGGCCGCCGAGCAGCCCGTGTCGACCTTTGGCGTGGACGTGGATACCGGCTCGTACGCCAACGTGCGGCGCCTCTTGAACGAAGGCCGCCTGCCGCCGCAGGATGCCGTGCGCAGCGAGGCCTTCATCAACTACTTCGACTATGGCTATGCCGCGCCCGAGCGGCGCGAACAGCCCTTCGCCGTGACCACCGAACTGGCGCCCGCGCCGTGGAACCCGAAGCGCCAACTGCTGATGGTGGGCATCCAGGGCTACAAGGTGGCGCCCGAGGCCATCCCCGCGTCGAACCTGGTGCTGCTGATCGACACCTCGGGCTCGATGGCGGACAAGAACAAGCTGCCGCTGCTGAAGGCCGCGCTGCGCCAATTGGTGAACAATCTGCGTCCCGAGGACCGCGTGGCGATCGTGACGTATGCGGGATCGGCCGGCGTGGCCCTGCCCTCGACCCCGGCGCGCGACAAGGCCAGCATCCTGGCCGCCATCGACGGGCTGCGCGCCGCCGGTTCGACCAACGGCGCGGCGGGCCTGGACCTGGCCTATGCGCAGGCCGCGCAGGGCTTCGTGAAGAACGGCGTGAACCGCATCCTGCTGGCCAGCGACGGCGATTTCAACGTGGGCACGGTGGACCTGCGGGCGCTGAAGGACAAGATCGGCGCGCAGCGCAAGCGCGGCATCGCGCTGACCACGCTGGGCGTGGGCAGCGGCAACTACAACGACGCGCTGGCCATGCAGCTGGCCGATGCCGGCAACGGCAGCTATCACTATCTGGACAATCTGACCGAGGCGCGCAAGGTGTTGTCGCGCGAACTGGGCGCGACACTGCTGACCATCGCGGGCGACGTGAAGGTGCAGGTGGAGTTCAACCCCGCCGCCGTGGCCGACTACCGCCTGATCGGCTACGAAAAGCGCGCCCTGGCGCGTGAAGACTTCAACAACGACAGCGTGGATGCCGGCGAGATCGGCGCGGGCGCGAGCGTGACGGCGCTGTACGAGATCACGCCGGTGGGCGCGGAGGCGCCGCGCGTGGAGCCGCTGCGCTACGGCGCGGCGCAGGGCCGCGAGATGCCGGCGCTGGGCAGCGGCGCGGCACCGCGCGGCGCCTCGGAAGTGGCGTATCTGCGCCTGCGCTACAAGCTGCCGGGCCAGGACCGGAGCAAGCTGGTCGAGCAGGCCGTGTCGGCCGATGCCAGCGCGGCGCCCAGCATGCGCCTGCAACGCGCGGCGTCGGCGGCGGCCTTCGCGCAGTGGCTGCGCGGCGGCAAGTACCTGGATGGCTACACGCCCGCCCAGATCGCCACGCTGGCCCGGGGTGCGCGCGGCAATGACCCGTATGGCCTGCAGGCCGAGTTCGCCAATCTGGTCGAACTGGCCGGTACGCTGGGCACGCCCGCCGTGCGTTGACCGGTTGCGCTGGCAAGCGTCCGGGGGGTCGTGCTCCTGGACCGCCCCTCGCCCCTGGTTCGGATTTTCCATGCCGTACGCCGCCTCGTCCTTGCCGGCCGCCGTCTGTGCGCCCGTGGCGTCATGCGCCGGTTTCCATCCGGAGATACACTGCCCGGCCATGGACACGACGCACGCCGACGACGACGAATCGCTGATGCTCGCCTACGGCACCCGGGGCGACACGGCGGCGTTCGACACGCTGTATGCGCGGCATCGCGCCGGGTTGTACCGTTATCTGCTGCGCGGCACGCGCAATGCCCAGGTGGCGGACGATCTGTTCCAGGAGACCTGGAGCCGCGTCATCGATGCGCGCGCCCGCTACCGACCCGAGGCCCGTTTCTCGACCTGGCTGCTGCGGATCGCGCACAATCTGGTGGTGGACACGTATCGCCGCCAGCCGGCCCGCGCCACGGTCGACGATGCCGAAGAGGTGCTGGCGGCCCTGCCCGCGCCCGAGCACGAACAGCCCGAGCAGCAGGTGTCGCGGTTCCAGGCCAGGCGCGGCCTGCAGTTGGCCATCGAGCAACTGCCCGACGAACAGCGCCAGGCGCTGCTGCTGAAATGGGAGCATGACCTCAGCGTGGAAGACATCGCACAGATCACCGGCGCGCCGCGCGAGACGGTGAAATCGCGGCTGCGTTACGCCATCGGCCGCATCCGCGATGTGCTGGGCGCCAACGCCAGGAGCGGATCATGAACGCGCCACTGCCTCCGGACGACGATTTTCTGGACGACGACAGCGACCTGAGGGCGCTGTATGGGAAGCTGCCTGCGGCTGAACCGCCTGCGGCGCTGGATGCGCGCATTCGTGCGCAGGCGCACGCGGCGGCGCAGGGCGATCAGCGGGTGCGAAGCAGGACGCGCCGGCTTCATCCGGGGTGGGCGATTGCTGCTTCGGTAGTGTTGGCCAGTGGGTTGATACTGATGACGGATCTGTCGCAGCAGGCGGATCAGGCCGGGCAGGCTGCCGCGCCGGGTATCGATGCCGAACTGGCGCAACCGCCGCAGTTGCGGGAGATGGCGCCTGCGCCGGCGCCTGTGCCGCCTGCGGAATTGCGGCGTGCGGGACAGTCCGCGCCGCAGCCGGAATCGCGGATGCGGCGCAGTGAGGCGCCACCGCCGCCGCCTGCTCCGGCAGCCGCCCCCAGGCCCGAGCCCAAGCCCGGCGCGGGGATCACGCCCGATGCCGTGGCGCCCTCCGTCCGGCCATTGGCGCCGCCTTCGCTGGCGCCCGCGCCGTATGGAAGCCATGCGCCGCCCCGGCAGCCGGCACCGGCCCAGCAAGCAGAATCCGCGGCATCCCTGGCAGAGGCCCCTACGATGATCGGTTCGAGCGGGGCGGGCGCCATGCAGGCGCCGGATGACGCCCGCGCGCAGGCCGTGCAGAAGGCCCAGGCGAAAAATGCCCAGCGCGCCGAAGCCGTCCAGGACGAACGCAAGACGATACGCTCGCTGGCGCCGCGCAACGTGGCAGCCACCGCCGAGCAGCAGGTCGAACGCGTGCGCGCCATGCTGAAGGCAGGCAAGCACGAGCAAGCCGTGCAGGCGCTGCAAGCACTGCGGCAGGCTTGGCCGGAGTACGAGATTCCGCAGGATCTGCGTGGCCTGCTGCCAAGAGACAGTGCGCCTCGCTGAAGCGTTTCGGCAGCGAGGGAGCCACGTACCGGCCTGGCCGGCCAGCAGTCCTGCCATCAAGGACCGGGCGCAGGCGGCGCGCCTTATTGCAGGGCCGCGTTGGCCTTGGCGTTCAGCTTGGTCTTGAATAGCCAGTCGCGGTAGTCGTTGAGGTCACCGTCGAAGGGTTCGACCTTGCCGTCGGCCACGATGACGAACTGGTCGGTGGTGGCGCGCAGCAAGTGGCGATCGTGCGACACCAGCACCAGGGTGCCCTCGAACTGCGCCAAGGCCATGGTGAGCGCTTCGCGGGTTTCCAGGTCCAGGTGATTGGTCGGTTCGTCCAGCAACAGCAGATTGGGCCGTTGCCAGACGATGAGCGCCAAGGCCAGGCGGGCCTTCTCGCCGCCCGAGAAGGGCGCGATGCTGCTGGTCGCCATCGCCCCCGCGAAGTTGAAGCCGCCCAGGAAATTACGCAGTTCCTGTTCGCGCGTGCCGGGGGCCAGCTTGACCATGTGCCACAAGGGCGATTCATCGTGGCGCAGCATCTCGACCTGATGCTGGGCGAAATAGCCGATCGACAGGCCCTTGCCGAAAATGGCCTCGCCGCCCAGGGCCTGCAATTCCCCGGCGATGGTCTTGATGAAGGTGGACTTGCCCGCGCCGTTCACGCCCAGCAGCCCGATACGCTGGCCGCCCTGCAGCGAAAAATTGATGTCCTTGATGACGATCTTGTCGGCACCGCCGGTGTCCGTGGCCGGGTAACCGGCCTGGACGGCCTCCATGCGCAGCAGTGGATCGGGAGCGCGGTCCGGCTCCCGGAATTCGAAGGAAAACTCTGCCGCGGCGCGCAATGGGGCCAACTCTTCCATCTTCGCCAGCGCCTTGATCCGGCTTTGCGCCTGGCGCGCTTTCGAGGCCTGGGCCTTGAAACGGTTGATGAACGATTGCAGATGCGCGCGTTGGCGCAACTGCTTTTCGATGGCGCCGGCCGCCAATTCCAGTTGCGCGGCGCGCTGGCGTTCGAAGGCGGAATAATTGCCCGCATAGCGCTTCAGTTTGCGCTCATCCACGTGAACCACCACGTTGACCACTTCGTCGAGAAAGTCGCGGTCATGCGAAATCACCAGCAACGTGCCGGGATAACGCTTCAACCAGTCTTCCAGCCACAGGATGGCATCCAGATCCAGGTGGTTGGTGGGTTCGTCCAGCAGCAGCAGTTCGGACGGGCACATCAGCGCTTGCGCCAGGTTCAGCCGCATCCGCCAGCCACCCGAAAAGCTGGTCAGGGGCTGGTCCATCTGCGCCATCGAGAAGCCCAGGCCGGTAAGCAGCTGTTCCGCCCGCGAGCGGACGGTGTAGGCGTCGGCATCCGCCAGGGCGCCGTACAGCTCGCCGATCAACAGGCCGTTTTCGGGCGTGTCGGCAGCGGCTTCCACCTCGGCCAGCCGGGCTTCCAGGCGGCGCAGTCCCACATCGCCGTCGATCGCGTAGTCGATGGCCGAGCGATCCAGCGCTGGCGTTTCCTGCGCCACGTAGGCCACGCGCCAGTTCGGCGGGTAGCTCAGATCCCCCTGGTCGGCGTGCAGTTCGCCGCGCAGCAGGGCGAACAGGCTGGACTTGCCCGCGCCATTGGCGCCGATCAGGCCGATCTTGTCGCCGGGGTTGAGGATGAGGTCGACTTTTTCCAGCAAGGGCTTGACGCCTCTTGCCAGCGAGACTTGCTGAAACCGGATCATGCAGGGAAGGGCCGCGAGGGCATAGGAGTGATGCCGCAAACCGGCGGGCGAAAGGATAACCGATTCAGGTGACGGCGGCCCGTAACGTATCCGGACTCACTGATTGGATGCCAGGCGGCCGACCCAGAATCCTGATGTGCGAACGTGTGCAGCACGAGATCAACGATCTCCCCCGGAAGGTTGTATGAACCCTGCACGTTCAAGATCGCATCGCCAGGCGCCCGCGCATACGTTTGCAATGATGCACATGACAAAGGCGCATCAGGCATCAGCCTGACACGCCCTCGCATCAACCTCAAAAGGGGCTGCTGCCCCCGACAGCGACCGCCTACCGCCCGCCCAGCGACCCGCCCCCATCCACACCCAGCACCTGGCCGGTGATGAAGCCTGCTTCATCCGACAACAGGAACGCCACCGCCGCCGCCACTTCCGCCGGCGTCCCCAGCCGCTTCATCGGAATCGAACTCAACGTACGCTTCTCGGCATCGCTGCCCGCCGGATGATTCTCGCGGAACAACTCCGTCTCGATCGGCCCCGGCGCCACCGCATTGACCGTCACCCCGTACTCGGCCAGCTCCAACGCCCAGGTGCGCGTACAGCCCACCAAAGCATTCTTCGCGGCCGAATAGCTGGTGCGATCCAGCGAACCATGAATCGCCCGGCTGGTGATGTTGACGATGCGCCCCGTACGACGGACCTTCATCGACTCGACAAACGCCTGCGTCACCTGCACGGCCACGCGCACATTCAAATCCAGCACGCGATACAACGTCGCCAGATCGATTTCACCCAGCGGCTGCGGCGACACCACGCCCACGTTGTTCACCACCGCGTCAACCGGAAACCTCTCGCGGATCTCGCGCAGCACTTCTTCCGTGCGGCCAGCATCGGTCAGATCGCAGGCGTACAGATAGCCTGGAAAATCCACATCGGCGGTATTGCGCGCGATGCCCACGACGTGGCAGCCCAGGTCGGTCAGGCGCTGCGACAGTGCCCAGCCTATGCCCTTGGTGGCTCCCGTCACCAGCACGCATTTGTCCTTCATGGATGCAACCCTTTAACGTTGATCATTATTCATGGCATCGGCGCGCGCCAGCCTGGCGCTGCGTCAGCCACCCAGTAGACACCAAGCCCGGGGCAAATGTCATGCTCTTTGCGTGACAATGCCGCGCACCGAACACGCGCGACAATAAATCCTCGCGCATCAAATCCGCGTCAATAAAACCCTTGCGGCCCCGACGTTCGGCGGCCAGTCAGCCCCGGACAGGCGCATCGGTCAGGGCCGCGTGGCCTGCGGCACGCGCGCAGCCACGGCGCACAGCAATTCGTAGCCGATGGTGCCGGCCGCGCGGGCCACGTCATCGACCGACGGACCGCCCTCGCCCCACAGCGCCACCGGCGCGCCCACGCCAGCCGACGGGGCGGGCCCCAGGTCGACCATCAGCATGTCCATCGAAACCCGGCCCAGCAAACGCGTCGGCACGCCGGCCACGGTGATAGGCGTGCCGGTGCCCGCATGGCGCGGATAGCCGTCCGCATAGCCGCAGGCCACCACGCCCACGCGCATGGCCTGCTCGGTGCGATAGGTGGCGCCATAGCCGATGGCCTGGCCGGCCGGCACGTTCTGCACGCCAATGATCTCGGAACGCAGCGACATGGCGGGCCGCAGGCCGTACGAGGCGGCGGACACGTCGTCGAACGGCGAGGCGCCATACAGGCAGATGCCCGGCCGCACCCAGTGCTGCGTGCCGGCGTCGCCCCGCGCGATCTCCGGGTAGCGCAGCGTGGCGGCCGAGTTGCAGACGCTGACCGGGCCGTTGGCCAGACCGCCGGTGGCCCGGCCGAAGACCTCGAGCTGGCCCGCCACGCCTTCGGGTCCGTCGGCGCAGGCGAAGTGCGTCATGCGGCCCACCGACCCCAGCACGCCCTTGGCATGCAGTTGCACGGCGCGCGCATGGGCCTGTGCGTAGTCGTGCGGCGCGAAACCCAAGCGGTTCATGCCGCTGTTGAGCTTGACCATGACGTCGACGCGGCGCGACAGGCGGGCGGTGGCCAGCATGTCGAGCTGTTCATGCGTATGCACGGTGCTGGTCAGGTGATAGCGGTCGACGAGGTCCAGGTCGGCGGGCTGGAAGAAGCCTTCCAGCAGCAGGATGGGGCCGCCCCAGCCGGCTTCGCGGCAGCGCACCGCCTCGTCCAGGTCCAGCATGGCCAGGCCCTGCGCCGCCGAGAATCCCGCCACCGCGCGCTCGATGCCGTGGCCGTAGGCGTTGGCCTTGATGACGGCCCAGATCGACGCGGGCTGGGCGCCCGCGCGCTCGGCGTCCTGGTCGAGCAGGCGGCGCACCACGGCCAGATTGTGACGCAGCGCGGAAACGGAGACCGAGGCGGAAATGGGACGCGGCATGGCAGGACTTCCAGGAAACAGGACACACGCAAGGCGCGATTTTACCGGGGCGGCCGGTTTTCGGGGACGCCTTCAGGCATCGCCGGCCGGCTCGCCCGGATCCCCCGTGAACGCCTTGGGCCAGCGCTTGAGCACGTGCCGCAGGGCCGAGACGAAGCGCCGCGCCGGCGCCGACAGCGGGCTGTTGGCGGCATGGATCAGTTGGATCTTGTGCGGCAGCAGGGGCTCGATGGGACGCAGCACGAAGTGCTGGCGCGACTCGGGGTGGTAGCCGAACGACTCGATCAGCGCCACGCCCACGCCCTGCCGCACCAGCGCCACGGCCTCGGGCGTGGCGCGCACCTCGATGTCGGGCTTGACCGGCACTTCGCCCGAATCCAGGAAGCGGCTGGCCAGGCGGCCGAACGGGGTATCGGGCTCGTAGCCGATCAGCAGGTGGCCGCGCAGGTCTTCCGCGCGGATGCGCGTCAGGCTGGCCAGCGGATGGCCGCGCGGAATGGCGCAGGCCAGCCAGCCATGGCCGATCTCTTCGGACACGACGTGGGCATGCGCGGGCGGCGCCATCGAGGCGATGCCGAAATCGGCATGGCCCAGCAGCACGTGCGGCAGCAGCATGTCGAAGGCCAGCGGACGGTAGCGGATCTGCGTGCCCGGATGGCGCTCGCGGAAGCGCTGGATGACCAGCGGAATCAGCCATTCGCTGAAGCTGGGACTGGAGACGATGCTGAGCATGCCCTCGGCCCCGCTCGACAGGTTGGCGGCCAGCGCGTTCAGGCGATGCACGCCGTCGAAGATGCGCTCGGCCTCGGCGAACAGGCGGCGCGCCTCGGGCGTGGGATGCAGCCGGCCCTTGACGCGCTCGAACAGCGCGAAGCGCAGGCGGTTCTCTGCCGAGGCCAGCACGCGGCTGATGGCCGGCTGGGTGACGAACAGCATGCGGCCGGCTTCGCTGAGCGAGCCCGTGACCATGATGGCGTGGAAGACTTCGATCTGCCGCAGGCTGAGCCGGCCGACGCCGGGCGGGGAAATGCTGGCCATGGGGAAACGCGATAGGACAGAGGGGGACGCGGGGGGACGCGCGAGGTCCGGATGATGGCCGGACAGTGTGGCGAAAAGGATAGTGCCGGCCATGCTGTTTTGCATAGCGCCTATAACCAAATGCACGCTCCAAAACGGTGCGGCCACCAGGAAATCAGCAAGAATGTCCATTTGAATCATAAGCTTGACGATCCAACGCAAAGCTCAAGAACCCGACCGGATTTCGCAAGGAACGATTTACTTCCCCTCGCCCGCGCCGCATCCTGCAGCCATCGAATCCCCTCTGACAGGATGCCGCCATGTCCCGCACCATCACCGTTGCCGCCGCGCAGCTTGGCCCGATCCAGAAGGCCGAGGGCCGCGACGTCGTCGTTCCCCGCATGCTTCGCCTGCTGGAACGCGCCCACCAGCGCGGCGCCGAGGTCGTGGTGTTCCCCGAGCTGGCGCTGACCACGTTCTTCCCGCGCTGGTACCACGAGGACCTGAACGAGGCCGACCACTGGTACGAGACCAGCCTGCCCAGCCCGGCCACGCAGCCGCTGTTCGACGCCATCCGCAAGTACGGCCTGACGGTCTACCTGGGCTATGCCGAACTGGTCAACGACACCGACGCGCAAGGCGTGGTGAGGAAGCGCCGCTTCAATACCTCGGTGATCATCGCCCCGTCGGGCGAGATCGTGCTGAAGTACCGCAAGGTGCACCTGCCCGGCCACGCCGAATACGCTTCGCACCGCGCGGTGCAGCATCTGGAAAAACGCTATTTCGAAGTGGGCGACCTGGGTTTCCCGGTGGTGCGCGCGCCGGTGGGCGCGGCCGGCCAGCCCGTCAACCTGGGCATGCTGATCTGCAACGACCGCCGCTGGCCGGAAGCCTGGCGCGTGCTGGGGCTGCAGCAGGTCGAACTGGTCATGCTGGGCTACAACACACCCGCCATGAACCAGGACAACAAGGGCTTCGAGGCGCACCACCTGCGCGTGCTGCATTCGCAATTGGCGATCCAGTCCGGCTGCTACCAGAACGCCTGCTTCGGCGTGGCCGTGGCCAAGGCCGGCAAGGAAGACGGACACGAGCTGTTCGGCCACTCGATCATCGTGAACCCGCAGGGCGAGATCATCGCGCTGGCGGCCACCTGGGACGACGAACTGATCGTCGCCGACTGCAACCTGGACCTGTGCGAACTGGGCCGCACCACCGTCTTCAACTTCGAGAAGCACCGCCGTCCCGAAGCCTACGGCCGCATCGTCGAGCAGACCGGCAGCGTGCCGCCCGCCGTCTGGACGCCGTCGCGCTGAACGCCTGCCGGTGAACGCCATGAATCCGACCCTGACCGCCCTGCCCGACGCCATCGACCACGAACTGCTGGGCCGCCTGCGCGTGCCCACGTACGACGACGTGCTGGCCGCCGCGCAACGCATCGCACCGTACGTGCGCCACACGCCGCTGCTGCGCTCGCCGCGCCTGGACGCGCTGGCCGGCGGCCCCGTCTGGCTGAAGCCGGAGAACCTGCAGATCACCGGCTCGTTCAAGGCGCGCGGCGCCTTCAACGCGCTGCTGAACCTGGACGCCGACGCCCGCGAGCGCGGCGTGGTCGCCTATTCCACGGGCAATCACGGCCAGGCCATCGCCTGGGCCGCGCACACGCTGGACATCCCGGCCACCATCGTCATGCCGGTCGACGCGCCGCGGAACAAGGTGGAGAAGGCCGAACGCCACGGCGCCCGCGTGGTGCGCTACGACCGCACCAGGGAAAGCCGTGAAGAGATCGGCATGCGCCTGCTGGCGGAAACCGGCGCGACGCTGGTGCCGCCCGGCGACCATCCCGACGTGCTGGCCGCGCAAGGCACGCTGGCCGTGGAAGCGCTGCGGGACCTGCCGGCCGAGGCCCTGGCCAACCTGGGCCTGTTCGCCACGCCGTGCGGCGGCGGCGGCATGATCGCCGGCTGCAGCCTGGCCGTGCGCGCACTGGCGCCGCAGGCCCGCCTGGTGGCGGCCGAACCCGCGGGCTTCGATGACACGGTGCGCTCGCTGGCCAGCGGCAAGCGCGAGCAAAACGCCCCCGACGCCCGGACCCTGTGCGACGCGCTGCAGGCCGCCACGCCCGCCGAACTGCCCTACGCCATCAATGGCCGCTGCCTGGCCGGCGCGGTGGCGGTCAGCGATGCCGAGGTCGGCGCCGCGATCCGCTACGCGCTGGAAGAACTGCGCCTGGTGGTCGAGCCCGGCGGCGCGGTGGTGCTGGCCGCGCTCTTGGCCGGCCGCATCGACACGCACGGGCGCGACAGCGTCGTGGTGCTGTCGGGCGGCAACATCGACCTGCCGCTGCTGGCGCGGCTGGCGCAACCGCAATAGGCCGCCCGCGCGATCCGTATTACCCGTGGCACCCCAGCGAGAGAGACGGTAGCAACCCCGAGTCCGGCACAGAACCGGAACGCAGGCAGTACCGTGGACAAGCAAGCCTGTCCACGTGATCTTCAGCATTTCCATAACAGTCCAAGGAAGAAAATCACCATGTCCTCGCTGCTCAAGAACGCCGCGCGCCTGCTGTCGCGCGCCGCCCTCCCCGCCGCCCTGCTGCTTGGTTCGCAGGCCGCCCATGCCCAGTACCCCGAACACGCCGTCACCATCGTCGTGCCCTTCAACACCGGCACCACGCCCGACCTCGTCACACGCCTGCTGGCCGCGGAAATGGGCAAGGCCACCGGCGGCAACTTCGTGGTGCTCAACCGCGTGGGCGCCTCGGGCATGATCGGCACCGCCTCGGTCGCCAACGCCGACCCCGACGGCTACACCATCGGCTTCGCCAACGTGGCCACGATGGCGATCAACCAGTCGCTGTACAAGAAGCTGCCCTACGACGCCGACAAGCAGCTCACGCCCATCGCGCTGACCGGCTCGGTGCAGAACGTGCTGGCCGTGCGTCCCGGCCTGGGCGTCAAGAGCGTGGAAGAACTGATCGCCATGGCCAGGAAAGCCCCGGGCAAGCTGGTCGTGGCCTCGGGCGGCAACGGCACCACGGGCCACCTGAGCGCCGCCATGTTCATGAGCATGGCGGGCGTCGACCTGATGCACGTGCCGTACAAGGGCGGCGTCGAGGCCGACCTGGCCGTGCTGCGCGGCGAGGCCGACCTGGTGTTCGAGAACATCTCGTCGATCGCGTCCTTCATCGACCAGAAGAAGGTCATCCCGCTGGCCGTCACGGGCGCCGAACGCGACCCCATCCTGCCGAACCTGCCGACGCTGAACGAGCTGGGCCTGAAAGGCTATCAGGCCGTGGCCTGGACCGGCTACGTCGCGCCCGCCGGCACCGACCCGAAGATCCTCGACGTCCTGAACGGCGCCATCAACAAGGCCCTGTCCACGCAGGAAGTGCAGGACAAGCTGAAGGCCATGGCCTATGTGCCGCACGTCGGCCCCCGCCAGGACCTGTCCGACCGCGCCAACAAGGAACGTCCGGTGTGGGCAAAGGTGATCAGGGACGCCAAGGTCAACATCGACTGATATCAAGGAAGGTGGCATGACGAGCTATGACTTCATCCTGCGCGGCGGCACCGTCATCGACGGTTCGGGCGCGCCCCGCGTGCGCGCCGACGTGGCCGTGGCCGACGGCCGCATCGCCGCGGTGGGCGACCTGTCGCAGGCCCATGCCGCCCGCGTCTTCGACGCCACGGGGCGCATCGTCGCCCCCGGCTTCATCGACTCGCACACCCACGACGACCGCTACCTGGTCCAGACGCCGGGGATGCCGGCCAAGCTGAGCCAGGGCGTGACCACCGTGGTAACCGGCAATTGCGGCATCAGCCAGGCGCCCTGGCTGCCGGGCCGGCGCGGCGAGGTGCCGGCGCCCGTGAACCTGCTGGGCACCGACACGGCAGATTTCCCGTTCGCCACCTTCGGCGCCTACCTGGAAAACCTGGACCGCAACCCGCCCGCCGTGAACGCGGCCTGCCTGGTGGGCCACACCTCGCTGCGCGTGGCCGCCATGGACGAGCTGGATCGTCCGGCCCGCGAGGACGAGATCGCCCGCATGCGGGCACTGCTGCGCGAGGCCTTGGCCAGCGGCGCGATCGGCCTGTCCACCGGCACGGCCTATCCGGCCGCCATGCCGGCGACCACCGACGAGCTGATCGCGGTGGCCGAAGTGCTGCGCGAATTCGGCGGGCTGTACGCCAGCCACATCCGCGACGAAGGCGACAGGATCTTCGAGGCGCTGGACGAGGCCTTCGCGGTGGGCCGCGCGGGCGGTGCGCCCGTGCTGGTGTCGCACCACAAGCTGATCGGCCCGCGCAACCATGGCCGCTCGGTGCAGACCCTGGCGCATATCTCCGACGCCATGACGCGGCAGGCCGTGGCGCTGGACTGCTATCCCTACGTGGCCGGCTCGACCATCCTGCGCAAGGACCGCCTGGCCGTCTCCAGCCGGGTCATCGTCAGCAAGTCGGTGCCCTATCCGCAGTATGCAGGCTGGAACCTGGACGACATCGCGCGCGACATGGGCGTGCCGGAAGAGGATGCGGTGGACAGACTGCAGCCCGCCGGCGCCATCTACTTCATCATGGACGAGCAGGACGTCGAGCGCATCCTGGCCTTCCCCGGCACGATGATCGGCTCGGACGGCATGCCTCACGATCCCGCGCCGCACCCGCGCCTGTGGGGCACCTTCCCCCGGGTGCTGGGCCATTACTGCCGCGACATGCAGCTGTTCTCGCTGGAAGAGGCCGTGCACAAGATGAGCGGCAAGACCGCCGCCTATTTCCGGCTGCCCGGACGCGGCCTGGTGCAGGCCGGCTGCCATGCCGACCTGGTGATCTTCGACGCCGGCACCGTGGCCGACACCGCCACCTGGTCGTCGCCGACGCGCCAGGCCCAGGGCATCGACGCCGTCTTCGTCAACGGCGAGCTGGCCTGGCACCAGGGCGCCGGCACGGGATCGCGCAGCGGCGCGGTGATCCGGCCGGAACGGCGCGGCAGGATTGGGAATCTGCACAAACCCTGACACAAGCGGTATCGACAGCCTGCAAACCGCGCGCCGGCATTCCTTACAATGGCCCGGTCGGGCGGGACCGCCTTCCAGCGGTCCGGACGCCCTCGCTTCGCACCTCCCGTATGGCCGTCGATCACTACGAGAATTTTCCTGTCGCCTCGCTGCTGCTGCCCCGTCACCTGCGTCCCGCGGTGACGGATATCTACCGCTACGCGCGCACCGCCGACGACATCGCCGACGAAGGCGATGATTCCGACGAACAGCGCCTGGCCAAGCTGGGCGCGCTGCGCGCCGAACTGCACCGCATCGGCGCCGAACCCGCCGCGCCCACCCGTCCCGCGCCGGAACTGGCGCACATCTTCGAGCCGCTGGCGGCCACCATCACGCGCCATCAGTTGCCCATCACCCCGTTCTTCGACCTGCTGTCCGCCTTCGAGCAGGACGTGCGGGTCAAACGCTACGAGGACTACGCCACGCTGCTGGACTACTGCTCGCGCTCGGCCAACCCCGTGGGCCGGCTGATGCTGGCCCTGTACGGCGCCGCCACGCCCGAGAACGTGCGCGATGCCGACGCCATCTGCACCGGCCTGCAACTGGTGAACTTCTGGCAGGACGTGCGGGTGGACTGGCGCAAGCAGCGCGTCTACCTGCCGCAGGAAGACCTGCGACGCCACGGGGTGTCGGAACAAGACCTCGCCATCGGCCGCCTGACGCCCGAATGGCACGCGCTGATGGCCTTCGAGGTGGAACGCACACGGGCACTGCTACACTCCGGGGCTGCGTTGCCCCGTCGCCTGCCCGGGCGCATCGGCCTGGAACTGCGGCTGGTGGTGCAGGGCGGCCTGCGGATCCTGCAGCGCATCGAGCAAGCCCGGTACGACGTCTTCATGAACCGCCCCGAACTGGGCGCGCGCGACTGGGCCGTCATGCTGTGGCGTGCCCTAAGATGAACAACCCCACCCGTCAGCCAGCGCGGCATCGGCGCAAGATGCAGGCAGACGGGCGAGCAACGACATGAACCCTGACGAATACTGCCAGGAAAAGGCCGCCAAGAGCGGCTCCAGTTTCTACTACGCCTTCCTGTTCCTGCCCCCGGAGCGGCGGCGCGCCATCACGGCCCTGTACGCCTTCTGCCGCGAGGTCGACGACGTGGTCGACGAGGCCAAGGAGGAATCCGTGGCCCGCATCAAGCTGGCCTGGTGGCGCACCCAGGTCGACCAGATGTTCGCGGGCAAGCCCGAGCACCCCGTCACGCTGGCGCTGCAGCCGCACCTGGAATCCTGTGGCATCACCCGCGAGCGGCTCATCGCCGTGATCGACGGCATGCAGATGGACCTGGACCAGAGCCGCTACCTGGACTGGCCCGGCCTGCGCAAGTACTGCTGGCACGTGGCCGGCGTGGTGGGCGAGCTGTCGGCCGGCGTGTTCGGCTACACCGACCCGCGCACCCTGGAATACGCCGGCAAGCTCGGGCTGGCCTTCCAGATGACCAACATCATCCGCGACGTCGGCGACGACGCGCGGCGCGGCCGCATCTACCTGCCCGTCGACGAACTGCAGCAGTTCGAAGTGAAGGCCGCCGACATCCTCAATGGCGTTTACTCCGAACGCTTCACCGCGCTGATGCGCTTCCAGGCCGACCGCGCGCGCCAGCTGTATCGCGAAGCCATGACCACCCTGCCCGAAGGCGACCGCCGCGCGCAGCGGCCCGGCCTGATGATGGCGGCGATCTACTACGCCCTGCTGGACGAGATCGAACACGACAACTGGCAGGTGCTGCACCAGCGCATCTCGCTAACCCCCTTGCGCAAGCTGATGCTGGCCTGGCGGGTGTGGGTGGGCGGCGGCCGCGGCCTGGTGCGCCGCCTGTCGCTATGAAGGCCGCGATCATCGGCGGCGGCTGGGCCGGCCTGGCCGCGGCGGCGGCGCTGCGCGACGCAGGCGCGGCCGTCACCGTCTTCGAAGCCGGCCGTACGCCGGGCGGCCGGGCGCGCCGCGTGGTGCACCCGGAATTCGGCGATGGCCTGGACAACGGCCAGCACATCCTGCTGGGCGCCTATACGCAGACCCTGGCGCTGATGCGCCGCCTGGGCCGCAACCCCGATGCCCTGCTGATGCGCCGGCCCCTGCGGCTGGCCAGCCTGGACGGCACGTTCCGCCTGTCCGCCGCGCGCCTGCCCGCGCCGTGGCACGCCGCGCTGGCATTGCTGACCGCGCGTGGCATGGGCTGGCGCGACAAGCTGGCCGCCCTGCGCATGATGAACACGCTGCGCCGCGATGGCTGGCAGGTCCCGGCCGAATGGACGGTGGGCCGCCTGCTGAGCCACCACGCGCAGACCGCCGATCTGACCCGGCGGGTCTGGGAGCCCCTGTGCCTGGCCGCGCTGAACACCCCGCCCGCCCTGGCCAGCGCCGCGCTGTTCGTGCGCGTGCTGAAGGACAGCCTGGTCGGCGGCCTGCGCGACAGCGACATCCTGCTGCCCTGTGTGGACCTGTCCGCGCTGTGGCCCGATGCGGCGGCGCGCCAGGTCACGATGCGCTATGGCAGCACCGTGCGCCAGCTCGATCCGTCCGACCGGTGGGTGGACGTCAACGGCGAGCGTTTCGACGCCGCCGTGCTGGCCGTGCCGCCCCTGGTGGCGGCGCGCCTTTTGGGCAACGCGCTGCGCGAGACCGGCTCGCAGGCCCTGCTGAAGGCGCTGCAGGCTTTCGACTACATGCCGATCGCCACGCTGAACCTGCGGCTGGCGCAGCCCTGGCCGCTGCCCGAACCCATGATGATGCTGCGCGAGGACGCCACGCGCGGCCATGCCGGCCAATGGCTGTTCGACCGTTCGCGGCTGACCGGCGGCGGCCAGGGCGCCGAACTGGCTGTGGTCGTCAGCGCCGCGGCCGGGCTGGCCGATGCGGACCGCGACACGATCATCGCGGACCTGGTCGAGCAGGTCCGCGAACAGGCGGCCCGCCATCCCGGCGGCCTGCCGCCGATGCCCGCCGTGGAACTGGCCGAACTGTTCATCGAGAAGCGCGCCACCTTCGCCGCCGTGCCGAACCGCGCCCGGCCCCTGAACCACACACCGTGGCGCACGCTGGCCCTGGCCGGCGACTGGACCGACACGGGCTATCCCGGCGTGCTGGAAGGCGCGGTGCGCAGCGGCCTGCAGGCCGCGCGCGTGCTGCAGGCCGGCGCCGCGGGCGGGCCGACGTCGCACGTGTAGGAAGGACGGCCGCGCCCGTTCCCTCGGGGCGGCCAGGGCCGGCCGCCGCCCCTCTCAGCGCAGCGCGTGCACCGTCGCCAATCCCAACGCCGTCAGGCACAGCGATCCCGTCAGGCTGAGGGCCGCGTAGCCCAGCGCGGTCGCATAAGCCCCCCGCTGCAGCATGTCCACCGTCTCCGCCGAAAAGGTGGAGAACGTGGTCAGCCCCCCCAGGAACCCCGTGATGACCGCCAGCCGCACCCAGGCGGGCCATTCGGGATGCGCGGCGATCACCGCCACCAGCACGCCGATCAGGTAGCCGCCGGCCAGGTTGGCCGCCAGCGTGCCCCATGGCCAGCCCGCCACGTTGAAGCGCAGTCCCAGCAGCCAGCGCAACCAGGCGCCCGCCGCGGCGCCCAGGCCGATGGCAAGGAAATTGAGGGGAAGCAGAGGGGTCATGGATCGCGAGGCACAGGCCAATGGGAAAAGAGCCACATCGTAGCGCGCCGCTGCGGCGGTCCCAAGCAAAAAGCCCCTCGATGGGGTGTCGAAGGGCTTTGCTTTGCGACTGGGCGATCCCATTCTCTGTCGATGGGCGAGTGCTGCTGGGGATGAGGTCGTTCGTTCTTGAGACGTCGCCCTCGCTGCCGTGGGCCCGGCCGGCCAAGTCAGTCGGCTCGGGCGCGCCACCGGGCGCCCTCGGCCGCTACGCGGCTACCCTCCTTCCAATTGGCCGGCCGGGCCCACGGCAGCAAGGGCGACTCACAGCCTCTTCCATCGTCCCCTTCCCCTCCATCAACAGGGCGCAGAGGCACACCGACCTAAGACGGCGAGAGTCCCGTGGGGCCGGGAGGCCGCGCCGGCCAATTGGAGGAGGGGAAGCCCCGCGCAAGCGGGGCCGAGGGCGCCTCGTGGCGCGCCCGAGCCCGACGACTTGGCCGGCGCGGCCTCCCGGCCCCATGGGACGCCCTACGAAGAGATGATCTCCCCTTACTGCAACGTCCGCGTAAACACGAACTTGCCGTCCCGCCAATCCACCGGCACCACGTCGCGCGGCCCGAACACGCCTTCCAGGATCAGCTTGGCGACCGGGTTCTCGATCTGCTGCTGGATGGCCCGCTTCAGCGGCCGCGCGCCGAACACCGGATCGAAGCCCGCGCGCGCCAGCTCGGCCAGCGCCGCGTCGGTCACGTCCAGGCGCATCTCCTGTTTCTCCAGGCGCTGCGCCAGGCGCTTCAACTGGATGCGGGCGATGGACTCGATGTGCTGCGCCTCCAGGCCATGGAACACGACGACCTCGTCGATGCGGTTCAGGAATTCGGGACGCAGGGTCTGCTTCAGTTCATCCCACACCACTTCCTTGATGACATCGTAGGGCTGGCCCGCCAGGCTCTGGATGTGCTGCGAGCCGAGGTTGGACGTCATCACGATGACCGTGTTGCGGAAGTCCACCGTGCGGCCCTGGCCGTCGGTCAGGCGGCCATCGTCCAGCACCTGCAAGAGCACGTTGAACACGTCCGGATGCGCCTTCTCGACCTCGTCCAGCAGCACCACGCTGTACGGCTTGCGGCGCACGGCCTCGGTCAGGTAGCCGCCCTCTTCGTAGCCCACGTATCCCGGCGGCGCGCCGATCAGGCGGGCCACCGAATGCTTCTCCATGAACTCGCTCATGTCGATGCGGATCATGTGCTCCTGCGAGTCGAACAGGAAGTCGGCCAGCGCGCGCGTCAGTTCGGTCTTGCCCACGCCCGTGGGGCCCAGGAACAGGAACGAGCCGTACGGGCGCGAGGGATCGGCCAGCCCGGCGCGCGAACGCCGGATGGCGTCGGACACCAGCCGCACGGCCTCGTCCTGGCCCACCACGCGGTTGTGCAGCACGTCTTCCATGTGCAGCAGCTTGTCGCGCTCGCCCTGCATCATCTTGGACACCGGAATGCCCGTGGCGCGCGAGACGACCTCGGCGATTTCCTCGGCGCCGACCTGCGTGCGCAGCAGGCGGGGGCGGCTGGCGTCCGCCTGCCTGGCGCCCTGCTGCTCGGCCGAGTCGGCCGCCTGCAGGCGCGCTTCCAGTTCGGGCAGCTTGCCGTATTGCAATTCGGCCAGCTTGTCGAACTGGCCCTTGCGGGTCAGCTCGGCCATCTCGGCGCGCACACGGTCGATCTCTTCCTTGATGGCCTGCGTGCCCTGCACCGCAGCCTTCTCGGCCTTCCAGATTTCCTCGTAGTCGTTGTACTCGCGCTGCAGCTTCTCGAGTTCTTCCTCGATGACGGCCAGGCGGCGCTTGGAGGCATCGTCGGTCTCGCGCTTGACGGCCTCGCGCTCGATCTTCAACTGGATGATGCGGCGGTCCAGGCGGTCCATCACTTCCGGCTTGGAGTCGATCTCCATGCGGATGCGCGCGCCGGCCTCGTCGATCAGGTCGATGGCCTTGTCCGGCAGGAAGCGGTCGGTGATGTAGCGGTGCGAGAGTTCAGCCGCCGCCACGATGGCGGGATCGGTGATCTCGACGCCGTGGTGGATCTCATAACGCTCCTGCAGGCCGCGCAGGATGGCGATGGTGGACTCGACGTCGGGCTCGCCCACCAGCACCTTCTGGAAGCGGCGCTCCAGCGCGGCGTCCTTCTCGATGTACTTGCGGTACTCGTCCAGCGTGGTCGCGCCGATGCAGTGCAGCTCGCCGCGCGCCAGCGCGGGCTTGAGCATGTTGCCCGCGTCCATGGCGCCCTCGGCCTTGCCCGCGCCCACCATGGTGTGGATCTCGTCGATGAAGACGATGTTCTGGCCGTCGTCCTGTGACAGCTCCTTCAACACGGCCTTCAGGCGTTCCTCGAACTCGCCGCGGAACTTGGCGCCGGCCAGCAGGGCCGCCAGGTCGAGCGACAGCACGCGCTTGCCGCGCAGGGTCTCGGGCACTTCGTCGTTGACAATGCGCTGCGCCAGGCCCTCGACGATGGCGGTCTTGCCCACGCCGGGTTCGCCGATCAGCACGGGATTGTTCTTGGTGCGGCGCTGCAGGATCTGGATGGTGCGGCGGATCTCGTCGTCGCGGCCGATCACCGGATCGAGCTTGCCCTGGCGGGCGCGCTCGGTCAGGTCCATCGTGTACTTCGCGAGCGCCTGGCGGTTGGCGTCGCCCTCGGCGCCCGAGACGCTCTCGCCGCCGCGCACGGCGTCGATGGCGGCTTCCAGCGCCTTCTTCTGCAGGCCGGCGTCGCGCAGAATGCGGCCGGCATCGCCCTTGTCCTCGGCCAGCGCCAGTAGGAACAGTTCGCTGGGGATGTACGTATCGCCGCGCTTGGCGGCTTCCTTGTCCGTGCGCGTGAACATGGCCTGCAGGTCACGGCTGGGCTGCACGTTGTCGGCGCCCTGCACCTGCGGCAGGTTCTTCAGCGCGGTGTCCAGCGCGGACTGCGCGCGGTTGACGGCCACGCCGGCGCGCGCCAGCAGGCTGGAGGCGCCGCTGTCGGGGTCGCCCAGCAGGGCGGCCAGCACGTGCGCCGGTTCGATGTAGGGGTGGTCGCTGCGGGCGGCAAGGCTTTGCGCGTCAGCCAGCGCTTGCTGAAACTTGGTGGTAAGTTTGTCGAATCGCATGGTGTCGGTTGGCAATTTGGGGCTCGCCGACGGTGGCGAACCGATGATATGAATGTGCGGACGCACCCGGCGATTTCAATACCCGCCCGTGCCCCCCACCCTCACACGACCTGCACGACCTATGCACACCAGCATATACGTATTCGTCTACGGCACGCTACGCCGGGGCGAAATCAACGACCTGGCCCGCGCGGCCGAACGGGCCGGCCTGCCGGCGCCACGCAACGCCGGTCCGGGCCGCGTGCCGGGCCGGCTGGTCGATTTCGGCGATTGGCCGGGCCTGCTGCCCCCGGCGGCCGGCGCCGATGCGCGCCCCATCCTGGGCGAGCTCTACCAGGTAACGCCCGAACTGCTGGCCCTGATGGACCAGATCGAGGAATACACGCCCCACGCGCCCTGCTGCTTCGTGCGCGCCGATACGCTGGCCCACACCGCCAGCGGCGCCATCGCCTGCCAGTATTACCCCATCGACCCCGCCTTTCGCGGCCAGGCGCCCGACATCGACGAGGACGACTGGGTGGCCTACCGCCTGAGCCGCGACGCGGCCCGGCCCGCGGGCACGCGGGCTGCCAAAGGCCGCTGACGGAAGGCGGGCCACGAGGGGCGCCGACGCGGCGCGCGCGACTTGGCGTGGCAGCGGCGCGTCATGCCGCTGACACACGATTCGCGGCCGGGCGTACGCTTACAATGGCGCGGCCGCCGTGGCCCTGCTGGCCCGCGTTTCCAAAGGATTGCAATGCCGCAGCGGGTTTTTCCGATGCTCGACCAGCCCACGCGCGCGCCTCGCCGCGCGGGCGCCCTGGCCCTGGCGGCGATCCTGGCCGCCGCCATGGCGCCCGGCGCCGCGCTGGCCGCCCAGCCGCTGCCGCAAGACCCCTACATCGAACACCTGCCGCCCCCGCCGCGCGCCGCCCCCAAGTGGCGCCGCGTCGAGCTCGGCGCGCCCGGCAAGCGCTATCCCTTTCCCGTCTATGCCAGCCGCCGGCTGGACCAGCCCGCGCAGTTGCGCAAGGTGCGCCGCGTGGTGATCGTGGTGCACGACGACCGGCGCGATGCCGCGCGCGCCTACGAGTCCGCTTCCGACCTGTATGCCGGCAACCGCGACCGGGCCGACGACACGCTGGTGCTCGCCCCCAAGTTTCCCAGCGCCGTCGACGCGGGCTTCAGCGGCCTGCCCGCCTGGCGGCGCGGCGACTGGAAAGACGGCCAGCCCAGCGCCGCGCAGCGAGGCCGCCCGGGGCCGGTGGGCGCCTTCCAGGTGCTGGACGACCTGCTGCGCGACCTGTCCGCCCCGGGCCGGCTGCCGCTGCTGCATGAGGTCGTGCTGGCCGGCCACGGCAGCGGCGGCCAGATGGTGCAGCGCTACGCCGTGCTGAACAATATCGACGAAGGCCTGCGCGCGGCGGGCATCGCGATGACCTACGTGGTGTCCAACGCCGACTCGTACCTGTACCTGACGCCGGACCGGGCACGCGCCGATGGCCGGGGCTTCGCCCGCTACGAACGCGGCATCTGCCCCACCTACGACCAGTACCGCTACGGCCTGGACAATCTGCCGCCCGCGCTGGGCAAGCCCGACCGCGCCCGCCTGGCCGCCCGCTATGCCGCGCGCAGCGTCACCTATCTGTTCGGCAGCGCCGACAACAATCCCGAGCAGCCCGGCCTGGACAAGACCTGCGGCGCCGAGGCGCAGGGCGCGACCCGGCTGGCGCGCGGCCTGAACTACTGGCGCTACGACACGCGCGACAGCCTGCGCGTGGCGCCGCTGACGCATCGCGCCTTCGAGGTCGGCAACGCCGGCCACGGCAACGCCGACCTGTACGGTTCGGTTTGCGGGGTGCAGGCGCTGATGGGCGCGGGAGCCATCCCGGCGCCGAACGCCGCCTCGTGCACCGCGCTCAAGGGAATCGAACCTAGGCGCGCCGCGCACCCGTAAGATTGGTCGACGGCGGACGCGGCACCAACACGCTGGCCTTGGGCGCCGACAGCACCACGTCGCTTTCCGGCACGGCCACGCACGGCAGGATCCAGCCTTCGGCCTGCTCGTCAGAGTCCACACCCGGCCATTCGGTGTCGTACCGCACCTTGCCTTCAAGCATGATGCACATGCAGGTCCGGCACGTGCCGTTGCGGCAGGAACTGCGCAGACGGATGCCCGCCTTGGCGGCCGCCTGAAGCAGCGTGCTGGTGGACGGACAGGCATAACGCCAGCCGCTGGGCCGAAGCTCGACGCTGTAGACCGGCCCCGAACCGGGCGCGCCGTCCGGGCCATGCGCGCCCGCAGGCGGAAAGTCCGCCCCCTCGCCAGCGTCCGCGTCACGCATCGCGCCACTCCAGCGCCCACGCGCCGCTGCGCACGTTCTGCAGCCACAGCATGCAGGTCAGCGTCTTGGTGTCGGTGACGCGGCCCTGCCGGCAGGCTTGCGCCAGTTCGTCCACGTCGACCGCGACCACGTCCAGGAACTCGTCCTCGTCCAGTTGCCGTGGCCCGGCCGTCAGGCCGCGCGCGAAGAAGATGTGGATGATCTCGGTGGAGTAGGCGATGGCCAGGTGCAGGTGGCCGGCACGGGCCCACTGTGCGCCCGTATAGCCGGTTTCCTCGAACAGCTCGCGTTTGGCGCAGGCCAGGGGATCCTCGCCCGGATCGAGCTTGCCCGCCGGGAATTCGGTCATCACCTGGCCGATGGGATAGCGGAACTGGCGCTCGACCAGCACGCGTCCATCGTCCAGCAGGGGAATGACGACCACGGCGCCCGGGTGCACCACGTACTCGCGCGTGGCCTCGCGCCCGCTGGGCAGGCGCACCGTATCGCGGCGGACCTTCAGGAAACTGCCGTCGCAGATCAATTCGCTCTGCAAGCGGGTTTCGATGAGGTGGGTATCGTCTTGGCTCATGGCGGGTACGGCGGCGGGATCCGGAAGCGAGCCAGCTTACCACCGCACGGGCGGCGGCTTCGTGACGCCCCCGTGCCCGGCAAGGCCCCGGTCCCACGCACCGGGCCGGCCGGCCCGTGGACCTGTCCGCCCTCAGCGCGGCTGGCGACGCGCCTCGAGTTCCTTCAGACACGTGGCCACGCCGATGCGCATCTGCTGGCTGTCGACGGCGGCGCGGTCCGACACGGTGCGGCAGCGCTGATACTCGTCCAGGCTCTCGGGCGTGTCGCGCACGACCACGGGCTGGCTGGCCGGGGGCACGGCCATGGCGGCTCCGGGCGTCTCGGTGATGCGCAACGTGGACGGCGGCGAGGCGCTGCCCGGCGTCGAGGGAAAGTTGTACTGCTGGACCGGCTGCGCCAGCGCGGCGCAGGACAGGACGGAGAAACCCAGCGCGGCGAGCGCTTGCATGCGTATGTTCATGGAACCACCTCGGAAACGGCGCGGCTGCCGCGACAGGGCGAGCCGCCGCGGCTATGGTAGTCGCCCGCGGCGGCCCAGGGCGTGTCCAACCGCAACAGAGCGTACGTGGTACAAGCAGGAGCATCCCATCGCCTGGAGCCGCCCGTGATCCTGCTGGACACCGTCTTCGACCGCACCCTCGACGCCTGGGTGCGGGAATTCTCCGCCCCCGAGTGGCGCGGCGCCCACGTGGAAGGCTGGCTGTTCGAAGGCCCCGAGGCGCGCCGCTCGGCGCAGGCCACGCTGGCCCGGGCCGGCGTCACCGCGCACCTGCGCAGTGCCTACAAGCCGCTGTTGCACCACGTACTTGAGGAAGTCGACCCCGCCGGCCTGCGGCGGATCGCGGTGCGCTATCCGGTGCATCCCCAGGCCGCGCCCAATCGCTACACCCTGGAGGCGTATCCGCTGGCGGATCTGCTGCCCGGCGTGGCCGTGTCCTTCATGGCGGGCGAGGCCGAGCTGCTGGATCCCATGCCGCGCTACGCCATCACCCTGCACTATGCCGATGGCCGGGAACGGGAGCAGGACGTGGCGGCGCCGAACCTGCTGCAAGACACGCCCGAGGGCCCCGCTTTGTCGCCGACCGGCTGGCTGCGGGTACGCGATGCCGATGGCGAACGGGTGCGCGACGCCGCCTGGCGCACCGAGTACCAGGCCGTCCACGACGCCGCGTTGTCCTGCGTGCGCGGCCAGACATGGCATCGCGGCGAACCCTTTTTCGAACGGCTGTCGCTGCGCATCGACATCCCCGCCATCGAATTCGCCCTGGACCGTGACGAAGACCTGCTGAGCACCTGCGAGGCGCTGCACGAAGACCTGTATTTCTCGCTGCTGGAACACTTCCAGCGCCTGTCGGGCCGCCCCCCCGGCGATCGCGGCCTGCAACCCGGCCAGATCGTGCCGGACGTCCGGCCGCACGAGGGCCCGGCGCGGCTGCGCATCGCCGCCGAACCCTTCCCGGATGCGGCGACCGCCGCGCCGCGGGTGCCGGAGGAACCGCTGGCCCAGGCGGACGCGCCGCTCGCGCCCGCGCTGATCGCCGGCCACCTCGCCGCCCTGGGCGGCGAGCCGTTCCGCGCCACGTCCCGGCAGGGCCGCCCCGTGCACGGTGCGTACTTCAGCGGCGCCGGCCCCGCCGTGCTGATCTCGGCCGGCCAGCATGCCAATGAAACCTCCGGCGTGGTGGGCGCCCTGCGCGCGGCCCAGTCGCTTCGGCAGGCGGGCGATGCGCATTTCGCGCTGATCCCGTCGGAAAATCCCGACGGCTATGCGCTGCACCAGGAACTCTGTGCGATCCATCCGCGCCACATGCACCATGCCGCGCGCTACAGCGCACTGGGCGACGACGTCGCGTACCGCGAGAGAGCGCCGCGCTACGAGCAGCAGGCCCGCATGGACGCCCTGGCCATCAGCGGCGCGCAACTGCACATCAACCTGCACGGCTACCCGGCCCACGAATGGACCCGGCCCCTGTCCGGCTACCTGCCGCGCCACTTCGAACGGTGGACGCTGCCCAAGGGTTTTTTCCTGGTCATGCGCCACCACGCCGGCCGCCGCAAGCAGGCCGAACGCCTGATCGAAGGCGTGACCGCCCGCCTGGCGCAATTGCCCGGCCTGCTGGCATTCAATGCGCGGCAAACCGCCCTGTTCGAGGCCCACGCGGGCCAGCGCGGCTTCGAAACGGTCAATGGCATCGCCGTGACCATCGCGGAAAGCGGCCTCGAACTGGCGCCGTTGGCCCTGCTGACGGAATTTCCCGACGAAACCATCTACGGCGAACGCTTCCGCTTCGCGCACACCGTGCAGCAGGCCACCGTGCTGGCGGCCGTGCAGGTCTACCGGGACGGCTAGGAACGAGGATATTTTGCTACCAATTGCAACCATTCCGGCCTGCCAAGCGCTTGCGCTGCTGGGCCTGTGCGCGACCCTGATGGCGTGTGCGGTGCCGGCCGCAGGCCCGCCCCGCGCGGACTCCCGGCCCGTTCCCGCCGCCGGATCGAACAATGCCCGCAATGCCCTGAACTGGGTTGGCAGCTACGAGGGCCTGCTGCCGTGCGCCGGATGCCCCGCGGTGCGCACGCGCCTCACGCTGGAAGCCACGGGCGGCTATGAACTCCGCATGCAGCCGCATGACCGGACAGGGCAGCCCGACGTGACGCGGGGGGCCTTCACCTAGCTGCCGGACGGCGCCACGATCGAGCTGGACGATGCCGGCCGCAGGCGGCGTTTCCAGGTCGTCCATAACCGCGTGGTAGCGCTACCAAACGACGGGCCCGCCCCTGGGGTGAGCCAGCCGGCGGCCGGCGCCCTGCTCCGGGCGCCCTGATTCAGCCGGGCCGCTCCCTGCCGGTCCAGGAACTTGGCATAATGAGGCACCGGGCCTCGCAAGGCCACGCCGTCTCAGCGCGGGCCGCTTCCCCGCACCACGACACAGAATTCTCCGAACGCGGCATGGCCCGCGGGCCGCCGCCTCGCACAGCCTCTCCAAAGGAGAACCTCGCTTGACCAATCCGCACGCGCCGCGCGTATTGCTGGTGGACGACAACGCCATGGCGTCAGAACTGCTGGCCGATTTCCTGTCCCTGTCCGGCATCGATGTCCGCAGGGCGGGCAACGGCGCCGACGCGCTGGAGCAAAGCGCGGCGTTCCAGCCGCACGCGGTCATCGTCGACATCGTGCTGCCCGACACCGATGGCTATGTGCTGGCCGGCCGGCTGCGCGCGCAGCACGCCGACCAGCCCCTGCGCCTGATCGCACTGAGCGGCCTGCCGCGCGATCCTCAACGCGGCGACGCGGACATCTTCGACTCCTGGGTCGAGAAACCCGCCGACCCCACGCGGCTGGTCGAGCTGGTTACCCCCGCCGCCTGATTTCCGCTTCACGAGGCCTGCAGGATGTCATCGTTTCCCCAGACGCAAGGCATGTCCGATCCGCGCTACGCGGCCGGTGTGCAGTTTCGAGTGCTGGCGCTGATTTTCCCGGTATTGCGCCATGAGGTCATGCGGCCGATCTCCAACGCCTCGCTGGCGGCGGCCATGCTGCGCCACGTCCCTGAACATCACGCCAACGGCACCGACGCCCAGCACCGCCAGGACGACCTGATCGCCGACCTGGAAGGCATGCTGTCCGAAAGCACCGCCGACGTGCGCCGCCTGAGCGACTGGCTGGAAGATGCCGGCGGCACCATGCTGCTGTCCGACCTGCTGGCCCTGAGCAAGAAACTGGTGTTCACGCAGTTGCTGCGTTCGGGCAAGCAGATCCACCTGCCCGAGCAATGCCCCACCGCTGTCCTGCCGGAATTCGCCGCGCGGTATGTGCTGCTGGCCTGGCTGCTGAACATGCTGGACAACGTCCCCGATGGCGGCGAGCTGCACATCGAGTTGGCCGGCGCCGACGTGCTGCGCGCCCATGCCCGCGGCGGCAATCCCGGCACCGCCAACACGGTGCGCTCCGGCATCACGGCCGACGAGTGCGCCGCCCTGGCCGGCGTGCATGGCTGGCAGGCGCAGCGCGACGACGCCGCCTGGATCCTGCGCCTGCCGCAGGATCTCGCCTGACGGCGGCGTCCCGCCTTCCCACGCCATTCCCCCCAAAAAAGAGGGCCGCAGTCCGGCGCCAAGCCGGACGGCGGCCCTTCCGTTTTTATGGCGATATACTGGACACGACATCCAGGCAACGGCAACCCGACCGGCCTGTCCGCCATCCTGGCGGCGGGCCTTCACGCCTCTGGGTAGGGCCCTGACTTCTCGGTCAAGCGCCCGACGCAGGGGCAGCCTTTGCCGCCGGCCGCGCGGGCCCGGGCGATACGCCCTGGCGCAAGCTCGTTCACCCGAGAACGCGGCATGACGGCAGCTTTCGTCAAGGAGGTGCACTTATGTTCCCTGAGTTTCAGCAGCGGCTGTCCTCGCTTCAGAACAATGATCGGCATTTCGACAGCATGTGCCGCAAGCACACTGCCCTGGACCAGCAGATCCAGAACATCGAAACGGGCCGGGCCACGGGCTCATCCCTCGAGATCGAGAAACTCAAGAAAGAAAAACTGCACCTGAAGGATCGCATCTACGCGAAACTGAAAGACGGCGACTAGCCGTTCCTGCAGCGGGCCCGCCCCCCGGGGCCGGTCCGCCCTAGCGCGGGTCCGTGGCGGCTTGGCCGCGTGCCAGCACGCCACGGTTCAGCCAGACACTGATCGCCAGCGCCACCCCCAGCAAGCCGCCCGCCAGTTCGGTCACGCCGACCCACGCCGCCGCCGACCAACTGCCGCCGCCCAGCGCGCCCAGCACGCTGGCGCCCACGTAGTACACCAGCAGGTACAGCGCGGCGGCCTGGGCCTTGTAGCCCTGCGCCAGCTGGCCCACCCAGCCGCTGGCCACCGCGTGCGCGGCGAAGAACCCGAACGTGAAGACCACGATGCCCGCCACCACCACCGGCAGGCTGTCCGACAGCGTCAGCAACAGGCCCGCCAGGGCCAGCAGCGTGGCGCTCGACAGCATCGCGCCGCGTCCGTGGCGGTCGGCCAGGCGGCCGAACAGCGTGGACGAAAAAATGCCGACCAGGTACACCACGAAGATCGCGCCGATCAGCGTCTGGCTGAGCGAAAACGGCGGCAGCATCAGCCGGAAGCCGATGTAGTTGTAGACCGTGACGAAGGCGCCCATCAGCAGCCCGCCCATGGCGAACAGCCCCACCAGCGGCCCGTTGCGCAGGTGCATCGACAGGCCCTCGCGCATGACGGCCAGCGCATTGCCGCGCCGGGGCGCGAAGCGGCGCGACGGCGGCAGCAGCCACACGAACAGCACCGCGGCCACCACGCCGACCAGGCCCATCGCCCCCAGCGCATGGCGCCAGCCCAGCAGGTCGGAGACCGTGCCGGTGATCACGCGGCCAGACAGCCCGCCGAACGCGCTGCCGCTGATGTACAGGCCCATGGCGAAACCCAATGTCCGAGGCTCGACCTCTTCGGCCAGATAAGCCATGGCCACGGCGGGCACGCCGCCCATCGCCAGCCCCTGCACGGCGCGCAGCAGCAGCAGCGAATGCCAGTCTGGCGCCGCCGCGGCCACCGTGGCGAGCACGGCCGAGGCGAACATCGAGGCGGCCATCACGCGCTTGCGCGGCAGGGCCTGCGACCACAGGCCGACCAGGAAGATCGACAGCGCCAGCATGCCGGTGCTGAACGACAGCACCAGGCTGCTCTGGGCAGGCGACACGCCGAAGGACCGCGTGAACAGGGGCAGCAGCGGCTGCACGCAATACAGCATGGAAAACGTGGCGAAGCCGGCGGCGAACAGCGCCCATTGGGCGCGCCGCAGGGCGGCGCTGCCGCGCACCAGGGCATGGCCCTGGGGCCGCGCGCCCGGCATGGCCTGCTCGGAGGCGGCGGACGGGACGGAAGCGGCGCAGGGGGCGGACATGGCGGAAATCTCGATGGAACGGGAAACGGTGGGAAAAAGATAGACCTCGCCCCTGCATTTGTCCAATATATGGAACTGGCTATCGTCATATCCATAGAAAATGGAACTGCGTCACCTGCGTTACTTCACCGCCGTGGCAGAGGAACTGCACTTCACGCGCGCCGCCGCCCGGCTGGGCATCGGCCAGCCGCCACTCAGCCTGCAGATCCAGCAGCTCGAGCGCGAGCTGGGCACGCCGCTGTTCCTGCGCCTGCCCCGCGGCATCGCGCTGACCGAGGCGGGTGCGCAGTTCCTGCTCGACGCGCGCGCCATCCTGGCCAGCGCCGAACGCGCCATCGATACGGCGCGCCGGCTGGGGCGCGGCGAAAGCGGCGCCATCACCGTGGGCTTCACGGCCTCGGCCGTGTTCCATCCCTATCTGCCGCGCGCCATCCGCGCCTACCGTGACCGCTATCCGGGCGTGCGCATCCAGTTGCGCGAGAGCAATACCGTTTCCCTGCTGCGCGACCTGCGCGACGGCGGCGTGGACGTGGCCTTCGTGCGGCCGCCTTATCTGCTCGATGCCGGGTTCACCGCCGAGCGCGTGCTGGACGAGCCCATGCTGCTGGCGCTGCCGCCCGACCATCCGCTTTGCCGGCGCCGCTCGGTCTGCATGCCGGCGCTGGCCCACGAAGACTTCGTGCTGTATCCCCGCGCCATCGGGGCCGGCCTGTACGACGCCATCATGGATGCCTGCCAGCGCGCCGGCTTCACGCCGCGCGTGGTGCAGGAAGGCCCGCAGATCGCCTCCATCGTCAGCCTGGTGGCGGCGGGCATCGGCGTGGCGCTAGTGCCCGCCGCCATGCGGCACATGGGCGCGGAAGGCATCGCCTACCGTCCCATCCGCGGCGATGCGCCCCATGCACAGCTGGACATGGTCTACCGGCTCGCCGGCGGCTCGCGGTCGGTCGGCAACGCGGTGGCATTGATGCGCGAACTGGCGCACCAGGACGCAGACGCGCGTCCGTAGGCAAATACGGGACGGCGCATACCCGTGCGCGTGGCCTGTCGCGGCTCGTCTGCCCCATTTTGGGCCCGCCGCAAGCACGCCATTCCCCGGGCCGCACGGCCCCCCGTCCTTGGAGCCGCACGGCGGCGCCGCCGCGGCCGCGCCGACCTGGTGCGGCGCGTCAAACCGGTGCACGAGATTTTCTAATACATGGCCCATAAATAATCGTTTGTGGCCCCCGTGGCGCCCTCCTAGACTCGCAGGCATCGCGCCCTCCCGGCGCCCTCTCCGGAATCCCTGCCATGCGTGTCCTGCCTCGCCTCGCGCTTTGCCTTGCCGTTCTGACGGGGCTCGCGCCCGCCGCCTCCGCCTTGGCGCAGGACGCCTATCCCGCCAGGCAGATCCGCGCGGTGGTGCCCTTTCCGGCCGGCGGCATCAACGACACCATCGGCCGCGTGCTGTTCAAGACGCTGGCCGACAAGCTGGGCGGCGACCTGGTCGTGGAGAACAAGCCTGGCGCCGGCGGCACCATCGGGACGGCCAGCGCGGCGCGCAGCCCGGCCGACGGCTACACCGTGCTGCTGGGCGCGGCCAGCACCGTGGCCGTGGCCCCGCACCTGTACAAGGACGTGGGCTACAACGTGGCGCGCGACCTGATCGCCGTGGGCGGCATTGCCTCGGTGCCCAGCGTGGTCATCGTGTCGCAGCAATCGAAATACCGGCAATGGAGCGACCTGGTGGCGGCCGACCAGGCCAGGCCCGGCGTGCTGACCTACGGCTCGGCGGGCGCGGGCACCAGCCACCACGTGCAGGCCGAACTGCTGAACCTGCGCGCGCGCACGCACTTCATGCACGTGCCGTATCGTGGCGGCGCGCCCGCCATGACGGACCTGATCGGCGGCCAGATCGACCTGATGGTCGACCCCCTGCCCACCACGCTGGCCAGCGTGCAGGGCGGACGCGTGCGTCCGCTGGCCATCACCACGGATACCCGCTCGCCGCTCCTGCCCGACGTGCCCACGCTGAAGGAATTGGGGCTCGACTACAATGCCAGCACGTGGTTCGGCCTGTTCGTGCCCGCAGGCACGCCGGCCGCCGTGGTCTCCAGGCTGGGCGATGCACTGGCCGCGGCGCTGGCCGATCCGGCCCTGCAGGCCGACTTCCGCGCGCGCGGCATCGATCCCCTGCCGCAGGCGCGCGAGGCCTTCACCCGCTACGTCCAGTCCGAAACCCAGACCTGGGCCGCCGTCATCAAACAGGCCGGCATCCAGGTGCAATAAGCCCCGGAGCCTCGCCCATGGCCGCCTCGCGCAACCTGCCGCCCCTGTCGTCGGTCCGTTCGTTCGAGGCGGCGGCGCGCCACCGCTCCTTCACCCTGGCCGCCGAGGAACTGGCCGTCACCCAGGGCGCCGTCAGCCTGCAGGTGCGCAAGCTCGAATCCTTCCTGGGCAAGAAGCTGTTCGTGCGCCAGTCGCGCAAGGTCGAACTGACCCAGGCAGGCGTGCAGTACTACGAAGCCTGCCGCCGGCTGCTGGCCGACCTGGAAGACGCCACCAGCCGCCTGTTGAGCCGCGACCGCGGCGAGATCCTCATCGTCAACACACTGCCCACCATCGGGCAGTTGTGGCTGATGCCGCGGCTGGCCGATTTCACGGCGGCGCACCGCCACATCGAGGTGCGCGTGGTGTCGGACATCCGGCCGCTGGACATGCAGGCCGATGGCGTGGACGTGGCGCTGCGCGTGGGCCCGCTGGCCGGCCGCCGCTATCCGCGCCACCTGCCCGGCATCGACCTGACGCTGGTGCAGCGCTGGGACGGCATCTGCGCCGACTATCTGTTCGACGACGTGCTGGTGCCCGTGATGTCGCGGCGGCTGCTGGAGCAAGGCGGCCCCATCGGCTCGCTGGACGAACTGCTGGCGTTTCCCCTGATCCACACCGCCAGCCGTCCGCATGCGTGGCGCGACTGGCTCAATGCGCTGGGCGCGGCCCTGCCGCCGCAACGCAACTGCCCGGACTACGGGCACTTCTACATCGCCCTGCGCGCCGCGCAGGAACACAAGGGCATCGCGTTGATTCCGGAAGTGCTGATCGACGGCTACCCCGGCCGCAACGAACTGGTGGTGCCCTGGCGGCCCGAGCACCCGCCCAAGAGCGCCGGCGAGTACTACCTGCTGACGCATGGCGCGTGGGCGGAACGCGCCGCCATCACGGCCTTCCGCGGCTGGGTATTGCGCGAAGCGGCCGCAAGCATCGCGGCGAATGCGGCCGCCAGCGAGGCGGATGACGGCGGCCCGGATGCATCCATTAGCCCGGCTCATGCCAAGGCCCAGAACGAATCGTTTGCGGGGGCGGCGCGGCTGCCGTAGTGTGCTGCCTCAGGAATACGCCGCGCCGCGCGCGTCGCGCCGGCATGGCCAACCAGCCCGCCCGCTGACATCGCGGGCACTCGTTTCACTCATTGAACAGGACATACGGCAGCATGAATCATTATCGAGTCGGCATCGCGGGTTTCGGCGCCATCGGCCAGGCCGTGGCGCGCGTGCTGGACGCGGGCGTTCCCGGCCTGACGCTGGCCGCCATCGCCGTGCGCGATCCCCGCCATCCTCCCGCCGCCGCCTGGCAGGGCGCCGCCCCCGAATGGACCACGCTGTCCGGCCTGGCCGAGCGCTGCGACGTCGTGGTCGAGTGCGCGCCCGCCGCCGTCATCCGCGAGCTTTCCGAGCCCGTGCTGCGCGCCGGCAAGAAGCTGGTGGTGCTGAGCTCGGGCGCCCTGCTGCGCAACGACGACCTGATCGCGCTGGCGGCCGGGCACGGTGGCCAGATCATCGTGCCCTCGGGCGCCATCCTGGGCCTGGACGCCATCACCGCCGCCGCCGAAGGCACCATCCATTCGGTCACCATGATCACGCGCAAGCCGCCGCGCGGCCTGCTGGGCGCGCCGTACCTGGATACGCACGGCATCGACGTCACCAGGATCACCGAACCCACGCTGATTTTCCGCGGCACGCCGCGCGACGCGGCCATCGGCTTCCCGGCCAACCTGAACGTGGCGGTCAGCGTGTCGCTGGCCGGCATCGGACCGGACCGCACCACGCTGGAAATCTGGGCCGACCCCGGCGTCACGCGCAACATCCACCGCGTGGAGGTCGATTCGGATTCGGCCGCGTTCTCGATGGAAATCCAGAACATCCCGTCCGAGAATCCCAAGACCGGCCGCATCACCGCGCAAAGCGTGGTGGCCGCGCTGCGCAAGCTGACCGGCGCGCTGCGCGTGGGCACGTAGGCCGGGCCATCCCGAGGCCGGCGGGCGGGGCCACGCGGCCCCGCCATCCGATGCGCGCGGCAGGATCAGAAGGCTGGCGCCGCGCGATTGAGTTCGTGGCCGGGCGGCAGCGCCTCGGTACGCCAGCCGCCGCTTCCCTCCAGCCTCAGGCACACGTCGTGGAACGCATCCAGCGTGCCGCGATGCCCGATGCTGACGATGGCGCAGCCCGCCAGCATGCCGCGCAGTTCCTGGTACATGGCATGCTCCAGGCCCTCGTCCAGCGCCGAAGTGGCCTCATCCAGGAACACGATGCGCGGCTGGTTGAACAGCACGCGCGCGAACGCCAGGCGCTGCTGCTCGCCCAGGGACAGGATGCGCGACCAGTCATCCACGCGATCGAGCTGTGACGCCAGATGGCCCAGGCTGGCCCGCCGCAAGGCATCCTGCAGGCGCGCATCGTCGGCGGGCGTGCACACGCACGGATAGGCCACGGCCACGCGCAAGGCGCCCAAGGGCAGATAGGGCCGCTGCGACAGGAACAGCGCCTCTTGCCCATCGGGCCGCATCACGCGACCCTGCGTATACGGCCACAGCCCCGCGATCGCGCGCAGCAGCGTGGTCTTGCCGCTGCCCGACGGCCCCTTGATCAGCAAGGCCTGGCCTCGCGGCACGTGCAGGCGCAGGTCTTGCAGCAGGATGCCGCCGTCCGGCCGCTGCACGGCCAGGCCCTCGATGCGCAGGCCCGATTCGGCCGCCACGGTTTCCACGGCCGGCAGCGCGCGCGCCTGCGCATTGGCATCCAGGAATCCCTCCAGGCGGTCGAGCGTGGCGCGGTACGTGGCGAAGGTGTCGTAAGAGGAACGGAAGAACGACAGCGAATCCTGCACCTGCCCGAAGGCCTGCGCGGTCTGCATCACGTCGCCCAGCTTGATCGCGCCGGAGAAGAAGCGCGGCGCCTGCAGCAGGAAAGGAAACACCACCGCGATCTGGCTGACCGTCAGGTTGAAACCGTCGAATTTCAGGCCACGGTAGACAATGGCCCACAGGTTGGCGATGTAGGCGGAAAAGCGCGTCCACAGCGTGCCGCCCTCTGCGCGCTCGCCCTGGTAGAACGCCACGTTCTCGGCGTTCTCGCGCAGGCGCATCAAGGCATACCGGAAATTGGCGGACAGGCGTTCGCTGAGAAAGCTCAGTTCGATCAGCGGCCTGCCGATACGAAAGGCCACCAGCGTCGCGACGATGACGTACAGGTACACCATGAACACCATCGCACGCGGGATTTCGAGACTGCCGATGTCCAGCGGACCGGACAGATTCCACAGGATCAGGGTGAATTCCACCAGCGACACCATGGCGCTCAAGGCCCCGATGGCCAGCGAACGCGAACTCAGTACGAACTCGCCGACGTCCTGCTGGATACGCTGGTCGGGATTGTCGGCGGGCGGCTGCGCGAACTGGTTGCGGTAGTAGGCCCGGCCGTCGAGCCAATCGCGGGTCAGCCGCTGGTTGAGCCAGGTACGCCAGTGGATGTCGAACATCTGGCCGACGTAGCTGTCGACCAGGCTGCGGCCCACGTGTATCGCGGCCAGCACCGAGAAGATGCCCAGGTAGGTCCAGAACCCGCCGCGGTCCAGCGCCTGCAACGCGCTGTAGAAGCCGTTGTACCAGAAGGAGAACAGCACCGTCAGGCGTACGCCCGACAAGGCCAGCAACAGCAGCAGGGCCAGCGTCAGCAAGGGCCGCCAGCTGCGCCGCGGCGTCAGATAGGGCCAGGCCAGGCGCCAGAACTGCCGCCCCCAGCGCGTGGTTCGCACCAGCACCGTGGTGACGGCCACCGAGGCGATGGCCGTGATGAAAAAAGCCCGCAACAGCCACCACAGGCTGTCGCTCAATTGCGCATGCCAATCCAGATTCACGGTGCGGGTAGTGAGTTGTTATTGCTGATTAGATGGCGCGGGACGCAATAGTTCCGTGACGGGGTGGTCGCGGCAGGCGTTTCAGAAGGTCCAGCCCGCCGCGTGCAGCAGCAGCAACACCCCGCCGCCGCCCAGCACCAGCAGCAGTGCGTTGACGCGCGTGGTCATCACCAGCACGGTCGACACCACCGCGATGCCCCGGGCCGCCCATCCACCGTCCAGGGCGCTGAACAGCACGTAGACCGCCGCCGCGATCATGCCGGCCGCCACGGGCCGCAGGCCGCTTTCCAACGCCAGTTGCCAGCGCGCGCCGTGATGCCGCCGCCACAGATAGGCCACGCCATACAGCAGGAAGGCGGTGGGCGCGAACAGTGCCAGCGTGGCCACCAGCGCGCCCGCGAAGCCCGCCACCTGCCAACCGATCAGCGTGACCAGCAGCGAACCGGGACCGGGCGACAGCCGGGCGATGGCGAAATCGCTCAGGAACTGCGCCTGCGTCAGCCAGTGATGCACGTCCACCACCTGGCGCTGGATCTCGGCGATGGTGGCCTGCCCGCCGCCGATGGTGGCCAGGGACAGCGGGGCGAAGACCGTCAGCAGGCCCAGCAGCGGGCGTTGGGTCGGGTGCGCCATGGCCTACTGCCGGCTTGCGCCGCGCAGGCGCAGATATTCGGCCGCGACGCTCAGGCCGCCCATGCCCAGCACCACCCACAGCAGGGGCCAGTGCAGGAAGGCCACGGCCACGAAGACGAAGGCCATCACGGCAAGCGGCAATGCACGCCGCCGCACCCGCCGCACCGAGGTGATGGCCATCGACAGCGACAGGCCGATGGCCGCCGCTGCCGCGCCGGCCAGGCCCACGTGCGTCAACGGACTGCCGGACAGATAGGCGAACAGCGTGCCCAACAGCACGATGAAGAGCGCGGGCGGCACGATGATGCCGCAGAAGCCCGCGAACGCGCCCGCCGGGCCGGCCAGCCGGTAGCCGATCCAGATGGCCATGTTCTTGACGTTGACGCCGGGCAGCGCCTGCGAGATCGACAGCCCGTTCAGGAACTCGTCTTCCGTCATCCAGCGGCGGCGCTGCACGAACTCTCGCAGGAACCAGCCGCTCAGGCCGCCGCCGAAGCTGGTCAGTCCGATACGGGCGAAGATGAAAAACAGCCCCGGCGCAGTGGGGCGATCGGCCGAAGCCGGAATATCGGAGGCGGACATGGCAGGCGTGCGTGGCGAGCCCGCCATGCGCGGGACACGCGACGGGCGACGCCGTCGGTGTAGCACGCGGCGGCGTACAAACCTCTGAACGCCGCCGCCCTGCCCGGTGCCTTACGCGTAGCGCTCGCGGTAGGCCGCGGGCGACATGCCGCAGTGCTTGCCGAAGATCTCGCGGAAAGCCTTGGCGTCGTTGTAGCCGACCTCGTACATGACCTCGGCCACCGTCTTGCGCGAGCCTTCCAACTGCGACTTGGCGGCTTCCACGCGGATGCGCTGCAGGTACTCGACCACGCTGTTGCCGGTGGCCTGGCGGAACCGGCGCTCGAGCGTGCGGCGGCCCAGGGCATAGCGGCTGGCCAGTTGTTCGACCGTGACGCGGTCGGCGTAGCGGGCCTCGATGTGGTCCTGCACCTGGCGCACCACGTCGTCGCCGTGTGTGCGCCGGCCCGAGAAAATGGCGAACGGCAGTTGGCTCTGGCGGCTCCAGTCGAGCTGGAACAGCTTGGCGCACCAGATGGCGGTGTCGCGATCGGTATATTTCTCGATCAAATGCAGCACCAGGTGGGCCGCGGAAAACGCCCCGCCGCTGGTATAAATGCCATTGCCGGCCACCACCACGCGGTCGCTGACCCACTGCACCGAGGGGAACAGGCCGGCGTACTGGTTCTGTGCGGCCCAGTGCACCACGGCGCGCTGGCCGTCGAGCAGGCCGCCGGCCGCCAGCAGGGCCGCGCCCAGGCACAGGCTGGCGACTTCGCCGCCGCCTTTGTAGTGCCGCACCATCCAGTCGATCATCGGCCGGTTGGCCTGCATGGCCTCAGGCAGTGTGTTCGTCAGGGGCGGCACGATGCAGATGTCGACGCCGCGTGCCTCATCCAGCACGGCATCGGCATGCACGGTAAAACGGCCACCGTCCAGACGCACTTGCGGCGTGGCCGCCAGCATCTGCACCGAGAATCGCGGCGCCTCGCCGCGATCCTGCAAAAACTGATTGGCCGCCAGGAAGCCCTGGCGGGCGTTTTCGAGAGAGGCGATATTTGCGCCGACAGGCAGCAGAAAGGCAATATTTTTCATGGAAGAAGCTTCGCGGCTGGGTTAAGGTCGCATTCCACCCGCAGGAATGTCGCAATCCTCTATCTACGGCGGAGTGGTTTCCCGGTTAGAGTCAGAAATCGCGAAAACGTTCAGCGAATAGTCAGCATCTTAACCGAGGAGGCTCACGATGGAACAAGAGTACGTGGACGGCTTTCTGCTGGCGGTCCCCCGGGAGAACCTGGACCGTTACAAAAAAATGGCGCAGCTTGCCGGCGCCCTTTGGAAGGAACACGGGGCGCTGGACTTCCGCGAGTGCGTGGAAGACGACATCGCCAACGAGGGGTTTGCGTCATTCCGCACCGCCGCCGGCGCCCGCGAGGGCGAAGCCGTGGTGTTCTCGTGGATCCGTTTCGCCAGCAAGGCAGAACGCGACCGCATCAACGCGCGGGTCATGGAAGACCCGCGCCTGAAAGCGCAGGATTGCGAAGGCGTCTTCGACTTCAAGCGCATGGCCTGGGGCGGCTTCGGGGTGCTGGTATCCGGCTAGTCGGCCCAGGCCTGCCGGTTCCGGTCAGGCGGCGAGAAAAACAAATCCGGCTGCCTGTCGAATTCCGCCCATGCCATTCGTCGTATCCATGACGCGCCGGCCATTCCGGCCCGGCGCCGTTTCCCCGACAGGAGTACGACCATGTCCGTCCCCGTGAAACCCATCCCCGATGGCATGCATGCGCTGACCCCGCATCTGGTCTGCGACGGCGCCGCCGCCGCCATCGATTTCTACGTCAAGGCGTTCAACGCCGTCGAACTCGCTCGCCTGGCCGGCCCGGACGGCAAGCTGATGCACGGCATGGTGCGCATCGGCGGCTCCCCGCTGATGCTGGTCGATGCGATGCCCGGCTGGGGCGTGCTCGACCCCAAGGGCCTGAATGGTTCGCCCGTCATCATCCATCTCTACGTCGAAGACGTGGATGCCGCCATCGCCCAGGCCGCCGCCGCCGGGGCCACCGTCACCATGCCGCCCGCCGACATGTTCTGGGGCGACCGCTACGGCCAACTGACCGATCCGTTCGGGCACAAGTGGTCACTGGCGACGCACAAGCAGGACTTGTCGCCGGAACAGATCCGCAAGGCCATGGAAAGCGCCCCCCCATGTGGGGAGCAGGAGATGAAGCCGACGGCATGACCCCGATGCCGCCGGGGGGCCCTCTCGGCGGCCGCAAGAACCCGTGCGCAGGCCCTGCGCAAACCCTTCAATAATGCGGCGGCAACTCATCGCGAAGGCTGCGGAACTGCCCCGCCCCGGATGGGGTGGCCTGGTTCCGCAATTCGAGCACTTCCCGCATCAGCAGCTCGATCTGCTGCTGCTGCCGGTATACGGTCTGGTTCAACTGATCCAGCAGGTCGTCGGCAAAACCGGCCTTGATTTCCAGCTGCGTCAGGCGCCGCTCGGTGTCGTCTTGAATATCCATGGCGCAATTAGACCCCAAGTCGCGCCGCGTCGTCAGGCGTCCAATGCGGCGTCCAACCTGCCCAGGCTGGACGCTGGCCAACAGGCATCCAGTTCATAGTGCGCCTCGGCGGCATGGATGCCGGGCGGCAGCATCACCCAGGGCAATTTCGACTGCGTATGGCAATGCGCCTGCGGCGGCAGTTCGTCGCCCTGGTCCAGCGTGCCCGTGTGCACCAGCGCCACCCGCTCGCCCAGGTCGGAATGGTGGCTCCACAACGCCACTCCGCAATCGGGACAACGGAAGATCGTGCGGGTGCGGCCCGCATCGGCAGGCAGGACACGGGCGCGCGGCGTGCCGCGCAGGATGTGCACGCGGTCCGCCTCGATCAGCGCGCTGATCGCGAAGGCGCTGCCCGTCAGCCGCTGGCACTCGGTGCAGTGGCAGCAGTGCACGAACATGGGTTCACTGGTAAGACGAAAGCGCACGGCGCTACAGGCGCACCCGCCCTCGTAGGTGGTAGCCATTCTCCTCTCCCTTCGTTATTTTCGGCATGCCTGCGCATTGTGGCTGTTTTTTGAGCGCCCGATCCGGAATTCCGATGCGGCGGCGCAGCAATGGAAAAGCGGGACGTAGCGGGCACGCCCGGCGGCTTGTCCAGGCGTCGCCCTCCTCCTGCTATCCTTGCCCGATCCCCCTTTCGAAAGCGGCATGAAAACAGGAGACCACGGTGACCGAACAATTGGCACTCTATGAACTGGCGGGTGAGGATCCGGACGTCCGCTTCAGTCCGCATTGCTGGAAGACCCGCATGGCGCTGGCGCACAAGGGCTTGCAGGCGGAACGCCTGCCGTGGCGCTTCAGCGACAAGGATCGCATCGCCTTCACGGGCCAGGGGCTGGTGCCGGTGCTGGTGCACGGCGACGCGTGGGTCAACGACTCCTGGCGGATCGCCTGCCACCTGGAAGAACAGTACCCCGACCGGCCCGCGCTGTTCGGCGGTCCGCAGGCCCGGGCCCTGGCGCGCTTTGCCAACGGCTGGGCCGACACGGCGCTGCTGCCCGCCGTGGCCAAGATCATCGTGGCCGACATTCCCGCGCGCCTGGACGCGGCGGACCGGGCCTATTTCGTGGAATCGCGCGAGAAGCGCATGGGCAGCCTGCAGGCGCTGCGCGCCGAGCAACCCGCGCATCTGGAAGCGCTGCATCGCGTGTTGCTGCCGCTGCGCCATACGCTGCGCGAACAGCCGTATCTGGCGGGCGATGCGCCGGCCTACGCGGACTACGCCGTGTTCGGCATGTTCATGTGGGCGCGCTGCGTCAGCCCGGTGGAACTGCTGCGGGAGGACGACGAAACCGTACGCGCCTGGCGCGAGCGCCTGCTGGACGCGCATGGCGGCGTGGGGCGGCAGGCCCCGCGCGCCGATGGCTGAGGGCGCGGCGGCGGACGGCCGCGCGCCCCGCCGCGCCTACTGCTTCATGCGGTAGCCGGTGCGGAACATCCAGCGCACGATCACCATGCACACCACCAGGAACAGCACGGTCATGCCCAGGCTGACGGACACGCTGACGTCCGAGATGCCGTAGAAGCTCCAGCGGAACCCGCTGACCAGGTAGACCACCGGGTTGAACAGCGTGACCGTGCGCCAGAACGGCGGTAGCATGTCGATGGAATAGAACGTGCCGCCCAGGAAGGTCAGCGGCGTGATGACCATCAGCGGAATGATCTGCAGCTTCTCGAAGCCATCGGCCCAGATGCCGATGATGAAGCCGAACAGGCTGAAGGTGACCGAGGTCAGCACCAGGAACAGGATCATCACGAACGGATGCGCGATGCCGAAGCTGACGAACAGCCGCGCGGTCGCCAGCATGATCAGGCCCAGGATGATGGACTTGCTGGCGGCCGCGCCGACATAGCCCATCACGATCTCGACGTAAGACACCGGCGCCGAGTGGATCTCGTAGATGGTGCCCGAGAAGCGCGGCATGTAGATGCCGAACGAGGCATTGGCCGTGCTCTGCGTCAGCAGCGCCAGCATGATCATGCCGGGCACGATGAAGGCGCCGTAGCTGACGCCGCCGATCTCGACCATGTGCGAGCCGATGGCCGAACCGAACACCACGAAATAGAGCGCCGTCGAGATCACGGGCGACGCCACGCTCTGCGCCAGCGTGCGCCAGGCGCGGGCCATCTCGAACAGATAGATTGCGCGTATGCCGTACCAGTTCATGATTCCTTGCTCACCAGGCTGACGAAAATCTCTTCCAGCGAGCTTTCCGAGGATTTGAGGTCGTTGAAGACGATGCCGGCGTCGTCCACGCGCCGCAGCAGGGCCGCGATGCCGCCCCCGCCTTCCTGCTGGTCGTTGTAGGTGTAGACCAGTTGCTGGCCATCGGCCGAGAGTTCCAGCGGCTCGCCGCGCAGCGCGTCGGGCAGCGCCGCCAGCGGTTCGGCCAGCGACAGCACCAGTTGCTTGCGGCCCAGCTTGTGCATCAGCGTGCGCGTTTCCTCGACCAGGATGATCTCGCCGCGCCGGATGACGCCCACGCGGTCGGCCATCTCCTGCGCCTCTTCGATGTAGTGCGTGGTCAGGATGATGGTGACGCCGTTCTCGCGCAGGCGCCGCACCATTTCCCACATGCCGCGCCGCAGCTCGACGTCCACGCCGGCGGTGGGCTCGTCCAGGAACAGGATGCGCGGCTCGTGCGACAGCGCCTTGGCGATCAGCACGCGGCGCTTCATGCCGCCCGACAGCGCCATGATGCGCGTGTCCTTCTTGTCCCATAGCGACAGGTCTCGCAGCACCTTTTCGACGTGCGCGGGATTGGGCGGCATGCCGAACAGGCCACGGCTGAACGTCACCGTGTTCCACACGGTCTCGAACGCGTCGGTGGTCAGTTCCTGCGGCACCAGGCCGATGGCCTTGCGCGCCTCGCGGTAGTTCGCGCCGATATCGTGGCCGTCGGCCAGCACGGTGCCCTGGCTGGCGTTGACGATGCCACAGATGATGCTGATCAGCGTGGTCTTGCCCGCCCCGTTGGGGCCCAGCAGGGCGAAGATCTCGCCACGCCGGATGTCCAGATTGATGTTCTTTAGGGCCTGGTGTCCGGATTTGTATTGCTTGGACAGGCCCTGCACGGATATGACTGGCTGCACGCACACCTCGGGATAGCGGCGGACCGGGCACGCGTGGGGCGCCCACAGCCCGCGGGTGAACTTTCTTGCGGGATTCTACTTTGCATGCATGGCAGGATTGGTTCCCGTGGCGAACAAGTCTGTTTCACGCAGGCCAGGATCGGTCAGCCAGGCGTCAGCGCGACGGCCGGGCCACCCAGCGCGAGCCACGGCGCCGGTGCCGGATGCGCCGGCGGCCGCTGTCCGTCCGGCGCGCGTGGCCCATCATCCCATGAAGAAAGGCGCGCCACGGCCAGAGCCGGGGCGCGCCCAGGGGAGCCGTCCCGCGAGCCCTTCGCCGGGCTCGCGTGGACGGGAAACATCAGGCCAGGGTCAGCGTGACGTCGATGTTGCCGCGCGTGGCGTTCGAGTACGGGCACACGATGTGCGCGCGGTCGACCAGCGTCTGGGCGGCTTCGCGGTCCATGCCCGGCAGCGAGATCTTCAGTTCGACTTCGATGCCGAAACCGTTGGGGATGGCGCCGATGCCGACCGAACCCTGCACCGACACGTCGGACGGGATGGCGATCTTGTCGCGGGCGGCCACGAATTTCATGGCGCCCAGGAAGCAGGCCGAGTAGCCGGCGGCGAACAGTTGCTCGGGGTTCGTGCCGTCACCGCCAGCGCCGCCCAGTTCGCGCGGGGTGGTCAGCTTGACGTCCAGCACGTTATCGGACGAGGTGGCGCGGCCATCGCGGCCACCGGTGGCTTGGGCGTGGGCACGGTACAGGACTTTTTCGACGGACATGGTGAGGCTCCTTGAAGGTAGAGGGACTTGCGTAAAAGATCTTGCTGTGGCGTCCCGAGACGGATGTGCCGCATCGGGACCGGTTCGTTTAAAAATCGTTAGCTATTAAATCGTGCACTATTTAATTCGTCAAGCGGATAAGGCTGAATCAGTCCCGCGTCTTACTCGTGCGCCGCCAGATGGCCGCGCAAGACTTCCAACTCTTGCTTCAGCCGCTGCAGGTCGTCCGGCGTGCAGGCCATGGCGCAGACCAGTTCCCGCGGCACCGCCAGCGCCTGCCTTTGCAGTTCGCGGCCCTGCTCCGTCAGGCTGATGATGACCTGGCGCTCGTCGTGCTCGGCTCGTACCCGGGTGACCAGGCCCGCCGACTCCAGCCGCTTCAGCAGCGGCGTAAGCGTGGCGGAATCCAGGTACAGCCGCTTGCCGATGTCGGACAGCGTCAGTTGGTCTTGCTCCCACAGCACCATCATCACCAGGTACTGCGGGTACGTCAGCCCCAACCCGGCCAGCAGCTTGCGGTACACCTTGTGCAGCGCCAGCGTGGTGGAATGCAGCGCAAAGCACAACTGGTTGTCCAGCAGCAGCGAGGGGGAGAGAGAGGCTTGCGTGTTCATGATGGAATTCATATTAGATCGTGCACGATTAAATAGCAAGATATTTTTATTGCCGATGCTGAAAACAGCACTGCCCTCCAGACGCGACACCCCTTTTGCCCCAGGATACCGCTCTCTTCCCACCGAGAATTCTCCTTTGCAGGTTCTGTTCTACGGAATATTCCGTGATCGTCTCGTTCAATTGTCTCGACACCGAAACGCTCTTCCTTGGTTTTGCCGTGCCCCGCTTCGCCAACATCCAGCGGGTCGCCCGCCGAAAGCGGTTGATGCTGCACGCCGCGAACTGGCTCGCAACTTTGCTCGTTCCGCCAGGCAACCGCCTCGGAGCCCTGAAAGGCAATCGCGCGGGCCAGCACAGCATCCGCATCAACGCGCAATGCCGTGTGTGCTTCATCTGGCGCATGGACGGCGCGCACGATGTCGAAATCGTGGACTATCCACCAGGATCCCCCTCATGACCGGCCCCACCCCGGCCCCTCTTCCCGACATCCACCCCGGCGAAGTCCTGCGGGAAGCGTTCATGAAACCGCTGGGCATCACCGCGCGCCGCCTGGCGGCGGACATTGACGTGCCGCCCAGCCGCATCAGCGAACTGGTCAACGGCAAACGGCCCGTCACGGCAGACACCGCCGTGCGCCTGGGCGCGTTCTTCGGCATGGAGGCCCGCTTCTGGCTGCACCTGCAGATCGACTTCGAGCTGCGCCAGGCCAGCCTGGCCTTGAAAGACGTGCTGCTCACCCGCATCCGCAAGCTCGGCACGCCCACCGGCACGCCCCCGGCCCCCCAATAAAAAACGGCGCCCCATCGGGCGCCGAAAGAAAGACGGCAAACGGGCTCGCCGCCCTCCACTGCTCTGTCAGGTCATCAGGCCACGCGCATCGCCGGCGCCTCGTCGTGATGGAACTGGGCTTCCTCGGTCGAGCCGGTCAGCGCGGTGGTCGACGAGCGGCCACCCTCGATGGTCTGCGTCACCGCATCGAAGTAGCCCGTGCCGACCTCGCGCTGGTGCTTGACCGCGGTGAAGCCGCGCTCGGCCGCCGCGAACTCCTTCTGCTGCAGCTCGACGAAGGCGCTCATCTGGCGGCGGGCATAGCCGTGGGCCAGCTCGAACATGCCGTAGTTCAGCGAATGGAAGCCGGCCAGCGTGATGAACTGGAACTTGTAGCCCATGGCGCCCAGCTCGCGCTGGAACTTGGCGATGGTGGCGTCGTCCAGGTTCTTTTTCCAGTTGAACGACGGCGAGCAGTTGTAGGCCAGCAGCTTGCCCGGGAACCGCTTGTGCAGGGCTTCGGCGAACTTGCGCGCGTATTCCAGGTTGGGCGTCGAGGTCTCGCACCACACCAGGTCGGCGTACTCGGCGTAGGCCAGGCCACGGGAGATGGCCTGGTCGATGCCGGCGCGCGTGCGGAAGAAGCCTTCCACCGTGCGCTCGCCCGTGATGAACTGGCGGTCGTTCTCGTCCACGTCGCTGGTGACCAGGTCGGCGGCATCGGCGTCGGTGCGGGCCAGCAACAGCGTCGGGGCGCCCATGACGTCGGAGGCCAGGCGCGCGGCGATCAGCTTGGCGACGGCCTCGCGGGTCGGCACCAGCACCTTGCCGCCCATGTGGCCACACTTCTTCACCGAGGCCAGTTGGTCCTCGAAGTGCACGCCGGCGGCGCCGGCCTCGATCATGCCCTTCATCAGCTCATAGGCATTGAGCACGCCGCCGAAACCGGCTTCCGCGTCGGCCACGATGGGCGCGAAGAAATCGATGTAGCCTTCGTCGCCCGGATTGACGCCTTCCATCCACTGGATCTGGTCGCAGCGGGTCAGCGAGGCGTTGATGCGGCGCACGACCTGCGGCACCGAGTTGGCGGGATACAGCGACTGGTCCGGGTACATCTCGCCGGCCAGGTTGGCGTCTCCGGCGACCTGCCAGCCCGACAGATAGATGGCCTTCAGGCCGGCCTTGACCTGCTGCATGGCCTGATTGCCCGTGAGCGCGCCCAGCGAATTGACGAAGGGCTCGGCATGCAGCAGTTCCCACAGGCGGCAGGCGCCGCGGCGGGCCAGTGTGTGCTCGACGGCCAGCGAGCCGCGCAGCCGCACCACTTCGGCGGCGTCGTAGCCTCGCTTGATGCCTTCCCAGCGCGGATTCTGCGCCCAGTCTTGTTCCAGCTTGCGGATCTCGGTATCGCGTTGGTTCATGATGACTCCTCGATTTGGACAGGTAGGGAACTGCGGGATACACAGCAGCGCAAAACGCGCGCCGTTGGGAAAAAGTCTATTCCTCGTGCTGCGCGGCAACGTGGGTTTCTGTCTTATAGAAGACAAAATTTTTTACCTATAAAAATCAGGAGCTTGCGATACAATTTTCTCAATGCGGAACGATATTTCCCGGCATGAAATGGCTGGCCGTTGCAGTGCGGCATGCATTTCCGCATGCCGCGAGCAGCGTTTCACCATACGAAATTCTCACCCCCGCGCGGGCCTACAATGGAGGCTCGCCATCCGCCTGCTGAACCATGTCGCTGTCAGACGCCCCGCTGGGGCAAACCGTCTCCTATCCCTCCCGGTACGACCCGTCGGTACTGTTCCCCATCGCCCGCGCGCAGAACCGCGCGTCGCTGCAACTTGCTGAACCGCCTGCCTGGACGGGCGCCGACATCTGGACCGCGTACGAGTTGTCCTGGCTCACGCCCAAGGGCAAGCCGCGCGTGGCCATGGCCACCTTCACCGTACCGGCCGACAGCCCCAACCTGATCGAATCCAAGTCGTTCAAGCTCTACCTCAACTCGTTCAACCAGACGCGCCTGGACAACGCCCAGGCCCTGCGCGACAGGCTCGAGCGCGACCTGAGCGCCGCCGCCGGCGCCCCCGTCACCCTGGAAATGATGCTGCCGCAGCACTTCGCCCGCCAGCAGATCGCCGAGTTGGAAGGCATCGACCTGGACAAGCTGGACGTCGAAATAGACACCTACCAGCCCGCGCCCGAACTGCTGCGCTGCCAGGACGGCCCCGTGGTCGAAGAAACCCTGTGTTCGCGCCTGCTGAAATCCAACTGCCCCGTCACCGGCCAACCCGACTGGGGCAGCGTGCAGATCCGCTACCGCGGCCGCCCCATCGACCGCGAGTCGCTGCTGAAGTACATCGTCTCCTTCCGCGAACACGCCGGCTTCCACGAACACTGTGTCGAAACCATCTACACCGACCTGATGCGCGCCTGCGCTCCCGAAGCACTGACCGTCTACGCCCGCTACACCCGTCGCGGCGGCCTGGACATCAACCCGTGGCGCAGCAACGCCGCCACGCCCGTGATCGCGGAATCGCGCACGGCACGGCAGTAATAGAGAAAGGGAAAGGGAAGGCGACGCCCTGGCGGCGTCGCGCCGTTCCTCGAATGGTTCGGCTTGGACGCCAACCGTGTCGGCATCCTATCGGCATTCGGCCGAATCAACGTCGGCGCCGGTCTGCACGATAAATCAGCGTGCTTGAACGACACCGCAAATACTCAGCCCTGACTATTTGCCCTTGAATAGCGCAGGAGAGCACGGCCGCCCGATTGAAGCGGCTGCTAGCCGCAGCCGTTCCGGAGAAGTCGCGCCCGCAGCGCGAAAGCGCGAGGACGGGACTTCTCCGGAACGGCTGCGGCGACCAGAAGAACACCGACCGCGCCCCATCCCCGCCGATCCAAGATCGTCTAAAAAGAACGATCACTGAATGGCGATCAAGCCGCCACGACCTCCACTCGCCGCGCCTGCCGCGCAATCCACTGCGCCAGAAACGCCGCGATCACGAACGCCGCACCCGCCCCGATCCACGGGCCATGCGACAGCCCCGCATCCAGCAGCAACCCGAACACCAGCGGCCCCAACGCGGCCCCCGCGTCCATCCCCGAGTACACCAGCCCGTACACCGATCCCGTGGCCCCGCGCGGCGTGACGCGCCGGATCAGCATGTCCCGGGACGGGGCGGCGATGCCCGAGCAGAACCCGGCCACCGCGACCATCGGCGCGGCGATCAACGGCGGCAGCCACCCCATGGCCAGCACCACCAGCGTCCCCCCCGCGCAGATCAGCGCCAGCATGACCGTGCGTTCGGTGCGCGGCGTGGCCGACACCAGGAAACCGCCCGCCGCCATGCCCACGGCCGATGCCACCATATAGCCCGACAGCGCCGAACTGGCCGCCAGCACCGACAGGCCATACAAATGGTCCAGCAGCGGAATCGTGTAGTTCTGCACCGAGGACAGCGCGATCGACGAGAACGCGAAGAACAGGAAGGCGCCCCACAGCGCCGGCCGCGCCAGCAGGGCCAGCAGCGTCTGCCACGCGCTTTCCTGGGAGCGGGAAGGCGCCTGCGCCGCGCCGCCCACGACGCTTGCAGCCACGGGCCTGCCCGCCGGATCGCCCAGCAGATTGCGGCCCAGAATCGTCAGCCCCAGCACCACGGCCACCAGCGCCGCGGCGCTGAAGGCGGCCACGCGCCAGCCCGCCAGGGCGGAAATCGTGCCGATGAACACCGGCGTCAGCGCCCAGCCCAGGTTGCCCGTCAGGCCATGGGTGCTGAAGGCATGGCCCAGGCGCGCCGGGCTGATGCGGTGATTCATGATGGAATAGTCGGCCGGGTGGAACACCGAGTTGCCCACCCCGCCCATCACGGCGGCCAGCGCCAGCATGGTGTAGCCGGTGGCCGCTCCGATCAGGATGCCCGACAGCACGAAGCACGCCAGGCCGAACCACAGCACGGGCCGCGCCCCGATGCGGTCGACCACGAAGCCGGACGAGGCCTGTCCCAGGCCGGACACCACATAGAACATCGACACCAGCAGCCCCAGCTCGGCGAAGTCCAGCTGGAATTCGCGCCCCAGCGCCACGTACAGCGACGGCAGCACCAACTGGAAGAAATGGGAACTGGCATGGGCCACGCCGATCAGCATGATGATCTGCCAATCGCGGCGGCGCAGGAAAGGGGTGTCGAGCAATGCGGGATCTGCGGCGGTGGTCATGGGTACTTGCGGCCGATGGCCGCCCTGGGGACGCGCGCATGGACGCGTCGGGATTGTCTGCGGGACGGCGGCCGCGAGCCCCTCCGTCATGTCTTGCCCGCGCTGGCGTCTGATGCGCCGCGTCGGGTTCTCAGGACCTGAAATGGATTACGCGGCCCTGAAGGCCGCGTAACGGATTCTACTCCCGCGCGTTCCTGCTACTGCGCTTTCTCGCGGATGGCCGGCCAGGCCCGCTGCAGGTAATACAGCATGGACCAGACGGTCAGCACCGCGGCCACCATGATCAGCCAGAAGCCCACCCAGCGCAGGTCGACGCCATGGAGCGGACGCGCGTACAGCAGGCAGGGAATGGCGATCATCTGCGCGGCGGTCTTGAACTTGCCCAGGCGGTGCACGGCCACGCTGGCGCTGGCGCCGATCTTGGCCATCCACTCGCGCAGCGCCGAGATGGTGATCTCGCGGCCGATGATGATGAGCGCGATGAAGGCGTCGACGCGGTTCAGGTCCAGCAGCACCAGCAGCGCGGCGCAGACCATCAGCTTGTCGGCCACGGGATCCAGGAAGGCGCCGAAGGCCGAGGTCTGGTTCCAGCGGCGCGCCAGCCAGCCATCGAACCAGTCGGTCAGGGCGGCAATGATGAACGCCCAGGCCGCCAGCGTATCGCGCGTCTCGATGGCCATCCAGCTTTCGGGGATGTAGAACAATCCCACCACCAGCGGGATCATGGCGATGCGCAGCCAGGTCAGGATGATCGGTACATTTATTGGCATAGTGTTCCTATGCTACCTCAGGGTGATGGCGTCCAGAACGCGGAATGGGGCCTGTGGGGGCGATATCCTTCGGAAGGCCTCAGCCGTGCAGCGCCTCGTAGATGCGTTCGGCCAGTTCATCCGAGATGCCGTCCACCGACGCCAGGTCGGACACACTGGCCGAGGTCACCCCCGACAATCCGCCGAAACGCGCCAGCAGCCGCTGGCGGCGCCGCGCGCCCACGCCCTCGATCTCCTCCAGGCGCGACACGTTGCGCGCGCGGGCGCGCTTGGCGCGCATGCCGGTGATGGCGAAGCGGTGCGCCTCGTCGCGCACCTGGGCGATCAGCATCAGCGCGGCGGACTCCTTGCCCAGCGCCACCGGCAGCCGCTCATCGGCGAACACCAGCGTTTCCAGGCCGACCTTGCGGCCCTCGCCCTTGGCCACGCCCACCAGCGCCTGGATGTCCAGGCCCAACTCGACGAAGACCTGGCGCGCCACCTCGACCTGCCCCTTGCCGCCGTCGATCAGCACCAGGCCCGGCATGACCGCGTCGCCATCGGCCACCTTGCCGAAGCGGCGCGTCAGCACCTGCCGCATGGCGGCGTAGTCGTCGCCCGGCGTGATGCCCACGATGTTGTAGCGCCGATACAGCGAAGGCTGCATGTCGTGGTGTTCGTACACCACGCAGGAAGCCTGCGTGGCCTCGCCGGCGGTATGGCTGATGTCGAAGCACTCGATGCGCAGCGCGTCCAGCGCGGTCTCGTCGGTATCGAGGTCCAGGGCCTCGGCCAGCGCCAGCGTGCGCGAGGCGCGCGCGCCCGATTCGGTCAGGGCCCGGGCCAGGGCCATTTCGGCATTCTTCTGGGCCTGCTCCAGCCACGAGCGCCGCAGGCCCTGCGGGCGCGTCAGCACGCGCGGCGGACGCGCCTGGCTCTGCTCGGCCAGCAGGACCGTCAGGTCCGTGTCGGGCAGCGCGTGGGAACACACCAGCACGGGCGGCATCGCCCCTTCCACGTAGTGCTGGGCCACGAAGGCCTCCAGCACGTCGGCCGCGGCCTCGCCCTCGGCATGGGTGGGAAAGAACGGTTTGTCGCCCAGGTGGCGGCCGCCCCGCACCATGGCCAGGTTCACGCACACCTTGCCGCCCGCGATGGCCACGGCGATGACGTCGGTGTCCTCTTCCCCGTTGGTGCTTTCCATGGTCTGCTGATGCAGCACGCGCGCCAGCGTGCCCATCTGGTCGCGCAGCGCCGCGGCTTCCTCGAAGCGCAGGTCCATGGACGCTTCCAGCATGCGCGCCTCGATTTCTCCCAGCACCTCCTGCGCCGACCCGTTCATGAAGCGCGCCGCGCGCCGCACGTCGCCGTCATAGGCCTCGGGCGTGATCGCATCCACACAGGGGGCGGTGCAGCGGCCGATCTGGTGCAGCAGGCAGGGGCGCGAGCGGTTGGCGAAGACGGTGTCCTCGCAGGTACGCAGGCGGAACACCTTCTGCAGGATCTGGATGGTCTCGCGCACCGCCCAGGCGTTGGGAAACGGGCCGAAGAACTGGCCTGCGCGGCTGGTCGAGCCTCGGTAATACGCGATGCGGGGGTACTTGTGCGCCGTGATCAGCAGGTACGGATACGACTTGTCGTCGCGGAACAGGATGTTGTAGCGCGGGCGCAGGCGCTTGATCAGGTTGTTTTCCAGCAGCAGCGCCTCGGCCTCGGAGCGCGTGACCGTGACCTCCACGCGCGCCACCCTGGCCACCATCTGCGCGATGCGCGGGCTGGACAGCGTCTTCTGGAAATACGACGAGACACGCTTCTTCAGGTCGCGCGCCTTGCCGACATACATCACCTCGCCCGCGGCATCCAGGTGCCGGTACACGCCCGGCAGGTGCGGCAGGTCAGACAGGAACGATTTGAGATTGAATTCGTCGGGCATGCTGATAACGGCTGTCTGCCTGCAGGGAGTCCCAGTTCAGGGCGCGGCGACTGGGCGCCAGGCGGCGGATGCGGGCCACCGATTCGGCGCTGGGCGTGAATTCCAGGCGGGCCAGCAGATCGTCGGCCATGTCTGGGCGGTTGCACACCAGCACCATGTCGCAGCCTGCGGCCAGGGCGGCCTGGGCGCGGCCCAGGATGTCGCCGGCAACCGCGGCGCCTTCCATGGTCAGGTCGTCGGAGAACACGACGCCCTCGTAATCCAGCCTGCCGCGCAGGATCTCCTGGATCCAGCGGCGCGAGAAACCGGCCGGCTGCGAATCGACCTTGGGATAGATGACGTGCGCCGGCATCACGGCCGGCAGCACGTGCTCGCCCAGCCACCCGTAGGGCGCGGCGTCGTCGGTCATGATGCGTTCGAGCGTGCGCGGGTCGACGGGGATCTCGTGGTGCGAATCCGCGCCCACGCAGCCGTGGCCCGGAAAATGCTTGCCGCAGGCGCCCATGCCGGCCGAGGCCAGGCCCTGCGACAGCGCGCGCGCCAGCATGGCGACCACGCGGGCGTCGCGGTGGAAGGCGCGCGTGCCGATCACCTTGCTGACGCCGTAGTCCAGGTCGAGCACGGGCGCAAAGGTGAAATCGACGCCGCAGGCGCGCAGTTCGGCGGCCAGCACATGGCCCGCGGCGGTGGCCATGCGCATGGCGCCCAGCGGGTCCTGGTCCCACGCGCGGCCCAGCGCCTGCATGGGCGGCAGCACGGTGAAGCCGTCGTCGCGGAAACGCTGCACGCGGCCGCCCTCGTGGTCCACCGAGATCAGCAACGGCTCTTCGCGCGCCTCGTGGATCTTGCGGGTCAGTTCGCACAGTTGCTCGCGGTTCTCGAAGTTGCGCGCGAACAGGATGACGCCGCCCACCAGCGGGTGGCGCAGGCGGCGCTTCTCTTCCTTGGTCAGCCGCGTGCCGGCCACGTCGACCACGACGGGACCGGGAGGCAGGACGTGCTTGGATCTACGGCGCGCCATGGGCGGCTCCTTGGTGTTGGCGCTGTGCGGCGGCCAGCCCGGCCGCGATGGCGGCGGGACGGTGCTCGACCACCACGTAGGCGGCGGCCATGTCGGATTCGTCGGTCAGCGAGACATGCGCCGCGCCATAGCGCTCGGCATACCAGGCGCGCAGTTCCGGCGACAGCACCAGTACCGGACGGCCGCCCGGCGCGTTCAGCGCCTGCACGCGCGTCCAGGTCATGGGCATGCGCATGCCCAGCCCGATCGCCTTGGAAAAGGCCTCCTTGGCGGCGAAGCGCGTGGCCAGGAAGCGGATGCCGCGCGCCGGATCGCGTTGCCGGCGGGCGTGGAATTTCTGCAGTTCCTCGGCGCCCAGGATCTTCCGGGCAAAACGGTCGCCGTGCCGCGCCAGCGCCCGCTCGATGCGGTCGACGCGGATCAGGTCCATGCCGATGCCGGCGATGCTGCCGGGAGCGGGGGGAATCGAGGCGGTCGAGTCGTCGGGCATGGACATCGCAGGAACGGGGCGCGGGGTAAGGAAACGGACAGGCACGCAAGCGTGCATAGACGAATGATACGCGAGGCCTGCGCGGGCGCCAGGGCGCTTCGGGCGTGCCCGCCTGCCCGTCCTGGCGGCATCCCGGAGACCCGCGCCGGCCCGGAGGCGGCCGCGTGCGGACCGCCAGGAAGATTCAAGAGGCCAGGTGGCGGTTCATCGCCAGATAGGCGTCGCGCGACGGCGCCAGGTGGTCGCGGCACAGGCGGATCAGGTCATCGCGCCGGCCCGCTTTCAGGGCCTCGATCATCGCCCAGTGTTCCTGCCGCGCGCGTTCGCGATAGCGCGCGTCGGCCAGCGAACTGAAGCGGATGGCATGCGTCTGGCGCGCGTATTCGACGATGGCCCGGGCCAGCACCGTATTCTCGCAATGCGAGAACAACGCCTGGTGGAAACGCACATTGCTGCGGAACACCGCGCGCGGGTCCAGTCCCGCCACGGCCGCGTCGTGCTCGCGCTGGATGGCGATCAGCTCCTGCAGGGCGGCCTGCGGCAGCGGACAAGGCAGATGGCGGGCCGCCTCGGTTTCGAGCAGTTCGCGCATCTGGTAGAGATCGGCCACTTCGCGCGGCGAGAAGGCGCGCACTTCGCAGCCGATGTTCTTGCGCCGCTCGACCAGGCCCAGCAGCGCCAGTTCGCCCAGCACGGTGCGCGCGACGTGGCGCTTCAGATTGAAGCGCCGCATCAGGTCGTCCTCGATCAGGCGCTCGCGCGGATGCAGGCGGCCCAGGACGATGTCTTCCTCCAGCTCGCAGACGACCGCCGTCAGGTCGACGGCGGACAGTTCGCTGGAAGCGTCGGGAGCGATGGCGGCGGTGCGGGGCATGGCGGACCGGTTCGGCGAACGGCCAGCAGGGGATCAGGCGCCGCCGCGCTGGCCGCCGCGCTCGCCGCCGCGCTGCGCCTGCAGGCGCGCCTGCACCATCAGCGCCTTCATGTCGCGCACGGCCTTTTCCCAGCCATCGAACACGGACTGCGCCACGATGGCATGGCCGATGTTCAGTTCGGCGATGCCGTCGATGGCGGCCATGGCCGACACGTTGCCGTAATGCAGCCCGTGGCCGGCATTGACGCGCAGCCCGGCGCGCAGGCCGTGGGCCACGGCGGCGCGCACGCGCGCCAGTTCGGCCTGCTCTTGCCCGGGCTGGGTGGCTTCGGCATAGGCCCCGGTATGCAGTTCGATGACCGGCGCGCCGGCGCGCACGGCGGCGTCGATCTGGGCGGGTTCGGGATCGATGAACAGCGACACGCGGATGCCGGCTTCGGCCAGTTGCGCCACGGCATCGGACACCGCCGCGAAACCGCCAACCACGTCCAGGCCGCCTTCGGTGGTGAGTTCGGTGCGTTTCTCGGGCACCAGGCAGACGTCGCTGGGCCGGACGGCGCAGGCGATGTCCAGCATCTCGCGCGTGATGGCGCATTCCAGGTTCATGCGCGTGCGCAGCAGCGGCCGGATGGCATGCACGTCGGCGTCCTGGATGTGGCGCCGGTCTTCGCGCAGGTGCAGGGTGATGAGGTCGGCGCCCGCATCCTCGGCCCGCAGCGCCGCCTGTACCGGATCGGGGTAAGGCGTGTGGCGCTGCTGACGGAGGGTGGCTACATGATCGATATTGACGCCGAGTTCTATCATTGTTGCTGAGATGCCGTTTGCGGCGCGGGCTGCGCGGCTACGGTCGTTTCATTCCAGCCGCCGCCCAGCGCCTTGTACAGCTCGACGCGGTTGACCAGGGAATCCAGCCCGGTCTGCACCAGCGAGAGCTGCGCGTTGAAGAAATCCACCTGCGCGGTCTGCACCTGCAGGAAGCTGTCGATGCCGCCACGATAGCGCATGTCCGACAGTTCCAGCGTACGCGCCGACGACACCTGAAGGGCGCGCTGGGCGTCGAGCTGGGCATTGTAGGTGGCTTCTCCGGCCAGCGCGTCGGCGACCTCGCGGAATGCCTGCTGGATCGTCTGCTCGTATTGCGACACGGCGATATTATCGCGCGCGCGCGCGCCAGATTCAGGCCCTCGCGCACACTGCCGCCCGCGAAGATCGGCGTCTGGATCGACGGGGAGAAACTCCAGAAGCCCTGCCCGCCCTTGAACAAATCGCCCAGCGACGAACTGGTGGAGCCCAGCAGGCCCGTCAGCGAGATGGTCGGGAAGAATGCCGCGCGCGCCGCGCCGATGTTGGCGTTGGCGGCCTTCAGCTGGTTTTCGGCGGCCAGGATGTCCGGGCGGCGTTCGAGCAGGTCGGACGGCAGGCCCGACGGCACGGACGCCACCAGTTGGTCGCGGCCGAATTCGAGCGGCGCCGGCAGGTCGGCGGGCAGGCTGGGCAACCCGGTCAGCACCACCAGGGCGTTCTGCGCCTGGGCGCGGGTGCGCGCCAGTTGCGCCAGGTTGGCCGATGCCGTGTCCAGCAGCGACTTGGACTGGTTCAGGTCCAGTTCGGAAGCCACGCCGCCGTCGAAGCGCGTCTTCACCAGGTCGTAGGACTGCTGGCGCGAGGCCAGCGTCTGCTGGGTCAGGTCGAGCTGGACGTCGGCGGCGCGCAAGTTGAAGTAGGCCTCGGCCACCGCGCCCACCAAGGTGATGTGCACGCTGCGCTGCGACTGCTCGGTCGACAGGTACTGCTGATAGGCGGCCTCGGACAGGTTGCGCAGGCGGCCGAACAGGTCGATCTCGAACGACGTCAGGCCCAGGCCGGCCTGATACTGGCTGGAGATCGAGGGAGAATCGGGCCCGCCCTGCCGCATGTTGGCGGGCAGGCGTTGCCGCGTGCCCTGCACGCCGGCACCGATGCTGGGCCATTGCGAGGCACGCTGCACGCCATATTGCGCGCGCGCCTCCTCGACGCGCTGCACGGCCACGCGCAGGTCGCGGCTGTTGGCCAGCGACAGTTCGATCAGCTTCTGCAGGCGCGGATCGCGGAAGAACTCGCGCCAGCCGATGTCGGCCGCGGCGTAGGCGCCGGCCGGCGCCACCGCCGCCGCGGGCTGGCTGTTGACGGATGCCTTCGTCTGGTAGTCGCCGAACTGCACCTTGGGCTGGTCGGGATACGTGGCCTGCACGGGCGCGTCGGGACGCTTGTAGTCGGGCGCCAGCGAGCAGCCCGCCAGCGCGGCGACCAGTGCAGTCGCCAGCACGCCGCGCGCGGACTTCGCCAGTTGGGGCCGGGTCATGGAACGGGCCATCATTACTTGTTCTCCTGGCCGCCTTGCGGGTTGCGCGGCGCGTGGGGATCGGCCGCCTGGCCGGCGGCCTGTTGTTCTTCGGCGCGCTTGGCGGCCTGCTCGGCTTCGAACGCCTTCGCTTCGGCGCCCAGCAGGCGCGGCTTGGACTTGAACAGGCCCAGCACCACCACGAAGAACGTCGGCACGAACAGCACGGCGAACGGCGTGGCGGCCAGCATGCCGCCCAGCACGCCGTAGCCCACCGCGCGCTGGCTGGCGGCGCCGGCGCCGCTGGCCATGGCCAGCGGCACCACGCCCAGGATGAAGGCCAGCGAGGTCATCAGGATAGGACGGAAGCGCAGGCGCGCCGCCTCGACCGCGGACTCGCGCAGCCCCATGCCGCGGGCGTACTGGTCCTTGGCGAATTCCACGATCAGGATGGCGTTCTTGGCCGCCAGGCCGATCACCGTGACCATGCCCACCTGGAAGTACACGTCGTTGGACATGCCCATGGCCGACACCAGCGCCACGGCGCCCAGCATGCCCAAGGGCACCACCAGCATCACCGACAGCGGGATGGCCCAGCTTTCGTACAGCGCGGCCAGCACCAGGAACACCACCAGCAGCGCCAGCGCCATCAGGATGGGCGCCTGGCTGCCGGCCTGCATTTCCTGATAGGACAGGCCGCTCCATTCGTAGCCGAAGCCCGGCGGCAGCTCGCCCATCAGGCGCTGCATCTCGGCCATGGCCTCGCCCGAGGTGTAGCCGGGCGCGGCGTCGCCGCCGATCCGGATCGACTCGTAGCTGTTGTAGCGCACCACCTGCACCGGCCCCTGGACCCACTTGGCCGTGACGAAGGACGACAGGGGCACCATGCCGCCGCTGCTGTTGCGCGCGTTCAGGCGCAGCACGTCCTCGACCTGCATGCGGTACTTCTGGTCGGCTTGCACCCACACGTTCTGCATGCGCCCCTGGTTGGGGAACTTGTTGATGTAGGAGGAACCCACGGCGGTCGACAGCAGGTTGGCGGCCTCCGCGAAGTCGACGCCCAGCGCCGCCGCCTTCTGGCGGTCGATCTCCAGGCTGAGCTGCGCGCCCGGACCCAGGCCGGTGATGCGCACCTGGGCCAGCTTGGGGCTCTGCATCGCGGCGCCCATCAGTTGCGCGGTGGCCGCGGCCAGCGCTTCGGTGCCGGCGTTGGCGCGGTCCTGCAGGCGGAAGTCGAAGCCGCTGGCATTGCCCAGTTCCGAAATGGCCGGCGGCACCACGGTGAAGACCATGGCGTCGTGGATGCCCATCAACAGGTTGCCGATGGCGCCGCCCGCGATGGCGCCCGCGCTGTTCTCTTCACCCTTGCGGTCGTCGAAGTCCTTCAGCGTGGTGAAGGCGATGGCCGCGTTCAGGCCGCTGCCGTTGAAGCTGAAGCCCTGCACCGTGATGATGTTCTGCACCGCGGGAACCTTGCGGAAATAGGCCTCCACCTGCTCGATGACTTCGACGGTGCGGTTGGCCGAGGCGCCCGCCGGCAGTTCGATGTTGCTGATCACGTAGCCCTGGTCTTCCTCGGGCAGGAACGACGACGGCATGCGCAGGTACAGCCAGCCCAGCGCGACCACCAGCACGGCGAACACCAGCATCATGCGCCCGCCCTTGTGCAGGGTGCGCGACACCCAGTTCTGGTAGCCGTGGGTGGTGGCGTCGAACTTGCGGTTGAACCAGCCAAAGAAGCCGCGCTTCTGGTGATGCTGGCCCTTGGGGATGGGTTTCAGGATGGTGGCGCACAGCGCCGGCGTGAAGCTCAGCGCCAGGAACGCCGAGAAGAAGATCGACACGGCCATGGCGACCGAGAACTGGCGGTAGATGACGCCCACCGAGCCGCTCATGAAGGCCAGCGGCAGGAACACCGCGATCAGCACCAGCGTGATGCCCACGATGGCGCCGCTGATCTGCGGCATGGCCTTCTTCGTGGCCTCCTTGGGCGGCAGGCCCTCCTCGACCATGATGCGCTCGACGTTCTCGACCACCACGATGGCGTCGTCCACCAGGATCCCGATGGCCAGCACCATGGCGAACATGGTCAGTACGTTGATGGAGAATCCGAGCGCCAGCATCACCGCGAAAGCGCCCAGCATCGCCACCGGCACCACCAGCGCGGGGATCAGCGTGTAGCGCACGTTCTGCAGGAACAGGAACATCACCAGGAACACCAGCACCATGGCTTCGCCCAGGGTGTGCAGCACCTGCGTGATGGAGACCTTCACGTACGGCGCGGTGTCGTAGGGAACGTCGTACTTGATGTTGGACGGGAAGAACCTGGACAGTTCGTCCATCTGTTTCTTCACGCCCTCGGCCGTGGCCAGGGCATTGGCGCCCGGGGCCAGCACGATGGCGAAGGCCGCCGTGGGCTTGCCGTTCAGGCGCGCGCCGAACTGGTAGTTGTCGGCGCCCACCTCGACCCGCGCCACGTCACGCAGCAGCACGCGCGAGCCATCGGCATTGGCGCGCAGCAGGATGTTGCCGAACCCCTCGACCGTGGACAACTGGCCGTTGGCGATGACGGTCGCCGTGGCGCGCTGGCTGTCGGGGTTGGGCGGCTGGCCGATGGTGCCGCCGGAGATCAGCACGTTCTGGTTGGAGATCGCCTGGTTGACCTCGGCGATGCTCATGTTGAAGCCGACCAGCTTGTTCGGGTCGACCCAGACGCGCATGGCGCGCGGCGCGGCGAACAACTGGAAGCGGCCGACGCCCGTGACGCGCGACACCGGATTCTGGATGTTGCGCTTGACGTAGTCGGCCAGCGCCGTCTGGTCCATCGAGCCATCGACCGACGACAGCGTGACGATCATCAGGAAGCCGGCGCTGGTCTTCTCATAGCGCAGGCCCTGCTGCACCACCGCCTGCGGCAGTTGCGCCGAGACGTTGGACACGCGGTTCTGCACGTCCACCTGCGCCAGGTCGGGATCGGTGCCCGGCGCGAAGGTGACGGTGATCTGGGCCTGGCCGTACGCATCGCTGACCGATTCGTAGTACAGCAGGCCCTTGGCGCCGTTCAGTTCGTCCTCGATGATGCTGGTGACGGACTGGGATACCTCTTTGGCCGAGGCGCCGGGGTAAGTCGCGGTGATCTGGATGGCAGGCGGCGCGACGTCCGGGTACTGCGAGATCGGCATGTTGTTGACCGCCAGGATCCCCACCAGAAGGATGAAGAAGGAAACCACCCAGGCGAAGATCGGTCGGTCGATGAAAAATTGCGGCATGTCGGCTGACTCGTAAAGCGCTGCTCACGGACGGGGAACGCGGCGCGTCATGCGCCGCGTGCCGCTCATTTCTGGCCTTGCTGGCCCTGTTGCTGGCCTTGCGCGGCGGGCGGCTGGCCGGCGCCAGGTTGCCCTGGTTGCCCCGCGCCACCGCCCTTCTTCCAGGGCGTGGCCTGCACGGGCGCGCCCGGGCGGATCTTCTGGAAGCCTTCGACGATGACGACGTCACCCGCCTTCAGGCCGTCCGTGATCACCCATTCGTTGTCCACCACGTTGCCGGTGGACACGGAAATCTGGGCGACCTTGTTGTCGCGCACCACCATCAGGCTCTGCTTGCCGTCGGGCGTGCGCTGCAGGGCCTGCTGCGGCACGCGCAGGGCATTCTCGTCCACGCCCTGCTCGACGCGCACGCGCACGTACATGCCGGGCAGCAACTCGTTGCCCGGGTTGGGCACCTCGGCGCGCAGCGTGACCTGACTGGTCGACGGGTCGACCGTGATGCCGGTGAACAGCAGCTTGGCGGGTTGCTCGTAGGGCTTGCCGTCTTCCAGCAGCACGGTAACGCGGGCGCCGTCGCCCACCCTCTGCAACTTGCCCGAGGCCAGCGCGCGGCGCAGGTCGGCCAGTTCGGAGGTGGACTGCGTCAGGTCGACGTAGACCGGATCGAGCTGCTGCACCAGCGCCATCTGCGTGGCCGAGCCCGACTCGACCAGCGCTCCTTCGGTGACCAGCGGACGGCCGATGCGGCCATCGATGGGCGAGGTGACGTCGGTGTAGTCGAGATTGATGCGCGCCGAGGTCTGCGTGGCGCGGGCGGCGGCGACGGCGGCCTCGGCCTGGCGGAACGAGGCCACGGCGTTGTCGTACTCCTGCTTGCTGACCGCGTTGGCCTTGACCAGCGGCGCGTAGCGCTCGGCCAGCACCTTGGCGCTGAAGAGGTCGGCCTGCGCCTGCTTCAGTTGCGCCGTGGCCTGGTCATAAGAGGCTTGATAAGGCGCGGGATCGATCTTGAAGAGCTTCTGGCCTTTCTTGACGTCGCCGCCCTGCTCGAAGGCGATCTTCTCGACGATGCCGGTGACGCGCGCGCGGATCTCCGCATCGCGCACCGCGTCGACGCGGCCCGGCAGTTCGGAGACGATGGGCGTGCGCTGCGGCTGGACCGTGACGACGCTGACCTGCGGCATCATGCCGCCGGGGCCGCCACCCTCTTCCTTCTTGCCGCAAGCAGCCAGGCTGAACGCCAGGATGGTGGCAGCACTTATGACGGAAAAACGCTCATGGGAAAGACGCATGGGGTCCTCAAGCTTGAAAAAGCGTGTTCTGCGGGGCGATACCGGCCAAAAGCCCGGGAGCCCGGACGTGCTGGAAGGCCGCTACTGTAGCGAAAGTTTTTTAGCTTTTATTAAAAGCGGGCCCGATCCGACGAAACGCGGGTCTTTTGCGACGTGCCGCTCCCCTATCGGCGCACACTTTACCGCGAATCAGCGGCGCTGCGGTGCACGTCGTGGGTGATGAAACTCTGGTCCACCGTGGGCTTGTCCAGCACGCCCGGCTGGGCCAGGGTGCGGCGGATGTCGGCCAGGCCGAACCGCCAGTGCTCGCGCATGGCCTCGGTGCTGAACTCGTAATCCTTGGACTCGCGCTCGTAGTGCTTGGCCTGGTAGATCAGGTTCACCACATTGACCAGCGGCGTGCAGGCCTGGGCCCGCAGCTCGGCCAGGTCGGGGCTGTTGCGCTGGTCGGCGGGCAGGCGCTCCAGCAGGGTCTGCAGGCCGTGGCGCAACTGCAGGATCTTGCGGTAATTATCCGTAACCAGGCGCGTGCGGCTGGAATACTGGATGTCTTTCTGCCGCTGCGCCACTTCGTCCATGCTGGTCGGCAGTTTGCCGCGCGCCGGCCAAAGGTCGACCTGGAAAGCCAGCGTGTCGGGCATGGGATGCACGCGCAGCACCTCGGCCAGCGGCGTATTGGAGACGATGCCGCCGTCCCAGTACGACTGGCCGTCGACATCGACGGCCGGAAAACCCGGCGGCAGCGCGCCCGAGGCCATGATGTGCTCGGGGCCCAACGGTTGCCGCGTACTGTCGAAATACGCAAAGTTGCCAGTACGCACGTTGACGGCGCCGAAGCTGGCGCGCACCGCACCGCTGTTCAACAGTTTGAAGTCGACGTACTCGCGCAGCGTGGCCGCCAGGGGCGAGGTGTCGTAGAAACTGGTGGACGCCGCGCCCGAATCGCGCAGCAGGTAGGGCGATGGCACGCGTGGCGTGAAGAAACCGGGCTGGCCCTGGGTTAGCGCCCGGAAGGCGGCCAACTGGCCCGTGACCATGGGCGAGCCGAAGCCGAACGGCATGCCGCCGAACAGGCCCGCCAGCGTCTCGCCCCACGGCAGACCGGCAAAGCCCGTGGGGCGGCAGATGGCTTCCCAGAAACCGCGCAGCCGCGCCACCCGCTCATCTTCCGGCGAACCGGCGATGATGCCCGCGTTGATCGATCCGATGGAGATGCCCGACACCCAGTTGGGCCGGATGCCTGCTTCGTGCAGGCCTTCGTAGACGCCCGCCTGGTAGGCGCCCAGCGCGCCGCCGCCCTGCAGCACCAGCGCGACGGTTTGGTAGTTCGGCAGCTTGGAGGAGGATTTGCGTGATGCCATTCACTGCACCGGCAGTTGCGGCGCCGACACCCCGGCGCGGAAGGGATAGCGTGCGTAGAGGCGCGCCACGGCCTGGCCGACCTGTTCGGGCGACGGGACCAAGGCCGTATCGCCCACCAGCCCGACGCTGACGCCTTCCCACACCAGTTGCTTGCGGCGCGCGTCGACCACGTCGATGTTCAGGGTGCCTTCGGAATACCGCAGGTCCGGCCCGCCGAAGGGATGGCCGGGCCAGCCCGAATAGAAGCCCGTGCGGTAGCCCCAGACGGGCAATGGCGCGCTGCCGCCGCCGGGCGCGCCCACGGTTTTCTCCTCGACCTTGGCGCTGAAGTTGACCAGGAGATCGGGGTCTCGCTCGGTGTAGGTATAGCCGCGCATTTCCATCTGGCCGCGCGCGGCGGCCTTCAGGCGGTCGGCCAGTTGCGTGCCGTGGCCTGGCTGGCCGGCATCGGCGGCGGCCGCGAAGCCGAAGGTGCGATAGCGCCCGAAATCGGCGTTGCGGTCGTAATCGCTGCGGATGGACGGCCCCGAGGCGCAAGCGGCCAACAGGCCGCAGGCGCAGGCCAACGCCAAGATGCGCGGCAAGGAAATCATCGGTGTACAGCTCCTGGAGGCAGCGCGACCATGATGCCGGGAAGCCCGCCGGGACGCAACCGGGGCGCCGTCGAGAATGGACAGGGCCCCTGCCCGCCGCGAAATGGCGGACAGGATGCCCCCCAACGCGTCAGCCCAGCAGCAGCGCGTCGTCGGCCAATTGTTCGCCGCGCACGCGCTCGAACATGGCCAGCAGGTCCTTCACGTCCATGCCGCGGCGTTGCTCGCCGGACACGTCCAGCACCACTTCGCCCTGGTGCAGCATCACCGTGCGCTCGCCCACGTCCAGCGCCTGGCGCATGCTGTGCGTGACCATCATGGTGGTCAGCTTGTTTTCGGCCACGATGCGCGCCGTCAGTTGCAGCACGAAGTCGGCGGTGCGCGGATCGAGCGCGGCGGTGTGCTCGTCCAGCAGCAGGATGCGCGAGGGCTGCAAGGCCGCCATCAGCAGGCTGACCGCCTGGCGCTGGCCGCCCGACAACAGGCCGATGCGGTCGGTCAGGCGGTTCTCCAGTCCCAGGCCCAGCGTGGCCAGGCGCTCGCGGAAGTTCTCGCGCATGCTGGCCCTGACCGCGCGGGACAGGCCACGGCGCGCGCCGCGCCTCTGCGCCAGCGCCATGTTCTCTTCGATGGTCAGGTCTTCGCAGGTGCCCGCCATCGGGTCCTGGAAGACGCGGGCCACCAGGCTGGAGCGTTCCCAGACGGGCCGGCGGGTGACGTCGTGGCCGTCGATGCCGATGCTGCCGCTATCGACGGACAGGTCGCCCGACACGGCATTCAGGAAGGTCGACTTGCCGGCGCCGTTAGAGCCGATGACGGTGACGAACTGGCCGCTCGGAATCTCCAGCGACAGCCCGCGCAGCGCGCGCGTCTCGATGGGCGTGCCGGCATTGAAGGTGATGCGGAGGTCTTTTGCGCTGAGCATGATTTACCCCTTCTTGCCGGCCAGGCGGCGCTTGAGCATGGGAATCACCAGCGCGATCGTGACCAGCACCGCGGTGACCAGGTTGAGGTCCTGCGCCTGCAGGCCGATGAAATCGCTGTTCAGCGCCAGCGCGATGAAGAAGCGGTACACGATGGCGCCGATGATGACGGCCAGCGTGGCCATGACCAGTTTGCGCGACGGCAGGATGCTCTCGCCCACGATGACCGCGGCCAGGCCGATGACGATGGTGCCGATGCCCATCGAGATGTCGGCGCCGCCCTGCGTCTGCGCGAACAGCGCGCCCGCCAGGCCGACCAGCGCGTTGGACAGCGCCATGCCGCCCAGGATCATGGCGCCGGTATTGACGCCCTGCGCGCGGGCCATGCGGCCGTTGGAGCCGGTGGCGCGCATCGCCAGGCCGGTCTGCGTGCCGAAGAACCAGTCCAGCAGCAGCTTGGCGATGATCACCACGAAGACCAGGATGACGGGACGCGCCACGTAGTCGCTGAGCCACTCGGGCTGCAGCAGCGTGAAGACGGTGGGTTCGGTGATCAGCGGCACGTTGGGCTTGCCCATCACGCGCAGGTTGATCGAATACAGCGCGATCATCATCAGGATGCTGGCCAGCAGGTCCATGATGCGCAGCCGCACGTGCAGCCAGCCGGTGACCAGGCCCGCGGCCGCGCCCGCGAACGTGGCGGCGATGGTCGAGGTGAAGGGATCGTAGCCCGCCGAGATCAGCGTGGCACAGACGGCGCCGCCCAGCGGGAAACTGCCGTCGACGGTCAGGTCGGGAAAGCGCAGCAGCCGGAACGAGATGAGTACGCCCAGCGCGACCAGGGCGAACACCAGGCCGATTTCCAGCGCGCCCAGCAATGAGAAAAGAGACATGAAAGAGAACACGGCCGGCCGGGTCTCGTGAACGCGGCCGGCGCCTCCTTGGTTTCGTTAGGAAGAAGGCGGGCCGGCGGCCGCGTGGGCCGCCGCGCCCGATGCGGCATTACTTGATGACTTGCGCGGCGGACTTGACCAGGGCGTCGGACAGCGTGACGCCTTGCTTGGAAGCGGCGCCCGGGTTCACGTACAGCTCGAGCTTGGAGCTGGTTTCCGACGGGATGGCGCCGGGCTTCTCGCCCTTCAGGATGCGCACGACCATGCGGCCGGTCTGCATGCCCAGGTCCTTGTAGTTGATGCCCAGGGCGGCAATGGCGCCGCGCTTGACGCTGTCGGTGTCCGAGGCGACCAGCGGGATCTTGGCATCGTTGCCGACCTTGACCAGCGCCTCGTACGCCGACACGACGTTGTTGTCGGTGTTGGTGTAGATGACGTCGACCTTGCCGATCAGGCTGCGCGCGGCCGAGGCCACGTCCACCGAACGCGGCGCGGCGGCTTCGACCAGCGTCAGGCCGGCCTTGGGCAGCAGTTCCTGCATCTGCTTGACCACCACCACCGAGTTGGCTTCGCCGGGGTTGTAGACCATGCCCACGCGCTTGGCCTGCGGCACGACCTTCTTGATCAGATCGATCTGCTTGTCCAGGGCCAGCAGGTCGGACACGCCGGTGACGTTGGTGCCGGAAGCCTGCATGCTGGGCACGAGTTGCGCCGCGACCGGATCGGTGACCGCCGAGTAGACCACGGGCACGTCCTTGGTGGCGGCCACGACGGCCTGCGCGGACGGGGTGGCGATGGCCACGATGGCGTCGGGACGGTCGCCGACGAACTTGCGGGCGATCTGCGCGGCGGTGCCGGTGTTGCCCTGGGCGCTTTGATACTGCCACTTCAGCGACTTGCCGGACTCGTAGCCGGCCTGCTTCAGGGCTTCCTGCACGCCGTCACGCACGGCGTCCAGTGCGGGATGCTCGACGATGGCGGTGATGGCCACCGACTTCTGTTGCGCCACGGCCGGCGCGGCATGGATGGCCGCGGCCAGCGCCAGTGCGCCCACCGTCAGAAAATGTTTTTTTCCGATCAGCATTTCTTATGCTCCTTGCACCCTTTGGGTTGAATGATGGACATGCGCGGTCGCCGCCGGGTCCTCTCTCTACCCCGGCCAACTGGCATGAGACGCGTAGTCTAACGCGCCCAGGGCGCCGAGCGCCCCGGGGAATCCCTAAAGGTGTTGGCCGGCCCGGCGGCACAGGCTGTGCGGCGCCACGCAGACAGAGGGTCTATTTCACGACGCCGCACACGATGCGCGCCCCGCCACCGCCCAGCTTCTCGGGATGATCGCTGTGGTTATCGCCCCCCGCGTGCACCATCAGCGCATGACCCTTGAAGTCTGAAGCTTTCAGGCGCGGGGCCAGCACCGGATAGGTGGCCTTGCCGTCGGCCGCCACGTACAGCGCAGGCAGGTCCCCCTTGTGGCCGCTGTCGTCGTACGGGCCCTTGTGCGCGCCCGTCTTGTCCGGGTCCCAGTGCCCGCCCGCGGCGCCCGCCGGGACAGTCTTGCCGTCCACCGGCCCCGGATCGCACGAGCCGTTGGCGTGCAGATGGAAACCGTGCGCGCCGGGCGGCAACCCGAACAGGTCGGGCGTGAGCAGGGCGCCGTACTTGTTCTGCTCGATGCGGATCTTGCCGGCCGGCTGCTCCACGCCTTTCGGACTGACGAAGGACATCTCCACGGTCGTCGTCTGTTCGGCGGCCATCGCCCCCGAAGACATGGCGGCCATCAGCGCGCCAGCCATCACCATCTTCCTCATCGCCTGCTCCCTGTTTGTGCCGCGCCGCGGGCGGACCTGCCGCCACGGCGCCGGACGGGTGATCGGCCTTCCAGTGTAGGGACCCGCGCAGGCGGCAGGTTTGACATTCGGTAAGTGGCCGGGCGGGCGCGCCCGGCCCGCGCCGTCACTCCAGCGTCACGCCGGAATCCTTCACCACCTTGGCCCAGCGAGCGACTTCGCTGTTGAGGAAGGTGCCGAAGGCCGGCCCGGTCATGTCGGGGATGGCCGAGCCGTTGCTGGCCCAGATCTCCTTGATCTTGGCGGATTGCAGCGCGCGGGTGACGTGGGCCGTCATCTTGTCGACGGCCTCTTTCGGGGTGCCGGCCGGCGCCCACAGGGCATACCAGGTCGAGACCTCGTAGTTCGGCACGCCGGCCTCGGCGGCGGTGGGCACGTCGGGGAAGGACGGCGAGCGCTGCGGCGATGCGACCGCCAGCGGCCTGATGCTGCCGCCGCGGATGTGCGTGGCCGAGGAGCCCAGGCCGTCGAAGGCCAGGTCGACCTGGCTGCCGATCAGCGCCGACAGCATCGGGCCCGCGCCCTGGTAGGGCACGTCGACCAGCTTGATGCCGGTCTGCATGGCGAACAGCTCGCCGGCCAGATGGTGCGTGCTGCCCTTGCCCGCCGTGCCGAAATTGATCTGGCCGGGACGCGCCTTGGCGTACTCGATCAGTCCCTTGACGTCCTTCACGGGCAATTTGGGATTGACCACGATGACCTGTGGCGGCTGCGCCAGCAGCGCGACCGGCACGAAATCCTTCTGGATGTCGTACTTCAGGCTCTTGTACAGGGAAGGGGCCAGCGCATGATGCGCGCCGCCCATGAAGAAGGTGTAGCCGTCGGGCTGCGCCTTGGCGGCGAAGGACGCGCCGACGGTGCCGCCCGCCCCGCCCTTGTTGTCGATGACCACGCTCTGGCCCAGTTGCGAGCCCAGTTGCTGGGCCAGCGGCCTGGCGAAAGTGTCGGTGCCGCCGCCCGCGGGAAAGGGCACGACGATGGTAATGGGGCGTTCGGGCCACTCGGCCGCGGCGGGCGCGGACGAGAGAACCGCGGCCAGCGCCAAGGCGGCCACGCCGATGGTGGGTTGTCTCATGATGTCTCCTCTTTGGTACAGCGCAGGACGGTACGTGTGTCCGTCTTGTTATATGGCCAGCCTGGTCCACGCGGACCGGAACCGGATCGGTGAATCTGCAGCATCCAAAGCAACGCGCAAGGGTGAGAGTGGGACTCCTGTTTCAAGGGGATGAGATGGCCGGCGGCGGGCTCGTCACCGCCGGCCCCGCAAGGCTACAGCGCCTGGTAGGTATCGCGCAGCACGTTCTTCTGCACCTTGCCCATGGTGTTGCGCGGCAGTTGCTCGATGACGTGGATGCGCTTGGGCACCTTGAAATTGGCGATGCGCGACTTCAGTTCGGCCTGCATGGCCGCGGCGTCCAGCGCGGCGCCCGTGCGCGGCACCACGACCGCCACCACCGCCTCGCCGAAATCGGGATGCGGCACGCCGATGACGGCCGATTCGGACACGCCCGGCATCTCGTCGATCAGCGTCTCGATCTCTTTCGGATAGACGTTGTAGCCGCCCGAGATGATCAGGTCCTTGCTGCGGCCCACGATGGACAGGTAGCTGTCGGGCGCGGCGCGGCCGCCGGCCTCGCCCCCCCAGCGGCCCACGTCGCCCGTCCTGAACCAGCCGCCCTCGGCGAACTCTTCGCGGGTCTTCTCCGGCATGCGCCAGTAGCCCGAGAACACATTGGGACCACGGACCTGCACGTTGCCGATCTCGCCCGGCGCCAGCGGCGTGCCCGCGTCATCGACCACGCGGACCTCGACGCCCGGCAGCGGCTTGCCCACCGTACCGCCCAGCCGCTCGCCTTCGCCGGCGTGGTAGGGGTTCGACGTCAGCATGACCGTCTCGCTCATGCCGTAGCGTTCCAGGATGGTGTGGCCGGTGCGCTCGCGGAAATCGTTGAAGGTTTCCGTCAGCAGGGGCGCAGAACCCGAGATGAACAGGCGCATGTTGCGGCACGCCTTCCTGTCGAAACGACGTTCGGCCAGCAGGCGCACGTAATAAGTGGGCACGCCCATCATCACCGTGCTTTGCGGCAGGTAATGCAGCGCCTGCTCGACGTCCAGCCTGGGCAGCCAGATCATGCGCGCGCCGGCCAGCAGCGCGCCGTGCGAGGCCACGAACAGGCCGTGCACATGGAAGATCGGCAGCATGTGCAACAGCACGTCGTCGGCGCGCCAGCCCCAGTACTGGTGCAGCGTGCGCGCGTTGGAAGCCAGGTTCCCGTGCGAGAGCATGGCGCCCTTGCTGCGGCCGGTGGTGCCCGAGGTGTACAGGATCGCGGCCAGGTCGTCCGGCTGGCGTTGCACCGTGTCGAACGCCTGCGGCATGGAGGCTGCGGCTTGCAGCAGCGTGCCGCCGCGGTGCTCGTCCAGCGTGTAGACATGGGCGGTGCCGGCCTTCCCGGCGGCCCGCTTGACCCATTCCAGGTTGGCGGGCGAGCACACCACCACGGCGGGCTCGGCGTTGCCCAGGAAGTATTCGATCTCGGATTCGCGATAGGCGGTGTTCAACGGCAGATAGACCAGCCCCGCGCGCAGCGTGGCCAGGTACAGCAACAGCGCTTCGGGCGACTTCTCGACCTGCACGGCCACGCGCGCGCCTTCGGGCAGATTCAGCGAATCCAGCAGGTTCGCCAGGCAGGCGCTGGCGCGGTCGATGTCGTCCCAGGTGTAACGCAGGTCGGGCGTCTCCAGCGCGACCTTGCTGCGATCGGCGGGAAAGCCGCCTTCCAGCACGGCATACAGATTGGCGTTGCTCACCTTGTCTAGTCTCCGGTAAAGGTGGGGGACTGGCCGGCCAGGAAGGCGCGCACGCCCTCGCGGTGGTCGCGGCTGTCCGCATAGGAAAAATAATCGTCGTACTCGGCTTCCGAAAGCGGCGCGGCATCGAGCAGGCGGCGCGACTGGCGCTTGTTGATGCGCGCGGCCAGCGGCGCGCCGCGCTGGATGCCCGCCACGCAGTCTCGCACCGCATCGGCCAGCTCGCCATCGGGGACAGCCCGAGTCAGCAGGCCCAGGCGCAGCGCCTCGGATGCGCCGAACACCCGTCCTTCCAGCAGGATGGCCAGCGTGGCGGCGCGGCCAGCCAGGGCCAGCAGGCCCTGCATCTCTTCCGGCGCCATGGGAAAGCCCAGCCGGTTGATGGGCACGCCGAAGCGCGCGGACTCGGCGGCGATGCGCAGGTCGCACTGGCTGGCGATCTCCAGGCCGCCTCCCACGCAGACGCCCTCGATTTCGGCCACCACGGGATGCGGGCAATGGGCCACGGCGCGCAGCGCGGGCGCCAGCACCTCGCGGTGATAGTGCCGCACGGCGGCCCGGTCGCCGCGCACCCGCGGAAACTCGCGGATGTCGGCGCCGGCCGCGAAATTGCCGCCTTCGCCCGCCACCACCACGCAGCGCAGGCTGCCGTCGGCGGAAAAGGTATCGAAGGCCTGGCGCAGTTGCCGCCACATGGCCACCGTGATGGCGTTCAGGCGGCCAGGATGGGACAGCGTGACGCGGGCGACGGCGCCATCGCGCTGGACGAGGACACGGTCCGAGGCGGCGCTGTCCGCAGCGGCCGCCGCCTGACCGGCGCTGGCGCCGCCGGCGCCGGCGCGGGGCGGCAGGTCCGGCTGCTGGGCAGCCCCATCCACGACGGCACGCGTGCGCGCGCCGTCCGGCCGACCGGCCCCCGCCGTCATGCCAGGCGCGAGATGGCGCGGCTGGCGGGCGGCTTGCCCTGGCCCAGGCGCGTCAGGTTCTCGTCCAGCTTGTCCAGCTCGTACAGGTAGTTGACCATCATGCCGCAGGACTGCCGCAGCCCATTCTCGGACACGTCGGCCGCCCAGTTGACGCGTTCGGCGCGCGCGCCGTTGCCCATGTGGAAGCGCGCCACGGGGTCCAGCGGCTGGCCGTTCCTCAGCGTCTGCACGTAGTGCGCGGCCAGGCGCAGGCCGGCACGGCGCAGCGCCTCGCTGGGCTTGCCCTTGGCCGACCGCGCCAGGCGCTCGGCCCAGCGAGCGCCATCCGGCGCGCCAGCGCTGACCTTGCTCTTGCTTTCACGCACGATCTGCTCGACCTCCTGCGCGGACAACTTCGACAACCAGTCGCGCAGGCCCGGCATGGGCGACAGCGTGGCGAAGGACTTCAGCTTGGGCGCCTCTTCCAGCAGGCGCTCGATGACGCGCTTGAGCAGGAAATTGCCGAAGCTGATGCCGCGCAGGCCCGCCTGCGTGTTCGAAATGGAATAGAAGATCGCCCAGCGCGACTTGTCCATGTCGGGCGCGGGCGCCTGCGTGTCCAGCAGCGCCTGCACGTCGTCGGCCATCTGTGGCGCGAACGCGACCTCGACGAAGATCAGCGGCACGTCGGGCATCTGCGGATGGAAATAGGCATAACAGCGGCGGTCGCCCGCCACGCGATGGCGCAGGTCGTCCCAAGAGCGGATCTCGTGCACGGCTTCGTAGATGATCAGCTTTTCGAGCAGCGACGCTGGCGAATCCCAGGTCAGGCGGCGCAGTTCGAGCAGGCCCACGTCGAACCAGGCCGACAGCAGGCCTTCCAGTTCCTTGTCCAGCCCCTGCACGCCCGCCACCTGCTTGCGCCAGCGCAGCATGTCGGCGCGCAGTTCGACCAGGAAGCGCAGGCCGTCGGGCAAGGCATTGAAGCGCTTGAACAGGCGCGCGCAGCCTTCGCCACGCTCGCGGCTGGCCTCGGCCGCCTGGGCCAGCGCGCCCAGCATGGCGCGGCGCCGCTTGCCGTCGGCCGCCGCATAGCCGGTGCACCACAGCCGCGCCAGCTTGTTGGCGGCCACGTCGGTCAGGCGCGCGGCCAGCAGCGGTTCGACCGCGGCCGCGTCCGGCACGGGATCGCGCTCCCACAGCCGGCTGATGCGCGCCATCAGGCCGCTGGCTTCGGCAACGTGATCCGGCTCGCTGGCCGGATCGGAGACTTCAGGGGCGCGCGGGGCGCGCGCGCGGGCGAGCGTTTCGGGGGCGGGCATGGGCGTCGGACTCCGGCAGGGCGAGGTGGGAAATCAGGTTGGGCACGGCGGGGGCGGCGGCAGGCACGGCCTCTTGCGTGGCCAGCGTGCGCAGGGCGTCGAACTGGCGCAGCAGATGTTTGCGCGCCAGCGCCTCGGCGCCTTCGGGATCACGCGCCTTGAGCGCGGCGAAGATGGCCAGGTGCTCGGCGCAGGATTCCTCGATGCGGCCCGGCAGCGCCAGGCTTTTGTGGCGGAACAGGCTGAGGACCTTGCGCAGGCCGCCGACCATGTCGGACAGCCAGCGGTTGTCGGCCAGGGCCTGCACGGCCTCGTGGATGCGGGCGTTGGCCTCGTAGTAGTCGTCGATGCGGCCGGCGGCGGCATGCGTGCGCAGCGCGCGGTGCAGCGGCTCCAGCGCCTTCAGGTCGGAGGCGGATGCCTTCTGGGCGGCCTCGTAGGCGCAGCGCCCTTCCAGCATGGCCATCAGCGGGAAGATCTGTTCGAGATCGGCCACCGAGAGCTCGCTGACGAAGCAGCCGCGGCCGGGTTCCAGCCGAACCAGTCCCTCGGTGGCCAGCACCTTGAGGGCCTCGCGCAGCGGCGTGCGCGAGATGCCCAGCAGGCCGGTCAGCGCGGCCTCGTCGATCCAGGCGCCCGCGGCCAGCGCGCGCGAACGGATCATGTCGCGCAAACGGTCGGCGACTTCGAGGTACAGCGCCTGGCGGACGATGGGAACGGTCATGGGCGGCGGACTCGCTAAAACCATAATTCATAATTATGGACAGCCCATGATAGTGCCGTTTTTCCGGGCCGGTAAGCCCCGGCCCCTTATATTTCGATGGTGCGGCGCGGCAGGGATGCACGCTCGGCACTGCCGGGCCGGAGGGCGGCACCGCGCCTGGGCGCGGGCGCGCGCCTGACGCAGGCCCCGCCACCAGGCGGCGAAGGCCTCGCGGCAGGCCCGGACCTATCCGCGCCTAGAAATGCAGCACGCCATCCACGGCATGCGGCATCAGCGACTTCGCCCAGCGGCGCGCCGGCAGGCCGTAGGTGGATTCCACGACTTCGGCGCGCGCCATCAGGTCCGCCGCGCTGACGCGCAGGTCGGGCCCGTTGAACGCCAGCACGATGCGGTTGCCGGCATCGATCTCGGGCAGCAGCACGATGCGGCCGTCGAACACCTTGCTCAGATTGCCGATGTTGCGGCTGAAGCTCTCATGCTTGCCGAACAGGTTCACGGCCAGCATGCCCACGTCGCCCAGCACCTGGCGGCAGCCCATGTAGAAGCCGACGGAATCGCGCACCGGCCCCTGCGCCTGCGCGTCGTACAGATCCACCAGCAGCACCGGACAGGTGCCCGCATTGGCGGGATCGATCACCCACTGGCCCGCGTCATCGTGGTGGATGGTCAGGCGCGGCGACCGCGGCAGGCGGAAGAACAGGTGGCACACCGAGGTGACGCGCGGATTCCACTCCACCACCGTCACGTCGCTGCGGGTGTGCTTCAGGCAGAAGCGCGCCAGCGAGCCCGCTCCCAGGCCCAGCAGGCCGATGGGGCCTTCGCGCGGAGGCTCCAGGAACAGCAGCCAGCCCATCATCTGGGCGGTGTACTCCAGCACCAGTTCGGCGGGATCGTCCATGCGCATGGCGCCCTGGACCCACTCGGTGCTGAAGTGCAGATAACGGATGCCGTCGGACTCGGAGAGCGACGGCATGTCTGGCGGCGCGGACGCGGCGCCGCGCGTTGAGGCGGGGGATTTCGGCATGGCGCATTGTAGCGATGCCGGCAACACGGGCGCATCGGGTATGGGAGGCGTCCGGTTCCGTGACCCGCGACGCGCCGTGCCCGCACGGCGCGTCAGCGTGATCGGGCCCCGGCGGCGATCAGACGCGCTCGAAGATCGCCGCGATGCCCTGGCCGCCGCCGATGCACATCGTGACCAGCGCATAGCGGCCGCCGACGCGCCGCAGCTCGTGCAGCGCCTTGACGGTGATGATGGCGCCGGTGGCGCCGATGGGGTGGCCCAGGCTGATGCCGCTGCCGTTCGGATTGACCTTGGCCGGATCGAACTTCAGTTCGCGAGACACGGCGCAGGCCTGCGCGGCGAACGCCTCGTTGGCCTCGATCACGTCCAGCTGGTCCACCGTCAGGCCGGCGCGCTTCAACGCGGCCTGCGTGGCAGGCACCGGGCCGATGCCCATGATCTCGGGGTCCACGCCGGAGTGCGCATAGGCCACCAGGCGCGCCAGGGGTTTCACGCCGCGCTTGGCGGCCACGGCGGCATTCATCAGCACCACGGCGCCCGCGCCGTCGTTCAGGCCCGAGGCATTGCCGGCGGTGACGGTGCCCTCTTCCTTCTTGAACACGGTCTTCAGGCCCGCCAGGCTGTCGGCGGTGACGTCGCGGCGCACGTGCTCGTCGGTGTCGAACGTGACCTCGCCCTTGCGCGTCTTCTGGACGATGGGAACGATCTGGTCGCGGAAGTGGCCGGCGTCGATGGCGGCCGCCGCGCGGCGGTGCGACTCGGCGGCCAGGGCGTCCTGGTCGGCGCGGCTGATGCCGAAGCGCGCGGCGACGTTCTCGGCCGTGACGCCCATGTGCATGCGGCCGAACGGGTCGGTCAGCGCGCCGGTCATCATGTCCAGCATCGTGGCGTCGCCCATGCGCGCCCCCCACCGTTGCGCGGGCGCGATGTACGGCGCGCGGCTCATGCTTTCGGCGCCGGCGCCCACGGCGATCTCGGCATCGCCCAGCATGATGGTCTGCGCGGCCGACACGATGGCCTGCAGGCCCGAGCCGCACAGGCGGTTGACGTTGAAGGCCGGCGTTTCCTTGCCGATGCCGGCATTGATGGCGGCCACGCGCGACAGGTACATGTCGCGCGGCTCGGTGTTGATGACGTGGCCGACGGCGACGTGGCCCACTTCATTGCCATTGACGGCGGCGCGTTCCAGCGCGGCGCGGATGACGGCGGCGCCCAGGTCGATGGGCGGGACGTCCTTCAGCGCGCCGCCGAAATCGCCGATGGCGGTACGGACGGCGGAGGCGACGATGACTTCGTTCATGGCACTGCTCCTCTCATATAAGTGATCTGACGCGGCGCTGCATGCGCAGTCCCACGGGCGCGCCGCCTGCTGGCCTGCCCGATGGAACGCCGCAGTGCAGCAATCATACTCGCGGGCCTGGGACCCGATGCCGGCCAGGCGATAGGAAATGCGTATGGCATTTCCTCAAAAAAATATTGGACGCCCGCGCAAGCCGCGCGGGATAGTCCAGCCTGGATGGCGCTGCGCCAGACGCCTGCGCATGCGCATGCGAATGCGAATGCGGCCACACAAAAGCCACGACGAGACGAACCCGGATGATCGATACGCTGGACCTGACGGCCATTCCCGCCGAAGACGAAGCGCTGCGAAGCGAGATCAGGCAATTCCTTCAGCATGCCTTGCAACACGTACCCGCCGACCGGCGCGCGCGCTCATGGATGGGCTTCGACGCTGATTTCAGCCGCCAGTTGGCCGCACGCGGCTGGCTGGGCCTGACGCTGCCCCGCGAATACGGCGGCGCCCAGCGCGGCCACTTCGCGCGCTTCGTGCTATCCGAGGAGTTGCTGGGCGCGGGGGCGCCGGTATCCGCGCACTGGATCGCGGACCGCCAGAGCGCGCCGCTGATCCTGAAGTACGGCACGCCATGGCAGCGGCAGCACTACCTGCCCCGCATCTGCCGCGCCGAGGCGTTCTTCTGCATCGGCATGAGCGAACCCGGCTCGGGCTCGGACCTGGCCAGTATCCGCACGCGGGCCGACCCCCACGCCGATGGCGGCTGGCGGCTGAACGGCAGCAAGATCTGGACGACCAACGCGCACAGGTCGCACTACATGATCGCGCTGGTGCGCACCTCGGGCACGGCGGCCGACCGCCACCAGGGCCTGTCGCAGGTCATCATCGACCTGTCGCTGCCCGGCGTCACGGTGCGGCCCATCGAAGACCTGGCCGGCGACTCGCACTTCTCCGAGGTCTTCTTCGAGGACGTCGCGCTGGCGGCCGATGCGCTGATCGGCACCGAGGGCGAAGGCTGGCAGCAGGTGAACGCCGAGCTGGCCTTCGAGCGCAGCGGTCCCGAACGCCTGTATTCCAGCATGGCGCTGGTCGAGTGCTGGCTGGAGCACTGCCGCGCCCAACGCCTGGACGACGACCTCACCCGCGCCGCGCTGGGCGAGATCCTGGCGCACCTGGCCACGCTGCGCGGCATGTCGCTGGCCATCGCGGGACAACTGGCGCGCGGCCTCGCCCCCGCCACCGAAGCCGCGCTGGTCAAGGACCTGGGCACCGAACTGGAACAACGCATCCCCAGCCTGATCGCGCAGGCGCTGGGCCGCACGCCCGAGCAGCCGGCCTCGCCCGAACTGCTGCGCACGCTGGCCTATGTCGAGCAGGTCAGCCCGACGTTCTCGCTGCGCGGCGGCACCCGCGAGATCCTGCGCGGCATCATCGCGCGCGGCCTGGGCCTCAGATAAGGAAACGAAGATGGACGATCTATTCGGCGATGCCGCGCAGCGGCTGTTCGCGCAGGCCTACGCGCCGGACGTGCAACGCGCGATCGAACGCGGCGAGGGCGCCGCGCGGGCCTGGCAGGCCCTCGAGGAATCGGGCTTCCTGGATGCCCTGGTGCCGGAACAGGCAGGCGGCGCCGGCCTGCGGCTGTGCGACACCCTGCCCCTGGCGCACGCGGCGGGCTGGCACGGCATGGGCGTGCCCTTCGTGCAGACGATGCTGGCGCGCGCGTGGCTGCATGCCGCGGGGCACGCGGCGCCCGCCGGGCCGATCGCGCTGGCTCCTTTCGGCGCGGCGCGCGATGCCAACGGCGTCGTGGCCCCAGCGGTATGGGCGGGCGGGGCGGCGCAGTGGGTGCTGGTGGCGCTGGCCGACGGCGCCCTGCTGCTGCCGGCCGAGGCGGCGCAGCGCGTGCCGTCCGGCGGGCATGGCAGCCTGGATGCCGACATGGTGTGGCCGGTTCAGGCCACCGCCGACGCGACGCCGCTGACCGGCACCAGCCTGGCCGAACTGGCCGCGGCCGCCGCCGCGCCGCTGCTGGCGGGCGCCCTGGAACGCGTGCTGCGCATGACCGTGGACTACGCCAACGACCGCAGCCAGTTCGGCAAGCCCATCGGACGTTTCCAGGCCGTGCAGCAGCAACTGAGCATCATGGCCGAGCAGGTCTGGGCGGCGCGCATGGCGGCCCAATTGGCGTTCCAGAGCGCGGGCACGGCGCCGCAGCCGCTGCTGGCCGCGCTGGGCAAGGCGCGCACCAGCGCGGCGGCCACCATGGTGGCCGACATCGCCCACGCCGTGCACGGCGCCATCGGCGTCACCGAGGAATACGCGTTGCAGCGCTACACGCGGCGCCTGCGCGAGTGGCGCCGCGCGGCCGGGGCCGAGACCTGCTGGCAGGGCCGCATCGGCGCGGCCGCGCTGGCGGCCCACGGCGAATCGGCGCTGTCCTTCCTGCGGACCGACCTGTACGCAAAGATCGACTGACGCCGGGCGCGCGGACTGGCAGAATGTGGCGACCACCGCTGGCGCGGGATTGCGCCGGCGGCCCCATGCCTTTTCCTACCTTCGTGGAAACACCATGCCCATCCTCAACATCCAGATCATGCAGGGACACACCGACAGCGAGAAGACCGCGCTGCTGGAGAACGCCACCCGGGCCGTGGAGGCCAGCATTGGCGCGCCGGTGCAGTCCATCCGCATCGTGCTGGAAGAGGTCGACGCCAGGAACGTGATCGTCGCCGGCAAACTCGGCCATCCCATGGCCCTGGCGCTGGTGCGCCTGATCGCCGGCCGCGACGAGGCGAAGAAAGCCACGCTGATCGCCGCGCTCAGCCTGGCCATCCACGCCAGCCTCGGCATCGCGGAACAGGACATCCGCGTCGTGCTGACCGACGTGCCCAACACCGACATGGGCGTGGCGGGCGGCCTCACGGCCAAGGCGGCGGGACGCTGAGTCCCGCGCCGGCCCGATCAGGCTCGCAGCGGCGTCCGTCCCGCCGCAAGCCGCGGGCGGCGCCCCGCGAACCTGCCGATAGCGCCAAGGAAGCCTCGCGGGGCGAAAGGCCGGACGGCAGGCCAGCCCCCTACGACCGCGCCTCGCACTGCAGCGCGATGCTGTCCCGCAGCCTCAGCACCGGCATGCACGGCGTATCGCGCAGCGTCACCAGCGACAGGGCCAGCGCATCCCGCGCATCGGCATCGGCGATCGGCACGAACGCCACGCGCGGCGTCGAATAGGCCCGCGTCACCCCCGGCACCAGGGCCAGCCCCAGACCGCTGGCCACCAGGCTGACCAGGGTCTGCACCTGGATCGCCTCCTGGCTGACCCGAGGTGAAAACCCCGCCTTGCGGCACAGCGCCGCCGCCACGCCATACAGTCCCGGCACCTTCGCCGGTGCGTACATCACGAAGCTCTCGCCGCGCACGTCCCGCATGTCCACCGGGCCGCGGCCGGCCAGCGGATGGTCCGAGGGCAGCGCCAGGATCAGGTCGTCGCGTTCCACCTCCCACGAGGCCAGCTCGGGATCGTCGGCCAGCGGACCGCGCACCAATCCGGCATCCAGTTCGTTGGCGCGCAAGGCGGCCACCAGGCCGATGGTGCTGTCCTCGCGCAGTTCCAGTTGCACGTCGGGATATTGCTGGCGAAACGCCGGCAGGCAGCGCGGCAGCAACTCGTAGGTGGCCGATCCCACGAATCCCAGCCGCAACCGTCCCGACTCGCCCAGCGCCACGCGCCGCGCGGCCCGGCGCGCCTGGTCCGCATGGAACAGCGCGCGGCGCGCATCGCCCATCAGGGCTTCGCCGGCGGCCGTCAGCGACACGCCGCGCGCGCCCCGCGCAAGCAACTGCACGCCCACCGCGTGCTCCAGCTTCTGTATCGATACGGAGAGCGCCGGCTGGGCGATGTGCAGCGCCTCGGCCGCCCGGCGGTAGCTGCCCAGCTCGGCGATGGCGACGAACTGCCGCAGATGGCGCAAGTCCAGACTCATAACGGATTCCGTATCGATCTATACCGAAGCCATATTAGACGTTTATGCCTGCGGTCATTAGGATTTTCCGTCATGCACCCACATACCTCAGACACCGCCGCGCTGGCGGGCGTGCGCGTCCTGGACCTGACCTCGGTCGTGTTCGGTCCCTATGCCTCGCAGATCCTCGGCGACTACGGCGCCGACGTCATCAAGATCGAATCGCCCGAGGGCGACTCGACGCGCCAGACCGGCCCGTCCCAAGAGCCGGGACTGGGCGCCATCTTCCTGGGCGTGAACCGCAACAAGCGCAGCCTGGCGCTGGACCTGAAGCAGCCCGCCGCGCGCGACGCGCTGCTGGCGCTGGTCGACGGCGCCGACGTGCTGATGCACAGCATGCGGCCCGGGAAGATGGCCCGGCTGGGACTGGACCCGGCCACGCTGTGCGCCCGCCATCCGCGCCTGGTCTACGCCGGCCTGTACGGCTTCGGCGAAGGCGGCGCCTATGCGGGCCGGCCCGCCTACGACGACATCATCCAGGGCCTGTCCGGCATCGCCGACATCATGCGGCGCCAGGGCGGCACGCCGCGCTACATGCCCACCATCGCGGCCGACAAGACCTGCGGGCTGATGGCGGCGCACGCCATCCTGGCGGCGCTGTTCCAGCGCGAGCGCACCGGCCAGGGCCAGCACCTGGAGGTGCCGATGTTCGAGGCGATGAGTTCCTACGTGCTGCTCGAACACTATTACGGCCGCCACCTGGCCGAACAGGACGCCGAGCCCGGCTACGCGCGCGTGCTGGCGCCGTGGCGCAGGCCCTACCAGACGTCGGACGGCCATCTCTGCATGATGCCGTACACCGATACGCATTGGCGCCGCTTCTTCATGCATTGCGGCCATCCCGAACTGGCCGACGATCCGCGCTTTACCGGCATCGCCGCGCGCACGCGGCACATCGACGCGCTGTACGAGCTGGTGGGCGGCCTGGTCGCCCGCCACGACACCGCGCATTGGCTGGCGGTGTGCCAGCAACTGGAGATTCCGGCCGCGCCCGTCAACCGCCTGGAAGACCTGGAACAGGACCCGCACCTGGCCAGCGTCGGTTTTTTCCCAGAGGTGCAAAGCGACACCGGCCGTCATTACCGGCTGGTGCGCAATCCCGTGCGCCTGCAGCGCTCGGTGGTCGCACCCGGCATGCCGCCGCGGCTGGGGCAGCACACGCGCGACGTACTGCGCCAGGCAGGCCTGTCGGACACGCGGATAGACGACCTGCTGGCCAGCGGCGCGGCGCGCGACGACAGCCAGGCGGGCAAACCGGCGCCGTAGCCGGCGCCCTGCCCCCTTTCATTCATCGGCAAGGCATCCACACAACAGCAGCAATACCACGCTCTGCCTACCGAAATTCTGCACTGAATCGAACGTATAAGGAGACACGCATGAGCGAACCAATCACCGTCCTGGGCATGGGCTACTACTGGCAGGAGCTGGAAGTCGGCCAACGCTTCCACACCCTGCGCCGCACCATCACCGAGACCGACATCATCAACTTCATCAGCGCCACCGGCATGCTGGAGACGATCTTCACGGACACCACCTTCGGCGGCGGTGCGATCCAGGGCCGCCCGGTGCCGGGCGCGCTGACGTACGGAATCATCGAGGGCCTGCTGATGCAGGGCATGGTGCAGGGCACCGGCCTGGCTTTGCTGGAAGTCCACAAGAAGATACTGGCGCCCGTGGTGGCCGGCGACACGGTATGGGCCGAGGTGGAAGTGACGGGCGTGCGGCCGACCTCGAAGCACAACCGCGCCATCGTCAGCTCGGCCATCGAGATCCGCAACCAGCATGGCACGCCCGTCATCCAGTACACGGCCGTGCGCATGCTGGCCGGCAAGCCGGAATAAACGGCGAACGCCCCGCCAGAGGGCACGCCGACCGCAAGACACCCAACAATCAGGAGACAAGCATGATCCCCCGTTTTGCACGCCTGGCCGCCGGCGCGGCCCTGGCGGCGCTGGCCCTGGCCAACGCCCCCGCGCACGCCGCCTGGCCCGAACGCCCCATCACCATGGTGGTGCCCTTCCCGCCCGGCGGCCCCACCGACCTGGTGGCGCGCGTGCTGGCCAGGCAGTTGACCGGCCAACTGGGCCAGACGGTCGTCATCGAGAACAAGGGCGGCGCCAACGGCACCATCGGCATGCAGGCCGTGGCGCAGGCCAAGCCCGACGGCTACACCGTGCTGTACAACACCTCGTCGATCGCGTTGAGCCCCAATCTGTACACCAGGCTGAATTTCGATCCGGCCAAGGACTTTACCGCCGTGTCGTCCACGGCCGTGATTCCGCTGGTGCTGCTGGTGCATCCGTCCATCCCGGCCAAGGACCTGGCGGGCTTCGTGGACTACGTGAAACGCGCGCCCGACAAACTGTCGTTCGCCTCCGCCGGGCCGGGCAACGTCACCCACCTGGGCGCCGTGATGCTGCTGCGCGAACTGGGGGTGGAGGCCGTGCACGTGCCGTACCGCGGCAGCGCGCCGGCCATGACCGACCTGGTCGGCGGCCAGGTGCAGTTCATGACCAATACACTGAACGATTCGCTGGGCTTCATCCGGGATGGCAAGGTGCGCGCCCTGGCCATCACCAGCAAGGCCCGCAGCGACCAGTTGCCCGGCGTGCCCACCGTGGCCGAGGCGCGCAAGCCCGGTTTCGAGGTGGGCGCCTGGCAGGGCGTGATGGTGCCCAAGGGCACGCCTCAGCCCATCGTGGACAAGCTGAACGCCGAAATTCGCCGCGCCCTCCGGTCGCCCGAAATGCAGAAGCAACTGAAGGTCCAGGGCGCCCAGGCGCTGGGCGCGACGCCGCAGGAGTACGAGGCCTACATCCGCTCGGAGACCCGCCGCTGGGGCGAGATCATCCGGGAGGCCAACGTCAAGCTGGATTGACGGGCGTGCTCGCCGCTCCGGCCGGCTCGCCCGCGGGCGCATCGGCCGCGGCCACGACCGGCGTCACCAGCTCGACCACCTTGGCGCGCGACAGCATGCCGAGGAACTCGTCGCCCTCGCCCGTCACGGCGACCGGCTGGTCGCTGTGCACCAGGCGAGCCAGCACTTCGTCCAGGCCGGCGGTGGCCGGCACCGAGGCCAGGTCCGTCACCTGGCGCGAAATGTCGCGCGCGCCTTCCTGCACCATCGCCAACGCCGCCTTGGCCGTCAGCACGCCGGCCAGGCGCTTGCCGTCCAGCACGGGCGCATAGGCGTAGTCCAGCGCCTTCATGCGCTCCAGCGCATGCGCCGGCCGCGAACGCATGGTCAGCGTCAGGCGCGGCGGATTGACCGCGTGCGACGCGTTCAGCACCTTGGTGCGGTTCACGTCCTGCAGGAAGGCCTGCACGTAGTCGTTCGACGGGTTCAGCAGGATGTCCTCGGGCGTGCCCTCCTGCACCAGCTCGCCATCCTTCAGGATGGCGATGCGGTTGCCCAGGCGCAGGGCCTCGTCCAGGTCGTGCGTGATGAACACGATGGTCTTGTTCAACTGCGACTGCAGGCTCAGCAACTGGTCCTGCATCTCGCGGCGGATCAACGGGTCCAGCGCCGAGAAGGCCTCGTCCATCAACAGCACTTCGGCGTCGGTGGCCAGCGCGCGGGCCAGGCCCACGCGCTGCTGCATGCCGCCGGACAACTGGTGCGGATACTGCTTCTCGAAGCCGGACAGCCCCACCTGATCGAGCCAGTGCATGGCGCGCTTCTCGCGTTCGGCGCGCCCCACGCCCTGCACCTGCAGGCCATAGGCGGCGTTGTCCAGCACCGTGCGGTGCGGGAACAGGCCGAAGCGCTGGAACACCATGCTCATCTTGGTGCGCCGGAAGGTCTCCAGCTGCTTGTCGTCCATGGCCATGACGTCCGCGCCGTCGACCAGGATCTGCCCCGCGCTGGGATCGATCAGCCGGTTGAAGTGGCGGATCAGCGTGGACTTGCCCGAGCCCGACAGGCCCATGATGACGTAGATGCTGCCTTCGTCGATGGACAGGCTGATGTCGCGCAGGCCCAGCGTGTGGCCGCTCTCGGCCAGCAGCGCCTCCTTGCTGACGCCGTCCTGCGCGGCCTTCAGCCACTTCCGCGGATGCGACCCGAAGATCTTGTAGATGTTGCGGACTTCGATCTTGCTCATTGGTGCCCTCCCTGGCGCACGCGCCGTCCGTACGACTGGGTGATGCGGTCGAACAGCACGGCCAGCACCACGATGCCCAGGCCCGCCAGCAGGCCGCGGCCGACTTCCAGGCGGTTGATGCCCAGCAGCACTTCGTAGCCCAGGCCGCGCGCGCCGATCATCGAGGCGATGACGACCATGGACAGCGCCATCATGGTGGTCTGGTTCAGGCCGGCCATGATGTTGGGCAGCGCCAGCGGCAACTGCACGCCGAACAGTTGCTGGCGGGGGCTGGCGCCGAAGGCCCGCGCGGCCTCCAGCACTTCGCGGTCGACCAGGCGGATGCCCAGGTCGGTCAGGCGGATCAGCGGCGGCACCGCGTAGATCACCGTGGCGATGATGGCCGGGATCTTGCCCAGACCGAACAGCATCACGACGGGGATCAGGTACACGAAGCTGGGCATGGTCTGCATCACGTCCAGCACCGGCATCATGATGCCGCGCAGCCAGTTCATCCGCGCCGTCAGCACGCCCAGCGGGATGCCGATCAGCACCGACAGCCCCGTGGCCATGATCATGAGCGCCAGCGTCTGCATGCCGGCGTCCCACAGGCCCAGGACGCCGATCACGCACAGCAGCGCGCCCATGCCCACGGCCAGGCCGATGCGGCGGCCCACGGCATAGGCCAGGACCACGACCACCAGCACCACGGCCCACCAGGGCGCGCTTCGCAACAGCTGTTCGAGCCAGACCAGCACGTGCAGGAAGGGCTTGGACAGCGACTCGAGGGTGTCCGCGTATTGCGTCACCAGGTGATCGACGAAGGTGTCGATCGCCCCGCGCACCGCGCGCGGGGCAATGATCTCTGGAAACATCGATCAGCTCCGGAAAGTTGCGGCCCGCGGCCGAAACGCCAGCACCATTACAGCTTGGCCTGGACGCGCTTGGCGACGTCGGCGTCGACCCACTTGGTCCACACGTCGGCCTTGTTCTTCAGGAACCACCGGGCCACGTCGCGCGCCTCGTCGCCGGACTCTTCCATGTGCGCCAGGGTCTCGTCGACCACCGGGTTGGGAATGGAGATCTTGGACAGGAAGGCGGTCAGCTTGGGGGCTTTTTCAGAGAAGCTCGTGTTCACGGCGGTGAACACCGGGTTCTCGGGATAGGCGCTGGGCTGGGGATTGGCGCACTTGCTGTCCGTCAGGCACTTGTGCTTTTCGGCGTCGTAGGGCGGCATGTCGAGTTTGACCAGGTCCATCGAACCCACCAGCGGGGTCGGGTACCAGTAGTAGAAAACGACGTTCTGCTTGCGCTTGTAGGCCGCGGTGAGCGCCGCCTTCTGCGCCGCGCCGGTGCCAGGCGAATAAAGGGTGTACGTGTCGTCGAGCTTCAGCGCGTGGAACAGGTTGGTGCTGGTCACCTCGCAGCCCCAGCCCGCCGGGCAGCCGTAGAAACGGCCCTTCGAGGGCTCTTCGGGATCGGTGAACTTGTCCTTGAACTTCGGCAGGTCGGTCGCCGACTTCAGCGCCGGCAGGCGCTCGGCGGTGTAGCGCGGCACGAACCAGGCCTCGCCCCCCATGTAGAGTTCGCCGATGCGCTTGACCTTGCCGGTCTTGGCCGCCTTGTCCCAGGGATCGGCCACGCTGTTCAGCCAGATCTCGGAATTGATGTCCAGGTCGCCGCGCTCCAGCGCGGCCAGGGCGGGCAGCGTTTCGGTGGGCAGCACTTCGGTCTTGCAGCCGTAACCTTGCTCCATGATGAACCGTTCGATCTCGACCACGACCAGGTTCGACTCCCAGTTCATGCCGCCGAAATTGACGGGCCGGTTCAGTTCGCAGGACGCTTCGGCGGCCTGGGCGCCCGAGGCGCAGGCGAACAGGACGGCCGCGGCGGCCACGGTTTTGCAGAGAGGATGACGCATGGGCTTTTTTGCCTCCATAGGTTTCAGGGACAGATGACGGCGCGCAACGCCGGCATGTGCCGAGTAGCTAGGGGGGTTGTGCGGAAGACGGGCAGAACCGCCAATACAAACCGACACCAACAGAAGAGCATCAGACGGAAGGGAGCCTGGTGCCCGTAGGACAGTGATCCCGTCTGGTGCGACGCACCAAAACCAATCACAGAAAATGCAGTCTTGAAAAATGACTGAAGCTGAGCGAAGAAGGCGGCATGTTAAACGTTTTTGCCGGCACGCTCAACCCGCACCCCGTTATTGATCGTTTTTTGCGGCCGGCCCGCCGCCCGACGGGCCGGTAAAAACAGGCCCGTCAGGCGGCCTTGTCGCCTGTCGTGAACGGCACCACCACGGGGCTGTCCGAGAGCGGTTCGGGCACGGCCTGGCGGCCTTCGTAGATATAGTCGCGGCGCCACGGATAGGCCAGGTCCGGCGGGTTGTCCAGCTCGTCGTGGCGGCCCGAGGCCAGGGTCGACACCAGCACCTGGTGCAGGGCCACCCAGCCGTGCTCGAACGCCATCGCGCAGCCCGCCAGATACAGGCGGTAGGCGCGCAGCGAACGCTGGCCCCGCTCGCCTTGCAGGATCTCGCTGGCGCGGTCCAGCTGTGCCTCGAGCGAATCGCTCCAGTGCCACAGCGTGCGGGCGTAATGCGGGCGCAGATTCTCGACGTCCACCGACTCCAGCCCGCCCAGCGTCACCGCCTCCAGCACGCGGCTGACATGCGTCAACTCGCCGCCCGGGAAGATGTACTTTTCGATGAATTCGCCCATGCCGCTGCCCATCTCGGCGTTGTATACGCCCGACGCGGTGATGCCATGGTTCATGATCAGGCCGCCCGGCTTGATCAGCCGGCGCAGCTTGGCGAAATAGTCGGGCAACTGCGCGCGCCCCACGTGCTCGAACATGCCGACCGACGCGATCTTGTCGAAGGCCTGGCTCTCGTCCAGGTTGCGGTAGTCCAGCAGCTCCATGCGCACGCGGCCCGACAGGCCTTTCTGCTGGATCAGCTTGTTGACGTAGGCATGCTGGTTCTTCGACAGCGTGATGCCGGTGGCATCCACGCCGTAGTGCTCCGCGGCCCACAGCAACAGGCCGCCCCAGCCCGCGCCCACATCCAGGAAGCGTTCGCCCGGCTGCAGGCGCAGCTTGCGGCAGATGTGGTCCAGCTTGGCTTCCTGGGCCTGCGCCAGCGGCATCCCGGGCGTGCGGAAGTAGGCGCAGGAATAGACCCGGCGCGGGTCCAGCCACAGCGCATAGAAGTCGTCGGACAGGTCGTAGTGGAATTCGATCTGCCGCGCATCGCGGTCCATCGAATGGCGCGACACCGAGATCATCTTGCGCGCCACCTTCTTCAGCACGCCTCCCTCGGTATCGTCGATGGGCGAATCGGGCAGCAAGGCGGCCGCCGCGGTCATCAGGTCGCGCATGCTGCCTTCGATGTCGATGCGCCCCTCGACGTAATCCTGCCCCAGGACTCCCACCGCGCCGGTCGCCAGATGCGCCAACGCGGTCTTGTCACGCGCCACGAACCTGACCCTGGCGTCGGAAGGACCGACTTTCGTTCCGTCAGGCATGATCAATTGGACCGGCACCGGCAGGCTGCCGAGCTTGCGATCCACTGCTGAAAGCACAGGATTCACGAGACCCTCTCCCCTGTTACGAAAACATTGAGAAGGACTTTATCGGAAAACCGAAGAAATTTGCGTGTAAGCTGCCCCATGCTAGATTCTTTCGTTTACCCGCTGCGCACGTAGCGTGCCTGTCCGACCAGCGCCGCCCCCCGCCGCCACTCTTCAAGCGTCCTCGCCCACATGCCCTCCCAATCGCTGTCCCGCACCTTCCCTGGCTGGTTACTGCTCATGGGTGCGGTCACGGCGATCGGACCGTTCTCCATCGACATGTACCTGCCGGCCTTTCCCGCCATCGCGCAGGGGCTGGAGGTGCCGCGAGGCGAGGTCGAGCGCACCCTGGCGGCCTACCTGGCGGGCCTGGCCCTGGCGCAGATCGCCTATGGCCCCCTGGCCGACCGCTATGGCCGCAAGCTGCCCATGCAGGTCGGCCTGGTGATGTACGTGCTGGCCTCGGTGGGATGCGCCGTGGCCGGCAGCATCGAGACCCTGACGCTGTGCCGCCTGCTGCAGGCGCTGGGCGGCGCGGCCGGCGTGGTCATTCCGCGCGCCGTCATCCGCGACCACTATTCCACGCAGGACGCCGCGCGCGCGCTGTCGCTCATGATGCTGGTCATGGGCCTGGCGCCCATCCTGGCGCCGCTGGTGGGCGGGCAACTCCTGGGGTTCGTCGGCTGGCGCAGCCTGTTCTGGGTGATGGCGCTGCTGGGCCTCGCCCTGCTGACGGCCGTGTCGCTGACCATGCGCGAATCGCTGGCGCCCGAGCGCGTGATGCCATTGCGCTTGAACACCATCCTGTCCAATTATGGCGGCCTGCTGGAGCACCGCGGCTTCATGGCGCACAGCCTGGCGGGCGGCCTGGGGCAGGCCGGCATGTTCGCCTACATCGTCGGCTCGCCGCGCGTGTTCATCGAACTGTACGGCGTGCCGCCCGAATACTATGGCCTGTTGTTCGGCGCCAACGCCGCCGCGCTGATCATCGGCTCGCAAGTCAGCGCGCGCCTGCTGCGCCGCCTGCCGCCGGTGGTGCTGCAACGGCGCGCCCAGACCGCCCTGGCGCTGGCCAGCCTGGCGGCCTTCCTGCTGGCCATCACCGGCCTGATGGCGCTGCCGGTGCTGATGATCTGCCTGATGGGTTACATGTTCAGCCAGGGCTTCGTCAATCCGAACTCCGCCGCGCTGGCCCTGTCCGAGCAAGGCGGCCGCCTGGGCGCCGCCTCGGCCATGCTGGGGATGCTGCAACTGTCCTGCGGCGCGCTGGCCGGCCTGGCCGTCAGCGCCTGGCAGAGCGACAGCGTCCTGCCGCTGGCCACCGTGCTGGCGGCCTGCGCCTGCCTGTCGTGGCTGTGTGGCGGGATTGCACGGCGCGGCGCTTGACTTCACCCCGACATCCATACTAGAATCAGCGATTGCCTGGATTTCTCCAGCAGAATTTCAGCAAATACCGCAATATTTCCCGTGTGCGACCGCTATGCTTTGCGTTCGACACACTCTGACTACCGCCCGCGTGGGGCGGCAGGCGGCGGGGTATAAGCACTTCTTCAGCACCTGCGCGATCACCACGAGTCCGCGCAGCGTCTCACGAAGGGCCCTCAGGCAGGGCCGGCCGATCTCCTCTCTGTCCTTTCCCATGCGCGGCTAGAACAACCCAAGAGGTGTATCCATGGCACGCGTTTGCCAAGTTACCGGCAAGGGCCCGATGGTGGGCAACAACGTTTCGCACGCTAACAACAAGACCAAGCGTCGCTTCCTCCCCAACCTGCAATCGCGCCGGTTCTGGGTCGAAAGCGAGAACCGCTGGGTTCGCCTGCGTGTGACCGCCGCCGCCATCCGCACGATCGACAAGAACGGCATCGACGCCGTGCTGGCCGACATGCGCGCCCGCGGCGAAGCCGTCTGAGCGACCCGCCCCCATCTAATACCAGGAGCACGACATGGCCAAAGGCATCCGTGAAAAAATCAAGCTCGAGTCCACCGCGGGCACGGGTCACTTCTACACCACGACGAAGAACAAGCGCAACACCCCGGAAAAGATGCTGATCAAGAAGTTCGATCCGGTCGCGCGCAAGCACGTCGACTACAAGGAAACCAAGCTGAAGTAATTCAGCGGATAAATTCGCGGTATCCGTTTTACGGTATCGTTCAAGGCCCTGCTCATGCAGGGCCTTTTTGTTTGTCCGCGGGATACCGCGGGCGGACCCAAGCCGAAGGCGCCACGCCGGATCACCGGTTCCGGGAACTGCGCCCGCCGGCCAACGCCAGCCGAGCACGCCGCCCCATGCATCGCCTCAACGTTCCCTTGCCACGCCACGCCGCCGCGCTGGCCGCCGCGCTCGCTGCCCTGACGCTGGCGGCGGCGGTCCATGCGCAGAAGGCTGCGCCGCCGCTGCGCATCGGCGAGATCAACAGCTACAAGGCCTATCCCGCCTTTCTCGACCCCTACCGCAAGGGCTGGCAACTGGCCCAGGAAGAGCTCAATGCCTCGGGCGGCGTGCTGGGACGCAAGCTGCAGGTGCTGTCGCGCGACGATGGCGACCGTGCCGACAATGCCGTGCAGGCCGCCCTGCAACTGCTGGAGAAAGACAAGGTCGACGTGCTGTTCGGCGGCATGCGCTCCGAATCCGGGCTGGCCCTGGGCGGCTTCGCGGCGCACAACAAGGTCTTCTACCTGGCGGCCGCCCCCATGAGCGACCAACTGGTCTGGCAGCAGGGCAACCGCTACACGTATCGCGTGGGCCTCTCCAGCCGCATGCTGGTGGCCGCCGTCATGCCCAAGGCCCTGGCGCTGCGCAAGCCGCGCTGGGCCATCGTGTACCCGGACGACGAGACCGGGCACGGCATGACGGCCACGTTCAGAAGCATGATGCAGGCCTTCCAGTCCAACGCCGAGATCGTGGCCGACCTGCCGGTGCCGGCCGGCAAGTTCGACCTGCGCGCCGCGCTGGGCAAGCTGGAACCGCTCCACCCCGATGCGCTGTTCGTGGCGCTGCAGGGCAACGACCTGGCGCGCTTCGTGCGCGAAGGCACGGCGCTGTCCACGTTCAAGGAGAGGGCCGTCGTCGCGCCGTTCGCGGGCCTGCCGGAATACCTGTCGCCGCTGGGCGCCGACGCGCCGGCCGGATGGATCGTCGCCGGCTACCCCAACAAGGCCATCGATACGCCCGGGCATCGGCGCTTCGCGGATGCATACCAGGCCCGCTACGGCGCCGCGCCGCAGGCCGGATCGCTGCTGGGCTACACCACGCTCATGGCGCTGGCCACGGGCATCGCCAAGGCCGGCTCGGCCACGCCCGATGCCCTGGCGGAAGCCTTCGCCGGACTGGAGGTCGAGACGCCGCTGGGCCGCATCCGTTTTCGCCCGCTGGATCACCAATCGACGCTGGGCACGCATGTGGGCATCCTCGCCATCGAGAACGGCGTGCCGGCGATGCAGTCGACCGGCTACCAGGACGGCGCGCGGCTGCAACTGCCGGACGTCGTGGTGCGCAGGCTGCGCCAGGCGGACCACCGCGCGGCGCAGTCCGGCGCTTCCGAGGAAGATGCGGCCGTGGCCGGCCCGGCCCAGGGCAGCCCGACCGATCGCGGCCCGGCCGATCGCGCGCCGGATGCGTCGCGTGCCGCGGCGGGAGATGACGGCGCCGCCGTACCGCCAGGCCCGGCCATCACGCGCCGGGTTCCCATCACCTCACGCCGTCTGAGCCACCCCATCGCGGACCCGTCGCAACCCTCCGAGCCGGGGCAGGCACGCCCACCGCTGGCGCCGCGGCCACCCCATCCGCCGTCCCAGCCGCAGCAGACCCCACCACCGCTGCAACCCCCGCCCCATCCGAATCCCTATTGAGCGCTATCCCCGCCGCTGCCCGGCATGCCCGGGCGGCCCGCACTCGGTGAAGCAGCGCGCCGTACAGCGGGCGCAGATGTCCGGATCCAGGCGCTGGTAGATCTCGTGGATCGCCACGTGCTTGTCCGGAAAGACGCGGTCCGTGCCCAGCTCATCGAGGAAGCCCGTGCGCGCCCAGGACTGCATCACCTGCGGACGCGGCCGGTGGAAATAGACGTCGCCGCCCAATTGGCGCCGCTTGCGCAGTTCGTGCTCCCAGACTTCCACGCCGGCGTGGTCGACGAAGTTCATGCTCTTGCACATCACCAGCAGGTGGCGCGGCGCGTCCGGCGCCGCGCGCAGGGCTTGCAACCTGTCGGCCACGTGCACCGCCGCGCCGAAATAGACCGACCCTTCCATCCGCAGCAGCTTCAATTGCGGACATTCGGGCAGCGTGCCGCCCTGCCCCTCCAGCGGCACGAAATGCCGCGCGGGATCGTTGGCATCGAAGCCCATGGTACGCATGGCGGGCCGCGACGTGCGGTACAGATAACCGGACAGCGACAACAGCGTGCCCAGCAGGATGGCCACCTCCATGCGGATGCACACGGTGGCGGCCATCGTGGCGCCGGCGATCAGCGCTTCGGTGCGGTCCACCTTCACCAGCCTGCGCCAGCGCGGCACGTCCAGCAAGGTCCAGGCCACCAGCAGCAACAGGCCGGCAATGGCCGCGTGCGGAATGCGCGCCAGCAGCGGCGCGGTCAGCAAGACCAGCACCACCAGCAGGGCCGACGAGAACACCGCGGCCAGCGGCGTGCGCGCGCCGGCCTCGAAATTGGGCATCGAGCGATTCAGCGAGCCGCACGACAGATAGCTGGAAAAGAAACCGCCCACCGCGTTGGACACCCCCTGCCCGATGAACTCGCGGTTGGCATCGATGGCCTGCCCCGACCGCGCGGCGACCGCCTTGGCGATGGAGATCGACTGCGCCAGCGCCACGATGGTCAGCGGCACGGCCAGTCCGATCAGGTCCGGCAGCACGCGCCATTGCACGTCGGGCACGCGAAAGGCCGGCCACGGCTGCGCCAGCGGCCCCAGCACCGCCACGGCATCGTGCGGCCGCCACGCATTCCAGAGGGCCGCGATCGCGGTGCCCGCCACCAGGCCCAGCAGCATGTAGGGCTTGCGGCGGTCCCAGCGGCGCACCGCCAGCGCGCCGCCCACCGTCGCCACGGCCACCAGCACCGCGCCCACGTGCGCCCGGGCCAGCCCGCCCATGATGCCCAGCAGGGTATCCGCGCTGCCATGGCCATCGATGTCCAGGCCCAGCGCATCGGCCAGCGCATGCAGCGCGATCAGCAGCGCCGCGCCGCTGGTGAAGCCGAACAGCGCGGACGGAGAGATGAAGTTGGCAAGCGCGCCCAGGCGCAGCACGCCGACGGCCAACTGCAGCAGCCCGACCAGCACGGTGACGGCCAGGGCCAGCTCGATGTAACCCGGGCTGCCGGCGATCGCCAGCGGCGACAGCACCGCGAAAAGCGCCAGCGAGTTCGCATTGGTCGGGCCCGACATCACGTGCCGGCTGGATCCGAACAGCGCCGCCAGCACACACGGCACGATGGCGGTATACAGGCCGTACTCGGGCGGCAGCCCCGCCAGCGTGGCGAAGGCCACGCCCTGCGGCAGCACCAGCAAGGCGCCCAGCAGACCGGCCATCGCGTCGGCGCGCAGGGTGCGCCCATCGACCTCGCCGATCCAGTCGCCGAACACCTTGCGCCCAGTCCCCACGCGCCGCCGCGGCATGTGTCCGCCGCTATCCTGCTCCGCCATATCGTGCCTTGAATTGCCGCGCGGGCCGCATCATGCAGCCCTTCCAATCGGCAGGAACGCTAGCGTAAACGTAGCGCCGCACCTCGCGCAAACACGCGCCGCCAGGCGCATTGCGGCACCAAAGACGCTTCAAATGCGGGGAAAACAACAAAGAATGCCGCGCGAGCCCTTGAAAAACCGTGCATTGCACGCCAGTTCCGCTATCATCGCCGCGAGGTGCGCATCGCCTTCACACACGATACGCAGTCTCTTGTACTCAACATACGGATCCCGACCATGGCCACCAAAGCAAAAGCTCCCGCCAAGAAAGTCACCAAGACCGCCGTGAAGGCGCCTGCCAAGGCTCCGGCCAAGGCTGCCAAGGCTCCCGCCAAGGCCCCCGCCAAGAAGGCTGCCGCCACCAAGACCGCGGTGAAGAAGACGGCCGCCGCCGCCACTGTCCGCCCGATCAAGGAAGCGCTGAACAAGTCGCAGCTGATCGCTCACCTGGTTGAAACCACCGGTGTCGAAGCCAAGTCGGTCAAGACCGTGCTGGCCGCCCTGGAAGGTTCGGTGCTGGGCTCCGTGGACAAGAAGGGCGCTGGCGAATTCACGCTGCCCGGCCTGTTCAAGATCTCGGTGCAGAAGGTTCCCGCCAAGGCCAAGCGTTTCGGCAAGGATCCCTTCACCGGCCAGGAACGCTGGTTCCCGGCCAAGCCGGCTTCGGTCAAGGTCAAGGTCCGTCCGCTGAAGAAGCTGAAGGACGCCGCGCAGTAATCCGCCGCGCAGTACCCCAAAAGCAAAGAACCCGCCCTCGTGGCGGGTTCTTTGCTTCGAGGCTCCCCCTTTCCATCGAGTGGACAACGGCGTATATATCTTGATATAAAGATACTTTACATCAAGGTATCTGCCATGACACAGGATCACGTCGACTTCGTGCTCGCGCAATGGGCCGGCGAACGCCCCGACCTGGACGTCTCGCCGATGGCCGTACTGAGCCGGGTGTTCCGGCTCCATACGCTGGCCATGCGCGACATCGACCGCACCTTTTGCCAACACGGCATCCAGCAAGGCGAGTTCGACCTGCTGGCCACGCTGTATCGCGCGGGTCCGCCTTACGCGCTCAGTCCGCAGCAGCTCATCGAGGCCCTGCTGCTGTCCTCCGGCGCCATGACCAACCGGCTGGACCGCCTGGAACAGGCCGGACTGGTCGCGCGCCGCCCCAATCCCGACGACCGCCGCGGCGTCATCGTGTCGCTGACGCCGCCGGGCCGCAACACCATCCGCCGCGCAGTGGAAGACTACGTGGCGCATCTGGACGGCATGCTGGCGCCGCTGTCCCCCACCGAACGCAACCGGCTGGCCGGGCTGCTGCGCAAACTGCTGGCCGGCCACGATCAAGCCCAGCCCGGCGGCATCGCCGCGACGCACGCCGCATGAGCGTCAAGGCAATGAACACATCCTCCACCCGCCTGAGCACGCCCATGGTCATGCTGATGGCGGTCGCCACCGGCCTGGCCGTCTCGGGCAACTACTACGCACAGCCCCTGCTGCATGCCATCGGCCAGCAGTTCGGCCTGTCCAACGCGCAGGCGGGCGGCATCGTCACTACCGCGCAACTCAGCTACGCCGTCGGCCTGATCCTGCTGGTGCCGCTGGGCGATGTACTGGAACGCCGCGGCCTGATCGTCGCCATGACCCTCCTGTCCGGGTGCGGCCTGCTGGTGTCGTCCTTCGCCCACAGCTTTCCGATGCTGCTGGCCGGGACCGCCACCAGCGCCCTGCTGTCGGTGGTCGCGCAGGTGCTGGTGCCCTTCGCCGCCACCCTGGCCGAGCCGCACGCGCGCGGCAAGGCGGTGGGCACCGTGATGAGCGGCCTGCTGCTGGGCATCCTGCTGGCGCGCACCGTGGCGGGCGCGCTGGCCGACGTGGGCAGCTGGCGCACCGTGTACTGGGTTGCCGCGCTGCTCATGTTCGGCATGGCCGGCGTGCTGTGGCTGACGCTGCCGCGCTGGCGCAACCCCGACCGCATGCCCTATCCGCAACTGCTGGGATCGGTGTTCAGGCTGTTCGCGCAGGAACCGCTGTTCCGCGCGCGCTCGCTGATCGGCGGCCTGACCTTCGCCGCCTTCAGCGTGCTGTGGACGCCGCTGACCTTCCTGCTGTCCGGCCCCGCCTACGGCTATTCCAACACCACCATCGGGCTGTTCGGCCTGGCCGGCGCCATCGGCGCGTTCGCCGCCAGCAAGTTCGGGCGCCTGGCCGACCGTGGCCTGGGCAATCCCGCCACCCAGGCCGGACTGGCGCTGCTGGCGGGCTCCTGGCTGTTCACGGGCCTGGGCGAATACGGCGTGGTGCCGCTGCTGGGCGGCATCCTGATCCTGGACCTGGCCGTCCAGGGCGTGCACGTCACCAACCAGAGTTCGATCTACCGCCTGCGGCCCGAGGCGCGCAGCCGCCTGACGGCGGGCTACATGACCGCGTATTTCATCGGCGGGGCCTCGGGCTCGCTGCTGTCGTCCTGGCTGTATCCGCACGCCGGCTGGACGGGCGTGTGCATCGCCGGCGCCGTGATCGCCCTGGCCGCGCTGGCCTATGCCTGCCTGTCGCCCAACGCGCGTATTCCGGCCGAGCCGCCCGCCGAGCGCGCCGCCACGCAACGTTAGCCCCACCTCTCCTATAATCCATGGTTTTGGCCGCCCCCCGGGCGGCCGCTACCCATTTGCCGGACACCCGCACCTTTCCCATGCAGGAACGCTATCAGCCCACCGCCGTAGAAGCCGCCGCCCAACAAGACTGGCAGGCGCGCGACGCCTACCTCGTCCAGGAACACGCCACCAACGCCGACGGTTCCGAGAAGCCCAAGTTCTACGCCTGCTCGATGCTGCCCTACCCCAGCGGCAAGCTGCACATGGGCCACGTGCGCAACTACACCATCAACGACATGATGACGCGCCAGCTGCGCATGCGCGGCTACAACGTGCTGATGCCCATGGGCTGGGACGCCTTCGGCATGCCGGCCGAGAACGCCGCCATCAAGTCCAGGGTGCCGCCGGCCAAGTGGACCTACGACAACATCGCCTACATGAAGAAGCAGATGAAGGCGATGGGGCTGGCGATCGACTGGTCGCGCGAAATGTGCGCCTGCGATCCCGCCTACTACAAGTGGAACCAGTGGCTGTTCCTGAAAATGCTGGAAAAGGGCGTGGCCTACCGCAAGACCCAGGTCGTCAACTGGGATCCGGTCGACCAGACCGTGCTGGCCAACGAACAGGTCATCGACGGCCGCGGCTGGCGTTCGGGCGCGCCCGTGGAAAAGCGCGAAATCCCCGGCTACTACCTGCGCATCACCGACTACGCCGATGAACTGCTCGATCAGGTCAAGAACGGGCTGCCCGGCTGGCCCGAGCGCGTGCGCGTCATGCAGGAAAACTGGATCGGCAAGTCGGAAGGCCTGCGCTTCGCGTTCCCGCACACGATCGCCGGCGCCGACGGCCAACTGGTGCAGGACGGCAAGATGTACGTCTTCACCACCCGCGGCGACACCATCATGGGCGTCACCTTCTGCGCCGTGGCTCCCGAGCATCCGCTGGCCACGCATGCCGCTCAGGGCAATCCGCAACTGGCCGCGTTCATCGAGCAATGCAAGCTGGGCGGCACCACCGAGGCCGAAATGGCCACGCGTGAAAAGGAAGGCATGCCCACGGGCCTGACCGTCACCCACCCCATCACCGGCCAGCCGGTCGAGGTCTGGGTCGGCAACTATGTGCTGATGAGCTATGGCGACGGCGCCGTCATGGGCGTACCCGCGCACGACGAGCGCGACTTCGCGTTCGCCAAGAAGTACGGCCTGCCCATCCGCCAGGTCGTGGCGCTCGAAGGCAAGGAGTACTCCACCGACGCCTGGCAGGAGTGGTACGGCGACAAGCAGGCCGGCCGCACCATCGCCTCGGGCAAATACGATGGCCTCACCCACCAGGAAGCCGTGGACGCCATCGCCGCCGATCTGGCCGCCCGCGGCCTGGGCGAGAAGCAGACCACCTGGCGGCTGCGCGACTGGGGCATCTCGCGCCAGCGCTACTGGGGTACCCCCATCCCCATCATCCACTGCCCCGACTGCGGCCCCGTGCCGGTGCCCGAGGCGGACCTGCCCGTCGTGCTGCCCGACGACCTCATTCCCGACGGCAGCGGCAACCCGCTGGCCAGGAACGAAGCCTTCCTGTCGTGCTCGTGCCCCCGTTGCGGCAAGCCCGCGCGCCGCGAAACCGACACGATGGACACGTTCGTCGACTCGTCCTGGTACTTCATGCGCTACACCTCGCCGGGCAATGACCTGGCCATGGTCGACCCGCGCAACGATTACTGGATGCCGATGGACCAGTACATCGGCGGCATCGAGCATGCCGTGCTGCACCTGCTGTACGCCCGCTTCTGGACCAAGGTCATGCGCGACATGGGCCTGTTGAAGTTCGACGAGCCCTTCACCAAGCTGCTGTGCCAGGGCATGGTGCTGAACCACATCTACTCGCGCCGCAATGCGCAGGGCGGCATCGAATACTTCTGGCCCGAGGAAGTCGAGAACATCTACGACGCCAAGGGAGCCATCACCGGCGCCAAACTCAAGTCCGACGGCTCCGACATCACCTACGGCGGCGTGGGCACGATGTCCAAGTCCAAGAACAACGGCGTCGATCCGCAATCGCTGATCGACACCCTGGGCGCCGATACCGCGCGCCTGTTCGTGATGTTCGCCAGCCCGCCCGAGCAGACACTCGAGTGGTCCGACTCCGGCGTCGAGGGCGCCAACCGCTTCCTGCGCCGCCTGTGGTCGCTGTGCCACGCGCGCCGCGACGCCGTGGCGCGCGGACTGGCCGCCGGCGCCGACTGGTCGCAGGCTCCCGCCCCCGTCAAGGACCTGCGCCGCGAGGTCTACGGCCTGCTGAAACAGGCCGACTACGACTACCAGCGCATCCAGTACAACACTGTCGTGTCCTCCAGCATGAAGGTGCTGAACGCCATCGACGGCGCCACGCTGCCCGAAGGCGCCGCAGCCGACGCCGCCCTGGCCGAGACCATCGGCATCCTGCTGCGCGTGCTGTACCCGGTGGTGCCGCACATCACCTGGCAGCTGTGGCGCGACCTGGGCTACGCCGGCCAGTCGGGCGACCTGCTGGACGCGCCGTGGCCGCACGTCGACGAAGCGGCCCTGGTGGCCGACGAGATCCAACTGATGCTGCAGGTCAATGGCAAGCTGCGCGGCTCGCTGCGCGTGGCCGCCCAGGCGCCCAAGGAAGACATCGAACGGCTGGCCGCCGCCCACGAGGAAGTCGCGCGCTTCCTCGAAGGCCGCCCGCCCAAGCGAGTCATCGTCGTCCCCGGCAAGCTCGTCAACGTCGTAGGCTGAAACCCCACATGAACCACGCCCGGCTCGCCCCGTCCCGCCCGTTCTCCCGGCCGCTGCTGCGCGCGGCGGGCCTGGCGCTCGTCCTGCTGCTGTCCGCCTGCGGCTTCCAGATGCGCGGCGAGACGCCGCTGCCGTTCGACACCCTGTACGTCACCATTCCCGACAACACCAAGTTCGGCGCCGACGTGCGCCGTTCGCTGCGCGCCGCCTCGCCGAACACGCGCCTGACCACCACGGGCAAGGAAGCCCAGGCCATCCTGCAGCAGGTCGGCGACGCGCGCGGACTGCGCGAGGTCTCCCTGAACGCGCAGGGCCGCGTCGAGGAATACGAACTGAGCATCAACTTCACGTTCCGCCTGATCGACGCCAAGGGCAATGCCATCATTCCGGACACCACGCTGACGGCCTACCAGCAGATGCCGTACGACGACCAGGTGATGCAGGCCAAGGAAGACCAGATGAACATGCTGTATGAAAACATGCAGCAGTCCCTGGTCAACCGCCTGCTGCGCCGCCTGACCTCTCAGGACGTGCGCGACGCTGCCGCCCGCCTGAAGCAGGGCGTCGACGATCCCAACGCGCCGGTCTACGATCCGAACGCGGCCCAGGCCATGCCGGACGTGCCCTATCCCATGCGTTCGCCGTCGGTCAACGACGCACGCCAGCGGTACTGAGGCCCATGGCGCAGGCCCTGGACGCCGGCGGACTGGCCGATCACCTGCAACGCGCCGGTCAGCGTCTGGCGCCGTTGTACATGGTGTCCGGCGACGAGCCGCTGCTGGTCACCGAAGCGGTGGACGCCCTGCGCGCCGCCGCGCGGGCGGCGGGTTACACCGAACGCACCTCGCTGGTCATGGATGCCCGCAGCGACTGGAGCGCCGTCATCGCGGCCACCCAGACCGTCTCGCTGTTCGGCGACCGCCGCCTGCTCGAACTGAAGATCCCCACCGGCAAGCCCGGCAAGGCCGGCGGCGACACGCTGGTGAAGCTGGCCGGCCAGGCCCGGCAGCAGGCCGACGCCGACACGCTGGTCGTGGTGTCCCTGCCGCGCCTGGACAAGGCCACGCGCGACAGCAAGTGGGCGCTGGCGCTGGGCCAGGCCGGCGTATCGTGCGACATCGCCAGCATCGAGCGCGGCCGCCTGCCCGCCTGGATCGGCGCGCGCCTGGGCCGCCAGAACCAGCGCACCGATGGCGCCACCCTGCAGTGGATGGCCGACAAGGTCGAAGGCAACCTGCTGGCGGCCCACCAGGAAATCCAGAAGCTCGGCCTGCTCTACCCGGAAGGCGAGCTGGCCGCCGAGGATGTGGAAAAGGCCGTGCTCAACGTGGCCCGCTACGACGTCTTCGGCCTGCGCGACGCCATGCTGGCCGGCGACAGCGCCCGCACGCTGCGCATGCTGTCCGGGCTGCGCGCCGAGGGCGAGGCCCTGCCGCTGGTGCTGTGGGCCGTGGGCGAGGAGATCCGCCTGCTGGCCCGGCTGGCCGAAGCGCGCCAGCAAGGCCAGGACATGAACGGCCTGATGCGCCGCCTGCGGGTGTTCGGCGCGCACGAGCGGCTGGCCCAGCAGGCGCTGGGCCGCGTGCCCCCCCGGGCCTGGCCCGCCGCCGTGCAGCATGCGCACGACGTCGACCGCCTGATCAAGGGGCTTTCCGTGGCGGGCCGGCTGTCCGACCCCTGGGAAGAAATGGCGCGCCTGGCCCTGCGGGTGGCCGCGGCGGGTCCGGCATCGGCCGCCGCGGGCCGCCGACCGTGAAGGCGGCATAGCCGCCGCCTTCGCCCTCGTCCGTGCGCGGGTTCACCCCGGTACACTACCCTGTCGCGACGGCTGTCAGCCGCCGACTCTCGCAACGATTTTTGCCATGACCACGATAGAAGAATCCATGCTGGCCCTGGGCGAAAGCGCCCGAAGCGCCGCGCGCGTCACCATGCAGGCCAGCGCCGCCCAGAAAAACCGCGCCCTGCAAGCCATGGCCGCCGAACTCGGCGCGCGCCGCGCCGAGCTGAAGGAAGCCAACGCGGCCGACGTCGCCGCCGCGCGCACCGACGGCCTGGAGGCCGCCATGCTCGACCGCCTGACGCTGTCCGACCGCGGCATCGACCTGATGCACGAAGGCCTGCTGCAGATCGCCTCGCTGCCCGATCCCGTCGGCAGCATCAGCGCCACCCACGTGCGGCCCAACGGCATGCGCGTGGCGCAGATGCGCGTCCCGCTGGGCGTCATCGGCATCATCTACGAGTCGCGCCCCAACGTCACCCTCGACGCGGCCGCGCTGTGCCTGAAGTCCGGCAATGCCGCCATCCTGCGCGGCGGCCGCGAGGCCCTGCGCTCGAACCTGGCCCTGGGCCGCATCGTGCAGCACGGCCTGCGCGAAGCCGGCCTGCCGGCCGAGGCCGTGCAGGTGGTCGACACCACCGACCGCGCCGCGGTCGGCGCGCTCATCACCATGACGGAACACGTCGACGTCATCGTGCCGCGTGGCGGCAAGGGCCTCATCGCCCGCCTGTCGCGGGAAGCCCGCGTGCCGATGATCAAGCACCTGGACGGCAACTGCCACGTCTACATCGACCAGGCCGCCGATCCCGCCCGCGCGCACGCCATCGCCTTCAACGCCAAGACCTACCGCTACGGCGTGTGCGGCGCGATGGAAACCCTGCTGGTGCACACGGCGGCGGCCGAGCGCATCCTGCCGGCCCTGGGCCGCGCCTTCTGCGATCACGGCGTCGAACTGCGCGGCTGCGAGCGCACCCGCGCCCTGCTGCCCTACGCCCTGCCCGCCACCGACGACGACTGGGCCACCGAATATCTCGGCCCCATCCTCGCGGTGCGCATCGTCGACAGCCAGGAAGACGCCATGGCGCACATCGCGCGCTGGGGCTCGGGCCACACCGATGCCATCGTCACCGAGAACCTGTCGGCCGCCACCACGTTCCAGCGCGTGGTCGACTCCAGCTCGGTGTACGTCAACCTGCCCACCTGCTTCGCCGACGGTTTCGAATACGGCCTGGGCGCCGAGATCGGCATTTCCACCAACCGCCTGCACGCACGCGGTCCTGTCGGCCTGGAGGGCCTGACCACCCTGAAATGGGTACTCAACGGCGAAGGACAAACCCGAGGATGATGTCTACGATCGACCCCGCGCTGGCGCCTTTCCTGCGCATCACGTTCAGCCTGTTCGCCGCGTGCTTCATCACGTGCTCGATCTGCGGTTTCGTGCTGTTCTTCATGAAGGCCAAGCGCATCAACGCCGTGCTCAAGCACCCCTATCTCGAGCAGCGTCCGTTCGCGCAGTATCCCTTCGCGATCCGGGCCACGATCTTCCTGGACTACTTCTTCCGCCTGGCCTTCCCGGGTGCGTCGTTCTGGGTCCTCGGGGAATCCAACCGCCTGCTCAAGCACATCCAGCCCAAGCAGATCCCGCTGGACGTCAAATGGCCGGTCATCGGTTTCTGGGGCGCCTGCTGGCTGGGCCTGCTGTCCATGATCGTGCTGTGGGGCCTGCTGCTGTTCGCGCGCTGAACCACGCACCATGAAATCCGGGACCCTGCCATGCGCGATCCGCGCTGGCAGGGTCCCGATGCATGGGGTCCGGCGCGTGGCCAGGCCTGAGCGCGAAGTGCTACTGGCTGACCGCCAGCCGCGTCGCCTTGGCCCGCCGCTTCTGTTGCTTGATCTTGCGGCGCCAGGCCTTGAAGGCCAGGTAGCTCGGCCCGAAGGTCGTGTTGCTGTAGAGCCAGATACGGTGGTTGAAGCGGCCCGAGTCGCTGTCCCGCATCGGGAAACGGTAGATATGGCCCGGATCGCCACCCGGCTTGTTCAGCCCGTATGCGTCGGTGGTGTACAGGTGGCGGAAGCCCGCGGCATGCGCCAGGGCGACATAGTCCGCGTCGAAATACCCCTGCGGCCAGCACAGGTGGTCGCTGACCGGGCCCAGGTGCTGCTCCAGCAACGCCTTCGACGTGGCCAGTTCCTCGGCCATGTGGCGGCGCTTGGCGGCGATGTCCGAGCCACAGATCAGGTCCCAGCGGGTGTGGGTATGGGTGTGCGAATGGATCTCGAACGTGCCGGCCTCTTGCATGGCCCGCAACTCGCTCCAGCGCAGCGCGACTTCGTCGTGGCGGCCAGCCTCGACCAGCGCGGTGCAGCCCGCGTGGTCGGGCGATGCCGGCAACGGCAGGCCCTGGCCGGCATGCGGACGCACCGGGCCGTCGCCGATCCATTGCGTGATGACGAACAGCACCGCATGCATGCCGTGGCGCTGCAGGATCGGGTGCGCATGCACCCAGTTGTCGAGATAACCGTCGTCGAAGGTGATCAGCACCGACTTCTCGGGTACGGGAACCCCTTTCAGGTAATCCGCGTACTGCTGAGCGGTCAGTGACGTATATCCCTTGCGGGCCAGGCCCGCGATCTGGCGCTCGAACCCTTTGCTGCGCACGGACAGCCGGCTGTACTTCGGGGTGACGTGGTGGTACATCAGTACCGGAACACTGGGTGCGTTTTTCATTGTTGGTACCGTTCCTGCACCATACTCGGGACGCCGTTGCTGGCGCGGCCTCCCTGCAATGCATCTTTGCTAGTAGGTAATCTCGACCCCGTCCGGCCTGGCCCAGGCAGCCAGGTTCTCGAGCAAGGTGTCGGCCATGCGCACGCGCCATTGCTCGCCCAGCCGCATCGTGCACTGGAAGTCGTCCTTCTGGTACACGATGTCGACCGGCACGCCCGGCACACCGTTCTCGGGCTCGGCCCGGAACGGGTTCAGCAACTGGTGCAGGCGATTCGCATCGGCCTGCCCGTTGAGCCTGACCCGCAGGGACCGGGCGCGCGCCTCGCGCGCCAGCTGCAAGTCGTACAGCTGCTCGGCGACGATGCGCATGCCACCAGAGTAATCGTCGTTACTGACCTTGCCCTGAACGATGATGAGCTGATCCTCGCGCAGGCGGTTCCGGTGCTTCTCGTACAGCTCGTTGAAGATGGAAATCTCGACCTGGGCGGTGCCGTCGTCCAGCACGGCGAACACCATCTTGCCGCGCCGCGTCATCATCACGCGCACGCCGGCCAGCACCCCGCACATCCACTGCAGATCGCGCTGCGGCTCGATGCGCACCAGTTGCATGGGCACGATGCGGCGAACCTCGTCGCGCCAATGGTCGAACAGATGGCCGCTGAAATAATAGCCCAGCGCGGCTTTTTCTTCGGTCAGTTTCGCGTGGAGATTCCAAGGCGCCACCTTCGACAACTCATTGGCGACCACGTCGCTGCTGTCGTCTCCGAACAACGAAACCTGGTTGGCGCTGCGGGCCGCCTGCTCGGCCGCCTCCATGGCGGTGCCGATGGAGCCCAGCAAGGCCGCGCGGTTGGGCTCGATGGTGTCGAACGCGCCCGCGCGGATCAACGCCTCGACGGTGCGGCGATTGACCGCATGCTTGTCCACGCGCCGGCAGAAATCGAACAGGTTCTGGAATGCGCCGCCCGCGGCGCGGGCGCGCAGGATTTCCTCGACCGCGCCCTGCCCCGTGCCCTTGACCGCGCCCAGGCCGTAACGCATGGTGCGCGGCGGCTTGCCGCGGGCGAAATGCTCGTCCTGCACGGGTTCGAAGCGGTAGCCCGACGCGTTGACGTCCGGCGGCAGCACCGCCACGCCGTTGGCCTGCGCATCGCGCACGAAAGTCTGCACCTTGTCGGTGTCGTCCATGTCCGCCGACAGCGTGGCGGCCAGGAACTCGGCGGGGTGATACGCCTTGAGCCAGGCGGTCTGGTACGAGATCAGCGCATAGGCGGCCGAATGCGACTTGTTGAAGCCGTAGCCCGCGAACTTCTCCATCAGGTCGAACAGCTTGACCGCCAGGTCGGGATCGTGGCCCTTGGCGCGCGCGCCCTCTTCGAACTTGATGCGCTCCTTGGCCATTTCCTCGGCCTTCTTCTTGCCCATGGCGCGCCGCAGCAGGTCGGCGCCGCCCAGCGAGTAGCCGCCGATGATCTGCGAGATCAGCATCACCTGTTCCTGGTAGACGATGACCCCATAGGTGCTCTTCAGGGTGCCTTCCAGGTCGGGATGGAAGTAGTCCACCTGCGCGCGGCCATGCTTGCGGTTGACGAAGTCGTCCACCATGCCGGATTCGAGCGGCCCCGGGCGATACAGGGCCAGCATGGCGATCACGTCTTCGAAGTTGCTGGGCTTGAGCTTCTTCAGCAGCTCCTTCATGCCGCGCGATTCGAGCTGGAACACCGCCGTGGTATTGGCCTCGCACAGCACGCGATAGGCCGCCTGGTCGTCCAACGGCAGCGCCATGATATCGAAATCGCGCTTGGTCTCGTTGAACTGGCGCACGTAGCGCACGGCCCAGTCGAGAATGGTCAGGTTGCGCAGGCCCAGGAAGTCGAACTTGACCAGGCCGGCGGCTTCGACGTCGTCCTTGTCGTACTGCGAGACCGCGCTGTTCTCCTGGCCCGGCTGGCAATACAGCGGGCAGAAGTCGGTGAGCTTGCCCGGCGCGATCAGCACGCCGCCCGCGTGCATGCCGATGTTGCGGGTCAGGCCTTCCAGCGGGCGGGCCAGGTCGACCAGGCCGCGCACTTCCTCTTCCTGCTCGTAGCGCTCCTTGAAGGCGGGCTCGTCGGCCAGCGTGCGCTCCAGCGTCCAGGGGTCGGCCGGGTTGAACGGGATCAGCTTGGACAGGCCGTCGCAGAACATGTAGGGCATGTCCAGCACGCGGCCCGCGTCGCGGACCACGGCCTTGGCGCCCAGCGTACCGAAGGTGGCGATCTGGCTGACGGCCGCGCGGCCGTACTTTTCCTTCACGTAGTCGATGACGCGTTCGCGGTTGTCCTGGCAGAAGTCGATGTCGAAGTCGGGCATCGACACGCGTTCCGGGTTCAGGAAGCGCTCGAACAGCAAGTCGTAGCGGATGGGGTCCAGATCGGTGATGCCCAGGGCGTAGGCCACCAGCGAGCCCGCGCCCGAACCCCGCCCCGGGCCGACCGGCACGCCGTTGTTCTTGCCCCAGTTGATGAAGTCCTGCACGATCAGGAAGTAGCCGGGGAAGCCCATCTGGATGATGATCTTGCATTCCCACGCGAGGCGGTCGTAGTACTGCTTGCGCTTGGATTCGCGCTCGGCCGCATCCGGGAACAGGAACGCCATGCGCTTTTCCAGGCCCTGCTCGGACAGTTGGACCAGGTAGTCGTCCAGCGACACGCCGTCAGGGGTGGGAAAGTTGGGCAGGCGCGGCTTGCCCAGCGTCAGCGTCAGGTTGCAGCGGCGGGCGATTTCGACCGTATTGGCCAGCGCCGACGGCACGTCGGCGAAACGCCTGGCCATTTCCTCGGAGCTTTGCAGGTACTGTTCGGGCGAGAAACGCTTGACGCGCCGCGGATTGGCCAGCACCTCGCCCTGCGAGATGCACACCCGCGCCTCGTGCGCCTGGAATTCGTCGCGGTCCAGGAACTGCACCGGATGGGTGGCCACCACCGGCAGGCCCGCCTCGGCCGCCAGGCGCATGGCGGCCTGGACGTAGGCCTCGTCGCCTTCCATGCCGCTGCGCTGCAGCTCGATGAAGTAGGAGCCGGGGAACATGCGCGCCCACTGGCGCGCCAGCGACAGCGCCGACACGGCGTTGCCCGCCTCCAGCGCCTGGCCGACGTCGCCCGCGCGGCCGCCGGACAGCACGATCAGGCCTTCGCGGCCCTGCAGCCATTCGCGGCGCAGTTCGGCGCGGCCCGTGCCCTGGTTGGTAAGAAAAGCCTGGGACAGCAGTTCGCACAGGCTGAGATAGCCCTGGTGGTTGCGCACCAGCAGCAGGATGCGGAACGGCTTGTCGGGATCGTCGTCGTTGGACAGCCAGGCATCGCAGCCGGCGATGGGCTTGACGCCCGCGCCACGCGCGCCCTTGTAGAACTTGATCAGGCCGAACAGATTGGACAGGTCGGTCAGCGCCACCGCGGGCTGGCCGAGCTTGGCGACCCGTTTGATCAGGTCGGGAACACGCACCAGGCCGTCCACCACCGAGAACTCGGAATGGACACGCAGGTGGACGAAAGCGGGGGGCGAAACGGCGGCATCTGACATCCCGGGATTGTACTAGCCGCGGCCAATACGGCGCCCCCTCCGGCTTTCAGCCCGGCGCCATCAGCGCGGGCAGGACCAGCAGCCCGGCCAGCCGGGCCGCCGCGATCTTGTCCTGGCTCACCCGCTCCTGCGGCATCAGGAAATTGAGGGTGCCCAGGCACTGCCCGCGCGCCACGACCGGCACGTTGATCACCGACGCCAGCCCCAGCGCCGCGATGGCCGCGTGGTCGTCGAAGGCCTGCCGGATGGCCTGCGCGCCCTCGCCGATGAACAGGCGCTGCTCCAGCAGCACCTGGCGCCCCCACGGCGTGCCCCGCTTGTCCTTGCCCCCGCCCGGCGGATAGGCCTGGGGGTTGGAGCTGTACAGCCGGGACAGGGTCATGTCGCGCGGGTCATGGCGGTTGACCGTGCACAGCGTGTGGCCCAGCACGGCTCGCGCCTGGAGGTCGACCGCGGCGCACACGGCCGCGGGATCGGCGCCGGCATGCGCCTGGGCCAGCGCGTCCAGCGCGGGATGCAGATCGGCGAAGGCGACTGTCATCGTCATTCCATCGAGATGCCGAGTTCGCGAACCAGTTTGCCGTACTTGTCGGCATCGTTCCGCAAGGTCTGGGCGAACCCCTGCGGGGTGGACTGGCGCACTTCGACGCCCATGTCGCCCATCTTCTTGATGACCTCGGGCCGGGCCAGGATGGCGTTGATCTCGCGGCTCAGGCGCCGCACCACGTCCTCGGGCATGCCGGCGGGGCCGAACGCGCCGTACCAGACCGCCAGTTCATAACCGGGCACTGTCTCGGCCACGGTGGGCACCTGCGGCAGCAGCTTGGAACGCTGCGACTCGGTCACGGCCAGCAGCTTGAGCTTGCCCGATCTCACGTGCGGCAGTGTCTGCGTGCCGGCGCTGAACAGCAGCTGGGTGCGGTCGGCCACGGTATCCAGCACCGCGGGCGCGCCGCCCCGGTAGGGCACGTGCGTCATCGAGATGCCGGTCGCCTTCTCGAACAGCGCGGCGCTCAGGTGGTTGGTCGAGCCCGCGCCGGCCGACGCGTAGGCGATCTGGCCGGGCCGCGCCTTGGCGTACGCGATGAACTCGGCCACGTTGTTCACGGGCACCGAGGGATTGATCACCATGGTGTTGGTGACCAGCGCCAGTTCGGCGATGGGCGTGAAATCCTTCACGCCGTCGAAAGGCATGGTCTTGAACAACGCCTGGTTCATCGTGTGCGTGCTCATCGAGCCGACCAGCAGCGTATAGCCGTCCGGCTTGGCGCGCGCCACGAAGTTGGAGCCGATGTTGCCGGAAGCGCCCGAGCGGTTCTCCACCACCACCGACTGGCCGAGCGAAGTGGTCAGGTGCTCGGACAGCAGGCGCGCCAGGATGTCGGTGGAACCGCCCGCCGCCCAGGGCACGATCAACGTGACCGGCCGCTCGGGCCAGGCCGCGTGCGCGGCCGCAGGCAGCATGGCGGCGGCCAGCGCCACCATGGATAACGCCTTGCGAATCGAAGAGAAAGCCATCTGCATACCCCTTGTGTGGTTATAAGTTGCACTACGACTGCACATCCGGCCAGCGGCGGGCACGCCCCCGGCCCTGGATTCGGAGAGGACTCAGCGCCCGACGGCGTAGCCCTGCATGCCGCGCGGGTTCGCGCCCGCGCGCAGCAACATCCCGCCGCCGGCCGCGGGCTCGCGCGTGCACACACTGATGCGGCCTTCGGACCAGGGCGCGCCGATGCGCAGGTCGTGCCCCGCGTGGCGCAGCGCCTGCAACGTGCCCTCGGGCAGCCCCGCCTCGACCGTCAACCGGTTCAGCGTGGTCGCTCGCGGCCAGAACGAGCCGGGAAAATGATCGACGTGCCAGGACGGGGCCTCGATCGCCTGCTGCAGGCTCATGCCCAGCGCGGCGTGGCGCAGGAAGAAGGCCACGGTCCACTGGTCCTGCTGGTCGCCGCCGGGGGTGCCGAACGCCATGTAGGGTTCGCCGTCGCGCAGCGCCAGGCCGGGCGACAGCGTGGTGCACGGGCGCCCGCCGGCCCGCAGGGTGCCGGGCAGCCCGTCGTCCAGCCACGTCATCTGCAATCGGGTGGAGATCGAAAAACCCAGTCCCGGCACGACCGGGCTGGACGACAGCCAGCCGCCCGACGGCGTGGCCGCGACCATGTTCCCGTGCCGGTCGATGACATCGATGTGGCAGGTATCGCCGACGAATATCTCGCGCTGCGCCCACTCGTTCACCGGCGGCAGCGCGGCGAACGTGGGTTCGCCGACGCCGAAGCGGGTGTCCGCATCCGCCAGCGCGCGCGTGCTGGCCGACAGGTCGGGCAGCACGGGCGCGCGCCCCCCGGGATGACCCGGCCGCAGTTCGGCGCTTGCCTGGGCCGTCACCAGTGCAGCGCGTTCACGCGCATAGGCGTCCGACAGCAAGGCCTGCAGCGGAACATCCGCATGCGCCGGATCGCCATACCAGGCCAGGCGGTCGGCGAACGCCAGCTTCGCGGCCTCGGCGATGCGATGCACGAATTCCGGGCTGGCGGCATCCAGGCCCTCGATGCCCAGGTGACGCAGCATGGCCAATTGCTGCAGGAACACCGGCCCCTGGGACCAGACGCCGCACTTGGCCACCGTGTAGCGCCCGTACTGAAGCTGCAGCGGTTCGTCGTAGCGGGCCTGCCAGGCCGCCATGTCGTCATGGCGCAGCAGTCCGCGATGCCGCTCGCCGGTGCAGTCGCGCACCTCGGCGTTGCGGTAGTAGTCGTCGATGGCATGGGCCACGAAGCCGCGGTACCAGAGGTCGATGGCGGCATCCAGGCGCTGCGCGCGGCTGCCCGCACCCTGCCCGGCCTCGCGCACCAGCCGCTCGTAGGTCGCGGCCACGGCGGGCGTGCGGAACAGATGCTCGGGATGCGGCACACGGCCATCCGGCAGCCAGACCTCGGCCGAGGTGGTCCATTCGGTGCGGAACAATTCCTGCACGGCAAGAATGGCCTGCGCGATGCGCGGCACCAGCGGGAACCCGTTGCGCGCGTAGTCGATGGCCGGCTGCAGCACATCCCGCAGTTCCCAGGTGCCGTAGTCGCGCAGCAGCGTCAGCCAGGCGCCGAAGGCGCCGGGCACGACGGCGGGCAGCAGCCCGATGCCCGGCACCAGATGATGTCCCTGCGAGCGGAACCAGGCCGGCGTGGCCAGCGCGGGCGCCGTGCCCTGCCCGCACAGCGCGCGCATGCGGCGCTCGGACTCGCTCCAGAACAGGATCGGCACCTCGCCGCCGGGTCCATTCAGATGTGGCTCGACGATCTGCAGCACGAAGCCGCCGGCCACCGCCGCGTCGAAGGCATTGCCGCCGCGCTCCAGCACGCTCATCGCGGTCTGGGAGGCCAGCCAATGCGTGGAGGACACCACGCCGAAGGTGCCGCGGATCTCGGGGCGGGTCGTGAAGGAGTGGGACATCGCTCAGGGCTTCCGGAATCGTCTGGACACAAGTATAGGAATCACGAATAACCAGAATCAGCTATTTTTTGATATATCAATAACCTTTTGGTTATTCGACTCCCGCATGTCCATTCCCGCCTTGCCCAGCCGGCTGGCCGCGCGCCTGAAAGTCCGCCACCTCAACCTGCTGCTGGCGGTGCGCCGCCACGGCACGCTGACCCGGGTCGCGATGGAAATGGGCGTCAGCCAGCCCGCCGCCACCAAGGCGCTGGCCGAGGTCGAGGACATCTTCGGCGCGCCGCTGTTCACCCGATCACGCCACGGCCTGGAACCCACGCCGCTGGGCCAGCTGGCGCTGGTGCGCGCGCGCCACATGCTGCAGGACCTGGACCAGTGGACCCGCGAGGTGGATGCCTTGCGGTCCGGCCACAGCGCGCACCTGAACATCGGCGCCATTCCCTTCGTGTCGGGACCGATGCTGGCGCGCGCGGTGGCCCTGCTGCACCAGCGGCATGGGGTCACCGTCACCCTGCACCGCGCCACCACGGACCAGTTGCTGGAACTGCTGCTGCGCCGCGACCTGGATTGCGTGATCGGCCGCGCCGCGGGCGGCGGACCCGATCCGCGCGCCATCTGGCACGAGATGCTCTATCGCCAATGGCCGGCCCTGATCGGGCATCCCCGCCTGGTGCGCCGGCTGCCGCACGGGCCGCCCGACTGGTCCGAGCTGGCCTCGATGCGCTGGATCCTGCCCTCGCCCGCCACGCCCATCGGCGGCATGATCGCCGGACTGTTCGTGCGGGCCCAGGTACAGCCGCCCACGCCGATGATCGAAACCTACTCGCTGGACGTGATCGAGAGCCTGATCACGGGCGACGACCGGCTGGTGTCCATCGTGCCCGAGGACATCGCGCGGGACATGGCCTTGCACGGCCGGGTGGCCATGGCCCCCTGGCGCTTCGACTGGGAACTGCCGCCCATGAGCCTGATCCGCCGGGTGCGGGAGGTTCCATTGCGGGCCGAGACGCATTTCGCGCGGATCCTGCGCGAACTCTGCGCGGACGGCGGCATCCAGACCCCGCCTGTGCAACAATATCCAACCCGCGATGCGCGTCCTGCGCCGCACGATCCATTACAAACATGAAATGGCTGATTCCGGGGCTGTGGCTGGCCTCCATTCTCTTCGCCCACTTCCGTGGCCGTGTCCGGCTGAAGCTGTCACGCCAGTTCCTTGACCACTCCGTCATCCTGGCGCCGGTCAACGCGTTCATGGTGCTGGCCTCGCGCGTGCCCACCACGCCGTACGTCACCACCCGCGAAATCCCCGAGCTGAAAGTGCTGGACGACAACTGGGAGATCATCCGCGACGAGGCGCTGGCCATGCAGCAGCTGCGCCACATCAAGGCGGCCGAGAAACACGACGACGTGGGCTTCAATTCGTTCTTCAAGAACGGCTGGAAGCGCTTCTACCTGAAGTGGTACGACGCCCGGCACCCCTCGGCCGAGCAACTGTGCCCCAGGACGGTGGCCATCCTGCGCACGCTGCCCAAGGTCAAGGCGGCCATGTTCGCCGAACTGCCGCCGGGCGGCACGCTGAACCCGCACCGCGACCCGTTCTCGGGCTCGCTGCGCTATCACCTGGGCCTGGCCACGCCGAACGACGACCGCTGCTACATCGACGTGGACGGCGAGCGCTACAGTTGGCGCGACGGCGAAAGCGTGGTGTTCGACGAAACCTACATCCACGAAGCGCACAACAAGTCCGAGTCCAACCGCATCATCCTGTTCTGCGACGTCGAACGTCCGTTGAAGTGGGGCTGGGCCGAATCGTTCAACCGCTGGTTCGGCAAGGTGGTGATGTCCGCGGCCAGCTCGCCCAACGACAGCGGCGACCAGACCGGCGCCATCAACAAGCTGACGCACCTGCACCATCGGTTCGACGAGAAGCGCAAGGAATTCAAGGCCTGGAACCGCAACGTCTACAAGGCCACCAAGTGGGGCCTGATCGCGCTGATCATCCTGGCCTTCATCGCGCTCTGATCCGCATGCCGGTCCAATGACAAGGCGGGAGGCCAGACAAGGTCTCCCGCCTTTTTTGTGGGGGCGGCGCGGGCCGGGTCTGCTAGCGTTGCAGCGACTCCCAGGCCTTCATCAGGCGCTTCACCGACACCGGCTGCGGCGTGCGCAGCTCCTGCGCGTACAAGGCCACCCGCAACTCCTCCAGCATCCAGCGGAACTCGTCCAGGCGCGGGTCGGCGGTGCCCTTGAGCGCCGAGCGCGCGCGCTGGTAATGCACCAGCAGCGGCGCCATCTCGCCCATCAGCTTGGCGTCGCGCGCGGGATCGGCGCGCAGCTTGTCGATGCGCCCCACCGCCGCCTTCAGGTAGCGCGGGAAATGCGCCAGTTGGGCGTACGGGGTATCGCGCAGGAACCACTTGGGCACCAGCGCCCCGATCTGCTGCTGCAGGTCGGCATAGGCTGCCGCATGCGGCTTGGCCTGCGGCAGCTTGCGCTGCAAGGCGGCGTACTCGGTCAGGATGGCATGCGCCAGGCGCGCCACTTCCTGCGCCAGCAGGCCCAGGCGGCCCTTGCCGTCGTTGCGGCGCGCCTCGAACTGCTGCGCGTTGGCGGGCCAGGGATCGCCCAGGCAGGCCTGGGCCAGCGCGCAGTCGATGATCTGGTCGCGCAGTTCGTCCTGCGTGCCCAGGTTCATGTACAGCATGCTCATCTTGGTGATGTCGGTCAGGTTCTTTTCCAGGAACTTGACCTGCTCGCGCAGCCCCAGGCGGAACAACCGCAACAGGCCGGCGCGATGCTGCCGGCGCGCGTCCTCGGGATCGTCGAACACGTCCAGGTCGCAATGCGTGCCCCGGTCGATCAGCGCCGGATAGCCGATGACCGACTGCCCGCCGCGCCGGATCTCCATCAGTTCGGGCAACGGGCCGAAGGTCCAGGCCGTCAGCTTCTCGTGCGCCAGGGCCTGCGCCACCTCGGTGTCGCGCGCGGCCAGCTGCTGGAACGTGGCCTGCGCCTGCTTGCCCAGCTCGGCCTTCAGTTGCGCCAGATTGCGGCCGGCGGCCAGCATGCGGCCGTGCTCGTCGACCACCCGGAAATTCATGAACAGGTGGGCAGGCAGCGTTTCCAGCTTGAAATCCGCCACGGCGGGACGGATCTGCACCTGCTTCCACATGTCGGCGATGACGGCGTCGATCAGGCCCTGCTGCGGATCGCCCAGCTTGTCGTACCAGCGGTCGTAGAAGCCGGCCGCGTAGTCGGGCAGCGGCACGCAATGGCGGCGCAGCTTCTGCGGCAGCGACTTCAGCAGCAGGTGCACCTTCTCCTTCAGCATGCCGGGCACCAGCCATTCGCAGCGCTGGGCATCCAGCTGGTTCAGCGCGAACAGCGGCACGGACAAGGTGACGCCGTCGCGCGGCGAACCGGGCTCGAAGTGGTAATCGAGCGCCATGGTGACGCCCTGCCACTCGACCTTCTTGGGAAACACGTCGGTGGTGACGCCCGCGGCCTCGTGGCGCATCAGCGCTTCGCGCGTCAGCAGCAGGGACGAGGCGGCCTTGTCCAGGCCGGCCACCCACTTTTCCAGCGTGGCTGTCTGCGAAATGCCGTCGGGCAACTGGCGGTCGTAGAACGCGTAGATCAGTTCGTCGTCGACCAGGATGTCGGGCCGGCGCGTCTGGTGCTCCAGTTTCTCGATGCCGGCGATCAGCTTGCGGTTGTGCGCCACGAAGGGCAGCCTGGTGTCGATCTCGCCCGGCACCAGCGCGTCGCGGATGAAGATCTCGCGGGCGTGCTGAGGATTGATGCGGCCATACTGCACGCGCCGGCCGGCGTACACGACCAGCCCGTACAGCGTGGCGCGCTCGTTGGCCACGACCTGCCCGGATTTCTTCTCCCAGCGCGGATCGGACCAGTTGCGGCGCAGCAGGTGCGCGCCGACGCGTTCCAGCCAGGTGGGATCGATGTTGGCCACGCAGCGCGCGTACAGGCGCGTGGTCTCGACCAGTTCGGCCGCCATGATCCAGCGCCCACCCTTCCTGGCCAGGCGCGAGCCGGGATGGATGTGGAAGCGGATCTCGCGCGCGCCCAGGTACTGGCCGCTTTCCTCGCCCTTGGAACCGACGTTGCCCAGCAGGCCCGACAGCAGGGCGTGATGCAACTGCTCGTAGGTGGCGTCGGCCTGGTTCAGGCGCCAGCCCTGCTCGCCCACCAGGGCCGCCAATTGGCTGTGCACGTCGTGCCATTCGCGCAGCCGGATGGGCGACAGGAAGTTCTGCCGCAACAGGCCGACCAGCTTGCGCTGCGACTGCTTGTGCCGCACCTGTTCGCCATACCAGCGCCACAGCTTCAGGAAGGACAGGAATTCGGACTTGTCGTCGGCGAACTTGGCGTGGGCGGCCTCCGAGGCCTCGCGCTCGGCCATCGGGCGGTCGCGCGGATCCTGCACGGACAGCGCCGCCGCGATGATCAGCATCTCGGTCAGGCACTGCTGCTCGCGCGCGGCCAGGATCATGCGGCCGATGCGCGGATCGACGGGCAGCTTGGCCAGCTCGCGGCCGGTGGACGTCAGTTCATAGGCCGCGCCGGTGCGCTCGCCCTCGTCGTCCATGGACTTGGGCGCGATGGCGCCCAGCTCCTGCAGCAGGTGATAGCCATCGGCCACCGCGCGTCCCGGCGGCGCCTCGACGAAGGGGAAATCCTCGATCTCGTCCAGGCCCAGCGACTTCATGCGCAGGATGACCGAGGCCAGCGACGAGCGCAGCACCTCGGGATCGGTGAACGGCGCGCGCGCGTTGAAATCGGCCTCGTCGTACAGCCGGATGCACACGCCCGGCCCCACGCGGCCGCAACGGCCGGCGCGCTGGTTGGCCGAGGCGCGGCTGATCGGCTCGATGCGCAGTTGCTCGACCTTGTTGCGCCACGAATAGCGCTTGATGCGCGCCAGGCCGCTGTCGACCACGTAGCGGATGCCGGGCACCGTCAGCGAGGTTTCCGCCACGTTGGTGGCCAGCACCACGCGGCGCGCGTTGCCGCGCGGATGGAAGATCTGTTCCTGCTCGGCCTGCGACAGGCGCGCGAACAGCGGCAGGATCTCCGTGCCGGCGGGATGGTGCTTGCGCAGCGCCTCGGCCGACTCGCGGATCTCGCGCTCGCCGGGCAGGAACACCAGCACGTCGCCGGGGCCATGGCGCGCGCACTCATCCACCGCGTCGACGATGGCGTCGATCAGGTCGCGCTCTTCGTCGCCGGTCAAGCGGGCGGGTTCGCCCCGGGCAGGTTCGCCCCGGGCAGGTCCGCCCCGCGAGGACCTGGCCGCGGGGGCCTCGGCCTCGTCCTGCGGCGGCTGCACGGCGCGGTAGCGCACTTCCACCGGGTACAGGCGGCCCGACACCTCGATGACCGGCGCCGGCCGCTCGGGCGATTCCGCGAAATGGCGCGAGAAACGCTCGGCATCGATGGTGGCCGAGGTGATGACGACCTTCAGGTCGGGCCGGCGCGGCAGCAACTGCTTCAGGTAGCCCAGCAGGAAATCGATGTTCAGGCTGCGTTCGTGCGCCTCGTCGATGATGATGGTGTCGTAGCGGCGCAGGAGCGGGTCGCGCTGCGACTCGGCCAGCAGGATGCCGTCGGTCATCAGCTTGATGGCCGCGTTGGGACCCGTGCGGTCGTTGAAGCGGACCTGGTAGCCGACCACCTCGCCCATCGGGGTGTTCAGCTCTTCGGCGATGCGCTTGGCCACCGAGGTGGCGGCCAGGCGCCTGGGCTGCGTGTGGCCGATCATCTTGCGGCGGCCCCGGCCCAGCTCCATGCAGATCTTGGGCAACTGCGTGGTCTTGCCCGAGCCGGTCTCGCCGCTGACGATCACCACCTGGTGATCGGCGATGGCGCGCGCGATCTCCTGCCGCCGCGCGCTGACGGGCAGGTCCTCGGGATAGGTGATGGCGGGTATGGGGCGGCCCGCGTTCGGACGGCCCGCGTCCGGGCGGCCCGCACCACGGGAGGCATCGCCGCGGGGACCGCCTTGCGATCCGTCGGACGCGCGTGAGACTTCTGACATGAGGGGAGCGATTCATCCGGTGAACCGCCTATTATAAATTTTCGCGGCCGCCCCCCTGAAATGGGAGCCCCCTGGCCTGCCGGTCAGCGCGTCTGACCCGACGTCCGGTCGAACGCCACGGTATTGGAGATCGACGTCGACACACCCAGCGGGTAGTATTCGACACGCAGCGGCGCCCCATCCACGCCGGGGCGAATCGTGATGGCCGCCGCCGCCCTCACGATGGCCTCGCCCCCGCCCAGCGGCTCGCGCATGTCGCCTTCGCGCCCATACGAGGCGATCGTCCATTCGGCGTCGATGCCGATCCGCACGAAGCCGCCTTCGTCTCTCACCTGGAAGCGGACCCGCGGATCGTGGGCGTCATCCAGTTGCACGCGCAGGCCGTTGACCGTCAGCAGACCCGTGTCGGCATCGCGGAAGGCCTGCAGCGAAGGGATCGCCACGGCGTCGCGCGCCAGGGCGGGATCCAGGTAGCGGCTGGCCTCGGCCATGACCTCCGGCTTCTGCCCGCAGGTGTTGTACAGCTGTTTCAGGATGGCGGATTCAGCCCAGTCCGGGCCGCCCCCCCAACCCATCATGCTCAGGCCGGCGCCCCACAAGGCCTTGCCGCTCTCGACCATGCTGTCCGAATACCCCATGGCCGAGCCCGGCAGGTCCAGGTCGATGTCCTTGGCGTGCGCGGCGAAGCCGGCGCCGACGCGGTAGCCGCCCCGGTCGGTGCCGGCGGCCGGCGCCCGGCCCAGCGCCTCGCGCACTTCGGCTTCCCGCGCCTCGGGCAGGCTGGCGATGTGGTGGCTGTGCGCCTCGATGCGGTCGAGCTTGCCGCTCCAGGTGTGGGCGACCTCGATGCCGCCGCGCGTGCCCAGGGGCGCCAGTTGCTGCGGCGACAGTTCGTCCTGCACGCGCTCCAGTTCGGCGCGCTGCTGCGGCGCCAGCTCGGCCTGGGCCAGGCGGTCCGCCATGCTGTCCACGGGCGCCTGCCCATCGGGACCGTATTCGCGCACGGCCTGCTGGCGCATCAGCGCGTCGGCCAGGTCGCGCGGCGTGGTGCCGGCGTCGATCACCACGTCGGCCAGCGGCTCGGCCAGCGCCCGCGCATAGGCCTGGTTGGCCACCATGGCCTGCGGTTCGCCACCCAGCGTCTGCTGCAGCACGTCGATGCCCAGCGGCACGTCTTCATGCACGAACTGCCGCACGGTCTCGCTGACCTGGGCGGTGACCTCGCCGGCCTCGCGCACCACCGCGTCGCGCATCGCGGTGGCGGTCTCCGTGACGGTGGAGGCCATGTCCACCACCCTGTCGCGGGCCTGTCCGGCCAGCGCCACCACGGCGTCCTTCGCCTGTCCGGCCATCCCGGCCGCCTGCCCACCCAGCGCGGCCACCTGGCGCGCCGTATCGACGCCCGCCATCGTCAGCGGCGCGTACTCGCGCAGCGGCGTCTCGTAGTCGTTGCGGCCGGTCAGATGCTCGGCCGCGAGGCCGGCCGCCAGCTTGTACTGGGCGTCCGCGCGCATGTCGTAGGCCGGGTTGTCGACGATGGCGCGCTGGATGACGGCCTTGATCTGGCCGCACAGGAAATTGCCCAGCGGCCTGGCGTCCAACATGCCGTGCAGGTAGGTCTCCAGCGGCGCCCATCCGTGCTCTTTCACCAAGGTGGCGACGACTTTCTCGGCCGCGTGGTCGCCGACCAGGCTGCCGGCCAGTTCGGACGACATCTGGCGCACCGCGCCGTCGACCGCCTGCTTGGCCAGGCGGCTGGGCAGGCTGCCCGCGTCCTTGTCCATGATGCGCGACAGGCCTTCGCCAGCCAGCTCGGCCACCGCGGACTTCATGCGCTGCATGTCGTTGTCGATGACGGCGTCGCGGATGCGCGGCAGCAACACCGCGCTGCGGTCGCCCAGCGCCTTGGAGGAAACCGCGAACTCGGTACCGAGTTCGACCGCCTTGTGCAGGATGTCCTGCGCCAGCGTCTCGCGGTTGACGCGCCCGCCGGTGATCCAGTTGACGAAACGGTTGAGGGTGTCGGACTTCTCCAGCGCCGCGAAGGCGAGAGACTGCGCGGCGACGCCGGCGATAGAGCCTACCGTGGCCATGAGGCGATCTCCGTGCGGGTCAGACGCGCTGCAGCGGGAGGCCGGCCAGCGGGTCGGCGGCGGGCGCCATGCGGGCCACGATGTCCAGCAGTCGGGCACGCCAGCGTTCGGCCTGGTTGACGAAGCCCTCGACCTGTTTCAGGGCGGCGGCCTCGTCCAGCGTGGGCAGCGCCAGGGTCTTGAAGAACAGCACGCGGTCGAGCTGCGGATCGAAACCGAACACGCCCCCCTCGGTCGCCATGCCGAACAGGTGCAGTTGCAGCAGGGCCGCGAAGAAGGCCTCGCGGTTGGAGGCCGGCGCCTGCGCAGCCGTCACGTACAGTTGCAGATTGCCGCTGTCGGCCTCGAATTCCAAGGTCACTTCCAGCGACCGGTCGAACTGGATGGTGCAGCCGCCCGTCTGGACCGCCGCGTTCAGGTCCAGCTTGGTTTCCATGCCGAGGGCGGCGAGCAACTGCGCGAAATTCATCGAGAGACTCCTGGTATCGGGCCGCGCATCCGCGCTGACGGCCTCGCCCACATGAGGAACAACCCCCGCGCAAAAGTTCCTTGCACGCATCGTCCATGCCCGGGCCATATAATTCCGCGACCCGCCGCCGGCGCAGTCACGCCCGATGCGGCCCTTTTTCACACCAGGAATCGCACGCCCTCATCATGCCCGACCAGGAACCCGACACCGTCTCCGCCCTCGAAGCCCCCGAATTCGCCGCCGCCCAGTTCGTCCGATGGTTCCGAGAGGTGGCGCCTTACGTGCACGCCTTCCGAGGCAAGACATTCGTGGTGGCCTTCGGCGGCGAACTGGTGCAGGAGGGCGCGCTGAACGCGCTGATCCAGGATCTGTCGCTGCTGTCCGCGCTGGGCGTGCGGCTGGTGCTGGTGCACGGCTCGCGCCCCCAGGTCAACGAGCAACTGCGCCTGAAAGGCTTCACGCAGCAGTTCGGCCGCGGCGTGGCGCCCACCGACAAGGCGGCGCTGGAATGCGCCAAGGAAGCCGCCGGCGAAATCCGCCTGGACATCGAGGCCGCGTTCAGCCAGGGCCTGCCGAACACGCCCATGTCGGGCTCGCACATCCGCGTCATCTCGGGCAACTTCGTCACGGCCCGCCCCACCGGCGTGGTCGATGGCGTCGATTACCAGCACACCGGCCTGGTGCGCAAGATCGACATCGACGCCCTGAAGTTCGCCATCGAGCGCGGCTCGGTCGTGCTGCTGTCGCCGCTGGGCTTCTCGCCCACGGGCGACGCCTTCAACCTGGCGATGGAAGAACTGGCCACCAGCGTGGCCGTGGCGCTGCGCGCCGAGAAGCTGATCTTCCTGTCCGGCGCGCCCGGCGTGCTGAACGAGGACGGTTCGGTGGACACCGAACTGGCCCGCGTGGATGCGGACGCCCTGCTGGCCGCCGGCGGCCTGGACGAGGACACGGCCTTGTACCTGCAATACGCCTCGCTGGCGGTCAAGCGCGGCGTGGCCCGCGCGCACCTGGTGCCGTTCTCGCTGGACGGCGGCGTGCTGCTGGAGATCTTCACCCACGATGGCGTGGGCACCATGGTGGTGGAAGACACGCTGGACGATCTGCGCCCGGCCACCATCGACGACGTCGGGGCCATCCTGAGCCTGATCGAGCCGCTGGAAGCCGACGGCACGCTGGTGCCGCGTCCCCGCAGCGTGATCGAGCGCGACGTCGAGAACTTCACCGTGCTGGAGCACGACGCCGTCATCTACGCCTGCGCGGCCCTGCATCCGTACCCCGAAGAGCAGATGGCCGAGATGGCCTGCCTGATCGTCCATCCCGAATGGCAAGGCTCCGGCGAAGGCGAGATCCTGCTGCGCCACATGGAGGCGCGCGCCCGCGCGCTGGGCATGAAGCGCCTGTTCGTGCTGACCACCCGCACCTCGCACTGGTTCATCAAGCGCGGCTTCGTGCAGGGCGGCATCTCCGACCTGCCGCGCGACAAGCAGAACCACTACAACCGCTCGCGCAACAGCCTGGTCTTCATCAAGAAACTGTGACGCCGGCAGGGCCGCGAGCCGGGCATCCGCCTGGCACGGCTAAAATCGCAGCTTCGCAATCCTTACCGGCAGCAGACCATGGCTCGTACCGTCAACTGTGTGAAATTGAAGCGTGAAGCCGAAGGGCTGGATTTTCCGCCCTACCCCGGCGAAATCGGCACGCGCATCTGGCGAGAGGTCTCGAAAGAGGCCTGGGAAGAATGGAAGGCCATCCAGACCCGCCTGGTCAACGAAAACCGCCTGAACCTGGCCGACGCCCGCGCCCGCAAGTACCTGCAGCAGCAGATGGAGCGCTTCCTGTTCGAAGACGGCACGGTCGAGGCCCAGGGCTTCGTGCCGCCGTCGGCGTAACGACTCGGGGCCTGCCGCACCGATCAAAGATCGGCGCGAACAGGCGGCATGCCGGCCTGCGCGGCCGCATGCCAGGCGCCCGCATCAGGCCGACTTCACGGCCAGTTGCGCCAGTTGCGCATCGCTCATCGCCAGCGCCGCATCGGCCATCGCGGCCGTCACCGCCAGCGCCTGGCGCATTTCAGCCTCTTCGATCACGCTCATCAGGTCGCCCGCCGACAGGATGTTGTTGACGCGCGACTGCGGCTTGCCGAACCCGGCCACCAGCCGCAAGGCCGGAATCCCGTGGCGGGCGAAGTTGGCATGGTCCGAATTGGGCATCAGCGGCAACCAGGTGCCGACCGGTACGCCCGATGCCTCGGCGGCCTGGCCCACCAGCGGCTCCAGGCCCGGAAAATCGCTGATCAGCGCCATCAGGCCGGCATCGCCCGCCACCGTGTCCAGATTGATGTTCACCTTCAACTGTCGACGCTCCGGGGCCGGCATCTCGGCCAGATAGCGCTCGGACCCCGTCAGCGCCCATTCCTCGGCGCAGAAGAAGCACACGCGCAGGCCCAGCGTATCCGGCCCCAGGCGGGGCGCCAGGATGCGCGCCGCGGCCAGCGCCACGGCCACGCCCGTGGCGTTGTCCAGGGCGCTGCAACCCAGGTCATGCCCGTCCATGTGCGCGCTGATGACCACGCGGCCCTCGCGCCCGCCGGGCAGGTCCAGCACGCCCACGCTGGCGCGCGACGCCTCGATCTCCCGGCCCTCGACCAGCAGGCGCACCCGGGCGCCGCCGGCCGCCGCGGCGGCCGCCAGGATACGCGCGCCTTCGGCATCGATGTAGGCGGCCGGGATACCCGCCCCGCCACGCGGACGGCCGGACGAACCGGACAACACGCCCGCGCCCGGCAGCGTGTTGGCGATCAGGAACCCGGCCGCGCCGGCCGCCACCGCCATATCGTACTTGCGGCGCCGGTGCAGGTGCTCGCCGGAGAACGGATATTCGTGGCGCACCAGCACGATGCGGCCGCGCACGGCGTCGCCCGCCCGCGCGAAATCCTCCGCGCGGCCGCCGTCCAGGTCCAGCACCAGGCCTTCGAGGCCTTCCGGCGGCGTCGAGGCCGATCGCAGCAGCGGCCGGCAGGCCAGGGGCAGCGCACCGTCGGGGCCCAGCAGTTGCAGCCCGGCGCGCTCGCAGCGCCAGCCGTCGTAGGGCACCGTCGAGCGGCGCACGTCCGGCCCGATGGCGCGCAGGCGTGTTTCGGCCCAGTCCATCGCCGCATCGTCCTCGCCCGAGCCCGACATGCGGCCCCCGAACCCGCAGACCGCGCGGAAGTCGTCCATCAGGGCCGCATCGGCCGACGCGGCTTGCTTCCAATCCATCATGAATCTGTCTCCTGAAAACCCGTATCAGTCCAGCTTGATGCCGGCCTTGGCCACGACGTCCCGCCAGCGGGCGAAGTCGGTGTCCAGCAGCTTCTGCAAGGCCGCCGCCGACGTATCCGGCGGCAGGCTCACGCCCACGCTGGACAGGCGCTGCTTCACGGGCTCGGCCTGCATGACCTTCTTCATCGCGGCGTCCAGGCGCTGCAGCACGTCCTGGGGCGTACCGGCCGGCGCCATCAGGCCCCACCAGCTCTCGACGGTCAGGTCGGGCAGGCCGAGTTCGCTGAAGGTCGGCACCTCGGGCGTGTCGGCCTGGCGTTGCGGCGAGGACACAGCGATCGGCTTGATGCGGCCGGCCTGGTACAGCGCGGCGGCGGTGGGCATGGTGGTGAAGCTGGTCTCGATCTGTCCGCCGGCCAGGTCGTTGACCGAGGCCGAGGCGCCCTTGTAGGGGATGTGCACCAGCTTGATGCCGGTCTTGATCATCATCAGTTCGGCCATCAGGTGGGTGAACGAGCCGTTGCCCCCCGAGCCGATCGAGATCAGGCCGGGACGCGCGCGCGCGGCGTCGATCATGCCCGCCACCGACGTCGCCTCGAAACCCGGCTTGACGAACAGGTACATGGGCGAGACGCCCAGCAGCGTGACCGGCGCGAAGTCCTTGCGGGCGTCGTACTTGACGCGATCCTTGTACAGCGCGGGCACGATGGTGAACGGCACGTCGGCCAGCAGCAGGGTGTAGCCATCCGCGGCGGAATCGCCCACGAAGGCGGTGCCGATCATCGAACCGGCGCCGGCGCGGTTCTCCACCACCACCGACTGGCCGAGCTCGGCGCCGAGCTGGTCGCTGATGGCGCGAGCCAGCACGTCCGAGCTGCCGCCGGCCGAATACGGCACCACCAGGCGGATGGGCTTGTCAGGATACGCGGCCAGGGCCGGGGAAGCGGCGAGCGCGATCAGGCACGGCACGGCGGCCAGGAGTTTTTTCCACTTGAACATTGTCGGTATGGGGGCAAAGAGAAGGAACGCCCTCATTCTGTGGCGAGGGGATCCGCCCGGCAAACGACATATCCGCATGCGCCATTCCAGACTGGAATAGCGCGGGCCGTCTCAGCGCAGCGCCCGCACCTGGTCGTTCAGGCGGCCCGCCCTGTCGGATACCCAACCGCACAGGGCCTCGGCATAAGGGCCGCCGACGTTCGGGCGAGGCTGCAAGAGGAAATAACCGTAGCGGCCCTCCACCACCTCGCCCAGGGGACGCACCAGCGCGCCCGACCGCAGGGGTTCCAGCACCATGCACAGCGGCACGACCGCCACGCCCAGGCCGGCCAGCACGGCCGGCAACAGCACGGAGAAGCCCTCGTACTCGGGCGCGGACGGGGCCGGCCCCGGCCACAGCGGCGCGATGTCGGCCTTCCATTCGTCCCAGCCGTAGCCGCGCTGGGCCCGCTTCAGCAACGTGGCCCGGTCCAGGTCGTCCAGCGTGCGGATCGGCGTGCGCGCCAGCAGCGCGGGCGCGGCGACCAGCGTCATCTCGCGTCCACACAGATACTGCGCGGACATGCCGGCCACATGGCCGGTATGCAGCTGGATCTCGGCATCGAAGCGCTCGGACCGATCCCGCGCATACAGCAGGCGCGGCCGCACGTTGACGCGCACCTCCGGGTGCAGGTCGAAGAACTCGCGCAGGCCGGGGATCAGGCAGAACTGCGCGAACGACGGCGATACCGCCAGGTTCAGCGCCACCCGCGAGCCGGGATGCGCGACCATGGCATCGGCCTCGTCGATCAGGCGCATGCCGGCCGCGACGCGCTCCAGATAGAGCGCGCCGGCATGCGTCAGCCGCAGACCCGCGGGCAGGCGCTTGAACAGCGGGCAACCCAGCCGGTCCTCGAGCGCGCCGACGTGCTTGCTGACCGCGCTTTGCGTCAGGTGCAGATTCTCGGCGGCGCGGCTGAAGTTCAGCGTGCGCGCGGCTTCGAGGAAAATACGCAGCGAGGTCAGGGAGTTGCGCGAGCCTTTCATGGAGTGCGGCGAAGGAACAGCGGGAGGGCGGGGGCGCCCGTGTCACATTTCATCATAATCCGCGCAAGATGCTTAAAATCGGGCATCCCCAGACCACCGCGACCCTAAAGGACCCATGCGAGGACTGCTGCCCATCGCGCCGCTGTTGCTGCTGGCCGGCTGCGCCACGGTGCCCCCCTCGAATCCGGAGAACATCTGCGCGATCTTCCGCGAGAAACCGGATTGGCACGACGCCGCCCTGCGCGTGCAGAGCAAGTGGGGCGTGCCGCCCCAGGTGCCCATCGCGATGATGTACCAGGAGTCCAGCTTCCGGCACGATGCGGTGCCGCCCCGCTATTACTTCCTGGGCTTCATCCCCTGGGGCCGCGTCAGCTCCGCCTACGGCTACGCGCAGGCCAAGGACGAGACCTGGGCCGACTACCAGCGCGAGGCCGGCGGCTGGACCTCCAGCCGCAGCGACTTCGGCGATGCGATGGACTTCATGGGCTGGTACATGACCAAGACCCAGAAGCTCAACGGCGTTTCCAAATGGGATGCCTACCGCCAGTACCTGAACTACCACGAAGGCTGGACCGGCTACCGCAACCGCAGCTATGAAGCCAAGGCCTGGTTGAAGCGCGTGGCGGCGCAGGTGCAGGCACGCGCCGAACGCTTCGGCACGCAGTACAAGGCCTGCGAGGGCGAACTGAACCGCGGCGGCTGGCTGGGCATTTTCTAGGCTGCGCGGGCGTTCCTGCACGCCCCGCCCCACGGCGTTACGATGGACGGACCGCTACGAACGATCCGGAGGAGCCATGTCCGACGCCACGCTGTGGGACGACTATCTGCAACGCATCGGCCTGCATTCCTGGCCCTCGGCCACCCTGGACGGCGTCGCCTCCCTCGTGCTGCGGCACGTGCAGGCCATTCCCTTCGAAAACCTCGATCCCCTGCTGCGCAAGCCCGTCAGCCTGGCCCTGCCCGACCTGCACCGCAAGCTGGTGGCCGGCCGGCGCGGCGGCTACTGCTACGAGCACAACCTGCTGTTCGGCGCCGCCCTGCGCGAACTGGGCTTCACCGTGACCGACCTGGCCGCCAGCGTGCTGTGGTCGCATCCCGAGGACGCCATCACCCCGCGCACCCACATGCTGCTGCAGGTGCGCATCGACGGCCAGCCGCACATCATCGACGTGGGTTTCGGCGCGATGACCCTGACCGGCGTACTGCGGCTGGAACCCGGCGTGCAGGCCACCCCGCACGGCGATTTCCGCCTGGTGCCGGGCGAGGCGGGCAACTGGCGCATGCAAGCCATGGTGGGCGGCGGCTGGCGCACGCTGTACCGCTACGACCTGCAGGCCCAGACGCTGCCCGATTACGAAGTCGCCAGCCATTACGTCTCGACGCATCCCGATTCCATGTTCATACGCGACCTGCTGGCCGCGCGTCCCATCCCCGGCGCCCGCCTGGCCCTGCGCAACCGGGAGTACACGCGCTACGGCCCGGACGGCACGGCGCACAGGCGCACGCTGGCTGGCGCGGCCGAGATCCGCGAGGTGCTGGCCGTGGACTTCGGCATCGGATTGCCGCCCGGCAGCCGCTTGAACGACGTACTGGAACGCCTGCCGGAATAGGTGGGATGGAACTTTGACACCTGTTTTATGTCTTATATAAGATATAAGACATAAGCACCCAATTCCGCTTCTCTCACATACAATGACAAGCACGCCGAAACGCCTGAAAATGGCGCTTTCACGCGGTCCAAACCCAGGGAGTCCGACATGCCGCACAACACGCTCGACACGCTCAAGACATTCAAGCTAGGCAAGAAAACCTGTCAGTATTATTCGCTGCCGGCCCTGGGCAAAGCCCTGGGCATCGACGTGCAGCGGCTGCCGGTGTCCATCCGCATCGTGCTGGAATCCGTGCTGCGCAATTGCGACGGCCAGAAGGTCACCGAAGAGCACGTCCGCCAGTTGGCCGGCTGGCAGGCCAACGCCCGCCGCGAAGACGAGATCCCCTTCGTCGTGGCCCGCGTGGTGCTGCAGGACTTCACGGGCGTTCCGCTGCTGGCCGACATCGCGGCCATGCGCTCGGTGGCCACGCAGATGGGCAAGGATCCCAAGCGCATCGAGCCGCTGGTGCCGGTCGACCTGGTGGTCGACCATTCGGTCATGATCGACCACTTCGGCACCAAGGACGCGCTGGACCTGAACATGAAACTCGAGTTCCAGCGCAATAAAGAGCGCTACCAGTTCATGAAGTGGGGCATGCAGGCGTTCGACACGTTCGGCGTGGTGCCCCCGGGCTTCGGCATCGTCCACCAGGTCAACCTGGAATACCTGGCGCGCGGCGTCCACCATGACCGGAACGACGTGTACTACCCCGACTCGCTGGTGGGCACCGACAGCCACACCACCATGATCAACGGTATCGGCGTGGTCGGCTGGGGCGTGGGCGGCATCGAGGCCGAGGCCGGCATGCTGGGCCAGCCCGTGTACTTCCTGACGCCCGACGTGGTGGGCGTCGAACTCAAGGGCAAGCTGCGCGGCGGCGTCACCGCCACCGACCTGGTCCTGACCATCACCGAAATGCTGCGCCGCGAGAAGGTCGTGGGCAAGTTCGTCGAGTTCTGCGGCGAAGGCACCGCCAGCCTCAGCGTCACCGACCGCGCCACCATCGGCAACATGGCGCCCGAATACGGCGCCACCATGGGCTTCTTCCCCGTGGACGACCGCACCATCGACTACTTCGAGGGCACGGGCCGCACCCAGGAAGAAATCGACGCCTTCGCCGCCTACTTCAAGGCGCAGAAGATGTACGGCGTGCCCAAGGCAAAGGACATCAACTACACCAAGCTGCTGACGCTGGACCTGTCCACCGTCGCGCCGTCGCTGGCCGGCCCGAAGCGTCCGCAGGACCGCATCGAGATCGGCAACGTCAAGAACACCTTCATCGACCTGTACTCCAAGCCGGTCTCCGAGAACGGCTTCAACCAGCCGGCCGAGAAACTGTCCGAGACGTTCACCACCAGCGCGGGCACGAAGATCAAGAATGGCGACATCCTCATCGCCGCCATCACCTCGTGCACCAACACGTCCAACCCCAGCGTGCTGCTGGCCGCCGGCCTGCTGGCCAAGAAGGCCGTCGAGGCCGGCTTGAAGGTGCCCAGGCACATCAAGACCTCGCTGGCCCCCGGCTCGCGCGTCGTCACCGAATACCTGACCAAGACGGGCCTGCTGCCCTATCTCGAGAAGCTGGGCTTCGACGTGGCCGCCTACGGCTGCACCACCTGCATCGGTAACGCCGGCGACCTGACCGCCGACCTGAACGAAGCCATCACCGGCAACGACCTGGTGTGCGCGGCCGTGCTGTCGGGCAACCGCAACTTCGAGGCCCGCATCCACCCGAACATCAAGGCCAACTTCCTGGCCTCGCCCCCGCTGGTGGTGGCCTATGCGCTGGCCGGCACCGTCACGCGCGACCTGATGACCGAGCCCGTGGGGCGCGGCAAGAACGGCGACGTGTGGCTGGGCGACATCTGGCCGACCACCGACGAGATCAACGAACTGCTCAAGTTCGCGCTGAACCCCGAGGCTTTCCAGCAGAACTACGGGCAGGTCAAGAGCAACCCCGGCAAACTGTGGGAGAACATCAAGGGCGTCACGGGCGAAACCTACGATTGGCCCGAGTCCACCTACATCGCCGAGCCGCCCTTCTTCGCCGACTTCGGCATGACGCCGGGCGCCATGCCGACCGTCCGCGGCGCGCGCGCGCTGGGCATCTTCGGCGACTCGGTCACCACCGACCACATCTCGCCCGCCGGCTCCATCAAGGAAACCTCGCCCGCGGGCAAGTGGCTGAAAGAACACGGCGTGATGAAGGCCGACTTCAACAGCTACGGTTCGCGCCGCGGCAACCACGAGATCATGATGCGCGGCACCTTCGCCAACGTGCGCATCAAGAACCTGATGATCCCGGCCAAGGCCGACGGCAGCCGCTTCGAAGGCGGCGAAACCCTGTTCCAGCCCACTGGCGAACAGATGTCCATCTACGACGCGGCCATGAAGTACGTGGGCCAGGACACCCCCACCGTGGTGTTCGGCGGCGAAGAGTACGGCACGGGCTCGTCGCGCGACTGGGCCGCCAAGGGCACGCAACTGCTGGGCGTGAAGGCCGTCATTGCCCGCAGCTTCGAACGCATCCACCGCAGCAACCTGGTGGGCATGGGCGTGCTGCCCCTGCAGTTCAAGGGCAACGACAGCGTCGACAGCCTGGGCATCACGGGCCGCGAAACCTATGACATCTCCGGCCTGGAAGGCGGGATCAAGCCCATGCAGGACGTCACCCTGACGATCCACCGTGAAGACGGCAGCACGCAAGAGGTCGTCCTCATGCTGCGCATCGACACGCCGATCGAGGTGGACTACTACAAGCACGGCGGCATCCTGCCCTTCGTGCTGCGCCAGTTGCTGGCCGCCTGATCGCGGCGGCCCCGGGGCAGGCCTGCCTGCCCCGGCCGGACGTCGCCGGCAGCGGCGCTCAGGCGGGCCAGTGCCCGCCGAGCGCCCGGCTTGCCTCGGCGGCAGCCTCCTGAACCAGTCTGGACATCTTCTTGATCGCGGCCGGGGTATAGCGTTCCTGCGGCCCCGACAGCGATATCACCCCATACAGCGCGTTGTCCGGCCCGAATACCGGACTGGCGACAGCCGCGCAGGCGGGATCGCGCTCTCCCATCGAGGTCATGACCAGGCCGGTGTCCCGCACCGAGGCGCCATTGACCAGGTAGGCGGTGATCAGCTTGCCCGCCGCGCCTTTGCCCAGCGGCAAGAGGTCGCCCGCGCGGATGCGGTCCAGCGTGGAATGATGCGAGTCGACGCGCAACAGGCAGATACGCGATTCGGCGTCGTGAAAGGCGTGGAATGAGGCGCTTTCGGTGCCCCGATCGACCAACCCCTGCAGCAGCGGCTGCAGGGTTTCGGTCAGGCGGTACGTCGCCTCGTAAGCCCGTCCCAGCCGGTGCGCATACAGGCCCAGCGCATAGCGGCCATCGGGACGGCGCGCCACCAGGCCGCCTTTTTCCAGAGACGCGATGAGGCGCAGCAGCGTACTTTTGTAAAAGCCCGTCGCGCGGGACAGATCGGCCAGACTGATGGGATCCGTGCGCTGCGCGATGGCATCGACGATGGCCAGCGCGCGTTCGACCGCGGCGACGCCGTCGGTGGCTTCAGGAGAGGCTATGGGGCTCATGGAAACGGCCTGGGCGGATGGTCGGGGCAATGACGGACGATACGGCATTTCCATCGACTTCCGTCCACGGACGGGGCGAGCCCGGCGGGCCGCTAGTCCTGGCCGCCGACGGGAACCTCGTCGCGCGGGTCATCGATGACCTTGCTGATGACCGGCCAATAGAGGTTGCCCAGCCCGCGCGCCAGCGCCGCTTCGAACCATTGATCCACATTGCGGGCGCCATGAGCGGCGATACCCGTCTGTTCGGCCAGACGCAACGCATACTTCAGGTCTTTGCGGGCATAGGCCACCGGGAACGCCTTCTCCGGAAATGCGTCCGGCAGGATAGCCTTTAAGCCGTGGTTGCGCAATGCGAAGCTGTCCGCGGACCCGCGCGTGAAGGCTTCCAGAAGGATCCTGGGATCGACGCCTGACCGGCGTGCGATGCCGCGCGCCTCGGCCAGCGCCGTCACGGTCTCGAACAACACCATGTTGTTGAGAATCTTCACGACCTGTCCGCAACCCACGGGACCGCACAGCGTGATTTCCTCCGCAAACGTCGCGATCAAGGGCTGGACCCGCTCGAACACGGCGGGGTCCGCGCCGACCATCACCGACAGCTTTCCGGCCTCGGCCGCCGCACGGGTGCGGGCGACCGGCGCGTCGATGAAAACTGCCTGGGCCGAGGCGAACTCCCGGGCCAGCCGCCGCGTGGTATCCACCGGCGAGGTGCTCGTATCCACGACGATCTGGCCGGGCCGCGCCTGCGCCAGCAACCCGTCGGCGCCGTACACGAGCTTTTCCACGATCTCGCCCGAAGGCAGGCAAAGGAAGATGACGTCACAGTCGCGCGCGACACCCGCGAGATCGCTGGCCTGCACGCCGTGCGAGGCCAACCGCTGCAGCGGCGCGGCGTCATGGTCGCAACCCAGCACGGGCAACCCGCACTTGCGGGCCAGATTGCGGCAGATGGGTTCTCCCATGACACCCAGGCCGATAAAGCCGATGCGTTTGAAATCGTTCATTCGAAAAACTCCTGTCCTGTCCGACGAGGTCGGCAATGTGTATCGAGAAATCGGTCATGCGGTCCGCGGCGCGGCATGGCGGCGGTCCGTGAGGCGACGGCGCCTACATCGCGAAGTAGATTCCCTTGGATTGCTGGTAGAGCCTCAGCCCCGAGACGCCCTTCTCCCGTCCGAGGCCGCTTTGCTTGTATCCGCCGAACGGCGTGGAGATGGACAACTGCTTGTAGGTGTTGATCCAGACGCTGCCCGCCTCGAGCTGGCGGGCAACGCGCCACGCGCGGCGGTAGTCGGCCGTCCAGATGCCGGCGGCCAGGCCATAGGCGCTGTCGTTGGCCTGTGCGACGAGGTCGTCCTCATCCTCGAAGGCCAGCACGACCAATACCGGGCCGAAGATTTCCTCGCGCACCGCGCAAGCTTGCGGGCCGAGTCCGCCGATCACGGTGGGCAGATAGAACGCCCCCTGGGCCAGGCGCTCGTCATCGGGACGGCGCCCCCCCGCCAGCACCTCGCCACCCTCTTCGCATGCGCCCCGCACCATGGATTCGATCCTGTCGCGGTGGGCGAACGACGCGATGGGGCCCATCTGGGCGCCCTGGGCATCGGGCAGGTCCACCCGTATGGCGCGCGTGCGGGCCAGCAGCTTGTCCAGGAAGACCGCCTGGATGTCGCGGTGGACGAACAATCGCGAACCCGCGACGCAGGACTGGCCGCTGCCCTCGAAGATGCCTCCGATGACACCTGCCACGGCGGCGTCCAGGTCGGCGTCGGCGCATACGATGTGCGGCGACTTTCCCCCCAGTTCCAGCGCCACCGGCATGAGCTTGTCCGCCGCCACGCGCGCGATGGCGCGGCCGCTGGCCGTGCCCCCCGTGAAGGACACCATGCGCACGCCCGGATGCGCCACCAGCAGTCTGCCCGCGTTGCCGCCCAGGCCGGGCAGGACGTTCAGGATGCCCGGCGGCAGGCCTGCCTCGAGCGCGATGCGGCCGAGCTCCAGCGCCGGCGAAGGCGTGACTTCGGACGGCTTGAGAATCACCGCATTGCCCGCGGCGAGCGCCGGCGCGACTTTCTGGGCCTCCATCGTGAGCGGCGAATTCCAGGGCGTGATGGCGGCCACCACGCCGTAGGGCTCGTACTGCGTCATCGACAGATAGTTGCCGCGCGCGGGAGTGACCTCCGCGCTCACCGTCTCGCAGACGCCCGCGTAATAGCGGAAGGTGGCGGCGGCGCCCGCCACCTGTGCCTTGCACTCGGCCCACACCTTGCCGTTCTCGATCATCTGCAGGCGCGCCAGACGTTCGGCGTGCTTGTCCATGCCGTCGGCGATACGCCGCAGCAAGGCGGCGCGCTGGTGGGCAAGCATGTCGCGCCAGGCCGGCTGGCGCACCGCCCGCCACGCGCTCTCGACCGCGGCATCGACCTGCCCGGCGCCCGCCGCGGCGACCTCGAAATTGGCAAGACCGGTGGCGGGATCGATCGTGGCGATCGATTCCGCCGAGGATACCCAAACGCCGTCGATGAGCATGGGCTTGGGGGAAGAAGAGGTGTCAGGCATGGCTGTCTCTGTCGTTGTTCATGATTCGAATGGCGGCTCGCGGCTGGCTGGCGCCCTTCCCGGAGTCGGGAAACCCCTGGCGGACTTCGAGGCGCCAAAAAGCGAAAACGCCTGTAAAATAGAATACACGTTCTGTATAGCAGAACGAAAAGGATAGCCGTACCGGCCACCGAAAACAAGAGGAGATAGATGAAATGACGTGCTTTCGCCGTAATCCCGGCTCCAGCGCCACGAGCCACATCCCTGCGCCGCGCCGCCGTGGGACCGTCCTTCGCGTGTTCGCCGCCAGCCTCGCCGCGGCCGCCGTCGGCACCCTGGGCATGACCGGCCCCGCCCGAGCCGAGGTCTTTCCTTCGAAGCCCGTGGCAATGATCGTTCCCTACCCCGCGGGCGGCGCCACGGACGTCATCGCCCGGGCAACGGCCGAGAAGCTGGGCAGTGCCTGGAAGCAGCCGGTCATCGTCGAAAACCGGGCCGGCGCGGGCACCACGATCGGGGCCGCATCGGTGGCGCGCGCGGCGGGCGACGGGTACACCCTTTTCATGACCACTTCGGCGCACACGATCAGCGGGCACATCTACGGCAAACTGAGCTACGACCCGATCAACGATTTCGCGCCCATCACCCTGATCACCAAGGTGCCGCTGGTGCTGGTGGTCAATCCCGCGGTGCCGGCCAGGACACTAGCGGAATTCCTTGCCTACCTGAAGACCGACGGCGCGCGCGTCAACTTCGCGTCGCCCGGCAAGGGCACCGCTCAGCACCTGAGCGGTGAACTGTTCAAGATCGCCACGGGCAGCGCCATTACCCACATCCCGTATCGCGGCGATGCGCCGGCCTTCACGGACCTGGCGGGCGGCCAGGTGCAGATGATGCTGGCCACCATCACCTCGGCGTTGCCGCTCATCCACTCGGGCAAGCTGCGCGCCCTGGCGGTGGCGAACGGCAAGCGGGTCAAGGCGCTGGCCGACGTGCCCACCTTCGGCGAGGCCGGCATGCCGGGGTTCGAGGCGGCGACGTGGTTCGGCCTGCTGGCCCCCGCATCCATCGATCCGGCGCTGCAGGCGCGCATCTACAAGGACGTGGCCGCCGTGGTGGACACCCAGGAGATGCGCAAGCGCATCGAAGACCTTGGCGGCGACGTGATGAACAGCACGCCGCAGGCGTTCGCCGCATTCATGAAGGAAGAAGAGGCGAAGTGGGGCAAGGCGGTCCAGGCCAGCGGCATGACGGCCCAGTAGCGGCGTACCAGGCCGGGCGGCGCGCTGGCGGGACGCGCACGCCCGTATCAATCCAGCTTGATATCGGCCTTGGCCACCACGTCGGCCCAGCGCGCGCGTTCCTTGTTGAAGAACGTGTCGAGGTCGGCGGGATTCATCACGACCACTTCGGCGCCCTGCTCGCCCAGCTTCTGCTTGATGTCGGGCTGGCTGATGATCTTGGCCAGTTCGGCGCCCACGCGGCTGGCGATGGCGTCCGGCATGCCGCGCGGGGCCAGGATGCCTTGCCAGGTGCCGGATTCGAAGCCGGGCACGCCCTGCTCGGCGATGGTGGCGACGTTGGGCAGGATGGACATGCGCTCGCGCTTGGAGATGGCGATGGCACGGAGCTTGCCGCTCTGCACGTGCGGCAGCGTGGCAAGCAGTCCATTCATGATGATCTGCACCTGGCCGCCCACCACGTCGGTGATGGCCTGCGCGCCGCCCTTGTAGGGCACGTATTCCCATTTGGCGCCGGTGGCCTGCCCCACCGCCACGCCGGCCAGGTGCGGCGCGCTGCCCACGGCTGGCACCGCGAAGTTCAGGCGCTCGCGCCTGGTCAGCTCGATCAGTTCCTGCAGGGTGTCGACCTTGATCGAAGGGTGCACGGCGATGACGTGCGGCGAGTACGCCAGCATGCTGACGCCGCGCAGGTCCTTGGTGGGATCGAAATTGAGCTTGGTGTAGACCGACGGGCTGATGGCCAGCGCGCCCACGTCGCAGATCAGCAAGGTATGGCCATCGTCGGCCTGGGCCGTCTGCCCCGCGCCCAGGTTGCCGTTGGCGCCGGGGCGGTTATCCACGATCACCGTCTGGCCCAGCGCGGTGGACAGCGGCTGGCTGATGGCGCGGGCAATGATGTCGGACGACCCGCCGGCCGGGTAGGGCACGATCAGGCGGATGTTGCGGTTGGGCCAGTCTTGCGCGGCAAGGACCGGACGCGCGGCCGAGGTGAGCGCAGCCGCTCCGATGACGGCCAGAAATTCCCGGCGGGCGATGGGCATGAAAGTGTCTCCTTTCCTTGGGTTCGAATGCTTTCACATTCCGTTCAGGTTGTACGATGTCTTATGAATTTATTGTGCGTTAGCCCAAACCGGAAGTCAATGGAGAAAAGGCGGCCCCCGAAGGAGGCCGCCTTGCCGTTCACGTCACGAGGAGGGGGCCGGCGGATGCCGCGCCGGCGGCGCCGCGCCGGGCGAAGCCTAGCCGCTGAACGCGTAGGCGTCCATGGCCAGCGCGCCGTAGGCCACTTCATCGACCAGGCGGGTACGCACGGGCCCACCCGCGCCCAACGCGACGTAGAACGGCATCAGGTGGTCGTCATGCGGATGCGCCCGCGCCGCGCCAGGGGCCGACGCCTGCCAGTCGAGCAGGCCGCCGACATCCCCGGCGGCGACGTGCCGCGCGTACCAGTCCTGGAACGGCGCCACGTAATCCACGGCTGGCGCGCCGTGCGGCATGCGGACGTCGCGCAGGTTATGCGTCAGCGACCCCGAACCGATCAGCAGGATGCCCTCGTCGCGCAGCGGCGCCAGCGCCCGGCCCAGCTCGTACTGCCCGCGCGCGTCCCGGCCCACGTCCAGCGCCAGCTGCACCACGGGCACGTCGGCCTCGGGATACAGGTAGCGCAGCGGCACCCAGGCGCCATGGTCCAGCGGGCGGCGCGGATCGTCGCCGGCCTGCATGCCGGCGTCGGCCAGCACCTGCCGCACCCGCGCGGCCAGTTCGGGCGAGCCCGGCGCGGTGTACTGCAATTGATACAGCTCGGGCGGAAAGCCGCCGAAGTCATGCCAGGCCACTTGCCGGTCGCGGGTGGAGACCGCCAGCCCGTGGCCCATCCAGTGCGGCGACACCACGACGATGCCTTTCGGCCGCTCGGCCTGAGCCTGGCCCCAGGCCTGGAGCACGGCGCCGGTGCGGCCGGGCTCGACCGCCATCATCGGAGAACCATGGGAAATGAAAAGCACGGGCCAACGCATGGTGACACCTCGGGAATCGCACAGGACAACATAACCATGATGCCCCGGCCCCGCCGCGCGATAAATGGGGGCTGGCGGCACGCACTGTTGCCTCGGACGGATCAATGGGTTCGGGCCGCGCGGCGGGCAGAGGTAAACTAGGAGGTTCCCTCCACCGCTTCAAAGAATTCATGGCCCGAGTCCGCAGTCGAACCTCCTCGCCCCGCATGGGCCGCGACGCCACGCGTCTTGTGTCCCTGGCGCAGGCGCTGAACCGCTCCGGCAGCCACCTGGAAGACGTCTACTGGCAGGGGCAACTGGGCGAGGCCGTCCCCAAGCTGCTGCGCCAGGGCCAGGACGGCCCGCTGGAAGCCGCGCTGGATCATCTCGCGCAACACGACGCCGGCGCGTACGAAGTGCTGATCGAGTGGGCCGAGACGCTGTCCGAATCCATGCAGGTCGAGAAGAACGGCGTGCGCCACGACGTGCTGCTGCTGGTCGCGCCCGTCGCCGCGTGGACGCGCTACACCATTCCCACCGGCCCGATCTCCGCGTCGGCGCAGCAGGCCCTGCTGGCGCAGCTGCACGGCCACATCCTGGCCAGCAATGCCCGCGTGGCGCTGCTGCCGCAACTGGTCAGCATCGACCAGATGCCGCGCACCTTCGGCGAGACCTGGCAATGGATGCACCGCCTGGCGGCCCGCGCCCTGGGTGCCGAGACCAGCCTGCCGGTGCTCAACACCGACATCGAAACCGCCAACATGCTGGCCGACACGCGCTACCTGGTGGCGGCCGTGGCGGTGCCCGAACGCGGCGCCCTTTTCCGCTGGCAGGAGCACCCCGAGGATCCGGCCGCCAGCCGCGAGGCCTGCCTCGAACGATGGATCGCCCAGGCCCAGCCCACGCTGGCCTCGCTGCTGCCGGGCTGCGGCATCGAATGCCTGCTGCCCGACGCCTATTACGTCAGCAACCGCGACGCCGACCGCCGCGTGCGGCCCCTGTCGCTGCGCGCCGCCATCGGTTGGCTGGAAGGCGCCGTCAGCCTGCCCGCCGATCAGTTGCGCGCCGTGATCGCCGGGTGCGGCGAGGGCCAGGTCGACGAATACCGCATCGGCTTCACCCCGCGCAACAGCAACGACGTGTATTACGGCTGCGTCTGGCCGCTGTATGGCCGCGAGGAAGATCCTCCGGGCGATGACGGCCAGCCCGACGCCGTCGACGAGATCGCCGCGCTGCTCAAGGAATACGGTGTGGCCGACGTGCGCCGCATTCCCGGCGTGCTGCCGCCCGACTACTGCGAGGATTGCGGCGCACCGCAATTCCCCAATCCGCTGGGCGAACTCGTGCACGCCGAATTGCCCGAGGACGCCGAAGCGGCGCCCACGCGCTTCCACTGACGCCCCGCGCCATGCGCACCGACGTGTTCTGCCGCGTCGTCGACAACTACGGCGACATCGGTGTTTGCTGGCGACTGGCGCGGCGGCTGGCTCACGGACGCGGCTGGCCGGTGCGCCTGTGGGTCGATGACCTGGCCGCCTTCCACCGCATCCAGCCCGACGTGCGGCCCGGCCTGGCGCGCCAGCAGGTGGCCGGCATCGAGATCGTGCACTGGACGCCGCAACCCGACCCGGCGCTGCTCACGCCCGCCGAAGTGGTGATCGAAGCCTTCGCCTGCGACCCGCCCGCCGATTACGTCTCCGCCATGCGGGGCACGCAGCCGGTCTGGATCAATCTGGAATACCTGAGCGCCGAGTCCTGGGTCGAAAGCTGCCACCGCCTGCCCTCGCGCCGTCCGGACGGACTGACGAAGCATTTCTTCTTCCCGGGCTTCACCCCGGCCACCGGCGGCCTGCTGCGGGAACCCGGCCTGTCTGGGCAGCGCGATGCCCTGCAGGCCAGCCGCGCGCACCAGCAGGATTTCCTGCGCGCCCTGGGCCTGGGCCGGGAGGACCTCGGCCTGGTGGCCAGGAACGCGCGCCTGGCCACCCTGTTCTGTTATCCGGACGCCCCTTGGGCCGAACTGGCCGCGGCGCTGGCCGCGGATGCCTCGCACACCCTGTTGCTGGCGCCGCAAGGCGTGGCGCCGGGGCTGGAAGCCGCCGTGCCCCCCGGGGGCCGGTTGCGCGTGGCCCGCGTGCCGTTCGTCGTGCAGGACGATTTCGACCGCCTGCTGTGGTGCGCCGACATCAATTTCGTTCGCGGCGAGGATTCCTTCGTGCGCGCGGCCTGGGCGGCACGGCCGCTGGTATGGCAGATCTATCCGCAGGACGAAGAGGCGCACCTGGAAAAACTGGGGGCGTGGCAGGCACGCTACGCCGCGCCCGAGGCCGCGCAGACCCTGGTCCGGGCCTGGAACGCCGACGCATCCGCCGTGCCCTGGGCGCTGGCCCGCGCGCTGGCCGAACCGGCCTGGCAGGACTGGCGGCGGTCGGCCCGGCAATGGGATGCCAACCTGGAGGAACATCCCGATCTGGCCGATAACCTCGCCGATTTCTGCGCAGAACTGGCCAGGACGCGCTAGAATAGCTGGTTTTCCGAGTTACTTTGCTCGACGGATTCTCCGCCGAGCCTGGGCTCAAATTTCACAGCCTCCCGGGGCGCCGAAACCTCAAGCAGGAACCCGCCGCTGGCCTTTGCAACGCGTTTGCACACCGCTGGCGGAAGCGGTCGCCCGTGCGAATTTCGCGCAAGCACGGTGAGTGCGCATTTTCCCCCGGAGTTTTAATCGATGAAAACCGCTCAGGAATTGCGGGTCGGCAACGTGGTCATGGTGGGCAAAGACCCGCTGGTGGTCCAGAAGGCCGAATACAACAAGTCGGGCCGTAACGCGGCCGTGGTCAAGCTGAAGTTCAAGAACCTGCTGAACGGTTCGAACAGCGAATCGGTCTACAAGGCCGACGAAAAGTTCGAAGTCGTCATGCTCGAACGCAAGGAGTGCACGTACTCCTACTTCGGCGATCCCATGTACGTCTTCATGGACGACGAGTACAACCAGTACGAAATCGAAGCCGACAGCATGGGCGACGCCCTGAACTACCTCGAAGAAGCCATGCCGGTCGAAGTGGTGTTCTACGACGGCCGCGCCATCTCGGTCGAACTGCCCACCATCCTGGTCCGCGAAATCACCTACACCGAACCGGCCGTCCGTGGCGACACCTCGGGCAAGGTGCTCAAGCCCGCCAAGATCAATACCGGCTACGAACTGAACGTGCCGCTGTTCTGCGCCATCGGCGACAAGATCGAAATCGATACGCGTACCAACGAGTACCGCAGCCGCGTCAACTGATTTCCCGCCCTCGGACCCGCCAGGCGCGGGCCCGGGCGTGCCTCGAGCGGCATCGCGCAAGAAAGCCCTGGACCACACGGTTCCAGGGCTTTTTCATTTCCGGCTTGCGCATGGCCGGCGGCGTTTTACGTTTTACTGCAGGCGATCGTCGTCCAGGAAGGCGGGCACCGACATGACGTCGATACCGTCTTCGGCCAGCGAGGCCCGTTCCTCGGGCGTGGCCACGCCGCGGATGGGGCGCTCGTCGGCATCGCCTTGGTGGATGCGGCGGGCCTCCTCGGCGAAGCGCGTGCCCACGTTCTCGGTGTTGCGGATCAGCTCGCGCACCTGCCGCATGACCTGGGCCTGCAATACGGACATCGGTATGCTGCCCACCCCCTGGGCCGGCGCTTGCGCCGACGCGGGCTGGTGCAGGTGCGCGACGTTCAGGTGCGGCGCGGACAGCCGCTTGACGATCTCGTTGGAGTCGCACACGGGACACGTTACGAGGCCACGCGAACGTTGCGCGTCGTAGTCGTCGTGCGAACCGAACCAGCCCTCGAAAACGTGGCCGTGCTCGCACTGCAGATCGAAAACTTTCAGAGCCATGGCGGGTATATGAAGCCGATCGGCAAGAATACAAGATTGCCGGGCGGCGCGGCGCTGCCGGTCCGGATAGACAAAGGGCGCCCCCGGGGCGCCCTGTGCGGGAACGGCGATGATCAGTTGCGGCGCGGCGCCGCCTTCTTGCCCACGCGCTCCTGTTCGGCCTGCAGTTCGTCGATCTGGCGCTGCAGCGCGCGCAACTGGGCACGCGTGTCCTGGCGCTGTTCGGCCAGCGCATCGCGCTCCTGGCGCAATTGGGCCTGGCGATCGGCGACCACCTGTTCCTGCTGCTGGCGCAGGGCCTGGTCGGCCCGCAACACGCTCAGTTGGCGGCTACGCTCGGCCAGTTGCTTCTCGGCGTTGCCGTTCTCGGCCTGCAGGCGGATGCGCTGCAGATCGACGGCGGCCAAATCGGCGGCCTGTTCGACGAACGCGCGGTAGGTCGCTTCGGCCTGCGGCTGCGAGACCGTTTTCACCACACGCCAGAAATCACGCTGTTGGAACAACGCGACGTAATACTGCATGTCGTCCGCCTTGAACAACAGGCTGGCGCCATAACTGCCGTTGTAGGTGGTGCGCAGTTCGGTCACCTGGCGGTTCTGGATCAGGCCCTGCAGTTCGGCGACCGTGGTCGGTGCGGCGGGCGGTTCGGCGGCGGCCGAAGGTGCTGGCGTCGGAGGAGCCGGCGGTGTCACCGGCGCCGAGGCGGCTTTATTGTCGGTCTCGACCTGCTTGACCACGGGTTGCGGCTCGCTTTGCTGCTTGGCGCCGGCGCAGGCCGCAAGGCTTGCAAGCGCCGCGCAGCTCATGGCCAGACGCAAGGAGGGACCGAGTTGTTGGATATTCATGCCTTCCTCTTAGCAATAATCCTTTAACTATAGCAACTTAATACTATATTTCTAATCCGTATTGGCACGGATTTTGCAGAAAAGACGCGCTCAGAGCTCGGTCACTCCGTCCGCGGTCTCGGCCAGGGCTTCGCCCAGCCGCAATTTACGCATTTTTTCCCATAGCACCTTGCGGCTGATTCCCAACTGATGGGCCGTATCCTGCCGGCGCCAGCCATTGGCTTCCAGCGCGGCGAGTATACGCTCCCGCTCGGCTTTTTCGGCGGGGCCGAGCGCCGCGGGCGCGGGCTCCAGCGCGGCGCAGGGCGCGGCAAGGGCCTGCTGGTGCCGGTCCAGGATCTGTTCGAGGCGGTCGCGGCTCCACTCTCCCAACTGGCGGCGCACGATGGCCACGCGCTCGGCCAGATTCGACAACTCGCGCACATTGCCGGGGAATCGCAGTCCGGCCACGCGCTGCAACAGCCAATCGGGCGGATTATCGTCACCCGCGCCCTGCTGGGCCAGCAGCGACGTGAAAATCGCGATTTTCTCCTGCGGACCGCGTTCTTCCAGATTGGGAATACGCAGTTCGATCACCGCCAGGCGGTAATAGAGATCGGCGCGGAACTCGCCCCGGGCCACCAGGCCGCGCAGGTCCTTGTTGGTGGCCGCCACCAGGCGGAACTCCACCGGCACTTCCATCGTCGAGCCCAGCCGCGTCACCGTGTTCTGCTCCAGCACGCGCAGCAGCTTCACCTGCTGGTAGAGCGGCAGATCGCCGATTTCGTCCAGGAACAGGGTGCCGCCGCTGGCCTGCTCGAAATACCCCTTGTGCGCGCCCACCGCGCCGGTGAACGCGCCCTTGGCGTGACCGAAGAAATGTGCCTCGAACAGCCCTTCCGGAATGGCGCCGCAATTGACCGCCACGAATGGCCCGCGCGACCAGGACGACTCGTCGTGCAGCAGGCGCGCGATGCGCTCCTTGCCCACCCCGGTCTCGCCGTTGACCATCACGTTGGCGCGGCAGTCGGCGAACATGCGGGCCTCGTTCAGCATGTCGCGCATCACGGCCGACACCGCCACCAGCGTCGGCGTGGGGCGCTGTTCGGGCATGCTGGCGGCCCGGGCCACGCCGGCCAGGCGGAACAGCAGGCGCCGCAACTCGGCGCCGTTGAACGACAGCGGCAACGTGTACGAGTAAGCGGGCGCGTAATAGCGCGGATCGGGATTGCGGTCTTCCGAGGCCACCCAGATCACCGGAATGCCCTGTGCGGCCAGCCAGTCGAAACCCGAGAAACGCGAGTCGCTCATCACGGTGACGGACACCAGCGCGACGGCCGGCCGCGCGGCGTCGCGCTGCGGCGCAATGCCGCTGGCGGCATCGAAGTGCACGATGGTGGCGTCGTACCCCGCCAGGAAGCGCTCGGCGCGAAAGGCGATGTCCGAAGCGCCTTCCCACACGTACACGTCCAGGCCGTCGACGCCCTGCGGGTTGATGGCCTCGGTCATGCGCCGCGCCCACCGCGCGTGTCAATAAACAAGCTGCACCTCATTGCCGTTGCATTGCAGGGACATCAACTTGACGTCGGTCTGGCCGACCTGCAGTCCGATGACGTTCTCGACCACTGGTTTGATGATGCTCGTACCGATACTGTTCAACGGTTGCTGCAGCGCGCCCAGCACCAGGCCGGCCAGGGCGACCACGGCGTTGGGGGGATTGCCCACGGCGGGCGCGCTGGCGTTCTGCGCCAGGGTATTGGACAGCGTATTGATGCAGCCGGCCTGGGACCCCGTCAGCGCCGACGAGCACGGCCCCAGGCCCAACGCCTCCGTCACCTGGGTCAGCGTACTGCCCACCGTGCCGAGCAGGCCGCCCACGATGCCGCCCACATTGCCGACCAGGCCCGCGACGTTCAGCGTGACCAGATTGCCCACCAGCCCCAGCGTATTGGACGTCAGGCCGCCCAGGAAGCCGCCCAGGCCCGAGGTGGAAGCCGAGATGGCCTGCAGCGCGGCCTGCTGCCGCTGCCCGCGGCACGCGGCGGCGGAAGACGAGATGCCGTCCGCGTTGCATGGGTACTGCATGGCGGTGTCCTGCCAATACTTGGTGGCCAGTTGGTTGCGCAGCTGCGTGTTCTGCGCGCCGCTGAGGTTCTGTCCGCCCTGCAGGCTGCTGCCCAGCAGGGCGGACAGCAGCGCGTCGGTCACGTTCTTCAAGGTGTCGCCGATCAACAGCGGATTGCCCGTGGCCGGAATCTGCCGGGTCTGGCCCACGTAGAAATCGGCCGACCCGTTGGCGGGCAACGCCTCCACGGCCAGCTTGGTGTTCAGCGTGGCCAGATTGACACCGCCCAGAATGCCGAGCTGCAGCATCTGCTTGTTGGTCAGCCCCTGGTCGCAACTGGCGGAGGTCGAGAACGGCCAGTTGGCCCCCGCACCCGCTGGCGGGCCGCCGACGCAGACCTTCAGGATGGAGGACTGCACCGCGATGTTGGCCAGATCGCGATCGGACGAATCGCGCGCCTGGCACAGGCTCTGCAGGATGCCCTTGCCGTCCACCAGATCGACCACGATGGGCAGGTCGAGGTTCAGGTTGATCAGTCCGCCGAGCAACGACGGCGTATTGACCTTGATGGGCACGTACAGCCGGACCTGCGCGGTGTACGCGGTGGCGCCCACGCCGCCGATGGCGATCGACGGCGGTTCGATCACGCTGAACTGCGGCCTGACCGAGATACCCAGGAAATCGAATGACAGCGTGGAGGCGATGGCGTGCCCGCCGGTGCCGACGCCGATGGCCGTGCCGATCAGGTCCAGCACGTTCACTTCGGCGTTCAAGGCCGCCTGGGCGGTGGGCGCGACGATTTTCGTGAACAGGCTGGAGGCGCGGCCATCCTGGTTGGAGCCCAGTTGCACCTGGAGATTGCTCACGCCCAACTGGGTCTGGATGGCGTTCAGCAATCCAACGTTGGCCGCCAGCAACTCGCCGTGGCCGGCCACGGTCACCGCCGCATCCAGCAGCGCGCTCAGCGGACGGGTCTGCGCCGCCAGCAACTGGTTGAGGTCGGCCACGGAGATATTGGCGGGCACGTCGATGCCCAACTGGTTCAAGAGGCCGGCGGGCGTGATTTTCACGTTGGCCAGCCCCGAGTCATACCCCACCAGCGCGGTGCCCGCGATGTTCAGGCCCACCCCGCGCAGCAGGTTCGTCAGCACCGCGCCGTTCTCGGCGGTGGCCAGGCGGGTGCCGACCGAGAAGGCCGCGATGGGTTCGGCGGGACGCGCGCCGACCGCCTCGGCGTATAGCGTGACCCCCTCCGTGAACGGGAACAGGGACGGCGCGGTGGTGGACAGATTGATGCTGACCGCGTTGTAGCGTTCGCCGGCGCCGATGTCGGCGCTTCGGATGTAGCGTGGCGCCAGCGCGGCGTTCTTGCCGTCCCAGCGCACGCAGGCGACCTGGGGCGTGCCCACGTCCCGCATGTTGGCCGTGATGGCGGAACGCGCGGCCGTGACGGCCGCGGCGCATTCCGTCGCCCCGCCGCCCGCCAGCACCTGGGCCGCCGTCAACGCCGCCATGTCCACCGTCTTCTGCAACTCGCGCTTCAGGTAGAACGCATAGCCCAACTGCACGCCCCACAACAGCACCATTCCCAGCAGGATCGCCATCGCGGCGGGAATGAGGATCGAGCCGCGCTGGCGGCGCGGCAGGCGTGGGAAGCGCATGTGCGGCATGATGAGGCGTCTCCTCGTGCGGCCTTATTGGGACAGGCCGCCAGAACCGCCGCTCTTGGAGACGCGCTCGCCGAACCACTGCGGGATCGGGTGCTCGAAGCTCTTCATGTAGCGGTTCCAGGCGGCAGTGGCAACCGGACCTTGCAGCGGCTGGCCCGGCCCCGCCCGCAGGCCGGCGGCCTGCAGGCCGACCAGTCCGCGCGTGATGTCGCCGAACTGCTCTTCGCGAGGAGCCTCCTGCGCGGCCGGCGTGGCGGATGGCGCGGCCTGGGCCACGGCGGCGGACGCAGCCGCCGGCGCAGCCGCGGCGGGCGCCGCCGCCTCCTGCACCTGGCGCACCACCGGACGACCCGCGGGCGTCTGGCCGGCCGGCGCGACCGGTTGCGCCTGTGCCACGGGCGGCGTTGCCGCCGTCCCGGTCACAGGCTGCTGCTGCGCGGCTGCGCCGCCGGCGGCCAGCAGACCGATCGCCGCCAGCAGGGATACACGGAGGGGGGGGTGCATGATCGTCTCCTGGAATCGGGTGGTCATTGCGTGACGGGCGGATTGCCGAAACTGTTCATCACCGGCCCCTGGCGGCTGAGCACGGGCATGACCATGCCGTCCCGCCGGTCCATCGACGCGGTGGAGCGCGGCGCAGGTGGCGCCAGGGCCGCTTCCGCCGTTGCCTCGGCGGCGGACGTATTGCGCACGACCGGACGTCCCGCGGCGGAGGCCGCAGCCGGCGCGGCCGAGGCAACGGGCGTGGCGGCAGGCGCGCGAACCTGCGCGGCCAGCTGCTGCACCTGATGGCGCGCTTCGTTGCCGAGATTGGCCCGGTCCATGACCTGCCGCGCGCCGGCAGGGTCGCCCTCGACCAGCAGCAGCAGCGCCAGATTGGCCAGGATCTTCGCATTGCCGGGCGCCAGTTCGGCGGCCTGGCCCAGCGGCACGCGCGCCTGCCGGGAATCGCCCGCGCGCAGCAACGCGTAACCCAGGTCGCTGAGATACTGCGCATCGGTGGGCCGCAGTTGCGCGGCGCGGCGCAGATGCTGCGCGGCCTGTCCGAAATCGCCCTGCATGCCGGCCAACAGTCCCAGGCCATGCCAGGCGCGAGCCGCCTCCGGCCCGCTGGTCAGCGCGCGATAGGCCTGCTCGCTGGCCTGTGGCTGCCCGGTCTTGCGCAGCGCGTCGGCGCGCATGGCGGACGCCTCGGGGACATCGCCGAAGGTCTGCCGATAGGCATCCAGATAAGCCAGCGACGCGAAGAAACGGCCCTCTTCCTGTTCCTTGCGGATCAGGGACAGCGCCATCTGGGGACGCGACGCGGCGCGCTGGCTGGCGGCGTCGTCTTCCATGCGCGCCATGGCCTGCTCTTCTTCCTGCTGCCGCATCAGTTGGCGCGCACTCTCCGCCCGGTTGGCCTGGCAACCGGGCAGCACGAGCGCCGCGGCCAGGGCAAGCAACGCCACCCGTCCCTTGCGGACATCGGAAAACATCCTCTGCATCATCCCCCTCCCGACACGCGCGACAGGCCGCGCAACAACGCGACGAAACCCGATCCGCCCGTGATGATGATCAACGCTGGCAGCAGCGTGATCACCATCACGCCGGTCATCTTCACCGTCATGCGGGCCACGCGCGCTTTCAGATCCAGCTTGCGGCGCTCGCGCACGCGTTCGCCGAACCGCGCCAGCGGTTCCTGCACCGCGCCGCCATGCTTGTCGACCTGCACGATCAGGCGGCAGATGGCCGCCAGGTCGTCGTTATCGAAACCTTGCGCCAGGCGCGCCAGCGACTGATCGCGGGTGCGGCCGCGTGCGTACTGGTCGATGGCGGCCTTCAATTCGAGCCCCAGCACCGGCAGCGTGGAGCGGAAATCGGTCACCAGGATGTGCAGGGTCTGGTCGATGGAAAGTCCGACGCCCTGCAGCAGCCGGATCAGGTCGATCAGCAGGGGAAGCTCTTCCTCGGCGCACTCCTTGCGGCGCGAGACCCGGCGCTTGAGCCACCACTTGGGCGCCATCCAGCCCAGGGCGAAACCGATGAAGGCCACGCACAGTTCCATCGCCAGCGACAGGCTGGAAAAGCCCGCACTGGCGGCCAGCCACAGGCCCAAGGGCAGCACGATGGCGCAGACGAAGCGGCCGAAGACGAACAACGCGCGCGCCCGCGCCCCGTCCTCGAATCCAGCCAGCTCCACCAGCCTGCGGTCTTCCGCGTCCAGCAAGGACTGGCCCATGCGGCCGGTGCCGAGCTTCTGGCCGGCCTGCTCGGCCTTGCTGGCCATGGCCGCCACGCGTCCCACCGGCACCTCGGCCGCCAGCGCCGGCTGGCCCTCGCGCGCGGCCAGGGCACGCTCGACCACCTGCCGGCTGCGGTCCTGCCGGCCCGCCCGCACCACGATGGCGACGGTCAGCCCGATCATCAGCGCCATCACGGCCAGCAGGCCGCCGATCAGGTAGGTGCGCAACGTCGCGTCGTTCAGCACACTGTCCATCGCCGCCCCTACACCGCTCGCGCCATGCGATACAGCCAATACGAACCGCCGATCTGCAGGCCGGCGGCCACCAGCAGCATCCGGAACCCCAGCGGATCGTTCCACATCCCCACGAACAGCGCGTTGTTGAAGGTGATGATGAACAAGCCCAGCCCGATCGGCAGCAGCGCCAGGATCCAGGCCGACAGACGGATCTCCGCCGACAGCGCGGTCAACTCATCGCGTGCGTGCTCCAGGTCGCGCATGAAGCCCGCCATGCGTTCCAGCACCTGGTCGCTGCGGCCGCCGAAGCGCAGGGCCAGCGAGATCACCGCCGAGACCAGGAACAGTTCGCGCAGGCCGTACTGGCGCGACACCTGCAGCAGCGACGCATCCAGGTCCTTGCCGGAACGCGACAGGGCATCGGCACGCTGCAGTACTTCGAGCAAGGGATCGTCGATGTTCGCCAGGCCGCCCTGGAACGCCGCATTCACGCTGTTGCCGATGGTGATCAGCCGCACGACGGCATCCAGGAACGCCGGCAATTGCGAGACCATGCGCCGCTTGCGGCGATCCGCCTTGTACCAGATGCGGAAGTACGACAGCACGACCGTCAGGCCCAGCGCCGCGCCCGCGGAAAACCAGCCGCCGAACAGCCAGGCCAGCACGGGAATGACCACGACGGGCAGGATCAGCACGAGGTAGAAGCGCGCATCGGGCCGCAGCCCGGCCTGCAGGAGCAGGCGCGCCCACGCCCCGCCGCCCTGCGGCACGTAACGGCCCTCGAAGCCGGCGGAAGCCGCGCCTTCGGCGGCCGCGCGCGTCTCCAGCCGCTTGGTCAGGAATGCCGACTGCGCGGAATGACGGGCATCCGCGCCCGCGCGGCGCAGCAACAGGACCGCGCCGCCCAGCAGCAGCACCGACATCAGTACCAGGACCAGGGCCATGCCCATCAGCGCCTCCGCCCCCAGAAACCGCCGCCACCGTTATTGTCGGGTTCGGCGGGCGGCGCATCGGGCGGCATGCCACGCAGCTCGTTGCGCACGCGCGCCAGCTTGGGCGTGTGCGGCAGGATGCCCAGGCTGACCCAGTTGTCCTTCTCTTCGCCATCCGGCGCCATGAAGGGCTCGTAGCGATACAGTTCCTGCGTGGCGATGACGTTGTCGCCCATGCCCGTGACTTCGGTGATGGACGTCACGCGGCGCTTGCCGCTGGGCAGTCGCCCGATCTGCACGATGAAATCCAGCGCGCTGGCGATCTGCCGGCGCAGGCTGTCCTCGCTGCCCTGGAAGCCCGCGAAGCCCGCCAGCATCTCGATCCGGTACAGGCATTCGCGCGGCGAGTTGGCATGGATGGTGGCCATCGAGCCTTCGTGGCCGGTGTTCATGGCCTGCAGCATGTCCATGACCTCGGCGCCGCGCACTTCCCCCACCACCACGCGGTCGGGACGCATCCGCAGGCTGTTGCGGATCAGGTCGCGGATGGTGACCGCGCCCGCGCCGTCGAAGCCCCCCTGCCGCGACTCCAGCCGCACCACGTGCGGATGGTTCAGCGACAGTTCGGCGGTGTCCTCCACCGTGACCACGCGCTCGTACTCGGGAATGAAGAAAGCCAGCGCGTTCAGCAGCGACGTCTTGCCCGAACTGGTGCCACCGGACACCAGCACATTGCAACGGTTGCGCACGGCGGCATTGAGCAGGCGGAAGACTTCTTCGTTGAAAGTGCCCAGCGTCAGCAGGTCGTTGGGCTTGAGCGGATCCTGGCGGAATTTCCGGATCGACACCATCGGCCCGTCCACGGCCAGAGGCTCGATCACCACGTTCAGGCGCCCGCCATCCGGCAGGCGCGCGTCGACCATGGGGCTGGACTCGTCCAGCCGGCGGCCCAGCGGCGCCAGGATGCGGCGCACGATGCGCAGCACGTGCTGGTTGTCGGAAAAGCGCAGGCTTTCCCGGGCCAGCACACCGCGGCGCGACACGAAGACATTGTTGTAGCCGTTGATCAGGATGTCTTCCACGGCCACGTCGGCCAGCAGGTCTTCCAGCGGACCCAAGCCGGCCAGTTCCTTGGTCAGCGCGGCGGAGACCTGCTGCATCTCGCCTTCGTTGATGGGCACGCGGCGCAGCCTCACGAAGCTGGCGACTTCGAGGTCGACGAACTCCTGGATGGCGGTGCGCGTCCAACGGCCGAACTCGGCGCCCAGCTCTTCGATGCGCGACAGCAGGTGCTCGTACGCCAGGTTCTTCACGTCCTGGAAACGCTGGCTGGCGGCGAACTGCCCGTCCGCGGCCGGAGCGTTGGCGCCGAACTCCATCGATGACATCATGATCGCGATCCCCGTTTATTCCGGTGCCATGCGTTTGTGGACTCCTGGCAGCCAGGTCGCCAGCCACCCGGACGACGAACGCGCGCCCGGCGAGGCCGTGCCGTCGGCCGCCATCAGGTGCTCGACCAATTGCTGCACGGCGCGCACGTACACGTCGCGCTCGGCCTGCTCATGCAGCAGATGGCCCTGATTCAGGCAAGCCATCAGCGGCAGCGTGCGGTCGGGCAGCGTGCCTGCCAGCTTCACGCCGAACCGCTCGGCGATCTGCACCGCCGTCATGCCATAACGCTCGTCATAGCGGTTCACCACCAGCTTCAGGGTGGACTTGTCGACGTGGTGGCGTTCGAGTTCGCGCATGGAATCCGCCAGCGCGACCAACGCGCTGACGCTCTGGTCCGTCACCAGCCAGACCTCTGCACAGGCGCGCGCCAGCTTGGCGACGAACTCCGGATCGGGGCAGCCGCCCGCGTCGGTCAGCAACATGCCGCAATGCTGGCGCAGGCGCTCGAACAGCATCAGCGAATCGGACGGCGATACCGAGCGCATCTGGGCCAGGTCGCGCGGCAAAGCGATGGCGCTGATGCCCGACGCGGTATGCGCCAGCGCGGAATTGAGCAGCGTGCCGTCCAGGCGATTCAGGTTGCGCACGCCTTCGGCGAAGTCGAAGTCGCTGCTGACGTTCAGGTACAGCAGGCAGTCGCCGATGGGATAGCCGAGGTCCAGCACGCCCACGCGGTCGGACAGCGGCAGTTGCGCAGCCATCACTTCGCCGGGCTTGGCGGGCTTGCCGGAAGGATCGCGATGGCGGCCCAGCGCCGATTGCGCCAGGCGTTCCTGCATCAGTCCCGCGGCATGGACGGCCAGCGTGCTGGTGCCCACGCCAGGCCGCGCGCCCACCAGCAACACGCTGCGCTGGCCGGCATGGCCAGGTTCGGACCGGCGCGCGGCGATCAGCCGCTGCACCACGCCGCGCACCTCCTCGGGCGACACCGACGGGTCGACGAAATCGCTGACGCCGGCGCGCAGCGCGGCGATGGCGCCATCGGGCTGGCTCACATAGCCCACGGCCACCCGCGGAATCGAAGGGGCCACGCGCGCAAGGATGCGCGCCAGATCGGCCGAGGCCAGCAGCCGGCCGGGATCGGAGGGATTCAAGGTGAAGTCCAGGAACGCGACCTGCGGGTTGATGTCCGCCAGGCGCTGGGCCAGCGTATCCACCGACGGCGACTCCTGCACCAGCAGGCCGAGATCGCCGATCGCCTGCCCCAGCTGCTGCGCCACGGTACTGTTACCGGAGCAGAACAGGAAGCAAGTGGCCTTGTCCAGGGCAACGCCTTCTCGGGCATGTGTTTTCATGGGCATCACTGTGAAAAACCGGGCATCTTCTCGTCGCTGACCCATGGGCCGAGCAGATAGTTGCCCCAGGCGTTGAAAGCGGAATCGGTGCGTTCCTGGCGCGCCCCGGGCATCGGCAAGGCCACGCCGCGCGCGATGGGCCGCACCAGGCGCGGCGTCACGACGATGATCAGTTCGCGTTCGTCCTGCGAGTACTGGACGTTGCGAAAGAAGCTGCCGATGATGGGCAGGTCGCCCAGCAGCGGAATCTTGTTGACGTTGGCGCGCGTGTTGCGCGAGACCAGGCCGGAAATGATGTAGCTTTCCCCGTCGCCCAGCTCGACCATGGTGTCGGCCTTGCGCGTGCGCAGCGCGGGGATCACCGTGGTGTTGTCATTGTTGAAGATGGTGATGCCGTTGGCGTAGTCCAGCTCGCTGGCCTCCGGCGCCACCTTCAGCGCGATGCGATCGCGCGAAATCACGGTGGGAGCCACCGTCAGGCCGATGCCGAAGGGCTTGTAGACCACGTTCTGCGTGCCCAGTCCGCCCGACTCCGGCACCGGGATCTCGCCGCCCGCCAGGAAGCTGGCGCTCTGCCCCGACATCGCGACCAGCGTCGGCTCGGCCAGCACGCGCGCCAGGCCGTTGGTCTGCAACAGCCGCAGCGAGGCGTTGAAGTTGCGCGTGGCGTAATTCAGGGCGCCGAAGAAGCCTCCCGACGCCAGATCGGGCGCCAGCTGCACATTGCCCGTCCAGGGACCGTTGCTGCCCGCCGTGAAGTTGAGGCCGATGTCCTTCATCACCGAGCGCGACACCTCGACGACCTTCACCTCGACCTGCACGACGCCGCTGGTGTTGATGACCGACATGTCGACGACCTTGTCCTCGCCGCCCCCCGCCGCCGCGGCGGCCGAGGCGGCGCCGCGGTGCAGGTCGGCCGAAGGCGCCGTCCCCGTCACCAGGCCGTAGCCGCCAGCGGCGTCCACATTGGCGCCCATCGCCACGCCGCGCTGCGCGAGCGCCGCGGCGACGTCGGAGGCCACGCGCACGGTCCAGACCTCGGGTGCGCGAGCGCCACGCGTCCAGATCCGCACCTCGGTCGTGCCGGCCCGGCGGCCGATCAGCATCACCTCGCCAGGGCGGTTCACGCCCGGCGGCAACACCTTCACATCCGCCACTTCAGGATCGCCCACGGCCACGCGGGTCGGCGTGGACGTCAGCGGCAGCGGCTGCTGGCCCTTGACCGTCAGCGTGACCTCACGCGGGGCCACGGGCGCCGCTGCCGCGGGCGCCGCCGCGCCGCGCGGCTGGGCCGCCATCGCCAGGTGTCCGGAAAACGCGCAGGCGCCCAGCCCCGCCAAGAGGAATCCACGCCCGACGATCTGTACTGTTTTCATGCGGCTCTGCTCGTTCGAATTGAGAAAGTCCATGGGGAAGATGCCGATCAGTAGCGCACGGACTGCACATCGGTACCGCGAACCACCTCGATACTGCGGCCGCCCCCCGAGGCAGCGGCGGGACGCGGGCGCGGCCTGGATTCGGGAGCGGGCGGCGGACCGGCCAGTTGCGGCAGCACTTCGCCCGCATAGGCGGCATTGACCGGATCCTTCGCCTGCGCCTGCTGCTCGGCGGTCAGGCCCGGCCTGGCGGCCAGCACCGGCATGCGCGCCGGGAACAGGTCCGGATCGGGCATCGCCTCGTCCTGCGGCGCGCGCAACGCCATCTGCAGGCGGCCGGACTTGGCCGCCAGCAGCAATTCATTGACCTTGTCCACCGGCACGGCCAGCACCGCGTTGCGTGGCGCGGGCGGAGGCGAGCGCGACTGGCCGGCCGCACTGGCCTGCTCTTCGCCGGCGGGCGGGCCATCCACCGACTTCAGCCCATAGGCCAGCACCCTCACGCGAGACTGCAGCAGGCGGGTCTGCGTTCCGGGGACCTCGGCCCCGCGATCCAGGACAAAGAAAAGATCGACCACGTCACCGGGCAGCACCCGGTTCTGCACGCCGCTGGTCTCATCGACCGGGATCGTCACGGCGCGCTCGCCGGGCTGCAGGTAGCGTGCCAATCCCTTGGACAGCAGGGCATCGCCCAGCGGCTGCCCCGCGGCAATGTCCAGCCGCGCGTATTCCCCGACCAGCTTGTCGGTGGTGGCGTAGGCCTGGGTAGGCTGCGTCTGCCATTGCTCGATCTTCAGGGCGTCGGCGGCGATACGCTGGCCAGCGGGAATCGCCCGGGCTGCCACCACCACCGGAAAGGTGGCGCGCGCGGGGGCGGCGGCGGGCTGCGCCACGGGCGGCGGCGCGGGCGGGGACTGCGTGGCCAGGCGATAGGCCAGGAACCCCAGAGCCACCGCCAGGATGACCAGCAGGGCAGCGGCGATCTTGGTGACGGTACTCATGTTGCGGGCTCCTGCGGGACCTGTGGAATCTGGACGACGGCATTGGCCGTGAGCGAAGACGGAAACCAGGTGGAACTGCCGGACAGCGCCTGCGACAGATTGCGCATGGTCGCCATCAACGGCCAGCCCGCGGGGTCATACGCCACCTGGACACGTACGCAAGGCGCCGCCACCGCGGCCGCCATGGTCCACGTGCACGGCCCGAAGGTGGGGGTGCAGCCGATGCGCTGCGCGCCGTCGGCATCGGTATCCGAGAATCGCAACGCTTCGCGACGCACGCTCAGGCACGCCAGCGACTCGAGCGCCGTACGGCGCAGCTCGCCTTGCTGAGCGGCCAGCAGCACCGCGTGCGCGCCCTCTCCCGCCGCCTTGGTCAGCTTCTGCTGCATCCAGAACACGACGCCATAGCCGATCAGTCCAACCATCAGCATCAGCAGCACCGTGATCGTCAGCGCGAATTCGATGGCGGCCGCGCCACGCTGGCGGCGCAAGGAAGGGGAAACCGGACATCCGCGCGGGCGCATGTCAGCTCGCCGCGGGTTGGTCAGCCTGTCCTCCGATGCGCACCGAGGCGCGGGAAGACAGGCGATCGGGAACCAGGACGCCCATGCCGGGCAGCAAAGGCACCAGGGGGAACGAGCCATAGGCGTAGCTGACCATGACCTCGATCTGATCGGCCTCCAGCGGCACCCCGCTGCACGCGCCGCTGCCGCTGAGCAGACCGGCCGGGCCGCACACCGTGACCACTGCCGGGCTGCCACCCATCCGGCCGACCCAATCCGCCTGCAGGCCGGCATTGGACGCGGCCAGGCTGGCACGCAGCGGCAATTGCCGCCCGCCCTGCCAGTACAACGCGCTACGCGCGCCTTCTTCGGCGGCGTAGTTCAACTGCTGTTGAGCGGCGAAGACGAAGCCGTAGGTCAGAAGACCGTAGACAACCAGGAAGAACACCATGAACACCATGGCGAACTCGACGGCATAAGCGCCAGACTGGCGGCGACCAACGCCAGATAGGCGGCGTAGGGAACGCCACGCCGCGATCGGCGAGGATTGCGAGCGACCTGGAACCCCTGCGCCAGGGCATGCAGCCCGCAGGGTATGGCGCTGAACACCAGCACCATCAGCCAGGGCCAGATCCCCAGCACGAGGCCGAGCACGGCCAGATATTTGACGTCCCCGGCCCCCATCAGGCGCAGTTTCCAGAAGACGACGAACAGAAGGCCGAGCGCGAAAGCGGTCAGCGCATCGGAAAAGCCCTGCGCACCGACGCCAGGCGGCGCGTCCGATACGGCGTGCGCGGTCAGCCAGAGCAGTTGCGCGAACAGGCCACAGAGCACGAGTGCGTTCGGCACCCGGCGCCAACGCAGGTCGCACCAGATCACTGCCACGTTGAAGGCGAGAAAGACTGCCCACCATACGATCTCCCTCAACAAGAGGTGCTCCACCTTCTATCGCTTGCGGAGCCCGCGCGCATGCGGACAGGCACGCCGAACTCCACAATGCGAGATGCTCAACACAACCATGCCGTGAATGAAAAAGCCAGGTCAACGGCAGTCAGGTGGTTGCGATCAACTGGTGCCACCGCCACCGCCGCCGTCACCGCCGCCACCTTCCGATGCCGGCGAAAGTTTTTCATTGATGGTTGTGAAGATGCCGTTGAGCGTGCCGCCCAAATTGGTCACGGCGACGACGATGACCACAGCGATCAGGCCCGCAATGAGGCCATACTCGATGGCGGTGGCGCCCTCCTCGTCTTGCCAGAAAGCTTTCAATTGAGCATACATACGTAATACCTCCAAGAGACACGGAAACGACCCGCAGGTACAGGTCCTGGAACACCGGCTCGCGGCGCTGCGGTTTCGGCCCCATTCCGATTGGCGGCCAGCCACCTGGTTGGGAGTCACGCATAAATCCGTCCGGCATGCGCCGAGACAGGCAGACCAAGGCAGAACGGTTTCCGACCACGATCAAGCACCGCCGCCACGCATAATGCGCGAAGGCGACGGAATTGCTGTAGTCGTATTATTTTTCTGGCGCGGCCCTCAGGCCGCTGCCCCATTGAAATTCATAGTGCATATCCTCCGGAAATCACAATAGTCGGGAGAAGAATCACTAAAAAAGCACGGTCTTGTTTTGAAATGTTTACTCAGTCTTATCTATTTACAGGACAATGACATCAGGGTTTTCCCGCACATTCGCAAGTTTAGGACATTATTTTCTGCAACAGATACTCGCGACAGTATGGTTTTCTTCCATACTCGTCAGAGTCATTCGAATTCTTGCACCAGCGGCGCAACCCTTCATAAGCAAAATCCAATTAATCGCATTAACGCGAAAATTGTCGTTATCCGGCAATGCTGGCAATATTCCGCAACTGCGGCGCAAATCAGTCCCCGAATCCCGCGCATGCCGCAGCGGTGCGTCCTGGCCTGTGCCCGGCGTGCGAGCGCCGCAACCGAATCCGCCATGAACATAGTCTGCGCTGCTACTGTGTTGCGTCTTTCCTCGCTCTGCGTCCTGTTATTGGGATGCACATCCGTCCAGGCCGCGGGGCCATTGCGTGGCAATCCCGTCGACTCTCTGCCGCAGATGGATCCTCGCCAGCGGACGCCTGAACGCGCCCCCGAGGTGCAGGCGCCCACACCGGAACAATTGGCGATCCAGGCAAGGTTGGCGCAACGGATCGTGCCACGGAATTTCGACGTTTCGGGGGTGCGCACCATCCCGTTCGACGAGGTGTCCGCCATCCTGGCGCCCCTGTCGGGCAAGGAAACCTCGGTGGGCGATCTGGTGAAAGAGGTAGACAAGATCACCGAGCTGTACCGCTCTCGCGGTTATCCGCTGTCGTTCGCGCTGCTGCAGAACCAGAGCTTCGCCAATGGCCTGGTGGTGGTGACGGTGGTCGAGGGCCATATCGGCAGCGTGCAGATCGCCGGGGACGGATTGGGCGGCGCGAAAGACCGCCTGGAAACCCTGGCCGGTCCCCTGCTGGAAGAGAAACCGCTGACCCAGCCCACGCTGGAGCGGGTATTGAACCTGATGCGCATCGTGCCGGGCGTGGCCATCACGCCCGCGCTGGACTTGCCGCGCAGGGCCGATGGCGCGACGGAATTGCGCGTCGATGCCAGGCGCACGCGCTTCACGGCCAATGGCGGCGTGGCGGACCTGGGCACCGGCATGCAGCCTCTGGTCAACCTGGGCACGAACAGCCTGACGCCGTTGGGGGAACAGCTGAAGCTGACGGCCGCCGTCCCATTCAATACCGACGACGTCAAATACTATTCGGGCGAAGCCCGCATTCCGATCGGCCGGGACGGGCTGGCCCTGAAGATCGACGGCTATCATTACCAGGCTCGCCCGGAAGACGACAGCCTGGAGTTTCTGGGATTCCAGCGCAAAGTCACCACCGACCGCATCGGGGTGGGCGTCAGCTATCCGCTGCTTCTGAACAATCAGCGGTCGCTGACGGGCACGGTGGGTATGTATGCGGTCAATGCCAAGGATCGCTACGACGTGCGCAGCAACGATCGTTGGCTGCAGCAGAATACCCGCGTGCGCGCCGCCACCGCCGAGTTGCGCTACATACAGATAGACCAGAACCGCAGCACCGACATCACCGCCAGCGTGTCGCACGGTTTCGACGGCCTGGGGGCCGACAAGAGCATCGTCACCAATTACGGGTATTCGGCCGAACCGGACGTCGACCTGGATTTCACGCGCTTCAATCTCTCGGCACGCCAGACCTTTGCCCTGCCCGCGCAGTTCGGCCTGGTGTTCGCGGGCGCGGGCCAATATACCTCCGACCGGATGCCCACCTCGGAACAGGTGTCTTTCGGCAGTTGGCGCTACGCCATGGGATATCCCCAGGGCGAACAGAGCGGCGACAAGGGGATCGGCCTTTCCGCGGAGCTGAACAGGCGATTCAACACGGGCTGGCAGTATCTGGCGGCGTTGCAGCCCTATGTGATGGTCGATTATGCGCGCACCTGGTACAACAACCGCGCCCTGCAGGACCTGAACAACCGGCACCTGTCGTCGGCCGCCCTGGGGCTGCGCGTGACGGACGACAAGTTTTATCTTTTCGACGTCAACGTGGCCAAGCCGATGGGCGCTCGCCCCATCAACGACGACCACGGCGTGCGCTTCAACGCGAACTACTCGCTGTTCTACGATGCTCTGTAGTTGCGGGGTTTCCGTTACGTAACGCCCCCGTAACGCCCCCCGTAACGTCCCCCGGATATTCGCAGAAAAACAACATTCCCAACGCCCGGAAAATCGGAATGCGCTGGTTTCAATTCACCTGTCGTTTCTGAGCTTTCCGCGACAACACCATGATTATCAAGGGCATTTATTCCGCCCCGGGTAAACCTTAGAAGGCGTTTTCGGCGGTTCTGGAAAAGCTGGCATGGATTATGCATAGGTAGGGTATCGGGCCGAAAAAAGTGGCCTGAATCCCCAACCTCCACGAGCAGGAGCTCACCATGTCTGCCAAGCAAGAAAACCAAGCCAAGCGTAGCCGTATGATCGCCCCTCTCCTTTCCGCCATGCTGGCTGTCGCGCTGGTGGGTTGCGGAGGCGGAGGCCATCGGAACAGCAGCAGCGTCGCCGGCGGCGGCGAAGTGCCCACGAATCCGACCAATCCGACGAATCCCACCGATCCGACCAATCCGACGAATCCCACCGATCCGACCAACCCCACGAATCCCACGAACCCCACTGATCCGACCGCCCAGGCGGGCCTGCTGGAAACCGCGCTGGGCAATACCGGTTCGGCCGTGGACGGCCTGCTGCCCGTCGGCTCGTCCGGCTCGCTGGGCGGCATCGGCGCCGCGCTGGATCCGACCGTGGCCCCCGTGGTCGACACGGTCACCGGTCTGACGCAACAAGTCGGCGCCACGACTGGCCTGGGCGCCCCCGTGGACGGCGTGCTGCAGCAAGTGGGCGGCACCGTCAGCAACCTGGGCGACACGGTTGCCGGCACCGGCCTGCCGGGCAACCTGAGCACCGGCCTGGGGGGCCTGGTCAGCGGCCTGGGCGACACCGTGGGCAGCGTCGGCGGCCTGCTGAACGCCAACCCCGACAATCCCCAGCCCCTGACCACCGTCGTGGGCAACGCCACCAACGCCGTCGGCGCGCTGACCGGGGCCCTGGGTGGTGAAGGCGGTCTGCTGCAGCCGGTGAATCAACTGGTCGGCGGCGTGGCCGGCGGCCTGTTGAGCGGCCCCGCCACCCCGATCCTGGAACCGACGCTGGCCAACACCGGCTCGGCCGTGGACAACGTGATTCCGGCTGGCCTGGAAGGCGCGCTGGGCGGCGTCGGCGCCGCGCTGGATCCCGTGGTCTCGCCGGTCGCGGGCACCGTCACCAACCTGACGCAGCAAGTCGGCGCGACGACCGGCCTGGGCCAACCCGTCGCCGGCCTGTTGGCCAGCGTCGGCGGCACCGTCGCCAATGCCGGCGGCAGCGTGCCTGGCGGCGCCCTGGGCTTGAATGGCGTGTTGACCAACGTCGGCAATGCCGTGACCAGCGCGGGCGGTCTGCTGAACGCGGACGCGGCCAACCCCAACCCGCTGGGCAACACGCTGTCCAGCGTGACCGGCGCGGTTTCGTCGCTGACCGGCAGCCTGGGCATGACCGGTGACAACGGCCTGCTCACCCCGGTGACGGGCGGCCTGCTGGGCGGCCTGACGGGCGGCGCGGCTGGCGGCGGCACCGGCGGCCTGCTGGCTCCGGTGACGGGTCTGCTGAGCGGTGTGACCGGCGGCACGGCGGGCGGCACCGGCGGCCTGCTGGCCCCCGTGACGGGCCTGCTGGGTGGCGTGACCGGCGGTACGGCCGGCGGCGCCAACGGCGGCCTGCTGGCACCGATCACCGGCCTGTTGGGCGGCGTGACGGGCGGCGGCACCGGCGGCACGGGTTCGGGTACCGCCAACGGCGGCCTGCTCGGCGGCGTGCTCGGCGGTGGCCAGAACGGCGCCAGCGGTGGCCTGCTGGGCGGCCTGCTGGGCGGTGTCGTCGCGGTGGGCGGCACGACCACGGTGTCCACGGGCGGCACGACCGTCTCGACCGGCGGCACGGCCGCGGCTGGCGGCGGTGCCGCCACCACCGGCACGGCCACGGCCACGCCGGCCAACAATGGCGGCCTGCTTGGCGGCCTGCTGGGTGGGGGCCAGAACGGCGGCCTGCTCGGCGGCGTGCTCGGCGGCGTCACGGCCAGCCTGAAGTAATCCATGATCCCCTCATCCAGAACAAGACGGAGCGACGCCATGCTGGAAACGGACCGAATCTACATGCAGCAAGACCGCAGGCCGGACGGGAACGAAGACTACGACCCCATGCACCGCACGGGCCCGATCGACGACATCGCCATGGTCATGAGCCGGCAGTTGGGGGTGTACATCTCGGCCACTCAGGCCGCCATCGCCGAAAGGCTGGGACTGTCGCTGACGGAACTGAAGGCGCTGGAACTGGTGCAGGAGTTCGAAGCCCTGCCCACCGGCCAACTGGGCCAGTTGATGGGCATCAGTTGGGGCGGCACCACCGCCCTGATCAACCGGCTGGAAGCCGCCGGTTATGTGGAGCGCGGCCGCCACCCCCTGGATCGGCGCGTCATCGTGATCCGGCCGGTGGCCGAACGCTGCCGCGATCTGGAGCGCGAGCGCCAGGCCCAGGCGGACGAAGTGGCCTTCATCGGCCGCCAGTTCGACCCGGAGCAGTTGCAGGCGGTGCAGGCATTCCTGAAGCAGTACATCCGGGCAATGCGGCACGACACGATGGCCTGGCTGCATGCCAGGCACGGGCTGGGCCTGAACGATTGATCGTTCTTCGGTAACAGCCCTGACAGCAAGGCCGGCGCTGCAAAGACGCCGGCCTTCTTTTATTTGGGGATCGGATATCCGGCGCGCCGCCACGCATCACACGGCGCGCAAACGTGGCGGACCGCGCCGCCCACCGCTACGCCGTGTTCTTGCGCGCGACGCGCTTGCCGGCCTCGCGGGACCGGGACAGCGTCGCCTGGGCATGCTCGGTCAGCAGGTCCAGCGCGCGGTCGAAGACGGCACGCTCATCCGGGCTGAGCACCGACAGCAGTTCCTCGTTGCGTTTCACGGCCTTGGGGAACACCTTGCGGTAGAGCTGCAGGCCCTGGCGGGTCAGGCTCAGTTGCACGCCGCGGCCATCACTGGCGTCGGAATCGCGCTGCAGCAGTCCGCGCTCGATCAGCGCCGAAACCGAACGGCTCGCCTGGCTCTTGTCGACGTTGACCTCCTTGGCCAGGCCCTGCAGCGACATCGGCGCCTGGGTGCCCAGCATGCCGATAATGCGCCACTCGCGCGCGTCCAGCTGGAAATCGCGTTCGTTGGACTCCGCCGCCAGCCGGGTCCAGGTGCTGGCCAGCATGTTCATGCGGAACGATACGAGTTCCTTGAAGTGGCGCGCGGCGGGCTTGCCTGGCGCGGTGTCGTCGGTCTCGGGAGTGGCGGAAGGCGGCATAAGAGGTGCAGTGCAAAAACAGGTCCATAGTTTCCCTCAGGATCGCATGCCCCTACAAGCGTGGGGCTGCGCGCCGCGAGCCGCTCAAGCGCGCAGGGGATTGAGCCCGCTGCGCGCCACGCGGCCCTGCAGCTCGCGTCCCAACGCCTGCTCGCAGGCCCGGACGGCATCCAGCAGGCCGTCCATGTCGATGCCGGTGTCCACGCCCATGTTCTCGAACAGGTCGATCAGGTCCTCGCTGCTGACGTTGCCGGTGTGCCCGCCGCCGTACTTCACCTTGGTGGGATGGCCGCCCACGCCGCCCAGGGCGCAGTCGAAGTGGCGCACGCCGGCCTCGAGCGCCGCGACGTAGTTGACCAGCCCCGTGCCGCGCGTGTCGTGGAAATGCGCGATGGGCACCACGTCCGGATAGGCGGCCCGCATCTGGCGGAACAGGTCCCGGGTGGTGCGCGGCGTGGCCGTGCCGATGGTGTCGCCCAGCGTGATGTGCCGCACGCCCGCATCGCGCAGCCGGCCCACGTCGGCCAGCACGCTCTCGGGATCCACATGGCCCTCGAAGGGACAGCCGAACGCCATCGAGATCGTGCCGATCAGCCGGAAACGTCCCTGGGCGGCGGCGGCCATTCCGGCGATGTTCAGCCATTGGTCCGCGCGGCTGCGCGCCAGGTTCTTCATCGAATGGGTATCGGTGGCCGACACCAGCAGGCTGATCTCGTTGGCGCCGATGCCCGCGTCGGCATCGTCCAGGGCACGCTGCACCGCGCGCAGGTTCGCGCACGTCGCCTTGTAGAACACGCCCGGCCGGCGTGGCAGCGCGCGCAGCAGCTCGCTGGCATCGCCGAACTGCGGCACGACCTTGGGATTGGAATACGACGTCGCTTCGACGCGGGCAAACCCCAGGTCTGCGAAACGCCGGATCAGATCGGCCTTGGCCCCGGTCGGCAGCATCAGGGGCTCATGCTGCAGCCCGTCGCGGGCGAAGCATTCGCACAGCACGGCGTCACGGCCATCATCTTCCAGGGAAACCTCATCGTGTCGCGTCATGGCGCCACCGTATCCGAACGGATGTTCCACAGTTTCACCGCATGCTCGCGCAGCTTGTTCTTCTGCACCTTGCTGCTGCCGGTCATGCCGATGTGCTCGAAGGTATCGACCAGGCTGAGGTAGCGCGGCACCTTGAAGTTCGCGCAACGCGCCTTGCACCACGCCACCAGTTCCTGATCCGTGGCCTGCTGGCCTGCCTTGAGCAGCACGAAGGCGCCCGTGACCTCGCCCAGGCGCGCGTCCGGCACGCCGATCACCTGCGCCTGTTGCACGGCAGGATGCGCATGCAGCACTTCCTCCACCTCGGCGGGCGCCACGTTCTCGCCGCCCACCCGGTACATGTCCTTCAGGCGGCCCACCATGCGCACGCGGCCGTCGGCGCGCTGCTCGCCCATGTCACCGGTACGCAGCCAGCCGTCGGCGGTGAAGGCCTTCGCCGTCTGCTCGGGCATGCGGTAATACCCGCGCATCACGTTCCAGCCGCGCACCTGGATCTCGCCCTGGCCCGCGCCTGGCGCCACCACGGCGCCGCTGCCGCTGTCGGCGATCCGCACGTCGACGCCCGGATGCGGCAGCATGTAGCCGTCGCGGCGCAGGGCGAAGTCATCGCCGATGTCGCTCAACAGCACGTTGGGCGACGCCTCGGACTGGCCATAGGCATTGCACATGTGCGGCACGTTCATCACGTCGCGGATCTTCTGCATCACCTCGGGGCCCGCCGCCGCCCAGCCGCCGCGCAGATGCAGCCGCGCCGCGTCGAAATCGGGATGGCCCATCAGCATCAGGAAGATGGTGTCGTTGCCCGAGGTCAGCGTGCAGCGCTCGTCTTCCAGCATCTTCAACGCCAGCGCGACGTCGAAGCGGGGCATGCTCAGCAGGCAGCACCCCGATGCCAGCGCCACCAGCACCGACAGCGTGCTGCCCGCCACATGGAAGAACGGACGGATGCTGAAATAGCGGTCCTCGGGCGTCACACCCATGCGGCGCGCGACCGAGGCCGCGTCACCCAGCATGTTGGCGTGGCTCAGCATCACGCCCTTGGGAAAGGACGTGGTGCCGGAGGTGTACTGGATCAGCAGCACGTCCTGCGGTTCGACCCGCGCGGCCAGCGCATCCAGCGTCTGCGCGGACACTCCGCTGCCCTGCTCGAGAAAAGCCTCGAACTCCACGGTGCCTGCTGGAACGGCCTGCGCTTGCACGGTCACGACCGTGCGCAGCTCGGGCAAGGCCGCACCCGGCAACGTGCCATCGATGGCCGGCTCGACCTGCCGCAGCAGGTCGGTGAAGGCTATGCCCAGGAACTGGTCGGCATGGATCAGCAGCCGCACGTCGGATTGCTTCAGGCAGAACAGCAGCTCGTCGGCCTTGAAGCGCGTATTGACCGGGACCGTCACCGCGCCGATGGATGCGCAGGCGTAGAAGGCGGCGATCCACAGGCCGGAATTGCCCAGCATCAGGCCGACGTGGTCGCCTCTTGCAATGCCCGCCGCATGCAGCGCAGCCGCAATGCGGCGGCTCTGCGCCTGGATCTGCGCCCAGGTGTATCGTTGATCGGGGCCGACGTAGGCCTCCTGCCGGCCCCGCGCCTGGACCGTTGCCTCCAGCACCTGGGGCAGCGTCATCGGCGCCGGAACGAACGCCTCGTCAAGCAGCCGCATCGCCCTGCCCCTTCTTGCCGAAGCCCGCGATGGCCTTCTGCCAGTCGCTGTGCCGCAGGTTCTCCTGGATGGCCAGCAGTTCCACGGCCATCGCCCCCTCGCGCGTGGTGTCCAGCCCGCCGTCGATGCTGCGCTTGGTCAGGCTGACCGTCACCGGATTGGCCGCGGCGATGCGGTCGGCCATCTCGGCGATGCGCGCATCGAACTCGCCGGGTTCGTAAACATGATTGACCAGGCCCAGCCGCAGGGCTTCCGGGGCATCGACCACGCGGCCGGTGTACAGCAGTTCCTTGGCCATGCGCCGGCCCACGATGCGCGGCAACCGCTGGGTGGCGCCCACCGTGCCCCAGCCGACCTCCGGATACTTGAAGGCGGCGCCCGTGGTGGCCAGCACGAAGTCGCAGGCCGCGGCGATCTCGCACCCCGAGCCGAAGGCCGGGCCATGCACCGCCGCGATGACGGGCTTGGTCAGCGCCTCCAGCGCGGCATAGGCCGTGAACCCCTCGACGCGGCGCGCCACCATTTCGGCGGGGCTCATGCCCTGGCGCTCTTTCAGGTCGGCGCCCGCGCAGAAGGCCACGCCCTCACCGCGCACGACGATCACGCGCACGCCGCCGTCGGCATCCAGCGCCTCGCAGGCGGCGGTGAGTTCGCGGCACATGGCCAGGTTCAGCGCATTGCGGCTCTCGGGCCGGGCCAGCCACAGCGTGGCGACCGGTTCCTGCCGCGCCAGCCTCAGCGTGGTGAATTCGGGATATGTCTGCATGCTCGTCGTCCTCCTGCTCAGTCCTTCAGCTTCATGCCCGTGGCGCGCACCAGCTCGGCCAGGCGCTTGCCGTCTTCACGGATGTATTCCGTGGCCTGCGTCTTCATCTGCGGCATCACCTCGGCGTTCTGGCTGGCCAGCAGCTTCTTGAACTCGGGGTCGGCCTGCACCTTCCGCAAGGCCTGCGCCAATTTATCGACGATGGGCTGCGGTGTCTTCGCCGGCACCGCCAGGCTGTACCAACTGCCCATTTCCAGGCCTTTCAGGCCGGCTTCGGCGAACGTCGGCACGTCGGGCAGGTCCGGCGAACGCTTCGCGCCGCCGTAGGCCAGCGCGACCAGGCGGCCTGACTTGATGAACGGCAGGCTGGCCGAAATGTTCAGGAAACCGATGGGCACCGTGCCCGCCACCATGTCGTTGACCGCCGGCGCCGCGCCCTTGTACGGCACGTGCACCAGGTCCACCCCGGCGGCATGCTTGAACATCTCGCCGCCGATGTGGGGCGAGCTGCCCAGGCCGGCCGACACGTAGTTCAGCTTGCCGGGCTGCGACTTGGCCAGCGCGATGAATTCCTTCAGATTGTGCGCCGGCACGGAGGGATGCACCGTCAGCACGTTGGGCACATTGGCCACCATGCCGACGAACTCGAAATCGGCGATGCCGTCATACGGCACCTTGGTGGCGGCCGGCGTGACGGTGTGGGCGGCGGCGGTGCCGATCAGCAGCGTGTAGCCGTCGGGCGCGGCCTTGGCCACGTAGCCCGTGCCGATGGACGCCCCGCCGCCCGCCTTGTTCTCGACGATGACCGGCTGGCCCAGGGCATCGCCCAGGCCCTTGGCCAGGGCGCGGCCCAGCAGGTCGGCCGGGCCGCCCACGGCATACGGATTGACCAGTGTGATGGGACGCGAGGGATAGTCGTTCTGGGCATGGACGCCCGTGGCCAGGCCCAGGGTCGAGGCGAGCGCCGCTGCGCCGGCCATGATGCGGCGTAAGGTCTTCATGAAGCATGTCTCCTAGTTGTATGAATCGGACTCGGCTGCGCCGGTCTTGCGCCGGCGTCACCCCTGCAAGAACGCCCTGGGGCCTGTCAACCCTAAATGGCGCCTGCCCCGCGCAGGTCTTTCAATGCCTGCTCATCGATACCCAGTTTTTCGCGCAGCACTTGCCCGGTGTGCTCTCCCAGCAGCGGAGGCGGTCCCACTTCGGGATCGTCCAGCCCCTGGAAGCGCAGGGGCACGCGCATGCCCTTGAAAGCGCCTATCGTCGGATGCGCGAAATCGACCACCATGCCGCGCGCCGCGACGTGTTCATTCGCCATCACTTCATCCACCTGCAGGATCGGTCCGGCGGGCACGCCCGCCAGGTCGCAGCGACGGCACAGCTCGTCGCGGTCCAGCTTGCCGATGGCGGCCTGCAGGCCGGCCATGACTTCCTCGCGGCGTGCCAGGCGCTCGGCATTGCGCGCCAGCCGGGCATCTTCGGCCCAGGCCTCCAGGCCCAGCAGATTGCACAGCGGCGCCCAATGCTGGTCGCTGCCGGTGATCTGCACCCACCTGCCGTCCGCGCAGACGAACGCGGCCGAGGGAATGCGGCCGGGATGTTCCGTACCCAGCCGGGCCGGCACCTCGCCCAGCGCGAACCAGCGCGCGGCGGCCAACGACAGCAGGCCCACCTGCCCGTCGAACATCGAGAAATCGACGTGGCTGCCCTTGCCTGTTTTCTCGCGCCCGGCAAGCGCCGACAGGATGGCGATGGCCACCCACAGGCCAGAACTCAGGTCGGCAATGGGCAGGCCCGGCTTGACCGGCCCGCCGCCGCGCTCGCCCGTCAGGCTCATGATGCCGGCCATGGCCTGGAACACCGTGTCGTAGCCCTTGCGCTTGCGGTATGGGCCGGTCTGGCCGAAGCCGGTGCAGCTGACGTGCACCAGCCGTTCGTTCAACGGCGCCAGCGCGGCGTAGTCCAGCCCGTACTTCGCCAATGTGCCCACCGGGAAGTTCTCCAGCAGCACGTCGGCGCCCGCCGCCAGTTTGCGCACCAGTTCCTGCCCTTGCGGCGAACGCAGGTTGACCGTGATCGAGCGCTTGCTGCGGTTGAAGGCCATGTAATAGGCCGAGACCTCGCCCGCCTCGCCCCGCGCCATGGGCTCGAAGCCGCGCGTCTCGTCGCCCGAGCCGGGCTGCTCGACCTTGATGACTTCAGCGCCCAGCTCGGCCAGGATCATCGACGCGAAGGGGCATGCCAGCACGCGCGACAGGTCGAGGATGGTGATGCCTTCCAGCGGCCGCATGATGCTATTGCTCCTTGCCGGCGTGGTCCGCCGCCTTGCGGAAACCGCGCATCATCACGTTGGCGTCGCGGCCCACCTCCAATGCCTGCGCCAGGCCCAGATCGGCTGCGCGATGGAAGCTGCGCTTGGTGGTGGCCATGGCGATGGGGCTCCAGGCGGCGATCCTGTGCGCCAGTTCCAGCGCGGTGTCCAGCACTATGTCGTCGGGCGCCACGCGGTTGCACAGGCCGGCTGCCTGCGCACCCGCGCCGTCCAGCGGCTCGCCCAACGCGACCAGTTCGAAAGCCTGCTTGCGGCCCACCTGGCGCACCAGGTTGGCCATGACCACGGCCGCGACGATGCCGTGCTTCAGTTCCGGATAGCCGAAGCGCACGGTCTCGGACATCACGCACAGGTCGCAGGCAATGGCCAGCCCCGCGCCTCCGCCCAGGGCATTGCCGCGCACTGCGGAGATCACCGGCTTGTTCATCTGCGAGAAGACCAGGTGCAGGGCGGTGGTCAAGTCCGCGCGCGACGATACGGCGTGCGGGTCTTCCGGGGTCAGGGCCGAGAACTCCTTGGTGTCCGCACCGGCGCAGAAGGACTTGCCCGCGCCGGTCAGCACCACGGCGTGGATGGCCGGGTCGCGGTCGGCGGCGCGCAGGCTGTCCAGCAATTCCCGCGTCAGTTGGGTGTTCAGCGCATTGTGCTTGTCGGGGCGGTTCAGCGTCAGGATGCGCACCGCGCCGCGGTCTTCGATCAGCAGGTGTTTCAGGTCAGGCATGGGTTTGTCTCTCTCCGTCATTGTTCATGTCTGGGACGAGCCCGACGGGTCTACCTGGCTGCGCCGTCGGCCATCGCGCCCAATCGCGCGCGCGCCTCATCCAGCTCGCGCACCAGTTGCGCCACCACCTCGGCGGCGGGTTGGATGCGCGAGATCAGGCCCGCCGACTGGCCAAGCTCGACCTTGCCCCACTGCACGTCGCCATCCAGCGCCGCCTGCTTCAGCGTGCTCTGCTTGAACAGCGATTCGTATTCGTCCTGGGCCATCTGGTCGCGCTCGGCGTCGAAAATGGCCTGGGCGAAGGCGTTGCGCAGCCCGCGCACCGGCAGCCCGCGGCGACCGATCAGCGCGGTGTCGTGCACGTCGGCGGCCAGCACGGCCTGCTTGTAGTTCTCGTGCACGGCGGCCTCGTGCGTCAGCAGGAAACGCGTGCCCAGTTGCACGGCATCCGCGCCCAGCGCCAGCAAGGCCGCGATGCCCCAGCCGTCCGCCACGCCGCCGCCTGCGATCACGGGGATGGATACGTCCTGCAGCACGCGCCGCACCGAGACCAGCGTGCTGACCTCGTTGGCGGGCGGATGGCCGCCGGCCTCGCCGCCCACGACGATCAGGGCATCCACGCCGGCGTCGGCCGCTTTCTTTGCGTGTTCCAGGGTGGAGACGACCTGAATCCAGATGGCGCCGTATTCCCGGAAGCGCGGCAGATGCGCCTTGGGTCCGCCTTGCGACGCGATCACGACCGGCACGCGCTGGCGGTGCATCATGTCCAGGATCTCGGCGGCGCCCTGGCGGTATAGCGGGATGTTGACCGCATAGGGATGGGGGGTGGCGGCGGCGAGCTCATCCAGCGACTGCTTGAAATCCGCCATGCGCAGCGGACCGGCCGCCAGCACGCCCAGGGCCCCGGCATTGGAAACCGCCGCGGGCAAGGCCGCGCTGGACGACGCCCAGCTCATACCGGCCTGGATGATGGGGTGCTCGATGCCGAGCATGCGGGTGATCGAGGTCTGCATGGAATCGGTGTTCGCCGGAAATTAGTTGAAATCGTAAACTACATAGTGGATTTTATCAACTATATTCCGGACAGGCCGGCCTCGCTGGCTAGCCGCCCGGCGCGCCGCGTAGCCCGCGGAAACAAAAAAGGCCAACGTCCTCGCCGTCGGCCTTTTCTGTGGCGGCACCCGTCCAGGACGGATGCGGATCGAGCCTGGCGCGTTCAACCCCGCAACGCGCCCTCCCCGAACGTCAACCGAGGCACGGCCTCCAGCAGCCGCCGCGTCATCTCATGCTCCGGCGCATGCAGCACCGCATCCGCGCCGGCGCATTCGACGATCCGCCCGCCCGCCATGACGGCGATCCGGTCCGCCAGATACTCCACCACGCTGAAGTTGTGCGTGATGAACAGATACGCAATGCCCAGTTCGGCCTGCAATTCCCGCAGCAGGTCCAGAATCTGCGCCTGCACCGACACGTCCAATGCGGACGTGGGCTCGTCGCAGATCAGCACGCGCGGCTCGACCGCCAGCGCGCGCGCGATGGCGATACGTTGCCGCTGGCCACCTGAAAACTCGTGCGGATAGCGCGTGGCGGTATTGGCGGGCAGCCCCACCCTGTCCAGCAGGCCTTCCACGCGCTTGCGGCGTTGCGCCTCGGACATATCGGGACGCAATGCCGCGATGCCCTCGTCCAGGATGTCGCCCACGCGCATGCGCGGGTCCAGCGAGGCGAACGGATCCTGGAACACGATCTGGATGTCGCGCCGCAGGCGCTTCATCTCCGAACGGGATGCCGTCAACAGGTCGGCGCCCTCCAGCTCGGCGCGGCCCGACACCTTGGCGCCTTCGGCCAGGCGCAGCAACGCCTTGCCCGTGGTGGTCTTGCCGCAACCGGATTCGCCCAGCAACGCCAGCGTCTCGCCCGCGCGCAGCGTGAAGGTGACGCCATCCACGGCCTTCACCCAGCCCACCGTGCGGCGCAGCGCGCCCTTGCGCACGGGGTAGTGCACGCGCAGGTCCCGCACGTCCAGCACCACCTCGCCCGCGGGCGGGTGGGGATGCTTGTCCGCCTGGGCATCCGCCGCTGCCTGCCCCGCCGCCGACAGCGGCCGGCCCCGCTTGGCGTAGGTGGGAATGGCGTTGAACAATTCTCGCGCATAGGCATGGCGCGGGGTCGCAAAGAAATCGGCCGACGCCGCGCTTTCCACGATCTCTCCGAAACGCATCAGGGCCACGTGGTGCGCCACCTTGCTCACCACCGCCAGGTCGTGGGTGATCAGCAGGATGGCCATGCCCAGCTCGCGCTGGATGTCGGCCAGCAGGTCCAGCACCTGCGCCTGCACCGTGACGTCCAGCGCGGTGGTGGGCTCGTCGGCGATCAGCAGGCGGGGTTCGGCCGCCAGCGCGATGGCGATCATCACGCGCTGCTTCTGGCCCCCCGAGAACTGGAACGGATAGTCGTCGATGCGGCGCTGCGGATCGGGGATGCCGACGCGCTGCAGCCAGTGGATGGCACGCTCGCGCGCCGCCGCGCCGCGCAGCGCCGTGTGCTGCACCAGGGTCTCGATGATCTGGTCGCCGACCCGCATCACGGGGTTCAGGCTGGTGGAGGGTTCCTGGAAGATGATGCCGATGCGCCCGCCCCGCACGCGCCGCATGGCGCTTTCGGGCAATTGGTTCAGATCCTCGTCGTGCAGGCGCACCTGGCCGCCGACGATGCGGCCGGCATCGGGCAACAGCCGCAACAGCGCCAGCGCGGTCATGCTCTTGCCGCTGCCCGACTCTCCCACCAGCGCGAAGGTCTCGCCCTGCGAGATGGCGAACCGCAGCCGCTTGACGGCGTGGGTCAGGCTGGATTCGCCGGCCACGTCCACGCTCAGGCCTTCGACGGCCAGCAAGGGGCCGCCGGAACGGGATGCCTGGATCTGGCTCATGCGGCGCCTCCGGCAGCCGGCGCGGAGGCAGGCTTGAAACGCCGCGCACGCGGATCGAACGCATCGCGCACCGCGTCGGCGAACAGGTTGGCGGCCAGCACCAGCGCCAGCATGAAGGTGAAGGCGGCCAGCAGGTTCCACCAGATCATGGGATCGCGCGACATCTCCAACCGGGCGCGATCGATCATCGATCCGAACGAATTCATGCTGGGGTCCACGCCGATGCCCAGGTACGACAACACGGCTTCATACAGCACCAGACCCGAGAATTCGAGCACCACGGTGATCAGCACGATGTGCATGACGTTGGGCAGCAGGTGGCGGCGCATGATGCGCCAGTGCGACACGCCGAAGGCGCGCGCGGCCTGCACGTACTCCAGTTCGCGCAGCTTCAGCGTCTCGGCGCGCAGCAGGCGGCACAGGCCGGCCCAGCCGGTCAGGCCCAGGATCATGCACAGCAGGAACAGGCGCAGGTCGGCGCGCGCCGCCGACGTGGTGAACAGGTCGGGATTGGCGTCGATGTAGACCTGCATCATCAGCGCGCAGGCCGCCACCAGCAGCACGCCGGGAATGGACGTGAGCGTCGTGTAGAGGTACTGGATGACGTCGTCCACCCAGCCCTTGAAATAGCCCGAGGCGATGCCGAAGGCGATGGCGGGCGGCAGCATGGCGATGGTGGTCAGGCTGCCGATGACCAGGGCCGTGCGGATGCTTTTCAGGGACTGCCACAGCACGTCGTTGCCGGTGCGGTCGGTGCCCAGCACGTGATAGCCGCTGGACAGGCCCGCCACGGCGCCCACCACCAGGCACAGCAGCCCGAAGGTGATCATCATGGGACGCCAGGGCAGCTCGGTGCGGCCGCGCGCGATATGGCGCGCGGCGTGGCGAAAGCCGCCCTGCCTGCGCGCCAGCGCGGCCGACAGCAAGGCGCCGCCGAGCAAGGCCACGGCGATGCCGCCGGCCAGCCCCGCGCCGAGCCGGCGCAGGATGTCCGGCCCGGTCTGCGACGGCGGGTCGGTCAGGTGCGCGCCGCCGCTGCGCAGGCGCGGGAAGTCGCGCACCGGCTTGCCGTCGATCAGCATGGTTTCCTTGGTGAACTGATGCGAGGCCAGCGGCGAGGAATAGGTTTTCTCGGGGCGGCTGAGCACCGTGCCGTCCAGCAGGCCGTCCAGCACCGATTTCACGGCGGGGGCATAGGCCACGGCGGCGCCGGCCGGCGCATCGGGCGCGGCGGGCAGGCGGGGCCGGTAGTGCAGCGAATCCAGCAGGCCCACCAGCACGAAGGCCAGCAGCACCACGGCCGAGCACATGGCCGGCGTGTCGCGCGCCACCCTGCCCCACGTGGCGCGCAGCGTGGGACTGCGCCGCACGCGCCAGACGTACAGCAGCACGCCCACCAGCAGCAGGTAGAGAGCGACATCGGTCCACAGGAATACGATCATCGGCATGGATTAGGCCCTGCTACTCGAAACGGACGCGCGGGTCGGCCAGGGTGTACGAGATATCGGCCAGGATCAGGCCGATGATGTACAGCACCGAGCCCAGGAACACCATGGCGCGCACGATGGAGAAATCCTGCGCGCTGATGGCGTCGATGGTGTAGCTGCCCAGCCCCGGGATGCCGAAGAACGACTCGGCGATCAGGCTGCCCATGAACAGCAGCGGAATGGCCGACACGGTGCCGGTGAGAATGGGCAGCATGGCGTTGCGCAGCACGTGGCGGAACAGCACGGTGCGTTCGGTCAGGCCCTTGGCGCGCGCGGTGCGCACGTAATCCTTGCCGATCTCTTCAAGGAACAGCGTGCGGTAGAAGCGCGCCTCGGGCCCCAGCCGCGCGACGATGGCCACCAGCACCGGCAACGCCAGGAACTTGACCATGTCCAGCCCGTAAGAGAAGCCCGAGTACGGCACCAGCCGCAGCAGCTTCGAGAACAGCCATTGCCCCGCGATGATATAGAACAGGCTGGAAATCGACAGCATCACCACGCACAGCACCACGCCCCAGAAATCGAGCCGCGTGGTGCGGAAATACACCAACATCACCGAGAACGCCACGCTGGCCAGCAGGCCCAATACGAAGGTGGGCACGGCCAGCGCCAGGCTGGGCCACATGCGCGTGCGGATCTCGCGGCCGATGTCGCGGCCGCCGTCGGAAGGCCCGAACTCCATGGCCAACAGCGGCACCGATCGCTGATAGAACACGGTGTCGGTATACCTGGCCGCACCTTCCTGCCCGGTATTCAGGAACAGCGGCTTGTCGTAGCCGTGGTCGACCTTCCACTTCTCGATGGCGTCCTGGCTGATGCGCTGGCCGCCGATGGCCAGGCGCGCCATGTCGTCGGGCGTATTGACCGCGAAGAACAGCACGAAGGTGAAGAGGTTGACCCCCACCAGGATCAGCGCGCCGTAGAGCAGGCGGCGGATGACGTAGGCGATCATTTGCGGGACTCCTCGGACGCGGCCGCCGTTTGCAGGGCGGTCTGGCGTTCACGGCGGCGCAGCGCCACCAGCGACGGCCATATGGCCAGGGCCAGCAACGCCACCAGCAGCAGCACCGGCCACCAGACCGGGCGGTTCCATTCGTCGATCTTGCGCACGCGCAAGGCCGGATCGATCTTCAGGTACTGCAGGGTGTTGCGCACCATCTGCGTGGGCTTGGCGTTGCCCACCCACTGCTGATAGGCGCCCCCCGACAGCGGGAAGTAGCCGAACATCCATGGCGAATCGCGCCGCACGATCTCGACCATGCGCCCCACCAGCGCCGCCTTCTCGGGGCCATCGTCCAGGAACTTCATCTGCTCGAACAGCCTGTCGAACTCGGGGTTGGAATAGTTGGCGGCATTCTCGCCGCCGTCCTTCACCTTGGAATTCGGCCCGTACAGCAGGAACAGGAAATTCTCGGCGTCGGGGTAGTCGGCGTTCCAGCCCCACAGGAAGATCTGCGCCGCGCCGCGCCGCATCTTGTCCTGGAAGCGGTTGTAGTCGGTGGAGCGCACATCCATCTGGATGCCGATCTTGGCCAGTTGGCGGCGCATCCAGTCGAACTGCGGATTGCCGCCCGCGCCGCTCATGGCGTCGTAGTACAGCACCAGCGGCTGGCCGGTCCGGGCGTTGCGGCCGTCGGGGTAGCCGGCCTCGGCCAGCAGTTGCTTCGCCTCGTCCAGCGACTTGCGCCGCGGCTTGCCGTCGACCAGGTCGTACACCACGGGGTTGTAGCCCGCCGGCAGCTCCTGGAAGCCCACCACGCCCGGCGGCACCGGGCCATGCGCCACCTGGGCCTGGCTGTTCTCGAAGACCGCCACGTATTCTTCCCAGTCGAACGCGATGCTGACCGCCTGGCGCAGCTTGCGGTTCTTGTCCTGCTGCTCGGGCGTGTCGCCCTTGCCGACCACCGGATCGAGCCAGTTGAAGCCCATGTACCAGTTGGAAGTCTCGACGGTGGACGGCAGATGGATGCCGTGGTCGCGGTACAGCTCGGCCTTCTCGGCCGAATCGCCCGCCGCCACGCGCATGGCCACGCCGTACTCGCCGCGCTCGACCTGCGGGATGTCGTAGTAGCCCTGCAGGAACTTGCCCGTCAACGGCACCGCTTCCTTCTCGATGTTGAAGACGATGCGGTCGATGAAGGGCGTCGGCTTGCCGCAGTCGGCCAGCAGACCCTGCTCGCGGTCGGCGGGTTCGCCCTCGCAGGGATAGGCCTCGCCGTGGAAATTGGGATTGCGCGCCAGCACGTGGCGCCGGTTGGTGATGGACTCGGCCAGCATGTACGGGCCCGTGCCCACCGGCCAGGTGTTCAGCGACAGGTCGTGCGAGGCCATGCCGGGCTGGCTGTAGAAGCGGTCGGCCTCCCAGGGCACCGGCGCCGTGAAGGTCATGGCAAGCCAGTACTTGAACTGCGGGTACTTGCCCTTGATGCGGATGCGCAGCGTGTGGTCGTCCAGTGCCTGCACGCCGTCGAAGCCCTGCTCGCGCAGGTCCATCCAGGGCAGGTCGCGCGTGCCCGGCGGCAGGCCGGCGCGCTGCGCCTGGTCGCGCTTGCGCAGGGCGGCGCCGTAGTCCTCCATGCCGACCACGTAATTGGCCAGCAGCGAATAGATGGGCGACACCACGCGCGGGCTGGCCAGGCGGCGGAAAGCGTAGACGTAGTCGTTGGCGGACAGCTCGCGCGTGCCCGTCCTTGGGAAGTCGGGGATGGCGAACTTCTCGTCCAGCTCGCCGGGCGCCAGCGGGAAATACGCGTAGCCGCCATCCTCCTTGCGCGCGAAGGCGGGGTGCGGCTGATAGCGCACGCCGGGCCGGATCTTGATGTCGTAGACGCTTTCGGCGATCCGTTCGCCCGGCGCGTCGGCCGGCAGTTCCTGGCCCTGTGCATCGACGTAACGGGGCGGATCGATGGACGCGGCCGCGCGCGGCACCAGCTCGTAAGGCCGCTTCAGATAGTGGTATCCGTACAGCGGCTCGTAGATGTTGTAGGTATAGGGCGTCTCGTCGACGGAATAAGAGCTGGCCGGGTCCAGGTACTTCGGCGAACGGCTGACGAACGCCGTATACAGCGTGTTCTGCGCCAGCGCGTCGGCGGCATAGGGGCTGTTGATGGGGTTTTCCCGCGAGCAGGCGGCCATGAGCAGCGCCAAGAGCACCGCAACGGTGTATCGCCACAAGCGACCGATCATGAAAACGCCCCCATGAGCATGCAGCCGCACAGAATAGCAAACACCATTTCGTTTGCGGGTTCTAGCCGCACTGGCGCTGCCTCCAGCAGTCATAGCGCCACTTCCAGGGTTCGATTGCGCCGGGCTGCGACCACAGGCCCTGGCGCGCCTCGCGGGCGACTTTCTGCAGGCGGGTCATTTCCTTGTCGCGCAGGTAGGCGCCGCGCCGCGCGGTGTAGGCCCAGGCGTAGCCGGAGGACACCTGGGCGCGGTTGGCCGACGAGCCATCCTCCAGGTTCAGCGTGCAGACGTGGCGGTCGTACGGGTCGCTTTCGAAGCAGGTGGCCGACAGGCGGCGGCCCGCCACCATGCTGGCCAGGTGCTTGCGCGATGCCTCGCCGAAGGGCTGGCCGGGCTGGCCCGGACCGTGGCCGGTCTCGGGCGCGTCGATGCTGTCCAGGCGGATCTTGCGGGGGCCCTGGGCGGTGGCCAGGGTGACGGTATCGCCGTCGGCCACGTCGGAGACCTGGCCGCGCAGGGTATAGGGCTCGCCGCGTTGCTGCTGGCTGCCGCGCGCGGGCGCCTCGGCGCGGTCGCCCGACGGCAGATAGCGGTGCAGCAACGTGCCCGCCAGGGTCAGGACCAGCGCGGCCACGGCGCCGCCGATGCTGAGATTGCGGTTACGGCCGCGGCGGCCGGGCCGGGAAGCGGGAGGTCGGGACACGGAAGGCTCTGCAGGCTGGAATCGCCCGCAGTTTGCCACAAGCCCGGCCGCGCCCAGCGGCCGCGCGAGGCAGGGAGGTGGCGAACGCATCACACCGAAGGCGCGGCCTCCACCCTGTGTCCCTTGGGCCGGACGGCCCTGCCCGTCACGCCACCGCGGTACGCGCCGTCCGGCTGCTGAACCAGCCGTCCAGGTTGGCCAGCAGCAGGTCGCCCATGGCATCCCGGGTCTCGGCGGTGCCGCTGCCGATGTGCGGCAGCAGCACCGTGCGGTCCGAGTCGATCAGGGCCTGCGGCACCTGGGGTTCGTGCTCGAACACGTCCAGGCCGGCGCCCGCGATCTCGCCGTGCTGCAGGGCGCTCACCAGCGCCTGTTCGTCCACCACCGTGCCGCGCGCCACATTGATCAGGTAGCCCTGGCTGCCCAGCGCCTTCAGCACGCGCGCATCGACGAGGTGGCGCGTGTGGGCGCCGCCCGGCAAGGCCAGCACCAGGAAGTCGCTGTTGGCGGCCAGTTCCGCCGGATCGGCGTAATAGCGGTAGCGGTCGGGCGCGTCGGGGCGCGGACTGCGGTTGCAATACGCCACGGGCATGGCGAACGCCTCGGCGCGCGCGGCGATCTGGCGGCCGATGTTGCCCAGGCCGACGATGCCGCAGCGCTTGCCGGTGACCTTGCGCCCAAGGCCGAAGCTGGCCTCGGGCCAACGGCCTTCGCGCACGTAGCGGTCGGCCTCGGCGATGCGGCGCGGCACGGCCAGCATCAACGCCAGGGCCGTATCCGCCACGCATTCGTCCAGGACGCCGGGCGTGTTCGTGACGACGACGTTGCGTTCCCGCGCGGCATCCACGTCGATCGGGTCGTAACCCACGCCGAAACTGTTGATGACCTCCAGCTTCGGCAGGCTTTCGATCAGCGCCCGGTCGGCGCCGAAGCGGCCGCTGGTCACGATGCCGCGGATGGCGGCGCCGTGCCGGCGCAGGAAGGCGGCGCGGTCCGCGGCCTCCCACAAGCGGTGCAGGCGGTAGCGGCTGCCGATGTCGTCGATCAGCGCGGGCGCCAGGGGGCCGACCATCAGCAGGTCGATGTCTCGGGTCGATGCAGTATCAGTCATGGGTGCTTCGGGTGGGGTTGCTGTATGAGCGGTGCAAACTATTGGGCCTTCAAGCCACGGGCCTTGATGATCTCACCGTAGCGCGCGCGCTCGCTGGCGGCAAGCCTGGCGACCTCGGCGGGCGTGGAGCCGTGCGCCACGGCGCCCTGCGCGACCAGCTTCTGCACGATGTCCGGCTCGGCGGCGATCTCGCGCACCAGGGCCGACAGCTTGTCCACGACGGGACGCGGCGTATCGGCGGGCGCCATCACGGCCGTCCACGACCCGCCCTGCGCGTTGCGCACGCCGGCCTGGTCGATGGTGGGCACGTCCGGCAGCGTGGGCGAGCGGTCGGGGCCGGTGATGGCCAGCGCGCGCAGCTTGCCGGCCTTCACGTAGGGGCTGACTTCCAGGATGGAGGCGAACAGCATGTCGACGCGGCCGGCCATTAGGTCGGTCATGGCGGGACCGCCACCCTTGTACGGCACGTGCGTCAGCTGGGTGCCGGTGGCCTGCTGGAAGATCTCGCCGGTCAGGTGCGGCGCGCCGCCCGTGCCGGAACTGGCGAAGGTGCGCTCGCCCGGCCTGGCCTTGGCCAGCGCGATCAGCTCCTGCACGCTGCTGGCCTTGACCGATGGCGCCACGACCAGCGCGAACGGCAGGTCGGCGAACAGCGACACCGGCGCGAACGACGTGGCGGGGTCGCTGCGCAGGTCGTACAGCCAGGGATTGATGGCCAGCATGCCCGAATTGGCGAACAGCAGCGTGTAGCCGTCCGGCGCGGCGCGCGCCACCATGTCGGCGGCGATCTGCCCGCCCGCGCCGGCACGGTTGTCGACCACCACCGACTGGCCCAGCTTCTGGCCCATGCGGGTGGCCAGGATGCGCGCGGCGATGTCGGTGCCTCCGCCCGGCGAGAACGGCACGACCAGCGTGATGGGATGGTCGGGGAAGCTGCCGGCGGCCTGGGCGCCCAGGGGCAGCGCCAACGCAGCGGCGGCAGCGGCAGCCAGCAGGCCACGGCGGGCGCGGAACGTTTTCTGTGTTGTCTCCATGATTTTCCTTTTTCATGGCGCATCGTCGCGCCTGTTGGAAATTCTAGGAATGAAATGCGCATCGATGCGCTTTGAGCTACAAATAGCATCGATCAATACAAGGAATGCATCAATGGACCTGCGTCAGCTTTCCTGCTTCGTGGCGGTGGCCGAAGAGCTGCACTTCGGCCGCGCCGCCGCGCGGCTGCGCATGACGCAGCCCCCACTCAGCCGCCAGATCCAGCTGCTGGAACAGGACCTGCAGGTGCAACTGTTCGAGCGCAGCAGCCGCAGCGTGACGCTGACCGCCGCCGGCGCCCGCCTGCTGCGCGACGCCCGCCACCTGCTGGACCTGGCCGCGCGCACGATGCAGACCGCGCGCCGCACCGCCGATGGCGAAGCGGGAGAACTGACCCTGGGTTTCACGGCGGTGGCGGCCTACCGGCTGGTGCCCTCGCTGCTGATGCGCGCGCGCCAGGCCCTGCCCGAGGTGGGCATCCGCCTGCGCGAGATGGTGTCCGCCGACCTGGGGCGGCTGTTGCTGGCGGGCGAACTGGACGTCGTGCTGGCGCGCCATCTGCCGCCGCACCAGCACCTGCGCACGCACCTGATCGAGCGCGAGCCCATGATCCTGGCCCTGCCGGCCGGCTCGCCGCTGGGCCGCTACGACGCCGTGCCGCTGTCGGCGCTGCACCAGCAGCCCTTGATCCTGTATTCCCCCAACGAAGGCCGATATTTCCATGACCGCGTGGTGGGCGCATTGGGACTGGCCGACGTGCAGCCGCACTATGTGCAGCAGGCCGGCCAGACGCACACGCTGGTGGCGATGGTGCGGGCCGGGCTGGGCTATGGACTGGTGCCCGATTCGGCGCGCGAACTGCGGCTGGAAGGCGTGGAATACCGGCCCCTGGCGCGGCAGACCTTGCATGCCGATCTGTACCTGGCGTGGCGCAGCCGGCACGACAATCCGGCGGTGGCGGCGTTTCTCACGCATGTGGCGGGCATCACGCCCAAGCTGTCCCAGGATTAGGCGCAGTCCTGGCGCGCCGCCATGCCCGTGCCGCGCTCGGCCCTTGCCGCGCGGGGCGCTTCGCGTCGGAGCCTACAACCACCCCGACTTCCGAAACCGCCAATACAGCACCCCGCACGCCGCCGCGATCATCGACAGCGTCAGCGGATAGCCCCATTGCCATTTCAGTTCGGGCATGTACTCGAAGTTCATGCCGTAGATACCCGCCACCGCCGTGGGCACCGCCAGGATGGCCGCCCAGGACGCCAGCCTGCGCGTGGTGTCGTTCTGCGAGGCCTGCGCGATCATCTGGCTGGCTTCGAAGGCGAAGGCCAGCGCCTCGCGCAGCGCGTTGATCAGTTCGTCGATGCGCTGGATACGGTCGGCCACCTCGCCGAAATACGGCCGCGCGTGGATGTCGACCGCCGGCATCTCGACCCGCGCCAGGCGGCGGCAGATCTCGGTCATGGGCGCGATCAGCGTGTGCATGCGCAGCAGGTCGCGCCGCTGGCGGTACAGCTTGCGGATGTCGGCATCCTTGGCGCCGCGGATCAGCAGCTTCTGCTCGGCATGCTCGACGACGGATTCGAACTTGGTGACGGCCGCCAGATAGCGGTCGGCCAACAGGTCGAGCACTTCCGACGCCACATAGTCGCTGCCGCGCCGCAGCAGGTCGGGCACGGCCTCCAGGCGCTCGCGCAGCGTGGTGTGCGGGGATATGGCGCCGCGCCGCACCGTCACGAGGAAGCCGCTGCCGATCAGCAACTGCGTTTCGCCGAATACGGGGCGTTGATTGTCGAGCTCGACCGTCGGAGCCACCACCAGCACCATGTCGCCATAATCCAGGATCTTGGCGCGCCGGTGCGGCTCGAGCATTTCCTCGACGTTCTTGCTACAGGCCCCCAGGGAACCGACCACTTGCGCCAGCACCTCGGAACTGGGATTGCGCAAGCCGATCCAGAGCATCTTGTCTCTGTGGCCCGCGTACTGGCGCACGTCTTCCAGCGGCACGTCGCGCTCCCGGCGGCCGTCGACATAAAGCACCGAGGCCACCACGCTGGTGACCGGGTCGGGCGGATTGGCGTTCTGGCCGGCTGAGGCGTCCTGCTGCATCGGAGTTCCTTGAGTAAGGCGGCGCCGCGCGGGCGCCTCCATCGGCGCCGGGGCATGACGCGGCCCGCCAGCACCATGATAGTGCGGCGGCGCGGGCACGCCCAGCCCGAGCCTGCACGCTCAGGAAGCCGTCAGCGAAAGCCTTACGAGAACATGCCGCGCATGCGGCTGGCCAGGTCCACGACCGGGGCATCGGGCTTGACCCGCTTGCCGCGATCGTGCGGCAGGTCGGGCGGCTTGGGCAGATGCTCGAACAGCGGCATCATCGCCTGCGGAATGAAGCGCGTGCGCGAGGCATACACGTGGCGGTCGCCCATGCCGTTCTGCTGGTGCACGTAGAAACGCTGCGGCACGATGACCTGCAGGCGTTCGCGCGCCCGCGTCATGGCCACGTACAGCAGGCGGCGCTCTTCCTCGATCTCGTCGCTGTCGCCGGTGCTCATGTCCGACGGGATGCAGCCGTCCACCGCGTTCAGCACGTACACCGCGCGCCACTCCTGGCCCTTGGCCGAGTGGATGGTGGACAGGATCATGTAGTCCTCGTCGCGCAGCGGCGCGCCGGACTGGTCGCTGGTGGCGTTGGGCGGGTCCAGCGTCAGTTCGGTCAGGAAACGTTCGCGCGTGGGGTAGCCCATGGCGATGCGGGACAGTTGCTCCAGGTCGGCGCGGCGCATGGCCGCGTCGCCGTCGTACAGCCGCTCGATCTGCCCGCCATACCAGCGCAGCGCCACGTCGACGTCGCCGGGCCAGTGTTCGCCCGGCGCACGCAGCGCGGCATAGACCTGCACGAAGGCCGTCCATTCGTCGCGCGCGCCGGCGCCGGGCTTGAAGGCGCGCATGGCCTCGACGGGTTCCGCGGATTGCGCCAGCTCATCCATCAGGCGGCCCGCCGTGGCGGGGCCGATGCCGGGCAGCAGTTGCGCCACGCGAAAGCCCGCCATGCGCGAACGCGGATTCTCGGCCCAGCGCAGGATGGACAGCAGGTCCTTCACGTGCGCGGCCTCCAGGAATTTCAGGCCGCCGAACTTCACGAAGGGAATGTTGCGGCGGGTCAGTTCGAGTTCCAGCGCGGCGCTGTGGCTGGCCGCGCGGAACAGGGCCGCCTGCGACTTCAGGGTGGCCCCGCCCTCGCGCAGCGCCAGCACCTGGTCGGCCACCCAGCGCGCCTGTCCGGCCTCGTCGGACACCGTGACCAATTCCGGCTTCTGCGACGAGGCGCGATCGGTCCAGAGCTGCTTGGCGTAGCGCTCGGGCGCCAGGCCGATCACCGCGTTGGACGCGTCCAGGATGGGCTGCGTGGAGCGGTAGTTGCGCTCCAGCGTGAGCACGTGCGCGCCCGACGGGAACTGCTTCGGAAAATCCAGGATGTTGCGCACCGTGGCCGCGCGGAAGGAATAGATGGCCTGCGCATCGTCGCCCACCACCGTCAGGCCGCGCCCCTCGGGCTTGAGGGCCCGCAGGATGTCGGCCTGCAATCGGTTGGTGTCCTGGTATTCGTCGACCAGCACGTGATCGAAGCGCTCGCCGGCCTCGCGCGCCAGGCCCGGGTCGCGCATCATCTCGGCCCAATACAGCAGCAGGTCGTCGTAATCCAGCGCCTGCTGCGCCTGCTTGGCCTGCACGTAGGCGCGGAACAGGCGCTTCAAGTGGTCTTCCCACTGGGCGCACCAAGGGAAGACCTTGGCCAGCACCTCGCCGACCGGCGCCTGGCTGTTGACCGCGCGCGAGTAGATCGACAGGCAGGTGCCCTTGAGCGGAAAGCGTTCGCTGGTGGCCGACATGCCCAGTTCGTGGCGCACCATGCCCATCAGGTCTTCGGCGTCGCCCCGGTCGTGCACGGTGAAGGTTTCGGACAGGGCGATGCGCTGGGCATATTCGCGCAGCAGGCGCGCGCCCACGCTGTGGAAAGTGCCCGACCACGGCAGGGGTGGCGCGGATTGGCTGGCGCCCAGGTTCATCGCGCGGCGCAGCACGCCGCCCACGCGGCGCTCCATTTCCTGCGCGGCGCGGCGCGAGAAGGTCAGCAGCAGCATGCGCTGCGGGTCGGCGCCATTGAGCACCAGATGCGCCACGCGATGCGCCAGCGTGCTGGTCTTGCCCGACCCGGCGCCGGCGATGACCAGCAGCGCCTGGCCCGGACCGTCCGGGCCGGCGCCGTACTCGGCGGCCTCGCGCTGGGCCGGGTTCAGGTCGGCGAGGGGGTCGGGGCGCGCCTGGCCGGCGCCGGTGGAATCGTGGTCGGACATGGGAAATAACGGAAAGCCAGCCGCAAGAGTACTGTATATTCATACAGAAATCCGTAACGGCGCCGTGGACGGTCCAGCGACAGACATGGTACCGAACGCCGCACGTCTCATGCCTTCGGCCCGGCCGCTTTCCTCGCCATGACCATCCTTACCGGCACCGCCTCCTGGACCGACCCGACGCTGCTGGCCTGCGGCCGTTTCTATCCCCCGCACGCCAACGACGCCGAATCGCGGCTGCGCCACTATGCCGCACGGTTCGGCACGGTCGAGGTCGACTCCAGCCACTACGCCCTGCCCGACCCGCACACGGCGTATCTGTGGGCGCAGCGTACCCCGCGTGATTTCATCTTCAACATGAAGGCGTTCCGCGCCTTCACGGGCCATCGCATCCCCTTGCAGGCGCTGCCGGCCGACCTGCGCCGCGACTGGCCCGATGCGCCAGCATCGCTGTACGGCGACCAGTTGCCCGAGCATTGGCGGGACGAGTTGTGGCGCCGCTTCATCCTGGCGGTGGAACCGCTGCGCATGGCCGGCAAGCTGGGCGCCGTGCACTTCCAGTTCCCGCCCTGGGTGAAGCATGATGCACGCGGCATCGCGCGGTTGCGCGACTGCGCGCGGCGCATGGAGGGCCTGCCGATGGCCGCCGAGTTCCGCCATGTCAGCTGGTTCGATGGGCCCGAGGCCACCCAGGCCACGCTGGCCCTGCAACGCGACCTGGGCGTGGCGCACACCGTGGTGGATGCGCCGCAGGGCATGGACAACACCGTGCCCGCGGTGTGGGAGGCCACGCATCCCGACCTGGCCGTGGTGCGCCTGCACGGCCGCAACGCCGCGGCCTGGAACGCCAACGGCCCGGCCTCCTCCTCGCGCTTCCAGTACGTGTACACGCCCGCGGAGCTGGCCGACCTGGCCGCGCGCGTCAGGAAGCTGGCACGGAACGCCAAGCGCACGCAGGCGCTGTTCAACACCAATTACGAAGACCATGGCATGCGCAACGCCGCGGGACTGGCGGCGGCGCTGGCGGCGGTATGAGCGAACGGCCTGCCCTGGGCGCCGGCAACCCGGGCGCCACGGGTGTCACGTGTTGCCAGAACTCCCCGCAAGCCTTGGGCTACAGTGCCGGCTGGCCAGCCGAGCCGGCCATCGCAATCGAACCCGCCAGCCCGAAGGCTGCCGGCGGAACACATCCAGGAGCCGTACCGCAGTGAATGACGAACATGTACCGGATACCGACGTATCCGAAGACCTCAAGGAACACAGCCCCACGCTTTGGCGCGACGACGGCTGGACCGCCAGGATCATCAAGAACGAGGACGATGACGGCTGGGCGGTCGCGATGACCCTGGACGGACACGCCGAACCCGCCTTGGTCGGCCCCTGGACCATGGGCCGCGACAAGAAGAATCCCAAGCCGTTGGACACGCCCGCCTTCCACACGTTGGTCAAGACCGCCAACGAAGTGCTGCGCCGCCACGAGCAGCAGTTGCACGCCACCTTGCACAAAAGCGTGAAGATCGATGCCGAGGCCGGCCGCCTGACCGTCAAGCTCGATATCGTTCCCGACGAAGACGAGCCGTATGCCGTGCTGAGCGCCTACGACGAATTGGGCGAGCAACTGGCCCAGACCCGCGTGGCGCCGACCTACAAGCTGAGCGTGCAGCGCGCGTCGGAGTGGGCCAGCGGCGGCTTCGGGAAACAGGGCTGATGATGAAGGCAGGAGCATCTGGGCCGGACGGCCGAGCCCGTCATCCCTGCCGCGCCTTCCCCTGCCTGGCCACCGCCGTCAGGCTGTCCAGCACCACCTCGAACTTGCGCGCGATCTGGCTGTCCGGCACGCACGCATATCCCATCAGCAGCCCCTGGCGCGGGGCCTGGTCGCCCGCGTAGTAGCGCGACAGCGGCCTTGTCAGCACGCCGCGTTCGTGCGCGGCCTGCACCACCTTCTGGTCGGACAGGTCATCGGGCAGGTTCAGCACCAGGTGCAGGCCCGCGTCGCTGGAATCGCGATGCAGCCATTCCGGGCCCAGGCGCCGGTCGATCAGGTTGACCAGCATGGCGCGCCGGCGGCCATACAGCATGCGCATGCGCCGCACGTGCGCGGCGTAATGGCCCTCGGCGATGAAGGCGGCCACGGCCGCGTGCGTCATCAGGTGGCCCTCGCGGTACAGCTCGGCATGCGCGGCCTGGAAGGCCGGCACCAGCGCGCGCGGCAGCACCAGATAGCCCAGCCGCAGGCCCGGATACATGGTCTTGCTGAAGGTGCCCAGGTAGATGACGGGCGCGTCCGGCTCCAGCCCCTGCAGCGACGGAATGGGCCGGCCCGTGAAGCGGAACTCGCTGTCGTAGTCGTCCTCGATGATCCAACTGCCCCAACTGCGCGCCAGCGCCAATAACTGGCGGCGCCGCGCCAGCGACATCACCGGCCCCAGCGGATACTGGTGCGAGGGCGTGACGAACACGAAACGCGGCGGCACGGCCACCGGATCGGTCGGCACGCGCATGCCCTCTTCATCCACCGGCTGCGGCTCGACGCGGATGCCGTTGGCCGACAGCACCGAGCGCGCGCCCCAATAGCCCGGATTCTCGATCCAGGCCAGGTCGCCCGCGCCCCCCAGCAGGCGCGTGGCCAGGTCGATGGCCTGGTGCGACCCTTCGGTGATGAGGATCTGCTCGGGGTCGCAATCCACCGAGCGCGTCAGCGCCAGATACTGCGCCAGCGCCTCGCGCAGCGCGGGCAGGCCGCCGCCATACGAATAACTCAGCAGCTCGGGCGGCGGGCGGCGCCACAGCCCGCTGACGATGCGGCCGAACTTCTGGTGCGGAAACTCGGTGACGTCGGGCACCCCCGGCATGAAGGCGCCCCATTGGAAGGGCGAGGCCGACACGCCGTCGACGATGCGCGCGCCGCGCTCGGACAAGGCCGGCCGGCTGGCCAAGGACGCCGCGCGGCGGGCGCGGCGGCCGCTGGACAGGTACGACTCGGGCAGCGTGTCGGTGACGAAGGTGCCGTTGCCCTGCCGGCTGCGCGTATAGCCCTCGGCCTGCAGTTGCGCGTAGACGTGCACGACGGTGTTGCGGGCGATGTTCAGTTCGGCCGACAGGTCGCGCGTGCCGGGCAACCGCGTATCGGCGGCAATGGTGCCGTCCAGGATGGCTTCGCGCAGGCCGCGGTACAGCCGCTGGTTCATGGGACCATCCGCCGCATCGCCCAGGCGCAACAGCAGCAGGTCGCCGACGATGGATCTCAATTGGTTCTACCTGATAAGCCAAAGTGGTTCCTTTGGATAGGGCCATCTTAGCATTAAATATTTCGTATCACGGGCGCCGCGACTGGCGCCCGCCACCACGCCGTGGCAACGGCACGAATATCCCCCTATCGAGATCGATCATGAAGAACCAGGAACTGAACACCCGCCGTGCCCAGGCCACCCCGCGCGGCGTGGGCGTGATGTGCGACTTCTACGCCGTGCGCGCCGAGAACGCCACGCTGTGGGACGCCGAGGGCCGCGAATACATCGACTTCGCCGGCGGCATCGCCGTGCTGAACACCGGCCACCTGCATCCCAAGGTGCAGGCCGCCGTGGCCGCGCAGTTGCAGCAATTCACGCACACCGCCTACCAGATCGTGCCGTACGAAGGCTACGTGGCGCTGGCCGAGCGCATCAACGCGCTGGCTCCCATCGACGGCCCGGCCAAGACCGCGTTCTTCACGACCGGCGCCGAAGCCGTCGAGAACGCCGTGAAGATCGCGCGTTCGTACACCGGCCGCTCGGGCGTCATCGCCTTCGGCGGCGCCTTCCACGGCCGCACGCTGCTGGGCATGGCGCTGACCGGCAAGGTCGCCCCGTACAAGCTGTCGTTCGGCCCGATGCCGGCCGAGATCTTCCACGCGCCCTTCCCCGGCGCCGACGTCACCGTGGCCGAGTCGATCAAGGCGCTGGAGATGCTGTTCAAGACGGACATCGATCCCAAGCGCGTGGCCGCCATCATCCTGGAACCCGTGCAGGGCGAAGGCGGCTTCAACGTGGCCCCGCCCGAACTGATGCGCGAACTGCGCCGCGTGTGCGACGAGCACGGCATCCTGCTGATCGCCGACGAGGTGCAGACCGGCTTCGCCCGCACCGGCAAGCTGTTCGCCATGCAGCACCATGACGTCAAGCCCGACTTGATGACTATCGCCAAGAGCCTGGGCGGCGGCATGCCCATCTCGGGCGTGGTCGGCCGCGCCGAGGTGATGGACGGCCCGGCCCCCGGCGGCCTGGGCGGCACCTACGCCGGCAACGCGCTGTCCGTGGCCGCCGCGCTGGCCGTGCTGGACGTGATCGAGGAAGAGAAGCTGTGCGAACGCTCGGCCCGCCTGGGCGAGCAACTGATGGGCCGCCTGGACAGCGTGCGCAAGGAGGTGCCCGGCATCGCCGACGTGCGCGGCCTGGGCTCGATGGTCGCCGTCGAACTGGTCGACGCGGACGGCAAGCCGGACGCCGAGGCCGTCAAGCGCGTGCAGGCCCGCGCCATGCAGCAGGGCCTGATCCTGCTGAGCTGCGGCGTGTACGGCAACGTGCTGCGCTTCCTGTACCCGCTGACGATTCCCGACGCCCAATTCGCGCGCGCGCTGGACATCCTGGCCGACGCACTGAAGGGCTGATCGCAGCCCGGCGGGCCGCCCGCCCGCAATGGCCCCTCCCGCTGGCGGCTGCCCGGCCGGACCGGGCGCGGCCGGGCGGCGGCCCGAGTGGCGGCCCGAGTGGCGGCCCGAGTGGCGGCCCGAGTGGCGGCCCTGCTGATCCCCAGCCGCGACAGGCACAACGCTTGCTGCGCCTTACCCTCTCGATGACGGCGCGCCCCGCATCGCGGGCGCGCCGCCCGTCCCCGATTCCGAAGGAGTTTTCATGACTCAGTCTTCCCTCACGCTCAAGCGTCCCGACCTGCTGCGCGACGCCTGCTACCTCGACGGCCAATGGGTCGCCGCCGCCGGCGACCGCATCGCCGTGGACAACCCGTCCACCGGCAAGACCATCGTGTCCGTGCCCAAGCTGGGCCGCAAGGAAACCGAGCAGGCCATCGCCAGCGCCGCCGCCGCCCTGCCCGCCTGGGCCGCCAAGACCGGCAAGGAACGCGCCGCCGTGCTGCTGAAGTGGTCGCAACTGATGATGGCCCACCAGCAGGACCTGGCCGCCATCATGACCGCCGAACAGGGCAAGCCCGTGACCGAAGCCGCGGGCGAGATCGCCTATGCCGCCTCTTTCCTGGAGTGGTTCGGCGAGGAAGCCAAGCGCATCGACGGCGACGTGCTGCAAAGCCCCAAGGCCGGCCAGCGCCTGCTGGTGCTGAAGCAGCCCATCGGCGTCACTGCGGCCATCACGCCGTGGAACTTCCCGGCCGCGATGATCACCCGCAAGGCCGGCCCCGCGCTGGCGGCCGGCTGCACCATGATCGTCAAGCCCGCCCAGCAGACCCCGCTGACGGCGCTGGCCCTGGCCGTGCTGGCCGAGGAGGCCGGCGTGCCCAAGGGCGTGTTCCACGTCATCACCGGCAGCTCGCGCGACATCGGCGCGGCGCTGTGCGACAGCGACGTCGTGCGCAAGCTGAGCTTCACGGGCTCGACGGAAGTGGGCCGCACGCTGATGGAGCAATGCGCCCCGACCATCAAGAAGCTGTCGCTGGAACTGGGCGGCAACGCGCCGTTCATCGTGTTCGACGACGCCGACCTGGACGCGGCCGTGGACGGCATCCTGGCCTCGAAGTACCGCAACGCCGGCCAGACCTGCGTGTGCGCCAACCGCATCTACGTGCACGATGCCGTGTACGACGACCTGGCCCGGCGCCTGGTCGCCAAGGTCAACGCCATGAAGGTCGGCGACGGTTTCGAGCAGGGCGTGACGCAAGGCCCGCTGATCGACCAGGCCGCCGTGGACAAGGTGAAGGAGCACATCGAGGACGCCACGTCCAAGGGCGCGTCGGTCATCGCCGGCGGCAAGCCGCACAAGCTGGGCGGCACCTTCTTCGAGCCGACCATCCTGCGCGACGTGACGCAGCAGATGAAGGTGGCGACGGAAGAAACCTTCGGCCCGGTGGCCCCGCTGTTCCGCTTCGAGGCGGAAGACGAAGTACTGAAGATGGCCAACGACACCATCTTCGGCCTGGCCGCGTATTTCTACACGCGCGACTACGCCCGCGTGTGGCGCGTGTCGGAAGCGCTGGAGTACGGCATCGTCGGCATCAACACCGGCATCATCTCGAACGAGGTCGGTCCGTTCGGTGGCGTGAAGCAGTCGGGCCTGGGCCGCGAAGGCTCGAAGTACGGCATCGAGGAGTACGTCGAGGCCAAGTACCTGTGCCTGGATCTGGGCGCGAAAGGCTGATTCACGGCGAAAGGCCGGCGCGGACACGCGCCGGCCATGAGGCGGACAGCGCGGGCAAGGGCACGCCCCCTGCCCGCCCGCCATCACTTCGGCATCAGCACCGTATCGATGACCTGGATGACGCCGTTGGACTGGTAGACGTCGTAGGTGCTGATGTTGGCGACGCCGCCCTTCTCGTCCTTGACGGTGAGATTGTGCGGGCCATTCTGCATCACCCACAGCTTGCCGCCGCTGACCGTGGTCAGCTCCATCGTGTGCTTGGCGCTCTTCTTGACGCCCGCGGCCAGCGCCTTGAAATCGTATTTCCCGGCCACCACGTGATAGGTCAGGATCTTGGTCAGGGCCGCCTTGCTCTCGGGCTTGACCAGCGTATCCACGGTGCCGGCGGGCAGCTTGCCGAACGCCGCGTCGGTGGGCGCGAAGACCGTGAACGGCCCCTTGCCCTTCAGCGTATCCACCAGGCCCGCTGCCTTGACGGCGGCGACCAACGTGGTGTGATCCTTCGAGTTCACGGCATTGTCGACGATATCCTTCGACGGCAGCATCGACTGGCCACCAACCATTACTGTTTGATCCATCTGCGCGGCCTGGACGGCGGGAACGGCCAGGATGGCGGAAAGCACGGCATAACGGAAAAATCGCTTCATGACAGGCTCCTAGGGGGGTTGGGACTGCCTGCGTATATACGAGGCAGCCGCCCGCCCGGATGCACGGAGGCGAAAAAATTTCCGGCGATGAGAAGCGCCCGTCCTGGTGCCTCCAGGCATCGATCACCCGCGCCAGGGCCGGCCACAGCGGGTGGCGGCCCCGTGCAGCGGGAGATGAAGGCCCCGGAAACGCGGCGGCCAGGCTTGCGGCGAGGAGACCCAGCCGCCCGGCTGGCGGGCAGGATGCCGGATGCTCAGCGCCGTCCCGCCGGCTGATCCAGCACCTGCCGCGCCACTTCGGCCAGCGACATCCCGCTCTCCATCGCGGCGCGCTGCAGGCGTTCGTGCGCGGCCGGTTCGGTCAGGCCGTGCTTCTGCACCAGCAACCACTTGGCGCGCTCGATGCGCTTGCGCTCGTCCAGCGCGCCGCGGGCCTGCGCCAGCGCCTGGTCGGCCTGCCGCATGCGCGCGGCCTGGTCCTGCAGCATGTCCAGCATCGAACGCTCGATGCCGCCGGCCACGCCGTCTTCCGGCGGCAGGTCCAGCACGCGGCGCTGCACGTTGAACAGCATGGCGGGCGACTGGCCGCCCACATGCTGCGCGAACTGGTCCAGCAGCGAGCGGTGATTGTCGCGCTCGGCGCGCGCAGCCTCGATGCGCTGCGCGCACTGGCGCGCCAGCGTGTCGGCCAGGCCCTGCTCCACCGGCGCCATCGCGTCGATGCGGGCGGTGCATAACTCGAACCACAACTCGGCCAGCCCCGGATCCAGCGCCTGGCCCGCATGGGTCTGCCGCGCCATGCCGCGCAGTTGCTGCACCTTTTCCGTGTGCGGTTGCACCTGCTGCCAGGCCGGCATCACGTCGGCGGGCGCGCATTCGCCGAACACCTCGAAGCAGCGCTGCTGCCCCGCCGCGAATTCGGCCATCTGGACCTTCTGCGCCTCGGTGAAATACCCCGCGGTGTATCCCATCACGCCGTAAGCGCGCTCCTGCCCGCTCAGTTCCTTGCCCTGCATGAAGTTCAGCAACGCCACCAGCAGGCGCGTGATGCCCGCATCCAGCGACGCATCGGCGGCCTCGAACACCACCGCCAGCAGGCTGGAGACCAGGCGCGTGAAGGCCAGGCTGGCGCCCTGTGCGTCCAGCTTTCGCTGGCGCACGCGCCACCGCAAGTCAGGCAACTCGTCCAGCCGGTACAGCGCATAGGCGATACAACTGTACAAGCGCGCGCGGCCCGGCTGCTCGCTGCCGCGCGCCAACACGCTGTCCAGGAACCCCCGCATGCGCGCCTCGCCGGATTCGGCGCCGCGCGTATAGGCATCCAGGGCGGGCAGCAGGTCGGCGCGGTCCTGGCACAGCGTCAGGATCGAATAACCGCGTTCCTTCTGGAGCGCGTGCACCAGCTCGCCCACCAGCGAGACGAACTGGCAGGTATGCGATAGCTGCTCCAGCCCGTGCAGCTCGGACTGCCGCGCCGCCAGCAGAAACCGCAATGCCGGCCGCATGGCCCCTCTGCTCATGAGACTACCCCTGGGTTCAAGCCTGTTTGCGCGCCCCCGCCCGGGCGTCGATATCCTGCGGCGCGATGCCGGACATCTGGCAGGCGGCCACCTCGCCGATCACCAGGATGGCGGGGCTTTGCAGGGCGAAAGCCTGGGCGTCGGCCGCCATCGCGGCCAGGGTCGAACGGCAGACACGCTGGTCGGGCAGCGAGGCGCGTTCGATCATGGCCACCGCAGTATCGCCGGACAGGCCGCCGGCCAGCAAGGCATCCGCCACGGCGGCCAGCCGCGCCACGCCCATGTACACCACCAGCGTGGTGCCGCCTTGCGCCAGCGCCTGCCAGGCCAGCTCGCTGCCGTCCTCGGTATGCGCCGTGACCAGCGTGACGCCACGGGCCGCGCCGCGCAGGGTCAATGGAATGCCGGCGGCGGTGGCCGCGGCCAGGCCCGAAGTGATGCCGTTGATCACTTCGCAGGCCACGCCGTGGCGCGTCAGCCACTCGGCCTCTTCGCCGCCCCGGCCGAAGATACAGGGATCGCCGCCCTTCAGGCGCGCCACGCGCAGGCCCTGGCGGGCATAGCGCAGCATCAGGCGCTGGATGAAGTCCTGCGGCGTGGAGCGGCAGCCGCCGCGCTTGCCCACGCGGATCACGCGGGCGCCGGGGCAGAATTCCAGCACCTCGGGATTCACCAGGTCGTCCACCAGCACGACCTGGGCGCGCTGCAACGCCTTCACCGCGCGCAGCGTCAGCAGTTCTGGATCGCCGGGGCCGGCGCCGATGAGCCAGACGGAGGTTTCCATGGTCGTATTCCTGGTTCTGTGCGGGCGATCAGCCGAAGCTGCGCTTGGGCGCGGTCTTCATGTGGGTGGCGTACAGCGTCAGGCCGGTCAGCGAGATGCCGCCCACCATGTTGCCCAGCACCACGGGCAGCTCGTTCCAGATCAGGTAGTCCATGATGGAGAACTGGCCGCCCATGATGAGCGCCGAGGGGAACAGGAACATGTTGACCACCGAATGCTCGAAGCCCATGGCGAAGAACAGCATGATGGGCATCCACATGGCGATGACCTTGCCGCTGACGGAGGTCGAGATCATCGCGCCCACCACGCCCAGCGACACCATCCAGTTGCACAGCACGCCACGGATGAAGATGGTCAGCATGCCCGCCGCGCCGTACTCCTTGTAGCCCAGCGTACGGTTCTCGCCGATGTGCGAGATGACCTCGCCCACCTTGTTCACCGGCGCCGCGAAGCCGTAGGTGAAAACGATGGCCATCATCAGCGCCACCGTCAGCGCGCCTGCGAAATTGCCCAGGAACACCACGCCCCAGTGGCGCAGGATCACGCCGGCCGTGATGCCGGGCCGCTTCTCGAACAGCGCCAGCGGCGTCAGCACGAACACGCCGGTCAGCAGGTCGAACCCCATCAGGTACAGCATGCAGAAGCCGACGGGGAACAGCGCGGCGCCCAGGATGGGCGAGCCGGTCTGCACCGTGACCGTGACGGCGAACACGGCGGCCAGCGCCAGGATGGCGCCCGCCATGTAGGCGCGCAGCAGCGCGTCACGGGTGCCCATGTGCAGCTTGGATTCGCCTGCGTCGACCATCTTGGTGACGAATTCGGCGGGAACGATATAGGACATATTGGATTCCTCGGTGCTTCGATGAAGGGATGAATCAGGCCGCGATCTCGACCGCGTCGCCCGTGATGCGCGCGGGCCATACGCGCAACCGCTGCTCGGGGAACTCGACACAGCTGCCGTCCGCCAGGCGGAAATGCTGCTTGTAGAGTGGCGAGGCCACGACCAGCGCGCCGGCCAGGTGCCCCACGATGCCGCGGCCGATCACGTTGGCGCCCGACTTGGGATCGCGGTGATCCACGGCATAGACGGCATCGCCTTCCCGCGGCAGATAGAACAGCGCCACCTGCGCGCCATCCACCCAGGCGACCACGCCGGAATTGGCCACGAGATCGGCGCGCTGGCACACGGTGCGCCACGAGGCCTGGACGTCGGAACGTTGCAGGGTTGCGGTCATCACAGTTGCTCCACGGCGATGGGAATGCGGCGGGCCTCGGCGGCCGTGGCGGGGCGGCGCTGGCCGCGTTCCTCCACGAACTGGACGTCGGGGTCCCCGCGCCGGTCGTTGACGAAGGTGCGGAAACGCTTGAGCTTCTCGGGATCGTTGATGGCGTTGGCCCACTCGCATTCGTAGCGGTCCACCACCAGTTGCATCTGCGACTCCAGCTCGGCCGCCAGCCCCAGGCTGTCGTGCACCACTACGTCCTTCAGGTAGTCCAGTCCGCCGTCCAGCGACTCGCGCCACACCGAGGTGCGCTGCAGCTTGTCGGCCGTGCGGATGTACAGCATCAGCACGCGGTCGATCAGGCGGATCAGCGTCTCGTCGTCGAGATCGGTGGCGAACAGTTCGGCGTGGCGCGGCCGCATGCCGCCGTTGCCGCACACGTACAGGTTCCAGCCGCGCTCGGTGGCGATCACGCCGATGTCCTTGCTCTGGGCCTCGGCGCATTCGCGCGTGCAGCCCGACACCGCGAACTTCAGCTTGTGCGGCGCGCGCAGGCCCTTGTAGCGGTGTTCGATGCGCAGCGCCATGGCCACGCTGTCCTGTACGCCGTAGCGGCACCAGGTGCTGCCCACGCAGGATTTCACCGTGCGGGTCGACTTGCCGTAGGCATGGCCGGTCTCGAAGCCCGCCGCGATCAGCTCGGCCCAGATGTCCGGCAGCTCGTGCAGCTGCGCGCCGAACAGATCGATGCGCTGGCCGCCCGTGATCTTGGTGTACAGCTGGTACTTCTTGGCCACGGCGCCGATGGCGATCAGCCCGTCGGGCGTCACCTCGCCGCCCGGGATGCGCGGCACCACCGAATAGGTGCCGTTCTTCTGCATGTTGGCCATGAAGGTGTCGTTGGTGTCCTGCAGCGGCACCAGCAACGGGTCCTGGATCGGGCGGTTCCAGCACGAGGCCAGGATCGACGCCACCGCGGGCTTGCAGATGTCGCAGCCCACGTGGCCACGGCCATGCGCGGCCAGCAGTTGCTCGAACGACTCGATGCCCTCCACGCGCACGAAGTGATAGAGCTCCTGCCGCGTATAGGCGAAGTGCTCGCACAGGCTCTTGTCCACCGCCACGCCGCGCGCGGACAGTTCGTGCTCGAACACCTGCTTGAGCAATGCCGCGCAGCCGCCGCAGCCGGTGCCCGCCCTGGTGCAGGCCTTCACGCCCGCCAGATCCGTACAGCCCTCGTCGATGGCCGAGCACACGGCCGCCTTGCTGACGTTGTGGCACGAGCAGATGGTGGCCGTGGCGGGCAGCGCGGCGGGGCCCAGCACGGGCGTATCGGCGCCGCGCGGCAGGATCAGGCCAGCGGGGTCGGCCGGCGGCGCGATGCCGTTCTGCACGTACTGCAGCAGCGTGTCGTAGTAGCTGTTGTCGCCCACCAGCACCGCGCCCAGCACGCGCTTGCCGTCCTCGGACACCACCAGGCGGCGGTAGCCGGCATTCACTTCGTCCACGTAGCGATAGCTGCGCGCGCCCGGCGTGGCGCCATGCGCGTCGCCGATGGAGCCCACGTCCACGCCCAGCAGCTTCAGCTTGGTGGACATGTCGGCGCCCGCGAAAGGCTGCGCCGGCTGTTCGCACAGGATCGCCGCCACGGTGCGCGCCATCTGGTAGCCCGGCGCCACCAGGCCATACACCATGCCGTTCCACAACGCGCATTCGCCGATGGCGTGGATGTCGGCGTCGCTGGTCCGGCAATCGCCGTCGATGACGATGCCGCCGCGCTCGCCCACCGCCAGGCCCGCCGTGCGCGCCAGGCCGTCGCGCGGGCGGATGCCCGCCGAGAACACGACCAGATCCGTCTCCAGCGCCTCGCCGCCCGCGAAGTTCAGCCGATAGCGGTAGCGCACGCCCGGCTTGATGGTCTCGGTGGCGCGCGAGACGTGCACCTGCACGCCCAGCGCCTCGATGCGGGCGCGCAATGCCTGCCCGCCCGCCTCGTCCAGCTGCACCGGCATCAGGCGCGGCGCGAATTCCACCACGTGGGCCTCCAGGCCCAGCGCGCGCAATGCGTTGGCGGCTTCCAGGCCCAGCAGGCCGCCGCCCACCACCACGCCGCGGCGCGCGCCGGCGGCCGCCGTGCGGATGGCGTCCAGGTCTTCCAGCGTGCGATAGACCAAGCGTGCCTCGGGCTCTTCGACGCCCGCGATGGGCGGCACGAAGGGGAATGAGCCCGTGGCCATCACCAGCTTGTCGTAGGCATGCCGGCCGCTGGCCGTGACCACCTCGTGTCGCGCGCGGTCGATCTCCTGCACACGGGTGTTCAGGTGCAGCGTCACGCCTGGCGTCTGATACAGCGTGCCGTCGCCCATGCCCATCGACTCGGCATCGCGGCCGGACAGGTACTCGGACAGGTGCACGCGATCGTAGGCGCGTTGCGGCTCTTCGCCGAACACCTCGATGCGGTAGCGGGCCAGCGCGCCCTGCGCCACCAGTTGCTCGACGCAATGATGGCCGACCATGCCGTTGCCGATCACGATCAGGGTTTGCAGGGGCGATGCGGATGTCATGTCTTTCATGGCGGCTTCCGTGGTGTGCGGCCCCTGAAAAACACAAAGGCGCCCGAGACCTGGAGGGTCATGGGGCGCCC
>NZ_FKIF01000008.1 GCF_900078705.1 Bordetella ansorpii
ACAGCCACAGGCCGAAACGCTCGGACAGCGAGATCTTTTCCTCGACGGTTTCGCCGGGATGGATCTCGCCGTCGGGCTGGTGCCTGGCCTGCAGGTTCTCGCTCATGTATTCCGGCATCAGGTGGCGCCGGTTGGACGTGGCGTAGATCAGCACGTTGTCGCCCGAAGCCGATACCGAGCCGTCCAGCACCGATTTCAGCGCCTTGTAGCCGGCCTCGCCTTCCTCGAAGGACAGGTCGTCGCAGAACACGATGTAGCGCTCGTCCCGGCCGGCGACCAGTTCGACGATGTCGGACAGGTCGCCCAGGTCGGACTTGTCGACCTCGATCAGCCGCAGGCCCTGGCCGCCGTAGGCGGCCAGCATGGCCTTGACCAGCGAACTCTTGCCGGTGCCGCGCGCGCCGGTCATCAGCACGTTGTTGGCCGGCTTCTTCTGCAGGAACTGCCTCGTGTTGCGGTCGATGACGTCCTTCTGGCGCTCGATGTGCTGCAGGTCGTCCATGTCGATGCGCGCGATGTGGCGCACGGCATCGAGCCAGCCGCGCGAACCGCGCTTGCGCCAGCGGTAGGCATGCGCGGTCCAGTCGATGTCGGGAGGCGCGGCGGGCAGCCAGGCTTCCAGCTGCGCCAGCACGCGTTCGGCCCGCGCCAGCAGGCGGACCATGTCGGGGGAAGACGAATCCATCGCGATCAGGAGCGGTAGTCGGCGTTGATGCTGACGTAGTCGTGCGAGAAGTCGCAGGTGTAGACGGTGTCGCTCACCTTGCCGCGGCCCAGCGCGATGCGCACCAGGATTTCCGCTTCCTTCATGACGCGCTGGCCGTCCACCTCCTGGTAGGACGGATTGCGGCCGCCGTCGACGGCCACCAGCACGTCGCCCAGCCACAGGCGGACGCCCGAGACGTCCAGGTCGTCGATGCCGGCATAGCCGACGGCGGCCAGGATGCGGCCCAGGTTGGGGTCGGACGCGAAGAACGCGGTCTTGACCAGCGGCGAGTGCGCCACCGAATAGGCCACCTTCAGCGCCTCTTCGGTGCTGCCGGCTTCCTCGACGCGGATGGTCATGAACTTGGTGGCGCCTTCGGCGTCGCGCACGATCTTCTGCGCCAGGTCGGCGGCCGCTTCGGTCAGGGCGCCGACGACGGCGGCATAGGCCGGATCGGACTCGGAGGACACGGTCACGCCCGACTTGCCGGTGGCGATCAGGATGAACGAGTCGTTGGTGGAGGTGTCGCCGTCGACCGTGATGCGGTTGAACGACTGGTCGGCGATCCGCACGGCCAGCTTGCGCAGCAGCGGCTGGGCGATGGCGGCGTCGGTGGCCAGGAAGCTCAGCATGGTGGCCATGTTGGGCCGGATCATGCCGGCGCCCTTGCTGATGCCGGTGAAGGTGACGGTCTTGCCATCGGCCTGGATCCGGCGCGAGTGGATCTTGGGCAGCGTGTCGGTGGTCATGATGCCGTGCGCGGCATTGAACCACTGGTCGGGCGACAGCGCGGCGATCGCGCCGGGCAGGCCGGCCTTCAGGCGGTCCATGGGCAGCGGCTCGAGGATGACGCCGGTGGAGAACGGCAGGATCTGTTCGGCGGGCAGGCCCAGCAGCCCGGACAGCGCGGCGCAGGTGTCCTTGGCGCGCTGCAGGCCGTCGGCGCCGGTGCCGGCGTTGGCGTTGCCCGTGTTGATGACCAGCGCGCGGATCGCGCCGCCCGACGCCAGGTGCGTTTCGCACACCTGCACGGGCGCGGCGCGGAAGCGGTTGCGCGTGAACACGCCGGCGACGGCGCTGCCTTCGGCCAGGTGGAAAACGGTCAGGTCACGGCGACCCGCCTTGCGGATGCCCGCCTCGGTGACGCCGATCTCGACACCGGCGACGGGGAAAATTTCGGATTCGGAGGGGATCTGCAGATTGACGGCCATGGTTCGGGACTCGCTGGTGGATAGCCGCCGAGGCGGCTGCCGGCGACATAGCCTTCTATTATCCACCGCCCGGGGCGCTCGCCAAATGACGTGTTGCGCGCCCCGCTCCCGTGCCGCGTTCAGTCGCGGGCCCGTCGCCAGCAGGCTGCCGGCCAGGTGCTCGGAACAAGTCGGGGAGATGCCCATGATTTTTGACTCTGGGGCAAAGATCCGGCGCGGGCGCGCTTCGAGTGTGTAAGCTACCGGCTCGTGTGCTGTCCCGTGGATGCGCTGGCATGCGGCACACCGGCTGCGCGCATGGCGAGGTATCCAGGGGACAGCGCACGAGCGCCGGGCGCGGTTCCGGCGTCCATCCACTCATCGAGGAGCATCACATGGATCTAGGTATCGCCGGCCGTTGGGCCGTGGTGTGCGCGGCCAGCAAGGGGCTGGGCAAGGGGTGCGCGGCCGCGCTGGCGCGCGAGGGCGTCAACCTGGTCATCAACGCGCGCGGCGCGGACACGCTGAACGAGACCGCGGACGAACTGCGCGCATTGAACGCCGGCATCGAGGTGCACGGCGTCGTCGGCGACGTGACGCAGGCGTCGGTGCGGCAGGCGCTGCTGGCCGCGGCGCCGCAGGTCGACATCCTGGTCAACAATGCAGGCGGCCCGCCGCCCGGCGACTTCCGCGACTGGAAACAGGACGATTGGCTGGCGGCCCTGCAGGCCAATATGCTGACCCCCATCGAACTGATACGCGCCACCGTGGACGGCATGGCCGAACGCGGCTTCGGACGCGTGGTCAACATCACCTCGGGCGCGGTCAAGGCGCCGATCGACGTGCTGGGCCTGTCCAACGGCGCGCGCAGCGGCCTGACCGGTTTTGTGGCGGGCGTGGCGCGACAGCCCCGCCTGGCGGGCCGCAACGTCACGCTGAACAACCTGCTGCCCGGCCCGTTCGATACCGACCGGCTGCGCAAGGCGTTTTCCGCGCCGGGCCAGCGCGAGAAGCGCCTGGCCACCATTCCGATGGGGCGCTTCGGCGATGCCGATGAATTCGGCGCGGTGTGCGCCTTCCTGTGCAGTGTGCACGCCGGCTACATGACGGGGCAGAACGTGCTGCTGGACGGCGGCGCGTATCCGGGAACGTTCTGAATGTGCGAAATGGTGTTGCCGGGCCGGTCCGCAACCGCGCGGCGATGCCGCTCCAGGCCGTCCGCGCGGACGGCCGGCGTTTTCGGCCTCAGGGAGCCAACTGCATCGACGGGACGTCCAGCACGCCCGCCTCGCGGTTGCTGAGTACCGCGCGGACAGTGCCGTCCGGTCCCTGCAGCACCGAATTGCCCGTCGCGATGTCGGGCCGGCCCGCGCGCAGGGCGGCGCGGCCGCGTGGCGGACTGAACAGCAGGTCGCCTTCCTCGGCGCCGCGCACGCCCGCCGCGCTGGCCGCGCGGGTGCCGGCGGGATAAGTGACCTCGCCCAGCCGCAGCTCCTGCGCCAGCAGGCCTTCGAATTTCAGCACCTGGTGCTGACTGTCGACCGTGACGTCGGCCTTCAGCAGCGACAGGCCGGAAATGGAGGCCGGCTCGCTGCCATCGGTGCGCAGCAGCCAGCGTTGCGGCATGGCCTGGCGCATGTCCAGCCAGGTGCCGGTAGGCAGGGGCAGGTTGCCCACGGTATTGCCCGATGCCAGATGGCAGCTGTCGAAGCGCGGCCGGCCGTCTTCCATGACCAGTTCGACGCGATGGGCGCGCGAGCAGCGCCAGCCGCCGTGGATGGTCTGGTCGGTGAGGATCGCCAGCGACCAGCTTTCACCCGCCGCGCCGATGGGCTGCTGCGCGCGGCGGTAGCGGAACAACTGCTTGGCCTGCAGGCCGCCGACTTCCACCAGCACGGGAAAATCGGCCTGGACGAAGGAGTCCAGGTCGCCCGGCGTGGCCAGGCGCAGTTCGGTGCCGGCCGGCATGTCGACGCCGGCCAGCTTGCGGGCGGCGTCGAGCACGGCGCGGCGCGCCTGTTCTTCGCGGGCCTCGCGCTGGACGGTCAGCCACTGGCTGATGTGCTGATAGGGAAAGATGCCGCCGGTGATGGCCAGCACCGCCATCATGGCGGGTCCCAGGCGGCGGTGGCCGCGCATCCACAGGCGGGCGCGCCGGTTCAGCGCCAGGCGGGCGAGCCAGGTAAGAAGCGTGCTCAGGCAGATCAGCGAGACTGCCATCGACGCGTAATAATTGCCGCCAGGAATCGAGACCGGAATCATGGCGGCAATTATGCGTCATTCCGGGGCGGACTATCGCGCTTGCGTGCGCTGGGCGACCACTTGCAGTTTCAGTTCGCCCAGCGCCTTGTACAAGGCGTTGCGGCTGGCGTCGGGCAGCCCGTCGAACATGCCCTTGACCCAGCTCTCGTGGGCGCGCGCCATGCGGGCGAAAGTCTTCTTGCCCAGCGGCGTGAGCTTCAGCACCGAACTGCGCCGGTCGGTCTCGACCTTGGTGCGCACCACCAGGCCCTCGGATTCCAGCTGGTCGGTGATGCCGGTGATATTGCCGTTGGTCACCATCATGTGGCGCGACAGCTCGCCCATCTTCATGCCCTTGGGGGCGCGCTGCAATTGCGCCATCAGGTCGAAGCGCGGCAGCGTGGTGTCGAACTCGGTGCGCAGGCGGCCGCGGATTTCGGTCTCGATCAGGTTGCAGCAGGTCAGCATGCGCAGCCACAGCCGCAACGCGTGGTGGTCGTCGGGGGCGGCGCGGGTTTCGAGGTCGGGAGCGTCGGTCATGAGGCGGTACGGGAGGAAGAGGGCCGGTCCGGTTCGGGCCGGCCCGTATCGGGCTGTCCCGTTCGGGACAGGCCCATCTGTTCGAACATGGCCTGGGCCAGCGGGCTGCCGGGGCGGCCCAGGTCGAGCACGATGTCGAAGTGGTTCAGGCCGGGCGCGGGCACGTAGCGGCCGGGAAAGCCGCGCGCCTGCCAGGCTTGCAGATAGTCGTTGCTCTGGCGCTTGAATTCGTCGGTTTCGTGCTCGCCGTAGCTGACCACGATGGGGCAGCCGTGGTCAGGCACGAGGCGGTCGGGGCTGTTGCGCGCGGCATCGGCCGGCGTCATGCGCATCCATTGGTTGATGTGGGTATGCACCAGCGGTGTCAGGTCGTACAGGCCGGACAGCAGCAATGCGCCGCGGATGACATCGCCGGGCAGCCCCAGCTCGCGTTGCCAGCCGCAGGCCAGCAGCATGCCGCACAGATGGCCGCCCGCCGAACTGCCGCCGACGTGCAGGCGGCCCGGATCGCCCCCATGCGCGGCGATGTTGCGCTGGACCCAGGCCACCGCGCGGCGCACCTGGTCGACGATGCGGTCCAGCGTGACGGCCGGCGCCAGCGAATAGTTGACCGCCACCACCACGGCGCCGGCGCGCGTGAAGGCGGGCGCCATCGAGCTGGAATCGTCCTTGCCCAGCGCGCGCCAGTAGCCGCCGTGGATGTAGATGAAGACGGGCGCGGGGCATCCCGGCGCGGGGCATCCCGGCGCGGGGCATCCCGGCGCCGGGCTGTCCCGCGCGGCGGGGAACACGTCGAGCGTTTCGTCGGGGTGGTCGCCATAGGGCAGGTTCAATGCGCACGGCAGCGTGTCGCGCGCCCGGCGGCTCTCGTCGGCGTATTGCTTGAGTATCGATTCGACGTGCGGTACTGTCGCGCGTGCGTTGTATTGCATGTCGAGCGCGGTGGCGTCGAACTGGCGGTAGACGAGGCTCATGGTTCGGGCAAACCCTAGGCTTGTTTTGCTGGATACTTTAAACCTAAACTATGCCGCACGCCAGTTGATTTCTCGTCCCGGATGCCGGCCGCGCGGCATATGGATGACGGGCTCGGCGACACGATCGCAGTCGAACGCTTCAGAACAAAACCCAAGCAGCGCGCCGCGCCAGGAGTTCCCAGCATGCGTATCCTTTCCCTCGTCGTGGCCGCCGCCGCGCTCGTTCCCGCCATGTCCCACGCCGATCCCATCAAGGTCGGCATCGCCAACGACATCTCCGGCCCGTTCGCGGCGCTGGGCGCCGAGGCGCGCGACGGTTTCAACCTCGCCATCAAGCAGTTGGGCGGCAAGCTGGGCGGCCAGCCGGCCGAGTTCCTGCAGACCGACATGGCCGGCAACCCCGAGCAGGCCCGCCAACTGGCCACGCGCTACATCCAGCGCGATAAGGTCGACTTCTTCACCGGCCCCATCGGCTCGAACGTGGCCCTGGCCGTGGGCCCCGCGCTGTTCGCCGCCAAGATCCCGTACCTGTCGAACAATCCCGGCCCCAGCCAATATGCGGGCGCCCAGTGCAACAAGTTCTGGTTCGGCACCACCTATCAGAACGACGCCTTCCACGAAGTGGCCGGCAAGGTCGCGGCCGACCGCGGCTACAAGAAGATGTTCATCATCGCGCCCGACTATCCCGCGGGCAAGGATGCGCTGACCGGCTTCAAGCGCGGCTACAAGGCCGACGTGGCGCAAGAGCGCTACACCAAGCTGGGCCAGATCGATTACGCGGCCGAACTGGCCGAGGTGCGCGCCACCGCGCCCGACGCGGTCTACATCTTCCTGCCGGGCGGCATGGGCATCAACTTCGTCAAGCAGTTCGTGGCCGCGGGCCTGTCGCAGAACATCGCGCTGGTCGGACCGGGCTTCTCGGCCGACGAGGACGTCATCCCCGCCGTGGGCGAGCCGATGATCGGCATGGTCAACACCGCGCAGTGGGCGCATGATCTGGACGTGCCGCGCAACAAGCAGTTCGTCGACGCCTTCCGCAAGGAATACAACGGCCGCTATCCCTCGGTGTACGCGGCGCAGGCCTACGACGTCATCATGGCCATGGATGCCGCCGTCAAGCAGGCGGGCGGCAAGGCCGGCGACCGCGACGCCATCGTCGCCGCGCTGGAAAAGGCCGACTTCCCCTCGGTGCGCGGCGCCTTCACCTACGGCAGGAACCACTATCCGATCCAGGCCTACTACGCCCGCCAGGTCGGCAAGGACGCCCAGGGCCGCATCACCAACAAGCTGATCGGCAAGGTGTACGACAAACACCAGGACGTCTACGTGGGCGAGTGCAAGCTCTGATTTTGCGGTAGCAGCAGGGCGCGGCGCCACAACGCCGCGCCGATCGACCGCGGGCGCGCGATGCCCGCGGCACAGGGGAAGTCGATGACGTATACGCTGATCGTCGAGCAGTTGCTGAACGGTCTGCAGTTCGGGTTGATGCTGTTCCTGATCGCCGCCGGCCTGACGCTGGTCTTCGGCATCATGGACATCATGAACCTGGCGCATGGTTCGCTGTACATGGCGGGCGCCTACGTGGCGGCCGAGACCATGCAGCGCACGGGCTCGTTCACCGCGGCGGTCATCGTGGCCGCGGGGGCCACGGGCGTCGTCGGGGCCGTGCTGGAACTGGCGCTGATCCGCCGCCTGGCGGTGCGCGACCACCTGGCCCAGGTGCTGGGCACCTTCGCCATCCTGCTGATCGCCAACGACGTGGTCAAGATGATCTGGGGGCCCGCTCCGGTGATGCTCAATACGCCGGCGGCGCTGTCCGGTCCGGTGCGCCTCCTGCCCGACCTGATGTATCCCGCGTACCGCCTGATGATCATCGGCCTGGGCCTGGCCGTGGCCGTGGGCCTTTACTGGTTCGTCACGCGCACCCGCGCCGGCGTGCTGGTGCGGGCCGGCGCGTCCAACCGGCAGATGGCCACGTTGATGGGCGTGCGCGTGCCCTTGCTGTTCCTGGGCGTGTTCGCGCTGGGCGCCATGCTGGCCGCGCTGGCGGGCGCGCTGCTGGGGCCGGTCACGGCCGTGCAGGTCGGCATGGGCGAGGAAATCCTGATCCTGGTGCTGGTCTGCATCGTCATCGGCGGCATCGGCTCGATACGCGGCGCCTTCGCCGGCGCGCTGCTGGTAGGCATGGTGGATACGGCCGGCCGCGCCTTCCTGCCCACGCTGCTGCGCAGCTTCTTTCCGCCCGACGTGGCTTCCAGCGTGGGGCCCACGCTGGCCGCCATCGCCATCTACGTGCTGATGGCCGCGGTGCTGGTGTTCAGGCCCTCGGGCCTGTTCCCGGCGCGCGGCTGATCCAGAGATCCGACATGACTCACCGTTCACTGCTCTGGACCGGGCTGTTCCTGCTGGCGCTGGCGGCGTTTCCGCTGGTGGCGCCGCTGTTCGACCTGGATTTCTACGTCTCGTTCGTGCGCCGCATCCTGATCTATGCGCTGGCCGCCACCAGCCTGAACCTGGTGCTGGGCTACGGCGGCATGGTGGCGCTGGGCCACGCCGCCTTCCTGGGGGCCGGGGCCTACGCCGTGGGCATCCTGGGCGTGTCGGGGATCACCTCGGCGCTGGTGGCGTGGCCCGCCGCCATGCTGCTGGCGAGCGGGTTGGCCGCGCTGACCGGGGCGATCTCGCTGCGCACGCGCGGCGTGTACTTCATCATGATCACGCTGGCGTTCGCGCAGATGGTCTATTACGTCTTCATCTCGCTGCGCCAGTACGGCGGCGAGGATGGCCTGAACCTGCCCGGCTATTCCACGCTGCCCGGCCTGGACCTGGCCGACGACCGCGCGTTCTATTACCTGGTGCTGGTGTTGTTCGTGCTGCTGCTGTGGGTGTTCGGCAAGCTGGTGAACTCGCGCTTCGGCACCGCGCTGCAGGGTATCCGCGAGAACGAATCGCGCATGGAGGCCCTGGGCTATCCGGTCTATCGCATGAAGCTGGCGGCGTTCGGCCTGAGCGGCGCGGCGGCCGGCCTGGCGGGCGCCCTGCTGGCCAATCACAATCTGTTCATCTCGCCCAGCCTGATGCATTGGACCCAATCGGCCAACCTGCTGATCATGGTGCTGGTGGGCGGCGTCGGGCTGCGCTACGGCGGCGTGGTGGGGGCGGTGGTCATGCTGGTGCTGGAGGAGGTGCTGAAGATGTGGACGGAATACTGGCACCTGCCGCTGGGCATCCTGCTGCTGGCCGTGGTGTTCGGCGCCCCGCGCGGCCTGGCCGGCCTGCTGGGACCGTGGTTCACGGGCCGCGCCGCCAGGCAGGCCGTGCCCGCCGCCCGGAGCCGCCCATGATGACCGCCGCCGATTTCATGCCGGCCCTGCAGGCCGAGGGACTGGTCAAGCGCTTCGGCGCGCTGCTGGCCACCGACCATGTCTCGCTGACGCTGCGTCCCGGCGAGATCCACGCCCTGATCGGCCCGAATGGCGCAGGCAAGTCGACCTTGATCCATCTGCTGTCCGGCACCCTGCCGGCCGATGCCGGCACGCTGACCGTGGCCGGTGCCGATGTCAGCGGCATGAACGGGCACCAGCGCGTGGCCGCCGGCCTGTCGCGCTCGTACCAGATCACCAATATCTTCAAGTCGTTCAGTGTGCTGGACAACCTGCTGCTGGCCGTGCAGGCGCATGCGGGCAGCAGTTTCCGCTTCTGGCGGGCGCGCAGCCGCGAAGAGGCGCTGTACGAGCGGGCCCGTGCGCTGGCGCTGCAGTGCGCGCTGGACGCCGCGCTGCTGGAGCGCCCCGCGGGCACCTTGCCGCACGGCGAGCAACGCAAGCTGGAGTTCGCACTGGCGCTGGCCGCGCGTCCCAAGGTGCTGCTGCTGGACGAACCCATGGCCGGCATGGGGCCGGATGAAACCCTGCGGCTGGCCGACCTGATCGACAGCCTGCGCGGCCAGGCCGCCATGCTGCTGGTCGAGCACGACATGCAGGCGGTGTTCCGGCTGGCCGACCGCATCTCGGTGCTGGTGTACGGCCGCGTCATCGCCACCGGCACGCCGGACGAGATACGCGCCAATCCCGACGTGCGCCAGGCCTATCTGGGCGACGATGAAACCGTGGAGGAAGCATGATGCTGGAACTGCGCGGCATCGCCAGCGGCTATGGCCCAAGCCAGGTATTGTTCGGCGTCGACCTGAGCATCGGCGCCGGGCAGGTGGTGACCCTGCTGGGCCGCAATGGCATGGGCAAGACCACGCTGTTGCGCACCTTGTTCGGCCAGTTGCCCCTGCGCGGCGGCAGCGTGCGGTTCTGCGGCCAGGACATCGGTGGCTTGCGCCCCGACCGCATCGCGCGCGCCGGCCTGGCCATCGTGCCGGAGGGGCGGCAGTGCTTTCCCAACCTGACGGTGCGCGAGCACCTGACCGCGTTCGCCGCGGCGCGCAACCCCGGCATCGGCCGGCCCTGGACGCCCGAGCGCGTGTTCGAACTGTTTCCGCGCCTGGGCGAGCGCGCCCGCAACATGGGCAACCAGTTGTCCGGCGGCGAACAGCAGATGCTGGCCATCGGCCGCGCGCTGGTCACCAATCCGCGCCTGCTGGTGCTGGACGAGGCCACCGAGGGGCTTGCGCCGCGCATCCGCGAGGAAATCTGGACCTGCCTGGCCACCCTGCGCGAAGCGGGGCAGACCATCCTGGTCATCGACAAGTACGTCGAGCGCCTGCTGGCCCTGGCCGACCAGCACGTCATCCTCGAACGCGGCAAGGTGGTCTGGACGGGCGACTCCCGCCAACTGGATGCCGACCGGGAGATCTGGACCCGTTATTTAGGAGTCTGACCCTGAATTCCAGCGGTCGGGCACCGCCGATGTAAACGTTGTCAAATTAATACCGACCTTTCATTTTTTGAGGTCTAATTGTCGCTGTCCGTTAAAATCCCTCATCTCCAGCGGCTACACTCTGGGCCGTGCCCGATTCGCTGGCCGGCAACCCCTCGCGTTGCCCTCGCGCCCGCTGGTTGTCACCGCAGACGTATACGCGGATGCACCCGTCCGCCATGTGCCGTATCGCACGGCGCTTCAATGACTAGTCAGGAATTCTTCAAACATGGCGAAATGGGGGTTGAGGACCAAGTCCTTGCTGGCTTTGGCCCTTGCGTGCCTGATCGCGCTGATCCCCGCCGCCGTGATCGGCTGGCGCGTCTTAGATAGCGTCCGCGAACATTTCGGCCGCGCCTATGTCGAGAACGTCACCCTGCTCAGCCGCCAGAAGATCCTGGCGCCCGTCTCGCGCGAACTGGCCCTGTCGCTGCGCCTGGCCGATTCCGAGGTCACGCGCCGGTTCCTGCTGAACGAAGACGATCCCGCCGCGCGCGAATTGTTCTTCCGCGAGGCCGAGGGCTACCGCGGCGACCTGCGCAGCCAGTCGTTCTTCGTCATCAGCGCCCTGAGCAACCACTATTACTTCAGCGACAAGCCGCGGTCCACCCCCCAGCCGCCGCGCTACACGCTGTCGCCCGACAATCCGGACGATGGCTGGTTCTTCGCCTCGGTGCGCTCGCCCGACCTGTACAACATCAACGTCAATCCAGACCTGCAGTTGAAGGTCACCAGCGTCTGGATCAACGTCCAGGTGCGCGATGGCGGCCGGGTGCTGGGCCTGGCCGGCTCGGGCCTGAAACTCAATACGTTCCTCGACGAATTCATCGCCAACAGCGCTCCCGGCGTCACGCCCCTGATCGTCGACCAGTCCGGCGCCATCCAGGCTTTCCACGATGCCTCGCGTATCGCCTACAACTCGGCCACCCGCGCCGATTCCCGCCACAGCAGCGTGTATGCCCTGGTGGGCGCCAGCGACGAGGCGCCGTTGCGCCAGGCGTTGCAGCGCGCCCAGTCCGATCCCCAGCGGGTGCAGACCGTCTGGGGACAATTCGGCGGCAAGCGCCAGTTGCTGGCGGTGGCCTATATCCCCGAATTGCGCTGGCACGTGATGACGGCGGTCGACCTGAGCGCGGCCCGCGTGGCCGATGCCGCCTGGCTGTGGCCCGCCGCGATCGGCGTGGCGCTGCTGGTGGCGGCCATGCTGCTGGGCTTCGGCTATGCGGTCGAACGCCTGATGCTGCGACCGCTGCGCCGGCTGCAGCAGTCGGCGCGCGCCATCGCCGCCGGCCGCTACGACGTCACGCTGCCGCCCGCCGGCCAGGACGAGATCGGCGACCTGAGCCGCGCCTTCGGCGTCATGGCCGACAAGGTGCGCACCCATACCGCCGAGCTGGAAGACAAGGTGCGCGAGCGCACCCAGGAACTGGAAAGCGCCAACCGCGAGATGGCCGAGGCGCAGAAGAAGATCGGCGATTCCATCGACTACGCCAGCCTGATCCAGCGCGCCATCCTGCCCGACCGCCAACTGGTGCGGTCGCTGGGCGAACGCCATTTCGTGCTGTGGAAGCCGCGCGACGTGGTGGGCGGCGATTTCTACGTATTCCGTTCCGACGGCCCCAATTGCCTGCTGGGCGTGATGGACTGCGCCGGCCATGGCGTGCCGGGCGCCCTGATGACCATGCTGGCGCGCGCCGCCATCGACCTGGCCATCGCCGAGGTCGGGCCGTCCAGCCCGGCCGCCGTGCTGGCCGCCACCGATGCCGCCATCCGCGCCATGCTTGCCGATGCGCAGTTGCCGCGCACACTTGCCATCAATACGGACGCAGGGCTGGTGTATATAGACTGGTCGAATCACCGTCTGGTCTATTCCGGCGCCAAGATTTCGCTGTACGCCAGCGATGGCGAGGTGCTGCAGGAGTTGCCTGGCGGGCGCCGCGCGCTGGGCGACAAGCGGCCGGGCGAATACGAGAACGTCGAACTGTCGCTTCAGCCTGGGTGGACTTACTATCTGGTTACCGATGGATTCCTGGACCAGGCAGGCGGCCAACACGGTTTCGGATTCGGCAGCCGCCGCTTTGCCGACATGCTTACGCGTCACGCCCGGCAGCCGCTGTCCGAGCAGGCCCGCGCATTCAGCCAGGCGCTGGACGACTACCGGGGAGAGCGGCCGCAGCGTGACGACATCACGCTCCTGTCTTTCCGTTTCGAATGAACCTGGCCGCCGAGGTGTGACCGCCATGAATGCTTCCGATCTCTACGCCCTGCGCGAGCGCTTCAACCAGGATCGCACGCTGCTGTGTTTCAACGGCCCGATTTCGCGCAGCCTGATCGAAGAGATCGGCAACGCGTTGAAGAATTACCTGGACGCCGAGCACACGCGCCCGGCCGAGGCCATGGACGTGTTCTCGGTGTACATCGAGATGATCCAGAACATCCGCCAGTACGCCCTGCAGTGCAACGACACCGAAGCCAGCGCCACGGTGGTCATCAACCGCCGCGACGCGGGCGGCTACGTCGTGTCGGCCGGCAACATGGTCGAGACGGCCCACGGCGAGCGCCTGGTCGCCGTCGTCGGCCGCCTGGCCGGCATGGACAAGGCCGCCCTGAAGGCGGAATACAAGACGCAGTTGCACAAGCCCCGCGCGCCGGGCACGGTCACGGGCGCGGGCCTGGGCCTGATCGACATCGCGCGCCGCGCCAGCAGTCCGCTGCAGGCCAGCCTCAGCCCGCACAGCGAAGACGGCCGCGCCTTCTTCAGCCTGAGCGTCGCCATTTGATTTAAATCGTCCGCAGAGTCCGATATGAATGACTTGAATCTTCCTGCAACCCAGTCCACGCCCTCCATTCTCACCGACGCCAGGTCCGGCGTGCTGCGCATGGGCGGGGACTCCTACCCCGAGAACTCCTTCGAGCTGTTCGGTCCGGTGCTGGATTGGGTGGAAACCTATCTGCGCGAGCGCGCAGAGCCGCTGCGCCTGGAACTCGAACTGCTGTACCTGAACACCAGCAGCATCAAGGCCGTCATGGAGATCTTCGACCTGCTCGAAGCCGCCCATGGGCAGGGCCGGCCGGTCAAGGTCGAATGGTTCTACGACATGCGCAACGAGCGCGTGGGCGAGCTGGCCGAAGAGTTCAAGGAAGACTGTTCGTTCCCCTTTGACGTGATAGGCCGTGAATGAAGCAAGATCCCGCTGATCTCGAGCGGCGCGTCAGTACCTTGCTGGCCGACCCCGACTATGCAGGGCACCCTCTGCGCGAGGCGCTGAGCGACCTGTGGCAGCACACGTCCGACGTGCTCGAACGCGTCGAGCGCATCACGCATCTGTCCGACGCCTTCCAGTCGATGGCGCGCGAGCGCGAACTGGATATCTGCCGCCGCTTCGACCGCCAATTGCGCAAGCTGTCGCGCATCGTGCGCATTTCCGACCACTACCAGAACATGATGCGCGAGCTGAACGCCGCGCTGAAGAACGCTTCCATCCGCGATGAGCTCACCGGGCTGGCCAACCGCCGCGCGCTGATCGAGGTGTTGAAGGAAGAAACCGAGCGCGCCGCCCGGCATTCGCGCCGTTTCGTGCTGGTCATGCTCGACGTCGACCACTTCAAGCAGATCAATGACCAGCACGGCCACGACGTGGGCGACCGCGCGCTGATCGGCGTGGCGGGCCTGCTGCACGACGGCCTGCGCCAATATGACGCCTGCGGCCGCTGGGGCGGCGACGAATTCCTGCTGCTGCTGCCGGAATCCGGGCTGGAAGAGGCCAAGTCGATGCTCGAGCGCCTGGTGAGCCAGGTGCGCGAATTCCGCGTCCAGGCGCCGTCCGGCGAAATCGGCTTGACGGTCAGCGTGGGCATGGCTCAGTATCGGCCGGGCGAGGCGTTCAACGATACCCTTACCCGGGCGGACCATGCGCTGTACAGCGCCAAGCAACAGGGGCGGGATCGCGTGGCGGCCGATGGGCCGGGTCCGCTTCCGGTCGACCCCCTTGCTTCGCCTGCGGAGTAGCCGATGTCCCGAGAATTGAACACCGATGTTCAGTCTGGCGAGGATGCCCTGCAATGGGGCGGCGCGGCTTTCCTGCAAGCCCTGGACCGAGCCACCCTGACCTGCGATTTCGACCTCGATGGCAACGTGTTGCGCGCCAATGACAACTTCCTGGCATTGGTCGGCTACACCCGGGAAGACATCGATCTGCTGCGCCACGACATGCTGTGCGAGTCCGTGCACGACGGCAAGGCCGGCGTGGGCGACGAGCGCCTGTGGAACCAGCTGCGGCGCGGCCAGCCCTTCACGGGCAACTGCAAGCTGCGCGCGCGCGATGGCTCGCCCATCTGGGTCGAGGTCACCTACCTGCCGGTGCTGGACGCCGACGGCGTGGTCGGACGCGTCTGCCTGCTGGGCCGCAAGGCCATCGCCGACGCCGAGCGCCTGGAAGAGATCCGCCTGCTGCTGGGCGTCAACGACACCGGCAATGCCGTGGTCGTGTCCGGCGCGGACGGGCGCATCCTGTACGTCAGCGACAGCTTTCGCCGCATGTTCGGCTACACCGACGAGGATGCGCGCAACCGCACGCTCGGCGAGGTGCTGGCGGGCGCCCGTCCCGACCGCGCCACCATGGACGAGCTCGAGCGCCGCCTGACCTTCCCGGCCGGCTACCAGCGCGACCTGCTGGCCTACGACCGCAGCGGCAAGCCGCTGTGGGTCTCGGTGATGGCCAATCCGGTGTTCGACGACCGCGGCCAGCTGTGCAACGTGGTCGACGTGCTGGTCGACGTCACGCCCACCAAGGTGCACGACGTCCCGCAGCGCCGCGTGATGCAGGCCATGGTCAACGAGGTCTCGGTGGCCGAGGTGATGAGCATGGTATGCCTGGAGGTCGAGCGCCTGGCGCCCGACGTGGTCGCCAGCGTGATGCGCGTCGACGCCCAGGGCTACCTGCGTCCCTTGGCCGGCCCCAGTCTGCCGCTGGCCTACCTGAACGCGCTGGACGGCCTGCCCATCGGCGCCGAGACGCTGTCCACGGGCAGCGCCGCCTTCCTGGGCCGGCCGGTGATGGTGCGCAACATCGTCACCGATCCGCTGTGGGCCGAGCACCGCCACCTGCCCCTGCCGCAAGACCTGGTGGCCTGCTGGTCCTCGCCGATCAAGTCCAGCGACGGCCAGGTGCTGGGCACCTTCGACCTGTATTTCCGCGAGCCGCGCTGGCCCGACGCCTTCCACCATCGGCTGGTGGGCGGCAGCGTGTACCTGTGCGCGCTGGCGCTGGAGCGCGACGAGGCTCGCGCGCGCATCCGCCAACTGGCGTTCTACGACGAGCTGACCGGCCTGCCCAACCGCAACCTGCTGCTGGCGCGCGCCCAGCAGGCGGTGTCGCACGTGGCGGCCTCGGGGGGCGGCAGGCTGGCCGTGCTGTTCCTGGACCTCGACCGCTTCAAGCAGATCAACGACACCATGGGCCATGCCGCCGGCGACGCGTTGCTGCGCGAAGTGGCCAGCCGCCTGGGCCGCCTGGCGCGTCCGCGCGACGTGGTGGGACGCCTGTCCAGCGACGAGTTCGTGGTGGTCTATCCCGACTACGAGGACGCGCGCCTGACGGCCGATGCCGAACAGATGCTCGGGGCCCTGTCCGAGCCCTTCACCGTGGGCGACGTGGCCTTGAAGCCGTCGGTCAGCATCGGCATCAGCGTCTATCCCGAGAATGGCGAGGACATGGACACGCTGTTGCGCCATGCCGACCTGGCCATGTACCAGGCCAAGACGGCGGGCCGCGGCCGCATCTCGTTCTTCAGTCCCGAGATGAACCGCCAGGCGCACGAGCGCATGGCGCTGGAAGCCGCGCTGGGCGACGCCCTGACCAACGGCACGCTGCACCTGCAATACCAGCCGCAGATCCGCCTGACCGATGGGCAGTTGTATGGCGTCGAGGCGCTGGCGCGCTGGACCCACCCCGAGATGGGCGTGATTCCGCCCGCGCGCTTCGTGCCGCTGGCCGAGGAGTGCGGGCTGATCCACCAATTGGGCGTGTGGGCCATCCGGCAGGCCTGCGCACAGTTGGCCGACTGGCGCATGGCCGGCGTGGCGGTGCCGACGATCTCGGTCAACCTGTCCGCCACCAACTTCCATGATCCCGACCTCGTCGCGGTGATCGAAGAGGCGCTGGCCTACAACGGCCTGGCCGCGCGCGACCTGATGCTGGAAATCACCGAAGGCGTGCTGCTGGACGCCACGCCCGAGACGCTGGCCACCATTTCGTCCCTGCATGCCCTGGGTGTGCGCCTGTCCATGGACGACTTCGGCACGGGCTATTCCAGCCTGGGCCACCTGCGCCGCCTGGTGGTCGACGAGCTGAAGCTCGATCGCAGCTTCGTGCTGGGGCTGGAAGGCGACGAGGCGGCGCGCGCGCTGACCAGCGCCGTCATCCGCATCGGCGAAAGCCTGAGCCTGCCCGTGGTGGCCGAAGGCGTCGAAAACGAAGAACAGCGCCGCTTCCTGGTCGAACAGGGGTGCGCGGCGGGCCAGGGCTATCTGTTCTCGCCCGCGCTGCCGGCGGCCGAGTTCAGCGAATGGGTGAGGGCGCGGCAGCTCTGCTGATGCCTTGCGCCTGGCTCGCCTGTCCCGGAAAGACCGCCTGGCGCGGTCTTTTTTCTGGGCGCGCGGCAAGGGGCGCCTGCTGCTACGGTGATGCCGGGTACGATGCGTCGCCGTCGTTGCGCGCCGGCAGCACGGGCTGCTTCATCGCGTCCGTGATCGAGGCGGGCGGCTGGGGCTTGCCGAACAGGAACCCTTGATACTGGCGGAATCCCATACGGGACAGCATGCCGTACTGGCTCTCCGTCTCGATGCCTTCGGCAATGGACGACATTCCCATGATCTCGGAGATTTCATGGATTTTCTCCAGCAGCAGTCGAGAGGACTCGCTGTTCTGCGCGTCGCGGACGAATTCCCTGTCGACCTTCAGCTTCCTGACCGGCAGGGATTTCAGGATGCCCAGGGAAGAGAACCCCGTTCCGAAATCATCGAGCGCCCAGCTTATTCCGAATTCCTCGAGATCCCGCATTCTGCTTCTGATGAGGTCCATGTCGGAGATCAGGGCGGATTCCGTGAGTTCGAGCTGTATGTTGCCCGGCCGGATGCCGTGCCTCGATATCACTTCCCGTGCCGCGCCCACGAAGCGGTCATCGAGTATCTGCACCGGGCTCACGTTGACCGCAACGAACTTTCCATCGAGCCTCGCGTCTCGGGACCAGCGCTGTAGAAGCTCGCACGCCTGGCGCAGGACCTCCAGCCCAAGGTCGTGGATCAGGCCGGTCTCTTCAGCCTGCGGGATGAATTTCTCGGGCGTCAGCAACCCGCGTGTCGGATGATTCCACCTGACGAGCGCCTCGGCGCCGATCGGCCTTCGCGCGAGGTCGACCTGCGGCTGATAGAGGACCACCAGTTCCCGGTGGGGGATGGCGCGGGCGAGACTGCGGGAAAGCGCGATCTGCGCGCTGACGCCGTCCCGATAGATGACCAGCGTCCAGGCCAGCGCCACGCCCACGATGACGAAGTTGAAGGTCGCGTAGACCCTGCCGATGCCGGGCGTTGCGCCGATCGCCATGGACCGAGGGCCGAAGTGGCCGGTTCCCATCAGGACGAACATCGCCAGGCATGCGAGGGGGAAATAAAGCCCCAGATAACTGTTGCGGCGCTCCGAGACAAAGAAAGCGCCCACGGCCAGCGGCAGGAAAAGCGCGTAGGCGGATCGCGGGCTCGAATCGGCGGGCATGTCCGCCATGGATAGCGCAAGCAGCAGCAGGAAAATCGCGTTCGCGATTATCAGTATGGCGCCATGCCTGCTTCGGTCGGCCAGCGCGAGCGCGAACAGGCCAATCCCCGAAAACGCGGCATATATCGCGGCGATGTGCGATCTGTCGTAATGCCAGAAGACGATGGCCCAGGCCAGGCCAGGGAACAGGCAGAGTCCGCCCGTTATTCGGATTATCCTGCTTGTTTTTATGTTTTTATCGCTGGTAAGGAATTTTTGTGCTGACCAGTTTTCGTAATTCATTTTTGCTGCAGGACATTGCCGTGGTTTTATGGGTTTTTTTTTATGAATGATGCTTGGGGAGAAACTGTCGCGCTTGGGCATGCGGCCGCCCTGCCGGGGCGCTGCAAGCGGGAATTGTAGGTTCTTGCCCGGGGATGAAGTGTGTGATTGGGAAACAGCCCGCCGCGGGTGACGGAGTCCGAGGGGTGGGCCGCTGTTTATATTATTCGGTCGGGATATTCCGTTTTTATAATGAGGCGATCCCTATTTTGCACTGCTTGCGTTGCGGTATTGATTCAGGATGGACGAGAGGGGAGGCTTCGGAGGCTGGCGGGTCCGGCCCTCGTCGAAGCCGTCCGCCACGCGGCACGCGCTCGGCCCCGTCGACCTCTCGTTTTCCCTAGCCCGGGAAAAAAGTATGGATTGGTAGTAACCACTACACGGGACCCTTCCCCAGAGGCACGGATGGGATGCGCCAGGCAGTCGTATAACCCTATGGAATAGGGTATGCATCTGAGCGACTTTGACGCAATAGGCTGGCAGGCCTACCTTTCGTTCCATCGCATTGCATGGCTGTACCGGCATGCGCGTTCCGACAAACCGCCGACTTCGTTGGGGAATCATGAAACGTCCCGTCCTTTCCGCATTCGCCGCTGTCCTGCTGGGCACCTGTACCGTCCTGTCCGCGCAAGCGCAGGAGCGGCCGATGCTGCGCATCAGCTCCGGCGCGGCCGACAATGCCACGCTCGATCCGCATCGCGCCACGTCCACGGTGGACAAGGGCGTGGCCTCGGAAATGTTCGACGGCCTGGTGCGTTTCCCGCCCGGCAGCGCCGATCCCAAGAAACTCGAGGCTGACCTGGCCGAGCGCTGGGAAAGTTCGGCCGACGGCAAGGTTTGGACCTTCCACCTGCGCCGCGGCGTGCAGTTTCACGGCGGCTACGGCGAAATGAAGGCCGAGGACGTCGTGTACTCGCTGCAGCGCGCGGCCGACCCGAAGCGCTCCAGTTTCGCGTCGACGTTCGATCAGGTGGAGAAGGTCGAGGCGCTGGATGACTACACCGTGCGCGTCACGCTGAAGTCGGCGGACGCCGGCTTCCTGGGGCGCGTGTCGGACTACCACGGCGGCAACATCGTCAGCAAGAAGGCCGCCGAGAAGCTGGGCGACAAGTTCGGCGGCGCGCCCATCGGCACCGGTCCGTTCGCCTTCGGCGAGCACGTCACGCAGCAGTACGTGAAGCTGGTGGCCAACGATCAGTATTTCCGCGGCAAGCCCAAGCTGGGCGGCATCGTCTACCGCATGATCCCATCGGACAGCGCACGCGAACTGGCCTTCACTTCGGGCGAGATCGACGTCATGCAGGGCAAGCGCGAACAGCGCTGGGTCGAGCGTTCGGCCAAGCGCGACATGAAGGTCGACATCTTCGATCCCGCCGAATTCCGCACGCTGTACATCAACCGCACCATCAAGCCGCTGGACAACCTGAAGGTACGCCAGGCCGTGGCCGCCGCCATCAACGTGGACGAGATCGTGCGCTACGTCGGCAAGGACGTGGCCGACAAGGGTTGCTCGGTGGTGCCCAACGGCTACCTGGGTGAGGACTGCGGCGCGGGCGGCTACAAGTACGACGCTGACGCCGCCAGGAAGCTGCTGGCCGAAGCGGGTTTCCCGAACGGCATCACGCTGAAGTCGGTGGTGTCGAACATCTCGGCGCAGCAGCCCATCATGGAAATCATCCAGGCGCAACTGGCCAAGGCTGGCATCAAGCTGGACATGGAAGTGGTGGACCACGCGACCTACCAGGCCAAGAGCCGCGCCGACCAGAGCGCATTGGTGTTCTACGGCGCCGCGCGTTTCCCGATCGCCGATGCCTACCTGAGCGAGTTCTACGACTCCGCCTCGGCCCCCGGCCAGCCCGCCGCCATGTCGAACTTCGGCCACTGCGCCGTGGCCGACCAGGAGATCCGCGCGGCGCGCGTCGAGTCCGACGCGGCCAGGCAATTGGCGTTGTGGAAAGAGGCCCAGGCCAAGATCCATGCCGATGTCTGCGCCGTGCCGCTGTTCGGCCTGAAGCAGGTATGGGTGCATGGCGACGGCGTCGACTACGGCTACAAGCTGCAAGGCGCGCTGAACCTGCAGCCGCCCGTCACCGAACAGACCTCGATCAAGGCCAAGTGACCGTCACTGCCCTTTGAGCAGGCCCCGCGAGACCTGCGCCGCCACGGCGCGGGCGCAGGCTGCGAAGTCTTCCACCAGCGCCGCGTTGCGCGAGGTCTGCGTGCGGCACATCTGGAAGTGGAATTGAAGCTCGGGATCGAAACGCCGCAATACCAGGCGGCTTTGCAACCCATCGGCGAAAAGCGGATGAATCAAGGACACCCCCATACCGGCGGCCACGAACTCGCACACGGTCGGCGCCGTGTCGGTTTCCAGCACGATGTTGAAATGCGCACCCGCCGCGGCCATCGCCTGGCTGACCAGCTTGTGCGTCTGGCTCTCGGCGCTGAAGCCGACGAAGGGCACGCCGTCCAGGTCGCGCGGCCGGATGACGCGCTTGCGCGTCAGTTCGTGGTTGACCGGCAGGGCGCAGAACAGCGCATGCGGGAACAGCGGTTCGCGCTCGACGTAGGGGTTGTCGACACGGCTGCCCACCAGCGCCAGGTCGATGTGCTGCTTGGCCAGCCAGTCGCCCAGGAAGATCGAACCGCGCGTGCGGATGGACACGCGTACATCGGGATGGCGTTCGAGAAAGGCCAGCGTGACGCGCCGCATGAAGGTGCCGGACAAGGCCGGCAGCACGCCCACGATCAGGTGGCGCTGCTCGGCGCGGCGGATGGATTCCACGGCTTCCTCGACCTGCCGCAGGCCCATGAAGATGCGTTCGACTTCCTGGTACAGCCGCATGCCCTGATGGGTGGGCGCGAGCTTGCCGCGCAGGCGGTCGAACAGGGACAGGCCGGTTTCGGCTTCGAGATGGGCCAGCAGCTTGCTGACCGCGGGTTGCGAGACGCCCAGCACCGCGGCCGCCTGGCTGACGGTGCCTTGTTCGATGACGGCCTTGAAGGCTTCGACCTGTCGCAGATTGAGCGCTTGCTGCATGCCGGGACCTGTAGTGTGCGCGGCATGCGTGCCGCGTCGCGGGGCTCAAGATTACCGCAAGCATGCCGCGTGGCGCGAGGAGCGCGCCATGGCTGAGGACTACGACGTCATCGTCGCCGGCGCCGGCATGGTGGGCGCGGCCATCGGCTGCGGCCTGGCCGGCTTCGGCCAGCGCGTGCTGATGCTGGACGGCGGCGATACGGATTTCCGCGCGGCCAAGGCCAATTTCGGGCTGGTGTGGTTGCAGGGCAAGGGCTACGACCATCCGCATTACCAGCGCCTGTCGCGGCAGGCCGTGCGGCTGTGGCCCGAGTTCGCCGCGGCCTTGCAGGCCGAGACTGGTATCGACCTGGCCTACGACCAGCGGGGCGGCCTGCATTACTGCTTCGGCGAGAAGCAGTTGGAAGAGCGGGCCGCGCGCATGGCGCAGTGGCAGCAGCAGGCGCCCGAGCAGGCGCCGTGCGTCCAGATGTGGGATCGCGGCGAGATCATGCGCCGCTATCCGGCGCTGCGGCTGGGACCGGACGTGTCCGGGGCCAGCCACGGCGCGCAGGACGGCCATGCCAACCCCCTGCGCCTGCTGGCCGCGCTGCAATCGGCCTTCATCTCGCGCGGCGGCGACCTGCGCGGGCGTCATGCCGTCACGGCTGTCCGCCCGATGGCGGGCGGCGGGTTCGAGGTCGATGCCGCCGGCGGCGCCTGGCGCGCGGCGCGCGTGGTCATCGCTGCGGGGCTGGGCTCCACCGCGCTGGGCCGGCAGGTGGGCCTGGACGTGCCGCTGCGCCCCGAGCGCGGCCAGATCCTCGTCACCGAACGGCTGGCGCCCATGCTGCCGCTGCCGGCCAGCGGCATGCGCCAGACGGGCGAGGGCAGCGTGCTGATCGGGCTGACGCAGGAGCGCGTCGGCTACGACCTGTCCACCACCACCGATGCCGCCGTGCGCATGACCCGCAACGCCCTGCGCGTGCTGCCCACCCTGGCCGGCGCGCGCCTGGTGCGGCAATGGTCGTGCCTGCGCGTCATGACTTCCGACGGCTGCCCGGTCTATGCCGAGTCGGCTGATTTTCCCGGCGCGTCGATCGCGCTTTGTCACTCCGGCGTGACGCTGGCGTCGTACCACGCGGGGCCCTATGCCCGCGCGTTGGCCCACGGCGCCGTGCCCGCCGACCTGGATGCCTTTCACCATGGACGCTTCGATGTTCCGCAAGCTGGATGACCCCGGCGCGCCGGCGCTGACCTTGACGATAGACGGACAGCCCGTGCAAGCCTCGCCCGGCGAGACGGTCGCCGCGGTGCTGTTGCGCCAATCCCAGCCAGCCTCGCGCACGACCCCCGTGCACGAAAGCCCCCGCGCGCCTTACTGCATGATGGGCGTGTGTTTCGATTGCCTGGCGATCGTGGATGGCGTGGCCTCTACCCAGACCTGCCTGACGACCGTGCGCGAAGGCATGCAGGTCCTGCGCCAGATGGGCAAGCGGAGCGTGCAGCCATGATGCGCGAATTCAACGTACTGATCGTGGGCGCGGGCCCCGCCGGCATGAGCGCGGCCATCGGCCTGCGCGCCGCCGGCCTTTCCGTGATCGTGGTGGACGAGCAGCCCGCGCCGGGCGGCCAGATCTGGCGCGCGGTCGAGACCGTGGCGGCCACGCCCACCGGCGCGCTGCTGGGCGACGAGTACCGCGCGGGCGCCGGCCTGGCCCGTGCGTTCCGCGCCTGCGGCGCCCTGTACGAACCGCAGACGCAGGTCTGGCAGATCGAGCCGGGCTGGCATGTGTACATGAGCCATGCGGGCAAGGCCGAAGTGGTGCGCGCCGACAACGTGCTGCTGGCCACGGGCGCGCAGGAGCGTCCCGCGCCGTTCCCGGGCTGGACGCTGCCCGGCGTGCTGACGGTGGGCGCCGCGCAGATCCTGCTGAAGACGTCGCGCCAGGTGCCCGCGCAGCCCGTGTGGGTGGCCGGCAGCGGTCCGTTGCCGCTGCTGTACATGGCGCAGTTGCTGCGCGCCGGCGGCCGCATCGCCGGTTGGCTGGATACGGCGCCGCCCGATATGTGGAAGCGCGCCTTGCCGCACCTGCCGGCCGCGCTGCGCGGCTGGCCTGAAATCCGCAAGGGCCTGGGCTGGCTGGGCGAGCTCAGGCGCGCCGGCGTGCCACGCGTGCGCGGCGTGACGCAGTTCCGCGCCTCGGGCGATGGCCGCCTGCGGGAGATCGAGTACACCACGCGTGACGGCAAGACCGTGCGCAAGCCCGCGCAGGTGCTGCTGGCGCACGAGGGGGTGGTGCCGTCCATCCACATGACGCGCGCGCTGGAGTGCGAGCACCGTTGGAACGATGCCCAGGCCTGCATGGCGCCCGAGCTGGATGCCTGGGGCCAGACCAGCCAGGCCGGCGTGTTCGTGGCCGGCGACGGCGCGGGCATCGGCGGCGCCAAGGCCGCCACGGTACGCGGGGAACTGGCCGCCATCGGTATCGCCTTGCGCGCGGGCGCCATCACCGACGCCGGCGCGCGCCACCGCGCCAGGCCGCTGCGCGCCAGGCTGGCGGGCGACCTGAGCCTGCGTCCCATGCTGGACGCGATGTATCCGCCGCGCGCCACCGTGATTGCGCCGTCGGACGACACCATCGTGTGCCGCTGCGAGGAGCTGACCGCGGGCGATATCCGCCGCGCCGCGCGCATCGGCCAGCCCGGTCCCAACCAGATCAAGTCGTACACCCGCGCGGGCATGGGCCCGTGCCAGGGCCGCCAGTGCGGCTACACCATCGCCAACATCGTGGCGCAGCAGCAGGGCAGGCCCGTGGCCGAGGTCGGCTTCTACCGCATCCGTCCGCCGCTCAAGCCGCTGACGCTGGGCGAACTGGCCAGCCTGGATGTGGATGGGGGGCAGACATGAGCGCGCCAGTGTTGACGCGCCCGCCCGAGGCAAGCCAGGACGCCGTGGTCATCGGCGGCGGTCTGCACGGCCTGTCGGCGGCGCTGCACCTGGCGCGTGCCGGCAAGCGCGTGGTCGTCCTGGAGAAGCACTGGGTGGGCCGCCATGCCTCTGGCGCCACCGCGGCGGGCGTGCGCACGCTGAACCGCGACCGCCGCGAGCTGGACCTGTCGCTCGAATCGATGGACATGTGGCATGCGCTGGAATCGCTGGTGGGCGACGACTGCGGCTTCCACCCCAACGGCCAGATCTGCGTGGCCGAGACGCCCGACGCGCTGGCCAAGCTGCGGGCGCGGGTCGACGGCCTGCGCGCCGATGGCTACACGCACGAAGAACTCATCGGCCAGGACGAACTGCGGCGCCTGCTGCCCGACCTGAGCCCGCATTGCCTGGGCGCCTCCATTGCCCGGCGCGACGGCGCGGCCGATCCGCATCGCGCGCTGCGCGCCTTCCGGCGCAGCGCCGAGGCCGCGGGCGTGAAGATCGCCGAGCAGTGCGGCGTGACCGCCATCGAGCGGCGCGGCCAGGACTGGGCCGTGCTGGCCGGCGGCCGCGCCTGGATCGCACCGGCCGTGGTCAATGCCGCGGGCGCCTGGTCCGCGCGCATCGCCGCGATGGTGGGCGACGAGATCCCGTTGGCCACCAAGTCCTCGATGATGATGGTCAGCGAACGGCTGCGTCCCTTCATCAGGCCGGTGGTGGCCATCATGGGCCGCTCGCTGTCGTTCAAGCAGTCGGACCAGGGCACGCTGGTGATCGGCGGCGGCCTGCAGGGCATCCCCGACCTGGACCGCGAGACCTCGACGGCCCGCATGCGCGTGCTGTCCAAGGGCGCGCGCGCCGCCGTCGACCTGTTCCCGATGGTGCGCGACATCCGCATCGTGCGTGTCTGGGCGGGCCTGGAAGCCAAGACCGAGGACCTGCTGCCCGTGGTCGGCCCCTCGCCCAACGCGCCGGGCGTGTTCCATGCCTTCGGCTTTTCGGGCCACGGTTTCGAGCTGGTGCCCGTGGTGGGCGCCACGTTGGCCGATCTGGTGGTGCGCGGCTCGACGAAACGGCCCATCCAGCACATACAGGCGCAACGGCTGATGCAGGCCGCCGCGCAGGAGAAGCAATCATGATGCGCTATGCCATCAAGCGCCTGTTGCTGGCCATCCCCACGCTGCTGGCCATGCTGACGGCCGTGTTCGTGCTGGTGCGGCTGGTGCCGGGCGATCCGGCGGCGGTGATGCTGGGCGACCAGGCCAGCGCCGAGGCCCTGGCGGCCCTGCGCGAGCGACTGGGCCTGGACCTGCCGATGTTCCAGCAGTACCTGCGCTTCCTGGGCGACATGCTGACCGGCAACTTCGGCGTGTCCATGGCCAGCGGCCGCACCGTGCTGCAGGAGGTGGCGCTGGTGCTGCCGTGGACCATCCAGCTGACCCTGGCCGCCGTGCTGATCGGCGTGGTCTTCGGCCTGCCGCTGGGCATCTGGGCCGCGCTGCGCCGCAACGCCTGGCCCGACTACCTGGGCCGCCTGCTGTCGCTGACGGGCCTGTCGTTTCCCGCCTTCGTGTCGGCCATCCTGATGCTGCTGGTGTTCGCCATCCAGTTGCGCTGGTTTCCGGTGATCGGTTCCTCGGTGTCCGGCGACTGGACCACGCAGCTTCGCAACCTGGTGCTGCCGGCCTTCAACCTGGGCCTGATCATGACGGCGTACGTGATGCGCGTCACGCGCTCGTCGATGCTGGGCGTGCTGGGTGAAGACTATGTGCGCACCGCGCGCGCCAAGGGCGTGCGGCCGCTGCGGCTGGTGCTGCGCCACGGCCTGCGCAATGCGTTGATCCCCATCGTCACGGTGGTGGGCCTGTACTTCGGCACGCTGATCGGCAACTCGGTGCTGACCGAGATCGTGTTCAACCGTCCCGGCCTGGGCAAGCTGATCCTGGGGGCGCTGAATGCGCGCGACTACACCCTGCTGCAAGGGCTGATGATCGTGTTCGCCTCCTGCGTGATCGTCGTCAATCTGCTGACCGACCTGGTGTACGGGTTGGTCGATCCTCGGGTGAAATACCAATGAGCGCCGCTACCGCCACCGCTTCCGTCACGCCGCAGACCCACGCGCTGTGGCAGGCCCTGCGCAGGAACCGCCTGTCGTGGGTGGGCATCGGCCTGCTGCTGCTGATCGTGCTGGCCGCCGTGTTCGCGCCCTGGCTGGCGCCGCACGATCCCCTGCAGCAGAACATCGCCTATCGCCTGGAACCGCCGTCGGCGCAGTTCTGGCTGGGCACCGACAGCTACGGCCGCGACGTGCTGTCGCGCCTGATCCACGGCGCCCGCGTGTCGTTGCTGGTGGGCTTCGTGGCCATCCTGATCGCCATGACGATCGGCTCCGCGCTGGGCATCATCGCCGGCTACGTGGGCGGCCTGATCGACCAGTTCATCATGGGCCTGGTCGACGTGCTGCTGTCGTTCCCCACGCTGTTGCTGGGCCTGATGGTGGCCGCCATGCTGGGCGCCAGCCTGGAGAACCTGATCATCGCCATCGCGATCACCGAGATCGCGCCCTTCGTGCGGGTGGCGCGCGCGCCCACCATCGCCCTGAAACAGCGCGATTTCGTCGAGGCGGGCAGGGCGCTGGGCTACGGGCCGTTCCGGCTGATGGGCGTGCACATCCTGCCCAACATGATCTCGGACGTGGTGGTGCTGGGTTCGCTGTGGATGGCCTCGGCCATCCGCACCGAGGCCTCGCTCTCTTTCATCGGCCTGGGCGTGCCGCCGCCCGCGGCCACCTGGGGCAGCATGATCCGCGAAGGCTTCGAGAACATCCTGGACGCCTGGTGGCTGACGGTGTTCCCCAGCGTCGCCATCCTGGTCACGGTGCTGGCCCTGAACCTGCTGGGCGACGCGCTGCGCGACGCCATCGATCCCAAACTGCGTTCGGAGCGGTCGTGAAATCGATGACCTGTCTTGTCCCGGCCGGCGTCGAACCCCGCCTGCTGCCGCACGGAGATGAACAATGAACGCACCTGTCCTGGAACTGCGCAATCTGCGCACGGAATTCCGTGTCGGCGGCGCCTGGCATGCCGCCGTGCGCGACGTGTCGCTGACCGTGCGGCGCAACGAAACCCTGGCCGTGGTCGGCGAGTCCGGCAGCGGCAAGAGCGTGACCGCTTTGTCGGTGCTGCGGCTGCTGCCGCAGGCCGGCGCCCGGCATGGCGGCGGCGAGATCCTGCTGGAAGGCGAGGACGTGTCCAGGTTGTCCGAGCGCCGCATGGCGCAGCTGCGCGGCAACGCCATGGCCATGATCTTCCAGGAGCCGATGACCTCGCTGAACCCCACCATGACGGTGGGCGACCAGATCGCCGAGGCCATCCGCCAGCATCGCCGCCTGACGTGGCGCGAGGCGCGCGCGCTGGCGCTGGAAGCGCTGGAAGAAGTGAAGATCCCGGCGGCGGCCAGGCGCTTCGACGACTTCCCGCACCAGTTCTCGGGCGGCATGCGCCAGCGCGTGATGATCGCCATGGCGCTGGCCTGCAAGCCCCGCGTGCTGCTGGCCGACGAGCCGACCACCGCGCTGGACGTGACCATCCAGGCGCAGATCCTGAGCCTGTTGTCGGACCTGAAGGCCGCGCACGGCATGGCCGTGCTGTTCATCACGCACAACCTGGGCGTGGTGGCGCAGATCGCCGACCGCGTGGCGGTGATGTACGCCGGCGAGGTCGTGGAAACCGCCGACGTCGCCACGCTGTTCGCACGGCCGCTGCATCCCTATACCGAAGCGCTGCTGCGCGCCATGCCGCGCGTGGATACCGACAGCGACGTGCTCGAACCCATCCCGGGCAGCGTGCCGCCCATCACCGCCATGCCGCGCGGCTGTGCCTACGCGCCCCGTTGCCCGCTGCGCCAGCCGCGCTGCGAAGCCGAATCGCCGCGCCTGCGCGACATCGGCGGCGGCCATCAGGTGCGCTGCCTGGTGCGCGCCGGCCAGAATCAAGGAAACCCATGAGCGACCTTCTTCAAGTGCGCAACCTGGTCAAGCGCTTCGAAAGCGGCGGCGGCCTGCTGGGCGGCCCCAGGCAGGTCGTGCGCGCCGTCAACGACGTGTCCTTCAGCGTGGCGCGCGGCCAGTCGCTGGGCCTGGTGGGCGAGTCCGGCTGCGGCAAGTCGACCGTGGCCCGCACGCTGCTGCGCCTGATCGAACCCGACGAGGGCAGCATCCACTTCGACGGCCAGGACCTGCGCCGCGCCAGCTCCTCGGCATTGCGCGCCTTGCGCCAGCGCATCCAGATCGTGTTCCAGGATCCGTATGCCTCGTTGAACCCGCGCCGCACCGTGCGCCAGGCCCTGACCGAGCCGCTGCGCGTGCATCGCCTGGGCACGGCCCAGCAGATCGACGAGAAAGTCGAACGCACCATCCAGGAAGTCGGCCTGCCCGTCTCCGCGCTGGACCGTTATCCGCACGAATTCTCGGGCGGCCAGCGCCAGCGCATCGGCATCGCCCGCGCCCTGGTGCTCGACCCCGACCTGATCGTGGCCGACGAACCCGTGTCGGCCCTGGACGTATCCGTGCAGGCGCAGATCCTGCAACTGCTGGAACGCCTGAAGGCCGAGCGCGGCCTGTCCTTCGTCTTCGTCTCGCACGACCTGGGCGTGGTCCGCCACTTCTGCGATACCGTGTGCGTCATGTACCTGGGCCGCATCATCGAGCAGGGCCCCACGGCCCGCGTCCTGGACAAGCCGCTGCACCCCTACAGCCGCGTATTGCGCGACTCGTCCCCGGTGCCGGACCCCCAGGCCCGCATCCGCCTGGCCCGCATCGAAGGCGAGATCCCCGCCCCGACGCACCTGCCGCCGGGCTGCACCTTCCACCCGCGCTGCGCCCGCGCCCAGCCCCAGTGCTCGGCCCAGGTGCCGCCGCTGGCGGGGCTGGGCGGCGAGCGGGCAGCCGCCTGTTTCTACCCCCTGGTGGACCAGTAGACGCAAGACAGATGCGTCGCCATGCGGCGACGCATCTTGTGGAGGGCGGGGGTCTGCACTGCTCTCATAAAGGATGAGCACGCCACTGCACGCAATGTTTTCCGCACTCCAGCCAGCAGGGTGGAGTACCGCCTGAAACGCTGACCGTGATCTTCCTCCCTCCTCATTGACAGGGGAGAAGCACGATGCCATCCGCGAGGCGCTGTCCCATCAGCCGCCGAATGCCACTGATGTGAGTCTTCGGCCGGCGCGGCCTGCGCCAACCCCGGCCGAAGACGCCTTCAAAGCACCACCCGCCGCCTGAAGAAGACATCCCAGACAATCAATCAAGCATCCCCACCCGTCATCTCCGGCGGCACCACTGCAGTGACCTCAATCTCCACCTTGGCCCTATCCTCGACCAGGTCGGCGACTTCGACCGCGGTCATCGACGGGAAATGCCGCCCGATGAGCTCGCGATAGTGCTTGCCGATCTCGGGATACGCGGCCACGTACTCCTGCTTGTTCTTCACGTACCACGTCATGCGCACGATATGCTCCGGCCGCGCGCTGCCTTGATGCAATATCGCGACGATATTGGCCAACGTCTGCCTGACCTGCAGCGCGAAATCGTCCGTCTCGAACTGCTGCTGGCCGTTCCAGCCGATCTGTCCGCCCACGAACACCAGGCGGGAGCCCGGCGTCATCTCGACGAGCATGCCGTTGGAATAACCGCGCGGCGGCATCCAGTCGGGCGGTTGCAGAATCTTCATGTCCATCATCCTTTTGTAGAAAGCTTCAGTCTCGCGGGGCCGGCACCAGGTAGTCGGCCATGCGGGCGCGCAATGCGTCCGGCAGCGGCGTCGAACGCATGGTGCGCAGGTCCACCGTCACGATGGTCAGCAGCGCCGACAGGCGCAACTGCCCATCCCCTCCTTCGAAACGCACCTCGGCGCGCAACGATGCGCCGCCGATGTGCCGTACCGTCAATACCTGCCGCAGTCTTTCGTGCCAGCGGCTGGGCGCGCGGAAGTCGCACTGCACCGACGCCAGCGGCGTGCCGATCTGCTGCTCGACGTGCAGCGTGTGGAAAGGCAGCCCCATGCCCTTGTCGAACCACTCTTCGACGAAGTCGTTGATCATCTCGAAGTAGCGCGGATAGAACACGATACCCGCCGGGTCGCAGTGCCGGAAGCGCACCTCGACCTGGCTTTCGAAGGGGCGGGCCGCGTCCGGCGGGGCCGTGTCCTGTGCGCCGCCGCTGCCCTCGGAGGGCAGCGGATCCGCGTCTGGGGTCGCCAGGGGCTCGTTCATGCCGCGCTCTTGGCGGTGGGGACGGGAGCGTTGCCAGCCGCCATCTGGCGCAACGCGAAGCGCTGCAGCTTGCCGGTTTCCGTGCGCGGCAGCGTGGTCACGAACGCGATCGCGCGCGGGTATTTGTACGGCGCGATACTGTCCTTCACGAAGGCCTGCATGGCAGAGGCCAGCGCCTCGGAACCCTTGTAGCCGGGCTTGAGCACCACGTAGGCCTTCACCACCTGTCCGCGTTCGTCATCCGGCGCGCCCACCACGCCGCATTCCGCCACGGCCTCGTGGCGCAGCAGCGCGTCTTCCACCTCGGGGCCGGCGATGTTGTAGCCGGCCGAGATGATCATGTCGTCGTTGCGCGCCTGGTAGAACAGATAGCCGTCGTCGTCCTGCACGAAGGTGTCGCCCGGCAGGTTCCAGCCTTGCTGCACGAATTTGCGCTGGCGTTCATCGGCCAGATAGCGGCAGCCGGTGGGACCGCGCACCGCCAGCCGTCCCGCCGTGCCGTTGGGCACGGGGCGCATCTCGTCGTCCACCACCTGCGCGACGTAGCCAGGCACCACCTTGCCGATGGCGCCGGGCCGCACGCTGTCGGGCGGGCTGGAGACGAAGACGTGGATCATCTCGGTGCCGCCGATGCCGTCGATCATCTCGATGCCGGTGGCGCGTTTCCAGAGCTGGCGCGTGGCGTCGGGCAGGGCCTCGCCCGCCGACACGCTTTTCTGCAGGGATGAGATGTCGTACTTGCCGGCCAGCGCGGACATCTGGCGGTAGAACGTGGGCGCGGTGAAGACGATGGTGGCGCGGAACTGCTGGATGGTCTGCAGCAGCAGGTCGGGCGTGAGCTTCTCGGACAGCACCGTGCTGGCGCCCGCGCGCAGCGGGAAGCACAGCAGCCCGCCCAGGCCGAAGGTGAAAGCCAGGGGCGGCGTGCCGCAGAACACGTCGTCGGCCGTGGGCCGGATGACGTGGCGCGGGAACAGGTCGCACATGGCCAGCACGTCGCGGTGGAAATGCATGCAGCCCTTGGGCAGGCCCGTGGTGCCGCTGGTGAAGGCGATCAGGCAGACGTCCTCGGCCGAGGTGTCGCACGCCTTGAACTCGGCGGGCTTGGCGGCCGCCAGCGCATCCAGGGCATCGGGCGCGGCGTCGTTGAACAGCATGACCGGGCCCAATTGGTCGCAGTGGTGCTCGTGGCCTTCCTGTTTGCAGGCCAGGGCCTCGTCCTTCAGGCGAGCGTCGCACAGCACGGCCTGCACCCGGGCCTTTTCAATGATCTGGTGCAGTTCCTTGGCGCGCAGCAGCGGCATGGTGGGCACGGTGACCAGCCCCGCCTTGATGGCCGCCAGCCACGCGGCCGCCATCATGGGATTGTTCGGGCCGCGCAGCAGCACGCGGTTGCCGGGCACGAGCTTCATGTCGTCGACCAGCACATGCGCGATGCGGTTGGTCAGCACGCGCAACTGCTCGTACGTCATCGTGGCCGGCCCCGACTCGGACAGCCAGCGCAGCGCGACGCGCTCGCCGTGGCCATTCGCGGCCATGGCGTCGACCAGTTCGACCGCGCAGTTGAACCGCTTGGGATACGCCACGTCGGGGCCGTCGAGCAGCAGCTCCGGCCATAGCTCGGGCGGCGGCAGGTTGTCTCGGGCGAAGGTGTCTACGTGCGCGGATGCTTCCATGGTATTTCCCCTTGTTGTCGGCATTGCCGTATGCGTATTCGGGCCTGCGCGTGTCAGGCCCTGAGCAGTTCGCGAGCGATGATCAGCTTCTGCACCTCGGTGGCGCCTTCATAGATGCGCAGAGCGCGTATTTCTCGGTAGAGCTTTTCCACAGGCTGCCCGGACACCACGCCGGCGCCGCCGAACATCTGCAGGGCGCGGTCGATGACGGATTGCGCCGACTCGGTGGCCGCCATCTTGGCCATGGCCGCCTCGCGCGTGGTGCGCACGCCCTTGACGTCGCGCAGCCAGGCGGCGCGGTAGGTGAGCAACGCGGCGCCGTCGATGGCGGTGGCCATGTCGCCGAAAGCGGCCTGGGTCAGTTGCAGGTCGGCCAGCGTCTGGCCGAACATGCGGCGCTCGCGCGCGCGCGCCAGGCCCTCGTCCAGCGCGCGCTTGGCGAAACCCAGCGCGGCGGCCGCCACCGAGGCGCGGAAGATGTCCAGCGTCATCATGGCCAGCTTGAAGCCCTGGCCGGGATCGCCCAGCCGCTGGCTGGCCGGAATGCGGCAGTTGGAGAACCGCAGGCGGGCCAGCGGATGCGGCGCGATCAGGTCGAAGCGTTCGGCGATGTCCAGGCCGGGCGTGTCGGCATCGACCACGAAGGCGCTGATGCCGCGGGCGCCGGGCGCTTCGCCGGTGCGCGCGAAGACGCAGTAGAAATCGGCGATGCCGCCGTTCGAGATCCAGGTCTTCTCGCCATTCAGGACGTAGTGGCCGCCCTCGGCGCGCGCCTCGCAGGCCATGGCCGCGACGTCGGAGCCCGCCTCGGGTTCGGACAGCGCGAAGGCCGCGATGGCCTGGCCGCTGGCCACGGCGGGCAGGTAGCGCCGCCGCAGGTCGTCGGCGCCCATCAGCGAGATGGCGCCGCTGCCCAGGCCCTGCATGGCGCAGGCGAAATCGGCCAGGCCCTCGTGGCGCGCCAGGGTTTCGCGCAGCACGCAGACCGCGCGCGAATCCACCTGCGGCAGCTTGCCGCCCCAGGCGCCGTCCGGCCCCGCGGGCACGCAATGGCGCAGCCAGCCGGCCTCGCCCAGCATGCGCACCAGCGTGCGGCAGGCGGTGTCCGTGTCGCGGTGGTCGATGTGCGCCAGCGCCTGGCCGCACCAGGCGTCCAGTTCGTGCGCCAGGGCACGATGGCTGTCGTCGAAGAAGGGCCAGTCCAGCCAGGAGGCATCGCGCATGGGCATGGTCAGTCTCCGGCGAACTCGGGTTTGCGCTTGTCGACGAAGGCCTCGTAGGCCCGGTGGAAGTCGCGCGTCTGCATGCAGATGGCCTGGGCCTGGGCTTCGGCCTCGATGGCTTCGTCCACGCCCATGTTCCATTCCTGGTGCAGCAGTTTCTTGGTGACGCCGTGCGCGAACGTGGGACCGGCGGCCAGTTGCGCCGCCAGTTGCGCCGTGGCTTCGGCCAGCGCCTGGGGTTCGTGCAGGGCGTTGAAGAAGCCCCATTGCAGGCCTTCGTCGGCGCTCATGGCGCGGCCGGTATATAGCAGCTCGCTGGCGCGGCCCTGGCCGATCATGCGCGGCAGCAGCGTGCAGGCGCCCATGTCGGCGCCCGCCAGGCCCACGCGGGTGAACAGGAATGCGGTGCGCGCGGCCGCGGTGCCCAGGCGCATGTCGGAAGCCAGGGCCACCATGGCGCCCGCGCCGGCGCACACGCCATCGACCGCGGCCACGATGGGCTGCGGGCAGGCGCGCATGGCCTTGACCAGGTCGCCCGTCATGCGGGTGAAGTCCAGCAGTTCGGGCATGCTCATCTTCGTCAGCGGCCCGATGATCTCGTGCACGTCGCCGCCCGAGCAGAAGTTGCCGCCCGCGCCGGTGACCACGACCACCTTGATGTCGGTGGCATACACCAGGCCGCGGAACAGGTCGCGCAACTCGGCATAGGAGTCGAAAGTGAGCGGATTCTTGCGCTCGGGACGGTTCAGCGTGATGGTGCCGACCTTGCCGTCCCGCGAGACCTGCCACAGGAAGGTGCGGGCTTCGTAGCCCGCGTACGGACGCCGGTGGTGCTTCATGGTGTGTTCGGACATGCGTGTCTCCAGGGATATGCGTATGGGGCCGGGCAGCGGATCAGCCCGCCACCTCGCCGCCATCGAGCGCGATGGCCTGCCCGTTGAGGGACGCGGAGGCGGGCAACGCCAGCCAGGCCACGGTGTCGGCGACCTCTTGCGGATCGACCAGGCGGCCCTGCGGATTGCGTTCGGCCAGGCGCGCGCGCGCATCGGTGTCGCTCAGGCCGGTCTTCTGCACGATGTTGGCCACCGCATCGCGCACGATGTCGGTGTCGGTGTAGCCGGGGCACACCGCGTTGACCGTGACGCCCTTGCGCGCGACCTCCAGCGCCACGGCGCGCGTCAGCCCGATGACGCCGTGCTTGGCCGCGCAATAGGCGCCGACGTAGGCGTAGCCCACCAACCCGGCGGTGCTGGCCACGTTGATGATGCGGCCCCAGCCCTGTTCCAGCATGCCGGGCAGGGCGGCCTGCATGCAATGGAAGGTGCCGCTGAGGTTGACGTCGAGCATGGTCTGCCACAGCGCGGCGTCGGTGCGGTCGAAGCGCTGGCTGATGGCTTGGCCGGCATTGTTCACCAGGACGTGCACCGGGCCATGGCGTTCGGCGGCTTGCGCGAACGCGGCCCGCACCGAGGCCGCGTCGGCCACGTCGGCGCTGGCGATGCCCACGCGCTGCGCCGCGCCCAGGCCGTCCGCGACGGCTTGCAGCGTGGCGGCGTCCCGGCCCAGCAGCGTGACCGCCGCGCCCTGCGCCAGCAGCGCGCGCGCGCAGGCCAGGCCGATGCCGCGCGCCGCGCCCGTCACCAGGGCATGGCGGCCGGCCAGGGGAAGGGAGGCGTGGTTCATTTGGTGTCCTGTTGCGCCAGGGCATGGGCGCGTTCGAAATTGGTTTCCAGCTGGCGCTTGCCGGCGGCGTACTGCGGCGGCCACGGCACGTCCCGGAAGCCCACGTGCGCGGCTTCGCGCAGCGTCCAGGCGGCGTCGGCCAGGTGCGGGCGGGCCAGTGCGCACAGGTCGGCGCGGCCCGAGGCGATGATGCCGTTGACGTGGTCGGCCTCGAAGATGGCGCCCACGGCGATGGTGGGAATGCCGGCTTCGTTGCGAATGCGGTCGGCGAAGGGCGTCTGGAACATGCGGCCATACACCGGCTGCTGGTCGGGGCTGACCTGGCCGGACGAGCAGTCGACCATGTCGGCGCCCGCGGCCTTGAAGGCGCGCGCGATCTCGACCGCGTCGTCGCCGTCGATTCCGCCCTCGACCCAGTCGTGCGCCGAGATGCGCACGGACATGGGCAGGTTGTCGGGCCACGCCGCGCGCACCGCCTGGAAGACTTCGAGCGGATAGCGCAGGCGGTTCTCCAGGCTGCCGCCGTATTCGTCGGCACGCTGGTTGGTGAGCGGCGAGATGAAGCTGGACAGCAGATAGCCGTGCGCGCAGTGCAGCTCCAGCCAGTCGAAGCCGGCCTGCGCGGCGCGGCGCGCGGCGGCGGCGAACTCGTCGCGCACGCGGTCCATGTCGTCGCGCGTCATGGCGCGCGGCGTTTGCGAGATGCCGGGCAGGTACGGCAGCGCCGAGGCCGACAGCAGCGGCCAGTTGCCATCGGGCAGCGGATGGTCCATGCGCTGCCAGCCCAGTTGGGTGGATCCCTTGCGGCCCGCGTGGCCCAGCTGGATGCCGAGGCGCGCCTGGCTGTTGCCGTGCACGAAGCGCACGATGCGCGCGAAGGCCTCGGCCTGTTCGTCGTTCCACAATCCCGGGCAGCCCGGGGTGATGCGCGCGTCGGGCGAGGGGCAGGTCATTTCGACCATGACCAGGCCCGCCCCGCCCAGCGCGCGCGCGCCCAGGTGGACCAGGTGGAACTCGCCGGGCACGCCGTCCTGGCACGAGTACATGGCCATGGGCGACACGACGATGCGGTTGGGCAGGCGCACGCTGCGCGCGCGGTAGGGCGTCAGCATGGGCAGCGGCGGATGCTTGGCGTCGGCGGGCGCGCCAGCCTGTTCGGCGATCCAGGCCTCGTGGCCTTGCAGCCATCTGGCGTCGCGCACCCGCAGGTTCTCGTGCGAGATGCGCTGCGAACGCGTCAGCAGCGAATAGGCGAACTGCTCGGGCGGCAGGCCGGCATAGCGCTGCACGTTCTCGAACCATTCGGTGGAATTGCGCGCGGCGTTCTGGATCTTCAGCACTTCGACGCTGCGCACGTCTTCGTAGTGCTGCAGCCCCGCGGGCAGGTCTTGCGCGCCTTGCAGGCAGCGCGCCAGTTCGATGGCGTCTTCCAGCGCCAGCTTGGTGCCCGAGCCGATGGAGAAGTGCGCCGTGTGCGCCGCGTCGCCCATCAGCACCACGGGAACGCGGCGCTGGCCGCGGTCGGTGTCCAGCGTGTTCCAGTGCACCCAGGTATTGCAGATGACGCGCGGAAAGCGGATCCAGATGGCCGAGCCGCGCAGGTGCCCGGCGTTGCTGATGAGGCGATGGCCGTCGAGCCAGGGCGCGAACAGCTTCTCGCAGTAGGCGATGCCTTCTTCCTGGCTCATGGACTCGATGCCGCTGGCCTGCCAGGTCTCTTGCGGCGTTTCGACGATGAAGGTCGACATGCCGTCCTCGAAACGGTAGGCGTGCGCCTGGAACCAGCCATGTTCGGTCTCGACGAAGGCGAAGGTGAAGGCGTCGAAGGTCTTGGTGGTGCCCAGCCACACGAAGCGGCAGCGGCGCTGGTCGATGTCGGGCTTGAAGGTGTCGGCGTAGCGCGTGCGCGCCAGGCTGTTCAGGCCGTCCGCCGCCACCACCAGGTCGGCGTCGTATTGGCGCGCCAGCGCCTGGTCGTCCTGCACGTAGGTCTCGAACACCAACTGCACGCCGACTTCCTCGCAGCGCGCCTGCAGGATGTTCAGCAGGTGCTTGCGGCCGATGCCGATGAAGCCGTGGCCGCTGGTGCGGATGCTGCGGCCCTTGAAATGGATGTCGATGTCGTCCCAGTGATTGAAGGCATCGCCGATGGTGCGTGCCGAGACGGGATCGGCCTGCCGCAGGTTGTCCATGGTGGCGTCGGAAAACACCACGCCCCAGCCGAAAGTGTCGTAGGGACGGTTGCGCTCGACCACGACGACTTCGTTCGCGGGGTCCTGCAGCTTCATCAGCAGCCCGAAGTACAGGCCGGCGGGACCGCCGCCCAGGCAGACGATTTTCATGACGCGTACTCCGTGAGGCCCTGCGGGACGGCGTGCCCGGCAAAGGACAGTACAGGCTTATATAGTTTAGGTTTGAAATATATAACGCAAGCGCGGTGGGGTGCAATACGGACTTCCACGTCAGGGAAATCCCGGAGATGGAACGGGAAGGGAGATGCTGCCGTGTTTCCCGGCGCATGCGTACCCTGTGGTCTCGGCCCGGCTGCCAGGGGGCGCGGCGCGAGGCATTCGATGCGGCGTGGTCGCCATGTGGTATTGATGCGGCGTGGCCGCCATGTGGTATTTCTTGGGGCCGATCCTCCGGCGTCGCCGCTGACCGGCGCCGGCCGCCACGCTTTTCCCCAGGCCATCCGTGTCCCTTTCCCACGCGCGCGAACTGCTCGAAACCCGGCAGGTTCCCGTCTACTTCGCCGCCGTCGCGGCCGCTGTCCTGCTGGCCTGGCGGGTGCCGGGCACGGCGTCCCTGGCGCCGCTCATCGACCCCTTGCTGGGGTTCATGCTGTTCGTCACCTTCCTGCAGGTGCCGCTGACCGAGCTGCGCCAGGCGCTGTCCAACCTGCGTTTCCTGGGGGCCTTGCTCACGGCCAATTTCGTGCTGGTGCCCGCGCTGGTCTTCGCGCTGTTGCCATGGCTGCCGGCCGATCCGCTGCCGCGCATCGGCGTCCTGCTGGTGCTGCTGACACCCTGCATCGACTACGTCGTCACCTTCGCGTATCTGGGGCGATCGGATACCCGGCCCTTGCTGGCGGCCATGCCGGTGCTGCTGGCCATGCAGATGCTGCTGCTGCCGGTCTTCCTCGGGCTGTTCCTGGGCGATGCGGGCAAGGGACTGGTGCATTGGCCCCCCTTCCTGCACGCCTTCCTTTACCTGATCGCCGTGCCGCTGGCATTGGCCGCGGCGTGCCAGGCGTGGGCGGCGCGCCCGGGGGGCGGCCGGTCAGCCGTGGCCGCGCTGGGCCTGCTGCCCGTGCCGGCGACGGCCGTGGTGCTGTTCGTGGTGGTGGCGGCGGTCATGCCGCAGTTGGGACGAGCCGCGGACGCCGCGTTGGCCGTGGCGCCGCTCTATGTGGTCTTCGCGGCGGCGGCGCCGCTGCTGGGCTGGTGCTGCGCCCGCCTGTGGGGCTTGCCCGCGGAGCAAGGGCGCGCCGTGGCGTTCAGCAGCGCCACGCGCAACTCCCTGGTGGTGTTGCCGCTGGGGCTGGCCATTCCGGGCGCGGTGCCGTGGGTGCCCGCGGTGATCGTCGCCCAGACCCTGGTGGAGCTGGTCAGCGAACTGGTCTATGTGAAAGTGATGCCGCGCCTGGGAGCAGCGGCGCGGTCATCGCCGTAGGCGCCAGGCATCGCGGCTTGCGGGGCCATGCAAACGGCCCCGGGCAGGGCGGTCAGCGGACGACGATCTCGCCGTTTTCCAGGCCGGCGCGACCGCCGATCTGGTCTTCGATGAATTCCATGCGCCGGTTGGCGATGAACAGCTTCACGCCGCCATAGAAACGCTTCTTGGCGGTGATGGTGGCCGACTGCAGCGGCATCAGGTCGCGATTGAGCTGTTCTTCGCGGGCCTGGAGATCGGTCAGGCCGGCGAGCACCTGGTTCAGCGTGTTGGCGGCGCGTTCGCCCACGCCGTTCACGTTCTTCTGCGGATTGACCTTCAGGAACAGCACCAGCTTTTCCAGCTTGTCCTTCTTGTCGGTCAGGTCGCGGCGCTCTTCCTCCAGCGCGGCGCGCTTCGAGGCCGCATGGGGGTCGGTGCCCACGCGCACCTCGGTGGGGGCGGCGGCCATCGAGCCCAGGATGCCCGACTGCACCGACTTCAAGGCGTGGATGACGCCACCCGTGACGGCGCCTTGCTGCGAGCCCGGCGGGCCCACCAGCACGCTTTCGCCGGCGCTGATGGTGCATTGGCGCACTTCGCGCTCGATGGCCACGTTCTTGCCCGCGCTGACTTCCGCGTTGGACAGGAAGCGCGCCTTGACGGTGCCGCCACAGCTGATGTGGGCCTGGCGGCTGTTGCCGCGGTTGTCGCGGGTGAAGGTGTCGGCCATGCCGACGATGCCGCCGTTGACGGTGATGTTGCCGCCCGCATGCACGTGAGCGGCTTCGATGGTGCCATTGACCACCACGTCGCCGGTGACGCGCACCAGCATGCCCATGGTGATGTCGCCCTTCACGCGCAGCGTGCCGTCGAATTCGATGTTGCCCGAGGTCAGGTCGACGGCGTCGACCTCGACCAGCGAGTTCACCTGCACGCCCTGCGGCACCACCATCGGCACGCCCGCGATGGCGGCCAGCAGCAGGTCGGGGTCGTCGGGGTCGGTTTCGACGCCGGTCAGGTTGGGGGCGAACGGCACGTCGGGCAGGGGCGGCGGCTCGATGGGGCGGCCCAGCACGTTGTGGCCGGGTTCGCCCGGCGTGCTGGGAATGCGGCGCATCAGCGGCTCGCCCGGCTCGACCAGCGTCAGGTTGCCCATTTCGCGGTAGTCGATGATCGCGTTCTCGTCGTCCTCGCGCTGGCGCACCGTCAGCGATTCAAGCAGGCTCTCGAAGTGCCCCTCCCGGCCCGGCACCGGGTATTTGCCCTCGGCAATGACGACGCGCTCGCATTCGCCTTGCGCGATGAGATCGCGCAGCGTCAGGTCCAGGATGCCCGCGACGATGCCGCTGGCCGTCAGCGCGGCGCGCACGTCTTCTTCCGTGACGGGCTTGCCGCCGCGCGGGGGCGTGAGCGTCAGCATGGCCGACATCAGGTCTGGCGTGACGTCCAGTTCGAACGAGCCATGGATGACGATGGCGCCGATGGCCAGGCGCACGGGGCCATCGGCGTCATGGCAGGCGTTCAGGAACGAGGCGACCAGATCTTCGTCCAGCACCTCGAGACCCCATTCGTGTGCTTGGACCGCGGCCTCGAGCGCCTGGCGCGTGGGAGGCACTGGGTTGTCGCCATCCGGCTGGTAGATGGCGGACAAGACTTGGGAGTCCTCGTCAACAACCAGCTGGATGGGATTTTCGGCAGGCATGGAGGTCCTTTCTTTCAGAACGGATGCGGCTGGCTCATGCGCGCACCAAAGGGCGCGCAGCCTTTATCGGGAGCAGTAATAAATAGAAATATCAAGACATATTACGCGAAGATCGGTGTCGCGTGATAGGGAGCATGCAGGAAAAGTTCCCCTATCTTGCTGATTTCACTCAAAAAACAAGCAAGACAGCGGTAATAGGGGACATGCCTCCTGAAACGTCCATCGGGTGGACGATTTTTGGCGCCATTTCACCGCCGAAGCCCGAGCGGCCCCGCCGGGGGCCGGCCAAGACATGAAGCGTGGCGCTGTCGTCTGGCGTGGGCGTTCAGCGGGTCATGGCCGCGAAAGCCAGTTCCGCCGCGTCCAGGGTGGCCTGGATGGTGGCGTCGTCATGCGTGGCGGAAACGAAGCCGGCCTCGAACGCGGAAGGAGCGAAGTGTACGCCCGCTTCGAGCATGAGGTGGAAAAATTGTTTGAACGCCGCCGCGTCGCAGGCCGAGACCTCGGCGAACGAGGTGGGCACCTTGTCGCCGAAATAGATGCCGAACATGCCGCCGATGGCATCCGCGCAGAACGCCAGGCCGGCGGCGCGGGCGCGGGCCTGCAGGCCTTCGGCCAGCTTGCGCGTCTGTGCGGACAGGTGCTCGTGGAAACCGGGCGCGCCGATCAGGCGCAGCGTGGCCAGCCCGGCCGCCACGGCCACGGGATTGCCCGACAGCGTCCCCGCCTGGTAGACGCCGCCCAGCGGGGCGATATGCTTCATCAGTTCGGCACTGCCGCCGAAGGCGCCCACCGGCATGCCGCCGCCGATCACTTTGGCCAGCGTGGTCAGGTCGGGGCGCACGCCCGTCAGGCCCTGCACGCCCTGCGGACCCACGCGGAAGCCGGTCATCACTTCGTCGAAGATCAGCACGGCGCCGCTGCGCGTGCACACCTCGCGCAGGCCTTCCAGGAAGCCGGGCGCGGGCTTGATCAGGTTCATGTTGCCGGCCACCGGCTCGACGATCACGCAGGCGATGTCCGCGCCGTGTTCGTCGAACGCCGCCTGCACGGCCTGCAGGTTGTTGTATTCCAGGGTGAGCGTGTGCGCCACGAATTCGGGCGGCACGCCGGCCGAGCTGGGATTGCCGAAGGTCAGCAGGCCCGAGCCGGCCTTGACCAGCAGACTGTCGGAGTGGCCGTGGTAGCAGCCCTCGAACTTGACGATCTTGGCGCGTCCGGTGGCGCCGCGCGCCAGGCGGATGGCCGACATGGTCGCTTCGGTGCCCGAGCTGACCAGGCGCACCTGCTCGAGCGAGGGCAGGCGCTGGATCAGCAGTTCGGCCAGTTCGACCTCGGCCTCGGTCGGGGCGCCGAACGACAGGCCGTGCACGGCGGCCTCCTGGACGGCCTTGACCACTTCGGGGTGGGCATGGCCCAGGATGGCCGGGCCCCACGAGCCGACGTAGTCGATGTAGCGGGCGCCATCGGCGTCCCACACGTGCGGGCCCTGCGCGCGCGCGATGAAGCGCGGCGTGCCGCCCACGGAGCGGAAGGCGCGCACGGGCGAGTTGACGCCGCCGGGAATGCTCAGGCAGGCGCGTTCGAAGAGTTCGGCGTTACGGGACATGGGCAGAGGCTTATTCGGTTGCCGCCGGAGGGCGGGAGGCGGGGGCGTAGGGCGCCGCGCAGGCTCGCGCGGCCGCTGCGATGTCGGGGGCCTCGAAGAGGCCGGTGATGACGGCGATGGCGTCGGCGCCGGCCTGGACCGCCAGCAGGGCGTTCTGCGGCGTGATGCCGCCGATGGCCACGACGGCGGGGCGGGGGCGGGGCTGCTGTCCGGTCAGCTCGCGGGCCTGGCCCAGCAGCGCCAGCGGCGCATGCACGGCCTGCGGCTTGGTGGGCGAGGGGAACACCGCGCCGAAGGCGATGTAATCGGCGCCGGCATCCATCTGGCGCCGGGCGCGGTCGAGTTCGTCGTAGCAGGACGCGCCGACGATGAGATCCGGCGCCAGGCGGCGCACTTCGGCCAGGTCGCCGTCGTCGCGGCCCAGGTGCACGCCGTCGGCGCCCACCTCGAGCGCCAGGCGCCAGTGGTCGTTGATCATCAGCACCACGCCCAGCTCGCGGCACAGCGGCGCCAGCGCGCGCGCCTGGGCGGCGCGCGCGGCGTCGGGCACGTCCTTGCGGCGCAGCTGCAGCGTGCGCATGCCGCCGGCGGCGGCTTGCTGCACGGCCAGCAGCAGGCGGTCGGTGTCGTCCCATTCGGGCGTGACGCCGTACAGTCCTCGGGGGAATCGCAGGACGGTCATCGCGGTGTCCTCTGCCGGAATGAAGGAGCCGGGCGCGTCATTGTCCGTCGCCCAGCCGGTTGGGAATGCGGCGGCCCATGCCGGGCAGGAAGCTGGCGCCGAGGGTCTGCTCGGCGTGAACCAGCGCCAGCTCGACGGCGCGCATCATCGGCAGGCCCTGGGCCAGGAAGGCGGCGGCGGCCGTGGCGGCCACGCCGCCGGTGTCGGCATTGCGGTCGGGCGGCGCCTGCCAGGGCCACGACGCGGTCTCGCCTTCTGGGCCGACGAGAGTATTGGCGAAGTGGCCGGGGCGCAGCGGGGCGGCCAGCACCAGCGCCCATTGCGCGCCGCCCGACAGCAGGGCGTGGGCCGGGCTGGGCGCGCCGGAAGTGTCGATGGTGCCGTCCGATTGCCAATGCATCAGGCGCATGTGTTCGACCACCACCAGATTGGCCTGCGGCAGCAGCAGTTCCAGGGTGGCCGACAGCAGGTCCTCGGCGTCGTCCTGGGCGGCGGCATCGTCGGGCAGCGGGCCGCTCGGGCCCAGGTGCAGCACCAGCGGCACCTGGCTGTAGTCGGCCGCGATCTGGGCGGCCACGCTGGCCGCTTCGGTGGAGTACAGGCCGCCGACCTTGATGGCCTGCACGGACATGTCTTCCAGAAGGCAGCGGGCCTGGTCGTCCAGCAGGTCGGCCGATACGGGATGGATCTCTTCGATGCCGGCGGTATCCTGGACGGTGAGCGCCGTCGCGGCGGCCAGGCCGTGGCAGTGCAGGCGGGCGCAGGTGACGGCGTCGGCGGGCAGGCCATCGGTGCCGGACGGATCGACCGGGCCCATGAGAAGCACAAGGGGAGGGAGGACGGGAGCCACTGACACGGGAATAAGAGCGATACGGACTGGGCTGGCCGGTCCCGCAACCGGGTTTTTCGGGCAGCCCCCATTGGGTTTTCGGTAAGATGTCCCCATTCTAATGGATGCGTCGCGCCGCCGGTCCGAAGGGCGGATCGGAGAGGGCGGCGCCAAGCACGAGAAAACCATGCGTACCTGGATGTGTCTGATTTGCGGTTGGGTCTACGATGAAGAGGCAGGCTTGCCGGAAGAGGGCATTGCGCCGGGCACCAAGTGGGAAGACGTACCTCCCAACTGGGTCTGTCCCGAATGCGGCGCACGCAAGGAAGATTTTGAACTGATGGAAATCTGACGGCTCCGCTCCGTCGGATCCGCTATAACGGCAAACCGCATCAACGAGGGCCGTCATGACCGACACGCAGCATCCCGACGGAGACCGCAAGAGCGCCGGATCCTGCGCCGATTTCTCCAACCAGTTCCTGATGGCGATGCCTGGCATGGTCGAAGGCAGTTTGGCCGGCACGGTCATCTATGTCTGCGAGCACACCCCGCGCGGCGCCTTGGGCCTGGTCATCAACCGGCCCACCGACCTGACGCTGGGCACGCTGTTCGAACGCATCGAACTCACGCTGGAAATCGCGCCCACCCGCGACGACATCGTCTTTTTCGGCGGCCCGGTGCAAACCGATCGCGGCTTCGTGCTGCATGCGCCGGCCGGCGAATACACCTCCAGCATCAAGCTGGGCGAACTGGCCCTGACCACCTCGCGCGACGTGCTGCAGGCCGTGGCGGACGGCAATGGCCCGGCCCGCATGCTGGTCACGCTGGGCTATGCGGGCTGGGGCGCGGGCCAGCTCGAACGCGAGATGTCGCAAAACGCCTGGCTCAACGTCGGCGCGGACTCGCGCATCATTTTCGACGTGCCGCCCGACGACCGCTATCCGGCCGCGCTGAAGCTGCTGGGCATCGATCCCATCATGCTGGCGGGTGAAGCGGGCCATGCCTGACGAAACCCTGCTGGGATTCGACTTCGGCGAGAAAAAGCTGGGCATCGCCATCGGCAACACGCTGACGCGCCAGGCCCGGCCGCTGGAAATCATCTTTTCCGAGACGCGCGATGCCCGCTTCGGCCGCATCGCCGAACTGCTGCGCGAATGGCAACCGCAACGCGTGGTGGTCGGGCTGGCGCTGGCCTGCGACGGCGGCGAACAGCCTGCCACCGCGCGCTGCCGGCGCTTCGCCAATCAGTTGCATGGCCGGTTCGGCCTGCCGGTCGTCCTGGTCGACGAGCGGGGTTCCAGCATGGAGGCCCAGCAACTGCTGGGCACGAATGCGCCCGACGACGCCGTGGCCGCGGCCGTCATCCTGCAGCGCTACCTGGACACGCTGTCCGCGGCGGGCGATCCCGCGGCGGGCGGTCCCGCGGCGGGCGACCCCGAAACAGCCGTCTCGGCGGCCAGCGCTTCGGGCGACGACGCCCGATCCGCAGGCGCCGATCCGCCCAGCGCGGGATTGCCTGTCGCCGGTTCGCGAGTATGATGCTGCCCGCCCCTGACCGCGCGTACAGCGCCCGGGGCCCGTTTCCGGAGACCATGCGTTGAACCTGCTGCGTTTCACCGTCCGGCTGGCCCTGGTGCTGCCGCTGATCCTCTTCGCCCTGTTGTGCGTCACCCTGGTCTATCCCTGGCTGCCGCTGGATGCGCGCGTGCGCCTTTGGCTGAACCGCACCTGGGCGCGCCTGCTGCTGCGCGCCTGCGGCATCCGCCTGGCCATACGCGGCGAGCCGCGCTACAAGGGCGCGGTGCTGTGGGTGGCGAACCACGTGTCCTGGATCGACATCTTCGTGGTCAACGCGGTGCGGGCCACCTCGTTCGTGGCCAAGGCCGAGATCCGTTCCTGGCCGCTGGTCGGCTGGCTGGCCCAGGGCGCCGGCACGCTGTTCATCGACCGCAACCAGCGGCATGCGGTGCACGACATGGGCCAGGCCATCCACAAGTGCTTCGAACGCGGCGACGCCGTCGGCCTGTTCCCCGAAGGCACGACCAGCGAAGGCTTCGCCCTGCGTCCCTTCCATGCCAGCCTGTTCGAGCCCGCCCGCCAGTCCGGCGTGGCCATCCAGCCCGTGGCGATGCGCTTCCTGCACCACGGCCAGCGCAGCGGCTACGCCTCGTTCGTGGGCGAGGAAACGCTGGTGGCCAACATGTGGCGCGTGCTGGGCACCACCGGCCTGGCGGTCGAGCTGGTATTCCTGCCGGTGCTGCCGGCCCAGGGCGAGGACGGCGAGCCGCCGACGCGCCTGGAACTGTCGCGCCTGGCGCGCGACGCCATCGGCGGCCAGCTCTGATTCAACGGCCCGCCGGCGCGGGTTCGGCCTCTGCGAAATACGCGATCAGCCGCTCGGTCAGCACCCGTATCTTCCGTGACGGATGCTGGCCGGGCGGACGGACCACATACACGCCGGCCGGCGGCGGCGGGTAGTTCGTCATGACCGGCACCAGCGCGCCCGAGGCGACGTAGGCGTCGGTCAGCCCATCGGGCGCCCGCGCGATCCCCAGTCCCGCCACCGCCGCGGCGACGAGCGCCGTGCCGTTGTCGGCCTTGAAGCGTCCCTGCGGACGGATGGTATGGATCTTGCCGCCGTCCAGGTATTGCCATGCTTCCGTGCCCTGCATCAGGACCTGATGCCCCGCGAGCTCTTCTGGCGTTTCCGGCGCGCCGTGCGCCGCGATGTAGTCCGGGCTGGCCACGAGCTTTCCATAGATGGGACCGACGCGCCGGGCCAGCAGGTTGGAGTCCGGCAGGTAGCCGATCCGTATCGCGCAGTCATACCCTTCCGCGATGAGATCGACGAAGCGGTCCGTGTACGAGGTGTCGATGTGCAGTTGCGGATGGCGCAGCGCCATGTCCGCCAGCACCGCGGCCAGGTGGGTCGGCCCGAAGGACAGCGGCGCGGCGATCCGCAGGCGTCCGCACAGCTCCCCGGCGGGCATGACCGCGTCCCTGGCCGTGTCGATCTCGGCGCATACCCGGGCCGCATGGTCCCGGAAGGTGGATCCGGCTTCGGTCAGGGCCGCGCCGCGGGTGGTGCGCGCCAGCAGTTGAACGCCCAGTTCCGCTTCCAGCCGCGACAGCCGGCGGCTGACGATGGACTTGGCCACGCCCAGCCGGCGCGCGGCGGGAGACACCCCACCCGAATCGGCCACTTCCACGAATGTGCGCAGTTCTTCGATGTCCACTTTGGCGTTCCTGTTATGGCAACACGGAGTCGCTTTGCAGGTCGGCATTGTAGTTCGAATGGCGATGGCAGCATTCTGCCAGGCCGCGCCGCGATCCGCGTTGGCCTGCGGGAAACCTCATTCACAATGAGGTATTGACGGCATCGCGGCCGAATCCCGCCAGGTGGCCATCCCGCCCATGATCGCGGCCGGCGCGAACCGCCGGCGCCGCGTACCGCGGGTCGATCACTCCAGCGTGATCTTCGCGTCCTTCACCACCTTCTGCCACTTGGCGATCTCGCCGCGGCGGAAGGTGTCCAGCTCGGCCGGCGTGGAGCCGATGACCTCGGCGCCGATGCCGGCCAGCGTACGCGCCACCTCGGGCTCCTTCAGCACTTGCGCCAGCGCCTTCGACACCTGGTCGACGACGGCGGCGGGCGTGCCGGCCGGGGCGAAGACCGCGTTCCATTCGTAGCTTTCGTAGCCCGGCACGCCGGACTCGGCAATGGTGGGCAGGTCGGGCACGGCCGGCGAACGTGTCGCGCCGCCCACGGCGACCGCGCGCAGCTTGCCGTTCTTGATGTGCGACCACGAGGACCCCAGGCTGGCGAACATCACCGGCACCTGGCCCGCCATCACGTCCACCATGGCCGGACCGCCGCCCTTGTAGGCCACGTGCACCAGATGCGTGCCGGCCCGCAGGTTGAACAGCTCACCGGCCAGGTGCTGCGCCGAACCGGGGCCGGCCGACGCGAAGTACACGTGCTGGCTCTTGTCCTTGCCCAGGCGCACCAGGTCGGCCACCGACTGCACGCCGTACGACGGGGTGACCACCAGCACGTTGGGCACGCGCAGCAGCAGCGACACGGGCGCGAAGTCGGCCAGGGTGTCGAACTGCATCCTGGCATGCAGCGCCGGATTCTGGGCGTGGTTGGAGGCGTCCAGCATCAGCGTGTAGCCGTCGGGCTTGGCCTTGGCGGCATAGGCGCCGCCGATCATGCCGCCGGCGCCGCCGCGGTTCTCGATCACCACGGGCTGGCCCAGCTTGTCGGCCAGCTTGGGGCCGATCAGGCGCGCCACCACGTCCACGGTGCCGCCGGGCGGATAGGTCACCACCATGGTGATGGGGCGCTCGGGCCAGGCGGCCGCCGCGGTGCCAGTTGCCGCCAAAGACAGCAGCGCCGCCGCGCCGGCAAGCGCCAGGCGGCTCAGGGTGAAAAGGGTCTTCATGCGTCTTCTCCTTGGAATTGGAATAGGTAAAGCGGGGTGGTGGACAGCACCCCGCGCCGGTCGGCGGGGTCGTCCAGCCATGCCTCCAGCCAGGCCAGGCTGGAGGCATGGTCCGCGCGGTCGCGGTGTTCGGTGTGGGGCCAGTCGCTGCCCCACATCAGGCGGTCGGCGCCATAGGCCGCCAGCAGCAGGCGCGCGGCCTCGCGGCTGGAGGCCCGGCTGCTGGCGTCCGGCCAATTGCGGTAGGGCGCCGACAGCTTCACCCACACCCGGCCCGTGCCGGCATGGGCCAGCAGAGCGCGCAGGTCGTCGAGGCGTTCGGGGCGGCCGAAATGGTCGACCACCACGCGGCAGCCCCTTTCCAGCAGCGCGGGCAGCAGGGTGGACAGGCGCGCGGCCTGCGCATGCACTTCCACGTGCCAGTCCAGCGCGTTGGCGCGTTCCAGCAGGGTGCGCCAGGCGGGCTGGGCGAAGTCGGGATCGGGCAGGCCCATCAGGTTCAGGCGCATGCCCACCACGCCGGCGCGCGCCAGCGCGCGCAACTGATCTTCGCTGAATTGCGTATCGACCACGGCGACGCCGCGCAGGCGGCCGGCCGCCTGCTCCAGCGCCCGCACCATGTAGCCGTTGTCGGTGCCCAGGAAGCTGGGCTGCACCAGCACGCCGTGGCGCAGGCCATTGGCGTCGAGCAGCGCCAGGTACTGATCGAGGGGGGCGTCGTAGTCGGGTGCGTAGCGGCGCTGCCGCGCCAGCGGCAGGCCGCGTTCGAACACATGCGCGTGGGTATCGACCGCGGCGGGCGGGCTTGTGCCGGTTGCCTGGGGCAAGACTGTCTCCGTATCGGGCACGGCATGGCGCCGTGTGGTTATAGGGCGGGATTCTATGAAGCCTTTCCATATCGTTCTATATTCACCGTCTTATTTATTCATATCGGTTCAATATGGAAACCCGGCATCTGCGGCATTTTCTGGCGGTGGTGGACCACGGCAGCGTCAGCCGCGCGGCGGCCTGGCTGGGCATGGCGCAGCCCGCGCTCAGCCAGTCATTGGTGCGCATGGAAAAGGAACTGGGCGTTGCCCTGTTCGCGCGTTCGCGGCGCGGCGCGCAGCCCACGGCGGCGGCGCTGGCCATCCTGGAAGACGTGCGCGTCAGCGTGGCGCGCATCGACGCCGCCGCGCGCCACGCGCGGCTGATCGCGCAGGGCAGCGCGGGCCAGCTCACGGTGGGGCTGGTGTCTTCCGCGCTGTTCGAGATGCTGCCGCGCGCGCTGCGGGCGCTGCGCAAGCAGGCGCCGGGCGTGAAGGTGGTGCTGCGGGAGATGAGCAACGCCGAGCAGGCCGAGGCGCTGCAGGCTGGCGAGATCGACATCGGACTGATGCATACGCCCGTGGCCGTGGGCGGCCGCATGCGCGAGCGGCTGCTGCTGCGCGACCGGCTGGTGGCGGCCATTCCCGATGAGTTCGAGACCGGCCCGGACGGCAAGGTGTCGCTGGCGCAGATCGCCAGCGCGGGGCTGGTGCTGTATCCGCAGAACCAGTTGCCGGTGCTGTATGCGGGCATCCTGGACGCCATGCGCCGCGCCGGGCTGGAGACGGAGGTGTCGCAGCAGGCCAACCGCACGTTGACGGTGCTGGCCTGTGTGGCCGGAGGCTGCGGCGTGGCGCTGTTGCCCAGTTGGATCCGCGCGCTGGATTTCCGCGGCGTGCGGTTCTGCGAGGTGCGCGACGGGCAAGGGCTGCCCGGCTTCGATCTCAGCGCGATCTGGCCGGCGCGGTCGGTGCCGACGCTGGCGGACAAGTTTGCAGGCCTGGATCTGGGGCCGCTGGGCGCGGCGGGCGACTAGGAGACTGTCTCCCGGCGCATGGCGTGAACGGCGCGGGCGGCCTCGTGGCAGGCGGGCGCCTGTCCGCCTATTTGCCCATCGGGTCGCGGAACTGCGAGCACCGGATCTGCACCAGCTTGCGGTCCTGCAGGCGCACGGCGCTGAGGGCGCCGCCCCAGATGCAGCCGGAATCCAGGCAGATGACGTCGTCGCGCATCAGCAGGCCCAGGGTGGACCAGTGGCCGAACACCACGGTGACGTCGCGCGTGGCGCGCTTGGGCACGTCGAACCAGGGAATCAGGCCGTTGGGCCAGGCGCCGGGCGCGACCTTGGTGGCGAATTCCATGTGGCCCTGCTGCGTGCACAAACGGATGCGGGTCAGCGCGTTGATGATGACGCGCAGGCGCTTGCCGCCGGTGTGGTCTTCCTTCCAGGCCACGGGCTCGTTGCCGTACATCTTCTGCAGCGACTTCTGCCAGTTGTCGCCGCGCAGCGCTTCCTGCACTTCGGCGGCCAGCGACAGGGTCTTGGCCACGTCCCACTTGGCCAGCACGCCGGCATGCACCAGCAGGTGGTCGTGTTCGAAGTGGGCCAGGGGGCGCAAGCGCAGCCAGTCGATCAGTTCATCCGCGTCGGGCGCGTTCAGGATCTCGTCCAGCGTGTCCGACTTGGATGGCTTGCGCACGCCCGCCGCCGCCGCCAGCAGATGCAGGTCGTGGTTGCCCAGCACCGCGATGCTGCGGTCTTCCAGCGACTTGATGCGGCGCAGGGAGGCCAGCGACTGCGGGCCACGGTTGATCAGGTCGCCGGCAAACCAGAACCGGGCGTCGGGATCTTCCGCCAGGTCCGGGTGCGCCAGCAGTTCGTCCAACGGCTCGCAGCATCCCTGCACGTCGCCGATCATCCAGATGCTGCCTTTCATGCGGGCACTCTTCTCCACGGCCAGCGGCGTTCGACCAGTTGGCCCACCACATGCCGGTATTCCATCAGGGTAAGGGAACCGAAGGCCAGCAACAGGGCGGCCACGTTCGGACCCAACGCCGTCAGCCAGGGCGGCCAGCGGCTGAGCATGCCGACGTTGAGCGCCAACTGGTTGAGCATGAAGAAGCCCACGCCCAGCAGGATGCCGATGAACACCTTGGCGCCCACGCCGCCGCGCCGGGTCTGCATGAAGCTGATCGGAGCGGCGATAGTGATCATGACCAGCAGCGTGAACGGATAGACCGCCTTGCGCCACAGCGCGACGATCTGCCGGTCGGCCTGCAACTGGTTGTTGTGCAGGTAATCGATGTAGTCCAGCAGGGTGACGATGGACATGCGTTCGGGCGTCAGCACGCGCGCCAGCAGGCGCTCGGGGCTGAGGGTGGTGTCCAGCGTGAGCTCGGGCAGCCTGGTGACCTGCGCGGGCGGTTGTTCCGGCGGGCGGGCATTGGCCAGGGCCTCGGGGGCCTTGGGGTCGAGGCGCGTCTGCACCACGTCGGTCAGGGTCAGGCTGCCGTTGCCCAGCGTGCCGGAGGCGGCCTGCCAGGTGGCGGTGAGTTCGAGGTCTTTCTTGAATTCGTACAGCATCACGTCGCCGACCTGGCCGCTGGCCATCAGTTTCTGGATGTTGATGATGCGGGTGCCGCCCTCGCGGGTGGGTTCCTTGAACCAGTAGCCGCTGGACAGCCGGCCGCCGCCGGCCTTGCCGCGCAGCATGAGGTTGGCTTCGCCGGTACGGATTTCGGCTTCAGGGGTGACGAATTCGGACAGCAGCAGCGCGCCCACCATCACCGGCACGGTGATCAGCCACAGCGTGCCCAGCAGGCGCATGCCGCTGACGCCGGAGACGCGCAGGATGACCAGCTCGTTGCGCTGCGCCAGGCCCGCGAGGGCCAGGATGGCGCCGATCAGCAGCCCGATGGGCAGCAGATCGTACAGGCGCGTGGGCAACGCCAGGCCCTGCATGTAGAACAGGGCAAGCATGGTGAAGGTCTTGCCGACGTTGTCCAGATCGTCGACCAGCGCGAAGAACGTGAACAGTCCCAGCAGGGCCAGCAGGACCACTGCGCAGGAGCGATAGATCTCGCGTGCCAGATAGCGGCGGGCGGTACGCATTGGGGGGATCGAACAGGATGGGACGTCTAAACGTCAAGCTTAACAAATCTGCGCGCGGCGGCGGCCGCGGGGCGACCCGTCGTCAGGGGATTTCCGCCTGCCGCATGCGCGCGGAGATGGTGGAGGCTCGGGAATTCAGGTAGCCGGTGCTGCGATGTTTGTCGTAATAGCGGGGATTGGGCAGCATCGCCGCCAATTTCGCGGCCTGGTAGGCGCCCAGTCCGTTCGCGCTGGTGTTGTAGTAATGCCGCGCCGCCGCCTCGGCGCCGAACACGCCCGTGCCCCATTCGGCCACGTTCAGGTACAGCTCGAGGATGCGCTGCTTCGGCATGACGTTTTCGATCATGTAGGTCAGCACCAGTTCCTGGCCCTTGCGCAGGTAGGTCCGCGAGCCGGACAGGAACAGGTTCTTGGCCAGTTGCTGCGTGATGGTCGAGCCGCCGCGGCGCCTGGCCCGGCCCAATTCTTCCTGGCGCTGGTTGTACTCATAGGCCTTGCGGATGGCTTCCCACTCGACGCCGTCGTGCTCGACGAAATTGGCGTCTTCCGAGGCGACCACCGCGCGCTTGAGGGATTCGCTGATCCTGTCGTAGGGCACCCATTCGTATTTCAGCTTGAAATCGGGGTCGCTCTCGCGCAGCCGTGACAGCTCCTGGCGCATCACCGCGCTGCTGCCGGGAGGCTGGTAGGCATACCAGACCACCATGCAGAACATCCACAGCTGGTACAGCAGCAGCAGCGAGATGATCGCCATGGCGGCCATCGTCGCCATGCGCCATCCGGACATGCGCCGCGCGGGACGGCGGCCGCGTGCCATGGCCTCAGGCCTCCGCCAGCAGCGCGGCGCGCAGCGTGACCAGTGCCGGGGACGGATCTGGACGCACGCCGTGCCAGAGGTGGAAGCTCTCGGCCGCCTGGCCGACCAGCATGCCCAGGCCATCGGCGCGGCGCGCGGCGCCGTCGGCCTCGGCCTGCCGCATGAAGGGGGTGGGGCGCGAGCCGTACACCATGTCGTAGGCCATGGCGCCGGCGGCGTACAGACCGCCGGGCAGTCGTGGCGCGGCATCCTGCAGGCCGCTGGCGGTGGCGTTGATGACCACGTTCCAGCCGCCAGGCGTGGCGGCCTCGTCCAGCCCGCCCGCGCTGACGCGCGTGGGGCCGGGCAGGGCGGCGGCGGCCCAGACCCGTGCCAGTTCGGCGGCCCTGGAGGCGGTGCGGTTCACGATGTGGATGCGCGCGCAGCCGGCCTCTGCCAGCGGTTGCAGCACGCCCCGCGCGGCGCCGCCCGCGCCGACCAGCAGCACGCGAGCGTCACGCAGGTCGACGCCAAGCCGGGCCAGGTCGCTGACCAGGCCCACGCCGTCGGTGTTGTCGCCATGCCAGGCGCCGTCCGCGAGCCAGAGCGTATTGACCGCGCCCGCCAGCCGCGCGCGGGTCGACAGGCGGTCGGCGACCAGCGCCCGCGCTTCCTGCTTGAACGGCACAGTGACGTTCAGCCCCAGGCCGGCGGCCTCGCGAAAGGCCTGCACCGTGGGGGCGAAGCCATCCAGCGGCGCCAGCAGGCGCTCGTACTGAAGCGGCCGGCCGGTCTGCGCCGAGAACATCGCGTGGATCTGTGGCGACCGGCTGTGGGCGATGGGATTGCCGATCACGGCATAGCGGGGCAGGCTCATGGTCCAGCGGTCTCCAGCGTGTCGTTGACGAAATGCCAGGTGCGGGTGATGACCAGTTCGTCGATATCGCGCGCCAATTCGGGGGGGAAGGGGGCAAAGGGGGCGGCCATCTGCACGATGCGGCGCGCCGCCTGGTTCAGCACGGCGTGCGGCGACGGCTGGTCGATGTCGAAGCCGGCCAGGCTGCCATCGGCGCGCACGGTCACCGTGATGCGCAGCGTGCCGTAGATCCGGCCGCGCGCGTCCTCGGGATAGTGCTGGGTGCCGACCGACTCGATGCGGCGGCTCCAGCCGTCGAGATAGGCGGCGTAGCGCGACTGAGCCGCCGACGGCGCCACATAGGCGCGGCGTGGCCGGGAATTGTATTCCCGGATGCGTTCGGACAGCGCGGCGATGCGGGCGTTCTGGATGACGCCGGGCTGTTGCGCGGTGTCGTCGCCGGACTCGGGGGCGTCGGGCCAGGGATGCACGGCCTGGCGTTCGGCGCCGGTGCGTTGCGGCGATTCCAGCTGGGTCAGCAGCCGGTTCTGCTCGGCTTCCAGTTGCAACTGGCGCTGGCGCATGGCTTGCAGCACGATGGTCTGGGCCGACTCGCCGGTGCGCGGCAGCGGGGACTGGGCAATGCCGCGCGCGGCTTCGCCGCCGCCGTCGATCTGCTGCTGGGCCAGCGCCTGGGCATGCACGGGGGCGGTTTCGGTCTTGGCATTGACCAGCACCACTTCAAGCGACTGGACGGGCGCGCGCGCGGAGGCGCCCGGCCCGAAACGCCAGGCCAGCACGGCGGCATGCACCAGCAGGGAGATCGCCACGCCGACCAGCAGGTAATGCCGGGCCGGGGCGCTCGGCCACTGCCGGACGCGGCCGGAAGAGGAAGGGGGGGCAGACGATTGCACCTGGCCATTTTAGGGCTAGATTGCCGCCCTTACGCCGTCCCCCCGGGCAACGGCCCCTCAGGCCGCCGGCCCCACGTACCGGCAATCCAGTTCCAGCGCCAGTTCGTCGCGGCCCAGGATGTCGATCTCCACCGCCGTGCCGCGTTCCAGTTCGGGCATGCCGCCCACCTTGGTGACCAGCGGCGCATTGGCCAGGCGCACCAGGTCGTCGCGCAGCACGTGCGCCGTCACGCGGGTCAGGCCCTGTTGCTCGATCCAGCGCAGGCACCAGTAGCGTTCCATCGAGCCCTGGAACTCGGCCCACGCGGCGTACTGGGCATCGAAGGCGCCGATGATGGCGAACAGGTCGGCATCGCGCGGCTTGAAGGGCGCCACCAGGCGCGCCGACACGCCGTTGTCCACGGCCGAGATCAGTTGCCACTGGTTGACCAGGTCGACATAGCGGCGCAGCGGCGAGGTGCACCAGGCGTACTGGGGCACGCCGATGGCCTCGTGCGGCAGGGCCTGGGTGCTCATGCGGACGCGGCCGGCCTGTTGCGAGCGGTAGATGCCCGGCACGCCGTGCTGGTTCAGCAGGCCGCCCCACAGGTTGTTGGCCAGGATCATGTACTCGGCCACCATGCGGTCCAGCGGCGCATTGCGCTGGCGCGGCACCAGGCGCACCGGGGTGTCCGGATCGTCGGGGTTGCCGTCCAGATAGAAGCTGTACTCGACGCGCGAGTGGTTCTCGGGCTTGCCGCGCGCCTCGTCGCGCTTGGCCGACAGGGCCTGGGCCATGCGCCACAGCGGCCGCAGCCAGTGCGCGTAGGGCAGCTCGGCCTGCGGGTCGTCCAGCGCGGCCTCGGTGACCTGCGTGTCCAGCTGGTTGTGGCGCAGGTTCTCGCGCACCACGATGCGCTCCAGGCGCGTTTCGGATTCGAAGATCTCGCCGGTGGCGGTGTCGGCCGTCACGTACAGCGACAGCGCGGGCACCGCGCGGCCCGCGTCCAGCGAGAACGCCTGGATCACGCTGTCGGGCTGCATCGGGATCTTGTCGCCGGGCATGTACACCGTGGACAGGCGCGCCCGCGCCAGCTTGTCGAGTTCGCTGTCGCGGGTGACGGACAGGCCCGGCGCGGCCACGTGCACGCCCACGCGCACCCGGCCTTCGGGCAGTTCGGTCACGGACAGCGCGTCGTCGATCTCGGTCGTGGTGACGTCGTCCACCGAATAGATCTCGGCCTCGGACAGCGGCAGCTCGCGCTCGATGGCCGGCACTTCCAGGTCGGGGAAGCCCGTGCCCCGCGGGAAATGCACCGCCAGGAAGCGGCGCTTGAGCAGCGCCAGGGCATGGGGCCAGGCCCCCAGTTCCAGCAGCAGGCGGTCCGGCGTCTTGTGCAGACGGGCGCAGGCGGCGTCCAGCGCCTTCCACGCCTGCGTGTTCTTGTCGGGGCGCACCAGCAGCGACTCGGCGGCCTGGGCGATGACCTCGGGCAGCTTGCCCGCGGCCATTTCATCGACCCATTGCTGTTGCTGTTCGGCCTGCAGGCGCTTTTTTTCGAGCGCCGCCAGCGCGGCCGCCAGGATGTCGGGCGGGGCGGGGCGGTAACGGCCGGTGCCGCGCCGGTGGAAATACGCCGGCGCGCTGTGCAGGCGCATCAGCAGCGTGGCGTGCTCGACCGGGGTGGGGGCATGGCCGAAATAATCGGCGCCCAGCGACGGGGCGTCGAATTCTTCCTGCGGCGCGCATTCCCAGAGGAACTGCAGATCGATGTCCTCGGCCGCGGCCGTGGCCTGCTCCATCAGCGCCGAGGGCGCCGGGGCGGCAAAGGTGAACAGCGTGCTGTTGCGCTTGATCTTGCTTCGCTTGCCGGACTCGGCCTCTACCTGGAGGGTGGAATCCGCTTCGGACATGATGCTGGCCGCCTTGAAGCCGCCGTCATCTTCATAAAACACGTACATATTTGCGATCGATCCATCTGGCGCCGTCAGGCGCGCCGCCGGCGGGCGGTGCGGCCAGCCGGAAACAGCGGGTTCTCAGTTTGATGTGGAGGCGCCCAGCGCGAAATCCAGCACCTCGGGCTGCCACTGCGCAAAATCGGACAGGCCATGGTCGCTGCCCTGGATGATACGCTGCCGGCAACCGGCAAAACGGTCGCGCATTTCGCGCCAGTCGAGCACTTCGTCGCCGGTGGCGGCCACGAGGAAATAACGCTCGAGGTGGCTGAGGACGGGAACCTCCATGTCCGCCAGTTCCTGCACGTACTGCGGCAGGAACACGAACGGCGCGTCCGAATGATACATGCGATGCTCGCCCACCTGCGTGGCCAGGTCGCGCGCCGCGTGCACCGCGGGGTTCAGCAGCACCGCCCGGCAATCCAGGCGCTCGGCCAGCCAGGTGGCGTAGTAGCCGCCCAGCGACGAGCCCACCACGGTCAGGTGGCGGGAGCTGGCCAGGCCCTGCAATTGCCGGTTGGCGATCTCCAGGATCAGGTCGCCGGCCTCGCGCGGGCTGGCCGGCAATTGCGGGCAGGCCCAGGACTGTGCCAGGCCGCGCGCCGCCATCTCCTGCGCCATCAGGCGCGCCTTGAATGAAGAAGGGGCCGATCGGAAGCCGTGCAGGTAGAGGATGGCGTGGCCGTGCATGGCGGGGGCGCTCATCGGGCCAGGGCGTCCAGCAGCTTGCCGTGCACGCCACCGAAGCCGCCGTTGCTCATCACGACCACGTGGTCGCCAGGGCGGGCCGACGACACCACGGCCGCCACCAGGGCGTCCAGGTCGTCGAAGCCGCTGGCGCGCTCGCCCAGTGGGGCCAGCACCACCGCCGGGTCCCAGCCCAGCGCCTGCTTGCCCTGCTTGGCGCCGAAGCAGAACACCAGATCGGCCTGTTGCAGCGAAGCCGGCAGGCGTTCGGCCATGGTGCCCAGCTTCATGGTGTTCGAGCGCGGCTCCAGCACCGCCAGGATGCGCGCCTGGCCCACTTGGCGGCGCAGGCCGTCCAGCGTGGTGGCGATGGCGGTGGGGTGATGCGCGAAATCGTCATACACCTTCACGCCGTTGGCCGTGCCGCGCAGCTCCATGCGGCGCTTCACGCCGCCGAAGCGCGACAGCGCCGCGATGCCGTCGGCGGCGGGCAGGCCGGCATGCTCGGCGGCCGCCAGCGCGGCCAGGGCGTTCATGCGGTTGTGCTCGCCGCCCAGCGTCCAGCGCACCGTGCCGCTATCCTGCCCATCGCGCAGCACGGCGAAGGCGCCGTTTGCGTCGGCCGGGCCGGCCCGCCAGGCCCCCTCTGCGCCGAAGCGTACCGTTTCCGACCAGCATCCGCGCGCCAGCACACGGTCCAGCGCCTCGCTGCCGGCGGGCACGACGATGCGGCCGCTGGCGGGAATGGTGCGCACCAGGTGATGGAATTGCGTTTCGATGGCCGCCAGATCCGGGAAGATGTCCGCGTGATCGTATTCCAGGTTGTTCAGGATGGCGGTGCGCGGGCGGTAGTGCACGAATTTCGACCGCTTGTCGAAGAAAGCCGTGTCGTATTCGTCGGCTTCGATGACGAAGGTGTCCACCCGGGGATCGAAGCGTGCCGACACTTCCAGGTCGGGGGCGATGCCGCCGATCAGGAAATTGGGGCGGCGGTCGCTGGCTTCGAGGATCCACGCCAGCATCGAGCTGGTGGTGGTCTTGCCATGCGTGCCCGCCACGGCCAGCACGTGCTGGCCCGGCAGGACGTGGTCGCCCAGCCACTGCGGGCCGGACACGTAGCGCGCGCCGCTGTCCAGGATGGCTTCCATCAGCGGATTGCCGCGGCTGACGACGTTGCCGATCACGAACAGGTCGGGCGCGAGCGCCAGTTGATCCGCGCCGAAGCCCTCGATCAGTTCGATGCCCTGTTCGGACAGTTGGGTGCTCATGGGGGGATAGACACCGGCGTCGCAGCCGGTGACCTTGTGGCCGGCCGCGCGCGCGATCAGCGCCAGCCCGCCCATGAACGTGCCGCAAATACCAAGAATGTGCAGATGCATGGGAGATCTCCTGGCGGCATTGTAGAGGGCGCCGCGTTCCCCCGCGCGGGAGCGCTTGCGGTTATGATTCGGCCCATGAATCGCCGTCTCTTCCTGCATGCGGGCGCCGCCGCGGCCATGGCCGCCGCCTATGCGCGCCGGGTGCACGCCGCCCCGGAATCCGCCGTCCCGCCCGATGCGGTCAAGGCCCTGTCCGACATGGCCTTGCCGGATCTGGACGGGCGCACGCGCAAGCTGTCCGACTGGCGCGGCCGCCCGATGGTGGTCAATTTCTGGGCGACGTGGTGCGCGCCCTGCGTGAAAGAGATGCCCGAGCTCGACGCCATGCAGAAAAGCCACCCCAAGGTGCAGTTCATTGGCATCGGCGTGGATAAGGCGGACAACATCCGCAAATTCCTGGCCAAGGTGCCCGTTTCCTATCCGCTGGTGGTCATGGGCGCGAATGCCATCGACACGTTGCGCAAGCTCGGCAATCCGGCCGGCGGCCTGCCGTTTACGCTCGTTTTCAATGCAGATGGCACCGTGAACCGCAAGATCCTGGGCCAGATCGACGCAGCCGACCTCGAACGCAGCGTGGCCCGCCTGGCCGGTTGATGACAGGCAGCTTGCAAAAATACGGCGATTTGGCGTAAAAAGTCGCTTTATCTATACTTTTTGCCGACGTTCATAGCAAATCCATGGCGCGACGCATTCTCGTATTGCACGGCCCCAACCTGAATCTGCTCGGCACGCGCGAACCCGGTATCTACGGCAGCCGCACGCTGGCGCAGATCGATGCCGGTTTGGCTGACGTGGCCGCGGAACTGAACGTGACGCTGGCGTCGTGGCAAAGCAACCACGAAGGGGCGCTGGTCGATCGCATCCAGGCCGCGGGCACGGACGGCACGGATTTCATCATCATCAATGCCGGCGCCTATACGCACACCAGCGTGGCGATTCGCGATGCACTGGCCGGCGTGGCGATTCCGTTCGTTGAAGTACATTTGTCCAACCTGTTCAAGCGCGAACCCTTCCGTCACCACTCGTACCTGTCCGACATCGCCGTCGGACTGATCAGCGGCCTCGGGCCCGATGGCTACGAAGCCGCGTTGCGCTACGCGGTCCGCCACTGACCGGCGACGCATTTTTCCAATTTCCAGCACATGGCGCAGACCCGTACCGGGGGCGCCGCCAACAAATTAATCGGGAAGCAGCTTCATTATGGACCTCCGAAAACTCAAGACCCTGATCGACCTGGTGGCGGAATCGGGCATTGCCGAACTCGAAATCACCGAGGGCGAGGGCAAGGTTCGCATCGTCAAGTTCTCGCAGACCCTGCAGCCGGTGGCTTACCACGCGCCTGAAGCCGCCCCGGCCCCGGCCGCCGGCGCCGCGCCCGCCGCCGCGCCCGCTGCCCCCGCCGCGCCGGCCCCCGTCCAGGGGCACGTCGTCAAGGCGCCGATGGTCGGCACGTTCTACCGCTCGCCCAATCCGGGCGCCGCCCCGTTCATCGACGTGGGCCAGTCGGTCAAGGAAGGCGATCCGCTGTGCATCATCGAAGCGATGAAGCTGCTCAACGAGATCGAGGCCGACAAGGCCGGCGTCATCAAGGAAATCCTGGTCGAGAACGGCGAACCGGTCGAATACGGCCAACCGCTGTTCGTCATCGGCTAGATGAATCCCCCCTACGCGCTTTGCGTGCCCCCGAGAGGGCCCATTTCACGTGTCGTAGGTCGTGCTAAGCACGGTGGAGCAACTGATATATGTTCGAAAAAATCCTGATCGCCAATCGCGGCGAGATCGCCTTGCGCATTCAGCGCGCCTGCCGCGAGCTGGGCATCAAAACCGTGGTCGTGCACTCCGAGGCCGACCGCGATGCCAAGTACGTGCGCCTGGCCGATGAATCCGTGTGTATCGGGCCCGCGCCGTCGCGCGAGAGCTACCTCAACATGCCGGCCATCATATCGGCCGCCGAGGTGACCGATTCCGAGGCGATCCACCCGGGTTATGGCTTCCTGTCCGAGAACGCCGATTTCGCCGACCGCGTCGAGAAAAGCGGCTTCGTCTTCATCGGCCCGCGTCCCGAGACCATCCGCCTGATGGGCGACAAGGTCAGCGCCAAGCACGCCATGATCGAAGCCGGCGTGCCGGTGGTGCCGGGCTCGGCGGGCGCGCTGCCCGAGGATCCGCAGGAGATCCTGCGCGTGGCGCGTGAAGTGGGCTATCCGGTCATCATCAAGGCGGCGGGCGGCGGCGGTGGCCGCGGCATGCGCGTGGTGTATACCGAGGCCGCCCTGCTGAACGCCGTCAACATGACGCGTTCCGAGGCGGGCGCCGCGTTCAACAATCCCGAGGTGTATCTCGAGAAGTTCCTCGAGAACCCGCGCCACGTCGAGATCCAGGTGCTGGCCGACGGCGGCCGCAACGCCGTGTGGCTGGGCGAACGCGATTGCTCCATGCAGCGCCGCCACCAGAAGGTCATCGAGGAAGCGCCGGCTCCCGGCATCACGCGCCGCCTGATCGAGCGCATCGGCGAGCGTTGCGCCGACGCCTGCCGCAAGATGGGCTACCGCGGCGCGGGCACGTTCGAGTTCCTGTACGAGAACGGCGAGTTCTACTTCATCGAGATGAACACGCGTATCCAGGTCGAGCACCCGGTGACCGAACTGATCACCGGCATCGACCTGGTCCAGCAGCAGATCCTGATCGCCGCCGGCGAGAAATTCGCGCTGCGCCAGCGCGACATCGTGTTCAAGGGCCACGCCATCGAGTGCCGCATCAACGCGGAGGATCCGTTCCGCTTCGTGCCCAGCCCCGGCCGCATCACCAACTGGCATACGCCGGGCGGCCCGGGCGTGCGCATCGATTCGCACGCGTTCAACGGCTACTTCGTGCCGCCCAACTACGACTCGATGATCGCCAAGGTCATCACGTACGGCGACACCCGCGAACAGGCGCTGGCGCGCATGCGCACGGCCCTGTCCGAAATGGTGGTCGAAGGCATCTCGACCAACATCCCGCTGCACCGCGAGTTGATGCAGGACGCCCGCTTCATCGAAGGCGGCACCAGCATCCACTATCTGGAAAACAAGCTGGCCCAGCGTCCCTGACACGGACGGGCCGGGCCACCCCGCACGGGTGGCCCGGCGGCTTTCACCGAATCACAAACAGGCTTCCACCATGCGTGAACTCGTGCTCCACTGCCTCGAGGCGCAGGCCGAGGTACTGTCCGATGCCCTGCTCGAAGCCGGTGCGCTGTCGGTGTCCGTCGAGGACGCCGACTTCGGCACCGACTGCGAACGGCCGCTGTTCGGCGAGCCCGGCACCGAGCCCGATGTGCAGGCCTGGGACCGCAACCGCGTCGTCGCCCTGCTGCCCGATGGCGCCGATCCCGCCCAGTTGCTGGAAGAGGCCCTGGCCGAAGCCGGCCTGAACGCCGAAGCGGCCCAGGACTGGTCGCTGCGCGACGTGCCGGACGCCGACTGGGTGCGCCTGACGCAATCGCAGTTCGCGCCCATCCAGATCGCCGAGCGTCTGTGGATCGTGCCCAGCTGGCACCGCGACGATCCCACCGTCACCACCCATGAGGCTGGCGCAGAGGACGCCATCCACATCGAACTCGATCCCGGCCTGGCGTTCGGCACCGGCAGCCATCCCACCACGCATCTGTGCCTGGCCTGGCTCGAGGCCGAGTTGCCCCCGGGCGCCCCGATGCTGGATTACGGCTGCGGCTCGGGCATCCTGGCGATCGCCGCGCGCAAGCTCGGGTCCGGTCCGGTCACGGCCGTGGACATCGACCCGCAGGCCGTGCAGTCCAGCGCCGACAACGCCCGGATCAACGGCGTCGAACTCGACGCCATGCTGCCCGACGGGCTGCGGGAGGGCACGTTCCAGGTCGTCGTGGCCAACATCCTGTCCAACCCGCTGAAGGTGCTGGCGCCCATGCTGGCCGCGCGCGTCGCGCCGGGCGGCGACCTGGTGCTGTCCGGCGTGCTCGAGCGGCAGGCCGAGGACGTGGCAGCCGCCTACGCACCGTGGCTGAAGATGTCCGTCTGGCGCGAGCGCGACGGCTGGGTGTGCCTGCACGGCCGCCGCGACTGAGCCTTTCCCGCCATGCCGATCACCCGCTGCCCGCAATGCCACACCGCTTTCAGGGTGGTGGCCGACCAACTGCGCGTGCGCAATGGACTGGTGCGTTGCGGCGTGTGTTCCACGGTGTTCGATGGCCGGGCGTCTCTCGAGAGCGAGCAGGCTCCCGTGGCGCCGCCTCCACCGATGTCGCCCTTCGCGGCCGCGCCCGCGGCGCCTGAGTTGCCCGCCGCGGCGGCCCCGGCGGCCCCGGCGGCGCCGCCCGCCGTGCTGCGTGGCCGTGCGCGGATGGGCGAGGGCGGGGCCGGGCAAGCGCCGGCGGAGGCGGTTGCCGCGCGGCAGGATGTCCCATTGCATGGCCGCGATGTCGAGCCGCCCATTTCGCCGTTCGCGCCCCCTGCGCCTGCTCCCGTCATCCGCGCACGCGATGACGGCGGATTTCCCGCCTGGCCAGACCGCGGCGTGCGCGCCGAGCCCGCCGTGGGCCGGCGCGATCAACGTATCGTGGCCGAGACGCCATCGGTATTGCGAGGGCGCGCCGATCGCCGCCAGGAGCCCGCTTTCGGCGCAGCGCATCCCTCCATTCCGGCGGAAGGCGATGACGACGATGACCGGGCCGACGAATCCCGCTGGTCCGCCGCGCCTTCGTCGGGCATGGGCCGGCCGGCTGGATTCCCTGCCGAGGCGGATCACGGCGATGATCCCCCCTGGCACGCCGAACCTGCGGCGCGCTCCCGTGAACCGGTCCGTTCGTCCGCGCGCGCCGAGCCAGGCCGCAACGAGCCTGGCCTGCGCCACGACGATGAAGACGGCATCGATGGCGCCCCGGCCGATGTCATCTACGGCGACGCCCGCACCCGCTATTCCAGCGCCACCGACAGCGGCCGGGCGCCGCCCGAGTTCCTGGATCAGGACCGCATCGATTCGCACCGCACCTGGCGCCGCCTGTGGACCTGGGCCTGCCTGCTGGGCCTGCTGGCGCTGGGCGCGCAACTGGTCTTCGCCTACCGCACCTCGATCGCCATCGCCGCGCCCGCGCTGCGGCCGGCGCTGACGGCCCTGTGCCAGGCCGCCGGCTGCACGGTGGGCTACGCGCGCCGCATCGAACGCATCTCGATCGTGTCCTCGTCGCTGCGCCCGCCCTCCGGCGCCGCGGCGCAGGCGGCCGACGATGGCCGCTCGCGCCTGGTGCTGACGGTGGTGCTGCGCAACCGCTACGACAAGGAACAGCACTGGCCCGCCCTGATGCTGGACCTGACCGATCTGTCCGATACCGTGGTGGCCCGCAAGGCCATCCTGCCCGAAGCCTATCTGCCCGCCGGCACCAAGGGGCCGCTGGGTCCGGGCGCCGAAATTACCCTGACCGTGCCCATCCAGGTGGCGGGGCTGCAGGTCAATGGTTACCAACTCGATAAATTCTTTCCGTGAAGGATGAAAGCATGACTGCTCCCGTATTGATCTGCGGTTCGATGGCGTTCGATTCGATCGCCGTGTTCGAGGGGCGTTTCAGCGAGCACATCCTGCCCGATCGCATCCAGTCGCTGAGCGTGTCCTTCCTGGTACCCACCATGCGCAAGGAATACGGCGGCTGCGCGGGCAACATCGCCTACAACCTGAAACTGCTGGGCGGCGCGCCCGTGCCGGTGGCCACCGTCGGCGAAGATGCCGGCGAGTACCTCGAACGCCTGGCCGGCCTGGGCATCGACGTCTCGCGCGTGCGGGTCATGCCGGACACCTACACGGCCCAATGCTTCATCACCACCGACCTGGACGACAATCAGATCACCGCCTTCCACCCGGGCGCGATGTCGCTGTCGGCGCAGAACGACCTGAGCGACGCCGAGGCCGCCTGGGGCGTGGTCGCGCCGGACGCCAAGGACGGCATGTTCGCCCACGCCGAACGCCTGCACCGCAAGGGCATTCCCTTCGTCTTCGATCTGGGCCAGGCCATGCCGCTGTTCGCCGGGGAAGACATCACGCGCATGCTGGGCCTGGCCCAGGTGCTGACCGCCAACGACTACGAAGCGGGCGTGATCGAGCAGCGCACCGGCCGCAGCCTGGCCGACATCGCCAGCGGCCTGCGGGCCGTGGTGGTGACGCGCGGCGCCCAGGGCGCCACGCTGCTGACCGGCGGCGAAACCATCGAGATCCCGCCCGTGAAGGCCGAAGCCGTCGTCGACCCGACCGGTTGCGGCGATGCCCACCGCGGTGGCCTGCTGTACGGCCTGACCAGCGGCATGAACTGGCTGGACAGCGCCCGCCTGGCCAACGTGATGGGCGCCATCAAGGTCGCCTCGCGTGGGCCGCAGAACCACACGCCGTCGCGCCCGCAGATCGATGCGCAACTGCGCGCCGCCTACGGCATCGGCCTGCCGGCCTGATTGCCGGCCCGATGAGGCGTTTGGACGGCCTCATCGGGAACCGAATCTCTCGTGGGGGCGTCAATCACCTGTTGCACCCTGTTTCTCGGCGGAAGGCAATCCGCCGTGGGCAGAGGTATCATGAGTCACTGCCGCCTAGTTCCCCACGAGGAGCCCCAATGACAAGCGCTATCACCCTTTCCAAGACCATGCCTCGCGCCAGCCGTTGGCTCGCCATCGCCGCCATCGCCACTTCCGTGGCCACGCTCGCCGGTTGCGCCAACCCCAGTGCTTCCAGCGGCGTCTATTCCTACGGCCAAGCCCAGCGCGAACAGATCGTACGCACCGGCACTGTCGTGGGCGTGCGTCCCATCACCATTCAAGAAGACCGCTCCAGCGGCGTCGGCCTGATCGGCGGTGCTGCCCTGGGTGGTGTGGCTGGCAACGCCATCGGCGGCGGCTCGGGCCGGGCCATCGCCACGGTCGGCGGCGCCCTGTTGGGCGCCCTGGCCGGCAACGCGGTCGAGAACCGTGTCGGCCGCAACTCCGGCCTGGAAATCACCGTGCGCCTGGACAACGGTGAAACCCGCGTCGTGGCGCAGGAGGCCGACCAGCCGATCAGCGTTGGCCAGCGCGTGCAGGTCATCAGCGGCGCCGGCCCCACGCGTGTGGCGCCGATGTAAAAACTGCAACGCCGTTTTTTCGCCATACCGCCAGCCCGCCCTGGGCCGACCCCCGAAAGTTGGATGCCCAACCTTCGGGGGTTTTTGCGTGGCGGCAGGGTCTACACGCCCATCATGCTGTAGGTCAGCCGCGCCAGCACCATCAGCAGCACCTGCGCCAGCACCAGCAGCACCAGCGGCGAGAAGTCGATGCCGGTGCGCGGCAGGATCTGGCGGATGGGGTCCAGCAGCGGGGCGGTCAGCGTCTGCAGCAGAGGCATCAGCGGCGCCATCGGATTGACCCATGACAGCACGGCCTGGATCAACGTCAACCAGACGATCAGGTTCAGCGCCCATTTCAGCGACATCAGCAGGGCCGAGCCCGCGGTGGCCGGCAGCAAGGCCAGGGGCACCAGCGAGCCCACCGTGACCAGCCACATCAGCACCATATAGACCAGCGCGGTCAGCCACACGCCGACCAGGCTGGCCCAGTCGATCTTGCCGGTGGACGGCAGCAGCTTGCGCAGCGGCGCCACCAGCCAGTTCGTGCCCTGGTAGACGGCGCGCGCCATCGGGTTGAACGGGTGCAGGCGGACCGCGTGGATCCAGGCGCGCAGGATGAGCGCCGCGCCGAACAGCGTGAAGAGGATTTCGAGCAGAAAGCGGAGGATGTCGCCGAACATGAACGGTGTGCCGTAGGTGTCTTGGGGCCAGCCCTCGCGGGCGCCGGCCAAACGATAATTTGTTCGATTGTCGCACGCCCGGATGTAAAAGAAAGCCGGGGGCTTTCCGCTTGTTGCCGCCGCGGGCGCCTCGCATTCGATGCGGGTCTGGCATGAACGCGCCCATGAAAAATGTCCGCTGTCAAGTCTTTGATGCAGGCAGGCAGCGACGCGAAAGGTCTTACGGGGCAACAGGTTAGGCCAGTTTTCGGCCATCGAGTGCTCTTGCTGCTTTTCTGGCTAGGTGCCGCATAGGCGCTTCGCGGTAGCAAGCCCAGGGGCGGCGCAGCGGGCAAGGTCGCACTGTCATCATAGCCGTGGCTTGTCGCAAGCGGCCTCTCAAAGCGAAAGCGCAGCCGGTGGGCTGCTCTTTCATTTTCGGGCGGATGGTGGATGCGTCCGCATCGTCAACTCGGCTTCGGCGGCGCCTTGCCCGCGCCCCCCTTCCTGAATCCCCGATCCCCAGCCATGAACGCCTCCAGCATGTGCGGGATCAGCGTCACGGCATCGACCGCCTCGCCATACGCCTGCGCGTGCAGCGCGGCGTAGTGGTCGAGGTCGGCTTTCAGGCTGGCCGGGCAGGCAAAGGTCAGCTTCGTGGATTCGGTTTTCGGCAGCGGCCCGAGCCGCAGCTTGCGCGTCGTCATCGTGAAGTCCCCTTGTTGAAGAACAACGGCTGGTAGGGCCGCAGCACCAGATCGCGGTTGGCGATGATGCGAACCGGCAGGCCCGGCCGCTCGGTCAGCGTCGGCTGGATGTTCATGTTGCGCCGGGTCATCTCCTGGCCGACCTGATTGATGCTGTCCTGCGCGCTGTCGCGGCCGGCGATGATGATGCGGTCGCCGTCTTGGCGGTTCTCCGGCGCGGCCAGCTCGGCGCCGACGCCCAGCAGCGTAGTCAACGCTGCGCCGGCGAAGATGCGGCCCCAGTGGTAGTCCACGTCGTCTTCCAGTCCGGCATAGCCGGCCGGGTCGGCTCCGACCAGGTTGTCGAGCGTCAGCGAAGACGTGTCGGGCAGGATGATCCGGTTCCACACCACCTGCACGCGACTCTGCCCGTAACTGACTTGGCTGTTGTAGCGCCCGAGGATGCGCGAACCCTGCGGGATCAGCAGGAACTTGCCCGTAGCCGTGTCATAGACCGGCTCCGTCACCGTGGCGATCACGTCGCCCGGCAGATCGGACTTGATGCCCGTCACCAAGGCACCTGCGACCACTGTTCCGGCCATGACCTGATACGGCGAAGCCGGCAGGGTCAGATTGCCGGAATTACGGGTTTCCGTGGTTCCGGCTTTCTGGAAAGCCTCTTTCTGTTCTTGCCGGTTCTGTACGGCGGTCGGGTCGGCAGGCTGGGCCGCCGTCGAGGCCGGGCCAGCCGCCAGCGGGTCGAACGCCGCATTGGCGGCGAAGCCCGGCGCAGCGGCCACCTGCGTCTGCGCCACCGGCGCGGCCTGCGACCCTGAGCGGAAGAACACCGATGATGCCGCCGCCGCTTCCGCCTCCTTGCGCAGCGCATCGTTGGGATCATGGCCGGGGGCCGCATAGGCGGCCGTCACTGGCTGCTGCGACTTCACGATGGCCGGGCCAAGATCGCCCGGCAGCGGCGGCCCCAGCTCCGGCACGGATGCTGGCAAAGGGGGCGGCAGCTTCGAGTAGTCGGCCGGCAGCGCGTCCAGCCCTTCCGACTTGGAGACGCGATCGACGTTGTAAAGCTCGGTCTGCCCCGTGGCACCGCGCCGCTGCGGTTGCAGCGACCACATCAGCGCGCCGAGCACGGCGACCGACAGGGTGCCTGCGAGGATGGCCAGCGTGCGCCGGTTCAGGCGCGTGACCGGGCGCGGCTGTGCGCGCAGCGCCACCGCCTCGGGCGCGAGCTTGCCCGCCTGCGGCGTGGCGAGGTCGGGAGTGTCATCCTGGCTCATTGTCAGTTCCTCCGCGCCACGCCATCCGTGCGTTCGATCCGCACCACGTCGCCACCATCACCGCCCAGGCGCAGTTCGGCAGCGCCGAACAGCCGATCCACGATGTAGTACGGCGAGCGGAAACGGTAGTTCACCAGTTGCCCGTCGCCCTGCGCGCCGATGACGAACAGCGGCGGCAGCTCGCCTTGCGCGATGCCCGGCGGGAACTGGATATAGACCTTCTCTCCATCATCAAAGGCGCGCAGCGGCTTCCACGGCGGGTTGCTGCCCGATACCGCGTAGCGGAAACGGATCTTCTCCAGCGACAAGCCGGTATCGACCGGCGCAGCGGCGCTGGCCGCCTGCGCCTGGCGCTGCAAGGCCAGCATCCGGTCTTTCGGGTAATCCCAGGACACCGAAGCCATCCATGCGCGCTCGGTCGAGGTCAGCTCCAGCAGGTATGTCCTGCGACTGGTAGTGATAACCAAGTTCGTCTTGAGGCCGGAACGGATGGGCTTGACCAGCACATTGACGCGCAGCGCCTCGCCGCTGCCGCTGGATGTGTCGCCCACAATCCACCGGACGGTATCGCCAGCGGCCACGGTGACAAGTTCCTCGCCCGGCTGGAGCGAAACCACGGTCACGCGCCCCGGCGCGGCATAGACCTGATACAGCGCGCCGTCCGTGAAAGGCCACACCTGAATCGCATTGACGTAGCCCTCGCGCGTGGGTGCGATGCGCGCCTCCGCGTTAGCACGCGAAACGCGCGCCTTCTCATCGGCCGGCTCCGGCGCAGCCGGGACTGTATCGACCTCCGGCAGCGGCTTCAACTGCGCAGGCAGCGCCAGCGGCTCGGGCACGGTGACGACTTCGACCGGCTTGGGCGGTTCGGGCAACGGCTGCGCCTGCACCGGCTCATCGAGCGAGATGGTCGGCGGCGGCTTGCCCTGCGAGGCGCAGCCCAGCAATGACGACGTGGTGGCTGCGAACATCAGCACGAAAGCATAAAAGCGGAAAGGCAGGTTCATGGCTTGGCTCCTTCGGAAGAATCCAGTTCGCGGCTCCACGACAGGCCGTTGACGTAGATCCCCAGCGGGTTCTTGCGCAGGCGCTGTTCGGTGCGCGGGGTTTGCAGGACGGTTGAAAGCACCGCGTTCCAGCGTTCGGTGCCAGCGGGTGCGCCATTGACGAACCGCTGTTCCGTCCAGCGGACGTTGAACGAGGCATCGCTCGCGCGCGTGACGCTGGTGATCTGCACCGTCACCGATTCGCGGCCGACACGGGCGAACGGATCGTTCTTGCTCGCGTAGTCGTTGAGCACGGCCGCGCCCTTGTCGGTGGTGTAGTCGTAGGCATCGAGCCAGTTCTGCCGCACCACGATGGGGTCGATGGACAGCGAGCGCACCAGCGTCACGAACCGCGCCAGGTGATGCGCAATCTGCGCATCGGCGGGCCGGTACGGCGTCGCCGCCTCGCCCACGGAGCGCACCTGCCCCGACTGATCGACCTCGATGACATAGGGCGTGACGATGGACTGTGCCGAGCGCCACACCAGGCCGCCGGCCATCAGCAGCGCAAGCACCAGGCAGCCGAAGGCCATGAAACGCCAGTTCTTGGCCTGGACGCGGGCCGAGCCGATGCGGTCGTCCCACACCTGCGCAGCGGATTGATATGGGGTGGCAGGCTGCGGCGTATCGGCGTAGCGCACCTGCGGTCGTTTGAATCGCATGGGTGTTCTCCTTGAGGGTCAGGTATCGGAATCACGCAGGCTCGGGCCTTGGCCCGAGCCGCCACCGTCGCCACCGCGCAGCGTGTGGGCGGCGGTGGTCGCGGCATGGGTGATTTGCTGGCGGCGGTGCATCCGCTTGGCCCAGGCGGGTTGCTCTTGCTTGGGCGCGCTGGCGGCGCCGTCCGCGCCTTCGCCTGCGGCGGCCTGGCCGGAACCGGCAGCGCCGGCGCCGGCATCGGTGCCGTTCCAGCCAGCTCGGAAGGAATCGGCCACCTTCTGCCCGGCAGCGGAAGCGCCGGACGCAGCGCGGCGGCCTGCGGCCTGCGCGCCGGTCTTGGCGACATTGCCGAGGCCAGCCACCGCGCCCTTGGCCCCGCCGCCGGCAGCGGCGGAACCGGCCTGGAATGCGGACTTGGCGCTGCTGGCCGCCGACGTGGCGGCGCGTGCGCCACTGCCGGCCAGCTTGGCGGCGGCCGGGGCCATGCGTGCGCCCGCCATGACGGCACCGCCCACGCCGGTCGCGGCGGCACCAATGGCAACACCTGTGCCGACCGCGCCGACGGCTGCGCCGGCCATCGCGCCCGCGCCGAGCTGCGGCGCACCGGACACCAGGCCCGTGGCGATGCCGGGGCCGAAGATGCCCAGCGCCAGCAACGCGAGCGAGGCCAGCATCACGACCAGCGCGTGGTCGATGGAAGGATCGTCGGGATGAACCTGGAACTCCGCGAACAGGCCCGAGCCGATGCCGACGATGACGGCCAGCACCAAGACCTTGATGCCCGACGACACCACATTGCCGAGCACCTTTTCCGCGAGGAACGAGGTCTTGTTCCAGAGTGCAAACGGGATCAAGACGAAACCGGCGAGCGTGGTCAGCTTGAATTCGATCAGCGTGATGAAAAGCTGCACCGCCAGCACGAAGAAGCAGAGGATCACCACCAGCCAGGCCAGGAACAGCACCACGATGGGGTCGAGGTTCACGAACACTTCGGGAAAGCCCGCAAGGTCGCCGATCTGCTCAAGAATCGGCGCCCCAGCGTCGATGCCAGTCTTCGCCAGTCGGCCGGGCTTCAAGAAGTTCTCCATCGTGATGGCCGAGCCGGTGGCCGTCAGGCCCAGGCCGGCGAACGACCGGAACACGATGCCGGCCAGCCAGTTGAAGTTGTTGATGATGTAGGCGAAGGCACCGACGTAGAGCACCTTGCGCAACAGCTTGGCAATCACGTCCTCGCCCTGGCCGGTGGCATGGCTCATGGCCCAGTACAGGCCGGCAATCGTCATGTCGATGACGATCAGCGTGGCCGTCAGGAATGCCACCTCGCCATGCAGCAACCCGAAACCCGAGTCGATGTAGCGCGAGAAGGTATCGAGGAAACGGTCAATGATGGTCACGTCGTTCATGGCGTGTCCTCCGTAGCCGAGAGCGGTGCATCGCCAGCCTCATCGGTGGGAGTGTCGAAGCTCGCCGGGATCGGTGGCAGGTCGGCCAGCGTCCGGTATTCGTCCGGCCCGGTCTGGCCGGCGAAGAACCGCCGCCGGAAGGCTTCGGCGGCGGCGCGGCAGGCGTCTTCGCCCGCGGCTTGCCGGTCGGTTGCGCATTGGGCGCGCAGCGCCTTGAGCCGCACGGGATCGGCGGCCAAGGTGGCGGCCAGGTCTTCAGCCCTTTGTTGGTCGGACGACTGGCCGCAAGCGGTCAGCAGCACGGCCAGCAGCGAAACCGACAGAACGGGAACGCATCGCATGGCCGCCTCCCGTCAGTTGTTGTAGAAGTTGACGGACTGCGGCGTGTACGGCGTGCCGGTGCCCAGGAAGCGCCGCCGCACTTCGCGGGCGCGCTCCGTGGCCGCCGCCTGCCGCGCCAGTTCCAGCGATGCCGCCCGGTCTTGTGTGATCTGGAGCTGCTGCGCCTGGATGGACTGCTTGGCCTGCAAGGCGAGAAGCTGGTTCGTCGCCTGCATCGCTTGCAGCGCGCCTGTGGCGGATTGGCTCTGGCTGACCAGATCGGCCAGCGCGCTTTCGTCTTGGGTCAGGTTCTGCGACACCTGGGCTTGCATCCGCATCGCGGTGTGCAGGCCGTTAAGCGTGTTTTTCCAACGCTCCTGCGCATCGCGGAACATCTGATCGCCACTGACGGTTGCGGCGTATTGCTCGGGGTACAGACGTGCGAATTCCCGATCCATGTTCGTCACGTCGTAGGCCAGCCCCTGCGCTTCGGCGATCAGGCGCTCGGTGGTGGCGAGCGTCGAGCGCAGCCGGTTGACGATGTTGAAGTCCAGATTCGCCAGATTGCGCGCCTGGTTCATCAGCATCTGGGCTTCGTTCTGTAGCTGGTTGATCTGGTTGTTGATCTGCTCCAGCGTGCGGATGGCGGTCAGCGTGTTCTGCACCAAGTTGACGGGATCAACGAAGGTGAGGGCCGCCGCCGGCTGGGCGAGCATCAGCGAGCCGGCCAGCGCGGCGGCGAGCGAAACGGAAAGCACACGGGTCTTCATGGCAGGTTCTCCTGTCGTGGTTGGGAAAGGAAAGAAGCCGCCGCCGGCGAGGACGGCAGCAGGTCGGCGGCCCAATCGAGGCCGCGATGGCGCAGCCACGCACCGGCGAAGCCGGGAGCGCCGGCCTGCGTCAGCACGCGGTCTATGTCGCGTTGGTCTTGCGGTGTGGATGCGCCCGCGAAGGCGAGCGCGGCCGGCCCCAGGTCGAGGTCGAACAGGCGATTGCCGAGGCGCGATTGGTAGTAGTAGTCGCGCTTGGGCTGCGCGGTGGCGACGATTTCGATTTGCCGGCTGTTGAGACCGAAGCCCTCATAGATCGTGCGAATCTGCGGCTCGGTCGCCTGTGGGTTAGGGAGAAAAATCCGGCTCGCGCAGCTTTCGATGACCGCCGGTGCGATGGATGACTCTTTGACGTCTGCGAGCGACTGCGTATCGAAAACGACGGAAACCTGCTTTTTTCGCAAGGTCTTGAGCCATTGCCGAAGCCGGGCCGCGAATATGGGATCGTCCAGAAAGACCCATGCCTCCCCGAGAAAAAGCATCGTTGGCGAGCCATCGAATCGTTCTTCCAGGCGGGCAAAGAGGTAGTTCAGAACAGCCAGCACGGCGGCCTTGCTGTGCATGAGCTCTTCCATCTCGAAGCACTGCACATCCGCGCTACCCAGCCGGTCGTGGTCTGCATCCAGCAACTTGCCGTGCGCGCCACCGAGCACATAGGGCGCGAGCGCCTGGCGCAGCACGTTCGATTGCAGCAAGACGGACAGGCCGGTCAGCGTGCGCTGCTCCACGGGCGCACCGGCGAGGCTTCCCAGCGCCGACCAGATGGCCGCCTTCTCGTCTGGGCCGACGGTCACACCTTCGTGCAGCAAGCGCCCTTCGATCCATTCGGCGGCCCAGGTGCGGTAGCCCTCTCGGTCGATGCGGGCGAGAGGCTGAAAGGCAATCTCGCCATCCGCACTGAGGTCGTAGTGCTCGCCACCCAGGCCCAAGGTGGCCGCGCGTATGGATCGCCCCACGTCAAAGACAAAGACGCGCGAGCCGCTATAGCGGCGGAACTGCATGGCCATCATGGCGACCAAGACCGACTTGCCCATGCCGGTCGGGCCGACGATCATCGTGTGCCCCACGTCGCCGATGTGCGTCACCAGCCGGAACGGCGTCGCGCCATCGGTGCGCGTGACGATCAGCGGCGGGCCGTCCAGATGCTTGTTGCGCCCGGGGCCGGCCCACACCGCCGAGACTGGCATCATGTGCGCGAGGTTCAGCGTCGAGACGATGGGCTGGCGCACGTTGGCATAGGCGTTGCCGGGAATGGACGACAACCAGGCATCGACTGCATTGAGCGTTTCGGGGATGGTCACGAAGCCCCGGCCCTGAATCACGCGCTCCACCTTGCGCAGCTTCTCGTCGGCTACGGCCGGATCGGCATCGAGCACTGTCACCGTGGCGGTGAGGTAGCCGAAGGACACCTGATCGCTGCCCAGCTCCTGCAAGGCGGCATCGGCGTCGGCCGCCTTATTGCTGGCATCCGTATCGACCAGCGGGCTTTCCTGCTGAAAGATCGTTTCGCGCAGTAGCGCGATGACGTTCTTGCGCTTGGCGAACCACTGGCGGCGCAGGCGTCCGAGTTCCTTTTCCGCCTCGGCTTTGTCGAGGCAGAGGAACCGGGTACTCCAGCGATAGGCAAAGCCCAGGCGGTTGAGGTCGTCCAGCAAGCCCGGCCAGGTGGAAGTCGGGAAACCGCGCACCGACACCACGCGCAGGTGCTGGTCGCCCAGCATGGGCGCGAGGCCCCCGACCAGGGCGGAATCGGCTAGCAGCGCGTCGAGGTGGAAAGGCACTTCGGGCACGGCCAGCCGGTAGCGCCGCGTCGAAACCGTGGCGTGCAGGTAGGTCAGCGTCTGCGCGTCATCCAGCCAGGCGATTTCCGGCATCACGCCATCGAGCAGGTCGAACACCCGATCCGTTTCCGCTACGAAGGCATCCAGCCGACCGCGCCAGTCCACACCGTCGCCCGGCGCGTGCTCGTAGAGCAGCTTGGCCGCACGAGCGCGGGATTCCTCCGGTGGCAGGTAGGCCAGCGTCAGGTGATAGGCGCTCTCGAAGTGGTTGCCCGATTCCTCGAAGGCGGCGCGGCGTTCCTCGTCCACCAGCCAGGACAGTGGTTCGGGAAACTCCGAGTGCGGATAGTCTGCGGCCGGTCGGCGCTCGGCCTCGATGAACAGCGCCCAGCCCGAGTCCAGCCGGCGCAGCGCGTTGTTCAGCCGCGCCGTGGTGGCGATCAGCTCGCCCTGCGTGGCACTGTCCAGATCCGGCCCACGAAAGCGCGCCGTGCGCTGAAACGAACCATCCTTGTTCAGCACCACGCCTGGCGCGATCAGCCCGGCCCAGGGTAGCCAGTCGGCCAGCAAGGCGGGCCGCTGGCGGTATTCTGCAAGGTTCAGCATGTCGGCGTCCCCCTACACGTCCAGCAGCGGCTTGTGCTTGATGTGGCGGGCGAAGACCTGCATGAACTGCGGATCGACGCGCGCGCCCCACACGGCCAGCGAGTGACCCACGATCCAGAGCACGACACCGGGAATCCAGAGTTGCAGGCCCAGCCCGACGGCGGCTGCCAGCGTGCCGTTGGCGATCGCCACGGTGCGCGGTGCGCCGCCCATCAAGAGCGGTTCGGTCAGCGAACGATGCAGCGGCACCTCGAAGCCGGCCGCGAAGCTGTCCGCGCCGCTCATACGACGGCCCCGCCGGAGAAGCTGAAGAACGACAGGAAGAAGCTCGAAGCCGCGAACGCGATGGATAGGCCGAACACGATCTGGATCAGCTTGCGAAAGCCCCCCGACGTGTCGCCGAAGGCGAGCGCGAGGCCCGTGGCGATGATGATGATGACCGCGACGATGCGGGCCACCGGCCCTTGAATCGACTCCAGAATGGATTGCAGCGGCCCTTCCCACGGCATCGAGGAACCGGCGGCCTGTGCAGTTCCGGCGATGAACAGCAGCAGCGCGGCCAGCAGCAGCCCTCGCCCCGCAGGGCGGGCCAGGCTGCGCAGTCGTGCCAGGCTGGACAGGTGGGGAAGCGGATTTACGGAAAAGCGGAAAGCAGGAACGTGCATCTGCGTCATGGCAGTTCTCCAGGTTGGTCAAGGGACGGGGAAGGCGCAGCGGCATTGGCTGCAAGAGGAACCGGCGTCAGCTCGGGAAACGGCGTTTCCAGTGCATCCGCCAGGCGGTAGCCCACACCGTCGAAACCGACGACGCGAGCGATGCTTTCGACGCGGCGCTTGCGGCCTCGTCCGGCGATGTGGATGACGACGTTGACCGCCTCGGCGATCAGCGCACGCGGCGGGTTCACCGCCACTTCGAGAATCAGTTGCTCCAGGCGCAGCAGCGCGCCCAGCGCGGAACCGGCATGGATGGTGGCGATGCCGCCGGGATGGCCGGTGCCCCACACCTTCACCAAGTCCAGGGCTTCGCCGCCGCGCACTTCGCCGACGATCACGCGGTCGGGCCGAAGGCGCATCGTGGCCCGCACCAACTCGGTCATGGACACGACGCCGGCGCGGGTGCGCAGCGGCACATGGTCGCGGGCTGCGCATTGCAGCTCGATGGTGTCTTCGAGCACCAGCACGCGGTCGCCGGTGGCGGCAATTTCCGCAAGCAAGGCATTGGCGAGCGTGGTCTTGCCGCTGCTCGTTGCCCCGGCGATCAGGATGTTTTGGCGCTCGCGCACGGCGCGGCGCAGGAACTCGGCCTGCCCGGTGGTCAGGATGCCGTCGGCCACATAGCGATCCAGGCCGATGATGCTCACGGCGCGCTTGCGCAGCGCGAAGGCCGGGCCGGGTGCGGCCGGGGGCAGGATGCCCTCGAACCGCTCGCCGGTTTCGGGCAACTCGGCGGTCAGCAGCGGTCGGCCGCGATGCACCTCCGCGCCGACGTGCGCGGCCACCAGGCGGATGATGCGCTCGCCATCGTCTTCGGACAGTTCCACGCCCAGCGGCGTGCGGCCCGACGACAACCGATCCACCCATAAGGTGCGGTCGGGGTTGAGCATGATTTCCACCACGTCCGGGTCGGCCAGCGCAGCGGCGATGACCGGCCCCATAGCCGTGCGCAGCATCTGGATGCGGCGATCCAGCGAAGCTGCGGTGGAAGATCGTTCGGGTGGGGTTTGCGGAACGGCGCTCATGAGGCACGCTCCTGCGCTTCGGCCAGTGCTGCCGCGTCATCCATTCGCGCCGGGTCGGGGTGCAGTTCTTCCACCACGTCACGCACCAGGCTTCGGCCTCGCAGCAAGTGACGGCCCAGTTGTTCGACGAACTGCTCGAAGCGCGCCTTGCCCTGGGCGCGGGCCGCGTCCTGATGGGCTTCGGGAACCGGCGTGCTGACGGTCAGGAAGTAGCGGATGAACAGCGCCAGCGTTTCGATCTGGATGTTCTGGTCGCGCTCCAGGCGTTCGGTCTGCCGCGACAGGCGGTCCAGCCGCTTGGCGATGGCGGCCTCGCGCTGGTCGCCGGCATCGGGCGACAGCCACGATGCGAGCGCCGCCGCGACAATGGACGACTTGGACACGCCTTTCTTGGCGGCCAATTCTTCTAGGCGCTTGGCGTGCTCAGGCTGGATGAACAGGTTGAGGCGGTATTGGCTCATAAGTCGATTCCGTCGTTGGGGTCGAGGGAAGCCAGCCGGGCCGTGCGCTGCATGGCCGGGTCGAGCTGGCCGGGAAGCGGCAGCGGCAGGTCGTCGTCATCGAGCAGCGCCAGGTCGTTGCCTGCGGGCTGCGGCTCGGGGCTGTATTCGGCGACTTCGGATAGCTCAGGCTGGCGGCGCGGGCCGCCGTCATCGGCGGTGCCTGCGCCATCGCTGGACAGGCTCGCAGCCGGGGCCGCTGGTACAGCGGGGATCGCCAGGCCGCTCCAGTCGTCGGGCCGGGCCGGTGGCGCGTCGGCGTACTGCTCGGCCGCGAGCGCAGGCGGCGGCAAAACGCGGCTCTTGAAGTTGGCGTCGGCGTAGTAGCGCAGCTTCTTGGCCTTGATCGGTGCCACGCTGGACACCATCACCACGGCTTCGTCGGTCGGAAGCTGCATCACTTCACCGGGCGTCAGCAGCGGGCGGGCCGTCTCCTGGCGCGACACCATGAGGTGCCCCAGCCACGGGGCCAATCTGTGCCCGGCATAGTTGCGCTGGGCGCGCAGTTCGGTGGCGGTGCCCAGCGTTTCCGAAACCCGTTTGGCCGTGCGTTCGTCGTTCGTCGAAAACGTCACGCGGACGTGGCAGTTGTCGAGGATGGAGTGGTTCTGGCCGTAGGCTTTGTCGATCTGGTTGAGCGACTGCGCGATGAGGAAGCTGCGGATGCCGTAGCCGGCCATGAAGGCCAGCGCCGTCTCGAAGAAGTCGAGCCGGCCCAGCGCCGGGAACTCGTCCAGCATCAGTAGCAGCTTGTGGCGACGCTCGATGCCGTCGCTGCCATCGAGCGATTCGGTGAGCCGCCGGCCGATCTGGTTGAGGATCAGGCGGATGAGCGGTTTGGTGCGGGAAATGTCCGAGGGCGGCACCACCAAATAGAGGGACACCGGATGCTCGGATGCGATCAGGTCGGCGATGCGCCAGTCGCAACGCGAGGTGACTTCGGCCACCGTGGGGTCGCGGTACAGGCCAAGGAACGACATGGCGGTGCTCAACACGCCCGAACGCTCGTTGTCCGATTTGTTGAGCACTTCGCGGGCGGCGGACGCGACAACCGGGTGCGGTGCATCGCCCAGGTGCTTCGTCGTCATCATCCGGTGCAAGGTCAGCTCGAACGGGCTGGCCGGGTCGGACAGGAAGTTGGCGACGCCGCGCAGCGTCTTGTCCTCGCCGGCATAGAGCACATGCAGGATGGCCCCGACCAGCAGCGCGTGCGAAGTCTTCTCCCAATGGTTGCGCTTCTCCAGCGCGCCCTCGGGGTCAACGAGAATGTCCGCGATGTTCTGCACATCGCGCACCTCATGCGCGCCGCGCCGGACTTCGAGCAGCGGGTTGTAGGCCGCTGACTTCGCATCGGTCGGGTTGAACAGCAGGCAGTGGCTGAACCGGCTGCGCCAGCCTGCGGTGATCTGCCAGTTCTCGCCCTTGATGTCATGGATGACGGCCGAAGCCGGCCAGGACAACAATGTCGGGACGACCAAGCCGACACCCTTGCCCGAGCGAGTGGGCGCGAAGGTCAGGACGTGTTCCGGGCCTTCATGGCGCAGATACTCGTTGCGATACTTGCCGAGGAAGACGCCGGCCGGCTGCGTCAGCCCGGCTTTGCGGATGTCATCCGCTTCGGCCCAGCGCGCCGAACCGTAGGTCGTGACCATGCGCGATTGCCGCGAGCGCCACACCGACATGGCGATGGCCACCACCACGGCCAGCAGGCCGCTGCCGCCCGCGATGGCCCCGCCGATGTCGAAGACCTGGGGCGCGTAGGCATCGAAGAAGAACCACCACTCGAACAGCCGCCAGGGGTGATAGACCGGCGTGCCGAAGAAATCGAACCACGGCGAGCCAAGGCGTACTTGATAGCCCAGGGCGGCGGCTGTCCATTGCGTTGCACTCCATACGCCGGCGATCACGATGCCGAAGACGGCGGCGATCTGCCCAAACAGCACGCCCTGAGCTTGCATTGACTGGCCTCCGATGTTCCTGCGCTTTTCCTCGTTCCGAAGCGGCACAAGGACGTGCCGCATAGCGCGAGGATCAGTGCCGGGTCAGTGCCGGTCAAAGACTGTTATCGGAAGCAAGATGATGAAAAAAGCAACGATTCGTGAACCGTCGTACCTGAGTAAATCGCCGCGAGTAAGGGCGCCTTGTGGGACGCGACGGGAACATTGGCGGCGAAATTTCCATCCGATCAGCCCGATGGGGATTGCTGGAAACCAAGCAACGTCCACGCGAGGTTGAAATCCCGCAAGCCGGATAGTTGCCTTATGCTGACGGCAAAGTGGTTGCAATTAGGTATTGCGGTGCCGTGTGGAGCGCAATTTCGTACAAAGAACAATGAAGGCGGATACGGCCATGACAGACAAGGCCAAGACAGGGGAGCGCACCCGATACCAGCGCCTCGACATGCTCGGCGGGCTGGACATGCTGGAAGCGCGCTACCACCAGCAGCGGTTCTCCCGGCATGTCCACGAGACGTTCTGCATCGGCGTCATCGAGGAAGGTGCCCAACGCTTCTATCGCTCCGGTGCGGAGCACGTGGCACCGAAGGGCGACATCATCCTGGTCAATGCCGACGACGTGCATACCGGCAGCTCGGAAATGGAAGGTGGCTGGGCCTATCGGGCGATCTATCCCCATCCCGACCTGTTCTTTGCGATCTCCAGGGACATGCAGAGCGCGGCGGGGACAATCCCCTGGTTTCCTGATGCGGTGCTGCACGACCCCGGCCTGGCGCAGCAACTGCGCATGACGTTCGACCTGCTTGCCCGTCCGGGGGACACGCTGCTCAAGGAAACACTACTGCTGTCGTCGCTGACCTGGCTGCGGCTGCGCCACGGCAAGACGCGCCGCCCGCCACGAGCCTTACCCTGCGCGACGACGCAGATCGCCAATGTCAGGCAGCGGATGGACAGCAGCCCCGAGCATGACTTCTCCCTGGTCGAGCTGGCGGACATGGCCGGACTTAGCCCGTGGCACTTCTTGCGGCAGTTCAAGGCGGTGGCCGGCATTCCGCCGCACGTCTATATCGTCCAGGCGCGACTGCGCAAGGCCAAGGACATGCTGCTGCACGGCAGTCCCATCGCGGCGGTTTCGATGGCGTGCGGCTTCACCGACCAAAGCCATTTCAGCCGCCATTTCAAGAAGTCGCTGGGCGTGACGCCCGGCGAGTTCGTGCGCGGGATTTCACGCCAGTAGGCTCGGCCTCGATACGGCAAGATCGTTCAAGACGCCATCGCCGCGCGCCACTAAAGTCCTCGGTCACTTTGTTTCAGACCTGACCAGGCAGACGATGGACGATTCGGCCGCACCGCATACACCGCCCCTGCGCGCATCGCAGCGAAGGCAACAATTTCTCGAAGGCGCCGTGGAGATGCTGCCGCTGTGCCTGGCCGTGGTGCCCTGGGGCCTGTTGGCCGGCTCGATGGCCATCCAGTCCGGCCTGAGCGTGTGGCAGAGCGTCGGCATGTCCGCCATCGTCTTCGCCGGCGCCGCGCAACTGGTGACGCTGGGTTTGCTGGTGTCGGGTGCCAATGTCCAGACGATCGTGATCTCGGTGTTCCTGATTACGTCCCAGCACTTCATCTATGCCCTATCGCTGCGCGGCTTCGTCTCCCGCCTGCAAGCGCGTTACCGGCTGCCGATCGGCTTCCTGCTGACTGATGAACTGTTCGCCCTGAGCAGCACCAAAGACAGCAAGCGTGGGCTATCCGTCAGCTACCTGCTGGGCGCGGGCCTGACCTTCTACGTCGGCTGGGTGGCGTTCAGCCTCGCGGGCATCGTCATGGCAGCGTCCATTCCCGATCTGGATCGCTACCACCTCGATTTTTCCATCATCGCCACCTTCGCCACCATCGTCGTGCCGATGGTCAAGGACAAGAGCACATTGTCGGGCATCGCCGTGTCGCTGCTGCTGTCCATGCTGCTTGCCTACGGCCATGTCGAGGGCGGCATCGTGATCGCGGGGCTGTGTGGCATGGCGTTCTCCGTCGCGATGGCCCGGATGACGCAGGTGCGGCCATGAGCTGGACGCTGCTACTGGCACTGGCCGCCATCGTGTTCGCCAATCGCTACGTGTTCCTTGAACCGCGGCTGCCCGTGCGAATTCCGAAGCTGCTGCATGACGCCCTGAAATACTCGGCCCCATGCCTGCTGACGGCCATTTGCGGCCCCATCATCCTGATGGAGAACGGCGTGCTCCGCTCGTTTCCCGACAACCCCTACCTGTGGGGCAGCTTGTGCGCGGTCGTCATCGCCTTCTTCGTCAGGCAAATGATCGTTGCGGTGCTGGCGAGCTTGCTGGTGTTCTACGCGCTGGTTTTCGTGTTCGGCTGATCGGAGCTTTTGGCATTGGGCCATGACATGCCGGACTCCGGGTTTTCGTAGGGGACTGCCGGTTTGGCGAGTGTTGGCTCGCATCCCAGCCGCTCGGCCAGAAAGGCAATCAGCACCTTCAGCTTGGGCTGCAAATGACGGGTCGGTGGATACAGCAGCCAAGCCTGGCCGCTGTAATGCGTCTTGAACGTCCATTCCGGCAGCACCTGGACGATCAAGCCCTGCTGCAAGGCGTACCGAGCCGTGAAGTACGGCAGGCTGCCGATGCCGATGTGGTGCAGCACGGCATCGAGCCGCACCCCGGTGTGGTTGGCCGCGTAGCGCCCCTGCACCTGCACACTGACCGGCTTTCCCTCGCGCACGAACTTCCAGCGCGAATCGCCCGGTTCCTCGCCCAAGTAGATGCAGCTATGGCCTTTCAGGTCGTGCGGGTGCGCGGGCGTGCCATGCTCGGCCAGATAGCGCGGCGTGGCGCACAACATATGGTCGATCGGCAGCAAGGGCCGCCCCATCAGGCCCCGCGGTGGCTGGTCGGTGATGCGGATCGCCAAGTCGATCTGTTCGTCGATCAGGTCAAGGTGCCGGTCGTCCAGGCGGATCTGCACATCCACCTTGGGGTAGCGGGCCAGGAACGCAGGCATGTGCGGATGCACCACAAAGCGGCCCACCGCCTTGGGCACGCTCAAGCGCACCAGGCCGTGCGGCTCGTCGTCGTGGCGGCCTGCGCCGGCCAGTACCGCCTGCGCCGCCTGCACCATCTCCAGGCAATGCGCGTGCGCCTCTCGGCCGCTTTCGCTCAGGCGCAGCTTGCGCGTGGTGCGCTGGAGCAGGCGCGTACCCAGCGCCTTCTCCAGCCGGGCCACGGCGCGGCTGGTGGCAGAGGGCGTGCTGCCAAGCTGGCGCGCCGCCTCCGAGAAACTGCCCGTTTCCACCACCTTGGCGAACACCGCCATGTCTTCCATCAACGCCAGCTCTTTATTTGTGCTCATAGCGCAAATATTCTTTGAATAAGAAATGGATTATCGCATTCATGATTATTTCGTACACTGAAAACCACGCTTCCATTTCCCGTTTTTCCGTCCCGGTTCCCCATGCCTTTGCACCTCGAAACCCCCTTGATCGAATCCGATCCGCTGAGCCTGGCTGCCCGGCGGCGCGTCTGGCTCAAGCTCGATAACTTGCAGCCGCCTGGCTCGTTCAAGATTCGCGGTATCGGGCTGGCCTGCGAGGCGCACGCGCGCGCTGGCAAGCGCCGCTTCGTGTCCTCATCGGGTGGCAATGCAGGCATTGCCGTGGCCTATGCGGGGCGTCGCCTGTCCATTCCTGTCGTCGTGGTCGTGCCGGAAACCACCACTGAGCGCGCCCGTGCGCTGATTCAGGCGCAAGGCGCGCAACTGGTCGTGCATGGCGCGGCCTGGCACGAAGCCAATGCGATGGCGCAATCCATGCTGGGCGAAGACGATGCCTTCCTGCATCCCTTCGACGATCCGCTGCTCTGGCAAGGGCATGCCACCTTGATCGACGAAGTGGCCGCCGCCGCTATCAAGCCCGATGCCGTCGTGCTGTCGGTGGGCGGTGGCGGCCTGTTCTGCGGCGTGGTCGAAGGCTTGCGGCGCAACGGCTGGCAGGATGTGCCCGTCATCGCGGCCGAAACGGACGGGGCCGATGCGCTGGCACGCTCGCTGGCGACGGGGGATCGCATCGCGTTGGATGCCATCACCAGCATCGCCACGTCGCTGGGCGCGCGCCAGGTGTGCGAACAGGCGTTCGCGCTGGCCCGCCAGCATCCCGTGCGCCCCGTGGTTGTCAGTGACCAGGCTGCCGTGCAGGCATGCGAGCGGTTTCTCGACGACCACCGGCTACTGGTGGAGCCTGCGTGCGGCGCCAGCCTGGCCGTGGCCTACGGCCAAGCCAGCGCACTGGCGGATTTCGAGAACGTGCTGGTGGTGGTGTGTGGCGGCGTGACGGCCACCGCCGAACAGCTACGCCGGTGGCGCGGCACATTCGACACGATGGAAGCGGCGCGGGAAGACGCGCGCCGATGACGATCCTTGCCTCTCTTGCCCCTATTCTGGGCGCGCTGATGGTCGGCTGGATCGCCGGTCGCGTCATTCCCCAGTCCTGGCGGGCCGGGTCGATCCGGCTTATCGGCCCGCTGGTCTGGCTGCTGCTGTTCCTGATCGGGATGGAGTTTGGCGAGGTGGTTTCCTCGGCGCAGACGTTGGGGGCCGCGCTTTACAAGGCCGGCGTGTTTGCCTTGCTCACGACGCTCATCCCATGCCTGCTGATCGGCGCCTTGCTGCGACGAAACAGGCGCAAGGCCATGCCTGTCGCAAAGGGCGAGAGAATCGCCCAGCTCTGGCAGCCCCTGAAGGAATGCGCCATCGCGTTGCTCATGGTGGCGCTGGGCGGACTGTCGTTCGTGCTGATGCACAAGGCCGGCGCGGAATCCATTCCGCTGCCATTGAGCTGGTCGTTCCTGTTGCTGCTGATCGCGCTGGTCGGTATCGACCTCGCGCAATTGCGGCTGGATGCCAGTTGGCGGTCGCCATACGCCCTGGCAATCCCGCTGCTGGTCGTGGCGGGGTCGTTGCTGGGTGCCTGTGGCGCAGCCTGGCTCACGGGCGAAGCCTTGAGCGTGTCATTGGCCCTGTCTTCCGGCTTCGGCTGGTTCACCCTCTCCAGCGTCATGATCGGCAACGTACTTGGCCAGGACTATGGAACGGTGGCGCTGATGACCGATCTTCTGCGCGAGCTGCTGGCCATCGCCATCCTCTACCTGATGGGAACGCGCCATCCGTTTGCCGCAGTCGGCAGCGCCGGCGCCACGGCGCTGGATTCCACGCTGCCTATCGTCAAGCAAGCCTGCGCCACGGAGATCGTTCCCCTGGCGCTCGTCAGCGGATTCGTACTGACCGTTCTGGCCCCGGTGCTCATGGCGTCATTCCTGGCGCGATGAAGCATTGCACAGCGCAGAGCATTCAGAATTTCGGCGGTGTTTCCGATGGCGTGTAGGGTGTCTTGCCATCGCCATAGAACCGCTTGCGCGTGGCCTCGGCCACACGGTTGCAGAGCACGTCTCCCAGCGTCGCGCGGTCGGTCTTGCATTGCTGGCGCAGTTCCTTCAGCCGCGCTGGATCGGCGGCCAATTCGTCCACGGTCGGCACGTTGGCCGGCTTGGGCGTCTCGGATTGGCCGCAGGCCGTGAGCGCGGCGATCAACAGCAATGGGGCAATGCGTTTCATGGCGGGTTGTCCTCCTGGGGATCAGGTTCAGGTGGCGGCGCGGGCCTCGCGCCTTCAGGCAGGTCGATGGCCTGCACCCGTTCGATGAAGCGGGCGAGCGTTTCCGAAGGCTCGCCTTCCGGGCGCAGCAGGTAGGTCGTCAGCAGGGGCGAGCGCCCAGCCAGGGGCCGGGCCACCACACCAGATTCCTGGCTTGCCGCGATATGTGGCGCACCGGCCAGGCCCAGGGCGAAGCCGGCTGATACGACCACCATCATCAGCTCGAACGAGGCGACGCGCTCGGCGATCAGGGGTTCCCGGTCGGCATGGCGCAGCAACCGATCGACCTGGCGCGCATGGCCCTCGCAGGCCATCGGGTCGCACAACACCAGTGGAAATTGCAGCACTTCATCCAGTGGAATCCGCTTGTGCTTGAGCAAATGATGGCGCGCCGGCACTGCCACCATCAGCGGATCGTTCCAGACCGCTTCGGCGGCGATACCGTCGCCCACTTCGTCCGACTGTGCAAAGCCCACGTCGTACAGATCGTCTTGCAGCCCTTTGATCTGCTGTGCCAGCGGTACTTGGAACAACCGAATATCGACCTCGGGTTCCTCCTGTCGGCAAAGCGCGAGCAAGGCCGGCAGGCGTGACGGCGTGATGCCATCGGACAGTGCAATGCGCAACTGTCCGTGGAAACCATTGGCTGCCGCCTTCACGCTGTCGCGTGCCTGCTGCAAGGCAGAGAACACGCGCGGCACATGCTCCAGAAACAGCTTACCCGCTCGCGTCAGGCGCGTGCTGCGGCTGGTGCGGACGAACAACTGTTCGCCCAGGTCTTCTTCCAGTTCCTTGATGGTGCGCGACAGCGGCGACTGCTCCATGTGTAGCTTCTCCGCCGCGCGTGCGAAGTGGAGTTCTTCGGCAACGGCCAGGAAGCAACGAAGATGCCGGAGTTCCATCGCGCACCTTCCCCTGTCAGCCTGCCGACCGTTGTGTTCTTGCCAGCATCAGCAACAGGATGCAGATCAGCAGAGCGGCACCGAGGTTGTAGAGCATTCCCACGACGAAGGCGGAAGCGTATTGGCCTGCTTGCGCCGCTGCGCCATCGCCTGCGGCCAGCGCCGCACCGAACAGGATGCCGACCACGGCCACGCCCAGCGCGGCGCCGACCTGCTGCACGGTCGAGATCACGCCCGAAGCCATGCCAGCCTGCGCTTCATCGACAAAGCCCAGCACCAGGTTCAGCAGCGGCGTCATGATGAAGCCTTGGCCGGCACCGACCACGACCAGAACGGGGATCAGCCGCATGGGCACCAGTTCCGCGCCCGCGGCTTGCACCTGGGCGATCAGCAGGCCGATCGAAGCGGCATAGACCAGCGCCCCGCTGACGATGGCGGCGGCTCCCCAGCGGGCAACCAGCCGAGGCGCCGCTAGCGATGCCGCGACGAAGCCCACACTGCACGGTGCGAAGATGCTGCCCGCCACGAAGGGATCGAGGCCCAGCCCCGTCTGCACCAGCAGCGCGAAGCACAAGAAGAACGAACTGGATGTGGAATAGACCAGCAGCACCAGCACCGCGCCCAGCGCGAAACGGCGCTGCGCCAGCAGGCGCATGTCCACCAGCGGCAAACCACCGGCAATCCGCCGCTGCTCCTGCTGCCGGTAGAACAGCATGAGCAGCGCCGTCGCCACGCCCAGCGACCCCAGGCTCCAGGCCGGCCAGCCTTGGCCCGGCCCCTCGATCAGCGGCACCAGCAGCAACGCCAGCCCGGCGCTGACCAGTGCCACGCCCGTCCAGTCCAGGGCCGGGCGCTGCGGCGCGCGCGACTCGGGAATGCACCGTGCGGCGGCGATGGCGAACAGCCCGATGGGCACGTTGATGAGGAAGATGCTGCGCCAGCCCAGCCCAAACAGGTCGGCATGAACCAGCCAGCCGCCCAGCACCTGCCCGGCGATCGCGGCCAGGCCCAGCGTCATGCCCAGCAGGCCGAAGGCACGGCGGCTGTCGTCGCCGTCGAAGTTGACGCGGATGGACGCATAGACCTGCGGGAACAGCAAGGCGGCCGTCAACCCCTGCAACACCCTGGCACTGATCAGGAACCCGGCATTGGGCGCCAGCCCGCACAAGGCCGAGGCCACGGTGAAGCCCGCCATGCCGACGACGAACAGCCGGCGACGGCCGAACAGGTCGCCCAGCCGCCCGCCGGTAATCAGCAGCACACCAAAGGCCAGCTCGTAGCCGGCCACGATGAAACCGATCTGCGCGAAGCTCGCGCCCAGCCCGGCCTGCATGCTGGGGATGGCGACATTGACCACGAACAGGTCGAAGATCGTGACGAAACCGGCCAGCAGCAGCACGGACAAACCGAGCCACGGCGGGCCACTGACGGCGCGCATGGGCGGCGTCGAAAGGCAGGGATTTGAGTTCATCTTGCGTATCCAGGGTAAAGACGCGATCATTCTCAAATCCTTTTTAAGCAATTACAATTTAACTGTTTATGCTATTACTAAAAACAATGAGGTAGCGATGCGAACCCTGGAACGAACGCGCTCCGATCTGGCGGCTTTCCTGCGCGCGCACCGCGAACGCCTGTCGCCGGCCGACGTAGGGTTGCCCAGCGGTGGCCGCCGCCGCACGCCAGGACTGCGGCGCGAGGAAGTCGCCGCGCTCGCTGGTGTCGGCTTGACCTGGTACACATGGCTGGAACAGGGGCGCGATATTGGTGTTTCGGCCACCTTTCTGGACAACCTGGCGCGAGTGCTGAAACTGGATGCCGCCGAGCGGCGGCACCTGTTCCTGCTGGCGCACGAGAGGCCACCGGCCGAGCCGGGAAAAACATGGTGCGTGCTGCCGCCGCTGGTGCGGCGCTTGATGCACGACCTGCCGCACCCGGCCTTCGTGCTCAACCTGCGCTGGGACGTGCTGGGCTTCAATGCGCCTGCCGATCAGATTTTCGGCTTCGGCGCGCACGCGCCCGAGCGGCGCAATCTGCTCTGGCTGCTGTTCACCGATCCCGCCCTGCACGAGCGCGTGGACGCCTGGGAAGAACAAGCTCCGCTGATGCTGTCCAGCTTCCGACGCGACTTTGCCCGCGCCACGCAGGAAGCGGACATTCACGAACTGGTGGACGAACTGGAACGGGTTTCGCCCGAGTTCAAGACATGGTGGCGGCAGCACGACGTTCATGCGGCCTGCAATGGCGTTCGCAAGCTGCTGATCGACGGCAAGCCCGAGCCGTTCGAGCACACCTCGCTGACCGTCGATGAAGACCGGCACCTGCGGCTGGTGGTTTATGCGCGCCAGGAGACTGCCGCGCATAGCCCGTAGTCGGAACCGTGACGACTGCTCGATGTGCAACGCTTCGGGGATGCGGGCGAAGTGCGGTTCTTCAACCACGACCAGAAAAGAGCGTAGATGCCGAAGCGCCATGCTGCACCTACCCTTGAAGCCCTGCGCCGACGAAAGCCGGACGCCGCATCTGCCACACCATCCAGACGATCCCCAGGCCCACGGCAACGGCACCGACCCACGCCGTGCTGGTCAGCCCCATAGCTTCCAGACTGGCGCCGCCCAGCAGGGAACCCAGCGCGATGCCGCCATTGAAGCCGGCGATGTTCAGCCCGGCCGCCACTGCCGGCGCCTGCGGCGCATGCAGGTGCGACAAGCCGATCACCCGTGCCTGCAAAGCCGGCACCGCCGCATAGGTCAGCGCCCCCAGCAGGCCGGTCAGCAGCACCATCAGCGGCAGGGACGGCGCGCAGGCCCATATCGCCAGCAACACCACGGCCAGACCGACCAGCACCGTCATCACGGCCGTGTCGGCGCCCTTGCGGTCGGTCAGCCGTCCGCCCCACACGTTGCCGATGGCCGCCATCACGCCATAGCCCAGCATCAGCAGGCTGGCCGTGCTTGCGCTGGTCTTCGTCACCTGCAACAGCAGCGGCGAGATATAGGTGTAGAGCGAGAACGATCCGGCATAGGCCAACACGGTGATGCCGGCGCCGGCCAGCAGGCGTGGATTGAACATGGCTTTGAGCCCATCCATCGCATCGGCCTGCGCCGAGGGATCGGCGCGATCGGTCGGCATCAAGGCCAGCAGCCCCAGGAAGCCGATCGCGCCACTGGCGGCCACGGCCATGAAGATGACCTGCCAGCTCAACACGCTGCCCAGGTAGGTGCCGAGCGGCACGCCCAGCGCCAGCGCCAGCGTCAGGCCGCCGAACACCACGGCCACCGCCGCGCCGGCCCGATGCCGGCCCGCCAGTTGGGTGGCGACGCTGGACGCCACGGCCAGGAACACGCCATGCCCCAGCCCCGAGGCGAAGCGGGCCACCAGCATCGGCGTCAGTGCATCGGACAGGCTGACCACCGCGTTGCCCAGTGTGAACAGCGCCATCGCCACCAGCAGCAGGCGCTTGCGCGGCCAGCGCGTGGCCAGTGCGGTCAGGCCCGGCGCGCCGATCACCGCGCCCAGCGCGTAGGCCGTGACCGCCGTGCCGACTTGGCTGACGCTGGCATGCAGGTCGGTGGAAATGGTGGACACCAGCCCGATGGTGACGAACTCGGTGAAGCCCAGGGCGAACGCGCAGAGCGCGAACACGTAGATGACGAAGGGCATGCGCTCGTTCATGGTTCAGTCCCGTCCTGCCGATGCCAGCAGCGGCAGCATCGCTTCGGCCACGCCCTTGGCCGAGGCCGGGTTCTGGCCCGTTACCAGCCGTTCGCTCACCACCACCTGCGCCTGGAAGTTAGGCGCGGGCACGTGGCGGGCACCTCGTTCCTGCAAGGCATCGGCCAGCAGGAACGGCACGGTGTCGTACAGGCCGACCGCGCGTTCCTCGTCGTTGGTGAAGGCTGACACGTCCTTGCCATCGACCAGATGGCGGCCATCGGACAGCTTGAGGTTCACCAGCCCGGCCGGGCCGTGGCACACCGCTGCAACGATGCCGCCACGCTCATAGATGCGGACGGCAATCGCGGCCAGCTCGGTGCTGTCGGGGAAGTCCCACATCGTCGCGTGGCCGCCGGCATAGAAGATCGCGGCATAGGCGTCGGCATCAACCTGGGACGGTGCCAGTGTGGTTTCGGTGGCGCCGCGCAGGGTTGCATCGTTCCAGAACGCGGCATTGACCGGATCGTCCAGGTCGAGGCCGTCAACATGCGTCTTGCCGCCCTTGGGGCTGACGAAATCCACGGCGTAGCCGGCATCGGCGAGTACCCGGTGCGGATGCGTGACCTCGGAGAGATAGAAGCCGCTGGGCGCCGCGTCGGCGGCGTCAAACGGCCCCTTGCGGTCGTGGCTGGTGAGGACGAAAAGAATGCGCTGGCTCATCGAGAACTCCTGTCGGGCTGCGCTGCGGGGCGCACCTCCAAAGGGAGCATGGCGACGGCAGCATGGGGGACAAAGAGTGTCAGTCTCGCGGATTCGGTATATCCTTTAAATGACCAAAATAGACAAACACTTTCCACGAAATGACCCAAATGGCTCTGCGCAACCTCGATGACCTGGCGGTGTTCGTGCACGTGGTGGAGCGCCAGAGCTTTTCCGCCGCCGCACGCGACCTGCACCTCGCGCCCAAGACGGTCAGCAAGCAGATCGCCCGGCTGGAACAGGCGCTGGGCACCACGCTGTTCGAGCGCAACACCCGCAACCTGCGCATCACCGGCGAAGGCCGAGCCATCGCCGAGCGCGCACGGGTCGCGCTCGGCGTGCTGGAAGAAGTGCAGGAACTGGCGAGCGGCGCCAGCCAGGAACTGAGCGGCACCATTCGCCTGACCGCGCCCACGCCGTTCGGCCGCAAGTTCGTGGCACCGGCGATCCACGATTTCTGCCGCGTGCATCCCAGGGTCGGCTTCGACCTGCGCCTGTCCGATCAGGTGCAGGATCTGTATAGCGGCGACCTGGACATGGCGATCCGCATGGGCGAGCTGGCCGATTCGCGTTTGGTGGCGCGGCGCGTGGCCGACAACCGGCGCATCCTGGCGGCATCTCCCGCCTACCTGAAAGCGCATGGACAACCCGCGCAGCCGGAAGAACTGGAGCGGCACAACTGCCTGGTGTTCGCCTATCCGGGCCTGCTGCAAAACACCTGGCCGCTGCGCAAGGGCCGCCGGGAGAAGCCTGTCGCGGTCAGCGGCACGCTGTGCAGCGACAGCGGCGACGTGCTGCATGCGTGGTGCCTGGCCGGACTGGGCATCTCGCTGCGCGAGACCTGGGACATTCACGAGGAGCTGCGCGACGGGCGGCTGGTGCGTGTGTTGCCGGACTGGGAAGCCACGCCCTCCAAGATCAGCATCGTGCGGGCGCGACGCGAACCCGTGCCGCGCCGGCTGACGGCGTTCAGCGATTTCCTGCTGGAACGCTGGCAACAAGCGCCGTGGGATGCGGCCTGACATGTTCAATGCCCTTGGGCGCCGTCGGCCACCACCGCTACGGCCGCTACCTGCCGCCTGTCCAGCCAGCCGCTCCACACCGTCAGCAGCTGGCCGATGCCCACCATGATCGCGCCGACCCACGGCGTCGCACCCAGCCCCAACCGGGACTCCGCCACCAACCCGCCGATGACAGCGCCAAGCGCAATGCCGGCATTCGCCGCCGACACGTTGAGGGTGGAAGCGATGTCCACGTTGCCAGGCCGATGGCGCTGGGCAAGCTGCACGACGTACAGTGCCAGCCCCGGCACGTTGCAGAACATCAGCGCGCCGAGCACGCCCAGCGTCAGGATCGAGCCGAGCATTGACGACGCGGTGAAGGTGAGATCAGCAGCACCGCCGCCTGCGCGCCGAGCATCAGCACCAGTGCCGGCACGACCTTCTTGTCGGATACCCGCCCGCCGAGGAAATTACCGACGATCACCGAGACCCCGTAGAGGGCCAGCATCCACGCCACGCCGTTCGGGCCGAAGCCGGTGATGTCGGCCAAGATGCTGGGCAGATAGGCGAAGGCGACGAAGGTGCCGCCCCAGGCGCAGAAGTTCATGCCGAACGCGATCAGCAGGCGTCCACTGCCCAGCACCTTGACCTGCTCGATGAGGCTGCCGGCCGGCGCGATGTCGATCTTGCGCGGCAAGGTGGCCGCCATCGCCAGCAGCGACACCAGACCGATGGCCGCCACGAACCAGTAGGCCATCGGCCAACCCAGGCGCTGGCCGATGACGGTCGCAATTGGCACACCAGCGGCGACCGCGATCGTCAGACCGCCGAACACGATCGCCACCGCCGACGCGCGCCGGTCTTCCGCCACGAAACTCGCGGCGATCGCTGCTCCGACGCCGAAGAAGATGCCATGCGGCAAGGCCGACAGGATGCGCGCGACGATGAGGAACTCATAGCTCGCGCTCAACGCCGCAGCCGCATTGGCCAGGACGAACAAGGCCATGACCGCCAGCATCAGCGTCTTGCGCGACAGGTTTCCCGTCAGCGCCGCGAGGATCGGCGACCCGAAGCTGACGCCCAGCGCATAGCCGCTGACGACCAGCCCGGCGCGCGCCAGGTTGACGCCGAAATCGCCGGCGATCTGCGGCAGCACGCCGACGCTCGCGTATTCGGTGGTGCCGATGGCGAAGCCACCGACCATCATGGACAGCAAGGCGGGCAAGGTGCCGCGCTGGGTGGAAACGGCCATCAAGCACTCCGGAATAGATGAATTGGATCGAGCCTTCCGAAGCGTAGGAGTAACAGCTATGATGAAATAGATGCTTTAGTTCAATTCACCATTGAAATGGATTCCTTGAATGTCTCGGCAGAACATCAACCGCGCCTTCGAGATGGAAGTGTTCATCGCGGTGGTCACCGCCGAAGGCTTCACCGCAGCCGCCGAACCGCTGGGCATGACGGCCTCGGCCGTCAGCAAGCTCATCAATCGGCTGGAAACACGCCTGGGAACGAAGCTGCTGCATCGCACCACGCGCAAGCTGCAACTCACGCCCGAAGGCAGTGCCTTCCATGAACGCTGCCTGCGCATCCTCGACGACATCGACTGCGCCGAGCACGAGGCCGCACAGGTGGGATCACCGCGTGGGCGCGTGCGGATCAACAGCCATGTGGCCTTCGGCGTCCACTACCTGCTGCCGCGTCTGGCGGAATTTCTGCAACGCTTCCCGGACGTTCAACTGGATGTGACGCTGAGCGACATCGTGGTCGATTTGCTGGACGATCGAAGCGACGTGGCCATCCGCACCGGGCCGCTGCCGGATTCGCGCCTGACCCAGCGCCGGCTCGGCGCCAGCGGCCTGGTGGTGGTCGCCTCGCCGGACTACCTGCGCCGCGCCGGCACTCCCGAACGGCCCGAAGACCTGCACCGGCACCGGCGCCTGGGCTTCAACTACGCCCGGCATGTGGATGCCTGGCCCTTCATCGACGGGGATGGCATGCACATCGCCATCGCACCGTCGGGCGACCTGCGCCTGGGCGATGGCGAAAGCATGCGCCAACTGGCACTGGCCGGCGTTGGCGTGGCCCGGCTGGCGCGTTACCACGTCGGAGCCGATCTTGCCGCTGGCAGGCTGGTGCCCTTGCTGGAGAATCACGACTGCGGCGCCGTGGAAGATATCCATGCGGTGTTCGTCGGCCCCGGCCGCCATGTACCGGCCAGGGTCAGGGTGCTGCTCGATTTCCTGGCCGAACGGGTCGCGCAGGACTTGGCTTGAAGCTCGGGCGCGATGACTATCCGATGGTAGGCCCGCGCTGCCTCCCAATCTCCCACGACACACCACCGCCGCGCACTGTCGCGGCGATCTGCTGCCCCAGCCGCTGTTCGATCACCGGACGCCACGGCACAAGTGAGAAGCCCATGCCGTCATCGAGCATGGCGTAACGCCCGCTGGCGAGCATGACGCTGCGCCGGTAGATGCCCGCCACGCGCTGACCGTCCCCTACGGGTCGATGCTCCAGGCCGGTGTCGGCGGCAATGTCCTTGGCGGCCTGCGCCAGTTCCCGGTTGCGCAGCGTTCCCAGCAGATTGCGGGCGAGGATCACACGCTGCCCACGCCGCTCGGCAAGCCCCTGTTCGGCCAGGAAGTCGGCGCGCTGCTGCATCGCCTGCTTGGCCTCGCCACCAAAGCCCAGCTCGCCCAGCCCCTTGCCGCCGCCGATCAGTTGCTGATCCAGCCAGGTCGCGCCGATCACGCGGGCCTGCCGCTCAATCGGCAGATGCGATTTCAGTTCCACCGCCACGCCGCCCAGCCGCTGAGCGTCGTACTGTCGGCCACGCTCGGCCAGGTCGTCCGGCACCTTCCATAGGCCATCGGCCGCGCGCTCCACGATGCCGGCCCGGCGCAGGGCTTCCAGCCGGCGGACGTGGACGGCGACAACCTCCTGCGGGTCGCGGCCGGGCTTGGCTCGGCCCTGTTCGATCGCCAGGTGATGATCGGTGCGGTACAGGCCATCGCTCGCCAGCGCGGCGATGTTCTTGTCGGCGGCGCGCACCTCGGCGGAACCGCGTACCTCCACCACCGCGCCGGTGGGATAGTTCGCCAGTTCGTCGCGGGCGTTCAACGCGACGTAGTGGGCCTTGCCGTCCACGCCGTCGATGACCAGATAGCCGCGGTCGTGCAGCTCGTCGGCAAGCCCTTTGGCGGCAACACGGCCGACGATGGTACGGCCGTCGTCGCCCGGCTCGAACACCGCCAGTTCGCGCGGCTGGCCGCTCATGGCGCGCTGCATCGTGCGGATGATGTCGCCACGCTCGCCCAGGGCGCGCAAGGTCTTCTCCGCGTCCGCATGGACGGCCCAGGTGCCGGGCTGCGTCTCGTCGGCCAGGCCCAGGCGCTGCAAGCGTTGCAGGCGGCCAATCAGCAGCAGGCGCTGGCGTTGCAGTCGAGGTTCGTTGAAGCGTTCGGTCTGCACCCGGCCGTCCTCGCCGGCCTCGCGCTGCAACGTGCGGTCGAGGCTCGTCCACCGCTGTTGCTCCACCTCGCGCTGCAAGGTCTGCTGGATCTCCAGTTCGGTGCGCGGCCCCAGCCATTCGGTCGCCAGTTCGGCGGCACGATGGCGGAACCCGTGGGCGATGTAGTCGCCCGCAATGATGAGGTCTTTGCCGGTGTCGTCGCGCCCGCGCACGATCAGGTGCGTGTGCGGGTTGTCGGTGTTCCAGTGATCGACCGCGACCCAATCGAGCCGGGTTCCCAGGTCGGCTTCCATGCGGTTCACCAGATGCCGGGTATAGGTGCGCAAGTCGTCCAGTTCCGCGCCGTCTTCGGGCGAGACGATGAAGCGGAAATGGTGCCGGTCGTCGGCGCAGCGTTCCTTGAAAGCGTCCAGGTCGGCTTCGTCCGTCTGCGCCCCATAGGCCCGTCCCGGTTCGCCATCCCGGCCCGCGCCGTCGCGCTCGATGTAGCGCAGATGCTTGGCGAGCGATTGCGGGCTGGCATTGCGCTGATTGACCAGCAGGGTCTTGATGGTCACGCGCCGCGACATGGGCGTCAGCTTCGCCCCGGCGAAACGCGCCGCCGTATGGCCGCGCCCCAGGCGCGAGCCGGGCCGCTGGCCGGTGCCGGCCGCCCCAGGACTGCGCACCGCTGACTTGCCGCTGCTGGCTTTGCCGGCCTGCTTGAGCACCCTGGAAACGAAGCTCTGCCCCTGGCCCTTGCCCCGGTTCTTCGGGGCGCTGGGGCGCACCCGGAAATCGTCGTCGCGGCGGTCGGTCATGGCTGCGCTCCTTGCAAGCTCTGGCGTGTCCTGTCGTGCGAAGCACGCGGACATGCCTGCATTGGCGCGACCCTCGCGCCGAAAGCGGCACGGCGGCGAAGCCGCTCCGTGCCGCTTTCCCCCCATGTGCAGACTGGCTTTGCGGTCGGCAAGGTGCCGAACCCTTTTGTCTTGCCTTCCGCCTTCGCTCCTCGCTCTCGCTCCGGGCGTCGGCGGCCCGGCGGCGCTGTGCTGCTTGCAGCCAGCGCGCCGGTGAACCCGCCAATGGCCGCAGGCCGGGCGCATTCGAGGCAAGACGCCTGCACGTGGGGCGGCTGCGCCGGAGGCAGTGCGAAGTGCGGTGCGAATGCACCCGCACTGCACGCACGGCGACATGGCGACGGCCAGCAGAACGACACGCTCGATGACACCACGAGATGCACGGCAACGTGCAGCGAATTGGCGGCCATCATGGGCGTGCCTTCAGCCAGACCGGATGCGCGACGCCGATCACGGCGGATGCGCTGACCGGGCCGAAATACCGGCTGTCGAAAGACGCCGGATTGGTCACGCTCAACAGGAATAGCTCGCCCGGTTCGAGGCGCCGGCAAAGCTGCAAGGATGGCAGCGGCCGGCCCAGCCGGTCGGCAGGCAGCACGGCGGCCGAAGGCACGCCGTCGATGCGTATCTGACCAGCGACGATGCAAACGTGTTGCGGTGCGACTGCGCCCACACGTTTGAGCAGCGGAACGCGCGTCGGCAGGTAGCCGCGCTGCGCAGCCAGTGCGGCGGCCTCGGCTGGCAGCGGCACCAGCACGATGCTGTCCACGGACAACGGACGTGACAGCGAGGCGGTGCGCGGGTCGAACGGCTCGATGCGATACCAGCCGACCGCCACGCTGTCGGATGGGTTGTACGTCAGGCGAGGCAGCGGCGACACGAGAGCCGCCCAGGCCAGCGCAGCGAGGCCGCAGGCGGTCAGGCCCGCCAGCACGATGCGAGCGCGCAGGCGCGAGCGAGGACGTGGCGCGGGGCCGGTCGTAGAAATGCTGGTCATGGGAATGTCCTTCCGGCCAGCCAAGCGGCGTGCCGTTCGATGCTGTATTCGGGCAGCGGCAGGCGCGCCGCTAGCCGGTTGCCCAGCGTGCGCCAGTACGCAGGCGAGACGGCAGACGGGGCGATGCCCAGCGCCTCGATGGCGTCGATGCGTTCCAGCACGGCGCGCACGCTGGCGTCACCCTCGGCGTGCAGCAGCAGGCGCGCACCGGGCCGCACGCCGGGGATGCGCTGCAAGGCATCCAGCGGCGTGGCGGCTTGCATCACCATCAACTGCCAGCGGATCGTGCCGTAGTCATTGGCCTGCCAGCGGATGCGGCAGAACATCGCGCCTGGCAGGAACTTCGCACAGCGCCGCCAGCGGTCGAGCCGAAGCGTGCGCGCCGGTTCGCCGAAGCGCAGGTAGAGCTTGAATCGCGGTTCGATGTAGGCCAGCGATACGCGCGTCAGCGGCACGTTGCCGGCCTGGCCGGCGAATACCGCGAGCGACGGCGCAGCCGCAGGCGATGCGGCAGCCGTGGCCGTGTTCGCGGCGGGTGCAGCGGATGCGTTCATAGCGTGTTCTCCGTGCGGTTCTCGGGAAATTCCCGCTCTAGCAAAGCGCGCAGCAGTTCGGCCACCGTCACGCCCCGCGTGAAGGCCGACACCTTGATGCGCGCCCGCATGGCGGGCGTCACGTCGAGCGTCAGGCGGGCTGTGTAGAGGTCGCCCTTGTTGAGCGCATCGGCGTCGCCCTGGCGAATCCATGCCTCGGCATGCGGATTCGCGGGCGGACGTGCGCCGATACCGACGCGCTTGGCCGTGCGTTTGCTGTTCTGTGGTGGTGGCTTCGCTGTCATGTCGGCCACCGCAACAGTTCATCGACCAGCGCCGTGATTTCGCGCGCCGCAGCGCTGTCCGGTGCCGTCTCGCGGGCCAGCCGGCCAGCGGCCACGCTGTCGGCGAAGACGATGCGCTGGCGAACCTCGGCGCGTAGCGCCGGCAGCGGCTGCTCGGCCAGCGATTGCCGCGCCTCCCTGCCAATGATCGTCGTGCTGATGCGCCGGTTGATGACGAAGGCTGCGCGCAGCGCAGGCCGGAACACCTGCGCCTCGCGGATCAGCGCCACCATCTCGGCGCTGGCCCACACGTCATAGGGGCTGGGCTGCACCGGGATCAGAACACGCTCGGCCGCCAGGAGCGCAGAGCGCGCCAAGGCGGCAATCCTGGGTGGCCCATCAATGACGACGTGATCGGCCCGCCTGGCAAGTTCTGGCGCTTCCTGATGCAGCGTTTCGCGGGCCAGGCCCACGGTGCTGAACAGCCGTGGCAAGCCTTGCTGGCTTCTGCGCTGCGTCCAATCCAGTGATGAGCCCTGCGGATCGGCATCGAACAGGACAACATGCTGGCCGCGCAGCGCCAATTCGCCCGCGATGTGGGTGGCGAGCGTGGTCTTACCGACACCGCCTTTCTGGTTGAGCAGAGCGAGAATCATGGTGCGGCCCTCCGTGTTGGAAAGCCGGTCTTTCGCTTCTGCATTTCGTGCCGTTTGGTGGTTGTCCACCGAAACGGCGCTTCTCTACTAAAAGTTAGAGAATTTAAGTTAGGAATGTTAGAGGGCGGCAAAACCCAATGGTGGCAAGGGTTTGCGGCCGATTTTGTTGCCTGATAGCACGAGGATTTGTTGCCTGATAGCACGAGCCTCCTGTTGCCTGATAGCACGAGTGAATTAACAGGTTTTCCCGCAGTTATCCCCGTGCCGTGGGCGGCACGGGCCGGAAGGTCAGCAGCTCGGTTTTCTCGCCGGGCATCCGCTCGATGCCCAGGACGTAGCCGGGCAACGATTGCCGCGCCACCAGGGCGCGCAGGTCGGCGGCGAAGTCGTAGAAACGCGCCACGCTGCCCGACTTGCGGTACAGATGCTGGAAATCGAATTGCCAGCCGTGCTCCTGCCGGCCGCCATGCTTGCGCACCAGGCGGTACAGCCACCGCTCGATGCCACCCGTGAGCCGGAAATACGTCGGGTCGATGGTCAGCACCAGGGCGGCGTCCACCACGCCCGCGTAGAACCAGTCCGGCAGGATCAACTCGATGCCCAGCGGCGTGCCGCTGGCATCGGCCAGTTCCTTCCACTCGTTGATCCACGAAAAACGGTGCAGCCGCCTTCCCGTGGTTTCGCGGATGGACGTGGCCACTGTGGTCGATTGCAGCCGGTCGAGGGCGGCTTTCAGGCGCTGGTAGTCGCGCAAGCTTGTGCCACGCCCGATGAAGCGCAGGATTTCGTAGGGGCGCACCTGCATCAGCCGCGAGGTCGGGATGCCCGCATCGCGGGCTTCCACGATCTGGCTGGCGGCCCAGATCAGGATGTCGGCATCCCAGATCGTCGCGATGCCGTGTTCCTGCGTCCCTTCCACGCGGATGGTGATGCCGCCCGCCCGGAAGTCGATCGGCGCGGTGCGCCGCGACTTGGCGAGCGAGAAGAACGGAAAGGCCATCAAGTCCTGGCTGTCGCGCGGCGCCATGTCGCCCGGCAGCGCGCGGAACAGGTCGAGCTGTTCGCGCTGCTGCGCTGGTCGCTGCCGCAGGGGCAGCGATGGGCTGGACATGGCGATGGCCACCGGCGAGCCAGAGATCAGCGGCCGTCACGATAGTCGCCCGCATGCCGCTCGGCGTATTCCGGGTCGGAAGTCGCCGCGTAGCTGCGCGCATCGGCCCAGGCGTCGAGGTCGCTCACGGCATACATGACGCGGCGGCCGAACTTGCGGAACTTCGGCCCGCCACCGATCACGCGCTGTTTCTCCAGCGTGCGCGGCGACAGGCGCAGGTAGTCGGCGGCTTCGTCGTTGGTGAGATAGCGTTGGGGCTGCGCGGGCGCAGCGGCGGCAGGCCGCAAGGGAGCAGGTCGCATGGGAAGTACCTCCATCAAGCCCGGCCACACCACGCGGCCGGATAGAGGCACTTTCAAGAAAGCGAGGCTTCTTGCTAAGGGACGAATTGCAGGGACTGCAAAACGTCCCCCCTTACTGCGATACAACTGGCGGGAGCTGCGCCAGGCTGCGATAGCCGCCGCGCATCAGCGCCTCGCCACGGCGCACCAGCCTCCGCACGCGGGCACGCAAAGCACTGTCTTTGTGCCAGTCGGCCGCGACGGCATCTGCGCCGAACAACCCTTCGGCCACTTCGCGCAAGGATGCACCTGCCAGGGTCGCGTCGAGGGCCTGCAAGGTATGCAGTTCCAGCACCGCGGCCGGCGTGGGTCGGGAACGAGCCGCTGCCGCCGGTGCAGCAACCGTGGCGGCGGCCAAGGCATCCAGTTCGGCCGCCAGCGTGCGATAGCGCGCGCAGGGCGTGGCGCAGGCGCGGGTGGCGTAGAGGTAGGCCATGCCATCCTCCAGGCCCGGCCCGAGGGCGAGCCGCAGGCAGCAGCCGGGCCAGTGCGACACCAGCACCAGGCGCTTGCCGTCGTGGATCAGTTGCTTGCGGCCAGGCACGCGCCAGAACTCGAAGGCGTAGGCATCGGGCGGCGGATCTGCATCGGGGTAGAGCTGCACCACGGCATCGTGATCGGGGAACCAGGCCGGATGCGCGTCACGCGCATCCAGGGTGGGATCTTCCAGCAGGCGCAGGCCCCACGCCTGCGCCGCGTCCGGCCGGCGGCGACGGCGCAGCCAGTCGCGGCGGTAGTCGGGATTCCTTCGCAGGTACTCCCAGGCCAGCGCAGGGCCGTCCAGGTGCAGGACGTAGAGATAGGCCGCTGTCGGATACCAGTGTTCGGCGCTGCGATCAGTCATGGCGAGACCTCCCTGTGCTTGGGGTGCGTCGCCACGGATTCCGCCGTGCGGGAGCTATCGAAACGCCATCAGGTCGTCATCAAAAAAGGTTAAGCTGTAACTGTCGGTGTCAAGACCGTTTGGCTCCGGCGTGTTGCGGAAATCGTCTGAATGCGACGGCTGCGCAACCCGGAAATGGTGCGCGGCATCGGATACCGTGCCGCAGGCCGCGCCAAAGATCATGACTGTTTGCATCAGGCTGGCACCGCTTCGGTGCATCAATGCCGATTGAGACCGTACAGGTCTTGGGTAAGACCGAAATAGTCACAATGCGCCCCGGCTGGCCGGGCTGCGCTGGCCTTCATCAGTCCGTGATCGCGCCGTTTTCCTGCGCCAGCCGGACGTACTCCGACAGCGGGCGCAGCGCCTGGAAATACCGATCCCGCCGCACCGGCAGCTTGCGCGGGCCGACGATGCCGGCCAGGTCGGAGAGCTTGACCGTGCCCAGCGAGGGCATCCCGATACCGAGGTCGATCAGCCCGTAGGCCGTGTCGTCATCCGCAGGGTCGAGCGACACCAGCAGCCAGGTCACATGCGCGTCGGGGGTGAACAGCCGCACCACGGGCAGCGGGTCGAGGTGCTGGCCAGCGGCGAGCGCCGCGCCGTGGGCGAGCAGCCGGGCGCGTTCGTCAGCGGTGACAAGTGGCAGGGTCATGGCCGGAACCTCCACGAAACCGAGGATGCACGGATGCGCTTCTGCGTCGAAGCACGGAACCGCCGAACCGTCTCCGTGCTTTCGTGCGCAAGCACGGATGCGCAAGCCATCGCATCCTGAGAAGAACGCAAGCGCAAAAGCGGAATTGTAGAAAGCCGGAAAGACACGGATGCGATTCCCCGGTTCTGCTGGAATCCGTAGATACGGATTTCCGTAGAGGCACGGAACAGCGTTTTTTCGTCAATGAGTTAAAGATAACGTGGTTTTAATTGTCCTTCGATTCGACGCTTCTGTCTATGCAGAAGCGATCCGTTCAGCCAGGCCGACCGGCCGGCGTTACCACCTTCGATGCCGATCTGGCGCAAGCCTTCGGCGCGGCGGTGCGCGCGCTACGGATGGAGCGAGGGATTGCGCAAGAATCGCTGGCGCACCTGGCCGGCATCGAGCGTTCGCACATGGGCAAGGTCGAGCGTGGCGAACACATGCCCACGCTGGCGGCCATCTTCAAGATCGCCCGCGCACTCGATTGCAGTACGGCGGTGCTGATGGCCGAGACGGAAAGCCAGATCGCGGCGTCCGAGACATAGCCGCAAGCGGAGCGCGCAGCGCCATCAGGCGCGAAGGCGTGAGGGATTGAAGCCGCATGGCCGTGACGGCTTGCCGGCACGGGGCGCAGCCCGAAAGCCCGGCGGCGCTTCCAGCGCCGACACGCCATCTTGCGCTTGCTGCCACGGGCTTCGAGCCATTCGACCATCACCGATGCGATGCCGTCGCTGGACATGCGGGGCAGGAGACAACCGCCGAAACCATGTGCGTGCGGCGCTGCGATCAGCAGCATCGCGCCCCGCCGCAATGGGCGGGGCGCGGTGGGCGGCCGTCAGGCCGCCTTGGGCTTGTTGCGCGACCAGATCAGGTCGTGCGTGCCGTTCTCACCTTCGATCAGGCGGGCATAGACGGTCGCCGGGAACGAAGGATCGTCCAGGGTCACGGACACGTAGGGGCGCCCGGCCTCGCTGGTCTTCCTCCACGCAGCGCCGATGTCGTGGCCAGCCGCTTGCAGGCGGTAGTCGGGAGCGTTCTCGTTGTCGCCCTTGTCGTTGGGAACCAGCTTGACCTTGACGTTGAGGGTCAGGGTGCGAAGCGTGCCGGTGAAGCCGTCTTTCTCTGCGGTGAAGGTGCCGATGTTTGCCATGATGAATTTCCTTTCGGTTGAACAGGGTTCGCGCCCATCGCGTCCTGTTGTGATCCGACCGGCGGGGGACGGGCTGGCTGCACCGCTTGCGGGCGCAACGCAGTGGAGCGCCTGGAAGCGAAAAGAATTTGTCCCGCGAGGAATGCGCGCAGCGCAGGGGAAATTGTTTTCGCTGGAAGGTTGCAGCCATAGAAGCCCGGCCACCGCCAGGATTCACAAACAGACAGGACGCCTTGGGCCGACCCGCTCCGAAAGGAAACATGGCCGACTCGGCTCCCCGCGTGACGGCTTCATCGGCTTGCGCCCTGATACGGGCAAGGACAACGCCCAGCGACAAGGTGAAAGCGTCCCTGACGTAGCAGGTGGCTTCTTGCCTGAGGCGTGGCGTGGAAGCTCCATTGCAAGGCCGGGCGGCGTGTCGGTGAACCGTCCTTCGTGACGTACAAGCGACGAACCGCCAGCGTCGAGGACGGCACGCTTTCATGCAACCTGTGGCAGCAAGCCGGGGCGTAGGCCCACAAGCCCCGATCATTGTGGCGGGGCGCATTCGGAATGTCGTCGGTGCTGTGCGCCGACGCACTGATGGGCTTCGAGGGTTTCTCGCGCACAAGGCTACTTGTGCGCCGCCCCTGCGTCGCCTGCCCGAAGGCGGCGCAGGGGCGCTCTGGCTTTGGGCCTTGAACACCGGGCGCGGCCACGACCGCGCCCGGATTTTTGGCATTCCCCGCGCCCAAGACGGAACGGCTTGGGCGCGGGCTGCTCCCTATTCTTTGGTTTCGATGATCCACCACACGGCACGCGGCAAGGCGCGGCCCGTAATGGGGTGCAGGTCGGTCAGGGCGGCGCGGGCTGTCCAGCCGCGAGGCGGGCGGTAGCCGCGCACGTCGCCAGCGCCATGCCAGCGGCGGGCGCGTACCGTGCCGGGGGCGTAGGTCGCGGCCATGCGGGGGCGGTTCGTGGTGTCGTGGCTCATGGGGGAATCCTCGGCATGAAGCGCCCCGGCCGGAACCGGGGCGCTATCTGTGGTGCAAGGTCACGCGGCCAGTGCCTCGGCCTGCGGCTGCTCATCCGCCACGGCGGCGACTTCCTCCGGCGGTTCGGCTTCCTCGTCCGCCGTCACGTCCTGCGCGTCCTGCTGCGGGGCTTCGGCACGGAAGATGGCGGGCATCCAGCCGGTGCCATCGGCCAGCCGCTCGGCTTCGCTGGCAATGTCGCCTTTCTTCAACTTCGCCAGCCGGGTGACGTGCACCGGGGCGTACTGCTCCACGGCTTCCAGAATTGCGGCCTTCGGCACATGCTGGAAATAGCCGTCAGCGGTGGGCTTCCACCATGCGGCCATGTCCAAGCCGACAGCCTGCGCCAGTTCCGCGCCCGGTTGCTGCGTCGTAGCGCGGGGCGTCACCACGTCCACCGTGGAAGCCACGCACACGGCCAGCAGCCGCACCAGTTCATCCTGCGACTTCGCCACCAGCGCGGCGAATAGTTCGGCGCTGTCCTCCGGCAAGGCTTCGCCCGCGACTTCCTGCAAGGTGCGCAGCGCCACGGCGGCAGGCGATTCCGACACGTCCGGGGCAAGGCTTTCCAGCCGGTCTTGCACTTTCAGGCTCACGCCCAGCGGCAGGTCGTGCCCGTAGTGGCTTTCCTGCAAGACGGTCTGCACCATGCCATGCACCAGCGCGGCCAGCGCCACTTGCGGATGCCGGGCGACTTCGATTTGCAGCGCGGTGGTGCGGTGGGCGCTCAACCGCTGCGCCAGCTTGTCAGACATGGCGGCGGTCTTGGGCTGCCCTTCGCTGTCTCCGTCCTCGCCTTCGTCGTCGTTCTCGGCTTCTGTGCCGCCGAAACCCTGCCGCAGCCGTTCCAGCGTGCGCAGCGCCTTGGCTTCGGCTTCGCGCATCAGGCCGCGATGCACCACGGCTTCGCCGCTGCGGTCGATGGTGACGATGGCACCGGCTGCCGCCTTCACGTTCGCGCCGTAGTCCTGCAAGCCATCTTCCAGCGCCTGCAACTGCTCGCCCAGGCGTTCGCCTTCCTCCTGCAAGGCATCGGCCTTTTCCTCGTCGTCGGCGTCCAGCGCGGCATCCACGGCCTCGGCCAGTTCGTGCAGCTTGGCTTGCAGCTTCTCGATGCGTGCGGCTTCGCGCTTGTTCGGTTCGCGGCGTTCCCTCGGGGCGCGTTGGAAGGCGTGCAGGTCGGCATGGGTCGTGCCGGGCGTGGCATCCACCCATGCCCATCCCTCGGCCTTCACCTCTGCGGCGATGCCTGCCAGCTTGTCTTGCGCCAGCCGTTCCAGCAGCGCGGCATCGGTCAGATACACGCCCGCATCGCCTTCGGCGAACAGGTCGCGGCGGATGCCGCCGCCTGCGGCGTCGTAGGTGTCCAGCCCGACGAAGCGCACCAGCGGATGCCGGTAGGCGTCGATTTCGCGTTCGGTCAGACGGTCGCGCAGCGCGGACGGCTGGCGCTGCCACGTTGGCGCATCGTAGAAGGCGCTTTCCTGCACGGCGTGGTCGTCGGTGATGGCAAGGGCCATCAGCTGGTCGAGCGCGACGGCATCGGCGCGGTAGTCGGCCAGCAGGCGCGGCGACACGTTGGCGAGTTTCAGGCGGCGTTGCACCACCAGCGGCGTGACGCTGAAATCCGCTGCAATGTCCTCGATGCTGCGGCCATCGGCCACCAGCGCGGCGAATGCCTCGAACTGGTCGGCGGGGTGCATGGCTTCGCGCTGCACGTTCTCGGTGAGGCTGGCCGTGCGGGCGGTGCCATCGGCCACCAGCAGGCAAGGCACTTCCCATTCCTTGCTGATGCGGTGCTTCTTCGCCAGCAGCTTCAACGCGGCGAGGCGACGGCCACCGGCCACCACTTCGTAATGCTCGCCATCGGCGGCGGCAATGATGATGAGGTTTTGCAGCAGGCCGACACGCTGGATGCTGGCGGCGAGTTCGGGAATGGACATGCGCGGGGTCTTGCGCACGTTGCGGCCAGTCGGCCGCGACACCAGCCGCGACAGAGGGACAAGAATCAGGTTCTTGGTCGGGTCGGCGGTTTCCAGCGGGATAGCGGCGGCGGTGTTGAGGGCGCGGGCTTCGGTTTGGGTAATGGCGTTCATGGTGATAACTCCTAACGGTTCAGGGATGCAGCAGCGAGGGATGCGGCAAGGGCTGCTGCCTGCCCCTGCCGCGTGGGGAATCAGGCTTTCAACTGGCGCATGCCATCGGCCAGCAGCCAGAGGGCGCGATTCAGTCGGATGTTTTGGTCGATGCCCTGCACCGGGCGGGTTTGCTGCCGGCGTCCGTTGGCGCTGCGCCCGCGCAGGCCGCCTTGGGTCAGGTTCTCTTGCGTGCGGTTGAACACGCTCCACAAGTCCGGGCGGCGGTCATCAAAGCGGCGCGGCATCAGGATTTGCGATTCGGTGATGGGTGCGGGCTTGTCCGGGTCGTCGTATTTCAGGGCCAGCGCGGCGCGGGCGAACACTTCGGCCTCGCCTTCGTCCAGCGTGATGCCGCGCATCAGGTCGCGGGATTCCTTCACCCGGTCGAAGCCGCTCAACACTTCGTAAGCACCTTCGATGACGGAACCGGCCACGTCGCCTTTGTGGGGCACACGCACATCGGCCACGGTGTCGCCACACACAAGGCCATTGCTGCACACGAATCGGAACATTCCGGCCAGCATCTGATAGCTGCTCGTGCCATCGTGCGAGTTCAGCAACACAATTTCATTGGCTTCCGCGCCGTTGATCTGGCTGGCGTGGCGCAGGCGCAGCATGTGTTTTGTGTGCTCGCGCTTACCTTGGTCGCGCACGCGGGTCTGCGTCACCATGAAGGGCTGGAACCCTTCTTTGCGAAGCTCGGCCAGCACGGCGGCGGTGGGGATATAGGCGTAACGCTGCGAACGGCTTTCATGCGGCGCGTCCGCGAAGATGGACGGCGCTACGCGGTGAATCTGGTCATCGGTCAGCGGGTAGTCGCTGCGCAGCGAGGGGGAACGGGAAGCGAATCGGGATGCGAGTTGCATGGTCTTTCTCCTGACGAAAAGGGTTTGCTGTTCACACCGCACACCGGATTCCTAGATTCGGAGCCCAGCCTTTCGGCTGTTCGGTGCGGTCGGCACGAGGAACCCGGTTGGCCCTGTTGCCACCGTCTTTCCTGAGTTCATCGCCCGCGGCCAAAGGAGCGCGCGGACGGGGGCCGTCAAGGAAACAAGCGCGGGGTTGGTGCGGCCCGCAGGCGCAGCCGAGGACACGGCCCTGCGCGCCTTGACGGCACATGGAAGCGGGCTACGGTCGCGGACAAGGTGATGAAGTCAGGGGAGACGGCTGGACATGGCAACGGCCGCCCTTGTGTGACGAACCGCACGGCAAGCGAAGCGCGCAGGCCCGGATCTGGAAGCCGGGCCGGAGGCGTCAGCCGAGCGGAGCGAGGGAACGATGGAAGCCCGTCAGGGGCGAAACCCCGCAGGGGGTTCGATGCGCAGCACGACAGCGCGACCGGCCATGTTTCTTGGCCGGGGACGCCCATGCAGTCGTGGAGATGCAGCGTGGATCTTCTGTGGTTGATAAGCAGTCTTTGCGGCATCGGTATTGCCGCGCCGGCGCAGCCGGGGCGGCGAGCGTGCAGGGGTGCCAAGCAAAGCGCGGCGGGGATAGCCCGCAGGGCTTTCCCCTGGAGGGCAAGCGCCAGCGCGCAGCGCCCCGTCGGGGCGCGAAGGCGTCAATCAGGCCGAGTCATCAGAGCGCAGGCAGGATTCCGAAACCGGCATCAAAGGCGATGACGAGTTCAGCAGATAACGCGCACCGAGCGCGTACAGCCCTGAAGGCCCAGCAGGCTGGTAGAACCCGGTGACACGGCGCCGGAACTGCAAACCGGCCTCGTTCGTGTAGATCACCGCGTCGCCGATGTTGAAGCGCAAAGGCTGGCTGTTCTCCGGCGCGAACGGCTTGAGCGCATCGTGCTGCGCCGTGATTTCGATGATCCAATCGTGATGGCTGCTCATGGCATTGATCTCCAGAAAGGTTGCCGGGCGGAATTGCCCGACCCTTCCGGGGCACGGCGCAGCGCAAGCAGTCAGGGGGTCAACGACGGCCGCCAGGCCGCAAGCGTGTAGGCACGCGCTGCCATTGACGGCGAGAACGCCGTGGCACGATGAAGGGAACAGCAAGACCCCCCATCTCTTCCACGAACCTTCGATGAACTGAATTTCCCAGACACTGTCTCGGAAATCCGAGACAGCGTTTTCATATTGGACGAGACGCCGCAAGGCGGCGCGATGCTCCGCGCGGTCAGCGCGCCCCGCGCGCCACCGCCAGCAAGACACCGAAGCCGACCAGCAGCCCGCCGAAGGCGCGGTCGATCCAGTGGCGCACGGCCAGCAGCCGGTCGCGCACGGCCCCGGCCGAGAAGCAAAGCGCCACGAGGCCGAACCAGGCCATGTGCGCAACCGAGATGAATGCGCCGTAGCCGATCTGCACCGCCAGCGGCGTGTCGGGCCGCACCACCTGCATGAACAGGCTGACGATGAACACTGTGGTCTTCGGGTTCAGCGCATTGGTCAGGAAGCCGGTACGCAAAGCCGCCATATCCGACAGCGGCGCCACGGTACTGTCGGCCAGCGCGCCGCTGGGCTTGGCGCGCAGCATCTTCACGCCGAGATAGATCAGATAGACGGCACCGACCAACTTGATGGCGTTGAACAGCCATAGAGACTGCTGGATCAGCAAGCCCACGCCCACGAGTGTGTAGGTGACATGCACCAGCACGCCCAGACCGATGCCCAAGGCCGTCAGCACACCGGCACGGCGCGAGAGCATCAGGCTGTTGCGCGTGACCATCGCAAAGTCTGGCCCAGGGCTGATGACGGCCAGCAAGGTGATTGTGATGACAGCTATCAGTTCGGTCATGGCGTATCCTGTCGAAGGTCAACGAATTAGCGAGATGCTACCGACAACATCTCCCGGTGAATAACGATGTTTTCTGACAGGAATGGTGAGCTGGAATCACCATCGAGCGATTCGCGCCTGCCTTCGCTGCTGGCGCTGCGCTGCTTCGAGGCGGCAGCCCGGCTGGAGAATTTCAGCCGGGCCGCCGAGGATCTGCACCTGACCCACGGCGCGGTCAGCCGCGCCGTGCGCCTGCTCGAAGACGAGCTGGGCGTGGCCCTGTTCGAGCGGCGCAGCCGGCGCGTGTTCCTGACCGATGCCGGCCGCACGCTGGCGCGGGCCGTGGGCAATGGGCTGGATCTGATGCGGCAGGCCGTCGGCGAGCTGCGCGCCAGCGCCCGCCAGGGGCGGCGCTGGGTGCTGTCGTGCGAGCCGACGCTGCTGATGCGCTGGCTGATCCCGCGCTGGCCGGACTTCCAGGCCCGGCATCCTGGGATCGACGTTCACCTGGTCGCCGGTGGCGGGCCGTTCTCCTTCGCCAGCGGCATCGACCTGGCCATCCGCCGCGACGATTTCCCCTGGCCCGAGGGCTACCACGCCGAACCCTTGTTCGCGGAGAAGGTCGGCCCGGTCTGCCGCCCCGACAAGGCGGCGGCCTGGTTCACCGCGAAGAAGGCCGGCGCCGCGCTCAAGCCCGGCGCACCGCGCCTGCACACGCGCACGCGGCCGGGCGCGTGGCCGGAGTGGGCGGCGGCCGCAGGCCAGCCCGCACCCGATGCGAAGGGGCAGACCTTCGAGCACTTCTATTTCAGCTTGCAGGCGGCCGTGGCCGGCCTGGGCGTGGCGGTCGGCCCGTGGCATCTGGTGCGCGACGATCTGGACAGCGGCGTGCTGGCCGCGCCGCTGGGTTTCGTGGAGGACGGCTCGCGCTACTGCTTGTTGTCGCCACGGCCCTTGCAGCCCGATAGCCCGCAGGCTGATTTGCTGGCATGGCTACGGGCAATGGCATAGCCGGAATCGGGCGCAGCAAAAAGGGGCCGAAGCCCCTTCGCTCAAAGCAGGCCGCGTTCGGCAAACGATGTGGTGTCGCCGCCAGCGACGATGACGTGATCGAGCACGCGCACGTCCACCAGGCCCAGCGCCTGCTTGAGCCGCGCGGTCAACGCCCGGTCGGCCGCGCTCGGCTCCGGGTTCCCGCTCGGATGGTTGTGACTGACGATCACCGCTGCCGCGTTGAGCCGTAGGGCTTCCTTGACCACTTCGCGCGGATACACCGATGCGCCGTCGATCGTGCCGCGAAACATCTCCCGGTACTCGATCAGCCGATGCTGCGTGTCCATGAACAGCACCGCGAAAACTTCATGCTCGAAGCCGGCCAGCTTGGTGCGCAGGTAGTCCTTGACCGCTGCCGGCGAAGTGAACTCGGCACCGCGCTGCATTTTCTGGTCGATGACCTGGCGTGCGGCTTCCAGAATGTCGTCGGCCGACGCCGGCAGATAGCGCCCCAGGGCATCGCGCACCATGAGGAAGGAATCGAACGAGGGAAAGGACAGTTGCGACATGATCGTGCTCCGGTTGCTCGGGCGGAATTGCCCGGAACCGGGTTCAGCACGGCGCAGCGCAAGCAGTCACAAGGTCGAAGACGGCCGCCAGGACGCAAGCGCGCACGGCGCGCGCAGCCTTTGACGGCGAGAACGCCGTGGTACGGTGAAGGGAACAGCAAGACCGCCTACCCCCGCCTACTGCACACACCCGCTTTGGGCAAGCGCAGCGCGCAGGCCCGCGAGGGCCGAAGGCGTCAGGGGTCAAAGCCGGATGGCCGTGATTCGGCACGAAGTACGGGGCGCAGCCCGCGAACCCGACGGCGGCACGCCGGGACGCACGGATGCTGGTGATGGGGGGATCTGCGCGGAATTGTCGTATCAGTGATACGAGAATCTGGACGGTCTGATCGCCGTCCATGCGGGCATCAGATGATGGCCTGCAAACCCTTGTCGGCGATGACGTTGAGCAGCTTGAGCGCCGGGCCGGTGGGATGGGTTTCGCCTTGCTCCCACTTGCGCACGGTGGATGCCGAGGTATGTAGGTGCAGCGCGAACACCGGCTGGCTGAACTTCAAGGCTTCGCGCAGGCGCTTGATGTCGGCCGCGCCGAACTCCCGCACCGGCGGCGGGCAGATGGCGTCAAACTCGCGCATCGTCACCTTGCCGATCGCGCCGGCCTCAACGAGTGCGGCCATGTCGCCGCGCAGCGATTCAATGATCTTGCTCACAATGCACCTCCACTAGAACACCTGACTGCAATGCCTTCGCCAAGGCTTCGGCGGACAGTTCTAGGAACACCTTGCCGGCGAATTGCAGCGCCTTCTTCTCGTCCTGCGTGATGTTTGCCTTGTCGCTCTTGGGGAACCCATGCAGGAACACATAACAGCTACCAATCTTGGCCGACAGCAGTGTGCGGTAGCCGCCGCTCTTGCCGCTGCCGGGGCGGGCCACCCGCTTCTTGTAGAGGGAGCCGCCCAAGTCCGCGTCGATCAGACCGCTTTCCATTTCCGTGACCGCCTTGCACAAGGCAGCATCGGGCAGCTTCTCGCTCGCCTGCCACCGCGCAAAGTCCTTCCGCTTGAGGATGCGCGTCATCTTGACCTCCTAACTATACCCGAAACGGGTATAGTTTTCAAGGCGTCGCCGTGGAGCCGCCCCGCAAGAGGCGGCACACCCGATTGTCGTGACAGCGACACGACAATCGGGGCTGGCAAGGCGGGAGCATGGTCACCGGTCACGCCGTCGCCTCCGCAGCGCGGGATACGCCTGTGATCGTCTTGCGCCGGTTCGCCACCAGTTCGGCCGCTTCGCGCACCGGCTTGTCCTCGGTATGGACGTAGCGCATGAACATCGCCAGGGTCTTGTGCGCCGTCAGCGCCATGCCCACTTTGACCGGGATGCCCGAGTTGGCAATGTCGGTCGCCGAGCGGTGGCGGATGCCGTGCGTGCCCACGTGGGACACGTCGGCGCGCTTGAGGATGCGCGTCCAGCCGCCGTAATACTCGCCTGTGGTCATGTGCTGCCCCGGATGGTTCGGTGACGGAAACACATACGGGCATCCTTCTTGGCGGGGCGCGGTGGACAGCAGCCGATAGGCTTCCTCGCTCAATGGCTTGGACATGCCGCCGGTCTTGCTGTCGGGCCAGACCACGCGCCGGTTCTCCAGATCCACCCAATCCCATTGGAGCGTGACAATCTCGGAGCGCCGACCGGCGAACTCGAATTGCAACCGGATCGCCAGTGGCAGGACGGCATGATCCAGACCCAGCCCGTCGTTTTCCAGATAGTCGAGATACCGGAACAGCCTGCCCATTTCCTCGTCGCTGATGAGGTGGGTGGCCTTGCCGTTGGGGTACATCGGGACGTGTCGGCACGGATTGGTGCCGTCGGGACGGTAGCCCCACACCTCGGCCAGATTGAACATCTTGCGCATCACGCTGAACGTGCGGTTCGCGTCGGCCGGCTTGTGGGCCATCTTCTTCATCATCGTCGCCACGTCCGGGCGCTTCACGTCCTGCACCTTCATGCGGCCCAGCATCGGGATGATGTTGTTGTCGATGCACTTCTGGTAGCCGACCTGCGTGCTGGGCTTGTTGCGCTGCTTGGAGTGATCCTCCATGAACTTCTTGCACAACTCCGCAACGGTAGGGGCAGATCGGGCTGCTGCCTTGTCGGCGGCTGGGTCGCCGCCCCGGCGCACCTGGGCCAGCCATTCCTGCGCCAGCGAGCGGGCCTGTTCGACGGTCAATTCCCCGTATAGGCCCAAGGCAGGCTTGCGGCGCTCCCCGGCATTCGTCCGGTACTGGAGCATGAACACCTTGCGGCCTGCTGGTGTAATCTTGCACAAGAAGCCGGGCACCAGGGTATCCCTGAGTTCGACAGCCTGCGCTTGGGGTTGTGCCGCATCGACTGCGGACTTGGTGAGCTTGATCTTCGCCATGATGACTCCTCGGAAAGACCCGATTCCCAAGAGCCTCATAGGGGCCACCAGCAGGGAAGTCAGGTCAGGTTTCGGAAAGCACCGGCATATGTTGAACTCGCCTAAGTTATTGATAAACCTGCTGTATCGAGTCTAGGCGTGTACCAACGAACTGCGGTACTGGAGTCATGGTGAAATGAAAAAGCCGCCCGGCATTGCCAGGCGGCCTTGGGGTCTTGCAGGCGCGGTGACGCAGTCCGATTAAGGACGGCCGCCGGTCGGGAAGGGCCACGACGACGCCGGGTTCAGCGCGGTCTTGACTGCGGGAGCAGCCGTGGCGGGGGCGGCAGCCGGCTTCTTGGCGGCAGTCTTCTTGGCGGCGGGCTTTTTCGCGGCAGCCTTCTTGACGGCCGGAGCCTTCTTGGCGGCAGCGGGAGCCGCCTTCTTTGCAGCCGGAGCCGCCTTCTTGGCAACGGTGGCCTTCTTGGCAGCAGGCGCCTTCTTCGCGGCAACAGCCTTCTTGGCCGGCGCCTTCTTGGCGACGACCTTCTTGGCGGCTACTTTCTTGGTTGCGACCTTCTTGACGGCGGCCTTCTTGGCGACGGTCTTCTTGGCGGCGACCTTCTTGACGGCGGCCTTCTTGGCAACGGTCTTCTTGGCGGCTACCTTCTTGACGGCGGCCTTCTTGGCAACGGTCTTCTTGGCAGCAACCTTCTTGACTGCCGGCTTCTTGACTGCAGCCTTCTTCACCGCGGGTTTCTTCGCGGCGACCTTCTTGACGGCTACTTTCTTGGCCGCGACTTTCTTGGCCGGGGTAGCCTTCTTGACTGCAGCCTTCTTGGCTGCGGGCTTCGTTGCCGCCTTCTTGGCGGCCTTCTTGGCGGTTGCCATGGTCATGCTCCTTAGGTTCAGGGGTCCCAGAACATAAGCCCGCGTATCGCCCCACCGGATGGTGGATTGCACGTCGGGCTATTCATCGGCGCATGCCGCTGTTCCGTACGGGCTACAGCGACTTCGGCTTGCGCTAATGAATTCGGCACGGCCATTTGATATGGCCCCCGCACTTTTGCGCGAGCCATTTCAAATGGCGCCGGCAGGCGGCCTTCGAGGTCGCCTACCGCTTGGTCTTGCGTCATCTGCAACTTTGCCGGGACACGGCCATGGCGTGAGGCCGAGGGCCTCGCCGCCGCGCTGCGGGAGCTGCTATTCCCAGTTCAGCGTGCCACCGGTTTGGTATTCGATCACGCGCGTTTCGAAAAAGTTGCGTTCCTTCTTGAGGTCGATCATTTCCGCCATCCACGGGAAGGGGTTTTCTTCCTGAGGATACAACGGCTCGATGCCGATCTGCTGGCAGCGCCGGTTGGCGATGAAGCGCAGATACGACTTGAACATGGGAGCATTGAGGCCCAGCACGCCGCGGGGCATGGTGTCCTCGGCGTAGGCGTACTCGAGTTCGACGGCTTCGCGGAACAGGTCGCGGATTTCCTCGCGGAATTCCGGCGTCCACAGGTGCGGGTTCTCGAGCTTGACGGTGTTGATCAGGTCGATGCCGAAATTGCAGTGCATGGACTCATCGCGCAGGATGTACATGTACTGCTCGGCGGCGCCGGTCATCTTGTTCTGCCGGCCCAGTGCCAGGATCTGCGTGAAGCCGACGTAGAAGAAGAGGCCTTCCATCAGGCACGCGAACACGATCAGCGACTTCAGCAGCGTTTGATCGGCTTCGGGCGTGCCCGTCTTGAAGTGCGGGTCGGCGATGGCTTCGATGAAGGGGATCAGGAACTCGTCCTTGGCCCGGATCGACGGCACTTCGTTGTAGGCGTTGAAGATCTCGGACTCATCGAGATCGAGGCTTTCGACGATGTACTGGTAGGCGTGCGTGTGGATCGCTTCCTCGAATGCCTGGCGCAGCAGGAACTGGCGGCATTCGGGCGCCGTGATGTGGCGGTAGGTGCCCAGCACGATATTGTTGGCGGCCAGCGAGTCGGCCGTCACGAAGAAGCCCAGGTTGCGCTTGACGATGCGGCGCTCGTCCTCGGTGAGCCCGTTCGGGTTCTTCCAGAGGGCGATGTCGCGCGACATGTTGACCTCTTGCGGCATCCAGTGGTTCGCGCACGTGGCCAGGTACTTTTCCCAGGCCCACTTGTACTTGAACGGCACCAGCTGGTTGACGTCGGTCTCGCCGTTGATGATGCGCTTGTCGGCAACCTTGACGCGCAGCGCGGAACCTTCGCCGGTCGGCGCGGCCGCGGCAGGCGTCGCCGCGGGCAGGGCCGAGTCGCCGAAGGCGCCGGTGGCGGCGCGCACCGGTTCCTCGGCCTTGCGGCCGGGAGCCGGCGAGGCCGACGGTTGCGTCGGCTGCAGCGCGGGGGTGGATTCGTCTTCCCAATTCAGCATGATTCAATCTCTCCGGTGGCGGCTTACTGGCAGGCTTCGCATTCTTCGAAGCCAGGATCGCCAGGCCTCATGGTGCAAGCCGCTCCGACGATTTCGGGCTCAGGCAGGTTGGGAGCCTGCTGAGTGCTGCTCACGCTCGCGGCAACCGCCGCGGTCGCGGTGCCGGCGCTGACGGCGTTCAACTCGCCGCCGCGGCCCGTGGATTTCTCGGCGCTGGTCGCGCCCAGGGTGCGCAGATAGTAGGTGGTCTTCAGGCCACGCAGCCATGCAAGCTTGTACGTGTCATCGAGCTTCTTGCCCGACGCGCCGGCCATGTAGATGTTCAGCGACTGGGCCTGGTCAATCCACTTCTGGCGGCGCGATGCGCATTCGACCAGCCACGACGGTTCGACTTCGAACGCCGTTGCGTAGAGCTGGCGCAGTTCTGCAGGTACGCGATCGATACGGGACAGGCTGCCGTCGAAGTACTTGAGGTCGGCGACCATGACTTCGTCCCAGAGACCGAGTTTCTTCAGATCACGAACGAGGTAATCGTTGACGACCGTGAACTCGCCGGAGAGATTCGATTTGACGTACAAGTTCTGATAGGTGGGTTCGATGCACGCAGATACGCCAATGATATTGGAAATCGTCGCGGTTGGGGCGATTGCGATGCAGTTCGAGTTGCGCATGCCATGTTCTTTGATGCGCGCGCGCAACGAGGTCCAATCGAGTTTGCTCGAGTCGTCGACCTCGACGTTGCCGCCGCGCTCTTCACGCAACATCGCCACGGAGTCTTGCGGCAAGATGCCGCGCGACCACAGCGAGCCTTCATAAGAAGGATAGCGGCCACGTTCCTGCGCCAGTTCGCTCGATGCCCAATACGCTTGGTAGCAAACGGCTTCCATCGATTCGTCGGCGAATTGAATCGCGGTTTGCGAGGCGTACGGCACGCGCATCATGTGCAGGCAATCCTGGAAGCCCATGATGCCCATGCCCACCGGACGATGGCGCTCGTTCGACTGCTTCGCCTTCGCGACGGCGTAATAGTTGATGTCGATCACGTTGTCGAGCATGCGCATGGCGATGCCGACGGTGCGCTTGAGCTTGTCGTGGTCGAGTTCGAAGCCGCCGTTGGCCGAGGGCTTCATGTGCGCGGGCAGGTTCACCGAACCCAGGTTGCACACGGCGATCTCGGCGTCGTTGGTGTTCAGCGTGATCTCGGTGCACAGGTTCGAGCTGTGGACCACGCCGACGTGCTGCTGCGGCGAGCGGATGTTGCACGGATCCTTGAACGTGATCCACGGGTGGCCGGTTTCGAACAGCATCGACAGCATCTTGCGCCACAGCGAGATGGCCGGCATCTTCTTGAACAGCTTCAGTTCGCCGCGGGCAACCTTGGCTTCATAGCCCAGGTAGGCTTCCTCGAAGGCGCGGCCGTACTTGTCGTGCAGGTCGGGGCAGTCGGAGGGCGAGAACAGCGTCCATTCGGCGTTGTCCATCACGCGCTTCATGAACAGGTCGGGAATCCAGTTCGCGGTGTTCATGTCGTGCGTGCGGCGGCGTTCGTCGCCGGTGTTCTTGCGCAGTTCCAGGAACTCTTCGATGTCCAGGTGCCACGTCTCCAGGTACGTGCACACCGCGCCCTTGCGCTTGCCGCCCTGGTTGACCGCCACGGCGGTGTCGTTGACGACCTTCAGGAACGGCACGACGCCCTGGCTTTCGCCGTTGGTGCCCTTGATGTGGCTGCGCAGCGCCCGCACCGGGGTCCAGTCGTTGCCCAGGCCGCCGGCGTACTTGGCCAGCAGCGCGTTTTCCTTGATGGCTTCGTAGATGCCTTCCAGGTCGTCGGACACGGTGGTCAGGTAGCACGACGACAGCTGCGAATGCAGGGTGCCCGAGTTGAACAGCGTGGGCGTCGAGCTCATGAAGTCGAACGAGGACAGGATCTGGTAGAACTCGATGGCGCGCGTTTCGCGGTCGGCCTCGCGCAGCGCCAGGCCCATGGCCACGCGCATGAAGAATACCTGCGGCAGTTCGATGCGGGTGCCGCGGATGTGCAGGAAGTAGCGGTCGTACAGCGTCTGCAGGCCCAGGTAGCCGAACTGCAGGTCGCGGCGCGCGTCCAGCGCGGCGCCGATGCGCGTCAGGTCGTACTCGGCCAGCTTGGGGTCCAGCAGGCCGCCTTCGATGCCGCGCTGGATGAAGGTGGGGAAGTAGTCGGCATAGCGCGACTGCATGGCGGCTTGCGAGACTTCCTCGCCCAGCACTTCCTTGCGGATCGTGTGCAGCAAGAGGCGCGAGGTGACCTGGCTGTAGGCCGGGTCCTTCTCGACCAGCGCGCGCGCCGACAGGATGGCGGACTTGTAGACCTCGTCGACGGGCACGCCGTCGTACAGGTTCTTGACCGTCTCCTTCAGGATGGTCTCGGTGTCGATGTATTGCGTCAGGCCTTCGCCCGCGGCCTCGATGGTGGCGCGCAGGGCGGCCATGTCCAGCGAACGGCGCACGCCGTTGTCGACGACCTTGATGCCCGAGTCTTCTTCAGCGACCGGCGCCGCCTTTTCCTGCTGCTCGTGCGCGCGCTCCTGCGAGCGCTTCTCGCGGTACAGCACGTACGAACGCGCCACGTCGTGCTGGCCCGAGCGCATCAGGGCCAGTTCGACCTGGTCCTGCACGTCCTCGATATGGACGGAACCGCCGTTCGGGCGGTTGCGCACCACGGCGTTGACCACCTGGGCGGTCAGTTGTTCGACCAGCTCGCGCACGCGCGCGGAAGCCGCGCCCTGTCCGCCGTTGACGGCCAGGAAAGCCTTGGTCATGGCGATGGCGATCTTGCTGGGCTCGAAGCCCACCACCGATCCATTACGGCGGATCAGGTGGTAGCTGGACCACTGGCCAGCGGCCGACGCGTCGGCTGCGGGCGATTCGGACGAAGAGGGCGGCACGGCCGAAGGCCGGGTCACAGAGGCGATCGTAGTCTGCATGGAAGCTCCTGTGCGAAAAGCGGAAATGAGAAAGGACGCGGCGAATGCCGAGTCCAAAGAAATGGGGTACGTATTTGGGGATGGTTGCTAGGCCGGAACTGCGGGTCCGGATGCGTGGCCGGTGCGTTCAGCTGATGATGCAACCACAAGATGTAGTGTACCACCCCCTACAGCGGTACTAATTCTAGTGATCCGCCTGGAGGGTAACAAGCGGGTAAGTTGGTAGCGGGGCGTCTTAGTTGTAACCAAAGAAGACGGCGCCAGAAGGCGCCGTGCGGCTTGAATGCTGCCGGGTTTTCCCTGGCATCACGCCATTTTACGCTGCTCCTCGGGCAAGGTCGGCGCCGGGCCCGACTGCCAGCGCTGTAAGCGCTGTTGCATTTGGTCGCGGTACTTCCGGACGCTGGCGGCCTTGACGTGTCCGTAGCCGCGCACCGTCTCGGCCAGGCCGGCGATGCGGACGGCCTCGGGCAGCCTGTCGGCGGTCAGGCCGGCCAGCAGGATGTCCACGGCCTTGCGGTATTCGCCGATCAGCGCGCGTTCGGTGCGGCGCTCTTCGGTACGGCCGAACGGATCCATCCAGGTGCCGCGCAGGCCCTTCAGGCGGCGCAGCACGCGCATGGCGCGTTCGGTGCCGGCGCCCAGCGCGATCTTGCGCGGAACGCCGGTGCGCGGGTCCTTGCGGGCGAACAGCGGCGGGGCCATGTGGAACTGCAGCGTGTAGTCGCCTTCGAACTGGCTTTCCAGCTGCGCGCGGAAGGCGCCATCGGTATACAGGCGCGCCACTTCGTATTCGTCCTTGTAGGCCATCAGCTTGAACAGGCTGCGCGCCACGGCCATCGCTAGGCGCGGCGTGCGGGCGGCGGGATCCAGTTCGCGCTCGCGCGCGGCCACGCGGTCGACCAGATCGCGGTACTGCCGGGCATAGGCCGCGTCCTGGTAGGCCAGCAGGTCGGCTTCACGGCGCTGCACGGCCTTCTCGAAAGTCTCAGGCACATGCAGTTGAATAACTTGCGCCTTGGGACGCAACACGTCTTCCAGCGACGCGGGTTCGTACGCCGCCAGGCGGCCGGCATCGAAGGCCGAGCGGTTGGCCTGCACGGCCACGCCGTTCAATTCGATGGCGCGGGCGATGGCGGCCAGGCCGATGGGCACGTCGCCGCGCTGCCAGGCATGGCCCAGCATGAACATATTGGACAGGATGCTGTCGCCGAACAGCGCCATCGCGGCCGCGTGGGCATCGAGGGCGGCCACGCCGGTGCCGCCCGCGGCGTGGCGGATCTTGGCCAGCAGGGCTTCCTGGTTGAGCGGGGCATCCGGGTTGCGCGTGAAGTCAGATACCGGCGCCACGTAGGTGTTCACGGTGACGCGGGTGTGGCCGTGGCGCAGCGCGCCCAGCGAGTCCGGGGCCACCGAGGCCACCGGATCGCACAGGATGGCCGCGTCGGCCTGTTGCCAGTCCAGCCGCACCGGGCCCGCCGGGGTGCCGGCGGGCGCCAGGCGGATGTGGCTGACCACCGTGCCGCCTTTCTGCGCCAGGCCGGTCAGGTCGAGCACCGCGGCCGACAGGCCCTGCAGGTGCGCCGCCATGGACACGATGGCGCCGATGGTGATGACGCCGGTGCCGCCCATGCCCGCCACCAGCAGGCGGTAGGGGCGATCGAGCTGCATCAGGTCCGGTTCGGGCAGCGCCGCGATGCGGCCCTGCAGGCGTTCCAGGTCGGCCTTGGGCGCCGCGCTCTTGCGCGGCTTGCCGCCCAGCACCGAGACGAAGCTGGGGCAGAAGCCTTCGGCGCACGAATAGTCTTTATTGCAGCTGGACTGGTCGATGGCGCGCTTGCGGCCATACGGCGTTTCCAGCGGCACGACCGACAGGCAGTTGGACTGCACGCCGCAGTCGCCGCAGCCCTCGCATACCGCGCTGTTGATCAGCATGCGGCGGGCGGGGTCGGGAAACTGATTTTTCTTCCGGCGCCGACGCTTTTCGGCGGCACACGTTTGATCGTGGATCAGGATCGTCACGCCCTGCGTTTCGCGCAGCTCGCGCTGCAGGGCATCCAGTTCGCGGCGGTGGTGCACGCCGATGCCCGCGCCCAGGTCGATGCCGCGGTACTTCTCGGGCTCGTCGGTGGTGACGACGATGCGCGCCACGTTCTCGCCGCGCAGTTGCTGGCAGATCTGCGGCACCGAGATCGGGCCGTCGACCGGCTGGCCGCCCGTCATGGCGACCGCGTCGTTGAACAATATCTTGTAGGTGATGTTGGCGCGCGCGGCCACGGCCTGGCGGATCGCCAGGTAGCCCGAATGGTAATACGTGCCTTCACCCATGTTCTGGAACACGTGCGGCATGCCGATGTAGGGCGCCAGGCCGATCCAGTCGGCGCCTTCGCCGCCCATCTGCGTCAGGCCGCCGGTGTCGCGGTCCATCCACGCGGCCATGTAGTGGCAGCCCACGCCGGACAGCGCCTGGCTGCCCTCGGGCACCTTGGTCGAGGTGCTGTGCGGGCAGCCCGAACAGAAGTAGGGGCGGCGCTTCATGCCGTCGGCCTCGTTGGACAGCGGCTGCTGGCAATCGAAGCCTTCGCGGCCGCCCACGCGCAGGCCCGTGGTGCGCAGCAGCCAGTCCGACAGCGGCGCGGCCAGCAGCGAAGGGCGCAACTGGCCCGCCGAGGTTACCAGCGGTTCGCCGTCCAGCCCGGTCTTGCCGGCCACCGAGGGGCGCTCGGCTTCGTTATAGAGGAGGTCCTTGATCTGGCTTTCGACGACCGCGCCTTTTTCCTCGATCACCAGGATATGGCGCAGGCCGCGCGCGAACTCGCGCAGCCGGCCGGCATCCATCGGCCAGGTCAGGCCGGGCTTGTAGATGCGCACCGGCGCCTGCCCGGTGACGGTGTCCACGCCCAGGCGCGCCAGTGCTTCCATGGCGTCGAGATGCGCCTTGCCCACCGTGACGATGCCCACGGTGGCCGACGGCGCCGGACAGACCAGGCGGTCGATGCTGTGGCGTTGCGCGAAGGCGCGCACGGCGCGCATGCGCAGGTTCATGCGTGTTTCCACGGCCAGCGACAGGAAGTCGCGCGCCGAGTATTCCAGCGATTCGCGCGGCAGTTCCGGGTCTTCCGGCATGTCGTAGACACGCGGCGGCTGCAGTTCGAAGGATTCGCCGCACTCGATGGTCTCGGATACGGCCTTGAAGGCGACCCACGTGCCGGCATGGCGCGACAGCGCCCAGCCCCACAGGGCGAAGGTCTCGTACTCGTCGATCGAAGCGGGGTGCACCACCGGGATCTGCCAGCCGATCAGCGAGGCTTCGCTGGCGTGCGGAATGGAAGAGGACACCGCGGTGTGGTCGTCGCCCACCACCATCAGCACCCCGCCGTGGCGCGAGGCCCCGGCCGCGTTGCCGTGGTGCAGGGCATCGCCCGCGCGATCCACGCCCGGCCCCTTGCCGTACCACATGGCGAACACGCCATCGACCTTGCGGTCCGCGCGCATGCCGGCCTGCTGCGTGCCCATCACCGTGGTCGCGGCCATGTCTTCATTGATGCCGGGCAGGAAACGCACCTGGTTCTCGTCCAGCAGCTTCTTGGCCTTCCACATGGCCATGTCCACGCCGCCCAGGGGCGAGCCGCGATAGCCGGAGACGAAACCCGCCGTGTTCAGGCCGCGTTCGCGATCCAGGCGGCGCTGGGTCAGCACCATGCGCAGCAGCGCCTGGGTGCCCGTCAGGAAGACGCGGCCGTGGGTGCGCGTCAGGTTGTCCGAGAGCTGGTATTCCAGGTCGATCGAGGGCGGGGGCAGGGGCGTGCCGTCCATGGCGTGAGTCTCCGATTGTGTGTAGCCATGATAGGTTCGCGAGGCTTGCGGTTTATTGCGTTGTGTAGCCGTGCTATCCCTATAATTCGAAATGAACATTTCGTTTTTCCGAAAAGAGGGCGGAGATGGACAAGACCGACGTGGGAATCCTGCGGGCATTGCAGGAAGATGGGCGGGCCTCGGCGCAGCAGCTGTCCGACAAGGTGGGGCTGTCGGCCGCGCCGGTGTGGCGGCGCGTGAAGGCGCTGGAGGCTGGCGGCGTCATCCGCGGCTACAGCGCGCAGGTCGACCGGCACAAGGCGGGGCTGCCGGGCTGCATGTTCGTGCAGATCAGCCTGGAACGGCACGCGGCCAGCACGGTCGAGAACTTCGAACGCTCGGTGCGCGACGCACCCGAGATCATGGAGTGCTATGCCGTTACCGGCGACTCCGATTTCCTCTTGAAGATTCTGGTGGAAAGCCCCGAGGCCTACGACCAGTTCCTGCACCGCTTCCTGTTCAACCTGCCCGGCATCCGCCAGACGCGCACCATCGTGGCGCTGCGCGAGATCAAGCACGAAGTGCGATTGCCGCTATAAGTAAGCCGGCGGGAGGGAGGCTTGCGCGCTGGCGGTCTCGCCATCCCACCTGTATACTTGTATTGTTATCAATACAACCATATAGGAGACAATGGTGTCCACACCGTTCCTGCGCACGGCAATCGGCGGCGTTCTGCTGACCGCATTCTTCACTTCCGCGGCCCCCGCCTGGGCCCAGAACAATGCTCCCATCCGCCTGGTCGTGGGCGCGCCTGCGGGCGGCACCACCGACATCGTGGCGCGCGCCATCGCGCAGCACATGGGCACCGACATGAAGCGCACCTTCGTGGTCGAGAACCGGCCGGGCGCGGGCGGCAACATCGCCGCCGACTACGTGGCCAAGAGCAAGAACGACGGCAATACGCTGCTGGTCACCTTCACCAGCTTTTCGATCAACGCCAGCCTGTACAAGAACCTGCCGTTCGACACCAAAAAGGACTTCACGCCCATCAGCATGCTGGCCTCGGTGCCCAGCCTGCTGGTCACGCGCAAGGATTTCCCGGCCAGCTCGATGCCCGAGTTCCTGAAGGTGGTGAAGGCCAGCCCCGGCAAGTACACCACCGCCATCGGCGCGCTGGGTTCGTCGCTGCACATGGCCGGCGAGCGCCTGAAGATGATGGCCGGCCTCGACATCCTGAACGTGCCGTACAAGGGCACCGCGCCCGCCATGACCGACCTGCTGGGCGGCCAGGTGGACATGATGTTCACCAGCTCGGTCACCGCCAAGCCGCACATCAGGGCCGGCACCGTCAAGGCCCTGGGCGTCACCAGCACCAAGCCGCTGGCCGAATACCCGGGCGTTGCGCCGATTGGCGATACCATCAAGGGTTTCGAATCCAACGCCTGGTTCGCCCTGTTGGGTCCGGCCAACCTGCCGCCGGAAGTGCTGAAGGCTCTGAACGCCGCGGCCCGCAAGGCCGTCGACACGCAGGCCTTCCGCACCATGCTCGAAGCGGAATCCGCCACGGCCGTCAGCAGCAGCCCCGAGGAACTGCGCGATTTCATCGCCAAGGACATCGACCGCTACGCCGAACTGGTGCAATTCACCGGCGCCAAGCCCGAATAAGCGGGCGCGCCAGGAGTCCCCATCCGTGTCCGCCAGTCCGCTTCCCCTGTATCACAAGATCTATCTGCTGCTGAAGCAGCGGCTGGCGGCGGGCGATTTCTCCGGCGACGCGCCGATGCCCGGCGAGAACGCCCTGGCCACGGAGTACGGCGTGTCGCGCCTGACCATCCGGCGCTCGCTGGAGGCGCTCGAGGCCGAGGGCCTGGTCAAGCGCCGGCAGGGCCGGGGCACCTTCGCCGCGCCCGCGCCGCAACCGTCCGGCGGACACCAATCCGACATCGATTCCCTGATGGCTCACCTGGCCGACATGGGCATGCAGACGCAGGTGCGCCTGATCGATCTTCAGGTCGAAACGGCGCAGCCCGCCGTGGCGCTGCGGCTCGAACTCGAGCCGGGCGCGCCCGTGCACCGCTCGGTGCGCGTACGCAGCCACGATGGCCTGCCGTTCTCGCACCTGACGACCTACGTGCCCGATGACATCGGACGGCGCATCCGCCGCGACGACCTGGGATCGCGCCCGATCCTGGGCATCTTCCGCGATCTGGGCGTGCAGGTCGCGCATGCCGAGCAGGCCATTTCGGCCGCGCTGGCCGAACCGCAAGAGGCCGCGCTGCTCGAGGTGCCGGTGGGGTCGGCGCTGCTGAGCCTGCGCCGCCTGGTGCGCGACGCATCGGGCCGGCCCGTCGAGCTGCTGCATGCGCTGTACCGCCCCGACCGCTACGAATACCGCATGGACATGCGGGCCCATGAAACGCCGGGCGAGCCGAACTGGCTGCCCGCGGGGGCCGGCAAGTCCGCCGCTTCATGAATGAGGTAGCCCATGAGTTCAACGAATTCCCTGAAGGGCGGGTCGCCCGGGCCGGCCCAGACCCTGGCCCAGAAACTGCTGGCCGCCGCCAGCGGCCGCCACGCGGTCCAGGTCGGCGAGATCCTGAACTGCGGGGTCGACCTGGCCATGTTCCACGACTCCAGCGGGCCGCGCCGCCTGAAGCCCATGCTCGAAGAGCTGGGCACGGGCCTGTGGGACCGCTCCAAGGTCGTGCTGGTGATGGACCATTACGTGCCCGAGTCCGATGACGAATCGCGCCGCATCGTGCGCATCGCCCGCGACTGGGCGCACGACCAGGCGTTGCCGCACGTGTACGACTCGGTCGGCATCTGCCACGTGGTGGTGCCCGAGCACGGCCACATCCGTCCAGGCATGTTCTGCGTGGGCGGCGATTCGCATTCGCCCACCGGGGGCGCGTTCGGCGCCTATATGTTCGGCGTCGGCAGCACCGAGATGCTGGGCGTGGTGGCCAGCGGCGAGATCTGGATCAAGGTGCCGCAGACGCTGATGATGCGCTGGAACGGCCGGCTGCGTCCGGGCGTCACCGCCAAGGACATGGCGCTGCACATGATCGGCCGCTTCGGCATGAGCGGCGGACGCTACCAGGCCGTGGAATTCTGCGGCGAAGCCGTGCGGGCGCTGTCCATGCAGGAGCGCATGACGCTGTCCAACATGTCCGCCGAACTGGGTTCGCAGGTGGGGCTGGTCGCGCCGGACGAACTGACCGTGCGCTATCTGCGCGAGGCCGGCGTGCCCGAGGACCGCGTTCCCGACGTCTCGGCCTGGCAATCCGACGCCGGCGCGGTGGCCGAATGGTATGACTTCGATGCCGGCACGCTGGCGCCGCAAGTCGCCGCGCCCCACAGCCCGGCCAACGCGGCCGACGTGCAGGACTATCCGGGAACGGGTATCCAGGCTGCCTACATCGGCGCCTGTACCGGCGCCAAGCTCGAAGACCTGCGCGCCGCCGACCAGGTGCTGCAGGGCCGCCGCGTGGCCGCGGGCGTCAGCCTGATGGTGGCGCCGGCCAGCCTGCAGGACCAGCAGCAAGCCGAGCGCGAGGGCGTCATGGCGCGCCTGGTGCGGGCCGGCGCGACGGTGCTGCCCACCTCGTGCGGCGCCTGCTCCGGCTACGGCGGTTCCATTCCGGAAGGCGCCAACGTCATCTCGACCACGGCACGCAACTTCAAGGGCCGCATGGGCGCGGACACCGCCCGCGTGTTCCTGGCTTCGCCGTACACCGTGGCCGCGTCGGCACTGGCCGGCCGCATCGCCGATCCCCGCGAGGTGATGGCGTGAACACCGACAACATGACCTCCCAGGTGGAAACAGGCCATCGCGCCTGGAAACTCGGCAATGACGTCGACACGGACCAGCTGGCGCCCGGCGCCTACATGAAGTTCGGCATCGACGAAATCGCCAGGCACTGCCTGCAAGGCGTGCGCCCCGAGTTCGCCGGCGGCGTGCGGCCGGGCGACGTGCTGGTGGCGGGCCCGAACTTCGGCATCGGCTCGTCGCGCGAGCAGGCGGCCGCCGCGCTGGTCGCGCTGGGCGTGCATGCCGTCATCGCGCCGGCCTACAGCGGGCTGTACTTCCGCAATGCGTTCAACGTGGGCCTGCTGCTGCTGACCTGCGCGCGCGCCACGGAAATCGAAGAGGGCGAACGCGTGCGCATCGACCTGGACGGCCCGTCGGTCGTGCGGGCCGACGGCAGCGTGCTGCCCTGCGAGCCCATTCCGGGCTTCCTGCTGGACATGGTGCAGGCCGGCGGCCTGCTCAACCAGCTCAAGCGCCGGCTCGCCTCGGGCGAACTGGCGCGCCATCCCATGAAGGCGATATGAATCCCACTACGTTGAAAGCCAAGCTGGCCGCCGGCCAGACCATCCTGGCGCCCGGCGTCTACGACGCGTTCTCGGCCCTGGTGGCCGAGCAGGCCGGGTTCGAGGCGCTGTACCTGTCGGGCGCATCCATCGCCTATACCGCGCTGGGCCGCTCCGACGTGGGCCTGACCACCTACACCGAAGTGTGCGAGACCCTGGCGCGCATCACTGAACGCGTGTCCACGCCGGTCATCGTCGACGGCGACACCGGTTTCGGCAATGCCCTGAACGTGCAGCGCACCGTGCGCGGCTTCGAGCGCGCCGGCGCCGCCATGATCCAGCTGGAAGACCAGGGCTTTCCCAAGCGCTGCGGCCACCTGTCGGGCAAGTCGGTCGTGCCGGTGCGGGAAATGTGCGGCAAGCTGCGCGCCGCGCTGGATGCGCGCACCGATCCGAATACGCTGATCCTGGCGCGCACCGATTCGCTGGCCATCGAGGGCCTGGACGCCGCGCTGGAGCGCGCCGAGCGCTACCTGGAGTGCGGCGTGGACGCACTGTTCATCGAGGCGCTGCGCACCTCCGAGCAGATGGACGCCGCCTGCGCGCGCTTCGCCTCGCGCGTGCCGCTGCTGGCCAACATGGTCGAAGGCGGCCAGACGCCCGTGGAAAGCGCCCGCGCGCTGGGCGGGCGTGGCTTTCGCCTGGTGATCTTCCCGGGCGGCACGATGCGCGCCGTGGCCCATATGCTGCAAGGCTATTACGGCAGCCTGCGCGAACACGGCACCACCTCGCCGTGGCGCGACCGCATGCTCGACTTCGACGGCCTGAACGCCGTCATCGGCACGCCCGAGCTGCTGGAACAAGGCAAACGTTACGAGTGAAGGCGGCGACTGTTGCGCAATTGCACAACTCGCATCGCGCGCGCGGCCTATCCATTGCGCTGCGCCACCACGCTACTTTAGAGTGCTTCCTTGTAAGGCCGCATCGCATCACGCGTGCGGCAAGTCATCCGGGCAGTGGTCCCGAGGAAGTCATGAGTCGTTCGTTCTTGCCTTTGGCCGGCGCGCTGTGCGCCGGGTTGGTGTTGGCCGGTTGCGCGGTCCAGAAACCCACGGCCTCCAAGCCGTCGGATGCGTCTTCGCCCGCCGTGGCCGCCGCCGCCGAACCGTTACGCTGCACTCCCGTGCGCAGCGACGACCCGATGGTCGGCACCTGGTATTCGGTATCCCGCCCGCGCGGTTTCGCGGGCGATCTCCAGGCCCTCACGGTGCTGTCGCCCGATGGCCGCATGACCTACGAAACCCAGATGAAAGTGGGCCGCAAGACCCGTCCCGCGCTGCGCGAATCCGGCTGCTGGACGGTGGCCGACGGCGTCTACACCATGCGCACCACCGAATCCAACGGCGACGCCGTGGACGTGGCCGATCCCATCTACACCAACAGCTACCGCGTCGAGAAAGTCGACCGCAGCCAGTTGAAGCTGCGCGAGATCCGCGGCAACGGCCAGGTGCTGGTCGCCAGGCGCATGTCGCCGGGCTACCGCCTGCCCAATTGACACGCTCGATGCTCCGCACGCTCGCGGCGCATGCCCGTCTGCTGCTGCGCACGCGCCTGAGGTAAGGTAGCGGACTTCCGCCCACTTACCGCCCGCGCTCCCATGTCCACGCCGTCTTCGGAAACCCGCGCCATCCTGTTGCTGGCCCTGGCGGCGTTCGTCAGCGCCTGCGCGTTCCGCATCTGCGATCCCATGCTGCCGCTGCTGGCGACCGAGTTCGGCACCACCACCGGCCAGGCGGCGCATGCCGTCACCGCCTTCGCGGTGGCCTATGGCGTGCTGCAGATGTTCTTCGGTCCGGTCGGCGACCGCTACGGCAAGTACCGCGTGGTCTGCGTGGCCACCTTCCTGTGCGCGCTGGGCAGCGCGGGCGCTGTGCTGGCGGAGTCGCTGGACCTGCTGGTGGTCTGCCGCGCGCTGTCCGGCGCGGCGGGCGCGGGCATCGTGCCGCTGTCGATGGCCTGGATCGGCGACAACGTTCCCTATGAACGCCGGCAGGCCACGCTGGCACGTTTCCTCACGGGCACCATCCTGGGCATGGCGTGCGGCCAGTTGGCCGGCGGCCTGTTCGCGGAAACCCTGGGCTGGCGCTGGGCGTTCGGTTCGCTGGTGCTCGGCTATCTGGCGGTGGGCATGCTGCTGGTGCGCGAGCTGCGTCGCCAGCGCGAGCAGGGCGTCTTCCCGCCTGCGCAGGCCACGGCCGCGGGCGGCGGCTTCGTGGCCCAGGCGCGGCGGGTGCTCGGCGTGCCGTGGGCGCGCGTGGTGCTGTTCACCGTCTTCATCGAAGGGGTGCTGGTGTTCGGCGCCCTGGCGTTCGCTCCGGCCTATCTGCACGAGAAGTTCGGCCTGTCCCTGACCAGCGCTGGCGCGGTGGTGGCCGTATATGCGCTGGGCGGGCTGCTTTATACGGTGGTGGCGCAGAGGGTGCTCAAGCGCCTGGGCGAACGCGGCCTGGCCCTGGCCGGCGGCCTGGTGCTGTGCCTGGCCTTCCTGTTCTATCTGCTGGGGCCGTCGTGGCACTGGGCCATCGCGGCCAGCGTGTTCGCGGGCTTCGGCTACTACCTGCTGCACGCCACGCTGCAGACCAACGCCACGCAGATGGTGCCCGCCGCGCGCGGCACGGCGGTGGCATGGTTCGCGTCGTGCCTGTTCATGGGCCAGGCGGCGGGCGTGGCGCTGGCGGGGCCGGTGGTGGATGCCAGCGGCCCGGGCGTGCTGTTCGGCATCGCGGCAGGGTTGCTGCCGGTGCTGGGGTGTTTCTTCGCGGGGCAGTTGAAGGGGCGGGCAAGCCGCCCCGCTTGATGCGCCAGGCGGATTACACCGCCGCCAGGCGCTGCAACACCAGTTCCTTGCCCAGCAGCGCCAGCACGGCATCCACGGCCGGCGTCTGCGCCCGGCCGGTGATGGCCACGCGCAGCGGGATGGCCAGTTGCGGCATCTTCATGCCGCGCTCGGCCAGCACCGCCTTGATCAGCGCCGCGATGGCTTCGCGGGTCCAGTCGGTGTCCTGTGCGCGGGCGGCGAAGTCGGCCAGCGCCTCGCGGGCGGCCGGGGTCAGGTGCTGTTCGGCCAGTTCGGCGGGGGCGGGCGCGTAGGGGGCGCAGAACAGCATGGCGCTTTCGGCCAGTTGTTCCAGCGTCTCGGCGCGGTCCTTCAGCAGGCCGATGGCGCTGGCCAGGTCGACCGCATGCGGGTTGCCGCCGCGGCGGGCGATGCGCGGCGCCACGCGTTCGGCCAGCTCGGCATCGGCCATTTCGCGGATGTAGTGCGCGTTCACCCAGTTCAGCTTCTTGGGATCCCATTGCGAGGCCGACTTCGACAGGTGCTCGGTGTCGAACCATTCCACCAGTTGTTCGCGGGTGAACAGCTCGTCGTCGCCGTGGCTCCAGCCCAGGCGGGCCAGGTAGTTGACCATGGCCTCGGGCAGGTAGCCCTCGTTGTCGTACTCCATGACGTTGACCGCGCCGTGGCGCTTGGACAGCTTCTGGCCGTCCGGGCCGAGGATCATGGGCACGTGGCCGTATTGCGGCAGCGTGGCGCCCAGCGCCAGCAGGATGTTGATCTGGCGCGGCGTGTTGTTGACGTGGTCATCGCCGCGCAGCACGTGGGTGATGCCCATTTCCCAGTCGTCGACCACCACGCAGAAGTTGTAGGTGGGCGTGCCGTCGGGTCGCGCGATGATCAGGTCGTCCAGTTCGGTGTTGTCGAAGCTGATCGGGCCCTTGACCATGTCGTTCCAGCTGGTGGCGCCTTCCTGCGGATTGCGGAAGCGCACCACGGGCTTGCGGCCTTCGGGGATGGGCGGCAGCGTCTTGCCGGGCTCGGGACGCCAGGTGCCGTCGTAGCGGGGCTTGTCGCCACGGGCGCGGGCGGCTTCGCGCATCGCCTCGACCTCTTCGGGCGAGCTGTAGCAATGGTAGGCGGTGCCTTTTTCCAGCATGCCGGCCAGGACCGCGCGATAGCGGTCCATGCGCTGCATCTGATAGAAAGGGCCTTCGTCGGGCTGCATGCCCAGCCAGTCCATGCTGTCCAGGATGGCCTGGGTGGCCTCCTCGCTGGAGCGTTCGACGTCGGTGTCCTCGACGCGCAGGACGAACACGCCCTGGTGGCGGCGCGCATAGGCCCAGGAGAACAGGGCGGTGCGGGCGCCGCCCAGGTGCAGGAAGCCGGTGGGAGAAGGCGCGAAGCGGGTGCGGACGATGGGCGTTTGAGCAGTCATGGATGGCTTGCGCGGATGGCGGGAGCGATGTCCCAACATGGATGTTGCGCGGCGGTCTTGTTACGATGATCGGTATTTTAGAGTAGCAAGCGAACCGCGCCATGTTGCGACACGCTCTCGCCCCGTTGTTCGAGCCCGGCTCACTGCTCGTGGTGGCCGATCGAGCGCTTCCCGTCGCCTCGGTGTTGCCGGCCAGCGTGCGGGCGCGCACCACCCTCGTCGACTGTCCGCCGGGCCAGGCGCCCGAACTGCCTGACCGCTGCGCCGGCCTGGCCGAGGGCGAACGCCCCGACCTGGCGCTGGTCTGCGTCTCGCCGGCCGTCCTGCCCGAAACCCTGCGCCGGCTGGCGCCGCTGGCGCCGCGCGCCGCCATTCTTCTGCCGCACGAGTTGTCCGACCCCTATCCCGGCGGCACCATGGCCCTGTGCCGGGCCTGGGCCGAGGAAACCGGTTGCCAGTTGCTCGGTCCGCGCTCGTTCGGCGCCCAGCGTCCGCATGCGGGATTCAACTTCAGCCAGCACCCCACGCTGGCGCGCGCCGGCCGCGTGGCCCTGCTGGCCCAGTCGCGTTCCATCATGGCCGCGGTCATGGACTGGGCCGAGGACGTGCACATCGGCTTTTCCCTGACGCTGGCCTTGGGCGACACCGCGGTGGTCGGCCTGTCGCAGTTGCTGGATTACCTCGCCAGCGATCCGCGCACCGACAGCATCGTCATCTACCTGGAAGACGTCGGTCCCGCGCGCGAGTTCATGAGCGCGCTGCGTGCCGCCGCCAGCGTGAAGCCCGTCATCGTGCTCAAGGCCGGCCGCGCCGATCCCGATGGCGCCGACGCGGTGTTCGACGCCGCCTTGCGGCGGGCCGGCGCGGTGCGGGTGCGGTACTTCGTGCAGTTGTTCTCGGCCGTGAAGGTGCTGGCCTACAAGGCCCGGCCGCGCGGCCGCCGCGTGGCCCTGCTGTCCAACGGCAGCGGCCCCCCGCAACTGGCGCTCGACCTGACCGGCCCCGATACTCCCATCCTGCGCGCCGAGCTGTCGCCCGCCACGCGGCGCGCGCTGGAGGGCATGCTCGAACCCGATGCGCAGACCGCCAATCCGGTCATCACCTATCTGCCGCTGACGCCCGAACGCATCCAGGGCATCCTGGACGTGCTGCTGGCCGATGCCGGGGTGGACGGCGTACTGGTGCTGCTGGCGCCCGACGCGCTGGCCGACATGCCCGCCGTCGCCCGCCAGCTGGCGCAGATCGCGCCCAAGGCGCGCAAGCCGGTGGTGTCGTGCTTCATGGGCGATGCCGGCATGCGGCCGCTGCGCCGCATGCTCGACGACGCGGGCACCTCGGCCTTCCGCACCCCCGAATCCGCCGCCGATGCCTTCGGCGTGCTGGCCACGCACCACTACAACCAGCAGTTGCTGCTGCAGACCCAGCCGCCCGAGCCGCCCAGCCTGGCGCCCGACATCGCGGGCGCGCGCGCCATCATCCAGCGCGTGCGCGCGCAGCAGCGCCTGCAGCTCGATCCCACCGAGGCCCGGGCCCTGCTGGATACCTTCCTGGTGCCCCTGCGCGCCGCGCCGCGCGACGTGCTGCCCAGCGAGCCCGAGTCCCGGCCCATGGCCATCCGGGTGCGGCGCGATCCGCAGTTCGGTCCCGTCATCCGCTTCGGCGCGGGCGGCGCCGACGCCGTGCTGTCGCCGGTCGATCGCGGGCTGGACCTGCCGCCGCTCAACAGCTTCCTGGCGCGCCAACTGGTCGAGCGCAGCCGCATCTGGCGCCGTGTGCTGGCGCCGCAGGTCGGCGGCATCGCGGCCGAGGCGCTGCATCATGCGCTGGTGCAGGTCTCAGAACTGGTGTCCGAACTGCCGGACGTCGAGTCGCTGGACATCGACCCGCTGTATGCGGGCGAGACGCAGTTGCGCGCCGCCGGCCTGCGCATCGTGCTGTCGCGCGAGGCCGCCTGCGAGTCGCCGCAGCAAAGCGGGTATCCGCACATGGCGATCCATCCGTATCCGTCGCGCCTGGTGCAGGTGCGGCGTTTCGAGGACGGCGCGCCGTGGGTCATCCGCCCCATCCGGCCCGAGGACGGCCAGCCCCTGCAGGATTTCATCCGCGGCCTGTCGGAGCGCTCGCGCTATATGCGCTTCGTGTCGATGATGCGCGAGCTGACGCCGCGCATGGTGTCACGCTACACCCAGGTCGACTATCACCGCGAGCTGGCGCTGGTGGCCGCCACGCAGGTGCCCAATCCGGCCAACCGCGGCCATCCGCACGAAGTCATCATCGGCTTCGCGCACTATCTGCGCAATCCGGACGGACGCGGCGCGGAGTACGCATTGGTGATCGGGGACGACTGGCAGCGCCGCAGGCTGGGCGGCCAGTTGATGCGGGCGCTGATCGATGCGGCGCGCGAGCAGGGATTGGAATACATCGATGGCCTGGTGTTGTCCACCAACCGCCCGATGCTGACGCTGATGACGCGCCTGGGCTTTACCAACGATGCGGATCCGGAGGATCCGACCATGCGGCGTGTGTGGCTGAACCTGCGCGGCGAGGACGCCTGATGCGCACAAGACAGCCGCGATGAACCTGCGCCAGATCGAAGTGTTTCGCGCCGTGATGCTGGCCGGCTCGGTCAGCGGGGCGGCGGAGTTGCTGCATGTCTCGCAGCCCGCCGTCAGCCGGCTCATTTCGTATACCGAGCAGCGCCTGGGATTCGCGCTGTTCCAGCGCATGCGCGGCCGCCTGCACCCCACCGCCGAGGCCCAGAAGCTGTTCAGCGAGGTCGAGGTGCTTTACCAGGGCGTGCAGCGCATCAACGGGCTGGCCGGCAACCTGGCGAACCAGGCCGGCGGCATGCTGCGCGTGGCGTGCAGCCCCAGCCTGGCCTACGCCTTGATGCCCATGGCGGTGGCGGCGTTCGCACGGCACTGGCCCGACGTGAAGGTCTGCGTCGAGGGCATGCTGGCCGATCCCCTGACGGATGCCTTGCTGACCCAGCGGGTCGATCTGGCGGTGGCCATGGTGCCGCTGCAGCATCCCCGCATCCAGACGCATCGCCTGTTTCGCAACCGCATCGTGGCCGTGCTGCCGCCGGGCCATCGGCTGGTCACGCGCAAGCGCCTGCGCGTGAACGATCTGCGCGGCGAGCGGGTCATCGGCTACAGCCCCGAGACGCCCCTGGCGCACGCCATCGGCAGGTTGTACGACGGCGCGCATCTGGCGCCCAGATGGGTGGCCGAGGTCAAGCAGACCCACGTGGCCTGCGCCATGGTGCAGCAGGGCCTGGGCATCGCGCTGGTCGACGAGCAGGTCCAGCTTGGCGGTGCCTGGCCGGGCTTGCATGTGCGCGAGTTGGCGCCTTCCATCGATCTGCAGGTGCGGCTGGGCTACTCGCGCCATGAACCGCTGCCTTCCCTGGCGCAGGCCTTCGCCGACGAGTTGCGCGCGCTCAGCCATCCCGGCCTGGTTTCCGCCGCCTGAAACTGGTCTGCGGGTAAGGCCTGATACGGCCCGGAAAGCCAATGGCAGCGCGGGACTTAACGCCGTGTTATGGGCTTTCCCCATATCCGAATGCGACAGCCGCGGCCGCCATGCCTAGAATTTTCCTTGAACCGCCAGCAAGGCGGCGGGGCGCCTGCCAGGCGGCCCCAACAGCAAGGGGAAAACATGAAGCCTTTACCGAACATGCGACGGTGGGTTGCCGCCGTTGCTTGCGCCGCATTGCCGGGGCTGGCCGCCGCGGCCGGATTCCCGGATCGCCCCGTGACCATGGTCGTGCCGTATCCCGCGGGCGGATCGCTCGATACCGTGGGCCGGCCGTTGGCCCAGGGATTCGAGAAGGCCACGGGCCAGCCCATGATCCTGGAAAACGCCGGTGGCGCCGGAGGCCTGATCGGCGCGGGCAAGGTGGCCAAGTCCGCGCCCGACGGCACCACGCTCTTGCTGGCCAGCAATGGACAGGTCACGCTGGCGCCCCTCATGTACAAGGACATGCCGTACGACCCGGCGCATGACCTGGTGCCCATCGTGCATCTGGTGGATCAGACGGCGGTGCTGTACGCCAGCGCCAAATCGCCGTACAAGACGTTCGCCGACGTGGCCGCCGCCGCCCGCGCTGGGCAGGAACCGCTGCCGTTCGCCTCCAGCGGCGCCGGCAGCATCTCGCACCTGGCGCTGGAGTTGCTGGCGCAGAAGATGGGCACGCGCTTCTCGCATATCCCGTATCGCGGCGCCGCGCCGGCCTTGCAGGATCTGGCCGGCGGCCAGGTGCCGCTGCTTTTCACTTTCGTCGGGTCCGCCAGGCCCTTGACCGCATCGGGCATGGTTCGGCCGCTGGCCGTCGCCGCCAGCAAGCGCCTGGCCGCGCTGCCCGACGTGCCCACTTTCGCCGAACTGGGCTATCCCGGCGTCGAGGCCTCGGTGTGGATCGGCCTGATGGCGCCCAAGGGCACGCCGCAGGATCGCATCGAACGCCTGTCCGGCGTGGCCACCGGAATGCTGGCGCAGCCCGCGTTCCAGAAGCTCATGGCCGAGAACAACATGGAGATCAAGGGGGGGTCCGTGCAGGACTTCCGCAAGATGATGGCCGAGGACGCGGCCCGCTGGGCCGAGTTGGCCAAGTCCGTGAACCTGGCTTCCAGGTAAGGCAGTCCGCTGGACCGGGCGGCGCCGGGTCCGGCTTTTTTCTCACAGGATCATCAGATGAAACAAGTCACCGGGGTCGCGCCTTCGGGATCGATGGGCAGCGGCTACAACCTCGCGTCATTCAAGCGGGCCATGCAGGCGCAGCCTGATTTCATTGGCCAGGACGCGGGCTCGACCGACATGGGACCGTACTATCACGGCGCCGACAAGCCGTTCCTGCCCCTGTCCGCCTACCGGCGCGACCTGTCCGTCATGCTGGCGGCCGCTCGTGCTGCGCGCATTCCGCTGTTGATCGGGTCCGCCATCACCAACGGGTCGAACGCCACGCTGGCGCTGATGATCCAGATGCTGCGCGAGGTGGCGGCCGAGCAGAAGCTGTCCTTCAAGCTGGCGGTCATCGGCGCCGAGATCGACAAGGCCTACCTGAAAGCCAAGATTGCCGCCGGTCCGGTCGAACCCATGGGCCCCGAGGGCCTGCTGACGGCTCAGGCCGTGGACGCCGCCGGGCCCATCGTCGCGCAGATGGGCATGGAGCCCTTCATGCGGGCGCTGCAAGAGGGCGCCGACGTGATCATCGCCGGCCGGGCGTGCGACGATGCGATCTTCGCGGCGCTGCCGGTGCTGCGCGGTTTCGATCCGGGGTTGTCCCTGCATTGCGGCAAGATCCTGGAATGCGCCGGCCTGTCGGCGGTCCCCTACGACCTGGGCGAGCCCATGATCGGCCGCGTCCGAGAAGATCACTTCGAGGTGGAACCGGGCAATCCGGAAAGCCGCTGCACCACGGTATCGGTGGCGGGGCACTCGCTGTACGAACGCAGCGATCCCTTCCTGCAGGCAGGGCCGGGCGGCATCAACGACCTGACGCACGCCACCTTCGAGCAGGCCGGCTCGCGCATCGTGCGCGTGCGGGGCAGCGCCTACATCAAGGACAGCGGCTACCGCGTCAAGCTGGAGGCCGCCGAACAGGTCGGCTACCGCAGCATCGTGGTGGTGGGCATCCGCGATGCCGTGATGATCCGCGAGCTGGACCACGTCTTCGACCACGTGCGAGAGCGGGCGGAGGAACGCTTCGGCCTTGCCGGGAACGGCATCAGCCTGCTGTTGCGCACCTATGGCCGCGACGGCGTGATGGGCAGCCTGGAACCCGAACGCGATCTGCCGCCCAAGGAGGTGGGCCTGGTCATCGACGCGGTGGCTCCCGACCAGGACACCGCCACCGCGGTCGCCATGTTCACGCGCGGGGTGCTGCAGCATGCCCACTATCCCGGCATCCTGACCACCGCCGGCAACATGGCCTATCCGTTCTCGCCGTTCGGCGTGCCCGTCGGTCCCGCGTACCGGTTCTCCATCTATCACCTGATGCCGGTGGCCGACGCCTGCGAATGCTTTCCCATCCACTACGAGACGATCAGGAACTGAGGCCATGGCAACCACGACGCAACCCATGACGGCCTACGCCAAGGTGATCCGCAGCAAGAATTCCGGGCCGTTCGAGCTGACCTTCGACATCATGTTCGACGAGGACGCGCCGTACCTGCACGTCAAGCGCAGCGGCGTGATCACGGTGGACAGCGTGGCGGTCGCGTTCTCCATCCCGGCCGAGGACGTGCTGGTGTGCACCGCCTTCGATGCGGCGCGGGCGTTCAAGATCACGATCAAGCGGCCGGTCAGTTCCGGTGACCTGCTGGACCGCGATGTGTATGGCTGCCAGCAGCATGTGCCGCTGACGCGCTTGCAGGTGCCCGTCTAGGCCTTGTGTGCGCCGGGCCCGGCCCGGCGGGTGGGAGACCCGGGACCTAGCGCAGCACGCTGGCCAGGAACTGCGCGATGTCGTTGACCTCGGGCGCGCACACCGAGTGCGGCATGGGATAGGTGTGCCAGCGCACGTCGTAGCCCAGCGATTGCAGCGTCTGGCGCGAGGCCTCGGCGCGGGCCAGTTGCACCACGGGATCGTACAGGCCGTGCGCCATGAAGATCGGCGTGTCCTGGTTGGCCGGTTGGCGCTCGGCCGTGGCCGTATCGGCCAGCGGCAGGTAGCCGGACAGCGCGATCATGCCGGCCAGCTTCTCGGGCAGGCGCAGGCCGGTGTGCAGCGTCATCGCGCAGCCTTGCGAGAAGCCCGCCAGCACGATGCGTCCGGTGGGGATGCCGCGTGCATTCTCGCGGCGCAGCAGCGCGCGCACCGCCAGTTCGCTGGCGCGGATGCCGTCACCGTCTTCGCGGCGCACCAGGTCCTGGCCCAGGATGTCGTACCACGACCGCATGGCCATGCCGCCGTTGATGGTGACCGGCTGCACGGGCGCGTTGGGAAACACGAAGCGCACGGCCGGCGGCAGCACGGACTGCAACTCCGGCACGATGGGCGCGAAATCGTTGCCGTCTGCGCCCAGGCCATGCAGCCATACCACCGCGTGCGTGGGATTCGGGGCGGTCTCGATCTCGATGCAGTCCAGCAGGGGCAGGTCGGTGGTCATGGCGTGAAGGAAATGGAAGGGCCTGGGGCCAGGCGGATCGGCTTCGGATCAGGCGGTCAGCGACTTCAGGGCCTGGAACAGGGCGCGGTATTGCTTGCGCTGGGGCTCCTGGCCCTGCGCCAGCGCGGCGTTCTGCTGCGCTTCCTTGCGCGCGGCGCGGATGACGGCGCGCAGGTGCTGGATGTCGGTGTCGGGATATTCCTGCAGCAGCTCGGTCAGGACGTCGTCGTCGGCCAGCAGGCGTTCGCGCAGGTTTTCCAGGCGATGCATGGCCGCGGTGTCTTCGCGCGAGCCGTTGCGCCAGGTGTCGAGCTGGGCGCGGATGACGTCGGCCGGCGCATCGCGCATCAGCTTGCCGACGAAGTGGGTCTGGCGGCGCAGGCCTTCGCGGCTGGTGGTGCGCTGGGCTTCGCGGATGGCCTCGTACAGGCGTTCGGCCAGCGGCAGCTGCTTCAGGCGGTCGGGCGACAGCGCGATCAGTTCCTTGCCCAGGTCGAGCAGGGCGTGCAATTCGCGCTTGACCTGCGATTTGCTGGGACGGTCGTAGCCGTTTTCGTCGAAACCGCCTTCGTCGACGGAATTCTGGTGGTCGGAATGCATGGAAAGAAGCGTTTGGGAGGCGGACTTGGCTATGATAACCGTCTCTGCAAATTGGACTGCGATGGTCAACTCTTCTTCTTCCCTGCCGGTGGCCGCGAATCACGCGCGTTTCAGCGAACTCGTCGAGAAGGTGCTGGACTACGCCCGGCGCGCCGGCGCCAGCGATGCGGTGGCCGAAGTCTCCGAAAGCCTGGGCCTGTCCGTCTCGGTGCGCAAAGACGACATCGAGACCGTCGAACAGACCCGCGACCGCTCCCTCGACCTGACCCTGTACGCCGGCCAGAGCCGCGGCTCGGCCTCCACCTCCGATTTTTCCGACGAGGCCCTGCGCCAGACCGTCGAGGCCGCCTGGCACATTGCCCGGCACACCGCGGCCGATCCGGCCGCCGGGCTGCCCGACGCCGACCGCCTGGCCATCGGCGGCTACCCCGACCTGGCCCTGCACTACCCGTGGCAAGTGGGCACCGAGGCCGCCGCCGAGCTGGCGCTGCGCGCCGAGCGCGCCGCCCGCGCGCTCGATCCGCGCATCACCAACACCGATGGCGCCAGCGTGGGCACCTACGAAGGCCAGTTCGTCATGGGCAACACCCGTGGCTTCCTGGGCGGCTATCCGTACTCGCGCCACAGCCTGTCGGTGGCGCCCATCGCCGGCCGCGGCAACAGCATGCAGCGCGACTACTGGTACACCTCCGAGCGCGATCCGGCCAACCTGGCCTCGCCCGAGGCCATCGGCCGCTACGCCGCCGAGCGCACCCTGTCGCGCCTGTCGGCCCGCCGCATCCGCACGGGCAAGTTCCCGGTGCTGTTCGAGGCGCCCCTGGCCCTGGGCCTGCTGGGCGCCTTCACGCAGGCCACCAATGGCGGCGCGCTGTACCGCAAGGCCAGCTTCCTGGTCGATTCCCTGGGCAAGCCGGTGTTCGCCGATCACATCGACATGGCCGAAGACCCCCACGTGGCGGGCGCCATGGGCAGTTCGCCGTTCGACGACGAGGGCGTGCGCACGCAGGCCCGCAGCGTGGTGTCGGGCGGCCTGCTCGAAGGCTACTTCCTGTCCAGCTACACGGCGCGCAAGCTCGGCATGGCCACCACCGGCAATGCCGGCGGCTCGCACAACCTGTCGCTCACCTCGCGCCTGACGCGCCCCGAAGACGACTTCGAGGAGATGCTGCGCAAGCTGGGCACGGGCCTGCTGGTCACCGAACTGATCGGGCAGGGCGTCAACTACGTCACGGGCGATTATTCCCGCGGCGCGTTCGGCTACTGGGTCGAGAACGGCAAGATCCAGCATGCGGTGCAGGAAATCACCATCGCGGGCAACCTGGCCGACATGTTCCGCGCCATCGCGGCGGTCGGCGCGGACACCATCGCGCGCGGCACCAAGCGCACGGGCTCGATCCTGATCGAGCAGATGTCGGTCGCGGGCACCTGAGCCGGCGTCCTTCCCGCACGCACAAGGGCGTCCCTGTTTTCCGGAGGGCGCCCTTTGTTCTTTTGCCACACCGTATGGGCAAGATTTGAACAGCCATGCTAGAATGATCGACTTTCCCTATTCACGACTTTGGCACGGGCGGGTAATAACGCTTTGGCAGGATCGTTGGCTGGCTTGGCAGTAGGCAGCCTTGGAAGGGGGAAAGAGGCTCAGCCGATTTCCGGCGGGCTTTCATCTGAATGAACTAGGAACCATCATGAAGACCTTTGTGGCCAAGCCGCATGAAGTCCAACGTGACTGGTTTGTGATCGACGCCAAGGGCAAGGTCCTCGGTCGTGTGGCCAGCGAAGTCGCACACCGTCTGCGTGGCAAGCACAAACCTGAATTCACGCCGCACGTTGACACCGGTGATTACATCATCATCGTCAACGCTGCCGATATCGTCGTCACGGGTAACAAGGCGCACGACAAGAAGTACTTCCGCCACACCACCTACCCGGGCGGTATCCGCGAGACGAACTTCGAGAAAATGCAGCAGCGTTTTCCCGGCCGCGCCATCCAGAAGGCCGTCAAGGGCATGCTGCCCAAGGGTCCGCTGGGCTACGCCATGATCAAGAAACTCAAGGTGTACGCCGGTGCCGAGCACCCGCACACCGCTCAGCAGCCCAAGCCGCTGGAATTCTAAGGACACGCCATGATCGGTAACTGGAATTACGGAACCGGCCGTCGCAAGACCTCGGTGGCTCGTGTTTTCATCAAGAAGGGCACTGGCAAGATCGTCGTCAACGGCAAGCCCGTCGACGAGTTCTTCGCTCGTGAAACCGGCCGCATGGTCGTGCGTCAACCCCTGGTCCTGACGGGCCTGGGCGAGTCGTTCGACATCAAGGTCAACGTGCACGGCGGCGGTGAAACCGGCCAAGCCGGCGCGATCCGCCACGGCATCACCCGCGCGCTGATCGACTACGACACCGCGCTGAAGCCGGCGCTGTCGCAAGCGGGCTTCGTGACCCGTGACGCGCGAGAAGTCGAACGCAAGAAGGTCGGCTTCCGCAAGGCACGTCGGCGCAAGCAGTTCAGCAAGCGCTAATGTTCCCCAAAAAGGCCGCGAAAGCGGCCTTTTTGTTTTTGGCCCGGCGTGTCATACGCCTGCAGCACCCGGCGCGGAACCTCGTGCTGTTCCTCCAGTCGGATCGGGGACATTTGCGGCACCGCCGCAACGCCCGCATCCTGAGCGATACTATCGGTCTACGTTTTTGGGGTCCCCATCATGGCTCAAGCATCGAACTCCCGCATCAAGGTTGGCATCGTCGGCGGCACCGGCTACACCGGCGTCGAGCTGCTGCGTCTGCTGTCGCACCATCCCCACGTCGAACTGGCCGCCATCACGTCCCGCAAGGAAGATGGCCTGCCCGTGGCCGACATGTATCCCAACCTGCGCGGCCACGTGAAGCTGGCCTTCAGTTCGCCCGAGAAAGCCAACCTGGCCGACTGCGACGTGGTGTTCTTCGCCACGCCCCATGGCGTGGCCATGGCCCAGGCCCAGGAACTGCTGGCGGCCGACACCCGCGTGATCGACCTGGCGGCCGACTTTCGCCTGCAGGACACCGCCGTCTTCGAGCACTGGTACAAGATGCCCCACAGCTGCCCCGACGTGCTGGCCGAGTCGGTCTACGGCCTGCCCGAGATCAACCGCGAAGCCATCGCGAAGGCGCGCGTCATCGGCAATCCCGGCTGCTATCCCACCACTGTGCTGCTGGGCCTGACCCCGCTGCTGGAAGGCGGCAAGCAACTGGTCGACGCCCAGACCCTGATCGCCGACTGCAAGTCGGGCGTGTCGGGCGCCGGCCGCAAGGCCGAGGTGGCCACGCTGTTCTCCGAGGCTTCCGACAACTTCAAGGCCTACGGCCTGCCCGGCCACCGCCACCACCCCGAGATCACCGAGCACCTGGAGAAGATCTCCGGCGGCCCGGTGTCGCTGACCTTCGTGCCCCACCTGGTGCCGATGATCCGCGGCATGTTCTCCACCATCTATGCCCGCATCCAGCCCGGCGCGCGCGACACCGATTTCCAGGCCCTGTTCGAGCAGCGCTACGCCGACGAGCAGTTCGTCGACGTCATGCCGGCCGGCAGCCTGCCGGAAACCCGTTCGGTGCGCGCCTCCAACACGCTGCGCATTTCGGTCCAGCGCCCGAACAACGGCGACCTGCTGATCGTGCTGGTGGTGCAGGACAATCTGGTCAAGGGCGCCGCCGGCCAGGCCGTGCAGAACATGAACCTGATGTTCGGCCTGCCCGAATCGGCCGGTCTCGACCACGTCGCCATCCTGCCGTAATGGCACGGGGAGGGCGCCTGGGCGTCCTCCCGCCGTAGATGCAAGATTCACACGCTTCATCCTCCAGCCGTCCGCGCTCGCCGCGCAGGGCGGCCCGCATTGCCTGGCTGGCCGCCGTCCTGGGCGCGGGCATCGCGCTGGGCATCGGCATCGCCTCCCGCTATGCGCAAGCGCCGCATCAGGGCATGGTGGTGCTGACCGAAGACCAGGCCAACGCGCAGCGCGCGGCCATGCGCCAGCGCGACGCCGAGTTGCAGGGCCTGCGCACCCGGCTCGACACCACCACGGGCGAGATGGCCATCGAGCGCGCGGCCCGCATCGAACTCGAAGAGCAGTTGAAGCTCGCGCAGGCCGAAGCCGGCCGCGCGCGCGACCAGCTTGCGTTCTTCGAGCAACTGCTGCCCGCCGGGCCCGAGGGCACGGTGGATATCCGGGGCACGCAGATCGACCGCGCGGGCAAGGCGCTGGCCTACAAGGTGCTGCTGATGCGCTCGGGCCGCCCTGGCGACGCGGCCTTCTCCGGCAGGCTGCGTTTTCACGCGGTGGGCACCCTGAAGGACAGGAAGGCCGAGTTCGACCTGTTGCCCCTGCGCATCAAGGAAGAGCCCTCCGGCAAGAAGCCCGCGGCTGCGAAGCCGCAGGCCGACAAGGTCTCGCCGCTGGCCGTGCATTTCGAGCAGTACCAGCGCAGCCAGGGCATGCTCGAATTGCCCGAGGGATTCGTCCCCGAATCCGTCACCGTCAGCGTGCTGGAAGGCGATACGGTGAGGGCGTCGCGCACCGTCACATTGATTTTGAGTCCGACGTCGCCTGGGCTATAGTGGACCCATACGGGCGGCCGTAGCCGTCCCACCGAATTTGGCCTTCGCGGCCAGGAGTCTGACCATGAACGCTCTTACCGAAACCGTAGATCTGCAGGCGCCTCCGCCTGTTCCCCTCGTCTTCACCGACTCGGCCGCCGTCAAGGTCGCCGACCTGCTGGCCGAAGAAGGCAACCCCGAATTGAAGCTGCGCGTCTTCGTCCAGGGTGGCGGCTGCTCCGGCTTCCAGTACGGCTTCACCTTCGATGAAGTCGTCAACGAAGACGACACCGTGCTCGACAAAAATGGCGTGCAGTTGCTGGTCGATCCCATGAGCTTCCAGTATCTGGTCGGCGCCGAGATCGACTACAAGGAAGACATCGAAGGCGCGCAGTTCGTCATCCGCAATCCCAACGCCACGACCACCTGCGGTTGCGGCTCGTCGTTCTCGGTCTAAGACCCGGCGATCGCATCACGAATGAAAGGCCCCCGCGCGCCGGCAGGTGCGCGGGGGCCTTGTTTTTCGATTGCATCATTCGCGGCGGCGTGGCCCCGCTTTCGGCAGCCGCCTTGGCAGGGGCTTCCGAAAGCCCGTCCGCATGCTCAATGCGGATACAGCGCGCCCAGCACGCGCGCCGAACGCGCACCCGTCACCGCCGGCACGCTGGCCGGCAGGCGATCCACGTGCGCCTGCGCCAGCCAGGCAAAGGCCAGCGCCTCGACCCATTGCGCCGGCACGCCTTCGGTGTCGGTGGGGCGCACCGGGCGTCGCAGGCAATCGGCCAGATCCCGCATCAAGCCGGTATTGCGCGCGCCGCCGCCACAGACCAGCACGTCGCGGGCTTGCGGCAAGGTGCGCTCCAGTGCATCGGCCACCGTGCGGGCCGTCAGGCGCTGCAGCGTGGCCTGCACGTCGGCGGGATCCAGCGCAGGGCCGCTGAAGGCATTCAGGCGCTGCGCCAGCCAGACGCTGTCGAACAGGTCGCGTCCCGTGGACTTGGGCGGGGGCAGCGCGAACCAGGGTTCGTCGGCAATCAGCAATTCGAGCAGGTCGGCATTGGCGTGTCCCGTGGCGGCCCAGCGCCCTTCATCGTCGTAGGGATGGCCGGTGTGCTGGTGGCACCAGAAGTCCAGCAGCATGTTGGCCGGGCCGGTGTCGAAGCCGCGCGGCGCGCTGCCGCCGTCCAGCAATGTCAGGTTGGCGATGCCACCCAGATTGAGTACCGCGCGCGGCTGCGCGCCGCCGAACATCGCGGCATGAAAGGGCGGCACCAGCGGCGCACCCTGGCCGCCCGCGGCCACGTCGCGGCTGCGGAAATCGGCCACCACGTCGATGCCGCTCAGTTCGGCCAGCAGGGCGGGGTTGTTCAATTGCACGGTGTAGCCCAGCTCGGGCCGGTGGCGCACGGTCTGGCCGTGCGCGCCGATGGCGGTGACGTCCGCCGTGCCATGGCCGGATTGCGACAGCAGCGCGGTGACCGCCTCGGCATACAGCCGCGCCAGCGCATTGCCGGCCAGCGCGGCGCGAGCCAGCTCGTCCTGGCCGGGGCGGTTCAGCGCCAGCAGTTCGCCGCCCAACGCCTCCGGCATGTCCAGGCTGGCGCTGGCCAGCAGAACAGGGCGTGCGCCCGCTTGCAGGCGCACCAGCACGCCGTCCACGCCATCGGTGCTGGTGCCCGACATCAGGCCGATGAAAAGACGGCCCGGGGCGTTGCCGTCCGGGCCGTCAGGGTGCTGGAGCATGGCTGCCGCCGGGCTCAGCGCGACGCCAGGCTGGTGCTGCCTTCCGGCGCGGTCTTCTGCAGCGCGGTCAGCATCTCGATCTGCGCGCGGTAGGGGGCGACGGCCTGGGTGAACTTCTTGCGTTCGGCGGCTTCCAGCGTGCGGGCCACGGGCAGGTCGACGGCCAGCGGATCGACCGGCGTGTTGTCGACGCGGAACTCGTAGTGCAGGTGCGGGCCGGTGGCCCAGCCGGTGGAGCCGACGTAGCCGATCAACTGGCCTTGCGATACGTGCACGCCCTTCTTGATGCCTTCGGCCAGCGCGCTCTGGTGGCCGTACAGCGTGGAGTACTTGCCGTAGTGCTTGACGATCACCACGTTGCCGTAGCCGTTCTGCCAGCCCGCGAACTCGATCACGCCATCGGCCGTGGTGTGGATCGGGGTGCCCGACGGCGCGGCATAGTCGACGCCCTTGTGGCCGATCCAGCGCTTGTGGATCGGATGCATGCGCATGCCGAAGGTGGAGCTGATGCGGGTGAACTTCAGGGCGGTACGCAGGAAAGCGCCGCGCAGGTTGGTGCCTTCGAAGTCGTAGTAGGCCCCCGACTTGCCGTCCGGGTTGAACCACACGGCGTTGTAGGTCTTGGTGCCGTTGACGAATTCGACGGCCAGCACGCGCCCCGCGCCGGCGTAGCGGCCATCGTGCGAACGGGTTTCGTACACCACGCGGAACTGGTCGCCCTGGCGCAGGTCGCGCAGGAAGTCGATCTTGGAACCCAGGATCTCGGCGATCTGCAGCGTGATGGCGTCGGGGATGCCGGCGGCGTCGGTGGCGCCGAACAGCGACGAGCGGATGGTGCCCACCGCCACGCGCGTCTGCAGGTGGGTGTCCTCGCTGACTTCGCGGGCCTTGAAGCCGTCGTTGCCGTCGGCTTCCACGAAAAGCATGCGCGTGGAGACCTGGCCGTCGTCTTCGGTGCCCGGCGTGTGGATGTAGCGCATCCACACCATGTTGCCTTCCTGGTCGACGGCGGCCTGCACGGCGCGGCCCGGATACAGCTTGTAGATGCTGCGGGCGCTGGGATCGTGCGTGAGGAAGCTCTGCAGCTTGGGATTGTCGATTTCCAGGCGCTGCAGCACCGTGGCCAACGTGTCGCCGCGGCGGATGCGGGTTTCGTTGATGAAGGGCGCGCCCGTCTCGGCGCTGACCTGCATCTGTTCGGCTTCCAGCGGCATGGGGCTGTCGACCAGGCGCGTCGGAGGCAGTTCGGTGTGATCGGGCTGTTGCACCATGCCGAGCGCGGCGGCGCCGGCGAACAGGGCGATGGCGCTGACCAGCAGCGTGCGCCGTAGCAGGGCACCACCGCGGGACAGGGTTTCTTTCGGAGGGGCGATCAGGGGGGCCACCTTGTGTATGACGCTACGTACCAGGCTGTCCGACCCACGAATCATCGCGAAAGACCCTCCTGGCAGCATGAATTTCGGGTTGCAGCCGGCTTGGGCGCTGCCCGGTTCCGGCAAGGCCGGACGAGGGGCGCGCTCCGTGTGGCGCAGTGGAAACAGCTATGGAAGTACAGCAGGACAACTGTCATATGACAGTTGCGTATGATTAGGGCAGTATGCTATCGGATTCGAGAAGAATTTTCGACCGCTTTTTGTCGGATTTACACCTTTTTTGCGCCTAGAACCGCGGTAAAAATTACAATGTCCCTGCCTGAAGCTCCCCTGTCCCCCGATGTCGAAGAGGCCTTGCGCATCGCGCGCCGCGGCTGCGACGAACTGCTGGTCGAAGAAGAATTCGCCCGCAAGCTCGCCAAGAGCCGGCAAACCGGGGTGCCGCTGCGCATCAAGCTCGGCCTGGATCCCACCGCGCCCGACATCCACCTGGGCCATACGGTGGTGCTCAACAAGATGCGCCAGCTCCAGGATCTGGGCCACAACGTCATCTTCCTCATCGGCGATTTCACCGCCACCATCGGCGACCCCAGCGGCCGCAATTCGACCCGCCCGCCGCTCACGCGCGAGCAGATCGAAGCCAACGCGCAGACCTACTACGCGCAGGCCAGCATGGTGCTGGATCCGGCCCGTACCGAGATCCGCTACAACTCCGAGTGGTGCGACCCATTGGGCGCGCGCGGCATCATCCAGCTGGCGTCGCGCTACACCGTGGCCCGCATGATGGAGCGCGAGGATTTCACCAAGCGCTTCAAGGGCGGCGTGCCGATCTCGGTGCACGAATTCCTGTACCCGCTGCTGCAAGGGTACGACTCGGTCGCGCTTTCGTCCGACCTGGAGCTGGGCGGCACCGACCAGAAGTTCAACCTGCTGGTGGGCCGCGAACTGCAGAAGGAATACGGCCAGGCACCGCAGTGCGTGCTCACCATGCCGCTGCTGGAAGGCCTGGACGGCGTCGAGAAGATGTCCAAGTCCAAGGGCAACTACATCGGCATCTCCGAGACGCCCGATTCCATGTTCGGCAAGCTGATGTCGATCTCCGACACACTGATGTGGCGCTATTTCGAGCTGCTGTCGTTCCGCTCGCTGGACGACATCGCCGCGTTGCGCGCCGAGACCGGGAACGGCCGCAATCCGCGCGACGCCAAGGTCATGCTGGCCCAGGAAATCATCACCCGCTTCCACTCGAAGCAGGCCGCGCAGGACGCGCTGGCCTCCTTCGAGGCCCGCTTCCGCGACGGCGCCATGCCCGAGGACATGCCCGAGGTCTCGGTGGCCGGCGCGCCCATCGGCATCCTGCGCCTGCTGCGCGAGGCGGGCCTGGTGGCGTCCAGCTCCGAGGCGCAGCGCAACCTGGAGCAGGGCGGCGTGCGCGTCGACGGCAGCCGGGTCGACGACAAGTCGTTGCAATTGGCGGCCGGCACCTATGTGCTGCAGGTCGGCAAGCGCAAGTTCGCCCGTGTTAATTTGGGTGCGTAGGAAGCGCCTACGGCATTTCTTCAGGAGCTGGACATGAAACTCTCGAGTCTTTCCTTCCAAGATGGCGAGTCCATCCCCGAGCGCTACGCCTTCGGGCGGATCGACGCCCAGTCGCATGTGGCGTTGGCCGACAACCTGAACCCGCAGTTCTCCTGGGACGACGTGCCCACGAGCACCCAGTCGTTCGCCCTGATCGCCCACGATCCGGACGTGCCGTCCAAGCCCGACGACGTCAACCAGGAGGGCCGCACGCTGCCCGCCGACCTGCCGCGCGTCGACTTCTTCCATTGGGTGCTGGTCGACCTGCCGGCCGACCTGCGCGAGATCGACGAAGGCGCGTTCTCCAACGGCATCACCCCGCGCGGCAAGGGGGGGCCGCTGGCGCCGATGAACGCGCGCCAGGGCGTCAACAGCTACACGCAGTGGTTCGCGGCCGATCACGACATGAGCGGCGAGTACTTCGGCTACGACGGTCCGTGCCCGCCCTGGAACGACGCGCTGGTGCACCGCTACACGTTCACGCTCTACGCCCTGGACACGTCCACCCTGGGCCTGCAGGGCAGCTTCACCGGCGAGGACGCGCTGAAGGCCATCCAGGGCCACGTGCTGGCCCAGGCATCCCTCACCGGCACCTACACGCTGAATCCCGATCTGGCGCCCAGGCAGATCGGCGCGACTTCCAGCACCTGATCCGCTCGGACGAGGTCTCGGGAACGCCCGGCATGCCGGGCGTTTTTCATGGGAGAGCCGGCCGGCAGGCGGATGGCGCGGCGGAATGACCGGCCGGAACGTGGCGGCGCCTGGAACCTCACTGCGGATTGTTCGCCGACAGCCGCAGGTTCGTCTTCAGCATGTTGTACACGTGGCGCGTCAGCGGGTTGATCAGGTCGTGCCGGATCCACAGGAAGTAGTTCACGTCGGGCAGGGGCGGCAGGCCGTCCTTCTCGCCCAGCACGCGCAGGTCGGATCCCAGCATCTCCACGCTGCGCGCGGTGATGCCCAGGCGGGCGCGCAGCGCCGCCTTGATGCCCACCAGGTTGGGCGCCACGTAGTTGGTCTGCCAGGGCACCTGGTACTGTTCCAGCGCGTTCAGGGCCAGGCGGCGGAAGATGCTGGGTTCGTCGGCCAGCACCAGCGGCACGGGCGCGCTGCTGTCGTGCACGTAGTCGGCCGAGCACAGCCACACGGTGGGCGAGGTGCGCAGCACCACGCCCTCGAAATCCTGGTCGAAGCGGGTGGACACGGTCAGGTCCAGGTCGCCGTTGCGCAGCGCGGTCATCAGGTTGGGGCTGCGGTCCACGCGGATCTCCAGCTTGATGCGCGGGAAGGTGCGGGCCACGTGCGTCAGCACGCTGGGCAGGATGCTGTCGGCCACGTCGTGCGGCGAGCCCAGGCGCAGTTCGCCTTCCAGCAGGCTGTCCTGCAGCGAGCGCAGGGCTTCATCGTTGATCGCCAGCATGTGGCGCGCGTAGGTGACGAGCTTCTCGCCATGGCTGGACAGTTGCTTGTGCCGGCCGCGCTTCTCGAACAGCGGCAGGTCGATCAGGCTCTCCAGCCGCTGCATCTGCTGGGTGATGGCCGATTGCGTCTTGTGCAGGCTCTGGGCCGCGGCCGAGAACGAATCGTGCTCGGCGATGGCGACCAGCGTGCGCAGCAGGTCCAGGTCCAGGTTGCGCATGGGCGGTCCTCGATCAGTCGGTCTTGCGACCAGGGCCTGCCCGCGCGGGATCGCCGGACGGCCATCCCGGGCGGGCAGGCCCTGGAACATAGCGCAAGGGACCGGGCCTGTACAGGTACGGACCCGGACCGCCGCCGTCAATGCCGCCGCACGTCCTCCAGGAACTTGCAGGCCCGGGGATGCTTCGGCGCATTGAAGAACGCTTGCGGCGTGGTGTCCTCGAGAATGCTGCCCGCGTCCATGAACCAGATGCGGTCGGCCACCTCGCGCGCGAAGTCCATCTCGTGCGTGACCACGATCATCGTCATGCCTTCCGAGGCCAGTTGCTTCATCACCGCCAGCACTTCCGAGACCATCTCGGGGTCCAGCGCGCTGGTGGGCTCGTCGAACAGGATGACCGGCGGGCGTTGCGCCAGCGCGCGGGCGATCGCCACGCGCTGCTGCTGGCCGCCCGACAGGTTGATGGGCATGGCGTCGATCTTGTGCGCCAGGCCCACCTTGGCCAGCAGTTCCTCGGCCAGTTGGTTGGCCTGGTCGGCGCCGAGGCCGAACACCTTGCGCGCCGACAGCGTCACGTTCTGGCGCACCGAGTAGTGCGGGAACAGGTTGAACTGCTGGAACACGAAGCCGATCGAGGCGCGCAGCCGGTTCAGGTCCCGTTTCGGGTCGTAGATGCTGGCGCCGTCGATGGTGATGTCGCCCTTCTGGATGGCTTCCAGCCGGTTCAGCGTGCGGATCATCGTCGACTTGCCCGAGCCCGACGGGCCGCACACCACCAGCACCTCGCCTTTCTCGATGCGGCCGTTGACGTCGTTCAGCGCGTGGTAGTCGCCGTACCATTTGTTGACGTGGTTCAGTTCGATCATGACGGTATTCCCCTTACGCCAGTCCGAGCCGGCGCTTTTGAATGCGGACCTCGACGAGCCGGGCCAGGCGCGACAGCGCCCAGCAGATCACGAAATAGAAGCCCGCCAGAATGAGATAAGTCTGCAGTGCCGACGTCAGTTCGATGCTGTTGACCTGCTGGCCCACGAAGGTCACTTCCTCGACGCCGATGATGTAGACGATGGAGGTCGCCTTGATGGTGGACACGAACTGGCTGACCAGCGACGGAATCATGTTCACCAGCGCCTGCGGCAGGATCACGTAGCGCATGCTGCGCCAGTACGACAGGCCCACGGAACGCGCCGCCTCGGTCTGGCCGCGCGGCAGGCCCTGCAGGCCGGCGCGCACGATCTCCGCCAGGAAGGCGCTTTCATACAGCACGATCGCCACCAGCGCCGTCTTGAAGGCCGAGATCGTCATGCCCGTCACCAGCGGCACGGCGAAATAGGCCCAGAAGATGATCATGATCAGCGGCACGCCGCGGAATGCCGTCACCCAGCAGGTGGCCAGGATGCGCAGCACGCGGATCTGGCCGGCCCGGGCGAAGCCCAGCAGCACCGCGATCGGAAACGCCAGCGCCAGGCCCAGCGAGGCCAGCACCAGCGTGGCCGCGAAGCCGCCCAGCGGCCCCTCGGGCCACGAGCCCACCAGGAACATCACGCCGTATTTGTGCAGGATCTCCAGCATGGCTTACCCCTTGTATGCCGAAGGAAAGGCGCGTTCGATACGGCTGCCCGCGAACATGATCACCAGCGAGCACGACAGGTAGATCAGCGTGGCGACGGCGAAGACGTCGAACGTGCGGAAGGTCAGGTTGTCGATGTTCTTGGCCTCGTAGGTCAGTTCGGTCACGCCGATCACCATGGCCAGGCTCGTGTCCTTGAACAGGATCAGCGAGCGGTTGACCAGCGGCGGCACGGCGATGCGCAGCGCCTGGGGCAGGATCACGTAGCGCATGGCCTGCAGGAAGCCCAGGCCGATGGCGCGGCCGGCTTCCACCTGCGCGGCCGGAATGGCCTTCAGGCCGGAGCGCAGGTCTTCCGACATGTACGCGCTGACGTTCAGCGACAGGGCCACCACGGCGAACAGGATCTCGGTGTTGCCCGAGTTCACGTACGCCTTCAGGCCCGCCGGCAGCACCTCGGGCATGCCGAAGTACCACACCATGATCTGCACCACCGTCGGCACGTTGCGGTGGTACTCCACGAACAGCGACATCACCGCGTCCAGCGGCTTGAAGGGAACCGCGCGCAGCAGCACGATGGCCAGGGCCACCGCCATGCCGCAGGCCCAGGCCAGCGCGAACAGCAGAATAGTGGTCCGCAGGCCGTTCAGCAGCAGCGTGCCGTACTGCCCCTGCAACAAGAATGAGATATCCAGATCCATAATGCGGCCGCGGCGGCGCTCGCGCGCCGCCGCGTCATCCTCAGTTGGCCTGTGCGACCGGTTCGACCTTGAACTGGCGGGTCAGCTTGTAGATGGAGTCGCGGCCCAGCCACTTGGCGTAGATGCCGTCCAGTTCGCCATCCTTGTCCATCCTGGCGATGACCTTGTTGATGGCGTCCAGCAGTTCGGTGTTGCCCTTGGAGACCACCACGCCGATCCGCTCGGTGAACAGCGGCTCATCGACCAGCACGGCGGCCGCGCCGGACTTGGCCGATTCGATCTCGAAGCGCTTGAGCGTCAGTTCGCCGGCCGAGATGCCGTCGACCTTGCCGTTCTGCAGGCCCAGGTAGCAGGTGGCCAGATCCTGATAGGTCACGATCTGCGACTTGGCCAGCACGCGCGTGGCCAGCGCCGCCGACGATGAGCCCTTGCTGGCGCAGATGCGCTTGCCTTCCAGCTTGGCCAGCGAGTCGATCTTGTCGTCGCGGCGCACCAGCACCTTGATGCTGCCCTGCAGGTATTGCACGCTGTAGTCCACCTGCGTGGCGCGTTCCGGCAGATAGGCCATCGAGCCGGCCACCACGTCCACGCGGCCCATCTTCAGCTCGGGGATGCGGGCTTCGGTGGACAGCGGCTTGTGCTCCAGCGCGACGCCCAGGCCCTTTGCCAGCGCCTGGCACATGTCCACGTCGTAACCGACGAACTTGCGCGTGGCGGGATCCTGGAAGGCATAGGGTTCGCTGGCGCTCTGGGTGCCGCAGATCAGCTTCTTGCTGCCTTCGATCTCTTTCAGGTCTCGCGCCTGGGCGGTCGAGGACAGGGCAAGCAGGGTCACGGCAACTGCGAGGAACGGCTTCATGGTTTTCTCCTTGGAATGTATTGATGGCGCAGGCGGCGGGGGCACCCGCCGCCGTGGCCTCAGGGGGCGAAGCGGTACGAGGCGCGTTCGCGCTCGTCGATCTGGGTGACCAGATTGGTCTCCCATTCCAGGTACTTGACCGCCGCGGCCTTGTTGCCGCTGTGACGGTCATGCACGAAGAAGAGGAAGTCGATGCAGTCCGCGTCCGGCGGCAGGTCCGGCGTGGCTTCGCGCGGCAGGCCGGCGGCGTCCCATTGGGCGGCGCCTTCGGTCAGCAGCAGCGGCGCATGGCCGGCGGGCAGGTCGCGGGCATACAGTTCGGCCACGCGGGCGTCGTCGGCCACCAGCACCACCGTGCGGCCGGCGGGCGCGGCGGCCTTGCCGCGGATGCTCCATTGCGCGCCGGCGATGTGGTCCTTGCGGTAGGCCATGCTGGGGCGCACGTCGATGAAGAGGGCGCCTTCGTCGCGCAGCTTCCGGGCGGCGGCGCTGTCGATGCGGGCCAGCGTGCCTGGTACCGCGATGGCGGCGGCGGGCGTGGCGTCCAGCGCCGTGTTCTCCAGCACATACACCTCCCAGCCCAGTTGGCGCATCCAGGTGGCGACGGTCGGGGCTCGCACGCCTTCGCCATCCACCAGCACCAGCCGCGCGCGGCGCGTGCCGACGTACTGGTCGGTGGCCTGGATCAACTGCCCGCCGGGGGCGTGCGCGGCACCGGCATGCGTGCCCGCGCGGTATTCCTCGGGCGTGCGCACGTCGAAGACGTAGGTGGTGCGCGACGCGTCGGCCTGCAGGGCCTGCAGTCGCGCGGCGGAGACCGTCTCGATGCCGAAGCGCGTGGCCAGGGCCTGGGCGCGGGCGCGGGCCTTCGCCAGCGATTGCGGCGTGGTCCGCAGCGCATGGCGGCGGGCCTGGCCGTGATCCAGCGCGTAGTCCTTCAGGTACCAGCCCTGCGTGCCGTTCTCCAGGGCGTAGACCGGGTTCTTCACGCCCAGGTTGATCAGGGTCTGCGCGCCGATGATGCTGCGGGTGCGGCCCGCGCAGTTGATGACGATGGTGGTCGACTCGTCGGGCACCAGGTCGTCCACGCGCAGGGCCAGCTCGCCATTGGGGCAGCAGGTGGCGGTGGGGATGCTCATCTTCTGGTATTCAGGGAACGGCCGGCCGTCCAGCACCACCAGGTTGTCGCCGGCCTCGATGCGGCGGTTCAGTTCGTCCGCGCCGATGGCCGGCGTGTGCAGCTCGTGTTCGGCCAGTTCGCCGAAGGTCTTGCTGGGCAGGTTCACGCCCGCGAACAGCTGGTAGCCCGCGGCGCGCCAGGCGGCCGCGCCGCCGTCCAGCACCGTGACGTCGTCATAGCCTTGCGCGGCCAGCGCGGCGGCCGCCTTGTCGGCGGTGGTGTCGCCGTCGCCATCGTCATACACGACGACGCGTGTCGTCTTGCGCGGCACCAGGCGCGCGGCTTCGAATTCGAGCTGGCTGTAGGGGACGTTGACGGCGTAGAACAGGTGGGATTCGCCGTACAGGCCGTGCTCGCGCACGTCGAGCAGGGCGATCTCCTGGCCGTCGTGCAGCCAGTTCTTGAGCACGGCCGTAGGTGTGGCGGCGCCTTCGCGGGCGCGAATGGTCTGGGTCATTACTGATGGTGATACCGAAGAAAGCGCGCCGGCACCCCGGCGCGCGGGGACTAGGAAAGATGTGCGTCGAAGGCCTGGCGCAGATCCGCGATGAGGTCGGCCGGGTCTTCCAGGCCGATGTGGAAGCGGCACATGGGGCCGCGCCCTTCCCAGGACGAGAGGCTGCGCGCCGAAGGCATGTTCATGGGCACGACCAGGCTTTCGAAGCCGCCCCAGGACGCGCCGATGCCGAAGTACTGCAACGCGTCGATCATGGCCTCCATCTGGCCGGCCGTGATGGCCGGCGCGAACTCGACCGACACCAGGCCGTTGCTGCCCGTGAAGTCGCGTTCGAAGATCTCGCGCTGCGTGCCCTGCGCGCTTTCCGCGCTGAACACGCGGGCGACGCGCGGGTCCTGCCGCAGCCATTGCGCCACGGCGCGCATGTGCTCCTGATGGGCGCGCAGCCGCACATGCAGCGTGCGCATGCCGCGCAGCATCAGGTAGGCGTCGTCGGCGCCGACCGTCTGGCCATAGTTGACCTGGGCGGTCTCCATGTCCCGCCACACGTCCTGCGTGGTGACCACGGTGCCCATCATCACGTCGGCATGGCCGCTCAGGTACTTGGTGGCCGCCATGATGGAGATGTCCGCGCCCAGTTCCAGCGGCCGGTGCAGGATGCCCGAGCCCCAGGTGTTGTCCACGGCCAGCAGGCAACCGTGCTTTTTCGCCAGCGCCGAGACCGCGCGCAGGTCCATCAGTTCGTAGATCAGCGAACTGGGGTTCTCGGCGTAGATCATGGCCGTGTCCGGCTGGATCTTCCCGGCCAGGTCGGAGCCATCGGGCTTGTAGAAACTGTGGGTGATGCCCAGGCGCGACAGGCTCTGGGCGCACAGCGCACGCGCCGGCTCGTAGACGCCGTCGGTGATCAGCACGTGGTCGCCGGACTTCAGGTAGGCCAGGAACACCATCGCGATGGCGGCCAGGCCCGTGGGAAACACCTTGGCGCGGTAGCCGCCTTCCAGCAGCACCAGCGCGTCTTCCAACGCATACGTGCTGTCGGTGCCGCGCGCGCCGTACGAGACCACGCGTTCCTGGGCGCGGCGCTGGCGCGTTTCGCGCCACTGCGCCACGCTGTCGAACACATAGGTGCTGGCGCGGGTGACGGGCGTGTTCACCCATCCCTGCCGCGGACGCCCCGAATGCAGCAAGGCCGTCGAAGAGGCGCTGTCGGGCGCGTGCATGTCCTTGGGCATCACGGGTCTCACTTGCGCGTCTGCACGCCGATGGCCATGACCTGGCAGGTTCCCTTCTCCATGTCGAAGGCCATGCGGCGGTCCAGCGTCTCCAGGGCGCGGCCGTACATGTGCAGGTGGCGGATCACGTCCTGGCCCTCGATGTGCACGGCGTGGATGTCGTCGGGCATCAGCGCGATGCCGGTGCCGGGTTCGACCACCACGGTGCCGCTCTTCTCGATGCGGGCGTGGCCGGGCACGCTGCCGTCGTCCGTGCGGTCGTACGTGTAGTTCAGCTCCACGCCTTCGACCGCGGCGATGCAGGCCCAGGTGGTGTGGTCGTGCGGCACGATCTTCTTGCCGGGGCGCATCACGTTCAGGTACAGCGCGTACGACTTGTCCGCGTCTTCCTGGATCAGGTAGCGGGCCTGCAGCTCGCCCTGCTCGGGCGCCGGATACAGGTCGGCGTTCCACCACTCCTTGTGCGCGGCCAGGCCCACCAGCTTGTCCAGGGTCTTGGCCAGGGTGGCGCGGTTCTCGCCCTCGCTGTTGAACAGCCCCTTGATTTCGGCAATGGCGGCGCTGATCTGCGCGGAACCGGGGTTGGCTTGCTGCGACATCTGGAAAGCTCCTTGGGAGAGAGTGGAAAAGCTCGACAGGGGCCCACAGTAAAGAGCGGGACGATGCAGTTCCAATTAATGTTGGAGGCAAATACATAAGCAACGCTAATAGTTCTGCGCGTTTCATAGACGGCGCGTGGCTGGGCCCGGCAGGTCGCGGCAGTGCGGCTAAGGGAAAATCCTAGGCGTTCGGAGCGATGTTTCCCGTCGGTTCGGGGCGGTGTCCGGGCTTGCATGAGCCCCGTTCAAGGCCGACATGAACCCGCCTCGCGCAATGGTGCGAATCGCGCAACGGTCGCCGATAAAGCGTGCCGGGGATCAGGGTTTCCGAGCAGAACCTGCCCAGGGGCGCGGTAAACTAGCCGTCATCCGAGCGTCACGCAGCATCCCCTTACCCATCCAGGAACCTCCCATGTTCGACCGCAACCTCAGCCTCTCCCAGGTAGATCCCGACGTCTGGGCCGCCATCCAGAAGGAAGACGTCCGCCAGGAACAGCACATCGAGCTGATCGCCTCCGAGAACTACGCCAGCCCCGCCGTCATGCAGGCCCAGGGCACGCAGCTGACCAACAAGTACGCCGAAGGCTACCCGGGCAAGCGTTACTACGGCGGCTGCGAGTACGTGGACGTGGTCGAGCAACTGGCCATCGACCGCCTGAAGGAACTGTTCGGCGCCGAAGCCGCCAACGTGCAGCCGAACTCGGGCTCGCAGGCCAACCAGGGCGTGTACAACGCCATCCTGAAGCCGGGCGACACCGTGCTGGGCATGAGCCTGGCCGAAGGCGGCCACCTCACGCACGGCGCCTCGGTCAACCAGTCGGGCAAGCTGTACAACTTCCTGCCCTATGGGCTGGACGAGAACGAAGTCCTGAATTACGCCCAGGTCGAGCAACTGGCCCGCGAACACAAGCCCAAGCTGATCGTGGCCGGCGCCTCCGCCTACGCCCTGCACATCGACTTCGAGCGCATGGCCCGCATCGCCCGCGACAACGGCGCGCTGTTCATGGTCGACATCGCCCACTACGCCGGCCTGGTGGCGGGCGGCCAGTACCCCAATCCGGTGCCGCACGCCGACTTCGTCACGTCCACCACGCACAAGTCGCTGCGCGGCCCGCGCGGCGGCGTCATCATGATGAAGTCCGAGTTCGAGAAGGCCGTCAATTCGGCCATCTTCCCCGGCATCCAGGGCGGTCCGCTGATGCACGTCATCGCCGCCAAGGCCGTGGCCTTCAAGGAAGCGCTGTCGCCCGAGTTCAAGGGCTACGCCGAACAGGTCGTCAAGAACGCCCAGGTGCTGGCCGACACGCTGATCAAGCGCGGCCTGCGCATCGTTTCCGGCCGCACCGAAAGCCACGTCATGCTGGTCGACCTGCGCCCCAAGGGCATCACCGGCAAGGAAGCCGAAGCGGTGCTGGGCCAGGCCCACATCACGGTCAACAAGAACGCCATCCCCAACGATCCCGAAAAGCCCTTCGTCACCAGCGGCATCCGCGTCGGTACTCCGGCCATGACCACCCGCGGCTTCAAGGAAGCCGAGGCCGAGCTTACCGGCAACCTGATCGCCGACGTGCTGGACAACCCGCGCGACGAGGCCAACGTGGCCGCCGTGCGCGCCCGCGTCAACGAACTGACCAAGCGCCTGCCCGTCTACGGCCACTGAGCGCGGCGAGGGCGGCCCCGGGCCGCTTTCCTGTTCCGCGCGACCCGGAACGCCGCCGATCCGGCGCTGTCCCTTGCGGACAGGGCCGGACCGGCGGCGTTTTCCATCGCCGGGGGCTCCCGTCCCCATTACAATATCGTCATCACTGGCCTGCTGGAGTTCGCATGAAATGCCCTTTCTGCGGCAATGCCGATACCCAGGTAGTCGACAGCCGGGTCTCGGAGGAAGGCGACACCATCCGCCGCCGCCGACGCTGCCTGTCCTGTGACAAGCGCTTCACCACCTACGAGCGCGTCGAACTGGCCATGCCGTCCGTGGTCAAGCGCAACGGCAGCCGCACCGACTACGACGCCGCCAAGCTGCGTGGCAGTCTGTCGCTGGCGCTGCGCAAGCGTCCTGTCAGCACTGCCGACGTCGATGGCGCCGTGGCGCGCATCGAAGACGTCCTGCTGGCCAGCGGCGTGCGCGAAGTGCCCAGCGAGCGCATCGGCGAGCTGGTCATGGCCGAGCTGAAGAAGCTGGACAAGGTGGCTTACGTGCGCTTCGCGTCGGTGTACAAGAGCTTCGAGGACATCGGCGAATTCGTCGAGGCCATCCGCGAAATGAGCGGCCCCAAGCTGCCGAACAAGCTGCGCAAGGAATAGGGGCGGCTCGCCGGCCGCCTGGCGGCCAGGGCCGGAACGTATCGCGGGAGTATCATGTCGAGCCGTTCGGCCTGGCCCGTGCGGCAGCGGCGTGCAGACCTTGCCCGACAGCCTGGCATGGGGCCCTCGAAGGGGTTGACGGCAACCTGACACGGGCCGATGCATGGGCGGGCCGTGAACTTTTCACGAGCCATCCGGACGAACCATCCAGCCAACTTGCGGATCGCATGGCCCTGCCGGGCCTGGTGGGCGGTAACGACCTGCCGCGCCTGGCCGGCGAGCATGAACGGATGGCCTGCCTGCGCCGGCGCGCGGGCGGGTACGCGGTTGGCAGTCCCGAAGCACACGCAGCACCTACAACGATATGTCCTTCAAGAAAACAATCGTGGCGTCGACCGGCGCCATTGCCATTTTGGCGGCCTTCAGCGGCGTGCCCGCGCAGGCCGTCACCCCGCCGTCGCCGGCCACCGCCGCGCCTGCGCCGGCGTCCAGCGGCATGGAGGCATTGTCCCGGCAAGTGCCGGCGCTGACCGCCAAGGCCTGGCTGCTGCTGGACGCCACCAGCGGCCAGGTGCTGGGCGAGCAGAATGCGGACATGCGCATCGAGCCCGCATCGCTGACCAAGATCATGACGGCGTACCTGGTGTTCCAGGCGCTGCAGAACAAGCAGATCACGCTGGACCAGCAGGTGCTGGTGTCCGAGCGCGCCTGGAAGGTGGCGGCGGACAGTTCGAAGATGTTCATCGAACCCAACACCCGCGTGTCCGTCGACGACCTGATCTCGGGCCTGCTGATCCAGTCGGGCAACGACGCCGCCATCGCGCTGGCCGAGGCCGTGTCGGGTTCGGTCGAGGCCTTCGTCACGCGCATGAACCAGCAGGCCGAGGCGCTGGGCCTGCACGACACGCACTTCGCCAGCCCGCACGGCCTGCCCAGCCCTGACACGTACACCACGGCGCGCGAGATCGGCCTGCTGGCCGCGCGGCTGCAGCGCGACTTTCCCCAGTCGCGCAAGTACGACGTCACCAGGCAGTTCACGTACAACAAGATCACGCAATCCAACCGCAACCGCCTGCTGTGGCTGGATCCGTCGGTCGATGGCCTGAAGACCGGGCACACCAGTTCGGCCGGCTATTGCATCGTCAACTCGGCCCAGCGGCCAGCCAACGGCCTGCAACGCCGCCTGATCTCGGTCATCATCGGCACCTCGTCCGACAAGCTGCGCACCCAGGAAAGCCGCACGTTGCTGGAATGGGGCTTCCGCGCCTTCGATACGGTGCGCCTGTACGCCAAGGGCGAGCCAGCCGGCACCGCCCAGGTCTGGAAGGGCGATCACGATGCCGTCAAGACGGGTTTCGCCAACGACGTCTTCCTGACGGTGCCGATGGGTTCGAGGATCGAACGCCACGAGCAGCCGGCCGACACGCTGATCGCGCCGCTGGAACAGGGCCAGCGCGTGGGCGCGGTCCAGGTCACGGTGGACGGCAAGCCGGCGGTGCAGGTGCCGGTGGTGGCGCTGGAACCCGTGGCGCAGGCGGGCATCGCCGGGCGCGCGTGGGATACCGTGCGGTTGTGGATGCGCTGATCGGCCTTCTGCCCGAGACGACGATGCACCGCCCCGTGCGGGGCATCTCATGGGCGATCGGAGGATCGATCCTGGCGAACGAGGGGCTCGCGGCGCTGGGCCGGGTCGCGCCCGGATGGCGCCGTCAGCCGGCCATGGCTCGCAACGAACTGGGCGATCCCTGCGCGTGCCGGCGCCAGACGCGCCGCAGATGGTGCGCCGACCCGAATCCCGTGCGTTCGGCCACCCGTTCCAGGTCCAGCCGCGTCTCGCGTATCAGTTCGCTGGCCAGCGCCAGACGGATGCGATAGACATACTCCATGGGCGTGCAGCCCGCGTGTTCCGCGAACAGCCGGTTCAGGTGCCGGGGGCTGGTGTGGGCCTGTTCGGCCAGCATCCCGGCCGACCAGTCGGCCGCGGGGGCGCGCAGCACGGCGTCCTGCACGCGATGCACGCCCGGATGCAGGTGATTGCGTCCGTCCAGCCACGGCGACAGCGCCGGATCGTTGCCGGCGCGGCGCAGGTACACCACCATGTCGCGTGCCGTGGCCGCCGCCGCCTGCGGGCCGCACTCGCGCGCCACCAGGTGCAGCGCCAGGTCGATGCCCGCCGTGATGCCCGCGCTGGTCAGCATCGGGCCGTCTTCCACGAAGATGCGGTTGTCATGCACGCGCGCGGTGGGCGCCAGGCGGGCCAGCGCGTCCAGGCAGGCGTGGTGGCTGGTGCATTCGCGGCCATGCAGCAGGCCGGCCGAGGCCGCCAACAGCGCGCCGGCGCAGACCGACATCAGCGTGAAGCCATCGGCGGGCTGGCGCCGTGCCAGCCATCGCACGACTTGGCCGACGGCCGGCGAGGGCCAGTCGGGGCTGGCGCCCACCATGCCCGACAGCACCACCAGCGCATTGGCGGGCAGGTGGTCCGGCAGCGGCTCCAGGCCGCTCAGGCGCAGCCCGGCCAGGCCGCTTTCCACCTCGGGTTCCGGTCCGCAGTAATGCACGTCGAAGCTGCCGGGCGCGAACTTGTTGGCCGCGCGGAAGGCTTCGGCAGGTCCCGCCACGTCCAGCAGCACGATGCGCGGCACCACCACGAAATAGACCGGAACCATGCGGATCAGGCCAGGGCGTCGGCGGCCGGCACGACGTCGGCAAAACGGCCCTGCAGCACCAGCGCGGTGTGCTCGCGGATCTCCTGCGGCGAATAACGCTTGCCCATGGCGCTCTGCATGGTGAACGTCAGCGTGGCGTCCAGCGCGTAGCGCACCTTGAAACCTTCGTCCGAGGCATGCCGGGCGGTGGTTTCGCAGCACTGCTCGGTGCGCAGCCCGCTGATGGCGACGGCCTGGATGCCGTTGGCCTTCAGCCAGCCGTGCAGCGTGCCGCCGGCCTCGTCCCGGGCGTACAGCGACGAATGCACCGTCTTGCGGAACACGGCGGTGGGCGCGATGCGCAGTTCGCGCAGGGTGGCGACGTGGCCGGAAGCGGGCGAGAACGGGTTCGCGGGATCGTCGCTGCCGGCCTGATGGAACACCTGCAGCACGGGGATATCGCGCGCGGCGGCGGCGTCGATCAGCGCCTGCTGGGCGCGCACATACGCCGGATACTCGGCATCGTCCCAAAACGGACGATGCCGAAAGGATTCCTGCGCGTCGATCACGATCAAGGCTTGTTTCATGGCTGTCCTGGAAAAAATGGTGTTGAAAGAGGGAACGACGCCATTGTCCGTCCGCACAGGATACCGCCGCGAGACTGCCCGCGGACCACTACCGGACCGATTCGGACATTCCCCCATGCCCAGGATGGGCAGGGCGGGCCCACGCCCGGGACGGGCATACAATCGTAGGCCTCATGAGCCAACCCGATCCCCTGGACCCCACCTGGATGCGGCGCGCGCTGGCGCTGGCGCGCGGCGTGCTGTACATCACTTCCCCCAATCCCCGCGTGGGATGCGTCATCGTGCGCGACGGGCAGGTGCTGGGCGAAGGCGCCACGCAGCCGCCGGGCGGCCCGCATGCCGAGATCGTCGCGCTGCGCGACGCCGCCGCGCGCGGCCATTCCGTGGCCGGCGCCACGTTCTACGTCACGCTGGAACCCTGCAGCCATTTCGGGCGCACGCCGCCGTGCGCGGACGCCCTGGTGGCCGCGCAGCCGGCTCGCGTGGTGATCGCCATGGGCGATCCGAATCCCAAGGTCAACGGTCGCGGTATCGAACGCCTGAGCAAGGCTGGCATCGCCGTGCACGTCGGCCTGTGCCAGGAAGAGGCGCTGGAACTGAATCCCGGCTTCGCCTCGCGCATGCATCGCGGCACGCCCTGGACCTGGCTGAAGCTGGCGGCGTCGCTGGACGGCCGCAGCGCGCTGCACAACGGCATGTCGCAGTGGATCACCGGCCCCGAGGCCCGCGCCGATGGCCATCACTGGCGCGCCCGCAGCTGCGTGGTGCTCACGGGCATGGGCACCGTGCTGGCCGACGATCCGCAACTGAACGTGCGGGAAGTGGCCACGCCCCGCCAGCCGCGCAAGGCGGTGGTGGATGCGCGCTTCGCCCTGCCCGAGAACGCACGGCTGATCGACGGCGCCGAAGTGCTGGTCTTCACCGTCCGGTCCGATCCGGCCAAGGCCGAGCGGCTGGCGCGGCGCAACGTGCACACCATCCTGATGCCTGCGCAGCAGCCGCACCGCGTCGACCTGCCCGGCATGATGCGCTGGCTGGGCGAGCACGACGTCAATGAGGTGCACGTCGAAGCGGGCGCGGGCCTGTCGGGCGCGCTGCTGTCGGCGCATTGCGTCGACGAACTGCTGGTGTACCTGGCGCCCACGCTGCTGGGAGACGCGGCCGGCATGGTGCGCATGCCCATGATCGACCACCTGGACGCCGCGCGCCGTTTCGAATTCATCGATTTCACCCGCGTGGGCAGCGATGCGCGCCTGCGCGCCCGCGTGGCGGCAAGCTGGCAGTCCCTGGTGCAAGGGCTGGCCGGCGAGACCCGCTGACCCCGAATATCCCCCAGGAAGGAACCCGATCATGTTCACCGGTCTTGTCGCGGCGGTAGGCCGCATCGTCAACGTCGAGCCGCTGCCTGGCGGCGAACAGGCCGGCGTGCGGCTGGACATCGACGCGGCCAGTCTCGACCTGGGCGACGTGGGCATCGGCGACTCGATCGCGGTGCAGGGCGCCTGCATGACGGTCATCGCCCTGCCGGCGCCGGGCCGCTTCCACGTCGACGTGTCGCAGGAAAGCCTGTCGCGCACCGTCGGCCTGCATGCGCCGGGCGAGGTCAACCTCGAAAAATCATTGTGCGTCGGCGACCAGATCGGCGGGCATCTGGTGTCGGGCCACGTCGACGGCCTGGGCACCGTGGTGCGTTTCGCGCCGGTGGGCGAGTCGCGCGAACTGGTGATTCGCGTGCCACGCGACCTGGCCCGCTACCTGGCGTACAAGGGATCGGTCACCGTCAACGGCATCAGCCTGACGGTCAATCGCGTGGCCGACGATGCGGACGGCTGCGAGATCAGCATCAACGTCATTCCGCACACGCAGGCAGTCACCACGCTGCGCAATGTCCAGGCGGGCGACAAGGTCAACATCGAGATCGACACCATCGCGCGCTACGTCGAGCGCATGTTGAACCTGCCCGGCGCGCAAGGCCGCTGAGCATGCGGACACGGGGCGGCCGCGACGCCGTCCCGAACGATGCGGCATGCATCGAGCCGGCATGCCGAATCATCGGCATCACGCGAAACCCCTTCCTCATCAATGTTTTTTCGGCACGGCTGCCCTACGCCCGCATCCGGTGCGTGTCCATCTTCGTATGTACTCATAACGTGCACGCGTGCATCGAATCGTGCATGCCGGCCATGTTGGCACTCGTGCGCCCCGCGTGCTGACACGAGGGTCATTCATGCAGGACCGGCCCTGAATTTACGCATTGCCGGAACTTGTTGACGAAGATGGGGGCCTAAGCAAATAAGGGTCTTCCTATCCCTTCTATTGTGTGTGGTGAAACAGCCACGTCAACATCATGTGGTGTGTCCAATCGCAATAAGGACTGGCACCGCTCTTGCTTGAGGAACACAATGAAGGCAACCGACCTGATTTTTTGCCGTAGTTGTTGCCGCAGCTTTTTACCGCCGCGCAGTTCCAAGGCAAACCCCCATTCCGATGGGAAAGCAAGCCGAAGGTGCAGCACGGATGGTTAGTTCAGTGCTTCGAAACCGTAGGAGGGGTTGGCCGTGCAAAGCATCCTCGAGGGCTTCAAATCGCAGTACGCCCGCGACCAGGAAACCGAGCTTTCTCTCGAAGAATATCTCGCCCTGGCAAAACGCGATCCCATGGCGTACGCCAGTCCGGCCGAACGCATGTTGTCGGCCATCGGTGAACCCGAGCTGGTAGACACGCGCAACGATCCGCGGCTGTCGCGCCTTTTCTCCAACCGCGTCATCCGGCGTTATCCCGCGTTCCGCGAGTTCTACGGCATGGAAGACGTCATCGACCAGATCGTGGCGTTCTTCAAGCACGCGGCGCAGGGGTTGGAAGAGCGCAAGCAGATCCTGTACCTGCTGGGGCCCGTGGGCGGCGGCAAGTCGTCCATCGCCGAGCGGCTCAAGGTGCTGATGGAGGCTTATCCCATCTATGCCCTGAAGGGGTCGCCCGTCAACGAATCGCCGCTGGGCCTGTTCCATCCCGACCGCTTCGGCGACACGCTGGAGGCCGAGTACGGCATTCCTCGGCGCTACCTCAGCGGCATCATGTCGCCGTGGGCCGTCAAGCGCCTGCGCGAGTTCGACGGCGACATCTCGCAATTCCGCGTGGTGCGCCTGAACCCGTCGGTGCTGCGGCAGGTGGCCATCGCCAAGACCGAGCCGGGCGACGAGAACAACCAGGACATCTCCTCGCTGGTGGGCAAGGTCGATATTCGCAAACTTGATCGTTTTTCGCAGGACGACCCGGATGCGTACAGCTACTCCGGCGGCCTGTGCCTGGCCAACCAGGGCCTGCTCGAGTTCGTGGAAATGTTCAAGGCGCCCATCAAGATGCTGCACCCGTTGCTGACGGCGACGCAGGAAGGCAACTTCAAGGGCACCGAGGGCTTCTCGGCCATCCCGTTCAATGGCAGCATCCTGGCCCACTCGAACGAATCCGAGTGGCAGACCTTCCGCAACAACAAGCACAACGAGGCCTTCCTCGACCGGATCTACATCGTCAAGGTGCCGTACTGCCTGCAGGTGTCCGAAGAGGTGCGCATCTACGACAAGCTGCTGCGGCACAGTTCGCTGTCATCGGCCCCGTGCGCCCCCGGAACACTGGAAATGATGGCCCAGTTCTCGGTGCTGACACGCCTGAAAGAGCCGGAGAATTCCAGCATCTATTCCAAGATGCGGGTGTACGACGGCGAGACCTTGAAGGACGTCGATCCCAAGGCCAAGGCGCTGCAGGAGTACAAGGACTACGCCGGCACCGACGAAGGCATGACGGGGGTTTCCACGCGCTTCGCGTACAAGATCCTGTCCAGCGTCTTCAACCATGACCAGACCGAGGTGGCGGCCAACCCCGTGCACCTGATGTATGTGCTCGAGCAGCGCATCGCCCGCGAAGACTTCCCCGAGGAAACCCGGCGCCGCTATCTCGAGTTCATCAAGGGCTGGCTGGGGCCGCGCTATGCCGAGTTCATCGGCAAGGAGATCCAGACCGCCTATCTCGAGTCGTATTCCGAGTACGGCCAGAACATCTTCGACCGCTACGTCACGTTCGCCGATTGCTGGATCCAGGACGAAGAGTTCCGCGATCCCGAAACCGGCGAGAGTTTCGACCGCAGCGCATTGAACGACGAACTGGAAAAGATCGAGAAACCGGCGGGTATCGCCAATCCCAAGGATTTCCGCAACGAGATCGTCAATTTCGTGCTGCGGGCGCGTGCCAACAACTCGGGCCGCAATCCCAACTGGACCAGCTACGAGAAGCTGCGTGAAGTGATCGAGAAGAAGATGTTCTCGAACACCGAAGACTTGCTGCCGGTCATTTCGTTCAACGCCAAGGCGTCGGCCGAAGACCGCAACAAGCATCAAAGCTTCGTCGACAGAATGGTGGAGAAGGGGTACACCGAGAAGCAGGTGCGTCTGCTGTGCGAGTGGTACCTTCGGGTGAGGAAGTCTTCCTGAGGAGAGTGAATCATGAATTCGCTCATCGACAGGCGTTTGAATGGCCGCAACAAAAGCGCGGTGAACCGGGAACGGTTCCTGCGCCGCTACAAGGATCAGATTCGCAAGGCTGTCGGCGATATGATCAAGGAACGGTCCATCGAGGACATGGATCGCGGGGGCGAGATCAACCTGCCCACGCGAGACATCTCCGAGCCGAGTTTCCGCCACGGACAGGGGGGTGATCGCGAGATCGTCCACCCGGGCAACCGTGAGTTCACCAAGGGCGATACCTTCGATCGCCCCAATGGCGGCGCAGGCGGCGGGGGCGGGTCGGAGCCCGGCGAAGGCGAGTCGGTGGATCAGTTCACCTTCAGCCTGTCGCGCGCCGAGTTCCTCAACCTGTTCTTCGAGGATCTCGAACTGCCGCATCTGGTGCGCACGCAGTTGGGTGACGTGTCGCAGAAGAAGTGGCAGCGCGCCGGCTACACCACCAGCGGCTCGCCCAGCCAGCTCAGCATCAACCGCACGCTGCGCGCCTCGCTGTCGCGCCGCGTGGCGCTCAGCATCAACGCGCGCAACGGGCTGGAAGAAGCCGACCAGAAGCTGCACGAGGCCGAGGCGCGCGAGGCGCCGGAAGACGAGCTGGAGTCCCTGCGCGCCGACGTGGCCGAATGGACGGCGCGCGTGGCCCGCGTGCCTTTCCTGGACGACATGGACCTGCGCTACCGCCATCGCGTGGCGGTCGCCACGCCCGTGGCGCGCGCGGTCATGTTCTGCCTGATGGACGTGTCCGGCTCGATGGACGAGGGCAAGAAGGACCTGGCCAAGCGCTTCTACACGTTGCTTTACCTGTTCCTGTCGCGCAAGTACGAGCACGTCGACGTGGTCTTCATCCGCCACACCGACAACGCGGAAGAGGTCGACGAGCAGACCTTCTTCTACGATCCCAAGAGCGGCGGCACCATCGTGCTGTCGGCCCTGGAGCTGATGCGCGACATCATGAACGACCGCTATCCGCCCTCGGCCTGGAACGTGTATGCGGCCCAGGCCAGCGACGGCGATTCGTTCGGCGCCGACGCGGGCAAGAGCGCGCGCTTCCTGTCCGAGCATCTGTTGCCGGGCGCGCGGTATTTCGCCTACATCGAAGTGCCCGATTCGGCCGAGGCCCGCAAGAGCAGCCTGTGGGCCGAGTACGAGCAGGAGACCTCGCCGCACTTCGCGATGCGCCGCATCTGCGACCGCAGCGAGATCTATCCGGTGTTTCATGACCTGTTCAAGAAGGAGGCGGCATGAACATGATCGTGGGGCCTTCGGGCGAGCGGGCCGCGCGGCCTGGCGCGGCCCGGCCGATATCAGAAGGATCCGAATGGACCTTCGACCTGATCCAGCGCTATGACGAAGCCATCTCCGATACCGCCGCGGAGTATGGCCTGGACACCTATCCCAACCAGATCGAGATCATCACCTCCGAGCAGATGCTGGACGCCTATGCGTCGGCGGGCCTGCCGCTGGGCTATCCGCACTGGTCTTACGGCAAGGAGTTCATCCGCAACGAGCAGTACTACCGCACGGGCATGCAAGGGCTGGCGTACGAGATCGTCATCAACTCGAACCCCTGCATCTCGTACCTGATGGAAGAGAATTCCATGGCCATGCAGGCGCTGGTGATCGCGCACGCCTGCTATGGGCACAATTCCTTCTTCAAGAACAACTACCTGTTCCGCCAGTGGACCGATGCCGACGGTGTACTGGACTACCTGGTGTTCGCGCGCAAGTTCGTCATGGACTGCGAGGAGCGCTACGGCATCGAGACGGTCGAGGCCATCCTGGATTCGTGCCATGCGCTCAGCCTGCATGGCGTGGACCGCTACAAGCGGCCCACGCCGCCATCGCTGCGCGAGGAGACGCAGCGCCAGGCCGAACGCGAAGAGCATGCCCGCCTGCAATACAACGACCTGTGGCGCACCGTGCCCAGGTCCGAGGCCGCGCATGCCGAGGCGCGCCGCGAGAGCACCTTTCCGCCCGAACCCGAAGAGAACCTGCTGTACTTCATCGAGAAGCACTCGCCTAGGCTCGAACCCTGGCAGCGTGAGCTGGTGCGCATCGTGCGCAAGGTCGCCCAGTACTTCTATCCGCAAAGCCAGACCAAGGTCATGAACGAGGGCTGGGCCACGTTCTGGCACTACACGCTGCTGAACCGCCTGCACCACAAGGGCCTGGTCAACGACGGCTTCATGATGGAGGTGCTGCAGAGCCATACCGGCGTGGTCAGCCAGCGCGGCTTCGACCAGCGCGGCTACGGCGGCATCAATCCGTATGCGCTGGGCTATTCGATGATGACGGACATCCGCCGCATGTGCGAATCGCCCACGCCCGAAGACCGCAAGTGGTTTCCGGACATCGCCGGCAGCGATTGGCTCAGCACGCTGGACTTCGCCATGCGCAACTTCAAGGACGAGTCGTTCATCTCCCAATACCTGTCGCCGCGCCTGATCCGCGAGTTCCGCTTCTTCGCCATTGCCGACCACCAGGAGAATCCCAAGCTGGCCGTGGCGGCGATCCACGACGACGAGGGCTACCGCGACATCCGCCGCCTGCTGGCCGCGCAGCACAACCGCGACAACCAGGTGCCGGACATCCAGGTGGTGCGCTACAAGCGCGAATCCGACCGCTCGCTGGTGCTGCGGCACCAGCAGACGCGCAGACGGCCGCTGGCGGCCGAGGATGCCGACCAGGTGATGAAGCACCTCGGACGCCTGTGGGGCTTCCGGGTGCGCCTGGAAGAGACCTCGCCGGATGGCACCGTGCTGTCGTACCGGCAGATCGAGCCATGAGCCGCCGATAGGGGGCCCGCGCGCCAGGCCCTGAAAACGGGGGTCAGGCCGCCGGCAAGGCTTTCGGCGCCATCTTGCGCGGCGCGTGCGCGACGCGTAGCGCCACCGCATCGGGTTGGGGGGTGGCCGTCAGGCTGTCCAGGCGGAACACCTGCATGGTCTGCGAGGTGTTCTGCGCCACCTGCTCCAGCAACATCGCCGACGAGGCCACCTGTTCCACCAGCGTCGCGTTCTGCTGCGTGATGCCGTCCAGCTGTGCCACCGCCGCGTTCACCTGCGAGATGCCTGCCAGCTGCTCGCGCGTGGCGTTGCTGATCTCGGCGATCAGGTCGTTCACCGACTGCACGCTGGCCAGCACGTCGCTCATCGTCTTGCGGGCCAGTTCGGTGCGCTCGTTGCCCTGCGCCACCTTGTCGGCCGATTCGTCGATCAGGTGGCGGATTTCCTTGGCGGCGTGGGCGCTGCGTTGCGCCAGCGCCCGCACCTCGGCCGCCACCACCGCGAAGCCTCGGCCCTGTTCGCCGGCCCGCGCGGCTTCCACCGCCGCGTTCAGCGCCAGGATGTTGGTCTGGAAGGCGATGCTGTCGATCAGTTGCGTGATCTCGCTGATGCTGCGCGACGACTTCAGGATGTCCTGCATCGTCAGGCTGACCTGCTCGACGGCCTCGGCGCCGCGCTGGGCCACCTGGCTGGTCTGCGCCGACAGCTGGCCGGCCTTCTGGGCCGACTCGGCCGCCTGGGCGACCGTGCCCGTGATCTGCTCCATCGAGGCCGCGGTCTGCTGCACGTTGCTGGCCTGCGCCTCGGTGCGGCCGGACAGGTCCAGGTTGCCGCGCGCGATCTCCGCCGTGCCGGCCGCGATTTCCTGGCTCTGGTCGCGGGCATCGCGCACGATGGAGTGTACGTTCACGCTGAGCTGCGCCAGCGCGGTCTGCAGCTCGCCCAGCTCGTCGCTTCGATCGCGCTCCAGCGTCTGCGTCAGGTCGCCGGCGGCCAGTCTGTTGGCCGTCCGCACCACTTCGTCCAGGGGCTGCGTCAGCCCCTGGACCAGCCAGCGCCAGGCGAATCCCAGCAGGATCAGGCGCAGCGCCCAGCCCAGGCCGGTCATCAGCGTGGTGTCGGCCGGCATGAAGCGGTCGATGGCCGCGAACGCAGCCACCACCAGGACCAGCCCGGTCATGCTCTTGCCCGCCAGGCCCATGCGCGTCGATTCGGCCAGGCGCCCGAACAGCGTGCGCTTGACCAGCCGGCCACGCGACAGGGTGTGCCGGCGGCGGCCCGCCTCGCGCTCTTCGCGCATCGTGGCGTAGAGCGCTTCGGCGTCCTCGATTTCCGCCCGCGTGGCCTCGGTGCGCACCGACATGTAGCCCACCGGCACGCCGTCTTCCATCAGCGGGGTGGCATTGGCCATCACCCAGTAGTAGTCGCCGTTCTTGCGCCGGTTCTTCACCGGCGCCGACCAGGGGCGTCCGGACGAGATCGTGGCCCACATGTCGCGGAACGCCTCTTCCGGCATGTCCGGGTGGCGGATCACGTTGTGCGGCTGGCCCAGCAGTTCGTCTTTCGAGAAGCCGCTGACTTCCACGAACGCGGGGTTGCAGTACAGGATGCGGCCCTTGGTGTCCGTGGTGGAAACCAGGGTATGGCCCGTGGGGAAGGGATATTCCCGCTGGGTGATGGGGAGGTTGGTGCGCATTGTCTTCCGTTGACCTTATGGTGCTCGCAGCACGTCCTGCGCCCTGGGCAGCCGCCTCCAGGCCACTTGTCCGGGGAACGCGAGGTCTAATTCTCGTTTTGCAAAGATTGTAGGAATGGCGTACTTGCAATGTTTGATACTGCTCATTTTTCCGTAACTTGGGCGCGCGGAGTATCGCAGATTCCGCCCCCTTCTTTGGGCGATTGACAGGTTTCTGTCAGTGAGTGGCGACGGGGGGTGTTGCAGATCCGCACTGCCCCGTCCTGTCTTGGTCTGATTCGGCGTCGGTCGGGGTGGTTCGGCCCCGCATCCGTGCTCCGATGCCTTGCGGATCCGTTCGCGCGCCGGCTTGCCTGGGGCTGGCCGCGGACCCCGCCCTGGCCCAAGGAACCCCCATGATCGATTTCGACGTCCTATGCAACGACCGGCCGCACTACGGCAACGGTCCGCACGCGCATGCCGAGGACATGCTGTTCATTCCGCTGGAGGGCGCTTTTTCCGTCACGGCGGGCGACCGCTCGGCGGTCATCTCCGACGGCGCCCTGTGGGTCGTGCCGGGCAGATGCGCGCATCACGTCGAGGCCAGCAGCGCGCAGCGGCACCTTTGCTACTACGCGGACCTGGCCAGCCTGGAGGGCGGCGGCTTCGGGCAGCCACGCTGCATGAGCATGAGCTCCCTCCTGTACGACCTGGTGCGGCTGCGGCGGCACTTCCTGCCCGGCCACGCCGTCGCCATCGGGCTGACCCGCGACGCATTGGACCGGATGATCCTTGCGGAAGTGGGACGGATCGCCGCCGCCCGCCCGATCGCCCTGGCGGCCGACGACACGGCAGCCGTGCTGTCCGCGGTCAAGGCGTACATCGCCCGCCATCTGGCCGAGGACCTGTGCTGCGCCTCGCTGGCCCAACGGTTCCGCCTGAAAGAGCGCACCCTGGCCCGGTGGTTCAGTACGAAAGAAGGGATGTCCATCGGCCAGTACATCCTCGAGGCCCGGCTGCAAGAGGCTGCCCGGCTGCTGCGCACCTGCGACCTGCCGGTCGCCGACATCCAGGATGCGGTCGGCTTCGCGTCGGCCGCGCACTTCGCCTTTGCCGTGCGCAAGCGTTTCGGCGTGCCGCCTTCCGGGCTGCGCCTGGAAATTACTAATGTGATAAATCGATAGCGCTGGCCGACGGATCATAACGAAGCGGTTCGGCCCGGTCGTATCGTCATCGGACTTCATCGAGGACCGACATGCGACTTCCCTTCATTCCTGCCCTGCTTGCGGCGTGCCTGACGGCAGCCGGTATTTCCACCGCGGCGCACGCCGCGGATTGGCCCACGCGGCCCGTATCCGTGGTCGTGCCCTTTCCGCCCGGCGGTACCACGGATGTGATCGGTCGGCTGGTGGCGCAGAAGCTCTCGCAGCGTCTGGGGCACACCTTCGTCGTCGAGAACAAGGCCGGCGCATCGGGCGCCATCGGCACCCGCCAGGCGCTGCAATCGCCGCCGGACGGCCACACCATCCTGGTGGTGACCACCACCACCTTCTCCACCTATCCGGCCACGCATCCCAAGGCCCCCTACCGGGTAGACCGCGATGCGGTGGCCGTGATCAACCTGGCCGAAGTGGCCAACGTGCTGATGGTGCATCCCAGCCTGAAGGTCAAGACCTTGCCCCAGTTGCTGGACTACGCAAAGAAGCATCCCGGCGAACTGGACTACGGCACGCCCGGCGCCGGCTCGTTCGCGCACCTGGCCATGGCGCTGCTGGGGGCGAAGACGGACACGGAATTCGTCCATATTCCCTACAAGGGCGCGGGCCCGGCGCTGAATGACGCCATCGGCGGGCAGATCAAGGTGCTGTTCGACCAGGTGCCGACGACGCTGGCACAGATCCAGGCCGGAAAGCTCGTGCCGGTTGCCGTCACCGGCAGGCAGGGCAGCATGCCCGCCGTTCCCACCTTCGAGCAGCAGGGCGTGCCGGATTACGCGCCCACGATCTGGTACGGATTGGCCGTTCCCGCCGGCACGCCGCCGGCCATCGTCGAGCGCCTGAACCGCGAGGCCAACGCCATCCTGGCCGATCCCGACGTCAAGGCACTGTTGCAGGCCCAGGGCGCCACGGCCAAGGGCGGTACGGCCGAGGCGTTCGCGGCGCAGGTGCAAGCCGATTACGTCCGCTGGCGCGACCTGGCCCGGGCGCAGCACCTGCAGATGGAAGAGTAGGGCCATGCCGCACAGCGATGGCGAGATGGCCGCCCGCGAGCCCGGCAAGTTCCTGCCCCGAATCTTCCTGGATACGCTCATGGCGCACAAGGCCGCGGCGGCGCAGGCGAACCGCGCCCTGGGCGCCTTGCCCGATGACGTCGCCCATGCGATCGCGCAACAGGCGCAAGCCTTGCGCACGGGCTTTCCGGACGATCCCGGACCGTCGCTCTGGCAGTCGGGCTGCGGGCTCGAGACCAACCGCTGGGCCAATGCGCGTATCGCGCTGGCCTGCCTTCGAGCGGGGGTTCCGGCGACGCCTGAACAGGTCAACCGCAACCAGTCGACCAACGACACCTTTCCCACCGTGCTGCAGCTGTCGCTGCTGCGCGCCTATCTCGCGCAGCTCCATCCGGCCTGCGATCTGTTGCGGGCGCGCCTGCGCGACAGCGCGGCGCGCATGGGAGAACGCCTCGTCATGGGAAGGACCTTCCTGCGCGACGCGAAATGGATGCCGTTGAGCCAGATCGTTGGCGGATGGGCCGACCTGGTCCAGGCGCATCACGAATGGCTGGCGCTGGCCGCGTCCGCGCTGGGGACGATCCCGCTGGGCGGCTATTCCCTGGGCAATGGCGACGGCGTGGATCCGGGCTTCGCGGCGGCCTACGCCGTCAGGTGGAATGCCTCGGAAGACGTTCCGTGCCGCCTCAGCGCCGCGCCCAGCAGCGAGATGGCCGGCATCCGCTGCGTGGCGGCTTTCGGCGGCGCGCTCGGCGCATTGGCCGGCGGCATCGAGAAGATGGCGGGCGACGTGCTGCTGCTGTGTTCGGGGCCCGAGCATGGCTTCGCCGATCTGGGTTTCCAAGAAAGCGCCGCCGATTCCACCACGCTGCTGGGCAAGAGCAACCCCAAGCAGGCCACCACCTTGCTGATGGCGTGCGCCTATGCCAGAACGCAAGGCGGCCTGGCCGTCGACCTTGCGGCGCGCGGGCAGCTTGCCGTATTCACCGGCTTTCCCTTGCTGGCCCATGTGCTGCTCGACGCGGTTCACGTGCTGGCGCAGCAGACGCACGTCTTCGCGGCCGAATTCGTGCCGTCCTTGCATCCGCTGAAGCCAGCAGGCGTTTCCGATCCGACTCCCCAGGAGCCCGTGGCATGAGTGTCGAACCCGACGTCATCATCGTGAACGTCTTCACCGAACAAGAACAAGGCGGCAACCCCTGTCCTGTCGTGCTCGATGCACGCGCCATGACGGCGGCGGACATGCAGGCGCTGGCGCAGCGCCATGGCCACGAGGCCGCCTTCCTGCTGCCCGCTGACGATGGCGCGCCGTACCGGCTGCGGTACTTCGTGCCCGCGCGTGAAGTGGACATGTGCGGGCACGCCACGCTGGGAACCGGCTGGCTGCTGCGCAGGCAAGGCCTGGCACCCGCGCCGCTGCTGACCGTGCAGACCCTTGCGGGGGATGTCTTGATCGACATGCGGGGTACGCAGGTTCGCATCGCGCAGCCCGGCGCCACCGTCCGCCCCGTGGCGGCCGCGGAGGCTGACGAGATACTGCGCGTGCTGGGCATCGGGCCGTCCGGGCTGGCTTCACCGTTCATCTGCAATGCCGCCACCAGCCGCACCAAGACGCTGGTCCAGCTGGCGTCGGCGGATATCCTGCACGGCCTGTCGCCGCGATTCGGCGAGATGCGGGCGCTATGCAACCGGATCGGTTCCACCGGACTGTATCCCTTCGTGCTGTCCGACGAGGCGCCGTTCACGCTGGAGGCGCGGCAGTTTCCCCAGGCCTCCGGCTACCCTGAGGATGCCGCCACCGGTATCGCCGCGACGGCCTTGTTCGGCGCGCTGGGCCACTACGGGATCGCCGTGCCCGCCGCAGAAACCGTGCATGTGCTGCAAGGGCGTGCGATGGGGCGGTTGTCGCGCCTGTGCGTCGCGCAGGACGTGGCCCAGGCCGGGCCGCCCAGGGTCTGGCTCAGCGGGGAGGTGACGGTCCAGATTCCGTAGCGCCTGTCTCCGGCATCCCGCTGTACCGCATGGCGACGGCCAGCAGGCCGGCCAGCGCCAGCCAGCCTGGCGCGGGGTCCGGCAGCGCGTCCAGCAATGCGCCGAAGGCCAAGGGCACGGCCGCGATGATGAGCTGGTTCGCGGCAAGCGCCGAAGCCAATACGCGGCCTATCTGCCGCGGGCCCGCGCAGTCGGACAACCAGACCACCCAGGGGCCGTACCAGCCGAAGCCGAAGACGCCGATGGCGACGGAGCAGGCGAGCATCATGGCGTCGTGGCCGCGTGTCGGCAACGCGATCGCGGTCAACAGCGCGCAGCCCGTCATCAGCGCGCACAAGCGCACCATGCGCCGCCTGCCATCGTGCAGATGGTCGCTGATCGCGGATATCGCAAGCCGTCCCGCTGCGCCGCCCAACTGCAGCGCGAACAAGTGCCATGCGGCCGCGTGCGTGCTCAGGCCGAAGCGGTGGTGCACCAGCAAGGCCCAGAATACGGAGATGACCGTCTGCACGCCAACCATCGCCATGCCGACGATCCCCAACCGGCGCAACGAGGTTTGTCGCGGCAGGGCAGCCGGCGCATGGTGCGCCGTATGGCGCGGGCGGGCGCAGGGGCCCAGCGCGCAGCGAAACAGCGTCAGGTATATCAGGCCGGCCGCCACGAGAATCGATGCCGCGGCAAGCATGGCGGCGTGCCAGCCGGCATGGCCGATCATGAAGGGGAAGAAGGCTGCCGCGCAGGCGCCGCCCATGGGCAACGCCGCCTGGCGTATGCCCATCGCCAGGCCACGTTCCCGTGGCGGAAACCATTGGTAGATCGCCTTGCCGCCGGCGGGCTGGATGGGGCTGTAGCCCAGGCCGGCGATCAGCATGGCAAGGGCCAGCGTGGCGTAATGCGCGGCATCGCCGAGAACCAGCAGCGCCACGCCCATGACCGCCATGCCGAGAAACACCGGCAGCCTTTCGCCGAAGCGGTCCAGCATGGGGCCGACCAGCAGCAATGCCGCCGCGGCGGCGCCATTGAGCAAGGTCGCCAGCAGGCCCAGATCCCGGTTGGAGAACTGCAGCGCCTGCTGGGCATGCGGCGCCCAGGCGCCGATGCCCTGGCTGGCGAGCGCCGCGGCCAGTTGCGTCGCCGTCGCGATCGCCAGGATCCACCAGCGATAACGGTTTGCATCGCTGGCGGGAGGGGGCGCCGGCTGACTCATGGCGGCCGCGGCCGGCTCAGGCGGGCACGTGGGCCCGTTCCACCGTTTCGCCATCGTGGTCCAGTGCGACCAGACGGTCGTACAACTCGTCGTAAGACCGCGCCATGTCGCTCAGCAGGCCGGTGTTGGCCTGGTACATCGTGTTCCAGTCTGGCTCCACCGACATGGCGATGCAATAGTCCTCGAAGCCGCGCACCAGCGATGCGAAGTGCCCGCGTTCGGTGTCCCCCAGGTGGTCATGGATGAAGCGCAGGTCGGCGCTCCAGGCGGTCTCGGGCCGAGTCAGCACGTTGCGCTGCCAACGTGAGAATCGGGCGGCGGCATAGGCGAATTCGCCATGGTTGTACAACTCCTCGGGCAGCGAGATCAGCATGGCGTGCCCCAGGTCATCGCCGCCTTGCCGATAGTCGCGCGAGGCGTTGACGAAGCGCCGGAGCCCGGGCACCGCATAGCGGTCGAGCTTCCACTGATCGGTGTCGGCCAGCCGGGTCGCGAAGTCTTCGTACAGTTTCTGATGGTCCGTCGTGCCGATGCCGACGTCTTCCTGAGACACCTCGGAGACGCGGGTGGCGCAGCGGTAGAGCAGGGCGCGCTGAGAATCTCCGCTCACCGTTTCCGCCGCCGCCATCAGGCGGAATGTCAGCGCACAGAAACTGGCTGCACCTCTGCCCGGCGATCTCCAGTTGCGGAAGAACGTATTGCGCGATGCGGCTGACCAGGGCCGAGCGGTGAATGCGTCGAAGAAGGCTTCGATGCGTTCCACGGCCTGCGACTCGGCTTCGTAGGAGTCGTGGAGCGCCTGGCGAGCGGCGGCATTGTCGACCAGCGCTATCTCGGCGTCGACGATGTGACGGATGCGGTTCATTGCGTTTTCTCCTGGCGAGCCCCGGCAAGGCGCGCGCGCGGGTGCGCGCCGCCGTGGGGCTGGATGGGTAGGGGTGATGTCAATGCAAGCCGGCACGTGGACGCGATATGCGTGTGGCTCGCGGCGTCCGCACGCTGCGGGCACCGGACCGCTCCACGAGACGCCGGCCGTGTGGGCCGGCTCGATCAGCTTAAGCGTGGCCGATCAGTGAGGATTGCGATATTCCGCCAGGACTATCGAATTCGTGCCATTGAGCTCAATGATGCGCCGTCCGCATGGCTTGGGCACGCAGGTGCCGAGGCGATACGCCATAGCGTCGGCGTATGGAATAGGCGAAATGAGCAGCGGAGTTGAAGCCGACCGCCTGCTGGATATCGGAAATGGGCAAGGTCGTGAGCATCAGCAGGCGACGGGCCTCGGTCAATCTCGCCCGCAGGACGTATCGGCCCAAGGACATGCCCTGCGCGAGCTGGAACCAGCGCGCCAGCGTACGGGGACTGGTGTGCGTATGGTCCGCCAGCGCGTCACAGGACAGGTCGTGATCCAGATGGGCATGCACGAACGTCTTGACGGCCTGGATCAACTGATCGGGTTCGCGCGCCCGTGCGGGCGCGGTCGACGCCAGGATGCGTCCGACTTCGGACAGGACGAGGCGATCGAGATTGGCGTGCGAGAGCAGCCCCGCCGAGAGGGGACGATGCCGGACGTTGGCGCGCAACCGCAGCAGGTCCGACAGATAGGTCGACATCATCCAGCGCTGTGCGCCGGCATGCGGCGATCTGCCGTCGGCCCGGTGGGCGGCCAACAGCGAGGGCATGTCCAGGTAGTAGCAAAGGTGCCGCTGGCCCGCGGTGGCCTGCACCTGATGAACGTGCCGGCTCGGCACCCACCATACGCTGCTGCTGTCCAGCAGCCCGGGCCGTCCGTCGTCCTGCGACGAAATCGAGAACAGGCCGTCCAGCGGCATGAACAGCATGTCGTCGGCATGGGCATGCGGCCCATTCGAATAATCGTGACGGTCATTGCAGACGACGTCGAAGTCCACCATGGCGTACTCCTGGGGTACGTAGGGCGTGGGGGGTTGCCTGCGCGTGGGGAATGACTATATGTCGGATTCGTGACAGTGGCGATGCCGATGGTCCGAGGTTTTCCGGGCCGCGGGCTGCATGCGAGGTCTGGCTCGGGTCGTGCCGGCGCGACATCCAGGCAGGCCCGCCAGCAGATCCGCGACGATCCGCTGGAAATAGTGGGCGAAAACCTGCTAGAATCGCGGATTGCCGCTTTTTGCTGCGCGGGTGTTTGTGCCCCCGATAAGCTGAAAGCGGTAGATCAAATTAGGACAGGTGGCCGAGCGGTTGAAGGCGCACGCCTGGAAAGCGTGTATACGTCAAAAGCGTATCGGGGGTTCGAATCCCCCTCTGTCCGCCAAGAATTTTTCCGAGCAAGTCCAGAAAGATCCGAAAACCCCGTAAAAACAAGTATTTACGGGGTTTTTTCTTTCCAGGGTAGTCCAAGAATGTCCACGAGCATCCGACTCTTCTGTTGGTATCGCTGTTGGTATTTCGGTGCTATCTTCGTTGGTATCGACAAAATACCAACAAAAGAGGCGCCATGCCCCTGACCGACCTGGCTGTCCGCAATGCCAAGCCCGGCCCCCGCCTGCAAAAGCTTTCCGACGGGCGGGGCCTGCAATTGCACATCTCCCCAACCGGCTCCAGGCTCTGGCGCTGGGCCTATCGCTTCGACGGCAAGCAGAAACTGATGGCGCTGGGCGTCTATCCGGACATTTCCCTAGCCCAAGCGCGCCAGGCGGCCGATGCCGCCCGCAAGCTGCTGGCCACCGGCATCGACCCGATGGACCAGCGCAAGGCTGACAAACTCAACCGCCAGCAGGCTGTGGACAACACGTTCCAGGAAGTGGCCAAGCGGTGGTGGGCACATTGGTCGCCCTCGCGTAGCGCACGGCATGCGGAATACGTCATCCGGCGCTTGGAGTCGGATGTTTTCCCTGTTTTGGGCGAACGCCCCGTGGATCAAATCCAGGCTCCCGAGCTGGTGAAGATGACCAAGGCCATCGAGGAGCGCGGAGCGCTCGACATTGCCAAGCGTTCTCTGCAAACCTGCGGGCAGGTGTTTCGTTACGCGATTGCACACGGCCACGCGACCCGCAACCCCGCCACGGAAATCCGTCCGGGTGACATCCTCACAGCACGCAAGAAGCAGAACTACGCCCGTCTGGATGCCAAGGAGCTACCCGAGTTGCTGCGGCATATCGAGGTCTACCAAGGCAGCAGTGTTACCCGCTTGGCGATGAAGCTGATGGCGATGACCTTTGTTCGTACCAGCGAACTTATTGGGGCTCGCTGGGAAGAGTTCGATCTGGACAATGCCCGCTGGGACATCCCGGCCGAGCGGATGAAGATGAAATCGCCGCACATCGTTCTGCTTTCGCATCAGGCGGTGCAGTTACTGCGCAATTTGCATACGCTGACGGGGCATCGAGCCTTGCTGTTTCCTGGCGAGCGGAGTCATGAAAAGCCCATGTCGAACAACACAATCCTCAAGGCACTGGAGCGCATGGGGTACAAAGGTCGAATGACTGGCCATGGATTTCGGGGTATTGCTTCGACTGTTTTACATGAGCAGGGGTGGCCACATGAGCATATCGAACTGCAGCTGGCGCATCAGGAACGCGACGATACGAGTGCTGCATACAACCATGCGTTGTATCTCAAGCACCGGGCCAAGATGATGCAATGGTGGTCTGATTACCTTGACCATTGTGTTCAAAATAGTGAAGTGGCAACTCTACATAAGAAGAGTGCTTGACGTCGCCACACCCAGAATCTCGTAAGTAACCATACACGGCGGGTTGCCATGAAAAAAGCAGCAACCATCACCATGAATCGGCTGATCAAAGACCTTGTCGTTTGTCGATTCCAAAAAATACGGGAAATCTTGAACGATGTCGTCAGCATGAAGATCATCATGAAAGAAGATGTTCCTGGAGGACGAGAGATTGCGAGCGTTAGTCTGACTAGGGAAGATAGTACGCATTGGAAGATAGAATCGCCGGCCTTGCTTCCAAGGGAGGACATAGACTGGGAATCGGTCGATATGCCACTCGTGCTAGAAACAATGCGGGATCACGCCTTGAAGTACTGGCTTGAATTTGAGAGCCAGGAGTCTTGGGATGTCTGGGAGGAAACGGTCAGTCAATATCTTGAGGCCGGAGGGGCAGCTTTCGACTTTGAGGACGGAAAGCCTGGTGGCCTCGCTTTAACCGAGCACGGGTATGACGCCCATAAATATGCGCCCTTGTTCTCGTATGCCTATTATCTGCAAGCAAAAAAATTACTGAGCGACAATGATGTCGATGGTGCAAGGTGCAGTGTAGAACGTGGGGTTGGCTGGCTCTTTCGGATGATTCCAAATCCGAAAATGCGCTATTCAGAACGAGCCAAGAACAACGGAAGGAAAAAGCATCAGAAGGCAGATGCCTTGAAAGCAAAGGTCATTGATCTACTCAAGGATACGTCTACCAATGATCTTCACGATAAGAAGGCCGGTATAGAGCGTATCGTTCTGCGGCTCAAATCCGACCATCAAGACTTGATAGAAGCAAGTGGCTTGGACGAATGGAATCTTGAGAGAGTAGTGGCTGACTGGATACGACGTGATCCGGTCAAATTCCAACTCGGCACGCAGGACAGTCCATCCGTAGTCAAGGGGTCAAAAAAGCATCCTCGTACATGAGGAGCGCATGAGTCAAAATTTCTGAATTTGGCAAAAGTTAGGGTCTGGCGAGGCGCCAAAGCTATATTGATTCCACCGGAATTTCCGGGCTTTATGGAATCACTATATGCAAATTGAAATGAAAGGTCAGGTGCTTTTGCACTGCCCCGAGGTTCAGGCCTTGACCGGCCTGTCCCGTTCCTCGTTATACGAGCGTCTCAATCCGCGCTCGCCCTACCACGATAGTAGCTTCCCGCAGCCGGTTCGTGTCGGCCAGTCTTCCGTGCGCTGGATTCCGAGCGAGGTGGAGTCGTGGGTTTTGTCGCGCCCCCGTGCTCTCGGGAAACGTAAAAGCGGCGCCAAGCTCGGCCAGGCCAAGGAGTAGAGCATGGACGATACTCCCCACGTCTCGAACAATGACGAAGCTCCCGAAGATCGCGACGAACTCGAAGTGCGTGTCGCGCAAGCCGAACGCGACGTGCAATTGTTCAACGAGCGCTACATGCTGATGCAGAAGGCCATCAAGGCGCATGTGTTCAAGAACAAAGACGAAGCGCACGCCGATCTGCAAAAGCGCGGGTTCATCGGCGACCTGGAGCGTTTCAAGTCCCTCTGGATCGCCCGTCAATACCGCGACAAGCGTAATGCAAAAAAACAAGACGGTTCGTAGGAGCCTACTGACAAGCAGAAATTCCAGACGCCCTACGGGGCGTCATTTTTTAGGTACACAACATGATGAATGAAGAAAGACCCAAGGGCGGAATCCCCAGATACAACAAAAAATTCCGCAACAACCCGAACGACGGTTTGGCGCCCAAACCGAATTGCCTGGGCCTGCCCAACGAATTGCTCGAACAGTCGGGCAACACTCTAGCAAGCCGCTTTCCACCGAAAACACGCGAGCTGATCGAAGAACTCGCAGCAGAAGCGGAAACCAGCGCGGACATGGTGGCGGCGGCGGTGCTGGCGACCAGCGCCATTCCCATTCAACTGCTCTATGACGTGCAGTGCCCTCACATCGGTCGGAAGCCTACGTCGCTGTTTTGCTTTGCGATACTCGGCTCCGGGCTGCGCAAGAGCACAACCCTCAATAGCCTGACCAAAGTCCATAAAGAATTTCAAAATAGCCAAGTCGCCAAGGCGCAAGAAGACGACGATAGCGATGTGCGGATCATCGTCTGGGAAAAAAAGATGGGCGATCTGCGCAGGGACATCCGGAAGAACGCCCATGACGAGGAGGCCCTTCGCGGGTTGAAAGAGCGGATGGTCGCCCTGAAAGCCGAAAAACCCAAAACGCGGAAATCCGGCGCGGGCATCATGCAGAAGGACATCACTTGGTCGGCCATGGTGAAAAGCCTTGGCGAAGACGCGGAATGCACGTCCTGGGTACACGCTGACGCCTCGGCGTTTCTACCTAGCTTGACGCATATTGCCCCCGGCCTGAACGAGCTGTGGGATGGCGTAACCCTTAATCGCAAGCGCACGACCACGGAACCTGTCTATGCCAGCGAGCCGCGCGGCTCGTTGTTCTGGGCGCTGCAAGAAGGACGCTTTCAGACTTTCGTAAAAAAACATGGCGCCGACATCGTGGATGTTGGCTTGGCCGCGCGTACCCTGATCGTCATCTGCCGCGAAGATGACAAACCGGGTAACGAAGAACCCCGTCGTTACGAAATCGCGCGCACGGCGCGGGATCGACACGACAGCATCCTGCGGCGCCTTTTTGTCCGCTACGAGGAGATGCTGGAGGCGGGCGCGATCACCCGCGAGGTGCTGGTGTTATCCGAGAAAGCAACTGAACAGTGGCATGCGGCCATGACGTGGATCAAGGCCGAAAGCCACGGCAAGGGTGCATTCCACAACATACGCCCTTTCGGCAACCGCTACATGGAGAACGTCGCGCGCGTCGCCGCGGTTCTGCACGTCATCGAAGGCAACACAGGGCATGAAATATCGGCGGATGTCCTGCAATACGCGATCCTGATCGTCATGCACTTCGGCGTCGAGCACGAAAAACTGTTCGGCTACGTTGAAAAACCACTACATGAGCAAGATGCGCAAAATGTTCTCCTCGGTCTTCAAACGCTCGTTATTCGCAGTCAGCACAACCAAAAATACGTCGGGGGATACCAAACGGCTTTCAACATCAGCGATGTGAAGCGTAATGCACACGGCGGTCTCACATTGCGGTACAGCGAAAAGCGCATACGCATGGCACTCGACCACTTGGCCGATCAAGGGAAGATTGCCTGGTGGCCGGTAGATCAGCGGCAATACTTCCAGGTGTCCCCCCTGCTGTTGAACGAGTGGACAAGCCCGTCTGGGCTGTTTGTCTACGCCTGACCCTCATCCACCCTGCTATTTTGCTACGGATAGCAGAATAGCAGCGTCCCGCCCCCGATCAGGTGCATTCTGGTCGGGGGCTTTTTTCTTCCATGTGCGCGGCGCCATGTATGTATATGAGGGAAAGAAATGAAAAGCCAATATTTACACGATGTCGTGGATCTCGATCAAAGCAGACCGCTGGGGTTTGTCGTATTGGTGAATTGTGCTTCTTCTTAACATATAAGAATAAAAGAACACTTCATTTCTTCCTCACTCCTACAACACACATGGAGAGAGGCCATGAACGAAGACTACCTGGAAATCGAATCCGACATCTATCATGAGATAGACCGATTTAACAATATCGAATCGACATACCGTACCAACAAGAGGCAGGACATCATCCATGCCGAATACGGCCAGATCAGCACCTTTGCCATCATCGAGCGATTCGTCAAGGAATGCATCAAGGCGAAGACACTGCCCTTTGATCTAGAAGTGTACGAACACAAAGGGCAACGTCGAAAGCGGTTGCATCGCTCTACGCTGGTGTATTTCTATCCGATGCTTAACGGAATGCTGCAAGCCTATGACGAACGGTTTATCTACAGCCCTTACGTCGGTGCGTTCTTCACCATCTGCAAGCAACTGGAGATGTTGTCTGACTTCCGTTGGCTATCGGACATCTACAAGAAACCCATGCCTGGCGACATGAACTACCTGAACCAGTTCAACAAACTGGCATGGTCGATCAAGAAGCATTGCGAAGGCAAGGAATTCCAGGAAAAGCTCAAGGCGCAAGCAAGACGTGTCAAGGATAGGAAGGACGCGGTACTGGAATGGGAGCACAAGCTGTTCAAGTGGCACTCCAGGCATCTCCTCGTCCACCTTACGTTGAAATACAAGGAAGAATACAGAGAGGAACTTACGCCTGAAATCATGCAGGCTCTATGGGCGCGCCTGCTCAGAAACAAACGCATGAACAAGATGCTCAAGGGCATCAAGCATTATGTCTGGCGCATTGAGGCTGGTAACGATAAAGGCGGCATTCACATGCACGTGGTCATTGCCTACAACGGACGATCTCACGAAGACCAGAATATCGCCAAATACATCTGTACCTACTTCAATGAGAAGCTCACCAATGGCAAGGGCGATGCTCGCGCGGATAATTTCTTCAAGAAAAGCATTGCCCGTAGGGGATTTGGCGACGGCACCGGCCAGATCAACTGCTACGACATGGATAAGCGCAAGGGATTGCGTACTGCATTGCAGTATCTGGACAAGGCAGGCCAGGTATTGCAGTGTAAAGCGCATGAGCGGGTGAGAACATTCGGCATGAGCCAAATTCCTGAGCCATCTAACTTGGGAAGGCCTCGAAAGGATTTGTGATCCGTATATATCTTATGCATACATGCGACCGTCGTTGCCTTGGCTATGTACAAGCAATGGCGGTATTTTCACGAACCATACAGGCATCACCATGAACTATGAATCCATCAATCACATTCACGTCGTCGGCGAATTAGACCGAGATCCTGAAGTACGTCGGCAGCAGAACGGCCAGTTTGTCACGACCGTCATGGTCAAAACCACAGACCATTACATCAAGACCAAGACGAAAGAGAAGGTCGAGGAGCATACCGTGCATCGAGCAGTCCTCTTCTATGATAATGCGGATACTGCCAGAAAACTAAAAGCGGGTGATGTCGTAGACATTGAGGGCACACTGAAGAAAAGGTCATATCAGGACAGGAATACCGGCGAGACCAAATTCTCCACGCAAATATCTGCCTCGTCGTTGAAAGTTATGTCGGGTACTCGCGGGAATTCGAAAACGGTGGATGATCCCTTTGCAAGCGCGGCGGAATTTGAAATTCCGTGGTAGGAATATATGGCTGCACGGACGGTTCTCACCGCCAATGCTTATTTAAGCGCACTGCAACGGTATTCAGTAAAACCCGCCTGATGTATGTCTCCATATCGCGATGGCAATGATAACGAGGATTAGGGTGAAAACCCACTTGGGTTTGATGAAAAGAAGAACGAGGAGTCCTACGATCAGGATGGAAAACAGCATGGGATATCCGTGTGTCGTAAAGCGCCTATTCCCATGCTTGTCAGGACATGTTGTGTTTCATCGGAAGAAGAATGACCGCAACATGTCTTTCAGTAGAGGGCGGCACATTGTGTCGATTTTGAAACTGGTTGCACCACACTTCTTGCAATAGTCAGGATTGGGGTTTAGAAGGACATCACCATTAGGAATCGTGGTTGACCATCTGCATGATTTGCACGTGTATTTTTTATAGCCGAAGGCCATTATCATGGCATTTCCCTTGAGATCTGTTCTCAGCTTTGAGTTTTCTTCTTATATGTCACGGCCAACGTACGCATGACACGATTCTTTCCGATCTCATAGTCGGGGCTCCACGTAATGAGACGGTGTATTCCTATTGCAGCTCCCGCAGCCAGACCAAAGAAGACGGTCGGCCCCAAAAGTCCCGTGGCCAATACAGAAGAGCGATATTGCGTGTAGGTCCGGCATCTCAAGCCTGCTCTCTCGATACGGCCTTCCACCTTGGTGACGACCTTACCCATGTCGGTAACGGCAACAACCTCGAAGTCCTTTTTATTGAGGATGAGTTCGTCGAGACGATCGTCGGTCAATTCGTCTGCTGTGTATTTCACGATATCGGTCGGCATAAAAATCCTTAGGTATTTTTCTTAACCTTGTTAGTGATGCGAAATCCCAATTTTTCCCTTATCAGATGAAGCTCCTCTTGTTGCGGTTCATTGCCTCTTGGCTGTATCGCTGGGTGTTGATGTACTAAAAGCTCCTGAATAAGCGAAGGAATGGGTTCATCGGCAACTAATGCAGCAATGACATGATGGTCTGTGACACGTGATTAGTTCGGACGCCTACTGGGGTGCCGGTTCACACACCTCACACCTGCTAAGGTTTGTGGTGCTATAGGTGTTTACGGGTCTAAATTGTACTTCTTAAGTTCTTAACCTTCTAAAGCTCAAGCCCGACTATTAGGGTCGGATTTGAGGGGGAAGGTTTGGATACGGATCAACTAGCAGAGCGGATCGGACGCGCCATCGCAACGCGACGAGCTGCTCGCGGTATGACACAGGAGGAGGTGGCCGAAAGGCTGGGCATCGGCCTAGCGGCGATTTCCCGTCTGGAGCGGGGCTTGATCATGCCCACGGTCGGTCGGCTGGTTGAACTTGCCGAAATTTTTGAATGCAATGCAACAGACCTAATGAACCAGGTCAGCGTGGGTGCACATGATCAAGCCCAGCACTTGGTTCAGGTACTTTCAGGGTTGAGCGAGCATGATCGCTCTGTGCTCGTGGACGCTATGGAGCGTATCGCTGCCTGTCTGGGGCGCCGTTGACGTTGCCCTGTCACTATCTGTCGGCGTGACCTTTCCGAGGTGCTGCTGTTCGTTGTAAATCGACGATGTGTCAAACCCGTTTACTAGGCGTATAGCAGAAACATCTTACCGGGTCGAATGATTGTTTAGATAGTCGCGATGGTGGCTGCCCATGGACTGAGCACTGTTCCACCAAGATCGACGAATCCAAGGCATCCGACAGGGGCACCCATCCTTAACGGTGCCAGTCCTCTGTGAGCAAGGGCAACGACACTTCTGGAGAGTATGTCGCCTGCTGCTTCCCCTTGCGCGTATGCAGCATCCCGTGCATATCCAACAATTTGTGGAACTGCGTCTAGAATGGCCCCGTGGGCAGAATCTGGATCGCCAAACCACTTGCATTCGATGATGGAGAGTATACGGCCCGCCCGTTCTATAACAATGTCGGCGCGGGCAGTACCCGCTGCAGCGCCCAGCGAGGCAGCCAGATCTTTCGCCATAATCTCCCCCGGGTCAAGATCAGCATTGGGTCGCTGCGGAATAGCCCGCTGCCAGCGTATTTCGATGTCGCCGACTTTAGCTGCCGGACGACCGGCAGCGAACGACGCATCCAGTACACACGGATGGCCCGTCGCTCCAGCTAGAGCGTCGCCAACCTCTAGCAAGACGGCTAGTTCGAATTTGCGCCATGTCTCCATCCCAGGCAAGGTGTCACCAGCCAACAGCGCAGCCACACTCTCCGGCTGGAGCGCATCTATGCCAGCAAGGGTGGAGGCACAATCCCAAGAGAGCCGGTAAAGCGGTGCCCTGGCTTTGGCAGCCTGCCTGCGCTCGTGCGATCCAATTCTCGCCCGTCCAGCAGGCGTGGCCAGCAGGTCTCTCATGGGAGCTACCTTTAGGGCATCGTCGAGAATGGCAAGCCGCTCCTTGGCTGGGCCATCGAACAATCCACCTCTCACATGTAGCGCCGCCGCCCGGAGAGCCTTCCTTGCGGCGTCGAGGGTCTTTGCGAGCACGCGGTTAGGGCCAGCTAACCAGGTTGCAGAAATCTCCGTCACGACGAACGCGGAAGGATCGAGCGTGATGGCTTGCAAGAGTGCTGAAGCCGCCGCGTCGGGTGGGCCAGGGATCTCGCCGGAGACCTCCCGGCGGAAGCCGTCAAGTGCCGGAGATACTTCGCGTGGCCTCGTGGCAAGGCGAGCCGCCAATGCACCGACCGGCCGGGAGAGTGCCCACCACATCCTGAGAGCATCTATATCCTCGTGGCGCACGGGGGCCACCGGCCCGTTATATGGAGACCGAGGCCCCTTGCTGAGCCAACGGAGTAGGCCACGCAGGCAGATCTCATCCAAATCGGATGCAGAGACTGTCAAGCCGAGAACTCCGCGCAGTCGAGGGCTAGCCTCTCCGCTCTTCCCATGTCGAGCGCCCATTCAGCAGAAATGCCGGTGGCTAGGTCGCCCGCCTCACGAGGGGAAAGTCCATCCATTAGGGGAAGGACGCACATGCGAAATGCGGAAAGGAATGGCTCGGCGGTCGCACCGGCTGGCAGTGCAAAAAGATCGGCGGCGGGATCGAGAGCCTGGATCGTTCTGATGAAATCGACAATGGGCGCTCCGCCAATTTCTCGGATGGTATTGACAGATCTCCACATCGCTCCAATAGGATTCACGGGAATGGGGTTAGGAACCGCGACACCGATTCTATTCGCCATTTCAGAGACAAATACATCGAGATCGGCTGGAGCCCCGACCTTAATCCAGGCAAAGCGCCGGCTGAGAGCATATGAGATTTGACCCAGTTGAGTCTTGTCATAGGTGTTCAGTGTGCAGATAAGACGCCAAGCAGAATCCGGCGCATGCTCATGGGCCGCCATGCCGGGACGTGGCTCGGGATGGATGATGTGAAATGGGCTGGTCGGATCGGCCGCATCTACACGGCACGGTAGAGTTGAGGACTGACCAGAGAGGATGGAGAACATCGGTCCAAGTACCTTGTCGATGGGACAGCGGTTAAGCTCGTCGATGATGGCCGGTTTGTCGAAATTCCTAAGGAGTGCACCGGGGATAAATCCGATAGCTCCTCCGCCGAGCGGTTGGTATCCGCCGACGAGATCCTGTTGACTCCATGCTGATGAGGCGGTGAGCATTAGGTAAGAACCGTCGCCATCGTCCCTCTCAGAAAGTTCCCGAGCCAGATACTCGGCCAGAGTCGTTTTACCCGTGCCGGGCGGACCGTACAGGATAATGTGGCGTTTGCCGGAATTGACTGCGGCTTCGATCTGCCGATAGACCGATGGATCGATCCCGACGAGCGTTGTGTCTTCGGCAAGCACGAATGGGGTTTGGCCAGGTGCTGGCGCAAACACGGCCGCTAGATCGGTAACGAAACGGTCGCGGTCGGTGTCCTGCGTTCCGTCATATAGGGTAGCGCCCAAAAATTGGGCGGTGGCAGCACCGACCTCGTCGTAGGTTGTCCCCGCCGCAGCAGTCAGAGTAACCGGTGCTTTGACGACGGCACGGAATGCGAGCGGATAGCTCGCCCTGGCGGTTCCGCCACCAAAATTAACCGTACCGTTCACTGGGTTAAAGTCGGTGAGTGGATCACCTGACGTTCCTGCCGGAAGCGGTATAGCGAAAGCCACCACAAGGAGGTATTCCCAGCCGGTAGGAAAAATCCACGCTGCGTCCGGGCCGGCCGGCTTCACGGCTGGCATAACTCTGAAAGCGCACACTGCGCAAGAGCCGTCCCGATTGTTAATATATCCAATGGTTCGGCTCATGCCCATAGGCTGCCCCGCGGGGTCAAGGGCGAACCGTGTGGCTACGCCGCCTTCGACTTGCCCCTCGACCTGGAGTATCCAACGGGGGGGCTTGCTTGAGACCGTATGAGGGTTCTGCCAGAAACCTGCCGTTGTGCTTACGGGCTCACCCAAGGTTAGCGCCTTAGTCCCCGAACTCTTGATCGACAGACCGCGTGGACCAAGCATCGAGGTCTGGACATCGTCTTTGAGCGCTTTGAACACTCCGAGAATATCTTGAGTTGGCAGAGGAGCGGCCATGCCTTTCCTTTTCGTTCTTGTTTTTCCAAAGGCGGATATTTTCCGGGCTTGGAAAGTACAGGTCAACTATTCGGCAAACACTGTATCATCAAACAGATCAAAGCCGAGCGAAGCGGTGAACCGCTTAGATCTGAAGAGCGAGAGTCTGGTGACTTAGACGGCAAACTTGCGGCTACAAACTTGCCGCCCCCTTCTCGCTAAACCTATTTACAGTCGGCGTCTATCTTGTTGCGCCACCGTTTGCAACGAGCGGTACTTGAGTCTCATCTACGGGCTGTGAGCATGGCGTACTGATAGAGTAATTAGCGGGACGCGAGCGCGTCGTCTCCATTCCGTGTTGGAAGCGAGCCATCGCTCCACGAATATACTCACTCGAGAGCTCGATACAAGCCCACTTGCGATGCAAGTTTTCTGCAACCATGCCAGTAACGCACGATCCTGCGAATGGATCAATCACCAAGTCACCCGGGTCAGTCAACATCCGTATGAAATATTCGGGAAGCAATGCCGGAAACCGAGCTGGATGAATATCGATTCCGTTTTTTCGACAATAGTCCTGATATTGCCCATTGCTTTCTGTGTTGGCAATAGCGAGTAAGTTTGGAGGTACAGACCCACCATTGTCCTTCGAGAATTTCTCCGAGATATCATGCCCCGATGGTCGAAGCTTTGCTTTGTAGCCGTTTCTTAGAAGCCCTTTCATAGAGTCTGAATACGGTGCCAAGATACGTTTGTTATTTGCCTTTGGATATGGCGTTTTCGAGAGCCACCATACGCAGTTAACAGCGTCCTTCACGCGCACCCTACGAATGTTTACCCATTCAGCCGGGGATGGCAGTTTTGCAGGATTCCACCAGTAGTGCTCTTGTGCAAGATGGAATCCAAACTCTTCACAAAGCATAATTAAAAGCTTGAAGTGATAGAGCGATCGCGTTGGCATGCCAGGTTTCCATGCACCTCCGATGTCGATCACCAAACTTCCATCATCGCGTAACGCCCGATTGAATCCTTCGGCAAATGGCCGAAACCAGTCGCAATAGGCCGCTGCGTCTTCATTGCCATAGGACTTCTTGCGCACCAAGCCGAATGGGGGGGAGGTCATGATCAGGTTGACGGAATTGGGCTTCGCTCGGTGATGTAGGTACTCGAGCGAGTTTCCGTTATAGATTTTCCCCAACTTGGTTTCATGGGCGACTGAGAAGGGGCCATAGCTTTCACCATTAACCCGTTCGGGCTTCTTGTCTTGCTTGGCTGCTACGTTATGTAGATGACGAATGTAGTCGCTTAGCGACTTGAATCCCAGCACATTGGATGTCGCCTCCATTTCGTGCCGCTCATTGAGCGTTAGCCGAAGGCTCGCGATGTTATCTCGAGGTTCGGAGATATGCGGACGGGCCATGCGTTTCCTCAAAATTTGCGCATGTTTTTCACATGCATTTAACTGGCAGTTTATTGTAATACAATAACCCAAGATAGTGGTAGAATTTCTTTTGCAAGAAGACTCGCTAGAGAGCCCTCATCGGAAGGTAGGTATGATCTAGCAATGGCATTCACATGAGGGGTCTATGGCATCCATTTCGAAAACCGATCTTTTGGCGGAATTGCTTGATGGAGTAAGAGCAGGAGGTTGGGTCCCTTTTGTCCTGGAAGAGAAGCATCCCTTTTTGCTCAAGGCTACGAAGGCCAACAAGAGCATCGAGTTTCGGGTTTACATTTGGAACTGTACGCACGGTGGTAAAAGTCGCGCACGAGACGAGTATCGAGTCCAATTCACGACAATGCCGCGCCAGCGGCTTCAAGAGAAAACACTACTGCTGGGCTGGCACGATGACACTCAGGTATTTGCCGCGTGGGATATAACCACCCACGACAATCAAGATTCGATATCACCATCTGCGCAGATCAAGCTGAGCACCTTACAAGCAGCTCATGATGGGGCGTTTGCGACGCAGAAGAAAGACAACGAAATTGTTGTCGCATTTCAACCATTTCTATTAATCGAATACGTGCAGGCGTTCTCGTTGCTGCATAGTTCAGGTAAAGCTCATCGAGACATAGCACTGCTTGATGATCTCGAATCGCTGGATGACGAAGAAATTGCAGGCATATCAAACAAAGAGCGCCGAACGGTAATTGCTACAATCAAGAAAAAGTATCGAGAACGCAGTTTCCGAGAGAAGGTGCTTCAGGCATACAAAAATCGGTGCGCTTTCTGCCGTGTACAGTTGGGCTTGCTAGATGCTGCCCACATCATCCCAGTCTCGGCACCGGGAAGCACGGATGAGGTCGTGAATGGTGTAGCGCTATGCAAACTTCATCATTTGGCATATGACACCAACTTAGTGGCATTTGATCAAGATTACAAAATAAAAGTGAGCGCAGCCCGAGTACGGCAGTTGTCAAATGCAGATTTGAGCGGAGGTTTGAAAGGTTTTAAAGCGGCTCTTGAGGGGAGCCTCGCGCTTCCAGATAATGCTCGACATCATCCGAATCGTGGGTACATTCGGACCTCGCTTCGGCTCCGGGGGTGGAAACCGTAGAAACGCTTTGAAGACGGCATATGCCATCATGTACGCACTTTAGTCGGCAGCACATAAAGTACACGCTCGATGGACAAAAGTAGGTAGCGTGAGGTTCATTGCCGTGCCATGTAGGGCGCTACTGCGATTTTCGATGCCTTTCGCAGATGAAAAATGATTGGCCAAAGCCAACTATCGCCCAAGATAGATGCTTGGGCGGTTTCCATATCAGCATGACGGCTTCTTCCTGGCAGGAGGCGCGACTGCTAGTTTGCTGGCTTTGGACTGAATCTTGTCCGCAAGGCTGCTTGAGGGCGGTGAAACATTACCGCCATCCGGTCGTAGGCATGATGGTTTTTCAGAGAAAAACTCTTCCACTACAACCGGAATATCCTCCTCCGATTCCTCAACCGCGCCATTGGCATACCCGTGGCGGGCGGCTTTATCTAGCGCATCCTGATCGAAGCCGGCTTCGCGGCGCTGGGCTTTGAGCCGCTGCGCGTCCTTGATGGCATCCGCCAGCGACATCCCGCGGCCGACGACCAGGTCCACGTAGTAAATGGCCGTACGAAAGCTCTGCGTGGTGGATTTGCCGCGCAGGCGCAGTTCCAACGGCAGGCAGGCCAGCAGTCCGCCCGAAACGGCGTGGAAATAGCGCATCCGTGCCGCGAGCGTTCGGATCGAGTTGTACGACGTGGTGCGCAGCACGAAGGTACCCAGTTCGTCCTGATCGCCGATCACGACATACAGCCGCCCGTAGGGCTTGCATTCCCGATTATGGAAACCGCAGCCGTCCGGTGCGGCGCAAGGCAGCGACTGCATCCCCTCGCTGGTCACGCGACGGCAGGATTCGCCGTCGCCCATGCAGACGAGCCGCCCGTCCTCGCGATCGAAATAGGAATAGTCCGCTCGCAGGTTCAGGTCAGGATCGTTGAAGGGCAGCAGGATATTGATCGCCCGCAGCTTGTCGCCGCCATGCAGCTTGCGCTGCGCGTCGTCCTGGGGATGCAGCAGCCAGCCGTCGCGGGTCTGCACCTGCGTGGTGAGTTGAAATTCGTCGCTTTTCTCGGGAAGCCGTTTGCCGTTCTTCTCCACGACACGGCCAATGGAAATCCGCCCGACCACGGGCGGAGTGATCGCCAAGCCTTTCAGCATGATCGTTCTCCTATATACAGTTAGAGAGGGGGATACGGACGCAAACTGACTTCCGAAACAGGCATCCAGGGCGAGCCGGAATCGAGCAGATAGCGCGCGCCCGTGGGCGTAAAGGGCGCAAGGATGGGTGGGCCGGTAAAGGCCAGTGACACGAAGCCGGAATTCGACGCCGGCCGGGTTCGTGTAGATCACGCGGTCCCTTGAATCGCAGGGGCCGGCCGTTCTCCGGAGCGAAGGGTTTCATGGCGTCATGCCATGCCACGACCCTTTCTACCCATTCGTGGTGGCTATTCATACTGCTCAATCCCGGATCAGAAATCGACGAGTTCCCGGTTTCGTGACGGCGTATTCGGCCACAAGCGCCGGGTGATCCAGCAGCAGTCGGTCCACGTCAAGCTCGGTGCTGTCCTGACTACGCCGAAACAGCACGCGGCCCGTCTCGAAACGGGCTTCGGAGGCGTCCCCCATCGCCTGCTGGAGGGTCTGCCGGAATTTTTCGGTCTGCGCCTCGCTGACCTTGATGGCCGCGCGCAGGTTGACCAGGTCAGCGAAGGTGGCCGACAAGTTCCGGTCGTCGCTGAAATCCACGGCAGGGGCGTTGCCGGGGTAAAGCACGCGCAGGGCGCGATCCGCCGATTTCGAACCATCGGCCGGGGGCGGAGTGTCGCTGGTGACGTATTCCCAGAACCCGGCCTCCAGGGTGATGAGGCGGGAGATCAGTTCGTCGTCGCGCAGGATGCGATGGACTTCCAGCCGTTGGCCGCAAATCAGGACGGCGACATGGGCAGCCTGCTTGCCCGTGACGGCAAGCTGATGCTGGACTTGGAGTTGCACGTATTCGGGTACGCCATCGCACCAGAGCTTCGCGCCGAATTCCCCCGCCGTCTTGCATTCCAGCAGTTGCACAAGCGGCGTGCCGACCACTTCCCGGTCGAGGTTGGCGAGCATGAACCTGAACTGCGGATGTTGTAGGACGGCGTTGACCTTGCGCACACGGTTGCCGGTCTGCTGCGTGTAGGCCGCCGCCACGATAGGTTCGAGGTAGGTTCCCCAATACGTCGGGTGGGTGGTGTCCTTGGGGTCGATCTTGGGCAAGTCAGCATCGCGGCCGGTCTTTTCCATCCAGAGTTCGAGTTGGGATTTGTAGGGCGACAAACCCACGGCAGCCGCGGCGTCCGAGCCGCCAATGCCGGTCTTGCGGACTTCCAGCCAATCCGCCCGTTCGAGTTTGCGGGTATTGACCAGGCGCAGGGCGGGCCGGTTTTCCGATTTGTGCTTAGGTAATGCCATTTCAGACCTCCATAATGCAAAAGCCCGGTAGCCGTGTGGGGCTACCGGACCTATGCCGTGTGATTGATGAATGGGTCATGCGACGAGTTTCAGCGCCTCGTCCCATGCTTTCTGCTTGAGGGTGGCGCCGGCACCGAACCAGGCGGCGTCCAGGCGGTGATCGTCAGAACGGGCGCGGCGGTGGTGGTCGACGTACTCGGTGATGGAATTGACCAGGCCCCAGGCCGTGCCGGAAGCAGAGGCCAGATTCGCCCCCTTGCCCTGACCGGCGTAAAGACCCTGGACAGCCTTCAGTCCTCGCTCGTTCAACCCGACCATTTGCTGTTTCGGGTTGTTCGTCGGATAGGTCAGAATCTTGCGAAAAAATGCCTCGGCCGCCGCATCTGCGACTTTGCGCTCGGCCAGGGCTTTCGTGCGGGCCATGAAACCATCCCAGGCCGACACGGTGATGCCAAGCTGGCGCTTGACGGCTTGGGGGTCGAATTGACTGCGATGACCGACCTTCACGGCGCCGGAACTGTCGCCCAGTGCAATGGTGAGCGTGTTGTTGCAAACGACACGAATTGATGTGAACTGTGCCGTAGTCGCCAGCGTGCCATCGCAGGCGGTAGCCAACAGCAGGTAGCCTTTGACTTCATCCTTGCCTTTCAGGCGGACGGATTGGCCGGTCTTGGCGAGCGCCCAGAATTTGCGACCTTCCTTCAGGATGCCAGCAGTTTCCAGTTCGTAGCCGCCCGCTTCGGTCAGGTCTCGGTAGAACTCCAGCACTTCGCGGGGCTGCACGACCTGAAAGCGTTTGGAGACGACCGAGAGCGGAGTCTTCGTGTCCGAACGGTACAGCACCTTCTGCTCGGGGAAGCCGTGGATGGAACCGAGCCCTTCACCGGGAATGACATAGCGCACATCAGCGGCCTCGATCTGCCAGGCCATGCCGGCTTCGCGTTGCCACATTTCGATGGGCTGCCTAGGGGAAAGCGGATTGCCCAGGCCATGCCAGGGTTCTTGACCGACATAGGCCATGGTTTGCACGAGATGCATTTGAATTCTCCACAGGGCATACCGCCAGACCCCTTATAGGTGGTCTGGCGTGTATGACGTTGAAATGAAAGAGGGGTGATTACTTGGCGTTCAGGCTGAAGCTGTGGCCGCAGTCATTGCACTTGTAGTCGTCCAGCACTTTCTGATCGACCAAGTTGCCGAGCGTGACGCCGGCCATACCACCCGCCACGGCGCCTGCTAACGATGCGACAATGGCACCGGAAATTGCTCCGGCGATGGGACCCGCGGGTGGTGCCACGAAAGCACCGACGGCAGCACCCGTGCGTGCACCGGCTATCGCCACAGCGAAGGCGCTCGTCGCCCCTGCGGCGGCGCCGATTGCGCCACCAATGCGTCGGCCGACGTGACGCGCTTCGATATGCGCGGATTGGCACTTGGGACAGATGATGGGGACGTGCGGGGTTGCGGCATGCGGGAATGGACGCCCGGCATGAGGAAAGGAGTGGTTAAACATCTCGGGTTCGTCTTCGTCCGGGTCGGAGTAGGGGGCGGGGTGGTCATTCACAAAAAATTCCCCCACGACGTTTGGTGTTCAGCGCCCAGACTGCGCCGGCAAGAAAGGCCACGGCAACTGTGGCCAGGATTTCATAGGAAGAAAAAATCATCATCAATCTCCTGAAATGGAAAATGCCAGTTGGTGCTGGCATTTGTGGAGCAGCGCGCTTTGCTGTTCAGGAGCGTGATATATGCTTGAAAAAATCTGAAATTACTGCCGTATCTGGCGGCGGGTAGGTGGCACTTGTATGCCCATGGATGTTGCTCACTAAAGGAGCGCTGCGAGGGTGCTCGTGAAGGACGGTTCTCGGCCAGAAGCGGAAGTTCGGTTGGTTCACGCGAACGTCTGAGGAAGGCTGATTCCGGTACTTCACCAACGGCCGCTTAATGCCGGCTCTGCGGTGGACGATGATCTAGGGCTTTCGTGCTGTATCTCCGTCCACCTTAAGCATATCTCGTCTACTATCATGGCGGGCTCAAACAACGTGAGATCCCCTGGTAATGACATCAAGACTAAGGCGCGTGGGCAGAGATAGGGAGACCAGATGTGAAGCTGTCCGAAATTGCCATCAAAAACTTCCGGCTGCTGCAGGACGCGCGGATGCGGCTGGACACGGCGGACATCACCACGATCCTCGTCGGCCCTAACAATAGTGGAAAAACCTCAGCGATTGAGGGAATGCTGACCTTTCTGCAAAGGCCGATTAAACATCTGTCAATTAACGACTTTTCTTTGGGTTGCCGCCACGCCTTCAAGAGCTTTGAACAGCATGTTCTGACATCCCCCGCGGCTCCGGCCGGTGGAGAGGCTGCCGCAGGTCCGGCGCCAGTGGTTCCTCCCCTCCCGGCCTTGCCTGCCATGTCGTTGCGGCTGAAGTTCGATTACGACGACACGGGCCCAGATTTGGCCATAGCGGGCGAACTCCTGATGGATCTGGACGACACGTCCAACTCGGTAGTGGTTGAAATCCGGTTCGTGGCCGTTGATCCTGATCTGCTGGCGCAGGCATACCTCAAAGACCGGGACCACGATCAGTCGCTTGTCGACTATCTCGCGTCCACACTGCATGATCACTACAAGCTGGACCAGTTCAAGCTGAGTTCCGACGGTAGCCAGGCGGAGCGTCTGCCGGACCGCGGCATCTTGCAGCGGCTGATCCGTATCGACGTCGTCAGCGCACAGCGTCATATCGACGATCGCGAAGAAGGCAGCAAGGTCACCCGCCTGTCGACGCTGCTACACGCCCACTACGAGCGCCGCTACAAGGTCGACTCGCCCAGCGATTTCAAGGCGCTCGAGAAGACGCTGCGGGACCAGTCCACGGCCCTCGGCCCCCAATACGTCAAGGCGTTCGACGGCCTCATGAAGGGGTTGGCCAGGTTTGGCCACCCTGAGTCTCCTAAGCTGACGGTCCGCGCCGAACTGAGCGCCGATGGCCTGTTCAAGGACACCACGCGCGTCTACTATGCTACCGTGAACGCAACTTCGACACCGGGCGAGGGGGCCGTGGCGGCGATTGACCAGGCGTTCGAGCTTCCAGAGCGCTATAACGGCCTCGGGTTCAAGAACCTAATCTACATCGTCCTGTGCCTGAAGTCCTTCCGTGAGGACGTGGAGTCCGATCCCGAGCACCGTCCACGCGTCCATCTAGTGGTCGTCGAGGAGCCAGAGGTGCACATGCATCCTCAGATGCAGGCGGTATTCGTTCAAAAAGTCAGCGAGTTCCTCAAACCCTCCGTAGGCGAAACTGCGGTGCAGCTGCTTCTGACGACACATTCATCGCACATGGCGGCCAACTGCGGTTTCGCTCCGATCCGCTATTTCCGGCGAAACAAGGGATCGGTCGAGATTAAGGACCTGTTGTCCTTTGAGTCTTCCGCGACGACTGCTCCCGAAAAGGCCGCAATGGAGTTCCTGCGGAAGTATCTGACGACGACGCGATGCGACATGTTCTTCGCAGACAAGCTCGTGTTTATCGAAGGGCAGGTCGAACGCATGCTACTGCCGCGATTGATCACGGCCCTGGATGTCGCGTTGCGCGATAAGCTCACCTCGACCTACGTCTGCACGGTAGAGGTAGGCGGTGCGTATGCACACCTCTTCCGAAAATTGATCGAGTTCCTGCAGTTGCCAGCGCTCGTCATCACGGACCTGGACTCGATCGATGGCACATCCAAGAAGAAGGCGCCGGTCGCCAATGGGCACGCAAGCAGCAATGCAACTCTGTCTCAATGGCTGCCAGGAAGTTCTGATTTGCCAACGCTGATGGCTGCTGGTGAGGCGCAGAAGACGTCGGGTCGGGTCCGGGTTGCTTATCAGGTTCCCGAAGCGGCAGGCCAGCCGTGCGCCCGCAGCTTCGAGGAGGCATTCGTGTACGCGAACGCGGCTTGGCTGATCACGAACAAGGCCAAGCTTTTAGGCACCAGCGAAGCGTTTACTCATGCAGATGCGGCAGATCTGGCCGCCGACGCATACAACGTTAGCCTGCCCAAGGTCGACTTCGCGCTTGACTTGCTGGCCAACGAAGGCTGGGTAACGCCCATGTACATCCGCGAGGGGCTCGAATGGTTGGCGAAGCAGTAGCCGCAGGCGTGGCCGAAAAGACGGCAGACGAGCGTATCGCCGAGTGTCTTGCCGAAGGCCGGAGTTTTGTTCTCGACGCCGGCGCCGGTGCCGGCAAGACCTACTCCCTCGTCGAAGGCCTCAAGAAGCTCTGCGCACCGCCGGTCGCCGACCGGCTGAGGCGTGATGGGCAGCAGATCGCCTGCATCACCTATACCAACGTGGCCAAGGATCAGGTGATCGAGCGCATCCAGGGCAACCCTCTAGTTCGTGTGTCCACCATCCACGACTTTTTGTGGAACACGCTGCAGCCCCATCAGCAAGCCCTTCGGCAGGCTCTGCTCGAACTCAATGCGGCCCTCCCCGCCGGGAGTACCCGTCGCGTTGATCCGGCCGAACTGGAAGCAAGGGTCGCGGCACGGTTCGATGTGAAGTATTCGGATCGGGGATCCAAGTTCCTCGAAGGACGGATCCACCACGACGACCTGCTGTCGATCGCGCGCATCGCCTACACCCGTTACGACAAGCTGTCGCGCATCGTAGCGAGCCGCTACCCGTTCATTTTCATTGACGAATATCAGGACACCAGCGAAGCCGTGGTCGACGTCCTGCTACGTCGGATGTTGCCGCTGGTCGGTGACTCGCTCGTGCTCGGGTTCTTCGGCGACAAGATGCAGAATATCTATCACCAAGGCGAGCACAAGGGAATTGGCGAGCTGCCTGCTGAGCTGGCAGCTCCGCTGGAGGTCATCGTCAAACGCGAGAACCGTCGCTGCTCTTTGCGCGTCATGGATGTCTTGAACAAGATCCGGACCGACATTACGCAGACTCCCGGGAACAATAACGCACAAGGCGATGTTGCATACATTCGCGTTGCGACTGGCGCCGATGAAGCCGGTCTCCAGCGCGCTCGGGATCTGCTCGCGAACATGCTGAACTGGGACTTGACGGGCTCGGAAACGCGCGAGCTGTACCTGACCCATCGCTTGATCGCCCGCAAAGCTGGTTTTGCCGACCTGCTTCAGGCCTTCACTGATAGGGGGGCTTTTGCTAAGGACGCCCTCACCGATGGCTCTGACCGGCGGATCTCGTTTTTCCTGGACAAGGTTGAACCGCTGGCCCTCGCCTGGGATAAGGGGCAGATTGGCGAGACGCTGGGCAGGCTCCACGGTGCAGGCCACCGACTCGCCAGTCGTGCAGCCAAGTCAGGTGTTCGCGATGCGCTCAACACACTGATGGCAAAGCGCGCTGCTGGGACGGTCCGTGAAGTGCTGGAGACGATTCGAGATCGACAGCTTTTCCCGCTGACTGATGACTTGGCCCTTAGGCTTGCGAACACGCAACCCATCCTCACCGCGGACATGGACGACGCTGCGAAAGAGCGCGAGCAACTGGACGCGACTCTGTACGCAGCCTTTTTTGGGCTACCGTATCAGCAGGTCGCTGCGTTCGCCCAGTTTTACATGACCAGCACTCCATTCTCTACCAAACATGGAGTCAAGGGTGACGAGTTCGATACTGTGCTTGTCGTGCTAGACGACGCCGGCGCCGCCTGGAACTTCTACTCTTTCGACAAGTACCTATCCGGTGCGGATGAGATGGCAAACCCGGGGCGTGCGAAGCGCTCTCGCAACGTCTTCTACGTTTGCTGCTCTAGATCTCGGAAGCGGCTGGCGGTAATCGATCTTGCGGGCGCATCTGCAGCGAAAGCGGAGCGGATGCGCGCACTATTCGGTGCCGATCGATGCCATGAGGTTTAGCCTGATGGGGCGGGTCCGTGACATCTCGAACTTGCCTTCGGCCTCGCTTCCCAGACGAAGGTCGACGCAGGCGGTCAGTTTAGCTCGAACGTTCATGGACAGCTTTCGCGCGGTGAGTTTGAGGCTGTGACTGACGGCAATCGCTGCAAAGCCGACACCTACGCACGAAAGCGCAACGACTGCGACGGGTCGGAAGCGGGCGTCGACGTAGGTCTGCTACGGCCAAGAGCAGTCTCCCGATTAGCAGAGACTGTTGGCTATACATAGGGCCGACAGCGGAAGTCCAATAAGCTGCTAAAGTGTGCCGGGAGTCCGAGACAGTACAGAGAGAGCCAACTGAAGCCAACACTTTTGTTGGTACTAGTGTTGGTATTTGGAGTCGAAAAAATTTAAGAAACCTAGGATTTATGCGCGTTTCAAGGCATGATAGGAATGACCCTCTGCCGCCAGTTACCCCAAACTCTACCGTCCGGTAGACGCTGGAAAGCACCAAGAATCTCTGATAAGTTGTTGATTCTGCGTGGTTTTTTGGCTTCTATACCGAACTAATAGCAACGGTAGCGATCGGTGGCACCTGGTTGGTATGTAGGTATCGGTGTAGGCATCCGCGCAAAACGGAGGCAGCGATGCCTACAAATACCCTCAACGACACGCAATGCCGCGCTGCGCGGCCGGGCGAGAAGCCGTACAAGCTTTTTGATGGCGGCGGGCTCTACCTGTTCGTGACTCCCAGCGGTGCCAAGAGTTGGCGCCTGGCCTACCGCTTCAATCTTTCCTCCAAGACGATGACTTTCGGGCTATACCCGGAGGTGACGCTTGCCCAGGCCCGCGCCCAGCGCGATGAGGCCAAGGCCATCTTGCGTCAGGGGCGAGACCCTGGTGCGGAAAAGGCCAAGCCCAAGGAGGTCGAAACGGTACTCACGTTCGTCAAAGCATCCGACGATTACTGGGATGGCCGGGAGGACATCTCCGAGAGCTATCGTGCCAATGCGAAGAATGCCATCCGGCAGCATCTCGTCCCGCAATTGGGGGAACGCGATGTGCGAACCATCACCAAGCAAGATCTGCTAGGCGCGCTCAATGCGATGGACGCGGCGGGCCTGCTTGACTACGTGCGCAAGACCCGAATGTGGGTATCCCAAGTGTTCGAATACCTGCTGGAGCAGGGCAAGGTCGAAAGCAACCCGGCAAGCCAGATCAATCCGCGCAAGGCGTTTCGTCGCCGCAAGGCTCAGCACATGGCGGCGCTGGAGCAGCGCGATATACCCGAATTCATGGCGCGGCTCGCGTTGGAGAATCCCAGCCTGCTGAGTGTCATCGCGTGCGAAATGCTCGCATTGACGTGGACGCGCACCAAGGAGCTGCGCATGATGAAGTGGGAGGAACTGGAATGGGAGCAAGCCTTGTGGCGGGTTCCTGCCGACAACATGAAGCGCGGTGAATACCACTTGGTGCCGCTGAGTAAGCAGGCGCTGCGTCTGCTGGCTCAACTGCGTCAGCGCAGCCGCGGGAGCGTCTACGTATTTCCGCACGAGACGCGGCTCGACAGGCCCATGTCAGAGAATACGATTCTGTTCTTGATGTACCGGATCGGCTACAAGGGCCGCATGACAGGCCACGGATGGCGCAGTGTTGCATCGACGTGGGCTAACGAGCGCGGCTACAACCCCGATGCTATCGAGCGCCAACTGTCCCACGTGCCCCACGATCCCGTGCGTGCCGCGTACAACCGTGCGGCTTATCTGCCGCAGCGGCAACAGCTATTGCAAGACTGGGCGGACTGGCTAAAGTCATGCAAGCCGGATGCCGGCGTTGAGCAAAGTGGAGAGGCGCCAGCCCTTCGTCTTGCGTGACAGGTCCACGTCCGGCGGGGGCAATTTTCCTTCGAGAATCCACCGCCGGACAGTGTTGGAAGAAACATCGAATTTCTGCTGTAAGTCCGGTCGCCAGATGATGCGGTCTTCACCGGGTGTCTGCCCAGTGTTGTCGGCACCAATGGGCGGCATCGCTTGCTCAGTCATGTGAACCTCCAAGAAGGGCACGACTATATTTCGTCGTGACCGACAGCGGCACTTGTTGGCAAAGCTCGCGGGGTCGAAATGACCGCTGCCGTCTTGCGTTTGCCTACCGTCAAGGACAAAGATTTTGCCGTGGTGGTGGCCAACTCTGCTATGAGTACCAGCCTCTCAAAGGGATATCCACTCCGGCAATTGTTCATTCTCTTTGGCATCTGATGGACGCCTGCCAGGAAGCCATGCCAGGCGATGAGTGGCCACCAGGTGGACCGCTAACTCGTTGCTATCGGCGGCATTGATTTGCAGCCGGCACCGAAAGCGCCGTTGTGACCCTACGGGCTGGAGGTCCACTGTGATCGTGGCATCGCGGTAGCCAGGCACGTTGTTGTACGCCACCAAACTTGCCGCCGCATCGAGTTCGCCACCAGACGGATCAGCCGTCAGCAGGGCATAGGTCCGAGCCAAGGTCTTCGCTTCGGTAGCCAAGCGTTCATGCTCAGCCACCGTCGCAGCAGCCATCGAGACGAGTGCGACCCACGATGCCCCGACTCTGTCCAGGGCCTGGGGAATGGTGTAGCCCATGCTGTCGAGCCAGTCATGCCGGCTCAGTACCAATGCAGCCATCAACTTCTCGCCGGTGGATTGCACGCCCCAGCCGCCGTTGGCCGCGTCGAGCACTTTGGCAACGATATGGTCGAATTCGGTCATGGTCGCTCCTTGGCAGAATCCCCGGTCCCGACCGGGCCAGCGCGTCGCGCCCGAAAGAGAAAGCGTTGCTTGGGCGCGGTGCAATGTCCGAAGGACAGGCGCAAACAGGGCACAGGCGGCCCTGGCGCTGCCGCCGAGGCCATCCCTGGTTGGGGAAGAAATGAAGCCCGCCAAGCCGATGGGAAAGGAGGCTTATGCCGAGCGATTCGGCGAGGGGGCGGCTGGGGAAAAGGCCTATAGACCGCTGGCAAGAGAAGTCGCGGCGGACCTACTGTCTCAAGGTGTCAAGCTCAGGGATATTCCTGCCGTGCGTGCAGCACGCTGCGAACTACCACGCGGTCGGCCTCAACTTCGTAGACGACCACGTAGTTGGGGTGTGCAACGACTTCTCTGGTGCCCGGCACGCGACCGGCACGAAAAGCATAGGGGAACTCGGATGCCGGCAAGATTGCAGCTTCGATGCGGTCGTGCATTTCAATGGCTGCTCGGACGCTGACTTGGGCGATGTAATCCGTGATGGCGTCAAGGTCATCCAGCGCGGCCGCACTCCAGATGATAGGCAACATGGTGAACGGTTAGGAGCAGGTGCTGGGCTCGGACGTGACCAGCAGGGCCGGCGGGATAATTAGCCCGCGGAGTTTTCCTCGTCCGCCAGTTTCCGCCTGAGTTTTTCGCGAATACGCGCCATTGCCTGGTCGTGGGGAATCGGCGGGCGGGGATCGTCCCGGCTCGCTTGTACCTTCGCGCGAAGCCAGCGGTCGTAGCGCGCCGCTTGTTCCTCGGTTTCGAATTCCGAGACGATAGGGGACAGGGTGTGGCCCATTGCGTTCTCCGTTGACCCCCTTAGTGTACGGTTTCCACGGCCTGTTGGCATTCGTTCGCGAGGAGTGGATTCATGCCCGCTGTTGATCGAATCGATGAGGGCTTCCATGCCGGCGCTGACTTGGTCATGCGGGATGAATTTGGCCCCAGGCGCGTCGGCTTCGCGTACCGCAGCGTCGACTTCGGCCCGGAACCAGCGGTCATAGCTGGCAGCTTGGTCTTCGGTTTCGAACTCTGACGCACTGGGGGGCGGTGCGCGGTGGCCCATGACTTTCTCCAGTGATGGTCACACGCTGAGCGGGAACGGGCCGGGAAGAGGGCGAGGAACCGCTACCCCTTGCCTCTAGAGCCGCAGCGGCACGCCGAAGATGGAGGCGGTGACGTTGAACACGACCCTGATATACCACCAGATGAATTTCAACGTCGGCAACAGAACGTACCGCCACAGGCCGACCGCGAGCCGCGGTAGCCAGACGGTGGTAGCCATGATGAGGACGGGCACGGCCGCGCGCCAGAAAGCGGCCCAGCGATCTTCCGGCGTGGGTTGGAGCGACGGGCATTTGGCCTGGTCGCGAACAGGATGCGGAGTAGGCACGATCAGCCTCCCACAAATCGACCCGCCCGGGGATCGGGTCGTTCAGCGATAAGGCGACGAAACCGCATCAGGCAAAGCGGGAAACGCTTGCCCGGCGGATGCATCCCAGGACCACCAGCCGCCTACGTCGTATTTAGCATCGTAGTACTGTACCTTGTCAGCCCGGCGACGCAAATAGTCCGCGTCGCTGCGACCCCACGCCTCCATTGGAAAGTCCCGGCCCGCATCAAGCAGCCAGAAGTCGGGAAAGGTGTGCTCGTTGCTGGCATCGAAGCGCAACGGCTTCTCGAAGCGGCGCCCTTGCGTGACCAACCAGTCGGCCGCCTGTGCCTCATAGGTCGAGTCCACGGGAATCCAATCGCTGGTCACACGCATCAACGCGACGTCTAGTACCGCGGCACGCGCAATGCCGTTGATAAGATCAGGGACATCGGTCTGCAAGACTGCGATTGTTCGGGCCCCCTTCCTCCAAGCGTTCAGTTCTGCGCCAAAGCGCTCATTCAGGTGGGTCCAGATGAGCGGTTTCACGGCCAAGTGGGGAATGCCATGAAAGCCAGCGATCGGCAACGTCGCGCCGCCCTCGGCCTTTGCCTGATGGCGCGCCAGTGGCGCGATGACGACCAGCCGGCGCGATTGCTTCGATGCCGCCTCGGCGGTGGCGCGATTGCGCTTGGCTTGGGGGCCGTCAGCCTGGGGTGTGGCAGCCAGCAAGAAATGAGACAGGCGGCTTCGTCCAGTCAAAATGTTGTCCGCAGCTTCGAGCAGGTGATGGTGCACTACGCCTAGGTTCCGCTTGCCAGCCATTTTTGGCGACCACCGATTAAACCCCGCTTGTGTCCAGACGAAGTGCAACAGGCCAAGCAGTTTCATCGAAGGCTGCTTAGTGCCGCGCCCGCCAGGGGAGGGTGGAGCCGCCTGGGGCGTGTCTTCATCGTCCACTTGGTTAGGGGCACGGCGCAGCAGTCCGTGCCGCAGCCGAATGCGCCATTCGCCGTCGTCGGTCTCCTGTACGACGCCTTGTTGGTAGGCGCCCAGGCCGGAGCTGGTCGGGTCGGCATGCCAGTACACGCAGTCGGCGGCATGCTGCGGACCTGTGCCCGGGAAGCGTGCCAGGTGGTACGTGTCGGCATCCGCGCGGCATCGTATCGACAATCGCTTGGCGCCATTGCCCGAGCACCTGCACCTCACCGTTGCCTTGCCGTAGTTTTGTTGAAGCACGCTCTTCCAGGCCAGCGCAAACTCGCTGCCGCGCTGAAACGCCGCGTCGTAGATGTTTAAACTACCTTTTTGCTCGATGACTGCTGGATAAAGCTTGCCGTCCATCATGTCGCTCTCCATCTGGAACGCGCCAGTGTAAGGCGCTCCGACGGGCACACATTCGGACTGGAGCGCTCATGGAACGCCGGTTCGGATGTGTACGTATCGGTTGGGCCGTCAGCAAGATGCCACGATGCTGACGGCCCTCGGCGGGCTTTCACCGCGCAGGCTCGTTGGTCGCCGAGCCCATCGTCGCCCATCTGTTACCCGCCACAGAAGGCCTGCTTCTCAAGCTGGGGCGCTCACATGGGACGGGTCTTGGACGACGATGCCTTTGCTTTTCCGGCCTGAACCAAGCCAGGAAAGCATCATGATGGTCAACGCTCGGCTGCGCCGCCGCGTGTTCGGTGGACACGCGGACTTGACCATCCCCTGTGAGACCAGCCCACCTGCCGCGCTCTGCACGCGACCCGCCTCTCGGCTGCTTGGTGTGCTGGATCTTGCCGCTGTCTTTAATGTCCGGGGCTGTGCGGCCTGCTGCTCCCCTACCGCGGCGCCATCACGGCGGACGCGAGACGAATTGGTGATTCGCTGGTTAAAGATCGAGGTAGCGAAACGCACCAATACGGCGGTTTCGGTCCTTGTTGAGCACAAGATATCCGCAAAGCTCTGCTCGGTCAAGAACTTTGGTTGGCAATAGTTCGGTAAAAGTTTATTTCATTGTCGTGCGTTTGCGACGCCAACTGCTGGTCATGGCGAGAAAGTCCTGCAAGCAGGGTGGGGCGCTGGTCAAGGCGGAGTGCTATGGCCATCGCCTAGGGCGCCGGCAATGAAGTCAGACAGCCTCACATCTAGCTCGCGCTGTTTGATCGGAGAGAGCGACTCAAAATCGGCTAGCCGCGCAGCGTGGAAAGGCCAGTAGCCGGCTGGGTGCGGTTCCTGGGGGCGCGTGTAATCGCTCGTGTTGTTCGTTTGCTCGCCCGTCTCTATCCAGGCCAGCGGCACGTCCAAGGCCGCAGCCAAGGCCTCGTAGTACCGACTCCGGCTGCCGCGCTCGATCTTTGAAATGGCCGCACTGGATATCCCGGCCCGAGTGGCAAGCTCACGTTGGCTAAGACCCAGTTCCGATCGGCGCTGTTGGATTCGCCGGCCAATCTCAAGATGCCGATCATTCCGGCACGCGGCAGGTTTCGGGGCGTGCGCAGGGTCGCCAGAGGCCAGCCATTGCATCGGAACATGCAGCCCTTCCGCCAGCTCCAGCATATAGCGGGTGCCACTGCCATTTTCGATCTTCCGAATGGCGGTATCCGAAATTCCGGCTCGAGCGGCCAGCTCACGCTGGGTGAGGCCAAGCTCCAGGCGACGCTGCCGCACGCGAGCGGCTAAGTTCACGGTGTCCATATCCCGTGATTTTATTCCAGTGGTGATAACTGAACAAGAACTTATAACAGGCTTCCCGTTGAGAAATGGCTACCTAAGTTCTATCATTGCAGTTATGGGACAGCTTGATGACGATCACTCGACAGACGACCCAGGGCCGTCATATTTCGGATTGCTCTCGGCCATGAGACTGGCGGGCGGGACGCAAACCGCACTGGCACACGTGCTCGGCGTGTCGCAAAGCGCTGTCCACAAGATGCTCAATAGCAAGCGTCCCCTCAGCCCTCATCACTGCACCACGCTGGAGCGGCAACTCGGTGTACCAAGGTGGTACACGCGGCCTACGGACTACTGGACGATATGGCCGGATTTACCGCCGCCGGCATGTATATCACCCCGCGCCAGGCAGCCTCAACGCTAGCGAGACGGTCGCTTGGACCGTTTTTTCGCAGCCTTCGCGGCTTTCTCCGCTTTGGCGCCGGCGATGAATTCACCGATGCGAATATCAAGCTCAGTTCGGGCGAACGGTGATAGGTCCTGATAGTCGGCGTAGGTGGAGTGGGCAAACGGCCAGAGCTGCTCAAGCTTGCTGGGCGGCGTGGGATCATCGCTCTCCAGATACCGCGGCGGTAGGTCGAGCGCACGTTCCAGCGAACGCGCCCGGCGAGGGCCGAACGATTTGTCTCGCAGCAGAGAGGATATTTCACCCTGGCTCAGGCCGTAGTGTTTGGCGAATGCCGTTATCGAAGGGAAGTGGTTGAAGATCCACTTCTTCAACTTGGCCCTCCGAACTTGCATATCTCGGTCATCGATGTCCATGCCGCATTCTCGGGTGATAGTCTTGATATCACCAAAAAGGAATTATGAAAAATTCCTTTTAAGGAATTGGAACGCTGACCAAGGTTTTCGGCGGCCATGCAATATCTACTTGTCCGTGCCCCGGATGAGCGAATTCAGCCAGCGCGGGCTGACGTCCAACTGGTCTGCTATCGCTTCACGAGTGCGATGCCGTAGCCGCGCGTGAATCCAGTGAATCAGCCGATACGTTGCACCGAACTCCATGCTGATCGCTCGAGATGGTGCCTGCGAAGCACGCCCGCATGTGTCGCACCGATAGATCGGCTGCGTCACGTGCAATCGCGTCGGAAGCCCGTCGATCGGGACGTCGCGCACGATGATGGTCCTGTTCTCATGCGCGGTAACTTTCCTCGAGCCGCAGTGCATACAACGGTCAACCTTCTGAGTCGATACGAGTGAGACGTGGTGCTGTCCTTTGCGCCGTCGGCAACTGCTGACGACATAACCGTTCAGATGCACTGTCCCGTTGAGATCGAGCAGTTCTTGGGCTTGCCCACGATCCCGCAACGCACGGACGATCCTGTGGACAACCGCACGGGACGCACCAGTTTGGGCAATTAGTTCGTCGACGGACTGCGATTTCACTCGATCCGCCAGCCACAGGAGGAAACGATCGGTCGCTGCCAGTTCCAGATCGATGCCGGCGGTGAGCTGCTCGGTATTCTTCCAGCAGCGTTGGCATTGCATCACGATCGAGCAGAAATCGAGTTTGACGGTAGCGTCGTCAGTCGGGATGTCCCAGACTGTGCGCCCCCGCCGCCAAGTCGGTTTGATGTCTGTCGACTCGCAATGCGGGCACATTGACATGGTCGGTTGAGCCTGTAGGCGGATCAGCACCTGTCGCTTGCCACTTGCTGGGGCCGTCTTCCTGGTCCGGCTTGTCTTCTTGCTTCCTGTGCGCGGACCGCCAACGACGATAGTATCCGGTGGTGGGATCCAGCCAGGTATCGGCACCGCATCAGGGGCAACGACCTGGTATATACCCGTGCTATCCAGGATCTTGCTAACTGCGCTGGCCGTTATGCCGCTGTCTTTTGCTATGTCTTCCTGGCTACGAGATGCACCCTGGGCGCATACCCAGTCGACAGCACGCCGCGTCACCCGCGGCGCGGTATGAAGACCAGCGAGACTGGGTGCATCAATCCGAAACTGCCGCCCGCAATCCAGGCAGCGTCGGGTCTCGTAGTTCGATAGGACGAGCAGAACCTGGCGACCATCATGCGGCTCATCGCAGATTGTCAGCTCTTGGGTTTTGACGATCTTGCTACGGATCGATCCGCAGTCCGGGCATGCATGTGCCTGTTCGACCACCTTGACATGAACGATCCAGACTCTCGGTAAGGCGGCGTGATGGGTGGCCTCATATCCCGCCAAATCGAACCAGGCTGGAGCGCCTTCCACGAGATCGCCGTGTGTGCCAGCCTGATCCAAGAATATTTGCTGAATCGATGAGCGGCGCGCAGCCGTCTCGATCCTGACCTCCTCGACATCCCGATGGGCCTGCGTGGCAAGCCACTTTGCTAGGCGCTCGCTTATGAAAAGCCGCGTGTCGATCCCAGGTGGCGCGTCGAGCGGTCTGCGACACAGCGTGCATCGCTGACCCCAATGGTGCAGCCATAGCGTGACACTTTCATCTTTGTAGGGTAGGTTCCGAATGCACAGCATTGGTAACGCGGTGGTGAGCCACGGCTGGCCCCGAGAGCAGCGCTCACAATCTAGGGAAGGAGAGGCAAGCCGAACCTGTAGCGAATAGCCGCGTGCTGTGCGTTTCGCGCCGATAATTGTGTAGCCGAGCCCGCGCCAGTAGTCGTCCAAGGCCGCTCGTCTCAATGTTTCGGCGTCATCCTGATGTGACCTTATACTGTGTTCGCCTCCCGGTGCGTGAAGATCGAGAGGCCGACCCAGGTCCTCCGGTGGGTCGGATGAAGAAGTGGAGCCCATCTCAGCCTCGTTGTGCGAGACAACCTTCTGGTCGTCAAACTCCTTTGGGTTTGCACCCAGGTCGCAAGGGGCAAACTACACCCCCGTCACATGCACACGCCAAACCCCTGACTTTATCGCCGTGGCGTCAGCCGCCACGGCTTCTCAGGACTCCTCGGAGTTACTGCGCGTTAAAGCTCTCCTGGGCAGTCAGTTGCGCCCGGTCGCCGGGATTCAGCGGGCCATTGGCCACTACCTGGATCGTCTTGTTAGGATCGTAGGCGACCTGCTGGCCAAGCCCCTGGACCCGGGGCCCTGACCGCGAGGTATCAGGCGGTGACGCGGCTGGTACTGCGCCGTCATCGCCAAAGCCCAAGATCTGCACGCTGATGATGGACGGCAGGTTCTGGCGGGCCGCGGCCTGGCTCTGGCGCATAACGTCTTGCGCGGCCGTGGCAGCGCTCGAGGCTGCCGCGCTTGCCGAGGTCAGCGCCCCGACGTTCACCGCAGCGATGACAGGTACGCCGGTGGCCTCTCCCTTGGCCTGGATGTTGGCCGCGTTGACGACTTGCAGGGCCGCGACGTTGACGCTACCCGAAGACCGAATCCCGGCTTCGCTCGCATCGATGATGCCTTCCGGTGCGATCAGATTGATGCCACCTGGCGGCACCTCCGGCACCGGGTCTTGGGTCGAAACACCCGCCCCGGTGGCTGGCACGCTGGGCGATTGTGACACATTGCCCATGCCGTCGTAGGCACGCAGCAGCGGCGTGTAGACCACTGTGCTCTTGGCACCGCGGCCGGCGTTGATATTGCCGTATTGCGACCAGGCCAGGATGTCGCCGCCGTAGGTGGTCATGATGCGCGACAGTCCCAGCAGGATGCTGTCGCTGGAGTACACCTGGATGTTGCCCGAGCCCTGGGTAATTAGGCCCGCAGGCGGGACGCCATTCGCAGTGGCTGGGGGTACGCTTTCTACGCCGATGGTCGTGCCGCCAGCGGGCGCTAGCACCTGGATGTCGCCGCCGCCCAAGGTGCGGATGGCGCCGTTGGTGGTCGTACCCTGGAACAGCGTCAGATTGCCGCCACGATCGATGGGCGCGTACATTTCCGCATAGCGCTGATCCTCCGAATCGCGCAGATTCGCAATGACAGCCGCTTTCTGCGTGGCGGACAAATCAGCGGCGGCCACGCCCAGCCGGACTGCCTCTTCACTGATGGCGATATCGGCAGCCAAGCTGGACTGAATCCGCGCCTGAATATCCGTGCCCGTGTCATAGGTTGGGAAGAGCATAGCGATGGCGGCGCGGCCGCGCAGATAGCTGCCCGTGCGCGGACTGCTGGCATCGTTGTACTCGCGCCCGCCTGCATTCAGTTCGGCGTAGTACAGGTTGCGCGCATACACGCGCTGCTGTTCGGCCGGCAGGCGGCGGAAGAAGGCCTGGGCTTGCGCTTCACGTTGGCGAGCCTGTTCCTGAGCAATGGCCGGGTCGGTGTCGGCGCCGGGCAGCGAAACCGCTTCGAAAACCAGCGGTGCGCCGTCGTCGGTGGCGCGCACGCCTGTGTTCGTGGCGAACCGCGTGCTTAGCCAATTGACCAGGCGAAGCTGACTGGTCTGCTGATACTCGTTGGTCAGATCGCGCCGGGCAAAGGCCGGATCGTTGGGGTTGGCGGCGTAGGCGGCGTTCAGCTCGGCTTGGCGTTGATCAAGGAAGGTCTGCGCCCCGGCCTCGTCGCCGGTGTAGCCGAAGTTTTCTCGCAACCAGTCGGCCAGCGTCAGCTCGCTGCCGTAGGTCATGACTACCTTGCCAGGCTGCCTGGCCAGCGCGATATCCGGGTCAGCCAGATTGGCTCCGTCCAAATAGTGCAAGGCGAACCCGGTGTAATCGACTGGGTGATCGCCCAGCCCCACACTGACCGCGATGCCTGCACCACCTGTTCGGTTCTCGCCTCCGTTGATCAAACCCAGGCTTTCTAGTTGAGCCGTGTCACCTTGGTAGAGGTGGCGTCCGGCACTGACTTCCAAGAGGCCGGGGCCGGCGATGCGTGCATTAGCGTACTGAATATCGCGCCCAGCCGAAATCATCGAGATATCCGTGCTGTGGTAGTTCAGAAACACTCCGCCAGCGTTGATAATATCGCGCCCTGCGCGCATACGCACCGGCTTGCCGATCATGTATAGAAGCTCATCAGCAGACTGCCAGAATGATCCCACCGAAACGCCGACAATATCCCCGCTATCTGCGTAGACCCGCACAGGAGTAGGATCATTGCCATAGAGCGAGCCTGAAGCAGTATTTGCACCGAACGCGAATAGATCGTTGCGTGCGCCCGTCTGTGTGTTGTCGACGAGGTCACTAAATCCATCGGGAGACCGACCGATGAAGGCGGGTCGGAACGGCGTCGGTATGGCGGTGGAGGCAGCTCCCGAAGGGTCTAGTCCAAAGCCTCCGCCGTATATGGAGCCACCTGCCAACAGGTTCATCCAGCCTACACCTTGAGCATTGGGAGCAAAAATCAAACGGTTGGCGCCGGTGCCGCCGGAGACCGTACCGTTGCGCGCATAGTAGATGTTCCCTTGTGCTGCGACCGCGTCGAAGCGCGATGGATAGTTCATCTCGAGAAGTGTCGTGTTACCGACAACGGTTCCCGCACCGGGGGCATAGTGTTGCATTGTGACTGGCGTGAGGTTCCCGCCAGCGGCGAAAAGGCTGACTGCTGTCGTACTTGTCCACAGCGAATACCAACTGATTCCGCCTCCGGCGTAGCTCTCGAACGGTAAGTAGTTGCTTTGGCTCAGTCGGCCAGGGTCGCCTACGCCGTCGATGACCAAATCTCCGCGGGAAAGAAGTGAGGTTGTTGCATCGCCCAGCATCACAACAGGTCCGCCACTAGGGCGGCCCAGACTGGGATATAGCGGATCGACTGCCCGCGCATCGGTAACATCCACGACGCCATAGAGCGGGTCTACCCGGCCGATGGCGCCTGCTTGCAGAGCCAGCGACCCGCGCAAGTTGGTGAAGACTCCGTTCAGGTCGCTGGGAATGCTGCTGTAGTTCAGGCGGCCCGGTTCCGTGCCGCTGGCTCGAACCCCCTCGTTGAGCGATCCTCCAACGGCCAAGCGCAAATCCCCCCCTCCGGTGAGAGTCAGTTTCCCATCGACCAATCGCCCAGTGCTACCAACCGCGACGACTAGACCGTCACTTTCGCGAGTGCCGGAACTGCTGAGCGACGTGATGTTCCCGGCATCGCCCTTCACGCGCAGATCGACGTTACCGCCGCCCAAAGTACCGAGACCGGTAAAACCTTCAACATTAAGCGCAGGTACGCCATTGAAATCCTGGCTGCTGACGTAAGTCCCGAAATTGATCCACCACGCAGTGTGCTGGCTGACGTTATTCCCGCCTTGGCGCCAGAGCCAGCTCGCTACATAGTTACTGGAGACCGTATTCACCGGAGCCGTCGTGATGCCGCCGGAGACAATGTCGCCAGTCATGTCACCCTGGACATTAACGGAGAGATTGCCGCCTTGCTCTGGATACCAAGCCGAATAATTGCTGCCAGTTACCAACCCTTCCCAGTCGGCATGTGAGGCGCTAAGAATCGACGTACTACTGATATCGGGGTTGTATCCGCGGGGGAGGTTGAAAGCATCCCGGCCTTGCATGTCGGCAATGGGAGCACCTTCCTTGTCGAGCAAGGGTGCCGATTGGGTGCCAGCGGTGTAAATGCCGTAAAGCGAATCCTGGCTGAACGAACCGCCAGCCTGGATATCCAGGTCACCCGTGCCAGTACGGATGACGCTAAAAATAGGATTCTGGGTTCCTGCAATGTAGTGTGCATCCGATAAAGTTATATTCCCTTTACCGGCTAGTTGCGCGGCAGTTTGCAGCGCACGGCGGTCGGCAGATGAGAGGTCGGCGCCCGCGCCGAGTCGAATATCCCAGGATAGCGACCCTGCGGCGAGCATAGGTGCGACAGCCCAGAGCTGCCGGCCCGTGTCCCCCTCAGTGAAGACAATGTTTGCGTTCGACGGATCGTTTGCCGTCAGGATGGTCCCGGCTTCGATTGTGATGCGGCCTTCGAGCATGCCCCAAATCGTGTCGCCTGGCCCATAAACGTTAGTTCCCCACGAGGCCTCTTCGATGACTCTCCCTTGTGTCACCACCGCATAGTCCCAAACGTCATTGCCCGGAAACACGTAGTAGTATCCCTCCCAACCATCGGGGGACACGTAATAAGGCGCGTCAAAGGTTATGTCAGCCGAAGCGGGAACCCCACCCGTCAATAGGATATTTTCACGGGCCCACCCTCGATCGTCTTCGGGCGTCGCTGGGGGCGGCGCGAAGCCATCGTTGATGCTGCCCTCGATATCGAGATCGCCCCCTGCGCGCAGAGATAGCGCACCGGGCTCGCCCGAGCCGCGCACGCCGGTCACATTCGGTCCATAGCGATAGCCCGACAGATCCAGGTCTTTTTCGACCCGGATGTCGCCGGTCTCGGTCGCACTGTTTATTTCGACACCAGGCCGCAGGTGGAGTGCGTTGCCATATACCGTCAGGCCGGCCAGCTTGCTCTGCAAACCCGCCGTCAACGTGCCTGCGGCTACGTCACCGCCATATGCAGCCCTGATGAAGGCCTGGCTATCTCGATGGATGCTGTCCAGGTAATCCTGGTCCACCACCTGGCCGTTGCTGTTCTCCGGGTCCGCTGGCGCGTTGTCGTAGCTGGCATACCCATAGACCGCAACACTGGCCGCACCACGCACATCCACCGGAGCGGGAACGTTGATATCCAGGTCGCCGCCCGTGGCGTTTCCTGGCCCGTCGCTGCCTGTTGCGCTGTCGCCGTTATTGCCCATGCGCGGCACATTCAAGGCGAGCGTGCTGCGGTTGCGGCCGTCGTGCTGGCCAGGACCGCTGCCGGCCGGGATATCGGTGCCGGCACGCAGGTCTATGATCGCGCCTTGCTGGATCGTCAACGTGCCCGTCCCGTCCGTGCCCGAGGTCAGATCAACGATGGCGCGATTGGGCGCGTCGATGATATAGCCATAGCTGTCCACGCGCAGTTCGCGGCCGTGCGCATCGAGTTGGGCGTTGCTCGTCAAGGTCAGGTTGTCGCGTGCCGCCAGACGTATCTCTCCAACGTGGCGGCCGCTTGCGTCGATCCGGCCATCTATCGTGAGGCTACCGCCATCGACCGCCACCATCACCCGGTGTGCCTGGATTTCATCGCCGATCGTCAGATCGCCTTCCTTGATGCGGAAGCTGCGCAAGCCGACCACGCCGCCGTCCGTCAGGCGACGGTTCAGGCCAGCAAAATCGTCGATGGCCCGGCCTGCCAATACGATGCCGCCTGCCTCGTAATCAACCTGGGAACCGCCCGCGTCGTAGTCTCCCGTGGCAGTACCCAGTATCGTGCCCGCCAGCGCAATGCGCCCAGCATCCTCGCCCAGGGCAGTCGCCGTCAAGCGGCCCGCCTGATTGTTCTGCGCCGACAGATCGATGGTCGAACCGGCAAGCTGACTGATATTGCCGCTGCTGCTTTCTAGGTTGACCTCGCCTCCCCAGCTATAGCGCCGCTCGTCTTGGATCTGGATCTCGCGCCCAGCCAGGTCCAGGTGCGTGTTGGCGTTCAGTTGCACGTTGCCGTCAGCGATCACGTCCAGCTTGCCGCTGGCCAGCGCAATCGTACCGTCCAGCGTGACGCTGGCACCCGATAGCTCTAGCGTGGCGCCAAGGGCATCGTGGCTGCCCGCCGACGCCCCTTCCGGCACGTTCAACGTCAATGCGTCGCCTGCCTTGAGGCGATTGATGGAGCCAGCCTCGCCGGTCAACAATGGCGTGATCAAGTTCAGGTTACCGCCGGTATATTGCTGCACGCCGTCGATCTCGCCATCTTCGGCGCGGTAGACCGAGAGGTCTCCTTCGCCGTTGGCCGTGATGCGGTCGGTAGCTTGCAGGTTCACGGTGGAAAAACCCAGCGCCAAGCGCTCCATATTCTGGTGCGGACTAGGCGTTACGCCCTCGGCATAGCCGAAGATGATTTGCCTTGCCTGCACATCTAGGGTGCCTGCGCCGGTGCCTGGACCATCTTCCAGGACTGGCCCGGCCGAGCGCCCGGCGACGCCATTCCAGACCAGCGTATCGGTCGAGATCGTAGCTACATCCTCATTCGTGCCATATCCGTAGATGGCCGGTGTGTTGAAGACTAGTTGACCAAGGCTGGATTTGCCTGTCTCGGGGTCAAGCGTGCTTAGGTCTACGGTGCCAAATAGATTGACCGAATCACGCACAGAAAATATCAATCGTTCCAGAGCAGGAGCGCGCATCTCTGGGTCGCCATTTAGCAACCGCGTCAGCAGCCCTTGCGATAAGCGCAATCCTTCGGGCAGCGCGCCGCGTGCGAGTGCATCAGCAAGGCTGTTCTCGCTTCCCAGGTTCAGGCCGCTTACCGCCATCGTCAGATTGCGTGTTCCGAAGCGTGTGGCTTCATCGATAACGACGTTGTTCGACGCGAAGACGATAGAGCCATCCGAATACAACTGTGCCGAGCCCGTACACCCGGTCGAGGTGCAGCCTCCCACCTCTATCCGTCCTGTGCCGGATCCGCCACCTAAAGGTAGATCCAGCCAGCCATTCGAGACCATGAGGATATTCGCGGCCCCAGTCACATCGGGGTTGTATTGGTAGCCATACGAAGAATCGTAGGGAGCCGCGCCATGATCCAGCGTATTGATGCTTGCTCCGTCCTCAACGTGAATGTTGCGGCTACCTCCCGTGATGAGCATGACTTCCGGTGCGGCTAGGGCGGTGCCTGATCGGACGGTGATATTCCCAGTTTGGGACATGGGCCGAAGCCGGGTATCCACACTAACGCCAGAATCCCCCGAGCTGTAGCCATATCCCGTCATCCACCCACCGATGGAAATTCGGTCCGCGCCAAGGGCGTTCAAATCTTCTGCTCGAACCGAAATGCCGGAGAATCCTGCAGTGGCATGCTGATCTACAATTTCTAAGGCAGCGGCGCCTGATGCCGCGCCTACAATAACCTGGCCGCCATATCCTGTTTCTGGACGATCAAAACGAACGCTACCCGAGAAGTCGAGTGCGGGCATCTCTTGCCCGGCCCCTGTCCTGAATCGGAACTCCAGCGCCTTGGCGTCATCCGGCAGCATCGGGCGTGGCGTGCCGGTACGTGCAGTGTCCGCAAGAATGAATTCCCGATAGCTGGTCTCGTTGTACTGTGCGTACTGGCGCAGCACCTCGCCCGAGGTGATCGTGATCTGGCGTGGCAGCACCTCAGCGATGCTGGAGTTTGCAATCCCCTTCGTGCCGGAGAGCGCCCAGGAGCCGTTGCGCAGAGCGATGGGGGGGGCTGCGCTCTTCGTTGTATTTCCCAATTCCACGCGATACGCACCGGGCAGTAGCGCATAATAGGCGGGCAACAAAGTATAGGTGCCAGCAGGTAGTCCCGGAATCCCGGAGCCGATGGTAATTTGTTCTCCAACCCGGGGTAAAGAGCCCGCGTAATCTGGATTTTGGTCGACGGGAGTTACTGGCGCATATGCGCCTTCGTAGCTAGGCACGATGGCATAGACGGGATGGTCTGAAAGCGCTGGTAGCGAGAACTTGCCGGTTGCGCCGTCGTACTTGACGAGGGCGTTAAATAAAGGATCCGTAGAACCGCCGCGACCGCTGATGAAGGCTGCGCCCGTGAGTTCCCCGCCTCCCGAGAGGTCCACTATTGCACCATCGTCGGCCATCACAGAGGTCCCCACCAATGAAATCCCCTGACGCAGCCCGCTGGTGGTCGTGTCGCCCGTTACCGCACCCGTTCCACCCACGCCGACGGCATCGATAGGCTCTCCGTTGTAGGTATAGCTGAGGTCATCAACCGTGCCACCGTAAGGGATAATAAGGCCCGCTGCGCTGACGGATGTCAAACTACCCGGCAGTAGCTGAATCGTTCGCGTTGCTTGACTATTGCCGAGCGCGATGCGGCCAAGCGGCGCGTACAAAGCGCCGCCTTGCTCGATCGTGGCAGCGTGCAACTCAAGCTCGCCGAATACTGATAATGGGGCGGACTCAACAATCTCTGTTCTGGAGATCCGCAGCACTCGTTCACTGTCATACGTATTGGTGGCCGTTATGCCTGCGGCGACCGCGCCGAGAGCATGCGACACCGGATAGATGCGTGCGGCTTGCAGCGCAATGTCGGACGGACTAATAAGCGCGCTGTGCCTTTGGTTGGCTATCGGATTCACCGATGAGTTGACTTGCTCGGAGGCTTGCAAGAAACGAATATCGCCACGGCTGCTCAGGACGACATCCTGAAAACCTCGGCGATCTATCGTTTCACTGCCCGCATTCAAGCTGATGGTGCTGGAGATGCCGAACCGAACCACGTTCTGGATGTCAATGAGATCGGCATCCACGGCGAATGTACCAGCGGCGGCTTGCCGCGAACTTCGCCATGTGTTGAGGGTCGCGTTGATAGATCCTGCTGCTGCATTGGTAGCGAGCGTGGTGCGACCGCTGAGCAATATGTGTGGCGCGTGTAGCCGAACGTTTGCTCTCTCCACCGTGTTTCCGATGGTGCCTTGGTAGAGACGAATACTTTGTCCGAGAGAAAGGTCGATATCGCCATCGAAAGTAATTAGATCGCGGGCGAATAGCGACAGATTGTCGAAACCGCCTGCTTGCACTTGATCGACACCTATTCGCGCGTAGCCATAGGAAAGCTCGGTGTCAGCAAGGGGCCTGGCCGAGTTACCGTCTTGCAAAGCCTGCTGTACAACTGTCAGTTCGGCGGGCTGGCGAAGGGCGTCTGATACGTTGTCTTCTATTCGGTATAGAGGAGCTTCTAGCGTAAGTGCCAGTGTGCCGCCAGCTGCGCCTTCGCCCCCTGCAGCAGCGCGTATCGTGCCGTTCAGGTAAAGGCCAGCGTTGGAACTCAAGGAGATGGTCCCTCCGTCGCTCGCCACGGTTGCGGTGCGACCCGTCGCTCCGACATTGCGACCAGCAGGAACAGTAATGGCCATCGAGCTTCCAGATGCATCCAGGGTGGCTCCTGCCTCTACGATGACGAAGGTGCCAATCCCTCCTTCCAAAACGATCTTGCCACCGCTACTCAGATCACCGTAGATGCTGCCAGTGGCGTCCACTGCGGTTGTGGCGTGGCCCGTGACATCCAGCACGGCTCCAGCGCTGACACGTATTGATCTCGCCGGCGCGACGGGCCAGGGGGTCGTAATCGGATCGGGGGCCGCGGTGGACGGACGAGCTTCGATCGAGCCGCCCAGTGCCCTCAATGTGCCGTTAATGTCAATGTTTTTGGCAGCACTTAGGGAAATGTCTTGGTACGGATCCACCTCTATCGTCGATCCCTCGCCAACGAGAATGTTTCCGTTTAGGGAGCGCAGTGCCAGACTTGCGCCGCCGCGTTGGCTCAGTAGGCTTGCGGTCGGGTCTTCGAGGAAAACCGGTGGAAGCCATTCAGCAAGTGCGTGGTCGGGATGTGCACCCGTCGGGACCTCCGACGCAATTGCAGCTCGATGCAACACAGGGGCGGCTACATGAACCGTGGCATTGCTTGCCACGGCTACGCCACGCTCGCCGGAAATAATGTATTGGGAGAAACCGCGCTGAAAGAGATCGGTGTCAAGAACCAGTGCAGCTTGCACAGCGACAGAATGTGAAAGGCGTGCCCCAGCTTGGATGACCGTACCAGCGGCGAAATGTGAGTCTTCCGTTGCGATCGCGCCAGCCTTCAGCACTGTCGTGGTCGGGGCGATGGGAATGCCGTTCGGGAAGGCATCTCCCGGAACGATATAGTTGGGGGGGAAGTTTGCGGGGTTATCAATCCCAACGATCGTGGAACCGGCGGGGATAACGGGCGTAGAGCCAATACGGATCAAAACTCTTGTGCCGTCGTCGAGAACCACGCGATAACCGGTGCCAGGTAGTGCTGGCGGAGGAGTCCAGTTGACATCCAGGGTAATTCCATTGCCCGGGGAGAGGTTCCAACGACCGTCTACGGTTTCGCCAGGCATGGCGTGGGTCTTCGTGAATGAGTAGTCAGCAGGCAGGATCTCTCCGGCGGGAATGATGAAGTCTTCTAGCACTTTCATGTCCGTCAGCGCGACTTCGCCGACCTGCAGAATGCCGTCTTCAGCCAGAAGCTCACCACCGATGCTCACTGGCGTACCAGCTTCGATTTGAAGCGTGCCGCTGCCATTAATGCCATAGCCGCGGAGATCTCCCCCCAGCGTCAAGGTCTCGCGCGAGAGCAAGGTAACATTGCCGCCACGACCGCCAACGATGTTTCCTTCCGATGTCAGGGCGGCGCCGGAAGATACGTCGATCACACTACCTTCACCCAGTGTCACCGGCCCAGTGCTGCGGATCGATACGGAGCCTCCATCGACGAATGGCAAACCACGGCGATCAGTGGGGTCAAGGAATAGATTGCTCCAAGTCCCTCGCACATCCAGTGTGGCGCCTGGAGCAAGATTGACGCCCACCACGGTGGCCGGGTCCGAAGGTAGGACGGAATTGGCCTCCGTTACGTAGTTTCCAAGTTGGATCGAGCCGCTACGCGCTACAAGATCGGCATTGACGTCCACTTGGGGTGCACGCAGGGCGATCTCGCCGCCAAGGTCAGTTTCCAACGAATGATCGATGCGAATGGTTTCTTTGGCCCCAATTAGGATGCCGCCCAGCTGCATATTGCTCACGGCTTCGCTATCCAGAAGGATGGTGCCGCTGCGTTCCTCTGGTAGCGGTGCGGCCAGAGTCAGACTGTCGGCAAGAGCTTCCACGTCTCCCTGGATGGCCACGTGATTGGTGACGGGCGTGAAGTCGACTCCCAGCGCAGTACCGGGAATCCGGTTCGGGTTGTACTGGCCGAGGATCAACTGCGCACGGCGCGCAACGGCGGTTTGGGATTGGCTATAACCATCCAGGCCGGCCTGCGGGGCATTGACCTGACGATCGCCCTGAAAGGTGTCACTGATGAGACTGCCTTCCAGTACGGCTGAGGCGGTGCCGATGACGAGACGTCCAGCGTCGCGACCGACGGTGTAGCCCGATTCGAACCGACGGTTAGGTGCGATCAGCGGGTTGTAGAAGCGGCGGGTGGCACTTTCTCCCCATCGGGCAGAGGTCACCTCGTAGCCGTTGTACAGGCCGGTGTAGAGAATATCGCCTGGGGCGCGCGAAACCTCATAGAGGCGGCCATTTGCCGCACGTACCCAAGTTTGCCGAATGTAGCCATCCTGCACATCCATCGTGCCGCCCGACAGATTGATCCGAGAGCCTGTCTGGGTCACGACGTCCTGGCCAGTGAAGTTGACGGTTCCGCCGGAGGCGAGCCATTCGCCCACGGAATGGCCCGTAGTGCCCACGTACCCGCTCACTTCCAGCAACCCGCCCGCGGTGTACCAGCGGTCTGTCTCATAGCCGTTCGTGCCGGCGGGCACGAAGACCAGCGTCCGCCGATCCACCCAAATGTCGCTATTGTTCAGGCTGCCGCTATCCCGGTTGACCGGCGCATCGCGTTGCTCATTGCCTTGAACGTTGACTTGAATGTTGTTCGACTCCATCGCCACGCGGACGCCGACCGCGCCGGACACGTCTAGGTCTGCTCCGTCGCGGACCAGGGAGCGTTGGCCGGCGTGTACAGCGATTTGGCCGCCAGTGGCCAAGGTCATGGAGTCGCCTTGGAAATCGACGGTGCCCCCTGTGACGATTTCGATGCGTGATAGGTTGGGCTGATCACCCATGCGACCGATATTGTCAAAGGCGCGGCCCAGCGCGGTCTCGGGGCCATTCAGGTTGGCGGTGTTCTCGCTCAACTCGTCGTATTGCGAGTCGTAGGCAGAAGCGGCGTTCTCGTCGATGAGTACTGCCGTCGTGCTGTTGGCGGAGAGCGTGACGCTTCCATTGGTATCGCTCGCCGAATTCAACAGGTGAATGCTGCCGCGTGCATTCACGTCACTGGTGGCAACCGCGACACCTTGCTGGGTGATACGCTGGCCCGTGAGTGTCACATCACCAGTGCGGGCCAACAGCAGACCGGAGTTCGACACCGCCCCGGCAAGGCTATCTGTGTTGATACGCGCGGCGACTTCGTTGCCTCGCGTGGTCGATTGCTGGTTCTCGTCGGAGCCTCGCCCGCGTCGGATCACAAAGCTGTCGCCTGCGGCGAGCAGGGCTTGACCGCTGGGCGTTTCGATGATGCCCGCGTTATGGACTTCACGCCCGAGCATTAGTACATAACCGCCACCGCGGGTGGCCGAGTTCGGCGTTTGGGTCGCGATTTGTGCGCCTGCCTCTACCGTCACATCTCCAGTGGCCTTGTCGCTCGCGCCACCGGACGTGATGTTATTGCCGAAGCTCGGCATGTAAGTACGGGAGCCGGTCGAGCCGTTGGTGTCGCTGTAGATGCCTTTGGCGAACTGCTCGTCGGTCATGCCGACCGCCGCAGCGACCAAGTTGCGCACGTTCACCTGGCTGCTGCCGCTGAACACCACACCGTTCTGGTTCACCACCATCACGGTGCCATCACCCTTGATGGCACCCTGGATCTGGCTTGGCCGCGTGTCAGCACCGACCACTCGGTTTAGGACGGCGTCACCGGAATTCTGCTGAAACTCAACGGTAGTGTTTCGGCCGACATTGAATGTGTTCCAGTTGAGCACCGCTCGGCTGGCGGTCTGCTCGATGCTGACCGTATGCTTGCCGTCATGCTGGTTTGCGACGGGTCGTTTTGCGCCGGTCCACGCTAGGTCGTTCCCCCCGGCGTCTTTGTCCCATAGACCGCCTGGGGTGTGGCCGTCGGCGACATCAGAGGGCACAATGCCTTGCGCGGCTTCACGCGCCGCACGCTGCGCGGCCTGGGCCGCAGCAATGGCATTCGCGGTACGTCCCAGGTTGTCGACAGATCGCTGTAGCTGCTGCCTTGCAGCCTGCTGCTGGCGGACGGACGGTGGCAAGCCGACTTGTGGTCGAGGTCCGTTTGCCCGCGCACTTTTGCCTGCTCCACTTGCGGCAAACCAGGCGGCCCCACCCGGACTTGCCGCATAGACGTTGGGCGCCGAGATAAACAAGAGGGAGAGGGCGCTGGCCAGCGGTACGAGTCGCAGTGCTTCGCGGGCAGAGCGCCGCGAATTGTTGATTCTGGTTCTATCTTTGGCTGCGCTGTGCGAGATCATGTGCCCACTCTCAAATAGTTTGTTCGAAGTATTAAAAGAAAGGTCTTGGCCGCTCGCTTCCCCGACTGCGCGAACGCCAAGACGTTGTATTGAACCGAACTGATTGTTAAGAAACTATGGCTTCTATCTGACAAACAAGCGCCGCCCCGCGTGATGAGCGCAGGGCGGCGGAACTACTTGCTACATCGTCATGGTTTGGCTACTGAGGCCGTGCTGAATTAACCGCGGCCAGCAACGCTGTTGCAGTAGGCCGGGCCGTTACCGATTTGCAACTGGCCACCCAGCAAGCTGCCGTTGATGAAACGGTTGCGGATGCCCGTCACCAGGGTCGGGGGCAGCGGCACGAGGCCGTGAGCTTCGATCTGGTCGATGTTGTCGTAGTGCGCATCCAGGTAGTTGCGCACGGCTGCTTCCACCGCGTTGGGGTTGCTACCCGTGCGGGCGCCGACATAGCACTGGCTGACCAGGATATTGGTCGTGCCGACGATCGGGTAGCCGGCTGCCGGGCTGGGAACGGTCGTGACCCAAGCGGCGGGGTTGGCCGGGTTGGTGGCCGTGCCGAAGTTGCCCGCGAGATGGTTGTACTGGGGAGCGCCGCTGGGAACGGGCAGGTTGCCGAGGGCGGCGGTCACCGATTCGGTGGATGCCTCGATGGCGGTGGCGTTCGGGTCGGTGATGTTCGGATTGAACAGCGGTACTGCCACGGCGTGAGGGGCAGGGAAATAGTCCGGGTCCGGGCTCAGGTAGGCGATGGCCTCGGGCGTACCATCAGCCGGGTCCGTGTCGGCGTCATCCAGAGCGGCGGTAACGCCACCGCTACCTTGCACGCCCACGAAACGCGCGGGCAATGCGGGTTCGCCGGCACCTCCGAATTCGTTGGCGAACACACCCAGGCCCTCGAAGGTGACGCCGCCGGTCTCAGCGGTGGTGCAGTTGGCGGCCAGGAACTGCGTGAGCAGGGTGGTCGTGCCGCTCGACTCGGTGCGGTAGATCACCTTGATCGGGGTGGCAGGCAGCGAGGAGTCGACAGCTTGCCACGTCGCCAGGGCGCCGCTGAAGATGCCGCACAGCTGCGACTTGTTCAGCTCCAGGCCCGGCACGCTGTTCGTCACCGACTTCGCGTAGATCAGCACGGGCGTGCCGGCCAGCGGTACTTGGATGAAGCGGCCGTGGCCCGTGGACGGGTTGGCCAAGTTGCCCAGGCCGCTGGTGCCGTAGTACGTGGTCACTTCGCTTTGCGGCACGTTGGCATCGCTGACGCCGAAATGGACCGTCACAGCCGGTTGGCCGGGGTAGTGGAGCGCCGAGTTGTTTTGGTAGAAACCGTTACGGCCGCCGCCACTGCCGACGCCGCCGTAGCGCCACGTATCGGAGTCGCTGGTGATCTTGAAGGCGGGGTCACCGGAAATGCCGAACTCTTCTTCGAGCAGGGGTTGCGGCAGAGTGGCGCCGCCACCGTTGACGTTGACCGCGTGAGCGGCGATGCTGGTCGCGCCCAGGCTGGCGAACAGCAGAGCGCCGACCAGGCGCTTGAGTTTGAATTGCGTTTGCATGATGAAATTACCTCGTCCAAGTTAAGGGAACTTCTGAATTGCAGCGGGGGTCAGATGGGTATCTGGGTGATCCCGCACCATCAGCGTTGATGGCAGGGACAGTTTGCCCAGCCAAGACGGCATTCAGGTTACGGAAAGTCTGGACATCGATAATCGAGGTGCAATTTCGGGCCGCAATTTTGATGACTGGAGTATGACGTGCTCATGTCATAGAACGAGCTGGTTCATTTCCATGATGGGCAGCATCACGGCCAGCACGATAGTGAGCACCAACCCGCCCATAATCACTGTCATCAAGGGCTCGAGCAGGGCGGTCATCGCCATCGCCCGGCGTTCGAGATTTTTCGACAGTGTGTCCGCCGCCTGATCGAGCATCAGGGGCAACTCCCCCGTTTTCTCGCCGCTGGCCACCAGCCGGCAAAGCAGCGACGGGAAATATTTCTGTGCTTTGAGCGCCGCGCCCAGGCTCGTGCCACCCTCGACCTGGCCGGCTGCCTCCAGCACGCAGGCACGCAACCGCTGGTTGCCCAGGGTCTGGCGCGCCGCCTCCAGCGCGCGCATCAACGGCACACCCGCATCGGTCAAGATCGCCAGCGTCGACGCAAAACGCGCAGTGTTGACTTCCAGGATGAAGCGGCCCATCAAGGGCAGGTGCAGCAGACGGCTGTCCCAGGCCAGGCGCACCGCACTATCACGCAGCCGCCAGCGCCAGTACCCGAATCCCGCGGCGAGCGTGAGCGCCGTCAGCCAACCCCAGTTGCGCACGAAGTCGCTGGCCATCAGCATCACCTGCGTGAGCATGGGCAGATCCCGCTTCGCTTGCGAGAACGCGCCAATGACCTGGGGAACCACATAGGTCAGCAGGAAAATCACGATGCACACCGATATCACCGCGACCACCGCAGGGTAGATGAAAGCGGTCAAGACCTTGGCCCGCAGCACGTCGCGCGACTCGATGTAGTCGGCCAGGCGCCGCATCACCTGGGCCAGATCGCCCGAACTCTCGCCGGCGGCCACCAGCGCCCGATAGACCTCGGGATAGTCCCGTGGCCGGCGTGCCATCGCATCGGCCAGGCGCATGCCGCCGCGCACATCTGCCCGAACTGCGGACAAGCTCTCGGCAATATGTTTCTTCTCGGCCTGCTCGACGACACCGGTCAGCGCTTCCTCCAACGGCAGGCGTCCGGTCAATAGACTCGACAACTGGCGGGTCGCCCAGGCCAGTTCGCTGTCCTTGAGCTTGGGCGCAAAGAGGCTTGCCCCGGCCGCGCCCGCCGAGCCTTGCGCCTCGGCCACTTCCAGCACAGCCAAGCCGCGCCCGCGCAACTGCGCGCGCGCCGATCGGGGGCTATCGGCGTCGAGCTGCCCGCGCACGATCTTGCCCGCTCCATCAGCCGCTCGGTAGCGAAAATGCGCCATGTGCTTCAGTCCTCGCCCGTCACGCGCACCAGTTCTTCCAGCGACGTGACTCCGCTGTCGACCCAGCGCTGGCCGTCCTGGTACATCGTGCGCAGCCCCGCCTTGATGGCGGCCGCGCGTAGCGCCTGCTCGGAGACTTGTTCGTGGATCAGCGCCTGAACCCCCGCATCCACCGTGAACAGTTCATGCACGCCGGTGCGCTTGCGATAGCCCTGGTTATCGCATTCCGCGCAGCCCACCGGCTCATAGACGACACGGCCAGTGGGCAGCGTCACCTGTCGGCGGCACACCGGACACAGGCAACGGATCAGGCGCTGCCCCAGCACGCCCAACAAGGTCGAAGCCAGCAGAAACGGCTGCACGCCCATGTCGATGAGCCGGGTGACCGCAGCGACCGAATCATTGGTGTGCAGCGTGGCCAGCACCAAGTGCCCGGTCAAGGAGGCCTGCACTGCTATCTGCGCGGTCTCCAAGTCGCGGATCTCGCCGATCATGATGACATCCGGGTCCTGGCGCAGAATGGATCGAAGCGCCTCGGCAAATGTCAGACCGATTTCGCTGTTCACCTGGATCTGGCTGATGCCAGGCAGGTCGTATTCCACCGGATCTTCCACCGTCATGATCTTGTTGGTGGCAGCGTCCAACTGGCCCAGCGCCGCGTACAGCGTGGTCGTTTTGCCGCTGCCGGTCGGCCCTGTGACCAGAACGATGCCGTGCGGCATATGCACCATCGCGTCCAGGCGCGTGAGTAGCGTCGGGTCCATGCCCAGCCGTTCCAGCTTCAAGCGACCGGCTTCTTTGTCCAGCAGGCGCAGCACCGCGCATTCGCCATGTCCAGTGGGTACGGTCGAGACCCGGATGTCGATCGGGCGCCCGCCCACACGCAGTGCGATACGCCCGTCTTGCGGCAAGCGTTTTTCGGCAATGTCCAGGTGCGCCATGATCTTGATGCGCGAGATCAAGGCCGCGTGTAGCGCTTTGCGCGGCCGCACCACCTCACGCAACGTGCCATCCACGCGGTAGCGCACCACCGAATGCACCTCGTAGGGCTCGATATGGATGTCGCTGGCCCCCTCACGCGCGGCCTGGGTAAAGAGCGCATTCATCATGCGGATTACCGGCGCATCGTCCTGCGCGTCCAGCAGGTCCGTCACCTCCGGCACATCCTGCATCAGCCGGTCCAGATCCACATCGTTCTGCGCCTCGCCAACCACCGATGCCGCGTCGTTGGTCTCGGCATACGCGCTCGCCAACAGCCCTTCGAGTTCCTGGTCGTCGATTTCTCGCACGTTCGTGGCCTCTGGCCGAATCGGGCGGCGCAAGGCCTCGGTGATGGCCCAGCCCGGCGTCTGCGGACTGATCAGCAGCTCGGGCCGGTTCTGCTCGTCCCAGCGCAGTAGGAGACGGTTGGCGCGTGCCCACGCATACGGCAGCGGCCGGCGTGTCGATGCCGAATCCTCGGCGCTCGCGTCGTCGGCGGTAGGGGAGTTGATGATGACGTCGCTCATGGCCCGACCACCAACTCCGGCTGATAACCCAGCTCGCGCAACACCTGCACCGCGTTGTCGACGGCGCGCGGATCGCGAGGTACGTCCACGCGAACCACGTAGCCCATGCCGCCCGGACCGGTCAGGCTGTACGCCTTCAAGCCGCTGATGCGCGTGCGCTGCACGGCCTGCTCGGCTTCCTGCTCGGTGCGGGCCTCGGTAAATTGCAGAATATTGGTATTGCCTTCCGGTCTGCCGTACAACGCGGCCGGATCGCCTGATACGGTCAGGCCGGCCGGCAGGCGCGTGCGCACCGGCTGCGGCGCCTCTTCGCCGCCGCTGTTGACCAGCCCCGGACGAAACGTGCTGGAATTCGTGCTCTCCGGTCCGGGCTGGCTCAGCGTCTCGGCCGCGGCCTCGGGGCGCAAGTCGTAGGTCTGGCGGTCCCGCGTCGATTGCAGGCCGATCGGCGGCAGCACGGGCGAACCCATATCCGGTAACGCCCAGTTCTCGGGCGGCTGCACGCGGCCCTGGGCGCGTCGCATGTAGTCGTAGCGGCTGGCAGTCAGGCCCCGGCCATCCTGCGCATTGCGCACCACGTAGGGTCGCAGAAACACCATCAAGTTGGTCTTGACGCGGCTGCGCCGGTCATAGCGAAACAAGGCGCCCAGCCCTGGGATCGAGCCCAGGATCGGCACGGCATCGCGCGTGGTCTGCACACTGTCTTCGAGCAAGCCGCCCAGCACCATGATCTGCCCATCGTCGAGCAGCACGGACGTGTCGATGGCTCGCTTGTTGGTCACCACGCCGCCCAGGCTGGCCGAGGCGACGTCGTCCAGCGTACTGACCTCCTGGTAGATGTCCAGCTTGACCGTGCCGCCTTCCGATATCTGCGGGCGAATATTGAGCTTCAAGCCCACGTCTTCCCGCTCCACGGTCTGGAACGGATTGTTGCTGCCCCCGCCGCCATCGGTGATGTACTGGCCGCTGACAAAGGGCAGCGTGCGCCCGACCATGATGCTGGCCGCCTCATTGTCTAGCGTCAGCAGGTTCGGCGTGGACAGGATGTTCACGCCGCTGCGCGATTGCAGTGCGCGAGCCAGCAGTTCGATATTCAACACCTCGCCCACACCTGGCAGGTTCACCGTGCCGTTGATCAGACCCACGCTCAGACCACCTGGCGCGGCATCGAGCGTGGTCCTGGCGCTGGCGTTGATGCCCGACCCCAAAGAAGATCGGTTACCCGCGAACCAGCGGCCATTGCCGGTCATCCACTGGATGCCGAGTTCGGCCGCGTCATCCTCATTGACTTCGACGATCAGGCTCTCGACCAGTACCTGCGCGCGGCGCTGATCCAGCATGTCGATGACCTTGCGCAGGCTGCGGTAGATCGGCTCCGGGCCGGAGATGATGAGCGCATTGGTGGTCGCGTCGGCCTGCACAGTCATGCCGCCGGCCGCGAAGCCCTGCAGCGGCCCGGACCCGTTCAGGTTCGAGCTGGTGCCCGTGCCCGCTCCGGTGGCGCCCTGGCCGGCAGCGCCGCGCAGGCTGCTACCCAGCCCCGATGTGGTGTTGCCACTGGTATTGCGCGTGCTGTTGGTGCCGCTCGATGTGCTGTTCGTGTTCGATCCGTTGTTCGTTCCTGACTGCATGCCGCCCGCGCCCAGCGCCGCGCGCACAGCGGCATCGGCCCCGCTCGCCTGGCCCGAACTGCCTGGGTCCCCCGTGAGCACGCCGCGCAGCACCTCCGCCAGATAGGAGGCCTGCGCATTGCGCAAATACACCACATGCATGGTGTCCGGGTCGGCCTGCGCCTCATCCAGTTGCAGCACCAGGTCGCGCGCCAGCTTCGCGCGCGCCGGACTGGTGGCACGGATCACCACATTGTTGGCGCGCGGGTCGGCCACGATGATGATGCGCTGGGTGCCTTCGCCGCCTTGGGCCTGGGCGTCGAGCAGTTGATTGGCCACATCGGCAATGTCCACGGCAATACCCTGGCGCAGCCGCACGACCGCCGTGCTCAATGAGGTGGGAGTGTCGATGCTGGCGATGATGCGCCCGATACGCTCCACGTTGTCCGCATAGTCCGTCACGACCAGGCTGTTGCTGCCGGCCGACGCGGTGATCGGGTTGTTGGTCGCGATCATAGGGCGCAGCACCGGGACCAGTTCGGCTGCGTTCTCGTAGCTCAAGCGAAAGGTCCGCGTGACGATCTCGCCCCCCGCGCGCGCCGGCTCGCTATCCCGGCCGGCACCTGGGCCGGCCGCGCTGCTCTGTACCGGCCCGCCTTGCAGCTTGGCGTCCGCCTCGGGCACGACGCGCGTGCCGCCGGCCACGTCCACCGCCGCAAAGCCTGCCATGCGCAAGGAGGCCAGCAGCATGTCATACGCCGTGCCAGCCGAGACGCGGCCCTCGGACACCAGCGTCAATTGGCCCTTGACTCGCGGGTCGACCAGGAAGTTGCGTTTGGTGAACCCGGCCATGACCCGCAAGACCGCAGGAATGTCCGCATCCACGAAATTCAACAGCACCTGCTCGCCCTCATCTTCCTGAGCGCGTGTGCTATCGCGACGGGGCGTCGGCGCGGCCGTGCGGGGCTGGACCGCAGGCTCGGTGCGCACGCGCGGCGGCGCCTCGCTGCGGGCGGGCCGGGAGGGCGCAGTCTCCCGGCGCTCGGGCACATCGCTGACGGGCTGCGCCTGAGCGCTTGTCAGCACGCGCGGCCCGGCACTGCGTTGCAGATCGGCCACCGGATCGTCCGCGGCCTGTCTCGGTCCCGGTTCAGGCGGCGCGGCGCAGCCAGCCAGCGCTGCCATTACCAGCAGGTGCAGCATTTTGATGCGGCCACAACGGCGCGCAGAGAACGGACCGATCCTTGTCACGATTTGTCCTTCGGAGGTGTGCGCGGGCCGAGAATGGCCAGGCCCGAGAGTCGGCCAGGCTCGGGATTCCGTACCGCAGCGTCAGGGGAAGAATCCTCATCGGCATCGCGCGAGACTACCGTCAACCCCGGCGGTTTGGCGCGCTCGATCTCCGGCCGCGTCAAGGTCACGCGCCGGGGGGAGAGCCCCAGCTCGTGCGGGCCGTCTAGCAGCCAGGGCACCAGGGCCTGTACAGGGGCGTCGGTGAACCGGATGGTCCAGTCCCCTGGCCGCGCGTTGGCGTGCGCTGTTTTGGACGGTTCCGCCTTGGTTTTTTCGGCTTCGGTTTGTTCGGTCTCGGTTTTTTCAGCCTCGGTCGGTTCGGTTTTTTCCGAGGCCAGCGCCAGGACATAGCTGTTTGCCAGGCCCGCCGCATCCAGCGACTGCGCCAGCGCCTGTTCGCTGACCACGGCAGACGACGCGCCCGCGTCTGCACGATGGCGTGCCGCGTCGCGCACGATCGCATCGATCTCGGTGCTTTGAGCGGCCAGTTGCGGTAGCTCCCCTTCCCAGCGCTCGATGCGCGCCAAGGCGGGCGCGATGCCTAGCACCCATGCGCCGGCGACCAGGCAAATCACCGCGCATAATACGGATAAACGCTTCTCACGGGCCGCCCGCTGTGTCCACCAGGCCCGCGCTTGCGCGCCTGCCGCCTCCCACTGCTGACGCCACGCGGCAGGCAGGGCAGGGCGCTTGAGCCGGGGCGCTTTCGTGGATATTTTCATGGCGAGCGCCTGGCCACAGTGACGGCCGCAGCGGATTGGGCAGGCCGCCCCGTCGTTCCCTCTGCCGAGCGCACCGCGGCCTGCGGCGCCGGCGCTGCGCGCCGCAAGCGCCAGCCTCGCTCAATCGGTTCGACTTCGAGCCCAGCCTGCTCGGCGGCCGCGATCCAGGCGGGTTGCGCCGGTTCGCCGGCCTTCGCCGGCTGGTCGCTGGCACGGCGCCTGCCCGACGACCCGGTGCCCGGCGCCGGACTGCTCGCCGCCGACACCGGCGTGACTGCCGGCGCCCCGCTCGTACCGCGCATCAACACCACATCCAGCGCGCCATCACGGTAATCCAGGCGTTGCACCTGGCCGGCCGCGAATGCCATATGCTCGCGGGCGCCTTCCAACAAGAAGGCCAATTCCGCTTCCTCTGCCTGCGCTGCGGCCACCTGCTGCGCGTCCCGTTGTTGCCGCGCCTGACGCAGCGGCTCGACGACCGTGCGCACGTTCGGAAATGCCGTTTTGACACGCTGCGCGATATCGCTTTTGAGCGTGCGGCCTGCGTGATCCAGACGCGCGGCGTATATGTTCAGGCCGCCAATCCAGATCAGCGCCGCCGCGGCGGCCCAGGCGGTTGTCCGCAACCAGCTCGAGGCGCCCGTGCCATCCTGAACGCCCAGCGTTTGCACACCGATCGACCACGGTGGCGACTGAACCTGCCAGCACGCCTCCAGCGGCACGGCGGTTGCGGCGATCAGTCCTTGCGCTGACCACCATGCCGGCACTTCGCCAATCCAAACCATCTGTGCCAGTCCCTCCTGGGCACTCTGCGCCAGCAGTCGTGCTTTGGCCGCGTCGGCTGCGATTGGCAGCACGAATCCTTGATCCTGGGCAGACCGCACGGCCACGTAGTCATCTCGGCACCAGGCCACCCAGCCGCCGTGCGGCGCGGGCAAGAAAAACGGTGTTGGCCACAGCGTGCGCAGCATCAGTCCGCACTCGCGCAAACAGTGGCTCGCGGCGCGCGCATCGTCCCGATCGACCCAGCCGACCGAGACGCCGCCATCGGCTGCGCGTGGCCCATAGCCGATCAACGTCGTCGACGGATCTCCCAGCATGAACGGCTCGATCGCGGCGGTGACCGCCACGCGCCTGTCCTGCGCGGACAGCGGCGGCAGACGAATCTGCGCCAACGTCAGATCTGCCGAGTGCAGGATGGCGTCCACCTTCGCGCCCGGCCAGCGCCGGCCCAGTTCAGCCAACGTTTGCTGTCCGCGCTCGATGGGGGGCGCTGCGCGGCTATACGCGGCGAACTCCAGCACCGAATCGGGCTGGACATCCCGCAACGGCGGCAAGACGAGGCGCAGTGCTGGCAACCCTTTCATGCGCCCTCCCGGCTCCAAACAAGGTGCGCGGCGGCACCATCGCGTGCAAAGAGCGCACGCACCGGCATGACGGCCGTCGGGTTCAGCCTTGCTGCGCCGACCAAGGTGAACCAGTCGCTATGCACCGCCACCCGCACGCTGTTCGGTGCCAGATCCTGCATGTTCAAGCGGTTGACGAAGTCCGCATTGTTCAGAAACCACTGCCCGCCATTACGCTGCGCGATCAGGCCCCTGGCCTGCTCCAGGCCCAGGCCAGGCACCCAGACGGCCAGCACCTCGGCGCTGGCCGTGTTCGCATTGACCAGGGTCACGCCAGGCAGCAGCGTCAGGTGCGGGCGCAGTTTGGCGATGACGGCCTCGTCCACGCCCTGCACACTGCGCAGGTCATCGATCGACCGGGGGAAGGGCGCTTGGGCTTGCTGTGCGGCGCGCTGCGCATCGGCATCCTCGGCCGCCAGCGAGACGCCATCATTGCCCGAGCCGGGCTGCGAGATGAGGACACGCTGCGCGATGCGATCGGCGATCTCCGGCGCCACGTCCACCATCGTGCAGAGCCTGCGTAGTTGGTCCACCGCGTAGGTATCCAATGCGCCGTTTGAAATGAGGTTGCGCAGGTTGTATTTGCCTTGCTCGTCCTCAATGCGTCCGACAAAAACCGGCAACGGGCGCGCTGTGCGCGTGCCATCCGCCAGCCGCGTATCGACGATCGGCTGTGCCCAGGCGCCATCGCTGTGTGTCTGCGACGTCCGCGCGCCATCCTCACGCAACAGGCGGGACGCGCTTTGCAGGCCGCCGCGCACGCTGGCTTGCAATTCGGCACGGACCTGCTGGCTCTGGACGGCACGCACATAAGTCGTTTGGCGCTGCATCAGTGTCGCCACGATGACGGTAGTCACCGCGACGGCGAGCAGCGCCACGATCACGGCCATGCCGCGCTGCGTGGACGGCGGTGCGCAATGCTGTGCGTGACGCCCGGTGCCGGGCCGATGATCGAGCTTCATCCTCGGCAGCCGCTACAACTGCCAGGAACCGATGTCGGTATCGACGCCCTCGCCACCGGGCTCGCCATTCGCACCGAAAGAATAGATGTCGATCTCGCCGTGCTCGCCCGGATTGGCGTATTGGTACGGATTGCCCCAGGGATCGTTAGGCACGCGATCCAGATACGAGCGCCAGTTGTTGCCCGCCAGGCCAGGCGGTTTTTCGGCCAGGGCCCGCAGGCCCTGATCCTCACTGGGGTATCGCCCTTGATCAAGCCGATACAACTGCAGGGCTTGCATCAGCGCACTGATATCCTGGCGCGCTGCAACCACACGCGCTTGGTCGGGGCGATCCATGATGTTGGGCACGATCAGCGCCGCCAGGATTCCCATGATCACCACCACGATCATGATCTCGATCAGCGTGAAACCGCGCTGGCGTAGAGATTGGCGGTTCCTGCTTGAGCGTAGATCCCTCTGCATCGCGTGAGGGGCGCGGTGGCTGTCTGACATCACATGGACTCCAGAAGTAGCTAGCGACATGGTCATCGGCGCTCATGTCAGAAGCATGGACGAATGTCTTGAGATCAGGGCCGACCTCGCAGAACCGCCCGGCCGACGGCGCGCCGGTAACACGAAATGGCCAGGAGAAGGAAACTGGTCGTGCCATGTATTCACGCAGCAACACTCCCGTGTTGTCCCGTCATTCCTTTCACGGAACAGTCATAAATATCCGCGTAGAATCCCAAATTGGGCTCTACGGCCATGAAGTGGCTGACGATAGTTCGCTATCCGAGGCTTTGCTTCCATGCACGTCCAAGCGCTAGATTGGTCGCTAGAGCCCACCTTCTTTCCCGCCGGGCCGGCACGCCGGTCCGGCGCGGTACTCCTCTCGCCCCCCCACGGGCGTCTGTCCGACAAGGCCGCAGCAAAGCGGTCCCCGCACCGCCTACCTACTCGATGCTGATTTCGTGCTGTCCGATCTCTGGTGCTGTGCGATCTGACGGGACCGCGGCAAGGACCTCAAATCCTACTCGTCACATATATCGAAAATTTGACAAGATCTCCTGTCATTTGGCCAGGTTCGAGTGTTTACGTCTGGGGATCAGCCCCGCAGGCTGAACACCCGGCGGTAGGGCAGCGGCCTGGATGCCGACCCTTGCGTGATGACGACCTCGAGGCCCAAGGCAGGTGTTTCGGAAGAGCCCGGCGCAGGCAAACGCACCCAGCCGCGTCCCGGCATCAAAGCCCGGACTTCAAAATTGGTGATGTCTTCAACGGCCACGGCCGCCATTGCGGCTGCGGGGGCAGGTAAGGGGTAGTGCTCCGCAGCCGGGCCGGCTGCGCGATACAACCTCGAGCCGGCGCGCCACCATTGCACCCGCTGCCAGGTGCCCGGCCGGCTACCCGCCCGCACGATCTCCAGCCGCAGTGCACCACTCGAGCCCGCCAGTGCGGACACCGAAGGGGTGACCGGGATCGCATCCGTGGCGCGTTGCGCGGGCACTTCGATGGTCGAGCGCCAGCCCACGTCGCGCTCCATCTGGTCGAAGGCCTGCACCAGCGTATTGACCTGTATGGTGGCGTGATCCAGATGCTCGCTCACGCGGATGGCGTTGGTGATCGCCCGCCAAGCCATGATCGAAAGGAGTGACATGATGAGCATGGCCACCATGACCTCAATGAGCGTCAATCCCTGTTGCTTGGCTGGCGAGCGCGATGGATCAGGCATGATCTTGCTCTCCCGTATCGTCTACTGCGGTTCGACCACGCCTTGCAGCGTGGCCAAGCGGGGGTGGGGCTGGCTCGGTCGATAGACCTGAACGGTCACCCGGCGCGCGCCGCCAGTGAGTGCGACCGTCTGCGTCTCGCAGGTGAAGGCATGCGCGCCTTGCGGGCAGGGCGCGCGCGCAGTCCCCGGCGCAGGCAGGGCGGTGTCGATCTGCAGTTCGACGATCCGGTTTTGTGCCGAGAGTAGCGCGAGCGAACGGTCGCGCACCGCGTCATTGGTCCCGGCCAGCAAGCCCGTTGCGCGCGAGATCGCTGTCAGAGCGAATGCCATGATTGCCACCGCCACCAGCACTTCAATCAGGGACAGGCCGCGTTGGTGGCGCCGATCGCGGGTAGGGCAGACGAGTGCATTAGCAGACATGACAATGACCCCCTATTGCACCGTGTAGGTGCCACCTGGCGTACGACGCAGCACCACATGCGCCGAGCCTGACGACAACGTGAGATCCCAGGCCTCTTGAAACCATTCGTCCGTCAGGACGATGGGGCCGGCCGGCTTGACCACGATCTCGCCCGATTCCCAGCGGCGTGGCCGTAATGTCTCGTCGCGGGCGAAGTCGTCCAGGCCGGCGGCGGTCGAGACTTGCGGCACGCCGCCGACATCAACCCACACGCCGCGCACGAAGCGATAGCCTTGCTCATCGGCCTGCCACGCGATGACGCGCCCATCTATGCGTACCAGGTTCTGCGCGGTAATGAACTGGCTGGCCAGCCGTTGTGCATCCTGGCGCAGCGCACGCCCCGAGTCGCTAGGGATACGCATGGCCACCGACGCCGTGGCCACGCCGACAATGACCAACACCACCATGACCTCAAGAAGCGAGAAGCCCCGCTGAAGGTCACGGCTGGCACGGCGCATTGACGAGCAAAACCGATGTGCAGGCATCGGCGCAACCCTATTTGCAATCAAGGACTCGTATGATAAGAGACCGAACGTGATCGCAGTATGACCTGAAGTCTTGTGATTTTTCGGCAGGTCCGCCGCACCGGCGGCACCTGCTGCTGCCTGCTCTGGCCACCCAACGGGACCGCCATGTTGACACGCTTTGCCCCTTCCGCGTCGCTATCCAAACCCGGTCTGCTGCGAGCCGGCGCGTTCGCGTTGGCCTTGACCGGCATCGTGTTCTGGACCTACCAGATCACCAAACCATTGCCGCAAGCCGTACCTGCCTCCACTCCGCCGGCGATCAGCAACACGGAACAGGGCAGCGCCATCGCGAACTGGCTCGCCCCTGGACCCGCCAAGGTCCAGGTCAAGGTCGTCGGTGTCTTGGTCGCCGGCCAGCGCGGCGGGGCTGTGCTGTCTGTCAACGACGGCGCCCCCCGCGCCTACGCGGTGGGCGAGCAACTGGCCGCAGGCGTGGTCCTCGAGCGCATCGATCCCGATGCCGTCGTGCTCGAGCAGTCGGGCCGGGCGATGCGTCTACCGCTTCCCGCCTTGCCGGCGGGGCCTGAAGACGGCATCGTCCGTGTCCCGTCAAACTGATCCTCTCTGCCGCGCCCCTCGTTAATTTTCTATGACGCCTCGTCGAGACATTTTGACGCTTGCGCGCCTCAGTCCATTCCTATAATGTAATGAATATAAAGTTCTTTTTAGGAATGAGAGCCGGCCAGTGCTCATAGGGAAATCACCTGCAACCACGGGCCTTTAGCCGTGTTGATGCGTAGCGCAATCGCGCACAGCGGTGCCTCGACTTTGCTTCATGTTCGGTGCATTTGCGGTCTCTAACATGACCGGATGACAACCAATCGTCGAGACAGCACGGCGCATCAAAACGCCACAAGGAGAGCGGCGCGTGAATCTGTTCAAGCATGACATCGGGCTACGCCAGTTGGACACCGAACGAACCTACTACGTCCACCGGGCGCATGAGGGTGAGCACGTGCTGGTTCGCAATCGCGGCAAACCCTACGCCTGCATCGTCTCCTACGAAAGCATCCGCAACATGCCCACGCATCTGGGCGACTGGGTGCCGGCGAGCCACCCGCTGCGCTCGTTGAACGAAACCGTCGAGCATCTGCTGCATACCGGCGGCGAGCAGACGCTGAGCGACGTCCAAGCCGAGCGCGAATGGTCCGCGCCGGTTGCCGAACTCTATCGCGCGCTACTGCTGCAACTGGTGTATTCGTTAGGCGATGCCGGACAGCTTTACACCGCCATCCACGGCAACCTGATATATCGATGGTTCATCGGGAAAAGGGACATCTTCCTGCTTGACGGCCTGCCCGCCAAGGACAGGTTCGTCGTGGACGTGGAGCTGCTGCCCAACCACACAAGCGTCTTGACGCTGCTGCGGCAAGCCATCGACAGCCTGCCAGAGTCCGACCGCATGGGCGAGCAGAGCTACCACCTGAACTACGGCCTGCTGCAGGTGTGGCAGCATCGCGCCCGACGCTAGGACTCAAGCCCGACCCCGTACCGCCGCGCGCGGCAATGCGGCCTTCCCGCTTTATGGCCGCCTGGCCATCATCCGTGCGGGCGGCACCGTCTCTTACGCAGCCGCCCGCGGCTCGCCCCAATGTTGCACGAGCAAATCGGCGACTTGCTCAAACAAGGGGTTGACATCGCCGTGTGCCGCGATCGACAGATGCACATCCGGCAGGGGAGGGAAGCCGTGCCGCTTTTCTTCGAGCACGACCGTGCCGTCCGGGACCAGACTGCAAGGCAGCACGGCCACGCCCATTCCAGCAGTCGCCGCAGCCTGGACGATGTGGACCTCCGCCGACACGCACGCGAGCCGCCACGGCCGTCCGAGCAGCGACAAGCTATCGATCGCCGCCGTGCGGAAAAGGTTGCCGTCACGAAAGGTGGCCAGCGGCACCAGGCAGTTCTCGTCGATATGGATCTCTCGCGCGGCGACCCAGCACAAGGGCTCGGAGTACAAGGGCCGGGACGCATGCCGCTGTAAGGTTCCTTCCAGTGCCCGGAATATCACGACATCAAGCTCCAGACGCTCGAAATCCCGCAACAGGTGCGTTGACAGGTCGGTCACTGTCGATAGTTGCAATTGCGGCAAGAACGCAGTAACGCCGGTTTCCAGGAGCTGGCGCAACCGTGCGAAAGCATCGGACGGCAAGCCCAACCTGACGCGCCCAGGCTGTTTGGCAACTGCCACCGACAAATCGAATCGGCGCAACATTTGGCTGACCACCACCAGAAACTGTTTTCCCGCTTCGGTAAGGGCTGCGCCTTTGCCGCGACTGCGCTCGAGCAGGTCCACGCCCAACGTTTTTTCTAGTTTCTTGATCCGCTGCGTGACGAGCGGCGGGGAGCGGAATTCGGCTTCGGCTGCCTCCTTGAAACTCCCCCGTTCGGCGACCGACAGAAAACTGCGCAACTGGTCCATCGTGATGGCTCGGCTATATTCCCAGGCCGCGCACGGTTGTGTACCGCAACTTTCGTGCTTTGGTTTCATCATCCATCTCATTAGTAGGCGCCGCGTCGATACTGCCGCTTTGTCGTTGTTATTGCTGAGGCCGAGTCTTACGGGACTGTGGCCAGCTTATGACAGTCTGCCGGGGCGACATGAAAGTTCAATGGCGAAAGTTGTGGAACACTACAATCAGATGACAGGTTTTGTATGTGACAGGCAATGATTCAGCAGAAAGTAATCACTAGTCGCAGTATTTCTAAATTTACAAGACCTTGCCGTATGAATAGATTAGGGGCATCTGCCATGTCGCGACATTCGCCACGGCGATCTTCTGGCAGCGGCGCTTCTGCGCGTTCCGCCGGCATGGCGCACAGTCTGGCGCCGGCACCCACAGGTGCCGCCCCCCTTTATGCGAATCCGGGGCTGATCGTCCCGGGCTAACTATGAGAGGACACATATGAAAATGGACTGCAACACGGTCTCAGTATCGGAGTTGAATGGGGATACATCCAAGATTCTTGATCGCGTCCAGGCTGCGCAATGTATAAAAGTGACCAAAAACGGCCAACTGTGTGCATATGTGATTTCTCCCGCCCGGTTGCAGCGCGATCGTGAATACCTGAACTATATCCCCGCAACCGATCCGCTGTTCCTGCTGCGTGACGCGTTGGAATTCCAGCTTTCCAAAGAGAATGACCCTTGGCGTGAGGTGGCAGACCTGGGTCTTGCTGTTTCACCCCGGTATCTCGCTCACGCCCTGCTGTTGCAATTGCTCTACAGCATCCCATCGCTCGAGAGTTTGTATCGACAGATCGGCGTCAATATGGCATTCCGTGAGTTCGTCGGTATCGATTCCGGTTTGTCTTTGTGGCCCTATCCGCAGTTTGAACGAGGCGCGCAAATACTGTGCCGAACGCGCATCATGGTGCGGTTGGGCGAGTTTGCCTTGTCGCATCCTGCGGTTTGCGCGGATAAGGAGCTGCGTATCAACGAGTCCTTGCTCGACGGCTGGCGCAAGCAGGGAACCACGGACCTCACACAAAGTACGTCGTCAGGTGTTGCTGGCTCCCAAGCCGAGTCTCGTCCATTATTGTCCTTGCCCAAGCCGAAATCCAAATCAAAACCCAAGAAAAAGTCCGCCAGCGGTCTTTGTGATGCGGTGGCGCAGCCGCCGGTCGCGGTAAAAGACGGCGCTTCGCTTCAGCCAGTCATTGGCCGCTATGTCGCCTCGCGTTGAGCGATCGGTTTTTTGAAACCTGAGCGTGTATGTCCGCATAACGGGCGATAATCCAAGTCCCGACATTTGTTCATATGCTCGTCTAATTACCGAGGGATACTTATCGTTTTCGTGCGTGCTAGCAGCATCCTCGACGACCATTCTTGGCCCCTTCGCCAATCCGAGCCTGTCTCGAGTTTGTCACAGTGACGGCACGACCCTGCGTGCCGCGCCTCAGCGGGCGCTCCCGTGCGAGAGACAGGCATGAACGAGACCAGCGATACGGATGACCCGCACTGCCCGGCACCGACAGCGGTCAGTGCCGCGCCCCTGCAGGACGCGCTTGTAGCGCACTACGACTGGCTAAGCGAAAGACTCAATCGCTTCCTGAGCTGCTCGGACCTGGCGATGGAGAGCTTGCACGAGACCTGGCTCAAAGTCGTCACGATGCCGGTGCCGACGTCGCCGATTCGCCAGCCCCGCGCATATTTGTTTCGCTTGGCCTGTAACTTGGCGCTCGATCGCCTTCGTGCGGATAGCGGTTACGGTCGTCGCTCCGACGAAGGAGAGGCGTTCCTTCATGAGATCCCAGACGAGCGTCAAGGCCCGATGGAGCAAACCGAGGCTCGCGCCGCGCTACGCAACGTGAGCCAGGCCCTAAAAGGGCTATCCACGCGCCAGCAAGCCATACTGATAGATGCGCGTATCGAGCAGCGGCCGTATCATGAAATCGAGCAGCGTTACGGCATTGCTCGCTCGGTCCTGCGGCGTGAGCTGCGAGATGCGCAACAATTCTGCCTCAGCCAGATCGGCGACACGCTGCTTGAGCTGCCCCGTTATCATCCCAAGCCGCACTCGCGCAAACTCAAAGCCCATATCAAGCGACAGCGTGCCGCCCATTTTTGACATCGGAAATTGCGGACATCAACCTTTTGCTGGCTCGATGGCCGCCCAATGGGATACGTCGTCGGCCTGACTGGCTCGTTACTTGTCCCGCTTGGAGCCCGCGATCAGCATTTGATGCAAACTCGTAAAGAGCCCAGTTTGTGTCGGCGGCAGGCGGGTGACGCGCTCGGAGGCGAGCGCTGGGTTGGGAATGTCAGGGTGACGGGACTTTTTCTCGGGCGGGGTCAGCCGTTGCGCCAAACAGCCATATGAAAGGCTGCGCGCGTCACCGATTTGTACATCAATGCAGGACGGCGCGACCTGTTTGTCCAGGTCGGCGGTGGGCGTTTGCGCGGTAGCCGCACCCATCAGACCGAGCCCCAGTATCACTGCGGTGCGTCGGCAAAGCGTCGCAGACATGGCGAAATCCTCATCGAAAGTCATACTGAGTGGGCGCAACCAGCATATACCGATTCAGTATAAGGCTAGTCACGCCATATCAGATGACCTGTCTGTGTCAACGATTCAGGTTTTCACTGCGCGATCAGGAACTCGTCTCGGGCCTTGCCTTGTGCTTCGGCTTCGGCCAGCCACCGAGGTGCTTTGCCGCGTCCAGACCACGATGCTCCCGTGTCAGGATGGCGGTACTTCGCAGGAACAGACGCACGTGGCTTGGCACCTGGAGCGTCGGCGCTTTTACGTAGTTGGGCCCGGCCCCCGCGACGCGGCCGCACGCTGGCCAAGGCATCCTGCAGCTCCTGTGGGGTCACGTCGTATTCCTGCATCGACTTGATAATTGCGGCGATGACAGGCTTGCGGCGACGTTGCCGCAATTTTTCTCTCTCCCGCTCCAATTTACGAATCTGTGCTTCAAGCGTTTTCAGATTGACTTGTCGCATGATTTACTCCCAATCGCGGCTTTCGCCATGAAAAATGTCCGCTGTCAAGTCTTTGATGTAGACGGACAGTTCCGTAAAAGGTCTTATGGAATAACAGGTTAGTCCATATTTTGGTCGCTACGCATCCTTGCTGATTTGCGAGCTAGGTGCCACATAGGCGCTTTGCAGTGGCAAACGTAAGGATGTCTCAGCGAGCAAAGTCGCATCATCAAAGTTTCGGTCTATCACCATCTTCCTACAGAAGGCAGTTCGAGAAGGGCGTTTATCGTGTTTGCCCCCCCAATCTGCCAATCGATAGCTCGCACCGTCGAAGCCGATGATGCGGGCGATCCATTTCGATGTGGCACTTGCGCCTGCGTCCGGTGATGTTGGCCGCGTGTGTCCTGTGCCAATGGGATCGCGCCCATGGGGCGCTTGCGCAACGCGAAGGCTGAGGCGGGCGGTAGGATGCTCTCGAAGCGTTCGCCCCAACGAGGTCTGCTTCTATGGGGCATGCCAGTGCAAGCGACTGCTGGAGGCGCAGTAATCACATGGGAGCCGTGTCGATGGGTTGTTCAGGCTCGGCACGCGAGCAGTACTGCTCTACCCACTTCACGGACTGAGCGATGCCTCCGAATGGAAAGAAATGCAGGCTCACCTTTCCATGTGCTTCGGTCAGGCGGGTGGTCAGACGATCCACAAAGAGATCCGGGCCTGCTATGCCGAACAGCTTGCTGATCGAGATGCCGTACTTGGACAACATCGACGCGCATGCGCTAACGCCACACAAGGCGGCATAGCGCGCCAGCACCGCCACGCCTGCAGGGCCCGGCACGCCCACGCGTACGGGATGTTCGACGCCACGCCCGCGCAGGGCTTCCAGCCAGGCCAGCACGATGTCGGCATCGAAGGCAAATTGCGTGACGATCAAGGGCGCCATGCCGCGCCCTTCGATGCAGCGACACTTGTGTTCGAGCACTTTCCAACGATCAGATGTGCTCATGACCGGATGGCCCTCGGGATGGCCACCCACGCCGACCATCTGAATGCCCGAGCGCTCGAACACGCCTGATTCGATCAGTGAGGAGCTGTCGGCAAACGGCCCCAGCAGGGTGGACGGATCTCCAGCGATCACGAAGCAACGCTTGACGCCGGCTTCCGCGACCGCGCGCTGGATGAACGACTCCAGTTTTGCGAACGAGGCGATACGGCGTGCAGCGAGGTGAGGCATGGGCTCAAAGCCGAGTCCGCGAACGGCCTGCGCTGCGGCCAGTCGCGCGTCGTTGTCCTGGTTCGCCAGGTAGGGAATGGAAATGGTTGACCCGGGCAATACACGCGGCGCCGCTGCGGTCAGCGCAGAGATATCCTTCGCGTTGACCTCTAACGAATAGGCGTCGGTGATGTTGCCGATGGGCTTGGACTTGTCGGAATGAAGCAAGGGGCTTGCCATATCTGGCGACTGTTGGGAGAGTTCCGACCCGCCAGCGCTGATCGGGTCGGTTGGAAGCCATGGAGCGGCATCGCTCACCCGGCAAGGCGCGTCAATCTTTGGGGGGCTGTTCGTCACCGTAGAACGTCACGCCGAGCTGGATGCGCTCGCGGCCGCTTTCCACGCGGTGGCGGTTCGTGTCGCGCAGCGAGTAGACGCAGCCGCAGTATTCCTGTTGGTAGAAGTTCTCGCGCTTGCTGATCTCGATCATGCGCGCCGAGCCGCCGCCCTTGCGCCAGTTGTATTCCCAGTACATCAGGCCAGAGTACTTGGCCGCCGCACGCACGCCGCAGTCATTGATCTGCTGCATGTTCTTCCAGCGCGAGATGCCCAGGGAACTGGTGATCACCGGAAAGCCGTGCTCATGCGCATACAGCGCCGTGCGCTCGAAACGCATGTCGAAGCACATGGTGCAGCGCACGCCGCGTTCGGGCTCGTGCTCCATGCCCTTGGCGCGCTCGAACCAGTTGTCCCGGTCGTAGTCCGCATCGACGAAGGGCACGCCGAACTGCTCCGCGAAGCGGATGTTCTCGTTCTTGCGCAGCTCGTATTTCTTGAGCGGATGAATGTTGGGGTTGTAGAAAAAGATGGTGTAGTCAATGCCCGAGGCCAGCATGGCCTCCATGACCTCGCCTGAGCACGGCGCGCAGCACGAATGCAGCAGCACCTTGTCGTGGCCTCCGGGCAGCGCAAGCGCTTTGCGTTCGACGGTGGTGTTCATCCCTTGGCTCCTTGGGCAATAGCGGTGGTGGCAGTTGCAGGCTGGCGGGCCAGTTCGACGAAGGCCCGCACGTAGTCAATGGCGGTATCCGCCTCGCGTGCGCCCAGGAAGATCTGCTTGGCAATACCGCGCGCGCCCAGCCGCACAGGCACCACGTCCATCCTGGCCGCATATTCCTCGACCAGCCAGCGCGGCAGCGCGGCGACACCGCGGCCGCTGGCCACCATCTGCACCATGATGTCGGTGGTTTCGATGGCTTTGTGGCGCTTGGGCGTCACGCCGGCCGGCAACAGGAACTGGCTGTAGATGTCCAGGCGTTCGATGTCCACGGGGTAACTGATGAGCACTTCCCGGGTCAGCTGCTGGGGCTTCACGTAGGCCGTAGAAGCCAGGGGGTGGTCTTTGGCCACGACCAGCACCTGCTCGTAGTCGAACACGGGTTCGAACTTCAGCCCCGGCTTGAACAGCGTGTTGATTTCCACCCAGAAGTGACCCACTAGCCCCCGGTGGGGGTGCGGATAAAAACTTGGACTGGTTTTATGCGGCTAGGCCAAGTTTGTGCCGGTATTCCACAGGACTTAAACGTCCCAGAGATACCTTGATACGTTTTTCGTTGTACCAACGAATGTACGCATCGACAGCTTCAATGAACTGCTCAATCGTTGTTGATTGCCAGTTGTTGGGATAGAACAGCTCCATCTTTAGCCTTCCAAAAAAGCCTTCGCACGCAGCGTTGTCTGGTGAGCACCCTTTGCGAGACATCGAGCGAGTCAACTTTGCATCATGGACCCTCGAGAGCCAGCCTGGCCAGCGGTAGTGAGCTCCACGATCAGAATGAATCACAGGGCGGCTCTCGCTGCCTTGAACAGCATCAATGGCCGCATCCAGCATTGTGTTGACGAGATGTGCGTTGGGATGAGTCCCAATCGACCAGCTCACCACCAGCCCGTCAAAGCAATCAATGACTGGCGACAGGTAAACCTTGCCAGCAGGAATCTGGAGTTCAGTAATGTCGGTGAGCCACTTCTCATTGGGCGCAGCGGCACGGAAGTCTCGATTGATGAGGTTTTGCGGGGCGGCACCTATCTCTCCAAGGTAGGAGTTATATCTGCGGCGTTTGGGCTTGGCCACGATCAACCCCTCCTGCTTCATCAGCCGACGAACCACCTTCTCTGAGATGCCCGTGCACTCCTTGAGCAGAGATGCCTGCACCCTGCGATATCCATAGCAACGGTAGTTGTTGTCGAAGATCTCTGTGATGCTTCGGCGTAAATCAACGTATTTGTCAGCCAGCTTCAGCCGAGCACGATGGTAAAAATACGAGCTTCTAGCAAGGCCAACAAGAGAAAGCAGTTCTGGCAATTCATACTGCCCGTGCAACGCTTCAACCAGCACAGCCTTATCTTTGTTTGCCAGCCTATGCAGATCAATGTCAGCCCCATTTTTTAAGATTTCATGGGCCTGCTTGAGAAGCTCACGTTCTATCTTCAGCCGCCGAACATCCTGGCGCAATGATTCAACTTGGCGCCTGAGTGCTGCTTCATCCAACACTGGCGATCGCTTTGGACTGTGTTTCATTGAGGCTGGGGCACAAGGGCCAAGCAACTGATTTTTCCAGTTGTACAAGGTCCCCCTACACACCCCTAACTTGTCCGCAATCTGCTGTGCACTTGATCGACGGGCACACAGCTGCACCACGCCCTCACACATCAAGGCATCAGGCTTTGTAGCCGGCCAAGATCTGCCTACTCTCGATTTGCAGGTGTCAGGGCAGTCTTGCCGAACCCACGCAGTCAACGTTCCTCGACCCGGATAACCCAAAGCCCTCATCGTTGCAGCAATACAGCGATCATGGGCGAGGTAATGAGCAATAGCCACCTGCCTTTGCTGCAGCGAATATTTTGGTGCTCTTGGAGCTTGGCTTGCTGGCAAATCCTGATGCTTCAGGTAGTGCTGATACCAGCCTTTCAATGCGTTCTTGGTTGGGTACCCCAACTGGCGAATCGTGGCTCTGACACGCAAGCCAAGCTTGATGTAAAGCGCAACTGCACGAATCCTGTCTGCGTATGAGTACATGAACTACCTCCCCTGGTAGTCCAAGTTTTTGTCCGCATCCCCGGCGGGTCAGTTCTGCGTGGAAATCAACAGCCTAGATTCATTGAGATGCATCAAAGCAGTCTATCGGCGACAACGCACCTCGTCGTCTGCGTGAACTCTAAGGCAGACCCTAAAGGGGCGAGGGAGACACTTTCGGCGGTGCATCTCAACACTCTGCGCAGTGCGGTTGTATTAGACCTAGGGTTCAGCCGTGCAGTCCAAGAACTCGCAAAGCAGCGTCACCTCTACTACGAGCCGAATGTAATGACCTCAGCTGAAACGTCCTGGGTTGAAACCACTATCAGAGGCCAAGAACGATCAGTGTTGTAGCCTGACCCCTCGAAGTATCTGGTGTTTGCCATGCGCCCATTTGGGCTTACCCCATGAGCTGCGCCGTGCAGAGAACATCATCGCTAAACCACTTCGATGATGACTCAAGTCATTTCCCCTTGGCGAGCAGGATGGCATCACACGGGCAGGTTGCACCCAGCCATAGGACATAGGCTCTGAAGCCGCGCCCATTTCAGCTGGCGTGCAAACCGCCGAGCAACCATACCTATGCTGCCGCGCTGGCCTCGACAGCAACATCACTCAAACTCTCGCCCCTGAGTGAGCGGACTAGGTTCTCAGCAGCCCGCATTTCAATTTCGAACCGTACGCGTCTCACAGCCGAGCCGATGTGGGGAGTGAGTACTGTTCTGGCGTTGTTGGTCAATCCCGGATGAATTTCGCGAGGTCTGTCTGGAAGTAGCCAATCTTCCATCTCATAGACGTCAGCGGCGTACGCGCCAAGTTGCTCATTCGCCAAGGCATCGACAACCGCCCTTTCGTCGACCACAGACCCCCTACCCACGTTTACAAGGATCTGGCCCTTTTTCGATAGTTGAAGCATCCTGGAGTCAACCAGGTGGCGCGTATCGCTAACAAGAGGCACTGCCAGGAACACATAGTCCGATGTGCTGACAGCCTCATCAAGCGTGACCAGTTCGACCTGATCTAGACGCACACTTGGGTCTACACCAAGCAGCCGCGCGCAGCCAAAGCCCGCGAGTCGCGCCAATATGGCCTGCCCAACTTTTCCGAGACCGATCACGCTGGCCACCGACCCATGAAGCCCGGTTCCGTATAGAGCTGGCCTCCACCCAGAGTAGCCTGCTCTTGTAGCGGCGTCACCCTGAAGCACGTTCCTGCCAGCAGCAATAGCCAATCCGATGGCCAGCTCGGCTGTGGGCTCTGTGAGGAGGTCAGGAACAAAGGTGACGCTCACCCCGGCTTGTGCGCAAGCCCTCAGGTCGAAGTTGTCGTACCCCTTGAGTGCACAGGAGATGGTCTTGAGCCTGGGAGCGTTCAGCAGCGACTCTTTGGTCACACTGTCTGTCATGAAGGCCATCATGGCATCAGCATCCACGAGGTACTCCCTGAGCTGGCTGGGGCTCCAGGGGTCAGGCCCTGGATTCATGATGACCTCACCCTCAGCCTGGAGCTTCCTTAGAACCTCTTCATGAACTGGCTGCGTTACGACGATTTTCCGATGATTCATTTTTCGATTTACTTGAGACGCTTTCGCAGCATCGATCCAATGCTGTCAACCACGAGGACACAGGCAAGAATCGACAGAAGGATGGCTGAGACCTCGTCATACTTGACAAGGCGAAGTGCTGCCATCAGCTCGAAGCCGATGCCACCTGCACCGACAATGCCAAGTACTGCGGAGGCCCTGAAGTGGTACTCCCAGCGATAGATGGTTATGTCTGCCAACTGTGGAAGGACTTGGGGGATAACGGCATGCGAGATGACCTGAAAGCGGCTTGCGCCTACCGCAGCAGCTGCTTCAAGTGGCTTCGGATCCACGTGCTCAATGGCTTCCGCGTAAAACTTTGCGACCATTCCCGTGGAATGCAACGCTAGTGCGAGCACCCCAGGTAGAGCACCAAACCCTACGGCTGCCACGAACAGAATGCCAAGAATGATTTCTGGCACGGACCGGAATGCCGCCAGGATGACTCTGGCCACTCTTCCCACCAAAGGATTGGGGGTGGTGTTTGGAGCCGCCAGGAGCGCCAGCGGAAGTGAAAGCACGATAGTCAGTGCTGTGCCGGCAATCGACATCGCCAAGGTGTCCCTCAGCGGGATGACCCAGTGCTCCCAGCGGTCGAAGTTGGGAGGGACCATCTCAGATGAGAGCTGCTTGACAGCCGGGGCGCCTTCGATGAACCGCTGTGCATCGAAGAACCCCGTGACGTACAGGGCTACAAGGCAAACCAGAAGGACGAACGCTGTATTGCGCAGTCCAATGAACTGCTCCCGCTTGTCGCGACTGATGATGTTCTCGAATGCAGCCGAGGTCATTGCATACGGCCCAAATCAAGCTTCAGGATGGTTGCGGTATCCCTAAGGACGTCATATGCAGCGTCATCAGTGGCGGCAAACGCCTGGACACGAAACGCCTTGAGCACCTCAGCATCCTTCATGTCCAGAAAGGCAGAGCGGATGGCAGCTTTGAGCTCAGGCTTGAGGTCCCCCTGCATGACGACCGGATAGTTTGGAATGGGAGCAGAAAGGTCAAGCTGAACAATCTTCGTGGCATCAATGCTTCCTCGAGCGATGAGGTTGTCCAGAATCGGCTTGGACAGAGCCCCGGCTGGAATCTGACCCGACTGCACCGCACGTGCGACCGCGTCATGTGCCCCAAGGTGAACTGGCCGATAGTCCTTCTCACCATCAAGCTTGTACTTCTTGAGCAGGTGTGCACGTGGTGCAAGGTGGCTTGATGTGGACGCCTGGTCGCCAAATCCGAAGGGCTTGCCGCGCACGTCTTCAAGCGTTTTCACCGGCCCTCCGGCCGTTGCGATGAGGACCGACTGGTATGTGGGCGACCCACGTTCAACGCCCACCGCAAAGGGCTCAATCCCGGACGCCTTAGATTTGGCCAAAACGTACGAAAACGGTCCAAAGTACGCTACCTCAATCCGACCGAACCGCATTGCCTCGATCATCGAGGAGTAATCGGTAGTCACCACAATCTCAACATCCTTCTTGAGCTGCTGTTCAAGATAGCGCTTAAGAGGCTGCGCGTTCTGGATGATGCTGGCAGCGTTCTCATCTGGAAGAAGGGCGACACGAAGCTTTGATGGATCCTTTCCCTGCGCATGAGCCCACAGAGGAAGGAGTGCAGCAAAAGAAGCTGCGCTGACAACAAGAGAGAAGTTACGGCGATTCAGCATGGCAAGAGCTCCTTGGTTTGACTGGATTGAAGAGTTCGGGGGCTATCAGTGGACGCACTCGTGTTGGAAGCGTTGGACTGCTTTGCATAGAGGTTCCGCGCAACATCAGGACTCAGCTGCTCTGCCCTACCCTCGAATACAACAGCTCCCTGGCGGAGCCCAATGATTCGGTCTGCAAACGAGCGCGCGAGCTCCACCTGGTGAAGACTCACGATTGCGGTGAGGTGGTCCTTTTTGCAGATCTCATGCAACAAGGTGAGCACGCTATGTGCGGTTGCCGGGTCCAGGCTGGCAACAGGCTCATCGGCCAGCAGGATTCGTGGCTTCTGTATTAGCGCCCTAGCTATGCCTACGCGCTGCTGCTGCCCCCCAGACAAGGCATCAGCCCGGGAGAGCGCCTTTTCGAGCAGCCCGACACGCTCAATCACTGTGAGCGCCTCCAGCTTGTCCTTCTTGCTCCACGGCCATAGCGAAGCGAATGCACCCCTGTCACCGAGCTTTCCCATCAGAACATTCCTGAGGACCGACTGACGTCCAATCAGATGATGCTGCTGGAAAACCATCCCACAGCGCTTGCGGTGCTCTCTCAGCGTCTTTGCGTTGACTACCCCACCTGCCAGGCCAGGTATCGATACCTCGCCTTTTGTGGGCAGCACCAGTCCATTGATGCTTCGTAACAAGGTGGACTTCCCTGCGCCCGAGGCGCCCAGAAGCACCAAAAACTCTCCCTGCTTCACATCCAGACTCGTCGGGTGCAAGGCCACGGTCGAGTCAACGTAGCGGACGGAAACTCCCTTGAGACTCAGAACGTCTCGGTCCTTCTCCAACTTCATGTTGTTACCTTTGCAAGTTTCTGCCTGCGAGCAGCGCGAGAGCGCTTATGACGCACATTTGCCGCAGAAAGAAGTTCGATACGGCTAGGCATGCGTGCAGTTTGTTCGTGGAACGTGTCATCAATATGAAACTTGCACCCCGAAAAATAGGGGTATCTATAGATAACACCTATGTCTGGACTCACGCTACTTGCGGCTTTGAAAGCCTTTGATGCGACGGCAAGGGCCGGAAGCATGACTGCTGCTGCGAAGCTGCTTGATCTACAGCAGCCCACCATCTCAGCGCATATTCAGCGCCTGGAGAATGAGTACGGCGTGGAGCTTTTTCTTCGTCAAGGCCGCCGGCTTGAGCTGACTACCTTTGGCAGGACTCTGCTGGACTACACGCGGCGGGCATTCAGCGGCGAGGAAGATGCGCACGCCCTTTTGGCAGCAGCCAAAAACCGATTCGTCGGGCGTCTTGTGATTCACGCGATCGGCCCGTACAACGTAGTCCCTGTTCTGAAGGCCTTCGGGAGCCGCCATCCCCAGGTCGAGGTCTCTGTCCGTGTAGGCGACTCCCGCTCAATCACGGAAAAGCTCCTCGACTACCAGGGTGATGTCGGCGTGGTCCTCAATCACGCCGAGCACCCCGAACTCCATTGCATGCCATACAGGTCACAGCGCCTGGTGGTCTTTGCGAACCGAGAGCACGCCCTAGCCCGGTGCGGTGAGATAGTGCTCAAGGACCTTCAGAGCCAGCGCTTCGTCATACGTGAGGAAGGTTCAACGACAAGAAGAGTCTTCGAGAGCGAGCTAATTGCCCGCAATATCAACATCCAGGTTGCGCTGGAGATGGGAAGCCGGGAGGCTGTCCGCGAGGCAGTCGCACAAGGAATAGGACTAGGCGTCGTTGCCGAGACAGCCTATGTTCCAGATCCGCGTCTTGTGAAGCTGAAGATTCTGGATACAGCAATGGCCACCCACGTCGACTTCATCTGTCGTCGCGAACGACAGAACGCTCCGCTGATAGCAACGATTTTCGACTTGGCAAAAGAGGTGAGAAGAGGCCTGGCCTAAAGATTCACGAACTTGGCGACAGGGCCCGAGTGGATCATTCATGCCAAGCCTATCGTTAGCAGCCATGCTGTCAGTCAAACAGGCCTAGATGGCTGCGCCTGTGGGAAGTGACTCCGTTGGATCCACTCTTACTCTTCGTCGTAGCCAATACCGTTGGACCATCGACAAGCTCCCTGTACAGCTTGTATCTTGGAGCGACGTACGGAGTTAGGGGAGCGCTTGGCTACACGCTCGGCACCAGTCTTGGCTTCTCCATCGTCGTCACTACCAGCTCCGTGCTAGTCGCGGTTGCCTATGAGATTCCTGCTGGCGGGCAATTTGGCCTAAAGCTGTTCGCGTCTGGCTATACCGCGTGGATTGCAAGCAAGTGCTTGCGTACTGCCTGGACGTCCAGCCGTGATTCCACCAAGGCTCTTGCCTTCACCAAGCTTGGGGCCTATGACGGTGCCATTCAGCAACTCGCAAACCCACGAGGGTGGGCCCTCGCCACTGTCTCAGTGGTCGGGTTCTCCGACGCCCAAGTCCCACCGTTGATGGAGGGGTCGTCTCAGAAAACGGAAAATAAAGCACGCTAAGCCGGTGGCAGCGGTCGCAATGGCCTGAACTTCCCCGCACCGACCTTGGCACTGCTGCGCCATAGGTAATCGCCGGTCAGGTTGATATGCTCCCACCCCAGCGGTGACAGATATTGCAGCAACGTGTCGTCCAGCGCCTTGCCGTGGGCACGCAAAGCACTGGTGGCACGCTCCAGATAGACCGTGTTCCACAACACGATGGCCGCCGTCACCAGATTGAGGCCGCTGGCCCGGTAGCGCTGCTGCTCAAAACTGCGGTCGCGGATTTCACCCAATCGGTAGAAGAAGACCGCCCTGGCCAGCGCGTTGCGCGCCTCGCCCTTATTCAGCCCCGCATGGACGCGGCGGCGCAGCTCCACGCTTTGCAGCCAATCCAGAATGAACAGCGTGCGCTCGATGCGCCCCAGCTCGCGCAGGGCGACGGCCAAGCCGTTTTGGCGCGGATAGCTGCCGAGCTTGCGCAGCATCAGCGAGGCCGTCACCGTGCCCTGCTTGATCGAAGTGGCCAGCCGTAGGATTTCATCCCAATGAGCGCGAATAGCCTTGATGTTCAGCCTGTCGCTGCTAATCATCGGCTTGAGTGCATCGTAGGCAGTATCGCCCTTGGGAATGAACAGCTTGGTGTCGCCCAGGTCGCGGATGCGCGGCGCGAACCGGAATCCCAGAAAGTGCATCAGGCCGAACACATGATCGGTGAAGCCCGCCGTGTCGGTGTAGTGTTCCTCGATACGCAAGTCAGACTCGTGGTACAGCAGGCCATCGAGCACATAGGTCGAGTCGCGCAAGCCGACGTTGACCACCTTGGCGCTGAAGGGCGCGTATTGGTCGGAGATATGGGTATAGAACGTCCGCCCAGGGCTACTTCCATACTTCGGATTGATATGCCCGGTGCTCTCTGCCTTGCTGCCGGTTCGGAAGTTCTGGCCGTCCGACGATGACGTGGTGCCGTCGCCCCAGTTTCCGGCGAAGGGTTGTCGAAACTGTGCGTTCACCAGCTCGGCCAGCGCCGTCGAATAGGTTTCGTCGCGAACGTGCCAGGCTTGCAGCCAAGACAGCTTGGCGTAGGTGGTGCCAGGGCAGGACTCGGCCATCTTGGTGAGCCCAAGATTGATACCATCAGCCAGAATCGTCGTCATCAGCAAGGTTTTGTCCTTGGCCGTGTCGCCGGTCTTCAGGTGTGTGAAGTGGCGCGTGAAGCCCGTCCATTCATCGACCTCCATCAGCAACTCGGTGATCTTGAGGTGCGGCAGCAACATCGCCGACTGGTCAATCAAGGCTTGCGCGGCGTCTGGCACCGCTGCGTCCAGCGGCGTGATCTTCAGGCCCGATGCAGTGGTGATGATGGCATCCGGTAAGTCGTTGGTCGCCGCCATGCGGTTGACTGTGGCGAGTTGCGCCTCCAATAATTCCAGTCGGTCATGCAGATATTGGTCGCAGTCGGTGGCCACGGCCAGTGGCAATTCGCTGGCCAGCTTCAGGGTGGCGAACTTCTCGATCGGCACCAGGTATTCGTCGAAGTCCTTGAACTGGCGCGAACCCTGCACCCAAACATCACCAGAGCGCAGTGCGTTCTTCAGCTCCGACAGGGCGCATAACTCGTAGTAACGCCGGTCAATACCCTCGTCGGTCAGAACCAGCTTTGCCCAGCGCGGCTTGATGAATGCGGTTGGCGCATCGGCGGGCACCTTGCGCGCGCTGTCGCTGTTCATGCCGCGCAGCACGTCGATGGCATCGAGCACACCCTTGGCGGTGGGCGCGGCGCGCAGTTTGAGCACGTCCAGGAACTGCGGCGCATAGCGGCGCAGCGTGGCGTAACTCTCGCCGATATGGTGCAGGAAATCAAAATCGGCAGGCCGCGCCAGCGTTTGCGCCTCGGTGACGTTGGCGGCGAAGGTGTCCCACGGCATGACCGCTTCGATGGCGGCGAACGGATCGCCGCCGCTTTGTTTGGCTTCAATCAGCGCCTGACCGATGCGCCCATACATCCGCACCTTGTCGTTGATCGCCTTGCCGGAAGCCTGGAACTGCTGTTGATGCTTGTTCTTGGCCGCATTGAACAGCTTGCCGATGATGCGGTCGTGAAGGTCGATGATTTCATCAGTGACGGTGGCCATGCCCTCGATGGCCAGTGCTACCAAGGTGGCGTAACGCCGCTGCGACTCGAACTTGGCCAGGTCGGCGGGCGTCATCTGGCCGCCCTCGCGGGCGATCTTGAGCAAGCGGTTTTGGTGTACCTGCCGTTCGATGCCAGCAGGTAGGTCAAGCGCCTGCCAGGCTTTGAGGCGTTCGATGTGTTCAAGCATGTGGCGCGAGTTCGGCTTGGCGGGCGATTGGCGCAGCCACGCTAGCCACGTCATTTTGCTACCATCCTTGCGCTTGAGCAGTTCGTCCAGGCGCTGGCGATGGACAGGTATCAAGGAATCGGCCAATGCCGCATGGATGCTCCGGTTGGCACGGGTAATGGCCTCGGCGCTTGCGCGCTCGATGGCATTCATGGCGGGTAGGATGATGCTCTGCCGCCGCAGGTTTTCAACAAGGGTGCTGGCCAGCACAATGCCTTTGTCTGTTTGCAAGGCCAGTTCGGTCAGTGTATGCACGGCTTGCCGGTAGTGACTCATGGTGAAGGGCTTGAATCCAAACACCGTTTGCAGCTCGACCAAGTGCTCCCGCCGTGTCTGCTCGCGCTGGCCGTAATCGTTCCAGCTTTCCACCGGCACCTTGTACGGCAACCGGAGATGGTTACTCCACCAGCGTTTTGCAATGCGTGTTTACTAGCGCTGTTTCTCTGAAACCCACGGTCTCCTTGCATGAAGGCCTCTAGCATGTGCGGGATCAGCGTCGTGGCATCGACCGCTTCGCCGTACACCTGCGCGTGCAGCGCGGCGTAACGGTCGAGGTCGGCTTTCAGGCTGACCGGGCACGCAAAGGCCAGCTTGACGCTCTCGACCTTGGGCAGCGGCCCAAGCCGCAACTTCCTGGTGGTGTTCATTTCGCAATTCCACGGTTGAAGAACATAGGCTGGTACGGCCGCAGCACAAAATCGCGGTTGACGATGATCCGCACCGGCAGGCCCGGCCGCTCGGTCAGCGTCGGCTGGATGTTCATGTTGCGCCGGGTCATCTCTTGGCCGACCTGGTTGATGCTGTCCTGCGCGCTATCGCGCCCAGCGATCACGATGCGGTTGCCATCCTGCCGGTTTTCCGGTGCGGCCAACTCGGCACCCACGCCCAGCAGGGTCGTCAGCGCCGCACCCGCGAAGACGCGATCCCAATGCCAATCGACGCCATCCTCCAGGCCGGAATAGCCGGCAGGGTCAGTGCCCGCCAGGTTGTCTAGCTTCAGCGAGGACGTGTCCGGCAGGATGACGCGGTTCCACACCACCTGTACGCGGCTCTGCCCGTAGCTCACCTGGCTGTTGTACTTGCCCAGGATGCGCGATCCCTGTGGGATCAGCAGGAACTTGCCAGTGGCCGTGTCATAGACCGGCTCCGTCACCGTGGCTATCACGTCGCCCGGCAGATCGGACTTGATGCCCGTCACCAGCGCGCCCGCGATCACCGTTCCCGCCATGACCTGATACGGCGAGGCCGGCATCTGGAGATTGCCGGAATTGCGGGTTTCCGTAGAACCGCCTTTCAGGAAAGCCTCTTTCTGGTCTTGCCGGTTCTGCACGGCTGTCGGGTCGGATGGCTGGGCCGCCGTCGAGGCCGGGCCAGCGGCCAGCGGGTCGAAGCCCGCCAAGGCGCTGCCGGGCGCAGCCGCAGCGGCTTGCGCCGTGACCGGCGCGGTGGCCTTGCCTTGGTTGCCCGAGCGGAAAAACACCGACGAGTTCGCCGCCGCATCGGCCTCCTTGCGCCACGCATCCGCCGGATCATGTCCCGGCGGTGCGTAGGCCGGCGTCACCGGCTGCTGCGACTTCACGATGGCTGGGCCGAGATCACCCGGCAGCGGCGGCCCCAGCTCGGGCACCTTCGGCGGCAGCTTCGAGTAGTCGGCCGGCAGACCATCCAGCCCCTCGGACTTCGAGACGCGATCGACGTTGTAAAGCTCGGTCTGCTCGCCCGTGCCGCGCCGGTGCGGCTGCAATGACCAGATCGTGGCCCCGAGCACGGCGACCGACAGGACGCCGACGAGGATGGCCAGCGTGCGCCGGTTCAGGCGCGTGACCGGGCGCGGCTGGGCGCGCAGCGCCACCGCCTCGGGCGCGACCTTGCCCGCCTGCGCCGCAAGATCAGGGGAATCGTCCTGGCTCATGGTCAGTTCCTCCGTGTGCCGTCCGTGCGCTCAATCCGCACCACGTCGCCTTTGTCCCCGCCCAGGCGCAGTTCGGCCGCGCCGAACAGGCGATCAACGATGTAGTACGGCGCACGGAATCGGTAGTTCACCAGTTGCCCGTCGCCTTGCGCGCCGATCACGAACAGCGGCGGCAGCTCGCCCTGGGCGATGCCGGGCGGGAACTGGATGTAGACCTTCTCGCCGTCATCGAAAGCACGCAGCGGCTTCCACGGCGGATTGCTGCCGCTGATGGCATAGCGGAAACGGATCTTCTCCAGCGACAGGCCGCTATCGACCGGGGCGGCGGCGCTGGCCGCCTGCGCCTGGCGCTGCAAGGCCAGCATCTTGTCCTTCGGGTACTCCCAGGACACCGACGCCATCCACGTCTTTTCGGTCGAAGTCAGCTCCAGCAGATACGTCCGGCGGCTGGTGGTGATGACCAGATTGGTCTTCAAGCCCGAGCGGATCGGCTTGACCATCACGTTGACGCGCAGAGCCTCACCGCTGCCGCTCGACGTGTCCCCGACGATCCAGCGCACCGTGTCGCCGGCCGCGACCGTCACCAGTTCCTCGCCGGGCTGCAGCGAAACCACCGTCACGCGGCCCACGGCCGCATAGAGCTGGTAAAGCGCGCCATCGGTAAAGGGCCAGACCTGGATCGCGTTGACGTAGCCTTCGCGCGTGGGCGCGACACGGGCCTCGGCATTGGCGCGCGAGACGCGCACTTTCTCATCCGCGGGTTCCGGCGCGGGCTTGGCCTCCTCGGTCTCTGGCAGTGGTTTCAACTGCGACGGCAGCGCGAGCGGCTGCGGCACCGTGACCACCTCCACCGGTTTTGGTGGCTCCGGCAGCGGCTGGGCCTGCACCGGCTCATCGAGCGAAATGGTCGGTGGCGGCTTGCCCTGAGTAGCGCAGCCAGAGAACAGCACGGTCGAAGCCAGAAGCATCACCGGCAAGGCGGATTTACGGAAAAGATCATTCATGGTTTTGCTCCTTCGTTAGCTTCCAGTTCGCGGCTCCACGACAGCCCGTTGACGTAGATGCCCAGGGGGTTCTTGCGCAGACGCTGCTCGGTGCGCGGGGTTTGCAGCACCGTGGAAATCACCGCGTTCCAGCGTTCGGTGCGATCCAGCGCGCCATTGACGAAGCGCGTTTCCGTCCAGCGCACGTTGAAAGACGTGTCGCTGGCGCGGGTCACGCTGGTGATCTGCACCGTCACCGACTCCTTGCCGATGCGCGCGAACGGGTCATTCGTGCGGGCGTACTCGTTGAGCACGACCGCGCCTTTGTCGGTCGTGTAGTCGTAGGCATCGAGCCAGTTCTGCCGCACCACGATGGGGTCGATGGACAGCGAGCGCACCAGGCCGATGAAGCGGCCCAGGTGGTAGGCGATCTGCGCATCGCTGGGCTTGTAGGGCGTGGCGGCCTCGCCGACAGCGCGCACCTGGCCCGCGTTGTCCACCTCAATGACGTAGGGCGTGACGATGGACTGCGCCGAGCGCCAGACTAGGCCGCCCGCCATCAGCACGGCCAGCGTGAGGCAGCCAAAGGCCATGAAACGCCAGTTTCTGGCCTGCACGCGGGCCGAGCCGATGCGCTCGTCCCAAACCTGGGCGGCGGATTGATACGGAGTAGCAGGCTGTGGCGTATCGGCGTAGCGCACCTGCGGTCGTTTGAATCGCATGGGAGTTCTCCTTGAAGATCAGGAATCGGAATCGCGCAGGCTCGGGCCTTGGCTGGAGCTGCCGCCATCGCCGCCGCGCAGCGTGTGGGCGGCGGTCGTCGCGGCATGGGTGAGCTGCTGCCTGCGATGCAGGCGCTTGGCCCAGGCGGGTTGCGCGGTGGATGGGGTTGGCTCGTTTGCAGCCTGTGCGGCACCGCCCCCTGACGCCGATCCGGCGTCATCGGGCCGGAAGGCGGCGGCGACACGCTCCTTCATCGAGCGCGCGCCCTCAGCCACCTTCTGCCCGGTCGCCTGCGCGCCGGTCTTGGCGACATTGCCGACACCAGCGGCAGCGCCCTTGAGGCCGCCGCCGGCGGATGCAGAACCCGCCTGAAACGCCGACCGCGCGCTGCTGGCGGCCCCAGTGGCGGCACGCGCTCCGCTACCGGCCAGCTTGGCGGCTGCGGGCGCCATGCGCGCCCCGGCGGCGACTGCGCCGCCGACGCCCGTAGCCGCAGCGCCCACGGCAACAGCAGCGCCGGCCGCGCCCAGCGCCGCACCGGCCATCGCACCTGCGCCGAGCTGCGGGCCGCCGGACACCAGCCCGGTTGCAATGCCCGGCCCGAAGATGCCCAAGGCCAGCAGCGTCAGCGAGGCCAGCATCACGACCACGGAGTGGTCGATGGATGGTTCGGCGGGCTGTACCTGAAACTCGGCGAACAGGCCCGAGCCGATGCCCACGATCACCGCCAGCACCAGCACCTTGATGCCGGACGACACCACGTTGCCCAGCACCTTCTCGGCGAGAAATGCGGTCTTGTTCCAGAGCGCGAACGGCACCAGCACGAAGCCGGCAAGCGTGGTCAGCTTGAACTCGATCAGCGTGATGAAAAGCTGGATCGCCAGCACGAAGAAGCACAGCAGGACGATCAGCCAAGCGAGGAACATCACGACGATGGGCGTGATGTTCACGAAGACTTCGGGGAAGCCCGCCATGTCGCCGATCTGTTTCAGGATCGGCGCACCGGCGTCGATGCCGACCTTCGCCAGCCGGCCCGGTTGCAGGAAGTTCTCCATGCTCAGGGTCGAGCCGCTGGCCGTCAGGCCCAGCCCGGCGAAGGAGCGGAACACGATGCCAGCCAACCAGTTGAAGTTGCCGATGATGTAGGCGAAGGCGCCGACGTACAGCACCTTGCGGATCAGCTTGGCGATCACGTCCTCGCCCTGGCCGGTGGCATGGCTCATCGCCCAGAACAGCCCGGCGAGCGTCATGTCGATGACGATCAGCGTGGCGGTCAGAAACGCCACTTCGCCGTGCAACAGGCCAAAGCCCGAGTCGATGTAGCGCGAGAAGGTGTCGAGGAAGCGGTCGATGACCGTCACGTCGTTCATGGCGAGTCCTCCTGCCCAGGCAGAGCGATTGCCGCGCTGCCATCGGCGGGTTCATCGAAGCTGGGCGGGATCGGCGGCAGGTCGGCCAGCGTCTGGTACTCATTCGGCCCGGCCTGGCCGGAGAGAAAGCGCCGCAGGTCGGCCTGTGCCACCTGCGCGCAAAACGCGCCGTCGTGCGCGCCCGCGCGGCACTGCGCGCGCAGCGCGTGCAACCGGGCCGGGTCGGCGGCGAGCGCATTCACCGACACTTGCTGCGGCCGGTCACAGCCGGCCAGCACCAGCGCATGAATGGCGAAAGCAAACACGACGGGCGTGCGTTGCATGGCAGCCTCCGTCAGCGGTTGTAGAAATTGACGGGCTGCGGCGTGTACGGCGTGCCTTCGCCCAGGAAGCGGCGCGTCACTTCGCGCCCGCGCTCCGTGGCCGCCGCCTGCCGCGCCAGTTCCAGCGAGGCCGCGCGGTCTTGCGTGATCTGGAGCCGCTGCGTCTGGATCGACTGCTTGGCCTGCAAGGCCAGCAACTGGTTCATGGCCTGCATCGCTTGCAGCGCGCCCTCGGCCGACTGGCTCTTGCCCACGAGGTCGGCCAGCACGCTTTCGTCGTCGCTCAGGTTCTGCGACGCCTGGGCCTGCATCTGCATGGTCGTTTGCAGGCCGTTGAGCGTGTTCTTCCAACGCTCCTGCGCATCGAGGTACATCTGATTGCCGCTCACCGTGGCGGCGTACTTCTCGGGATACAGGCGCACGAATTCGCGGTCGATGCTTGTCACTTCGTAGGCCAAGCCCTTGGCCTGCGCGATCAGTCGCTGGGTGGTCGCCAGGTTCGCGCGCAACTGGCCGACCACGCTGGACGGCAGGCTGGCCAGGTTGCGCGCCTGGTTAATGAGCATCTGCGCTTCGTGCTGGAGTTGCTGGATCTGGTTATTGATCTGCTCCAGCGTGCGAACGGCGGTGAGCGTGTTCTGCACCAGATTGGTCGGGTCGAGCACGATGTCGCCGACGCCGAACAAGGCGTGGGCGGGTTGCGCGATGCCGAATGCGAGCACGCAGGCGGCGGTCAACGCGGCGAGCTTGGGGGTATGCAATTTCATAGTTGGTTCTCCTGGGGGTGGTCAGCGGTACGGAGGGAACCCGGCGCGTAGCCGGGGAACGAGGGCAGCAGGTCGGCCGCCCAATCGAGGCCGCGATGGCGCAGCCAGGCGCCCGCGAAGCCGGGCACGCCGGCGTCCTGCGGCACGCGGCCAAGAACCTCATCAATGGCGCGCTGGTCTTGCGGCGTGGAAGCACCCGCGAAGGCCAGCGTCGCCGGCCCCAGGTCGAGGTCGAACAGGCGGTTGCCGAGGCGGGATTGGTAGTAGTAGTCGCGCTTGGGCTGCGCGGTGGCGACGATTTCGATCTGGCGCGAGTTCAGCCCGAAGCCCTCATAGATCGTGCGAATCTGCGGTTCGGTCGCTTGCGGGTTCGGCAAGAAAATCCGACTCGCGCAGCTTTCGATGATGGCCGGCGCGATGGCCGAGTCCTTCACGTCCGCGAGCGACTGCGTTGCGAAGATCACGCTGACGTTCTTCTTGCGCAGCGTCTTGAGCCACTGGCGGATGCGCGCCGCAAACACCGGGTCGTCGAGGAACAGCCACGCTTCATCAAGGATCAGCAGCGTGGGCGCACCATCCAGCCGCTCCTCGAAGCGCGCGAACAGGTAGCGCAGCACCGCGAGCACAGCGGCCTTGCTGTGCATCAGCTCCTCCATCTCGAACGCCTGCACATCGGCCGTGCCGAGGCGGTCATGGTCGGCATCCAGCAGCCTGCCGTGCGCGCCGCCCAGGACGTAGGGCGCGAGTGCCTGGCGCAACGTGTTCGATTGCAGCAACGCCGTCAGGCCCGTGAGCGTGCGCTGCTCCACCGGCGCGCTGGCCAGGCTCCCCAGCGCAGACCAGATGGCCGCCTTCTCGTCCGGGCCGACGGCCGCGCCTTCGTGCAGCAGGCGGCCTTCCACCCATTCGCTGGCCCAGGTGCGGTAGCCCTCGCGGTCGATGCGTGCGAGCGGCTGGAAGGCGATCTCGTCATCCGCGCCCAGGTCGTAGTGCTCGCCGCCCATGCCCAGGATGGCCGCACGGATCGAACGCCCCATGTCGAAGGCGAAGATGCGCGAGCCGCGATAGCGGCGGAACTGAATCGCCATCGTCGCCAGCAACACCGACTTGCCCATGCCGGTCGGCCCCGCGACCAGCGTGTGGCCCACGTCGCCGATGTGGGTCACCAGCCGGAACGGTGTGGCACCATCGGTGCGCGTGACGATCAGCGGCGGGCCGTCCAGATGCTCGTTCTTCTCCGGCCCGGCCCACACTGCCGATACTGGCATCAGGTGCGTGAGGTTCAGCGTCGAGACGATGGGCTGGCGCACGTTGGCGTAGGCGTTGCCCGGAATGGACGACAGCCACGCATCCACGGCGTTGAGCGTTTCGGGGATGGTCACGAAGCCCCGGCCCTGGATGACACGCTCCACCATGCGCAGCTTCTCGTCCGCCACGGCGGGGTCCGTGTCCATGACGGTGACGGTCCCCGTCAGGTAGCCGAAGGCCACCTGGTCGCTGCCCAACTCCTGCAAGGCGGCGTCGGCGTCGGCCGCCTTGTTGTTGGCGTCGGTATCGACCAGCGGGCTTTCCTGCTGGAAGATCGTTTCGCGCAGCAGCGCGATGACGTTCTTGCGTTTGGCGAACCACTGGCGGCGCAGGCGTCCCAACTCCCGTTCCGCTTCGGATTTGTCGAGGCAGAGAAAGCGCGTGTTCCAGCGGTATGCAAAGCCCAGGCGGTTGAGGTCGTCCAGAATCCCCGGCCAGGTCGATGTCGGGAAGCCCCGCACCGACACCACGCGCAGGTGCTGGTCGCCCAGCATGGGCGCCAGGCCACCGACCAGCGCGGAGTCGGTCAGCAGCGCGTCGATGTGGAACGGCACCTCGGGCACACCGACGCGATAGCGCCGCGTCGAGATAGTGGCGTGCAGGTAGGTCAGCGTCTGGCCGTCATCGAGCCAGGCGATTTCCGGCATCACGCCGTCGAGCAGGTCAAAGACGCGATCCGTCTCCGCGACGAAGGATTGCAGGCGCTCACGCCAGTCCACGCCATTCGTCGGCGTGTTCTCGTAGAGCATCTGGGCTGCACGGGCACGGGATTCTTCTGGTGGCAGGTACACCAGCGTCAGGTGATAGCCGCTCTCGAAGTGATGGCCAGATTCCTCGAAGGTGGCGCGGCGTTCCTCGTCCACCAGCCAGGACAGCGGCTCGGGGAAACCAGAGTGCGGGTAGCCCGCCGCCGGGCGGCGCTCGGCCTCGATAAACAAGGCCCAGCCCGAGCCCAACCGGCGCAGCGCGTTGTTCAGGCGCGCCGACGTGGCGATCAGCTCGCCTTGCGTCGCGCTGTCGAGGTCAGGCCCGCGAAACCGGGCCGTGCGCTGGAAACTGCCGTCCTTGTTCAAGACGACGCCCGGCGCGACCAACCCGGCCCAGGGCAGCCAGTCGGCGAGCAGCGCCGGGCGCTGGCGGTATTCGGCGAGATTCAGCATCGCGGCGTCCTCCCCTCAAACATCCAGCAGCGGCTTGTGTTTGATGTGGCGGGCGAACACGGCCATGAACTGCGGATCAAGGCGCGCGCCCCAGACCGCCAGCGAATGGCCGACGATCCAGAGCACCACGCCCGGTATCCACAATTGCAGGCCCAGCCCGACAGCGGCGGCCAGCGTGCCGTTGGCGATCGCCACGGTGCGCGGCGCACCGCCCAGCAGAATCGGCTCGGTCAGCGAGCGATGCAGCGGCACCTCGAAGCCGGCGGCGAAGGTGTCCGGGGCACTCATACGACGGCCCCGCCGGAGAAGCTGAAGAACGACAGGAAGAAGCTCGAAGCGGCGAACGCGATGGACAGGCCGAAGACGATCTGGATCAGCTTGCGGAATCCGCCCGACGTATCGCCGAAGGCGAGCGCGAGGCCCGTGGCGATGATGATGATGACGGCCACGATGCGCGCCACCGGCCCCTGGATGGATTCGAGGATGGATTGCAGCGGGCCTTCCCACGGCATCGAGGAACCGGCGGCCTGCGCGGTTCCGGCCAGGAACAACAGCAGCGCGGCCAGCAGCAGCCCTTGTCCCGCAGGACGGGCCAGGCAGCGCAGCCGCGCAAGACGCAAAGCCGGATTTGCAGAAAAACGGAAAGCAGGAATGGTCATCTGCGTCATGGCAGTTCTCCAAGTGAGTCAGGGGGTGGGGAAGTCGCCGCAGCGGGTGCGGCATCGGGAAGTGGCTGAAGCTCGGGAAACGGCGTTTCCAGCGCGTCCGCCAGTTGGTAGCCCACTGCGTCGAAGCCGACGACACGGGCGATGCTCTCTATGCGGCGCTTGCGCCCGCGTCCGGCGATGTGGATCACCACGTTGACCGCCTCGGCGATCAGCGCACGGGGCGGATTCACCGCCACTTCGAGAATCAGTTGCTCCAGGCGCAGCAGCGCGCCGAGCGCGGAGCCGGCATGGATCGTGGCGATGCCGCCGGGGTGGCCCGTGCCCCATACCTTGATGAGATCCAGCGCCTCGGCGCCGCGCACTTCGCCAACGACGACGCGATCAGGCCGCAGGCGCATGGACGAGCGAACCAGCTCGGTCATCGACACCACGCCTGCGCGCGTGCGCAGGGGAACGTGGTCACGGGCCGCGCATTGCAGCTCCACCGTGTCTTCGAGCACCAGCACGCGGTCGCCCGTGGCGGCAATCTCGGCCAGCAGCGCATTGGCCAGGGTCGTCTTGCCGCTGCTGGTAGCGCCGGCGATCAAGACGTTCTGCCGCTCGCGCACGGCGCGAACGAGAAAGCCCGCTTGCGCGCTGGTCATCATCCCGTCGATGACGTACCGCTCCAGCGGAATGACGCCGATGGCGCGCTTGCGCAGCGCGAAGGCTGGCCCCGGCGCGGCAGGCGGCAAGATGCCCTCGAAGCGTTCTCCCGTTTCCGGCAACTCGGCCGACAGCAGCGGTTGGCCGCGATGCACCTCCGCTCCGACATGGGCTGCCACGAGGCGGATGATTCGCTCACCGTCCGCTTCGGACAGTTCCACGCCCATCGGCGCCCGACCACTGGAAAGCCGATCCACCCAGAGGGTGCGATCGGGATTCAGCATCACCTCCACCACGTCCGGGTCTTCGAGTGCCGCGGCGATCAGCGGCCCCATCGCCGTGCGCAGCATCTGGATGCGGCGGTCGAGCGACGTGGCGCTCATGGACTGCGGAACGGCGCTCATGACGCACGCTCCTGCGCTTGCGCGGCTGCCGCCGCGTCTTCCATCCGCATCGGGTCGGGATGCAGTTCTTCCACCACGTCGCGCACCAGGCTGCGCCCGCGCAGCAGGTGCCGGCCCAACTGTTCAACGAACTGCTCGAAGCGCGCTTTGCCTTGGGCGCGGGCGGCCTCTTGGTGTGCCTCGGGGACTGGCGTGCTGACCGTGAGGTAGTAGCGAATGAACAGCGCCAGCGTCTCGATCTGGATGTTCTGGTCGCGCTCCAGGCGTTCGGTTTGGCGCGACAGGCGATCCAACCGCTTGGCGATGGCCGCCTCGCGCTGGTCGGCGGCATCGGGCGACAGCCAGGACGCCAAGGCAGCGGCGACGATGGACGACTTGGACACGCCTTTCATGGCGGCCAGCTCGTCCAGGCGCTTGGCGTGCTCTGGCTGGATGAATAGGTTGAGGCGGTAGTGGCTCATAGCTCGATTCCGTCGTTGGGGTCGAGGGAAGCCAGCCGCGCCGTGCGCTGCATGACCGGGTCAAGCTGGCGAGGAAGGGGAAGCGGCAGGTCGTCGTCGTCATCGAGCAGCGCGAGGTCGGCAGTCGGCACGGCCAGCTCGGGGGCGTAGGTGACGGTTTCGGAGAGTTCGGGTTGGCGGCGCGGGCCGCCGTCATCCGTGGAACCCAGGCCATCGGCGGATGCCGTGGCCGGTGCGGCGGGCACGGCGGGAACCGCCAACCCGCTCCAGTCGTCGGGCCGCGATGGCGGCGCGTCTGCGTACTGCCCGCCCGCCAGTACGGGCGGCGACAGCACGCGACGCTTGAAATTGCCGTCCGCGTAGTAGCGCAGCTTCTTCGCCTTGATTGGCGCGACGCTGGACACCATCACCACCGCCTCGTCGGGCGGAAGCTGCATCACTTCGCCCGGCGTCAGCAGCGGGCGCGCGGTTTCCTGGCGCGACACCATCAGGTGGCCCAGCCACGGCGCGAGCCGATGGCCCGCGTAGTTGCGCTGGGCGCGCAGCTCGGTGGCCGTGCCCAGCGTCTCGGAGATCCGTTTGGCGGTGCGCTCGTCGTTCGTGGCGAACGTCACGCGCACATGGCAGTTGTCGAGGATGGAGTGGTTTTGCCCATACGCCTTGTCGATCTGGTTGAGCGACTGCGCGATGAGGAAGCTGCGGATGCCGTAGCCCGCCATGAAGGCCAGCGCCGTCTCGAAGAAGTCCAGGCGCCCCAGCGCAGGGAACTCATCGAGCATCAGCAGCAGCTTGTGGCGGCGCTCGATGCCATCGGAGCCATCGAGCGATTCGGTGAGGCGCCGTCCGATCTGGTTGAGGATCAGGCGAATGAGCGGCTTCGTCCGCGAAATGTCCGAAGGCGGCACCACGAGGTACAGCGATACCGGATGCTCGACCGCGATCAGGTCGGCGATGCGCCAATCGCAGCGCGAGGTGACTTCGGCCACCGTCGGGTCGCGGTACAGGCCGAGGAACGACATGGCGGTGCTCAACACGCCGGAACGCTCGTTGTCCGACTTGTTGAGCACTTCGCGCGCCGCCGAAGCGACGACAGGATGCGGCCCATCGCCCAGGTGGGGCGTGGTCATCATCCGGTGCAAGGTCAGCTCGAACGGGCTGGCCGGGTCGGAGAGGAAGTTGGCGACGCCGCGCAGCGTCTTGTCTTCGCCGGCGTAGAGCACATGCAAGATCGCACCGACCAACAGCGCGTGGCTGGTTTTCTCCCAATGGTTCCGGCGCTCCAATGCACCTTCGGGATCGACCAAAATGTCTGCGATGTTCTGAACGTCGCGCACCTCATGCGCGCCTCGCCGCACCTCCAGCAGCGGGTTGTAGGCCGCCGACTTCGCATCGGTCGGGTTGAACAGCAGGCAATGCGAGAAACGCGAGCGCCAGCCTGCGGTGATCTGCCAGTTCTCGCCTTTGATGTCGTGGATGACGGCGGATGCGGGCCAGGAAAGCAGCGTCGGCACCACGAGGCCAACGCCCTTGCCCGAGCGCGTAGGCGCGAAGGTCAGGACGTGTTCCGGGCCTTCATGCCGCAGGTACTGGCGGTCGTGCTGGCCGAGGAACACGCCGGCCGGTTGCGTGAGGCCCGCCTTGCGAATGTCCTGCGCGCTAGCCCAGCGCGCAGAGCCGTAGGTGGTAACGAGGCGAGCTTGGCGCGAGCGCCAGACCGACATGGCGATGGCAACGCCCACGGCGACCATGCCGCTGGTGCCGGCGATGGTGCCGCCGGTGTCGAATACTTCCGGTGCATAGGCCCCGAAGAAGAACCACCACTCAAACAGTTTCCAAGGGTGGTAGATCGACGTGCCAAGGAAGTCGAACCAGGGCGAGCCAAGGCGTACTTGATAGCCAAGGGCGGCTGCTGTCCATTGTGTGGCGCCCCACACGCCGGCGATCACGATGCCGAATACGACGGCGATCTGACCGAACAGCACGTTCGTCCCTTGCATGACCTGGCCTCCGATTTCTCCTGAGCTGATTCCTCATGGAAAGAGCGGCACAAAGGCGTGCCGCAGGCGTCAGGATCGGTGCCGGGTCAGTGCCGGTCAAAGACCGTTTTCAGCAGAAAGGTCGAGCAAAAAGACAGAATGAGTGTGACGGCGAGCCAAAGAAAAACGCCGCAAGCGAAGGCGCATTGCGGCGTGTCGAACAGAAAAATGAAGGCGATGCGGCGAATCGCCAACGATCAGAACTTGGGCGGTTCCTTCGGCGGCGTGTACGGCGTTTCGACGTCGCCATAGAACCGCTTGCGTGTGGCCTCGGCCACTCGGTTGCACAGCAAGTCGCCGAGCTTGGGGCGATCGGTCTTGCATTGCTGGCGCAACTCTTTGAGCCGTTCGGGGTTGGCCGCCAGTTCTTCCACTGTCGGGATATTCGCTTCCGACGTGTTGGCCTTCTGAGGCGTCTCGGACTGGCCGCAGGCAGTCAATGCGGCCACCAACAAGAATGGGACGGTCTTCTTCATGGCGGAGGCTCCTCTAGGAAATCGGAATGACGACCCGCCTTGGGCCTTGCGGGTTCCGGTGACTCGATGGCCTGCACGCGCTCAACGAACCGCGCCAGCACCTCGGACGGCTCGCCGTCGGGGTACAGCAGGTAGGTTGTCAGCGGCGGCACGCGCAATGCCAGCGGCCGGGCCACCACGCCTGAATCGGGATTGGCGGCAATGCGCGCGGCGCCAGTAAACCCAAGCGCGAGGCCGGCCGATACCAAGGCCATCATCAGATCGCACGTAGCGACACGCTCTGCGACCAGCGGCTCAATGTCGGCTCGGCGCAGCACCCGATCGACGAATTTGGCATGGCCTTCGCACACTTGTGGATCGCACAGAACCAGCGGATAGCGCAGCAGTTCCTCCAGAGGGATGCGCTTGTGTGCCAGCAGCGGATGCCGCGCTGGCACCGTCACGATGAGCGTGTCATTCCAGGCCGGCATGGTGGCGATGCCATCGCCCACGTCATCGGACTGTGCAAACCCCACGTCGTACATATCTTCATGCAGCCCCTTGATCTGCTGAGACAATGGCACCTCGAAGAATCGCAGTTCAACCTCGGGTTCTTCTTGGCGGCACAACGCCAGCAAAGCTGGCAGGCGCGATGGCGTGATGCCATCGGACAAGGCCACACGCAACTGCCCATGAAAGCCATTCGCCGCTGCTTTCACACTGTCGCGCGCTTGTTCCAAGGCGGAGAACACGCGGCGCACATGCACTATGAAGAGTTTGCCAGCACGAGTCAGCCGCGTACTGCGTGTGGTACGGGCGAGTAACACAACGCCCAATTCTTCTTCCAACTCCTTGATGGCTCGGGACAGGGGCGATTGCTCGATGTGCAGCTTCTCTGCGGCACGTGCGAAGTGAAGTTCCTCCGCTACAGCGAGAAAATATCTCAGGTGTCTCAATTCCATCGAATACTCACTCCCTGCGAACCAAGAAAGAAGCCGCTCCTTAACCATTGCCGGAACCTCGACTTGTTCATCCGGGCCAGCGCCGATGCAGCGTGTCGATGACAAACGGATGTGCGTGCGGCGCTACGCCATACGACCGAAGGTGCGCATGGTCATCTGGAAGATCGCCATGCTCATGCACAAGAACTGATTGGTCGTCTCGCGGCCAGCTCCGAACTGCGGCAAGCATCCCAACGACCGCAAGGCAACTCAGAGCAGCCAAGGCAACGCCAAGACCGAACTTGAGGCCGACCCAGCCTGCCAATGGGTACGCCAGCAGCCAACAGATATGCGAGAAGGAGAATTGCGCGGCGAACACCGCTGGTAGATCCTCCTCGTGTGCCGACCGCCGTATCAAGCGCCCTCCAGGCGTCACCAATCCGGCATAGGCAACGCCCAACACGCCCCATGCCGGCAGCAGCAACGCCCAATCTCGCCAAGATGGCAATGCGATCCAGGCGGCAGCAGTGGCCAGCAGCGCAAGCACCATCATCGTCGCGGCGGACAACATCACGCAGCGATCAGAGATTCGGTCAAGCACCTTGGGCAATAGCAGCGCGGCCAACGTGGAACCGCCTCCGAAGGTCGCAAGCGCCAGTGCAACCTGCTGTTCGCTGCCATCCAAGAAGTTCCGAACGATCACGATGGTGTTGACGAACACCATCGCCCCACCGGCCGCCGCGCAAAGATGCAATGCCAGCAGACCGCGCAACCGTGGCGTTTGGAGGTAGATGCGTGTTCCGCGAAGGAGTCTTTCGCCGAATCCACCGTTGCGCCTACTAGCGACGACGACTGCCGGAAGCGCCGCCGCCTTAATCAGTCCGGCCGAGAACAGAAAGCCGAAAGCCGTACCTACTAAGCCAGCAAGGTGGATGCTCATGTGACCCTCCGCCTCAGAAAAAAATGTTGTAGAGTATTATTCTACATTGAGACAATATCTACAACATGAAGATGATCACCCTGATTCTGTCTTTGCCCACCGAGAACGCCACAGCCCGGCAACGGGTCTGGCGTGCCCTCAAGGCATCCGGCGCCGCCGTCCTGCGCGACGGTGTCTACCTGATGCCGGAACACGAAGATTGCCGCACCACCCTGGAAGGGCTGGCGGCCGAAGTGCGCGAGGGAGGAGGGAGCGCCCATGTGCTGCGCATCGAGGAGCCGGAGGGAGAGAGCTTCGTCGCCCTGTTCGATCGCGGCGCTGAATTCACCGCCCTGTCAGCCGAAGTGGCACAGGTGCGGGAAACGCTGACCCCCGAGACCGTTCAAGACGCGCTCAAGCAAGTGCGCAAGCTGCGCAGGGCCTTCACCAATCTAATCGAAATCGACTTCTTCCCCGGCGAAGCGCAACGGCAGACGGATGCCGCCCTGTGTGAACTGGAACTGGCCTGTGCGCGGGCCTTGTCCCCGGACGAACCGCAGGCGATGAACGGCGTGATTGAGCGCCTGGGCCTGTCCGACTATCAGGGCCGTACCTGGGCGACGCGGCGCCGGCCCTGGGTGGACCGGCTGGCCAGCGCCTGGCTAATCCGCCGTTTCATCGACCCGCAGGCGCGGATTCTGTGGCTGGACAGTCCTGACGACTGCCCGCCCGACGCGCTGGGCTTCGATTTCGATGGTGCCACCTTCAGCCACATCGGTGGTCGCGTCACCTTCGAGGTGCTGGCTGTGAGTTTCGGGCTGGAACAGGCTGCCATCGCACGGCTTGGCCTACTGGTGCATTACCTCGATGTCGGTGGCATCCAGCCGCCCGAGGCGGTCGGCATCGAGAGCGTACTCGCCGGGCTGCGCGAAACCCTTACCCAAGACGATTCGCTGCTGGCCGCCGCATCTGCTGTCTTCGACGGCTTGCTCGCCAGCTTTGACAACAAAGGAGCAACCATAACGTGACAAATAACGTGACAGAAAGTTTGACGGAGGACGTTGTAGTGGCGGCTCCGCCGCCGGTCGGTTTTTGGGAGGCTTTTCGTCTCTGGCTAAAACTCGGTTTCATCGGCTTCGGCGGCCCCGCCGGACAGATCGCCCTCATGCACCGGGAACTGGTCGAACAGCGCCGCTGGATCAGTGAACGCCGTTTCCTGCACGCGCTCAACTACTGCATGCTGCTGCCGGGTCCGGAAGGGCAGCAGTTGGCCACCTACATGGGCTGGCTCATGCACCGTACCTGGGGAGGCATTGTGGCGGGCACCCTGTTTCTGCTGCCGGGGCTGGGCTTCCTGATCCTGTTGTCGTGGCTCTACATCGCCTACGGCGACACGGCCCTGGTGGCGGGACTGTTCTACGGCATCAAGCCCGCCATCACGGCGGTCGTGGTGCAGGCCGTGCATCGCATCGGCTCGCGGGCACTCAAGAACAGCGTGATGTGGGCCATTGCCGCCGCCGCTTTCGTGGCCATCTTCGCGCTGAACGTGCCCTTCCCCTACATCGTTGCCGGCGCCGCACTGACCGGCTACATCGGCGGGCGCATTGCACCGCACAGGTTCAAGACGGGTGGTGGTCATGCCGCAGCGGACAAGTCCTACGGCCCGGCACTGATTGATGACGACACACCAACGCCCGAACATGCCCGATTCCGCTGGTCCGGCCTGTTGCGCGTGGCCGTCGCCGGCTTTCTCCTGTGGTTGATTCCCATGGCGCTGCTCACGGCAGGCTACGGCTGGGATCACAGCCTGACGCAGATGGGATGGTTCTTCACCAAGGCGGCCCTGCTGACCTTCGGCGGCGCCTATGCGGTACTGCCCTACATCTACCAAGGCGCGGTTGGCCATTACGCCTGGCTCACCCCGACGCAGATGATTGACGGCCTGGCCCTCGGCGAAGCGAATCCGGGGCCACTGATCATGGTGGTGGCTTTCGTCGCCTTCGTGGGCGCCTATGTGCAGGCGCTGTTCGGTCCCGACCTTCTGTTCGTCGCCGGTGCCGTCGCGGCGGCGCTGGTGACCTGGTTCACCTTCCTGCCTTCCTTCATTTTTATTCTCGCCGGCGGACCGCTCGTCGAATCGACCCACGGCAATCTTCGCTTCACGGCGCCCTTGACCGCCATCACCGCAGCCGTCGTCGGTGTGATCCTGAACCTGGCCGTGTTCTTCGCCTATCACGTGCTATGGCCCGAGGGCCTGGCCGGGCGCTTCGACTGGATATCGGCGCTGATGGCGCTGGGAGCGGCTGTAGCCCTGTTCCGCTTCAAGCGCAGCGTCATCCAAGTCATTGCCGCCAGCGCTGTCGTGGGCCTGGTGTTGAAAACCCTGATTCTGTGAGGAACGAAGCCATGTCACTTGAAATACGCGCCTTGCCAATTGATCCAACCAGTCTCAGAGGTCTATCGGAACGACTGATTGTCAGCCACCATGAAAACAACTATTCAGGCGCGGTCAAAAGACTCAATGCCATTCGCAGAAAGCTCGCAGAACTTGATTACTTGAATGAGGCTGGATTTCTGATCAATGGCCTCAAGCGAGAAGAACTGGTGGCCTACAACTCGATGGTGCTGCATGAAGTGTACTTTGCGGCGCTGGGCGGTGATGGCCAGTTGCCGCCCGGCGACTTACGGGACGCCATTGAGCGCGACTTCGGAAGTCTGGCTCGCTGGCAAACCGAGTTCTCTGCAATGGGCAAAGCATTGGCGGGGGGTTCTGGCTGGGTGCTGTTGGTCTGGTCACCGCGTGATGGTCGGCTCAGCAATCAATGGGGATCTGATCACTGTCACGCCATGGCAGGGGGAACGCCCATACTGGCCCTGGATATGTATGAACACGCCTACCACATCGACTACGGCGCGAAGGCAGCAGCCTATGTAGATGCATTTATGGAAAATATCCTGTGGGATGAAGTGGCCAACCGATATATCCAGTGCGCCCGGACAGCCTGATCAGCATCTGCGCTTTGATGAAGGGTTCGATCAAGTCAGCCGAGTCACGAAGGAGGCAATGATGAAGTGGATTACACGTGAACGTCCCAAAATCGACCGTATCGCTTGTCCCTGGCTAATTCTGCGCTTCATCGACCATGATGCCGAGTTCCTTTACGTACCCGCATCAGAGGTTCTAGCCATTGCAGAGAAAACGGGTGCGATACCCTATGACATCCCAGGAGTAGAGTTTAGCCACGTCGGGGAGCAATGCAGCTTCGATGCCTTCTTGGCAAAGTACCAGCTAACCGAACCAGCACTCGTGCAGTTGGCCAACATCGTGCGCGGTGCCGACACTTCACGCCTCGAACTCACACCACAATCGGCGGGCCTCTACGCGATCTCGCTCGGCCTATCGCGCATGTTCGTGGACGACCACGAGATGCTGCGCCACGGCCTGGTGATGTATGACGCCCTCTATGCTTGGAACCGAGAGGGTCAAGACGAAACCCATAACTGGCCGCCTGCCTGAATGAACCCAAGCCCTTGGGATCAACAACCCCCAGGCGGCCTGGCAACACATTGAATCAGGAAGTGCCCTTTCGAATAGGCTGGCACTCCACTTCCGATGTCAGCTAGCAACGCACGACGTTCGTGAGGCTGCGATAGGAATATTCTGCGTATGCCAGACAGATTTCTATAACCAAGCTCTTTATGACAAGACCTGCGGTTTCATGTTGACGCTGGATGGATCTATATCAGGAGATCAGCCAACGGCAGGCCCACGCTGCCGTCCTATCTCCCAGGACACCCCGCCGCCGCGCACCGTAGCGGCAAGCTGCTGGCCCAGCCGCTGCTCGACCACCGGCCGCCACGGCACCAGACTGAACCCCTTGCCGTCATCGAGCATGGCGTAGCGCCCGCTGGCGAGCATGACGCTGCGCCGGTAGATACCGGCCACGCGCTGACCGTCACCCGCAGGCCGATATTCCAGGCCGGTTTCGGCCGCAATGTCCCTGGCGGCCTGCGCCAGCTCCCGATTGCGCAGCGTGCCCAGCAGATTGCGCGCCAGGATCACGCGCTGCCCACGCCGCTCTGCCAGCCCCTGTTCGGCCAGGAAGTCGGCACGGTGCTGCATCGCCTGTTTGGCCTCGCTGCCAAAACCCAGGTCACCCAGCCCCGACCCGCCACCGATCAACTGCTGGTCGAGCCAAGTGGCACCGATCACGCGGGCCTGCCGCTCGATGGGCAGGTGCGATTTCAGTTCCACCGCCACGCCGCCCAGGCGCTGCGCGTCATAGCGGCGGCCCTGTTCGGCCAGGTCGTTCGGCACCTTCCATAGCCCCTCGGCCACGCGCTCCACGATGCCGGCGCGGCGCAGGGCTTCCAGCCGGCGGACGTGGGCCGCGACGACTTCGTGCGAATCGCGGCCCGGCACGGCCTGACCCTGCGCGACGGCCAGGTGGTGGTCAGTGCGGTACAGGCCATCGCTCGCCAGCGCGGCGATGTTCTTGTCGGCCGCGCGCACGTCGGCCGACCCCTTCACCTCCACCACGGCGCCAGTCGGGTAGTTCGCCAGCTCGTCGCGGGCATTGAGCGCGACGTAGTGGGCCTTGCCGTCCACGCCGTCGATGACCAGATAGCCCCGGTCGCGCAGCTCGTCGGCCAGTCCCTTCGCGGCCACGCGGCCGAGGATGGTTCGGCCCTCGTCGCCCGGCTCGAACACCGCCAGTTCGCGCGGCTCGCCGCGCATCGCCCGCTGCATGGTGCGGATGATGTCGCCACGTTCGCCCAGGGCGCGCAGGGTCTTTTCCGCGTCGGCATGGACGGCCCAGGTGCCCGGCTGCATCTCGTCGGCCAGGCCCAGGCGCTGCAAGCGTTGCAGCCGGCCGATCAGCAGCAGGCGCTGGCGTTGCAGCCCAGGTTCGTTGAACCGTTCGATCTGCACCCGACCATCCTCGCCGGCCTCTCGTTGCAGGGTACGGTCGAGGCTCGTCCACCGTTCCTGCTCCACCTCGCGTTGCAAGGTCTGCTGGATCTCCAGCTCGGTGCGCGGCCCCAGCCATTCGGTCGCCAGTTCGGCGGCGCGATGGCGGAAGCCATCGGCGATGTAGTCGCCCGCGATGATGAGGTCTTTGCCGGTGTCGTCGCGTCCGCGCACGACGATGTGCGTGTGCGGGTTGTCGGTGTTCCAGTGGTTGACGGCTACCCAATCGAGGCCCATGCCCAGGTCGGCCTCCATGCGGCCCATGAGGTGCCGCGTGTAGGTGCGCAGGTCTTCCAGCTCGGCGCCGTCCTCGGGCGAGAGGATGAAGCGGAAGTGATGCCGGTCGTCGGCGCAGCGTTCCTTGAAGGCGTCGAGGTCGGCGGCATCGGTCTGCGGCCCGTAGGCTTGGCCCGGCTCGCCATCGCGGCCTACGCCATCGCGCTCGATGTAGCGCAGGTGCTTGGCGAGCGACTGCGGGCTGGCCTGGCGCTGGTTGACCAGCAGCGTCTTGATGGTCACGCGCCGCGACATGGGCGTCAGCTTCGCCCCGGCGAAGCGCGCCGCCGTGTGGCCGCGACCCAGGCGCGAGCCGGGCCGCTGGCCCGTGCCCCTCCCGGAGCCGCCGGCAGCACCAGGACGACGCACCGACGACTTGCCGCTGCTGGCCTTGCCTGCCTGCTTGAGCACCTTGGAGACGAAGCCCTGGCCCCGGTTCTTCGGGGCGCTGGGGCGGATGCGGAAATCATCGTCGCGGCGGTCGGTCATGGCTGCGCCCCCTGCAAGCTCTGGCGTGTCCGGTCGTGCGAAGCACGCGGACACGCCCGCATCGGCGCGGGCTTCGCGCCCCACGCGGCACGGCGGCGAAGCCGCTCCGTGCCGCGCAACCCCCATGTGCAGACTGGCTTTCGACGCGGCCCGGTGCCGCGTCCTTTTGTCTTGCCTTCCGCATTTGCCTCCCCCTGTCCCCCAGGTTCTCGATCCCGGCAACTGCGGCCCGGTGGCAAGGCTGCACCAGCAGCCAGCGCACCGGCGAACACGGCAATGGCCGCAGGCCAGCCGTGTTCGAGGCAAGACGCCTGCACGTGGGACGGCTGCGCCGGAGGCAGCGCGAAGTGCAGCGCGGATGCGCTCGCACTGCACGCGCGACGACATGACAACGGCCAGCAGAACGACACGCCCGATAGCACGATGATGCGCAGCGAATCGGTGGCCATCATGGGCGCGACTCCAGCCAGACGGGGCGCGCAACGCCGATCACGGAAGCTGCGCTGACCGGCCCGAAATACCGGCTATCGAACGACGCCGGATTGGTCACACTGAGGAGGAACAGCTCGCCATGCCGCAAGCGGTGGCATTGCTGCCGGGATGGCAGCGGCCGGCCCCAGCGATCGGCAGACAGCACGGCGGCTGAAGGCACGCCGTCGATGCGGACTTTGCCGTCAGCGATGCACACCTCTTGCGGCGCCACCGCGCCCACGCGCTTGAGCAGAGGAATGCGCGTCGGCAGGTAGCCGCGCTGCGCAGCGAGCGCGGCAGCCTCGGCAGGCAGCGGCACCAGCACGATGCTGCCTACCGACAACGGACGTGGTGGCGAGCTGGTGCGATGGTCGAGCGGATCGATGCGATACCAGCCGACCTCCACGCTGTCGGACGGGTTGTAGGTCAGGCGTGGCAGCGGATGCACGAAGGACGCCCAGGCCAGCGCAGCGAGGCCGCAGGCGGACAGGCCCGCCAGCACGAGGCGAGCGCGCACGCGCAAGCGAGGGTGCGGCGCGGTGCCGGAAGTGGAAACTGCGGTCATGGCAGCGCCCTCCCGGCCAGCCAGGCGGCGTGCCGCTCGGCGGTGTATTCGGGCAGCGGCAAGTGCGCTGCGAGCCGGTTGGCGAGCGTGCGCCAGTACGCGGGCGAGACGCCGACAGGCGTGATGCCCAGCGCCTCGATGGCGTCGATGCGCGCCAGCACGGCACGCACCGATTGCTCACCCTCGGCGTGCAGCAAGAGGCGCGCGCCAGGTTGCACGCCGGAGATGCGCTGCGCGCCATCCATCGGCATGCACGCCTGCATCACCATGAGCTGCCAGCGGATCGTGCCGTAGTCGTTGGCCTGCCAGCGGATGCGGCAGAGAACCGCATTCGGCGTGAACACCGCGCAGCGGCGCCAGCGGTCGAACCGGATGATGCGGGCAGGATCACCGAAGCGCAGGTAGAGGTCGAAGCGTTGGTCGATGTATGCGAGCGCAACGCGCGTCAGCGGTACGCCGTCGGCCACGCCGACAGGCGGGATGGACGGCGGTGCCGAAGCCGTCGAGGCGGGTGTGTTCATGAGGACTTCTCCGGGAATTCCCGCTCCAGCAGCGCGCGCAACAGATCGGCCACCGTCACGCCTTGCGTGAAGGCCGATACCTTGATGCGCGCCCGCATGGCGGGCGTGATGTCGAGGGTCAGGCGGGCCGTGTAGAGGTCGCCTTTCTGGAGGTCATCGGCACTGCCCTGGCGAATCCACGCCTCGGCGTGCGGATTCGCGGGCGGGCGAGCGCCGATGCCGATGCGCTTGCCCGTGCGCTTGCTGGCAGGAGTGCTCATGACGGCCACCGCAGCAGTTCATCGACCAGCGCGGTGATTTCGCGCGCGGCGGCGCTGTCTGGCGCCGTCTCGCGTGCAAGCCGGCCGGCGGCCACGCTGTCGGCAAACACGATGCGCTGATGCACTTCCGCGCGCAGCGCAGGAAGCGGCTGCTCGGCCAGCGCGCCGCGGGCCTCGCGTCCGATCACGGTGGTGCTCACGCGCCGGTTGATGACGAAGGCCGCGCGCAGCGCAGGCCGGAACACCTGCGCCTCACGGATCAGCGCCACCATCTCGGCGCTGGCCCACAGGTCGTAGGGGCTGGGCTGCACCGGGATCAGCACCCGCTCGGCCGCCAGCAGCGCGGAGCGCGCCAAGGCAGCGATCCTGGGTGGCCCGTCGATGACGACGTGATCGGCCCGCCTGGCGAGTTCTGGCGCTTCCTGGTGCAGCGTTTCGCGTGCGAGGCCCACGGCGCTAAATAGCCTTGGCAAACCTTGCTGGCTGCGGCGCTGTGTCCAGTCCAGCGCGGAGCCCTGTGGATCGGCATCCAGCAGGATGACCGACTGCCCGCGCATCGCCAGCTCGCCGGCGATGTGGGTGGCGAGCGTGGTCTTGCCCACGCCGCCTTTCTGGTTGAGCAGCGCGACGATCATGACCGGACCCTCCGTGTCGGAAAGCCCGCCTGTTGCCGCTGCGCTTCGCGTCCTGTGGCGGTTGTCCACCGAGGCGCGGCGCTGCTACTACCAGTTAGAGTATTTAAGTTAGGGAAGTTAGGAGAGGCCGAAACCCGCGCCAGTATTAGCTTTGCGGCCGGTTTTGTTGCCTGATAGCACGAGGATTCGTTGCCTGATAGCACGATACCTCTGTTGCCTGATAGCACGAGTCCGTCCACAGGCTGCGCAGCAGTTATCCCCGTGCCGTGGACGGCACGGGCCGGAACGTCAGCAGCGGCGAGGCAATGCCCGAGACGTACTCGATGCCCAACTGGTAGCCAGGCAAGGCTTGCCGCACCACCAGTGCGCGCAGGTCGGCGGCGAAGTCGTAGTACCGCGCCACGCTGCCCGACTTGCGGTACAGGTGCTGGAAGTCGAACTGCCAGCCGCCAGGCTGTCGCCCGCCGTGCTTGCGCACCAGGCGGTACAGCCATCGCTCGATCCCGCCCGTCAGCCGGAAATACGCCGGGTCGATGGTCAACACGAGGGCAGCATCGAGCACGCCCGCATAGAACCAGTCCGGCAGGATCAGTTCCAGCCCCAAGGGGGTGCCCTTGGCATCGGCCAGTTCCTTCCACTCGTTGATCCATGAGAAGCGATGCAGGCGCCGCCCGGTCGTCTCGCGGATCGACGTGGCCACGGTCGTGGACTGCAGCCGATCCAAGGCCGCCTTGAGGCGCTGGTAGTCGCGCAGCGACGTACCGCGCCCGATGAAGCGCAGGATCTCGTAGGGCGTGGCCTGCATCAGCCGCGACGGGCGCAAGCCCGCATCGCGGGCTTCCACAATCTGGCTTGCAGCCCAGATCAGGATGTCCGCATCCCAAATCGTGGCGATGCCATGCTCCTGCGTGCCCTCCACGCGGATCGTGATGCCGCTGGCGCGGAAGTCGATCGGCGCCGTGCGCCGCGACTTCGCCAGCGAGAAGAACGGAAAGGCCATCAAGTCCTGGCTGTCGCGCGGCGCCATGTCGCCCGGCAAGGCGCGGAACAGATCGAGCTGTTCGCGCTCTTGCATCGGTCGCTGCCGCATGGGCAGCGCGGGGCTGGACATGGCGAAGGCCACCCGCGCGCCAGCGATCAGCGCGCACGGCTGTCCGCCGAATGCTGCTCGGCGTACTCGGGCTCGGACGTGCTCTCGAAGCTGCGCTCGGCGGCCCAGGCATCGAGGTCGACCACGGCGTACATCACGCGGCGGCCGAACTTGCGGAACTTGGGACCGCCTCCCAGCACGCGCTGCTTTTCCAGCGTGCGCGGCGACAGGCGCAGGTACTCGGCGGCTTCGTCGTTGGTGAGATAGCGTTGGGGCTGCGCGGCAGCGGTCGAGACAGTAGCGGCAGGCCGCAAGGGAGCAGGACGCATGGTGAGAACCTCCATCGGTTGCAGGGCTCCGGCCACACAGCGCAACCGGATGAAGGCAGTCTCAGAAAACGAAGCCCTCCTGCTCAGGGTCGTTTTGCGCTCTCTTCAAAACGACCCTTCTCAAGCGGCGGCAGTTGTGCTAGGCGGCGATAGCCGCCGCGCATCAACGCATCGCCGCGCCGCACCAGGCGGCGCACCTTGGAGCGCAGGCCGCCGTCGCTGTACCAGCCGGCTGCGGCGTCCGCACCGAACAAGCCCTCGGCGACGTCGCGCAAGGACGCGCCCGCCAGGGTGGCGTCGAGCGCCTGCAGGGTGTGTAGCTCCAGCAGCGCCGCAGGCGGTGGCCTGGGCCGAGCCATTGACGCAGGCGTACCAGGCATAGGGGCCGCAGGGGCGGCGTGACGGCCACGATAGGCATGGGCCACGGCCATGCCGTCCTCCAGGCCAGGCGCCAGCGCATAGCGCTGGCAAAGGCTGGGGCTGCGCGCGATCAGCGCCAGACCCTTGCCGTCGTGCAGCAACTGCTTGTGGCCGGGGATGCGCCAGAACGCGAAGGCGGTGGCATCCGGAGGCGGATCGGCATCGGGGTGAAGCTGCACCACGGCCCCATGGCCGGGAAGCCAGGCCGGATGCGCGTCACGCGCATCCACGTCCGGGTCTTCCAGCAGACGCAAGCCCCAGCGATGCGCGGCATCGGGGCAGCGCGCACGGCGCAGCCAGTCGATCCGGTAGTCGGGATGGCGGCGCAGGTACTCCCAGGCCAGTGCGAGCGTGTCCAGACACAGGACGTAGAGGTAGGCGGCGGTCGGATACCAGTGCGCGAGGTGGTGCGGTTCGGCCATGACGCAAGCTCCCGTAGAGCAGGACGGCCGTCACTGGTTTCACACGCCAACGTCACCGCATCGAACTAGCATCCAATCGTGAATAAGCTGGTAGATTAGTAACTTGCGTGTCAAGACGAAAAGCATCCGATGGATTGCGCGGATCGTCTGAATGCGACGGTGGCGCGCGAGGAAATGCGGCCTCCTGCGCTATCCACCGTGCCCGATGGCACGGCTGGCGTCATGACCGTTTGCGTCAGGGTGGCACTGGTTTGGTGCAACAGTGCGGATTAAGACCTGACGGGTCTGGAGCAAGACCGAAATAGCCTCAATGCGCCCGGCTTGGCCGTGGCGCGAACGGCTCAATCGAGGACGGAACCGTTCTCCTGGGCCAGCCGCAGGTACTCCGACAACGGGCGCACCGCCCGGAAATACCGATCTCGCATCACGGGCTGTTTGCTCGGCCCGACGATGGATGCGAGGTCGGACAGCTTGATCTCGCCCAGCTCAGGCATGCTGATCCCCAAGTCGATCAGGCCATGGGCCGTATCGCCGTCAGCGGGGTCAAGCGACACCAGCAGCCAAGTGGCGTGTGCGTCCGGCGTGAACAACCGCACCACGGGCAGCGGGTCGATGGCCCGGCCAGCGGCCCGGACCCGGCCGTGTTCCAGCAGTTGCTTGCGCTCGTCCTCGGTCATGAGTTGGTTCATGGGCGTTACCTCATTCGCACAAAACCGCCGAAGCGTGAAAGCGCAAAACCGCATCGGCGGGTTTGTGGAAAGGCACGGATGCGGTTTTGTGCTTCTGTGAGAAGCTGCAGATACGGATTTCCGTAAAAGCACGAAAGCGGCAGGCGGGCATAGTTGAACACTATAGATTGTAGCCCTATAGGGCTCAATCGGATGTCATCTTGGATTTTGCGGAGATCCAGGGTTGGCAGCGAAACATACATTGTCGGAGGCACTAAAGACCATCAGGAAAGCACGTGGTTTGAGCCAGGAAGCGTTCTCGGACGTGTCCAGCCGCACCTACATGAGCACGCTGGAACGCGACCTCAAAAGCCCCACCTTGAACAAGCTGGCCGAGCTGTGCGAGGTCATGGAGGTGCACCCGCTCACGCTGCTGACGCTGGCCTATGCCGGCGACGACCTGCAGCAGGTCGATCAGCTGCTGGCGCAGGTGCGCCAGGAGTTGGAGACTGTGGCGAAGAAGAGTGACACGCCATAGCGTGCGACCGCGCTGGCGTGGCCGATCCGGTGCAGCCGGTTCGGGGACTTCAGGGGCGCCAAGCATCGCGCGGCGGGGAGAGGCCGCAGGGTTTTCCCCCGGAGGCAAGCGAAGCGCGCAGCTGCGATAGGGATTGAAGCCGAATGGCCATGACGGCGAAGTCGGCATGGGGCGCAGCCCGCAAAGCCCGGTCGGCGCAGTGCGCCGAATCGCCCTGCATTCGCCCTGGCAACACGAAGTCATGGTGATGCTGCCCGACCACCACCATCACGAAGCTGGGAGAGCCAAGCCTTCCAGTCTGCTGATCCAAGCAGTACAGCGCCCCGCCGCAGTGGGCGGGGCGCTGGCGGCCGTCAGGCCGCCTGGGGCTTGCTGCGCGACCAGATCAGGTCGTGCGTGCCGTTCTCTCCTTCGATCAGGCGGGCATAGACCGTGGCCGGGAACGAAGGATCGTCGAGGGTCACGGAGATGTACTCCCGCCCGGCCTCGCTGGTCTTCTTCCACGCCGCGCCGATGTCGTGGCTGGCGGCCTGCAGGCGGAAGTCCGGGGCCTTCTCGTTGTCCCCCTTGTCGTTGGGCACCAGCTTGACCTTGACGTTGAGCGTCAGGGTGCGAAGCGTGCCGGTGAAGCCGTCTTTGTCTGCGGTGAAGGTGCCGATGTTGGCCATGATGAAACTCCTTTTGGTGGAACAAGGTTCGCGCCCATCGCGTCCTTGTTGTGATCCGGCCGGCGGGGGACGGGCGGGCTGCACCGCTTGCGGTCGCAACGCAGTGGAGAGCCGGGAGGCGAAAAGAATTTGTCCCGCGAGGAATGCGCCGAACGCAGTGACAAAGCAGGGGAAATTGTTTTCGCCGGACGGTTGCAGCCATGAAGCCCGAGGCGCAGCCGCGCCACCGCTAGGATTCACAACAACACAAGGACGCCTTGGGCCGAACCGCATCGAAAGGAGGCAGGGCCGGCTCGGCATCCCCGCACGAAGGCAGCACCGGCTCGCCCACTGACGCGGGCCAGGTCAACCATCCGACGACAAGCGAGAACGCCCCGGCCGCACCTTGCGGCGCCGGTCTTGAGGCGTGGCGTGGAAGCTCCATAGCGATGCCGGGCGGGATGTCCGTGAACCGTCCTTCGTGACGTGATGGGCGAGAACCGCCAGCGTTGAGGACGGCACGCATTCGCACAACCTGCCGCAGCAAGCACCAGCGTGTTCGCCAGCTCCGTCCATTGCGGCGGGGCGCTGGCCGGGCCGATCCGGCATCGACGGTTCGGCGGCATCGAGGGGCGCCAAGCTCGCGCGGCGGGGATGGGCCTTGCGCCGATCCCCCGGAGGCAAGCGCAGCGCGCAGCGCCGCAGGCGCGAAGGCGTGAGTGGATTGAAGCCGAATGGCCGTGACAGCGAAGTCGGCACGGGGCGCAGCCCGAAAGCCCGGCGGCGCTACGCGCCGACACGCCCAGGCCGTTCTATATTTTGAGCAGGGAACGCAGAACACCATGACCATCCAGCTACGACACGAAACCACGAACGACATTGCCGCTATCGAGGCCGTGACCATTGCCGCCTTCGCCGATGCGCCGCACACCAGCCACACGGAGCAATTCATCGTGCGTGCATTGCGCGACGCTAGCGAACTGACGCTTTCCATCGTGGCCGAAGAACACGGCCAGGTCGTCGGCCATGTGGCTCTGTCGCCGGTGACTATCACCAACGACCACGGCCACAAGGCCAAAGGCTGGTGCGGCCTGGGGCCGATCTCCGTCCTGCCGCAGAGGCAGGGGCACGGCATCGGCTCGCGCCTGATGGAACAGGCGCTGTCTGAACTGCGGGCCATGCAGGCCGAAGGCTGTGTGCTGCTCGGAGAGCCCGCGTACTACGGGCGCTTTGGCTTCCAGGCCCATGCGGGCCTGCAACTGCCGGGCGTGCCGCCCGGCTATTTTCTCGCACTGGCCTTCCATGGGCCAGTGCCCGAAGGCATCGCGCAGTACAGCGATGCCTTCAACGCCGCCGCCTGAGTGCCAGTGAAGGCGGCGGCGTAATGCCCCGGCTATTCGGCTTCAACACCGGGCGCGGCCACCGCCGCGCCCGGATTATGCGTTTCACCGCGCCCAGGGCGGAACGGCCTGGGCGCGGTGCTGACGATGATCATTCCTTCGTTTCGATGATCCACCACACGGCACGCGGCAAGGCGCGGCCCGTGATGGGATGTATGTCGGTGAGGTCAGCGCGGGCCGACCAGCCCGAGGGCGGTCGGTAGCCGCGCACGTCGCCATCGCCGTGCCAGCGGCGGGCGCGCACCGTGCCGGGTGCATAGACCGCCGCCATGCGCGGGCGGTTGGTGGTGGTGCGGGTCATGGGGGCTTCTCCTTGCAGCGAAGCGCCCCGGTCGAAGCCGGGGCGCTTGCCTTCGGCGTGGGTCAAGCGGCCAGCGCCTCGGCGGGTTCATCCGCCATTGCCTCGGCATCCTCCGGGGCGTCCTGCTCCGGGCCTGCCTCCTGCGCGCTTTCCTTCACTGCCTGCTGCGGGCCTTCGACCTTAAAGATGGCAGGCATCCAACCCGCGCCATCGGCCAGCCGCTCGGCTTCGCTGGCAATGTCGGCCTTCTTCAGCTTCGCCAGCCGGGAAACCTGATCGGGCGCGTACTCGCCCACGGCTTGCAGAACTGCCGCCTTCGGAACGTGCTTGAAATACCCCTCGGCGGTCGGCTGCCACCATGCGGCCATGTCGAGGCCCACGGCCTGCGCCAGTTCCTCGCCGGGCTGGTGCGGTGTGGCGCGAGGCGTCACCACGTCCACCGTGGAAGCCACGCACACGGCCAGCAGCTTGACCAGTTCGCCTTGCTCCATCGCCAGCAGCGCGGCAAACAGTTCGGCGCTGTCCTCGGGCAGCTTGCCGCTCCACGCCTGCTGCAATTCACGCAGCGCCACAGCGGCGGGTGACTCGGGCCAGTCCGGGGCCATGCCGTCCAGCCGGTCTTGGACTTTCAGGCTCACGCCCAGCGGCAGGTCGCGCCCGTAGTAGCGGCCCTGCAAGACGGTCTGCACCATGCCATGCACCAGCGCGGCCACCGCCACCTGCGGATGCCGGGCCACCTCGATTTGCAGCGCGGCGGTGCGATGGGCGCTCAGGCGCTGGGCCAGTCGGTCGGAAATCGCTGCTGCCTTGGGCGGCTCGTCGTCCTCGCCTTCGTCATCGTTCGCGGCATCTGGGTCGCTGAACCCTTGGCGCAGCTTCTCCAGTGTGCGCAGTGCCTTGGCCTCGGCCTCGCGCAGCAGTCCGCGATGAATCACCACCTCGCCGTTGCGGCCGATGGTGACGATGGCCCCGGCTGCGGCCTTCACGTTCGCGCCGTACCCCTGCAAGCCGTCTTCCAGCGCCTGCAACTGCTCGCCCAGCCGCTCGCCTTCCTCTTGCAGCGCATCGGCCTTGTCCTCGTCGTCGGCGTCCGTCGCGGCATCAATGGCTTCGGCCACCTCCTGCATCTTGGCTTGCAGCCTCTCGATGCGCTGTGCTTCGCGCTTGTTCGGCTCGCGGCGCTCCCTCGGCGCACGCTGGAAGGCGTGCAGATCGGCATGGGTCACGCCCGGCGTGGCATCAGCCCAAGCCCAGCCCTCGGCCTTCACCTCTGCGGCGATGCCCGCCAGCTTGTCTTGCGCCAGTCGTTCCAGCAGCGCGGCGTCGGTCAGGTACACGCCTGCATCGCCCTCCGCGAACAGGTCGCGGCGGATGCCGCCGCCCGCCTGCTCGTAGGTGTCCAGCCCGACGAAGCGCACCAGCGGATGCCGGTAGGCGTCAATCTCGCGCTCCGTCAGACGTTCGCGCAAGTGCGAGGGTTGGCGCTGCCATTGCGGCGCATCGTAGAACGCGCATTCCTGCGCGGCGTGGTCGTCGGTGATGGAGAGCGCCATCAGCTGATCGAGGCTCACGGCATCGGCCCGGTAGTCCTCCATCAAACGCGGCGAGACATTGGCGAGCTTCAAGCGGCGCTGCACCACCAGCGGCGTAACGGAGAAATCCGCCGCAATGTCCTCAATCGGTCGGCCTTCGGCCACCAGCGCGGCGAAGGCTTCAAACTGGTCTGCTGGGTGCATGGCTTCGCGCTGCACGTTCTCGGTCAGGCTGGCGGTGCGGGCCGTGCCATCGGCCACCTGCAGGCAAGGCACGTCCCAATCCTTGGCGATACGGTGCTTCTTTGCCAGCAGCTTGAGGGCCGCAAAGCGTCGGCCACCTGCCACCACCTCGTAATGCAGGTCATCGGCGGCGGGAATCACGATCAGGTTTTGCAGCAGGCCCACGCGCTGAATGCTCGCGGCCAGCTCGGGGATGGACATGCGCGGGACGGTCTTGCGCACGTTGCGGCCCGTGGGGCGCAGCACCAGCCGCGACAGCGGAACCAGAATCATGTGCTTGCTCGGGTCGGCGGCTTGCAGCACGTTTGCGCGGCTGTCGAGGGCTTGAGCTTCGGTGTAAGTAACGGCGTTCATGGTGAATCTCCAATCAAGTGAAACAAGGGAATGGAGGGGAAACCGCCCCTCCGGCGGGGAACACGTCAGAGGGGGTCAGGCCTTGAGGGCGCGCATGCCATCGGCCAGCAGCCACAGGGCGCGGTTCAGGCGAATGTCCGAATCAATGCCCTGCACGGGGCGGGTCTGCTGTCTGCGGCCATTGGCGGCGCGGCCATGCAATCCGCCCTTGGTCAGGTTCTCCTGCGTGCGGTTGAACACGCTCCACAGGTCGGGGCGGCGGTCGTCGAAGCGGCGCGGCATCAGGATTTGCGATTCCGTGACGGGCGCGGGCTTGGTTGGGTCGTCGTACTTGAGGGCCAGCGCGGCGCGGGCGAACACTTCCGATTCCCCGGCATCCAGCGTGATGGCCTGCATGGATTCGCGCGATTCCTGCGCATGCTCGAAGCCGCTCAGCACCTGATAGGCGCCCTCGATGACATGGCCCGCCACGTCGCCCTTGTGGGGCACGCGCACATCGCCCACGGTGTCGCCGCAGACAAGGCCATTGCTGCAAACGAAGCGGAACATGCCACCCAGTAATTGATAGCTGCTCGTGCCGTCGTGCGAGTTCAGCAGGATGATTTCATTGGCTTCGCGGGCGTTGATCTGGTTGGCGTGGCGCAGGCGCAGCATGTGTTTCGTGTGCTCGCGCCGGCCCTCGTTGCGAACGCGGGTCTGGCACACCATGAAGGGCTGAAACCCCTCTTTGCGAAGCTCGGTCAGCACGGCGGCGGTGGGGATGTAGCTGTACCGCTCGGAACGGCTTTCATGGGGGGCATCCGCGAAGATGGACGGGGCCACGCGGCGGATCTGGTCATCGGACAGCGGGGAGTCGCTGCGCAATGCGGGGGAATGGGAAGCGAAGCGGGATGCGAGTTGCATGGTCTTTCTCCTGAACAAAAAGGCTGTTGAAGAAAACCGCACACCGGATTCCAAGATTCGAAGCCCAGCCTTTCGGCTGTTCGGTGCGGTCGGCGCGAGGAACCCGGTTGGCCCTGTTGCCACCGTCTTTCCTGAGTTCATCGCCCGCGACGAAAGGGAGCGCGCGGACGGGGGCCGTCAAGGAAACAAGCGCAGGGTGGGGCGGCCCGCAGGCGCAGCCGAGGACACGGCCCTGCGCGCCTTGACGGCACACGGCCGCGGGCTACAGTCGCGGACAAGGTGATGAAGTCAGGGAAGAGGACTGGACATGGCAACGGCCATCCCACAAGCCGACCGCACGGCAAGCGAAGCGCGCAGGCTCGAAGCTGGAAGCCGGGCCGGAGGCGTCAGCCGAACGGAGTGAGGGAACGATCGAAGCCCGAAGGGGGCGAGACGCCGCAGGCGGCTCGATGCGCTAGCACGAGAGCGCGACCGGCCATCTCCCAGGTGGCCGGGGACGCCCACATGACTTCAATGAAATCCCCGTGGACAGCTACCCACCCAGCCATCGGCAAAATGGCAATGGCATGGACATACGAGCCCTACAAGACGATGAACTGATGGCCCAGGCCCGAGACTGGCGGCAACGGGCACTGCGCGGCGAGAAGGACGCACGCGGCCTCGCGCACGAACTGGAATGCGAAGTGCGCCGGCGCTTCCCCAGGAACAATGCGCCCCATGCACTGCCGCCGATCCAATTGCTCGGCGCCGTGCCGCAAACACCCCAGCGGCGCTGGAAGCCCTGGTAAGCACCGGCTCAAAGGCAGCCCGCCCGCATGACTGCGCCACGGCCGATCGGCGCTGATCCCGAAATCCCCCCGAAATAGCGCGAATTTCGAGTGGCCCGGTCACGGGCCAATGCCTACCGTGGAATCTCCACCTTCTGGAGAACCACCATGAGCGATCCCATGCAACCCGGAACGCCTGCGCCTGGAGCAGAAGGGCCTGGCATCTTTCTGCCGACCCTCATCTGGACCACCGACCGCAAGACGGTAGGCAACGAGATGCAGCGCCTGCTGGGACGGCGCGCACAGCTCAACGTCCTGCTGTCCGCCTCCGAAGAAACGGACGACGGCACCACCTGGTACGCAATGGCCCAGGCCACGCTGAACCAGCTGGACTGCGATATCGAACGTCTCTTCGAGTGGCTGGGCGACTACGAACCCGACACACCCACGCCCGAAGTGCCATCGTAATGTCCGGCATGAAGGGAGCGATCCGGCACCAGCCGGTTCGCTGCGCGAGAGGGGCGCCAAGCCTGCGCGGCGGGGATAGCCCGCAGGGCTTTCCCCTGGAGGCAAGCGCAGCGCGTAGCGCCCCGCCAGGGGCGCGAAGGCATCAGGCCGGGTCGTCGGGGCGCAGGCTGGCTTCCGACACCGGCATCCACGGCGATGACGAGTCCAGCAGGTAGCGCGCACCGCGCGCGTACAGGCCCGAAAGTCCGCTGGGACGATAAAACCCGGTGACGCGGCACCGGAACTGTGCGCCAAACCCGTTGGTATAGATCACCGCGTCGCCGAGCGCAAAGCGCAAGGGCTGGCCGTTCTCCGGTGGGAACGGCTTGAACGCATCATGCTCTGCCGTGATTTCGAGGATGTAGTCGTGGTGGCTGCTCATGGCCTTGACCTCCTGAAATGATTGAGAACGCTCAGGAGCGCCTTGCGGCGCCCCAGAACCAGGTCAGACAACGACACGCCCCGCCAGCCGCGCATCGCGCGCATAGGCGCTCAGCCGCTTCTCGGCACGAAAGTGCAGATCCCGCTCTACCGGCAAGCCCAGCCGCCCGCGCACGGTCGCCAGTTCGGAAAGACTGACCCAGCCGATTTCCGGCATCCCTAGGCCCAGGTCGCAAAGACCGAAGGCGTGATCGTGGTCATCGGGATCAATCTCGGTCAGCAGCCAGGTCGCGCCGGCATCCGGCGTGAACAGCTTGACCACTGGGGCCGGATCGAAGTCCGGGTTCTCCAAGGATTCGCGGCCGTTGGCCAGCAGCACGATGCGCTGCTCGTCCGTGATGAATGCGTGGTTCATGGTGAACTCCTGTAAGGTTACCGGGCGGAATTGCCCAGCCCTTGCAGGGCACGGCGCAGCGCAAGCAGTCAAAGATCGAAGACGGCCGCCAGGCCGCAAGCGCCGAAGGTGCGCAGTCATTGACGGCGAGCACGCCGTGGCACGATGAAGGGAACAGCAAGCCGCCACACCTCACCACGCAGCCACCCCGGTATTGACAAGCGTAGCGCGCAGGTCCGAAGCGTCAGTCCAGATCAGAGCGTCCGGGCTTGAAGCCGGATGACTGCGATTCGGCACGAAGCTCGGGGCGCAGCCCATGAGCCCGACGAAGGAACGTCGGGATGCAGGCCAAGTTGTCAGCAGGCAGTTGAAAAGTGGTGCTGGCCTTCAGGCGCTGTCAATTTTCTTGATCTTCCGGATACGCCGCCTGGGGAATCGGCACCCAGCCATCGCGGGTGATGCCTGCCCCGATGCGTATGTTCTGGCTTTCAGTTGCCGCCCAGTGCCCACCCCGGTGCAATACGGCGCGAATCACCGACTTCCGCGGATGATCCTCATCCGCCTTGGCAGAACTGCATATGGCATTCCAATGGTGCTTGTCCGGCATACTGTTCAACCGTGGGCCGAGCAGTTGATCCAAGACTTCGGTCGAAACGTTGTGTCGCCCGCCGTGATGGGGCACTTGGAAATACCGAATACCTGGCAGCGCGAGTCCCACGAAAGGTGCGTAGTCGATCACCTCCTGCAGTGCTTCACGCCCGGCATCGCCAGTAAGCATGACGCGATGACCGTTCAAGACAGCCGACTGCACCACACTCATTTCATTCTCACGACTGGTCGGCTCAGGCGGGAAATATTCCTCGCCCCACAGGGACTTGATGTAGGCGGTCGCGGCCTTCACTGCCCGGAATATGCTGCTCAGCGCGCTATCAAAAGCACTTTCTTCGACAGCTTCCGGTGTCTTCGCGGAGTCCACGATCAGGTCCAAGTAGCGCCCCAGGGTAGGTGCCATGACCGCGAACGGACCGATGCTCTGCCCCTGAAGGGGGGCATGGATTGGAATTCCCTTCTCCACCGCAATATCCTCAAGAATTGCCGTGGCATCGTAGATTGAGCGCAACTTCCGTCGCAGGGCTTCAACCGATTCATAGGTCTCAAAGCGATCGATCAACTGGTCCGCGTATATCCACGGCCGGTTGATCCAAAGATTCCTGACCGTGCATTGCTCCAGGACTTTTCGTAGTCCGTTGGCGTGATCGCGATCTGGGTGCGTGAGGATCACATGGTCGATGACTGTTGTTCCATAGTACGTCTTCAGATGCTCGACTATCTGATCACCCGTATCCAGATACCCACCGTCAACAACGTGCACGCCCTCGGTGCCATTCACCGAGTAGCGCAGCGTGATCGCGTCCCCGCTTTTCGCTGTTTCGACGCCAAGAAAGTCGATCTCGAAGTAGTCAGCCATACATCCCTCTTGTTTTATGCCAACAAAGTGCCGGTGGCTTTGCACCTACCAGCGATCCACCGCACACGTGAGTCCTGTCGGAGTCCATACCAACGACACGGCCGGAAGGCCGCCAGCATCCTCGGCGATGCCGCGCAATGTATTTCGGTCGATACCCGAATGTGCGCCGCCTTTCGGGTGGCTGTGCCACGTTCCTATAAAGGCGAGATACCCCAAAGAGGCCGCGTTTGCGGCGCGCAAATTTTGAACAAGCCCGTTGGTTCCGAGGACGAAGCGGGCGGCCTCTCGAACACTGTCAGGCGGTGCCTCAACAAGGCCTGCAATGGTGATGGTTCGATTTTCAAACGAGATGCGGCCGATCAAGGCGCCGCCTGTTTCCAGAGCACCCCAGCGCAGCGCATCAGCATGGATTGCTTGCGCAACTGGGGACAGGACCCGAATGTTCCAGCCACCATCGTCTGCGACTTCAAGCGCAGTGGTCGGGCCAAGGCTGGCGCGGGTCCATGCCATTCCAAGGCCTTCGGCATCTGAGATTCCGGCGCAAAGCGTCGCTTCCTTCGGAAGCCCATCAACGAGCCATCGTTCCAGTTGCAGGCCGGCCAGTGACGTCGACCGCGAAACAACGGCGTCAGACATAGGCATCGTCAGCGAATGACAGTTGTCACCCACGAAAATCCGAGTCGGCTCAGACGTCTCGCCGGCAATCGACGCACGCAGTTCCGGTGCAAACCGGCAGCACTCGAACAAGAACGCCGTGAGGTCGTCAACTCGGCCGGCACGGCCAGCTCCTTCGAGCAATACCGCCACACAGCGCCCCTGACCATACATCGCGATCCGTGCCAATCGGGCTGGGGATTGATCCAACGCTGCCGATTGTGTTTCTGCAGCCAGCACCTGAAGTGACGCCGTCGCATCCACGATGAGGGCCGCATCCTGCGGAACGGTTGCCGCAAACTGTTCCGGATCGACCAAAAGAGTCACTGCGTCGGTGTCGAACGCTCGCGATTGAAGATGCGACAGCGATTCAAAGGCTGTCTTCATCAGCGCCGACTTCCGAGGCGGAACCAGAACTGATGCCCGCTCAATGAGTGCATGCCGCGCGGCGTTGTGAGGCGACATGGGTTCGTTGTCGACGAAAGTCATCGAACCAAAGCCCGCTCGCCCCAGTTGCATCGCGACTTTCGATCCCACGCTTCCGCAGCCGAGCACGACCAGCGGCTGTGATGTGGCTGCGTATGGAATGCCGGACGTCCTTGCCAGCAGTTCAGGAGACAACGCATGCGCGTGAAAGGCCGGGTGAACCGTGGCGTTACGCTCCAGGAGCGATTGAGCGTTGAGTTCATAGCGCACCACATAGGGCAATACCTCGACACTCCTCCCTGGCGAGCCCACAAGCGACGCTGGCCTTTGCACAGCCAGAATCACAATCGCGTACAAACCATGCACCCAGCCATGCGAGTCCTGTCGCATATCCAGGATTGAGCGTCCGAAATAACCGTCCACTTCCTGGGCCAAAGCGTCGCGATCAATACCAAGCTCCGCTGCTCGATCGAGCAGCGTCGCGAGATCGACAACTGTCTCTGGTTGATAGCGTCCGATCACATGCGGGAGGCCGTCGGTCATCGGAGCGCGCGCGATGAAGGCCGCGGCATGGCCGTTCCCCCATTTGCCCAGCTTGTCGTTGTGAACATCCTGATAAAACACAGGATCGACTTGTGCGGTCAGTTCGGCGTTGATGATGGCGTACAGACCGCCATCGATCGTCACGTAGCCTGCGGGAACCACCAGAATCGTGCCGTCAGCGGGAGCGGCGGCCGCGACCTTCTCGGCACTGAATACAACGGTCGAAGGACAGCTGTCTCGGCGCGTTGGTTCCCACCCCTGCTCCAGGTCCAGGAGTGTTCCGGCCGCGGCCTTGTGCAGCCAGTCGATCAACTGATCGACAACGGCGTCCAGGCCAAACCGATGCAGCAGCTCGTTCAACGACCCTTCGAATAGGCACGGCGAGACTAACTCGCCTTGGCGATGGGGGTTGATGTGCGGCAAGTTGAGCGGGAAGTCCGCACGTAAGAAGGGCTCGGGTGCAGACAGGGGCCAGTCACTACCGAATACCAGCACGCACGTCTCGACGGTGCGCACTCCGGTCTCAGAGATACCATTGCGCCGAGACCTGTTCGGCAGTTGGACCGCAACATCGACTTCAATCTCCGTCGATGCACCAGTTGTCCTTGGCTCGCCAACGCGGATAAGGCCTCGATGCCGCTGAAGTTGATGCAGTGCGTCTGCGATGGTGCCCGTCATGATGCTCCGTGCGGCATGGGGGTGCGCGCAGAGGTCACCACGGCAGCGGCCTTCGATCCGGACTCCTTCTTCGAGGGAGGTTGCACACCCTGAGCGGTTACGGTGAAAACGAGCGGTTCCACGGACTTTTCGCTGGGGTACTCGCCTGTGCAGTAGAACTCGCCTTTTGCTTCGTCCACGATCGTCACGTACTCACGCTTCGCACGGATGCAGGGCGGATCGCTGTCATCATCTGCAATCGGCTTGCAGCTGGCGACGATGACGGCGCCGTCACGGGTCTGCGAAAGCGCCTTGCGAGCATCAGCATCGAGCTTGGCTTTTTCACGGTAGTCGGACCAGCTGTCATAGGACAGCGAATGCCAGGAACAATGATGAGGCGCCTGCATGATGTCGTACTCAAGCACATCTGCTTCAGCCTTGTGGCGTTGCCACTGGCGGTTCCAGATGAACACCTCAGCATCGCCACCAGTAAGGAATTTCGCACCATCCGGCGTCTGCGCGTCAGCCGCCAACGTGATGTTCAGAATAACGCTGGACTGGTTCTTGACCAGGCACTCTTCCTCTTCCTCGTCATCCTGGGCGTCCAGTGGAGCCAAAAGAAACGCAGAAAAGAATGCGGAACTCTTGCCATTGATCGTTGAAAAGCGCGTGTCCACCTTCCGCACAATCGAAGTGAGATCATCGGTTTTTCCGTCGATGTCCTCGCCCATGATCTGAATGCGGTCACCGTTCCCGACGGCGAAATTCTTGTCACGGTTCAGTTGCACGCGCCGACGCGCCTCCGTGTTGAATGCCTTGGCGTCGTCGCTCAAGGTGTGCGTCTTGCTGGCGCGTCGAAACACGATCGGGGACGACCACATCTCGCGGATCACGATTTTCTTGTCCTTGTCGTCCTTCTTGTCGTCCGGGTACTTGTCGAGTGGCCCTAGGTAGAAGTGTCGCTTCAACCCTCGGCAATGGTCTTGATCCGGGTGGCTCAGCAGGAACGCATCGACATACGGCCTGCCGTTCTCATCCTTCTTCAGTCGTTCGCGCAAATCCTTGGCGACATCGCGCGCCTCCCCGTCAGGGTCGTCGGCGTCTTGCCTGATGTTTACGTCGATCAGCAGAGTCGTCGCGTCGAGATCGCCGAACTTGATGAGGGTCATGTCCCCGTTGTCGACGGGAAAAAACGTGATGGTTGTAGGCACTGGGGTCTCCGGGTAGACGACCGAAGGATGATCGCGTATAGTTAATGTACGACGATTTTTTATATCCGTCTACTTTTTAGGCGTGACTGATGCAAAAACCTTCCGTTCCTGCCGCCGAACCTGCTGAGCCTAAGGGGCTAAGTTGGGGGCTGGAGAGCAGACTTCAATTCATCGATTTCCGTCTGCGCTGGGAGCGGCGCATCAACCGGATGGATCTCACCGAGCACTTTGGTATTTCGGTCCCGCAGGCATCGCTGGACATTTCCAAGTACATGGAGTTGGCGCCGAGCAACCTGACTTACGACCGCAGCTCCAAGACCTACACGGCAGCGCAGAGTTTTCACCCGCTTTACCAACGAAGCTCGGCGCAACGCTATCTAGCAGAACTGCTAGCGACAAAGATGGGAATTGTCGAGCCGACGGCCAGCTTCATCGGCTCCGCGCCGGAGACAGATTGGGCCCCGTCCCCTTGGCGCACGATCAATGAGCAGACCGTCGAAGCAGTGGTGCGCGCAATCCGCCAGCAGGAATCCATTCTGGTGAGCTACCAGTCCATGACGTCGTTGGATGAATCGGTTCGCTTGCTGTCTCCCCACGCCCTTGGCAATGACGGTTTTCGCTGGCACATGCGCGCGTTTTGCCACAAGCGCCAGCGCTTCAGCGATTTCGTCCTTGCTCGAATCCTGCGCATCGATGGCTTCGAGGCGACCCAAGTGGACTCCAACCAAGATTCGCATTGGCAAACTGTATTGACGCTGGTACTTGCACCGCATCCCGATTTGCCTGCAGCCAAGAAACGAGTCTTAGAGTTGGACTACGGCATGGAAGATGGAGAGGTCAAACTTCCATGCCGCCAAGCGTTTCTGTACTACACGCTGAGACGTTTGGGTTTGCATACCAAGGAAGCACCAGACCCCCTCGCACAGCAGATCACGCTAAAAAACCGCGATGAAATCCAACCCTATATCGACGCCTTGGCGGCACAGGCCTGACTTCACATGACAACAATTTTTGAACTGGTCAAAGACCCCTACGAGCGCAAGGCACGTGTTATCCCTGGCCTTCTTGTGGCCTTACCCGTGCTGGTGCCGCTGTTGTGCGTCTACGGGGCTCGGCACCCTGTGCTTACAGGTGTGATCGGCCTGCTGGGCGGCTGCGGCGCTATCTATGCACTCGCGAGCGTAGCGCGCGGACGTGGTAAAAAACTTGAAGAGATGCTGGTCTCAAAATGGGGTGGCATGCCCACGACCATCGCACTACGCCACCGCGACAAGTTCCTTGATGGTGTCAGCAAGCAGCGTTATCACACGGCGATCACTGCCAAGTTGGGTATCGCCATGCCAACGGCAGAAGAAGAATCAGCAAACCCAGACAAGGCAGACGACATCTACATCGGTGCCACTAAGCGGCTTCGCGAACTCACGCGTTCCAACAAGCAGCTCTTGCTGAAAGAGAACATCGCCTATGGATTTCATCGCAACATGCTGGCGATGAAGCCTGTCGGTATCCTGTCGTGCCTCATGGGCGTCGTCTACGGATTGTTGATTGCAAAGATTTTGCAGGTAGCACCTCTCCAATTTGACTTGGTGCACCTTGCCGATCCAGGGCTTGCCGCAGGCTTGACATTGCTCATTTCGCTGGCGCTACTTGCCGCATGGCTACTGTATTTCGATCAGGACGCAGTAAGGCGGATGGGATTCGTCTATGCGGAACGTTTGTTTGAATGTTTGCCGTCGTTGCCTTCTTCCTCCTCACGGAAGAAAGCCGTAAAACCGACTACAGACTGAGGTTCTGCCCAATCTCCAAACAGGCGTATAGCTCCGCAGGTGTGTCTACCGCTTCCACGTCTTGGGACGAATCGTTCCGCGAGACTCCAGCAAGAGCCGCGTGCTTTCCAGTTCCTTTTGCAGCACATCGGTATCCGGCAGAACCATCCGGTAGTTCGCCGCCATGACCTTGGTGGGTAAGCCCTCCAGCGCATACCGCGCCAGGGCGAGCCCCTTGTCGGCACAAAGAATCAGCCCCACCGGCGGGTTCTCCTCGGGATAGGCCCAGTGTTCCTTGGCATAGTTGCAGTACATGTGCATCTGGCCCACGTCCGCATGCGTCAGACTCCCCAGCTTCAGGTCGATGATGACCAGGCAGCGTAACTTGCGATGGAACAGCAGCAAGTCCACCCGATACCAGGTCTGGTCGATGCGCAAGCGCCGCTGCCGTCCAATGAAGGTGAACCCTTCACCCAATTCGAGCAGGAAGTCTTCCAGCCGCCGGATCAAGGCGGCCTCCAGATCGGACTCCGAATACTCGTCCTTGAGGTCGAGGAACTCCAGCACATAGGGGTCTTTGATGGCATCGCCGGGCGCGACGGCATCTTCGGGCTTGGCCACCGCGCCCTTGGCCAGCATCGCCGCCTTGTTTTTCGACAGCGCCGTGCGCTCGTAGAACTGGCTGCCGATCTGCCGATCCAACTGGCGCACGCTCCAGCCGCCGCGCAAGGCCTCGGCTTCATAGAACTGGCGCGCATGCTCGTCCTTGACCGACAACAGCCGCACATAGGCCGACCACGGCAGCGTGAAGACCTGCGCCAGCTCGTCCAGCCGCCAAGGCCGCACTGGCTCCGGGGAAGATTCGCCAGACACTGTCTGGCGAATTGGCCGGGTCAGAAAAAACGACCGCATCTGCTGCAGGTTCTGACGGCTGAAGCCACGGCCGAACTGCTGGGTGAGGTCGCTTGCCAGCCGCTCGATCAACTGCTCGCCATAACCCGCGCGCCGCTTGCCCTGTTGCTCGGCCTCCACGATGCGGCGGCCAATCTCCCAGTAGCTGGCCGTCATCAGCGCATTGACGCTGCGCGCTGCCGTCTGGCGCGCGGCATCGAGCAGATCCACGATGCCGCCGTGGATGCCGGCGTAGCCGGCAGGCACGGCGGCGGGTGCGACTCCCGCCATCGCAGGCGCCTTCTTGGTCATGCAGCCACCTCCGCAGGCCGCTGCGCCTCGGTGATCGTCTTGCGCCGGTTCGCCACCAGCTCGGCCGCCTTGCGCACCGGATCGTCCTCGGTGTGGACGTAGCGCATGAACATCGCCACGGTCTTGTGCGCCGTCAGCGCCATGCCGACCTTGACCGGGATGCCCGAGTTGGCAATGTCGGTCGCGGAGCGGTGGCGGATGCCATGCGTGCCGACGTGCGTGGCGCCCGCCGCCTTGAGGGCGCGGCTCCAGCCGCCGTAATACTCGCCCGTGGTCAGGTGCTTGCCGGGATGGCTTGGAGACGGCAGCACATAGGGAGTGCCTTCCTGCCGTGGCGCCGTCGAGAGCAGTCGATAGGCTTCCTCGCTCATGGGCTTGGACATGCCGCCCGTCTTGCTGTCCGGCCAGACCACGCGGCGGTTGTCCAGGTCCACCCAATCCCATCGGAGCGTCACGATTTCGGAGCGGCGGCCGGCGAACTCGAATTGAAGGCGGATCGCCAGCGGGATGACGTAGTTCTCCAGACCCTCGGCTTCGATGTGCTCCAGTCGCCGAAACAGCTTGCCCATGTCCTCGTCGCTGATGAGGTGGGTGGCCTTGCCGTTGGGGTACATCGGGACGTGGCGGCAGGGGTTGGTGCCGTCAGGCCGGTGGCCCCACACCTCGGCCAGGTTGAACATCTTGCGCATCACGCTGAAAGCACGGTTGGCCTCGGCCGGCTTGTGCGCCATCTTCTTCATCGCCGTGGCCACGTCCGGGCGCTTCACGTCCTGGACCTTCAAACGGCCCAGCATCGGAACGATGCAGCGGTCGATGACGGCCTGATACCCGCGCTGGGTGCTGGGCTTGTTGCGCTGCTTGGAGTAATCCTCCATGAACTTGGTACACAGCTCCTTGACCGTGGGGGCTGAACGGGCGGCGGCCTTGGCCGCGCTGGGGTCGCCGCCCCGGCGCACCTCGGCCAGCCATTCCTGGGCCAGCGAGCGGGCCTGCTCGACGGTCAGTTCCCCGTACAGGCCCAGGGCGGGCTTGCGCCGCTCGCCAGCGTTCGTGCGGTACTGGAGCATGAACACCTTGCGGCCCGCTGGTGTAACCTTGCACAGGAAGCCGGGCACCAGCGTGTCCCGGAGTTCGACGGCCTGCGCCTGGGGTTGTGCCGCATCGACTGCGGACTTGGTGAGCTTGAGTTTTGCCACGATGACTCCTCGGAAAGACCCGATTCCCAAGAGCCATGTAGGGGCCATCAGAGGGGAAGCCGGGTCAGGTTTCGGAAAGCACCGGCATATGTTGGACTCGCCTAAGTTATTGATAAACCTGCTGTATCGGGCTTCGGCGTAGTCCAGCAAAGTTCGGTGCTGGAGTCATGGTGAAATGAAAAAAGGGCATGCCTTCTCCCGGGGTTCAAACGTTAACGTTGACCGAGTTCGCATGGTCGCATGACTGCCAGCGAACAACAAGACATGACACATCACTTTCATGCTACCCAGCGGCGCAAGGTGCGGACAGGGTTGGTCGTGCATTGTGCCGTAGTATGACAAATGCCGTGCTGGATGATCGACTACAGTTTCCCGTGTTGCGGACTTTAGTAATAATTAATATACCCGCGCTCGAACTCCCCTATGTATCAAATGTCCGCACATCTTATCGACGTTCTGTCATATTGAATGGGGAAGAAGGGGCCCGAGCTGGCCCCAGGCCGACGGATCATTATCCGACGCCGGTCTCGACATCTTGGCTCTTTCACCTTGGTCGATCAAGGCTGAAGCGTGGTGGCCACTTGCCCCTGGCCACGCCCGGGCCAAGTACGGGCTTCGTATGGGGAGTGAAGGGCACCTGAAAGTACCCCAGCCAGAATACTTTGACGAGATGACAGCAACGCGAAAATATGTGCCCACATTTTTCGCCTAACGTTGCCGGTAGGGTGAGATTCCGAGCGAAGGTTAGCCAGGCAGGCCTTATTGCCTGAAATCATATCGAGGATTAAATAAGCGCTAAGAGTAACGACGGGATTAAGTCTGTTCGCCATACCCTTTCACTCTGGTGCAAATCCTGGTCGTGCTCCCTATGGGCTCAGGGCTGGCGCAGGGCGTCGCCGAGCGAATGGTGAAGATGTTCGAACACCGCGCTCACTCGGCGCCGATGTCTTGACTCTCGATGCATCAGCAGCCACAGCTCGGTCTGGCTGTCCTTGATGATGTCCGTAAGCTGCAGCAGGTCATTCCTGCCTCGCACCAGAAACGTCGGCAGGATGCCGACCCCCATGCCCAGGGCCACCAGTTCCATGACGGTCAAGATGCTGTTGACACGGTACTTGGGGCGAATCTTGGGGAACTGTCTCTTGCGCCAAACGACAGACGGGTGACCCGGCAGCGCGTCGTCGGGGGCGATCCAGCTCAGCTTGGCAGCCTGATCTGCATTCATCCCCTCGATCGGGCCATGCTCGCGTGAGGCAAACAAGGCAACCTGGATCGCGCCCAGATGCTTGCCGATCAGATGCACCGGTACATCCTTCGTAGCGCGAATCGCGATGTCGGCATCGTGGCGGACCAGGTCCGCGATTTCATTGCCCGTATGCAACACGTAGGAGATGCGCGGATGCCGCGCATCCAGAGGTTTCAAGGCCGATGCCACCAATCCATGCAGAACCGCATCGGTCGTCGTGATATTCACGCTGCCTGACACCTGTTCGGGCGAGCCTTGCGCGATCGACTGTGCAGCCTCCAGATTAAGCGCGATCGCCTCGGCTTGCTCTGCCAGCGCAGCACCCAGTTCGGTCGGCTGATAGCCGGCTCTCGATCGCTCGAACAGACGTTGGCCCAGTCCGCTTTCGATTCGCTGGACAGCGCGAAACACGGTCGCCCCAGCAATACCCAGACGCTCGCTCGCGCGGGCGAGCGTGCCGCCTCGAACCAGGGCCAGGACCACATGCAGGTCCGACGCACTCAGCGTGTATGGCATTTGTTCGCGCTTCATCGTTGCTTCCACGTAAACGGTCATTACGACAGCGTCCATTCCGATTGGAACAGCCCACGTATACATTGCTCAGGCACCGTTGTGCCAAAGGTAGACACTCATGAATTCTTCGCGCGAAGCATACCAAGCAACAGCTCCAGGCGTTGCGCCAGCGGCCTATGGGGCGACCTTGCTGCGGGTGGCGCTGGGCATCATGTGGATCGCGCACGCCTTGCTCAAGCTACTCGTCTTCTCCCTGCCTGGCACCAGCCAATACTTCGACAGCGTGGGCTTGCCCGGCGTGCTGGCCTACCCGGTCTTCGCCGCCGAAATCGTGGGCGGCGTTGCGTTGGTGCTGGGCATCTACGCCCGCCAGGCGGCGCTTCTGCTCATACCGATCATGATCGGCGCCGCTTGGGTCCATTGGCCAAACGGTTGGGCGCACACCAGCGAAGGCGGCGGATGGGAGTACCCCGTCTTTCTGATCGGGGTTTCGTTTGCCCAATGGTTGCTCGGTGACGGCGCGCTGGCGCTACGCACCAGCGGCCGCATGGCGCCTCGGTCCTAGTGCTGGCGGAGACGACCATGAACGCCGCCACCCCTGAATTCGTTCTCATCAGCCACACGCTGTGCCCCTACGTACAGCGCGCGGCGATCGCCCTGTACGAGAAGGGCATCGCCTTCGAGCGCCGCGACATCGACCTGGCCAACAAACCGGCGTGGTTCCTCGACCTCTCGCCGCTGGGCAAGACGCCCGTGCTGCTGGTCGACGGCACGCCGATCTTCGAATCGGCCGTGATTTGCGACTTCCTCGACGAGACCCAGGCGCCGGCATTGCACCCCCCGGAGCCGATCGTGCGAGCGCGCCATCGTTCGTGGATCGAGTTCGGCTCGGCGCTACTGAACGCTATCGGCAGCTTCTACAACGCCGCGGATGAAGCACTGCTGCGCGATCGTGCGAACGATATTCACGCGCGGTTCCGGCAGATCGAAAGCACGCTCGGAGCCGGCCCGTACTTCGCTGGCTCGGCCTTCAGCTTGGTCGACGCGACCTTTGGCCCGGTGTTCAGGTACTTCGACGTGTTCGAGTCGATCGACGATTTCGCGTTCTTTCAGGACCTGCCCAAAGTCTCGGCATGGCGCGCGCAGCTATCTCAACGGCCATCGATTCAAGCCGCCGTCTCCAGCGACTACCCCCGACTGCTCACACAGTTCTTGGTACGCCGGGGCTCCGCGCTGTCCGACCGCATCACCAAGGCATAGATCCATTCATGTCCCTGCACTGCCCCGTTTGTTTTTTTGTTGCTCCCCGACCGAACTGGCGCGCCACCTGGCACGCCAACGATCCACCCCGCACCCCCACATAGGACTGTCGTTATGAACTCGGGAACCCTGCTGGCATCACCAGCGCACCAAACCGCCATTCAGGGGCGGACGGATATCACGCAGCACGAGATAGCCGCCCTGCGCACCCAGTTCAATCTCGCCGATGCCCACACGCATCAGGCCCAGAGCCCGACGCAGCAGTGCATCGTCGAGCGCCTGCCCAGTATTTGGGAAGCTGCCGTGCAGCATACTCAGCAGCAGAGCGAGCAGGCGTTCATTCGCGCCTTCTACCACTTGCATGGCCAAGACCGCGCGCTCGAACGCGAAGGACAGATCTACCTGGTCTACGCCGCCTCGATCGGCATGCACATTACCGCCACCTACCTGCAGCAACAAGGCATGCGCGTCGGGCTGATCGAACCGTGCTTTGATAATCTGCACGACCTGATGCGCCACATGCAAATACCGATGGTGCCGCTGGGCGAAGAACTGTTCGCCGATTCCGGCGCTATCTATCAGGGCCTGCAGCAGAAGGCCGACCAGTTCGACGCGGTTTTTCTTGTGGACCCGAATAACCCGACCGGGACGAGCCTGGTCGCGCCTTCGGATACGCCGTTTCGAGAGGTGGTGCGATTCTGCGTGGATCACGACAAACTGCTGGTCCTCGATTTCTGCTTCGCGGCATTCATCTTGGCGTCGGGCCACAAGCGCCCCGATGTCTACGCGATCTTGGAAGACTCCGGTGTCCGGTACATCGCGATGGAAGACACCGGCAAAACCTGGCCCTTGCAAGATGCCAAGTGCGCCACGATCAGTACCAGCCTGGGCCAGGTCAACGACCAGCTTTATCCGATCGTGACGAGCGTGCTGCTCAACGTCTCCCCATTCATTCTGCGCTTGGTGACGGAGTATGTGCGCGACAGCGGTATGGACGGCTTTGCCTCGGTACGCACACTGCTCGATGAGAATCGCCATACCGCGCAGCAGCTTCACGGCGGCTTGCTCAACTATTTGCCTCCGGCGATCAAGACCAGCGTGGCCTGGTTCGAGATCAACGATCCCGATGTCAGCGCCGATGCCTTGCAAGCCCACCTGCTGGACTACAACGTCTACGTGTTGTCCGGCAAATACTTTTACTGGAGCAATCCAGAGCGCGGCCAGCGCTACATTCGCCTCGCACTGGCGCGCAACCAGCCTATGTTCGCCGCCGCCATCGCGACGATGGGCCAGGCCCTTGAGGAGCTGGCCGTATGAACGGGCGCACGGTTTTCCTGGATGCAAGCTTTTTTCTCGGTATGCACGCTGCTGATCCTGCGCACCGTCGGCGCTCTTTGGCCTATTTCACTCGGCACTTGGCGGACCGACCACGCATGACGTATGAGCAGATCGGTATCTGCGATGCGGTCATCTGGGGCCAGGATCGCCACACGCAGGATCTCTACTATCCCTTCATGGATCGCCTCCATACCGACATGGCGATTCAGCGCGGCGGCTATACCTACTCCGAGATTCGGGCGGCGCTGGAGCATCACGACCTGATCCAACTGCCCCCTGAGACCGCGCTGCTGGCTGCACAGGTGCTGTATCACGAAGCCCTGCTGGCCACGCATGATCGCGCGCTGCTCGCGCTGCCAAGCCTCCAAGGTCGAATTATCGACCTGGGCCAGAACGCCGAGCCGGTCGAGTTTCCCGAGCCGCTGCGAACCCTCTACGACGAATCAACGGTGTTTGTATATGACGAGCAGCACTGACATCGCAAAAGATATCGACAACTTCGTCCCCTTGGTCACGCCGTTCGATGCGGATGGCAGGGTGTGCAGCGCCAGCGTGGCGCGATTACTTGCCTCGGTCCGCCACAGCACCAACGGCGTCATTCCATGCCTGACCTCGGGCGAGGGATGGCGCTTGACCGACGCGCAGTGGGCGTCGATGCTCGCACTCACCTTCGAGCATGCACATTGCCCCGTGATCGTCGGCATAGAGCGCCGCACGACCGAGGAGGTGCTGGCGCTGGCCAAGGCGGCCAAGGGCCAGGGTGCCAACGCCATCATGCTGACCACGCCCTTCGGCACGTCGGTCAGCCAAGCGGCAATGCTCGAACATTTCCGGCGCGTGCATGATGCTGCGGACTTGGATATCTACATCTACAACGAGAGCAACCTGTCGGGCAACGAAACGGAACTGGACACGCTGCTGGCCATTGGTGCGCTGCCGCGAGTCGTCGGCATCAAGGATTCCCCTGACCAGCCGCGCAGCGCCGATGAGGTCCGCAGCTTGCGCGAGTGCGGCATGAAGTACCTGCTCGGTTGGGAGCACCAACTCGCCACGGGCTTGCCCGCAGATGGTTGTGTCGTGTCCCTGGCCAATCTCGAGCCCGAACTGTGCCGGCTGGCTTCCTGCGGCCGCCACGGCTTGATACATGCTGAAGTGGAGCGCTTGAGCCAGATATACCAACTCGACCGCGACGACTGGTATCGACACATCAAGGCAGAACTGGCCGCGCGCGGGATTATCCAATCCCAGCAACTTGTCGAGCAATAAGGTCTGACGATGCGCGCTTCTTCGCAAAAAACGCTGTACCTCTCCAACCGCGCGCGGTTGCAGCGCCCGCAAGCCGCCGATCCGGTCCTCGATGCGTTCGAGGCGAACTGGATCGCCGAACGGCTGGACACCTTCGGCCAGGTCGCGTTCCCCGATACGCTCACGCAACTGCAAGCGGCGCTCGATAGCCAAATCGCCGCCGAGCAGCAATCGACCGATCCGAGCGCGGCCTACGTGGCCCAACACATGAGCCGTGACGCATTTCGGGTCTTGGTGCAAGAGTTCGCCATCGACGGGCTCACCGAGGCGCAGGTTTTCTATTTCGCGTTGCCCCGGTTGCCGCTGCCTGCACAAATGCCTCTGCTCAGGATCATGATCGACGAGTTCGGTTCGGGAAACCTCAAGCGTGCGCACACCACGCTCTACGAGGACCTGTTGCGTGAACTGGACATGCCGCTGGACCTGGAGCACTACCTGGACCAGGTTGAAGAAACCAGCTTCGAATTCGTGAATCTGTTTTTCTGGCTCGCGCTGCGGGCCGACGATCCCTCGTACTTTGCCGGCGCGCTGACCTATCTGGAAACGGCAATCCCCGCGTTCTTTGAGTGCTACGCCCAAGGTTGTCATCGACTTGGCATAGGCGCCCATGCGTACTACACCGAGCATCAGCACATCGATGGGTTTCACGCCATTGAGGGCCAGCGTCTGCTCAAGGCCATGAGCGGTGCGGGCTGCTTGCACCCGGGAAAAGCCTTTCTCGGCATCAAATTGGCCAGTCTCATTACCGATGCGGCCTTTCAGCACGCCGTGCGCAAAGCGCAGCGCACGGCGCGCGAGCCGGCCGTCGCCACCCAGGAGCAAGCATGATCCCGGTCCAAGACTACGAGGAGATCGGCCGCTTCACGGTGGTGGTGGGCAACTGCCGCTACAGTATCCCGCGCCATTGCCCACACCGGGCCGGCCGGCTCGATCACGGGTTCATCAGTTCCGCCCGCGGCACGGTGAGCTGCCCCCTGCACCACTCGGTTTTTGACCTGGCGACAGGCATGCAACTGGCCGGGCCGCCCTGCGGCGACATTTCTGTCCACGCCGAGCAGGTCCAGGCCATCCCTATGCAAATTAGAACTCGAGACTGATATGGGCACACCCCTCGATATACACCCAGCAATGGCCTACGCACCGCAGGAGCCGTGGCCACCGTTTTCCGAGTCAGTACTGGGCTGGGACGATTCCTTTCACGACCTCATGCTCAATGATCGCCTACGCATGCACGCCTACCGCGATGCCATCTTCGAGGTTGTGCAGCGTGGCGACTATGTGGTGGACCTGGGAACGGGTACTGGAATACTGAGCCAGTGGGCGCTGGAGGCCGGCGCGGCCCGCGTGACCGGTATCGAGATGAATGCTCACATGCTCGATCTTGCCCGACAGCGTATCGCGAACGTCGGGTACGCGGATCGCTTCGAGGCGGTGAACCAGATCTCTTACGACGTACACCTCGCGAACCCGGCCGATGTGCTCATCTCGGAAATCATCGGGAATCTGGCGGACAACGAGAATTTCCAGCCGATTCTGGCTGATGCGATTGCGCGCTTTCTGCGTCCAGGCGGTGCCATCTTGCCGCAAGCCGTCTCATCTTTCTTGGTGCCCGTCGCCGCCGACCAAGCGCATCGCAATATCGCCGAAGGGTTGGTGTCTCGCCTGAACGATCGCTATGACGTGACCAAGCTGTATGGCCGGCCGGGCATCCGCTCGCCGTTCGACATCTACTACGATTGCATTTTGCCGCGCGACCTCTACTTGAGCCAACCCAAGCGGCTGCGCAGGTATGAGGGCGCCTGGGACCAGCCAGCGACCTACGCGAAGTCTCTCGCTTATACGATGACCACAAACGGCACGCTGACTGGTTTCAAAGGCTATTTCGTTGCCGAGCTTTCCGCGCATACCGTGCTGGATATCTCTGGCGACGATATCTTCGCAGGCACGACCTCCGATAGCTGGAAGCACGCCTACCTGCCGATCCAATCGCCGATCGACGTGCAGGCCGGCGACACGCTGAACCTTGCTTTCAGCCGCCGTTACCCTTCTGGCGAGCCCACCGGGTTTCAGCAGGTGTACGCATGGGCTGGGGGCGTCTACCGCGACGGCACTTTGATCGCGCGCTTTTCCCAGGCGAGTGGCGAATAACCGTTTTCGCCGAATGCGCGCCGACGCAAGGCGCCAGTGACAACATCGGTGCCTCGTAGCCACGCGGCTCCAAGTGCCGTGCCGCGTCACGACAACGCCTTGACCCTCTATACCTCGGTGTTTTTGGCCAGCTTGTGCATGTAGCTGCCTATAGCTGGCATGCCCGGCGCGCTCATGCCGTCAAGGGCCGCAGCGGGCGCCCGTGTCCTCGCCTGCGGCTGCGGGCCGCGCCAGCGCCCGCTGCATTTCCCCCTTGACGGCACGCGCCTGTCATGCCGCGTCGCCTGCATGGGCACGAAGGGCTACCCCGGCCCTTCGTGCCCATGTCCAAGGAGACCTCCATGCAACCCGCACTCGCTTCCCGCTTTGGCCGCTACCGTCGCGAATTCACCAGCACCAACGGCCAGCCGCTGACCGAAGACCAACTGCGCAACGTCGCGCCTTCCATCTTTGCCGATGGCGCGCACGAAAGCCGTTCGGCCCGCTACGCCTACATCCCGACCATCGACATCCTGCGCGGCTTGCGTGCCGAAGGGTTTGAACCCTATACCGCTGTGCAGGCCCACACCCGCAAGGCAGACCACCACGACTACACCAAACACCTGATCCGTCTGCGCCACCGTTCCCACAACGACCAGGACACGGCCCACGAAATCATCCTGCTCAACTCCCACAACGGCAGCAGCGCCTATCAGATGTTGGCCGGCGCCTTCCGCTTTGTTTGCGCCAACGGCCTGATCTGCGGCGACGCATTCCAGGACATCCGCATCCCGCACAAAGGCGACGTGCGCGATCAGGTGCTCGAAGGTGCCAACGTGATCCTGGAAGACTTCGGACTGGTCACCGAGTCGCGCGAACGCATGCGCAGCATTACCGTCACGCCCGACGAAGCCCGCGCCTTCGCCACGGCCGCGCTGCAACTGCGCTACGACGGTCCGGCCGCACCCATCAGCCCCGAGCAGGCCATCGTGCCGCGCCGTGCCGAGGACGCACGCTCGGACCTGTGGTCGGTTTTTAACCGGACCCAAGAAAACTTAGTGCGCGGCGGACTGCCCGGACGCTCGGCCAACAGCCGACGCATCACCACCCGCGCCATCAACGGCATCGATCAGGGCACCGCGCTCAATCGTGCACTGTGGACCCTCGCCGACGAGATGGCCAAGCTCAAAAGCTGACGCCAAGCACGCCGCGCCGCCGCTGGCGGCGCGGCCCGCCCTGAACATGCACAGAGGATGCCACCATGACGCAGCCCAAAGAACCGCCGCTGTATATGTACCGCTGCCCGCGTTGCGCCAGCGATGACGTCGGCCATGACGCGACCAGCCGATTCAATCCGGTTACCCAGACCTGGGAACTCAATAGCGAATATGACGATGCCTGGTGCCAAAAATGCGGCGACGTCTCCCTGGTCGCTTACGAGGTCCAAGGCCAGGCCCTGCACGATCTGCGCGAGCAGGTCCACGCGCACCAAGCGGCCGAGCGCCTGCACGATGCCGCAGGCGATCTGTTCGCCGCTTTGAGGCGAGCCGCCTGGTTCATCGAGCACGCGGGCGCTTTGCCCCCGCCCGAACGCCAGGCCCGCCATGCCGAGGTTCGGCAAGGCTGGGAGAACGCCTTCACCAAAGCCGTCCAAACCTAGCCGCCCCGCGCCCCGACCGGCTCCAGCCGGGGCGCGCTGCGCCAAACCGAATCGTCATCCAATTGCCACCCCGTTGCCACCTTGATGGCAGCGAGACGCCGTCGGTAGCCCCGCAAGGAGAATCACTATGCACGCCCCTTTATCGACCACCGATCCAACCGCCGGTCTGGCGATTGCCGTCAATGCGCTGGACAGCATCTTGCGCCAGTCCGCCGTCCCTTTCATCCATGACATCGCCCGTGCGGCCCTGGACCGCCTCCAGGTGCGCCCGGCCGGCGACAATCTTGTCCGTGTGATCGTCGCCTTCGAGCGCTTCAATCCGCGCCGCTACGGACAGCCGTGGATTGCCCGCGTGATCCGCTGGCCGCTCGGCAAACGCTGCGAATTGTCATTCGGCATCTTTTTGGGCAGCGCCTCAGGCGGGGATGGTGAAATCCTGGCGCGCCCGGGCGACATCATCCGTTGGGGCCAACGCGATCATCGCGGCCGCCACACCTGGGCGCGATGGGGCATTGCGCAGCAAGACGGGAGCGTGCAGCTCTGCGCCGAACGCGATGCCCGGCGCGTTTTCCGCGTATAGCTGACGCTATACCGCCTCTTGCACATGATCGATCAGCTTCATGCCGCCGAACTGGCCGCACCCGTTCCCGGGGGAGCAGGGTGTGCGGATGGTCCTGGACACCGTCAACGCGTGCTGTCTTAAGGTTGAAGCCCTGATTGCTCCGGCGCGTCAGAACGCCATTTCGCGCCACCTCAACGAATGAGGCGTCGATCTTCACCGACGCAGGCCATCGTGGCCCGGTGCGGCTCGGGCGCGACCGCCCCGGCGCGGCCAGTACGGTCGTGCGTGTGCACGGCGCCTTCGGCGGGCCGCACTTCAAAATAGGTCGCATCCGTGCTCTCGAGGTCGGCCAGCGCGGCGCGGCGGGCCGTATCCGCAGCGATCACCCAGCGCCGCGCCACGCGCCAGATATCCTCGGGCAGCTCGCCCTGCAAATTCTCGGCTGTTTGCCACGCATGCCAGCACGTGAGCACGCCATGCGTGCCGCCCAGTGCTGCGTCCAGGGCCCGGCGATAGCGAGTTTCCGCATCCTGGCGTAGCGCGGCGCTCGCGTCAGAATGATGCAAGGTGACGGTGTAGGACATCTTGATTCCAATTAAAGACTGTGTATTTATACAGGAAAATTGCGCACGTGACCCGACGCCCTTGCCGACAGGTCCCGGATGAAATGCTGGCCGGATGGCGCCCCGTTCGGCGGGCGAGCCCGAAGGTGGCCGGCCCGCCGCCAGTAACCGTGCAGTGAAACGTAACGACGAGCAAGCGGTCGTTTCCTGTCATCTTTGTTCCGAACGGCCTTTGATAGCGTCTGAAGATTTTCCCTGGACGATTGACTGAGCATGACGGATCGATACGCAGCAGAACGCGACACGCCGGCCGTCCCGGCATGCATGCGCGCGCCATTTTCCTTGCATTTCGACGGCCAGGCCTTGACCATCCCGCAGCGCGGCTTGCGCTACCAGGCGGTCTCGGGGCGGCCTGCCGCAGGCGGACACTTCGACTATTCCGCGGCACGCCAGCGTCTCGTCAACGTCGGCCCCATCCCCGCCGGACAATACTGGATCGATCTGTCGCAGATGTGGGACAACGCTTGGTATCGTTTCACCGCACCGCGTGCGGCCTGGGGCAACCATCGCATCACCATTCGACCCTATCCCGATACACCGACCTATGGCCGCGGAGGCTTCTTTATCCACGGCGGCGATACGCCAGGTAGCGCGGGCTGCATCGGCCTGACCCACAACATGGACACCTTTGTGCGGGATATCAAGCGTCTGCTAAACGGCTTGCCGCGGTGCTATATACCCTTGACTGTCGAGTATCCGCAATGAATCGGCCCCGCCTGCCCCGAGCGTTGTTCGTCGCGATCCTGCTGGTCCTGGTCATCGTGGTGCTGTACGTGAACGCCATCAATCTGTGGGAGGCTTATGGCAGCGGGCCACCACACTATGGCCGAACCACCAATATGGACAAGTGGGCCAATCCTTGGCCTGCCTTGCTGATCCTCGACGGCCTGGCCATAGCCGTGTGCCTGCTGCTGTATCGCTTGCGCCTGCGCGCACGGTCGCAACGATAACGCGACGCCGTCCATCGCGTGCTCCTTGTCTCCATGCGGGGCGCATCACATGCGCCGGCCCGCAGAGGCACCATTCGCCTTTTTCTGACCGCTTGCGCTGCACAGTGCGCCGGGACTACATCGCGTAGTGTCGGATGCGGGCAGGGGAGGGCTTGCCTGTCGATTCCCAGCGTACCGGACCGTTCTTGCCGTCCAGGGCCGCGCGCTGGGCAGCGCTTGCGGCTTGCGCCGGTGCCCCCTTGACGGCTGCGCTGCGGCCCGGCCCGGGCCTGGGGCCAGGCAATCCCGCCTGGTGCCTCAGGAGCACCTTATGACGACGCAGCGTCCCATCTTCGATCCTGACCACGACCACGTGTCAGCCGCCGCCGAACCGCCCACATTGATGGTGCGGGAAAGATCACGCCACTATCGACCCGCCGCGCCCGACGAAATTTTCAGCGCCGCCCGCCATGCTGCCCATTCGGTATTGGCGGATCGACCTTGCGTGGCCGCGACCCAGCGTGCGCGCGCGTGGTGCGCGGCGATGCTTTGCGCGCGTGACGTCGAGGTCTTTGCCGTGCTTGCGCTGGACAATCAGCACTGCGTGGTGGCCTACGACGAATTGTTCCGCGGAACCGTTGCGGAGTGCGCGGTCTATCCGCGCGAGGTCTTGCAGCTACTGCTTCGCCGCGGCGCGACGGCCGCCATCATCACGCACAATCATCCCAGCGGGAATCCCCAGTTCAGCGAGGCCGACAAGAGGTTGACGCACACACTACGCCAGGCCTTGGAGCTGGTCGATATCCGTTTGCTTGACCACATCCTGGTCGCCGGCGGCGAGACCGTTTCATTCGCCGAAGCCGGGCTGCTGTAGAGCCCGGGCGCGGGCGCCGTCAGGCGCCCGCTGATCGTAGCGGTGCCGGGCACAGCCACCGCAGAGGCTGCCAGGCGTCCAGATGTCGCGTTTTTCGGAAACGCCACCGACATCTTTTCGGCCTATAAGCGACAGAATCACACAGCGCTCAGCGCAAGCCAAAGAGGGGCCAAAGTTCAGCGATGCACAGGGTAGGCCGCGCTTTGCCGCCCCGGGAGAACCAGATGCACAGCCGCCATTATTTCGTGTCGGTCAAGGACATGGATGCGCATTTCTTAGAATTCGTGCAGGATGATTGCCAAGACGACGATCAACCGCTCTACTGCGTGATCCCCCATACGCAGATCCAAAGCCGGTTCGGGTTCTTGCTCAACGAACTACCGACCGAACACCCGCTCGTGCAGGTTCGTCAGTACATCGAATCTCACGTCGATCCTCGATTGTCGGCAGCCATCCTTGATGATTGGCAAACACTTTCCCTCCAAGACGTTGCCACGCTCGCACGTTTGGTCGCGTTTCGCGTGCTGGTGCTGCGCATTCTCCATTCGGCACATACCCCGTACCTGTTGCAGGAGGAACTGCGCTACAACTACCTGTGGCGCTGGTTCTGTGGTGAGCAATTTCTGCTTGTCGACGTACCGGGTGCGGCCAGAATCGATGAAATGCTCGCCGAGCTGAGCGACGGCAACAATCTGGCGCCCATACTTCTGGACGTGATCGACGCGGCACAGCAACTGGACCCGCATGGCTACGAGGCCTTCCAGATCGATCATGCTGGGCTAGCGCAATGGCATTCCCAACATTGATCCCCATCGTCGGCGACAGCGCCGGGCTCTCTGCCACCGTTCAAGGAACCTACTCATGACGGTTCGCTATCACATCGCATTTTGGAACGTCGAAAATCTTTTCGCCCCGCAAGACTACCCCGATCGGGAACCCTGGATCGCCAGCGCCGTGGGTGCCGACTTGAAGGGCTGGACCCAGGCGCTGTACGAGCGCAAGCTCGCGCAGCTCGCGGCGGTCATCAGCCGGATGAACGGCGGCCTGGGGCCGGACATCCTGGGCGTGTGCGAGATCGAGAACCGCTATGTGCTCGATGCGCTGATTGCCGTGTTGGCTCAGGCGCTGCCCCACCGTCGCTACAAGACCATCCACGCCGACGCGAGCCGCGATCGGCGCGGCATCGACACGGCTTTTCTGTACGACGGCAAGGTCTTCAAGGCCAAGGACCTGTTTCACCACGCGGTGCTGCGCCGCACCGGCACGCGCGACATCACGCAGGCGACCTTCGTCACCAAGGCCGGCGCGGAGCTGGTGGCGATGGCCAACCACTGGCCTTCGCGCACGGGCGGGGCGGAATTGAGCCGAGGCTTTCGGATGACGGCCGGCGAGACCGTCGGCTACTGGCACGAGCGTATCCGCGAGGAAAAAGGCGAGGATGCGGCGCTGATCGTGATGGGGGACTTCAACGACGACCCCTTTGATCCTTCCGTGACGATCCATGCTGGCGGCACACGCGAGCTGTCGGATGTGCAGCGTGCCCGCAGCGCGCGGCTGTACAACCTGAGCTGGCAATATCTGGCGCAAGAGCTCGTGGACGTGGCCGGCCAGATGCGCGTGGTCAACGGCACGATCTACTACCAGGGCGATGCCAACCTGTTCGATCAGATCCTGGTGTCGCGCGGGCTGCTGCTCGATCGCGCGCCACTGGCCGTGGAACTGCCCAGCGCCCGCATCGAGGCGTTTCCCGAGCAGGTCTCCAAGAGCGTGGCCACGCCCGAACCGATTCGATTCGGGCTACCGCGAGGCAACGCCGGGAAAAACGTGAACGAGGATGGTTTCAGCGATCACTATCCGGTGTCGGTGGTGATCGTGGAAAACTGACCTGGCGCATTGGCCAAAACTCGAGGCCGGCCACCATGTCCCCCGGCGCGCGCGCGGGGATTGCGCGCAGGTGCGAAAGGGCCGCCCCAGGGGGGGCGGCCCACACCAACCATGAACTGGTCAGCTCTTAGAGCGCGGCATCGCGCAATTTTTTCAGCGCACGCACCTTGATGCGAACGGTCGCCGGCTTCGCCGCGAAAACCTGTTCTTCCTTGGTGAACGGGTTGATCCCCTTACGCTTGGGCTTGGCAGGGACCTTCTGTACACCAACCTTCAGCAGTCCCGGCAGCGTGAATTCGCCTGTGCCCTTGGACGCGCAATGTGCGCACGCGCCGCGAAGCCAGCAGGAATTCGCGCCGGCCCAGGGGAAAGACACGCCACCCACGGTCGAGCAGCGCCCGGACGGCTCTTAGCCGCGACCTACGCCGCCTGCCCACCCCGCCGGCTCGGCAAGCCGAGAGCGTTGTGCGGTCTTGCCCTTCCCGTCACCGTATCACGGCGCTCGAGCCGTAAAGGGCGACGCGCGTGCGCGCCGCGGCCTGGCGGCCGGCTGCGCCCCTGGACGGCTTGCGCTGCGCCGTGCTGGGTTCGATGCCGGGCAATTCCGCCCGTGCAACCGGAGATCCACATGAATGCGCTTATCACCCCAGCCGAGCACGATGTGCTGGCAGCCAATGGCCATCTCTCACGCCAGGACCCCAGCTTCGACCCGATGCCGGTGCTCAAGCTGTTCAGGCCCGACGCCAATGCCACCTGGCTGCTGACCGAGACTGACCCAGACGATGCCGACCGTGCCTATGGCCTGTGTGACCTGGGCCAGGGCACACCGGAATTGGGCTGGGTCAGTTTGCAGGAACTCATGGAGGTCCTTGGCCCCATGCGTATGCCCATCGCCCGCGATATGTACTTCGTCCCGCGACAGACGCTGAGCGCCTATGCACGTGATGCACAGCGGGCAGGTTCGATCGTAATGTAGATCGACCAGGCGCGCCGCCAGAGGGCGGCGCGCCTTTGAGCACCAGGTCGACACACCGACGTGCTGCACATAGGGGGGCGGTATTGCCGTGGGCCGCACCTTATCACGGCGTTCTCGCCGGCAAGGGCGGGCGCGTGCAAGCACGCTTGCGGCCTGGCGGCCGGCTGCGCCCCTTGACGGCTTGCGCTGCGCCGTGCCGGTTCCGGCGCCGGGCAATTCCGCCCGAGCAACCGGAGATCGTCATGAACGACAAATCGCATGTTTCGATGGAGCAACACGTCTGCCTGGTCTGCGGCCAGGCTTTTGAAACCGGCTCCCTTCTGCTGGACAAGCGTTTGCGTGCCAGTTTGAAGCCCCACACCGTGACGGGTTGGGGACTATGCGCCGAGCATCAGAAGCTATTTGACGACGGGTTTGTCGCCTTGGTGGAGTGCGACCCCGCGCGTAGCGGCAATCCTTCGGCCGGCCGGGCCATCCAGCCCGAGCAAGCATATCGCACAGGGCGTATCGCGCACTTGAAACGGCAGGCCTTTACGCAGGTCTTCAGCGTACCGAGTGCCGACGGGTTGCCATGCGTCTTTGTCGAGCCGGGTGTCATAGACCTGCTCGCTGCGAGGGTGTCGCCAGCGGCCGGATGATGCAGGCCAGAAGCGCCGCCTTGCAGCGGCGCTTCTGGCGCTACTACGATGCCTGGCAGCCCGCGACCGCGGGCTCGGCCAGGAAATCGGGTAAGGGCAGGCGGGCGGTGCGCATGATGGACAAGATGGTGGCCTGGTTGGCCGTGATGACGGGCAGCCCCAAGTGTCCGAGCAACAGCGGCACGGCGTCCAGTGTCCGCCAAGCGGTGCACGGCAGCACCACGGCATCGGCACGTCGGTCGGCGTGGCGCATCACATGCTCGAAGACTTCGCGGGGCGTCTGGGACCACAGGGGCGGCGACTGCGGCGCAGGGCGGCTGTCGCCCACCAGGTGCGCGACCTTGAAACCGGCATCTTCGAAAAAGGCCCGCAACACATCGTTGTTCCAGCTCGGGTAAGGGGTGACCACCGATAGCCGCCAGGCGCTCAGCTCGGTGAGCCTGTCGATGATCGCCAATGACGGCAGCACCACGGGGCAGCCGGCTTGCGCTTCTAGGCGTTCGAGCAGTTGCATCGCACCTGCACGCTGCTCGAAGAATGATGCCGTCGTAAATCCGTAGGTCAGGACATCGGGACGGATGCGGCGCAGCAGTGCCGCGCCATTCTCCGCGGCCACGTTGGCCTCGATCATCGATTCGGCGCATTCGGCGGGATAGGCGTGGCGCGTGGCGACACGATGGCTATGGATGGTGGCGTGGCGAATCAGGCTGCGCCACAAGTCGGGCTCGAACACGACATTTCCGGCAGGAACCAGCGCGCCGATCCTGGGCAGCGTGGCGTCGTCCAAAGGCATCTCACACCTCCTTCGTTCTTGTCCTTGATGGACCGGCCAGCATCGACGCGCGGTGCCGGTCGGATACAGCTCCGATCATAAACAACCGCGATGCGCGTGGTCGCGCGCCCAGCGCCAGCCGGCCTCGTGCTGGCTATCGTAGGCCGTTGTCCGCGTGATCGGGGAAAAACTCTCGGACGTCGGCCAGGAACTCGTCTTGCTGCAGCATCAGGATGAGCGCCTGCAAGGGTCGCGCGTCGGCGTAGGGCGCGTGAACCGTCTCGCCCTCGACGATGCGGCAGAGCAAATCGTCGTCATCCAGGTTGATGTGCGTGCGGCATGCCGCCGGCCGCTGCGCGTAGCTGGTGCATTGCCCTTCGGCGCCGAGAAACGGGCAGGGCGTGGTTTTTCCCTCTCTGGCATCCAGGTTTTCCAGCACATCGGCATCGAGCAGGTCGCGGAGGGGGATGGCCTTCGCTGGCATGGTCATGGGTCGCGCATTTGCCTCGGCCAGCAGCCGTGCCTCGGCCGACGTGATCAGCAGCGGCAGATGGCAGCAATGGGCACAGCCACGGCGGCAGGCCGCCTGCGCCATCAGTGGTTCGGCCCACGTCGATGCCGCCCGATGCAGCAGCACCGTGCGCTGGCGCGGCGCGTTCGCGTGCGAAGCACGCACGAGCAGCAGCTTGACCGCGCGCAGGCCTTGGGCGGCGCGCTGCGTTTTGGCTTGCGCGCGCGTCATCGCCACAGGCTCGCGCTGACGCTGCGCCGCCAGCAGTTGTATAGATGCAAGGGTCACGAATCGTGCTCGGTGGCGGCGCCGGGTTTGCCGGATGAGCCTGCGGCTCGCCTCAGTGTTTGGGCGCCAAGGTAGGCAGTACGTGGTTGGGATCGTACACCCGCAGTTGCGCGCGGGGCCGCATCGAACTGCGGTAGAGCACCAGGTTCGTGCCGCCGGCCAGGGCCTGCGAGGGAAACAGGATGCCGTCCAGTCCGGCCGCCACCACGTCATCGGCCATGTACCAGGTGGGAGGCTCGATGCCTTTGTTGAACCACTCGGCACGCCAGTCGACCCCGAAATCGGCCCACAAGGGCGGCCATGTCGCCGGGTCGAACCCGGCGCTCAGGTCAGCCACCCGCACGCCACGGACAAAGAACGTGCAGATCGTGCCAGGCGGCAGCCAGGGGTTGTCCTGCCGGTACTCGGCCAGCGCGGTCGCGTCGTCCACGGACAGGTATAGGGCTTCCTGGCCGGGGCGATTGAAGCGCCCGCCCTGGCGCGCAGCCCCAGCACCCGACAGCGGTGTGCCGGCATAGGCCGGCGAGATCACGCGGTAGAAAACGTCGTCGGCAGACTCACCGAGCAGCGTGGCCGGAATCATCCGGCAGCGCCGCCCGCCACGGACTCCAGATAGGCGATGACCGCATCGGCCCGTCCCTCTTGGATCAAGGTGTCGGCCGTCTTGTAATCGAAGGTGCGCAGCGGCTCGTTGCGCAGCAAGAAGGCGGCGCGTGCTTCATCGCCCGTCAGCTCGGTGGCCACAGCCAGTACCCGCACCATGTCCTGCAAGTATTTCTGCAACTGCGGCGCCTGCGGCCTGGCCGTTGGCGTATTGCGATGCACGTGGGCGCGCTCGGCCAGCTCCTGAATCTGGAAGCCAAAAAATGCACCGACCCGCGCGGGCGACAGATACGGCGTGTCGGGTTCGCGGAATCGCTCGGCAAAGGGCGCTGACAAGATGGCAGTCATGGCGGGTTCCCTGTGGGCAACTTTAATGCAGCTATTTTGCACTGTAAATGCAAAGAAACGCAACCGCCGCGCCTCGCGTCGTGCACCGTTGCCTTGCTTCGCCGTCATATGGGGCAAACCACCCGGCGAGGAGCCACATGCCGATCGCGGTGTGCTCGGCCAACCCTGCGGCCGCGCAGGTTCGCTGTTCAAAGCTATTGCTCGAGCCAGTCAAGCAAGGTCTCTATATCCCTATACAACTGGCAAAGCGAAGCTTCGGCCATCAAGTGCCATGTCGCCGAGAAATCCGACGGGTGCGCTTTGTCGACCAGTGCCTCAAGCTGCATGCTTACAGCCTCGAGCCGTCGTTTTTCTGCGAGAACTTTGCGTCGGTCGGTTGTCCAGGTCAGAGAGGGCAGAAAGAGGCCGCGTGGTGGTTCGTCAGGTGGGCGGGACTGGAGCGAAGCTGGGGTCGTCATGTTGGCAATCCTCCTGGGATGAAGATTCCACGATAGGCGCGCACAACTCTGCTCGCCAGCCGAAATAACGACAAAGATGCGGGGATTTCGGCATCAGCCCTTGCGGCAGTCCACAAGCTGGCGCTTCCGTCAGAGGCAGTTCAGCCGTGGTCGTAGCCATGCCGTGCGTGTCCGCGTGGCCTTGCGGCCGCGCGGTCGGGCTGTCGCGCTACACGTCGAGCCCGCTAGCGGTCTCGCCCCAGACCCTCCGTTTGCACCTTCGGGTCGGGCTTTCATCCCTCACGCGAACCTCGCACCCCAAGGGTGCTGCGCGCTGACGCTTGCATGGCGCGCGGCCTACGGCCACGCAGGTTAGGGGCCGCAAGCGGCCCTGCGGCGCTCGCCGCGCGGCCAGCTCCACAGGCGACAGGCAAGGGTCACGGTGCGCCAAGCCTGCGGTTCGGGCCCGTAAGCACCGACCGTACCACGCTGGTCTGTCGGTCAAGGGGGCTTTCATAAAAGTCGGCGCGAACCGCGCCCGCCGACTTTTACAAACCTTCCCCCATTGCCCGCCCGCCCTTGCGCGGTGACGTGTCGGCACGGGCGCGAACTCACAGGACTGGCGGCATACACCGACGGCCCCGTAGTCGCAGATGAAGCTGAAACCCCCACGTGGGGCGGAATCTTCAGGCCCGGTCAGCCCAACCCCCCAACCCTGCAAGGAGTTTCATCATGGCTTCCGTCAACAAGGCAATCATCGTCGGCAACCTCGGCCAAGACCCCACCATCCGCTACACCCCCGAAGGCGTGGCAATGGGCAACCTGTCCATCGCCACCACCACGCGCTGGAAGGACAAGCAAACGGGCGAGGCCCGCGAAGAAACCGAATGGCACCGCATCGCCCTCTTTAACCGTCTGGCCGAAATCGCGGGCGAGTATCTCCGCAAGGGTAGCTCGGTCTACATCGAAGGTCGCCTGCGCACCCGCAAATGGCAGGACAAGGAAACCGGCCAGGAACGCTACACCACCGAAATCGTGGCCGAAAGCCTGCAAATGCTCGGCAGCCGCGACCGTCCCGCCGACAACTCCGCCGATAACGTCGACGCTGCACCGCCCGCCGAGAACGCCGCACCGGCTACCCCCGCGCCCAAGCGCACCGCGCGCCGTCCGGCCCGAGGCAAGGCCGCACAAGAAGCCGCCGACCACGCCGCCGCGCAAGCGGCCCCCGCGCTCGCGGACCTGGACGATTCGGACATCCCCTTCTAACGCACCCCGCGCCCGGCCCCGCAAGGAGCCGGGTAGCCACCCTGCACAGGAGTTTTCCGTATGGACGTGAACCTCTACACCGATGCGCAGATCACCAGCCGCCTGACGCTGGCCGCGCTGGACCGCCACGGCATCCCCTTCAACCGGATATCGGCCAGCACACAACGCGAATCCCTGCGCGCCGCTGGCATTGGCGAACTGCCCGCGCTCTACGCCAAAGGCCCCTCGGCCCGCGTGTCGTGGTCCGGCTACCGCCCTGACCTGATCGGCCTGTTGGCCGAACTGATCATGCGCGGCCCGCTGGATTCGGCCGACCTCAACGACCCGGACAAAGTCGCCCGCGCCGTGCTGACCCGCGAACAAGCCGTCGCCTGCATCCGCGCCCATCAATTCAACCCCGCCGATTTTTTCGCCAGCCACGGAAACAGCCCGCTCTACCGGGGCAGCGTGGTTTCCCACTGGCTCGGCTACTGACCCGCGTACAAGGAGCATCACCATGAAAGTGACCAATACCGAACTGGCCGCCGTCCAAGCCGCCAGCCCCCGCCTGGACATCCCCCACAACGCCCTGCGCCTGACCGATACCTACCAAGCGCGTGCGCGTGAAACCCTCAAAGCCGATCCCGAAGTCCGGGTGCTGCGCGCCACCATCTCGGCAATGGGCGGCATGATCCTGCAAAACCTGATCGTCGTGGACAACGGCGACGGCACGTATGACGTGTGCGCAGGTGGCCGACGCTGGACCGCGCTGTCCATGCTGATCGAGGCCGGCGAACTGCCCGACAACCACCCGGTGCCGTGCCTGATCATCCCGGCGCGCCATGCGCTCAATGCCTCGCTGATCGAAAACATCGCCCGCAAGGCCATGCATCCGGCCGATGTCTACACCACCTATGCACGCTTGCGCGCCGAGAACTGGTCGGTGCCGGAAATCGCCATCGCGCACGGCGTGAGCGAAGTGGCGGTCCGAAAGCTGCTCGCGTTGGGCGAAGTGGCCCCCTCGCTGATGGCGCAGTTCCGCCAAGGGCGGATCGAACTGGCCGACATGCAAGCCCTGGCCGCAGTGCCAGACCATGCGCGCCAGATCGCGGTGTGGAAGGCCGTATCGCACCGTTCGAACTACCGACGCGCAGCCGATATCCGGGAACTGCTGACCGGGTCGGATATACGCGGCGATTCGGTCCTGGCGCGCTACATCACCGTTGCGGCCTATGAACGCGCTGGCGGCAACGTGCGCCGCGACCTGTTTGCCGAGCGCGGCGAGGACGTGTACCTGACCGATGCGCAGAAGGTGCATTCGATGGTGGTGGACAAGCTCAAGCGCACCAAGCTTGCCCGCGCAATCGCCAAGGAAGGCTGGGCCTGGGTCCAGTTCCAACCCCTGCTGCCGCACGCCGAACGGCGCGACTACGGGTCTATCCAAGCCGCGCTGCGCGAGCCGAACGCAGAGGAAGCGGCCCGATTTAAGGCAATTGAGTCGGACCAAGACGACCTGCGCGAACGCATCGACGCCTCGGGCATCGACGAAGACGACAAGGAAGATGACGAGGACGAGGACGACGGGCAGGCAGGCGCACCCGACAAGCCCGAAGCCGGCCAACATCCCTTGACCGTCCTACGCCAGAAATGGCAGGAACTGGACCGCGAGCGCCGCGCGCTGTACGAAACGCTGTGGGACTATCCCGCCGAACTCAAGCCGCTTGCTGGTGTCATCGTCCATCTAGACGCATCGGGCGAACCCGTCGCCAGCCGGGGGCTGGTGCGCGAACAGGACCGCGAAGCCGTCAGCGCCTTGCTGCGCGTGCGCGGCGAAGCCCAAGCGCAGAGCGGCATCGACCTGCCTCGCACCAAGGCGCGTCCGCAGTTCAGCGCCGCCCTGGTCAATCGTTTGCAAGCTCAGCGCGTGATCGCCTTGCAGGCGGAAATCATGATCCGCCCACATCTGGCCCTGGCGCTGCTCATTGAGCAACTGCTGGACCTGACACGCGGGGCCGATGTGTTCGACCTGCAAGCCGGCAGCGCGCACGCGGACTTGTGCAAGGTCGATGACGGTATGCGCGATTGCCCCGCATGGCGCGCCATGCAGGAGCGCCATACGACAGTCATGGCGGGATTGCCCGACGATGCCGACGCGGTGCTGCCCTGGTTGCTCGAACAGAGCCAGGACAGCCTGAACGCCATGCTGGCGATGCTTCTGTCCACGACCATCTATCGCATCGTGGCGCGCAACCACAGCACGCCCACCGGCCACCTGGATCGACTGGCCGATATCGTCGGTCTGGACATGACGAAGTGGTGGACGCCGACCGCGCAAAGCTACCTCAAGCACGTGTCCAAGGCGCAGATCGCCCAGGCCGTCACCGAAGGGCGCGACCCGAGCAGCGGCGCGAGCATCAACGGCATGAAGAAGGCCAACGCGGTACAGACCGCAGAAGCCTTGCTGGCCGGGTCCGGCTGGCTGCCGAACCCGCTGCGCCGACCCACGCCAGCCGCCGAGCCGCAAGCCGAGGACTCGGCCCAGGCTTCGAGCCAGCAGGACAGCCCCGTCGAGGCTGACGCGATGGCGTAAGCGCCCTCACGCGCAGCGGCCCCAGGATCGGGGCCGCTGCGAAGGCGAAACCCCAAGCAGGGGCGCGGCGCGGCGGTCAAGGGTCGCTGCGCTTTACCCCTTGACCGCCGCGCCACCCCCTGCTGCGTCGTCGGCATCGGCACGAAGGGCACCCCTGGCCCTTCGTGCCGATACGGCCACCCCTGAACACCATGCAAGGAGTACCCGCCATGCAAGACCTCACCGCCACCTACTCGCCCGAGGACAACAAGCTGCGTCTCTATAGCCTGCATCGCGTGGATGCGGACCTTTACCGCCGCCTCAAGGACGCAGGCTTTTCATGGGCACCCAAACAGGATTGTTTCGTCGCGCCCATGTGGACGCCAGAGCGCGAAGACCTGCTGCTCGAACTGTGCGGCCAGATCGAAGCGGAAACGACCACCGTTGCCCAACGTGCCGCCCAGCGCAGCGAACGGTTCGAAGACTATGGCGAACGCCGCCGCCAGGATGCCGAGACGGCCCGCAGCCGCGTCAGCGCCATCACCGCACATATTCCGATGGGCCAGCCGATCCTCGTCGGCCACCATAGCGAGCGGCGCGCACGCCGCGACGCCGAACGGATCGAGCAGGGCATCCGGCGCGCCATCCTGGCCACCGATAAAGCGGCCTATTGGGACTGGCGTGCGCTGGGCGCAGAGCGCCATGCGCGCCAGAAGGCCGACCCTGCCGTGCGGCATCGTCGCATTCGTACCCTGCAAGCCGAACAGCGCAAGCACCAGCGCACCCTGGACGAGGCCCAGGTCCGCTTGCGCATGTGGTCCGTCGAGGCCGTCTCGATCGAACAAGCCTTGCGAGTTGCCAGCGTGGCTAGCGTCTCGCACGCTTTCCCGCTCGCTGATTACCCGCGCTGTCCGCCAGCCTCGCAATATGAAGGCTTGATGTCCCTGTATGCCGCGCTCAAGGACGGGATTGTCGATCCCGCCCAGGCACGAGACATCGCCGCCGCGCAACTGCAACGGCAGATCGCCCGCGCGCAACGCTGGCGCGCGCATGTTGCGGGCAGGGTCGAGTATGAGCAAGCCCAGCAGGACGGCGACACCGGCGACCTTGCCCAGCAGTTTGACGTCGCCGCAGGCGGAAGTGTTCTGGTGGGCGGGGATTGGCGCGGCGTTCACCGCGTCAACCGCAGCGGCGGGTGCGTGGTGTCTTTGACCATCGATGCGCCCGCCTCGATGCATTGGGCCAAAACGATCAAAGTCGGCATTGAGGACGTCTCGGACTACCGTCCGCCTTCGGCCTGCGATCCGAAGCAAGCCAAGGCCCCGCCTATCGTCAATTACCCCGGCGAGGGCGTGCTGACTGTGACCGCCGCGCAATGGCGCGATACCCACCGCGACTACAAGGGCGTTCATACGGTCGAGGCTACCGCCGAACACGGTGCGTATCGCTGCCGCATGTTGATGCAACATGGCGCATCGCATCAGGTGTACCTGGGCGACAAGCCCCGCGTTGATCGGCCCGGGCCGCAAGCGTGAGCCGCAGTAGGGCGGGCCTCGTTCCTCCCGCCTGTGCAGGGCGAGGGCGGGGCGGGTGGCCAAAATGTTGCATAACACGGTTCACCGCTCTGTCTTTTATTGCCAGTAAAAAGTGACGGTTAGTGCCGTCCCATGAACTGTCTGGAGTTGACCTATGAAAGCCGGTCTCATCCTCACCATGCTCCTGGGTGGCTTGGCATCGACCGCCTACGCCTACGAGCCCCTTCAAAACGCGCAGATCAATCCTGACGGGTCACGCACGGTGCAGCGCGGCCAGCAGACCCCGCAAGCCAACGCCCAGCGCCAGCAGTTCTGCGAGGCGCGGGGCGGGGTGGACGTGACCAATGAAGGGAATGTCACGCTGTCGGCCGGGGCCGCAGACGTCATCGTGTGCCAGTTCCCGGAGGGCACCAAGCCTGACACGGGTGGCTATGTGCCCGTCGATCCGCTGCCCGAAAGCAAGTCGCTGTCGCCCGATGTGCCGCTGCGCCCCGCGCCTTCCTTCGTTCCCGGGGCTGACGATGCGCAGGACGAGGACGAGCCGCTGTCGCATTTCGGGTTGCCGCCTGACACTGCGCTGGCCGCTGTTCCCTCGATTTCCGTCTATCCCGTCAACGGCTTTTCGGTCGTGGCCGGGCAAACCTTCTATGCCGCTGGCACCGTGGTCTTTGCCAACCTGGATCGCACCATGCAGGGGACTGCTCGCTCTGCCATTCCCGCCTTGAATTGCAGTTGGCTGTGGGAAGGCGCGATCATCGGCGGCGGCGCGAACATTGGCGGCTACGTGGCGTGCCATACGAATAGTCCCGGTGTGGTTGCCACGCACATCGAAGGCTGCATCCGCACCTTCGGATGCGCGCAGGGTCAGGGTACGGTCGTCATCACGCCGAGAAGCTGATCGTCTGCCCGGCGCGCCTGCTCTGGCAGAACGCGCCAGCGAGACTTTCGCGTTGCGAAAGTGGTTTGCTGCTCGGGCCGTGCTGGCCCTTGGTGGCGCGGCGTGCGCCGCGCCGCCGCATCGCGCAGGACCGCGAAATTTCGTAAAATAGAGGCCTACAGGAGCTGCCATGCTGACACCCAAAGAAATCGAGCAACGCCGCCGTGATGTGGATGACGCGCTCGCCAGCCAACGGCTGGAAGGGCTCGAGCCGGATGCGCAGACGGTTCGCCAGATGCAGCAGTATGTCGACGGCCAGGTCGAACTGGCCGACGTTGTCGCGATCTTCGCGCGCCGAGTCGCCGGTGGCGAAGTACACGGCTGACGACGCCTATTCGGACCCCGAAACCGGGGTCCTCATCAACCGGCTGGGCATCCGCGACGAAGCCCTGCTCGCCAAGATCGAAGCGACCTACGCCATGCTGCGCGCCACGGAACTGGCGCGCCAGCCGCTCTCGGGCAGCTTCGATCTGGCCCACCTCCAGGCCATTCACAAGAAACTCTTTGGGGATGTGTACGACTGGGCTGGCCAGATCCGCACCGTCGATATCGCCAAAGGCCGCACCCAGTTCGCGAGCGTCCACCACATCGAGCGCTACGCGCCCCAGATCACCGGCCCGCTTGCGCGCGAGAACTACCTGCGCGGGCTGGACGCCGACACCTTCAGCCGGCGTGCCGCCCACTATCTGGGCGAACTGAACGTGTTGCACCCGTTTCGCGAGGGCAACGGCCGCACGCTGCGTGCATTTACCAGCCAACTGGCGCAGCAGGCCGGCTATCACATCGCGTGGTCCGGTATCAGCCGTGCCGACATGACCGAGGCATCGATCCAGGCCTATCACGCTGGTTCGGAGCTGCTCGCCGAGCTGATCCGGGCCAACGTGCGCGACGTGGCGTATGAACAAGCCGTGGATCTGGCCCGGACCGGCGGACAAGAGACGTTCGTAGCGCGGGCGCAGCCCGGGCAAACCTACCTGGGCGCGGTGATCGGCCAGACCGATACGTACCTGGTGCAGGCTGTGCGCGACGCTCCGCAGACCGTGGTGGTGCATCGGCGGCGCGCCTTGCTCGACAGCGAACCGCTCAAGCCGGGTGCGACCGTGGAGATCCGCTATCCCCACGGCGACGTGGGCCTGGTGCGGCTTGCATCAGACGGGCTCGAGCGCCAGGGCGACGCGCCGCACGAACATCAGCGCCAGGCCGACCGCGACCTGGAGCGTTGAGCCGGCGCTGAACGGGGCGGGGCGGTCCTGCATCCCGGCATCCTGACACGGCGATCCTTGCGCTCAAGGGCGGCGCGGCAATGGCTGCGCCGTTGCCGCTTGCGGCCGACGGCCGGTGCTTCGCACCCCTTGACCGCAGCGGCTGCGCCGCGTTCTCCGGTCCCGGGCATGCCCGCCCGACAACCGGAGACCCACGATGAGCCTGTTCAACGTTTGGCGCCACGGCGCTGCCATGAAAACCACCGTCATCGCAGGCAACTGCCAGCAGGCCGTCGATCGGTTCTGCCAGCGCCACGGCTACGCTGATCACGCCGAGTACTGCCGCCAGCGCCGCTTGGCGCAGACCGACATCCACGTCCAAGCCGTCTATGCGCCATGCCAGGCACGCGGCGGTTGCTTCGCGGGCGACTGCTGCCTGCGCTGATCGGGCCAGCGACGCCGGCCATGTAGCGCCCTGCGTGGGCGCTATTTCGGCGCGGCTATCGCAGGGCGCTTCCTGCGTCGCCGAGGCATCCATCCCGCCGTCGGCCACATTTTCCTAAACATCGTTCCAAGTGCTTTGCACTGCCCGGTGCCCACCGTCGCCGAGGGGGCCTGGCGCACAGGCGGCAATCGGCTCGCAGGGCGTTTTAGCCGATCGCCGCCTTGCAAGGGCTTTCGCGGCATAAACGGTCCCCCCGGCTGCGCCGGGACCCACCATTTATTCCACGTCCCTTGCGCGCGTGTGGCCCGCCTCGGCGCGGTCTGCCCCGTGCAGTGCAAAGGGGCGGACAAGCCGCCCCGGCTGCGCGAGGGAGCCTACTCATGGGCCGATTCATCCTGGGCGACTGCCTGAAAGTCCTGCCCGAATTTCCAGACCAGTGTGTGAATTTCATCCTGACCGACCCGCCGTATCTGGTCAATTTCCGCGACCGCACCGGCCGCAGCATTGCCAATGACCAGGACGGGGATTGGTTGCTGCCGGCGTTTGCGCAGTGCCACCGCGTGCTGCGCCAGAACGCCCTGTGCGTGTCGTTCTACGCATGGAACCGGGTGGATCAGTTTTTCGCGGCGTGGCGTAAAGCCGGATTCCGTGCGGTCGGGCATTTCGTCTTCACCAAGTCGTATGCCTCCAAGACCCGCTTTGTGCGCTATCAACACGAGGCCGCGTATCTGCTGGCCAAGGGCCAACCGGATATACCTGCCAGCCCGCCGCCGGACGTGCTGGCCTGGCGATACACGGGGAACGCGCACCATCCCACGCAAAAACCGGTGTCGTGCCTATCGGCGCTCGTCCAGGCGTTCACGCAGCCCGGCGACATTGTGCTGGACCCGTTTGCCGGCTCGGGCTCGACCTGCGTTGCTGCACATCAATGCGGCCGGCGTTACGTGGGCATCGAACTGGAGCGGCGCTATCACGATGCGGCCGTCGCGCGCCTGCAAACCACTACTCGGGAGGCATGAACATGGCAAAGCCCACACTTTCGCAGACGGCACAGGAGGAGATCGCCGGCATCGCGGACACCGTGCTCGGCATCCACACGCTAGAGGCGCAGTACGTGGATCGACTGGATTTTCATGACCTGTCGGTCTGGTCCATCAAGGCTGCACTCGAAGCGGCGTATCTCGCCGGCATGGTGGATCACCACCGAGGTGATGAGTCCGGCGCTACCGATCCAGGAACCAGTATGGATAAGACCAACGAGCAGCAATTGCTGGACTATCTGCGCGGCTACGCGCGCAGCCACCCAGCCAACTTGCACCAGTTGCGCGAGTACATGCGCTGGCCGGCGATGGCGCGCGCGGAACGGGACAGGCGGGCGAGCCGCTTGCTGGACGTGCTGCCCGATGATCTTCTGCACGCGATTGCCGAAGGTGAACTTGACGTCAACGTCGTAGCGCGGCGGCTGGACGGATAGCCGTTGTGGCCCTGCGCCTAGCGTGGGGCCATTTCCAATTCAGGGGCCGCCGCCGGCGGCCCGATGGCGCTCGCCGCGCTGGCCGAGCGGGTCCGCAACTGCGGTTGCGTGCCGCTGCCACGCCCGCCGTTCGTCACCCAACTTCACCGACCTTACCACGGCGCGCCGGCCTGCAAGGGGGCATTCATAAAGCCCGGCGCCGCTGCGCGCGCCGACCTTTACAAACCTTCCCCCTTTTCCGGCGGGCGCGCCGTGGTCGCGGACGGCAGGGCGACGAACTAACAGGACGGGCGGCAAGAGCTTAGATGCCACCGCACTGCGAAGCCCCCGCTCGAACCCCCACACGGGGGCTCGGAATCTTCAGGCCAGGTCAGCACGACCATCTCGCCTTCAAAGGAACAGACCATGAACTCTCCGACACCATCAGCAATCCCGGCCGATCTGCTCGCCTACGTGCGGCGCGAGCTATTGGAAGCCTCACCCGTACAGATTGCCGGCCTGCTGTACGACCTAAGCGACGGCGAAATCGCAGGCGGCATCGAGAACGATTGGCCCTCCCAACAAGAGCGCCCGGAACGTGACCCGCTCGTCGCAGCAGTGGGCATTGCCCGTGCCGAATTTCGTGCCGCGCATCCTGACGTGTTGGCACCCGAGGAACTGTTGCACGCATTGCGAGGCCAGGTGGCAACGCGGCTGTTCTTGGAGCCCGACGATGAGGCGTTTATGGCGCAGTTCGGCAACAGGGGCAGGTCCATACCCGACGCCATCTGCTTGCGCATGCTCATCGAACGCGCCATCGTTCGACGCGCCGCGCAAGACCTGCTGGCAGCCGGTTGCGAACTCCGCATTCACGATGGCGAGCCCTGGGCCTGCCCTCTCACCTCCGATCTGGCCGACGTGATGAACGCTGTCATGGCGACCGATGAAGACCTGATGTTTGTCTTCTCGCCGACGGATCGCCACCCGCGCGTTATCAGGTTCGTCTACGGCAACGACGGCTGGGACGTGATCGCCGACTACCACACCAGCTTGGAGCGCTTGCTGGCTGGGGCAGATGCACTGGCCGAGCGTTTTGCCGACCTGCTCTAGATGGCGCATCGTCAGCCCATGCCGGGCTGCGGCCTGGCGCCTGGCACGGGCTGGTCAGGCCGATGTCATCTTCCCAACCGGCAGGGCTATAGACGCCTTCGGATTGCGTCACGCCGGAACCATGCCTTTATGTCGGGCTCTGAATCTCCAGCCGAGGTCAGCCTTGGCACGCTCAGGAGCAGAATGCATGAACAGGATCATTTCCTACACCTATATTGCGCGTACCTGGCGAATGACCCGCCTCTTGGCGCGGCGTGACATTAGCTGGCACAGCTACAAGCTGTCGTTGCGCCCGACGCAGGTCACTGTCGCCACGGTGCAGGGTTGCCAGGTGTTCTGTGACCGCGACGATGAGCGTCTGTTTTTCGGCCTGGACGCCTCGGAGCCCGTCATAACCGACGCAGATAGGCAGCGTGAGGCTGGCATCGATTCCAGCCTAGAACCTTGACCCAAGGTTGCTTTAGGCGTGCGATGGCGGCCTGCGGCATCCCCACCAGCCGATGGCTGGTGGGGCCGTCTGGCTGACGCTGCGGGGCGCGCTGCGCCAGCCCCGCCAGGCTCCCCGACCCTTAAGGATCGGCCACCGCAGGGCGGCGGCACGGCCCTTAAGGCTTTCGGAAAGCCTCACACATGACGCACCCGGCGGGTGCTGCAAGTGCTTGATTTTGCAGCAGTGCCTTTCTCGTCCGAGAAAAACGCCGTGCCACACTATGGGCACAGACTTCGCGATGAGCCAAGCCTGGCGCGGCTTCGCTGTGGCACAGTCGTCGCCAGTCGGCGCTGCGGCGCTTGCGTGCATGCCGGAGTGGGTCAAACAGGTGCTGTGTTGGCGTTGAACCGGCTGCGCGGCGATTCGTTTAGGCGCCAGACCGATTCGTCGGGGCGTCACAGTGGCGGCGGTGAGGTGCCAGACCGGCGGCGCTGCGATGGCGTAGGCCACGTGGCGGCCGCAGGCGCGCACCGCTAACCGCTGGTCGACTGCCTGTACATGCCACTTCAAGCGGTGTCGCGGAGGGAGCGGGCGGTACGACCAGGGTCTTGCCTGCAATCCAAGACACGCCAGACCTGGATCTCGTCGTCCTGGAGGCGATAGTAGATGGCATACGGGAAGCGATCGGACAGCGCACGGAAATAGCCGAAAACCTTCAGATGGATACCCGCGTACAGCAGCAAAGCGTCGATGTCAGAAAACAGCGAGTCCAGGAAGTAGTCGCCAAGCCCTTCCTGCTGCCTTTCGTAAAATTGCCGTCCCCTGTCGAGGTCTTCGATCGCCAGGGATAGGATGCGCAGTTTCAAGACCGCGCACGCTGGCGCAGCGTGTCTTTGGCCTCTGCCCAATCAACCATGCGCGCCGAACCGTTCGAAAGTTCGGTCTCGGCCTGTTGGAGCGCCTCGTTGTGCCAGATGGGAGAAGTCAGATCGGCGGCATTGGCTGACAGGTCACGCCAGAGTGCCTCCATGACGCGGAGCTTCTCGGCACGGGATAGGTTTTCAAGGGTGAACATGGCGACTTCCTCGACATTATTGGCGAAGTGGTGTCCATTTTAGCGGATCGCACCTTGCCCAGGACCGATGGCCGTCAAGGGCATCGGCTGTGGTAGGTAAACACCGCGGCGCTTCGCTATCAGCGGGCTGCGGTCATTTCGGCTGCCGCCGGCTCCAACACCGGCGCTTTTTGTCTTGCGGGCCGGCGCAACCCGATGTCCAACGCGGCGCTCTTGTCTTCGCGCCGGTCGGCGGCGGCGGGAAGCTTAGATTTGCTGTTGGTGTATATCTCCGCGGAGTGGCGTGCCCGTGAGATACCCACGTAATAAACGTCCGACTTAGTGGTCCTGCTGTAGCTCTCCGCGTTGATGAGTACGCGATCAGCGGTCAGGCCCTGCGCACTATGCACTGTCGTCGCGTAGGCTCTATCCAGATGAACCGGATGGTCCGCGGGCAGGGTGACTGTCCGAGCATTGTTTCGGATCGTGATCGTGTTGGGCGAGACGCCCACGACTTCAAAGCGGCCACCGTTGACCAAGTCGCGTGCGGCGTCGTTGCGCGTGACTCGAACCCAGGAGCCCACCGACAGTTCAGCGCGTACCGGCTGGTACACAGAGAGCCTGGTTGCCCGAAGGGGATTGAAGGTGAGCCTTTCCGCTGTCGACAGGTTTTCCACCGTCAAGGCGTTGCGCATCGTGTCCCGACCCACGATGCGATAGGCTTGGCCGGCTTCCAGTCCCGACGCATAGCTGCGCTCGGGCTGGATGACATCTCCGTCTACGTAATAGCGGGCGTAGCGGCGCTGTGCCTGCGTCGTATCGCGGCGCGTCAGAAGGTCGTATTCATGGCCTTTCCCGTCCAGGCCGGATGCTTCGTGGACCGCCTGGTTGATCCGATTGCGCGAATCGTTCGTACCGGTCAGGATGAGCGTGTCGCCGCCCACCTGCACGTAGCGGGCGGCAACTCCCCAGTACCGCTTGCCATCGTCAGCAATCTCATGGACTGATTGCAGGATGCCCAGCGAGGCCGATGCCTTGCCCTCTGCTGCCAGCTCGACAGCGCGTCGCAACCTGGGATCATCCTGGCGCACGATCTCAGACATGCGAGCCGTGGCCATGCCAGCGTCTTGGAGTTGATGAAATGGCCTGCCCGCCTCAACAGCTTTGGTCTGCTCGGTGTCGCCCAGCAATACCGTGCGCGCGCCAGCCGACTCCACGCGCTGGAGCAACTTCTCCATCAGTCTGCTGGGAACAACCCCTGCCTCGTCGACGACCAGAATCGTGCGCTCGTCCAGCTCAAGCCTCGCCGCGTTACGGGCTTCGAGCATGGACGCCACTGTGTTGGCTTCTATACCCAGTTCTCGTAGTGCTCGGACCTGTCCGCCATAAGAGGCCAGCGCGTGAAGCTTGTATCCATTGGCCTCGGCAAGTGCTTTGACCTGAGCGAGCATGTAGGATTTGCCGGTGCCGGCAAGGCCCTGCACGCCCACAACGCGGTGCGCTGTGCCCAATATCATTTCCGAAGCCGCGCGTTGTCCAGGTTTCAAAGACAGCCCAGCGAGTTGTGTGGCCAGCCGCGGTGCGTCGATGATCGGCGTAACCTGACCTCGGCCTTCGCGCTCGATTTGCAGGATTCTTTTCTCGCGCGTGCGTGCGGCCTCCGTTGTGAAGTGCGGCTCCACGGCGACGAGTTGCCCGCGAGCGATAAGGTCACGTACCGATGCCGCCGCTTCCTTCGGCGTCAATCCCGAGCGAATCAAGGTTTGGTTCCACGCGGCCTTGTCGCGTACCGTGCCAAACTCCTGGGATGCCTCTCGATAAAGCTGGGTGCCTAAGATCAGGCGCCCTGCATTGGTCTGCCGGCGTATCTCGGTCTCAATGGTGTGTGTGTCAGTGCGCCCGCCAACATGCCCGAGCGCCGTTGAAAGCAGCGCGCTTGCACTCATGTTCGCTTCGCGTTCCGTCAGGTGACGAATTGCCCAGTTCACGGCGTGCTCGGCGATACCTTGCCCAGTATTGACCCGCAAGCCCGAGGATGTTTCTTGGCCCAAGTTCCGATCGTGCGTCCGCAGCGGTCGCATCAGCTCCAAACCGGCCTCTCGGGCCTGCTGTTCCCAGGCGGCCTGTAGTACCGCGCGGGGCAAGTCTGTCGCCTTCGCCTGGCGGGTGGCCAGCGTAATCGCTTGCTTCGTGCCGTGGCTGGCTGTTTCGCGCGTCAGGTGGCGATGCTGAAGTTCGGCGTTGATCTGCGCAGTCCGCTTCGAAAAAACTTCGATCTGCTGACGCGAGATGTGCGCCAGCTCGATATGGCGTCCTTCCAGTCGTATGGAGTAGCCCGATAGCTGTAGCTGTCGAGCCAGTTCGTTGGTGTAGATGGCGTCGAGCAGGTTGCGGGCGCGGAATATTTCTTCGTTCGACATCGCCACCCATTTGCCGTCGGCGCGTTGGGTCAGGTTCATCACGATCGCGTGCGTGTGCAACTGTGGGTCCGGCGGCGCACCCTTGGTGGGACGTGCTGTCTCGTGGCGCCATGTCGCGGCCACGATGTTGCCGGTACTCTCGATATGTACTCGGCCGTCCACGCGCTGGCGGGCATAGGCGTAATGACGTTCCATATGAGCCAGCGCGGCTTCGACGGCCCGATCATGAGCAGCCACCACGGCTGGGTCCTTTCCGACCAGCGCCTGAATCGTCACCGATTTCGGCGCCGAGAATGTCAGGTCCAGTCCTGCGCGTGCACGAGCATCGGACCGAATGGATTTGGCCAGGGCGACGCCTTCACCGAATTCGCCGCGCAGTGCAGCGCGGAATTGCTCGGGATCGACGGGGCCGGACAGACCCAGGGCGGCTGCTCCGCGGCCGAGCCAGCGGGACGCATCGCCATCGCGGCTGTAATAGTCGTCTTTCTGCTCCGCGTAGTAGTGCGTCGTTTTGGCGGCCGCACTCCTATGCAATACCTTGCGGGAGATCATCGGGTGCCTCTGCGGAGGGGAGGGTTGACGAGATCCGATGCGACTCGATGAAAGCGGGCGTGCGCTCGACAAATTGCATCGGTTTAAGCACGAAACGGGAGATCGGCCGCGCGCCGGAGAATGCGAGATAGCCGTTTAGGTCGGGCAGCGTCTGCACCTGCGCAGGCGTCACGACGCGCTCTGTGCTCCTGACCATGCGTTCGCCGGTCGTGCGGCTGCCGATTTGTCGGCTGTCGGTGTATTCGGGCCTGGCCACTTCGTGTTCGCCCAGGCTCTTGGACATTTCGTCGGCCGTTTCGGGATCGGTTTTTGAACCACCGAGCACGACCAGCGAGCGGAACGATGCGCGGATCGTTTGCGCAACACGCTCGCCGTAGATGCTGGCCAACTGCGACACGCTTTGCAGGCCGGCGACGATGCGCAGCCCATGCTTGCGGCCTTTCGTCAGCGCGTCCTCAAGCGTGGGCAACTTCTCCAGCGACGCCAACTCGTCGATCACCAGCCACCACCGGCGGTAGTAGTTCTCGGGCATCGACAGGATGGATGTGCAGAACACGTCGACCCAGGCAGAAACCAGTGGCTTCATGGCGGGCGCCATGTCCTGACGCCAGGTGATGAAAAGATTGCCGCCGCGCTCATCCTCCATCCAGTCGCGGATGCTGAAGTTGCCCGGGGGCATGCTCATGTGCTCGCTCAGCTTGTTCGACAGGACGAACCGCGCGGACGTCAGGGCCTTGCTGGCTTCGTTCGAACCCGCGAACAATGATTCCGCCAGCGTGCCGGTCAGAAAAGCCCGCAGGTCCTGATGGTCGGCAATCGTGCACCAGCGAAAAAGCTGCTCGATGGAGGGGCAGCCGAGCGAGAACAGCTTGCGGGCCGCTTCGCGCAACAGCAGCCTGCCGAACTCGTTCCATTCTTCCGCGTTGGCGTCCGCGCCCAATGGCACTACCGACTTGGCGAACCTTTTCCAGTCGTAGTCCGCCCGCACCTCGTTAAAGAAGCTCCATCCTTCGGTGCGGGAGTCGTAGGGATTGAGCACGACGTCCCCGGGCCGCCAGAATTTGGAGAGCAAATCGCCATTGGGATCGACCAGGACCATGCGGTCGCCTCGCCGAAGCGCCGAAAAGACGAGCCGCCGCAGCAAGATCGTCTTGCCGCTGCCGGTGGCGCCGTTGAGCAACAGGTGCAGCGTCTCAATCCTTGTGGGCATCGGTACGCCAGCGACATCGATTTGGCTGCGGAACCATTCGCTGCATGCGCGTCGCAATGAGCGGTAAGGTACGACGCGAGTACCTCGGATGAACTTCCGATATCCCGCCCCGTCGTAGCCTTCCGTGTGCGACCTGTCGCGCAACAGGGTGATGATGATGAGCAGCGCGAGGGCAACGCCCGCGCCAATGGCCCACATCAGAATCGGGTAATCCGGTGTGGCGCGAACGGCCGCAGAAAGGATTCGATAATCCAGTTGCCGTATGCTGATCCCGCTGGTGTAGATGATGCAGGTCAGCCAACTGGAAAGGGGGCAAAGCACGAGGGCCAGCACGGAAAGGCGCCGGCGTATGTCGGGTGCCATGATGATCACCTCAAGTCATGGAGCGGCGATCCAGAGACCGCCCAAGGCAATGCCAGCCAGCGCTCCGCCTATGAATCCGGCGACCAGGCCCAGCACTGCGGTCAGCCAGGCGTGTCGGAGCGCTGCCTGCCTGTAGGAGACTGTTGCGGCTTGGAGTGCACGGGTAGCAAGGTCCATGTCGCGGGCGCTGCGCGAAAGTCTGCGTGCCGTTTCTTCGTCCGCAGAGGGGCCAGAGCTTGCTTCGGATACCTTGAGGCGAGCCTGGTCAGATTGGCCCTGGCTGCGTTGCATCAGCGCGTCCGCAGTCTTTATCGCCGTCTCTACCCGATCCATGAGCGGGGCGATCTCGCCGAGTACATCGCGGTACAGCACATCCAGTTTGCTGCGGGGAGGGGGAGCTTGCTCGCTCATGGCGGCTGGGTTAGGAGAGCAGCGCGGCAAAGACACTGTCGAGCTGCTGATGGACCGGGCGTGCCAGCGCGCGCAGCGCAATCAGTTCGGTGTAGCGCGCAATCTCCTTTTCGTCGGTAGGCTTGGCCTCGCGCAGCAATTGGCGGTAGTCGGTGGTGTCGGCCAGGACTTCGGAGATAGTGATGCGGCGATTGGCCAGCAGGTCGAAAACGTCGTTGCGGTAGATGGCGGCCAGCGGATTGGGCTGGAAGGTCTGGTTGACCCGGGCGTAGCCGAAGATGGGCGCGAATTCGTCTCGAACGTCTATCTCGACGCGATTGAAGACCACGCGAATTCGAGGCGCCTGAACCCCGAGTGCCACCAGCGCTTCGATGGTCTTAAGTGTTTCTCGCTGGGCTTTACCCGATGGGATGACGGGAAGCACGAAATAGTCGATCTCGTCATGCGACTGGTCATATCGGACCATGTGAGCCAGAAAATCCTCGACGTTGGTGGCCCCGACATCAACGATGGCAGCTTCGCAGGTCAGCAGCCGGCGGAACAACAGCCCGAACTGCTCACCGCGCATCTGTTCCACGGTCAGTCCCAGGTCTGCGCCGGTCTCGTTTGTCGATTCGACGGCGATGATGTCGGCGCTGGGAATTCTTGGCGCAAGCACGTGGCTGGCAACGACGGTCTTGCCGACCGAGCCGCTGTAGTTCAGAACAACGATGTTCATGGGTTAATTCCCCTCTTGCTTAGCGATGCGGGCCAATTCGGCCAGGTCGGGTGCAGAGGCGCGGCGTAGCCGCACCAGATCCCCTTTGTTGCTGACGGAGGCGGGCGAAGCCTGCGCGCAGTGCTGCGATGGCGCGGTCGTATCGGGAGGCGTCCGTTGGCCCGGTGAGTGGGACGTAGGCTGAGCCTGACGCTTGCGCCAACGACGCAAAGCGGACTTCAGCCCAGCCAGGGTGATCGGCAGATCACGCGCAACCAGTTGATCGACGATGTCTTGGCGTGCAACGCCAGAGGCCACCAGTTCGGCGATGGTCGGCATGAGAAGGCGCAAGCGGGCGCGGCGCGAGCCGCTGGCCAGGCCCGCCAGCTCACTCTTTAAAGGGTCGATATGCACGAGGATCTCCAGCACAAGACGATGCGTCTGCATCCCTTGCGTCCTGCGGTTATTGATGGGTGATTAAGAGGACGAGCGCGCTGCTGGCAAAGGCGGATCGATCATCGACATGATGCAGACCAGCTACTTTTCCAGGTCGCTGAAACCTTCGTTTTGACGAGAAGCGTCTGTGCGTTGCAGGTCTGGGTTTGTTGACCCCTCGGCAGCGTGGATGACACCGACTTGCCCGTAGGGATACCGGATGTCTACGCGCGTCCCTACCAAGGACGACAGTTCTGCGCCCGCAATGCGGCTGATGTCGTGGCTTATCCGGGCGCCATCCTCCAAACGCTGGATCACCTTTGACCCGACGATGCTTTCTAAGACGCCGGTGTATTGTTGTCCAGGAAGCGTCTTCGCTTCGGCGGGCCGTTCCTCGAAAGCCGAAATCGTTGCCGCAGAAGCTACAGGGGCAACCATCGATTCGCTCGGCGTTGGATAGGTGTAGCCGCTGGGAAGCTGTCCGTATGGTACGAATTGCTTGGCCATTTCATGGCTTGCACGATAGTTGTCGGCGAGGTTGAATGCCTCCTGCATTGGCATCGTATTGAAGCGCGGACCTTCGGCATCTTCGTGCAGCAAGACTGTGTTTTCCAGCACAAGCGCATTGCCCGCCTTGTCGATGGCGAGGATTTGCATTGAGCTGCGCTCTCCAGCTTCCGAGTTGAAAATGGCGTGGTGTGCGTTGGAGGGCTCGCGATCTGCCTCGTAGATCTCGCCTCTGTACTGTGCGGGCACCGTTTCTTGTAGATTCGGCGCGTCTAAGACGTAGGTGAAGCGATCGAGGACCTCCGCATCTTGTGGCAGGTCGTGTACCGATGCACCCGTCCAGCCGGCAACTTGCGTGTTCAATAAGTGTATATGATCCTCGACGGGGTCTTCCCATTCCCCATTGAGCTTGAGTTGGGAGATATCGACATATTCGTCTGTATCGAAATCGGGCTCGAGGATTTCGACTCCGTCAGGGTCCACCAGTGGTATGTGCTCCGGCGGCGCCGGCGGGCTTGCTTCGGGCTCCACGGGACTACCTTGCTCTTTCCTGGCCGCGCTATCGGCTTCGTCATGGCGAAACACGCGCGCGATGCGGTCCATCATTGCTGAGATTTTCATGGCGGTCCCTCTGGTCTGGAAATCTGGTGCGCCGTGCTGGATGGGCTGCGGGCCGAGGCGCGGCGTGAGGACCGGCAGTGCTCGAAAGGATCAAATCGTCAGGCTGACGATTGAGTCTGCCAAGAGCAGCGTTTCGCGCGCGACTCTCTCTCTATACCTGTTTGAACCTATAACCACCTATATATTGATGGTCCCGTTTGTGGGCTTATTCAGGGTTCCGAAACCGGCATGATTCACCGTCCCGTATCCGGGATGATTTGGCCGTTGAACCGGGATCATTCCGTTTTTGGAACGGTTCCCAAAACGGTATTGCTCCGCCTGGGTTATCCACAGCCGCTATCCATCCCCCGCTGCCCGGCGCTCCAGTTCGATATGGGCACGCGCGAGGTAGGCTTCCGTAGACTCACCGGGTGCGGCCTCGATACCGGCAGCGCGAGCTTGTGCCAGAAGCCATGCCTGTCGGCTCTGTGTCGTCTGGATGGGTCTTGCGCCCCGGGATGATTCGTCGGTGCGATCGGGCGCTTCGCGTAAGACCCATAGCCGCCAGCTTGCGAACCAGTCTGCGCTGTAGCCGGCCGCGCCGGGTTTGGAGCGCCAGTAAGCGTGGAATGTCGTGGCCATTGCTTCAATGCGGCTCATACTCCATCGGGGGCGCACACGCCGGGCCCATTCCCGCCAGTCACCGGGGAGTGTCCACTGATCGGGCAGGCGGGTGCCGGCGTCGTAGGCCGGGTTGCGAAGATGCTTGTAGGCAGACGCATGGGGCGAGGGCGCAGGGCGAGCGGGAAGGCTGGTCAGCGCATGTTCCTGGACCGAAGGAGCGGTCCCGCAGATTGGCTGCTCTGCTGGCTGACCGTTCAGGCGCCATACCGTTATGCGCCGCGTGGAGCCAGCGCGCAGCCCGGAGTCCTTGATAATTCCAATCGCGCAGAGACGTTTCAGGGCGTCTAGAATGGTCTTGCGATCCAGATGCGTCGCGGCTGCGAGGTCATCCACGCTGGCGTAGGCCGTCCAGTCCTCGGCGTTGTATCGCACACCCCAGGCAAGAACCAGCAGGACCAGCTTGGAGGAGGGGCGCTCGGCATCTACCTGCAAGGCCCAGTTGACGGCGGCCACACTCATATCGATCCCCTGTGCAGCGGTAGAAGATTACCGGGTAAGTTTGACGATGACGGTTCAGCGGACCCAGCGGCACATGCATTGGCTAGGGTCGTGGCCGATGACCCTGGGTCAGGGTTCTTCGCTTTGCGCAATGCCTTTGATGGCACGAAGACCGGGTAGGCCATGCCGCTCGTAGAACTGCCGCCGGGCGATGAGCCACGCTTTGTACGGCCATTTGGAAGGCTGGCGGTCCCCCCAGGGATATGCTGCGGTGATGGCCCGGTGGATGTCTTCTGGCGTGTGGCCAGCGGCCCGGCCGGCCTCGAGCGCCTGCTGCATGATGGCGTAGGCAATGGCGGTTCGAGATCGGCGCGGCGATTGCGCTGGCTTTGATCTGGAGCGCGGCATGGCTGATCCTTAGATTTGCTCGACCAGGGATTTAGGTATACGCAAGCGTTCGTGTTTTCACGTTGCTCCTACGACCTGATGCTGGGGTTGGACAGGTGGTGACACGGCTGCCGGGGCGATGGGGGAGCATCCTGTATGCGTCTGGGCATACGCCGGGCGCTGCGATAGTGCCAAACCACAACGGCGGGGTCTTTGGCGATGGTGACGGCTTGCGCCAGGTCGCTCTCGAAGAATTCGACAATCCGATGCGTGCAGAGCATGCGCGCCTTGAAGGTGCTTGGCGGTTCTTGCTGATCAGGTCGAAGCAGAAGCTTGCCAGGTGTAATTCCGTGGCGATGGAGCCAGCGGCGGGTTCGCGCTTCATCTGTTGTCAGCCTGCCGCTGACGATCCAATCGCCATCTCTCCATTGTGGCGGCCTGGCGAGCGGAGCGAGCTGGTCGCGTCGTTGTAACGTGACCTCTAGGCTTCGGAAATAGTCCCGCTTTGGCAAGTCCGCGACGAAAACTCCGTCTAGATCGAAAGCGGTGCGCCAGTATGGGCAGTCCAGATCCATAGCCGAGGCCTGTCGTTGTGCATCGGTAGGGCCGGCCTGCGCCCTCTCCCAGGGAAACCAATGCCGCTCGCCAGGGGAAAGACGCACACCGATATCGGGAACGATTCGACTAAGGTCGTCACTACACACGACCATGATGTCCGCCGCTATGCCACGGGTGTGCAACTTGGCTGCGACGTCGAGCAATGTGTTCCCCTTGCCGGCGACATCCTCTACGAGAAGGACCCGGCGTGTCGCAAAACTGGAAGGCAGGTGTACGTGTCTTGATCGCCGGTCGTAATAGGCCACACGCAGCGGTAGGTCGGTGCTTTGGGCGACCATGCATGCGAGGTACAGGCCACCGCGGGCTATGCCCACCACCGCGTCATAACCGCGGTCCATGATGAAGCGACGATGCAGCAATGCCAGCGTTTCGATGTCCTCGTATCGAAACAGGCGCCGGCGCTCACCGCCAATAAGAAGGGGAATACCGAGGCGGCCGAGACGGGGAAGCGCTTCCATATACCGCTCCATTGTCAGGGAAGGTAATCTGGCTCTGATGCGGATCTACTGGTTGGCGAGCCGTGTCGCGGCCATCGAGTCGTAGTGCAGTTCCACTACGCGCCTGTCGGCCATGTAAATGACCAAGTCCAAGGTGCGGTGCAAATATTCACGGATCGCCGGCAATGCCATCTGCTGGCCTGCTGGTGACTGCTTGACGAGCCAGGCAATGCGGTCGAACGTGCCGCGGGCATCGTTGGCATGGGTCGTCGTAATGCCGCCGGGATGGCCAGTATTCAGTGCGCTCAGATACTCCCAGGCCTCGGCACCCCGCAGCTCAGCGAGAAACACCCTGTCTGGGGAGCTACGCATGCAAGCCGCGAGACAATCGGTCGCCGATACCCTGCCAGCGTCCGGCCCGTAGAGCATGTGTACGCGATTTGGATGGTTGGGCAGAAACAGCTCGTGAACATCCTCGATGGTGATAAGGCGCTCATCGACTGGAACCAACTCCATGAGCGAGCGTGCGAAGGTGGTTTTGCCGGACCCGGTGCGCCCAGCGATGACGATGTTGCAGCGCAGTTGCACCGCACGGGTGAGAAAATCAACCATGCGGCACTCGTGTTTTAGCGCCAGCAATTCGGCTTCGCGCTCGGAAAGGGGCGCGGCATCGGCTGAAGGAATGGGGCTGACATCGCGCCAATTCTCAAACGCGCCTTCGGCCTCCAGAACAGCGAGGGACTTGACCACCAGGCCGTGTTTGCGGATGTTCAGCGACAGCGTGCCGTCGATCACCGCCGGTGGCTGTGCGACTTGACCCCGTTCGCCATTGGGCAGCGTCATGGACAGAATGGGTGCAGGCGCCAGTCCGTTGTAGACCGTGATGGCATCTGCCAGGGCAGCGAGATAGTCGTAGGTCAGAATCGCAGCGACATGCTGCTGCCAGCCTGATCGGCCACGCACGAACAGCACACCCGGCCGCGGAATGGCGATTTCGGTCACGTCCCGGTCATCCAACCAGCTTTGTATTGGGCGCAGCAACTGACGCACCGCCAGCGCCCGCCCATCCTGATCTGGGCGATCTTGCATGGGTCCCGATCCTTCTGGCAAGGCGCGTTGTCAGCGGTTCGTTGGCACCAACTGGTAGACGCTGCTGAAGTCCAAGTCGCGCGCAACGAAGACGCCGATCCGTTCAGCCTGGTTCTTATATAGCGTGGGAGGGATGTTTATCGAGTTCTCGAGCACTTTCTCTACCGCGCCCGCAGCCGCATCCCCGGTGCTGTCAAAGCGGATGGAGTCGCCGTTACGGTTTCGTTCGGAGACCCAGTTGCCGAAATCGTCGATCAGGCTGATCATCACAGCGCCACCAAAGCGTTCCCAGAAATGGCTGTCTATCGCGCCATCCAGCCCCGCCTCGCCTAATGGACCAGTGCCGGGAGAATCCAGCTCGATGGCTACGCCGTTCGGTGTTTCCATGCGCGACCACACCACGCCGATTCGGCGCTGCCCCTGCGACAGCGAGCCCCGCTGGTAGCCGACGAACAGCGTGCCAGCATCGATCAGCACGACTCTGCCGTTGGCAGATCGGACTTCGCGGGGGGTGTGGCACGTCACCATCCCAGCCTGGGCGCTGACCAGGCGAGTCTGCATGACGCAATCGATCATGGCACCCTGGGTGAGCAGGTAGTTACGGTCCGGCAGCAGCCTGGCCGACGACCCGGTTAATCGAAGTGGTTGCAGGCCGTCGGCCATCGGCCCGGAGTCGACTGCCGGCGGCGGAGCCGAGTTCGATGGTTCAGCGCCGTTCTGCTGCCGGCCTTCTCGTTCTCCAGCCAGCGGACTGCTCAACCGTCGTTGCTGCACCATGTCGGGCAAGGATGCAGTGACCTCGGGTACTGTCCAGAAAGCACGTGAAGGAGGATCGGCTTCCTTCGAAGGTTCTGGGTCAGGCGCTGGCGATGTGGGCTCAGGCGGTGGCGCCGTAGGTGCTGGCGCCGGTGGCTGCAACTTCAGCCGTGGAAGGACGTTCTCGACGCGGGCAGCATCGGCGGACTTCTTCTTGCCCTCAGCCGTGTGCAGTGCCCGCCAGGTCAGTCCCCCCAGCGCGCCGACGACGATCACCATCAGCAACAGCATGAATGCCTTGGCGCCGCGCGGGGGCGTGCGGCGTGGCGTGTCGGTGAAGCCGGGGCCGCGCGCGCCAATGTCATCAGCCGCGCTGCGCTCCAGCTCATCCACGGCATCGATGGCCGCAGGGCGACGTAGAGGCCATTTCATTGGGATGGCTCCTCACGGATGATGCGCTTTACATCGGGGCTGACCGTACCGGTTGGAAGTGGTTGTGCGCGGCTTTGATGTGCTGCCTCGTTGTGTATGGCAAGCACCTGCTGACCCAGCCTCAGCCGCCACAATGCCGTTACGCGGTCCACCACTACCGTGCGAGGGTTCGCCATGTGCCGGTTGGCGATGACTTCCTGGCCGTCAGCGTCGACCTGGTAGATCTGCGGCAACTCCTGCCCCGGTGCAAACTCGAACCACGTGCTGGCACCGTCATCCCACGCATGAATGGGGGCAATGGATCGATGGCCGCTCATGGTGTAGGCCTGCCAGTTGTGCACCGCCTGAGCGGCGCCCAGTGCCTGCGCCACCTGCTGGCGCTCTGCGCTTTGACGAGCGGCTTCCCGCTCGGTGTCAGGATGGCGGATGGTCAGTTTGTAAAGGGCTGATGTGTGGCGGTCGTGGGAATACGAGAGCCGAAAGGCGTAATTGCGCCGGTCCGTCAGGACGATGAGATTCGTATCGGCTTGCTCTGCCCGCGGCTTGAGCAGGATGCGGTCTCCCCGTTCTGCGAACTCATAGGCGCCGCTGTCGCCAAACGCATGGCTGACGTACTTTTCGCCGGGCTCCAGCTCGATGAGCGTCGCGGTGCCCAGCACTGTATCGACCTGGATCACGTCCAGTGGGTTGTAGGCGACAAGGCGCACGCGGTGGTCGTAGTCGGTGGCCACTGGCCGGTCCAGGGCCCAGGACGGGGCGGGCAGCAGGTATGCGGCGGCAACGGCCAGCCATGCTGCCTGTCGGAAGCGTAGGGATGTCATTGGCATAATTCTCCGAACAGGCCCAGGCCGGGCCGCGGACGCTTCAGCGAGCGTGTTCCATCGCCGTTTCGTGGGGCTTTTCCAAGCGCATGGCTGCGCGGTCGTGTTCGGTGGCGGGTTCGATCCGTTGCACCAGGCCGACGCCGCGAGGGGAAAAGGGATATCGGATCGACACGTCGTCGCGGCCAAGCTCCTGTGTCGCACCGGTCAGCCCGCGACGTCCGTGGAGGATGTAGTCGCCATTTTCGGCACGCTGCACGGCATAGTCCGGCGTGAACCCGACGATCGGCCCTCGGTACTCGCGGCCGGACTCGGGGCGTCCAACTTCTGTATCGCGCTCGCTGTAAAGGGCGATCGGCGCGCGTTCTTGATCGGCTCTACCTTCGAAGCGCTTGTGCACGACTTCGGCCACGGCCAGCACCTGGGGCATGCGTAGATCCGCATCTTTGGGCACGTGATCCCGCCACAACTGGGTGGCGCCGTACAGGTCGTGGCGAGCGGCCCGCTCGACGTCGTTTAGCAGGGCGACGCGCTCGCTGTTCGAGAGGGCATCAGCGCCTTCGAGACGCCGGGCCAGTTGGTTCAGTTCCGTCTGGTTCATGAGGTCAGCTCCCGGTTTCATCGTCAACCGCGTAGCTGACGACTTGGAAACCCAACGGGTTCGCTCGCGCGACGGCTTCCGTCAGCGGTTCGTCGACATAGCGGTAAGCGAGCGTTGCGATACGATGTCGTGGCGGCGGGTTGGTGCCGCCGTTGACGTGTTCCTGGCTGGAGAAGCGCACGACGGCGGTCTGGTTCGGCCCGAGCGTGATAGACCGTATGTCCACGTTGATGCGTGCCCGGTCGCCCAGGCGCTTGTCTAGGGCGTTGGCCCCTTCGAAGCGACGGTAGTAGGCGCGCTGGACATCCGGCGTGCTGAATAGCGCGCAGGTGTCGTAGTGCAGTTGAATGGTGTTCCATTCATAGGACTCGCACGCCCTAACATACTGGGTCACGAAGTATCGGCCGATGCGTTCGCCAAAATCTTCTGGCGCCTCCCGCAGCCGGGTCAGGTGGGCGACAGCGCCTGTCACGCTGTCGACCCCTACCACCCGCAGTTCGGGCGGCTCCTTCAGCGGTGTGAGTCCGGCAACTGCGACGATAGCCAACCCGGCCAATGTGAACGCTGCATAGGCGGTTTGCCAGGCGCGCTTACGTGAGGCGAGCAATTCATGTACCCAGTCCCGTTCGTGGCCTCGCACACGCTCGAGTTCGGTGGCCAGTTGGTCGCGGCTGACAGGCGCTTCGAAGTCCATGACCGGTGATGGGGCGCCGGTCTCGTCGGTGTCCTCGGGCAACGTCATGGGCGGGTCTCCGTCACAGGCGCGTTGGGTGGGCTAGCGTTCACTGGCACGCGCGGGCCCTCGGGGGGCAAAGGCGGTTTGGGTGGCGAGAAGCCGCAGGCGGCCAAGCCGGCCGCTGCGACCAGGGCAAGAACAAGATTGCGCATAGGGAACTCCGTGTCGCACGGTGTGCGCCGGCGGCGTAGAGGAAGGGATGAGGTCGGCAAGGGCGGCCCTGCGCTGCGGGAGTTGGTGCCGCTACGGGCGAGGGCGAGGGACGATGGGTTTGTTCTGGGAACCAGCGGCGGAGCGAGCGGTGTTGACCGAACGCTCAATTGCGCGAGCTACCTCCAGACTGGCGCCACTGGCCAGAGAGGAAGCGATGGCAGGGACTTGCCAGAGGATCAGGCCGGAGGCCACTGCCACCAGGCCGACGCCGACGAGAATGCCGAAGATGTTGCGGGCATTGGCGTTCTGCGCGTCGTTGATGATCGCCGCCAGAAGCTGGTCGTAGACCCCCATCAGGATTCCAAAGACCAGGCTGAACAGCGCCATGATCAATGCGTATTGCAAGATCTGGCCGACCCACTTTTCGAAGATGCCGCGGGTGAAGCTGAAAAGCACACCGAAAATCACCAGTGGTCCCACGCAGGCCAACAATGCTGTCGCGACTTTCGTGGTCACCAGCAGCGCGGTGCCGATCGCAGTGAGAACCACCGTCGCAAGCCCTACCGCGACAGCCACGAGGCTGAACGCCAGTGCGCGACTGATCGACAGGCCGTCGGTTGCACCATTGAGCAGATGCGTCGAAGCTTCGGCCCCCTTCGCCGCGCTTTCCCCCAAACGACTTTCCACTGACTGGCCCGAAGCGGTAAAAACGTCAGCAAGGTCAGAAGGCAGCGCGATGATCAACTGCACGATCTCGGTCTGATACAGGCCGCCCATCGTGGCGATACTGACCACCACGCCTATCACGAAGCAGCGATGGACGAAGTCCATAACCGGCATTTGGATGGCGCCGCGCATGATGGCCCAGCCATAGAGCAGCATCGTCAACGACAGGGCAACGGTGACAATGGGCAGAATGGCCGTTGTGGCATCGGTGACGGCTGTTGCCACTGTGCTTTCGAGAAGCGGATCGATGGTGTCGCTGAGCCACTGAACCGCTTGGCTCAGAACGAACTGAGGAGCGGCCGCCATTTGTTCACTCCAGTGCGGCCTGGCCGCGAAGCGCGCCGGTATCGAACCATCCCTGCTGCGCCAGCGCATTCTCCTGCTGGCTGATGAGCAACCGCTCTGCCTCGGCCTGCTGGCGCATGAGCGCCAGCCGCTGCGCGTCCACTTCGATGCTGCGGCCTTCGATCGCCACACGTGCTTGCAATTCGGAGATGGCCTTGGGGTCTTGTGTCCGGCTGATCTGCCGTTGCAGCTCATCGACTTGCTCCTGCCGCATATCCAGACCTTCATAGGCCCGTTCGCCCAGAGCTTTCGTCGTTTCGGCGAACTGCTGCACACGCTGTAGCAGCCCTTGGCGATCAAGGCTGTAGCGGCCAGACAGCCGCTCTTCCCCCCGGATGCGCTCGATCGACCGTGATAGCCCGTCGCCGCTCATTTCGGCTTGGCGCCAGATTCGTTGCACGTCCTCGGGCAGAGACCGGCGTATTGCCGGATTGCTCATGAGATCGCCGAAACCTCGTATCCCGGTAATCGAGTCGTACTGGCGGCGGGCCGCGTCTAGCTGTTCCCTCGCCACGGCGATCTGCTCGACGAATTTGGCGACTTCTTCGAGGTGGTGGGTGATGCTTTGCTTGATCGACGTCCCGTCCACCACGGGTATGCCGGCGGAGCGCGCCTGGTGGCACGCGGTAACGCCGATAACCGCCGCGAGCGCAGCCATCAGAATGGGCTTCGAGGTCTTGAGCGTCATGATGTGCTCCTTTGCGCCTGACGGGCGCGTTCGAGGTATATCGGCAGCCAGTCGACAGGGTTGTCCCCCACTTCGGCGATCGCCTGTTCGGCAAGGGCGGACATATCGGCGGACCCGGAGAACACCAGTAGGGCATCGTCGCAACCGCGAAGATCAAGCTCTGCCGTGACGGTGCCAGTCCCCTGTTTAATGACGAACTGCCGGCTGAACTCGCCGAGCGCACGGACCATCTCGAATTCCGATCGCGTCAGCTTGAAGCCCTCGATGTAGTCCGCCGCAGTTGCCTTCGTGTTGGCGAGATAGATGACCGTAGCGCTTTGTTGGACGAGCGATTTGCCCACCGGGCTGGCCAAGATCGCGTCGGGTTCTTGCGTGGCGAACAGCAGAATCCCGTTCTGCTTGCGAATGGTTCTGCTCTTGTTTTGCACCAGGTCCTGAAAGTACGGGACGCGCAACGGGTGCTGAACCTCGTCGAAGATGTAGGCGAATTTCCTGCCGTCGAGCATCTGCTCGGTGCGATACAGCAGGTAGGTCGTGGCGGCTGCCTGCACGATCTCGTCGTCGAACAGCTCCGTGAGATCGAAGCCATACAGGCTGTTTCGTGACAGGTCCAACCTATCGGCCGGGTTGTCCAGCAGCCAGGCATATTCGCCGGCGGCGCACCAGCGAAGTAGCCTCGTGTGCACCGAAGGGCGCGCCTGCTCGCCGGAACGCTCGCGCGCCGCGACCGGGTGTGGCAGGAACTGGAGCAGCGTGCTCAGGCGGCGATCTGGCGGGTCGATGAAGGCCATCAGTTGATCCACCGCGCGCGCAATCTCCCGATAGTCGTGCGTTGTCACCGTGTCGCCGCCAGAGCGAGTCAGCAGCACTACCAGGCGCCGCAGAAAGGCGAGATTTCCTGGCGTGGGCGGCAACTGAAACGGGTTCCAGCCCGTTGGTTCGCCCATCGCCAGAGGAAAATATCGACCCTCCAGTGCCCTGATCGCTACCTCCAACCCTCGGTCCTTGTCGAACACCACGACCGTAGGTGCAAATTTCTGCATCTGCGTGAGCAGGTGTCCCAGGATGACGGTTTTGCCCACGCCAGACTGCCCGATGAGCATCGTGTTGCCCAGCCGTCGCTTGCCGGTTTCATCGACTTCATCGAGCGACTGGTGGCATGAAAAGTAGAAGGGGGTGTTGCTGGTGGTGGGCAGAACGGTGAGCGCCGGGCCCCAAGGGTTGCCGGTCGGTTTGCCGCTGACATAGTTGTGCTGCGATGCACAGCACAACCAGTTCAACGACGTGACCGGAACTGGCCGAGGCCGCCATGACCAATTGCCTGGAAACTGCGCCCACCAAGCTGCTTCCAACGCCAGGTCGACGGGTTTACCAATGATCGCGCTGTCGACCAGGCGAGCAACCACCGCTGCACTGCGATCGCGCACGGTATCGGCCGTCTCGCCCCACACTGTGACCGTCGCATGGTGTTCGCCCATGAGCATGCGTCGAGACGCGAGATCATCGATGGCTGTTTCCAGTTGCTGCACCTGGCTCGCGGCTCCATCGCCGGAGTCCGTCAGCAGCCGGCGGTGCTGCTTTAGGAAAGACAACCCCACGGGCACGGATAGCGGACTGAACGACTGCGTTAAGAGAAACTCGAACGGCAGAGTCAAAAGCTCGTTCAACTGGCCAGGTTGTGTCTCGTCGTCGGGATAGTCCCTGATCTCGACCATCCCGAACCGCCTGGACCAGTTCGGTCCGCGCAGCTCGCCCACTTCGCCCCAGCGGGGGAAGATGGGTTTGCAGGCAGCCATGTAGTCGGCCAGGTGACTGCGCAAGATCGGCACAATGCTCGGCGTGCCGTTGACCAGGCGGGCAAGAAATTCGGCCGGCGCCGAGTACATCAGTCCTCGCCGCTCGACGGTGCTCAGCAATTCCCCGTTGTACGGGCGCAGCGCGTTGCCCAGCGTTCGGTTCGCATCGCCAAGGCGGCGAATGGCTTGAGCTTGCCAGCGTGCGATATCAGCGTTGGAACGCTTTTCAAATCGCGCGAGCATCGCCAAAGTCGGATCGATGACCGGCCGCGCTAGGACGGTCAGGTAAAGCTCGTTGAGCATGGGTTCACGCTCGCCGAAGGTTCTCGCGTAGCGTTGCGCGTAGTCCTGCGCGAACGGCTGGGGATATGCGCTATCGGGATACTCGGTCACCCGCCTGCGCACGATATGTGTCCAGTAACCGAATCCCGCACCGAGGCCGCGCACGACGTTGTTCAGCTCTCGAATCCAGGCCCGCTGCTCGTCGGCGGGGGCACCCTCGAAAGAGCGTCCCCCAAGCTGCCATATCGACAAATACTCGAGGCTGCGCGTGGCGACAATCGTGGATGTGACGTGATGCGTATAGGGCAGGTACTCGGAGATTGGCGTTTGGCGCGGTGCTACCGCCAGTGGCTCGTTCATCGGTCGGTTCCTCGCGCTTTGGTCCACGGCCGGCGCGGATAGGCCAGCAGCGTGTAGGTCGACCCGTTCCAGAAGCGCTGATTTCGGTTCATGGCCTTGGTGCGCAGCCACAGTTCGATGATTCGAAACGCGCGATCGTCTTCGCGTGCAATGATGGCCATCAGCGGATACAGGGCGGGGATCAGTGCCCAGGCGTAGATCGAAAGCATTCCGAGGCCGGCGCTGACCATGACAAGCGCAATGAAAGGGCGGGTGGGCACGCCGCCGGCGATCGTTGGGACGCGCGTGGCGCCTTTGAAGACGGGGAATGCGCTTTCCGACTTGGCTGGATCGGTGTGGCCGTGGTCGATCTGTGGGGTCATTGCTGCCTCTCAGATGAACATCATCGCGACGAACTCGGCGGCCGATCCTGCGATCACGATGCCGACGAACCAGTGAAATAGGGTGTCCTTGCGGATCATGTCAGCGGCGTAGAGGATGCCAAGCAGCGCCAGCGCGATGATCGCGATGATCGGGATCAGAATTTCAACGTTGTCCTCGATCATCTGTAGGAACGACCTGGCGCGAGTCAGGCCTTGGGTGTGGCCTTGGGCAGATACGAGCAGGGAGAACAGCGCCAATGGCATGCGGGTGAAAGCGCGAGCGCGCGAGGGCGCCCGCCGAAACAGGTCGGCAGGTTGCACGATGAACTCCTGGGGAGAGCGCCAGTTCCGGCGCAGAGATGTGGAAACCGCTGGCTTCGAGCGGGACTACTGCGCGCCAGGCTTATTGCTGATGGGGGTCTGCTGCGCCAGTCGCTGGGGCATGATCTTGTCGCGGAGCCATCGCGTCGGGCGCGGGGTTGGCAAACACATCCGTCGCCGCCTCGGCATCGGCTGGTTGTTCGGCGGAGCCGTCCTCGGCGGTCTTGCTGCCAGGCGCAAGGCCAGACTGGCTATGGTCCGCCCCTTGCTTTCTGATGGCCGGGATCTTCACGGGCTTGGTTGCTTCTGTTCTTGCCAGCAGCTTGCGCACGTACCCGTTGGTCACGCCACGTGTGAAGGTGCCGGTGTTGTAGCAACTGAGCGCCGCGACAAGGGCGGGGTCTCCCGGCGCATACTTCTTGGCGGCCCGCTGATAGCAGTCAGCCAGCACGGTCTGGACCGCTTGCAGGTTCGAGCAGGGGTCGAAGACGGTCTCGATGTCCAGGCCCAGCCAAGACCAGTTGCGCACGTTGATAGAGCCCAGCCCGGCGTCGAAGTCGATGCCGTCGTTTCGCAGCGCTTGGGCTGTGGCCACTGCTTCTTCGCGGGATCTCGGGTAGATCGAGCGCGGTGTCGAGCCGTTGACGCCAATCGCGTAGGGGTGTGCGCTCGATTCGTGTTTGACGACGGCCTTCAGCGTGTTGAGGTCTACGTGCGGCGCGCAGGCGAGTGCAAGAGCTGCAAGATCAATCATGGCGGAGACTCCTTGACCGGGAAATCGAGGGGGGGTAGGGCTTTCTGGTCTAGGCGCCGCCGTTGCCGGAATTCATCTCCTGTTTGGCGCGCTCCAACTGCTCTTGGTATTTGCGCAGCTCGCTTTCGTAATCAGCACGCTCAACCCAGTAGCCGCCATCCTGTGGGGTGCCGATATAGATCGGGGCCGAAGCGGCCAGGTCTGCGGTGTAAGGCGTGCTGTACATCGTCTGGCAGTAGGTCGGCATCTTGTCCGTGACGTATCGGCGGCCGGTGTCGGTCGTATAGCCCAGCGCCGCATTGAGCGAGACCGCGTCGCAGCGGCCGGCGCCATCAACCAGTGCGCGGGCAAGCGAAGACATCTCGGGGTCGTCGCGAACCGTGGGGCACTGCGCCAGGAATGCGCGGCGCGCGTCGAGGGTGTCCGAAAACTTCCGGTGTTTGATGCCGAAGTAGTGCCCCAATGAGGGGGAGCACTCGGAGGGGCGGGTGCCAGAGGACAGGCACAGCAGCGCTTCGCAGGCCAGGCGGGTTGTGCCTGTGAGCGTGGGGATGTCCTGGGGCATCGCCGGGAAATGGGCGAACGCGGTCGCGAGGGCGGCAATCGCCGCTCCCGAGTACGAGATGCGCATGGGGAGGCTCCGAGAGGGGAGGAGAATTCGAAACGGGAGAGCGTGCCTACCAGTTCGGCGCCCTACGGCGGGACATCGATGGCGTCGGGTGGCATCTAGTTCTTGCGCCGACGAGGGATTGTCGGGGTCAAGGCCACTCTCCCTAAGACTGCGAGGCGGGCGACCAGGGGCGCAGCCCCATCCTTTCAATATCTGCGTGGGCGCTGCGCAGTTGGGACGGGGGGACGATTGACCTGAGCAGCAAAAGCACTTCCAGGGTCACAGCAGTGGTGGGTTCGGTGGCCTTGGAGATCGGGTCGCTTTGAGGCGACTCGCCGTCCAGAACGGCAAGCCGCAGTTGGGCAAGTTCGTCTGCGATGCGATCCGCTGCCTCCAAGCGTCGACGCAGGAAATCCGATAAACGTAATCCTGCCGCCACAGCCTCGGCTTCGTACCTACGGTACTGGTCCTCGGAGATGCGAAAGTGCATTGCTCGGCTCATCGCGGTGTGGTTATCCATAGAGGCATCTCCAGAGGGAGCGGACGAGCTGGCACGGGGGGGCAAAGGCAAGTATCTGGTGAGGCGGGCTCGAGCGTTCGGTCGGGCCGATCAAGGGGTGGTCAGAGGCAATGGACCCTCACCGAGGATTCGAATACACTTCCGGGAGCCATATCGGCCCCGCGGTAGCCTCCGGTGGTCTACATTGACGAACGTTTGTGGACGATCCGATTTGTAGGCATCGCTGTAGGCATTCTGAGGGTGATCCCTCGGAGAGCCGCGTCAAACCTAGCGGTGCGGCACCCCCTCTGCCGCCAGATTCAAAAGCCCGCATAACGCTTGTTATGCGGGCTTTTCGCTTGACGGTCAGCCGCTGAAAATCGAATTTCGATGATGCCCGAAGCACGCGTCACGCGAAAAGCTTGATGGCGCCGCCGATTGCCGCAAAGATGCCGCTGACGATCAGCAACGGATACCAGACGGTTTCTTTGGTGATTTTTCCTGCCTCCGCACTGATTCTGCCGGCCCCCGCAGTGATCTTGCTCGTTTCCGCGGCGATTTTGCCAGTTTCCGCGATCAGCCTGGCGATCTCCGCGTCCGTTTTCTTGCGGAGCGCCTCACGTGTCCCGGCAATTTCCGTCGTGTTGTCATCCATGATTGGCTGCATCTTTCGCACGCCAGATCTGTCACCTCAGCAGGTTAGAGATTTGTCAGGCCAGAGGGAGACTTGAGCGCCAATTCGGACACTCTTACCCTCCGCTGCGCTCGCGGACGCCCAAGCAATGCCCCCCTGCCACCCCCAGGGACTTTGCTCCGCCGAGCATCACTTTGAACTACGCTATCTGCCTGCCCCCGGAGAATGCCATGTCCAAGATCACCATCGATTTCGTGTCCGACGTTGCTTGTCCCTGGTGCGCGGTAGGCCTGGGCGGCCTGCTGACCGCCATCGATCGCGTGAAGGACGAGGCCGACGTCGAGTTGCGTTTCCAACCCTTCGAACTGAACCCCGACATGCCCAAGGGCGGTCAGAACACCATCGAGCGGCTGATGGCCAAGTACGGCTACACCCGTGAACAGGTGCAGGCCAATCGCCAGGTCATCACCGAGCGCGCGGCGGCGGTCGGCATGAAGATGCGCATGGCCGACGACAACCGCTCGTTCAATACCTTCGACGCGCACCGCCTGCTGCACTGGGCCGGCCAGCAGGACCCGGCCAGCCAGACGGCGCTGAAGAAGCGCCTGCTGGAGGTCTACCACTACGAGAACCTGGACACCAGCGACGCGGACGTGCTGGCCCGCGCCGCCGCCGAGGCCGGCCTGGATCAGGCGCAGGCGCGTGAAGTGCTGGCCTCGGATCGCTACGTCGATGAGGTGCGCAAGGACGAGGCGCTATGGCGCGACCGCGGCATCACGTCCGTGCCGTCGGTGATCCTGAATGGCAAGTATCTGGTGTCGGGCGGCCAGCCGCCCGAAGCGTTCGAGCAGGCCTTGCGGCAGGTGGCGCAAGAAGGCTGAAGGCCCACCGCTCGACTCATCGGTCCAGCCGGCCCAATACCCCTGGATCGTTGACGTCTTTCTCGCGATAGCCGTTCACGAAAAAACCCCGCGGGCGCTGCGCAGGCCTGCGGGGTTTCTCATTCACGGCCGGGAACGCATCCGCTTAGAAACTGCCGAACAACGTCCCCAGCGTAATCACCAGCGCCAGCGCCGGCAGCGGCACGAGGATGGTCACGGTCGCGATGTCCCGGTACGACTGCCGGTGGTTCAGCTTGCAGATCGCCAGCAGTGTGATGATCGCGCCGCAATGCGGCAGGGTGTCCATGCCGCCCGCCGCCATCACGGCGACCCGGTGCAGCAGTTCAGGGCTGATGCCCGCGGCCTGCGCCATGCTCAGGTAATCCGCGCCCAGCGTCTGCAACGCGATGCTCAACCCGCCGGATGACGACCCGGTGATGCCGGACAGCACGTTCATCGCGATGGCTTCCGAGATCAGCGGGTTGCCCGGCGATACGTTCAGCACGGCATCGCGGATGATGGCGAAACCCGCCAGGCTGGCGATGACCGCGCCGTAGCCGACCTCCGATGCCGTGTTGAACAGCGGCAGCATGAAGCCGAAGATGCCCTTGTTGACCGATTCCTTCAGATTCGTCCAGCGGCCCAGCCGCATGATGACCAGGGTGATGCAGGCCAGCGCCAGGGCGATGATCAGCGACCACAGGCCCATGGCTTTTTGCGGATCCACGCCGGCGAAACGTTCTTTCAGGAACGAGAAGTCGGTCTGCGGGAAGACGACGTAGGTGAACAGCGCGTTGATGCCGACCACCAGCAGCAGCGGCAGCACGGCCATCGGCACGGGCATGACGGACCAGCGGCCGTGCTGCGCGGGTTGGCCGTCCTGGCCTTGCTCGTCGTTGTCTTCGTGTTGGCCGAAACCTTCGCCGGCCGCTTTCGCCTGCGCGGCGCGGCGCTGCAGCCACCACAGGCCCACGGTGAACATGAAGCACGCGCCGATCAGGCCCAGGCCAGGCGCGGCGAACACGTTGGTGCCGAAGTAGGGGATGGGAATCGCATTCTGGATGGCCGGCGTGCCGGGCAGGGCCGTCATCGTGAAGGTGAACGCGCCCAGGGCGATGGTGCCGGGGATCAGCCGCTTGGGCACATCGGCGGCCTTGAACAGGCTGACGGCCACGGGATACAGCGCGAAAGCCACCACGAACAGCGAGACGCCGCCGTAGGTCAGCAGTCCGCAAGCGAGCACGACCGAAATGATGGCGCGGCGCTGGCCCAGGCTTTGCACGATCCAGCGGGCCAGGGTGTTGGCGGCGCCGGAGTCGGCCATCAACTGGCCGAACAGCGACCCCAGCAGGAAAATGGGCAGGAACTGCAGCACGTAACCGCTGAGCGCGGCCATGAACGTGGAGGTGTAGATAGGCAGCAAGAAGCCGCCGTCGCCCGAGAGCACCACCGCCAGCGCGCCCATCACCGGCGCGAGCAGCAGCACCGTGACGCCGCGGTAGGCGAAATACATCAATAACGCCAATGAAATGACGATGGCCAGCATACCCATCCTGCGTTTCTCCGTTTTAGGTGTAAAGGCCGGATGATCGCAGGAAGAGGCCGAGGCGCGCCACCGTAAAGGGCTACGGATCGTGTCTGATCGCGCCAATGCCCCTTGTGCGAGGGCAATCCCGACTCCCGGTGGCCATGCTTGCGCCAGTATTTCCGCGCGGCGTCGCCGTCATCCGTTGGATGGCGGGACAGCCGGTCCGCCTCGTTTCGTTCGTTGCATGTGCCGGCCGGCGCCGCCGAAGCGCCACACACCAGGCATGGCAGGCGGAAGCGCCATGACGTTACCCCGGCAATTGCGACGGAGCTGTCCTAAAATGCCTCCGTGTCAAAGGCAGTATTGCTTCCCGCCGCGCGGCGCTGGGCCACAAGCCCGTTTGCCACACGGCTTTGCTCCCAGATTACCCAGAAGGGAATGTATGGTTTTCGCCAGTCGCCGCCAATCGCCGGCGCATCCGGGCGCGCGCGCCAAGTCCGCCGCCTGTCGTCCCGCCACCCTGCCGGGCCGCCCGGCACATCCCCGTCCGCTCGCCCTCCCGACCAGGAGCGGCCATGTCGCGTGACGGAACCGCCCTATCCCCAACCGCCGTCACCGCCGACCGGGCCACGCCGCACAACGCGCTGGACGACATCTACGGCCTGTTCATCGGCGTGCTGTTCGCCGCGATGGGCATCAGCCTGCTGGCCAAGGGCGGATTGATTTCCGGCGGTATCGCGGGCATGGCGCTGCTGGCCTCGCGGCTTACCGGATGGGCGCCCGCGCCGCTGGTGCCGTTGATCAACATCCCGTTCATCCTGTTCGCCTTCTACGCCATGGGGCGTTTCTTCGGCGTGAAAAGCCTGCTGGTCAGCGTGGCCATCGGGGCAGGAGTCAGCGTGATCTCGGCCTCGCTGGACGTCGCCCGCGTCCACAGCGGTTTCGCGGCCATCGCGGGCGGCACCTTCCTGGGCATGGGCATCCTGTGCCTGGCGCGGCACAACGCGTCGATGGGCGGCACGGGGGCGCTGACCCTGTGGATCCAGCGGCGCTACACCTTCAATGCGGGCATCAGCCAGATGATCTTCGACCTGGCGCTGTTCGCGGTGGCCGCGGCGTTCCTGCCATTGTCCAGGGTTCTGTGGTCGGTGCTGGGCACGGTGGCCATGAACGCCATGCTGGTCGCCTGGCACAAGCCGGGGCGGTACCGGGGGTAGGGAAGACGGCCCGGCACGCCCGCGGCGCGCGGGCCTCGTCCGCCCCACGGATATACTGGCGCGACGTGTACACCTTCCCGTTCCGCCCATGCGCCTGCGCCATCTGGAGATCTTTCACGCGGTGATGCGCACCGGTTCGGTCAGCGGCGCCGCCACCTTGCTGAACCTGTCGCAGTCCGCGGCCAGCAAGGCGCTGGCCCAGGCCGAGCATGCCCTGGGCCTGACCCTGTTCCAGCGCGTGCAAGGCCGCCTGGTGCATACCCGCGAGGCCGAGCAACTGTATGGCCAGACGACCTTGCTGTTCGCCCAGGCCGACAACGTGCGGCGGCTGGCGCGCAATCTCAAGCGCAATCCCGAAGGGCACCTGCGCATCGGCTGCATCCCCAGCTTCGGCCTGAGCGCCATTCCCGGCGCCGTCCAGGCCTTCCGGCAGGAATACGCCAATATGCCCATGGAAGTGCTGACGGGCAACGGCGACGAAATGGTCGATGCCTTGCTGGCGCGCGAACTGGACGTGGTCATCTGCTTCGACATGCCCTTGCGGCCGGCGCTGGCGCGCCTGCCGCTGGGCGAGATCCGCGTGATGCATGTGTCGCCGGATACCGGACAGCCTGGGCAGGAAACCGGCCCGGCCGACCTGGAAACCCTGGACGCTTCGCAATGGATCGGCCTGGGCGGCAGCGATCCGGTGGCGCAGCAGATCCGGGATACCTGGGAGCGCCTGCAATCGCCCGATGCCGCGCCGATGCTGGAAACCCGCACGTATTACGTCGCCGCCGCGCTGGCGCGGCAGGGCCTGGGCTTCGCGCTGGTCGACGAGCTGACCGCGCGGGCCATGGGGCACGGCCTGCGGATGCGGCCGCTGGATCCTCCGGTCACTGTCGAGGCCGTGGCTTTCCATGTGGCGTCGGACGTGCGCTCCATCGCGCTGGATGCGTTCATCGACATCCTGCGCAGGCAGTTCGCCCGCGTGGGCTGATCCTCACCGGGGGTAGTCAAAAACGACTACCCCCCCATGCCTTTTTCCCTTGGCGCATGCCGCGCCGGCTTCGATACTGTGTCCAGGCGCCATCTTTCACGAGCGCCGCCACGACATATCAAGGGAAAAAACATGCGTACTTCGACGGTGCTTCGCTCTCTATTCGCCTTTGGCCTGGCATTCAGCGGCGCCGCCGCCCATGCGCAATGGCCGGACCGGCCCATCCGCATCATCGTGCCGTCGGCCGCCGGCGGCAGCCCCGACATCATGTCGCGCCTGATCGGCAAGGCGCTGGGCGACCGGATCGGCCAGGCCGTGGTGATCGAGAACCGTCCCGGCGCTGGCGGCAACATCGGCATGCAGACGGTGATGAACGCCGCGCCCGACGGTTACACCATCGGCTACGGCAACAACGCCACGCTGGCCACCAACCAGTTCCTGTTCAACACGCTGCCCTACGACCCCAAGAAGCTGGCGCCCGTCATCAAGCTGGCCACCACGGCCAGCCTCATGGTGGTCAACGACAGTTCGCCGATCAAGAGCGTGCAGGACCTGATCGCCTATGCGAAGAAGAAACCCGACGGCGTGGTGTTCGGCTCGGGCGGCACGGGCACGACCAGCCATCTGGGCGCGGAACTGTTCAAGACGATGACCGGCATCAAGGGCATGCACGTGCCGTACAAGGGCGCGCCCCAGGCCATCAACGACCTGCTGGGCAACCGCTTCGATTTCATGTTCGATAATATCGCCTCGGTCGGACCCAGCGTGCAGGGCGGCCGCCTGCGCGCCATCGCGGTCACGTCGAGCACGCGTTCGCCGCTGTTTCCCGACGTGCCCACGCTGGACGAGTCGGGCGTGAAGGGCTTCCAGATGGAGGCCTGGGGGGCGTTTGTGGCGCCGCCGGGCACGCCGGATGCCATCGTCGCACGATTGAATACCGAACTCAATGCGGTGTTGAAAGACGAGCAGGTGCGCAAGCAACTGGCGCAACTGGCATTCGTTCCCACGGGCGGCACCCCGGCCGACCTGCGCACGTGGATGGCGTCCGAGCGCGGGAAGTGGGGCAAGGTGGTGCGCGAGAGCGGCGCAAAGGTGGACTGACGCAGCGATGACCGAGATGTTCCAAGCAGGCGGCGCCGCGCCGGATCGCGACGCCTATTGGCAAGTCCGGCCCGCCGGCGATGCGCGGGGCAGCACGCGCCACGTCACCGTCATCGGCGCGGGCATCGTGGGCCTGGCCTCGGCCGCCGCGCTGGCGCGGGCAGGGCGCCCGGTGACGGTGCTGGATGCGGCTGCCGCGCCGGGCCTGGAAACCAGCCAGGGCAACGGCTGCCAACTGTCGTATGGCTACGTGGCGCCCCTGGCGCAGCCGGGCGTGCTGGCCGAACTGCCGAGGCTGCTGTTCGCCAAGGGGGCGCCGCTGAAGCTGGTGCCGCGCTGGGACCCCGCGCAATGGCGTTGGCTGATGTCCTTTCTGGCCGCCTGCCGCGCGGACCGCGCCAGGGAAGGCTCGCTTGCCCTGCTGATGCTGGGCCGGCTGAGCCACCAGGAAACCGATCTGTGGGTGCAGGGCTCGGATGCGCGGGCGCTGAGCTTCGCGCGCAGCGGCAAGCTTGTGGTGCTGCCCTCCGAAGCCGCCATGGCCAAGGCCCGGAGGCAACTGGAACTGCAGGCCCCGGTCGGTCCGCTGCAGCAGGCCTTGAGCGCCGATGAATGCCTGCGGCGCGAGCCCGCGCTGGAGCGATTCCGCTCACGCATGGCCGGCGCCATCCACACCCCCAGCGAGTGCGCCGTCGACAGCGAGGCGCTGTGCGCCGACCTGAGAACCCGTCTGGAGCAGCGCGGCGTGCGGTTCGAGTTCGGCACGCGTGTGCAGGGCTTTCGCCGCCACCGGAACGGCCGTGTCACGCATCTGGTCACCGGGCAGGGCGCGCGCGAGGTCGAGGACGTCGTGCTGGCCACCGGCCCGCACAGCGCGGCCATGGCGCGCATGCTGGGTTTCGCCGTGCCGGTGTATCCCCTGAAAGGCTACAGCATCACCGCGCCGATTCTCGATCCGCATGCCGTGCCGCGCGCCAGTGTGACGGATGCCGCGCGCAAAGTGGTGTATGCCCGCCTCGGCCAGCGGCTGCGCGTGGCGGGCGTGGTCGAGATCCGCGGCTACGACCGGCGGCTGGACGCATCGCGCATCGACGAACTGGTGGCGCACACGCGCGAGGCCTTCGGCGACGCGGTGGACCTGGAGTCGGTCACGCCCTGGATGGGATTGCGGCCCGCCACGCCGACCTCGGTGCCCATCATCGGCAGGTCGCCTGTGGATAACGTGTTTCTCAATATCGGGCAGGGCGCGCTGGGCCTGACCCTGGCGTTCGGATCCGCCAGCCGCCTGGCCGACGCGATGGCCGCGGCGTAGCGGCGACGCGTCTCAAGGCCCACACAACATCGGGAATGGACATGAGCACCTCGCAGAAGTATGACCTGCTGATCGTCGGCGGCACCGTCATCGACGGCACGCGCCGGCCGCGTTTCGACGCCGACGTCGGCGTGAAGGATGGCCGCATCGTGGCGGTGGGGGATCTGTCCGGCCATGACGCGGACCTCGTCCTGCCCGCGCACGGCAAGATCGTGGCGCCGGGCTTCATCGATTCGCACACGCACGACGACCAGGCCGTGCTGACCCAGCCCGACATGCCCTTCAAGGTGTCGCAAGGAGTCGCCACGGTCGTCACGGGCAACTGCGGCATCAGCCTGGCGCCCTTGCGCGCCGACGCCGCACTGCCGTCGCCGCTGAACCTGCTGGAAGCGGATGGCGGCGAGCGCTTCCCCACCTTCCGCGCCTATGTCGACGCGCTGCGCGCGCGCCCGGCGGCGGTCAACGTGGTGCCCATGGTGGGACATACCACCTTGCGCGTGATGGCCATGCAGGACCTGGACCGCGCGGCCACCGAGCCGGAGGTGCGGGCCATGCGGGCGCTGCTGCAGGAGGCGCTCGATGCCGGCGCGGTGGGCATGTCCACCGGCACCTACTATCCGCCCGCCGCCGCGGCCACGACACAGGAGGTGGTCGAGGTGTCGCGTCCGCTGGCGGCGAAGCAGGCGCTGTACGTCACCCACATGCGCAACGAGGCCGACCGCTGCATGGAGTCGCTGGAAGAGACCTTCTCCATCGGCCGGGAAGTGGACACGCCGGTGCTCGTGTCGCATCACAAGCTGATGCGCGAGGCCAACTTCGGCAAGTCGGTGCAGACGCTCCAGCGCATCGAGCAGGCCATGCGCTGCCAGTGCGTCAGCCTGGACTGTTATCCCTACACCGCCAGTTCCACCATGCTGCACCTTGACGAGGAGCGCCTGCAGGGCAAGGTGGTGATCGCTTCCAGCGGCGCGTTTCCCGGCATGCAGGGACGCGACCTGCAGGACATTGCCGACGAGTGGGGCGTGTCCCGCGTCGAGGCCTCGCGCCGCCTGCAGCCGGCCAGCGCCATCTACTACAGCATGGACGAGCAGGACGTGCAGCGCATCCTGGCGTTCGAGCCCACGATGATCGGTTCCGACGGCATCCCTTCGGGCGACCGTCCGCATCCGCGGTTGTGGGGCACGTTCCCGCGCGTGCTGGGGCGCTACAGCCGCGACATCGGGCTGTTCCCGCTGGAGACCGCGGTGTGGAAGATGACGGGGCTGACGGCGGGCGTGTTCGGCCTGGAAGGGCGCGGCGTGATTGCCGAAGGGCATCACGCGGACATCACCATCTTCGATGCCGAGACGGTGCACGATACGGCGGACTACGACAATCCCATGCGGCCGGCGCGCGGCATCGAGGCGGTGGTGGTCAATGGGGCGGTGGCGTATCGCGATGGCGAGCATCTGCATACGCGCTCGGGGGCGGTGCTGGGGCGTATGCCGGGACGGGCGCAAGGCTAGCAAGCGGGCCGTGGCAATCCCGGGCTCTACGCCCGGACGCAATGCCCGGCCGTGTGCGGGGGGGGCTCGGTACGTCGCTTTCTGAATGTGCCTGGGCGCGGGTTTCGCGCCTTCACGGCCCTTGCACGTGCCGAACCCACATCGGCGCGAGCCAACCCAGCAAGCCGCCGATCACGGCCGCCATCGCGGCGGTCGATAGCGAACTGGACAGCCAGCCGGCCAGCATGAACCCGGCAATGGCACCGCACGAGGTCTGGTAGAGCGCCGCGTGGCGAAACGCGTTGGGCTCGAACTCGGGGGCGGCGATCAAGCCCAGCAGCAGGCCAAGCGTGGCGGCCATGACGCCCTGCGCCATCTTGCCGCCGCCAGTCGCCAGGCCGATCAGACCAAACAATGCAGCGCCGCCCAGTGCGCACGACAACGATATCTTCAGGGCTTTCATGCCTGTACGGTGAGGCCTATGGGAACCGCCACCTTATCATCGATGGCGGTTCAAGACGTCCGCTCAGCCCTGCCCACGCGGCTGCCGTACCGAACCGCCAACTCGCTTCGCAGGGGCGGGTACGCACGGTGGCCAGGCCAGGTCCGGCAGTGCCGGCTGCATGGTCGCCGGCGTCGTTCACATGTACGATATCGAGCGCGAGGCCTGCCTTGCTGCAGCGGCCGCATCGTGCCCGTCGCGATACCCGGCAACGGCACGGTGGCTGCCCGCAACAACAGACCATCATCCATCAGCGCCAATAAGGACCCCGGTCGTATCGGTCGTGGTAATAGCGATCATGGTAGTGATGATGGCGATGCCCCGGCACGACGATGCAGCCGTGCAGGGTCAGCGCCAGGGCGGCCAGGATCATGGTCAGTTTCAGCTTGCGCATGTTGAGCTCCTTGTCTCGCTGTGAAACCCTGGGACGGTGGCCTTCCCGTGATGCCGCCGCTTCCGGGCTCCTCATAGCCATGAGACTCCAATCCCCCTGCGCTGTCTGGCCTCTGCAACGCGCTGCAATGGTTGGCCGCCACCGTGCTGTATGGCGATGTAACGCCGCCTGCAGGCGCCCGCGGGAAACGTGCCAAAACGTGAGCAAGCTATACTTGCCGGCACCTTTTCGCCGCATTCGGAGCCATGCTGAATCGACTTCTGGCCTCACGCCCGGTGACCCGGCTGTTGCGGTACGCCTACCGCTACACCCACCCGCGCGCCATGCGCCATAACCAGGCGTTCTGGCCGCTGGTGGCTGTCCGGCGCGACGAGAACGCACGCCTGATCGAGTGCAGGATCCGCGGCGCGTCCTATTCGCCGGCGCTGACCGACCTGGATGAGGTGCCGCGCCACCCCGGCCAATCGTGCCATCTGATCCTCAGCGGACCCTCCGTTGCCCAGATCGACTATTCCTTGCTAGACCTGGGCAACGTCATGGGGGTCAACGGATCGATCGCGCTGCAGGCGCGTTTTCCCGAGCTGAAATTCAATTATTACGCCATGCTGGACACCGGCTTCATGAGCCGGCGCCGCCACATGGTCGAGCAGATCCTCAGCCAGGATCTGCTGCTGTTCACCACCCCCGAGGCCGTGAAGTGGATTGCGCTGAACGTGCCGGCCAGGCGCATCGCCTGCCGCCTGGCCGTGTTCGAGGAAGTGCACCAACGCACGATGCAGCCGCGGCCCACGCCAGGGCAACTGACCGAGCAACTGCGCGGCGATCCGGATCTCATCCTGTTCGACGCCTACCGGCCCGTGCATGCGCACGGCTTCAGCCTGGACGTGCGGCGCGGGCTGTTCGGCGCGGGCACGGTGGCCTACAGCGCCCTGCAGTTCCTGGTCTGGCTGGGGTTCGGTCGCATCTACATACACGGGCTGGACATGAAGAACGCCGCCAGCCAGCCGCGTTTCTACGAAACCGAGAAAGACCGGCTGGGCACGGCGTTGGATCGCCAGTTCGCCGGCCATATCGAACCCGCCTTCCGCGATGCCAGCGTGCTGCTGCGCCAGCGCGGCGTGCAGGTCTACAACCTGTCGATGGATAGCGCCCTGGGCGACGACGTCTTCCCGAAGATCGATTGGCGGACGTTGATTTCGTCCCGCCACTTCCAGGCGGACGGTGTCGTGCATTCGGACTCCCCGGCGGCGGACGCAGTTCGTCCATGAAGATTCTGTATACCAATTTCCACGGCGGCGACGGTGGTGGGCACACGACCTATGTCATGACCCTGGCCAACGCCCTGGCCGCGCGTCACGAGGTCACGGTGGCTGCGCCGGCTTCCAGCCGCCTGTTCGCCCGCGCCAGCGAGTCCGCCGCGCTGCGGGCCGTCGCCGTGCCGTTCTCGTCGCGCGTGAGCCGCATATGGCGGGAATGCCTGAGCTTTCGCCGGCTGCTGCGGCGCGAACAGTTCGACGTGGTGCACGTCAACGGCTCGTCGGACCATCGCCTGGTGATGCTGGCCATGCTGGGCATGGGCCGCCGCCGGCCGGGGGTGGTTTACACCAAGCACAACGATCTGTGGGCCGGCAGCGCCGGCAACCTGATCCGCGCCCGCCTGGCCACGGATCGCGTGGTGTGCGTGTGCGAGTACACCCGCCGCGCGCTGTCCGCGTCGCCCTACGGCAACTCCGGCCTGCGCGTGGTGCACAACGGCGTGGACACCGACCACTACGCCCCGGCCGATGCCGGCGCCGTGCAGGCCGCCCGGCGCCAGTTCGCTCCGCAGGCGGGCGAGGACGCGCTGCTGGTGGGCAGCAATGCCGGCACGCCCGACTACAAGGGCTGGATCGACATGGTCGAAGCCGTGGCCGAGCTGCCGGAAGAGAAACGCCGCAAGGTGTTCGTGCTGCTGGCGGGCCAGCCGCCCACCGATGCGCAGCACGAGCGGGTCCGCGCGCTGGGCATGGCTGACAACGTCATCTTCGCCGGGCTGCTGCAGGATGTGCGCCCGTTCATCGCGGCGTTGGACCTGGGCTTCGTGTTGTCCCATCAAGAGACCATTTCTTTCGCCTGCCGAGAAATGATGGCGATGGGCAAGCCCGTCATCGTCAGCCGCGTGGGCGGCCTGCCCGAGAACGTGACGGATGGCCGCGACGGCTGGATCGTGCCGGCGCGCACGCCCAAGGCGGTGACCCAGGTGTTGTCGGACGTTCTGGACGATCGCGAGGGGTTGGTCCGCATGGGGGCGCAAGCGCGCCTGCGCAGCCTGCGCGAGTTCTCGCTGGACATGTTCGTGCAGGGAACCGAGGCGGTCTACGAGGAACTGCGCCAGGAGCGCGCGCGCTAGTTCCTGCCCGGCACGCAGCCAGGCCCGAGGCCGCGGCGGGGCTTGCCGGCGCGCTACTTCGCCGGCCGGTACTTGAACGACGCCCGGATGATGCCGTGGTCGTTGGTGCCGCTGGTCTTGTGGTTGTCGAAGTTCAGGTGATCGTTGTTGACCAGCATGCCGTCGAACATCCAGATGCGCTTGCGGCTGTGGTCGTAGAACTCCTGGCTGACCAGGATCTGGTCCAGTGACTCGCGCTGGTCCTGGAAGACGTGGGTGTAGTAGACGTCCCGCGTGTCCCGATACTCTTGCAGGGTTTGCGCGGTGTACAGCGCCACGTCGCCGCCGCCCTGCGCATCGCCCATCAGATAACGCGGCTGCCCGGTCAGGATGTTGGCCGTGTTGCTGTGCTGGTCGTCGTTGATGTCGCCCAGCACCACCACCGGCACGTCGGTGTTCTTCAACTGTTCGGTCAGCAGGTAGCGCAGCGCGGCCGCCTCGGCGGTACGGCGAATGGTGGACAGCGCATTGCCCAAGGCGTTGCCGTGCTTGGCGTAATGCGTCTTGTCGGCCTTGTACCAGCCTTCGTTGTAGACCTCGGTGGGCCGCTTGGACTTCAGGTGGCACACGTAGAAGTGCACGTCGGGGCTTTTGTCGTGGGGGCGCGCCACGAAATGCAGCACGGGCCGCGAGAAGCCCGAGATGTTCACCTCGATCAGCGGGGTCTGCGGATCGTCGCCCTGCGACTGCAGGATGAAGCCCTCGGGGAAGTCCTCGATCCAGTCCGGTTCGCCCACCAGCAGGCCGCGGCGCACGATGGCGGCGCAGACGATCTTGCCGCCATCGGCATCCGCGGGCGTCAGCACGTCGTACTGGTCGGTGGCCTCGATGCGTTCGAGGGCATCCGTCAGCGCCTGGGCGTGCCAGAGCTCCTGGAAACCGAACACGTCGGCCTGCATCAGGCCGATCTGGTGGGCCGTCCAGGCGATCTTCATGTCGTACTGCGCCTGCGACCAGCCATCCTTGTCCGTGTCGTAGATCGGCAGGCCGGGCAGGTTCAGGTTGTACAGATTGAACGTGGCGATATGGAACGTCGAGAGATTCATGGCGGGCTCCGGGGTGGACCGCGTTCGAATCTAGTGCCGGCATATGACAGAAGGAATGCGTGAAATAACAGGAAAAACAATTGGAAATAAGTGACGTTGCCAGAAGATGCGCTGGGGGTGTCATTATGCGAATTCCGCTCAAGTTAAAGACAAACCCAATTCACGCTGTTTTTCATATAAAGCTCGGTCGTCCTCTTTCCCCTGCCCGGAGTTGCCATGTCCCCGTTGTTGCCCACTACGCTGGTCGGTTCGTATGCCCAGCCGGAATGGCTGATCGATCGCAAGCGCTTAGGCGACCGCTTCCCGCCGCGCGTGCGTGCCCAGGAACTGTGGCGCGTGGCTCCCGAACTGCTGGAAGAAGCGCAGGACGATGCCACGCTGCTGGCGATCCGCGCGCAGGAAGAGGCCGGCCTGGACATCGTGACCGATGGCGAAGTGCGCCGCGAGAGCTACTCCAACCGCTTCGCCACCGCCCTGGAAGGCGTGGATATCGACAACCCCGGCTCGGCGCTGGACCGCAGCGGCCATCCCAACCCGGTGCCGCGCGTGGTCGGCAAGATCCGCCGCAAGCATGCGGTGCAGGTGCGCGACGTGCAGTTCCTGCGCGCCCATACCGACCGCCAGATCAAGATCACGGTGCCCGGCCCGTTCACCATGGCCCAGCAGGCGCAGAACGATTTCTACGCCTCGGAAGCCGAGATGGCCATGGATTACGCCGAGGCCGTCAACGCCGAGATCCGCGACATGTTCGCGGCCGGCGCCGACGTGGTGCAGATCGACGAGCCCTATATGCAGGCGCGCCCCGAGAAGGCCCGCGAATACGGCGTGGAAGTGCTGAACCGCGCGCTGGAAGGCGTCACTGGCCGCACCGCCGTGCACATCTGCTTCGGGTATGCCGCCGTCATCCACGCGCGTCCGAACGGCTACTCGTTCCTGCCCGAGCTGTGCGGCTGCAAGGCGCACCAGATCTCCATCGAGACGGCCCAGTCGAACCTGGACTGCTCGGTGCTGGAATCGCTGTCCAACAAGGAAATCATGCTGGGCGTGCTGGACCTGTCGACCCATGAGATCGAGCAGCCCGAGGCGGTGGCCGCGCGCATCCGCCGCGCGCTGCCGTACGTGGCGCCCGAGCGCCTGATCATCGCGCCCGACTGCGGCCTGAAGTATCTGCCGCGCGACGTGGCCTTCGGCAAGATGAAGGCGATGGTCGAGGGCGCGAAGATCGTGCGTGCCGAACTTGCCGTGCGCCTGGCCTGACCATGATCCGCAGACTATTCGCCTTGTCCCTGGCGATGCTGCCATGCCTGGCCGCGGCGCAGGATTTTCCCACGCACCCCATCACCATCGTGGTGCCCGTGCCGCCCGGCGGGATCGTCGACCTGGCCGCGCGCCTGGCCAGCGAGCCGCTGTCCACCCACCTGGGCCAGCCGGTCGTCATCGACAACCGCGCGGGGGCCAGCGGCAACATCGCCTATGCCATGGTGGCGGGCGCGCAGCCCGACGGCTACACGCTGCTGGCCTCGTACTCGATGTACCACGTGGGCAATCCCTCGATGTTCACCAACCTGCGCTGGACGTCCGGATCGTTCAAGCCGGTGGGCATGGTGGCCGTGTCGCCGCACGTGGTCACGGTGCATCCGTCGCTGCCGGTGCACAACCTGAAAGAGCTGGTGGCCTACGCCAAGTCCCATCCAGGCGAGGTCAACTACGCCTCGCAGGGCAGCGGCTCGGTGCCGCACGTGGGTACGGAACTGCTGAAGCAGATGACGGGCACGGACATGGTGCACGTGCCGTACAAAGGCTCGGGCCCCGCCATCCAGGACGTGCTGTCCGGCCGCGTCCAGCTGTTCGTGACGACGCCGCCGTCGGTGATCGGCCACATCCAGATGGGCAGGCTGCGCGCCATCGCGGTCGCCGGCCGCGAACGCCATCCGATGATCCCGGACGTGCCCACGGCTGCCGAACAAGGCTATCCCGGCTTCGAACTCGACGCCTGGGTCTCGCTGTTCGCACCGGCCGGCACGCCCGACGCCGTGGTCAGCAAGATCAGCGCGGCGCTGGAAGAGGGCTTGAAGAAGCCCGAGATCATCAAGACGGCGGAAGAGGCGGGGGTACGCGTCAACTATGAGAACCCGGAAAAGTTGGGCGAAACCGTTGCCCGCGACACCGCGCATTGGTCGCAGGTGATCAAGTCGGCGAACATCACGGTGAATTGAGCGGCGCCGCCTGCCGGCCGGTGTTGCTGGCGCCTTGTCGGGTTCCTCTGGCGCCTGCGTCATCACTGCGAACGCTCGTCCGCGCGCTGCGAGCGAGCGTTCCTGGCCATGCCGCAGGCTCACCGCAGCGGAATGCGGCGGTCGTAAAACGTCTGTTTCCCGATATCCGCCAAGATATCGCAACGCTTGAGAACCCCTGTTTTCCGACGCACCCCCGATGCCGCGGGTTCATTCAACACAAGCGCCCCGCAAGCAGCAGAGGGGTTTCAACCGGACAATTCGAGACGCCTTGAGCCTGCGGCATGGCGGAGGGGTCGCGCCCGGAGCGCGAAAGCGCGAGGACGAGAATCCGCAGCCATGGCGCAGGCGCTCAAGAACTCAGAACTTCCCCCAGCAAAACCCGCCCTTCACCGCAACGCCTGAATCTCCCGGGCAATCCCCGCCAACGGCAGGGACCGCTCCACGGCCCCCCGCTTGACTGCCTCCCGCGGCATTCCATACACGACGCAGCTTTCTTCGTCCTGGGCCAGCGTGCGGGCCCCCGCCGTGCGCATCTCCAACAGCCCGGCCGCGCCATCATCCCCCATCCCCGTCATGATGATGCCCAGCGCGTTCGCGCCCGCATGGCGCGCCACCGATCGGAACAGCACGTCCACGGAAGGGCGGTGCCGGTTCACCAGCGGGCCGTCCAGTACGTCCACCAGGTATTGCGCACCGCTGCGCCGCATCGTCATGTGCTTGCCGCCGGGCGCGATCAGCGCCCGCCCCGGCAGCACGCGGTCGCCGCTGCGCGCCTCGCGCACCTCGATCCGGCTGATGCCGTCCAGCCGCGCCGCGAAGGCCGCCGTGAACTTCTCCGGCATGTGCTGCACGATGACGATGCCGGGGCATACGCGCGGCAGGCTGCTCAGCACTTCCTCCAGCGCCTGCGTCCCGCCGGTGGAGGTGCCCAGCGCCACGACCCGTTCCGTGGTCTGCAAGGGCGCCTGGACTTCCACTGGCGGCAGGACCGCATCCGCGCTGTAGCGCGGCGCAGGGGCGGGCACGGGCAGGACGCGGCGCACGTTGGCGCGCGCCGCGCCCCGTATCGTGTGGATCAGGTCGGCGGCCGACTCGGCCAGGAACTGGCGCAGGCCCAGTTTGGGTTTTTCCACCACCGCCACGGCGCCGGCGGCCAGCGCGTCCAGCGTGACGCGGGCGCCTTTCTCGGTCAGCGTCGAGCAGATCACCACCGGCGTGGGCCGCTGCTGCATCAGCAGACGCAGGAAGGTGAGGCCGTCCATGCGCGGCATCTCGATGTCCAGCACGATGACGTCCGGCCAGGCCTGCTGCATGCGGGCCATCGCCAGCACCGGATCGGCCACGGCGTGCAGCACGTGAATGCCGGGCACCTCTTCCAGCACACCGGCCAGCACCTGCCGCACCACCGCCGAGTCATCGACGATCATCACCCCGATCGGGGCGGAACGCGTGTCGCTCATGGTTTCCGGTACACCGAAGGCATCACCTGCTGCACGGGCAGCGCCAGGCCGTGCAGGCTTTCCGAATGGCCGATGTACAGCCAGCCACCGGGCTTGATGCGCGACAGCACGCGCTCGACCACCTGGCGCTTGGTCTCGCCGTTGAAATAGATCAGCACGTTGCGCAGGAAGGCCACGTCGAACTGGCCCAGCTCGGGCAGGTCGGCGTTCAGGTTGGCATGCGTGAAGTGCACGTGCTCGCGCACGCCGCGGTCCACCAGCAGCGTGCCCTCTTGTGCGCCGCGCCCCTTCAGGCAGTAGCGTTTCAGGTACTCCTGGGGAATCTGCCGGGTCCGTTGCTCGGGGTAGTGGCCCGTGCGGGCGCGCTGCAGCATGCGGGTGCTGATGTCCGTGCCGATCACTTCGAAGGCGCCGCCTCGCAGGCAGTCCTTCAGCACCATGGCGATCGAATAGGCCTCTTCTCCGCTCGAACTGGCGGCGCTCCAGGCGCGGACGGGCTGCGGCCCGCGCCGCTGGGCGTTGTCGCCCCCGAAGGCGCTGGCCAGCAGCTCGAAGTGGCGCGGCTCGCGGAAGAAATAGGTTTCGTTGGTGGTCAGCAGATCGATGGCGGTCTGCACTTCCTCGGCGTGGCCGCCGCTTTTCAGCAAGGCGAAGTAGGCGCCGTAGGTCTGCGTGCCGCAGGCGTGCAGGCGCTTGGACAGGCGGCCGGTGACCAGCGCCTTCTTGGCCGGCGACAGGTTGATGCCCGCCGCCTCGAAGATGAAGCGCTGGAACTGGCCGAATTCCTGGTCGCTGATGGTTTGCATGATGAATCCTTGCGTTCAGTCCGCGATGGGGGCGCGCGCGGGCGGCTCGCGCAGTTCGGCGATGCGCTCGGCATGCCGGCGCATCCAGCGGGGCACTTCCGCGCCGGTCATGGGCTTGCCGATGAAGAAACCCTGTCCGACATGGCAGCCCAACTGCTGCAGCAGCCGCCATTCCTCCATCGTCTCGATGCCTTCGGCGACCGACACCACGCCCAATTGCCTGGCCATGTCGATGGCCGACTTCAGGATGACGCGCAGGTTCTTGCGCTCGTTGGAATGGCGCACGAAGGCCCGGTCGATCTTCAGCTCGGTGAACGGAATGCGCGTGAGTTGCTGCATCGAAGAGAATCCCGTGCCGTAATCGTCGATCGACAAACCGAAGCCGCGCAGCCGCAGGCGCGCCAGCAGGCCACGCGCCTGGCTGTGCGAATCCACCACCGAACTCTCGGTGATCTCGAAGCAGATCTGCTCGGGCGTGGCTTCGGAATGCTGCACCAGTCTCATCAGGTCCTGTGTCAGACCGGGCCAGTCCAGCAGGCGCGGCGACAGGTTGACGGCGATCGACAGGCGCAGCCCGCGGCTGTTCCATATGCTCAGTTGACGCAGTGATTGCTCCAGCACGCGGAAGGTCAGCGGCTGGATCAGCCCGCATTGCTCGGCCGAGGGGATGAATTGTCCGGGCGAGATGGCGCCCAGTTCGGGATGCATCCAGCGGGCCAATGCTTCCATGCCGCGCACCAGCCCGGTGTGCATGTCCGCCTTGGGCTGGAAGTGCACCGCGATCTGGTCGTCGCGCAGGGCGGCCTCCAGCATGGCCGGCGTCATGGGCATGGCATCCGTGCGGCCCGAGGCGGGGCTGAAGCGGCCACGGCGCGTGGCGCGCCGCGACAGGGCTTCGGACAGCGCGTCCAGGGTCAGCGGCTTCTCCAGGCCGGCCAGCACCGAGACGCCCAGGTCGTTGCCGATGGCCAGCACCGAGTCGATCAGGGCGCTCTCGCGGCCGGAGGCGATGATGATGTCCGTCTCGGTTCCCCGGATGCGCAGCGCCTCGATCAGTTCGATGCCGTCCATGTGGGGCATTTCGATGTCGACGATCATCAGGTCGGGGGGCGCGGCAAGGGTGGCGATCAGATCCAGGGCCTGTACGCCGTCGCCGGCCTCGTGCACCCGCAGCGCGCCCAACTGGCGGCACAGCGCCGCCGCCATGCGGCGCTGCACGGCGCTGTCGTCGACGACCAGCACTGAACCGAGCGTGGGCCGGGAATCCCTGGGCGACATGGAACCGCGCTGGCCGGGTTACGCGACGTGCGCGAGCACGGGCGGGGGTTCGCCCTGTTCACGTAGTTGTTCGTGGAATTGCTCAAGCACGCTGACCGACAATGCGCGATCGACCGACAGCAGGATCACGAAACGGCCGCGCACCTTGCCCACGCCCGACAGGAAATCGGGGCGGATACCGGCGCCGAAGGCCGGCGGCGGCTCGATGTCGGCCGGCGCGATCTCGATCACCTCGTTGACCGCATCGACGATCACGCCCAGCACTTGCCGGCCGGCGTCGGCGTCGTCGATCTCCACGATGACAATGCAGGTGCGCTTGGTGACGGGTGAGGCCGTACGGCCAAAGCGCACCTGCAGGTCCATGACGGGCACCACGGCGCCGCGCAGGTTGATGACCCCGCGGACCGATGGCGGCATCAGGGGAACCACTGTCAACGCTTCGTACTCGATGATCTCCTTGATCGACAGGATGCCGATGGCATAGGTCTCGCCGCCCAGCATGAACGTCAGGTATTGCGAGGCCTCGGCGCTGTGTACGGAGGGTGCGGCGTGCATGGCGGATCTCCTGTTCAGTAGCGGCCGAACTGCGATTCGTCGGGGGCGTTCGCGCCCGCCAGCGCCAGCCGGCCGGTGGGCTCGACGGCGTGCAGTTCGGGCGCGCGGGCCGCCGCGGGCTTCGGCTTGTGGGCCGCGCGCACCGGGGCGCTGCCGCCGGCCAGCTTGAAGTACGACATGGCCTGTTGCAGTTGTTCGGCCTGCGAGCTCATTTCCTCGGCGGTGGCGGCCAATTCTTCCGAGCTGGAGGCGTTCTGCTGCGTGGTCAGGCTCAACTGGCCGACCGCGGCGTTGATCTGGCCCACGCCCGAGGACTGCTCTTCGGAGGCCGCCGTGATTTCCTGCACCAGATCGGAGGTCTTGCGGATGTTGGGCACCATCTGCTGCAGCAGTTTGCCGGCGCGTTCGGCCAGGTCCACGCTGGAGCTGGCGACGTCGCTGATTTCCTGGGCGGCCACCTGGCTGCGCTCGGCCAGCTTGCGCACTTCGGCCGCCACCACGGCGAAACCCTTGCCGTGCTCGCCGGCGCGCGCGGCCTCGATGGCGGCGTTCAGGGCCAGCAGGTTGGTCTGGTAGGCGATGTCGTCGATGATGCTGATCTTCTGCGCGATCTGCTTCATGGCCGCCACGGTGGACACCACGGCCTCGCCGCCCTCGGCGGCTTCGCTGGCGGCCTTGGTCGCCATGCTGTCGGTCACCTTGGCATTCTCGGTATTCTGCGCGATGGAGGCGGTCATCTCTTCGATGGAGGCGCTGGTCTCTTCCACGCCGGCCGCCTGCTCGCTGGAGGCCTGGCTCAGCGACTGGGCGGTGGCGCTGACTTCCTCGGACGCGCTGGCAAGCGCTTCGGCGCTGCTGTTGACCTCCGACACCACCTGCGACAGCTTGCCGTTCATGTTCTTCAGCGCGGCCATCATGCTGGTGGTGTCGTTCTTGCGCGTGGCTACTTCGACGGTCAGGTCGCCGCTGGCGATGCGCTGCAGCACCGAGGCCGCGTACGACGGCTCGCCGCCCAGCACCTTGATCAGGCCGCGGGTGATGAGCAGCGCCACCAGGGCGGCCAGCACGACGGAGGCGGCCGACAGTGTCATCACCAGCGTGCGCGTCTCGGCATAGACCACATCGCCGCGGGTGTTGGATTCGTCCATCAGTTGGCCCTGGAACGTGGCGAAGTCCCGCAGCGCCGTCTCGACGGCACGGCTGGCCGCCGTCAGTTCGCTGATGAGAAAGCGCTCGGCCTGCCCGCGATCCGTTTGCAGCAGCGTGTCGAACGTCTGCGCCTTGGCGGCAAGCGTGGCGCGTTGCGCGTTGATCGCCTTCAGCAACGCCTTGCCCTTCTCGGTGTTGACGGTGCGCTCCAGTTCGAGCAGGTTCCTGGCGCGCACTGCTTCGTTGTCCGCCAGGCGTTGCCGGCGGACGTCGATCTCCGCGGGGTCGTTGGCCAGCAGGATGCCCATGTACTGCTGCCCGTCGTCGATGGAGCGTTGCAGGTTCTGGTTGGCCAGCACGATCTTGGGATAGCGGTCCTGCGTGACGTCGGTCAGTGCATCGTTGACGTCGTTCAGCCGCGTCAGGCTGAGTATGGAAATTCCCAGCAGCAGCAGAATGACGATGCCGAATCCAAGCGCCAGCCGGGTGGCGACTTTCATATTCCCGAACATGTAAAGCTCCTTGCCTTGGTGACTTGCCGGTTGTGGTTGCGGTGTGCCGTCCGATGGACGGGCGATCATGTGGCGAGCCGGGAATGCTCGGCCGCGGTTGGGGTTCTTGCCTGTTCCATGAGCGCCGGCACATCCAGGATCAGCGCGACGTCGCCGCTGCCCAGGATGCTCGATCCGCTGATGCCGCGGACCTGCGCGAAGAGGCGTGACAGGGGCTTGATGACGGCCTGCGTTTCGCCCAGCAGCGTGTCGACCACCAGGCCGATGCGTTCGATGCCATGCCGCACCACGACGATGTTCTGGCGCGCGCCCGGTTTGCCGCCCAGGCCGAACATGTCGCGCAGGCGGATGAAGGGCAGCACGCGGCCGCGCAGGTCGGTGTAGCTGCGGCCGGGCACGTCGTCGAAGGCCACGCATTCGTCGACCATGTCCAGCGGCAGCACGAAGCGCGAGGCGCCCACGCTGATCAGGAAGCCCTCGATGATGGCCAGCGTCAGCGGCAGGCGCACCACCACGGTGGTGCCCAGGCCGGGCCGGCTGGCGATCTCGACGCTGCCGCGCAGCGCCTCGATGTTGCGGCGGACCACGTCCATGCCCACGCCGCGCCCCGACAGGTCGGTGACCTGCTCGGCGGTGGAGAAGCCGGGTTCGAAGACCAGCTTGAAGACGTCCGCGTCGCTCAGTTCGCGGCCGGCTTCGACCAGGCCGCGCTGCACGGCCTTGGCCAGGATGCGGTCGCGGTCCAGGCCTCCGCCGTCGTCGCCGACCTCTATCACGATATGCCCGGATTCATGGCGCGCGTCCAGGGTGATCGTGCCCTGCGCGGGTTTGCCTTGCGCTGCGCGCGCCTCGGCGGTCTCGATGCCGTGGTCCATGGCGTTGCGCACAAGGTGCGTCAGCGGATCGCTGATGCGCTCGACCACGGTCTTGTCCAGCTCGGTGTCCTCGCCGCGCACCACCAGCGCGATGTCCTTGCCCAGCGTGCGCGACACGTCGTGCACCACGCGGCGGAACCGGTTGAAGGTGCCGCCGATCTTGACCATGCGCAGTTGCAGGGCGTGATCGCGCACCGACTCCACCAGGTCCGCGACCTGCGCACTGCATTCCTGCAGTTCGACGTTGCCCAGCCGGCGCGCGGCCAGGTTGGCGCCGGCCGATGCGGTGATCAGCTCGCCCACCAGGTTGATCAGGCGGTCGAGCTTGTCGGCATCGACACGGATCGATTGCGCGTGTTCCGATGGCTTGGCATCGCCCTGCGTGTTGGCGTTGGCGGACTTTTCCGGCGCGGCCGATGCGGGCGCCGCGGCGGCCTTGGCCACGACAGGCGCGGCGCCGGCGTGCGGGGGCACGGATGCGTCATCCGTCAGGCCGGCGTCGCATCCCGCCGTGGGCGGCATGGCCGTGCGCTGCGCGGCCGTCAGCGTCCCGCAGCGCACCAGCATGTCGGCCACCAGGCCAGGTTCCCCGCGCGCCTCGCACAGTTGCGCATAGGCTTCCTGGGGCGTGTCCGGCGGCAGGATGTGCACCGAGCAGTCGTCCACGATGAACTCGAACGTGCTCTCGATGGTGTGGCGGTCCGCGTCGGTGTCCAGGCCGATCTCGAAGCCCAGGTAGCAGGCTTCGGGATCCAGTCCGTCCAGCGGCGGCAGGTTGCGCAGGTCGCAGGCCACGCCGCTCAGGCGGCCCATGCGCTGCAGATAGCGCAGGAAGGAGAGCGGGTCCATGCCGTTGCGCAGTACGCCTTCGTCCAGCCGCAGCGAGATGTGCCAGTGCCCGGCATCCGTGCGAGGCGTGCTGGCGCCGAGGCCGGCGGCGCTGGAGGTTTCCGTCCTGGCGTCCGCCGAGATCAGGTGGGCCGACACCTGCCGCGCCAGTTCCGCGGCTTGCGCAGGCGCGTCCAGGCCGGCGGGATCGGGCATGCGTGCGGCTTCCTCGACCATCTGGCCGATGCAATCGCGGCACGACAGCAAGAGGCCGATCAGGTCGCCGTCCAGCGCCATGCGGCCTTCGCGCACCTGATCCAGCAGGCTTTCCACGCCATGCGTGAATTCCACGATGGCGCCGATGCCGAACAGGCCGGCCGAGCCCTTGATGGTGTGCGCGGCGCGAAAGATCGCATTGATCTCGTCGGCCGGGTCGACGGCGTCGGGCACGTTCAACAGTGCCGCCTCCATCTCGGTCAGCAGCTCGCGGCTCTCGCTGATGAAGGTCTGCAGTGCCTGTTCCAGGTTCATGGCGTTCTCGTCAGAAATCGGCGCTGGGCCGCGGCGCCTGCGTTTGCACGGCAGCCTTGCCCTGCGGGGTGTTCGACAGGTAGCCATCCAGGCCGAGCAGCGTCATGGCCTCGACCACCGCCACGCTATGCCGCACCAGCCGCGTATCCATGCCCTGAGACTGTGCATAGCGCATGGTCGCCAGCAGGAGCTGCACGCCGGACGTGTCGATCTCGCTGACGCCGGACAGATCGATGTCCAGCGCCTGGGGCTCGGGCTGGCTGGCCAGGCCAGCCACCGTCCGCAGCAGTTGCTGGCGGGTATCCTGGGCGCGATAGATGTTCAGTTCGCCATCCAGGCGCAGCGTGTGAAAACGGACCATCGGAACCTCCTGATACGGCAGATCGTGAAAGAAGCGGATCGGCAGCGCGTGGCGCCTCAGGGCGGCAGCAGCCGTTCGACGGCGCCCAGCAACTGCGCGGGCTGGAACGGCTTGACCATCCAGGCCTTGGCGCCCGCCAGTTGGCCTTCTTTCTTCTTGGCTTCCTGGTTCTCGGTGGTCAGCATCAGCACCGGCGTGAAGCGGTAGGCGGGCAGTTGCTTGACCGCTTTCAGGAAAGCGATGCCGTCCATGTTGGGCATGTTCACGTCGCTGATGATCAGGTGCACTTTCTGGCCACCGAGCTTGCGCAGCGCGTCCTGGCCGTCGCAGCCCTCGATCACGTCGTAGCCGGCGCCGCGCAGCGAGATGCCCACGACCTGCCGCACCGAGGCGGAGTCGTCGACGATGAGAATGGTCTTGTTCGGCATGGGGGTCCTCAGAAGAAAGTGATGTCCGCTTCGGCCTGTTGCGGAACAGGTGTCTGCTGCCGGTGCACGGCGCGTTCATCGGCCATGGCGTAGGTCTGTTCGAGCTCGCGCAGCAGCGGCTCGGCCGTGATCGGATGCAGTTCGTCGTCGTCGGCGCAGGCGGTGCCGTAGTCGCGCATGACTGCCGGCAGGCGATCAATGTTGGTCTGCACGTGGCTCATGATCTGGCTGACGCGGTCCTGGAATTGCAGTTGCACCAGTGCCTCGTTGACCTCGTCCTTGATGCCCTGGCTCTCCTGGCGCAGCAGTTCGGTCGTGCCCGACAGGTTCTCGGCGAAGTCATGGAAGCCCGACAGCACTTGCCGGATGGTGTCTTCCGAGGCCGCGATGGCCTGTTGCTCGTTGCGCGAGGACGCTTCGGCGGCGGCGCAGGTGGCCACGATGGCCGAGCCGATCACGCGGATCTTCTCGGCGATGCGGCTGCCGGTCTCTTCGGACTGGCGTGATAGCGCTCTCACTTCCTGCGCCACCGTGGCGAAGCCGCGGCCCGTGTGGCCGGCGTGGGCGGCCTCGATGGCGGCGTTGACAGCCAGCAGATTGGTCTGCTGTGTAATCTGTGCGATGGCGCGAACCATTTCCTGCAGTTCGTCGACAAATCCTTGCAGGGTCTGCACCTTGTGCAGCATGTCCGCCTTGGCCTGAAGGCTTTCGCGCAGCGATGCCACGACGCCATCGAGCTGCCGCCGGCTGCGCGCCGAGATGGCCGCGGCGTTCTCGCCGCTGCCGCCCTGGTTCACGGACAGGTGCAGCGTCTGGTCCAGCCGCATGGAGATTTCGCCGAAACGCATCGAAAGCGCTTCGATGGCGGACGCCATTTGTTGCCGGGACGACTCGATCTGGCCCGACCACACCGGCGCAAGGTCGGCGCTGAAAGTTTCCAGGCCCTGAATATGCTGGTGCCGTTGGTCGGCACGCTGCCTTTGCCGGCGGCGCGCCAGCAGGCCGCTGGCCAGTCCTGCAAGAACCAGGACGGCGGCGGCGGCCAGGCCCGGGGCCCGCCAGGCATCGAACGCCGCGCAGCCGATGCCGCCAGCGGCGCCCAGTAACGGCGGCACGGTCCGCTCCGGGTCGAAACAGGTCAGGAACATGGACGATTCCCTCCACGGGCTTTTGTCACGACTGGGTTAATAATTTGACGTTTGGTAACTTTTACGGCTCACTTCGCCGGGCGAGAACGGTTGTGTCGGCCAAGTTCCGGCACTCCACCGGCCAATTGACCGTCTTTGTGCAAGAACGGGCCTCTTCAGGCCAGAGAATGCCGGCACAGACCGGAGACAGCTATGGGCAGTAAGCCAAGCCGCGCGCGTGGACGCGGATACGCCGTGATGGGAGTGCCGGATGCGTCGGCGCCCGCCGATGTCCTGCCCGTCACGCTGCGCCAGGTGCTGTCCGAGGCGATGCGGCATGGCGTGACGCCGGAGTCGTTGTGCGAGGGTCTGGGATTTGCGCCTCAGGATCTGGAGACCGATGGCTTCATGGTGTCCGAGATGCAGTGCGCGGCCCTGATCCGCCGCGCCGTGCGCCTGCTGCAGCGGCCCACGCTGGGCCTGGAGCTGGGCGTGCGGGTGAACCTGGTGTCCTGGGGGCCGGTCGGCCTGGGCTTCATGGCCAGCGGCTCATCGCGCGAGTTGCTGGAATTCGCCATCACGTTCCAGCGCGCCGCCGGACGCCTGCCGCAATTGCGGGGAGAGACCCTGAAGAACAGTTATTGCCTGGGCGCGCGCGCGCACGAGTACGGACGCGAGGTGGCCACCTTTCTGGTCGACGAGACCTTCGCCGCGCTGGGCCAGATCTGCCGCCAGGTGATCGGCACGCATTTCAATCCGCGCCAGATCGATCTGGTGATGGACCGGCCGCCGTATGGCGCCATCTACGAAGAGGTGTTCCGCTGCTCCGTGCGCTTCGGACAGGCCGAGAACCGCATGTATTTTCCGCTGGAGCCCTACGCGAACCGTTCGGCGGATGCGCGGGTGCTGCGCCAGGTGATGAAGTGGCTGGCGCCGCCGGGGGAGGCCGCCAGCGAGGTGGGCAGCGCCCTGGAAGCCACGGTGACGCAGGCGATCCGCCGCAACCTGGCCGATCCGCCGCCCTTGAAAGAGGTGGCGGCGCTGCTGCACACCAGCGAGCGTACGCTGCGCCGCCGGCTGGCGCAGGCGGGGCACAGCTATGCCGGACTGCTGGCCGAGGAGCGCCGCGCCCGTGCGCTGTCGCTCATTTCGCACTCGTCGCGCGCCATGCGGGATATCGCCCGCGAGTGCGGATTCACCGACGTGCGCACGCTGCAGCGCGCGGTCAAGCGTTGGACGGGCTCGTCGCCCACCGCGTTGCGCCACGCTTGCCAGGATCCGGCGCCGGGGACCGCCAGACCGCGCCGGCGCGGCGGCTGTGGGCTGGACGTCGCGCGCCCGTCGTAAGGCGCGCGAACCGGGCTGGCTTCAGCCCGGCCGGTTCATCCTGAACAGCGATTCCGGTGTGATGGTGAAATAGTCGGCCGGGCCGCCGCCGCGCATGATCGGGCGCGCCGCCGCGGTGTCGAAGATGCCGTTCTTCAGCAGATCCTGGCGGATGTGCACGCCCACGACCTCGCCCAGCACCAGCCAGCTGTCGGCCTTGATGCCGGCGGCACTCTGCAATTGAATGATCTGCGTGGTGCGGCATTCGAACGAGACCGGGCTTTCCGCCACGTGCGGGACCGACACCACGCGGGAGGCGCGCGGCGTCAGGCCGGCCAGGGAGAACTCGTCGACTTCGGGGGGCACGGCCGCGCTGGTGGCGTTCATGGCGTCGGCCAGATCGAACGAGACCAGATTCCAGCAGAATTCACGCGTTGCCTCGGCGTTGCGCACGCTGTCCTTGTAGGCCGTGCACGAGAAGCCGATGATGGGCGGCGTGTAGTTGAAGGCGTTGAAGAAGCTGAACGGCGCCAGGTTGAGCACGCCGTCGCTGGCCTGCGACGAGATCCAGCCGATCGGGCGCGGGGCCACGATGGCGTTCAAGGGGTTGTGGGGCAGGCCATGGCCCTGGGCGGGCTCGTAGAAGTAGATATCGTCGGACATGTCGGGCAGGGGCGCGGATGGAAACAGGCATTGTGCGTGAAATCCTCCGCGCGTCGGCCAGCGGCGCGCGAGGTGTCCATCCTGCGCGCACCCGGGCCGGTCCCGCGGCGCGCACCGCGCCGGCGGGGCCGGGATCAGTCTATCCGGCCCGGCGGTTTCATGCCGGAGGTATCCAGCACGTCGTCTTCTTCCGCGGGTACGCCGGGCTCGCCCGGCTCGGTCAGCACGCGGCCGTCGCGGGGCATGCCGGCGACCTGCCGGCCCACCCTGGGCATGGGCATCTTGCCGGTGCCCTGGGGGGACGGCTCCGAAGTCTTGCGGTCGGGTCCCGGGACGTGGGGCGGGAGAGGTTGCTTGGTGTCGCTGCTCATGGCGGACTCCGTCGTAATGCGGCTGGCGCCGCGTGCATGGTCGGGTCTTCTTCCTTACATGCTAGTGGGCATGGCGGTGCCGCGCAGTCTCCAACGGTGTCGTTTGCAAAAGGCTGTTGCGGGCGGGCGGCGCACCTATAATCGGGCGGGCCATGCTGGCCGGGCCGCGCTGGCCCTTCGTTCTCCGTCCTCGCGCACATTCCCTTGACCGACTCCCTTCCTCGCTCCGTCGCCGCTGAACTGGTTGCCGTGCTGGTCGCGGTCACCCATGGCGAGCCTCGCGTGCTGACCACCGAATCGGCCTGCGCGCTGCCCGCCGGCCCGTTCGAGGTCGAGCACCGGTCGCTGCAGTCCGGGCTGCGCGCCTGGGTCGAGACCCAGACGCGCCAGCCGGTGGGCTACATGGAGCAGCTCTACACCTTCGCCGACCGCGACCGGTCGGGCGTGGGGGCCGGGCGCGTCATCTCCGTCTGCTATCTGGGCCTGACGCGCGAATCCGGCGAATCCGGCGCACCGGGCGGCTGGCAGCCCTGGTACCGCTATTTCCCCTGGGAAGACTGGCGCGGCGGCAGGCCCGCCATGGTCGACACGCTGATCCTGCCACGCCTGCGCCAGTGGGCCGAGCAGGGCGCCGGCAATGGTCAGCGAGACTTGCGCCGCCAGCGGGTGTCCATGACTTTCGGCCGCGATGGCGACGCCTGGAACGAGGACATGGTGCTGCAGCGCTACGAACTGCTGTTCGAGGCCGGGCTGGTGCCCGAGGCCGATCGCCATGGGTGCGAGTCGACGCGATGCGTGCCGGGGCAGGCCATGCGGCACGACCACCGGCGCATATTGGCCACCGGTATCGCACGGCTGCGCGCCAAGATCAAGTACCGGCCGGTGGTGTTCGAGCTGATGCCCGCCGAGTTCACCTTGTTGCAATTGCAGGTGGCCGTCGAGGCGCTGGCCGGGCGCGGCCTGCACAAGCAGAACTTCCGCCGCCTGATCGAGCAGCAGAACCTGGTCGAGGAGACCGGGGCCCTGGCCGCCAGTTCGGCGGGCCGGCCAGCCAAGCTGTTCCGCTTCCGGGGCGATGTACTGCTGGAACGCGCCATCTCGGGCAGCAAGCTGCCGCTGGCCCGCCAGGCCTGATTCCACGGACCATCCTTGCAAGGACAGGGGGCGGCATTGCTGCGCTGCAGCTTGACGCGGATTATGCTCAGAACTAGCATAAATTTGTCCGCGCACGCCGCGCTTTTTATTTGCCCAGGAAATACTCTAAATGAGCACAAATACTCGTCCCCAGGCAGACCTTCGTGCCGTTGCCTCATTGCCCCCGCTGATGCTGGAGCCGCTGGTGCGCGCCACCTTGCAGGAGGACCTGGGACGCGCCGGCGACATCACCACCGACGCCATCGTGCCGGCCGGCGCCCAGGCCGAGGTTCGCCTGCGCGCGCGGCAGGACGGCGTGCTGGCCGGGCTGGACCTGGCGCGGCTGGCGTTTCGCTTGATGGACCCCGCCGTGGCGTTCGAGGCGAAGCTGGCGGATGGCGCCCGCCTGGCGCCGGGCAGCGAGATCGCCATCATCCGCGGCACCGCGCGCGGCCTGCTCACGGCGGAGCGCACCGCGCTGAACTTTCTGTGCCACCTGAGCGGCGTGGCCTCGGCCACGGCGTCCATCGTCGATGCGATCCGCGATACGCGCTGCCGCGTGACGTGCACGCGCAAGACGATGCCGGGATTGCGCGCGGTGCAGAAGTACGCGGTACGCGTCGGCGGCGGCAGCAATCACCGCTTCGGCCTGGACGATGCCGTGCTCATCAAGGACAACCACGTCGCCATCGCGGGCGGTATCGCGCCCGCCGTCGAGCGCGCCCGCGCCGCCGTCGGCCACCTGGTGAAGATCGAGGTGGAAGTGGACACGCTGGCGCAGTTGGACGACGCCCTGGCGCTGGGCGTGGACGTGGTGCTGCTGGACAACATGGACACGGACACCCTGCGCGAGGCGGTGCGCCGCGTGGACGGCCGCGCCGTGACCGAGGCTTCCGGCCGCATCACGCCCGAGACCGCGCCGGCAGTGGCGGCCACGGGCGTGGACCTGATGGCCATCGGCTGGCTGACGCACAGCGCGCGCGTCCTGGATATCGGGCTGGACGCGTAAGCGGCGTCCGGGGTTTTCCTTTCCATCACATCGCGGCATTCCACGTGGAATGCCGCCAGGCATGCACCCATGAACGTTCTTTGCACGCTGCGCCGCCTGGCGCCCGTCCTGGCCATCCTGGCAGGTCTTGGCGCCGGGAGCGCCCAGGCCGATCCGGCCTCGCCGTATCCCACCCGGCCCATCACCATCGTGGTGACCTTTCCTCCGGGCGGCGGTACCGACCTGCTGGCGCGCAAGCTGGGCGCCGGCCTGCAGCGCGCGCTGGGCCAGCCCGTGGTGGTGGAAAACCGCCCCGGCGCCAGCGGCAACATCGGCGCGCGCCTGGTGGCCCGGGCCGCGCCGGACGGCTACACCCTGCTGATGGTGAACAGTTCGTTCGCCATCAATCCGGCGGTGTATCGGGATCTGGACTTCTCGCCGCGCGATGATTTCGCGGCGGTGGCCAACGTGGCGTTCGTGCCCTCGGTGCTGGCGGTGCCGGGCGCATCGCCCATGCATACCCTGGCCGATGCCTTGCTGCGGGCGGGCTCCGCGGATCGGCCGTTGCCCTATGCCTCGTGCGGCAACGGCACGCCCCAGCACCTGGCCGGCGAAATGCTGCGCGAGGCCACGGGGGCGCAGTTGCAGCACGTGCCGTACAAGGGTTGCGGGCCGGCCTTGACGGACCTGTTGTCAGGCCAGGTGCCAATGGGTTTCATCACGGCCTCCAGCGCCATCCCCTACCTGCGCGCGGGCACGCTGCGGGCGCTGGCCGTGACGTCCGCCCAGCGCTCGCCGCTGTTGCCGGACGTGCCGACGGTGGCCCAGCAGGGCGCGCCAGGGTATCAGTTGGACCAGTGGCACGGCCTGCTGGCGCCGGTCGGCACGCCGCGCGCGGTGGTGCGGCGCCTGCATCGCGCCGTGGCCGACCTGCTGGCGCAGGAGGGCATGCGCCAGGATCTGCTGCAACTGGGCTACACCCCGGCCTCGGGCACGCCCGAGGACTTCCAGGCGCTGATCCGCGAAGATATCGACCGATTCGGGCAGCTTGGCCACCGGATCGGTTTGCGGATGGATTGATGACCCGAGGCATCCGCCGCCGGTCCTCGCCCGGTGTGGCGGGGACCGCCCGGATGGGGCGGCCCCCGCTGGCTTCGCAGCGGGTTCAGGCCGCTTCCGGCACCTGCAGCTGGGTCGCCTGCGCCTCCAGCTGTTCCTTCAGGCCGGCTGGCAGTTTCAACTGGCGCGCCAGTTCGTCGAGGTAAGCGCGTTCCATGTAGCTTTCCTCATCGACGACCAGCAGGCTGGCCAGGTACATCTCGGCAGCCATTTCCGGCGTGCGCGCGGCGCGGGCCACGGCGGCCGGGTCCAGCGGGCGGGCCAACTCGGCCTCCAGCCAGGCACGGTCGCCCGCATCGCCCGAGAGCTTGACCATGGCGTCTTCCAACTGATGGCGCTCCTGGTCGCCCACGTGGCCGTCGGCCTTGGCCGCGCCGATCATGGCCACCAGCACGGCATTGCTGTGCTGTTCGACCTGGTCGGGCAGGACGCGGTCCATCGTCCGGGGCTCGGGCAGCGCCAGCGGCTGGCCGGCGGGCGCGGTGCCCGCCGCCGACGCCTGCTTGCGCTGCCAGTCGCCATAGGCGCGATAGGCCAGGGCGCCCAGCGCCGCCAGGCCGCCGTACATGGCGACATTGCCGCCGATCTTGCGGGCTTTCTTGTTGCTCAGCAGCAGGCCGAGGGCGCCGCCACCGAGCGCGCCGCCGCCCAGGCCGCCCAGGAAGCTGCCGGCGCCGCCCCCCCCTTGTGTCAGGCTGCCCAGCTTGCCCAGCAGGCCGCCCGCGCCGCCTTGGGCTTGGGAAGAGGCGCCTTGCAGGCGCGACGTGGCATCCTGGACCAGACCCTGGCCGGATTGCAGCAAATGATCGAGAAGTTGACGGGCGCTCAAGGAGACCTCCTGAAACCGATGGGGAATCCGTTGGGACCGGCGGCATCCGCAATAGTTCAGCTTTTCGTCAGCCGTGGAAACCGGAAGTGCTAAAACGGGGGCATGCGTCCCCCGGGGCCGCATCATTCAATCACCGGAGTATTTCGATGACGATTCATATCCGTTCCACCGGCGGCGCCGACGCCATGCGTTTCCTGGCCAATGCCGAAGGCCACGACCTGCCGCTGGGCCTGCCCGCGCCCACGGGCGACGGCCCGGATCCGCACGATTATTTCGACACCGCGCTGGGCGGCTGCAAGGTGTTGACGCTGATGCTCTATGCCCAGCGCAAGCAGATGCCGCTGACGTCGGTGGAAGTGGACGTGGTGCGCGACGCCAGCGAGGAACGCAAGGGCGTGTATCGCCTGACGGTGCAGTTGAAGCTGCTGGGGGAGTTGACCGAGGCGCAGCGTGACGAGCTGCTGTCGGTGGCGGACCGTTGTCCGATCCACAAGCTGATGACGGCGACCGACGTACAGATCTCGACGGTGCTGCAGCCCTGAGGGAAGCAGACGCGCGTAGCAGACGCGCGTAGCAGACGCGGGCCGCCACCCGCGCCCGCCGTGTCATGGCGGGCGGGCGCGTGGGCGGCCCAGGGCCTTATTCCATGCCCGGCACGATGGTCGAGAAACCGCTGTCGACGTGGGTGATCTCGCCGGTGATGCCGTTGGCCAGATCGGACAGCAGGAAGGCGGCGGTATTGCCGACGTCTTCGATGGTGACGTTGCGGCGCAGCGGGGCGTGCTGCTCGACGAACTTCAGGATCGACGAGAAATCCTTGATGCCGCTGGCGGCCAGGGTCTTGATGGGGCCGGCCGAGATGCCGTTGGCGCGGATGCCGCGCGGGCCCAGCGTCGAGGCCAGGTAGCGCACCGAGGCTTCCAGCGCGGCCTTGGCCACGCCCATGGTGTTGTAGTTGGGCACCACGCGCTCGGCGCCCAGGTACGTCAGCGTCAGCAGGGCGCCCTTGCGGTTTTCCATCAGGGGCAGCGCGGCCTTGGCCAGCGCCGGGAAGCTGTAGGCCGAGATGTCGTGGGCGATGCGGAAGGCTTCGCGCGACAGGCCCTCCAGGAAGTCGCCGGCGATGGCTTCGCGCGGCGCGAAGCCGATCGAGTGCACCAGGCCGTCCAGGCCGTCCCAGCGCTTGGCCAGTTCGGTGAACGTGGCTTCGATCTGGGTGTCTTCGGCCACGTCGCAGGGCAGCACGATGTCGCTGCCGAACTCGGCGGCGAATTCGCTCACGCGGTCCTTGAAGCGGTCGCCGACGTAGGTGAAGGCCAGTTCAGCGCCTTGCTGATGGCAGGCGCGTGCGATGCCGTAGGCGATGGAACGGTTGGAAAGCACCCCGGTGATCAGGATGCGCTTGCCGGCGAGAAAGCCCATGGTTCTTCCTTGTCTTGCCGCCGCGCGGATCGCGCCGCGCGCGGTCGTCTTGTGTGTGTACGGCGGGGTCGCGTACGGATGGAGATGGCGTACGACGGGTATTGCGTACCGCGTGCGCCGGTATTTTAAGGAGTTTGGCGCGCCCGCGTGGCGGACGCGCCAACCCGACGCATCAGCCGCGGGCGTCGGTGCCCGGAATGCGCAGTTGCGAACCGACCTTCAAGTTGTTGCCCTTCAGGTTGTTCAGGGCGCGCAGCGTGTCGACGCTGGTGCCGTAGTTGCGGGCGATGGAATACAGCGTGTCGCCCGAACGCACCTTGTGCGTGCGCACGTTGGGCCGCGCGCCACGGGCGCGTGCGCTCGGCGAGACCACGGCCGGCGCGCCTTTCAGCGTGCTGGCGGGAGAGGGCGACAGCGAGGCCAACTGGACGCCGCCGTCGGCGCCCGACGCCGGGATCAGCAGGTTCTGGCCAGCCACCAGCCTGGCGCGGCGGGGCAGTTCGTTGGCGGCGCGCAGGCGCGCTTCGTTGACGCCAACGCGCTTGGCCACCGAGGCCAGGGTCTCGCCACGGCGGACCTGGTAGACCGACCAGGCGCTCAGCTTGCCCTTGTAGTTCTCGAGGTTGGCGTTGAACACGGCGACGCGGTCGGCCGGCAACAGCAGCGTGGCGGCATGCTCGCCGCGGATCATGGGCTGCTTGAACGAGGGGTTCAGCGCCTTGAACTCGTCCAGCGGCATCTCGGCCAGCTTGGCGGCGACCTCGATGTCGATGTCGCGCTGCTTGCTGACCGCGGTGAAGTAGGGCGTGTTGCCCACGGGCGGCAGCACCACCGCGTACTTCTGCGGGTTGGCGATGATGTTCTTGATCGCCTGCAGCTTGGGCACGTAGTTGCGCGTCTCGTCGGGCATGTCCAGCGACAGGTAGTCGGTGGGCCGGCCCGCGCTCTCGTTCTTGCCCATGGCGCGTTGCACCGAGCCTTCGCCCCAGTTGTACGAGGCCAGCGCCAGGTACCAGTCGCCCTGCATCTCGAACAGGTATTCGAGGTAGTCGAGCGCGGCGTTGGTCGAGGCGATGGGGTCGCGGCGCTCGTCACGCCACCAGTCCTGCTTCAGGTTGTAGTGCGTACCGGTGGCGGGAACGAACTGCCACAGGCCCGAGGCCTGGGCGCGCGACAGCGCGGTGGGGTTGTAGGCGCTTTCGACGAAGGGCAACAGCGCCAGTTCGGTGGGCAGGCCGCGGCGATTGATCTCGTCGACGATGTAGTACAGGTACTTGCCCGCGCGCTGCGCCATGCGCTGGACCGCCTCGGGGTGCGAGGCGTAATAGTCGGTCCATTGCTGGGACAGGTCGGTATTCAGGTTCGGGATCGCGAAACCGCGGCGGATGCGGTCCCAGGCGTCGCGCGGCGGGTGGGTCAGGTCGACCGTGCGCGAGGTGTCGCGGGCAAGATAGCGGTCGATGCGCTGCGCCTGTTGCTTGGCGGCGGCTTCGGTCGCCGCGGTCTGTTCCGGTTTGTTGGGGCTGGTGCCGGCGCATCCGGCCAGCATCGCCAGAAGCAGGGGGATAAAGAGTCGGGTTAGGCTCATCGGCTTATTTGAATTCGTTCTTCCATCGTCGCAAGGCAGCGAAGACTTCGACCGGCGACGATAACGGCTGGCCTGCCCAGGCTGCTGCGGCTTGGGCGATTTCGGAATGGCGAGTACGCAGAAAAGGGTTCGTCTGCAATTCCTGACCGATGCTCGAAGGCAGGGTGGGCAGATCTTTTTCGCGCAACAGCCTCGCCCGCTGGGTGACCTGATGCAGGTCGGTGTTCTCGGGCTCGACTGCCAATGCCCATTTCAGGTTTGCAAGAGTGTACTCGTGAGCACAGCAGACCTGGGTGGCGGGCGGCAGGGCCGCCAATTTTGCCAGAGATTCGGACATTTGCGCAGGCGTGCCTTCGAACAGCCTGCCGCAGCCCGCCATGAACAGGGTATCCCCGCAGAACAGCACGGGTGTGTCCCCGATTTTTCCATGGAAGGCGATGTGGCCCGCGGTATGGCCGGGCACGTCCAGCACGTGCAGGTCCAGGTCCAGTTCGGGCAGGCTGACGCGGTCGCCTTCGGCCAGGCGCACGTCGCAGTGCGGCAGTTGTTCGCTGGCGGGGCCATAGACCCTGGCGCCGGTGGCCCGCAGCAATTCCAGCACGCCGCCTACGTGGTCGCCGTGATGATGGGTGAGTAGAATGGCGCGCAGCGTGATGCCGCGCGCCTGCAGCAGCCGCAGGACGGGCTCGGCCTGGCCGGGATCGACCACGGCGGCCTGGCCGTCGCGGACCACGGCCCAGATATAGTTGTCGGTGAAAGCAGGCAGGGGCAGCAGCGCGGCGCCGGGGGCGCGGCTGTCTGCGGAAGCAGGCGGGACGGGCATCATAGACAAGGACCCATGCGAAGTGGCAGAACAGACCCCGCCGATTGTAGAACTGGCCGATTGGTTCCAGACCCCGCCCGGGCAATACGCCCTGGCCTGGGAGCGCGAACAGATCGACGCGCTGGTCGCCGACGTGTTCGGTTTCCAGGCCTGGCAGGTGGGCCTGGCCGAGCACGACCTGCTGCGCGCCAACCGAATGCCGTTCAAGGCCTACGTCGGCACCGAGATGCCCGAACCCGAGGTCGCCAGGCAATGGCAGGGCTGCGTGGTGGCCGAGCCCGAGGCGCTGCCGTTCGAGTCGCAGACGATCGATCTGCTGGTGCTGCCGCATGCGTTCGAATGCACCGAGGATCCCCACCTGGTGCTGCGCGAGGTCGAGCGCGTGCTGGTGCCCGAAGGGCGCGTCATCATCTCGGGTTTCAATCCGTTCAGCCTGTGGGGCGCGCGCAATGCCATGCCGGGCATGGAGGCGTGGCTGCCGCAGCCGATTTCCGCGCAGGTGGCGCTGCCGCGCCTGAAAGACTGGCTCAAACTGATGTCCTTCGAGGCCGAGCCGGGCCGTTTCGGCTGCTATGTGCCGGCGTGCCGCACCGAGCACTGGCTGCGCCGCTGGCGCTTCATGGATCGCCATGGCGCGCGCTGGTGGTCGCTGGGCGGTTCGGTGTACGTGGTGGCCGCCACCAAGCGCGTGGTCACGATGCGGCTCATCGGGCCGGCATGGAAGAAAAAACTGAAGCACGCGGCGCCCGCGCCGGTGGCGGTCAGCCGGCAGGCCGACTCCGCGCCGCGCTGAAGCGCTTGAGCCATTCATGATTCATCCGCCCGCCTTTCGCGGGCGCGCAACGCGAAGGAAGAGATGCAAGAAAACGAAAACGGCGGCCAGGTCGTCGAGATGTGGACCGATGGCGCCTGCAAGGGCAATCCCGGGCCGGGCGGCTGGGGCGTGCTGATGCGCGCCGGCGCGCACGAGAAGACCCTGCACGGCGGCGAGGCCAACACCACCAACAACCGCATGGAGCTGCTGGCCGTCATCGAGGGCCTGAATGCGCTCAAGCGCGCCTGCACCGTCACCATCCATACCGACTCGCAGTATGTGATGAAGGGCATGACCGAGTGGCTGGCCAACTGGAAGCGGCGCGGCTGGATGACCGCCGACAAGAAGCCCGTGAAGAACGCCGAGCTGTGGCAGGCGCTGGACGAGCAGGTGCGCCGCCATACGGTGTCGTGGCGCTGGGTGCGCGGCCATGCGGGCGATCCGGGCAACGAACGCGCCGATGCCCTGGCCAACCAGGGCGTGGAAAGCCTGCGCAAGCGTTGACGCATCCGCGCCGATGTTCTCGGGAATACCCTAGGCATCGTCCGGGCGGATCGCGCCGCGCGGCGGTTCCAGCGCGCATGGCCCGATGCTAAAGTGCGTGGCTCGCAGTCCCTGTCCACGCCATTGCGCCGCGACCTTGCTTATGAACAGAGTCTTCTTGGCCGCCACGCTGGTGGTCGGGCTGGCCGCGGGAGCGGCCCTGGGCCTGTATGTCCCCCGCCTGATGCAGGCACGGGAAGCGGCGCCCTCCGCCACGAACGCCGCGCCCGCCGCTCAGGCCAAGCCGCAAGCCCCCGTGCGCGTCGAGGTCGTGGCCGTCGACAGGGTGCCGTTCACGCGCGGCATCGCCGCCGTCGGCAGCCTGCGTTCCGACGAGTCCGTCGTGCTGCGCCCCGAAGTGGCGGGACGCGTGCAACACATCGAGTTCCGTGAAGGCCAGGCCGTCGAACGCGGCCAGGTGCTGGTGCGCCTGGACGACTCGGTGCCGCGCGCCGAGCTGGCCCAGGCCCGCGCCAGCCTGTCGCTGGCGGAAAGCCGCCATCGCCGCGCCGTGGACCTGCACGGCCGGGGCTTCGTCAGCCTGCAGGCGCGCGACGACGCAGTCAGCGAACTGAAGGTGCAGCAGGCCGCCGCCCAGCTGGCGCAGGCGCGCCTGGACAAGATGACCATCCGTGCCCCGTTCTCGGGCATCGTGGGCCTGCGCGACGTGTCGGTGGGCGACTACGTGAACCAGGGGCAGGACCTCGCGCCGCTGGAATCCATCGATCCGCTGAAGGTCGATTTCCGCGTGCCCGAGATGTATCTCAGCAAGGTCAGCGTGGGCCAGCGCCTGACCATGCGGCTGGACGCCCTGCCGGGCCGCGACCGGTCCGGCGAGGTCTATGCCGTCAGCCCGCTGGTCGATGCGGGCGGCCGCTCCATCCTGCTGCGCGCCACCGTGCCGAACAGCGACGCCAGCCTGCGTCCCGGCATGTTCGCGCGCGTGCAACTGACGTTCGCCGAAGACCGCGCGCTGGTCGTGCCCGAGGCGGCGCTGTCGCCGTCCGGCCAGAGCCAGTACGTCTATCGTGTGCGCGACGGCCGCGCCCAGCGCGTCGAGGTCACCATCGGCGAGCGCCGCGAAGGCCGCGTCGAGATTCTCGCCGGCGTGGCCGCAGGCGACCAACTGGTGGTGGCCGGCCTGCAGCGGCTGACCGACGGTTCGCCGGTGTCGGTCGCCGGCAAATCCTAGAACGGAGCGGCGCATGGTCATTTCCGAGATCTGCATCAAGCGCCCGGTATTCGCTTCGGTACTGTCCCTGATCGTGGTGCTGGTCGGCCTGATCTCGTATTCCCGCCTGACGGTGCGCGAGTATCCCCGCATCGACGAGCCTATCGTCTCGGTGGACACCACCTACAAGGGGGCTTCCCCCGAGGTGATCGAATCGCAGGTCACCAAGCCGCTGGAAGACCAGTTGGCCGGCATCGAAGGCGTGGACGTGATGACCTCGCGCAGCCGCTCCGAGCGCAGCCTGATCAACATCAAGTTCCACCTGTCGCGCGATCCCGACTCGGCGGCCGCCGACGTGCGCGACAAGGTCTCGCGCGCGCGGCGCTTCCTGCCCGACGAGATCGACGAACCCATCATCGGCAAGGTCGAGGCCGACTCCCAACCCATCATCTACATCGCGGTGGAGGCGGGCACGTATTCCAACGTGCAGGCTTCCGACTACATCAACCGCTACGTGAAGACGCGGCTGTCGGTGCTGCCGGGCGCGGCCGAGGTGCGCGTGTTCGGCGAGCGCCTGCCGTCCATGCGCATCTACGTCGACCGCGACAAGCTGGCCGCCTATGGCCTGACGGTGCAGGATGTGGAATCGTCGCTGCAGGCGCAGAACGTGGAAATCCCGGCGGGGCGCATCGAGTCGCGCACGCGGGAGTTCACCGTCGTGTCGTCCACCGACCTGCAGACCCCGGCGCAGTTCGAGAACGTCATCGTGGCCAACGTGAAGGGCTATCCGGTGCGGCTGCGCGACGTGTCCAAGGTCGAGATCGGCGCGGCCGACGACCGGATCCTCTCGCGCTACAACGGCAAGTCGGCGCTGAACATCGGCATCACGCGCCAGTCCACCGCCAATCCGCTGGAGCTGTCGCAGGCCGCGCGCGCCGAGGTCGGCCGGTTGAATGAAAGCCTGCCCGCGGGCATGAAGCTGAACATCGCCTACGACACCTCGGTGTTCATCGAGGAATCCATCGATTCGGTTTTCCACACCATCCTGGAAGCCGTGGTGCTGGTGGTGCTGGTCATCTTCTTCTTCCTGCGCAACCTGCGCGCCAGCATCATTCCCATCGTCACCATTCCGGTGTCGCTGGTGGGAGCGTGCGCGCTGATGTTCCTGTTCGGCTTCTCCGTCAACACGCTGACGCTGCTGGCCATGGTGCTGGCCATCGGCCTGGTGGTGGACGACGCGATCGTGGTGCTGGAGAACATCTACCGCCACATCGAAGACGGCATGCCGCGCCGCCAGGCCGCCCTCCAGGGCGCGCGTGAAATCGGCTTCGCCGTGGTCGCGATGACGCTCACGCTCGTCACCGTCTACGCGCCGCTGGCCTTCGCCACGGGGCGCACGGGCAAGCTGTTCATCGAATTCGCGCTGACGCTGGCGGGCTCGGTGCTGGTGTCCGGCTTCGTGGCGCTGACGCTGACGCCCATGATGTGCTCGCTGCTGCTGCGCCACCAGCCCAGCCATGGGCGCCTGTACAACCTGATCGAAGGCTGGCTGGAAGGGCTGGGCCGCGGTTACCGGCGCGCCTTGCGGGGCGCGTTGCGCTGGCGCTGGGGCGTGATCGGCATCGGCCTGCTGGTGGCGCTGGCCAGCGCCGTGCTGTTCAAGGTGGTCAAGAGCGAGCTGGCCCCGGTGGAGGACCGCGGCGTGATCCAGGGCGTGGTCACCGCGCCGGACGGCGCCACGGTGGGCTACACGCTGGCCAACATGCAGGACATCGAGACCTTCTACGCCGCCGTCCCCGAGGGCGCGGCCAGCCAGACCACGGTGGGTTTCCCCACGGTGATCGACGGCACGGCCATCCTGCGCCTGAAGCCCTGGAGCGAACGCGAGCGCACCCAGCAGGAGATCGCGCGCGAGCTGCAGCCCAGGTTCGCCTCGCTGCCCGGCGTGCGCGCCTTTCCGAACAATCCGCCGTCGCTGGGTCAGTCGTCGCGCTCCAAGCCGGTGGAGTTCATCATCATGAGCCAGGCGCCGTATCCCGAGCTGGCCAAGCTGGCGGCCGCCATGCAGGAAGCCCTGCGCGGCTATCCCGGCCTGCTCAACCTGGACACCGACCTGCGCCTGAACACGCCGGAGCTGCGCGTGCAGGTCGACCGCGACAAGATGGCGGACGTCGGCGCGGGCGTGGACGTGGTGGGCCGCACGCTCGAATCCATGCTGGGCGGCCGCCAGGTCACGCGCTACAAGGATGAGGGCGAGCAGTACGACGTGATCGTGCAGGTCACGCCGCGCGACCGCGCCAATCCGGCCGACATCTCCGACATCTACGTGCGTGCCCGCGACGGCAGCATGGTGCGGCTGGACAACCTGCTGTCGGTGCGCGAGGGCGTGTCGCCGCAGTCGCTGAATCACTTCAACCGCATGCGCGCGGTCAAGCTGGATGCCGCCGTGGCGCCCGGCTATGCGCTGGGCGAGGTGCTGGACCACATGAACGCCGTGGCGCGCCAGGTGCTGCCGAATACGGTGGTCACGGATCTCGACGGCCAGTCGCGCGAGTACCGCGATGCGTCGGGCAGCATCTACCTGGTGTTCGTCATGGCGCTGGCCTTCATCTACCTGGTGCTGGCCGCGCAGTTCGAAAGCTGGCGCAATCCCTTCGTGATCATGCTGTCGGTGCCGCTGTCGATGACGGGTGCGCTGGCGGCGCTCTATCTGACGGGCGGCACGCTGTCCATCTACAGCCAGATCGGCCTGATCACCCTGGTGGGCCTGATCACCAAGCACGGCATCCTGATCGTCGAATTCGCCAACCAGCTGCGCGACCAGGGCATGGAACTGGCCGAGGCGGTGGTCGAGGCCAGCGTGCTGCGCCTTCGGCCCATTCTGATGACGACCGGCGCCATGGTGCTGGGCACGGTGCCGCTGGCGCTGGCCACCGGCGCGGGGGCCGAATCGCGGCAGCAGATCGGCTGGGTGCTGGTGGGCGGCCTGTCGCTGGGTACACTACTGACTTTGTTCGTCGTGCCGGTGGCCTATTCGCTGATCGCGTCCTCGCGCCCGCAGGCGCACGCCGCCACCGCCGCCCCGCACGAACCCGGCCACGCGCCGGCCGCTTCCGACTGAGATTTTCACTATCCGCTCATGCGCCAGATCGTCTTCGATACCGAAACCACGGGGCTGGACCCCAACCAGGGCCACCGCATCATCGAAATCGGCTGTGTCGAGGTCATCAACCGCACCGTCACCGGCCGCAACCTGCACATCTACCTGAACCCGGACCGCGACAGCGATCCCGAGGCGCTGGCGGTGCACGGCCTGACCACCGAGTTCCTGGCCGACAAGCCGCGCTTTTCCGAGGTGGCCGAGCAGTTCATCGAGTTCATCCAGGGCGCCGAACTGATCGCGCACAACGCCTCGTTCGACGTGAAGTTCTTCAACGCCGAACTGGCCAAGGTGGGCCGCGGCCCGATCGCCGAGCATTGCGAGCTCATCACCGACTCGCTGCAGCAGGCACGCCTGCTGTTCCCTGGCAAGCGCAATTCGCTGGACGCGCTGTGCGACCGCTTCGGCATCTCGAACGCGCACCGTACGCTGCACGGGGCGCTGCTCGACTCGCAGTTGCTGGCCGAGGTGTGGCTGGCCATGACGCGCGGCCAGGACGCGCTGCTGATCGACGCCGACGACGGCCAGCAGGGCGGCGGTGGGGACATGGTGCTGGGCAAGTTCGATGCGTCGGTGCTGCAGGTCGTCACCGCCAGCGCCGAGGAACTGGCCGAGCACGAGGCGTATCTGCAGGACCTGGACAAGGTGGTGAAGGGGGCGTGCGTGTGGCGCAAGCTGGAGCAGCCGCCCGAGCCGGCGCCGGAAACGGTGGCCTGATTCGCGATCGGTGCCGGTGCGGGACGTGGTGGGATGACGGCATCGTGACTTGCGCACTGAAAAAACGCGTGCTAGAATCTTTTTCTTCTTTGGGCGGTTAGCTCAGTGGTAGAGCACTGCCTTCACACGGCAGGGGTCACAAGTTCGAAACTTGTACCGCCCACCAAAGAATTCTTGAAGACAAAGGCCCGGATCTGATCCGGGCCTTTGTTTTTTTCCGCTCGAAACGGCGCATGTGCCGATTTCATCCCCTTTGCGCCGACTGGCCGTGCGGTTTGGCGATAGCCTGCCGCACGTGGCAGGGACGGCCAACCGTTTTTTCTACGCGCTAGGGCCTTTTCTCAAGGCCGCTCGTGTGGCCAAGGTGTTGTTGTCCGTACGGGATGTCAGCTCAGGCCCGGGCCATCTTCACGAACGCCTGTACCAGCGGTGTGCGCACGCTGGACCGCAGCCAAAACGCGCCCACGGTTCTGACCGGGCAGGGCGTGGGCAACGCCCACTTCTTCAGGTTGGCGGGAAACGCGCCCACCACCGGCCAGTCGGGCAATACGGACACCCCCAGCCCCTCCGACACCAGCTTGGCGATCGACTCGATTCCGTCCAGCTCGAACCTGACCTTGGGGCGGATGCCCCGCGCCGCCAGATACTCGTCCGCCAGTTTGCCCGCCACCACATTCCGGTCGTAGCGGATGAAGGGCTCGTCGGCGGCAGTGTGCAGCGCATCGTTCACCGTCATGTCCGCCGGCGTCAGCAGAATCAACCGTTCCTCGCGCAGGCTGTGCCAGTCGCAGGTCTTGGGCAGGTCGAACAGGGGATGCACCAGGACGGCCGCATCCAGATGGCCGCTGATCACGCGCTCGTACAACAGGTTGGTCGAGGCCGGTTCGATGTAGATCTCGATCTGCGGATGGCGAGCCGCCCAGCGTTTCAGCATGGGCGGGAAGATGCCGGTCAGCGCGGTGGGCGTGGCGCCCATGCGCAGCGGTCCGGCGGGCAGGTCGGTATCGGAGGCCGCCGATCTCAGGTCCCGGACTTCGCGCAACACCCTGTGCGCATGATCCAGCACGCGCAAGCCGGCCACAGTGGGCTTCACGGTGCGCCCGGCGCGCACGATCAGCCGGCTGCCGATGTCGGCCTCCAGGGCGTGCAGGCGCTGCGCGACCGACGTGGGCGTCAAGCCAAGATGACGCGCCGCTTCGGCGATGGAACCGCGTTCGGCCACGACGATGAAGGTGTGCAGGAAGCGGGAGTCCATGGCGAAGAATCGGAGAAGGAGGACGATCCATTCTAGTTCAAGAAAAAGGATTTTCATTCTTCTAAATCCATAGGAAATCAGTTGGAACGTTTTCTTGTCCGGGGAAGAATGTCGACGTTCGTGCCGGAGCGTATTCCGGCCTCATCCGATCCCTTTCTGGAGCCCTCATGCCCAAGATCGTTTCCATCGACGTCTGCGCCGCCGCCGTCCCGCTCGATAAAGTCACCTCATTCTCGAACCGTACCGTCAGCACGCGGCACTACGGCCTGGTGAAGGTGCGCACCGACGAGGGCATCGAAGGCATCGGCTTCTGCTACGTGGGCAGCGCCGGCGGCAGCATCTTCGAGGCCGCGGTAAGGGACCTGCTGGCCCCCGTGCTGCTGGGCCGCGATCCGCACGGCGTCGAAGGCCTGTGGCGCGACATGTACCAGGAGTCCCTGCTGCAGGGCCGCCAGGGCACGGTGATGCGCGCCATCAGCGCGCTGGATACGGCGCTGTGGGACCTGAACGCCAAGGCGGCCGGCCTGCCGCTGCACCGCTACCTGGGCGCGGTCGAGCTGGACAGCGTGCCGGCCTACGCCAGCGGCGGCTATTACCTGGAGGGCAAGACGCCCGCCATGCTGGGCGATGAAATGGCCAGCTACGCGGCCAAGGGCTTCAAGGCCGTGAAGATGAAGACGGGCCGCCTGTCGCCACGCGAGGAAGAGGCTCGCCTGAAAGCTGCCCGTGACGCCGTGGGCCCGGACGTCGAGGTGATGATGGATTGCAACAACGCCTGGGCCGACGTCACGCAGGCCATGCAGTACGTCAGCCGCTTCGAGCAATACGACCCGTACTTCATCGAGGAACCGTTCGGCCCGGACGACATCGACAGCCACGCCCGGCTGGCCCGGCTGACCCGCGTGCCGATCGCCACCGCCGAGATCGGCTATGGCCGCTGGTATCACAAGGAGCTGCTGGACAAGGGCGCGGCCGGCATTCTGCAGACGGACGCGGCCGTGTGCGGCGGCATCACCGAATGGAAGCGCATCGCGGCCACGGCCGCCAGCTACGGCGTGGTGGTGTGCCCGCACTGGTTCCACGACCTGCACGCGCCGCTGGTGGCCGCCACGCCCAACGCGCGCTACGTCGAGTTCTTCTGGGACGACCAGGTGCTGAACTTCCGCCGCCTGGTCGACCGCCAACTGGATCACAAGAATGGCCGCGTCATCCTGCACCAGACGCCGGGGCTGGGCTTCTCGTTCGACGAACAGCAGGTGACCCGCTACGGCAGTTGGGTTTCCGTGCGCTGAGATGGCGCTGCGGCGGCCCGCGCTCGGGGCCTTCCCGTTTACGGGTGGCCCGCATTCAGATGAGCCGCATTCAGGTGAGCCGCATTCAGGTGAGCCGCATTCAGGTGAGCCGCGTGCAGGCGGTCCGGCATAACGGCCATCCAGGCCGGCACGCATAACGACGACGCGCCCGGCATGGGGCGCACAGGAGACAACACATGCAACGCAGACAGTTCCTCGCCACGGCCGCGGGCACGGCGGCCCTGGCCGCCTTCGGCGCGCCCGCCGCGCGCGCGCAGCAGGGCACGCTTCCCTCCGGCCCGGTCCGTATCGTGGTGGGCTTTCCCGCGGGCGGGGGCACCGACGTGCTGGCCCGCCTGCTGGCGCGGAAGCTGGGCGCCGAATGGGGCATCCCGGTGATCGTCGAGAACCGCGCGGGCGCGGCCGGCGTGATCGGCGCCGACCACGTCGCCAAGCAGGCGGGCGACGGCAATACGCTGCTGCTGACGCACATCAACAGCCACGGCATCGCGCCCGGCCTGCAGCCCAAGCTGGGCTATTCGGTGGAGAAGGACTTCACGCCCATCGCGCTGATCGGCAAGACGCCCACCATCCTGGTCGGCAACGTAGACCAGCCGGCCAAGACGCTGCCCGAGCTGGTGGCGCTGTGCAAGCGCCAGCCCGGCAAGATCATCTTCGGGTCGGCGGGCACGGGGTCCGCGCAGCATCTGGCGCTGGAGGTCTTCAAGGCGCGCGCCGGCATCGACGTGCTGCACGTGCCGTACAAGGGCTCGGCGCCGTTGATGACGGACCTGATGGGCGGTCACGTGCACTACGCCTTCGAGGGCATGACCACCGCCACGCCGCTGATCAAGTCCGGCAAGGCGCTGGCGCTGGCGCAGACGCTGGCCACGCGTTCGCCGTCGCATCCCGGCGTGCCCACCGTGGCCGAGCAGGGCTACGAGGGCTTCGAGGCCAGCATCTGGTTCGCCGTGGACGGGCCGGCGGGCGTGCCGGCGCCGATGGCCGACCGCATGAATGCCGACATCGTGAAGATCCTGGCCATGCCCGATGTGGTCGAACGCCTGGCGCAGGTCGGCGCGGAAGATGGCGGCGGCAGCCGGCAACGCTATGCCGACTTCGGGCGCGCCGAACGGCGGAAGTATGCCGACGTGATCCGCCAGGCAAAGATCCAGCCGGAAGGCTGAGCGCACGGGAGGCGGGCCTTGGCGGCCCGCCCGCGCCGCGCTCAATCCATCGCCACGTGCGGCGCGCCGCCCTCGTCGTCATCCTTGCCGGCGCGCCGCGCGCGGATCAGCACGATCAGCGGCGCCACGCACAGCGTGGCCACGAACATCATCTTGAACGCATCCACGTAGGCGATCATCGACGCCTGTTGCGTGATCAGCTGGTTCAGCGACTCCAGCCCGGCCTGCGTGGTCAGATCGAAATACCGGCTCCACCCGGTATCGCCGGCCGTCACGTGTTCGGCCAGCGAGGCATGGGCGATCTGCGTGTTGCGCGTCACCAGCGTCTGCACCACCGAGATGCCGATGCTGCTGCCGATGTTGCGCACCAGGCTGTAGATGGCCGTGCCGTCCGCGCGCAGTTCGGCGGGCAGCGTGGCGAAGGTGACGGCCGACAGCGGCACGAACACCAGCCCCAATCCCGCGCCCTGGATGACGCCCGGCCACACGATGTCGGACTGCGACAGCACCAGGGTGTAGCCCATCATCTGGTAGAGCGCGTACGCCGAGATGAGAAAGCCCGCCAGCAGCATGCCGCGGACTTCCAACCTTGCCACCAGGCGCCCGGCGAGCAGCATGGCGACCATGGTGCCCAGCCCGCTGGGCGCGGTGACCAGACCCGTGGTGGCCACGGGATAGCCCATCAGGCCCTCCAGCATGGGCGGCAGCAACGCGCGCGTGGCATACATCACCGCGCCGATCACGAAGATGAAACAGGTGCCGGTGACGAAGTTGCGGTCCTTCAGCAGTTCGTAGCGGAAGAACGAGCGCTTGCCCACCGTGGCCGTGTGGATGACGAAGAACACCAGGCTGACCAGGCACACGATGGCCTCGATGCGGATCTCCATCGAGCCGAACCAGTCTTTCTGCTGCCCGCGGTCCAGCATGGCCTGCAGGGCGCCGATGGCCAGGGACAGCGTGATGAAGCCGAAGAAGTCCAGCGACTTGGCCGCGGCCTCGCGGGCCTTGGGCAGGTACTTCAGCACGCCGAACAGCGCGAAGGCGCCGATGGGCAGATTGATGAAGAACACCCAGCGCCAGTTGTAGCTGTCGGTCAGCCAGCCGCCCAGCGTCGGGCCCAGGATGGGGCCGACCATCACGCCCATGCCCCAGATCGCCATGGCCTGCGGCTGCTTCTCGCGGGGGTTGATGTTGAGCAGGATGGATTGCGACAAGGGCACCAGCGAGGCGCCGAACACGCCCTGCAAGAGCCGCGCGGCCACGATCTGGCCCAGCGTTTCCGCCAGTCCGCACAGGGCCGAGGCGATGGTGAAGCCGCCGATCGCCACGGCCAGCACGCGTGTCATGCCATGGCGCCCGGTCAGCCAGCCCGTCAGCGGCGTGGCGATGGCGGCGGCCACGATGTAGGACGTCAGCACCCAGCTGATCTCGTCCTGCGACGCGGACAGGGTGCCCTGCATGTGCGGCAGCGCCACGTTGGCGATGGTGCTGTCCAGGGTCTGCATGAGCGTGGCCAGCATGATCGACAGCGTGATCATGCCGCGGTTGACGGGCGCGTGAGTGGGGGTCATGATGGGCAGGCAGTTGATGTGCCACCTTATGATAAGCAGGCTTACTAAATGCCGAATGCCGCGCCCTTCCCTCCCGCCGGATGCGAGACAATGCCGGCACGCAACTCATCCGTCCGGCAATGCCCACACCCTACGAAGACCGCTTCGGCTTCCTGATCTCCGACATCGCCAGGCTGCTGGGCGTGCAGTTCGACCGCCACGCCCGCCAGAAGATCGAACTGAGCCGCGCGCAATGCCGCGTGGCGTTGTACCTGTCCACCTATGGCCAGATGAACCAGGCCAAGCTGGCCGAGCTGCTCGACGTCACGCCCATGACGGTGGCACGCATGCTCGACCGCATGCAGGAGGGCGGCTGGGTGGTGCGCATCCAGGACCCGAACGACCGCCGCGCTTTCCACGTGCGGATCACGGAAAAGGCGCAGTCCGTGCTGGACGACGCCCTGCTGCTGGGGGACGACGTCACCGCCATGGCGATGGACGGGCTGAGCGCCGACGAGCGCGCCACACTGGTCGCATTACTGCGAAAAGTGCGAGGAAATCTGGGCTCGGGGGCGCCCCAGCAGATATAAATCGTTGATAACGATTCAACGAAAATTCGACGAATCGCTCCGCATACTGCGCCACTCCTGATCTATGTATGTGGTGCGTGCCATGAACCCGCTCGAAAGAAACCCGGCCGCCTGGCCGGTAGCCGGGCAGGCCGATGACTCGGCTCTCCTTGCCGGCCCCTCGGCGGCCGAATCCGGTTTTCTGGTCGGCGGGACCGTCACCTGCATCATTCCCTGCCTGAACGAGTACGAGAACCTGACCATCATCCTGCCCACGCTGCGGGCGCTGCTGGAGCGTCATTGCGCCGGCTGGGAGATCATCGTGGTCGACGATGGCAGCACCGACGCCACCCCGGGCCTGATGGCGCACTGGAGCGCCGTGGACGGCATGCGCTATGTGCAGCTGTCGCGCAACTTCGGCAAGGAGGCCGCGCTGGCCGCGGGCCTGGAAGCCGCCGATGGCGACGCCGTGATCTGCCTGGACGCGGACATGCAGCATCCGCCCGAACTGATTCCCCAGATGCTGGAACGCTGGCGCGGCGGCGCCGACATGGTCTATGCCGTGCGCCGCGACCGCGAGGACGAAGGCTGGGTCAAGCGCGCCGGCGCGAGGGTGTTCTACCGCATGCTCAATGGCACGCGCGGCGTGAAGGTGCCCGCGCATGCCGGTGACTTCCGCCTGATGGACCGCAAGGTCGTCGAGGCGCTGATCGCCTTGCCCGAGCGCACCCGCTTCATGAAGGGGCTTTACGCCTGGGTCGGCTTCCAGGCCGTGCCGTTGCCGTACACGCCGATGCAACGCCATCACGGCAAGAGCCGCTTCAACCTGTGGCGCCTGATCGGACTGGCCGCCGACGGCCTGACGGCCTTCACCACCTGGCCGCTGCGCGTGGCCAGTCTGGTCGGCGCGGTCTTCGCCTTCTTCTCTTTCTGCTACGGCTGCTTCCTGGTCGGCAGTTTCCTGCTGGAAGGTAACCCCGTGTCTGGCTGGACCACGATCGTGACGGCGCTGCTGTTCTTCGCCGGCATCAACCTGATTTCGCTGGGGGTGATGGGCGAGTACGTGGCCCGCATCTTCGACGAAGTGAAGGAACGTCCCCTCTTCATCGCCAGGCAGCGGCGTGGCCGCGCCCGCCAGGCTCGGGCGGCGCGGACGCAATGACTTCGACGCCGGATTTCGCCGCGCGCCTGCGCGGCCATTGGCGCGGCTCGTCCGTGCCCGTCCTGCTGGCCGCCGCGGTGTGGCTGGTGTTCCTGGCCTGGCTGCGTCCGCTGACGCTGCCCGATGAAGGCCGCTACGCCGGCGTGGCGTGGGAAATGCTGCGCAGCGGCGACCTGAGCGTGCCGCTGCTGGACGGCATGCCGTACTTCCACAAGCCGCCGCTGTTCTACTGGCTGGCCGCGCTGTCGATGCGCGTGTTCGGCCTGAGCGAGATCGCCGCGCGCCTGCCCTCGCTGCTGATCGCCTGGGCCGCCATCGCCGCCATGTACGCCTTCGTGCGCCGCTACCGCGATGGGGCCGCCGCGCGCCTGGCCGTGCTGGTGCTGGCGACGACGCCGCTGTTCTATGGCGGCGCGCAGTTCGCCAACCTGGACATGTCCGTGGCCGGCATGATCAGCCTGTGCGTGCTGGCGGGCGCCGATACGGTGCTGCGGCGCGCCCATGGGCGCGCCTGGCGAAGCATGGCCGTGGCGACCGCGGTGCTCGCGGCGCTGGCGGTGCTGGCCAAGGGCCTGATCGGCATCGTGCTGCCGGGCGGCGCCTTGGCCCTCTGGCTGCTGTGGCGGCGCGACGGCCGAGGTTTTTTGGCGCTGCTGTGGCCGCCGGCCATCGTGGCGTTCGCCGTGGTGGGCGTGCCGTGGTTCTGGATGATGCAGCAGCGATTTCCCGGCTTCTTCCATTACTTCTTCGTCTACCAGCACTTCCAGCGCTTCGCCGAGGCGGGCTTCAACAATGCCCAGCCGTTCTGGTTCTACCTGCCCGTGCTGGCCGGCCTGGCGCTGCCCTGGTCGCTGTGGTCGGGCGGCATGTTCCGCAGGCGCTTCTGGTGCGCGGACGATGCGGATGGCCTGCGCCGCCTGATGGCCGTCTGGCTGGGCGTGGTGCTGGTGTTCTTCTCGCTGCCGGCGTCCAAGCTGGTGGGCTACATCCTGCCGGCCCTGCCGCCGCTGGCGTTCCTGGTGGGCGAAGTCCTGCGTGATGCCCGCCAGCGCGCCACGTCCGAACTGCCGCCGGGCCGCCTGGTGGTGGTCAGCCTGGGGGTGGCCGCGGTGGTCTGCGTGCTGGCCGTCAGCATCGCCGCCAGCCGGCCGCGCGGCAGCGCCTGGACCATTGCGCCGCAGGTCGCGGCTCGCATGCAGCCTGGCGACACCACCGTATCGCTGCACGCTTATCCGTTCGATCTGGGGTTCTATACGAAGTCGAGGACGCCGTTCTGGGTCGTCGACGATTGGGACAGCCCCAACATCGCCAAGCGCGACAACTGGCGCAAAGAGCTGTACGACGCGGGTGAGTTCGACCCCAAGGTGGCCCAGGAAGTCCTGGTGACCACGCCGGTGCTGCGCAAGCGCCTGTGCAGCGCGCAGCCCGGCGCCCGTTTCTGGGTCTGGGGCGAACTGGGTGACGAGAACACGTATCCGGGACTGTCCGGCGTGCATCCCCAGTTCGTCGAGGGCAGGCGCCGCGTGTGGCTGCTCGAAGGCGGTCCGGATCTCAGGCAGTCGGTCTGCGGCGGAACGCCCACAGCCGGCTCGCCAGGAACGTCAGCCCCGCCAGTCCCAGCAGGATGATGGCCAGCAGCACGTCGTACGGCAACGGCGTGGCGTGCAGCAGCCAGGCGTACGTGGCTTCGTTCAAGGCGAAGCCGCAGGCCGAAATGAGAAAGAAACGCCGCGCGGCCACAATCCAGGGCGTCGCGGCATGGCGGAACGTGAGGCGGTAATGACCGTAGAAAGACACCACGAAGGCGACCAGCCAGCCGACGGCGTTGGCGCCCAATGGTGGCAATCCCAGTCCTTCGACGCTGGCGATCGCCACGCTCCAGTGGGTGGCCGCGGCGGCGCAACCCACGGCGATGAACCAGGCGATCTGTTTGGCAAGCGCGGACATGAGAATGGACTGATGGACGATCTGTGGCCCGAGATGGGCGAAATGCGGCGCATCATCGTGTGCGCCGACGATTTTGGCATGAATTCCTCCGTCGATGAGGGCATCCTGGAGCTGGTGGAAATGGGCCGGTTGAGCGCGGTCAGTTGCCTGTCCACGGGCCCCACGTTCGCGGCGCATGCCGCGTCGGCGCGCGATGCCGGCGTCGATCTGGGCCTGCACCTGAACCTGACCGAGCCGATGGAAGGCAGCCTGGGGCTGAGCCTGCCGCGCCTGATCGCCAGCGCGTACACCGGCCTGCTGGATGCGTCGTGGATCGACGCCGCCATCCACTGCCAACTGGATGCGTTCGAACTGGCGGTGGGCCGCGGGCCCGACTACGTCGATGGCCACCAGCACGTGCATCAATTGCCCGGGGTGCGCCGGCGCCTGCTGGCCGTGCTGCGCGAACGCTACGGGCATGGCCAGCCCTGGCTGCGCTGCACCGTGCCCGGCGCGCAGCAAGGCCAGCGCCCGGCGGACGTATTCAAGGCGCGCATCATCGGCGCGCTGGGCGCACGCGCCTTGCGGCGCCAGGCCCGGGAAGGCGGCTGGCGGCAGAACAATGGCTTGCTGGGCGTCTATGGATTGAGCGGCGGCGCGCCTGCCTATTCGCAGCGCCTGTACGCCTGGCTGCGCGCGGCGCGCGATGGCGACCTGCTGATGTGCCATCCCGCGGCGCCCTCGGCGACCTATCCGGATGGGCTGTCGGCGCAGCGCGCCGCCGAGTACGAGGTGCTGGCGCGGCCGGCGCTGTCGACCTGGCTGGCGGCCAACGGGGTCCACATCTCGCGTTTTGGCGCGTTGCGCAGGCACGCTGTGCGCGAATCGGGTATGGTCCACGCTGCGTCCTGACATCCCAACGCGCAGCTGCCGGCCCCCATGGGCCGGAAACCTCCATGAAGTCACCCGCCAAGTCCCTGAAAGAGCGTTTCCTGCACGCCTTTTTCTTCGAGATCATCGCCATTGTCCTGAGCGCGCCCGTGGCGGCCTGGGCCATGCACGAGTCCGTACTGGACATGGGCCTGCTGACCGCCGCCATCGCCCTGGTGGCGCTGTTCTGGAACATGGCCTACAACGCCGGCTTCGAACGCATGGAGCGCCGCTGGGGCCTGCGCCGCAGCGTGCCGGTGCGCGTGCTGCACGCCGTCGGTTTCGAGGGCGGGCTGGTGCTGATCGTCGTGCCGCTGGCGGCGTTGTGGCTGGGCATCGGGCTGTGGCAGGCGCTGTTGCTGGATATCGGCCTGCTGGCGTTCTACCTGCCGTATGCGTTTTTCTACAACCTGGCCTACGACCGGCTGCGGGCCCGCTGGTGGGGGCGCCCCGCGCGGGGCGAGGCCTGAGCCCGCCGGGCCGCCGTGGCGGCCAAGGCCGGATCGCGGCACCGGACACCCATCCGGCCAGCCGGAATCAAGATTCCTTGGCGCCAGAGCCCGCCCTCAGCGCGGGCGGACGATACGCGTGGCCCGCATCGCGGATGAAGCCGCGCACGGCATCGTCGTAGACCTCGCCGCTGCGTATCGCGTTGGAGTGCGCGGCGCCTTCTATCTTCACCAGGCGCTTCAGGCCGGGCGGCACGCTGCGCGCGGCGGCATAAAGCTCGTCGCTCATGGTGTGCGGCACGACGGCATCCGCGGTGCCGTGCAGGAACAGCACCGGCAACGTCAGCCCGCCCAGCTTGTCGACCGAAGCGAAAGGCTGCGTCACCAGTAGGCTGGCGCCCGGCAGCCAGCCCCAGCGCATCGTGCCCAGCATGGCGGCCACGCTGGTGAAACTGGATTCGACCACCAGGCCGGCGAAGGCGGGGCGGTCGCGCCGCGCGGCCAGGCCGATGGCGATGGCGCCGCCCAGGCTGTGGCCGTACACGATGCGGCGGGCCGGATCGGGCTGGCGCCGCGCCAGCTCCGCCAGGGCGGCCGCGGCGTCCTCGCCGGCCGTGCTTTCCGACGGCAGCAGCGCCGTGGAGGCGCCGAAACCCCGGTAGTCGATGGCCAGCACGGAATAGCCCAGGCGCGTCCAGGCGTCGATGCGGAACGCGCCGCCATTCAGGTTCCAGCGCGCGCCGTGCAGGTACAGCACCGTGGGCGCATCGGCCTGCGGGGCCTGCCAGTACCAGGCATTGACCTTGTCGCCGTTGGGCAGCGTCAGGTCGTAGACCTCGGTGCCGGCCTGGGGCTCGCGCCACCAATGGCGTTGCTCGGCCTGCGGGGAGAAGATCGCTGAACGCTGCCAGGCGTCCAGTTGCGTACAGCCGATGGCGCCCGCCGCGACCAGGACGGCGGCGGCAACGAGACGGCGCGGTGGCAGGCGAAGCAGGGGGGGCATGGAAATCTCGGACTGTCCCGCGCGGCCAGGGTTCCCTGTAACCGGGTCAGGACAATCCCGGGCCAGGGACCGTGATGCCGGTCGCCGAAGGCCGCCGCGCTTGGGCCGGCCGGTTCGCATGGCCCGGCGTCAAGCCGCCTGCGGCCTGGCCTGCCGTGTCAGTTGCAGCCAGGCTTGCGCGGCTGGGGACAGATGGCTGCCGCGCCGCCAGATCAGTCCGATCTCCCAGTCGGTGCCTTCGTCCTCCAGGGGCACGCACCGCACGCCGGCCCGGCGCCGCGCGGTGACTTCCATGCGCGGCAGGAAGGCCACCCCCAGGCCGGCGGCCACCAGCGCGATGATGAAGTCGATCTGTCCGCTGCGCGCCACGGTCGACGGCGTGAAACCCGCGCGCAGGCAGGCCTGGTCCAGGATCTGGTTCAGCGCGAATCCGCTCTCGAACAGGATGAACGGCGAGTCTTGCAAGTCGCGAAGGCTGACGCGCTTGGCGCGCGCGTGTTCGTGATCGGGCGAAAGCAGCGCCAGCAGGGGTTCTCGCGCCACCGGCTGCCATTCGCAGTCGGCGGGAACGGGCGTGAGCGAGGCGGCCAGCTCCAGTTCGCCCGCCATCACCATTTCTTCCAGCCGGCGGCTGCCGCGCTCGACCAGGCTGATCTCGATGGCCGGATAGCGGCTGCGAAAGCGCGCGAACATCGGGGCGAACAGGGAAGCGCTGCCCAGGGGCGGCAGGCCCAGTCGCAGCGTGCCGCGTTTCAGGCCACGCAGGTCGTCCAGTTCGGCCCGCAGGTCGTCCCGCTCCGCCAGCATCGACACCGCGCGGCGGTAGACGATCTCGCCGGCCTGCGTCAGCTTGGGCGGCTGCGCCTGGCGGTCCAGCAGCACCATGCCCAGTTCGTCCTCCAACTGGCGGATGGCCTTGCTGACCGTGGGTTGCGTGGCGTAGACGGCGCGAGCGGCTTGCGAGAACCCCCCCTGGCGCACGACTTCGACCAGGGCGCGCAGTGGGCGTAGCTCCATCGGGACGGGTCTCCTTTTCCTGTCTATTCCAGAATGGAATTTTGGGGATTCATAGAATTCATTTTATCTATGACTCCCCCAGGCGTACAAAGGATACCTGCTTCCTGGTGTCATCATGGCCTGCCGTCGTTCGTCTCTCCTGCCTTTCCGTCTCGCCCTGCGCCGCAGCCGCCTGCTGCAGATCGCGCTCATCGTGCTGTTTGCCCTGGCGGGGCAGGCACTGGCAGGCTGGTCCGGCCTGCCGGTGCCCGGCGGCGTGCTGGGCCTGCTGATGGTGCTGGCGCTGCTGGCCAGCGGACGCCTGCCGATCCGCGCGGTGCGCCTGGGCGCCAGTTGGCTGCTGGCCGAGATGCTGCTGTTCTTCGTGCCCGCGGTGATGTCGGTGCTGGACCACCGGGAGTTCCTGGGCGTGCTGGGCCTGAAGCTGCTGGCGGTCATCGCGCTGGGCACGCTGCTGGTGATGGCGGGCACGGCCATCACGATCGACCTGTGCTATCGCTGGATGCATCGCCGTGCGGCCTGAATTCGACCTGGTCTTCTGGCCGCTGGCCACAGTGGCGGCCTATCTGGTGGCGCGCTGGTCGTACCGCCGCATGCCGGCATGGTGGACGTCCACCCTCGTGATGGCTCCCGCGATCCTGCTGGCGCTGGCGATCCTGTTGCAGGCGGGCTACACGGGATATATGTCGGGCTCGCACTGGCTGATGTCGATGCTGGGTCCGGTGCTGGTGGCCTTCGCGCTGCCGTTGTACGAGCAGCGGGCGCTGATCCGCCGCTATTGGCCGCTGCTGGTGGCGGGGGTGATGGCGGGCAGCCTGATCGCGGGCGTCAGCGCCTGGCTGCTGGGTACCTTGCTCCATCTGCCGGCCGACATGCGCCTGAGCCTGCTGCCGCGTTCGATCGCCACGCCGTTCGCGATGTCGGTGTCTTCGCATGTGGGCGGCAAGCCCGACCTGACGGCGGTGTTCGTGATCGTCACGGGTGTGCTGGGCACGGTGATGGGAGGATGGTTGCGCACGTGGCTGCCGTTGCGGTCTTCCCTGGCGCGCGGCGCGCTATTCGGGATGGGAGCGCATGGCGCCGGCACGGCGAAGGCGCGGGAGTTCGCGGCGGAAGAGGGCGCGGTGGCCGGGTTGGTGATGGTGCTGGCCGGGCTGTTCAATGTGTTCGTGACGCCGGCGGTGGTCTATTGGCTGATGGCTTAGGGGGCGTGGCCTGCGTTGTCGATGCGGTAGGCGCTTCTTGCTGCGGGTCCTGGCTGATTCAACGCAGTGCCATGATCGCGTCCGCCCATCCAGCAGCGTCCGCATGGTCGAGGTGAGGGGTGGCGTCAGCGTTGGGTCGTCAGCATCCGCACCAGTTCCCATGCCACCGGATACAGCGACGCCACCAGCAGGATGGCCATCCCCAGGTTGAACGCCTTGATCGCGTTCGGGCGGTGCAGCCAGCGGCGCAGGCCGCTGCCGAACAGCACCCAGACGCTGATGGCGGGCAGGTTGACGGCGCAGCAGACGAGCGAGGCGATGATCAGGTTGCCGAAGAAGCCGACCTGCGGAGTGTAGGTGGCGATGATGCCCACCGACATCACCCAGGCCTTGGGATTGACCCACTGGAACAGGGCCGCCTGCATGAAGGTGAAGGGCTTGCCGCGCGCCTCGCCGGTTTCCAGCGGGCCGGAGTTGGCGATCTTCCAGGCCAGGTACAGCAGGTAGGCGGTGCCGGCGTATTTCAGGATGTCGTACAGCACCGGCGCCTGCTGGAAGACGGCGCCCAGGCCCAGGCCCACCAGCAGCACCATCAGCGAGAAGCCGATATTCACGCCCATCATGTGCGGCACGCTGCGGCGAAAGCCGAAGGTCAGGCCGGACGAGGCCAGCATCACGTTGTTGGGGCCCGGCGTGATGGACGAGACCAGGGCGAACAGGGCCAGGGGGCCCAGCAGGGACAGCGAGGCCAGGGGCAATTGGCTCAGGGTATCGATGCCGTTCATCGCGAACCTCCCACCAGGGCGCGGCGGCCGCCCGCGATGATCGCGATCACGGCCACGGCAAAGACGAATGTACCGGGGTCCACGCTTTCGCCGAACACCAGGGCGGCGGCCAGCACGGTCAGGAAGGGCTGCAGCAACTGGATCTGTCCCACGCGGGCGATGCCGCCCACCGCCAGGCCGCGATACCAGGCGAAGAAACCCAGGAACATCGAGCCGAACGCCAGGTAGGCGCAGGCGAACAGGGCTTCCCGCGAGGGCATGGCGGCCTCCAGGGCCATCCAGCCCACGGGCAGCGCCAGCACCGGGGCGCTGATCGCCAGGGCCCAGCAGATGGTGCGCCAGCCGCCCAGCGTGCGCGAGGCCCGTGCGCCTTCGGCATAGCCCATGCCGCCCAGCAGCACGGCCAGCAGCAGCCACAGGTCTGCCGCCTGCAGCTCGCCGTGGCCCTGGCGCAGCGCATAGGCCGTCACCAGGGCGGCGCCGGCCAGCGCCCACAGCCAGAAGCGCGGCGAGGGCCGTTCGCCGCTGCGCCACACCGCGAAGGCCGCCGTCGACAGCGGCAGCAGGCCATTGACCACCGCGCCATGCGACGAGGGCACGGTCTGCATGGCCAGCGTCGACGCCAGGGGCCAGCCCGCCACGATGCCGATGGCGGCCAGGATCACGCCGGACCATTCGCGGCGGTCGGGCACACGGCTGCGCGTCAGGACCAGCAGCGCAATGGCGGGAATGGCGGCCACCAGCGCGCGGCCCAGGCCGATCAGCAGCGGGGACAGTTCGGCGACGGCCACGCGCGTCATGGGCAGCGTCAGGCTGAAGACGACCACGCCCAGCAGGCCGTAGCCATAGCCTTCCCAGACGGGCGGGGCGGAGGAAGGTGAAAGGGGGACGGCGGAAGAGCGTGCCATGCGGGGTTCCAGAAAAGCCACACTTGCCCCGAGGGGCGATTGCTGTCACTCTACGCACAGTTAACGGTACAGTACCGGTACACTTTTCCAGTTCATTTTGCGGACTGGCCTGGTGGAACTTCCATGACAGTTACAAGCTCATTGCCCGCCCGGGCGGGTTGGCACCCCGTGCGCGAGGCCGATGCCACGCTGGTGGCGCAGCTGGCGGACGATCTGGCCCGCCGCATCGACGACCAGGGCCTGCGGCCCGGCACCCGCCTGCCGTCCATCCGCAAGATGGCCGAGCAGTCCGGTGTCAGCCGCTTCACGGTGGTCGAGGCCTACGACCGGCTGGTGGCGCGCGGACTGGTGCAGTCGCGGCGCGGCGCGGGCTTCTTCGTGCGCGCGCGCAGCGCGCCGCTGGCGCCGACCGGTACGCCGCCGGGCGCCATCGAGACGCCTGCGCGCATCGACATCGCCTGGCTGCTGCGCAGCATGTTCCGCGACAGCGCCACCTCCGGCATGCCGGGCGGGGCGGGGCTGCTGCCCCCCGACTGGCTCGATCCCGAAATGGTGGCCGGCGCGGTGCGCGCCGTCGGCCGTTCCGTGCGCAGCCAACTGGTCTCGTATGGACATCCGCAGGGCTACGGGCAGTTGCGCCAGCAGATCGCGTTCATGCTGCAGGAGCAGGGCCTGCCGGCGCATCCCGACCGCAACCTGCTGACCACCAACGGCGTCACGCACGGCCTGGACCTGGTGGCGCGCCATCTGGTGCAGCCCGGCGACACCGTGCTGGTCGAGGACCCCGCCTGGTTCGTGATCTTCGGCCGGCTGGCCGCGTTCGGCGCGCGCGTGATCGGCGTGCCGCGCGGCCCCGGCGGTTCCGACATCGCCCTGCTCGAACAGTACGCGGCCGAGCACAAGCCCAAGCTCTTCATCGTCAACAGTTCGGTGCACAACCCCACGGGGCATACGATGCCGGCGGGCGCGGCCTACGACATCCTGCGCGTGGCCGAGCGCCACGATTTCATGGTGGTCGAGGACGATACCTACGGCGAGCTGCATCCCGGTGGCGCCACCCGGCTGGCCGAACTCGACCGCTTCCATCGCGTCGTCCTGGTGGGGGGGTTCTCGAAGATGCTGGCCGCCAGCCTGCGCGTGGGCTACGTGGCGGCCAACGAGCAACTGGTGCAGAAGCTGGCCGACCTGAAGATGCTCGCCGGCCTGACGTCCTGCGAACTGGGCGAACGCGTGGTGCACCGCGTGCTGGCCGATGGCCAGTACCGGCGCCACATCGAACGCGTGCGCGCCCGCGTCGACGATGCCCGCGCGCGCTGCATGAAGGGCCTGCTGAAGCTGGGCCTGACGGTGCCGCACGAGCCGCCTTCCGGCATGTTCCTGTGGGCCGATTGCGGCCGCGACTCCGAGGCCGTGGCGCGCGAGGCCGCAGACCGCGGCATGCTGCTGGCGCCGGGCACCTTGTTCTCGCCCGCCCAGGCGCCGTCCACGATGCTGCGCTTTTCCGTCACCATGGTGGACAGCGCGCCGATGTGGCGCGAACTGGCCGCGCTGCTGCCGCCGCGCGCCGCCTGACGCCTATACTGCAAGCATCCTTTCGAACTCGTCATTTCAGGAACTCTCATGGCCGCTCCCATCCGCCCTCTCAGCCCCGACTTCGCCGTGGCGCCGCAGCTCACGCCCGAGGACATGGCCGACGTGGCCGCCGCCGGCTACAAGAGCGTCATCATCAACCGTCCCGACCATGAAGGCGGCGCCGACCAGCCCACCGCCGCCGAGGTCTCCAAGGCCGCCCAGGCCCTGGGCCTGCGCGTCGAGTATCAGCCGGTCGTCAGCGGCTCCATGACCATGGACGACGTGGTGCGTTTCGCCGAACTGCTGCGGGAACTGCCCGGCCCGGTGCTGGCCTATTGCCGCAGCGGCACGCGCTGCACCAACCTGTATGCCAACGCCCAGCAGATCAAGGGTTGATCCCGATCAAGCTTTGTCACAGCTGTGATGTCCGGGAAAAGGCTTTTCCGGTAGCATGGGTCTGCCTCTACCCAGACAGGAGCGAAACATGTTCAAGAAAATCCTGATCCCCACCGACGGCTCCGCGCTGTCGTCGCAGGCGGCCAATGCCGGTGTTCATTTCGCCCGCTCCATTGGCGCCGAGATCGTTGCGCTGCACGTCAGCCAGCCTTTTGCGGCCACCATCGGCTTCGACGGCATGGCGGCGGCGTATGCCATCACCGACGAAGACTACGAGAAGGCCGCCGCCGAGCAGTCCGACAAGTTCCTGAAGCAGGTGCTGGACCGCGCCCATACGGCTGGCGTCACGGCCACCAAGTGCGCCGTGTCCAACTTCAACGTGGCCGACGGCATCGTACAGGCCGCCGCCGACAACGGTTGCGACCTGATCTTCATCGGCAGCCACGGGCGCAGCGGCCTGTCGCGCCTGCTGCTGGGCAGCGTCACCGCCAAGGTGCTGTCGCTGGCCACCACCGGCGTGCTGGTGTATCGCGTCAAGGAAGAGAAGTAATTCCCCGCCGGGCCGCGTTCCGCGGCCCGCATCCGGTTGCATGCCGGCCTGGCGCGCGCGTCCTCCGCGGGCGCGCCGTCAATCACCCTATCGTGCTATCCGCATCCGGCCCCACGGCGCGCGCGCAGGCGTAATATCGATGAGTCAATCATCGTAGCCAAAGAGGCCGCACCATGACTCGCAGAACGCGTATCGACCAATATCGGAACATCGGGATCAGCGCCCACATCGACGCGGGCAAGACCACCACGACCGAGCGCATTCTTTTCTACACCGGCATCACGCACAAGATCGGCGAGGTGCACAACGGCGCGGCGGTCATGGACTGGATGGAGCAGGAACAGGAGCGCGGCATCACCATCACGTCGGCCGCCACCACGGCGTTCTGGCGCGGCATGGCTGGCGACTATCCCGAACATCGCATCAACATCATCGACACCCCGGGGCACGTCGACTTCACCATCGAAGTCGAACGGTCCATGCGCGTGCTCGACGGCGCCGTCATGGTCTATGACGCGGTGGGCGGCGTGCAGCCGCAATCCGAAACCGTCTGGCGCCAGGCCAACAAGTACCGCGTGCCGCGCCTGGCCTTCGTCAACAAGATGGATCGTGTGGGCGCGGACTTCTTCCGCGTACAGCGCCAGATCGCCGAACGCCTGCGCGGCGATGCCGTGCCGGTGCAGATCCCCGTGGGCGCCGAGGACGGCTTCGAGGGCGTCATCGACCTGGTCAAGATGAAGGCCATCATCTGGGACGAAGCCAGCCAGGGCGTGCGCTTCGAGTACCAGGACGTGCCCGCGCATCTGCAGGAAACCGCGCGCCAGTGGCGCGAGCATCTGGTCGAGAAGGCCGCCGAAGCCGACGAGGTGCTGCTGGACAAGTACCTGGCGGGCCAGGAACTGACCGAGGCCGAGATCAAGGCCGCGCTGCGCAAGCGCACCATCGCCAACGAGATCGTGCCCATGCTCTGTGGCAGCGCGTTCAAGAACAAGGGCGTGCAGGCCATGCTGGACGCGGTCATCGACTACCTGCCTTCGCCGCTGGACATCCCCGCCATCAAGGGCCATGACGAGAAGGATGGCGAGATCGAACGCCACCCGGGCGACGACGAGCCGTTCTCGGCGCTCGCCTTCAAGATCATGACCGACCCCTTCGTGGGCCAGTTGGTGTTCTTCCGCGTCTATTCGGGCGTGGTGAAGTCGGGCGACTCCGTCTACAACCCCATCAAGGGCAAGAAGGAACGCATCGGCCGCATCCTGCAGATGCACGCGAACGAGCGCCGCGAGATCGAAGAGGTCTACGCCGGCGACATCGCCGCGGCCGTTGGCCTGAAGGACGTCACCACGGGCGACACGTTGAGCGATCCGTCGAAGGTCATCATCCTCGAACGCATGGTGTTCCCCGAGCCCGTGATCTCGCAGGCCGTCGAGCCCAAGACCAAGGCCGACCAGGAGAAGATGGGCCTGGCGCTGAATCGCCTGGCGCAGGAAGATCCATCATTCCGCGTGCGCACCGACGAAGAGTCGGGCCAGACCATCATCTCGGGCATGGGCGAACTGCACCTGGAAATCCTGGTCGACCGCATGAAGCGCGAGTTCGGCGTCGAGGCCACGGTGGGCAAGCCGCAGGTCGCGTACCGCGAAACCATCCGCGCGGTGGCCGACGACGTCGAAGGCAAGTTCGTCAAGCAATCGGGCGGCCGTGGCCAGTACGGCCATGCGGTGCTCAAGCTCGAGCCCCAGGAACCGGGCGCGGGCTTCGAGTTCGTCGATGCGATCAAGGGCGGCGTGGTGCCGCGCGAGTTCATTCCGGCGGTCGAGCGCGGGGTGCGCGAGAGCCTGAATGCCGGCGTGCTGGCGGGTTATCCCGTGGTGGACGTGAAGGTCACGCTGGTGTTCGGTTCGTACCACGACGTGGACTCGAACGAGAACGCGTTCCGCATGGCGGGCTCGATGGCGTTCAAGGAAGGCATGCGGCGCGCCAGGCCGGTACTGCTCGAACCCATGATGAAGGTCGAAGTGGAAACCCCCGAGGACTACACGGGGCACGTCATGGGCGACCTGTCTTCGCGGCGCGGCATGGTGCAGGGCATGGACGACATCGCCGGCGGCGGCGGCAAGCTGGTGCGGGCCGAAGTGCCGTTGGCGGAGATGTTCGGGTATTCGACGTCGTTGCGGTCGTTGACGCAGGGGCGGGCGACTTACACGATGGAGTTCAAGCATTACGCCGAGGCGCCACGGCAGGTGGCCGAGCAGGTGATGGCGGCTCACGCTGCCCGCTGATCTGTTTGCTGTCTCGATGCGTGAGCGGGTCTCTTCGTAGGCGCCCTCGCGCGGGTGGCGAGTGCCCGAGCCGGCCAAGTCGGCCGGCTCGGGCACGCCACGGCCATGCCTACATGTCGTCGTCCGCCGGGCTGCGCCGCATCGGCAGGTCGGTGCGGTTGCTGTCGGTCTGGATCAAGGCGCGTTGATGGTGGCGCTGATCCATGAGCTTTTCCACGCGGTGCAGCGCGTGCAGCACGAACAATGCCAGCAAGGTTGCGAACACCGCGGTGGTTTCGCGGCCCATGCCGGCGGTGATCCCGATGGCGGCGGTCAGCCAGATGCCGGCCGAGGTGGTCAGGCCGCGGATGCGCCGCTCGTCGCTGAATTTGATGATGGCCCCCGCGCCCAGGAAGCCGATGCCGGCGATCACGCCTTGCATCACGCGGCTCAGGTCGTTGATCTTCATGCCGGCCTGCAAGGGGACCAGCACGAACAGGCAGGCGCCCAGGGCCACCAGGATGTGGGTGCGCAAGCCGGCGGACTTGCCGCTGCGCTCGCGTTCGTAACCCAGCAGGCCCCCCAGCAGCGCGGCCATCAGCAGGCGCAGGACCATCCGGGTCGCTTCACTGGCATCGGGCACGTCCGAGAATTCGGTGCGCAGTGTCGTCCAGATTTCCAGCCAGATACCTTGCATGTCCATCTCCCGTGGCTATTGCCGGCTTAGGATAGCAGCGTCGGGCCAGGCCCGGACTGTGGCCCGTGTTGCGTGCCTGCGTGCCGCTTCGCGTCGCGGTATTCAACCCAGGAAGTCGGAGACGGCCTGATTGAACGCCCGCGGATTGCCCAGGTTCATGCCGTGGGAAGACCCCGCGATCATCTCGCTGCTGGCATACGGCAGCACGCTTTCCAGCCACGCGATGACGGAGGGATAGGGCTGCGGGCTGAGGGCGCCGCCGATCAGCAGCACGGGCATGCCCAGGGCGCGCAACGCGGCCTCGTCGACGGGGCGGGGCGTTTCACGCGACTGGCCCAGCAGGGTGGTGGCATTGTCGCGCACCATGTCCTTGAACCACGGCACCATGCGGCGCCAGGTATCGGGACCGGTGACGGCGTCGATGAACAGGGCCAGGCCCTCGTCGGGCGAGCCGGCCTGGATGCGCTGCAGGGCCTGCTGGCGGAAGTCGCCGCGCTGGTCCGGCTGGCCGGGTACCGGCACGCCGGGGTCGGCCAGCGTCAGGGTGCGCACCAGGTCGGGCCGGCGCAGCGTGGCTTCCAAGGCCACGCGGCCGCCGCGCGAATGGCCCACCAGATGGGCGGGCTCGCCCGCCACGCTCTCGATGAAGGCCAGCACCTGTTCGGTATGCGCGTCCAGCGAGAAGCCGTCGCCCGCGCCATCCCATTGCTCGGGCCAGTAGCGCTTGAGCGACGGGGCCAGCACCCGGTGATTGCGTCCCAGCGTCGCCATCTGCGGCGTCCAGTAGCGGCAGTCGCACAGCGACCCATGGATCAGGATCAGCGCAGTGCCGGCCCCGTGTTCGAGATAGGCGGTTTCGCCGCCGGCGATGGCGGCATGGCGCAGGGGCAGGTCGGGTGGGGTACGCATGCGGGCAGGAAGTCAGGCCAAGGACAGGATTCTACCGCCAGGGGGGGGCATGCGCCGGGTCCGGGGCGGTGTGGGGGTACACTCGACATCCGTTGCCGCCGGCGTGCCTGCCGGCTCTTCCAACGCCTGCCTCCCGTTTCCCATGTCGACTGAATCCGCTGTTTCCTTGCCCGATTCCGCGCAGCGCGTCGCGTTGCTGCTGCAGCAGATGGGCCATGATCAACCCGTCGTGATGCTGCCGCAGACCGGCAAGACCTCCGCCGAGGCCGCCGCCGGCCTGGGTTGCCAGGTGGCGCAGATCGCCAAGTCCATCATCTTCCGCCGCGCCACCGACAATGCGCCGGTGCTGGTCGTGGCCAGCGGCATCAACCGCGTCGACGAGGCCAAGGTGGCCGAGCGCGTCGGCCCGCTGGCTCGCGCCGACGCGCGCTTCGTGCGCGAGGCCACCGGCTACGCCATCGGCGGCGTCAGCCCCATCGGACACGTGATCAAGCCGGTGATGCTGCTGGACGAGGACCTGTTCCAGTACGACAGCATCTGGGCCGCCGCCGGGCATCCGAACGCCGTTTTCCGCATGACCCCCGCGCAACTGGCCGCCATGACGGGCGCGCCCGTGGCCGACGTCGCCCAGCGCGCCTGAGCCCGCCCGGCATGGACCTCGTCTGGCTGTGGATTCCCGCCACCCTGGTGGCCGCGGCCGCGCAGGCTGGCCGCAACGCCGTGCAGCGCGGCCTGACCGCCTCCCTGGGCACGCTGGGCGCCACCCAGGTGCGCTTTCTGTTCGGCTTTCCGTTCGCGCTGCTGTACCTGTTGATCGTCTGCCTGCTGGCCGGGCAGACGCCGCCCGGCGTGAACACGCTTTTCCTGCTGTTCGTGCTGGGGGGCGCGGTGGCGCAGATCGCCGCCACGGCGCTGATGCTGGCGGCCATGCGGGACCGCTCGTTCGTGGTGGTGACCGCCTGGACCAAGACCGAGCCGATACAGGTCGCGTTGTTCGGCTTCGCGGTGCTGGGCGATCCGCTGTCGCCGGTGGGCATGCTGGCCGTGGTGCTGGCGACGCTGGGCGTGGTGCTGATGTCGGCCAAGCCCGCGGGCGGCGTCCGGGCCGCCAGTTGGCGGCCGGCATGGCTGGGGCTGCTGTCCGGCGCGGGCTTCGCGCTGTCGGCGGTGTGCTTTCGCGGCGCGATCCTGAAGCTGGACGGCGGCATGTTCGCCGTGCAGGCCACCTGGACGCTCTGCTGGTCGCTGGGCGTGCAGGTGCTGATCCTGATGACCTGGATGCTGTTGTGCAATCGTCCGCTGCTGCGCGCGTGCGCCGCGGCCTGGCGCGCCTCGATCTGGGGAGGATTCCTGGGCGCCACGGCGTCGCAGGCCTGGTTCATCGGCTTCGCGCTGACCGCCGCGGCCAACGTGCGCACGCTGGGCCTGGTCGAGGTCCTGTTCGCCCAGGCGCTGTCGCAGAAGTTGTTCGCGCACGCGCCCAGCCGCCGGGAAACCGCCGGCATCGCCCTGATCGTGGGGGGCGTGGTGCTGTTGCTGCTGGCCGCGGGGCAGATGTAGCCATCCTGGATGGACGGGCCGCGGCTCGTCCTTGCGCCGCGCGCCACCGGGTCCACGGGGCACGGACAATAAAAAGCCGGCCTTTCGGCCGGCCGTCGCGCGCCATCCAGCCGGACGGCGAGCGGATTCGAATCCACTTTTACTGCAAGAGCTGCAGACGGCTTTGCGCCGTTTTGGCCGCCGGCGTCTGCGGATATTCCGACACGATGCGTTGCAGGGTGGCCTTGGCGCCCGCGCGGTTGTTCAGCTCGATCTGGCTGCCGGCGATCACCAGCAGCGCGTCGGGCGCGCGTGCGTCGTTGGGCGCATTCTGCACCAGCGTGTTCAGTTGTTCGATCGCTCCCTTGAAGTCTTTCAGGGCATAGCGGCTGCTGCCCAGATAGAACTGCGAGGAGGGCGCCAGCGCACTGTTGGGGTACAGCGCGGAGAAGGCGGCGAAGGACTCCGACGCTTCCTTGTACTGTGCCTTGCGGAACAGGTCGATGGCGCCGTCGTAGGCGGCTTGCTCCTGGGGATCGGCGGCGGACACGCCCGGAGGATTGCCGGGGTGGTTGCTCTGCTGACCCTGCTGGCCTTGGGCCGGGGAGGTCTGCTGGCGGGACACCAGTTCCAGCTGGTTGCGCAACTGGGCGATCTCCTGCTGCAGCGATTGGATCTGGTCGGCCAACTGCAGGCGCGCCCGGACATTCTGTTCGTTCTGCTGCTGGACCTGCTGGCGCAGGTCGAGAATGGCCCGGCGGGCTTCATCATCGGCGAATGCACTGGCAGGCGCCGCCATCGCGGCGAAGGCTAGGCTGGCGGTGACGGCCAGCAAGCGCAAGGTAGGAACTCGGTCTCGCATGGTATTTCCAGAGTGTCAAAGCAAACGTCGGAACGGCCGGTTGACCGTCCCGACGCAGAAGTGGTGGGGCACTCTAAACGTGAAGGTGCTGCTTAGCGCTGATAGTTGATATCGGCGCGGCGGTTTTCCGCAAAATCAGCTTCCGAGGAACCCGTCGCCTTCGGCTTTTCCTTGCCGAAGCTGATGGTCTCGATCTGGCCGTCGCTGACGCCCACCAGGGTCATCATGCGGCGCACAGCGTCGGCGCGACGCTGGCCCAGGGCCAGGTTGTACTCGGAGCCGCCGCGTTCGTCGGTGTTGCCTTCGATGCGGATGCGTTGCTGCGGGTGCGAGGCCAGGTAACGGGCATGGGTTTCCACCAGGCCGCGGTATTGGTCCGACACCGTGTAGCTGTCGAAATCAAAGTAAACCGAGCGCTGTTGCGCCAGGATGCTTTGGGGGTTGAAGGGATCCAGGATCTGGCCGGTACCAGCGGTACCGCCGGTCGTGCCCTGGCCGGTGCCAGTTCCTTGACCGGCCGTATCGTCGAGAGGGACGGAGCTGCAAGCGGCCAGAACGGCTGCCATTGCGGCAATGGTAAGGCTCTTGGCAATGCGCGACTTCATGGTAGTTCCTTTGAAAAGAGAGTCACACGTGTTTATCGGGTAAATGGGCCCCACGTAGGTTCACGTATTTCCCCGTTCAGGACAGACAAGGTCTGCCGCACGCGGCCATCGCTCGAGACACCCGCCAGCACGCTGCGTCCTCCTTGCATGGTAGCGTAGAGAACCTGCATGCCATTCGGTGCGAAGCTCGGCGACTGATCGTCTTGACCATCAGTCAGCAAGGTCTCGGCGCCTGAGGACAGGTTCAGCGAGGCGATACGAAACGCGCCATCTCGTCTTGCAACGTACAGCAGCGTCGATCCATCGGGGGAAATTCGGGGTGAGATGTTGTAACTACCATTTAGCGTCAGGCGGCGCGCGTCGCCGCCGTCCAGGCTGGTCTGGTATATCTGCGGGCCGCCGCTGCGGTCGCTGGTGAAGACGAGGGAACGGCCGTCGGGCGTGAAGCTGGGCTCGGTGTCGATGCCGGGCGAACGCGTGACGCGGCGCATGTTCGAACCACCGGCCGCGCTGACTATGTAGATCTGCGACAGGCCGTCGCGCGTCAGGGCCACGGCCAACTGCGAGCCGTCCGGAGACCAGGCCGGGGCGCTGTTGTTGCCCTTGAAGTTGGCCACGGGCACCTGGGCGCTGGTGGACAGGTTCTGCACGTACACCACCGGCTTGCCGGTGTGGAAGCTGACGTAGGCCAGGCGCTGGCCGTCCGGCGACCACTTGGGCGAGATGATGGGCTCGCGCGAACGCAGGGCCACCTGCGGGTTCTGGCCGTCGGCGTCGGCGACCTGCAGCTCGTACGTATTACCTTGTTTCAGCACATAGGCGATGCGTGTGGAGAAAACGCCACGCACGCCAGTGATCTTTTCGTAGATGCGGTCGGCGATCTGGTGCGCCACGCGGCGCAGTTCCTGCTCGGTGCCCGAGAAGGCCACGCCGTCCAGCTGGTTCTTCTGGACCGTGTCGGCCAGGCGGTAGCGGATGTCGTAGCGGCCATCGGCGCCGCGCGAGATGCTGCCGTAGGCCAGGAAGTCGGCGCCCTTGCCGCGCCACTCTTCGTGCGCGATGGGGCTGTCCACCGTCAGGCCCGAGCCCGCGGCGTTGATCAGGCGGAACTGGCCCGTGCGGGTCAGGTCGGCGCGGATCACGTCGGCCAGCGCGCGGCCGCGCGTGTCGTCGCCCGCGAAATCGGCAATGGCCACCGGGTACTGCGTGGCGCCCGTGCCCGAGATATCCACACGCAATTGCGCACGGGCAGGATGCCAGGCGAGCAAGGCGGCCATCAGCATTACGAGCGCAAGGCCATGCTTGCGCAGGATTCCCATGAGGGGAATGCGGAAGGCGGATGTCATGGTCGGCAATCTCCTGTCAGTCATACATTCGGTACACAACATCGATAACGGGCTCATAACGGCCGCCATCTGGTTTCGGGAACGGGTTGCAGCGCCGGATGCCGGTTTCGACCGCGCGGTCGAAGCCCGTGATGCCGGACGAGCGGGTCAGCGTGACGCCTGTTACTTTCCCGTCAGACCCTAACTGTACCCGGTATTCCGCCGTCGGATTGGAGGATCCGCGGGCGGGAGTGGGGTAGGACACACCAGGCTGCACGCAGGCACGCACCTTGGCGCCGTAGCCGCTGTCGCGCCCACCGCCCGCCTGGTTGCGGTCGGCCGTGCCGCCTGGCAGGCCGGCGGCGCCCAGGGCGTCGCTGCGGAAGGCGTCGCGCAGGGCCTGGTCGGCCGCGGCCTTCTTTTCAGCGGCTGCCTTTTCAGCCGCCGCCTTCTTCTCGGCCGCGGCCTTTTCGGCGGCGGCCTTCTTGGCGGCGTCTTCCTTGGCTTTCTTTTCGGCGGCCAGCTTTTCGGCTTCCGCCTTCTCGGCGGCAGCCTTTTCAGCGGCAGCCTTTTTCTCGGCGGCGGCCTTCTCGGCCGCGGCCTTTTCAGCAGCAGCCTTTTTCTCGGCGGCGGCTTTCTCGGCGGCGGCCTTTTCGGCGGCGGCTTTCTCGGCAGCCGCCTTTTCCGCCGCGGCCTTGTCGGCGGCGGCCTTCTCAGCCGCAGCCTTCTGCGCGGCAGCCTTCTCGGCAGCCGCCTTCTCGTCGGCCAGACGCTGCTTTTCCTTCAGTTCGGCCTGCTTGCGTTCCTCTTCGAGGCGCGCCTTTTCCTTGGCGGCTTCGGCGGCCTGGCGCTGCTTCTCTTCCTGCTCGCGCTTTTTGCGGGCTTCTTCGAGCGCGATCTCGGGATCGGGCTGCTCGGGCGGCTGCACCGTCGGCTTGGGTGGTGTCGGCACGGGTTGAGGCGGCGCCGGAGGCGGCGCCGGAGGCGGCGTCGGCGTGGGGTCGGGCTGGGGCTGAGGCTCAGGCGGCTTGGGCTGCGGATCCGGTGGCGGCTTGTTCGGCGTGGGGGGCGGGGAGTCGGGGCTGTCACCCTTGGCCCACAACTCGACCTGCACCGGCCCGGGGTTCTCGGTATGCCAATCCAGGCCGACCACGAGAGCGAGCACCAGCAACAGGTGCGCCAGGACCGCCAGGCCGAGGCCCTTCTTGTTGTCCTGGGAGGCGGCGGGATCCCGCGGGCCGTTGCGTTGCGAGGAAGGTGACGTCATGGGCGAGATAGTGAGGCCAGGGGCCGGAACCGGTTCGAGGCGCGTTTAGCGGCGGCGGGTGGGCTGCTGCACGGCGGACCCGCCCTGGTCGACCAGCAGGCCCAGGCGGGTGATGCCGCTGGTGCGCAGCTCGTCCATCACCTTCACCACGGTTTCGTAGGGGGCCTTGCCGTCGGCGGCGATCACCACGGGCGTGTCCGCCGTGATGCGCGACTGCACCTGCGAGACCAGTTCGGCGCGGTTGATGTCCTGCGGCGTGGCGCCGGCCTCACGCATGCGCAGCGCGATCTTGCCATCCTGGCCGATCTGCACTTCCAGCGGCTTGACCGGCACCTGGGCAGCCTGGCCGACCGATGGCAGCTCGATCAGGCCGGGGGTGATCAGCGGCGCGGTCACCATGAAGATGACCAGCAGCACCAGCATGACGTCGATGTAGGGCACCACGTTGATGTCTGCTTTCATCTTGCGGCCGTGCCGGCCGCCAGAACGTAAAGAGCCCATCAGCGCACCTGCCGTTGCAGAATGTTCAGGAATTCATCGACGAAGCTGTCGAAACGGATCGACAGGCGATCGATGTCGTTGGTGAAGCGGTTGTAGGCCACCACCGCGGGGATGGCGGCGAACAGGCCGATGGCGGTGGCGATCAGGGCTTCGGCGATGCCGGGCGCCACCGAGGCCAGCGTGGCCTGCTGCATGTTCGACAGGCCGATGAACGCGTGCATGATGCCCCACACCGTGCCCAGCAGGCCGATGTACGGACTGACCGAGCCGGCCGAGGCCAGGAAGTTCAGGTGCGACTCCAGCGCGTCCATTTCACGCTGGTAGGCGGCGCGCATGGCGCGGCGCGGGCCGTCCAGGGCGGCGTTGATGTCGCCGCTGGGAGCGTTGCGGCGGGCCTTCATGAACTCGGTCATGCCGGCGTCGAAGATGCGGGCCAGGGCGCCTTGCTCGTCGCGGCGGCTGGACACCGCCTGCTGCAGCACGGACAGGTCGCCGCCCGACCAGAAGTCGTCCTCGAAACGCAGCGTCTGGCGATGCGTGCGGCGGATGGCCATCCGCTTGGCGAAGATGTAGGTCCAGGACATGATGGAGATCACCAGCAGGATCAGCATGATCAGCTGAACGGGGATGCTGGCGTGCGAGATCAGCGAGATCAGCGACATGTCGGCGGAGGGTTGCATGGATATCTATCCCTGGATGGATTTCAGTTTGTCGTGGACGTCGCCGGGCAGTTCGGCTGGCCGCAAATTGGTCGTGTCTACGCAGCAGACTTGGATGCCGCCTTCGGCCAGCAGTTCCCCGTCGCGCTCCGCGCGCTGGGCGAAGTGTATCGAAGCGCGGCCCACTCGGGTGATCTGGCTGCGGATGGTGAGCAGATCGTCCAGGCGCGCCGGCTTGCGGTAGCGCATATCCAGCGAATGGACGACGAAGACCCGGCCGGTGCGGCCGACCAGTTCGGACTGGTTGAAGCCCAGCGCCCGCAGCCATTCGGTGCGGGCGCGTTCGAAGAACTTCAGGTAATTGGCATAGAAGACGATTCCCGCGGCGTCCGTGTCTTCGTAGTAGACACGGACCTGCTGCAGGAATTCGGCTGACGTCGGTTCGATCACGATAACGGTAGTCTTACGGCACGCGGGCGCCCACCACGGAGCGCCGAGGGCGCGATATTACAGCGTATCCAGGCGATCGAGGGTTTGCTGCAGCGCCTGGTCGGCGGGAATGCGGCTGGCCTCGGTGTCCCGGCGTGCCTGCAATTCGACCACGCCTTCCTTCAGGCCGCGCTCTCCAACTGTTACGCGCAGCGGCACGCCGATCAGTTCCCATTCGGCGAACATCACGCCCGGCCGGGCATCGCGGTCGTCAAGGATGACGTCCACGCCGCGCGCGCGCAAGGCTTCGTACAGGCGGGTGGCCGTGTCACGGACAGTTTCACTCTTGCCCCAGCCCACCGGACAAATAACCACTTCGAAGGGGGCGATCGCGCGGGGCCACAGAATGCCGCGCTCGTCGTGGTTCTGCTCGATGGCCGCGCCCGCGATGCGGGTGACGCCGATGCCGTAGCAGCCCATTTCCAGCACGGCGGGCTTGCCGTTGTCGTCCAGGAAGGTGGCCTTCAGGGCTTCCGAGTACTTGGTGCCCAGGTAGAACACGTGGCCGACCTCGATGCCGCGCTGGATCGCCAGGGTGCCGTTGCCGTCCGGCGAGGGGTCGCCCGCCACGACGTTGCGCAGGTCGGCCACCGCTTCGGGTTCGGGCAGGTCGCGGCCCCAGTTCATGCCGGTGTAGTGGAAATCCTCGCGGTTGGCGCCGCAGACGAAGTCGGCCATGTTGGCCACCGTGCGGTCGGCGATGACGCGCACCGGGCGGGTGGTCTTCAGGGGACCCAGGTAACCGGGCTTGCAGCCGAAGTGGTCGACGATCTCGGCCTCGGTGGCGAAGCGGTAGCCCTTCAGGCCCGGCAGCTTGCCCACTTTGACCTCGTTCATCTCGTGGTCGCCGCGCAGCAGCAGCAGCCAGATCTGGGCCGCTTCGCCTTCCTTCTCGGCGTCGGTGGCCAGCACGATGGACTTGATGGTGCGTTCCAGCGGCAGGCCCAGCAGCTTGGCCACGTCCTCGCACTTGGCGGCGCCCGGCGTGGGCGTCTCCTGCAGGGCTTCGGCCGGCGCGGCGCGCTCGGCCAGCAGGGCCACGGCCTCTGCCAGCTCGATGTTGGCGGCGTAGGCGGAGCCGGGGTTGTAGACGATCAGGTCTTCGCCGGTGTCGGCGATCACCTGGAATTCATGGCTGCGGGTGCCGCCGATCGAGCCGGTGTCGGCCGCCACGGCGCGGAATTCCAGCCCCAGGCGCTCGAAGATGCGCATGTAGGCCGCGTACATGTTGTCGTAGCTCTTCTGCGCGCCGGCCTCGTCGCGGTCGAACGAGTAGGCGTCCTTCATGGTGAATTCGCGGCCGCGCATCAGGCCGAAGCGGGGACGGCGTTCGTCCCGGAACTTGGTCTGGATGTGATAGAAGTTGACCGGCAACTGGCGGTAGCTGTGGATCTCGTTGCGGGCGATGTCGGTGATCACTTCTTCCGAGGTCGGCTGCAGGACGAAGTCCCGGTCGTGGCGGTCCTTGATGCGCAGCAGTTCGGCGCCGTATTGCGTCCAGCGGCCGGATTCCTGCCAGAGTTCGGCGGGCTGGACCACCGGCATCAGCAGCTCCAGGGCGCCGGCGGCGTTCATTTCTTCACGGATGATCCCCTCGATCTTGCGGATGACCCGCAGGCCGACCGGCATGTACGTATAGATGCCCCCTGCCAGCTTGCGGATCATCCCGGCGCGCGTCATCAGCTGGTGGCTGACGACTTCTGCCTCGGCGGGGGCTTCTTTCAGGGTGTTCAGGTGGTAGTGGGAAGCGCGCATAGATAGAGGGGATACCAGTACGTATAATCGACCGTAATTGTATTGAATTCGGTGGGGGTGGCCCATGCTTGATCGCGAAGGCTACCGTCCCAATGTCGGCATCATTCTCGTCAACGGCAAAAACGAGGTCTTTTGGGGCAAGCGGATCCGGGAACATGCCTGGCAATTCCCGCAAGGTGGCATCAAGCACGGGGAGAGCCCCGTGCAGGCCATGTATCGCGAGCTCCATGAAGAAGTGGGCCTCAAGCCCGAGCATGTCCGCATTCTGGGACGTACACGTGACTGGCTGCGTTACAATGTTCCGGACCACTTCGTCCGGCGCGAATGGCGCGGCCACTATAAAGGACAAAAGCAGATCTGGTTCCTGCTGCGCATGGTCGGTCGCGATTGCGACGTCTGCCTGCGCTCGACGCAGCATCCCGAGTTCGACGCCTGGCGCTGGAGCCAATATTGGGTGCCGCTGGACGCGGTCATCGAGTTCAAGCGCGAGGTCTACACCCAGGCGCTGAACGAACTGTCCGCCATCCTGTTCCGCCGGCACCACGAAACCCGCTACCTGCGCCAGCGCGTGCATGGTCCGCGTTCGTCCGAAATTCCCTCCGCAGAAAACGACGGTCATGCGCATATTGTTGGTTGAAGACGAGCGGGACATGGCCTCCTGGCTGGTCCGCGCCCTGACGCAAAGCGGGTTCCTGCCCGACCACGCGCCCGATGCCCGGACCGCCGAGGGCCTGATGGCAGGCAACGAGTACGACGCGATCGTGCTCGACCTGCGCCTGCCCGACAAGCACGGCCTGGCGCTGTTGCGCGAGATGCGCAACCGCGACGACCGCACGCCGGTGCTGCTGCTGACTGCCCAGGGCGGCCTGCAAGACCGCGTGCGCGGCCTGAACCTGGGCGCCGACGACTTCCTCACCAAGCCTTTCGCCCTCGAAGAACTCGAGGCGCGCATCACGGCCTTGGTGCGCCGCAGCCGTGGCCGCCAGCATCCGCGCCTGCAGTGCGGTTCGCTGTCCTACGACAGCGAAAGCCGGGCGTTCACGCTCGACGGCGCGCTGCTGTTCCTCACGCCGCGCGAACATGCCGCGCTGGCCGCGTTGCTCACCCGCAGCGGCTATCCGGTGGACAAGACCCACCTGTTCGGCAAGGTCTTCACCCAGGAAAGCGAGGCCAACCTCGATGCCATCGAGGTCGTGCTGCACCGCCTGCGCAAGAAGCTCACTGGCAGCGATGTTCGCATCGTCACGGTGCGTGGCCTGGGCTACATGCTGGAAAGCGTCGCGCGCGCGAACCCACCGAATCGTGAGTCTCTTCAAGGTCCGTTGGCCGCGGATGCCGCTTCCCGGCATCCGGGCCGTGCTCATCACGCTGCTGATGCCGGGCGTCATCCTGCTGCTGGTCATCGACAGCTGGAACGACTACCGCACCCTGGCCACCATCACCAACGAAGCCTACGACTCGGCGCTGCTGGAGCCCGCTCGCGTGCTCGAGAGCAGCGTCGAATTCTCGCCCGAGGGCCACCTGCAGGTGGCCACGCCGCTGTACGCGCAGGTCATGCTCGAGTCGCGCGCGGGCCTGCGCAAATATTTCCGCATCGAAGAGATCGATCCGCCGGTCGAGACAGGCAAGGGCGCCGTCGTCCCGCCCGTGCATGGCCGCACGCTGGCCGGCATGCCCGAAATGCCGCGCCTGCCGTACTGGCCCAAGGGCAATGGCGATCCGCTGTTCTACGACGCGGTCTACCGCAACGATCCGGTGCGCGCGGTAGCCGTGCTGCGCGATCTGTATTACCGCGGCCAGCACCGCCAGGTGCTGGTGGTGGTGGCCGAAAGCATCGGCAAGCGCCAGGCGGCCGAAGCCAGCGCGCAGCGCCAGGAAATCCTGCGCGATGCGCGCATGCTGGCGCTGGTCGCCTTGCTGGTGTGGTGGGGCGTGGTGTGGGCGGTCAAGCCGCTGGTCAGGCTGCGCAACGACATCCGTGCGCGGCGGCCCGACGATCTGACCCCGCTCGATTCGGCTCGCGTGCCCAGCGAAGTCACGCCGCTGGTCGAGGCCGTCAACCATCACATCGCGCGCTACCGGCGCGTGCTGGACGAACAATCGCAGTTCCTGGCCGACGCCTCGCATCAGTTGCGCACGCCGCTGGCCATCATGCTGACGCAGGCGCAGTACGCACTGCGCGAACCCGATCCGGTGCGCGCGCATGAAGGCCTGCGCGCCATCGTCGACCAACTGGGCCGCACCCGCCGCCTGACCGAACAGCTGCTGTCGCTGGCGCATGCCAACCAGGGCGAGGCCACGCCGCGCGAACGCTGCGACCTGAATGACGTGGCGCGCGAGGTCGTGCTGCAGCATCTGCCGCTGGCGCACGAGCGCCAGCAGGACCTGGGTTGGGTCGACGCGCGCGGCGAAGAAGAACAGGCGCAGGCGGGCGACCGACAAGGAGACGTGGTGCCCGTCTGGGGCAGCGAAGCCGAGTTGCACGAGGCCCTGTCCAACCTGATCCACAACGCGATCCGCTATGCACCCGTCGGCGCGCGCATCACGGTTTCGGTGGTGCGCCAAGCCGAGCGCGGCGAGGTGACGGTGGCCGACAACGGCCCCGGCATTCCGGTTGCGTTGCGCAAGCGCGCGTTCGCGCGTTTCGACCGCGTCGGCGCCGACCGGGCGCATTCGGCCAGCGGCTCCGGCCTGGGGCTTTCCATTGCGCGTGCCTATGCGCGGCGCAACGATGGCGACATCGAGTTGCGCGATGGCGAGCCCAATTCCGATGGCGGCACGGGCCTTGCCGCCGTTTTGTGGATGCCGCTCATCAGGGATTTCCCGACGATTCAGGAACCCGACAGCGCATAGAAAGCGAATCACCAGCTTCGCTACGTATTCTCCTGGCGATCCCTTGTTTCAGCGGATTGCCGCGCCTTTTCACTGGCGCCGGTATCACGAGCCAGCGCGGCGGTAAGCGCGAGGAGGAGATATGCAGCACACGGCATCATTCAAGAAGGACTATTACGGCGGGGCCTTGATGGTTCTCGTCGGCTTGTCCGCCATCTACGCGGCCTTCAACTATCACATCGGTTCGCTCTCGCACATGGGGCCGGGGTTCTTCCCGGCGTCCATCGGCGGCTTGCTCGCGCTGACCGGCCTGCTGATCGCGGCCTCCGCGCGCGGCCAGAAGAACAAGCCGCCGAAGGAAGGGGCCGAGGAAGCGGTCCAGCACTCGCACCCCTCGGATTTCCCGGACCTGCGCGGCGCCGTCTGCATCATCGGCGGCACGCTGGCCTTTCTGCTGTTCGGCCACTACGGCGGCCTGCTTCCGGCCACCTTCTTCGCCGTGTTCATCTGCGGCCTGGGCGATCGCACCAACACCGTGAAGCAGGTCCTGCTGCTGGCGGTGGCCATGTGCGTGATCGCAACCGTTGTCTTCTGGTGGGCGTTGCAGTTGCAGCTTCCGCTGTTCACGTGGGGCTGAAGCCATGATTTCGCAATCCTTGCATGACCTCTGGTTCGGCTTCGGCGTCGCGTTCCAGCTGCATAACCTGATGTGGTCGTTCTTCGGCGTCCTGGTGGGCAACCTCATCGGGGTGCTGCCGGGCATGGGCGCGCTGTCGGCCATTTCCATCCTGCTGCCGCTGACCTACGTCATGCAGCCCGTGCCCGCCATCCTGATGCTGGCCGGCATTTTCTACGGCTCGCAGTACGGCGGCGCCATCGGCGCCATTTTGCTGAACCTGCCTTCGCATCCGCCGCACGCGGTGACCTGCCTGGACGGCTATCCGATGACCCGGCAGGGCAAGGGAGGGACGGCGCTGGGCATCACGATGATCTGCTCGTTCTTCGCGGCATCGGTGGGCATCATCGTGATGATCTTCGCTTCGCCGCTGCTGGTCGAGATCGCGTTCAAGTTCGGCCCGACGGAGATCTTCTCCATCATGCTGCTGGGCCTCTTGGCCGGCGCCACCATGTCGCGCGGCTCGCCGCTCAAAGGCGTGGCCATGACGCTGTTCGGCCTGCTTTGCGGCTGTGTCGGCACCGACGTCAACACCGGCACCATCCGCTTTTCGTTCGGCCTGATCGACCTGTCCGACGGCCTGGAACTGGTGGCGATTTCCATGGGCCTGTTCGGGGTGGCCGACTTCCTCATGAGCGCCAACCGCATGGCCGCCATCAGCACCAACACCAAGCTGCGCGTGCGCGACATGCGTCCCAGCAAGGCCGAGCTGAAAGAGGCGTTCCTGCCGATGGTGCGCGGCACGCTGGTGGGCACGCTGTTCGGCGCCATGCCGGGCACGGGGCCGACCATCACCACGTTCGTGTCCTACGCGCTGGAGCGCAAGATCTCGCGCACGCCCGAGAAGTTCGGCACCGGCATGATCGCCGGCGTGGCCTCGCCCGAAGCGTCGTCGCACTCGAAGACGCAGGTCGACTTCATTCCGACGATGAGCCTGGGCATTCCCGGTGACGCGGTCATGGCGCTGATCCTGGGTGCGCTGCTGATCCAGGGCATCCAGCCCGGCCCGCAGCTGATCACCGAGCATCCGGACATCTTCTGGGGCCTGATCGCCAGCTTCTGGATCGGCAACCTGCTGCTGATGGTGCTGAACGTGCCGCTGATCGGCGTGTGGGTCAAGCTGCTGCAGGTGCCGTACCGCTACCTGTTCCCGTCCGCGCTGTTCTTCATCGCGGTGGGGGTGTACAGCACGCAGAACAGCCTCTTCCAGATCTGGGAAGTGCTGGCCTTCGGCGTGATCGGCGCCATTCTGTTGTGGCTGGAGTTCTCGGTCGCTCCGATCCTGCTGGGCTTCGTGCTGGGCCCCATGGTGGAAGAGAACTTCCGCCGCGCCCTGCTGCTGTCGCGCGGCGACATGGCGATCTTCGTCGAGCGCCCCATCAGCGCCTGGTTCGTCGCGGCCAGCTTCCTGCTGATCGCGCTGCAGGTGGGCGCGCACGTGCGCCGTGTGATCCGCCGCCGCAAGGCTGGCCAGGTGGTACAGCCGGCTTGATTTCAGGGTTGCTGCCCGCGCGCAGGAGATGGGCTCCACCTCCCGCGGGCACGCCTTTTTTCAGCTGGAATCGGACGGGGTGTCGATCAGCCGGTAGGCTTGCGGCATCCGTTCCGACAGGAAGTCCACCAGCGCACGTACGGCCGGCATCATGCCGCGCCGCGAGGGATAGATGCAGTGCACGATCCCTTCGGGTGAACGCCAGTCCGGCAGCACCCGCACGAGCTGTCCGCGCCGTGTTTCTTCACGCGTCGCTTCCGACGGCAACAACGAAATCCCCCGGCCCCGCACCGCGGCCTGCGTGAGCACGATGAAATCGTTGCAGCACAGCTGCGGACGCAGCACCACTTCGGTTTCGTCGTCGTGGGTGTTGTACAGCCGCCAGCGCACTTCCTCCTGGGGCTCGCTGAAGCTCAGCGTGGTGTGCGCCATCAGGTCCTGCGGCGTTTCGGGCATGCCGTGGCGCTGCAGATAGGCGGGACTGGCCACCAGCGTGCCGCTGGCCGTGCCCAGGTGCCGCACTACCAGCTCCGCGTCGGTATCCAGCCGCTCGCGCACGCGCAGCGCCAGGTCCACGCCTTCGCGGATCAGGTCGACGCGGCGGTTGGTCACCACCATCTGCACCGACACCGCGGGCCAGGTATCCAGGAACTCGGGAAGCAGGGGCGCCAGCGTGGTCTGCGCCAGCGATACGGGACAACTCACGACGACCGGACCCGACGGCTCGGCCTGCAACTGCCGCATGGCGTCTTCCGCCGCGCGCGCCGAGGCCGTCATCTCCAGGCAATAGCGCAGATACCGTTCGCCCGCCGTGGTCAGGCGTAGCCGGCGTGTGGTCCGCTGCAGCAGGCGTACGCCCAGCCGCTCTTCCAGTTGCGAGATGCGGCGTGACAGGCGCGACTTGGGAATGTCGAGCGTCCGCGCGGCGGCGCTGAATCCGCCTTGCTCGACCACCTGCGCGAAGTAATAGAGATCGTTCAGGTCTTGCATGATGACCACTGTTCTAATTTTGGAACGAGGCGTTCATCTTACCTGGGTTCATGGGAATAATTAAGCCGGCCAATGCTGCTGGTCTCGCGGGGCGGCGGGGCCGTGGCGGCCTGATGTCCACCAAGGGCGAGCCCGTTGCAGGCTCGCCCGGCGCCTCTCAGCGCAGGCGCTTGATCAGGCTGGACGTGTCCCAGCGTCCGCCGCCCAGCTTCTGGACGTCGCCGTAGAACTGGTCCACCACCGCGGTCAGCGGCAGGCGCGCGCCATTGGTGCGCGCTTCGTCCAGCACCAGGCCCAGATCCTTGCGCATCCAGTCCACCGCGAAGCCGAAGTCGAACTTGTCGTCGACCATGGTGGCGCCGCGGTTTTCCATCTGCCAGCTCTGCGCCGCGCCCTTGCTGATGACGTCCAGCACCAGTTTCATGTCCAGGTCGGCGGCCTGGCCGAACGCGATGGCTTCCGACAGGCCCTGCACCACGCCCGCGATGCAGATCTGGTTGACCATCTTGGCCAACTGTCCCGCGCCGGGTGCGCCCACCAGGGTGACTGCGCGGCCAAAGGCCTGCGCCACCGGCTTCACGTTGTCGAACACCTCGGGCTCGCCGCCGCACATGACGGTCAGCACGCCGTTGACCGCGCCGGCCTGGCCACCCGAGACGGGGGCATCGATGAAGTTCAGGCCCAGTTCCTTGGCGCGGGCATAGAGTTCGCGCGCCACGTTGGCCGAAGCGGTGGTGTGGTCGACGAACACCGCGCCGCGGTCCATGCCGGCGAATGCGCCGTCATCGCCCAGCACCACGCTGCGCAGGTCGTCGTCGTTGCCCACGCAGGCGAACACGATCCGCGCGCCGGCGGCGGCTTCGCGCGGCGTGGCGGCGGTCTGGCCGCCGAATTCCTGGCTCCAGGACTGGGCTTTGGCCGGGCTGCGGTTGTAGACGGTCACCTCATGGCCCGCGCGGGCCAGGTGGCCGGCCATGGGCAGGCCCATGACGCCGAGTCCGAGAAAAGCGACCTTCTGGGGTTCGACCGTGTCGTAGCTCTTGGAACCGATGGATGCCATGGAAGAAGTCTCCGGTTGGGATGCGCGAGCGCGCGGGAATGGGGCGCGGTCCCGCCGCCGGACAACGATGGCGCGGGCGGGATGAGTACTGCCATGGACGGGCTGGCGGGCGACACCGGTCGGGGCTCGCCTGCCTGTCGGCAAGACAGCCCGGTAGTATAAACAGGCGCCGTGCAACGAGGGCATTGAACGGACGCCGTGCCGCGGCCGCCATGCCGCCGCACCCGCGGCGGCATGTGGCAGGGGACGCGCGGTGTCAGAGACCCGCAGCCAGCCCGTCGCGGCGGCCATCGCTGGCGCCCACGTAGCCTTGCATGGCGGGGTCTCCCAGGCGCCACACGAACTGGCCCGAGCCGAAGTCGGCATGCGGATCGCCCGCGTGCTCGACCGCGTGGCCGCGCGCCCGCAGTGCCTCGACCAGGGCGGGGGGCATGGTGGGCTCGGCATCGACCGACATGCCATGCGTCCAGCGCCAGCGCGGTGCGTCGCAGGCCGCCTGCGGCTGCTGGCCATGATCGACCATGCGCACCAATGTCTGCACGTGGCCCTGCGGCTGCATGTTGCCGCCCATCACGCCCAGGCTGGCCAGCGGCGCGCCCGCGCGCGTCAGCAGCAGGGGCGTGCTGGCGTGGCCGGGACGCTTGCCGCCCGCCACCGCATGGGCATGCGCGGGATCGGCCGAGAACGCATAGCCGCGGTTGTGCAGGCTGACGCCCGTGCCCGGCACCACCACGCCCGAACCGAAGCCGATGTGATTGGATTGCACCAGGCTGACCATCATGCCCTGGCGGTCCGCGGCGCTGATGTGCACGGTACCGCCCTGCGGCGCGCGCCCCTGCGCGAAGGGTTGCGCGCGCTTGGGATCGATGGCGGCGGCGCAGGCGGCCAGCCGCGTGGGGTCCAGCAGCGAATCGCGGCTTTCGGGGACGTCGGACAGCGCCAGCTTCACCGCTTCGATCACCAGGTGATGCATGTCGGGATGGTCCGGCGCATGCGCGGCCAGGTCGAAGTGCTGCAGGATGCCCATGGTGACCAGCGACGCCACGCCATGCGCATGGCCCTCGGACGGCAACTGGTGCAGCACGTGGCCGCGGTAGGGCTGGGCGATGGGATCGACCCAGCGCGGCGCATAGCCGCGCAGATCGTTCAGCGTCAGCACCGCGTCGTGGGCCTGGGCATGCGCCACCAGCTTGTGCGCGGTCTCGCCTTCGTAGAAGTCGCGGCCGGACGTCTGGGCCACGCGCCGCAGCGTATCGGCCGCGCAGCGCAGCGTGAAGTGTTCTCCCACCGCGGGCGCTCGGCCGCGCGGCATGAAGTGATCGGCAAAGCCCGGCATGGACTGCAGCAGGTCGACCTGTGCGGCCCACTTGCGTTGCACCGCCGGCGTGACCGCGTAGCCGCGTTCGGCGTACTCGATGGCGGGTTCAAGCAGCGTGGCGAACGCCAGGCTGCCCAGCCGCTCGTGCAACGCGGCCCAGCCGGCGATGGCGCCAGGCACGGTCACGCTATCCCAGCCACGCGCCGGAATGCGGCCCTGGTGGCGTGACCGGAAGTAGCCGGTGCTCCAGGCGGCGGGCGCGATGCCGGAGGCGTCCAGGCCGTGCATGCGGGCGCCGTCCCACACCAGGATGTAGCAGTCGGAGCCCAGGCCGTTGCCGACGGGTTCCGTGATGGCCAGCGTGGCCGCCGCGGCAATGGCGGCGTCGACGGCGTTGCCGCCCAACGCCAGCATGCGCAGGCCTGCCTGCGCGGCCAGGGGCTGCGAGGTGGCGACCAGGTTGCGGGCAAACACAGGGGCCCGCGACGAGGCATAAGGGTTGGTCCAGTCGAACGTCATGACGATGTCAGCGCGTCGGGTAAACCCCTAGCTTACCTGACTCGCGGAAATACTTCGTCTTATTTACAGATGTTTTCTGGCAATTGACGAAAAATCAGACGGCAGGAAAAGCAAAAGCCCCGGCGCGGGGCCAGGGCTTCGAAGGGGCGCATGCAGCGTGCATGCGCCGGGCAAAAACCGTTGCTCAGTCTTCTTCGACGAAGGTTTCCTCGCGCTTCTTGCGGATCGACGGCAGGGCCACCAGGATCACCAGGATCACGGCGAAGGCCAGCAGCGAGGCGGACAGCGGGCGGGTCACGAAGGTCGTGTAGTCGCCGCGCGACAGCAGCAGGGCGCGACGGAAGTTTTCTTCCATCATGGGACCCAGCACCAGGCCCAGCAGCAGCGGGGCGCCTTCGCACTTCAGCTTGCTCCACACGTAGCCGATGATGCCGAAGATCGCAGTGGTGAAGATGTCGAACGTGTTGTAGTTCAACGAGTACACACCGATCGTGCAGAACACCAGGATGGCGGGGAACAGCACGCGGTAGGGCACCTTCAGCAGCTTGACCCACAGGCCGATCAGCGGCAGGTTCAGCACCACCAGCATCAGGTTGCCGATCCACATCGAGGCGATCAGGCCCCAGAACAGCTCGGGGTGGCTGGTCATGACCTGCGGGCCCGGCTGGATGTTGTGGATCGTCATCGCGCCGACCATCAGGGCCATCACCGCGTTGCCCGGGATACCCAGGGTCAGCAGGGGGATGAAGGACGTCTGCGCGGCCGCGTTGTTGGCCGATTCGGGACCCGCCAGGCCGGCCGGGTGGCCCTTGCCGAAGCGCTCGGGGTTCTTCGAGATCTTCTTTTCCAGCGTGTACGACGCGAACGACGACAGCACGGCGCCGCCGCCCGGCAGGATGCCCAGGGCCGAGCCCAGGGCGGTGCCACGCAGCACGGCGGGAGCGGCTTCCTTGAACTCCTGCTTGTTCGGGTACAGCGAGCCGATCTTGTCGGTGATGTCGACGCGGTTTTCCTTCTGCTCGAGGTTGGTCATGATTTCGGCGAAGCCGAACACGCCCATGGCCACGATGGCGAAGTCGATGCCGTCCTGCAGTTCGGGGATGCCGAAGTCATAGCGGGCAACGCCCGAGTTGACGTCGGTGCCGACCATGCCCAGCAGCAGGCCCAGGACGATCATGGCGATGGCCTTGGGCAGCGAGCCCGAAGCCAGCACCACGGCGCCCACCAGGCCCAGCACCATCAGCGAGAAGTATTCGGCCGGACCGAACTGGAAGGCGACTTCGGCCAGCGGGGGCGCGAAGGCGGCCAGCAGCACGGTGGCCACGCAGCCGGCGAAGAACGAGCCGAGCGCCGCGATGGCCAGTGCGGCGCCCGCACGGCCGTTGCGCGCCATCTGGTGGCCGTCCAGTACGGTCACCACCGCGGATGTCTCGCCGGGCAGCGCCACCAGAATGGCCGTGGTCGAACCGCCATACTGCGCGCCGTAGTAGATACCGGCCAGCATGATCAGGCCGGCCACCGGGGGCAGCACGTAGGTGATGGGCAGCAGCATGGCGATGGTCGGCACGGGGCCGATCCCCGGCAGCACACCGATCAGCGTGCCCAGAATGCAGCCCAGCAGGGCGTACGCCAGGTTTTCGGGCGTGAACGCGACCGAGAAGCCCAGCATCAGGTTGTCGAACAATTCCATTTGGGGTGCCTCCTCAGTTCGCGCCCAGGAACGACGGCCACAGCGGGAAGATCAGTCCCAGGCCCTTGATGAAGGCCAGGTACGAGAACACCACCAGGAAAATCGCGTTGCCGACAGCAACCTTCCAGCTGAATTCATGGCTGGCAAGGCTGCTGACGATGACCAGGACGGCCACCGAGATGTACACGCCCAGGGGGCGCAGGATCACTGCGTACAGGACGACGGAACCAATCACCAGGGCGACGATGCGCCAGTCGAACTTGTCGATGGAGGTCTCGGTAGCCTTCTTGGACATCGAACCCAGAAGAACGACCGCGCCCAAGAGGGCAAGGACCAGGCCAAGCCAGAAGGGGAAATAGCCGGGTCCCATGCGGGCGGCGGTCCCCATCTGATAGCTGGTGGCTTGCCAGGCGAATCCCAGTCCGAGGGCGATGAACATCACCCCGGACCAGAAGTCCTGTTTATTGCGTAGCTGCATGATTGGTTGGCTCCTGATTACAGCATGTCATAGGGAGGAAAGGCCCTGTGCATCATTGGCGGTGGGCAAAACGGGCACTTTGAAAGCGCCACTTGTTCTTGGTGTTCCAGCTTGGTTTTGGAAGCGCGAATGGTAATGGAGGGGGGGCCGACTGAGAACCCTGGTTGTTATGGTATTTGTCAGGGTTTTCCCGCGAATTAGGGAACTCTCGGGTCTATTCGGACGCGCGTGGCGTGGTTTGATGGCGTAATGAAAGCTTAGTGAAAGCAGATAGAAAGCTGCTGGAAAGCGGGTGCAAGCATGCTTTCAACACAGAATCCTACCGGATATTGCGCTTGTTCTCCGGCTTTGGGCGGGGCCCCGATCCGGGCGCTCTTGGTATACGATAGCGCCCATGCTGCAAGACCTAGATCATCTCGCCGCCCGTCTCGGGCAACTGGTGCAGCGCACGCGACAGCTTCATGCCGAACGCGATGCGTTGCGTGCTCGCTTGAACGACAGCGAAGCGCAGCAGCGCGCGCTGCTTCAGCGTTGCGCCGACCGTGACGCCGAACTGCAGGCCCTGCGCGAAAGGCTGCAGGCGCACGACACCGCCGCCACCGAATTGAAGGCCGACGCGCGCCAGGTCGAAGAATCGCTGCGCCAGCAACTGGCCCAGGAAACCGCCCAGCGCCAGGCGCTCGAGGCTCACGCCCAGGCCCGCGATTCCGACATGCAACGCCTGCGCCATGCCGCCTCCACCGCCCGCGAACGTATCGACGCCGTGCTGGCCCGCCTGCCCGGCGGCGGCGCTTCCTTAGGAGAACAACCCTGATGGAACGCGTCGACGTCTCTATTCTTGGCCGCGATTACTCGCTGGCCTGCTCGTCCGAGGAAAAGCCCACCCTGATGGCGGCGGTCCGCCATGTCGACCAACTGATGCTGCGCATCCAGGGCACCGGCAAGATCACCAGCAACGAGCGCATCGCCGTCATGGCCGCGCTGTCCATTGCTGGCGAACTGCTGGGCATGAAGGCGCCCGATGGCCCGCTGGGCGGTTTGGCGGTTGGCGACTTCAAGGCTAAAATCGACGAAATGAATGCCATGCTGGACGATGCGCTGTCCGGCCAGGAAAAGCTGCTTTAAGCAACTTCCTGAAGCAGCAATGTCGGCATTCTTGCTGTATTCTCGCTTTGTCCCTGCCGTGTTCGTGACTCGGCCATATATTCTCTGAACCTATGTCTTACGGCATATAGGTTGCGAGAGTGCTGAACTGGCGTGATCGTCTCTTCGCGGACGAACCCAAGGTTCCGCCAATCGCGGCCGACTTGAACCTCAGGGTTCGAGATGCCGGCCTAGACGGCACAGGCGGGGCATCTATCCGGCGGCCTGCAACTTCTGCAGGCCGCCGACCTCCCGTAGCGGCGTCATTGGCGCGCCATGCCGCGCGCCTTCAGGCCTGCCGCCCGCCGCGCACTCTCCTCCACAGGTTCTCTCATGTCCAGACTCCCCGCGTTTCTGTCGAACAAGCTCGCCCTCGCGTGCCGCCCGGCATTGGCTCTGAGCCTGCTTTCCACCGCTGCCGTGTCGGCCCAGCCCGCACCCGCCGCCCCTTCCGCGGTGGCGCCCGCCGCCGAAACCGGGGGGCGCCTCAGGCCCGCTGGCGAACATGGCGGGGAAGGCCGCGCGCCGCGCATGTCGCTGCAAGCGGCGGCTTCGTCAGAGGTCATGCAGGACACCGTGCGCATTTCGCTGTCCGCCGAGGTCGATGCGCCCGATCAGCCGACCGCGGGCCAGCGCCTGACGGCCGCGCTGGAAGCCGCGGTCAAGCGCGCCAAGGGCAATGAGGGCATCGACGTGCGCACGGGCGGCTTCAACGTCTGGCCCAACACCGACAACAAGGGCAAGGTCACCGGCTGGCGCGGCCAGGGCGAGATCGTGCTGCAGTCGAAGGATTTCGCCCGTGCCTCGGCGCTGGCGTCCAAGCTCAGCGACAAGACGGCCATCTCCAACATCAGCTTCCTGCTGTCGCGCGAGGCGCGCGAAGCCGAAGAGCGCAAGCTGCTGACGCAGGCCGCACAGGCCTTCCGCGAGCGCGCGCTGGCCGCGGCCACCGCGTTCGGCTTTTCGGGCTACCGCATCATGCGTATCGAACTGGGCGGCACGGGCGGCCCGCAGCCGATGGCGCGCGCGCCCGCGCCCATGATGATGGCCAAGGCGGCGGATGCCCGCGCCGACGTTCCGCTGGAAGCCGGCGAGGTCACCGTCACCGTCTCGGTCAACGGGACGATTTCCTTGCAGTAAACACGGCGAACAGGATCGCGCCGATGATCACCATCGGCAGCGACAACCATTGCCCCATGCTCAGGCCGGCCGCCAGCAGGCCCAGGAATCCGTCGGGTTCGCGGGTGAATTCCACCAGGAAGCGGAACAGCCCGTAGAAGATCAGGAACAGCGCGCTGACCTGGCCGGTCTTGCGCGGCTTGGCAGAGAAACCCCACAGGATCAGGAACAGCACGATCCCTTCCAGGCCCAGTTCGTACAGTTGCGACGGATGGCGCGCCAGGCCGTCGCCCGACTGCGGAAACACCATGGCCCACGGCACGTCGGTGGGGCGGCCCCACAGTTCGCCGTTGATGAAGTTGCCCAGCCGTCCCGCCGCCAGCGCCGGCGGAATCAGGGGCGCCACGAAATCGCTCAGCCTGAACAGCGACACGCCTTTCTTGCGCGCGAACAGGAACATCACCAGGATCACGCCCAGCAGGCCGCCGTGGAAGGACATGCCGCCTTCCCACAGGTAGAAGATCTCCAGCGGATGCGACAGGTAGTACGTGGGCTTGTAGAACAGCACATAGCCCAGGCGCCCGCCCAGCACCACGCCCAACACCGTATAGAACGTCAGGTCTTCCAGATCGCGCACGGTCAGGAAGGTGGTGTGGCCGCGCACGATGCGCCACCGGCCCAGCAGATAGGCGCAGGCGAAGCCCACCAGGTACATGAGGCCGTACCAGTGGACCGCCAGGGGTCCGATGCGGATGGCGATGGGATCGAATTGGGGATACTGAAGCATGTTCCGCCCGGCAGAAAAAGTTGTCCGATAATAACCGGCAGGCGCCCGGTCCGGCCGCCATGTTGCAGGCAAATCCAAACCCGCGAGGAGACGAGACCATGCCGCACAACGAACGTTCCCGCCACATCACCCATGGCGTCGCACGTGCGCCGAATCGCGCAATGTACTACGCGCTCGGTTACCGGGAAGCCGATTTCGAGAATCCCATGATAGGCGTGGCCAACGGCCATTCCACCATCACGCCCTGCAACAGCGGCCTGCAGCGGCTGGCCGACGCGGCCATCGAGGCCGTGCGCGCGGCAAGGGCGAACCCGCAGGTGTTCGGCACGCCCACCATTTCGGACGGCATGTCGATGGGCACCGAAGGCATGAAGTATTCGCTGGTCTCGCGTGAAGTCATCGCCGACTGTATCGAGACCGCCGCGCAAGGCCAGTGGATGGACGGCGTGGTGGTCATCGGCGGCTGCGACAAGAACATGCCCGGCGGCATGATCGCGCTGGCGCGCACGAACGTGCCCGGCATCTACGTCTATGGCGGCACCATCAAGCCGGGCCGCTACCAGGGCAAGGACCTCACCATCGTGTCGGTTTTCGAGGCCGTGGGCGAGTACACCATGGGCCGCATGGACGAGCACGATTTCAAGCAGATCGAGCAGTGCGCCATCCCGGGCTCGGGCTCGTGCGGCGGCATGTACACCGCCAACACCATGAGTTCGGCCTTCGAGGCCATGGGCATGAGCCTGCCGTATTCCAGCACCATGGCCAACGAGGACGAAGAAAAGGTCGCCTCGGCCGCCGAATCGGCTCGCGTGCTGGTGGACGCCGTGCGGCGAGGCGTGCGGCCGCGCGACATCATCACACGGCGTTCCATCGAGAACGCCGTGTCCGTCATCATGGCCACGGGCGGCTCCACCAATGCCGTGCTGCATTTCCTGGCCATCGCGCATGCCGCCGAAGTCGAATGGACCATCGACGACTTCGAACGCATCCGCCTGCGTGTGCCCGTCATCTGCGATCTCAAGCCGTCCGGCAGATACGTCGCCACCGACCTGCATCGCGCCGGCGGCATTCCGCAGGTGATGAAGCTGCTGCTGGACGCCGGGCTGCTGCATGGCGACTGCATCACGATCACCGGCAAGACCATCGCCGAGACGCTGGCCGACGTGCCTTCGGCGCCGTCCCCCGGCCAGGACGTGATCATGCCGATCGACCGTGCCCTGTATCCGCAGGGGCACCTGGCCATCCTCAAGGGCAATCTCGCGCCCGAAGGCTGCGTGGCCAAGATCACCGGCCTGAAGAATCCCGTCATTACCGGGCCGGCCCGCGTCTTCGATTCCGAGGACGATGCCATGGCGGCCATCATGGCGCGTCGGATCCAGCACGGCGACGTGCTCGTCATCCGCTACGAAGGGCCCAAGGGCGGGCCCGGCATGCGCGAGATGCTGGCGCCGACCTCCGCGCTGATCGGGCAGGGGCTGGGCGAGACGGTCGGCCTGATCACCGACGGCCGGTTCTCCGGCGGGACCTGGGGCATGGTGGTGGGGCACGTGGCGCCGGAGGCCTTCGTGGGCGGCCTCATCGCGCTGATCCGCGAGGGCGATTCGGTTACCATCGACGCCCACAAGCTGCTGCTGCAGCTCAATGTCGGCGACGAAGAATTGGCGGACCGCCGCCGGCAGTGGGTGGCGCCCAAGCCGCGCTACACACGCGGCGTGCTTGCCAAGTTCGGCAAGCTAGCCAGTTCCGCCAGCCTTGGGGCAGTCACGGATGCATTCGATAAAGGCTAGGGCGGCAGGGGCCGTCTTGATTCTGCTGGCGGCCGGCGCCGCCGGCGCCCAGCAGGTAGATGGCCAGAAACTCGCGGCCAGCAGGGCCTGTATGGCCTGCCACCAGGTCGACAGCAAGCGTGTCGGCCCGCCGCTGCGCAGCGTGGCGGAACGCTACGCCGGCCAATCCGAGGCCGCCGAATATCTGGCCAACAAGATCCGCGGCGGCGGGCGCGGCGCCTGGGGCGTGGTGCCCATGCCGGCGCAGAATCACGTCAGCGAACAGGACGCGAAGCAACTGGCCGAATGGGTGCTGTCGCTGGCGCCGCCCAAGGCCAAGCCTTGAAGCAAGGCCACATTGCCCCCATCCTGCGGGTTGGGCTTGTTGCCCCGCGGCAGGACCCCTTTTCATGGGAAACGTGGTCTTCTTCATCGGAGGGCGCCGTTCGTCCAGGGGCGCCGCGGCAGCCAGACCACCGCCCCTACGGCACACAGGAGTCATAGACCATGTCCGAATTGAAAACCACACCCGGCCACGAAGTCGCCATTCTCGGCGGCGGTTGCTTCTGGTGCGTCGAGGCCGTCTTCCAGGACCTGCGCGGCGTGACCAGCGTGCTGCCCGGCTACAGCGGCGGCCACGTCGACAACCCCACCTACGAACAGGTCTGCGGCAAGCAGACCGGCCACATCGAGGTGGCGCGCATCGAGTTCGATCCCACGGTGCTGTCCTACAGCGACCTGTTGCGCGTGTTCTTCGCCACCCATGACCCGACCACTCCGGGCCGCCAGGGCAACGACGTCGGTCCGCAGTACGAGTCGGCCATCTTCTGGCTGGACGACGCGCAGCGCGAACAGGCCCAGGCCGTCATCGCCGAGGTCGATGCCCTGCACGTCTACGACGCGCCCATCGTCACGAAGATGCTGGCCCCCGCCACGTTCTGGCAGGCCGAGGATTATCACCGCAACTACTTCAACCTGCATCCCGAGCAGGGCTATTGCCAGTTCGTGATCGCGCCGAAGGTGGCCAAGTTCCGCAAGCAATTCCAGGATCGGCTGGTCCGCTGATCCCCAAACGGCACGGGCCGCATCGCGCGGCCCGTTGTCGATGGCAGGCCGGCGCCGCTGCGCCGGCCCGTTTTCATCGGGTCAGTCGACAGACTTCACCACGCCGCGGCGCATCTGATCCAGTTCGATGGATTCGAACAGGGCCTTGAAGTTGCCTTCGCCGAAGCCGTCGTTGCCCTTGCGCTGGATGATCTCGAAGAAGATCGGTCCGATCTGGTTCTCGGTGAATATCTGCAGCAGCAGGCCGCCGCCGGGGGCACCGTCCAGCAGGATGCGGTTCTGGCGCAGGCGGTCGGTCTGCTCGCCATGTCCGGGCAGGCGGCGTTCCAGCAGTTCGTAATAGGTCTCGGGCGTATCCAGGAACACCACGCCGGTCTTGCGCAGCGATTCGATGGTCGCGTAGATGTCGTCCGTCGCCATGGCGATATGCTGGATGCCTTCGCCGCGGTACAGATCCAGATATTCCTGGATCTGGCCCTTCTCTTCCGTGCCTTCCTCGTTGATCGGGATGCGGATGTTGCCGCACGGCGAGGTCATGGCCTTGGACTTCACGCCGGTCACCTTGCCTTCGATGTCGAAGTAGCGCACCTCGCGGAAGTTGAATAGGCGCTCGTAGAACTCGGCCCACTCGGCCATGCGGCCCTTGTGCACGTTGTGCGTCAGGTGGTCGACCAGCGTCAGGCCGGCGCCGGCGTGGTTCAGGTCTTCCTGCGCGTTGGCGGCGTCGATCGGCTCGAAGTCCACGTCGTAGATGCTGATGTCGCCGATGCCGCCGTGGCCATGCTTGCCGCGCCAGCGGTCGACCAGATAGATCAGCGAGTCGCCGATGCCCTTGATGGCGGGGATGTTCAGTTCCATCGGGCCGCTATGCGAGTCGAAGCCCCAGGCGCCCAGTTCCAGGGCTCGCTTGTAGGCCTTCGCGGCGTCGTCCACGCGGAAACCAATGGCACAGATCGACGGGCCATGCAGCCGGGCAAAGCGCTGCGCGAACGAATCGGGTTCGGCATTGATCAGGAAGTTGATGCCGCCCTGCCTGTACAGGGTGACGTCCTTGTGGCGGTGCCGGGCGATGGCCTTGAAGCCCAGCAACTCGAAGACCTTGCGCAATGCGATGGGATCGGGGGCGGTGTACTCGATGAACTCGAACCCCGATGTGCCCATGGGGTTGTCCCAAGGCTGAAAACCGCTTTCCATGTCTGCTCTCCCTTATTGGTGTTTCGCCGTGCCGCGTGGATGGGCGCGAAACCGAAATTGTAGGGAGAAGTGCCGGGCAGGCGATTGCGAAAATGGCCCGTCTGGCACAAATTGGAGCAATAATATTGCTTTGATTTGCGCTTTTTGGGGCACTCAGTGGCTGAAATAGACTTGGATAGGACAGATCGAAGAATTCTGGCGGAATTGCAGCGCGATGGCCGGCTCAGCAACCAGGAGCTGGCCGAGCGCGTGTCGCTGTCACCCAGCCCCTGCCTGCGCCGGGTGCGCCGCCTGGAAGAGCAGGGATACATCAAGCGCTATGTCGCCCTGGTCGATGCCGAAAGGGTGGGGTTGGGCCTGCTGGCCTACGTGTCCATTCGCCTGAACAAACATGTCGCGGGCAGCCATGCCCCCATGGCCGACTTCGCCAGTGCGGTGCAGCAGTGGCCGGAGGTAGTCGAGTGCTACGCCATGTCCGGCGACATGGATTATCTGCTGCGCATACAGGTGGCGGACCTGGCCCACTTCTCGCGTTTCGCCATGGATACCTTGATGCAGCACCCCGCCGTGGTGGACATGCGATCGTTCTTCGCCCTGCAGCAGATCAAGGAAACGACCGAGCTGCGTCTATAAACTAAGAGGGACGGGCCCTTATATATATGCAGCAGCCGGGATGAACGGATTTCTCCTGTGCTGAGGGGAGAGGTCACCAAAGCCCAACGCTTTCTTCATGGTGGCGTAACGATTCTTCGGTCCCTATTTGCGTTCGGTAGAAACCCTGTGCTATAGTTATTGGCTCGGCAGTTGAAACGTTCTACGCAATGGCGACGACGCGGTAGGTGCCGAGGGGTAGGAAAAAGCAGGGCAGTGAAGAAAGGTCTGGTCAGTGCGTTGTTTTGCCTGGGGTTTGGGCGAGGCGGCTGCCGAGGTGGTTCCGGAGCTTGGCGCGTAAGCGCGGCGGAGGAATCTAGGTCAACGAGAGGTTGGTTGATCGAAAGCGGTAGCGAAGCGGATTGATTTGACACGCTGAAAAAACTTCTTCATAATCTCGTCCCTCTGTTGCTGAAACGGCGGCGGGACGAAGTGAAGAAAGTTAGGTCAAGTGGTTGTTTTCTGAGGGTTTTTTACAGAAAACGCGCTTATCCGGGGTGGTTCTGAGGCGTGGCGCCAAGCGCGGCTGAGGAATCCCGATCGACGAATAAGTTGATCGAAAAACGGAGAAGCGAAACGAACTGACTTGACAGTGTCAAAAAACTTCTTCATAATCTCGTTTCTCTGCTGCTGACACAGCGGCGGACGACGCAAGGCAAGCAGTAGGCAAGACAAGATTAGCAAGGCGGCGTGACACGGAAGTTGCACGGCGCTGATAGTAAAAGCAGTTCGCAGTACCGCTCTTTAACAACTGAACAACCGATAAGTGTGGGCGCTTGATGCGTGTGCATGGTGCGGTTTGCGTTTACGCAGATTCGCGCCGAAGCAAAAGTATCATCAAGCGCTTACACAATTGAAGTAAGGTTTTTTAAACCTCACTTCCTTTGAATAAGCTAGCGAACGCATCTTGGGTTGAGTCTTAGAATGAGATTCAAGGTGCACAAACAGAGATTGAACTGAAGAGTTTGATCCTGGCTCAGATTGAACGCTGGCGGGATGCCTTACACATGCAAGTCGAACGGCAGCACGGACTTCGGTCTGGTGGCGAGTGGCGAACGGGTGAGTAATGTATCGGAACGTACCCAGTAGCGGGGGATAACTACGCGAAAGCGTAGCTAATACCGCATACGTCCTACGGGAGAAAGCGGGGGACCTTCGGGCCTCGCACTATTGGAGCGGCCGATATCGGATTAGCTAGTTGGTGGGGTAAAGGCCTACCAAGGCGACGATCCGTAGCTGGTTTGAGAGGACGACCAGCCACACTGGGACTGAGACACGGCCCAGACTCCTACGGGAGGCAGCAGTGGGGAATTTTGGACAATGGGGGCAACCCTGATCCAGCCATCCCGCGTGTGCGATGAAGGCCTTCGGGTTGTAAAGCACTTTTGGCAGGAAAGAAACGGTTCCGGATAATACCTGGAGCAACTGACGGTACCTGCAGAATAAGCACCGGCTAACTACGTGCCAGCAGCCGCG
>NZ_FKIF01000009.1 GCF_900078705.1 Bordetella ansorpii
CAACCTGGCCAAGAGCTGGACCCAGGTCGATGACAAGACCATCGACTTCGAACTGCGCCAGGGCGTGAAATTCCACAACGGCGAGGAATTCGACGCCGACTCCGTGGTGTACACGCTGAACTTCGTGGCCGACCCGAAGAACAAGGCCGTCACGCAGCAGAACGTCAACTGGATCGACAAGGTCGAGAAGCTGGACAAGTACAAGGTGCGGCTGACCACCAAGGAGCCCTTTCCCGGCGCCAAGGAATACCTGTCCACCACCGTGGCCATCCATCCGGCCAAGTATTACCAGGAAGTCGGTCCGCAGGGCATGAATGCCAAGCCCGTCGGATCGGGTCCGTACAAGGTGACCGACTACCAGCCCGGCAAGTCGATCACCCTGCAGCGCAACACCGACTATTTCAAGGACTCGCCCAAGGGCCAGCCCACCATCGGCAAGATCGTCATCCGCTTCATTCCGGACCGGCAGACGCAGATGGCGGAAGTGCTGTCGGGCGGCCAGGATTTCATCATGAGCGTGCCGCAGGACCAGGCCGAGCAGATGAAGGCCGTGCCGACGCTTCAGGTCGTCAGCGGCAAGACCATGCGCATCGTCTTCATGCAGATGAACATCCGCGAAGGCACGCCGGCGCCGCAACTGAAGGACATCCGGGTGCGCCAGGCCATCCTGCACGCCATCGACCGCCAGGCCATCGTCAAGAACATCGTGGGCGAAGGCGGCGAACTGCTCAACACCCTGTGCACGCCCTCGCAGGTCGGCTGCACGCAGGAAGGCGCCACGATGTACCCGTACGACCCGGCGCTGTCCAGGAAGCTGCTGGCCGAGGCGGGCTATCCCGATGGCTTCGACATCGACATCGCCGCCTACCGCGAGCGCAACCAGACCGAGGCCATCATCAACTACCTGCGCGCGGTGGGCATCCGCGCCAAGCTGAATTTCCTGCAGTACGCCGCGATGCGCGACATGTCCCGCTCGAACAAGACCGCGCTGACGCACCAGACCTGGGGCTCGAACCTGGTCAACGACGTCTCGGCATCGACGCCGGTGTACTTCGGCGGCGGCAGCGACGACGTCACGCGCGATCCCGAGGTCATCGCGCTGCTGAAGGAAGGCGACCACACCATCGACCCCGCCGCGCGCAAGGCCGCCTACCAGAAGGCACTGGCGCGCCTGTCCGCGCAGGCCTACGGCGCGCCGCTGTGGCTGCTGCCCGCGTACTACGTCGCCACCAAGGACCTGGACTTCAAGGCCTATCCGGACGAACTGGTGCGCTTCTGGGACATGCGCTGGAAGTAAGGCGCGGAGAACCTGCCATGCTTGCATACACGATCAAGCGCCTGGGACTGGCGGTACTGGTCGCGCTGACCGTCTCGGTCCTGGCGTTCCTGCTGCTGCACCTGTCGGGCGACCCCGCGGTGGCGCTGGCCGGCGAAGGCGCGCGCCAGGCCGATATCGACATGATCCGCAAGGCCTACGGCCTGGATCGTCCGATCGCCGTGCAGTACGCCGACTGGCTGTGGCACATCGTGCGCGGCGACTTCGGCACCTCGGTCTACTTCAAGACGGCGGCCGGGCCGCTGATCCTGTCCAAGCTGCAGACCACGCTGCTGCTGGGCCTGGCCTCGCTGGGCGTGGCGCTGCTGATCTCGGTGCCGCTGGGCGTGCTGGCGGCGCTGTACAAGGGCAGCCTGGCCGACCGGGCCTGCCTGGCCGTGGCGGTGCTGGGCCAGGCGCTGCCCAACTTCTTCTTCGCGCTGCTGCTGATCATGCTGTTCTCGATCACGCTGCGCGTGCTGCCGGTCTCGGGCAGCGGCACCTGGCAGCATTTCGTGATGCCGGCCATCGCGCTGGGCTATTACGTGGCGCCGGCCTTCATGCGCCTGATCCGCGCCGGCATGATCGAGGTGCTGGGCGCGGACTACATCCGCACCGCGCGCGCCAAGGGATTGCCGGCCGGCACGGTGGTGTTCAAGCACGCGCTGCGCAACGCCATCGTGCCGGTGGTGGCGCTGGCGGCCGTGCAGCTGGGCTACCTGCTGGGCGGCTCGGTGGTGGTCGAGACCATCTTCGCGCTCGACGGCCTGGGCTACCTGGCCTATCAAAGCATCACGTTCAAGGATTACCCCGTCATGCAGCTCATCGTGCTGCTGCTGTCGGTGATCTACGTCCTGCTGACGCTGGCCTCCGACGTGGCCAACGCCTGGCTCGACCCACGCATCCGGGTGTCCTGATCATGGCCGGTCCCCTGCTTTCCACGCTCGCGCAGGCGCCCGCCGCGGCGCCCGCGCCCTCCTCCCGCCACAGCCTGTGGCGCCGCGCCCGGCGCGACAAGGCCCTGCTGGTGGGCGGCGGCCTGCTGCTGCTGATCGCCGCGGCCGCGCTGTTCGCGCCCTGGCTGGCGCCGCACGATCCGTATTTCCAGGACCTGGCCCACCGCACCACGCCGCCCGTCTGGTATGCAAAAGGCACCTGGCTGCATCCGCTGGGCACCGACCAGTTGGGCCGCGACTACCTGTCGCGCCTGATCCACGGCGCGCGCATCTCGCTGCTGATCGGCCTCAGCGTGGCGCTGATCTCGGGCGTGATCGGCACCGTCCTGGGCATGTCCGCCGGCTACTTCGGCGGGAAGATCGACATGGCGGTGTCCTTCCTGATCACCACCCGGCTGTCCATGCCGGTGATCCTGGTGGCGCTGGCCACCGTGGCCATCGTCGGCGGCTCGCTGTGGGTGGTCATCCTGGTGCTGGGCCTGCTCAAGTGGGACCGCTACGCGGTGGTCATGCGCAGCGCCACGCAGCAGGTGCGGTCGCTGGAGTACGTGGCGGCCGCGCAGGCGGCGGGCGCCTCGACGTGGCGCATCGTCCGCGGCGAAGTGCTGCCCAACGTGCTGCCGCACCTGATCGTGATCGCCACGCTGGAGGCCGCCAGCGCCATCCTGCTGGAGGCCGCGCTGTCGTTCCTGGGCCTGGGCGTGCAGCCGCCGCTGCCGTCGTGGGGCCTGATGATCTCCGAAGCCAAGGCCTACATGTTCTTCTCGTTCTGGCTGATCGCCATACCCGGCAGCGCGCTGGCGCTGCTGATCTTCGCCATCAATCTGGCGGGCGACGGCCTGCACCAGTTGCTGGCCCCCGAGGAAAGGGGCTGACCATGGACACCACGACCTCCGACATCGCCCTGGACGTACAGGGCCTGCACGTGGATATCGATACGCCTCGCGGCCCGCTGCACGCGGTGCGCGACGTGTCGTTCCAGGTCCGGCGCGGCGAGACCCTGTGCCTGGTCGGCGAGTCCGGCTGCGGCAAGTCGATGACCTCGCTGGCGGTGATGGGCCTGCTGCCCAAGGCCGCGCGCCGCAGCACGCGGCGCCTGGCGGTGCTGGGCGAAGACCTGTCGCGCGCGGGACGGCGCCGTGTCAACGCGCTGCGCGGCAGCCGCATGGCCATGATCTTCCAGGAGCCCATGACCGCGCTGAACCCGGCCTACACCATCGGCACCCAGTTGACCGAACACTACCGGCACCACGGCGGCGCCAGCCAGCGCCAGGCGACCGACCGCGCGGTCGAGTTGCTGGAGAAGGTCGGCATCGCCTCGGCCGCGCAGCGCCTGGGGCAGTATCCGCACCAGTTGTCCGGCGGACTGCGGCAGCGCGTGATGATCGCGATGGCGCTGATGTGCGGCCCCGAACTGCTGATCGCCGACGAGCCCAGCACGGCGCTGGACGTCACCATCCAGGCGCAGATCCTGCGCCTGCTGGCCGACCTGCAGGCCGAACTGGGCATCGCCATGGTCCTGATCACCCACGACCTGGGCGTGGTGGCGCGCATCGCGCACCGGGTGGCGGTGATGTATGCCGGCCAGGTGGTGGAGGAAGGGCCGGTGCGCCAGTTGTACGCCCATCCGCGCCATCCCTATACTCAGGGCCTGCTGGACTGTATCCCCATTCCGGGCCGCACGCCGCCGGGCTCCCGGCTCGGCACGATTCCCGGCGTGGTGCCCTCGCTGATCGGCGCACCGCCGGGCTGCGCCTTCGCCGACCGCTGCGCGCATGTCCGGCCCGAGTGCCATGCCCCGGTGCCGCTGCGCGGCTCGGAGGACGGACGGCAGTGGCGCTGCGTGCTAGACCCACTGGAGACCAGGCCATGAGCCCCTTGAACCATTCCAAGGACGAGCTCCACAGTGCGCGGCATGAACGCCCTTCCGTGGATACGCTTGACGCGCCGCCGTCCCGGCGCGAAGCGGCATACGCCGACGCCGGGCTGGCGCCGTTGTTGCAGGCCGAGGCCGTCAGCCGCCGCTTCTCGGTCAAGACCGGCCTGTTCGGCCCGAGCCGCGAACTGCACGCCGTCAATGGCGTCGACCTGGCATTGCCCCGCGGCGGCGTGCTGGGCATCGTCGGCGAATCCGGCTGCGGCAAATCCACCCTGGCGCGCATGCTGCTCGGACTGCTGCGGCCCAGCAGCGGCGCCATCCGGCTGGGCGGCCAGGACATCGCCACCCTGTCGCGCCGCGACATCGCCCGGCAGGTGCAGCCGGTCTTCCAGGACCCGTACTCGTCGCTCAATCCACGCCGCACCATCGCCTCGATCGTATCGCTGCCGCTCGAAGTGCATGGCATCGCCAATCCTCGCCAGCACAAGGCCATCGAAATGCTCGAGCGCGTCGGCCTGCCCGCGCGGCTGGCCGGCAACACGCCGGGCCAGTTGTCCGGCGGCCAGCGCCAGCGCGTGGCCATCGCCCGTGCGCTGGTGATGCAGCCGGGCCTGGTGATCTGCGACGAACCCACGTCGGCGCTGGACGTTTCCGTGCAGGCGCAGATCATGAACCTGCTGATGGACCTGCGGCGCGAATTCAACCTGACCTATGTCTTCATCAGCCACAACCTGGCGGTGGTGGAGCACATCGCCACGCACGTCGCGGTGATGTACCTGGGCCGCGTGGTCGAGTCGGCGCCCACCGCGGAGCTGTTCGCGCGGCCCCGCCATCCCTACACCCAGGCCCTGCTGGCCTCGGTGCTGACGCCCGAGCCCGGCCTGGGGCTGCCCGATACCGGCCTGGGCGTGTCGTTTCCCGATCCGCTGCATCCGCCGTCCGGCTGCCCGTTCCATCCACGCTGCCGCCATGCCCTGGCCTCATGCAAGGACACCCGGCCCGCGTTGCGCGCCGATGCGCGCGGCTCGGTCGCCTGCCATCTCGTCTTCCCGACCTCACAGGATTCCGCATGAACCGCACCCAAGCCGTCGAACAGGCCGAGCAATGCTTCGATTCGGGCGCATTCCGCCAAGTGCTGGCGCGCCGGATCGCGATTCCCACCGAAAGCCAGAATCCGGACCGCGCCGAGGTCCTGCCGCAGTACCTGGAGGCCGAGATGCGGCCCGCCTTCGAGGCCATGGGATTCACCTGCCGCATCCTGACCCATCCCAAGGCGCGGGCGCCCTTTCTCTACGCCGAGCGCATCGAGGACGCCGCGCTGCCCACCGTGCTGGGCTACGGCCACGGCGACGTGATCCGCGGCCTGGAGCCCGAGTGGCTGCCCGGCCTGTCGCCCTGGACGCTGACCGAGTCGCAAGGCCGCTGGTACGGCCGCGGCATCGCCGACAACAAAGGCCAGCACGCCGTCAACCTGGAGGCCCTGCGCATCGTGCTGCAGACGCGCGGCCGGTTGGGCTTCAACGCCAAGTACCTGATCGAGATGGGAGAAGAGACCGGTTCGCCCGGGCTGCGCGAACTGTGCGAGGCCAACCGAGACCTGTTCAAGGCCGACGTGCTGATTGCCTCGGATGGACCGCGACTGAGCGCGCAACGCCCCACGGTGTTCCTGGGCGCGCGCGGCAGCCTGAACGTCGACCTGAGCATCGAGGCGCGCGCCGGCGGCCATCATTCGGGCAACTGGGGCGGATTGATCTCCAATCCCGGCATCCAGCTGGCGCATGCGATCTCCACGCTGGTGTCGCCCACCGGCCAGATCCGGGTGCCGGAATGGCGGCCCAAGGCTCTGCCGGCCTCGGTGCGCCGCGTGCTGGCGGATTGCGAGGTCGATGGCGGCGCGGACGGCCCCACCATCGAGCCAGACTGGGGCGAGCCGGGCCTGTCGCCGGCCGAACGCGTATTCGGGTGGTGCTCGTTCGAGGTCCTGGCCTACAAGACCGGCAACCCCGAGACCCCCGTGAACGCCATTCCGCCGCGCGCCTGGGCGCGCTGCCAGTTGCGCTTCGTGGTGGGCGTCGATCCGGACGACCTGCTGCCCGCGCTGCGGCGCCACCTGGACCGGGAAGGCTATCCCATGGTGCAGATCCAGACCACGCGCGAGACCATGTTCCGCGCCACCCGGCTCGATCCCGACAACCCGTGGGTGGACTGGACGGTGGCGTCATTGCAGCAGACCTGCGGCAAGAAGATCGCCATCCTGCCCAACCTGGGCGGCTCGCTGCCCAACGACATCTTCACGGACGTGCTGGGCCTGCCTACCGTGTGGGTGCCGCACTCGTATCCCGGCTGTTCGCAGCACGCGCCCAACGAGCACCTGCCGCCCGAACTGCTGCGCGAGGCCCTGCGGCTGATGACCGGGCTGTATTGGGACATGGGCGCCGGCGGCGCGCCCACCAGGTAGGGCCTGTCAGGGTGGACAGGCGCTAAGACGGGTCCGCGACCGCGGGCGCGGGAACGGCGGCCGCATTGCGCCGCGCGATGCCGCGCGCCAGGTCCACGCGCGCCAGCAGCAGCAGGCCGGCCACGAAGAACACCCCGGTGATCAGGATGGCCAGGCGATGGTTGCCCTGCGTCAGCCACGTCACCAGGCCGTAGGTCAGCGGCCCGATCACGGCCGCAAGCTGGATGGCGAAGGTCCAGAGTCCGAAGAACTCGGCCAGCCGGGACGGCGGCGCCAGCGCGCCAATCATGGCGCGGCCCGCGCTCTGGCTGGTGCCCATGCACAGGCCGGCCAGCATCGCCGAGGCCCAGAAAACGGGCGCGGTGACGGCGGCATAGGCCGTCAGCACCATCACGATCCAGCCCGCCAGCGTAATGGCCAGCGCGCGCTTGTGGCCGATGCGGTCCTGCACGTAGCCGAAGCCGAACGCGCCGGCCGCCGCGGCGATGTTGACGGTGAACACCAGCATCATGGTCTGCGCCATGCCGAAACCCATGACCTGCTCGGCATACACGGCGGCCAGCGTGACGACCACGGCGATGCCCGCCTGGTAGCTGGCGCCGCACATCAGCAGCCGGCGGAACTCGGGATAGTGCCGACCGGTGTCACGCCACGCGCGGCCCAGGCGCGCCAGCATGTCCAGCACGCCGGCCTGCCCCAGCGCGGGCGCATGCGGCCGCGAACGCTCGCGCAGCAGGAAGAACGAGGGCAGCGCCGCCAGGGCGAACATCACGGCCGTGACCACGACCACCCACGGCACGAATTGCGCCGCGCCCATGCCTTGCGACTCGCCCCAGGTGACCACGGCCAGCGACAGGCCCAGCGTGAGCATGCCGCCACAATAGCCGAAGCTCCAGCCCCAGCCGGACACCCGGCCCAGCGCATGCGGGCGCGCCAGTTCCGGCAGGAACGCGGCGATGATGGATTCGCCGATGCAATAGCAGTAATTGGAGACCGCGATCGCGGCCAGCGCCAGCCAGACGGCGCCGGGGCCAGCCTGTGTCAGCACCAGCGTGGCCGCCACGCAGCCCACGGTGCTGGTATGGAGCAGCCGGCGCTTGCTGGCGCGCGCATCCGCGCGCGCGCCCAGCGTCGGCATGGTCAGCATGATGGCCAGGTAGGACAGCGACAGGGCCGCCGTCCAGGCCAGGGTGGCCCAGTGCGCCCGGCCAGCCACCACGCTGACGAAATACGTGCTGAACACCGTCGTGAGAATGACGGTGGTGTACCCGGAATTGGCGAAGTCGTACATCGCCCAGGCCCAGAGTTCCCGGCGCGTGACGCCGGGATTCAGGGCCCCCTGGCCCGGCGCCCCGGAGGCGCCGGCCGAGGCTTCCGGGGGCTGGCCCTGTGTCACAGGCCCAGTGCCGCGATGCCCGCGCGAGCGATCTCGGCGTCTTCGGTCGATTTCACGCCCGACACGCCCACGGCGCCGATCACCTGGTCTTGCGCCACGATGACCACGCCGCCTTCCAGCATGCCTTCGAGCTGCGGCGCGGACAGGAACGCGGTGCGGCCCTTGTTGATGATGTCCTCGTAGCCGGCGGAATCGCGGCGGCCCAGCGCGGCGGTGCGCGCCTTGGCGGGAGCGATGTACGACGAGACCGGCGCCACGCCGTCCAGGCGCAGCATGCCCAGCTGATGGCCGCCGTCGTCGGCCACGGCGATGGTCACCGCCCACTTGTTGGCCAACGCATGGGCTTCGGCCGCCGCCAGGATTTTCTTCACGTCTTCCGCGGTCAGCACGGGTTTGCTCTTCATTGCAAGGCTTCCTTGATCTGTTGCAGGGCTGAGGGATCTTCGATGGTGGTGAGATCGCCCGGGTCGCGGTTCTCGCACACGGCGACGATGGCCCGGCGCAGCACCTTGCCCGAACGCGTCTTGGGCAGCGCGCCGACAAAGCGGATGCGCGCAGGCCGCGCCACCGCGCCTAGCTGCTCTTCCACGACCCGCATGATATCGCCTTCCAGCGCGCGCACCGCGTCGGCGCCCTCGATATCGTCGGGACGCTTGAGCACCACGAAGGCCATGGCCGCCTGTCCCTTCAGTTCGTCGGCCACCCCGACCACCGCGCATTCGGCCACGCCGGCATGGCTGTTGATGGATTCTTCGATCTCGCGCGTGCCCAGGCGGTGGCCGGCCACGTTGATCACGTCGTCGGTACGGCCCAGGATGTACCAGTAGCCGTCGTCGTCCACCCGCCCCCAGTCGAAGGTGGAATACACCTGGCGGCCCGGGACGGACGTGAAATACGTCTGCACGAAACGCTCGTCGTCGCCCCAGATGGTGGTCATGGCGCCGGGCGGCAGCGGCGGCTCGATGGCCACCACGCCCTTCTCGCCCGGCTCCAGGTCTTCGCCCGTGGCTTCGTCGACGATGCGCACGTCGAAGCCATAGGTGGGAAACGAGGGGCTGCCGAAGCGCGTGGGCACCCGTTCCACGCCCGGCTGGGCCGACAGGATGGGCCAGCCCGACTCGGTCTGCCAGTAGTTGTCGATGATGGGCTTGCCCAGGCCCTCGGACACCCAGCGGGCCGTCGGCTCGTCCAGCGGCTCGCCGGCCAGGTACACGGCGCGCAGCGAGGACAGGTCGTGGCGGCGCAGCAGCGCCGGATCCTGGCGCTTGAGCACGCGCACCGCCGTGGGGGCCGAGAACAGCGTGTTCACGCCGAACTGCTCGACCAGCTTCCAGAGGATGGCGCCGTCGGGACGCACGGGCGTGCCTTCGTACAGCACCGTGGCCTGCCCGCCGATCAGTGGGCCGTAGACGATATAGGAGTGTCCCACCACCCAGCCGATGTCGCTGGTGCAGAAGAAAGTGTCGCCGGGCCTGCCGTCGAACAGGTATTCCATGGAGGCGGCCAGCGCCACGGCATAACCGCCCGTATCGCGCTGCACGCCCTTGGGGCGGCCGGTGGTGCCCGATGTGTACAGCACGTAGCTGGGCTCGGACGACTCCACCCATTGCACCGGCACCTGCGCGCCTTCGTGGCGGCGGCGCAGTTCGGCGTAGTCCAGGTCGCGGCCCGCCAGCGGCTCGAAGGGCACCAGCCCCCGGTCCAGCACGATGACGGCCGGCGGCGGCGTCCGGCACAGGCCCAGGGCCTTGTCGACCAGCGGCTTGTACGGCACGACCTTGCCCGCGCGCGACCCGCCGTCGGCGCACACCAGCACCTTGGGCGCCGCGTCGTCGATGCGCTGCGCCAGGTTCACCGACGCGAAGCCGCCGAACACCACCGAATGCACGGCGCCGATGCGGGCGCACGCCAGCATGGCGAACACGGCCTCGGGCACCATCGGCATGTAGATCAGCACGCGATCGCCGCGGCCCACGCCCTGCTCGCGCAACATGGCGGCCACCGCGTTCACCTCGGCATGCAACTGGGCGCGCGTATAGATCCGCTGCTGGCCGACCTCGGTGGAGACCCAGGCCAGCGCGGTATGGCCGGCATACTGCGGCAGCCAGCGGTCGACGGCGTTGTAGCAGAGGTTGGTGCGCCCCCCCACATACCAGCGCGCGAAGGGCAGGCGGCTGTCATCCAGCACTTGGGAGAACGGCGTCTCCCAATGGATGCGCTGGGCCTCCTCGCGCCAGAATCCGTCCCGGTCATGAATGGACCGATAGTGGAAATCCCGAGTTCTTTCCATGTATGTCTCCTGATATATTTCGGTAGCCTTTTGCAGCACGGCTTTACCCGGCGCCCGGCGTCCAGTTGCTCTTTTTGGTCTTATCGTGGCATGCCCAGCTTTCATGAAGCTTGCCGTGGCGCCCTCAGTCTCCCCGAGGATCGCGCCAAGATCAACCCGCATTTCCCGTAGAACCCTGCAAGATGTCTGCTTGAGACACACAGACTGTCACAATCGGTTTGGTAGAATCGCTGAATTGTTTGTTACCCTTCGGTGGCCCTTCCGGCCCCGACGCGCAGCTTTCTTCCCGAGAACAATGCCTCAAACCAGGCCCCATTCCTCGCTCTCAGCCTTCCACTCCCGCCGCGTCATGCAGTGGGTCCGGATGCTCGGTGCGATGGGATGCGTGGCGGTGATGGCAGGTTGCGCAAGCAGTCCCGGCAACGGCCCCCGTGCAGACCGCCTCTCCTACGAAGACAGCGGCGAGGGCGGCTTCGACCGCTACGATGGCGACTGGACCGCGTCCAACGACCCCATCGGCGAACTGGTCTCCCAAAAGCTGGGCCGCAAGTCCGAACCCCGCCGTTCGCTGTCCCTCACCGAAGACAATCCCCTGGTCGGCGCAGCCCTCACCCAATTGGGCGTGCGCTACCGCTTCGGCGGCAGTTCGCCCGACACCGGCTTCGATTGCAGCGGCCTGGTCCAATACTCGGCCGAGCGCTCGCTGGGCCTGAAGCTGCCCCGCAACGCCGCCGAGATCGCCGGTTGGGGCACCTCGATCGCGCGCAACGAACTGCGCCCCGGCGACCTGGTGTTCTTCAACACCATGGGCCGCCGTTTTTCGCACGTCGGCATCTACATGGGCGAAGACCGCTTCGTGCACTCGCCCAGCGCGGGCGGCCGGGTCCGCATCGAAGACATGAAGATGGCTTACTGGAACAAGCGCTACAACGGCGCGCGCCGCATCTCCAACACCAGCGTGGCGTCGGCCCGGGCCGACTGAGCCCGCTTCGTGGCACGGCATGCCGATCGGGCCCGCTTGCGCGGGCCCGATGCCATTGGGCGCTCCGCGTGACGCCTCCGCTGGCGGAATGCGCGAAGCGGCCGGACGCATCGCGTTCCGGCCGCTTCGTTGTCTCGCATCACGACCGCGGCGCAACCCGCGGTGCTCTTATCGGACGGTGTTCAGCGTGCGTTGGGACACTGCGCCGCATTGGCGCACAGGCCGCATTGCTGCAGGGCCTGCTGCATGCTGCACACCGAACGCCGACAAGCCACCACGCGGATGCCCGCGCGCTGGGCGGCGTGCCGGAAGGTCTTCATGACGTTGTGGCCCAGGAAATCCGTCAGCAGGATCACCAGTTGCGTGCCCGACGGCAACTGCAGCGTCTTCTTTTGATGCGAGGGATCACGGCCGCTGATGTGATGCGTGATCGAGATGTTGTGACCCTTCAGAAGGTCGGGAATGTTGCCGAGCCTGTCGGCGCCCACTATCACTGCACTCAGCCCTGCCGCCACTGCCACCATGATGGATTCCCTCAATGTGTTTGAGACAGGTGTTAATGATAATGATTCCTATTGTTTAGTCAAATTAAATGAGATCGGTTCTTATTTAATTTTTTAATGCCCCCGTCGATCCGATAGCCGAGCCCCTTGCGCCATCCAAAAAAGTGCCGGTGTCAAGTCTTTCGCGCAAATCACGCAGGGCTTGAAACCGTATATGGGGCAGTAGGTTAGCTCTTTTCGGGGCCGCTTTGCAGAACCGCGGCTTCGTCGGCTAGGAGCCACATAAGAGCGTCGGGAGAGAAAGCCGCATCGCACTGTGTCGTGCTGGATTGCCGAGGAACGGCGGGCCTGTCGCGTCATCATAGCCCAAGAGGCTTGGCGGCCTCCAGAATGAAGAACGCGCAGCTGAGGGCTGCGCGTTCGATGGATGCCGTTGGAATGCGATGCCATCATGTAGGCTTTGATGGCGCGCTCCGGGTCGTCGTGCCCTTCCTGAATCCCCGATCCCCCGCCATGAACGCCTCCAGCATGTGCGGGATCAACTTCTCTGCATCGACTGCTTCGCCATATGCCTGCGCGTGCAGCGCGGCGTAGCGGTCGAGGTCGGCTTTCAGGCTGGCCGGGCAGGCAAAGGTCAGCTTGACGTTCTCGGTCTTGGGCAGCGGCCCGAGCCGCAGCTTCTTGGTCGCGCTCATTGCGAAGCTCCCCGATTGAAGAACAGCGGCTGGTAGGGCCGCAGCACTAGATCCCGGTTGACGATGATCCGCACCGGCAGGCCCGGCCGCTCGGTCAGCGTCGGCTGGATGTTCATGTTGCGCCGGGTGATCTCCTGGCCGACCTGATTGATGCCGTCCTGGGCGCTGTCGCGCCCGGCGATGACGATGCGGTTGCCGTCCTGGCGGTTCTCCGGCGCGGCCAGCTCGGCTCCGACGCCCAGCAGCGTCGTCAGCACCGCGCCCGCGACGATGCGATTCCAATGCCAATCCACGTCATCCTCTAGACCGGAATAGCCGGCTGGATCGGTGCCGACAAGGTTGTCGAGCGTCAGCGAGGACGTGTCGGGCAGGATGATCCGGTTCCACACCACCTGCACGCGGCTCTGCCCGTAGCTGACCTGGCTGTTGTAGCGCCCGAGGATGCGCGACCCCTGCGGGATCAGCAGGTACTTGCCTGTAGCCGTGTCATAGACCGGCTCCGTCACCGTGGCGATCACGTCGCCCGGCAAGTCCGACTTGATGCCCGTCACCAGCGCGCCCGCGATCACGGTTCCAGCCATCACCTGATAGGGCGACGCCGGCAGCGCCAGATTGCCGGAATTGCGGGTTTCCGTAGAACCGGCTTTCAGGAACGCCTCCTTCTGGTCTTGCCGGTTCTGCACGGCGGTCGGGTCGCCAGGCTGCGCCGCCGTCGAGGCCGACCCGGCTGCGAGCGGGTCGAAGGCCGCGAGCGCGCTTGCACCACCAGGCGCACCCGGCGTCGCCTGCGCCACCGCGGCGGTGGGGCCTTGGCCGCCCGAACGGAAGAACACCGACGAAGCCGCAGCGGCTTCTTCCTCCTTGCGCAAGGCATCGTTGGGATGGTGGCCGGGGGCCGCGTAAGCGGCCACGGCCGGCTGCTGCGAGTTCACGATGGCCGGGCCAAGATCGCCCGGCAGCGGCGGCCCCAACTCGGGCACCTTCGGCTGCAGCTTCGAGTAGTCGGCCGGCAGGCCGTCCAGCCCTTCGGACTTCGAGACGCGATCGACGTTGTAAAGCTCGGGCTGCTCGCCCGCGCTGCGCCGCTGCGGTTGCAACGACCAGATCGTGGCTCCGAGCACGGCGACCGACAGGCCGCCGACGAGGATGGCCAGCGTGCGCCGGTTCAGGCGCGTGACCGGGCGCGGCTGGGCGCGCAGCGCCAACGCCTCGGGCGCGACCTTGCCCGCTTGCGGCCTGGCGAGGTCGGGGGTGTCGTCCTGGATCATGGTCAGTTCCTCCGTGCCACGCCATCCGTGCGCTCGATCCGCACCATGGCGCCCTTGTCGCCGCCCAGGCGCAGCTCTGCCGCGCCAAAGAGGCGATCCACGATGTAGTACGGCGAGCGGAAGCGGTAGTTCACCAGTTGCCCGTCGCCTTCCGGCCCTATCACGAACAGCGGCGGCAGCTCGCCTTGCGCGATGCCAGCGGGGAACTGGATATAGACCTTCTGCCCGTCGTCGAAGGCGCGCAACGGCTTCCACGGCGGATTGCTGCCGCTGATTGCGTAGCGGAAGCGCAGGTTCTCTAGCGCCAGCCCGGCATCGACCGGCGCGGCGGCATTGGCCGCCTGCGCTTGGCGCTGTAGCGCCAGCATCCGGTCGCGCGGGTACTCCCAGGACACCGACGCCATCCACGTCTTTTCCGTCGAAGCCAGCTCCAGCAGGTACGTCCTGCGGCTGGTGGTGATGACGAGATTGGTCTTGAGGCCTGAGCGAATCGGCTTGACCAGCACGTTCACGCGCAGATCGGCACCGCTGCCGCTGGACGTGTCGCCCACGATCCAGCGCACGGTATCGCCAGCGGCCACCGTCACCAGTTCCTCGCCCGGCTGGAGCGAAACCACGGTCACGCGGCCCACGGCCGCATAGACCTGATAGAGCGCCCCGTCCGTGAAGGGCCAAACCTGAATCGCATTGACGTAGCCCTCGCGCGTGGGGGCTACGCGGGCCTCGGCATTGGCGCGCGAGACGCGCACCTTCTCGTCAGCCGGCTCCGGCGCAGGTTTGGCGTCCTCAGCTTCGGGCAACGGCTTCAACTGCGCCGGCATCGGTAGAACCTCGGGCACGGCCACCACCTCCACCGGCGCGGGCGGCTCCGGCAGCGGCTGGGCCTGCACCGGCTCATCGAGCGAGATGGTCGGCGGTGGCTTGCCCTGCGAGGCGCAGCCCACGAGGGCAAGCAGGATCACCGGCAAAGCGGATTTACGGAAAAGATCATTCATGGCTTGGCTCCTTCGGAAGAATCCAGTTCGCGGCTCCACGACAGGCCGTTGACGTAGATGCCCAGGGGGTTCTTGCGCAGGCGTTCTTCGGTGCGCGGCGGCTGGAGCACGATGGACACCACGGCCGTCCACCGCTCCAGGCCCGCCGCGGCGCCGTTGACGTAGCGGCGTTCCGTCCAGCGCACGTTGAAAGACGTGTCGCTGGCGCGCACGACGCTGGTGATCTGCACCGTCACCGACTCCTTGCCGATGCGCGCGAACGGGTCGTTGACTCGCGCGTAGTCGTTGAGCACGGCCGCGCCCTTGTCGGTCGTGTAATCGTAGGCGTCCAGCCAGTTCTGGCGGACGACGATGGGGTCGATGGACAGCGAGCGCACCAGCGTCACGAAGCGCGCGATGTGGTGCGCCGTCTGTGCATCGTTGGGCCGGTACGGCGTGGCGGCTTCGCCCACGGCGCGCACCTGGCCCGCGTTGTCCACCTCCACGACGTAGGGCGTCACGAAGGACTGCGCCGAGCGCCACACCAGGCCGCCGGCCATCAACAGCGCGAGCGTCAGACAGCCGAAGGCCATCAGGCGCCAGTTCTTCGCCTGCACGCGCGGCGAGCCGATACGGTCGTCCCACACCTGGCCGGCAGCTTGGTACGGCGTGGCAGGCTGCGGCGTGTCGGCATAGCGCACCTGCGGTTTTCTGAATCGCATGGTCAGTTCTCCTTGTGAATCGCTTTACTCGTCGGAGCCGCGCAGGCTCGGGCCTTGCCCCGAGCCGCCACCGTCACCGCCGCGCAGCGTGTGCGCGGCGGTGGTCGCGGCGTGGGTGAGTTGCTGGCGGCGATGCAGCCGCTTGGCCCAGGCGGGTTGTTCCGGCTTCTGTGCAGCGGCGTCGCCTGCGGGGGCTTCTCCTGCGGAGGCTTGGCCGGCTGACGCGCCAGCGTCGGCCATCGAGCCATTCCAGCCAGCACGGAACGGAGCGGCCATCCGCTGCCCGGCAGCGGAAGCACGGGATGCAGCCGCGTATCCGGCGGCCTGCGCGCCGGTCTTGGCGACGTTGCCCAGGCCCGCCATCGCGCCCTTTGCGCCGCCGCCAGCGGCGGCGGAACCGGCCTGGAACGCCGACTTCGCACTGCCGGCCGCCGTCGTGGCGGCGCGCGCACCGCTTCCGGCCAGCTTGGCGGCAGCCGGGGCCATGCGCGCGCCAGCAGCCACGGCGCCACCCACGCCCGTCGCGGCGGCGCCGATGGCGACAGCCGTGCCGGCAGCGCCGACAGCAGCACCGGCCATTGCGCCAGCGCCGAGCTGCGGCGCACCGGACACGAGGCCCGTGGCGACGCCGGGGCCGAAGATCCCCAGCGCCAGCAAGGTGAGCGAGGCCAGCATGATGACCAGCGCGTGGTCGATGGACGGTTCGGCGGGATGGACTTGAAACTGCGCGAACAGGCCCGAGCCGATGCCCACGATCACGGCCAGCACCAGTACCTTGACGCCGGACGACACCACGTTGCCCAGCACCTTCTCGGCGAGGAAGCTGGTCTTGTTCCACAGCGCGAACGGCACCAACACGAAGCCCGCGAGTGTGGTCAGCTTGAACTCGATCAGCGTGATGAAAAGCTGGATCGCCAGCACGAAGAAGCACAGGACCACGACCAACCAAGCGAGGAACATCACCACGATGGGATCGAGGTTCACGAACACCTCGGGAAACCCGGCCATCTCGCCGATCTGTTCCAGAATTGGCGCCCCGGCGTCGATGCCGGTCTTGGCCAGCCGGCCCGGCTGGAGGAAGTTCTCCATCGTGATGGCCGAGCCGGTGGCGGTGATGCCCAACCCGGCGAACGAGCGGAACACGATGCTGGCCAGCCAGTTGAAGTTGTTGAGGATATAGGCGAAGGCACCGACGTAGAGCACCTTGCGCAGCAGCTTGGCGATCACGTCCTCGCCCTGGCCGGTGGCATGGCTCATGGCCCAATACAGGCCGGCGATCGTCATGTCGATGACGATCAGCGTGGCCGTGAGGAACGCCACTTCGCCCCGCAGCAGTCCGAAACCCGAGTCGATGTAGGTGGCGAAGGTGTTGAGGAACTGGTCGATGATGGTCACGTCATTCATGGCGTGTCCTCCGGTTCGACGGGAACGGCCGGCGCCATGCCATCGGCCGATTCCTCGAAGCTCGGCGGGATCGGCGGCAGGTCGGGCAGCGTCAGGTATTCATCAGGCCCGGCCTGGCCAGAAAAGAAGCGCCGCCGGAAGGCTTCGGTAGCGGCGCGGCAGGCGTCCTCGCCCGTAGCCTGTCGGTCGGCCGCGCATTGCGCGCGCAATGCCTTGAGCCGCACGGGATCGGCGGCCAAGGCATCGGCAAGATTGTCGGCCGGCTGCTCGCTGCAAGCGGCCAGCAGCACAGCACACAGGACGAGGACACATCGCATGGCGGCCTCCCGTCAGTCGCGGTAGAAGTTCACGGTCTGCGGCGTGTACGGCGTGCCTTCGCCCAGGAAGCGCCGCCGCACTTCGCGGGCACGTTCCGTGGCCGCCGCCTGTCGCGCCAGCTCCAGCGAGGCGGCCCGGTCTTGTGTGATCTGGAGCCGTTGCGCCTGTATCGATTGCTTGGCCTGCAAGGCGAGCAACTGATTCATGGCCTGCATGGCCTGCAATGCACCGTGGGCCGACTGGCTCTTGCTCACAAGGTCGGCCAGCACGCTTTCGTCTTCGCCCAGGTTCTGCGACACCTGCGCCTGCATCTGCATGGTGGTCTGCAAGCCGTTGAGCGTGTTCCGCCAACGCTCCTGCGCGTCGCGGTACATCTGGTCGCCGCTGACGGTGGCGGCGTACTGCTCGGGATACAGGCGCGCGAACTCCCGATCGAGGTTCGTCACGTCGTAGGCCAAGCCGCGAGCCTGAGCGATCAGCCGCTCGGTCGTCGCCAGATTGGCGCGCAACTGGTTCACCACGCTGGACGGCAGGCTGGCGAGGTTGCGCGCCTGGTTCATCAGCATCTGCGCTTCGTTCTGAAGCTGCTGGATCTGGTTGTTGATCTGCTCCAGCGTGCGAATCGCGGTCAGCGTGTTCTGCACGAAGTTGGACGGATCGAACACCGTGATGGCAGATGCCGGTTGTACGGCCAGCAGCGATACCGACAGCGCGGCGGCGAGAGAAATGGAAAGCGCACGGATCTTCATAGCTGGTTCTCCAATAGGTGGTCAGCGGTACGGAGGGAACCCGGCGCGAGGCCGGGGAACGAGGGCAGCAGATCGGCCGCCCAATCGAGGCCGCAATGGCGCAGCCAGCCGCCTGCGAAGCCGGGCGTGCCGGCGTCCAGCAGCACGCGGTCCATGTCGCGCTGGTCTTGCGGCGTGGAAGCGCCCGCAAAGGCCAGCGTCGCCGGCCCCAGGTCGAGGTCGAATAGGCGGTTGCCGAAGCGGGATTGGTAGTAGTAGTCGCGCTTGGGCTGCGCGGTGGCGACGATTTCGATCTGCCGTGAGTTCAGGCCGAAGCCCTCGTAGATCGTACGAATCTGCGGCTCGGTCGCCTGCGGGTTCGGCAGGAAGATGCGGCTTGCGCAGCTCTCGATGATCGCGGGTGCGATGCTCGAATCCTTGATGTCCGCCAGCGATTGCGTGGCGAAGATGACACTGACGTTCTTTTTCCTGAGCGTCTTGAGCCATTGCCGGATACGCGCGGCAAACACCGGGTCATCGAGGAACAGCCACGCTTCATCGAGGATCAGCAGCGTGGGCGCACCGTCGAAGCGTTCATCGAAGCGCGCAAAGAGGTAATGCAGCACGGCCATGACGGCGGCCTTGTTGTGCATCAGTTCCTCCATCTCGAAGCACTGCACGTCGGCCATGCCTAGCCGGTCATGGTCGGCGTCCAGCAGCTTGCCGTGGGCACCGCCGAGCACATAGGGCGACAGCGCCTGACGCAGCGTGTTCGATTGCAGCAGCACGGAAAGCCCCGTCATCGTGCGCTGCTCCAACGGCGCACCGGCGAGGCTTCCCAGCGCCGACCAGATAGCCGCTTTCTCGTCGGGACCGACCGCCACGCCTTCATGCAGCAAGCGGCCTTCGATCCATTCGGCCGCCCAGGTGCGGTAGCCCTCGCGGTCGATGTGTGCCAAGGGCTGGAAGGCGATTTCGCCGTCCGTCCCGAGGTCGTAGTGCTCGCCGCCCAGCCCGAGAACCGTGGCGCGCATCGAGCGGCCCATGTCGAACGCGAAGATGCGCGAGCCGCGATAGCGGCGGAACTGCATTGCCAGCGTGGCGAGCAAAACCGACTTGCCCATGCCGGTCGGCCCCGCGACCAGCGTGTGGCCCACGTCGCCGATGTGAGTGACCAAGCGAAAAGGCGTGGCGCCATCGGTGCGCGTGACGATCAGCGGCGGGCCGTCCAGGTGCTCGTCCTTTTCCGGCCCGGCCCATACCGCCGACACCGGCATCATGTGAGCCAGGTTCAGCGTCGAGACGATGGGCTGCCGCACGTTGGCGTAGGCGTTGCCCGGAATGGACGACAGCCACGCATCCACGGCGTTGAGCGTTTCCGGGATGGTGATGAAGCCGCGTCCCTGAATGACGCGCTCAACCATGCGCAGCTTCTCGTCGGCCACGGCCGGGTCGGCATCGAGCACCGTCACCGTCGCGGTGAGGTAGCCGAAGGCGACTTGATCGCTGCCCAGCTCCTGCAAGGCCGCGTCTGCATCCGCCGCCTTGTTGCTGGCGTCGGTATCCACCAGCGGGCTTTCTTGCTGGAAGATCGTTTCGCGCAGCAGCGCGATGACGTTCTTGCGCTTGGCGAACCACTGGCGGCGCAGGCGCCCCAACTCCCGTTCCGCCTCGGCTTTGTCGAGGCACAGGAAGCGCGTGCTCCAGCGGTAGGCAAAGCCGAGGCGGTTGAGGTCGTCCAGAATCCCCGGCCAGGTCGAGGTCGGGAAGCCCCGCACCGACACCACGCGCAGGTGCTGGTCGCCCAGCATCGGTGCCAGGCCACCGACCAGCGCGGAATCGGTCAGCAGCGCGTCGATGTGGAACGGCACTTCGGGCACGCCGACGCGATAGCGCCGCGTCGAGATGGTGGCGTGTAGGTAGGTCAGCGTCTGGCTGTCATCGAGCCAGGTGATTTCCGGCATCACGCCATCGAGCAGGTCAAAGACGCGATCCGTCTCCGCGACGAAGGCTTGCAGGCGCTCGCGCCAGTCCACGCCATTCGTCGGCGTGTTCTCGTAGAGCATCTTGGCGGCACGGGCGCGCGATTCCTCGGGCGGCAGGTACACCAGCGTCAGGTGATAGCCGCTCTCGAAGTGGTTGCCCGAGTCCTCGAAGGTGGCGCGGCGTTCCTCGTCCACCAGCCACGACAGTGGCTCGGGAAACTCCGAGTGCGGATAGTCGGCGGCGGGTCGGCGCTCTGCTTCAATGAACAGCGCCCAGCCCGAACCCATGCGGCGCAGGGCGTTGTTCAGGCGTGCCGACGTGGCGATCAACTCGCCTTGCGTCGCGCTGTCGAGGTCAGGCCCGCGAAACCGGGCCGTGCGCTGGAAACTGCCGTCCTTGTTCAAGACGACGCCCGGCGCAACCAATCCAGCCCACGGCAGCCAGTCGGCGAGCAATGCGGGTCGCTGGCGGTATTCGGCAAGGTTCAGCATGGCGGCGTCCCCTCACACGTCCAGCAGCGGGCGGTGCTTGATGTGCCGGGCGAACACGGCCATGAACTGCGGATCGACGCGCGCGCCCCATACCGCCAGCGAATGGCCGACGATCCAGAGCACGACGCCAGGAATCCACAGTTGCAGGCCTAGCCCGACGGCGGCGGCCAGCGTGCCGTTGGCGATTGCCACGGTGCGCGGCGCACCGCCCAGCAGGATCGGCTCGGTCAGCGAGCGATGCAGCGGCACCTCGAACCCAGCCGCGAAGGTATCCGGGCCGCTCATACGACGGCCCCGCCGGAGAAGCTGAAGAACGACAGGAAGAAGCTCGAAGCCGCGAACGCGATGGACAGGCCGAACACGATCTGGATCAGCTTGCGGAAACCACCCGACGTGTCGCCGAAGGCCAGCGCGAGGCCGGTTGCGATGATGATGATGACCGCGACGATGCGCGCCACCGGCCCCTGGATGGATTCGAGGATGGATTGCAGCGGGCCTTCCCACGGCATCGAGGAACCGGCGGCCTGCGCGGTGCCGGCCAGGAACAGCAGCAGCGCGGCCAGCAGCAGCCCTTGCCCAGCAGGGCGGGCCAGGCTACGCAGCCGTGCAAGGCGCAAAGCCGGATTTACGGAAACACGGAAAGCAGAAATGGTCATCTGCGTCATGGCAGTTCTCCAGGTTGGTCAGGGGACGGGGAAGTCGCCGCAGCGGATGCGGCATCGGGGATCGGCAGTAGCTCGGGAAACGACGTTTCCAGCGCGTCCGCCAGTTGGTAGCCCACGCCGTCGAAGCCGACGACGCGGGCGATGCTCTCGATGCGGCGCTTGCGCCCGCGCCCGACGATGTGGATCACCACGTTGACCGCCTCGGCGATCAGCGCACGGGGCGGATTCACGGCCACTTCGAGAATCAGTTGTTCCAGGCGCAGCAGCGCGCCCAGCGCGGAGCCGGCATGGATCGTGGCGATGCCGCCGGGGTGGCCCGTGCCCCACACCTTGATGAGATCCAGCGCCTCGGCGCCGCGCACCTCGCCGACGACGACGCGATCCGGCCGCAGGCGCATGGACGAGCGCACCAGTTCCGTCATGGACACCACGCCTGCGCGCGTGCGCAGTGGAACGTGGTCGCGCGCCGCGCATTGCAGTTCCACCGTGTCTTCGAGCACCAGTACGCGGTCGCCGGTGGCGGCGATCTCGGCCAGCAGTGCATTGGCCAAGGTCGTCTTGCCGCTGCTGGTAGCGCCGGCGATCAGCACGTTCTGACGCTCGCGCACGGCGCGAACGAGAAAGCCCGCTTGGGCGCTGGTCATCATCCCGTCGATGACGTACCGCTCCAGCGGAATCACGCCGATGGCGCGCTTGCGCAGCGCGAAGGCCGGCCCCGGTGCAGCAGGCGGCAAGATGCCCTCGAAGCGTTCGCCCGTCTCGGGCAGCTCCGCCGACAAGAGCGGCTGGCCGCGATGGACTTCCGCGCCGACATGGGCCGCGACCAGGCGGATGATTCGCTCGCCATCAGCCTCGGGCATCTCAACGCCCATCGGCGCGCGGCCCGACGACAGGCGATCCACCCAAAGGGTGCGATCCGGGTTGAGCATGATTTCCACCACGTCGGGGTCTTCGAGCGCAGCGGCGATCAGCGGCCCCATTGCCGTGCGCAGCATCTGGATGCGGCGGTCGAGCGACGTGGCACTCATGGACTGCGGAACGGCGCTCATGACGCACGCTCCTGCGCTTGCGCGGCTGCCGCCGCGTCCTCCATCTGCATCGGGTCGGCATGCAGTTCCTCCACCACGTCGCGCACCAGGCTGCGGCCCCGCAGCAGGTTGCGGCCAAGCTGCTCGGTGAACTGCTCGAAGCGCGCCTTGCCCTGGGCGCGCGCCGCCTCCTGATGGGCCTCCGGCACCGGCGTGCTGACGGTCAGGTAGTAGCGGATGAACAGTGCCAGCGTCTCGATGGCGATGTTCTGGTCGCGCTCCATGCGCTCGGCCTGACGCGACAGGCGATCAAGCCGCTTGGCGATGGCCGCCTCGCGCTGGTCGGCGGCATCGGGCGACAGCCACGATGCGAGCGCCGCCGCGACGATGGACGACTTGGACACGCCTTTCTTGGCGGCCAGCTCGTCCAGGCGCTTGGCGTGCTCCGGCTGGATAAAGAGATTCAGGCGGTAGTGGCTCATAGCTCGATTCCGTCGTTGGGGTCGAGGGAAGCCAGCCGGGCCGTGCGCTGCATGGCCGGATTAAGCTGGCGAGGAAGGGGAAGCGGCAGGTCGTCGTCGTCATCGAGCAGGTCGAGGTCGGCGGTGCTCGCGGCCAGCTCGGGGGCGTAGGCGACGGTTTCGGAGAGTTCGGGTTGACGGCGTGGGCCACCGTCGTCGGTCGAAGCGCCGAAGCCTTCGGCGGCATCGGCCGCAGGCGCGGCGGGTACAGCAGGAATCGCCAGGCCGCTCCAGTCGTCCGGGCGCACCGGCGGCGCGTCGGCGTATCGGCCGTCCGCCAGCACAGGAGGCGGCAGCACGCGCCGCTTGAAATTGGCGTCCGCGTAGTAGCGCAGCTTCTTCGCCTTGATCGGCGCCACGCTCGACACCATCACCACCGCCACGTCAGGCGGAAGCTGCATGACTTCGCCGGGCGTCAGCAGCGGGCGCGCGGTTTCCTGACGCGACACCATGAGGTGGCCCAGCCACGGAGCCAGCCGGTGGCCTGCGTAATTGCGCTGGGCGCGCAGTTCGGTCGCAGTGCCCAACGTCTCGGAAATGCGCTTGGCGGTGCGCTCGTCATTCGTCGCAAACGTCACGCGCACATGGCAGTTGTCCAGAATCGAATGGTTCTGGCCGTAGGCTTTGTCGATCTGGTTGAGCGACTGCGCGATGAGGAAGCTGCGGATGCCATAGCCCGCCATGAAGGCTAGGGCCGTCTCGAAGAAGTCCAGACGCCCCAGCGCTGGGAACTCATCGAGCATCAGCAGCAGCTTGTGGCGGCGTGCGATGCCGTCGGAGCCATCGAGCGACTCGGTGAGGCGCCGGCCGATCTGGTTGAGGATCAGGCGGATGAGCGGCTTTGTCCGCGAAATGTCCGAAGGCGGCACCACCAGATATAGCGATACCGGATGCTCGGCCGCGATCAGATCGGCGATGCGCCAGTCGCAACGCGAGGTGACTTCGGCCACCGTGGGATCGCGGTACAGGCCGAGGAACGACATGGCAGTGCTCAACACGCCGGAACGCTCGTTGTCCGACTTGTTGAGCACTTCGCGCGCCGCCGATGCGACGACCGGATGCGGCCCATCGCCGAGGTGCGGCGTGGTCATCATCCGATGCAAGGTCAGCTCGAACGGGCTGGCCGGATCGGAGAGGAAGTTGGCGACGCCGCGCAGCGTCTTGTCTTCGCCCGCGTAGAGGACATGCAAGATGGCCCCGACCAGCAGCGCGTGGCTGGTCTTCTCCCAATGGTTGCGCTTCTCCAGCGCACCTTCGGGATCAACCAGAATGTCCGCGATGTTCTGCACATCGCGCACCTCATGCGCGCCGCGCCGCACCTCCAGCAGCGGGTTGTAGGCCGCCGACTTCGCATCGGTCGGGTTGAACAGCAGGCAATGCGAGAAGCGCGAGCGCCAGCCCGCAGTGATCTGCCAGTTCTCGCCTTTGATGTCGTGGATGACGGCGGATGCAGGCCAGGACAGCAGCGTCGGCACCACGAGGCCGACGCCCTTGCCCGAGCGCGTAGGCGCGAAGGTCAGGACGTGTTCCGGGCCTTCATGCCGCAGGTACTGGCGGTCGTGCTGGCCGAGGAAGACGCCGGCTGGATGCGTGAGGCCCGCCATGCGAATGTCCTGCGCGTTAGCCCAACGCGCCGAGCCGTAGGTGGTGACGAGGCGAGCTTGGCGCGAGCGCCAGACCGACATGGCGATGGCAACGCCCACGGCGACCATGCCACTGGCGCCGGCGATGGCGCCGCCGGTGTCGAATACTTCCGGCGCATAGGCGCCGAAGAAGAACCACCACTCAAACAGCTTCCACGGGTGGTAGATCGGCGTGCCAAGAAGATCGAACCAGGGAGAGCCAAGGCGTACTTGATAGCCAAGGGCCGCTGCTGTCCATTGTGTGGCGCCCCACACGCCGGCGATCACGATGCCGAACACCACGGCGATCTGACCGAACAGCACGTTCGTCCCTTGCATGACCTGGCCTCCGATTTCTCCTGCGCTGATTCCTCATGGAAATCGCGGCACAGGAACGTGCCGCATGCGTCAGGATCGGTGCCGGGTCAGTGCCGGTCAAAGACCGTTTTCAGCAGAATGGTCGAGCAAAAAGAAAGAATTAGTGTGACGGCGAGCCGAAGAAAAGCGCCGCAAGCGAAGGCGCATCGCGGCGTGTCGGACAAGAATATGAAGCCGATGCGGCGCGTCACCGACGATCAGAACTTGGGCGATTGTTTCGGTGGCGTGTACGGAGTATCACGGTCGCCATAGAACCGTTTGCGCGTGGCTTCGGCGACCCGATCGCATATCGTATCGCCCAACTTGGGGCGGTCGGTCTTGCATTGCAGACGCAGTTCTTTGAGGTGCTCTGGGTTAGCCGCCAGTTCTTCTACTGTCGGAATCCTTGCCTTTGAATTGGTGGCGTTCAGAGGTGTCTCGGACTGACCGCAGGCGGTCAAGGCAGCCACCAGCAAGAACGGAATGATCTTCTTCATGGCATCAGTTCCTCCGGGTGATCGGGATTGCGGCCTCGTGCGGGTCTGGGAGTTTCTGGCAGATCGATGGCCTTTACGCGCTCAATGAACCGCGCCAGTTCATCGGACGGATCACTGTCAAGACGAAGCAAATAGGTCGTCAGCGGTGGCACGCGTGACGCCAAAGGTCGTGCCACCACACCTGATTCACGACTGGCGGCAATGTGAGCTGCACCCGCCAACCCAAGTGCGAAGCCCGCTGACACCAACGCCATCATCAAATCGCTTGTGGCAACTCGCTCCGCGACCAGCGGCTCCATGTCCACTCGGCGAAGCACCCGCTCAACATGCTTCGCGAGGCCTTCACAGACTTGCGGATCGCACAGTACCAATGGGTAGCGCAGTAACTCATCCAAGGGGATGCGCTTGTGGATCAGCAGCGGATGCCGGGCGGGCACCGCCACCATCAACGCATCGCTCCAGGCGGGCAAAGCGACGATGCCGTCGCCCACTTCATCGGATTGGGCAAATCCCACGTCGTACAGGTCATCATGCAGCCCTTTGATCTGCTGCGACAGCGGCACCTCGAAGAAGCGAATTTCGACCTCGGGCTCCTCTTGTCGGCATAGCGCCAGCAAGGCCGGTAAGCGCGAAGGCGTGATGCCATCCGACAAGGCCACACGCAATTGCCCGTGGAAACCATTGGCGACCGCTTTCACGCTGTCACGCGCCTGCTGCAAGGCAGTAAAGATGCGTGGCACGTGTTCCAGGAAGAGCTGGCCCGCGCGGGTGAGGCGGGTACTGCGGGTGGTGCGTTCGAATAATTGCACACCCAAGTCCTCCTCCAATTCCTTGATGGCCCGCGACAATGGCGACTGCTCGATATGTAGCCGCTCGGCGGCGCGCGCGAAGTGGAGTTCTTCCGCGACAGCGATGAAGCATCGAAGGTGGCGCAACTCCACTGTGCCCTTCCTATTCAAGCCGCCGTATAACCGCCATCTACCACCATGGCGCTGCCGCACATGAAGCTGGCACCTTCGGACAGCAGGAAGCAAGCTGCGTGGGCGATCTCCTCGGGCCGGCCCAGGCGCCCGATGGCGTGCAGCCCCTTCAGCGCTGCCAGTGTGGCCTCGTCGAGCGCCTTGAGCAGCGGAGTTTCGATATAGCCCGGATGGAGCGAGTTGATGCGGACGCCCTGTGCCGAATAGGCCAACGCCGCCGAGCGCGTGAGACCTGTCACCCCGTGCTTGGCCGCGACGTAGGCCGGTGCGTCCGCGCTGCCGACTAATCCCAGGACCGACGACATGTTGACGATGGCGCCGCCGCCGGCGGCCAGGATGGCCGGGATCTGCGCGCGCATGGCATGCTGCACACCCGAGAGGTTGGTATCGATGACACGTTGCCATTCCTCGGCCGCCAGTTCGCCTGCAGGCTTGAGTTCTCCGGCAATGCCAGCGTTGTTGAAAGCCAGGTGCAGAGAACCGAAATGCTTGAGTGCGCACTGCACCGCCGCACCGGCGTCCTCGGGTTTGGCCGCATTGCCCTCGTGTGCCACGGCGCGGCCGCCGGCGGCGATGATGGCCTGTGTCACACGTCGGGCGGCCTCGAAGTCGATGTCGGAGGCAACCACCTGCACACCATTTATGGCGAGCAGGTGTGCCGTTGCCTCGCCGATACCCGAGCCGGCGCCACTGACCAGCGCGCTGTCACCTTTGAAGATGTATTTCATAGTGAATCGTCCTCCTTCGGGATTTGATTGATTCATAGTTCGGACGGTGACTCTCCGCGCTCAACTAGCACGAGTGCGATGGCACAGCACGCCAGAGCGCGTCGCAAAGATGCGCCGCCGCAGTGCGTACCGGCGCCATGGTTTTGAAATGGGCGACGAGGCGCTCGACACCGCTTTGAGCACCTGCGCGAGCGCCTCCACGGGCTGTTGATTCATGTGATCTCTTTTCTGCGCGACTGGCGCACCAGCATCACGGGAACAGGTGCGATACGCGCCACCTGTTCCGCATCGCTTCCCAGCAGCAGCCGGTCCACCCCACGGCGTCCATGGGTGCCCAGGATGACCAGGTCGCAATCGTTCTCCTTGGCCTGCCGGGCAATTTGCTCTGATACCCGCTCTGCAGTGCTTTCAAGCAGTACTGTCTCTGTTGCAATTCCGTCCTGACGCAGCCGGTTTGCGGCCTCGTCCAACAAGGCATGCCCGGCTGCCAGGAAGTGAGGGCGGACGTCCTCGATGTAGACCTTGGGGCGCTCGAAACCCGTGCTGTGCCGGGTCGGCTCGATGACATGCAGCAGGACCACGGTGGCGCCGTTCAGGCGTGCCATGTCCGCCGCATGATCGAGGGCCAGAAGGGATGTGGGACTGCCATCAAGCGGCACCAGAAATCGTGAATACATGGAACTCCTCCAAGAGCTGCGGATTGCCGCGTCGGAAGTCAGCCGCTCGCGCAGTGGGCTCAAGACATGTGCTGACCGCCGTTCATCGCCACGTTGCTGCCGGTCATGAAGGCGGCGGCTTCGCTGGCGATGAAGGCGACAAGAGCTGCAATCTCGGCCGGCTGGCCGAGACGGCCAACCGGAATCGCATCGATGATCTTCTGGCGCATGTCCTCTCGCACCGCCATCACCATCTCGGTGGCCAGATAGCCCGGCGAGACGGTGTTGACCGTCACGCCCTTGCGCGCCACCTCCTGTGCGAGCGCCTTGGTGAATCCATGTACCCCGGCCTTGGCCGCCGAATAATTGGTCTGCCCGAACTGGCCCTTGCTGCCGTTGATCGAAGAGATGTTGACGATGCGGCCCCAGCCGCGCTCGGCCATCGGGTCGATGAACGGCTTGGTGACGTTGAACATGGAGTCCAGGTTGGTGCGCAGTACGGCATCCCAACCGGCCTTGTCGAGCTTGCGCAGCGTTGCATCGCGGGTGATGCCGGCGTTGTTCACCAGGATGTCGATCCGATGACCGTCGGCGTGGATGCGCCGCGCCAGTTCCTGCGTTGATTCGTAGTCCGATACATCCACCCCGTAGGCGGCAAATGAGTAGCCCTGTGTCGCTTGCGCTTGCTGCCACTGGCCAATCGTGGTGTTGCCGGGGGTATGCGTGACGATCACGCGGTGGCCGGCATCGTGCAGGGCACGGGCGATCGCAGCGCCCAACCCCCGGTTGCCTCCCGTCACGAGCGCCGTCCGTTGCGTCGTATTCATTGCCGTCCCCTCATTTCTTGGTCTTGCCCTGGGGTACGGCGCTTGGGGCGGTCCAGGGCTGCGCCAAGCGCTGGCAAAGCTGCGTGAAAGAGGCTGCGTCGCCACTGGCGCCGAATGCCTCGGAGACAGATTCCTGCCAAGTCGTGAGCGCTTGGCGCAGACCATTGGCAAAGGCCGCCTGGCTTTGGGCTGCTACTTGCCCGACCGCTTGGGCATCGCCCATGCGGCCTTGGCACAGGCGCCAGAACACCTCGGACGGCAAGGTCGCGAGCGCCTGCCAGTCGGCTGCCTGTTGGAGGCCCTGGATGCGCGAGGTGGTCTCCAGCACGCCGCCAGCGCTGAGCTGTTGCATGGCTTAACAGAACCGACAGGGGCTCTGTCAATTTGATGACGACGGCAGGGAAACGGTGACCGTGATAAAGCGATTTCGTTTTCTTCACCACTTCATTCTACCGCTGCCTCGCCATCAAATTGACAGAGCCTTGCTGGGGTGTGCATTTCAGAAATTTCTGATCTAAGCGACCTGCGCCCCTTTCCTAGTTCGCGAATTTTATGACAGCACCCCAGAGATTTTTCGATGTGCGATTGCACAATGAGCTTGACCTCGTTCGCTGGCACCTCCGTAGATACCCTGTGTTGTATCGATTCTGTGTGACGGTTGTGCTGACCTGCGTCCTTCGGTTTGTGCCTGGCAGAAGGCGGCGCCCAAACGCAGGAAGCATCTGGCCGTTTAACGCAGGATGCTTGGGCCGAATTGCGACAGATGACGATCCCGCAGCAGCTCACCTGTAAATGCATTGCTGCAAAGCAGCAATAAAGGCTCATTTCTGCCGATGGCACGCGACTTGCTTTGAGATATCAAAACACAGAATCGGAGACACAGGCGATGCACAAGCAAGCAGCCCTTGAGGCGGAACCCAGGTTCGATCCGAACCTCAGGTTTGTCAGCGTTACCGCCATCAACACACAGGGATTCGTCCAGTTCGAATTTTCAGTCGGCACCCCCGAGCTCTGTGTCGAGCTCATGCTGCCTATTGCTGCGTTCGAAGAATTTTGCCTCGCGCAGAAGGTGACGCGATTGGATGCCTTCGGCGAGATTGTGCGGCATTGATTTTCTTGTGAGCAGCGCCGAGCAGCCTGATGAAGCGCGCCTAGTCTGATCGCATCCCATCCCGGTTCACAACCACAGGAGCAGTTAATGACCATCGATTTGAAGACGCGGGAAATCAAACCACTGCGTCACACCTACACGCACGTGGCTCAATACATCGGAGCCGATAAAGCCGCTTCGCGCTATCAGGAAGGCACTGTAGGTGCTCAACCGGCAGCGAATTTTCATTACCGGCCCACGTGGGATCCCGAGCATGAACTGTTCGACACGTCGCGCACCGCGATCCAAATGAAGGACTGGTATGCGCTGAAAGACCCGCGTCAGTTCTACTACGCGTCGTGGACGATGACCCGAGCGCGGCAGCAAGACGCGATGGAATCCAACTTCGAGTTTGTCGAGTCGCGCGGCATGATCGATCTCGTTTCCGATGAGGTTCGACAACAGGCGCTTTCCGTTCTCGTGCCTTTGCGCCACGCGGCCTGGGGCGCGAACATGAACAACTCCCAGATCTGTGCCTTGGGTTATGGCACGACCTTCACTGCGCCGGCTATGTTCCACGCAATGGACAATCTGGGTGTAGCGCAGTATCTCACACGACTGGCGCTGGTAATGTCCGGGCCCGATCTTCTTGACGAAGCCAAGCAAGCCTGGATGACGAGTCCCGATTGGCAACCGTTGCGTCGTTATGTGGAAAACACTCTGGTGCTGCAAGACCCGGTGGAACTGTTCGTCGCCCAAAATCTGGCGCTCGACGGTCTTCTTTATCCCATGATCTACGGCGCTTTCGTCGACGATTACATCGCACTCAACGGTGGTAGCGCAGTGGCAATGCTAACCACTTTCATGCCCGCGTGGCATGACGAATCCAGTCGCTGGGTCGATGCGGTAGTGAAGACCATGGCGACGGAATCGGAGGATAACAAAGCGCTGCTCATTCACTGGTTGCGTACCTGGGAAGATCAGGCGGCGTCAGCGTTGTTGCCTGTCGCTGAAATGGCTTTGGCGGAAAACGGCCACGACGCCTTGGAAGAAGTAAGGCAGCGACTTCGTGCCCGCGTTGCGAAGGCCGGGATTGTTCTGTAACCGCTAATTTATATTCCTGACCGTCATAGAGGAATGTTCATGTCTAACGTATTTATCGCGTTTCAGGCTAACGAGGAGTCTCGATCGGTGGTGGAGGCGATTCTCGCTGATAACCCTAATGCGGTCGCCACAGAGTCGCCTGGCATGGTGAAGATCGATGCGCCCGGGCATCTCACAATAAACCGTCGAAGCATCGAAGACAGGATCGGCATGAAGTTCGATCTCCAGCAAATCCACATCAACCTAATCACCTTGTCCGGATATATCGACGAGGATGACGAACAGTTCACGCTGAGCTGGAAACACTGAACACGGCAAAGAGGAAATTGAAATGGACACTTCTGTGCAGAAGAAGAAACTCGGTTTAAAGGATCGCTACGCAGCGATGACCCGCGGTCTTGGCTGGCAGACCAGCTACCAGCCGATGGAAAAAGTGTTTCCGTACGACAAGTACGAAAGCATAAAGATCCACGATTGGGATAAATGGGAAGACCCCTTCCGCCTGACCATGGACGCCTACTGGAAATATCAGGGCGAGAAGGAAAAAAAGCTTTACGCCGTCATCGACGCTTTCGCGCAGAACAACGGGCAGTTGAGCATTTCCGACGCGCGCTATGTCAACGCACTCAAGGTGTTTATCCAGGGTGTGACACCGCTGGAGTATATGGCACACCGAGGTTTTGCCCACGTTGGTCGGCATTTTACGGGTGAAGGGGCGCGTGTTGCTTGCCAGATGCAGTCCATCGACGAGCTGCGTCACTTCCAGACCGAAATGCATGCTCTCTCGCACTACAACAAGTATTTTAACGGCCTGCACAACTCCATCCATTGGTACGACCGGGTCTGGTATTTGTCGGTGCCCAAGTCATTTTTTGAAGACGCGGCCACCGGTGGACCGTTCGAGTTTCTTACCGCGGTGAGCTTTTCGTTCGAATATGTGTTGACCAACCTGCTGTTTGTCCCCTTCATGTCGGGTGCTGCTTACAACGGGGACATGTCGACGGTCACCTTCGGTTTTTCGGCGCAAAGTGACGAATCGCGCCACATGACACTCGGCATCGAATGCATCAAGTTCATGCTGGAACAGGATCCGGACAACGTGCCCATCGTGCAGCGCTGGATCGACAAGTGGTTCTGGCGCGGCTATCGGCTGTTGAGCATCGTGGCCATGATGCAGGACTACATGCTGCCCAACCGGGTGATGAGCTGGCGCGAGAGCTGGGAGATGTACGTCGAGCAGAACGGCGGCGCGCTGTTCAAGGATCTGGCGCGTTACGGCATCCGCAAGCCCAAGGGCTGGGACCAGGCTTGCGAAGGCAAGGACCACATCAGCCATCAGACCTTCGCCGTGTTCTATAACTATAACGCCGCGGCCCCCATCCACACCTGGGTTCCCACAGAAGAAGAAATGGGGTGGCTGTCGGAGAAGTACCCCGAGACGTTCGACAAGTATTACCGTCCGCGTTGGGACTACTGGCGCGAGCAGGCCGCCAAGGGCAACCGTTTCTACAACAAGACGCTGCCGATGCTCTGCACTACCTGCCAGATTCCGATGATATTCACCGAGCCTGGCGACGCAACCAAGATCTGCTATCGCGAGTCGGACTACCTCGGCGACAAGTATCACTTCTGCAGCGACCACTGCAAGGAGATTTTTGACAACGAACCCGAGAAGTTCGTGCAGTCATGGCTTCCGCCGCAGCAAGTGTATCAAGGAAACTGTTTCAAGCCGGATGCCGATCCGACCAAGGAAGGTTTCGATCCCTTGATGGCCTTGCTCGACTACTACAACCTGAATGTAGGCCGGGACAACTTCGATTTCGAGGGGTCGGAAGACCAAAAGAACTTTGCTGCCTGGCGTGGAGAGGTCTTGCAAGGAGAAGCCAAATGAGCGTTGTTGCCCTCAAACCCTACAAGTTCCCGGCACGAGACGCGCGCGAAAACTTTCCGGCGCCGTTGCTGTTTATCGGCTGGGAAGACCATCTGTTGTTTGCGGCACCTGTTGCCTTGCCCCTGCCGTCGGACACGTTGTTCGGTGCGCTGTGCACCCAGGTGTTGCCCGGCACTTATGGCTATCACCCCGATTTCTCAAAAATCGACTGGAGCCAGGTGCAGTGGTTTAAGTCCGGCCAGCCGTGGCATCCCGACCCAGCGAAGTCGCTGGCTGAAAACGGTCTGACGCACAAAGACGTGATCCGCTTTCGCACGCCTGGCTTGAACGGTCTGAGCGGTTCCTGCAATTGAGATTGCGTCATGGCAGCGCAATCACACTGCAGCCGAAGTTACAGGCCGCGGTGTGATTGGCCTCCGGCGATTTGAACAATGACCTACCAACTCAACATTCAGCCCCTGGGTGCCACCATTGAGGTGGAGGAAGGGCAAACTATACTCGACGCGGCCTTGCGCCAAGGCATTTACATTCCGCACGCGTGTGGTCACGGGCTATGTGGAACCTGCAAGGTGCAGGTGTGTGACGGAGAAGTCGATCTCGGCGATGCGAATCTCTTCGCGCTGATGGACTTCGAGCGCGAGGAGCGCAAGGCGTTGGCCTGCTGTGCCACCTTGCTCGATGACACGACCATCGAGGCCGACATCGAGGAAGACCCGGACGCCGAAGTCATCCCGGTCGAGGATTTCAATGCCGAGGTGACACGCATCGAGCAACTCACACCGACGATCAAAGCCGTCTTCCTGAGACTCGATCAACCGATTCATTTTCAGGCGGGTCAGTACGTGCAACTTGAAATTCCCGAGTTGCGCCAGACACGGGCGTTTTCCATCGCCAATTCACCTGCGGACGTCGCAGCAACGGGAGAGATCGAGCTCAATATTCGCCGGGTTCCGGGAGGACAGGGCACGGGTTACATCCATGAACAACTGGCGGTGGGGAACATTCTGCACGTGACGGGTCCCTATGGCCGGTTTTTCGTGCGCAGGTCAGCCGACCAGCCCATGGTTTTCATGGCAGGTGGTTCAGGCCTGTCGAGCCCTCGGTCGATGATTCTCGACTTGTTGCAAAGCGGATGGAGCAAGCCTATCACTCTGGTCTATGGCCAGCGCAATGAGGCAGAACTGTATTACGACGACGAGTTCCGCGAGCTCAGCCAGCGGTATTCGAACTTCAGCTACGTGCCGGCGCTATCGGAAAAAGCAGAAGGTGCGACGCATCCCTTGGCGCAGGGTTTCGTTCACGAGGTCGCCAAGGCTCATTTCCAGAACAACTTTTCCGGCCACCAAGCCTATTTGTGCGGGCCGCCGGCGATGATCGACGCCTGCGTCACGACCCTGATCCAGGGCCGGTTGTTCGAACGCGACATCTATTTTGAGAAGTTCATTTCCGCAGCCGACGCCCAACAAGTACGCAGTCCGCTTTTCAAGAGGGTGTGATCGTGACTACTCAGGACGGGAAGGTCTACGTGACCGTCAAGCAGACCGGCGAGCGTTTCAGCTGCGCTCTCGGTGAGTCTCTGCTTGCCGGCATGGCACGCCTTGGGCGTCGCGGCATACCAGTTGGTTGCCTTAGCGGCGGGTGCGGGGTGTGTAAGGTCGCAGTGTGCAGAGGCAGCGTGCGCAAAACAGGAGCAATGAGCCGTGCGCACATTTCCGAGGCGGAAGAAGCGCAAGGTGTGGTGCTGGCGTGCCGGGTGGCGCCCACTGATGATGTAGAACTGGAGGTGGTCGGCAAGATGCAAAAGCCCTTTTTCAAAGGGTTGAGCTTTCAGGTAGCCCAAGATTCAACGAAATAAGCCGAAGGAGATAGACCATGGGTGTGATGCGAATCGGCCATGCCAGTCTGAAAGTGATGGACATGGCGTTGGCAATCAAGCACTACGAAAACGTCCTGGGAATGAAAAGGACGATGGAGGACGAACATGGAAACGTGTACCTCAAGTGCTGGGACGAATGGGACAAGTACTCCGTTATTCTGACGCCGTCCGATCAAGCAGGGCTCAACCATGTCGCCTACAAGGTTGAGCACGACGCCGACCTAGACGCGCTGCAAAAGCGTATCGAAGCCTATGGCTTCAAGACACAAATGCTCCCCGAAGGTACCCTTCCTTCGACCGGTCGTATGCTGCAGTTCAACCTGCCGAGCGGACATGAGATGCGTCTGTTTGCGACGAAGGAATATGTGGGCACCGGAGTCGGAACGACCAATCCTGACCCGTGGCCCGATGACGTCAAGGGGGCAGGCGCCCATTGGCTGGATCACTGCCTATTGATGTGTGAACTCAATCCGGAGACGGGCGTGAATCGGGTGGCGGAAAATACCCGGTTCATGAAGGAATGCCTGGACTTTTATCTGGCTGAGCAAGTTATGGTAGGTCCGGATAGTAGCATTCAGGCTGCAACGTGGATGTTCCGCACGTCCACGCCGCACGACATCGCTTTCGTAGGTGGGCCTCGCAATGGCTTGCACCACATTGCCTTCTTCCTCGACTCGTGGCATGACGTACTGAAATCGGCTGACGTCATGGCCAAGAACAAGGTCAAGATCGACGTGGCGCCGACTCGCCATGGGATTACCCGCGGGGAGACGATCTATTTCTTCGATCCAAGTGGGAATCGCAACGAGACCTTTGCCGGCCTGGGCTACCTCGCTCAACCTGATCGGCCTGTGACGACCTGGACGGAAGAGCATCTCGGCAGCGGCATCTTCTATCACACCGGTGAGTTGGTCCAGTCATTCACCGAGGTTTACACCTGACTGCCACGCAGGAGATAGCACATGACTCAGGCTGACTCACTTCATAGCGTCGAGGCGCGGCTGATCAACTGGCCTGCGGCTAACCGCGTCGTCGAGGCAGCTGCGCTGCACGCGCAGCGCCTCGGCGTATGCGTGAACATCGCGGTGGTCGATGTGGCGGGGAATCTTGCCGCGTTTCTGCGCATGCCTGGAGCGCCGTTGCACTCCATCGAGATCGCCATCGACAAGGCATACACGGCAGCCAGTTTCGGCTTACCGACCAGTCGGTGGAGTGAGGCCTTGCTGAGTCATTCCGAAGCGGTCCGCCAAGGCATCGTGCGAAGGCCCCGCTTCATCGCCTTCGGCGGTGGTTTGCCGATTGTTGAAAGTGGCCATCGCATCGGGGGTATTGGCGTGTCTGGCGGTACCGAAGAGCAGGACGAGCACTGTGCGCAAGCCGGATTGAGCCTGCTAGGTCTAACTCAAACCTGAATCTTTCCGGAAAGTCGACTGCCGCCGCGACCACATTTGCCTAACAAGGAAGTTTACTGAAACATCATGCTGATTACCGATCCCCAAGCGACCGCGAGCACTGGAAACCAGTCCGGCGCTCGTGCTAAAGAAATCCACAACTTCATCAACGGCGAATATGTGCCGGGTCAGCGTTGGTTCGAGAAGCGCTCGCCGTTGAACAACGCGGTCATTGCCAAGGTGGCCGAAGCCGGCCGTGCCGAAGTCGACGCGGCGGTGGCTGCGGCGCAGGCCGCGCTCAAGGGAGCGTGGGGGCGCATGAGCTTGGCCCAGCGCGTGGAAGTGCTGTACGCGGTGGCCGACGGCATCAACCGTCGTTTTGACGACTTCCTGGCCGCTGAGGTAGAGGACACGGGCAAGCCTATGAGCCTGGCGCGGCATGTGGACATTCCGCGTGGGGCGGCCAATTTCAAGATCTTCGCCGACGTGGTGAAGAACGTGCCCACTGAGTTTTTTGAAATGCCTACACCGGATGGTGTCGGGGCGATCAACTACGCCATGCGTCGACCGGTCGGGGTGGTCGGGGTGATCTGTCCATGGAACCTGCCACTGCTGCTGATGACCTGGAAAGTCGGCCCAGCGCTGGCCTGTGGCAACACCGTTGTGGTCAAGCCCTCCGAAGAGACGCCGCAGACCGCTGCATTGCTGGGCGAGGTGATGAACGCGGCGGGCGTGCCGCGAGGGGTCTACAACGTCGTGCACGGCTTCGGCCCCAACTCCACCGGCGAATTCCTCACCACCCACCGCGGCATCAACGCCATCACCTTCACCGGTGAAACCCGCACGGGTGCGGCCATCATGAAGGCCGCGGCTGACGGTGCGCGCCCCGTGAGTCTGGAGATGGGCGGCAAGAACGCTGCCATCGTGTTTGCCGACTGCGACTTCGACGCCGCCATTGAAGGCACGCTGCGCTCGTGCTTCGCCAACTGTGGCCAGGTCTGCCTGGGTACCGAGCGGGTATATGTCGAGCGCCCCATCTTTGATCGTTTTGTCTCCGCGCTCAAAAAAGGCGCTGAAGGCATGCAGCTCGGCCGCCCGGAAGATCCGGCCACCGGCATGGGCCCGTTGATTTCGCAAGAGCATCGTGACAAGGTGCTGTCGTATTACAAGAAGGCGGTTGAAGCGGGCGCGACGGTGGTGGCGGGCGGCGGTGTACCCGATATGCCGGACGCGCTCAAAGGCGGCGCGTGGGTACAGCCCACCATCTGGACGGGCTTGGGCGACGACTCGGTAATTGCCCGCGAGGAGATCTTCGGCCCTTGCGCGCTGGTCATGCCATTCGACAGCGAAGAAGAGGTGATCCGCCGTGCCAACGATAACGACTACGGCCTGGCCACGGCGATCTGGACCACCAATCTGTCGCGTGCGCACCGCGTGGCGGGGGCCATCGAGGTCGGCATTGCGTGGGTGAACTCCTGGTTCCTGCGCGATTTGCGCACGCCGTTCGGCGGGGCCAAGCAGTCGGGTATCGGGCGCGAGGGCGGAGTCCACTCGCTGGAGTTCTACACGGAACTCAAAAACGTTTGCATCAAACTGTGATCATGGACAAAACTCAAATCACCCAGCTTGGCGACGCCCTGTATCAGGCACTGACCACGCGAACCGTGCTCGATCCGCTGACCGAGCGCCACCCCGATATGACGATCGAGGACGCCTATCACATTCAGCAGCGCATGATCGAGCGTCGTGTGCAGGCTGGTGAAACCATCATCGGCAAGAAGATCGGCGTCACGTCGGCGGCCGTGATGAACATGCTTGGCGTGTATCAGCCGGATTTCGGCTACATGCTCGACGGCATGATCTACAACGAAGGGCAGTCGATCGAGATCGGCACGCTGATTCAGCCCAAGGCCGAAGGCGAGATCGCGTTCATCCTCAAGAAAGACCTGATGGGGCCGGGGGTGACCAACGTGGACGTGCTGGCGGCGACCGAATGCGTGATGCCGTGCTTTGAAATTGTCGATTCGCGCATCCGCGACTGGAAGATCAAGATTCAGGACACCGTGGCGGACAACGCCTCCTGTGGCGTATTCGTGCTGGGTGATCACGCGGTCGATCCACGCAAGCTCGACCTGACGCTGTGCGGCATGGTGATGGAGCGTAATGGCGAGATTATCGCCACGGGCTGCGGCGCGGCGGCACTGGGCTCACCGGTCAACGCCGTGGCCTGGCTTGCCAACACGCTGGGGCGTCTGGGCATTGCACTCAAGGCGGGCGAGGTGATCTTGTCCGGCGCGCTGGCGGCGATGTTCCCGGCCAAGGCGGGCGACAGCTTCCGCGTCAGTATTGGTGGTCTGGGCGGTTGTTCGGTCCGGTTTCACTGAACGCGCCTGGCCAGGCACCACGCCCGGCCGTTGTCGGATGCCGTGCGTAAAAGTCATTTTTATAGGAAGGACAAGGTCATGAAAAAGATCAAATGTGCGCTGATCGGACCAGGCAATATCGGCACCGATCTGCTGGCCAAGCTCAAGCGCAGCTCGGTGCTGGAGCCGGTGTGGATGGTGGGCATCGACCCGGAATCGGAGGGGCTGAACCGAGCCCGTGAGCTCGGCATCAAAACCACGGCGGAAGGTGTCGACGGGCTGCTGCCGCATGTGCTGGCCGATGGTGTGCAGATCGCGTTTGATGCCACCAGTGCATATGTTCACGCGGAAAACGCGCGCAAGCTTAACGCGCTGGGCGTGATGATGATCGATCTGACGCCGGCGGCAATTGGCCCGTACTGCGTACCGCCGGTCAATTTGAAAGAGCACCTGGGCAAACGCGAGATGAATGTAAACATGGTCACCTGTGGCGGGCAGGCCACCATTCCGATGGTCGCTGCGGTCTCGCGCGTGCAGCCGGTCGCTTACGGAGAAATCGTCGCGACCGTATCGAGCCGATCGGTGGGGCCCGGCACGCGCAAAAACATTGACGAATTCACGCGGACCACGGCCGGCGCGGTGGAAAAGGTGGGGGGCGCGAGGAAGGGCAAAGCCATCATCATCATCAACCCGGCGGAGCCTCCGCTGATGATGCGCGACACGATTCATTGCCTGACCGAAACCGAGCCGGATCAGCAAAGGATTGCCGAGTCCATCCACGCCATGATCGAAGAGGTCCAGAAGTACGTGCCCGGTTACCGGCTGGTCAACGGCCCGGTGTTTGACGGCAAGCGTGTGACGGTCTTCATGGAGGTGGCGGGCCTGGGGGACTATCTGCCCACGTACGCCGGCAACCTGGACATCATGACCGCTGCCGCGGCCCGGACCGCCGAGATGTTTGCCGAAGAGATGATTGCCGGCAATCTCACGCTCGAACCGGTTGTCGCTTGAGCCGTCAAGGAGAACAGAGATGAACCTGCAAGGAAAAAAAATCACCGTCCACGACATGACGTTGCGTGACGGCATGCATCCGAAGCGCCATATGATGACGCTGGAGCAAATGAAAAGCATCGCCTGCGGCCTGGACGCAGCCGGGGTCCCCCTGATTGAAGTCACGCACGGCGATGGCCTGGGCGGCTCGTCGGTCAACTATGGCTTTCCGGCCCACAGCGATGAAGAATATCTGGGGGCCGTGATCCCGCTCATGAAGCAGGCCAAGGTCTCGGCTTTACTGTTGCCGGGCATCGGCACAGTCGACCATCTGAAGATGGCCAAGGAGCTTGGCGTGCACACCATCCGGGTGGCTACGCACTGCACCGAGGCTGACGTGTCGGAGCAGCACATTGCCCTGGCGCGCAAGCTTGAGATGGACACGGTGGGCTTCCTGATGATGGCGCATATGAACAGTCCTGAAGGGCTGGTCGGGCAGGCAAAGCTGATGGAGTCGTACGGCGCCAACTGTGTTTACATTACCGATTCGGCTGGCTACATGCTGCCCGATGATGTCAGGGCCCGCCTTGGCGCGGTGCGTGAGGCGCTCAAGCCGGAGACGGAACTGGGCTTTCACGGCCACCACAACCTGGCGATGGGGATCGCCAACTCCATTGCGGCCGTTGAGTGTGGCGCCACCCGCATCGACGCCGCCTCGGCTGGTCTCGGTGCGGGTGCGGGCAACACGCCGATGGAGGTCCTGGTCGCCGTATGCGACCGAATGGGGATTCAGACCGGAGTGGATGTGTGGGCCATTCAGGACGTGGCCGAAGACCTGGTTGTGCCGATCATGGACTTCCCCATCCGGATCGACCGCGACTCGCTCACCCTGGGTTACGCCGGGGTCTACGGGTCGTTCCTGCTGTTTGCCAAGCGCGCCGAGCGAAAGTATGGCGTACCGGCGCGCGAGATCTTGGTCGAGCTTGGGCGCCGGGGCATGGTCGGTGGCCAGGAAGATATGATTGAAGACACGGCCATCACGCTGGCCAAAGCGCGTGCGTCAAAGGCGCAGAAGGTGGCGGCATGAAACTGGATCGCACCACCATTGCGCGCCTTGCAGAGCACCTCGAGAACTGCGAGCTCCACGCGCAAGACACGCTCAAGATCACCGATGAGCATCCCGAGATGGATTGGGATGACGCTTACGCGATCCAGGACGAGATTCGCCGCCGCAAGCTGGCCCGCGGCGGGAAGATCGTTGGGCTCAAAGCGGGGCTGACCTCGCACGCCAAAATGAAGCAGATGGGGGTTGAGAGCCCTGTCTTCGGCTTCATGGCCGACTATTACGCGATCCCCGATGGCGGCACGTGCAAGACCGAGGCGCTGATCCATCCCAAAGTCGAGCCGGAAATCGCCTTTGTTACTAAAGCGCCGTTGAAAGGCCCGGGCTGTCATATCGGAGCGGTGCTGGCGGCGACTGACTTCGTGATGCCGGGCATCGAAGTCATTGACTCGCGCTACCGCGATTTCAAGTTCGATCTCAAAAGTGTGGTAGCGGACAACACGTCGGCCGCACGCTTTGTTGTGGGTGGGCGCGCACTGCCAGTGTCTGAGGTGGATCTGCGCATCGTCGGCATCGTGCTGGAGAAAAACGGTGAGCCGGTTGCGTTCGGGGCGGGCGCCGCGGTGCTGGGCCACCCGGCCGCGGCGATTGCGATGCTGGCCAATCATCTGGGCGCGCGTGGCGAGGAGATTCCGGCGGGCAGTTTGATTCTGTCAGGGGGGATCACGGAGGCCATTGCCGTGCGAGCGGGGGATGCCATCGCCCTGCGGGTGCAGGGGATGGGCAGCACCGGTTTGCGCTTCGTTTAAAGGAGATAGCCATGCCGATTGCGCAGCTGTACATCATCGAAGGCCGCGATGCGGAAAAGAAGGAGCGGCTGATCGCCGAGGTCACCGAGGCGATCCATCGCGCGATTGATGCGCCGGTGGAGTCCATCCGCGTGCTCATTACCGAAATGCCGAAAGAACACTTTGGAATCGCGGGTCAAAGCGCCAGGAAACGAGGGCGTTAGGACGTTGTGTGTTTGGTGTGTTGAGGGCCAGTTGGCCTTAGAAATTATGGAGACTGAAAATGGCTTTGTTAAATCGGATGGACTGGTACGACCTTGCCAGGACGACTAACTGGTCGCCGAAGTACGTCACGGAGAGCGAGCTTTTTCCGCCCGAGCTCAGTGGAGATCACGGCATTCCCATGGAAAAGTGGGAGACCTACGACGAACCATACAAGCAGACTTACCCGGAATATGTCAAAGTCCAACGCGAGAAGGACGCTGGCGCGTACTCCGTGAAGGCTGCGCTCGAGCGCAGCCAGATCTATGAAAGATCTGATCCGGGTTGGCTTACGGTGATGAAGCAGCATTATGGTGCCATTGCCCTCGCCGAATATTCCGCCTCGAGCGCCGAAGCACGTATGATGCGCTTCTCCAAGGCACCGGGCATGCGCAATATGGCGACCCTGGGAAGTATGGACGAAATTCGTCACGGTCAGATCCAGCTCTACTTTCCTCATGAGCACGTCTCGAAAGACCGTCAGTTCGACTGGGCTGCAGCACCTGCAGGCGTGGACGAACGCCTGGTTTGAGGCGGCCGTCGAACTAGGTTTTATCCGGTGGCCCTATGTACCCGACAAAGAAGTCGTCAAGCGTTTGCATGGCTACTTCAATGCAGGGTTGATGCCAATGGAAGCCGCCCAAGCATGCTTTGCGGCGAAGCATTGAGAAAGATCGATGATGATTCAACCAAGAAAAATCATACGAGGTTGTTAAGGGAAATCAAGTTATTGCTCGTTGCCGGATACTGGATATATGGAGTTGCAAATGTCGGATTCTTTAGAAATTGCGAATACAGTCACCGCAAATGGTATAAAAACCAATTATCACGATCGTGGTCAGGGAGTGCCTGTTCTTTTGATTCATGGATCGGGCCCTGGAGTAACCGCATGGGCGAACTGGCGCCTCACAATCCCTGAACTCGCGAAGCAGTTTCGCGTCATCGCACCGGACATGGTGGGCTTTGGATATACCGAGCGGCCGGTGGGTATCCGGTATGACATGGATACCTGGGTCGGGCATGCGCTCGGGTTGCTGGATGCGCTTGGCATTGACAAGGCTCACGTGGTGGGCAACTCTTTCGGAGGGGCTCTGGCCTTGGCGCTGGCCATCCGGGCGCCCGAAAGAGTGCGCCGATTGGTCCTCATGGGCAGCGTGGGTATCTCCTTCCCGATAACGGAGGGGTTGGACAAGGTTTGGGGCTACGTTCCGTCAATCGACAACATGCGAGAGTTGCTCGATGTTTTTGCGTTCGACCGCAATCTCGTAAATGACGACCTCGCTCGCCTGCGTTATGAGGCAAGCATCCGGCCGAACTTTCAGGAAGCGTTTTCAAGTATGTTTCCGGCACCGCGCCAGCGTTGGGTGGACGCTATGGCGAGCCGGGAGGAGGACGTCGGCTCGCTTCCGCACGAGACACTCATCATCCATGGGCGCGAAGACCAGGTCATCCCGCTGTCCAATTCCTATACACTGCTCAGACTGATTCCACGGGCGCAGCTGCACGTGTTCGGCCGCTGTGGCCATTGGACGCAGATTGAACATGGAGAGCGATTTAACCGGTTGGTCGGTGACTTCTTCTCGGAAGAGGCGCTTTAAGCCTCCGCGCGGAGGCCTTTGGGGGGCGTTCAAGTGACGCCAACGGCATGTGGCAACGAACGGTCCCCCAATTAGGTTTTCGTTCCAGGCAGGTTTACGCACCCGGTGAGAGCGTGCGAGACGATGAACTTTTAAGAAAGAGCCCTGACTGGCGATTTCCTGAGGAGGGAACATGAAGGAGGAGAAAGGGAAAGCGGGAGAAATAGACAGAGGAATACCGCTTTTCGTGCCAGATGTAGTGGCTGATCTGCATTTTCCGGACATTCGGGATCTGGCGGAACGGCTTCGTTTCAATCCTGCGGACGGTCGCATCTGGCTCGACGATCGTCGAATGGTCTTGATCCATACGGACGCGTTTGCTTCACTGCGACAGGAACTCATCGAAGCTTTAGGTAGCGATGCTGCGCGCGGATTGCTGACCCGCATGGGATATCTATCGGGTTCTCGGGATGCCGCGCTCGCACGAAAGGTTCGCGGGCAAGACAGCGCATTTGATGCCTTCGCGGTAGGTCCTCAACTTCACGCCCTGGAAGGCATCGTCCTGGTAGAACCTGTCAGAGTGGATATCGACAGCACCACCGGTCAGTATTACGGGGAATTTCTGTGGAAAGACTCGTCCGAGGATGAGGCTCACATATCCGTGTACGGCATCGGCTCCGAACCAGCCTGCTGGATGCAGATTGGCTACGCGTGCGGCTACACGAGCGCTTTCATGGGCCGGCGTATTCTATACCGGGAAGTCGAATGCCGCGCGATGGGCAATACATTATGTCGAATCATTGGAAAGCCCGTGGACGAGTGGGACGCCCCCGATGCGGATCTTCGGTATATGCTGCCACAATCTCTGGAGAAACGTCGCTTTGTCGCGTTGAAAAGTTCAGGGCCAGCCCCGACTGACTCTACAGATCATGAGTGTGTGCCTTGCAAGCCTGACGAAGTGCCTGTCAAAGAAGGACCAATAGGGGCGTCTGCTGGATTCAACGCAGTGATGCACAAAATATTCAGAGTGGCTCCCACTAGTGCGACCGTTTTACTGATGGGCGAGAGCGGCGTGGGCAAAAGCCTGTTTGCTCGGGAACTGCACAACAGAAGTTCGCGTGTAGGGAAACCATTCGTTGAATTAAATTGTGCAGCTCTTCCCGATTCGCTGATTGAATCGGAGCTTTTTGGTGTGGAGCGAGGGGCATTCACCGGCGCATCCGATGCCCGCGTTGGGCGTTTCGAAAGCGCAAACGAAGGGACCATTTTTTTGGATGAGATTGGTAATCTCAGTCTAACCGCTCAAGCGAAGCTATTGAGAGTTTTGCAAACGGGGGAGATGGAGCACCTCGGGAGTTCAAAGACGGTTAAGGTAAATGTTCGGGTAATTACTGCGACTAATGACAACCTCAAACAGGCGATAAAAAGCGGGCGTTTTCGTGAGGATCTTTTCTACCGGCTGAATGTATTTCCAATTGTTATTCCACCTTTGCGTGAAAGAAAGGATGATATCCCGGTTTTGCTGGAATTTTTCATAAAGAAATTTTCAAAAAGGCATGGTCGGTCCCTCAAGGGCTTATCCAATCGTGCGCTTCATCTATTGCTGGATTACTCGTGGCCCGGGAATATCCGCGAGATGGAAAATGTGCTCGAACGTGGCGTTATCCTCGCCGAGGAAGGCGGTACGCTCGATGTATGCCACTTGTTTAGTAGCGGTGACACCGTGGAATGTAAGGGTGCTTTTGGTTTAAGCGACCTTGGGTCGCTTGCCCTCGATTCCATATCGACGAGCGCTCCCCCCGAGACGATCCGCAAGAGCGGAGAAGCCCCGGAGGGGCTCGAGGATTGGGCAGCGCTTGCTGTACAGATGAACAAAGCGACACTTTGCGAGGTCGAAGATGCGCTCGTACGCGCGGCACTCAAAGCCGCGAACGGGAACATATCAGAAGCCGCACGTCTTCTCGGATTGACACGCGCGCAACTCGACTACCGTGTCAAGAAGTTGAACAATTCAATGCCAATCTCGACGGAGAAGTAGAGAGCGCAAAGCACCAGCGTTTGGGATCAACCGAATCGAAGATCTGCTTCGGCTTTGTTCGGGAGGTTAGGGGCGCTGGTGGTGCAGACGCAATTAGGCTTTTTTAACGCACCTCGCCTGACCAAATGCATTCCATTGATTGATCAGGTTGGCGATAGCGCGGCCTTCCTGAGTTTGTGACGCGATGCGACGCGTCAGCAGCGTGTCGCCGATGCAGCGCTTAATGCGCGAAAATTGCGCCTCAACGCGAGCGCGCAGGCCATAGCCATATTTGTTCTGGAATGCATACTGTCCCTTCTCTTTCAGATAACGCACAAGTTGATCGTGCCAACGATTTTGCTTCGCGTCATCGACCGCATCGGCCTTGGGAGGAATCACCGGCACGACGCCGCTGGCGAGCAGTTGTTCATTGCGCTCGATCTGGTAATACGCCGTATCGGCAATGAGTCGATCGATCTTACCGACTTGCGGCAACAGCAAATCGAGGCCGCTACTGTCTCCAGTGCCGGTATCGGTGATTTCCACTGCCAGTACGTCGCCTTCAGCATCCATGGCCAGATGCATCATGCGCCATGGCGTACGCTCAGCTTTCTTGCCGTATTTCTTTTCGTACCATGCGCCGGCATGAGAAAAGCGCAAGCCCGTGCTGTCCACTATCACCGTCACCGGCTCGCCTTCATTGAGGCGCTCAGCCGCGCGCACGCACTTCCTGCGCACCGTGATGTCCAGCGAAGCAAACAGGTCCGACAGATGGCCAAAGCTGGGTACGGGCAGCTCGACGCCACGCCCGCGCCAATAGTCGTGCATGAAGCCCGCGAATTCCCGCAAACCCATCCGGTACATGCGATACAGCATAAACAGCAAGTTTGAGATAGCCCCTTGATTCACCGGACACGGTCTCTGTTTCTGGATGAACCCACTTCAGGGGTAGATCCCATCACCCGGCGCGAATTCTGGACCCACATCAACGGACTGGCCCGCAAGGGCGTGACCATCATGGTCACCACCCACTTCATGGACGAGGCCGAATACTGCGATCGCGTGGCCATGCTGTCGCGTGCGCAACTGATTGCGCTGGATACGCCCGACGCGCTCAGTATGAGCTCCATTAACCGCATCCTATTTGCCTAGAGGGAAGTCGTGCACAGTTGACTGGGTGATGATTGAAAACGGAGTCGAGGATGTCGGAAGCGGTAGCGCAGTGGGCGGGCCACTTGGAGGCGATCGAGGCCGAGGGTACCGCGCTCAAGCGTTCGGCGATCAGCCCAGAACGGCCCGACCCGACGATGGAGGACGCCTTCATTCACCTGGTGGAGTCGGCGGACCGCGAGATGGAGGCCACCATATGAACGGCGCCACAATGCACAAAGACGGGAGTGGCCCCCTGCAGACCGACTTGCGCCGTTTTGATCTGCGGCGCTTGATGGCACTGGTGACCAAGGAAAGCTACGGGCTCGTTTGCGCTCCTGCTCGCCAGTCTGGTGCTGTTCATCCTGTCGGTGGTCGGCATCGGTCTGATGATTTCCGCGGTCAGCATGACGCAGCAGCAGGCCATCCTGGGGGCGTTCGCCATCGGCGTGCCGGCGGTGCTGATGTCCGGCTTTGCGACGCCTGTGGAAAACATGCCCGTCGTCCTGCAATGGCTGGCCCAGGCCATTCCGCTGACCCACTTCCTCATCATCGTCGAAGGCAGCTTTCTCAAGGCCATGCCGCCCGGTGACATTCTCGCCAGCCTGTGGCCGCTGGCGGTCATCGCCCTGGCCACGCTGACGATGGCCACCGTATTCGTCCGAGGACGCCTGCAATGAAATCCAAGCCCCGCACTCCCTTTCTTCGCGCAACCGTCACCGGCCTGACCCCTGGGCGCGCGCGTCCGCTCGCGCTGGCCCTGTCCTGCGTGCTGCTGACTGCCTGCGCAAGCGTGGGCCCCGACTACCGCGAGCCGCCGCCGGTCGACGTCGGCAGCGGCTGGAGCTTGCCGTTGGCAAGCGAATCCCAGTCCGCAGACTTGAGCCAATGGTGGTCTGCACTGGACGATCCCATCCTCGATCGCCTGATGGCCACGGCGCTGGCACAGAACCTGGATCTGCGCCAGGCTGCGGCACGCATCGATGAGGCACGCGCCCTGCGCGATCGTGTGGCCGGCGAGGCATTGCCCACCGCCGCCGCTGGCGCGAGCGTCAACCGGCGCCGTCAAAGCGAGAACGGCCCCTTGCCCGTAGGCTCGATCCCCGGCCTTGACGCCACGCAGACCATCTACGACGCGGGCTTCGACGCGGCCTGGGAGGCCGACTTGTTCGGGGCCAAGCGGCGCGCCCTGGAAGGCGCCAACGCCCGCCTGCAGGCGACCGAAGCCGAGGCACAGGGCATACGCATGCGCATCGTGGCCGAGGTCGCGCGCACCTGGTTCACCGCCGTCGGCGCCCGCTACGAGTTGCACGCACAACAGGCCACGCTGGATACGCTGCAGCAGACTTGGGAATTGGTGCGCCTTCGGCATGCGCTGGGCGACGCGTCGACCGCCGACGTGGAGGCGGCGTACGCCCAATGGACAGCAGTCAACGCGCTCATCCCGGATATCCAGGCGCGCCAGCGCGCCGCGGTACTCAGCCTGGGCGTGCTGCTGGGCGCACCGCCGGAGCGGGAGCTGGCACTGCTGGATGGCCCCTTGACGCCGAGCACGCTGCGGGCGCTGCCGGTGGGCGAGCGTGCCGACATGCTGCGCCGGCGCCCTGACGTACTGGCTGCGGAACGTCGCCTGGCGGCGAGTTCTGCCGACATCGGCGTGGCCACGGCCGAGTTGTTCCCCAAACTCTCCATTGGTGTCGGCGGCGGGTTCCAAGCGCTCAGTACGGGCGATTGGTTCGATGCATCCAGTTCGCGTTTTTCCATCCTGCCGCTGATTTCCTGGCGCCTGTTCGACGGCGGCCGCGTGCGCGCCGAGATTCGGGCGCGCGAGGCGGGGCAGCGGCAGGCCGCGCTGGCCTACGAGCAGGCCGTGCTGGCGGCGCTGGGCGACGCCGAACGCGCGCTGGGCGACTACCACGGCGGGCTGGACACACTGGAACGCCGTGGCATGGCACTGGATGCCGCGCGCACAAGCTACGGCCACGCCAAGGCGCGCTACGCGGCGGGCGACATTGCACTGGTCGAACTGCTGGCCGCCCAGCGAAGCCTGCACGAGGCCGAAACCGCAGCGGCACGCGCGCATACCAACGCCGCCGTGCAATTGGTGGCGCTGTACAAGGCCCTTGGTGGCGGCTGGGACGTATCCACGGCGGCATCCAGCGCAACCCATCTGCTGCGGGGCACTGCCGCCCCCGTCGCGTTTTCAAGCCGCTGATTCAACACAGGAGACCGTCATGCAAATCAACGTTGGAAATCTCGACCGCATTGTGCGCATCGTCATCGGACTGATTTTGCTCAGTCTCCCATTGTGGCTGGACTCATCTTGGCGTTGGCTGGGACTCATTGGAATCATGCCGCTCCTCACCGGCCTGGCAGGCCGCTGTCCTGGCTATCGCCTGCTCGGCCTCAGCACTTGCCCGATGCGAAAACCCGAGTGAACGCCCTATGAAACTCAGTTTTTTGGGCGCAGCCCGAGAAGTCACCGGATCGTGCTTCCTGGTCGAAGCGGCTAATGTCCGCTTCCTGGTCGATTGCGGCATGGTTCAAGGTGGGCGTGTAGCAGCAGCACGCAACTACGAGCCGTTTGCGTTCGACCCGGCGTCCATTGACTTCGTCCTGCTGACCCACGCCCACATCGACCATAGCGGGCTATTGCCCAAACTGACGCGCGCCGGGTTCAAGGGGCCCATCTACGCCACGCCAGCGACGGTTGATCTGCTCGGGGTGATGCTGCCCGATAGCGCTCACATCCAGGAAAGCGATGCCAAGCGGGTTGCCAAGCGGTTCAAAGAGAAGACCGTGCCGCCACCCCTGTATACCCTGCAGGATACACACGAATGCCTGCAGCAGGTACGCGGCATCGAATACGACCGGGAGTTCGCACCCCGCGTCGGGGTGCGCGCCCGCTTTCGTGATGCCGGCCACATCCTCGGCTCGGCCATCGTGGAAGTGTGGATTACCGAGTACGGTTACCCCACGAAGATCGTGTTCAGCGGCGATTTGGGCCAGCCGGGACGCCCCATCCTGCGCGACCCGACACCCATCGAGGACGCGGACATCCTCGTCATCGAGTCCACCTACGGCGACCGCCGGCACAAGGATTTTTCGGCGACCGAAGCGGACATGATCGGCATCGTCGAGAAAACCCTGTTCGAGCGCGGCGGCAATGTCATCGTTCCGGCCTTTGCGGTCGGCCGAACCCAGGAGGTGCTCTACCACCTACATCGTCTCACCTGCGAAGGGCGTCTGCAGCGTCCAATGGTGTTTGTCGATTCGCCGATGGCCACCGAGGCCACACGCATCACGCGTGAGCATCTCGAATTGTTCGACGAACAGGCGAAGCGGTTGGCCGGATGGCATGCGCGCGGCGAGAACCTCCCGTATCTGGATTTCACCGCGAGCGCTGAGGAGTCCATGGCGCTGAACCGGATTCGCTCCGGGGCCATCATTATTTCTGCCAGCGGCATGTGCGATGCGGGGCGTATCCGGCACCACCTGCGCCACAACTTGCCACGCCGCGAATGCAGCATCTTGTTTCCCGGTTTCCAGGCGCAGGGGACGCTTGGCCGGCGCCTGATCGAGGGGGCCGAACGTGTACGCATCTTCGGTGAGGACATCCCGGTACGTGCGGCGATCCACAGCGTGGACGGCCTCTCGGCGCATGCCGACCAAAAGGCGCTGCTGGATTGGGCCCGTGCTTTCATTCAAGCACCGGCGCAAACCTTCGTGGTGCATGGGGAATCGTCGGCCGCGCAAGCCTTCGCTGAACTCTTGCAGCAGCAACTCGGCTGGCAGGTCACGGTGCCCGAGTATGGCCATGCGCTGCGCTGGCCGGACTTTCTGGCGCACGAGTGATGAAACCTGCAGAAGATCTCGCTGAACGCCTGCGCGCCATCCGCGAGTCACCAACATACCGTCTTGCGTACGAAGACATCGAGCTGCTTGGCCAGGACGAACTGCGGCCGCTGCGACTACAACTCGAACTGCTCAAACCTGAGCGCATCCTGCACGAGCAAGGCATTCACTCGACGGTAGTGGTCTTCGGCAGCGCACGCGTGAGCGATGCCGAGACGGCAGAAGCCCGCCTTGGCGCGCTGGAGCGTCAGGCGCTCGTCACTCCGGAGAATGTCGGGCTGAGGCAAGAGCTTGCGCGAGCCAATCGCCGGGTCGAACAGGCACGTCACTACGAGCAAGCGAGGCGTTTCTCGGGCCTTATTTCGGCGCGTTTCCAGCAGCAAAACCGCCGTGATTTCGTCGTCGTCACCGGGGGTGGGCCCGGCATCATGGAGGCCGCCAACCGCGGTGCTTTCGAGGTTGGCGCACGTTCGATTGGCCTCAACATCACGCTGCCCCACGAACAGGCACCCAACCCCTACATGTGCCCGGATTTGGCGTTCCGATTCCACTATTTCGCGCTGCGCAAGATGCACTTCTTGTTGCACGCCAAGGGCTTGGTGGCATTCCCGGGTGGCTATCGAACGCTCGATGAGCTGTTCGAGGTGCTCACCTTGATCCAGACCGGAAAGATGCAGCGTATTCCGGTAGTGCTGGTCGGCCGTGCATTCTGGCATCGCGTAGTTGATTTCGATCTTCTGCTCGACGAAGGCTATGTCTCTCCATCCGATCTCGACTTGTTCACCTGCGTAGACAAAGCAGAGGAAATCGTCAGTGCCCTCGAACGCTTTTACGTCACCAGGGCAGCAGGCGATGGGGCAACATGATTGGCATCGACGGGTATCGCTGGAGCCTGCGCGGCACCAAAGTGCAGCAGCCGATGCAGTGCTGTCAGCAGCACGTTGAAAATGACCCAGCGGCAGCACATTGGATTTGACCCACCCGGGTAGGATGGGCCCTTTTTGGAGGGCCAGTGCTTACAAGGGAGGTAATCGTGGAAATACGTGTGTTGGCCCGCCAAGGATTAGGAATCCGGGAGATCTCGCGGGAACTGGGGCTGTCGAGGAACACCGTGCGCAAATACTTACGCAGTTGTGCTGAGCAGGATCGTGCGCCGCGATCGGGGCGCACGCAGAAGCTCGATCCGTTCAAAACCTATCTGCATGACCGGGTTCGCGCAGCGCATCCGGCCTGGCTGCCGGCGACCGCGCTGCTGATCGAGATTCGCGCGATGGGTTATGACGGAGGCCTGACGCGGCTGCGGGTCTATCTGCGGTCGCTGAAGTCGATCAAGGCGCCGGAGCCACTGGTACGTTTCGAAACCGATCCGGGGCAGCAGATGCAGGTCGACTGGATCGTGTTGCGACGTGGCAAGCTGCCGCTGTCGGCATTCGTTGCGACGCTCGGTTACAGTCGGGCGAGTTACGTCGAGTTCGTGACCGACGAACGATTGCCGACGCTGCTGGGATGCCATGAGCGCGCGTTCGACTTCTTCGGTGGGGTTCCTCGCGAGGTCCTGTACGACAACGTCAAGACGGTGGTGATTGGCCGAGACGCCTATGGTCCCGGACTGCATCGCTATCAACCGGCCTTCCTCGACTTTGCGAAGCACCACGGCTTCGTGCCGCGCCTGTGCAAGCCCTACCGAGCGAAGACCAAGGGGAAGGTTGAGCGCTTCAACGGATACCTGCGCCGCAGCTTCTACAATCCGCTGGCAAGCCGGCTCGCTCAGGATCGCCTCTCGCTTGACGCGACCACGGCGAACGCCGAGGTCGTGCGCTGGCTGAGAGATGTCGCCAATGTGCGCATCCACGGCACGACTGGACAGTCGCCGCTCGAGCGTCTCCTGCTTGAGCAACCGAAGCTGCAGCAGTTGCCGGAGCCGTGGCGCGCGAACCTGCCGTCAGCTTCCGTGCCGACGATGCCACCGCCGTCGCGGTTCGATGATACGCCGCTGCAGCATCAGCTGTCAGTGTATCAAGCCCTGCTGACGGAGGCACGTTGATGGACATCCAGCACGAACGTATCCTCGAAGCCTGTCGACAACTGCGGATCGACACGATGGGCGAGCAGTACAGCATGTTGGCAGCTCGCGCGGCAGCGAACCAACTCACGTTTGCCGACTTCTTCGAGGCGCTGTTGAAATCTGCGATGGACGCGAAGCACACGCGGACCAAATCCATGTTGCTGCGCACGGCCGGCTTCCCTGTGCTGAAGACGCTGGAGGAGTTCGACTTTACGTTTGCTCACGGCGTTGCCAAGAAATCGGTGCTGGAGCTGTCGTCGATGGCCTTCGTCGAGCGCGCCGAGAACATCGTGTTGCTCGGGCCGAGCGGCCTTGGCAAAACGCATCTGGCGATCGCACTCGGTTACATCGCAACGCAGATGGGGATCAAGACGCGCTTCATCTCTGCGGCGGATCTCGTCATTGCCTTGGCCGCCGCTTCCCGGCAGGATCGATTGGCCGACTTCCTGAAGCGCAACATCATGAACCCACGGCTGTTGATCATTGATGAGGTCGGCTATCTGCCGCTCGGCCGGGACGATGCCAATCTGTTCTTCCAGGTGATCGCCAAGCGGTATGAAAAGGGTTCCGTGATCGTAACGAGCAACTTGCCGTTCGGGCAATGGGACCAGACGTTCGCCGGAGATCAGACGCTCACGGCCGCGTTGCTCGACCGCCTCCTGCATCACAGCCATGTTCTACAGATCAAAGGCGAAAGCTACCGACTGAAGGACAAGCGAAAAGCCGGCGTGATCCGATCCCGTGCATCCGAAAGTGCTGAACAGCAACTGGAGATGCACGCGTAAGTGATGATCAGCAACATCGTTTGACCCTGGGTCAGGCGAAACCGATGGCCAGCAACTGACGCTGACCCAGGGTCACGCAACATGCTGGGCATCAACTTGGTGACCCAGGTGGGTCAAATCTAATGTGCTGCACAACGGCCCAAGTGGGTCACTTCTAAGTTGCTGTTGACAGTGCGTCACCTTGTTGATTGCGGGTGCATTGTTCAGCCCGATCTCTACTTTCGGTTCCGAAGTCTCGCTCTCTACAAATCCTTCCTCCTGCTCGCCAGAGCAATCCCTGCGCTGGCGGGGCGGCACCCTGCGTCTGGAGAACGATTTGTTCACCGGCTCCGATCGCAACTACACCAACGGTGTCGCGCTAACAGCAGTCTCACGCGATCTGCAAGGCGGGCTCCGTCCGGAGTGCCTGCCCCAGCCGATTGGTTTGTACGCCCGCTTCATCGGCTGGGCTGATCCAGGCTTCTGGCACGAAGCCGGCGCCCACTCGTCGTCGCAAAACCTCGTTGTGCGCTTTGGCCAAGCCATGTACACGCCCGAGAACAAGACGCGCACCGATGTGATTCCAGATGACCGACCGTACGCTGGTTTGCTCTACCTGGGTTTGGCGTGGAATCGCCGCATCCACCCACAAGCTGCCAGCTACGAAATGCTTGACGTGCGTGAGTTGACCCTGGGCGTGATCGGCCCCTGGTCGCTGGCCGAGCAATCTCAGGATCTGGTGCATCGCGCACGCGGCATTGAGCGCTTTCGCGGCTGGAACAACCAGTTGCGCAACGAGCCGGCATTTCAGATGGCCATGGAGCGCAAGTTCAAGCCGTACACGGAGGGTGCCGTCCGTCCTGGATGGGGCAGCGACGTGATCGGCAGCTATGCCTTGCGGGTCGGAAACATCGAAACCGCCGCCAGTACCGGCGTGGAGTTTCGCGCGGGCTGGAACATACCGAACGACTTCGGCAGCTATCCGATCCGCCCTGGCGCGGAGAACCGCCCGCCCTCTGGTGTTGCCGATCTGCGCACGACAACGCCGCAATCGGTCCTGGCGCCCAAACCTGGGGCACATGTCTTCCTGAGCCTGGAGGGTAAAGCCGTCGCCTGGGACTTCTCACTCGACGGAAACATGTTCCGGCATAGCCATCATGTCAGCCGGCGGCCTTGGGTCGCGCAAGCAGCTCTCGGCATCAGTAGCCAATGGATCGTTGCTGGACGTGGCGTGCGGCTCGCCGTGATGCGCGTTTGGAGAACCCGCGAGTTCGACCAGCAGGCGGGCCATCACGCATTCGGATCGATCGCGCTGAGTCTGGAATTTTGAGGACACCTGCAACCATTCGTTAGACCCAAAGCATTCGTCACAACATCAATGGAGAAATTCGTGAACCAGCCCCTGAAACCCAGATCGTTCTTCACCGTCTCGCTGTCCGTGCTCTTGGCAACCTTCGCCACGGCACTCGGTGCGCAGTCCGTAGAGGCGGCAAAGCCAATGGCGCTTCGTACCATAATGGAAAGACTCGGTCGCGACATGCAAGCCGTCACGGGCGCGATCTCCAAAGAAGACTGGCCACTGGTCGCCGAGCTAGCACCACGAATCGCCAAGCATGCCGAGCCGCCCATGTCGGAAAAGATGCGCATCCTTGCCTGGCTTGGGGCAGACGCTGGAAAGTTTCGGGGTCTTGATGGACAGGTCCATGACGCCGCGACCGCCATGGGCGAGGCTGCACAGCGGAATGACGGCCAAGCAGTCATCGCGGCTTTCTCCAAAACCCAGCAAAGCTGCCTAGCCTGCCACCAGAGTTACCGTCGCTCGTTCGTGGAAAAGTTCTATGGAAGCCGCTAGCAAGGGATGGCTACACCTGTTGACGGAAGACTAACTTCTATCCAATCGATATACCTCGACGAATTCCGAGTTCCCAGGAAGCCGATCCTTTGTGAATGGTCGCAGCGAGTTGCTGTCCCAACCGCTGCTCGATCACCGGCTTCCACGGCACCAGGCTGAACCCCATGCCGTCATCGAGCATCGCGTAGCGCCCGCTAGCGAGCATGACGGAACGCCTGTAGATGCCAGCCACGCGTTGGCCGTCGGACACGGGCCGGTGCTCCAAGCCGGTTTCGGCCGCAATGTCCTTGGCGGCCTGCGCCAATTCCCGATTGCGCAGCGTGCCCAACAGGTTCCGGGCCAGGATTACGCGCTGCCCACGGCGCTCGGCCAGCCCCTGTTCGGCCAGGAAGTCGGCGCGCTGCTGCATCGCTTGTTTGGCCTCGCTGCCAAAGCCCAGGTTGCCAAGGCCCGAGCCGCCGCCGATCAGTTGGTGGTCGAGCCAGGTGGCCCCCATCACGCGGGCCTGCCGCTCGATAGGCAGGTGCGATTTCAGTTCCACCGCCACGCCGCCCAGGCGCTGCGCGTCGTAGCGGCGGCCCTGCTCGGGCAGGTCGCCCGGCACCTTCCACAAACCTTCGGCCACGCGCTCCACGATGCCGGCCCGGCGCAGGGCTTCAAGGCGGCGAACGTGAGCCGCGACGATTTCCTGCGGATCGCGCCCATGCGTGGCCCGGCCTTGCTCAATCGCCAGGTGATGATCGGTGCGATACAGGCCATCGCTCGCCAGTGCAGCGATGTTCTTGTCGGCCGCGCGCACGTCGGCCGAACCCTTGACCTCCACCACGGCGCCGGTCGGATAGTTCGCCAGCTCGTCGCGGGCGTTGAGCGCGACGTAGTGGGCCTTGCCGTCCACGCCGTCGATGACCAGGTAGCCCCGGTCGCGCAGCTCGTCGGCCAGCCCCTTCGCGGCCACGCGGCCGAGAATGGTGCGGTCGTCGTCGCCCGGCTCGAACACCGCCAGCTCGCGCGGCTGGCCGCGCATGGCTCGCTGCATGGTGCGGATGATGTCGCCACGCTCGCCCAGGGCGCGCAGGGTCTTCTCCGCGTCGGCATGGACGACCCAGGTGCCCGGCCGCAGCTCGTCGGCCAGGCCCAGGCGCTGCAAGCGTTGCAGGCGGCCGATCAGCGGCAGGCGCTGGCGTTGCAGCATCGGTTCGTTGAAGCGTTCGGTCTGCACCCGGCCGTCCTCGCCGGCCTCGCGTTGGAGGGTGCGGTCGAGGCTCGTCCACCGCTCCTGTTCCACCTCGCGCTGCAAGGTCTGCTTGATCTCCAGCTCGGTGCGCGGCCCCAGCCATTCGGTTGCCAGTTCGGCGGCGCGATGGCGGAAACCATCGGTGATGTAGTCGCCCGCGATGATGAGGTCTTTGCCGGTGTCGTCGCGCCCGCGCACGACGATGTGCGTGTGCGGGTTGTCGGTGTTCCAGTGGTTCACGGCCACCCAATCGAGGCCCGTGCCCAAGTCGGCCTCCATGCGGCCCATGAGATGCCGCGTGTAGGTGCGCAGGTCTTCGAGTTCCGCGCCATCCTCGGGCGAGAGGATGAAGCGGAAGTGGTGCCGGTCATCCGCGCAGCGTTCCTTGAAGCCGTCGAGGTCGGCAGCATCGGTCTGCGGCCCGTAGGCTTGGCCCGGCTCGCCATCGCGGCCCACGCCATCGCGCTCGATGTAGCGCAGGTGCTTGGCGAGCGACTGCGGACTGGCCTGGCGCTGGTTGACCAGCAGCGTCTTGATGGTCACGCGCCGCGACATGGGCGTGAGCTTCGCCCCCGCGAAGCGCGCCGCCGTGTGGCCGCGACCCAGGCGCGAGCCGGGCCGCTGGACGGTGCCCCTCCCGGTGCCGCCAGTCGTCCCAGGACGGCGCACCGAGGACTTGCCGCCGCTGGCCTTGCCCGCCTGCTTGAGCACCTTGGAGACGAAGCCCTGGCCTCGGTTCTTCGGGGCGCTGGGGCGGATGCGGAAATCATCATCGCGGCGGTCGGTCATGGTTATGCCCTCTGCAACCTCTGGCGTGTCCGGTCGTGCAAAGCACGCGGACATGCCTGCATTGGCGCGGGCCTCGCGCCACAAGCGGCACGGCGGCGAAGCCGCTGCGTGCTGCGCCACCCCCACGTGCAGACTGGCTTTCGACGCGGCCCGGTGCCGCGTCCTTTTGTCTTGCCTTCCGCCTTTGCCCCTCGCTGGCGCTCCGGGCAGCGGCGGCCCGGCGGCGCTGCTGCGTGAGCAGCCAGCGCGCCGGCGAACGCGGCGACGGCCACAGGCCGGGCGCGTTCGAGGCAAGACGCCTGCACATGGGAAGGCTGCGCGAAGTGCAGCGCGGATGCGCTGGCACTGCACGCGCGACGACACGCGGAGAGCCACTGGAGCGGCACGCCCGATGGCACGATGAGATGCACGGCAACGTGCAGCGAATCAGCCGCCATCATGGGCGTGACTCCAGCCAGACCGGATGCGCGACGCCGATCACGGCGGATGTGCTGACCGGCCCGAAATACCGGCTGTCGAACGACGCCTGGTTGGTCACACTCAAGAGGAACAGTTCGCCGGGTTCGAGGCGACGGCATTGCTGCCAGGATGGCAGCGGCCGGCCCCAGCGGTCAGCAGGCAGCACGGCGGCCGAAAGCACGCCGTCAATGCGGACAACGCGGCCAGTGATGCACACCTCCTGCGGCGCGACGGCGCCCACGCGCTTGAGCAGCGGCACGCGCGTCGGCAGGTAGCCGCGCTGCGCGGCCAGCACGGCGGCGTCTGGCGGCAGCGTGGTCAGGACGATGCTGCCCACGGACAAAGGACGTGGCAGCGAGGCGGTGCCGTGGTGCAGCGGATCGACGCGATACCAGCCGACCGCCACGCTGTCGGATGGGTTGTAGATCAGGCGCGGCAGCGGATGCACGAAGGACGCCCAGGCCAGCGCAGCGAGGCCGCAGGCGGACAGGCCCGCCAGCACGAGGCGAGCGCGCAAGCGCGAGCGAGGACGCGGCGCGGTGCTGGCAGTCGAAACGGCGGTCATGGTAGTTCCCTCCCGATGAGCCAGGCGGCGTGCCGCTCGGCGGTGTATTCGGGCAGCGGTAAGCGCGCAGCGAGACGGTTGGCGAGCGTGCGCCAGTACGCGGGCGAGACAGCGGCGGGTGCGATACCCAGCGCTTCGATGGCGTCGATGCGCTCCAGCACGGCGCGCACTTGGTTCTCGCCCTCGGCGTGCAGCAGCAGGCGCGCGCCCGGCTGCACGCCGGGGATGCGCTGTGCCGCATCTAGTGGCGTGCAAGCCTGCATCACCATGAGCTGCCAGCGAACAGTGCCGTAGTCGTTGGCCTGCCACCGGATGCGGCACAACATGGCGCCCGGCAGGAACACGGCGCAGCGCCGCCAGCGGTCGAGCTGGTGCGTGCGCGCAGGTTCGCCGAAGCGCAGGTAGAGCTTGAAGCGCGGTTCGATGTAGGCCAGCGCCACGCGCGTCAGCGGCGCGCTGGCAAGCTGGCCGGAAGGTGCTGCGAGCGCAGCCGTGGCCGCGCCAGAGGCAGGCGAAGCGGATGCGGTCATGGGGTGTTCTCCCTGCGGTGCTCTGGAAACTCCCGTTCCAGCAGGCCGCGCAGCAGGTCGGCCACGGTCACGCCCTGCGTGAAGGCCGATACCTTGATGCGCGCCCGCATCGCGGGCGTGATGTCGAGGGTCAGACGGGCGGTGTAGAGGTCGCCCTTGTTAAGCGCATCGGCATCGCCCTGGCGAATCCACGCCTCGGCGTGCGGATTAGCCGGTGGACGCGCGCCGATGCCGACGCGCTTTGCGCGAGGTGGCGGCTTCGCTGTCATGTCGGCCACCGCAGCAGTTCGTCCACCAGCGCAGTGATTTCGCGCGCGGCGGCGCTGTCCGGCGCCGTCTCGCGTGCAAGCCGGCCAGCGGCCACGCTGTCGGCGAACACGATGCGCTGATGCACTTCCGCGCGCAGCGCAGGAAGCGGCTGGTCGGCCAGCGCCTGGCGCGCTTCGCGCCCGATCACGGTGGTACTGACGCGCCGGTTGATGACGAAGGCCGCGCGCAGCGCGGGCCGAAACACCTGCGCTTCGCGGATCAGCGCCACCATCTCGGCGCTGGCCCACAGGTCGTAGGGACTGGGCTGCACCGGGATCAGCACGCGCTCGGCCGCCAGAAGCGCGGAGCGCGCCAGCGCCGCGATGCGCGGCGGGCCGTCGATGACGACGTGATCGGCCCGCTTGGCGAGTTCTGGCGCCTCTTGGTGCAGCGTTTCGCGTGCGAGGCCCACGGCGCTGAACAGCCGCGGCAAGCCTTGTTGGCTTCTGCGCTGTGTCCAGTCCAGCGATGAACCCTGCGGGTCGGCGTCCAGCAGGACGACGTGCTGGCCGCGCATCGCCAGCTCGCCGGCGATGTGCGTGGCGAGCGTGGTCTTGCCCACGCCGCCTTTCTGGTTGAGCAGAGCGACGATCATGGCGCGGCCCTCCGTGTTGGAAAGCCGGGCTTTGGCTGCTGCGCTTGTGGCCGCGTGGTGGTTGTCCACCGCAACGGCGTTTCTCTACTAAAAGTTAGAGAAATTAAGTTAGGGAAGTTAGAGGGCGAACAAACCCAATGCTGGCGCGGGTTTGCGGCCGATCGGCACGCCTGATAGCACGATAGTCCCACGCCTGATAGCACGATACCCCGCACGCCTGATAGCACGACACCATCCACAGGCTTTCCCGGAGTTATCCCCGTGCCGTCTGCGGCACGGGCCGGAAGGTCAGCAGCTCCATGCCGTTGTCCGGCATCCGCTCGATGCCCAGGACGTAGCCGGGCAGCGATTGCCGCGCGACCAGCGCGCGCAGGTCGCAGGCGAAGTCGTAGGGCTTGGCGGTGCTGCCGGATTTCTGGTGCAGGTAGCGAAAGTCGAACTGCCAGCCGTATGCCTGCTTGCCGCCGTGCTTGCGCACCAGGCGGTACAGCCACCGCTCGATTCCTCCAGTGAGCCGGAAGTACGCCGGGTCGATGGTCAGCACCAGGGCGGCGTCGAGCACGCCCGCATAGAACCAGTCCGGCAGGATCAGCTCGATGCACAGCGGCGTGCCGCTGGCATCGGCCAGTTCCTTCCATTCGTTGATCCACGAGAAGCGATGCAAGCGCCTTCCAGTGGTTTCTCGGATGGACGTGGCCACCGTGGTCGATTGCAGCCGGTCGAGCGCGGCCTTGAGGCGCTGGTAGTCGCGCAGCGACTTGCCGCGTCCAATGAAGCGCAGGATCTCGTAGGGCGTGGCGCGCATCAGCCGCGACGGGCGCAGGCCCGCGTCCTTCGCCTCCACGATCTGCGAAGCTGCCCATATCAGCACGTCCGCATCCCAAATCGTGGCGATGCCGTGCTCCTGCGTGCCCTCCACGCGGATAGTCACGTTGCCCGCGCGGAAGTCGATGGGCTTGACCCGCTTGGACTTGGCGAGCGAGAAGAACGGATAGGCCATCAAATCCTGGCTGTCGCGCGGTGCCATGTCGCCGGGCAAGGCGCGGAACAGGTCGAGCTGTTCGCGCTCCTGCAACGGCCGCTGCCGCATGGGCAGCGCGGTGCTGGACATGGCGATGGCCTGCCGCGCGCCGCCGATCAGCGCGCACGGCTGTCGGCCGAGTGGTGCTCGGCATATTCGGGATCGGAAGTCGTCTCGAAGCTGCGGTCGGCGGCCCAGGCATCGAGGTCGGCCACGGCGTACATGACACGCCGGCCGAACTTGCGAAAGCGCGGGCCACCGCCGATCACACGCTGCTTTTCCAGCGTGCGCGGCGACAGGCGCAGGTACTCGGCGGCTTCGTCGTTGGTGAGATAACGCTGCGGCTGCGCGGCAGCAGTCGAGACAGTGGCGGCAGGCCGCAAGGGAGCGGGACGCATGATGTGAACCTCCATCGGTTGAAAACGCCCGGCCACACAGCGCGACCGGATGGAGGCAGTCTCAGAAAACCAAGCTGTCCTGCTCAGGGCCGTTTTGCGTCGTCCTCAAAACGACCCTTCTCAAGCGGCGGAAGCTGTGCTAGGCGGCGATAGCCGCCGCGCATCAGCGCGTCGCCGCGCCGTACCAGGCGGCGCACCTTGGAGCGCAGGCCGCCGTCGCTGTACCAATCGGCCACGGCGTCGGCACCGAACAACCCTTCGCCCACATCGCGCAAGGACGCGCCCGCAAGAATCGCGTCGAGCGCCTGCAAGGTGTGCAGCTCCAGCAGCGCGGCGGATGTGGGCCGGGGTTTGACGACAGCGAGGCCCACGCTGGACGGCTGGTTGCGCGCAGCCGCGACAGCGCTGCCGCGGTGGGCATAGGCGACAGCCATGCCGTCTTCCAGGCCGGGCGCGAGCGCGAAGCGCAGGCAATGGCCTGGGCTGCGTGCGATCAGCGCCAGCCCTTTGCCGTCGTGGAGCAGGTGCTTGTGGCCAGGGATACGCCAGAACGCGAAGGCGGTGGCGTCCTCCGGCGGATCGGCGTCGGGGTAGAGCTGCACCACGGCCGCATGACCAGGCAGCCAAGCGGGATGCGCGTCACGCGCATCCAAGGCCGGGTCTTCCAGCAGGCGCAAGCCCCAGCGATGCGCTGCTTCAGGCCGGCGATGACGGCGCAGCCAGTCGAGCCGGTAGTCGGGATGCCTGCGCAGATATTCCCAAGCGAGCGAGAGCGCATCCAGCCACAAAACATAGAGGTATGCCGCAGTTGGATACCAATGCGCGAAGTGATGAAGATTGACCATGACGCCTCCTCCTGCGAACAGGACTCGCCGCCACGGAAGAACTACGCGCTACATCGCCCTCGTCGGAACGTCATGGGTTAGAAAGGTGGATGGGGCTGTCAAGACTGATTGGCTCCGATGCGTTGCGGTATTCGTCTCAATGCTGCGGCGGCAGCGCCCGAAAGGGGGCACTGCACAAGTCAGCCTGCCGCAGCCCGCGCCAGGCATCCTGTCTATTTGGGTCAGACTGGTGGGGCTACGCCGCAAGAATGTGGATTGAGACTTACCCGGTATGACACCAGACTGAAAAAGTCACAGTAGGACGTATTCAGTCCGGGATCGCTCCGTCGCGCTCGGCCAGCCGGGTGTATTCCGACAACGTGCGTGTGGGACGGAAGTAGAGGTCGCGCATCACGGGCTGCTGGTGCGGCCCGACGATGCCGGCCAGATCGGACAGCTTGACGGTGCCCTGGGCCGGCATCCCGATCCCCAAGTCGATGAGGCCCCAGGCGGTGTCGCCATCGGCTGGGTCGAGCGCAGCCAGCAGCCAGGTCACGTGCGCGTCCGGCGTGAACAGCCGCACCACGGGCACCGGGTCGATGGCTCGGCCAGCGGCACGGGCCTCGCCGTTGGCGAGCAGTTGCGCGCGCTCCGGGGCGGTGGCGAGTGGCAGGGGCATGGTCGGCAATCCCACAAATCCAATGATGCACGAATGCGGTTGCACGCCAAAGCGCAGAGCCGCGAAACCGGATTTGCGCCTTGGTGCGCAAGCACCGATGCGCTTGCGTGGCTTTGCCGGAATCCGCCGATGCAGATTTCCGTAAAGACACAAACACTGATAACAACGCCAAATGAACACTATAGATTGTAGTCCTATAGGGCGCAATGGGATGTCATCTTGGTTTTTCAAGGGAAACCATAGGTGGCGGCTGGGAACTCATTGGCGAAGGCGTTGAAGACAGTTAGAAAGGCGCGTGGCTTGAGTCAGGAAGCCTTCTCTGACGTGTCCAGTCGCACCTATATGAGCACCCTCGAACGCGACCTCAAAAGCCCGACCCTGCATAAGCTGGCCGAGCTGTGCGAGGTGATGGACATCCACCCGCTCACGCTGCTGACGCTGGCCTATGCGGGCGACAGCCCGCACAAGGCCGACGAGCTGCTGGTGCAGGTGCGCCGGGAGCTGGAGGCGGTGTTGAAGGAACGCGACGCGGCGAAGCCGCGCGCGTGACGTGGTGATGTGCTGCGAACAAGCAGCACAGCGCCCCGCCGCGATGGGCGGGGCGCTGCGGCGGTCACGCCGCCTGGGGCTTGGTGCGCGACCAGATCAGGTCGTGCGTGCCGTCCTCGCCTTCGATCAGGCGGGCATAGATCGGAGCCGGGAACGAAGGATCGTCGAGGGTCACGGACTTGTATTCCCGCCCGGCCTCGCTGGTCTTGTTCCACGCCGCGCCGATGTCGTGGCCTGCGGCCTGGAGACGGAAGTCGGGGGCGTTCTCGCTGCTGCCCTTGTCGTTGGGAAGCAGCTTGACCTTGACGTTGAGCGTCAGGGTGCGAAGCGTGCCGGTGAAGCCGTCTTTGTCTGCGGTGAAGGTGCCGATGTTGGCCATGATGTTTGCTCCTTTCGGTTGAACAAGGTTCGCGCCCATCGCGTCCTTGTTGTGATCCGGCCGGCGGGGGACGGGCTGGCTGCACCGCTTGCGGTCGAAACGCAGTGGAGAGCCGGGAGGCGAAAAGAATTTGCTGCGCGAGGAAGCCGCCGAACGCAGTGACGAAGGCGGGGAAATTGTTTTCGCCGGACGGTTGCAGCCATGAAGCCCGAGGCGCAGCCGCGCCACCGCCAGGATTCACAACGAGACAAGGACGCCTTGGGCCGGACCGCTCCGAAAGGAGATGGGGCCGGCTCGGCATCCCCGCACGAAGGCTTCTCCGGCTCGCCCACTGACGCGGGCCAGGTCAACCACCCGACGACAGGCGAGAACGCCCCCGCCGCACCTTGCGGCGCCGCTCTTGAGGCGTGGCGTGGAAGCTCCATAGCGATGCCGGGCGGGTTGTCCGTGAACCGTCCTTCGTGACGTGATGGGCAGGAACCGCCAGCGTTGAGGACGGCACGCACCTGCACAACCTGCCGCAGCGAGCGCCAGCGTGTTCGCCAGCGCCCCGCCCATCGCGGCGGGGCGCTGGCCGGGCCGATCCGGCGCAGCCGGTTCGGCGTCATCGAGGGGCGCCAAGCATCGCGCGGCGGGGATAGCCCGCAGGACTTTCCCCTGGAGGCAAGCGAAGCACGCAGCGCCGCAGGCGCGAAGGCGTGAGGGATTGAAGCCGAATGGCCGTGACGGCAAAGGCGGCACGGGGCGCAGCCCGAAAGCCCGGCGGCGCAGTGCGCCGACACGCCCAGGCCGTTCTATATTTTCAGGAAGCAATCGAAGACAAGCCCATGACCCTCCAGCTCCGACACGAAACCCCGGACGACATTGCCGCCATCGAGGCCGTGACCATCGCCGCGTTCGCTGATGCACCACACACCAGCCACACCGAGCAATTCATCGTGCGCGCCTTGCGTGCCGCCAACGAACTGACGCTTTCCATCGTGGCCGAAGAACATGGGCGCGTCGTCGGTCACGTCGCGCTGTCGCCAGTAACAATCACCCATGAGCACGGGCGAAAGACCGAGGGCTGGTATAGGTTGGGGCCGATCTCCGTCCTGCCGCCAAGGCAGGGGCAAGGCATCGGTTCGCGCCTGATGGAACAGGCGCTGTCTGAACTGCGGGCTATGCAGGCCGCAGGCTGCGTGCTGCTGGGCGATCCAACGTACTACACGCGCTTTGGCTTCCAGGCCCATGCGGGCTTGCAACTGCCGGGCGTGCCGCCCGGCTATTTCATGGCGCTGGCCCTGCATGGGACAGTGCCGGAAGGCATCGCGCACTACAGCGATGCCTTCAACGCCGCCGCCTGAGCCAGCGCGAAGGCGGCGGCGTTCTGATTCGGCTATTGGCCTTGAACACCGGGCGCGGCCACTGTCGCACCCGGATTTCGCGTCCACCGCGCCCAGGGCGGAACGGCCTGGGCGCGGTGCTGATCGCGGTTATTCCTTCGTCTCGATGCGCCACCACACAAAGCGAAGCGCCCCGGTCGAGGCCGGGGCGCTTGCCTTCGGCGCGGGTCAAGCGGCCAGTGCCTCGGTGGGTTCATCCGCCATTGCCTCGGTATCCTCCGAGGCGTCCTGCTCCGGGCCTTCTTCCTGCGCGGTCTCCTGCGGGCCTTCGGCCTTGAAGATGGCGGGCATCCAGCCGGTGCCATCGGCCAGCCGCTCGGCCTCGCTGGCAATGTCGGCCTTCTTGAGCTTCGCCAGCCGGGTGATGGATTCCGGTGCAAACGCGCTCACGGCATCCAGAAGCACAGCCTTGGGAACGTGCTTGAAGTAGCCTTCTGCGGTCGGCTTCCACCATGCGGCCATGTCGAGGCCCACGGCCTGCGCCAGTTCCTTGCCGGGCTGGTGCGGCGTGGCACGGGGCGTCACCACGTCCACCGTGGAAGCCACGCACACGGCCAGCAGCCGCACCAGTTCGTCTTGCGACTTCGCCAGCAGCGCGGCAAACAGTTCGGCGCTGTCCTCCGGCAAGGCTTCCCCGGCTACCTGTTGCAGTTCGCGCAGCGCCACGGCGGCGGGCGATTCTGGCCAGTCCGGGGCCATGCCTTCCAGCCGGTCTTGCAGTTTCAGGCTCACGCCCAGCGGCAAATCGTGCCCGTAGTGGTTTTCCTGCAAGACGGTCTGCACCATGCCATGCACCAGCGCGGCCAGCGCGACGTGCGGATGCCGGGCGACTTCGATTTGCAGCGCCGCCGTGCGGTGGGCGCTCAACCGCTGCGCCAGCCGGTCGGACAGGCTCGCGGCCTTGGGCGCGTCGTCGGCGTCCTCGTGCTCGTCGTTAGCGGCTTCGCCTTCGGTACTGCCGAAACCGCGCCGCAGCTTTTCCAGCGTGCGCAGCGCCTTCGCCTCGGCTTCGCGCAGCAGGCCGCGATGAATGACGGGCTCGCCGTTGCGGTCGATGGTGACGATGGCACCGGCCACCTCGCGCACCTCGGGGGCATAGCCTTGTAAGGCGTCCTCCGCGTCTTGCAGTTCCCCGATCACCTGATCGCGCCGCTGTTCCAGTTTCTCGGCCTTGGCCTCGTCCTCGGCGTCGCAAGCGTCCTCCAGTTCGGCGTCGATCTTTTCGAGGCGGGTTTCCAGCGAGGCCATGCGGCGGGCCTCGCGGGTGGTCGGCTCGCGGCGATGGCGCGGGGCGTTCTGGAAAGCCTGCCGTTCCTCGTAGGCCAGATGCGGCACGGCCTCCACCCATGCCCAGCCCTCGGCGCGCACGTCCTCGGCCAGCGTTTCCAGCTTGTCGCGCACCAGCGTTTCCAGCACTGCGGTATCGGTGAGGTAGGTTCCGGCATCGCCTTCTGCGAACAGGTCGCGGCGGATGCCGCCGCCTGCCTGCCGATAGGTGTCCAGCCCGACGAAGCGCACCAGCGCGTGCGTGGCGTCGATTTCACGCTCGGTCAGGCGCTCGCGCAGCGCGGACGGGCTGCGCTGCCATTCCGGCGCACCGTAGAACGCGGCCTCCTGCGCGGCATGGTCGTCGGTGATGGTCAAGGCCATCAACTGTTCCAGCGTCACGCCACCGGCGCGATAGTCGGCCATGAGGCGCGGCGAGACGTTCGCCAGCTTCAAGCGGCGCTGCACCACCAGCGGGGACACGCCGAAGTCGGCGGCAATGTCCTCGATGGGGCGTCCTTCCTTGACCAGCGCGGCGAAGGCCGCGAACTGGTCGGCGGGGTGCATGTTCTCGCGCTGCACGTTCTCCGCGAGGCTGACGGTGCGGGCCGAAGCATCGGCCACCAGCAGGCACGGCACTTCGTAGTCGGCGGGGATGCGCTTCTTCTTCGCCAGCAGCTTCAAGGCGGTCAGGCGGCGGTCGCCTGCGACGACTTCGTATTGCTCCCCATCGGCGGACAGGATGACGATCAGGTTTTGCAGCAGGCCGATGCGGGCAATGCTCGCGGCCAGTTCGGGGATGGACTGGCGCGGGGTCGTGCGGACGTTGCGCTTGGAGCGGCGCGGCAGCAACTGCGAGAGGGGAACCAAGATCAGGTTCTTGGTCGGGTCGGCCACTTCCAGCGGTGCGGCGGCTTCGATGGCGACGGCTTCGGTTTTGAGTACGGCGTTCATGGTGATTTCTCCTAGCGGTTGGGATGCAGCAGCGAGATAAGCGGCAAGGGCTGCTGCCTGCCCCTGCCGCGTGGGGATTCAGGCTTTCAACTGGCGCAGGCCATCGGCCAGCAGCCACAGGGCGCGATTCAGGCGCACGCTTTGGTCGATGCCCTGCACGGGCCGGGTGGTCTGGCGGCGGCCATTCGCGGCGCGGGCGGACAGGCCGCCTTTGGTCAAGTTCTCCTGCGTGCGGTTGAACACGCTCCACAGGTCGCGGCGGTCGTCGTCATGGCGGCGCGGCATCAGGATTTGCGATTCCGTGATGGGCGCTGGCTTGTCCTCGTCGTACTTCAACGCCAGCGCAGCGCGGGCGAACACTTCCGATTCCCCGGCGTCGAGCGTGATGGCGCGCATGGCATCGCGCGATTCCTGCACCCGGTCGAAGCCGTGCAGGACTTCGTAAGCGCCTTCGATGACGTGCCCGGCTACGTCGCCCTTGTGCGGCACGCGCACGTCGGCCACGGTGTCGCCGCAGACAAGGCCATTGCTGCAAACGAAGCGGAACATCCCGGCCAGCATCTGATAGCTGCTGGTGCCGTCATGGGAGTTCAGCAGGATGATTTCGTTGGCCTCGCGGCCGTTGATCTGGCTGGCGTGGCGCAGCCGGATCATGTGCTTGGTGTAGTCGCGGCGGTCGTCGTGGCGCACGCGGGTTTGCGTCACCATGAAAGGCTCGAAACCTTCTCCGCGCAGTTCTTGCAGGACGGTCGCGGTGGGGATGTAGCTGTATCGCTCGGAACGGCTTTCGTGCGGGGCGTCGGCGAAGATGGACGGGGCCACCCTGCGGATTTGGTCATCGGACAGTGGGTAATCGCTGCGCAGTGCCGGGGAGCGGGAAGCGAAACGGGATGCGAGTTGCATGGTCTTTCTCCTGACAAAAAGAGGTTTGCTGTTCACACCGCACACCGGATTCCTAGATTCGGAAGCCCAGCCTTTTGGCTGTTCGGTGCGGTCGGCACGAGGAACCCGGTTGGCCCTGTTGCCACCGTCTTTCCTGAGTTCATCGCCCGCGACGGTCAGGAGCGCGCGGACGGGGGCCGTCAAGGAGTCAAGCGCAGGGTTGGTGCGGCCCGCAGGCGCAGCCGAGGACACGGCCCTGCGCGCCTTGACGGCCCCCGGCCGCGGGCTACAGTCGCGGTGAAGGTGATGAAGTCAGGGGAGACGGCTGGACATGGCAACGGCCCCTCAACACGCCGACCGCACGGCAAGCGAAGCGCGCAGGCCCGGATCTAGGAATCCGGGCCGGAGGCGTCAGCCGAGCGGAGCGAGGGAACGATGGAAGCCCGCAGGGGCGAGACGCCGCAGGCGGCTCGATGCACAAGCTCATGCGCCAGTCATTGGGAAACAGGTTCGACAGCGATTGCCGTGGTCTGGCCGATCCGGCGCAGCCGGTTCGGCGGTCTTTGAGGGGCGCCAAGCATCGCGCGGCGGGGATAGCCCGCAGGGCTTTCCCCTGGAGGCAAGCGAAGCGCGCAGCGCACCAGGCGCGAAGGTATCGGCAACGGGCGCAGCAGAAAAAAAGGTGCGCCGCCCCCGCAGGGACGACGCACCGAAGGCTGTACGGCGCGATCAGTTCGCCGCCGGCGCCGTCATCGACTGCAACTGGTCGATCACGCCGGGCTCAACGAACACGCAAGCCTGCTCGGCCGCGATCGGCACGTTGAACACCTGAGCGAACAACGTGCGCCGCAGATGAGCCAGCCGGCCCGTCCGGTACGCCTGCTCGGGCTTCATGCGCCCGCCGGCCTGCGAGCCGCTGCGCTGCGGATCGCATTCGACCAGTGCGACAAAGCCATCGTCGGACAGCTTCTGATGCTCGGGGCACAGGCCCCAGCCGGTTGCCGTATGGCGCTCCATGCTCGCGCGCAGGCGCTTGTCCAACAGGATGGCGCCGGTATCGAACGCTGTGCCGCAGACCAAGCAAACGTGCTGTTCGAGGGAAACGTGTGATTTGTCGTGCATGACTGTTCTCCGGTTGCACGGGCGGAATTGCCCGGAACCGTCGCCAGCACGGCGCAGCGCAGCAGTCAGGGGTCGAAGACGGCCACGGGCCGCAAGCGTGCTGGCACGCGCCGCCCTTGACGGCGAGCACGCCGTGATACGGTGAAGGGACACAGCAAGACCGCCCCCAACCCGACACCACCACACCTGTTTTTGGCAAGTGCGTAGCACGCGCAGGCCCGCGAGGGCCGGAGTTGCGCCGCCGGGCGCAGCAAAAAGGGGGCCGAAGCCCCCAAAGGTCAAAGCAGGCCGCGTTCGGCGAATGACGTGGTACGGCTTCCAGCGATAATGATGTGATCCAGCGTGCGAACGTCCACCAGCGCCAGCGCCTGCCGAAGCTGCGAGGTCATCGCCTTGTCGGCCGCGCTCGGCTCGGGGCTTCCGCTCGGATGGTTGTGCGAAACGATGACCGCCGCTGCATTGAGCCGCAGCGCCTGCTTCACCACCTCGCGCGGATGCACCTCGGCGGCGTCGATCGTGCCGTGGAACATCTCCACGTAGTCGATCAACCGATGGCGCGTGTCGAGGAACAACACCGCGAAGACTTCGTGCTCGAAGCCGGCCAGCTTGGCGCGCAGGTAGTCCTTCACCGCCTCCGGCGAAGTGAACGCCTCGCCGCGCTGCATCTTCTGTTCGATGACCTGGCGCGCGGCCTCCAGAATCTGGTCGGCGTCCGCCGGCCGATAGCGCCCACGGCCATCGCGCACCATCAGCGGAGTATCGAGAGAGAGGGAAAGTTGCGACATGATCGTGCTCCGGTTGCTCGGGCGGAATTGCCCGGAACCGGCGCCAGCACGGCGCAGCGCAAGCAGTCAGGGGTCGCAGACGGCCGCCAGGTCGCAAGCGCGCATGGCGCGCGCCGCCCTTGACGGCGAGAACGCCGTGATACGGTGAAGGGAACAGCAAGACCGCCCACACCCGCCCACTGCACACAGTCGGCTTTTGGCAAGCGGAGCGCGCAGGCCCGGATCAGCGAGCCGGGCCGGAGGCGTCAGTGATGGAAGCCCGCATGGGGAGAGACTCGCGCAGCGAGGCTCGATGCGCAGCACGACAGCGCGACGGCGGCACGCCGGGACGCCCGACTTCTTCGGACAGGACTACTGGTTGTCGGTCTTGCGCTGCTCGATCTGCAACTGCGCCCGTTGCGTTGCCTGTTGCAGCCGCTCCACCAGCACACCCCTCGGCGGCAAGGCAGTCAGATACTCGGCGACGTGGATGCCCGACTTGTCCAGCTCCAGCAATTCGATCTGCTCGCGCTTTTTGCCGGTGCAAAGGATGATCCCCAGCGGCGAGGCCTCCTCCGGCTCCCGTTCGTGCTTGTCCAGCCAGCGAAGGTAAAGCTCCATCTGTCCCTTGAAAGCCGCCTTGAACTCGTCGACCTTCAACTCCACTGCCACCAGCCGCCGCAGCTTGCGGTTGTAAAACAGCAGGTCGAGGTGAAAATCCTCGCCGTCAATTTGGATGCGCTTCTGCCGGGCCACGAAGCTGAAACCCGCGCCCAGCTCCAACAAGAACGACTCCATTTCGCGGATGATCGCCGCCTCCAAGTCGCCTTCCTGCCAAGTGTCCCGCAGCCCCAGGAAGTCGAGGATGTACGGGTCGCGCATGACTAGGGCGGGCGACATGCGCTGCGCATCGCGCATCTTCGCCAACTCCTGTGCGATCGTCTCGCCCGGCTTTTGGGACAGCGCCGTGCGTTCGTACAGCATCGAGTCGATGCGCTCACGCAGCGTCCGCACGCTCCAGCGTTCGGCGCTCGCCATCTGCGCGTAATAGTCCCGCTGGAGCGGGTCTTTCAGCGGGATCAGGGCGATGAAGTGCGTCCAGCTCAATTCTCGTATCAGTGATACGAGAATCTGCTCGTCGGGAAAGGTGGCTGCGAACTGCACCATGCGGCGCAGGTTCTGCTCGGCAAAGCTGTTGCCGTACTCCTTCACCAACTGCGCCGCCAGGGTAGGCAGGACTTCCTTGCCATAAGCGCCCCGGCGCCCGTCCAAGACCTGCGTGCGGATGCGCTGGCCGATGCGCCAGTAGAGCATCGTCAGCTCGCTATTCACCGTCGAGGCGGCGCGCTTGCGCGCCGCCTCGATCAGTGCCCGAATGTCGCCCAGCAGCGCCGAAGGCGCTGCGGACGACGCTGCGGACGACGCTGCGGATGACCGGCGCGTGTTCATGCTGCCGCCTCCGCAAGCTGGCGCGCGCCCGTGATGGCCTGGCGCCGGCTGGCCACCAGCTCGGCCGCATCGCGCACCGGCTTGTCCTCGGTGTGGACGTAGTGCATGAACATCGCCACAGTCTTGTGGCCCGTTAACTTCATGCCCACTTTGGTCGGCACGCCGGAATTGGCTATGTCGGTGGTCGAGCGATGGCGGATGCCGTGCGTGCCGACGTGCGGGACGCCGGCGGCCTTGAGCACCCGGCACCAGCCGCCATAGTGCTCGCCAAAGGTCAGGTGCTTGGTCGAGTCGTTGGGCGATGGCAGGACATAGGGGCAGCCCTCCCGGCGCGGCGCCGTCGAAAGCAGCCGATAGGCTTCCTCGCTCATGGGCTTGGAAATGCCGCCGACCTTGCTGTCGGGCCACACCACGCGCCGGTTCTCGAAGTCCAGCCAGCTCCATTCGAGCGGGCAGATTTCGGAGCGCCGGGCGGCAAACTCGAATTGCAGCCGGATCGCCAGCGGGATGACGTAGTTCTCCAGCCCTTCCGCCTCCAGCTTCTCCAGATGACGGAAGATCCGCACCATTTCCTCGTCCACGATGAGCCGGGTTTCCTTGCCCGGCGGGTACATCGGGACGTGGCGGCACGGATTCGTGCCGTCCGGGCGGTAGCCCCACACTTCGGCCAGGTTGAACATCTTGCGCAGCACGCCGAAGGTCTTGTTCGCCTCGGTCGGCTTGTAGGCCAGCTTCTCCATCAGCCCGGCAATGTCGGGCCGCTTCACGTCATGCACCTTCTTGCGGCCCAGCAGCGGGATGATGTTGCGGTCGATGACGCCCTGATAGCCGTCCTGCGTGCTGGGCTTGTTGCGCTTCTTGGAGTAGTCCTCCATGAACTTCTTGCACAACTCGGCCATCGTGGGCGCCTTGCGCGCCTCGGCCTTGGCGCCGCCGGGGTCGCCGCCCCGGCGAACCTCGGCCAGCCAGTCCTGTGCCTTGACTCGTGCCTGTTCGACGGTCAGCTCCCCGTATAGCCCCAGCGAGGGCTTGCGGGGCTGGCCGGAGTTCGTGCGGTACTGGAGCATGAACACCCGGCGGCCCGTCGGGGTAATCTTGCACAGGAAGCCGGGCACCACGGTATCCCGCAGTTCAACATCCTTGGCCTGGGGCTGGGCCGCCTCCACGGCGGTCTTGGTGAGCTTGATCTTTGCCATGATGACTCCTTGGAACGACCCGGATTCCAAGAGCCAGATAGGAGCGGCACGAGGGAAAACCGGGTCAAGTTTCAGAAAGCACCGGCATATGATGGACGCGCGTAAGCTATTGATAAACCTGCTGTATCGAGCTACGGCGCAGTCCAGCGAACTACCGGGCTGGAGTCATCGTGAAACAAAAATAGGGACTTCTACCTATTTGCAGCATGAGTCAAATGCTCGCCAAGCCGCATGGTATAAGGGTTTGAGGGAAATGCGGGCGTCGGAACAGAAACACTGGTTTTTGTTCTAGGAGCCAAATAGGAGCCAGAGTGTTTCGTACTGGATCCTACGTAGTGGTAGTAAGTAGTAGTGAAGTAGGACTGCTTCACAATTTTGCCCGGGTGGTGAAATTGGTAGACGCAGGGGACTCAGACCAAATTTGAGCCCTCCGGAGGAAACTCCAGAGGTGAAGCCCGTCAAACTCGGTGAAGGCCCTGGACATTAAGTCCGAGCTAATGCCGAGCCAAGCCCTGGAGCCGAAAGGCCCCTCGGAAGGTGTAGAGAGCAGACGGCGGGCACCTAAGGTATAGCGGTAACACGCGATGCTATGGTGAAGGCGTGCTCCAGACCACGAACGCCGTTCTTCGGAACGTCGGCGGCGAAAGTCGAAGTGGGAAGAAAATCCCCCGCCGCAAGGCGTGCCGGTTCGATTCCGGCCCCGGGCACCATTCGACCTTCTCAGAAGGTTCCGGAAAATACCAAAACTCGTTGCAAAACAATGAGTTAATGCAAAAACCTGATTCAGAAGATTCCTTCTGATCTCAGAGAATCCCACGCTTGCGTGTACCCCGGGGTGTACCCCAGAATGATTTTTCCGAGTCGTTCTTCCTGGGGGTACACCTTGGGCTTTCTCTCCGACGTAAAAATCAAAGCCACTCTCCTTCGCGACAAGGAATACATGCTCGCGGATGGCGATGGGCTGTACCTGCGCGTACGCGCTACGGGCAAGTCCTGGGTCTACCGCTACAAGCTCGAAGGCAAGACAACGAAACTGGGGCTCGGCCCGTATCCCGCGATATCGCTTGCGGCAGCGCGCCAGAAGGCACAAGCCCAGTTGCAAAAGCGTGCTGAAGGCATCGACCCCAAAGAAGCAAGGCGCGACGAACAGCGTATCCCACAGCCAGATCACCGGGCAGGAGCCACGCCAGCACCGCTACATTGAAGAGGCTACTGGCAAAAAAATCGGCAAAGCTGTGAGTGAACTGCAGCAGCTCTTCAATAAGGCTTAACGACTGCTTGCCAACCAGCGTCTGCGTAAATGCGCGTTGGCTTTGCGTAACCTGCTTGCCACGCCAACTTCGCATCGCCTCGATCGTACGATCGACATAGTCGGCATGCGCCCGGTTGATCCAGTGCCGCAAAGCGATATGCCCGAAACAGCCTGGAATATAGGGCACCAACATGGCCGCGCAATACACATACAGCCAGGATTGGATGGGCAGTCCGGACTGGAAATCTTGCATCAGCCGCGTCAGGAAATAGGTGGCGGACGCGACGATGGACTGTTGCGCGACGATGCAGACGAGCGTGATCCATGCATGGCGATTGATAAAGAGTCTGATGTCAAAAGGCATGGCGGCCCCTGCTGCTTATGGGATAAGGAAAACAGGAACGACTCTAGCGATTCAGGGACCAATTCGGGCGATCGTCGGGTCTTGGGTAATGCCCCTCTCTATGCAGAATTAGGGTTAATACCTGTTTGCTCGGCGACGACCGGTTGTATCGACCTTTCGTATGTCGATTCTTGGTGCATCGTTGTCTAGGTGTATCGACTCCTCGGTGCGCAGGACGTCGGCTGGTGGATCCCCAAAAACCCAACACCCTTGCATACGATGCGCCACGATCCTGGCGCGGCCAGCCGGCCTGCGCCCGCCGGCCGATCACTCGCCGAAACGCTTCACCGGTGCCAACCTGGCCCGGTCCATCGCGCAAGTTTGCCACGCGAACACCCACATCCACACGACCACATTCCCCATGACGCTCATGGTCCCGCCGATCACGGTTCGCCGTTCGACGTCCCACGCAGCGAGCTGGCGTCATAGTAGTCGGCATATACCGACTACTACTAGCAAACGAAAAAACGACACTTTCCTAGTGGTTATCACTAATTGGTGCAATGCATCATTGGACAATAAGATTCGCAGTCGGAAACTACCGACTTTTTGGAAATCAGTCTGGCGGAAGTTACGCCTTGGCCCCTATAAAGAATTCGCTGTGGAAAATGCACTCGCCCGGATGGGCATCGTTGGCAATCTCTTCAAGGTCTATCGAGCGGCAATCGAGTTGGGCGATGTCACCGTATCCCGGATCATCGAGCGTACCGGCCTGCCCAAGGCAACTGTCTACGACGCACTGGACCGCCTGGAGAGCGAAGGACTAATCGCCGAATGGAAAGGGGAAGGACTGCGCCGGATCATCGCCAATGAACCCAGCGTGCTGCTTGAACAAGCCGAAGCGCGCAAGCAAATGCTGGCAGAAGCCATGCCTCAGCTACGCGCGCTCTATTACCGGGCGAGCGGCAAACCCAACATCCGTTTCTATGAAGGTGTCGACGGGGTTAAGACTGCTCTCTGGGACTCCTTGTCCTCCGATTGCCGCGAAGTGCAGGCTGCATTTTCGATGGAAGAAACGCTGGGGGTGCTCGGGTTGGAGAGCATTGACGAATATATGGAAAAGCGAATCAGTCAAAACGTATTCATGCGGGTATTACGTTCGCGCAGCCATGACTGCGCCGACATATGGCAATCCAGTCGCGCCGAGATGCGCGAGCTCCGGTTCACGCCCGATCCGATTGTGCTCTCGATGACTTTCATCATCTATGGCTCACGCGTGGCGCTGATGTCGTCAAAAAAAGAAAGCTACGGCCTGATCATCGAGAGCGAAGAGTATTCGCAAATGATGCGCGCCATGTACGAGGGGATATGGATGCAAAGCGAGTTTTCCCCTTACATCGACTGAGGAAGGTCCATGAAAATCAATGTAGTGATGCAGCGCAATGCGACGGGTCTGATGCTGTTCCTGGTTATCTGGCAAGTGCTATGCGAATTGGAAGTCATCAATCCTGTCATGCTCCCCTCACCTCTGCACGTCATCGAGGCGCTTTGGATCATGTTGCTGGATGGCACCCTGATGACCAACCTTGGCGCCAGCCTGATGCGCGTGGGGGTGGGCTACATGGTCGCGCTTGTGATCGGTCTGGCACTGGGATTTCTCTGTGGCTGGGTACGCAAGGCGTCGGACTTCATCCGACCTGTCGTCGAGGCATTACGCCCGATTCCCCCGCTTGCCTGGGTACCGATTGCCATTCTCTGGTTCGGACTGGGCGACGCATCGGCATACTTTCTGGTCTTCCTTGGATGCGTCTTCCCGATTTTCTTCGGGGCGTTCACGGCCGTGCGCGGCATGGACAAGAATCAGTTGAATGCCGCGCACTGCCTGGGCGCCAGCCAGTGGATGATTCTGCGTGACGTCCTCGTTCCAGCGTCGCTTCCGATCCTGATGCCTAGTTTGCGACTGGCGCTGGGTATTGGATGGATGTGCGTGGTCACGGCAGAACTTATCGCTGCACAGACCGGCCTGGGCTATCTCATCCAGCAATCTCGCATGGTCTTCCAGATTCAGAACGTCGTGGCCGGCATGGCCGCGATCGGGTTCATCGGATTTCTCATGTCAGCAGTATTGGAGCGTGTCGAACGACGGCTCATCGCCTGGGCACCGTCCGAGCGTCCCTGAACCATCCATTCGAGCACATCATGACCCAAGTTCATCTGGAATTATCCGACGTCAGCAAGACGTTCTATTCGCCGCGCGACAACTCGGTTGTGCACGCCCTGAGCAGCGTTTCCCTGAAAATCAAGAAGGGTGAGTTCATATCCCTGCTTGGCCCATCAGGCTGTGGCAAGTCCACGCTGTTGAATATTCTGGCCGGTTTTCAGGCGCCGACCAGCGGCGTGCTATTGCAAAACGGCCGTGAGATCGTGGGGCCGGATCCTTCACGCACCGTCGTGTTTCAGGACTACGCGCTCTTTGGCTGGATGAGCCTGCAAAAAAACGTCGAGTTCGGCATGAAAGCCAAGGGAATCGGCAAAGCCGAGCGCGCGGAAAAAGCCAGGCATCTGTTGGCGCAAGTGCAACTGAGCGGGTTCGAAAACAGATATCCGCACGAAGTATCCGGTGGCATGAAGCAGCGTGCGGCCATCGCACGAGCCCTGGCCCCCGATCCCGAAATTTTGCTGATGGACGAGCCGTTCGGCGCGCTCGATGCACAGACTAGAGTGCTACTTCAAGAAGAAATTGCCCGGCTGTCAACGGACACGGGAAAAACGGTGATCTTCGTCACGCACGGCATCGATGAAGCCGTGTTTCTTGCCGATCGGGTCATTGTGATGAGCCCTCGACCGGGAAGAGTCCGCGAAGAGGTCATTGTGGATCTAGGTCGTCCCAGAACGGCAGACATACGAGGAGGAGACTGGTTTGTTTCTACCGTTAATTCGCTTTGGGAAACCCTGAAGCCAGAATGGCAAAAGGCCGAGGAAATTTGAACCATGGTTAGTCGTCGAGATTTCAATTTTTTGAGTATGGCCAGTATCCTGGCCAGCGGTGTGGCACCGGCATTCGTGCGTGCCGCCCAATCATTGGATGTCGTACGCTTTGGCTGGAGCAATACGGTCATCGTATCTGCACAGACCATGCACGCGTTGAAGAACACGGACATCGCTGAACGCAACGGCATCAAGCTCGAACAGCCACTATTGATGAACAGCCCGGCGGTCAGCGAGGCCATTGCGTCGGGCTCCACCGATATTGGGACCGTCTCCGATTTCAGTGCGGTGACTATGATGGCGGCGGGTGCACCAATTGTTCCCGTTGCCCACCAGTCGAGTTTTCGCTCAGCCGTCATGGTGACCAAGAAATCCGGCATCAAAAGCATGGCGGATCTCAAGGGCAAGCAGGTTTATGGCACGTTTGGCATTACCGCCTATCTCAATGCCCAGGAAGCGGTTCGCAGCGCCGGCCTGACCGTTGGCCGAGATGTGAACTTCATCAATATCAACACGCCCGAGCTGACTGATGCGATTCGTGCGCAGCGCATCGACGCGTTCTTCATGTGGGACCCTTGGCTGGCTCTCTTCGAAGATGCCGGCCTGGCGACCGCGTTGGCCGAGAACACATCGCCGGCCATGGTCCTGCAAGCACACACACGTTTCATCAAAGAAAAGCCTGACGTGTTGCGTCGCCTGTTGAAAGCGCATTCCGAGGCGCTGTTCTATGCAAGCCAGAATCATGCCCAGGCCAACGCCTGGTTCCGATCGCTCGAGCCAGCCAAGAGCATTCCGGAAACTGTCATCGAGCACGCATCGACGTTCGACCCGCAGTGGTCAGCCAAGACGCTTGCCGATATTACGGCGACCATCAGCCCGAAAGCGATCGACAGCATGCAAAGGATGGCGCATTGGGGGGTGGGCGAGAAGCTGTTGCCACGCGTACCGGATGTCAAGGCACTGGTTAACACCGCCATTTCAGGACAGGCGGATCAGGAGACCAAAACGGCCGCTTTCGATCTCTCGTCCGTAAAGATCAAAACCGCATAGCGGCTGCCCGCTACGCTGGCACTCACCGTACCGTCCACCTGACAGGTGCACATCATGGCGAGTGCCAGTTGCGTAACGACTCAAGGAAAAACAATGACTGCACACATGTCCAAACGGGTGGATGCCCTGGCTCAACTTGTAGACTCCAAAGGCCTGCTGACCCCCACCACGATCACAGACTACGAACACTTTGTCGACGAAGAGTGGCTTCCACAAAATGGCGGCCAACTTTGCGCCAAAGCCTGGACCGATCCCGCATTCAAACAGCGGCTGCTTACCGACGGCAAGGCCGCTGCGGCAGAGCTTGGCTTTGCCATGCCCGAGCATCATGGCAGTCTGGTCGTTCTCGAGAATACGCCCACGCTGCACAATGTCATTTGCTGCACACTCTGTTCCTGCACCGCCTTCACGATCATAGGCATGGCGCCGGGCTGGTACAAAGATCTGGACTACCGTGCACGAATCGTACGCGAGGCCAGAACCGTGCTTGGAGAGCTTGGCCTGGCGCTGCCAGACAGCATCGACATCCGGATCTGGGACACCACTGCAGACACGCGCTACATGGTATTGCCATTACGACCCGACCATAGCGAAGATTGGACGCAACAGGCCCTGGCGGCCAGCGTCACGCAGGATGCACTGATCGGGGTCGCCCGTCTGGAAGCGCCCTTCAACACGATTACTGGCGCCCAGGAATAGGAGAGATATCCATGGACGGCATTCACGATCTTGGCGGTCGCCAAGGCTTCGACTCGGTTCACGCAGGCAATACTGAAGCGTTTCACGCATTTTGGGAAAAGAAGATCAACGCCATTAACGGCCGTATGGTGGGATCCCATATCTACAACATGGATGAGTACCGCCACGCCATCGAGCGTATGGATCCGCGCCACTACATCAACGCCTCCTACTACGAGCGCGTATTCACCGCGGTCGCCACATTGCTGGTTGAAAAAGGCGTGATAGAGGCGTCCGAGCTCAACGCATTGGCCGGGGAACAGATCCCGCTGGCTCGCCCCTCGAAATCCGGCCGCATCGCGGAACCTGAACTACCCACGCTCGAAATAGGCGACCGGGTTCGAGTGCGCGAAGATTATGTAGGGGGCCATGTCCGAATGCCTGCATACATACGAGGCAAAATCGGTCGTATTGTCGGGATGTCGCCACTCTATCCCTTTCCCGATGCTGCAGCGCACGGACTATCTTCGCCGCGCCAGTGCACTTTTGACGTGCGCTTCGAAAGCCAGGAGCTCTGGCCCGAGGCGGCCGAAAACGCGCAAGTCCACGTCTCGGTCTTTCACGGCTACCTGGAGCGCGCTCCCGCATGAACATCGACTTGACCGAACTGACGGCCACCCAATTGCTGGCAGGTTACCGTGCGGCCTCCTTCACGCCACCGCAAGTGATCGACGCCTACTGGCGCCGTATACATGCGAGCAACCCGATACTGCACGCTGTATGCAGATTTTTCGAGACACAATCCCGCGATGAGGCAGAGCATGCCTACCTCCTTTGGCAACAGAATAGCGCCCGGCCACTCGAAGGGGTTCCCATCCTTCTGAAGGATCTCTTCGAGATCGCAGGCACGGTGTCGATGGCAGGTTCGCCAAGCCGTGACGGCCTGATCTCGACGCAGTCTTCCACCGTCTATACACGCCTGGAAGCCGCAGGAGCGGTCATTCTGGGTAAGGCCCACACCGTGGAATACGCCTTTGGTAGTTGGGGGACCAACGAGCATCTGGGCACCCCCAAGAACCCTTGGGTAATCAGTGGTCACCATGCCCCCGGCGGCTCAAGCAGTGGGTCGGGTGTCGCCGTAGCGGCACGCATGGCGCCCGTCTCCATCGGAACCGACACCGGTGGATCGGTGAGGGTTCCTGCCGGCTTCAACGGCGTCTTCGGTCTTAAAACAACCATTGGCCGCATTAGCACTCACGGCGTCGTGCCGCTCAGTCCGTCGCTGGACACCCCGGGCATTTTGGCGCGATCAATTAGCGATACCGCTCTCGTGCTGGACGTGTTGCAAGGCGACGATGGCCACGATTGGCGCACCGCTGCACTCGCCCGCATCGATGTTTTTGCAACGATAGATGATGGCGTTGCCGGCATGAAACTGGGTCTGCTGCCTACAGTCGACCGCTCGCTGATCGAGCGCGAAGTATTGGAAAGCTACGATCAGGCAATGCAGACATTCGCGACGCTAGGTGCAGAGCTTGATACGCCACCGTTGCCCAAGCCACTGACCGCCTATGCCGAGAATTCACTTCACATGCACGCCGAGTCGTACGCGTTGTACGGCCATCTCGCTGATGATCCCGGTGTCGCAATGGACACCGGCGTGCGTCAACGCATAAAGGATGGAGACGTTTGCGCCGCACAATACATTCAGCACGGGATCCACATGCGTGCGAACATCAGCGCGTTCGCACAGGCGATGGCCGGATTCGACGCGCTCGTTATTCCAACCACACCAACGACGGCGCCTGCTGTAGAGAACATCGACGACGCGACTACCGCCTCCGTGCTGACGCGCTTCGTCAACCAATTGGAGCTGTGCGCATTGGCCGTACCGTGTGGCTACGACGAAAAGGGCCTGCCTATTTCTCTCCAGATCGTCTGCAAGGGGGGAGAGGAAGCACGGGCACTGCGCATCGGCAAGGCTTTCGAAGCACAGATGCAACCCAAGCTAAGGTGCCCTCCACTATCGCTCGAATGAAGAGGTGCGCGTGTGCATCCGATCAACCCGAGTCGCCCGCACGCGGCTGTACATACTGGGTGATCCAGTCCACGAACGCACGCACCTTGGGCACGCGAAAGCGGCTGGCCGGCCACAGCATCGTCAAAACGCCGGTCTGCTCCATCTCGCCTTCCAGGATGGGCACGAGTGAACCGTCGGCAAGCGCATCGCGCAGCAGAAAATCGGGAAGCAATGCGATCCCGGCGCCAGCGTGCGTGAGGTCGAGCAAGGGATCGATCACGCTCGCCGTCAGGCCGACCGGTGCTTCAAACCCCGGCGCAGATCGGAGCACCCAAGGCAGGATACGACCAGAGGAAAGCTTTTGCCGCAGACAGACATGCTTGGCCAGATCATCGGGCGTTGCCGGTCGTCCATACTTGGCCACATATGCCGGCGCGCCCCGCGCGCCGAACGCGGCACGGCGGCAAAGCCGCTCCGTGCCGCGTTCCCCCCATGTGCAGACTGGCTTTACGGGCCGACAGGTGCCGCACCCTTTTGTCTTGCCTTCCGCCTTTGCCCTTCGCTGTCGCTCCGGGCGTCGGCGGCCCGGCGGTGCTGTGAGCCCGCCGGCGAACGCGCCAATGGCCGCAGGCCGGGCGCGTTCTAGGCAAGACGCCTGCACGTTGGACGGCTGCGCCGGAGACAGCGCGAAGTGCGGTGCGAATGCACACGCACTGTACGCGCGACGACACGGCGGCAGCAGCCGGAACGACATGCCCGATGGCACGATGAGATGCACGGCAGCGTGCAGCGAATCGGCGGCCATCATGGGCGTGTCTCCAGCCAGACCGGATGCGCGACGCCGATCACAGCGGATGCGCTGACCGGCCCGAAGTAGCGGCTATCGAAAGACGCCGGATTGGTCACGCTCAACAGGAACAGTTCGCCAGGCGCAAGACGGCGGCATTGCGGCCAGGATGGCAGCGGCCGACCCAGCCGATCGGCAGGCAGCGCGGCGGCTACCGGCACGCCGTCGATGCGAACCTGCCCGGCGACGATGCAGACGTGTTGCGGCGCGACCGCGCCCACACGTTTGAGCAGCGGAACGTGTGCCGGCAGGTAGCCGCGCTGCGCAGCGAGCACGCCAGCTTCGGCAGGCAATCGGGTCAGGACGATGCTGCCCACGGACAAGGGACGTGGCAGCGAGGCGGCTCGATGGTCGAGCGGCTGCACGCGATACCAGCCGACCGCCACGCTGTCGGATGGGTTGTAGATCAGGCGCGGCAGCGGTTGCACGAATGCCGCCCAGGCCAGCGCAGCGAGGCCGACGGCGGCGAAGCCTGCCAGCACGATGCGAGCGCGCAGGCGCGAGCGAGGATGCGGCGCGGCTTCGGGCGTGCATGCGGTGGTGGAATCAGCGGTCATGGCAGCGCCCTCCCGGCCAGCCAGGCGACGTGCCGTTCGGCGGTGTATTCGGGCAGCGCCAGGCGGGCCGCCAGACGGTTGCCCAGCGTGCGCCAGTACGCGGGCGACACGTCGATGGCGGCGATGCCCAGCGTCTCGATGGCGTCGATGCGTTCCAGCACGGCACGCACCGCGTTTTCGCCTTCGGCGTGCAGCAGCAGGCGTGCGCCCGGCCGCACGCCGGGGATGCGCTGCATGTCGTCCAGCGGCGTGGCGGCTTGCATCACCATGAATTGCCAGCGGATCGTGCCGTAGTCGTTTGCTTCCCAGCGCACGCGGCAGAACATTGCACGCGGCAGGAACACTGCGCAGCGCCGCCAGCGGTCGAGCCGCAGCGTGCGCGCCGGCTCGCCGAAGCGCAGGTAGAGCTTGAATCGCGGTTCGATGTAGGCGAGCGATACGCGAGTCAGCGGCACGCTGCCAGCCTGGCCGGCGAGCGTCGAAAGCGAAGGCGGCGGCGCAGCAGCCGGTGCAGCCGTCGCCGCGTGAGCGGCAGGCAAGGCGGATGCGTTCATGGCAGGTTCTCCGTGCGGTTGTCGGGGAACTCTCGTTCCAGCAAGCCGCGCAGCAACTCGGCCACGGTCACGCCTCGCGTGAAGGCCGACACCTTGATGCGAGCACGCATCGCGGGTGTGATGTCGAGGGTCAGGCGTGCGGTGTAGAGGTCGCCTTTGTTGAGTGCATCGGCATCGCCCTGGCGAATCCACGCCTCGGCGTGCGGATTCGCGGGCGGGCGTGCGCCGATGCCGACGCGCTTGCTGCGCGGGCTGCTCATGTCGGCCACCGCAGCAGTTCATCGGTGAGCACGGCGATCTCGCGTGCGGCGGCGCTGTCGGGCGCGGTTTCGCGGGCGAGCCGGCCAGCGGCCACGCTGTCGGCGAAGACGATGCGCTGGCGCACTTCGCTGTGCAGCGCTGGCAGTGGCTGTTCGGCCAGCGATTGCCGTGCTTCCCTGCCGATGATGGTGGTACTGACGCGCCGGTTGATGACGAAGGCCGCGCGCAGCGCAGGCCGGAACACCTGTGCCTCGCGGATCAGCGCCACCATCTCGGCGCTGGCCCAAAGGTCATACGGGCTGGGCTGCACGGGAATCAGCACGCGCTCGGCCGCCAGCAGCGCGGATCGCGCCAGGGCGGCGATGCGCGGCGGGCCGTCGATGATGATGTGATCGGCGCGGCGGGCCAGCTCCGGCGCTTCCTGATGCAGCGTTTCGCGGGCGAGGCCCACGGCGCTGAACAGCCGTGGCAAGCCCTGCTGGCTTCTGCGCTGCGTCCAGTCCAGCGACGAACCCTGCGGGTCGGCGTCCAGCAGGATGACGTGCAGACCGCGCATCGCCAGCTCGCCGGCGATGTGGGTGGCGAGTGTGGTCTTGCCGACGCCGCCTTTTTGATTGAGAAACGCGAAGATCATGGCGCGGCCCTCCCTGCTGGAAAGCCGGCCTGGCCGTGCCGTTTTGCGGTTGTCCACCGAAACGGCGCGCTTCTACTAAAAGTTAGAGATTTATAGTTAGGTAAGTTAGAGGAGACGCAAACCCGCGCCGTTACTGGCTTTGCGGCGTTTTCGTACTCCTGATAGCACGATAGGCGTACTCCCGATAGCACGATACCCGGTACTCCTGATAGCACGAGGCCGTCCACACCTTTTCCCGCAGTTATCCCCGTGCCGTGAACGGCACGGGCCGGAAGGTCAGCAGTTCCAGCCTTTCGCCCGGCATCGGCTCGATGCCCAGGACGTAGCCGGGAAGCGACTGACGTGCGACCAGCACGCGCAGGTCGTAGGCGAAGTCCGAGAAGCGCGCCGCGCTGCCGGACTTGCGGTGCAGATGCCGGAAGTCGAATTGCCAGCCGTGTTCCTGCCGCCCGCCGTGCTTGCGCACCAGGCGATACAGCCAGCGTTCGATGCCGCCTTTCAACCGGAAATAGGCCGGGTCGATGGTCAGCACCAGAGCGGCATCGAGCACGCCGGCATAGAACCAGTCGGGCAGGATCAGTTCGATGCCCAATGGCGTGCCACTGGCGTCGGACAGCTCGCGCCATTCGTTCACCCATGAAAAGCGATGCAGCCGCCTTCCCGTGGTTTCGCGGATGGAAGTCGCCACGCTGGTCGATTGCAGCCGGTCGAGCGCGGCTTTCAGGCGCAGGTAATCGTTGAGCGACGTGCCGCGTCCGATGAAGCGCAGGATCTCGTAGGGCGTGGCGCGTATCCAGCGCGACGGGCGAATACCCGCGTCGCGTGCCTCCACGATCTGCGAGGCCGCCCATATCAACACGTCGGCATCCCATATCGTGGCGATGCCGTGCTCGGCCGTGCCTTCCACGCGGATGGTGATGTTCCCGCTGCGAAAGTCGATCGGCGCCGTGCGCCGCGACTTCGCCAGCGAGAAGAACGGAAAGGCCATCAAGTCCTGGCTGTCGCGCGGCGCCATGTCGCCCGGCAGCGCCCGGAACAGGTCGAGCTGTTCCCGCTGCTGCGATCGCTGCCTCGACGGCAGCGATGGGCTGGACATGACGATGGCCACCGGCGAGCCGACGATCAGCGGCCATCACGGTAGTCGCCCGCGTGACGCTCGGCATATTCCGGGTCGGACGTGGCCTCGTAGCTGCGCTGGTCGGCCCAGGCATCGAGGTCGGCCACCGCGTACATGACGCGGCGGCCGAACTTGCGGAACTTCGGGCCGCCGCCGATCACGCGCTGTTTCTCCAGCGTGCGCGGCGACAGCCGCAAGTATTCGGCGGCTTCGTCGTTGGTCAGGTAGCGTTGGGGCTGCACGGGCGCAGCGATAGCAGCGGCGGCAGGCCGCAAGGGAGCGGGTCGCATGGGATGTACCTCCATCAAGCCCGGCCACACCACGCGGCCGGATAGAGGCACTTTCAAGAAAGCAAGGCTTCCTGCTCAGGGACGTTTTGCAAGGGATGCAGCGCGTCCCTGTGCAACGGGTGGAAGCTGTGCAAGGCGGCGGTAGCCGCCGCGCATCAGCGCATCGCCCCGCCGTACCAGCCGGCGAACGCGGGCGCGCAAGGCGCTGTCGGCGTACCAGTCGGCGGCGACAGCATCGACGCCGAACAGCCCTTCGGCCACGTCGCGCAGGGACGCGCCCGCGAGGATGCCGTCGAGCGCCTGGAGCGTGTTCAACTCCAGCAGCGCAGCGGGTGCCGGCCGCGACCGTGCCGTTCCCGCGGGTAAGGTGTCGCTAGCGATGGCCAGCTTGTCCAGCTCGGCCGCCAGTGCCTGATAGCGGACGCACGGTGTGGCGCAGGCGCGGATGGCATAGGCGTAGGCTATGCCATCGCTCAGGTCGGGTGCCAGCGCGAAGCGCAGGCAGCAGCCCGGCCAGCGTGCCAGCACCACCAGGCGCTTGCCATCGTGGATCAGATGCTTCTGGCCGGGAATGCGCCAGAACTCGAAGGCCAACGCATCGGGTGGCGGGTCGGCATCCGGGTAGAGCTGAACCACTGTGTCGGCATCGGGGAACCAGATCGGATGCGCGTCGCGCGCATCCAGGGCGGGATCTTCCAGCAGGCGCAATCCCCAGCGCGCGGCGGCCTCTGGCCGACGGCGACGGCGCAGCCAGTCGCTGCGGTAGTCGGGGTGGCGGCGCAGGTATTCCCACGCCAGCGCGGGGCCGTCGAGGTGCAGCGTGTAGAGATACGCGGCGGTCGGATACCAGTATTCGGCGCTCGGGTCAGCCATGACGCAACCTCCTGTCGTTTAGCAGGAACGTCGCCACGGATTCCGGCGTGCAAGAGCTATCGAGTCGCCATCAAGTCGTCATCAAGATCGGGGTAAGCTGTAACTGCTGGTGTCAAGACTGATTCGCTCCAGGGCATTGCGGAAATCGTCTGAATGCGACGGCTGCACCTCCGCAAAAATGGTGCGCAGCATGGAGCACCGTGCAGCAGCCCGCGCCAAAGATCATGACTGTTTCCAGCAGAAGCGCACCGCTTCGGTGCAAGAGTGTGGATTCAGACCTTCCGGGTCTTGAGTAAGACTGAAATAGTCAGAATGCGCTGTTGTTGACTGGGGTTGGTCAGTCAGTGATCGAGCCGTTTTCCTCGGCCAGCCGCAGGTACTCCGACAGCAGCCGCACCGGCTGGAAGTGGCGATCGCGCATCACCGGCTGCTTGCGCGGCCCGACGATGGACGCCAGATCGGACAGCTTCACATGGCCCAGGCCGGGCATGCCTATTCCCAGGTCGAACAGACCCCATGCCGTATCGCCATCGGCCGGGTCGAGCGCGGCCAGCAGCCAAGTGGCGTGCGCGTCAGGAGTGAACAGCCGTACCGTCGGCATCGGGTCGATGCTCCGACCAGCGGCGCGTGCCTCGCCGACGGCGAGCAGTTGCGCCCGCTGTTCAGCGGTGACGAGCGGCTGGGTCATGGCTCGAATCCCCACGCACCCGAGCATGCACGGATACGATTTTCCACCGAAGCGCGGAACCGCTGAAGCGGATGCGTGCTTTGGCGGAAAAGCACGAAGGCGCAAGCCATCGAATCCGTACATGCACAGAAACGACGAAGCGGAATTGCGCAGGCCAGGAAAGACACGGAGGCGGTTCCCCGCTTTTGAAGAAAGCCGCCGATGCGGATTTCAGTAAAGACACAAAAACACGAAATGAACACTATAGATTGTAGCCCTATAGGATGCAACAGGTTGTCATTCTGGATTTTGGGGAAAGTTCAGAATGACAGCGTTTAAGCCATCGTTGCCCGATGCACTGCGGCGGATCAGAAAGGCGCGTGGTCTGAGCCAGGAGGCGTTCTCGGATGTGTCCAGCCGAACTTACCTCAGCTCTCTGGAGCGAGGGCTGAAAAGCCCAACATTGAATAAGATTGAAGATGTTTGTGCCGTGCTGGATGTTCACCCACTCACGCTGCTGGTCCTTGCGTATGCAGGTAGTGATCCAAAAAGCGTCCACGAACTGATGGATCACATTGCTCGGGAAGTTTCATTATTTTCCGAGCCTCCGAATAAATAACAGGAGGTGAGTCGTGTTCAAAATTACCGGACTGGATAAGCTTCAGAAAAACCTGAAAGATGCGCAGCGCGCCTTGAGTGAGTTAGACGGCGAACTGGGGGTCGTAAACTTTGATCCACATGATCCCGCCAGCATTGAGGGCGCAATTCAATCGGTCAATCGAATGATCGACGAGCGCTTAGGGGAATATTCTTCGAACCCTATCGTTGGCCCTCTCGCAGAACAAATGAAGGAAAAGTATCGGGAGAGTATTCTTGAAAAATCGGCAGAAGCTAGATTAAAGTCGGATGAGGATGAGTGATGGCTAAAGACTTATTCTCGGAAATAAACAATGCAGTTCTAGACTTGCAGTCCTCACAGCTTCAAACCTACGAAAGACCGCTCAAAAAATTGGCTCAACTGCTACGGCATCCCGACCTTGAGCCATACAACGCCGAGCTCACGGAAGGTCTCGACGTTGAGGCGTTCATCGCTGAAAGTGAAAAGACCGGGGGCAGCATGGTTGGAAGCGCCCAGCTTGCTTGGCCAGATGAGCCCAATCAGGTGCTGGGGTTGACGTTGCTTTTAATCGAGAAGCTGGCGGCAGACCCCGGCTACGCTACCAACTTCGGACACCATTTTTTCTATTCCGGAAAAAAGATCATTGCTGGAATCCACGCACTTACTGGCCAGCTAATCATTCCCTTTGTGCGAGATTACAAGAGTTATATCCAGGCCAAGGGGAGCACGGATGTCATGTTAAAAGCTCAATTTTCGCGCAAGGTCTTTATTGTTCACGGTCACGATGATGGTGCTCGTGAAACAGTGGCACGATTTCTTGAGCGAATCGGACTTGAAGCCATCATCTTGCACGAACAGGCTAACCAAGGACGAACGATTATCGAAAAAGTGGTCGCACACAGTGATGTTGGTTTCGCAGTAGTTCTGCTTACGCCAGATGATGAGGGCTGCGTAAAAGGAGGAACGCCTGAGCCCAGAGCCCGTCAGAATGTGCTTTTGGAGTTGGGGTACTTTATTGGTCGCCTGGGCAGAGACAAGGTATGTGCTCTCAAACGCGGGGCGGTGGAAATTCCAAGCGATTTCGCCGGTGTCGTTTGGGAGACGATGGATAGCAGCGGGGGCTGGAAACAGGCACTTGCGCGTGAGCTTGAAGCTGCCGGTCATAGCATCGACTGGAATAAGGTCATGCGTGCATAGAGTTGTGCCCCGCCGCAATGGGCGGGGCGCGGTGGGCGGCCGTCAGGCCGCCTTGGGCTTGCTGCGCGACCAGATCAGGTCGTGCGTGCTGTCCTCGTTCTCGATCAGGCGGGCATAGACCGTCGCCGGGAACGAAGGATCGTCGAGGGATACGGACACGTAGGGCCGCCCGGCTTCGCTGGTCTTCTTCCACGCCGCGCCGATGTCGTGGCCGGCCGCCTGAAGGCGGAAGTCGGGGGCGTTCTCGGTGTCGCCCTTGTCGTTGGGAATCAGCTTGACCTTGACGTTGAGGGCCAGGGTGCGGAGCTGGCCGGTGAAGCCGTCTTTCTCTGCGGTGAAGGTGCCGATGTTAGCCATGATGTTTCTCCTTTCGGGTTGAACAAGGTCGCGCCAGTGCGTCCTTGTTGTGATCCGGCCGGCGGGGGATGGGCTGGCCGCACCGCGCAGCGGTCGCAACACCGTGGAGAACCTGGAAGCGAAAAGAATTTGTCCCGCGAGGAAGCCGCGCAGCGGCGGGGAAATTGTTTTCGCTGGAAGGTTGCGGCCATGAAGCCCAAGGCGTAGCCATTCCCTCGCCAGGATTCACGACAAGCCAAGGACGCACGGGCCGCCCGCTCCCGAATGGAGATATGGCCGACTCGGTATCCCCGCGTGTCGGCTTCACCGGCTTGCGCCCTGACGCGGGCAAGGCCAACCCCCCAACGACAAGCGAGAACGCCTCTTGCCGCAGATTGCGGCGACGGGCTTGATGCGTGGCGTGGATGCTCCATAGCGAGGCCGGGTGGCGTGTCGGTGAACCGTCCTTCGTGACGTACAGGCGACGAACTGCCAGGGTCGAGGACGGCACGCTTTCGTGCAACCTGCGGCAGCAAGCCGGGGCGTAGGCCCACAAGCCCCGATCATTGCGGCGGGGCGCTGCCTTCACCGCAAGCGCAGCGCGCAGCGCCGCAGGCGCGAAGGCGCGAGGGATTGAAGCCGAATGGCCGTGACGGCAAAGACGGCACGGGGCGCAGCCCGAAAGCCCGGCGGGCATTGCGCCGACACGCTCATAATTTTTAGTGGGTCACGCTAAACTGCCACGAAGCGATACGCCACCGGATAATTTATGGGAGATCTTATGGAAGGCATGCCCTCTTGGGTTAATACTGTTATTGCCGTTGGCGGTGTCCTAGGAACGATAGTTACCGCTGTCGCAACTTTTTTTCTATGGCGCGTAACCAAGACTCTTGCGCATGAAACGACAAGGATGGCTGAAGCCGCAGCTCAACCACATGTCGTCGTGACACTCACTCCCAATCGGTGGTCAATGCGGCATTTTGATATTCACATCGACAACACCGGAAATGCGACAGCATATGACATTTCTATCGCCTTCGATCCTCCACTAGAAAATGGGGAGGCACGCGGAGACCGGGTCGAAATCCCATTCCAGAAAATAAGTGTCCTCAAACCCGGTCAAGGCATGGTGAGTTATTTGTCTGAATTCGGAAAACTGAAGGGCAAGACCTACGAAGTTGACATTAGCTGGAAGCGTGATGCGTCCAGCCAACAGCGTCAGAAAAATTCATATACCTTAAGTATGCTCGACCATGAGGGAGTCAGTCGTCTCGGAGATGAGCCATTGGTTGAGATCGCCAAACACATCAAGAAAATTGAGGAAAACTGGAGTCCGGTTGCCAAAGGGAAAAAACGCACAAAGGTAGATGTGTTTAGCGGTTTTGATAGGCTGCATGAGCGTCGAGAAGCGAATCGGATGCGTCGTCAGTGGCAAAGAGAACAAGAGGCTCATTCTTCAAAGAATGCGCAATCTGACACTCCGAATTCTCAGCAATAACTCGTTTTAAATCCGGGCGCGGACACCGACGCGCCCGGATTTGCTTTTCACAGCGCCCAGGACGGAACGGCCTGGGCGCTGTGCTTGCTGACCGCGTTATTCCTGCGCCTTGATGAATCGCACAAAGCGAAGCGCCCCGGTTGTGGCCGAGGCGCTTACCTTCCGCAAAGTTCAAGCGGCCAGCGCCTGCGTGAGTTCATCCGCCATTGCTTCGGCATCCGCCGGGGCGTTGTCTTGCTCCTGCATGGTTTCCGACGTTTCAGCCTTGAAGATAGCAGGCATCCAGCTCGTACCGTTCGCCAGCCGTTCGGCTTCGCTGGCAATGTCGCCTTTCTTCAACTTCGCCAGCCGGGTGATGTGTGCCGGGGCGTACTGCTCAACGGCTTCCAGAATCGCGGCCTTCGGTACATGCTGGAAGTAGCCGTCTGCGGTCGGCTTCCACCATGCCGCCATGTCCAGCCTCACGGCCTGCGCCAGTTCCGCGCCCGGCTGCTGTGCTATAGCGCGGGGCGTCACCACGTCCACCGTGGACGCCACGCACACGGCCAACAGGCGCACCAGTTCATCCTGCGGCTTCGCCAGCAGCGCGGCGAACAGTTCGGCGCTGTCCTCCGGCAAGGCTTCACCCGCCACCTGTTGCAGTTCACGCAGCGCCACGGCGGCGGGCGATTCCGGCCAGTCCGGGGCCATGCCTTCCAGCCGGTCTTGCACTTTCATGCTCACGCCTAGCGGCAGGTCGTGGCCGTAGTGGCTGTCCTGCAAGACGGTCTGCACCATGCCATGCACCAGCGCGGCCAGCGCGACTTGCGGATGCCGGGCGACTTCGATTTGCAGCGCGGCGGTGCGGTGCGCGCTCAACCGCTGCGCCAGCCGGTCGGACAGGCTCGCGGCCTTGGGCGGCTCGGCGTCCTCGCCTTCGTCGTCGTTCCCGGCTTCGCCTTCCGCGCTGCCGAAACCCTGCCGCAAGCGTTCCAGCGTGCGCAGCGCCTTGGCTTCGGCTTCGCGCAGCAGCCCGCGATGAATCACGGCTTCTCCCTCACGGTCGAGCGTGACGATGGCACCGGCCACGGCGCGCACGTCCGGGGCGTAGCCCTGCAAGGCTTCCTCCACGGCTTGCAGTTCCCCGGCGACCTGTTCGCGGCGCGGTTCCAACGCCTCGGTCTTGTCCTCGTCCTCGGCGTCGTAGGCTTCTTCCAGTTCGGCGTCGATCTTGTCGAGGCGGCTTTGCAGCGAGGCAATGCGGCGGGCTTCGCGGGCGGTCGGTTCGCGGCGCTGGCGCGGCGCGTTCTGGAATGCCTGCCGCTCGGCGTAGCTCATGTGCGGCACGGCTTCCACCCACGCCCAACCCTCGGCGCGCACGTTCCCGGCCAGCGCATCCAGCTTGCCGCGCACCAGCGTTTCCAGCAGCGCGGGGTCGGTCAGGTAGGTTCCGGCATCGCCTTCCGCGAACAGGTCGCGGCGGATGCCGCCGCCCGCCGCCGTGTAGGCGTCCAGCCCGGCGAAGCGCACCAGCGGATGCGTGGCGTCGATTTCGCGCTCGGTCAGGCGTTCGCGCAGCGCGGACGCGCCACGCTGCCATTCGGGCGCACCGTAGAACGCGGCTTCCTGCGCGGCGTGGTCGTCGGTGATGCTCAGGGCCATCAACTGTTCCAGCGTGACGGCTGCGGCCCGGTAGTCGGTCAGCAGGCGCGGCGAGACGTTGGCCAGCTTCAAGCGGCGCTGCACCACCAGCGGGGACACGCCGAAGTCGGCGGCAATGTCCTCGATGGGCCGGCCTTCCTTGACCAGCGCGGCGAAAGCCTCGAACTGATCGGCCGGGTGCATCTGCTCGCGCAGCAGGTTTTCCGCGAGGCTGACGGTACGGGCCGAAGCGTCGGGCACCAGCAGGCAAGGCACCTCAAAGTCGGCGGCGATGCGCTTCTTTTTCGCCAGCAGCTTCAACGCGGTCAGTCGGCGGTCGCCGGCCACCACTTCGTATTGCTCGCCATCGGCGGTAAGAATGACGACGAGATTTTGCAGCAGGCCAATGCGGGCGATGCTCGCGGCCAGTTCGGGAATGGACAGGCGCGGGGTCTTGCGTGCGTTGCGCTTGGAGCGGCGCGGCAGCAACTGCGAGAGCGGAACCAAAATCAGGTTCTTGGTCGGGTCGGCCACTTCCAGCGGCGCGGCGGCAGTTTCGATGGCGCGGGTTTCGGTTTGAGTAACGGCTTTCATGGTGATAACTCCTAGCGATTGGGATGCAGCAGCGAGAGCAGCGAGAGAAGCGGCAAGGGCTGCTGCCTGCCCCTGCCGCGTGGGGTCAGGCTTTCAACTGGCGCATGCCATCGGCCAGCAGCCAGAGCGCACGGTTGAGGCGGATGTTTTGGTCGATGCCCTGCACCGGGCGGGTTTGCTGGCGGCGTCCGTTGGCGCTGCGCCCGCGCAGGCCGCCTTGGGTCAAGTTCTCTTGCGTGCGGTTGAACACACTCCACAAGTCCGGGCGGCGGTCGTCGTGGCGGCGCGGCATCAGGATTTGCGATTCCGTGATGGGCGCGGGCTTGTCGGGGTCGTCGTACTTGAGGGCCAGCGCAGCGCGGGCAAACACTTCGGATTCGCCATCGTTCAAGGTGATGGCGCGCATGGAATCGCGGGATTCCTCCACGCGGTCGAAGCCGCTCAAGACTTCGTAAGCGCCTTCGATGACCAGTCCGGCCACGTCGCCTTTGTGGGGTACGCGCACATCGGCCACGGTGTCGCCGCAGACAAGACCGTTGCTGCACACGAACCGAAACATGCCCGCGAGCATTTGGTAAGAACTCGTGCCGTCGTGGGAATTGAGCAGCACGATTTCATTGGCTTCCGCGCCGTTGATTTGGCTTGCATGGCGCAGGCGCAGCATGTGTTTGGTGTGTTCGCGCTTGCCTTCGTCGCGCACGCGGGTCTGGCACGCCATGAAGGGCTGGAACCCTTCTTTGCGAAGCTCCGCCAGCACGGCGGCGGTCGGGATATAGGCGTACCGCTCGGAACGGCTTTCGTGCGGCGCGTCCGCGAAGATGGACGGCGCGACCCTGCGGATTTGATCGTCGGACAGCGGGTAATCGCTGCGCAGCGAGGGGGAACGGGAAGCGAATCGGGATGCGAGTTGCATGGCATTTCTCCTGACGAAAAGGGTTTGCTGTTCAAACCGCACACCGGATTCCTAGATTCGGAGCCCAGCCTTTCGGCTGTTCGGTGCGGTCGGCACGAGGAACCCGGTTGGCCCTGTTGCCACCGTCTTTCCTGAGTTCATCGCCCGCGACGGTCAGGAGCGCGCGGACGGGGGCCGTCAAGGAAACAAGCGCAGGGTTGGTGCGGCCCGCAGGCGCAGCCGAGGACACGGCCCTGCGCGCCTTGACGGCACACGGCCGCGGGCTACAGTCGCGGACAAGGTGATGAAGTCAGGGGAGACGGCTGGACAAGGCAACGGCCGCCTTGATGTGCAGACCGCACGCAAGCGAAGCGCGCAGGCCCGGAGCTGGAAGCCGGGCCGTAGGCGTCAGGGATGGAAGCCCGTCAGGGGCGAGACTCGTGCAGCGAGGCTCGATGCAACGCACGACAGCGCGACCCGGCCATGCTTCTTGGCCGGGGACGCTAATGAATGGATGCCTGTTCCAGGCCCGGAAGCTAAAATTGCCAGCGACCCAGGGGTGTCTGTTTCCGAGACACCGCACCTTTCAGAACAACAATGTGCGAAGACTGCATGGACGCCGATCTCGAAACGATGACTAGCCGTCCGGACTGTGCAGGCCAATGCAGCGATACCCAGGCATTCTGGCGCGATCCGGCCTTGCCCTTCGTCGAGAGCCGCCGCGCCTGCCAGAGCCGGGCCTGCTACAAGCCCCACCATCACCCGACCTTTTCCATTGGTGCCGTCGATGGCGGCACCAGCGTTTTCACCGGTGCCGCCGATGGCCCGGTTCTCCTGTCCCCTGGCACGCTCGTCTTCGTGCCCGCATCACGTGTCCATGCGTGCAACCCGGCTCCGGACACCGCCTGGAGCTACCAGATGCTGCACCTGGACGCCGCGTGGCTCCAGGCTGTTCGGCGGGAGTACGCCCGAACCGACGCGATGGACGACGAGCCGGTGCGCATCGTGACCGATCCGGCGGTCTATGCGCACTTCTGCCGACTCAACGTGCTGCTGTTCAAGGAAGGCGACCCGATCGAGAAGGAGGCCGCGCTGATCGAGTTCGTCGGGGACTACGACACCGAACAGGGGCTCTCCATCAAAGGGCCGACCGTGCCGTCGAACCTGGCGGAGCGGATTCGGCCCGCCCTGGACTGTCTGTGTGCTTCGCCCACCGCCACTACCACCCTGGAGAAGTTGGCAGACCTGGCAGGCATGAGCCGCTATCAGGTGATCCGGGCATTCCGCGCCGTCACCGGCATGACGCCGCACGCCTGGCAACTCAACCAGCGCGTCAACCTCGCCAGGGAGTGGATTCGCAGCGGTGACAGCCTTGCAGACGTGGCCCAGCATCTCGGCTTCGCCGATCAGGCCCATTTCCAGCGGGTGTTCAAGGCGCATGCCGGTGTGACGCCCGGCCGTTTCCGGGCCTGACGCCGCAAGCGGCGCGGCTGCAATTTCCTTCAATACGGAAGGCGCTGCGGCCGGCACACTGCGTAGAAAAACTACGAGTGCGTCCTGAATGCAGCCGTTCCTGATGATTGCCGCAGCGCATTTCCTGGCGCTGCTTTCTCCCGGCCCCGACTTTTTCCTGATCGCCCGAACCTCGCTGTCCGCCGGCTGGCGGGTCGCCAGCGGCGCCTGCCTGGGGATCGCCGTCGCCAATGGCGTTTTCATCGTTGCCGCCTTCGCCGGCATGGCGGCACTGCGCCCGGACAGCCTCCCGTTCGTCGTATTGCAACTGGCCGGCTGCGCTTACCTGCTCTATCTTGGCGTGCTGTTCATCCGCCACGCGGGCCGCAGCGACCTGGATGTCTCGAATGGCGGGCGTTCCACGGCACCCGCGCATCCTTTCATCGCGTGGCGACGCGCAACCGGCATGGGCTTCCTGTCCGGCATCCTGAATCCGAAGAACGCGCTGTTCTACGCGAGCCTGGCCGCGATGCTGACCGGCGCGCATGCCAGCGCGGGCTGGAAGACGATCTATGGCGTCTGGATGTTCAGCATCGTGCTGCTGTGGGACGTGCTGGTCGCAGTCCTCATCGGCAACCAGGCCGTGCTGCGCCGCTTCGCGCGGGCGCTGCCGTGGCTGGAACGCATCTCCGGTGCCATGCTGATCCTGCTGGCGGTGGCTGTCCTCGTCCTCCTGGCACGTTGAGAAGCACACGATAGGGAATGGATTTCCGAAACGCTGTCTCGGATTTCCGAGGCAGCGTTTCCCCCCCAGGGTCGAGACGCCGCAGGGCGGCGCGATGCCCCGCGCAGTCAGCGCGCCCCGCGCGCCACCGCCAGCAGGACACCGAATCCGACCAGCAGCCCGCCGAAGGCGCGGTCGATCCAGTGGCGCACGGCCAGCAGCCGGTCGCGCACGGCCCCGGCCGAGAAGCAAAGCGCCACGAGGCCGAACCAGGCCATGTGCGCAACCGAGATGAATGCGCCGTAGCCGATCTGCACCGCCAGCGGCGTGTCGGGCCGCACCACCTGCATGAACAGGCTGACGATGAACACCGTGGTCTTCGGGTTCAGCGCATTGGTCAGGAAGCCGGTACGCAAAGCCGCCATATCCGACAGCGGCGCCACGGTACTGTCGGCCAGCGCGCCGCTGGGCTTGGCGCGCAGCATCTTCACGCCGAGATAGATCAGATAGACGGCACCGACCAACTTGATGGCGTTGAACAGCCAGAGCGACTGCTGGATCAACAGGCCCACGCCGACGAGCGTATAGGTGACGTGGACGAGCACGCCCAAGCCGATGCCCAGGGCCGTCAGCATGCCGGCACGGCGCGACAGCATCAGACTGTTGCGCGTGACCATCGCAAAGTCCGGCCCAGGGCTGATGACGGCCAGCAAGGTGATTGTGATGACAGCTATCAATTCGGTCATGGCGTATCCTGTCGAAGAACAACGAATTAGCGAGATGCTACCGACAACATCTCCCGGTGGATAACGATGTTTTCTGACAAGAATGGTGAGCTGGAATCACCATCGAGCGATTCGCGCCTGCCTTCGCTGCTGGCCCTGCGCTGCTTCGAGACGGCGGCCCGGCTGGAGAATTTCAGCCGGGCGGCGGCCGAGTTGCACCTGACCCACGGCGCGGTCAGCCGCGCCGTGCGCCTGCTCGAAGACGAACTGGGCGTGGCGCTATTCGAGCGCCGCAGCCGGCGCGTGTTCCTGACCGATGCCGGCCGCACGCTGGCGCGGGCCGTGGGCAATGGGCTGGATCTGATGCGGCAGGCCGTCGGCGAGTTGCGCGCCAGCGCCCGCCAGGGGCGGCGCTGGGTGCTGTCGTGCGAGCCGACGCTGCTGATGCGCTGGCTGATCCCGCGCTGGCCGGACTTCCAGGCCCGGCATCCGGGGATCGACGTACACCTGGTCGCCGGGGGCGGGCCGTTCTCCTTCGCCAACGGCATCGACCTGGCGATCCGCCGCGACGACTTCCCCTGGCCCGAGGGCTACCACGCCGAACCCTTGTTCGCGGAAAAGGTCGGCCCGGTCTGCCGTCCCGACAAGGTGGCGGCCTGGTTCACCACGAAGAAGGCCGGCGCCGCGCTCAAGGCCGGCGCACCGCGCCTGCACACGCGCACGCGGCCGGGCGCGTGGCCGGAATGGGCGGCGGCCGCAGACCAGCCCGCACCTGATGCGCCGGGACAAACCTTCGATCATTTCTATTTCAGCTTGCAGGCGGCCGTGGCCGGCCTGGGTGTGGCGGTCGGCCCGTGGCATCTGGCACGCGACGATCTGGACAGCGGCGTGCTGGCCGCGCCGCTGGGTTTCGTGGAGGACGGCTCGCGCTATTGCCTGTTGTCGCCGCGGCCCTTGCAGCCCGATAGCCCGCAGGCCGATTTGCTGGCATGGCTGCGGGCCTTGGCATAGCCGCAATCGGGCGCAGCAAAAAGGGGCCGAAGCCCCTTGGTCAGATCAGGCCGCGTTCTGCGAACGACGCCGTGGTGCTGCCAGCGACGATGACGTGATCGAGCACGCGCACGTCCACCAGCCCCAGCGCATCCTTGAGCCGCCGGGTCAGCGCCCGGTCTGCCGCGCTCGGCTCCGGGTTGCCACTTGGGTGGTTGTGCGAGATGACCAGAGCCGCCGCGTTGAGCCGAAGCGCCTCCTTGACCACTTCGCGCGGATGCACTTCGGCCGAGTCGATTGTGCCGTGGAACATTTCCCTGTATTCGATCAGCCGATGCTGCGTGTCGAGGAACAACACCGAGAACACCTCATGCTCGAAGCCGGCCAGCTTGGCAAGCAGGTATTCCTTGACCGCCGCCGGTGAAGTGAAAGACGTACCCCGCTGCATCTTCTGGTCGATGACCAGGCGCGCGGCCTCCAGAATCTGATCGGCCGATGCCAGCGCATAGTGCCCGTGAGAGTCACGCACCAGCAAAGCGTCATCGAACGAGGAAAAGGACAGTTGCGACATGATCGTGCTCCGGTTGCTCGGGCGGAATTGCCCGGAACCGTGTTCAGCACGGCGCAGCGCAAGCAGTCACAAGGTCGAAGACGGCCGCCAGGACGCCAGCGCGCATGGCGCGCGCCGCCTTTGACGGCGAGAACGCCGTGGTACGGTGAAGGGAACAGCAAGACCGCCTAAACCCCGCCCACTGCACACACCCGCCTTTGAGCAAGCGCAGCGCGCAGGCCCGCGAGGGCCGAAGGCGTCAGGGGTCAAAGCTGGATGGCCGCGATTCGGCACGAAGCGCGGGGCGCAGCCCGCGAACCCGACGGCGGCACGCCGGGACGCCCGGTTATCGCTTGCGCTTCTTGGGGACGATCGTTCCGCGCGATTCGATCAGCCGCCGCGTGTTCTCCAGTTCCTCTTGCAGCACTTCGGCATCCGGCAGCACCATCTTGTAGTTCGCCGCCATCACCTTGGACGGCAAGCCCTCCAGCGCATACCGCGCCAAGGCATGGCCCTTGTCGGCGCAGAGGATCAGACCCACGGGCGGGTTCTCGTCGGCAAACGTCCAGTGCTCCTTCGCATAGTTGCAATAGAGGTGCATCTGGCCCACGTCGGCATGGGTCAGCGCGCCGAGCTTCAAGTCGATGATGACCAGGCAACGCAAGCGACGATGGAAGAACAGCAGATCGACCCGATACCAGGTCTGGTCGATGCGCAATCGGCGCTGCCGCCCGACGAAGGCGAAACCGTCGCCCAGTTCGAGCAGGAAATCCTCCAGCCGCCGGATCAGGGCTTGCTCAAGATCGGATTCCGAATACTCATCCTTGAGGTCAAGGAACTCCAGCACATACGGGTCTTTGATCGCGTCGTCGGGAGTGACGGCATCCCCGGGGTTGGGCACGGCGCCCTTGACCAGCATCGCCGCCTTGTTCTTCGACAGCGCCGTGCGCTCGTAGAACTGGCTGTTGATCTGCCGGTCGAGCTGGCGCACGCTCCATCCGCCGCGCAGGGCTTCGGCCTCGTAGAAGCGGCGGGCGTGTTCGTCCTTGACCGACAGCAGCCGGACGTAGGCCGACCACGGCAGCGTGAAGACCTGGGCCAGTTCATCGAGGCGCCAGGGACGCGCCCGCGCCACTGGCGCCGGGGAAGATTCGCTAGACACTGTCTGGCGAATTGGCCAGGTCAGGAAGAACGACCGCATTTGCTGCAAGTTCGGGCGGCTGAACCCGCGCCCGAACTGCGCGGTCAAGTCAGCCGACAGCCGTTCGATCAACTGTTCGCCGTACCCGGCACGCCGCTTGCCCCGTTGCTCGGCCTCCACGATCCGGCGGCCAATCTCCCAATAGCTGGCGGTCATCAGCGCATTGACGCTGCGTGCCGCCGCATGGCGGGCGGCATCGAGCACTTCCACGATACCGCCGTGGATGCCGGCATAACCGGCTGGCGGGGCGGCGGGGGTGTCCCCCGCCACCGAAAGCGTCTTCTTGCTCATGCCGTCGCCTCCGCAAGGCGCCGCACGCCCGTGATGGCCTGCCGCCGGCTCGCCACCAGTTCGGCCGCTTCCCGCACCGGCTTGTCCTCGGTGTGGACGTAGTGCATGAACATCGCTACGGTCTTGTGGCCCGTCAGCTTCATGCCCACCTTGGTTGGCACGCCCGAATTGGCAATGTCGGTGGTGGCCCGGTGGCGGATACCGTGCGTGCCAACATGTGGCACGCCGGCGGCCTTGAGCACGCGCTTCCAACCGCCATAGTGCTCGCCGTGGGTCAAGTGTTTGGTCGCGTCGTTGGGCGACGGCAGGACATAGGGGCAACCTTCCAGGCGCGGCGCCGTCGAAAGCAGCCGATAGGCTTCCTCGCTCATGGGCTTGGAGATGCCGCCGGTCTTGCTGTCGGGCCAGACCACCCGGCGCTTCTCCAGATCAACCCAGTCCCATTCGAGCGGGCAGATTTCGGAGCGGCGGGCGGCAAACTCGAATTGCAGGCGGATCGCCAGCGGAATGACGTAGTTCTCCAGTCCCTCTGCCTCCAGCGTCTCCAACTGGCGGAAGATCCGCACCAGTTCATCGTCCACGATGAGCCGGGTTTCCTTGCCGGGCGGGTACATGGGAACGTGGCGGCACGGATTGGTGCCGTCCGGGCGAAGGCCCCACACTTCGGCTAGGTTGAACATCTTGCGCAGCACGCCGAAGGTGCGGTTCGCCTCGGCCGGCTTGTGGGCCAGCTTCTTCATCAGCGCGGCCACGTCCGGGCGCTTCACGTCCTGCACCTTCATCCGGCCCATGATGGGAATGATGTTGCGGTCGATGACCCCCTGATAGCCGCGCTGCGTGCTGGGCTTGTTGCGCTGCTTGGAGTAGTCCTCCATGAAGGTGTGGCAAAACTCCTTCATGGTCGGCGCCTTGCGGGCGGCATTCTTGGCCGCGCTGGGGTCGCCGCCCCGGCGCACCTCGGCCAGCCACTCCTGCGCCATAACACGGGCTTGCTCGACGGTCAGTTCCCCGTACTGGCCCAGGGCGGGCTTGCGGCGCTCGCCGGCGTTCGTGCGGTACTGGAGCATGAACACCTTACGACCCGCTGGGGTGATCTTGCACAGGAAGCCGGGCACCACGGTGTCCCGGAGTTCGACGGCCTGCGCCTGGGGCTTTGCCGCATCGATGGCGGACTTGGTGAGTTTGATTTTTGCCATGATGACTCCTCGGAAACCTCGGTTTCCAAGAGCCACATGGGAGCCACGCGACCGGAAGCCGGGTCAAGTTTCGGAAAGCACCGGCATATGATGGACGCGCCTAAGTTATTGATAAACCTGCTGTAGCGGGCTTAGGCGCAGTCCAGCGAAGTGCCGGGCTGGAGTCATCGTCAAACAAAAAAAAGCCGCTTGAAGCGCGGCGCGGGGGTCGTATCCGCCTCGCTCGGGAGGCAGTTGGGCGCAGGCGTGCCTGCTATTCGGCGCGCACGCCCTGCACCGCCTCGGTCACCGCCTGGCGCGACAGCGCGGGCGCCAGCATCTCCAGGAAGGTGTAGACGTAGTCGCGCAGGAACACGCCGGACTTCAGGCCGACGCGCGTGGTATGCGTGCCGAACAGATGCCCCACCGGCAACCCCACCAGGTTGCCGTCCCGGCGCGGGTCATAGGCCACGCCGGCGATGATGCCGATGCCCAGGCCCACGTCCACGTAGGTCTTGATCACGTCGGCGTCGATGGCTTCCAGCACGATGTCGGGATGGACGCCCTGGCCGGCGAACACCTCGTCGATGGTCGAACGGCCGGTGAACGCCCGGTCGTAGGTGACGATGGGAAACTCGGCCAGCTGGGCCAGCGTCAGCCGGCGCGCCTCGCTGGAGGTCAGCTCGGCCAGGGGGTGATCGGGCCGCACCACCACCGTGTGTTCCCAGGCGTACACGGGCAAGGTGGCCAGGCCGGGCGTCAGCGCCAGCGATTCGGTGGCCAGCGCCAGGTCGGCTTGCTCGTGCAGCACCATCTCGGCCAGTTGCGCCGGGCTGCCTTCGGCCAGCGACAGGTGCACCTTGGGGAATTGCTTGCGGAAGGCCGGGATGACGCGCGGCAGCAGGTAGCGCGCCTGGGTGTGGGTACACGCGATGACCAGCCCGCCTTCGTCGCGGCGGGCGAACTCGTCGCTGACCTTCTTCAGGTTGTCGACCTCGCGCATGATGCGGTCGATGACCTGCGAGACCGCCAGGCCGGGCTTGGTCAGCCCCTTGATGCGCTTGCCGTGGCGCTCGAAGATCTTCACGCCCAGTTCGTCCTCGAACTCGATGATGGCCTTGGACACCCCTGGCTGAGAGGTGTAGAGCATCCGGGCGGCTTCGGTCAGGTTGAAGTCGCGCCGGATGGTCTCTCGCACGAAGCGGAATTGCTGCAAGTTCATGAAATCGGCCCCTCTTGGGAAGGAACCGATTATAAGTAATATAGAACGATATCTAAATAACTTATTTGTATAAACTTACATGCATCCCGGCAGGCCCCGAGCCGCTCAGCGCATCGAGATGGTGGTGTTCACCGTCCGCCCATGCGCCGACCAGCGCGCGGTCACGGTCTTGGTCTGCGTCCAGAACTGCACGGCCTGCTTGCCGTTGGGGCCCAGGTCGCCCAGCTTCGATCCCCGCGACCCGGTGAAGCTGAACCAGGCCACCGGCACCGGGATGGGAATGTTGATGCCCACCTGCCCCACGTCGATGTGGTTCTGGAAGTAGCGCGCCGCGCCGCCGTCCTGCGTGAACAGCGCCACGCCGTTGCCGTTCGGATTGCGGTTGATGAAGGCCACCGCCTCTTCCAGGGTCTCCACCCCCACCACGCACAGCACGGGGCCGAAGATCTCCTCGGTGTAGACCTGCATGCGCTCGGTCACGTCGCCGAACACCGTCGGGCCGACGAAATTACCCGCCTCGAAGCCGGGCACCTTCACGCCGCGGCCGTCCAGCAGCAGCTTCGCGCCTTCGTCCACGCCCTGCTGGATCAGCCCTTCGACGCGCTTGCGCGCATTGGCCGACACCAGCGGTCCCAGGTCCGCCTGGCGGTCCGTGCCGGCGTTCACCTTCAGCTTCTTCGCGCGCTCGACGAACTCGGGCAGCCAGTTGCGCGCCTCGCCCACCAGCACCGCCACCGACGCCGCCATGCAACGCTGGCCCGCCGCGCCAAAGGCGGCGCCCAGCAACTGGTTCAGCGCCACTTCGGGATCGGCGTCGGGCAGCACCACGCAGTGGTTCTTGGCGCCCATCATCGACTGGCAGCGCTTGCCGGCCGCCGAGGCGCGGTTGTAGATCTCGGTGCCCACGCGGGTCGAGCCGATGAACGAAACCGCCTTGATGTCAGGGTGTTCGCACAGGCCGTTGGCGATGTCCGGACCGCCATGCACCACGTTCAGCACGCCCGCCGGCAAGCCGGCCTCCAGCGCCAGTTGGGCCAGGAAGAGCGTGGCGCTCGGATCCTGCTCGGACGGCTTCAGCACGAAGGTGTTGCCGCACGCCACGGCCAGCGGAAACATGAAGCATGGCAGCATCACCGGGAAGTTGAACGCGGTGATGCCCGCGCACACGCCCAGCGGCTGGATCAGCGTGTACACGTCGATGCCCGAGGCCGCGTTCTCGGCGTACTCGCCCAACTGCAGGCTGGCGATCGAGCACGCATGCTCCACCACCTCCAGGCCGCGTCCGACTTCGCCCTCGGCGTCGGGCAGGGTCTTGCCGTGCTCGCGGGTGATCATCTCGGCCAGCTTGCCGGTGTTCTCGCGCAGCAGTTGCTGCAGCTTCAGCATCACGCGCATGCGCGTGCCCTGGCCGCTGTTGCGCCAGCCCTGGTAGGCCTCCTTGGCATTGGCCACGGCGCGGTCCAGTTCTTCGCGGGTCGCCATGGGCACCCGCGCCACCACTTCCTGCGTGGCGGGGTTGATCACGTCGCGCCACTGCGTGGTCTCGGACTGCACCAGTTCACCGCCGATCAACAGCGGCAGGTTCGGGACTTCGGCCATATCGTTGCTCCTTGCACTGCTTGGTTTGTCATGCGCGGCACGCGCCGCGCGGGATTCGATGCGTGAAGCCGCCCTGCGCGGCGCGGCCTATTTGCCCGCCGTGACCAGGGGGCAGGTCGACTCGGACAGCGGCTGGAAGGCCTCGGCGGCGGGAATGGTGGCCACCAGCTTGGAATAGTCCCAGCCGCCCTTCGACTGGCCCGGCGTCTTCACCTCGTACAGATACATGTCGTGGATCACGCGGCCATCGGGCCGGATGGCGGCATTGCGCATGATGGGATCGCGGATCGGTAGCTCGCGCATCCGGTCCGCCACCACCTTGCCGTCCGTGCTGCCCGAGGCGGCCACGGCCCTCAGGTAATGCAGCACGCTGGAATACACGCCCGCCTGCGTCATGGTCGGCTTGGTGCCGCGGAATGCCTTTTCGAAACGCGCCGACCACTGCCGCGAGGCGTCGTCGTAGTCCCAATAGAAACCGTCGACATAGGACAGCCCCTGCGCGTTCTCCAGTCCCAGCGCGCGCAGGTCGGACAGGAAGATCAGCAGCGCCACCAGCCGCTGTCCGCCCGCCACGATGCCGAACTCACGCGCCTGCTTCACGGCGTTCACCGTGTCCTGGCCCCCGTTGGCCAGCGCCACCACCTGCGCCCGGGAACTCTGCGCCTGCAGCAGATACGAGGCGAAATCGGGCGCGTTCAGGGGATGCCGCACGCTGCCCGTCACCGATCCGCCCAACGCCTTCACCGCCTTGGTCGTGTCGGCCTCCAGCGAATGCCCGAAGGCATAGTCCACCGTGACGAAGTACCAGGACTTGCCGCCCGCCCGCACGGTGGCCTTGGCGCCGCCCGCCGACTGCGAATAGGTGTCGAACATCCAATGAAAGCCGACCGGCGAGCAATCCTTGTTGGTCAACGCCGTGGTGGCGGGCCCCGAAAACATCACGACCTTGTTCTTCTCCCGTGCGATGCCCTGCACGGCCAGCGCGACGGCGGAGTTGGTCAGGTCGGCGATGGCGGTGACGCCGTCCCGGTCGAACCACTCGCGTGCCCGCGCCGCGCCCACGTCCGCCTTGTTCTGGTTGTCCGCGGACACCAGCTCGATACGCATGCCCTTGCATTCGGCGGCCAGGCAATCGTCGATGGCCAATTGCGCCGCGGCCACCGATCCGGGGCCGCCCATCGCGGCATAGGTGCCGGACATGTCAGTCAGGACGCCGATCTTCACGGGCGGACGATCCGCCGCGCCCGCCGGGGCCGTGGCCAGCGCGCCCAGGAACAAGCCTGCGGCCAGGCCGCGTGCGTGCATCTTCATTCGTGTCTCCTCGGTATTGTTGTATGGGGTCCGCGGACGGCCCCTGGTGCAGTGTAGGTGTGTGAAAATCCCCTAACAACACTAAAGATGCACATTCGTTGTGCATCGATGCACAACGATACGGAGACACCCGCCATGCTCGATTGGGACAGCCTGCGCTACTTCCTGGCGGTGGCCCGCACGCAGCGCGTCAGCGCGGCGGCGCGCCAACTGGGCGTGGAACACACCACGGTATCGCGCCGCATCCGCCTGCTGGAAGCGGAACTGGACAGCCTGCTGTTCGAAAAGTCGCGCAGCACGGGCTTCATCCTGACGGGCGAAGGACAGCGGCTGTTCGTGCACGCCGAACAGATGGAGAACGCGGTGGCGGCCGCGCGCGAGAACCTGTCCGGCATCGGCCAGGCCCTGTCCGGACACCTGCGCATCGGCGCCACCGAGGGCTTCGGCAGCTATGTGCTGACGCCGCTGGCGGCGGATTTCCAGCGCCGCTATCCGCACATCACGCTGGACATCCTGCCGGTGCCGCGCTTCGTCAGCCTGTCCAAGCGCGAGGCGGACCTGGCCATCACCATCGAACGCCCGCAGCGCGGCCCCTACGTGTGCAGCAAGCTGTGCGACTACACGCTGATGCTGTACGGCACGCCAGGATATCTGGCGCGGCACGCGCCCATCCGCGAACGCGCCGACCTGGCGGGTCACAGCTTCATCGGCTATGTCGAGGAACTGGTGTTCAGCCAGCGGCTGCGCTACCTGGAAGACCTGCTGCCCGACAGCCGCGTCGTGTTGCGCAGCACCAGCGTCATCGCCCAGTACCACGCGGTCCTGCAGGGCCGCTCACTGGCGATCCTGCCGTGCTTCATCGCCGCGCAGGATCCGCGGCTGCAACCCGTGCTGCCCGAGGAGATCGCCATCGCGCGCAGCTTCTGGATGTACTGCCACGAAGACCTGCGGCGCCTGAAGCGCGTGGCGGTGCTGTGGGATTTCCTGCGCCGCTCGGTGTCGCGCAATGCGCCGCTATTGGCGGGTACGCACGGGCGGATGCAGTATCTGCCGGAGGGCCGGGCAAGAGAGGACGAACCGGCCCCGTAGGCCAAGCGCCCTCAAGCCACGCCTGACAAGGCGCGCCCGGACGGAGGCATCCGCCCATCAAGCCTTGGCTTCGCGCGGCGCCCTCAGGCGCAGGCGACGCATCAGCAGCCAGGCGAAGAAGCCGGCCACGATGGCGTGGATGACCCACACGCCGATGCCGAAGCTGATCTTGCCGTCGTTGATCCAGGCCCGCGACAGGTTGATCAGGTTCATGTAGAGCAGCGCGATGAGGCCCGCCATCAGCAGATCGCCCGACCGGCCCAGGCGCGGATTGACGGCGCCCAGCGGAATGGCCAGCAGCGCCAGATTGAGCGTGGCCAGCGGCATGGCGATCCGCCACATCACTTGCGACCACGAGTTGTCGGTGTTGTCGGCCACCAGCTGCATGGTGGTGCGCGCCTTGCTGGAGCGTTCGGCGGCGGCCCGCGCGTCCGCGGCGGGATCGATCCCCGCCTTGCTCTCCAGGCGAATGCCGTAGCGCTCGAAGTCGACCAGCCGCACCTCGGGGGTGCCCGGCTTCAGGTCGTAGCGATGGCCCTCTCCCAGCACCAGGAAACGGTCGCCGTTGGGCATCGTCTCGGTATGCGCGCTGCTGGCGGTCAACAGGCTGTGCCATTCGGGATCGATGGCGCGCGCGAACACATTGCCCAGCTCGTCGGAGGGCTTGGCCGGATCATCGGCGAAGAACACGCGCTTGCCGCGATCGGATTCGGCGAACTGGCCGGCCGTGACCTTGGAAAGGTCGGAACGCTGTTCGAAGCGTTCGCGGTACTCGCCGATCTGGCGGTAGGCCCACGGCGAGGCCACCAGGGTGAGCACGGCCACCATGATGGCGGTGGGCACGGCCACGCGCAGCACCGGCCTCAGCCAGTCGGCCAGCGACAGTCCGCTGGCGAACCACACGACCATCTCGGATTCGCGGTAATTGCGCGTGACGGTGGTCAGCACCGCGATGAACAGCGCCACCGCCATGATGGTGGGCAACGCGGTGACGGTGGAAAACGCAGCCAGGCCGACCACGACATCGGCGCCGATGGAGCCGCCTGCCGCCTCGCCCAGCAGGCGAACCAGCAAAACGCTGAGCCACACCACCACCAGGGTAGAGAACACCACGCCGGCGTGACTGGTAATCTCGCTGACGACAGACCGTTTGAAGAGGGACATGAGAAAAATGCGGGATAATCGAGCGGAATCGATGAGCCACTCGGGAACCTTCCTCATGGAATTTAGCACACAGACCACCGCTTCTGCGCATCAGATCAAGACCGCCGCGCTGGCGGTGGGCGTCTACGCGGACGGCCAACTCAGCGCCGCCGCCGAATTGATCGATCGCGCCGCCAACGGCGCCCTGCGCGCCGTCGTCAAGGCCGAGTTCCGGGCCCGCCCCGGCGCCACGCTGGTGCTGCGCAACCTGCCCGGCGTCACGGCCCAGCGCGTCGTGCTGGTGGGCCTGGGCAAGCGCGAGGAATACTGCGCCCGCACCCACGCCAGCGCCGAGCAGGCGTTCGCATCCGTATGCGTCTCGGCCCTGCTGACCGAAGGCGTCTCCACCCTGGCCGCGCTGGACATCCCCGGCACGCCGCTGCGCGCCCGCGCCCGCACCGCCGCCATCGCGGCCGGCAGCGCGGCCTATCACTACGACGCCACGTTCGGCAAACCCGACCGCGACGCGCGGCCCAAGCTGCGCAAGATCACGCAGGTCGTCGCGCGCGCCGATGCCTCCCAGGCCCAGCAAGGCCTGCGCGAAGGCGCCGCCATCGCCAACGGCATGGAACTCACCCGCACGCTGGGCAACCTGCCCGGCAACATCTGCACGCCCACCTACCTTGGCGAAACCGCCAGGAAGCTGGCGCGCGAATTCAAGAGCCTGAAGGTCGAGGTGCTCGAGCGCAAGCAGATCGAGGCCCTGGGCATGGGCTCGTTCCTGTCGGTGGCCCGTGGTTCCGACGAGCCGCCGCGCTTCATCGTGCTGCGCCATGGCGGCGCCCCCGCCACGGCGGCCAAGAAGGCCAAGGCCGCCACCGGCCCCGTGGTCCTGGTCGGCAAGGGCATCACCTTCGATTCGGGCGGCATCTCGATCAAGCCTGCCGCCACCATGGACGAGATGAAGTACGACATGTGCGGCGCCGCCAGCGTGCTGGGCACCTTCCGCGCCCTGGCCGAACTCGAGCTGCCGTTCGAAGTGGTCGGCCTGATCGCCGCATGCGAGAACATGCCCAGCGGCCGCGCCAACAAGCCGGGCGACGTGGTGACCAGCCTGTCTGGCCAGACCATCGAGATCCTGAACACCGACGCCGAGGGCCGCCTGGTGCTATGCGACGCCCTCACCTACGCCGAACGCTTCAAGCCCTCGGCGGTGATCGACATCGCCACGCTCACCGGCGCCTGCGTCGTGGCGCTGGGCGGCGTCAACACCGGCCTGTTCTCCAAGGACGACGCCCTGGCCGACGCGCTGCTGGCCGCCGGCCGCCAGTCGCTGGATACGGCCTGGCGCATGCCGATGGACGACGCCTACCAGGAACAGCTGAAATCCAACTTCGCCGACATCGCCAACATCGGCGGCCCGCAGGCTGGCGCCGTCACGGCGGCGTGCTTCCTGTCGCGTTTTGCCAAGGCCTATCCGTGGGCGCACCTGGACATCGCCGGCACCGCCTGGAAGGGCGGCAAGGACAAGGGCGCCACGGGCCGCCCGGTGCCGCTGCTGACGCAGTACCTGCTGGACCGCGGCTGATCCCGCGGCAAGCCGACGCATGACGCGCATCGACTTCGCCTTCGGCGCCGGAGACCGCCTGCGCGCCGCCTGCCAGACCGCGCGCAAGCGCTATCTGGCGGGCCAGCGCGTGGTGGTCTACTGCAGCGATGGCCGGCGCCTGTCGGCCTTCGACCGCATGCTGTGGGCCTTCGACGACATCTCCTTCGTGCCGCACGTGCTGGCCAACGATCCGCTGGCGGCCGACACCCCCGTCGTGCTCACGGCGGCCGATCCCGGCGCGGTGCTGCGGCAGAACGCCGCGCCGGACGCGCCGGACATCTGGCTGCTGAATTTGGATGATGCCTGCCCCCCGAACTATGATGGGTTCGTCAGGCTGCTGGAATTCGTCTCCGACGATCCTGCCGACCGCCAGGCTGCGCGGCAGCGCTGGCGCACCTATCAGGCTGCGGGACACCCCCTGCAAAGCCACGACCTGACCCGGGCAGCGGGCGCCTGAGCGCCCCCAGCCGGCCGCCACGAGCCGGACCGGGTATGCGCTTACCGAGACACACGCCATGCCTAGCCCCTTCTCGCCCCACCGCGACGCCAGCATCCCCACGCTGACCCAGCGCGCGGAACCCACGCTGTCCCCCGACGCCCCCCTGCCCCAGGACGACGGCGCGCCCGTGCTGGGCGACGTCTACCTCGGCCCGGACCATGGCGCCGACGACGACGTGCCCGTGCTGAGCCAGCCGGCCGACGGGCTGCCCGAGCCCGCGCCGGGCACGGCGGCATCGCTGCCGCCGCACTCCTACCTTGAACTCGGGCCGTCCGCGCCCTACACCCCATTGCGAGACCGGGTTGGCACGGCACCGCCCCAGGCGCCGCCGCGCTACGTGCCGCCCGTGCATCCCGGCCTGGAGCCCGACTTGTCTCCGGCGCCGGCCGCCCCGCCGGCCGCGGCCCCGGCATCGCCCTCCGCCAGCATTCCCGAGGCCGTGCTGCGCGCCGCCCTGCAGGCCGAGATCGAACAGGCGGTGCACGCCGCCGTCCAGGATGCCTCGGTGCTGCTGCGAACCCGCCTGGAAGCCGAGCTTCCCGCCATCGTGGCGCGCACCCTCGGCCGGGTGCGGCCGGGCTGACGCCTCCCTGGCGCTTCCCCCGGGGCGGGCCCCACCGTGGCTCGCGCTGCGCGGGCAGCGCCTGCCTTCGAAAAGCAAATCACGGCGACCGTCAGGATTTTCTAGAAATTAAGGGAACTGTCAGGTATTCTTCGCCTCCAATGTTAGTCGGGTGTCTTACCCGGTATCGATAGAGGAAATGCCATGAACGAATACCGTCCCACTCCCTACGAACGCTCCGGCTACGGCGCGTCGGGCGAGGTCGTCCGGAATCGTGTACTGCGTAACACGTACTGGCTGCTCGCTCTCTCCCTGATTCCCACCGTGCTGGGCGCGGCCGTCGGCCTGTACAGCGGCCTGAACCAGGTCATGGGCACCAGCCCCATGGTCTCGTCCATCCTGTTCCTGGTCGGCGCGTTCGGCATGATGTTCCTCATCGAGAAGAACAAGGACAGCTCGCTGGGCGTGGTCCTGCTGCTGGCCTTCACGTTCTTCATGGGCATCATGCTGTCCCGCATCCTGGGCTTCGTGATGAACTTCTCGAACGGCTCGCAACTGGTCATGACGGCCTTCGGCGGCACCGCCGTGGTGTTCGGCACGATGGCCACGCTGGCCACCACCATCAAGCGCGACCTGTCCGGTCTGTCGAAGTGGCTGTTCGCCGGCGCCATGGTGATCCTGGTCGCCGCCGTCGCCAACATCTTCCTGCAGATGACCGGCATCATGCTGATGGTGTCCACGCTGGCCGTCGTCATTTTCTCGGCCTTCATGCTGGTCGACCTGCAGCGCGTGGTCAACGGCGGCGAGACCAACTACGTCTCGGCCACCCTGGCCATCTACCTGGACGTCTACAACGTCTTCGCCAACCTGCTGGCCCTGCTGGGCATCTTCGGCGGCGACCGCGAGTAAGCCGACCAGGCAGCGCGCCGCGGCATGCGGCGCGCCGGCCAGAACGAAAGGGCCCGCCTCACTGGCGGGCCTTTTGCCGGGTGCGTCCGGCCGGGTTGCGCGGAAAGATCAGAAGCGCTGCAGATCCATCAGCACCCGCCGCGTCGCCAGCGGCCTGCCCGTCAGGTTGGCCTCCAGCCGCTCGCGCAGGGCACGGCGCAGCTCGGGTTCGGTGGCGGAATCGCTGAAGTCGGGCTCGGCCTCGTCCAGGCCATAGCCCGTCTCGCGCAGCAGCACCCATTCGAAACGGCGCAGCGCCGCCGACGCGCGCGAACCGCCGGCCAGTTGCGCCAGCGCCGTGTCATAGGCATCGAACAGCACGGGATGGGCATCCTCGCGCGGCAACAGGCGCAGCAGCAGCTCGTTCATGTACCAGGCCGACATCAGCGCGCCACCGGTCAGCGGGCGCACGCCGGACACCTCGGCGCGGGTGAGGGTCTTGACCTCGCCGCCGCCGCTCCAGGACAGGGCCAGCGGCTGGAAAGCCGACAGCACGGGACGCAGGGTGGAATACGGGCGCTTGGCGCCCTTTGCCACCAGGGCCAGGCAGCCGTGGCTGCGCGAGAAGGCCTGGATGACCAATGAGGTTTCGCGCCACGCGGTGGCGTGGAGCATGTAGGCAAAGCTGTCCTGAACGCGCAGCGCGCGTTTACTCATAGCCCAGGTCGCGTAGCGCGCTTTCGCGGTCGGACCAGCCCTTGCGCACCTTGATGTAGATCTCCAGGTGCACGGTCTTGTCCAGCAGCTTGGAGATGTCCTGGCGCGCCTCGGTGGCGATGCGTTTCATGTGCTGGCCGCCGGCGCCCAGCAGAATGGGGCGATGGCTCTCGCGCTCGACCACCACGCAGGCGGCGATGCGCGCCAAGGTGTCGGCCTCTTCCCATTGCTCGATGACCACGGTGCAGCCATACGGCAGTTCGTCGCCGACCAGGCGGAAGATCTTCTCGCGCACCAGCTCGGCCGCGATGAAGCGCATGGGCCGGTCGGTAAGCGTATCTTCCTCGAACATCGCCTCGCCTTCGGGCAGGCGCGTGGCGATCTCGTCCAGCAGTTGATCCAGTTGCTGGTCCTTCACCGCGCTGACGGGCACCACGGCGCCGTAGGGATGCTGGGCCATGATCCTGGCCACGAAGGGGAACAGGTCGTCGCGGTTCTTCAGGGCGTCGATCTTGCTCACGACCAGGATGGTGCGGGCGGGATCGGGCAACAGCGGCAACAGGCGCGCGTCGCCATCGCTCCACTTGCCGGCCTCGACCACGTGCACCACCACGTCCACGTCGGCCAGCGCCTGCGTGACCACGCGGTTCATCATGCGGTTCATGGCGCCGCCGTGGCGGGTCTGGAAGCCGGGCGTATCCACGAACACGAACTGCTCGCGCTCACGCGTGAGCACGCCATGGATGCGATGGCGCGTCGTCTGCGCCTTGCGCGAGACGATGGAAATCTTGCTGCCGATCAGCGCGTTGGTCAGCGTGGACTTGCCCACGTTGGGGCGTCCGACGACGGCGACAAAGCCTGCCCGCTCCACCGATGCGATCGACGAAGCGGGAGATTGCGGCGACTCGTCGCCCAAGGAAGAAGGCTCTTGCCCTTCGGTATTGCTCATTTCACCTCTTGCGCCACCGCCACCGGCAGTGACAATTGCGCGGTCTTGCGCGGCTTGCCCGACTTGCGCGCGGCGCGCGCGGGCGGGCTGACGGCCTGTGCCGCCTCGAGCGCCAGCTTGGCCGCGGACTGTTCGGCCGCGCGGCGGCTGGCGCCGGGCGCCACGACCTTGATCTCGAAGGCCGGGATGGCGCATTCGACTTCGAACTGCTGGCTGTGCGCCGCCCCGTGCGTGGCCACCACCGTATAAACCGGCAGCGGCAGCTTGCGCCCCTGCAGGAATTCCTGCAGCAGCGTCTTGGCATCCTTGCCCAGCGTCGAGGGATCGACGTTGGCGATGACGGGTTGGTATTGGCGGATGATGACCTTGCGCGCGGCATCGAAGCCGGCATCCAGGAACACCGCGCCGAAGATGGCCTCGACCGCGTCGGCCAGGATGGAAGGCCGGCGGAACCCGCCGCTTTTCAGTTCGCCCTCGCCCAGGCGCAGGTACTGCGACAGTTCGAGGCGCTGCGCGATGTCGGCCAGCGACGCCTGCTTGACCAGGTTGGCCCGCAGACGCGACAGATCGCCTTCGTCCAGCTTGGCATAGCGTTCGAACAGCATGGCGGCGACCACGAAGTTCAGCACCGCGTCGCCCAGGAATTCCAGCCGCTCGTTATGACGCGCGCCGTGACTGCGATGCGTCAGCGCTTGTTCGAGCAGTGCCTGGTCGCCGAAGCGATGATCCAGGCGGGATTCCAGGGTGGCCAGGGACATGAGCATGAGAGATCAGTGGAAGCGACCGATACGGCTCAGGTCGCCGAAATTCATCCAGACGAAGAACGCCCTACCCACGATATTACCGTCTGGCACGAAGCCCCAATAGCGGCTGTCCGCACTATTGTCACGGTTGTCGCCCATGGCGAAGTAATGGCCCTCGGGCACCTTGCAGCGCACGCCATTGCGCAGGTACTGGCACTGGTCGATGAAGGGAAACTTCCAGATGGGGCCAAAATCCTGGGTACGGTCTTCTTCCAGCAGTATCTTGTGCGTAACGTCGCCCAACTTCTCGTCATACCGGGCAACGTAGGACACCCGGTCGGGTTCGTAGTAGTCGCCGTCGCGGGTATGCGTCACCAATTGGCCGTTCACATACAGTTTTTTGTCCAGGTAGGCGATTTCGTCCCCCGGCAGGCCGACCACGCGCTTGATGTAGTCGACGTCGGTGTCCACCGGGTAGCGGAACACGATCACGTCGCCGCGCGCGGGCTTGCCGATCTCGACGACCTTCTTGTCGACGATGGGCAGGCGGATGCCGTAGTTGAACTTGTTCACCAGGATCAGGTCGCCGGACTGCAGGGTGGGCAGCATCGAGCCCGACGGGATGCGGAACGGCTCGACCACGAACGAACGCAGCATGAACACGAACAGGATCACCGGGAAGAAGCTGACCGCGTACTCGACCCACCACGGTGCCTTGCCGGCACGCTCGCCAGCCTCGCGGCGTTCGCGCTCGGCCTGCTGCGGGTCGTCGGCGGGATTCGCGTCGTACGCCTGCATGGCCTGCTGCGCACGCGCGCGTCGGGGCTGGCGCAGCACCGCCAGGTCCAGCACCCAGATCACGCCGGTGACCACCAGCAGAACAAAAAGAATCAGGGCAAAGTTCCAGCTCATGACGAATGTCGCCTATTCGGGTTACTTGTCTTCCACTTGCAGGATGGCGAGGAAAGCCTCTTGGGGGATTTCGACGCTGCCCACCTGCTTCATGCGTTTCTTGCCGGCCTTCTGCTTTTCCAGCAGCTTTTTCTTGCGCGAGATGTCGCCGCCATAGCACTTGGCCAGCACGTTCTTGCGCAGCGCCTTGACGTTCTCGCGCGCGATGACTTCGGCGCCGATGGCGGCCTGGATCGCCACGTCGTACATCTGGCGCGGAATCAGTTCACGCATCTTGGACACGACCTCGCGCGCGCGGTAGCGGGAGTTGGAGCGGTGCACGATCATGGCCAGGGCGTCGACCCGGTCGCTGTTGATCAGCAGGTCCACCTTGACCACTTCCGACGAGCGGTATTCGAGGAACTCGTAGTCCATCGAGGCGTAGCCGCGCGACACCGACTTCAGCTTGTCGAAGAAGTCGAGCACGATCTCGGCCAGCGGGATCTCGTATTTCAGGATCACCTGGCGGCCGGAATAGTTCATGTCGATCTGCGCGCCGCGCTTGGCGTTGCACAGCGTCATGACCGCGCCCACGTACTCCTGCGGCATGAACAGCGTGACCGTGACGATGGGCTCGCGGATGTCGGCGATCTTGCCGACCTCGGGCATGCGCGAAGGGCTTTCGACCGTGATGACCGTGCCGTCGCGCTGCTCGACCTCGTAGACCACCGACGGCGCGGTGGTGATGAGGTCCATGTCGAATTCGCGCTCCAGGCGTTCCTGCACGATTTCCATGTGCAAGAGGCCCAGGAAGCCGCAGCGGAAGCCGAAACCCAGCGCCTGCGAGACTTCGGGCTCGAACATCAGCGCCGCGTCGTTGAGCTTGAGCTTTTCCAGCGAGTCGCGCAGTTGGTCGTACTCGGAGCTTTCCACCGGGTACAGGCCCGCGAACACCTGGGGCTTCACTTCCTTGAAGCCCGGCACGGGCTCGCTGGCGGGATGGTTCGCCAGGGTGATGGTATCGCCCACCTTGGCGTCGGCCAGTTCCTTGATGCCGGCGATGATGAAACCCACCTCGCCCGCGGACAGGTTCGGGCGCGGTTGCGACTTGGGCGTGAACACGCCGGTCTGCTCGCACAGGTGGGTGGCGCCGGAGGCCATGAACAGCAGCTTGTCCTTGGGCTTGAGCGTGCCGTTGACGATGCGCACCAGCATGACCACGCCGACGTAGTTGTCGAACCACGAGTCGATGATCAGCGCCTGCAGCGGCTGGGCCGGGTCGCCCTTGGGCGGCGGCACCTGCGCGACGATCATTTCGAGGATCTCGTCGATGCCCATGCCGGTCTTGGCGCTGGCCAGCACCGCGCGCGAGGCGTCGATGCCGATGACGTCCTCGACCTCTTTGCGGGCGCCCTCGGGATCGGCCTGCGGCAGGTCCATCTTGTTCAGCACGGGCAGCACTTCCACGCCCAGCTCGATGGCGGTGTAGCAGTTGGCCACCGTCTGCGCCTCGACGCCCTGCGAGGCATCGACGACCAGCAGCGCGCCTTCGCAAGCGGACAGCGAACGGCTGACTTCGTACGAGAAGTCGACGTGTCCCGGGGTGTCGATCAGGTTGAGGTTGTAGACCTTGCCGTCCTTGGCCGTGTAGTGCAGCGCGGCGGTCTGGGCCTTGATGGTGATGCCACGCTCGCGCTCGATGTCCATCGAGTCCAGCACCTGGGCGGACATCTCGCGGTCGGCCAGGCCGCCGCACCGGTGGATCAGGCGATCCGCCAGCGTGGACTTACCGTGGTCGATGTGGGCGATGATGGAGAAATTGCGAATATGCTGCATGGCGAGAAATTGTCAGGGGCAGGGCTTGCGCCGGCTTTCGACCCGGATCCGTCCGGGGGCTTACGGGCCCCAGGGACTTCGGGGTTGGGCCGTTTCGGGTTCCGCGTGGGCATGGCCGTCGCGGGCCGCCCGGCATGGCCGAATCGGGAAGGTGCCGGCGGGTTCGCCAGAGAGCCAGGGGCAGGATGTCCGCGGATATCGGCATGTTCACCTGCCGGCCAGCGGGCAAAAGCGAGGGGGCGCCATGCGCCCCCTCTTGCGGCAACCAGACATTCTAGCCGGTCTTCGATTACCTTGCCGGAGGTGCGCGGCAGAACCCGTCGCGAAGCCTGGGGCGGCCGGCGACCGCGCCGGCTTCTTATTTGTTGTTCAACTGCACGGCCACCCACTGGGTCTGGTCGCCACGGCGCACCAGCAGGCCCACCGCGCGGCCCTTGTCCAGCTTGGACACCAGCCTGGCGAATTGCTCGGCGCCGGTGACGTCGCTGTCGTTGACCGCCAGGATCACGTCGTTCTCCTGCAGGCCGGCCGCCGAGGCCGGACCCTTCACCGCCTTGACCTGCACGCCGCCCTTGATGCGCAGCTTGCGCTGCACGTCGGCGGGCACGTCCGTCACGCCCAGGCCCAGCACGTTGTCGGCCGACGGGGTCTTGGCGGGCGCGTCGCCGCCCTCCTTGGCGGCGGCCGCCGTCTTGTCGTTCGGGATCTCGCCGACCTTGACGGTGAGCTTGACCGTCTTGCCCTTGCGCCACACTTCCATGGGCGCGGAGGTGCCGGGCTTGGTTTCACCCACGAGGCGCGGCAGGTCGGACCAGCGCTTGATGGCCTCGCCATTGAACGAGATGATCACGTCGCCAGGCTGCACGCCGGAGTCTTCCGCCGGACCACCGCTCTCGACGCTGCTGACCAGCGCGCCTTCGGCCCTGGGCAGGCCGATGGCGTCCGCCACGTCCTTCACCACCTCGCCGATCTGCACGCCGATGCGGCCGCGCGTGACCTTGCCGGTGGTGCGCAGTTGCTCGACCACGCGCATGGCCTCGTCGATGGGGATGGCCAGCGAAATGCCCATGAAGCCGCCGCTGCGCGAGATGATCTGCGAGTTGATGCCGATCACTTCGCCCCGCAGGTTGATCAGGGGTCCGCCCGAGTTGCCGGGATTCACGGCCACGTCGGTCTGGATGAACGGCAGGTACTCGCCGGTATCGCGGCCGATGGCGCTGACGATGCCCGAGGTCACGGTGGAGTCCAGGCCGAACGGCGAACCGATCGCCAGCACCCACTGGCCCTTCTTCAACTGCTTGGGATCGCCGATGGGCATCGGCGTGAAGTCCTTGCCCTCGATCTTGATCAGGGCCACGTCCGTGCGCTCGTCCGAACCGATGACCTTGGCCTTGAACTCGCGCCCGTCGGTCAGGGTGACGTAGATGTCGGTGGCTTCGCTGATGACGTGCGTATTGGTCAGCACGTAGCCGTCATCGGAAATGAAGAAGCCGGAGCCCACGCCACGGGGCACGGTGCGCTCTTGCGGCTGCTGGGGCTGCGGGGGCTGCGGCTGCTGGCGACGCTGGCCGCCCGGACCGGGCGGCTGGAAATCGGGGCCGAAGAACCAGCGGAACAGTTCGTAGGGATCGTTGCCGCCGCCAGGGCCCATGCCCCGCACCGGCACGGTGGCCGTGGTGCGGATGTTGACCACGGCGGGGTCGGCTTTCTCGACGATGCCGGTGAAATCGGGCAACACGATGGCGGGCGGCGCGGACGGGTTCTGCGTCTGCACCGGCTGCGCCTGGGCGGGCACGGCGGCGCCGGCCAGCATCGCGCCCGCGGCCATGAAGGAGAGACAGCGTCGCAACATCACGTTCGACACGGGGTGAAAAGCCATGGACGACTCCGGGGAAACTTCGTGCGAAGCAGTACTTTACTGGTTTTGCTGCGGCGCGGCGGCGGCCTGGGGGACGTATTCGATGGAACCGGCCAGTTGCTGCAGCGTGGCCGCCGGCACTTCACCCAGCGCGGTCAGCCAGAAATCGGCCACGCGCGTCCCGTAGATGTTGATGGCGCCCCGCCGTGCCAGGCCTGCGGGCGGGTGGCTGTGGCGCTGGCTGTCGTAGGGCTCGATGAACACCGAGATGGCGGCCAGGCCATCCGACAGCACCAGTTGGCTGACATTGGCCTGCCCCATGGCGCGCGCCACCTGCATGACGATGGCGAAGCCCTCGGGCTGCGGAATGCGCCAACCCTGCGTGGAAAGGTCCACCGGCTTCATCGAGGCCTCGATGACCTTCCAGTCGCGGGTGTTCCAGCGGGAATTCAACCAGGAAGGATCGACGTCGCTGCCCAGCCGCAGCGAGGTGAATGCGACCTGCTCGACGATCTTGCGCGACGAGTCGAGCGTCTGCGCCTTCAGCAGCAGGTTCGTGTTGACGTCGGCGCACAGGCGGTAGCCGTAGCGCAGGGCATCGCGCGGGGAAATGGTGATGATGCGGCACTGGCGATCGGCCACGCGATGCAGCTTGTCGCTGGCGTGGATGTCGTAGTGCTCGGCCAGGGCGGCCGGGTGGCCCAGCAGCAGGCCCGGGAACCGGTCGCCGCGGCGCGGCTCGACCAGCACGGTCTTGCTTTCGGGCAGCAGGCACTGCACGTCTTCGTTGTGGCGCAGGTACTCGCGCGGCTGGCCATCGAGGATCTCGAGGCGCTCGCGCTCGCCGGTGCCGTCGATCAGGTGCACCACGCGCGAGGACTGCATCGTCTCGCCCTGCTGGTAGATGAACACCCCGGCATAATCCTGCTTGCGGGCGGCCTGCTGGATGTCGGACAGAAGCTGTACGGGATCGCGCGAGGCGGCCTGCTCGGCGCGCGCCTCGACATGCAGGGCCATCAGGCCCGCGAACATGGCCAGGGCAAACCCGGCGGCGTGGCGCGACGTCCACAGGGGAGACCAGGAAGCGCGTGCGCGTGCCGTGCGGGACATTGACTGCCAAACCGTCATCAACGGCCCATCCCGGGATCGAACGACACCTGGCGCACGGCGCTGGGGCCCGCCATCTGGCGATGGGCCTCGAGGTAGTCGCGCAGGCCCGCGTCTTCGATATTGGCGCCGCTGGTGCCGGCATCGGCCAGCACGGCGCTGTCGGCGGGCTTGGACACGCCGCCGAGATACGGCTGCGACACCCAGGCCACGGTGGCGACCGCGGCGGCCACCGCCAGGCCGGAAAGGCCCAGGCGGATCGGCGTGCGGCGGCGCGGCGCGGCCACGATGGGCATCTCGGCCTCGAGCGCGCGCGACAGGCGGGCATGGAAATCGGCGCTGGGCTGCGCGGAAAGTTCCGTGCTGCGCAGCGCATCGCCGATCAGGTGATACGTATCCCAGGTCCGCCGGCCCTGCGGGGTGGCGAGGTGGGATGGGAAATCGTCGGACCCCTCGCCATCCAGCCAGGCGGAAATGGCGGCCTCCAGGACATCGTCCTGGAGGGATTCGGGGGATTCGACTGACGACTGGGCTGCGGTCTGCATGACTGCCACTCCTTACCAACGACGCTCGGCATCGGTGTCCAGCAAGGGGCGCAACCGATTGGAGATGGCTTCACGCGCACGAAAAATGCGGGAGCGCACCGTACCGATCGGGCAGTCCATGCTTTGGGCGATGTCTTCGTAACTCATACCTTCGATTTCACGCAGGACGATGGCTGTCCGCAATTCCTCGGGCAGGTCCTGGATGGCGGCGTTCACCGTTTCGGCGATTTCGCGGCTGGCCAGGACGGATTCCGGCGTGCTCAAGTCGGTTAGGTTATCGGTTTCGTTAAAAGTTTCACCATCCTCGGTTTCTATCGCATTGGGTGCGCTGGGACGCCGGCCGGACGAGGCCAGCCAGTTGCGGGCCGTGTTGATGGCAATGCGGTAGAGCCAAGTGTAGAAGGCACTTTCGCCGCGAAATTGCGGCAATGCACGATAAGCCTTGATGAAGGCCTCTTGGGCCACGTCTTCGATCTCTGCAGGATCGCGGATCATGCGGGCAAGAAGACGCAAGATCTTGCGCTGATACTTCAATACCAGCAGATCGAAGGCTTTTTTGTCGCCACGTTGTACGCGTGCAACAAGTTCGGCGTCGACGTCGCGTTCGCTCATGCGGACCTCATCGGCGCACGCTCGGCCATGGCGCGGCCGGAAACGATGCATAGACGCCGCCAGGCGGACGGCGACAACGTCGGCCGCCAGACGGTGACGCAGAGACGGCGCGGCAAGGTGCGCGTGTCGTCCGGGCACAGCGACAACGACAACCAGAAGAGGCCCCGGCGGCATTCGACCAGGCGCGCGCCGCGCCAGCCGGACTCCGACAGCAGGCTCCAGGCGGCGGGATCGGGCGAGGCGCGCAGCCCCCCTACCCGCACGCCGGGACGGCGGTGAATCCGCGCCCGGGCCGCCATCGCCGCTGAAGCGGTGCCGGCGGCCGCCAGCCAGGCGGGTACGCCCAGCAGATGCGCCGACCAGGCGGCGCAGCCCGCCGCTGCCAGCATGCCGGCAGTGCGCAGCATCCCCGGCAGGGAAGCAGGCGCTACCGGCAGCCGCAGCTGCCAGGAGGGGGACTGGGCGCTGTCGATCAACTCAGATACGACGCACGGCCATGGAGCCGTTGGTGCCGCCGAAGCCGAACGAGTTGGACAGGGCCACGTCGATCTTCATCTGCCGCGCCTCGTTGGCGCAGTAATCCAGATCGCACTCGGGATCTTGATTGAAGATGTTGATCGTCGGAGGCGAGACCTGGTTGTACAGCGCCAACGTGGTGAACACGGCTTCGATACCGCCCGCCGCGCCCAACAGGTGGCCGGTCATCGACTTGGTCGAGTTGACCACCAGCTTGCGGGCGTGATCGCCGAACGCCAGTTTCAGGGCTTCGGACTCGTTCTTGTCGCCCAGCGGCGTCGAGGTGCCGTGCGCATTCACGTACTGCACGTCTTCCGGGTTCAGGCCGCCGCTGCGCAGCGCATTGACCACGCCGCGGCGGGGACCGTCACGATCCGGCGCCGTGATGTGATGCGCGTCGGAGCTCATGCCGTAGCCGACGAACTCGCCATAGATGCGAGCGCCGCGGCGCTTGGCGTGTTCGTACTCTTCGAGCACCAGGACGCCGGCGCCCTCGCCCAGCACGAAACCGTCACGGTCGACATCCCAGGGACGCGATGCGGTGGCGGGATCGTCGTTGCGCGTGGACAGCGCGCGCATGGCGGCAAAGCCGCCGATGCCCAGCGGCGAGACCGTGGACTCGGCGCCGCCGGCCAGCATGACGTCGGCATCGCCGTACTCGATCAGGCGGGCGGCGTCGCCGATGCTGTGCAGGCCGGTGGTGCAGGCCGACACGACGGCATAGCTGGGGCCCTTCATGCCGTAGGCGATGCTGAGCTGGCCGGAGATGAGGTTGATCAGCGACGCGGGGACGAAGAACGGCGAGATGCGGCGCGGGCCCTTGGCCAGCAGCTCGGTCTGCGTTTCTTCGATGCGCGGCAGGCCGCCGATGCCGGAGCCGACGATCACGCCGATGCGCTCGGCGTTCTCTTCGGTGACCTCGAGGCCGCTGTCGCGCCATGCCTGCATGCCGGCCGCCACGCCGTAATGGATGAAGGTATCCATCTGGCGCGCCTCTTTGGCGGCCATGTACTGCGTGACGTCGAAGCCCTTGACCTCACCCGCGATGTGCGTGGTCAGCGCGGAGGGATCGAAGCGCGTGATGCGGGTGATGCCCGAACGTCCGTTGACGATATTGTCCCAGGCCGTGGTGAGGTCATTGCCCACGGGGCTGATGATACCGAGGCCGGTGATGACGACTCGTCGCTTCACGGATGACTCCTATTACAGACAAAACAAAGGCGGTTTTCGGGATGCGCCACACACGCGGGAAGCGTTGCGCAAAGGCGGAAAAGCCCTTGCGTGTTCGCGCCGCGTGGCGACTCCTGAAACCGCCCCGATTCCCTGCTGCGCGGGGACTGCGCCCCGCGCGCGGGAAAAATAGATGCAAGCCAAATGCGAGCAAGCCCCGAAGGCTTACCGGGCTTACTGCTTGCCGTGCGAGTTGATGTAGTCAATCGCCTGTTGCACGGTCGTGATCTTCTCGGCCTCTTCGTCGGGGATCTCGGTCTCGAATTCGTCCTCGAGCGCCATGACCAGTTCGACCATGTCGAGCGAATCGGCACCGAGGTCGTCAAGGAAGGAGGACTCGTTCTTGATCTCGGCTTCGTTCACGCCAAGTTGTTCAGCGACGATCTTCTTGACGCGCTGTTCGATGCTTTCCATGCAGATCTCCAAATGGGAAAAATCCCGCGAATTATAGCCAAGCGTTGAGCAATGCAAGCGTTGGCCGTGACAAAAACCGCGCACTTTCGAAAGCAGACCATGATGTCGACACGGCCCCGTGCGCGGCGCCTCAATGAAACGCGCGCGAACCGGATGGCTACACGCGCGTTCGTGCGTTATTGCATGTACATCCCGCCGTTAACGTGCAGGGTCGTACCGGTAATGTAACCCGCCTGCGGACTGGCCAGGAAGGCCACCGCATGCGCGATGTCTTCGGGCGCGCCGAGGCGGCCCAGGGGAATCTGCTGCAGCAGCGCGGCCGTCTGGTTCTCGCCCAGGCTGCGCGTCATGTCGGTATCGATGAAGCCGGGGGCCACGCAGTTCACGGTGATGTTGCGGCTGCCCAGCTCGCGCGCCAGGGCGCGCGCCATGCCGGCCACGCCGGCCTTGGCGGCCGCGTAGTTGGCCTGCCCCGCGTTGCCGCTGGCGCCCACGACCGACGTGACGTTGATGATACGGCCCGAACGCGCCTTCATCATGCCGCGCAGCACCGCGCGCGACAGACGGAACACGGCGGCCAGGTTGGTGTCGATGACGGCCGACCAGTCGTCGTCCTTCATGCGCATGGCCAGCGTATCGCGCGTGATGCCCGCGTTGTTGACCAGGATGTGCGGACCGCCGCCTTCCTTGCCCAATGCGTCGATCAGGGCTTCGCAGGCCTGCGCGTCGGTCACGTCCAGCACCACGCCGCGGCCGCCGTGGGCAGCCAGGGCCTCGGTGATGGCCTGGGCGCCGGATTCGGAGGTTGCCGTGCCCACCACCATGGCGCCGCGCGCCGCCAGTTCGTGGGCGATGGCGCGGCCGATGCCGCGGGTGGCGCCGGTGACCAGCGCGATCTTGCCTTGCAGTTCGGTGGAGGTGGAGCTCATATCAGTTTCCATGGACCGCGGCGAGGGCGGCGTCGAGGGAGGCGGGATCGGTGATCGACATGCCGACCAGGTCGGAATCGATGCGCTTGGTCAGGCCCGCCAGCACCTTGCCGGGACCGCATTCGATGACGTGCGTGACGCCCTGCCGCTTCATGGCCTGCAGCGTTTCGACCCAGCGTACAGGATTCCACGCCTGGCGCACCAGCGCATCGCGGATGGCGTCCGGCTCGGCGGGCTGCGCCACGTCGACGTTGTTCAGGACGGGCACGGCGGGCGCCTGCAGGGCGCTGTTGGCCAGGGCGCCGGCCAGCACGTCGGCAGCCGGCTTGAGCAGGCTGGAGTGGAATGGCGCGGAGACCTGCAGCAGCAGCGCGCGCTTGGCGCCGGCAGCCTTCGCAGCCTCGCAGGCGCGCTCGACCGCGGCCTTGTGGCCGGCGATGACGACCTGCGCGGGCGCGTTGAAATTGACGGCCTCGACGACCTCGCCTTGCGCCGATTGGGCGCAGGCGGCGCGCACGGCGTCGTCATCCAGGCCCAGGATGGCCGCCATGGCGCCGGTGCCCACGGGCACGGCGGTCTGCATGGCGTCGGCGCGGATGCGCACCAGGCGCACGGCGTCTTCCAGCGCCAGCGCGCCGGCGGCGGTCAGCGCGGCGTACTCGCCCAGGCTGTGGCCCGCCACGATGTCGGGCATGCGGCCGCCGGCGGCGCGCCAGGCCTCGAAACACGCCACGCCCGCGGCCAGCATGGCGGGCTGCGTGTTGGTGGTGAGGTTGAGCTGTTCGGCGGGCCCCTGCGCGATCAGCGCGGCCAGGTCCTGGCCGAGCGCGGCGCCCGCGCGGGCGACCACGTCGGCCACCGCGGCATTGCCGGCCCAGGCATCGAGCATGCCGACCGATTGGGAACCCTGTCCGGGAAAAACAAACGCGATTTTCATATGGATCTATAACGATTGCGTTCTGGTACTGGCGGGGCGATACGGTCCATGCGGGCCGTCACCACACGGCGGGCGCGCTACATGCGCGCCAGCACCGATCCCCAGGTGAAGCCGCCGCCCACGCCTTGCATCAGCACGAGTTGGCCGGGCTGGACGCGGCCGTCGCGACGCGCGGCATCCAGGGCCAGCGGCACGCTGGCGGCGGAAGTGTTGGCATGGCGGTCGACCGTGACGACCACCCTGTCGGCGGGCATGTCGAGCTTGCGCGCCAGGAAATTGAGGATGCGCACGTTGGCCTGGTGCGGCACCAGCCAATCGATGTCCCGCACGTCGACGCCGGCCTCGGCGCAGACGGCGCGCGCCGAGCGGTCGAGCACCGTGACGGCCTGCTTGAAGACGGCCTGGCCGTCCATGCGCAGGAAAGGATCGCCGGTGACGTCGCCATAGGCCACATTGCCCGCGGCGCACAGGATCTTGGTCAGGCTGCCGTCGGCATGCAGTTGCGCGGACAGGATGCCGGGCTCGGCTGAAGCCTTCAGCACCACGGCGCCGGCGCCGTCGCCGAACAGCACGCAGGTGCTGCGGTCGTTCCAGTCGAGGATGCGCGAGAAGACTTCGGCGCCGATGACCAACGCGCAACGCGCGCGCCCGGCGCGGATGAAGCTGTCGGCCGTAGTCAGGGCATACACGAAGCCGCTGCACACCGCCTGGACGTCGAACGCGGCGGACCCGGCGGCGCCCAGGTTGGCCTGCACCAGGCAGGCCGTGCTGGGGAAGACGAAATCGGGCGTCGAGGTGGCGACGATGATCAGGTCGACCTCGGATGCCTCGACGCCGGCGTCCCGCAGGGCGCGGCGCGCGGCCTCGGTGGCCAGCACGCTGGTGGTGACGCCGCGCTCGGCCAGATGGCGTTGCCGGATGCCGGTGCGCTCGACGATCCACTGATCGGAAGTGGCGATGTCGCGCGTGGCCAGCTCGGCCGCCAACTCGTCGTTGGACACCACGCGCTCGGGCAGGTAGCCGCCCGAGCCGGCGATGGTGGAATACGTCATGGGAATACTCATCAGGCGGTGCCCCCTGCCGCGCCGGGCGCAGCCTCGCCCGATTGAACGCGCATGGTTATCTGAGCCACGGCGCGTGCCGTGCGTTCCAGCAGTTTACTTGCCACGGCCTCGCGCGCGCGCTGCAGGGCAAAGCCGTATGCATACACGTCCGCGGAACCATGGCTCTTGATGACGACGCCGCGCAGGCCAAGCAGCGCGGCGCCGTTGTAGCGCCGGTTATCGACGCGCTGGCGCAGCCGGTTGAGCACCGGCGTGGCGAAGACGCCGGCCAGCAGCGTGATGACATTGCGCTTGAATTCTTCGCGGATGACGCTGGACAGCATCTTCGCGAGACCTTCGACCGACTTCAGGACCACGTTGCCGACGAAGCCGTCGCAGACCACGACGTCGACGCTGCCCTTGAAGATGTCGTTGCCTTCGACGTTGCCGTAGAAGTTCAACGGACTGGCGCGCAGCAGCTCGGCCGCCTCTTTGACGACCTCGTTGCCCTTGATGACTTCCTCGCCGATGTTCAGCAGGCCCACCGAAGGACTCTCGCGGTGATCCAGCGTCTGCGCCAGCGCGGTCCCCATGATGGCGAACTGCAGCAGGTGCTCGGCGGTACAGTCGACGTTGGCCCCCAGGTCGAGCATCGTGGTGGCACGGCCCGTCTGGTTGGGGATCGACGTGGCGATCGCCGGACGATCGATGCCGTCCAGCGTCTTGAGCACATAGCGCGATATCGCCATCCATGCGCCGGTGTTGCCCGCGGAGATGCAGGCGTCGGCCCGCCCGTCCTTGACCGCCTGGGCGGCCAGGCGCATGGACGAATCGCGCTTGCGGCGCAAGGCGACCTCGACCGGGTCGTCCATTTCGACGACCTCGGAAGCAGGCACGATTTCCAGGCGTTCGCGCGGGGCGTTGCGATGCTGCGCCAGCGCAGCCTCGATGGCATCGGGCAAGCCCACCAGCAGCAACCGGGTATCCGGAAACTGCTGAGCGAATTCGACCGCGGCCGGGATGGTGACGGGCAAGCCGGCGTCGCCGCCCATGCAGTCTATGGCGATGCGTATCACGGGTGAGGGGTCAGCACTCGTCAGCGGGCGCAGGGCGAACGCGTCCAGGACTTTATTCGTCAGCCTTGGTCTTCAGAACCTTGCGGCCGCGGTAGAAGCCGTTGGGGCTGATGTGGTGACGCAGGTGCGTTTCGCCCGTGTTCGGCTCGATGGCGGTCGGGGGATTGACCAGGAAATCGTGCGAGCGGTGCATGCCGCGCTTGGACGGGGACTTCTTGTTTTGTTGAACAGCCATGATGACTCCTAGAAACGGGGCGCATTGTACGCGATGCGGCCCGATGTTGATCTAACGCTACGGTTTGCGCTTGAGCTGCTCGAGCACCGCGAACGGTGAAGGGCGCTCGATGGCGGGCTCTTGCGAAGCGTCGCCGGCTCCGGCCTGGCCCGGGCACACATCATGCCTGGGCACATAGGGGACGTTCAAAATCAGCTCGTCCTCGACCTGGGCCAACAGGTCGAAATGCCGCGAACCCACCACCTTGTCGGGATAGTCCTCGGCAAAATTCTCATCGTCTTCTTGCGGGGCGCCCAGCTCGTCGTCCAGGTCATCCTCGGATTCGACCAGCTGCAGCGTGCATTGCGCATCGACGGGATGCGTGAACGGCGCGCCACAGCGCTGGCATTCCAGCACCAGGCCGGCACGCACGTGCACATGCAGCAGCGGCTGGCCGGAAACGACGCCCGTCTTGGCGGTGCCCAGGCCGGTCGCGCCCCGCACTTCCCAGTGCGCCAGGCCGGCTTCACCCGTCGCCTGTTCTGGCAGGCCATCCACCAGGCGCGACAGGCGCACCAGCGCAATGCTACCCTGCAATGCTTTACCTTGGCTGACCAGGGCGTAGACATCGACACGACGGGGATCGAAATCGTCTTTCATTCCCGCTCTCCCTGTCCTATTCAGATCACTACCGCCCACGGACGCACAACGCCACACAGCCGCCTTGCGCAACAACATGCCCGAACGCATCACGCCCGCATCACGAGCCCGTATCACGAGCCCGCCTCACGAGCCCGCCTCACGCTTCATCCAGCGCCGCGCAAAGACACAAAGCGAAAACGTCGCAAAACGTTAGATAATACTGTGACTTACGCATCAACGTCAATTATCACCGCATGCCTATTCCCAGCCTGATCCTGGCGTCCAGTTCGCCGTACCGCCGCGAACTGCTGTCGCGCCTGCGCCTGCCCTTCTCGGCCATTTCGCCCGACATCGACGAGACGCCCCGCCCGGGCGAGACGCCGACCGACCTGGCGCTGCGGCTGTCCGTGGAAAAGGCCCAGGCCGTGGCGGCGCGCCATCCCGGCGCGCTGGTGATCGGCTCGGATCAGGTCGCCACCATGGACGGCACGCCGATCGGCAAGCCCGGCGATTTCGAGCGCGCCCGCGCCCAGCTGGAAAGCCTGTCGGGCCGCGCCGTCGAGTTCCACAGCGCGCTGGCGCTGACCGATGGCAGCCGCGTCCTGCGCCAGGACGTCGTCACCCGCTGCCGTTTCCGCACGCTGTCGCCGGCGGCGATCGACGCCTACCTGCGCGCCGAACAGCCGTACGATACCGCCGGCAGCGCCAAGGCCGAGAGCCTGGGCATCGCCCTGATGGAAGCGATCGAAAGCGATGACCCCACCGCCATCATCGGCCTGCCTCTGATCGCCCTGACCCGGATGCTGCTGGCGTTCGGCATCGATCCGTTGCTGGAAGGAGACAAAGCATGAGCGCCACCCCCTTCGACGACGCCCAGGACCAGGATCAGGACGAACGCACGCCGCGCCAGCACCCGCCCGCCCTGCACCTGATTCCCGTTGGCCTGGGCGACGCCCCGCCCGAGCGCTGGCTGCCCGCCGAGGTGCGCGCGCTGGCCGGCCGGCTGGATCGCTACATCGCCGAGAACGCCAAGACCGCACGCGCCTTTCTCAAGCTGATGGGCACCGCGCGGCCCTTGCAGGAAATCACCATCCACGCGCTGTCGCCCGACACCAAGATCGAACAGATCAAGCAATGGCTGGCCCCGCTGCGCGACGGCCAGGACATCGGCCTGGTCTCGGAGGCCGGCTGCCCCGCCGTGGCCGACCCCGGCGCCAAGGTGGTGGCCGAGGCGCATCGCCAGGGCCTGGCCGTGCGCCCATGGGTGGGACCGTCGTCGCTGCTGCTGGGCCTGATGGCCAGCGGCCTGGATGGCCAGCGTTTTGCATTCCACGGTTATGCGTCCGTCGATCCGGCCGAGCGCATCCGCCAGTTGAAGGGCTGGGAGCAGCACTCCGCCAAGCAGAACCAGACGCAGATGCTGATCGAGACGCCCTACCGCAATGCCGCGATGTTCAAGGCGCTGCTGGGCGCGTTGCGTCCCGACACGCGCCTGTGCGTGGCGAAATCGCTGACCACCGACGACGAATGGGTCCGCACGCTCACCATCGCGCAATGGCAGCGCCAGCCCGCCCCCGACCTGGACAGGAAGCCGACGCTGTTCCTGTTCCTGGCGCACTGATCGATGGCCCCCCCGCGCCTTCACCCCCTGCTGTCGTGCTGCCCGACGTTGCTGCTGCTGGCCGGCTGCGCCACGCAAGCCCCGTCGCCGCCCGGCCTGGACATCGACACGTCGATCCAGGCCGTCAGCCACGGCAGCCGCGTGCGGCACGTGGTGCTGCATTACACCTCGACCACGCGCGAGCACTCGCTGCAACTGCTGTCCCGGGGCGGCGTCAGCTCGCACTACCTGATCACCGACGACAGCAAGCCGCACATCTACCGCCTGGTGCCGGAGGACCGCAGCGCTTGGCATGCCGGCCCCAGCGGGTGGTATGGCCAGCCCTCGATCAATGCCACCTCGATCGGCATCGAGATCGTCAACGCCGGCTGGACCGATGGCCCGGGCGGGCGCCAGTGGCAGCCCTATGCTCCGGCGCAGGTGCGGTCGCTGATCACGCTGCTGCAGGACATCGTGAAACGCCACGGCATCGAGCCCCGGAACGTGGTGGGCCACAGCGACGTGACGCCGCAGCGCAAGGTGGACCCGGGCCCGCTGTTCCCGTGGCGCGAACTGGCGCAGGCAGGCATCGGGCGCTGGTATGACGACGGCGGCAAGGCCGCGCACCTGGCGCGCCTGCAGACGCAACCCCTGCCCGACGTGCTGTGGTTCCAGCAGCAATTGAAACGGCTGGGCTACGATTGCCCGCAGGATGGCCGCCTGGAGCAGCCCACGCGCAACGTGCTGGCCGCCTTCCAGATGCACTACCGGCCGGCCGTGCACGACGGCACGCCGGACACCGAGACAGCGGCGATCATGCTGGCGATGCTGTAGCGTTCTCGCGATCCGGCGCGGACGGTCCTCCGCGCCCCGCACGAACCGCGCCCCGGGCCATGCGCGGCCACCCGACGGCGCCACGCAGGCCGAGGATCATCAACCCGCCCCGCCCCGCCGCAGCCGCGCCACCACGCGCCATCCCAGCAGCACGGCCAGGACCGCGCCGTAGATCAGCGGCTGCTCGAAATCGTTCTTGCCGGCCTTGTGCCACCAATAGTGCAGGATGGCCAGCAGGCCGATCAGGTAGACCGCGCGGTGCAGCAGTTGCCAGCGGCGGCCGAGCTTGCGCATGGCCCACTGGGTGGACGTGGCGGCCAGCGCCGCCATCAGCACGAAGGCCGCGAACCCCACGGTGATGAAGGGCCGCTCGACCACGTCCTGCAGCATGTAGGCCGGATCCAGTCCGCGATCCCACCACACCCAGGCCAGGAAGTGCAGGAAGCCATAGAAGAACGCGAACAGCCCGCACATGCGGCGCAGCCGTACCAGCGCGGGCTGGTTCAACAGCCGCCGCAACGGCGTGATGGCCAGGGTGACCAGCAGGCAAACCAACGTCCAGGTGCCGGAGGAACGGGTCAGGAATTCGAGGGGATTGGCGGTCAGGCCGTCGCTCAGGCCCAGCCAGAACCAGCGCGCGAACGGCAGCAAGCCCAGGACGAACAGCACCGGCTTGAAACGGCCCACCGCGCGGGCGTCCCATCGGGCGCCCGCGGCCGGGGCCGGCTTGGCGGAATCGCGCATGGAGGGCATCAGTAATTGGCGCGCAGATCCAGCCCCGTGTACAGGGACGCGACCTGGCTGCCGTAGCCGTTGAACATCTCGGTCTTGCGCTTGGGGGCGAAGAACCCGCCTTCGCCGATGCGGCGTTCGGTGGCCTGGCTCCAGCGCGGATGCGAGACCTCGGGGTTCACGTTGGCGTAGAAGCCGTACTCCTGCGGCGCCGAGTTCATCCAGGAACTGGTCGGCCGCTTCTCGACTAGGCGGATGGCCACCAGCGACTTCGCCGACTTGAAACCGTATTTCCACGGCACGGCCAGGCGCAGCGGCGCGCCGTTCTGGTTGGGCAGCACGCGGCCATACAGGCCGAACACCAGCATGGTCAGCGGATGCATGGCCTCGTCCAGCCGCAAGGCCTCGACATAGGGCCAGTCCAGCACGCGGGAGCGCACGCCCGGCATGTTGTCGCGCTGCACGACCGTGACGAACTCGACGAACTTGGCATTGCCGGTGGGTTCGACCTGCTTGAGCAGGCTGGACAGCGAATATCCCACCCACGGGATCACCATGGACCAGGCCTCGACGCAGCGCAGGCGATAGATGCGCTCTTCCATGGGCGCGAGCTTGAGCAGTTCGTCGATGCCGAAGGTGCGCGGACGGGCCACGGCGCCCTCGACGCTGACGGTCCAGGGCCGGGTGACCAGCTTGTGGGCGTATTCGGCCGGATCAGACTTGTCCAGGCCGAACTCGTAGTAATTGTTGTAGGTGGTGATGTCCTTGAACGAGGTCTGCTTGTCCATGACCGCGTAATCGGGATTGGCGCGGCCGGGCAGCGGCGCGCCCTGCGCATCATCGGCGGCCCAGGCCTCGCGGGAGGACAGCCCGGCCACGCCCATGCCGGCCGCGGCGGCCATCGCGCCCGCCCGCGCCATCCACTGGCGGCGCGACCGGTATACGGTTTCGGAGGTGATCTCGGAGGGAACGATATCGGCAGGTTTGCGTATCAGCATGGCGGATCCCGAAAGACGAGGTGGCGACAAGGCGCCGATATGGATGAGACGCCGGCGGGCCGGGATCTATTCCCGGCCGGACAACCTATATATACGTTCCGGGGCGCCAGCCGGATGCAATGCAAGGCCCCGGCGCCAGGCCAAAGCCGACCTGGGGTCTGACCGCGCAGCCGCTGCCGCGTTCCCCGCCCCGCGGTCAGGCCGGCAAGCCCGTGCGAGGCAGCAGCCACTGCCGCAGCTCGGCCACGTTGCCGACGATGGCCTGCGGCCCGCAATCCTGCAACTCGGCCAGCGTGTGGGCCCCATAGGTGACGCCCACGCTGTGCACGCCGGCGTTGGCGGCCATGCGCAGGTCGTGCGAGGTGTCCCCGATCATGACGACATGCTCGGGCGCCACGTCGAGCTCTTCCATCAACTCGTTCAGCATGGCCGGGTGCGGCTTGCTGAAGGTTTCATCGGCGGTACGGGTGGCGGCGAACACGCCGCGGGTGGCCGACGCGGCCAGGGCGCGATCCAGCCCCACCCGGCTCTTGCCGGTGGCCACGGCCATCAGCGCCTGCTGCCGCGCCAGGGCAGCCAGCAGATCGGACACGCCGTCAAACAGGCGCAACTCGGGGTCGCGCAACAGGTAATGCGTGCGGTAGCGCTCCAGGAAGCGCGGCACCATGGACTGGGTCAGAGCGGGCACCGCGCGGCGCAGCGCGCTTTCCAGCGACAGGCCGATCACCCAACTGGCCTCGGAGGCCGACGGCACGGGCAGATCGAGATCACGGCAGGCCCCCTGGATGGCCGCCACGATGCTGTGGGTGGAATCCATCAGCGTGCCGTCCCAATCGAACACCACCAGCCTATAAGGGTCGCGCATCGGAGAACCGTCGTGCTCCGCACTCCTGTATTCGCCATTGAAGCGGCTCGGCGAGTTCATGCCTTCGTCTCCAGTTGCTGCAATATCTGCACGCATGCCTTGGGCAGCGGCGCGCTCAGTTCCAGGGTTTCCCCCGTGAGCGGATGCGGCAGGGTCAGGCTGTGCGCATGCAGGAACATGCGGCCGAACCCGCGCCGGGCGAACTCGGCGCGCACCTCATCCGTCCCGTATTTGTCATCCCCGACGATGGGAAACCCGCTGGACGCCAGGTGCACGCGGATCTGGTGCGTCCGGCCGGTGCGCAACTCGGCGTCGACCAGACTGTACTGGCCGAACCGCTGTTTCATTGTGACGATGGTATGGGCCGTCTGCCCATTCTGGGCATCGACTTTCACCCGGCGCTCGCCGCTGGCGGTGGTCCACTTGGTCAGGGGCAGGCGGATGTGCTGGCGGTCGTTGACCCAGTCGCCCTGCACCAGCGCGTAGTAATGCTTCTGGGCGCCGCCGTCGCGCAGCATGGCATGCAGCGCCAGCAGCGCATTGCGCTTCTTGCCCACCATGAGCAGGCCGGAGGTGTCGCGGTCGAGGCGATGCACCAGTTCTAGGAAGCGCGCCTCGGGCCGCGCGGCGCGCAGTTGCTCGATGACGCCGAACGACACGCCGCTGCCGCCGTGCACGGCCACGCCAGCCGGCTTGTCGATGACCAGCATGGCATCGTCTTCATAGACCACGGGGAATTCGGCGGCCGGCACGGGACGCGGCGCGCCAGGATCAGGCAGGCGCAGCGGAGGCACGCGCACCACATCGCTGATCGCCAGGCGATAGTCGGCGCCGATGCGTCCCTTGTTGACGCGCACCTGGCCATCGCGAATGGCCTTGTAGATGTGGCTCTTGGGAACGCCTTTGCACAGGCGAAGCAGGAAGTTATCGATGCGCTGGCCATCGTGCTCGGGTCCTACCTCGACCATGCGGACGGCCGGTTGTTGAGCGGCGGTGGAAGTTTCTTTGCGCATTGCGGAAAGCGACATATAATCGGGACAGCCTTAAGGGGCTGAACCAGCCGCTTGGCGTAGAGATGCTGTGACTAGGGGTGTGTCCGCTAGGGGTCGATATTTGAATGGACCACTACCGGCAAGTAAACCACTGCTGAGGTGTAAAACCCACTGAAGTGGATGTAAGACACCAAGATAAGACTAGTTGCGCGTCTCCGTCGAGCACGCAGGCCATCATTGTACTTTGTACTGCCTGCCGTACGTTACGTACTCGCGCTCGCTCAGCTCTGGGGTCTCTCGGTCGCCGGCGCAAGCGCGCCTTGCCGGATGGTGGTGTGGCACGCAATGCCCGCCTTCCTGGCAGGAAGCGCTGCAGCCGCAAGCGGCTCTGAAGCACAGCAAGAATCGTCAATATCAATAAAGCACCAGATGCGCGCGAGCGTCACAAACCTTGCCGCATCTGACGTTCCCAGCAACTCTTCCGTCAACCACGCTCAGTGAACCTGACCCCCCTGCTGATAGAACCCCGCGCCGTTCGGCGCGTCGTGCCCGCCTGACCCGCCGCGGATACGCCCGGGCCACAGCCCGGGTACGGTCCGCCCTCTTGCAAGCTTCAGTCCGCAGCCCGAGCGATCCGAGGTCACGCGCCGATATCGGCGTGTCATGCCTAGGAGAATCGCACTCATGAAGCGTATGTTGTTCAACGCAACGCACCAGGAAGAACTGCGCGTTGCCATCGTCGATGGGCAAAAACTCATCGATCTCGACATTGAAATTGCCGGCCGCGAGCAGCGCAAAGGCAACATCTACAAGGGCGTCATCACCCGCATCGAACCCGGCCTGGAAGCCTGCTTCGTCAATTACGGCGAAGAGCGCCACGGCTTCCTGCCGTTCAAGGAAGTCGCCCGCAGCTACTTCAAGGAAGGCGTCGACGTGCGCAGCGCGCGCATCCAGGACGCGCTGAAGGAAGGCCAGGAACTCATCGTCCAGGTCGAAAAGGAAGAACGCGGCAACAAGGGCGCCGCCCTGACCACGTTCATCTCGCTGGCTGGCCGCTACCTGGTCCTGATGCCCAACAACCCCCGTGGCGGTGGCGTTTCGCGCCGCGTCGAGGGCGAGGACCGCCAGGAACTGCGCGACACGATGGAACAGCTCGACGTGCCCCAGGGCATGAGCATCATCGCGCGCACGGCCGGCATCGGCCGCAGCGTGGAAGAACTGCAATGGGACATGGCGTACCTGATGCAGTTGTGGACGGCCATCGACGGCGCCGCCCGCGACAACGCCGCTCCCATCCTGATCTACCTCGAGTCCAGCCTGGTCATCCGGGCCATCCGCGACTACTTCTCGCCTGAAATCGGCGAGATCCTGATCGATACCGACGAGATCGCCGACCAGGCCACCGCCTTCATGAGCGTGGTGATGCCGGACAACGTGCAGCGCGTCAAGCGCTACCGCGACGATATCCCGCTGTTCTCGCGCTTCCAGATCGAACACCAGATCGAAACCGCCTACTCGCGCACCGTGCAGTTGCCCTCGGGCGGCGCCGTGGTCATCGACCACACCGAAGCGCTGGTGGCCGTCGACGTCAACTCCGCGCGCTCGACGCGCGGCGCCGACATCGAGGAAACCGCGCTGCGCACCAACCTGGAAGCCGCCGACGAAGTGGCCCGCCAGTTGCGCCTGCGCGACCTGGGCGGTCTGATCGTGATCGACTTCATCGACATGGAAGAGGGCAAGAACCAGCGCGCCGTCGAACAGCGCCTGCGCGACGCCCTCCATTTCGACCGTGCCCGCGTGCAAATGGGCAAGATCTCCCGCTTCGGGCTGATGGAACTGTCGCGCCAGCGCCTGCGTCCGGCCCTGAACGAGGGCTCGCACATCACCTGCCCGCGCTGCATGGGCACCGGCGTGATCCGCGATGCGGAATCCAGCGCCCTGCATGTCCTGCGCCTGCTGCAGGAAGAGGCCATGAAGGAAAACACCGCGGCGGTCCACGCCCAGGTGCCGGTCGAAGTGGCCACCTTCCTGCTGAACGAAAAGCGCGCCGACATCGCCAAGATGGAAGCCCGCCTGAAGGTCAACCTGGTGCTGATCCCCAACAAGCACCTGGAAACCCCGCATCACCACATCGAGCGCCTGCGCCACGACGATCCGCGCCTGGAAGAGCCCAGGACCAGCTTCGAGCTGGCCGAGGCCCCGGCCACCGACGTGGTCTGGTCGCCGCGCGAACAGGAAACCAAGGCCAAGCCCGAGGCGCTGGTCAAGGGCATCACGCCCTCGCAGCCCGCCCCGATCTCGACGCCGGCTCCGGCCGCGGCCCCCGCGCCGGCTCCGCAGGCCGCTCCGGCCGCCATCGGCGGCCTGGGTGGCCTGTTCAAGCGCCTGGCCAATTGGCTGGGTGGCGCAAGCACGCCGGCCGCCGCTCCCGCGCCCGTGACCGAGCAGCAGGAAGAAGCCCGCCGCAACAACAGTGGCTCCGGTCGTGGCCGCCGCTCGCATGATGGCCAGGAACGCCGCGGCGAACGCCACGGCTCCGACCGCAACCGCGGCCGCCGCAACGACGGTCAGGGCCGCGGCGACGCCGCCGACGCCGACGTGAACGCCGGCAACCGCCGGGGTGGCCGCCGTCCTGAAGAGCAGCAGCGCGCCGACCGCCCGCAGCGCCCCGAGCGCGGCGAACGTGATCGCGACGCCGCCGGTGCGGCAACCGCCTCGGCCCGTCCCGAACGCGCCCCGGCCCCCTTGGCCGAAGGCGAGGATGCCGGCAGTGGCGGTCGCCGTGGCCGTGGCCGCCGCGGCCGCGGCCGCCGTGAAGACGGCCCGCAAGGCGCGATGAGCGAGCAGGAAACCATGGTCGCCGCATTGGCCGAGACCGTGGCCTCCGCCCTGCCCGAGCACCGTCCCGCCGCTGAAGCCGCGCCTGCCGAAGCCCGCAGGCTGGCCGATGCCGAGGACCTGGACGATACGCAAGCCGACGGCCTGACCGCCGAAGGCGCGGAAGGCGCCGAAGCCGGCGCCGATCCCGAGCGCAAGCGCCGCCGCCGCCGCAGCCGCCGTGGCCGCCGTGTCAACGAGGACGGCACGCCCGTCGTCGAAGGCCAGGAAGGCGAAGGTCAAGAGGCCGACAGCCTGGCGCGGGATGCCCAGGAAGCCCTGCGCGACGTCGCCAGCGAAACGGCCCCGGCCGCTCCGGTGCCGGCCCAAGCTGCCGCGCCGGTCGCTGCGGTCCAGGTTGCCGTCGAACCCGTGGCTGCCGGGCAGGCCCCGGTCCAGGTTGCCGATGCTGAGTCGGCGCCGGTCCAGGCCGTTGCCGAACCCGTCCAGCAACCCGTCGCCGCGGCCGTTCCGGCCGAGCCGGTCGCCTCGCCCGTGGTCGAAGCTTCCGAGTCGACGCCCGCCGTGTCCGTGACGGAGCAGACCCCCGCCCCGGCCGCCGTGCAGACGGGCGCCGTGCAAACGGAGGCTGCGGAAACTGCCGCAACCGAACCGGTCCAAGTGTCGCCGGCCCCGTCCGTGGAAACGGCTCCGGCAGTCGAGACGGCCGCGGTGGAGACCGCCGCCGCCGAGGCCCCGGCTCCGGCCGCCGAACCGGCTCCGGTCGTGGCGCCTGTCGTGGCCCCCGTGGCCGCGGAACCGGCCCCGCTGCCCGTGGCCGCCCCGGTCGAGACCGTCCCGGCCGCCGCGCCGCAGCCGCCGGTTGCCGCCGCGCCCATCGCCGTGACGCCTGCCCCTGCGGCACCGGACGTGGTCAGCAAGCAAGGCCTGCACGCCATCGTCAACGCCGCTGGCCTGACCTGGGTCGAGACCGACCCGTCCCGCCACGCACAGACGCAAGCGCGCATCGCCGCCACGGCCACGCCCGTGCGCCTCGGCCGCGAGCGCAAGCCCGTGCAACCGGTGTCCACCGCCCCGCTGCAGCAGGTCGAAACGCTGCGCTGATGCGTGAACGGCGTCCCTGAAAAGGGACATGCCCGCCAAGAGCCCGTCGAAATCACTTCGACGGGCTTTTTTATGCACTGGTCCTTGCCGCTGCGGATGGGCGCCTGGGGGCGCTCAGGCCGATGTCCCCCGGGCACACCTTGCCCGCCGCTCGCGCACGGCGCGCGGGCGAAAACACCAGATAGCTTGCCCCCGCCAGCAGGAAGGCGCTGACCGCCCCGTACGCCATCACCCAGCCGAAGCCGGACACCAGCGCGGCGTGGGCGGCCTGGGCAGGATCGGCGACATGCGCCAGCAGATCGTGGCCCGGCGCCTGCGCCGGCGCGCTGCGCGCCGCGATGCGCTCGGCGTACAGACGCAAGGACAGGCCATCGGCCACGCCATGCCTGCCGCGCAGATAAGCCATGACGCCCTCCACCAGCACGTGGCCCATCAACGCGATGTTGAACGCCAGGGAAATCATCCGGGCGGTCAGCCGGCAGCTTGGACTGCCCGAACTGCCGGCCTCGCGCATCATGATGCATTCGACGCTGACCGACTCGCGTTCGCGCGATGCCCTGCGCACCTTGGCGGCCGCCTTCCGCGAACATCGCCAGCCCAGGCAGGCGCAGGCTGCCTGAGCCGCCGCACCCGCGGTTTCCGGAAGCGGCGCACTAGACCGGAAACCGCTCGATCGTCTCGCGCACCTGTTGCAGCACCGGCTGCAGTTCCGCCAACGGCACCGAACTGAGGCCCAGCCGCAAGGCATGCGGCGCATGCCGTGTCGCCGCGTAGGCCTCGGCCTTGGAGACCGCGATGTTGCGTGCCGCCAGCGCCGCGGCGATGCGATCCATGCGCAGCTCGGCGGGCAGCGTCAGCCAGACGAACAGCGCGGCCGGATTCGCCGCCATCTCCATCCCGCCGAACACGTCGCGCGCGATCGCCTGCCTGCGCCTGGCGTCGCGCCGGTGCGCGGCCTCCAGGCGCGCCACCGTGCCGTCCTCGATCCAGCGCGTGGCCATCGCGGTGACCACGCTGGGCAGGCTCCAGTGGCTGGCGCGGATGTGCGCCTTCACCTTCATGGCGCAAGCCTCGGGCACGGCGATGAAACCGAAGCGCAGGCCGGTCGCCAGGCTCTTGGAAAGACTGGACACGTACAGGGTGCGCTCGGGCGCCATGGCCGCCAGCGCGGGCGGCGCCTTGGCCGCCAGGAACGCATAGGCGGCATCCTCGATCAGGAAGCAGTCGTGCCGCCGCGCGATGTCGACCAGGCGCTGGCGCCGCGAACCGTCCAGCACCCATCCCAATGGATTGTGCAGCGTGGGCATCGCATAGATGGCGCGGATGCGCCCCCGGCGGCACAGCGCGTCCAGCGCATCCAGATCGGGCCCGTCGGCCGCGCAGGGCACGGCTTGCAAGGACAGGCCCTGCGCCTGGGCCAGCATCTTGAAACCCGGATACGTCAGCGCATCGACCGCCACGGCATCGCCCGGTTGCAGCACGGCGCGCGCGGCGACGTCCAGGCCCTGCTGCGCGCCATTCACCAGGAACACCTGCTCGGCCGGCGCCGTGATGCCGCGCGTGCGCGCCAGGAAGCCGGCCACGATGCGGCGTTCATGCGCCCGCCCTCCGGGCGGCTGCTGCTGCATCAGCGCGGACAGGTCGCCCGACGCGGCCAGCTTGCGCAGCATGGCGCGCAGCAGTTCCGCCTGGCCGGGCAGCGTGGGATGGTTGAAGGACAGGTCGATCGTGCTGGCGTTCAGCCGGGCCTCGTCGGCGCCGTCCCAATGCGGTTGCGGCGGCCGGTCGCGCACGAAGGTTCCCCGGCCGGTTTCTCCCACCACCAGGCCCTGCGCCTTCAGGCGCGCGTAGACCTTGGTGGCCGAAGCCAGGGCCACGCCGTGCCGGGCCGCGAGTTCGCGGTGCGTGGGCAGCATGGCGCCAGGCGCGAGCCTGCCGGCGTGGATGTCGGCCGCCAAGGCATCGGCCAGCGCGTGCACGGGAGAAATCGTCATGGCATGTATCTAGGACAATTTTTTGATTGTCCTAGTGTATGGAATTACGCTGGCGCACGTAAGCCCGGATCGTCCCTACCGCCAAAGGCCATGCCATGACGACGTCGCTGTCCCCCAACGCCCTGCCCGTACTCGACTACCTGCGCCGCCAGTTGGACGGCACGCTGCGGCCCGAAGATACCACCCACATGCGCTATCCCACGGCGATCTCGCAATTGCTGGGTTTTCGCATCGTCGAGATCGGCGAGGCGATGGCGGTGATCGAACTCGATGCCGACGCCCTGCGGCATGGCAACCAGCAAGGCACGGTGCACGGCGGCCTGCTGTGCGAACTGGCCGACGCGGCCATCGGCACGGCGCACTCCACCTTGATGGACAGGGGCGAGAGCTTCACCAGCATCGACCTGCGCGCCACGTTCCTGCGGCCCGTGTGGCAATCGCGGCTGCTTGCACGGGCCTGGGCCACGCATCGGGGCCGCACCATCAGCCACTATCTGTGCGAGATATCGCGCGACGATGGGAAGCAGGTCGCCAGCGTGACCAGCGCCGTGATGACCCTGCGGGGCGATCATGCACAGGGCCGTTGAGCCGATGGCGTTGCCGTCACGGGACCGCGCGCGTGGCATGCTCTGCGCGATGGCCGCGGTCCTGCTGTTCTCGGGATTCACGCTGGTCTCGCGGATGGGGCTGACCACGACGGCGCTGACGCTGCCCGACCTTGCGATCCTGCGCTTCGCCGTGGCGGGCCTGTTGCTGCTGCCCTTGCTGATGCGCTATCGCTTGAGCGGCCTGGGCCTGCGGCAGGCCGCGTTGCTGGCATTCAGCGGCGGGCTGGGATTCGCGCTGTTCGCCTACCTGGGTTTCCGGCTGGCGCCGGCCAGCCACGGCGGTGTACTGCTGCACGGCACGATTCCGCTGTTCACCTTCCTGCTGCTGCGCGCGGCCATGGGGCTGCGCGCCGGCCGCCAGCGTCTTGCCGGCCTGGCGCTGATCGTGGCCGGCATCGTCGCCATCAGTTGGGACAGCTTCACCGGCGCCGAGCCGCGCCAGTACCTGGGCGACGTCGCCTTGCTGCTGGCCGCCCTGTGCTGGGCCGCCTACGGCCTGCTGGCGCAGCGCTTTTGCATCCCCCCGCTGCGCGCCGCCGCCATCGTGGCGCCCGGCTCGCTGGCCTGCTTCCTGCCGCTGTACCTGATGCTGCCCGGCACGCAGATGGCGCAGGCCGCCTGGCCCGACATCGTGTTCCAGGCGCTGTTCCAGGGCGTGCTGGTGGGCGTGGTGGCGCTGCTGGTCTATACGCGCGCCGTAGCCGTGCTGGGGGCGCAGACCACGGCGCTTTTCACCGCCGCGGTGCCGTGCATGACCACCCTCGGGGCGCTCGCGCTGCTGGGAGAGATGCCGTCGGCGGCGGCCTGGGCGGGGGTGGCCGTGGTCACGGCGGGGATGGCGGTTGCGTTGAACGCGGCGCGCCCTCAATCCTGATCCCGGTCCGCAAGCGTCCTCACACGCTTGCGCGCCCCCCGCCGCGCGCCCTCATCGGGGAAGACCCGCGCGCACAGGAAATCCACCAGCGCCCGCACCTTCGGCGATGGATGCTTGCTGGCGGGCCACAGCACATTGAACACGCCCGAGCGGCGGGCCTGCCCAGGCAGCACGCGGCGCAGGCTGCCGTCCGCCAGCTGTTTGCGGATGGAGAAATCCGGCAGGCAGGCAATGCCGCGCCCCTGCAGGGCAAAACACACGCGGGTCTCGATGTTGTTGCAGATCATCGATACGGGCAACTCCAGCTCCGGTCCCCCCGTGGCCTGGTCCAGCGGCCAGGCCTCGAGCTTGCCCGTGGTGGAGTACCGGTAGTGCATGCAGGTGTGCCGCAGAAGATCGGCCGGCGTCCTGGGCGTGCCGCGCCGCTTCAGATAATCGGGCGAGGCCACCAGCAGCAACTCGAACGTGCCCAGCTTGCGCGCATGCAGGCAGGAATCCACCGGCGCCCCGGTACGGACCACCACATCGAAACCCTCGTCGATCACATCGACCAGGCGGTCGGTGAAATCCAGGTCCAGCTCGACCTCGGGATACTGGCCCATGAAATCGGCCAGTACCGGCAGCACCAGCGAACTGACCAGCGGCAGGCTGACGCGCAGGCGTCCGCGCGGCGCCCGCGCGGCCTGGGACAGTTCGAGTTCGGCCGCCTCGATCTCGGCGAGGATACGGCGGCTGCGCTCCAGGAACAGCTCGCCCTCGGACGTAAGCGCGATGCTGCGCGTGCTGCGATGGAACAGCCGCACGCCCAGCTTCTCTTCCAGCCGGGCCACGCTCTTGCCCACCGCCGAGGCCGACACGCCCAGCAACCTGCCGGCCGCCACGAAACTGCGCGTTTCGGCGACCTGCACGAAGACCGTAAAGCTGCTGAGACTGTCCATCGCCACTCCTGATTACGGACAGAAAAATCCGCTTAGCCAGGAAATGTAGCCTACTTTTTCTTTAATCTCCGGGTACCTATCTTGATGGAACCTTGTCGTAGAAAGGATTTTCGTCTTGTCCGCCGCTGCTCTGCGCTCTCATGGCGCCCCCGCGCCCTCGATCATTTCCCCCCGCCGCCACGCCGCCGTCCAGCAAGCCCTGGACGACCGCCGCCTGGTCGGCGCCGTCGTACTGGCCGGAATCTCGGACGGCATGGCTGCCAGCGGCATCTCCTTGCAGGAAAACCTGCGGCGCCTGGCTGGCGCACCGCCGCTTTACGCACCGGGTTCATCGTGGGGATATTCGCTGGCCGAAGGCCAGACCGTGCCCGCGCTGGACAACACCGCGGGCTTCGGCCTGGGCTTTTCCGTAGTGCGCGATCCGGCCCAGGCCGCCTCTCCGGAATCGGCCGGCGCATGGCGCTGGGGCGGCGCCCATGGCCATTCCTGGTTCGTCGACCGCGCGCGCGGCCTGAGCGTCGTCGCCTTCACCAACACCCTGTGCGAAGGCATGTCGGGAGGACTCGTCACGGACCTGCGGGACGCCGTCTACGCCGAACGGGAGGACGCGCAATGACGGCCTCGAACCGCTTGCCACTGGCCTCGCTGCTGGCGCTGGCCACGGCGGCTTTCATCACGATCCTGACCGAGGCCCTGCCCGCCGGCCTGCTGCCGCAGATGGCGCACAGCCTGGATGTCTCCGAGGCCTGGGCCGGCCAGACGATCACGGCCTACGCGCTGGGCTCGCTGCTGACCGCCATTCCCCTGACCGCCGCCACGCAGGGCGTGCGCCGCCGCCCGCTGCTGCTGGCGGGCCTGGCCGGCTTCGCGCTGGCCAACACGGTCACCACGCTGTCCAGCGATTTCACGCTGACGCTTGCCGCGCGTTTCGTGGCCGGCGTGTCGGCGGGGCTGGTCTGGGCGCTGCTGGCCGGCTACGCGGCCCGCATGGCGCCCGAGCACCTGAAAGGACGCGCCATCGCGATCGCGATGGTCGGCACGCCATTGGCCTTGTCGCTGGGCATCCCGGCCGGCACCTACCTCGGCACGCTGGTGGGGTGGCGCGCCTGCTTCGCCGGCATGAGCGTGATGGCGCTGGCATTGATGGTCTGGGTACGCCTGCGGGTACCCGACTTCCCTGGCCAGGCACAAGGCGGACGCATCCCGCTGGCGCAGGTCTTCGCCCTGGCCGGCGTGCAATCCGTGCTGTTCACGGTGCTGACGTTCGTGCTGGCGCACAACCTGCTCTACACCTATATCGCCCCCTTCCTGGCCACGCTCGGCATGGCCGGGCGGACCGACCTGATATTGCTGGTGTTCGGCATCGCCTCCCTGGCCAGCATATGGATCGTCGGCCTGCTGGTGGACGGGCATCTGCGCAGCCTGACCCTGGCCAGCACGGTGTTGTTCGCCACGGGCGTGCTGATGCTGGGCGCGGCCGGCCATTCGCAGGCGCTGGTCTACGCCGCCGTGGCCGTCTGGGGCCTGGCCTTCGGCGGCTCGGCCACCTTGTTCCAGACCGCGCTGGCCAAGACGGCCGGCCCCGCGGCCGACGTGGCGCAATCCATGCTGGTCACGGCCTGGAACCTGGCCATCGCGGGCGGCGGCCTGCTGGGCGGCGTGCTGCTGCAACGGCTGGGCGCCCATGCCTTCGCGCCCGCCTTGCTGGCGCTGCTGGCCGCCGCGCTTATCGTGGTCTGGACATCGAGGCGGCAGGGATTTCCGCTTTGCCGGCCAGACCGCTGAAAAACGGCCATCCGCGGGCGTAAAAAACCCGCCTGGAAACAGGCGGGTTCGATGCAATGCCGTTGCCGCCCTGGGGCGGCCATCATCAGAACTGGTACAGGTACGTCAGCTGCAGCACGTTCAGGCCGGGATTGGGGCGCTTGATGCTGGCGTTGGAGAAGTGCGAGTAGCGCACGCCGATACGGCTGTTGTCGTTCAGCAGGAAGCCCGCGCCGACGTGATCGCCGAACTGGAAGGCGGTGCTGATGGTCTTGTCGGCGAAGGTGGTGTGGCTGAACACCGTGGCGCCCACGCCGGCTTCGAGGAAGAAGCGGTCGCTGGTCCACCAGCGGAACATCGGGATGGCGTTGGCCTGCCAGACGTGGTCGGGGGAACGGTCGCCCTGGGCCCACCAGTAGGACACGCCGAACTCGGGCGTCAGGTCCAGACGGCCCCAGTTGCCACCGAAGTTGACCGTCCAGATGGAAGGGGTTTCGTATTGCAGCGTGACGCGCTGGTAATGGTCGCCCACGCCGTAGTGGATGCCGAGGCCGCCATTCGTGCCCTCCTGGGACTGCGCATGCGCCACCGACGCGCCGAACGCCAGAGCCAATCCGGCGACCAGCCCCGTGAGGGTTCTTTTCTTGTTGATGCTGTGCATGGAAGCTCCAAAATCGATTTGTAACGACAGCGGCTAACATATCAGAAAACCGCCCCTGTAATGAGGGTCGATTGTCTTCAATCGGCAACATGTGTATTCAAAATCGACCTGCCCCGGGTCAATAGCCGGCCATTAACCCATGAGTGGGAAAATGGCCGGGCCAGGGGCCGCGAGCGCGCCGGGATCAGGCGGTGACGGCGTCCGCCGGCTGGCGGGTCAACAGGGCCAGGAGACGGGCGATTTCCTCACGCAGCTGACGGCGGTCCACCACCATGTCGATGGCGCCCTTCTGCAGCAGGAACTCGGAACGCTGGAATCCTTCGGGCAGCTTCTCGCGCACGGTCTGCTCGATGACGCGGGGACCGGCGAAGCCGATCAGCGCCTTCGGTTCGGCGATGACCACGTCGCCCATGAAGGCGAAGCTGGCCGACACGCCGCCCATGGTGGGATCGGTCAGCACGCTGATGAACGGCAGGCCCGCCGCCGACAGGCGCGTCAGCATGGCGTTGGTCTTGGCCATCTGCATCAGCGACAGCAGGCTTTCCTGCATGCGCGCGCCACCCGAGGCGGCCACGCAGATGAAGGGCGTGCGGTTGTCGATGGCGGCCTGCACGCCGCGGGCAAAACGCTCGCCCACCACGGAACCCATCGAGCCGCCCATGAATTCGAATTCGAAGCAGGCCAGCACGGTGGGAATACCGCGCACCGAACCGCTGACCACGACCAGCGCGTCGGTTTCACCGGTCTGCTTGACGGCTTCGGACAGGCGGTCGGGATACTTGCGCGAATCCTTGAACTTCAGCGGGTCCATCGAGCGCGTGTTGCCGCCGATCTCGACGCGGCCTTCCAGGTCGAGCAGCGAGTCGATGCGCGTGCGCGAACCGATGCGCATGTGATGGTCGCACTTGGGGCACACGTGCAGGTTGGCCGCCAGGTCTTCGTTGTACAGCACCGATTCGCACGAGGGGCACTTGACCCACAGCCCTTCGGGCACGCGGCTCTTGACGCTGTCGGCGGTGGGTTTGTTGATGCGAGGCGGCAGGAGTTTTTCGATCCAGCTCATATTGTGTCGAGGTCCCGTAGGGCAAATCGGGCGCGGCGCCGCTCAGGCGGCCGCGTCGTGTCGTTGGGTCTGGTCCAGGGCGGCGCGGATGGTGCGCAGCCATTGTCCGGCGGCGGCCACCGCGGCCTGGGTCTGCTGATCGGGCGCGGCATCGGCCACGGCCTCTTCGATGGTCTGGATGAGCTTGGTGCCGATGACCACGGCATCGGCATGGCGCGCCACGCGCGCCGCGCTGTCGGCATCGCGGATGCCGAAGCCCACGCCCACCGGAATGCCGACGTGGCGGCGGATCAGTTCCAGGCGCCGGGCCACGTCGTCGGTGTTCAGGCTGGCCGCGCCGGTGACGCCCTTGAGCGACACGTAGTAGACGTAGCCGCGCGCCACGCGCGCCACCGACCGGATGCGCGCCTCGGTGGAGGTGGGCGCCAGCAGGAAGATCGGGCAGATGCCGGCCTGGCCGAGATCGGCCGCGAAGGCGTCGACCTCTTCCGGCGGATAGTCGACCACCAGCACGCCGTCGACGCCGGCTTGCGCCGCGCGCTGCGCGAAGGCCTGCTGGCCCATGCGCTCGATGGGGTTGGCGTAGCCCATCAGCACCACGGGAGTGACGGCGTCGTCGCGGCGGAACTCGGCCACCAGTTCGAGCACGCGGACCAGGCCCACGCCCTGGGCGATGGCGCGCTCGGCGGCGCGCTGGATCACCGGACCGTCCGCCATGGGATCGGAGAACGGAACGCCCAGCTCGATGATGTCGGCGCCGGCGCGCACCAGTTCGTGCATCAGCGGCACGGTGGCGGCGGGCGACGGATCGCCCGCGGCGATGTACGGCACGAGCGCGGCGCCGCCGGCCTGGGCTCGGCGGGCGAACGCGGCGTCGATGCGGTTGGAAGTGTTGGTCATGTCAGGTCAGAACGTGATGCCCGCCGCCTCGGCGACGGTGTGCATGTCTTTGTCGCCGCGGCCCGACAGGTTGACCAGGATGATCTGGTCCTTGGACAGCGTGGGGGCCATCTTGGCGGCCTGCGCGATGGCGTGCGAGGACTCCAGCGCCGGCATGATGCCCTCGATGCGGCAGCAATCGTGGAAGGCCTTCAAGGCCTCGTCATCGGTGATGCCGACGTACTGCGCGCGGCCGCTGTCCTTCAGCCAGGCATGCTCGGGCCCCACGCCGGGGTAGTCCAGGCCGGCCGAGACCGAATGCGTCTCCTGCACCTGGCCGTCGGCATTCTGCATGACGTAGGTACGGTTGCCGTGCAGCACGCCGATCTGGCCCGCCGCCAGCGACGCGGCGTGGCGGCCACTGTCCATGCCCTCGCCCGCGGCCTCGACGCCGATCAGGCGGACGGACTCGTGCGGGATATAGGGATGGAAGATGCCGATGGCGTTGGAACCGCCGCCCACCGCCGCCACGATGAAGTCGGGCTGGCGGCCGGCCTCTTCGGGCATCTGCACCAGGCATTCGTTGCCGATGACGGTCTGGAAGTCGCGCACCATGCGGGGGTACGGATCGGGACCGGCCACCGTGCCGATGATGTAGAACGTGTTCTCGATGTGGGTGACCCAGTCGCGCATGGCTTCGTTCAGCGCGTCCTTCAGGGTGCGCGAGCCGGACTCGACCGGCACCACCGTGGCGCCGAGAAGCTTCATCCGGTAGACGTTCGACGCCTGGCGGCGCACGTCCTCGCTGCCCATGTAGACCACGCATTCCATGCCGTAGCGGGCCGCCACCGTGGCGGTCGCCACGCCGTGCTGGCCCGCGCCGGTCTCGGCGATGACGCGCGGCTTGCCCATCCGCTTGGCCAGCAGGGCCTGGCCGATGCAGTTGTTCACCTTGTGGGCGCCGGTGTGGTTCAGGTCTTCGCGCTTGAACCAGATCTGGGCGCCGCCCAGTTCCCGCGACCATCGGCGGGCGTGGTAGACCGGGCTGGGCCGGCCGACGAAATGCTTGAGTTCGTAGTTGAACGCTTCGATGAAGGCCGGGTCGACGCGGCTTTGATCATAGGCGGTACGCAGTTCGTCCAGTGCGTGCATCAGCGTTTCCGCCACGAACACGCCGCCGTACGGGCCAAAATGGCCCTTGGCATCCGGTAGGTCGTAAGGTTTCACCAGGGTTCTCCGGGGTGGCTGCCCAAAAGGGAGGCAGCACCGGTTTTGCAACCGGACATTTTAGCGTAGCCGGGCGAAGCTGGCGGGCGCCCGCCTCGACGCCCTGCGGCCAAGGCTTGCCGCCCGCCTTCTGTCACGCGTCACGGACGGTGACGAGGCTTACCGCCGGTGGCTTGCCAGCCACGATCCAGTGCCCGCCGCAACGGCCCCGGCCGGCAGGGGACGGGCTACAGCGAATGGCCCAGTTGGCGCAGGAAACGGTCGCAGGCGTCCAGTTGATCCAGGGCCACGAACTCGTCGGGCTTGTGCGCCTGCTCGATGGAGCCGGGGCCGCAAACCACGGCGGGAATGCCCACGCCCTGGAACAGGCCCGCCTCGGTGCCGTAGGCCACCTTGCGGGTGGCGCGGTCCTGGGTCAGGCCGCGCACCAGCTCGGTGATGGCGGCCAGTTCCGAGGCCTCCAGCGCCGGCGCCGCGGCGCCGGTCTCGATCTCGATGCGCGCGTCCGCGTATTCGGCCTGCATGCGCGGCAGCAGTTCCTCGCGCACATAGCGCTCGACGTCCACCTGGATGCTGTCGGACGACACGCCCGGCAGGTTGCGGAATTCGTACATGAACTCGCACAGCTCGGGGATGGTGTTGACCGCGATGCCGCCGCGGATCTGGTTGGTGGTCATGGTGGAGAACGGCACGTCGAAGAATTCGTCGTACGGACCCTTGGCCTTCATGGCATCGGCCAGTTCGCGTATGCGGCAGATCAGCAGGGCGGCGTACTCGATGGCGTTGCAGCCGCGCGGCGTCAGCGACGAGTGCGCGGCCTTGCCATGCACGCGGCAGCGGAACAGATTGATGCCCTTGTGCGCCACCACCACCTTCATGCTGGTGGGCTCGCCCACCACGCACCCCTCGGGGCGGATGCCGCGATCCTTCAGCTCGGCCAGCATGAGGGGCGCGCCGGCGCAGCCGACTTCCTCGTCGTACGAAAAGGCCAGATGGATGGGTTTCTTGCGCGGCATGGCCAGGAATTCGGGCACCAGCGCCAGCGAAGAAGCGATGAACCCCTTCATGTCGCACGCCCCGCGCCCCTGCAGAGCGCCGTTCTTCTCGACCAGCTTGAAGGGATCGGACGACCAGTCCTGTCCATCGACCGGCACCACGTCGGTGTGGCCGGACAGCACGACACCGCCATCGGTATTGCCATCGGCCGCCGGCAAGGTGGCGAACAGATTGGCCTTGGTCTTCTCGGGATTGTGCGCCAGCCAGGCGGCCGCGCCCTGCCCCTTGAGATAGTCACGCGCGGTCTCGATCAGGGCCAGATTCGAATTGCGGCTGGTGGTGTCGAAAGCAACCAGCTCTTCAAGCCAGGTACGGGTGTTCATGATGCTGGGCGTGGATAGAGGCAAAGTGGCAGTTTATGGGAAGGATGCTGGCATCTGGGGGGTTGGCCGGGTTTGTCCTATGTGCCCAGGTCAGGCGTGGATTTTCCATGCGTGAAAGGTTTGAGTTCTTGAGCGCCGGGGGCATCGCTGCGAAGCACGGCGGGCCACGCGGGAATCAGCCCAGCCTTAGCCCCGACTACGATTGCACCCAACGAAGCACGGCGACACGCCATCGCATGTTTTCCGATCCCCCAAGGCGCTGACGACAGACACTGCCCATGACCGCCAGCCCCCGGATGGATCACTGCTTTCACCCGCCCTGACGCACTAAAAAGAACGTGTTTTGCAAGTCGGCCGCATTGCTCGGATGTGAGCCGCGGGCGTGCCGGAGAAGTCACGCCCGGAGCGCGAAAGCGCGAGGACGGGACTTCGCAGGCACGCCCGCGGCGCCATAAAGAACAAGATACCCCCGCCATACCCCAGCCGTCTTTACCCCATCGGAAAGAAAACCCGCTTGCCGACACCGTCACTAAAAAACCCAGTTCAGCGCCGGTCCGCCCCCGACACGCCGGGAACGGCCCGCAGCGCATCCAGCGCACGGCCGAGCGCCTCGCCGTCCCGCACCTCGACCGTGAAGACCATGTGCGCCAACGACTGCCGGCTCTGGGTATTGACGCCGACCACGTTCAGGCGCAGCCGCGCAAAGACTTCGGAGAGGTCGCGCAGCAGGCCGGGGCGGTCGTGGGCGCGCACGCTGATGTCCACCGGATAGACCGTGTCGGCCGTCTGGCCCCAGGCCACGTCGATCACCCGCTCGGCCTCGCGGGCGGCCAGGGCGAGGTAGCTCGGGCAGTCGGCGCGGTGGATGGAAACGCCGCGGCCACGCGTGACGAAGCCGGCGATCGCGTCCGGCGGCGCGGGGCGGCAGCAGCGGGCCAACTGGGTCATCAGCGAGCCCACGCCCACCACCAGCACCCCGCTCTTGCCGCCCGCCGTGACGCTGCCCGCGCCCGGCGCGTTGGCATGGCGCAGCGCGTGCGGCTGGGGTTCCACGACCGGCGCCGGCTGCTGGAACACGGCGTCGATCTGGCGCAGGCTGAACTCTTCCTTGGCGGCGGCCACATACAGGTCGTCGGCGCGGGCGAAGCCCAGCGTCTGCGCAAGCTGTTCCAGGTTGACCGCGGTCTTGCCCAGCCGCTGCAGTTCCTTTTCGACCAGCGCCTGGCCTTGCGTGATGCGCTGCTGCAGCTCGATGGCATTGAACCAGGCGCGCACCTTGGCGCGCGAGCGCGGCGCGGCCAGGTAGCCCAGTTGCGGGTTGAGCCAGTCGCGCGACGGGCCGCCCGCCTTGGCGGAAATGATCTCGACCGTCTGGCCCGTGGCCAGCCGCGTATGCAACGGCACCATCTGGCCATCGACCCGCGCGCCGCGGCAACGGTGGCCCAGGTCGGTATGCAGGTGATAGGCGAAGTCGACCGCCGTGGCGCCCTCGGGCAGCTCGATCACGCGCGCCTGCGGCGTCATCACGTAGATGCGGCCATCGCCGGTGTGCGTGGCGGCATCGGGCGCATCGTGGCCTTCCGCGGCCCCGACGTCGGCGCCCCAGGCCAGCAGTTGCCGCATCCACGCCAGTTGGCGGTCGTAGTCGCTGGAGGCCGCCACCTGGCCGCCGCGCGCGCCGGCTTCCTTGTAGCGCCAGTGCGCGGCCATGCCGTACTCGGCGAACTGGTGCATCTCGCGCGTGCGGATCTGCACCTCGAACGGCCGGCCGTCGTCATCGCTGACCACCGTGTGCAGCGAGCGGTAGCCATTGGGCTTGGGCCGCGAGATGTAGTCGTCGAAGGCCTCGGGAATGGGCGCCCACATTTCGTGCACCAGGCCCAGCACGGCGTAGCAATCGCGCACGTCCTCGACGATGACGCGCAGCGCGCGCAGATCGAACAGTTTCGAGAAATCCAGCGTCTTCACGCGCATCTTGTTCCAGATGCTGTAGATGTGCTTGGGCCGCCCGCTGACCTCGGCGGTGATGCCCGCGCCCTCCAGGGCGGCGCGCAGGCGGTCGATGGCGGCCGCGATGAAGGCCTCGCGCTCGGCGCGCTTCTCTTCCAGCAGCCTGGCGATTTCCTTGTAGCGCATGGGTTCGAGGAAACGAAACGCCAGGTCTTCCATCTCCCATTTCAGTTGCCAGATGCCCAGCCGGTTGGCCAGCGGCGTGTACAGGTCGAGGGTCTCGCGGGCGAAGGCCGGATCGCACGGCGCCTTGGTCTCGGCATGCCAGCGCAGGGTCTGCAGGCGCGAGGCCAGGCGCATCAGCACGATGCGCAGGTCGGCCGCCATGGCCAGCAGCATCTTGCGCTGCATCTCTTTCTGGCTGCCGGTATCGGCCGAGGCATCGCTGGCCTGCCGCGCCACCGCGCCCAGGCGCAGCAGCGCGCGGGCGCCATGCACCAGGCGCGCCACTTCGGGCCCGAACTCGGCCGCGATGGGATCATTGCGCGGCGGCGGCACGGGCGCCATCGGGTCGTGCGGCAGCGAGACCAGCAAGGCGGCGGCGCGCGTCGCGGCGTCGGTCTGCAGGCGAGCCAAGAGGCGCGTCACGCCCACGGCATGCGTGCGCAGGGGCTCGCCCGTCAGCGCCACCTGGCCGTCGAAGCGCGGCTCGGCCCAGGCGGCGGCCCGTTCGACCAGGCGCGCGCCGTCTTCGTCGAGCCCCTGCACGGCGGCCTGGCGCCAGGCGGCGTCGAACGGACCGGGCAGAACGGGATCGGTGGAGGCGGACATTGCGCGCGGCGTAGACGGACTGAGGGACAATTTTCTAACTCTACACTAGAGGTCCGAAGCAACCCCAGGAATCCCATCATGTTCCGATGGCTGCGCGGCCGAGGAGCCGCCGCCCCCGACGTGGCCGAGATGCAGGCCCGCATTCCCGACGACCTCTGGCAGCGGGTGCTGTCGGCCTATCCGTTCCTGGCCCCGCTCGCGGCGCCCGAGCGCGAGCAGTTGCGGGCGCGCTGCGCCTGGCTGCTGGCCAGCAAGAACCTGAACGGCGCGCGCGGCCTGGATCCCACGGATTTCATGCGCCTGGCGATCGCCGCGCAGGCCGCCCTGCCCATCCTGCACCTGTCGCCGTCGCTGTACGAGGGCTGGGACGAGATCATCCTCTACCCCGAAGGCTTCTCCATCCCGCGCCGCCAGATGGACGAGGACGGCGTGGTGCACGAATACGTGGAAGAGGCGGCCGGCGAGGCCTGGGACGGCGGGCCGGTCGTGCTGTCCTGGAGCGACCCCGATCCCGAGGCCGGCGCCTTCAACGCGGTCATCCACGAATTCGCCCACAAGCTCGACCTGCACGCGGGCCAGGCCGACGGCATGCCGTCGCTGGCGGCCCATCCCGACATCAAGCCGCGCGTGTGGCGGCAGGTGCTGGCGGACAGCTACGACCGCTACGTGGCCGCGCTGGAGGCGGTGGAAGCCGCCATTGCGCCCGACGTCGACCCCGAAAGCGAAGACGCCGACGCCTGGTACGCCAGCCTGCCGCTGGACCCGTACGCCGCCACGGACGAGGCCGAGTTCTTCGCGGTCAGCTCCGAGCATTTCTTCATCGATCCGCTGCCGCTGGCGCAGGCGCTGCCCGACTGGCATGCCCTGCTGCGGGCCTACTACCGGCAGGACACCCTGGCGCGGCTGGCGTGAAGACGCTGCTGATCGTCTGGCATTCGCGCACCGGCGCGGCGCGCGCCATGGCCGCCGCGCTGGAGCGCGGCGCCCGCCATGCCGCCCGTGAACTGGACGCCGCGCCGCACCTGGCGGTGGTGCGCCGGCGCGCGGGCCGAGCCCAGCCCGGCGACGTGCTGAAAGCCGATGGCTACCTGTTCTGCGCGCCCGAGAACCTGGGCACGCTCAGCGGCGAGATGAAGGAATTCTTCGACCGCGCTTATTACCCGGCGCTGGACCGCATCGCGGGCCGGCCGTATGGCCTGGCGATCAGCGCGGGCACCGACGGCTCGGGCGCGGCGCGCCAGGCCGAGCGCATCTGCACCGGCTGGCGCCTGCGCGCAGTGGCGCCGGCGCTGGTGGCGCGCAATGGCGCGCAGACACCCGAAGCGATCATGGCCGCCAAGACAGTGCCGGCGGCCGTCCTCGCGCAATGCGAGGAGCTGGGCGGCCTGCTGGCCGCCACCCTGCTGGCGGGCCTCTGACGCGGCTGCGTGCGGGCGCCGGCCGGTTTTCGCCATGCCGCCGCCGGGGATCCCGTGGCGTCCGGGCGGTATCGCCGACACCCGGCCCTGCGGCGCAGCCAGCCCAGGCGCCCCGAGGAGCGCCTCGTATTTCCTGCTCAGGCGATGGCCGCCGTGACGACGATCTCGACCTTGTAGTCGGGATTGGCCAGGCGCGCCTCGACGGTGGCGCGCGGGGGCGAGTTGCCGTCGGCCACCCAGGCGTCCCAGGCCTTGTTCATGCCGTCGAACTCCTTCATGTTGGTCACGAAGATCTGGGCCATCAGGATCTTGGTCTTGTCGGTACCGGCTTCGGCCAGCAGGCGGTCGATGGTGGCCAGTACCTGGGCCGTCTGGCCGGTGATGTCCAGCGTCGCGTCGTCCGGCACCTGGCCGGCCAGATAGGCCACGCCGTTGTACACGGCCATGTCGGACAGGCGCTTGGCGACGTTGAAACGCTTGATGCTGCTCATGAAGACTTCCCCTTGCGGAAGAGAGTTTGCGGAAAAAGGACTGCGCGCCGCCTTACGCGGGCGCCAACTGGAAGACCTGGCGCAGATAGGCCAGATAGGCCGGATCGTCGCACATGGTCTTTTCGGGCGCATCGGACACCTTGGCCACCGGCTGGCCATTGCAGCGGACCATCTTCATGACGATCTGCAGCGGCTCGTGGCCCAGGTCGTTGGTCAGGTTGGTGCCGATGCCGAACGATACCTTGCAGCGCCCGGCGAAGCGGCGCGCCAGTTCGATGGCGCGCGGGAAGGTCAGGCCGTCGGAGAACACCAGGGTCTTGGCGCGCGGATCGGTGCGGTTGGCGCGGTAGTGTTCGAGCATGCGCTCGCCCCACGTGAAGGGATCGCCCGAATCGTGGCGCGCGCCGTCGAACAGCTTGCAGAAATACATGTCGAAGTCGCGCAGGAACGCATCCATGCCGTAGACATCGGACAGCGCGATGCCCAGGTCGCCGCGGTATTCCTTGGCCCACACCTCGAACGCGAACACCTGCGAATCGCGCAGCCGTGGCCCCAGCGCCTGGCAGGCCTGCAAGTACTCGTGGCCCATGGTGCCCAGCGGCAGCACGCCGTGGCGCATGGCCAGCAGCACGTTGCTGGTGCCGGCGAAATGCCTGCCCATCTGCGTCTTCATGGTGGTCACGACTTCCTCGTGCCACATCCTGGAATAGCGCCTGCGCGTGCCGTAGTCGGCCACGCGGAAGTCGGCCAGCTCCGGATCGTCCAGCACCAGGTGCATCTTGGACTGCAGCCGGCTGCGCCCTTCTTCCCAGTCCGCATCCTTGCTGGTGTTGCGGAAGTAGACCTCGTTGACGATGGCCAGCACCGGGATCTCGAACAGGATCGTGTGCAGCCAGGGCCCCTCGACCGAGATGAAGATCTCGCCCGGATGATCGGGGTCGGGACTGACGGTGATGCAGCGTTCGGGCAGGTGGAACAGCCCCAGGAAATCGACGAAGTCGCTCTTGATGAACCGCAGGTTGCGCAGGTACTCGAGCTCGGCCTCGGTGAACCGCAGTTGGCACAGATGCCGGATTTCCGCGCGGATCTCTTCCAGGTACGGACGCAGATCGATGCCGGGCGTGCGGCACTTGTAGCGGTACTGGACCTGGGCAGCGGGGAAATGGTGCAGCACGACCTGCATCATGCTGAATTTGTACAGGTCGGTGTCGAGCAGCGAAGTGATTATCATGATCGCGCGATTCGTTTCGGCAACCATATCACAGGAGGGGGCTTGCGAGGGCGGGGCCCTCGCGCTCCCCTGGGGTATTGTTTCTTGCCGTGGTTTGCGTGGTGATGCGGCGGCGTAATCGTTCTTCTGCCGCAGCAATCGCCCCTGCGTAGTCACGTCCTCGCGCTTTCGCGCTGCGGGCGCGACTACTCCGGAGCGCTTGCTGCTCCCGACGGAGTACGGTGTCGCGCTGCTTTTCACGACCTCCAAGGTTCGTGATGCATATCTCCATGGGTACGAACTGTGGCCAAAGAAATGTGTTTGTGCGGCGCCTGGAATTTAGACGGCTTGAGCCGGGAGCATTGCGGAGAAGTCACGCCCGGAGCGCGAATGCTGCGCTCGCAGCGCGAGGACGAGACTTCGCAGTTGTGCTCCCGGTGCGCAAGAACTCGAATCGAGGCACAAAAGAAACCCCTATATCGTTGTCAAGTTCGCAACAATGCATCCCACGACATCGACACACCCATTGTTGGGGCGGGGTTATGATCGTGCCGCCTTGGCGCATTAGGTAAAATCTTTCAATTACGCGCCGCCTGTCCGGAGTTCCTGAATGACCCACGTAGTCACCGAAAACTGTATCAAGTGCAAATACACGGATTGTGTGGACGTTTGCCCGGTTGACTGTTTTCGCGAGGGGCCGAACTTCCTGGTGATCGACCCCGACGAGTGCATCGACTGCGCCGTCTGCATCCCGGAGTGCCCGGCCAACGCCATCTATGCCGAAGAAGACGTGCCGCAGGACCAGATGAAGTTCATCGCCCTGAACGCCGAACTGTCCGCCGATTTCCCCAGCATCAGCCGCGCCAAGAAGCCGCTGGCCGACGCCGACGCGTGGAACGGCAAGGAAGACAAGCTGCAGTACCTCGAACGCTGAAGCGCGCCGGCGGAACGACCTTTGCGCGACCGCCCGAATTGCCGATGACAGACAGCAAGTACACCCGCCAGACCGTCACCCAGGTACACACCTGGGTGCCCGGCAAACTCTTCTCGGTACGCGTCACGCGCGACCCGGCCTATGCGTTCCAGCCCGGCCAGTTCGCACGCGTCGGCCTGCCCGCCGACCCCACCGACCCCCACGCCGAACCCACCGTGTGGCGCGCGTACTCGATGGTGTCCGCGCCCTCGGAAGACTGGCTCGAGTTCTATTCCATCGTGGTGCCCGGCGGCGAGTTCAGCCCGCGCATGGCGCAACTGCGGCCCGGCGACGCGCTGTACGTGGACAAGACGCCCTTCGGCTTCCTCACGCTCGACCGCTTTCCCACCGGCGACCACCTGTGGCTGCTGGCCACGGGCACCGGCCTGTCGGCCTATCTGTCCATGCTGGACGATCCGGCCGTCTGGCAACGCTTCGACCGCATCGTGCTGGCGCACGGCGTGCGCACGGCCGACGAACTGGCCTACCGCGACGAGATCGCCGCCTGGCAGGCCGCGGCGCCCGGCAAGCTCGTCTATCTGCCCATCGCCACGCGTGAACCCCTGCCCGGCATGCCGCAGGAACGCCTGACCACGCTGATCGCCGACGGCCGCCTCGAAGAACTGGCCGGCCTGCCGCTGGATCCGGCCCCTGCGCGCGTCATGCTGTGCGGCAATCCCGACATGCTGGCCGATGCCCGCAAGCTGCTGGGCGAACGCGGTTTCGCGCCCGGCCGGCGCGGCATTCCCGGCACCCTGGCGGCCGAAAACTATTGGTAGGCCGCCGTCCGGCGGCCCTGCCCACCGCCCTTCATCCGGTCCCGACGCCCTTGCCTGCGACGCCGAATGACGCCTTCCGAGTCGTTTTTTCGCAACGCAACAAGGGTTTTCGGCCACCCGTAACAGACTGTTTGGAAATATCCTTATTTCCCCAGCACGTAGGCAAGCAAGGAACAACCTCTCCATGCTGTATCAATTGCACGAAATGCAGCGGGCTTTCCTGCGCCCGCTGGCCGAGTTCACCGACGCCGGCTCCCAGTGGTTCTCCAGTCCGTATAACCCTTTGTCCTACACGCCCATCGCGCGCCAGATGGCGGCCAGCCTGGCGCTGGTGCATCGCATCGGCAAGGACTACCACAAGCCCGAATGGCAACTGCACAGCACCGAGATCAACGGCAAGACCGTGGCGGTGCGCGAGACCTGTGCGCTGGACAAGCCCTTCTGCCGCCTGATCCATTTCGAGCGTGAACTGCCGCGCAACGCCGCCGCGCGCAAGGACCCGCGCGTGCTGCTGGTGGCGCCGCTGTCGGGCCACCACGCCACGCTGCTGCGCGACACGGTGCGCGCGCTCCTGCCCGCGCACGACGTGTACGTCACCGATTGGGTCGACGCGCGCATGGTGCCGCTGGCCGCCGGCCCGTTCCACCTCGACGACTACGTGCGCTACGTGCAGGCGTTCATCCGCATGCTGGGCGCGGACACCGACGTGCACGTCATCTCGGTATGCCAGCCCACGGTGCCGGTGCTGGCCGCCATCTCGCTGATGGCCAGCGCCGATGAGCCCGTCCAGGCCCGCACCATGACGATGATGGGCGGCCCCATCGATCCGCGCCAGTCGCCCACGCAGGTCAACGGCCTGGCCACCACCAAGCCGTACGAGTGGTTCGAGACGCAGCTGATCCACCTGGTGCCGGGCAACTACCGCGGCGCCGGCCGGCGCGTCTATCCGGGCTTCCTGCAGCACGCCGGCTTCATCGCGATGAACCCCGACCGCCATCTGAAGTCGCACTACGACTTCTACCTCGACCTGCTGCGCGGCGACGACGGCGACGCCGAGGCGCACGTGCGCTTCTATGACGAGTACAACGCCGTGCTGGACATGCCGGCCGAGTTCTACCTGGACACGATCCGCACGGTTTTCCAGGAGTTCCGCCTGCCCAGCGGCACCTGGGTCGTGGACGGCCAGCCGGTGCGGCCCGCCGACATCCGCAAGACGGCCCTGCTGACCATCGAGGGCGAACTGGACGACATCTCGGGCCAGGGCCAGACCCGCGCGGCCATCGACCTGTGCCGCGGCATCCCGGCCGCCCGCAAGCAGCATTACCTGGCGCAGGGCGCGGGCCACTACGGCATCTTCGCCGGCCGCCGGTGGCGCGAGACGATCTGCCCTAAAATCGCGGCATTCATACGCCAATCCTGAGCGGGCCAGCGCATCGGGGCCTGCCACGCCGCATCGCGCGTACAGGCCCCACGCCCCAGGCCATGCGCCCCGCTCTTTCTCACCGCCCATGCCTTTCCTTCCGACGCTCGCCGAGCGCATCGACGGCCTGCTGCCGCAAACGCAATGCACCAAGTGCGGCTATGACGGCTGCCGTCCGTACGCCGAGGCCATCGCCGCCGGCGACGCCGCCATCAACCGCTGCCCCCCGGGCGGCGACGCGGGCATCGCCGCGCTGGCCCGATTGCTGGACACCCCCGAGCTGCCGCTGGACACGGGACGCGGCCAGCCCGGCCCGTTGACGGCCGCCGTCATCGACGAGGCCCACTGCATCGGCTGTACGCTGTGCATCCAGGCCTGTCCGGTGGACGCCATCGTGGGCGCGGCCAAGCGCATGCATACCGTGCTGCCCGAACTCTGTACCGGGTGCGACCTGTGCCTGCCTCCCTGTCCGGTCGATTGCATCGCCATGCTGCCCGCCGGCCGAGCGTGGACGCCAGCCGATGCGCAGGCGGCGCGCTCGCGCCACGTCGCGCGCCGCGAACGGCTTGCGCGCGCGCCGGCCGAGCAGCAGCGCCTGATGGCCGAAACGCCGGAAGCGCTCGCGCCGCAAGCGGACACTTCCGTTGCTCAGGCCGTTTCCGCGGACGCCGCGACGGCCGGACTGGACGCCGCGCCGCACGCCGCGCCCGAGGCCGAGCGCCGTCGCACCGCCATCGAATCCGCCCTGGCGCGCGCCCGCGCCCGGCGACAGGCCCGCTGACCATGAACGCCGCCAAACGCCGCGAGATCTTCGCTCGCCTGCAAGCCGCCAATCCCACGCCCACCACCGAACTGGAATACGAGACTCCGTTCCAGTTGCTGATCGCGGTGCTGCTGTCCGCGCAGGCCACCGACAAATCGGTGAACCTGGCCACGCGCAAGTTCTTCCCCACCTACGGCACGCCGCAGGCCCTGCTGGACCTGGGCGAGGAAGGCCTGGCCGACTACATCAAGACCATCGGCCTGTTCCGCACCAAGGCCAAGAACACGATCGCCACCTGCAGGATGCTGCTGGAGCGGCATGGCGGCGAGGTGCCGCGCAGCCGCGAGGCGCTGGAAGCCCTGCCCGGCGTCGGCCGCAAGACCGCCAACGTGGTGCTGAACACGGCATTCGGCGAGCCCACCATCGCCGTGGACACGCACATCTTCCGCGTGTCCAACCGCACCGGCATCGCGCCGGGCAAGAACGTGCTCGACGTGGAGTTGAAGCTGGAGAAGGTGATTCCGCCGGAATACCGGCTGGACGCGCACCACTGGCTGATCCTGCACGGCCGCTACGTCTGCGTGGCGCGCAAGCCGAAATGCCCGCAATGCGGCATTTCCGACCTCTGCGAATTCAAACAGAAATCTGCCGCGTGACAGTGGGCGGCGGGGCCGCTTGCCCACCGGCTCGCGCCCCCGGGGCGGCGCCCCGGCCCCGAGGCAGCCCGGCGTCCTGTCATAAATCTTCCATATCGGCCGGGCCACGCTGCACGGCAACATACTATGAAAAACCCTCATGGATATTTGCCATGGGGGTCCGCATACTCGCCGCAACTACATAAAACGATGTTGGTATGCCGATATGGACGATGCCATCCTGGAGACAAGAAAACTGACCAAGGAGTTTCGCGGCTTCGTGGCCGTGAACGAGGTCGACCTGCGCGTCAAGCGCGGCCAGATCCATGCCTTGATCGGTCCCAACGGGGCAGGCAAGACCACCTGCTTCAACCTGCTCACCAAGTTCCTGTCGCCCACCTCGGGCAGCATCGTCTTCAACGGGGTGGACATCACGCGTGAACGTCCCGCGCAGATCGCGCGCCGCGGCGTCATCCGCTCGTTCCAGATCTCGGCGGTGTTCCCGCACCTGACCGTGCTGGAGAACGTGCGCATCGGCCTGCAGCGCAAGACCGGCATGTCGTTCCACTTCTGGAAAAGCGAATCGCGGCTGCACAGCCTGGACCGCACCGCGCTGCAATTGCTGGAGCAGGTCGACCTGGGCGCCTTCGCCGACGAGACCACCGCCAATCTGCCCTACGGCCGCAAGCGCGCGCTCGAAATCGCCACCACGCTGGCGATGGAACCCGAACTGATGCTGCTGGACGAGCCCACGCAGGGCATGGGCCACGAAGACGTCGACCGCGTCACGCACCTGATCAAGCGCGTCAGCGAAGGCCGCACCATTCTCATGGTCGAGCACAACATGAACGTCGTGTCCTCGATTGCCGACACCATCACCGTGCTGGCGCGCGGCGCGGTGCTGGCCGAGGGCCCCTACGGCGTCGTATCCAAGCATCCGGCGGTGATGCAGGCGTACATGGGCACCACCGATGGTGAACTTCAAGGAGCGCATGCATGAGCCTGCACGGCCGCCCGAAAGGCGAAATTCCCCCTTGGGGGGACGGCGCGCAGCGCCAAGGGGGCAACATCCTTAGCCTGCACGGCCGCCCGAAAGGCGAAACTCCCCCTTGGGGGGACGGCGCGCAGCGCCAAGGGGGCACCCTATGAGCACGACTACGTACGCCATGCCGCATGAAGAACGCGCGGCGGAAAAAATCCAGCCTCGCGCCGCTGCCGGCACCCCTGCCCTGCAGATCTCCGGCCTGCACGCCTGGTACGGCGAATCGCACATCCTGCACGGCGTGGACATCGAGGTCGCGCGCGGCGAGGTCGTCACGCTGCTGGGCCGCAACGGCGCCGGCCGCACCACCACGCTGCGCGCCATCCTGGGCCTGACCGGTTCGCGCAAGGGCTCTGTGCGCCTCAACGGCACCGAGTCGATCGACCTGCCCACCTATCGTGTCGCCCACCTGGGCGTGGGCTACTGCCCCGAAGAGCGCGGCATCTTCGCCAGCCTGTCCTGCGAGGAGAACCTGCTGCTGCCGCCCCCCGTGGGCGCGCTGGGCGGCGGCATGTCGCTGGCCGAAATCTACGAGATGTTCCCCAACCTGCACGAACGCCGCAACTCGCCGGGTACGCGCCTGTCGGGCGGCGAGCAGCAGATGCTGGCGGTGGCGCGCATCCTGCGCACCGGCGCCAACCTGCTGCTGCTCGACGAGATCTCGGAGGGCCTGGCTCCCGTCATCGTGCAGGCGCTGGCCCGCATGATCACCACGCTGAAGGCGCGCGGCTACACCATCGTCATGGTGGAGCAGAACTTCCGTTTCGCCGCGCCGCTGGCCGACCGCTTCTACGTCATGGAGCACGGCCAGATCGTCGAGCACTTCGCCGCCTCGCAGCTCGCGCAGAAGCAGGACACGCTCAACGAACTGTTGGGCGTCTAGGGCCTGTCTACAACAAGAAAGCCTGTCACCCGCCGGCGCAGTGCCGGCACCCCAAAACACAGGAACGAGAGGAGTCATCCCATGAAGTTGCACACCATCACTGCCGCACTGGCCTTGGCCGGCCTGGGATTCGCCGGGCTACCCGCCCAGGCCCAGGGCATTTCGGACGATGTGATCCGCATCGGCTTCATCACCGACATGTCGGGCGTGTATTCCGACATCGACGGCAAGGCCGGCCTGACGGCCATCCAGATGGCGATCGAGGACGCGGGCGGTTCGATCAACGGCAAGAAGATCGAGGTGCTGTCCGCCGACCACCAGAACAAGGCCGACGTCGCCTCGGCCCGCGCGCGCGAATGGTTCGACCAGCAGAAGGTCGACCTGCTGATCGGCGGCACCAACTCCGCCACCAACCTGGCCATGGCCGCCGTGGCCGCCGAGAAGAAGCGCCCCTTCATCTCCATCGGCGCGGGCGCCTCCGACCTGACCAACGCGCAGTGCACCCCCTACACCGTGCACTATGCGTACGACACCGTGGCGCTGGCGCGTGGCACGGGCTCCGCCGTGGTGAAGAATGGCGGCAAGAGCTGGTTCTTCCTGACCGCCGACTACGCCTTCGGCCACGCGCTGGAACGCGACACCACGGCCGTCATCAAGGCCAACGGCGGCGAGATCAAGGGCAGCGTCCGCGCGCCGCTGGCCACCACCGACTTCTCGTCCTTCCTGCTGCAGGCCCAGTCCTCGGGCGCGCAGATCCTGGGACTGGCCAACGCCGGCGGCGACACGGTGAACTCGATCAAGGCCGCCAACGAGTTCGGCGTCACCTCGACCATGAAAATGGCCGGCCTGCTGGTGTTCATCAACGACATCCACTCGCTGGGCCTGAAAGCCACCCAGAACATGTACCTGACCGACAGCTGGTACTGGGACCAGGACGACGCCTCGCGCGCCTGGACCAAGAGGTTCGAGGAAAAGGTCAAGCGCAAGCCCTCGTCGCTGCAGGCGGCCGATTACTCTTCGGTGGCGTTCTACCTGAGCGGCGTCAAGGCCACCGGCACCGACGATGCCGACGCGCTGATGAAATGGATGAAGTCGAACAAGGTCAACGACTTCTACGCCAAGAACGGCGTGGTCCGGGAGGACGGCCGCATGGTGCACGACATGTACCTGATGCAGGTGAAGACGCCCAAGGAATCCAAGGGCCCGTGGGACTACTACAAGGTCGTCGCCACCCTGCCGGGCGATGACGTCTACACCAAGCTGTCGGAATCGACCTGCAAGCTGGTCAAGAAGTAATTCTTCGGCGCCGTACCGGCGCGGCCTCGCATCATCCGCCAGGCCGCGCCGCGAACTGAATACGCTGTAATCCGCACGCGCGCAGGAATATCCACAAGATGATTTCAGTATTCGGCATACCCATACAGGCGCTGCTGGGACAACTGCTGCTGGGCCTGGTGAACGGCTCGTTCTACGCCATGTTGTCGCTGGGGCTCGCGGTCATTTTCGGCCTGCTCAACGTCATCAACTTCGCCCATGGCGCCCTGTACATGCTGGGCGCCTTCGTCGCCTGGATGGGCCTGACCTATCTGGGCCTGAACTACTGGGCCATGCTGATCCTGGCGCCGATCGTGGTGGGCCTGTTCGGCATCGTGGTCGAACGCCTGCTGCTGCGGCACCTCTACAAGCTGGATCACTTGTACGGGCTGCTGCTGACCTTCGGACTGACACTGCTGATCGAAGGCCTGTTCCGCAGCATCTACGGCGTGTCGGGCCAGCCCTACCCCACGCCCGAGGCGCTGCGCGGCGCCACCAACCTGGGCTTCATGGTGCTGCCCAACTACCGCGCCTGGGTCGTGGTGGCCTCCATCGCGGTGTGCCTGACGACCTGGTTCGTGATCGAGCGCACCCGGCTGGGCGCGCTGCTGCGGGCAGGCACCGAGAACCCGCGCCTGGTCGAGGCCTTCGGCGTGAACGTGCCCCGCATGATCATGCTCACCTACGGCTTCGGCGTGGCGCTGGCGGGCTTCGCCGGCGTGCTGGCGGCGCCCGTGCTGCAGGTGTCCCCGCTGATGGGAACCAACCTGATCATCGTGGTGTTCGCCGTGGTCGTGATCGGCGGCATGGGGTCCATCATGGGCGCCATCGTCACCGGCCTGGGCCTGGGCGTCATCGAAGGCCTGACCAAGGTGTTCTGGCCCGAGGCGTCGAGCACCGTCGTCTTCATCATCATGGCCGTCGTGCTGCTGCTGCGCCCCGCCGGGCTGTTCGGAAGGGAAAAATGAACCGTCAACTGCTGGGCTACGTCTTGGCGGCCGTCATCGTGGCGGCGCTGCCCTTCATGGGCGTCTATCCGATCTTCGTCATGAAGGTCCTGTGCTATGCGCTGTTCGCCTGCGCCTTCAACCTGCTGCTGGGCTACACCGGCCTCTTGTCCTTCGGCCACGCGGCCTTCCTGGGCAGCGCGGCCTACGCGGCCGGCCACGCCATCAAGATCTGGGGCCTGCCCACCGAGCTGGGCGTGCTGTTCGGCGTGGCCGTGGCGGCCTTGCTGGGGCTGGTGATGGGCCTGATCGCCATCCGCCGCAGCGGCATCTACTTCGCCATGATCACGCTGGCGCTGGCGCAGATGGTGTTCTTCTTCTTCCTGCAGGCGGGCTTCACGGGCGGCGAGGATGGCTTGCAGAGCATCCCGCGCGGCACGCTGCTGGGCATGATCGACCTGTCGCACGACCTGAACCTGTACTACGTGGTGATGGCCGTGTTCGCCATCGGCTACTTCATCATCTGGCGCACCGTGCACTCGCCCTTCGGGCAGGTGCTCAAGGCGCTGCGCGAGAACGAACCGCGCACGCTCTCGCTGGGTTACGACGTGGACCGCTTCAAGCTGCTGGCCTTCGTGCTGTCGGCCGCGCTGGCTGGCCTGGCGGGCGCCACCAAGTCGCTGGTGTTCGTGTCGGCCACGCTGTCCGACGCCACCTGGCAGATGTCCGGCCTGGTGATCCTGATGACGCTGATCGGCGGCCTGGGCACGCTGACCGGCCCGGTCGTCGGCGCCTTCATCGTGGTCATGCTGGAGAACAAGGTCGGCGACTTCGGCCGCGGCCTGGCCGGCCTGACCGGCATCGACTGGTTCAATCAGCTGGGCGAATCGGTCACCATCGTCATCGGCCTGATCTTCGTGGTGTGCGTGATGGCGTTCCGGCGCGGCCTGGTCGGAGAAGCGGCCGCGCTGTACGCCCGGCGACGGTCGGCGTCGGCGGCGGCGAAGGCCTGAGGCGCCCGGCGGCGGAATCGTCATCCCGCCGCGGATCCCGATGCCGCATGAGCCATGCGCGCATGGCCTGGCGCCTGCCCCTCGCTCACAGCTGCTTACCAAGCGCCGCGCGGCGGGGGCGCGGCCCCTGCCCACGGCTCGTAGAATGAGCGGCCGACCACCCCACAGCCGCCCGCAGCTTGCGGCGGCGCCTGCCCAGGAGCCCTGCCGATGCGCCTCTCCCCCCTTTCCAAACTGGCGCTGGCCGCCTGCCTCACCCTGGCGGCGGCGCTGCCCGCCGCGGCCTCGGCCGCCTCCGCGGGTCCGCAGTGCGAGGTGCAGCGCCCCGTGCGCTTCACCGGCCTGAACTGGGAATCCAACCTGGTGCTGGCAGGCATCGAGCGCTTCATCCTGGAGAAGGGCTACGGCTGCAAGACCCAGGTCGAACCCGGCGAGACCCTGGCCATGCTGACCGCGCTGCAGCGCGGCGACGTGGACGTCACGCCCGAGGTGTGGCCCGGCCAGATCGAAGGGGCCTGGAACAAGGCCCTTGCCTCGAAGAAGGTGATCGGCGTGGGCCAGGTCTACGAGGCCGGCGAAGGCTGGTACATCCCGCGCTACACCGCCGAGCGCCATCCCGACCTGAAGCGCGCCGCCGACCTGGCGCGCTTCAAGGACACCTTCGCCGATCCCGAGGAACCCGGCAAGGGCCGCATCTACGGCTGCCCCGCCGGCTGGGCCTGCGGCACGCTGAACGACAACCTGATCCGCGCGCTGAAGCTGGACCAGAGCTACACCATGTTCGCACCCGGCTCGGGCGCCGCGCAGAAGGCCGCCATCGTCTCCGCCTACAAGCGCAAGCGGGACATCGTCTTCTACTACTGGACGCCGACGGCGCTGGTGGGCGCGCTGGACCTCGTGAAGCTGGAACTGCCGCCGTTCGACCCGCAGGCCTACCGCTGCATCACCGATCCCAAGTGCGGGAATCCCGTGGCCACCGAGTTCAAGGCCCAGCCGGTCGTCACCGGCCTGAACGCGGATTTCGCCCGGCAGGCGCCGCAGTTGCAGGCCTTCTTCTCGTCCATCAAGATCTCCAGCAAGGCGATCGACGGCACGCTGGGCTGGCTGGAGAACGAAGGCGCCGAGCCCGAGGACGCCGCCAGGTATTTCCTGAAGACCCACGGCGACGAATGGAAGACGTGGGTGCCCGCCGAGGTCGCGCAGCGGGTGCAAGCCGCGCTTTAGCGCGGCCACCGCCCGCGCCAGGCCGGCTGCCCGCCGGTTCGCCGGCGGCGAGGCGCTTTTCAGCGTTGACAGGCACGGCCCCCTGATGGGCGCTTGCGTGCCTTGTTGGCGGCGGGTTGTCAGGCTATCCTTGCTGCCTTCCAAACACTTTTTGTAACAATGCTGACCGGCGCTGGCCTTTCCCCCTTCTTCTGGCGCGTGCAGCCCATCGGCTGGCTGGCACTGGGCGCCCTCGGCTTCTGGATCCGCAGCGCGGCCTTCGGCAACCCGACGCTGGCGCTGGCGTTGACCACCACGCTCGACACGCTGGGCTTCATCGGCACCAGCGCGGCGGCCGTGCTGCACGTGCGCCATGCCGGCCAGGCCCGCCGCCTGCACGTCCTGGCCGCCGCCATCACGGCCTGCATAGTGGGTGCCTTCCTGCTGGGGTTGCTGGGCACCGCGATACGAGAGCTGTTTCCGATGGGCGCCTCCGCCGTCATGCCGCGCGGCACTTTCTCGCTGGGGTTCGTCTACTACCTGGGCGTGCTGTGCATCTGGGCACTGGCCTATTACGGCTTCAGCGCCGAACTGGAGGTGCGCACCGAACGCCTGTCCGAGGCCCAGGCGCGGCAGAAGGAACTCGAACACCTGCAACGCCAGGTCGAGCCGCATCTGGTCCTGAACACGCTGCACGCCATCCAGGCCGAGATCGCCACACGGCCCGCGCATGCACAGGAACTGGCGCGGCAACTGGCCGATTACCTGGAGTACGCGCTGGACAGGAACGGCAATACGCTGCGCAGCGTGCAGGAGGAAGTGGCGGCGGTGCGGGATCTGGTCGGCATCCAGACGCAGCGCCTGGGCGAGCGATTCTCATGCCACTTTGCCGTCGACGGCGCCACGCTGGGCAAGCGCCTGCCCCACATGACCTTGCCCGCCCTGGTCGAACATGCCGTACGGCAAGGCCAGCGCGCGGGCGGCGCGCCATTCCGCGTGCAGGTCCAGGTATGGATGCGGGACTCGGTGCTGGAGATCGAAGTGGACAACCCGGGCCATCTGTCGGGCACGTTCGACCCGTCGCGGGCCGGGCCGGTGCTGGACAATCTGAATCAGCGGCTGGCGCAGTGCTATCCGGAACGCTACAGCCTGACGATGGACCAGCAGGCCGACCGCAGCGTGATTCGGCTGTCGGTGCACGGCGAGCCGAGTTTCGCCTGAGCGCCCACGGCAACCCGCCGAGAAGGCGCGATATCCCGATGCCGGAAGTGGACACGCCGGCATCCAGCGGGATGCCGGCAGCCGCCCTACTCTTTCTTGCCCAGCCCCAGATAGCTCTCGATCACGCGCGGATTGCCCGCCAGTTCGCGAGCGGGGCCGTGCAGCACGATCTCGCCGGTTTCCAGCACATAGCCATAGTCGGCCACCTGCAACGCGGCACGCGCGTTCTGCTCGACCAGCAGGATCGCCACGCCCGTCTCGCGCAGGCGCGCGATGATGTGGAAGATCTCGCGCACGATGCGCGGCGCCAGGCCGAGACTGGGCTCGTCCAGCATCAGCAGCCGCGGCTTGGCCATCAGCGCGCGGCCCACGGCCAGCATCTGGCGTTCGCCGCCGGACAGCGTGCCGGCCTGCTGGCCGCGCCGTTCACGCAGGCGCGGGAACAGCATGAACACCTCTTCCAGCGTGTCCTGCCAGCCGCGCTCCCGCGCACGATAGCGGCGGAAGCCGCCCAGCAGCAGGTTGTCTTCCACCGACATGCTGCCGAACAGTTCGCGGCGCTCGGGCACCAGCGACATGCCGGCCGACACGCGGCGCTCGACCTGCCAGCCCGACACGTCGGCGCCGGCGTACTGCACCTGGCCCGTGGCGTGGCCGGTCTGCGGCAAGGCGCCCATCACGGCGTTCAGCATGGTCGACTTGCCGGCGCCGTTGGCGCCGATCACGGTGACGATGCTGCCGGCGGGCACGCTGATCACGGCATTGGACAGCGCGCCGACCTTGCCGTAGCGGGCCGACAGGTCGCGCACTTCCAGGATGGATTGCTGTTGATCGCTCATCGCGTGCCTCCTGCCACGGCGGGAGCCGCCTGCACCGACTCGGGCAGGTCGTCGTCGATACCGCCCAGGTAGGCCTCGAGAACGGCGGGATTCTGCTGCACCTCGGCCGGCACGCCTTCGGCCAGCTTGGTGCCGAAATCCATCACCACCAGGTGATTGGTCAGGCGCATGACGAAATCCATATCGTGTTCCACCAGCAGGATGCTCATGCCCTCGGCGCGGAGTTGCTCCAGCACCTGGGCCAGTTCCTGCTTCTCCTTGTAGCGCAGGCCCGCCGCCGGCTCATCCAGCAGCAGCAGCAAGGGATCGCCGGCCAGCGCACGGGCGATCTCCAGGATGCGTTGCTGGCCCAGGGCCAGGTTGCCGGCCTGTTCGTACAGGTAGTCGCCCAGGCCCACGCGCTGCAACTGGCGCGCGGCCTCGTGCAGCAGGCGCGCCTCGCGCGCCCGGTCGGTGTGCAGGGCGCCGGCCATCACGCCCACGTCGGAACGCAGGTGCGCGCCCAGCGCCACGTTCTCCAGCACCGACATGGCCGGCAGCAGTTGCACGTGCTGGAAGGTGCGGCCCACGCCGGATTGCGAGATGACGCGCGCCGACTTGCCGTCGATGCGTGCGCCCAGGAAGCGCACCTGGCCGCTGGTGGCCGGCAGCACGCCGCTGATCAGGTTGAAGGTGGTGCTCTTGCCCGCGCCGTTCGGGCCGATCAGCCCCATGATCTCGCCCGCGCGCACCTTGAACGAGATGTTGTTCACCGCGACCAGGCCGCCGAACTGCTTGCGGATGTTGTCGACCTCGAGCACCAGCGCCCCGCCCTGCGGACGCTCGCGCTGCGGCAGCACCGGCGCCTCGGGCGGCGCGGGACGGCTGCGGCGCGAAACGCCGCCGACGCGCTCCCACCAGCCCGACAGGATGGGCCACAGGCCGTTGCTGGCGTACTGCAGTACCAGGATCATCAGCACGCCGAACACGATCAGCTCGAAGTTGGCGTCGCTGCCCAGCAGCGAGGGCAGCCAATTCTGCAACTGGTCTTTCAGCGACAGGATCAGCGCCGAGCCCAGCAGCGCGCCCCACACGTGGCCCGCGCCGCCCACCACCGCCATGAACAGATACTCGATGCCGTAGTTCAGGCCGAACGGGCTGGGGCTGACGGCGCGCTGCATGTGCGCGTACAGCCAGCCCGACACGCACGCCAGCAGCGCGGCCCACACGAAGATGACGATCTTGTACGAGGCCGTGTTCACGCCCATCGACTCGGCCATGCCGGCGCCGCCTTTCAGCGCACGGATGGCGCGGCCGGGCCGCGAGTCCAGCAGGTTGCGCGTGCCCCACAGGGCCAGCAGCACGCAGACCCAGATCAGGAAGTAGATGTTGCGGCCGCTGGCCAAAGAGATGCCGAAGAACTCCAGCGGCTGGATGCCCGCGATGCCGTCATGCTTGCCCAGCGCGTCCAGGTTGCCGAACAGGTAATACAGCGACAGCGCCCAGGCAATGGTGCCCAGCGGCAGGAAGTGGCCCGACAGGCGCAGCGTGATCTGGCCCAGCAGGAAGGCCACCAGCGCCGTCAGCACCAGGCCGATCGGCAGCGCCAGCCACGGCGACACGCCGTAGTGCGTGGACAGCAGCGCGGTCGTGTAGGCGCCCAGGCCCACGAAGGCCGCCTGGCCGAACGAGGTCAGGCCGCCCACGCCCGTCAGCAGCACCAGGCCCAGCGCCACCAGGCTGGCCAGCCCGATGTAGTTGAGCTGCGTGATCCAGAACTCGGGGGTGAAGGGCAGCAGCGGCAGCGCCGCCAGCACGACGAGAAAGACGGTCGTCAGGATACGGTTCATGATGCTTATTCCTCGTCGTCCACGTGATGGCTGCCGAACGAGCGCCAGATCAGCACCGGGATGATCAGCGTGAAGACGATGACTTCCTTGTAGGCGCTGGCCCAGAAAGATGAATAGGATTCGAGCAGGCCCACCAGCACCGAACCGGCGGCGGCCACCGGATAGCTGGCCAGGCCGCCGATGATGGCGCCGACGAAGCCTTTCAGGCCGATCAGGAAGCCGGTGTCGTAGTACACCGTGGTGATGGGCGCGATCAGCATGCCGGACATGGCGCCGATGGCCACGGCCAGGGTGAAGGTCAGGCTGCCCGACATCGACGTGCTGATGCCCACCAGGCGGGCGCCGCGGCGGTTGACCGCGGTGGCGCGCAGCGCGCGGCCGTACAGCGTCTTGCCGAAGAACAGCCACAGCGCGACGATCAGCAGCGCGCAGGTCGCCACCACGAACAGGCTCTGCGCCGACCAGGTGCCCAGGCCCAGGTCGACCTGGCCCGACACGAAGGCCGGGGTGCGCCAGCCCTCGGCGCCGAAGAACACCAGCGCCAGGCCCATCAGCGCGAAGTGCAGCGCCACCGAGACGATCAGCAGCACCAGCACCGTGGCCTCGGCCAGCGGCTGGTAGACGATGCGGTAGACCATGGGCCCCATGGGAACGACCAGCGCCAGCGTCAGCAGCATGTTCAGCCACAGCGAGGTGCCGGGGCCGACGTAGGCCGAGGTCAGCGCCAGCAAGGCCAGCGGCAGCGCCACACAGCCCAGCAGCACCTTGGGCAGGCCCGCCCAGCTGCCCGTGCGCGCGGCGCGGACCAGTTCGAGCAGGGTGACCACGCCGCCCAGCAGGGGCAGCAGGTACACGGTACCGGGCATCTTGCCGTCGACCAGCATGGCCAGCGTCAGCGCGCCGAACGCGACGAACTCGCCCTGGGGAATGAAGATGACGCGCGTGACGGCGAACACCAGCACCAGCGCCATGCCCAGAAGGGCATAGATCGCGCCATTGACGATGCCGTCCTGCAGCAGGATCAGCGCAATTGTGGAATCCATCTATACGACCTGTTGATTTTCCTGGCGCTCCGACCCCGACCGGAGCACTGCGAATACGACACACCGGCCTAGGGCCTGCTGGACACCAAAAGGAGCCTCCTTTTGACGTCGACAGGCTCTGGGGGCCGGTGCGAGGTGCTGCGGGGAAGCCCGTCGCTGCGCCTTTGCGGCGCCGCCGCGCGACGCGCCTCCCGGATGATGCCAGACCTGGCTGGATCAGATCAGAGGCCGGGCTGGTACGTCCACTTGCCGTTCTCGACCTTGACCATGACGCGCGAACGCTGGTCGAAACCCGCGTGGTCGGTGGGGCTCATGTTGAACACGCCTTGCGACACCGCCAGGTTCTTCACGCCTTCGATGGCGTCGCGCATGGCGGCGCGGAACTCGGGCGTGCCGGGCTTGGCGCCCGTCTTCAGGGCCTCGGGCAAGGCGGCCACGATCAGTTGGCCGGCATCCCACATGTGGCCACCGAAGGTGTTGACCGACCCCTCGCCGTAGGCCTTCTCGTAGGTCTGCACGTAGTTCAGGGCCGACTTCTTGACGGGATTGTCGTCGGGCAGTTGCGCGGCCACCAGCAGCGGGCCGGCGGGCAGCAGCATGCCTTCGCAATCCTTGCCGCAGACACGCAGCACGTCGTTGTTGGCGGCGCCGTGGGTCTGATAGATCAGGCCGCCGAAACCGCGCGCCTTCAGTTCCTTCTGCGGCAGGGCCGAGGGCGTGCCGGCGCCGGCGATCAGGATCGCATCCGGCTTGGCGGCCACCAGCTTGAGCACCTGGCCCGTGACGCTGGTGTCGGTGCGGCTGTACTTCTCGATGGCGGTGACGCTGATGCCCTTGGCCTTGGCGGCCGCCTGCATCACGTCCAGCCAGCCGTCGCCGTAGGCGTCGGCAAAGCCGATGAAGCCCAGGTTCTTGACCTTGGCCTTGACCATGGCGTCGGCCAGCGCACTGGCCATCAGGGCGTCGTTCTGCGGAGTCTTGAAGACCCAGCGGCGCTTTTCGTCCACGGGCTCGACGATCTTGGCGCTGGCGGCCACGCTGATCATGGGCACCTTGGCTTCGGCGGCCACGTCGACCATGGCCAGCGACCCCGGGGTGATGGACGTGCCGACCAGCACGTCGACCTTGTCCTCGGTGACCAGCTTGCGCGAGTTGCGCACCGCGGCGGTGGTGTCGGTGGCGTCGTCCAGCACGATCCATTCGATCTTCTGGCCGGCCACTTCCTTGGGCAGCAGCGTGGCGGTATTGCGCTCGGGGATGCCCAGCGAGGCGGCGGGGCCGGTGGCGGCCAGCGTGACGCCGACCTTGACCTGGGCGCCGGCCACCATGGGCAGGCTGAGCGCCACGGCGGCGGCGAGCGCGGACAAGCCAAAATGCTTGGGCATTTTTTGTCTCCTGTGTGCCCGGCAATCCCTGGAGCGGGTCGCGGGCTGGTTTAAAGTTATACAGAAAAACGGATTATAGGATTAAATCCGTATCAAATGCGACGCACGCAAGGGGCGTATCAACCCTTAGACACCTGGGGTGAAATGCGCCGATCCGCCCTTTCAGCAAACGCATTTGATAATGGCGAACCCTACTTGAGCGGGGTTCGCACCGTCAGCTAGGGGATACCCGCATTGTTCAGGCAAACCGGTCACATGGGCCGCGTCAAAGTCGTTTAACATCGCGGGTTACTCCGAACCTTTCGTCCGATCGGAGGTCGAAGATTCCATGGAAAAAGTACGCAAGAGCGACACCGAATGGCGCGCCATCCTCACTCCGCAAGAGTTCTCGGTCGTCCGTGAAAAAGGCACCGAGCGCGCCTTCACCGGCCGTTACTGGGACACCTTCCAGCACGGCATCTACCGCTGCGTGGCCTGTGGCACCCCGCTGTTCGCGTCGGACACCAAGTTCGACGCCGGCTGCGGCTGGCCCAGCTACTTCGAGCCCATCGATCCCGAACGCGTGCGCGAAGAGCGCGACACCACGCACGGCATGGTCCGCACCGAAGTGCTGTGCAACATCTGCGACGCGCACCTGGGCCACGTCTTCCCCGACGGTCCCGAGCCCACCGGGCTGCGCTACTGCATCAACTCGCTGTCGCTCAAGTTCGAGCCCGAAGCAAAATAAAGGGCCACCGCCGCGATGAAGAAGTTCCTGTTCGACCTGTTCCCGCTGATCCTGTTCTTCGCGGCCTACAAGTTCGCCGACCTGTACGTGGCCACGGGCGTCGCCATGGCGGCCTCGCTGGCGCAGGTCGCCTGGCTGCGCATCCGCGGCAAGGCCATCGAGGCCACCCACTGGATCGGCCTGGCCGTCATCATGGTCTTCGGCGGCGCCACGCTGTGGCTGCACAGCGACGTGTTCATCAAGTGGAAGCCCACCGTGCTGTACTGGCTCTTCGCCGTCGTGCTGCTGGGCGCGCGCCTGCTGATGGGCCGCAACCTGATGCGCAGCCTCATGGGCCGCCAGATCGACCTGCCCGGGGCCATCTGGGACAAGCTCAACATCACCTGGATCCTGTTCTTCCTGGCGTGCGGCGTCCTCAACCTGTACGTGGCCTTCTCCGGGCAGTTCACCGAAGAGCAATGGGTCAGCTTCAAGGCCTTCGGCCAGACCGGCCTGATGATCGTCTTCGTCATCGCGCAGTCGATCTGGCTGGGCCGGCACATCCGCCCCGCGGAAGCGGCCGGCGACGACAAGGCCAAGGACTGACCCGGCTTTCATCATGACCGACGAGACCGACCGCATCGGCCTGATCCGTGGCCGCCTGGCCGCCCTGCAGCCGCTTGAACTGGACATCCGCGACGACTCGCACCTGCATGCCGGACACGCCGGCGCACAGGGCGGCGCGGGCCATTACCACGTGCGCATCGTGGCGGCCTGCTTCACCGGCCTGTCGCACGTGGCCCGCCACAGGCTGGTGTATCATCATTTGCAAGACCTCATCCCCCATCCCATCCATGCGCTTGCGCTCGACGCACAGCCGCCTTCTTCCCAGTAAATCCCACAAAGGACAACCATGAAACGCATCATCATGCTGGCTGCGGCATGCGCTATCGCCGCGCCTGCCTTCGCGCAGAACGTGGCTACCGTCAACGGCAAGGCCATCACGCAGAAGAGCCTGGACGAGTTCGTCAAGCTGCTGGTTTCGCAGGGCGCCACCGACTCGCCGCAGCTGCGCGAGCAGGTCAAGCAAGAAATGATCAACCGCCAGGTGTTCGTGCAGGCCGCCGAGAAGCAAGGCATCGCCAAGCAGTCCGACGTGCAGACCGAGCTGGAACTGGCTCGCCAGGGCATCCTGGTGCGCTCGCTGATGGCCGGCTACCTGGAAAAGCACCCCGTCACCGACGCCCAGATCCAGGCCCAGTACGACAAGCTGAAGAAGGAACAGGCTGGCAAGCAGGAATTCAAGGTCCGCCACATCCTGGTCAAGGATGAGAAGACCGCCAACGACCTGCTGGCCCAGATCAAGTCGGACAAGACCAAGTTCGACGAACTGGCCAAGAAAAACTCGCAAGACCCCGGCAGCGCCGAGCGCGGCGGCGACCTGGGCTGGGCGCCCCCCACCAACTACGTGCCCCCGTTCGCCGAGGCCGTGCAGAAGCTGAAGAAGGGCGAACTGGCCGACAAGCCGGTGCAGACCCAGTTCGGCTGGCACATCATCCAGGTCGACGACACCCGCCCGGTGGAATTCCCGCCGCTGGACCAGGTCCGTCCGCAACTGGAAGAAATGCTGCGCCAGCAAACGCTCAGCGCCTTCCAGAAGGACCTGCGCGACAAGGCCAAGATCCAGTAAGACGGGTCTTCCGGCCTCAGTTAAAAAGCCTGCTTCTTCAAGCAGGCTTTTTCGTTCGGGCAGCCTGGATCGGATACGGCGAGACGTCCTTACCCCTGCCCCAGCAACGCCTTCAACCCGTCCTCGTCCAGGATGGTCACGCCCAGTTCCTGCGCTTTTTTCAGTTTGCTGCCGGCATCCTCGCCCGACACCACGTAGGCCGTCTTCTTCGACACCGAGCCGCTGACCTTGCCGCCCGCGGCCTGGATGTGCATCGTGGCTTCCTCGCGCGTCCAGTTCGGCATGGTGCCCGTCAGCACGAAGGTCTTGCCGGCCAGCGTGGTGCCCTGCGGTTGCGCCTCGGCCACCGGTTCCACGCCCTGCTGGCGCAGCAGGTCGACGATCTCGCGGTTGTGCGGCTCCGCGAAGAAACGGTGGATGGAGCCCGCCACCACCGGCCCCACGTCGGGCACGGCCAGCAAGGCTTCCTCGTCGGCATTCATCACTGCGTCGATCGAGCCGAAATGGCGCGCCGTATCGCGCGCCGTGGTCTCGCCCACGTGGCGGATGCCCAGCGCGAACAGCAGCCGGCCCAGGGTGGGCTGGCGAGCCTTGTCGATGGCCTGCACCAGGTTCTCGGCGGATTTCTCGCCCATGCGGTCCAGCGCGGCCAACTCGGCGCCCTTCAGGCTGTAGAGGTCGGCCAGCGACTTCACCCGGCCGCTTTCCACCAGTTGGTCGACCAGCTTCTCGCCCAGGCCTTCGATGTCCAGCGCCTTGCGGCCGGCGGCGTGCAACAGGGTCTGCTTGCGCTGCGCGGCGCAGAACAGGCCGCCGGTGCAGCGCGCGATGGCCTCGTCTTCCAGGCGCTCGATGGCCGAGCCGCATACCGGGCAGGCCGTGGGCATGACGAACAGCGGCGGATCGCCCTCGCGCTTCTGCAGCACCGGACCGACCACCTCGGGAATCACATCGCCCGCGCGCCGTACGATCACCGTGTCGCCCACGCGCACGTCCTTGCGGCGGATCTCGTCCTCGTTGTGCAGCGTGGCGTTGGTGACGGTGACGCCGCCCACGAACACCGGCGCAAGGCGCGCCACCGGCGTGATGGCGCCGGTGCGGCCCACCTGCACCTCGATGCCCAGCAGCTCGGTCGTGGCCTCTTCGGCGGGAAACTTGTGCGCCACGGCAAAACGCGGCGCCCGGGCCACGAAGCCCAGCACGCGCTGGGCCGGCAAGGCATCGACCTTGTAGACCACGCCGTCGATGTCGTAGGGCAGGTCCGCGCGGATCTCGCCGACCTGCCTGTAGAAGGCCATCAGCCCGGCGGCGCCCTGGGCGCGATGGTTGTGCGCCACGTTCACGGGCAGGCCGATCTCGGCCAGCCAGGCCAGCATGTCGCCATGGCTGTCGCGCGGCAGCGTGGAGGCCTCGCGCACGCCCGGCGCGGGTTCGTCGTAGACGTCCGACTCGCCGCGCGGCAAGCCCTGCACCTCGCCCCAGCTGTAGGCGAAGAACGTCAGGCGCCGCTGTCCGGTGATGCGCGAATCGAGCTGCCGCAGGCTGCCCGCCGCCGCGTTGCGCGGATTCACGAAGATCTTCTCGCCGCGTTCGGCCTGGGCCTGGTTCAGCCGCTCGAAATCGGCGCGCGTCATCAGCACTTCGCCACGCACCTCCAGCACCTTGGGCGCGGGGCCTTTCAGGCGCCCGGGGATCTCTTTGATGGTGCGGATGTTGGCGGTGACGTCTTCCCCGGTCTGCCCGTCGCCGCGCGTGGCGGCCTGCACCAGCAGGCCGTCTTCGTAGCGCAGGCTGATGGCCAGGCCATCCAGCTTCAATTCGCAGAAATAGGTGACCTGCGCGTCGGCCGCCAGCAAGCCGGCGTTGCGCAGCGTGTCGGACACACGCTTGTCGAAAGCGGTGACGTCGTCTTCCTCGAAGGCATTGCCCAGCGACAGCATGGGCACCGCGTGGCGCACGCTGCCGAACTCGGCCTGGGGCGCGGCGCCGACGCGTTGCGTGGGCGATTCCGCCGTGACCAGTTCGGGATGCTCGGCCTCGATGGCCTGCAGCTCGCGCATCAGCGCGTCGTAATCGGCATCCGATACCGTGGGCGCGTCCTGCGTGTAATAGCGGACGTTGTGCTGCTCGATCTCGGTACGCAGGACGGCGGCGCGTTCGGCCGGCGTCGGCAAGGTGGGCTTGCTATCCGTCATGGCATGTCCAGTCCGGCGCGGGCGACCTCAACCGCGCCGCCAGGCCGCCGGATAAAAAATCAAGAAAAGACCCGCAGCGCGCGCTCGCCGCCGGCCGGCAGCCCGGCCTGCTCGAGCTGCTGGAACAGGACCTGCAGGCGCTCGTCGATGACAGCGTCGGCGCCCTGCCCCAGCGGCTTGCCCTGGTCATCGACCAGATCGGCGCCCAGGCGTTCGGCCAGATCCCGGCCCACGTCGACCATGCGGCCGAAGGCGCGCGTGTCGGCCGGCGTGCACGGCACGTCCAGCAGCAGGTACAGGCGGTCGGCGGGCGCGCCGCCCGCTTCCAGCGGCGCGCCGTCGGCGCGCGACAGCGTGAATCGCGTCACGCCGGTGTCGGCCAGCCAGGCCAGGCGCGGCCCGTCGATCGAGAAGCCCTGCGCCAGGGCGGCGGACAGCACGTCGGAGGCCGGCAGCGGCGCCTGCATCACCAGCGTCAGGCCCACCTGCGTGTCCAGGGCCGCGCAGGTGTCGTCCAGGCGGGCGGCCTGTTCGAGCGCGGCCTGCTGGTCGGGACTTTCGATGTTGCCGTCGAAACGGTCGGCCAGGTCCTGCGCGCGCGCCCAGGCCTGCGACCATTCGATGGCGGTCAGCGCACCGCTGCGGTTGGCCAGCAGTACGGCCAGTTGCAGCGATACATAGGCTTCCTGCAGATGCACGCGGGCGCGGTGGCGATGCCCATCGGTCTGGGCGAAGAGGCGCAGGGGCTTGCGGCCCACGCTGCGCAGGCCTTGCAGATATGGCGCCAGGTCGGCGCCGCGCACCGGCTCGCTGAACCGCACCTCGATGACAACCTCGCAGGCGGGATCCGGCTCCTGGGGATCATCGGCCTCGTGCGACGGAGCCTCGGCAGACACGGCGGCGTTGCTGTGGCCGATGCCGGGCTCACGGCGCGAGGGGCCCACCGGCGCGGCGCCCGCGCGCATGTCGCCGGCTCCCAGCAGCGGATCCTGTTCGGAACCGGGAAACTGCGCCTGCATCTTGCGGCGTACCCGGCGGTCTTGCCACCAGTTGAATCCCAGCACCAACAGGATGAACAGCACACCCAGGGCAATCAGCCCCATCTGCAAATCGCTCATTTATCAGTTCCGCACCGCGCAGGGCGCGTTTATCACTCTAGGGGGTTATTCGGTCGCCATCTGCACGGCCGAATCTATGTCTACGGCAACGATACGCGAAACGCCCTGTTCCTGCATGGTCACGCCGACCAATTGCTTGGCCATCTGCATGGCGATCTTGTTATGAGATATGAACAGGAACTGCGTCTGCTGGCTCATGGCGCTGACAAGGTTGGCGTAGCGCTCGGTATTGGCGTCGTCCAGCGGCGCGTCCACCTCGTCGAGCAGGCAGAACGGCGCGGGGTTGAGCTTGAACAGCGCGAACACCAGCGCGGTGGCCGTCAGCGCCTTCTCACCGCCTGACAGCAAATGAATGGTGCTGTTGCGCTTGCCGGGCGGCTGCGCCATGACCTGCACGCCGGCATCGAGGATCTCGTCGCCGGTCATGGTGAGCCTGGCTTCGCCACCGCCGAACAGGCGCGGGAACAGCTCGCCGAAATGGCCGTTGACGGTATTGAAGGTCTCTTGCAGCAGTTCGCGGGTCTCGCGGTCGATCTTGCGGATGGCGTCCTCGAGGGTCTCCATCGCGGTCATCAGGTCCTGCTGCTGTGAATCCAGGAAGGTCTTGCGCTCGCGCGAGGAGGTCAGTTCGTCCAGGGCAGCCAGGTTGACCGAGCCCAGGGCATCGATCTGGCGCGAGATGCGGCCCACCTCGGACTGCAGCCAACTGGCCCGGCGCCATTCGTCGGGCTTCTCGGCCAGTTCGCGGGCCAGCGCCTCGCGGTCGACTTCGCGCGCATTGAGCTGCTCGGTGAACTGCGCTTCGGCCAGGCGGGCGGCCTGCTCGTCCAGCTGCAATTGCGTGATGCGGTTGCGCAGCGGTTCCAGGCCACGCTCTTGCTGCATGCGTTCCTCGTCGGCGGCGCGCAACCCGGCGGACAGGTTGTCCAGCTCCTGGCGCGCGCGCAGCAGGGCTTCCTCGCATTCGGCGCGATGCTCCAGCGCGTCCTGCAGGCCCGCCTGCGACGCCGAGGCGTCCAGTTCGGACAGATCGGCGTCGAGCTGTTCCATCTCGGTGCGGCCCCGGTGGCTCTGGTCCGCCGCCAGTTGCCGGTTGCGTTGCAGGTCGGCGATGCGGGCCTGCACGCTGCGTTCGGCGAACTCGGACTCCTGCGCGGCGCGTTCGAGCTCGCGCAGCTTGACACGGGCGGACTCCGCCTCGGCGGCCAGGTCTTCGCCGGCGATTTCGGCATCGGCAAACCGCGACTGATGCTCGCCCAGCTCGGCGTCGAGGGTCTCGAAGCGGGCCTCGGCTTCCTCGCGGGTGGCGCGCAGGTCTTCCTCGTGCGCGGCCAGTTCGTCCAGGTCCTGGCGCAGGCGCGAGGCCCGCTCGCCCGATTGCTCGGCCTGCTGTTGCAGGCGCGAGTGTTCGAGTTGGATGTCATGCACGCGGCGCGTGACTTCGGCCACGCGCTGGCGCGCCGGCGCGACGGCCTGCGAGACCTGCTGCCAGTCCGCTTCGGCGCGCGCCACTGCGCTGCGGGCCTGGTCGGTGATCAGTTGCTGCGCCTTGATCTCGCGCTGCAGGTTCTCGATTTCCTGCTGGCGGCCCAGCATGCCGGCCTGCTCGGAGTCGGGCGCGTAGAAACGCACGCTGTGGCCGTCGACCACATGGCCGGCCTGGACCACGCAGATGGCGCCCTCGGGCAGCGAGGCCCGGCCGGCCAGGGCCTGCGCCAGATCGGGTGCGGTGTAGACGTTGCGCAGCCAGTCGTTCAGCAGCGCCTTCAGGCTGGGCTCGGTGACGCGCAGCAGGCTGGCCAGCGGCACGAGGCCCGCGGGCGCGGCGGGAGCCGGCGCGGGCGTGGGCAACTGGTAGAAAGCCAGGCGGGCGGGCGGCGCATCCTCGGCGAAGGCGCGCGCCCAATCCAGGCTGCGCACTTCCAAGGCGGCCATGCGTTCGCGCAGCACGGACTCCAGGGCGGTTTCCCAGCCAGGCTCGACGTGCAACTTCTGCCACAGGCGGGACAGGCCGGCCAGTTCGTGGCGCGCCAGCCAGGGCTCCAGCGCCCCCTGCTTCTGCACGTCTTCCTGCAGCTTGACCAGCGCGGACAGGCGCGCCTCCAGGCGGGCCAGGCTCTGCACTTCCTGCTGGGCCGCGCCCTGGGCGCGGGTGCGCTGGGCATCGGCCTCGGGCACGCGGCCTTCGAGTTCGGCCAGTTCGGCCTGGGCCGCTTCGAGCTGGTCCTCGCCGGCGGCGCGATCGCCCGCCAGTTGCTCCAGCCGGGCGGGATCCGGGGCGTGCAGTTCGCGCAGTTCCTGCTGCAGGCGCTCGCGGCGCTGCTCGAGGGTCTGCAACTGGCGGTCGGCGTCGCGCTGGCTTTGCGCGGCCAGGGCCAGGTTCTGCTCGACGCGCGCCAGGTCGCCGCGCATGCCGTCGCGCGCGGCGGCGGCTTCACGCACGCGGGCCTCGACGTTGGGCAGCGACGCCTGGGCGTCCTCGGCACGCGCGCGCGCCTCTTCGGTGCGCGCGGCGCCCGTGGCCAGGTCTTCCTCGGCCTGGGCGATCTGCTCGATGCAGTGTTCCTGCTGGGCGCCCCATTCGGCGATCTGCGACGCCAACTGCTGGCGGCGGGCCTGCAGGCGATTGCGCGAATCGACTACGTGGCGGATCTCGGCCTCGAGCCGGCTGACCTGGCCATTGGCCTCGTACAGTTGCCCTTGCGCGGCGTGCACCGCGTCGCCGGCGGCATAGTGGGCCTGGCGATGCGCCTCGAGCGCGGCCTCGCCCGCCCGCAGACTGGCCGTGGCGGCCTCCAGCGCGTTCTGCGCCTGGGCCATCTCCTGGTTCTTGCGCACGCGCTCGTCGCGCGCGCCGGTTTCCTTCAGCAGCCACAGGGCGTATTGCTTCAGCTCGCCGTCGGACTGCAATTCGCGATACTGGCGGGCCACTTCCGCCTGGGCCTCCAGCTTTTCCAGCTGGTTGCCCAACTCGCGCAGGATGTCTTCGACGCGCGTCAGGTTCTCGCGGGTATCGGACAGGCGGTTCTCGGTCTCGCGGCGGCGCTCCTTGTAGCGCGACACGCCCGCGGCCTCTTCGAGGAACACCCGCAGCTCTTCGGGCTTGGCCTCGATCAGGCGGTTGATCATGCCCTGCCCGATGATGGCGTAGCCACGCGCGCCCAGGCCGGTGCCCAGGAAGATGTCGTGGATGTCGCGGCGGCGGACCTGCTGGTTGTTGACGTAATAGCTGCTGGTGCCGTCACGCGTGAGCACGCGGCGCACCGCGATCTCGGCGTAGGTGCTCCATTGCCCCGCAGCGCGGCCCTCGCTGTTGTCGAACACCATCTCGACCGAGGCGCGAGCCGCCGGCTTGCGGTTGCCCGAACCGTTGAAGATCACGTCCTGCATCGACTCGCCGCGCAGCTCCGAGGCCTTGGCCTCGCCCAGCACCCAACGCACCGCGTCGATGATGTTGGATTTGCCGCAGCCGTTCGGCCCCACCACGCCCACCAGTTGGCTGGGGACGGGAATGACGGTGGGGTCGACGAACGACTTGAATCCGGCGAGTTTGAGCTGGGTAAGACGCACGGTGCGGTGGCGGAGCGGTTATTCGAAAAGGAAAGAGACGCATCGACGCGGGCCGACATGCCGCGAATACGAAAGCGGCCCCTGGGGGCCGGCGGACACGGGTCGTATGATACCCCAGGCGCTCCCGCGGACGTCCGGGGGCCGACGCGGCGCCGCCCTCCGGCGCGCGCCATGCACGGGCGCATCCGGAGTCCGGCCAACGCAGCCGGACGCTATACTCGCTGACACTTTGTCGTACAGCACAACTTTCCGCCCAAGGACATCGTCCAGGGCAGCGGGGACATCCTTTTGAAACGCGGGTTCTATCTGGTCATGGCCGCGCAGGCCTTCTCGTCCATGGCGGACAACGCGTTGTTCATCGCGGCCATCGCCCTGATCCAGGAATTGCGCGGTCCCGACTGGATGGCGCCGATGATGAAATGGACCTTCGCGCTGGCCTACGTGGTGCTGGCCGCCTTCGTGGGCGCCGTCGCGGACACCTTCCCCAAGGGCCGTGTCATGTTCGTCACCAACGCCATGAAAGTCGGCGGCTGTCTGCTGATGTTCTCCTACGCCAGCGTCGGCCTGTCCCATGACCTGCAGACCGTCCTGGTCTGCCTGGCCTATGCCGTGGTGGGCATCGGCGCGGCCGCCTACTCGCCGGCCAAGTACGGCATCGTCACCGAGATGCTGCCGCCCGACAAGCTGGTGGTGGGCAACAGCTGGATCGAGGGCCTGACGGTGCTGTCCATCATCATCGGCACGGTGCTGGGCGGCGCGCTCATCTCCCCCAAGGTATCCGAGGCGCTGCTGATGCACCCGACCATCGGCACGCTGGTCCACACCCCCGCCGAGGCCGCCATCCTGGTCATCTCCGTGGTCTACCTGCTGGCCGCGCTGTGCAACCTGCTGATCCCGCCCACGCACGTGCGCTACCCGCCGCAGCAGAAGAACCCGCTCAAGCTGGTGCGCACCTTCACGGGCTACGTCCGCGTGCTGTGGCGCGACAAGCTGGGCCAGATCTCGCTGGCGGTCACCACCCTGTTCTGGGGCGCCGGCGCCACGCTGCAACTGATCGTCATCGAATGGGGCCGCGACCACCTGGGCTACCGCCTGGACCAGGCTTCCATCCTGATGGGCGTGGCCGCGCTGGGCACCGTGGTGGGATCGATCCTGGCCGGCCGCATCCCGCTGCGCAAGGCGCTGTGCGTGCTGCCGGTGGGCGCCTCGATGGGCCTGGTCGTGCTGCTGATGCCGCTGGTGTATTCCCCCTGGGCGGTGTACGTGCTGCTGCTGCTGATCGGCGGCCTGGCCGGCTTCTTCGTCGTGCCCATGAACGCCCTGCTCCAGCACCGCGGCCACGTGCTGCTGTCGGCCGGCCATTCCATCGCCGTGCAGAACTTCAACGAGCAGCTCAACATCCTGCTGATGGTGGCCATGTACTCGCTGATGCTGTGGCTGAACATGTCGATCAACACCATCATCGTGGTCTTCGGCCTGATCGTCTTCACGCTGATGACCGTGGTGATGTACTGGTGCCGCCTGAACCGCCGCGCGCATCCCGACATGCTGGAACAGATCGGCCAGGAAGGCCACGGCAAGGCGCTGGGCGACGGGCACTGACTCCCGTCCGGAAAAAAACGGGGCCGTTCGACGGCCCCTTTTTTTTGGATGGCGGATACGAGAACCCTATGACAACGTGGCCGCCAGGCGCAGGTCCTGCCAGCTGCGGGCCTTCTCGGCCGGGCTGCGCAGCAGGTAGGCCGGGTGATAGCTGACGATCACGGGAATCCGGCGGCCGTCGCTTTCCAGGTGATGGACGCGGCCGCGCAGGCTGCCGATGGTGGCGTCCGTGCCCAGCAGCGTCTGCGCCGCGAAGCGGCCCACCACCAGGATGCGCTCGGGCTTGAGCAAGGCGATCTGCCGCATCAGGTAAGGGCTGCAGGCGGCGATTTCGTCGGGCGTCGGATTGCGGTTGCCCGGCGGGCGGCACTTGATCACGTTGGCGATGAAGACATCCTGTTCGCGGCTCATGCCGACCGACGCCAGCATGGCATCCAGCAACTGGCCCGAACGTCCCACGAACGGCAGGCCCTGCCGGTCTTCCTGCTCGCCTGGCGCCTCGCCCACCACCATCCAGCGCGGCGCGGTTGCGCCCATGCCGAAGACGGCGTTGCGCCGTCCCCGGCAAAGGCCGCAGGCCTCGCAGCCGGTGACCATGCCGCGCAGGGTCTCGACGTCGGCCCCCCGCACCTGGCGCAGGCGCGCTTCCTTGGCTTCGGAAGTTTCCGCGACGTAGGGTGCGGGACCGCGCGGCGCGGCGGCTGCCGCGGGCGCCGGGGCCGCATTGCGGCCCGTCGCGGCCAGCGCCGCCTTGATGTGTTCGGAGGCCGTGGAAGGCGGACCGCCCGCGGGCTTGGCCGGCGAGGCATCGACTTGCGTGCCGGGGCGCGCGGCCACCGGCCCCTGCCTCGCCATCGTTTCAGCGGCCTGCGGTGCCTTCTCCAGCGCGGCAACGGGCGCGGCAACGGGCTGCGCCGGCGCCGCCTCGCGCAGCCAGGTCTTCTCGATACCCAGCTCGCGCAACCACAGCCGCTGCAAGGGATTGACGCGCGGCGCCGATGGCGCCCCCGCCCGGACGTGCGCACCCGTCATGCGTCGCCGCTCTCGATGGTCTTCTGCATGACCAATGCATCCTCGCGTTTACCTTTACCGCTCGGATAATAGCCCCTGCGCACACCGACCCGCAGGAAACCGGACTGCTCGTAGAAACCGACGGCCCCTTCGTTCGAGGGCCGTACCTCGAGCAACAGCCCAGGCACGCCGGCCTGCCGGGTGCGCATTTCGCACCACGCCAGCAATCTGCGCCCCAGGCCGCGGCGGTGCAACGCGCGCGGCACAGCGATCACCAGCAGGTGCGCCACGTCTGGCGCCAGCATCAGCAGGCAGAACCCCACCAGGCGGCCCTGCGCGCGCAGCACGCAGCCCGGATAGCCCGCCGCCAGGCCGTCGGCGAAATTGCCGCGCGTCCAGGGAAAAGCCTGCACCTGGGCCTCGAGGTCGGCCACGTCGTCGAGATCGGCTGGCGTCATCGGCAGCAGTTCGAGGTCATCGATGGGCGGCGGGGCATTCGGCCTGGACGGCACCGCCGGCTCGGCCAACTGGGTGCCGGCACGGGGATTGCCCCCCTGCCCGGCCAGACGCTCGGCGGTGGTGAAGGCCACCTTGTCCCGCACGTACAGCGGCGCGGCCGCGTCGGGATCCACGGTGTCTCCACGCTGCCAGGCCTGCCATGCCAGGCGCGCCACGGCGGTGGCCCGCGGCCGGGTCGCCGCGCAGCGCCGCGTGCCGGAGCCGGCCTCGGCCATCACGGGATAGGCATCCCAGGCGTCGCCGGCACGCAGCAGCGCCAGCGGCCGGCCGGCCTGTTCCGACCAGATCGGCAGGTGATGCAGCGCCCAGGGCATGGCCTCGGCCGCCGCGATCAGCATGGGCGCCCGCAGCTCGCGCCAGCCGTCGCCATCAGGCAGGTAAGCCGCCAGGTAGACCTCTTCCATGCGCGCATCCAGCGCCACCAGGACGGCCTCTTGCGGGCCGGCGCCGCTTTCGGCCGCCACGGCCAGATGGGACACCACGGGCAGCACCGGCACGCCCAGTCCCAGCGCCATGCCCTGCGCCACGCCACAGGCCACCCGCAGGCCGGTAAAGGCCCCGGGGCCCTGGCCGAACGCCACGGCTCCCACGTCGGCGGGCACCCGCCCGGCGCGCGTCAGCAACTCCCGCGCCATGGGCAGCAGGCGTTCGGCGTGTTCCTGGGCGCCTTCGTGTTCGAGCAGATCGAGGCGAGGTGTTCCCTCCCCATCGCACAAAAGCGCCACGCCGCAGCGCGTGGACGAGGTTTCAAAGGCCAGCAGAGTCAAGTTCATGGTGCGGAATTGTACGAAATTGGAGCAACCCTTCGAGAAAAAACCGAGAGTTTTCAACCGTTATGCGCAATGTGTAATACATTGTGAAATGCCGATTGCCCGCGGTTCTCGTCACTGTTACATTTCCGGCCATGAATACTCAAAACACCACCCCCATCCGCAAGATCCTCGTCGTCGACGATGACCCCCGTCTTCGCGATCTGCTGCGGCGCTACCTGTCTGAACAAGGGTTCAACGTGTTCGTCGCCGAGGATGCCAAGGAAATGGGCAAGCTCTGGCAGCGCGAGCACTTCGACCTGCTCGTCCTCGACCTGATGCTGCCAGGCGAAGACGGCTTGTCGATCTGCCGCCGCCTGCGGGGCGGACACGACAATACGCCGATCATCATGCTGACCGCCAAGGCAGAAGAGATCGACCGTATCGTCGGCCTGGAAATGGGCGCGGACGACTACCTGTCCAAGCCCTTCAACCCGCGCGAACTGCTGGCCCGCATCAACGCGATCCTGCGCCGCCGCGGCACCGAGGAGCACCCCGGCGCGCCCAGCCAGGAAAACGAGTCGATCGCCTTCGGCCCGTACGTGCTCAACCTCTCCACGCGCACCCTCACCCGCAACAGCGAACAGGTGCCGATCACCACCGGCGAATTCTCGGTGCTGAAGGTGTTTGCCCGTCACCCCAAGATTCCCCTGTCGCGCGACAAACTGATGGAACTTGCGCGCGGCCGCGAGTACGAAGCCTTCGACCGCAGCCTGGATGTGCAGATTTCGCGTCTGCGCAAGCTGATCGAGCCGAACCCGTCCAAACCGGTCTTCATCCAGACCGTCTGGGGCCTGGGCTACGTTTTCGTGCCGGATGGCGGAAGCTGATAAAACAGCCCGTATCACCGGGCAGGAGCGTGCTCCTGTGCCCCGCTTACGCAGACTTCTCCGCAACCTGACTTCCCGTCTGCGCCTGGGTCTCTTCGGGCGCACGTTCCTTTTGCTGGCCGCGCTCATGCTGGTCAGCCTTGGAGCGTGGTTGCAGGTCTTCTTCAGCATGGAGCTGGGACCGCGCGCCAACCAGATGGCCCAGCGGGTGATCACTGCCGTGAACATCACCCGGACGGCGCTCGTCTATTCGCATGCGGAGGAGCGCAGCAAGTTGCTGCTCGACCTGGCGACCAACGAAGGTATCCAGGTCTATCCGCGCGAAGTCACCGATTTCACCGAAGGACTGCCCGACGACGACTACTGGCAGCGCGTGGCGCAGCAGATCCGCGCCCGGTTCGGCGCGGATACCCAGATCGCGTGGGGGGTCAATCAGGTACCCGGCTTCTGGGTCAGCTTCCAGATCGACCAGGATCTCTACTGGCTGGTGTTCGAGCGCGAGCAGATCGGGCTGACCGGCGGCATAGAGTGGCTGGGCTGGGGCGCGACCGCGCTGCTGCTGTCGCTGGTGGGCGCCGCGGTCAGCGTGGGCTTCGTCAACCGGCCGCTGTCACGGCTGGCGCGCGCGGCCCAGGTGCTGTCGCGCGGCGAAACCCCTGCATCGCTGCCCGAGCAGGGGCCGCTGGAGATCCGCGACCTCAATGCCTCGTTCAACCGCATGTCGAAAGACCTGCGCCAGGCCGAGGCCGACCGGGAATTGATGCTGGCGGGCATCTCGCACGACCTGCGCACGCCGCTGGCGCGCATGCGCCTGGAAATCGAGATGAGCGGCGTGTCGGAAGACGCCCGCCAGGCCATCGACGACGACCTGGCCCAGATCGACCACAGTATCGGCCAGTTGATGGAATACGCCCGCCCGGCGGGCACCCTGCCCCAGTTGGCCACCGACATCTCCCTGGTGCTGCACGAGCTGTTCGAGCGCGAGCGCAGCCATACCGCGTCGCTGGGCGGCGAGCTCGAGGCCAACATCGAGCCCGGCCTGCGCGCGCGGATCACCGCGCTGGACCTCAAGCGCATCGTCGGCAACCTGATCGAGAACGCGCGCCGCTATGGCCGCTCCACCGATGGACTGGCCCACCTGGTCATGACCGTGCAATCCGAGGGCAGTACGGTGGCCATCGAAGTCTGCGACCGCGGTCCCGGCATCGCCCCCGAGGAAGTCGAACGTCTCCTGCGCCCCTTCTCGCGCGGCGAAGCAGCCCGCACCGGCGTCAGCGGCGCGGGCCTGGGCCTGGCCATCGTCGAACGCCTGCTCAAGCACGTCGGCGGGTCGCTGAAAATGCAGCCCCGGCCGGGCGGCGGCCTGAAGGCACGCATAGAGCTGCCCAAAGCCAAATTTAGAAATTATCAATTAGACATCGAAAATCAATAGCGTAAAATTAGATGTCTCGGCTCCACGCGAGCCCCTTTCCACCCAACACCTAATGGGAGCACACATGAAAACTGTTGGCGATAAACTCGAGTCCTTCAAGGTCACCGGCGTCAAGCCCGGCTTCAACCAGCACGAAGAAAACGGCGTCTCGGCCTTCGAAGACATCACCGAAAGCTCGTTCCCCGGCAAGTGGAAGGTCATCTACTTCTACCCGAAGGACTTCACCTTCGTGTGCCCGACCGAAATCGTCGGCTTCGACAAGCTGGCCAAGGATTTCGAAGACCGCGACGCCGTCCTGCTGGGCGGTTCGTCGGACAACGAATTCGTCAAGCTGGCATGGCGCCGTGAGCACCCGGACCTCAACAAGCTGGGCCACTACCAATTCGGCGACACCACCGGCTCGCTGATCGACCAACTGGGCGTGCGCGAGAAGGGCGCTGGCGTGGCGCTGCGCGCCACCTTCATCGTCGATCCGGACAACACGATCCAGCACGTTTCGGTGAACAACCTGAACGTCGGCCGTAACCCCGAGGAAGTCCTGCGTCTGCTGGACGGCCTGCAAACCGACGAGCTGTGCCCGTGCAACCGCACGGTCGGCGGCGACACGCTGTAAGCAATACGCTGGCCCGGTTCGTCCGGGCTTTTCTTGCTCCAGAATATAGGTAAAAGCTATGGAATTCCTCTCTACCATCAAGGAACAACTGCCGGATTGGGCGAAGGACATCCGCCTGAATCTGGATTCCGTCATCGCCCGCTCCACGCTGGCGCCGGAGGATGCGCTGGGCGCTGCCCTGGCCGCCGCCTTCGCCGCGCGCAGCCCGTTCCTGGTCGACGCCTTCAAGGGCGCGCTGTCCGAGACCGACGCGAACGCCGCGCTGACCGCCGCGACGCTGATGGGCATGAACAACGTCTGGTATCCGTACGTCGAGATGTCGGGCGACGCCCAGTTGAAGACGCTGCCGGCCCAGTTGCGCATGAACGCCTACGCCACCCATGGCGGCGTGGACAAGAAGCGCTTCGAACTGTTCGCCCTGGTGGCGTCGATCATCGGCAAGTGCCACTTCTGCATCCAGTCGCACTTCGAGAACCTGCGCAAGGACGGCTTCAGCTCCGAGCAATTGCGTGACGCCGGCCGCATCGCGGCGGTGGTCAACGCTGCTGCCCAGGCGCTGGCGGCGCAAGGCAAGTAAGAAGCCGCGGGCCACGCCCGTTCGGCCCGCCGCCTCGCATTGCACGGCTTCGGTCCCTTGGACATGGCGCATGTCCAAGGGACCGCGCATGTCCAGGCTGATCAAGTCTTGCGAAGGCGTGCCGCCGCACGACCTCGAACCGCACGGCCACGGCGGCATGTACGGCATCCGATCCGGCGCAGGCCGTGGCGAGGATGACCACCGGCATGGCAGGCAAGCCTCAGCGGCACAGCCATGCGCCATCCGCCAGGGCCAGGGCGAGACCGGGGTCGAGCCAGGCAAGAAACACCACGGCCAGCAGCAGCGCCCCCGCCGTGGCCAGCGCGCCGCGCGTCCCCCAGGTCACGATGCGGCGGTCCATCATGAGGCGATCCCGGCCGTGCTCGCCTGCGGCGAAGGCCGGTCGTCGATCGGCCAATGCACCCACGCCGCCATCAGGCCCAAGGCGATCGACGCCATCCATATCAGGTCGTAGGACCGGTACGCGTCGTACACGAGGCTGCCCAGCCATACCCCCAGGAAACCGCCAATCTGGTGCCCCAGAAACACCAGGCCGAAGAGCGTACCGATATAGCGCACCCCGAAGATGCGGGACAGCACGCCGTTGGTCAGCGGAACGGTCCCCAGCCATAGAAAACCCATGACCGCCGAAAAGGCGTAGGCGCTGAAAGGCGTGACGGGGACGGCCACGAAGACCGCGATGGCGAGGGTCCGCGCCACGTACAGCGCGCTGAGCACCTGGCGCGGCGGCCATCGGCCGCCCAGGCGCGCGCAGGCGTAATTGCCGAAAATGTTGGCCAGCGCGATGATGGCCAGCGTGGCGCCGGCCTGTCCCACGCTCAGGCCCCGTTCGGCCAGATAGGCGGGCATGTGGGTCGCGATGAACGCCAGTTGGAACCCGCATGCCGTGAATCCGACGTTCAGCAGCCAGAAGTCCCGATGGCGCAGGGCCTGGCCGATGGCGGCCGCCATCGACGGCTGCGCAACCGCGATGCCGGCGGCGCCGCGCCCCGAGCGGTCGCGCAACAGCACGGCCAGCGGCGCCAGCGCAAGCAGGCACACGCCCAGCACGACCGCCGCGTGTTGCCAATCGGCGCGTTCGAGCAGCCCCTGGGCCACGGGCACCATGCAGAACTGGCCCAGCCCGCCCAGCGCGCCTGCCACCGCCATTGCCCAGGCGCGCTGCCCCTCGGGAAAAATCCGGCTGAGGGCGCCGTACACCGTGCCGAAAGCCGTGCCGGACAGCGCCATCCCTATCAATACGCCATGGGTCAGCGCAAACGCGCCCGGGGTGCCGGCATGGGCCATCAAGACCAGGCCGCCGGCGTAGGCCAGCAAGCCGAGCGCCAGGACCTTTGCCGACCCATGGCGGTCGGCCACCATGCCGGTGAAAGGCTGGGCCAGGCCCCACACCAGGTTCTGCACCGCCAGCGCCAGGCCGAATGCCTCGCGCGGCCAACCCTGCGTGGATACGACGGGTTGCAGGAAAAGCCCCTGGACGTGCCGCACGCCCAGCGCGGCGCCCATGATGGCGCCGGCGGCGATGACGATCAGCCAGCGGTGGCGGAGGACTTCGGTGGGCTGCGGCATGGCGGGGCGGGTTCCTGGCCAGGGTGGTGGGACGTGCATCGCCCACGTCCGTGCCGCCTGTCCCCTCGGGGCAGGTGCGGCGCGGCGGGCAGTGCACGGCCAGTCTGCCCGCCCGCCGGCGGACCATCAAGAAATTGTCCTAGGAACAGCGTTCATGGGCCGCAGTCCGCCACGGCCGCCGCCCTGTCCGGCTCAGTCGCTGGACCAGACCGCCAGTTCGTAGCCGTCCGGATCGATGAAGTGGAAGCGGCGGCCGCCCGGAAAGGAAAACACCGGGCGGCTGATGGTGGCGCCCATGGCCTCGAGGCTGTTCTGGGTCGAGGCCAGGTCATCGGCATAGAGAATGACCAGCGGGCCGCCCGGTTTGACGGGTTCGCCGGTGGTGAAGCCGCCGGTCAGCCGGCCATCGGTGAATTCGGTATAGGTCGGGCCATGATCGGTGAACGTCCAGCCGAACACATTCCCGTAGAAGGTCTTGCTGCGCGCCATGTCGCTGACGTTGAACTCGATGTTGTCGATCTGGCGGTCCTGTCCTCGCGTACCCATGCGTCCTCCTCGCTGAGATTGATCCGATCTTCGATTACATCATGCACAGGGCGGCGTCTCGGGCGTGGCGGCGTAGAATGACGCTTTTCCCCCGCCCAGCCTCTCGATGCCTCCGCTCTCCGACGTCCGCCCCATCGGCATCTACGACTCGGGCGCGGGAGGGCTGAGCACCCTGCGCGACATCCGCCACGCCCTGCCGGACGAGCCGCTGGTCTACGTCGCCGATTCGGCCCATCTGCCCTACGGGGAAAAATCCCAGGAATTTCTCGAACGGCGCGCGCTGGCCATCGCGGACTACTTCGTCTCGCGCCACGCCCGCGCCATCGCGGTCGCCTGCAATACGGCCACCGCGGCGGCCATCGGCACGATACGCGCGCACCATCCCGACCTGGTCGTCGTGGGCATCGAACCCGCCATCAAGCCAGCGGCGCAACTCAGCCGCACAGGCGTGATCGGCGTCTTCGCCACCCATGGCACGCTGGCCAGCCCGCGCTTCGCCGCGCTGGCGCAACGGGCGGCTTCGGGCGCCCGGGTCGTGCTGCGGCCCTGCCCCGACTGGGTACTGCTGGTGGAGAACGGACAACTGGACGACGATGCCGCGCGCGCCGCCGTGGATAGCGCGGCGACCGCGCTGCTGGACGCAGGCGCGGACGTGCTGGTGCTGGGCTGCACGCACTTTCCTTTCCTGCTGCCCATGCTGCGGCAGCGCGTCGGACCCGATTTTCCCATCATCGAGCCTGGCCCGGCGCTGGCCAGGCAACTGGCGTACCGGCTGCGCACCGAGGCGCCCGCGCTGGTGGCACCGGCGGGATACGCCGGCGGCTGCGAACTGCTGACCAGCGGCGACGCCAGCCGCCTGGGCGAGCAGGCGATGCAGTTGCTGCAATGGGACCTGCCTGCTGAACGACTGCCGGCCACCTGGCGTTGATTCGCCAGGGAAGCCTCGCCGCCCTTGAAAGACAGCGCGAGCGCCGGGCAGGCCCCCCCGACGCCGGCAGCCGCCGTCACGCGCCAAGGCGCCTTCACGCCTGAAAAGCTCGGCGGCGGCGTCGCGCGGCGCCAAGCCGCTGACACCGGCGATCAGGCCGGCTCGATACGTCCCAGCAGCACGACCGTCGTCGCCGCGATCCCCTCCTTGCGGCCCAGGAACCCCAGGCTTTCGTTGGTCTTGGCCTTGATGTTGACGTCGCCCTCGCTCAGGCCCAGGTCGGCGGCGATGTTGCGCACCATGGCGGTGGCATGCGGGCCGATCTTGGGCGCCTGGGCGTGGATCGTGGCGTCCACGTTGACGGGCTGCCAGCCGGCCCGCCGGACCTTTTCGGCGGCCGCGCGCAGCAGCACGCGGCTGTCCGCGCCGCGGTATTGCGGATCGGTATCGGGGAAGTGGCGGCCGATGTCGCCCAGGCCCGCGCCGCCCAGCAACGCGTCGGTGATGGCGTGCAGCAGCGCGTCGGCGTCGGAATGGCCCAACAGGCCATGAGTGTGCGGGATGGCGACGCCGCCCAGGATCAGCGGGCGGCCCTCCACCAGGGCGTGCACGTCGAACCCCTGGCCGACACGGAAGGGAATGGTCATCGATGTTTCTCCTGTCGCTGCGCGACATCCAGCCCGGGCAGGCGAGCGCCCGCCTCGGACAGCCAAGCAGGAACGCCGAAACGCAGGCCCGGACGCCGGCCGGCGGCCTCCTTCCCACATCCTTCCGTTTCGGACGGGCGGCGAGCGGGTCTGCTCACAACCATCGTTCCATCAATTCGAAATCGTCAGGCCACGTGACCTTGAAATTGCGGGCCTCGCCGGTGACCAGGCACGGCGCGTGACCGGCGGCCTCGATCGCCGAGGCCTCGTCCGTGACGGCCAGGCCGCCCTGCACGGCGGCGGCCAGGCACCGGCCCAGCAAACCGGCCCGGAACATCTGCGGTGTCTGCGCCAGCCACAAGCCCTGCCGGTCCACCGTGCGGGCCACGCGGCAGGGGTCTTGCGCCGAACCGCCCGCCTTCACCGTATCGGCCACCGGCAGCGCCAACAGACCGCCCACCGGATCGGCCAGGCAGGCGTCGATCAGGCGGGCCAGCGCGGCCGGCGTCAGGCCGGGGCGGGCCGCATCATGCACCAGCACCCAGTCGTGCTCGCCCGCGCCGCTGTCGGCCAGGGCATTGGCCACGGTGCCGGCGCGCGTGGCGCCGCCGCACGGGCGCCATACGGTGCGCGGCAGGCCTTGCAACGCTTCCTCGACCCAGCCGTCGCCGGCCGACACGGCCACGCGGACCTGGGCGATGCGGTCGTCGGCCAGCAACGCCCGCACGGCGCGCCGCAGCATGGGCTGGCCGTCCAGCAGGCGATATTGCTTGGGAAGGGCCTGGGCGCCGGGCTGACTGGCGCGGGCGCCCACGCCCGCGGCGGGCACGATGGCGATAAGAGTGTCGGACATGGTGCCGGGATTTTATAATCTTCGACCTGATGTCCGATTCCTCATCCTCCTCCGCGGCGCACCAGGGCTTGCCCGCCACCGCCGCCACGCTTCTCGCCCTCAAACCCGGCGCCCGGTACGCGCAACCGCGGCCGCCCGGCTCGGCCGATGGCTGGCTGCTGGCCGACCTGGCCAGGCAGGCCGGCCGGCCGCTGGTGGTCTTCACCGCGGATCCCCTCGAGGCCCAGCGCCTGGCCGAGGAGATCCCGCTGTACGCCCCGCAGTTGCGCGTGCGCCAGTTGCCCGACTGGGAAACCCTGCCGTACGACGCGTTCTCGCCGCACCAGGACCTGATCTCGCAACGCCTGCACACGCTGCATGCGCTGATGCAGCGGGAAGTCGACGTGCTGACGGTGCCGGTGACCACCGCGCTGTACCGCGTGGCGCCGCCGGCCTTCCTGGCGGCCTACACGTTCTCGTTCCGCCAGAAGGACACGCTGGACGAGGCCGCCCTGCGCGCGCAGCTCACGCTGGCCAATTACACCCACGTCACGCAGGTCACCGCGCCCGGCGAATTCTGCCTGCGCGGCGGCCTGATCGACCTGTTCCCGATGGGGTCGGTGCTGCCCTACCGGCTGGACCTGTTCGACAACGAGATCGAATCCATCCGCAGCTTCGACGTGGACACCCAGCGCAGCCTGTACCCGGTGCGCGACGTGCAACTGCTGCCGGGCCGCGAATTCCCGATGGACGAGGAATCGCGCAACCGCTTCCGCGCGCGCTTTCGCGAAGTGTTCGAGGGCGATCCCTCGCGCGCCATGCCGTATCGCGACATCGGCAACGGCATCGCCTTCGCCGGGGTCGAGTACTACCTGCCGCTGTTCTTCGACCAGACGGCCACGCTGTTCGACTACCTGGCCCCGGGCACCATCACGGTCACGCTGGGCGATATCGACGACGCCGTCACGCGCTTCGGCCAGGACACGGCCAGCCGCTACAGCTTCCTGAAGAGCGACCGCGAGCGGCCCGTGCTGCCGCCCGAGGCGCTGTTCCTGGACAAGGAAGGCCTGTTCGGGCATTTCCGCGATTTCCCGCGCCTGGTGCTGGGCGGCGAACGCAGCCATCCCGATTTCGCCGCCGCGCCGGATGTCAGCATCTCGCGCCGGGCCGACGACCCGGTGATGCGGCTGCGCGCCCTGCTGGCGCGCGCCGACCTGCGCGTGCTGCTGTGCGCCGACTCGGCCGGCCGCCGCGAGACGCTGGCGCAGATGCTGGCCGAGCACGGCATCGCCCCGGCAGTGCAGACCGATTCGGTGCAGGCCTTCCTGGACGCCGATGCCCGTTTCGGCCTGGCGGTGGCGCCGCTGTCAGCGGGCTTTCTCATCCCCGGCGCCGGCCTGGCCTTCCTGACCGAGAACGACCTCTATCCCGGCCATACCGCCTCGCGCCGCGGCCGCCGTGCGCAGGAGCGCACCAGCAACGTCGAAGCCATGGTGCGCGACCTGGCCGAGCTGCGCGCGGGCGACCCGGTGGTGCATGCCCAGCACGGCATCGGCCGCTATCACGGCCTGGTCAACATGGACATGGGCGAAGGCGAGATGGAGTTCCTGCATCTCGAGTACGCCAACGGCAGCACGCTGTACGTGCCGGTCTCGCAATTGCACGTGATCGCCCGCTACAGCGGCGCCGATCCCGAAGCCGCGCCGCTGCACCAGTTGGGCTCGGGCCAATGGGACAAGGCGCGCCGCAAGGCGGCCAGGCAGGTGCGCGACACCGCGGCCGAACTGCTGGCGCTGTACGCGCAGCGCGCCGCGCGCGAGGGTTTCTCGTTCAAGCTGCCGCTGGGCGACTACGAGGCCTTCGCCGAAGGCTTCGGCTTCGAGGAAACGCCCGACCAGTCGGCCGCCATCCAGGCCGTCATCATGGACATGACCTCGGGCCGGCCCATGGACCGCCTGGTGTGCGGCGACGTGGGCTTCGGCAAGACCGAGGTGGCGCTGCGCGCCGCCTTCCTGGCCATCGCCAACGGCAAGCAGGTCGCCCTGCTGTGCCCCACCACGCTGCTGGCCGAACAGCACGCGCAGACCTTCGCCGACCGCTTCGCCGACTGGCCGGTGCGCGTGGTGGAACTGTCGCGCTTCCGCTCGGCCAAGGAAGTGGCCACGGCCATCGAGGGCATCAACGACGGCCGCGTCGACATCGTCATCGGCACGCACAAGATCCTGTCCAAGGACGTGCAGTTCAAGCGCCTGGGCCTGGTCATCATCGACGAGGAACACCGTTTCGGCGTGCGCCAGAAAGAGGCATTGAAGTCGCTGCGCGCCGAGGTCGACGTGCTGACGCTGACCGCCACCCCCATTCCGCGCACACTGGGCATGTCGCTCGAAGGCATCCGCGACTTCTCCGTCATCGCCACCGCGCCGCAGAAGCGCCTGGCGATCAAGACCTTCGTGCGGCGCGAGGACGGCAGCACCATCCGCGAAGCCCTGCTGCGCGAATTGAAGCGCGGCGGCCAGGCGTATTTCCTGCACAACGAAGTCGAGACCATCCACAACCGCCGCGCCCGCCTCGAAGAGCTGGTGCCCGAGGCGCGCGTGGGCGTGGCGCACGGCCAGATGCCCGAGCGCGAGCTGGAACAGGTGATGAAGGGGTTCTACCAGCAGCGCTTCAACGTACTGCTGTGCACGACCATCATCGAGACCGGCATCGACGTGCCCTCGGCCAACACCATCGTCATCCACCGCGCCGACCGCTTCGGCCTGGCCCAGTTGCACCAGTTGCGGGGCCGCGTCGGCCGCTCGCATCACCAGGCCTATGCCTATCTGCTGACGCCGGGCGAGGACGCCATCACGGCCAACGCCAAGAAGCGCCTGGAAGCCATCCAGGCGATGGAAGAACTGGGCTCGGGCTTTTACCTGGCGATGCACGACCTGGAGATCCGCGGCACGGGCGAGATCCTGGGCGACTCGCAGTCCGGCAACATCCAGGAGGTGGGCTTCTCGATGTACAACGAGATGCTGAACGAGGCGGTGCGCGCGCTGAAGAACGGCGAAGAGCCCGACCTGGATGCCCCCTTCAACCTGGCCTGCGAGGTGAATCTGCACGCGCCGGCGCTGTTGCCCAACGACTATTGCGCGGACGTGCACGGGCGGCTGGCGATCTACAAGCGCCTGTCGCATGCCCAGGACGAGGACGACCTGATCCAGATCCAGGAAGAACTGATCGACCGTTTCGGCAAGCTGCCCGAGGCCGCGCAGACGCTGCTGGCGACGCATCGCCTGCGGCTGGCGGCGCAGCCGCTGGGCATCGTCAAGATCGACGTCAGCGAATCGCAGGCCCTGATGCAGTTCGGGCCGAAGACGACGGTGGAACCGGTGCGCATGGTGGAACTGGTGCAGAAGCACAAGCACATCCGGTTCTCGGGGCAGGATCGCCTGCGGGCGGAGATCAAGGCGGTCCAGGTCAAGGAACGGGTGGATGCGGTTCGCGGGATACTGCGGGCGTTGCGGTAGATTTTCCTGTGTCCAGCCGGGTGCCGGTGGCTGTTAATCTTGCGGCGGGTTTTGGGGCGTTGTGGATTTTGAGTTCTTTAGACGCCTCTGCGTGGTTTGCCGGGCCGCGCCAGCCAAGTCGTCGGGCTCGGGCGCGCCATCAGGCGCCCTCGGTCCCGCTACGCGGGACTGCCCCTCCTCCAATTGGCCGGCACGGCCCGGCAAACCACGCAGAGGCTCTGATGAGACAAGCCGCGGCGCCATTGAAAAGCATGTCTCTCATGCCGAACGATGATGAGGCCGTCCGCATGCCATTGACGTGAGTCCTGCCGACACCCCGGCAGGACGCCTCCGAGCGGCATCGCTCAACCGCCTTATCACTTTTTTCCAAACGAACCGCAGTCCGACAAGACAATGAGCCAGATCCATCTCGTCATTCAATCCCCCGCCCTCGCCGTCGAGCACGCCGAGCAACTGGCCGCGCTGGCCCAGGCGCAAGGCGTGGCGCGCATTTCCACGACGGCGGCGCGGCTGTTGGACGTGCAGGCCGATGCACAGACGCGTGAAGAAGTGCGTGACTGGAGCGAGTCGCACGGCGTGGATGCCGCGTTCGTGCCGGCCGGCCGCCGCCTGTCCGATTGCCGCGTGCTGGCCATGGACATGGATTCGACGCTGATCAATATCGAGTGCATCGATGAGATCGCCGCCTGGGCCGGACGGGGCGAGCAGGTCGCGCGGATCACCGAGGCGGCGATGCGCGGCGAGATCAAGGATTTCCCGGAAAGCCTGCGCCGCCGCGTCGCGTTGCTGGAAGGCGTGTCGGCGCAAGCGCTGGAGCGCGTCTACCAGGACAAGCTGCGGCTGAATCCGGGCGCCGAGCGGCTGCTGGGCTCGGCGCGCGATGCAGGCATCAAGACGCTGCTGGTGTCGGGCGGGTTCACGTTCTTCACGGACCGGCTGAAGGAGCGCCTGCAGCTCGACAGCGCCCACGCCAATACGCTGGAGATCGGCGAGGACGGGCTGCTGACGGGCCGCGTGCTCGGCGACATCCTGGATGCCGATGCGAAGGCGACGTACCTGCGAGCCTTTGCCGCGCAGCAGGGTGCGTCGCAAGAGCAGATCATCGCGATGGGCGATGGCGCCAATGATCTGAAGATGTTGGCGCTGGCGGGTTATGCCGTGGCGTATCACGCCAAACCCATCGTGCGCCGCCAGGCGCCGTACGCGCTGAATGTATGCGGCCTGGATGGTGTGTTGAACTGGTTCGAGGCCTGATCGAACCAGTTCGGCGACGCGGATGGCCGATGCGCCGCCGAAGCGGCGACCGACCGTCAATCAGCCGGCCATGTCCAACACGACTCGGCCTTCGATCCGGCCGTTGCGCATGCGTTCGAAAACATCGTTGATGTTCTCGAGTTTGTCGGTGGAGACGGTCGCCTTGACCTTGCCCATTTCGGCGAACTCCAGCGACTCCTGCAAGTCCAGGCGGGTGCCCACGATCGAGCCGCGGACCGTCACGCCATTGAGGACCATGCCGAAGATGTCCAGCGGAAACTGGCCTGGCGGCAGGCCATTGAGCGATACGGTGCCGCCGCGCCGCACCATGCCCACCGCCTGCTCGAACGCCTTGGGAGAAACCGCCGTCACCAGCGCGCCATGCGCGCCGCCGATCTCCTTCTTCAGGTACGCGACCGGATCGGTGGTCCTGGCATTGACGGTCACGGTGGCGCCCAGCCGCCGGGCCAGATCCAGCTTGGCGTCATCCACGTCCACCGCCGCCACGTTCAGGCCCATGGCCCTGGCATATTGCACCGCCATATGGCCCAAGCCCCCGACGCCTGAGATCACGACCCAGTTGCCAGGGCGCGTGTCGGTCACCTTCAAGCCCTTGTACACCGTCACGCCAGCGCATAGCACCGGCGCGATCTCGGTGAATCCGACGCCTTTGGGCAAATGACCGACATAAGCGGCATCCGCCAGCGCATATTCGGCGAAGCCCCCGTTGACCGAGTACCCCGAGTTCTGCTGCGATTCGCACAGCGTTTCCCAGCCTCCCAGGCAATGCTCGCAATGGCCGCACGCGGAATACAGCCACGGAATGCCGACCCGGTCGCCTTCCTTGACATGGCGGACCCCCGCGCCCACCGCGACCACATGGCCCACGCCTTCATGGCCGGGAATGAACGGCGGCTTGGGCTTGACCGGCCAATCGCCCTCGGCTGCATGCAGGTCGGTATGGCACACGCCGCACGCCTCTATCTTGACGAGCAAATCGCCTGGCCCGGGGCGCGGCACCTCGACTTCCTCCAGCACCAGGGGCTGGCCGAACTCACGCACGACCGCGGCTTTCATCGTTCTTTGCATGGTATTCATCCTTATCCACGAATTGCGTCGCCACGGCACGGTTCAGCCGTGGACCATTCCGCCATCGATCGACATGGACACCCGGTGGCATGGCCGCATCGCCGCTGACCAGAAACACCCACGCGACATCCACGCCCGCATGCGCCAGGCGCGCCACGCGGCGCTCCAATACCGCTATACCGATGCTCATGCGGTCCACCCGCCGGGCGAGGAACGGGCGAATCAACGATAGTCCCTGTGGGGCTCCCGTGCAGGCCCTGATCGCCAGGCCTGTTGATGCAGATCAAAGATCGCGACGACCCGCGCAGCACGGCCGCGGACGAGGGCATGGCGCCGGCAACTGCGGCGCGGAGAACTACGGCGCGGGCACCAGCTCCAGCCGATGCGCCGCCGGCCCGGGCAAGAACGGCGTAGGACGGCCTTCCACCCAGGCCTGATGCCCTGCCAGGAAAAACGGCGACAACAAGTGCCCCGACGCGCCGCCCGGCATGTGCAGAATGCCCTCGTTCTCGTGTCCCGGCGCCACGACGAACCGTTCCGACGCGCCAAACGACGGATGCTGGATACGCGGCATGTTGTTCACGTCTCCCGGCATCGCATCGGTCGGCGCGGACAGCCAGCCGCGCACCGATGCGGGCAGCAGGCGCGCGAACGGATGCCCCATCGCCAGGCGATTGCGCTTGCCCCAATAGGCATTCTCCAGGCGGGCACCGTTGGCCGTGTTCGCCGCGATCACGGTATCGATGCGGTCCAGCACGAAATCGCGCCAGTCCGCATGGCGGGACGGTATCCAGGCCCGCTCGCGCATCAGCACTTCCATCACTGCCTCCAGGCGCGAGGAAGCGCGAGCCACCGAAGGCGATGGCGACAGGCTGGGCGCGCTGTCGGCCAGGCGCTTGTCCAGGCGGCCGAACCAGGCTTCCTGGAAGGCGTCATGCAGGCCACGCAGCAGGGTGTAGCCGACGGCATCGATGTCGGCCCGGCCATTCCACTCGGCCACCAGGCGGCGGTAGGCCGCGCGCTGGGGATGGTCGCGCACGGCGTCCTCGTCCAGCGTATCCAGCACCAGCTTGCTCCATGGCGCGATCCAGCGCGCCCGGTCGTCCAGTTGCACCGCCAGCAGCGCGGCATTGTCCGCCTCGGGCAGCGCGCGCAGGTTGTCGCGGATCTGCGTGGCGCGCGCCCCCACGTCGGCGCCGCCGTCGCCGATCAGGCGTTGCCGCGCCGGGTCGCCCAACTGCGTGCTGTTGCCCGACCAGAGACGTCCGCCGGGCGGATCGATGATGGCAGGATAAGCCTGCGGCGCCAGGCGGCCGGCGGGCGCATCCACCTGGCTTGCCGACACCGGAAACCCATTGGGATCGAGCACGGCCAAGGGCAGCGGCCCGGCCAGCGTCCAGCCGATGCGGCCGTCGCGCCCGGCCACCAGGATATTCTGGGTCGGCACACCCGAGCCTTGCGCGATCCGCAAGGCCCGCGGCACGTCGCGGGCCTCTTCCAGGCCCAACAATCCCAGGTCGGTGGCCCCCGCCTGGTACGCGACCCAACGCACGGCGTACGCCCGTCCGTCGGCCTCCAGGATCGGGCCCCAGCGCGTTTCGTATACCGTCTGCGTCACGTCGGGCTGTCCCTTGACGGCGATGGTCTCGGTGTACTCGCGCGCGGTTTCCCATTCGCTGGCGGGGCCAAGATAGCGCCTGGGCTGGCTGGGATCGCGTTCCACGGCGACCAGGTCCATGAACTGGCCGTAGCTGTTGGTGAATCCCCAGGCCACGTCGCCGTTGCTGCCCGCCACCACCGCGGGCGTACCCGGCAGGCTGACACCGGACACGCGGCGCTGCCGGCCCGGCGCGTCCCGATCCGGAAACTCCAGGGTCAGGCGATACCAGATGTTCGGCAGGGTCAGGCCCAGGTGCATGTCGTTGCCCACGCGGGCGAGCCCCTGCGCGCCATGCCTGCCATCGACGGCGAAGCCGCTGCTGCCTACCACCGCGGCGGGCGCATCCTGCCGCCAGCCGGTGGCGCTGGCCGGGTCCAGCCCGGCACTGGCCAGCAGGCCGGCAATCAGTTCATCGCGGGCCGAGGGCTGTCCCGACGACGAGGCGATGAACGCCTCCAGGGGAACCGCGCTCCCGATCCCGGCGCGCGGAACGGCCGGGAGGTCGCCGGGCCCCGGGTCCAGCCAATCGGGGCGCGTGGGCGGCAGCACGATCATGGCGTTGGGTTCGACGTCGTCCAGCGTGGCATCCCAATGGCTGGCGCGGGGCGTCAGGAAGGCCAGCAGATCGGCGGGCACCTGTTCGCGCAACGCGCCGCGGGAAAGCAGGCGAAGCATCTGCATGCCCTGCAGGTTCAGGTACATGGCGTCGATGGCCAGCAGCGAATCTTCCGGCTCCCAGGGCTTGGGCGCGGCGCCCAGCACCAGGTACTCCACCGGCCGGGCGCGCGCGGCGGCCAGCGCATCGTTCACGCCATCGGCGTAGCGCCGCAGCAGGTGCTGGTCGGTGTCGTCGAGCACGCCATACGCGGCGGCGGCCCGCTCGCGGAAACGATGCAGGCGGTTGCGCCGGTCCAGCGGCAGCACGCTGGGTCCTACGAGCGCGGCCAGCTCGCCGGCCGCCAGGCGGCGCATCATGTCCATCTGGAAAAAACGGTCCTGCCCGTGGGCGAAACCCGTGGCATAGGCCGCATCGTCGCGATGGGCGGCGGTGATGGTGGCGTTGCCGTCGGCATCGCGCACGATGGCGGCCGAGGCCCGCAAGCCAGGCGCGGCCTGCCGCCCATCCAGCTGGGGCAGGCTGGCCCGCATGAACGTCCAGCCCGCCAGCGCGGCCAGCAAGGCCAGGATCAGCAAGCCCGCCAACGACCATGCACTGAATCGGACGAAGCGTCGTCCACGAGGGCGCCTGGTCTGGGTCGGCGTGCTGGTCATGGGAAAGGAGGGCTGCGCGCGGCCGGTAATGAAGGTCCGGCTACGTTACCACGGGACGTTGGCCGAGCCGCGTCCGCCAAAGGCCTCTCACACGCGGAGCAGGCCGGACGACGGCGCCGCGCACCGTGCCTTGTCTGGCGTGCGCTACGCGCCGTCCCCAAACCCATAAAGCCGTGACGGGTTGTCCACCAGTGCGCGCCGCAGCCCATCCTGATCGGAAAACCAGGCGTGCAATTCGCGCAGAAGCCGCCCGCGCCCGATCTCGCGATACGCGCTGACCTCCAACGGCCCCTTGCCAGGCTCGCGATTGGTGTGCGGCCAGTCGCTGGCCCACAGCACGCGATCCGGATTGCAGTCCGCATAGGCCTGCGCCAGCGCACGCGTGCCTTCGGTCAACCCCTGCGCCGATTCGATGCGATAGGACGCCGACAGCTTCACGTACGCCGCGCCCTCGCGCACCAGTCGGAAGACGGCCTGCACACGCGCATCCGCATGCGGGAGATCGGCCGGAATCATCGCGAAATGATCCAGCACCACCGGCACGGGCAGGCCCTGCAAGGCCGGCGCGGCCGCCGCGATGGCGTCCAGCGAGGCGTAGATCTGCAGGTGCCAGCCCAGCGGCGCCAGGCGTTCGGCCCAGGCAGCCAGGCTGCGCTGGATCGCCGCCGGATCGCTGCGGCCCACGCTTTCCAGGTTCACGCGCAGGCCCCGCACCCAACCCGCATGCAGGGCTCGCAACCCGTCGTCGCCGATACCTTCATCGACCACCGCGATGCCTCGCCCCGCGCCCGCCATGCGAGCGAGGCTGTCCAGCATGCAGCGGTTGTCCGTGCCGTACACGCTGGGTTGCACGATCACCACACGATCCAGGCCGGCGTCGGCCATGTGCCGCTGCAATGCAGGCAGGCTGGCGGGTCCCGGCGTGTAATGCCGGTCCGCCGCCATGGGATAGTCCGCCCGCGGACCCACGATATGCACGTGGCAGTCGCACGCCCCGGCGGGCAACGCCGATTCGCGCGGCGCGAGCCCGCGCGCCGAACCCGTCAGCGCAATGCCGTGCCCCGTGTTGCGGAGACCTTCCCCGGTGCCGCCCGCCATCATCAGGCCGCCTGCAGGTGGCGCAGATAAGCCTCGCCCGCGGCACGGGTGCCCAGCGAACCGCCCACGTCACGCGTGCATTCGCCCGACTCGATGGCCGAGGCGATCGCACGCTCCATGGCCGCGGAGGCGTCCATGAAGTTCCGCTGGCCGCGGCGCTGGCCGTACCAGTTCAGCAGCATGGCCGCCGACAGCAGCTGCGAGATCGGGTTGGCGATGTCCAGGCCCGCGATGTCCGGGGCCGACCCGTGCGCGGCCTGGCCCATCGCGTGGTCGCGGCCGGCGTTCAGCGAGCCGCCCAGGCCCAGGCTGCCCGACAGCTCGGCGGTCAGGTCGGACAGGATGTCGCCGAACATGTTGGTGGTGACGATCACGTCGTAACGGTCCGGCGCGCGCACCACGTGCGCCATCATGGCGTCGACGATCACGTCGTCCACGCGCACGTCCGGAAACTCCTTGCCGACCTGGTGGCACATGTCGATGAACATGCCGTCGCCGATCTTCAGCACGTTGGCCTTGTGCACGATGGTCACGTGCTTCTTGCGCGTCATGGCCAGCTCGAAGGCCGAGCGCGCGATGCGCTCGCAGCACTGGCGCGTGATGCGGCGCAGCGACACCACCACGTCGGGCGTGATCAGCATCTCGCTGCCGCCCGACTCGATGTTGCGGTCGGCATAGAAGCCTTCGGTGTTCTCGCGCACCACCACCAGGTCGAACTCGCCCAGGCGCGCCCGCATGCCCGGATAGGTACGGGCCGGGCGGATGTTGGCGTACAGGTCCAGGCTCTTGCGAAAGTATTTGGACGGGTTGATCTCGCCTTTCGCCTCGTCCTTGAAGTCGTAGGTGGACATCGGACCCAGCAGCAGCCCGTCGGCGGCCTTCACCTTTTCCAGCAGCGCCGGCGTCACCGTCGCGCCATGCCTCTTCAGGCTGTCGTGGCCGGCCACATCGTGCTCCAGCCGCAGGCCCAGATTGAAGCGGCCGGACACGGCCTGCAGTGCATCGACCGCCACGGCCACGGTTTCAGGGCCGATGCCGTCACCCGGCAGGACTACGATTTTCATGGAAGCACCTTCAATGATGAAAAGACAGTGAGTGAAAGGGTCAGCCTTCGGCACGCACGCCGGTCGCCTTGACCAATTGCCGGTACTTCTCGGCTTCGGCGCGCACGAAGGCAGCGAATTCGGCGGGACTATTCTGCCGCACCGTCGTGCCGTCGGCCTCGAAACGCTGGCGGACCGCCTGGTCCGCCAGGATGGCGTTGATCTCGCGGTTCAGCAGGTCCACCACCGGCTGCGGCGTGCGCGCCGGCGCGAAGAAACCGCCCCACAGGCTGAATGTGAAGCCCGGCGCCACGCTCTCGGCCACCGTGGGCACGTCGCGCAACGCAGGCACGCGCTGCGGCGTGGACACCGCCAGCACGCGCAGCTTGCCCGCGCTGATGTGCGGCATGGCGGCCGACGCGCTGGAAAAGAAGCAATCCACGTGCGACCCCAGCAGGTCGGCCATGGCCTGGCCCGCGCCCTTGTACGGCACATGCACCATGCGCGTCTTGGTCGCCAGCCCCATGGCGGCGGCCGCCAGGTGGCCCGGCGTGGCCGTGCCCGACGAGGCATAGCTGATGGCGTCCGGCTTGGCGCGGGCCGCCTCGATCAGCGCCTCGATACCGGCGAAGGGAGAGGCGGCCGGCACCGCCAGCACCAGCGGCGAATCGCCCACCAGCGCCACCGGCATGAAATCCTTCTGCGGGTCATAGCCCAGATTGGGCATCACGAAGGCATTGACCACCATCTCGCCGGTCTGCCCCATCAACAGGTGATAACCGTCCGGCGTGGCGCGCACCACCAGGCGGGAACCCAGCGAGCCCGAGGCGCCCGGCCGGTTCTCGACCACGAAAGTCTGCTTCAGCCTGCTGCCCAGGCGTTCGCCCAGGATGCGGGCGAACACGTCGCCCTGGCCGCCCGGCGCATAAGGCACCGTGACGGTGACGGCGCGGGAAGGATAGGCGTCTTCGGCACGGGCCAGGCCGCTGAACAGCGTACCGGCGGCGGCGGCGGCGCCCGCGCCCAGCAGCAGGCGGCGGCGGGCGGTATCGGGATAAGGGGATGCTTGCATGCTGTCGTCTCCGTAGGTTCTTCGTGTCAGTTCAGGCTGAAACCCGACTGCTTGACCACGCCACGCCACAGCGTCATTTCGCTGGACAGCGTGCGGGCGAAATCGGCGGGCTTACCCGCGTACAGGTCGGCGCCCTCTTCCGTCAGCCGGCGGCGCACCAGTTCATCGCCCGCCGCGGCGTTCACGGCGGTGTTGAGCGTGTCGATGACGGCCTGCGGCGTGCCGGCCGGCGCCAGCACGCCCCACCACGTGCTGATGTCGAAACCGGGCACGCCCGCCTCGGCCATGGTCGGCGTATCGGGGAACAGGCGCGAACGCGCCTTGCTGGTCACGGCCAGCAGTTTCACGCGCTTGTCCTTCACCTGGCCCAGGATGGTCGGCACCGTGGCGAAGAACACCTGCACGCGGCCCGCCAGCAGGTCCACCGTGGCGGGACCGCTGCCCTTGTACGGCACGTGGGTCATGTCGACCTTGGCCTTCTGCTTGAAAAGCTCGCCGGACAGGTGGTTGATGCTGCCGGCGCCCGCCGAGCAGAAATTGATCTCGCCCGGCCTGCTGGCGGCCAGCTTGCGCAGTTCGTCCACGCTGTTGGCGCCCAGGTCCTTGTTGGTCACCACCAGCAGCGGGCCGCGTCCGATCAGCGCGATGGGCGCGAAGGATTTCTCCACGTCGTACTGCGTGGTGACTTCGGCCGCCGCGTTGGTCACGAAGGTGGACGTGGCGAACAGCAGCGTGTAGCCGTCGGGATCCGCGTGCGCCACCATGCCCGCGCCGATCGAGCCGCCGCCACCGCCGCGGTTCTCGACCACCACGGGCTGCTTCAGGCGTTCGCTGAGCGTTCGCGCCATGTCGCGCGCGATGCTGTCCGTACCGCCGCCGGCCGCGAACGGCACGATCAGCTTGACGGGCTTATCCGGATACTGGGCCCAGCCCAGCGCGGGCAGTGCCAGCGCGGCCGTGGCGGCGGCAGCCAGCAGGCCCCTGCGCGCGATGTTCAGCATGGTCATTCGTTGTCTCCTCGACGGCTTTGTGAATTTTTTAGATCGGGGCCTTTGTTCACCCCTAGCCTTGTCGCAGCATCTTCAGCCTCTCCATCAATGCCTGATGGATGTGATGCCGCGCGGCTTTCGCGGCCCCCTCGGGGTCCCGCCTGCGGATGGCGGCGACGATGGCCGAATGCTCGCGCAGGGCGGCCTCGGCGCGCACGGGCGAGGCCAGCGTGCTGCGGCCCAGCAGATAAGTGGTGTCGGTCAGGGTGCGCAGCAGGCGCATCAGATAGCGGTTGTGCGCGGCGCTGTAGATGGCCTCGTGAAAGCGCAGGTTCTGTGCGACGGGATCATCGCCCCCTTCCATCAGGATGGCTTCCATGTTGAGGATCTCGGCCTCGGTGGCGTGATGCGCGGCCAGCGAGGCGGCGGTGGATTCCAGCGATTCGCGCATGGCGTACAGCTCGCCCACTTCCTGCTGGTCCATCTCGGCCACGACCAGGCCCCGGCCGGGCTCCTGCCGCAGCAGGCCCTCGTCCTGGATGCGCTTGAGCGCCTCGCGCACGGGCGTGCGCCCCAGGGTGAGCAGTTCGGCCACCTCCACTTCCCGCAGCCGCGCGCCCGGCGCGAAATCGCCGCCCAGGATGCGTCGCTTGATCTCGTTATAGGCGACGAAGGCCTGCGAATTGGCGTGCAGGATAGGCATGGAAGCAGTCTCCGCGGGCGTTTGGAACGCTGTTGTGTATTTAAGTATATTTTTGCATACAAAAAAAAGAGGCACAAGTGTCGAGGAAAAATCGCTTGCAGCCCCCCGGGTTCGCGCAGGCCAATGCGACTCGCCCAGGCAAAAGCAAACGGCTACTGACGCCAGCCAGTAGCCGTTGAGCCTGCCCCGTTCAGGGCATCAGTCCATCCTGCGTTCAGGCGACCGCAGGGCGCTTGCGGTTGAAAAGATACCGGTACACGAACCCGGGGTACGCCAACACCAGATACAGGCACAGCGTGATGGCGTAGAACTCCCAGGTCTGCCCGAAGCGGTTGCCCAGCGCGCTCTCGAACGCGAAACCCAGGACGCCCACGATCAGGTAGGACACCAGGACTTCGAGCAGGCGCAGCCAGAACGGCTTGACGGCGACCGCCCCACCCTGCTTCCAGGGCAGCACGGCGAACACGCGCTCGGTCAGGAACGGCAGATTGGCGCTGACCAGGGCCAGCGCAATCAACAGCCAGACAGCGAGCGTCTGATTCACGCGCCTGCCCTTGCTACTGCAGCAGCGACGACTGGATGGCCTGCACGCACAGCGCCAGCAGGCCGCCGGGCAGGATGCCCAGCACCAGGATCAGCAGGCCGTTGACCGACATCAGGCCGCGATGCGCGCCCGAGGCCGTCACGGCAGCGGCTTCGGCAGCCGGTTCGTCGAAGTAGACGACCTTCACGACACGCAGGTAGTAGAAGGCGCCGATCAGCGAGAAGATCACGGCGACCACGGCCAGCGTGACGTGACCGGCCTGCACCAGCGCCTGCAGCACGGCCAGCTTGGCGTGGAAGCCCACCAGCGGGGGGATGCCCGCCAGCGAGAACATCAGCAGCAGCACGATGAAGGCGCGCCACGGGCTGCGCTGGTTCAGGCCCTTCAGGTCGTCGATCTGTTCGCACTCGAAGCCCTGGCGCGACATCAGCAGGATGATGCCGAAGCTGGCCAGCGTGGTCAGCACATACGTCAGCATGTAGAACAGCGAGGCGCCGTAGGCGCCGGCCGCGGCGCCCGGGCTGCCTTCGACCACGCCCGACATCAGGCCCAGCAGCACGAAGCCCATGTGCGAGATCGTCGAGTAGGCCAGCATGCGCTTGAAGTTCGTCTGCATGATGGCCGTCAGGTTGCCGATGGCCAGCGACAGCACCGCCAGGATCGCCAGCATGGGCTGCCAGTCGGCCGCCAGGCCGTGCATGCCGTCGACCAGCAGGCGCAGCGTGATGGCGAAGGCCGCCAGCTTGGGCGCGCCGCCCAGGATCAGCGTGACCGCCGTGGGCGAACCCTGGTAGACGTCGGGCACCCACATGTGGAACGGCGCGGCGCCCAGCTTGAACGCCAGGCCGGCGACCAGGAACACGATGCCGAACACCAGCGGCATCTGCGCGGCGCGGCCCATCTGGATGGTGGCGGCGACCTCGGCCAGGTCCAGGTGGCCGGTGGCGCCGTACACCATGGACATGCCGTACAGCAGGAAGCCCGAAGCCAGCGCGCCCAGCACGAAGTACTTCATGGCGGCCTCGGTGGCCGTGGCGTCGTCGCGGCGCAGCGCGATCAGCGCGTACAGGGCCAGCGACATCAGTTCCAGGCCCAGGTAGATCGACAGCAGGTTGCCGGACGAGATCATCACCATCTGGCCCAGCAGGGCAAACAGCGTCAGCACGTACAGTTCGCCGCCGCGCATCATGTCGCGCGCCTGGGCGTACAGCCGGCCATAGACCAGGGTGACCGCCACCGCGAGGTACGAGGCGATCTTCAGCAGGTGCGACAGGGCGTCGGTGACGTACAGGCCATTGAAGGTCTTGCCCGCGACGCCGTTGTTCCACTGGACCAGCGACACCACGGTCAGGACGCCCAGGGACAGCAGCGTCAGGACGAAGGTGGTCTTGCGCTCGGGATGCTTGCTGAAGACGTCGGCGATCAGGATCGCCAGCCCCATGACCAGCAGCAGGATCTCGGGCAGCGCCAAGGCGAAATCGATGTGGGATTGCATCATTGTCTAGGTCTTACAGTTTCGAGACGGACACGTGTTGCAGCAGGGCCTCCACCGACACGTGCATGACGTCGGTGAAGGGCTTGGGATAGATGCCCATGTACAACACGGCGATCGCCATGACGCCGAGAAGCAGGAACTCGCGGGTGTTGATGTCGGTCAGCTCGCGCACGTGGTCGTTGGCGATGTCGCCAAAGGCCACGCGCTTGACCATCCACAGCGAGTACGACGCGCCCAGGATCAGCGCGGTGGCGGCCAGCAGGCCGATCCAGAAGTTGTGCTCGACCGCGCCCATGATGACCATGAACTCGCCGACGAAACCGCTGGTGGCCGGCAGGCCGCTGTTGGCCATCGAGAACAGCACGAAGAAGGTGACGAAGCGCGGCATCACGTTCACCACGCCGCCGTAGTCGGCGATGCGGCGCGAGTGCATGCGGTCGTACAGCACGCCGATGCACAGGAACATGGCGCCCGACACGAAACCGTGCGAGACCATCTGGACGATGGCGCCCTCGATGCCGGCCGTATTGAAGATGAAGAAGCCCAGGGTGACGAAGCCCATGTGCGCCACGGACGAATACGCCACCAGCTTCTTCATGTCTTCCTGGACGATCGCCACCAGGCCGATGTAGATCACCGCGATCAGCGACAGCGTGATCATCAGGCCGGCCAGGCTGTGCGAGGCGTCAGGCGCGATCGGCAGCGAGAAGCGCAGGAAGCCATAGGCGCCCAGCTTCAGCATGATCGCGGCCAGCACCACCGACCCGCCGGTGGGCGCCTCGACGTGGGCGTCCGGCAGCCAGGTGTGCACCGGCCACATCGGCACCTTCACCGCGAATGCCGCCAGCAGCGCCACGAAGATCAGCACCTGCGGCGTGTAGCCCAGCTTGGTCTGTTGCCACGTCAGGATGTCGAACGAGCCCCCCGAGGCATGCCACAGGTAGATGAACGCAATCAGGGTCAGCAGCGAACCCATCAGCGTGTACAGGAAGAACTTGAACGCCGCGTAGACTCGGTTGGGTCCGCCCCACACCCCCACGATGATGTACATCGGGATCAGCGTGGCTTCGAAGAACACGTAGAACAGCAGGCCGTCCAGCGCGGCGAACACGCCGATCATCAGGCCCGACAGGATCAGGAACGCGGCCATGTACTGGGCCACGCGGTTCGTGATGACCTCCCAGCCCGCCACCACCACGATGATGGTGATGAAGGCGGTCAGCAGCACGAACCACAGCGAGATGCCGTCCACGCCCAGGTGGTAGTTGACGTTGAACGTCGAGATCCAGGGAGCCATCTCGACGAACTGCATCGCCGGGGTGGTGGTGTCGAAACCGGTGTACAGCGGGATGGTGACCAGGAATCCGATCACGGCGCCAAGCAGCGACAGCTTGCGCGCCAGACCAGGATTCTCGTCGCGACCCAGCGCCAGCACCAGCAGACCGAATACGATCGGAACGAAGATCGCAAGCGTAAGCCAGGGAAAGTTGTTGGATGCCATGTCGCTTGCCATCATTGGGGAATCAGCACAAAGAAAGTCACCAGCGCCATGATGCCGATGATCATCGCGAACGCGTAGTGATAGATGAAGCCGGATTGCAGGTGGCGGCTGACGGCGGCCACCCAGCCGACCAGCTTGGCGCTGCCGTTGACCAGCACGCCGTCGATCAGGCCGCGATCGCCGGTCTGCCACAGGCCGCGGCCCAGGCAGCGCGCGCCACGGGCGATGACCTGCTCGTTGATCCAGTCGATGAAGTACTTGTTCTCGAGGATGCGGATCACGCCCGACAGGCTGGCGTGGACCTTGGCCGGCACCTTCGGGTTGATCAGGTAGCAGTACCACGCCACCACGGCGCCCGCCACCACCAGCCAGAACGGCACGGTGACGAAGGCGTGCGTGCCGAAGGCCACCCAGCCGTGCCACTCTTCGTGCAGTTCGTGCATCGCGGGATGCTGCGGCAGCACGGTGATGACGCCGTCGAAGAACTTGCCGAACAGCATCGGATCGACCACCCAGGCGCCGATGATGACCGACGGGATCGCCAGCAGCAGCAGCGGCAGCGTGACCACCCAGGGCGACTCGTGCGGCTTGCCGCCGTGATGGCCATGGCCGTGGTCGTCATGGCCGTGCGCGTCGTGGCCGTGGGCATGGTCGTCGTGGCCGTGCGCGTCATGGCCGTGGCCGTGGCCGTCGGTCGGGAAGCGCTCCTTGCCGTGGAAGACCAGGAAATACAGGCGGAACGAATACAGCGAGGTGACGAACACGCCGATCAGCGTGGCGTAGTAGGCGAAGCCCGCGCCCCACACGTCGGCCGCGCCCGCCGCTTCGATGATGTGTTCCTTCGAGTAGAAGCCCGAGAAGAACGGGGTGCCGACCAGCGCCAGCGTGCCCAGCAGGAAGGTGATCCAGGTGATGGGCATGTACTTGCGCAGGCCGCCCATGTTGCGGATGTCCTGGTCGTGGTGCATGCCCATGATGACCGAACCCGCGCCCAGGAACAGCAGCGCCTTGAAGAAGGCGTGGGTCATCAGGTGGAAGATCGCCACCGAATAGGCCGAGGCGCCCAGCGCGACGGTCATGTAGCCCAGCTGCGACAGCGTGGAGTACGCGACCACGCGCTTGATGTCGTTCTGGATGATGCCCAGGATGCCCAGGAACAGCGCGCCGATGGCGCCGATCACGATGACGAACGACAGCGCGGTGTCCGACAGTTCGAACAGCGGCGAGAAGCGGGCCACCATGAAGATGCCGGCCGTCACCATGGTGGCGGCGTGGATCAGCGCCGAGATCGGCGTGGGGCCTTCCATCGAGTCGGGCAGCCAGGCGTGCAGCGGAACCTGGGCCGACTTGCCCATGGCGCCGATGAACAGGCAGATGCAGGCGACGGTGACCAGGTTCCAGTCGGTGCCCGGCATCGTTTCGCCCGCCAGGCGCGTGGCCTGGCCGAACACATCGCCGTAGTGCATGGAGCCGACCGCCGCGAACAGCAGGCCGATGCCCAGCACGAAGCCGAAGTCGCCCACGCGGTTGATCAGGAACGCCTTCATGTTGGCGAAGATCGCCGTCGGACGCGTGTACCAGAAGCCGATCAGCAGGTAGGACACCAGGCCGACCGCTTCCCAGCCGAAGAACAGCTGGACCATGTTGTTGGACATGACCAGCATCAGCATCGAGAACGTGAACAGCGAGATGTACGCGAAGAAACGCTGGTAGCCGGGATCGTCGGCCATGTAGCCAATGGTGTAGATGTGCACCATCAGCGACACGGACGTGACCACGACCATCATCATGGCCGACAGCGGATCGATCAGGAAGCCGATGGACAGCGACGTCTTGCCGATCAGGCTCCAGGTGTAGACGTTGCCGTCGAAGCGCAGGCCGTTGAGCACGTCGCCCAGCACGACCACCGAACCGATGGCCGAGATGAGCACGCCCAGGATGGTGATGATGTGTGCGCCGCGGCGGCCGATAAGGGGTTGGCCAACCCGACCCAGGAAGCCGGTGCCGAACAGGCCCGCGAGGATGGCGCCGGCCAGGGGGGCCAGCGCGATCAGCAGGTAGAGATTGGGGGAGGCAGTGGTAGACATTTTCTTCCGTTATCCCATCAGCCCTTCAGGCGATCGAGGTCTTCGACGTTGATCGTGCTCAGGTTGCGGAACAGCAGCACCAGGATCGCCAGGCCGATGGCGGCCTCGGCGGCCGCCACGGTCAGGATGAAGAACACGAACACCTGGCCGGCGGCGTCGCCGGACCACGTGGAGAACGCCACGAAGTTCATGTTGACGGCCAGCAGCATCAGCTCGACGGACATCAGCAGGATGATCAGGTTGCGGCGGTTCAGGAAGATGCCGAAGATGCCGATGGCGAACAGGATCGCCCCCAGGATCAGGAAGTGGGCCAGCGTCAACGTCATTGCTTATCTCCTTGTGCAGCGCCGGCGGCAGCAGCGTCGGCTGCGGCAGTGGCCTCGGCAGCGCGTTCGCGCTGGGGCTGCATCTTCACCATGCGGAAGCGGTCCTTGGCGCGCACTCGGACCGCGGCGGCGGGATCGTTGTACTTGACGTCGCGGCGGCCGCGCAGGGTCAGCGCGATCGCGGCGATCATGCCCACCAGCAGCAACGCGGCGCCGACCTCGACCGCGTACACATATTGCGTGTACATGATCTCGCCCAGCGCGCGGGCGTTGTTGTAATCCGGGGCGGTGGCGGCCTGCGGACCGGCGCCGTGCCAGGTGGTGCCCAGCACGAAGGCCATTTCCAGCACCATGATGCCGCCGACGATCAGGCCCATGGGCAGATACGTCTTCAGGCCCCGGCGCAGGTGGTCGACACGGATGTCGAGCATCATCACCACGAACAGGAACAGCACCATCACGGCGCCTACGTAGACCAGCACCAGCAGCAGCGCCAGGAACTCGGCGCCCAGCAGCATCCAGATCATCGCGGCATTGGCGAAGGCCAGGATCAGGTGCATCACGGCGGTGACCGGGCTGCGGGCGGTGATGACGCGGAACGCGGCGATCACCAGGACTGCGGCCAGGATGTAGAACAGGACAGAAGTGAAAGTCATGGAATCAGGCCCTGGCGATCAACGGTAAGGCGCGTCTTCGGCGCGGCGCTGGGCGATTTCGGATTCGTAGCGGTCACCGACGGCCAGCAGCATGTCCTTGGTGAAGTACAGGTCGCCGCGCTTTTCACCGTGGTACTCGTGGATATGGGTTTCCACGATCGAGTCCACGGGACAGCTTTCCTCGCAGAAGCCGCAGAAAATGCACTTGGTCAGATCGATGTCGTAGCGCGTGGTGCGGCGGGTGCCGTCATCGCGCACGTCCGACTCGATGGTGATGGCCAGCGCCGGGCACACCGCTTCGCACAGCTTGCAGGCGATGCAACGCTCTTCCCCGTTGGGGTAGCGGCGCAGGGCGTGCAGGCCACGGAACCGCGGCGAGGTCGGCGTCTTTTCCATCGGATAGCGCAAGGTGATCTTGCGCTTGAAGAAATACTTGCCCGTCAGGCGCATGCCCTTCAGGAGCTCGGACAGCAGCAGGCTGCCGAAAAAGTCTTTGATCGCTTCCATAATCCAGCCTCGACCCGGCGCCTCAGCGCCAAATGTTCCAGGGCGTCTGCATCCAGACCGCCACGACGACCAGCCACACGCCGGTCAGCGGGATGAAGATCTTCCAACCCAGCCGCATGATCTGGTCGTAGCGGTAGCGCGGGAACGACGCGCGGAACCACACGAACAGAGACACCACGAAGAAGGTCTTGATGCCCAGCCAGATCCAACCCGGGATCCACGTCAGCGGCGCGATGTCGATCGGGGACATCCAGCCGCCCAGGAACATGATCGACGCCATGCAGGACAGCAGGATCATGTTGGCGTATTCGCCCAGGAAGAACAGCGCGAAGGCCATGCCCGAGTACTCGACCATGTGGCCGGCCACGATTTCCGATTCGCCTTCCACCACGTCGAACGGGTGGCGGTTGGTTTCGGCGACGGCCGAGATCACGTAGATCACGAACAGCGGCAACAGCGGCAGCCAGTTCCAGGACATGAAGGTGATGCCGTGGTCGGCGAACCATCCGCGGCCCTGCCCCTGCACGATCTCGCTCATGTTGAGGCTGCCCGACACCAGCAGCACCGTGACCAGCACGAAGCCGATGGCCAGTTCGTACGACACCATCTGCGCCGAGGCGCGCAGCGCGCCCAGGAAGGCGTACTTGGAGTTCGACGCCCAACCGGCCACGATCACGCCGTACACGCCGATCGACGTGATGGCCATGACGTACAGCAGGCCGGCATTGACGTTGGCCAGCACCACTTCGGGGCCGAACGGCACCACCGCCCAGGCGGCCAGGGCCGGCATCAGCGTGACGACGGGCGCCACGACGAACAGCACCTTGTTGGCCTCGGACGGAACCACCACTTCCTTGGTGAGCAGCTTGAACACGTCGGCGAACGGCTGAAGCAGGCCCTTGAAACCGACGCGGGTCGGTCCCAGGCGCACGTGCATCCAGCCGATCATCTTGCGTTCCCAGTACGTGAGGTACGCCACGCACAGGATGATGGGCACCGCGATCACGACGATCTTGATGATGGTCCAGATCACCAGCCACGGCGTCGCGCCCAGCAGCGCCACGCCCTGGCTTTCGATTACGTTGAGCCAATTCATCAGGCACGCTCCACGCTGATTTCACCGAAGGCGCCGCCCAGGGCGGCGGTCTGTTCCCAGGCCGCGGCGATGCGCACCGCGCGGTCGGCCACGGCATCGTCCTGCACCGTTTCCAGCTCGACCGCGCCGGCCGGGGTGGACACGCGCACCTTGACGCCGGCCGTCAGGCCCAGTTGCGCCAGGGTCTGGCCGTTCATGCGGGCGCCCGGCGCGCGCGAGGCCGGCGCGGCCTGCAGCGGTTCGGAACGGCGCACGATGGCGTCGGAACGATAGATCGGCACGTCGGCCAGGCGCTCGAGGCCGGCCAGGCGCCTGCCCAGGCCGGGTGCGGCCTTGACGGCGTTGGACAGGCGGTTCTCGAAGCCACCGGCCAGCACGGTGTCGCGCACCGATTCGGAGGTTTCGTCGTCGAAGCCCGGCAGTTGCAGCACGTTGCCCAACACGCGCAGCACCTTCCAGCCCGGACGGGTCTGGCCGAACGGCGCGACCGTGCCCTTGAAGCTTTGGGCGGCGCCCTGTGCGTTGACGTAGGTGCCCGAGGTTTCGGTGAAGGGCGAGACGGGCAGCATGACGTCGGCCCAGTCCTGCGCCGAGGAACGGTAAGGCGTGAGCGCCACGGCGAATTGCGCGCCGCGCAGCGCGGCCAGCGCCTGCGGACCGTTGTCGGCATCCAGCAGGGGTTCGGCGTGCAGCACGACGTAGGCCTTCAGCGGCTCGGCCAGCATGGCGGTGGCGGTCTTGCCGCCCTGCCCCGGCACGGCGCCGGCGAGGTAGCCGCCGACCGTGTTGCCGCCGGCGGTCAGGAAGCCGAACTTGCCGCCGGCCAGCGCGGCCAGCGCGTTGCCGTTGGCGGCCAGCGTGGCGGCCACGGGCGACGAAACGGCCAGGTTGCCCAGCAGCACGGCGGTGTTGGCGCCGGACGCGAGGCTGGCGGCGATGAGCTTGGCGTTCTCGCCCGGCACGACCGAGGCGAACTCGGCGGCGACCGGCTGGTCCTTGGCCTGCGCCAGGGCGACGATCACTTCGGCCAGCGCGGCGGCCATCTCGGACGGCGCCACGGTGACGCGGGCGGTGACGGGCAGCAGCTGGTTGTCGGCGGAACCGTCGATCAGCGAGATCTGCGTGCCGCGCTTGGCGGCCTGGCGCAGGCGCTGGGCGATCAGGGGATGATCCTTGCGCAGGAACGAGCCGACGACCAGCACGCGGTCCAGGTTGTCGATCTCGGCGATCGGCATGCCCAGCCACGGCGCGCCCGACAGGGCGGCGTCGAAGGCCGGGTCGGTCTGGCGCAGGCGGAAGTCGATGTTCTCGGAACCCAGGGCGCGCACTAGGCGGCCCAGCAACGCATATTCTTCGGTGGTGGCGTACTCGGACGCCAGCGCGCCGATCTGGCCGGCGCCGAAGCTGTCACGCACGCGCGACAGGCCCTGGGCCACGGCCTGCAGGGCGTCCGACCAGGATGCTTCCTGCCATTTGCCATCGGCGCCCTTGATCATCGGGGCGGCCAGGCGGTCTTCGCTGTTCAGGCCCTCGTACGAGAAGCGGTCGCGGTCGCTGATCCAGCACTCGTTGACGGCTTCGTTCTCGAACGGCACCACGCGCAGCACGCGGTCGCCCTTGACCTGGACGACCAGGTTGGCGCCCACGCTGTCGTGCGGGCTGACCGAGCGGCGGCGCGCCAGCTCCCAGGTACGGGCGCTGTAGCGGAACGGCTTGGAGGTCAGCGCGCCGACCGGGCAGATGTCGATCATGTTGCCCGACAGCTCGGACTCGATCGTGCGGCCCACGAAGGTGGTGATCTCGGAGTGCTCGCCGCGGCCCAGCATGCCCAGTTCCATGACGCCGGCGATTTCCTGGCCGAAGCGCACACAGCGGGTGCAGTGGATGCAGCGCGACATCTCCTCGGCAGACACCAGCGGGCCCAGGTCCTTGTGGAACACCACGCGCTTCTCTTCCTGGTAGCGGGAAGAGGAGCCACCGTAGCCGACGGCGAGATCCTGCAGCTGGCACTCGCCGCCCTGATCACAGATCGGGCAATCCAGCGGGTGATTGATCAGCAGGAATTCCATGACCGACTTTTGCGCGGCACGGGCCTTCTCGGAGCAGGTGTGCACCACCATGCCGTTGGTCACGGGCGTGGCGCAAGCCGGCAGGGTCTTGGGCGCCTTCTCGACTTCGACCAGGCACATGCGGCAGTTGGCCGCGATGGAAAGCTTCTTGTGGTAGCAGAAATGCGGCACGTAGAGCCCGATCTTCTGGGCCGCATGCATCACCATGCTGCCCTCGGGGACTTCGACCTTGTTGCCGTCGACGGTTAGTTCAACCATTGCTGTTCCTGACGCTTACAGATATTTCGGGACCACACACGACTTCTGCTCGATGTGGTGCGCGAATTCGTCGCGAAAATGCTTGATGAAACCGCGCACCGGCATGGCGGCGGCATCGCCCAGGGCGCAAATCGTGCGGCCCATGATGTTCTGCGCAACGTTGTCGAGCAGGTCGAGGTCTTCGGGGCGACCCTGGCCGTTCTCGATACGGTGCACCATGCGGTAGAGCCAACCGGTGCCTTCACGGCACGGCGTGCACTGGCCGCAGCTTTCTTCGAAATAGAAGTACGACAGGCGCAGCAGCGACTTCACCATGCAGCGCGTTTCGTCCATGACGATGACGGCGCCCGAGCCCAGCATCGAGCCGGCCTTGGCGATGGAGTCATAGTCCATGGTGCAGGCCATCATGAGGTCGGCCGGCAGCACCGGGGCGCTGGAGCCGCCGGGAATGACGGCCTTCAGCTTCCTGCCGCCGCGCATGCCCCCCGCCAGCTCCAGCAGCGTGGAGAACGGCGTGCCCATCGGGATTTCGTAATTGCCGGGACGCTCGACGTCACCCGTGATCGAGAAGATCTTGGTGCCGCCGTTGTTCGGCTTGCCGACTTCGAGGTAGGCCTGGCCGCTGTTGCGGATGATCCAGGGCACCGCCGCGAAGGTCTCGGTGTTGTTGATCGTGGTGGGCTTGCCGTACAGGCCGAAGCTGGCCGGGAACGGCGGCTTGAAGCGCGGCTGGCCCTTCTTGCCTTCCAGCGATTCCAGCAGCGCGGTTTCCTCGCCGCAGATGTACGCGCCATAACCGTGGAACGCGTGCAGCTGGAAGCTGAAATCGGAGCCGAACAGCTTGTCGCCCAGGAAGCCCGCGGCGCGCGCCTCTTCCAGGGCTTCCTCGAAGCGTTCGTAGACTTCGAAGATTTCGCCGTGGATGTAGTTGTAGCCCACGCTGATGCCCATCGCGAAGGCGGCGATGGCCATGCCTTCGATGACGATGTGCGGGTTGAAGCGCAGGATGTCGCGATCCTTGAACGTGCCCGGTTCGCCTTCGTCCGAGTTGCAGACCAGGTACTTCTGGCCCGGGAAGGCGCGCGGCATGAAGCTCCACTTCAGGCCGGTAGGGAAGCCCGCGCCGCCACGGCCACGCAGGCCCGACGCCTTGACTTCGGCGATCACGTCTTCCGGCTTCATGCCGGTGGTCAGGATCTTGCGCAGGGCCTCGTAGCCGCCGCGCTTGACGTACTCTTCGAGGCGCCAGTTGGCGCCGTCGACGCCGTCGAGGATCTGCGGCTGGATGTGGCGGCCATGGAAGCACATCGAGGTGGCCGGATCGTTGGCCGGATCGGCCACCAGGCCCTGGGCCAGGTTCTTGTAGAGATCAGGCGCGTTCATGCCGATTCTCCCTTCAGGGTATCGATCAGCGCGTCAAGCTTCTGCTCGTCCATACGCACGCACATATGCTTGTTGTTGACGATCACGACCGGCGAATCGCCGCAAGCGCCCATGCACTCGCCCTCGATCAGCGTGAACTTGCCGTCGGCCGTGGTTTCACGGTATTCGACGCCCAGCTTGCGCTTGAGGTAGTCGCCAGCACGCTCGCCGTCGCGCAAGGCACAGGGCAAGTTGGTGCAGACGGCGATCTTGTGGCGGCCCACGGGGGCGACGTCGAACATGTTGTAGAACGTGGCGACTTCCTGCACGGCGATCGGCGGCACGCCGATGTAGTTCGCGACGTCTTCGATCACTTCGGTGGGCAGCCAGCCCTTTTCTTCTTGCGCGATGGCAAGCGAGGCCATGATGGCCGACTGCCGCTGGTCGGCCGGGAACTTCGCGAGTTCTCGATCGATCTTCTGGTAGGCCTGTTCGGAAAGCAGCATGATGGGAATCCGGTTCTTATGCGGGCGCTCTGTACTGGCGGCGGGCCGTCAGCGGTCGATCTCGCCGAAAACGATGTCCTGCGTACCGATGATGGTGACGGCGTCGGCGATCATGTGGCCGCGCGACATTTCATCGAGGGATTGCAGGTGGGCGAAACCGGGCGCGCGGATCTTCAGGCGGTACGGTTTGTTGGCGCCGTCGGACACCAGATAGATGCCGAACTCGCCCTTCGGGTGCTCGACCGAGGCATAGGCCTCGCCCGGGGGCACGTGGAAGCCTTCGGTGAAGAGCTTGAAGTGGTGGATCAGCTCTTCCATGTTGGTCTTCATGGCCGTGCGGCTGGGCGGCGCGACCTTGTGGTTCTCGACCATGACCGGGCCGGGATTGTTGCGCAGCCACTCGATGCACTGGCGGATGATGCGGTTGCTTTCGCGCAGCTCGGCCACGCGGACCAGATAGCGATCGTAGCAGTCGCCATTGACGCCGACCGGCACGTCGAAGTCGACCAGGTCATAGACTTCGTAGGGTTGCGTCTTGCGCAGGTCCCAGGCCACGCCCGAACCACGCAGCATCGGGCCGGTGAAGCCCAGCGCCTTGGCGCGATCGGGATCGACCACGCCGATGCCGACCAGGCGCTGCTTCCAGATGCGGTTGTCGGTGAGCAGGGTTTCGTACTCGTCGACGCAGGCGGGGAAGCGGTTGGTGAAGTCTTCCAGGAAGTCCAGCAGCGAACCGGAGCGCGCGTCGTTGATCGCGCGGACGTCCTTCTCGCTGCGGTACTTGTTGGTGTTCTGGAACTGCGGCATGGCGTCGGGCAGGTCGCGGTAGACACCGCCCGGACGGTAGTAGGCCGCGTGCATGCGGGCGCCCGAGACGGCCTCGTAGGCGTCCATCAGGTCTTCGCGCTCGCGGAAGGCATACAGGAAGACCGCCATGGCGCCCACGTCCAGCGCGTGCGAACCCAGGGACATCAGGTGGTTCAGGATGCGCGTGACTTCATCGAACATCACGCGGATGTATTGCGCGCGCAGCGGCGGCTCGACACCCAGCAGCTTCTCGATGGCCATGACGTAGGCGTGCTCGTTGCACATCATCGAGACGTAGTCCAGGCGGTCCATGTAGGGCAGCGCCTGGATGAAGGTCTTGTGCTCGGCCAGCTTTTCGGTGGCACGGTGCAGCAGGCCGATGTGCGGGTCGGCGCGCTGGATGACTTCGCCGTCCAGTTCGAGCACTAGGCGCAGCACACCGTGCGCGGCCGGGTGCTGCGGACCGAAGTTGAGCGTGTAGTTCTTGATTTCTGCCATGATTAACGCCCCATGCCGTAGGAGTCTTCACGCACGACGCGCGGGGTGATCTCGCGCGGATCGATCGTGACCGGCTGGTAGATGACGCGCTTCTGCTCGGGGTCGTAGCGCATCTCGACCGTGCCAGACAGCGGGAAGTCCTTGCGGAACGGATGGCCGATGAAGCCATAGTCCGTCAGGATGCGGCGCAGGTCGGGGTGGCCTTCGAAAATGATGCCGTACAGGTCGAACGTCTCGCGCTCGTACCAGTTGACGCCCGGCCAGCACTCGACCAGCGAGGCCACGACGGGGAACTCGTCGTCGGTGGCGAAGGTGCGCACGCGCAGACGCCAGTTGTGCTCGATGGACAGCAGGTGGATCACGACGGCGTAGCGGCCGCGCGGCGGCGTGCCGGCCTGCGCGTCGCGCTGGGTACGGGTGCCGTTGCCCCAGGTGAGATAGTCGACGCCGGAGAGGTCGATACAGCTTTCGAAGCGCAGGCCGGGATCGGTGCGCAGCTTGGTGCAAGCGGAGAACCACTGCTCGGCCGGCACTTCGAGGGTCAGTTCGCCCAGCGCCTCAGTCAGCGCGGCTTCCTGGCCGAATGCGGCCTGCAAATGGGTTTTCAGGGTTTCGAGCCTGGTCATCATCATGTACGCATAGATAAACCGATACACAGTTCGCCGCCGCCGGTTCTTGCGAACGGCGGCAACCGCCTGGCAACTACGGGGCGCGGCTAGCGCGCGATGGTGTTGGTCAGGCGGATCTTGTTCTGCATCTGCAGCAGACCATAGACCAGCGCCTCGGCCGTGGGAGGGCAACCCGGAACGTAGACATCGACCGGCACGATGCGATCACAGCCACGCACCACCGAATACGAGTAGTGGTAGTAGCCGCCGCCATTGGCACAGGAGCCCATGGAAACGACCCAGCGCGGTTCAGGCATCTGGTCGTAGACCTTGCGCAGGGCGGGAGCCATCTTGTTGCACAGCGTGCCGGCCACGATCATCAGATCGGATTGGCGGGGACTGGGGCGGAAAATGATGCCGAATTGGTCAAGGTCATAGCGCGCCGCGCCGGCGTGCATCATCTCGACCGCGCAACAGGCCAGACCGAAGGTCATGGGCCACATCGAACCGGTTTTTGCCCAGTTGATGAACTTGTCGGCGCTGGTGGTGATGAAACCTTGCTTGAGAATGCCGTCTATAGCCATTTTGGTCCCTGATGGCGAGCTGGTGGGTAAGTGCGGGGATGGCCCCGGTCATTCCCAGTCGAGCGCGCCCTTTTTCCATTCGTAGATGAAGCCCACCGTCAGCACGGTCAGGAAGACCATGACCGTCCAGAATCCGACGAGGCCGACCGTGCCCTGGGCGATGGCCCATGGGAACAAGAACGCGATTTCCAGGTCGAACAGGATGAAGAGGATGGCGACCAGGTAATAGCGCACATCGAACTTCATGCGGGCGTCTTCGAAAGCCTCGAAGCCGCACTCATAGGGCGAGAGCTTTTCGGCGTACGGACGCCGCGGCCCTAGCAGAGAACCCGCCGTCAACAGGGCAAACCCGATCAGGGTTGCCACTACGATAAACAGCAGGACGGGGAAGTACTGTTGCAGGTTCATTGAAGCGTCCGTCAAATGCTCAAACCTTCAGATTGTAGCATTCAACTGGTTACTCAGCCCTGAACCCGGTAACGACAAGGCACTATTCCATACATGGAAAAAGCCACCCAAAGGGTGGCTTTTTCAACGAACGGACCGAAGCCCGCTCATGCCGTGCCAATCGAGGCAGGGCTTGCGCCCTGCATTCGATTAGAAGCGGTGGCGGATGCCCACGCCAGCAGCGGTGCTCTTGGCGTCGTCGATGAACAGCGCGTCCTTGGCGTACGAACCGTACACGTACAGGTTGGTGCGCTTCGACAGGTTGTACGTGGCGCCCAAGCTCCAGACGTTGGAGGTTTCTTCGCCGCCGGTCAGGGCGTCGTTCTTGGGATCGATACGCTGCCACGAACCGAACAGGCTGGTCGCCGCGCCCAGGGGAGCGGTCAGGCCGACCATGTACGAGTTGGCGCGGAAGCCATCAGCAAAGCTGTAGGTCGGGTACGAGGTCGTGCCGGGAACGCCACCGGTCGGGGCGCCAGGACCTTGACCAGCGAACCAGCCGTCTTCGGTGCGAGCGTAGGCCAGGGCCAGCTTCACGACTTCAAAGTCGTACGAAGCGCCGATCGTGTACTGACGCGGCGTGGCATCCTGGGTGGCTTGGCTGGCAGCGGCCGAGGCATTCAGTTGGTCGAAGGCCAGAGCGATTTGCAGCGGGCCGTTGGCGTAACGAGCGCCAGCGGTGATCGCACGGGTGTTCTCGGCCGTGGCGAAGTTGCCCGAACCGTTCACGTTGAACGAGTAGCCGGCGCCGATCTGGAAGCCACCGAACGACGGGGTCTGATACAGGACCATGTTGTCGTAGCGGTTGGTGTTGGCAGCGCTGAAGGCGTGGCCGATGTTGGCTTGGGCGAAGCCGGCGCCGAACGGGTCGATCGAGCCGAAGAACTTCGACGCGATGTTGGTCTGGCGACCGAAGTCCAGTTGGCCCCAGCTGTCGCTGGCCAGGCCGACCGTGGCTTGGCGACCGAACAGACGACCACCTTGAGCCGAGTTACCGGTGCTGGAGTCGAAACCCGATTCCAGTTGGAAGACAGCACGCAGGCCGCCACCCAGATCCTCGGTACCACGCAGACCCCAGCGCGAGCCGTTTTGCACGCCGTTGATCATGCCGATGCGGCTGTGATCGTAGGCCGGGGTATCGATCTTGTTGTAGCCGATACCGGTGTCGATGATGCCGTACAGCGTCACCGAGGTTTCAGCCTGGGCAATGCCAGCGAAGCCGGCGAGCAGGGCGGCTGCGAGCAGAGTCTTTTTCATTGAAGAAATCTCCGTTGATTTGAGTGACAAGAGCAGCGATCTAACTTGCCGCCCCCCTAACTCCGCGAAGGGAAGTTGACGCTATTGCATCAAAAATCGGCAGGACTGGCTACGTTGCAAGCCCGAAAAACCGTGCTTTCCGGCACTCCTGTTGGAAACGTGCAACACACGCGCCCAAGGTGAGCAGATACTGCCCGAGGAAGCCGCGCCATGTGCCTGTTTTTCTAGGGAAAACCCGCATCAGCTCATGGCGCGGCAAACAGGCTGCTGCAAGCTTCCCGATCAGATAACATTGTTATTCACATCAAGTCGCCCGCACATTCGCCCCTCGTCCATGCCGGATTTGCCCCCCGCCCCTTCAACCGCCCCCCTGATCCCCCCACGCCGGCAGGCCATTCTGGACGCCGCCCAACGGGTGTTCGCCCGCGACGGACTGCCCGCGGCCACCATGCGGGCCATCGCCAGGGAGGCCGGCTGCACGACCGGCGCCATCTACCCCTGCTTCCCGGGCAAGGAGGCGATCTACGCCGCCCTGCTGCGCGATTCGCTCGATCGGCTGCGGCGCCACCTGGCGCAAGAGCGGCAGGCCGCCACCCGCCCCCGGCACGTGATACAGGCCTTTTTCGACTATTACGCGCAGCGCCAGACCGAGTTCTCTCTGGGCATGTATCTGTTCCAGGGCATGGGACCCCACGGCCTGGGCCGGGAAACGGACGAGGATCTGAATGGGCGGCTTGCGGCCTGCATCGACGAACTGGGCGGCGGCCTGGCCGCCCAAGGGGCGATGCACGCGTCCACCGCACGGCTGGAGCAGATGAACGTCTTCACCTACCTGATGGGCCTCCTGCTGCTGTTCCACACGCGGCGGCTCAAATCGTTGAACCAACAAGCCCAGCCCCTGCTGGACCAATTCTGCGACACCCTGGAGCAACGCCAGCCATGAACAGCCCCACCCCCGCCCGCATCAGCGTGGCCGACTTCCGGCGCCTGCTGCAAGAGCAGCACCCGTTCGCGCAAGTGCTGGGCATCGACATCGTCGACATCGGCCACGGCACCGCCCATGCGGTGCTGCCCGCCAGCGACGGCCATCAGCGCCTGGGCGGCATCGTCGCGGGCCCCATGTTGATGGGGTTGGCCGATCTGGCCCTGTACGCCGCCGTGGTGGGCGCCACCGGGCAGCCCGAAGCCGTCACCGCCAGCCTGACCGTGAATTTCCTGCGCAAGAGCCCTCCGGGCGCGGTGCATGCGCAGGCCCGCCTGTTCAAGACCGGCCGCCTGACGGCGGGGGAAGCGATGCTGTATCCGGAACAAGGCGGTGAACCCGTGGCGCACGTGGTCAGCACGTGGTCGGTGCCCAAAGCCTGAGCCGTATTCGCCCGGCATGACGGCGTGCGCCGATCAGCCTCGCGCCGGTCCCAGGCGACGCTCGACCACCGCCACGCACAATGCAAGCCATAGCGCCGTGACCGCAAACCCGGCCACCACGTCGCTGGCGTAATGCACCTGCAGCAGGACCCGGCTGATGCCGATACCCATGATCAGCGCGGCGGCGCCCGCCACGCAGGCGGGGCGCCAGGGCGTGGGCAGCACACGCAACAGCAGATAGCAGGCCATCCCATAGACGGCCATGGCGGCAGATGCATGCCCACTGGGGAAACTCCAGCCCGACACGGCCGCGTACTCATGTTCGAAAACGGGCCGCTCCCTTTGGAAGGCGCTCTTGAGGAACAGGTTGAGCAGCCCTCCCCCAAGGGTCGCGGCCACGCATCCTGCGCCCAGCAGCCATTGCCGGCGCAGCAGCAGCAACGAGGTCATCCCCACCGCCACCACCGTCAGGAAATCCCGGTCCCCCAAGTGGGTGAACCACGACAGCGCCCACAGCGCGCGCGGCGCCACCGAGGCGCCCAGGTGCCGGGCGAGCAGCATGTCGAACATCACCAGGCCGCCCTGCCCGCGCACCGACAACGCGAGCCCCGTGAACAAGACGGCCATGCCGCACGCCAGGCCCGCGTAAAGCGCAATGCGGCGGCGCCCCGCCGGCAGGGCCGCCGCCAGGCGCCAGATGGCCAGCGCCGCCGCCGCGGACAAGGCCGGCAGCGTCAGGAACAGCATCAGTGCGTGATCCGCGACCCAGGCGGCTATCGGGTCCATGGCGCAATCACCCGAGCGGCGTGGCGTGGATGCAGGCAAAGGCGCCCTGCTCCGCCTGGAAATCCCAGCGTTCGAGTTCGCAGCGCATGACGCCGTCCAGGGATTCGTGGCGGATCAGGTTGACCGAGTTCGGCACGCTGCCGCGCACCCGATGCGACACGGCGGTGCCGGCCTGCACCGCCCACGCACGGCGTCCGGATTCGCCTGCGGAACCCAGTACGGGCACCACGTACGGCAAATGGATGTGGCCGCCAAGGATCAGGTCCACGCCGGCGTCCACCCACTGCGGCACGGCCAGTTCGCGGCCGATCAGCAGATTGGCCACGTCCGTGGGTTCGATGGCGCGTACGGGATGATGCAGCATCACCACCTTCAATTGTCGTGGCTGGCCGGCGCGCAGCCGCTGCGCCACGCGCCGTACCTGCGCAGGCGACACCTCGCCATCCTTGTGGCGGCGCGGCCGGGTGCTGTTCACGCCCAGGACCAGCAGGCGTTCGTCTTCGTAGGAAGGCTCCAGCACCGGACCCAGGGCGCGCCGATAGTTCCCGTAGGGGTTCAGCAGGCGCGCGAACACGTTGTACAGGGGAATGTCGTGGTTGCCGGGCACGGCCAGCACCGGCAGTTGCAGCGCCTCGATGAAACGGCGCGCCGCGGCGAACTGGTTGCGGCGCGCACGCTGGGTGATGTCGCCGCTGAGCAGGACGAGATCGGGTTTCTGCCCCGCGGCAAGCGCCAGCAGGGCCTGCACTACCTCGGGTACCTCGGTGCCGAAATGCGTGTCGGTAATGTGCAGGACGACCGTCATGCCACTTCCACCCGGTGCTCCTCGGCAGGCACGAGCATCATCAGCGGCTCGGGCGAGACGCGGAATTCCAGGGGCGCTTGCATCCAGCAGATCTCGCCGTCCATGGCGACCTTGATGCCGCGGCGCCGCCGCTTGCCCAGCCGGACGGTCATGCTTTCGAAGGGGAAGCTGATGACGTTCTCCGCTTCTCCCAGGCGGCTGAGCAGGCCGCGCAGCAGCAGGCCATACAGGGCCAGCGATCCCACCGGCTTGGCGGTCATGGCCATCAGCTTGCCGCGCTCGAGTTCCTCGGCCTGCGGAATGCCGATCTGCCGCAATTGCAGCGCATTGTTGCCCACCACCAGCGTGGGCGTGCGGATCACGCCCTGCACTTCGCCACTGTCCAGGTGCAGGGCCAGCCGGCGATGCCCGCCGCGCAGCAGGGTGACAATGGCCGACCACAGCGCCACCAGGCGGCTGCGGCCATAGCGCTGCTTGTACGCCTCCCGGTCTTCGAGCAATTGCGGATACAGGCCCAGGCTGGCATTGACCAGGAAGGCCTGCCCGTTGAGCAGGCCGACCTGCACGGGTTCCAGATGCGCGCCGATCAGGCCACGCGTGGCGATCTCGGTATCCTGCGGAATGCCGTAGGCGCGACCGAAGTAATTGAACGTGCCCTGGGGCAGGATGCCGAACGGCACGCCGCTGCCCAGCACGGCGCGCGCCACGGCATTCAAGGTGCCGTCGCCCCCGCAAGCCACCACGACGCCGCCCCGGGCGCGCGCGGCCTCGACCGCGCGGCGCGCGATGTCCGGCAGCTTGGCGCCGTCGTCGACGGCAATCAGCTCGTAGGTGCGGCCGGCCTCGTCCAACACTTTCTGGATGGTCGAACGCACGAGTTCAGCGTCATTGCGGCCCGACCCCTGGTTCCAGACGATGAAGAACGGCTCTTGGCCGGTGAGCGGGGCCATGCCCCGGGCGGTGCCCTGCGGATCGGGAATCATGCGAGGGAAGATACCGAAGCCCAGGCAAGGCCGCAAGGCACGTGCAGGCCGAACAGGCAACCAGCCGCAACCCTTGAATCAAAAAGCAAATTCCACGAAGAAAAGGCCCCAGCCGCCGCCGCGCCAATCGTCCCTTGGGCCTTACAGACCAAGTTCGGAAAGTCCGGGATGATCGTCGGGCCGGCGCCCCAGCGGCCAGCGGAACTTGCGCTCGGATTCGGCGATGGGTTTGTCGTTGATGCAGGCGTAGCGATTCACCATCAGGCCATCCGGGTTGAACTCCCAGTTCTCGTTGCCATACGAACGGAACCAGTTTCCCGAGTCGTCGTGCCATTCATAGGCGTAACGCACCGCGATGCGGTTCCCGGTGAAGGCCCACAGTTCCTTGATCAGCCGGTAATCCAGTTCCTTGGCCCACTTGCGTTCGAGAAACGCGCGCGCCTCGTCGCGGTTGTTCGCGAACTCGGCGCGGTTGCGCCATCGGGTATCCAGACTGTAGGCCAGCGCCACCTTGGCGGCGTCGCGGCTGTTCCAGCCATCCTCGGCCAGGCGGACTTTCTGGATGGCGGTTTCGCGCGTGAACGGGGGCACGGGCGGGCGGATTTCACTCGGGTTCGACATGGTTTGCTCCTGGAAGAAAACGGCGTAAAGAGGAAAGATCGGGGTGGAAAACTAGCAAGTCCTGGACGCCGCCGACGCCAGCAGCGTGCGCGCCGCGCGGCCCGCGCTGGCCGCGCAGGACGGATCGCCCATGACCAGCGCCACGGCGATGGCGCCGTCGATCAGCACCAGCAATTGCCTGGCCACGTCGTCGGGATCGGCCAGCATGCAGCCGCCAGCCAGTTCACGCACATAGTCGTACAGCCGCTGTTTGTGCAGGCGGGATACCACGCGGATGGGGTGACCGGCGTCGCCGATTTCACCCGCGGCATTGATGAAGGCGCAGCCGTGAAAGCCCGGCGATTCGAACCAGCGCTGCAACGCCGGGAACATGGACAGCAGACGGTCCATGGGGTCGGCGGGGCTGGACGTCTCGTCGATGAACCACTGCATCCAGCGCTCGTCGCGCCGCCGCAGCGCGGCCGCCACCAGTTCGTCCTTGTTGGCGTAATGCCGGTAGATACTTTTGCGGGCCACGCCCGACGTCTTGACGATGCTGTCCATGCCCGTGGCACGGATGCCGTCGGCATAGACCAGTTGTTCGGTGGCATCGAGCAGGCGGATCTGGGAATCGGAGAGAGAGGCGTCGGGCTTCATGGCAATGGGAGAATGATCGTTCTCGGCATACGGCGCACGATAGAACGATCATTCTCTGCTTGTCAACGCCGCACCCGGCCGCGCTGATTTACAGTGAGGCTTCCTCTCACCCGCATCCCCCAGCGCAGGAGTTTCCCGATGTCATCCGCCCCGGCCATGAAATACGTGAAATTCGGTTCAACAGGATTGGAGGTCTCGCAGCTTTGCCTGGGCTGCATGACCTACGGCGCGGCCGACCGCGGCGCGCACAGCTGGACCCTGGATGAGGTCCGGAGCCGTCCCTTGATCCGCCAGGCGTTGGAGGCGGGCATCAATTTCCTGGATACCGCCAACACCTATTCCGACGGCACGTCCGAGGAAATCGTGGGCCGCGCGATCAAGGATTTCGCACGCCGCGAGGACGTCGTGCTGGCCACCAAGGTGTACAACCGCATGCGGCCCGGCCCCAACGGCATGGGCCTGTCGCGCAAGGCGATACTGGCCGAGATCGACAACAGCCTGCGCAGGCTGGGCACCGACTATGTCGACCTTTATCAAATCCATCGCTGGGACTACGGCACGCCCATCGAGGAAACGCTCGAGGCGCTGCACGACGTCGTCAAGGCCGGCAAGGCACGCTACATCGGCGCGTCGTCAATGCACGCGTGGCAGTTTTCCAAGGCGCAATACCTGGCCCGGGAGCATGGCTGGACGCCCTTCTCCAGCATGCAGAACCACCTGAACCTGCTGTACCGCGAGGAAGAGCGCGAAATGCTGCCGCTGTGCGTGGACCAGGGCGTGGCCGTCATCCCGTGGAGCCCGCTGGCGCGCGGCCGCCTGACCCGCCCCGCGGGCGAGATCACCGCGCGCGTGGAAACGGACGTCTACGGCGGCAAGCTGTACGACCGGACCGCGCAGGCGGATAGCGCGGTCATCGACCGCGTCGGCGAGGTGGCCGAGGCCCGTGGCGTGCCTCGCGCGCAGGTGGCGCTGGCCTGGGTGCGGCAGAAGCGCGGCGTGACGGCGCCGATCATCGGCGCGTCCAAGCCGCAGCACCTGGCCGACGCGATCGCCTCGCTGTCGCTGGTGTTGAGCGACGAGGAAATCGCCCAGTTGGAATCCCCCTACGTGCCGCATGCCGTAGCGGGATTCAACTGAGCCCATCCCTACAATACCGTTTACCGAGGGCCGTCACGGCCTTCCATCTACCTATAACGAGGCGTGGCATGGAAGCGGAATTCTGGTTGGAACGCTGGCGCGACGGACACACGAATTTTCATCAGGCACGGGTCACTCCGCCGCTGGAACGTTATTGGCCCCTGCTGTCCGTGCCGCGCGGCAGCCGCGTGCTGGTGCCGCTTTGCGGAAAATCGCTGGACATGCGCTGGCTGGCCGACCAGGGGTTGCGCGTGCTGGGTGTGGAACTGTCGCCGCTGGCCGTCGAGCAGTTCTTCGAAGAACAGGGCCTGCAAGCCGCCATTCATGAGTCCGCCGCGGGCACGCATTATGTGGCGGGCGACATCGAAATCGTTTGCGGCGATATTTTCGCGCTGGACGCGCAAACGCTGGCGGATTGCCGCGGCGTCTTCGACCGCGCGGCGCTGATCGCCCTGCCCCCTGAAATGCGCGCATCGTACGTGCAGCACATTTACAGCCAATTGCCTGACGACTATGCGGGCCTGCTGGTCACGCTGGATTATCCCCAGCAACAGATGGATGGCCCGCCCTTTTCGGTAAACGATGCCGAGGTGCAGGCACTGTACGGCCCGCACAGCGTGGCCGAACAGGTTTACCGGCGTGACACGCTGGAAAAAGAACCGAAATTCGCCGAGCGCGGCTTGACGCGGCTCGAGACGCTGGTATACCGGCTGGGCCGCAAGGGCTGACCGCGGGCCTGAAACGCACGCGCCAGCGTGACGACGGCAATCAGGGCGGGCGCGCCTCGGAAACCGCGCTGGAAAAAGGCGTTTCTCGAAAGGCTTTCCCGCACCTCCGCCCGCTTGTTGCCCTCATTATGGTGCGGACCTCATTTACATTTCAGCCTCTTGCCTCGCACAAACACCGAGCAGGCTTAGCAAGGCAAAATTACAGATCCGTTAATAACCCGGGAAAATAACGGAAAAACCTGCCCGCCTTCACCGCATCCGGCCGTTTCCGGGAGACAAAGAAATTTCATTTAACAGATACGAATTTATCGCATAAATTTCTTTATATTTGGCGCACCCGCCTTCTTATGGCAATGCGCTTTTTTCTGCCCCCTGAGCGGCCCCAAGGCCGGCAAAGCGCAGGCGGACGAACGCATGGCTTCATGCGCTGCGAGGAATCTATGTCGATTACGCCAGACTCGAACCAAACCGCCCTTCCCGTGCATCGGCCCGACGCGGGATCGCCCATCGGCGTCCGCCACGTGAAAATGAGCGAGTTCTATAGCAAATTCGCCTCGTACATCGCGGAAGCGGAATATGCCCCGGTATGCGTTTGGCGATACAAATCGCCCGTCATCTGGCTGGTGGGGCACGCGACCTGGGCCCGCCATCCGAAAATCGAGCAGTTTCTTCCCGAGGGACATATCCTGGGTCTGCTCCGCGACTCCATCAACGCCCGGCTGGACGAGGCCAATACCCTGCTTGAAGCGGCAATGCGCGCAAACAAGATGCGCGTTCCCGCGGAGCCGCTGGTGCGCGCTCTGCTCATCCGTATCCTGTATTCGATTCCGTCCGACGCCATTCTTCACGAACAGATCAACCACAATCTGCTGTACCGCTGGTTCGTCGGCTTCGATCTCAGCCAGCCCATCTGGGCGCGCCATGTCATGGAAGACGCCTTTGCCCTGCTGCTGTCTCAACGCGAAATCGTCGGACTGTTGAACGAACTGATCACCCTTGCCGCAGCGTCGAGGCAGGCATCGGCCACCCACGACTTCCACATCAACCTGGCCTTGCTCGAAGCATGGCGCGTACGGGTGGGACAGCAGGCGATCCAGCCCGAAGCCTGACGTCAGTCCTGGGCAAGGGCACGGGCGGAAAACGCCCCTCGTCGGGCGTGGCGGCCGGCGCTTGCAGGCCATTGCCTGCCTGCGAGCCCGTCTCCCCGCCAGCCCCGGCCAGGCACGCCTGGCCCTTGTCCTTGTCCTCGATCCAGGCAGTCCGGTCAGCGCCGCTGGGCAGCGGCGCGCCAGTAGCGCCCACCCACGACGCCACGTCGCTCCAGACCGTGGCGGCGCAACGGTCGCGCAGCAGCATGTGATAACCCCGCGCATAAATGGCCTGGCGCACCGGCATGACTGCCCGCATCGCGTCCAGGCGGGCCAGCGCGTCAGAGACCGATTTACGGTCCAGCACCTGCTCGTGCTGGCCGTACAGCACCAGCACCGGCACATCGTGCGGCAAGCGGTCCAGATCGTCGTAGGCGGTGGTCATCAGGTCGACCAGCCCGCTGACGGCATCGATGCGCGTGCGCTTGAGCACCAGGGGATCGCGCCCCAGGGCACGCAGCATCTCGCCGTTGTCCGAAGGCACGATCTTCAGGCCGGCGGGGGGCTCCAGCGCCATGCCGGGGAAAGTCCGGTAGGCCGCCCACAGCGTCAGCCGGTAGAACGCATTCATGGTCTGGCGGCCCCACAGCGCGGGCGCCGACAGGATCGCGCCATCGATGCGCCGGGCCAGCGGCTTTCCGCCGGGGCCCGGTTGCGCCAGCGCCGCGACGATGACGGCGCCGCCCATGCTTTCACCCAGCACATAGAGCGGCACGCCCGGCAGGCGGACGTGGATGGCGTCCACGGCGGCGTTCAGGTCGGCCACCATGGTCTCGGTGTCCGACCAGATACCCGGTTGCGGCGCCCGGCCGAAGCCGCGCTGGTCGTAGGCATAGGTGGCGATGCCCTGCCGCGCCCAGTACTCGGCGGGCTGGGCGAATGCATTCGAATAATCGTTCATGCCGTGCAGCGCCAGGATGGCGGCCCGCGGGGGCCCCGGGGGCAGCCACTGGCGCAACGGCAGCGGCACGCCGTCGGGCGTCACCAGGGCCTGGTCTTCCAGGCGGGGGGGCTGCACGGCGGGCCCCATGGGCTGGTGCGTGGCCGCGCAGCCGGCCAGCAAGGACAGCGCCAGCCCCAGCGTGGGCAAACGGAGAAGACGGGAAACCTTGCCGAGAATGAATCTGTGCACGTAAGCGGCGCCGGCGAGCAGTTGGATGCCGCCAGTATAGGCAACATCGCGGGGCGTCCCGAGGGCCGGCCCCCCCCCGGAAACACAGATGTAACCCACGTCATTGGTGCCATCTATGGGGTGTTATCCTCTGACAGTACGTGCAATGTCCAACAGAAAAAAGGGTCTGGCAACGGTGCAAGAACTAGGAACTTCGTCCACGGCTGACCTGAATCTGGATCAGTGCGCACAGGAGCCCATACGCATTCCCGGCGCCATACAGCCGTTCGGGGCGCTGCTCCTGCTCGCCGCGCATGACCAATGCGTCATCAGCGCCAGCGTCAACTGCGCCGAAGTCACTGGATTGTCCATTACCCAGGGCGAACCGCTTTCGCATAATGGCGACGAAGGCTGGAATAGCGCGCTGGATGCCATCCGCGAATGGTCGGAGGGCGAAAGCCAGACCCTCAGCGCCAACATCCGCGTGCAGGACCGCCACCTGTACATGTCCGGCTCGCGCAGCCCGCAGGGCCTGCTGGTCGAATTCGAGGCCGTCGACGCGCACCGCCACACCACGCTCGACGCCCTGTATCCGCAGTTGCGCTCGTTCCTGGACGACCTGGATCCCTCGGGTGATCCGGAAGTCATCCTGCAACGCGCCTCGGCCGAACTGCGCCGCCTGACCGGCTTCGACCGCGTGCTGGTCTACCGCTTCGACGCGGACGGCCATGGCACGGTGGTCGCCGAGGACAACAACGGCGTATTGCCGGTGTACATGAACCACCGCTTCCCCGCCTCGGACATCCCGACGCAGGCGCGGCAGCTGTATTGCCTGAACCGCGTGCGGCTGATTCCCGACTCCAGCTACGTGCCGGTGCCGCTGGAACCCGCCTTCATCGGGCCGCAACGGCAGCCGGTGGACCTGACCTATGCGACGTGGCGCAGCGTGTCGCCCATCCACGTCGAATACATGCGCAACATGGGCACGCACTCGTCCATGTCCGTCTCGCTGGTGATCGACGGCGAACTGTGGGGCCTGCTGTCGTGCCACAGCGCCGCGCCGCACCATGTGCAGCCGCAGGTACGCGCGGCCAGCGAACTGCTCGGCCGTATCCTGGCGCAGCAGCTGGGCGCCAACGAACGCATCTCCGAGCACACCCACCGCATCGAACTGAAGAAGGTCGAGGTCGAACTGGTCGACCTGCTGGCGCGTTCGCAGAGCCTGCAGGAGGGCTTCAAGGAGCGCTCCCCCGCCTGGATGTCGCTGCTGCAGGCCCAGGGCGCCGCGCTGGTCTGGCAGGACCAGATCTACACGGTGGGCAACACGCCGTCCGAGAGCCAGATCAGCCAGATCGTCGACTGGCTGGCGGACCAGGGCGTGGACCAGACCTACAGCACCGAACACCTGGCGCAGCATTGCCCCGGCGCCGAGGCCTTCGCCGACGTCGCCAGCGGCCTGGCGGCGGCGTCCATCTCGCAGGTGCATCAAAGCTTCCTGCTGTGGTTCCGGCCGCAGAAGATACGTACCGTCAGCTGGCGCGGCAATCCCCATAAATCGCTGGATCCGGTATCGGGCCGCCTGCATCCGCGCAAATCCTTCGACATCTGGCAGGAACAGGTGAGCAACCGCGCCCTTCCCTGGCGCCGCTCCGAATGCGACGCGCTGACGGACTTCCGCAACGTCGTGGTCAACCTCATCCTCAAGCGGGCGGAAGAACGCGCCGAGCTGACCGAGCAACTGCAGCGCAGCAACGTCGAGCTAGAGTCCTTCTCGTATTCGGTGTCGCACGACCTGCGCGCGCCGTTCCGGCACATCGCCGGGTTCGCCGAGCTGCTCAAGCGCCGCGAAGGCGACCTGGACGACACGTCCACGCACTACATCGACAACATCGTGCGCGCCGCCGTGACGGCGGGACGCCTGGTGGACGACCTGCTGCGTTTCTCGCACCTGGGCCGCGCGGCGCTGGCCCCGCAGACGTTGGACATGAACAAGATGGTTGCCGAGGTCAGGCAGGCCGTGGAACTGAGCCTGCCCGACGCACGCCCCAGGTGGAACATCTCGCCGCTTCCTCCCGGCTATGGCGATCCGAAGTACATCCGGCAAGTCTGGTACAACCTGATGGAGAATGCGGTCAAGTATTCCAGTACGACCGAGTCTCCCGTCATACGCATCACCGGATCGGACAGCGGCTCCAGCACCATCTTCTGCATCGAAGATAATGGCGTCGGCTTCGACATGGCCTATGTCGGCAAGCTGTTCGGCGTATTCCAGCGCCTGCACCATCACGACGACTTCGAAGGCACGGGCATTGGCCTGGCGCTATCGAAGCGGATCGTCGAGAAGCATGGCGGCTGGATCAAGGGCGAAGGCGCCGTCAACCAAGGTGCCCGATTTTCTTTTGCGCTTCCCGCTCAATGAGTCTTAAATGGAAAAAATGAAGGACCTGCGTCCCATCCTACTGGTGGAAGACAGCGCCAATGACGTCGAACTGACGCTGGCCGCGCTCGCGCAGTGCAATATCGCCAACGAGGTCGTGGTCGTGCGCGATGGCGCCGAGGCCCTGGATTACGTATATCGCAAGGGCGTCCATGCCTCTCGCCCGCCGGGTGACCCGGCCGTCATCCTGCTCGACCTGAAGCTGCCCAAGATCGACGGGCTCGAAGTCCTTTCGCGCCTGAAGGCGGATCCCCTGCAGCAGCAAATCCCCGTGGTCATGCTGACCTCATCGCGCGAAGAACGCGACGTGGTGCGCAGCTATCGCCTGGGCGTGAATTCGTTCGTGGTCAAACCGGTCGAATTCACGGAATTCTTCGAGGCGATCCGCAACCTGGGCATGTTCTGGGCCATCCTGAATCAGCCGCCTCCCATGCACCGTGAACGCGGCGCAACGAAAAGCAAACGCAGGATTGCGGACGAGCCGTGAGTGTTCTGATCCTGGAGGACGACGACCTGGATGCCGAGCTGATCCTGTATCAGCTCGGCGAAGCGCTGCCCGGCGTTGCCGTGCAGCGTGCCAGCACACGGCAATCGTACGAGGCGCGCCTGCGCCAGGGGGGCATCACGCTGGTGGTGTCCGATTTCTCGCTGCCCGACATCGACGGCTGGGCCGCGCAACGCATGGCGGCCGAACTGGCGCCGGAAGTGCCTTTCATCTTCGTATCCGGCATCATCGGCGAGGAAGTCGGCGTGAAGGCCATGAAGGAAGGCGCCACCGACTACGTGTTGAAAGAGCGCCTGGAGCGTTTGGGCTCCGCCGCTCGCCGCGCCCTGCTCGAAGCCGAAGACCGGCGCGCCCGCAAGTGCGCCGAGGAGGCCCTGCGCGACAGCGAAGAGCGTTTCCGCACCCTGTCCGACAGCGCCCCCGCCCTGATCTGGGAGACCGATGAACAGGGCGAGATGATCTTCACCAACCGCTACTTCGAAGACCTGTTCGGCCAGCCTCCCGGCGCCATGCTGGGCCAGGGCTGGCAACAGGCGATCGACGGCCGCGACCTGCCGCTGGTGCTCGACCTCATGCAGCGCGCCACGCGCGAGCGGCGCGAGTTCCAGATGGAAATGCGCGTGTTGGACCGCCACGGCGACCTGCGCTGGCTGCACTGCAAGGGCGTGCCGCGAATGGATGCCGCCGGACGCGTCCTGGGGCTGCTGGGCACCAACGTCGACATCACGGACGCCAAGCGCGCCCGCGACGAACTCGAACACATGGTGGCGGCCCGCACGGCCGAACTGCTGCGTACCAACGAACGCCTGCTGCAGGAAATGCAGCAGCGCGCCGACGCGGAAAGCGCCGCCCGCAGCGCCGAGGAACAACTGCGCCAGGCGCAGAAGATGGAGGCCTTCGGCCAACTGACCGGTGGCGTGGCGCACGACTTCAACAACTTCCTGACCGTCATCCTGGGCAACCTGGAAACGCTGGAACGCACGCTAACCCAGGCGCCGGGCCGCACGGCCACGGCGCTGGCCCACGCCAAGCTGGGGGCGCAGCGCGCGGCGGCGCTGACGCAGCGGCTGCTGTCGTTCGCGCGGCGCCAGCCGCTGCAGCCGCGCCGCATCGACCTGAACAGCCTGGTCTCCGACACCATCGAAATCCTGTCGCGCACCCTGGGCGAGCACGTCGAAGTGCGCACCGAACTGTCCGCCGACCTGTGGGACACGCTGATCGACCCCCACATGCTGGAAAGCGCGCTGGTGAACCTGGCGGTGAACGCGCGCGATGCCATGCCCGACGGCGGCGTCATCAGCATCCGCACCGGCAATGCCGAGGTCGGCATCGGCCATGCCCAGGCCAATGGCCTGTTGCCGGGCCAGTATGTGTGCATCAGCCTGGGCGACACCGGCACGGGCATTCCGCCCGAACTGCTGGACAAGGTGTTCGAACCCTTCTTCACCACCAAGGACATCGGCGTGGGCACCGGCCTGGGCCTGAGCCAGGTGTATGGTTTCGTGAAGCAGTCCGGCGGACACGTGCAGATCGACAGCACGCTGGGCGCGGGCACCACGGTGCACCTGTACCTGCCGCGCCAGAACACGGCCGGCCTGCCCGAGGCCGAGATCATCCACGACGGCGAGGCCCGCGGGGCGCGCCCTGGCGAAGTCGTGCTGGTGGTGGAAGACAACACCGGCGTGCGCGTGCATTCCACCCGCATCCTGCAAGACCTGGGCTACGTGGTGCACGAAGCCTCCGATGGCCCCGAGGCGCTGGAACAGATCGGACGCCACCCGGACATCTCGCTGGTCTTCACCGACGTCGGCCTGCCCAAGGGCATGAACGGACGCGAACTGGCCGAAGCGGCGCGCGCGCTGCGTCCCGGCCTGCCCGTGCTGTATACCTCGGGATACGCGGAAGGCGCGCTGACGCATGGCGGGCAGTTGCCGCCGGGCGTCGACCTGCTGCCCAAGCCCTTCTCGTTCGTGGACCTGGCCAACCGTATCCGCGACATCCTGGACCGCCAGGCGCCCGACGCCGCGCCTGAAGGCCCCTCGCGCATCCTGCTGGTCGAGGACGAAGACCTGATCCGCATGCTGGCGATGGATGGCCTGGAAGACCTGGGCTTCGACGTTGCCGAAGCCGCCACCGGCGGCGAGGCGCTGCGCCTGCTGGAAGCCGAGCCCGGCGCCTTCGAAGGCGCCATCGTCGACATGGGCCTGCCCGACATGAAGGGGGAGGACCTGCTGCGCGCGCTGACCCAACGCTATCCCGACCTGGCCATCGTCATCGCCAGCGGCGCTGTCGTGCCCCAGGACGAACTGCCGCCGCACCCCCGCCTGGCCTCGGTACAGAAGCCGTACCAGTTCGCGCAGCTGGGCGATGCGCTGCGCGGACTGGGCGTGGGCGCCGCTTCGCAGGGCTGAAAGGAAAGCCGCCATGCTCCATCGCGACGCGAGAGGATGGCGGCATTTCCCAGCGTTGCTCATGGCCGCCGCGCTGGCATTCGCGTCCATGGCGGCCGGGGCCGCAAACAAGCCTTGCTCGGGCAGCAAGGGCGGCATCTCGCACTGCGAGGGCGATACCTTCATCTGCAACGACGGCTCGGCCAGCGCCAGCATGAGGTCGTGCCCTGCCTACACCGGCACGGCGCGGCTGGCTGCCGAGCCCGCATCGCCCAAGGCGTCGGCCTCGGGCAACGACTGCACGTGCGCCGACAACCGCTTCTGCACCGGCCCTCGCGGCGGCCAGTATTGCGTGACGGCCAACGGCGGCAAGCGCTATCTGCGCAAGTAGGATACGCACTGCGGCCTCATCCTCCGCCGCCACAACAGGTGGCGCCATCACGCGCCTGACGCCACCTCGCCAAGACAGACCTTAGACGACGATGCAGACTTCCGGCGACGCCATGCCCAAGACGACTTCCGACCTGAGCGACCGCCAGCGGAAATTGCGCCGCAAGAAGCGCACGGCCACGCTGAGCCTGCTGGGCGCCTGCCTGGTGTTCGTCGGACTGACCGCGCTGGACCCGGGGCACCAGAACCTCTACCTCGGCGCGCTGGCGGCCATGGCCGAAGCGGCCATGGTGGGCGGCCTGGCCGACTGGTTCGCCGTGACCGCGCTGTTCCGGCATCCGCTCGGACTGCGCTGGCTGCCCCACACCGCCATCATCCCCCGCAACAAGGACCGGATCGGCGCCAGCCTGGCCGACTTCATCTGCGATCATTTCCTGGGCAAGGAACAGGTGCTGGAACGCCTGCGCGCCTTCGATCCCGCGCAGCGGCTGGTGCAGGCGCTTTCCCGGCCGGAATCGGCCGCGCGGCTGGCCGATTTCGTGGTGCGCCACGCACCGAGGCTGGTGGCCCTGCTCGATAGCGACGAGCTGCAGGACTTCATCCGCGCCAATGCCAAGGAGAAGCTGGGCAAGCTGGACGTACCGGACCTGCTGGCGCGCCTGCTGACCGTGCTGACCAAGGACGGCCGCCACCAGGAAGCGATGGACCGCCTGCTGCGCGACATCGCGGACATCCCCGGCGCGCCCACGGCGCGAGGCGTACTGGCGCAGAAGATCGCGGAAGAACTGTGGTCGGTGATGCGCTGGGTGCGGCTGGACAAGCCCGTGGCCGAGAACATCGCGGACAAGGTCGCGGCCGGCATGCGCCAGCTGTTCCTCGACATGGCGCGGGACCAGGACCATGAGCTTCGCGTGAAACTGGAAAGAAACATTCCCCGCTTCATCGCGCGGCTGCGCACCGACGCGGCGCTGCGCGCCCGCATCGACCTGTTCCGCGACCGCGTGCTGGAGAACCATGAACTGTCGCGGTACATCCAGGACATCTGGCGCGGCGCGCTGGACTGGCTGCGCGAGGACCTGGCGCGCGATGAGTCGGAAGTGCGAGCCGCGCTGTTCAAGGCCTCGCTGACGCTGGGCAAGCGCATCGATGGGCAGCCCGAGATGAAAGCCTGGTTCAACGGCTGGGTGACCGAGACGGTGGAGCCGCTGGTGGAAGAATACCGGGAGAAGATCCGGCGCTTCATCGTGGCCCGGGTCCAGGCCTGGAGCGCCGAGGAACTGACCAGCCAGCTGGAACTGAACCTGGGCAGCGACCTGCAGTCGATACGCCTGAGCGGCACCTTCGTCGGGGCGCTGATCGGCGGCCTGCTGTATGGCCTGATGCACCTGGTGGCGTACCTGGCGGGCTGACCCGCCGCCCACCAGGATGATCAGGCGCTGTCCTTGCCCGTCAGCGTCGCGAACGCCGCCAGCGCCCGCTTGCGCCCGTCTTCGTGAACGATGATGGGCTCGGGATAGTCGCGGCCCAGCTTCACGCCGGCGGCCGACAGTTGCCCGGCCGAGGCCTTCCAGGGTTCGTGGATCACCGCAGCCGGCAAGCCGGCCAGCTCGGGCACCCAACGCCGCACGTAGTCGCCCTTGGGATCGAACTTCGTGCCCTGCAGGATGGGATTGAAGACGCGGAAATACGGCGCGGCATCGGCGCCGCAACCGGCCACCCACTGCCAGTTGGCCACATTGCTGGCCGGATCGGCATCGACCAGGGTGTCCCAGAACCAGGCCTCGCCCACGCGCCAGTCGACCAGCAGGTGCTTGACCAGGAACGAGGCCACCACCATGCGCACGCGGTTGTGCATCCAGCCGGTGGTCCACAGTTCGCGCATGCCCGCATCCACCAGCGGATAACCCGTCTGGCCGCGCTGCCAGGCGCTGACGCCCGCGGGATCGTCGCGCCAGGGCATGTCGTCGAACTCGCGGCGGAAGTTGCGCGTGGGCAGATCGGGATAGTGGTAAAGCAGGCTGTAGCAGAACTCGCGCCATCCCAGTTCGGCCAGGAATTTCTCGCGGCCGCTGCCCTCGGCCGCCTGAACCGCATGCCAGGCCTGGCGCGGCGACACCTCGCCGAAGCGCAGGTAGGGCGACAGGCGGCTGGTGGCGGGCTGATCGGGGCGGTCGCGGCCTTCCGCGTAGCCGTGCAGACCGCGCGCCAGGAAATGGGTCAGGCGCTCCGTTGCCGCGGCTTCGCCGCCCGTCCAGGCGTCGCGCATGCCACCGGCCCAATCGGGCTCGGGAGGCTGAGGCAGCAGTTTCAGGTCCTCCAGCGTGGCGCGCATCGGCAACTGGGCGGGCAGCCTCGCGAAGGACAGTCCCGCAGGCGCGGGCAAGGGTGGCGCCACGCTGCCCAGCTTGCAGGCGGCGCGCCAGAACGGCGTGTATACCCGGAACGGGCCGCCCGAGCCGGTCTGCACCTCCCAGGGCTCGAACAGCAGGCTGCCGCCCGCGCTCTCGACGGTCAGGCCCCGTTGGCGCAACGACGCCTTCAAACCCGCATCCACCGTGCGCTGCGCCAGCGCATAGCGGCGGTTCCAGTACACCGCGCCCGCGCCCAGGGATTCGGCCAGGCCGGCGATGGCGCGTGTCTCGTCGCCACGCAGCAGCAGCAACGAACCGCCCTGCTCGGCCAGCGCCGTGTCCAGCGCCTGCAAGGCGCGATGCAGCCACCAGCGCGACGCGCTTCCCAGGGTACGGATGTCGGGATTGAGATCGTCCAGCACGTACACGCAGACCAGCGGCGCGCCGGACTTGGCCGCGCGCGCCAGGGCAGGATGATCGGCCAGGCGCAGGTCGTCGCGGAACCAGACGATGGCGGGGGCAATGGCGGCGGTTTCTGGCATGAGAAAAATGGAGAGGCGATGCGCAAGCAGCGGCGCAAGCAGGGCTGCGGGATGCCTTCCACTGTACAGGAAGGCATGGGCCCGGACGCCGTGGCGAGCCATTCCACCGCATACGCCAAGCCGCGCCGCAATGCCCGAATTTCAAGCGTCATCCATCGCGCCGCTGCTGCGGTGCGACATTCCGCGGCATGCGCGCAACAGCGCATGGCTGCTAGAATTCCCGCGTCAAGCACGCCTCATTACCATTACGACACACCATGGGCCTGAGCTTTTCGGCACGACGCCGGTCGTGCTGGCTCCTGCTGATCGCATTCCTCTATGCCTCGCTGGTTCCCGCATTGGGGCTGGCCAGTGGCAAGAGTGCGGTCGCGCGCACGGTGTGGGTGCAGTTCTGCAATTCGGCCACGCATGAATTCGTCGCCATCGACCTGACCGACGGCCAGTCTTCCGAAGGGGACAAGCCCTCCGCCAGCCGCGCAACGGGCCATTGCCTGTTGTGCCACTCGCCCTCCCTGCTTCCGACCACGGAAACACCGCACGTCGCGGTGGTCCTGGTGCGCTATCTGCGCCTGGTCGTGGCCGACGATCCCGCCCCGCGCGCCGCGCCGGTCTGGAACGTCTCGCTGGCGCGCGCGCCCCCCGTCGCCGCCTGAATGCCGCGCGTCCGGCCGCCTGCTTGCGCGGGCCCGGCGCGATCTCCCCACCGATAACCCGCGGGACCGCGAACGCCTTCAAGACAGGCGGCTCGCGAATGCCGGCGCGCGCGTCGTTGAGCGCCTGGCGGACCAGCACGGTCGCCAGGCGAGCGCCGTGTCGTCCGTGTCCGCCGTCCCGCCGCATTCAGGAACGACATCATGCATTCTCCCTTTCCGGGCAGCCTGCGCGCGGCCTTGTTGCGCACGGCCGGACCGTTGACGCTGGGGCTCGCCGCCTGCGCCGCCCAGGCCCAGACGCCCGCCCTGCTCGCCCCCGTGTCGGTCAGCGCGGACCGCGTCGACGACACGCTGGACGCGCCCGCCACGACGGGCTCCAATCTGGGCCTGACGCCACGGCAGACGCCGGCCAGCCTGGACATCATCACGCGCCAGCAACTGGAAGACCGCGGCGACGCCAACGTATCGGATGCCATCAGCCGCGCCGGCGCCATCAGCGCCATGCCGCATCCGGGCAATGGCCTGTCCGCGCTGTCCACGCGCGGTTTCACCGACAGCACGTCGGTCATGCGCCTGTACGACGGCCTGCGCCAATACGGCGGCGTGGGCGTGACGTTTCCGTTCGACACCTGGTCGATCGAGCGCATCGAAGTGCTGCGCGGCCCGGCGTCGGTGATCTACGGCGACGGCGCCATCGGCGGCGTGGTCAACGTCGTGCCCAAGAAGCCCACGCAAGGCCCGATACGCAGCGAGGTGCAGGCCACCGTGGGCACCGAGGACACGGCGCGGCTGGGCCTGGGCAGCGGCGGCGCGCTGACGGACCAGCTCTCGTACCGCCTGGACGTCAGCGGCAACCATACGGCCGGCTGGGTGGACCGTGGAGATTCGGGCGACGCCACCTTCTCGGGCGCCCTGCGCTGGGACGCCACGCCCGACCTGTCGTTCACGCTGAGCCATGCCTACGGCTACCAGCGGCCCATGCGCTACTTCGGCACGCCGCTGGTGGATGGCCGGCAACTGGAGTCCCTGCGCGACAAGAACTACAACGTGCGCGACAGCTTCATGCGCTTTCGCGACCAGTGGACGCAACTGGACGCGACCTGGACGCCCAACGACGCCACCACGCTGCGCACGCGCCTGTACCACGTGGGCAGCAAGCGCGACTGGCGCAACGCCGAGGCCTATGTCTACGATCCGGCCGCGGGCCTGATCGACCGCTCCGACAACACCGCCATCTCGCACGACCAGTCGCAGACGGGCCTGACCACCGACGCCACCTTCAAGGGCAAGCTGGGCGGCCTGGACAACACGCTGTCGGTGGGCTTCGACGTGAACCACAGCACGTTCAAGCACACGAACAATACCTACGTCGGTACCAGCGGCCCGGTCGATCCCTACGATTTCGACCCCGGTTATTTCGCCAGCGACGTCCCGTTCATTCCGCGCTACCGCAACAAGGCCGGGCAATACTCGCTGTTCGCCGAGGACCGCCTCGCGCTGACCCGGCAGTGGAGCGTGATCGGCGGCCTGCGCTACGACCATGCGCGCCTGCGGCGGCAGGACCTGGTGGCCGGCCAGCAGGTGCTGGACCGCACGTACTCGGACATCGGCTGGCGCGTGGGCACGGTCTACGATATCCAGCCCGAGCTGTCCGTCTACGCGCAGTACTCCGAGGCGGCCGATCCGGTCGGCGGGCTGCTGATGCTCAGCCCGTCGAACGCCGACTTCGACATGTCGCGCGGCAAGCAGGTCGAGGTGGGTGTCAAGCAGGGCTTCTGGAATGGCCGCGGCGAATGGACGCTGGCGGCCTATCACATCCGCAAGTCCAACCTGCTGACGCGCGACCCCGCCGATCCCAGCCTGCGGGTGCAGGTCGGCGAGCAATCGTCGCGCGGGCTGGAGGCCTCGCTGGCGATGGCGTTCGCGCCCGGCTGGAAGCTGGAAGCCAACGCCACCGTGCTGCGCGCCAAGTACGACGACTTCACCGAGTCGGCCGGCGGCGTGGCGGTGTCCCGCGAAGGCAAGGTGCCGCCCAACGTGGCCGAACGCCTGGCCAACCTGTGGCTGAGCTGGAACTTCCAGGCGGGCTGGACGGCGATGGGCGGCCTGCGCTACGTGGGCAAGCGCTACGCCGACAGCGCCAACACGCTGGAACTGCCGTCGTACACCACCACCGACCTGGCGTTGCGCTGGGACATGAGCCGCGACACCACCGTCAGCCTGCGCGGCTACAACGTGTTCAACCGGGCCTATTTCACCACGGCCTATTACACGTCCACGCAATGGCTGTACGGCGCGGACCGGCGCGTCGAGCTGACGCTGAACCACCGCTTCTGATCCGGGAGGGACGGCCATGACGGACATCGGCGCGCGCGCCCGGCGGCTGACGTATCTGGTGCACCGCTGGACCGGCGTGGCCGGCTGCGTGCTGATGGCGTTGTGGTTCGCCAGCGGCGTGGTCATGCTGTATGTGGGCTATCCCAAGCTGACGCCCTGGGAGCGGCTGGGCGCGCTGCCCGCGTTGTCCGCGCGGGACTGCCGCGCGACGCCCGCCGCATTGCCGGGCGGCGGCGCCCATGCGGTGCTGACGTCCATACGCGGCCAGCCGTATTACGTGGAGGACGATGCGCGAGGGGTTCCTCGGGCCTACTCCGCCACGACGGGACTGCCGGCGCGGCCGGTCGACGCCGGCAGTGCGGCGGCCGCCGCGCTGGCGTTCCTGCCTGGCGCGTCGATTCGCGGCCAGGACGAAATCCGGGAGGACCGCTGGACCCACTCGCGCGGGCTGGACCCGCACCGCCCCCTGTACCGCATACAGTTGCAAGGCCCCGAGCCGGGCACGCTATACGTATCGTCCGCCACCGGCCAGGTGGTGATGGACGCGCCCCTGGCGCAACAGCGCTGGAACTACGTCGGCGCCTGGCTGCACTGGCTGTACCTGTTCCGCAACCAGCCAGTCGACCCTGTGTGGTCATGGACGGTGATCGTGCTGTCGGCCTTCGGTACCCTCAGCGCGGGCACCGGCATCGTGGTGGGCGTCTGGCGCTGGCGCTTCCGGGGCCGCTACAAATCCGGGTCGCGCTCGCCGTATCGCGAAGGCTGGATGCACTGGCACCACGTGGTGGGGCTGGCGTTCAGCGGCATCCTGTTCACGTGGATCTTCAGCGGCCTGATGTCCATGAATCCGCTGGGGGTGTTCTCCCCGGCGCACGGCCGGCCTGACGTGGCGGCCTATCGTGGCGGACCCGGCGGCGGAAACGACGGCGTGCTGCAGGATCCCGCCGGCATGCTGCGGGCGCTGGGCGACCAGGGATTCCAGGCGGTGGAGCTTCAATGGCGGCGGCTGGACGGCACGCCCTACGTACTGGCCTACGACGCGGCGGGCGCCAGCCGGCTGGTGCTGGACAACGGGCACGGTCAGGCCCGCATCGCTGCGCAATGGACCGCGGGCCAGTTGCTGCCGGCCGCGCGCAAGCTGTTCGCCGCACCGGTTTCAGCCGACCGGGTGCTGGACCGCTACGACAATTACTACTATCAGCGCCAGCCGGAAGCCATGAACGGCGCGCAACCGCGCGGCCTGCCCGTGCTGCGCCTGGACTTCGCCGACGCGGGCGCCACGCGCGTCTACATCGACCTGCGGACCGGCGACGTAGCGGCCAGCCTGGACCGCTCGCAGCGCGTGGGCCGCTGGCTGTTCAACTTCCTGCACAGCTGGGATACGCCCGCCCTGCTGCGGGATGGCCGGCTGCGCGACCTCGCGCTGATCGTGCTGAGCCTGGGTGGCCTGATCATTTCCCTCACCGGCATCGTGATCGGCTGGCGGCGGCTGCGCACCTGGTTTTCCAGGCTGCCGGCGTCACGAGGAAGACACCGCAGGGCATGACAATAGCCGGCGCGGATGCCCTTCGGGCCAGACCGATTTGCCGCCATCGCGATCCTCGCCCTACAATCCGCGCTGAACTTTCCCCCGCCCCGCCTACCCATGTAAAGCCGCTGCCGACCTCTCTGCCTGGATGCTCTCCAGCCCCTGATTCCAGAGGTCGGTCGCCGCGGCGACGGCGGCGCATGCCGCCCTCCACATGGCGGGCTCGCGCTCCCATTTCCTGCACGCATTCCGTCGGGCCCGCGCCTGGACGAAGCACGCATCGCCGCGCGGCTGGCATCTGCCCGCCCTCCGCTTCATCAGACACACGCAACCATCATGATCCTCCCCTCGCTGCGCCAGGACTGGCTGTCGAACGTCCGCGGCGACCTGCTGTCCGGCCTGGTCGTCGCCCTGGCGCTCATCCCGGAAGCCCTGGCCTTTTCCCTGATTGCCGGCGTCGATCCCGCCGTCGGCCTGTACGCGGCCTTCAGCATCGCCGTCGTCACGGCCATCACCGGCGGCCGTCCCGCCATGATCTCGGCCGCCACCGGCGCGGTCGCACTGCTGATCACCTCGCTGGTGAAAGACCACGGCGTGCAGTACGTGTTCGCCGCGGCCGTGCTGGCCGGCCTGTTCCAGATCGGCGCCGGCCTGCTGCGGCTGGGCGGCCTGATGCGCTTCGTCTCGCGTTCGGTCATCACCGGCTTCATCAACGCGCTGGCCATCCTGATCTTCCTGGCCCAGATCCCGGAACTGACGGCCGGCCCCGCCGCCGTCTACGTCCTGGTGGCGGCCGGCCTGGCCATCATCTACCTGTTCCCGTACGTCACGAGGGCCATTCCCTCGCCGCTGGCCTGCATCATCCTGCTGACCATCGTCGCCGTCGCCATGGGCCTGCCCGTGCGCACGGTGGGCGACATGGGCGCCTTCCCCGGCAGCCTGCCGTCGTTCGCGCTGCCCGACGTGCCGCTGTCGCTGGACACGCTGCGCATCATCCTGCCCTATTCGCTGGCCATCGCGGTGGTCGGCCTGCTGGAGTCGCTGATGACGGCCTCCATCGTGGACGATTTCACCGATACCTCCAGCGACAAGAACCGCGAGTGCCGCGGCCAGGGTTTCGCCAACATCGTGGCCGGCTTCCTGGGCGGCATGCCCGGTTGCGCCATGATCGGCCAGTCCATCATCAACGTGAAGTCCGGCGGCCGCACCCGCCTGTCCAGCCTGACGGCGGGCGTCGTGCTGCTGATCCTGGTCGTGTTCCTGGGTCCGTGGGTCAAGCAGATCCCGATGGCCGCGCTGGTGGCCGTGATGATCATGGTGTCGATCAGCACTTTCGACTGGCGCTCGTTCCGCAACCTGGTCACGCATCCGCGCAGTTCGTCGTTCGTGATGCTGACCACCGTGGCGGTCGTGGTCTTCACGCACAACCTGGCGCTGGGCGTCGGGGCCGGCGTGCTGCTGAGCGCGGTGTTCTTCGCCTCGAAGGTGCAGCGCATCCTGCGGGTGGAGTCGGCGCTGGAAGACGAGGGCCGGACGCGCCGCTACAGCGTGCGCGGCCAGGTGTTCTTCGCGTCATCCGAGTCGCTGGCCGGCGAGTTCGATTTCAAGGAGGCCGTGCCGCGCGTGCTGCTGGACCTGTCGCATGCGCACTTCTGGGACATCACCGCCGTGGACGCGCTGGACCGCGTGGTGCACAAGTTCCGGCGCAACGGCATCGAGGTGGACGTGCGGGGACTGAACCGCGCCAGCACCACGATGGTGGAGAAGTATGCAACGCATGACAAGCCCGGGAAGGCGACCGCGCCGGGGCATTGAAGCCTCTTTTTCAGCGGCGCGGCACGCCAGCCCGTCGCCCCGCTGGATTCGCTCGTCAGCGCCGCCCCGCATACTGCTCGCCGCCATCCAGGTCGATGACCGTGCCGCTGAGATACCCGGCGCGCGGCGAGCAGCCGAACACCACCAGGTCGGCCACTTCGGCGGGTTCCATCAACCGGCCGAACGGCAGGTCGCTCAGCGTTTCCTGCCAGCGCTGCGCGTCGCCCCAGCGGGCTTCGGCGCGTTGCCGCGCCATCGTCAGCACGCGATCGGTGCGCGTGCGCGCGGGATTCACGCCGAACACCCGCACGCCGTGGTTCGGCCCCTCGCCGCCCATTGCGCGCGTGAAGCCGATCAGCGCGGCGTTGCCCGCCGCGCCCGCGATGTAATCCGCGCGCGGATTGGCGCCGCCCATGCCGATCACGTTGGCGATGACGCCGGCATTCGCCTGGCACATCTGCGGGTAGTAGACCCGGGCCAGCGCGATGTAGCCGTGCACCTTCAGTTCCCAGCCGGAGCGCCAGCGCGCATCGTCGACCTGTTCGAGCGAGCCGGCGGGAATGGCGCCCGCGTTGTTCACCAGGATGTCCAGTCCGCCGGCCTTGTCGGCCAGGCGCTCCGCCGCGTAGGGCTCGGCCAGGTCGCACGCGATGATGTCGACCTGCACGCCCGCCTGCTTGGCCACCTGGCCCGCGGCCTCGGCCAGCCCCAGCGCATCGCGCGCCACCAGCACCGGCCGCGCGCCTTCGCGGGCGAACGCCACGGCGCAGGCCAGCCCGATGCCCTTGGATGCGCCGGTTACCAGCACACGCTTGCCATTCAACTGCAGATCCATGGAGCCGTCCTTGTCGAGGATGAATTCCGGGAGAAGTGCGGCACGAGTTGCGGCATACGGCATACCCGCCGCCCTGTCCCAGGCCTTGCGGTAAAGACGCAGGATAACGCGAGTCAAGCGCCTCTGGCCAAAAGCCCGCCCGGCCCATGAAGACATGACAAGGCACGCCCCCAAGAAAGGAGGCCCGCTCCAACCGGACCGGGCCTCGCCGTGCGCTGGGACGACGTCGTGCGGGGGAATGCCGGAATCGGCTGGATCAGTACGGGCTGGCCGTGGGACGCACGACGATCTCGTTCACGTCCACGCCCGCCGGCTGGTCGATCGCGAACGCAATGGCGCGGGCGATCGCGTCCGGCGTCATCGCCACGCTGCGGAATTCACGCATCGCGGCCTGCGCGCCTTCGTCGGTGATGGTGTCGGCCAGCTCCGACTCGACCACGCCGGGGCAGATCACCGTCACGCGCAGCTTGTCCGTTTCCTGGCGCAGCCCATCGGAAATGGCGCGCACCGCGAACTTCGTGGCGCTGTACACCGCGCAGCGCGGCCACACCGCCAGTCCGCCGATGGACGAGATGTTGATGACCTGGCCCTCGCCCTGCCGCTCCATGATGGGCAGCACGGCCGCGATCCCGTGCAGCACGCCGCGGATGTTGACGTCGATCATGCGGTTCCACTCGTCCAGCTTCAGCGCGTTCAGCGGCGACAGCGGCATCACGCCCGCGTTGTTGACGATGACGTCGATGCGGCCGAACGTGTCCATCGCGTACTGCGCGAAGGCGGCGGTGTCCTGCGCCGACGTCACGTCCAGGGCTCGGTAATGAACCGACTTGCCGGCCTCGCCCAGCGCGTCGACCAAGGCGGCCAGCCGGTCGGTGCGGCGCGCGCCGATCACCAGGCGATGGCCCTGCGCCGCCAGCAAACGTACCGCGCCTTCGCCGATCCCGCTGCTGGCGCCGGTGATGAGGATGACCTTGGATTGGGATTGGGTAACCATTTGCACACTCCTATCGATCGCTCCAGGCAGGGTACCCAGCCGCACGATTGCGGCGGTTTCCTGCCCTGGGGTTGAGCCGGCCTTGCGTATCAAGAGCCTGTGACGAAATGGTAGAAGCGATGGCTTGCCCGGCGAATACCTACGACGACTCGATGCTTGCCCATTCCTATCAAAAGGCTCGTTTTCCATCCTTGCCTCCGTCTACAATGGAGCCACGCCGCAGACACGGAGACACCACGTGAAAAGCACCACCCCGGCATCCCTGCGCATGACCGACATCCTGATGCGCCTGGCGCCCAACGAGGGCTACACCCAGTCGGCGCTGGACAGCGTGCGCCTGATGCGCTCGAACCGGCCGCTGGCTCGCACGCCCGTGCTGTACGAGCCCAGCATCGTCATCGTGTGCCAGGGCCGCAAGCTGGGCTTCCTGGGCGACGAGATGTATGTGTACGACGCGCAGCAGTACCTGGTGCTGTCGGTGCCACTGCCCTTCTCCACCGAGACCATCGCCAGCGAGGACGAGCCGATGCTGGGCGTGGCCATCCGGCTGGACCTGCTGGAACTGAGCGAACTGATCACCGAGCTCGACCATGCCGGCGGTCCGGCGCAGGGCGCGCCGGTGGGGATCGTGTCCACGCCGCTCGATGAAGACCTGGCCGATGCCACATTGCGGCTGTTGCGCGCGCTGGCCTCGCCCCTGGACGCCCGGATACTGGGGCCGGCCATCGTCAACGAGATCTGCTTCCGGGTGCTGACGGGCGCCCAGGGCGTCGCCATGCGCGCGGCGCTGGCGCACAACGGTCGGTTCGGGCGCGTGGCCCGTGCCTTGAACTGCATCCATGCCGATCTCGCGCAGCCGCTGACGGTGGCGCAACTGGCGAAGGAGGCCGGAATGAGCGTACCGGCATTCCACGCGAACTTCCGGACGGTGACGCAGACCTCGCCCATCCAGTACATCAAGTCGACGCGCCTGCATCAGGCCCGCCTGCTGATGATCCGCGACGGCCTGACGGCGGCGGGCGCGGCGGCGAAGGTGGGGTATGAAAGCCCCTCGCAGTTCAGCCGGGAGTTCAAGCGCTTCTTCGGACGCACGCCGTCGGATGAAGTCCGGGATATGCGCGTGACGTTCAGCCTGTCGCCGGCAACGAAGCTGGAGGATCTGGAGTGGCGCGGCGAAGCCGCCGAGGAGGCCGCCGCGAACTGATCCTTCAGCCGGCGCCATCCACGCTCATCACGCCAGAACAGGCCCGCGCCGCCGGCAGAAAATGGAACAGTGCGTCTTATGAGACGCGCCAAGCGGCCAAATTCGCCATGCTAGGATCGTCCTTCCCCTGGTTGCCCGGCGCGTCGATCATGAGCTCGCGGCCTGAGCCGACGGCCCGAGGGCAACCACCTGATCCACTTGCTGCATGAAGATCCGGCCATGAAAAAACTCCTCATCACCTGCCTCGCACTGGCGGCCTCGCCCGTGATCGCGGCCCCCGTCACGTACAACCTCGATCCCTCGCACACCTACCCCAGCTTCGAAGTCGACCACTTCAACGGCGCATCGGTGTGGCGCGGCAAGTTCCTGAAAAGCTCGGGCAAGGTGGTGATCGACCGCGCCGCCAAGACGGGCAGCCTGGAAGTCGAGATCGACACCGCCACCGTCAGCAGCGGCGACGCGGACCTGGACAAGGAAATCGTCAGCGACAAGATGCTGGACGTGGCGAAATTCCCCAAGGCCGTCTACAAGAGCAAGAAGTTCACCTTCAAGGGCGACGTCCCGACGAAGATCGAAGGCGAGTTCACGCTGCACGGCGTGACCCGCCCGCTGACGCTTACGCTGAATTCGTTCAAGTGCTATGAAAATCCGATCCTGAAGCGCGAAGTGTGTGGCGCCGATGCCCACGCCGAATTCAACCGTGCCGACTACGGCGTCAGCTTCGGCAAGGAATGGGGTTTCCAGATGTTCACGCGCCTGCAGATCCAGGTGGAGGGCGTCAAGGCGGACTGATCGCCCCGGCTCCATTGAAACGGCCCCCGCACGTTGGATATTGCGCCAACGTGCGGGGGCCGTTCAGCTTGCGCCGCCCCAGGCGGCACGGAAGGCTCCCCCGCGATAACAACACCCCGCGTACGCATGAAGCGCCCGCGCTTGCCGAACGCTCGCGAACCGGCGTAAATTGGCCCCGTCGAAAAAGGCAGACTTGGTGTGGTCCAGCCCAAGTCCTTCCACCTCCCGGAAGCTCTGTCCATGCCCGCGCATGAGTCCCACGACGAACCGCCACGCGATCCCGCGTGAGTCCTGTTCGTCGGTGCGGTTCTCAAGACAACGAACTGTTCTGGTCGAACGGCCATTCCATTCCGAGGTCTCTCATGCACGATTCGATTTCCCATGACGTCATCATTGCCGGCGCCGGCCCCGTCGGGCTGTTCCTGGCCTGCGAGCTGCGCCTGGCCGGTGTCTCGGTATTGGTGCTGGAACGAGCCGGCAATCCGGACACGCCGCTGAAACGGCTGCCGTTCGGCATGCGCGGCCTGTCGGTGGCGACGCAGCAAGCCCTGGACCGGCGGGGTTTGCTGGCGGACGTCGCGGCCTGCCGGCCCGGCCAGGCGTCCGCCCCGCAAGACCGCGCGCCGCTGCCGCCCTGGATGCGGCAGCCCCGCCTGCTGGCGGGCCATTTCGCCGGCATCCCGATCCATCGGGACCAGGTGGACCCGTCCCGATGGCCGTATCGCCTGCCCGATGCCGAAGCAGGCATGCTGGTCAGCGACATCGCGCATATCGAACAGGTGCTGGCGGCCCGCGCCGTGACGATGGGCGCGGAGATACGGCGCGGCGCCGGCGTCTCGGCGGTCGCACAAACCGAAGACCATGTCACGGTGCAAGCGGGGGGACAGGCCTTCCATGCCCGTTGGCTGGTGGGATGCGACGGCGGCCGCAGCATGGTGCGCAAGTCGGCGGGCTTCACGTTCGAAGGCACCGATCCGGAATTCACCGGCTATTGCGCGGATATCGCCCTGGCGGATCCCGACGCCCTGGCGCCGGGCCGGCATCACACGCCCACGGGCATGTACACCTACCAGCGTCCGGGCTTCGTCACCCTGGTGGATTTCGATGGCGGCGCATTCCATCGCAGCGGACCGCTGACGCGGGAACACGTGCAATCGGTGCTGCGCCGGGTATCCGGGGTGGACGTCGAGCTCGTCGCGCTCGGGCTCGCCACGACGTGGAGCGACCGCGCCTTCCAGGCCACGGCCTATCGCCAAGGCCGCGTGCTGCTGGCCGGAGATGCCGCGCACACGCATTCGCCGCTGGGCGGCCAGGGCCTGAACCTGGGGTTGGGCGACGCCATGAATCTCGGCTGGAAACTGGCCGCCACGATCCACGGCGCCGCGCCACCGGGCTTGCTGGACAGCTACCCATCAGAGCGCATGCCCATCGGGGCGCGGATACTGGACTGGTCGCGCGCGCAGGTCGCCCTGCTGCGGCCCGGCGCAAGCTCGCGCGCGCTCGGGGCCATCCTGCGCGATCTCATCGAGACGCGCGATGGCGCAACCTATTTCGCGCAACGCCTGTGGGGCGTGTCATTGCGTTACGAACTGGCTGATGCCCATCCGCTGGTGGGCCGTAGCGCACCGGACTTCGTGCTGGCAGACGGCACCCGGCTGGCGACACACCTGCGCCATGGCAAAGGCTTGCTGCTGGATTTCAGCGTTCGGGCGCCCTTGGCGGACATGGCGCGGCGCTGGGACGGCCGCATCGGGTATGTGTGCGGCGAAGCGGCAGACACCTGGGGCTTGAGCGCCGCGCTGGTGCGCCCTGACGGCATCGTCGCCTGGGCAGGCGAAGGAGAGCCGGACCAGACGGCCGCCTCGGCGGCGATCGAGAACGGGTTCGGGCTGCCGTAGCGCCAGCAGCGCCAGCGCGGCGCCTTCCGGCCAACAGGCACGTCAATGCGACGACACGTACACCGCGTCCGCGAAGGCTTCCGGAATGGCGAAGCTCTCGCGCATGCGCCTGGCCTCGGCCGCGGGCGTCGCGCCGAACAGGCGCTTGAACTCGCGGTTGAACTGAGACGGGCTGGTGTAGCCCACCGCGTAACCCGCCGCCTCGGCGGTCAGGTCCTGGCGCACCATCAGCAAACGCCCTTGATGCAGCCGGGTCGATTTCACGTACTGCATCGGCGACACCTGCGTGATCGCCTTGAAGTGGCTGTGGAAACTGGGCACGCTCATGCCCGCCTCTTCGGCCAGCAGCGCCACGTCCAGGGGCTGCGCGTACCCGGCATGGATACGGCGCAAGGCGCGGCCGATCCTGCCGAAATGCCCGCGCATGGCCAGCGCCTGCCGCATCGCCGCACCCTGTTCGCCCGTCAACACGCGGAAATACAGTTCGCGCAGCAGGCCGGGGCCCAGCACGGCGGCCTCCAGCGGACGGCTCATGGCCTCTAGGAAGCGCAGCACCGAGGCCTGCATCGCCTGGTCCATCGGCGTGGACATCATGCTCCGCGGCGCTTGCGCCTTGCCGTCCGCGCCCTGCAGGTCGATCCGCTCGGCCAGCTCGGCCGCCATCGTGAAATCCAGGTGCAGATACAGCGCCAGCAAGGGATGGTCCGCCGTGGCCTCGGTCTCCATGCTGAAAGGCACGGGCACCGACACGGCCAGATAGTGCCGCTCGTCGTACAGGTACAACTGCCCGCCGAAGTAGCCGCGCTTGCGGCCCTGGCAGACGATGACGATGCCAGGGTCGTACAGCACCGGCGTGCGCGGCAGCGCGCGGTTCGAACGCAGGATGCGCACGCTGGGCAGGGTCGTCAGGTTGTAGCCCTCGTCGGGCGCCAGGGCGTGCAGCAGCGCGATCATGCGCTGCTGGCCGACCAAGGGCGGCGCGCTCGTCGGCATCTTGGCGGGACGTTTTGCGCTCATAGCTTTATGCAAGATAAATAGCGAATCCTGGATTCATTGGCTTGATGCACATAATTATTATGCATTCTTCAATCTAGATATCGGAGAAATCCAGATGGCATCCCAAAAGATCCTGCTCATCACGGGCGTCAGCAGCGGCTTTGGCCGTGCCCTGGCACAGGAAGCATTGGCCGCGGGCCACACCGTGGTCGGCACGGTACGGAACGAGCAGGCACGGCAGGAATTCGAGGCCCTGTCCACGACGGCCCACGCGCGCCAGCTGGACGTGACCGACTTCGACGCCATCGACGGCATCGTGGCCGGCATCGAAGCCGGCATCGGCCCCATCGACATATTGGTCAACAACGCCGGCTACGGCCATGAAGGCGTCATGGAAGAATCGCCGCTGTCGGAAATACGCCGGCAGTTCGACGTGAACGTGTTCGGCGCGGTCGCCATGATGAAGGCCGTGTTGCCCTTCATGCGGCAGCGCCGGCGCGGACACATCCTGAACATCACCTCGATGGGCGGCCACATCACCATGCCCGGCATCACCTACTACTGCGGCAGCAAATTCGCGCTGGAAGGCATTTCCGAGGCGCTGGGCAAGGAAGTGGCCTCGCTCGGCATCTCGGTGACGGCGGTGGCGCCGGGCTCGTTCCGCACGGACTGGGCGGGCCGCTCGATGGCCCGCACGCCGCGCTCCATCGCGGACTACGACGCGATCTTCGATCCCATCCGCCAGGCGCGCGAGGAAAAAAGCGGCAAACAGTTGGGCGATCCGGCGAAGGCGGCGCGGGCGATGCTGGCGGCGATCGATGCGGATCGACCGCCCGCGCATCTGTTGCTGGGCAGCGATGCCTTGGGCCTGGTGCGGGGCAGGCTGACGGCCTTCGCGCGGGAGATCGAGCAATGGGAAGCGCTGACGATTTCGACCGATGGTTGATACAGAGAGCGTTTTCCCGGGAGGTCTTCCCTGCGTGGACGGCGTACGGCCGACGTCGCGGCGCTGCCCCAGCTCCATGGCGGAAGACCCGGCGAGGGATGAACTGAAGTCGCTCTTGAACCAGCCCCGGCAGTCTTACAACTCCAGCACGATCTTCGCGCCCTTGGCCCGCGAACAGCAGCTCATCATCTTGCCGTTCGCCTCGCGCTCGGCGCGCGTCAGCACCACGTCGCGGTGGTCGATGTCGCCGGCCAGCACGCGCACTTCGCAAGAGCCGCACAGGCCTTCCTCGCAATCGCTCTGCACGTCGATGTTGGCCGCGCGCAGCGCCGCCAGCAGGGTCTGGCCGGCCGGCACCTGCAACGTCAGCCCGGAATCCTTCAGTTCCACCTCGAAGCCGTGCTCCCTGGACGGATCCAGCTTGCCCAACGTGGAATGGAAATGCTCCACGCGCAGCGTGTCCGCGGGCCAATGCGCGCAAGCCTGCGCCAGCCCGTCCAGCATGCGTTCCGGCCCGCAGGCATAGACCTGCACGCCCGGACGAGGCTCAGCCAGCAACGCGGTGAAATCATTGCGCTGCCCCTCATCGCCCACGTGCACGCGCAGCCTGTCGCCGTGCAGCGCGGCCAATTCCGGCAGCAGGGCCATGCAGGCGCGCGAGCGGCCGCTGTAGTGCAGTTCGTAATCGATGCCCAGCTCGCGCGCCCGGCGTGCCATCGCGCTGATCGGCGTGATGCCGATGCCGCCCGCGATGAAGACCGCGCGGCGGGTTTCCTCGTCCAGGCGGAAGTGCGTGCGCGGCCCACGCACGCGCAGCCGCATGCCTTGCCTCGCATTCGCATGGATCCACGCCGAACCGCCCCGGCCGTCGGCCTCGCGCAGCACGGCGATCACCAGCCGCCCCGAATCCGCCGGATCGCCGCACAGCGAATACTGGCGGGACATGCCGGTGTCGCCGCACTCCACGTCGATGTGCGCCCCCGGCGCCCAGCGCGGCAGCGCGCGGCCGTCCGGCGAGGCCAACGCCAGCATCATCACGTCGCGCGCCACGAGCTCGGCGCGCTCCACCACCAGCGTCCGCGTGATGGCGCTGGCCGTGGGCTCGCCGATGCGCACGGGCTGCCGCGACGACAGCACTTCGGGCGTCCGCAACTCCGGATTCCGGCTGGCGTCCCACTCCACCCACAGATGCTCCGGCCCGCGGAACGAGGTATTCGGGACATAGGTGAAGCGCTGCTCGGCCAGCTTCATGTGCGGCAGGCGGCGGGTCAGTTCCTCCAGGAACACCTGCATCTCCATGCGGGCCAGATTCTTGCCCATGCACTGGTGCGAGCCGTAGCCGAACGTCAGCTGGTCGCTGGCGTTCTCGCGCCGGATGTCGAACAGGTCCGCATCGGCGAAATGCCGTTCGTCGTGATTGGCCGAGGCACTGACGATCAGCAGCTTCGAGCCCGCCGCGATCGGCACGCCCGCGATCTCGGTATCGCGCGTGGCCAGGCGGCGCCAGGCCGCCACCGAGCCGTTGTGGCGCAGGCACTCTTCCACCGCGTTGGGAATCAGCGAGGGATCCTCGCAGAGGTCGCGCCACGCATCGGGATGCTGCAACAGCAGCTTGATGGCGTTGGCCGAGGCGTTGGCCGTGGTCTCGTGCGCGGCCACGATGCCGGCCATCATCATCGAATGCAGGTATGAGTCCGTCACCACTTCGGGATGCTCGCGCTGCTTGCGGATGCCGTATTGCATCCAGCCCGGCTGGTCGGGATCCTGGCGCATCTTGTCCAGGATCTTGCCCGCCAACTGCCAGAAATTGCCGACGGCATGCGCCACGGCCACCTGTTCCTCGGGCTTGGGGCGGCCCCAGGTATTGACGGTATGCGCGATGGAGTACTGACGCAGCAGGTCCATGTCTTCCTCGGGCACGCCCAGGAAATGCAGCGCCACCGTCAGCGGCACTTCCCACAGCATCTGGTCAACCAGGTCGGCGCGGCCATCATTGACGAACTTGTCGACGTACTCGCGCGTCAGCCTGCGCACCATGGGCTCGTGGTGCTTCAGCGCCTCGGGCGTGAAGGGTTCCATCAGCACGCGGCGGCGCGGCATGTGCGCGGGCTCGTCCTCGTTGACCAGCGTGCGGTTCATCGCATAGCCATAGGTGGCCAGCACCGCGTTGGCTTCCGGCCCCGTCGGGGTGATCTTCTCCAGCGCGATGGACGGGCTGAAGGTGAGGTTGTCGCGGAAGATCGCCTTGATGTCGTCGTAGCGCGTGACCACCCAGTAGCCCAGCTTGGGGCTGTAGAACACGGGCTCCTGTTCGCGCGCCCAGCGCACATATTCCGGAGGGTCCTGCTGGTAGCCGTCGCCGAACGGATCGAACTCGGCCGCGCGCGCGCTGACGGTCACCGGACAGCCGCCGGCCGTGACAGCGGACGCGCCGGCGTGGTTGATGGGGCAACGCGAGACGGAAGGGGCGGTTGCGGACATGGCGTCCTCCGGAGATGAAACGGGACAGGACGCGGGCCGGCCATCGCGCCGGCCCCGTCCGGGTGACGAAGCGCTCAGTCGAGCTTGATGTTCAGGTCTTTGATCAGCTTGTGCCAGCGGGTGCGCTCGGCCTGCAGCAGGTCGCGGTACTCGGCCGGCGAGTTGCCCACCGGCTCGATGCCGAAGTCCACCAGCTTCTGGCGGATGGCCGGATCTTTGATGGTCGCCACCAGTTGGCGGTTCAGCGTGTCGATGACGGGCTGCGGCGTGGCGGCGGGCACCACGATGCCGACCAGCGCGGCCGCCTCGACGCCCTTGTAGCCCAGTTCGGCGAACGTGGGCACGTCGGGCAGTTGCGGCAGGCGCGTGGGGTTGGCGACGGCCAGCGCGCGCACCTTGCCGCCCTGGATGAAGCCGGCGCCCGCAGCCAGGTCGACCATCATGGCGGGGATCTGGCCGCCGGCCACGTCGGCCAGGGCCGGCGCCGCGCCCCGGTAAGGCACGTGCACCAGGTTGACGCCCGTCTTCACCTTCAGCAGTTCCATCGCCAGGTGGTGCGGGCTGCCCGCGCCCGCCGAACCGTAGTCCAGGCCCCTGCCGCTGGACTTGGCGGCTTCCAGGAAGCCCTTCACGTCGTTGGCCTTCAGCGCGGGACCGGCCACCAGGATCATCGGAAAACGGCCCATCAGCGTGACGGGCGCCAGATCCTTGACCGGGTCGTACGACAGCTTCTGGTACAGCGCCGGATTGAAGACCAGCGTGCCGTTGTCGGCCGACAGCATGGTGTAGCCGTCGGGCGCGGAACGCGCGGTCTCGGAGGCGCCGATGGCGGTGTTGCCACCCGGCTTGTTGTCGATGACGACGGCCTGCCCCAGGCGGGTGGTCAGGCCCTGCCCCACGGTGCGGGCCAGAAAGTCGGACCCGCCGCCGGCCGCATACGGCACGATCCAGCGCACGGGCTTGGACGGATAGGGTTCGGCGGCGTGCGCGGCGGGTGCGACCGCCAGCAGACAGAGGGCAAGGATGTGGGATATGCGGGCCAGGCGCATGGTTGTCTCCGTGGGTGTCATGGCTGTTGTGGAATGCAGCGTATTTTGCGTAAATCATATACGCATTGCGTAATTCGTCAATCAGGGTTTAACCTGCGGCTTTCCTTCCCGACGCCCCCCATGACCGCCACGCCCATCCCTGTCCGCCCTCGTGAACGCCGCCAGCGCGTGCAGGCCGCCGAGACGGGCATGGCCGTGCTGAAGGCCCTGGCGGAACTGGGCGGCCGCGCCAGCCTGACCCTGCTGGCCGGCGCCGTCGAGGAAAGCCCCGCCAAGGTGCACCGCTACCTGGTCAGCCTGATGGAGGCCGGCCTGGTCAACCAGGACACTGCCACGCAGCAGTACTACCTGGGCCTGGAGAGCCTGCTGCTGGGCCTGGCCGCCATGCGCCAGGCCGATCCCATCCGCATGGCCGAGGCCTCGCTGGTGCGGCTGCGCGAAGAACTGGAAGTGACCTGCTTCGTGGCCGTCATGGGCAACAAGGGCCCCACCATCGTGCGTTTCGAGGAGCCCGGCCTGCCGGTCACGGTGAACGTGCGGGTGGGCTCGGTGATGCCGCTGCTGTGGTCGGCCACGGGCCGCGCGCTGCTGGCCACGCTGGACGAGAGCGCCGTGCGCGCGCTGGCGCTGGCCGAGTTGGACAGCGCGCCCCCCGGCCGCCGCGCCCTGCTGGACGCCGACGATCCCATCGGCCACTTGCAGCGCTCGGTGCTGGCCGCCGGCTGCGCCTGCGTGCGCGACACCAACCTGCCCGGCATCAGCGCGGTCGCGGCGGCGTTGTACGACTACACCGGCCGTCCGCGCGCCGTGCTGACGGCGCTGGGCGCCACGGGCGGCTTCGACGCCTCGGTGGACGGGCCCATCGCCCAGGCGGTGCGCCGCGAGGCGCAGGCCATCAGCCGGCTGCTGGGCCATGCCGCCAGGACCGGGGCACCCCCCTGAACGACGCCGTTCTTTGATAGGCTTCGGCATGGCCCGGCCGCCGGCTCGAAGGCGGCCCATCCCCCAAGCCGCCTTCCAGGAACGCCATGCAGGACGCCCCCGCCGCGCTCGACCTGTCCGGTCTGGCCCCCAGCCTGTACGCACAGGGCACCGAAGAAGCCATCCTTGCCCGCCTGATGGAGCGCATCGCCCCCACGACGCGGCATTGCGTGGACATCGGCGCCAGCGACGGCCTGCGCAACAGCAACACCGCCCTGCTGCTGCGCGAGCAGGGATGGCAAGGCCTGCTGGTGGAAGCCAGCGCCTACCGCTACGACAAGCTGCGGGCCAACTACGGCGCGGCGCGCAACGTGCAATTGCGCCGCGAGCAGGTGCAGCCCGACACCGTGGATGCCTTGCTGCGCGAGGCTGGCGTGCCCGAAGACTTCGACCTGCTGTCGCTGGACATCGACGGCAACGACTATTGGGTGTGGCAGGGCCTGGCGGCCTTTCGGCCGCGCATCGTGACCATCGAATACAACCCCTATTACGCGCCGCCCGAACGCTGGGTGATGTGCTTCAACCCCGATCACACCTGGGATGGCTCGACCTATTACGGCGCCAGCCTGGAATCGCTGTACCACCTGGGCCAGCGCAAGGGTTACGAGCTGGCGTGCTGCGACGACATGGGCAACAACGCCTTCTTCGTGCGGCGAGACCTCTACCCGTTGCTGGGCATTGCCGACAACAGCCCTTCGGTGCTGTTCCGCCCCGCGATGTACAAGCTGCGCTACGTGGGGCACAACACCTTCGTCACGGGACATCCCTACCGGCATGGCCCGGCGCGGCGGATCTGAGCGCACATGGAAGATTCGTCCGTCCCGCCTGAAACGCTGGCCGCCCTCTGCCAGGCTTATGGCCTGACGCAGAATGGCGTTGCAAGGCGCGTCAGCGAACGCGTGTGGCGCGTCCCGACCTCGGCGGGCGATGTCGCCGCCAAGCGGTATCGCGCCGGCCAGCACGAGCGGGCCGCCAAAGAGGCCGCGCTGCTGGAGCACCTGAATGCCCATGCGGATGCGCGTTTTCGGGTGCAGTCGCTGATGCGCACGCAATGCGGGGACGCCGTTTGGACGCAGGGCGACGGCACCGCCGCCATGCTGACCCGCTGGGAAGCCGGCCAGTCCAGGACCTACGACACCTTTACGCCGGAAGAATGGGCCGCGCTGGGCGCCAGCCTGGCGGCCCTGCATGCCAGCCTGGATACGCTGGACAGGCTGCCCGCCCAGGACACGCTGTCGTCGCGCCTGCAGGCGCTGGAGGCCGAGGCATTGCGGCAGGAACTGGACAGCGCCCCGGCCCTGGCGCCGCCCGGCACCGACGTGGCGCGGCTGCGTCGCTACACGGAAATCTGCCTGCGCCTGCTCGACGCGCACCACGCCGGCAGCCTCGCCGCCTTCCCCATGGACGACCCGCAGCGCCCCATCCACAATGACTACAATCAATTCAACTATCTGTTCGGCGACGCGTTGCCGCCGCTGGTGCTGGATTGGGAAGCGTCGATGGGCGCGCCTCGCGAATACGAACTCGTGCGTTGCCTGAACCACCTGCCGCTGGAAGCCGCGCAACTGGCACGGACTTTCGTGCACGCCTATCTGCGCGTGCGTCCGCTGCGCCCCGAACGCATGGCCTGGGCCGTGGACGCGGCCTGCCTGCAGCACGCCGCCAAGCGCTGGATGCTGCAGGGCTGGCTGGCCGATCCGCGCCGCTTCGACACGCCTCTGCAAGGCGCGCTGCGCATGGTCTCGATGATGGATGGCGCGCGCGGCCAATTGATCGACTTCTACGGCCGCTGCCTGGAAGCGCCGCACTGAACGCAGGACGCCGACATGAACACTCCCGCCCGCCAGCACGTGTTTCCGCCACCGATGGATCGCAGCTATCCGGTGGTCGATGGCCGCATCCAGACGCGTTCGCTGGAAACGCACATCGTCGACCACTGCAACCTGACCTGCGCCGAATGCTGTTCGCTGTCGCCCCTGTTGCCCGAGTGGCACGTCAGCCCGCAATCGCTGGCCGGCGACCTGCGCCGCGCCGCGCGCGTGCTCAGCCCCAGGATGTTCAAGCTGGTCGGCGGCGAACCGCTGTTGCATCCCGGGCTGATCGACATCGTGCGCATCGCGCGGGCATCGGGCATTGCCCCCGTCATCTCCATCACCACCAATGGCCTGAAGCTGGGCGAGATGCCCGATGTGTTCTGGCGGGAAGTGGATGCGCTGACAATCTCGCGCTATCCCAAGCCCCGGCTGCCGGATGAACTGGTCGCCCACGTCGAAGCCCAGGCGGCTCGGCATGGCGTGCGGCTGAACTGGAAGGCGCAGGACGAATTCTCGACCATGACCCGCGTGCATCCCGACGACGACGCCGAGACCGCGCGGCGCATCTACCAGGACTGCTGGATACGCGAGCGTTGCCACATGATCCGCGACGGCATGTTCTACACGTGCACGCGGCCGGCGCATTTCCATACGCTGTATCAAGGCAAGCGGGATTTCCGGGATGATGGCCTGGCGCTGCGCGACGACGATGGCATGCGGGACGACCTGCTGGCCTATCTGCTGCGCGAGGCCCCGTTGCAGGCCTGTCTGCATTGCCACGGCGGCAGCGCGCCTCAGGCGCCGCACCGCATCATGAAGCGCGCCGAGGTCATCGCCTTGAAGGCCGAATACGCATGATCGTGGGCGCGCGGGATCCGTTTGGGTTTGAGCGGTTGCATTACCTCGTGGGCGAGACAGACTCGCGCGGCGCCGATGCCGCCATCGCCCGTCGGGAACCGGCGGGCGGCCAGGCGGTGCAATGGGGTCCGGGCATCCGGCATGTCCTGCGAGCCAGCGGCACTTCGGCGGGCGATGCGGACGTGGATGCGATCCGGGGCTACCTGGCAGACGCGCACGGCCATATGCCCGGCGACGCGCGGGCGGCCCCGCACGGCGGCGTGACGGGCGGCACGCGCGAGGTTCCGTTCAACGAAGTCCACGGCGGCGCGAGGCTTGCCGGGCGCACCGTGCTGCGCAACGTCCGCGCCGTTCCCCCCGGGCATGCGCTGGAGCAGACGCCTGCCGGCCTGAGGGTTCGTCCCGTGGATATCCGCCCCCAGGCCGGCGACCTGCATGCGCTGTTGCGCGGGGCCGTGCAGCGCGTGCTGGCCAGCGGCCAGCGTGTCGCCCTGGCGCTGAGCGGCGGCCTGGATTCGGCCTTGCTGCTGGCCCTTCTGAAGGAACTGGGCCAGCAGCGCGAGATCCCCGCCTACATCCTGGCCACCGGCCTGCCCGGCTACTGCGAACGCGACGCCGCGCTGGACATCGCGCGGCGCCTGGGCGCGCGCGTGAAGGTCGTGCGGGTGACCGAGCAAGACTTCGTCCGCGCGCTGCCCCGCGCCACCCGGTGCGTGGAAGAGCCCATGTTCAACCTGCACCCGGTGGCCAAGCTGCTGCTGGCCGAGGCCATGGCCGCCGACGGCATCCAGGCCGCCCTCTCGGGCGACGGCGCCGACCAGGTGATGCGGCGCGACGTGTCGGCCAACTATCTGCCGCTGTGCGGCGCCCTGTTCGGCGCCGCATCGGTGCGGCTGCATGCCCCGTTCATCGATACCGCCGTCGTCCAGCACCTGATCTCGCTACCGCCCGATCCCGGCAAGCAATGCCTGCGCGACCTGGGATCGACACTGGGCTTGCCCGACCGCCTGGTGCGCGGTCCCAAGCGCGGCCGCCTGGCCCCCGCCATGGACCTGTCGTCCGTGATGGACCGCGGCCGCATCCTGGCGCTGGCCGGCATGCTTGACCTGGACGCCCCCACCTTGCGCACGGACATCGAGCGCATGCAGTGGACCACGCTGGCCCTGACCCTGGACCACCTTCAAGCCCCTCTTCAGCCATGAAACGCATCCTGTTCTGCGTCGTCCCCGAGAAGGGGCACGTCAATCCGTGTATCGGCCCCGCCCAGCACCTGCGCGCGGCCGGCTTCGAGGTGGCCTTCTACGCCCCCGCCGACATCAGCGATCAGTTGCAGGCCGCGGGCGGCTTCGCCTTCCTCGGCCCCCGCGAAACGCCGCAGCGCCACGACCTGTCCCGCGGCGCGGGTTTCGCGGCCAACATCCGCGATGCGGCCTGGCTGCGGGCATGGATCCACACGCTGCTGGTGGAGCGCGCCGCCGACCTGGTGGACGGCATCCGCGCCCTCATCCGGCATTGGCGGCCCACCGTCGTGGTGATCGATCCGCTGCTGTATGCGTCGGCCATCGCGGCCTCGCTGGAAGGCGTGCCCTGGGTGTCGATGTCGAATTCGCTGAATCCCGTGCTGCCGGATGACCTGGATTCGGACCTGCTGCGCACCGTGCGCTGGCTGGCGCCCGAACGCGACGCCCTGTTCGCCCGCCATGGCTTGAAAGCCGAATTTCGCGGCTGCGACGTGCTGTCGCCGCACCTGACCCTGGCCTTCGCGACCGAAGCCCTGGTGGGCAAGGCGCCGCCAGGCGTCGAACTGGCCGGCCCCGCCCTGCCGCACGGCGCGCGCGGCGACGAACTGCCCTTCCCCTGGGAACGCCTGGACCCGGCGCGGCCCCTGGTCTACCTGTCACTGGGCAGCCAGCTCTACTACCACCCGGACGTCTTCGCCAAGGTCGCGCGGGCGGTGCACGGCACGCCCGTGCAACTGGTGCTGTCGGCCGGCGAACTGGTGGACTCCGGCCAGATGCCCGACCTGGGCGAGCAGGCCATCGCCGTGCGCTACGCGCCGCAACTGGCGGTGCTGCGCCGCGCCAGCGTGTTCATCAACCATGGCGGCGCCAACTCGGTGATGGAATCGCTGGCCTGCGGCGTGCCCATGCTGCTGTCGCCGCTGTGCAATGACCAGTTCCACTCGGCGCATTTCGTCGAGCGCGCGGGCGCGGGGTGCCGCCTGGATCTGCGCGAGGCCCCGGTGGCGCAGATCGCAGATGCCGTCGGCGCCCTGCTGCAACGCCCCGGCGCTTTCCATGGCAACGCGGTTCGCATCGCCGCCAGCTACGCCAGTCAGGACGGCTCGGCGCGGGCCGCGCAACGGATCAGCGCACTCGCTTCAGGAAACCGCCCGGAGACAGCGTCATGATGACGCGGTCCTCGATGTCATGATCGACCTCGAACCGGGTATCGCTGCCGAGAAATGCCGCCGCCGCCGTGGCGGGGTTGTTGCCGCGCCCGTAGGGCTTGCCCTGGAACATCCCGGCGGGCAGGTATTCCATGATGGTGTCCATGACCACCACGTAGCTGCCAGGCGTGACCAGTTCGCCGTAGCGGCGCAGTTCGTCCAGCACGTGCGCATGGGTGTGCGTCAGGTCCAGGATGGCCATCACCGGCCCCTGGCCGCCGCCCTGCTCGATCTGTTGCCGCACCTGGGCCAACACGCCGGGCGAGCAGGACTCGCCTTCGACCAGGTGCATGCGATGGGCCAGGCGGTGGGATTGCAGCGTCTGCCGCACCTCGTCGCGCAGCCGTGGTTCGACGGCCACGACGCGGCCCGTGTCCGTCGCCAATTCCAGCATCGACGCCGAGAACACCACGCCGCCGCCTGCCGCGATGCCCGTCTGCACGATGACCGACGGGCGGAGGCGCCACACCAGTTCCTGCAAGGCCAGCATGTCGCCCGGCAGATGGAAGAAGCGCTCGCCCAGCCAGCGGATATTGAACAGATGATCGAATTCCGCGGCTCGCGTCAGCCATTCGATATTGATGTCCCGCATGCGGGCGGAGATGCGCTCGGACATGATGGATAGCGTGAAGGAAATAGACGTCGCCGCCTTGCTGGAAAGGCATTGGGGACTGCGGGCGGACTCGGTGCGGGCCACGCCGACCGGCCATACTAACAAAACATATGTGGCGCGGGCGCGCGCGCGGGAGGTCGTTCTTCGGGTGTCCTGGACAGCCAAGCCCGAAAGACAGGTGCGCGATGAAGCGAAGGTGTTGCGGCATCTGGCCGGCGTGCAGGGATTGCCCGCCGTGCCCCGCCTCGTGCCCACGTGGGACGGCCAGCCGTGCGCGCGCGAGTATGGGCGTTGGCTGCATGTGTTCGACGTGATTGCCGGCGAGGTCGGTGAATTCGGAGAAGCGGCCGTCGATGCCCGCGATGGCGTCTATCCGCCGGCATCGGACACGAGCGATGCGGATCACGCTAGAGGGGTCGCCAGCGCCATGCACACGCTGGCGCGCCTGCATGCGGCGCTGGCGGTGGGCATCGCGGCCGATACCGCCGATCCGCTGTCATGGCTGCGGGGCCGGCATGCACGGGTGGCCGAGCGGGCCTGCCCCGTCCTGCCATCGATGACTCCGGAACGATACGGCATCCTGTTGACGCGTATCGCCGACCGCCTGGCGGTAGCGGGCGGTATTCCCGGACCTGTCCAATGGCTGCATGGCGATTACCACGCGGGAAATCTGCTTTACCGCGATCGGCACGTCTGCGGCATCCTGGATTTCGACGACGTCGGGCAGGGATCGCCTTGGGTGGAGACCGCGTTCGCGCTGTTTGCCTTGTCGCGGGACGTCGCGCGTGAAGACGCCTTCGTCTTCGATGCCTCGGCCTGGGACGGCGGACTGCACGCCTACGCGCAGATCCAGGCGCACGCTCCCATCGGATGGCTGCGCAGCAACCGCGGCATGCTCATGCATCTGTTCTGCGCGGACCAGGTATTGATCCATCTGCATGCCGCGCAGCGCGGCCTGTGGATGCCGGGCCCGGGCATGGGATTCCTGGGTTGCGTGCGCCAGTTATGGGATGCCCGCTGGCCCTGACTTCCGCACCAGGGTTCGCAGGTGCGGATCGACCAACAAACGCCGCACGGTTTCCACCGTGGCCGGACGCGCCTCGCGATGGCGCGAGCCGTCGTGCAGGCAGAGCAACACGTCCTGCCCCGCCCTGCCTTGCTTCTCGACATGCTGCTCGATGCTGGCAAGCAGCACATCCGGCGCGGGTTGCGGCCGATGCCAATCGTCCAGGATCAGCGTCCATCCCAGCGATTCGCGGCCCAATCCTTCAAGCACGCGTACTCGCGGGTCTTCGGGCTGCACGCCGTAAGGCAGGCGAAGGGGAATCGATGCGGGAGGCTTCAGTCCGGCATCCATATAGACCTTGCGGATCAACGCGTCCGTGGCCTCGATCTCGGCGGCAAGCCCGGCCTGGGGCAGCTCGCCCGCCCTGGCGTGCGAACAGGTGTGATTGCCCAGCACATGCCCTTCCCTGGCCATCCGCACCGCCACCTCCCAGCCGGCCGCCAGGTTCCCGCCCAGCAGGAAGAAGGAGGCCCTGCACGAGGCATCGCGCAGGACGTCGAGCAGATCCGGGGTGGACGGGCCGGGGCCGTCGTCGAAGGTCAGGCGGACGAGCATGCGTGCGTGGTGCGGGAAGTGCCGCGCAGGCGTGGGGCACGGCAGCCATCGTAGCAGGGCCTGAAACCTCGCGGCACGACGATCAGGCCGCGTCAGCCCCCGGCTTGCGCTGTTCTTCCCACTTGGCGATCACCGCCGTGGCCACGCTGTTGCCGATCACGTTGGTCATCGTGCGGCCCATGTCCAGCAACTGGTCGATGGCCAGGATCAGCGCGATCCCCGCCGCCGGCAGGTGGAACATCGGCGCCACCGCCGCCACGACCACCACGGCGCCGCGCGGCACGCTGGCCATGCCCTTGCTGCTGATCATCAGGATCAGCAGCATGGTGACCTGCTGCGGCACCGACATCTCCACGCCGAACGCCTGAGCGATGAAAATGGCCGCGAACGCCTGATACAGCATCGAGCCGTCCAGGTTGAAGGCATAGCCCAGGGGCAGCGTGAAGCCCACCACCTTCTTGTCCACGCCGTACTCTTCCAGTTTCTCGGTCAGGCGCGGGAAGGCGGCTTCGCTGCTGGCAGTCGAGAAGGCGATCATCGCCGGTTCGCGGATCGTCTTCAGCAGCGTAAGGATCTTCGAACCCAGGAAGGCCCAGCCCACCGCGAACAGCACGAGCCACAGCAGCACCAAAGCCAGATAGAACGAGCCCAGCAGCTTGCCGTAGGTAAACAGCACGTCCAGGCCGCGCACCGCCACCACCGACGCAATGGCGCCGAACACGCCGAACGGCGCGAAGCGCATCACATAGTCCGTCAGGCGCAGCATCACCGGCACCATGCCGTCGACCACGTTGACCACATAGGCGACCTTGGGATCGCGCTTCAGTGCACTGAGCGCCAGGCCCATGAACACCGAGAACACCAGGATCTGCAGGATGTCGTTGCGCGCCATCGCGTCCAGCACGCTGGTCGGGAAAGCATGCGTGATGACGTCCTTCACGTTCAGGCCCGAGGTGTTCAAGCCCGTGGTCACTTCCGAGGCGGGCGCCGTCAGGTTCAGGCCCGCGCCCGGCGCCGTCACGTTCGCCATCACCAGGCCGATGCCCAGCGAGACCAGCGACGCGCAGACGAACCACAGCACCGACCGCAAGCCGATCCGCCCCACCTCGCCGCCGCTGTCCAGTCCGGCCAGGCCGGACACCAGCGTGGCGAACACCAGCGGCGCGATGATCATCTTGATCAGGCGCAGGAAGATGTCGGTGATGATGGAAAAGTAGCCGGCAACTTCCTTGAGCTGCGCGGCGCCGGTAATGCTGACGTGGCATGCGTAGCCGACGGCGACACCCAGGAGCATGGCGATGGCGATGCTCAGGGTCAGGCGGTTCTTCATGGCGGATGATTCCTCATGGCGGCGCGCGGGCTCGTGGCGGGGCGCGTCCAGTGGTGCGGAGAAGGCGGCTGCCGTCCGCCGGGGAGCAGCACGGCGGGGCGAGCAGGTACAAAAAATGGGCAGATGGGTGCGTATTTTGTGTATGCACCGGTGCCCGGAGGGCGAATCATACGGGAAAACCCTTGGCGCGTTCGAGGGCCGCCGATGAGGCCGCATCATTTGCGGCCCGTCTTGAGTATGTGGCCGAAGACATACTCAAAGCCCCAGTCAAACGCAGTGGATGCTGGAGGACAAACTGGGACGTCAGGCGACAAAAAGCCCGCATCCTCATAGGAGAAATGCGGGCTCTTGGTACTCCCGGGGACAACCCCGGACAAATTCTTGGTGCCGACGGCGAGACTCGAACTCGCACAGCTTTCGCCACTACCCCCTCAAGATAGCGTGTCTACCAATTTCACCACGTCGGCATCTTGCACTTCATCTTTCGAACCCATACCGCGGCGGCTATCGGGCTCAGAAGACTTCCTGGCCGCATGTGCTGAGGCTGCACTTTGCCAAGGAAGTCGGAAATTCTAGCATGAGTCTGTATCAGCATTCAAATGGGACGCCCCGGGGCCGGCAGCGGCTGTTGTAACCAGGCACAGGCCGAACCTGGACGCTCTCCCCCGCGCAAGACCGAGGCTCCAGGCACGCTACCAGCAGCCCCAACAAAGCCCCGCCCCAGCCCCTCAAGACCCCTGCTTCTTCGCCATGTTCCCCAGAATCAGATCCCGGCCGGCAAAGATCCCCCCGGTCGTCTCCAGCACCAACCGTTCCGCATCCCGCCGCCGCACCTCGTCCAGATATTCCTGCGCTTCCTCCTCGGTGGCCCCCAGCCGCAGCACCGCCTCGCGCCCCATCGCCATCCCCGACTCGAACGTCTCGCGGACCACAAAATCGGCATCGTGCTTGATCAGTTCCACCGCATGCTCCCGGTCCCACGCCCGCACCAGAATCTCGGTATGCGGGTTGACCTCCTGCACGTTCTCGACAATCCGCGTAGCCGCCACCTTGTCATCCACGCAGATCAGGATCAACCGGGCCTTATCAATCCCCGCCGCATGCAGCACATCCGGCCGCACCCCGTCGCCGTAGTACACCTTGAACCCATACTTCTCGGCATTGCGGATCACTTCGGGATCGTTGTCGATGATGGAAATATCCGCCCCACTGGCCAGCAGGCCCTGGCTGGCGATCTGCCCCACGCGGCCAAAACCCACGATCAGCACGCAGCCCTTCAGGTCCTGGGCACGGTCCACGCCATCCATCGACGGCGCTTCCTTGCGCGCCATGCGCTTCTGAGCGATCACGGCCAGCGGCGTCAGCACCATGGACAGCACGATGATCGCCGTCATGTTGGCATTGACCTGCGCGTCGATCACGCCCCCATGCGCAGCCGCCTGATACAGCACGAAAGCGAACTCGCCGCCCTGCGCCATCAAAATGGCGCGATCCGACGCCTCGCCGCGCGAACTCTTCAGCAGACGCGCCACCCCGTAGATGCACAGCGCCTTCACCACCATCATCGCGACCACGCCGGCGCAGATCAGCATCCAGTTGGCATAGACCACATCCAGCCGCAGCGACAGGCCCACCGCCAGGAAGAACAGCCCCAGCAGCAGCCCCCGGAACGGCTCGATGTCGGCCTCCAACTGATGGCGGAAGCTGGACTCGGACAGCAGCACGCCCGCGATGAAGGCGCCCATGGCCATGGACAGATTGCTTTTCTCCATCAACACGGCCGCGCCCAGCACCACCAGCAGGGCGGCGGCCGTCATCACCTCGCGCGCCCTGGCGCGGGCCAGGATGCGGAACAGGGGGTTGAGCAGCCACAGGCCCGCCGCGACCAGCGCGGCGAGGGCGCCGGCGGCGACGCCGATGTTCTGCAGCACGGCGGCGGGCTCGCGCGGCCCGGCGCCTGCCGGGGCCAGGAAGGCCACGATGGCCAGCAGCGGCACGATCAGCAGATCCTCGAACAGCAGCACCGAGACGATGCGCTGGCCGCCCGGCTGGGCGATGTCGCCGCGCTCGTTCAGGATCTGCACGACGATGGCGGTGGACGTCAGCACGAAGCCCATCGCCGACACGAAAGACACCGCCAGCGGAAAACCGAAGGCCAGGCCCACGCCCGTCAGCAACAGGCCACAGACAAGGATCTGCGCGCTGCCCAGGCCGAAGATCTGCCGCCGCAGGCCCCACAGATGCGAGGGCCGCATCTCCAGGCCGATGATGAACAGGAACATCACCACACCCAGCTCGGCCACGTGCAGCAAGGTGCCGTCGTCGCGGATCAGCCCCAGGCCGAAGGGACCGATCACCAGCCCGGCCACCAGATACCCCAACACCGAGCCCAGCCCCAGCTTGCGGAACAGCGGCACCGCGACCACCGCCGCCCCCAGCAGGGTCAGCACCTGCTCCAAACCACCTGCCCCGGATTCCACTGCCATAGCGCGAGCCTTTCCTGTATGCGTTGTTTGGCCGCATCATAAAGGCTGTTTGAAGACCCGGGCGTGAAAAGGGCCCATACCTTGGTATGAGGCCCGCCGCGTCGATCGTTCAGCGGGCATGCCCCCGCCTGGCCATCATCCCTTGAACGTCTTGTTCCACGCATCCAGGATCGACGCCTGGTTCTGCTGCAGATAATCCAGGTCCAGTTGCATCATGCGCTCGCGCTGCTGGGCAGAGAAATTGATCTCGCGGTCCAGCTCTTCCGGCAGCTTCACGTCGTCCACGGTGGGCAGATAGCCCATCTTGGTAGCGAAGGCCGCCTGCGCGCTGGGCGACAGCATCGCGTCCAGATACCCGTAGGCCAGTTCCTTCTGGCGCGTGTTGGCCGGCACGGCGGCTTCATACGACGTCGGGATACCCCCTTCGCTGGGCACCACCCGCGCCACGGGCACGCCCTGCTTGCGCCACATGTAGGCGCGCGCCGCCGCAATGATGGTGAACCAGATGTCGCCCGACTTCAGCGCCACGGCCACGGCCTCGGTGGACGGCAGTACCTTGGCGTCCAGCGCCTTCATCTCGTCCAGCTTGGCCTGGGCGGGCGCGAAGTTGTTCATCGAGCCGCCGCCCACGATGGCGGCGATGGCGGTGTTGGTCGTGTACTGGAAATCGCACAGGCCCACGCGGCCACGCCATTTCGGGTCCCACAGATCGGCGAACGACGTGGGGGGCGTCTTCACCATGTCGGTGTTGTAGACGATGACGTAGGCCGAATAGATATGGGGGATCGAGTGCGGCTTCTTCAGGAAGGGCAGCACGTGGCGGGTGCGCGCCACGGTGTCTTCGTTCACGGGCGCCAGCGCGTTCATGCCGGCGGCGGCGTGGATGTCGAAGTCGGCCAGGCAGGCCACGTCCATGCTGCCGCGGCGCGAATTGCGTTCGGCCAGCAGCTTGGCGCGGCGCTGCATCGGAGCGCCGATGGACTGGACGACTTCGATGCCCTTGGGCTGCATCAGCGCATCGTCCACGGCCGCCTTCAGGATATTGCCGAAGTCGCCGCCCCACGTGCCCACCACCAGTTGCTGGCGGGCGGCGAAGGACAGCCCGGGAAAGGCCGCGCCAGCCATGGCGGCGCAAAGCAGTTGACGGCGAGTCAGGTGAGGCATGTCGGATCTCCGGTCTTCAGGGGCAACGATTCAGAAAGCGAAAAGGGTCAGGCCGGCTTGCGCAGCGGCAGCAAGAGGCGGGAGTCCTGGCCGGGCCCGCGATGCACGGTCAGCCTGGGCGGACGGCCATGCGGGATCTGGCCGCAGTGGTCGGCATCGGCGCCCGCCAGCGACACGCGGATGCGGCTGCCCGGCGAGAAACGCCAGGCCACGGGCAGCAGGGCGAAGCGGATCAGTTCGGCCTGGCCCGGCACCAGCGGACGGGCATCCTCGCGGCGGAAGGTGCGGAACGGCCACGAGGTGCGGAACATCGGTGGGCATGGCGCTTCCTTGCGATGCAGCGCGCGCAGCAGGCCCTCGGTCACGTAGCGCTCGCGGCCATCGGCCTCGATCTCGGTCAGGTAGACGAACAGCGCGGCATCGGGTTCGCTGCTGGACAGGTGCAGCTCGATCACCGCATGGCCAGCCAGCTCGGCGGCGCTGTCCAGCGGGGCCGAGGTGTAGCTCAGCAGCTTGCCGGTGCGGCCCTGCCAGTCCGGGTAGTACTCGGTGCTGTTGATGGCCGCGATACGCTCGTAGCGCGTGCCGTGGCCCGTGCCCCACGTGAAATCGACCTGATAGTCGTCCGAGCCCTCGGCCTGGGACGGCTGGGCCTCCAGACGGCCCTCGCCGTTCAGGTGCAGTTCGGTCTGCTCCCACTGCGGCGGCCATTGTTCCGCGCCACGCCAGGCCTGCGCATGCAGGCTGAAGTAATGCACGGGCGCCTCGTTCTGCAGGCCGGTGTCGCGGCCCATCAGGTAATGGTCGAAGAAGCGCAGGATCTCGGCCAGCCAGGGGAAGTCGGGCGATTCGGCTTTGCGCCACGGCGACACGTCGATACGCGCGCCGTGATCCCACGGCCCCAGCAGCAGATGGCGCGGATTCTTCGACAACGTCAGGAAACGGGCGATGGCGCCATTGGCGTAGCCCGCGCCGTCCATCCAGCCCGACACCGACAGGATCGCCACGTCTTCGCGCGTGCCTTCGGCCACGGCATAGGGGCTGAACGAGGCCGAGCTGAAGGTCGGGTCGTACGGCAGCGCTTCCTCGCGGAAGCGGAATTCCGGCATGAACTCGGTCTGGCGGAAGTTGCCCAGGTGCTCGCGCACGGCCTGCCGCACCAGCGTGCCGTCCGCGTCTTCGTCCACCGGCTGCGGGCCACGGAAATCCGGATTGGCGTAGTACACGAAGCGCGACAGCATCTCGCGGCGGTCGTGGTCCATGGCCACCATCAGGTCGTCATAGCTTTGCGTCAGCGCCTTGAGCTGGATGCCACCGGGGAAATAGTTGTCGATGTAGGTGTCCCACACCGAGAACAGCGGCGCGATGGCCTTTACCGCGGGGTGGCCCGTGCTGGCCAGGAAATCGGAGGCGGCGCCCAGATAGGACACGCCCGTGGCGCCCAGCACGCCGTCGGACCACGGCTGTGCGACCACCCAATCGGCCACCTCGCGGCTGTCCTCGCGCTCGCGCGGCGAGCGGAAGCTGTCGCGCGTGCCGAAGCTGGCGCCGGTGCCGCGCACGTCGATCACGATCACGGCATAGCCACGCGGCACGAAGTAATCGCGGAACTTGCCGGTGTTGGGATTGTTCTCGCCCGCGGCGCCCTCGGCCATCTTGAAACGGCGGTAGTAAGGCGTGAAGAACAGCAGCGTCGGCAACTTCGCCGGGGGCTCGCGTCCTTCATGGGCTTGCGGCAGGTAGACGTCGATCGCCAGGCGGCAGCCGTCGCGCATCGTCAGATACCGCGATTGCGGCGCGGCGGGCAAGGCGAACTCGGGGGGACGCGATTGCGCATATTGCTGGGGCGACACCGTCCAGGCGTCGTCGGACACGATGGCTTCTGCGGACATGGCACTACCGGTGATACGTTGCGGCCGGGCCACATGCCCGCCGATCGACGCATCATCGGCGCGTGCGGCGCCGCGAACCAAATACGCATTGCCGATGCACCCATAGGAAAAAACGATGGTAGGGGCATGGCCGCCTCGGCAGGCCATTTTTATAGGGGTTATCTCTAGTGCATGCGGACCGGTTAAGGCCTAGTCTGGGCCTCTGCACTCCCTGCCCATAACACCAGCCTATCCCCCGATCCGATGGACCTGCGGCAACTGCGCTACTACGCCCGCATCGTGGAACTCGAAAGCATCACGGCCGCCGCCCAGGCGCTGCACGTGGCGCAACCCTCGCTCAGCCAGCACATCGCCAACCTGGAGGCCGAGCTGGACACCGTGCTGCTGCAACGCAGCCCGCTGGGCGTGCGCCCCACCGATACCGGCCTGGTGCTGTACCAGCACGCCAAGGCCGTGCTGCGGCAGGTGGAGGAAGCCAGCGCGGCGGTCGCGCGCACCCGCGAGACGCCCTCGGGCCACGTCACCGTGGGTCTGCCCACCAGCACGTCGCGGGTGCTGGCGCTGCCGCTGATCGACCGCGTGGCCCAGGCGCTGCCCGGCGTCACGCTGGAGCTGATCGAGGCGTCGACCTACAGCCTGGCCGAATCCGTGGCCACGCAACGCCTGGACATGGCCATCGCCATGGAGGTTCGGCCACGCCACGGCATGCGCACGGTGCCGCTGTTCGCTGAGGAACTGATGCTGGTGGGCTTGCCGATAGAAGCCCGGCAGCAGGCGATCAGCCTGGCCGAGGCGGTGTCGTTGCCGCTGCTGTTGCCGAGCTTTCCGAATTCGGTGCGGGTGATCGTGGAGCGCGCCTGCTCGGAAGCGGGACTGCCGCTGACGCTGGTGGCCGAGACCAGCGCGGTGTCCATCCTGCTGACCTGCACGCGGCATGGCCGGGGCTGGACGGTGCTGCCGTGGTCGGCGCTGGCGGAGGGGAATTCGGTGGCGCCCGACATCGTGGGCATTCCGATCCTGGACGACACCCTGCGCCGCCGCGCCGCGCTGTGCGTGTCGGCGGCGGCCGAGACCAGCCTGGCCTGCCAGGCGGTGGAACACGCGCTGGTCAGCCTGGTGCGGGAACTGATCGAGGGAGGCCGATGGCGCGGGGCACGCATGCGGTCCGCGCCATGAAATGAACCAGCCTGGCGCGATACGGCGCCAGGCTGTCGGGGTCTTGCGTACCGGCGGCGAACGTGCCGTTCGCGCGCGGGCGAAGCGAGAGACTTACTTGGCCGGGGCCGGGGCCGGGCTTGCCGGCGCGGCGGGCGTTTCCGCCGGAGCCTTGGGCACCGAGTTGTCGGAAGCGGCCGGAGCAGCCGGAGCCGGCGTGGACGGCGCGGCAGGCACCGAGCCCGCGCCGGGCACGGACGACGACGGCGCCGCGCCCCCCGGCACCTGGGGCACCGAACGGTCCTGGTAGTTCTGCATCACGCCGCTTTCGACAGGATTGGCGCTGCCGATGTGCAGCGAGTGCGTGACGTACGCCAGGCCGGCGGTGGACACGAAGAAGACCACGGCGGCCCACTTGGTGGAACGCGACAGGAAATTGGCCGCGCCAGATGCGCCGAACAGGCTGCCGGCCGAGCCGGTGCCGAATGCCGACCCCATGTCGGCGCCCTTGCCCTGCTGCAGCAGGACCAGCACGATGATCGACAGGGCCGACAGGACCTGGATGATCATCAACACAGTATTGATAGACATGAAAAACTCCGAACGGAAACTTTAGGCTGCGGCGATGCGCAGGAATTCATCGGCCACCAGCGACGCGCCGCCCACCAGGGCGCCGTCGATGTCGGGCATGGCGAACAGGCTGGCGGCATTGGCCGCCTTGACGCTGCCGCCGTACAAAACTTGAACCTGGGGCACGCCCAGGCCTTGCAGGGCCACACGGATGGCGCTGTGCACTTCCTGGGCCTGCTCGGGGCTGGCGGTGCGGCCGGTGCCGATGGCCCAGACGGGCTCGTAGGCCAGCACCATGCGCGCCAGGGCGTCGGCGCCCAGGGCCAGCACGGGAGCCAGTTGGCGCTGGATCACGCCCAGGGTGTTGCCACCCTCGCGCTCGTCCAGCGACTCGCCCACGCAGACCACCGGGGTGATGCCGGCGGCCAGCGCGGCGGCGGCCTTGTCGGCCACCATCTGGTCGGACTCGCCGTGCAGCGAGCGGCGCTCGGAGTGGCCCACCAGCGCCCAGGTGCAGCCGAACTCGACCAGCATGGCGGCGGACACTTCGCCCGTGTAGGCGCCCTTGTCGTGCTTGCTGACGTCCTGCGCGCCCCAGGCGATGGAGCTGCCTTCCAGCAGTTGCTGCACCTGGGCCAGGTACGGAAACGGCACGCAAACCCCGAACTGGCAATGCGCGGCCGGGTCGGCGGTGCCCAGGGCGTCGAGCAACGCGGCGTTCCCGGCCAGGTTGCCGTGCATCTTCCAGTTGCCCAGCACAAGGCGGGCGCGAGCGTGGGTCGTGGTCATTGGCGATGGGTTGTCAACGGGTTTGCAATGGGTTTGCAAAAGGATCTTGGGAGGATCTCTGATAGAGGAAGACCGGAAGGGAAAATCCCGGTCAAACCCAAGATTGTATCCTGTTGACGCGCAACGCGCCTGACCGTTACAGCCTTTAGAGGGTCAGGATGATCTTGCCGATGTTTTCACCCGACTCCATCATGGCGTGGCCGGCTGCCGCCTGCTCCAGCGGCAGCGTGGCGTGGACCACGGGCTTGATGGCCCCCGACTCGAGCAGCGGCCACACGCGGGCCTGCAGGGCGCGCGCGATCCGGCCCTTGAAGGCCACCGGGCGCGGACGCAGCGTGGAGCCGGTAATGGTGAGGCGCCGGCGCAACACGTGATTGCAGTCGACCTGCGCCTGGGCGCCGCCCAGCAACGCGATGATGACGATGCGGCCATCGTCGGCCAGGCATTTGATGTTGCGGGGAATGTAGTCGCCCGCCACCATGTCCAGGATGACGTCGACGCCGGCGCCGCCCGTGGCGTCGAGCACTTCCTTCACGAAGTCCTGCGACTTGTAGTTGATGCCCTTGGTGGCGCCCAGTTCCTCGACGGCGCGCACGCGGTCGTCGCTGCCCACCGTGGCATACACCGGGTTGCCCATGGCGCGCGCGATCTGGATGGCCGTGGTGCCGATGCCGCTGGCCCCGCCGTGCACCAGCAGCGCCTCGCCTTCGGCCAGTTGGCCGCGGTCGAACACGTTGCTCCAGACGGTGAAATAGGTCTCGGGCAGGCCCGCGGCCTCGATCAGGCTCAGGCCCTTGGGGATCGGCAGGCACTGCAGGGCAGGCGCCACGCAGTACTCGGCATAGCCGCCGCCCGCCACCAGCGCGCACACCGGGTCGCCCAGCGCGAAACCGCCGGCCGCGGCATCGCCCGCGACGATTTCGCCCGCGACTTCCAGGCCCGGCAGGTCGGAAGCTCCGGGCGGCGGGGCGTAGTTGCCCTTGCGCTGGAACACGTCGGGCCGGTTGATGCCGGCCGCGGCCACCTTGATCAGCACTTCGCCCGGACCGGGCTCGGGCATGGGGCGCTCGACCGGCACCAGTACTTCAGGGCCACCGGGCTTGGAAATCTCGACTGCACGCATGGGAATGCCTCCAACTTGGTTGAGGCGTCCATTATCCCGCTGTTTGCGGCGATCCACGAAACCGCAACGGCCACACGGCAGACGCCCGCCGCCGGGATGGATTATGATTGCAGCCCTTCAGTGACCAACGGGCGCTCATGGCGCACGGCTGTCCGCTCCGGCCAGCGCGAGTCACGAATGCAGCAGGAAGCGTGGCAGAGTGGTCGATTGCACCGGTCTTGAAAACCGGCAACGGGCAACCGTTCGTGAGTTCGAATCTCACCGCTTCCGCCAGCGAATCGAGGCGCCGGCAAGGCAGGCCTGATTGGCACACAGTGGTCCGCGACGCGGATGGCAATGCATCATGCATGCCCCAGTCGGCCACGAAGCGGGCCAGAAACGTGATGCGAGAACCATGACCGCTACGTTCTTCGGTGAGGCGCTGGACGAGGAGCGCCTGCTGCGCCCCGCCTACCTCCATGCGCGCGGCTATACGGCCCGCATCTTTCCCGATGTGCTCGACAAGGACGGGTTGATTGCGCTGGCCACGATGGCGGGCAATGCCGACGCCCCCATCCACATCCATCATGCCGAGTTCGGAAAACCGCAACAGACCATCGTCACCGCAGGCACCGACCGCGCATGGCGGGCGTTCTTCGACGTGTCCTACGCGGACGTCATCCTGGCGTTCGCGTCAGGCCCGCTTTTCGCCTGGCTGCCATCCGGCGAACGCTTTCACGTCGTGTTCGGTCCCGAGACGATCATCGGCGGTTCGTGGGACCGTGAAGGCCTGAGCCGCGACTTCCTCGCATTCGTCGAGGATTCTGGCCTGACCGCGAAGGGAAAACAGTTCCTGCGGGATGCCCATGCGCGATATCTGATCTGAGCCCCATGCGCCTGTTCAAGACCCGCCCTGCCGCTGTCACCCGCCGCGTTCCCCGCGAGGACGAATTTCCGCCCGGCTCCACCTTCCATATCAAGGAATTCGATGTGCCGCTGGTGCATGTGCCGGGCCAGGGCTGGTTCAACTGGTTCGGCGGCGCGCCACGCGCCTATGACATCAACGGGCTGAAACTCGGCAACAACTGGCCGGCGCAGGACTTCCAGGAATGGGCGACGTTGGTGCGGGATTCGCTGCCCTGAAAACGCTCCACACAGCCGTCGCACGCACGGACCAATGAAAATGGCCGCGACTTGCGTCGCGGCCATTTCACATCATCGACGCGAGCGTCCGCGCGTCCGAAGACGCATGGTCCCGCCCGATATCAATAGCCCCAGCACGTACCTGCGGCAGGCTTGCCGCAGGTGCGATAGTGTGCCGAATACCACAGCTTGCCGGCCTTGCGCGACTCGCCGTTGTTCTTCACGTCGCCGCGCGACAGCTCGTCCAGTTCCGTCAGGGCGTCGTCGGTCTCGTCGGCGTCGGCGCCCAGGGTGATGTGGCCCAGGCTGGCGGCCGTGTAGTCGCCATAGACCACGTCGGTGCCGCTCAACTTCATCATCTGCAGCGTGACGTCGCGAACGGCGGCCGAGTAGCTGATGTTGCTGTCGCCGGCTACCGCCTCGTACGTGCCGGGAGTGGTGGCGCTCTCTTCGATCGTGCTCTTGGCCAGCACGTCGGTCAGGCCGGCCGTCGTCGTGGAGGACAGCGCGTAGTACGGCAGGACGCGGATCTGCGTGCCCATGACCTGCTGCTGGCGGCGGATCCAGTCGCCCCACAGGAATTCGGCGAACTCGGGCAGGTCGCCCTGCTTGTAGGCGATGTCGCGGGTGAAGTAGACCAGCGAACGGTACTTGTCTTCCGACATGCCGCCCGGCTCGGTGTCGTTGGCCATGCCCAGGCGCGTCGGCAGCTGGTCGACGGTGATGGGGTTGTTGTCGCCATCGACCAGCCAGGCCTGCTTCTGGTCGACCATCTTCTGCCAGAAGGCTTCCTTGGTGGCGATGTCGCTGTAGTTGGCCGACACGCGCACATACACGTCGAGCTCGGGGCCGCCGTCGAAGATCTCGCGCAGGGCGCTGAACGAATGATGGCCGTCGGTCAGGTACAGATTGCCGTCGTAGCCGATCACGACCGTCTTCATCACGGCCTTGTCGTCGGGATCCGCGCCCGGCTCGCTGTCGCACTGGAACGAACTCAGGTCGGCCAGCGTCGCGGCGCGCGCCTCGGCGATGGTGGCGAAACCGCCGAAATCATGCTGGCCGGTGTCCTCGCAGTAGTCGCCGAACTTCTTGCCGACCGTGTCGTTGATGTAGTCCAGTTGCGAATCCGGATCGGCGGTCCACGTGGGGCGGTCGAAGTCGCCCTGCCAGCGGCCGAGCTTGTAGTAGATCTGGTCGTAGCCCAGCGACGGCTGCGTGGGGATCAGTTCCTTGATCTTGACCTTCAGGATGTCGCCCTCGGCGGCCTTCAGGTAGGCCTGGTTGCGCGTATCGCCGGGCGCGGGCGCTTCGGGCGTCGGCTGCGTGACCGGGGTGTCGTCGGCGACTTCGTCGTCATCGTCGCTGCCGCCGCAAGCGGCCAGGGCCAGGGGCAGCAGGGCCAGCGCGGCCACGCGGGCGGCACGGCGGTGCAGTTGGAACCAGGGTTGGGACGGGGAGGCGGTAGGGATGGGCATGGCTGCTCTTTGGCTCTGGTGGCTGTTTGGGAAGGGTGTCATCCTGTGGTTGCAATGTGTCACCAGGATTGCAAGATGTGATTCCGTCGCAAATGCCCCACTGCAGGCCGGTGGTATAGTTGCCGCCTCTTTCGGCCCGGATCCGGCGCATGCCCGGTCATCGCGCGCCGCGCATCCATGGCGAAATTGGTAGACGCAAGGGACTTAAAATCCCTCGCCGCAAGGCGTCCCGGTTCGATCCCGGGTGGATGCACCAGCCCTCTCCTCCCCCTTTTCAGGCCGCCCGTTTCAGGGTTATACCTGTCGCGGCGCCCGATTGTTAACGGTACCATCGGGCTGGATGGCATTCCGTCACTGGCAGGTCTACTCCGGACTCCGGCACAGGCATGGGCGACACCACGAGGGAAGAAGCAGAGATCGTCGGCAAGCTGTATTCCGGAATTCTGCACAAAGACCAATGGCACGCGGCCCTGAAGGCCGTCTGTACGCACGTCGGCGGGCAACATTCGGCGCTGATGCTGCTGGAGCCGCCCGGCCGCGTGGTGGTGGCCGATACGCCCGATCTGCCGCAACCGGTCATCGACGACTACGAAACCTATTACGCGGCGCACGACCCTGGCCACGAGTTCGCCCCCCGGACGCCGGTGGGCGAGTGCTACGTCGACCACCGCGATTTCGGCGAAGCCCGCATGCGGGCCTCCGAGTTCTACCAGGATTTCTTCCATCGCCACGGCATGGGCGCCCTGATGTGCGCGCCCATGGTGCGCCTGCCCGGCGCGCAGTGGTACATCTCGTTCCAGCGCGCCAAGGATCGCGGGCCGTTCGCCGCCGAAGACGAGCGCGCGCTGCTGCGGCTGGTGCCGCACCTGCGCGAGTCGATCCGGCTGCGGCTGCGCCTGTCGGACATGGAGCGCCAGGCCGCGCTGACCAAGACCTCCCTGGATGCGATCGCCGCGCCATTGCTCGTCGCCGATGCGCAGGGCCACGTGGCGCTGGCCAATGCCGCTGGCGAACAATGGCAGGCGCAGCATGGCAAGAAGCTGCGTGCCCTCGCGAATTGGCAACGCGTGCTGCACACGGCCTGTGGCCGCCATGGACCGGCGCGGGCAGCCGCCTTCCGCCTGCACAACCCCAGCGACGACTACGTCGTGGCCACGCCGCTGGCCCCCGATCACGGTCATGCGGCCTCCCACACGCAGCCGCTGGCGCTCGTGCTGGTGCGCAGCGCCGCGGGGCAGCCGCTGTCCCTGCAAGGCAGCCTCGCCGATCTGTTCCGGCTGACGCCCGCCGAGGCGCGCCTGCTGGAACTGCTGCAACAGGACCTGAGCCTGGCGCAGGCCGCCGAATCGCTGGGCGTGTCGTACGCCACGGTGAAGACGCAACTGGCCTCGCTGTTCCACAAGACCGGCACGCGCCGCCAGGCCGAGTTGCTGCTGCTGGTCACACGCCTGAGCATGGCGGCCGAAGCCGCGGCCAGTTAGGTCGCGGTCCGATCGGCAGGCCTGCGCGCGCCGCGCCTGCCGTTCCAGCGGGACCTCTGGCCAGCCTGGATTTGCGCATCGGGCGGCGTGGCGCAACAATCGCGGCACTCCGTTCTCCGCCGCCACGCCGCTTCGCTCCGCAATGTCTACTGCCTCGCCGCCTTTCGTCGTCCTGGACGCCTGCGTACTGATGTCCACGGTGCTTCGCCAGCTACTGCTGCGCGTGGCCGACCTGGGGGTGTTCCAACCCGTGTGGACGGAGCGCATCGGCGAGGAATGGCGGCGCAACGCCGCGCGCCTGTGGCAGGTGCCGCCGGACATGCTGGCCGAGCGATGGGACGCCATGAACCAGCGCTTTCCCGGCGCGATGGAATCGGACATCCAGGCCTACGAGGCCGTGCTGCGCTACAGCGATCCCAAGGACTTCCACGTGATCGCGGCGGGCCTGGCCCGCCGGGCGCGCTGCGGCCTGCAACACACGCCGACGGTGCGCGTGATGACCTGGAACCTGAAGGACTTCAACCGTTCGGAACTGCGCCGGCAAGGGCTGGACGCCTTTGCGCCCGACCACTTCCTGGCGCAGTGGTGGCAGGCCGACGCGCAGAAACTGGAGGCCGCGGTGCGGCAGGTGTCCGAAGACTATGTGGCGCTGGGCCGCGAGCCCGAGCCGCTGGAAAACACCCTGCATCGCGAGCGGCTGCACCGCCTGAAGAAGCTGGTGTCGGCGCAGGGCCACCAGCAAGGCTGAAGCCGCGCAGGCCTGTCCGCCGCGGCTCAGTGATCGTGGTTGCTCGCGGCGAATCCCGCCGCATTCAAGACTTCGATCACTTCCTGGATGTGGTCGGGCCCGCGCGTCTGCAGCACGAAATCCACTTCGACGTTGCGGACCGGCAGCGATGTGAAGGCGCGCTGGTGATGCACTTCCGTGATGTTGGCGTGCGCATCGGCGATCAGCTTGGTGGCGTGCGCCAGCGCGCCCGGCAGGTCGCGCAGATCGACGCGGATGCGGGCCAGGCGGCCCGCGCGGACCATGCCGCGTTCGATCAGCTCGCCCAGCATCAGCGGATCGATGTTGCCGCCGGTCAGCACCAGCCCGATGCGCTTGCCCCGGAAGTCGGTGCGGCCAGCGGCCTGGGCCTGCAGCAGCGCGGCAAGGCCCGCGGCGCCCGCGCCTTCCACCACGGTCTTCTCGATTTCCAGCAACACCACGATGGCATGTTCGATCTCGCCCTCGCTGACCAGTTCGATACGGTCGACCAGGCGGCGCACGACCTGCTCGGTCAACGTGCCCGGCGACTTGACGGCAATGCCCTCGGCAATGGTGTAGGCGCCCGAGGCCATGGGCACGTCCCGTATCGCGGCATACATGGACGGGAAGCGCTCGGTCTGCACGCCGATGATCTCGATATCCGGCTTGATGGCCTTGGCGGCCGTGGCGACGCCGGAAATCAGCCCGCCGCCGCCAATGGCGACCACCAGCATGTCCAGGTCGGGCCGGGCCTCCATCATTTCCAGCCCCAGCGTGCCCTGCCCCGCCATCACGGCGGGATCGTCGTAGGGGTGGATCATGGCCAGGCCGCGGCTTTGGGCCAGCTCGTAGCCATGCGCCTTGGCGTCGTCGAAGGTATCGCCGGCCAGCACGACCTCGGCGCCGAAACGCCGGGTGTTGGCGACCTTCACGGTGGGGGTGAAGCGCGGCATGACGATGACGGCGGGCACGCCCATCCGCTGCGCGTGATAGGCCACGCCCTGGGCGTGGTTGCCCGCCGAGACCGCGATGACGCCCTGCTTGCGCTCCTGCTCGGACAGCGCCAGCATGCGGTTCAGCGCGCCGCGTTCCTTGAACGAGGCGGTGAACTGCAGGTTCTCGAATTTCAGCCAGATCTCGGCGCCCAGGATGTCGGACAGCGTGCGCGAGTGCTTGAACGGGGTTTTCTGCACCTGGCCCTGCAACTGGAGGCGGGCGGCTTGGATGGCGGCAAGGTCGATCACGATAGGTCTTTCCGGTTCAACGCACGGGCAGGAAATTGAAGAACAGCAGCCCTTGCGCGTAATTGATGCCGATGCGCCGCGTGTTTTCACCCAGCAGGTTGGCGATGAGATCGAGCCGGCCGACGAGCGCGCCGAACTCGCGCTCGAAGCTGAGGTTGATGGCCTGCGCGGACATCTCGTTGGCCAGCAGCAGCGGTCCGCCCTGCGGGTTGCGGCGCGAGGCCAGCAGCCACGCGGCGGCCTCGACATTGCGAGCGGCATTGTAGATCCGCTGCCCGTCCAGGGCGTCCGTGGCGTAGAAGCGGATCTTGCCATCGTGGGCGGCCAGGATGGTGTCGGCCAGGCCGTAGACGAACGCCGCCACGCGGTCGCCCTGGTAGGCCGGGTCCAGCGCCACCGCCAGCACCTGGATGTCGCGCAGGCCGGCCAGGCCCGGCGGCGGGCGCCGTTGCTCGATCATGCCGCGCACGCGGGCGATGGCGGCCGCCTGGTCGGCCTGCCCCGCCTTGCGCCATTCGCGCGGATTGCGGCGGTAGAGCTTGTCCAGCAGCGTGTACAGACTGGACAGGTTGTCCCGCATGGCCAGCGTGACCGTGCGGTTGAAATCGGTCTGCATCAACTGGTCGGCCGACATGCCTTCCTGGCGCGGGCCCTGGGCAGACGCGCCCGACGGCGCGGTGCCCTGAGGCATGACGCACCCCGCCAGCAGCATCGCGCTGACCAATCCGCTGGCCAACCCGATCACGCGCACCGTCAACAGCCGACTTGCCATCGCCCTCTGTTCCTTCTTCCCACAACGAGGCTGGCGACCGCGAGCGGATCGCGCAGAGGCCCTGCGCAGGGCCGAGGCACGACTTTACCGGAAATACCGCATCGACAATGCCGCGAGGCCCCGCCCCCCAACAGCGCATACTCCCCGCCTGCAAATAATTGCACCATTGCCGCCGCCCGACTTCGTATGCTTAAATCCAAACACGAACGTGTTTATCTTCAAGCCATCCATACTTGAAATACCGGGAGATCGATATGAACGAGTCGGCACGCGCCCTGGCGCCCCAAGCCGAATCGGCTGGCGGCGGTGTCGGCCCCCTCCCGCAATCGCTGCTGGGCGGCATTCTCTCGGCGCGATATGCCAACGCCGGCGCCACGCCACTGGGCGCCGCCCCTCCCATCAAGCTGTGCATGCTGTCGTTGAATAATGCGGACATGCACGGACACCGGGAGAATCTGCGCGCATTCGGCTTCGACCCCGTGTCCTGCCCGGATTTCTCGTCAGCCGCGCGGGCGCTACACGGTGCGGCATTGCCACTGCTGACGTTGTTTGCTTCGCCGGAATCCATCCACCTGGCTATCGGGCAGTTGCGCAACCAACATGCGGATGCCGGCATTGTCGCCATTGCCAGCTTTCCCGACAGGCTGAGCAAGGTCGGCGCGCTGTTGTCAGGCGCCGACGCGTGCGTGGACATCCGGCCCGATCCATTGGAACTGGTTGCCACGTTACTGGCCCTGCACCGACGGCTGCATCTGACTCAGCCCGCCCGGCCAATGGAACCGGAACAAAAGGTCGGCTTGCTCCACAAGGAGGCTGATGACCGGCCCCCCGTTTCCCGGTGGCAGTTGATCAATGGCGGCTGGAACCTGTCTACCCCCAACGGAACCGTGCTCGACTTGAGCCATGCCGAGCGGCATTTGCTGGTTGAGCTGCTTGGCAGCCCAGATGGTCAGCTCAAGCGCTCCCGGGACGGCAACGATGTCGATTGCCCCCCTTCGTTGCGCGGGCCACGCAGAAATCTGGATACGGTAATCAGCCGATTGCGGCGCAAAGCGGCTCAGCAGGGCGTCCAACTGCCGATCCGCAGCGTGCGAGGTGAAGGCTACATTTTCATCGACGGCGCCAGCAGTCCCGAACGCACCGCACAGTAAGGCCGGGAGGAAGGAGCAGCTCGCCCTTCCTCGCCCGGTGGGCGGCGCCAGAGACAGGGGCAGCGAGACACCGTCGGAAATATTTTGAACTATAAAAAACTATATGTAACAACCAGTCTAAATCTGAAGCCATGCAAAAGACTGCCCCAGCCTGGTTCCTTACTTGTCCGTCCACCACGATGACGTCGCCGCCGCCACCCGACACCTTTGCGATCCGCTGAGCATTCCCCGACGGGAAGACGCTCAAGCTGCCCGATCCTAGCCCATGCCATGGCGGCCCGACATCAAGTCCGCCAGAGATTCGATACGAGAATTCAACAAGGACATGGATTCGACACAAAATCCCAGCAGTTCGTCGATCTGCATGTGATCCAGAAGAATATCCGCTCCCTGGCCATCCTCGGAAATGCCATGGTTTTTCACGAGCGTCAAAAGCGACACGACGCCGCACGCCAGGACGCGGGACGACTCCAGCGCCGCCAGCAACGGGGTCGCATCGACTTCGTAACGTACGGCGGCCGTATAGGTCGCGTGATCGAACCGCTTGCCAACGGTTGAGGTTTCTTGCTTCTTGATTTGCATATTCACCGGGACATATAAGCTATTCATAGGATGTCTAAGGAACACTCTCGGATCCGGTAGAACCTGCCATGAAAAGGCGTCTTGCCCTTCTAGCGGGCTTGAGACGGCACTGCGGATGGAGTTTTTTGCCGGGCTCAAAGGACGTACTCCTCGCCGATATCGTACCGGCAATCAGTCTGAAAATAAACACGCTTGTGATTATTTCAATGCAAGCGACCGACAAATTCCTGGCCATTGTTTCGCGCTACGGCATCGTTTGAAATAAAAAAAGCGGGCGAGAGACTCTCGTCCGCTTTTTTGGGAGGGCTATCCTGAAGCCCGGTGCGACGGGAAACCCAGCCTTGGCCTGTAGGGCCTGCTGACACTGAAGAAAGCCTCGCACAGCCGGGGAATCGGACGGCAGGCCAGCCGCGCAGATCTTGCGTGCTTAATCCACGCAAGATCTGCCCAACGACGCACGCTGTCCACGCGTTTCTGTCGCATGCGGCGCTCTTTTTAGTGTCACCAAGCCCTAGCGCCGTTCCCTGCAGGTTTTGACGAATGTGGAAATGAGGGCCTCGAGGGTGCGTCTCTCGCTGGCCGTCAGACTGGCACAGTCCTCCGGGCTAACCTCCCGGAAAGGCCACGGCGACGGCGCGAAGGTCCTGGCCCGGCTGCCGCTGCCGCTGGCACTGGCACTGGTCTCACCGTCCTCGGCAAACGCCTGACCCTGGCTGAGCCATTCCGCCGTGACCTGCAAGGCCTGCGACAGACGGATGAGCGACGCTCCGGCAGGCTCGCGGCGCTGACCGCTTTCGTAGTTTCCTATGGCACTTTGTGTCAGGCCGCTTGCAGTAGCCAATTCTTTTTGGGTCCAGCCAGCCTTTAGTCTGGCCAATCGCAGGCGTTGCCCGAATGTTTCCACTTGTAAACTAGTTCCAATTACACGGGATTTGATGACGGTTCTATTTGGGGGTCGCCCGGCAGGCATTGCCTGGCCGCGAACGCCCGGTACGCTAGCTGGCCTTCCAGACGTACTGCTTGGCCCCAAGCGCCGTAGGCGGGGAGAGGGACGATTGTCTCCTCTGCCCCGCCAATTGACAAGAAGCTGGACTGTCTCCTGAGACCGGCCAAACCCCTCGCCCCGCTCCGCGCACAGCCGCCCCCCGACCGAATCCCGATTCATCCCGCAATAAGCCTCCTCGCTGCTTGGGCGGAGGACATGCAATTCGCCAGAAAAATTCATATGTGTTTTATTGAAACACAAATGTGTTTATCATACACGCTTTGGCACCACCGAGGCATCGGCTTCGGCGGCCCGAGACTTCCACAGGCTCGGCCTGACGGCTGCGCGAGCTCGACTCAAAGATGATCGCTTCCCCCCCCCTGCCCCTGCTGATCCCGATCTGCACTGGCAATCTGTGCCGCAGCCCGATAGCCGAGGCGCTGTTCAATCATCATCTGCGGCATCTCGGCTTGCTGGCCCGGGTTGCGTCGCGCGGCCTGCAGGCCTGCGACGGCGATCCCCCCCACCGCCATGCCCTGGCCGTCGCGGCGCTGGAACAGGTCGAGATCGACGCCTCCAAGCGCGCGACGACCATCGATTCACAGGATGTCGCCGCCGCGACGGTGCTGCTTGCCATGGAATCACACCATCGGCAAGCGCTGATCGCCCGCTATCCGCACGCTGCCGGAAAGGTTTTCCTGCTCGATGAGGAGGGAGACATCCCGGATCCCCTGGGACAGCCGCAGAACGTCTTCGAGGCAGTGTGGCAGCGGATCGATCGGGGGGTCCGCGCATGGATCCTGCGCCTGAAGCAGGCTTCCCTGCTGGCCGATGGCCAGACGGTGAGGCGGCCCTGATCGCCCCTTTCTCCACCCCGCTGCGTTCGATCTCATCAGGAGAATTCTGTTCATGCGCCCTGTGACCCGCACAAGGATCCGCGCCTTCGCGCTGTTGTCGATCGCGTCGATATCCGGTTGCGCCGTGCCCGGCCACTACCTCAACGCCGTGCCGCCCGCCCTGGACGACGACACCGCCGTCCAGGACGTGGCGGCACGCGCCGATGTCATGCGCATCACGGCCGCGGCCATCGCCAGCCAGGAACAGGCCCGACTGTCAGCGGCCAGCAAGATCGCGCAAGGCATCGCCGCCGGCCCGATGGCATCGCCGCCGCGTTATCAATACCGCCTCGGCACCCACGACGTGCTGCGCATTACGGTCTGGAATCATCCAGAGCTGACCAACCCCGGCGGTCTTTCCGACAGCCAGACCGGCCAGGAAGTGAATGAAGACGGCACGTTCTTCTACCCTTTCGCCGGAAAGATACCGGCCCGCGGCAGGACCGTCTCCGAAGTCCGCGACACGCTGGTGCGTGCCCTGTCCCGCAACGTCGCCGATCCCCAGGTGGATGTGGCGGTCATGAGCTTCCGCAGCCAGCATGTGTACGCCATGGGGCAACTGGCCAAGCCGGGCATGGCGCCGATCACCGAAGTCCCGATGCGGGTGAGCGACCTGGTGGCGCAGAGCGGCGGGCTGACCGACAGCGCGGACCTGCGCGCCACCACGCTGGTGCGCAATGGCACGACGCGGAAGATCGATCTGTATGCCCTCTATTACGACGGAGACCTCAGCCAGAACGTGCTGGTACAGGCGGGCGACATCCTGACGGTGCCCGAGAACCGGTACAACAAGGTATTCGTGTTGGGCGAGGTGACACGTCCCCAGTCGTTGCAACTGCCGCGTGGCCGCATGAGTCTTGCCGAGGCGCTGTCCGACTCGGGCGGCGTCAATCCTTTCACCAGCAATCCGGCCCATCTCTACGTAATCCGCGCGGGCGCGACCGGCCGCCCACAGATCTGGTACCTCGACGCCAGCAGTCCGGACGCGCTGGTACTGGCGGACCGCTTCGACTTGCAGGCCCGTGACATCGTCTACGTAGACCCCGCCGGCGTTGCCCGTTTCGGTCGAGTGGTGAACAACATCCTCCCGAGCGCGACCCTGCTGCGCGCAACGCTCCAACAGTGATCCGACCTGACATGAATCCTACCCCCGACATCTCGGCGGATGCCGAAGCGGCCTCGTTTTCCAACTGGATCGATACCCTGCTGCAACACGGCGGGCTGGCGATGGTCACCTTCGGGCTGGTGCTGGCCGCGGGCCTGGCCTATGCCTTTCTCGCCACGCCCATCTTCCGGGCCGATGTCCTGATACAGGTCGAAGACAAGAAGCCCGCCGCCCTGGAAGGCATACAGAACCTGGCCGACACGCTGGGCGCGTCCACCAGCCCCGTCACCGGCGAGATCGAGATCCTGCGCTCGCGCGGCGTGATCCTGAAGGCGCTGGAGAGCACTCACGCGTATGTGCGCATCCGAGATCGCCGCTGCCTGCCCGTGATGGGCTGCTGGCTGGCGCCGCGCGGCGCCGGCGAGTCGGCGCTGCAAGTGGATGACCTCTCCGTCCCGCAGCCGTACCTCGACAAACCACTGAGACTGCGCACGGGTCCGGACGGGTCCTACCGGCTGGAGTACGACGACGGCACGGCGCTGACGCAAGGCAAGGTCGGCCAGGCCGAGACATTCACCATCGACGGCCTGCCGGCCAGCATCACGGTGACGCGGATGCCGACAGAGCAAAACGTTGAATTCGACGTGATCAGGCTCGCGCCGGTAACGGCCTACCGCGAAGTGCTGCGCCAGTTGATCGTTGCCGAAAGCGGCCGCGACAGCAACATGATCCGGCTGAGCTACGAGCATCCCGATTCCTCGCGTGCGTATGCCCTGGTCAACGCCATTGCCTCGGCCTATCTGGCGCAGAACGTCGAACGGCGCAGCGCGGAGGCCCAGCAGAGCCTGAACTTCCTCAGCAGCCAGTTGCCCGAGATCGAGCGCAACGTCGAGAAAAACGAGAACTCGCTCAATGACTTTCGCACGCGCACCGGCGTCGTCGATGTCGACAAGTCCGTCGAAGCGCTGCTCAAGCAGGGCGTGGACATAGAAAAAAGCCGGCTGGAACTGGAGTTGCAGCGCCAGGAGCTTCTGCAGCGATTCACTGCGTCGCACCCGGCAGTCAAGGCGATCGACAGTCAGCTGTCGCAGACGCGCCAGGCGTCGAAACAACTGATGCAGCGGATCAGCGAAGTGCCCGAAGGCCAACGCGACCTGCTGCGGCTGCAGCGCGACGTGAACGTCAGCACCCAGCTCTACACCGCCATTCTGGACACGGTGCAGCAGTTGAAGGTGGCGCGCGCCGGCACGACGGGCAACGTACGCATCATCGACCTGGCGATTCACGACGACGAGCCCGTTGCACCCCGCAAACTGCTGGTCGCCCTGGGCTCCGCCCTGCTCGGCGCGGCGCTCGGCATCGCCGCTGCGATGACGGCACGCAATCTTCGTCCAACGTTGCGCGACGTCGAGGAGCTCGAACGCCTGACGGGGCTGTCCGCATACGCAAGCATTCCGGAAAGCCGCGCGCAGGAACGGCTGCGCCTGGACAAGCACAAGAGAACCACGGGAGATCACAAGCTCCTGGCGCTGCTGCATCCCGATGAACCGGCGGTGGAAAGCCTGCGGGCGCTTTGTATCGGCCTGGCATTCGCCAGGCTGGAGGCGCGCGACAAATCCATCGTCATCACAGGTCCCACCGCGAGCATCGGCAAGAGTTTCATCTCGGCCAACCTCGCGATCCTGTTGGCGGCCACGGGAAAGCGCGTCCTGCTGATAGAGACGGACTTGCGCCAACCGAAGCTGAATCAATATTTCGGCCTGCCGCGCCGAAGCAAGGGTCTGTCCGATCTGCTGATCGGTGACGTGCCGTTCGAAGCCGCCATCCATAACTGTCCCGTGGCAGCGGGGACGCTGCATGTGATGGCCTCGGGGCCGCTGCCGCCCAATCCCGCGGAGTTGCTGCAGAGCGCGGCATTCCGCGCGCTGATGCAGGACGTACAGGGCAAGTATGACCAGATCCTGCTGGATGCGCCGCCGGTACTTCCCATCAGCGACACACTCGCCGTGTCCGGCCTGGCCGCGAGCACCTTCATGGTCGTGCGCGCCGAGCGCAGCACCGTCGACGAAGTGCGCATGGCGATCAAGAAAGTCGTCGGCGCGGGCGGCAACGTCAAGGGCTTGCTGTTCAACGGGGTGATGCAGCGCCGCATACGTTTCAAGACGTCGTACCAGTACTACTACCGGTACGGGAAAAGTCGATAAATGCCATGCGGCCAGGTCGTCCGCATGCAACTTCGGGAGCGGGAAAATGAGAGTCGTGGTTTTCGGTGTGGGTTACGTCGGGCTGGTAACGGGGGCCTGCCTGGCTGAGGTCGGCAACAACGTTGTCGGCATCGATATCGACAAGGAGAAGATCGCCGGGCTGAACAACGGGATCATGCCGATCCACGAACCCGGTCTGGAGGACCTGGTCACCCGCAACCACGAACTGTTGCACCTGAGTTTCACGACCTCCGCCGAACGCGCTCTGGCCGAGGCGCAGGTGGCGTTCATCGCGGTGGGCACGCCTCCCGATGAAGACGGCAGCGCCGACCTGCGCCACGTGCTGGCGGTCGCAGACGTGATCGGCACTTATGCGCGAGGACCGTTGGTTGTGGTCAACAAGTCCACGGTGCCGGTGGGCACGGTGGACCGCGTCAGGCAGGCGCTGCACGCAGCCCAGCAGCGCGCCGGCCGCGCCGACGACTTGCGCGTGGTCTCCAATCCCGAATTTCTGAAGGAAGGCGCCGCGGTGCAAGACTGCATGCGTCCCGACCGGATCGTGCTGGGCAGCGATGACGAGACCGCCACCGAAACGATGCGAGCGCTGTACGCGCCGTTCAACCGCACGCACGATCGTATCGTGGTCATGGATCCCCGCTCGGCCGAACTGACCAAGTACGCGGCCAACGCGATGCTGGCCTCGCGCATCAGCCTGATGAACGAGTTCGCCAACATCGCCGAACGCGTCGGCGCCAGCATCGAAATGGTGCGCCAGGGCATAGGCCTGGACACCCGCATCGGCTATCAGTTCATCTACGCCGGCGCCGGCTATGGCGGTTCGTGCTTTCCGAAGGATGTGCGCGCGCTGGTGCACACCGCGGCCACGCACGGCTATCCGGCGCGCATCCTGGAGGCCGTGCAGGAGGTCAACGCAGAGCAGAAACAAAAGCTGTTCAACATGCTCAGCACGTTCTATGCCGGTTCGCTGGCCGGCAGGCACGTGGCCGTCTGGGGGCTGGCCTTCAAGCCGCGCACGGACGACATGCGCGAGGCACCCAGCATCGCGCTGCTGCAAGCGCTCTGGGCTGCGGGAGCCACCGTCTCGGCCTACGACCCGGCGGCGATGAATGAAGCACGCCGGATCTTCGGGGCACGCAGCGACCTGCGGCTCTGCGGCTCGGCCGAGGCGGCCATGGACGGCGCCGATGCGCTGGTCGTGGTGACCGAATGGCAGGAATTCTGGAGTCCGGACTTCGACCGCCTGGCCGCCACGCTGCGCGACCGTGTCATCTTCGACGGCCGGAACATCTACGATCCCGCGACGGTCGAGCGCGCGGGCATCGCGTACTTCGGCATCGGCACGGGACGCAGCATCGCGTCGCCAGCGTAAATGCGGCGGCTCGCTCAACATGCGGCCCTGAACGCCGCGGCCAACGCCGCGGCGTCAGCCTCGCAATGGCTGTTGGTAGTGATGTTCGCCCACCTGTACGGCAAGGACACCCTTGGCGCCTATGGCTTGACGCTGGCGGTGGTCTCGCCGTTGTTTCTGCTTGGCGGACTGAACCTGCGCGCCCTGGCCAGCAGCCTGCCTGAAAGTGCCTATGCGCCGCGGCAATTGCTGCAACTCCAGGCGTGGGGGGTGACGGTGGCCGCGCTGGCCTCTGTGGTGGCGGGCGCCTTTCTGCTGCGTGACCACGGCTTCGCGTATACCGGCTTGCTGGTGGCCGTGGTGGTGGCCAAGGTCGTCGACACGCTGGCCGAAGGCCGCTACGGCTTCCTGCAACGGCAACACCGGACCGGGCCGATCGCCAGGCGCAAGTTCGCCCGTGCGGTGCTGACCGTGGCGACGTTCGCCGTGCTGGCGCATTGGGCGCGCCTGCCGCCTGCGCTGGCCATGGCAGGCGTGTTCGCGGGCTCCGCAGCGCTGTATCTGCTGGGAGAGCGCGCCGCGACCGCGAAGCTGGCGGACCACACGGCGCCGAACGCGGCCGCGCGGGTACTGCCGCTGGCCCTGCTCAGCGGTGCCGCCGCGGCCGTGGATGCACTGGTGATCGCGATTCCACGCCTGGAACTGGGCAACGGCGTGGACCTGGCGTCGGTGGCCCTGTTCACCGCGCTGATACAGATTCCCATGATCGGAGCGGTGATCGTCAGCGGCATCGGACATACGATGATCAGCCGCTTGCGCACTGCGCGGGCCTGCTCTGACTACCTTCGCATGCTCGCAAGCGCACAGGGCTCGGTCGCCTTCCTGGGCCTGGCGGGAGCAGCGGTGGCGGGACTGTGGGGCGACAGGTTGATGCCGCTGGTGTACGGCCGGGAGTTCTCTCACACTGGCGGCCAGTTGGCCATCGTGATGTGGGGCGGCCTGGCATGGTATCTGGCAAGCATGAACGGCATCGCTCTGCAGGCGCGCGGCCGCTACCGGGCGCACCTGGTCACGATATGCGCGGCAGCCGTCGCGGCGGGCGTTGCCATGGCGCTGCAAACGCCCGGCGTGCTTGCAGGCGTCAACGCCTACGTCGCCGCCATGGTGACGCGGTTGGCGGTCAGCACCGCCGCCCTTCTCGAGGTTTTCATCCATCATGATGGCTGGCAGGACTGACCGCCTCCCGCGCAATGCGGCAGGCGGCCGCCTCCCCGGCGGAAGCCCCGCTTGCTCGACCGGGATGCGCGCCGCATGACGCTCAACGCTGCGCTGCTCGCCGCCCTGTGCGCGTTCTACGTGGCAATGATGTTGCGCCATGGCCGACAGAACGCCCTGACCCCGCGGTCCTTCTACGCCGCCATCAACCTGATGCGGCTGGGACCCTACATGGTCGCCGTGCTGGTGGATCCGGGCATGATGGACTCGCGCATTTATCACACAATCGGCGCGGTGGAACTGGAAGGCGTGATCCGTACGTACCTGGCATGCGAACTGCTGGGCGCGGTGCTGTTCTTTTACCTGCTGCGCGGGGCGCGCCTGGAATGGTGCCCCGCCGCGCCGGCCTCCGCGCGGCCTGCCCGCCCTCCGGGCCTGTGGGCCATCGTCCTGCTGGTGGCGGTCGCACTGGTGCTGGTGGTCATCCGCGTGCAGGCCGCCGGCGGGCTGGGCTTTCTGCTGGCCAACCTGGCGCTGCGCGCCGAAATCACGGCGGGTTACGGTTTTCTGGTGACGCCGGCCTATGCCTGCTTCGCCATTGCGACCGTCGCCGCGCTGCAGCGGGTCTGCGCGAGGCGCTGCCTGTTCGACTGGGCGGTTTTCATTGGCGTGATCACCATCGGCGCGCTGGGCATGTCGGCCTTCGGTGGCCGCAAGGATGCCCTGCTGCTGGCCTGCACGGCCCTCATCGCGTATGCCAGCCTCGTCCGGCCGCTGCGCTGGACCTCTCCGGTGTTCCCCACGGTCTTCGTGTGCGTCGCCGCGTACAGCTATTTCCTGGGCGCCGCACGCCAGCTCGGCGGACTGGACATGGTCTCGGCGGATCCCCTGGCGGTGGCCGGCGACGGACTGCGCAACCTGTCGACGTTCTTCAAGACGCTCAGCTACGTCGATACGTACCTCTTCATCGTGTCGTACTTCCAGCATGCCGACTACTGGTGGTTCTCCATCTTCCAGAACCTGCCTGCCTCCTTCATGCCCAGTCTGCTGTATCCCGACAAGCCGCCCGTGGACGAGGGCGTCTACATCCGATCGCTGCTCGAAGGCTACGCGCTGACGCCGCCCATCCCGGCCAGGGATCTCTACCCTTCGTCCCTGCCGCCGGAGACGCTGGGCAACGGTTACGCGGCGTTCGGCATGGCCGGCGTCGCCGCCTTCTTTGCTCTGAAAGCATGGTGCTTCCGCCTGGCCTTCAGCCTGCGGCTGGGCGCCTGGAAGGCGCTGCCCATGGTGTTCCTGGTGTGCTTCGCCTACAACTTCCAGGTGTCCCCGCTGCGGCTCGTGCAGATACTGCAGGTGCTGGCGGTGTGCCTGGCGCTGAACGTTCTCATCCGTTTCTTCAGGAAATCCAGCACATGACACTGCGAGCCGAGCCAGGCGCCTGCCCCGCCCTTCTGGTCTTCATGCCCCACTTCGCCCCCGGTTTCAAGATCGGCGGGCCGCTGCAGAGCATCCTGGGCCTGATCGCCTTCCATTCCGAAAACCTGTCGATCCGGGTGCTCACCCTGAACCGGGACTACACCGACCGGCAGGCGTACCCGGACATCCCGACAGGCCGCTGGCTGGCGGTCAGTACGGCGCAGGTGCGCTACTGCGCCAGCGCCTGGCAGGCGCTGCGGGCGCTGCGCGGCGCATGCCAGGGCCGCACGCTGTACCTGCAGAGCAGTTTCAGCCCTGGCTGGTCGTTGCTGCCCCTTCTGCTGGCCCGGTTGCGCCTGATCCGGCCCAGGCACATCGTGGTGGCGCCACGCGGCGAACTGTCGGCCGGCGCGCTGGCCCTGCGGCCGGCCAAGAAGCGCCTGGCGCTGGCCGCGATGCGGCTGCTGGCATTGCATCGTGGCGTGCGCTTCCAGGCCACCTGCGAGGAAGAGGTGGACGAGATCGCGTCACGGCTGCACGTCGCGCGCGACCGCATCATGCTGCTGCGCAATCTGCCGATGAGCCGGCCGGACGCCATGCACTCGATGCACGAGAAAGTCCCGGGCGTCCTGCGCATGGTCTTCCTGTCGCGCGTATCGCCCAAGAAGAACCTGCACCGCTTGATCCAGGACATGGCGCAGCTTCCTGCCGGGGTGACGCTGGACGTCTACGGCCCCGCCGACGACCAGCCATACCTGGCGCAATGCCAGGCGCTGGCAGCGGCGCTCGGCCAGCCGGAACGGGTCCGGTTCGTGGGGGCCGTTGCCCCAGCCCGCGTCGGCGCGACCTTGCAGGGCTATGACGTGTTCGCGTTGCCGACCATGGGGGAGAACTTCGGCCACGCCATCTACGAAGCGCTCGCCAACGGCCTGCCCGTCATCCTGAGCGATCGCACCCCATGGCGCAACCTGCGGGACCGCATGGCCGGCGAGGATCTCGACCTGGAGGCGCCCGACGCGCTGCGGGCGGCCTTGCAGCGCTTTGCGGACATGGACACCAGGACCATACTGCGCTATCGCCAGGGTGCGCAGGCCATCGCCCGGCAGTACATCGAGCAGGCCGTCGACGCCGGCGCGTGCGCCAGACTGTTCGGGCCAGGCCACCCAGGGGACGAGGCATGAGGCGGCGCGGCTTCCTGGCGCAACTGGCCGGCCACGGCGCGGCCGCGCTGCCCCTGCGGGCCATGGCGCAGCATACCCCGGGGGGCTACACGCTGCAGGACCGGGCCCGGCTTGCCCATTCCCGGCAGAGTCTCCCCGTCAAGCGGCTCAAGCTGCGTTACGGCGCGGGCGAGGTGATGCTGACGCCGGGCATCTACGAGTACGGCCAGACCCTGGAACTGGACGGCGACCTGCGCCTGGCCGCGGCAGGCCCGCCTGGCTCGGTGGTGCTGAAATACACCGGCGGCAGCGATGCCATCGTGGTGAACTCCCGTACGCAAACGCTGTCTTCCGCCCCGGAGAACGTGCGCAGCTTCGCCATGGAAAACATCAGCGTAGTGGCCGAACGCGCCCGCTGCGGCATCCTGATCGGCGCGCGCACGCAGCCCGGTATCACGCTGCAAGGCGTGGGCATCTACGGTGTGGCCGGCCCCGCCGTGCATTGCGGCGAGGCGGTGTATTTCCTGGCTCTGCATCATTGCACCGTGCGCGAATGCGCGGCGCCGGTCTACGTTGGCGCCTATTGCGACCTGTTCACCGTGGACGACCGCAGTCTGTTCACCGACAACGCCGCGGGTGCGCTATTGCTCGAGTGCCCCACGTTCCTCGTCTCGAATGCCGATTTCGAGTCGAATGGCGGCCTGGCCGACATCATCGTGCGCAACGCGTCGGGAATAGCCGGCAACCGCAACGGCCTGCTGCTGAAAAACCGGCATGGCCCGGAAGTCCGGCCAGGAATCGTGCCTGTGCAGCACGACGTCGCCCTGATCGAAGCGGCGGGCCTGCCGCCCGGCTCCGCCATGACGAACCTGCGCCTGTGGGCAAACGACCATTTCAGCGGCGGCAGCTTCCCCCCCAAGCAATCACCGCTGCTGCTCGATGCCCGTGTGCGGCGCCTGGACATCCGCGGCGAGCGCCACGGCGGCTACGCCGCCTCCGACTACGCGACCACGACGGACGCCGCGCTGAGCCACGGCGTCGGAACGACGTGGGACAACGACATCGACGACCTGCCCGTGCAGGATGCGCTGCGCGGGTTGTTCCGGCGCTCGAGTCCAGACCTGCGCCTGGGCGTGGCGGTCGAACCCCTGGCAGCAGGCACCGCGTTGCGGCTGGTGGGACACCGCCGCTCGGACGCGGGCGAAGGCCCCGCCGTCGCGACGTTGCGAGCCAGCGCCAATGGCACGGACTACGGCATGTTCTTCGGCTGGCAGCCGTATGCCACGCCAGCAGAGCGCCCGGTCGAGATGCGGCGCCGCGGCGCCGTGGTGTCCCTCGCACTCGATGTCCGCGGCGCCGCCCATATGGCGCCGTTGTACCTGCAACGAGACGGCACCGCCGGCCTGACCGTCCCTGCGGGCTGTGCGCCGCTGCGCATCGGCCGCCTGCTCGACGCCCGCGGCAACGCCACGATTCTGCTGGACTGACTCATCCATCGACCAACGACAAGGAACCCGCATCATGACGTCCCTCAACCCAAGCCACCCGGCAAATCCGTTTCAACGGGGATACTGGAACGAAACCGAACTGGCCGGCTTCGGCTTCGCCAGCGTCGGCAGGCACGTCCAGGTCTCCAAGGATTGCACCATCGTCGGCCTGCAGAACATCTCGCTGGGCGATCACGTCCGCATCGATGGCCCCACCCTGTTGACAGCCACCACGGGCTACATCCGGATAGGCTCGTACATCCACATCGGCAGCGGAAGTTCGCTGGGGGGAGGGGCGGGCATCACCTTGGGCGATTTCGCGAACATCTCGCAGGGGGTCCACATATACAGCGTGTCCGATGACTATTCCGGCCAGACGCTGACCAATCCGTGCGTACCCGCGCGCTACAAGAATGTGCAGGCTGCCCCGGTGACGTTCGAACGTCACGTCATTGTCGGCAGCAACAGCGTGGTGCTGCCGGGCGTCACGCTCGGAGAAGGCGCGTCGGTCGGCGCGCTCACGCTGGTCAACCGGACCCTGCAACCGTGGGGCATCTACGGTGGCACACCGGCCAGGCGCCTGAAATCGCGCGCGCGCGACCTGTTGAAGAATGAAGCGGCGTTCCTCGACGAACTTCAACAGGCCGACCGATAAGACCGGTGCGCGGCCCTATCGCTGCCGCGCGCGCGCGCCAGGACTTCCAGGATGCGCGCGGCGCCTCGCGACAGCGACAACTCTCGATCGTAGAAATCGCGGCCGGCCTGGCCCAGCAGGGCGCGGCCGACCGGCGGCAACGCCGCCAGTTCCAATACGGCATCGGCCAGGGCGCCCGGCTGTTCGGGCGCAACGTTCAGGCCCGCCCCGGCGCGGGCCACCAGCGCCGCCGCATCGCCGCGCACCGCATTGATCACGGGCTTTCCCATCGCGAAGTACGCCTGCAGCTTGGATGGCACGGTGATCGCGAACAGCGGATCATCCTTCAGGTGCACCAGCAGCACCTCGGCGGCCGACAGCACGCTGCCGATCTCGTTCATGGGCATGCGCGGCAGGAACACCACGTTGGGCAGCGCCATCCATTGGGCCAGCGCCTGCAGCCGCTGGCGGTCGATGCCGCCACCCACCAGCACGAACTGCACGTGCGGCGCGGCGTCCGCCAACCGAGCGGCCGCGTGAAGCAGGGAGTCGAGCGCCTGGGCGGGCCCCATGGTACCCGCGAAAACCACGTTGAAACGGTCGCGCATGGCGGCCGGCGGAGGCAGGCACGCCGGGCGGCGCAGGGCCGCCTCGTCGCACCAGTTGTAGACGACGTCGATCTTCTCGGCAGGCACGCCCCGTTCCGCCAGGCGCTGCGCGAAGCCCGGCGACAGCACGACGATACGCGCCGCCTGCCGATACAGCGCCTGGCACATTGTGCCGACCAGCTTCAGCATCCACGAGCGGTTGACCATCCCGGTGGCGCGCAGCGTGTCCGGCCACAGATCCTGGATGTCGCACACCAGCGGCACGCGGCGCAGCTTCGCCAGGAAGGCCGCGGCCAGCGTCACCGAGGCCGGCGGGTGATAGACATAGATCACGTCGCAGCGCCGGGTCAGCAGCGGTCCCAGCATCGCGACGCTGGCGCAGAACGATGCATAGTTCAACACCCGGCGCAGCGCCGACCCATCGTGGCTGGGGTAGAGCGGCACCCGCACCACCCTGACGCCGTCCAGTTCCGTCACCTGCCAGGGCCGGATGCGATATCCCGGGTAGACCTTCCCGCCCGGGTAATTGGGAAACCCCGTCAAGACCTCGACGCTGTGGCCCGCCGCCTGCAATGCACGGGCGAAGGCCAGGCCCTTGGGAACCGGTTCAGGATCGAACCACTGCGTCACGAAGAGAATGCGCATGACAGGCCGCTCAGCACTTCTGCCAGACCACGCGTCCGACGTAATCCGTGTAGCTGTGCAGGATACGGACCACCTTTTCGGACACATTGTCGGCACTGTAGTCCGCCACCGGCGCCAGCAGGCGGCGGCCGGCCCGCGGTTGCTCAGCCAGGATCGCCAGGCCTTGCAGCACCCGGTCGTTGCTCAGCCCGGTCATCATCACGGCGCCCTCTTCCATGCCTTCGGGACGCTCGTGCGCCTCGCGCAGGTTCAGCGCCGGGAAATTGAGAATCGACGACTCCTCGGTGATGGTCCCGCTGTCCGACAGCACGGCCCGCGCGTGCATCTGCAGCTTCACATAGTCCTTGAAGCCCATGGGCTTGAGCAGTTGCACGCGAGACGACAGCAGCAGCGAAGCCGAGTCCAGGCGCTTGCGCGTGCGAGGATGGGTGGATACGATGACGGGCAATTCGTACTGCGCCGCCACCTGGTCGAGCAGGTTGATCAGGCGCGACAGATTGCGCGGCGAGTCGACGTTCTCCTCGCGGTGCGCGCTCACCACGAAGTACTGCTCTTCGATCAGGCCCAGGCGCTGCAGGACGTCCGACTGGTCGATCCCCTGCCGATAATGATTCAGGACCTCCCGCATGGGGCTGCCCGTCTTGATGATGCGGTCGGGCGGGATGCCCTCCCGCAGCAGGTACTCCCGCGCGATGTCGCTGTAGGTCAGATTGATGTCGGCGATGTGGTCCACGATGCGCCGGTTGGTCTCCTCGGGCACGCGCTGATCGAAGCAGCGGTTGCCCGCCTCCATGTGGAAAATCGGCACGCGCCGGCGCTTGGCCGCGATCGCCGCCAGACAGCTGTTGGTATCGCCCAGCAGCAGCAGCGCGTCCGGCCGGTTCTCGGCCAGCCAGGCGTCGACGGCCATGATGATGGCGCCGATGGTCTTGGCCGCGGTGTCGCCCGCTGCGTTCAGGAAGACGTCCGGCGTCCTCAGCGCCAGGTCCTGGAAGAAAATCTCATTGAGCTCGTAGTCGTAGTTCTGGCCGGTATGGATCAGTTGGTGCGAGGTGTGCCGCTCCAGCGCCGCGATCACGCGCGACAGGCGAATGATCTCGGGCCGCGTGCCGACCACGGTGGCCACTTTCAGCTTTTTCAGCATGGATTGCTCGTCAGGGAAAAACGGATGAAGGGCAGCCGCTCATACGGGGGAGAAGATCGTGTCCGGCCGCTGGCGATCGAACACCTCGTTGGCCCACAGCATGACGACCATTTCTTCGCTGCCTATGTTGGTGATGTCGTGCGTCCAGCCGGGAACGGTCTCGACGATCGAGGGCTCGCCGCCCTTGGTGTAGATCTCGTGGCGCTCGCCGCTGACCATGTGCCGGAAGCCGAAACGCGCCTGGCCCCGCACCACCAGGAATTTCTCGGTCTTGCTGTGGTGATAGTGCGAGCCGCGCGTCACGCCGGGCGCGGCCGTGAAATAAGAGAACTGACCCGATTCGCCGGTCTTGAGCATCTCGACGAACTCGCCGCGCGCGTCCGCGTGACGCGCGATCGCATAACAGAAGCGCGACGGAGGCAGGTAGCTGACGTACGTGGCATAGAGCGCCCGGACCAGGCCGGTTCCGACGGCGTCGACGCACAGCGCCTCGCGGTCGCGCTCGAAGCCGTGCAGCGTGTCGGCGATCTGGCCGACAGTGGCGTGGTATTCGACCGGCACGTCGCAGAACTCAGGCGGCGGCGGACAGCGTTGCAGCACATCCAGGAATGCATCGATGACATCGTCGACGTAGACCAGGCGCAGGCTCACGTTGCGGTCGTAGATGACGATAGGTCGCCCATGGACGATCTCGTGCGCGAACGTCGCCACGACCGAGTTGTAGTGCGGCCTGGCCCATTTTCCGAAGACATTGGGCAGCCGGTACAGGTAGACCGGCGCGCCGCTGTGCCGCGCGTAACCGCGCAACGCGTCTTCGGCGCGCCGCTTGCTGGCGCCGTACGGCGAGTCCCGCTCGGCGTGCAGGGATGACGCCATGATGACGGGCGGTTTCCGCCCGCACGACATCAGGCATGTGGCCAGCCAGCGCGTCAGCTCGGTATTGCCGGTAGCGAATTCGTCATCGCTTTGCGGGCGGTTGACCCCCGCAAGGTGCACCACTGCATCCACTTCCGACAGGACGGCGGGCAGCCTGGCGCGGTCGTCGGATCGCGTCCAGGGGATGGCCTGGATCTGCGGCATTTCGGACAGACGCAGCATCAGGTTCTTGCCGATGAAACCCGTCGCTCCGGTAACCAGTATCCGCATGTCAGTCCTCCAGCAGCACGGGTTCGCGGCGCAGCACGGAATGCATGAACGGCAATTGCAACAGCAGTTGCTTCATCCCATCCAGGTCCAGCCGCTGCGTGTTGTGCGAGTTGTAATCCTCCGCCATCGAGATGCGGCGCTCGCCCTGCTCGACGAACTTGCTGTAGTTCAGGTCGCGCAGATCCGGCGGTACGCGGAAATAGCGCCCCTCATCCCGCGCGGACACGCACTCTTCCCGGCTGAGCAGTGCCTCGTAGAGCTTCTCGCCATGCCGCGTGCCGATGACGTCGATGGGGTGGTCGGGGCACTCCATCAACTCGGAGATGGCGCGCGCCAGCACGCCGACAGTGGCCGCCGGCGCCTTCTGGACGAAGATGTCGCCATTGCCGCCATGCGTGAACGCGTATAGCACCAGTTCGACGGCATCCTCCAGCGTCATCATGAAGCGCGTCATCGACGGGTCGGTGATGGTGATGGGCTTGCCCTGGCGGATCTGCTGCACGAACAGCGGAATCACCGAGCCGCGCGACGCCATCACGTTGCCATAGCGCGTGCCGCAGATCGTCGTCGCGCCGTCCAGGTGACGAGACTTGGCCACCATGACCTTCTCCATCATGGCCTTGGACGTGCCCATGGCGTTGATGGGATAGACCGCCTTGTCCGTGCTCAGGCACACCACCCGGCCCACCCCGTTGGCGATGGACGCCTCCAGTACGTTCTCGGTGCCCAGCACGTTGGTCTTGACGGCCTCCATGGGATGGAACTCGCAGGAAGGCACCTGCTTGAGCGCGGCGGCATGGAAAAGGAAGTCCACGCCGCGCAGGGCGTTGCTCACGCTGGCATAGTCGCGCACGTCGCCGATGTAGAACTTGAGGCGGGAATGCGCATAGCGCTTGCGCAGATCATCCTGCTTCTTCTCGTCGCGGCTGAAGACGCGGATCTCGCGCACGTCGGCATCGAGGAATCTGCGCAGCACGGCTTGGCCGAAGGAACCGGTACCACCGGTGATCATGAGAGTCTTGCCGGTCAACATGCTTGGGTTTCCAGGGAAGAAAGGGGCGTGGGGCGGCTAGGCCGCATGTGCCGACAGGCCGGGATCCGCCGAAGCCTGCGCAAGCACCTCGTCCAGCACGGCGGCCATGCGATCCATCTGCGCCGGCGTGATGGTGGGATGCACGAGAAACATGAGACTGGTCTGGCCCAGCAGGCGCGCGTTGGGCAACGGCTGGGCTGGGCGCACGTCCGAGGCGTCGAACGCCCGCTCCAGGTAGACCTCGGCACACGAGCCCTGGTAGCAGGGAATGCCGCGGGCGTTGATCGCCTCGATGACGCGGTCACGGCTCCAGCCCGGCGCAAGCTGCTCCGGGCGAATGAACAGATAATGCTTGTAGGCCGCATGCACGATGTCGTCGGGAACACGTGGCACGCGCACGGCGGCGTGGCGTTCGGCCACCTCGTTCAAGCGGGCGGCGTGCGCCTGCCGGCGCGCCGTCCAGTACGCCATGCGCTGCAACTGCAGCCGGCCGATGACGGCCTGAACTTCGAGCATTCGCGCATTGGTGCCGAACGTGTCGTGCACCCAGCGGAATCCCGGCGGATGCTCACGGCGATAGACGGCATCCCAGCTCTTGCCATGGTCCTTGTACGACCACATCGCGGACCACCAGGCTTCGTTGTCCGTCGTCACCATGCCGCCCTCGCCGCCCGTCGTCATGATCTTGTCCTGGCAGAAAGACCACGCGGCGATATGGCCCAGCGCGCCGACCGACCGGCCCCTATAGCGCGCGCCATGCGCCTGGGCGCAGTCCTCGATCACGTACAGGTCGTGGCGCCGGGCCAGCGCCATGATCGGATCCATGTCGCAGGGCCAACCGGCCAGGTGGACGCACAGCACCGCTCGCGTGCGCGGCGTGAGCGCCGCCTCGATGCTTTGCGCCGTGATGTTCTGGCTTTCCAGATCGACGTCGGCGAATACCGGCCGCGCCCCCGCATTGACGATGCTCGATACCGACGCCAGGAAGGTACGCGGCGTCACGATGACCTCGTCGCCGGGCCCGATCTGCAGCGCCTTGAAAGCGATGTCCAGCGCCAGCGTGCCGTTGGCCAGCGCGACCGCGTGGCGCGTATCCGTCCACGCGGCGAATTCACGCTCGAACTCCCGGCATTCGACGCCGGTCCAGTAGTTGACCCGGTTGGACAGAATGACGCGGCGCACGGCGTCCGCCTCTTCTTCCGTAAAACTGGGCCAGGGGGAAAGCGTGGTATCAAGCATCGGGGTACTCCGGGCGCCGGTCGGCGCGGACTTCGTGGGACGGGACGGCAGCGCCCTGCTGCTCGCCTTGGAAGGGGGGCATCGTGGCGCTACCGTGGGCGCTGATGCCCTGACGGCGCAGCACCTTTCCCAGCGTCAGCCAGAGAATGCGCAGATCCAGCGCCAACGATCGATGGTCGACGTACCAGACGTCCATCTCGAAACGTTCCGGCCACGCCACGGCATTCCTGCCGTTGACCTGCGCCCACCCGGTGATGCCCGGACGCACCTCGTGGCGTCGGCGCTGCTGCGCCGAATAAAGCGGCAGATAGGCCGGCAACAGCGGCCGCGGCCCCACCAGGCTCATGTCGCCACGCAGCACGTTCCACAGCTCGGGCAATTCGTCCAGGCTGGAACTGCGCAGCAGGCGTCCGACGCGCGTCATGCGTTGCGCATCGGGCAACGGCCGGCCTTCTGCGTCGCAGGCGTCCCGCATGGTGCGGAACTTGAGCATCTCGAACAGTGCGCCGTCCCGGCCGGGGCGTGCCTGCCTGAACAGCACCGGGCGCCCCAGCGACACCCTCACCACCAGGGCGGCAGTCAGCAGGACGGGGCTCAACGACAACAATGCCAACAACGCCAGGACGACGTCCAGGGTACGCTTGATCACGATGAGGCTTCCAGTCGCTGCAACAGGGGCGCGGGGCTGACGGCCGGCGCGCCCGCGGACCGTACCGTCGCAGCGGGCTCGTGGCGCGACGCCGCCAAGAATGGTGAATAGGGCGTGAACTCGTCGACCAGGGCCTGCAGCGCCTGCAACATGGCCAGCGTCGACGCCCCCTCGCACGCCGCCATCAGCGTCCGCAGCCGCCCGCGCAGCACGTCCAGCGGCAGGAAGTGCTCGTGCGAGCACAGAATGCGGGGATGCTCGCTGGGTTCGGCCGATTCGCCGATCAACAGTTCTTCGTAGAGCTTTTCACCCTGGCGCAGGCCCGTGATGCGTATCTCGATGCCGCCACTGGCGCGCGGCGCGCCCCGCACCGTCATGCCCGACAACTGGATCATCGTGCGCGCCAGGTCCAGCACCCGCACCGGCTCGCCCATGTCGAGCACGAATACGTCGCCACCACTGGCCATCGCGCCGGCCTGGATCACCAGTTGCGCCGCTTCGGGGATCAACATGAAGTAGCGAGTCACGTCCGGGTGCGTGACGGTGAGGGGACCGCCCCGTCGCAATTGCTCACGGAACAGCGGCACGACAGATCCCGACGAGCCCAGCACGTTGCCGAAGCGCACCATGCTGAACACCGTCTTCATCCCCGGCTGCGCCGCCATCGCCTGGAATACCAGCTCGCTGGCACGCTTGCTGGCGCCCATCACGTTGGTCGGACGCACGGCTTTGTCGGTCGATACCAGCACGCAGGTGGCGACGCCGCACCGAGCCGCTGCCTGGGCCACCACCCATGCACTGTGCACGTTGTTGCGGATACCCTGGGCGATGTTCGCCTCGACCATGGGGACGTGCTTGTAAGCCGCGGCGTGATAGACCGTATCGATGCGATGCTCGGTCAGTATCTGCTCGACCAGCGATTGCACGCACGCCGAGCCGAGCACCGTCACGATGCGCTGGTCCGGCCACCGGTTGCGCAGTTCCCGTTCGATCTCGTAAAGGGCGTATTCGGAGTGATCGAGCAGCACCAGCACGCTGGGGCTCAGGCCCAGGATCTGGCGGCAAAGCTCGCTGCCGATCGACCCTCCGGCGCCCGTGACCAGCACGCCCTTGGCGGCCACGCAGCGCGCAAAAAGATCCTGGCGCGGCGCGATCGGACGGCGGCCCAGGAGGTCTTCCAGCGCGACCTCCCGGACGGACTGAGGCGACACCGGCGCATTGGCGGCCTCGGCCAGCGTGGGAAGCGTGCGAACCGGCATCGATACGCCGTTGAGCAGCCGGTAGATTTCGCGCAGCCGCTCGGCTGGCGCGGAGGGCATGGCGAGAATGACCTGCTCCACGCCGAGATCGGCGCGCAGGCTCAGAAACTGCGACAAGGCAAGGATGCGCAGCCCGGCCAGCGAGCGTCTGTACAGTTCTCCATTGTCATCGATGAAAGCGATGGGCCGGTAGACCTCGCTGGCGCGCATTGCCGTGACCAATTCGAAGCCCGCGCGACCTGCGCCGTAGATCGCCACGCGCATCCTGCGCGGCTGGCGGCTGCCCATGACGCGCAGGTACTTGCCGGCGCCGAACCGCGACAGCACCAGATAGCAAAACACGCTGGGCACCAGCACGGGAATCCTGCTGCGCAGGGAGACGAGATCGGCCGCGGCATAGCTGACCAGCAGGGCCTCGATGCCGAAAGCGGCGGCGCCCAGCGCTGCCGCGCGCAGGAAGCGGGCATCAACGAATCGCACCAGTTGCGTGTACAGACCGCAGGCGGACAGAATGGGCAACGTGAACACGGCCAGCAACGCCTGAGTCCCCCATCCCGTCGCGTCCAGGACCGCTTCCGGACGCGCCGACGCCAGGTACAAGCACACCGTCAGGGCAACGAAATCGGCCGCTAGCATCAGTGCCATCTTCTGCCAGCGCGACAGAGAGATCAGCCAGGAACTTGCCCGAAAAAACATACCGCCTCACCCATGCCGAATTTTCTGCCAGGCAAGCTGGCGATCCTGGGACAATCAAGCATTCCGCCAAACACGTTTGTGTTTTCAATATTTAAACACAATTGTGTTTATTTGAAAACTGTTTGGATTGCAAAGAAGGGATAAGCTGGCAGCGCCCTCATGCGCTTGCCCCAGACTCTGGGCAGGCAGCGGCTGCACGGGCGCGGCATCCTGCTGCCAGCGGTCCAGGCACCGTGGCGGCGCCTCGTGCGCGGTTAAAGTTGCTGATCGGCATAGGGGGCCGGCCATGAGGGCTGCGCCCCTTCCGCACCGCCCGGCATGCGGGTCCGCACCGGGCGGTTCGAGAGGTTGAGGTCAGGCGAGTCGGGGTAAGCCCAGGCGGTCGAACCATGCCACGGCCAGTACGCTGCCCAGCAGCCTGCCGCTGTTGCGCCGGCCCGCGATCGGCTTCGCTTCGTTCGCCGTGATCTATTTACAAGGGGACTTGCACCCGCGGGAGCGCGCTCATGCTGAGCGCACCCCAAAAAAAAACCTTCCGGTTTCCCGGAAGGGTTCTTGGGTGCTGCAGGGACGTGCCGTGGGGCCCGCCCGTCGGCGGAGGTTACTCGGCCTGGGGAGCCGCCTGGGGCGCGGCCTCAGCGGCCTGGGCCTGCTGTTGCTCGATGCCGCCGATGGCCTTGACGGACAGGCGCAGACGGCCCTTGTCGTCGGCCTCGATGATCTTGACGCGAACCGCCTGGCCGACCTTCAGCACGTCGTTGATGTTGGCGATGCGGTAGTTGGCGATTTCCGAGATGTGCAGCAGGCCGTCACGGCCCGGCAGCACTTGCACGATGGCGCCGAAGTCCAGCAGGCGCAGCACCGAGCCGTCATAGATCTGGCCCACTTCGACGTCGGCGGTCAGTTCGACGATGCGGCGCTGGGCCTCCTTGGCCTTGCTTTCGTCGACGCTGGCGATGACGATGGTGCCGTCGTCGGAGATGTCGATCTGCGTGCCGGTTTCCTCGGTCAGCGCGCGGATGGTGGCGCCGCCCTTGCCGATCACGTCACGGATCTTCTCGGGGTTGATCTTGATGGTCAGCATGCGCGGCGCGAAGGCCGACAGCTCGCCACGCGATTCGGCCAGGGCTTCGCGCATCTTGCCCAGGATGTGCAGGCGGCCTTCGCGCGCCTGCTCCAGGGCCACCTGCATGATTTCCTTGGTGATGCCCTGGATCTTGATGTCCATCTGCAGCGCGGTGATGCCGTTGTCGGTGCCCGCAACCTTGAAGTCCATGTCGCCCAGGTGATCCTCGTCGCCCAGGATGTCGGTCAGCACGGCGAACTTGCCGTTGTCCAGGATCAGGCCCATGGCCACGCCGGCCACGTGATCCTTCAGCGGAACACCGGCGTCCATCATGGCCAGCGAGCCGCCGCACACCGAAGCCATCGACGACGAGCCGTTGGATTCGGTGATTTCGGAGACCAGGCGGATGGTGTACTGGAAGTCTTCCGGCGCCGGCAAGAGCGAGACCAGCGAGCGCTTGGCCAGGCGGCCGTGGCCGATTTCGCGGCGCTTCGGCACGCCGATGCGGCCCGTTTCGCCGGTGGCGAAGGGGGGCATGTTGTAGTGCAGCATGAAGCGGTCACGGTACTCGCCCATGAGCGCGTCGATGATCTGCTCGTCCTGCTTGGTGCCCAGCGTGGCGACCACCAGGGCCTGCGTTTCGCCGCGGGTGAACAGGGCGCTGCCGTGCGCACGGGGCAGCACGCCCAGGCGGACGCTGATCGGGCGGACGGTACGGGTGTCGCGGCCGTCGATGCGGGGCTCGCCGTTCAGGATCTGGCCACGCACGATGCGGGCTTCCATGTCGAACAGGACGTTGTCGACGGCGACGCCATCGGGAGCGACCTGGCCGGCGGTGGCGGCCTGCTCGGCCAGCTTGGCGTGCACGTCGGCGTAGACTTCACGCAGCTTGGTGGTGCGAGCCTGCTTCTCGCGGATCTGGTAGGCGGCGACCAGGCCTTCCTGGGCGGCGGCCGACACGGCGGCGATCAGCGATTCGTTCTTGGCGGCGGGCTGCCAGTCCCAGTCGGGCTTGCCGGCTTCGCGCACCAGGTCATGGATGACGTTGATGACGGTCTGCATCTGCTCGTGGCCGTAGACCACGCCGCCCAGCATCACTTCCTCGGACAACTGCTTGGCTTCGGATTCGACCATCAGCACGGCGGTTTCGGTGCCGGCGACGACCAGGTTCAGGTCCGACTCGTTGACCTGCGATGCGGTCGGGTTCAGGACGTACTGGCCGTTGATGTAGCCCACGCGCGCGGCGCCGATCGGGCCGTTGAAGGGGATGCCCGAGATGGCCAGCGCGGCCGAGGCGCCGATCATGGCGGCGATGTCGGGATCGATTTCCGGGTTGACGGACAGCGTGTGCAGGACGACCTGCACATCGTTGTAGAACCCTTCGGGGAACAGCGGACGCAGCGGACGGTCGATCAGGCGCGACGTCAGGGTTTCTTTCTCGGAGGGCTTGCCTTCGCGCTTGAAGAAGCCGCCGGGGATGCGGCCCGCTGCGTAGGTCTTCTCGATGTAGTCGACGGTCAGCGGGAAGAAATCCTGGCCGGCCTTGGCCTTCTTGGCGGCCACGACGGTGGCCAGGACAACGGTATCCTCGATCGAGACCACGACGGCCCCGGATGCCTGGCGAGCGATCTCGCCGGTTTCCAGCGTGACCGTGTGCTGGCCGTACTGGAACGTTTTGGTGACTTTATTGAACATGACGGATATCCCTTGCAAATAAAAAACCGTGGCCGCCGCGATGACATCGCGGCGACCACGGTTGCTATGGGGAGCCTATACCCCAAGGGGAGCCAGCCCCGTCGATCACTTGCGCAGACCGAGTTTTTCGATCAGAGCGCGATACGAATCGGGATTGCGGCCCTTGAGATAGTCGAGCAGTTTGCGGCGGCGGCTGACCATGCGCAGCAGACCGCGGCGCGAGTGGTGGTCCTTCATGTGTTCTTTGAAGTGACCGGTCAGTTCGTTGATACGGGCGGTGAGCAGGGCCACCTGAACTTCGGGGGAGCCGGTATCGCCTTGAGCGCGCTGGAATTGCGAGACGATTTCAGACTTTTTGATGTCAGCGACAGACATTGATGACCTCTTCGGACATGCGGCAGGGCCGAGGCGCCCAGCCGTGGGTTGGCAATAACGTGTACGACAAATGCACACTGCGTGGGCGTGCCCGACTACGGACACGCCATTCGAGAACAACGCGCTTCAACGCACGCCGTTCAAACAACGATGCCCGACAACGTTCGTCGGGCAAAAAGCATTGTAGCCGATTCGCTAGAATGTCCCAAACTTGCCGTGCCATCCGCGCCCGGCCAGTCGCTTCCAGGAGACAAGGCCATGCTGCCCGTCCGTCTGCTTGCCCGCACCGCCGCGCTGACTCTCGGGTTTGCCGCCCTGAGCGCCTGCACCACGATGGTGCAAAACATCCCCCCTGGCTCGCCCATGGCCACCGCCGAAAGCCAGTATGGCCGGCCCAACTTCACCTGCGTCAAGCCCAATGGCGTCCAACGCGCCATCTGGACCCAGCAGCCGCTGGGCCAGTACGCCTGGGGCACCGACGTCACGCCCGATGGCCGCGTGGTCCGCATGGAATCCATCCTGACCGACGAGCACTTCAAGCTGCTGGCCGACGGCACCGAATGGACCGCCCAGCGCGTGCAGTGCGAATTCGGCCCGCCTGCCCGCGTCGAGGAAGTGGGCCTGCCCAGCGTGCGGGAAGTGGTGTGGTCGTACCGCTACCGCCAGGACAGCGTCTGGAACTCGCTGATGTACGTCTACCTGGGCCGGGACGGCCAGCGCGTGACGCGCTTTCATCCCGGTCCCGATCCCATGTACGAAGACGACCGTTTCGGCTGGGGCTGGTAGACAGGCAAGCGCCTGACGCAAACGGGGCCGCACCGGCGGCCCCGAGATCGATGCCCTGCCCCGGCGATCAGGCCGACGGCGGCGGCAGGCGGCGGCCCTGCTGCAGGCGGCGGGCGCGGTTCCAGCGCCACGCCATCACCACCCAGCCCGACAGGCCATACAGCATGAACAGGCCGAACAGCACCACCGGAGGGTCGCTGGAGACGAACACGAACACCGCCACCACCACCAGGATGCCCCAGAAGGGCACGCTGCGGCCCAGGGCAAAACTTTTGCCGCTGAAGAACGGCGCGTTCGACACCATGGACACGCCGGCATACATCGTGATGATGAACGCCGCCCAGGCCATGAAGCCGTCGTGGATGGGCAGCTTGTTGTCGATGGCCAGCCAGACGAAACCCGCCACCAGCGCGGCCGAGGCCGGGCTGGGCAGGCCCTGGAAGAAGCGCTTGTCGACCACGCCGATATTGGTGTTGAAGCGGGCCAGCCGCAGCGCGGCTCCCGCCACGTAGACGAAGGCCGCCAGCCAGCCCCAGCGCCCGAGGTCTTGCAGGATCCATTCGTAGGCCACCAGCGCGGGCGCCACGCCGAACGAGGTCATGTCGGACAGCGAATCGTATTGTTCGCCGAAGGCCGACTGGGTATTGGTAAGACGGGCCACGCGGCCGTCCATGCCGTCGAGCACCATGGCCACGAAGATGGCGATGGCGGCCGTCTCGAAGCGGTCGTTCATGGCCTGCACGACGGCGTAGAAGCCCGCGAACAGGGCGGCCGTGGTGAAGGCATTGGGCAGCAGGTAAATGCTGCGATGGCGATTTTCGGGATCGCGCATGGAGAATTGTGGCATCAGTGCTGGTTGCTCGCGCATACTGGGGACAGCTGACAGGTTAACCCATGTCCCGCCCCTGCGCGCCGGGCATATGCGACATTGCATGCTGCGGCGCGCCATCCGTCGCGGCCTCGGCGCGCCGCCTTCCCGAGGGCGTGTCTTTTGTCTTTGGGCGGCCCGGCGGAAAAAACATCCATGTGAACCGCCCCCCGACGGTTGGACCCCCGTCCACCTTTCGAGAGGCCGTTCAACGGCGGGGCGCCTTCCTCGATCAGGCGTGCCGCTCAGGAGGTTTTCCTTTCGCCGTCCCTGCCCTTGCCGTCGAAGGGATAGGCGCCGCCGGTGGGCTCGTCCGTCTTGGCCGGGATGACCAGCGACAGGATCATCGTCACCGCCAGGATGGTGGCCGTGGCCAGCAGCGACCACATGACCGGGATCTTGTAGAGGTCGATGAGCAGCATCTTCGTCCCGATCAGCACCAGCACCAGGGCCAGGCCGTAAGGCAGCAGGTGGAAACGCTCGTGCATGCCGGCCAGCAGGAAGTACATGGCGCGCAGGCCCAGGATCGCGAAGACATTGGAGGTCAGCACGATGAAGGGATCGGTCGTGATCGCGAAGATCGCCGGGATCGAGTCCACCGCGAAGACCACGTCGACGATGCCGATCAGCATCACCACCACCAGCATGGGCGTGGCGATCCTCTTGCCATCGATCCTCGTGAAGAAACGCTCGCCGTCATAGTCGGGCGAAATCGTCAGCTTGCGGCGCACCCATTTCAGGGCGGGGTTGTTGTCCAGGTCGGGTTCCTGGCCCGCGGCCCACCACATCTTGACGCCGGTGAAGACCAGGAAGGCGCCGAAGACGTAGAGGATCCAGTGGAACTGGGCGATCAGCCACGCGCCGACCAGGATCAGGATGCCGCGCAGCACCAGCGCCAGCAGGATGCCGATCATCAGCACGCGCTTCTGGAATTCCGCCGGCACCGCGAAGTAGCTGAACAGCAGCAGGAAAACGAAGATGTTGTCGACGGCCAGCGCCTTTTCGACGAGGTAGCCGGTGATGAATTCCAGCGCCTTGTCATTGGCGAGTGCGCGCGCGGCCGCATCGTCGCCCATGCCGCCCAGGCCCCACCACAGCAGACCGACGAACACGAAGCTGGTTGCCACCCAGACCAGAGACCAGATGGCGGCAGCGCGGATGGAGACTTTCTGGGCGCCCTGGCGATTGAGGGCGAAGAAATCGAGAAGCAGTGCGACGATCACGAAAACCGTGAACAGCGACCACAGGAGTGGCGTACCGACAGATACCATGGCGAGACCCTTTATGACGGGATGGGGGATGAAAAAACCCATGCCGGTCTCGCCAGCCGCGTTCGTGACGCGGACCACAGTGCCGGGATTCCGGGCGGCGCATCATGGCCACCAGGCTTCCGTACTGACGACACTGCGGGAGCCCGACTGCAGGCCCCGGCTACTCCCCGAGAGAGTGAACCGCGATTACATCAAGCCTCGCTCGACCTGTCAACCTCATTCAGATTTATGTCAGGCAATATTGCACAACCGTCCCGGTGGGACACTTCTTGCCTTGCGGCGGCCCGCTGGCAGAAGAATGGAAAACGGCACGCCGGGGCGGGCGTGCCGTACGAAGCCAAGAGCCGGCGCACGCCGGCCTGGCGCGACACCCGGCGAAACGGGAAGCCCTCGCGGCCCGCCCGCCCCGCCGCCGGCATCAGTTCTTGGTCTTGTCGACCAGCTTGTTGGCGGCGATCCAGGGCATCATCGCGCGCAGCTTGGCGCCGACCTGTTCGATCTGCGATTCCGCGTTGATGCGGCGGCGCGAGGTCAGGGTCGGGGCGCCGGCGGCGTTTTCCAGGATGAAGCGCTTGGCGTACTCGCCGGTCTGGATGTCCTTCAGGCACTGGCGCATGGCGGCGCGGGTCTCGTCCGTCACGACCTTCGGGCCGGTCTCGTACTCGCCGAATTCGGCGTTGTTCGAGATCGAGTAGTTCATGTTGGCGATGCCGCCTTCGTAGATCAGGTCGACGATCAGCTTCAGCTCGTGCAGGCACTCGAAGTAGGCCATCTCGGGCGCGTAGCCGGCTTCCACCAGCGTGTCGAAACCGGCCTTGATCAGTTCGACGGTACCGCCGCACAGCACGGCCTGTTCGCCGAACAGGTCGGTTTCGGTTTCTTCGCGGAAGTTGGTCTCGATGATGCCGGCGCGGCCGCCGCCGTTGGCGCTGGCGTACGACAGGGCCACGTCACGGGCGGCGCCCGACTTGTCCTGGTACACGGCGATCAGGTGGGGCACGCCGCCACCCTGGCTGTAGGTGCCGCGCACGGTGTGGCCGGGGGCCTTCGGGGCGATCATGATGACGTCGATGTCTTCGCGCGGCACGACCTGGCCGTAGTGCACGTTGAAGCCGTGGGCGAAGGCCAGCGCGGCGCCGGCCTTGATGTTGGCGTGCACTTCGTTGCGGTACACCGAGGCGATGTTCTCGTCGGGCAGCAGCATCATGACGATGTCGGCCTGCTTGACGGCTTCGGCCACTTCGGCCACTTGCAGGCCGGCGTTGGCGGCCTTGTTCCACGAGGCGCCGCCCTTGCGCAGGCCGACCACGACCTTCACGCCCGACTCATGCAGGTTCAGGGCGTGGGCGTGGCCTTGCGAACCGTAGCCGATGATGGCCACGGTCTTGCCTTTGACGAGGGAGAGATCGCAGTCTTTGTCGTAGAAAACTTTCATGGGGTGCTCCAGGTTTTTCGAATGTTTGGATGGTGTTGAATGCGGGACTTGTCTGGCGCGGCGCGCCGCTCAAAGCTTGAGGATGCGTTCGCCGCGGCCGATGCCGGACACGCCGGTGCGCACGGTTTCCATGATGGCGCTGCGGTCCAGGGCCTCGATGAAGGCCTGGATCTTGTCCTGGTTGCCGGTCAGCTCGATGGTGTAGGACTTGTCGGTCACATCGATGATGCGGCCGCGGAAGATGTCGGCCATGCGCTTGACCTCTTCGCGTTCCTTGCCCACGGCGCGAACCTTTATCAGCATCAGTTCGCGCTCGATGTGGGCGCCTTCGGTCAGGTCGACCACCTTGACCACGTCGACCAGGCGGTTCAGGTGCTTGGTGATCTGCTCGATCACTTCGTCCGAACCGACGGTGACGACCGTCAGGCGCGACAGGGTGGCGTCCTCGGTGGGCGCCACGGTCAGGGTTTCGATGTTGTAGCCGCGCGCGGAGAACAGGCCCACCACGCGCGACAGCGCGCCGGGCTCGTTCTCCATGAGGACCGAAATCACGTGTTTCATGATCGCCTCTCCTTGATTACAGATCTTCGGAACCGAGCAGCATCTCGGTCAACCCGCGGCCGGCCTTGACCATCGGCCACACGTTCTCGGTGCGGTCGGTGATGAAGTCCAGGAAGACCAGGCGATCCTTGTGCTTGACGAACGCTTCGCGCAGCGCCGGCTCGACGTCGGCCGGGCGCTCGATGCGCAGGCCCACGTGGCCATAGGCCTCGGCGACCTTGACGAAGTCGGGCAGCGAATCCATGTACGACTCGGAATAGCGCGAACCGTAGTCGATCTGCTGCCACTGCCGCACCATGCCCAGGAACCGGTTGTTCAGGCAGACGATCTTGGGCGTCAGGCGGTACTGCTGGCAGGTCGAGAGCTCCTGGATGTTCATCTGGATGGAGGCCTCGCCGGTGATGCAGGCCACCTGCGCGCCCGGGTTGGCCATCTGCACGCCCATGGCGTACGGCAGGCCCACGCCCATGGTGCCCAGGCCGCCGGAGTTGATCCAGCGGCGCGGGTCATTGAAGCGGTAGTACTGCGCGGCCCACATCTGGTGCTGGCCCACGTCGGAGGTGACGAAGGCGTTGCCGCCGGTCACTTCCCACAGCTTCTCGACCACGAACTGCGGCTTGATGACCTCGTCCGAATTGGCGTACTTCAGGCACTCGCGGCCACGCCAGGCCTCGACCTGCTGCCACCACTTCTCGATGGAAGCGGGCTTGGTCTCGGCGCGGGCGGCTTCGTACTGCGCGATCAGGTCGTGCAGCACGTCCTTGACGTTGCCCACGATGGGCACGTCGACGCGCACGCGCTTCGAGATCGACGAAGGGTCGATGTCGATGTGGATGATCTTGCGCGCGTTCTGGGCGAAATGCTTGGGGTTGCCGATGACACGGTCGTCGAAGCGCGCGCCGATGGCCAGCAGCACGTCGCAGTGCTGCATGGCCATGTTGGCCTCGTACGTGCCGTGCATGCCGGGCATGCCGACGAACTGGCGGTCGCTGGCGGGCATGGCGCCCAGGCCCATCAGCGTGTTGGTGACGGGCGCGCCCAGTTGCGCCGCGAGTTGGCGCAGTTCGGTGGAAGCCTCGGACAGGATCACGCCGCCGCCCGTGTAGATCATCGGACGCTCGGCCTGCAGCAGCATCTGCACGGCCTTCTTGATCTGACCCTGGTGGCCCTTGGTGACGGGCGCATACGAGCGCATGCTGATCTCGCCCTTGGGCGGCACGTACTTGCAGGGGGTGAGCGTGATGTCCTTCGGGATGTCGACCAGCACGGGACCGGGACGGCCGGTGCGCGCGATGTAGAACGCGCGGCGCAGGGTCTCGGCCAGGTCTTTCACGTCGCGCACCAGGAAGTTGTGCTTGACGCAGGGACGGGTGATGCCGACCGTGTCGCACTCCTGGAAGGCGTCCTCGCCGATCGCCGCCGTGGGCACCTGGCCGCTGATGATCACCATCGGAATGGAGTCCATGTAGGCGGTGGCGATGCCGGTGACGGCGTTGGTCACGCCCGGGCCGCTGGTGACGATGCACACGCCCACCTTCTGCGAGGCGCGCGAATAGGCATCGGCGGCGTGGACGGCGGCCTGTTCATGCCTGACCAGGATGTGCTGGAACTTGTCCTGCTTGAAAATCGCGTCGTAGATGTAGAGCACCGCGCCGCCAGGATAGCCAAAGACGTGTTCCACGCCTTCATCGGCCAGGCAGCGCACGACGATATCGGCGCCATTGGTTTCCATGTTGTATTCCTTTCATTGCCGGCCCTGCTTGCCTGGCCGTTGCCTGCCCTGATACGGCAGCAACTGAACGAATACCGCTTCGACAACATGACCGGCGCTTTGCGGCTCACGGAGCCACGCCACCCGGACACCCTGCCGACCCGGCACGCGCCCGTCAGGATCGCAGTGCAAAACGCCCGGAGTGCGGACGTCGGAGGTCGAAATGGAAGCCTTGGCAACACACGCTTTTGGCGCGGCCAACGGCAGGGTAATGCTGGGGCGGGCAGACCGGCAGGTGGTCCGGCGGGCCCGCTGTCCCGCGCGCCGGTGCGGATAGTCTTCCGGCGCAAGGCGGGAACTGTACCGCGTTGCGGCATCGGGAGCAAATCGTTTATCCGTGTGTAAAAACCCCTTCATCCGACCCCAAAAAGGTAACCGCCCTCTCTATACTTAGCCAGTCGCGGACGCCCTGACCGGGGTCTGCGTCGAGTCCCTCCCCGGCACCCCTCTCAAGGCCATCCCGCACGCACCATGGATTTGCGCATCGCCAGCCTCCGGCGGTTTCTGTACAGCCATTATTTCTTTGGCGGCGTGCGGCAGGCCGCGGGCATGCTGCTGCCCGTGCTGGTGGTCGGCGTGTTGTTCGGGCACTACGCCATCGGCCTGGTCGCCACCTTCGGGGCGCAGTGCGTGGCCATCATCGACCAGCCCGGCGGGCCGCAGCGCCACCGCGCCAACGAGATGCTGGGCGGCGCCCTGCTGGGCACCGTCGCCGTCACCCTGACCGGCGCGGCCTCCACCTACCCCGTGCTGCTGTGGCTGGTGGTGATCCTGCAGTGCTTCGTCTTCTCGATGTTTTCGGTGTTCGGCAAGCGCGGCGGCCTGATCGGCTTCGCCGGCCTGCTCATCATGACGCTGACCATGCATTCGCCCCTGCACCCCAGCGAAGTCTTCGTGCATTCGATCGCCACGCTGGGCGGCGCGCTGTTCTACGTGGCCTTCAGCCTGGGCTTCAGCCGCATCTTCTGGCTGCGCGAAGAGCGCCAGAACATGTCGGTGGCGTTGTTCGCCACGGCCGACTACATGGCCGCCCGCGCCAGCTTCTATGACGAGACCGCCGACCTGGACGAGTCGTACCGCCGCCTGATCCAGAGCCAGTCGGTGATGACCGAGAAGCACCAGGCCGCGCGCGACGTGGTGCTGCGCAGCCTGCCGCGCGGCCACGGATTCCGCGACGGCGCGCGCACCATGCTTTGGAACATGTTCGTGGACATGCTCCAGCTGCTGGACACGCTGGTGGCCACGCAGACCGACTACGCCACGCTGCGCCGCGTGCTGGCCGGCCACGACGTGCTGCTGTTCGCGCGCGACGCCATGGTGAAGATGTCGCTGGAACTCAACCGCATCGCGCTGGACGTCTCGCGCGCGCGCCCCACGCAGTACCGCAGCAGCGCCCGCGCCGAACTGCGCGCCATCGAATACGAGATCGAGCAGTTGCGCAACCACGAGATCGCCAGGCAAAACCCCGAGATCATCGCCCTGCTGGTGCAGGTGCTGCGCCGCCTGCGCAACGCCTCGCGCATCGTCGACCGGCTGGCCGTCGATACCCAGGACAGCGTGCACCCCCAACCCACCACCGACCTGCGCATCGACAAGTCGCTGACGCGCTTCATGTCGCGACAAGAACTGCGCCTGGGCATGCTGACCAGCAACCTGCGGCTGGATTCCCCCCACTTCCGCTACGCCTGCCGCGTGGCGCTGGCCGCCGCGGTGGCCATGGGACTGATCGGCAGCGCGCTGACGGCCAATCTGGCGGCGCACAGCTACTGGGTGCTGCTGACCATCGTCATCATCATGAAGCCCGGGTTCGCGCTGACCCGTCAGCGCAACGGCTGGCGGCTGATGGGCACGCTGATAGGCTGCCTGCTGGCGCTGGGGCTGTTCGCCATCACCACCAAGCCGGCCATCCTGTTCGCCGCCCTGCTGGCCGCCTGCATCATGGGCAACAGCCTGGTGCTGCTGAACTACATGGGCAGCGCCATCTTCAATACGCTGTACGTGGTGCTGGTGTTCCACTTCGTGGCGCCGGACACCGTGTCGCTGGAAGTGATCAGCGAGCGCGCGCTGGACACCGTGCTGGGCTGCGCCGTGGCGCTGGTGTGCAGCTACGTGCTGCCCTGGTGGGAAGCGCGCTACATGAAGCCGCTGGCGCGGGCCGCCACGCGCGCCAACCGCGAGTACCTGCACGCGGGGCTGCGCTACGTGCGCGCCACGCAGAAGAACGCCGGCATCGCGCCGGCCGAACTGCCCGCCGAGGCCGCCACCGAGGCGGCCGAATCCGAAGTGGCCTGGCGGCTGGCCCGCAAGAACGTGCACATCGCCTTCAGCAACTATGCCGAGGCGTTCTACCGCATGATGAGCGAGCCGCAGTCGCACCAGGTGAACGTGCCCGAGTTCAACAACCTGCTGATCCAGAACCACGTGCTGGCCTCGCAGATCACGGCGTCGATTCCCACGCTGGCCGCCTTGCCGCAGACGCCCGAGAACATGCGCATCGCGCTGGAGTGCATCCTGGACCTGCTGGACGAGAACCGCCCTGCCCCGGCCACGCTGCCCACCCAGTTCGAGACCGAGGGCGAACTGGCCGCGCTGGCCTATCCGTTGAAGCAGATGCTGCGCGCGGGCACGCAGATCCGCCAGGAACTGATCGGGCTGGCCGAGCCGACCGTGCGGCCGGCCCCGCAGCCGACGGCGGCGGCATAGCAAAGCCTTTTTCGATCAACCGCCCGCTCTTGCTTCCCCCGGGTTCCGAGAGCACTTGTGTTCGCGCTGCGGCTCCGCCGCAAACAGGGCGATGGAGGTATCCAGAGGCACGACCAATGCACTTCTGCGTGTAAGCGATCACCTGGTCAGCCCGCTCCTCGCCGAGTTCGCGCACCAGCCACTTCGACAGCTCGGTTTGCACAATGGTCGGCACGATGCACTGCGGCTTTGTCCGGGAACTGCTTGCCCAACCGCTTGCCGACATCGCTTCCGACGAGCCATTCGATCCAGGCCGAGGTATCGACCACGCACGCCGATACCGCCATCAGTAGCGATCCTCGCGGTCGCGGTAGTCGTCGGTGATGGCGATTTGGTAAGAGTACATCGCTACGCTCGAGGAGGCCGGATACCAGGGCGGACGAAACGATCCCCATCTCGCAGCCCCCCACACCGCCGCCTGAAGCACGAGTTCACGCTGCCTGCCCACAGTTTATCTTTGACGGCCCGCCCAAAAAAAAACCGCCACCCTATTACAGGCGGCGGCGATTTTTGCATTCCAGCGTTCAGTCGAGCTTGCGGCGGAACACCAGCTTGTCTTCGGTTGAGGCGCTGGCGTCGTAGGCATAGCCCTCGGCATCGAAGCCCTGCAGGCCCTCGACCTTGGCGACCGTGTGCTCGATGGCGTAGCGCGCCATCAGGCCACGCGCGCGCTTGGCGTGGAAGCTGATGATCTTCCAGGCGCCGTTCTTCCAGTCCAGGAACACGCACTGCACCACACGGGCCTTCAGGACCTTGCGGTCGACCGACTTGAAGTATTCCTCGGAGGCCAGGTTGACGATGACCGGGCCGCGCTTGCCGTCCTGGCGCTCGTTCAGGTAGTCGGCGATCGTGGTGCCCCAGTAGTCGTACAGGTTGGCGCCCTTGGACGTTTCAAGCCGCGTGCCCATTTCCAGGCGGTACGGCTGCATCAGGTCCAGTGGACGCAAGGCGCCGTACAGGCCGCTGAGGATCACCACGTGTTCCTGCGCCCATTCGAGCTGGCGCTCGGACAGGCTGTCCGCCTGCAGGCCTTCGTAGACGTCGCCATTGAAGGCCAGCACCGCCTGCCGCGAGTTTGCCTGCGTGAAGGTCTTCTTCCAGGCCGCATAGCGCGAGACGTTGAGCTCGGACAGGGCCGGGCTCAGGTCCATCAGGCCCGAGATATCCTCGGCGGTCTTGGTCTTCAGGACCTTGATCAGCGCGGCGGCCTGATCCACGAACAGCGGCTGCGTGTGCGTCTGCACGTGCACGGGCGAGTCGTAGTCGAGCTTCTTGGCGGGGGACAACAGGAACAGCATGGAATCTTCCTTGAGATGAATCGCTCAGCGCGCCGTCCAGCCGCCGTCGACCGAAATCGACGCGCCGGTGATCTGCGCGGCCGCGTCCGAGGCCAGGAACACCGCGGTGCCGCCCAGTTGCTCGGGGGTGACGAACTGCAGCGACGGCTGCTTCTCGCCCAGCAGTTCGCGCGCGGCGTCGTCCTGCGAGATGCCCTTGTCCTTGGCGATGGCGCTGATCTGCTTCTCGACCAGCGGGGTGCGGACCCAGCCCGGGCAGATGGCGTTGGCGGTGACGCCCTGGCCGGCGGCTTCCAGCGCGGCGACCTTGGTCAGGCCCACCACGCCGTGCTTGGCGGCCACGTAGGCCGACTTGCTGGCCGAGGCCACCAGGCCGTGCGCCGAGGCGATGTTGATGATGCGGCCCCAGCCCTGCTTCTTCATGTGTGGCAGCGCGGCGGCCATGCCGTGGAACACGGCGGACAGGTTCAGCGCGATGATGGCATCCCACTTGTCGACGGGAAAATCCTCGATCAGCGCGGTGTGCTGGATGCCGGCGTTGTTGACCAGGATGTCGATGCGGCCCAGGCTTTGCACGGTGTTGGCCACCAGTTGGCGCACGGCCTCGCCCTTGGACAGGTCGGCGCCGTCGTACAGCACCTTCACGCCGTGCTGCTCGGCCAGGTCGGCGCGCAGCTTCTCGATTTCAGCGGCGTCGCCGAACCCATTCAGGACGATGTCAGCGCCATTTTGCGCGAAGGTCGTGGCGATACCCAGGCCGATACCGCTGGTCGAACCGGTGACGACGGCAACTTTACCTTTCAGCATGAACGTGCTCCTACAGAGTGGTGCGCAGGACGGCAGTGTAGCCGCCGGGCGCGGGATCTACGAGGACAGTGACAGCCGACATGCTACCGCCTGCCGGCTGGTGCGAAGATGAATCATGGCCTGCATGGGAAGGTCCAGAGGCCGGGCCTACGGTTTGACGCCGGCCTTGGCGGCCGGTTCCTCCACGGCGCCGGTCTCGGAGAATCCCGCGGGCCGCACGGCCATGCCCCGGATGCCGCCGTAGCGCGACGGCAGGCGTTCGGCCAGCTTCAGGATCAGCGGCGCCACGCCCATCGACAGGGCCACCACGATGGTCAGCAGGTCGCTCTGCGAGCGGGTGATGATGTGGTTGTCCAGCGACTCGGCGAAGATGGCGAAGCTGAACTCCCCGCCCTGGGCCAGCACCAGCGCGTACATCAGCCGGTGATAGTGCGGCAACCCCGCCAGCCGGGCGATGCCGTACAGGATGGCGCCCTTGATCGCCAGCAGGGCCAGCACGCCCAGGCACACATAGCGCCAATACACCAGCGCTTCATGCAGGTTGACCGACATGCCCACGGCCAGGAAGAACAGGCCCAGCAGCAAGCCCTTGAAGGGTTCGATGTTCTGTTCCAGGTCGTCGCGGTAGCGCGAGTCGGCCAGCAACACCCCGACCAGGAAACCGCCCAGGCCCGCCGACAGCCCGGCATAGTCGAACAGTTGCGCGGTGCCCAGCACCACCAGCAGCGCGGCGGCGGTGAACAGTTCGTGCAGTTGCGAGCGCGCGGCCCAGTCCAGCAGCTTGAGCTTGTAGCCGACCGCCACCACGACCACCGCCACCAGCGCGGCGCCGAAAGAGGGTTCGGATTGCCCGCTGGCGCCCAGCAGGCCGGCCGCCACCAGCATGGGAATCGCCGCCATGTCCTGGAACAGCAACACGCCCAGCGCGGAATGGCCCAAGGGGGTGCGCAGCAGGCCGCGCTCTTCCAGCAGGCGCAGGGCCACCGCCGTGGAGGACAGCGCCAATGACAGGCCGCACAGCACGGCGCCCACCCAGGTCATGCCGGCCAGGTGCCGCAGGCCGACCCCGAAGACCACGCCCAGCAGCAGCCCGCAGCCCAGCATCTGCAAGGTGCCCAGCCCGAAGACCTCCCGCCGCATGGCCCACAGCCGCGCCGGCGCCAACTCCAGGCCGACCAGGAACAGCATCATCACCACGCCCCATTGCGAGATGTTCCAGATGGCGGGCACGTCGCTGACCATGGACAGCCCGGAGGGACCGATCAGCATGCCGGCCAGCAGATAGCCGGGAATGGCGCCCAGCCCCAGGCGCGTGGCCAACGGGACGCACAGGACGGCGGCAAGCAGGAGGAGCGTGAGGAGTTCCATGCGGGTGGCGCGAGACGATCCCGTTAGGATAGCGGGCTTTGCATCATGCTGGCGGCCGATTCGAGGACCTTCTGCTGCGCCTGCAGGAACGAGCGGACCAGCACGCTTTCCCGCCGCTCGCGGGCGAAGTAGATGTAGGTGCTGGTAATGGCGGGGTCGCCCTCGATGCGAATCGGCCTGAACCGCGGGTCAGGGATGAACTCGGCCTCGGACACGGCCCCGACGCCCAGTCCGCGCGCGACCGCCTCGCGCAGCGACTCCCGGCTGCCGACCTCCAGCGCGCACTCCGTGCGCACCCCGGCGTCGTGCAGCGCCTTGTCCAGCGTGGCCTGGGTGGTCGAACCCGCTTCGCGCCGCAACAACTCGACGCCCTCCAGCATGGCCAGCGGCACGCTGCGATGGCGCGCCAGGAAATGATCCTTGTGCGCGAACAGGATGATGGCGTGCCTGGCATACAGCAGCGCATCCAGCGCGTCGTTGTCGTGCCTGCCCGCCAGGACGCCCAGGTCGGTGGCGTAGTTGACCAGATCCTCCAGGACCTGGCGGGAGTTGCCGATGCGGATGGAGAGCTTCATGCCGGGATGGCGCTGGCGATAGGCGGCGACCATCTCGATCACGTGGAACGGCCCCACCGCCCCCAGGTGCAGCGTGCCCTGGTTCAGTTGGCCGGCATCGCGCAGGAAATACTCGGCCTCGGCCTCGAGCGCCAGGATTTTCTGGGCCAGGGGCAACAGTTGCTCGCCGGCCACGGACAGGTTCATGCGGTAGCCGCGGCGGTGGAACAGCTCGAGATGGCTTTGCTGTTCCAGCGAGGCGATCTGGGCAGACACGGTCGGCTGGCTGACGTGCAGGGCGCGGGCAGCCGCGCTGAGACTGCCATGGCGGGCCACGGCGACGAAAGCGCGGTAACGGGCGGAGGTCATCTATAGGATAAATCTTCAGAATCAAGAAAATATCAGTCTACTTTCTTCACATGAAGGCAACGTGTCATCCCTAGCATGGTCGTCGCTCCCTCCTCCCTCCCGGCTGGCCTTCTCCAGCCTCAGATGAAAACGGAATACGCCATGAAGATGACTCGCAAGACCTGGATGAAATTCACGAGCGCGACGCTGCTCGCCCTGGCCACTGCCGGCGCCGCCTCCGCCCAGACGGCGGAACTGCGCGTGGGCCTGATCCCCTCGGAAGACGCACAGGCCATGATCCACGCCAGCCAGCAGGTCATGGACCAGCTGGCGCAGAAGACCGGCATGAAAGTGCGGCCGTTCGTCGCCACCGACTACAACGGCGTCATCGAGGCGCTGCGTTCCGGCAAGCTGGACATCGCCTATCTGGGCCCCTTCTCTTATGTCCTGGCCAGCCAGGTGGCCGACGCCGAAGCTTTCGCCGTGGCGGTCACCAAGAAGACCGGCACGAGCTCGTATCACAGCCTGCTGATCACCCGCAAGGATTCGGGCCTGGACAGCGTGGCCAAGCTGAAGGGCCATACGTTCGCATTCGTCGATCCCAGTTCGACCTCCGGCCACCTGTTCCCCAAGGCCGGCCTGCTGAAAGACGGTTTCGATCCCGAGAAGCACTTCTCGCGCGTGATCTTCTCGGGCTCGCATGACGCCAGCATCATGGCGGTGGCCAACGGCAAGGTGGACGGCGCCGCCGTCGCCGACCGCATCCTGGACTCGGCGTTCGCCAAGGGCCTGGTGAAGAAGGAAGACATCCAGATGGTGTGGCGCTCGCCCGACATTCCCGAATCGCCCATGGTCTGGCGCAAGAAGCTGGACGCGGCCACCAAGCGGAAGGTCTCGGCGGCGATGAGCGAGATCAAGGACCTGCCGTGGGGAGACCAGGGCGTGCTCAACGGCTTTGCGCCGACCAACGACCAGGCCTACGACGTCATCCGCCAGACGGCCAAGACGCTGAACCTCGATCTGGGCAAGATGAAATGATCCATCTACGCCAACTCCGCAAGCGCTACGGCGGCAACCACGTGCTGCACGGTATCGACCTGGACGTGCAAGCGGGCGAGTTCGTCGTGATGCTGGGGCTGTCGGGCGCCGGCAAATCGACGCTGCTGCGCTGCATGAACGGCCTGGTGCGGCCCGACGCAGGCGTCCTGCGGGTTGGCGACATCGACCTGATGCAGCAGCACTCGCGCCGGGTGCTGGCGCGTCAGGTTGCGATGGTGTTCCAGCATCACAATCTGGTGCCCCGGCTCTCGGTCCTGAAGAACGTGCTGACGGGCCGCCTGGGCGCCACGGGAACGTGGTCTTCGATGCTGCAGCTCTTTCGCAGGAGCGACCTCGATCTGGCCCTCGAATGCCTGGACCGGGTGGGCCTCTCGCACAAGGCGCACGAGCGCACCGAGGCCCTGTCCGGCGGACAGATGCAGCGGGTGGGCATCGCCCGGGCGCTGGCGCAGCAGCCCCGGGTGATCCTCGCCGACGAGCCCGTGGCCAGCCTCGATCCCAAGACGGCCCGCACGGTGCTGCAGTACCTGCGCGACGCGACCCGCGGGCTGGGCATCTCGGTCGTATGCAACCTGCACCAGGTCGACTATGCGCGCGAATTCGGCGATCGCATCGTCGGCCTTGCGCAAGGCCGGGTCCGGTACGACGGTCCGGCCGACGGCCTGGACGAGACCTCGCTCGACGCCATCTACCACGCGCAACCGCCCGCGGCCGGCCCCGCCATCGCCGAGACCTGGCACAGCGCCCTCACTACCGGAGAACTTTCGTGAGCCCCCTGACGGCAAGAGATCCCTATCGCTGGACGGCCGGCCGTCCGCACGGCAAGACGGGCTGGCTGGGCGCCGCCGCGGTCGCGCTGGCCCTGGCCTGGGCATTGCAATGGAGCGCCCAGGGCGCGCAGATGAGCTGGGGCGAACTGGCCGCCGGCCTGCCACAGATCGCCGATTTCCTCTCCCGTTCCGTGCCCCCGGACCTGGACATCCTGGACAGGCTGTGGCGGCCCACCTTGGAGACGATCCAGATCGCGATCTGGGGCACGCTGCTCAGCATCCTGCTCGCCCTGCCCCTCTCGTTCATCGCCGCGGGCAACCTGCACGGCTGGAACGCGCTGCGCGTGGCGACGCGGCAGTTCCTGAACGTCGTGCGCAGCATCAATGAATTGATCCTCGCCCTGGTATTCGTATCGGCCGTCGGGCTCGGCCCCTTTCCTGGCGTGCTGGCCCTGGCGCTGCACGGCATGGGCATGCTGGGCAAGTTCTTCGCCGAGAGCATCGAGGAGATCGATGAGGGCCCGCTGGAAGCCTTGCGCAGCGCGGGCGCCAACACGCTGCAGGTCATCGTGTTCGGCGTGATTCCGCAAGCCATCACCGCGTGGATCGCCGTGGTGCTGTACCGCTTCGAAGTCAACCTGCGCTCGGCCACCGTGCTGGGGATGGTGGGAGCCGGCGGCCTGGGATTCGAACTGGTGGCCAGCCTCAAGCTGTTCCGCTACCAGGAAACCGCCACCTGCATCATCGTCATCACCGTGATGGTGATCCTGGCCGACCTGGCGTCGAGCACGCTGCGGCGGCGCATACAGCGAGGCCATCGGCACTGACACTGCCCCGCGCCGCCGGCCCGGCGGCCCGCTGGCGGCAGCCCGCCCGCCCAGGCTGTCCGGCCGAGCCGGACGGCACCCGAACACACCCTGCACGGCCGCGGCCCCCCATCGCCCCCGCCCGCGGCCCGTCTCGTCCGTATCAAAGGCAAATCATCATGTGGACCTATCACAACCCTGTCGACATCCATGCCGGCCCCGGCTGCCTGCAGCGGCTGCCGGCACTGCTCAAGCGCCGGGATTTCCTGCTGGTCGTGTTTCCCGAGGCCCACGGTCTGGGGCTGGTCGACACGATCCGCGCCCTTGCCGGCGACCGCCTGCGGGGCGTGATCGACGACATCCTGCCCAATCCCGACGTGGGCTGGCTGGCGCCGTTGTATGACCGCGTACACCGCGAGCACGCGGGCGTGCCCTGCATCGTCGCATTGGGAGGCGGCAGCGTCATCGATACGGCCAAGGCGTTGCTGTGTGCGACGCCGGCAGGCACGTTTGCCGAACTGCTGGCGGCGCTGGAGCGGGGCGAGACCTTGCCCGCGGGCCGGCACAAGTCCCTGATCGCCATTCCGTCCACCGCCGGCACCGGCAGCGAAGTGACTCCCTGGGCCACGTTGTGGGACCAGGCCCAGGGCCGCAAGCATTCGCTGCACCAACCGTGGACATGGCCGGAAGCCGCCATCATCGATCCGGCGCTGATGGGCAGCCTGCCCGCCGCCGCGACCCTGGCAAGCGGCCTGGATGCGCTGTCGCACGCGCTGGAGTCCATCTGGAACGTCAACCGCAACCCGGTCTCGATGGCGCTGGCCATACAGGCCGCGCGCCGCATCCTGGACGTGTTGCCGCGCCTGATGCACGACCTGCACGACGCCGGCCTGCGCGCCGACATGGCCCAGGCGGCGCTGATGGCCGGCCTGGCCTTCTCCAACACCAAGACCGCGCTGGCCCACTCGCTGTCCTACGAGATCACCTTGCGCCAGGGCATCGCGCACGGCATTGCGTGCTCGTTCAGCCTGCCCATCGTGCTGGAGATGGCGCTGGGCGCGGACGATGGGGTCGATCAGGCGCTGATGTCCATATTCGATGCCGCCAGCGGCCAAGCCGCCTCGGCCCGCCTGCGCCGGTTCCTGCAGGGCCTGGGCGTGGCCACCGACCCGACCGAATACGGCCTGGCCCCCGCCGACTGGCGCGAGATGGTGCGGTCGGCGGCGCAGGGGCCTCGTGGCCGCAACTTCATCCGGGCCCTGGCCTAACGCAAGGCCATGCTCGCCGCCTGCCTGCTTCCCTTGATCCCTATCCCCCAACTGCCCACGCCCTCCACAGGAACGCATCATGTCATCGACCCTCGCCATCGCCTCTGCCTCCGCCGACAGCGCACGGCGCCTTGGCGGCTCTCTCTCGCCCTTGCAGGCCGTCATCTTCGACTGGGCCGGCACGCTGGTTGACTTCGGCTCGCTGGCCCCCACGCAGATCTTCGTCGAGGCGTTCGCCTCGTTCGGCATCCGGGTCACGCTCGCCCAGGCCCGGGGCCCGATGGGGCTGTCGAAATGGCAGCACATCCATCGGCTGCTGCAGGACCCCGGCATCCGCCAGCAATGGCTCGCCACCTTCGGCCAGGCGCCCGCGGACGCCGACGTCGACGCCATCTACGCCCGCTTCATGCCCATGCAGATCGCCAAGGTGGGCGAGTACTCCGCGCCGATCGACGGCGCCGTGGCCACCCTGCAATGGCTCAGGGAACAGGGCATGAAGATCGGCTCATGCTCGGGATATCCCCGCGCCGTGCTGGACCGACTGCTGCCCCAGGCGCTGGCCGCCGGCATCGCGCCGGATCACGTCGTCGCCGGCGACGAGTTTCCGGCCGGCGCACGCCCCGGCCCCTTCATGGCCCTGGCCAACGTACTGGCCCTGGGCATCACGGACGTGGGCGCCTGCGTGAAGGTCGATGACACCAGTCCCGGCATCGAAGAAGGCCGCAACGCCGGCATGTGGAGCATCGGCCTGAGCCTGTCGGGCAACGAGGTCGGTTACTCGCCGCGGGAGCACGCCCAGGCGCCCGCCGCGGAGATCGCGGCCCGGGTGGCCCGCGCCGAGGAAAAGCTCGTCCAGGCCGGCGCCCACTATGTCATTCCCAGCGTGGCGCACTTGCCGAACGTGCTGCACGAAATCGCCGGCATGGCCCGGATCGGCGTGCGTCCCGACTCCGCCTCCTTGCTTTCCTGAACCGTTTCCCCGCCCCCCGCTACCCAGCCCCTACCCAAAAGGCGAATCCCATGTCGTACGAAGCACCGGCTGCCGTCAGCCAACCGTCTGCTTGTCCCGCGGCGCGCTCCACGCCCCGCGCCATGCGCCGTCTGGGCGCGTTGCGCCTGTGGACCCTGTCCGCCGCCGCCTGCGTGGCCCTGGCCGCCTGCGGCGGCGATCACGAAGACTCCGGCGCCGCGGCGCCGCCACCCGTGGCCGGCGATCCCGGCGGGTCCAGCGGCGCGCCCCCCGTGCCGCGCACGCTCCTGGTCAGCCTGGACGGCGCCACCTACGCCGCCGTCCAGCAAGGCATCGCCGCCGGCACCTTGCCCAACCTGGCGAAGCTGCAGGTCCGCCTGGCCTATGCCGGCGGCGTGGCCGGCAGCGCCAGCCAGCAGCCCACGCTGGACACGCCGGGATGGGCCACGATCCTGACGGGAACGTGGGGCAATCGCCACCGCGTGATCTCGTCGGCGCCCGACCAGGCGCTGCGCAGCCCCACGCTGTTCCAGGCCGCCAGAGAGCACAGCGTCGGCCTGGCGGGCGCGGCCGTGGCCTCGCAGGGCCTGGCCAGGCTGCTGGCCACGGACCGCGAGACAGGCAACCTGGACGCCCTGACCGATTGCGGCGTCAGCGCCCCGGCCACCGACTGCGTGACGGACGAGGCGGCTCGCATGATCGACGCCGCCTACACGACCGTGCTGGCGCAGTACCACTCGGCCAGCGACGCCGTGCTGAATTATGGCCAGAACTCCGCGCAGTATGCGGGCACCCTGGTCACGCTGGACAAGGCCATCGGACGCCTCGTCGACGCCGCCGCGCAGCGCAAGAACGAAGACTGGCTGATCGCCGTGACCGGCAACCACGGCTTCAGCGCCAACAGCCAGGACGACGGGCTGCCCCTGGTGCCGGAGTCGGCCACGTTCATCGCCATGAACAGGCCGGCCAACACGGCGGAGCTGGGCGTCGGCGCGGAGGTGCCGCAGCAGCTCGACGCGCTCTACGACTACGCCAGCCTGGCCGATCTGGCCCCCACGCTGATGCGCCACCTGGGACTGCTGCCCGCCACGGCGCAATACCTGATGGACGGCGGCGCGCTGGTCGGGCAGCAGGCCGTGTCCAAGCTGAGCACACGCATCGTGGACGACGGTTCGGCGGATGTCAGCGTGATACTGGATTGGAATGCGCCACCGGAAGGCACCCTGTCCGTGCTGCGCAATGGCGAAGCCATCGCCACGCAACTGCCCGCGGGCACCGCCACGTTCACCGACAACCAGCTCGGCCAGTTCTTTTCGGCCAAGACCCGCGAAGCCTTGAACTACACGGTGGAAGTGAGTGGCGCGGCAGGCACGGCGGCACGCGCGACGATGACGACTCCCGTCAGCTATGTGCCGCCCGTCCCGCTGGCCGAGACGCTGCGCGATGGGTTGGTGTCCTACTACCCCTTCAGCGCCAACCTGCCCCCGGTCGACGCCACGGGCCACAGCACGATGGCTCCCTACTCCGCAGACCTGCCGCCGGCCGCCGGCCTGGTCGTGGCCGGCCCGTTCCCCGGCACGAACGGGCTGCTGGTCGACACCAACTACGCGACGGCCGAAGGCCTGGAAGGCTACAAGCTGACGCCCGCCCAGGGATTCGACGTCTCGCAAGGCACCACGCCGCAGTTCACCATCGGCCTGTGGTTCAAGACGCCGACCTGCATCGCCCGCAACAACGTCACCATCATCTCCAACAAGAGCTACGTCAGCGGCGGCAATGCCGGCGTCGCCATCGGCCTGTTCTCCAGTTCGGGCAACCAGTGCGGGATCGCCTTCAACATCGGCTCGGGTGGCGGCGTGCGCGCCGACGGGCCGCTCTATACGCAGATCACGGTCGACCGCTGGGTATACCTGGCGTTCTCCGTCGATGGCGTGGCGCGCACCATGAACATGACCGTCTTCGATCCCGTGACGGGCGTGACCAATCGCGCCGCCGTCGGCAAGTCGACCGGCAGTGTCGACCTGTCCCGGCTGTCGCCCTATCCGCAATGGGGCCTGGGCAGCGATGGCACGGGCACGTTCCTGATGAACAAGTGCAACGGCTCGGTGACGCCCCCGTACTACGCCGGCAAATGCACCGTCGCGCCGACCTTCCAGCAGATGTTCGGCGACCTGGCCATGTGGAACCGCGTGCTGACGGATGCCGAACTGCAATCCATCTTCCTGTCGAACAAGCCGCTGTCCACGCTGGACATCCAATGAAAGGACGCCGCGCCATGCCCATCGAATTCGCAATGCCATTCCGAAGCCTGCGCGCGCTGGCCGCAGCGTGCGCGGCCAGCCTGCTGGTCGCGGGCTGCGGCGGCGGGGACGAGGACTCCGCCGATACGGCCCAGGCACGGGACGGCAGCGCGCAAGCGCAGACGCCGATCGTCGCCCCGCCCACGCAGGGCTGCGACGTCGCGCAAGGGGGCGAAGCCGTCCGCCCCCCGGTCCTGAACACGCAGCTCGACTGCGCCCCCTGATCCCGAGGCAGACACCATGACGACTCTGAATCGCCGCAATTTCCTGCGCGCCGCCGCGGCCAGCGCGGGACTGGGCGCGTTTCCGCCCTCGATCCGGCGCGCGCTGGCCATCCCCGCCAACAACGCGACCGGCACCATCAACGACGTCGAGCACGTCATCATCCTGATGCAGGAGAACCGCTCCTTCGACCACTACTACGGCACGATGCCCGGCGTGCGCGGCTTCAGCGACCGCATCACCATTCCCATGGCTTCCGGCCAATCGGTATGGATCCAGCAGGGACCGTCCGGCGCCGTGCAGCCGTATTACCTGGACGCCACCAAAGGCAACGCCCTGCGCGTGGGCGGGGCCCACAACTGGGGCGACCAGCAGGCCGCCTGGGACGGCGGCCGGATGGCGGCCTGGCCCCGGGCCAAGAGCACGCGGGTCGCCATGGGCCACCTGCGGCAATCCGACATGGAATTCCACTGGTCGCTGGCCAATGCGTTCACGGTGTGCGATGCCTATCACACGGCCATCAACACGGGCACCTTCACCAACCGCATGTTCCTGTGGAGCGGCACGAACGGCGCCAACGTCAGCGGACATGCCTGCGTGACCAACGCCAACTGGGGTGGCCTGGGGCCCTCCGCGGACGGACTGGACTGGACGACCTATCCCGAACGGCTGCAGGCCGCCGGCGTCAGCTGGAAGGTCTACAACACCCCGGGCAACAACAGCAACAACAACCAGTTGGTGGCGTTCGCGGCCTATCGCGCCGTCAATGAGCAACTGGCGGCGCAAGGGTCTCCATCCGCGCCGTACACGGCGGCGATGGAAGCCCAATCGCCGCTGTACAAGGGCTTCGGCAACACCATGCCGGACGGCGGTTTCCTGCAGGCCATCGCCGACGACATCGCGCGCGGTGCGCTGCCGCAGGTCAGCTGGATCGTGGCGCCGGGCGCCTACAGCGAGCATCCCAGCATGTCCGTGCCCGGCCAGGGCGCCTGGTACGTACAGACGCTGCTGGACATGCTGACGGCGAATCCCGAGGTATGGAGCAAGACCGTGCTCATCCTGAATTACGACGAGAACGACTGCTTCTTCGACCACGTGCCGCCGCCCGCGCCGCCCTGGCGCGAGGCCGACGGCACGCAGTGGGGCAAATCGACCGTCGACATCGAGAACGAGTACTACACCATGCCGGCCCCGCCCGGGGACACGAGCCAAGTCACGCCCGACGGACGCCCGTTCGGCGCCGGCCCGCGCCTGCCCACGCTGATCATCTCTCCCTGGAGCGTAGGCGGCTGGGTCAACTCGCAGGCCTTCGACCATACCTCGACCCTGCGCTTCCTGGAGCAACGCTTCGGCGTGCAGGAGCCCAACATCAGCCCATGGCGGCGCACGGTGTTCGGGGACATGCTGTCCTGCTTCAACTTCAAGACGCCCAACGCGGACCTGCCCACGCTGCGCCCCGCGCCGACCCGTGCCGAAGCGGACGCCACGCTGGCCCAGCAAGTGGCCTCCGGCAGCGTTCCCGTGCCGGACGTCGGCTCCGTGCCGCTGCCCACCCAGCAGCGGCTGGCCCGCCCTTCGCGGGCGCTGCCGTATCGCCTGCACACCAGCGCCAACGTGGACCTGCCCAACGGCAAGGTCTGGCTGACCTTCAGCAACACCGGCACCCAGGGCGCGGTGTTCCACGTCTATGACGAACTGAACCTGTCGCGCTATCCGCGCCGCTACACCGTCGAAGCCGGAAAAACGATCTCGGACGACTGGAACGCGGTGACGGACAACCAAGGCGCCTACAGCCTGTGGGTGCTCGGTCCCAATGGCTACCACAGGCAGTTCCAGGGCGACCTGCGCGGCCTGGCCAGCGGTCCGAATCCGGAAATCCGTGTCTGCTATGCGCCCGAGGACGGCGCGGTGTACCTGACCATCATGAACATGGGCGATGCCCCCGCACAGATCACCGTCCGCGCCAACGCGTACCGGCAGGATGGACCGTGGACCTACACGGTCGATCCCGGCATGCAGGTGGAACCCAGTTGGTCGCTGGCGGACACCGACCACTGGTACGACTTCACCGTGACCATGGACGGCGGCTTCGAGCGGCGTTTCGCCGGCCGGCTGGAGACCGGCCAGGACGGCGTCAGCGATCCGGAGATGGGGGTGGCCTGACCGGGGAGGACGGCCCCAAGGGCGCGCCAGGCGGGCCTGGGCACACGCCGTCCTTCCCCCCCGTCGGGTGGCCGTGCCGCCGGCTCGCGTGGCGGGCACCGCAAGGAATTCGTTGCGGCTTGCCCGCCTTGCACCGGGAATATTTTTTCTGGTATAATCGCGGTCTTCGCTTTTACGGAAGCGGAAGTCCGGACGAAAGCCAACGACCACGGCGGCAGGTGGAAACACCCGGGGTAGCAATACCCAGCCAGGCAATCGTTCCAGGTCAGATCTTCGGGTTTGGCAAGGAAAAACGGATACCCGGAGAGGTGGCAGAGTGGTCGAATGTACCTGACTCGAAATCAGGCGTACGGTAACCCCGTACCGTGGGTTCGAATCCCACCCTCTCCGCCAAGCATTCCTAAGCCCCTGATTCTTCGGGGGCTTTTTCATTAGCGCCCTCTCCTTTGGGTCACTCAGTGGGGTACCTCTTCCTCTGGAAGATGGTCCCATGAAGCTTTCCACTCGCATTGCTCAGTCGCGGCATGGCGTTTACTACTATCGCCACCAGTTCACCGAGGCTGGCAAGCGCCGCGAAAAACGGTTCTCGCTAAACACCAAGAACCCTGTCACTGCAAAGAAAAGTCACTTACAACATGTTGCGCAAGCGCAGTTGCCTCACTATAATTCAATTATTCCTGAATCATTGAATTAACATCCTCGATGATCGAAGACGAAGCTGTCACCGCGCTTGCCGCGCTGGCTCATCCCCAGCGCCTACGAGTCTTTCGCTCGCTCGTCGTTGCAGGCTACGAAGGCTTGACACCCAGTGTCATGGCTGATCGGTTGGGGGTAGCACGCAATGCCTTGTCCTTCCATTTAAAAGAACTCGCGCACGCGGGCTTGGTGACGATCGAGCAACAAGGCCGCAACCTGATCTACCGCGCGAATTTCGATCGAATGAACGGCCTGATGGGCTACCTAACTGAACACTGCTGCCAAGGCGAGACGTGCGAAGTCAGCAGTCCCGCGGTCGTTTGCCGAACCTGCTAATTCGGAGCTCGCGATGCAGCGCTTCCATATCCACCTTCACGTAGCTGACCTTGACCGCAGCATCGCTTTTTACTCGCGCCTTTTCGCCACACAGCCCACCCGCATCGAAGCGGACTACGCAAAGTGGATGCTGGAAGGCCCTCAAGTGAACGTCGCCATTTCAACCCGTGATAGCCAGTTAGGCGTCGATCACTTCGGCATCCCGGCAGACGACGATGCGGAGCTAGCGGTTCTCAAGGCCCAGGCTCGGGCCGCTCATGCTGACATCCTTGATAAGGGGCAAACCACCTGTTGCTACGTCCGCAGCAATAAGCATTGGGTCACCGACCCACAAGTATTGCGTGGGAGTACTTCCATACGCTAGGCAATATCCCAGTCTTCAACGAGGCTCCAAACATAGCCAGCCCCTCTTGCTGCGCACCACAGAGCCAACCCAAAAAAACTTGCTGCTGAGGCCGCGATGTCCCAACAAATCTACAACGTTCTCTTCATTTGCACCGGCAACTCTGCCCGTTCCATCCTGGCCGAGGGCCTCCTTAATGGACTAGGAACAGGAAAGTTCCGCGCCTATTCGGCGGGTAGCATGCCAAAAGGGGAGGTGCATCCATTAGCACTGGCAACCCTGGAACGCTTGCGCCTTCCCGCTGATGGCTACCGCAGCAAGAGCTGGGATGAATTCGTGCAACCCGATGCCCCCCAGTTCGATTTCATCTTCACCGTATGCGACAACGCCGCGGGTGAGGTCTGCCCCGTTTGGCCTGGCAAGCCTATGTCGGCGCACTGGGGAGTTCCTGATCCTGCTGCGGTCCAAGGTAGCGATGAAATCCAACGCAAGGCCTTTCACGACACTGCGGTAACGCTCAAACGCCGCATCGAGCTTTTCCTTTCCTTGCCGCTAGCCCGCCTGGATGCCATGTCCCTGCAGCACGAATTGCGCGGCATCGGCAAGGCGTGACAAGAGGCAGGGGAAAAACACAACGTGGCATGTCCGTCAGCATTGATTGGCGCTTCGAATTTCTTCGAGTTGTCCGTGGCGGCAGCGATCAGCCTATTCGGCTTCCAGTCCGGAGCAGCGCTGGCTACCGTGGCGGGCATCTTGATTGAAGTACCCGTGATGCTGCCTGTGGTACGGATCGTCAACCGCACACGAGGCTGGTGCGGTCCGACCCACCCAGGGAAAGACCTTGGCAGTCATGGAGGTATCAGGCGGCTCGCAGTCTTTCAACGACGTGAATCAAATGCGAGTGCTGGGACGATGGATGCGCATGCTGACCATCCCCAACCAATCGTCAGTGCCTAAGGCATTCCTGGAATTCGATGAGACTGGGCGCATGAAACCGTCTAGCTACTATGACCGCGTGGTCGATGTGATGGAGGATCTGATGAAGTTCACCCTACTCACCCGCGACATCAGCGGCTATCTGGTAGATCGCTACAGTGAACGAAAGGAAAGTGCCGAGCAGCTTTCCAAGCGCGTGAACCAACGTTCTATCTGACCCATGCGCTTATCAAGCCGTACGAGCGTTGTTGCTGCACTTGGGACGACTCAGACACTTGCCTGGGCCTCCTCCTACTACCTGCCAGCCATGCTAAGCGCGCCCATGGGCCGGGACTTAGGCATCGCGGTACCAACGGTTTTTGCGGCATTCTCCTTTGCGCTTCTAATTTCCGCTTTCCTCGGCCCCTATGCTGGCAAGGCCATTGACCGATGGGGCGGCAGGCCAGTCCTGATGGCCACAAATCTCATCTTTGCGTTGGGCTTGGGTTGGCTTGGTGCCATCCAATCCACCGTGGGACTTTTCGCTGCTTGGGCAGTACTAGGTATCGGCATGGGCAGTGGCCTCTACGAGGCAGCCTTTGCTTCACTGGTACGCCTATACGGCCAAGATTCGCGTAGCGCCATTTCGGGCATAACACTTATCGCGGGCTTTGCCAGCACAGTTGGCTGGCCCCTGACCAGCTTCCTGCAGGTCGAATTCGGCTGGCGGGAAGCGTGTTTCGTCTGGGCGGGCCTACACCTGACTTTGGCCTTGCCGCTGAATTACATCCTGCCATCGCCAGCCGCCACTGCCCACCATGCACGGCAACAAAAGCCTAGGGGTGAAGTCCCAAAAGGCAGATCCACCTGGTCATCTATCGCGTTGGCCGTGGTCTTTGCAATTACATGGTTCATCAGCACAGCCCTGGCCGCGCATCTACCCCGCCTGCTGGTGGCGGCAGGAGCGACCTTTGCGGCTGCAGTGGCGGCTGGTGCCTTGATGGGACCGGCGCAGGTGGGTGCCCGAATCCTGGAATTTGGACTATTGCGCAGGGTGCATCCCTTGCTCTCAGCACGATTGGCAACTTTGACGCATCCCATCGGGGCGATATTGCTCCTGTGCTTCGGGGCTCCCCTTGCCTCCGCCTTCGTCATCCTCCACGGCGCAGGAAACGGCATCCTGACCATCGCCAAGGGCACGCTACCTCTCGTGATTTTTGGTCCTCAGGGTTACGGAGCACGCCAAGGCATGCTCATGGTTCCCGCCCGTGTCGCCCAAGCATTGGCCCCCTGGCTGTTCGGCTTGTGCCTGGATCGCTGGGGAGCGGGAGCCTTGTGGGTTTCCATCGGACTAAGCGCAATCGGCTTTCTGGCGCTGATCTCTCTCCATGCGGGTTCGAAGGACAAACAAGCATCCCCATCGATTGACGCCCCTACCCATGGCCGGTAGGGTACGGTACCTCACTCAGGTACCTCTTTGGAGGGACTCCCCGGAGAAGGTCCGCCGCGTCTCCGAGAGGGCGGCGTGCCGAACCCGGCGCAACGGGCAACGCCACATTGCTGGTAGGCTTTCACCCTCGGGCGCACCCCGCGCCCGCCGCCTACCGCCAGGATTCCCATGACCCCAGCCCTGTTCAGCAGTTCCGTTCCCGTCCTCAAGCAAATGCTGTCGGCCCTGTCCGATGTGCTGAAAAAAGCAGAGGACCAGGCCTCGGCCAAAAATATCGAACCCGCCGCCTATCTGGAAGCGCGTCTTTATCCCGACATGTTTCCCCTGATCCGGCAGGTCCAGATCGCTGCCGATTTCGCCAAAGGCATCACTTCGCGCCTGGCCGGCGCGGACGTGCCCAAGTGGGAGAACACCGAAACAAGCTTTGCCGATCTGCAAGCGCTCATCGCCAAGACCCTGGCGCATGTCGACGCCTTTTCGCCTGAGCAGTTCGCACAAAGCGAAACGCGCGAAATCGTGCTGCGGCCCGGCACGCCAAAGGAAAAGAAGCTGTCGGGCAGCACCTATCTGCTGCATTACGGCTTGCCGCAGTTCTTCTTCCACGTCACGACGGCCTACGCGATCCTGCGCCACAACGGCGTGGAGATCGGCAAGCGGGATTACATGGGCCAGTATTGACGATACCTGTGCGGCTGCGCGGCAGGTTCCTCAAGACCAGCGATGCCGGGGCCCGGGCTCTCCCCGGTTCCCCCGGCATCAACGTCCGCGCCAGGATGGCCCGCGTGCTCATCGAACCGCTCTTGTTCACCCGCGGGAAGGCTCATGGCTTGGCCGAAGCCGAGGCATCGTCCCCCATCACGATGACGAAATGCCGCGGCCGGCTGCTGAGATACCGCACCGGAAACGGCTGTCCCGGGGCGGGATAGGTGACGGCATCCCGCTGGGGATAGACGTTGAAATCCGAACTGTCGAAGTAGGTCTGGATCTTCTGGCCATCCGCCTTCTGCAACGTGACGTCATAACGCAGCACCGGGCGATTGTTGTAGACGTTGCCGGTGTCCTTGCTGGAGGCAATCACCGCCTGGCCCGGCGTGCCGTACTCGTACACCAGCGGCGCCACCCAGCGCGGCCCGAACATGAACAGGGCCGGCGTGCCGAAGGGGATGCAGATCATCAGCAACACCAACAGCACCATCAGCGGCACGCTGCCCTGCTGCACACCCATCAAACGCGCAATGCCCAGCACGATCAGCACCAGGCAGATGATGAACACGGGAAACGGCCATACCTTGTCGATGGTCCAGGCCAGCAACGCCACCAGAGTTTCCATGGAGATTCTTTGCGTCCGCTAGGTTGATAACACGTTCCGGTTCGCCATCAAGGCGCCAGCACCAGCGCCTTGATCTGGCTGGGCACCACGCGCACCGACGGGCAATTGATCAGATTCGTCGGCCCCAGGCTGGTTACCCGGGTGCTGGGCGTTCCCCGCACGATGACCGTGAACGCGCCCGTCAGGTGCTGCTGCCGCGACATCACGGTCTGCGAGATCAACCCGCCGCCGATACCCGGCGTGTCGCCCAAGGATATCGGACGCACGCTCATGATGTTGTGCCACGGCCCGCCGCACAACAGGATGTTGAAGGCCACCGGAATCGTCATGGGTCCGAAGGCCATGTTCGGATAGGGGATGGGAGGCAACGGCGTCTTGCAGATATCCGGGAATCCCAGATCCATGCCACCGAATTGCGCGTTTGCGAACATATGTCTTTCCTCCGATAAGGGAATGCAGGCGGCCGAGCGTCCCGCTATCCCACGAGAATCTGTTTGCCGTCGGCCTTGACCAGCGTCTCGCCGTTGATGAAGGTCGTATTGCCGCTCAGGCGGGCAATGAAATCAGCGGCGTAGTCCAGGTTGACGGCCTTGACGGTGTCGGTGCCGGTGACGTAGCGCGTGGACTGGCCCGTGGTTTCACGTACCGACTGGTAATAGGATTCGCGATGGTCGCCCGTGTACTTGGCGGTGATGGCCGACACGCTCAGATCCGCGCTGACCAACGTGCAGGAATGGGTCTTCAGCGTCCAGTCCGCCGTGCTCACCGCGCCCGACCGGGCCTGCAGCGCGAAGGTTTCCGCGGCCACCGACACGCGGCTGGCGCCCGTCAGGGACAGCACGTCGGCGGACAGGGCCAGTTCGCCATCGACATGCAAGGTCGAACGGCCTTGAGCGCGCTGCTCCAGCACGGCAATGATGTACAGGCCACCGGCCGCGTCACCCGACACCAGCACCTTGTCCCCGGCGTTCGGCATCAGCAGGCAACTGGCGGCCCGCTTGACCTGATACCGGCGCCCTCGCGCCTCGTCGCTGACGGTGAACCAGCCCTCTTCCCCCGACGCATCGACCAGGAAGGCGCTGTGAATGGGTGTGTCGCCGTTGTAGGCGTTGGCGTTGCGTTGCAGCAGGGGTTGCAGCGTGTCCGGTTGCGCCGGCCGGGGATCGGCATTCGCGCGCTCGCCGTCATGCTGTCTGCGTTGGATCATAGTTTCACCCATTGCTCGGCGTGCAGCAGATCGCGGTCCGGCGGCAGGACGCCGTCACGGCTGCCATAGCGGGTATCGTTGTCGATCACCGCGTGAAGCTTGCTACGCATGAAATGCCCGCCTCGAAAATCGGCCTGGCTGAGATTGGAGTAGGAGAAATCCGTGAACGGCATGCTGCCTTCGCCGAAATCGGCATGTTGCAGGTCGCACTGATTCAGGATCGCCATGTTCATGTCGGCGCCCCGGAACACGGCACGCTCGCAATTGGCGCCCGACAGATTGGCGCATTCCATCTGCGCCCCGGCGAACACCGCGTGCGCCGCATTCGCCTCCAGCAACAGGGCCTGCCGCAGCGTCGCGTGGTCGAACCGGCATGCCTGCAGGTCGCATCCCTTGAAGCACGACTGGGACAGTTCCGCCTGCGAAAAGTCTGCGCCCGCCATCCTGCTGTCCGTGAACTGGCTCTGCACCAGATGCAAGCCGGAGAAGTCATAAGCCTTGGCGGTGCACTCCAGCGCGATCAGGTTGGTGAAGCGCGTGTTCTCGATGGCCAGATTGGCGAAATCGAAATCCGCCAGCGCCAGATGCTGGAACGCCGAATCCTTGAAGCGCAACGTCACGTCCTGGTTGCCCGTCAGCACCCATTTGTCGATGCGGCAATCCTCGACCCGCAGGTCGAGCATCTGGGTATTGGCGACCGCGCCTTCCGAGGCGTCGCAGCCACGCAGCACGCACCGCTCGAACACGCAGCCGATGAACTGCTGCGCATGGAAAGTGCAGGCATCGAACACGCAGTCGACGAACCGGCTGTTCGAGAAAGCGCAGTCCTTGAACACCACGCGCGACCATGCTCCGCGCACGAATATGACCATGTCGGCATGGCACGCCTGCCATTCGGTGTCGGCGAACGTGTTCTCTTCGAAGATGCATTGGCGGATCTCGCCGCCCCGCCAGGCATCCCGCCAATGCAAGCCCTTGTACAACAGGCCGGCAATCGAATCGCCATCGGCTACCTGGGCCAGGAACTTCTGTTTTATCTCGTCGGGAGCCATGGATCAGTGACGCAACGGATAGATGTTGGAACGGGTCATCAACATGTCCTGCTGGACGGTGTTCTCGTCGACCTTGACCATGGCCAGGTCGGCGCTGAAGAAAGATACGTGCCGCATCTGCGTGCCGGACAGGTCGGCCGATTTCATCTGGGCCTCGCTGAAATCCGAATTGGCGATTCGGACCCGCGACAGGTCGGCCCGGATGAAGAGCGAACGCTTGAAGAAACTGTCTTCGAGACTGACCTCGCGCAGGCGGCTTTCGGAAAAATCGCAATGGCTGAGATCGCTGGCCACGATGCGGCCGGCGGCCAGGCCGACCCTGCGGAAGCTGGACGCCGAGAATGCGCAGTGCGAGATCTCGAAATCCTCGATGGTGCTTCCCGGAGCGATGTTGACCTTGGACGCCTGGCATTGCAGCAACCTGAAATCCGACATCGGCTTCATCTCGACGAACGCCATCGAGTCGATGTGGCAGGACTCCATGCTGATGCCCGTGAGGCGGGCCTTGATGAACGAGTGCCGCAGGAAACGGCAGTCCTTGAACGCGAGTTGCCCCAGCCGGGCGCGCATGTAGGCGAAATTCACGAACTGGCATTGCTCGAACGCGCAGCCCTGCATCGTGATGCGGAAATGCATCCACTGCGCCAGATCGCAGCGCACGAACCGGCAGTCCTCGAAGCGGGCCTTGTCGGAGCCCACGTTGGGCAGTCGGCAATCGATGAACTGGCACTGCGTGAAATGCGCCTGGCTCCAGTCCGCCGACGAGAAATCGCAGCCCGTGAACACCACCCTTTCGAAATCGCCGCATGCCATGCGGGCACGGCCGAAGTCGCATCCCGTGATGCGGCTGTCGCGCAGGGTCAGGCCGCTGACGTCCCAGCCGGCGTAGGACGCGCCGGCGGCGGCGAAATCGCGCAGGTCATAGCCCTCGCATCCTTCGGGCAGCGGTTCCGCCACGCGTTGCTGCAGACCGAAGATACGGTGCAGCGCTCTCGGCCGGCCGGAGTAGTCGCGTCGCGCGGCCTGCGCGCCAGGCGCCCGCGCCAGCAACTCCTGAAACTGCCCGGCCTGCTTCAGGCGCAGTTGCCGCAGCGCCTCCTGCGCGGCGCTGCTGTCGCCCAGGCCCGGCGCCACGGGCACGGCGCGGCGTTCGGCCGCCTCACGCACCGAATCCAGCAGCGACTGCCGGCTTTCCTTCAGGAATTCGGCGCGCTCGTCCTTCATCGATTGCGGCACGTCGTCGGACTTGCCGGCCAGGGCTTCGCGGCTTTCCCGCAGCTTGCGCCTGGCATCGGCCAGGGTCTGCCGCTGCGACTGCTGTTTTTTCAGCATGTCCTCGATGAGCGCCTCGCGGGAAACCTTGCCGCTGCGGGTCCGCTCCAGCCAATCCAGCTCGGTCCGAATGCCGGCGGCGCTGGCGGCGGACGCCTCCCCGGACTGGGCGCGCGCGACACCCGGACCCAGCTCTTTCTCGAGCTTGACGAGCTTGTTGCGCAACAGCGGCGACAGCTCGATCTCGTCACCGGCCAGCGCGCGCAGGAACCGGGCATCGACCAGTTGCGCGTCGAGCACCGCATGCATGCCGCTGGTCTGCGGATCGATGCGTTTGTGGAAAATATCCTCGTAATAGGCCGATTCGCGCGGTGCATCGGCATGCTCGGCGGCATACAGAATGTGGCTGACGTCGCTGGCGTCGTCCTCATCGATGGGTACGGCGCCCTGGTAGATCAGGATGGCCTTCTCCAGATGGGGAAATGCCCAGTACGTCGTCAGGCGCAGGGGGACTTCTTCGAGAAACCCGCTTGCCTGCCCGGCCGTCCTGGCGCGCCGGATGAACGCCTTGGCCGCCAGGGCGGGAATGGACGTGGTCAGCCGCGGCTTCTCGGGATGCAGATGCGTGAAGGTGATCTCGTCGCCCGCGTCCAGGTAATTCAGACGCTGCCGGGGCGGACTCTGGTTGAAGTATTCCCAGTCGATGTCGCGCGCGAAACCCGGGAATTCATTGACGCGCCATTGCTCGTCGTAGGTGCCCATCATCCGGTTTCTGCCGGGATATTCGATTGGAATGGCCGCGTAGCCGGCCGGCGCGTAACGCTGCCCCTCCAGCACGACCGGGTTGGCCGGATCCTCGACGTTGGGCAGGAACCGGACCTGCATGCCGTCGACGCCTGTCTTCCGGAAACCCTTGCCGTGCGGGTTCTCCTGATAGCCTTCGCCACCGAATGCGTTGCGCCAGCAGATGGGAATACGGTCGAACGGCAACGCCTCGCTGGGCTTGCCGTCCGACCAATAGCGCTCGCCCGTTACCCACAGGTCTTTCCTGACGTTGTTGACGCTGACGGAGACGGCGGTCCTGCCGCGGACGGCGTATTTGCCGAAGCCATAGGCATTCAGAATGATTTCCGGCCTGGGCTTCGGGATGCCGAAATCCAGCGCCTCGGCCCCGAACACCTGCGCGGATTCCTCGCCGAACAGCGCCCATAGCTGCTGCTCGTCGACCAGGCTGAACCCGGCCGAGAAGTCCACCATCGCATACGCGGTGATGGCCAGATGATCCTGCTTCAGGAATCGGTACGGACGCGTCAGGGCGGACAACCGGTTGGGTTTGATGACTTTCATCGAGCGGCGGCGGGGTCTCGATCAGACGATCAGCATGAATGCCTGGAACCAGGTCCGGAACCCGCCGAAATCGATGTCGGTGGGAGAGTTGGTTCCCTTGTATGCCGACACGTCCAGCTTGAGCACGCCAAAATCCGCCTTCTTGACGTAGTAGGTGTCCTGGGACACGTTGAGCTGGTGCCGGAATGCCGACGCGGACTGGTGAAAGGCGCGGGCCTGGAACACCTCGACGAACGCCTCGCCCTTCCAGATGCCATTGGTGAAATGCGTCTTGTGGGTGTCCTTCAGCGCGGAGCCGTTCCAGACCAGCTCGGTCGACTCCAGCGCGATCTTGTCCGGCGCCTTCATCGTCATGACCGTGCCCGTCATGTTGATCGAGTGATCCGCGCCGCCGCGCTGGATGTCCAGCGGGCCCGCGTCCGCGAAGAGCTTCTTGGTGCCGGACGCCCAGAATTCGCTGTTGCCGCCGGTGGCCGTGATGGTGACGTCCGTGGGCGCCTTCAGGATGGCGTTTTCGCCTTCCAGGCCCAACTGATGGTCGTCGCCGCCCTTCTGCACGTTGACGTTGTTGTCGCCGGTGGACTTGACCAGGATGATGTCGTTGGCTTCGAACTTGCCGAAGCCGGTGTCGGCCTTGATGTGGATGTGGCCGTCGTTGGACGTGACCTCGATATCCGACTTGGTGGTGTTGATGTAGCGGTGGTCGAACGTCTCGGTGCGGTCGCCGCCCGTGACCTTCAGCGTGTCGTAGCCATTGATGGTGGTGTCGCGGTACGACTCGACGATGTTCTTCTGGTAGTCGCCGATGGTGTTCTCTTCGAAGGTGCCGATGTGGGTCACGCGCGACTGGCCGACGTCCCGCGTCTCCAGGCCCTCGACCACGACATGCAGGTCTTTCTCGGAGTGCAGCTTCACGTACTCGCTGCCGAGCTTGTTCTCGATGTACATGTGGCTTTCATTGGCCGGGCTGCCGAAATGGGAGCGGCTGCTGAAGCCCACCATGGTGGGCGACGGCACGAAGCCGCCCGCCGGCATCTGGCGGTCGTTGTAGACCCGGCCCGTGACCAGCGGACGGTCGGGGTTGCCGCCGATGAAGTCCACGACCACTTCCTGGCCGATGCGCGGCGTGCTGATGGCGCCGTAGCCGCTGCCCGCCGAATCGTTGGACACGCGCACCCAGCAAGAACTGCTTTCGTCCATCGGGCCATAGCGGTCCCAGCGGAAGTGCAGCTTCACCCGCTGGAAGGCGTCGGTGTAGACCTCGGCGCCGGCAGGCCCGGTCACCACGGCCGTCTGCGGCCCGGTGGTCTTGGGAATATGCGTCTTCACGGGCGCGCGGAACGGCAGGCTGGTGGGCTGCACCACGAAGTCGGTGCGGTACTCGCCGTCGCCCTCGCCCGACTGATAGCCGGCTTCGGTCAGGAAATATTCGGTCGAGATGACCAGATACTCGCGCAGGTCCGCCTTGCGCGGGCTCTGGCGCAGCTTGAAGGTGTAGCCCGGCGCCATGCCCCGCACGTTGGACGTGCCGCTGCTGCGCTCGCTGGCCGAGCGGGTTTCTTCCAGCCGGACCTTGACGTAGTGTTCGCCGTCCTGGATGTCGACGTAGCCGCCCTGCCATTCATAGATTTCGTGATTGGCCTGCTGGACGGAATAGTTTTCCTTCAGGCGGCTTTGCAGATTCAGGCTGGACTTCTTGAAGTCGTAGTCGTTGACGACGTACTCGATGCCACGCAGCTCTTCCTCGCTGGTCCAGGTATGGATCGCCTGCCCTTCGATGTTGCCGGCCTGGGGGTAATAGTCGAGCGAAGGATAATCGGGCAACGGCTTGTGCTCGCCGATGTCATCGGCCAGCACCAGGGTGTGCTGGTTCTTGCCGTGCTCGAAGTAATAATAAATTCCTTCGTGCTCCATCAGGCGGCTGATGAAGTCGAAATCGCTTTCCTCATATTGGACGCAATAATCCCGGGTGCGATAACTGCCTTGCAGCTTCTTCTCGAAGTTATAGCCGGGATACGATCCCAGCACTTCGTCCAGGATTTCCACGACACTCTTGTTCTGGTAAATCTTGCAGTCGCGATTGCGCTTCAAATACCATAGCCACGGGCAGACGGTCGCACGATAACGCGCCAGGCGGAATCCGCCGGCGTCCTGGCCCACATAGGCAAAACGGACGACGTCGCCGCTCAGGTAACGCTTGCCGCCGTTCTGGGTTTCGATTTCCAGCGTCAATGGCTTGCCGAGCACCGAATCGGCGGTGATGGAGGCCGTCTCGGCCACGAGTTCCACCTCGAACTCGTACACCTCCGACAGGGCCTCGCGCCCGTGCATGCTCTTGAACTCCAGCACCGCGCCCAGGGCGGTTTCCGCGACGACGACTCTATTCATGGCCCCACTCTATTCAAGTTTTAATTGAATTCAGATTAATTGGGTCAGACTATGACACTTTCGCGACAATGCTAGGTTTTCTACGTGCCAGTGATGTGACAGTCAGCAAGAATTACATCTGAAGAGAATCTGTTTAATATGCGCAGGCGTTTCACCCGGGGCTTGCAACAAGCACCGACAAAATCAAACGCAATGAAACGGAGCGCAACCAGATATGCCGCGCGGGGCGGGGACGGCCATGGCCAGTCAGGTGGTGCAGCCTCGCAGCACGTCCTCGACTTTCTCCGCCGGCACGCGCGGATGGTTCATCCCGTTATTGAAGAAGCGGGTGGCCGAGCCGCCCGGAGTAGGCTCGATACGCACCAGGTAATAATCCTGGCGCGGCTGGGGAAAACGGTCTTCGTAAACCGTGATGTCGGCCCGCTGCTCGGCCGGGAAGCGGACAACGTCCGCCACACTGCCCCAGTCGTCCACGGTGGGTTCGACGCAGGCATACACCTGTTCGGCGGAGCGGATCGACAGGTACAGGACCGGTTTGGTCGATTGCAGATCGCCGGCCGTCTTCGGGCCGCCATTGGCCGCGCAGCCCGCCAACAGGGCCAGGCCTGCCGCGGCCAGGAAGGTTCTGAACATCGTCCGTGCCTCTTGCTGTAGTTCGATGCGGCCCATGATAAAGGCGGAGGGCGGAACGCCAGGACAGGTCCAGCGTTCCGCCCTCCATGGCGGCCCCCGTTGCCGCAGCCACGCGGGACATCCGTCTTTCGGCATCAGACCAGGCCGGAACCCTCGATCCCGAACGCCTTGTCGTGGATGCCCGGCTCGGTCTGGAAACCGACGTTGACGCGGTTCCAGGCATTGATCGACATCACTTGAAATGTCAGGTCCGACAGCTCTTTCTCCGAGAACGCTTCGCGCACCCGCGCATAGACCTCGTCCGGCACGCCGTGGGCGGGGAGGTGCGTGAGAATCTCGGTCCACTCCAGCGCGGCGCGTTCGCGGTCGTTGAACAGGTTCGACTCGCGCCAGGCCGCCACGTGGTGCATGCGCAACTGGCGTTCGCCGTGCTTGGTGGCTTCCTTGACGTGCATGTCCAGGCAGAACGCGCAGCCGTTCATCTGCGAGGCGCGGATGTCCACCAGATGGCGGATCGTCTCTTCGACGGGCGATTGCTTCAACGCCAGGCTGAAGGCGACGAACTTCTTGAACAGGTCGGGGGATTGCTTCTGGTAGTCGATACGCGAGGTCATGGTCGCTCCTTGGTTCGATGAGGAAGAGGATGGGTATCAGGCCTGCGCCGCGCCGCGGCTCAGCCAGTTGTGAAAGCGGGTGGGCGCGATGCGGGCGCCGGCGCCAGTTACCAGCGACCGGTCGTCCAGTTCGCTGCCGAAGTAACGGGCGTGCACGTCGGCCACGACGCTGCGGCCATCGCCCTGGGCGGCCAGGTACTTGCGGGCCAGCTCGTCCAGCGGAAAGCGGTCGGGACCGCCCGTTTCGAGGATGCCGTTCAGGGGTGCCCCCGCGGCCAGGTCGGCCAGCACCGCCGCGACGTCGTCCGCGGCGATGGGCTGGAACAGCGCGGGGGACAGGCGGGCCACGCCGTCCTGCGTGCCGGCATCGACGATGCCGCCGATGAATTCGAAGAACTGCGTGGCGCGCAGGATGGTGTAGGGCCGGCCCGACGCTTCGACCAGGGTCTCCTGGGCGGCCTTGGCGCTCAGGTAGGCGTTGTCGGGAAGGCGGTCCGCGCCGACGATGGACAGGATCAGGTGATGCTCGATGCCGGCGCGGGCCTCGGCGGCCAGCAGGTTGCGGGTGGACGTGGTGAAGAAGTCCATGACGGCGCCCGCCTCGAAAGAGGGCGAGTTGGACACATCGACCACGGCCTGGGCGCCCGCGAGCGCCCGGTCCAGCCCCTGGCCGCTCAGGGTGTCGACGCCCGTGCGAGGCGAGGCCGCGACCACCTCGTGGCCCTCCTGGCGCAGTCTGCCCACGACATTCGCACCGATCAGGCCGGTGCCGCCGATGACGACGATTTTCATGATGCTCTCCTGGGTGGTGTGCCGAGCGCCGGTTGGCGTCGATCGATGGAGGCAGTATGGGAGGCCGCCGGGCGGCGGGCTTTGCGGCCGTCTTGGGTTTTCCTTGGTTTTCCCTTGGAAATCGCTTCAGGCGCGGGCCAGGCTGGCTTACTATCGAGCGCGTCATCCGGGGTGCTGGCCCCGCCCTGGCCGGGTCACCGGCAAGCAGAAGAACAAAGGACATCCAGAATGCTGCTGGCGTTTGCCGACTGCGAGATCGACCTGGACCGGCGAGAACTGTCCCGCGCCTCGCAAGCGGTCGCGACCCCGCCTCAGGTCTTCGACCTGCTGGTCTATCTGGCGCGGAACCGCGAGCGCGTGGTCAGCCGCGACGACCTGATCGCCGCGGTCTGGGCCGGCCGCATCGTGTCCGAATCCACGCTGGCCAGCCATATCAATGCCGCGCGCCGCGCCGTGGGCGACAGCGGGCAACAGCAGGCGGTGATCCGCACCGTGGCGCGCAAAGGGTTCCGCTTCGTGGCGCAGGTACGCGAACAGGCCGCCCCTGAACCCACGCCCGCCTTGGCGACGGCCGAGGCGCACGCCGCCACGCCGGCGGAATCGCCGGCCCCCCTGCCCGCCAGACCGTCCATCGCCGTGCTGCCCTTCGTCAATCTCAGCGGCGATCCCGAGCAGGAGTACCTGGCGGACGGCGTGGTGGAAGACGTGATCGCGGCGTTGTCGCAGTACCGCTGGCTGTTCGTGGTGGCCCGCAACTCCAGCTTCACGTACAAGGCCCGCGCGGTGGACGTGAAGCAGGTCGGCCGCGAACTGGGCGTGCGGTATGTGCTGGAAGGCAGTTGGCGCAAGGCTGGCAACCGGGTGCGCATCACCGGCCAGCTCATCGATGCCACCACCGGCGCGCTGCACTGGGCCGGCCGCTTCGAGGGAGTGCTGGAAGACATCTTCGAACTGCAGGATCAGATCACGCGCGATGTCGTGGGGGCCATCGCGCCGCAACTGGAACGCGCCGAGATCGAGCGCGCCCGGCACAAGCCCACCGGCAGCCTGAATGCCTACGACTGCTATCTGCGCGGCATGGCCTGGCTGCATCAAGGCACGCGCCCAGCCATCGATCACGCCCTGCCGCTGTTCGAGCAGGCCATTGCCTCGGACCCGGCATTCTCGTCGGCATATGCCATGGCGGCGTGGTGCCACTGCTGGCGCAAGCTCAACGGCTGGATGACGGATCGTCCGCACGAAATGGTGAAGGGCCTGCAACTGGCGGGCCGCGCCGTGGAACTGGACAGGAACGATGCCGTGGCATTGACCCGCTGCGGACCCGTCCTGGCCCACTTGGGCGGCGACCTGGAGGGCGGTATCGCGCTGGTGGACCGCGCGCTGGCGCTGAACCCCAATCTGGCGCCGGCCTGGTTCCTGGGCGCCTACCTGCGGCTCTGGCATGGCCAGACGGATACCGCCATCGCGCATTTCACGCATGCGATGCGGCTCAGCCCGCTCGATATGGAGCTCTATCGCATGCAGGCCGGTCTGGCCATGGCGCACCTGTTCCAGGGCCGTTATGGCGAGTCGGTGGCCTGGGCGGAGAAATCGCTGCGCGAATTGCCCAGCTTCCTGATGGTGGCCGCGATCCTTGCGGCCAGCCAGGCATTGGCGGACCGGCCGGAAGCCGCGGCAAGCGCGCTGAAGAGGCTGCGAGAACTGGATCCCGCGCTTCGATTATCGAATCTGCGGGACTTGCTGCCCATCCGCAAGCCGGTGGACATGGCGCTATTGAGCGACGGCCTGCGCAAGGCCGGCCTGCCGCAATAGGCCGGGTCGACGATGAAGACGATGGCCTCGGCCACGTCGTCGAGCGTGCTGTCGGCCGCGCCCAGCCCCCCGCCTGCCGGATGAACGAGCAAGCCCGTGCCGCACTGTTTGTAGAATCCAAATAATCACGAATGACAGGAGGCCGGCATGGACCGATTCGACGCGATGCAGGCGTTTGCCCGCGTGGTGGAAGCCGGCAGCTTCACCAAGGCGGCGGACACGCTGCACATGAGCAAGACCACGGTCACGCAGTTGGTGCAGCAACTGGAGGCCCGGCTGCGCGTGAAGCTGCTGAACCGCACCACGCGCCGCGTCAACCTGACGGCCGACGGCGCGGCGTACTACGAGCGCGTGGTGCGGCTGCTGGCCGACATGGACGATGCCGAGACCAGCCTGTCCAGCGCGTCGGCCGCGCCGCGCGGCCGGCTGCGCGTGGACGTGCCCAGCCCGCTGGCGCGCACGATCATCGTGCCGGCGCTGCCGGCCTTTCACGCGCGCTATCCCGACATCCAGTTCGACATGGGCGTCAGCGACCGCATGGTGGACCTGCTGGGCGAGAGCGTGGACTGCGTGGTGCGCGGCGGCGAGCTGACAGACCAGTCGCTGATGGCGCGGCACGTGGGCGACCTGCGGCTGGGCGTCTATGCCGCTCCCGGCTACCTGGAACGTGCCGGCACGCCCGTCCATCCCCTGGAGCTGGAAGACTCGCATCATCGCGTGGTGGGATTCCTGTGGGCACGCCTGGGCACGGCCCTGCCCTATGCCATGCGGCGCGGCGGCGAGGACCTGCGCCTGCATGGCCGCTACGTCCTGGCGGTGGACGACGGCAATGCCTACCTGGAGGCGGGCCTGGCGGGACTGGGCGTGCTGTGGCTGCCCGATTACATGGCGAAGGCGCCCTTGGCGCGCGGCGAACTGGCGCCCCTGTTCGAGGATTGGGAAATGGACCCGATACCGATGTACGTGGCGTTTCCGCCCAACCGCCACGTCAGCGCCAAGCTGAGGGTGTTCATAGACTGGATCATCGAGCTGATGGCGCGGCATGCGCCCGTGATGCCCCGCGCACCGCGCTGAGGCATCCCTTTCCCGATCTCGCCAAGCCCGGCCCGCCATGCTTCAATGCGTGGCATCGCGCCGCAAGCTTCTTCCGCCGCCCTTCCATGATGTTGCCCCTGCCGTTGGAGTACCTGTCTTCCGAGCCCGTGGCGCCATCGGCGCTGTACGGCCGCGAAGGCGCGTTGCGCCAGCTGGGCGAGGCGCTGCGGCGGGTGCGGACACAGGGCGACGCCGAGCTGGTGCTGATCTGCGGACCGGGCGGCTCGGGCAAGTCGGCCCTGGTCGACGCGCTGGCGCGGGCCAACGGCGATGCCCGCTACGTGGCGGGCAAGAGCGACCTGCAACAGCGCGAGATTCCCTATGCCTCCCTGGCGCAGGCGCTGCGCAACCTGGTGCGGCATGCGCTGATCCAGCCCAAGGCCCGGCGCGAGGCGCTGCGGCAGGCCTGGCTGGCCGCGCTGGACGGCCGGGGCCGCGCCCTGGCCGAGATCGTGCCGGAAGCGCTGCAGGTGCTGGGAGCGGCCGCCCCGCTGCCTCAGACGCCCGCGCAGCAGGCCCAGCAGCGCGCGCAGGACGCCGTGCTCGCCACGCTGGGGGTCTTCGCCAGCGCGGATGCGCCCCTGGTGATGCTGCTGGACGACCTGCAATGGGCCGACGGCTCCACGCTGGCCTTCGTGCGGGCCTTCATTGCGCGCGCCCCGCGCCACGTGCTGCTGCTGGCGGCCTACCGCGACGACATCGATCCGCAATCCTGCCTGGGATGGCTGGACCATGCCCACCGCACGCATGCGCTGCCGATCACACGGGTCTCGCTGGGGCCGTTGGACGAGGCGTCGCTGCGCAGCATGGTGGCTGCCCAGTTGCAGGCCACGCCGGCACAGATCGCTCCGCTGGCCCAGGCCCTGCAGGGCGTGACGGGCGGCAATCCCTTCTTCGCGCGCCAGTTGCTGGCCACGCTGCTGGAAGACGGGGTACTGCGCCCGGGCGATGACGGCTGGACCTGGGATGAGCCGGCGCTGGCGGAAAACTACCCCGACAGTGTGACCCGCCTGATGGCGCAACGCTTCGCGCGCCTGCCGCAGGCCGGAACCACCCTGATGGGCCACCTGGCCTGCGTGGGCCAGCACGCCTGCACGCGCCTGCTGGCCCGCATCGCCCGATGCAGCGACGCGGACGTCGATGCCGGCCTGGCGCCCCTGGTGCGCGCCGGGCTGCTGGTGCACGCGCAAGCCGGCTATGCCTTCCTGCACGACCGCGTGCTGGAAGCCGCCTACGCGATGGTGCCGCCGGAATCGCGGCCCGCGCGCCACGCCCACATCGCCAGCGTGTTGATCTCGCTGTACGGCGACCGACTGGCGGAGCACGCGTTCGACATCTGCAACCAGATCGAGCAATCCAGCGGCCACGATCCCAAAGGGGCCCAGCGTGTGGCCTTCGCCCAGGCGCTGGTGGCGGCGGCACGGCGCGCCAAGAACGCGGCGGCGCTGCCGCAGGCGGCCCGCCACGCGGAGGCCGCCCTGGCCCTGATGCAATCCCATTGGTGGAAAGAGCACGAGCGCCTGGCCTACGAGGCCAGCCTGCTCAACTGCGAATGCCTGATGGCGCAACCCGACATGGCCCGCGCCGAACGCGAGATCGACAGCCTGCTGGCGCGTCCACTGCCGGTACTCGACCGGGCGGCGGCCTATCGCCTGAAGGCGGCGGTGCAGACGGTGCAGTCCGACTACGAAAGCGCCATCGCCACCGCGCTGGCGGGCCTGGCCACGCTCGACATCCATTTGCCCCGTGGCGCCGGCCCGGACGATCTGCGCCACGCCTACGAGGCCGTGAAGCGCGCGCGCGGTTCACGGAGCATCGCCGAGCTTGCGCAGGTGCCCGCCACCGGCGACCGCCGGATCCAGGCGGCGATGGGCCTGTTGTCCACGCTGTTCGCCTCGCGGTTCGTCAGCGATGGCCTGAGCTTCCTGCACCTGGCCAAAATGGTCGAACTGACGCTGGAAGAAGGCGCCACGCCCGAATCCCCCTATGGCCTGGCGTGGTTCGGCGTATTCGCCGCCGGCCTGTACGGCGAGTACGAGGACGGACTGGCCTATGGCCGGGCGGCCCTGGACATGATCGAGCGCCGCGGCTACGAGACCGAGCGCATCGGCGCGCTGGTGGCGGTGGACCAGGTCAGCCCCTGGAACCAGCCGCTGTGGTTCGCGCTGGAACATGCGCGGCGCGCCGTTCGGCAGGGCCGGGCCTCGGGCGACGTCGGCATGGCCTGCTACGCGGGCATTCACATCGTGTGCGACCTGCTGGCGATGGGCGAGCAACTGCGGCTGGTGGACGAGGAAATCGAGCATGGCCTGGCGTTGGCGCGCCGGGTGCGATACCGCGACGTGGAAGACATCCTGCGCGGGCAGCAGGAGTTCGTGCGGCGCCTGCGCGGCGAGGCGGCCGGTGAGCCCGTCGCGCCGCTGGCCCGGCGCCTGCGCGACAGCGGCTCGCAGCTGACCCGTTTCTGGATGGCCCTGTACGACGGCATGAGCCGCGCCTACCTGGGCGAATGGAACGAGGCGCTGGACAGCCTGCAGATTGCCCACGGCCTGGCCGGCATGGCGCCGGCCCATATCAATGGAGCCGACTGCAAGCTGTTCCTGGGCCTGGCGCTGGCTCGCACCGCTGGCGAACCGGCCGGGCGCCTGCAGGCCGTGGCGGCCTGCCGCGCGCCGTTCGAGCGCTGGGCCGACATCAATCCCCTGACCTTCCGCAGCAAGCTGCTGCTGCTGGACGCGGAACTGGCGCGGCTGCGCGGCGAACCGCTGGCCGCGCTGGCGCTTTACGAACAGGCGGCGCAGGCCGGCAAGGTGGCGGGCTTTCCGCAAGACCAGGCGCTGGCGCACGAGTTCGCCGCGCAGCTGTGCAACCAGCACGGACTGCGCACGGCGGGCGGGCAGCACCTGCATGCGGCGGTGCTGCACTACCGCCACTGGGGCGCGGCACGCAAGGTCGCCCTGCTGGCGCGGATCCAGCCTGAGTTGCTGGCCGACGCCACGCGCGGCCGGGCCGCCGATTGGGAAAACGGCCTGAAGGCCACGCAGGCGCTGTCGGGCGAGGTCGTCATGGAGCGCCTGGTGCAGGCGCTGATGAGCAACATCGTCACCCATGCCGGCGCGCAGTATGGACTGCTGCTGCTGATCCGGCCCCAGGGACCCATGATCGAGGCATCGGCCCGCGTGCTGGGCGACGCGGTCTCGGTGCATCTGGGCGGCGGCGCGCCGACCGAGCACGCGCTGCCCCTGTCGGTACTGCGCAGCGTGCTGCGCACCCGCCAGATGCTGGTCTTGAATGACGCCACCGTGCAGGCGCCCTCGCTGCAGGACGTCACCGACGTGCCACGCCTGCTGCGATCGGTGCTATGCCTGCCGCTGTTGCGCGGCGCAGAACTGATCGGCGTCTTCTACCTCGAGAACAATGCCGCGGCCGGCGTGTTCGACGAGGCCCGCAGCGCCGCGCTGGAAGTGCTGGCGCCGCAGTTGGCCATCATGCTGCAGACCGCGCAGCTCTACGAACAGCTGCTGGCCGAGAACGACCGCCGCTCGCGCGCCGAACTGGACCTGCGCCGCGCCCGCGCCGACCTGGCGCGCACCTCTAACCTGACGGTCATGGGCAGCCTGGCCGCGTCGATCGCGCACGAGGTCAACCAGCCGCTGACGGCCATCGTGGCCTCGGTCGATGCCAGCGTGCGCTGGCTCAACCGCCCCGTGCCCGATCTGGCCGAAGCGTTGCAGGACATGCGGCACGTGAAGCAGAATGCCCTGCGCGCGGCGGACATCATCCGCGCGCTGCGCGCCCTGGCCAAGCAGGCGCCGGCCGTGCTGGCGCCGCTGCGTCCGGACGACATGCTGCGCGAAGTGCTGGACATGATCCGCTGGGACATCGATGCGCGCGGCGTGCGGCTGCATGCGCCGCTGCGGGCCGGCGTGGCCACGATAGGAGCCGACCGCATCCAGCTGCAGCAGGTCCTGCTGAACCTGATCACCAATGCCCTGGACGCGATGAACGACACGGCGCCGGTGCGCCGCGAGCTGGAGGTGGCGTCGGTACTGCGCGACGACCGCGTCGAGATCAGCGTGAAGGACCGCGGCCCCGGCATCGCCGCCGAAGCCCTGCCGCAGATATTCGATGCGTTCTACACGACCAAGCCGCACGGCATGGGGATGGGGCTGGCGATCTGCCGGTCGATCATCGCGGCGCACGGCGGCACGCTGGAGGTGCGCGCCCGCGCCGGCGGCGGCAGCGCCTTCTGGTTCCGGCTGCCGGTGCTTGCCGAGGATTGAGCGGGGCGGGCTCAACCCGCCGCGCGCACGCCCAACTGCTGGGCCATCATCACCAGGTCGGCGAAGGTGCGCGCCTTCATCTTGCGCATGGCCTGGCCGCGATGGATCTTGACGGTGACTTCGCTGATGCCGATCTCGCCCGCGATCTGCTTGTTCAAGAGGCCGCGCACGGCCAGGCCCATGACCTCGGCCTCGCGCGCCGTCAGGCTCTGGTAGCAGGCGCGCAGTTCGTCCAACCGGCGCGAATCGTCGCGCCGCGCGCGCGATTTGTCCAGCGCGGCGGACACCGCGTCCAGCAGGTCCTGGTCGCGGAACGGCTTGGTGATGAAGTCTTCGGCGCCGGCTTTCATGGCCGTGACGGTCATGGCGATGTCGCCGAACCCTGTCATGAAGATGATGGGCACCTGCACGCCCTGCTGCGCCAGCCTGGCCTGCAGATCGAGGCCGCTGGGGCCGCGCAGCCGCACGTCCAGCACCAGGCAGCACGGCGAATCGGGCAGGCCATCGGCCAGCAGGTCGGCCGCCGAGCCATATAGCCGCACGGCCATGCCGACCGAGCGGAACAGGCTGCCCAGCGCCTGCCGCAGCGCCTGATCGTCGTCCACGACCAGCACGACGGCGTCGTCATGGGGGGGCGTTTCCAGGGTTTGCAGTGTCGCGGACGTCACGATGGTCTTTCCGCCTTGTATAGGAGTTCTGTCGAATCGGCACCCGTGACGAAGCGCCGGACCGCTCCGTCTGAGTATTCGGGGGCGATTATATAAGCGGCCCGCGGGGAATACCCTGCGTGAACCCTTGGTTACTCATACTTTCGGATGAGTCCGCGGGCTTCCTTCCCCTACGCCGGGTCCCCGCGTTTCCTCCATGGCGCCCCACCCGCCCGCCGGGTCCGCCACGAACCCGCGGCATCGGCCGGCGCGGCGCACCGCCCAGGTAATACCAACGAACAATGGCCGCGGGCGGGACGCCTCTTTAGTCTTGCGCCAGTCGAGTCGCCAAGGCGCGTCGACGACTCCAACGCGCCGGCCCATCCCTGCCCGGCGCTTGCCAACATCCTTTCAGGAATCTGCGTCATGTCCAATCCCAAGCTCGAAGTGCTGACCCCGCATAACAGCCAACTGATCATCATCGACCATCAGCCGCAAATGGCTTTCGGCGTGCAATCGCTGGACCGCCAGACGCTGAAGAACAACGTCGTGGGCCTGGCCAAGGCCGCCCGCGTCTTCAACGTGCCGACCGTCATCACCTCGGTCGAAACGGAGTCGTTCTCGGGCTACACCTACCCGGAACTGCTGGACGTGTTCCCGCAGCACAAGGTGCTGGAGCGCACCTCGATGAATTCGTGGGACGACCAGAAAGTGCGCGACGCCCTGGCCGCCAACGGCCGCAAGAAGGTGGTCGTGGCCGGCCTGTGGACCGAAGTGTGCAACACCACCTTCGCCCTGTGCGCCATGCTGGAAGGCGAGTACGAAATCTACATGGTTGCCGACGCATCGGGCGGCACCACCAAGGACGCCCACGACTACGCCATGCAGCGCATGGTGCAGGCCGGCGTCGTGCCGGTGACGTGGCAGCAGGTGCTGCTGGAATGGCAGCGCGACTGGGCCCGCCGCGATTCGTACGACGCCGTCATGGCCATCGCCAAGGAACACTCGGGCGCCTATGGCATGGGCGTGGACTACGCCTACACGATGGTCCACAAGGCCAAGCAGCGCACCGCCACGGAGCACGAAGTCCTGGCGCCGGTGCACGCCCCCGTCATCGAGCGTTAAGCGGCGCGCGGGACGGCAACCTCAACCCTCACGAAGCGAAGACACCCACCATGCATATCGAACCCGTCACCCAGACTTCGAGCCCCTCGCGCCGCAAGCTGTTCGTCGCCAGCGCCACCTCGGTCGGCGCCGTCGCCGCCACGGCCATCGCCGGCACGGCCGCCCAGGCCTCCCAGAAGCACGAAGCCGGATCCGCCCAAGGCGGCCACGGCAACGCCTACGTCACGGCCAAGGACGGCACCCGGATCTTCTACAAGGACTGGGGCCGCGGTCGCCCGGTGGTGTTCTCGCATGGCTGGCCGCTGAATTCGGACGCCTGGGATTCGCAGTTGCTGTTCCTGGTGCAGAACGGCTTTCGCGTCATCGCCCATGACCGGCGCGGCCACGGCCGTTCGGACCAGCCCGCGCACGGCAACGACATGGACACGTACGCCGATGACCTGGCCGCCGTGATCGAAGCCCTGGACCTGGAGGACGCCACGCTGGTCGGCCACTCCACGGGCGGCGGCGAGGTCGCGCACTACATCGGCCGCCACGGCACCAAACGTGTCGCCGGCGCCGTGCTGATCGGCGCGGTGCCTCCGCTCATGCTGAAGACCGCCGCCAACCCCGGCGGCCTGCCGATGGACGTGTTCGACGGCATCCGCAAGGGTGTGGCCGAGAACCGCTCGAAGTTCTACCAGGAACTGGCCGTGCCCTTCTTCGGCTTCAACCGCCCGGACGCCAAGAAAGAGCAGGCCACCATCGACGCCTTCTGGGCGCAGGGCATGACCGGCGGCATCCTGGGCCAGTACCTCTGCATCCGCGAATTCTCTGAAGTCGACTACACGGCCGACCTGAAGAAGATCGACGTGCCCACGCTGATCCTGCACGGCGACGACGACCAGATCGTGCCGATCGCCGATTCGGCCGAACTGTCCGCCAAGCTGGTGAAGAACGCCACGCTGAAGGTCTACAAGGGCGCCTCGCACGGCATGTGCGTGGTGAACGCCGACCAGGTCAACGCCGACCTGCTGGCCTTCCTGAAGCGCTGATGCGCCCGAAGGCGCGCGCCGCAATGGCGCGCGCCTTTTTTCATTTCGGCCGCGCGCTCCGGCGTGGCCCCGTATCGAGAGCCACGCCATGAACGCCCCCTCCACCCCCGATCTCATCCTCTTCAACGGCAAGTTCACCACCCTGGACCGCAGCCGCCCCGAAGCCAGCGCCGTCGCCATCCTGGAAGGCCGCTTCAGCGCCGTGGGCGACCGCGACGACATCATGAAGCTGGCGGGCCCCGCCACGCGCGTCATCGACCTGCGGGGCCGGCGCGCCATCCCGGGCCTGATCGACAGCCACATGCACATCATCCGCGGCGGGCTGAACTACAACATGGAGCTGCGCTGGGACGGCGTGCGTTCGCTGGCAGACGCCATGCGCATGCTCAAGGAGCAGGTGGACCGCACGCCCGCCCCGCAATGGGTGCGCATCGTCGGCGGCTTCACCGAGCACCAGTTCGCCGAGAAGCGCCTGCCCACGCTGGAAGAGATCAACGCGGTGGCGCCCGATACGCCCGTTTTCATCCTGCACCTGTACGACCGCGCCCTGCTGAACGCGGCCGCGCTGCGCGTGGTGGGCTACACCAAGGACACGCCCAATCCCCCCGGCGGCGAGATCGTGCGCGACGCGCAGGGCGATCCCACCGGCATGCTGGTGGCCAAGCCCAACGCCACCATCCTGTACGCCACGCTGTCCAAGGGTCCCAAGCTGCCCGCCGAATACCAGAAGAATTCCACGCGCCACTTCATGCGCGAAGTGAACCGCCTGGGCGTGACCGGCGTGATCGACGCGGGCGGCGGCTACCAGAACTATCCCGATGACTACCAGATCATCGAGGAACTGCACCGCGAAGGCCACCTGACGGTGCGCCTGGCCTACAACCTGTTCACGCAGAAGCCCAAGGAAGAACTGGCCGACTTCCAGAACTGGAGCACCAAGGTGCGGCCGGGCCAGGGCGATGACATGTACCGCCACAACGGCGCCGGCGAAATGCTGGTGTACACGGCCGCCGACTTCGAGGATTTCCGCGTCGAGCGGCCCGACATGGCGCCCTCGATGGAAGCCGACCTGGAGCCCGTGATCCGCCTGCTGGCCGAGAAACGCTGGCCATGGCGCCTGCACGCCACTTATGACGAAACCATCTCGCGCGCGCTGGACGTGTACGAGAAGGTGGCCCGCGACGTGCCGTTCGAGGGCCTGAACTGGTTCTTCGACCACGCCGAGACCATCTCGGACCGCAACATCGACCGCATCGCCGCGCTGGGCGGCGGCATCGCCGTGCAGCATCGCATGGCCTACCAGGGCGAGTACTTCGTGGAACGCTACGGTTCGCGCGCCGCGCAAGCCACCCCGCCCATCCGCCGCATGCTGGAGCGCGGCGTGAAAGTCGGCGCGGGCACCGACGCCACGCGCGTGGCGTCGTACAACCCCTGGGTATCGCTGTACTGGCTGACCACCGGCAAGACGGTGGGCGGCATGCAGTTGTACCCGCAGGCCAACGTGCTGGACCGCGAGAGCGCGCTGCGCCTGTGGACGGAAGCCAATACCTGGTTCTCGTCGGAAACCGGCAAGAAGGGCCGCATCGAGGCCGGCCAGCTGGCCGACCTGGCCGTGCTGTCGGCCGACTACTTTTCGGTGCCCGGCGACGACATCCAGGACATCACGTCGGTGCTGACCGTGCTGGGCGGCAAGGTGGTGCACGGCGACGGCGACTTCCGCGGCCTGGCGCCCGAACTGCCGGCGGCGATGCCCGACTGGTCGCCCGTGCGCCACGTCGGCGGCTACCAGGCGCGCGCCACGCTGACCGAGCGTCGCAAGATGGCCCCGCTGTGCGCCTGCGCCAGTTCGTGCGGCGTGCACGGCCATGCGCACGCCGGCGCCTGGGGCGCCCCGGTGCCGACCTCGGAGGCCGGCAGCTTCTGGGGCTCGCTGGGCTGCTCGTGCTGGGCCTTCTGACTGCCGCGACGCGGACCTTCCTTTCCTGCGGAGACCCCGAACAATGAGCACGACCTCCTCCCCGCCGGCGGCGGCGCCCAAGCCGTTCGCCGCGCTGGGGCACGTCACCTTCGCCGTACTGTGGGTGGCCACCATCCTGGGCAACATCGGCGGCTTCATGCGCGACGTGGCCAATGCCTGGCTCGCCACCGAACTGTCGAGTTCGCCCGCGGCCGTGGCGGCGATCCAGGCCGCGGCCACGCTGCCCGTCTTCCTGCTGGCCATTCCCGCCGGCGTACTGTCGGACATCCTGGACCGCCGCAAACTGCTGATCGTGATCCAGTTCGGCCTGGGGCTGGTCAGCGGCACGCTGATGCTGCTGGCCTGGCACGACGCGCTGACGATCGAGATCCTGATCGGCATGGCGGCACTGGGCGGCATCGGCGCCGCGCTGATGGGTCCGACCTGGCAGTCCATCGTGCCCGAGCTGGTGCCGCTGCGCGAGCTGCGCGGCGCCGTGGCGCTGAACTCGCTGGGCGTGAACATCTCGCGCGCCATCGGCCCGGCAGCCGGTGGCCTGCTGCTGGCCAGCTTCGGCGCGGCGGCGACTTATGCGATGGATTTCATCAGCTACCTCATCGTGATCGGCGCGCTGGTCTGGTGGCGGCGCGTGCCGCGCGCCAGCGATCCCCTGCGCGAGCACTTCTTCAGCGCCTTGCGGGCCGGCCTGCGCTATACGCGGGCGCACAGCAAGCTGCACGTGGTGCTGGTGCGCGCGGGCGTGTACTTCGTATCGGGCAGCGCCGTCTGGGCCCTGCTGCCGCTGGTGGCCAAGCAACTGCTGCACGGCGACGCCGGCCTGTACGGCATGCTGCTGGGCATGGTGGGCGCGGGCGCCATCCTGGGCGCGCTGGCGCTGCCGAAGCTGCAAGGCGTGCTGAACGCCGACCGCCTGATCCTGGCCGCGGCCATCGCCACGGCCGCGGCGATGGCCGTGCTCAGCCGCTCCCCGCCCCTGTGGCTGGCGGCCCCCTTCCTGGTGCTGCTGGGCATGGCCTGGATCACGGCGCTGACCACGCTGGGCAGCACGGCGCAGGCCATCCTGCCCGACTGGGTGCGTGGCCGGGCGTTGTCCGTCTACCAGATGGTGTTCAACGGCGCCCTGGCCGGCGGCAGCCTGCTGTGGGGCGCCGTGGCGCAGGAGATGGGCGTGGCCCACGGCCTGCTGGTGTCGGCGGGCGTGCTGGTGGCCACCTCGCTGCTGGTGCACCGCGTGGCGCTGCCGCGCGGCGAGGAAGACCTGCAGCCGGCCCAGCCCTGGCCCGATCCGCAGGTGGCCGCGGTGGTCGAGCACGACCGCAGCCCGGTGCTGATCCAGATCGAGTACCGCGTGAAGCAGGAAGACCGCCAGGAATTCCTGCGCGCGGTGCGCCGCCTGTCCGAGGAGCGCCTGCGCGACGGCGCCTTCAACTGGGGCGTGATGGAAGACTCCGCCGATCCCCAGCGGCTGGTGGAGTGGTTCATGGTGGAATCCTGGGCCGAGCACATGCGCCAGCACCGCCGCGTCCACAACGCGGACGCGGACCTGCAACGCGAACTGCTGCGTTTCCACCAGGGCGATACGCCGCCGCAAGTCCAGCACCTGCTGGGCATGAAGTTACCCCCGCTGCACTGATCCTCTCCTTCACACTCCGGAATCCGATCCATGAAGCTCTATATCGTTTCCCTGGCCGCCGGCATCCTGGTCGGCATCATCTACGCGCTGCTGCAGGTCCGTTCCCCCGCGCCCCCCGTCGTGGCGCTGATCGGCCTCTTGGGCATGCTGATCGGCGAGCAGGTCGTGCCGCCGGCGCGGCGCCTGCTGTCCGGTGAGCCCGTGTCGGTGTCGTGGTTCAAGCAGGAATGCGTGCCGCACATCACGGGCGTGAACCATGCGCCCGAGCCGCACGCGCAGGACACGCAGCCTTCGCAGAAGACCTGAGCGGCTTTGCGCCCGGCCTGCGCGGCGCCATACTTAGGTATGGGTTCCGCCGCCGGGCCCCCGCGCTTATGCTGGAGCGGTATGCCGAGGCGGCCTTTCACGCCGGCGTATCCCCCGCGCCAGACAACGACAAGGACAGTCGCGTGAGTGCCCCCCCTGTAATCGCCATCGTCGACGACGACGCCTCCGTCCGGACCGCCCTGGGCCGCCTGCTGCGTTCGATCGATCTGGAGGTGCGGCTGTACGACCGCGGGCAGGCGCTGCTGGACGACATCGACACGGCCGCGCCGGATTGCGTGGTCACCGACATCCGCATGCCGGGCCTGAGCGGCTTCGACCTGTGCGCGGCCTTGCGGCGCCGCGGGATGGAGGTCCCCGTCATCTTCATGACGGCCTATGTGCAGGAAGGCTTCGCGCAGCGCGCCAGCGAGGCGCGAGCCACCTGCTTCATCCAGAAGCCGTTCGCCGGTGCCGAGCTGATCGCCTGTATCGCGAACGCGCTGGGCGACGGCGCCGCCCACCTGTAGCGCCGCTGCCGAAGGCGCTAGCGCCGCGCTTCCTGCTGGGCCGCGCGCAGGCGCCGCATGACTTCGCTGTTCAGTTCGCGGTTCGCGGAGGTCCACTTGCGGGTCATCCGGTCGATCTCGGCCTGCAACCGGGACACCAGCGCATCGTCACCCTTGGCCAGCCCCCAGATGGCGTATTCCGCATAGGTTTCGTAGGTACCGAAGCGCTGCACCGCCTGCTCGAACGCGGCGCGCGCCTGCGCGTCGCGGCTGACGCCGGCATAGCAGCGCGCCATCAACAGCAACACGCCTTCGGCGCGATAGTTGGGATGCTGCGTGCTCAGCGCCTCGAGATGCGGCAAGGCATCCTGGTAGCGGCGGCAGGCCACGAACGAGCGCGCGGCGCCGTAGAGCAGGTCGGCATCGGTGGAGAACGGTCCTTTCAGCGCGCCCTCGTAAAGCGTGGCGGCCTCTTCGGCCTGGCCCGCGTCCAGCAAGGCGGCGGCCAGGCGCATCTGGTTCTGCGCGGTGGGCGTCTCGTCGAAATCGGAACGGGCCAGGCGCACCGCCTTGCCGGGATCGAGCGCGCGGGAGGCGGCCGACACGGCCTTGAAGGCGCCTCGCTCCAGCCGGCTGCTGGGCAGATAGACGGCGAACAGGTACACGATGCTGCCCAGCATGGGAAATGCGAACAGAATGAAAAGCCAGTACAGCGGCTGCCCGCTGCGCACCACATGGATGGCGCACAGCAGCGCCAGAACGATATGCAAACCCAGGCCGATGAATGGCATGCCGACAATGCTCCAGTTCGTGACGCGGCGATGGTAGCCGCTTATGCTCAAGCAGAAAACCGTTCATGCGGCCTGGCACGGGGCCATGGCCCAAGCGCCGAATCGCGACGGCCCGGCGCGAGTGGCTGAACCGCCCTCGTCAGGAATACGTCAGCCGAACCGCCCCAGATACGCATCCAGCCGCCGGGCCAGGAGCTCGTCATGCGCGGCATTGCCGCCGAACATGAAGCACCGCGCGCAATGGCGCGGAAAGCGGATCGGCGCCAGATGGCGCGCCACGGCGCGGTAGGCCGACAGGCTTTCATGCTTGCTGGCATCGCCCCACACGGGCTCGGGTCCCGCGGTGACGGCGATGGCCTTCTCGCCGCAACGGGTCGACACGCCTGGCTCCCGCTCCAGCGCCGCCAGGGCCGAGGACAGCCGGCTGAAGAACGACCAGCCGATCAGGGTGCGCCAGCCGATGTCGGCGATGCCCGGCTGTTCGTCCGGCGTCCAGCGGTGCATCGAGCCCTCGCGCCGCACGCCGTCCATCACCATCGACGGCGATATGTGGATGGCGGCCGGATAACGCTCCAGTTCCCGCGCCATGCCGAACGACAGGCTGCTGTTGTAAGGCGGCAGAAAAAAGCCCATGCCCATCACACCGCAGATCAGCCTGGTGCCCAGCAACAGGTCGGTGATGGTATCGGCGAACGCGACGTTATGCGCGTGCTCGGCTGGCAGGTCGATCTCGAAGAGCGCCATCTCGCTGCGCTGCTCCACCCCGAAATAGGGCAAGGCAGGCTCCTCGAATTCGGACAGGGCATAACCATAGCGGCGCAGCCCCTCTCCATAGGCAGTGCCGGACTGCTCGAAAAATGCCCGGCCATCGGCCGCCAGACCCGGAGTGATCTTGCGGATCTTGCCCCGGTGTTCGAGGAAATGGAAAGAGGCCATATAGGCGGCGGCGCCCCAGGCGTCTTCGAACAAGCGATAAGCCTGCGTCAACGCATCCCGGTTCGCCTCGTCCGCGATCTCGCCATCCAATAGCGCGATGATGCGGAACGCCGGCACGGCCAACGGGGATTCGTCATACAGCAGCATATCGGGCATGGCCTTGCATCCTTCCTTCTCGCAGTGGGCAGAAAGACGGCCGTCGCCAGCCGCGCAGGGAAAAACCCCGCGATTGTGCAAGCCCCGGACGGGCAATGTCCTACCGAATCCTTCGACATGCCAGCAATCCATACAAAGCCTTCCCGCGTCCCCCTGCGCGCCGGGCGCTCTCGAAAAGGTTTGGATATAACTCTCTGCCCTACTGCGGCGGCGCGGGCTGCGGATCCCCGTCGCCGCCCGCCCCCGAGACGATCCCGCCCTCGACGCTGCCCAGATCGGCCAGCAGATCGTAGCAACGCGACTCCAGTTCCTCGGCGGCCGCGGCACGTTGGGGGGACGCCTCATCGACCGCGCTGCGGCAGCGCAGGCCCACCGCCACGGCCGGCTTCTGCTCGCGGCCTTCCTCGGTCACGCCCTTGATACTGATGAACTGTACGAAGTGATAGCGCTTGCCGTTGTCCAGGGCCGTGTAGATCAACTGCGCGCCGCCGGCTTCGAACTCCATGCCGGGCATGTTCTCGACCTCGCGCATGGTGTTCTGGATGGCTTCATCGCTGGCGTGCTCCAGCGCGCGGGCCTCTTCGGGCGGCAGGTCGGCGTAGTTGACCGAAGGCGCCAACGTGCGCAGCGACAGGCGCGCCACCGCGAACTGGCCGGATACCGACTGCAAGGGAAACCGGTATTCGGCGTACTGCGTGCCGTCCTGGTCCGACTGGGAAACGAGGCGCCAGTCGGCGGGCGGCACGAACACCGGCTTGCCGCCGGCGAAGGTCAGGCTGCCCGTCACGCCGATCTCGGCGGACAGGGCGGGCGAGGCGCCGAGAACCCCGGCGACGAGGGCGGATGCAAGAACGGTACGGCGTGATGCGGACATGGATGCGAAGCGATCTGCCTGGATATGCCGCGATGATAGCCGAGCGCGGGGCAGGTTCGCGCCGCGGACGCCCGGCCGGCGCGGCGCCGCGAATAGGCATAGAATTTCCGCGACCGTTCCGAAAGCCGCGGCATTGCGGCGGCCCGCCCGGAACAGCCCCGACAAACGAGGAGACACCATGCTGAAGATCTGGGGACGCGCGAATTCCGTCAATGTGCAGAAAGTGCTGTGGTGCTGCGACGAACTGCGGTTGCCGTACGAACGCATCGACGCCGGCATGCACTACGGCCGCAACAACGAGGCCGCCTACCTGGCCATGAACCCCAACGGCCGCGTGCCCACGCTGGAAGATGGCGACTTCGTGCTGTGGGAGTCGAACGCCATCCTGCGCTACCTGGCGCTGCAATATGGCGAAGCGAGCGGCCTGTATCCCGAAGGCGCCCGGGCGCGCGCCAGCATGGAACGCTGGCTGGACTGGACGCTGGCCTCGCTGCAGCCCGCCGAACGGCCGCTGTTCTGGGGCATGGTGCGCACCCCGCCCGAACAGCGCGACATGGCGGCCCTCCAGAAGGCGGCCGACGAGACCGGCAAGCTGTGGCAAGTGCTGGACGAGCGCCTGAAAGACCGCGCCTACATCGAAGGCCAGGCCTTCACGCTGGCCGACATCGTGCTGGGCGCCTATTGCCGGCGCTTCCTGGGCGCCGAACTGGACAGCCTGCGCCGCCCGGCCCTGCCGCATCTGCAAGCCTGGTACGAACGGCTGCAGGAGCGTCCCGCCTTCCGCCGGCACATCGCGCCGGCGCTGACTTGATCCCTTTCTCTTTCAGGAGCCCATCGCGGCCATGACCATCGAACTGCATACCTGGAACACCCCCAACGGCCGCAAGATCAGCGTGGCGCTGGAAGAAATGGGCCTGCCCTATTCCGTCCATCCGGTCGACATCCGCAACGGCCAGCAATTCGAACCCGGCTTCCTGCGCATCAGCCCGAACAACCGCATCCCGGCCATCGTCGACCCCGACGGCCCGCAAGGCAAGCCGGTCAGCGTGTTCGAGTCGGGCGCCATCCTGCTGTACCTGGGCGAGAAGACGGGCAAGTTCCTGCCCGCGCCGCTGGCCCAGCGCATTCCCGTGCTGGAATGGCTGATGTGGCAGATGGGCGGCTTCGGCCCCATGCCGGGCCAGGCGCATCACTTCCTGGGCTTGCAGAACGAGGACGACAAGCGCTACGGCGCCAAGCGTTATGTCGACGAGACCCGCCGCCTGTACGGTGTGCTGGATCGCCGGCTGGCGCAGGTGGAGTTCGTGGCGGGCGCGCTGTCGGTGGCCGACTTCGCCATCGTGGGGTGGGCATGGCGGCACGAACGCCACCAGGTCGACCTGGCCGACTTCCCGAACGTGCAGCGGTGGTACGACACGCTGATGGACCGCCCGGCGGTCAAGCGGGGTTTCGACGTGAAGCTGGACACCTGATACCGTTGCAACGAGTCAGGCAGGCCCCCCGGCCGCCTGGGCCGCCACCGGTTCATTATCCGGAGAGGCTGGAACAGTCATTCCCGCAGCACCCGATTGTTCGCATTTTCGAACAAGTGTCTTTCGATAGGCCCCCTTTATACGAGGGGCCCCCGTCCATAGAATACTTTTCCATGAACGGAGCCTATCATGAGAGCCTTGATCGAAAAAAATCTTAATCAACCCGCGTTGGTCAGCGCGCTGGTCGACTTCACGGGCCTGATGGCCCGCGTGGACTTCAACCTGGGCCAGGCCGCCTTCGTGGTGGCCGCCAAGGGCCTGCGCTATGGCCTGCCGGCCGCGCAAAAACTGGCCCGCCGCACGACGCGCGCGGCGGGCCAGTGCGGCAAACGGGCGGAATGACCGCCCGCCGCCATGCGCCTTACAGACCCGTATCGCGGGTGATCTTGCTGCCGTCGATCGACACGCCCGCCATCAGGCCGGCGTTGTTCATCACGAAACCGACGACCGACTGCTGATAAGTGTTGCTGTCGATGCTGCCGTTGGCGCCGATCTTGGCCACGGCCACCGTGGCGTCGGCGCCCACCGTCCAACCGTTGCTTTCGCGGAATTTCTTCAGCGCGGCGTCGGTCATGAACAACAGCACGGTGGCGCGCGATTGTGCGCCCGCCTGGAAGCCGATCGAGCCGCCAGCGGTGGTGTAGTACGACACCGGCTGACCGCCCACGCGCAGCACACCCTTGCCGTATTCGCCGGCCACGATGAAGCCACCGCCGATCACTGCCGGGAAGACCAGCACGCCCTTGGCGCGCTGCACCAGTTCACGCGACTGCGGCGAGGCCTGGTAGAGCTTGGACAGGGTGGCATCCGCGCCCGAATTGATCTCGGAACGCTGCTGGGCCGGCGTGGCCGAATTGTTCTGGGTATTGGTCGTGCAGCCCGCGAAGGTCAGGCCCGCCAGGGCCACGGTTGCGGCGGCCAGGCCGCTGCGGCGCAGAATAGAGGAAGATCCGAACATGGTGCTTCTCCTTTTGAGTGGGCGACCCACTTCCGTTAATAGGGTGCGATCCACTCTACTCCGCCCCCTTGTTACTGGCGTGAGCGAGGCCTGACATAAGGCCAGAAAGCGCAACCAAACCTGTCATGCGGCGCGGCACCGCCCAGACCCGGCGATCAGGCCGAAACCTCCTCCTGCACCGCGGAAAGCACGGGCTGAAGCGGCTCATGGCCGTGTTGCAGCAGCCAGACGACCAGGTTGCCGCACGGCATGGGCTTGCCATACAAGTAGCCCTGGATATACGAGACGTTACGGGCCTGCAGGTAGCGCAACTGCACGTCGTTCTCCACCCCTTCCGCCACCACCTGCAATCCCAGGCGGGCCGCCAGCGCGATGATCGCGTCCAGCACGGGCGCCTCGCCGTCGACCGATTCGATGGCGCTGACGAAGCCACGGTCGATCTTCAGGTAGTCCACGGGAAAGCGATGCAGGTAGGACAGCGAACAGTTGCCCACGCCGAAGTCGTCGATGGCCACCAGCGCCCCGGTGGCGCGCAGGGCTTCGAGATTGCGCCGCGCCGTGTCGTCGTCCGACACCAGGCTGCGCTCGGTGATTTCCAGCACCAGCACGATATGGCGCTGCTGCAGCACGCGGCGCAGTTGCGAGACGTCCGACACCAGCCGCGCGCTGGCCAGGTGCTCGGCCGCCAGGTTCACGCCCACATGGAAACCCGGGCGCAGCGGCCACTGCGCCACATCGCGCTCGATCAGTTCGAACAGGTGCAAAGTCAGCGGCACGATCATGCCGTGCGTCTCGGCCTGTGCGATGAAAACGTCGGGCCGGACATCTTCGCCCGACGCGGTGCGCCAACGCATCAACGCTTCCACGCCCATGCACTGCCCCTGCCGCACGTCGTAGATGGGCTGATAGCACAGGTAGAACTCGCCCGCGCGCATGGCGCGCCGCAGGCTTTCCACTGGGGACAGCTGGCGCAGCCGCAAGCGCCAGGCGATGAAGCCCAGCGCGCCGGCCAGCACCAGCGTCGCGGGCAGGAATTCGAGCGCCACGCGCCGCCAGGCCGCGTAGACGTCCTTGGCCGGCACGGTCACCGACACCTGCACGGCGTAGTCGTCGGACTGCAGGCGGCGCACCTGCGCCATGGGGCCGGGATCGCCCACGGGATAGCCCTGGCTGTGGATGGATACCCCGGTGCCGAAGTGCATCTCGACATGGTACGAACGCAGATCGGCCACGGTATTGAGCAGATCGATCAGATACTGGCCGTCGAGCACGGCCACGACGGTGACGTCGTTCCAGTTCTGCGCGAAGACCACGGCAGGCCGGCTTTCACTGGAGGCCGTACCGGCCACCGATGCGATCGAGCGCCCTTGCGGCAATGCGGACAGCGTGGGCAGCAGCATCGACAGTCGCCGCATGCCATTGTTGACGCCGGCCGCGCATTCGACGGTGTCGTTGCGTACGAACAGCAGGGAGCGCAGGTACGGGGAGATCGATCCCATGTACTGCAGCGTGGGCTCGGCCATGGAACACGGGCGCCCCGCCAGCGGCCCCAGTTCATCGACCACCCGCCACGCATAGGCCGACATGGTCTGCGCCTGATGCATCAGCACCCGGGCGGCGATGTCGGCCTGGCTGGAAGTCAGGCGCCGCGCCTCGCTGAGCGACGCGAAGGCGCACAGCACGGCAGGCGCCAGCAGCACCAGGATGGCCTGCACGGCAAACCACCACGCGTGCCGGCCCTTCCAGACCTGCATGCCCACGCTTTCTGCCCGTAAGGTTCGCGAACCGCCCATGCTGTATCCCAAAACCTGGGCGCCGCTCTGGAGAGTTTTGCACAGGAATGATAAATTCCTGCGAACCTTATCAGGATATTCACAAAAGATGAAATTATTCGAACATTTTGTGAATTTTTGCTTACAGCTGAAGTCACGGCGTCAGACTGCGCGACCGCTGCAGTCTCCGGGCGACGGTATGGCGGGGCGGCCTATTGACTGGCAACGGCGCCTCGGCCCTGCGCACTGAGCGACTGGGCGTGGGCGACGATCCGCTTGGGCTTCCAGACCTTGCAGGCATGGTCCAGGGCCTTGTCCTGGGACAAAAATCTGGCGAAACCCATCGCCTGATCAACGGTAAGAAACTCGTAGCGCCGACCCGAATACGTCACCGCGCGTCCATCCCGTGTCACCTCCAAGCTAGCCTCCTCGTGAAATGCACAAAGGTCTGCCGAGAAATCTTAACCATAATGACATATTCATAACCCTGCGAGAACCTCCCTATGAGATGAGCATAAGCAGGGAAAACCTGGTTGCATCATTCTCCGGGAAGCGTTGAAAGATTGCGCGATTGTGTAAGCGCTAGCATGGACAGCACAGGATGTGCCTGGTTGGCGGAAGTTCAGGGATGGAAGGGGGATTTGCGTCAGTTGCGCAAAATGGCACGCAGTGCAAAAGCCGGCGAATGCCGGCTTTTGCACTGCGGGAAACCATATTTACTTTGTTGTAAATAATGTAAAACTCAAGACGGCAGTGCCGATCCCCATCGACTGACTGCGCGTCATTGACGCGGCGGCTCGATCCAGAAAAACTTTTCGCCCTGCGCGACCATGTCGGCGACGGCATCGGCATCCATGCGCAGATCCGTGCCCATGAGGGTCGCGCCGCCATCATCGTGGATATGAATGATGGCCGGCGGATCATTCTCCATGGTGTACCAGTAGTACCCAGGCTTCAGGTCGTGCGAGTCGGTCGTCATGATGGCCAGTCTCCCTGCAGGTGATTGTGCGGCGGCGGCGCCACAGGCGTAAACAGATGCTACCGCGCCTCCGGAGGGGAGCGGCGAGGCTCGATATCAGGCCCATTTCAGCCGATTTCAAACCCTGTCATCCAGCTTGCACGCACCCCGCGCGAGGCGCAATATGGTTCCGAGCGTAGGGGGCCCGGATGTTGCGGATCGTCGCCATTGATCGCGGTCCGGTCACCCTCCCCACGGCGCGCCGTTCGACAATGGACCGGGATATTTTCAACTTGGCTGTCTCGCGCAGCAAGGCAGGAGCATCATGAAAAAGTGGCTGATCGCAGGCTTGGGCGCAGCGGGCGTACTGCTATCCAGCGCAGCGCTGGCCCGAGTGGACGTGGGCATCAGTATCGGCGTGCCGGGCTATGTCTACCCGCGGCCGCCGATATATGTCGCACCGCCCCCGCCCGTCTACGTGGCGCCGCGTCCGGTATACGTCGCGCCGCCCCCGCGGGTGTACGTGGCTCCGCCGCCTCCCGTTTACTATCCGGCGCCGGTGTACTACGGCGGCCCGCGCTACTATGGCCGTGGCGGCGGTTATTACCGCCATCATCATCACCATGATCGCGGCTGGCGCCGCTGACCGGCCAAAAACCAGTGGCCAGGCGATGCGGCCTGGGCTTCTGGCAAAGCGGGCTATAAAAAAACGCCGCCCTCGGGGCGGCGTTCTTATGCCGGCTTCATGGGTTGCGGCATGGACGCAGGCATCTGAGCCTGTACGCCTAGCGGTGCCGGCGACTTGTCGCCGGCTTGGGAAGAAGTCTCGCGGATCAGGTCGATCCAGCGACGCGGGGCGCTCGAAGCGCGCCACCAACCATTATGCGGACGCATGGGCAAACTCGGGTTCTCCGTTGAAACGCACACCATTGACCTTCTCGAATATCTCTTGGCTGCCCTGTTCGGCTTCGTCGCGGCTGGCATATGCAGCCAATCCAGGAACCTGCCAGAGCTTTTCGGGTGCGGTGCCGCCAATGCGGCGGGTACAGATTCGTACCTCGTAGCCCCTGTCTTCTTCCTGGACGACGGTACAACGCACACGGAAATCGCCAATCGTTCGCGAAGTCATCTTAGCTTCCTCTATTGAAATGACAGGGCTGTTTCGCCTCGGGCGTAATTGTGCCGCAACAACCGACCCTTTTTATGTCGGCCACACAATTCTTCACATCAATAGCAACTGCATTACCTTCGTCAGCATACGGAAAAAAAAAGACAGCCATATGGCTACGATATGCGCAAAAAAACCCGCAAGAATGCGGGCTTCTCGCAATGGCTGGCCAGCGCGCGATCAGGGATTGATCACCGCCAGGCCGCCCATGTACGGGCGCAGCACTTCGGGCACGACCACGCTGCCGTCGGCCTGCTGGTAATTTTCCAGCACGGCCACCAGCGCGCGGCCCACCGCCAGGCCGGAACCGTTGAGCGTATGCACGTATTCGGGCTTGTTCTGCGCATTACGGAAACGGCCCTGCATGCGCCGTGCCTGAAAGGCTTCGCAGTTGGACACCGAAGAAATCTCGCGCCAGGTATTCTGGGCGGGCAGCCAGACTTCCAGGTCATAGGTCTTGGCGGCGCCGAAGCCCATGTCGCCCGTGCACAACAGCATGACGCGGTAGGGCAGGCCCAGGCGCTGCAGCACCTGTTCCGCGTGGCCGGTCATCTCTTCCAGCGCCTGGTAGGACTGGTCGGGCGCGACGATCTGCACCATCTCGACCTTGTCGAACTGGTGCTGGCGGATCATGCCGCGCGTGTCGCGGCCGCCGCTGCCGGCTTCGGAGCGGAAGCACGGCGTATGGGCGGTCAGGCGGATCGGCAGGTCGGCGCCAGCCACGATGGTGTCGCGCGCCACGCTCGTCAGGGTGATTTCCGAGGTGGAGATCAGATACTGGTCTTCCCGCGCCACGGCATTGCCCTGGTCGTCGACGCGGTCGTCGTCCCCGCCCTTGGAGACCGCGAACATGTCGTCCTTGAACTTGGGCAACTGGCCCGTGCCGTACAGCGTCGAGCTGTTGACGATGTAGGGGGTATAGCACTCGGTGTAGCCGTGCTCGCCCGTCTGCAGGTCGAGCATGAACTGCGCCAGGGCGCGGTGCAGGCGGGCGATGGGGCCGCGCATGAAGGTGAAGCGCGCACCCGACAGCTTGGCGGCCATGTCGAAGTCCAGGCCCAGCGGCTCTCCCACGGCAACGTGGTCGCGCGGCTCGAAGCCCAGCGGCGGCGGGTTGCCGTCGGGACCGGCCTCGCCCGGCAGCCAACGGCGCACTTCGACGTTCTCGTCGCTGGACGCGCCCTGCGGCACGCTTTCGTGCGGCAGGTTGGGCGTGGACATCAGTACGTCATTGAGCTGCTGCTGGATGCCGGCCAGGTCTTCTTCCAGCTGGCGCAGGCGCTCGGGGATGGACTGCGACTCGGCCATCACGGCCGAGGCGTCCTCGCCACGCGACTTCAACTGGCCGATCTGCTTGGCCAGCGCATTGCGGCGCGCCTGCAGGGACTCGGTTTCGGTCTGGACGGTCTTGCGACGGGACTCCAGGTCATTGAACCGTTCCGTGTCGAAGTCGACGCCGCGGCTTTTCAGGCGGTCGACGACGGTTTGCAGGTCTTTGCGCAGCAATATCGGATCTAGCATGGTGTGTGGCTGTGGGTGAAGGAACCGCCGAAGCGGAGGGAAAGGCACGAACCGGCCATTGTGCCTGCATGGCGGGAACGGCATGTGACGTCGCCACCGGAATTTCGCGGATGTAACCGGCAGGTTCCGGCCTCGGGACGTCAGGTCCAGACAGGATTCTACCGTCCGGGCGGCAGTGGGGCCTGGCGCGGCACGTGCTTGCCCTGACGGGCGGGCGCGGACGAAGCCAGCGGGAAGCCGGATGGACGCGGTCCCCGGCATCGCGCCCCGCGCATCGTCACTTCTTGCGCGCTTCCTCGTCCAGTTGGCGAAGCTGGGCCAGCTTCTCGCCGATCTTGATCTCCAGCCCGCGCGGCACCGGTCGATACCAGCGCGGCTCGCGCATGCCGTCGGGCAGGTAGGTCTCGCCCGCGGCATAGGCGTTGGGCTCGTCGTGGGCGTAGCGGTAATCGTGGCCGTGGCCCAGCTGTTTCATCAGCTTGGTCGGCGCATTGCGCAGATGGATGGGCACCTCGCGGCTCTTGTCCTCGCGCACGAAGGCGCGCGCCGCGTTGTAGGCGTTGTAGCCGGCGTTGCTCTTGGCCGCCATGGCCAGGTAGATGACGGCCTGGCCCAGCGCCAGTTCGCCCTCGGGACTGCCCAGGCGCTCGTAGGTGGCGGCGGCATCGTTGGCGATCTGCATGGCGCGCGGGTCGGCCAGGCCGATGTCTTCCCAGGCCATGCGCACGATGCGGCGCGACAGGTAGCGTGCATCGGCGCCGCCGTCCAGCATGCGGGTGAACCAATACAGCGCCGCATCGGGATGCGAGCCGCGCACCGATTTGTGCAGGGCGCTGATCTGGTCATAGAACGCGTCCCCGCCCTTGTCGAAGCGGCGCAGATTCTGCGACAGCGCGATCTCCAGCCATTCCGTGTCGACCGTCTCGCGGCCGGCGGACTGGGCGGATTCGGCCACGACCTCGACCGCGCTGATCAGCCGGCGCGCATCGCCGTCCGCCCAGGCGGCCAACTGATCGCGCGCCTCGGGCGTGATGGACAGCCCGGCACCGGGTTCCGCGCCGTCGTTCAGGGCGGCGACGGCGCGGTCGACCAGTTCGGCCAGTTCCTCGGCGGTCAGCGATTGCAGCACGTACACGCGGGCGCGCGACAGCAATGCGGAGTTGACCTCGAACGAGGGGTTCTCGGTGGTGGCGCCGATGAAGGTGAACAGGCCGCTTTCGACGTAAGGCAGGAAGGCATCCTGCTGCGCCTTGTTGAAGCGGTGGACCTCGTCGACGAACAGGATGGTGCGGCGGCCCTGCCCTTGCGCCACCTGGGCCGCCACGACGGCGTCGCGGATGTCCTTGACGCCGCCCAGCACGGCAGAAATGGCGATGAAGTGGGCATCGAAGCCATCGGCCATCAGGCGCGCCAGCGTGGTCTTGCCCACGCCGGGCGGGCCCCAGAAGATCATGGAGTGCGGACGGCCCGATTCGAAGGCCACGCGCAGCGGCTTGTCGGGGCCCAGCAGGTGCGATTGCCCCACGACGTCTGCCAGCGTACGCGGCCGCAGGCGCTCGGCCAGCGGCACGTAGGGCCGGTGGGCGGGATCGGCGGCGAACAGGTCGGTAGTCATGGCAAAAAAAACGGGATACAGCGATGGCGAACCCCATTACACCACGCGTGCGCATGGCGCCGTGCCCGACGGCGCCGTCAGGAGGCGAAGCGGTAACCCACGCCGATCTCGGTGACCAGGTGCACCGGCTGCGCCGGGTCGGCCTCGAGTTTCTGGCGCAGGTGGCCCATGTAGATGCGCAGGTAATGGTTGCTCTCGACGTGCGACGGCCCCCAGACCTCGCGCAGCAGCTCGCGGTGCGTCATCACCTTGCCCCGGTGCGCCAGCATCACGGCCAGCAGGCGGTATTCGATCTGGGTCAGGTGCACGTGCTGGCCGGCCCGCGTCACCACGCGGCGCGCCATGTCCACATGGACGTCGCCGAAGCTGAGCTGGGCCGCGCCGTCGGCCGCGCCGCGTGCGTGGCGGCGCAGCAGCACGCGCAGGCGGGCCAGCAGTTCGCCCACGCCGAAGGGCTTGGTCAGGTAATCGTCCGCGCCGGCATCCAGCGCCTCGATCTTGTCCGTCTCGCTGGTGCGGGCCGACAGCACCAGCACCGGCACCTCGGTCCAGCCGCGCAGTTCGCGGATCAGCGTCATGCCGTCGGCGTCGGGCAGGCCCAGGTCCAGCACCACGGCGTCGGGCTGGCGCGTGCCGGCCTCGATCAGTCCGCGCTTGACCGTGTCGGCCTCGTGGACCTCGCAGCCCTCGGATTCCAGGGCGGTGCGGACAAAGCGCCGGATGTGGGCGTCGTCCTCGATCAGCAGCACGGTGGGTTGGTAGTCGAACATGGCGGGAATCAGGAAAGCACGGCTTCCGGGGGCGCGGCGGGCGGCGTGCCCAGCGGCAGCGCGAAGACGAAGCAGGCGCCGTGCACACGGGCGCCGTGCAGACGGGCGCCGTGCACACGGGCGCCGTCCCGCGGCGCGGGCTCGACCCAGATGCGGCCGCGATGCGCCTCCAGTATCGCCTTGCAGACCGCCAGGCCCAAGCCCACGCCGGGCGTGGACGACTCACGCCCGCCGCGCGTGAACTTTTCAAAGATGCGCAGCCGCATCTCCTCGGGCACGCCGGGGCCGTCATCGCACACGGCCACGCGCAGTTGGCCGTCGCCCGTACTCGCCTCGATGTGGATGGCGCTGCCGGCGGGCGTGTACTTGGAAGCGTTCTCCAGCAGATTGCACAGCACCCGCTCGATCAGGATGCCGTCGCATTCGACCAGCGGCAGGTCGGACAGGCGGGCAACCGTGACGTGGTGGCGGGCCAGGGTTTCGCGCATGGCGGCCAGCGAGGCGCCCACCAGTTCCTCCACCGATTGCCATTCGGGCCGCAGCGGCGTGTCGCGGCTTTGCAGGCGCGCCATGTCCAGCAGATTGACCACCAGCGCATGCATGCGCTGCGCCTGGTCGCGCATGGCCGCGGCCGTCTCGCGGGTGGCATCGGGCAAGGCGGCGGGATCGCGCATCAGGGTGTCGGCCAGGCCCACCAGGCTGGTCAGCGGCGTGCGCAGGTCGTGCGACACGGCGGCCAGCAGCGAATTGCGCAGGCGTTCGGACTCGATGTTGACCAGCGCCTGCTGCGCCACCTCGACGTAGTGCAGACGCTCCAGCGCGATGGCGATCAGCGTGGCGTAGGCGTCGAGCTGGCGCTGCGCCTCGGGCATGGCCGAAAACGGCTTGCCCGGCGCCTGCAAGGCCAGCACGCCGCGCACGCGCATGGGCGCCGCAAGCGGCAGGTACAGCAGCGGGCTGTTGGACAGCGTGCCGGTGCCCGCCCCCGCCGCGCGGCCATGGTCGTATACCCACTGCGCCAGAGAAGGCTCCAGCGCCCCCATGTCGGGATCAGTGGGCGAGGCCAGCGACAGCCGGTCGTCCAGCGCCTGCACGTACAGCGCGCTGCGCGCGCCGAACGCCGCGTTCAGGAAGGCGCTGGCGGCGGCGACGATCTGCTCGGGCAACAAGGCGGACGACAGTTCGCGCGCGAACTCGTACAGGCCGCGCGCATCCGCCTCGCGCTTGGCCGACGCCCTGGCCTGCGCGCGCAGGCCCGCCGTCAGTTGGCCGATCAGCAAGCCCACCGCCAGCAGCACGGCGAAGGTGACCAGATACTGTACGTCGGACACGGCGAACGAGCCCACCGGCTGCACGAAGAAATAGTCGAACAGCACCACGCTGACCACCGAGGCCAGGGCAGAGGGGCCCCGGCCATGCCGCAAGGCCACGCCCACCACCGCCAGCAGGTAGAACATGACGATGTTGGTCTGGTGCAGCACCGCCGAGGCCAGCGACGACACGACGGTGGCGGCCGCGCAATAGCCCAGCGCCCAGGCGTAGCCGCCTGCCTGCTGTTGGCCGTGCGCATCGGACGCCTCTCCGGGGCGGCGGCCCAGCATCAGCGGATCGCGGCCCGGCGGCGGCGCGGCCACCGAAGGCGCCGCCACGCGGATCACGTCCACGTCGGGGCAGGCCGCCGACAGCGCGTCGGCGAAGGTGCGGCGGCGGCGCCACCAGCCAGGCGCCAGCATGGCGTCCAGCAGCGAGGAGGGAGACGGCCAGCGGCCCTGCGCGCCTCGCCCCAGCACGGCCTTGGTGACGTTGTGCCGCCGCATGTAGCGCGCGGTGGCGTCCACCATATCGGCGCCGGCCAGGGTTTCGGTGCGCGCGGCCAGTTGGTCGGCCAGGGCCATCGCGCGCTCCAGGTTCTGCTGCCGCTGCGACGGCAGCGGCGCCACGCGCAGCGCGGCCACGGTGACGACGTGCAGCTCGCACTCCAACTGCTGCGCCAGGCGGTGGGCGCTGCGCACCACGTATTCGGCCTGGTCGTCGGGTCCGATGCAGGCCAGCACGGCCTCGCGGGTGCGCCAGACCGGCTGGATCTCGCGCTCGTGGCGGTATTCCTGCACGTCGTCGTCGACGTGCTCGGCGGTGCGGCGCAGGGCCAGCTCGCGCAACGCGATCAGGTTGCCCTTGCGGAAGAAATGGCGGGTGGCGTGGCGCGCCTGGTCGGGCACGTAGACGCGCCCTTCCTTCAAGCGGCGCAGCAGTTCGTCGGCGGACAGGTCGACCAGGATGACCTCGTGCGCGGCGTCGAAGAACTCGTCGGGCACGGTTTCCCAGACGCGCACGCCGGTGATGCTGCCGACCGCCTCGTTCAGGCTGTCCAGGTGCTGCACGTTCAGCGTGGTCCAGACGTCGATGCCGGCGGCCAGCAGTTCCTCGACGTCCTGCCAGCGCTTGGCGTGGCGCGCGCCGGGCGCGTTGGAATGGGCCAGTTCGTCGACCAGCAGCAGGCGCGGCTTGCGGGCCAGGGCGCCGCCCAGGTCGAACTCGTTCAGGGTATGGCCACGGTACGCCAGCGCCTGAGGCGGCAGCACGTCCAGGCCCTGCAGCAGCGCGGCGGTTTCCTTGCGGCCATGGGTTTCGACCACGCCAGCCACCACGTCGATGCCCTGTTCGCGCTGCGCGCGGGCGGCGGCCAGCATGGCGTAGGTCTTGCCCACCCCGGCCGAGGCGCCGAAATAGATGCGCAGCTTGCCGCGGCGCGCCTGCGCGGCCGCGTCGTCCAGGTGCTGCAGCAGCCGGTCGGGGTCGGGACGATCGCTACCGTTGTCGGCCATGATGCGGGAGGGATTCGAGGGCAGACATACTATACGCCGCGGCGGGCATGCGGCTTACTTGCCCGCAAGGGGTTTCAGGGCGTCCAGCGCCAGGTTCAGCGGCAGCACGCTCACGGTCGGGTCGCCGATCAGCCCCAGCCACGGGGTGTCGGTATGCGCCTGGACCAGCTTGCGCACCTCGGCTTCGGGCAGTCCCCGCGAGCGGGCCACGCGGCGCACCTGGTATTCGGCCGCGGCGGTGCTGATGTGCGGATCCAGGCCGCTGCCGGAGGCCGTGACCAGATCGACCGGGACCTGTGCCGGATTCTCCGGATCGGCGGCATGCAGCGCCGCGATGCGCTCCTGCACGGCCTGGGCCAGCGCCGGGTTGGTCGGCCCCAGGTTCGAGCCGCCGGACGCGCCGCCGTTGTAGGCCATCGGCGCGGTAGCCGACGGCCGGCTCCAGAAATAGCCCGGCGAACTGAAGGCCTGGCCGATCAGTGCCGAGCCGATGACCTTGCCGTCGCGCTCGATCAGCGAGCCCGCGGCCTGGTGCGGAAACAGCGCGCGGGCCACGCCCGTGGTCAGCAGCGGATACGCCAGCCCGGTGATGAGGGACAGCGCGATGAAGACGCTCAGCGCGGGCCGCAACAGGCCCTGCGGTTTCATGGGGGATGTGGAGGTTTGCATGAAAGTATCCTCGAAGGAAATCAGGCCCAGCCGAAGGCGGCCAGCACCATGTCGACCAGCTTGATGCCGGCGAACGGCACCAGCAGGCCGCCCAGGCCGTAGATCAGCAGATTGCGCCGCAGCAGGACCGCCGCGCCCAGCGGGCGGTATCGGACGCCCTTCAGCGCCAGCGGAATCAGCGCGATGATGATCAGCGCATTGAAGATGACCGCCGACAGGATGGCCGAGGCGGGCGTGGCCAGCCGCATGACATTGAGCACGCCGAGCTGCGGATACACGGCGGCGAACGCCGCGGGAATGATGGCGAAGTACTTGGCCACGTCGTTGGCGATGCTGAAGGTGGTCAGCGCGCCGCGTGTCATCAGCATCTGCTTGCCGATCTCGACGATCTCGATCAGCTTGGTGGGATTGGAATCCAGGTCCACCATGTTGCCGGCCTCCTTGGCGGCCTGCGTGCCCGAATTCATGGCCACGGCCACGTCGGCCTGGGCCAGCGCGGGCGCGTCGTTGGTGCCGTCGCCCGTCATCGCCACCAGGCGGCCTTCCTGCTGATAGGCGCGGATCAGCTTCAGCTTGGCCTCGGGCGTGGCCTCGGCCAGGAAGTCGTCCACGCCGGCCTCGGCGGCGATGGAGGCGGCCGTCAGCTTGTTGTCGCCGGTGATCATCACCGTCTTGATGCCCATGCGGCGCAGCTCGGCGAAGCGCGGCTGGATCTCGGGCTTGACGATGTCCTTCAGCTCGATCACGCCCAGCGCCCGGGCGCCGTCGCCCACGGCCAGCGGCGTGCTGCCGCGGCGCGCCACCGTCTCGGCATCGCGCGACAGGGCGGCGGGCAGGGACGCGCCCTGCTCTTTCAGCCAGGCGCCGACGGCGTCCACCGCGCCCTTGCGGATGCGGCGGCCGCCCGCGTCGACGCCGCTCATGCGGGTCTGCGCGGTGAAGGGCACGAATTCGGCGCCGGCCATGGCGGCGGCGGGCGCATTCAGGGTGCGGTCCGCCAGGGCCACGATGCTGCGTCCTTCGGGCGTTTCATCGGCCAGCGAGGCCAGGCGCGCGGCCTCGGCCAGTTCCTGGGCGGTCACGCCCGGCGCCGGCAGGAACGCCGAGGCCTGGCGGTTGCCGAAGGTGATGGTGCCGGTCTTGTCCAGCAGCAGCACGTCGACGTCGCCGGCGGCCTCCACCGCGCGGCCCGAGGTGGCGATCACGTTGGCCTGCATCATGCGGCTCATGCCGGCCACGCCGATGGCCGACAGCAGGCCGCCGATGGTGGTCGGGATCAGGCACACCAGCAGCGCCACCAGCACCGTCACGGAAACGATGCTGCCCGCGCCGGCCGCGTCCACGGCATACATCGAGAACGGCAGCAGCGTCACGCACACCAGCAGGAAGACGATGGTCAGGCCGACCAGCAGGATGGTCAGCGCCAGCTCGTTGGGCGTCTTCTGGCGCTTGGCGCCCTCCACCATCGAGATCATGCGGTCGAGGAAGCTCTCGCCCGGATCGGCCGCGATGCGCACGAAGATCCAGTCGGACAGCACGCGCGTGCCGCCGGTGACCGACGAGAAATCGCCGCCCGACTCGCGGATGACGGGCGCGGACTCGCCCGTGATGGCGCTTTCGTCCACCGAGGCGATGCCGGCCACGACCTGGCCGTCGCCGGGGATGGTTTCCCCTGCCAGGACCAGCACGACGTCGCCCTTGCGCAGTTCGCCCGACGGGCGCGATTCGCCTCGCGGCTGCCAGACTTGCGGCGAGGCATTCAGTTCATCGCTGTCTCGGAAGGTCTTCAGCACGCGGGCCTGGATGGTGGTGCGCAGGCCGCGCAACGTGGCCGCCTGCTGCTTGCCGCGCCCTTCGGCCAGGGCCTCGGCGAAGTTGGCGAACAGCACGGTGAACCACAGCCAGACCGTGATGGCCAGGATGAAGCCGGCCGGCGCCTCGGCCAGGCCGGCCAGCGCCATCGCCCACAGCACCGTGGTCAGGATGCTGCCGATGTAGACGACAAACATCACCGGGTTGCGCACCTGCGCGGCGGGCGAGAGCTTGCGCAGGCTGTCGCGCAGCGCGGGCCCCACCAGCGAAGGCGACCAGAAGCCGAACTGGCGTCCGGCCGATTGAGCCTGGCCAGCGGGCGCGGCGGCCGCGCCTTCGGCCGAGGCCAGGGATGGGATATGTTGATCCATGAGGGTTCCACCGGATTCGTTCAAGGTTGCGCGGCGTGCACGGCGTTCTGCAGGTGCTCCGCGACGGGCCCCAGCGCCAGCGCGGGCACGTAGGTGAGTGCGCCGACCAGCATCACCGAGCCGGTCAGCAGCACGGCGAACAGCGGGCCCGTGGTCGGCATCGTGCCGGGGCCTTGCGGCAGGCGCGGCTTGGCGGCCAGCGCGCCGGCCAGGGCCAGCAGCGCGACGATGGGCACGAAGCGGCCCAGCCACACGGCGGCGCCCAGCAGCAGGTTGTAGAACGGCGTGTTGGCGGACAGGCCCGCGAAGGCGCTGCCATTGTTGTTGGCGGCCGAGGACAGGGCGTACAGGATTTCCGAGAAGCCATGGATGCCCGGATTGAGCACCCCGGCGCGGCCGGCATCGGCCAGCACGGCCACGGCCGTGCCCACCAGCACCAGCAGCGGCGTGGCCAGCAGCACCATCGCGACCATCTTCATGTCGAAAGCCTCGATCTTCTTGCCCAGGTATTCCGGCGTGCGGCCGATCATCAGCCCGGCGATGAACACCGCCAGGATGGCGAAGGCCAGCATGCCGTACAGGCCGGCGCCCACGCCGCCGAACACCACCTCGCCCAGCTGCATCAGCAGCATCGGCGGCAGGCCGCCCATGGCCGAGAACGAATCGTGCATGCCGTTGACGGCGCCGCACGAAGCCGCGGTGGTGATGGTGGCGAACAGCGCGGTGGGCGCGATGCCGAAGCGCACTTCCTTGCCTTCCATGTTGCCGCCGCCCGGCGCCAGGCCGTTGACGGCCTGCGCCAAGGCGGGTGTGGACTGATGCTCGAAGTAGGACGTGGTCAGCGCGAACACGGCGAACATCGCGGTCATCGCCGCCAGGATGATGGCCCCCTGGCGGCGGTTGCCGGCCATCTCGCCGAAGCTGAAGCACAGCGCGGCGGGGATCAGGAAGATCGCCAGCATTTCCACGAAATTCGACAGCGCCGTGGGATTCTCGTAGGGATGCGCGGAGTTCGCATTGAAGAAGCCGCCGCCATTGGTGCCGAGCATCTTGATGGCTTCCTGCGAGGCCACCGGCCCCATGGCCAGCGTCTGCTGCTGCGTCTGCCGCGGCTGCATCCGGGGCTGGCCGTCGGCGCCCGGCATCGGCTGGCCCTGCGCGTCGACCTCGGGCACGCTGAAGGCCTGCGCCTCGACGGTCTGCGCCTGCACGTAGGGATCGAGGTTCTGGATCACGCCCTGGCCGACCAGGAACAGCGCCATCACGAACGACAGCGGCAGCAGCACATACATCGTGCCGCGCACGATGTCCGTCCAGAAGTTGCCGATGGCCTGCGAGCCGTGGCGCGTCAGGCCGCGCACCAGCGCGAAGAGCACGGCGATGCCGGTGGCCGCGGACAGGAAGTTCTGCACCGTCAGGCCCAGCATCTGGGTCAGATAGCTCATCGTGCTCTCGCCGCCGTAGCCCTGCCAATTGGTGTTGGTGACGAACGACAGCGCCGTGTTCAACGACGAGTCCGGCGTGACCGCGCCCAGGTCCGCCGGATTGAACGGCAACATGCCCTGCAGGCGTTGCAGCCCGTAGACGGCGAACACGCCCAGGACGTTGAACAGCAGCAAGGCCAGCGCGTAGCGCTTCCAGCCCATGTCCGCCGTGGGATCCACGCCAGCCAGGCGGTAGATGAGGCGCTCGACCGGGCGCCCCCAACGGGTCGGCCCGTAGCTGCCGTCCTCGATGGCCCGCCGGATGTAGTGCCCCAGGAAGGGGGCGACCGCCAGCACGACGGCCAGGTAGACCGCCAGCAGGCCCAGGAATTGGGTGTCCATCAGAACTTCTCCGGTTGGAACAGGGCGGCCAGCAGATAGACCATGAGCAGGGCCGCGACGATGCCGCTCAACCAATAAATGGCGCTCACTGGCGTTCTCCTGCTGACAGTCGGGCGCAGAAGGCGACCAGCGCCCAGGCCAGGCCCGCCATCGCGCCGAACGCGGCGAGGTACACGAAATCCATGTTTTTCTCCCCGGAGGCCTGGCCTCCGAACAAGGCGGAGGCAACCTCCACCGGACCCTGCGCAGGTTACGGAGAGGGGGGTAAAAACGGGATATAGCTTTGGCGGGCCGGTGTAAAAACGGTATAAACGCCAAATACGCACCAAATAGGTGCAAAGAAAGCGTGCCGGCGTCTGATGTCGCAATGCCCCGCTTTGACCCGAAAAGGGCCAATTTGTCTTGCTTCTGGCCTAGGCCGGCCGAAATTTTGGTGTTTTCGGGCCGAATGCACCGTATTGGTGCCCAATATAACTAAATGAATGCGCCGAATTAGGGCATTCCCCTAGTGTGACAGTCCCGTAACTGGTGCAGAATCCTGTCCATGCAGGTGAGGAGACAGAAAGCCCTTAAGGGCTTCCATACAACCGGCGGCACCGGTATATAAATAAAAGCAGTACAAGAAAAGCAAACGCACAACGGCTGGCACGACACACTGTGCCGGCCGTTGTCGCATTCGCGGTCCGCGGCTTGCCTTACCGGACACGGATGCGTCAGCGCCCACCCAGGTCAAGCATGCCGGCATCCCAAGTCCGTTCCTCTGCTTCGCGCTACTGGCGCCGCAACGTGCGGCTGATCCTGCTGCTGCTGGCGCTTTGGATCGCCCTGACCGCCACGCCCGCGCTGCTCACCGGCTATCTTTCCTTCGAATTCATCGGCTGGCCCTTTCCGTTCTGGCTGGCCGCCTATGGCGCGCCGCTGGCCTTCCTGCTGATCGTGGCGGTGTACGGCACCGTCATGAACCGTGCCGATGACCGGGCCGACGCCGAGGCCCTGGCCGCAGAGGACGCCCAGGCGGCCGCCAGCCGGCGGGACGTGCGCTGATGCCGTTCTCCGCCGACACCCAGCACGAGTTCGGCCTGCGGCTGCGCCGCATCTATCTGTTGTACACGGCCGGCTTCTGCATGCTGGTGCTGCTGCTGGCCCTGGCCGAGATGGCCGGGCTGTCGCGCAACTGGATCGGCTACGCTTTTCTCATTGTCACGGTCAGCCTGTACGCCTGTATCGGCATCGTGTGCCGCACTTCCGACCAGGTCGAATACTACGTGGCGGGCCGGCGCGTGCCCGCCCTCTACAACGGCATGGCCACGGCCGCCGACTGGATGTCGGTGGCCTCGTTCATCGGCGTGGCGGGCACCCTGTACCTGTCGGGCTACGGCGGCCTGGCCTACGTGATGGGCTGGACGGGCGGCTACGTGCTGGTGGCGTTGCTGCTGGCGCCGTACCTGCGCAAGTTCGGGCAGTACACCATCCCGGATTACCTCGGGGCGCGCTACGGCGGCAATCTGCCGCGGCTGATGGGCGTGGCCTGCGCGGTGCTGTGCTCGTTCACCTATCTGGTCGCGCAGATCTACGGCGTGGGCATCATCACCACCCGGCTGACCGGCATCTCGTTCGAACTGGGCATCTTCGTGGCGCTGGGCGGCATGCTGGTGTGCTCGTTCCTGGGCGGCATGCGCGCGGTCACGTGGACGCAGGTGGCGCAGTACATCATCCTGGTCATCGCCTATCTGGTGCCGGTGATCTGGCTGTCGGTCAAGCACACGGGCAGCCCGGCGCCGCAACTGTCGGCGGGCGCGGTACTGCAGCAGGTCACCGAGAAAGAGATCCATCTGCAGAACGATCCCGCCGAACGGGAGGTACGCCGCCTGTGGCGCGAGCGCGCGCAGGAAATGACCGCGCGCCTGGACGCCCTGCCGCAATCATGGGCCGACGAGAAAGACAAGTTGCGCCACCAGTTGGCCGCGCAGATCGCGGCCGACGCGCCGATGGTCGAGGTGCGCTCGCTCGAACGCGAACTGGCCGCCTATCCCCCCGACCCCGAAGCCGCGCGCATCGCCTGGTCGCAGGCGCGCGCCGCCTATGAGGCGCGCGGCTCGCCGCCGCCGCCGCACGCCCAGCCCTTTCCCGCGAGCGACCCGACCGAAAGCCGCGACATGCGCATCAACTTCCTGGCGCTGGTGCTGTGCCTGATGCTGGGCACCGCCGGCATGCCGCACATCCTGATGCGCTCGTACACCACGCCCTCGGTGGGCGACGCGCGCCGCTCCGTGTTCTGGGCGTTGCTGTTCATCCTGCTGCTTTACTTCACCGCGCCCGCGCTGGCGCTGCTGGTGAAGTACGAGGTATACGCGCAGGTGGTGGGCATCCGCTTCAGCGACCTGCCCAATTGGGTGCATGCATGGAGCGCGGTGGACAGCAATCTGCTGGAAGTGGTGGACATCAACCGCGATGGCATCGTGCAACTGGGCGAGATCGGCATGGGCGCGGATGTGGTGGTGCTGGCCATGCCGGAGATCGGCGGCCTGCCCTTCGTCATCTCCGGCCTGGTGGCGGCTGGCGCCCTGGCCGCGGCACTGTCCACGGCGGACGGCCTGCTGCTGACGATGTCCAATTCACTCTCGCACGACATGTGGTATCGCATGGTGTCGCCGCGCATGCCTGCGGCGCGGCGCGTCATCGTGTCGAAGATCCTGTTGCTGCTGGTGGCCTTCGGCGCCGCCTGGGTGGCGGCGCGCAAGCCGGCCGACATCCTGTTCATGGTGTCGGCGGCCTTTTCGTTCGCGGCCTCGTCGTTCTTTCCCGCGCTGGTCACGGGACTGTTCTGGCGGCGCGCCAACAAGTGGGGCGTGACGGCGGGCATGGCCGTGGGACTGCTGACGACGTTCGCCTACATGGCGCACACGCATCCGTGGCTGCGCGAATGGGTGTTCAACGTGCCGCGCACCGTGCCGATGGATCTGTGGTGGGGCATCCAGCCCATCGCCGCGGGCGTGTTCGGCGCCCCGGCGGCGTTCGCCACCATCGTCGTGGTGTCGCTGCTGACGCGGCGGCCGGACGCCGCCACGCTGGCGCTGGTGGACTACCTGCGCAAGCCGGGTACCCAATAAACGCCTTCGCCGCCCGCCGTTCAATGCCCGGTCGTCTTGGAAAACACCTGCATCACCACCACGCCCGCCACGATCAGCGCGATGCCGACGATGGCCGGCAGGTCGAGCGTCTGCTTGTACAGCACCAGCCCGGCCAGCGAGATCAGCACGATGCCCGCGCCCGACCAGATCGCATAGGCCACGCCCATGGGGATGGTGCGCAAGGTCATGGACAGGAAATAGAACGCCACGCCATAGCCGACGACGGTGATGACCGAGGGCCACAGCCGCGTGAAGCCCTCGGCGCCCTTCAACGCGCTGGTGGCGATGATCTCGGCGCAGATGGCCAACGCCAGGTACAGCCAGTTCATCGGCGGGCGCCCTCCGGCTGGCGCATCAGCACCAGCAGCGCCCCCGCCCCGCCCTCGCGCTCCATCGCTTCGGAGAACGCGATGACGTCGGGCTTCTGCACCAGCCAGGTCCGGACCTTGTCCTTCAGCACGGGCTCGAGTCCCTGCGAGCCGTAGCCCTTGCCGTGCACGATGCGCACGCACCGGATGCCATGCTCCAGGCATTCGTCCAGGAAGGACAGCACCGCGTGGCGCGCCTGCTCGACCCGCAGGCCGTGCAGGTCGAGTTCGGCCCCGACCCGCCAATCGCCGCGCTTCAGGCGCCGCGCCGTATCGGGCGCCGCATCCAGCCGCACATAGGCCGTGCCGTTCTCGGACAGCATGTGCGCCACGTCGCCGCCATCGGACACGCCGGCGTCGGCCCGCACCGCGGGCTTCTCGCCGAGCGCCGACGCGCGGCGCGAGGCCACGGCATGGTCGATGGCGGGTGCGGGCGCGCGCCGATGCTCGACCTTGTTGGCCGCCTTCATGGGCGTGGCCGCCTGCATCGCCTTCTTGAAGGCGTCGACGTCGTGGACCGGCGCGGCCCGGGCGCGGCGCGCCGCGTCCTCGCGCGCCTGGCGCTCGGCCTGCTCGCGGTCGCGGGCGAGCGTGTCGTGCACCCGCTTCAGGTCGGCCAGGCTGGCCTTAGTGCCCCGCATTTTCCAGCCAGCGCTGTGCGTCCAGGGCCGCCATGCAGCCGGTGGCCGCGCTGGTGATGGCCTGGCGGTACACGTGATCCTGCACGTCGCCGGCGGCGAACACACCGGGCACGGACGTCATGGTGGCCATGCCGTTCAGGCCGCTCTGCGTGACGATGTAGCCGTCCTTCATCTCGAGGTGGCCGGCGAAGATCTCGGTGTTGGGCTGGTGGCCGATGGCGATGAAGCAGCCGGCCACGTCCAGGTCTTCGGTGGCGCCGGTCTCGGTGTGGCGGATGCGCACGCCCGTGACGCCGCTGTCGTCGCCCAGCACTTCTTCCAGGGTATTGAACAGCTTCAGCTCCATGTTGCCGTTGGCGACCTTGTCCATCAGCTTGTCGACCAGGATGGGCTCGGCGCGGAACTTGTCGCGGCGGTGGATCAGCGTGACCTTGCGGCACAGATTGGACAGGTAGAGGGCCTCTTCGACGGCGGTGTTGCCGCCGCCGACCACCACCACGTCCTTGTTGCGGTAGAAAAAGCCATCGCAGGTGGCGCAGCCCGACACGCCGCGGCCCATGAAGGCGCTTTCCGTCGGCAGGCCCAGGTACTTGGCCGAGGCGCCGGTGGCGATGATGAGCGCGTCGCAGGTGTACAGCTTGCCCGTGTCGCCGGTCAGGGTGAACGGGCGGCTGGACACGTCCACCTTGGCGATGTGGTCGAACAGCACTTCGGTCTCGAAGCGCTCGGCATGCTGCTGGAAGCGCTGCATCAGGTCCGGGCCCTGGACGCCGTGGACGTCGGCCGGCCAGTTGTCGACTTCAGTGGTGGTCATCAGTTGGCCACCCTGGGCCAGGCCGGTCACCAGAACCGGCTTGAGATTCGCCCGGGCGGCGTAGACGGCGGCGGTGTAACCGGCCGGGCCGGACCCGAGGATCAGGACTTTCGCGTGCTTGGGTGTGGACATATCAGCCTCTGCCCGGCCGCCCGGCGGAGGCTGGCGCCCTTTTTGGGGGACAGCGAACCCGGCAGGCGTGGGGGTCGTTTCATCGCGGTTTTTAAAGTGACGTCTCATTATAATGAGGCCCATGCCGCGTATTTCCACTGCCTCTCCGCGCGCTTCGCGCAACACCCGCAACGGGCCCTCAGCTTTGCAGACGCGCATATCCGCCCTGCTGCGCGAGGCCCGCTGGATCCTGTTCGCCGCCCTGGCCGCCTGGCTCACCCTGGTGCTGGCCACCTGGAACCCATCCGACCCGGGCTGGTCGCACTCCGTCGCGTCCGGCGCCATCCGCAATGGCGGAGGCACCCTGGGCGCCTATCTGGGCGACATACTTCTTTACCTTTTCGGCTACTCGGCCTGGTGGTGGGTCGTCCTGCTGCTGAACCGCGTGCGCGCCGGCTACCGCCGCCTGGCCACTCAACTGCGCGGCCCGGGCAAGGACGATCCCCTGCCTCGTGTCCACTGGGAGGTCGGCGTCGGCTTCGCGCTGCTGCTGGTCGGCTCGCTGGGCATCGAAGCGCTGCGCATGTATAGCTGGGGCATGCACCTGCCCGGCGGCACCGACGGCGCCAGCGGCGCGGGCGGCGTGATCGGCCAGATGCTGGCCGGCTGGCTGTCGCGCGGCGTCGGCTTCACCGGGGGCACCCTGGTCCTGCTGGTGCTGGTGGCCATCGGCCTGAGCCTGTTCTTCGCCTTCTCGTGGCTGCAACTGGCCGAGCGCATCGGCGGCGCCATCGAAAGCGCGCTGCGCAGCGTGCGCAACTCCTACACCGCCCGCGAAGACCGCCGCGTGGGCGAAGTGGCCCAGGCCGCGCGCAGCGAACAGGTCGTGGCCAAGCAGGAAAAACTGGTGCACGAGCAACCCGTGCGCATCGAACCCGCCATCACGGTGGTGCCGCGCTCCGACCGCGCCGAGAAGGAAAAGCAGCAATCCCTGTTCGCCCCTCCGGCCGGCGAGACCGACCTGCCCGCGCTGGGCCTGCTCGATCCGCCCCAGGGCAACCAGGAAACCGTCTCGGCCGAGACCATCGAATTCACCTCGCGCCTCATCGAGAAGAAGCTGGCCGACTTCGGCGTGTCCGTGGTCGTGGTGGCCGCCCAGGCCGGCCCGGTCATCACCCGCTACGAGATCGAACCCGCCACCGGCGTCAAGGGCAGCCAGATCGTCAACCTGGCCAAGGACCTGGCCCGCGCGCTCAGCCTGGTCAGCATCCGGGTGGTCGAAACCATCCCCGGCAAGAACCTGATGGGCCTGGAACTGCCCAACCCGCGCCGCCAGATGGTCAAACTGTCCGAGATCCTCGGTTCGCAGACCTACCATGCCAGCCAGTCGGTGCTCACCATGGCGCTGGGCAAGGACATCGCCGGCAACCCCGTGGTGGCCGACCTGGCCAAGATGCCGCACCTGCTGGTGGCCGGCACCACCGGCTCGGGCAAGTCGGTCGGCATCAACGCGATGATCCTGTCGCTGCTGTACAAGGCCGACGCGGCGCACACCCGCCTCATCCTCATCGACCCCAAGATGCTCGAAATGAGCGTCTACGAGGGCATCCCCCACCTGTTGTCGCCGGTGGTCACCGACATGCGCCAGGCCGCCAACGCGCTGAACTGGTGCGTGGGAGAAATGGAAAAGCGCTACCGCCTGATGAGCAAGATGGGCGTGCGCAACCTGGCCGGCTACAACGCCAAGATCCGCGACGCCATCAAGCGCGAAGAGCCCATCCCGAACCCGTTCTCGCTGACGCCCGACCAGCCCGAGCCGCTGGCCGAGATGCCCATGATCGTGGTCGTCATCGACGAGCTGGCCGACCTGATGATGGTGGTGGGCAAGAAGATCGAAGAGCTCATCGCCCGCCTGGCCCAGAAGGCGCGCGCCGCCGGCATCCACCTGGTGCTGGCCACGCAGCGCCCCAGCGTCGACGTCATCACCGGCCTGATCAAGGCCAACATCCCCACGCGCATCGCGTTCCAGGTCTCGTCCAAGATCGACTCGCGCACCATTCTCGACCAGATGGGCGCCGAGACCCTGCTGGGCATGGGCGACATGCTGTACATGCCGCCGGGCACGGGGCTGCCCGTGCGCGTGCACGGCGCCTTCGTGCATGACGACGAAGTGCACCGCGTGGTAGAGGCCCTGAAGGCCCAGGGCGAACCCAACTACATCGAAGGCCTGCTCGAGGGCGGCGCGGAAGGCGATGGCGCCGAGGGCGCCAGCAGCGTCACCGGCATCGGCGGCGACGCCGAATCCGACCCCATGTACGACCAGGCCTGCGAGGTCGTGCTCAAGCATCGCCGCGCATCGATCTCGCTGGTGCAGCGGCACCTGCGCATCGGCTATAACCGCGCGGCGCGGCTCCTGGAACAGATGGAACAGGCCGGCATGGTGTCGGCCATGCAGTCCAACGGCAACCGGGAAATCCTGGTGCCCGCGCGGGAGGAAGCATGATGAAAAGCAGTCTTCGCCGATTGGCCGCCGTGGCGGTGCTGGGCCTGTGCCCGCTGGTGGCGGCGGCGGCCGGCGCAGCGGCCAGCGCGCAGGAACAGCTGAAAGCCTTCGTCTCCACGGTGCAGGCCGCCACGGGTTCGTTCACCCAGACCACCTCGGGCGCGCCGGGCGCCAAGCCCAAGACGCAAAGCGGCGACTTCGCCTTCCAGCGTCCCGGCAAGTTCAACTGGCGGGTCAAGCTGCCGTACGAACAGCGCATCGTCGCCGATGGCCAGCAGGTCTATCAGTACGACCCCGACCTGGCGCAGGTCACCGTGCGCAAGGTCGACCAGGCCATCGGCACCTCGCCCGCCGCCATCCTGTTCGGCTCGGGCAACCTGGAGCAGGCCTTCCAGGTCTCGCCGCTGCCCGCCCGCGACGGCCTGCAGTGGCTGCGCGCCAAGCCGCGCAGCGCCGACGCCGGCTTCTCGCAGGTCGACATCGGCATGAAGGACAACCAGCCCGTGCGCATCGAACTGCTCGACGCCTTCGGCCAGACCACGCGCGTGGAGCTGTCCAACCTGCAGCCCAACCCCTCGCTGCCGGCCAACGAGTTCCAGTTCACCCCGCCCGCGGGCACCGACGTGGTGAAGATGTAGGCGCTTTCCCCGTCCGGCCACACCCGCTCCGGGCCTCCCGGCGGTGCGCGGGCGTAGGCTACGGCCCGCGGTTCCTCAAGTATCGGCATGCCGCCTCCCAGCCGTCCGGTTTCGCCCGCAACCGCGGAGGCGGCATCGGACGCGGCATCGGTTTGCCGACGCTGGCCGAGGCGTTCTGATGCCCAGGCGGCGTTGATGCCGTTTTTACGGCCGCCAGCGGCTTTTTTCCACGGGGTTTATGGCGGGATTCCTATAGTGGACCCGTCAGCAACCACGGCCAACGGCAGTCTGCCCCACCGCAGCCCCGCGCCCCCAAACCGCCATGCCTCAACCGCAACGCCAGCCCCGTCCCGCCATGCCTATCCCCATGCCGCTGGGCGACGCCATTTCGATGACCGTGCGCATCCCCTCGCACGAAGCCATGAATCTGCACCTGGCGCTGCGCCGCGCCGGTGACGCGCCCGCCGAGGTCCGCATCCTGGACGCCGGCCCCGCGGGCGGTCCCGCCACCATGCTGTTGCGCGGCACGCGCCACGGCATCGACTCGGCCATGCACGCCATCATGTGCGCGCTGCCGCAGGCCGAATTCGGCGCCATCCATCCCCTGACGGCGGTGCTGCGATGAACGCCGCCATGCACCCTGCCGCCCGCTTCGACGGCCTGTGGCTGCCCCTGGTCACGCCACTGCGCCAGGGCCGCGTCGACCTGCATGCCGCCCAGGCGCTCGCCCGCCACTACCGCCAGGCCGGCAT
>NZ_FKIF01000010.1 GCF_900078705.1 Bordetella ansorpii
CCAAATTATCGCCTAAGTGGGAAACGAAGTGGGAAGGCATAGACAGTCAGGAGGTTGGCTTAGAAGCAGCCACCCCTTTAAAGAAAGCGTAATAGCTCACTGATCGAGTCGTCCTGCGCGGAAGATGTAACGGGGCTAAGCGATAAACCGAAGCTGCGGGTGTGTACCTTTGGTACACGCGGTAGGAGAGCGTTCTGTAAGCCTGCGAAGGTGGCTTGTAAAGGCTGCTGGAGGTATCAGAAGTGCGAATGCTGACATGAGTAGCGATAAAGGGGGGTGAAAAGCCTCCTCGCCGTAAGTCCAAGGTTTCCTGCGCAACGTTCATCGGCGCAGGGTGAGTCGGCCCCTAAGGCGAGGCAGAGATGCGTAGCTGATGGGAAGCTGGTTAATATTCCAGCACCGTCGTACAGTGCGATGGGGGGACGGATCGCGGAAGATCATCAGGGTGTTGGATGTCCCTGTTGCTGCATTGAAGAGGGTACTTAGGCAAATCCGGGTACATGACTCAAGGGTGTGGCGCGAGCGAATTTATTCGCGAAGTGATTGGAAGTGGTTCCAGGAAAAGCCTCTAAGCTTCAGCTGTACGAGACCGTACCGCAAACCGACACAGGTGGACGGGATGAATATTCCAAGGCGCTTGAGAGAACTCGGGAGAAGGAACTCGGCAAATTGATACCGTAACTTCGGGAGAAGGTATGCCCTGTTAGGGTGAGTTGCCTGCGCAACGAGCCTGAGAGGGTCGCAGAGAATCGGTGGCTGCGACTGTTTATTAAAAACACAGCACTCTGCTAAGACGAAAGTCGACGTATAGGGTGTGACGCCTGCCCGGTGCCGGAAGGTTAAGTGATGGGGTGCAAGCTCTTGATCGAAGCCCCGGTAAACGGCGGCCGTAACTATAACGGTCCTAAGGTAGCGAAATTCCTTGTCGGGTAAGTTCCGACCTGCACGAATGGCGTAACGATGGCCACACTGTCTCCTCCCGAGACTCAGCGAAGTTGAAGTGTTTGTGATGATGCAATCTACCCGCGGCTAGACGGAAAGACCCCATGAACCTTTACTGTAGCTTTGCATTGGATTGTGAACCGGCCTGTGTAGGATAGGTGGGAGGCGCAGAAACTCAGTCGCCAGATTGAGTGGAGCCAACCTTGAAATACCACCCTGGTTTGTTTGCGGTTCTAACCTTGGTCCGTTATCCGGATCGGGGACAGTGCATGGTGGGCAGTTTGACTGGGGCGGTCTCCTCCCAAAGCGTAACGGAGGAGTTCGAAGGTACGCTAGGTACGGTCGGAAATCGTGCTGATAGTGCAATGGCATAAGCGTGCTTGACTGTGAGACTGACAAGTCGAACAGGTGCGAAAGCAGGACATAGTGATCCGGTGGTTCTGAATGGAAGGGCCATCGCTCAACGGATAAAAGGTACTCTGGGGATAACAGGCTGATACCGCCCAAGAGTTCATATCGACGGCGGTGTTTGGCACCTCGATGTCGGCTCATCTCATCCTGGGGCTGTAGCCGGTCCCAAGGGTATGGCTGTTCGCCATTTAAAGAGGTACGTGAGCTGGGTTTAAAACGTCGTGAGACAGTTTGGTCCCTATCTGCCGTGGGCGTTGGATACTTGACGGAGCCTGTTCCTAGTACGAGAGGACCGGAATGGACGTACCGCTGGTGTACCGGTTGTCATGCCAATGGCATTGCCGGGTAGCTAAGTACGGAAGAGATAACCGCTGAAGGCATCTAAGCGGGAAACTCGTCTGAAGATTAGGTATCCCTGAGAGCTTGACTCTCCTGTAGGGTCGTTCAAGACCAGGACGTTGATAGGTCAGGTGTGCAAGTGCAGTAATGCATTGAGCTAACTGATACTAATTGCCCGTGAGGCTTGATCCTATAACTCTACAGTCTTCATAAGCGGCGCCATCGAGCGCGCCGCCAAGGTGCTAACGCGCACCGTGCCGGCGAGAACGCCGTGCAAACACAACCCAACATACCTATCCAACACGCTTTACGTCGCAGGAACCTACCCCCTGCACCGCGTGCTTCTTCTTCAGAGCGTTTGACACACACGTCAACCGCTCAACCCCTTACGCCTGACGACCATAGCAAGGTGGTCCCACCCCTTCCCTTCCCGAACAGGACCGTGAAACACCTTTGCGCCGATGATAGTGGATGTACATCTGTGAAAGTAGGTCATCGTCAGGCTCTTATCCCCAAAACCCCGTAGACCAACCGTCTGCGGGGTTTTGCTTTTGCGGTTTCGAAACCGTAGCGAGGTGGTCGAATCATGGACATCAAGGCATTAATCCCCGGAGCGGAACGCGTGATTGAAATGCTCGGGTGCTGGCCGTCCTTCCATGGCGCGGAGGTTGTCTCCTTTTCCGTGTCCCGTGCGCTGCCGGGGCAGGCGCCGTCGACCACCGCCAATTTGTTCGTGCACGCGCGGGCCGATCATGGCGAGGAAATCGCCGCGGCGGCCGGCCAGAGCAGCCACAGCGCCTTGATCGAGCTGGTGATGCGCGATATCGAGCATCTGGCCCTGTACGATTTCAATGAACAGAATGTCCTGGACCTGATCGACTTCAGCCAATCGGGCGGCACCTTGATCGCCGTCGAGATCGTGTCGGATTGGGGCGTGGGCGGCGCGGTTCGCTGCGCGCACGTAGAGGTTGGCCAGATCCTGTCTCTGGCTTGAGTCTGGCCGCGGATCCGAGGCCATCCGCCTGACGGGCGCGGGCCTTTCAACCTCCCCGCATCTCGATCGGCGTTCTTTCCAGAAAGCGCTCGAGCGCGCCGAGAAACGTCTGTTCCGCCAGCGACAGCTTGCGTTGCTTGTGCCAGGTCAGGAAGACATCGATCTCGGCCATGACGTCATCGGGCAGCACACGCTTCAGGTCGCCGGCCAGTATGTCCTGCCGGATCATGTGTTCGGGCAGGCAGCTCAGGCCCATGCCGGCGATGACCATGCGCCGGATCTCTTCCACATAAGGCGACGTGCCGACGATGCGGCCGGTGAAGCCCTGCTGATCGCGGAAGATCGTCAGCGGCGACAGTGTGTCGCCCAATTGGTCGCTGGCGAAGCTGACGAAGCTCTGGTCGAGCAGGTCTTCGACCTGGATGTTCCGGCGCGAGAAAAGCGGGTGGTTGCGCCCGCAGACCATCACGTAGCGATGGCGCATGAAAATGCGCCGCTCCAGGCTGTCGATGGCCTTGCGGCACAGGCAGATGCCCAGGGCAGGGATCCGCTTGCTGAGCGCATCGAGGATGAAGGTGCTTTGCATGACATCCACGTAGAACTCGATCTTCGGGTAGCGGCGGTGGAATTGCATCAGGAATTCGTCATAGGCCGCGCTCTGGATCTTGCTTATCAGCATCAGGCGCAGCGTGCCGGCGATCTCGCCCTCGTCCTGGGCGGCGGCCTCGTCGATGCGCGCCACCATGCCGTACATGTCGCGGGCGATGCCATAGAGGGCTTCGCCCAGGCCTGTCAGCCTGAACTCTCCATTACGCCGGTACAGCAGCGTGCCCCCCACGGCGTCTTCCAGGCGCTTCAAGGCCTGGCTGACCGCGGGCTGGCTCAGGTGCAGGGCGGTGGCCGCGCGGCTGATGCCGCGCTCCTGCACCACGAACATGAAGGTGCGCAGCAGGTTCCAGTCCAGGCGTTCCGGCGAGAGCGGAGAGACGGGCTTGCTGGGCTGGGCGGCGTTGGACATGGCTTGGCTTGGCGATGACGTCGAATAAGAGGGCTTGCGCGGACTGCGCGACACATCGCATCGCGCATCGCCAGGCATGTCCGACGCCCGAGAAAAAGGCGGTCGCCTTTTCCAATGAGCCGGTCGAGCCGGCGCGGCCTTACACGCTGGCCAATCCGTTGAAGAAGCGTTCGGCGTTGTCTTCCAGGCCTTCGATATAGTAGCCGCCCTCTTGCACGACGACCGTAGGCACGTCGAACCGACCGACGGCGCGGCCCAGTCGCTCGAAGCCGTTGGCGCTGACCGCGACCATGGCCTGCGGATCCTTCTCGAAGACGTCGAAGCCCAGCGAGAGCACCAGCGCATCGGGCTGGAACAGTTCGATGGCGCGCCGCGCCTGGTCCAGGCGGTCGAAGAACACCGGTTCCGGCGAGCCGTGCGGCATGGGCAGGTTGACGTTGTAGCCGTAGCCTTCGCCGGCGCCGCGCTCGTCCTCGAAGCCCGCCACGACGGGATAGAAGTTCTCCGGGTCTCCGTGGATGGAGACGTACAGCACGTCGCGGCGCTCGTAGAAGATCTCCTGGATGCCCTGGCCATGGTGCATGTCGGTGTCCAGGATGGCCACGCGCTTGTACTTCGCGGTAAGCATCTGCGCGGCGATGGCGGCGTTGTTCAGGTAGCAGAAGCCGCCCGCGGCATCGCGGCGGGCATGGTGGCCGGGGGGACGGCACAGGGCGTAGGCCTGGCGGCCGCCGTCCAGCAGGGCCTGCGCGCCGCTGATGGCGCATTGCGCGGCCCAGTAGGCCGAGCGCCATGTATTGGGGCCGACCGGGCAACTGCCGTCGGCCAGGTAACGCGCGGCCTGGGCCAGCACGCCGCGCAGGGCGTTGGGCTCGCGCACGAAGACATTGGAGACGACTTCGTCGCCCCAGTCGTCGGGCAGTTGCTTCCAGCGTGGATGGGCATCCTGCAGGAAACGCAGGTACTCGAGCGCATGCACGGCGCCGATGGCGGCGGCGCCCGCGTCGGCCGGCTGGATCACGTCGAACTTCAGCTTGCGCACGCCCTCGACCAGCGCGTCCAGGCGGGACGGCACTTCCTGTGGCGTGCGCATTTTGCCGCGCGAGAAATAGGTTTGCGGGTGATGCAGCTTCTGGTCGGGATGGTAGAAGGTCTTCATGCTCGTACCGTGGAAGGTGCGGGTTGCGTGCCGGGCTTGCGCTCGGTCAGGAAGGCCACCGACAGCATCGACAGCAGGGCGATGACGCTGAACAGCAGGGCCAGCGGCCACCATTGGCCCGCGAACTTCTGGGCAAGAATGGTGCCCAGCATCGGGGTCAGGCCGCCGAAGATGGCGCCGGACAGTTGATAGGCCATGGAGATACCGGTGTAGCGGATGCGGGTCGGGAAGCTGTCGCTGACGTGGCCGGCGATGACGGCGTAGTAGGCGCCCATGAACATCACGGCCACGCCTACGCCCAGCGTCAGGGACAGCAGGGTGCCCTGGTCGACCAGGTTGAACATGGCGTAGGGCGTGAACAGGGAGATGAACGACGTGATCAGCAGGAAACGGCGGTTGCCGATCCGCGAGGCGATGTAGGCGGACAGCGGCGTGATGAAGAACTGCATGATCGAGACCAGCAGCAGGCAGTCGAGGATGACGGCGCGTGTCAGGCCCACGTATTGCGTGGTGTAGGCCAGCATGAAGGTATTGGTGAAGTAGAAGCCGGCAATGCCCAGCACGTTGGCGCCGACGGCCAGCACCAGCAGGCGGGGCGCGCCGCGCAGCACTTCGAACAGCGGCACCTTCTCTTCTTCCTTCGCGGCGGCACGCTGGGCGCGGGCTTCCTGCTCGGCCAGGAAGTCGGGCGATTCCTGCACGCTCATGCGGATGGCGAAGCCCACGATCAGCAGCACGGCGCTGAACAGGAACGGCACGCGCCAGCCCCAGCTCATGAACTCGGCGTCGTCCAGCGAGGTGACCAGCTTGAACATCAGCATCGACAGGATCAGGCCGGCAGGGCTGCCCAACTGCGCGAACGAGGCGAAGAAGGTGCGCTTGCTCTTGTCGGGCGAGTGTTCGCCGGCCATCAGCACGGCGCCGCCCCATTCGCCGCCGACGGCGATGCCTTGCACCAGGCGCAGCAGCACCAGCAGGATGGGCGCCCAGATGCCGATGGAGGCATAGGTGGGCAGCAGGCCGATCAGTATGGTGACCGAGCCCATCATCAACAGCGTGATGACCAGCGATTTCTTGCGGCCGATGCGGTCGCCGATGTGGCCGAACACCGCGCCGCCGAAGGGGCGGGCGAAGAAGCCGACGGCGAACGTGCCGAAGGCGGCCAGCGTGCCGTAGAACCCGTCGGCCGACGGGAAGAACAGTTTGCCGAACACCAGCGCGGCCGCGGTGGCGTAGATGTAGAAGTCATACCACTCGATCATGGTGCCGACGAATGCGGCGCCGGAAGCGCGGACGGGCTGGTGCGTCGCCGTGGTGGGATTCCCCTTCATTTCTTTTCTCTCGATGCGGTGCGGTGCGGTGTGGTTTGGCCGGCGGGATTGCACGGTGGCCGGTCGCTTTTATACGTCTGGCCGTCGCTATAAGAAAAATTCTAAATATTTATTCCCTGCATTCGTCTGAATTATGTGGATGAGCGGAGCGCCGCTTGCGGCAGGATCTTCCTCCGCCGGTTGGATTCAAAAAAACAGTTATGGATCAGGTGCTTGGGGAAATCATGTTCGCCGTGCGGCGCGGCGGAAAAGGCCGTGATGGGACCCCCCGCTGAACGGCTTGCGGCCTGCCGGCATCAGTGAAAGTACGGGGGGCGGTGGCGCCAGACCTGGAGATTGCGGATGAGGGAAATGCCCGGGGGACCGCGTCAGGGGCTCCGGGGGGACTCAGGTTCGTCCCGGGCGGACGCGCCGCAGGCATACGATTGCCGGTCGATGCCGTGCTTGCGCAGCTTGTCGTAGAAGGTCTTGCGGGGCAGGCCCAGCGCATGCAGCGTGGCCCGTACATCGCCGCCGTTTTCGGCCAGGGCCTGGCGGATGAGGTGGGCCTCGTGGCGCTCGACGCGCTGGTGCAGCGTGGGCGGTTCGCCCGACGGCGTATCGGCGTCGGCCCGCGTGGCGGGCGGCAGCACGCCCAGCACGAAGCGCTCCGCGTAATGGGCCAGCTCGCGGATGTTGCCCGGCCAGCCGTATTGCGCCAGATGATCGCGTATGGCGCCTGACAGCACGGGCACGTCGCGCCGGAAGCGCCGGGCGGCCAGGCCCACATAGTGCGCGAACAGCAGCGGGATGTCCTCGCGCCGTTCGCGCAGCGGCGGCAGGTGCACGGTGACGACGTTCAGCCGGTAGTACAGGTCGTCACGGAACTGGAACCGCGCGCGCACGGCCGGATCGCCCAGGTCGACCTTCGCGGCGGCCACCACGCGCAGGTCCACGTCGCGTACCTCGTTGGTGCCCAGCGGCGCGACCTGGCGGCTTTCCAGCACGCGCAGCAGCTTGACCTGCACGGCGGGCGGCATGCTTTCGATTTCGTCCAGGAACAGGGTGCCGCCGCCGGCATGCTCGATACGGCCGATGCGCTTTCTCTGCGCCCCGGTGAAGGCGCCGGGTTCGTGGCCGAAAAGTTCGCTTTCGATGACGGTCTCGGGCAGCGCGCCGCAGTTGATGGCGACCAGCGGCCGGTCGCGCCGTCCGCTCAGGCGGTGCAGCACGGTGGCCACGACCTCCTTGCCGGTGCCGGTCTCGCCTTCGATCAGCACGTCCACGTCGGCGCCCGCGACATGGCGCAGGGTGTCCTTGATGCGTTGCATGGCCGGCGTGGCGCCGATGAAGGCCTGCTCGTCGAAATCGGTTTCCTGGGCCGTCTGGCGCAGTTGCCGGTTCTCCAGCAGCAGCCGCCGTTTCTCGGCCGCGCGGCCGATGGCGGCCAGCAGCATGTCCGAGGGATAGGGCTTGGCCAGGAAATCGTAGGCGCCATCGCGCATGGCCTGCACGGCCATGGGAATGTCGCCGTGCCCGGTGATCAGAATGACGGGAATATCGGGATCCCGCCTGCGCACGTGCCGGAAGAACTCCAGGCCGTCCATGCCGGGCATGCGCACGTCGGTGACGACCACGCCGGCATAGCCGCTGTCCAGTTGCGCCAGCGCGGCTTCGGCGTTGCCGTGCGCGTGCACGTCGTAGCCGTGCAGCATGAGAGTCTGGGCGGTGGCGCGCAGCAGGTCGGCGTCGTCATCGACCAGCGTGACGGGACAGGCGGCGGGCGCGTCCAGGAAAGGAACCGGTGTATGTGCGGTAGTGGTCATGCGTGGCTGGCGATCGCGGCGGCGCACCGCGTGACGGGACGCGTTTGATGCGCGTCCGGCAGAGAGGGGGCGTGGCGGCGCGTCATGCGGACTCGGCGGCCGGGGCGGCGGCCAGGGTGACGGTGAAGATGGCGCCATGCGGCGTGGCATCGGCGGCGTACAGCCCGCCGCCGAATTCGGTGAGGATGTCGCGGCAGATGATGAGGCCCAATCCCAGTCCTTCGGGCTTGGTGGTCTGGAAGGGCGTGAACAGTTTCTCGCGCAGTTCGGGCGCCAGGCCGGGGCCGTTGTCGCGGATGTGGACGAGCACCTGGCCCGTCGCGCCGGCGGGGCCCCGGGCGGCCAGGCCATGGGATGCCCGCGGCGCCTCGCCTGGCGGGCTTTGGGGCTCGATCAGGATGTCGATGCGCGGATCGACGCTGTCCTGCAGCGCATCCATGGCGTTCTGCAGCAGATTCACGAAAACCTGTTCCAGGCGCATGCGGTCCGCAAGCACTTTCAGGTGCGGCCGGCCCGGATGCGTCAGCAGTACGCGTTGCCGCGTGATGCGGGGCCCCACCAGCAGCAGGGCGCCTTCGAGGGCGTCGTCCAACGGGATGGGCGCCACGCTGGCGGCGGCCTTGCGCGAGAATGCGCGCAGTTCGCCCGTGATGCCGCCGATGCGTTCGGTCAGCGCGGCGATGGTGCGCAGGTTCTCCAGCACCGCGGCGTCCTGGCCGCGGCGGGCGAACTCGGCCGTGTTGTCGGCATAGGCCCTGATGGCCGCGGCCGGCTGGTTGATCTCATGCGCGACACCCGCGGCCACCTGGCCCAGCAGCGCCAGCTTGTTGGCCTGCACCAGTTCGTCCTGCATCTGGTGCAGGCGCGCCTCGGCATGCTGGCGCTCGTCGATCAGGGCCTGCAACTCGGTATTGGCGCGCCGCAGTTCGCCGGTGCGTTGCTGCACCTGGTGTTCCAGCTCGGCGCGCACGACGGCCTGGGCGTGCGCGCGGCGCCGCGCGCGGGTACGCAGATGGATGTACAGGCCGGCGGACAGCCCGCAGGCCGTCAGCGCCAGCAGCGTGGCCAGTTGGGCGTTGGCCGCGGCGCGGTCGATGGCCGGCTGCACGGAGGAGAGCGTGTGCAGCGTCCAATGGTCTGAGCTGGCCACCGGAAAGGCGGTATGCAGCAGCCGCGAGCCGGCGGGTTGCCTGCGCAGGGCTTCACGCGCGCGCACCAGCGTGCCGGCATCCTGCGATCCCGATGGCAGCGTCACGGGCAGCGGTTCGAAGCGCGCGTCGCCGAACTGCTGGTTGGCCCGCATGGCTTGCGCCGTGGCCTCGGGCAGCGGGCCGATGGCGCGGAAACGCCAGTCGGCCACGTTGCCCATCAGCACCACGCCGTTGCCGTCGGTGATGAACAGGGCGTCTTCCAGGGCCTCCCAGTTGCGTTCGAGAAGAGTGAAGTCCATCTTCAGCACGATCACGCCCAGCAGCTTGCCGGCGCTGTCGGAAATGCGGCGCGACAGGTACAGGCCGGGTTCGTGGCTGATGGTGCCCAGGGCGAAATATTCCGCCTCGCCCTCGCTGGCCGCGCGCCGGAAGTACGGGCGGAACTGGTAGTCGACGCCGACGAAGGTGGCCGGCTCGTTCCAGTTGCTGGCCGCGATGGCCAGGCCGGCCATGTCCAGCAGGTAAATGGCGGAGGCGCCCACGCCCCGGCTGAGCGCCGTGAGCTTGTGGTCCAGTTGCAGGATGCGCTCGGACTCGGGCGCCAGCAGCGTGGCGCGCACCTCGGGGTCCTGCGCGAGCACGAAGGGCACCGAGCGGAATTTGTCCAGGCTGCTGCGCAGGGCCACGGTGTTGAGCTGCGCGGCGGCGCGGGCGTGGGCGGCCAGTTCCTGGACCGCGCGGTCGGCCCCCCAGACGCCAGCCCGGTGCACCAGCCAGGCGGCCAGCGCCAGCACGGCCAGCAGCAGCGCGGCGCGCATCCCGCGGCGGACGGAGGGGATCGGTTCCGGCGGCACGGCATGCGTGCCGCGGCTGGCGGTACCGGCCGGGGGGGAAGTGAGATTTCGGGACATGCGTGCGTAAAAAGGCGCCGCGCCGGCTGTGTGGAATTCCGCACATTCTACCCCCGATGGTGTGCGGGCTTCCGCCCGCCTCCTTTGCCCCATCCGGGGGCGTCACAAAAAAGTCCCGCACCTTTCAAGGGCTTAATGCACTGCTGCGGTGCAACAAAAATCTGGCACGCCAATTGCATAAGCATCGTGGATGCCGCGCCCGCCGTGCGGCAAGGGACTTTGAAAAAAACATCCGGTCCATACGCCTGGACAACAGGCCGGATCCGGTTTTTGGTGGGGACATTCCCAATGCTCGACGTCAGCCAGGGCGACGCTACGCCCGTTCGCAAGCAAAAGTTCTATCAGATCCTGTACGTGCAGGTTCTATTCGCCATCGTGGTGGGCATCCTGCTGGGTCACTTCCACGCGCAGTGGGGCGAAGCCATGAAGCCGCTGGGCGATGGTTTCATCAAGCTGGTCAAGATGATCATCGCGCCGGTGATCTTCCTGACGGTGACCACCGGCATCGCCGCCATGAGCGACCTGAAGAAGGTCGGCCGCGTGGTCGGCAAGGCGATGATCTACTTCCTGATCTTCTCGACGCTGGCGCTGGTCGTGGGCATGATCGTCAGCCACGTGGTGCAGCCGGGCGCCGGCATGCACATCAACCCGGCCTCGCTGGATTCGAAGGCGGTGCAGGACTACGTCAACAAGGCGCACGATTCCACCATCACGGGTTTCCTGCTGAACATCATCCCCAACACGATGGTCAGCCCGTTCGTGTCGGGCGACATCCTGCAGGTGCTGTTCGTGGCGGTGCTGTTCGGCATTTCGCTGGCCATCGTGGGCGAGCGCGGCCGTCCGGTCACGGCTTTCCTGCAGGCGCTGGCCTCGCCGGTGTTCAAGCTGGTGGCCATCCTGATGCGCGCGGCGCCCATCGGCGCGTTCGGCGCCATGGCCTTCACCATCGGCAAGTACGGTATCGGTTCGGTGGTCAACCTGGCCATGCTGGTCGGCACGTTCTACCTGACCGCGTTGCTGTTCGTGGTGATCGTGCTGGGCGCGGTGGCCCGCTACAACGGCTTCTCGATCTTCAGCCTGATCCGCTACATCCGCGAAGAACTGCTGCTGGTGCTGGGCACGAGTTCGTCCGAAGCCGCGCTGCCCACGCTGATGCAGAAGATGGAGCGCGCCGGTTGCGCCAAGTCGGTGGTGGGCCTGGTCGTGCCGACCGGCTACTCGTTCAACCTGGACGGCACCAACATCTACATGACGATGGCCGCGTTGTTCATCGCCCAGGCTTGTGACATCCCGCTGTCGCTGGGCGACCAGATCCTGCTGCTGCTGGTGGCGATGCTGAGTTCGAAGGGCGCCGCCGGCGTCACGGGCGCGGGCTTCATCACCCTGGCCGCCACGCTGTCTGTGGTGCCGACCATCCCGGTGGCCGCGATGGCGCTGATCCTGGGCGTGGACCGCTTCATGTCCGAATGCCGCGCCCTGACCAACCTGGTCGGCAACGCCACCGCCGCCGTCGTCGTGGCCCGCTGGGAAGGCGAACTGGACCGCGAGCGCCTGGATGCCGCCATGGCCGGCAACGCGCTGCCCCTGGACGAGCCCGCCGCCATGCCCGCCCATCAACCGAGCGTGAGCCACGCGTAAGGCGTAGACGTACAGAGCAAGGTCCCGCTGCTCACGAGGCAGCGGGAAGCAGGAGGGCCGGGATGACCGGCCCTTCTTTTTGCGTATTCGAGGATGGCCTCGCGCGATCAGGGGATCTGGATGTCCGCGCGGGCCAGCAGCGCGGCGGTTTCGAACAGCGGCAGTCCCATCACGCCGCTGTAGCTGCCGGCGATGTGGGCGATGAATGCGCTGGCCAGGCCCTGGATGCCGTAGGCGCCGGCCTTGCCGAAGGGCTCGCCACTGTCGCAATAGCGTTCGCGTTCGGCGTCCGTGGTCGCGCGCATGCCGACGCGCGTGACGGACAGGGCTTCGTGCAGTCGGCCATCGACGGCCAGCACCACGGCGGTATGCACCTCGTGCTCGACGCCGGACAGCGCCTGCAGGATACGCAGCGCATCGGTGCGGTCGGCGGGCTTGCCCAGCACGGCGCCGTCCAGGATGACGGTGGTGTCCGCCGCCAGGATGGGCAGGATTGCCAGACGTTGCTCGCGCATCCACGTGACCGCCCGCCGCGCCTTGTCGAGCGCGGTGCGTTGCACGTAGTCGGCGGCGCTTTCGCCGGGCAGTTGCGGTTCGTCCTCTCCGGGCGGCGCGGGCACGCGCAGCACCTCGTGCGCCACGCCGATCTGCTGCAGCAGTTCGCGTCGGCGCGGGCTGGCCGAAGCCAGGTACAGGCGAGGGGCGGAGGCGGGCGTGTGGGCGTCGGACATGTTGGGATGCGCGGGAGGGATGAGGCGCCGCCTGGCCGGACCGTGGACCGGCACGCCCGGTTCAGGGGAGGCGGATGTGGCCAGAGGCCTTTTGCCGGGCGGGGCGTCAGGCGCGATGATACGGGTGATTGGTCATGATCGCCCAGGCGCGGTAGAGCTGCTCGGCCAGCAGCACGCGCACCATGGGATGCGGCAAGGTCAGCGAGGACAGGCGCAGCAGGCCGTCGCACGAGGCCTTCAGCGCGGCGTCCAGGCCATCGGGCCCGCCCACCAGGAAAGCGACGTCGCGGCCGCCCGACCGCCATTGTTCGAGCTGCTGGGACAGCGCCATGGTGGTGAGGTCGCGTCCGCGCTCGTCAAGCGCCAGGCGCAGCGCGCCCGACGGCAAGGCGGCCTCGATGCGGCGCGCTTCCGCCGCCATCATCTGGGCCGGTGTCTTGCCGGTGGTGCGGGGTTCGGGCTTGATCTCGCGCAGCTCCAGCGCGCAATCGGACGGCAGGCGCTTGGCGTAGTCGTCCCAGGCCGTCTCGACCCAGCCGGGCATGCGGGTGCCGACGGCCAGTACGATGAGTTTCATGGGGAAGGAGGCTACGCCGGTTCGTCGTCGCTGGTGAACATGGCCGAGCGGGCCGTCGATTCAGGCAGCAGCTTGACGCGCACCGGCTTGTCGCCCCAGATCTCTTCCAGGTTGTAGTACTGCCGGATGGCCGGCTGCATGATGTGGATGACGATGTCGCCCAGGTCGACCACGACCCATTCGCCGGTATCTTCGCCTTCGATCGTGATGCCGGTGAGTTTCAGGGCGCGGCCGCAATCGGCCACGCTGGCGGCCAAGGCTCGCGTCTGCCGGTTGGAGGTCGCGGTGGCCATCACCACGCGATCGAACAGGCTGGTCAGGTGCGTGGTGTTGAAGACTTTGATGTCTTGCGCCTTGACGTCTTCGAGGGCATCGATGACGGCGCGCTGTAGTTTTTGAATATCCATGTGTTCCAAATATAACCCGCACGCAGGATGCTCGTGCATCCTTCGTGCAACAGGGGACAGGCTTAGCGGTAAAGGCCGTGCGCCGCGATGTAGCCGGCGACGGCCGGGTTGAGCATGCTGGCGGCGGGCGCGCCGTGCGCCAGCCGTTCGCGGATGCCGGAGGCCGACACGTCCATGGGCGCGAACGGCAGTTCCTGCAGGACGTGCCCATGGTCTTGCAGCCATTGGGCCAGTTCGTCCGGCACGTGCAGGGCGGTGCCGGGGCGCACCGCGACGGCCAGGTCGACCATCGCGGCGATGTCCTGCCAGGCCCGCCAGGTGCAGAAGTTGGCCAGTTGGTCGGCGCCCAGCAGCCAGACGTACCGGCCAGGGGGCAGGGCGCGCAGCGTGTCGATGGTGTAGGTGGCGCCGCCGCGCGTGATCTCGATCGGATTGACGGCCAGGCCGGGATGGCCATCGACGGCCAGTTCCAGCATGCGCAGGCGGTGTTCGGGCGCGGCCTTGAGCGGTGCGCGCTGCCAGGGATTGGCGGCCGGGATCAGTTGGACTTCAGCCAGGTCCAACGCGCGCACGGCCGCCTGGGCCAGCGCGATGTGCGCGTCGTGCACGGGGTCGAAGCTGCCGCCCAGCAGGCCGATACGGCGGTCGGCGCGGCGGCCGGCGAGGTCGCCATCCTGCCGGGGCGCATTTCCGGCGATGCCAGGCGGGTTCATGCGGCGGCCCGGGGGCGGGACGCCTGGATGCCGGGCGCGCGCATCGGGATACGGGGCCCCGGGGTCATACCCATTCCCGGGGAGAAAGATAGGCGGCCAGCTCGCTCTCGGGCGTGCCGGGCCGCGGCTGCCAATCGTAGCGCCAGTGGGCGACGGGCGGCATCGACAGCAGGATCGATTCGGTGCGGCCGCCCGATTGCAGGCCGAACAGCGTGCCGCGGTCGTAGACCAGGTTGAATTCGACGTAGCGGCCGCGGCGATAGGCCTGGAAATCGCGTTCGCGTTCGCCGTAGGGCAGGTCGCGGCGGCGTTCGACGATGGGCAGGTAGGCGCCCAGGAAGCTGTCGCCCACCGAGCGCACCAGCGCGAACGAGGCGTCGAAGCCCGGTTCGTTCAGGTCGTCGAAGAAGATGCCGCCGATGCCGCGCGTTTCGTTGCGGTGCTTCAGGAAGAAGTACTCGTCGCACCAGCGCTTGTAGCGCGGATAGTAGTCGGCGCCGTGCGGCGCCAGCGCGTCGCGGCAGGCCTGGTGGAAGTGACGGGCGTCTTCGGCGTGGGGGTAGTACGGCGTGAGGTCGATGCCGCCGCCGAACCAGAACACGTCGCGTTCGTCGTGGCCGGGGCGCGCCGAGGCCAGGAACATGCGCACGTTCATGTGCGTGGTGGGCACGTGGGGATTGCGCGGGTGCAGCACCATGGACACGCCCATGGCCTGCCAGGGCCGGCCGGCCAGCTCGGGCCGGTGCGCGCTGGCGGAAGGCGGCAGGCGCGTGCCCATGACGTGGCTGAACAGCACGCCGCCGCGTTCGAGCAATTGACCGCCTTCGATCAGGCGCGAGATGCCGCCGCCGCCTTCCTCGCGCTGCCATTGGTCGGTGCGCAAGGGCTCGCCGCCCGCCTGTTCGAGGGCCTGCACGATGCGGGTTTGCAGGCCGGTGAAATAGTCGCGGACGGCGGTGGCGGAGACGGCTTCGGTCATGGGCGGTGCGATGGGACTACGAGCGCGGCTTCTGCTGCGAGGGTTTCAGCGCGCGCCAGCCGATGTCGGAGCGGTACTGGCGGCCGTCGAAGTGGACGGCGGACACGGTTTCGTAGGCCCGTTCGCGCGCGATGCGGATCGAGTCGGCCAGCGCCGTGACGCACAGCACACGGCCGCCCGAGGTCTGCACCTGGCCGTTTTCACGCCTGGTGGCGGCGTGGAAGACCATGACGTCGTCGGCGTCGGCCGGCAGGCCGTTGATGACGTCGCCGGTGCGCGGCGTGCCCGGGTAGTTGTGCGCGGCCAGGACCACGCCCAACGCGGTGCGGCGGTCCCAGGTGATGTCGGCCTGGTCCAGCGTGCCTTCCACGGCGTGCTCGAGCGCGTCCAGCAGGTCGCTCTTGATGCGCATCATGATGGGCTGGGTTTCGGGATCGCCCATGCGGCAGTTGAATTCCAGCGTCTTGATGGCGCGGTCGGGGCTGTCGCCCGGGGCGATCATCAGGCCGGCATACAGGAAGCCGGTGTACGGAATGCCGTCGCGCGCCATGCCCTGCACGGTCGGCAGGATGATTTCGCGCATGATGCGGTGGTGCAGTTCCGGCGTGACGATGGGGGCGGGCGAATAGGCACCCATGCCGCCGGTGTTGGGGCCGGCGTCGCCATCCTGCAGGCGCTTGTGGTCCTGGCTGGTGGCCAGGGCCAGCACGTTGCGGCCATCGCACATGACGATGAAGCTGGCTTCTTCGCCGACCAGGAATTCCTCGATGACCACGCGCGCGCCGGCGGCGCCCAGCGCGCCGTCGCCCAGCATGGCGTCGATGGCGTCGTGGGCTTCCTCGGCGGTCATGGCGACCACCACGCCCTTGCCGGCGGCCAGGCCGTCGGCCTTGATGACGATGGGCGCGCCTTGCTGGTCGACGTAGGCATGCGCCTGCGCCGGATCGGTGAAGGTGGCGTACGCGGCCGTGGGGATGCCGTGGCGCATCATGAAGGCCTTGGCGTAGTCCTTCGAGCTTTCGAGCTGGGCGGCGGCGCGGGTGGGGCCGAAGATCTTCAGGCCGCGCGCGCGGAACACGTCGACCACGCCGGCGGCCAGGGGAGCCTCGGGGCCGACCACGGTGAGCGACACGCCGTTCTGCTGGACGAAGTCGGCCAGCTCTTCGGGGTGGGTGAGGGCGAGGTTTTCGAGCAGGTCGCCCTGCTCGGTGCCGCCGTTGCCGGGAGCGACGTAGACCTTGTGGACGCGCGGTGAACGTGCGAGCCGCCAGGCGAGAGCGTGTTCGCGGCCGCCCGAGCCGATAACCAGGAGTTTCATGAGAATAATGTGGTGATGCTTGAAGTTGCCACTTCGGCCCGTAGTGGAATAGTCGCCCCGCCAGTACATGCCGGCCAGGCTGGTCCGCCAGCGTTGCGCGGCACCCCTAGCCGCAGCAGCGCCGCTCGCTTCATTGCGCTTCGTCGAATACGACGTTGGTGTAGACGTCCTGCACGTCGTCCAGGCCTTCCAGGGCGTCGAGCAGTTTCTGCATTTTCACGGCGTCTTCGCCGGCCAGTTCGGTTTCGTTCAGGGCTTTCTGGATGATGCCGTCGACCTCGGCCTTCAGGCCGGCGGCGTCGAAGGCCTGGCGCACGGCGGCGTAGTCGGCCGGGGCGCACAGCACCTCGATGACGCCTTCTTCATCGGTGGCGACGTCTTCGGCGCCGGCTTCCAGGGCGGTCTCCATGACCTTGTCCTCGGAGGTGCCGGGGGCGAACACGAACTGGCCGCAATGCTTGAACATGAACGCGACCGAGCCCTCCTGGCCCAGGTTGCCGCCGTTCTTGGCAAAAGCATGGCGAACTTCGGCGACGGTGCGGGTGCGGTTGTCGGTCATGCACTCGACGATGACCGCCGCGCCGCCGATGCCGTAGCCTTCGTAGCGGACTTCTTCGTAATTGGCGCCATCGGCGCCGCCCGCGCCGCGTTGGATCGCGCGCTGGACGTTGTCTTTGGGCATGTTGGCGTCGGTGGCCTTGTCCCAGGCCAGACGCAGGCGCGGATTGGTATCCGGATCAGGGCCGCCGGCACGGGCGGCAACGGTGATCTCGCGGATGATCTTGGTCCAGAGCTTGCCCCGCTTGGCGTCCTGGCGGCCCTTGCGGTGCTGGATATTGGCCCATTTGCTGTGTCCGGCCATGGTTACTCTTATCTAATAATGGTGTCAAAGAACGTTATTTTAGCCTGCCCGACCTTGCCGCGCCGTCAGGAGTGTGTCGCGCGCGCCACGCACGGGCGTCTACACTTGCGCCACCACACCCCGTCCCCCTGGAGTCCAAGCCCATGACCGCTCCTCTCATCGTCGCCCGGAATGCCCGGGCGGAACTGGCGCTGCTGCCGGCCCTGGCCAACCGCCACGGCTGCATCACCGGGGCCACCGGCACCGGCAAGACGGTCACGCTGCAGGTGATGGCCGAGGCCTTCTCGCGCATCGGCACGCCGGTGTTCATGGCCGACGTCAAGGGCGACCTGACCGGCATCTCGCAGGCGGGCGCCAGTTCGCCCAAGCTGCAGGAGCGCCTGCAAAAGCTGGGCTTGCCCGAGCCGGCCTGGGGCGCCAGCCCCGTGGCGCCGTGGGACGTGTTCGGCAGGCAGGGGCTGCCGGTGCGCGCCACCGTGTCCGACATGGGGCCGCTGCTGCTGTCGCGCATGCTGGAACTGAACGATACGCAGGAAGGCGTGCTGACCCTGGTGTTCCGCGTGGCCGATGACGAAGGCCAACTGCTGCTGGACATGAAAGACCTGCGGGCGATGCTGCAGAACGTGGCCGATCGCGCCAGCGAGCTGAAGACGCGCTACGGCAACGTGTCCTCGGCCTCGGTGGGGGCCATCCAGCGCAGCCTGCTGCGCCTGGAATCGCAGGGCGCCGGCCAGTTCTTCGGCGAACCCATGCTGGACGTGGCCGACCTGATGCGCACCGATGCGCAAGGGCGCGGCATCGTCAACGTCCTGGCGGCCGACCAGCTGATGCAGGCGCCGCGCCTGTACGGTGTGTTCCTGCTGTGGCTGCTGGCCGAGCTGTTCGAGAAGCTGCCCGAGGTGGGCGACGTGGAGCAGCCCAGGCTGGTGTTCTTCTTCGACGAGGCGCACCTGCTGTTCAAGGACGCGCCCGACGCATTGCTGCAGAAAATCGAGCAGGTGGTGCGCCTGGTGCGCTCCAAGGGCGTGGGCGTGTTTTTCGTCACCCAGAATCCGCTGGATATTCCCGACTCCGTGCTGGGCCAGTTGGGCAATCGCGTGCAGCACGCGTTGCGCGCCTTCACGCCGCGCGACCAGAAGGCGGTGCGCACGGCCGCGCAGACCATGCGGCCGAATCCCGGATTGGACATCGAGGCGGCCATCACCGAGCTGGGCGTGGGCGAGGCGCTGGTGTCGCTGCTGGACGAGAAGGGCCGGCCGATGCCCACCGAGCGCGCATGGATCATGCCGCCGGGCAGCCGCATCGGCCCGGCCACGGATGCCGAACGGCAGGCGCTGCGGCAGGGCAGCACGCTGGCGGGGAAGTATGCGCAGGCCATCGACCGTCAATCTGCCTACGAGGTGCTGACGGCGCGGGCGGCTTCGGACGTGCCGGCGGGCAGCAGCGGCGCCGGCAAGGCTCCCCCGGGCAAGACGGCGCCCACGACCGCCGCGCCCCGGGAAGAGGAAGGCGGGCTGATGAAAAGCGTGAACGAGGTGCTGTTCGGCTCGGTCGGCCCGCGCGGCGGACGCCGCGACGGCGTGGTGCAGTCGGTGGCCAAGAGCACCGCGCGCTCGGTGGCGCGCGAGTTGGTGCGGGGCGTGTTGGGGTCGTTGCTGGGATCGCGCCGGCGCTAAGGCGCCGCGGCCGGGCGGCCGCGCGACATCAGTTGCTTGCCCGGCCGCCGGGTCTCTTTGCTGTCCCGGTTGGCCTCTTTAACCGACGTGCTTCGCCACGTCTTCCAGCGTGCGTCCGAAGCGGTCCACCATGTCGCGCACCTGGGTTTCCTGGATGATGAGCGGCGGACAGAAGGCGACGGTGTCGCCGATGCCGCGCACGATCAGGCCGTGATCGTGCGCGCGCTCGTAGGCATAGCCGCCGGCGCGGCCCACGGGGTCGAAGGGGCGCTTGGTGGCCTTGTCCGCCACCAGTTCCACGCCGGCGATCAAGCCCACGCCGCGCACTTCGCCCACCAGCGGGTGGTCGGCATAACCGCGCAGCAGTTCGTGCATCAGCGCGCCCATGTCCGCGGCGTTCTGAATGAGGTTGCGCTCGTCGATGATCTTCAGGTTTTCCAGCGCGACGGCGGTGGCCACGGGGTGGCCGCTGGCGGTGTAGCCGTGGCCGAAGGTGCCCAGCTTGCCGCTGTGTTCGGCCACGGGGCCGGCCACGCGCTCGTTGATCAGCACCGCGCCCAGCGGCTGGTAGGACGAGGTGATCTGCTTGGACAGCACCAGGATGTCGGGCTCGATGCCGAAGCGTTCCGAACCGAATCGCATGCCCAGGCGGCCGAAGCCGGTGATGACTTCGTCGGCGATGACCAGCACGTCGTGCTTGCGGCACACGGCCTGGATCTTCTCCCAATAGGTGCGCGGCGGCACGACCACGCCGCCCGCGCCCATGACGGGCTCGCCGATGAAGGCGGCCACGGTGTCGGCGCCTTCGCGCAGGATCAGCGCGTCCAGCTCGTTGGCCAGGCGGGTGGCGAAGTCTTCCTCGCTTTCGCCGGGCAGCGCGTTGCGGTAGTGGTGCGGGCAGCCGGTGTGGAAGATCTGCGGCAGCGGCAGGTCGAAGTCTTTGTGGTTGCCGGGCAGGCCGGTCATGCTGGCCGAAGCCACGGTGACGCCGTGGTAGCCGCGCTGGCGCGCGATGATCTTCTTCTTGTCGCGGCGGCCCATCGCGTTGTTGTAGAACCAGACCAGCTTGACGACGGTGTCGTTGGCCTCGGACCCCGAATTGGTGAAGAAGGCCTTGGACATGCGGCCGCCGGTGTAGCCGATCAGGCGCTCGGCCAGTTCGATGACCGCCGGGTGCGACTTGTGCGTGAACGTGTGGTAATAGGGCAGTCTGGTCAACTGGCGGTGCGCGGCCTCGGCCAGGCGTGGTTCGCCGAAGCCCACGGCCACGCTCCACAGGCCCGACATCGCTTCCAGATAGCGATTGCCCTGGTCGTCGTACACGTAGATGCCCTCGCCGCGCTCGATCACGCGCGGCCCGACCGCGCGGTGCTTGACCGCGTTGGTGTACGAATGCAGGTGGTGCTGGACGTCTTGCTGTTGGGCGGGGCTGAGTTCCGACATGGGCCAGGGATCCGGGGGAGGCTTGGGTTATGGGGGCGCGCGCATCACGCACGAAGGGGTGATGCGCGCCTGTCACCAGGCATTATCCGCCAATTGTCCGCGCGCGGCGTGCGCAGCGGCGGCGCCCGTCAATAGCCGCGCGCGCGGCCGACCACGCCGGTGATGGGCTCGCCGCGCATCAGCGCGCGGACCTTGTGGGTGATCTGCTCGACCGTCTCGCGGCGCAGGCTGGCCGCCGCGATGTGCGGCGTGATCGAGATGCGGCGGTCGGCCCAGAACGGGTGGCCAGCCGGCAGCGGCTCTTCGCGGAACACGTCCAGCGTGGCGCCGGACAGGTGGCCGCTGTCCAGCAGCGAGGTCAGGTCTTCTTCGACCAGGTGGGAACCGCGCGCCAGGTTGATCAGGTGCGCGCCGGGCAGCAGTTGCGACAGGGTGTCGCGGCACAGGATGTTCTCTGTATCCGGCGTCAGCGGCAGCAGGTTGATCAGCACGCGCGTGCGGGCCAGGAAGGCCGGCAGCGCCTCGACGCCGCCGAAGGCCTGCACGCCCTCGGGCGCCTGGCCGCTGCGCGACCAGCCCGCGACGTCGTAGCCCAGCGCCTGCAGGGTGCGTGCGACATGGCTGCCCAGCGCGCCCATGCCCAGGATGCCGACGGGCCACTGCTCGCGGCGCAGTTCGGGCAGCGCCTGCCACACGCCGGCGCGTTGCTGCGCGGCGTAGGCATCGAACTGACGGCAGGCGCCGGTCAGGAAGTGCACCACGTATTCTGACATCTGCACTGCCATGCCGGCGTCCTCCAGGCGCACCACGGGCAGATCGGGCGGCAGCGTGGACAGTTTCAACAGGCCGTCGACGCCCGCGCCCAGGTTGAACACGGCGCGCAGCTTGCGCTCGCGTTCGAACAGCACGGCGGGCGGGCGCCAGACCACGGCAAGGTCGGCATCCTGCACGGGCGAGTGCTCGTCCCAGTACACGACGTCGGCCTCGGGCAGCGCCTTGGACAGGAGTTCGGGCCAGACATCGCGATCCGGCAGCGTTTGGGAGCAGCAGATGATTTTCACGTGGGGTCTTTGGGGGAAGAGGTCTCGAAAGGGGGTCGGGCCATGCGCGCGGCGCGCACGGGGCGCTTGACCAGCAGGATGCCCGCCGCGGCGATCATGGCCATGCCGGTCATGGCCAGTATATCGGGCGGGCGATGGAAGATCGTCGCGCTCAGCAGCACCGCCATCAACAACTGCAGGTAATTCAACGGACCCAGCGTCGCCGCGTCCACGTGGCGGAAGGCCGTCAGGAACAGCACCTGCGCGCTGCCGTTGATGGCGCTCAGGCCGATGATGAGCAGCCAGTCGCTCGCATCGGGCCAGGTGGGCGGCGGAAACAGGATCGCTGGCGGGAGGGTGGCCGCCAGGCAGGTCAGTGCGGCGCAGAGATACTGCACCCGCGGGTCGATCGCGCCCGCCAGCCGGCGTGTCAGCAGCTGGAACACGGCGTAGCACACGGCCGAGATCACCATCAGCGCCGTGCCCAGGGGCGGCAGCGCATTGCCTGGCCGCACGATCAGCAGCATGCCGCACAGGCCGATGGCCACGGAAAGCCATTGCGCGGCGCGCACGCGTTCGCCCAGCATCCACGGCGACAGGATCACCATGATCAGCGGCGCCGTGAAATAGATGGCCGTGGCCTCGGACAGCGGCATCCAGATCAGCGCGGTCATGAAGCAGGTGCCGACCGTGGCCAGCGCCAGGCCCCGGGCCAGCAGGATGGGCTTGTGCGGGAGGGTGGACCACGCGGGCAGCCTGCGTTGCCGCATCAGCAGCGCCAGGCCCAGCGCCGTCACCGTGGCGTAGCGCATCACGTTCAGGAACGGCGCGGGATAGGTCTCCAGCAGGTGCTTGGCGCCGGCGTCGAACAGGGCGTTGGCCAGCAGCGCCAGCAGAAAGCAGGCGATGCCGGTGCGCCTGGCGGCGTCGGCGGACGAAGGGAGGGGCGGGGCGCTCACGGCATCCTCGGACTCGGAAAGGCGTGCGCGCAAGCGGTCTTGCACGCCACGCGGCTCAGGGCGCGATGCCCGCCAGCTGGGTCATCGCGCCCAGCAGCACATTGGCGCCGGCTTCGAGGTGCTTCGGATCGGCATCCTCGATCTCGTTGTGGCTGATGCCGTCCTTGCAAGGCACGAAGATCATCGCGGTGGGAACGATCCCGGCGATGTGCACGGCGTCGTGGCCCGCGCCGGTCACGATGTCCATGGCCGAGTAGCCGCGCGCGCGCGCCTGGCCGCGCACGGCCTCGACCAGCGCCGGCGCGAAGGGCGTGGGCGGGAAGTAGGCGGTCTGGCGCACCTGGACCCGCATCTCGTGCCCGGTGCGTTCGCCGGATGCCACGGCGCGTACGATCTCGTGGAAGCGGGCGTTCATCCCGGCCAGCCTCGCGGCGTCCTCGTGGCGGATGTCCACCGTGAAGGTGACGGCGCCGGGAATGACGTTGGGCGAGCCGGGATGGACCTGCACCGACCCGACCGTGCCGCGGCCGTGCGGCGCATGGTCCAGCGCGATCCGCACGACTTCCTGCATGATGAAAGTGGCGGCGTACAGGGCGTCCCGGCGCAGCGGCATGGGCGTGGGGCCGGCGTGGGCTTCCATGCCCGTCACGACCACCTCGTACCAGTACATGCCCAGGGAACCGGTCACGGCGCCGATGACCGTATCCTCGGCTTCCAGAATGGGACCCTGTTCGATGTGGGCTTCGAGATAGTGGCCGAAGCTGCGCTGGCCCACGGGGCGGTCTCCGGCATAGCCGATACGCCGCAGTTCGTCGCCCACGCGCTTGCCCTCGCTGTCGGCGGTGGCCAGCGCCTGCTCCAGCGGCAACTTGCCGCAGTACACCGCCGATCCCATCATGAAGGGCACGAAGCGGCTGCCTTCCTCATTGGTCCAGATGGCCAGCTCCAGCGCGGAGTCGGTCTGGATGCCACGTTCCCGCAGGGTGCGCATCACCTCCAGGCCGGCCATCACGCCGAAGCAGCCATCGAAGCGGCCGCCGGTGGGCTGGGTGTCGATGTGGCTGCCCGTGCAGACGGCCGGCCGCGAGGGATCGCGGCCCTCGCGGCGGCCAAAGACATTGCCGATCTGGTCCACGCTGACTTCCAGCCCGGCCTCGCGCATCCAGCCGGCGACCAGGTCGCGGCCCTGGCGGTCCAGGTCGGTCAACGCCAGCCGGCAATTGCCGCCTTTTTCCGTGGCGCCGACCCGGGCCAGGTCCATCAGGGACTGCCATAGCCGCTGGCCGTTGATCGAGAGCGGGGCTTGCATGTCGGTGTCGGTATTCATGGTGATGCTCGTCTCGGAAAAGATGTTGTCGTGCGCGGGCGTCAGGCGGCCGCCATGCCTCGCAGAAAGGCGTCCAGCGCCTGGCCGATGCTGTCGACCTGATAGCCGCCCTCCTGCACGACGACCGTGGGCAGGCCCAGTGCGCGGACTCGGGCGCCTATGTCGCGGTAGGTCTCGATGTCGAAGCGCAGGACGCTGATGGGATCGTCCTTGTAGGTGTCGAAACCCAGGGCCAGCACCAGCGCGCGCGGCTGGTACTGCGTCACGGACGCCAGGGCGCGTTCGAGGAAGGCGCCATAGGCCCGGCCGTCGGTGCCGTGCGGCAAGGGCAGGTTCAGATTGCAGCCCGCGCCCGCGTCCGCGCCGCGTTCATCGGCGTAGCCGCAATAGAACGGGTAGTAGCCGATGGGGTCCGCGTGCGTGGAAACGGTGTAGACGTCGTCGCGGCAATAGAAGATGTTCTGCGTGCCGTCGCCATGATGCGCGTCCACGTCCAGCACGGCCACGCGGCCCAGCGCGTGCGCCAGCCGTTGCGCGGCGGCGGCCGAGCTGTTCAGGTAGCAGAAGCCGCCCGCACGGTCGTGGTGCGCGTGGTGGCCGGAAGGACGGCACAGGGCGTAGGCCAGATCACCTGTCTGCAGCACATGGTCGGCCGCGGCCACTGCGCTGTGGGTGGAGCGCAGCGCGGCGCGCCAGGTGTGCGGACCGATGGGGCAGGAGAGATCGCCCAGGTAGTAGCCGGCCTGCGCGATGATCGAGGGCGAGGGGCAGGGCGGCCGGCGCGCGTGCGGGGCCGGGCTGCCGCCATAGGGCGACAGGTTGGGCAGGACTTCGATGCCGGGTTCGGGCCCCTGGCCGCGCAGCGCCTGCCAGCGTTCGTACGCGTGCTCCAGGAAGTCCAGGTAGGCCGCGCTGTGCACGCCGTCCAGCGCAGCGCGGCCATAGTCGAGGGGCGCGGCCAGTGCAATGCCTCGGCTGGACAGCATGGCGCGCAGGGTTTCGGCACGCGCGGGCACGTCGGTCGGCTTGCTGATGCGGCCGGCGCGCATGAACTGCTGCGGCGTGTGCAGCAGTTGCTCTTCTGAGAAAAAAGCCTTCATATCGTGGTTCAGGCCTCGGTCGTCTTCAGTTCGATCTCGACGAACACGAATTCGCTGTCGTTGGGGTTGACGACGTTGTGCTCGATGCCCACCGGACGGCTGTAGGCCACGCCGGTGGTCAGTGCGCTGCGGACCTCGCCCTGCGGCGTTTCCAGCAACAGTTCGCCCGTGGTCTGCGGCACTACCACGTAATACATGCCGTGGCGGTGCCAGCCGGTTTCGGCGCCGGGCGGAAAGCGCCATTCGGTGACGCGGACCTGTTCGTTGTCGATCTGCACGGTGGGGACGGCGGCGGGGCGTTTCATGGTTCTCCGCGAAAAGGGACTCAGGCGATGCGCGCCTGCGTGGGGGCCCAGTGCTGGCCGGGAATGGCGGCGATCAGTTGCTGGGTGTAAGGATGCTGCGGGCGGTCGAATATCTGCGCGGGGCTGCCGTGCTCGACGACCTTGCCACGATGCATGACGAGCACCTCGTCGCAGATCTGCGCCGCCACCCGCAGGTCGTGCGTGATGAAGATCAACGCGATGCGCAGCTTCTGCTGCAGCTCGCGCAGCAGCGCCAGCACCTGGGCCTGCACGGAGACGTCCAGCGCGGAGACCGACTCGTCGGCCACCAGCACCTGGGGCTCCAGCGCCAGCGCGCGCGCGATGCCGATGCGCTGGCGCTGGCCGCCCGAGAACTGGTTGGGATAGCGGTCGAAGGCGGAGGGGTCCAGGCCCACGAGTTCCAGCAGTTCGCGCGTGCGCCTGTCGGCCTGCGGCCGGGGCACGCCATTGGCCACCGGGCCGTCGCTGATGATGCGGCCCACCGAGTGGCGTGGATTGAGCGACGCGAAAGGATCCTGGAAGATCATCTGGATCTCTTTGCGCAGCGGCCGGAACTGGGCTTCGGGCAGGTTGGCGATGTCGCGGCCATCGAAGATCAGTTCGCCGCCATCGATGCCGACCAGTTTCAGCAGGCATTTGCCGATGGTGGATTTGCCGGAACCAGATTCGCCGACGATGCCCAGCGTCTGGCCTCGGCGGGCCTCGAAGCTGACGCCGTCCACGGCATGCACTTCGCGCTTCCTGCTGAGCAGGCCGCCGCCCAGGGAATAGGTCTTGCGCAGGCCCCGTACCTGGAGCACCGGCTTGTCGCGCAAGGCCTCGGGGCGCGCGTGCGCGCGCTGATGCGGCACGGCGGCGATCAGGCGCTGGGTATAGGGATGCGAGGGATGGTTGAGCACCTGGTCGGCGCTGCCCTGCTCGACCAGCACGCCTTTCTCCATCACCGCCACGCGATGCGCGATCTCCGCCACCACGCCGAAATCGTGCGTGACGAACATCACCCCCATGCCTTTCTCTTTCTGGATGCGGGCGATCAGCGCCAGGATCTGCGCCTGGGTGGTCACGTCCAGCGCGGTGGTGGGTTCGTCGGCGATCAACAGCGCGGGCTCCAGGGCCAACGCCATGGCGATCATGACCCGCTGGCGCTGGCCGCCCGACAGCCTGAACGGATAGGCGTGCGCCAAGGCGGTGGGATCGGGCAGGCCGACGAAATCCAGCAGTTCCAGCACGCGTCGCTGCCGTGCCGTCTCGCGGTTCCGGGGGCGCGTCTGCCCGGGGGACGGCACGGCGGCGTGCGGTCCATCCACGCCATGCACGCGCATCACCTCGGCGATCTGCTCGCCCACCGGCATCAGCGGGTTCAGGGCCGACAGGGGTTCCTGGAAAATCATGGCGATGTCCTTGCCGCGCATGCCCAGCAGGCGCTCTTCGGACAGGGTCAGCAGATCCTCCCCACGGAACAGGATCTGCCCGGACTGCGGCGTCAGGTAGCCGGGCAGCAGGCCCATGATGGCGTTGGCGCTCATGGATTTGCCCGAGCCCGATTCGCCCACGATGCAGAGAATCTCGCCGGCGTTGATGTCGTAGGAGACGTCGCGCACCGCCCAGGGGCGGTCGCCGCCTTCCGGCAGGGCGATGCTCAGGCCGCGGATGGACAACAGAGCGGAGGAAGCCTGGTTCAACGGAGGACTCCTTATTCGCCGCGCTTGCGCAGCTGCGGGTTCAGGGCGTCGTTCAGTCCTTCGCCCATCAGATTGATGGCAAGCACGGTCAGCAGGATGGACACGCCGGGCCACACGCTCATCCACCAGGCCTCGCGAATCATGGTGCGCGCCGCGCCGATCATGAATCCCCAGCTCATCATGTTGGGATCGCCCAGGCCCAGGAAGGAAAGCGACGACTCGGTCAGGATGGCCGTGGCCACCATGAACGACGCCGAGACGATGATGGGCGCCATGGCGTTGGGCAGGATCTGCGACCAGACGATGCGTGCCGGCGTCTGGCCGATGACGATGGCCGCCTGCACGAATTCGCGTTGCTTCAGCGTCATGAACTCGGAACGCACCAGGCGTGCGGCCGGCGGCCAGGACACCACCGCGATCGCACCCATGATCGAATACACCGACGGTCCCAGCACGGCCACCAGCACCACGGCCATGGCCAACTGCGGAATGGTCTGGAAGAACTCGGTGAAGCGCATCAACGCATCGTCGATGCGGCCGCCGCAGTAGCCGGCGACCGTGCCCACGAAGATGCCGAACAGCAGCGCGACGCCCGTGGACAGCAGGCCGACCAGCAGCGAGACCCGCGCACCCCAGACCAGGCCGGCGGTGATGTCGCGGCCCAGCATGTCCGTGCCGAACGGGTAGGCGGCATCCGTGAACGGCGGGATCAGCGGCGCGGCCACCATGGTCCACGGCGATTCTTCGTACAGCAGCGGCGCGGCCAGCGCCATCACGATCACGGCCAGCAGGATCGCCAGGCCGATGACGGCGCCCGCATTGCGGGCATAGCGTTTGGCTAGCAGTTTCATGCCGCGCCTCCGTGTCCGCCGGCGGCGATGCGCGGGTCCACCCAGCGATACACCATGTCTGTCATCAGGTTGAAGACGACGACCATGATCGACGTCGCCAGGAAGATGCCCAGCAGCAACTGGTAGTCGCGTTGCAGCAGCGCGTCGAACATCAGGCGGCCGATGCCGGGCCAGGCGAACACCGTCTCCGTCAGCACGGCGCCGCCGGCCATCTGTCCGAGCTGGATGCCCGCGAAGGTGATGACGGGCAGCAAGGCATTGCGCAGGACGTGCGAACGGATCACGCGGCCCGCCGGCACGCCCTTGGCGCGCGCCGTCTTGACGAAATCCATGCCGATCACTTCGAGCATCGAGGCGCGGGTCAGCCGCACGTACACCGCCATGAAGAAGCAGCCCAGCGTGACGGTCGGCAGCACCAGATGCTGTGCGATGTCCCAGGCGCGCTCCCAGCCCTGCAGATTGGCGCCCACGGTCTCCATGCCGAATGCCGGCAGCCACCCCAGCAGCACCGAGAACAGCAGGATGCCCATCAGCGACAGCCAGAACAGCGGGGTGGCGTACAGCAGCAGCGCGCCGGCCATGATGCTGCTGTCCAGCCAGCGCCGCTTGTTGGCGTAGCGGACGCGGGCCGCCAGCACGCCCAGCAGCACGCCCAGCACCAGCGAGAACACGAAGGCACAGGTCATCAGCAGGAAGGTCGCGGGCAGGCGCTCCAGGATCAGATCGAGCACCGGCAACTGGCTGCGGTACGAGTACCCCAGGTCCAGCGTGGCCACGCCCTTCAGGTAGATGCCCAACTGCACCAGCAGGGGTTGGTCCAGGCCGAACTGCTGGCGCAGTTGCTGCACGAAGGCGGGGTCGCCCGCGCCGGCCTGGCCGGCCAGCACCTCGGCGGGATCGCCGGGGGCCAGCCTGATCAGGAAGAAGTTGATGACCACCACGCCCAGGACCACCAGGATGGCCTTGCCCAGGCGCGAGGCAAAAAAGGACAGGAAACGCACGGCTTATTTCTCGATGTAGACGTCGTCGAACGACTCGTTCAGGCCAATGGCCGTCTTGACGAGGTTTTTCACCTTGCCGCGGTACAGCGTCGGGAACTCGAGATCGAGCAGGTAGCCATTGGCCACTTCGTCGACCAGCACCTTCTGCAGCTCGCTGTACATCTGCTGGCGCTTGGCGGGATCGGTCTCGGCCGCGGCCGCTGTCCACAGCTTGTCCGTCGCGGGGTTGCTGTAGCCTTGCACGTTGGCGAAGGGCGATCCCTTGACGATGTTCGACGAGATGTACAGGCGCTGAACGCCCAGCGCGGGATCGCCGTACTGGTACGTGAAGTTGGTGGTGATGTCGAAGTCCCAGTTGCCGGTCCGCGATGCCCAGCCGCCGGCGTCCGTGGACTCGGTGTTCACCTTGAAGCCCAATTGCGTCAGCGCCTGCTTGGTGTACTCGCCCAGCCGGTCCCAGGTCGAGCCGTACGGGAAGCTCAACTGGCGGATGGTGTAGTCCTCTGGCTTGATGCCGGATTCCTTGATCAGTGCGCGCGCCTGCTTCATGTCGAACGGCGTGGCGGGGATGCTTTTATCGAAGAACATCTCGCTGGCCACGAAGGGGCTGGTCGACGGCCGGCCCAGGCCGAAGAAGATGTTGTCCGCGATCATCTTGCGGTTGATCGCGTGCATCACCGCCTGGCGCACCTTCAGGTTGTCGAAGGGCGGCTTGCGCTGGTTGAAGATCAGATAGGCCTGCGGCGAGAACATCTCCCAGCCCTTTGTGCTGAACTCCGTGCCCGGCACGGCGCGCAGGCGCTTGATGTCGACGTTGTCCACGTCGCCGCCGCGCAGCACGTCCACGCTGCCGCGCTCGTAGGCCACGGCGCGCGATGCCGAGTCCGGAATCACGTTGAACACCAGTTCGTCCAGGTAGGGCTTGCCGGGCTTCCAGTAGTTCGGGTTGCGCTCAAGTTTGATGTACTGGCCGCGCTTCCATTCCTTGAACATGAAGGGGCCCGTGCCGACGGGCTTCTGGTTGGCCGGGTTGTTGGCATAGTCGGTGCCGGCATAGATGTGCTTGGGCATCATCGGCGCGAAGCCCGGCTCGAACATCAGCATGAAGGCCGGGAAGGGCGATTTCAGGGTGATCTTGACGGTGAGGTCGCCAGTCTTCTCGACCTTGTCGATGAAGTTGCCCAGGATGACCTTGGCGCGGGCGTGCGTCTTGGGCAGCATTTCCGTCAGCGAGAACACCACGTCGTCCGCGGTGAACGGCTGCCCGTCGTGCCACTTCACGCCGTCCTGCAGGTGGAAGGTGTAGCTCAGCCCGTCGGGGGAGGCCTCCCACGACTTGGCCAGGCCGGGCTGCGGTTTCAGATCGAAGTTGTAGGTCAGCAGGCTCTCGTAGATCTTGCCGGCGACGAACTGCGTGGGGCCTTGCTGGTTCAGCGCCGGCACCAGGATGGGCGGCTCGGGCTGCACGATCATGTTGAGGGTGCCGCCGCGGGTTTGCGCCTGCACGGCGTTCAGGGGCAGGAGGGCCGACAGGACCAGTGCGCCGGCCGACAGTTTCAGGATTTGCTTGAACTTCATGATCAATCTCCGGCTGGGGGACAACGAGGGTGGATGGGCAGATCTGCCCGCGGTTCAGTGCGTGGCGGGCTCGACGCCGCACCAATCGACCATGAGTTGCGCCATGGCGGCCGCCACGCGCTTCATGCTGGCAAGGGAAACGGCTTCGTCGATGCCGTGTATGTTGCGGGCTTCAGGGCCATAGCAGGTCACGGGCACCCCTGCGTGGCGGAAGTGCTTGGCGTCGGTGGTCGCCGTGCAGGCCAGCGTGCGCGGGCGTGCGCCCGTGACTTTCTCGTGCGCGCGCGCCAGGGCCTGCATGGCCGGCGCCTCCAGGTCGAAGACGCAGGCTTCGCCGTACTGGCCCTGGTAGTCGATCTCGACTGCCAGGTTCGGATTGGCGCGTTCGGCCGCGGCGCGGATGCGCGCGGACACGATGGCGCGCGCCTCGTCCGGCTCCATGCCGGGATAGAAGCTGATGCGGATGCCCAGCGTGCAGGTGCAGGGCACGGAGGAGTGCCACTCGCCGCCCTCGATGCGCCCCAGGTTGAAATTGATCGGATGCTCCTGGTCGGCAAAGGCCGGATGCTTGAACGCGGGCGCGTTCCATTCGGCCTCGAGCTCCTTCAGGTCGGCCATGATGGCGATGCCGGCCTCGATGGGGTTCACGCCGCTGCCCATGTAGGCCACGTGCGCGGGAATGCCCGTCAGGTGCACGGTCAGCCAGCACACGCCGACCTGCGCGCACAGCAGCGCTTCGCCGAAGGGTTCGGGAATGACGACGGCGTCGAAGTCGGCCAGCTTCGCCTGGCCCACGGCGTTCTGCAACGCGTACACGGTGGCCAGCGCGCCGTTGCCGGTGTTTTCCTCGTCCAGCACCGCGTTGAAGCCGACGGTGCCTGCGGGCTGGACGCCCAATTGCAGCAGGGCCTTGTAGGCCACCAGCGCGCACACCAGGCCCGCCTTCATGTCGCCGCTGCCCCGGCCATGCAGCCAGCCGTCGACGAGGGCGGGCTCGTAGGGCGGCCGGGACCACATCCGCGCGGGCCCGGTGGGCACCACGTCGAGGTGCCCATTGAACAGCAGCGAGCGGCCCTGGCCCGAGTGGGGCAGGTGGCGCGCCAGCAGATTGGCCCGGCCGTTGTCCGGCGAACAGGGGCAGGCGAAGTACGGCAGCTTTTCCAGCGCCGCGCTGTCCAGCAGGATGCGCTCGGGCGCCAGGCCCAGGGCGCGCAGGGCCTCCTCGAAGAAGGCCGCGGCCGGCTCTTCGGACCCGGACGGGCTTTCCGCCCGCACGAAGCCGGCCAGCGTCTGGAGCATATAGGGCTCCAGCGCATCGACCGCATCAGTGATGCGTTGCGTATCAGGCTGCAAGATTTCCCCTTGCAAAGTGTCTTGGACGGGTTCCCGTCGCGTTATGCGCCCGGCCTGTGGCCGGGCGGTCACTGAAGTGTCACCGCATCGGCGGCGTTCGTAAAATTCGCTTTTTCAATTCGAAGTATTAGCAGCATTTATGCTTGACCGGTGTGCATATAGGCGAGCAACATGCACGAAACCGTGCAGCCGGCATGGGATTCCCGCGCGCGAACCATGAAATCCGAGATGGGCAACGACCAGCCCGACACCTACCTGAACGACCGCCTGGACTGGAACCTGCTGAGAACGTTCCTGGCCATCGCGCGCGAGCGCAGTGTCAGCCGCGCCGCCATGCATCTGCATCTGACGCAGCCCGCGGTCAGCCAGGCCCTGCGCCGGCTCGAAGACCGGCTGGGCATGCGCCTGGTCGACCGCCATGGTCCGCGCATCGAGGTCACGCAGGCCGGCATCGAGGTGCAGAAGATCGCCGAGGAAATCTACGGCACGGTTTCCCGCCTGGCCCTGGCCGACGTGGATCGCGATACCGACATCTCGGGCACGATCCGCATCGGAGCGGCCAGCGGCATCGACTACCCGGCCTATGACGAATTCCTGTCCGAATTCCATCGCACTTATCCGCGCATCGAATTCGAGGTGCAGGTCATGCGCAGCGCCGACGTCGTGAACGGCCTGCAGCAGAAGGCCATCACGCTGGGGCTGACGCCTCGCCGCACGCTGCCGGCCAGCATCGACGCGCGCATCTTCCTGCGTCAGCGCTATGCATTGTTCTGTGGGCAGCACCATCCGCTGTTCGGCCGCGATGACCTGCGCATCGCGGACATCACCAGCTATCCGCTGGTGTCCTTCAACAGCGACAGGGTGGGCGGTCATCTGTCGCCCCTGGCGATCTTTCGCGACGAGATGGGATTCACGGGCAGGGTGATCGGCTCGTCATCGAGCATGACGGAGATCAAGCGCCTGATCTATGCAGGCTTCGGCATCGGTTGCCTGCCCGAGCACACCGTGTATGACGACGTGCGCAGCGGACGCTTTCAGCGGTTGCCGCCCGACCAGGGCGTGGCCGACGTGGATGTGCATCTGCTGTGGTCTCGCAACCGCAAGCTGAGCGTGGCCGAGAGCGAATTCATGGCTGCGCTGCACGGCTTCATCGAGAAGCAGGACTTGCTGACGGGACTGGTGGTGCGGCGCGGCAGCGCGTGAGCGGCATCGCGGGCCGCCGCGCCGTGCGGCCGCGCCATTCGGTTCATCCGAGATAGCTGTCGTCGATCAGGCGTAGCGCCGCGAGCCATGCGGTATTGCGGATCTCTTCCGACTCGTCGCGCGCGAACTGCCCGGCGACACGGGTGCGCACCTCCTCGGGAGGAAAGATCAGTGCGGCGCCGCCGGCCATGGCTTGCACCTGCGCCTGGCAGGCCCGTTCAAGGAAGTAGATCTCGTGAAAGGCCTCGGCCGCCGTGGCGCCACCGGCCAGCAGGCCATGATTGCGAAGGATCATGGCCTTGTGCGGCCCCAGGTCTTGCACCAGGCGGTCGCGTTCGGCCAGGTCCAGCGCGATGCCTTCGTAGTCGTGGTAACCCAGCTTGCCGTGGAACTTGAGCGCATGCTGGCTGATGGGCAGCAGGCCGTCGCGCTGCGCCGATACCGCGATGCCGGCCGCCGTATGCGTATGCACCACATAGTGCAGGTCGTGGCGCGCCAGATGGATGGCCGAGTGTATCGTGAAGCCCGCCGCATTGACGCGAAAGCGCTGCGGTTCGGCCTGGGCGCGCGGGTCGATGACGTTGCCCAGATGATCGATCTTGACCAGGTCGGACGCGCGCATCTCGTGAAAAAGGATGCCGTAGCGGTTGATCAGGAACGTGGGCTCGTCTGCCGGCAGGCGCGCCGAGATGTGCGTGTCGATCATGTCCGTCATGCGGAAATGGGCGACCAGCCGGTACAGCGCGGCGAGATCGGTGCGGACGGCCCATTCCTCGGGCGTGCAGTCCATGTCGGCGGGTGGGGAACTCATGGCCTCTCCGTATGCGGATGCGATCGAAGGCGGCTAGTGTTCGGCCGTTGCGGCCTGGCGGTCAATGTCTTTGTGCTAATACTGTCTATTACCGCCGCGAATACTCGATGATGGTGCGCCGTGCGGATCCGGCGCACCATCATGAGCACCGTATCAGTGCGCGCCCGCCGCGGCCTCCGCCGCGCCGGCATCCTTGCCGCCCTTGTTCAGCCTGGGCCTGGCGAACCACACCAGCACCGTCAGGAACAGGAAGATGATGGCCGAGGCATGGAACACGTCGGTGGCCGACAGCGTGGCCGCCTGCGTGTTGATCAGCCGGTCGATCATCACCAGCGCCTGTTCACGGGTCGCGCCCAGCGTCTGCTGGAAAGTGTTCATGAAGTGGTCGAAGGCCTGTTCACCGGGCTTGGCGACTTCGGTCAGCTGCGCGTGGTGCATCGTGGTGCGGTTTTCCCACAGCGTGGTGGCGATCGAGGTGCCGAACGCGCCCAGGGTCAGGCGCAGGAAGTTCGACAGCCCCGAGGCGGCCGGAATGCGCCACGGCTCCAGGCCCGACAGCGTGATGGACGTCAGCGGCACGAAGAACGCCGCCATGGCCGCGCCCTGGATGATGGTGGGAATCATCAGCCCGCGCACGTCCACGTCGGTGTTGAAGCCGGAACGCATGAAGAACACCGTGGCGAAGATGATGAACGACACGGTCACGATCTGGCGCGGGTCTCGCGTGGCCAGCAGCTTGCCGACGATGGGCGTCAGCACGATGGCCAGGATGCCCACCGGCGCCGTGACCAGGCCGGCATACGTGGCCGTGTAGCCCATATTGCTCTGCAGCCACAGCGGCAGCAGCACCACGTTGCCGAAGAACACGCCATAGGCCACCGCCAGCGTGATCGATCCCACCGTGAAGTTGCGCACCTTGAACAGTCGCAGGTCCACGATGGGGTGCTTGTCGGTCAGCTCCCAGATCAGGAAGAACACGAACGCCACGACGGTGATCAGCGCCAGGATCTGGATGGTGCCGCTGGCGAACCAGTCCAGCTCCTTGCCCTTGTCCAGCATGATCTGCATGGCGCCGACCCACACCACCAGCAGCGCCAGGCCGACCTTGTCGATGGGCAGCTTGTGCGTGACGGATTCACGGTCCTTGTAGATGGACCAGCTGATCCATGCGGCCAACAGGCCCACCGGCACGTTGATGTAGAAGATCCAGGGCCAGGTGTAGTTGTCCGAGATCCAGCCGCCCAGCAGCGGCCCGGCCACCGGCGCCACCAGTGTGGTCATGCCCCAGATGGCCAGGGCCATGCCGGCCTTTTCCTTGGGAAAGCTGGCCAGCATCAGCGTCTGCGACAGCGGGATCATCGGGCCCGCCACCGCGCCTTGCAGCACGCGGAACAGGATCAGGGCCTCCAGCGACGGCGCGAAGCCGCACAGCCACGAGGCCAGCACGAACAGCAGCGTGGAGGCCAGGAACAGGCGCACCTGGCCGAAGCGCTGCGTCAGCCATCCCGTCAGCGGCACCGTGATGGCGTTGGCCACCGCGAACGAGGTGATCACCCACGTGCCCTGGCTGGAACTGACGCCCAGGTCGCCCGAGATGGTGGGAATGGACACGTTGGCGATGGACGTATCCAGCACGTTCATGAACACCGCGGTGGACAGCGCCACCGACCCGAGGATGCGCGTGGCGCCTTCCAGCGGCGGGAACGTGCGCGGGGCGGGCGGGCCTCCGGCGGGCTTGGGCGCCGCCGCGGGGGCGGTCGCCTGGGTATCGTCGCTCATGGCAGGACCCGGATTACTGGAGGTTGGCCTGGATGATCCTGGCGATCTGCTTGTCGGCGTCGTCGTGCGTGGGCTCGAAGGCGCGCGTGGACAAGGCGGGTTCGGCGCGCGCGGCGGCGGTCAGGGCCTGGCCGTGCTCTTGGTCGGCGATGTCGACCTCCACGTTCATCGACAGGCCCACGCGCAACGGGTTCTGCTTCAGTTCGGCGGGATCGAGCGCGATGCGCACGGGCACGCGCTGCACCACCTTGATCCAGTTGCCGGTGGCGTTCTGCGCGGGCAGCAGGGCGAAGGCGCTGCCGGTGCCGGCGTCCATGCCCACGATCTTGCCGTGGTACGTGACGGAATCCCCGTACAGGTCGGCCGTCAGCGTGGCGGGCTGGCCGATGCGCATCTTGCGCAGTTGGCCTTCCTTGAAGTTGGCTTCGATCCACAACTGGTCCAGCGGCACCACGTTCATCAGCACCGAGCCGGGGGCGACGCGCTGGCCCACCTGCACGCTGCGGCGCGCGACCATGCCGTCGACCGGCGCGGGCAGCACCGTGCGCGACTTGTCCAGCCAGGCGCGGCGCACCGCGGCGGCGGCGTGCAGCACGTCGGGGTGGTGGGCCACGTCGGTGCCGTGCGTCAGCGCCTGGTTGGTGGTCAATTCGGCCTGCGCGGCGGCCAACGCGGCGCGGGCTTGCGCCAGGCCCGACTGGGCCGACTTCAGGGTGGTCTGTGCGTGCAGGATTTCCTCGCCGCTGACGCCGCCCGAGCGGGCCAGTTCCTGGCGGCGCTTCAGGTCGCTCTGCGCGCGGCTCAGTTCGGCCTGGGCGCGCTCGATATCGGCCTGGCGCACTTCGACGTTGGCGGCCAGCGAATCGTTCTGCACGTAGCGCGTGCGGGTCTGGCGCACGGTCTGCGCCAGTTGCGCCTCGGCCTGCTGCAGCGCGACGTCGGCGTCGGACGAATCGATGCGCACGACCGGCTGGCCGGCCTTCACGGTGTCGGTGTCGTCGGCCTCGATGGCGACCACGGTGCCGGCCACCTGCGGGGTGATCTGCACGAGGTTGCCGTGCACGTAGGCGTCGTCGGTGCTTTCGTAGTGGGAGCCGAACATCGCCCACCAGATGGCATAGGCGATGGCCAGCAGGATGAACACGCCGGCGGCGATCAGCAGCAGGCGCTTGCGCTTGGGATTGGGGGTTGCGGTAGTCATGACGTAGGAGTCGTGTCGTTCGGTATCAATGGGTGGCGTCGGCCTGGGCCTGCTGGGCCTGGGCCGTTTCTGTCTGGTCGGGACGGTAGCCGCCGCCCAGCGCGTAGGCCAGGTCGGCGTCGAGCTGGTAGGCGCGCGCCTGCAGGTCGGTGTCCAGGCGGGCTTGCGTCAGCACGGACGTCTGGGCGGTGAGCACGGACAGGTAGTTGCCCATGCCGGCCTTGTAGCGCCGCACCGCGATGTCGTAGGCCGATTCGATGGCTTCGCGGGCCTGCCGCTGTTCCTGCTTCTCGCGGTCGATCAGGCGCAGCGCGTCGAGAGCGTCGGCGGTCTGCCGCACGGCGTCCAGCACGGTCTGGTTGTAGTCGGACACGGCGACGTCGGCGTCGGCGCGGCGGCCCGCCAGGTTGGCGTTCAGTTCGCCGCCATGGAAGATCGGCAGCGTGACGGCCGGGCCGATGCCGAAGGTGCGAGAACCCGCGTCCAGCAGTTGGTTGGTGCCCAAGGCCTGGAAACCCGCGAAAGCGACCAGATTGACGTTGGGATAGAACTGCGCTTTCGCCGCGTCGATCTGGCTGCGAGCGGCCTCGGCGCGCCAGCGCGCGGCGACCACGTCGGGCCGATGGCCCAGCAGTTCCAGCGGCACCGAGGCCGGCACCACGCCCGAGGGCGCCGTCAGCTTCACGGGCTGCACCGATTGCCCGCGCGACGGACCGGCCGCGGCCAGCGCGGCGATCTGGTTGCGCAACTGGGCAATGGTGGTCTCTTCCTGCGTCAGTTCCACCTTGGCCGCCGCCAGCGAGGATTCTGCCTGCTTGACCTCGACCTGGGTGTCCAGGCCCGCGCCGACGCGGCCTCGGGTCAGGTCCAGCACGTCGGCCCGCTGCTCGACGGTGCGTTCCAGCACCTGGCGCTGCGCAAAGCCGTTCTGCAGGTTCAGATAGCTGCGCACCACGGACCGCGCCAGCACGTTGCGCGCGGCCTGGGCGTCGGCCGACGCGGCGTCGCGCTGCGACACGGCCGACTTCAGCAGGGCGCGGTTCTTGCCCCAGAAATCCAGTTCCCAGGTGAAGTCCAGCGCCAGGCGGTTGTCGCTGGTCACCGAACCGCCCAGCGGGGCAGGGTAAATGTAGTTCTTTGGCAGGTGCTCGCGCGTCAGCGCGTAGTTGCCGTCCACGCGCGGCAGCAGCGGAGCTCTTGAACGGGCCACGGCGGCGTTGGCCTGCGCCAGGCGCGCCTGGGCGGCGGCCAGCGAGGGATTGCCGGCCAGGGCTTCATCGACCAGTCGATCGAGCTGCGGGTCGCCGTAGCGCCGCCACCATTGGGCGTCGGGCCAGGCTACGTCCTGCCGGGCCAGGCCCAGCCGGGCGCCGTCGATCTCGGTGGCCGGCGGCGCGGCCGGATCCATCAGTGCGCACCCGCTGAGCGCAAGCACCAGGGTAGTGAGTAGTAGGCGTTTCATTCTGACGAAAAGCTGAAAATATTTGACTGATCTGTAATTGCCTAGGCAATTATATGCCTGAAAAAATCGGGTAAACCCTGTCAACCGCGCTGCCGGCAGGGTTACCCGCGCGTTGTCAGAGACCGTCCGAGCCGTTGGCCAGCATGCGGCGCAGCAGGTGGCGCAGCTGGCTGACCTCTTCGGGCGAGAAACCGCGCAGGTGGTGGTTGAGCACCTTGGCGATGTATTGGGGGATCTGCCGGCCTTTTTCCTTGCCGCTTTCGGTAAGTTCGATGCGGATGACGCGCCGGTCTTCGAGGCTGCGGTTGCGGCGCACCAGGCCCTTGGCCTCCAGGCGGTCGAGCGTGCGGGTCATGGCGCCGGTGTCCACGCCATTGAGGCGGGCCAGTTCGGCGGGGGTGTCGGCGCGGCCCCTGCACAGCAGGGAGATGGGCCGCCACTGCATGGCGGTCAGTTCCAGCGGCGCCATCTCCTGGTCGAGCATGCGATTCATCGAGTGGAACACCAGCTTGATGAGAAAGCCGGTATTGTCGTCGCTGAGGCTCTGGCTGTCGCTGCGGTAGTGCTGGACGCCGTCGGAGGAAGATCGGGATGCGGTCATGATGGCCGCCAATTTATCTGACCAGGCAACTACTGTCAATGCAGAAGATCGTGACAGTATCGTGAAGCCGTCTTCAATGCGCCGGCTTGCGCAGTCCCGACCAGACGATGGCGGCCACGATCAGCACGCCGCCCGCCACCATGCGCACGGTGGGCTGCTGGTCGAACAGCATCCAGGCGAAGGCGATGGCGTAGACAGGTTCCAGCGCGATCACCAGGCCGGCGCTGCGCGCGTTCAGGCGCGTCAGGCTGGAGACGAACAGATAGTGCGACAGGCCGGTGCAGAATACGCCCAGCAGCGCCAGCCACATCCAGTTGATGGCGGCGACCGTAGGCAGTTGGGAGGCCGAGGCGGGCAGCAGGGCCAGCGCCACCACGATGTTCTGGCAGCAGGCCACCTGCATGGCGTCGATGCCGGCGGCCGAGCGGCGGTTCATCAGCGCCAGCAGGGCGAAGGCCAGGCCGGACAGCAGGCCCCAGGCCAGCCCGACGGTGCCCTGGTCGGCCAGGTCGAACGAGGGCGTGACCAGCACCAGGCCGGCGGTGACCAGCCCCAGCACGATCCACTCGGCCATGCGCACCTTCTCGCGGAACACCAGGCCTTCGAGCAGCGTGATGAAGGCCGGGAAACTGGCGAAGCCCAGCGTGGCGATGGCGATGCCGCCCACCTTGACCGAGACGAAGAACGTGACCCAGTGCGCCGCCAGCAGCAGGCCGGCCAGGATCAGCCCGGTCATCTGCGCGGGCGTCAGCGGGCTGAGCAGTTTGCGGCGCTGCAGCCGCGCGAAGAAGATCAGCGCCGCCACGGCGAACATCGCGCGTCCCAGCGTGATGACGCTGGCGCTGGCATGGATCAGTTCCCCGAATACGCCGGTCAGGCCGAACAGCACGGCAGCGAAGTGGATCTGGATCAGGGCGTAGCGGTGGGAGGTCATGGGACGGGGTCTGCCGCAAGGGCGTATTGGTCGAGCCTTGTTCGCGGCGGTTTTCCGCCGGCAGCGTGGCGCGTCCTGCTGAAAAAAGCCCGCGCACGGCGCGCGGGCGGGCGCGGGCAAACTATAAAATGATCGCATGAATCCCTCCGCCGAGTCCGTGCCCACCCGCTTACCCCGCTCACCCTCCGAGCAAAGGCTGGTGGGCTTTCTGTTGGCTTCGCTGGGCGCGATCCTGTTCGCGGCCAAGGCCATCGTCGTCAAGCTCACCTACCGCTACGGCATCGACGCGGTCACGCTGATCGCGTTCCGCATGCTGTTCGCGCTGCCGTTCTTCGCCGCCATCGCCTGGTGGCAGTCGCGCCGCGCCACGCGCGGCGAATTGCCGCTGCTGACCGTGCAAGAGCGCCTGAAGATCTGCCTGCTCGGCCTGCTGGGCTATTACTTCTCCAGCTTCATGGACTTCATCGGGCTGCGCTACGTCTCGGCGGGCCTCGAACGCCTGATCCTGTTCCTGTCGCCATCCATGGTGGTGCTGCTGTCGGCCGCCTGGTTCAAGCGGCCGGTGCTGGCTCGGCAGTGGATCGCGATGGGCCTGTCGTACCTGGGCGTGGTGCTGGTGTTCGCGCACGACCTGGGCCAGAACACCGGCTCCGATGTCGTGACAGGGTCTTTCTTCGTTTTCCTGTCCGCCCTCAGCTATGCTGTTTACCTGATCTGCTCGGGCGAGATCGTCAAGCGCGTCGGCGCCACCCGCTTGGTGGCCTATGCGATGACGGTCTCGTGCGTGGCCTGCCTGGTGCAGTTCGCCGTGGTGCATCCGCTGTCGCTGCTGTTCGCCCAGCCTGCCGGCGTCTATGGTTATTCGCTGATCCACGCCACCTTCAACACGGTGCTGCCGGTGTTCATGCTGATGTGGGGCGTGGCGCTCATCGGCGCGCCCACGGCGGCGCTGCTGGGCATGCTGGGGCCGGTGTCGGTGCTGTTCCTGGCGGCCTGGTTCCTGGATGAGCCGATCACGCTCTGGCAACTGGCCGGCACGGCGCTGGTGCTGGGCGGCGTGTTCGTGCTGTCGGGCCGCGGCAAGCGGGCGGGATAGTTCTTCGTCATTTCTTCCCTTGGCTCCTGCCGCGGGCCATGGGTTTCGTTCATTGCATCCGTAATAAGAAAAGGAGGCCGGCATGGCCAGCAAGCTCGTCAAGGCAGTCCGAATCGAACAGCATGGCGGACCGGAAGTCCTGAAGGTCGCCGAGGTCGAGGTGCCCGCGCCCGCGCCCAATGAAGTCACCATCCGCCAGCATGCCGTCGGCCTGAACTTCATCGACATCTACTACCGCACCGGCCTGTATCCGCATCCGCTGCCGCATGGCCTGGGTTTCGAGGCCGCCGGCGTGGTCGAGGCCGCCGGTGCCGACGTCGCCCACCTGAAGGTCGGCGATCGCGTGGCCTACGGCCAGAGCCCGCTGGGCGCCTATGCCGAAGCCCGCAACGTGCCGGCCGCGCAGGTCGTCAAGCTGCCGCGCGGCGTCGAGTTCGACGACGCCGCCGCGCTGATGCTCAAGGGCCTGACGGTGCAGTACCTGTTCCGCCAGACCTATCGCCTGCAAGGCGGCGAGACCATTCTGTTCCATGCGGCCGCCGGCGGCGTGGGCCTGATCGCCTGCCAATGGGCCAAGGCGCTGGGCGTGAAGCTGATCGGCACCGTCTCCAGCCCCGAGAAGGCCGCGCTGGCGCGCGCCAACGGCGCCTGGGAAACCATCGACTACTCGCGCGAGAACGTCGCCGAGCGCGTGCTGGAACTGACCAAGGGCAAGAAAGTGCCGGTGGTGTACGACGGCGTGGGCAAGGACACCTGGGAAACCTCGCTGGACTGCCTGGAGCCGCGCGGCCTGATGGTCAGCTTCGGCAATGCCTCGGGTCCGGTCACGGGCGTGAACGTGGGCCAACTGAACCAGAAGGGCTGCCTGTACCTGACGCGCCCCTCGCTGGGCCTGCACGTCAATACGCCGGAAAAGCTCAAGGCCGCCGCGGACGAGATGTTCGGCCTGGTGACCAGGAAGAAGATCAAGGTCCGCATCGACCAGCGCTACACGCTGGAGCAGGCTGGCGAAGCGCAGGCCGCGCTGGAAAGCCGCAAGACCACCGGCGCCACGGTGCTGACGCTGGGTTGATCCCGGTGCATCGCCGTCCGGCGGCGGCCGCCGCCGGGCGCGGGGCACAAAACAATCGGGCCGGACTGCAAGGTGCAGTCCGGCCCGGTTTTCTTGCGGGCGGCGACGGCCGCCACTCTGGCCGCCAACACGCGCAGGGGGATCAGCCCACGCGGTTCTGTTGCAGCGCCGCGATGCGGTTCTGGATGGGCGGGTGCGAGGCGAACAGCGCGGCGATCCCACCCTTGGCGGTGATGCCCGACGCCTGGAACGACTTGGGCAGGTCGCCCGGCTCCAGGCCGCCCAGGCGGGCCAGGGCGCGGATCATCGGCTCGCGCGAGCCCATCAGGTGGGCCGAGCCGGCATCGGCGCGGTATTCGCGCTGGCGCGAGAACCAGGCCACGATGACCGAAGCCAGGATGCCGAAGATGATTTCACAGACCAGCACCGTGACGTAGTAGCCGATGCCCACGCCGCGCTCGTTCTTGAACACGGCCTTGTCGATGAAGTAACCCACCACGCGCGCCAGGAACACCACGAACGTGTTGACCACGCCCTGGATCAGCGTGAGCGTGATCATGTCGCCGTTGGCGATGTGCGCGACCTCGTGGCCCAGCACCGCGGCCACTTCCTCTTCGGTCATGCTTTCCAGCAGGCCCGTGGACACGGCGACCAGCGAGTCGTTCTTGAAGGCGCCGGTGGCGAACGCGTTGGGCTCGCCTTCATAGATCGCGACCTCGGGACGGCCGATGCCGGCGCGGTCTGCCAACTGGTGCACGGTTTCCACCAGCCAGGCTTCGCGGTGGCTGGCGGGGGCGCTGGGGTCGATGACCCGCGCGCCGGTGCTCCATTTGGCCATGGGCTTGCTGATCAGCAGCGAGATGATCGCGCCCGTGAAACCGACCACCACCGAGAAGATCAGCAGTGCCTGGACGTTCAGGCCCTGGGCGGTGATGTAGCGGTCCACCCCCAGGATGCGCAGCGTGGCCGACAGCACGACCATGACCGCGAGGTTGGTGATGATGAACAGAAAAATGCGCTTCATGTTTCTTGTATTCCTCTGCGAGCGGAGTGACCAGGTTGGACGGCCCGTCCGGCGCCGGGTTCCCCGCGGAACCCGGGCGGCGGACGGGCCCGCCTTTCGAGGGGGAGTATAGTATCGCTTTCCCTTATTTCAATATTCCCTGGCGGTTGGCCCCATGCAGGCTCTTTGGATGTTGTTGGCGTCCGCGATGTTCGCCGTCATGGGGTCCTTCGTGAAGCTGGGCGTCGATCATGGCGCGACGCTGCCGCAGGTGATCCTCTTTCGCGGCCTGCCGTCGGTGGTGCTGCTGTTGCTGTGGGCCCGTGCCGCCCGCCAGTCCATCATCCCCACCAGCTGGCGCCTGCACCTGTGGCGCAACCTGGCCGGCGTCACGTCGATGTGGATGGGTTTCTATGCCGTCTCGCACCTGCCGCTGGCCACCGCCACCAGCCTGAACTACACCGCGCCGCTGTTCATCGCGTGCTACATGCTGGGCTGGGGCGGCGCGCAACGCGATCCCGTGCGCATCATGGCCGTGGCCATCGGCTTTTTCGGCGTCATCGCGGTGCTGCGGCCCAGCATCGGCGAGGATCAATGGATGGCCGCGGCGGCCGGCCTGGTGGCTGGCGCCATGTCGGCCGTGGCCATGATGCAGATCCGCCAACTGGGCCGCATCGGCGAACCCGAATGGCGCACGGTGCTGTTCTTCTCGGTGGGCGTGTGCGTCAGCAGCATGGTCGGACTGTTCGTCGGCGGCTGGGGCGACGCCGACTGGCGGGGCTATCTGTCGCTGGTGGGCGTGGGAACGGCCGGCATGTTCGGCCAGTTGGCGCTCACGCGCGCCTTCGGCCACGGCTCGGCGCTGCTGACGGCGGCGCTGCAATACACCACCATCATCTTCGCCGCGCTGATCGGCATGGGGTTCTGGGGCGATGCGCTGGACGGGTTTGCATGGGCCGGCATGGGCATGATCATCTGCGCGGGACTGCTGTCGGTGTGGCGCACGATGCGCGAGCCGGCGGCGGCACCCGCCAAGCCCAAGGCCAAGTAGCGTGGCGGGCGCGGCCGGCCCTGCCGCGCGCCCCGGGCCTTGCGGTGCCGAGGGCGGGGCCCACCTGTAACGCAGCCTGCGCGGCTGCGCATCCATCGCACGGTTCGCCCAAGGGCGATTCTCGCCGGGATATGGATACACTGCTGACATGAACCAGCCTGATCGCCAGGCTTCCGGCAGTCCTTCCTCGGAGTACTTCCCATGACGACCCCTTTGATCTCGGTGACTGACCTGGCCGCGCGTATCGACGCCGGCGACGTCGAATCCGGCGCGCTGCGCGTCTTCGACGTGCGCCACGACCTGATGGACGCCACCGCCGGCCGCCGCGCCTTCGAGCCGGGCCACGTGCCCGGCGCGCGTTTCCTGGACCATGAAACCGAGCTGTGCGCGCCCAAGACCGGCGCCAACGGCCGTCATCCCTTGCCCGAACGCGACCGCTTCGCCGGCCTGATGGCCGCGCACGGCGTGCGGCCCGAGACGCTGGTGGTGGCGTACGACGCCAGCGGCGGCACGTTCGCCGCGCACCTGTGGTGGATGCTGCGCTGGATCGGACACGATCGGGTGGTGGTGCTGGATGGCGGCTGGCAGGCCTGGAACGCGGCCGGCCTGCCGGTGCAGGCGGGCCCCGCCGCGCCGCTGGCGCCGTTGCCGGATGCCAAGGCTGGCAAGCCACTGGCCGGTACCGTGGACGTACAGGCCGTGCTGGCCAATCTCGACAAACCCGATTTCTCGCTGATCGATGCGCGCGCGGCCAACCGCTATCGCGGCGAGACCGAGCCCATCGATCCGGTGGCCGGCCACATCCCGGGGGCTTTGAACCGTCCGAACAGCGAGAACCTGGAAGCCGACGGCCGCTTTAAGGCGCCGGCGCAACTGCGCGCCGAGTTCGACACGCTGCTGGCGGGCCGCGCGCCGGAATCCATCGTGCACCAATGTGGGTCGGGCATTTCCGCCTGCCACAATCTGCTGGCCATGGAGATGGCCGGGCTGGGCGGCTCGCGGCTGTATCCGGGTTCGTGGAGCGAATGGGTGGCCGATCCCAGCCGGCCGGTGGCCAAGGGCTGAGCCCGGCCCGATCCAGCGAGCCGCGCGGGTTCGGGCGCCGCCCGAGCGGGCATCGATGACCGGCGCGGCCTGCCGTGGCGGCGTCGTGCCGCCGTGCTACCGGTGAGCCACCGCCACGCGCGAGATGCCTTCCGCCACGCCCAGGAAATAATCCAGCGACCCCGTCGGCATGGCCGGCGATTTCGCCATGTCGTCCCAGCGGCGCAGCCGGATCGCGTCCGGCGCGCCGGGCAGGGCGGCGAAATCGGTGGCCTGCACGGCATCGAAGCTGCCGCCCTGCAGCGCCAGGCTGCGGCGCGAATCCTCCGACAGCAACTGCAGATACCCGGGTTCGACGAAACTGAGATAGCGCTTGGCCTCGACGTGCAGGCGGATCGGCTCCAGCACGCCGCTGCCGAACAGCCCGCGCAGGAATGGCAGCACGAAATATTGGTGCTTGTCGTCGATGCCGGCCAGGGTCGGGGTGTCGGGGTGATCCGCCAGCAAGTGGCCCAGGTCGTGCAGCAGACAGGCCGCCACCAATTCGGGCGTGGCGCCGTTCTGCTCGGCCAGCGTGGCCGTCTGCAGGGCGTGTGTCAGGTGGCTGACCGGCTCGCCGTCGTAGGCGCGGTGGCCGCGCTCGAGGAAAACCCTTTCGATGTCGCTCAGGCTCAGGGCCATGATCACTCCTTTCAGCCCGTGCTTCCCGTGGCGGCGGGAGCCATTTCCAGGAAGCGGGCGATCAACTGCGCGGGCTGCCGCTCGCGCAGGCAATAGAGATATTCGTGCATCAGGATTTCAGCGCCTGCCACGGCCAGCGTGGCCAACTCAGTATGCGCGGGAATCTCGCGGCTCGGAATCAGGCTGATCCCGAGGTTGACCAGGACGGCCTGCCGGATGGATTCGCGGCTGCCGATCTCCAGCACCCGCTTGGGGGCGACCCCCGCTTCCCGCAACGCCTGTTCGGTTAGTTGGCGGGTCATGGAGCCAGGTTCCCGTAACAGCAATGTATATTGCGCGACGTCCTGCAACCGGGCCTCTTTGCGGCCAGCCAGCGGATGGGTGCGGTGCACGACGATGCGCAGCGGATCGCTGGCAATCTGGCGGTGGTAAAGATGGGCGTCCTGCATCAGGTACGACGAGGTGGCGACTTCAATACGGTAGTCATGGAGCGCCTGCAACATGGACTGCGAATTGCCGATGGTCAGCACCAGATCCACGCCCGGATAGCGCTGGTTGTAGCGCTGCACGGTCTCCATGATGTAGAAAGGGCCGGTGGCGCCGATACGCAGCAGGCCCTCGCGCAGGTCGCTGGCGTCGCGCAGGCGGAATTCGATCTCGGTTTCCTGTTGCACCAGCTTTTCCACCTGCGGCATCAGCCGGCGGCCGGCCTCGGACAGGTGCAGGCCGCGCCCCTGGCGGTGGAACAGTTCCACGCCATAGCGCGACTCCAACTGGCGCAACTGGGCGGTAACGGTGGGTTGGCTGACGCCCAGCTGGGCGGCGGCCTTGGTGACGGTGCCGCAGCGCGCCACGGCATAGAAGGATTTCAGTTCAGCGACCAGCACGGCGCGCGAAGCCTTCGCAAAAAATCAAGGACCGGCCAGTTCACCAAAATTCCTTGATGTTTTCATTACTGCATTTTTGATATGTGTAATAAATGGTGCATGCGCGCCTCCGATACTGCTTGGGTACTTGTCCAGGCCCCAAGGAGACGTCATGGCACTTCCCGAGCAGGCGTTCCTTTCGGTGCGCAATCTCGTCAAGCATTTCGGCGCGCACCGCGCGCTGTCCGACGTATCGCTGGATATCCAGGCGGGTGAGCTGGTCTGCCTGCTGGGGCCGTCGGGCTGTGGCAAGACCACGCTGCTGCGCGCCATCGCCGGGCTGGAGCAGCAGGACAGCGGCGCCATCGTGCTCAGCGGGCGCGACATCTCGCAGGCGCCGCCGCAGGCGCGCGACTACGGCATCCTGTTCCAGTCCTATGCGCTGTTTCCCAACCTGACCGTCGCGCAGAACGTGGCCTATGGGCTGAGCGGCCGGCTGGGCCAGCGCGCGCGGGTCGCCGCCCGCGTCGAGGAGATGCTGGAAATGGTCGGCCTGGCCGGCATCGCCGGCAAGTATCCGGGCCAGATCTCGGGCGGCCAGCAGCAGCGCGTGGCGCTGGCGCGCGCCCTGGCGCCGTCGCCCTCCCTGCTGCTGCTGGACGAACCCATGTCGGCGCTGGACGCGCGCGTGCGGGATCACCTGCGCACCGAACTGCGCGCGCTGCAGCGCCGCCTGTCGATCACCACGCTGATGGTCACGCACGACCAGGAAGAGGCGATGGTGATGGCCGACCGCATCGCCGTCATGAACGCCGGCGTGATCGAGCAGGTGGGCTCGCCGCGCGACCTCTACCGCACGCCGGCCTCGGCCTTCATCGCCGATTTCGTGGGCGAGGCCAACTGGCTGCCCTACGAACGCGTCGAGGCGCATCGCGCCCGCGTGGGCCGCCACGTATTGGCCGTGGATCGGCCCCTGGCCGATGCCGCGGGCCGCCTGTTCCTGCGTCCGGAAGCCGTGCGCGTGACGGCGGCCAGGCCCGACGGCGCGCCCAATGCGCTGCTGGCCGAGGTGCTGGACGGGGTGTTCCTGGGCCGTGGCTATCGCATGTCCCTGCGGCCCGAGGGCATGCCGGGCACCACGCTGCAGTCCATCGTCTCCAGCGAAACCGGGGACGCCCTGCTGGACGCCCATGCCGCCGGCCGTTGCTGGGTGGAACTGCCGCAGGATGCGCTCCGTGCCTATGCTTGATTCCCACCCCGCCGCGCAGGTCACGCCCATGCCGCCCCTGATGGCGGGCGCCGCGCCGTCGGCGCCTGTTGTCCTGGCGCAGCAGGGCGGGGCCGTTCCCGCCCGCCGTCCGCTGCCGGCTTGGGCCTCGCGCCTGGGGGCGCCCGCCGGGCAGTCGGTCTACGCGCTGCTGCTGGCGCTGTTCCTGGCCCTGCCGCTGGTCGCCATCCTGCTGCGCGCCTTCGGCGGCGAAGCGGGCGCGGCCGTGATCGTGGACATCGTCGCCGACGCCGCCTTCCTGGGCATGGTCGGCCGCAGCCTGATGGTGGGCGCCACCACCGTGCTGCTGGTGGTGCCGTGCGCCTATGCCTTCGCCTACGGCCTGGCGCGCACCCGCATCCCGGGCAAGGGCATATTGCGGCTGGCCGCCTTGTTGCCGCTGCTCGCGCCGTCGTTGCTGCCGGGCATTGCCCTGATCTACCTGCTGGGCAACCAGGGCTTGCTGAAGGCGCTGGCGGGCGGACAGACCATCTATGGCTTCTGGGGCATCGTGGTGGGCGAGGCGTTCTACACCTTCCCGCATGCGCTGATGATCCTGCTGACGGGCCTGAGCCTGGCCGATGGCCGGCTGTACGACGCGGCGCGCGCCATGGGCGCGGGTCCGCTGCGCACCTTCTGGACGGTGACCCTGCCCGGCACGCGCTACGCCGTGTTCTCGGCCTGCTGCCTGGTATTCACGCTGACCGTCACCGACTTCGGCGTGCCCAAGGTGGTGGGCGGCGACTACAACGTGCTGGCCATGGAGGCCTACAAGGCGGTGGTGGGGCAGCAGAACTTCGCCAAGGGGGCGGCCATCGGCATCCTGCTGCTGGTGCCGGCCGCGCTGACCTTCCTGTGCGACCGCCACCTGCGCACGCGCGCCGGCGCCGCGCTCAGCGGCCGCGCCCAGCCTTATGCTCCCGGCCTCCACCGCGGCCGCGACGCGGGCTTCCTTGCGCTGCTGGCCGTGCTGGCGCTGGCCATCGTCGGCATTGTCGGCGTGGCGGTCTGGGCCTCGTTCGTGAAGATGTGGCCGTACAACCTGTCGCTGGGACTGCGCTCGTACGACTTCGACAACATGGACGGCGGAGGCTGGCTGGCCTGGCGCAACAGCGTCCAGATGGCGGGCTGGACGGCCGTGCTGGGCACCGCGCTGGTGTTCACGGGGGCGTGGCTGCTGGAGAAGCTGCCCGCGCGCCGCCGGCCGGCGCAGGCCCTGCGTGGCGCGACCCGCGCCCTGGCGCTGACGCCGATGGCCGTCCCCGGCCTGGTGCTGGGCCTGGGCTACATCTTTTTCTTCAACCATCCGGCCAATCCGCTGGCGCCGCTGTACGGCACGATGGCGCTGCTGGTGGCGTGCTCCGTCGTGCACTTCTACACCAGCGCGCACCTGACGGCGACCACCGCGCTGAACGCGCTGGATCCCGAATTCGAGGCGGCATCGGCGTCCCTGAAGGTGCCGGCGCCCGTCACCTTCCTGCGCGTCACCTTGCCGATGTGCCTGCCCGCGGTGATCGACACCGCCCGCTATCTCTTCCTCTCGGCCATGACCACCGTGTCGGCCGTGGTGTTTCTCTACAGCCCGCAAACCGTGCTGGCCTCGGTGGCCGTGCTGAACATGGACGACGCGGGTTTCATCGGACCGGCCGCGGCGATGTGCACGGTGATCATGGCCACGTCGGCCGTGGCCGCCCTGCTGCTGCACATGGCCAGCCGCGCGCTGGTGGCGCGCAGCCAGGCGTGGCGCCGTCCGGCTCTTTCCTGAAAGGCTTTTTGACATGATCCAAACGCAACTGCCCGTCCGCCTGGAGGCGGTGATCTTCGATTGGGCCGGCACCCTGGTGGACTTCGGTTCCTTCGCGCCCACGCGCGTGTTCGTCGACGCCTTCGCCGAGTTCGGCATGACCGTCACCCTGCGGCAGGCGCGCGGCCCGATGGGCATGGGCAAGTGGGACCACATCCGCACGCTGTGCAACGACCCGGGCATCGCCGGCCAGTACCGCGAACGCTTCGGCCGCATGCCCACCGATGACGACGTCACCGCCATCTACGAGCGTTTCCTGCCCATGCAGGTGGCCAAGGTGGCGCAGTATTCGGCGCCCATTCCCGGCGCGGCGGACGTGCTGCGCACGCTGCGCGCGCAGGGCCTGAAGCTGGGCTCGTGCTCGGGCTATCCGGATGTCGTCATGCGCCACGTGCGCGAGGGCGCCGAGCCCGCGGGCATCCGGCCCGACTGCGTGGTGGCCAGCGACGACGTGCCGCGCGCGCGGCCCGCGCCCGGCATGGCGCTGCGCAACGTCGTGCTGATGGGCCTGGCCGACGTGGCTGGCTGCGTGAAGGTCGACGACACCGCGCCCGGCATCGAGGAAGGCCGCCGCGCCGGCATGTGGACGGTGGGGCTGCTGCTGTCGGGCAATGCCGCCGGACTGTCCCTGGAGGAATACGAGGCGCTGGACGAGGCCGGCCGCCAGGCCGCGCGCGAGCGCGCCCGCGCCGAACTGGACACCGCCGCGCCGCATTACCTGATCGACACCATCAGGGACCTGCCCGACGTGCTGGCGCAGATCGCCGCACGCCTGGCGGCCGGCGACCGGCCGCAGCACTGCTGATTTTCGTACGGGGGCTGCCGTATGGCCGATGCCCCTGCGTGGCCTGCTCGCCACGCAGGGGCGGAAAGCCGATGGCGCGGCGGCCCGATCCTTCGCCACACCTACAACAACCCCCTCGCAGGAGTTACCCCATGAAGCGATACGCCCTTACCCTGGCCGCCCTGGCGCTGGCCGGCCTCAGCAGCGCCGCCGCCGCCGAGACGACGCTGACCGTCTACACCGCCCTGGAAGCCGACCAGATCAAGGCCTACCAGGCCGCCTTCGAGAAGGCCAACCCCGGCATCAAGATCCAGTGGGTGCGCGACTCCACCGGCATCGTCACGGCCAAGCTGCTGGCCGAGAAGAACAATCCCAAGGCCGACGTCGTCTGGGGCCTGGCCGGCACCTCGCTGGGCCTGATGGCCAAGGAGGGCATGCTGGAGCCCTATGCCCCCAAGGGCCTGGACCAGATCGACGCCAAGATGCGCGATGCCGCCGCCACGCCGTCGTGGGTCGGCATGGATGCCTTCGCCGCGGCCGTGTGCGTGAACACCATCGAAGCCAAGAAGCAGAACCTGCCCATGCCCACCTCGTGGCAGGACCTGACCAAGCCGGTGTACGCCGGCAAGATCGTCATGCCGAACCCGGCGTCGTCGGGCACGGGGTTCCTGGACGTCAGCGCCTGGCTGCAGATCTTCGGTGAAGACAAGGGCTGGGCCTTCATGGACGCCTTGCACAAGAACATCGGCAGCTACACGCACTCGGGTTCCAAGCCCTGCAACATGGCGGCCGCGGGCGAGTTTCCCATCGGCGTGTCGTTCGACTACCGCGCGGCCAAGCTGAAGGCCGACGGCGCGCCGATCGAGCCCGTGTTCCCGTCCGAAGGCCTGGGCTGGGAAGTCGAAGCCACCGCCATCATGAAGGGCACGAAGAACCTGGACGCCGCCAAGAAGCTGGCCGACTTCTCCGCCAGCCGCGAGGCCAACGAGTTGTACAAGGCCAACTTCGCCGTGCTGGCGATCCCGTCGGTGGCCACGTCGAACCCGAACCTGCCGAAGGACCTGGGCAACCGCATGATCAAGAACGACTTCGTGTGGGCCGCCACCAACCGCGACAAGATCCTGGCCGAGTGGACGAAGCGCTACGACGGCAAGTCCGAGCCCAAGAAAAAATGAAGACGTATGACGTAGTGGTGGTCGGTGCCGGCATCCTCGGCATCGCCCACGCCTGGGCCGCGGCGCGCCGCGGCCTGTCGGTGGCCGTGGTCGAGCGCAGCCGCCAGGCGCATGGCGCCACCGTGCGCAATTTCGGCCAGGTGCTGGTCACGGGCCAGGCGCCTGGCCTGATGGCCCGGCACGCCCGGCAGGCGCGCGAACTGTGGCTGCAACTGGCTGGCAAGGCCGGTTTCCACGTGCGCGCCAACGGCAGCCTGGTGGTGGCGCGCACGGCGCAGGAAGAGGACGTGCTGCAGGAGTTCATGGCCACGCGCCTGGACGCCGAAGGCTATCGCGCCGAGATGCTGACGGGCCGGGAGTTGGCCGGCCTGTTCGGCGGCCGCCTGGGTCACCACCGCGCCGCGCTGCGCGGTCTGGACGACCTGCAGGTCTATTCGCGCGAAGCGCTGCCCGCGATCACGGCCCACCTGGCCAACGACATGGGCGTGCATTTCGAAACCGCCACGCTGGCGCGCGCGGCGGCGGGCGGCGAGGTTCATACCTCGGCGGGCACGTTGCGCGCGCGGCACGTCTTCGTGTGCCCGGGCCACGACTACCTGACGCTGTATCCCGAGCTGTTCGCGCCGCTGCACCTGGAGGTCTCGCGCCTGCAGATGCTGCGCGTGCAGTTCGAGACGCACGCCTTCGGCCTGGACCGTCCGCTGCTGACGGGCCTGTCATGCGTGCACTACGGCGCCTGGTCGGACCTGCCGTCGGCGCAGGTGCTGCACGCGACGCTGCGGGAGCGGCATCCGGAGCTGCTGGACAACGGCATCCACCTGCTGATCAGCCCCACGCCGTACGGCGAACTGATCATCGGCGATTCGCACGCGTATGGCGTGGACGCGTCGCCGTTCAACGCGGAAGACATCGACAACATGATGCTGGACCTGGCCGAGCAGACCCTGGCCTGCCGGTTGAAGGTGGTCGAGCGCTGGCAAGGGGTGTATGGGGCGCATGGCCCGGCGCCATTCTCGGTGCTTCAAGCGGATGCGCAGACGACGGTGGCGGTGATGCACTCGGGGGTCGGCATGACGGTGGGACTGGCGATCGGCGAGAACGCGGTGGCCGCAGTGCTTGGTTGACGGTTTTCTGCCATCTTGTGATGCCCGAGGTGATTGGAATATCACGTTTGTGATGTCTCTGATTTTCTCGGGCGTTTCTGTTTTTTGATGCGGAGGTTTTTGGTGTTCTTGGACCGCCGCAGGCCGTCATGCGGGGCCGCGCCGGCCAAGTCGTCGGGCTTGGGCGCGCCATCAGGCCCTCGGTCTCGCTGCGCGAGACTGCCCCTCCTCCAATTGGCCGGCACGGCCCCGCATGACGGCCTGCGGCTGCAACATCGACAAGCCGTCGCGTCGTAATCATTGCCTGGTCGAGCAGCGATGTTTATCTGACGGACGTGCTTCGTCAATAGAGAAGGGCGATGCCGTTATTCGGCAGCCAGCCTTTCCTGTCCGAACTTGATCAGATTGCCATCGGGGTCGATGACGTACAGCTCGTCCATGCCCCAGGCCGTTTGCACCACGCTCCCAAGCTTGGGGAGCTTCGCGCTCAGTTCGCGATGCACGGCATGGATATCGGGAACGCGCAGATAGCAGGACGTGTTCTCGGCAATTTTCCTGTCGTCGCACGCCCAGAAATGCAGTTCGGTATCGCCGCGAACCGCGATGCCATACGAGTCATTTTCAAAGTGGCGCGTCTCGAAGCCAAGGATGGATTCGTAGAACGACAGCGTCCGCCTCATGTCCAGAGACGCCAGGACGGGAATGGCTTTGCCGAATGCGGTGCGGGTCATCATCGCTCCTGAAGTCATCATGGAGCGATAGTACTTTCCCGGCTTCCCCGATGCGCAAGCGAGGCGGATGAACCGCTCCCCAAATGGTGGGAGGAAGCCGCGCACAGCCTCGGTCCCAGCAAGCCTCTGATGCTGCCATCGACATTGCGCCGGACATGAAGAATGTTGAATCGGCCCCGCCCCTGCTGATGCAGTGAGTCCTTGGCCATGGGCCGTGCCCGTGACGGCCAATTGGAGGGAGGGGAGCCCCGCGTAGCGGGGCCGAGGGCGCCTGGTGGCGCGCCCGAGCCGACCGGCTTGGCCGGCGCGGGCACGGCCCATGGACAATGACGCCTCAAGAACGACACGACCTTTCAACAACCAAGATCACATCGCCGAAAAGAAAGAACCCTCAATCTTCCCGAATAGAGAAGCAGATCAAGCCCCTTCTTCCTCCCCCATCACCTTCCGATACCACTCGTGGAAGTGTTGCATGCCGTCTTCCATCGGCGACTGGTAAGGCCCCGCCTCGGTCGTGCCGCGCTCCATCAGCGCGCGGCGTCCCGCGTCCATGCGTTCCGCGATCTCGTCGTCCTCGATCGCCGTTTCCATGTACGCGGCCCGCTGCGCCTCGACGAACTCGCGCTCGAAAGCGACGATTTCCTCGGGGTAGTAGAACTCGACCACGTTGATGGTTTCCTGCGGGCTCTTGGGGTAGAGCGTCGACAGCACCAGCACGTGCGGATACAGCTCGATCATGTGGGTCGGGAAATACGTGACCCACACCGCGCCGAAATCGGGCGCGCGGCCCGCGCGGAAATCCAGCAGGCGGTCGTGCCATTGGCGATACACGTCCGAGCCCGGCTGCGCCAGCGCCTGGTGCACGCCCACGCGCTGCATGCTGTACTGCTCGGAGAACTCCCAGCTCAGGTCATCGCAGGTGACGAAGCGGCCCAGGCCCGGGTGGAAGGGGCCCACGTGATAATCCTCGAGGTACACCTCGATGAACGTCTTCCAGTTGTAGTTGCACTGGTGCACTTCAACGTGGTCGAGCACGTAGTCGCCGAAGTCGAACTCGGGCCGCGCGAACAGCGGCGCCAGGTCGGAGGCCGGGTCGCGCGGGCCTTCGAACAGCAGGCCATGGCAATCGCGCAGGCGAAAGCGCTGCAGGTTCATGCAGGGCGTGGCCTCGAACTGGGGCGCGCCCAGCAGTTCGCCGCGATCGTTGTAGGTCCAGCGGTGCAGCGGGCACACGATATTGCCGCCCGTGCCCTTCAGGCTGCCGTGCGTGTTCACGTTGCCGCTGACATTGCCAGCGGCGCCGCCAAGCATCAATGCCTGGCGGTGACGGCAGACATTTGAGATGAGTTCCACGCCTTGCTGGTTGCGAACCAGCGCGCGGCCTCCATTCTCCTGGACCAGGGTTCGATAGTCGCCCACTTCGGGCACGAGTTTCTCGTGACCGACATACAAGGCAGACTGCTTGAAGATGAGCTCTCGCTCGCGCGCCAAACGGGCTTCGTCAAAATAGGCATTGACGGGAAGCTGGGTGCGAGCTGGCACGACATGTGCCATCCGACCAACGTCGGTCATGATTCCCTCCGCTCGGATCAAAAAGCCAGGTCTCGCGACGCGGCGTAAGGGTCCCGGCCACGCAAGAATGGTTACGTGGGTGCCGTGGATAAGCGGGAGGAATCTTGGTAGATATGTCTCGCTTCGCCCGTGCCGTGCTGCTTACCTGGCGCGAAGAAAAATCGGACTGGCCGATACCAAACCGTAGATTGTACCCGAATCGGGGGGTATATGCCCGCACCTATTTTATGACAGTGTCATGAAACTTCAGGGATTTTTCAAACCAGCGACCGTGTCACCGCGTGTTTGCGCAGCAACCAGCTGATGGCCGCCGACAGCGCGAATACCCCCGCGGCGATCACCGGCAACTGCCAGGCCTGCGCGGCGCCGCCCGTGTACAACCCGGCGCGATGGGCCAGGTCCAGGAGCACGGGGTGGATCAGGTACACGCCGAAGGTCAGCGGCGCCAACCAGGGCAGGGCGGGGATGCGCGGCGAGTCCACGATCCACTGGAAGGCCGCCAGCGACATCAGGGGGACGGTCAGGCTGAAGTAATCGTAGAAATACAGGTTCAGCGAGCCCGTGCGGGACAGCACGTGCACGCCGGCGGCCGTGACCGCGATGCAGCCCAGCGCCAGCAGGCCAGGCCGGGGCAGGCGCAGCTCGCCATCGAAGATCATGCGGCCCGCCACGAAATAGCCCAGGTAGGGCAGGCACCAGGTCAGGAAGAAACCGCTGCTGATGTCCAGCGCCTGGCGGTACAGCGCGTCCAGCACCGCAACCCCCAGGATACCGACCACCCACAAGCGGCGGCCTTGCGCGCTGCTGCGCGCATACAGGATGCGGACCAGCGGCGCGAACAGGTACAGGCCCACGATCATGTACAGGTACCACAGGTGGTAATAAGGGGCGCCCTCGGCCACCTTGCGAGGCCAGAACGAGAAATCCAGCCGGCCGTCGTCCCACCAGTCCAGGGTGGTGCGCCAGGCCAGGTAGAACAGCGACCAGAACGCCAGCGGCGCCAGGATGCGCGCCACGCGGCGGCTGTAGAAGCCGCGGATGTCCTGGTTGCGGGCGGGATCGAGCAGCAGCGCGCCGCTGACCATCACGAACACCGGCACGCACCAGCGCGCCGCTGAGTCGTACAGGTTCGCGGCCAGCCAGGCGTTGCTGCCGTAGGTGGCCGCGTCGGACACGGTCTGCGCGGCGCTGTGCAGCAGCACGACGGCCAGCGCCGCCACCCAGCGGGCGGCGTCCAGTCTTGCGTAGCGGTCGGTGAGGTCGGACATGTGCTCGGGATCGCGGCTGCCGCGCGAACCGGACGCCGGTTCCCATGCGGGCCGGCTTCACCTTAGCAGCGCCCGTTGCGGGCCGGCTGTTTCGAGCTGTTAGCCGCCCGGGCCAAAGCCCGGACGGCCGGCGCGCCCCGCTCTGGGGGCGCATGGGGTGCACGGATTGTTACCGTGCCGGCGCCTACTGCACCTGGATGTTGGCCTGCTTGACCAGTTGGCCGACCACCGGCTGCTCGTTCTTGATCTGGGCAGTCAGCTCTTCGGCGGTCCCGTTGCGCGGATTGATGCCCATGTCCAGCATCTTCTTGCGCACGGTTTCGTCCTTCAGCGCGGCCTGGAGGGCCTGCTGCAGGCGCGCCACGGCGTCGGCCGGCGTGCCCTTGGGCGCGACGAAGCTGAACCAGGCCGTCATGTCGAACTTGGGATAGCCTTCCTCGGCCAGCGTGGCCAGGTTCGGCAGCGTGGGCAGTCGCGTCGGGCTGGAGATGCCGAACACGTTCACCTTGCCGGCGTCCGCCTGCGGCATGCCGGTGGCCACCATGTCGAAGAAGACGTCCACGTCGCCGCTGATCAGCGCGGGAAGCGCCTGCGTGGCGCCCTTGAACGGCACGTGCAGCATGTCGATGCCCGCCTGCTCCTTGAACAGTTCACCGGCCAGGTGGGACGAGGTGCCCGGGCCGAAGCTGGCCATGGTCAGCTTGCCCGGATTCTTCTTGGCGTAGGCCACCAGGTCCTGGGTGTTCTTGAACGGCGCCTTGGGGCTGGCCAGCAGCACCAGCGGGCCGATGCCCACCATGCCGATCGGTGCGAACCCGTCCGGGTCGTAGGGCAGCTCTTTGTACAGGAACCGGTTGGTGACCAGCGTCGAGTTGGTTGCCATCAGGATGGTGTAGCCGTCCGGATTGGCGCGCGAGACGTAGGCGGCGCCGATGTTGGTGCCGGCGCCGGCCTTGTTCTCCACGATCATCGACTGGTTCAGTTCCTTGCCCATGCGTTCGGCCAGGATGCGGGTCAGCACGTCGGTGGCCCCGCCCGCGGGAAACGGCGTCACCACCGAGATGGGGCGTTCCGGGTAGCCGGCGGCGGCGGCGGTGGCGGCGATGGCCGACGACAGCAGGGCGGCGGCAAGCAGTTTGAATCCGTTGCGAAGCATGTGAGTCCCTTGTATTGCGCGTGACGCTGATGTGGAATAAATTCCGTATTGTGGAATTTAATTTTGTCATTCGAAACAAACTATAAAAATCTTGCGGACGTCATGCAATCCTTTTTGAATGGGGAAAACCCCAACCCCGGGGCCAGCGGCCCGGCACGGCGCAAGCGGACCGGGGCAGCCGGGGACGCCCCGGCCCGTCCCGAATTCATCACCGCCCTGGCGCGCGGATTGGCCTTGCTCCGTTGTTTTCAGCCGAATACGCCCGCGCTGGGCAACCAGGATCTGGCACGGCTGACCGGGCTGCCCAAGGCCACGGTCAGCCGCCTGACGTACACGCTGACGGAACTGGGCTACCTGCGCTATCACGGCGACACGGGCAAGTATTCGCCCGGTTACGGTGTGCTCGCGCTGGGTTTTGGCCTGCTGGCCGGGCTGGAGGTGCGCGAATTGGCCAGAAGCGCGATGACGGCGCTGGCGCAGGCCACCGGCGGCGCCGTCGCGCTGGGGGCGTTGGATGGCGACGCCATGGTCTACCTGGAGGCGGTGCACGGGTCGTCCGCGCTGTACCTGCGGCTGCCCGTGGGCTATCGCGCCAGCCTCGATACCGCCATGGGCCGCGCCTGCCTGGCGGGTCTGCCGCGCGCACAATGCGATGCGCTGCTGGCCCGATTGGGCGGCGCGGCGCCCGCGGCGGACGTGATCGAACGCGCGGCCGACGAATTGCGGCAAGGCGGCTGTTGCTACGCCATCGGCGAGTGGCAAGAGGGCATCAACGCCGTGGCCGTGCCGTTCACCTCGATCACCGGCGAGGGCCGTTTCGTGCTCAGTTGCGGCGGCCCCGAGCACCTGTTGCCCGAAGCCGATTTGCGCGGGCGCGTCGCGGCGATGCTGCGCGCGGCGGTGGCGCAGTTGTCCGCCCCTGGCGCCGTGCGCTGAACCCCGCGGCGCCAGGCGCCGTGCGCGGGCCAATGCGTGGTCTGCGCGAGGCGGGCGGGCGTGGCCGCTTTCCGTGGGCCGCGATCCCGTACAATCCCGGGATTGCCCTCCCTATTTTTTTTGTTGCGCCCGGAGACCCGCTTGGCCCCGACGAAGCAAGCCGATCCTCAGACCCCGAACGACCGGCCCCTGCCGCAGGATTTCGAGACGGCGCTGGCCGAACTCGAATCGCTGGTGGCCGCCATGGAGGACGGCACCCTGCCGCTCGAACAATCCCTGGCTGCCTATCGCCGCGGCGTCGAACTGACGCGCGTGTGCCAGGAACGCCTGACGCAGGCCGAACAACAGGTCAAGGTGCTGGAAGGCGACCTGTTGCGCCCGCTGGACCCGGCCGCGCTCGACGACGAATGAACGCATGAAGCAGAATCAACTCGCCTTCGCGGACTGGCTGCAGGAATGCGCCGAGCACGTCGAACACGTGCTCGACGAGCTGCTGCCTGCGGCCGGCACCGCCCCGGCCCGCCTGCACGACGCCATGCGTTATGCCGTGCTGGGCGGCGGCAAGCGCGTGCGCGCGGCGCTGGTCTACGCGGCCGGCCATGCCTGCCCCATCAGCGGCAGCACGGTTGCCGTCGACGCTTCGCTGGACCGCGCCGCGGCCGCCGTCGAACTGATCCACGCCTACTCGCTGGTGCACGACGACCTGCCCTGCATGGACGACGACACGCTGCGCCGCGGCCGTCCCACCACGCACGTGCAGTTCGACGAGGCCACCGCCATGCTGGCCGGCGACGCCATGCAGCCGCTGGCCTTCGAACTGCTGGCCGAGATGCCCATCGCGCCGGCGCTGGGGCTGCAGGCCACCCGTGTGCTGGCCCGCGCGGCCGGCAGCCTGGGCATGGCGGGCGGCCAGGCCATCGATCTCGGCAGCGTGGGCCGCACCCTGTCCCGCGAAGAACTGCAAACCATGCACAGCATGAAGACGGGCGCCATGCTGGCGTGCAGCGTCTCGCTGGGCGGCATCGTGGCCGGCGCCAGCTCCAGCGTGCGCCAGGCGCTGGACGCCTATGCGCAGGCCGTCGGCCTGGCCTTCCAGGTGGTCGACGACGTGCTGGACGTCACCGCCGATTCGGCCAGCCTGGGCAAGACGCCCGGCAAGGACGCCGCCGACAACAAGCCTACCTACGTCTCGCTGCTGGGCCTCGCCGAGGCCCGCCGCTTCGCGCATGAACTGGGCGAAGCCGCCCATCGCGCGCTCGAGCCGCTGGGCGAGGGCGGAGCGCGGCTGGCGCAACTGGCCGACTTCATCGTTCTGCGCGACCGTTGACACAACGCGCGGCTGGTCCGCGCACCGGATATCCGACTCCCAGGTATGACCACAGATCTTTTGGACCGCATCGCTTCCCCCGCAGAACTCCGGCGCCTCGACCGCCGCGAACTCAAGCGCCTGGCCGACGAACTGCGTGGCTTCGTGCTCGATTCGGTCTCGCGCACGGGCGGCCATCTGTCTTCCAACCTGGGCACGGTGGAGCTGACGCTGGCGCTGCACTACGTGTTCGACACCCCGCACGACCGCATCGTCTGGGACGTCGGCCACCAGTCCTACCCGCACAAGATCCTGACCGGCCGCCGCGACGGCATGGCCCGGCTGCGCCAGCAGGACGGCATCTCGGGCTTTCCCAAGCGCAGCGAATCCGAATACGACGCCTTCGGCACCGCGCACTCGTCCACGTCCATCTCGGCCGCGCTGGGCATGGCCGTGGCCTCGCGCAATGCGGGCATCCCGCGCCAGCACATCGCCGTCATCGGCGACGGCGCCATGTCGGCGGGCATGGCGTTCGAGGCCATGAACAACGCGGGCGTCACGCCCGACGTCAACCTGCTGGTGGTGCTCAACGACAACGACATGTCGATCTCGCCGCCCGTGGGCGCGCTGAACCGCTACCTGGCGCGCCTGATGTCCGGCCGCTTCTACGCGACCGCGCGCAACGTCGGCCGCGCCGTGCTGCAGCACGTGCCGCCCATGCTCGAACTTGCGCGCCGCTTCGAAGAGCATGCCAAGGGCATGGTCACGCCGGCCACGATGTTCGAAGAGTTCGGCTTCAACTACGTCGGTCCCATCGACGGCCACGACCTGGACGCGCTGGTGCCCACGCTGCAGAACCTGCGCCAGTTGCAGGGCCTGCAGTTCCTGCACGTGGTCACGCGCAAGGGCCAGGGCTACAAGCTGGCCGAGGCCGATCCCGTGCTGTATCACGGCCCGGGCAAGTTCGACCCCGCGGTAGGCATCCAGAAGGCCAAGACGCCTTCCAGGAAGACCTTCACCCAGGTGTTCGGCCAGTGGCTGTGCGACACCGCCCAGCAGGATTCCCGCCTGGTCGGCATCACGCCCGCCATGCGCGAGGGCAGCGGCATGGTCGAGTTCGAACAGCGTTTCCCGCAACGCTACTTCGACGTGGGCATTGCCGAGCAGCACGCCGTCACCTTCGCCGCCGGCCTGGCTTGCGAAGCACAGAAGCCGGTGGTCGCCATCTACTCCACCTTCCTGCAGCGCGGCTACGACCAACTGATCCATGACGTGGCCCTGCAGAACCTGGACGTCACGTTCGCGCTGGACCGCGCCGGCCTGGTCGGCGCCGACGGCGCCACGCACGCCGGCAACTACGACATCGCCTATCTGCGCTGCGTCCCCAACATGGTGGTGGCCACGCCGTCCGACGAGAACGAGACCCGCCTGCTGCTGACCACCTGTTATCTCCATCCGGGGCCGGCCTCCGTGCGCTATCCGCGCGGTTCGGGCGTGGGCGCGCCCACCAGCGAAACGCTCGACGCCGTGCCGATGGGCAAGGGCGTGGTGCGCCGCGAAGGCAGGCGCATCGCCATCCTGGGCTTCGGCACGCTGGTGCCGGCCGCCCTGCAGGCCGCCGAGCGGCTGGACGCCACCGTCGCCGACATGCGTTTCGTCAAGCCCATCGACCGAGAGCTCATCCTCGACCTGGCCGCGCGCCACGACGCGCTGGTCACGGTGGAAGAGGCCGCCATCATGGGCGGCGCGGGCAGCGCCGTCACCGAGGCCCTGAACGAAGCCGGCGTCACCATTCCCGTGCTGCAGCTGGGCCTGCCCGACCTGTTCATCGATCATGGCGACCAGGCCGCGCTGCTGGCTGGCGTCGGGCTGGACGCCGCTGGCATCGAGGCCTCGATCCGCACCCGTTTCGGCGACGCGCAATCCTGAGGCCTTTCCAGGCCATCGTCTGGCGAGGCGCGGCGTTCTGCGGCCGCGCGCCCCGCCGCCGGATGGCCCCCAAGGGGCGCCTCGTCGGTCGCCGCGGCGCCAGCGCGTCCGTTGCGGCGCCACGCGCCTACCGCCAAAAGGGTTTTCCCCGACTCCAACCCGTATTTGGGTCATAATGACCCTCCAGTTTGTTTCCAGCGAGCGTGCCCGGGCGCGCCCTGAACAGGTAAGCGACATGAATTCCCCGATCGATCCCGCCGTGGTGATGCCCGATGTGCAAAGCTCCGCCGACACGCGGCACATCACCATCCAGCGCGTCGGTATCCGCGGCGTGCGCCACCCCATGCTCGTGCAGGCCGGCGACGGCAGCGCGCAGCCCACGGTCGGCACCTGGACCCTGACGGTGGCGCTGCCGCCCGAAGAGAAGGGCACGCACATGTCCCGCTTCGTGGCCCTGCTCGAAAAGCACCGCGTCATCCCCATGACGCCGGCCTCGTTCGCCGACATGGCGCGCGAGATGCTGCCCCTGCTGCAGGCCGAGCGCGGCGACATCTCCACCACGTTCCCGTATTTCATCAACAAGTCGGCTCCCGTATCCGGCGTGCAAAGCCTGCTGGACTACGAAGTCCAGTGGATCGCCCGCGCCGTCGGCCAGCAGGTCGAGTTCGAACTCGTGGTGCAGGTGCCGGTGACCAGCCTGTGCCCCTGTTCCAAGGCCATTTCCGAGTACGGCGCGCACAACCAGCGCTCGCACGTCACCGTGTCGGCCATCGTGGATGGCGAAATCGCCATGGACCAGATCATCCGCCTGGTCGAGGACGAGGCTTCCTGCGAACTGTGGGGCCTGCTTAAGCGTCCCGACGAGAAGTACGTCACCGAACGCGCCTACGACAACCCCAAGTTCGTCGAAGACCTGGTGCGCGACGTGGCCGCCCGCCTGCAGGCGCACCCCGGCATCGCGCGTTTCCGCGTCGAAGCCGAGAACTTCGAGTCCATCCACAACCACTCGGCTTACGCCGTGGTCGAGGGCTGAACCCCTCTGGCGAGAACCCGGGGGCGCCCCCCGCGTTCTTGCTTGCCGTTGCGGTTTGTCAACGCGCTTCTTGCGATAGCGTGACAATTCGGCGATAATCGAAAGCTTTCTTGCTCGACTGCCATGTTTCTTTGGCGGCGGGCTGCCCCTTGCGGGCGGGCGGACAGGGGTTTAGGCCTGTGTCCGGTGAAGCGCCTGGGTTGTTCAAGCAGCGTGTTGAAACAATGCTGGAACAACAACGGCGGCGCTGAACCCCGATGGGTAATGGGTCCCGTTTTCCGCAAGACATCCTCAAGGAGTCTTACCCTATGCGTCACTACGAAGTAGTGTTTATCGTCCATCCGGACCAAAGCGAGCAAGTGCCCGCCATGGTCGAGCGTTACCAGTCGCTGGTGACGGGCCAGGGTGGTTCCGTGCACCGCCTGGAAGACTGGGGCCGCCGTCAACTGGCGTACCCGATCCAGAAGCTGGTCAAGGCCCATTACGTCTGCATGAACATCGAGTGCGGCCAGGCTACCCTGGACGAACTCGAGCACTCGTTCCGCTACAACGACGCCGTGCTGCGCCACCTGGTCATCAAGACCAAGAAGGCGCCGGCCGCCGCTTCGATCATGATGAAGTCGGTCGAGCGCGAAGAAGCCCGCAAGGCTTCGGCTGAAGCGACCGCGGCCCAGGCCGCCGAGTAAGCAGGACGACCGGCCGAACCTCCGGCCGGCTCGCGGAGCGCAGCATGAACACGGTGGAGTTGGAAGTACGCGTTCTCGAACGCGAACCCATGCGCCATACGCCAGGCGGATTGCCGGCGGTCGAGTTCCTGTTCTCCCACGAGTCGGACGTCGTCGAGGCAGGTCACCCGCGCCGCGTCGCGCTCACCATTGCCGCAGTGGCATTGGGCGACCTGGCGATGTTGCTGGCAGAGGTCCCGCTGGGCACCGACCTTCACGTACAGGGCTTTCTGGCTCCGGTGCGCAAGGACTCGGTAAAGCTCAAGCTGCATTTGCAGCGCGCGAGACGAGTCGCTGGCAGCGCCGGGGTCGATCCTGCCGTGGCATGACGGCGCGGGCAGTTCGGACAATACAGATCAGGGCAGGCGAGAGGCCGACACGGCGCTCCCGGCCCAAGCAAACTAAAGGCATCAATCATGGCTTTCGGAAAACGCAAGGAAAAACGCAAATTCACCCAGCAGAACCCGCTGTTCAAGCGCCGCAAGTTCTGCCGCTTCACCGCTGCCGGCGTTGAAGAGATCGACTACAAGGATCTCGACACCCTGCGCGACTTCGTGCAAGAAAACGGCAAGATCATTCCGGCTCGCCTGACGGGCACCCGGGCGATCTATCAGCGCCAACTGGATACGGCCGTCAAGCGCGCCCGCTTCCTGGCTCTGCTGCCCTACACCGACAACCACAACTAATCCGGGGCGCTGACATGCAAGTTATCCTGCTCGAAAAAGTCGTCAACCTGGGCAACCTCGGCGAAGTCGTGCGCGTGCGCGACGGCTATGCCCGCAACTTCCTGATCCCGCAAAAGATGGCGCGCCGCGCCACCGACGCCGCGCTGAAGGAATTCGAAGCCCGCCGCGCCGAACTGGAAAAGGTCCAGGCCGAGAAGCTGGCCGCTGCCCAGGCCCTGGGCGAGCGCGTCAACGGCTACCAGCTGAAGATCAGCCAGAAGGCGGGTGTGGACGGCCGTCTGTTCGGCTCGGTCACCAACGCCGACATCGCCGAAGCCCTGCGCAAGTCCGGCTTCGAAGGCATCGAGAAGTCGCAGGTTCGCCTGATGAACGGTCACCTGAAGACCGTTGGCGAGTTCCCCCTGCAAGTGTCGCTGCACCCCGACGTGCTGGTCGACATCAACGTGCAAGTCGAAGGCGAAATGGCCTGAGCCATCCTTCGTGCTGTTTCGAGGCGGGGCCAGCAGACGGCCCCGGTTTCGACCTCAAGCCGGCCTGTGCCGGCTTTTTTCTTTTCGTCTGCCGTGATGGCGACGCCCCAGGATGGCGGCCCGCCGCCGCGCTCCGTTGTCGCCTCGCCGCAGGGCCCGGGCGCACCCGGCGGCAACGCCCAGGGTTACTATTGCATCCATGAATACTCCCGCCGATCCTCAGCTTGAATACCTGCGCGTTCCCCCGCATTCCGTCGAGGCCGAGCAGGCCGTCCTGGGCGGCCTGCTGCTGGACAACGCCGCCTGGGACCGCATTGCCGACGTCCTGATCGAGGACGACTTCTACCGCCACGATCACCAGTTGATCTGGCATCACATCGCGCGCCTGATCGGCCTGGCCCGCCCGGCCGACGTCATCACGGTCAACGAGTCGCTGCACAGCGCCGGCAAGTCCGAGGACGTGGGCGGCCTGGCCTACATCAATGCGCTGGCCCACAACACGCCGTCGGCGGCCAACATCCGCCGCTACGCGGAGATCGTGCGCGAGCGCTCCATGCTGCGCAAGCTGGTGTCCATCGCCGACGAGATCTCGTCCACCGCGTTCAATCCGCAGGGCAAGGAAGCGCGCCAACTGCTGGACGAGGCCGAGTCCAAGGTGTTCAAGATCTCGCAGGAGAGCGAGCGGGGTTCCGCGGGCTTCCAGGAGATCCAGCCGCTGCTCAGCCAGGTGGTCGAGCGCATCGACGAGCTGTATCACCGCGACAGCACTTCCGACGTGACGGGCGTGCCCACGGGCTTCGACGACCTGGACAAGATGACCTCGGGCCTGCAAGGCGGAGACCTGATCATCGTGGCGGGCCGTCCTTCCATGGGCAAGACCTCGTTCTCGATGAACATCGGCGAGCACGTGGCCATCGAGCAGGGCCTGCCCGTTGCCGTGTTCTCCATGGAAATGGGCGCGGTGCAACTGGCCATGCGTATGCTGGGCTCCGTGGGCATGCTGGACCAGCATCGCATGCGTACCGGCAAGCTCGTCGCCGAAGACTGGCCACGCGTCACGCATGCCGTGCAACTGATGCAGGATGCGCAGGTCTACATCGACGAGACGCCCGCGCTCAGCTCGATGGAAGTGCGCGCCCGCGCGCGCCGCCTGGCCCGCCAGTGCGGCCAACTGGGCCTGATCATCATCGACTACCTGCAACTGATGTCGGGTAACGGCAGCGGCGAGAACCGGGCCACCGAAGTGTCGGAAATCAGCCGTTCGCTCAAGGGCCTGGCCAAGGAGCTGAACTGCCCGCTGATCGCGCTGTCGCAGCTGAACCGAAGCCTGGAGCAGCGTCCGAACAAGCGTCCCGTGATGAGCGACCTGCGCGAATCCGGCGCCATCGAACAGGACGCGGACGTGATCCTGTTCATCTACCGCGACGAGGTCTACAACCCCGATTCACCGGACAAGGGCACGGCCGAGATCATCATCGGCAAGCAGCGTAACGGTCCGATCGGTACGGTGCGCCTGACCTTCCAGGGCATGAGCACGCGCTTCCTGAACTACACGGCGGCGCAGCAGTATTGATGGCGAGGGCGATCTTGTTCGGTCGAGATCGTTCTTTCTTCGTAGGGCGTCCTCGCCGAGGCGGTGGCGCGCGGGTCGGCCAAGTCGTCGGGCTCGGGCGCGCCATCAGGCGTACATGGACGCCCCGGGTTTGCCAAGCTCACAGGCGTAATGACGACAGAACAGATTGCAACCGTACATCCGGGCTTGTGGCGCAAGCGCCTTGTCCCCTAATGGAATCTGCTGCCCCCCTCCCTAACGCCCTCTCGCACTTCGGAGTGCTGCGCCTGAGTCGGGTTTTGGGGGCCACGGTCTGACCTGTATTGCCATTATTGCGAGTGTTTCAAGGCAATCGAGAAGTGTTGCACGTGCTGATTGCGGTACTGCGAGTCGAGTGTCGTCAGGCTCCTGGGTTCAGGTGAGGTTGTCGCAGGGGACATAGTCCTGGGGTCTGGCCATGAGCGCCCATGCGATGCGTGCATTCTTGTTGGCCAGGGCGGCGGCGACGACATTGACGTGCCGTCGTTGAAGTAACTGTCCGGCCCAGCTCGGTGCGGCGCCGGGCTGGCGAACGCGCATGAGCACCGATTGCGCGCCCAGCAGAAGCAAGCGGCGCAAATAACCGTCGCCCCGTTTGCTCAAGCCGAGCAGTGTGGACTTGCCGCCGCTGGAGTGTTGGCGCGGCACCAGGCCGATCCAGGCGGCCATGTGACGGCCGTTCTTGAACAAGCGGGGATCGGCGACCGATGCCACCAGGGCGCTGGCGGTAATTGGGCCGATGCCCGGGATCTGGGCCAGGCGCTGGCTCACGGGATCGTGGCGATGCCAGTTGGCGATCATTTTTTCCAGCTCCTTGACGCGCGCATCCAGTAATTTCAGGTGGTCCATGAGTTGATCGATCAACTGGATCAGCGCCGGCCCCACGCGATCGGCGGCTTGTTCCAACAGGGCCGGCACCCGCGGACCAAGGTTGGACAATCCGGCCGGCAAGATCAATCCGAACTCCGCCAGCAGGCCGCGGATCTGGTTGCCCGTGGCGGTGCGCGCCTTGACGAACCCCTCGCGGGCTCGATGCATCGACAAGACGGTTTGCTGATCAATGCTCTTGATGGCGACAAATCGCATGCTGGGCCTGCCTACCGCTTCGCAAATGGCTTCGGCATCATTGGCATCGTTCTTGTTGGACTTCACGTAGGGTTTGACGAATTGTGGAGAGATCAGCCGCACCTCATGCCCCAGGTCTCGCAGCACCCGCGCCCAGTGATGCGCGCTGGCGCAGGCCTCCATGCCCACCAGGCACGGCGGCAGTTGCGCAAAGAAGGCTGTCAACTGATCTCGCTTCAGACGCTTTCTGATCACGGGTTTGCCTGACTCATCGACTCCATGAACCTGGAACACCTGCTTTGCCAAATCCAGGCCGATAGCGGTAATCTTCATGCGGACGCTCCCTTCGTTAGTGAGGCTTTGACACCGTCACTTTGGCACATCGATGCCGTAGAGGTGGGGCGTCCATCCCATTGCCCTCGGTCCCGCTGCGCGGGACTGCCCCTCCTCCAATTGGCCGTCCCGCGCGCCACCGCCTCGGCGAGGACTCACGCCAATAGCATGCGTCGGTTCGACGGCATGGCCGCCCACGAAGCTCGCAGCAGCAATTGAACCCGCGACCAGAGACGGCCGCTAGTTCTTGCAGATGAGGGATGCGCGGCCGGAGATCTTCGGAGCCGCAGATAATGCGAGCCCGCGTATGCCGGCGGGGCCGAGGCGGCCAATTGGAGAGAGGGAAGCCCCCGCAGGGGGCCGAGGGCGCCTGATGGCGCGCCCGAGCCGAGCGACTTGGCCGCCTCGGCCCCGCCGGCATACGCGGGCGTCCCAAGAACTCGAATTCACGAGCACTCGGAAGAAGACCCGCGCATCACCGGCACGAGACGACTTACTCGTCCTCGCCTTCGGGACGCTTGGCGTAGCGCGAGGCCAGCACCGCGCACACCATCAACTGGATCTGGTGGAACAGCATCAGCGGCAGCACGATGGCGCCCACGGCCTGGCCGGCGAAGATGACCTGCGCCATGGGAATGCCGCTGGCCAGGCTCTTCTTCGAGCCGCAGAACAGCAGCGTGATGCGGTCGGGCAGGTCGAAGCCGAACAACTTGCCCAGCAATTGCGAACCGATCAGCGCCAGCGCCAGGATCACCACGCAGCACACCACCAGGCCCAGCAGCGCCGGCACCGGCGTCTTCTGCCACAGGCCTTCGTTGACGGCTTCCGAGAACGCCGTGTAGACCACCAGCAGGATCGAACCCTGGTCCACCCACTTCAGCATCGCCTTGCGCTTGGTGACCCAGGCGCCGATCCAGGGGCGCAGCAACTGGCCCAGCACGAAGGGCAGCAGCAGCTGCAGCATGATCTTGCCCACGGCATCGAACGAGATCGGCGCGCTGGCCGCCTGCGCGATCACCGTGCCGACCAGCAGCGGGGTCAGGAAGATGCCCAGCAGGCTGGAGGCCGACGCGCTGCACACCGCGGCGGGCACGTTGCCGCGCGCCATCGACGTGAACGCGATGGCCGACTGCACCGTGGCCGGCAGGCAGCACAGGAACAGGATGCCCAGGTACAGCTCGGGCGTGACCAGGGGCTCCAGCAGCGGCTTGAGCGCCAGGCCCAGCACCGGGAACATGATGAACGTGGCCGAGAAGATCGTGGCGTGCAGGCGCCAGTGCGTGATGCCGGCGACGATGGCGTCGCGCGACAGGCGCGCACCGTGCAGGAAGAACAGCGCGGCGACGGCCAGGTTGGTGATCCAGCCGAATATGACGATGCCCTGGCCGTGGGCGGGCACCAGGCTGGCGATGATGACGGTAGTGATCAGGAGGAGGGTGAAGCGGTCCGGCAGAAAGCGGGTGAGGCGTGACATGAGATGAGGAGGGAGATGGACGGATAGGCTGCGCGTATTGTAGTGGCACGCACGCGGCGGCGTGGGCGATATCGCCGTGCTTGCAAATGCGTTCAGCCGCTGGTCAAGACCAGGTCGGCGTAGGCCTTGCCCTTGCCGATGATGTGATCGCGCATGGCGTCGGCGGCGGCCTGCGGGTCGCCCGCGCAGATCGCATCCACGACCGGCGCATGTTCCGCATGCGAGGTCTGCAGCCGTCCGGGACGATCGAACACGTGGCGTCGGAAGCTGGCCAGGCGGCGGCGCACGCCGGTGATCTGTTCGATGATGACCGCATTGCCGCTGCCCTGGTGCACGGCGTCGTGCAGTTGCAGGTTGGCGGCTTCGTAGCCGACGCGGTCGCCGTTCGCCGACAGTTGGGCGCAATGCTCGTGCAGCGTCCGCAGCCGTTCGCGCTGCTCCGGCGCCATGCGGCTGGCGGCCAGGCGCGCCGCCACGCCCTCGGTCTCGCCCAGGAATTCCAGCAACGCGATCAGTTCGCCCGCCGCTGGCCGGTGCACGAAGGTGCCCGCGCGCGGCACGATGCTCACCAGCTTCTGCGCGGCCAGCATCAGCAGGGCCTCGCGCACGGGCGTGCGCGACACCGCGTAGCTGCGCGCCAGCGCTTTCTCGTCCAGGGCCGCGCCCGGCGCCAGCCGGCCACGCTCGATTTCGCGTTCGATCAGGACGCGGATGCGCTCGGGCGTATTGGTCGCCCGCGCCGGGGCGGCATCGCCAGATTCAGCGGCTTGTGTAATTACAGCGAGCATGTAGATTATTACTGCCGTCCACAAAAACACCCAACGGTACCACAGGAGACAAACCATGAATCGACTCGCGCGCGGCGCCGCGGCCTTGCTCTGCCTGGCCATTTCCACTTCCGCCCTGGCGGAATTTCCCGAACGCCCCATCATGGTGACCGTGCCGGTGCCGCCGGCGGGCATCATCGATCAGGTCACCCGCGTCATTACGCCGGCCATGTCCAAGCGCCTGGGGCAGACCATCGTGGTCGAGAACCGGCCCGGCGCCAGCGGCAACATCGCCGCCAACAGCGTGGCCCGCGCCAATCCGGACGGCTACACGCTGTTGGCGGGCTATTCGATGTTCCACGTCGGCAATCCGGTGATGTTCAAGAACCTGGATTGGGACCCCGTGCGCGATTTCGCGCCGGTGGCCATGCTGGTGGTGTCGCCGCACGTCGTTGCGGTGCACCCCTCGGTGCCGGTGAACACCCTGAAGGAATACGTCGAATATGCGCGCAGCCATCCGGGCAAGCTGAACTACGCGACCTCGGGCAACGGGTCCGTGCCGCACGTGGGCATGGAACTGTTCAAGCAGACCAACCAGATCCAGGTGGTGCACGTGCCGTACAAGGGCGCGGGGCCGGCCGTGCAGGACGTGCTGGCGGGCAATGTCGAGAGCATCGTCGCCACGTTGCCGTCGGTGGCCAGTTTCATCAAGGCGGGCAAGCTGCGCGCGCTGGCGGTTGCCAGCAAGACGCGCTCGCCCTTGCTGCCCGACGTGCCGACGGCGGCCGAGGCGGGTTTTCCGGGCTTCGAGCTGGAGGCCTGGGTGGCGTTCTTCGCGCCCGCCAAGACGCCGCAGCCCGTCATCGACAAGCTGTCCGCGGCGGTGAGCGACGCCCTGAAGGACCCTGCCGTCGTGCGGTCGCTGGATGCCGCCGGGGCGCAGCCCAGCTATCTGTCGCCGGCCGAACTCGCCAAACAGGTCGATGCCGACATCGCGCGGTGGCAGCCCGTCATCCGCAACGCCAACATCAAGGTCGATTGACCTTTCTTTCTACGGAGCCATACGCATGACCCAACAAGACCGCAACGTCGCGCGCGCCGCGGAACTCGATTGCGCATCGTTGAGCGATGCGCTCGACCGCCTGTCCATCGCGGGGCAGTGCTACAGGATCAAGCCGTGCGACCCGTCCTTCCGCATGACGGGCCGGGCCTTTACCGTGCAATACGAACCGGCCACGACCGGTGACGGGAACGTCGGCGAATTCATCGACGACGTCGAGCCCGGCAGCGTCATCGTCATCGACAACCGGGGCCGTGACGACGTCGGCACCTGGGGCAACATCCTGACCGAGATGGCGCACCGCCGCGGCATGGCCGGCACGCTGATCGACGGCAACTGCCGCGACGTCGCGCTGTCGCGCAGCATCGGCTATCCGATCTTCAGCCGCGACTGGTGGATGCGTACCGGCAAGGGCCGCATCCAGCTCAAGGCCTTGCAGGCGCCGGTGACGATCGGCGGGGTGGTGGTGAATCCCGGCGACATCGTGCGAGGCGATGCCGACGGCGTGGTGGTATTGCCGCGCAGCCACGAGGATGCCTTGCTGGAGGTGGCGGAGGACATCACGCGCAAGGAGTCGGCCATCCGCGATGCGATCCGGGCCGGCCAGCGGCTGGACCAGGCGCGGGTCCGCCACCAGTACCATGCGCTGCAGAGCCCGGACTACCAGGAGGCCGGCAAGCAGTGAACGCCGTGCGCGCCGCCGTTCAGGAGGGCGGCGGCGTCATCGCCAGCGCCAGGTCGAACGCCGCCACCAGCGAGGCATGGTCCGCCACGCCTTGCCAGGCGATGTCGAACGCCGTGCCGTGATCCACGCTGGTGCGCACGAAGGGCAGCCCCACGGTGACGTTCACGCCGTGGTCCACGCCCAGGTACTTCACGGGGATGAGGCCCTGGTCGTGGTACTGCGCGACCACGATGTCGAACTCGCCGCGCCGCGCGCGCATGAAGATGGTGTCGCCGGGCCACGGACCCGAGGCATCCAGTCCCTCGGCGCGTGCCCGCGCGATGGCGGGCGCGATGACGTCGATGTCTTCCCGGCCGAACTTGCCGTCCTCGCCCGCATGCGGATTCAGGCCCGCCACGGCGATGCGCGGACGGGCGATGCCCATCTGGCGGCAGGCGATGCCGGCCAGCCGGATGGCGCGGATCTCGGCCTCGGGCGTGATGCGCGCCGGCACGTCGGCCAGCGCCACGTGGATGGTGACCAGCAGCACGCGCAGTTCGTCGTTGGCCAGCATCATGGCGTAGTCGGCGGTGTGCGATTTCTCGGCCAGGATCTCGGTGTGCCCAGGCTGGTCGATGCCGGCAAGGTGCATGGAGTGCTTGTTCAGCGGCGCCGTGACGATGGCGCGCAAGGCGCCTGCCTGGGCCTCGGCGATGGCCGCGCACAGATAGGCGTAGGCCGCCGCGCCGGCCGCCGCGCTGACCTGGCCCGCGGGCAGGCCGGCGGGCAGGGCGGGGTGGCAGGCCACGACCTCGATACGTCCCGCCTCCCGGCGGGCCTGGCGCGCCGACTCGATTTCAACCACGTCGATGCGGGCGCCCAGCAGTTGCGCCGCGCGGCGCAGCGCGCCGGCGTCGCCATAGACCACCGCCGGGGCTTGCAGCCCCTGGGCGTAGGCCTTGACGATGATCTCGGGGCCGATGCCGGCGGCATCGCCCATGGTGAAGCCGACGGGCGCCCCGGAGGGCGCGCCGGCGTCTGCCCTGGCGGGCGTGTCGTGCGTCATCGCTACAGCACGTCCCCGGCGTAGTCGGCCAGGCGCGAGCGCTCGCCGCGTTGCAGGGTGATGTGCCCGGCATGCGGCCAGCCCTTGAAGCGGTCGACCACGAAGGTCAGGCCCGAGCTGCCTTCGGTGAGGTAGGGCGTGTCGATCTGCGCCACGTTGCCCAGGCAGATGACCTTGGTGCCGGGGCCCGCGCGGGTGACCAGCGTCTTCATCTGCTTGGGCGTCAGGTTCTGCGCCTCGTCGATGATCAGGTACTTGTTCAGGAAGGTGCGGCCGCGCATGAAGTTCAGCGACTTCACCTTGATGCGCGAACGGATCAGGTCCATGGTGGCCGCGCGGCCCCAGTCGCCGCTGCCTTCGCCGTCGCCCATGTTCAGCACGTCGAGGTTGTCCTCGAGCGCGCCCATCCACGGCATCATCTTCTCTTCTTCCGTACCCGGCAGGAAGCCGATATCTTCGCCCACCGGCACCGTGACGCGCGTCATGATGATCTCGGTATAGCGCTTGGTTTCCAGCACCTGCGTGATGCCGGCGGCCAGCGCCAGCAGCGTCTTGCCCGTGCCCGCCTGGCCCAGCAGCGACACGAAGTCGCACTCGGGGTTCATCAGCAGGTTCATGGCGAAATTCTGCTCGCGGTTGCGCGCGGTGATGCCCCACACGTTGTTCTTGCCGTGCGTGTAGTCGCGCAGCGTGGCCAGCACGGCGGTCTTGCCGCTGACTTCGCGCACCTGCGCGTACAGCGGCATCTGGCCTTCGAAGAACACGAACTGGTTGACCATGAACTGCGAGCACAGCGGGCCGCGGATGCGGTAGAACGTGGTGCCGCCCTGCTGCCACGATTCGACGTCCTTGCCGTGGCGGTTCCAGAAGTCCTCGGGCAGCTGCATCACGCCCGTGTACATCAGGTCGCTGTCTTCCAGGACGTGGTCGTTGTAGTAGTCCTCGGCCAGCATGCCCAGTGCGCGGGCCTTCAGGCGCATGTTGATGTCCTTGGACACCAGCACGACCTCGCGCTGCGGGAATTTCTCTTGCAGGGCGCGCACCACGCCCAGGATCTGGTTGTCGGCCTTGCCCATCGGCAGGTCGGACGGTAGGGTGCTGTGGATGGCCGTCGTCTGGAACATCAGGCGGCCGGTGGCGTCCTTGTTGCCCAGCGCGGACAGCGCCAGGCCGTCGTCCAGGTTGCCGATATCCTGCACCAGCGAGTCCAGCGAACGGCTGACCTGGCGGGCGTTGCGCGCCACCTCGGACATGCCCTTCTTCTGGTGGTCGAGCTCTTCCAGCGTCATCATCGGCAGGAAGATGTCGTGCTCTTCGAAGCGGAACAGCGAGCTGGGGTCGTGCAGCAGCACGTTGGTGTCCAGCACGAACAGCTTGCGCACGGCCGGCTGCGTGGCCGCCTTGGACTTGCGAGCCGGGGCGACAGCGGGCTCGGCCGCCGCCGCGGCAGGCGCTTGCGCGGTCTTGCCGGCGCGCGAGCTGGCGGGCTGGCGCGCCGAGGACCTGCTCTTGGCCGGCCTGGCGGCGGGCGCCGTGGGGGCCAGCGGCATGTCCAGCGGCTCGATCAGGTCGTCGTCCTCGACCGGCGCGCGCAGCGCGGCCATGCCGGCCAGTTCGGGTTGCATGGAAAGATTGGCGGCGGGGGCCGCCGGCTTCTCGCTGCGTACTGCTGCGCGGGCGGCTTCGCCCTTGGGGAAGGTCAGGATGGCGGCGGGGCGGGTGGGCAACTTCGGAAGCGGCATACGCGTCACTCTCCTGTGCGGGCCGGTGGGCCCTGGGCGGCTACGAGACCTGGAAAAAACGGGACCTGCTGGGGTCTGCGGAACGCGCTCAGCCGATGCTGCGCGCGGCCTGCAGGACTTCCTTCGCATGGTTGGGAACCTTCACGCCGCGCCACTCCTGCACCAGCACGCCATAGGCGTCGATCAGGAAGGTGCTGCGCTCGATTCCGCGCACCAGCTTGCCGTACATGTTCTTCTGTTTGATGACGCCGTACAGGTTGCAGACGGTCTCGTCCGTATCGGCGATCAGCGGGAAGGGCAGTTCGTACTTGTTGCGGAAATTCTCGTGCGACTTCAGCGAGTCGCGCGAGATGCCGACCACCACCGTGCTGGACGACAGGAATTCGGCGTGCGCGTCGCGGAAGTCCTGGCTTTCGGTGGTACAGCCGGGCGTGTTGTCCTTGGGATAGAAATACAGCACCACGGCCCGGCCTCGGCATTGTTCGAGGGAGAGCGGTCCGATGGTGCTTTCGGCGACGAACAGCGGGGCGGGCTTGCCTATCAGGGCGGTCATCAGGAGGAGGCTCCGTCGGTGGGGATCAGGGCGACGATCACTCGGCGCCCCTCGGCCATCAGGATGTTGTAGGTTCGGGCGGCCGCTTCGGTATCCATGGCTTCGACCCCGATGCCGGCGGCCAGCAGCGGGCGCAGCACGTCCGGGGGCAGCAGGCGCTGGCGGCGCCCGGTGCCCACCAGCAGCACTTCCGGCGCGTTGGCGGGCCGGGCGGGCGTCTGTTCGGGTTCGTCCAGGAACGAGAGAGGATCGCGGGCGGCCACAGACACGCCGGCGGCCTGCAGCAGGAGGGCGGAAGTGATGTCGGCCGGCGAGGTTGCCGGCCACTCGGCGATCTTGCCTTCGGGACCGAAGGCGACCGAATGGGAAAAGCGTACCTGGTTGACCTCGATATAGCCTTCACCATAGGCGGTGACGGTATTGAGCGCCATCGCAGGATCGTTATGCAGCTTCAATAAAAAACTCCGCTAGACGTGCCGATGATAGCGCATCGGCCGACGCTGCGCCGCAGGGGAAATAAGGGGGCCGGGAGACGGTTTGCTCCTATTTGCCGCCAGTGCTCGCTTACGTTAGATTACAGGGTTTGCCCGGGGTAATTTCCCCGCGCTGTCCCCGTTCTCTTTTCCGCCCCATTTCCAGGACCTGTCCCATGAGGAAGTTCTCCCGCATCGAGCGCCTGCCGCCTTACGTGTTCAACATCACGGGCGAGCTGAAGATGGCGGCGCGCCGCCGCGGCGAGGACATCATCGACATGTCCATGGGCAACCCCGACGGCGCCACGCCGAAGCATATCGTCGACAAGCTGGTCGAGGCCTCCATGCGGCCCACCACGCATGGCTATTCCGTGTCCAAGGGCATCCCGCGGCTGCGCAAGGCCATCTGCGACTGGTATCAGCGCCGCTATCACGTCGAGTTCGATCCCGACGCCGAGGCCATCGTCACCATCGGCTCGAAAGAGGGCCTGGCGCACCTGATGCTGGCCACGCTCGACCAGGGCGACACGGTGCTGGTGCCCAATCCCAGCTACCCCATCCATATCTATGGCGCCGTCATCGCCGGCGCCAATATCCGTTCGGTGCGCATGACGCCCGGCGTGGACTTCTTCGAGGAACTCGAACGCGCGGTGCGCGAGTCCATCCCCAAGCCCAAGATGATGATTCTGGGCTTCCCGAGCAATCCCACCGCGCAGTGCGTCGACCTGGCGTTCTTCGAGCGGGTGGTGGCCCTGGCGCGCGAACACGACATCCTCGTGGTGCACGACCTGGCCTATGCCGACATCTGCTTCGACGGCTACGTGGCGCCGTCCATCATGCAGGTGCCCGGCGCGCGCGACGTCGCCGTCGAGTTCTTCACCATGAGCAAGAGCTACAACATGGCGGGCTGGCGCATCGGCTACATGGTGGGCAACCGTGAGCTGGTCAATGCGCTGGCGCGCATCAAGAGCTACCACGATTACGGCACCTTCACGCCCATCCAGGTGGCATCCATCGCCGCCCTCGAAGGCCCGCAGGATTGCGTGAACGAGGTGGTCGAGCAATACCGCAACCGCCGCGACGTGCTTGCGCGCGGCCTGCACGAGGCGGGCTGGAACGTCGAAGTCCCCAAGGCTTCGATGTACATCTGGGCCCGCATCCCCGAACCGTACCGCGCCATGGGCTCTCTCGAGTTCGCCAAGCGCGTGCTGTCCGAGGCCCGCGTCGCGGTGTCGCCCGGCGTGGGCTTCGGTGAATACGGCGACGAATACGTGCGCTTCGCTCTTATCGAAAACGAACAGCGCACCCGCCAGGCGGTGCGCGGTATCAAGGAAATGTTCCGCAAGGACGGGCTGCTGGGCGCGGCCGTCCCTGGGGATGCGTCGCTTGGCGACAGGAAGGCTCAACCATGACTCAGGCTGTACAAATGCTTCATTCCGATTCGTCCTCGCCCGCGGCGCAGGGCATGCAACCCATGCGCGTGGGCCTGCTGGGCCTGGGCGTGGTGGGCGGCGGCACCTGGACGGTGCTGGCGCGCAACGCCGAAGAGATCGCCCGCCGCGCGGGCCGGCGCATCGAGGTCGCGCGCATCGCCGTGCGCGACGTCGAGAAGGCGCGCAGCAAGGTGGGCGAGGGCGTCGAGGTGTCCACCGACGGCCACGCGCTGGTGCGCGATCCGCGGATCGACATCGTGGTCGAGCTCATCGGCGGCGACACGCTGGCCCGCGAACTGGTGCTCGAAGCCATCGCGCAGGGCAAGCACGTGGTCACGGCCAACAAGGCGCTGCTGGCCAAGCACGGCAACGAGATCTTCGCCGCGGCCTCCGCGCGCGGCGTGATGGTGGCCTTCGAGGCCGCGGTCGCCGGCGGCATCCCCATCATCAAGGCCATCCGCGAAGGCCTCACCGCCAACCGCATCCAGTGGGTGGCCGGCATCATCAACGGCACCACCAATTTCATCCTGTCCGAAATGCGTTCGCGCGGCCTGCCGTTCGCCGACGTGCTGGCCGAGGCCCAGCGGCTGGGCTACGCCGAGGCCGACCCCACGTTCGACGTCGAAGGCGTGGACGCCGCGCACAAGCTGACGCTGCTGGCCTCGCTGGCCTTCGGCGTGCCGGTGCAGTTCGACCGCGCCTACATCGAAGGCATCTCGCAACTGGCGCAGGAAGACATTTCCCACGCCGAGCGCCTGGGCTACCGCATCAAGCTGCTGGGCATCACCAAGCGCCGCGCCGAAGGCATCGAGCTGCGCGTGCACCCGGCGCTGGTGCCGGCCGAGCGCCTGCTGGCCAACGTCGAAGGCGCCATGAACGCCGTGCTGGTGCGCGGCGATGCCGTCGGCCCCACGCTGTACTACGGCCAGGGCGCGGGCGAGGAACCCACCGCCTCGGCGGTCGTGGCCGACCTGGTCGACGTCACGCGCCTGCACACCGCCGATCCCGGCAACCGCGTGCCGCACCTGGCGTTCCAGCCCGAAGCGCTGTCCGACGTGCAGATCCTGCCGATCGAACAGGTCAGCACCTCGTATTACCTGCGCGTGCGCGTCGACGATCAGCCGGGCGTGCTGGCCGACATCGCGCGCATCCTTGCCGACCGTGGCATTTCCATCGGTTCCATGATCCAGCAGCCGTCGCACATCGGTGGCGCCGACCTCATCTTCCTGACGCACGAGGCGCGGGAAGGCGACGTGGACCAGGCCATCGCCGAGATCGAGGCGACCTCGTTCGTCCGTTCCAAGCTCACGCGCCTGCGTGTCGAGCATCTGTCCTGACCATTCCGTTTCTCGCCGCCGGGCAGGCCTGCCAGCCCGCCGCGGCGGCCCAGCGAGGCTGACATGAAGTACGTATCCACCCGCGGCGGCATGGCCCCGCAAGCCTTCTCCGACATCCTGCTGGAGGGCCTGGCGCCCGACGGCGGCCTGGCGGTGCCCGAGACCTTGCCGCGCGTCGACGCGGCCACGCTCGAATCCTGGCGCGGCCTGCCGTATGCCGACCTGGCATTCGAAGTGCTGTCGCGCTTCGCCACCGACATCCCCGCCGACGACCTGCGCGCGCTGACCCGCGCGGCCTATCGCCAGGAGGCCTTCAACAGCGAAGACATCGTGCCGCTGCGCCCGCTGCACGATGGGATGCATCTGCTGGGCCTGTCCGAAGGCCCCACGCTGGCGTTCAAGGACATGGCCATGCAGTTCCTGGGCCAGGTCTTCGAGTACGTGCTGACGCGCCGCGGCACCACGCTGAACATCCTGGGCGCCACCTCCGGCGACACGGGTTCGGCCGCCGAATACGCGCTGCGCGGCAAACGCGGCGTGGCCGTGTTCATGCTGTCGCCGCACGGCCGCATGAGCGCCTTCCAGCGCGCCCAGATGTACTCGCTGCAGGACGAGAACATCCACAACATCGCCGTGCACGGCGTGTTCGACGAGGCCCAGGACATCGTCAAGGCCCTGTCCGGCGACCTGGCGTTCAAGACGCGCTGGCGCCTGGGCGCGGTCAACTCCATCAACTGGGCGCGCATCGCCGCCCAGGTGGTGTACTACTTCCATGGCTGGCTGTCCGCCACCACCGGCACTGGCCAGCAGGTGTCGTTCGCCGTGCCCTCGGGCAACTTCGGCAACATCCTATCGGGCCACATCGCGCGCCGCATGGGCCTGCCGATCCGCCGCCTGGTGCTGGCCACCAACGAGAACAACGTGCTGGAAGAGTTCTTCCGCACGGGCATCTACCGTCCGCGCGCCCCGGCCCAGACGTACGCCACGTCCAGCCCGTCCATGGACATCTCGCGCGCGTCCAACTTCGAGCGCTTCGTCTACGACCTGGTCGATGCCGATCCGGCGCGCGTCAAGGCGCTATGGGACGACGTGGCGCGCGATGGCCAGTTCGACCTGTCCGCCGAGCTGCCGCGCTTCGATGCCGATCATGGCTTCGTGGCCGGTGTCAGCACGCATGCCGACCGCCTGTCCACCATCAAGTCCACGTACGACACCTGCGGCGTGCTGATCGATCCGCACACCGCCGACGGCGTGAAGGTGGCGCGCCAGTACGTCGAGCCCGGCATTCCGATGCTGGTGCTGGAAACGGCGCTGCCCGCCAAGTTCTCGGAAACCATCGAGGCCGCGCTGGGCCAGCCCGCGCCGCCTCCCGCCGCCCTGGCCAATCTGGAGTCATTGCCGCAGCGCGTCACGGTCATGGATTGCGACGCGGTGTCGGTCCGGCGCTACATCGAGGCGCACGCCAAAGTGTAAGACTTCGGTACTCAGGCCCTGTTTCCCGGGGATAGGGATACAAGGCCTGACATAGCCCGCCCGGGCTTTACATTTTCAAGACATCCGGTCACGGAAGCCGGGCCGGGCCGCCTCTACAGTGGAGTCACCCTCATGACAACACACGGAGGCTTTATGAGCCCGAAAACCCTGATGATGGTCGTTGCCGCTTCGAGTCTGACTGTCCTGGCCGGTTGTTCCACGCCGACCATCATCCACAAGAACGACGGCACGCAGGTCACGACGGCCGACCGGCCGAAGTACAACGACGATAGCGGCTTCTACGAATACAACCAGGGTGGCCGTATCGTCCGCATCAACAAGGACGACGTGAAGTCCATCGAGGACGTCGACTGACGTGACCTCCGGTTGGGCCGCAGTCCGCTGACGGCTGCCAGCCCGCCGCGCCCATTGCGGCGCGCGGCAAATGACCAGGGCCTGTCCGCGCCCGCCCGGCGGCGGGGCAGGACAGGCCCTGTGTCCTTCCGGCCTCAGGCCTTGCCGGCGGCTTCGGCTTCGGCGTGGTAGCGGCCCACGCGCTCGACTTCGTTCTTCGAACCCAGGATCACGCTGACGCGCTGGTGCAGCTTCTCGGGCTGCACGTCCAGGATGCGTTGCGTGCCGGTGATGGCCGCGCCGCCCGCCTGTTCGATCAGCATGCTCATCGGATTGGCTTCGTACATCAGGCGCAGCTTGCCCGCCTTGCCCGGCTCGCGGGCATCCCACGGATACATGAAGATGCCGCCGCGGGTCAGGATGCGATGCACGTCCGTCACCATCGAGGCGACCCAGCGCATGTTGTAGTCCTTGCCCAGCGGACCGGTGGCGCCGGCCAGGCATTCGTCGATGTAGCGGCGCACCGGCGGCGCCCAGTGGCGCATGTTCGACATGTTGATGGCGAACTCCTTGGTGTCTTCCGGCACGCGCATGCTTTCGTGCGTCAGCACCCACGAGCCCATCTCGCGATCCAGCGTGAAGCCGACCACACCATTGCCGACCGTCAGGATCAGCATCGATTGCGGGCCGTACACCGCATAACCCGCGGCCACCTGCTGGCTGCCCGGCTGCAGGAAGTCCTGCTCGGTGATGGGCGTTTCGCCTTCCACCGTGTGCGGCGCCTTCAGCACCGAGAAAATGGTGCCGATGGACACGTTGACGTCGATGTTCGACGAGCCGTCCAGGGGATCGAACAGCAGCAGGTATTCGCCCTTGGGGTAGCGGTTCGGGATCGGATGGATGGTCTCCATCTCTTCCGAGGCCATGGCGGCCAGGTGACCGCCCCATTCATTGGCTTCGAGCAGGATCTCGTTGGACAGCACGTCCAGCTTCTTCTGCACTTCGCCCTGGACGTTCTCGCTTTCCAGGCTGCCCAGCACCCCGCCCAGCGCGCCCTTGCTGACGGCGTGGCTGATGGCCTTGCAGGCGCGCGCGACGACTTCGATCAGCAGGCGGACTTCGGGCTGGACGAGTTCGGCCGAACGTTGCTGTTCGACCAGGTATTGAGTGAGGGTTTTACGTTTCATTGATTCTCCTGTCTTGATGTGGAGGGTCGTATGTATACGGGTGAGTTTCTGTGTTCTTTGCGTGGATCTGGGTTCTTGAGGCGCCTGGGTATGCCAATGGGGCCGAGCCGGCCAAGTCGTTGGGCTCGGGCGCGCCATCAGGCGTCCTCGGTCCCGCTACGCGGGACTTCCCCGCCTCCAATTGGCCGGCTCGGTCCCATTGGCATACCCAGGCTCACAACATCTCTGGTTCAAATGATCTCCCGACTCACGTCCTGGGCTAGCGGGGAGGAAGGCCTGTGCAAATCGTGGACCGGGTTCTTGCCGAACAACGGGCCAGCGGCTTTGCCGTCGACCGGCGTGTGCCATTGCAGTGAGTCCTCGGCGGGGTTTGGGGATGAGGGCCGGCCAATTGGAGGAGGGGCAGTCCCCGAAGGGGACCGAGGGCGCCTGCTGGCGCGCCCGAGCCCGACGACTTGGCTGGCCCTCATCCCCCAACCCCGCCGAGGACGCCCTACGAAGAAAATACCTCCAACCCGAAGCCACTCTTCTACGACTGCGCCGCAAACTCCAACGCCTTGGACGTGATCTCCAGCACGTTGCGCGACAACCCCGGATGCGCGCTCACCGCCTGCAATGCCTGCTGCATCGGCTGGCGTAACGCAGGCACGAAGCGCGACCAGTTGTCGAGCGCGCGCGCCAGGCGGGCGGCGACCTCGGGGTTCAGGGCATCGAGCGCGATGACCTGTTCCGTCCAGTAGGCGTAGCCCGTGCCGTCGGCGTGGTGCATGCCGCGTGCGTTGTTCAGGCAGAACTGGAACACCAGCGCGCGGGCGCGGTTCGGGTTGCGCAGCGTGAAGGCGGGATGTTGCATCAGCGCGCGCACGGTCTGCACCGTGGCCGAGCGCGCCGTGGCCTGCAGCGTGAACCACTTGTCGACGACCAGCGGATCGTGCTTCCAGCGCTCGTAGAAGGCTGCCAGCGCCTGCGCCGGGGCTTCGCCGGTGCCGTAGTTCAGCAGCGCGGACAGCGCCGCCATGCTGTCGGTCATGTTGCCGGCCGAGGCGTATTGCTGCTGCGCCAGGCCTTGCGCGCCGTCGATGCCGGCGGCCATCAGGTGCGCCAGCGCCTGGTTCTTCAGGGCGCGGCGGCCGGCGGGGCCGGGGGCGGGACTGTATTCGCCCGGCGTCTGGTTGCCGTCGAACGCGGCGCGCCATTCGGCTTGCAACTGGCGGCCCAGTTCGGCGCGCAGGAAATCGCGCGCGGCGGCCAGCGCCGGCGGATCGATCTGCGCCATGCGTTCGGCCAGCGTCTTCTCGGAAGGCAGCGCCAGCGTGCGCGCGCGGTAAGCCGCGTCCAGCGCGGGATCGGTCAGCAGGGCGCGCCAGGCGTCGATGAAGGCGCCGTCGGCGCGCAGCGTCTGGCCGGACTGGTGCAGGCGGGCCAGCGCCAGGATCTGGCGCGTGGCCAGTTCCTGGCCCGCTTCCCAGCGCGCGAACGGATCGGTGTCATGGGCCGACAACAGCGCCAGGTCGGCGTCGCTCCAGCCGTACTCGACGATGATGGGGGCCGAGAAGCCGCGCAGCAGCGACGGCACAGGGGCCGAGGGCACGCCCTCGAATACCCACTGCTGGCGCGCGGTGGTGAGTTCGAGCAGCGCGGTCTCCTGTTCGCGGCCATCGACGCGCAGCGCGATGGGCTTGCCCTGGCGGTCGAGCAGGCCCAGCGCGAACGGAATGTGGAAGGGCTGCTTGGCGGGGTTGTCGGCGCGGCGTTCGACGCCCACGGGCTGGCATTGCTGCGCCAGCGTGACCGTGCAGCGCTGGGCGGCGGCATCGTAGTCCAGCGTCACGGCCACGCGCGGCGTGCCGGCCTGGCGGTACCAGTTGCGGAACACTTCCAGATTGCGGCCCGGATGCTGCTTCACATAGACCGACTCCATGGCCGCGACGAAGTCGTCGCAGGTGACGGCCTGGCCGTCATGGCGGCGGAAATACTCGTCCATGCCTGCGCGGAAGCCTTCCTCGCCCAGCAAGGTGTGCTGCATGCGGATGACTTCCGAGCCTTTCTCGTACACCGTGGCGGTGTAGAAGTTGCCGATCTCCTGGTAGCTGTCGGGGCGGATGGGGTGAGCCATCGGGCCCGCGTCCTCCGGGAACTGCGCCGCGCGCAGCGTGGCCACGTCGTCGATGCGCTTGACCGCGCGCGCGCTGGCGGCGGCGGCCGGGTCCAGGTCGCGCGCCATCATGTCGGCGCTGAACTCCTGGTCGCGGAAAACGGTCAGGCCTTCCTTCAGGCTGAGCTGGAACCAGTCGCGGCAGGTGACGCGGTTGCCGGTCCAGTTGTGGAAGTACTCGTGGCCGATGACCGATTCGATGCCCTCGTAGTTGGCGTCCGTGGCGGTGTCGGCGTCGGCCAGCACATAGGCCGCGTTGAAGATGTTCAGGCCCTTGTTCTCCATGGCGCCCATGTTGAAGTCGCGCACGGCGACCACCATGAAGCGGTCCAGGTCGAGTTCCAGGCCGAAGCGGGTTTCGTCCCAGCGCAGCGCGCGCACCAGCGAATCCAGCGCCCACTGCGTGCGGTTCTCGGAACCCGGGTCGCTGTAGACCTGCAGCAGCACTTCACGGCCCGAGGCGGTGTTCACGCGGGTTTCCCGGTGGGTCAGGCGGCCCGCCACCAGGGCGAACAGATAACAAGGCTTGGGAAACGGGTCTTCCCATTCGGCTTCGCCGCGGCCATCGGGCAACTGGCGCGTGGCGATCAGGTTGCCGTTGGACAGCAGCAGCGGATAGGCGGCGGGCGCGCGCAGCGTCACACGGTAGCGCGACATGACGTCGGGGCGGTCGGCGAACCAGGTGATGCGGCGAAAGCCCTCGGCCTCGCACTGCGTGAAAAAACTGTCGCCGGAGACGTACAGGCCCATCAGGGTGGAGTTGGCGGCCGGATGGCAGCGGCTGACGATCTCGATCTCGGCGCGCGCGGGCAGCCCGCTGAGGGTGAGCGCATGCGCGCCCACGCTGTACTGCGCATCGGGCCAGGCCTGGCCGTCGACGCGTAGCGAGACCAGTTCCAGCGCTTCGCCGTCCAGTTGCATGACGGCGTCCGCCGCCGCGTCCGCGTGGCGTTCGACCTGCATGGTGCAGCGGACGGTGGTGGTGTCCGGGTCCAGGTCGAACTCCAGCGCCACCTGCGGGATTGCGTACGGATAGGGCCGGTAATCCTTGCGGTAAATCGTCACGGGCGTGTCGGTACGCATTGGGTTTCCACGATGCAAAGGGGAGACCGGGTTATTGTAGTGGCATGCCGTGCGAAAACTTTCCAGACTGCGCGCGGTCGTATCCGCATGTCGCCCGAACGGGGCGTGGAGGAATCAAGTCATGTCCCAAATTTCCTGGTCGCGCGGCTTGCGCATGGCCGGGGTGTCTCTGGCGCTGGGCAGCGTGCTGCTGGCCGGCTGCGCGGCGCCCACCGTCTCGACGCACGTCACCTCCTTCCAACGTTGGCCGCAAGGCGTGCAAGGGCAGTCGTATGCCTTTGCCGCCGTCTCGCCCGAGCAATCCAACAATCTCGAATACCAGTCCTATCGTGACACCCTGCGCGCCGGCCTGGGCGCCACCGGCCTGACCGAAGCGCCCGCCGGCCAGCCGGCCCGATTCACCGTCTCGTATAACTACGGCACGTCGCAGACCACGGTGATGACCCGCCAGGCATATGACCCGTACATGTATGGCGGTTATCCCGGTTACTACGGTCCGCGCCGCTGGGGCTACGGCTTCTGGGGACCGGGCTTCTGGGGCCCCGAATGGGTCGACGTGCCGGAGCCGGCGTTCCGCCATTACCTGAATGTCGAGATCCGCGACCGGGAGCGCGGCGGGGCCGAGGTCTATCGTTCCTCGTCCTATACGCTCAGCCGCGCCGACAACCTGTTGCGCGCCATGCCTTATCTGGTGCGCGCCATTTTCGATGGGTTCCCCGGCAACAACGGCAGCGAGCGCCAGATTGAATATCCGGTCGACCGGTAGGGCGGCGCGTCGATATTCATTGACGCGCCAAAGAAAATGGCGCGCCGAGGCGCGCCATTTTGGTGGGACTCTGATCCCGGATTATGCGGCGATCAGGAAGCTGGCGCGGTCGGCGCCATTCGCTTCCTCGGCGGCCAGCCAGCGCGGCGCCTTGCCGCGGCCGCTCCAGGTTTCGCCGGTCTGCGGGTGGCGGTACTTGGGGGCCACGGCGCGCTTGGGGCCGCCGTTGGACGCGGCCTTGCGGCGGCCGCCGGCCGACGGCGCGCGCGCGGCGGTGGATTTGGCGGCGCCGAAGGCGGCCGTGATTTCTTCCGGAGTGATATCGTAGTCGCGCATCGACTTGACGATGGAGGCAAGCACTGGCTTGCGGCGCTTGGTCAACAGGGCCTCGGCTCGCTTCTGGAGCTTCGTGATTTCTTTTTCGATCTTGGCTTGCTGCGTTGCGTAGGATTCGCGGGGCATAGTTTTAATCCTGATTATCAATAAGTTGATAGCCTTCGCCGGCTGGTAGAACAGTTACTACTTGGTTTTGTGGGTGAATAATACTAGCTTATTGCCTCCAGACTGTATCCTGACTGAGACAATTTTGTATCATGACTGAAATGCAATCGAAAGAATTGTGTGGATCGTGGCATGTGGCGGCTGTCCAAATGGTCAGCACGCCGGATGTTTATGAAAATCTGAAACAGGCCGGCGAATTAATCCAAAAGGCGGCGGCGTCTGGCGCCAGTCTGGTCGCATTGCCCGAGTACTTCTGTTTCATGGGGCAGCGAGATATTGACAAATTTGCGATTAAAGAGACCGAAGGACATGGCCCGATACAGGAGTTCCTGTCCGGATTGGCTGCCCGCCTCGGTATCTGGATCGTGGGCGGCACGTTGCCGCTGGCCTGCCCGGATCCGAACCGCGTGTTCAATACCGCCTTCGTATATGGCCCGGACGGCAAGCAGCGCGCGCGGTACGACAAAATTCACCTGTTCAATTTCCAGCGCGGCGCCGAGTCCTACGACGAATCGGTGGCTATTCACGCCGGCAGCACGGTGCGGACGTTCGATGCGCCGTGCGGCCCGGTCGGGCTGTCCACGTGCTACGACTTGCGCTTTCCCGAGCTGTACCGCGCGATGGGGCAGGTCAGCCTGATTCTGGTGCCGGCGGCGTTCACCTACACCACCGGAAAGGCGCACTGGGAAGTGCTGCTGCGGGCCCGCGCCATCGAAAACCAATGTTACGTATTGGCGCCCGCGCAAGGGGGCAGACACCCGAACGGCCGCCGTACCTGGGGCCATTCCATGCTGATCGACCCGTGGGGCGAGATCGTGGACGTGCTGCCCGAAGAGCCGGGCGTGATCGGGGGTACGATAGAGGCTGATCGCCTGTCCGAGGTGCGGGCCGCCTTGCCCGCCCTGCGTCACCGAGTCCTGTAGACCGCTCATCCATGAAATTGACCGATCCCGCTATCCAGTCCCTGGCCACCGCCAAATCGTTGTTGCTGGACCCCTGGGGCCTGACCGAGGCCGACCTGGCCCGCGCCCTGGGCGAAATCTTCACGCACAAGGTCGATTACGCCGACCTGTATTTTCAATACACGCGCAGCGAAGGCTGGAGCCTGGAAGAGGGCATCGTCAAGACCGGCAGCTTCTCCATCGGCCAGGGCGTGGGCGTGCGCGCCGTCAGCGGCGAGAAAACCGCTTTCGCCTATTCCGACAGCCTGTCGGCCGAGGCCCTGCAATCCGCCGCCCATACCGTGCGCGGCATTGCCCGCCGCGGTGCGGGCCGCGTCAAGGTGGCGGCGCACGTGCCGCCCGATGATGCCCGCAGCCTGTATTCCGACATCGATCCCCTGACCACGCTGACCGCCGCCGAGAAGGTGGCGCTGCTCGAGCGCGTCGAGCGCATGGCGCGCGCCGCGGATCCGCACGTCATTCAGGTGATGGCCGGCCTGGGCGCCGAATACGACGTGGTGCTGATCGCCGGCAGCGACGGCCGCCTGGCCGCCGACGTGCGGCCGCTGGTGCGCTTGTCCGTCACGGTCATCGCCGAACGCAATGGCCGCCGCGAGATGGGCCACGGCGGTGGCGGCGGCCGTACGGGTCTGAATCTGTTCTCGGACGATCTGCTGAAGGAGTATGTGGATCGCGCCGTGCATGAGGCCATGGTGAATCTGGAAGCGCGTCCCGCGCCCGCCGGCGAAATGACGGTGGTGCTGGGTTCGGGCTGGCCTGGCATTCTGCTGCACGAAGCCGTGGGCCACGGCCTGGAAGGCGATTTCAATCGAAAGGGTTCCAGCGTGTTCTCCGGCCGCATCGGCGAACGCGTGGCTTCGCCCGGCGTCACCGTGGTCGATGACGGCACGCTGCCTGACCGCCGTGGGTCGTTGAATGTCGACGACGAAGGCAATGCGACGCAGCGCAATGTGCTGATCGAGGACGGCATCCTGCGCGGGTATATGCAGGACACGCTGAACGCGCGCCTGATGAAAACCGCGGCCACGGGCAACGGCCGCCGCGAATCGTTCGCACACCTGCCGATGCCGCGCATGACCAATACCTACATGCTGGGCGGCGACAAGGCGCCCGAGGAAATCATCGGTTCGGTCAAGCGCGGGCTGTATGCCGCCAATTTCGGCGGTGGCCAGGTGGATATCACCAACGGCAAGTTCGTGTTTTCGGCGTCCGAGGCCTACATGATCGAGGACGGCAAGATCACGTATCCGGTGAAGGGCGCGACGCTGATCGGCAACGGGCCGGACGCCATGACGCGGGTCAGCCTGATCGGCAACGACATGAAGCTGGATTCGGGCGTGGGCACTTGCGGCAAGGATGGGCAGAGCGTGCCCGTAGGGGTGGGGATGCCTACGGTGCGGATGGATGGGCTGACCGTCGGCGGCACTGCCTGATTGAGTACCGGGTGAGGGATTCGGGTTCTTGAGTCGCCTCGGCCTGATGTGCCCGCGCGTGCCGGCCAAGTCGGTCGGCTCGGGCGCGCCATCAGGCCGAGGCTGGCGTCAGGTATTCGCATCTTCAGATGCCTCCTGCGGTCATGAGAGCCGTGCTGGTGAGGGTGATGTCGGCATCCATCTTTTTTCCTCATGCCGGAAAGTCTGTCATGACCAGGTCAGATTTTTTGTGCTAGAGTGCCCCTCATGAACTTCGCGCACCCCGCCTTTTTCTTTTATTTTTATGCTTTTCTGAAGCCGCTGGCGGAGGAAGGGTCGCGTTCAAACTGAAAAGTCGCAGAATCCCTCAAAAAAGCCGCCAGCGAAACCTGGCGGCTTTTTTGTTGCCGTCAGAAAGAAGCCGGCGGGCCATACCCCAGGAGCAGCCCCGTGTCGCACAATACCGATGACCTTCGCATCCGCGAAATCAAAGAACTGACGCCGCCTTCGCACGTGATGCGCGAATTCGCGTGCACCCGCGAGGCATCCGAGACCGTGTATGCCGCGCGCCAGGCCGCGCATCGCATCCTGCATGGCATGGACGACCGCATGATCGTGGTGATCGGGCCTTGCTCGATCCACGATACGCGCGCCGCGATCGAATATGCCGAGCGGCTGGTCGAGGCGCGCCGCCGCTACGCCGGCGAACTCGAGATCATCATGCGCGTGTATTTCGAGAAGCCGCGCACCACGGTGGGCTGGAAGGGCCTGATCAACGACCCCGACCTGGACGGCAGCTTCAATATCAACAAGGGCATCCGCATGGCCCGCGAACTGCTGCTGGAAATCAACAGCATGGGCCTGCCGTCGGGCTGCGAGTTCCTGGACATGATCACGCCGCAGTACATGGCCGACCTGGTGTCGTGGGGCGCGATCGGCGCGCGCACGACGGAAAGCCAGGTACACCGCGAGCTGGCGTCGGGCCTGTCGTGCCCGGTGGGATTCAAGAACGGCACGGACGGCAACATCCGCATCGCGGTCGATGCCATCAAGGCGGCGTCGCAGCCGCACCATTTCCTGTCGGTGACCAAGGGCGGCCATTCGGCCATCGTGTCCACGGCCGGCAATGAGGACTGCCACGTGATCCTGCGCGGCGGCAAGGCGCCGAACTACGACGCGGCCAGCGTCGAGGCCGTGTGCCAGGACATGAGCAAGTCGGGCATGGCGCAGCGCGTGATGATCGACGCGAGCCACGCCAACAGCAGCAAGAAGCCCGAGAACCAGCCCCTGGTGATCGACGACGTGGCGCGCCAGATGGAGCAGGGCGAGTCGCGCATCGTGGGCGTGATGATCGAAAGCCACCTGGTGGCCGGCCGCCAGGATCTGGTGCCGGGCAAGCCGCTGACGTATGGCCAGAGCATCACCGACGGCTGTATCGATTGGGACGCCTCGGAAAAGGTGCTGCGGCGCCTGGCCGATGCCGTGCAGGAGCGCCGCCGCGTGGCCACGACCACGGGCAAGTAAGGCTCCAGGAGGGAGCGGGGACGGCGCAGGCGTAAAATCGTCGCGTCGTCCACCCGAACGCCCTTTGCCATGAATGCTCCCCTGGAAGCCGAAACCCTGCGCCGGCCCGTGCCCGACGCCTGTCTGGATGCCCTGCGCGCCCGCTTCGGCGAGCGCCTGTCCGTGGCCGCGGCCGTGCGCGAACACCACGGCCGCGACGAGTCCCCGTATCCCGCGATGCTGCCCGACGCGGTGGTCTTCGCCCGCACCACCGAGGAGGTCGCCGAGGTGGCGCGGCAGTGCAACGCGCATGGCGTGCCGCTGATAGCCTACGGCGCCGGCTCGTCGCTCGAAGGCCATCTGCTGGCCGTGCAGGGCGGCATCAGCATCGACCTGTCGCAGATGAATGCGGTGCTGTCCGTCGATGCCGAGGACCTGACGGCCTCGGTGCAGGCCGGCGTGACGCGCAAGCAGTTGAACGAGGAAGTGCGCAATACCGGATTGTTCTTCCCCATCGATCCGGGCGCCGACGCCAGCCTGGGCGGCATGGCCGCCACGCGCGCCTCGGGCACCAATGCCGTGCGCTACGGCACGATGCGCGAGAACGTGATGTCGCTGACGGTGGTCACGGCCGACGGCCGCATCGTGCGCACCGCCGGCCGCGCGCGCAAGTCGTCGGCGGGCTACGACCTGACCCGCATCTTCGTGGGCAGCGAAGGCACGCTGGGCATCATCACGGAAGTGACGGTGCGCCTGTATCCGCAGCCCGAGGCCATCTCGGCAGCAGTGTGCAATTTCCCCACGCTGGACGACGCGGTGCAGAGCGTCATCGAGATCATCCAGATGGGCGTGCCGGTGGCGCGCGTCGAGTTCATGGACACGGCGGCCGTGCGCTCGGTCAACCTGCACAGCAAGCTGGACCTGAACGAATCGCCGCTGCTGCTGTTCGAATTCCACGGCAGCCCGGCCGGCGTGCAGGAGCAGGCCCAGACGGTGCAGGCCATCACGGCCGAACACGGCGGCATGGACTTCGACTGGGCCGAGCGCCCCGAAGACCGCAGCCGCCTGTGGACCGCGCGGCACAACGCCTATTTCGCGGGCCTGCAACTGCGCCCCGGCTGCCGCGCCAGCACCACCGACGTGTGCGTGCCGATCTCGCGGCTGGCCGACGTGGTGCGCGAGACGGTCGAGGACCTGGATCGGGCCAGCTTCCCCTACACCATCGTGGGGCACGTGGGCGACGGCAACTTCCACGTGCTGATGCTGCTCGACCAGGACAGCCAGGACGAATGGCGCGAGTCCGAGGCCATCAGCCATCGCATGGTCGAGCGCGCCATCGCGGCCGACGGCACCTGCACCGGCGAGCACGGCGTGGGGCTGCACAAGATGCAGTTCATGGAAAGCGAACACGGCGCCGACGCGCTGGCGCTGATGCGCAGCCTGAAGCACGCGTTCGATCCCAACAATATCCTCAATCCTGGCAAGATCATCGCCTGGTGAGGATCGGCGGACGGACCGCCCGCGCAGGCGTCGCGTGCGATCCGTCCCCTGGGTGCGGGTAAGTCCCGTCGTGTGCGCGGCCTGGGGCCGCGTTATCGTTGATGGATGAATACATTGGCCGATACCGGCCTGGCCGTCAGCAGCCAGGGCGCCTTTTCCGCGAAAGCCGTGATCGATGCTCTGTGCGCCCTGCTTCCGGCGCACTGCGTGCTGTTTCGCGAAGAGGATACGCGCCCGTACGAGTGCGATGGCCTGTCGCTGTACCGCTGCCTGCCGGTGGCGGTGGTGCTGCCCGAATCCGAGCCGCAGGTACAGGACGTGATGCGCCTGTGCAAGCGCATGAACGTGCCGCTGGTGGCCCGCGGGGCGGGCACGGGCCTGTCGGGCGGCGCCATGCCGCATGCGCGCGGGGTGCTGCTGGGCATGTCCAAGTTCAATCGCGTCAAGCACATCGACCCCGCGGCCTGCACGGCCGTGGTCGAGCCGGGCGTGCGCAATCTGGCCGTATCCGAGGCGGTGGCCATGCATGGCCTCTACTACGCGCCGGATCCGTCCAGCCAGATCGCCTGTACCATCGGCGGCAACGTGGCCGAGAACTCGGGCGGCGTGCATTGCCTGAAGTACGGCCTGACGGTGCACAACGTATTGCGCGTGCGGATGGTCACCATCGAAGGCGAGATCGTCGAGCTGGGCGGCGGGGCGCCGGATGCGGCCGGCCTCGACCTGCTGTCGGTCTTCGTGGGCTCCGAAGGCATGCTGGGCATCGTGACCGAAGTCACGGTCAAGCTGGTGCCCAAGCCCTTGTGCGCGCAGGTGGTGATGGCCAGCTTCCCCAGCGTCGAGAGCGCGGGCAACGCGGTGGCGCAGATCATCGCCGCGGGCATCATTCCGGCGGGGCTCGAAATGATGGACCGCCGCGCGGTGCATATGGTCGAGCCCTTCGTGAAGGCCGGCTACGACCTCGACGCGCAGGCATTGCTGCTGTGCGAGTCCGACGGCACGCCCGAAGAGGTCGCGCACGAGATCGCGCGCATCGAGGCGGTATGCCGGCAGGCTGGCGCCACGCGCTGCCAGGTCTCGGGCAGCGAGGCCGAGCGGCTGCGCTTCTGGGCGGGCCGCAAGAACGCCTTTCCCGCCGCGGGCCGGGTATCGCCCGACTACTATTGCATGGACGGCACGATTCCGCGCCGGCACCTGGGCCGCGTCCTCAACGCCATCGAGCAGATGGAGGATGAGTTCGGGCTGCGCTGCGCCAACGTGTTCCATGCGGGCGACGGAAACCTGCATCCGTTGATCCTGTTCGATTCCAACAAGCCGGAAGAGATCGAACGCGCCGACAAGTTCGGCGCCGCCATTCTCGAACTGTGCGTGCAGGTCGGAGGCACCGTGACAGGTGAACACGGTGTGGGTATGGAGAAGATCAATCAAATGTGCGTGCAATTTTCGCGTGACGAGCTGGACGCCTTTCTTGCCGTGAAACGGGCTTTCGATCCGCCCCTGCTGCTCAATCCCGAAAAAGTCATTCCCACGCTGGCGCGCTGTGCCGAGTACGGCAAGATGCACGTGCACGGCGGCGAGATGCGTTTCCCCGACCTGTCCCGTTTCTAGAGGCGAATCATGGAATTCGTCCTGTCGGAACTGTGCGAGCAGGTCCTGACCGCCCGCGCGGGCCAGAAGCCGTTGTTCATCGCGGGCAGCGGCAGCAAGTCGTTCTATGGCAACCACCGGCCGCTGACGCCGCAGGATGGGCACTGCCTGCTGGACATGACGGGGTACCGCGGCATCATCAATTACCAGCCTTCGGAACTGGTGGTGACGGCGCGCGCCGGCACGCCGCTGGCCGAGCTCGAAGCCGAATTGGCCGCGCGCGGGCAGATGCTGGCCTTCGAGCCGCCGCACTTCGGGCCCGATGCCACGGTGGGCGGTTGCGTGGCCGCGGGCCTTGCGGGGCCGCGCCGCATGGCGGCGGGCGGGGTGCGCGACTTCGTGCTGGGCGCCCGCCTGCTGGATTCGCATGGGCGCCTGCTGGCCTTCGGCGGCGAAGTGATGAAGAACGTGGCGGGCTACGACGTGTCGCGCCTGCTGGCCGGATCGCAAGGCATCTTCGGGGCCATCGTCGAAGTGTCGCTGAAGGTGCTGCCGCGTCCCATGCAGGAACGCACGTTGCTGCGCGAGGCCACCCAGGACGAAGCGTTGGACCTGTTCTCGCAGTGGCGTGGCCGGCCCATGCCGGTTTCGGCCTCGTGCTGGGCGCCGCAAGCGGATGGCCGTGGGCAACTGGCGGTGCGCCTGTCCGGCGCGCCGCCCGCCGTCGAGGCCGCCGCGGCGCGCATCGGCGGGCAGGAACTGCAAGACGCCGATGCATGGTGGCTCGCCTTGCGCGAGCAGACGCATCCGTTTTTCGACACGTCGCGGCCCTTGTGGCGCGTGGCCGTGCCGCCCACGGCGCCGGCCCTGGCGCTGGCGCCCATGTTGATCGAATGGGGGGGCGGGCAACGCTGGTTCAGCGGCCAGGCCGATGTACGGGAAGTGCGTGATGCCGCGGCGCGCGCGGGCGGCCATGCCACGCTGTTCCGCGCCGCGCGATCGGCCGCGCCGGCCGACGGCGTGTTCCATCCCTTGGCGCCCGCGGTGGCCACGCTCACGCGGCGCCTGAAGCAAGAGCTCGATCCAGCCGGCCTGTTCAACCCAGGCCGTTTGTACCCGGAGCTGTAAGCCTATGCAAACCAACCTGGCAAGCTGGGCACGCGAGACGCCCCTGGGTGACGATGCGGACGCCATCCTGCGGCGCTGCGTGCATTGCGGCTTCTGCACGGCCACGTGTCCGACCTATCAGGTGCTGGGCGACGAGCTGGACGGGCCGCGCGGCCGCATCTACCTGATCAAGCAGGTGCTGGAAGGCGTCGAGCCCACGCAGGCCACGCAGCAGCACCTGGACCGTTGCCTGACGTGCCGCAATTGCGAGACGACCTGTCCGTCAGGGGTCGAGTACGGGCATCTGGTGGACATCGGCCGCCAGATCGTGGACGAGCGCGTGACGCGCCGCTGGTCCGACCGCATGCGCCGCCTGCTGCTGCGCAAGGCGATGAATTCGCCGCTGTTCGCGCCCGCCATGCGGCTGGGGCAGGCGCTGCGGCCCATGCTGCCGGCGGCGCTGCGCCTGAAGGTGCCCGCGCGCCGCGCGGCGGGCCGCGTGCCCGATGGGGCGGGACATGTGCGGCAGGTGCTGCTGCTGGCCGGCTGCGTGCAGCCCGCCATGATGCCCACCATCGACGCGGCCACGGTCCGCGTGCTGGATGCCATCGGCATCGGCGCGCGCGTGGCGCCGGGCGCGGGGTGCTGCGGCGCCATCCACTTCCACCTGGACGCGCAGGAAGACGGCCTGGCGCAGATGCGCGCCAACATCGACGCGTGGTGGCCGCTGGTGGAGCAGGGCGGCGTCGAGGCCATCGTGATGAATGCCTCGGGCTGCGGCGCCATGGTGAAGGACTATGCGCATCATCTGCGGCGCGATCCGCGTTACGCCGAGCGCGCCGCGCGCATCGTGGCGCTGGTGAAGGACGTGGCAGAGATCGTCGCGCCGCATGCCGCGGAACTGAAGGCGCGCTTGAAACCCGGCCCGCGCGTGGCGTTCCATCCGCCGTGCACGCTGCAGCATTGGCAGGGGTTGCGTCCGCTGTCGGAGCAGATGCTGGCGGCCCTCGGGTTCGACCTGCAGCCGTTTGGCGAGGCTCACCTGTGCTGCGGGTCGGCGGGCGCGTATTCGGTGCTGAACCCCGGGATTTCGCAGACGCTGCGGGATCGCAAGCTGGGCAACATCGCGCAGGCCAGGCCCGAGATGATCGTGTCGTCCAACATGGGGTGCATCGGGCATCTGCAAGGGGGGACCGATACGCCGGTGCGGCACTGGATCGAGGCGGTGGACATGGCGTTGGCGCGCTGAGGCGTGTTCACAACGGAGTAACGTTTTGGTCATGTGCCGGGGCTACGATCCGGCCGCATTGCTGTCCGCCGCCGCGCGTCTCGCGGCCTGTCCTGGTTCTCTCCGATGATTCGTCCCCGGCGCGCCCTCGGCGCCCAGTTCCTGGCTCGATGCCCCGGCGGCGCCTGGGCATCCTGCTGGCGGCACAGATGGAAGACCTGTCGGCACAGGAGGTGGCTTTGCGCTATGGCATCACCGTACGTAGCGTGCAAGGCGAACTGCGGCGTGCGCGGCTTGTATTGGTGGTGGGAGAGGGCGGTTCCACGCGGGCCAGACCGGGGTTCGGCGCGGCCGCCCCCACGTATGCCATGAGGACTTAGGGATGGTCCACGCCGAAAGAGGCCTCGCAATCGCAAGGCCTAGGTGCGGGTGGCCGGCCCCGGCGGGGCGAACCAACGGCGTGCGCACGAGTCCTGTCGATGTCCGCCATGAATGGCCCTGGCACGCCCCGCCATGGCACACCGCAGCCCATGCGTTCACTCCACCGCCTTCACCATCTCCTCCAGCACCTTCTTCGCATCGCCGAATACCATCATGGTCTTGTCCAGGTAGAACAGTTCGTTGTCCAACCCCGCATAGCCCGCCGCCATCGAGCGCTTGTTCACGATCACCGTGCGCGCCTTGTAGGCTTCCAGAATAGGCATGCCCGCAATCGGCGATTGCGGGTCGTTCTTCGCGGCCGGATTCACCACGTCGTTGGCGCCCAGCACCAGCACCACGTCGGTCTGGCCGAATTCGCCGTTGATCTCGTCCATCTCGAACACCTGGTCGTAGGGCACCTCGGCCTCGGCCAGCAGCACGTTCATGTGGCCCGGCATGCGGCCGGCGACGGGATGGATCGCATACTTCACCGCGATGCCTTTCTCGCCCAGCTTGGCCGCCAGCTCCTTCAGCGCATGCTGCGCGCGCGCCACGGCCAGGCCATAGCCGGGCACGATCACCACGGTCTCGGCGTTGGCCATCAGGAAGGCCGCGTCCTCGGGACTGCCCGATTTCACGCTGCGCTGCTGCCCGTCGCCCGCCGTGGCGCCTGCTCCCGCCTGGCCGCCGAAGCCGCCCAGGATCACGTTGAAGAACGAGCGGTTCATCGCCTTGCACATGATGTACGACAGGATCGCGCCCGACGAGCCCACCAGCGAGCCCGCGATGATCAGCATGGGGTTGTTCAGCGAGAACCCGATGCCCGCCGCCGCCCAGCCCGAATAGCTGTTGAGCATGGACACCACCACCGGCATGTCCGCGCCGCCGATCGGGATGATGATGAGCACGCCCAGCACGAAGGCGATCGCCGTCATCAGCACGAAGGGCAGCCAGGCCTGCGTGGCCATGAACCAGAAACCGCAGCCCAGCATCGCCAGGGCCAGCAGCAGGTTCAGCATGTGCTGCCCGCCGAACACCACCGGCGCGCCCTGGAACAGGCGGAACTTGTATTTGCCCGACAGCTTGCCGAAAGCGATGACCGAGCCCGAGAACGTGATGGCGCCCACGAAGGTGCCGATGAACAGTTCCAGCCGGTTGCCCACCGGAATCGGCATGCCCGCCGCCGCGATGCCGAATGCATGCGGTTCGGCCACCACGGCCACGGCAATGGCCACCGCCGCCAGCCCGATCATGCTGTGCATGAAGGCGACCAGCTCGGGCATCTTGGTCATCTCGACACGCCGGGCCATCAAGGTGCCCACGCTGCCGCCCGCCAGCAGGCCCAGCAGCACCCAGCCCAGGCCGATGCCCGCCTGGCCCTCGCGCGCCAGGCCGATGATCAATGCCGCGGTGGTCAGCACGGCGATCGCCATGCCGGCCATGCCGAACGCGTTGCCCAGCCGGGACGTGGTGGGATGCGACAGGCCCTTGAGCGCCTGGATGAAGCACACCGACGCCACCAGGTACAGCAGCGTCACCAGGTTCATCGAGATCGTCATGGATGCTTCTCCCCGGCGCGGGCGGCCTTGCGGTCCTTCTTCCTGAACATCTCCAGCATGCGCCGCGTGACCAGGAAGCCGCCGAACACGTTGACGGCCGCCAGCGCCACGGCCGCCACGCCCATGGTGCGCGCCAGCCCGCCTTCGGTCAGCGCCGCGGCCAGCATGGCGCCCACGATGATGATGGCCGAGATGGCGTTGGTGACGGCCATCAGCGGCGTGTGCAGCGCCGGCGTCACGTTCCAGACGACGTGGTAGCCCACGTAGATGGCCAGTACGAAGATGATCAGGTTGATCAGGGTGTGGTCGATGCCTTCCATATCAGTTCCAACCGTAGGCAATGAACGTGGGGGTCGTCATCTAGATCTTCCTCGCCAGGTCGCCGTTCTCGCACAGCAGGCAGGCGGCCACGATCTCGTCGTCGCGGTTGATCGCCAGCTTGCCTTCCGCGTCCACGATCAGCTTCAGGAAGTCCTGCAGATTGCGCGCATACAGCGCGGATGCATCGGTGGCCACCATGCCGGGCAGATTGGTCAGCCCGACCAGCGTCACGTCGTGTTTGTGCACGACCAGCCCTTTTTCGCTGAGCGGGCAGTTGCCGCCGCGCTCCACCGCCAGGTCCACCACGACCGAGCCCGGCTTCATTTGCTGTACCGTCTCTGCCGACAGCAGCATGGGCGCGGGACGCCCCGGTATCAGCGCCGTGGTGATGACGATGTCCGCCTGCCTGCAGCGCTCGGCCACCAGCACGGCCTGCCGCGCCATCCACGCGGGCGGCATGGCGCGCGCGTAGCCGCCCGTGCCTTGCGCGATCTCGCGTTCCTCGTCGGTTTCGTAGGGCACGTCGATGAACTTGCCGCCCAGCGACTCGATCTGTTCGCGCGCGGCGGGCCGCACGTCCGACGCTTCCACCACCGCGCCCAATCGGCGCGCGGTGGCGATGGCCTGCAATCCCGCCACGCCCGCTCCCAGCACCACGACGCGCGCCGCCTTCACCGTGCCGGCGGCCGTCATCATCATGGGGAAGAGGCGGCCGTAGTAGTGGGCAGCCAGCAGCACCGCCTTGTAGCCCGCCAGGTTTGCCTGCGACGACAGCACGTCCAGGCTTTGGGCGCGTGTAATACGCGGCGCCAGTTCCAGCGCGAAGGCGGTCAGGCCCGCCTGGGCCATCGCCCTCATGCCGTCGATGTCGTAAGGATCCAGCATGCCCGCCACGACGCTGCCGGCCTTCATGTGCGCCAGCTCGTCCGGCGAGGGCGCGCGCACTTTCAGTACGACTTCGCTGCCCAGCGCCTGTGCGGCATCGCAGAGCTGCGCGCCCGCTTCTTCATAGGACTGATCCGGAAACCGCGCGGCCATGCCCGCGCCGCGCTCGAAGCAGACACGGTGCCCGGCCGCGACGTATCGTTTGACTGTCTCCGGCGTTGCTGCGATACGGGTTTCCCCGTCCCGGGTTTCTTTTGGTATCCCGATCTGCATCACGCTCCTCCTCCTTCGAAGGGTGGGTGTAGTTATACACGAACCCCTGACCGCGCAGCGATGCCGCGTCATGCCGCGTCATGCCGCGCCAGGAAGCGCCAGGAAGCGCCAGGAAGCGCCAGGAAGCGCCAGGAAGCGCCAGCGCCGGCGGTCAGCGTTTGCGGGCCCGCGGTTTGCGCGACTGGGCAAGCAGGTCATAGAGTTTCTGGGCGGCGGGCGAGAGGGATCGGCCGCGCTTCTTGATCAGGCCGATCTGGCGTGTCACGACCGGCTCGTGAAGCGGGATGCTGACCAGGGTGGCGTGGTCGTGGCTGGGCATCGCCAGTTGCGGCACGGCCGCCACGCCCAGTCCGGCCTCCACCATGCCCAGCAGCGTCGTCACGTGCTTGGACTCGAACAGGCATTGCGGCCGGTTCGGCACGTTGGCCAAGGCCAGATCCATCAGCAGCCGGTTGCCCGAACTCTTGCCCACCGACATGAATTCGTGCTCGCCCAGATCCGCCCAGGTCACGCGCCTGCGCCTGGCAAGCGGGTGGTCGCGGCGGCAGGCGGCCACGAAGCGTTCGGTGAGGACGGGCTTGAACTCGATCTCCGCTTCCTGGCTGCCGATGAAGTTCAGGCCGAACTCGGCCTCGCCGCTGGCCACGGCCAGCAGGACCTCGTTGGCGCTGGAGTCTTGCACCTTCACACGGATGTTGGGGGAGAGTTCGTGGTACTGCCGCACGACCTGGGGCAGGAAGTAATAGGCCGCGGAGGGTACGCAGGCCACGGACACTTCGCCGATGCGCCGCGCCGTCACATCTCCCAGCCCCAGCAGCATCGCGTCCAGGCTTTCCAGCCAGTCCTGGGTCTTGCCCGCGAAGTCGCGGCCCACGGTGGTCGGCGTCACTTTGCGGGTGGTGCGGTCGAGCAGCCGTACGCCCAAGGCATCCTCGAGTTTCTCGATGCGCCGGCTCAGCGCCGGCTGCGAGAGGTGCAACGACGTGGCGGCGGCGCGGAAGCTGCCCAGTTGCACCACGGCGGCGAATGCCTGCATGTCGCCAAGATCGAAGTTTCTGTTCATCGTGCGGGGGACGCCACTTTTGATAATTGCTTGCCATGCATCAGTGCATCGTCAAGTTGCATGAGCCGGATGTATTTCTTTCTGCTTGCTGAATTCATATAAATGCACAGGGTGCATCAATACGAAGAAAAATTGCAATTTACAGCAGGAACGTGGTGGCGTCACCATGGCGGCCATGTCGAAAAATATCCCTTGCGTCCTCATGCGCGGCGGCACCTCCCGGGGGCCGTTCTTCCTCAGCGATTGGCTGCCGTCCGATCCCGCCGAACGGGACCGCGCGCTGCTGGCTGCCATGGGCTCCCCGCACGAACTTCAGATCGATGGACTGGGGGGAGGCAATTCGCTTACGAGCAAGGTCGCCATCGTGTCGCGCTCCCACTTGCCGGATTGCGATGTCGACTACCTCTTCGCGCAGGTCAGTGTCGAGCGTGCCAAGGTCGACGTGTCGCCCAATTGCGGAAACATGCTGGCCGCCGTCGGTCCGTTCGCCATCGAGCGGGGCCTGGTACGGGCGCGGCGTGACGGCACGACACGGGTGCGCATCTTCAACATCAATACGCGCTCGCGCATCGACGCCATCATCGATACCCCGTCCGGATGCGTGCGCTACGACGGCGACGTATCGATAGACGGCGTGCCCGGCACGGCCGCGCCGATCCTGCTCAGTTTCCTGGATGTCTGGGGCAGCGTCACGGGACGCGTCTTCCCCACCGGCCAGCGCAGCGAGATCATCGACGGCGTCGACGTGAGCTGCGTGGACGCGGCGCAGGTCATGGTGCTCATCCGCAGCGCCTGTCTGGGGCTGACGGCCGCCGAGCGGCCCGAGGCGTTGGACGGCGACACGGAGTTGTCCACCCGCCTGGAACGTATCCGGCTGGAGGCCGGACGCCGGATGGGGCTGGGCGATGTCTCGCAGGGGGTGCTGCCCAAGCCCGTTCTGGTGGCGCCGGGCCCACGGGCCGGGACCGTGCTGTCGCGATACTTCACGCCACACCGCTGCCATCGGTCGCATGCGGCCACGGGCGCCATCGGCGTGGCCGCGATGAGCGTGCTGCCGGGGACCGTCATCTCTGCCGCGCCATCCTGCCCAGGCACGCATCACGTCGCCGTCCTGCATCCCGCCGGCAAGATCGATGTCCAGGTCGAAGCGACACAGCAGCACGGCCAATTGAATCTGCAGAGCGCCTCGCTGGTGCGCACTGCCCGCAAGATCCTCGAAGGCACCTTGTTCCTGCCGGATTGACGCCCGCTCTTTGAATCCAAGAAAACATCAGGAGACAACCATGAAGCCCTGGAAAGGCACGTCCGAACGCATTCGCCATCTCTGGCTGCTGGCAACGGCAGCGGCCCTCATTCCGCTGTCCGCCAGCGCCGGAAACTATCCGGAACGGCCCATCACGATGGTGGTGCCGACGTCACCGGGCGGCGGCAATGACGCCATCGCCCGCGTCGTCGCCCAGAAAATGTCGGTCGTGCTGGGACAGCCCGTGGTGGTGGAAAACCGCGCCGGCGCCAACGGCGCCATCGCCTCGGAATACATCACGCGCGCGCCGGCCGACGGCTATGCGATTCTGTTCGGCTACATCGGCACGCATGGCATGAATCCCGCCCTGCAGACCGTCCGATACGATCCCGTGGGCGGATTCACGCCGATCGGCATGGTGTGCGAGTCTCCCACCCTGATGGTCATCAGCCCGGCGGTGTCCGACGCGACGGTGGCCGCGTTCGTGGCGGATACCAGGGCGCACCCCGACAAGTTCAATTACGCCTCGGCAGGCAACGGCACCGCGCCGCATTTTGCGGCCGAGATGTTCAAGATCGCCACGGGCGCGCAACTGGCGCACATTCCGTACAAGGGTTCGGCTCCGGCCATGCTGGGCACCATTTCAGGACAGACCCAGGTCATGTTTCCCAGCCTGATCGGGGCGTATGCCCATGTGCAGTCCGGCAAGCTGCGGGCGATGGCCATCGCCGGTTCGCATCGATCGCCGGTGCTGCCCGACGTGCCCACGCTGGATGAGCTGGGCGTGAAGGGGGTCGACGTGACGCAGTGGTACGCGCTGTTCGCCCCGCCGGGGACGCCAGCGCCGATCATCGGCAAGCTGAACCAGGCGCTGAACGCCGCGCTGGCCGACCCCGGCGTTGTCAGGCACATCGAGAGGGAGGGGGCGACGGTCCAGGCCGGCACGCCGGCGCAGCTGGATCAGCGGGTCCGGTCGGAGTTGGCGAAGTGGAAAGAAGTCGTGGCGAAGGCACACCTGCACGCCGAGTAGCCTCGCCCCGCCCTGGCGCGCGTCAGGCGACCTGCGCGCGCGTCCATTCGACCAGCGCGATGGTCAGTTCGCGCAGGTCGTTCTTCAGCTTGCCGTAGTTGGCGGTCGGACGCAGGGAAACTTCGTCCATGTACAGCTTGCGGTTGATCTCGATCTGCAGGCTGTGGCGGCCCTCGGTGGGGCGGCCGAATTCGCGTACCAGCTCGACGCCCTTGTACGGATCGTTGATGGCGACGTCATAGCCGCGCGGACGCAGGAAGTCGGCCACGAACCGGGCGAAGGCCGGATCGCTGGTGGCGCCGTCACGGTCGCCCAGCACGAAGTCGGGATGGACCAGGCCGGGCTTGTCGGTGGCGAACGCGCCGGCCACGCTGGGCATGGAGTGGCAGTTGATGTGCCAGACCCGGCCGAAGCGCGCATGCGCCTGGTCGAGCACGCGGCCCAGCGCCTGGTGATACGGGCGCCAGCAGGTTTCCAGGCGATGGCGCACCTCGTCCACGCTGAGCTTGCGGTCGTACAGCGGCGTGCCGTCGTCCATCATGCGCCAGATCAGGCCCTTGCCCAGCTTGATCTTCGGCGAGGCCGACACCGGGCCGGGCCACGGGGCGTCCAGCATGTCGGGGTCGATGTCCTGCTCGCTGCGGTTGGCGTCGATGTAGGCGCGCGGGAACGTGGCGCCCAGCAGGGGCACGCCCAGCTCGATGGCGTCGCTCCAGAGGTCGTCGACCCAGGTGTCTTCGGCGGTGCGCAGCACGCCGGCCTCGATGACCGACTTGAAATCGGGCGGGTAGGTCGTGCCGCTGTGCGGCGAGTCGAGCACCAGCGGCGCGGAAAGGGCGGCGGCCGGATAATCGGCCGGCAGTTCGAAGCGGTAGGAAAGAGGTTGCTGGATAAGCATGGCTTGGGGTGCTGCTTTGGGTACTGCCGTTTGGGATCGCGGCCCCGCGCACGGGCGCGGGGCTCGAGTCCTGAAGGTGCTGCGGGCCTCAGTCGATCTTGACGTTGGCTTCCTTGGCGATGCGCTTGTTCTTGGCGACTTCATCGCTGATCTGCTTGGCGTACTCGGCCGGCGTGTTGGCCACCGTCTCGGCGCCCAGGCCTTGCAGCTTGTTCTTGACCTCGGGATCGGCGCTGACTTCGACCACGGCCTTGTACAGCTTGTCGATGATGGGCTGCGGCAGCTTGGCCGGACCCACCAGGCCGAACCACGACGAATCGTTCACCGGGCCCAGGCCCACTTCGGCGAAGGTCGGCACGTCGGGCAGGGCGGCGACGCGCTTGGGCGCGGCCACGGCCATGGCCACCAGCTTGCCGGCCTGCACGTGCGGCAGGGTGGACGGCAGGTTGTCGAACAGGATGTCGACCTGGCCGGCCAGCGTGTCGTTCAGCGCGGGGCCGACGCCACGGTAGGGCACGTGCATCAGGTTGGTGCCCGAGGCCATCTTGAACATCTCGCCCATCATGTGCGAGACCGAGCCATTGCCGGCCGAGGCGTAGGTCAGCTTGCCCGGCTCGCTCTTGGCCAGCTTGATGAACTCGGCCATGTTCTTGGCCGGCACCTTCGGGTTGATCGACATGATGTTCGGCACCGACGCCAGGTTCGAGATCGGCGTGAAGTCCTTGGTGACGTCGAAGGGCAGGTTGGGGTAGATGGCCGGGTTGATGCCGTGCGTGCTGACGGTGGCGATGCCCAGCGTGTAGCCATCGGGGGCGCTGTTGGCCACGAAGGCGCTGCCGATCGAGCCGCCGGCGCCGCCGCGGTTCTCGGCGACCACGGTCTGGCCCAGGGCGCGCGTCAGCTTGTCGGCGAACAGGCGGCCGACGATGTCGGTGGTGCCGCCGGGAGGAAAGGGAACGATCAGGCGGATGGGCTTGTTGGGGTAGTCCTGGGCATGGGCCACACCGGAAAACAGCGGCAGGGTGGCCAGGGCGGCCAGCGACAGGCCCAGCAGGGCGGAACGGCGTTGCATATTTCTTTCCTTGGGGGATAGCTGTTCTAAGAAGGCCGCAAAGATCGGCACGACCCTCGATTCTGGCGGGACGCGCACGATTTGCGCAAACGAAAGATTCTCCGTAATCTATTCCGTTTAGTCATGGCTGGCCGGCATCGCGCCCGGCATCGCCGGGCGACACCTCCGTTTCCCATTCCTCCCGCGCGCACCGGGCGCCGGGCGCCCCCATGCGTCGATTCTGTCCGTCCCTTACTGATTTACAGGCCTTCGAGGTCGCCGCCCGCCACAGCAGCTTCACGCGCGCGGCGCAGGAGCTGTGCGTCACGCAGGGCGCGGTCAGCAAGCAGGTCAAGCATCTGGAGGATTTCGTCGGCGTCCAGCTATTCCTGCGGATCCGGCAAGGCCTGGTGCTGACAGAGGCCGGACAGGCCTATCTGAAGAAGATCCAGGCCGGCCTGGGACAGATCGAGGCGGCCACCGTGGAACTGATGGCGCACCAGGGGCGCGGCGGCACGCTGCACCTGACCTGCATGCCCACCTTCGGCGCCCGCTGGCTGATTCCCCGGCTGGCGGCCTTCATGCGCCTGCGGCCCGACATCCATGTCGAATTCCTGCCGCATCGCCAGGGCTACGATTTCTCCACCCCGGAACTGGACGCCGCGGTGCGCTTCGGCGAGGGCATCTGGCCCGGCAGCGGGGCGGACTACATCGTGGGCCGCGACGTGGTGCCGGTATGCAGCCCCCGCCTGATTCCGCACGAAGGCGCCCAGGCGGCCGAACTGCTGGATTATCCGCTGTTGCACCATACTTCCGCGCTGGAAGGCTGGCTGGACTGGCTGGAGCAGGCCGGCTGCGACACGCGCCGCGCCCGCGAAGGCGCGCGCTTCGACCAGTACGCGCTGCTGTCGCAGGCCGCCGCCGCGGGCTTCGGCATTGCGCTGGTCCCGCGTTGCCTGATCGGCGACGAACTGGTGGACGGCACGCTGGTCGTGCCGGTGCAACTGCCGATCCGCGCGCGGCAAGGCTATTACCTGTGCTACCCCGAGCAGAAGGCCGGCCTGCCCATGCTGCAGGCGTTCCGGGCCTGGCTGATGGAGGTGTCGCTGGCGGCCGAGCCGCGGCTCGATGCGGAAAGCCACGCCGAGCCCGCCACGCCGGCGCCCGCCGGCGCCCTCGTGCTCCGGCCGGGCGCCGCCACCTGACGCCGCCATGCCCTGCAGATAAAATATCGCCATCATGTCCGTATCCCCCACCAAGCCTGGCCGCGTCGTCGTCGGCATGTCCGGCGGCGTCGATTCCTCCGTCACCGCCTGGCTGCTCAAGCAACAAGGCTATGAGGTCGTCGGCCTGTTCATGAAGAACTGGGAAGACGACGACGATTCCGAATACTGCTCCACGCGGCAAGACCTGCTGGACGCCGCCAGCGTGGCCGACCTCATCGGCGTGGAGTTCGAGTTCGTCAACTTCGCCTCCGAATACAAAGACCGCGTCTTCGCCGACTTCCTGCGCGAATATGCCGCCGGCCGCACGCCGAATCCCGACGTGCTGTGCAATGCCGAGATCAAGTTCAAGGCCTTCCTCGACCACGCCATGGCGCTGGGCGCCGAGCACATCGCCACGGGCCACTACGCGCGCCGGCGCACGGTCGACGGCCCGAACGGCTCCGAACACCAACTGCTGAAGGCCGTCGACGCCAGCAAGGACCAGAGCTACTTCCTGCACCGCCTGAACCAGGCGCAGCTGGCGCGCACGCTGTTCCCGCTGGGCGAACTGCACAAGACCGAAGTGCGCCGCATCGCGCACGAGATCGGCCTGCACAACGCGGCCAAGAAGGACTCCACCGGCATCTGCTTCATCGGCGAGCGCCCGTTCCGCGAATTCCTCAACCGCTATCTGCCCACCGCGCCGGGCCCCATCCTGACGCCCGAGGGGCAGAAGGTCGGCACGCACCATGGCCTGTCCTTCTACACGATGGGCCAGCGCAAGGGCCTGGGCGTGGGGGGCGTGAAGGGACGCCAGAACGACGACGGCACCGCCGACGCCTGGTACGCGGCGCGCAAGGACCTGGAAAAGAACGTGCTGTACGTCGTGCAGGGCCACGATCACCCGTGGCTGCTGTCCAATGAGTTGAAGGCGCAGGACGCCAGCTGGATCGCCGGTCATGCGCCCGCCGCCGCCACGTACGGCGCGAAGACCCGCTACCGGCAGGCCGACGCCGCCTGCGTGCTGACGGACGCCGGCGAGGCCGCCTTCCGGCTGGCCTTCACGCAGGACCAATGGGCCGTCACGCCCGGCCAGTCGGCCGTGCTGTATGACGGCGATGTGTGCCTGGGGGGCGGTATCATCGCGTGATCGCGCGGCGGTGGGGATGCGCACGCATTTCCCACGGCCATCATCAGCACAGGCGCGCGCGGCGCCAGGTAGCGGCCTGCCGCTCATATAAAGGGAAGGGGAGCTTCGCGTGGATATCTCGATCGTGCTGTGCCTGCTGGCATTGGGCGCAGTGGCCGGCTTCGCCGCGGGTTTGCTGGGCATCGGCGGCGGCATGCTGCTGGTGCCGTTCCTCACCATGATCTTCACCCTGCAGGGCATGCCCCGGGATCTGGTCGTGCACGCGGCCATCGCCACGTCGATGACCTCGATCCTGTTCACCTCGCTGTCCAGCATCCGCGCGCACCAGAAGAAGGGCACCATCCAGTGGCGCATCGTGTTCGCGATGGCGCCGGGCATCATCGTCGGCGGCCTGCTGTCGGGCGGCGCGGCGTTCGCCGCCTTGAACACGGCCTGGCTGTCGCTGTTCTTCTCGTTGTTCGTGGGCTATTCGGCCTTCAACATGCTGCGCAACACCAAGCCCAAGCCCAGCCGCCAGATGCCGGGTTTCGCCGGCACCAGCGCGGCCGGCGTGGGCATCGGCTTCATCTCGGGCCTGGTGGGCGCGGGCGGCGGCTTCCTGTCGGTGCCGTTCATGGTGTGGTGCAACGTGGCGCTGCACAGCGCCGTGTCGACCTCCGCCGCCCTGGGCTTTCCGATCGCCTTGGCCAACAGCGTGGGCTACGTGCTGTCGGGCATCCGGGAAGAAAGCATGCAACCCGGCATGCTGGGCTTCATCTATTGGCCCGCGCTGCTGGCGCTGGTCTGCGCCAGCGTGCTGACGGCGCCCGCGGGGGCGCGCATGGCGCACAAGCTGCCGGTGGCCACGCTCAAGCGGGTGTTCGCCTGCCTGCTGTTCGCCCTGTCGGCGTACATGCTGGTGAAGGCCTGGCAGGCGTTTGCCTGAGCCGGGACGGCGTCCGCCGAGCCCTCATCACGAGGGCGCTCGGGGTCTCATGCCACCGGCATGCCGCGACGGGTTGGCGCGACGGGTTGGCGCGGCATGGCGCACCGCACGCGCGGCAGACAAAAAAGGCGGACCCTCGTGGTCCGCCTTCGCGTTTCTGGATGCCGCGACCCGCGACCGAGCGTCAGGCCGTTTGCGGCGCCGTGTCGATGAACGACTGGCGCGCCGACAGCTTGTCGTAGTGGCGGGCCAGGTTGGCGTGGTTGGCGCGCCAGTTCAGGTCGGGGAAGCGCAGGTCCAGGTAGCCCAGCGCGCAGCCCAGCGCGATGTCGGCCAGGCTGTAGTTCACGCCCATGCAGTGGGGATGGTCGCCCAGGCTCTTGTCCATGGCGTCGAGGCTGGCCTCGATCTTGCCGTACTGGCGTTCGATCCAGTCGGCGCCTTGCTGGGCCTCGGGGCGCTGGCGCTCCTTGACGATGAGCACGCAGGCATCCAGCACGCCGTCGGCGATGGCTTCCCAGCACTTGACCGCCGCGCGCTCGCGGCCGGATTGCGGCAGCAGGCGGGCCACGGGAGACAGGGTGTCGAGGTACTCGACGATGACGCGCGAGTCGAACAGCGCGCCGCCGTCTTCCATGACCAGGCACGGAACCTTGCCCAGCGGGTTGAACTTCTGGATCTGCGTGTCGGCGGCCCAGACGTTCTCGAGCTCGAGCTTGTAGTCCAGCTTCTTCTCGGCCATGACGACACGTACTTTACGGACGTAAGGACTGGTAAGCGAGCCGATCAGTTTCATGGAGTCACGGAAAAGGCATAGTCGGAAAGCGGGCCGAAGTATAGCAGGCCCAAAGGGCCGGCCGGCCGGGGCGGGCCGCGGGCGATGCGCGGGTGCGACAGTATTACAGGGGGTGCAATGATAAAATCGGGCCCGTTTCATGAAGCATGTGCAACGCTTCTTCCCGATCTCGGAAGACGGCGTGGTTTCCAATCCTCCCCGTCCTGCCGCCGCGCTGAGTCCTTCGCGCCCGTTTTCTTCCTCCTCTATTTTTTCCAGACAAATCATGCAGATTGCCGACCAGCTTACCCAACTCAATGCGCTTTCGCCACTGGACGGACGCTATGCGTCGCGCGGCGATGCGCTGCGGGGGCTGCTGTCCGAGGCCGGCTTCATGGCGCATCGCGTCGAGGTCGAGGTGGCCTGGCTGGTGGCGTTGTCCGACGCCGGCCTGCCCGAGCTCAAGCCCTTCACCCAAGAGGCCCGCCAACGCCTGGCCGCCCTGGTGCGGAATTTCTCCGAAGCCGATGCCCGCCGCATCAAGGAAATCGAGCGCACCACCAACCACGACGTCAAGGCCGTCGAGTACTGGCTGAAAGAGCAGGTGGCCGACCACGCCGAGCTGGCCGCCGCCGCCGAGTTCATCCACTTCGCCTGCACGTCGGAAGACATCAACAACACCTCGCATGCGCTGATGCTGGGCCGCGCCCGCACCGATGTGGTGGTGCCTCGCCTGCGCCAATTGGCCGCCAAGCTGACCGAAATGGCCGCCGTCCAGGCCGACCAGCCGATGCTGTCGCGCACGCACGGCCAGCCCGCCAGCCCCACCACGCTGGGCAAGGAATTCGCCAACGTGGCCGCGCGCCTGCTGCGCGCCATCGAGGCCATTGAAAAGGTCGAGCCGCTGGCCAAGCTGAACGGCGCCACCGGCAACTACAACGCCCACCTGTCGGCCTACCCGGAAATCGAGTGGCCCGAGTTCAGCCGCAACGTGCTGGCCGGCCTGGGCCTGACCCAGAACCGCCATACCATCCAGATCGAACCGCACGACTGGATGGCCGCGCTGTTCGACGCCATCTCGCGCGCCAACGTCATCATCCTGGACCTGGACCGCGACATCTGGGGCTACGTCTCGCTGGGCTACTTCAAGCAGCGCCTGAAGGAAGGCGAGGTCGGCTCGTCGACCATGCCGCACAAGGTCAACCCGATCGACTTCGAGAACTCCGAAGGCAACCTGGGCCTGGCCAACGCCGTGCTGCGCCACCTGTCCGAGAAGCTGCCGGTGTCGCGCTGGCAGCGCGACCTGACCGACTCCACCGTGCTGCGCAACCTGGGCGTGGGCCTGGGCTACTGCCTGGTGGCCTGGGACGCCTGCCTGCGCGGCCTGGAAAAGCTCGAGGTCAACACGGCCGCCATCGATGCCGACATCGACGCGTGCTGGGAAGTGCTGGCCGAGCCGGTGCAGACCGTCATGCGCCGCTACGGCCTGCCGCAGCCCTACGAGCAATTGAAGGCGCTGACCCGCGGCAAGGGCATCACCGAAGAGGCGCTGCGCGAGTTCATCACGGGCTTGGCCCTGCCGGCGCACGCCAAGCAGCGCCTGCTCGACATGACGCCGCGTTCTTATCTCGGATTGGCCGCGAACCTCGCCCGGCAGGTATAGTCCAAGCGGGGCGCGAGGAACGCGCGCGCCGCTCGCGTCCACTCCTGGTAGTGGTCGATGCGGTGCGTGCCGCGGGCGCGCACTGTCCGATTCACTCCAGGAGTTGATAGATGAAGAAATTGTTTGCGGCCGCTCTGGTGGCCTGTACGGGGGCCGCCTTCTGGGCGGCTCCGGCGCAAGCGCAATTCGCAAAGCCTGAAGACGCCGTCAAGTACCGCCAATCGGCCCTGTCCCTGATTGCTTCGCATTTCGGCCGCATGCAGCCGGTGGTGCGCGGCCAGGCGCCGTTCGATGCCGCCCAGGTCAAGGCCAATGTGCAAGTCCTGCAGACGCTGTCCGCGCTGCCGTGGGCGGCTTTCGGCGCCGGCACCGAGGGTGGCCACGCGCTGCCCGCGGTCTGGAGCGACGCGGCCGACTTCAAGCAGAAACAGGATGCCTTCCGCGCCAATGTGGACAAGCTGGCCGCGGCCGCCGATTCGGGCGACCTGGCCCAGTTGCGCGCCGCCTACGGCGACGTGGGCGCCAGCTGCAAGGCCTGCCACGACTCCTATCGCCAGAAGCGCTGAGGCTTCCGGCCCCGGGGCGGCCCCGGTGTCAGTACGACATCGAGGCCGTCGCTTCCAGCGACTGTATCCACCACACCAGGCCAGCCACACAGGCGGCCAGCACCAGCCCCCGCAGCCATACGGCGGGGCCGTCTTCGCTCGGTTGGGCGTCGTCGGCCAGTTGGCCGGCCGGCATGTCGCCGGAAATCATCGCGCGCACCAGTTTCTGGCGGCGCACCAGCGTATACCAGGCGATGGCGGCCAAGTGCAGCCCCACCAGCGCGACCATGATCCACTCGTTGCTGTGATGCAGCCAGGCCAGGAAGCTGGACGAGGACTCGTCGATCCGGCCATACAGCGGGCCCTGCACCATGATGTCGTCGGTGATGAACAGGCCCGAGGCGGCCTGTACGCCGATCGCCAGCAGCATGGCCAGCACCGACAGCGCGCCCAACGGATTGTGGCCGCCTTGCGCCGAGGCGCCGCGCAAGTAGGCCATCAGCGCGCCCGGCCCCCGCACGAAGTTGAAGAAACGGGCATGGCGCGGGCCGATGAAGCCCCAGACGATGCGGAACACCACCAGGCCGAAGGCCGCCAGGCCCAGGCGCACGTGCCAGTCCATATACAGGCCGCCCAGCTTCACACAGACGTAGGCGCCGACGACACAGGCGGCAAACGCCCAGTGGAACAGTCGGGTGGGCACATCCCAGATGCGCACCGAGTGGCGGGAATAGGGCATGGCGAGGCTGCTGGAGTGGGGAACCGGGGCACTCTAGCACGCATGGGCACGTGCTCGTGCCCATGGGTCGGCAAGATTTCAGCAGGCGGCCGCGCGGCGCTGCACCGATTCGACGCGATGCACGTGCTCGTGGCGGAAGCGGATGCGCGTCTGCTTGCTGGCGTCGCCGCCGTTGCAGCGGACCAGATCGGTGGTGTAGGTGACCGTGCCGTTCAGCGGCGCGTTGTAGATGACCTGGGCGCGGATGGACGGGCCTTCCGCCGGCTGCAGATGGACGATGTCGCCGACGTGGATGGGCGTGTCGTCCAGCGGGGTGTGCTGCGGACGGCTCAGCAGCATGGGGGTGATCGTTTTTTTCATAGGATTCTCTCTTTGAGTTGTTATGGGGACTGCGATGCGCGGGCGAACCCGAGCGTAAAGAACGGACCAATATGGCCCGAACGCGTTGCAACAGCGTGACCGCAGAATCGCGATGACGTGACAAGACGGCTGCGTTCCGAAGCCAGGGCCAAAGGCGCCTGCCATGCCGGGGAAATGCGAGGCATCGCCGGGGTGAATACGCCGATGCAAGGCACCTGGGATGCACTTTTCGACGCAGGGTGACTCGGCCCAAGGGCACGAGAACTGGTTTGCCGATTAGCGCATCGGAAACCCGATAAAGGTTCGACCGCCTGACTTGATGAATGGCTCGGTCAGGGCGTTGGATGGATCTTGGGGAAGGTCGATACCAGACGGGGGCCGCAGCTGTTTTGCGTGATTATTCTGTGGCTGCTGAGGCAAACTTTCAACACTATATGCGTAACCACTTGTTTTGTCAAGATGTTTTGTCGCGCCTCTGTCACAGTCCGCTTCGATGGCAACAATTTCCACGCCAGCGCGCCGCCAGGCTTGCCGTGGGATAAGCTGCGCAGCGCCGCTTGAATTTGCCCGCCGATGCGACCCTCCTTGTATCGCCCGTTCTATTGTGTGCTTGGCCTGTGCCTGCTGGCGCTGGCCGGCTGCGTGGATCGCGAGCCGCAGCAGCGCGCCGCCTTCATCCTGTTCCTGCAGACCCGCGTGACCGCGTCGCCCGGCGCGCTGGTGCGCCCGCCGTCCGAGCCTGAGCGCGAGGCGCTGGGCGGCTACACCCGCCAGTACGAGGTCATCAGCGATTTCCAGGAGACGTTGAAGGACAGCATGGCGGACATGGGCGAGGCGGTGCGCGTTTTGACGCTGCACAGCCTGGCCGAGGTCGCGGCGCGCGGCATGCGGTTCCAGGCATTGCAGACGCGCCTGGCGCAATCGAGGCAGGCCCTGCTGAAGGCGCGTGCGCGGGCCGACGAGGCGCGCGCGGCGTTGCTGCAGGCGGACGATCTGAAGCAGGCTTTCACGCCGGCGTATCACAAGGCGGTGACCGAGCCTGCCGGCACCTTGCTGGCGTTGTATCCCACGATGGAGGACACCTTGGGCGATGCGGGGCGCGTGGCCGCCTATGCGCAATCGCATGAGGAGCAACTGGTGGTGGATGGCGCGCTGGCGCAGGTGCGGGATCCCTCGGTCCAGGCGCAATTCAATACGCTTCTGGCGCGGCTCAATGGCCGATCGGGCGACATCGACGCGGCACAGCGCCAGTTGAGCGCGCTGAAGTCGCCCACTCCTTGATTCTTTGTAACTCGTACAATGGCCGGTCCTCGCGCAGGGCGCGGCCCTATGGATGGCTCATGAGCAAGATCAGCTTGATGCACAGCAGAACGTTCCACTACCTGCTGATCGTGGTTTCCCTTGCCTTCGCGTGGGTGCTCCTGCCGTTCTGGAGCGCCGTGTTCTGGGGCGGCACGCTGGCGATCCTGTTCGCGCCGGTGCAGCGCCGCATCATCAACCGTGTGGGCGGACGGCGCAATCTGGCCGCGTTGCTCACGCTGGCCATGGTGCTGCTGCTGGTCATCCTGCCGCTGGCCATGATCGCGGGCGCGCTGGTGCAGGAAGGCGCCAATCTCTATCAGAGCATGCGTTCCGGCAACCTGGATTTCGGCAAGTTCTTCCAGCAGGCCATCAGCGCGCTGCCCGAACCCGTGCACGACATGCTGGCGCGCTTCGACGTCGGCGACGTCAGGAGCATCCAGGACAAGCTCACGTCCGGCGCCATGCAGGCCAGCCAGTTCCTGGCGACCCAGGCGTTCAACATCGGCCAGGACACGTTCCAGTTCCTCATCAGCTTCGGCGTGATGATGTATCTGCTGTTCTTCCTGCTTCGCGACGGCTCGGCCCTGTCGCGCCGCGTGCGCCGCGCCGTGCCGCTGTCCGACATGCACAAGCAGCATCTGTTCCGCAAGTTCACCACGGTGATCCGCGCCACGGTCAAGGGCAACGTCGCCGTGGCCGCCGCGCAGGGCACGCTGGGCGGCATCATCTTCTGGGTGCTGGGCATCCAGGGCGCGCTGCTGTGGGGCGTGGTGATGGCGTTCCTGTCGCTGCTGCCGGCCATCGGCGCGGGCCTGATCTGGGCGCCGGTGGCCATCTATTTCCTGCTGACGGGCGACACCTGGCAGGGCATCGTGCTGATCCTGTTCGGCGTGCTGGTCATCGGCATGGTCGACAACGTGCTGCGCCCCATCCTGGTGGGCAAGGACACCAAGCTGCCTGATTATCTGGTGCTGATTTCCACGCTGGGCGGCATGGCGCTGTTCGGCCTGAACGGCTTCGTCATCGGACCGTTGATCGCCGCGCTGTTCGTGGCGTGCTGGGATCTGTTCTCGCCGCCGGAAGAGGTGGGCGACCAGACGAATCCGCCGCCGGGCGTGTCGTGATATCGGGTTGTTGGCCATGATCCGACGCTATCTGCGCCATGCATTGACTGCCGCGCTGTCCTGCTCCGCCTTGACCGCCTTGCCCGCATCGGCGCGCATGCTGTGCACCCTCGTCGCCGATGCCTCCGATGGCCGCATCCTGGTCCAGCAGGGTACGCAGGGCGATTGCACGTCGCGCTACACGCCCGCCTCGTCGTTCAAGCTGCCCATCGCCCTGATGGGCTTCGACGCGGGCATCCTGCAAGACGCACACACGCCGACGTGGTCATACGAATCGACGTACCCCGACTGGGGCGGCGAGGAATGGCGCAAGCCCGCCGATCCCGAACGCTGGATCAAATACTCCATCGTCTGGTATTCGCAGCAGGTCGCCAGGCGGCTGGGTCAGAAGCGCTTCCAGCAATACACCACGGCATTCCAGTACGGCAACGAAGACGTGTCAGGCGACGCCGGCAAGCACAATGGCCTGGATGGCGCGTGGATCGTATCGTCGCTGCGCGTCTCGCCGATGGAGCAGATCGGTTTCCTGCGCAAGCTGGTGAACCGGCGGTTGCCGGTCAGGCCCGAGGTCTATGGCATGGTCGAGCCGCTGTTCGAGATCGATCCGTCGCGCGAGGGATGGCATGTCTACGGCAAGACGGGCACGGGATCTCCGGGCGATAACGGCAGATACGACCGCGAGCATGCCTATGGCTGGTTCGTGGGCTGGGCGCGCAAGGACGGGCGCCAGGTGGTGTTCGCGCGCCTGATCCAGGACGAGAAGGCGACGGCGCCGGCGGCGGGGCTGCGGGCGAGGGATCAGATGTTGAGCCAGTGGGCGGGCATGATGGCCGCTTCCGCCAGGCCGTAGCGCAGGGGGCGCGGGTTGGCCAGGCGCACGGACCGATGCGCGCGGCTCCCGTACAATCCGTCCCCGTGTCCAGACGTCGTCCCACCCGAAAGCCCCGCTCGCGCAAGGCAGGCTCCGCCGCAAGGTTCCTGCGCGCCTTGGTCGCCTCCGCGACCGTCTCCTTCAGCGCGGCAACGTACTACCTGAATTCAGGGTTTCCGGATTGGTTTCCCGTCCCGGGATCGTCCTTCCCCGATGCACCGGTCAGTGCGCAGGCGCAGACCCGTTTTGCGTCTTGCCGCCAGTTCTTCCCCGCCGAAACGCCGCCCATCGTGCCCGAAGCGGGCGGGCGGCGGGAGTTGTGCTTCTCCGGCTTCGCCGTGCTGTACGACGGCGGCCGCAAGACGCCCGTGTTCGTGGCCGAGCGCCTGAACCGCAAGTCATTGGCAAGGGGCCAGGACCTGGAGCGCACCGACCGCTTCTACGCCGAAGCGCGCCTGCCGGCATGGGAGCGCGCGCAGCTCGACGACTACCGCGGGTCGGGCTATGCGCGCGGGCACATGGCGCCGGCGGCAGACATGGCCACGGAAGAGGCCATGGCGCAGAGCTTCTCGCTGGCCAACATCGTGCCGCAGAACCCCACGCAGAACTCCGGGCCGTGGAACCACATCGAGCAGGACACGCGCAAGTACGTGATGCGCGCGGCGGGCGATGTGTACGTGATCACCGGGCCGGTGTATGAGGGCAGGCCGAAGACCATCGGCGCGGGCGTGGCGGTGCCGAGCTACGTCTACAAGGTGGTGTACGACGCCACGACGCGCAAGGCGTGGGTGCATTGGCAGGGGAACCAGGCGGATGCGCGGGCGGGGGCGCCGATCAGTTATGGCGAGTTCGTGCGCAGGACGGGATTGAAGGTGCTGCCTGGCGTGCCGCCTCGCTGATGGACCAGAATTTCAGCTTTGAGGCCTGATGCCTCGGCCCGGCGTCATGCCTGCGGTTCGTCCGCGTCGTCCCAGTAAGAGACGACGGCTTGGGGCTTCACCTTGGTGCGGTGTCGGCCCGTCGTCGAGCATCGCCGGGGCCAGCCGGTAGCGGCGGCGGTCCGGGCAGGGGGGCCTGGGAGTTCGAGTGGGAACGGGGAATCGGGCGATAAGCCGGCGCCGGCGGCTGTCTGTATTTCAGTCTGTCACGCCTTGGTAACTTTCATGTCACGTCACGCCGTCATCATGCATCCCTCCCCACTTGGTGCCTGTTTAGTGCCGCGTCCCGCCGTCCTAATCTGCCGATCAATCGCCTGGCGCGAGATACTGGCTCGCGGCGGACGGCGCGCGCCCTGCGATACCCGGCGGTCTGGCAAAGGACGCGATTCGTGGCGTCCCGGCTGAACGATGGCCGCCAGGCCGGCGGCTTGGCGTGGTGGACGTTGGCACTGGTTTTCTGGGCCAGCGCCGCGGCCTGCGCGCAGACACCCGTTGGCCAATTGATCGACTTCGACATCCCGGCGCAGCCGCTGGACCAGGCCCTCAACCGCTACGGGGAAACCGCCGGACTCTCTGCCCTGTATCCGAGCGACCTGCCCCTGGGCCTGCGCTCCTCGCCTGTGCATGGACGCTATGCCCCGGAAGAAGCGCTGCGGCGCCTGCTGCGCGGCACGGGGCTGGTGCTGGCCAAGGCGGCCACCCCGCACGGGGAGGTATTCCGCCTGACCCGTCCGGTCGCCGCCCAGAAGACGGGCAATCGCGCGGCGGCTGGCGCAAACGGCGCAGCCGGCTACCTGCCCCGGCTGCAGGCTGCGGTGATGCAGGTTCTTTGCGGCGATGGGCGGACCGCGCCCGGCAGCTATGGATCGATGTTCGAGGTAGCCGTCGATGAAACGGGCGGCGCTGCCGCCGTGGCGGTGATCAGTTCCTCGGGCGATGCGCGCCGTGACGCGGCATTGCTGGCGGGGCTGCGCCAGGTGCGGACCGGCCCGCCGCCGCCGGCCTCGGCGCATGTGCCGTACCTGTTCACGCTGCGGCCGGCGCCCGCCGGCGCCCCATCGCCCTGTCTGTCTGCTGCTGGCGGCGCGCCATGACCTTCCCGCGGCCCACCGTGCTGGATTACCTGACCCAACGCTACGCCAGCCTGAAAACCCTGCTGACCCGCCGGCTGGGCAACCCGGACCTGGCCAGCGACGCGCTGCATGACACCTATATCCGCCTGCAGGGTATGGACGCGCTGCCCGAGCGGGAGCAGCCAGGGGCGTACCTGGTCAGAGTGGCCACCAATATCGCGCGGGACATGCAGCGCAAGGATAGTCACACCGTCTCCGGTGAAGAGGTCGAGGCCGCGCTGCAGCGCCTGGCCGACTCCGGCCCGGACCCGGCCCAGGCCGCGCAGGCACGCATCGACCTGGACATCCTGACGCAACTGGTCGAACGGATGCCCGAGCGGCGGCGTGTCATCATGATCATGGTCCATTGGGAAGGCATCGCGCGCAACGAAGTCGCCCAGCGCCTGGGCATCTCGCGGCGTACGCTGGAGACAGAATTGCAGCGCGCCCACGAGCGCCTAGCCGAGTTTTTCCGTGAACCCTGAAAATAACCTGCATAGCCGCCGCCCGTCATACGTGTATATGGACAAGGTTCTTGAACGCGCCGTCTGCCGCGCATGCCCCTGACGATGGCTTCCTATTCCGACCACGAGGACGCGGTTTCGGTCGAGGCGCTGGAGCGCCAGGCCCTGGCGTGGCTGCGCCGGCTGACCTCGAACGAGGCGACGGCGGCCGAACTGCGCGAGTTCGAGCAGTGGGTGGCCGCAAGCCCGGCGCACCGCGCGGCCTACCGCAGGGCCAAGGCCGTCTGGGACGCGTTCAAGCCCTCTGCCGGCAGAGTGGCGCGCGCCCATCCGGGTATCGTCGCCAACTATGAAGGCGCCCAGCGCAGCCGCCGGCGCACGCGCCGCGCCGTGCTGGGCCTGGGCGCGGCTGCCGCGGCCAGCGCTGGCGTCGCCGTTCTGCATCCGCCCCTGGGGCTCTGGCCTTCGCTTGCCGAATGGGGCGCCGACTATCGAACCGACGCGGGCGAGCAGCGCACCCTGGCCCTGGCCGAGGGTGTGGATGTGACGCTCAATACCCGCACCAGTGTGCGCCGGCAGACCGCAGGCGGACAGCTTGTAGGGCTGAATCTGCTTTCGGGCGAGACCGCCATTGACCTGGCCGGCGGCCACCGCTTCACGGTACGCGCCGGCGCCGGGAGCAGCGTGGCCGAGGCCAGCCGGCTTGAAGTGCGGTACCTGTACGACAAGGTCTGCGTCACCTGCCTGGAAGGTGCCGTCGCCGTCGAGCACTCCGCCGCCACCCGGCAACTGGCCGCGGGCGAGCAGACCGTCTACGACGACCAGGCCATCGGCGGTGTCGCCCGGATCGATCCCAAGGTGGTATCGGCCTGGCGCCGCGGCTTGCTGATCTTCGACCAGACCCGGCTGGACGAGGCCATTGCCGAGATAAACCGCTACCGGCCCGGCCGCGTGGTCCTCGCCAACGACGCGCTGCGAAGCCAACGGGTCAGCGGCAACTTCCAGATCAGCGCACCTGACCAGGCGATCGCTCAGTTGCAATACATGTTTCATCTACGCGCCCGATCCCTGGGCGGCGTGCTGATCCTGAGCTAGACGGGCCGCGTACCCCCGCCGGCTCGGGCTCTGCTCATCGCCCTGCACGCAGGCCCAACGGGCCGTTGCCATCCCGGCAGTGCGCTATCCGCCTTGGGGGCCGGCGGTAAAAAAAGCTGCATAGCTTGGCCTGCTCATACGTGTATCTATATCAGAGGGATCCTGGCGGGGTGGCCGACCGCTTCCGCCAGCAAGCCTTCTGCATGGATCATGGATGCGGTCGTCCGTAGGCGGCCCGGGACACGCGCGATGAAGGAAAAGATAGCGATGAGCACGCAGGGGCAGGGATACCAAGCAAAGCGTAGGAACAAACCGGGGCGTTTTGCGCTGGCGCCCGTGGCGCTGGCGCTGGCCGCCACCGGCATGGTCGGGACCGTCCATGCTCAACAAGCATTCGGTGGCGCCTGGTTCGCCGCCAAGGGCGCACAGCAGGCCGTCCGCCAGAACGGCCCGTCGCCGGGGGCTGCCGCCCTGGCGAATCGCAACAGCCCGGCAAGCCAGTCGGCTGCGGCCCGGCAGAAACTCCAGACCTCGATCGGCAACCTGAACCGCGCGGCCCAGGCCATCGCCGCGCAGCAGGCAATCCAGCGCGAGGCACGGCAATCGGCGCTGGCGGGCGGCGCTTCGGTGCCCGATGGCCTGGCCGAAGGCGGCCTGAAGGTCGATACGAACTCCCTGACCGCCGGCTGGCTCAACGCCAGGTCGCCTGTGCAAAGCACGTCTGGCGGCCGCACCCACGTCAACATCGAACAGACCGCCGGCCGCGCCATCCTGAACTGGGAAACCTTCAACGTGGGCAAGAACACCACGGTGAATTTCCAGCAGAACCGGGACTGGGCGGTGCTCAACCGCGTCAACGATCCGCAGGCGCGCCCCAGCCAGATCCAGGGCCAGATCAAGGCCGACGGCACGGTGATGATCGCCAACCGCAACGGCGTGATATTTACCGGCAGCAGCCAGGCCAATGTGCGCAACCTGGTGGTGGCCGCGGCCACGATCACGGATGACCAGTTCACCAACCGCGGCCTGTACGTGGACAGCAACGGCACGCAGCCGACCTTCACCGGGGCGCTGGGCAAGGTCGAGGTGCAGGCAGGCGCGCAGATCGCCACCGCCGCACCGGCGTCGTCCACCGTCCGCGGCGGCTACGTGCTGCTTCTCGGCGGCGAGGTGCATAACGCGGGCGAGATCGCCACGCCCAAGGGCCAGACGGCATTGGCCGCCGGCGACAGCTTCTATATCCGCAGGGGCGCAGGCACGAACGGCAACGCTACCTCCACGACGGCCGGCAGCGAAATCTCTACCGCCCGCGCCGCAGACAGCGCTGCCGGCACGGTCCTCAATACCGGCCTGATTACCGCCGCCACGGGCGACATCACGATGACGGGCCACGACGTGACTCAGGCCGGCGTGGCCGTGGTGACGACTTCGATCGGCCAGCGCGGCACCCTTCATCTGTCCACGCGCGCCAGCGACGCCACGGGCACCGTGACGCTGGCCGAGGGCAGCACCACCGCCGCGCTGCTGGACCTGTCGGACACCACCGCACTCGACAGCCAGCGCGATGCCGCCCTGGAGAAGCTGGGTACGACGATGACCAACAACGTCACCGGCGTCTATGACAACCTGAGCACGATCACGGACCGTACCGACCTCTCGCGCATCGAGATCGTCAGCGGCAACACCGTGGCTTTCCAGGGCGATTCCACGACACTGGCCACCGGCGGCGAAATCGCTGTGCACGCCCGGCAACGCACGCTCGTCGATGCGGGCGCAACGCTGGACGTGTCCGGCGCCGTGGGCGTGCAGGTGGCGATGGAGGCGAACAACCTCAAGATCAATGTCCAGGGCAACGAGCAACGAGATGCGCCGGTCAATCGCGAGAGCGGGAACCTGAACAACCTGGATATCTGGGTTGATCGCCGCGGCCTGGTCCTGGTACCGGCTGGCACCAACGGGTACGAGGCAGACCGTTGGTACACCGCTGGCGGCCTGCTGGAAGTCAGCGGCTACCTGGCGACCGATGGCCGCGGCGTAGGCGAATGGATGGCCCAGGGCGGCACGGTCACCGTCACGGGCAACGATCTGGTCACGCGCGCGGGATCGAACATCAACCTGTCCGGCGGCACACTGGACGTGGCGACCGGCTACATCAACCAGAGTTGGCTGAGGGGCGCGGACGGGCGTTTGTACGAAGTGTCCCGCGCGCCGGGGGACTTGCTGTACACCGGTGTTTATCGTGGCTACGAACTGACCAGCCAGCGCTGGGGCGCGACCCAATACTTCCACAGCCCGCTGATCGGGCCGGCTCGGCGAAGGGAAGGCGGCTACACGGTGGGCCGCGATGCCGGCAAGCTGGTGGCCGCCACCCGCAACGCCGTACTCGAAGGCAACATCGCCAGCGACGTATACCAAGGCCCGCGCCAAGCGCAGGCCGTGCAGGTGGGCCTGGACGGGTACTACCAGTCGCAGTGGGCGGTCGCGCGGGCGGGGCAGTTGATCGTGGGGCAATACGACCCGATCTACGACGCAGATGCCAGGCTATTGCAGTTTGGACTGACGCCCATGCTCGACAGTGTAAAGCTGGCGGAAGTGGACGAACGCATCGCGGATGGCTTGCAGTTGAACGATGCGGTGACGCAGGACCGCCAGGGAAAGCTGGTGCTGGATGCCCGCATGCTGAACGACAGAGGGCTGGGCGCGGTGCGCATCGCCGCCAAGGAAAGCGTTTCCGTCGAGAGTGCATTGACGGTGGCGCCAGGCGGCGAGATCTTGCTGTACGCGCCGAAGGTGGAAGTGACAGCGGACCTCACGGCGCGCAGCGGCACGATCCGATTGGGAAATGTATTGGCACAACCGTACGCGACGGTGTCGGCAGACGGCGTGACGTATGGGCTCAGGGATGTGAGCGTGTCCGTGCCCCCTGGCGCCCGGGGCGGCGTGCTGGTGCGGGAAGGTGCCGTACTGGACGCTAAGGGCCTGATGACGGATCTGCGCGGCGGTGCCGGCAGCAACGGCGATTCAGCCCATGTCGATGGCGGCACGGTAGCCATTCGTTCAAGCGAGGGAGCGGTACTCGCAACGGGATCGCTGATCGATGTTTCATCGGGCGTGACCCTGCAGGCCGACGGCAGCATAGCCGCAGGAACGGGGGGGGATTTGATGCTGGCAGTCGAGACCGCGTCGGCGACTGCGGACGCCCGGTTGCAACTGGAGGGAGCATTGGCCGGATACGGCGTCATTGACGCTGGTACTCTGACCATCCAGGCACCACGCGTGAGCATCGGCTCGCAGTCACGGGACAATGCGCTGGTGTTGTCAGCGGATTTCTTCGACACGGGTTTCGCCAGCTACCGGGTGATCGGGGAACAGGGGCTGGAAGTGGCTGAAGGTACCGAGGTGAAGGTACGACGCCCGCTGTACCGTTTCCATGAAGACGTCCTCCGTACGGCCAGCGGAATTCGCCGGCAGCTCGCGCTGGAGCCCTGGCTGGCGCCGTTGTACGAGGAACGGCCGGTCAGCGGCGAATTGGCGAAGCGTCCTGGTGCGAGCCTGTTTCTGCAGGCCGGCACACGTCAGACCGGCGCCGGGCAAGAAACCGGCATCGTGCTCGACATCGCCCGCGGGAGCCTGCTGGAAGTCGATCCCGGGCAGCGCATCGAGTTGCGCAGCGTCGGCCAGTTGAACGTGGACGGACGGTTGAATGCCTGGGGCGGATCGATCGAACTGGGCAGCGTGGCGTTACCCGATCCGGTGCGCGATCAGACTGAAAGCGTGGGGCACCAGCGCGCCATCCGCGTTGGCGAGCGGGGCGTACTCGATGTCGCGGCGCGCGCCGAGACCGCGCTGGACTTCCGGGGACGACGCTACGGTCTGGTGGCCGATGGCGGCAGCATTGTCATCGGGGGCTCGGTCGAGCATGCCATCGGCAAGGCCGATGCCGCCGAACTGTTCATCGACCTGCGGCCGGGAAGCCTCTTGGATGCTTCCGGCGCCCAGGCGCAATTGGATGTGCCTGGCTTGGGGCGAACCCTGGTCAATAGCGCCGGCGGCAGTATTTCCCTCGCGTCGGCCAACGGACTCTACCTGGACGGCGACCTGCGCGCCTTCGCAGGAGGTGACGGTGCAGCGGCCGGCAGCCTGACCGTGGCGCTGGCCACGCCCAACTATCTGGCCAACTTGGCGACCAATAAGGTGCTGCGGCCACGCGAACTGATCGTGGGCCAGCAGCGCGATGTCGTCGAGGGCGGCCCGGATTCTTATGTCTATGGCCATGGCCGCCTGGCGGCGAGCCAAGTGAAGGGCGGCGGCTTCGGTGACCTCACCCTTTTCAGCGACGGCCTGCTGACTTTCGCCGGCGACCTGGACTTGAGCCTTGGACAGCGTCTGCGCCTTTACAGCGGCGCATTGGGATTGAGCGAACATGCCGCTGGCAACAGCCGGGTCAGATTGTCTGCGCCTTCCTTGCTGCTGGCCGGAGCGTTCGCCTGGGACGACATCACGGAGAACAACGAAACACGGCCACTGCCAACCCGCTTGTTCCTGGTTTCCAGGCAGCCCAGCGAGGCGCTCTTCGAAGCCAGCGGGCAGGTGCTGGATATTCGCGACAGTCTGGTCTTCGGCTCGCGCGGCAGTTTCCGCGACGCCGAGGGCGGGACGCAGACGATCGACCGGCGTGGCTTCGACCGTGTCGAGCTGTCCAGCACGGGCGACATGCGCATGCTGGCGGGGAACGCGATGCCTGTCGAGCGCATCGATACCCAGGTGCTCAGCGCTGGCGATCTACTGATCCGCGTGGCGCAACTCTATCCCGGCACGGGGGCGGGCGCGCGCATCTTCGCCGGCTACGGATACCAGGCCGATGGCGCCGCGCCGGCGTTCGACCCGGCGCGCAGCCTGCGTATCGAGCGCAACGGCGCGATGACGCCGGAGCAACCCCTGGCGGTCTTCGGACGCTTGTCGCTGGGGGCGGCAAACGTCTTTCAGGGCGGCGTCGTGCGTGCCCCATTGGGCTATCTGGAAATCGGCCAGAACAGTGGAACCACCGGCACGACCGGCAGGGTAGAGTTGTTGCCCGGCAGTCTTACCTCGGTCAGCGGCGCTGGCCTGACGCTGCCTTACGGTGGCACGGTGGATGGGCAGGCCTGGCGCTATGCCGGGAAGGACGTTGTTTTGACCGGCGTGGGCGGCAGTTCCAACGGCAGAGTGCTGGAAACCGGAGTCGATCTGGGCGGCGTATCCGTGCGGGTGGCATCCGGCGCGACGCTGGATCTTTCCGGCGGCGGCGAACTGCGCGGCGCAGGTTTTATCTCTGGTCGCGGCGGCTCCACGGACGCGCGCTACAACCCGCTGGTGCGTGTCGACAAGGACGGCCGCTTCAGCCTGCCGGGGTTGGCCGACAACCCGATCTACGCCATCGTACCCGGCGTCCAGCGCACCTCGCCGGTGGCCGCTGAAGAGGGGGCTGTCGACCCGCTGGTCGGCCAGCAGATCAGCATCGGCAGCGGCGTGCCCGGCCTGCCGGCCGGGACCTACACCTTGCTGCCGTCGACCTACGCTCTGCTGCCCGGCGCGTACCGGGTCGAACTCAACGGCGAGGCCGGGCTGGGCCGGGCGGCACCCACCCAGCTCATGCGCAGCGGCTCCTGGTCCCTGGCCGGGCAGTTGTCCCTGGCCGGCACTGGGGTGCGCGACGAGCTGTACCGTCAGGTACTGCTGACCCCGGCGGATGCGCTGCGGCGTCATTCCCAGTACAACGAGACGAGCTACAGCGACTTTGCCAGGGCCGATGCCGCCCGCCGCGGCATCCCACGGCCGATGCTGCCGGTGGATGCGCGCAGCCTGCGTCTCAAGCTGAGCGCAGGTGGCGGCGCCGATGCGCTGGCGTTCGACGGCACGGGATTGTTCCAAGCCGCCAGCGGCGGTTACGGCGGTAGCCTGGTGGTAACGGCGGATAGGCAGCGAATCGAGATTGTCGGCGCCCGCGCGCAGGCCAGCGAGGGCTTCGAGGGCGTAACGCTGCGGGCCGACGATCTCAATGCCTTCGGTGCGGCACGCATGGTGATCGGCTCGACGCCAACGGTTCTCTACGGGCAGGACGGCAACTATGTCACTTTCGACATCACCAATACCGTCCGAAGCATCGTCCTGCGCAACGGCGCCGAACTGGCCGCACCCGAGGTGTTTCTCCTGGCGAGCCGGCCGGGGGAGGAGGCGATCAGCCTTGAACAAGGCGCCGCCATCGTCACCCTGGGGAAGGGGGCCGCGGCCTACGATGCGCGGGATGGCTTCCTGTATGCGCCGGGGAGCCGTTCCATGCTCGCCTTGTCGAACGGCGTGCTGAACGTTTTGCCGCCGACAGCCGGAACGCCGGAAGAGGGTCCCGGCGACATCCTGCTTGGCGTTCCGGCTGCCGGCGCTGTCGAGGGCGAAACCCGGTTGTATTCCGAGGGGACGCTGGTCGCGGCCACCGACAAGCGCTTCGTGCTCGACAGCAGCGTGCGTTACGGCACGCGCAACCTTACCCTGGCGGCGGGCGGCTTCAATGTGGGCGATCAGGCGCTGCTGACCGACTTGGCCCAGCGCGGTGTGCTGCCGACAGGATTGGCGTTCGACCAGGGGCTGCTCGACCGCCTGCTGCAGGGCGATACCTCGGTGGGCGCTCCGGCCCTGGAAACGCTGGTGCTGAACGCCCGCGATGCGTTCAGCTTCTATGGCGACGTCAGCCTCGACTCCTACGATCCGGCGACAGGCCGTTCCCGCTTGTCGCGCCTGGTATTGGGCACGCCGGCGATCTATGGCTACGGCGATAGCGGCAGCGTTGCCTCGATCCGTACCTCCAACTTGATCTGGAACGGGGCGCAGACCCCACCTTTGGGAGTCGTCGCTGGCGGCGCAGGCACTGGTCGGGGCACGCTGGATATCCGCAGTGAACGCCTGGAGTTTGGCTACGGTCCCTTCAGCCAGCCCAGTTCCATCAACAGCTACCAGCGTCTGGTGCTGGGCTTCTCTACGGTCAACCTGGCGGCCAGCGAGCGGATCACCGCCAACCACAAGGGCAGCCTCTCGGTCTACCAAAGCAGGGGCGAGTACCAGGCCGGCAGTGGCTACGCATACAGCGGTGGCGACCTCAACCTGATCACTCCCTTGCTCACCGGCCAAGCGGGCTCGCGCAACAGCCTGGTGGCGGGCGGTGCGTTGCAGGTTCGTGCCGGGGCAGATGGCGCGGCTTCTATGCCGGTCGGACTGGCCAGTGGCGCCCTGGGGGCGGAGCTGTCTCTGGAAGGCGCCAGCCTGCTGCTGGACAGCCGTGTCGGCCTGCCCAGCGGCAAGTTGAACCTGACCGCGCAGCAGGATCTGGAACTGGGTGCCGGCGCCCAGCTCGATCTGGCCGGGCGCGCGCTGCGTTTCGACGACGTGACCCGCTACAGCTGGGGCGGCGAAGTCAACCTGCTGAGCCACGGCGGCGACATCCGCCAGGCCGGCGCTTCGAGCATCGACCTGTCGGCGAGCCACAACCAGGCCGGTCGCCTGACGGCGGTCGCGCTGGACAGCGCGGCCGGCGTGGTCGACCTGCAAGGGCAGATCCTGGCGGCGAGCAGCGGCGAGTACGATGCCGGCGGGACGCTGGTGCCGTATGCCGCGGGCAGCGTCGAGATCCGTGCCCAGCTGCTGGGCGAGGACGGTACGCCTGACAGCCGGTTCGCCGCTCTCAACCAGCGCCTGAATGCCGGCCAGGTGTTCGGCGCGCGCAGTTTCCAGATCAAGCAAGGCGACCTGAACATCGGCAGTGACGTCAAGGCCTCGACGATCGAGGTGTCGCTGGATGGCGGCCACCTGAGCGTGAATGGCGTCCTCGACGCCAGCGGCGAGCAGGTCGGCAGCATCCGCCTGGCCGGCAAGCAGGGCCTGCGCATCGGCAGTGAGGCGCTACTCGATGCCCATGGGCGGCGTCTGCGGGTGGACAGCTACGGCAAGATCATCGATTCCCCGAACCGCGCGCTGATCGAACTGAACGCCGGAGACGGGCTGCTCAGCCTCGGCGTCGGCGCCCGTATCGACCTGCGCCACGGCACCGAGGTGGCCGCGGGAAGCGCGCCCGGGCAGAACGACGGCGTCGCCCGCGGCACCCTCGACCTGTACGCGCCGCGTCTGGGCGGGGCGACGGCGGGCGACATCGCCATCGACGCCGGGGGGGCGCTGCAGATCCTCGGTGCCCGTGCCATCACCCTCAGCGCCGTGCAGCGCTACGACGACGCGCCGAGCGCCGCGCAGCCGGCGAGCAACGGCCGGCCGTACCAGGAGATCACCCAGGCCTACCTGGATGGCAAGCACCAGCAGAGCGAACGGTTCATGCAGGCGGCGCTAGCCAATACCGCGTTGCTCGACGGCAAGCTGGCCGGCTTGAACAATGCGACCTACGCGGAAGCTTTCCATCTGCGCCCGGGACTGGAAATCGTCAGCGCTACGGCTGATGGCGACCTGGTGGTGCAGGGCGACCTGGACCTGTCTGGCTATCGTTATGCCAGCCTCAATCCGCGGACGGCGAAAACCCCGGTGTACGGCTCCGGCGAGGCAGGTTCGCTGGCGATCCGCGCCGGCGGCGACCTGAACATCTACGGCAGCGTCACCGACGGTTTCGCCCCGCCCCCGGAAACCGACGACGACCAGGGCTGGTTGCTGCTAGCCGGCCAGGATCGCCTGGGTGGCGATCGGGTGGTGCCGAGGGCTGGCGTGCGCCTGGACGACGGCAGCTTCTTCCCGGCCGGCAAGACGCTCAACTTCGAACTGCCGATCAAGGCCATGACCCTGGCCGCCGGTACCCGGCTGCCGGTCGAGGCGGTGCTCAGCCAGCCGCTGCAACTGCCGGCGGGAACGGTGCTCGAGGGGGCGTTGCGGGATGCCGCCGGCAACCTGCTCCGGCCGGCCGGCAGCCTGCTCGGCGAGGCTCTGAGCCTGCCCGCCGGCACTCGCCTCGGCGCCGGCAGCCGTCTGCCGCTGGCGGTGCCCGTGACGGGGATGACCTGGCCGGGCGGCGTGCCGCTACCTGGCCGTGCGACGCTGGCCAACGGCGAAGCCGACGGCGTGCGCCTGGCTGGCGGGCTGGCCTTGCGCGCCGGGGCTTTCCTGCCGGCCGGCAGCGACATACGCCTGCCCGATGGTGCCGCCTCGGTGGACGTACGCCCGGCCGGCGCGGTGTCGCGCAACTGGGCCATCTCGCCGATGCTGGCGGCCGGTTCGCAGTCCTGGAACCTGCGCCTGGTGGCCGGCGCCGACCTGCAGGCGGCCGATCCGCGGCTGACCGATCCGCGCTCCAGCGGACAGATGCGCCTCGCCGATACGCACTACGGCATGCGCCGCATACCGGCAGCAGGTGGTGGGCTGGTATGGACCCAGGAAGGGGTGGATGAATGGGGCGACCCCAGCATCAAACCTGGTGACCCACTGGATCCGGAGGCTTTGGGCTACCCGACTATTTGCGATGATTTCCCAACCTGGTGTGCAGCGAGTTCGGGCGGCATGGTATGGACCCAGGAAGGGGTGGACGGGTGGGGTGACCCTGGAGACACCAGCGTCTATCCCGGAGCGCCAGTCGATCCCGAAAGTCTGGGTTGGCCAACGATGTGCGATGAAAACCCCACATGGTGTGCTGCCGCTAGCGAGGATTATGCTCTGGAGGTAGGGCCATACGATTCACGTTTCAGCGTGCTGCGCACCGGCACCGGCGATCTCGATCTGTACGCCGCCGGCAACCTGCGCATGGATTCGCCGTTCGGGGTCTACACCGCCGGTACCGCGAGCGCGGTCGATTCCCGCTACAACCTGCCGCGTGCCAGGGACGGCGGCAGCGTCCTGCGCGATTCGGCGCTGGGCGGCTACGAGCAATGGGTGGACGGCGGCGAACAGAGCCTCTACAGCGCCTGGTACCCGACCCTGGGCGGCAACCTGACGCTGGCGGTCGGTGGCGATCTGCGTGGCGATGTGCTGGGCCGGTTGTCCGGCGCCGTACCCAACACCGGCTACGACTCGGCCGCCGCCGGCAACTGGCTCTGGCGCCAGGGCAGCGGTTCGACCGCCGGTACGGCCGACGCCACCGCCTGGTGGATCAATTTCGGTACCTATGCCCGCCAGCAAGGCAGCGATGGAGTGGCTGCCGCCACGCAGCAGGTGGGCTTCACCGGCATCGGCACTCTGGGTGGTGGAGACCTGAGCCTGAAGGTCGCGGGCGATGCGGGCGTCATCGAGGCGCGCACGTCCAGCGTTCGCAGTCAGGGGCTGGTGCTGGCGGTGGGCGGTAGCGGCCGGGTGGGCGCCGATGGCCAACTGACCCTGAGCGGCGGCGGCGACATGGACGTACGCATCGGCGGCGCGCTCAACCCGTTGACGCCCTTCGATCAGGGCAGTTCGCTGTACGGCGCGATGGTCAACCTGCGCGGCAATGCCCAGCTCCGGGCGACGAGCCTGGGCGGTATCGATCTGATCTATGGCCGTCTGGATGACCTGCAGGTTCCGGGCGAACGGCGCGCCTACGATCCCTTCGTCTCGACCCTCGGCCTGGCCAACGGCGGGCCGACACTGGTGCCGGGCGACGCCACCTTCAGCCTGAACAGCCTGAGTGACCTGGTGCTGCAGGGGGTGGTCGATCCCGGGCGGACGCCGTTGATGAACGGCACCCCCTATACCAGCGCCAGCGGTGTCGAGGGGTACGGCCTGAGCGGTTTCTCGTTGTGGACCGAACGCACGGCGATCGACCTGACGTCGGCGGGAGGCAACCTGACCCCGGTTTCCCTAGGCAGGACGGAACAGGAGACCGATTCCGCGCTGGTCTATCCGGCGAAGCTGTCGGCCGTGGCGCTGACCGGCAGCCTCTATTATGGCAACGCGACACTCCGCTCAAACGCTCGCAGCGACAGAACCGCGCTGGTCTTGGCGCCGTCGAGTCAGGGCCGTCTCGACCTGCTGGCCGGCGACTCCATCTACGCCGGCGGCTATAGCATCAGCCGTTCCGGCGCCAGCACCGGCAGCCTGGCCACGCCGCTGAATCCGAGCTACCAGGGCTACACCGGGATCACGCGGCAGGTCGACAATCTGTCCAGCGACGGCAGCCGCGCCAACCAGGATCACTTCCCGTTGTTCGCTTTCGGCGCCAACAGCGTCTCTGGCGAAAGGGGCACGGCGCTGGAACCGTCGCGCTTCTATGCCCTTGCGGGCGATCTGGTCGGTGTCGACAGTGGCCGGCTGCTGCGCTACACCGAGACGAGCGATATGCGTTTCGGCCAGTTACGTTACGAGGGCCATGGCGCGGTGCGCATGATCGCCGGCCGTGACATCGTCAGCAGTGGCACCGGGTTGGGCGTCGAGCGGACCGTGTTTGACAGCATGGGGAGCTACGCCAGCAGCGGCAATCTGTTCGTCAATACCTCGGCTACCGACGTGTCGCTGGTGCGGGCGGGGCGCGACATCCTCTACGGCAACTTCAACGTCGCCGGGCCGGGCAGCCTGGAGATCAGCGCCGGACGCAATCTGCTGATGGACGACGAGGTGGCGGTCACCAGCCTGGGGGCGGTCGCCCCGGGCGACGCTCGCTCTGGCGCCAGCGTGGTCCTGCAGGCAGGCGCCAACCAGGCGGACATTTCCGGCTTCCTCCAGCGCTACCTGGACGCCGCCAGCCTGGCGCGGGCGGGAGCGCCCCTGGCCGAGCAGCCCGGCAAGGTAGTGCGGACCTATGAAAGCGATCTGGTCGAATGGCTGGCCGGGCGTTACGGCTTCAGCGGCGACGGCCAGCAGGCGCGGGAATTCCTCGCCGATTTGCCGGCCGAGCAGCAGCGGATCTTTGCCCGCGAGGTGTACTTCGCCGAGCTCAGGGCCGGTGGCCGCGAGTATAACGAGGCCGGTGGGTTGCGCCAGGGCAGCTACCTGCGCGGGCGCAACGCTATCGCTGCGCTGTTCCCCGAGCACGATGCCGCTGGTAATCCAATCCGTTACAGCGGTGACATCATCATGTATGGCGGCGCCGGAGTGCATACCAACTTCGGCGGTGACATCCAGTTGCTCACTCCGGGTGGCCAGCAGGTGTTCGGCATCGAAGGCGAGGCGCCGCCGTCCACGGCTGGTGTCATCACCCAGGGGCGAGGCAGCATTCAACTCTATGCAGCGGGTAGCATCCTGCTGGGCCAAAGCCGCATCATGACGACTTTCGGTGGCAACGTCTTTGCCTGGTCCGCTCAAGGCGACATCAACGCGGGCAGGGGGGCGCGGACGACGGTAATCTATACCCCACCGCGTCGCGTCTACGACGCCTGGGCCAATGTGACGATCTCACCGGACGTACCCAGCACCGGCGCGGGCATCGCCACGCTGGCGCCGATCGCCGAAGTGCCGGCTGGCGACATCGACCTGATCGCACCGCTAGGCACGATCGACGCGGGTGAAGCGGGCATCCGGTCTTCGGGCAGCGTCAACGTCGCGGCCTTGCAGGTGGTCAATGCGGCCAACATTCAGGCGCAGGGCGAGACGATTGGCGTGCCCACCATCGCGGCGGTCAATGTTTCGGCCCTGACGAGTGCCAGCGCTGCATCGTCGTCGGCGGCCACGGCGGCGCAGCAGACGATCCAGAAGCAGCGCGCGGCAGCGCGTGATGCTCTGCCGGCGATCATTACGGTACGGATCGTCGGCTTCGGCAACGAAGCCTTGCACGATGACGGCAGCTACAGGCCCGCTCCCAGTTTGCCGGGAATGCCGCAAAGCAGCCTGCCAGGCGAGTCGCCGGACGTGTTGCAGGTCGTCGGCGAACAGCGGCAAGTCTACCCGCGGCAGTCCCGGTACGTGACCGACGGCCAGCGGCGCGATTTGCAGCAAGCCCAATAGCAGTCCATTCCCGTTACTCCCTTTGCCTGTCCCTTGCGGGACAGGCAGGGACGGCTTACGCCGAACAATCGGCAACGCCAGTACCGACGAGGGTATCCGCATGGATATGAGTGTTCCGTTCTACGCCGAGTTCGCCGCCGAGGCAGGCTATGCCGTCGGCGCGTCCCAAGGCGGCAGCGCGGCCGCGCTGCGCCATCACCTGGTGCGTCACTACGGCGGGCTGCACCGCCGTCTGGCGCATGATCTGGGCTGCGCCGACCTGGCCAGCGAGAGCCTGCACGAGGCCTGGCTGCGGCTGGGCAACATGGCGCTGCCGGCGCGTGTGCAGAATCCCAACGCCTATGTGTACCGCATTGCGCGCAACGCGGCGGTGGACCGCCTGCGCGGCGAGACGCGCACCGTGGCGCTGTCCGTCGTGGACAGCGACGTTGATCTGCCTGACCAGCAGCCGGGGCCGGAGCGGGCCGCCGAGGCACGCTCTCTGCTGGCACGGCTGGACGAGGCCCTGCACGGCCTGCCGTTCCGGCACCGCTGCGTGCTGTTCGACCTGCACGCCGAAGGCCGCACACGCGCCCAGGTGGCGGCGACCTATGGCCTTTCCCTGCACACCCTGGACACCGTATTGCGCCAGGCGCTGGCCTGCTGCGCCGGCGCGATGGCCGAGTCCGGCGCGCGGGGACGCCCGCACCGCGAGCGGGCAGTCTGAACCTTGGAGGGGCCTGGGCATGGACATCCGCCATCTGCGCGACTTCCTCGCCCTGGCCGAAGCACTCACTGCACTTCGGCCGCGCCGCCGAGCGCGTCCACATCGACCCGTCGCCGCTGTCGCGCCCCGTGCGATGAGCCGCATCAAAGGTCTTGATGCGGCCGGCAGCGGCATCGGTCAGGCCTCGGTCCATGCCGCCTGCCGGTCCGATTCGGACAGCAGTCGAATTTGAGGCCGCCAGATGTGAAAAAGGGCTTAGCGAGTCATCGCTAAGCCCTTGATAATTCCTGGTGGCGCATCCCTGATTCGAACAGGGGACCTGCGGATTATGATTCCGTCGCTCTAACCGGCTGAGCTAATGCGCCAACGCATCTAAAAGATTGCTTTTCGTCGCTTCTTCGTCGATGCTGCTTCGTTTGGCGCGCTTTGTCTTGCTAAGCTGCGTCAAGCGAAGAACGAAATTCTAGCACAATAAATTTCTGTCGCGCAAGCGTCATCCAAAAAGAACATCGATCTTCGCCTCGGCCGCTACGAGGCATCCAACGCCAGCCGGATTCCCGAGAACTGCCACCGCGCATCCGCCGGAAAGAAATTCCGGTAGCTCGCACGGATGTGGTCCCTGGGCGTGGCGCACGATCCGCCACGCAGCACGTACTGGTTGCACATGAACTTGCCGTTGTATTCGCCCACGGCGCCTTCCGGCGGCATGAAGCCGGGATAGGCATCGTAGGAACTGCTCGTCCATTCCCACACGTCGCCATACATCTGGCTGGGGCCGGCGCCGTCGCCCGCCGGGGCGCTGCGGGGCTGCAGATGGCCGCTTTCGAGCATGTTGGCGCGTCCTTCGGACTGCGCGCTGCCCGTACCCGCCAAGGCCGCGTCGCGCAGTCGCGCCGCGTGTTCCCATTCGCCTTCTCGCGGCAATCGCGCGCGAGCCCAGCGAGCATACGCGTCCGCCTCGAAATAGCTGACATGCGTGACCGGCGCGTGCGGATCGATCGGCTGCATGCCATGCAGCGTGAAAGCCTGCCAGTCGCGCTTCTGCCCTTCCCAGTACATCGGCGCGCGCCAGCCGGCGCTGTTGACCATGTCCCAGCCCAGCGACAGCCAGAACTCCGGACGCCGATAGCCGCCGTCCAGCATGAACTCAAGATACTCGCCCTGCGTGACCAGCCGGTTGGCCAGGCAATAGGGGCGCAGCAACGCGTCGTGGGCGGGGCTTTCGTTGTCGAACGCGAAGCCCGCGCCTTCGTGGCCCAGCCGCACGATGCCGCCGTCGTAGCGTGTCCATCCTGCCCGCGTGCCAGGCGGCAGGCTGCCGGCGGGGGATTCCTCGCGGTACGCCGGCCGCAGGGGATTGCACGACAGCAGGTGCTTCAGGTCGGTCAGGATCAATTCCTGGTGCTGCTGCTCGTGGTTGAGCCCCAGGATGACCAACGCCTCGAATTCCGCATCGCCGGCGTGACGCGCCAGCAGCGTGTGCATCGCCGCATCGACGTGTTCGCGGTAGCGCAGCACGTCGGCCAGCGGCGGGCGCGTCAGCAGGCCGCGCTGCGGACGCGGATGCTTGTCGCCGATGGCGTTGTAATAGGAGTTGAACAGCATCCGGTATTGCGGATGAAAGGGCGCGCGGCCAGGATCGAAACGGCCGATGACGAAGGTCTCGAAGAACCACGTGGTATGCGCCAGGTGCCATTTGACGGGGCTGCAGTCCGGCATGGATTGCGCCTGGCAATCCTCCGGGCTGAGCGGCGCGGCCAGTGCGACGCTCTGGCCGCGCACGCCCTCGTAGCGCTGCGAGGCCGTGCGTTCGGCGCGCGGCAGGGCGGACGCGGCCGCGCCCGGATGGGTCAACAGGCAGGAGGGGTCCATCGGGACTCCTGGAAAGGGTAAGACTCGCATCAGGCGCGCGCGCTGAAGACGGAGAACCAGTCGCGCCGGTCGGACCAGTGTTGCACTTCATCGAAGCCCGCTTCGCGCAGCAGCGAGGCAAAGCCTTCCACGGTGTACTTGTACGAGCTTTCGGTATGGATGCTCTGGCCGCGAGCGAAACGGCGCTCGCCGCCCGGCCACTTCACCAGCACGTCGCAGGCGGCGCGCAGGTGCATTTCCACACGGGATTCGGTCTCGTTGAAATGCGCTTCGTGACGCCAGTCCTCGACACGGAAGTTGCTGCCCAGCAGCGTGTTCACGTGCCGCAGCATGTTCAGGTTGAAGGCGCCGGTCAGGCCGATCGCATCGTCGTAGGCGGGTTCGAGCACGCTGCGCGGCTTGACGCGATCCACGCCCACCAGCAGGCCGCCGCCCGGGCACAGCGCGCGGATGCGCTGCAGCAGGCCCAGGGCTTCGTCGGGCGTCAGGTTGCCGATGCTGGAGCCAGGATAAAAGAACAGCCGGCCTTCCGCGGGCACCGCCTCGGGCAGTTCGAAGGCATGCGAGAAGTCGCGGCCCAGTGCGCAGATGTCCAGGCCGGGATGCGCATGGCGCAGACGCGCCACCGCATCGTTCAGGTAGTCGGCCGAGATGTCGATGGGAACATAGCGCGCGGGCTTGAGCACGGGGAACAGCTTCTCCGCCTTCACGCAGTCGCCCGCGCCCAGGTCGATCAGCGATTCGACGCGGCCCACCTGGCGGGCGATATGGGCGGCCTGCTCGCGCAGGATCTCGGCCTCGCAGCGGGTGGGGTAGTACTCGGGCAGCAGGGTCAGCGCCGTGAAAAGGCTGGAACCCAGTTGGTCATACAGGTATTTCGGGCTGATGGTGGCGGCGGCGGCGGTCAGGCCGGCCCGCAACTCGTCGGCGGCGGAACCGGTGCGGGAAGCGGGGGCGGCGGAATCCGGCGCCAGGGAGGTCAGGGAGCGTGCCATGCGTTCGGGTCCATCCTGAAGTGGGGGAAGGGGGAAGCGCTGTGCGAGCCGTTAGGCTTTTTTCTACCCTGGCGGACCGACTTTTCATGCCCTGCGGGTGGTTTCTTATTCTTTTTTCTTATTGTGCCTGCTGGCCCGCAGGGGGTGTCAAGCAAGCCTTGCCGGATTGCAAACGACTTTTACGAAATGCGGCGTGGAGGCTGGTTTTTCACCCGACAGACATACCGTGCTACGGCCCGTTGCCAATCCTCAGGGCGCACCCAGGCCGCTTTGGTAAGAATAAGGCCATCGTGTTGCAACAGTCCGAGCTGTTGCAGCCGCACCTGCCAGGAGGCTCGTATGTCCACCATCGTCGTTGCCCGGTTCGATAGTATTGCTTCCGCCCGCAGCGCGGCGCACGCCTTGGTCGCGGACGGCTTCGCGGAAGAGGCAGTCAGCATGTTCCACGGGGATTCCTCCCTGGGGGATCTCGGCGAGCATGGCTTGCGAGGCGGCCCCGAACTGGGGTCGGTGGTCGGGCGCAAGGGCGCAGTGTCCGTCCTGGCCGCGGTGTCGGCGCTGGGCGCGCTGATCGGCGCCGCCCTGTTCTCCCTGCCCGAGTGGAGCGACGGCATGGCCTTGGCCGCCGGCGGCGCGGCGGGGGGCTACATCGGCGCATTGCTGGGTGGACTGTGGATGGTGGGCGGCCTGCCGGGACAGGCAGGTGGCCTGGACAGCGGCCTGTTCGGCAAAGCCATCCTGGTGGCGGTGCAGGTGCATCCGGCCGGAGTGCCGATGGTGACGGCGCTGCTGCGTGACGCGGGCGGAGTACAGGTGGATCAGGCGCGTGGGCCGTGGCAGGTGTCCGAACACTGGGCTCCCGCGCCCAAGCCCCTGGCGCAGCCGCGTACCTGGCTGACCGTGGCCGCCGCCCGCACGGCCGGGGCACGGCCCGCTCCCGCCGGGCGCCGCACGCAGTGGCAGCCTTGAATGCGATACGTGCCTTTCCCCTCCTGACGCGGCTGGCGCGCGCCGGCGCGGCGGGGCTGGCCGTCCTGCTGGCGGCCTGCGCCAGCGTTCCCGACACCGCCTTATTGCGCGAGCGCGGGCAGCAGTCCGCGCGGTCGGCCGACCTCGGTTGGCAAAGCTACGAGCGCGGCCAGGACCTGGCCGCGCAGCACTCCTCGCAGCATGACTTCCTCGCCTACCATCTGGAAGTGGAACAGGCGGTAAGCGGCACGCCCCTGTCGTCCGGCAACAGGGTCGAGCTGCTGGAGGACGGCCCCACGGCCTACGACGCCATGTTGCGCGCGATCGGCCAGGCGCGGCGCTACGTCCACATGGAAAGCTATATCTTCGACGATGACGAGGATGGACAGCGATTCGTCGAAGCGTTGATCGCCGCCAGCCGCCGCCACGTCGAGGTGGCGCTCATGGTGGACGCCGTTGGCACGATGGACACTTCCGATGCCATGTTCCAGCAGTTGCGCGACGCCGGCGTGCAGGTGGCGGTGTTCAATCCGCTCAACCCGGTCGAGGCGCGCGCGGGATGGTCGCCGAACCAGCGCAACCATCGCAAGGTGCTGGTGGTGGACGGCCAGGTGGGGTATCTGGGCGGCATGAACATCAGCGGTGTGTATTCGTCGCGCGCCAGCAGCGCGTCGGCCTCGGGTGGAGACGGGAAGGGCGATGCGCCGTGGCGCGATACGCACGTCGAGATCCGCGGACCCGGCGTCGCGCAGTTGGAACAGGTGATCCGTGAGGGCTGGGCCTCGCAGAAGGGCCCTGCGCTGACCGAATGGATCACGCTGGCGCCGCCCGCCAGGCAGGGTGGCCTGGCGGTGCGCATCCTGGCCAACCAGCCCGACGATGCCGATGGATATACGGTGTACCTGACGATGATGTCGGCCTTCGCCAGCGCGCGGCGCTCCATCCACATCACCATGGCGTATTTCGCGCCGGATCCCGCGTTCGTCGAGGTGCTGGCCGATGCGGCGCGGCGCGGCGTGGAGGTGCGGATGGTGCTGCCCGGCTTCAGCGATTCATCGCTGGTGCTGTATGCGGGGCAATCCCACTATGGCGAGTTGCTGCGTGCTGGCGTGAAGATCTACGAGCGGCGCGACGCCTTGCTGCATGCGAAGACGGCGGTGGTGGATGGCGTCTGGTCCACCGTCGGATCCAGCAATATGGACTGGCGCAGCTTCGCGCTGAACTACGAGGTGAATGCGGTCATCCTTGGCAGCGAGTTCGGCAATCAGATGGAGGCCATGTTCAAGCAGGACGTGGCCAACGCCACTGCGGTGGATCTGCAGGCCTGGGAAGACCGTGGCGTGGGCGAGCGCGTGATGGAAGGCGTGTCGCGCCTGTTCGAGCGCTGGTTGTGATGAAGTCTCCGGTCGGCCGCTTCCAGCTCAGGCCGCCGCCGGTTGCAGCGGTTCCGTCGGCTGGTCGGGCCGGTTCAGTTGCGCCAGGGCCGACGTGATGTCGGTCGCCGGCTGGAACGAATCGGCGCGCGCCATGCCCCAGCCCACGCGATAGACGTCGTGGCGGAACTCGCCGCGCAGCAGTTCGCCCGGCGCCAGTTCGGGAAAGATCGCGGACAGCAGGCGCACTTCGGAAGAAGACACGCGCCGCGCGATGTGATGCGGACGCAGCTGGCTGGGATGCGTCAGGCCCGCCGCGCCGATCAGTTCGGCCAGGGCGTGCTGCGTGTTGCGGTGGAAGTGCGCCACGCGCTGTGCCTTGTCCGGCACCACCAGCGCGCGCTGGCGCAGCGGGTCCTGCGTGGTGACGCCGGTGGGGCACTTGCCGGTGTGGCAGGCCTGCGCCTGGATACAGCCGATGGCGAACATGAAGCCGCGCGCGGCGTTGCACCAGTCGGCGCCCAGGGCCATGGCGCGCGCCATGTCGAAGGCGGTGATGATCTTGCCCGACGCGCCGATGCGGATACGGTCGCGCAGGTTCACGCCGATCAGCGTGTTGTGCACCAGGCGCAGCGCTTCGCGCAGCGGCGTGCCGACGTGGTCGACGAATTCGACCGGCGCGGCGCCCGTGCCGCCTTCCGCGCCGTCGACCACGATGAAGTCGGGCGTGATGCCGGTTTCCAGCATGGCCTTCACCATGGCGAACCATTCCCAGGGGTGGCCCATGCAGAACTTGAAGCCCACGGGTTTGCCGCCGGACAGCTCGCGCAGCCGCGTGATGAAGTGCATCAGGCCGATGGGCGAGTTGAAGGCGCTGTGGCTGGAAGGCGAATTGCAATCGCGCCAGGGCTGCACGCCGCGCGCCTCGGCGATCTCGATGGTGACCTTGCCGGCGGGCAGGATGCCGCCATGGCCGGGCTTGGCGCCTTGCGACAGCTTGATCTCGATCATCTTCACCTGTGGCAGGGCGGCATTGCGCGCGAAGGCTTCTTCCGAGAATCCGCCGTTTTCGTCGCGGCAGCCGAAGTAGCCCGAGCCGATGTTCCACACCAGCGCGCCGCCCGGCTGCCGATGGTAGCGGCTGATGCCGCCTTCGCCGGTGTCGTGCGCGAAGTTGCCCTGGCGCGCGCCTTCGTTCAGCGCCAGCACGGCGTTGGCCGACAGCGCGCCGAAGCTCATGGCCGAGATGTTGAAGGCCGACATGGAGTACGGCTGCTTGCAGTCGGGGCCGCCGACGCTCACGCGGAAATCCGCATCGGCCACGTGGGCTGGAGTCATCGAGTGGTTGATCCACTCGTAGCGGTCGCCGTAGACGTCTTCCTGCGTGCCGAAGGGACGCTTGTCGATCTCTTCCTTGGCGCGCTGGTAGACGATGGAGCGCTGCGCGCGCGAGAAGGGCGCGGCCTGGGTATCGTCTTCCAGGAAGTACTGGCGGATCTCGGGCCGGATGAATTCGAACAGGAAGCGCAGGTTGCCCAGCACCGGGTAGTTGCGCCGGATGGCGTGGCGCGTCTGGATCATGTCGTAGACGCCCAGCAGCGCCAGCGCCGTCAGCGGCAGGGCGGCGAACAGCCACCAGGCCGATACCGCCGCGGCCAGCGCCAGCGTGATCGCGGCGCCCATCATCATCAATGCAAAGGCCGTGAAGCGGCCGGCAATCCAACTCATCCCATCTCTCCTGATCGAGGATGGAGGCACCATAACAGATGCGCATCACCGCTGATACCGCGGGGCGGCGCCGTTCAGTGCCCGGAAAGCGGCGGCGCGCCCGAGATGATGGGCGGCGGCTGGCGTGCCGCCGGAAAGGTCAGCAGCTCGACGGCGCCGGAGTCTTCTCGACGGCCAGGCCGAAGGCGGGGCGCAGGCGCACGCCGATCACGTTGCCCACGAAAGCGGCGGGCAGCCACAGCCAGGCATGCAGGCTGCCCGACAGGATGCCGCTGAAGTATGCGCCGATGTTGCAGCCGTAGGCCAGGCGGGCGCCGTAGCCCAGCAGCAGGCCGCCGACCACTGCGCCCGCCAGTTGCCGGGCGGGCACTTTCCAGACGGGGGCGAACTTGCCGGCGGCGCAAGCCGCGGCCAGCGCGCCCAGCATCAGCCCGATGTCCATGACGGTGGTGACGTCCTGGCGCAGCGGCGCGGCCAGCGAGGCCTGCTGCCGGGTCCAGTAGGTCCAGCTGGCGACGTCCATGCCGAGGCCGTCCAGGGTCTTGGCGCCCCACAGCGCGAAGGCCGAGGTGATGCCCCACGGGCGGCCGGCCAGGGCCAGTGTGGCGAGGTTCAGAACGACCAGGGCGATGCCGCCCCAGACCAGCGGCCAGGGACCGCGCAGCAGCGAGGCGGGCGTGCCGGTGCCGGTCGAGGTGGAGACCAGGTGGCCGTGGCGGCGCTTCTCCAGCACGGTGGAGATCCCGGCGATGGCGGCGAACACGGCCAGGTTGGCGGCCAGCGCGGCGGGCACGCCCCAGGACTTGACCAGCGAGGTGGGCGGCAGCGCCGGCAGGGCCGACCACCAGGGAAAATGCGCGGTGCCCAGCACCGAGCCGATGATGAAGAACAGCAGCGTGACGATCATGCGGGTGTTGCCGCCGCCGACCGCGAACAGCGTGCCGGACGCGCAGCCGCCGCCCAGCTGCATGCCGATGCCGAACAGGAAGGCGCCCAGCAGCACGGACACGCCGGCCGGCGACACCAGGCCATTGACCGGCTGGCCGAACAGCGAGCCGCCCGCCAGGATCGGGAAGAACAGCAGCACGCCGACCGACAGCATGATCATCTGTGCGCGCAGGCCGGCTGCGCGCCGGTCGGAGACGAAGACCCGGAAGGCCTGCGTGAAGCCGAACGAGGCGTGGTACAGCGTGATGCCCAGCAGCGCGCCGGTGATCCACAGCGCGCTCTGGCGCCAGCCGACGGTTTCCAGCAGATAGGCCGCGCCGGCCAGGACCAGCAGCAAGGCGATCCAGAGCGGCTTGCGATTGATACGGATCGGCGCAAGCGCCGAAGGGAAGGGCAGGATGGGGGCGGTTTGACGCATCGCGGCAGTCTAGCGATGGCTTTTAATCTCTCAAAATAATCAATCTTGATTTTTTAATTTCCAATGGAAATAAGAAATCAGGACAGCCGCCACGCCAGCGCGGCCAGCGTCACCACCAGCACCGGCAGCGTCAGCACGATGCCCACGCGGAAGTAGTAGCCCCAGCCGATGGTCAGCCCCTTGCGCGCCAGCACGTGCAGCCACAGCAGCGTGGCCAGGCTGCCGATGGGGGTGATCTTGGGGCCGAGGTCGCTGCCGATCACGTTGGCGTAGATCATGGCATCGCGCACCGCGCCGGTGGCCGTGGTGTCGGCGATGGACAGCGCGCCGACCAGCACGGTGGGCAGATTGTTCATCACCGAAGATAGCAGCGCGGTGATCAGGCCCGTGCCCATGGCCGCGCCCCACACACCGTGTTCAGCGCAGCGGTCGAGCACCGTGGTCAGGTAGGCGGTGAGGCCGGCGTTGCGCAGCCCATACACCACCAGGTACATGCCCAGCGAGAACACCACGATGTGCCAGGGCGCTTCGCGCATGATGCGGCGCGTGCCGACGATGTGCTGGCGTCCCGCCACCAGCAGCAGTCCGGCGGTGCCGGCGGCGGCGATGGCGCTGATCGGAATGCCCAGGGGTTCCAGCACGAAGAAGCCCGCCAGCAGCAGCGTCAGCACTACCCAGCCGGCGCGGAACGTGACCGGATCGCGCACGGCGCTGCGCGGCTCGGGCAATTGCGACACGTCGTAGCGCGCGGGAATGCCGCGCCGGAAGAACAGCATCAGCACCGCCAGCGTGGCGGCCACCGCGGCGAAGTTGACCGGCACCATCACGGACGCATAGCGGCCGAAGCCGATGTCGAAGAAGTCGGCCGAGACGATGTTGACCAGGTTGGAGACGATCAGCGGAATGCTGGCGGTATCGGCCACGAAGCCCGCCGCCATCACGAAAGCCAGGGTGGCGGCCGGCGCGAAGCCCAGCGCCAGCAGCATTTCCATGACGATGGGCGTGAGGATCAGCGCCGCGCCGTCGTTGGCGAACAGGGCGGTGACCATGGCGCCCAGCAGCACGATCAGCACGAACAGGCGCCTGCCGCTGCCGCCTCCCCAGCGGGCCACGTGCAGGGCGGCCCATTCGAAGAAACCGGCGCGGTCCAGGACCAGGCTGGTGATGATGATGGCGATGAAGGTGGCGGTGGCATTCCAGACGACGTGCCAGACCGCGCCGATGTCGGTCCAGTGCACCACGCCGGTCAGCAGGGCCAGCGCCGCGCCGATGCAGGCGCTCCAGCCGATGCCCAGGCCGCGTGGCTGGGCGATGACGAGCACCAGGGTCAGGGCGAAGATGGCGGCGGCGAGCGGCATGGTGCGGCGTTGCAAGGGTAGGAAAGCCGCGATGGTAGCCTGTTTCCCGGGCTGCGGATCGCTGGCGGAATCGCGCGCTTGCGGCCATATGGGAAGGAAGCCGCATGTCCAGCAATCCGCGCCGCCGGAGATCGACGACATGGATGCCGTGTGCGGCGAGGCATTCATCGAGGCGGGCATCCCGCAGGTGTCGATGCGCGGGATGCCGGACTGAACCGTGCGCCGTGCCCGGGCCTTCGTCCGGTGTTCAGTTCGCCGAGGCTCTGGCCCGCTTCACTTCCAGCGGCGTCACCGGCCCGGCCGCGTTGCCCCAGCTGTTGCGGATGTAGGTCACCAGCAGCGCCGCGTCGTTGTCATTCAGTATCTGGCCGAACGGCGGCATGCCGTGCGGCCGCGGGTTTTCCGCGGTGGCCGGCGCGAATCCGCCGTCCAGCACCATGCGGATGGCGTTGATGGGCGAGGCCGCGGTCACGGTGGGATTGCCCGCCAGCGGCGGCCAGGCCCGCGTGTGGCCTTCCCCCGATGCCTGGTGGCATTGCACGCAGTGCTGGGCGTACAGCTTGCCTCCGGCATCCAGCGACGCCTGGGGCGGCGGGGGATGGCGGGCCGGCGGCGCGGCGGAGGGCAGGCTTTTCAGGTAGACGCCGATGGCTGAGGCATCGCTGGCGCTCAGGTGTTGCGTACTGCGCTGGACCACTTCGGCCATGGGGCCGCTGGCGGTGGAGTGCGCCGCCATGCCGGTGCGCAGCAGCGCGGCGATGTCTTCGGCCTGCCAGTTGCCCAGGCCGGTCGCGGGCGCGCCGTTCAGCGGTGGGGCATACCAGTCCAGCATCGGAATCAGGCCGCCGCCCAGGCCCGCGCCGTCCATCGTGGCGCCCAGGCCGTTGCGCGGCGCGTGGCAGGCCGCGCAGTGGCCCAGGCCCCGCACCAGATAGCGGCCGCGATTCCATTGCGGCGATTGCCCGCTGTCTTCGGCCGGCGTGCCGGGCGTGAAATACAGCGCGCGCCATGCCGCCAGCAGCGGCCGTTGGTCGTACGGAAAGCGCAGCTCGGGCGGGCGGCTGGGCTGGCTCACGGGTGGCACGGTGCGCAGGTAGGCATGGAGCGCATCCGAGTCCGCCCGCGAGACGTTCGTGTACTCCGTGAACGGAAAGGCCGGATACAGCAGCGTGCCGTCGCGCGACTTGCCGTTGTGCAGGGCGTTCCAGAAATCGTCGGCCGTCCACGCGCCGATGCCGGTCTGGGGATCGGGGGTGATGTTGGGGCCGTACAGCGTGCCGAAGGGCGTGGGCACCGGGGCGCCGCCGGCGTAGGGCTTGCCGTCGCGGGCGGTGTGGCAGGTCATGCAGTTGCCGATCGAGGCCAGATAGCGGCCACGGTCGAGCTGGGCGGCGGGGTCGGTGGCGGCGATCGCGGCCGGGCCGGCGTCCTCGCGCGTGCCCAGCCAGTGCGTGATGCCGGCGGACCCTGCGCACAGCAGCAGCAAGGCCAGCAGGATGCGTGCAATCCGTCTCATGGATGATCCCGTTCAGCGAGGTGACTGGCTGCCGCACTGGGCGGGCAGGGCGGCCGATCCGGCGGCCTGCGGCGCGTAGGCGGCGCCCACGGGCTGCGAGGCCAGCCAGGCGGAGACCGCGCTGATGTCTTCCGGCGTCAGCTTGTCGGCCACGTCGGCCATGCAATCCGGCGCGGCGGCCTGGCGGCGGGCATTCTTCCAGCCGCCTATCTGCGATACGAGGTAGTCGCGCGGCAAGCCCAGCAAGCCGGGAATGGCGGGCAGCATGCCGCCCAGGCCCGCGCCATGGCAGGCCGCGCAGGCGGCCAGCCCGCGGGCGGGATCGCCTTGCATGATCAGCCTGCGGCCCTGTTCCAGTTGTGCCGCGGGCACGCTGGCCGGCGAGGGCGGCGGATAGGGCACGTGCTGCTCGGCGAAGTAGCCGGCGATCTCGTGCAGATAGGCATCCGGCAGGTTCGCCAGCAGATGCTGCATGGGCCGGTACTGCCGGCGTCCATCGCGGAAATTCAGCAGTTGGTGATACAGGTAGTCCTGCGGCTTGCCGGCCAGCCGGGGATAGTAGCCATCGTTGCCGGCGCGGCCCTGCTCGCCGTGGCAGGCCGTACAGGCCGCCACGCGGGCGGCCATGGTGCCAGGCTGCATGGCGGCGGGTTCGGCGGCGTGCGTGGGGACGCAAAGAATGAGGATGGCGAGCGCGGCAAGCGCGCAGCCCACCAGCGGCGTGCTGCCGCGACGGCGCGCGGCACGGGGCGTACAGGAGGCGTTCGGCATCGGCTTTGTCGTTATGGCGTGCGCCGGGGAGCGGACGTGGAATGGGATCTGCCGGATGCAAGCATACGACGGCGGGTCGGGGTCGGTACAGAAGGGCGATGGCGATGGGCCGGGCTTTGCAGGCCACAGACGGCTGCCGGATAGGACATATCCGAGCCGGAAAGCAAAAAAGCCACGCGATTGCGTGGCTTCCTGCGTTTGCTGACTTGGTAGTGTCAGCCATGCTGCGAGTACTAAAGCGGTGGTGCCCAGGAGAGGACTCGAACCTCCACACCTTGCGGCACACGGACCTGAACCGTGCGCGTCTACCAATTCCGCCACCTGGGCATTGTCTGTTTCCGCAAGCGTCTCGTTTTTCGCGATTCGCTGTGTCAGCAGCAGAGGAACGAGATTATGCATGTGTTTTTGGGTTTGTGCAAGTCGATGGCGACTTTTTTAAAATATTTATAGTTCGCCCATGAGTCGACCTGTCTGCCCCCGCTGCACGAGGCCACTGGCCCACTGTCTTTGTCCTCTGATTCCCTCGTTGCCCAGCGCCACGCGGGTGGTGGTGCTGCAGCATCCCGACGAGGCGCGCCACGCATTGAACACGGCGCGGCTGGCGGTGCTGGGCCTGCCCAACGCCCAACTGCTGGTCGGCGAGCGTTTCGCGCCCGAGCAGTGGCAGGCGCCCGGCCATGCGCCGCACCTGCTGTTTCCCGGCCCAGGCGCGCGCGTGCTGTCGGCCGATGGCGGGCGGCCGCCCGCAGAGCCTTCCGGCATGCCTTGCCTCCTGGTCGTGCCCGATGGCACCTGGCGCCATGCCCGCGCCCTGTTGCGCCACAACCCCGGACTGGCCGGGCTGCCGCGCCTGGCCCTGCCCGAGGGCTCGGTATCGCGTTATCGCGTGCGGCGGGCGCGCGAACCCGGGGCCTTGTCCACGCTGGAGGCCATCGTGCAGGCGCTGAACGGGCTGGAGCCGCCCGCCGCGTTCGATGCGCTGCTGCGTCCGTTCGACGCGCTGATCCAGGCGCAGATCGCCGCGATGGGCCAGGATCGATATGAACGCCATCATGTGCGCAGGCAGGGCCCGCGTTCGCGGTAATTGTGAGGCCGCGCCCGCATCGGCATAATGCTTCGCGAATCCGTTGGCATGGAGGAGGTGGCGGGCATGGAACGCAGGGCAGTGTCTTCACGGTCTGACCGCCTCGTCCAGGCGGTGGCCCGGCGGCTGGCCAGCGTGCCGGAGGGCCCGATCGCCGTCGGCTCGGGCTCGGGCTCGGGCTCGACCGGCTGGGCGCGCACCCGCGCCATTGCCATCGACCTGGCGCGGCAGGGGCCGCAATGATCCAGCGCGGGCGGACCTATCGCGTGCTGCGCGAACTGCTGTGCGGGCTGGTGCGTTTTCTGGTCGGGGCCTACCCCAGCGGCGAGATGCCGCCGGGCCACCGGCAGACGCTCTACTTCGCCAATCACACCAGCCATCTGGACACCCTGGTGATCCTGGCCGCGCTGAAGCTGCGTGCGCGGTCGCGGGTTCGGCCGGTGGCCGCGCGCGACTACTGGTGCAAGACCGACAGCCGCCGCTGGGTGGCGGAGAAGATCCTGAACGTGGTCTTCATCGACCGGCAGCGCGGCGGCGGCGATCCGCTGGCGCCCGTGCGCCAGGCGCTGGAAGAGGGCGCGTCGCTGATCTTCTTTCCCGAGGGCACGCGCGGCGACCAGGAGTTGCCCGGCGCCTTCAAGAGCGGCCTGTTCCGACTGGCGCGGGAGTTTCCCTCGCTGAACCTGGCGCCGGTCTATCTGGAGAACCTGCACCGCATCCTGCCCAAGGGGGCGCTGCTGCCGCTGCCGCTGATCAACAAGGTGCACTTCGGTCCGGTGCTGGCCCGCGTGGGCGACGAGACCAGGGACGACTTCCTGGCGCGCGCCCACCAGGCCGTCAGCCGCCTGTCGCCCGGCCATTGATGCAGGGACGCCATCCATGAACCTCGATTTCTGGCGCCTGGCCCTGGGCACCATCGCTTTCCTGGCCGCGTCCACCGTGGTCAGCCATGTATTGGTCTGGCGCGTGGGGCGCGGCAGCGCCGCCAGCCGCAACCTGGCCGAGCGCGTGGATGCGTGGTGGCTGCTGGTGGGCATCGGTATTCCGGTGATCGCGGCGGGACGCGTGCCCGCCATCGTGCTCTTCGCCTGCGCGTCCTTCCTGTCGCTGCGGGAGTTCCTGTCGCTGACGCCCACGCGGCCAGGCGACCGGCCCGCGCTGTTCGCGGCGTTCTTCGTCGCGATCCCCGTGCAGTACGTGCTGGTGGGCGTCAACTGGTATGGCCTGTTCGCGATCTTCCTGCCGGTGTATGGCTTCCTGGTGATCTCGGCCATGACGGCCGTGGCGCAGGACACCCGGCACTATCTGGAACGCACGGCCAAGATCCAGTGGTCGGTGATGGTGTGCGTGTACGGCATCAGCCACGCGCCCGCGCTGATGGCCCTGGAGATTCCCGGCCATGACGCGGCCGATGGCGTGCTGCTGTTGTTCTTCCTGCTGGTCACGCAGGTTTCCGACGTGCTGCAGTATGTGTGCGGCAAGCTGTTGGGCCGGCGCGAACTGGCGCCGGCGCTCAGTCCCGGCAAGACCTGGGAAGGCCTGATCGGCGGCGGCCTGCTGGCCACCGGGGTGGGGGCGGCGCTGTACTCGTTCACGCCGTTCCCGCCCTGGCAGGCGAGCCTGCTGGCCCTGGCCATCGTGGTGTCGGGCGTGATCGGCGGGCTGGTGCTGTCGGCGGTGAAGCGGTCGCTGGGCGCCAAGGATTGGGGCGCGAGCATTCCGGGGCATGGCGGCATGCTGGACAGGATGGACTCGATCGCGTTCGCCGCGCCGATCTTTTTCCACCTGACGCGATTCTGGTACGCGTGAGGGTCGGCCGTACCGGAGCGGGACGGCAAGCCGCCGCCGAAAAAACAAAAAGCCCGCATGTGCGGGCTTTTGCCGGTGGCTAGCCAGTAGCTGGCTTTCGAGAGGCGCGGCGCATATTCATGAACCGTTGGCAGCCGCCTTTCGACTGAAATGCTTGGTGCCCAGGAGAGGACTCGAACCTCCACACCTTGCGGCACACGGACCTGAACCGTGCGCGTCTACCAATTCCGCCACCTGGGCACTGCTTTGCAGCGACTTCTTTGCTGCGACTTCTGTTTTCTCGGGGCCTTGGTGCAATAGCGCCGCACCGGCTTTGTGATACGCTTTTCCGAAGTTGCTTAATTCAGCAATATGATCCGGCAAAGCCGCCGGAGTCAAAAATTGCTACGGCGAACAGAAGCTGTGCATTATATACGGGATTTTCACCTTTGGCAAAACGACCGAATAACGACTCGAATAACAACCGATCCACGTCTGTCTTGCCCGATGCGCCGCCCGATTTCGATCCCGACGTCCCCTCGCGCGAAGCCATCCTGACGGCCCTGCGTTCGGCCGCGGCGCCCCTGTCGCCGGAAGAACTGGCGCAGCGCATGGGCGTCGAGCGGGAAGCCACGCTGGTCGGCTTCGACCGCCGCCTGGCGGCCATGGAACGCGACGGCCAACTGATGCCCAATCGCAAGGGCGTGCTGCTGCTGGCGACCAAACTGGATTTCGTGGCCGGCAAGGTGCTGGGCCACCGCGACGGATTCGGCTTCCTGCAACGCGATGACGGCGGTCCGGACATCTTCCTGGCTGCCCGCGAGATGTCCAAGGTGCTGCATGGCGACCGCGTGCTGGTCAAGCCCACGGGCGAATACCGGGGCAAGCCGGAAGGCACCATCGTCGAGGTCATCGAGCGGCGCACCAACAAGCTGGTGGGGCGCTTCCTGCACGAACATGGCCTGTCCATCGTGGTGCCGGAAGACCAGCGCATCAAGCACGACATCCTGATTCCGCCGGCCGACACCAACGGCGCCCAGCACGGGCAGGTGGTGTCGGTCGAGATCATGGCGCAGCCCACCCGCCATACGCAGCCGCTGGGCCGGGTGTACGAGGTGCTGGGCGAGATCGACGATCCCGGCATGGAAATCGAGATCGCCGTGCGCAAGTTCGACGTGCCGGTCGATTTCAGCGAGGCCGCGACCAAGCAGGCCGCGCGCCTGCCCGACGTGGTGCGCAAGAGCGACCTGAAGGGCCGCGTCGACCTGCGCGACGTGCCGCTGATCACCATCGACGGCGAAGACGCCCGCGACTTCGACGACGCCGTCTATTGCGAACCCGTGGATCTGGGCACCGGCACGCGCAAGCGTCCCGCCTGGCGCCTGCTGGTGGCCATCGCCGACGTCAGCCACTATGTGCGCAGCGACGACCCGCTGGACGTGGATGCCTTCGAGCGCGGCACCAGCGTATATTTCCCGCGCCGCGTGATCCCCATGCTGCCCGAGTCGCTGTCCAACGGCCTGTGCTCGCTGAACCCGAACGTCGACCGGCTGGTGCTGGTGTGCGACATGGTCATTCCGGCCACGGGCGCCAAGGCCGGCACGGTCACGGCCTATCAGTTCTTCAACGCGGTCATGCATTCGCAGGCCCGCACCACCTACACCAACATCTGGTCCGCGCTGCAGCAGCCCACCGGTCCGGCCGCGGCGGCCTTGGGCGGCGTGCTGCCGCACGTGCAGCACCTGTACGAGCTGTTCCAGCTGCTGGTCCAGTCGCGCCGCAAGCGCGGCGCCATCGACTTCGATACCGTCGAGACCAAGATCGTCTGCAACCAGCTGGGCCGCATCGAACAGATCGTGCCCTCGGTGCGCAACGATGCGCACAAGCTGATCGAAGAATGCATGCTGGCGGCCAACACCTGCGCCGCCGACTTCATGCTGCGCAGCAAGCACCCGGGCCTGTACCGCGTGCACGAAGGCCCGACGCCCGAGCGCCTGAAGTCGCTGCGCGAATTCCTGCGCACCATGGGCCTGTCTTTGGGCGGCGGCGAAGAGCCCACGGCCAGCGACTACGGCGAATTCCTGGACAGCGTGCGCGGCCGTCCGGATTTCCCGCTGCTGCAGACCATGTGCCTGCGCTCGATGCAGCAGGCCATCTACAGCCCGGACAACGTCGGCCACTTCGGCCTGTCGTATCCCGGCTACACGCACTTCACGTCGCCCATCCGCCGCTATCCCGACCTGCTGACGCACCGTGTCATCAAGGCCCTGCTGGCGGGCGACCGCTACGTGCCCAAGCTGGAAGACCAGCCCGTGGCCGTGGGCGCCAGCCAGAAAGAGCACGAGCACGACATCTGGGAAAAGATGGGCCTGCTGCTGTCGTCCCGCGAGCGCCGCGCCGACGAGGCTTCGCGCGACGTCGAGGCCTGGCTGAAGTGCTGGTTCGTCAAGGAACGCGTGGGCGAGGACTTCAGCGGCACCGTCACCGGCGTGGCCAGCTTCGGCATCTTCGTCACGCTCGATACGCTGCACGTCGAGGGCCTGGTGCACGTCTCGGAGCTGGGCGGCGAGTATTTCCAGTTCAACGACGGGCTGCACGAACTGCGTGGCGAGCGCACCGGCATGCGCTACCGCCTGACCGACAAGGTGCAGGTGCAGGTGGCGCGCGTGGACCTGGAAGCCCGCCGCATCGAGTTCCGCCTGGTCAAGGGCACCAGCTTCGACGCGTTGCGCAAGCAGGCGGCGAAGAACCCCGACGAGCCGCCGCGCCGCGTCAAGCGCGCCGCCGCGCCCAAGCCTGCCGCCCTGAAGGGGCAGACGGCCAAGCAGCGCCGCGCCGAAGCCAAGCGCGCCAGCAAGCCGGCCAAGACGGCGGCGCGGCCCGCGAAGAAGGTGCCGCGCGCGCGATAGCGCGTCTGCCATCCGGCGGGCCTCGCGGACGGAATCCAATGTTCGATGCCGCTGCCCGAGGCGCCGCCAGGGGCCTTCCGTGCGATACGCCGCCTAGGCAGTAAGCCGGTCTTCGGGCCGGCTTTTTTCCGGCTCGGGCCGCGCGCCGGCCGCTTCCCAATGCGCGGTAATGGCCGGCATGTTCACTTCGATCCAGTCGGCCAGGCCCTGCACGCGCTCGGCCGCCTCGCGCCCCAGCGGCGTCAACGAGTACTCCACGTGGGGCGGCACCACCTTGAAGGCCCGCCGCCGCACGATGCCGTCGCCTTCCAGCCACTGCAGCGTCTGGGCCAGCATGCGCTCGCTGACTCCGCTGACCGTGCGGCGCAGGTCGCTGAAACGCTGCGTGCCGGGCAAAAGCGCGATCAGCACCAGCACGCCCCAGCGGCTGGTCATGTGCTTGAGCACTTCGCGCGACGGACAGGCGACGGCCATCAGGTCGCCGCGCTGCATTTTTTCCGATAGCGAGGCCGGGCGGGCGGGCGGATCGGCGGGGGCGGGGTCGGCCTTCATGTCGATACTTACCTTTCTGTGCGTACTTACAAAAAATTAGTATGAAGCGTAGAGTCTAGCGCTCCTTTCCCTGGAAACCAAGAACAGGAGTTCCGCCATGACCATCGCCATCACCGGCGCCACCGGCCAATTGGGCCGCATCGTCGTCGACAAGCTGAAGCAGAAAGTGCCCGCCGCGGATATCGTGGCACTCGTGCGCAGCCCCGAGAAGGCCGCTGGCCTGGGCGTGTCCGCCCGCGCCGCCGACTACGCCGATACCGCCTCGCTGGATGCCGCGCTGGCCGGCGTGCAGACGCTGCTGCTGATCTCGTCCAGCGAAGTCGGCCAGCGCGTCGCCCAGCATCGCAATGTGATCGAGGCCGCCCGCCGCGCCGGCGTCGAGCGCATCGTCTACACCAGCCTGCTGCATGCCGACCGTTCGCCGCTGAGCCTGGCCGATGAGCACGTGGCCACCGAGAAGCTGCTGAAGGCGTCGGGGATCGCGTATACCGTGCTGCGCAACGGCTGGTACACCGAGAACTACGCCGGTTCGTTCGGCGGCGCCTTGGCGCATGGCGCCCTGGTGGGCAGCTCCGGCAACGGCAGGATCTCTTCGGCCACGCGTGAAGACTATGCCGAAGCCGCCGTGGCCGTGCTGACGGGCGCGGGCCACGAAGGCAAGATCCATGAACTGGCCGGAGATACCGCGTGGACGATGGCCGAGCTGGCCGCGCTGCTGTCGCGCCATGCCGGCCGCGACATCCCGTACAACGACCTGCCGCAGGCCGAGTACGCCGCCATCCTGAAGCAGCTCGGCCTGCCGGACTTCCTGGCCGAAGGCATCGCCTCGTGGGACGTGGGCGCCTCGCAGGGCGCGCTGTTCGACGATGGCGGTGCGCTGTCCAGGCTGATCGGCCGTCCGACCACGCCGCTGGCCGCCACCGTCGACGCCACGCTGAAGGCTTGAGACGGCGGCGGTGAGCGTGGCGCGGGGCCGGCGTTGCGGCCCCTGCCGGCCCCATCGCGGCGCGCGCGGCGGTAACATGGCGGGATCGGCGCCGCCGCCGTCCGCTCATGCGGACCCTCGGCCAGTGCGCCCCTCGCTCATCAAAAGGTATTACGCTCTATGGCTTCGGCCCAAGTCCTCGCCGGGTTTCATGCGGTCATCGCGCGGCTGCGCCATGCTCCCGAATCGATCAAGGAAATCTACGTCGAGGCTTCGCGGCGCGACAAGCGCATGCAAAGCCTGATCGAGACGGCCGAACGCGCCGGCCGGCGCGTGCACCCCGTCGCCATCGACCGGCTGGATGGCCTGTCGCGCGGCACGCGCCATCAAGGCGTGGTGGCGCTGGCCGACGAACGCCAACTGGCCGTCGATGTCGACGAAGTGCTCGACGTCATCGAGGGTCCGGCCTTCCTGCTCATCCTCGACGGCGTCACCGACCCGCACAATCTGGGCGCGTGCCTGCGCACGGCCGACGCGGCCGGCGTGCACGCGGTCATTGCTCCGCGCGACCGCGCGGTGGGCCTGACCAGCACCGTGCAGCGCGTGGCCTGCGGTGCGGCCGACACCGTGCCCTACCTCACCGTCACCAATCTGGCGCGCACCATGCGCAGCCTGAAAGAGCGCGGCGTCTGGCTGGTCGGCACCGACGACCAGGCCACCGACAGCATGCATGCCGTCGACGCGCGCCAGCCCATGGCCTGGGTCATGGGCGCGGAAGGCGAGGGCATGCGCCGCCTGACGCGCGAGACCTGCGACCAACTGGTCAACATCCCCATGCTGGGTTCCGTCGAAAGCCTGAACGTCAGCGTCGCCAGCGCCGTGTGCCTGTACGAAACCGTGCGGCAGCGCCAGGCCTGAGCCTTTTCCCCTCTTCTTTCCTGAAACACCGAGACCATGCATCAGAACGGCTTTACCACCGGCATTCTCCACTCCGACCGCAGCCAGTCCGTCGAGCACGGCGCCGTGCACAAGCCGATGCACCCGTCTTCCGAGTTCGCCTACGAAGACGCGCGTGAGCTGGCCGCGGTGTTCCAGGGCAAGGCGGGCTTCACGTATGCGCGCCAGGGCACGCCGACCACCAACGCGCTGGAAGCCAAGATCACGCTGATGGAAGGCGGCAAGAACTCCGTCAGTTTCGCCACCGGCATGGCGGCGTTGGCCGCGGTGTTCTGCACGCTGCTGCGCCGTGGCGATCACCTGGTCTCCAGCCAGTACGTGTTCGGCAACACCAACAGCCTGCTGGGCACGCTGGCCGATCTGGGCGTGCAGGTCACCACCGTCGACGCCACCGACGCCGAGCAGGTGCGCGCCGCGCTGCGTCCCGAGACGCGCATGGTGTTCACGGAAACCATCGCCAACCCCGGCACGCAGATCGCCGACCTGAAGGGCATCGGCGATCTGTGCCGCGACCATGGCCTGGTCTACCTCATCGACAACACGCTGACCTCGCCCTGGCTGCTGCAGGGCCGCGAGATGGGCGCCTCGCTGGTGATGAACTCGCTGTCCAAGTACATCGCCGGCCACGGCCACGCGCTGGGCGGCTCGATCACCGATACGGGCCTGTACGACTGGGCGAACTACGGCAACATCTACGATTCGTACAAGAAGGGCCCGTCCACCGGCTGGGGCCTGACGCAGATCAAGAAGAAGGGCCTGCGAGACATGGGCGGCACGCTGGCCGCCGAGCCCGCGCATCGTATCGCCATCGGCGCCGAGACCCTGGCGCTGCGCATGGACCGCCATTGCGCCAACGCGCTGGCGCTGGCGCGCTTCCTGGAAAAGCACCCCGGCGTGGCCAGGGTGCGTTATCCGGGCCTGGAATCCCATCCGCAGCACGCGCGCGCCGCGGGCCTGTTCAAGGGCCGTTTCGGCGGCCTGCTGGGCGTGGAGCTGGCCGACGGCATCGATTGCTTCGACTTCCTCAATCGCCTGCGCATCGTGCTGATGGCCACGCACCTGGGCGATACGCGCAGCCTGGCGCTGCCCGCCGCGCACACCATCTACTACGAAATGGGCGCCGAGCGCCGCAGGCAGATGGGCATCGCCGACAGCCTGATCCGCGTGTCCGTGGGTATCGAGGACGAAGCCGATCTGCTGCACGACTTCGACCAGGCCCTGCAAGGCTGCATGAAGGCATGAGCAAGCGTCCCTCCGGACGGACGCCGCGGGCGTCCGCCAAAAAGGGGATGCCATGCGCCAGAGCCAATGCTGGCGCGGCTTGTAACCCGGTTTGGGCTTGACAGTCGCCCGGGCCGGATGCCTAATAACGTCTCTACGCCGCAGCGGCCCGCATGGCGCTCAGACGTGAAGCAATTCGCGACGTAGCCGTTCACAAGTTGTGCTTTGCAGCGCAAGAATCAGACATCCACTCGTTCTACCGCCACCGGCGCACGGCATGCAATCTTTGCGGCGTGCGCGGCGGGCCTATATTCTGTGAGGGGTATTCCTGCATGAACAAAACCGAACTCATCGATCACATCGCCAGCAAGGCTGACATCTCCAAGGCGGCTGCCGGCCGTTCGTTGGATGCACTGATCGGTGCCGTCAAGACCACCCTGAAGAAGGGCGGCACGGTTACGCTGGTGGGCTTCGGCACGTTCGCCGTCTCGGCCCGTGCCGCTCGCACCGGCCGCAATCCGCGCACCGGCGAAACGATCAAGATCAAGAAGGCCAAGGTGCCGAAGTTCCGTCCGGGCAAGGCCCTGAAGGACGCCGTCAACTGATGGACGGCATGGCGGCAGCGGCAAAGGCGGGGGCGCTGCCCTCGATTTGCCGGCCCTCGGGCGCTCCGCTATACTGCGGTCCGCATTGCGCAGTGGCTCCCCACCACAAGGGGTGCTTAGCTCAGTTGGTAGAGCGGCGCCCTTACAAGGCGTAGGTCACAGGTTCGACCCCTGTAGCACCCACCACCGCATTCTCATCCCCGATCGCCCGCCCCGCGGCACTCCGGATTCCATTGAAGAAGCGCCTCGCAGCGGCTGGCATCGTCAGGCAGCCCAGGCTCGTTCATTCCGGCTGTCCTTCCCCCTGCACATACTGGCCAGTGCCCTGTTCGGGTTGTCCTGATCCGGCGGGTCTGGCAAGACGTCGATACGTCCGGAAACGTCGCCGCAATGGTTGCCGCAATGGTTGCCGCCACTTAACTTGCGAATAATTCGCATTTAATATATCGTATCGGATTCCGAAGCCGTCGGCGGGGTGCGCGCGTTTGTTCGACGCGCGGCTGGCCGGCTGATAGTCCACAGATAGTTCCTCGGCTGATTCATGCCTAGCCCTCAATACGGTCGGTACGCTTCCTCTTCCTCCCTGTCTTCCTTGTTGTGGCGCGGCGCGGCGGGTGTGGTCATCCTTGCCCTGCACGTAGGCGTCGTCGCCGTTGCCTACTACTTCGGCGACACCGAGCCGCCCCAGATGCTCGAGCAAGAGCCGGTGATGGTCAGCGTGATCGAGGCGCCCGAGCCGCAACTGGCGCAAGCCCAGCCCGAGCCGCCTCCGCCGCCGCCCGTCGAGGAACCGCCCCCGCCCCCGCCTCCGGTCGAAGAACCGCCTCCCCCCGAGCCGGAACCCGAGGTCGAGCCGGAACCCGAGCCCGAGCCCATTATCGAGAAGCCGGTCGAGCCCGCGCCCAAACCGAAGCCCAAACCCAAGCCCAAGCCGCAACCCAAGCCGCAGCCCAAGCCCGAACCGAAACCGGAACCCAAGCCGCAGCCCGAAACGCCGCCGCCGCCCAGCCCCGTGGGCGAGCAGAAGGTGACGCAGGCACCGCGTCAGGCGCCGGAGCCGTCCGAGCCCGAGATGTTGAGCAACGTGCAGTATGCCGGCGGCCAGATCATGCCGAACTACCCGTCGATATCGCGCCGCATGCGCGAGGAAGGGCGCGTGGTCGTGCTGGTCGACATCAATAAGCAGGGGCTGGTCGACAGCGCGCGCATCGATGCATCCTCTGGCTTCCCCCGCCTGGACGAAGAGGCCCTGAAGGCCGCGCGCAAGCAGCGTTTCACGCCATACATGCGAAATGGGGTAGCCATGCCGGCCCGTGCCAGGCTGCCGTACGTATTCACCATGAGGAACTGAGATGTCCACCACGCTTCAATCCGCCACCCTGGTGGCTCAGGCGACGACCGGCGCAACCACGGCGCCCGCCGCCGCTCCCATGCAGTCCGCCGCCTCGGCCGCCGCCAATGCGCCGCTGCCCGTGCCCGACATGGGTTTCATGCACTTCGTCACGCAGGCCGATTTCGTCGGCAAGGCGCTGTTCATCATCCTCATCGTCATGTCGCTGGTCACCTGGTACCTGATCGTGGTCAAGGCCTTCGGCAACATGAGCATGCGCCGCCGCACCGACGCGTTCCTGAACAAGTTCTGGAACGCGTCTTCGCTGGCGCAGGTCGAGAACGAGATCGCCACGCACGGCGCGCGCGATCCCTTTTCGCACCTGGCCAGCCATGCCATCCATGCGCAAAATCACCATGCCCGCTTCGGCGCCACCAAGCTCGAAGAGGTCGGCTCGAACGGCGAATTCGTCACGCGCACCATGCGCAAGGTCATCGACGAAGAAACCGCCAAACTGGAGAATGGCCTGACGGTGCTGGCGTCGGTGGGTTCCACCGCGCCGTTCGTCGGCCTGTTCGGCACGGTGTGGGGCGTGTATCACGCGCTGGTGGGCATCGGCCTGTCCGACGGCGTCACCATCAACCGCATCGCCGGTCCGGTGGGCGAAGCCCTGATCATGACGGGGCTGGGCCTGGCGGTCGCCATTCCCGCGGTGCTGGCCTACAACGCCTTCGTGCGCAACAACCGCGTCTACCTGTCGCGCCTGGATGCCTTCGCGCATGACCTGTTCGCGTTCCTGACCACCGGCCAGCAGGTCGCCATGCCCAGCGGCAAGGTGCGTCCGCTGCACCGCGCCGCGCCCGTCGCCGGCGCCCGGAGCGAATAATGGCGTTCGGCGGCTTCGACAACAAAGGCTCGGGCAGCCACACGGTATCCGACATCAACATGGTGCCGCTGATCGACGTCATGCTGGTGCTGCTGGTGATCTTCATCATCACGGCGCCGCTGCTGGCCCACTCGATCAAGATCAACATGCCGCAGGTCAGCGCCGAGCAGATCCAGGAGGATCCCAAGACGATCGACCTGGCCATCGACGCCAACGGCGCCCTGTTCTGGAACGAGCAGCCGGTCGACATCGATGACCTGCCGAACCGTTTCCTGTCGGTCGCGCACGACAAGCCGCAGCCCGAGATCCGCATCCGCGCCGACCAGGCCACCCGCTACGAGACGCTGGCCAAGGTCATGGCCTCGGCGCGCCGCTCGGGCATGGGGCGCATCGGTTTCGTGACCACGCCGGCGCCCGGCGTGCCCCCGATCCCTTCCTCTGCCGCACCGGCGGGGCAGGGTGCCGCAAGTGCCCCGCGCTGACGCTATCCTGACATGTGAGAAACCGGCCCCACGCGGGCCGGGATCGCGCTAGAATCGCGCCATGCGAGTACTAGTCATCGAAGACGACACCACCCTGGGGCATGCTCTCCAGGAGTTCCTGTCCGACCAGGGGTACGCGGTCGACTGGCTGACCGAGGGCGATAAAGTCCAAGGCGCCATGGTCGGCCAGTCGTACGAGTTGATCCTTCTGGATCTGAATCTGCCTGGCCTGGGCGGCCTCGAGGTGTTGCGGCAACTGCGCCTGGATGGCAATCAGGTCCCGGTGCTCATCCTCACCGCGCGCGACGGTCTCGACGACCGCGTGGCGGGCCTGGATGCCGGCGCCGACGACTACGTCACAAAGCCTTTCGACCTGCCCGAGCTGGCCGCCCGCGTTCGCGCGCTGGCCCGCCGCCGCAGCGGCCAGGCCCAGCCCTTCATCGAAGTCGGTCCGCTGGTGTTCGACACCGTCGGCCGCGAAGTGCGCGTCAATGGCCAGCGCCTGTCGCTGTCCGTGCGCGAACTCTCGGTGCTGGAGATGCTGATGGCCCGCGTCGGCCGCGTGGTCACCAAGCGCCAGATCGTCAATTCCCTGTCCGCCTGGGATGCCGACTTCAGCGAGAACGCGGTCGAAGTCTACGTCTACCGCTTGCGCAAGCGCCTGGAAAACACCGGCGCCAGCATCCAGACGGTGCGCGGCTTCGGGTACCTGCTGGACGTGGAAGCGGCGTGACGCGCCACCTGGCCCGCAACGCCGCGGCCATCCGGTAGGCCCCTTCACCTGCCGATCCCGATCCGACATGCCTCAGCATCCTTCCGCCACGCCGCCGGTCGAGCCTCCTGTCGATCGCCGCTGGCTGCCCACGGGCTCCCTGGCGCGCCACCTGGTCGTGCGGCTGATGCCGCCGATCCTCGTGCTGGTGCTGCTCGACCTGGCCGCCACCTGGGTCATCACGCACAAGATCGAGCTCTCGCTGTGGATGCTGGAGGATTTCTTCTGGCTCATGGTGGTTTGCCAGGTCTTGCTGATCATCCTGTTCGCGGGCGTCATCATCCAGGGCGTGCGTTCCGGGCTGCGCTCGGTCAATGACCTGTCCGAGGAAATCCGCCAGCGTTCCATCGATGACATGCAGCCGATGGAAGTGGCGGACCTGCCCGCCGAGATCGCGCCGCTGGTCACGCACATCAACGATCTGCTGGGCCGCCTGGATGCCTCGCTGAAGGCGCAGCGCCGCTTCATCGGCCACGCCGCGCATCAGTTGCGCACGCCGCTGGCCGGACTGCGCCTCGAATCCGAACTGATGCTGGCCCGGCCGCTGCCCGACGACGTGCGGGTGCGGGCCGAACGCATCAAGGTGGTCAGCGACCGCATGATCCGCCTGGGCCAGCAATTGCTGGTGCTGGCGCGCGCCGACCCCGATGCGCAGCCGCAAGACCGTTTCGTGCGCATCGATCTGTGCGAATGGGTGCGAGCCAGCGGCGCCGAATGGATTCCCCGCGCCCGTACGCAACAGGTCGACATCGACCTGGCCGCGCCCGACCTGCCGGTGTGGGTCGACGGCGATCCGCTGCTGCTGGATGAACTGCTGGGCAACCTGATCGACAACGCCCTGCGCTACGGCAAGCCGCAGGGCCGCATCACACTGACCGTCGGCACCAATCCGCCGTCGCTGACCGTCGAGGACGACGGCCCCGGCATCACGCCTGACGAGCGCGAGAGCGTGTTCGAGGCCTTCTACCGTTCGCCCACCGCGGCGGCGGGAGGATCGGGCCTGGGCCTGGCCATCGTGCGCGAGATCGCGCACGCGCACGGCGCCTGGTGGAAGCTGGCCAGCCGGCCCGAGTATCCTGGCACCCGGCTTTCCGTGGTGTTTCCCGGCCCGCGCAAGGGCACGCAACTGACCCGTAACGAACGTACCTCATGAGCGCGACCTCCCATCCTGGCCATGGCGAAACCTCGTCCCGGCGCGTGCTGGTGCTGGGTGCGCTGGGCGTGGTGTACGGCGACATCGGCACCAGCCCGCTGTATACGCTGCGCGCCTGTCTGACCGCCTTCGACGAAGTGCGGCCCGGCCACGTGCTGGGCATCCTGTCGATCCTGTTCTGGCTGCTGATGCTGGTGGTGTCGCTCAAGTACGTCACCCTGGTGCTGCGCGCCGACAACCGCGGCGAGGGCGGCACGCTTGCCCTGCTCGAACTGGCCGTGCGCGGCCGCCAGGGGCGCACGCGCGCCGTGCTGGTGGGCCTGGGCATCTTCGGCGCCGCGCTGTTCTACGGCGACAGCATGATCACGCCCGCCATTTCGGTGCTTTCCGCGCTGGAGGGCATCGGCGTGGTCTCGCATCGCCTGGACCGCTGGGTGGTGCCCCTGGCGTTGGTGGTGCTGGTGCTGCTGTTCGCCATCCAGTCGCGCGGCACAGGCACCGTGGGCAAGCTGTTCGGGCCCATCATGGCGCTGTGGTTCGGCACGCTGGCCGCGCTGGGCCTGTGGCAGATCATCCTGAATCCCGAGGTGCTGGCCGCGCTGAATCCGCTGCTGGCCGTGCGCTTCGTCATCGACTATCCCGGTGCCAGTTTCCTGCTGCTGGGCGCGGTGGTGCTGGCGCTGACCGGCGCCGAGGCGCTGTACGCCGACATGGGCCACTTCGGCCGTCCGGCCATTCGCACGGCCTGGTTCTGGATGGTGCTGCCGGCGCTGACGGCCTGCTATTTCGGGCAGGGCGCATTGCTGCTGCGTGATCCGTCCGCCTTGCGCAATCCCTTCTTCCTGATGGCGCCCGACTGGGGCCTGGTGCCCCTGGTGGCGCTGGCCACGGTCGCCACCGTGGTGGCCTCGCAGGCCGTCATCTCCGGCGCCTTCTCGGTCACGCGGCAGGCGGTGCAACTGGGCTTCTGGCCGCGCATGCAGATCCTGCACACCTCGGCGCTCGAGAAAGGCCAGATCTATCTGCCGCAGGTCAACGCGCTGCTGCTGTGCGCGGTGCTGGTGCTGGTGCTGCTGTTCCAGAATTCCGAGAACCTGGCCGCGGCCTACGGTTTCGCCGTCACCGGCACGATGCTGACCACCTCCATCCTGGCGTTCTGCGTGCTGCCCACGGTGATGGGCGGCCGCCGGGCGCTGTGGCTGGCCCTGCTGTGCGTGCTGCTGGTGGTGGACGTGCTGCTGTTCAGTTCCAACGTGCTCAAGCTGCACGAGGGCGGCTGGCTGCCGCTGGCCGTGGGCGTGGTGATCTTCGGCCTGATGATGACATGGCGGCGCGGCCGCCATCTGCTGGCCGACCTGCAGGCGCGCGATCGCCAGCCGCTGCGGGAATTCATGGTGCAGCTGGAAGAGTACCCGCCGGCGCGCGTGCACGGCACGGCCATCTTCATGACGATGAATTCGGGCTACGTGCCGCCGGCGCTGCTGCACAACCTCAAGCACAACAAGGTGCTGCACGACCAGGTGGTGTTCCTGACGATACGCGTGGCCGACGTGCCGCACGTTGCACCCGACGAACGGTTCACGTTGAAGCGCCTGAGCCCCTCCAGCTGGCAACTGACGGTGTTCTACGGGTTCAAGGAAGACCCTGATATTCCGGAGTCCTTGCGGGACGTGGCCGAGGCCTATCCCGAACTGGATCTGGAGCCGATGCGCACCTCGTTCTATCTGTCGCGGCAAACCGTGGTGGCGGGCCATCGTCCGGCCATGTGGGCGTCGCGCCGCGCGGTGTTCGCCTTCATGGCGCGCAACGGCACGCGCAGCACCAAGTTCTTCAAGATTCCGCCGAACCGCGTGGTCGAGATGGGGATGCAGGTCGAGTTGTAGGTTCTGGCTGGATCTTTGTTTTTTCTTCGTGGGGCGTCCTCGGCGAGGCTGGGGCACGCGCGCCGGCCAAGTCGTCAGGCTCGGGCGCGCCATCAGGCGCCCTCGGTCCCGCTGCGCGGGACTGCCCTTCCTCCAATTGGCCGGCGCGCGTGCCCCAGCCTCGCCGAGGACTCACATACCAAGAATGCGCAACTCAGACGGCATGGCCGCTGCTGGGTAGCTGTGCAGCAACGGAGTCAGCGGCCTGCGCAGGCGTCTGAAGAAGTCTGATTCGCAGAGCAGCGCCAATACGCAGGCGCCCAAAAGAACTCGGGGGGTTGAAACGCCCCGAACGCAGCCGTCTCAACCCCCCGATCTTGCAAACCATCGACAAGCCCGCCGATCACCCTCCGGCGGTGACGCGTTGCACGGTCTCCACTACGTCGTCGAGCTTCATCGGCTTGCGCAGGAAGGCCTTGTAGTTGCGGCAATCCTGCGGCACGTCGTCTTCCGGCCGGCCGCTCATCAGGATGACGGGCGTGTCGGCCAGGTAGGCGTTCTCTTGCATGGCGGTCAGCATGGGCACGCCGCCCATGCTGGGCATCATCAGGTCGGAGATGACCAGATCCGGGCGCAGCGTCAGCATGGTCTGCAACGCGTCCAGGCCGTTGTGCTGCGTGACGACCTCGAAGCCTTCGGCTTCGAGGCGGTCCTGCAGCAGTTCGGCGATCAGCGGCTCGTCGTCCACGATGAGGATTTTCGTCATGGCGACAGCGTCTTCCGTCGGGCTCAAGGCTTCTTCTTGCCCGAGGCGCCATCCTGCAGTTGGGGCAGGGCGGCGCCGCCCGACGGGGCCAGCAGGCCGGTCTTCACGTAGGTGAAGAGCTTTTCGCGCGTGTCCACGATGTCGAGGTTGCGCATGGTCAGCTGGCCGATACGGTCGGCGGGCGTGAAGGGGGCGTTCTCGACCTTTTCCATCGACAGGCGCTCGGGCGCGTAGGTCAGGTTGGACGAGACCGTGTTCAGGATCGAGTAGTCGTTGCCGCGGCGCAGCTCGACCGTGACTTCGCCGGTGACGGCGCGGGCCACCCAGCGCTGGGCGGTTTCGCGCAGCATGATGGCCTGCGGGTCGAACCAGCGGCCCTGGTACAGCAGGCGGCCGAGCTTGCGGCCGTTCTCGCGGTACTGCTCGATGGTGTCTTCGTTGTGGATGCCGGTGACCAGGCGCTCGTAGGCGATGAACAGCAGCGCCAGGCCCGGGGCCTCGTAGATGCCGCGGCTCTTGGCCTCGATGATGCGGTTTTCGATCTGGTCGCTCATGCCCAGGCCGTGGCGGCCGCCGATGCGGTTGGCCTCGGCCAGCAGCTCGACCGGGTCGGAGAACTCGACGCCGTTCAGGGCGACGGGCTGGCCTTCCTCGAAGCGCACCGTGACTTCCTCGGCGGGCACGGCCACGTCATCGCGCCAGAACGCCACGCCCATGATGGGCTTGACGATGCGGATGCCGGAACTCAGGCTTTCGAGATCCTTGGCTTCGTGCGTGGCGCCCAGCATGTTCGAGTCGGTGGAGTACGCCTTCTCGGCCGACATCTTGTAGTCGAAGCCGGCGCGCTGCATGTACTCGGACATTTCCGAGCGGCCGCCCAGTTCGTCGATGAATTGCTGGTCCAGCCAGGGCTTGTAGATCTTCAGTTCGGGGTTGGTGAGCAGGCCGTAGCGGTAGAAACGCTCGATGTCGTTGCCCTTGAACGTGCTGCCGTCGCCCCAGATGTTGACGCCGTCTTCCTTCATGGCGGCCACCAGCATGGTGCCGGTGACGGCGCGCCCGATGGGGGTGGTGTTGAAGTAGGTGATGCCGGCGGTGGAGATGTGGAACGCGCCCGATTGCAGGGCGGCGATGCCTTCGGCGACCAGTTGCGCGCGGCAGTCGATCAGGCGCGCGTTCTCGGCGCCGTATTGCATGGCGCGGCGCGGGATGTCTTCGTAATCGGGCTCGTCGGGCTGACCCAGGTTGGCGGTGTAGGCGTAGGGAATCGCGCCTTTCTCACGCATCCAGATCAGGGCGGCGCTGGTGTCCAGGCCGCCGGAGAAGGCGATGCCGACCTTCTGGCCGGAGGGAAGGTTCGGGAGAATAGTGGTCATTGTTTCGACTGTGGACGCCAACGAAAAGGCGGCGGCGGGGCCGCCTGGGATGAAACGGCGGCGGGCCGCGGGTTCATATGAATGCAACCCTGGATTTTAGCGCGTTTGGCAGGGCGGGCGGCGAGGGTATTCGTTTTGTCTATATCTGAAATATCAGGCAGCGCATTGGCGGGCGCGGGCCGTGCGCCGATGATGTGTTTTTCGCGGCCTCGCGCGCGTGGGACCGGCTGCACGGGCGGAGGACGCGATGCGCAACGGGCGATTCGCGGCAACCCTGGCGGCGGGCCGTCGCCGGACGAGCCTGGCACTTGGAGGACAGATGGAGACCTATCGGAACGTACTGCTGGTGAAGGTGCCGGCCCGGCTGGATGGCGTGGCCGCGCAGGCGGCCAGGCGCGAGCTGGAGTCGCTGGGCGGCGTGTCCGTCTCGGCGTACGCCGCGCTGGAGCTCGATGAATCCTATGTGTACTGCCGCGCGGCGACGGCCTTGGCGCTGCAGCAGGTCCAGGCGCGCATTCCGGCGCTTTTTCCGCGCGCCCATGCGCGGCTGCTGGAGCCGGTCTGCCTGCTGGACGGCGCATCGCGCGGCCAGGACGCGCCCTGGCACTACATCGTGGAGACCGACGTGCTGCCCGAGCAGGAAGACGACCTGAACGCCTGGTACGACCAGGAACACCTGCCTGGCCTGGCCGCGGTGCCGGGCACGGTGCGCGCCGGCCGCTATCTGTGCCGCGACGGCTCGCCGCGCTATCACGCCTGCTACGACCTGCATACGCGGCAGACCTTCGGCAGCCCGCCCTGGCTGGCGGTGCGCGCCACCGACTGGAGCAGCCGCGTGCGGCCGGCGTTCCGCAATACCAAGCGGACGATGTTCCAACGCCTGGCCTGAAACGCACCGCGCCCCAGGCGGGGCGCGATCAGGCAAGGATCGGAGCCGGCCGGCCCCTGGTCGCAGGCTACTCCGACACCTGTCCCAGCAGCAGGAACTCCATCAGCGCCTTCTGCGCGTGCAGGCGGTTCTCGGCCTCGTCCCACACCACGCTTTGCGGGCCGTCGATGACTTCGCCGGTGACTTCCTCGCCGCGGTGGGCGGGCAGGCAGTGCATGAACAGGGCCTGCGGGTCGGCGACCGCCATCATCTCTGCGTCGACGCACCAGTCGGCGAAGGCCGCGCGGCGCTCTTCGTTCTCGGCCTCGTAGCCCATGCTCGTCCACACGTCGGTGGTGACCAGGTGCGCGCCGCGGCAGGCGTCCATCGGATCCTTGAACTGGCGCAGCGTGGTGGCGGGTGGCGTGCCGATGCGGGCCGGCTCCAGCTCGTAGCCCGAGGGCGTGGACACGTGCAGCGTGAAGCCCAGCAGTTCAGCGGCCTGCAGCCAGGTGTACGACATGTTGTTGGCGTCACCCACCCAGGCAACCGTCTTGCCGGCGATGGGGCCGCGGTGCTCGATGTAGGTGAAGATGTCGGCCAGGATCTGGCAGGGGTGGAATTCGTTGGTCAGCCCGTTGATGACCGGCACGCGCGAATGCGAGGCGAAGCGTTCGATGCGGGTCTGCTCGAACGTGCGGATCATGACGATGTCGACCATGCGCGAGATGACGCGCGCGGTGTCCTCGATGGGCTCGGAACGGCCCAGCTGCGAGTCGTTGGACGTGAGATTGATGACCGAGCCGCCCATCTGGTACATGCCGGCCTCGAACGAGACGCGGGTGCGCGTGCTGGCCTTCTCGAACACCATGGCCAGCGTGCGGTCGTGCAGCGGCATGTGCGGCTCGTAGCGCTTGAACTTGTCCTTGATGATGCGCGCGCGGTCGAGCACGTAGTGCAGCTCGGCGGACGACAGGTCTTTGAATTGCAGAAAATGCCGCAAGGGGCCGTTTTGATTCGCAGGAGGAGTCATGATGGTTTCGCGGGGCTGGGAGGCGGGCCGGCGCTCGTGGCGCCCGCCCGCGCGGAAAATTATGCCTGGTCGGCCAGGAACTGCTTGATCAGCGGGACCAGCAGGCGGACGACCTCGTCGGCCTCGTCGCGGGACAGGATCAGCGGGGGCAAGAGGCGCACCACGCGTTCGCGCGTGACGTTGATCAGCAGGCCGGCCTGCATGGCGCGGGTGGCCAGGATGCCGCACGGGCGGTCCAGTTCGATGCCCAGCATCAGGCCGCGGCCGCGCACTTCGGCCACGCCCGCCACGCCGGCCAGCTCGGCGGACAGGGCGTCCCGCAGGTAGGCGCCGACGGCCTCGGCGTTCTGCAGCAGGTTTTCCTGTTCCAGGGATTCGATCACGGCCAGGCCGGCGGCGCAGGCCAGCGGGCCGCCGCCGAAGGTGGTGCCGTGGCTGCCGGGCGTGAGCACGCCGGCGGCGGGGCCGGCGGCCAGCACGGCGCCGATGGGCACGCCGCCGGCCAGGCCCTTGGCCAGCGTCATCACGTCGGGGCGGATGTCGGCCCACTGGTGGGCAAACCACTTGCCGGTGCGGCCGATGCCGGACTGCACTTCGTCGATCATCAGCAGCCAGCCGCGCGCGGTGCACAGCTCGCGCAGGCCGCGCACGTAGTCGAGGTCGGACGGGCGGATGCCGCCTTCGCCCTGCAGCACTTCCAGCAGCACCGCCACGGTGCGCGGTTCGGCGTCGCCCGCGCGGGTCACGGCTTCCAGGCTGTTGTACGGCACCTGGGTGAAGCCGGCGGGCAGGGGGTCGAAGCCCTTGCGCGCTTTCTCGCTGCCCGTGGCGGCCAGCGTGCCCAGCGTGCGGCCGTGCCACGACGAATCCATCGAGATGATGTGCGGCAGGTCGTTGCCCTTCTTGTGGCCGTAGTAGCGGGCCAGCTTGATGGCGCCTTCGTTGGCCTCGGAGCCGCTGTTGGCGAAGGCGACTTCCTCCATGCCGGACAGCGCGGCCAGGCGCTGCGCCAGCTCGGCCTGCTGCGGGACTTCGTAGATGTTCGACGTGTGGATGACGCGCGCGGCTTGGTCGGCGATGGCCTTCACCAGGCGCGGGTGGTTGTGGCCCAGGCACGAGACGCCGATGCCGGCCAGCGCGTCGAGGTACTTGCGCCCCTGCGCGTCGAACAGCCAGACACCCTGGCCGTGCGTGAACGAGACCGGCAGGCGGGAATAGATGTTGATCAGCGGCGACGGCATCGCGGGTGCTCCAGTGGACGAAGGCCCCGTGCGGCCCTGGGCTTGCCGCCGCCGCGTCCACGCTGCGCACCAGGGGTGCGGGCAGCGAAAAGCGGAGGGGACGCACCGGGGCCGTCCGCGGGTTTCCGGATTATTGGGGGAACGACGCGAGGGGCGAAAGGATCAATCATATACAATTCGCGGCGCGGGCTGCTTTTTCAGCGCCGCTCCGCTCCTCGGGCCGGCATTGCATTTGCTGCGGTGGCAGGCCCGGAAGCGTGTTGCGGGGTTTTCTTGTCAGACGCGGCCGATCCCGGCGTCAGTGTGCAGCCCGCAGTGAAGAATCCATGGCAAATCCTGTCAGACAATTCATAATCCACGGCGTTACCGAAAGCGGTTCGCGATTCCGTCCCAGCGACTGGGCCGAGCGCCTTGCCGGCGTGATGTCCCAGTTCAAGCCGCCCGGCAGTGGCGGCAACCATCTTACGTATTCGCCGTACGTGTTGCCGGTGGTCATCGATGGCGTGCGCGGCATCGTGGTCGACCTGCGCCTGCGCGAACTCGAACCCCTGGCCTACAAGTTCGTGGTCGACTTCGCGCGCGACAACCAGTTGAAGACCGAAGAGCGCGAAGCCTGAGGCGCGGTGGGCGGATCGCCGGATCCGCCCGGACGCCTTATTCGACGGGTGTGACGACGCGGCCGGTGGCGAAGAACGCCTGCAGGTTTTCCAGCATCAGGTTTTCCATCTCCATGCGCGTCTCGTAGGTGGCGCTGCCGATGTGCGGCAGCAGCACCGTGTTGCCGTTCTGCTTGAGCGCTTCCGGCACCTTGGGCTCGTGCTCGAAGACGTCCAGCGCCGCGCCGCCCAGCTTGCCCGACTGGATCGCCGCGACCATGGCGGCCTCGTCGATGACGGGGCCGCGGGCAATATTCACGATCAGGCCCTTGGGGCCCAGCGCTTCCAGGACGGCCTGGTTGACCAGGTGGCGCGTGCCCGGGCCGCCCACGGTCGCGACCACCAGGAAATCGGCCCATTCGGCCAGCTCGACCAGCGACGCGGCGTAGCCATGGGGCACATCATTGCGCGCGCGGCGGTTGTGATAGCGCACTTCCATGTCGAAACCCGTGCCGCGCCGGGCGATGGCGTCGCCGATGCGGCCCAGGCCGACGATGCCCAGCTTCTTGCCGCTGACGCGCGTGCCCAGCGGGATGTTGCCGTGCACCTGGCCCCATTGGCCGGCACGCACGAAGCGGTCGCCCAGGCTCATGCGGCGCGCGCCCGAGATCAGCAGGCCCCAGGCCAGATCGGCCACGCAGTCCGTCAATACGTCGGGCGTGTTGCTGACCAGCACGCCGCGCTTGCGGGCCGCTTCCAGGTCGATGGTCTCGTAGCCCACGCCCCAGCTGCAGATCGCCTTCAGCGCCGGCAGGGCGTTGATCAGTTCGGCCTTGGCGCCCAGGGTGGCCGAGGTGACGATGGCGACGACGTCCTTGCCGTGTTCGGCCAGCGCCTGGTCACGGTCGGCGTGCTTCCACAGTTCGAACACGTCGTAGGCGTCGGCGAGGCGGGCGTTGGCGGAGGGCGAGCCGGACAGCGGTCCGACCTGGAGGATGCGGGGCTTGGTCATCGTCAGGGGGTGTCGGGTTGATCGTGAAACAAATGCTACTTGATTCCGCGGCAGTTGTACGACATGTCTGCCGGGGAACGCGTCGGACGTCTTACTGCAGTTCGATGTTGGCCTGGCGGATCACGTCCTTCCAGCGCCGCACTTCGCCTTGCTGGAACTTGGTGAATTCCTCGGGCGTGTTGGCCACGACCTCGAAGCCCTGGGTCTCGAAGGTCCTGGCCACCTGCGGATCGCGCAAGGTGGCGCGCAACGCCTCGGACAGTTTCTTCACCACCGGCGCGGGCGTGCCGGCGGGCACCGCGAAGCCCTGCCACGAGTAGACCACCATGTCCGCGATGCCTGCCTCGGCCAGCGTCGGCACGTCGGGCAGGCCGGGCACGCGCGTGTCGCCGGTCACGGCCAGCGCCTTCAGCTTGCCGGCCTTCACGTGGTTCAGCACGGCCCCCAGGTTCTGGAACGACACGTTGACCTGGCCGCCGATCAGGTCGGCGATGGCCGCGCCGCCGCCTTTGTAGGGCACGTCCACGCCGGTGGTGTGCGTGCGCTGGCGGAACAGCACGGCCGACAGGTGGTCGGACGAGCCCGTGCCGGACGAGGCGTACGACACCCGGTCGGGATTTTTCCTGGCGTAGTCGACCAGTTCGGCCACCGTGCTGGCGGGGAAGTCGGGAGGCGCCACCAGAAGATTGGGATTGCGCACCGCCTGGGTCAGGTAGATGAAGTCCTTGCTGGGGTTGTACGACAGGTTCTTGTACAGCGCCTCGTTGATGGCGAAGGTGCCGATCGAGCCCACCATCATGGTGTAGCCGTCGGCGGTGGCGCGCGACAGCGCCTGGGCGCCGATGGCGCTGTTGGCGCCGGGCTTGTTCTCGACCACGAAGGTCTGGCCCAGCAGCCTGGACAGGCCGGGCGTGACGGAACGGGCGGTGATGTCGGACGAACCGCCGGGCACGAAGGGCACGATCATCGTGACGGGTTTGTCGGGATACTGCTGGGCGTGGGCGGCCGCGCCCAGCAGGGAGCAGGCCACGGCGATGACGCAGGTCAGTCTGTACACGGTGTCTCCTGGTGCGCGTGTGTCGTTATGGCAGCCGCCGCCGGCCGCGCATCGCGGAGGCGTCCGTGTGGCCGCGCCGCCGGCGCGGCCCTGATGCTCGGTCAGTCGACCTTGGCGCCCGACTGGCGCACCACGCGCGCCCACTTCTCGGTTTCCTTCGCCATGAAGGCCTTGAATTCGGCGGGCGGGATGCCGGACGGCTCCGCGCCCTGGGCGCGCAATTGCTGCTTCACGCTGTCCTGTTGCAGCGCGCGGGACACGTCGCGCTGGATCTTGTCGACGATGGCCGGCGGCGTGCCGGCGGGCGCCAGCAGGCCGAACCAGCTGGAGGCCTCGTAGCCTTTCACGCCGGCCTCGGCCATCGTGGGCACGTCCGGCAGGGCGGGCGAGCGGGCGGTGGTGGTCACCGCCAGCGGGCGCAGCTTGTCCGCCTTCAGGAAGCCCATGGAAGAGGGCAGGTTGTCGAAGATCAGGTCGGCCGAACCCGCCATCACGTCGGTCAGCGCGGGACTGCTGCCCTTGTAGGGCACGTGGGTCATGCGGGTGCCCGTCATCGCCTGGAACAGTTCGCCCGACAGGTGTGTCGAGGTGCCATTGCCGGTGGACGCCATGTTGACCTTGCCGGGGTTGGCTTTCAGGTAGGCGATCAGGTCGGCCACGCTGCGGATGCCGTGCCTGTCCGCGAAGGCCGGATTCAGCTCCAGGATGTTGGGCACGGGGATGACCAGCGTGACGGGCGCGAAATCCTTGACCGGGTCGTAGGGCAGTTGCGAGTACACCGACTGGTTGATGGCGTGCGTGCTGACGGTGCCCATCAGCAGGGTGTAGCCATCCGCCTTGGCGCGGGCCGCCTCGGCGGTGCCGACGTTGCCGCCCGCGCCCGCCTTGTTGTCGACGACGACGGCCTTGCCCCAGGCCTTGCCCAGTTCGGCCGCCACCACGCGCGCGGCGATGTCGGCGGTGCCGCCGGCGGGGAAGGGCACGAGCAGGCGGACGTCGCGGCCGGGGTAGCCGCCAGCATCCCGGGCATGCGCGGGAAGGGCCAGGCAGGCGCCGGCGACGAGAGCGGCGCAAGCCGCGCGCAGGCGTAGAGGTACGACAAGCATGGGAAGTCTCCTGGTGTGCGCGTAACCGCGCATCTGTCGTGGGAACGGCTGGCTGCCCAGGGATTCTGGCCCTGTCGCAGCCGGGGTGTGTATGCTTGCTTGTAAGACAATATAGGTATAGAGTTTTTACTTGTCAACCAAGCTGATAGCTCATCGTACAAGTCGTCAGGTCCGCCACGCCCCTTCGAGCCCCAGGAGACAGCTTTTCCATGAAAACCACCCCGGTCACCACCGCCGACCTGCAGCGCTCCGTCATGGCCGTGCCGCCGCTGGCGCGCCATGCCGATCTGTCGCTGAACGAAGCCGCCAACCGTGCGCTGCTGCGCCACCTGGAAGACGGCGGCGTGCGCAACGTGATGTACGGCGGCAATGCCAACTTCTACAACGTGGGCGTCAGCGAGTACGCCCGCATCGTGGATTTCCTGGCCGAGGCCGCGGGCCCGGACACCTGGGTGCTGCCTTCGGCCGGACCGGACTACGGCAAGCTGATGGACCAGGCCGCCATCCTGCGTTCGCGCGACTTTCCCACCGCGATGCTGCTGCCCATGTCGTTCCCGTATACCGACGCCGGCCTGGCCGACGGCGTGCGCCGCTTCAGCGACGCGCTGGGCAAGCCGGCCGTGGTCTATATCAAGAACCTCGATTACCTGGCGCCCGCCACCGTGGCGCGCCTGATCGAGGAAGGCCGCATCGCCGCGTTGAAGTACGCCGCCGTGCGTCCCGATCCCACCGACGATCCCTACCTCGCCGCGCTGCGCGAGGCGGTGGACGCGAAATGGATCGTCAGCGGCATCGGCGAGCGCCCCGCCATCGACCATTGCCGCGCGTTCGGCCTGAAGGCGTTCACGTCGGGTTCGGTGTGCATTGCCCCGCGCGGCTCGATGCGCCTGTTGCGCCTGTTGGGCGAGGGCCGCTACGACGAGGCCGAAAAGGTGCGCCAGCGCTACCTGCCGCTGGAGGACTGCCGCGATGGCATCAGCCCCATCCGGGTGCTGCACGATGCCGTCACCCTGTCCGGCGTGGCCGACATGGGGCCGATGCTGCCGCTGTTGACGGGCCTGGAGCCCGCCGAACGTGAACAGGTGGCGCCGGTGGCGCGCGCGCTGCTGCAGTGGGATCGGACGGTGGACTGACGGCGCCGTGTACCGTGCGGTGGGGGTGGCCCGGCGGGGTGTTCATGCCGCGGCGGCGCTACCCGGATTTCCTGGCCCGCAGCCTACGCCGCGGGCCCTTGAACGGATCGGCGCGATGACGCCGGCGCAAAGACTGGGAGACGGGCATGCGGGATGCGGATCGGAGGGCCGGCGATGCGCTGGAGGGTGATGGGCGTAGCGGCGCGCATGGCGGCGAGTCCGGCCGCGCGGGCCGCCATGTGGACACGGGCAGGCGCTCATGGCTGCGCACGGCCGGGGCGGCGGGGGCGGCCGCCTGGCTGCCCGGCGTGGCGCGCGCCTGGCAGCCTGCCGAGCGCTACCCGGATCCGGCCATCGTGTCGCTGGATCCGGCCTTCGACAAGTACCGCCTGTTCAATGCCGGCGTCGAGCGCCTGGCCACGGGCATGCGCTGGTGCGAAGGGCCGGTGTGGGTCGGCGATGGCCGCTATCTGCTGTGGAGCGACGTGGCCGACGACCGCATCATGAAGTGGGAAGAAGAGACCGGCGCGGTCAGCATCTTCCGCAAGCCGTCGAACCATTCCAACGGCAACACGCGCGACCGCCAGGGACGCCTGCTGACCTGCGAGCATCTCACGCGCCGCGTCACGCGCACCGAGTACGACGGCACGATCAGCGTGGTGCTGGACCGGTACGAAGGCAAGCGCCTGAACTCCCCCAACGACATCGTCTGCCGCTCGGATGGCTCGATCTGGTTCAGCGATCCGCCGTTCGGCATCGGCGGCAACTACGAAGGACGGCCGGCGGCGTCCGAGCTGCCGCAGTCGGTGTACCGCGTCGACGGCGAGACGGGCGAGGCCGCCGCCATCATCACCGATCTGAAGGGGCCCAACGGCCTGTGCTTCTCGCCCGACGAAAGCAAGCTCTACGTGATCGAGGGCCGCGCCACGCCCAACCGCCTGATCCACGTGTACGACGTGCGGGAGGGCGGCAGGAAGCTGGCCAACAAGCGCCTGTTCCTGGAGGCCGTCGACGCCACCATCGACGGCATGCGCTGCGACGTGGACGGCAACCTGTGGTGCGGCTGGGGCATGGGCGAGGGCAAGGACGGTGTGATGGCCGTATCGGCGCAGGGCAAGCTGCTGGGCCACATCAAGCTGCCCGAGCGCTGCGCCAATCTCTGCTTCGGCGGCACGCAGCGCAATCGCCTGTTCATGGCGGCCAGCCGCTCGATCTATGCGGTGTACGTCAATACGCAGGGCGTGGCGGGCGGCTGATAAGCGATACCATAGGCGTTTCGCGTCGCCGCTCTTGGCGAAACGAGCCAGTCGTATCGATGGGGCGGCGCGCCAGCCAGCCGCGTGCGGCAAAGGAGTCCAGTTGTCACCCAGGAAAGCGCAGACTGCGACGCCGCCCCCGGAGCCGGGGCGCGAAGAAGCCCTGCCGTCTCTCGAACGTGGCCAGCGGGTGCGCCTGGCGGACCAGCTGTATGGCCGGATCTTCGACCAGATCGTGGCCGGCCGCCTGAACGTCGGCGACAAGCTGCCTTCCGAGCATGAAATCTGCGAGAGATACGGCGTGTCGCGGCCCGTGGTGCGCGAGGCGCTGCTGCGCCTGCGCGCCGATGGCCTGGTGATGGCGCACCAGGGGCTGGGCACGTTCGTCAGCCATCAGCCCGCGCCGCGCCTGAAGACCTTCGATGGGGTGCAGAATGTGGCGGCCTATCTGCGCGCGCAAGAGGTCCGGCTGGCCCTGGAGGCCGATGCCGCCCGACTGGCCGCGCTGCGCCGTACCGACAGCCAACTGCGCCGCATCGAGCAGGCGCACGCGGCATTCGTCCAGGCCTTGCAGAATGGCGAGGTGTCGCCGGCCGCCGACCTGGCGTTCCATGCCAGCATTGCCGAGGCCAGCGGCAACGATTATTTCCTGGGCATGCTGGAAAGCATCCACGAATCCATCAACGGCTTCATGCGCCTGACGCTGAGCCTGACGCGCACGGGTTCACGCCAGCGCGCGCAGCGCGTGGCGGATGAGCACGAGGCCATCCTGATCGCGATCCGCGAGCAGGATTCCGAACGCGCCCGGATCACCATGCAGTTCCATCTGGGCCAGGCCCTGCATCGCCTGTTGGACCGCGAGCGCGACGGCTAGCAGGGTTTCGATCACCTGCGATGCCCGGCCTGCGCATGCGCATCGCGGATACACGCAAAGAACCGCGGGCGACGACCCGCATGGGAGACGAGACGGTGGCAGGCGATTCGGCAAGGACGGTACCCGCGCAGATCGGGCAGGTGCGCGAACAGATACTCTTGGTGCTGCGGGCATGGGGCATGCCCGAAGACCTGGCGGACAGCGCCGCCGGCCTGATGGCCGAGACTGACCTGCTGGGCGTGGATTCGCACGGCATTTCGATGCTGCCTTCGTACGAGAACAAGCTGCGCGCCGGCACGCTGCGCATCGATGCGCGTCCCCGGGTCGCCCGCGACGGCACGGCCAGCGCCCTGCTGGACGGCGGCGCCGGGCTGGGCCATCCCGTTTCGGCGCAGGGCATGGCGATGGCCATCGACAAGGCGCGGGCGCACGGCGTGGGTGCCGTGGCCGTGCGCAATTCCCATCACTTCGGCGCCGCGGGCGTGTACGCGCGGCTGGCCGTGCAGCGCGGGCTGGTGGGCCTGGTGACCAGCAGCGCCACCACGCTGATCATGGTGCCGACGCACGGCGCGATGCCGGTGCTGGGCACCAATCCCATCGCCTTCGGCGCGCCGGCGCAACGCAACGACGCGCTGGTGCTGGACATGGCCACCACCACGGTGGCCGCCAACAAGGTCAAGGTCTACGATTACCACGGCAAGACGCTGCCGGCGGGCTGGGCGGTGGATGGCGCGGGTGGCGTCGTCACCGAGGCGGCCGAGGCCATGCGCTACATCTTCAAGCATGCCGAAGGCGGCCTGACGCCGCTGGGCGGCACGGCCGCCATGAGCAGCCACAAGGGCTATGGCCTGGCGCTGATGGCGCAGGTCCTGGGTGGCACGCTGGGCGGCAGCGCCCTGGCCGCCAGGCATGCCACGCGCCGCGGCCCTGGCGATCCCGACGACATCGGCCATTTCTTCCTGGCGCTGGATCCCGCCGCTTTTCGCGAGGCGGGCAGCTTCACGCAGGACATGGACGAGCTGATCGACACCATGCATGCCGTGCCGCCCGCGGACCCCGCGCAACCCGTGCTGGTGCCGGGCGATCCCGAGATGGCCGAGCGCGCGCGCCGCCTGCGCGACGGCGTGCCGATCGCGCAGGCGCTGGCGTCCGTGCTCAAGCCGCTGTGCGAACGTTGCGGCGTGCCATACGTGCTGCCGCAGTGACGATGATGCATGCCGATCGGGCGGGGGGCGCGCCTCGCATGGCCGCCCACCCCTTTCTTCGCGATTCCTTCCCGGGGCGGCGCCGTTGTCCGGCGCTGCCCCGGGTGCTTGTTTCCCCCTGAGGCCAGTCCCTTCATGACATCCCCCCTTCCCAATCGTTTTCGCCAACGCATCCTGGCTCGCGAACGCCAGATCGGGCTCTGGCTGAGCCTGACCAGCCACATCACGGCCGAAGTCGCCAGCCTGGCCAACTTCGACTGGATGCTGTTCGATGGCGAACACTCGCCCAACGACATCCCATTGTTCGTGCAACAGTTGCAGGCGGTGCAGGGCAGCGCCTGCGCCGCGGTGGGTCGGCCCTCATGGAACGATCCCGTCGAGATCAAGCGCATGCTGGACATCGGGTTCTACAACCTGTTGATTCCGTTCGTGGAGTCGGAAGAGGACGCGCGCCGCGCCGTGGCGGCCACGCGTTATCCGCCGGCCGGCATCCGGGGCGTGGCGGGCTTGCAGCGCAGCAACCGCTATGGGACGGTGCCCGATTACCTGCGCGAGGTGAACGACAACATCTGCGTGCTGGTGCAGATCGAAAGCCGAGCGGGCGTCGACGCCGTCGACCGGATCGCCGCGGTGGACGGCGTGGATGGCGTGTTCATCGGTCCTTCGGACCTGGCGGCCGCGCTGGGCCACCTGGGCAATCCGGGGCATCCGGAAGTGCAGGACGCCATCAGGCACCTGCATGCGCGCATCAGCGCGCAGGACAAGGCGGTCGGGATCCTGGCGCCCGTGGCGGCCGATGCGCGGCGCTACCTGGACATGGGCATGCACTTTGTCTCCGTGGGCACGGACCTGGGCCTCTTCAAGCAGGCGGTGTTCAACCTGCGCGAGGCGTTTCCAAGCTGAGGAGGGCGGCACGGGCCGGTGGCGTGCCGGCCCAACGCAAAAAGGATGCCCCGGTGGGCATCCTTTTTATTTGCCGTGATTCACAGGCAGCCTGGAAGCAGGCTTGGCGATGAAGCCGAATGGCGCCTTGGCGCCAAGCGCGCACCGGGGTGCGCGCCACGCGGCCCGGCGAACCGGACCGCTGCCGGTATCAGGCCAGCGCCTTGACGGCGGCCGACAGGCGGCTCTTGTGGCGAGCGGCCTTGTTCTTGTGGATGATGTTCTTGTCAGCCACGCGATCGATGATGCTGGTGGCTTTTTGCAGCGTTTCAGCGGCGGCAGCCTTGTCGCCAGTGGCGATCGACTGGCGAACGCGCTTGATGGCGGTGCGCAGCATGGAGCGCAGGCTGGAGTTGTGCTTGTTGCGATCAACCGATTGACGGGCGCGCTTGCGTGCTTGGGCGGTATTGGCCATAAGGAATAGGACTCTTACTTGATGACTAGGTTCGGGTCTGGCTGGGGGCTTTACCTTCGGCTCCGAGTTTTTATTCCTGGATTCAGGCGTTATTTATCTCGTATCCGGACCTGTCTGTCGACCGGAGCCGCCGGGAATGGCATGGGTATGAAGGCATACCCGCGCGCAGTGCCAGCCTGTGAATTCGGCAAAGTCCAAGATTGTATCAGCTTTGCCTGCGATTGCAAGGGAAACAGCTTTGTGATGGGGGGCGTGGCGCGTTTGCCGCATCCCGGATCCGGCCGCTGGTTCTGCCCGGGGCCGCCGGCCGCCGATCAGGTGCTCAGCACGTTGATGGAGACGAACCAGGGCGTCAGGCGCGAGACCTGGATGGGCATGCTGCTTTCCAGGGCGCGCAGGGCGGCATCGGAGTCGTCCAGCGGATAAGTGCCGCGCACCGGCAGGCCACCCGCCGCCATGGACACGCGCAGCGTGCCTTGTCGATAGGGGCGCAAGGCTGCCACGATCTCGGCCAGGGGCCGGTCGTGTGCTTCGATCCAGCCATGTTCCCAGGCCGCGTCGGGCACCAGGTCGGAGCGGGGCACGCCAATGCGGGCGTTGTCGAAACGAGTGCCGGTGCCGGAAGGCACCGCCATGCGCGAACCCGCCATGGTCTCGACTTCGACCTCGTGCTCGTGCGCCACGACCAGCGTGCGGCGCGCCTGCTGGCGAACCATGTAACGCGTGCCGAGCGAACGCACCACGCCTTCGGCGGTACGCACCAGGAACGGGCGGGTGGGGTCGGCCTGCACGTCTACCGAAATGGCGCCTTCGAGCAGGTGCAGCATGCGGTAGGTGGGTGTGTATTCGAGGTCGACCCGGCTGCGGGCATCCAGCAGCAGCTGGCTGCCGTCCGCCAGCATGTAACGGCGGCGTTCGCCGGTTTGCGTGGCGGCGTCGGACGTCAGTCCATTGAGCGGGTAATAGGCATTGCCCACGTAGGCAGCGCCGACGGCGCAGACGCCCAGGGCCAGCGCGCCGCCCACGAAATGGCGGCGGCCCAGCGACACCGACACGCTGGCCGCGGCTGCCGCGGCGGCGGGCATCGAGGGGATGTCGGGGGAGGCGACGACGTCGCCTTCGTAGCCGGAGGGGTAGTTGTCGCCAAGGCGGCCCAGCGTGGCGCTGTTCAGGGTGCCGGTGAGCTGCTGCCAGGCGCTCTCGTGGAGAGGGTTGCCGTCGCGCCAGGCCAGGAAGTTGGCATAGTCCTTCGGGGTTGCCCGGCCCGAGCGCAGCAGCACGAGCCAAGTCACGACCTGGTCGGACAAGGGGGGCTGGGGGCTGGCGCTGAATTCGGGTTCCACGCTTGAGCCTGAAGGGACCTGGGTTGCGAGCAACACAATTGCCTAATCGTGAAAATCCGTCTGCTTTCTTTGCAGAAGGTGAGTAAATACGTAACTTTACGAAAATTTACCTTAAAGCAACGGCAATTGTCGACCCCGGAAGCCAGGATTTGGCCCCCAATTGGACGAAATAACGAGATTTATTCGATTCAGGGCTGGGCTGCGCGCCGGCCGAAGTCGCGCGGACGGAATCCGCAGGCGAACAGGGCGCCGAAATAGGCGAAGCCGCAGGCCGCCAGGACGCCGGCCAGACAGGCGGCGCGCAACCCCGGGTGGGCTTGCAGGGCGATCCAATCGATGTGCGCGCCGGCATACAGCAGCACCGCGGCCAGGGCGGCCAGGGCGGGCAGCATGCGCAGCAGGAAACGGCCCCAGCCCGGCGCCGGGTGGTAGACGCCGCGGCGGCGCAGGCCCGCCAGCAGTGAGACGGCGTTGATGCATGCGCCCAGGCCGATGGCCAGCGCCAGTCCGGCGTGGGCGAGGACCGGCACCAGCAACGCGTTCAGCAACTGGGTCAGCACCAGCACCATGATGGCGATCTTGACCGGTGTCCGGATGTCCTGCCGGGCATAGAACCCGGGGGCCAGGATCTTCACGGCAAGCAGGCCGATCAGGCCCACCGAATAGGCCACCACCGCCAGGCGGGTCTGCTGCACGTCGTGCGCCTGGAAGGCGCCGTAGTGGAACAGGGTGGCCACCAGTCCGTCGGACAGCAGCATCATCCCCAGGCTGGACGGCAGGCCCAGCAGGAGAACCAGGCGCAGGCCCCAGTCCAGCAGGCCGCTGTAACCGGCCTGGTCGGCGCGCGCATGCGCCGCCGACAGGCTGGGCAGCAGCACGGTGCCCAGGGCCACGCCCAGCAAGGACGTGGGAAATTCCATCAGGCGGTCGGCGAACGACAGCCAGGTGACGCTGCCGGGCGTCAGCCAGGTCGCGATGTTGGTGTTGATCAGCAGCGAAATCTGCGCCACCGACACGCCCAGCGTGGCGGGCGCCATCTGCTTCAGGATGCGCTTGACGGTGGGGTCGCTCCAGGCGGCGCGCGGGCTGGCCGAGGCGCGCGGGGCCATGCCCAGCCGGACCAGTGCGATCCACTGCACCGCCAATTGCGCCACTCCGCCGATCATGACGCCGATGGCCAGGCCGTAGATCGGGGTCTCCAGGCGCGGCGACAGCCAGATGCAGGCGCCGATCATGCTCAGGTTCAGCAGCACCGGCGTGAAGGCCGGCACGGCGAAGCGGCGCCAGGTGTTCAGCACGCCGGACGCGAAGGCGATCAGCGACATGCAGACGATGTAGGGGAACATGATCCGCGTCATCGTCACCGCGCTGTCGAATTCGCCGCCGCTGTCTTTCAGCCCGCTGGCCATCAGGGTGACGATGACCGGGGCGGCGAGGATGCCGATCACGGTCAGCAGCATCAGCGCGACGGTCAGCAGGATCGCCACGCGGTCGAGCAACTGGCGGACGTCTTCTTCGCCGCGGTCGTTGCGCACGGCGCCCAGGATGGGCACGAAAGCCTGCGCGAAGGCGCCTTCGGCGAACAGCCGGCGCAGCAGATTGGGAATGCGGAACGCGATCCAGAACGCGTCCGTCAGGGGGCCGGCGCCGAACGCGCGCGCAACCAGGATGTCCCGGACCAGCCCGGTGATGCGCGACAGCAGCGTGAAGCCGCTGATGGTGGCGGCCGATCGGAACAAAGCCATGTGGAATTCTTGGAGGACGCGGCGGCGGGCGCCGCCGCGTTTGCAGCGGTGTGCTTACTTGGGCGGCATGCGGATCGCGCCGTCCAGGCGGATCGTTTCGCCGTTCAGCATCTCGTTGGTGACGATGCTGTGGACCAGTTTGGCGTAGTCCTCGGGGCGGCCCAGGCGGGCGGGGAAGGGGATGCTGGCGGCCAGCGAATCCTGGACTTCCTGCGGCATGCCGAAGATCATGGGCGTGCCGAAGATGCCCGGGGCGATGGTCATGCAGCGGATGCCGACCTTGGACAGGTCGCGGGCGATGGGCAGCGTCATGCCGGCCACGCCGGCCTTGGAGGCGGCGTAGGCGGCCTGGCCGATCTGGCCGTCGAACGCGGCCACCGAGGCCGTGTTGATCAGCACGCCGCGCTCGCCGGTGGGCTCGGGCTCGTTGGCGCTCATGGCTTCGGCGGCCAGGCGCATCATGTTGAAGCTGCCGATCAGGTTGATCGAGATGACTTTCTGGAACAGGTCCAGCGCGTGCGCGCCGTTCTTGCCCACGATCTTGGCCGCCGGGGCGACGCCCGCGCAGTTCACCAGGCCGAACAGCGCGCCCAGCGACTTGGCCTCGGCCACGACGCGCTGGCCGTCGGCTTCCTGCGTGACGTCGCAGTGCACGTAGCGCTGGCCGAGTTCCTTGGCCAGGGCCTGGCCGGGCTCGTCCTGCAGGTCGGCGATGACGACCTTGGCGCCGTGCTCGGTCAGCATGCGCGCGGTGCCCGCGCCCAGGCCCGACGCGCCGCCGGTCACGATAAATACCTTGTTCGCGATTTCCATGTCTACTCTCCCGCTCTCGCGGCTTGGGGATTCAGGTGCGGCCCGGGCCACGGGCAGATGGCGCGCGTGGCCCGCGTCGTCAGTGCTGCAGGGCTTGCGCCAGGCGCGACTTGATCTCTTCGACCGAACCCACGCCCGAAATCTTGCGGTACCGGGGGGCGACGGACGCATCCTGCTGGGCCCAGCCGGCGTAGTAGTCGACCAGCGGGCGGGTCTGCTGCTGGTAGACCGACAGGCGGTGGCGCACGGTTTCCTCGCGGTCGTCGTCGCGCTGCACCAGCGGTTCGCCGGTGGCGTCGTCCTGGCCTTCGACCTTGGGCGGATTGAAGCGCACGTGGTAGGTGCGGCCGCTGGCGGGATGCACGCGGCGGCCGCTCATGCGTTCGATGATGTCCGAGTCGGGAACTTCGATCTCGACGACGAAGTCCAACTTCACTCCCGCGCTTTTCAGCGCGTCGGCCTGCGGGATGGTGCGGGGAAAGCCGTCGAACAGGTAGCCCTTGGCGCAATCGTCCTGCTTGAGGCGGTCCTGGACGAGGCCGATGATGATTTCGTCCGATACCAGGCCGCCCGCGTCCATGACCTTCTTGGCTTCGATGCCCAGGGGCGTGCCGGCCTTCACGGCGGCACGCAGCATGTCGCCCGTCGAGATCTGCGGAATGCCGTAATGCTGGGTCAGGAAGGCGGCCTGGGTGCCTTTGCCGGCGCCAGGAGGTCCGAGCAGGATGAGACGCATAGATGCTCCAGAAGAATGTTTAGTTTTTGTGGTCGGGGGCGATTATGCCGCAATGCAGCATGTGCTGCCGGGCGCGAGGAAAAGACCTCTTATAACCGATTATCCGCGAACCACGCGCGCACGCGTTCGAGGTCGGCGGGCGTGTCCACGCCGGCTGCTGGCGGCTGGCTGGCGCGATGCACGACGATGCTGTGGCCGTGCTCGAGCGCGCGCAGTTGCTCGAGCGATTCGAAGCGCTCGAGCGCGCCTTGCGGCAGCGTGGGAAAACGCCGCAGGAACGACACCCGGTAGGCGTACAGGCCGATGTGGTGCCATGCGGGCAGGCCTGGGGCGAGCACCCGCCCCCCGCCGGCCAGCGCGTCGCGCGCCCACGGAATGGGCGCACGCGAAAAGTACAGGGCCCGGTCGTCGGCGGCGTGGACGACCTTGACGACATTCGGGTTGAACAGCGCATCGGCGTCGGCCAGCGGGCAGGCGCAGGTGGCGATGTCGGCATCGGGCGCGGCCAGCAGCTTGGCGGCCACGGCATCGATGAGCTCGGGTTCGATCAGCGGCTCGTCGCCCTGCACGTTGACCACGACGGCATCGTCGGGCAGGCCGAGCTGCCGCACGGCCTCGGACAGGCGGTCGGTGCCGGTGGCGTGGTCGGCGCGCGTCAGCAGGGCGGAATGGCCGTGCGACTCGGCGGCCTGGAGCACGCGGGTGTCATCGGTGGCGACGTGCACGGCGCTGGCGCCGGACAGCCTGGCCCGTTCGGCCACGCGCACCACCATGGGCTTGCCGGCGATGTCGGCGAGCGGTTTGTCGGGCAGGCGGGTGGACGCGGCGCGCGCGGGGATCAGGACCAGAAAGCTCATGGCTCAGCTGGCGGCGGCCTGGGCGGGATCGAGGTCGCGCGCCTCGGATTCGAGCATGACGGGAATGCCGTCGCGCACGGGGAAGGCAAGGCGGTCGGCCTTGCAGATCAGTTCGGCGTTCGGGCGGTCGTAGTCGAGCCGGCCTTTGCACAGCGGGCACACGAGGATGTCGAGCAGGCGGGATTCCATGCCGCGATTCTAGAACAGAACGCGGTAACGGGCGATGGTCCGAATGTCGCACCCTTGGCGCCTTGGCGCGAGGCGGCCGCGGGTGTCCCGCCGGCCCGCGGGGGCATCGCGGCGGACGGCGGCGGACCTGCGCCGCCTGCCGTGCCGGTCAATCGTCGTTCTTGCGGTCTTCCCGGTTCTTGCGGATCAAGCGCAGCGTTTCGAGGTTGTTGCGCGCGGTCTCGGCGGAGATCCGGCCGCGCTCGGCGTTGAGCAGTTGCTCGTGATCCCGCCGTTGCTGCTGTTGCAGCATGCAGCGCGTGTACCCGGCGGAGCCGGGCTGGGCGCCGTAGTCGGCGCAGGTGCCGCGGTCCTGGTCCAGGTCCGCCCGGCGCTGCTCGCCGGCGGACACGCAGCCCGCCATCATCGCGGTGGCGAGCGAGGCGGCGGCGGCCGACAGGCAGAGGCGGGCGATCGTCTTCGAGGGAAATGTCTTCATGCGTTTCATCCTTCCAGGAGGTTGTGGTTCCGGAGCCGATCCTCGACCGGCCCCGCCCGATGGGCGTCGGCGCCCACCTATAGGCATGCGTGGAAACGGGAGCCACGCGGCCTGATCCATGCCCGGCGTGGCATTGCCACGCGTCGGATTGCAATGCGCCGTGCATGGGGCTGGAAGACAGGCACGGCGCTCAGGCGCAGGGGGGCGAGGCGGTGGGGGCCAAGGCCTCGCCGTCGGCGAGCGGATCGCAGATCGGCAGCGTGCAGGCGGCGCGGATGGCGCGCGCCTGCTGGTCGATGGCTTCCTGCAGCGAGAACTGCCGGCCCTGCTTGATGGCGGCGAAACTGACGGTTTCGTCGACCACCCGGATCGCCGCCATGACCGTGGCGGCGCACAACCGGACCTCGGCCTCATCGCCCGAGCGCCGCAGCCGGTCGGCGATGACGCCCGCCAGGGCTTCCTCGCCGGCCTGCGCGGCCATCAGCCACGCCGATCGAAGCGCGGGCTCTTCCGGCAGCATCGCGACCAGTTGCACGGCCAGGAGGCCATCGGCCGCGTGCTGCGGATCGCCTACCTCCCGGGCCACGCAGTGCCGCAGGTGTGCCTCGATCGAGACATTGCGCGGCCACTGCCGCAGCATGGCGATGAACCGCAGCGAGGTCGCCTGGAACAACGGCTCCACGCAGCTTTCCTTGTTGCGGAAGTAGCGCCATACCGTCCGTTTCGACAGGCCCGCCGCCTCCGCAATGTCGTCGCCGCTGGTGCCGGCGACCCCGTGCTTCAGGAAGAGCCGCCCGGCATGCCGGGAAACCTCCAGCTTTGCATCGTCCTTGCTTGCGTTCATGAATCTGCTCGCCTTGTCACTTAGTGACAGGTTGATCGTATGGTATGTCACTAAGTGACAGTCGGTCAAGCGTGCGGATCGTTCCCTCTCCGTGCGCAGGAATGCGATTTTGCTCGAATGGCCGCGTTTCGACGGCGATGCCCGCACCCGAACGCGCGCCCGGCGGCCTGGCGGCGGGGCGATCGGCAAGAGGGGATGCCGGATGGGAACGGCGCATGACGGTGGTGCCCAGGCCGATCGCCGGCGGGCATGGCGCCGCGCTCAGGGGCGCTTCGCGGCGTCCAGGGCTGTGGACAGCCAGCCGGCGAAGTCGCCCGAGAACCGCGCGGCGACCCGCACCTCCCACAGGCGAGGCTCGTCCAGCGCCGCGCATTTGATGGCGTCCTTGGCGGTGACCAGGATGTGTTCGCCCGGCAGGTCGCCGAAGGGCGAACGGGCGTAGTCGTAGTGATCGGGCAGGGACAGTTCGGCGGCGGGCTCGATGCCCGCCTCGCGCAGGGTCTGGAAGAAGCGTTGCGGGTTGCCGATGCCCGCCGCCGCGGCGACGCGGCCGGCCTGCGGCGGCTGCGCGAACCACGCCAGCGGCTGCTGCCGGCCATCCGTCAACCGCCAGGCGCCGACCGGAGCCAGGCGCATGCGGAAATGACGCGGCGCGGTCGCGGCGCCGGCGGGCGCGCCATCGGCGGCGGCGTTGGTGATGACCGCATCGACCTCGCCCAGCCGCGAGGCGGGTTCGCGCAGGGGGCCGGCGGGCAGCAGCCGGCCGTTGCCCGTGCCGCGCTCGTCCTGCACCACGATCTCTATGTCGCGGGCCAGTTGCAGGTGCTGCAGGCCATCGTCGGAGACGATCACGTCGAGCTCGGGGTGGGCCTGCAGCAGCGCCTGCGCGGCCAGCGCGCGCTTGGGATGCACGGCCACGGGGGCGTTCGAGGCGCGGGCGATCAGGGCGGGCTCGTCGCCGAATTCGCGGGGCGACAAGGCGCCCTGGCCGACGCGCGGCGTGGCGCCCGGTTCGACGCCGTAGCCGCGGCTGACCACGCCGGGCGTCCAGCCCCGGGCGCGCAACCCCTCGACGGCGGCGATCACCACCGGCGTCTTGCCGGTGCCGCCGACGTACAGGTTGCCCACGACCACGACGGGCACCGGGGCGCGCCAGGCCTGCCGGCGGCCTGCGCGGTAGTCGTCCCGCTTGCGGCGCACGGCGCGGGCCGTGAGGGCCGAAAGCGGCGTCAGCAGCGTGGACAGCCAGCCGCCGTGGCGCCACTGCCGGTGCAGGAAGGCCAGCAGGAAGGAGGAGGTGTTCACCGCGCGGTCTGGGCGGCGAAGTTGACGCGTCCGATTCCGGCCTGGCGCGCCGCTTCCATGACATTGACCACGGATTGGTGCGTGGCCTGGGCGTCGGCGTTGATGACCAGCACGGCCTCGGACTTGCCCTGCGCGGCCTGCGCCAGGGCGGCGGCGATGCCGGCCGGGGTGGATGCGTCCATCAGCACGCCGTTCAGCGCGTAATGGCCGTCCTGGCTGATGGCGACCTCGATGGCGGCGGGCGCCTCTTGCTCGGCCGCGGCCTGCGGCAGCGTGATCTTGAGCTGGGTGTAGCGCGCGAACGAGGTGGTGGCCGCCAGGAAGATCAGTATCACCAGCAGCACGTCGATGAGCGGGATCAGGTTGATGTCCAGCTCGTCGCGTCCCGGATCCCGTCCGCCGCGGAAGTTCATGCGCGGGCCTCCGCGGCGCGGGCGGTCGGCTCCGCGGCCACGTGGCGCGCCAGGCGGCCGGCCATCTGCTCGAGGGCGGCCAGATAGCCGTCGACCCGGGCGCGCAGGGCGCGGTGGGCGATCATGGCCGGGATGGCGATCAGGATGCCGAAACCGGTGTTGTACAGGGCAACCGAGATGCCATGCGCCAGTTGCGCCGGGTCGCTGCTGGTCGGCGAATAGGCGCCGAAGATCTCGATCATGCCGACGACCGTGCCGAACAGGCCCATCAGCGGCGCCACCATGGCGATGGTGCCCAGGGCGGGAAGGTAGCGGTTCAGGTCGTGCGCCACGGCGCGGCCGGCGTCTTCCACCGCGGCCCGCAGTTCGGGGCGCGGCAGGTGGCGCTGGCGCAGCACTTCCGCCAGCACGCGGCCCTGCGGCGAATTGCGTTCCAGCCGCGTCAAGGCTTCGGGCGTGTCCTGGCGGGTGCGCAGCATTTCGGCGACCTGCTCGTTCAGGCCGCGGGGCAGGACCAGGCTGCGGCGCAGCGACAGCAGGCGTTCGACGATGAGGGCCAGGCCCAGGACCGAGGTGGCCAGCAGGGGCCAGATCGGCCAGCCCGCGGCTTGGATGATGGCTAGCAAGACGGTGCTCCGGGAGGGGCGGGGCGCGTTGGCCGCCGCTTCAGGGCGAGACTGTAACGGCGCAATCCGGCCGTGACAAGCCGGGCCAGTTATCCACAGAATCTGTGGATAATCCTGTGTAGAAATCGGCGGAAAGCCCGTCCTGCATTGGTTCCCCGGTTGATCGGTCAAATGACGGTCAATTGTGTATCTGATGTTTATCCATAAAAATCATGGGCTTATATCGAATTTATTGGCTTTGCGAGGCGCGCTTGCATGCTTTGGGCTTTGCTGTATCATTCAGCCCCGCTTCATGCGGCCTGTGGACATATATTCCCCGGAAAGCCTCATGACAACTGGAGTTTCCGTCATGAACGACGTATTCGCGCGGGATATTCTTACCGTTGCCCAGTTGAACCAGGCCGTGGGCCAGTTGCTGGAGCGCAGCATCCCGGCCATCTGGGTGCGCGGCGAGGTCTCCAACTTCACCCAGGCCGCCTCCGGCCACTGGTACTTCACCCTGAAGGACAGCCGCGCCGCCGTGCGCGCCGTCATGTTCCGCAGCCGCGCCAGCCTGGTCGGTTTCGTGCCCAGGCCGGGCGACCAGGTCGAGGTGCGGGCGCGCGTGTCGCTGTACGAGGCCCGTGGCGACTTCCAGTTGCAGGCCGACGGCATGCGCCGCGCCGGCGTCGGCAACCTGTACGAAACCTTCCTGCGATTGAAGGCGCAACTGGCCGAGGAAGGCCTGTTCGACCCTGAACGCAAGCGCCAGCCCGTTCGCCTGCCGCGCGCCATCGGCGTGATCACCTCCCTGCATGCCGCCGCCTTGCGCGATGTGCTGTCCGCCCTGGCGCGCCGCGCGCCGCAAGTCCCCCTCATCATCTATCCGGCGCCGGTGCAGGGCGCCGACGCCGCGCCGCGCCTGGCCGCGCAGGTGGTCCGCGCCAATGCCCGCGCCGAGGTCGACACGCTGCTGCTGGTGCGCGGTGGCGGCAGCATCGAAGACCTCTGGAGCTTCAACGATGAAACGCTGGCCCGCCAGGTGGCCGCCAGCGAGATTCCCGTGATCAGCGGGGTGGGGCACGAGACGGATTTCACGATCGTCGACTTCGTGGCCGACGTGCGGGCGCCCACGCCCACCGCGGCGGCCGAACTGGCCTGCGTGCCGCGCGCCGACCTGTTGCGCGCCGTGCGGCAGGAAGCCCAGGCATTGGTCCGCGCGCAGCGCCGCGCCCTGGACCAGGCCGCGCAGCGGCTGGATCGCGCCGCGGCCGCCATGGTGTCGCCGGCGCAGCGCCTGGCGCACCAGCGCGAACGCCTGGCCTCGCTGCGCCACCGGCTGCTGGCCGCCTGGCGCGCGCCGCAGGCCCGGCGCAGCGCGCGCGTCGAACTGCTGGCGCAGCGCCTGGTCCACCGTGCCCCGCGCACCGCGCCGGCGCAGCAGGGGGTGCGGACGCTGGCCGAGCAACTGCGCCGCGCCCATGCGCGCCTGCTGGCCGCGCGCCGCGCGGCATTGCAGGGCGCCGCCGCGCAACTGCGCGCCTTCGATCCGCAGCACACCCTGGCGCGCGGCTACGCCATCGTGCGCGACGCCGAAGGCGCCATCGTGCGCGACGCGGCGCGACTGGCTCCCGGCCAGCGGCTCGACCTGAGCCTGGCGCGGGGCGGCGCCACGGTCGACGTCGCGCAAGTCCGCGAGCAGGACGACTGAGCGAAAACGAATGAGTCGCAACACGCCCGTTCCGGGCGTATCGTGTTGCTTCTCTTAACCCCATGTTGCCTCGGGGTTAGGCCGGTTGGCCCCTCGACAGCCGATACAATGTCCTGGCTTGATCGCGTAGACCCAACCAAGAAGGAACCGACACATGGCACATACTCTTCCCCCCCTGCCTTACGACATGGACGCCCTGGCTCCCCACATCTCGAAAGAGACGCTGGAGTTCCACTACGGCAAGCACCACCAGACGTATGTCACCAACCTGAACAACCTGATCCCGGGCACCGAGTTCGAAAACGCCTCGCTGGAAGACATCGTCAAGAAGTCCTCGGGCGGTGTGTTCAACAACGCGGCCCAGATCTGGAACCACACCTTCTACTGGAACAGCCTGTCGCCCAAGGGCGGCGGCGAGCCCACCGGCGCGCTGGCGGATGCCATCAAGGCCAAGTGGGGCGGTTTCGACGCCTTCAAGGACGCCTTCAACAAGTCGGCCGCCGGCAACTTCGGTTCGGGCTGGACCTGGCTGGTGAAGAAGGCCGACGGCTCGGTGGACATCGTCAACACCAGCAACGCCGCCACCCCCCTGACCACCGCCGACGTGCCGCTGCTGACCTGTGATGTGTGGGAACACGCCTACTACATCGACTACCGCAACGCCCGTCCCAAGTACCTGGAAAACTTCTGGGCGCTGGTGAACTGGGAGTTCGCGGCCAAGAACTTCGGCTGATCCCCGCCGGGCCCCGTGGTCCGGGGTTCGAGCCCGATGCTTGAAACAAGCCCTCCCGCGTGGGGGGCTTGTGCTTTCTGGTGCTTGTAAGCTGTCATGGCGTAACCTGTCAGGTTTGACCGAGCAGTCCTACCCGAGACTTCCCCACGCCGCTCATGGCCGATCTTCCGCCCACCACTCCCACCTCCACTCACTCTCCGGCATCGCGCCTGCGCCTGGCGGCGCGGCGCAAGTGGCGGCAGACACGGCGGCTGTCGCGCAAGAGCCTGTACCTGGGCCTGCCCCTGGGCGGCGCCGCGCTGGTGGCGCTGGTATCGCTGGGCTTCGCGCGCCTGGCCGACGCGGCGCTGGAGTGGAACCGGCAGTGGACGGCCAGCCACGGCTGGCTGGCCTTCATCGTGCTGCCGGCCGCGCTGGGGGGGCTGCGCTGGCTGACGCAGCGCGTGGCGCCCAATGCCAGCGGCAGCGGCATCCCGCAGGTCATCGGCGCGCTGTCGCTGCCCGCGGGGCCCGCCCAGACGAACCTGGTGTCCATCCGGCAGACCCTCTGGAAGATTCCGCTGACCTTCGCGGGCATGCTGGCCGGGGCGTCGGTTGGCCGGGAAGGGCCGTCGGTGCAGGTGGGCGCGGCGGTGATGCTGGCCTGGGGCCGCCTGTGGGAGCGCCTGGGCGCGCCGATGCAGGGCCTGCGGCACCGTGAACTGATCGCCGCCGGCGCCGCCGGCGGCCTGGCGGCGGCCTTCAATGCGCCGCTGGCCGGGGTGGTGTTCGCCATCGAGGAACTGGGCCGGGGCACGTCGCTGCGCTGGCAGCGGCTGGTGCTGATCGGCGTGCTGGCCTCGGGTTTCATGGTGGTGGCGCTGGCGGGCAACAATCCTTATTTCGGCCAGTTCACCGGGCAGGCCTCCGGCTCCGACATGCTGCTGTGGGTCCTGCTGTGCGGCCTGGTCAACGGCGTGCTGGGCGGCGTATTCGCGCGGCTGCTGGGCAAGGGCCTGCCGGGCGTGGCGCCCCTGGCGTGGCGCGATCGGCTGCGGCGCCATCCCGTGCTGGCCGCGGCGGGCCTGGGCCTGTTCCTCGCCTGCCTGGGCATGCTGACGGGCGGGGCGGTGTACGGCACCGGCTACGAGACCGCCGCCGGCCTGCTGGCCGGAGACGCGGCGCCCGCCCCGGGTTTCGGGCTGGCCAAGCTGGCCGCCACGGTGGCGTCGTATTGGGCCGGCATCCCGGGCGGCATCTTCACCCCGGCATTGACCACGGGCGCGGGCATCGGACACGAGCTGTGGCAATGGACGGGCGGGGCGCTCGACGAGCGCCTGATCGTGCTGTTGTCGATGGCGGCCTTCCTGGCCGCCGCCACCCAGGCGCCGCTGACCGCCAGCGTGGTGGTGATGGAGATGACGGGCAGCCAGCCCCTGTTGTTCTGGCTGCTGGCGGCGTCGCTCAGCGCTTCCGTGGTGGCGCGCCAGTTCTGCCCGCAGCCGTTCTACCATCTGGCGGCGGGACGTTTCCGGCGCCAGGCCACGCTGGATGCCGCGCGTAGCGCGCGAGCGGCCGCCGGCTGATTTCGTCCGTCTCGTGAACGCAATGGCTGTCCATCTAGTGGACTCCATTGCCTTGCCGCCGTTGGCTGTTCCTGCCCTGCGATACCATCGATGGCTGTCAGAATTTTTCCTAAACAGACGAGACGAGACACTCCATGACCCTGCATGCCTTCATCTGCGACGCCATCCGCACGCCCTTCGGCCGCTACGGCGGCGCCCTGGCCTCCGTGCGCACCGACGACCTGGCCGCCATTCCGCTCAAGGCGCTGATGGCGCGCAATCCCGGCGTGCAATGGGACCAGCTCGACGACACGCTGTTCGGCTGCGCCAACCAGGCCGGCGAGGACAACCGCAACGTCGCGCGCATGGCCACGCTGCTGGCCGGCCTGCCGGTCGACGTGCCGGGCGCCACGCTGAACCGCCTGTGCGGGTCGGGCCTGGACGCCGTGGGCAGCGCCGCGCGCGCCATCCGCGCCGGCGAGGCGCACCTGATGCTGGCGGGCGGCGTCGAAAGCATGAGCCGCGCGCCCTTCGTCATGGGCAAGGCCAACACCGCCTATGCGCGCGATGCGGCCATCTACGACACCACCATCGGCTGGCGCTTCGTCAACCGCCTGATGAAGGCTCAATACGGGGTGGACTCCATGCCCGAGACCGCCGAGAACGTGGCCGACGATTTCGGCATCAACCGCGAAGACCAGGACAAGTTCGCGCTGGCCAGCCAGATGAAGACCGTGCGCGCGCAGCAATCGGGCTTCTTCGACGCGGAAATCACGCCGGTGTCCATCGCCCAGAAGAAGGGCGATCCGGTCATCGTGTCCAAGGATGAACACCCGCGCGAAACCAGCCTGGAATCGCTGGCCAGGCTCAAGGGCGTGGTCCGCGAGGGCGGCACCGTCACCGCCGGCAACGCCTCGGGCGTGAACGACGGCGCCGCCGCGCTGCTGCTGGCCGACGAGCAGAGCGCCGCACGCCACGGCCTGACGCCGCGCGCCCGCGTGGTGGGCATGGCCACGGCCGGCGTGCCGCCGCGCATCATGGGCATCGGCCCGGCCCCGGCCACCCGCAAGGTGCTGGCGCAGACCGGCCTGACGCTGGCGCAGATGGACGTCATCGAACTGAACGAAGCCTTCGCCGCGCAGGGCCTGGCGGTGCTGCGTGAACTGGGCATCGCCGACGACGACGCGCGCGTCAATCCCAACGGCGGCGCCATCGCCCTGGGCCACCCGCTGGGCGCCAGCGGCGCGCGCCTGGTCACCACTGCCGTCAACCAACTGCACCGCACGGGTGGCCGCTATGCGCTGTGCACGATGTGCATCGGCGTGGGCCAGGGCATCGCGCTGGTGATCGAGCGCGTGTGACCGCGCACGCTTGGGCATGATCGTGCGGTAGGCCGTAAGCCTTCTTCCGCGCTCATGCCCAGGCGCCACGCCCGTCAATGCGGCCCGCGGTTTTCCGCGCCGTGCGGCAGGCCATGAAAAAGAAAAGGGAGTCCATGTCTGGACTCCCTTTTTGCTTCAAGAAAGAATGCCGGTACTACGGCAGGCCGTCGACCTTGACATTGGCCTTCAGGCCACGCTCGGCGAACCAGCCCTGGGCCATTTCCAGCACGTAGCGCACCGGCTTGCGGCTGCAGTGGGGCGTGTCCGTCTTCGGCGCCATGTCTTCGATGTTGACGATGGTGCCGTCGTCCGAGATGAAGGCGGCCGACAGCGGCACCAGGGTGTTGCGCATCCAGAAGCACTGGACGTCGGGGGCATTGAAGACGAACAGCATGCCTTCGTTGCCGGGCAGGGTTTCGCGGAACATCAGGCCGATGCGGCGTTCTTCCTCGGTATCGGCGACTTCGGCCTGGATGGCATGGATGCCGATCGACAGGGGAGTGACCGCCAGTTTTTCCTGGGGACCGGCGGGGGCGGGGCCTTGCGCCGAGGCGGCTAAGGGCAGGGCCAGCGTCAGCAGGGCGGCCAGGCGAAGGGCGATGAGGCGGGGCGACAGGCGCGCACGGAGGTTCGACATGGGGAAGGGAACGGCGGAAAATAGACGGGCGACGGACAACGATGACGGGCGGCCACGCTGCGCCTTCGGCGTGTCGCCACACAAGAGAGGATAGGCTTTGCCCTTGGGGCGGCCCGGCGACAAAAAAGGCGGGTTTCGACCCGCCTTGCATGATACCCGGCGCATCGCGCCGGTGTGGCGGTTTCGCTGAAACCGAACGGTGGACGATCAGGCTGACGTAATATTCAGCGCCTGCTTGCCCTTGGGGCCCTGAATGATCTCGAACGAGACCTTCTGGCCTTCCTTGAGCGTCTTGAAGCCGTTCATTTGAATGGACGAGAAATGTGCGAACAGATCTTCTCCGCCATCGTCAGGGGTGATGAACCCAAAACCTTTGGCGTCGTTGAACCATTTGACGGTACCCGTCGATTTAGGATTGTCCCCTTGGACAGCGGTAGCGGTCATATCAGACATGCGGACTGCCTCATTGAATCGTATGTTGATAGAAGAGCCGATATAGCCCCTTCCCTCCCAGGCGTCCGGTGCGGCCAACAGCGTTTTGTAAGCCTCCCGAATGCGCTGATAATGCGCTGCTTTTCTTTGTCACGTCAAGTATGGAAACTACGCATGTCTGCATGTAATTTTGCGTAATTGCAGCGAACACGATGCGCCGTTTAACTAGAATAGCCGCCCTATGAGTTCTACCTTGGATACCCAGCACGATCAGGTCGTGGAGAAGGCCGCTGCAAAGGCAGCGCCGCCTCCCATGTATCAGGTTTTACTGCTGAATGACGACTACACGCCCATGGAGTTCGTGGTCAAGGTCCTGCAGAAATTCTTCGGCAAGAGCCATGAAGAAGCCACCCGGATCATGCTGCAGGTCCACCACGAAGGCCGGGGCGTCTGCGGTGTGTATCCGCGCGACGTCGCGGCCACGCGGATTGCCCAGGTCGCGCAGTACGCCCGCGCGCGGCAACATCCGCTGCAGTGCGTGATGGAGCCTGTTTAGGGGTCGGCAGGCCCCGGGGCCTTTTGCGTTATGGGGCCCAATAGCGTTGCCTTTCAAGTGGTATTAAAGCGGCGCGCAGCCTCGGGCAAGCCGGCTGACGCGAGAATCAGAATCCAAGTCGCGTGAGGTGAGCTGTGTCGGGAAAGAGGAATGGGGCCGTTCTGGCCTTGGGCGCTGCCGTGGTCGTCGTGGCCGCGGCGGCGGCGGGGTGGTTCGCGGGCCGCAGCAGCGGTTCGCCGTCGGCGCCGCCGCCGGCCAAGCCAGCGGCCACGCAGCAGGCTTCGGGCGCGCCCGCCCCCGTCAAGGCGCCCACCCCGGTTCCGCAACCGGCGCCCCTGCCGGCCAGCGCCATGGTCGGCCAGGCCGATCCCTTCTCCGCGCTCAGTTGCCAGGAGCGCGAATACGGCGATTCTCCCGCGCTGGCCGTGACTTTCACGCAGCCGGTGGACCGCCGCGCCAACCTCGATTCCTTCCTCGAAGTCATCGAGACCGGCACGGCCGGCAAGAACGATGATCCTGCCGCCGCGGCGCAGGCGTCCGATGCCGCCGCCGCGGGCGCGTCGGCCGAGGCGGGCGCCGTGAAGTCGGGCGACCCCGGCGTCAAGGGCAAGACTGCGCAGGGCCGCTGGGTGGTCGGCGACAACCCGCGCGTGGTGTTCTTCCCGTACGTGCAGCCGCAGAAGTCCTACACCGTGCGCCTGCGCGCCGGCCTGCCGGCCGAGACCGCCAAGACCGAACTGCCCGCCGCCGGCTATTGCCAGGTCAGCACGCAGGCCATGCCGCCGTCCTACTACTTCGCCAGCCGTGGCGTGGTGCTGCCGGCCGGCCAGAACGGCGGCCTGCCGGTGGTCACGGTCAACCAGCCCGAGGTCGACGTGCAGTTCCTGCGCGTGCCGCCAGAGCGCATGCCCGAGTTCTTCGGCAACGTGCTGCGCATCGGCCCGCCCGGGGCCAAGAACGACGACGCCGGCGACGACTCGGATGGCGAGGGCCAGGACTACGACGACTGGCGCTATTCGGACAACCGCAGCCTGAAGGGCTCCATCGGCAACTATGAGCTGGACCGCCTGCACTCGTTGACGGAAAGCGTCTACCAGGGCCGTTTCGTCACCGATTCCACGCCGAACCGCCGCCACGTCACCTTCCTGCCCGTGGAAAGCATCGCCGAACTGAAGCAGCCCGGCATCTATGTCGCGGTGATGAGCCAGCCCGGCCGTTTCCGCTACGAATCGCAGGTCACGTATTTCTACGTCAGCGACATGGGCCTGATGGTGCGCCGTTATCCGGACCGCATCGAGGGCTACACGGTGTCGCTGAAGACCGGCCAGCCGGTGTCCGGCGCGCAGGTCGAACTGGTCGACCAGGCAGGCAAGGTGCTGGCCAAGGCGGCCGCCGATGGCGACGGCCACGTGCGCTTCGACGGCAATCATCTGTCGGCGCGCCTGATCCGGGCCTCGCGCGGCCAGGAGATGACCGTGCTGGCGCTGGGCGAGCCCTCGCTGGACCTGTCCGAGTTCGACATCGGCGGCCATCCGTCGCGCAACAATAACCTGTTCGTCTATTCCGGCCGCGACCTATACCGTCCGGGCGAAAGCTTCACCGTGTCGGTGCTGCCGCGCGATCCGGACGGCAAGCCGCTGCCCGCCGCGCCGCTGACGGCCACCCTGAAGCGTCCCGATGGCCGCGTGGCCCGCACGGCGTTATGGCATCCCGACGCCAATGTGCCGAACTACCTGGAGCAGGGCATCGACATTCCCGTCGACGCCCAGACCGGCGCCTGGTCGCTGGAACTGCGGGTCGATCCGTCCAGCCGCGCCGCCGACGAAACCTGGTGGTTCAACGTCGAGGAGTTCCTGCCCGAGCGCATGAAATTGGCGCTGACGGCGCCGGACGTGGTCCCGCCCGACCAGCCGCTGACGGTCGACGTGCAGGGCGACTACCTGTACGGCGCGCCCGCCGCGGGCAACCGCCTGCTGTCCAACGTCGTGGCGCGCCGCGAGCGCGTGGCGTTGCCGCAGCAATGGCCGGGCTTCATCTTCGGCGACTTCAGCGACGACGCCACGCTCAAGCGCGTGAGCCTGCCCGACACCGAAATGGACGACCAGGGCCATGCCTCGCTGGACGTGGACCTGTCCGAACTGACGGGCGGCGCCAAGTCGCCCATGCGGGTCAGCGTCGTCGCCAGCCTGCTGGAGTCGGGCGGCCGCCCGGTGGTCCGCTCGCTGCAGCGCACGGTCTGGCCGACCGACAAGATGATCGGCCTGCGTCCGCTGTTCGACGCAGAGGTGGCGCGCGAAGGCGCGCCCGCCGGCTTCGAGATCATCCGCGTGGACGCCCAGGGCAAGGACATGCCGGTCAAGCAGGCCAAGATGCGCCTGTTCCGCGAAGACCGCCGCTATTACTGGCGCTACGACGACCAGCGCGGCTGGAACAGCGGCTACGTCGTCAACGACGAACTGACCGATTCGCGCAGCTTCGACATCGGCGGCCGCACCGCGCTGACGCTGGCGGTGGGCTATGGCACGTACCGCCTGGAAATCACCGACCCCGAAACCGGCATGATGTCCCGCTACCGCTTCTACGCGGGCTGGGGCGCGCAGGATGCCGAGACCGCCGGCAACCGTCCCGACCGCGTGCAGATGAAGCTGTCGGGCGTGCCCGCCAAGCTGGGCGGCAAGGTCAAGGTGACGCTGGTGCCGCCGCACGACGGCCAGGCGCTGGTCACGGTGGAAGGCGACCGCATGCTGTGGTCCAAGTGGGTGTCCGCCAGCACCGCGGGCACCGAGGTCGAGATTCCGCTCGATCCCTCGTGGAAGCGCAACGACCTCTATGTTTCGGCCACCGTGCTGCGGCCGGGCAGCCAGGGCGACCGCGTCACGCCGGCGCGCGCCGTGGGCCTGGTGTACCTGCCGTTGAACAATGACGACCGCAAGCTGTCGGTGCAACTGACCGCGCCCGCCAGGATCAAGTCCGAGACGCGTGCCATGGTGCGCGTCAAGGTGGATGGCGCCAAGGGCGGCCAGGCCATGGTGACGCTGTCGGCGGTCGACGTCGGCATCCTCAACATCACCAACTACAAGACGCCCGATCCGTTCGATTTCTTCTTCGGCAAGCACCGCTACGCGCCCGATCTGCTGGACATGTACGGCAAGCTGATCGAGAAGATGGACGGCACGGCCGGCCGCCTGAAGTGGGGCGGCGACGCCGCCGGACGCGGCAACACCAGCAGCCTGCCCAAGAAGGTCAAGCTGGTGGATCTTTACTCCGGCCCGGTCAAGCTGAACGACAGGGGCGAGGCGGACATCCCGCTGGACGTGCCCGACTTCAACGGCACGCTGCGCCTGATGGCCGTGGCCTTCGACGACGAGCGCTACGGCAGCGCCGACGCGCAGATGGTCGTGGCCGCGCCCATCGTGGCCGAGCTGAACACGCCGCGCTTCATCACGCCGGGGGACCAGGCCGCCATCGCGCTGGACCTGACCAACCTGAGCGGCGCGCCACAGAAGGTCACGGTGACGTTGCAGGCGCTGGATCCGCTGGCCATCGCCGACAGCATCCGCACCGTCACGCTGCGCGACAAGCAGCGCGCCACCGTGCGCTTCACCGCCACGACCACGGGCTCTTACGGCCTGGGGATGATGCGCCTGTCGGTCAACGCCGACGGCGGCCCCGAACCGATCCGCATCGTGCGCGAATCGGTGCTGCAGGTGCAGCCCGCGCATTCGCCCGAACGCAACGTGCGGCGCCTGCGCCTGGCGCCGGGCGAGACGCTGGCGGGCCAGGCCGACTGGATCCGCAGCTACTACCCGGATTCGGCGACGGTCAGCCTGACGCTGTCCAACCGCCCGCCGTTCAACGTGAACCGGCTGGTCGAGGGCCTGCTGAACTATCCATATGGCTGCACCGAGCAGACCATCAGCGCCACGCTGCCGTGGGTCCTGATCGACGAAGCCACCGCCAAGCGTTTCGGCCTGAAGGCACTGACGATGCAGGCGCGCCAGAAGAAGGTGTCCGGCGCGCTGCAGCGCCTGGCCGGCATGCGCGGCTCGACGGGCGCCTACTCGCTGTGGGGCGACGCCTCGTCGCGCGACGTGTGGCTGACCGCCTATGCGGTGGGTTTCATGCAGGATGCGCGCGACCAGGGCTTCGAGGTGCCGCAGTCCACGTTCGAGGGCTCGCGCAACTGGCTGCTGACGCAGGTGCAGCAGGCCTCGGGCAACTTCGGCACGTGGTCGGCCAACCTCAAGCAGAATGTGTCCACGGGCCGTTTCGACCGCAACGACGCCGAGATCCTGCGCCGCGACCACCAGCGTTTCGCCGGCCTGGCCACCGCCTCGCTGGTGCTGGCGCGCGACGGCAAGGTGCCGCTGTCCGCCTTGCGCCTGCTGTACGACAATTATGGCGAGCGCGCCCGTTCGCCGCTGCCGCTGGTGCAGTTGGCGGCGGCCTTCAAGCTGATGGGCGACGAGGGCCGCATGAAGTCGGCGCTGGATGCGGCGATGACGCGTCCGTACGGCCTGGGCCGGCAGAACTCGTACTACGACGACTGGCTGGGCGATTACGGCAGCGGCGTGCGCGACTATGCGCTGGCCTATGCCATCGCCATGCAGTACGGCCTGCGCGATACGCGTTCGGAGAACCTGCTGGACCAGGTCTCCGCGCGCCTGGACAAGCGTTCGTACCTGTCCACACAAGAGCAGATGGCCTTGCTGATGGCGGCGCGTTCCGCGGGCGACGGCAGCCCGTGGCAGGCGGCGCTGAGCCGTGCCGCCGGCGCCGGCGAGCAGGCCCTGACGGGCAAGGCCGACCAGACCGTGTCGGTCACGCCGGCCGAACTGGCCAGCCTGCAGGTGCGCAACACCGGCAGCCAGCCGCTGTACGCCGAGCTCGACATCCAGGGCACCACGCTGCAGCCGCCCGCGCCGCGCAGCGACGTGATCCGGCTGAAGCGCAGCTGGTACACGCCGGAAGGCAAGCTGTGGAACGGCGGCACGCTGCGCACCGGCGACATGATGGTGGTGCGCATCGAGGCCGATAGCCGCCAACTGGTGCCCGATGGCCTGATCGTCGACCGCGTGCCGGCCGGCTTCGAGGTCGAGAACCTGAACCTGTCGCAGGCCCAGGACACGGAAGACTGGACCATCGGCGGCCGCCGCGTCACCGATGCGCTGTCCGATCCGAACATCAAGCACCGCGAGTTCCGTGACGACCGTTACGTGGCCGCGGTTTCGCTGGGACGTGGCAAGGTCGACGTGTTCTACCTGGTTCGCGTGGTGACGCCGGGCCGTTTCCATGTGCCTTCCACCGTGGCCGAGGACATGTACCGCCCCGAGGTGCGCGGCGTGGATACGCCGTGGAGCGACGTCCAGATCCTGGATCGGGGAACGCCGGGATCGTGAGGCAGCAGTCGGGCCGTTGCGCTGCCTGGCGCCGCCGCGCCAGGCGTGCGGCCATCGCGGCGGCCGGCACGCTGCTGATGCTGGTATCGGCGGTGCTGGTGCTGGACCGCCTGATGCCACTGCCGCGCATCGGCGCGGCGGGCGCGGCGGTGGTGGTCGCCGGGGACGGCACGCCGCTGCGCACCTATCCCAGCCGGGACGGCGCCTGGCGTTATCCGGTGCGGCCCTCGCAGGTGTCCCCGCTGTATCTGCAGGCGCTGCTGACGTATGAGGACCGCTGGTTCTACTGGCATCCGGGCTTCAATCCGCTGTCGCTGGCGCGCGCCGGCTGGCAGTGGGCCACCACCGGCCGCATCGTGTCCGGCGGTTCGACCCTGACCATGCAGGTGGCGCGGCTGGCCGATCCGGCGCTGGCCGGGCAGCCCTCGCGCGTCCTGTCCGCCAAGCTGCGCCAGATCTGGCGCGCGGTGCAGTTGGAGCTGCACTTCAGCAAGGACGAGATCCTGTCCATGTACCTGACGCACGCGCCCATGGGCGGCATCGTGGAGGGCGCCGAGATGGGCGCGCGGCTGTGGCTGGGCAGGCCCGCCTCCCAACTGAGCCGCGCCGAGGCCGCATTGCTGGTGGCCCTGCCGCAGGCGCCGTCCCGGCTGCGGCCCGACCGCCATCCCGAGGCCGCCCAGGCCGCGCGCGACAAGGTGCTGGACCGCATGGCCGGGCTGGGCGCCTGGACGCGCGAGACCGTGGCCGACGCCAAGATCGAGAACGTGATGGCGCCGCCCCTGCGCGCCCGCTGGCTGGCCCCGCTGGCCGCGCAACGCCTGATGGCCTCGCGGCACCGCACCGCCGACACCACGCTGGTGCGGTCGAACCTGGATGCCGAGATGCAGAGCGTGGTCGAGCAGATGCTGCTGGACCGCGTCGACGCGCTGCCGCCCAAGGTGTCGATGGCGGTGCTGGTGATGGACAACGACAGCCTCGCCGTGAAGGTCTATGCCGGCTCGGCGGATTTTTCCGATGATTCCCGATATGCCCATGTGGACATGGTGCGCGGGGTGCGCTCGCCGGGCTCGACGCTCAAGCCGTTCCTGTACGGGTTGGCGCTGGACGACGGCCTGGTCCATTCCGAAAGCCTGCTGATGGACGCGCCCATGTCGTTCGGCGGCTATGCGCCGGGCAATTTCCAGGCGAGTTTCTCCGGCCCTGTCAGCGTGGCGCAAGCTTTGCAGCGCTCGCTGAACGTGCCCGCCGTCGACCTGCTGGATCGTGTCGGACCGGCACGGTTCGCATCGGTTATGCTGGGAGGCGGTGTCTTCCTGCGCATGCCGGCGGGCGCCCAGCCGAACCTGAGCTTGATTTTGGGCGGGGGCGGCACCACATTGGAAGAACTGGTGGGCGCCTACCGTGCGCTGGCCCGTGGCGGTTTGGCCGGCAAGCCCCGGCTGGACCCTGCGGATCCGCGTGTCGAGTCCCGTATGATGAGTGCCGGCGCGGCATGGATCATCCGGGACATCCTCGAAGCGGGGGGCGATCCCGACAGGCCTTTTTTCCAGGGCGGCGCGCCGGGACGGCGGCTGGCATGGAAGACGGGCACGAGCTTCGGTTTCCGCGATGCGTGGGCCGTCGGTGTCACCGACCACTGGACCATCGGGGTCTGGGTCGGACGCCCTGACGGCACGCCCAACCCCGGGTTCTTCGGCGCCAACGTGGCCGCGCCGCTGTTGCACGACATCGTGCAGGCGCTGCCCGCGGGATCGCCGATGGCGCGTCCGCAGCCGGCTTCGGTCAAGGCGGTGGTCACGTGTTGGCCGCTGGGATGGCGGCAGGGCAGTTCGCCTGATGGACGTTGCCCCGAAACGCGGCGCGCCTGGGCGCTGGACGATACCGTCCCGCCTTCGTTTCCCGGCTACGTCGATGTGGCGCAAGGGCCGTTGCGGATCGAGGGCGTGGCCGAGGGGTCCGTCCTGCGCCCGGTGCCGGGGCAGCACGGCGTCACGCTGGACGTCGGCGTGTCGGGGGCGCGGGGTGAGGTATGGTGGATGTTGGACGGCCGGGTGCACCGACGGGGCGCAGCCGGCCAGCAGCAAAGTTTGTCCCTGTCGCGTAATGGACGGTACGCATTGACCGTCATGGACGAGCAGGGCCGGTATGCCGGTCTTGAATTTGAAATCGCTGGCGTTACGCCATGATCGGCATAGAATATGAAACGTGTACGTGACCGCTTCGATGCGTTACGGAGGAAGCGTGATTTCCCAAGAGCTTGAAGTCAGCCTGCATATGGCGTTTGTCGAGGCTCGCTCTGCCCGGCATGAATTCATTACCGTGGAGCACCTGCTGCTGTCGTTGCTGGACAATGCATCGGCTGTGGAAGTGCTGCGCGCGTGCGCTGCAAACCTCGACGACCTGCGCCGCAACCTGCGCCAGTTCGTCACTGAAAACACTCCCGTCATTCCCAGCGGCGCCGAGGTCGACACGCAGCCCACCCTGGGCTTCCAGCGCGTCATCCAGCGCGCCATCATGCACGTGTCCGCGGGCGGCACCGGCAAGAAGCCGGTCACCGGCGCCAACGTGCTGGTGGCCATTTTCGGCGAGAAGGATTCGCACGCCGTCTACTACCTGCAACAGCAGGGCGTTACCCGGCTCGACGTGGTCAATTTCCTGTCCCACGGAATTACCAAGCAGCCGCAGGAGGAGACCTCCGCCGTGCAGAAAGAGCAGCAAACCAACGGGGAGGAGCAGAGCGAAAGCCGCCAGTCCCCGCTCGACCAGTACGCCACCGATCTCAACGCCGCCGCGCTGGCGGGCCGCATCGATCCGCTGATCGGACGCGAGCAGGAAGTCGAGCGCGTCATCCAGGTGCTGTGCCGCCGCCGCAAGAACAACCCGCTGCTGGTGGGCGAGGCCGGCGTGGGCAAGACCGCCATCGCCGAGGGCCTGGCCTGGCGCATCACGCGCGGCGAGGTCCCCGAGGTGCTGCAGGCCGCGCAGGTCTACGCGCTGGACATGGGCGCGCTGCTGGCGGGCACCAAATACCGCGGCGACTTCGAGCAACGCCTGAAGGGCGTGCTCAAGCAGGTGCGCAGCAATCCCGATTCCATCCTGTTCATCGACGAGATCCACACGCTGATCGGCGCGGGTTCGGCGTCGGGCGGCACGCTCGATGCGTCCAACCTGCTGAAGCCGGCGCTGTCGTCGGGCCAGCTCAAGTGCATCGGCGCCACCACCTACACCGAATACCGTGGCGTGTTCGAGAAAGACCACGCCCTGTCGCGCCGCTTCCAGAAGATCGACGTGCCCGAACCCAGCGTCGAGCAGACCGTGCAGATCCTGCGCGGCCTGAAGAGCCGCTTCGAAGAGCACCATAACGTGCGCTACTCGGCCGCCGCGCTCAGCGCCGCCGCCGAGCTGTCCGCGCGCTACATCAACGACCGCCACCTGCCCGACAAGGCCATCGACGTCATCGACGAGGCCGGCGCCGCGCAGCGGCTGCTGCCGCGCTCGAAGCAGAAGAAGGTCATCGGCAAGGGCGACATCGAAAGCATCGTCTCGAAGATCGCGCGCATTCCGCCGCAGTCGGTCTCCAACGACGACCGCAGCAAGCTGGCCACGCTCGAACGCGACCTGAAGACGGTGGTGTTCGGCCAGGACCAGGCCATCGAGGCCCTGGCGGCCGCCATCAAGATGGCGCGTTCCGGCCTGGGCAAGCCCGACAAGCCGATCGGCGCCTTCCTGTTCTCGGGCCCCACCGGCGTGGGCAAGACCGAGGTGGCGCGCCAGTTGGCCTTCACGCTGGGCGTCGAGTTGCTGCGCTTCGACATGTCCGAATACATGGAACGCCATGCGGTCTCGCGCCTGATCGGCGCGCCGCCGGGATACGTCGGCTTCGACCAGGGCGGCCTGCTGACCGAAGCCATCGCCAAGCAGCCGCACTGCGTGCTGCTGCTCGACGAAATCGAGAAGGCGCATCCGGACATCTTCAACATCCTGCTGCAGGTCATGGACCATGGCACGCTGACGGACAACAACGGCCGCAAGGCGGACTTCCGCAACGTCATCATCGTCATGACGACCAACGCGGGCGCCGAGACGCTGAACCGTCCTTCCATCGGCTTCGCCAACAGCCGGGTCGCGGGTGACGAAATGGCGGAAATCCGCCGCATGTTCACGCCCGAGTTCCGCAATCGCCTCGACGCCATCATCCCGTTCGGCGCGCTCACGCGCGACATCATCCTGCGCGTGGTGGACAAGTTCCTCATGCAGCTCGAAGACCAGTTGCACGAGCGCCGCGTGGCGGCCGTCTTCACCGACGCCCTGCGCGAGCACCTGGCGAAGGCCGGCTTCGATCCCGTCATGGGCGCGCGGCCGATGCAGCGCCTCATCCAGGACACCATCCGCCGGGCGCTGGCCGACGAACTGCTGTTCGGCAAGCTGGTCGATGGCGGCAACGTCACGGTCGACGTGGAAGACGACAAGGTCGTCCTGCGCTTCGACCAGGACAAGCCCGACGGCGACGCCGCGCCCCGGCAGGAAGTCGCGCTGGCCGAGTAAACGCACGCCTTGGATCGCGAGCCGCTCATCGCCTGCGAGCACTGCGCCAGCGTTTATCGCCGGCGCGCCTTGCAACGCGACGAGGCCGCGGTCTGCGGGCGGTGCGGCACCTTGTTGTGGCGGTTCAGCCGCCTGACGCCAGCCGATTGGCTGGCGCTGGTCATTGCCGCGCTGGTCGTGTTCGTGGTGGCCAACGCCTACCCCGTGGCCAGCCTCAGCGTGCAGGGCGTGGAGCAGCGCGCCACGCTGCTGGACGCCATCTCCATCACCTGGCGGCAGGGACATCAGGCGGTCGCCCTCATGACCGGCCTGGCCGGCTTCGTGCTGCCCCTGCTCGAATTGCTGCTGCTGGGATGGGTGCTGGCGCCGTTGTCACGCGGTCGGGCCGCGATCGGCCGGGCCACCGCCATCCGCGTGCTGTCGTGGCTGCGGCCCTGGAGCATGGTGCCGGTGTTCCTGCTGGGCGTGCTGGTGTCGGTGGTCAAGCTGGCCGGCATGGCCGCCGTGCATCCCGAGATCGGGCTGGGCGGCTTCTTCGTTCTGACCCTGCTGCTGACCACGTTGGGCCGCCTGTCGCCGCATGCGCTGTGGCGGCTGGCCGAGACGCATGGGGCGGCGCCCGTGCACGTTCCGCATGCCGGGCCCGGCCAGGTGCTGGCGGGCTGTCACGTCTGCGGCCAGGTCCAGGCGCTGCCCGGCGACGCCGACCACGCCGGCGATCCGCATCGCTGCGTGCGCTGCGATGCCGTGGTGCACGTGCGCAAGCCCGATCATCTGGCGCGCACCTGGGCGCTGATGATCGCCGCATCGATTCTCTACCTCCCCGCCAACCTGTTGCCCGTGATGAACATCAGCTCGCTGCTGGGCGACAGCGAGCACACCATCCTGGGCGGCGTGGTGGAACTCTGGAACGGCGGCTCCTATGACATCGCCATCATCGTATTCGTGGCCAGCGTGATGGTGCCGCTGACCAAGCTGCTGGCGCTGGCCATCCTGGCCTGGTCCACGCAGCGGCGCCGCACCGGCAACCTGCGTCCGCGCACCCGCATGTACGAGATGGTCGAGTTCATCGGGCAGTGGTCGATGCTGGACGTGTTCGTGGTCATCGTGCTGGCCGCGCTGGCCGACTTCCAGGGATTGATGGCCATCAGCGCGGGGCCGGGCGCGGCGGCCTTCGGCATGGTGGTCATCCTGACCATGCTGGCCGCCATGAGTTTCGATCCGCGCCGAGGCTGGGATCACGCCGGGGCCGACGACGAGCCCGATCCGGACGATGCCGCCGTGGCGCCTCACGCGCTGCATCCGGTACAACCGGTGGCAGCTGTAACGGCGCCCGCAGGGCGGGGCGGGCCGGGCTCCGGTAGTATGTAACTCCATTCAAGACCAAGAGTTCTCGCAGCCATGGCTGATCCGACGCCCGACCCGACGACCGAGCCCACGCGGCAGCCCCCTGTAGGCGTGCCCGACGTCGTCCGGAAGAAGAAGCGCCGCCTGTCCTGGATCTGGCTGGTGCCCATCGTGGCCGCCATCGCGGGCCTGTCGCTGGTGGTGCGCACCTGGATGCAGGCAGGGCCCGAGATCACCATCCAGTTCGAGACGGCCGAGGGACTGGAGGTCGGCAAGACCCAGGTCCGCTACAAGGACGTCGTCATCGGCATGGTCAAGGGCATCCGGTTCAACGAAGACCGCAGCAAGGTCGTGGTCGAGGCGGCGCTGTCCAAGGAAGTGGCCGACCTGGCGCGCGAGGGCACCAATTTCTGGGTGGTGCGCCCGCGCCTGGGCTTTACCGGCGTATCGGGCCTGGGCACGCTGCTGTCGGGCGCCTACATCGGCGTGGATGCTTCCGAAGGGGTGGCCGACAAGAAAGGCAAGCCCGAAAAGCTCAGCTTCGTGGGGCTCGAGACGCCGCCCGCGGTCACGCATGACCGCACCGGCAAGCGTTTCGTGCTCAAGGCCAGCAACCTGGGGTCGCTGGACATCGGGTCCCCGGTCTATTACCGCCGCATCAACGTCGGCCGCGTCGTCGGCTATGCGCTGGACCAGGACGGACAAGCGGTCAACATCGAGATCTTCGTCGATGCGCCCAACGACCGTTTCGTCACGGAAGGCACGCGGTTCTGGAATGCCAGCGGCATCGACGTCTCGGTCAATGCCGACGGCCTGAAGATGCGCACGCAGTCGCTGGTGTCGATGGCCATCGGCGGCATTGCCTTCGAGCACCTGTCCACGAGGCAGTCCAAGCCCGCCAAGGCCGATGCGCAGTTCGACCTGTTTGGCGGCGAGGCCGAGGCCAAGGCCAATCCCGATGGCACGCCGTTCCGCATCCGCATGCGTTTCGACCAATCGGTGCGCGGGCTGGCGGTGGGCGCGCCGGTCGACTTCCAGGGCATCACTCTGGGCGACGTCACCGCGGTCACCATCGATTTCGACACCGAGAAGAAGCGCTTCTACGCGCTGGCCGACGCCACGCTGTATCCCGAGCGCCTGGGCCGCGTCTATGAGAAGCTGCAGGCCGAGACGGGCGGCAGCATCGAGGCCGGGCAGAGGCTGCTGGGCACGATGATCAAGTACGGCCTGCGGGCGCAGTTGCGTTCGGCCAACCTGCTGACCGGCCAACTGTACGTGGTGCTGGACTCTTTCCCCAAGGCCAAGCCGGTGGCGTTCGTGCCCAGCGATCCGGCCATGATACCGACCATGCCGGGGCAGCTCGACCAACTGCAGGAGCAGATCGGCAGCATCGTCAGCAAGATCGAGAAGATTCCGTTCGAACAGATCGGCAAGGATCTGCACAAGACGCTGGAAAGCACCTCGCGCGTGGTCAACCAGATCGACAAGCAACTGGCGCCGGACGCGCGCAAGGTGCTGCAGCAGGCCCAGCAGTCGTTGCAGCGGGTCGATCGCATGCTGGCGCCCGATGCCTCGCTGCCGGTCAACGCCGAGCGCGCCATGCAGGAACTGTCGCGTGCCGCGCGTTCGCTGCGGGCCTTGTCGGAATTCCTGCAGACCAACCCCGAATCGCTGCTGCGCGGGCGCGGCGAGGACCCCATTCCGGGCGCCGGCCCCGTGAGGAACTAGATGAAAACACGCTTCCTTTCCTCGCTGCCGGGCGCGTCGCGCCTGGCCGGAACCGCCGCCCTGGCCGCCGCCGTCCTGGCGGGCTGCGCCGGCTCGCCGCCGGTGCGCTACTACACGCTGGTGGCGCCGCCCTCGGCCAGTACCGCGCCGCAGACGGCCACGGCGCCGGCGGGCTACATGATCGAGGTGCTGTCCGTCAGCGTGCCGCCGCAGGTCGACCAGCCGCAGCTCATGCTGCGCAGCGGCACCGGCCAATTGACGGCCCAGTACTCCGACCGCTGGAGTTCGCCGCTGCCCGACGAGTTCCGCGATGCGCTGTCCGACGTGCTGACGCGCCGCCTGGGTGTGCCCGACGTGCGCGTGGTCAAGCCGCTGGGTGATACTCCCATCTGGCGCGTGCTGGTGGACGTGCAGCGTTTCGAGTCCACGCCGGGCGTCTCGTCGGTGATCGAGGCCACCTGGCGCGTGCGGCGCGATGCGCGGGACAGGTCCTCGGGCCTGTTGTGCCGCAGCCGGGTCGACGTGCCCGTCGCGGGCGGCCTCGGTCCGGAGGCCGCGGGCGGCCGGGCCGAGGCCGAGCTGGTGCAGGCGCACCAGCAGGCGGTGGCCCTGCTGGGCGATACCATCGCCTCGGCCATTCGCGCGCAGGGCAAGTCGGCCACGCCGGCATCCGGGCGGGTGCAGGTGCTGGGCTGCGTGAACGATTGAGGCCTGTAGGATTCAGGCTTCGATCATATTTTCAAGGGTAAACCCCTAAAGGTTAACCATTATTTCAAAGAGGTTGCAACTTCCTTAGTATCCCGGTTTACCGATAGATACATCGCGTTCCCTTGCACGGTCTTCCGTGGCGCGACGTCTTACTAAGGAAGTGTCTTGGCAATCACCGCTACGCCCGCTCCGGGCGCCGATGCGCCGGCTCCCGTCCGGCGAGGCCGCTTTCCCCTGGCGCGCATCCTGCATCGCGCCTTCGTCGTCCTGATGTACTTCTTCATGCTCTGCCCGCTGATCTTCGTGGTGTGGCTGAGCTTCTTCAAGGACGCCATCCTCTTCTTCCCCCCGTCCGGCCACACCACGCAGTGGTACCTGAAGGCCTGGGACAACGACGCCTTCGCCAACGGGTTCCTGTTCAGCCTGCAGGTGGCGGTGCTGGCCGCCGTGGCCGGCGTGGTGATGGGCGTGCTGGCCGCCCTGGGCATCGTCCGCTACAAGTTCGCGGGCGGCCGCACCGTCAATACGCTGCTGCTGTCGCCGCTGCTGATTCCCGGCATCGTGGCCGGCATCGCCATCTACCTGTTCTACCTGGCGGCGGAAAACTTCCTGGACATGGACATCGTGGGCACCTACGGCGGGCTGGTCATCGCCCACGTGTGCCTGACCATTCCCTGGACCGTGCGCCTGGTGTCGGCCAGCATGGCCGGCCTGGATCCTTCCATCGAAGAGGCGGCGCGCAACCTGGGCGCCAGCGGCCGCGCGGCCTTTCTGCGCGTCACGCTGCCCATGCTGCGGCCGGGCATCGTGGCGGCGGCGCTGTTCAGCTTCGTCGTCTCGTTCGAGAACCTCGAACTGTCGCTTTCCCTGGTGGGCCCGGGCCATACGACCTTGCCCATCGCGATCATGCAATACCTCGAATTCAATCTGGATCCCACCATCGCGGCGGTGGCGTCGGTCCAGATCCTGCTGTTGGGCATCGTCATGCTGGTGACCGACCGCTTCGTGAAACTCAGCCAGGTGGTTTAAGAAAAAATGGCCAAGGTCAGCATCGAACGACTCAAGAAGCAATTCGGCAACTCGGTTGCCGTCTCGGATTTCACCCTGGACATCGCGGACGGCGAACTGGTGGCTTTCCTGGGCCCCAGCGGCTGCGGCAAGACCACCACGCTGCGCATGATCGCGGGCTTCATCGAACCCACGGCGGGCACGATCCGCATCGGCGAGACCGACGTCACGCCCTTGCCCGTGCACAAGCGCAATACCGGCATGGTGTTCCAGCGCTATGCGCTGTTCCCCCACATGACGGTGGCGCAGAACGTGTCCTTCGGCCTGGAAATGCACAAGGTGCCCGCGGCCGAGCGCGATACGCGCATCCGCACGGTGCTGGACATGGTGCGCATGACCGAGCTGCGCGACCGCTATCCGCGCCAGCTGTCCGGCGGCCAGCAGCAGCGCGTGGCCATCGCCCGCGCGCTGGCCATCCAGCCCAAGGTGTTCCTGCTGGACGAACCGCTGTCCAACCTGGACGCCAAGCTGCGCGTCGAGGTGCGCGAAGAAATCCGTTCGCTGCAGCAGCGCCTGGGGCTGACCACCATCTTCGTCACGCACGACCAGGAAGAAGCCCTGGCCATCGCCGACCGCATGGCCATCATGCACGACGGCAAGGTGCAGCAGGTCGGCGGTCCGCAGGAGCTGTACGAGCACCCCGCCAACCTGTTCGTGGCCGACTTCCTGGGCAAGATGAACTTCTTCGGCGGCGGCCTGGACGGCACGGCCTTCACCACCGAGAAGGGCACGCGCCTCGATGCGCGGGGCGGCCTGGCCAACGCGCGCCACCTGGGCGTGCGTCCCGAGCGCGTCTACCTCACGGTGCAACCGGGGCAGGGCAATTCCCTGCCCGGCGTGGTCGAGTCGGCCGTGTACCTGGGCTCGCTGCTCGAAGTGCGCGTCAAGCTCGACAGCGGCGAGACCATCGCCAGCCAGGTGCCCAACGGCGCCGCGCGCGGCGACCTGCCCATCGCCACCGGCACCCGCGTATACGCCAGCTTCCAGCCCGCGGACTGCGTGCTGTTCTCGGAATGATGGGGCCGCGATGACGACGACCGCTATCGCCCGGCCCAGCCGCGACTCGCGCCTGCTCGGCGCCAGCATGGCCTTTCCGGCCTCGCTGGTGGTGCTGCTCATCATCATGGTGCCGATCCTGCTGTTGTTCCGCTACAGCTTCAACCGGTTCGACCCGCAGCAGATGATGCAGGAGGCGTTCACGTTCGAGAACTACGTGCGCTTCTTCTCCGATCCCTACTACCGCGACGTGTTCTTCAACACGGTGTGGGTGGCGGGGCTGTGCACGGTGCTGGCCCTGGTGCTGGGCTTTCCCGTGGCGTACTTCCTGGCCAAGACGCAAAGCCGCTTCAAGAGCCTGTTCATCATCCTGCTGGTGTTTCCGCTGATGGTGGGCAACGTGGTGCGCGCGGCCGGCTGGATGGTGATCCTGGGCAACGCCGGCGCGCTGAACGCGCTGCTGATGGGCATCGGCCTGACCAGCGAGCCGATGAAGTTCATGTACACGCCCACGGCCGTGGTCATCGGCACCACCGCGGTGGTCATGCCGTACCTGATCCTGACGCTGCAGAGCGTGCTGGAAGGCATCGACTTCTCGGTGGAAGAGGCCGCGCAGAACCTGGGCGCCGGTTTCTTCACCACCTTCCGCCGCGTGATCCTGCCCATCGCCGCGCCCGGCGTGGCGGCCGGCACCATGCTGGTGTTCATCCTGTGCATGAACGCCTACGCCACGCCCGTGCTGCTGGGCGGCACCGGCCTGACCATGATGGCCCCGGCGCTGTACGACCAGATCACGCGCGCCTCGAACTGGCCGTTCGGCTCGGCGCTGGCGCTGGTGCTGGTGTGCGCCACGCTGCTGATCGCCACTTTCTCCAACTGGCTCATCCATCGCCGCTACGTCAAGACGATGGGGGGGTGATGTTGTGTCTGATTCCTTTGGAGAGGCCTTTGTGGAGCGCTCCTGGTCAGGGGAGGGGGATCTTCGTGGGACGTCCTCGGCGAGGCTGGGGCGCGCGTCCCGGCCAAGTCGTCGGGCTCGGGCGCGCCATCAGGCGCCCTCGGTCCCGCTGCGCGGGACTGCCCCTCCTCCAATTGGCCGGGCCGCACGCCCCAGCCTCACCGAGGACTCACGCCAGCAACATGCCGCTGCCCCGCGGCACAGCCGCCGATGGACAGCTTTGCAGCAACTCTGTTTGCGGCCTGCACCGGCCGCTATCGCTTGCTACTGCGGGATGCGGGGCGAGAGTCCTTCGGAACGGGAGACGTTGCGAGCCCGACGACTTGGCCGACGCGGCCTCTCCGGCAGACACGGGCGTCTCAAGAACCCAACTGCGCCAGAAGAAAACTTAAACCGGCAATCCTTCCCACATTCACGATACTAACGACACGCACGGAGCAATCCCGATGACCGCTGTACTGTTCAAGAACGCCGCCTTGCTCGACCCCACGCAGCCCGAATTGCAAGAGGGCTTCCATGTGCTGGTGGAGGACGGGAAGATCAGGGAAGTGTCCGACAGGCCGATCACGGCCTCGTCCGCCCAGGTGATCGACGTGGCCGGCAAGACGCTGATGCCCGGCCTGATCGACCTGCACGCCCACGTGATGGCCACGCAGCTGAACCTCAGCTCGCAGGGCGTGCTGCCCGACGCGCTGGTGATGATGCGCGCCGTGCCCATCATGTCGGCCATGCTGCGTCGCGGCTTCACCACCGTGCGCGATGCCGGCGGTGCCGGCTGGGGCCTGAAGTGCGCCGTGGAAGAGGGCGTCGTGGCGGGCCCGCGCCTGTTCATCTCGGGCCGCGCCATCAGCCAGACGGGCGGCCACGGCGATCCGCGTCCGCGTTCCGACCACCTGCGTCCCATGAGCTTCTGCGGCTGCTGCTTCCGTGCCGGCGACATCGGCCGCGTGGCCGACGGCATCGAGGACGTGCGCAAGGCCGTGCGCCAGGAACTGCAGATGGGCGCCGACCAGATCAAGATGATGGCCTCGGGCGGCGTGGCATCGCCCACCGATCCCATCGCCTCGTTCGGCTATTCCGAAGATGAAATCCGCGTCATCGTGGAAGAAGCAGCCGGCCGCCAGACCTACGTGATGGCGCACTCGTACACCGCCGACGCTATCGAGCGCGCCGTGCGCCTGGGCGTGCGCACCATCGAGCACGGCAACCTGGTCGACGAGCGCGTGGCGAAGATCATGGCCGAGAAGGGCGCCTACGTGGTGCCCACGCTGGTCACGTACGAGGCCCTGGCCAACGAGGGCGCCGACTACGGCCTGCCGCCCGATAGCGTCGCCAAGATCGCCACGGTGCGCACCGCCGGCCTGCAGTCGCTGGACATCTACAAGAAGGCCGGCGTGAAGATGGGCTTCGGTTCCGACCTGCTGGGTCCGTCGCAGCGCCTGCAGAGCGATGAATTCCGCATCCGCGCCGAAGTGCTGTCGAACTGGGAAGTGATCCAGAGCGCCACCACCACGGCCGCCGAAGTGCTGCGCATGGAAGACCGCCTGGGCCGCCTGGTGCCGGGCGCGACCGCCGACGTGCTGGTGGTCGACGGCAATCCGTACCGCGATGTGTCGTGCCTGCTGGGCCAGGGCGATCACATTCCCCTGGTGATGAAAGACGGCGTGATCCATCACAACGAACTCAAGGCCTGAATCCGTCATGGTCAGTACAACTCTTGGCGTCAAGGTGGACGACGCCTTGCGTGACCGCCTGAAAGCGGCCGCGCAGAAGCTCAACTGCACGCCGCACTGGCTGCACAAGCAGGCGTTGCTGTCTTATCTCGACAAGATCGAGCGCGGGCAGTTGCCCGCCGAGATGGCGCACCTGGCGGCCGACGAGGCCGTGGGCGAGGACACCGACCTCGCGGCCTCGGCCGCCACTCCGCCTTTCTTCGAGTTCGGCCAGGACGTGCAGCCGCAATCCGTGCTGCGCGCGGCCATCACGGCCGCCTACCGTCGTCCCGAACCCGAATGCGTGCCGCTGCTGCTGGGCCAGGCGCGCATGCCCAACCCTGAGAAGATCCACGCCATGGCCGCCGGCCTGGTGCAGGCCCTGCGCGGCAAGCGCACGGGCGGCGGCGTGGAGGGCCTGATCCAGGAATTCTCGCTGTCCAGCCAGGAGGGCGTGGCGCTGATGTGCCTGGCCGAGGCCCTGCTGCGCATTCCCGACCGCGCCACGCGTGATGCGCTGATCCGCGACAAGGTGGCCCGCGGCGACTGGAAGTCGCATATCGGCGGACGCCAGTCGCTGTTCGTCAATGCGGCCACCTGGGGGCTGATGCTGACGGGCAAGCTGGTCGCCGTCAACAGCGAGCAGAACCTGTCGCGCGCGCTGACGCGCCTGATCGGCAAGGGCGGCGAGCCGCTGATCCGCAAGGGCGTGAACCTGGCGATGCGGATGATGGGCGAGCAGTTCGTGTCGGGCCAGACCATCTCCGAGGCGCTGGCCAACAACCGCAAGATGGAAGCCCGCGGCTTCCGCTATTCGTACGACATGCTGGGCGAGGCCGCCACCACGGCCGACGATGCCGAACGCTACTACGCCTCGTACGAGCAGGCCATCCATGCCATCGGCAAGGCCGGCGCGGGGCGCGGCATCTACGAAGGTCCGGGCATCTCGATCAAGCTGTCGGCGCTGCACCCGCGCTACGCGCGCGCCCAGCGCGAACGCGTCATGGCCGAATTGCTGCCGCGCGTGCGCGAGCTGGCGATCCTGGCGCGTGGCTACGACGTGGGCCTGAACATCGACGCCGAAGAGGCCGACCGCCTGGAGATCTCGCTGGACCTGCTGGAGGCGCTCTGCCACACGCCCGAGCTGGACGGCTGGAACGGCATCGGCTTCGTCATCCAGGCCTACCAGAAGCGCGCGCCGTTCGTCATCGATTTCGTGATCGACCTGGCGCGCCGCAGCCGCCACCGCATCATGGTGCGGCTGGTCAAGGGCGCCTACTGGGATACCGAGATCAAGCGCGCCCAGGTCGATGGCCTGGAAGGCTATCCCGTCTATACCCGCAAGATCTACACCGACGTGGCGTACCTGGCGTGCGCGCGCAAGCTGCTGGGCGCGCCCGAGGCCGTCTATCCGCAGTTCGCCACGCACAACGCGTACACGCTGGCGGCCATCTACCAGCTGGCGGGCCAGAACTACTATCCCGGCCAGTACGAGTTCCAGTGCCTGCACGGCATGGGCGAGCCGCTGTACGAAGAGGTGGTGGGCGCGGTGGCGCAGGGCAAGCTGAACCGCCCCTGCCGCATCTACGCGCCGGTGGGCACGCATGAAACGCTGCTGGCCTACCTGGTGCGCCGGCTGCTGGAGAACGGCGCCAATACCTCGTTCGTGAACCTGATCGGCGACGAAAGCATTCCGGTCGACCAACTGGTGGCCGATCCGGCCGAGGCCGCCGCCCGCGTGGTGCCGCTGGGCGCCCCGCACGAGAAGATTCCGCTGCCGCGCGAACTGTACGGCCAGGCCTCCAAGGGCGAGCGCATCAACTCGGCCGGCCTGGACCTGAGCAACGAGCATCGCCTCAGTTCGCTGTCGGCCGCGCTGCTGGCCAGCGCCGCCACCGCCTGGCGGGCCGGCCCGATGCTGGGCGAGGCTGCCGCGTGGAACGACGAGCGCGCCGCCGACGTGCGCAATCCCGCGGATCACCGCGACGTGGTGGGGCGCGTCATCGAGGCCGACGCCGGCGAGGTCAAGGCCGCCTTGCGCGAGGCCGCCAACGCCGCGCCGATCTGGCAGTCCACGCCCGTCGAGGCGCGGGCGCAGTGCCTGCGCCGGGCCGCGCAACTGCTGGAAGAACGCATGCAGGGCCTCTTGGGCCTGATCGTGCGCGAGGCCGGCAAGTCGCTGCCCAATGCCATCGCCGAAGTGCGCGAAGCCGTCGACTTCCTGCGCTACTACGCGCAGCAGATCGAACGCGAGTTCGGCAACGACACGCACCGTCCGCTGGGCACCGTGCTGTGCATCAGCCCGTGGAATTTTCCGCTGGCCATCTTCACCGGCCAGGTGGCCGCCGCGCTGGCCGCGGGCAACACCGTCATCGCCAAGCCGGCCGAGCAGACGCCGCTGATCGCCGCGCAGGCGGTCGAGATCCTGCGCCAGGCGGGCGTGCCGGCCGGCGCGGTGCAGTTGCTGCCGGGCCGGGGCGAGACCGTCGGCGCCGAACTGGTGGCCAGCCCGGGCGTGCACGGCGTGATGTTCACGGGGTCGACCGAGGTGGCGCGCCTGATCGCGCGCGCCCTGTCCGAGCGCCTGGACGACGCCGGCCGCACCATTCCGCTGATCGCCGAGACCGGCGGCCAGAACGCCATGATCGTGGACTCCTCGGCGCTGGCCGAGCAGGTCGTGGCCGACGTGCTGAACTCGGCCTACGACTCGGCGGGCCAGCGCTGCTCGGCGCTGCGCGTGCTGTGCGTGCAGGAGGACAGCGCCGATCATGTGCTGACCATGCTGCGCGGCGCCATGCGCGAACTGCGCGTGGGCAATCCCGACCAGTTGTCCACCGACGTGGGCCCGGTGATCGACGCGGAGGCCCGCGCGGGCATCCAGCGCCACATCGAGGCCATGCGCACGGCGGGCCGCCGCGTGGACCAGATCGAGATGGACCCGCGCACCCGCTACGGCACCTTCGTGCCGCCCACGCTGATCGAGCTGAACGACCTGGGCGAGCTCACGCGCGAGGTGTTCGGCCCGGTGCTGCACGTGCTGCGCTATGCGCGCGATGACCTCGACGGCGTGCTGGACCAGATCAACGGCACCGGCTATGGCCTGACGTTCGGCGTGCATACGCGCATCGACGAGACCATCGCCAAGGTCACCGGCAAGGTCCACGCGGGCAATATGTACGTGAACCGCAACATCGTGGGCGCGGTGGTGGGCGTGCAGCCGTTCGGCGGCGAAGGCCTGTCCGGCACCGGCCCCAAGGCCGGCGGCCCGCTGTACCTGTACCGCCTGCTGGCCGTGCGTCCCACGGGCCTGCCGGCCTGGGCCGAGGCCTCGCACGACCAGCCGCTGGCGATCGCGCTGCCGGGCCCCACCGGCGAGCAGAACACCTACCGCCTGCTGCCGCGCGGCCGCGTGCTGGGGGTGGCCGCGACCGAGACCGGCGTGCAGGCCCAATGGGCCGCCGTGCAGCTCACCGGCAATGCCTTGCTGCTGCTGGATACGCCCCTGGCCCGCCAGTGGCGCGACAGGCAGGATGCCGCGGCGCGCGAGCGTATCGAGCTGGCTCAGGAGGCTGACATCGACAGCGCCGAGTACGGCGCGGTGCTGTTCGAAGGCGACAGCGATGCGCTGCGTGAACTGAACCGCCGCGTGGCGGCTCGCCCCGGCCCGATCCTGTCGGTGCAGGGGCTGACGCCGGATGCGCTGGCGGCGGGCGCGGCCTACGTGCCCGAGCGCCTGCTGACCGAGTGTTCCCTCAGTATCAACACCGCCGCCGCAGGCGGCAACGCCAGCCTGATGACCATCGGCTGACCGAGGAGCGATTCCATGTCCACAGACAATCCCCATGCCAATGCCGAGGTCGGCGAAGAGTCGCGCGACCTGAACGCCGCCAAGGGCTGGCATCCGCCGCACGCGGCCAGCGCGCGCGACCGTGGCGACGGCCCTTACGAGCGCCTCGTGCTGCGCGGCGCCACCATCATCGACGGCACCGGCGCGCCGCCGTGGGGGCCCGTTGACATCGTGGTCGAGCGCGATCGCATCGTCGCCATCGTCAACGTGGGCACGCCGCACAAGGCCATCAACCCGGCGCGCCGTCCGGCCGCGGGCGAGCACGAGATCGATTGCCATGGCAAGTACGTCACGCCCGGCTTCATCGATTCGCACGCGCACATCGGCACGCCGTACCACTCCATGAGCGGCGAGGTGCCGCCCGCCGACTACATCTACAAGCTGTGGCTGGCGCACGGCGTGACCACCATCCGCGAGATGGGGTCGATGAATGGCCTGGGCTGGAACCTGGAGCAGAAGCGGCTGGCCGCCAGCAACCAGATCGCCGCGCCCAACATCGTGGCGCACGTGGTGTTCCCGGCGGTCAACGATCGCGTCAAGACCATCCACACGCCCGAGCAGGGCCGCGAGTGGGTGCGCAAGCTGCATGCGCGCGGCGCCGACGGCATCAAGTTCTTCGGCGCGCCGCCGGCCATCATGCAGGCCGCGCTGGACGAAGCCCGCAAGCTGGGCCTGCGCTCGGGCTGCCATCATGCCCAGATGGCGGTGACGCGCGTGAATGCGCTGAAGTCGGCCGAATGGGGCCTGACCAGTTCCGAGCACTACTACGGCCTGCCCGAGGCGCTGTTCGAGACGCGCGTGGTGCAGGACTTCCCGACCGACTACAACTACAGCGACGAGTACTACCGCTTCTCGTTGGCCGGCCAGACTTTCATGCAGGCCGCGCAGCCCGGCAGCGCCAAGTGGCGCGAGGTGATGGACCGCTTCCTGGAGGCGGGCCATACCTTCGTGCCCACCTTCAACATCTACGACGCCAACCGCGACCTGATGCGCGCGCGCCGAGCCGACTGGCACGACGACTACACCTGGAAGGCCGTCTGGAAGTACTTCCAGCCGCAGCGCGGCGGCCACGGCGCCTACTGGTACCGCTGGAGCACCACCAACGAGATCGAGTGGAAGCAGAACTACCGCCTGTGGATGCAGTTCATCAACGAGTACAAGAACCTGGGCGGCCGCGTCTGCGCGGGCAGCGACTCGGGCTTCATCTTCCAGATCTACGGCTTCGGCTTCGTGCGCGAACTGGAGCTGCTGCAGGAGGCCGGCTTCCATCCGCTGGAAGTGCTGCGCGCGGCGACCTCGCTGGGCGCCGAGCTGCTGGGCATCGAAGAGGACACGGGCTCGGTGGACGTGGGCAAGCGCGCCGACCTGCTGATCCTGGACCAGAACCCGCTGCAGGACTTCAAGCTGCTGTTCGGCACGGGCGCCATGCGCCTGAACGACGACACCGGCGAAGTCGAATGGAAGCGCGCGTTGCGCCACACCATCAAGAGCGGCGTGGTGTACGACACCGAACAACTGCTGGCCGACGTGCGCGAACTGGTGCGCGGCAGCTGGGATGGAGATCCGGATGGTCCCCCCCACACCCGTTGACCTGGTCATCCTGTCGGGCTTCCTGGGCAGCGGCAAGACCAGCCTGCTGGTCGATTTCCTGCAAGGGGAAGACGCGGCCGACACGGGCGTGATCGTCAACGAGGCCGGCGAGATCGGCATCGACGGCGCCATCGTCGCGGACAGCAAGGACGACGTGCTGATGACGCTGCTGGCCAACGGCTGCGTGTGCTGCTCGTTGCGCAGCAGCCTGGTGCACACGGTCAACGCGCTGCTGGACGCGCCGCGTCCCGAAGGACATGGGCCGATCAGGCGCATCATCCTGGAGACCAGCGGCCTGTCGAAGCCGGGTCCCATCATCGCGTCGCTGGCCGATCCCGAACTGGCCGCGCGCGGCCTGCGCCTGACGGTGGTCACCACCTATGATTGTTCGGCCGGCGCGCTGGGCGACCAGCAGTTCGAAGAGGCGGCCGCGCAGTTCGCCGCCGCGCAGCGCATCGTGCTGACCAAGACCGACCTGGTGACCGAGGGCGAACTCGGCGCGCATCGCGCGCGGGCGCAGGCGCTGAATCCGCTGGCGCGCATCGTGGCCGGCACCGACCGCGCCTGCGCGGTGCGCGAGGCCTTCGCCGCGCTGCCGGGCGCGCAGGCCGTCGACCTGGCCCTGCGGGCGCTGCGCGAAGCGGGCACGGCCGGACCGTTGCGCCATCCGCGCATCCGCGTCTGGACGGGTGGCGCCACCGGCGACATCAGCTGGACCGATTTCTCGATGTGGCTGGACGACCTGGCTGGCTTCTGCGGCGACCGCCTGCTGCGCGTGAAGGCGCTGCTGCGCGTCACCGATTGCGCGGAACCGATCCTGATCCAGGGCGTCGGCACCACCTTCGGCATGCCGCGCCGCATGGCGTCGGCGCCCGCCGGCCAGGACGTGCTGGTGGTGATCACGCGCGACCTGGAGCTGGCCGACCTGCGGGCCATGGCGCCCGACGCGCCGGTGCAATTGCGGGCGCTGCCGTAGCAGGCCCGCGCGGCGCGTATCACCAGTAGGGGTTATCGGTAGTACCCGGGGGGTTTCACCACGGGCAGAATATGGTTGCACAGGTCATCGAAACCCACCGCAGCAGCACGTCAGGCAGTTCAATCACTTCTTCAGTAGTACCCATGCACGCAAAGAGGACAAATATGAATTCACGGGGAATGCACCGCCGCAGCTTTCTGAAAACCGCATCCGGCCTGGTGCTGGCGCCCGCGCTGCCGATGATCCCGGGCCTGGCTCACGCCGCCGGCGGCAGCGTGGTCGTGGGCACCTGGGGCGGCGACTACCAGAACCTGCTGCGCCAGTACATCGAGCCCACCGCGCAGAAGGCGGGCATCGACGTCACGTTCGACACGGGCAGCGCCGTGGCCCGCGTGACCAAGCTGCGCGCCGAGCGCAATGCCCGCCGCGGCAGCATGGACGTCGCGCTGTTGGGCGAGGTCGATATGTACGATGCCGCGCAGGCCGGCGCGCTGGCCACGGTGAAGGAAAACGCCAAGTATCTGCCCAACCTGGGCAACGTGTTCGAGCAGTTCCGCACGCCGTACTCCATCCCGCATATCTTCAGCGCGATGGTGCTGGTGTACAACACCGAGAAGTTCCCGACCGCGCCGGATTCGCTGGACGTCATGCTGGACCCGAAGAACAAGGGCCGCGTGGGTTTTTCCGACATCCTTTACCAATACAACGGCGTGTTCGTGGGCGCGGGCGGTGCGGGCGACAAGTTCGACAGCTACGAGCCTGGCAAGAAGTTCCTGGCCGAGTTGAAGAAGAATTCGCCGCGCGTGTATCCGTCCAACGAGGCCGTGGCCGCCGCGTTCAAGTCGGGCGAGATCTGGGTGGCCGCCATGTGGAAGGCCCGTGCGCTGCAATGGCGCGATGCCGGCCTGCCGCTGGACTTCGTGATCCCCAAGGAAGGCAGCATCCCGGTGGTGTTCGAAGGCGCGGTGGCCAAGAACTCGCGCAATGGCGAACCGGCATGGGGTTACCTGAACGCGATGCTCGACCCGGCCGGCCAGGTCAACTTCGCGCGCGCCATGGGCTATGCCCCGACGGTGCGCAACGCCGACCTGCCCGAGGACCTGCGCAAGCGCGTGAGCTTCACGGAAGCGGAGTTGAAGCGCATTCGCCAGTACGATCTGCCGAAGCTGACCAAGGAGAAGGCTGCTTTCCTCGAATATTGGACGAAGTCGTTCAAGGCCGATCTGTAGAGCGAGCCTCGCTTTGCATATGAGGGCGGTGGGATGAAGATCCTGCCGCCTTTTTTTTCGGTGCTTGTGTGTGTGCTATTGGCGCCCCGCTGCGCTCTGTTGGGCTCGGCCCGGCCAATTGGAGGGAGGGCAGCCCCGCGCAGCGGGGCCGAGGGCGCCTGGTGGCGCGCCCGAGCCGAGCGACTTGGCCGGGCCGAGCCCAACAGAGCGCACCGGGGCTCGCGATGGATTCATGCATCGGATGCCTTGGTGCCGAGGGCAGCAGACAGGCACCATTTCAGCGCACACATCCAGCCCCCTTGTCTGCACGGGTTATCGCCAATATCGATGCGGTTTTACCCAAGGGCAAAATTCCGGTGCAACTGGCCGCCCTGGTCAGCCTGGCGGCCGCACCACAAGTGGCGGGACGACCTGTACCCTCCCTCAGACCCCTGGAGGCTCTTCGATGTTTGCTTTTCCTCGACAAATCCTGGCCGCCGGCGTTGCCGCGGCCTGCCTGGCTGGCGGTGCGGCGCACGCGGCCGATATCAAGTTCGGCTTTGCCGCTCCGTTGACGGGCCCGCAGGCGCACTATGGCGAAGACATGCAGAACGGCCTGACGCTGGCCATCGAAGAGGCCAACAAGCAGGGCATCAAGGTGGGCGGCTCGGCCGCGCGCTTCGTGCTGGTGTCGCGCGATGACCAGGCCGATCCGCGCGTGGGCGTGCAGGTGGCGCAGCAACTGGTGGACGAGGACGTCAACGGCATCCTGGGCCACTTCAATTCGGGCACCACGATTCCGGCTTCGCGCGTGTATCACGATGCCGGCCTGCCGCAGATCGCCATGGCGACCTCGCCCGAATACACCAAGCAGGGCTACGACAACACGTTCCGCATGATGACCAGCGACACCCAGCAGGGCGCCGCGGTCGGCAAGTTCATGGTCGAGAACCTGAAGGCCAAGAAGATCGCCCTGATCGACGACCGCACGGCCTATGGCCAGGGCCTGGCCGACGAGGTCGAGAAGGCGGTGAAGGCCGCCGGCGGCACCATCGCGCGCCGCGAGTACACCACGGACAAGGCCACGGATTTCAATGCGATCCTGACCAACATCAAGGGCGCGGCGCCGGACGCTATTTTCTACGGCGGGTTGGATGCGCAGTCCGGTCCGATGAAGCGCCAGCTGGTGGCGCTGGGCATCAAGGCGCCGCTGGTGTCGGGCGAGATGACGCGCAGCGACACCTTCCTGAAGCTGGCGGGCGACGCGGCCGACGGCACCTATGCCTCGCTGGCCGGCGTGCCGCTGGAGCAGATGAGCGCCGGCAAGGAATTCGCGCAGCGCTACGAGGCGCGCTTCAAGAAGGCGCCGGGCGTGTACGCGCCTTATGCCTATGACGGCGCCTGGACCATGATCGACGCCATCCAGAAGGCGGGGTCGGCCGATCCGGCCAAGTACCTGCCGGCGCTGGCCAGGATCGAGCGCAAGGGCGCCACCAGCGAACACATCGCCTACGACAAGAACGGCGACCTGAAGGAAATCTCCGTCACCATCTACCAGGTGCGCGACGGCAAGTGGCAGATGGTCCAGACCATGGTCAGCCAGGCCAACCAGTAAAGGCCCGCGGCCTTCGCGTATCGCCGGCGAGGGTGCGCCGGCGGTTTACACTGCCGCCCGATTGGCGCGGCGCGGCCTGGAAGGACGACCTGCGCGGCGGTCACGCAACCGCGCGCGGGGTACGGCCTTCAAGGTCCGGCCTGCATGCTCCGGCCCTCGCGCCCGAGCCGTTCCTTCCAAAGGCCCCATGGATATCTTCACGCAGCAACTCATCAACGGCCTGACCCTGGGCAGCGTGTACGCGCTGGTCGCCCTGGGCTACACGATGGTCTACGGCATCATCGGGCTGATCAATTTCGCGCACGGCGACGTGGTCATGCTGGGGGCCATGACGGCCACCATGATCGCGGCCTCCCTGATCGGCGCCGATCCCTCCGTGTCGGCCTTCGCCGTCATCGGCCTGGGCCTGGCGGCCGCCATTGCGCTGTGCATGGCGGTGGGCTGGACCGCCGAGCGCGTGGCCTACCGGCCCCTGCGGCGCGCGCCAAGGCTGGCGGCGCTGATCACCGCCATCGGCGTGTCCATCATTCTGCAGAACGTGGCCATGATGGTCTGGGGCCGCAATTACCTGAGCTTCCCGCAGGTGTTGTCGCCGCGCGTATTCGAGCTGGGCGGCGCGCGCATCAGCACGCTGCAGGTCGCCATCATGCTGATCGCCGGCGCCATCATGGCGGGGCTGGTGGCCGTGGTGCACCGCACCCGCCTGGGCACGGCCATGCGCGCCACCGCGCAGAACCGCGAGGTGGCGGGGCTGATGGGCGTGAACATCAACACGGTGATCTCGGCGGCGTTCCTGATCGGCTCGGCGCTGGCCGCCGTGGCGGGCGTCATGGTCACTACCTACTACGGCGTGTCGCAATACACCATGGGCTTCATGCTGGGCCTGAAGGCGTTCACGGCGGCGGTGCTGGGCGGCATCGGCAACCTGGGCGGCGCCATGGTCGGCGGGCTGCTGCTGGGCGTGATCGAGGCCATGGGCTCGGGCTACATCGGCGACCTGACCGGCGGCTTCCTGGGCAGCCATTACCAGGACGTGTTCGCCTTCGTGGTGCTGGTGATGGTGCTGATCTTCCGCCCGTCCGGCCTGCTGGGCGAGCGCGTGGGAGATCGCGCATGACCGCCAACCCGATACGCTGGGCGCCGCGCCAGATCGCCGCCATCGTCCTGATCGGCGCGGTGCTGGCCGTGCTGCCGTTCGTGCTGGGCCTGGCGGGGCAGGGCTGGGTGCGGATCCTGAACTTCGCCCTGCTGTACGTGATGCTGGCCGTGGGCCTGAACATCGTGGTGGGCTTCGCCGGCCTGCTGGACCTGGGCTACATCGCCTTCTATGCGGTGGGCGCCTACACCTGGGCATTGCTGGCCTCGCCGCACTTCGGCCTGCACCTGCCGTTCTGGGCCATCCTGCCCATCGGCCTGGCGGTGGCCGCGCTGTTCGGCGTGATGCTGGGCGCGCCCACCTTGAAATTGCGTGGCGACTACCTGGCCATCGTCACGCTGGGGTTCGGCGAGATCATCCGCATCTTCCTGAACAACCTGAACGCGCCGGTCAACATCACGAATGGTCCGCAGGGCATCAACCGCATCGATCCCTTCATGATCGGCGAGTTCACCTTCAGCCGCGCGCAGACCATCCTGGGCATCCGCTTCACGGGGCCCGAGAAGTACTACTACCTGCTGCTGGCCATGGTGCTGCTGATCCTGCTGGTGTGCGTGCGCCTGCAGAATTCGCGCATCGGCCGCGCCTGGGAGGCGATCCGCGAAGACGAGATCGCCGCCAAGGCGATGGGCATCAACACCCGCAACGTGAAGCTGCTGGCCTTCGCGATGGGCGCGTCGTTCGGCGGCGTGGCGGGCTCGATGTTCGCGGCCATGCAGGGCTTCGTCAGCCCGGAAAGCTTCAGCCTGACCGAGTCCATTTCCATCCTGTGCATGGTGGTGCTGGGCGGCATGGGCAATATTCCCGGGGTGATCCTGGGCGCGCTGATCCTGGCGGCCTTGCCCGAGTTCCTGCGCGCGGTGGTCGAGCCCGCGCAGCGCATGCTGTTCGGCGACGTGGTGCTGGATCCCGAAGGCATCCGCATGCTGCTGTTCGGCCTGGCGATGGTGCTGGTGATGTTGTTCCGCCCGGCCGGGCTATGGCCCTCGGCCGTGCGCCGGCGCGAGCTGGCCAGCCGCGAAGGAGGTGCGGCATGAGCGGGATGACGGCAGTCGGGACCCCGGCGCGGGAGGTGCTCGCATGACCGCCTTGCTTCGCGCCCAGAACCTGAGCAAGCGTTTCGGCGGCCTGCAGGCCCTGTCGGAAGTCAGCTTCGATATCCAGGCGGGCGAAATCTACGGACTGATCGGCCCGAACGGCGCGGGCAAGACCACGCTGTTCAACGTGCTGACCGGCCTGTACGTGCCCGAGTCGGGACGCTGCGTGTTCGACGGCGAGATCCTGCTGGGCCGCAAGCCGCACGAGGTGGCGCATGCGGGGCTGGCGCGCACCTTCCAGAACATCCGCCTGTTCGCCAATCTCAGCGCCATCGAGAACGTGATGATCGGCCGCCACGTGCGCACGCATGCGGGCGTGCTGGGCGCCGTGTTCCGCACCCGCGCGCAGCGCGAGGAAGAGGCGGCCATCGAGGCCCATGCGCACAGGCTGCTGGATTACGTGGGCATCGGCGCGCGGGCCAACGACGTGGCGCGCTCGCTGTCCTATGGCGACCAGCGTCGCCTGGAGATCGCGCGGGCCCTGGCCACCGATCCCAAGCTGCTGGCGCTGGACGAGCCGGCCGCCGGCATGAATGCGTCCGAGACGCGCGTGCTCAGGGGACTGATCGAGAAGATCCGCGACGATGGCGTCACGGTGCTGCTGATCGAACACGACATGAAACTCGTGATGGGCCTGTGCGACCGCGTGCTGGTGCTGGAATACGGCAAGGTGCTGGCGATGGGCCGGCCCGCCGAGGTGCAGAAGGACCCAAGGGTGATCGAGGCGTATCTGGGGGCGGGCGCGGCGGCGGGTGCAACGGCGGGCGCAGCGGCGGGTGCCACGGCGGGCGCAGCGGCGGGCGCAGCGGCAGCAGCCGTGCCTCCTCCCGCCGGCGGGACATCGCGGCGGGAGGGGGCACGATGACCCAGGCAACGATGAATACGGCCGCGCCTGCCGCCACCGGGCCCGGGGCCGCCCACGCCATGCTGGCCCTGGACGACGTCCAGGTGGCCTACGGCGGCATCCGCGCCGTGCGCGGCGTATCGCTGCACGTGGATCCCGGCGAACGCGTCTGCCTGATCGGCGCCAACGGCGCGGGCAAGAGCACCACGCTGCGCGCCATCTGCGGCCTGGTGCCGCTGGCCGGCGGCGCGGTGCGCTACGACGGCCAGTCCATCGGCGGCGGCCCGCCGTTCGAGCTGGTGCGCCAGGGGCTGGTGATGGTGCCCGAGGGCCGCGGCATCTTCGGCCAGCTCACCATCGAGGAGAACCTGTCCATGGGCGCCTACGTGCGCCGCGATACCGAGCAGATCAAGCGCGACGTCGAGCGCGTGTTCGAGCTGTTCCCGCGCCTGGCGGAACGCCGCCGCCAGGCGGCCGGCACGCTGTCGGGCGGCGAGCAGCAGATGGTGGCCATGGGCCGCGCGATGCTGGCCCGGCCGCGCCTGCTGCTGCTGGACGAGCCCTCGATGGGCCTGGCGCCGCTCATGGTGGAAAAGGTCTTCGAGGCGGTGCGCATGATCGCCGCCGAGGGCGTGACCATCCTGCTGATCGAGCAGAACGCGCGCCTGGCCCTGGAACACAGCGACCGGGGCTATGTGATGGAGTCGGGCGAGCTGACGCTGTCCGGCCCCGCCGCGCAACTGCTGGACGATCCGAAGGTCCGCGCGGCCTATCTGGGCGAGTAGCGCCGCGTGCGTGGTATCTTGTCTCTCATGGCCCACGCGCGCATCGCCCGAATTATTCGAACCCAACCATCGCTGGTGGGTTAGCGCGCGTCCGTATTGCCAGCACAAACCCGCCCGACGAGGCGGGTTTTTCCATCTCCGAGGGCGTTTTTCCCCACTCATCGGAGATGACCATGCCATCGTCAACCTCGTTTCCCACGCCCATGCTGCACCTGCTGTGCGGCAAGATCGGCTCGGGCAAGTCCACGCTGGCCGCGCATCTGGCCGGACAACCGCATACGGTGCTGATCAGCGAGGATGCCTGGCTGGCAGCGCTCTATCCCGGCGAGATCGCCGCGTTGCCGGATTACCTGCACCGCGCGGCCCGGTTGCGGCACGCGATGGCGGACCACGTGCCCGCGCTGCTGGCGGCGGGTAAGCGCCTGCCGAACACGCCCTTGACGGTTCAGCCTACGCAGCAGCGCACCGATGCCGCCATGGAAAGCGCAACGGCCTGGCAGGCGGTCCAAAAGGAAATGGAGCTGCACACGCGGGACGTGCCCGGCGACCGGGACGCGGTATTGCCCTGGTTGCTGGAACGTGCGCAGGCGGACAACCTCGGCCTGTTGGCCGCGTTGCTGGCCGCGACCGTCTATCGCGTTCGAGGCTACAACCAATCGCCCGATACCCGACACCTGGACCGTCTTGCGGGTGTGGTCGGCCTGGACATGGCCAAGTGGTGGTCGCCCACGGCACAGACGTATCTGAGCCATGTGTCCAAGGACCGCATCGCCGCCGTCGTGGCCGAGGTGGTGGGCGATGGTGAAGCCAAGCCGCTGCTGGCGATGAAGAAGGGGGAAGCCGCTGCCGCTGCCGAGCGGCTGCTCGACGGCAAGGGATGGGTGCCTGAGCTGATGCGTGGCGCGTCTCTGCTGACCGATCCCGAGCCAGAAGGCGCGGACGACGCAATGCAGTAAACGCGCGGAGCCGGTCGGGGCATCCCAGGCCGACCGTCTAAAAAAGCACCTTGCCCTACCAATAAAGTGTTAGTACAATTAATTCATGCTAACCGTTATCGAAACCGATGAATTCACCACCTGGGCCGCGAAGGTGTGGAGCGACTCCGAACGGGAGGCATTCGTAGACTGGATCGCGGCGAACCCTGAAGCCGGGGATGTTATCCCTGGCTCGGGCGGGTGCAGAAAGGTGCGGTGGTCCCGCGCCGGTATGGGGAAGCGAGGCGGCGCCCGCGTGATCTATTACCTTCGGCTGGCCAGCGGCGAAGTGGTGCTGCTGATCGTGTACGCCAAAGCCAAGTTCGATAACCTGCCCGCGTCGTTTCTCGCCAAACTCAAGGAGTGCTTTGATGCCTAAGAAACCAGATGCCGAGATGGCCGAGTTTGAAGCAGCCCTGTTGCGTAGCGCCAAGCAGGCTGTTGACGGTCAATATGCCCGAGTGCATACGCCTGATGAGATCGTGCGGCGGCGTGGTCGGCCCGTCGGTAGTACCGCCGCCGTGCGTAAGTCCGCTACGACCATCCGCCTGGATGAAGAGGTCTTGGCGGCGTTCAAGGCAACTGGCCAGGGGTGGCAGACCCGTATGAACAATGCGTTGAAGGACTGGCTGAAGTCTCACCAGATGAGCTGATCGCCTTTTATGTGCCCCTGCGCAGATAAACCTGCACCAAAGCAAAGGCCGCCTTTTGGGCGGCCTTTGCTTTGGGATGAAAGGGCAGTGTGGGTTGTGGCGGCCAACCCCACCGGCTTCGCCGGCGGGGCCGTCCTGATGACGCTGTGAACGTCCCCCGGACGTTCACCAGGCCCTTAAGGTCGCCGTCGACGTGGCCATCGCCGCCCCCCTTAAGGGCCTCACACATGACGCACCCTGGCGGGTTCAGTATGTCTCTGATTTTGATAGGCTTTCTTGTCGATCGATTTACCGTCTCCGTCAGACAAAAAAACACCGTATAGGCAGGCTGCCCGCGCCGCATAGGGTTTTCCGGGCCGCCAGTGCGTATACACTTGACGTGCAAGACGCGAAAATACAGCGGTCGTACTGCATCTTCTGAAGCCGCCGGGACATAGCGGGGACAGGGCGGGACACCGGTGCGAAGTAGACGGGACATGCGCGGGACAGCATGGAGACGAAAACAGACGATTGTGAAAGGCCGCTTTCGACCGAGGCTGTGTGAAACCCTTTCGTCTTGAAAACCGCAGCCTAATTGTCTGGATCGCCAACTTGGGAGATCTTCACTTCGATTTGTCGGCGCGAGGCTCAATCGTGACAGTTTGAAACGCTGAACAAGTACAGCTTCTTTGGCACGCTGAAGGCCGAGTACTTCCATCTCACCGAGTTCGAAGACGTCGACGCATTGAAGGCAGGACTGAAGGGCTACATTGACTACTACAACCGGCACCGCATCAAATCGAAACTTGGTGGACTAAGTCCCGCGGCATATCGAATGCGGGCGGGAAAAAACTAACGATTCAACGTCCAACTCTTGGGGGTCAGTTCAGTTTCGCGGAGGCTCCAACTCTTGAGAGAATGTGAGCCATGAGCAAGAACAACGCGAACAAGTTTTCCCCTGAAGTGCGCGAGCGCGCAGTGCGCCTGGTGCAGGAGTCTCGCAGCGAGTATCCATGTTGTGAATGGCGGTCGAGTCGATCGCGCCCAAGATCGGCTGCTCGGCTCAGACGCTGTTGACCTGGGTCGAGCGGCATGAAGTCGACAGCGGGCAGCGCGAAGGCATGACCACCAGCGAGCGCGAACGGATCAAGGAGCTGGAGCGGGAGAACTGCGAGCTTCGCCGTGCCAACGACATCCTGCGCACGGCCAGCGCTTTTTTCGCGCAGGCGGAGCTCGACCGCAAGCTGAGTCGTAAACACCTACATCGACCGGCACCGGGTGTCTACGGGGTCGAGGCGATCTGCAAGGTGTTGCAGGTTGCCTCGTCGGCCTATCGGCGCCACGCCGCGCGGCTGCGCGAACCGTCGCGGCGCAGCGACCGTGCTCGGCGTGACGAACATCTGAAGCCACAAATCCATCGGGTCTGGCAGGAGAACCATCGCGTGTACGGTGCGGACAACTTCTTGGGGTTCAGCCACATCTGTGGGAAGTCCCGGTTGAACGGGTGGTTCCAACTGAAGCGGCTGACCTCGGCGAAGCGAATGCGTGCCCGCCTCAGGGCGATTTGACAGGCGCTAATGCGCCGTATGCACGAAGCGATCCCCGTAGTCGGTCGCTGGCTGCGGCGCGTGGTTCAGGTCTACTTCAACTACCTCGCTGTCCCCGGCAATGTGGGCCGCCTGGGCAGCTTCCGCTAAGATGTGTCACGGGCATGGCTGCACATGCTGCGGCGACGTGGTCAGCATGGACGTATGCCTTGGTCGCGATTCGGACGGCTGGTAGAGCGCTCCGTGCCCGCATCAACGCTTTGCGTTATGACTCGAGGCAGGAGCCGTATGCGGTAGTGCCGCTCGTACGGATCTGTGCGAGGGGGCGGGGAGTGATCCCCGTCCCTACCGCGACCGGGAAGCCTAGGAATCCTGAATTGGGCAGGGATTTCAGTTCCCTGCAACCGCATGCATGCTTGAGCCCGCTCGACCCGTTGCGGCGCGAGATAGGCGACCACCAGCCTTTTCACGGATACGGCCTCAAAGGCCGTCTCGGCTGGAGGTGACGCCCGCCGTCACTCGAGCGTCAGATTGAGGGATTTGACAGTGGCGGCATACTGGTCGTGCTCCTTGGCGAGCATGGATTTGGTTGCGTTGGGCGATGGGTCTGTTGACGGTACATCTCCACCCAGATGCACGATAGCCGCCGCGAACGTCTTATGGTTGATTATGGCGGTCAGCGTTTGGCTGAGCAGCTCGAGATTCGCGGGCGGGATATTCCGGGGCGCGAAAAGACCGTACCAGGTATCGATATTCATGCCTGGTACACCCAGTTCCTGCATCGTCGGAATGGCCGGGTAGGTCGGCGAGCGCGCCTGGCTCAAGGACGCAAGCGGCCGCAGGCGTCCATCGCCGATGGGCCCTTTGCCGTCGACGCCGGTGATGAGCGCCCACTGCACGTCGCCGGAATACAGGGCTTGAAGGGTCTCGGCGGTTCCCTTGTACGGGATGTTCAGGAACCGGGTGCCCGCCTTGATGTTTACCATCTCGCTGGCCACATGCGATATCGCCCCTACGCCAGACGAGCCGAAAGCCGGTACTGTCTTCTGGCTGCCCTTGCCCGCTGCGAGCAGGTCCCCCAAGGTTTTGAACGGCGAAGCGGCTGGGACGACGAGCAGGAATGGGGTCTTCAAGACGATGCCCACAGGCTGCAGATCGTCCATCGTGTACCGGACATTCTTGTTGACCTGCGGCAGTAGCGTGATGGGGCCCGAGATTGTGAAGACCAGGGTATACCCTTCGGGCGGCGAACGGACGACGTTCTGTACGCCTATCGTTCCCGCCGCGCCGGGCATGTTCTCCACGATGACCGACTGATGCAATCGCTCACTCATCTGTTTGGCCAGCAAACGGCCGACGATGTCCGTGGAACCCCCTGGCGGGAAGGGCAGGACGATTTTTATCGGCTTGTCCGGGAACGCGGCTGAGGCCACGGATGTGAAAGCGGTCGAAATCATCGCCAAGCCCAGGCACAGCGACTTGAGTAAATGTCGGGATCTCATCGTGTCTCCAATGGATTGAGGATCGTCTATGAGCGATCCTTGAGTAAGGCAATAACATCATACCATTTTACCTATAGGTGAAAGCGGCTAGGGAATTCCCGACACGCAGTTACCACTTGCGTATTATCGTATTTGGTATAACCATAGGTCCTATACACAATGGCAGACACGGATGACCCGCGCGTTGCTGGAAGAACTGGCGGATTACGCTCACGGCATCGATTACGAGCAGATTCCGCAGCCCGTGGTCGAGCAGGCTGTCCTTACTGTGGCGGATACCGTCGCCTGCATGACGAGCGGCGCGCACGCGCCGGAAGCCGAGGCGCTGATACGGTCGGAGCGGCAACGCGCGGGGGCTGGAAACATCGGCGTGATCGGCAGCGCGGTGGACTTGCCGGCCGAAGGGGCCGCGCGCGTCAATGCCTATATGGGCGATATCCACGAGCTCAACGACCTGACGTGCGGCCATTCGGGCATAGGCAATGTGGCCGCCGTCCTTGCAATGGCCGAATCGGTGGGTGCCAGCGGGCGAGCGTTGATCTCCGCTCTGGTCACGGGCATCGAGGTCACGTCCCGTATCTATTCCGCGTTCTACCCGACGATGAAACCCTATACCGAGGTAGGAATGGTTTCGGTTGGGCCGGCGGGCTCGGCCGGCGCGGCGGCGGCGTGCGCGAAGCTGTTGGGGATGGACGCCACGCATACCTTGCATGCCATGGCGAACGCCTTCGCCCAGGCCGGCTGGTGTCCCGCGGAAGTGATCTTCGGCGATGGCGGCAGCGCGAAACCCCTGTTGTTCGGCTCCATGCCGGCGGCGGCCGGCACGGCGGGCGCCCTGCAGGCGCTGCACGGCATCACCGGACCTGTGCGGATCCTGGAGGGGCCCATGGGCTATCTGCGAACCGTCGCCCTTTCCTACGACACCAAGCCGCTGACCCGCAAGGACAGGTGGTATCTGGAGTCGGCCAGGCGCAAATTGCACGCATGCTGCGGCTATATGCATTCCGCGATCGATTCGCTCATCGCGTTACGGCAGGAAGGCCTTCTTGTCGACCGGGTCGCGAGGATACAGGTGCACATGGCGTCCTACATCATTCCCGCGGTGTCGAAATCCAGGCCCCCCGCGACCGCCAACGAAGCGCGCTTTCACAGCCAGTACTGTCTTGCCCTGGCATTGCTGGGCGACGACGTCATTCAGCCCGTCCACAGCGACGATTACCAGCGCTTTCTGACGGGTCGCGTCAGCGCGCTGATGCCGGGAATAGAACTGCGCGAGGCGCCGGAATACAGCCACTATCACCAATCCAGGGTCGAGCTTTTCGACCACGACGGCAGGCTGCTCGCGCAGAGGGAGAACCAGACGCCGAAGGGGTCGCCGCGGAACCCCATCACGCCCGAAGAGGTGTGGCGGAAACTGCATCGGCTATGTGCGCCGGTCTTTCCGCGCTTCGACGTGGGGACCTATGCCGAGCGCCTGAAGGGCTTGGCGGCGGCAGAGGACACCGGCTGGATCGTGCGTGCATTTCCACGGGTCGCACGCGATTGAGCAAGCGGCCCGCGACGGCCGCGGGTTCGAATAACACAAACTTCCGTCCCAGGCCAGTGTAGGTAACACCAACCTAAAGGTATGACCATAGCACCTATAATTAAAAAGGCGCGGCTAGGGTTCGGCCGGGCACATCAGATAACCGATTAGGAGGCACCGTGTACCAAGATCCGGCAACGACCGAGTCCCAAGCCAGCGTCCCGTTTCCGCTGATACGCGCACTGATACGACAGAAGCACATCGTCGTCCTGCTGGCCACCCTGGGCGTGCTGCTCATTGGCTGGTGGGTGGCTTTTCGCACAGGACTGGTGGACGGGTACGTCATCTCGGCAATTCTCGCGGCGGCGACGTATTTCGTGATCCGCGTACTGGTCGAGGTCGTCGAGCTGGTTGCCGAGACCTTGATGCCTCGATAGGCGTTGTACGACCCGTGCGTGCGCGTACGGACCGGGTATCAAGCTGCATGATAAGAAGAGGGTGGTCAAAATGATAGAAAGTGACGTATGCGTGGTAGGCGGCGGGCTGGCGGGTTTGTCCGCGGCGCTGATGGCGGCGGAAAGCGGCCTGAAAACGGTCGTGCTGGAACGCAATGAAGCAGAGGACTATCTGTGCAACTCGCGGATGACGGGCGGAGCCTTTCATATCTGCCTCACGGACATCCTGTCCGACGAGAGCCTGCTCGAACAGAAGATCATGGGGGCGACCGAAGGCAGCGTGAATCCGGCCTTGGCACGTGCCATGGCCGTCGACACCAAGCGCGCGGTCAGGTGGCTGCAGTCGCACGGTATTCGCTTCATCAAGGGCGGTGCGGAAGCGCACCACAATTTCGTGCTGTCGCCGCCCTCGCTGCAACGGGTCGGGTCCGAGTGGAAAGGGCGCGGCGGCGACGTGCTGTTGCGCACGCTGGCCGCTGAGCTGGCGAAGTTCGGCGGTGCCATCCTGCGCGGCCATCGGGCCACCGAGCTCGTCGTCGATGGAGGCCGGTGCGTCGGCCTGCGAGGCAGCCGTGGAGATGAAGAATTCCAGGTTCGGGCGACCGCTGTCGTGATCGCCGATGGCGGCTATCAGTGCGACCCGGCCATACTGCGAGAGGGTATTTCCCCAGCACCTGAAAAGCTGTTGCAGCGTAACGCCAAGTCCGGCCATGGCGACGGACTGCGCATGGCCAGGGCCGCCGGTGCCCGGCTTACGGAGCTGGTCGGCTTCTATGGCCATGTCATGAACCGGGACGCGTTGACCAACGACAAGTTGTGGCCGCTTCCCTGGATGGACAATGTGGCCACGTCGGCGATCGTGGTGGACGGCCAGGGCAAGCGCTTCCTGGACGAAGGTCGCGGTGGGGTGTATATCGCCAACGGGATCGCGGCCATGCAGGACCCGCTGTCGACGACGGTGATATTCGATCAACCGCTATGGGATGGCCCGGGCTCTTCCCGTTTCCTGCCGCCGAATCCGCATATGGAGAACTGCGGCGGGACCGTCATCAAGACTGCGACGCTAGGCGAGCTCGCGCAGCGGCTCGGCTTGCCGGCGGATGCGTTGATGGAGACGGTGGCTGGCTACAACGCTGCCATAGAATCGGGCAGCCTGGAATCGCTCGACCCGCCCCGCAATCCGCGCGCCTACCGCCCATACCCGATCAGCACCGGGCCCTTCTATGCGGTGCCCGTTTGCGCGGGCATTACCTACACCATGGGCGGCATCGCGATCGACGAATGGGGACGCGCCCTGCGCGGCGATGGCTCGGCATTCCCCGGACTGTACGCGGCGGGCGGATCGACGGGCGGGTTGGAAGGCGGCCGCAGCGTCGGCTATCTGGGAGGACTGGCCAAGGCGGCGACCACCGGGATGCGCGCGGGCCAACATATCGCACAACAGCGCAAAGACCAGGCCGTCGGCGCGGGCACGGCGTAAGGATAGACGGATGAACATCATCGAAACGGAAGTTCTCGTCGTCGGAGGCGGCCCGGTCGGTCTGTCGTTGGCGGGAGATATCGGCTGGCGCGGGCGCCGGGCAGTGCTGCTGGAGCAGGGCGACGGCAGGATCGGCCAGGCGAAAATGGATGGCGTCGGTATACGGACCATGGAGTTCTGCCGCCGTTGGGGGATCGTGAAGGACGTCGAGTCCAGCGCCTACAACCGCCGATACCCCCAGGACAATGTCTACCTGACGACGCTGGACGGCTACGAACTGGGCAGGCAGCCCATGCCTTCGATGGCGGATGACCAGGCTCCGCCGGAAAGCCCGCAGAAACGCGAGCGGTGCCCGCAGAATATGTTCGACCCGATCCTGCAGCGCTTCGCCGCGTCGCAGCCCGGCGTCGAGCTGCGGTATGGACACCGCCTGCTCTCCTTTCGGCAGGATGCGGATGGCGTGACGTCCGAAGTGCAGGACCTGGGCACGGACCAGGTCAGGGAATACCGGAGCAAGTATCTGGTCGGCTGCGACGGCGGCCGCAGCACGGTGCGCGAACGATTGGGCATAGGCATGCAGGGCAAGGGCGTCCTGACCCACACCACCAACGTCATCTTCAGGTGCGCGGATTTCAATGGTCTTCATGACAAGGCGCCGGGCTATCGCTACATGTTCGTGGGGGAATCCGGCGTGTGGGCGACCATCGTCGCGATCAATGGCAACGACCAGTGGCGCATGTCCATAATCGGCAACGCCACCGAACGGCACAACTATACGGACGACCAGCTCAAGCAGTTTGCCTACCGGGCCGTGGGCAAGCCCTTCGACATGGAGCTGCTGAGCGTCCTGCGGTGGACCCGCATCGAGCAGGTCGCCGACAGCTATCGGCGCGGCCGGGTTTTCATCTGCGGCGATGCTTGCCACCTGACGTCGCCGACCGGCGGCCTGGGCATGAATACCGGCATCGGCGATGCCGTCGACCTCTCGTGGAAATTGGCCGGCTGCCTGGAAGGCTGGGGCGGCGAGGCGCTGCTGGCATCCTACGAGATCGAGCGCCGGCCAGTGGCGCACAGGATAACGCGATTTTCTACCAGCAACCTGGAGGTCATGCAGAAGGTGCCGCATACCGCCATGGTGTTCGCGGACGGTCCCGAAGGCGACGCGGCGCGGGCGGCCGTCGGCAAGGGATTGGGCGACGGCCTGCGCAAGGAGTGGTTCTCCAAGAATATGCATCTGGGCAATCGCTATATGGATTCCCCCGTCATCGTCTACAACGAACTGGAAACGCCGGAGCAGGTGGAGCGGGAATTTCTCGACGCGGTGAACTATCGGCCGACGACCCGGCCGGGATGCAGGGCGCCGCATGCGTGGCTTGCGGAAGGCGTTTCCACCCTGGATTTGTTCGGCAAGGGATTCGTGCTGATGGCCGCTTCACACCGGCGCGATGATGCCGCCAGGATAGCCCAGGCGGCGCACGAAGCTGGCGTACCGCTCGCCGTGTACGAGATGAATGAAGAAGGCGTTCTGACGGCCTATCAGGAACCGCTGGTCCTGGTGCGGCCGGACGGCCACGTCGCCTGGCGGGCCCAGACCTTGGCGGCATATCCCCTCGCCCTGATGCGCGGCGTGTGCGGCCGTTAACAATCGATGGCGCATGAACCGGTGGAGACTTGCACGTGATAACAAAACAACTCGCGGAATTCGGGCTTGGGAACAGGTATGAGGATTTCCCCCCGAGCCTGGTCGAGGCCGCGAAATACCTCTTGCTGGATACCGTCGGTTGCGCGATAGGCGCGGTCGACACGCCGCCGGGCGAAGCTTTGCGCCGCATCGTCCGGCAAAGCGGTCCCGGGGTCGCCACGGTACTCGGCACGGGCCAGAAGACAAGCGTGTCGATGGCGGCCTGGGCGAACGGCCGGCTCGGCAATGTGCTCGATATGGATGAGTGCTACAAGGTGCAGGGACATCACGCCCAGGCGACCCTGGGCGCCGCGCTGGCATTGTGCGAGGAGCAGGGACGCACCGGCAGAGACCTGCTCGGCGCATTCATCATGGGCTTCGAGGTCGGCGTGCGCCTGGGGAACTACCTGTCGCCGCGCGTGACGGTCGACGAGAAGGGCCGGACCCGGGGGTGGACCGGGCTCGTAGGGCCGGGGCAGGGCGTGCATGCGGCGTGCGCCGCGGCGGCACGCCTGAACGGCCTGTCGACGGAGCCGCTCGCCGATGCCTTTGGCAATTGCGCGCAATATATGGTGGGACGCGACTGGTCCAGGCAATGGGGGCGGGACACCATGCTGGGCACGCTCAAGTACGCGGATACCGGCTGGAATGCGCGCGAGGGCGTGCGCGGCATCCGGGATATCTTCGATTCGAATAGCTATGGGCAGGTCTTCTAGGGCGCGATCCTGTCTCCCGACGCGATGCTGCGCGGGCGCGGCGCTGAGTGGTACCTGCCGCAAACCTCCATCAAGTTCTGGCCATGCTGCCGTTGGATCCATTATGCGCTGACCGCGTTCGAGTTCCTGGTCCGCACTCATCGGCTGCAGGCGGAAGAAATCGAGCGCATCGAACTGGATTCGTTTCCCATGATTCCGTATCCCTGCTTTTATTCCAACCAGGATCCGCCCAATCTGGTTGCGGCGGGATTCAGCTTCGCCCATGCGGCGGCCATGGTCGTGCTGCGCGTGCCCGCCGGCCCCGAGTGGTTCAGCGCAAGCAGCATGAGCGGCGCGGCGGCGCGGGCGATCCGCGGCAAGGTCGTCGTAGGCGATGACGAGCGCGGCTATGACCCGGCCAACTGGGGGCTGGAGAAGAACGAACTCAAGGTGCCTTCTCGCGCGCGGGTGTACGCGCGCGGCACGCTATTCGAGGCGTCCAGCGACTATGCATTGGGCGACGCGTGGGACGACGCGCAGGCCTACGGCGAACACGATGTGGTGGAGAAATTCCGCCGCTTGGCGGCGAGCGCCGCGCCCGGATCCGGCGCCTGGTCGGCCCAGTTGGATCGTATCGTCGATCAGATACTGCATATCGAGGACTTGCCGGACGTCAGGCAACTGACCGAAATGCTGGGCGCGCCGGCCTAGCCGGCCGCTTGGTAGGCTTCGCCTAGCGCACACGCGCGCGCCGGGGCGACTCCTTCTTCGACTCGCTGCGCAGATACTGGTCCAGTCGGCGCAGGTGCGCGCCCATCGCGGCGACGGCGGCGTCGGCATTGCGTGCGCGGATATGCTTGACCACCAGGCGCCGGACGGCAATGACGTCGCTTTTAGGCACCGGATCGACCTTGGCCAGCAGCGCGCGGCTGAGTTCCGACAGCGACTCCAGCAGCATGAGCAGAACCAGATTGTGGGTGGCCAAGGCCAGCAGCCGGTAGAACTCGGTGATGTAGCTGGTGCGCCGGCTGAAGTCGCCGCGCGCGGTCAGTTCCTCGATGTGATCGATGTCCTGCTCCAGCGCGAGAAAGTCTTCTTCCGTTCCCCGCTCGCAAGCCAGCCGGATCGCTTGTTCGGTCAACATGATTCGCGCCTCGGTGACGTCGCCCCAGGGCACCTGCCCAAGCATCACCATATCGCTGACGGCCTGCGTCACGATGCCGGAGTCGCGTTGGCAGATGAATGCCCCGCCGCCCATGCCCTGCTGGCAATACACCAACCCGGCGTTTTCCAGGCTGCGCAAGGCTTCGCGGACCGCGGTGCGGCTGACCCCGAGCTGCTCGCCGAATTCGCGTTCCGGTGGCAGGCGATCTCCGGGCTTCAGCCTGCCCATGGCGATCTCGCGGCGGATCTGGTCGCAGACCTGTTCGAAGGCGCGCTTGGTCTTTATCGGGGCGAAGGAAGGCCCGCTCGCCTCTTCAGCCACGGCGGGCGCCTGACGCGCCGCCTTCATTGCTTTACTCATCGTCCAGGGTTCCAAAGCGATTTCGATAGAGGAATGCCACTAGTAGCACAAGTCGCAGGCTGCAACCATGAGAGATTATACCAAGCATAAGGTACAACCTTATGATGTATTATGGCGCATGGATTTTCAGTTCGACAGGCTGGAGCGGGAGCTGGACAGGACAGCCCGGAGATGGAGCGATGGAATGAGTGAAGAGACAAGCATGCAGGACGCGCGGGCGCGTCAGAATCTGAAGGCCGAGCTGGCGAAATTCAATTGCAAGGTCCACCAGCCGGATGACCCGCCCGTATTCACGCGCGAACCGAAGTCGAGCACCCAGACCGTGCATTGGCGCTGGGCCGACCTGCAACCATTGCTTCAGCGCCTGGGATCCGAACTCGACATCGGTTCGGGCGGCCAGCGCCGCACGCTGCGGCTGGCGAATCCGGGGCTGCCCTATGGCACGACACATACGTTCTGGGCGTCGATCCAGGTGATCCTGCCCGGTGAAATCGCCGCCGCGCATCGGCATACGGCGAATGCGTTCCGGTTCATCATGAAGGGCGGTGGCGCCACGACCACCGTCGACGGCGAACGCTATGTGATGAACGAAGGCGATCTCGTTCTGACGCCGTCGATGTGTTGGCACGACCATGAATACCATGGAGACCAGCCGATTGTATGGCTGGACATCCTGGACGTGGCCGTCATGCAGATGTTGCATGCCAGTTTCTTCGAACCGCATGCTTCGGAACAGCAGGCAGTGCTGCCCGTGCCGGACAGGTCGGAACGCCTGTTCGGTAACGCCCTGATGATGCCGCCCGCGGTCGTCCCGACGGGAGCGACGGCGAATCCGCTGCTGGTGTATCCGCGCGCGTTGGCGCTCGAATCGCTGGACCGCATCGCCGTCCTGGGGAGCGATCCCGCCGACGACCTGATCCAGGAATACCGCAATCCCGTCACTGGCGGTCCAGCCATGCAGACCATGGACATGCGGCTGCAACGGCTGCGCGCCGGTTTCCAGGGCGTCGCACGCCGGCATACGGGGAGCAAGCTCTATTACGTCGTCGAGGGTGCTGGCAGGACCGTCGTGGAAGGCGTCGCGTACGACTGGCGGGCGGGCGACTTCCTGACGATCAATCCCTGGGCGTGGCACTCGCACGCCAATCTCGGCGGCAGCGATGCGCTGCTGTTCCAGGTCAATGACTTCCCGGTCATGCAAAAGCTCGGTTACTACCGCGAAGAAATCGCGGACGAACCTGTTTCCGTCTCCAAGAGCAACTGATACATGAAGATCGCTTCCTTCAACGATTTCCAGGTCGGGATCGTCACCGACGCCGGCATCGCGGACGTCACCGGCGCATTGCCAGAGTTTCTCGCGCGATTGCCCGGGCAACGCATCAATTGGCTCATCGAGAACTGGGCTGAATACAGACCCAAGCTCGAAGCAGCCGTTGCCGGCGCGCCCTTGCACCGACTCGGCGACGTGCGGCTTCTGGCCGCGAATCCCGCGCCGCCGCACATCTTCGCGGCGCCGGCCAACTACCGCAAGCACATCGGCGAACTGGGCGACCGTTCGGTCACGACCGGCGGGCGTAGTGCACGGGAGCAGGGGTTCTTTCTGAAGGCGCCGGCCAGCGTGGTGGGCGCAGGCGGCACCGTCTGGTTGCCGAAGGGCTCCAACAGGCGCTTCGATCACGAGTCCGAACTGGCGGTCATCATCGGCAGGACGGCCCGCGACGTCCCGCGCGCCAACGCACTCGACTATGTGTTCGGGTATGCCTGCCTGATCGACGGAACGATGCGTATCGAAAAGGGTTCGGGCGAAGAAGAGCGCACGATGCGCAAGTCCTTCGATACCTTTACGCCCCTGGGCCCCTACCTGGTGACGGCGGACGAGATTCCGGAATCTGGAACGCTGCGGAATCGCCTCTGGGTGAACGATGAGCTGCGCCAGGATGCGAATACCTCGGATCTGATTGTCGGCATTCCCGAGTTGATCGAGATGATTTCGTCGGTGTTGACGCTGCGGCCGGGCGATGTGATCGCAAGCGGTACCCCGGAAGGCGTGGGGCCGATGGCGAGCGGCGATACGGTCCGGATCGCGATCGACCAGGTCGGGGAAATGGCCGTGACCGTGCGCGAGCGCGAAGCCGTCGCGCCCCGTCCTTACTAAGTCGCCGGCATTCGGGGGCGTCGTTGTTGTCCCGCTGCCAGGTCCCACCACCCCGCCGGCGCGGACGCCGCCTGGTAGGCCGCTTCCGGCGGCAGCGCGGTGTCCCAGAGATTCGCGCGGATGCGCCTGCAGGTCACGCCATCGGCGTCCCGGGACAGCAGCCACTGCAGGGGGGGAATCATGACATCGGGCGACAGGAGGGATTCGCGCGACAGGTTCGGAATGTCCGGCACCATTGGCGTATCGACCGTGCCTCCTGGCACCAGGACGTTCGCGGTAATCCCGGAACCGCTCAATTCGCGTGCGAGAATCGACGTGTACGCTTCCAGGGCGGCCTTCGATGGTCCGTACGGTCCGGAACCGTTGGCGAGCATGTGGTCCAGGCTGGTGGTAATGGTAATGACCCGACCCCATTCGCCGGCGCGGAAGCGCCGGACCGCGGCATTGATCAGGCGGATGGGGCTCATCGTATTGGCGTCGAACATGCTATGCCAGGCGGAAAAATCGATATCCCAGACGGGTGGGGGATCCGTCAGCAGATCCCTGGTGTAAATGGCGCGCCCGAGCCCGGAGCTATTGACGACCGCGTTGGCCTGGCCGAACGCCTGCTCCGCGCCGTCGAGCAAGCGGGGCGGAGAGCCGGCGTCGCCCAGGTCCGCGCGCATCAGTCTGAGGCGGGCATGATGATCTGGCGCCAGGGAATCCTTCAAGCCCTGAAGCCGGGCATCGTCGATGTCGGTGGCGAGCACCTTGGCGCCGCTTTCCAACAGTGCGCGCACGACGGCCCGCCCGATACCACCCGCCGCGCCGGTCACGATCGCGCTTACATGATTAAGTCGCATGCTGCTCCCCAGTCGTCCAGGATCTCATTTGTATGGTTGGACCATACTACATTAAAATTCGGAACAGCTGGTATACGTGCGTTGACCGCATCTGACAACAAGGAGAAGGAAATTGGCATTGCTCGGAAAGACAGCCGTCGTGATCTATAGCAATTACCCGCGTGAATACCGTGAGGAGCACTGCAGGTTCCATTCCTATGAACACCTGCTCGAACGTGTGAGCACTAAGGGTTTTCTGCGCGGACGTCGCCTGAACGCACTGGATGAAGGCTCCCCTTCGGCCTTTGCGCTGTACGAAGTGGCCGACAAGTCCGTCACGGTCCAGGGCGAATACATCGACAAACTGAACACCCCCACGCCCTGGACCCAGAAATTCCGGCCGCTGGCCGACTATGCCGGCCGCACGCTGTGCGAAGTGGTGGCCAGTTCGGGATTGGGCACTGGCTCACGAGCCATGACGGTGCGTTTCTCGCCGGCCGCCAGGCGCGAAGATGCCCTGAAAGCCTGGTTGATGGAGACGGTGTCGGGCGATTTTGCATCCCGTGACGGCCGCGTTGGGGCGCATTTCCTGGTCCGCGACCGGTCGATCGAAAGGCCTATGACCGAAGAGGAGCGCATCTGCGCGCACGGCGCGGGGTCCGTCGAATCGGATTGGATCCTGCTGGTGGAAGGATGGGACGAGGCCATGCTGCGGGAGTTGGGTCGCGGCTTGCTCGGCGAGGAAAGCCTCGTATCGCACGGCGCGCGAGTGGGGGTGATTTTCGACTTCTATGCGCTTTCCCATGTGCTGACACACGAAGAAATGGTCCGTTCGTCGGCCGTCGGTGCGGCGTGATAGCAGGCTGCGCGGGCTCGCCTGGGCCCCGGGCGCCTTCAATAAAAGATTCCGTAGGGAGACATACATGAAATTTCCTAAACTGGTCGCGGCCCTGGCAACGTTCGCGGCGGCCGCCTGCGTGGCGGGCGCCGCGCATGGCGCTTTTCCGGACAAGCCCATCCGCTTCATCATTCCGTTTCCCCCCGGCGGATCGACGGACACCCTGGGCAGGATGGTGGCCCGGGGCATGAGCGACAAGCTCGGGCAACCCGTGATCGTCGAGAACCTGGCCGGCGCGGGCGGCGCGCTCGGTGTGCAGAACGTGGCGCGGGCCAATCCGGAGGGATACACCCTGCTGTTCACGGTGTCGGGCCCGATCACGCTCATCCCCTTGGTGAACAAGGCGGTCCGCTACAAGATGGAGGATCTGGAGCCGATCGGGATCGTCGCGCACACCCCGCTGCTGCTGGTGGTTCCATCCAGCTCGCCGTGGAAGAGCCTGAGTGATCTCGTGGCCGCCGGCAAGACTACCAAGAAGGACAACTTCGCCTCGCCCGGCATCGGCTCAGTCACGCATGTCGCGAGCGAAACGGTGAATCTGCGGGCCGGCACGCAGTTCCAGCACATCCCGTACAAGGGTACGCCGGACATCCTGATCGCAATGGCGGCCGGCGATGTGCAGTGGTACACGATCGCCGGCATCGACGGCAAGGGTCCCATTGCTGACGGACGGCTACGTCCGCTGGCCACGCTGAGCATGGAACGATCGTTGAACTTTCCTTCCATCCCGACCATGCAGGAGCAGGGCGTCGCGGGTTTTGATATCTCTGCCTGGTTTGGCGTTTTCGCGCCACGCGAGATACCGGCGCAGAACCGTGACGTCCTGAATCAGGCGCTCAAGGCCGTGATGAACGATCCTACCTTCGTCAACCGGATGAAGGAGTTCGGCGCTGACGTCAAGCCTGACGATGCGGACATCGGCAAGGTCGAGACCTTTCTGGACGAAGAGCGGACCACCTACGAGAAGACCGTAAAGACGTTGAATTTGAGCCAATAAGGCTACGGGGCGCAAAGCATGGCTTGCGCCCTGGCATGAACGGCCCGGCGGTGCCCGCGGCGGCTCGCATGTGGTGCGAGCCGCCTTTTTCCGTCATGCGTCCAGGGATATCGAAACTTCTTCCGCGATCATGTACTGATTGAGGGATAGCTCCATCAACCTTGCGCTGCTGGCCTTGCGCTTTTCGCTTTGCCAGTCCGGCGAACGGATCGCCGCCTTCAACGCGTCCAGGCTGTCGAAATGCAGTTCGACGATTGCGTCGCAGGACAGGTGCCGGCCGCTGGCGAGCGGTTCGGAGTCCGAGACGTCGACCGGAAAGTTGGCGACATACTTGCGAAGCCCCGGCAATGCGCCCTTGACCAGTTGCGAGTGCACGTTGAGCCAATAGGCGCGGAAATCCGCCACGGACTCGTTCTGGTGACGGTTGATCAGGCTGATATGTTTGATCATGGGAAACTCCATTTCAACAAAGAGGGAAGCGGCGGCGGGCGGGCCGCCACGGCCGGAAGGGACGGCTTCTACTGGCCGCTGATGTTCAATTGCCTGATCAGGGTCGACCAACGGGTTCGATGGCTTTCGAGGAGTGCCGAAAACTGCGCCGGCGACGAGCTGGCCGCGTGCAGCCCCGTGGCGGACAGCGCCCTGCGATACTCCTCATCGCGCGCCACGTTTGCCATCGCTGCGGCCAACTTGTCGACGATGTCATGCGGCAGCCTGGCCGGGCCCACCAAGCCGAAGAAAATCGGCACCTGCATGTTTGGGACGCCCGCTTCTTTCACAGTCGGCACGCCGGACATGGCGGGCTCCCGGCCGTCACCCGATACCACCAGGCCGATTAGTTTGCCGCCGCTCACCTGAGGGATAGCGATTTGCGACGACACCCATGCTATGTCGACCTGACCGCCCAGCAAGGCGGAAATGCATTCTGCGTCGCTCTTGTACGGCACGTGAAGCAGATCGGTCTGTGTCTCCGACTTCAACAGCTCCCCGAGCAGGTGGGTCGACGTGCCGATGCCGCTGGTGCCGAACGATATCGAGCCGGGTTGCGCCTTGGCTTTCGCCACGAGCGCCTGCAAGGTGTGCACGTCCAGCCCGGGGCGGGCGAGCAGGACGGATGAGGACAAGCCAGCCAGGCTCACCGCCGTGAACGCCGTCGCCGGGTCGTATGGTGGATTTTTCTGCAGATAGGGCGCGATGGTGAGCGGGCTATTGCCGGCCCATCCAAGTGTGTAGCCGTCCGGCTTGGCCCTCGCCAGCTGACCCAGGCCTATCATGCCGCCGGCGCCCGCCTTGTTCTCGACGACGAAGGTCTGGTGCAAGGACTTGGTGAGCAATTGCGCGGCGAGCCGGGCCGATTGGTCCGTGCCGCCGCCTGCGGCGAATGGGACGATGATCGTCACGGGATGGGTGGGGTACTCCTGCGCGCTAGCGCAGACGCAAATGGCCGCGAGCGCGACGCCTAAGACTGTCCGCCGAATCATGGTGTCTCCTGTATAGTATTATGGTACGACCATACGACTATATCGCAGCGGAGTGTCGACGGCAACGGTGCAAACGACAGAGGTCACGGTCGCTGCGCGCTCAGGAGGAGAAAGAGATACCAGATCCCATCTTTTCGGGCGTCACCATCGTCGTAGCTGGCATAAGCGTCCCGGCGAGCAACGGTACGAACCTGGCGCATATGAGCGTGTCCCTGCCCATAGGCGTCGCTTGCGCGCGCGACGTGGCCCTGGCCCTGATCGTCGGCGCCCACACCGAGGCGCAGGCGCTGGCGAACGCCAGCTCGATGAAGGACACCGTTCCCGCCGCCTTCTGGGACGAGCTGAAACGTCAAGGCCTGATCGAGCAGAATGCGCCGGTGCCGCAAGGGGGCAAAGCAGCGTGAGCGGTTTGACGGGCGCCGCCGGCGGGAGGCGTCAATCGTTCTTCAACGACGCCCAGTCGGTGCGCGCACGGAAGTGCTGCAGGCAGAACTCGATGAATAGCTGCACCTTCAGGGAACGATGGCGAGCCTTGTGCGTCACGATGCACACGTCGTCGTCGAACCCGAAGGCGCTGGCCTGGTAATCCGTGAGCAGCGGCACCAGGCGCCCCGCGGCCAAGTCTGGGCCGACCATCCAGGTCGGCAGTAGGACGATGCCCAGGTGCCGCAAGGCGCCTTCACGCAGCACTTCGCTGCCGTCGGAGCGCAAGCTTCCTGTTACCGCAACTTCGATGAGTTCACCGTCCTTGATGAAGCGCCAAGCGGGTCGCGCGACGTCCGAGCGAAAGGTCAGGCAGTTGTATGCCGCCACCTCCGCGGGACGTTGCGGCCGGCCATACTTGTCCAGGTAGCGCGGGCTGGCGCAGACCGTGCGTGGGCTGGAAACCAGCTTGCGCCTGACCAGTGAAGGACTCGTAACGTCGCCCCAGAGGATCGCGACGTCGATTTTCTCGGCCACGAGATCCGTGGGGTGGTCGGACAGTAGCAGGTCGACGCGCAAGCCACCGTGCCTGAGCAGGAACTCCGGCAGGATGGGCGCGAGATGTTTGTTGCCGAAGGCGACGCGCGACAGGACGCGCAGCGTCCCTTTCGGCGTCGCCTGCAACTGGCCGATATCGGCTTTCAAATCATCCATCGCGTTCAGGATGGACTGCAGGCGCTCGTAGTAGAGCGCCCCCGCCTCCGTGAGCGACAACCGCCTGCTGGTGCGGTTCAGAAGCTTGGCGCCTATCGAATCTTCCAATGCATTCACCGCGCGGAAAACACTGGCTGGGGCTATCCCTGCCTGTCGGGCGGCAGCCGAGAAGCTGCCCAACTGCACCGACCGGGCGAAAAGCTGCATGCAGACGATGGTATCCAAGCGCGGCCTTTATCTTTTCAGAAAGCGAAAAGGTAGTTTGCGTCCCGTCGGATTGTCAACGGAATCAGGCTCTCCTACCTTAGCGGCTACAAGATCAACAGAACGGAGACAACGATGGCGATCACGCGCAATGATTCCATGCAAAGCATCAGCGGCCGCTGGGCTGCCTTTTCAAGCGGCCTGCGTTTCGAGGATTTGCCGGCTGCTATCGTCGAACTCGCCAAGGAACGATTGTTGGATTGCCTGGCCACTTCCATCCCCGCCACGCAGCTTCCGGTGCCGACGGTGGCCATGGCGCTCGCGACCCCGGGAGGCGGCCACACCACCATCATCGGACATGCTGGCGGCTATGCCATGCCCGACGCCGCGTTCGTGAACGCCACCCTGATCAACGGCAGGACCCAGGATGACGTCCTGTACAAGTCCCATCCCGGCGCTGTCGTGGTGCCTGCCGCCCTCGCATTCGCCGAAATGCACCATCGCGGCGGGCATTACCTGCTGGCGGCACTGGTCGCCGGCTACGAGATCGTCGCGCGTGCGTACGTTGGCGGTCCCGGCATGTTGCCGCGCTTTCGCGCGACCGGCGTGGCGGGCGCCATAGGCGCCGCCGCCGCGGCTACCCGAGCCATGGGCCTGGATGAAAGGCGGACGCGGGACGCGCTGGGCTGCGCTGGCGTGTTCGCGGGCGGCTTCGGCGCCGGTTTCCTGACGGGGACGATGGACGTCAAGCTCAACGTGGGCATGGCGGCGCGTAATGGCACGTGCGCCGCCATGCTGGGGGCCGCGGGGGCGACCGCGTCGCCGCTCGCGTTCGAAGGCGAGGCCGGTTTCTATGAGGCCATGGCCAATACCGCGGACGACGCACATCGGGCGGTTGCTGGCTTGGGCGAACGGCTGCTGATGACCGAGACGGTATATAAGGAATACCCGATCTGCATGTTCGTTCAGACGCCCGTGGCGTTGGCATTGGCGCTTGCCGCACGGCATCGCCTGGATCCGGCTGGCATCAATGTCGTGCGCATCACGGTGTCGGATGCGACCTTCACCAATCCCGGGTTCACCAACGTCGCACCCTACGCCAGCGCCTTGCATGCGAGGATTTCCGCCCGATTTTGCGTGGCCGCCGCGCTGCTGGGCAGGCCGATCGACGAATACGGTTATTACGAAAACCTGCGGGACGAGGGCGTGCTGACGCTTGCCGACAGGATCGAACTCGGGCGCGACAGCCAGCTTGAGGACGAAGTGGTTGTCGACATCGCCACGAAGGATGGCCGCCGACTGCGGATGACGGGTTCCGAGGGAGAGACCATGAAGCCGTCCATGGAGAAAACAGAAATCAAGTTCAGACGCATCGCGGCGCCGGCCTGCCATGGCCGCGCCGAGCAGATCATCGACATGGTGAACCAGCTCGAGCACATCGGCGACGTCAATGATCTGACCGCGTTGCTACGGCCACCCGGTCCGTAGGCCACGGGTACGCGAACGCATATCTAAAGGAGAGGAAGATGTACGGCTGGAGAGCGAAGATCGGATTCATGGTGCCGCCCGGCGCGCCGACGGTGGAGGTCGAAATGCCGCGCCTGGCGCCGCCAGGGGTGTCCGTCCATTTCACGCGGATGGATGCATCGGAAGGCGTGGGTACGCAATGGGGCCAGGAGGAACGCAACCGGCGCCAGGCGGCCAGCGTGGACGAATGCGCGCGGCTTCTCGCCATGGTGCGCCCGGCCGTCATCGTCATGGCGCACACGGCCACCAGCTACACCATAGGCGCGGAACGCGAGGCGGAAATCACCGCGCGTGTCGAAAAGGCGACCGGCTGCCGGTTCATCACCGCCTTCGGCAGCTCGCTGGCGGCGCTGCGGGAGCTGGGCGTGAAGCGTATAGGGCTGGCCACGCCTTACTCGGAGGAGATCACGCTGGTAGGCAAGGCGCACCTGGAAAGGCATGGAATTACCGTGGTGCGGTATGCGCATCTGCAGGACTGTCCGAACGTCTATGACGAGACGCCGGAGCGCGCCTACACCGTGGCGCGACGCGCCGATGGCGAAGACGTCGATGCGATTTTTCTCAGCGGGGTCGGGATGCCCACCTTGCCGGCCATCCAGCAACTGGAGGACGACCTTAAGAAGCCCGTCGTGTCGGCGGCGGGCTGCATGATGTGGAATGCCCTGCGAACGGCGGGTGTGGACTACCGGCAGCCCGGCTACGGCAGGTTGTTTGCGCGATAGGTAATCCGCTTTCGGCGGCGAGCCTGCCGGCGTTGCCGCGACAGGGCCGCCCTTGCAAAAACCATAATGTTGGAGACACGAATGAACCCTGTGAACCGTCGCCGCGCCATGCAGGCGCTGGCGGGCGCCGTGCTGGTGCCCGCGCTTGCCAGGATGGCCAGCGCGAAGGCCTATCCTGACCAACCGGTGAAGGTGATCAATCCTTTTCCGCCGGGCGGGTCCAGCGATGTGATCGTTCGGGCGGTGACCGCGAAGATGAGCGAATTCCTGGGCGGGTCCCTGTACGTCCAGAACCTGCCCGGCGCGGGCGGCACGATAGGCTCCGACCGCGCGGCCAAATCACCGCCCGATGGCTACACGCTGTTGCTGTCCAACAATGCGTCGCAGGCCATCGCGCCAAGCCTGTATGCGCGCCTGCCCTACGACCCGATAAAGGACTTCGATCACATCGGGTTGATCGGCACGCTGCCCAACGTGCTGCTGGTCGGGCCCGCCGTCAAGGCGACGAATTTCCAGGAGTTCCTGGCCGAAGCCCGGCAACGTTCGGCCACCCCCAATCCGATGGCCTATGGTTCCGGGGGGAATGGATCGTCGCTGCATCTTTGCGGCGAGTATTTCCGGCACCTGACCGGCATCAATACCCTGCATATCCCGTTCAAGGGCAATGCGCCCGCGCTCGTGGCTCTGCTCGGAGGGGAAACGGCATTCCAGTTCGACAATATCACCACGGCCATTCCGCAGATCCGCGCCAATAAGGTTCGTGCGCTGGGGGTGACCAGCGCCAGGCGGTCGTCGGCGCTGCCCGATGTGCCCACAATGGCGGAGCTCGGCTACAAGGACTTCGTGCTGGGATCCTGGAATGGGCTGTCGGCGCCCGCGGGTACGCCGGCGGACATCGTCGATGCCGTCGCGAAGGCGTTGACTCGCGCGTTGGCCGATCCGGCGGTGGCCGCCCAACTGACGCAGTATGGCATGCAGCTCCCTGATTTTCCGCCGCCCGGCTACCGAGCCTTCGTGGAGTCGGAGATCAAGCGGTGGGGCAGCCTGGTGCGGATGACCGGGGCGAAGCTGGACTGACGCCGTCCCGGCCACCCGCCGCGCGGGCAGGGCGGATCAGACCAGCTTCTCCATCGTGATCGGCAGGTCCCGCACCCGTTTGCCGGTGGCATGGTAGACGGCGTTGCTGATGGCCGCGGCGACGCCGACGATCCCCAGTTCGCCCACTGCCTTCCCGCCCAGCGCGGTGGCCTTCAAGTCCGGTACGCCCACCGAAATCGTGGTGATGGCGGGCACGTCGGCGTTGACGGCGACCAGGTAGTCCGCCAGGCTGGCGCTGACCACGCGGCCCGTCCTCGGGTCGAATACACCGTCTTCCAGCAAGGCCTGGCCTAGCCCCATGATCATTCCGCCCATCCATTGGCTGCGCGCCAATCGCGGATTGAATACCCGGCCGCTGTCGAAGGCGCCCACCATGCGGCGCACGCGCACAGTACCGAAATCCTCGTCGACGCGCACTTCGACGAACTGGGCGCTCCAGGCGTGCGCGGACACGCCTCCCGCGGTTGGTGACACCATCTTCTTGAACGTCCGGTTGGCCTGGTAGCGCTCCTCCGGGCCCGCGCCTTCGGAGAAGGTATCGGCGTCGATGTCCACCTTGTCCCGACGGGTGGCGCGAAGCAGCGCCCCGAAAGCCATAGCCATCTCCGGCGTGCGGCTCGAGAGCACCTTGCCGTCCGCCAGTACGAGTTCCGCCGCACGTGCGTGTCGCAGGGGCGAACGGGCGTCGGTCGCGGCGATGCGCAGCAGTTCCGCGCGCAGGGCCAGCGCGCCCTTGTGGACGGCGCCGACCAGCACATTGGCCAATTGCGAACCGCCGGCCAGCGGTGCGAGCGGCAGCGAGGTATCTCCCAGGATGACGTCGATCTGACCGGTGGGCACATTCAAGGCGTCGGCGACTGTCTGGGAAAGAATCGTATAAGTGCCGGTGCCGAGGTCCACGCCGGCGCTGCGGACTTCGATCCTGCCGTCCTGGCATAGCGTGATCCTGGCCTGGCCAGGCGTGCGGCGGACGGGATAGGTACCGGTGGCCATGCCCCAGCCGATCAGTTCGCGTCCTTCCCGCATGGAGCGCGGCTGCGGGGGGCGGCGCGCCCAGCCGAACGCCTGCGCGCCGGCGGCGTAGGCTTCCTTCAATTGGCGCGTGGTCCACGGCACCTTGGCTTCCGGGTCGGCCTCCGCATAGTTCTTCAAACGCAGTTCGAGCGGGTCGATCCCGAGTTCGTAGGACAACTCGTCCATCGCCGTCTCCAACGCATAGGCGCTGGGGGTTTCACCCGGCGCTCGCAACCACCCGGGATTGACGGTGTGCGCGCGCCGCAGGCTGTGGCGCGACGAGAAATTCGGCACCGCATACATAAGCGGCGTCACGGCGTTACAAGGCTCCTGGTGGATGTCCTCCATGGCCGTTTCGTTCCAGCTGCGGTGATGGATCGCGACCAGCGTGCCGTCGCGCCTGGCGCCCAGCGTCAGTTCCTGGTGCGTCCTGGGACGTCCGCCATAGCCCGTGAACGTCTGCTGTCGCGTCAGGGAGGTCTTCACCGGGCGGCCCAGCGCGCGCGCCGCCGCGCAGGTGATCGCGACATGGGGGTGGGGCGATACCTTGCTGCCGAAGCCGCCGCCGATGAAGGGCGAAACGATATGGACCTTCTCCACAGGGATGCCCATCCATTCCGCGATGACGGCTCCTGCGCCGCCCACCCATTGACTTGGCTCCCACACCGTCAGTTCGTCTCCCTGCCATGCGGCGATGCAGGCATGCAGTTCGATGGGTAGGTTGTATTCGCGAGGCGTGGTGTACACGCCGTGCACCTTGACGTCGGCCTGCTGCATTGCCGCCTGGGCGTCGCCCCAGCTCACGTCCAGGGCGTCGACGGGCACCACGGGGGCCTGCGCGTCCCCCGCGTCCAGCACGGCGGTGGACGTTTCGTATTCCACTTCGATGAGATGGGCGGCTTCCATGGCCTGCTCAAGCGTTTCCGCGACCACGAATGCGATGTGCTGCCCGTTCCATAGCACCCGGTCGTCCTGCAGCGGTAGAAACGCTTCGGTGGCGGCGCCGCCTTTGGTGTAGACGGAGGCCGGGAGGATGCGCGGCGCGTTACCGGGCGTATAGACAGCAAGAACGCCTGGCGCCGCGCGCGCCTTGCTGGCCTCCATGCGGGCCACGCGGCCGCTCGCGATGGTGGACTGCACCAGGACGCCATGGACCAGGTTTTCCACCTGATGTTCGATGGCATAGGGCGCTCGCCCGGTGACCTTCAGCGTGCCGTCGATCCGTGGGGTGTCAGCGCCGAGGGCATCGCTGCCGGCTGGCGCGCCGGCGGGCGCGTCGGCCGTCGCGGGGCCCGAGGCCGCGAGCGCGACCGCCGGCAGCGCGCCGGAAGTGGCGCCCGCGGCCATAAGCTGGAGAAGCTCCCTACGATTGATCAGGACATCCAAACCGTGGTTCATGCGACCCTCCTGGCTTCCAGCAGCGCGCGCGTGACGACCCGGGGGATTAGCGTGATTTTGTACATATTGTGTTGCCTGGCGACTGCGCCTTTCGTGGCCCGGCTCGCTGCGGTCCTGATGACGCTTTCGGTGAAAGGCTTGCCTGCCAGCTCGGCTTCCACGGCACGTGCGCGCCAGGGCTTGGTCGCGACACCACCCAGCGCGACGCGCACGTCTTTGATGGTTTCGCCATCGCTTTCCAGCTCCACCCCGACCGCCGCGCTGGCGGCCGCGAACTCGTAGGAGGCGCGGTCCCGCACCTTCAGATAGTGGGAATTTCGGAGCGCGGCTGTAACGGGAATCTCGATGGCCGTGATGATTTCCCCGTGCTGCAGGCTGTTCTCGATGTTGGGCGTCTCGCCCGGCGTCCTGAAAAATTCGTTGGCAACGACAACCCGTTCCCGGTCGCCCTGTATGCGGATCCTGCCGTCGAAGGCAGCGAGCGCCGTCGCGAAGTCACCAGGGTAGACCGCGATACAGGCCTTGCTGCCGCCCAGCACCGCATGATTGCGGTTGATGCCATCCTGCGCGGCGCAGCCCGATCCTGGGACCCGCTTATTGCATGGCGCGGCTGCCGCAACGTCGCGAAAGTACGGGCAGCGCGTACGCTGCAGCAGGTTGCCTCCCATCGACGCCATGTTTCGGATCTGTGCGGAGGCCGCGCGGGCGAGGCTTTCCGCCACGACGGGTGCGGTGGATTTGATCTGGGGGTGGTCGGCCACCGCGCTCATGCGTGCCAGACTCCCGATGCGGATCCAATCGTTGCCCACCTCGATATGGTCGAGCCCCGTGATCCGGGTGATGTCGACCAGCCTGGCGGGCCGCTCGACGTTGAGCTTCATCAGGTCCACCAGGGTGGTGCCGCCCGCGAGCACGCGGGCACCGCCCTCATTGAGCGCCGCCGCGCCGGCGACGTCGGGCGCGCGGGTGTAGTCAAAGCTTTGCATGCGCGGCCTCCCATCCGAGGGTGCGGGCCGCGTCCTCGATGGCCGCGACGATATTGGGATAGGCGCCGCAGCGGCAGATATTGCCGCTCATGTACTCGCGGATCTCGTCCGCGCTGCCGGCATGGCCTTCCCGGATGCAGGCCACTGCCGACATGATCTGGCCAGGCGTGCAGTAGCCGCATTGAAAGGCGTCTTGCTTCACGAAGGCGGCCTGCATCGCGTGCAGGACGTTCGGGGCGTCGCCCAGTCCCTCGATAGTTGTGATCGGGAGCCCCTCGGCTTGCGCGGCCAGGGTCAGGCAGCTCAGCACTCGTTGTCCGTCCACATGGACGGTACAGGCGCCGCATTGACCGTGGTCGCATCCTTTCTTGCTGCCGGTCAGCCCGGCATGTTCGCGGAGTGCGTCGAGTAGCGTTGTCCGGGGATCCAGGGGCAGCGTCCTGTCGCTGTCATTGATCCGCAAAGTGATGGTTTTTGATTGAGTCATGCGCGAGCCCACATAGTCGAGCCTGGGTGCGGGTATTCCAGGTCACCCGCCGACTATACGTTCCGGCCCGCGAGAGTCATGAGCCCGATCCTCTGCGATGATTGCCCAATTCTCTCGCGGGCCGCCGCGCTACGAGACCGCCATCAGGGCCCGAACGTCGCGTATCGGCGGCTGGCCGAACTGCCGCCTGTATTCCCGGTTGAACTGCGTGCTGCTTTCGTAGCCTACGCGGAAGGCGACGGTACTGGCGTCGGCTTGTTCCATCAACAGCAACCGCCGCGCCTCGTGCAGCCGAAGTTGCTTCTGGTACTGCAGCGGGCTCATGGACGTGATGGCGCGGAAGTGGTGATGGAAGGTGGAAACGCCCATGCCGGCCAACGCGGCGAGCTCCTCAACCTTGAAGGCCTGGGCGTAGTTGTCCTTCAACCAGTTGATGGCCTTGGCGACCTTGTTGCTCTGGCTACCGAGCAGGACCGTCTGCCTGAACCGCGCGCCCATCGGCCCGACCAGCAGCCTGTAGATCATTTCGCGCTGCAGGATCTTCCATAGGTAAGCAGGGTTGCCTGGGTAGGTGCACAGGTCCAGCGTCCGGTGTATGACATCGAAGATCTCGGGTGTCGCCGGGCCGGTGGCCATGGCGGAATCCGGCGAGATATCACCCACGCCGTGCAGTTCGATTTCAGCCAGCACTTCGCGGGCGATGCCCAGGTCCAGCTTGATGAGAACCGAAACGTATGGATCCTGTTTGCTCGCGCCGAGCACTTCCGTCGTGGTGGGAAGATGCATGGACGTCAGGAGGAACCGCGAGGCGTCGTAGCGATAGACGGATTCGCCCAGCTGGACGCGTTTCCTGCCCTTCAGTATGACCGCTAGGCTGGGCTCGTAGAAGTAGCCCGTGGGCGGCATTGGTGTATCGCGGTAATACATGTGCACGCCGGGGAGCAACTGCGTGTCCGGCGGATGTGGACTGATAAGGTCCACCACGTCGCGCGCCAACTGCTCGCGTATCGGCGCCGTTTCGAGCAGTAGCCGGCTATCTTCCTCGGTCGTCACAGTTTCCATGGCCAATCCCTTTCGCCGAGCGGGCTCTCAAGAGTATCAGGCAACAGGCCGGAAGCAATGGGCTAACGCGCGGTGCCCCGCCATCGGTAAGCTGCCAAGTGTTCGATTCTTATTGGATTTTGGCATGAAGACATGGTTCATTACCGGTGCCAATCGCGGGTTGGGGCTGGAGATGGGCAAGGCCGCACTGGCTGGTGGCGACCGGGTTGTCCTGACCAGCCGTAACCCCGACGCACTGCGTGCGCACTTTGCCGACGAGGACCGGGCGCTGGCGATACCCCTGGACGTGACCGACGCTCAATCAATCGAGGCGGCCGTGGCCACAGCGGTGCGACACTTCGGGCGTATCGACGTGCTCGTGAACAATGCCGGGTATGGCCAGCTGGGCGCATTCGAGCAACTATCGGAAAAAGCCATATCGCGCCAGTTTTCGACTAATGTGTTCGGCACATTCGCGGTGACCCGGGCGGTGCTGCCCGTGATGCGAGCGCAGCGCGCCGGCCACGTCATCTCCATCACGTCAATCGCCGGGCTCGTCGGGTTTGGCGGATCTTCGATGTACTGTGCGTCGAAGTTTGCCGTCGAAGGCTGGTCCGAGGCCCTGGCCCAGGAGCTGAAGCAATTCGGCATTATGACGACGTTGGTCGAGCCGGGCCAATTCCGGACGGATTTTCTGGATGCAAGCTCGGTGCGCTATGGCGACGTTGATGTCGACGACTACATCCAGTACAGCGAGGACAAGCGCCGCGGGCTGGATGCGGTCAGTCACCGGCAATTGGGCGAGCCTCGGAAATTGGGCGCCGCGGTCGTGGCCCTGGTGGCCTCGCCGAATCCACCCTTGCGTTTTGCAGCGGGTTCCGATGCCTACGAAGTCGTCGAGAATCGCGCCCGTTCACAGCTGGCCGAAGCCGAGGTCTGGCGGCAACTGTCGATGTCGACCGATTTCGAATAACCCCGTCAGAGGCTGGATCTTCCGTGGGGCGTCGACGCCAGCCAGAGGCGTCGGCGCTGTTGGCTGCTTTCCCTGATCGACCGTACGTCGCGCGCGGGTGGTGCGCCAAACAAGCGTCGGTACTCCCGGATGAACTGTGTGGCGCTTTCGTAGCCGACCTCCAAGGCGACCCGTCCCACGTCGAATTCGCTTTCCAGCATCATTCGACGGGCTTCGTGCAGGCGCAGTTGTTTCTGGTACTGCAGCGGGCTCAGGCCCGTAAGGTCGTGGAAATGCCGATGCAATGTCGATACGCCCATGTCGGCTTTCGCCGCCAATTGGTCGATGCGTAGCCGTTCGCGGAAGTTGGCGCGTAACCAGTCGATGGCCTTGGCGACGCGGTGGCCCAGCGAGCCCAACTGGACGATATAGCGTAGCGGTGCGCCGCCGGCGCCGATCAGTAGGCGATAGACGATCTCCCGATGCAGCAGCCTGGACATGAAAGGAATATCGGTCGGCCGTTCCAACAGGCGTACGAGACGCGCTAGGCTGTCCAGCATCTCCGCATCGAGCGCGATGACATTACGACGCGTGTTATGCGGTAGGCTGCCCCGGCCATCGACATCGATTTCGGCCATGACCTGGCGCGCCAGTTCCAGATCGAGGTCCACCCGCAGGGCGGTGTAGGGACAGGCTGGGCTGGCGTCCGGTATGGCGATCACGCTCGGCAGCTCGATCGCAGTCAGGATGAAATGGTTTTCCTCATGCAGGATGACCGTTTCCGCAGTCGAAATGCGCCGGCTGCCTCGTATGCAAACGCACAGGCACGGGGCATCGAGCTGGGCGGTCGGAGCCACCGGAGCGGTAATGCGCGCGACGCTCAGCCCCGGCAAGGGTGTGCGATGGCTGTCATTGGCGGCGGCGAATCGCTCGATGATCGCTTCGATTTCGTCGCGCAGGCGTTCGGCGGTGTCGGATGAGTCGACGTGTGGCATGGCAGCTTTTTCCCAGGGCCGCCAGCTTGCCAGATTTTTTCTCGCGATGAAACGTCGCTTTCCTGAAGAGAGGATTGGGCAGCCGGCGGGCATTATCGGGCTAACGGGCGCTGCGTGGCGGCACCTAAGCTTGCGGTGATGCGATCCATCCATGGAGCAAGGATGAAATACCACCGCTTGGGAAATACCGGTCTTTTCGTGTCCGAGCTGGCTTTCGGCGCGATGACTTTCGGCAACAATGCCGGCTACGAAAGCCTGGGAGGCCTGGGACAGGGCGAGGCGAACGCCATGGTGCGCCGCGCTTTCGATGCTGGCATCAACCTGTACGACACCGCCGATTTCTATGCCTTGGGTGAGTCCGAGCGTTTGCTGGGCGAGGCCTTGAGGAATCTCGGCGAGGCCAGGGAAAACTACCTGATCGCGACCAAGGTCTTTGGTCCCATGACGTCCGGACCGAACGGCGCCGGCGCATCGCGGGCACATATCCTGGACGCCGCCAAGGGAAGCCTGCGGCGCCTTGGGGTCGATCACATCGACCTGTATCAGGTCCATGGCTTCGACCCCGCCACGCCGATCGAAGAGACGCTGCGCGCGTTGGACGACCTGGTCAGGCAGGGCCACGTCCGCTATGTCGGCGTTTCAAATTTCGCGGCCTGGCATCTCGCCCGCGCCTTGGGAATCGCCGACCGGCTGAATCTGACGCGGCCGTCTTCGTTGCAAGCCTATTACTCGGTCGTGGGACGCGATCTGGAACGAGAGATCGCGCCGCTCCTCGACTGTGAGGGTGTCGGGTTGCTGGTATGGAGTCCCTTGGCGGGGGGCTTCCTGAGCGGCAAGCAGGCGCGCGGCGAGTCGGTTCCGGAAGGCAGCAGGGACCTGAACGCACGGCCGCACATCGACTACGAGCGCGGATTCGATGTCATCGATGCGTTGCGGCCCATTGCCGAGTCCTACAACGCGTCGGTCGCCCAGATTTCGCTGGCATGGCTGTTACATCAGAAAGTGGTGACCAGCGTGCTGGCGGGGGCAAAGCGGATGGACCAACTCGAAGACAATCTGAAGGCAGCCGACATCGTCCTGAGCACGGAAGCGCTGGAGGCCGTCGGCGCCGTCAGCCACCCGCCTCGCTCACGGGCCATTGCACCGTCGCTTGCACGGGGCCGCGCGACAAGCGGATCTCGATATGACGACCCGCCGAAGACACCGCGGGCAACGCAACCGGCACGAACGTTGACACCAAACCGATCTGCCGCTCGGCCTGGCGGATCCATTTATGCACCAGGTTCGCGTTCACGCCGTGCGACAGCGCTACCCCGGCGATGGATATCCCCGGCTGCCTGCACTCGGCCACGATCTGCGCCTTCAGCGCCTTCGGATAAGACCGGCGCTTAGGCACCGGTGCTAATTCTGTCTTCGACATGGTGTCCACCTAAAAATGGTGGACACTATCGAGGACAACGCACGCGCTCAATATGTGTTCGCCGGGCGCTTACGGCGGCGGGCCTGTCGGTGGTGCTGGACTTTCCCGCCAACACCGTGGCCCAGCGCGCATGGGCGCGCGGCCTCATCGATCGCGCCGGCGTGCCGCACCGGCTGCATTTTCTGGACGTGCCCGACGCCGTGTGCAAGGGCCGCCTGCGCGACCGCAATGCCCGGGGGGAACATCCGTTCAACACCTCGGACGAGCAGTTCGACCTGATCTCCAGCCATTTCGCCGCCCCGCAGGACAGCGAGGGATTCGACGTCGTGCGCCATCCATGACCGCGAGAGGGGGCATTGGGCTCGCGCCTGGGAACCCGCGAGGCGGTGATCCGTCGATTCCCTGAACGGCGCCGACTTCCATGCGCGCCGCCGTCACAGGAAATCATCGATCATGAGCGGATTCGGTATCGGGCTGGCGCTGTTCGCGCTGGCCAGTGTGGGCGTGACGTCGACGGGAGGCTGCCTGGCGGCGTGGCTGCAGGGGCCGGCCCCGCGCGGGCCCGGCAGGGAAAAAGGCGGTTGGGATTTCCGCAACCGCCTGTTGCTTAATGCCGCTGGGCCGCCGCATGCCCGTTGGGCGCCATGCGCCTTTCGGCGCGCACCTGCCCGATGCGCAGTCCGTCGCGCTGCGTGATCTCGAAGCGCCATTCGCCCCATTCGATCGATTCGCCGACCTCGGGCAGGCGGCCGCACACCCGCAGCAGGGCGCCGGCCAGCGTGGCATCCTGCACCGGGCTCTGCAGGCCGTCGTCCTGCAGCAGCATGCGGGCTTCTTCCACCGGCATGTCGGCGTCCAGCAGCCAGACGTCTTCGGACAGCAGCGTGGCTGGCGGCGCTTCGCCGGGGTGCTCGGGCAGGTCGCCGCCCACGGCCGTCAGCACGTCCAGCGGCGTGACCAGGCCTTCGCAACTGCCGTGCTCGTCGACCACGATCAGCATGTGGTCGCGCGACTGGCGCAGCGCTTCCAGCACTTTCAGCACCGGCACGCTTTCGATGATGTAGTGCGGTTCGCGGGCCAGTTCGATCAGGTCGATGGCACCGGGCACCTGCAGTCTCGGCATCACGTCCTTGAAGTGCAGCACGCCGATGACGTTCGACGCGTCGCCCTCGCACAGCGGCAGGCGGGCATGGCCCGAGGCGAATTTCCGCACCACCGTGCCGGTATCGTCCTTCACGTCCAGCCAGACCATGTCGCCGCGCGGCACCATGATCGAGCGCACGTCGCGCGCGCCCAGCGACAGGGTGCGTTCGATCAGGCTGCTTTCCTCGGGCGCGAAGCCGGAGCCGTCGCCCACGCCGTCCACCAGCGCCGCCACGTCCTCGGCGGGATTCTGGGCATGCGCCTGCGAGGGATCGTGCTTGCTGGCGCGCAACAGACGCAGCACGGCCCGCGCGGTGCGCTGGCGGCCGGTCAGGCCCTGGCTGCGGCGGCTGCGGTTACGGCGCGCCAACTGGTTGCACAGTTCGATCAGGATCGAGAAGCCGATCGCGGCGTACAGATAGCCCTTGGGCACGTGAAAGCCCAGGCCCTCGGCCACCAGGCTGAAACCGATCATCAGCAGCAGGCCCAGGCACAGGATGACCACCGTGGGGTGGCGGCCGACGAAGGCCATCAGCGGGCGGCTGGCCAGCATCATCACGCCCATGGCGACCACCACGGCGATCATCATGATGCTCAGGTCCTGCACCATGCCCACGGCGGTGATGACCGAGTCCAGCGAGAACACGGCGTCCAGCACGATGATCTGCAGGATGACCTGCCAGAACACCGCGTGCTGCACCTTCTGGTTGGTCTGATGCGTGCCGCCTTCCACGCGTTCGTGCAGCTCCATCGTGCCCTTGAACAACAGGAACACGCCGCCGAAGATGAGGATCAGGTCGCGGCCCGAAATCTCGGCGCCGAACACGGTGAACAGCGGCGCGGTCAGCGTGACGACCCACGCGATGCTGGCCAAGAGGCCCAGGCGCATGATCATGGCCAGCGACAGGCCGATGATGCGGGCGCGGTTGCGCTGCTCGGGCGGCAGCTTGTCGGCCAGGATCGCGATGAACACCAGGTTGTCGATGCCCAGCACGATCTCGAGAACGATCAGCGTCGCCAGGCCCAGCCAGGCGGTCGGATCGGACATCCAGTCGAAAATCATTTGTGGATCCAATAGGAGCGGGTGCGGGCGGCGCGGCGCGAACCGGTCGCGGCGGCGGGCCAGCCGGAAACAGGGAGGAGGCTGCGCGCGGATGCGCGCAGGGCTCGATGCGCAAGGCGCCGCGAAGGCGGGTCACGCATGGCGATGAACAGGACGGAAGCGTCGGGGATGACGTTCGGTCTGACGGCGAAGACGGCGCGGCGGCGGTCTTGCGGGACGATGCGCCACGGCTGGAGCAGCCGGGGCGCGGTGCTACTGGGAGGTTCGCTGGTCATAGGCAAGGACGGTGCCTGCGACGCCGGCTTGCGCCTGGCTGCGGGGCCATCCTTTTTCTTACGGAAAGCTGAATAATACAGGAGCCTTCGCTTTTTGCCAGGGGGCGCCTCGCCTTTGGCGGGCCCACGCAGGCGGCAGGCCGGCAGCCGTGCCGGTAACGGTGGGCTTGCGCCGGGACCATTGCCCGGCAGGCGTTTCGTGATGCTCCCGGATCCGGCATCAGAGATGCCGCTTCCGCCGTGCGATGCGTCTGGCGGCGGCGTCCAGCAACGGGTCGAACACCTGGGCCTTGACCCGGGCATAGCACAGCGGCGCGCCGTAGGTCGTGTGATGCGCGGCGCCTGGAGCCTCGCCAGGAACCTCGTCCGCCACGTCCAGCAATTGCACCGGGGCGCCATGTTGCTTGAACACGGCGTACGCGGCGCGGCTGTTGGCGTAGTCGACGATCGCATCCTTGCTGCTGCCGCACAGGGCCGTGGGAATCCTCGGCGTCCAGTTCAGCAGATCGTTGGCGGCCAGGCGGCGGCGCAGCGTATTGCCCGGATTGTCCTGGAAGTCCGCGGCGAAGGCCGGCTGGCGCAGCGTGTCCATGTTGCCGTCGGCCGGGAACTTGCTCCGCAGGCCGCCCAGCGTGCTGGCGCCGGGATACCAGGACTCGATCTGCTGCGCATAGGGCATCCTGAACACGTCCGCGGGCGTATGGTAGATGTCGCCGTAGACGTGTTCGTAGCTGACGACCGTATAGGCCAGCAGTTGCGGCGCCAGCACATTTGGCTGGCCGTTGGTGCGTCCGGCCCATGCCTGCAGGAAGGTCTGTTGCAGGGCGTAGGGTCCGGCCATCGGGGCCGAGGCGGCCAGGGGAATGCGGTCGAGATAGCGACGCTCGATCTCGCGCTGCGCGGCCATGGCCGCGTGGCCGCCTTGGGAATAGCCCATCAGCAGCGTGATGCCGGACCAGTTGCGGCGGTCGTCCCGCAGGTACTCCTGCGCTGCCAGGATGGCGTCCACGACGGCGCTCGCCTCCGAGTCGGCGTGCAGGTAGGGATGATAGGGATAGGTGGATCCACCCAGGCCCAGGTAATCGGGCACGACCACGGCGTAGCCGTGCGCGGCGAATGTCGACAGCACGGGGTCCGACGCGGCGGCCTGGCTGGCGCGCACGCTGCGCTTGCTTTGCGTGCCGGGGGCGCTGGCCAGCAGGGGCGTGCGCGAGGGGACGCCGGCCCCGCGTTCCAGCGGCCGGCAGTTGCGCGGCATGTAAAGGGCGGCCGACAGGATCGCTGGTTCGCCCCGCACGCCGATGCTGCGGTAAGCGGCGTCGATGACCTCGACATCGCAGGACGCGGGACCGCCCGGCGGCGCGCCACGATTGGCCTGGTCGATGGCCCCGCGTGGGTACTGGACGACAGGGTGCGTCCGCAGCAGGTCACCACGGGACACGTCCGCGGGCGTCTTCGCACAGGCGATGGACGAGGCGCCCATCATCACCAGGACCGCCAGCGGCGGCCCGGTCATTCCTCTGAACTTCGGACACATATTCGACATGAGTATCCCCGTAAAGTTGAAGATAGTATAAATATGGATGAGAATCATTGTCGGTTACGAATGGTTGACCGGACATCCGCAGGTGCCGCTCCCCCGAACAGGAGCAACCATGCGCATCGTCGCCCATGGACGCTCAGGCGCGCCGCGGGTGGCTCCTGCGCCTGGGAAAAAGCCCGCGGCATCTCGTGCACAGAGAGTTTGGCGAATGCTCAGTGAGAAATCACAAGAAACCTGCATGCAGGAACTGAAAGGCTAACCGTGTGCAATGTGTCCCGTCCGCGAAGTCTGGACGGGACAAATCGGAGGTATGGTTCATGTCAGCGAATCCGTCCAACCTGACGTTAGGCCGGGTGTTCATCGCGCATCGGTCGGAACTGCGAGGCCTGGCGCGCAAGATCGTGGGAGGGGCGGACGAAGCGGACGACGTGCTTCAGGATGCCTACCTGAAGCTGGTCGACGGCGCATGCGCGCGTGACGTCGAGAAGCCGTACGCCTACTGCTGCCAGGTCGTGCGCAACATGGCGCTGGATTACCGCCGCCGCAAGAGCGTCGAGGTCGCTTACTGCACGCAGTCCGACGACGGCGAGCTGCCTGACGTCGCGGGCGGTTTCGAGCCGGACGACGGGGTGGACGAGCGCCGGCTGCTGGAAGTCGTCAGCGACGTCCTGGCCACGCTGCCGCCGCGCACCCGCCTCGCGTTCGAACTGCACCGCGTGCAGGGCCTTACGCAGCGCGGCATCGGCGAGAAACTGGGGATTTCCGCCACCATGGTCAATTTCCTGTTGAAAGACGCCGTTCAGGCGTTGGCCCCCTGCTATGATCTCTACAGGCAGGGCCGTGGTTGATTGAACGGGCGCGCGCCGCGTCGCCAGGATGCCGAGGCCGCACCTACGAATACAACCGGCCGCCGCGCGGGGTGCACGCGGCATAGCAACAGTGAGTCCATGAACCCGACTTCATCCTCCCCGAATCCCGGGGTCTGGGAAGCCGCGCTGGCCTGGGTCCAACGGCAGCACGATGAAAGCGCCTTCGATGCCGCGGCTCAGCAGGAACTGATAGCCTGGCTGCGCCAGGATCCCGAACACCGCCGTGCCTACGACCGGGCCGCCCGGCTCTGGCTGATCGCGGGCCTCGTTCCTCCCGTCAACGACCTCGATCCTCCCTCGGACTGTAAGGGCCCCACCGACGCCTGAGCGGGCGCGGTGGGGGCTTCCCTCCGACATCCGGCCTTTGAGGCGTCCAACGGCGCCTTGCGGGGGCCCCGCCGCGCCACGCGGCCTGCCCGGGCCCCGCTTCCGATATTTCACTAAACAAATTTCGCCCTCTTTCGTCATATCCGGAGAAGCCGCAGCGCGCTTGCCGCGCTCGGGTCCCACCGCAATAGAACCGAGGGTGCCGCATGTCTACGAGTTGCTTCGACCGCGAAGACGAAACGTTCATCGTCCTGGTCAACCACGAAGACCAATACTCGATCTGGCCGCATTGGAAAGCCGTCCCTGAGGGCTGGACCGCCGTGCAGGACGTGCGCGGCGACAAGAAGACCGTGCTCGATTACGTCGAGCGGACCTGGACCGACATGCGCCCGCGCTCGTTGCGCGAATGGATGTCCAGCCAGGCGGCCACCCCGCAGGGCGAGGTGGCCAGGGACGGGGCCTGAGCGCGATGGCCCCGACCCGGCTGGTGTGCCTGCCTTGCGCGGGCGCCAGCGCGACCATGTATCTGCGCTGGCGGCGCCTGTTGCCGGCCTGGCTGGACGTCGTGCCGGCCGAGTTGCCGGGCCGCGGTTCGCGCCTGGCCGAGGACATCGCCACGGACTTCGACGCGCTGGTCGAAGCGCTGTGCACCGAACTGTCCGCGTCGTTGCAGGGCGATTACGTCCTGTTCGGGCACAGCATGGGCGCCTTGCTGGCCTATGGGATCGCCGTGCGCCTCAGGGCCGAGGGCCGTGCGCTGCCGCGCGCGCTGGTGGCGTCGGGCAGCCCCGCGCCGTCGCGCCGCGATCCGTCGCGCTTCGCCGGTCTCGATAGCGACGACAGCCTGATCGAGGACATGCGCAAGCAGGGCGGAACACCCGACGAGGTCTACGCCCATGCCGACATGCTGCGCATGACGCTGGACATCCTGCGCGCGGATTACCAGGTATGCCGCAGTTTCCGCGCCCGCCCGCAAGCCCCGCTGCCATTGCCCATCCATGTATTCGCGGGCCGGGCGGACGACATCGGGCTCGACAACCTGCTGCCGTGGCGGGAGGCGGCCGACGCCTGCACGCTCGATTGGTTCGATGGCGGGCATTTCTTCGTGCGGCACGAAGAGGGCGACGTGCTGCGCATGCTGGAACGTCGGCTGCAGGTCCGAACAACGCAGGTGTCCGCAGAGGCGCGGCCCGTGGCCGCGTAGCCGCGCGGCATCGCCGGCCCGAGGGCCACGGAGGAATCATGAGCATCGAGATTGCGCGTTTCGTACGAACCGCGCCGGATGGTTCGTCGCTGCCCGCGCTGATCGCGCCAGCGTTGCCGGGTGAGTCGCTGGCCGGCAGCCTGCCGCGCCTGCGCGACGACATCGATACGGCGTTGCTGGCGCAGGGCGCGGTGCTGCTGCGCGGTTTCGCGGTGCCGGACGTGCAGGCGTTCGAGGCGTTCGCCTCGTCGTTCGGGCATCCGCTGCTGAAGTACGAGTTCGGGTCGACGCCGCGCAGCGCCGTGTCGGCCTCCGGGGTCTACACCTCTACCGAATATCCCGCGCACCAATACATCCCCCTGCACAACGAGCAGGCCTACACCACGGAATGGCCGATGCGCATCTGGTTCCATTGCGTCACGGCGGCCGAGCAGGGCGGAGCCACGCCGATCGCCGACAGCCGCGCGATATACCGCCGCATGCCGCAGTCTTTGCGGCGGCGCTTCGAGCCGGGTGTTCGCTATGTGCGCAACTACGGCGACTTCGACGTGCCGTGGCAGCAGGTGTTCAACACGGATGACCGGGCCGAGGTGCAGCGTTACTGCGCCGCGTCCGGCATCGCGTGCGAATGGCTGCCCGACGGCGGCCTGCGCACGGACCAGCTCTGCCAGGGCGTCGCGGTCCATCCCTGGACGGGCGAGTCCGTGTGGTTCAACCAGGCCCACCTGTTCCACGTCTCCAACCTCATGCCCGAGGTGCGCGAGTCGCTGGAGGCCTTGCTGGGTGTCGAGAACCTGCCGCGCAATGCCTATTACGCGGACGGCTCGCCGATCGAGGACGAGGTGCTGGATGAAGTGCGCGCCGTGCTGGACGCGGAAACCGTGCGCTTCGAATGGCAGCAGGGCGACGTACTGATGCTGGACAACATGCTGGTCGCGCATGCCCGGGATCCCTATCGCGGAGCCCGCAAGGTCGTGGTGGCGATGGCGCATGCCCACGGAGAATCGGCCGGGTTGAGCGAGCCCGCCCTGTTGGAACAGGACGCGAGATGAAATCGATGAATGGCGATACCGGCGTGACGGACAGCATCGTGGCGCGCCTGTGCGAGCATGCGGCGCACAGGCCGGACGATACGGCGCTGGTGGTGGTCGGCAGCGACGGGGGCCCCGAGGCGGACCTGCGCATCAGCTATGAAGCGCTGCATTCCCGCGCACGGTCGCTGGCCGCCGGGCTGCGCGAATGCGGCCGCCTGGGAGACCGCGTACTGCTGATGCTGGACAACGACGATCACTACGTCGTGGGGTTCCTGGCATGCCTGTATGCGGGCCTGGTGGCCGTGCCCGCCTATCCTCCCCAAGCCTCGCGCCCTCAACTGGCCGCGCGCGTGGTCGCCATCGCGCGGGCCTGCGATCCCGCCTGCGTGCTGACGTCCGATGCCTGCCTGGATGACGTGCGGCAGGCGTTGGCGGGAGTGGTGCGCGTGCCCATCCTGACCGCGGGTTCCGCCGTGAGTACCGCAATGCAGGCGTGCCGGCTGCCGGGCGCCGACGACATCGCCTTCCTGCAATACACCTCCGGTTCGACCTCGCAGCCCAAGGGCGTGATCGTCACGCACGGCAACCTGATGGCCAACGAGGCTGCCATCGAGGCTTCGCTGTCGGTGGGCGCCGACGACGTGTTCGTCTCCTGGCTGCCGCTGTATCACGACATGGGCCTGATCGGCGGCCTGCTGCAGCCGCTGTACCGCGGCATTCCCGTGGTGCTGATGTCGCCGCGCTTCTTCTTCGAGCGCCCGGTGCGCTGGCTGCAGGCGATTTCGCGCTACCGCGGCACGATCAGCGGCGGCCCGGATTTCTCCTATCGCCTGTGCACCGAGCGGATCGTCCCGGGCGACAGCGGGCTGGACCTGTCGAGCTGGCGCGTCGCGTTCTGCGGCGCCGAACCGGTGCGGCACGACACGCTGGAGGCGTTCGCCGGCGCGTTCCAGCCGGCGGGATTCGACGCCGGGGCGTTGTATCCGTGCTATGGACTGGCCGAGGCGACCCTGCTGGTCACCGGCGGCCGGCGCGGCGCGGGCCTGCGTGCCACACGCTGCGATCCCGAGGCGCTGGCGGGTGGCCTGGCCCGCGAACGGGCGGACGGTCACCCGCAGGTCTCGTGCGGTTTCGCCGCGCCGTTGCACAGGCTGGCGGTCATCGATCCGGCCACCGGCGTGGCGGTGCCGGAGGGCAGGGTGGGCGAGATCCGGGTGCAGGGCGGCAGCATTTCGCGTGGGTACTGGAATGACCCGCAAGCCAGCGCCGAGACTTTCGTGGCGGGCGAGGGTGGCCATTGGCTGCGCACCGGAGACCTGGGCTTTCTGAAGGACGGCGAGCTGTACGTCACGGGCCGGCTGAAGGATCTCATCATCGTGCGTGGCCAGAACCTGTATCCGCAGGACATCGAACGCGCGGTCGAGGAGCGCGTCGAGGCCGTGCGCAAGGGCCGCGTGGCGGCGTTTGCCTGCCCCCGCGACGACGGGAGCGAAGCGATCGGCATCGCGGCGGAGATCGGCCGCGGCACGCAGAAGCGCGCCACGGCGCAGCAGATCGGCGCCGCGGTCTCGGCGGCCGTGGCCGAGGCATGCGCCGAAGTGCCCGGCGTGGTGGTGCTGTTGAATCCGGGCGGCCTGCCCAAGACGTCCAGCGGCAAGCTGCAGCGGCGCGCCTGCGAGGCGGCGCTGCGGGACGGCACGCTCGATGCGTGGTCCGTCCTGCGCGATCAGGACGCGGCGGCCGGCGGCCCGATGGATGAGGCGGCTCTCCAATGGGACAGCGATCCCCTGGCCGTGGGCATGAAGGCGATCTGGGCGCAGGTGTTGAAGCGGCCCTGGGACGCGCTGGCGGGCGATCCGGATTTCTTCGCGCTGGGCGGCAGCTCGATGGCCGCCGTGCAACTGGCTGCGCGCATCGGCGCCTGCTGGGCCGTGGACTATCCGGTGCGGCTGGTGTACGAGCATCCCCGCCTGTCGCAGGCGGTGGGCCAGGTGCGCGCGCGGCAGGCGAACCCGCAAGCCGCCGCGCAGCCGGTTCCGAGGCTGGCGCCCGAGGTCCGCGAGGGTCTGCTGCCGCTGTCGCACGCCCAGCAACGGCTGTGGTTCCTGTGGCACATGGATCCCGCCAGCACGGCGTATCACATTTCTTGCGCGCTGCACCTGAAGGGGCGGCTCGACGTCGCGGCGGTGCGCGCCGCGCTGGAAGGCCTCGTGGCGCGGCACGAGGCGCTGCGCACCGTCTACCTGACCGACGCGGCCGGCGCGGTCTGCCAGCGCGTACTGCCCCGCGCCATGACGCAGATATCGGTGGTGGACCTCGCGAGCCTGCCCGTCCAGGCCCGCGCGGCCCGCCGCGAACGGGCGCTGTACGACACGCACCAGGCGCCGTTCGATCTGGCGGCCGGTCCCATGATGCGTGCCTGCGTGATCGACGAAGGAGAGGGCTGCCATGTGCTGGCCCTCACCGTGCATCACATCGCGGCGGACGGCTGGTCCATGCAGGTGCTGTGCGATGACTTCGCGCGTGGCTACACGGCGCGGGTGCGGGGGACGCAGGATGCCGCGCCGCCGTCCACGCTGCAGTATGCGGACTATGCCGTGTGGCAGCGCGACCGCCTGGCCCAGGGCGAAGCGCAACGCCAGTTGGCCTGGTGGCGTGCCCGGTTGGGCCAGGAGCATCCTGTCCTGGAGCTGCCCACGGACCGTCCGCGCCGCGCGGGGGCGCTGCAAGGCACGGCCGCCGTGCATGCCTTCGCGCTGGCCGGCCGGGACGCCCAGGCCCTGCAGCGGGCGGCGCGCCACGCCTCGTCCTCGACGTTCATGGTGCTGCTGGCGGCCTTCCAGGCGCTGCTGTTCCGTTATACCGGGCAATCCGACATACGGGTGGGCACCACGAACAACAACCGGGCCCAGCCCGAGGTCGCGGGCATCGTCGGCTTTTTCGTCAATCTCCAGGTGCTGCGCGCCGACATCGATGGCCGCATGGCGCTGGCCGAGGTGCTGCGCCAGGCACGCGAGACCGTGCTCGGGGCGCAGGCCCACGCGGACCTGCCTTTCGAGATGCTGGTCGAGGCCCTGCAGCCGGGGCGGGATCCCGACCATAGCCCGCTGTTCCGCGTGCTGATGAACCACCAGGCGCTGGACGACGGCCGGTTGCGCGCGCTGCCGGGACTGGCGCTGCAGGAGCTGGCGCACGGCGACCAGGCGGCGCGCTTCGAGCTGGCGCTGGACACCATGGAGCATGGGCCCGGGGACATCCGGATGCGCCTGACCTATGCCCCCGGCCTGTTCGATGCCGGCACCATCGAGAGGCTGGCGGCGTACTACCTGTGCATGCTGCGCGCCTTCGCCGAGCAGGCCGATGCGCGTGTCGAGGATGTGGCGCTGCAGGAGCCCATCCGCCTGATCGAGGCACCCCCGCAAGCGGCGGCGGACGCGGCGCCCTTGCCCGATGCCGAACCGTTGCTGCATCGGCGCATCGAACAATGGGCCGCGCGCGACGGTCAGGCGCCGGCCCTGTCGGGCGGCGGCGTGGCGCTGACGCGCGGCCAGTTGAACGCTCGCGCCAACCGGGTGGCGCATGCGCTGCGCGCGCAGGGCGTTGGCGCCCAGGATCGCGTGGGGCTGATGATGCCGCGCGGTCCCGATCTGGTGGTGGCCCTGCTGGGCATCCTGAAGGCCGGCGCGGCCTATGTTCCGCTGGATCCGGCTTATCCGGCCGATCGCCTTGCCTATATGGCCGCCGATGGCGGCCTGGCCGGATTGGTGGTGGACGGGTCGCACGAGGCGGCAGCCGCCGACCTGGCGCCGGGCCGGGCGGTATGGACGCTGTCATCGCTGGCCGAGGCGGCGGACGACGACGGCGATCTCGCGCTCGACCTGCCGGCCCAGGCGCTGGCCTACGTGATCTACACGTCCGGCTCCACGGGGCAGCCCAAGGGCGTGGGCGTGACGCACCACAACGTGGCCCGCCTCCTGGATGCCACGCGCGGCGGCATGCGGTTGGGCGAGAACGACGTATGGACGCTGTTCCACTCGTATGCCTTCGACTTTTCCGTATGGGAGATCTTCGGCGCGCTGTGCCTTGGCGGGCAACTGGTCTCGGTCGATCACGCCATCAGCCGCTCGCCCGAGGACTTCGCCGTCCTGCTGCGCGATCACGCGGTGACGGTGCTCAACCAGACGCCGTCGGCCTTCCGTTCGCTGATCCAGACCCCGCTGGCCCAGGCGGGGGCGCTGCAGTCCCTGCGCCTGGTGGTGTTCGGCGGCGAGGCGCTGGACGTGGCCAGCCTGCGTCCATGGGTGGAACGCTACGGCGATCAGCGCCCCGCGCTGGTCAACATGTATGGCATCACGGAAACCACCGTGCACGTCACCCATCGGCGTATTCTGCGTGCCGACGTGGACGGCGGGCGCAGTCCCATCGGGCATGCCATCGGCGACCTGCGCCTGCATGTGCTGGACACGGCGCTGCGTGCGGCGCCGGTGGACATCGCCGGCGAGCTTTATGTGTCCGGCCCCGGCGTGGCACGCGGCTATCTGAACCGGCCCGGCCTGACCGCGCAACGCTTCCTGGCGGATCCTTTCGCCGGTGACGGCGCGCGCCTGTATCGCACCGGCGACATGGCACGCCGGCGCGCCGATGGGGAAACGGAGTACCTGGGCCGTATCGACCAACAGTTGAAGTTGCGCGGTTTCCGGATCGAGCCCGGCGAGATCGAGACCCTGCTGCGCGCATGCCCTGGCGTGGCCGATGCGGCGGTGTCGCTGCGCAGCGGCCCCGATGGGCAGGGCCGCCTGGTGGCCTATGTGGTGCCCGCTGCCGGTCTTTCCGGCCTCGCGCAGGACGAGGCGCCGTCGCAGGCATTGGTCTCCCAGTGGGAAACCGTGTTCGACGGCACGTACGAAAACACCGACGTGGCGCCGAGCTTCCGGGGCTGGAACAGCAGCTATACGGACGCGCCGATTCCCGAGGCCGAGATGCGGCGCTGGCTCGACGACACCGTTGCGCGGATACGCGCCCTGGACGGGCGGCGCATTCTGGAATTGGGCTGCGGCGTGGGCCTGCTGGTCCAGCACCTGGCGGCGGGCGCTGAACGATACGTGGGCACGGACCTGTCGCCCCGGGCGGTGGCCGACTTGCGCCAGTGGCTGGCCACGCGGCCCGGCCTGGCGCACGTGCAACTGACGCAGGCCCAGGCGACCGACGTGCCGGCGGGTCCGCATGACGTGATGGTGCTGAACTCGGTGGCCCAGTATTTTCCCGGACTGGCCTACCTGGACGAGGTGTTGCGCAATGCGTCGGCAACGCTGGCGCCCGGGGGACGCATGTTCATCGGCGACCTCCGGCATCCGGCGCACCTGCCTTTGTTCCATGCCACGGTGCTGCTGCACAAGGCCGATCCCGACACGCCCTTGCGCCAGTTGCGCCTGCGGGTCGAGCGTGCCGTCGAACGCGAGAAAGAGCTGGCCGTGGATCCTGCCTATTTCCACGAGGCCGCCGCCCGCCTGGGGCTGGGCGCGGCGCGCGTGATGCTCAAGCACGGCGGCGACGACAACGAGCTGACCCGGTACCGCTACGACGTGGCCCTGGGGCCCGCGGATGCGCTGGGCCAGGCGCGGGACGCTCGCGTGGTGCGCTGGGACACGTTGGCGGCGGGGGCGGCGGATGTCGAGGCGCTGTTGAGCCAGCAGCCGCAGGCACCGCTGCGCGTGACGGGCGTTCCCAATGCCAGGCTGTCGCGCGACGCGGCCGTGTGGCGGGCCTTGCAGGATGCCTCGCGGGCAGAGATCACCGCGGGGACGCTGCGCGCGCAGATCCTGGACATCGAGACCGCCGGCATCGAGCCGGACGCGTTGCGGGGGCTGGCCGAAAAGCTCGGCTACGAGGCATGCGCCGAATGGCGCGATGCCGATCCCCTGGGCGGCTACGACATCGAGTTCGCGCGGCCGGGCGCGCCCCGCGCGGCGATGGCGCCGCCGCCGCGCGATGGGCGCGTGCTGGCCAGCGATCCCCTGCGCGCGCAAAGGCTGGCGGTGTTGCCCGCGCGCATGCGCGCCCGGCTGGCCGAACGCTTGCCCGAGTACATGGTGCCCGGCCATTACGCGCTGGTGGATGCCTTGCCGCGCACGCCCAGCGGCAAGCTCGACTACCGAGGCCTGCCCGAGCCCGAGGTGGCGGGGCGGCCCCCGGCGTCCGAATCCCCGCGAGGCGCCGTCGAGCAGGCGCTGGCCCAGGTGTGGAGCCAGGCGCTGGGCCTGGACAGCGTGGGCCGGGACGACAACTTCTTCGAGATAGGCGGTCATTCGCTGCTGGCCATACGCGTCAAGGCGGTGGTCGCGGAACGGTATGGCTGCGAGATCCCTATCCGCAGCTTCTTCGATCACCAGACCTTGCGCGAGATGGCGGCCACGCTGGACCCGGCCCCCTTCGACGCGCCCGACGCAAAGGCCCGGCGCCTGTCGGAGCTGGCCTCCCTGCTGGACGAACTGGAAGGATGACGCATGTCTGAGCGAGTAGGCACCGAACTGGCGCAGCGTTTCGCACGCCTGGACGCGGCGGCGCAACGCACGTTCCTGGAACGGCTGCGCGCCAATGGATTGAGCTTCGCGGAGCTGCCCATCGTGGGCAGTCCGCGCGACCGGACCTTGCCGCTGTCGTACGCACAGCGTGCGCTATGGTTGACGTGGCAACTGGATCCCGCCAGTCCCGCCTACAACCTGCCCGGCATCCTGTGGCTGCGTGGGCCGCTGGACCTGCCGGCCCTGCGGGCCGCGCTGGCCCAACTCGTGCAGCGGCATGAAACCTTGCGCACGCATTTCGCCGCGGGCAATGGAGCGGAACCGTGCCAGGTGGTGGCGCCGGCCCGGCCCGTGCCGCTGGAGCCCGAGCAGATGGACCTGGATCAGGTGCGGCCATGGGCGCGGCAGCATGCCGTGACGCCCTTCGCCCTGGATGCCGAGCCCGCGCTGCGCGTGGCGCTTGCCCGGGTCGACCCGCGCACGCACGCATTGTGCCTGGTGCTGCACCACATCATCGCCGATGGCCTGTCCATCCAGATCCTGATCGAGGAACTTGGCGAGCGGTACGAGAACGCCAGGGCAGGGCGGGCGCCGGCGCGCGATGCCCTGGATATCCAGTATGCCGATTACGCCGCCTGGCAGCGGACGTGGATGCAGGCGGGCGAAAGCGACCGCCAGATGGCGTACTGGCGCCAGCGGCTGGCGGCGGAAACAGGCCAGCAGGCGCTGGCGCCGGATCGTCCTCGGGATGCCGCCATTTCGCATGCCGAGGCGCGCGTACCGCTGGCATTGCCGGCGGGCATGGCCGGGGAGGTCCGCGCGGCGGCCCGCCGCCATGGCGTCTCGCTCTACATCTATATGGTCGCCGTGTTGGCGTGGACGCTGTACCGGTGCGGCGGCCAGGCGGACGTGCGGGTGGGCACGCCGCTGGCGGGCCGCGACCGCAGCGAAACGCGCGGGATGGTCGGCCATCTTGTGAACCTCGTGGTGCTGGCGCTGCGCGTCGATCCGGCGGCCGGCTTCGACGCCCTGCTGGCCGCGACGCGGGACGCCGTGCTGCAGGCGCAGGAGCACAAGGACCTGCCGTTCGACGCCTTGGTCGAGGCCCTGGCGCCGGCCCGCACGACCGGCATGCATCCGCTGTTCCAGGTGAAATGCGCGGAATTGCCACCGTTGCCTGCCGCGCGGCGGCGCGGCGAGCTGTCGATGGAGCTGGAGGCCCTGTCCGGCGGACGCGCGCACTTCGACCTGACGTTCGATTTCACGGACCATGGCGATGACGTGCGCGGCTACTTCGCCTACGCGTCGGAGCTGTTCGACGCCGCCACGATCCAGGCTTTGCGCGAGGTCTATGTGCAGGCGCTGGCGCGCGCGGTGCGGGATGGCGCCGAACCGCTTGGAGCGGCATCGCACCCGGTGCGAAGCGCCGCGCGGGCCATGCCGGCGGACGCCTCCGCGCAGGCGCCCGATGTCATCGACGCATGGCTGGGATGGGTGGAGCGGGCGCCCGGCGCCACGGGTGTGGCAGGCGCCGACGGCACATTGACGCAGGCCGGTCTGCGGGCCGCGAGCGCGGCGCTGGCGCGCGAACTGCGCCAGCACGGCGTGGCGGCCGGGGTGGCGGTCGGCGTGCACGCGCCGCGCTCGGCGGGCCTGGTGGCGGCGATGCTGGCCGTGCTGCGTGCGGGCGGCGTGTATGTGCCGCTCGATCCGGCGCTGCCCGCCGCGCGGCTGGCCTATCAGGTGCAGGCCAGCGGCGCGCGCCTGGTGGTGTCCGCCGACGACGCGGTCGCCGTGGCGGCGTGGGCCGGGCAGGCGCGGGTGCTGCCCTTGCCGCCGGCGGACGGGACCGCGCGGGCGGTCGAATGGACGCCCGCGCCGGTACATCCGGCGCAACCCGCCTATGTCATCTTCACCTCGGGTTCGACCGGGCAGCCCAAGCCCGTGGTGATCAGCCGGGGCGCGCTCGCGGCCTACGTGGCCGGCGTGCTGGCGCGCATGGACCTGCCCGAGGACGCGCGCGGCATGGCGATGGCTTCGACCGTGGCCGCGGACCTCGGCCACACCATGCTGTTCGGCGCCCTGTGCGCGGGACGGGCCCTGCACATGATGCCGACGGAGCTGGCGTTCGATCCGGACGGTTTCGCGGCCTACATGCGCGAGCACGAGGTGGACGTGCTGAAGATCGTGCCCAGCCATCTGCAGGCGCTGCTGGCGGCCGCCGATGCCGCGGGCGTGCTGCCGCGCCGCCGCCTGGTGCTGGGCGGAGAGGCCACGGGCTGGGCCCTGCTGGGACGCGTGGCCCAGTTGCGGCCGGACTTGCGGGTGATGAATCACTATGGTCCCACCGAGACCACGGTGGGCATCCTGACGCAGGAAGCGGCAAGCGCGCAGCGCGACGTGCCCAGCCTGCCGCTGGGCGCGCCGTTGCCGGGCGCGCGGGCCTGGGTGCTGGACGCGGATCTGAACCCGCTGCCCGCCGGCCTGCCGGGCGAACTCTACCTGGGCGGGCCGGGCCTGGCCCAGGGGTATGGTGGCCGGCCCGGCGCCACCGCCGAACGGTTCGTGGCCGACCCTTTTGGCACGGGCTCCCGCCTGTACCGAACGGGCGACCGGGCGCGCATGCTGGCCGACGGTAGCCTGGTCTTCCTGGGCCGCACCGATGGCCAGGTCAAGGTGCGCGGCTACCGGATCGAGCTGGGCGAGGTCGCCGGCAGCCTGCTTGCCGAGCCCGGCGTGGCCCAGGCGCATGCGGTGGTGCGCAACGGGCCGGACGGCCGGGCGCAACTGCTGGCCTATGTGGTGCCGCAGGCGGGGGTGGCGCTGGATGCCCGCCAACTGCGCGACGCGCTGGCCGCGCGGGTGCCCGACGCCATGGTGCCGTCCGCGATCGTGGTGTTGGCCGCGATGCCGTTGACGCCCAACGGCAAGGTGGATGCGCGGGCCTTGCCCGAGCCCGCCGTCGAAGGTGACGCCGGCGACGGCGACACGCCGCGCGCCGGCACCGAGGCCACCCTGGCCGCGGTGTGGAGCACGGTGCTTAACCGCGACGGCATCGGCCGGCACCAGAACTTCTTCGAATTGGGCGGCGACTCCATCCTGGCCCTGCAGGTGGTGGCCCGGGCCCGCAAGCAGGGGCTGGCCCTGCTGCCCAAGCAATTGCTCGCGCACCAGACCGTGGCACGGGTTGCCGCGCTGCTGGACGAGGCGGCCGCCAAGGCCGGCGGCTGCGTGCCGGCGTCCGCGCCCGCCACCCAGGCGGCGCGAGAGGCAGCGCGTGGCAGCGCGGCTTCGCCGCCGCCCGCCGCCGCGCCGCGGCCCGCCACGGACCGGGCCGCCCAGCGTATCCGGGCGCTGGGCCTGAATGCCGCCGAGGTGGAGGACATCTATCCGCTGGCGCCGATGCAGCACGGCCTCCTGCTGCATTCGCTGATGAATCCGGGCTCCGGCATGTACGTCGTGCAGGACCATTACCGCTTCGGCGTGGGTATCGACGTGCCGGCCTTCACGCGTGCGTGGGACGCGGTCGTGGCCCTGCATCCGGCGCTGCGCACCGCGCTGGCCTGGGAAGACGAGGGCGAGCCGCTGCAGATCGTGTACCGCCGCGTGCCCAGCGTGGTCGATTACCGTGACTGGAGCGGCGTCGCCGAAGAAGAGGCGATGGCGCGCCTGGAGCGCGAGCTGCGCGAAGAACGCGAGCAGGGCATCGACCTGCGCCGGGCCTCGTTGATGCGCGAGCGCCTGGTCAAGCTGGCCGATGGCAGCTTCCACCTGGTGCAGAGTTTCCATCACATCATGATGGACGCCTGGTGCCGCTCGATCATGCTGATCGACTTCTTCGAGCACTACGACGCCTATCGCACGGGCCGCACGCCGCGCACGACGCGCAAGCGCCCGTACCGCGATTTCATCGACTGGCTGCGCGGCCAGGACAGGGCGGCGGCGCTGCGTTTCTGGAGCGATGCGCTGCGCGGCCTGGACACGGCGACGCCGATCCCGTGGATGCGCGGCAAGAGCGGCGCGGCCGTGTCCGCCGTGCGCGAGGGCGTACTGCAGTTCGACGAGCGGCAGACCGCGGGCTTCCAGCGCGCCGCGCAACAGTCCCGGGTGACGGTCAACACGCTGTTCCAGGCGGCCTGGGCACTGATCCTGGCACGGTTCGGCGCCACCGACGAGGTGACCTTCGGGGTGACGTCGGCGGGCAGGCCGCTGGAGCTGGAAGGCATCCAGGAGACCATCGGCCTGTTCATCAATTCGATCCCGTTGCGGCTGCGCATGCCGTCCCCCGGCACCACGGTCGGGCAGTGGCTGCAGTCGCTGCTGCAGAGCAATGCGGCCATGCGCGAACACGAGCACCTGTCGCTGGCCGAGATCCAGCAACTGGCCGCCCTGCCGCGCGGCACGCCGCTGTTCGACAGCCTGTTCGTGTTCGAGAACGCGCCGCTGGACGGCAGCGTGCACCTGAACATCTCCGGCCTGCGCATCGATATCGGCGACAACCATACCCATACCAATTACCCGATGACGGTCATCGTGGTGCCCGGTACGCGGATGCTGGTTCGCCTGTCCTATGACGTCGATCGCTTCGACGCCGCCGACGTCGATCGCCTGCTGGCCCTGTTGCGGCAGGCGGTGGCCTGCCTGGCCGGCGATCCGCAGGCCAGGCTGGGCGACCTGGACCTGGGCGCCTCGTGGCGCGGCCAGGCCATCCTGCGCGGTGACGCCCTGGAATATGGAGAGGGCGGCTACGCGAGCCGCTTCGAGGCGCAGGCGAAGCGCCATCCGCAGCGCATCGCCGCGCGCGACGACGACGGTTCGCTGACCTATGCGCAGTTGAATCGCGACGCCAACCGGGTGGCGCACGCGCTGCGCGAGGCGGGCGTGGCCGCCGACACCGTGGTGGGATTGGTGGGAGAGCGCGGAACGGCGCTGCTGACGATGATGCTGGGCGTGGCGAAGGCGGGCGGGGCGTTCCTGTCGCTGGATCCGGCGCTGCCGCCGCGGCGGATGGCCGCGGCGCTGCGCGGCAGCGGCGCCCACGCCTTGTTGATGACGCCACGCCAGGCCCGGGCGCTGGACGAGGTTGTCCGCCAGGCCGACGAGGACGGCATGGCGTTGCTGCGCTTCGATGCCGTCGTGCGGGGCGGCGCCGATACGGACCTGCGCCTGCCCTCGCATCCGGACCAGGCCGCCTATGTGATCTACACCTCGGGGTCGACGGGACAGCCCAAGGGGGTGGTCGTCACGCAGCGGGGCATGCTGAACAATCAGTTGAGCAAGCTGCCCCTGCTGGCCTTGACCGAAGAGGATGCGGTCGCGCAGACCGCGTCGCCCAGTTTCGATATTTCGGTATGGCAGTTCCTGACGGCGGCGCTGTGCGGCGCGCGCGTCGAGATCATCGGCGACGAGGTCGCGCGGGATCCGGCCGCGCTGGCGCGCGCGGTGCGCGAACGCGGCGTGACGGTGCTGCAGTCCGTGCCGGCCGTCATCGGCGCCATGTTGGCCGCCGACGCCGCCGACCTGCCGGCGCTGCGCTGGATGCTGCCCACGGGCGAGGCTTCCAGCACCAGGCTGGCGCAGGACTGGTTCGGCCGCTATCCGTCGGTGCCGCTGCTCAACGCCTACGGTCCCGCCGAATGCGCGGATGACGTGTCGATGCATCGGGTCCAGGCGGATGCGCTGGAGGACATTCCCATGCTGCCGATCGGCCGCCCCGTTCCCAACACGCGCCTGATGGTGCTGGACGCGGACCTGCAGTGCGTCCCGGCGGGCGTGGTGGGCGAGTTGTACGTGGCCGGCAGCGGCGTGGGCCGTGGTTATGCGGGGCGTCCCGGGCTGAGCGCGGAACGCTTCGTGGCGGATCCGCATGCCGATGCGCCCGGCGCGCGCATGTACCGGACGGGAGACCTGGCGCGCAGCCGCGCCGACGGCGTGCTGGAGTACGCCGGCCGGCGCGATGACCAGGTCAAGATCCGCGGCCACCGCATCGAACTGGGCGAAATCGAGGCGCAGTTGCGCCGCGCGCCAGGAGTGGACGAAGCGGCGGTGGCGGCCCGGCCGGGGCCGCGCGGCGACCGCCAACTGGTGGCCTATGTCGTGCCGCAAGGCGGCCCGTCGGCGCTGGCCGCTTGCCAGCAGGCCGCGACGGCGCATCTGCGTGCGGTCCTGCCGGAATACATGGTGCCGCAGTTGTGGGTGGCACTCGATCGTCTGCCGCGCAATGCCAACGGCAAGCTGGATCGCCGGGCCTTGCCCGAGCCCCAGCGCGCGGCGGCCGCCGCGCAACCGCCGCGGGACGCCACCGAGCGGGCGCTGGCGCAGGCCTGGGCCGACGTGCTGGATCTGGCGACGGTCAGCCGTGACGACAATTTCTTCGAGCTCGGCGGGCATTCCCTGCTGGCCATCCAGCTGGTGTCGCGGGTTCGCGCGGCCCTGAAGGTCGAACTGCCGCTGCGCGCCGTGTTCGACCAGCCGGTGCTGTGGCGCATGGCGCAGGCCTTGCAACAAGGCAGCGCCGCGACGGAGCCGGCGCCGCGCCCGGTGCCGCGCGGGGAGCCCTTGCCGGTGGCGCCCGTGCAGCAGCGGCTATGGCTGGCCGACAGGCTGGCGCCGCGCGCCGCCCTGGCGCAACGCGCCGCCTACAACATGACGGCCATGCTGGTCTGCAACGGGCGGATGGACCTGGCCGCGATGCAGTTCGCGCTGGACGCGGTCATGGCGCGGCACGAGGCGCTGCGCACCGTATTCGTGGAGTCCGATGACGGCGAGGTCGGGGCATCCGTCCTGGCCGAGGCGCCGCTGACCCTGGAATGGGTGGATGTGTCCCAGGTGCCCGAGCCCGCGCGGCGCGCCGCCGCCGAGCAGGCGATGCGCGCGCGCGCGGCGCAGCCCTTCGACCTGGCCGAGGGACCGCTGGCGCGCGCGGCGATCGCCCGGCTGGGGCAGGACAGCCATCTGTTGTTCCTGTGCGTGCATCACATCGTGTTCGACGGATGGTCACAGGCCGTGTTCGTCCGGGACCTGGTGGCCGGCTATCGCGCGCGGCTGGAACAGCGTGCGCCGCAATGGCCCGTCCTGGCCATCCAGTATCCCGATTACGCGGCGTGGCAGTGCGACCGCGTCCGCTCGCGCCACGATGCGCTGGCGGGCTTCTGGTCGCGTACGCTGCAGGATGCTCCCGCGTTGTCGAGGCCGGCCGTCCTGCCGGACAGTCCCGCTGCGGACCCGTCCGAAGTGGGCCAGGCGCGGGTCGACCTGGACGCCTCGACCGCGCGCCTGCTGCGAGAGGCGGGGCAGGCGCGGGGCGCTTCGTTGTTCGCCGTGCTGCTGGCGGCCTTCGCGCCCGTGCTGCAAGGCAGCGCCGGACAGGACGACGTGGTGATCGGCACCGATTCGGCCGGCCGTACGCATGAACGGCTGGAACCGTTGGTGGGCTTCTTCGTCAACGTGTTGCCGATACGCCTGCGGCGGACGCCGGGCCAGGTTTTCGGCGATTGGCTGAAAGCGGTGCATGCCGGCCTGCTGGATGCGTTGGAACACGCCGACCTGCCGTTCGACCAGATCGTCGAGGCGGGCCGGGTGCGGCGCCAGCGTGGGCAGGCGCCGCTGGTCCAGGTCCTGTTCGTCATGCAGAACCTGCCCCAGGCGCGTTTCGACCCGCCGGGCCTGACCGTCGAGGTGGTCGACAGCGCCGCCGAACGCGGCAAGTTCGATCTGGCGGTGTTCGTGAGCGAATCGGAAGATGGCTTGCGCGCGGACTGGGTATACCGCCGCGCGCATTATTCGTCCTCGGGCATCCAGGCACTGGCCAGCGCCTGGCGGGCCGGATTGGTCCGCGTGGCGCAGGATGCGGGCGTGCCGGTGGATGCGCTGGTGTACCGCGCGGTCGAAGAGAGGGCCACGCCGGCGCCGGCCAGGCCGTCCGCCAAGCTGGACCAACTGCGGGCGTTGCACGCGGCCCGCAGGGCGCCCGGATCCGTGGCCGCGCCCACCGCGGCGGCCCTTGCCGCGCCGCGCGTGGTGCACGACCTGCTGCCGGGGTCGGCACGCTCCTTCCCCTTGGTGGTGCGCAACGAAGGTGCCGGGCTGGACGCCGTGCAATGGGCCCGCGAGCATCGCGACGAGATCGAGTCGCTGCTGCTGCGGCATGCCGGCCTGCTGCTGCGCGGCTTTCCCCTGCAGACGCCGCGCGAATTCGAGGCCTTCGCGGAGGCCATCGAGCCGGGCCTGTATGGCCAGTACGGCGATCTGCCCAAGAAAGAGGGCGGCCGCAACATCTACCGGTCCACGCCTTATCCCGAACAGGAAATGATCCTGTATCACAACGAGAGTTCCCACCTGGACCGCTGGCCGCGCAAGCAATGGTTTTTCTGCGAGCTGCCCGCCGTGGCGGGGGGCGCCACGCCCATCGTGGATTGCCGCGAGATGCTGCGCGTCCTGCCGCCGGCGCTGGTGGACGAGTTCGAGCGCAAGGAGTTGCTGTATGTGCGCACGTTCACGCCGCGCCTGGACGTCAGTTGGCGCGATTTCTACAAGACCGGTGACCGGCGGGAAGTGGAACGGCGGCTGATGGCCTCTGGCGCCGGGTTCGAGTGGCTGGATGAAGAGACGCTGCAGACCCGCCACCGCTGCGCGGCGGTGATCCGCCATCCGGTATCGGGCGATCGCGCTTTCTTCAACCAGGTGCAGCTGCATCACGTGGCCTGCCTGGATCCGGACGTGCGGACCGACCTGCTGGCCATGGTGGGCCCGCGCCGCATGCCGCGCCAGGTGTTCTTCGGCGATGGGTCCGCCATTCCCGACGACGCCATGGCCGTGCTGGGGCGGGCCTACGAGGCGTGCGCGGTGCGCTTCCCCTGGCAGCGCGGCGACGTGGTGATGCTGGACAACATGCTGGCCGCCCATGCGCGCGATCCCTATACCGGGCCGCGCAAGATCGTGGTGGCCATGGGGGCGATGTTCGACCGTTCGATGCTGGCGCAACCGGCGCGGCAGGCGGCGGTCGCGAGCGAATACCAGGAGTAGCGAACCATGCAGGGCAATATCGTGTTGAAGTTTGCGCTGGACGCCAGCCAATCCGGGGGCGGGCCGTCTACCTGGCGCGACGCCTTGCAGGCGGTCGTGAGCCGTCACGAAGCGCTGGGCGCCGGGGCGCCTGCCTGGCGCGAAGCGGGTGGCGACTGCTCGCCAGAGACGCTTGCCGCGCGCGAGGCCGCCGAGCCCTTGCCGCACGACTGCGCGTTGCGCGCCACGTGGGTCCAGGCCGCGGGCCGCGGCTGCCTCCTGCTGGCCTTCGATCCCGAGAGGGTGGACTTTACCAGCGCGCACATCGCCGCGCTGGACCTGCGCCGCGCGGCGTCGGCGCAGGGTTTGAACGCGGCGCAGCCCGCGTTCCAGTTCGGCGATTATCTTGCATGGTGCGAAGGCCTGGCCGACTCCGCCGATGCGCAGGACGGGCAGGCGTACTGGGCGGATTACCTGGCCCGGGCAGCGGGCCTGCCGGGCGCGAGCGTTGCGTCGTCTGCCCAGGCGGCGCGCGATACGCTCATCGCCTCGCAGGTGTCGGCGCATATCGATCTGTCGCCCGACTCCACGGCGCGGCTGCGCGCGCAGGCCGGCCATTTCGGAATCTCGCCGGTGCAGTTGCAACAGGCCGTCTGGTGGCTGCTGCTGGCGCGGCTGAACGGCCTGCAGCCCTACGTGTGCGCCAGCATGCACGATTGCCGCGACGATTACGACCTGATGCGCGACAGCGTGGGGCGCTATCCGCGCCCGTTGCCTTGGGTGGTGGACCCGGCCTGCGCGCCCAGCGTCCGGGCCTGGCTGGAGGGTTTGCGCCAGACCTGGGAAGCGCACGCGGCGGCGCGCGAATGCATGCCGCCGGACGCGCCCGCGCTGCATGCCGCGCGGGCATGCGGCGTGGCGGTGCTCGGCCAGTACGGCGAGGCGCCGGATGGCGCGCTGCCCGCGCAGGTCCTGCACCGGCCCACGGAAGGCTGCGCGTTGCTGCTGCAACTGCGCGAGGCGCGGCCCGCGCGCGTCGAACTGTACGCGGATGCCGCCCGTTATTGCGCCGCGGCGCTGGCGGCGCTGCTGGATCAGTTCCAGGTGTTGCTGGGCGACGTGCTGGACGATGCGGGCCGGCCGGCCTCGGACTACCGCCTGCTGGATCCCCGCCAACGCGCGGCGTTGCTGGCGCGAGACGACCGGACCGGCCTGTCCGGCGATGCGCCGCTGCTGCCATGGCGTTTGAGACACTGGGCCGGGCAGACCCCCCAGGCCGCGGCCCTGGTGCAGCCCGACGGCCAGTTTCTGGACTATGCCGGCATGCATGCGCGCGCCGGCGACGTGGCCGCCTGGCTGATCGGGCAGGGCGTGCTGCCCGGCAGCCTGGTGGCGCTTCGCCTGCCGTCCACGCCCGCGCTGGCGCTGGCCATCGCGGGCGTGTGGCGGGCCGCCGCCGCGTATGTCGTGCTGGATCCCGCCTGGCCGCAAGCGCGGCTGCAGGCCGTGCTCGATGACGCGCGCCCGGTGCTCGTGCTGGAGGAGGCGCAGCCGCCGCAGGCTTACGCGGCCTGGTTTCCCGGCAGCGATCGGCGCGCCGTCATGCCCGCCCGCGCCGACGGCATTGCCGGCGATGATCCGGCCACCGCGCCCGATGCGCTGGCGTATGTCGTGTATACCTCGGGGTCGACCGGTACCCCCAAGGGCGTGGCGGTGACGCATGGCGCGCTGGCCAACTATGCACGGGCCGCCACGGCGGCCATGGGCCTGGAACAGTGCCGCCGCTGGGGCCTGGCCAGTTCGCTGGCGGCGGACCTCGGCTACACCGCGCTGGCCGGTGCCTGGCACAACGGCGCCAGCATCGCCTTCGCGCAGGCGCGGGATACCTTGGATGGCGCCGCTTTCAGCAGGTTCCTGCGCCAGGCGCGTGTCGACGCGCTGAAGATCGTGCCCTCGCATCTGCAGGCCTTGCTGGAGCATGCGTCGCCAACGGTGCCATCGACGCTGGTGTTGGGAGGCGAAGCGACGCCGGCCGCCTTGGTGCGGCGTATCCGCGCGGTGGCGCCCGCATGCCGCATCTTCAATCACTATGGCCCCAGCGAGACGACGGTGGGAGTGATGGTCCACGAGGTCGGCCCCGAAGGCGCGCCCGACGGCATTCTGCCATTGAGCACCGTGCTGGACGGCAACCGCGTGCGCGTGCTGGACGCGCGAGGCGAGCCCACGCCCGCCGGCAGCCTGGGCGAAGTCCATATCGGTGGCGCGCAACTGTGCCGTGGGTACCTGAATGGACGGGAGCCGCACGCGTTCGTGCGCGACCCCTTTGCGCCGGGCGCCATGCTCTACCGCACGGGCGATCTGGCCCATGTGCTGGCCGGTGGCGGCCTGCGCATCGCGGGACGCGCGGACCATCAGGTGAAGGTGCGCGGCTATCGCGTCGAGCCGGGCGAGGTCGAAGCCGCCTTGCGCGCCCAGCCCGGCGTGGCCCAGGCCGTGGTATTGGCCGAACCCGACGCCGACACCGGCGCGGCGCTGGTGGCCTATGTGCAGCCCGAAGCCGGCGTGGCCGGAGGCGGCGCGCAGCACTCCCGGTTGGAGCACGACCTGCGTGCGGCGTTGCCACGCAGCCTGCCGGACTACATGCTGCCGGTGCGCTACCGTTTCGTGGCCGACATGCCTCGGCTGGAGAACGGCAAGATCGATCGGCGGGGCCTGGCGGCAGCGGCTGCCGAGGCAGCCCCGGCGGTGCGGGCGGGCGAGGCCAGCGCGGATCCCATAGTGCGGGCCGTGCGCGAGACCATGGCGACAGTGCTGGGCCGCGACCATGTCGGCGACGACGACGATTTCTTCGACATGGGCGGCCATTCCATCCTGGTGATCAAGCTGGTCGCGCGGCTGCGCAATGCGCTGCGGGTCGAGGCCAGCCCCGCGCTGGTCTTCGACCACCCCACGGCGCGCGGCCTGGCCGCGGCGCTGCGCGCGCAGGCGGATTCGCACGAGGCGCTGGCGGGCGAGGCCCAGCCATGCTGAGCGCCGCGCCGCATGCCGCCGACCGCCGGCATCCGTTGTCCCATGCGCAGGAGCCGTTGTGGCTGGCGCAGCGCACGCGCGCGGGGGCGACGGCCTACAACCTGCCACGCGCATTCCGGTTGCGGGGCGCGCTGGATGCCGACGCGCTGGACGCCGCGTTGCGCGCGGTGCTGGCGCGCCACGAGGTGCTGCGCACCAGCTTCCACGAAGAGGATGGCCGCGCGGTGCAGCGGGTGCACGGGTCCTGCGACTTCGGCCTGGCCCGGCACGACCTGCGAGCGCTGTCCGAGGCGTCGCGCGCGGTGCGCGCGACGCGGGAGATCGAAGCGGTCAGCCAGCACGAATTCGACCTGGCGCAGGCGCCGCTGATGTGCGGCAGCCTGCTGCGCACGGCCGACGATGAATGGGTGCTGGCGCTGTGCCTGCACCACATCGTGTCGGACGCCTGGTCCAACCCGCTGTTCGCGGCGGACCTGGCCGAGGCCTACCGGCGCGCGGTGCGTGGCGATGCCACGCCGTTGCCCGCCTTGCCGCTGCAATACGGCGACTACGCACGCCTGCAGCAGGGCCCGGACGCACAGGCCGCGCTGGCGCGCAGCCTGGCGTTCTGGCGCGCGCACCTGGGCGATGACGAGGTGCCGGTGATGGACCTGCCGACCGACTTCCCGCGTTCGCAGCGGGCAGGGCAGGCCGCCGCCATCGTCCAGCACCGCGTGGCGCCGGCGGATTTCGCGGCCCTGGCGGCGTTCTGCAAGGCAGAGCGCTGCACGCCCTTCATGGTGTTGATGGCGGCCTGGCAGGTCGTGCTGGCGCGGTACGGCGGGCAGCACGACTACGCCCTGGGCGTGCCGTCGGCCGGCCGCGACAGCGAGGCGGCGCAAGGCTTGGTCGGCTGCTTCGTCACCACGCAGGTGTTTCGCGCCCGGCTGCGCGCGGAGATCAGCCTGCGCCAGCTGTGCCGGGACGTGCGCCGCGCCGCCGTCCAGGCCATGGACCAGGCGGCGTTGCCTGTGGAGCGGCTGCTGGCCGGGCGGGGCCAGGCGCGCGACGGATCGCGCCATCCCCTGTTCCAGACGCTGTTCGGTGTGCAGGTGGCGGATGCGGATGCCGCCCTGATGCTGGACGGCCTGGCCGCCGAGGCGTTGCCGCTGCCGGCCACCGCACCCAAGTTCGAGCTTTCCCTGCTGTGCATGCTCGACGCGCAGGGCTGCCGCCTGAGGCTGGAGTACGACAGCGGACTTTTCCTGCCGGATACCGCGCGGCGCATGCTGGATGCGATGGCGCATGTGCTGCATCAACTGGCCCATGCGCCGGACCAACTGCTGGGCGACACCGGCATCGCGCGGCCGGCAAGCCGGGACGCCGCGGCGGTGAGCCCGCGAGAGACCACGGCGGCCGGCCTGTCCGTCATCCAGCAGTTCGAGGCCGTGGCGGCGCAACGGCCCGACGCCGTGGCGGTGGTGGACGCCGACGGAACGTGGACCTATGCGCGGCTCGAAGCGCGCGCCCGGCGGATCGCCGGCCACCTGCATGGCCTGGGCGTACGGCCGGACGAGCGCATCGCGGTGGCGGTGCCGCGTGGCGCGGAACTGCTGGCGGCGCTGCTGGGCGTGATGAAGAGCGGCGCGGCCTATGTGCCGATCGACACCGCCTATCCCGCGGCGCGCATCGCCTACATGTTGCAGGACAGCGGCGCGCAATGGGTCATCGTCCACGACGCGCTGGCGCCGGACGAGGCCGGCATGCGGTCCGTCCTGCGCGGGATGCCCGGCGCGCGTGTGACGGACCTCGGCGGACTGGACGGCCAGGATCCCGCGCAACCCCTTCCCGGGGCTCCGGCCGCGCAGTCGCTGGCTTACGTGATCTACACCTCGGGGTCCACCGGCACCCCCAAGGGCGTGGCCGTGACGCACGGGGCGCTGGGCATGCACATCGCGGCCGTGAGCCGGCGCTTCGGCCTGCGCGACGATGATCGGCAGTTGCTGTTCGCGTCCATAAGCTTCGATGCCTCGGGGTCTCAATGGATGACGCCGCTTTGCACGGGAGCGGCGGTGGTGGTTCCCCCGCCGGGCATGTGGGATGCGGAAGCCTTGGTCGGCTACGCGCGCCGGCAGGACGTGACGGCCATCCACCTGCCGCCCGCCTATCTCCGTGAGTTCGGCCACGAGGCCCGCCGCCAGGGACTGCGGGTGCGGCTTTGCATCGCGGGGGGCGAGGCCTGGCCGCTGGAAGACGTGCAGCAGGCGCGGGCCGGCCTGGACGCGCGGATACTGGTGAACTCGTATGGCCCGACCGAGGCGGTGATCACGCCATGCGCCTGGGTGGCGGCCGAGCCGTCCGCCGCAGGTCCCGCAACGGCATATGCGCCGATCGGCACGGCCGTCGGTCCGCGCCATGCCCGCGTGCTGGACGCGGATCTGAATCCTGTCCCGCCGGGCGTGCCGGGCGAGCTGTACTTGGCCGGCGGCGGCCTGGCGCGCGGTTATCTGGGCCGTCCGGGACTGACCAGCGACCGGTTCGTGGCCGATCCGGAGATCGCGGGTGGGCGGATGTACCGCACCGGTGATCGCGCGATGAGGCTGCCCGATGGGCAATTGGCCTATCTCGGCCGGCGCGACCATCTGATCAAGATCCGGGGTTTCCGTGTCGAGCCCGCGGAGGTCGAGCAGGCGCTGCTGGCGGAAGGGGCGGCGCAGGCCGTCGCGGTGGCGCGATCGGCGCCCAACGGTTCCGCCCGGCTGGTTGCCTATGTGGTGTGGGATGCCGCCCGCCCCGGCGCCGCGGATACCGCCGCACTGCGTGACCGGCTGGCGCGGCGATTGCCGCACTACATGGTGCCTTCCGCCATTGTCGTGCTGGCCGGGTTGCCGCGCACCCCCAATGGCAAGCTGGACCGCGCGGCGCTGCCCGAGCCCGAGATCGCCGCACCCGACTACGATGCGCCGCGTCCCGGCGCCGAGAGCGTGATCGCCCAGGCCTGGGCCGACGTGCTGGGCGTGGCGCGGCCGGGCCGGCACGACAACTTCTTCGAAGCGGGCGGAGACTCCATCCTCAGCCTGCAATTGGTGGCGAGGCTGCGCAACGCGGGCTGGCGCCTGTCGCCGCGGCAGGTCTTCGAACGCCAGACCGTCGCGGCGCTGGCGGACGAGGCCGAGCCCTTGGCGGCGGCGCGGGCCGAGCCCGCCGAGGCCGCGCAGGGCGAGGCGCCGCTGTTGCCCATCCAGCAGCGCTACTTCGACCGCCATGTCCCGAACCGGCATCATTGGAACCAGGCCGTGCTGCTGCGGGCCGACGCCGGCCCGGACGATGCCTGCCTGGCGCGGGCATTGCAGGCCGTGCTGGATACGCATGGGGCCTTGCGCCTGCGTTACCGCAAGGATGCGGCGGGGCAATGGGTCCAGCGGCACGCGCGCGCGGCCGACGACGCCAGCGCGCTGATCTGGCGGGCCAGCGCGCGCGGCGAGGACGAGGCGCTGGCGTTGTTCGAGCGGGCCCAGCGCAGCCTGGACATCGAGCAGGGGCCGCTGTTGCGGGTGCAGATCGTCGACGCCGAAGACGGGCCGGCGCGCATGCTGATCGTCATTCATCATCTGGTCGTGGACGGCGTGTCGTGGCGCATCCTGCTGGACGACCTGCGCCAGGCCTACGCCCAGGCCATCGCCGGCCAGCCGTGCCGCCTGGCGCCGGAGCCCGCCAGCTTCAAGGCGTGGGGCATGGCGCTGCGGACCCGCCTGCCGGTGAGCCCGGCCGAAGACGCGCATTGGCGCAGCCTGGCGAGCGCGGCGGCGGCGCTGCCGTGCGCCGACGCGACGGGCAGCCGTGCGTTGGCCGACCAGCGCACGCTGACCGCCACGCTGGACGCGGACTGGACGGACCGCCTGCTGCGTCAGGCGCCCGCCGCCTACCGCACGCAGGTCAACGATCTGCTTCTGACCGCGCTGGGCCGCGCCCTGTGCCGCTGGAGCGGCCTGGCACAGGTGCTGATCGACCTGGAAGGGCATGGCCGCGAGCCAGTGTTCGACGACATCGATCTGTCGCGCACGGTGGGGTGGTTCACGAATCTGTATCCCGTGCTGCTGCAGCCGATGGGCGACCCCGGCGGCGCCATCAAGCGCGTCAAGGAAAGCCTGCGGCGCGCGCCCCACCATGGGCTGGGTTTCGACGCCTGGTGCCGCCGCGCCGACGCCGTTGCGTTGCCGACACGGCAGGTGGTGTTCAACTACCTCGGCCAGTACGACGAAGGCCAGTCGCCGCAGGCGGGTTGGCGTGTCCTGTCCGGTCCCGCGGGCGCCGCCATGGATCCACGGACGCTGAGCGTCCATGAGTTCAACGTGAAGGGCAGCGTGTTCCGCGGCGAGCTGACCCTGTCCGTGTCGTTCGGCGCGGACCGGCACCGTGCGCGGGACGTCCAGTCGTGGCTGGACGGCATGCGCGATGAGCTCGTGGCGCTGGTGGCGCACTGCGGCAGCCAGGCCATCGGCCTGACGCCTTCGGACGTGCCATTGGCGAACCTCGGACAGGCGCAGCTCGATGCGTTGCCGCTGGCCGTGCAACGCGTGCAGGACCTCTATCCCGCCACGCCGATGCAGGCCGGCATGCTGTTCCACGGCATGAGCGGCGGGGCGCGCGCGGCCTATGTCAATCAGTTGCGCGTGGATATCGACGGGCTGGATGTGCCGCGTTTTCGGCAGGCCTGGCAGGATGCGCTGCAACGTTGGGACGTCCTGCGCACGGGGTTCCTGCCCGGCGTGACGGGCGTGCCGCTGCAGTGGGTCGCGAAGCAGGCGCCGCTGCCGCTGGACGTGCTGGACATGCGTGGCGCGCAGGAGCAGGACGCGCGGCTCGACGCGCTGGCCGGCGCGGCCCTGGAGCAGGGCTTCGACCTGGCGGAACCGCCGTTGATGCGCCTGTCGCTGGTGCGCACCGGCGCGGATCGCCATCATCTGATCTGGACCCATCATCATGCCCTGATGGATGGCTGGAGCGTGTCGCGCCTGCTGGGCGACGTGCTGCGCGCCTACGCGGGCCGGCCCGCGTCCGGCGCGGCGCCGCGCTTTCGCGATTACCTGGCGTGGCTGGCGCGCGCCGATGGCGGCGCGGCGCGGCGGTACTGGACGGATCGGCTTGCCTTGCTGGGTGCGTCCACCCGCCTGGCCGAGGCGGGCCGTCCGCAGCCGGGCCGCGACCCGGGCCCCGCCGTCCTGCACCGCTCGCTGGATGCGGCGGGCATGGCGTTGCTCGGCGCCTGCGCACAGCGCGAACGCGTCACGGTGAACACGCTGGTGCAGGCCGCCTGGGCGCTCCTGCTGGCCCGCTACGCGGGAAGCGATTGCGTGGCGTTCGGCGCCACCGTGGCCGGGCGGCCGGCCGAGCTGCCCGGCGCCCAGGAAATGGTGGGACTGTTCATCAACACCCTGCCGGTGATCGCCAGCGTGCCGGACGGCGCGCCGGTGGGCGAATGGCTGCGCGGCCTGCAGGCCGACGAGGCGCGGGCGCGCGAGCATGCGGCCACGCCGCTCTACGAGATCCAGGCCTGGGCCGGGCACGGAGGGCAGCCGCTGTTCGACTCCATCGTGGTGTTCGAGAACTATCCCGTGGACCAGGCGCTGCGCGAGGGCGAGGCGGCCGGCGTGCGTTTCGGCGTTCCCGGCAATCGCTATGAAACCGGCTATCCCATGACCGTCACGGTGCATGTGGACGACACGCTGCATGCCGCGTTCGCCTACGCCGGCCAGGATTTCGACGCGCGCCAGGCGCAGGCCGTCGCCACGCAATTCGAGCATCTGCTGCGTTGGCTGTGCTCCCATTGCGACGCGGTGTTGGGGCAGGCGGCCCTGCGGGATGCCGCGCCGGCGATCGAGGACCTGTCCCGCCATGCGCAAGGCTACGCGGCGGTGCATGAACGGTTCGCCCGCCAGGCGCGGTCGATGCCGGACCGGCCCGCCGTGGCGGGCGCGGGGCGGCAGTGGACGTACGGGCAGTTGGATCGGTACGTGGATCGGGTGGCGCGCGGGCTGTGGCGGCACGGCGTGCGGCCCGGCGACCGGGTGGCCATCGCCATGGACCGCGAGCCGGCGATGCTGGCGGGGCTGCTGGGCATCCTGAAAGTGGGCGCGGCCTATGTGCCGGTCGATCCGGCGCTTCCTCCGGAGCGCGCCCGGTACATGCTGGATGACAGCGGGGTCCGGCTCGTGCTGTCCAGCACGGCCCCCGACGCCGATGCCCAGGCGCCCTGGCGCGTCCTGACGCTGGAGGCGTGCATGGCGGCCGGCGAAGGCGGCCCGTTGCCGGCGGTCGAGGTCGGGCCGCGGCATCTGGCCTACCTGATCTACACCTCGGGATCGACGGGACGTCCGAAGGGCGTGATGGTGCCCCATGGGGCGCTGTCGAACTTCCTGCTGGCCATGGGCGAGGCGCCCGGCATGAGCGGGGATGACGAGGTGGTGGCCACGACCTCGCTGTCCTTCGATATCGCCGCACTGGAACTCTTCCTGCCGCTGACCGTGGGGGCCAGCCTGACCCTGGCCACTCGCGCCCAGGCGCGCGACGGCGTGGCGCTGGCGGCCCTGCTGAGAGAGCGCCGCCCGAGCTTCCTGCAACTGACGCCGGCGGGCTGGCGCCTGCTGCTGGAGGCCGGCTGGCACGCCGATCCTGGCCGGCCCCTGACCGGCCTGTGCGGAGGCGAGGCCCTGCACGAAGACCTCGCGGCCCAGTTGCGGGACCGCGGCGTCTCCCTGTGGAACATGTACGGCCCGACCGAGACCACCATCTGGTCCAGCGCCACGCCCGTCGACGGCCTGCCGCCCTCCCTTCACCGGCCTGTCGCCCGCACGGCGTTGCATGTGCTGGATGGCCGCATGTATCCCGTCCCCGTCGGCGTGGCCGGCGAGCTGTACATCGGCGGCGATGGCCTGGCGCTGGGGTATTGGGGCCGGCCGGGCCTGTCGGCCGAGCGCTTCGTCGCCGATCCGGCGGGGACGGGCAGGCTGTTCCGCACCGGGGACCTGGTGCGCCGCACGGTCGACGGCCGGCTCGACTATCTGGGGCGCGCCGACCACCAGGTCAAGGTGCGCGGCCACCGTATCGAGCTGGGCGAGATCGAAGCGCATCTGCTGGCGCTGCCCGGCGTGGCGGCGGCCGTGGTGACCGTGTGGCAGGGCGGCGAGGCGCCGATGCTGGCCGCCTACGTCACGGGCAGCGGCGGGGAGCGCCCGGATGCCACGCTGCTGCGGTCCGCGCTGGCGCGTTCGCTGCCCGACTACATGGTGCCCGCGCACATCGCCGTGCTAGCGGAACTGCCCCTGAACAACAGCGGCAAGGTGGATCGCAAGGCCTTGCCATCCCCCGCCGTCGAACAGGCCATCGCCGAGCCGCCGCAAGGCGAACTCGAGGTGTCGCTGGCCCGCATGTGGGCCGAGGTGCTGCACGTCGACGTCCGGTCGCGCGACAGCGACTTCTTCCTGCTCGGCGGCCATTCGCTCAGCGCCATGCAGGTGATCGCGCGCGTGCAGAGCGAACGGGGCTGCGAGCTGGACGTCTCGGCGCTGTTCGCCGCGCCGGTGTTACGCGACTTCGCGCAGCGCGTGGCGCAGGCGCGCGTGACCGTCGGCAGCCAGGCCCTGGACACGCTGGACGCCTTCTTCGATTCGCTGGAGACTTCCTGATGGACCGACTCGCCGCCGAGCGGCTGATGCACCGTTTTGCCAACGCCACCCCCGAGCAGCGCGCGCAGTTCTACCAGCGCATGCGCGACGAAGGCATCTCGCCCGCGCAGTTGCCGTTGATTCCCCGGCCCATCCAGGGCGGACCGCAGGGCCTGTCCCATGCGCAGGCCCGCCTGTGGTTCATCTGGAACCTGGACCGCCTGGGCAACGCTTATCACATCGTTCGCGCCCTGCGCCTGTCCGGTCCGCTGGACGGACAGGCGCTGCAATCCGCCCTGTCGGAACTGGCTGCCCGCCATGAAAGCCTGCGCACGGTATTTCGCGCGGGCGAGGGCGGCGAGGGCGAAGCGGTGGTGCTGCCGTCCGCGCCGCCCGAACTGGCGCGCTGGGACCTGCGGGGCCAGGAGGACGCGCTGGCGCAGGCGCGCGGGCTCGCACAGCAGGTGGCGGACACGCCGTTCGATCTGTGCCAAGGGCCGTTGCTGCGCGCCGGACTGGTCCGGCTGGACGAGCAGGACTACGTGCTGGTGCTGGCGATGCATCACATCGTTTCCGATGCGTGGTCGATGGGCGTGCTGGTGGAGGAACTGGTGGCGCGGTACATGGCGCATGCGGCGCCCGGCACGGCCAGGCAATGGCCGGCGTTGCCCGTGCAGTATGCGGATTACGCGGCGTGGCAGCGCAACTGGCTCGACGCGGGCGAGCGTGAGCGGCAACTGGCCTATTGGCGCGAGGCCCTGGCTTGGGAGGAGGGCGTGCCGCCCACGGTCCGGTTGTCCGCCGACCATCCGCGCCGCGCCGACGGCCGCTATCGGGCGGCCAACGAGACGGTGACGCTGGATGCCCCGCTGGCGAGGTCGCTGCGCGAGGTGGCGCAGGCGCACGAGGCGAGCCTGTTCATGGTGCTGCTGGCGGGGTTCATGGCGCTGCTGCATCGCTATACGGGCCAGGACACGCTGCGCCTGGGCGTACCGATCGCCAACCGGCATCGCCGCGAAACCGAGGGCCTGATCGGGCTGTTCGTGAACACGCAGCTGCTGCAGGCGCGGGTGGATGGCCGCACGACGCTGGCCGGCGTGCTGGCGCGGGTGCGCGCGGCGGCGCTGGGCGCGCAGGCCCACCAGGACTTGCCGTACGAGCAACTGGTCGAGAGCCTGCGGCAAGCGCGCGGATCGCACCCGGGCGCGTTGTTCGAGGTCATGTACAACCATCTGCAGTCGGCGCCGTCCGATCAGCGCCGGCGGGTGGGATCGCTGGATATCGCCGAGTACCCCCTGGAGGGGCGTTCGGCGCAGTGCGAGCTGGTGCTGACCACGACCGAGGATGGCACGGGTGCGATCCGGGCCGTCCTGACGTATGCGCGGGAGCTGTTCGAGGCGCCCCGGATGCGCCGCCTGGGCGGGCACTATCTGGAGATGCTCCGCGCGCTGGCGCGTGATGCCGGGCAGGCGGTCGCGGACGTCGTGCTGCTCGCGCCGGACGAGGACGCGGAATTGCGCGCCTGGGGCGAGGGCGCGCCACGCGAGGCCGAGGCGCTGCCCGTGCACGCGCGCGTCGAGGCGCACGCCGCGCGCAAGCCCGATGCGGTCGCGCTGGTCAGCGGTGGCCGGACGCTGAGCTACGCCGAACTGAACCGCCGCGCCAATCGCGTGGCGCACCGGTTGATCGCGCTGGGCGTGGGGCCGGACGTGCAGGTGGGAGTCGCATTGCCACGCTCGGTGGCGATGGTGGTCGCGCTGCTGGGCATCCTGAAGGCAGGAGGCGCCTACGTCCCGCTGGACCCGGACTACCCCGCGCAACGCCTGGCGGACATGGCGCGCGATGCGGATATCGCCCTGCTGCTGGTGGATGCGGACACCGGCACGCCGGCGGCCGGGTGGACGCCGGTGCGCCGCCTGCGCATGGCCGATACGGGCCTGGAGGAGGCGCAAGACCATGCCGGGCACGAGAGCAATCCCGGCGTGCCGGTCCATGCCGATCACCCGATCTATGTGATGTATACGTCGGGCTCCACCGGCCGGCCGAAAGGCGTGGTCGCCGTGCATCGCGGCGTGGACCGGCTGGTCGGCGGCGCGCGTTATGCGCGGCTGGACGAGACGGTGCGCATGCTGCAGTTCGCGCCATTGGCCTTCGACGCGTCCACGCTGGAGATCTGGGGCACGCTGTGCAATGGCGGAACGCTGGTGCAGGCGCCGGCGGGACCGCTGGGACTGGCCGACCTGGCTGGCGTGCTGCGCGGCCAGTCCGTGAACACGGCATGGCTGACGGCGGCCCTGTTCAACCAACTGGTCACCCACCAGGCGGATGCGCTCGCGGGCCTGGGCCAACTGATCACCGGCGGCGAGGCCATGTCCGCGCATCACGCCGCGCTGGCTCGCCAGGCCATGCCTCATGGCGAACTCATCAACGGCTATGGCCCCACCGAGACGACCACGTTCGCGGCGTGCCGGCGCGTGGACGATCTCGATCTGGCCCGTGGCGCGGTGCCTGTCGGCACGCCGATCGGATGCACCCGCTGCGTACTGCTGGACCAGACCCTGCAGCCCGTGCCGGCGGGCGTGGCCGCCGAACTGTACATCGGCGCGGACGGTCTGGCGCGCGGTTATCTCGGCCAGGCGGGCATGACGGCCTCGCGCTTCGTCGCCGACCCTTGCGGGCCCCCCGGCGCGCGCCTCTACCGCACCGGCGACCTGGCCCGCTGGCGCCATGACGGCCAGCTCGAATACCTGGGCCGCCTGGATGGCCAGGTGAAGCTGCATGGGCATCGCATCGAGATGGGCGAGGTCGAGTCGGCGCTGCTGCGGCAGCCGGGCGTGGCGCAGGCCGCGGCCGCCGTGCGCGCCGGCGCCCTGGTGGCCTACGTGGTGGCGGGCGGCGATGCGCGGCCCGACACGGCTGCACTGCGCCGCGCCCTGCGGGAGGCCCTGCCTGCCTATCTCGTGCCGTCGGCCATCGGCGTGCTGCGCGCCATCCCCCTGACCGGCAACGGCAAGATCGACCGCGCCGCATTGCCCGACATCGAGGACGCGGCAGCGGCACGGCAAGCCCCGCAGGGCGAGACGGAAATGGCATTGGCGGACCTGTGGCGTGACGTCCTGCAGGCCGGCCCGGTCGGCCGCGACCAGACGTTCTTCTCGGTGGGGGGGCATTCGCTGGCGGCCATGCGCCTGCAGGCCCGCGTGCGCGAGCGCTTCGGTGTCGACCTGCCGCTGCGGCTGTTCTTCGAACAGGCGACCGTCGCGTCGCTGGCCGGGGAGATCGACGCCGCGCGGGGCCGGGAACAGGCCGGCGAGCAGGACGAACTGGCCTCGATGGCTGCCTTATTGGCTGGACTGGAGAACTGAATGGACCACAGCAAACAGGCGCTTGCCGAGCGTTTCATCAGGCTGCCGCGCGACAAGCAGGCCAGTTTCCTGCAGGCGCTGGCCAGCCAGGGCCTGGATTTCGCGCGCCTGCCCATCGTCGCGGCGCGGACCCGCGAGGCCGCGCCGCTGTCGTACGCGCAGTCCCGCCAGTGGTTCATGTGGAACCTCGATCCGCGGGGCACGGCCTATCACATCGTGCGCACGCTGCGGCTGAAGGGCCCTCTGCAGGCGCAGGCATTGCAGGCGGCTTTGCAGGCCCTGACCGCGCGCCACGAGAGCTTGAGGACGGTGTTCCGGCCGGGAGAGTCCGGCGCGGGAGAACAGGTGGTGCTGCCCGCGCAGGCGCCGTCCTGGGAGTACCGGGACCTGCGTGGCCAGGCCGATGCCCAGGCGCTGGCCCGGCGCCACGCGCAGCAGGTGGCCGACACGCCCTTCGATCTGCGGCGGGGTCCGCTGCTGCGCGCCGGCCTGATCCGGCTCGATGAGCAGGAGCACGTGCTGGTGCTGGCGATGCATCACATCGTATCGGACGGCTGGTCGATGGGCGTGCTGGTCGAGGAACTGATCGGGAACTACCAGTCCCACGCCGACCGAGGCGGCGACGCGGCGCTGCCGCCGCTGCCCATCCAGTACGCCGACTACGCGGCATGGCAGCGCAACTGGCTGGAGGCCGGCGAGCGCGAGCGGCAGTTGGCGTATTGGCGCACGGCGCTGGAGGACGGCGGGGCAGAGACGCCGGTGACGCAGTTGCAGGCCGACGGTCCGCGCCGCGCCGATGGCCGCTACCGTGCCGCGCATCATGGCATGGCGCTGGACGTGTCCCTGGTGCGGTCGTTGCGCGCGGTGGCGCAGGCGCACGAGGCCAGTCTGTTCATGGTGCTGATGGCGGGGTTCGTGGCGCTGCTGCACCGCTATACGGGCCAGCAGACGCTGCGCCTGGGCGTGCCGGTCGCCAACCGCCACCGCAGCGAAACCGAACGCCTGATCGGTCTTTTCGTGAATACCCAGCTGCTGCAGGCCCGCGTGCACGGGCGCCACTCGCTGGCCGACGTGCTGGCGGGGGTGCGGGCGGCGGCGCTGGGGGCGCAGGCGCACCAGGATCTGCCCTACGAGCAACTGGTGGAGGCGCTGAGCGGGCGCGGCGCGGCGTCGGGCGCGCTGTTCGAGATCATGTACAACCACTTGCAGGCGGGCGCCGGCCTGGCGCGCCGGCAGGTGGGGGCGCTGGAGATCGCCGATTACCCCCTGGACGGCCGCATGGCGCAGTGCGAACTGATGCTGACCACGACCGAGGATGCCGCCGGAGCGGTGCGCGCCAGCCTGACCTATGCGCAGGAGCTCTACGGGCCGGGAACCATGCGGCGCCTGGGCAACCATTATCTGGCGATGCTGCGCGCGCTGGCGAGCGACGCGGGCCAGGCCGTCGGCGACGTGGCGCTGCTGGATTCCGCCGAAGTGGCGCAGCTGCACGCATGGGGCGATGGCGGTCCGCGCGCGGGCGCGGCGCTGCCCATGCACCGGCGCTTCGAGGCCCAGGCGGCGCGCACGCCGCAGGCCATCGCGCTGGTCTGCGGCCAGCGCACGCTGAGCTACGCCGAGCTGAACCGCCAGGCCAATCGCCTGGCCCACCGGTTGATCGGGCTGGGCGTGAAACCGGATGCCCAGGTCGGCCTGGCGCTGGAGCGTTCGGTGGCCATGGTGGTCGGCATGCTGGGCATCCTGAAGGCGGGCGGCGCCTATGTGCCCCTGGATCCGGATCACCCCGCGCCAAGGCTGGCGGGCATGGTGCAGGACGCCAGCCTGGACATCGTGCTCAGCCATGAGGGCGTGGCCGAGCGGCTCGGCCTGGCCGCCGGCGTGCGCATCCTGGACGTGGAGGCCTCGGTGCAGGACGGTCCCGGTCACGATCCGGGCGTGGCCTTGCATGGCGAGAATCTGGCCTACGTCATTTTCACGTCCGGGTCCACGGGCAGGCCCAAGGGCGCGGCCAACGGCCACGCCGCGCTGGCCAACCGCATCGACTGGGCGCAGCAGGCGTACGGCCTGTGCGATGACGATACGGTGCTGCAGAAGACGCCGTTCGGATTCGACGTATCGGTATGGGAGTTCTTCTGGCCCCTGGCGGTCGGGGCGCGCCTGGTGATGGCGGCGCCCGGCGACCATCGGGACCCGCCGGCGCTGCTGCGCCTGATCCAGGAACACGCCGTGACCACGCTGCATTTCGTGCCGTCCATGCTGCGTGCCTTCCTGGCGTTCGATGGCGCGCAGGCGTGCACGAGCCTGCGCCGCGTCTTGTGCAGCGGCGAGGCCCTGCCGGCGGATTGCCAGGATGCCTTCCTGGCGCGTCATCCGGGCGTGGCGCTGTACAACCTGTACGGCCCGACCGAGGCGGCCATCGACGTCACGCACTGGACGTGCCAGGCCGGCCAGCCGGTGCCGATTGGCAAGCCCATCGCCGGCCTGCGCACGTGCGTGCTGGACCACGACCTGAACCCGACCCCGCCCGGCATGCCCGGCGAACTCTATCTGGCCGGCGCCGGACTGGCGCGCGGCTACCTCGGCCGGCCTGGCCTGAGCAGCGAACGTTTCGTGGCGGACCCGCTGGGCAAAGGCTCACGCCTCTACCGGACGGGCGATCTGGTGCGTTGGCGCGAGGACGGCCAGCTCGAATATCTCGGCCGCCTGGACCACCAGGTGAAGGTGCGCGGCCTGCGCATCGAACTGGGCGAGATCGAGACCCGCCTGCTGGCTTGCCCGGACGTGCGCGACGGCGTGGTGGCGGCGCGGCAGGACGGCGCGGTGACCCGGCTGGTGGCCTACGCCTGCGCGGCGGCAGGCGCCGTGATCGATCCCCCGCGCCTGCGCGCCGAGCTTGCGCGCGACCTGCCCGACTACATGGTGCCCGAGTTCATCGTGGCGATGGACGAACTGCCGCTCAATGCCAACGGAAAGATCGACCGCAAGGCGCTGCCCGCCTTGGACGTCACCGAGGACGCCGCCCCGTACGAGGCGCCCGCCACACCCGCCGAAGAGGCGGTGGCCCAGGCGTGGCGCGAGGTGCTCGGCCAGCCCCGCGTCGGACGCCACGACAATTTCTTCTCGCTCGGGGGCGACTCCATTCTCAGCCTGCAGGTGGTGGCGCGGCTGCAGCGCCAGGGCTGGCAGGTGCAGCCCCGCCAGGTCTTCGAGCAGCCGAACCTCGCGCGCCTGGCCGGGGCCATGGCCGCCGCGCCGGCCGCCGCGCAGGCGCCGCGGGACTGCGCGGCGGGGGCGGTTCCCCTGTCGCCCCTGCAGGCGGCATTCTTCGACCTGGACGTGCCTGCCCGGCACCATTGGAACCAGGCGCTGTTGCTGAAGCCGCGTGGGCCGGTCGACGTGGATGCGATGCGGCGCGCCTGGAGCGCGGTGGCCGCCAGGCACGACGCGCTGCGGTTGCGCTACCGGCGCGGCGCCGACGGCGAATGGGCGCAATTCTATGCCGAGGCCGGGGCCGGGGCCGGAGACGCGCTGTGGGTGCATGACGCGGGCTGCGCGGCTCAGCTGAGCCAGGCCTGCCAGCAGGTGCAGGGCAGCCTGGACCTGGAGCACGGCCCGCTGGCCCGGGCGGCATGGCTGCGCCTGGACGATGGCTCGGGCCGCCTGCTGCTGGCGATCCATCACCTGGCCGTCGATGGCGTGTCGTGGCGCGTGCTGCTGGAAGACCTGGCGATGGCCTATGGGCAGTGTCTGGCGGCAAACGCCGTCGACCTGCCGCAGCCAGGCGCCTCCTACAAGGCATGGACGACTTGGCTGCATGGCCACGTCCAGGATCATGCGGGCGAACTCGATTACTGGCGCGGCACGCTCGCGGCGATCGAGCCGCCGCCCGGCGCAGATCCCGCGGTGCGAAGCCGGGCCGGCGCGCTGCGCACCGAGCAGTTCTCGCTGGACGTGGCGTCCACCCAGGCGCTGCTGGCCCGCGCGCCGGCGGCCTACCGCACGCAGGTGCATGAGCTGCTGCTGACCGCGCTGGCCCGCGCCTTGAACGGCTGGACAGGTCGCGACCGCGTCGTGCTGGACATCGAGGGCCATGGCCGTGACGGCGCCGGCGATGCCGGCGATCTCTCGCGCACCGTCGGCTGGTTCACCAGGCTGTATCCCGTTTGCCTGGCGGCGCACGGAGACCTGGGCGATGCCATCAAGCGGGTGAAAGAGACGCTGCGCAACGTGCCCGCCGGCGGGGCGGGCTATGGCCTGCTGAGCCGCTTCGGCACGCCGGCCCAGCGCGACGCCCTGCGCACCGCCGCGCGGCCCGCGGTGGTGTTCAACTATCTTGGCCAGTTCGACGCGAGTTTCGACGACACCTCGCCCTGGGAACCCGCCTCGGAGGACGCGGGGCCCGCCATGGACCCGGGGTCGGCCAGCATGCATGAGATCGGCGTCAGCGGACGCGTCTACCGCGGCGCCCTGCAGATGTCCGTCCGCTTCGACCCGCGACGCCACGCCCGGCAGACGGTCGCGGCGTGGGTGCAGGCGTTCCAGCGCGAGTTGCTGGCCGTGGTGGCGCACTGCAGCGAGGGCCCGCAGGGCCATACCCCCGCCGATTTTCCCCTGGCGAGCGTGCCGCAGGCGCGGCTGGACGGCCTGCCCCTGGCGCCCGCGCGCGTGGCGGACCTCTACCCGCTGTCGCCCATGCAGGCGGGCATGCTGTTCCATAGCCTGGACGACCAGGAGGGCGCGGCCTACGTCACGCAACTGCGCCTGGGCATCGGCGGCCTGGACGCCGAGCGTTTCCGCGCGGCGTGGCAGGCCGTGGTGGATCGCCACGACGTGTTGCGCACCGGCTTCATCCCGGCCGATCGCCACGGGCAGGCGCTGCAATGGGTGGCGCGCGACGTGCGGGTCGAGGTCGAAGGGCACGACTGGCGCGGGCATGCCGGCCTGGACGCTGCGTTGGAAGAGCATGCGCGGCGGCAGCGCCGTCCCTTCGACCTGCTGCAACCTCCGTTGATGCGCTGGTCGCTGGTGCGTACCGCCGACGACCGCCACGAGTTCGTATGGACGCGCCATCACCTGCTGATGGACGGCTGGAGCATGTCGGCGGTGCTGGGCGAGGTGTTGGAGCACTATTCACGCCGCGCGCGGCGGCCGGCCAGCGCACCGTACCGCGATTACATCGCGTGGCTGCGGCAGCGCGACGCCGCGGCCAGCGAAGCCTACTGGAAGGCCGCCATCGCGCCCCTGCCGACGCCGTCGCTGCTGGCGGCCGCGCTGGGGGGACAGCGGCCGGAGGCTTCCGGCCATGGCGAAGTGCGGCAACGCCTGGATGAGCAGGCCACGGCGCGGTTGCTGGCCTGCGCGCGGCGCGAACGTATCACGCCCAACACGCTGGTGCAGGGGGCGTGGGCCCTGCTGTTGTCCCGCTACTGCGGGCAGGACGTCGTGGCCTTCGGCGCGACGGTCGCGGGCCGTCCGATGGATCTGCCGGGCGCCGACAGCATGGTCGGGCTCTTCATCAATACCCTGCCCGTCGTGGTGGATACGGCGGGCGGACAGGCGCTGGGCGATTGGCTGCGTGGCCTGCAGTCGGCCAACGCGGCCATGCGCGAGCACGAGCAGACGCCTTTGAACCAGATCCAGCGATGGTCCGGCCAGCAGGGCGGCCTGTTCGACAGCATCGTCGTCTTCGAGAACTACCCGGTGGATGCGGCGCTGGGCGGCGCCCAGGGAGAACTGCGTTTCGAGCGTCCGTCGGCGCTGGACGTCACCACCTACCCGATGGACGTCGAGGTCCATCTCGGCAGCACGCTGTTCATCAAGTTCATTTACCAGCACAGGCATTTCAGCGCCGCGCAGGCCGAGGCGCTGGCGGGCCAGATGTTCCATCTGCTGGGCCTGATGGCCAGCCAGCCGGACGTGCCGCTGCGCGACCTGCGGATACTGCCGCCAGCGGACGCCGAGGCGTTGCTGGCGCTGGGCCGGGGCGAGCCCGGGGCCGGCGTCCCCCCCGCGCTGCATGCGCACTTCGAACGGCATGCCGCCCAACGTCCGTCACGGCGCGCGCTGGCCCTGCACGATGCGCAGATCAGCTATGGCGAGCTGAATGCCCGTGCCAATCGCATTGCCCATTACCTGGCCGCGGCCGGCGTGGGGCCCGACGTGCGGGTCGGCGTGGCGATGACGCGCTCGTTCGACGCCTTCGCCGCGATGCTGGGCGTGCTCAAGGCCGGCGGCGCCTATGTTCCGCTCGATTCGGCCTATCCCGCCGACCGGCTGCAGTATCTCCTGCGCGACAGCGCGGTCACGCTGCTGCTGACGCAGTGCGCGCTGGCCGAACGCATGCGCGCGCTGGGGTGCGCGGCCGTGGTGGATATCGACGCGCTCGACCTGGCGGCCTGGCCGGACACGGATCCCGGCCTGCCGGTGCATCCGGAGCAGTTGGCCTACGTCATCTATACCTCGGGTTCGACCGGGGCGCCCAAGGGCGTGGCGGTGCCGCACGGGCAGATGTCCATGCACTGCCCGGCCACCGCGCGCGTGTATGGCATGGACGAGGACGATTGCGAGTTCCACTTCATGTCCCTGTCGTTCGACGGGGCCCATGAGCGCTGGCTCACCCCACTGTGCGTGGGCGCCAGCCTGGCCCTGCGCGACGACGAGGTCTGGACCGCCGAGCAGACGCACGACGCGCTGGTGCGCCATGGCGCGACGCAGGCGGCCTTTCCTCCCGCCTATCTGGGGCAACTGGCGGAATGGGCGCGCCTGTGTGGCCAGGCGCCGCCGATGCGGCTCTATGTGTTCGGCGGCGAGGCGATGACCAAGGGCGGCTTCGAGCGCGCCAGCCAGGCGTTGAGGCCGCAGTGGTTCATCAACGGCTACGGGCCCACGGAGACCGTGGTCACGCCCCTGATCTGGAAGGCGCCGGCCGATGCCGTTTTCGATTGCGCCTGCGCGCCCATCGGCCGGCCGGTGGGAGAACGGGATGCCTATATCCTGGACCGGGACCTGGCGCTGGTGCCGCGCGGCGTCGTGGGCGAACTCTACATGGGCCGCAACGGGCTGGCCCGGGGCTACCTGGGCCGGGCGCCGCTGACGGCCGAGCGCTTCGTCGCGGATCCCTACGTCCCTGGCGGCCGCATGTACCGTACCGGCGACCTGGCGCGCTGGCGGGAGGATGGCAACATCGAGTACCTGGGGCGGGCGGATGAGCAGGTGAAGATCCGAGGGTTCCGCATCGAGCCCGGCGAGATCGAAAGCCGTGCCCGCGCCGTCGAGGGCGTGGCGGAGGTGGCCGTCATCGCCCGCCGCGACGGCGGCGGACCGCAACTGGTGGCCTATGTCGTGCCGCGGCCCGGCCTGTCCGGACAGCCGTTGTCCGAGCAGGTACGCCGCCAGTTGACGGCCGAGCTGCCGGCCCACATGGTGCCCGCGCACGTCGTGCCGCTGGAGACGCTGCCGCGCCTGATCAGCGGCAAGCTCAACCGCGCCGCGCTGCCCGAACCCCGCGCCAACGCAGGCTACGAGGCGCCGCGCAACGATGCCGAGCGCGCGCTGGCGGGAATCTGGGAGCGCGTGCTGGGCCTGCCCCGGGTCGGCGCGCTGGACAACTTCTTCGAGATCGGCGGCGATTCCATTCTCAGCCTCCAGGTCATTTCGCAGGTTCGCGCCAGCGGGCTGGGCCTGGCCTTGAAGCTGCGCGACCTGATGCGGCTGCAGACGGTGCGTGCGATCTGCGAGCAGGCGCCGCAGGCCGGGCCGCCGGCCGTGTCGCGCCAGGAAGAGGCCGCGGCCGGCGACGTGCCGCTGCTGCCCATCCAGCACTGGTTCCTGCACGAGGACATCGCGCAGCGCGACCACTACAACCAGTCCGTCATGCTGCGCTCGGCGGCGGACATCGACGTGGCCGCCCTGCGGCAGGCCTTGGGATGGCTGCAGCGGCAGCACGATGCCCTGCGCATGCGTTTCGTGCGCGATGCGCAGGGGGCATGGCGGCAGTACTACGAGCCGCCGCAATCGGCGGGCGACCCGCTGTGGGTGCGCGGCCTGGACGACGCCAGCCAGGTGACGGCGGTGGCGCAGGACGCGCAGCGCAGCCTGGACCTGGCGGGCGGGCCGGTCTGGCGGGCCGTGCTCATGCGCCTGCCCGACGGCACCGCGCGCCTGCTGCTGGCCGCGCATCACCTGATCGTCGACGGCGTGTCATGGCGCATTCTGCTGGATGACCTCCAGACATGGTACGGCCAGCTGCGCGCGGGCAGGGCGCCCGCGCCGGCCGCGCGCACGTCGTCGTACCAGGCCTGGACGTCGCATCTGCATCGCCTGGCGGCATCGGGCGAGCTGGCGCGCGAGATGCCGCTGTGGGCGGCGCAGACGCGAGACGTCACCGAGATTCCGCGTGACGACCCCAGCGCGCCGAACCTGGTGCGCGACGTGGCGTCGGTGCGGCTGCGGCTGGACGAGGCCGCGACCGACAGTCTGCTGCGCGACGCGCCCGCGGCTTTCGGAGCCAACATCAACGAGCTGCTGCTGTCCGCGCTGGCGCGCGCGCTATCGCGCTGGACCGGCGGCGACAGCCACGCGATCTGCCTGGAGGGGCATGGCCGGGAAGGCGATGCGGCCGGACTGGATTTCAGCCGGACCGTGGGGTGGTTCACCACCGCCTATCCCGTGCGTCTGTCGGGGGGGCTGTCGGGCTCCGCGCGGCAGACGCTGGACGCGGTGCGCCGGACGCTGCGCGGCCTGCCCGCCAACGGCCTGGGCTACGGCGTGCTGCGCTATCTGTCCACGGCGCGGGAAATCCCCTTCGGCGGACCCGGCGGGCTGGCCGGGCCGGCGCGCCTCACGTTCAACTATCTCGGTCAGTTCGACCAGGCGCTGGGCGCCGAATCGGAATTCGCGGTGGCGCGGGAGAGCGCGGGCGCGGAACGCGGCCCCGAAGGACCGCTGGCCAACTGGATCGAGGTCGTCGGCAGTATCCACGGCGGCCAGCTCACCGTGCGCTGCGTCTACAGCAAGCGCGTATTCCAGGCCGCGACGATGCAAAGCCTGGCGGACAGCTATCGCGAGGAACTGGAAGTCATGGCGCAGGGTTGCCGTACTGCCGCGCTGTCCTAGGGCCTTTGCGCGTCAACAGGCCCTAGCGGGCGATGCGCCGGGCGGCCGCCGAGGCAGCCGCCCGGGCCGCATGCCTGCGCGCGGCGCGCTTTCTCCACCAGATGATGACGCCGGTCACGCTGAGCATCGCCGTGGCCAGCCCCGCCAGCAACACCAGGATGCGATAGGGCAGGCCGAACACCTGGGCCATGTGCAGGCCGTACATCCACTGGTTGAAGGCATTGCCGGCGGCCGTGGGGTCTCGGGGCAGCACGACCCCGGTCAGCGCGCCCGAGGCCGCGTCGAACACCACGCCGGTGGCGCCGTCGCCGTCCCGGATGTCCAGGTCGGTGTGGATCCAATAGCTGTAGACGCCCTTGGGCCGGGCCAGCGCCAGCAGGGTCTCCTCCTGGATGCGCCAGCCGTGCCGCCGCGCCAGCGCTCGCGCGTGCGCCCGGCCGGCCTGCAGCGCCGCCGTCCAGTCCATCGTGCCGGCCATCGCGCCGCCAGGCCGGGCCGGCATGCTCCGCAGGGGATCGTTGAAGGTCACCAGGCGTGACATCACCGGCAGATAGACCTGATCGCGCAACGTGAACATCACGCTGGACCATGCGAACATCAGCAGCAACAGCCATAGCCAGAGTCCGCTGGCCCGATGCAGGTCCAGGTTGAGGCGGAACAGGCTGGCGCCGAACTTGACGCTCCATGCCGGCATCCACCGCGAGAACCAGGCCCGTAACCGCACGCCTCGACCCGGCCGGCTCCGGGGAAAGGTCAGCAGCAGGCCGACCACGCAATCCAGGGTCCAGACCAGCGCCAGGACGCCCAGCAGCAGCCGGCCCCATGAGGGGGGCAGCGCCAGCATGCTGTGCAGCCGGTACACGAAGCCGACCAGGGCGGTGCGGTCCCATTGCAGTTCGCCCCACATGCGGGTGCCCAGCAGGCGTGCGTCGTAGGGATCGAAGAAGGCTTCGTTGTAGTCCAGGACGAAGGGCCGGCCCGTGCCGGGGTCCACGCGCGGATACACCCGCATCCGCACCGACCGGCCGGGGGGCCGCTGCAAGGGCAACTGGCTGATCTGCGCCCGCGGCAAGGCCGCTTGCGCACGATAGGCCAGTTCATCCGCGTCCAGCATGGGGCTGCCGGGGGCGGGCGGCTCGGCCAGCCGCAACTGCGGGCTGAGCCAGGCATCCAGCTCATCCTCGAAGGCCAGGATGCCGCCGGTCAGCCCCAGCACCACCAGGAAGGCCGCCAGCACCAATCCCACCCACCTGTGCAGCAGGATCAGTGCGGCGCGGCCGGCCTCGCGCCTCACGCAGGCATCGTCCGGCGTGGAACCGGACTCACCATGAGTAGCGCGCCGACAGCATGGCCGTGCGGGGCTGGCCGTAGTAGCACGAGAAGTTGTTGCATGAACTCAGGAACTTCTTGTCGAAGACGTTCTGCACGTTCAGCGTGAAGCGCCACTTCTCGATCTCGTAGCCCAGCATCGCGTCGTAGACCGTGTAGCCCGAGGTCTTGACGGAGTTCTGCACGTCGTTCGTGCCGTCCATGTAGCGCACGCCGGCGCCCATCATCATGCCGCCGAGCACCGCGGGCGGCAGCTTGTAGTCCACCCACAGCGAGGCCATGCGCATCGGCGTATCCGCGGGGCGGAAACCGACCTGGCCAACCGTATTGCTCTTGGTGATTTCGCTGCTGTTGAAGGTCAGGGCGCCGCGCACGCGCAGGTTGCGCATGATCTCGGTGGTGGCCTCCAATTCGACGCCCTTGGAGCGGATCTCGCCGGTCTGGACCTGGAAGCCCTGGTTGTCCGGGTCCGAGGTCAGCACGTTCTGCTGCGTCAGGTGATACGCCGCCAGGGTGACCAGCGTCCTGCCGTTATCGGGCTGCCACTTCACGCCCACTTCGTATTGTTCGCCTTCGGTCGGCTTGAACGGGGTGCCGCCGGCGTCGCTGCCGCCCACCGGTTCGAAGGACTGGGTGTAGCTGACGTACGGCGCGATGCCGTAAGGCGCCAGATAGGTCAGCCCGGCGCGGCCGGTGAACTTGTCGTCGGTCTGCTTCGTGCCCACCTTGGTGACGCGGCTGTAGGCACGGTTCTCGGACCAGTCCTGGCGGCCGCCCAGCGTGACGACCCAGCGGTCCATGAACTTGCTCTGCTGCTGCGCATACAGGCCGACCTGCTCGAAGCGCACGACGTCGCTGTTGCGCAAGGCGAGTGTGGACGGCGGCAGGTTGGGCAGGCCATGGACCGGGTCGAACAGGTCGACCGGGGGCGCCGCGCCGCGATAGTTCATCGTGTCCGAGTGGTTGCGCCCGTAATCCAGGCCGAGCAGGGTGGTGTGCTCGCCGCCCAGGGCGCGCCAGCGGCCCGTCATGTTGGTGTCGACGGTCAGCGTGTCGGTCTCGTCGTGCCGGCGGATGGCCTGCCGGTTGACCGTGCGGTTGCCGGGCAGCGCGCCGCCGGTGACCGCGGGGAACAGGTAGCCGTAGTACAGCGACGATTCGCCGTAGCGGGCGCTCTGGCGCACTTCGAGGGCATCGTTGAACTTGTGTTCGAAGATGTAGCCCACGGACTTGCTGTAGCTGTCCCAGTAGTTGTAGTTCGGGTCGCCCAGGTTTGTGTGGACGGAGGGTTCGCCCAGCGGATTCTTCTTCACTGTGCCGGAATAAGGCAGTCCGGCGTAGGCGTCGGATTTGTTCTTGTAGTAGCTGGTCAGCAGCGTGAGGCTGGTCGCGGCGCTGGGCTGCCACTTCAGGGCCGGCGCGATGAAGACCCGGTTGTCACGGTTGAAGTCGAGATAGGTATGGCTTTCGCGGAACAGGCCGGTCAGGCGGTAGGACAGCGTGCCATCCTCGTTGAGCGCGCCGGTGTGATCGGTGGCGATCTGGCGGCGGTCGTACGTGCCTCCCTGCACTTCGATCTCGTGGTGGCTTTCCGCGCTGGGCCGCTTGGACACCAGATTGATCACCCCGCTGGGACCCGACTGGCCGTAAAGCACGGAAGACGGCCCCTTGAGGATGTCGATGCGTTCCAGGGCGTACGGGTCGGTGGGCGCATCCAGGATGTTGTAGTGCAACCGCATGCCATCGAGCAGCAATCCGCTGTTGCTGACGACGAAGCCGCGCATGGTGAAGGCATCGAAGGCGTTGCCGTCGCCGTTGGCGTACGCCGCCGTGTTCATGCCGGACGTGTAGCGCACGGCATTGGCCAGGTTCAGGGTGCCCTGGGTCTGCATGGCATCCTTGGTCACTACCGAGATCGACTGCGGCGTCTCCAGGATGGGCGTATCGGTCTTGGTGCCGGTGGCGCTGCGCTGGGCCACGTAGCCGTCCACCGGGCCGGTGGCCGTCTGGGGGACCACGTCGCCCGTGACGGTCACCGCCGGAAGCTGCGTGACGTTGGCGCTGCCCGAGGCGTTCTGCGCCTGGGCGCCCACATGGAAGCAAGCCAGGCCCATGAGGGCGGCACGTACCGCCAGGGAAGTCCTGTGGGGAAGGGGGCGGTTCGTCGCCGCTCTGTGCGTGTTAAGCCGTTGAGTCATTGTCGTGGGTCGATGGTGTTGAGGGGAACTACATGGGTACAGCCGGTTCCTTGGTGTCCTTGACGATCGGTCCGCATGCCTGGCGGACGCAATGGCCGAAGATGCGCGCCACGTCGTCGATCTGCGAGGCATCGATGATCAGGGGGGGCAGGAAGCGCACGACGCTGCCGTGGCGGCCTCCCAGCTCGAGGATGAGTCCGTGGCGCAGGCACAGCGCCTGCAGGCGTTGCGCCAGTTCCGGCGCCGCCGCGGGAGGGCCGTCCGCGCCGCGCGCGTCGGCCTGCACGATCTCCACGCCCAGCATCAGGCCGCGGCCGCGCACGTCGCCCAGCGCGGGGACGTCTTCGCGCAGCGCGCGCAGGTGCGCGGCCAGGCGCTCGCCCATGTCGGCGGCGTGCTGGGGCAGGCCCTCGTCCCGGATGAAGCGCATGGCGGCCGAACCCGCCGCCATCGCCAGTTGGTTGCCCCGGAAGGTGCCGGCGTGCGCCCCGGGTTTCCAGGCGTCCAGGCCGCCGCGGTAGACGACGACGGACAGCGGCAGCGCGCCGCCGATGGCCTTGGACAGGACCAGCACGTCCGGCGTGACGCCTGCATGCTCGATCGCGAACATGCGGCCGGTGCGGCCGAAACCGGTCTGTACTTCGTCGACGATCAGCGGTACGTCATGGCGCGCGGTGGCGTCGCGCAGGCCGCGCAGCCAGGCATCCGGAGCGGGAATGACGCCGCCTTCTCCCTGGACGGGCTCGACCACCACGCCGGCCGGCGTGGGCACGCCGCTCTCGGGGTCGGACAGCAGCGTCTCCAGGTAATGCAGGCCGGCCCGCACGCCGGCCTGGCCGCCCAGCCCGAAAGGGCAGCGGTAGTCATAGGGGTAGGGCGCGAATTGCACGTTCTGCGGGATGCCGTGCAGCGCGCGCTTGGGACCCAGGCTGCCCATCATGGCGAGGGCGCCCTGCGTCATGCCGTGATACGCGCCGCTGAAGGCCACCATGCCGGCCCGCCCCGTGGCGATGCGCACCAGCTTCATCGCGGCCTCGATGGCGTCGGAGCCGCTGGGGCTGCAGAACTGCACCTTGGCGTCGGCGGCCATGCCGGCCGGCAGCATGTCGAACAGGTCCGCCATGAAGCGGTCCTTGGTGGGCGTGGTGAGGTCCAGGGTGTGCAACGGCGCGCCGCTGTCCAGCACAGCCTGGATGGCCTCGGTGATCACCGGATGGTTGTGGCCCAGCGCCAGGGTGCCGGCGCCCGCCAGGCAATCGATGAATACGCGGCCCTCGACGTCTTCGAGATAGATGCCCGCGCCCTGGCGCAGCGCCAGCGGAATGCGCCGGGGATAGCTGCGAGCGCTGGATTCGCGGGCCTGCTGGTTCGCCAGCAAGGGGTTCGTGCCGAGGACGTAAGGTCCCGCCATGGCGCGATGCCGCCGCGCCAACTCGGCTGCAGCGGCGGACAAGCCGAATCCGGGGGTCATACGCGGTGGCATTGGGGTCATCGCTGTACTCCTTCAAGAAGAGTAATAGGTATGGTTCTTATTTGCAATTAAATATTTATAGATACTTACCCTATGGGCAAGGGCCGTCCTAGAGGCTTTCCGCGGCGTTTTGCAGGACGGATTCCGCTTGGTTGTGGGGCGGTTGCAACATCGCGTCCAGGATCTCATTCGCGCGGATCGAGGTGACGGACAGCAGCGTGTCGCTCAGGCCGTGGCTGGTTTCGCAGGCGCCCTGCAGGAAGATGCCGGCCTGCAGCGAGGCGTCGGACACGACTCGGTAGTTGCGGTCCACCGCCAGTTCGCCCAGATGGGACGACAGCGGCGCCAGCAGGGTCTTGTGGTGTTCGTGCGCATAGCCGGTGGCCAGGACCACGGCGTCGTAGCGTTCCGAGCGCGGCGCGCCCGTGTCCAGGTCGCGCAGGTCCAGTTCGATGCCGGCGCCGTCGCGCCGCGCGCCGCGCGTCTCGTGGCGGCGCAGCAGGCGGTGGCGGTGCTGTCCCGAGACCTTCTGCTCGTAGAACACGGCGAACATCCGTTGCACCAGGTCCAGGTCCGGGGCGGCGTAGTTCGTGTGCCAGAACTCGTCCAGCAGCGCGGCGCGCGTGGCGGGATCGCGTCGGTACATGTAGTCGGTGAACTCGGCGTTGAAGATCTCGTTGACGAAGGGGCTGTCGTCGGACGGCCGCATGGCCCGGCCGCGCATGATCAGGTCCACGTGCGCGCCGGGCAGGCGGCCGTGCAGGTCCATGAACAGTTCCGCGGCGCTCTGCCCCGCCCCCACCACGGCGATGCGCCGGGCGCGCGCGTGCGCGTCGATGCAGCCCAGGTAGCGGCTGGAATGGAACACGGGCGACCCGTCCGGCAGGCTGGCGAAGCAGGAGGGGATATGCGCGCTGCCGCCGATGCCCAGCACCAGGTTGCGCGCCAGCCGTTCGCGCACATTTCCCTGCGCATCGCGGGAGCGCACCCGCAGCTGTCCGACCCGGCCGTCGCGCGGCTCGGGCCGCACCTCGAACACCTCTTCGCCATAGGCGCATTCGTCCTCGAAATGCGAGGCGGCCCATGACAGGTAGTCGTTGAACTCGCGGCGGCTGGGAAAGAAGGTCTTGAGATTGATGAAATCGGCCAGCCGGCCCTTGCTGTGCAGGTAGTTGACGAAGGTGAAGCGGCTGCGCGGATCGCGCATGGTCGCCAGGTCCTTCAGGAACGAGATCTGCATGTGGGCGTGATCCAGCATCATTTCGCGGTGCCAGGCGAAGTTCCGCTGTTTCTCGATGAAGCATGCACTGAGGGGGCGGCCGTCCCGTGGCGTCTCGCGCAGGGTGATGGCCAGGGCGAGATTCGACGGGCCGAAGCCGACCCCGATGACGTCGTGGACTTGCATGGATTCGTCCTTATGTCATTGCGGGTCCGGGCAGGAATGCCGTTCTCCCGCGGCGGGCATCAGCCCGGTATCCAGAGCGCATCCGAGAAGAAGCGCTCGCGCAGCAGCATGCCCAGCATCGCGCGCTTGTGGGGAAAGTCGAACTCCTTGAGCATCGCGTAGCCGCAGCGCCCCAGGCTCTTGATCATCCTGGCGTTGTCCGCCCTGGGCTCGATGACCAGGCGCCGCGTGCGGCAGTCATCCAGCAGCAGGTAATGAGAGACCGACGGCATCCATGCGGTCAGGAAGGGCCTGCCGCGGAACGCCGGCTCGCCCACCAGCACGTGCCAGCCCCGGTCGTAATCATCGGCGTCGTAGTAGGGGGCCAGGCGGTCCTCCTGGGCCCAATAGGTCTCGACGTAGGCGAAGGGCGCGCCGTCGAGTTCCACGATCAGCGGCGCGGCATGCGCATCGGCGGCGAGCTTTTCGAGATAGGCGCGATGCTCGGCCTCGGTGCCGTTCTCCTGCCAGAACGCCGCGACGTGCGGGTCGTTCATCCAGCGGTGGAAGTGGGGCAGGTCCACGTCGGGGTCGGCGGCGCGCAGGGTCAGCGTGCCGCGCAGCCAGGGAATGTAGCGACGGTACGCCACGCCGGCCGGCTGCGGCCTGCGCGCGGGATGGCGCCGGCCTGCCGTCCAGGTCCATTGCTCGGCGTACGGCGTCTGCGGCGCATCGGCGGGCAGCCAGAGCGCGGGCAGTTGCCACAGGGCGCCGCGCGTGATGACGGCCGGGGCATCCCCCGCCGCGGGGAAGGAGGCGCTGGCCAGTTGCCGGGCGAGCTGCGTCGCGCGCGGCACGCTCAGGCTGCGCAGGGTCGGGTGCAGTCCGAAGGCGGCATCCAGCGCGGCCAGCGTATGCGCGGCCAGCGATTCGTCCTGCGCGGCGTCCTGGCAGTGCAGTTGGCCCGTCGCGCCGTCGGCATGCAATGTCCAGACGCTGCATGGACCCTGTCCGGTGCCGATGCGCAGCATCCGTGCGCCATCTCGCGCGGGCCGGATGTCCGCATGCAGCACCAGGCCCGACGCATGGGAGATCCAGTCCGGCGCGTGCCGCTGGCGCGAGGCGGCGGTGGAGGGGGCGGCTTGCATGATGTCCATGGTTCAGGCCAGTGCCGTCCGGCCGGCCGGCGCGGCAGGCACGGCCCGCGCGTGCCACTGGCGCAGGCAGGCCGACAGTTCCGCGCGCAGTTCCTCGGCCTGCTCCACGATGTTGCCCAATCGCGCGAAGTCGTGAACCATGTCCTCGTACACCCGCACCTGCGCGTCCACGCCCGCTTCGCGCAGGCGCCGCGCATAGGCCAGGCCCTCGTCGCACAGCGGATCGTGGCGCGCCAGGAAAAGGCGCGCGGGCGCCAGCCCGGACAGGTCGGTGGCCTGCAACGGCGCGAAACGCCAGTCGTCGCGGTCCCGCGCGCTGCGCAGGTAATGGTTGAACATCCATTGCAGCACCTCGGCTTCGAGCAGATGGCCGCAGGCATAGGTGGCATGCGAGGCCGTGTCCTGCCTGGCGCTCGCGCAGGGATACAGCAGCAGTTGCAGCGCGGGTTGCGGCCGCCCGGCCAGGCGGTCGGCCAGCGCCAGCGCGGTGGCCAGGGTGCCGCCCACGCTGTCGCCGCCGTAGATCACGCGCCCGGTGTCCAGGCCCAGCGCGGCGCCGTCGCGGTCCAGCCACAGCCTGGCGTCCTCGGCGTCTTCGAACGCCGTGGGAAAACGGTGTTCGGGCGCCAGCCGGTATTCGACCGCGAGCACGTCGCACGAGGCCTGTTGCGCCAGGGTGGCGCACAGCGAGTGATGCGATTCCAGGCTGCCCAGCACATAGCCCCCGCCATGGAAATACAGCAGCACGGGGGCGGGCTGCCGCGCGGCGCCGCGATAGCGGCGCAGCCGCATCGCGTGGCCATCGCGGCAGGCCACGCGCAGGATCTCGGTGGGCAGTTCCGGGGCTTCGGTGTCCAGCGCCAGCGTGGAGCGGTCGTACGCGGCCCGGGCTTCGTCCGGCGTCATCGCCGTCATGGGGCGCGCGGATGCCCGCCGGCTCATTTCCAGGAAGGCTTCCAGGTCGGGATGCAGAGTCATGTCCATCCTAGGCAAGGGCGGCGCCTGGCAACCAGCGAGCGCCTGTCATGGAAAGACGCGGACCATGGGATTTTGTTTAGTCGCCTGGCCGGCGCCCGGCGGGCGGGACTAAACATCTCGCGGGCTCGTGCGTCCTGTGTAAGGAGAGCAGTGCCGTACCGGCGCCGCGGTCTGGGAGTGGGTGATGACGGTTGTGCAAGAGACGGCCACGGAGACAGCAGGGCGGCGGCCCCCGGACAAGGCGGGCCCGTCCGAACGCCGTGGCCTGGCGGGACTGCTGCGTCCCTTCCTGGGCTGGATCGTCCTGTCCTCGGTGTGCGGCGTCGCCGCCGGCGCGGCCACCGTGGCGCTGCTGGGCACGATCAACGACGTGCTCAACCAGTCCGGTCCCTTGCAGGGGCAGGCGCTGTACGTATTCATCGGGCTGTGCCTGCTGGCGCTGGCGGGCCGGGCCGTCTCCGACATCTCCACCAACCTCGTGGGGCAACGGCTCGTGGCGCAGGTCCGCAAGATGCTGGCGCGCCAGATCCTGTCCGCGCCCATCGATGCGCTGGAGCGCTACCGCACCCACCGCCTCATGCCGGTGCTGACGCAGGATGTGGACATGATCAGCGACGTGGCGTTCACCTTGTCGTCCACGGTCATCGCACTGGCGACCGCGCTGGGCTGCCTGGTCTACCTCGCCTGGCTGTCGCCCGCCATGTTCGGCGTGTTGCTGTGCATGCTGTTGCTGGGCACGGCCTGCCAGCTGCGCTACCAGGCGCGCGGCATGGCCGGCTTCTGGAAGGCCCGCGAGATGGAGGAGAGCCTGCACAAGGCCTATCGCGGCATCAGCGAGGGGGCCAAGGAACTGCGGATGAACCGGCAGCGCCGCGACCGGCTCTACCGCGAAGGGGTGGCGGACTCGGTGGACCGCATCCGCGACATCAACTGGAAGGCGATCAACACTTATGTCACCGCGCGTGCCTTCGGGTCGGCGCTGTTCTTCCTGCTGATCGCGCTGATCCTGGGGTGGGCCACGCTGCGTGGCAGCGAGCCGGGCGTGCTCAGCGGCTTCGTGCTGGTGCTGCTGTTCCTGAAGGGGCCGGTGGATCAGATCGTCAATGCGCTGCCCGGCATCGGCCGCGCCAAGGTGGCCTTCCAGCGCATCGCCGATCTCGCGGCGCGCTTCGCCACGCCCGAGGCGGCGCTGGACCACGCGATGGACGTGGGCGGCGGCGCACAGCACCAGCCCGCGATGGAGCGCGGCATCGAACTGCGCGGTGCGACGTATGCCTTCCCGGCGTCCGACGGCGGTCCACCGGGCTTCGTGCTGGGACCCATAGACCTGACCGTGCGCCGGGGCGAGCTGCTGTTCATCGTGGGCGACAACGGTTCAGGCAAGACGACGCTGATCAAGCTGCTGCTGGGCCTGTACCTGCCCAGCGAGGGCACGGTCCTGTTGGACGGCAGGCCGGTGGGCCACGGCGAGCGCGATGACTACCGGCAGTTGTTCGGCACGGTGCTGTCGGATTTCTTCCTGTTCGAGGACCTGCCCGGCGACCGGCAGTCGCTGCCGGAAACGGCCCGGCCTTATCTGCAGCGGCTGGAACTGGCGCACAAGGTGACGGTCCGGGAGGGCGCCTTCAGCACCGTGGACCTGTCCACCGGACAGCGCAAGCGCCTGGCGCTGGTCCATGCCTATCTGGAGGGCCGGCCGGTGCTGGTGTTCGATGAATGGGCGGCCGACCAGGACCCGGCCTTCCGTCATCTTTTCTACACCGAATTGCTGCCCGAGCTGCGCGCGCAAGGCCGGTCGTTGGTGGTGATCTCGCACGACGACCGGTATTTCCATGTGGCCGACCGCATCGTGCACATGCGGGCGGGCCGCGTCGAGCGGGTCGACGTCCCCGCCAGCCTGGCCGCGTGAAGAGACCGGCCCGTCAGGCGGCCAGCACCCGCGGACGCGGCGTGCGGTGGATCATCAGCGCGATCACCGCCGCCACCAGGCCCGTGGCGCCCGACAGCACGAAGGCCATCAGGTAGCTGCCCGTGCTTTCGCGCACGAAGCCGCCCATCCAGGCCGCGCTGGCCGCGCCCAGTTGATGTCCGGCCACGATCCAGCCGAACACCACCGGGGCATCGCGCTCGCCGAAGGCGTCGGTGGTCAGGCGCAGCGTGGGCGGCACGGTGGCGATCCAGTCCAGGCCGTAGAAGATGGCGAAGATCGACAGGCTGTAGAACGAGAAATCGGAGTAGGGCAGATACATCAGCGACAGGCCGCGCAGCGCGTAGTACGTGAACAGCAGCTTGCGCGGATCGTAGCGGTCGGTCAGCCAGCCCGAGGCCGTGGTGCCCACCAGGTCGAACACGCCCATCAGCGCCAGCAGGCCGGCGGCCTGCACCTCGGCGATGCCGTGGTCGCCGCACAGCGCGATCAGGTGGGTGCCGATCAGGCCATTGGTGGTGAAGCCGCACACGAAGAACGTGGCGAACAGATACCAGAACACGCGCTTGCCCGCGGCCTGGCGCAGCACGCCGAAGGTGGCGGCCACCATGCCGGTGCGCGGCGCGGGGGCCGAGGGCAGGGTGCCGGGCTCGCTGCCATAGGGCACCAGGTTCACGTCGGCGGGGCGGTCGGGCACCAGCAGCCAGGCCAACGGCGCCATGACCAGGGCGGCGGCGGCCACCACCCAGACCACGAGGGTCCAGTCGCCGGACGAGGCCAGCTTGGCCAGGATCGGCAGGAACACCAGGTTGCCCGTGGCCGTGCTGGCGGTGAGCAGGCCCATCATCAGCCCGCGGCGGCGGACGAACCAGCGGTTGACCACCGTGGCGCCCAGCACCACGGCCACCGCGCCCGAGGCCATGCCCGAGAACACGCCCCAGGTGGCCAGCAGATGCCAGGTCTCGGTCATGTAGGCGCTGGCGGCGCTGGAGGCCGACATCACCAGCAGGGCGCAGATCAGCACGCGGCGCAGGCCGAAGCGCTCCATGGCCGCCGCGGCGAACGGGCCCATCAGGCCGTAGAAGAAGATGCCGATGGCGGCGGCCAGCGAAATCGAGGAGCGGCTCCAGCCGAAGGATTCTTCCAGCGGCACCAGCAGCACGCTGGGCGTGGAGCGCAGGCCGGCCGAGACCAGCAGGGCGAAGAAGATGACGGCGACCACGACGAAGGCATAGCGCTGGCCAAAGCGGGGAACGGCGCGGTGGAAGATCATGTTACTGACCGGTACGTATCAAGAGGGGCGTATAGTACGTACCGGTCAGTAACGCCGTCAAGCGCATTTTCGATTCCGTGCCGGCGCGCGCCCGTACGGGCATTGCAGAACGCCGCCTTGTTATGCTCGGGCGATCCGCGCGCCATTTTCCAGGGCCTTCCATGACGAACAAAGCCTCCCTTCCCGATGCCCCGCCGCGTCCCGCGCCGGCGGCCGACCGCATCCGCAAGAGTGCGCGCCAGCTCTTCTATCACCAGGGCATACGCGCCGTGGGAGTGGACGCCATCGTGGCCGAGGCCGGCGTCACCAAGCCCAGCCTGTACCGTAGCTTCTCGTCCAAGGACGAACTGGCGGCGGCGTATCTGCGTGACTACGAGAGCGAGTTCTGGGCCCGCCTGGATGCCGCTGCCGCCGCGCATCCCGGCGATCCGCGCGCGCAGATCCTGGCGTATTTCGGTGGCCTGACCGCGCGCGCCACGGCGCCGGGCTGCTATCGCGGCTGCGGCCTGAGCAATGCGGTGGTGGAGTATCCCGAGAAAGACCATCCGGCGCGGCAAGTGGCCGTCGCGCACAAGCGCGAACTGCGCAGGCGCCTGGTGGACATGGCGCGCGACATGGGCGCGCGTGATCCGCAGGCCCTGGGCGATGGCTTGCTGCTGCTGCTCGAAGGCACGTTCGTATCGGGGCAGATCTTCGGCGCGGACGGCCCCGCCAAACATCTGCGTGAGATCGCGGACCGGCTGATCGAGGCAAGCCTGTAGCCCCTTTCCATGATCTCCTTACGCAAATCCACCCCGGCGGATGCGCCGCGCGCGCTCGACATCTGGCGGCGGGCGGTGGATGCCACGCACCATTTCCTGGCCCCAGAAGACCGCCAGGCCATCGAGGCCGAGGTCGCGGCCTTCCTGCCGCGGGCGCCGCTGGAGCTGGCGGTCGACGCGGCGGACCGCGCCATTGCCTTCATGCTGCTGGATGGCAACCGCATGGAGGCCCTGTTCGTCGATCCGGCGCATCGCGGGGCCGGCGTGGGCCGCTTGCTCGTGCGGCACGCGCTGTTCCGGCATCCGGACCTGTACACCGACGTCAATGCGCAGAATGGCCAAGCCATCGGGTTCTACGAGCGGCTGGGCTTTCAGGCCATCGGCCGGTCCGAACAGGACGGGCAGGGCAGGCCATACCCGCTGATCCATCTTCGCCACCGGCCCGCCCGGGCCTGAGCCCGCGCTTTCGCCCGAGCCCAAAAAGAACGGCGCCTCGCGGCGCCGTTCCGTACTGCTCAGCCTTTTCGGCTTTTTCCCCCGGGGTCTGCAGGGCGGGCGTATGGTGCCCGCCTCTGGTGTTCCTGCTTAGCTGTGGTACGCGGACTCGCCGTGGCTGGTCACGTCCAGGCCTTCGCGTTCCTGGTCTTCCGGCACACGCAGGCCGCACAGCATGTCCGCGATCTTGTAGGCGATCCAGGCCACGATGCCCGACCAGATGATGGTCAGCAGCACGCCTTCGAGCTGCACCCAGACCTGGCCGGCGATGGCGCCGACGCTGTCCAGGCCCGGGCCGCCCAGGGCCTTGGCGTTGAACACGCCGGTCAGCAGGGCGCCGACGATGCCGCCCACGCCGTGCACGCCGAACACGTCCAGCGCGTCATCGGCACGCAGCATGCGCTTCAGGCCGTTGACACCCCACACGCAGATCACGCCCGCCACCACGCCGATCACCAGCGCGCCCACCGGGCCCACCAGGCCGGCGGCCGGGGTGATGCCGACCAGGCCGGCGATCGCGCCGGAAGCGGCGCCCAGCATCGAGGGCTTGCCCTTCAGGCTCCACTCGGTCAGCGTCCAGGCCAGCACCGCGCCTGCCGTGGCGACCATCGTGTTGAAGAAGGCCAGCGTGGCGCCTTCGTTGGCGGCCAGCGACGAACCGGCGTTGAAACCGAACCAGCCCACCCACAGCAGCATGGCGCCGATGTAGGTCATGGGCAGGTTGTGCGGCTGCATCGCTTCACGGCCGTAGCCGACGCGCTTGCCGATCACGTAGGCGCCCACCAGGCCGGCCACGCCGGCGTTGATGTGCACCACGGTGCCGCCGGCGAAGTCCAGCGCGCCCTTGGCGTTCATCAGGCCGGGCGCGGTTTCCGAGACGAACCACACCATGTGGGCGATGGGAACGTAGGCGAACGTGAACCAGATCGCCGTGAAGACCAGCACGGCGGAGAAGCGGACGCGCTCGGCGAAGCTGCCCACGATCAGCGCGCAGGTGATGCCGGCGAACGTGGCCTGGAACGACGCGAATAGGATCTCGGTCAGCGAGGCCGACATGGCGTACGAACCATCCGCCGGCGTGAACATGCCGGAGAAGAACACCCGCGAGAAGCCGCCGAAGAAGGCGTTGCCTTCGGTGAAGGCCAGCGAGTAGCCGTAGATGAACCACAGCACGACGCCCAGGGCGAACGTGCACAGCACCTGCATCAGCACCGACAGCACGTTCTTGCTGCGCACCAGGCCGCCGTAGAACAGTGCCAGGCCGGGGACCGCCATCATCAACACCAGCAGTGTCGAGACGAGCAACCAGGAGATATCCGCTTTATCCATTTCTAATAGGCTCCAATGAGTCTTTCTCTGTGTGCTTTACAGCGCAGCTTCCCCGGATTCGCCGGTTCGGATACGAATGACCTGCTCCAGCGGGGCAGTGAAGATCTTGCCGTCACCGATCTTGCCGGTGCGGGCGGCCTGCTCGATGGCTTCGATGACCTGATCGACCAGGTGGTCGGGCACTGCAGCTTCCACCCGAAGCTTGGGCAGAAAATCGACGGCGTATTCAGCGCCGCGGTACAGCTCGGTATGGCCCTTCTGGCGTCCGAAACCTTTCACTTCGGTGACGGTCAGTCCCTGGACGCCGATGCCGGACAGAGCCACCCGCACTTCGTCGAGCTTGAATGGCTTGATGATGGCGATGACGAGTTTCATGGCTTTTCCTCTCATGGTTGCGCGTAGGCATCAGCTATTAAGCAAAACGCATGCCAACTTCATGACGCCCGGGCTCGGCGCGCCGCTGGCCCGTGCCATCGTGTCGGGCCGGATCGCGGTGCGTCGCATCCGTGCATATATGCATCAATATGGGGCATGCGTGCACGCCGCGATGCACCATTCTGGGTCGTCATCCCGGGCGAGAGGGCATGGTGCAACCAAGTATGTATTGGCGGGGGAATTTGTAGCCAATTGCAGGGGTGGCCACGGCGTCGGCCCCCCGCCGCTGATACGGCGCATTACAGCTGCCGCTTGTGTGGGGTCCGGCACTCATGAAGAATCGTCCCCACGCGATGACCGAAAGGTTTTCGAGTACGGTCCGGGCAACCGGCCAACCAGGGGTGTGCCTGATGGCAGCTTCTAGGAATCGCTGCGGCGATTCGGTTTTTCTCCTGTGCTTTTGAAAGGCGGCGGCGCTTCGGCGGGCCGCTTTCTTTTTGTCCGTCGCTTGCCAAGGAGGGGCGATCGGCACCTTCCTGGGGCCTGCGACACAGAAGATCACCGTCGGCGCCTGCACAGCGGGGCGTCAGGCTCTACACTGGCGGTTGTTCGCCAGCATCCGAAGGAAAAGCCATGATGAATAATCGCACGCAGTGGATGGAAGACCTGCAGAAGAATCTGTCCGATCTGATCGCCCGCAGCCCCGCCGCCGACCTGGAGCGCAACGCGCGCGCCATGATGACGCAGACGTTCACCCGGCTCGACCTGGTCACCCGCGAAGAGTTCGAGGTGCAGACCGACCTGCTGGCGCGCGCCCGCATGCGCGTCGATCAGTTGGGCGAGCAGGTGCAGCAGTTGCAGGCCCGCCTGGATGCGCTGGAAGCAAAGGGCGGCGGTTCGCCCTCCTGAGCGCGGGACGCGCCGCGGCCTCAGCCCGAGGCGGTTGCGCGCTTGCCCAGGCCGCTGGCCACTGCCGTCGACACCGCCAACAGGATCAGCGTGGCGCCATAAAGGTCCGTGGTTGCCCGCAGGCCCAGTTCATGCGCCATCACACCCGCCAGCAGCGCGGGCAGGCTGAAGGCCAGGTAGCTCAGCACGAAGAACGCCGCCACCAGTCCCGCGCGTTCGGTGGGCTGCGCCAGCGGCACGACCGACCGTAACGCGCCCTGGAAGGCCGCGCCGAAACCGGTGCCCGCCAGGCAGGTGCCGGCGAAGAACAGCGCGGCACTATCCAGGTGCACACCGGTCAGCGTCACCACCAGGCCAGCCGCCAGCGCGATCGATCCTGTCATCAGCAGGCGAGGCGTGGGCAATCCCCGCAGCAGGGCGATGGCCCCGAAGCCGCTCATCGTCAGCGCGAATACCACCCAGCCGCCCACCACGATATTGTCGGAATGCGTGACGCTGCGAGCCAGGGTCGGCCCCAGCGATAAATAGAATCCGCCCAGCGCCCACAGGGCGATGTTGACCGGTAGGATACGCAGCATGGCCCCGCGCGCCGCGGGCGGCACCCGGACGCGCGGGCGCATCGAGGCCAGCAGGCCCGGCACGCGGCTTGCGGATTCCGGCAGCCTCAGCACCAGCAGCGCTTCGGCGGCCAGCAGGACGATCAGCAGCAGGTAGGTCAGGCGCAGCGGCGCGGGCGCGTATTGCACCAGCAGGCTGGCGCCCAGGGCGCCGATTCCCATGCCGAACAACGGCGCCAGGGAATTGAGCAGGGGACCGCGTTCGCGGCTGGCGTCGAGCAGGCCGGCGCCCAGGGCGCTGATCGCCATGCCGGTGGCCAGCCCCTGCAACGCGCGCGCCAGCAGCAGCATCGGCGCGCCATCCGCGGCGGCGAAGATTGACAGGGCCAGCATGTTCAGCAGGATGCTGCCCACGATCACGGGCCGCCGGCCCAGATGGTCGGACAGCGGGCCGGTGGTCAGCAATGCGGCAAGCAGGCTGAAGGCGTAGATGGCGAATACCAGCGTCAACGTGCCGGAAGAGAAGTGCCAGGTTTCCTGGTACACCCGGTACAGCGGCGTGGGAGCGCTGGACGCACCCAGGAATGTCGCGGCGGTCAACGAGTAGACGGCGAGTGCGCGTGCGGAGGCAGCGGGGGTGTAGATGGCGTTCATTGACACTCCGGCGGTCAAAAGCTAGATAATTGCTTTAGTGCAGCATAGATCATTACTCTCACTAAAGCAATTTAATAGCTTTAGATTCACCAGAAGCGTTCGGATTTGACGCAAGGAGTCCACATCATGCCGATACGAGAGGGTGTGCGGCCGGGCGGGCGCAGTGCGCGCGTGCAGGCGTCGGTGCATCAGGCAGTAAAGAGCCTGCTGGACGAAATGTCCAGCGAGGAGGTGACGGTGGCGTTGGTGGCGGCGCAAGCCGGGGTCACCCCTTCCACCATCTATCGACGATGGGGCGACCTGCAGACCTTGCTGGCCGACGTGGCGGTCGACCGGTTCCATCCCGATGGCGATCCTGGGGATACGGGATCGTTCCGCAGCGACCTGGAGGCGTGGGCGCAAGGGTACGTCGAGGAAATGACCTCGGCGCCGGGCCGCCAGATGCTGCGCGACGTGATGGCCGGCATGAGCGCCACCGACAGCGGCCCCGCGTGCCAGTGCGCGACCATCGTGCGGGCGCATCTGCAGATGTTCGTGGATCGCGCGCACCAGCGTGGCGAGGGCGGCGTGCCGGACATGGACGACGTGCTGGATTTCGTCGTGGCGCCGATCACGTACCGGCTGCTGTTCGATACGGTGCCGGTGGATCCGGGCTTCGCGAAGCTTTGTGTCGCCAGGCTGCTGGACGCGCGGGTGGGCGAGCCTGCCCTTACGGCATGAGCCCGGGGTCGACCGCGATGGCGATTTTTCCCTGCAGGCCGTTGTCGGGGCTTTCCAGCCGGGCGTGGGCCAGCGGGACATCGGCAAGCGAGTAGACGGCGCCCACGTGCGGCCGTAGTTGGCCGCGCTCCACCAATGCGCCGAGCTCATCGAGCTTGCCGCGGTGTTGCCGCGTGAAGACGAAGTGATAGCTCGCGTTCTTGCCCCAGGCCTGGATGACGTTCTGCGGCTGGGCGATGTCCACGATCGACACGACACGGCCCAACTGCGCGAGCACGTCGGGGCTGCGCGACAGGGTATTGCCGCCGATGGTGTCGAACACGACGTCGACGCCGCGTCCCTCCGTCTGCCGCATGATGGCCTCGACGTAATCTTCCTTCTCGTAGTCGATCATCACGTCAGCGCCCATCTTTCGTGCGAAGTCGAAGTTTGCTGCGCGTACGGTGGTGTACACCCTGGCGCCGATGGCCTTTGCGAGCTGGATCGCCACATGGCCCACGCCCCCCGCGCCGCCGTGCACCAGAATGCTTTCCCCCACTCTCAGCGCCGCGCGGACCACCAGGGCCTCCCACGCCGTTCCGCCCACCAGGGACAGGCTGGCCGCCTCGAGATGGTTCAGCGAAGCGGGCTTCCTGCCGACGATGCTGGCGTCGGCCACGTGGTACTCGGCGTAGCTCCCCGGCCCGTGGAATATCTGCGGGGTGTACCAGACCTCGTCTCCCACGGAGAAAGCCGTCACGCCCGGTCCGACGGCTTCGACGACGCCGGAGACGTCGTGCCCGGTGATGGCAGGCAGCGGCACCAGGTCGGGATAGTCGCCACGCCTGACCTGGTAATCCAGGGGATTGATGGAGGTGGCATGCACCCGGACCAGGATCTGGCCCGCCTGGGGCTGGGGCTTGGGGGCGTCGAGAAGCTCGAACGCGTCCGGGCCGCCGAATGACTTGAGTACTAGCGCTTTCATGGTGATCCTTATTTCTGGAAAAAGGGATATCGGGAATTATCGATTTAACAGGTTGATAAAAAGCGCTGGGAAGGCGCTGACGATCAAAGCTCTTTGCCTATGAGCTCGGTAAGCGCGCTGATGGTGGCCTCGTTCCGCTTGTAGTAGGTCCACTGGCCGATGCGCCGGACTTCGACCAGGCCCGCCCGTTGCAAGGTCGCAAGGTAATCGGACACCGTCGACTGCGACAGCCCGACCCCTTCCTGGATGCTGCTGACGCAGACACCGACCGTCAGAACATCCCCTTCGTCTTGCGGAGGGAAATTGTTCACCGGATCCTTCAGGCCTTGCAGGATCTGAAGACGGGTACGGTTCGACAGGGCTTTGAATACTTCGAGCAGGTCCATGGCGCTATCGTATCGGAATTTCCCGATATGTCAATGCAAAAAAATGCCGACGTTTCGTCCGCCGCCTCGCCGGGGCGGGCCTGGGTGACGTTTCTGTCTCTCGGCGCCCGGCGCGGCCGGCCACAATTGCCCATACTGGCCCGCTCGTCATCCATCGAGCAGGCCATCCATGACCCTAGCCGTATTCGCCAGCCGCGCCCTGTCCGGCCTGGAAGCGCCCGCCGTGCGCGTGGAAACCCACCTGGGCACGGGGTTGCCGTCGTTCAGCGTCGTGGGCTTGCCGGATACGGAGGTGCGTGAAAGCCGCGAACGCGTGCGCGCGGCGCTGGCCAACAGCGGCTTCGAGTTTCCGCCGGGGCGCATCACCGTCAATCTGTCGCCCGCCGACCTGCCCAAGGCGTCGGCGCGTTTCGACCTGCCCATCGCGCTGGGACTGCTGCTGGCCTCCGGCCAACTCACGCTTGCGGCAAGTATGCCGGCGCATGCATTGGCGGACATCGTGCTGGCGGGGGAGTTGTCCCTGACCGGCGCGCTGGTGCCGGTGGCATCCCCATTGCCGTTGGCGTTGGCCGTGGCCCGCGAGCGGCCCGGGGCCGTGCTGGTGCTGCCCACGGGCAGCGCGGAGATCGCGGCCTGGGTGCCGGGCGTGCGGGTGCTGTCCGCGCGGACGCTGGCCGAGGTGGCGGCGCATCTGGCCGGCGCCTCGGCGTTGCCGGCCGCGCAACCGGCAGCCTGGCCCGCCGCGCCGGACATGCCCTGCCTGTCGGATGTGCGCGGCCAGCCCGCGGCGCGGCGGGCGTTGGAAGTCTGCGCGGCGGGCGCCCATAGCCTGCTGATGGTCGGGCCGCCGGGGGCGGGCAAGAGCATGCTGGCGCAGCGCCTGCCGGGATTGCTGCCGCCGATGTCCGTGACGCATGCGCTGGAGGCCGCCGCGTTGGCCGCGCTGGCGGGCGGCGTGTTGCCATTGGGACAACCGCCGCTGCGCGCGCCGCACCACACCGTCTCGGCGACGGCATTGGTGGGCGGCGGCAGCAAACCGAGGCCGGGGGAGATCAGCCTGGCCCACCGGGGAGTGCTCTTCCTCGACGAACTCCCGGAGTTCGGCAGAAAAGCACTGGAGTCCTTGCGCGAGCCCTTGGAGACGGGCAGGGTCGCCATCTCGCGCGCCTTGCATCAGGTCGAGTATCCCGCGCGGTTTCAATTGGTGGCGGCCATGAATCCCTGCCCCTGCGGATGGCGGGGCCACCCCACGCGGCCGTGCCGTTGCAGTCCGGATCAGGTGCAGCGCTATGCGGGCAAGATATCCGGACCCTTGCTGGATCGCATCGACCTGCACCTGGCCATTCCACCCGCGGACCTGCACTGGCTGGACGAGCCGCCGGGCGAGCCTTCGTCGGTGGTGCGGATGCGCGTGGTGCGTTGTCGCGAGCGCCAGATGGCCCGGCAGGACAAGCCCAATGCCGCGCTGCAAGGCGCGGAGCTCGAACGGCATTGCCCGATGCCGCAGGCGGCGCGCAATCTCCTGCAGCAGGCCATCCGTAAATTGGATGGTTCGGCGCGCGCCTTGCACCGTGCCTTGCGGGTGGCGCGCACGCTGGCGGATCTGGACGGGGCGCACGAGATCGATACGCGGCATGTGGCCGAGGCCGTGCAGTATCGGCGGGCGTCGGTGTGATCGCGCGGGTACCGGGCCAGGGGTGATTCTGCGCGATGATTCAGCCCTGGTTTTCCAGCGTGCTCCGATACGCGTACACCCCCGGCGATCCGCCCGTCATGATGAACAGCACCGAGCCGCCCGCCGCGAATTCTCCGGCGCGAATCGATGCGAGCAGGCCCGCGAACGCCTTGCCGCTGTACACAGGATCCAGCACCAGGCCTTCCGTGCGGGCCAGCAGGCGCACGGCATCGATCATGGCCGGCGTCGGCAATCCATATCCCGGCCCCAACTGCGAGTCGGTGACATCGATCGCGTCGGCATCGAGCGCGCCCGGGCGCCGCAACTGCGAGAAGATCGCTTCCACCAGGCTGGCCGTGCGTTGCCTCGCCACGTCCTGCCGCGCCAGGATGGTGTATCCCCGCACGCGCCGCGCATCGCCGCCCAGCCACTGCAGCCCGGCCAGCAGGCCCGCGTGCGTGCCGAAGCTGCCCGTGGGAATCACGATGCGCGAGAAGCGGGTCTCCATGGCCCGTTCCTGTTGCAGCAGTTCCGCCGCGCAGGCCACATAGCCCAGTGCGCCCAAGGGAGACGATCCACCCAGGCCCACCACGTAGGCCTTGCGGCCCTGGCGTTGCAGTTCGCCCGCGCGCTGCCGGGCCGCGAGCAGCGGATCGGCGTCCCGCGCGACCCGGTGCACCGCGGCGCCGAACAGTTGGTCCAGCAGCACGTTGCCGTTGTGGGCGTAGGCCTCGTCTTCGTACGCCACCATGTCGGCCAGCACCAGCTCGCAGGCCAGGCCCGCCCGCGCCGAGGCGGCCGCCGTCAGCCGGGCGTGGTTGGACTGCAACCCGCCCGTGGTGATGAAAGTGTCGCACCCTTGGGCAAGCGCCTGCCCGACCAGGAACTCCAGCTTGCGCAGCTTGTTGCCGCCCAAGCCGACGCCCATCAGGTCGTCGCGTTTGACGTGGATCCGGATCGGGCTGCCCAGGCGGCTTTCCAACCTAGACAGGCGCTGGATGGGCGTGGGGCCGTCCAGCAGGGGAAACCGCTCGAAGCGGCTCAATGCGTCGTTCAGGTCCATCGTGTCTGCATGTTCGTCTTTCCGCCGGAACCGCCATTAGGCCACAGGGCAGCGGCTCTGCCCGCCTGTCGCCTTCGCCGGCGGCATTGGCGGCGGGCCGTGCGGGAAGGATGGCGCTGTCCAGCGCAAGCCGTCCCCGCCTTTGCACCCCGGGAAGCGGGGCCATCCTCGACGGCGGGATGCCGTGCATTGCATTTTTATTTTCCGTATACGAAAATGTTTTTCATACACGCGAAAAACGGAGACAGCATGACCACGACCCCCTCGTGGCTGGTGCGCGAGGCCGACGTGCCTGGCTACCATCCCGCCAACCACACCGGCACGCTCAACCGCCGCCTCATCGGCCCCGCCAACGTCGGTTCCAAGCACGTCGAGGTGCTGCTGGGCGTGATCGAGAAGGGCAGCGGCGCGTTGCCCCATGCGCACCCCGGCATCGAACAGGTCTGCTATCTGCTGGCGGGTACGGCGCGCGCGCAGGTGGGCGACGAGTCCGCCGACATGCAGCCGGGCGACTGCTGTTATTTCCCGCCCGACATTCCGCACGTGTTCACGGTGACCAGCGATACCCCGGCCCGCCTGCTGGTGATCTACACGCCGCCGTACGAAGAATCGCCCGACCGGGTGATCCGCGGCGCTGCCTGAGCGGCGCCGAGGCGCCGTGCCATCGGGACGCGGGCTCAGGCCGGCGCGCCATGGATGGCCCGCATGCCTGCCCGCGCCGGCGTCCCGATCGGCATGGGCCCATATCCCTATAACGACAGGAGACAAAACCATGCAGCAATTCCGATCCTTCCTGGGGGCGGCCGTCCTGGCCGTCGCCGGGCTGTGCGCCGCGGCGCCCGCCATGGCCGCCGACAACTATCCCTCGCGTCCCATCACGCTGGTCGTGCCGTTCCCTGCGGGGGCGGGCACCGACGCCGTGGGCCGCATCTTCGCGGGCGAGCTGGGCGCCATCCTGGGCCAGCCCGTCGTGGTGGAGAACCGGCCGGGCGCCAACTCCACCATCGCGGGCAATCTGGTGGCGCGCGCCAAGCCGGACGGCTACACGCTGTTCGTCACCACGAACACCTCGCATTCGGCCGCGCCGTGGCTGATGAAGAGCATTCCGTACGATCCCATCAAGGATTTCACGCCCATCGCGCGCGGCGGCAATCTGCCGTTCATGCTGGTGGTCAATCCCAAGCGGCCGTACAGGAACGTGCAGGAGCTGGTCGACTACGCGCGCAAGAATCCCGGCAAGGTCACCTACGCCAGCGGCAACAGCACGGGCATCGTGGCCGGCGCCACGCTGGCGCACCAGACCAAGACCGACATGCTGCACATTCCCTACAAGGGCACGCCGCAGGCGCTGACCGACGTGGTGGGCGGGCAGGTCGACTTCATGTTCACCGATCTCACGTCCGGCATGCCGTTCGTGCAATCGGGCCAGTTGCGCGCCCTGGCCGTGTCCACCGCCGAACGCAGCAAGATCGTGCCCGACCTGCCGTCGATGCGCGAGGCCGGCGTGCCCAATTTCGACCTGAACTCCTGGAACGGCTACTTCGGCCCGGCGGGCATGCCGCCGGAAGTCGTGGCCAGGCTCAACCAGGCCATCAACCAGATCGTGGCCAAGCCCGAGATGCGCAAGCGCCTGGCCGACCTGGGCTTCGACGCCTTCAGCGGCACGCCGCAGGAATTCGGCGCCTTCGTCCGCCAGCAGCTCGACCTGTGGGGCAAACTGGTGCGCGACGCCGGCATCCAACCCGAATGACGCAACCTTCCGATTCCCGCTTCGACCCGGCCGCGCAGGCCGCAGGCCCCTTGGCCGGCCTGCGCGTGCTGGACCTCAGTACCGTCGTGATGGGGCCTTATGCCACGCAGATGCTCGGCGACCTGGGCGCCGACGTCATCAAGGTCGAGCCTCCCGCCGGCGACAACCTGCGCGCCGTCGGCCCCATGCGCAATCCCGGCATGGGCCACCTGCACCTGCACCTGAACCGCAACAAGCGTTCGCTGGTGCTGGACCTGAAGACGTCCGCGGGCCGCGACGCCTGCCTGCGGCTGGCCGCGGACTGCGACGCGCTGCTCTACAACATCCGCCCGCGGGCGATGGCGCGCCTGGGCCTGTCGTACGAAGCGGTGGCGGCGGTGAATCCGCGCATCGTGTACGTGGGCGCCTATGGCTTCAGCGAAGCCGGCCCGTACGCGGGCCGGCCCGCCTATGACGACCTCATCCAGGGCCTGGCCGGCCTGGGCGACCTGTCGGTGCGGCAGGGCTCGGACGTGCCGCGCTATGCGCCGCTGACCCTGGCCGACCGCAGCGTCGGGCTGAACGTGGCGATCGCGCTGCTGGCCGGCGTGCTGCATGCGCGTGGGCACGGCCGGGGCCAGGCGATCGAGATGCCCATGTTCGAGGGCATGGCCCACATGGTGCTGGGCGACCACCTGGGCGGGGCGACCTTCGATCCGCCGATGGGGCCCACCGGCTATGCGCGCCTGCTGGCCGAGCATCGCCGGCCCTACGCCACTTCCGACGGCTACCTGTCGCTGCTGATCTACAACGACAAGCACTGGCGCGCCTTCTTCACGCTGATCGGCCAGCCCGGGCTGCTGCAGGATCCGCGCTTTTGCACCCACACCGCGCGCGCCGCGCACATCGGCGAGGTCTACGCCTACGTGGCCGGGATCATCCGTACGCGCTCCACCGCGCAGTGGCTGCAGGAACTGGCGCGCGCCGACATCCCGGCCGCGCCGCTGTATTCGGTCGAAGACCTGATGGCCGACGAGCACATGCGCGCCACCGATTTCGTGCGCAGCGTCGACCATCCCACCGAGGGCAGGCTGCGCACCCCCGCCCCCCTGGGACGCTACGCCGACACACCGACCGCGCTGCGCCGTCCCGCGCCGCGCCTGGGCGAGCATGGCCGCGAGATCCTGCGCGAAGCGGGGTTCGACGACACGGCCATCGACCGCCTGATTGCCGAACATGTCACCATCTCCGGGGAGACCTGATGGATTTCGAGCTTTCCGCGGACCAGTCCGCGCTGTGCGATGCGATCGGGCGCGTGTGCGCCCGCTATCCCGACGAATACTGGCTGGCGCGCGACCGCGACGGCGCGTTTCCGCACGAGTTCCACGCCGACCTGGCGCGCGATGGCTGGCTGGGCATCGCCATGCCGCAGGAATACGGCGGCGCCGGCATGGGCATGACCGAGGCCGCGCTGATGATGCAGTCGATCGCGGCCTCGGGGGCGGGCTTCACCGGCGCGTCCGCCGTGCACATGAACATCTTCGGCCTGAACCCCGTGGTGGTGTTCGGCACGGACGAGCAGCGCGGCCGCTGGCTGCCGCCCCTGATCGAGGGCAGGCACAAGGCCTGTTTCGCCGTCACCGAACCGGATGCCGGCCTGGACACCACGCGGCTGTCCACCCGCGCCGAACGCGTGGAGGGCGGCTACGTGGTGCATGGCCGCAAGATCTGGATCTCGACCGCGCAGGTGGCCGACAAGATGCTGCTGCTGGCGCGCACCACGCCGCTGGCGGACGTCTCCAAGCCCACGCAGGGGCTGTCGCTGTTCTACACCGACCTGGACCGCTCGCGCGTGGAAGTGCGCGAGATCGAGAAAATGGGCCGCAAGGCCGTGGACTCGAACATGCTGTTCATCGATGGCCTGCGCATTGCCGAATCGGACCGCATCGGCGAAGAGGGCAAGGGCTTCGAGTACATCCTGCATGGCCTGAATCCGGAGCGCATCCTGATCGGCGCGGAGGCCGTCGGCCTGGGCCGCGCCGCGCTGGACCGCGCGGTGCGCTATGCCGGCGAGCGCGTGGTGTTCGGCCGGCCCATCGGCCAGAACCAGGGCATCCAGCATCCGCTGGCCCAGGTCTGGATGCAGCTGGAGGCCGCCAACCTGATGGTGATGCGCGCCGCCACCCAGTACGACGCCGGCCTGCCGTGCGCGCCCAGCGCCAACGCGGGCAAGTACCTGGCCGCGGAAGCCGGCCACAACGCCTGCCAGACCGCCATCCTGACGCTGGGCGGCATGGGCTATGCCAAGGAATACCACGTCGAGCGCCTGCTGCGCGAAAGCTACATCCCGCGCATCGCGCCGGTCAGCCCGCAACTGATCATGTGCTTCATCGCCGAGAAGGTGCTGGGGCTGCCGCGCTCTTACTGAAGAGGCTCCGGGCCGGCGCGCGCCGCGGATCCCGGGCTGCCGGGACGCCCGTTCAGCCCGCCGGATTTTCCAGCAGGGAGCCGGCCTGCCGCAGCAATTCGGCGTATTCGTGCTGGCGCGGCTCGATGCGCTGCACGGGTCCGCCGATCGACATGGCGTAGTGTTCGCCCGACAGGTTCACGGGCCACGCCACCGCGCCCACGTCCTGGATGGATTCGCCGATGTTGGCGAACCAGCCCCGTTGCAGGGAATGCGCCAGTTCGGCCTCGATCGCTTCCACCGTCACCAGCGTGCGCTCGTTGTAGCGGGTCATGGGCCGGCGCGCCAGCAGCGCCTGGCGTGCCTCGGGGGGCAACGTCGACAGCAGGGCCTTGCCGAGCGAATTGGCGTGCGCCTCGCGGAATTCCCCGGCCATCGCCACGTAGCGGATGGTGTGCGGCGAATCCAGCACATCCAGATAGACCACCCGGCCTTCGCCGTCCAGCTTGGCGAACACCACGGTTTCCTGGGTGGCCTCGCGCAGCGCCGACAGGCGCGGATAGACGCGATCCAGCACCGGATCGGCGCGGGCGATGGACTGCGCCATGGCCAGCAGGCGCGACGTGGGGTAGTAGCCCTGGCGCCGCCCGGTTTCATACAGATAGCCCAGGTTGGTCAGGGTGCGGATCAGCGCCAGGCAACTGGACACCGGCACGTCGGACAGGCGCGCCAGCTCGGAGAGCGACAGCGGCCGTTTCTCGCGCGCGTAGATTTCGATGATTTCTATGACTCGCAGCGCGGTCTTGACGCTCATGGGCGGAAAACGGGCTTGTTCCAAGGGGCCGCGGCGGGCAGGGCGGATGTGCGGGTATGGTACCCGACACCGGGCCGGCGGGGCCCCTTGCCGAACGTCCTGACACAAGGGGCAACACTGCGAGCGTTGTTTGCGCCGCAGCAATTCTCTAGGATGGTCCGTTTCGCAGCCAGACCAGGGACGTTCATGCCGTACAGGAATCTCATCGCCGCCAGGCTGCCCTTTTCCGCCATGCTGTGCCTGCTGGCCGGCGCCGCGCACGCCGATACGGTGTGGCTGAAGAATGGCGACCGCATCTCCGGCACGGTGCGTTCGCTGGACGCGGGCAAGTTGCTCATCAGCACTGATTACGGCGGCGATGTCCGCATCGCGGCGGACAAGATCAAGACCTTGCAGACGGAAGGCGACCTGGTCCTGCGGGACCAGACCTTCGGCCGCGAATACCGCGCCAGCCTGGCGGCGGCCAATCCGGGCGCGGTCGTGGTGCGTGGCGTGGTGACCGAGGACGGGGCGTCCGAACCGGTGGACCGCCAGCTGCCGCTGTCTTCGTTGGATGGCCTGGTACGGCCGCGCCCGTTCCTGACCGACGCCCTGTGGACGGGGCGCGTCGACGTCGCCGCCAATCGCAAGACCGCTTCGACCGAAACGCAGGATTATTCCGCCGCGGTGCAGGCCGGCCTGCGCCATGGCCTGTGGCGGCACGCCTTGACGGCCAACTATGCGCGCAGCAAGGAAGAGGACAGCGTCAACACCAACAACTACGGCGTCGACTACACGCTGGACCGTTTCCTGTCCGAGCAGGCATTCTGGCAGGGGCGGGTGTTGCATCGGCGCGACTGGGTGGAGGATCTGAATCGCCAGACGGGCTATGGCACGGGGCCCGGCTATCAGTTCTGGGACGACGAGCGGGGCGCCTTCTCGATGTCGGCGCTCTTCGGCCGGGTTCACTACGGCTATGACGATGGCGGCAGCGACAACAGCTACGCCGCCAGCCTGCGGTGGGACTACCTGAAGTATTTCAGCGGCAAACAGTACGAGATCTATGCGCGGGGCGAGCTGACGCGGCCCTTCGGCGGCGCCGCCCAGGTCTCCGTATCGGGCGAGATGGGGGCCAGATACAACCTCAACAGCTGGCTGTCCCTCTATGCGAAATACGCCCGCAACCAGGTGAGCAGTTCACGCGAATCCATCAACGAATCCATCTTCGGCACCGGTCTTGGCGTGAGGTGGTAGGGCCCAGGCGCAGGGCGGCCCGATGGCCGATCCGTTTCTTTTCGCTCAGCCGGTCGACACGCGGGATAAAAATGCCATATAATCAAGGGCTTTTCCGGATTCGTCCGGGGAACATCGGCAGTGCCGGGCAGCACCAGTACGGCAGTGCCGGTAGTTCATAAAGTAGTTACCCCTAGAAGTGGCGCGGGTCTACAAGTTTTGTGTTCAGGTATCGAAAGATACGGGCGGGGTTCATCTCCTGCTTGGCAACGGCTCCCGGGCAATCCGGGGTTGGCGCACGATCGCAAGCACCTGTCCGCCATGCAACATCAACACGTCCAAGAATGGAATCATCATGCCCAAGATGAAAACCAAGAAAAGCGCTTCCAAGCGCTTTCAGGTTCGCGGCAGCGGATCGATCAAGCGCGGTCAGGCGTTCAAGCGTCACATCCTGACCAAGAAGACCACCAAGAACAAGCGCCAACTGCGCGGTTCCGCAGCGGTCCACGAAACCAACGTCGCCTCCGTCAAGGCGATGATGCCGTTCGCTTGATAGGAGATCATATATGCCTCGCGTCAAACGCGGCGTAACTGCCCGCGCACGTCACAAGAAAGTCATCAAGGCCGCCAAGGGTTACCGTGGCCGCCGTGGTAATGTTTTCCGTATCGCCAAGCAAGCGGTCATGCGCGCTGGCCAATACGCCTACCGCGATCGCCGCAACAAGAAGCGCACCTTCCGCGCCCTGTGGATCACCCGTATCAACGCCGCCGTGCGTGAACAGGGCCTGAGCTACAGCGTGTTCATCGCCGGCCTGAAGAAGGCAGCGATCGAACTCGACCGCAAGGTCCTGGCCGACCTGGCCGTCCGCGACAAGGCCGGCTTCGCCGCCATTGTCCAGCAAGCCAAGGCCGCTTTGGCCGCCTGATCGCGCATCTATCGCGCATCGCGCTTGCAAACGGGGCTGTCATGGCCCCGTTTGCGTTTTGAAGGCTGTTATACGCCATGACTCAAGAGCTCGACGACCTGGTTTCCCAGGCAGACGAACGTTTCGCCGCTTCGGCCGATGCCGCTTCGCTCGAGAACGCCAAGGCGCGTTTCCTCGGCAAGGAGGGCGCCCTGACGGTGCTTCTGAAAGGCCTGGGCAAGCTCGATCCCGACGCCAAGCGCGAGATGGGGGCCCGGATCAACCAGGCCAAGCAGCGCATCGAAGGGCTGCTCACCGCCCGCCGCGCCGCGCTGGCGCAGGCCGAGCTCGATGCCCGCCTGGCATCCGAGACCATCGACGTCACGCTGCCGGGCCGCGGCAAGGCCGTGGGGGGCATCCACCCGGTCATCCGCACCTGGGAACGCGTCGAAGAGATCTTCCGCTCCATCGGTTTCGACGTGGCCGACGGCCCCGAAGTCGAGAACGACTGGACCAACTTCACGGCGTTGAACAATCCGCTTGACCACCCCGCGCGGTCCATGCAGGACACGTTCTACGTCGACATGCAGGACGCCGACGGCCTGCCGCTGCTGCTGCGCACGCACACCAGCCCCATGCAGGTGCGTTACGCCCGCATGCACCAGCCGCCCATCAAGGTCATCGCCCCGGGCCGCACCTATCGCGTGGACAGCGACGCCACGCACTCGCCGATGTTCCACCAGGTCGAAGGCCTGTGGATCGCCGAGGACATCTCCTTCGCCGACCTGAAGGGCGTGTACACCGACTTCCTGCGCTGCTTCTTCGAAAGCGACGACCTGGTGGTGCGGTTCCGCCCGTCGTTCTTCCCGTTCACCGAGCCCTCGGCCGAGATCGACATGATGTTCACGTCCGGTCCCAACCGCGGCCGCTGGCTGGAAATCTCGGGGTCGGGCCAGGTGCATCCGCAGGTGGTGCGCAACTTCGGGCTGGATCCGGAGCGCTACATCGGCTTTGCCTTCGGCTCGGGCCTCGAACGCCTGACCATGCTGCGTTACGGCGTGAACGACCTGCGCCAATTCTACGAAGGCGACCTGCGCTTCCTGCGCCAATTTAATCAGTAGCCCCCCCTACGCGCTGCGCGCGCCCCCCAAGGGGGGCGACAGCTACGGACCGGCAAAGCCGGATCCGTGCTGTCCGCGGTGCCCGAGGTTCTTCTGAGTGGTGTTGGTTGTGGTGCCGACGTTGTTGACTTGAATTTGTCTGGATGGCGCGCAAGCGCCCTGGAAAACTGACATGCAAATCCCCGAATCCTGGCTGCGTTCGCTGGTCAATCCTCCGATCTCCTCCGACGAGCTGGCGCACCAGCTCACCATGGCCGGCCTCGAAGTCGAGGACGCCGTGCCCGCCGCGCCGCCGTTTTCCGGCGTGGTGGTGGCCCGCATCGCCGAGATCGCCCCGCATCCCGATGCCGACAAGCTGCGCGTCTGTCAGGTCGACGATGGTTCGGGCCAGTTGCTGCAGATCGTCTGCGGCGCGCCCAATGCCGCGGCCGGCATCACCGTGCCGCTGGCGCGCGTGGGCGCCGAACTGCCTGGTGGCATGAAGATCGGCGTGGCCAGGATGCGCGGCGTGCAATCGTCGGGCATGCTGTGCTCGGCGCGCGAACTGGGCCTGTCGCAAGATCACGCCGGCCTGATGCTGCTGCCCGACACGCTGACGCCGGGCCAGGACATCCGCCAGGCGCTCGACCTGGACGACACCGTCTTCACGCTCAAGCTCACGCCCAACCGCGCCGACTGCCTGTCGATGGTGGGCGTGGCGCGCGAAGTGTCCGCGTTGTCGGGCCTGCCGCTGGCGCTGCCGGCCCTCGAGCCCGTGGCACCTTCCATCGATGACCGCCTGAAGGTCAACGTTCAGGCGCCCGACCTGTGCGGCCGTTTCGCCGGCCGCGTCATCCGCGGCGTCAACGCCCGCGCGGCCACGCCCGACTGGATGCGCGGCCGCCTCGAGCGCGCCGGCCAGCGTTCCATCTCGGCGCTGGTCGACATCTCGAACTACGTCATGCTCGAACTGGGCCGTCCCACCCACGTGTTCGACCTGGACAAGGTGTCCGGCGAACTGACCGTGCGCTGGGGCCGCACCGGCGAGTCGCTGGAACTGCTCAACGGCCAGACCATCGCGCTGGACGAGCGCGTCGGCGTCATCAGCGCCGGCGACCAGGTCGAGAGCCTGGCGGGCATCATGGGCGGCGAGTCCACGTCCGTCACGCTGGACACCCGGAACATCTACCTCGAGGCCGCCTTCTGGTGGCCCGAGGCCATCGCCGGCCGCGCGCGCCGCTACAAGTTCAGCACCGACGCCAGCCACCGCTTCGAGCGCGGCGTCGACTACGACAGCATTCCCGACCACATCGAGCGCATCACGCGCCTGATCGTCGACATCTGCGGCGGCCAGGTCGGCCCCCTGGACGACCAGATCGTCAACCTGCCCACCCGCGAACCCGTGCGCATGCGCCTGGCGCGCTGCCACCGCGTGCTGGGCGTGACCGTGTCCGCCGAGGAAGTGGCGCAGATCTTCACGCGCCTGGGCCTGCCTTTCACCCGCGAGGGTGACGATTTCGTGGTGCAGCCGCCCACCTACCGCTTCGACCTGGTCATCGAGGAAGACCTGATCGAGGAAGTGGCGCGCATCCATGGTTTCGAGCGCATCCCCAGCGTGCCGCCGATGGCGCGCGCCAAGATGCACGCGCAGCCGGAGACCCGCCCCAGCCTGCACGGCCTGCGCCGCCAGGTGGCCGCGCGCGATTACCAGGAAGTGGTCAACTACAGCTTCGTCGAAGCCACCTGGGAACGCGACTACGCGGGCAACGAGAATCCCGTGCGCCTGGTCAACCCCATCGCCAGCCATCTGTCGGTGATGCGTTCGAGCCTGATCGCCGGCCTGGTCGCCATCGTCCGCCACAACGCCAACCGCAAGCAGTCGCGCGTGCGCCTGTTCGAACTGGGCCGCGTGTTCCAGCGCGATGCCGGCGCCGCCGACGGCGAGCTGGCCGTGGCCGGTCTCACCCAGCCCCTGAAACTGTCGGGCGCCGCCTGGGGCCCGGCCGTGGCCGAGCAGTGGGCCGAGCCGGTGCGCCAGGTCGATTTCTACGACGTCAAGATGGACGTCGAGGCGCTGTTCGGCGCGCGCGCCGCTGGCCTGCGTTTCATTGCCGACAGCCATCCCGCGCTGCATCCGGGCCGTGGCGCCCGCATCGAGCTCGATGGCCACGCCATCGGCTGGCTGGGCGAGCTGCATCCGCGCCTGGCGCAGCAGGCCGAGCTGGCGCATGCGACGGTGGTGTTCGAGCTGGATGTCGATGCCTTGCAGGCCGGCCGTCTGCCGCAGGTGCGCGAACTGTCGCGCCAGCCCGTGGTGGTGCGCGACCTGGCGCTGTGGGTGGCCGCCGCCACGCCGGCCCAGGCGCTGCTGGACACCGTCCTGGCCACCGTGCGGGCCGACGCCCAACTGGCCGTGGTGCAGGAGGTGCGCCTGTTCGACGTGTGGCGCGAGAAGACGCAGGCCGGCCAGCCCGCGCCGGCCGAGAAAAGCCTTGCCTTCCGTTTCTGGCTACAGGACACTGAGGTCACGCTGGACGAGGCTCGCGTCTCCGACTGCCTGGCACGTATCCGCGATGCGCTGGCCGCCGCTCACGGCGCACGCCTGCGCGATTGATCATGGGGACCGCTTTGATTGCCGAACCGCGCACACTGACCAAGGCCGAGTTGGCCGAACTGCTCTTCGAGCGGGTCGGCCTGAACAAGCGCGAGGCCAAGGACATCGTCGATACGTTCTTCGAGGAAATCCGTGAGGCGCTGGCGCGCGGCGATGCCGTCAAGCTCTCGGGTTTCGGCAATTTCCAGGTGCGCGACAAACCGCCGCGTCCTGGCCGCAACCCCAAGACCGGCGAGACCATCCCCATCGCGGCGCGCCGCGTGGTCACGTTCCATGCGAGCCAGAAATTGAAGGGCGTGGTCGAGCAAGCCCCGCCCGTGGCCGAATCCGACCCGGACCCGGACGCTTCGGCTTGATGCCTGTATCTCCGCTTGCGGCAGCGCCCGGCGCTTTTCAGGCCTAGTGATACGCTTTGTCGGCAATTGTCATCGATCCCCAAGGAATCAGCGGCATAAAATCCCTCTATGACCCGTCCCGAAACCACCGCCGTCGTCCTTCCCCCCATTCCCGCCAAGCGTTACTTCACCATCGGTGAGGTCAGCGACCTGTGCGGGGTCAAGCCGCACGTGCTGCGCTACTGGGAGCAGGAATTCACGCAGCTCAAGCCGGTCAAGCGGCGCGGCAACCGCCGCTACTACCAGCATCACGAAGTGCTGCTGATCCGCAAGATCCGTTCGCTGCTGTACGAGCAGGGCTTCACCATCAGCGGCGCCCGCAATCGCCTGGGCGACGTGCGCGACGCCGCCGCGCATGACCCCGAAGCCGCCGTGCGCCTGAGCGCCGCGGAGATGCAATCGCTGCGCGCCGAGCTGGGCGGCATCTCGATGATGCTGGGCGAGGCCCTGGCGCTGGCGGAAAGCCGGCAGACGCCGCGGGGCTGATCCCTTGCGGTGATAAGGGCAAGGGCGGCCGTTCTCGAGCCGCCTGACGCCAATTTCTCGATTTCCCGGCTGCAACCCCGCCGGGAACGTCATTCGGGCCATGTGGCCGCTGCCAGACGTCCACGTGAGCGCGGGGCGCCGCATCCTTCGACTTCACCCTCCCATCGGTCGACAGCAGGTTGGCCGCAAGACGCGGACGGATAATCGTGCCGCGCCGCGTCGGCCCATGCGCCCAAAGGTCGCTGGCGAGGGGGGCGGTTGCTGCTGGATCGCAGATGATTTGCCGGGGGCCAGACGCTGCGATGGGATACTTGGCGTCCTGCGCGCCGGGTCCTTCTTCGAATTCGTTCCTGAAGAGCAAGGAAAGCCCTGGCCGGGCACGCCAACGGCGCTGGCCGTTACAACTCACCACGCCCCCACGGACCCGCCCATCGGGCAAAGATGCGAGCCGGATCCCGGCGACGGATAGAGGGAGCGGCCCTGGAAGCCTTCGTCGAAGAGGCGCGGGAGGCGCGCAAAAATGCCGGGCAAAAGAACAAGGCCGTTAGTGATTGCTATCACTAACGGCCTCGGTATTGCTGGTCGGGACGGCGGGATTCGAACTCGCGACCCCTTGCACCCCATGCAAGTGCGCTACCAGGCTGCGCTACGCCCCGAAAGAAAAAGAGTATAGCGGAAGAAAAAGCTGCTTGTCAAACTGACCCGGCACTTTTTTCCAAAAATCTCAAAAATTCTTGCTTCTGGCCGTCGTGCATGGCTTCAGTCTTCCGATGCGACCCTGTTTCCGTGGCTCCAGGATGGAAACACGCCTCGCGCAATTCTTTGCCCGCTGTATCCCATATGTATCAGCCGAACCCGTGGCGTCCGCGCGCAGCCGCCCACCTCGCATCCTGCGCAAACCCTTGCCGCGCAAGGCTGCGCGGGCAATCCCGGCGCCGATCCGATGTCACTGCCCATCACCTGCCCACTTGTTGTTCCCTCAGGGAAATCCCCCTTGCGTCATGAATCCGTCAAAAAAATGGTTCTTGTAACCGAGTCCCGGAAAGCCATTCCCGCCGCCCCGGGCCGCACGTAGGATGCAGCCATGTCCCCGCAAGACGCACACTCCGGTGCAAGGGGCTCCCCAGTAACCACACGACGAGAAGGTGACGACGATGGATCCCCTGTTCATGACGTTCATTCAATTCCTCGGTTTCTGGCTGGTCTTGATGGCCGGCGTGACGATCCTGGGACCGCGCATCGCGCAACTGATACGCCAGCGCATGCTGCGTCCGGCGCCGATCCCGATCCGCCAGGGACGCCCGAGCGACCGCTCCATGTCCTGACCTCGAGCCCGCGGCGCCATTGCGGCCGCGGGCTTGTCTTTCGAGGGCGGGCCGGGGCGTGCGTGCTATTGTCGGGCTTTCCGTATCCGGCTTCTGGCAACGCACCTATGACCACCGCCCGCATCCAGCAAGGTGAATTGGCTTCCTGGCTCGGCGCCATCTCCGCGGCGGACACCGCCGAGACCCGCGCCGCCGTGGCTCGGGACATCCCGCGGCATGTCGCCGACGCCTTGCAGATCCTGCGGTGCATCGAGCCGGTCGAGGGCGGGTATGGCCTGACGGACAAAGGCCGGCTGTCGCTGCGCATGGCGGATCCGGCCGCCATCCATCTGCGGTAAGCGCCAGGCACGGCCCGCGAGCCATCGCGGTTTGTCGCGCGGAATCCACTGAAATGGGCCTGTAGCCATTTTGTCATCGCATGATGAACTCCAAGGCACCAGCCTTGTCTTATCCTGACAAAAGCGGGGTGTACGCTGCCCGCTGACGTCGCGTGGAACGAGTCACGCGTCTCTTTCTTATAAGCAACCGACTGGGAGGGCGCCATGCAGCATCATGACCAGGAAGTTCTGATCGACGTTTCCACCGCCGCCATGGACACTGGCGGCTACGGCGTACTGTTGACCGTCACGGCCGAAGGCGGCACCGAAGTCGACGCCGCGTTTTCCTATCTCGGGGCCTGCGCATCCCTGGACGAGGCGCGAGAGCGCGCCGAATCCTTTGCGATGGATTGGCTGCAGGAAAACGTCTATCGATGACGCTGCGCCGCTAGCCGCGTGCCGTTGGCTGCGGCGTTTCGGGTTATCGTTGCGCCAGCCGCTCGCCGGCCGGACCGTCATGCGGTCAGGCCGGCGGCGTGCGGGTTCTCCGTATTCCGACGATTTCATGCCTCACGCCCTGGCCGACACCGTACACGCACTGCGCCGACATCTCGATGACGTGGTCCTGCCGCAATGGCGGCAAGCGGGCTTCAATGCCGTGCTGGGGTTGCCGCACGAGGCGATCTCCCAGGAGGGCGTGCCGCTGCCCGATGAACGCTATCGTGCGATGGCGTGCGCACGCCAGCTCTATGTGCATGCCCGCGCGCCGGGGCAGGCCGCCGCCGCGCATGCCACGTTGCTGTTCGACGGCCTGCTGCGCCATTTCCACGATACGGCGTCGGGCAACTGGCGTTTCAGCGTGGATGCCGAGGCGCGCCCGCTCGATACCACCCAAGACCTCTACACCTACGCGTTCGTGATCTTCGCCAGTGCCGTGTATTTCGGGCGCACGCGCGATCCGCGCGCGCGCAAGGCCATGCTGTCCACGACGCAAGCGGTGGAAGCGCGCTTTCGCCGGCCCGACGGAGGCTACGATGCCGCGCTGAGCGCCGCTGGCGTGGCCCTGCGCGGCCCGGAACAGAATCCCGTCATGCACCTGACCGAGGCCTATCTGGCCGCGGCGCGCGTGGCCGAGCCGGCCTGGTTCGCGCAGAAGCTGCGCGACATCGCCGACGACGTCGCGGGCCGGCATCTGGACGCGCGCACCCAGTGCATCGCCGAGCTGCCGCTGGGCACGGCGGGCAATCGCATCGAGCCCGGCCACCAGTTCGAATGGATGGCCCTGCTGCAGTCCGCGCCGCAGGTCTATGACGGCCTGAGCCTGACGCTGGCCATGCCGCGCGGCAGCCTGTGGGCGCGCGGGCAGGGGGTCGACGGGTCGACGGCGGGGGTATGCGCCGCGCTGGATCCGGCGGGCCAGGTGCGCGATCCCCTGCAGCGTATCTGGGCGCAGACCGAATACGCCCGCTATCTGGCGCTGGTGGGAGACTATCCGGCGCTTGCCGGGCAGTTGGCGCAGTTCCGCGCCCGTTTTCTGCACGACACCGGCTGGCGCGAAGTGCTGCGGCCCGATGGGGAATTGGCGCGCGCCGATATGCCCGCGACGACGCCATATCACCTTTCGACGTGTTACGAGGCACTGGAAAACGTGCTTGAAACTCTTGCGAAATAAGTCACTTCTCATAGGGAAGTGACGCATTCGTACCACGGCAGGGCGTTCGGATTTGACGAAACCCCTTACAATTCGTTGGTTACACGCAATTGTCGGGGGAAAGTCATGAGTGTCATGTGTCCAGCGTGCCGGTCCATCACTGCCGGCCTGTCCGGCGTCTCGCCGCATGGCGAACTGGGTTATCAGGGGTTCACCAGCCCCACGCAGCAAGGCCGCGAGAACAACCGCGTGGAGCACTTCCGTTGCGTGCGTTGCGAATCCAAGTGGCTGCGCGAGACCGATCGGTGGGGGTTCGACATGGGTTTTCGTCTGGCCCCCTGAACCCGCTGCTCGATGGCGCCGGCAAGGGATGGCGCATTAACCCTCTTAAGCCTGTGGGTTTTCCCGCCGTTATCGGCTTGTTGCGCCCTTGCATGGCGCGCAAGATGGGATACCAGCATGTCATCGAAAGTGCTTGATGGTTTCAACGTGGTGGCCTACGCCACGCACCCCCAAGGTGGCATTCCCGCCCGGGCGTTCATCGAAACCAGGGCGGTAGCGGGCGAGGCAGACGCCCAGGTGTTCGAGATATTCACGTCGCGCCGTTTCCGGAACACGATCGAAGCGATGTCCGCGGCGCGCAATGCGCTGGCGGCGGTTCGGTCGGTCGACCCCGACGGCCTGCCCGACCCCTTGCCGCAGTAGCTGCGTTTCAGGCGTCGTCCGCCACGCGCGACGACTCCTGCTGGCGTGCCCACAATCCCGCATAGACGCCGCCCTGCGCCAGCAGGTCGTGGTGCCTGCCGCGTTCGACGATGCGCCCGTCGCCCATGACCAGGATCTCGTCGGCATCGGCGATGGTGGACAGGCGGTGGGCGATGATCAGCGTGGTTCGGCCTCTGCTGACTTCGCGCAGGTTGGCCTGGATCTCGCGCTCGGTGTGGGTGTCCAGGGCGCTGGTCGCCTCGTCGAACAGGAAGATCGCCGGGTTCTTCAGGATGGTGCGGGCAATGGCCACGCGCTGTTTTTCGCCGCCCGACAGCTTCAGGCCGCGTTCGCCCACCACCGTGCGGTAGCCGTCCGGCATGGACAGGATGTGCGCGTGGATGTGCGCCAGGCGCGCGGCCTCCTCGATGTCCGCGTCGGTGGCGCCGGGACGGCCATAGCCGATGTTGTAGTGGATGGTGTCGTTGAACAGCACGGTGTCCTGCGGCACCACGCCGATGGCCGCGCGCACGCTGGACTGCGTGACCTGGCGGATGTCCTGGCCATCGATCAGGATGGCGCCCGAGTCCACGTCGTAGAAGCGGAACACCAGGCGCGCCAGCGTGGATTTGCCCGCGCCGGAGGCGCCCACCACGGCCACGGTCCTGCCGGCCGGCACGCTGAAGCTGACGCCCTTCAGGATGGGACGGCGCGGGTCGTAGCCGAAATGCACGTCGCGGAACTCCAGCGCGGCGCCGTCCGCCTTCAGGGGCCGCGCGCCGGGGGCATCGGCCACTTCACGCTGTTGGCCCAGCAGCGTGAACATGCTTTCCATGTCGACCAGCGCCTGCTTGATCTCCCGGTAGATGAAGCCGAAGAAGTTCAGCGGCTGGTACAGCTGCAGCAGGTAGGTATTGACCAGCACGAAGTCGCCCAGCGTGTGCCGGCCATCGGCGATGCCCTGGGCGGCCATCGCCATCACCACGGTCAGGCCGATCGAGATGATGAGCGCCTGGCCGACGTTCAGGATGGACAGGCTGACCTGGCTGCGCACGGCGGCGCGTTCGTAGCGCTGCAGCGAGGCGTCGAAGCGGGCGGCTTCGTGGGCTTCGTTGCCGAAGTACTTCACGGTCTCGTAGTTCAGCAGGCTCTCGATGGCCTTGGTGTTGGCCTCGGAGTCGGTGTCGTTCATCTGGCGGCGGAACTTGGTGCGCCATTCGGTCACCGCCAGCGTGTAGGCCAGGTACAGCGTGACCGTGCCGGCGGTCGCCAGGGCCAGCCAGATGTCGAACATGCGCCACAGGATCACGCAGACCAGCGCGATCTGGAAAAAAGTGGGCAGGATGCTGAACAGGAGGTAGGACAGCAGCGTCTGGATGCCCTTGGTGCCGCGTTCGATGGCGCGCGTCAGGCCGCCCGTCTGGCGCGCCAGGTGAAAGCGCAGCGCCAGCGCATGCAGGTGCTGGAAAACCTGCAGCGCCACCGCACGGATGGCGTGCTGGCCGACCTTGGCGAAGATGGCATCGCGCAATTCGGAGAACAGCAGGGACAGCACCCGGGCCGCGCCATAGCCCAGGATGATGCCCAGCGGCACCGTGACCAGCCCGTTGGGCTGCGGCCCGCCCAGGTGGTCGACCGCGTGCTTGTACAGGATGGGCACGTAGACCTGGGCGATCTGCGCGGCCAGCAGGGCGAGCACGGCCGCCACGACGCGCCAGCGCAGGTCTTTGCGGCCCTTGGGCCACAGATAGGGCAGCAGGGGTTTCAGGGTGGCGAGGCGGCCCTGCGGGGCGGGATTGTCGGATTTGCTCATGACTGTTTCAAGGGGCGTGACAAGCCCGTGAGGCCGATGCGGCACGCATTATGCTATACAGGCCTGTCATCCTGCCGGATAGCGCCATCATGCGATGACGCCGTCCCGCATGGCATTCATCAGACTCTCGCGCAGAACGTCCGGGCCGGCAATAAGCGCTCTTGCGGCCCTGGCGCCGTTCTTGGTGCGGCAACACGATTTTCAGGGAGGTTGTATGGCGCAAGTCCCCGTATTCAAGTTGAACGATGGCAATGCGATGCCCCAGTTGGGGTTCGGCGTCTGGCAGGTTCCGAACGACCAGGCCAGCGCGGCTGTCCAGGAGGCCCTGGCGGCGGGCTACCGCTCGATCGACACCGCGGCCATCTACGGCAACGAACCGGGCGTGGGCGAGGGGCTGCGCGCGGCGCGCGTGGGCCGCAAAGACCTGTTCGTCACCACCAAGCTGTGGAACGACAAGCACGGCTACGACGATGCCCAGCGCGCGATGGACGAAAGCCTGCAGAAGCTCGGCCTGGCTTACGTCGACTTGTACCTGATCCACTGGCCCGTGGCCGGCAGCGACCGTTTCGTCGATGCCTGGCGCGCCATGGTGGCCATGAAGGAAGACGGGCGTGCGCGTTCGATCGGCGTATCCAATTTCACGCAGGCGGCTCTGCAACGCCTGATCGACGAAACCGGCGTGGTGCCCGCCGTGAACCAGATCGAGCTGCATCCTGGCTTCACCCAGCGCGAACTGCGCGCCTTCCATGCCGAACACGGCATCGCCACCGAGTCCTGGAGCCCGCTGGGCCAGGGCGGCGCGCTGCACGACGAGACCATCGCCGGCATCGCCCGCAAGCATGGCAAGACGCCCGCCCAGGTCACGCTGCGATGGCACATCCAGAACGGCCTGATCGCGATTCCCAAGTCGGTGACGCCGGAACGCATCCGCGCCAATCTCGACGTCTTCGGTTTCGAGCTGTCGGCCGACGAGATGGCCGCCATCGACGGCATTCCGGACAGCGGCCGCCTTGGGCCGGATCCGGAAAGCTTCAAGTAAGAGGCACCGGGCCCCAAAGACATCGCCGCCCACGAGACCGCGCAGAGCGGCCCCGTGGGCGGCGATGTGTTCTTTAAGGCTCGCCGGGCGGTAGGACGGGCCTATCCGCGTTCGCGGCGCACCGGACGCAGCCAGTAGCGGGCGATCACCACCAGCAGCCAGGCCAGCGACAGCCACGAGGCCCAGTGCCAGATGCCGGTGCCCAGCAGGGCGGCCAGCAGGCCGAAGGTGCTGAGTATGCCCAACAGGATGGGCATGCCCCACACGAACATGAAATGCGAGCGCGTGGCGGTCATGCGGGGCTCCGTTGCGGTTGCGCGGCGGCCTGGTGGCGGCGCACCAGTTCGGCCACGCGGGCATCGGTGGCCTTGCGGCGGGCCAGCCACAGGTACAGGCCGCTGCCCAGCACCACGATGGTGATCAGGTCGAGCAGGGCCCAGAGGATCTTCAGGGGCATGCCGGCGTAGTCGCCGAAGTGCAGCGGACGGGAGAGCTCCAGCGCGGTCAGGTACCAGGGCATCTGCGCGACCTTGGTCAGGTCGCCGGTGACGGCGTCGACCAGGACCGGGGTGTTCAACTTGGACGTGAGCGGCGTGCTGCCGCGCAGCCACACCAGGTAATGATGCGGGCTGCCGTAGGCGTTGCCGGGGAACACGACGCTGGTCAGCTCGCGGCCGGGAACGGCCTTCAGGGCCGTGTCGGCGGCGGCCTGCGGCGAGGCCAGGTCGGTCGGCACCGGCTTGCCCTGGTAGGGCTCGAGCAGCGGCGGCAGTTCGGATGACTGCCACAGCGCGAACATGGGCGTGGACAGTTCGTTGATGACGCCCGTGACGCCCACCACCATGCCCCATACCAGCGTGACGATGCCCAGCAGATTGTGCAGGTCCAGCCACTTGATGCGGTTGGAGCGGTCGGCGCGCACGGTGCCGAAGTCCAGTTTCTTCATGAAGGGGCCGTACAGCACGACGCCCGACACGATGGCCACGACGAACAGCAGGCCCATGAAACCCAGGAACAGTTCACCGGCCAGGCCCGCGTACAGGTCGGTGTGCAGCGCCAGCATGATGCCCATGAAGCTGAACTTGTCCTCGGCATACAGCGGACCGTCTTCCAGCACGTCGGCGGTGCGGGCGTCCAACTGGACGGCATGGCCCTGGGCGACGCCGTCGCCCAGCTTGGGCGTCATGCCGACGTAGACTTTCGGATCGTGGTCGTCCATGTAGACGTAGTCCACGAACTCCTTGGGATACAAGGACTTGGCGCGGGCGACGTAGCTGTCGACGGACGCGTTCGGCGTGCCGGCGGGCAGTTCCGCGACGGGCTTGCCGTCGCTGAGCAGGTCTTCGATCTCGTGGTGGAAGACCAGCGGCAAGCCGGTGATACAGATGATCAGCAGGAAGAGGGTGCAGACCAGGCTGGTCCACTTGTGGACCAGATACCAGGTCTTGATCTTGGAGGCGGTGCTCATGAGGCGGCCTTGCAGGCGAGGGGCGCGAAAAATAGCAAGAATAATAGTTATTCTCAGCCCGGCACGCAAATGCTGACGGAAAGCTGATCGTGCTTTTCGTCAGAGGGCTTCCGGCCTGCCTTCCAGGCTGCTGTGCAAGCCCTACAGCGGTTGCTGAAGCGGCGCGCGATATTTGCGGTACGCGGCGTGAGATAAATGGCCCTGATTTGGGTTTCATTAGAAGAAACGAAATTACAAAACGATAAACCTGCGGCTTTTTATGAGCCGCTGGATACATCGCCCGCAAACCCTTACCCCGACCCTCTCCGACGCCCTCGAGCGCTACCAGGCTGAGATATCTCCTAGAAAAAAAGGCGCAGCCACAGACGCGTCGATTGCGAAACGCTGGCTGGCCACACGGCTGGCCACCCGCCGCCTCAGCTCCATCACGGACACAGAGATCAGCAGCATCGCTGCCGAGTGGCTCCAGACCCTGGCGCCTGCGACGGTGGTTCGTCGCCTGGCACTGCTCTCCCATCTCTATACGGTGGCCAGGAAGACCTGGAAACACCGTCAACTCGCCAACCCGGTCCAGTTCGTCGACCGTCCTGCGGTCAACAATGCCCGCGAGCGCCGGCTCTACGACAACATCAGGCTGCGCGGCGTCCCGGCTGCGGAATGCCCCCGCAGCGAGATCGAGTGGCTGATCCGGGCGACTAGGTCGGCCGAGTTACCCACCATCATGGTGCTGGCCGCAGAGTCCGGCATGCGACGCTCGGAGCTGGTGGTCGCAGCGCGGCGGGAGCGGATCGACCTGACCCATGGCGTCGTGCACCTGGATGACACCAAGAACGGGGAGCGGCGCGCCGTTCCGTTAACTCCCTGGGCGCTGGCCTGGCTCAAGCTGTACTTAGTGGGCAAGCCGTCCAGGGGGCGCATCTTCTCGATTTCCCCCTCGGCTGCCACCCGCGCCTTCGCCCGCGCACGTGATCGAGCCAGGCGCCAGTATGAAGCTCTATGCAGGCGCTATGGCCGCGCGCCGCGACCGGAGTACTTCGTCGACCTCCGGCTGCATGATCTGCGACACGAAGCCACGACCAGGCTGGCCGAGGTCTACGACATGCACAAGCTCGCCAAAGTGACGGGGCACAGGGACACGCGCATGCTGCTGCGCTACTACCATCCCTCTGGCCGAGACCTGGCCAGAGAGCTGGCGCGCAGCGACCTCGGCCGCCGGCAGCGCGCCCAGTTGTCGGCCGGCATCACACCAGCCCTGCTGGCTCAGCGTGCACATTCCAGCTGAAGATCACCAGCTCGCGGCGCGGTGCACCGGCGCCCGCGCCCACGGTGTAGACGATGTCGGTCGACTCGATTGGGTAGGCGCTGAACAGCTTTCGAATGGCCGGATGATCATTGAGGGTGACGATGGCTTTCCCCTTCAGCTGGCCCAGCACGGCCGCGAGCAGCTCGTATTGATCCCAGCCGAACTGGACTCCATACCCCTCGGTCTCCCAATACGGCGGGTCCATGAAAAAGAACGTATGCACCCGGTCATAGCGCCGGATGCACTCGTTCCACGGCAAGTTTTCTATATAGGCGCTGGCCAGCCTGAGATGGGCGGCCGACAGGTTCTCCTCGATGCGCAGGAGATTCAACCCAGGTGGTGCGGTGGTGGCCGTGCCATAGGTCTGCCCGTCAACGCGGCCTCCGAACGCACTGTGCTGCAGGTAAAAGAACCGGGCGGCGCGCTGGATGTCCGTCAGCGTCTGAGACGGCGTCTCCTTGAGCCACTCGAACACCTGACGGCTCGACAACGCCCATTTGAACTGCCGGACGAATTCCTCCAAGTGACACTTGACCACCCGGTAGAGATTCACCAGTTCGCCGTTGACATCATTCAGCACCTCGGCATCGGCCGGCACCGGCCGCAGAAAGAACATCGCGGCGCCGCCGGCAAACGGCTCGACGTAGCACTGGTGAGGGGGGAAGTACGGGAGAAGCCGGTCGGCCAGGCGGCGCTTGCCGCCGAGCCAGGGGATGATTGGTGATGCCATTTTGTAAATAGGTTTCAAAATGGTAGCCTTGGCGCGCCTGTGCACAGGTGACGCGGCCCTGGCCACGCCCGCAGCTTGTCCTGCTGGTGCGGGACGTGTTCGATGCTCCAACATCGAACACGTCGCCGCGTCTTTTATTCGACCGCTGCAGGTTTTTCGGGCCACGTCACGCTGGTGGGGAAGCCAACCTGCTCCGGGACGTCGCGCAGTGCCTGCAGGTAGTCCAGCACCGTCTGAGGCAACGGAACGGCCGTTGTGACAGAGCGCAGCACCAGGCCGTTGGTAGCGTTCAGCAGTTCGTCGCGCCTCGCACGGACGGCCCTTGCCTGTGCCGCCAGCTCCGCTGCCTGATCGAGCACCCAGGCCATCGTGCTGGCGTCCCAGCGGTGATTCTCCGTCGGCCGCGGTTGTGCCGTCAGCCACTCGGGCAACGGGCCGGTGCCAGGGTACATCTGCCCGTCGACTTCTTCGGCGAGGTCGTAGGGCCGACCGTCCGAGGTCACGAACAGCGGGACAGTACGATAGTCGGCCTCGACCAGCCACTGCCCGGTTCCAGCATTACCGAACGTCGGTTCGTAATCCGGGATGGACGTGTCCCAACGAGCAATCTGCCCCTCCGGCAGGTTGGGCGGCTCGTCCTGCACGCACATGCCCGGCCGCGGACCTTCGCAGGGCCATGCATGCAAGAGCAACCCGCGCGCGTCGACTTGATACACCATTTCCATACACACTCTCCTGTTGTGGGATTGACACTGCAAATGCGAGATCGCTGGGGTCGCGCCAGGCAGATCAGTTCCGCGAGCATCGCCACTCGCTGAACGTATCCGGCCAGGTAGCCATAACAGCCCAGGCCGGCTCGGGCTTCTCGGCGCTGGGGCTGCAGTTCCAGGACGCGGGGTTCGTCGTGCCGAACGGCGGCTCGGAGACTCGCTCGGTTAACACGGCGTACTGCCCGCGGATCCATGTCTGACCTCGCCACTGCAAATGCGCGCGTCCTGGGCAGCCGGCAGGCTGAGGCTACTGGCCCGCTAGCGCTGAGAACATATGCGGCCGCTGAAACCGGGTCCAATCTGTCGGTGCTGCGCACCTCCGCGCTGGGGTCGGCCAGCCTCACCACCAACACCGGCACTGCCGTGAGCAACGGCAGCAACCTGTATCTCGGATTGGCCACCGGCGGTAGCGGTGCTGAGCTGCGGCCGGTAAATACTGCCTACTACCCGAGAATCCATGCCTGATGACCTCGCCACTGCAAATGCGCGCACCCTGGGCAGCCGGCAATCGGCCGCCACAGGCCCCGTCGACGTCACGGTCTGGACGGCCAACCGTTTCGGCGGGACGCTGAGCGTGCTGTCGCCTCCGCGCCTGGGCGCGGCCGGCCTCATCGAATCCACCGGCAACGCCCTCAGCTACGGGACCGACCTGTACGTCGGGCGTGGTGTCGGAGGGGCGGGTGCCGAACTCCGTCCAAACAACGTTGCCTACCATCCGCGCCTCCATGTGTGACCTCGCCACTGCAAATGCGCGCGTCCTGGGCAGCTACCAGCCCGACGCCCAGCAACGCATCACGGGCGGTCCCGGCACCATGCCGTATGCAGGCGCTCAAACCGGCCCGTTCGTGGTGAGCGCCCGATATGGCTCTGGCATCTCGTTCGCGGGCAGCACCGTGGACACCAACTACGGCGCTATGGCGTTCGACAATGCCCGGACCGCCCGCACCTCGTCCGAAAACCGATCTACCAACGTTGCGTTCGCGCCAAGGATCCATGTGTGAATGCCTATACATGGATTCGGGGCGCATATGCAGCGTTCAAGCTACGGGTCTCCGAAGACGACCTGGCCGTGAACGCGCTGTCGAAGGTGATCGACGACGAACCGCCAACGGTTCCGCTGTTCCCGACCGGTACTGTGTTGAACGGACTGTCGGAAAAAACGCCGCTGGCGCTCTGCGACGTGGCTGTCCGGCCGACCCAGCCCAGGCCACCATTGAGCCGCTGCATGGCATCCGACTGCCGGGACCCGAGGGTCCTGGCATTTGCAGTGTCAGCGTCAGTACCGTATGCGCGGTCGAACATATTGCGCATGTCCGGCACGCGGATCTGGCCACCCGACCTGGCGAAGTTGTAGGCTCCGACGACATAACTGGCGGCTGCGACCAGGAGGCCGTTCTCCTGCGCCCAGGCCAGCAAGTGCTTTCCGGGATAGGTGGTTTCGTTGAGCCAGGCACCTTCGGCGGCGATCTGCCACGGGCGCGCGGTGCGCGACCATCCGTGTTCGTACTCGCCCAACTTGGCCGATCGGTAGCCGCCCGTCCAGTACGTACCCAGCGGCACCCACACCCAGACGTCCTGGGCTTCGATGACCCACACGGGGCCGACATCAGCCGTCAGCGCCGTCACCGTCGCCATGCTCATCACCGGCATGGTGCGATCCACGCGAGCCAGCTCGAAGCCCCTCGGCGTCTGGCCGTCGTGAACGTGAAGGGTCCCGCGGGTCGTGTTGACCGTCACCTCGCGGACCTTGCCGGTAAACGTTTCATGCTCGCCGGCCGTGCCGCCGCGCAGTTGCAGAGGGGTACTCACGTCAGGTCTCCCAAATCCAGGTTGCCCAGGTCGTCAATGGTGACCGAGCTCTTCGTTGCCAGCGAACCCAATCCGAGCGCGGTGCGAGCGCCTGCCGCGGTGGTGCTACCGGTGCCGCCACTTGAGATCGGAAGCGCGCCCGTGACGCCGAACGTAATGTTCGCCGTACCATCGAATGACGTGGCGGCCGTTGAGGCCAGGTTGACCTGGAATGATCGAGGCGTGGTCAACTTCACGGCGGCGAGCGCGTTCCCGCCGGAGTCGAAACGGGCCACCAGCCACTTCAGCGCGTTCCGGGTAACCTGCAGCAGACTGGCCACGGAAGTGGACGTTCCTGCCGCAGGCAGAGTACTCGCCGCCGCAGCGTCGGCCAGGGTGTAGTTCGCAGCGGCCAAGCCGGCGGCGGCGATACGCGCGTCCACCCGTGCATTCGTGTAGTACAGGTTGGCCGCACCCTCGACAACGTCGTCCGTCGTCCCAGGCGAGGCGACCAGCTCCACATAGGTGGAGCCCGACCAGCGGTACTGTCGACTGGTGTCCAGCGCCACAAATATCTTGCCCGTCTCGCCAGGTGTGGGAAATCCTGCCCTGTTCGCGTACTCGAGCACGTCGTCGACGTATGACGGCAGGTTGGCCGCCGGTACCTTTTGATCCGCGCCCAGAGGGGCAACGCCACCGGCAACGCCGACCTGGCTGAACCCGACCATCGGCAGGCCGCCCGGCGTGACGCCGTCGTGGACGACGACGACCTTCTTAGTGATGTCCACCGTGAGTTCGCGCTGCGCCCCTACAAAGGTGGCGTGTTGAGCGGTCGTACCGCCCCGGAATTGAAGTGTTTTCCCGCTCATGAGAGGTTCCCAAGGTCAAGATGATCGAAACCGTCGTCGTCGCCAGGCGTCGGGTCGGTAATGCTGCCGAAATCGAAAACCTGATGTGCGCGGACCCCGCGCTTGGCCAGCTCCTGTATCGCAGCCAGCAACTGCCCGTTGTTGGTGGCGTCCAGGGTCAAGCCGGCTGCCTCGATGACCGTGGCTATTTCCTCCTGGACGGCATCGAACCACTCAGCCTCCAGATCGGTCGCCGGGAGCCCTGCAACGAGGTCTCCGTTGGTGAACCCGTCACGACCTGCACCGAACTTGTTCTGCAGCCGTGTGGGAGTAGCTATTCGTCGCATAGCGTGCCTATAGAAAGTAAGCCGGAAGAGTCCTCGTAACCAACGAGCGCAATGGTGTGCGCCGGCCGATAGCGCGACAGCAAGCAGAGCAGCCCGGGATCCCCCCACACGCGCAGTGGAGCCGTACACGCCGTGGTAGCGGTGGCCGATACGGCTTCGGTAGCAGCCCCGGTATTTACCCGCCAGGCGTAGCGCCACCCGCCCTGGTTGATTGCGGCTGTGCAGCGACTGGTCGCCCGGAACGGGACAAACTCCTGGATCCGAGCGTCGGGGTACCCCAATGTGACCGCCATCTGCCGGAAGTACTCCGGCCGAGCGTCGCCGAGCATCAGCCGACGGGTGTTGACCCGCAGGCGCCGCTGGTCTTTGCTGACCTGCTCATTGAGGCATCCGCACTCGTCGGGAAACAGCCGTTCCCAATCTTCAAGAAGTTCATCGGCCTGCAGCGGGTCGAACTGAGCCACCAAGGACAGCGCCCTCTGCTCGACGCCCCTCATGGCAGCGCCGCACGCCTCAAGGACTCGCGCCAGCACACCGTCGGCGGCGCGGTTGATCGCTGAACTCGGGGGCAGCAGCGCTAGCAGCGCCTCGCGCCAGGCGCCCACACTCATGGGGTCCACTGGACACCTCCGAACGTTGCCAGCTCGCTGGCCAGGCAGACCACATTGCCTGCGGGTGATACCAAACGATGATCAGTCTCGCCGGCGGCGATCGATATCGCCTCGGACATATGACTGCGCAACAGCGTTCCACCCGGCACAGCGTCGCGAACGTGCATGTCCTGCAGCTCGGCGATGACGGCGGCGCGCACCTCCGGCGTGTCCGGACGCAGCCCGGCAATCACATAGATAATGGGCTTGGCCACGACCGCCAGTACGTAGAGCTCGGCGGTGACCGGCCGCACGGTTTCGATGTGCGCCTGAACAGCCTCGATCTCCCCCGCATCGGGAATGGGATCGTCGTCGTCATCGCGGACAAAGCGAACTACGACTGTTCCAGGCCCCATGCCTGCGGGCGTACACCAGGCCCGGGTGACACCCGGAACCTGTTTTGCCCACGCCACATAATCGTCAGCGCTGCCACCGTGCGGAGGGCGGCGGATGCGTTCCAGGATCCGAGCCCGGAACGGTTCAGGGCTCTCGACGTCGGCACCTCCAGAGATTGCCGTCGATGCCACGGCCACGCTGTTGATGCCGGCCACGGGGCTGACGAGGGTGAACTGGGCGCCCGGCGCGGTGTTGCCGGCCTGCCCAGGCTCTTCGGCGGTGATCCTGGCGACCGCTGTGCCGCCGGCCACAATGACCCCGACGTCGACGGTGTATCGCGCGCCGTCCGCGCGCTGGAGCACGCTGCCGGCCGGCAGCGCAGCGCCGTCAGCCCCCTCGATGGGCAGCGGCCCCGTCGCCGCTGCGGCAGGGGTCCGCGTGACACCCCAGCGCGCGCCGTGCGTATCGAGATATTCAGCATCGCACTGGTCGGGCCACGCCCGCTTCAGCAGTATTTCAACGTACTTGTACAGGGCATCGAGACCACCGGACAGCACGCGCACCACGACGCCCACCAGGCTGCGCCGGGCTCGCGCGAGAACGCCCGGCAAGCGGCTTTCCATTTCGGATGCCGTCTGGTCGATCAGTTCAGGGAGAGTGGGACGGTTGAATGCCATTTCACGCCTCGCCGAACGATTCCCCGGCCAGGCGCCACGCTTGCGTCTCGCCATTCCACTCGAATCGGTAGCGCCGGTCCACGCCATTGACGCGCAGGGTGACGTAGATCACCAGCCAGCCCATCCGCGGGACGAATGCGCTCACGCTGACGGCGCTGGCCAGGCCGTCAGCGACCATCCATGCGAGCGCCTCCTGGGCATAGTCGCGGGCTCGCTGAACCACGGATGGCAGCTGCTTTTCCCTCGCCAGCAACCACCATCGGCAGCCGAACCGGTCACCCGGCGGCGTGGCGTAGGCATCGGCCCACCAGCCGCGTCGATCCTCTCCAGGCCCCACCTCATGCTCCTGTGCCATGCGGTCGGTGCACAGGCTCAGCAACACAGCCGTTTTCAGCGTGTCGTCGCCAGCGAAATCGGCCCCGTCCAGGCTCATGTCGAGCAGGCCGGTTTCAGGGTCGAGGGAGAGTGCGCAGTCCATGCCCGCAATCCTCGCGGATCACGGAGGAACCCTCTATTAAACGGGTTTACCTGCTAGCGAACCGGCCCGCCGGAGACGGCGTCGCCGGCCTGGACGCCGTCGTGCTCATGGTTCATGCCGATATCGACGCCCTGGTGTTTGACGCTGTCGCCGGTGAAATTCACGGGGCCGGCGATGTTGTTGCCGACCCCTGTCTGGTTTTCGACGGAGATGCCGCCACGCACGCGCACGTCGGCGTCCAGGTCAATCAGCGGCGTGTCGGTCACCGTCACCGGCCAGCCGGCACCGCGAATGATGATGCCGCCGCGCGTCAGATGCACCACCTGCCCCAGGTCGTCGTACAGTGCGACTTCGCCTTCGGACAGCCCACGCAGGCGGTACCGTCGGTCGTCGACGCTGATCACGATCACGTGGTTGGTACTGCCCCCGACCGACAGCGCCACGCTCTCGGCGTCGTCGTACGGCACAGACGTCAGGCCATATTGCTGGAACCGCTCCACGCGGTCGCGCACGACGCCCGCCTGGATCCGGACCTGCATGGTCTGCAGCCCGCCTGCATCGTCGACCCCGCCGATCAGGGCGCGGGCGATGGCCAGGCGCAGACGGCCGACCGCGGCGGAGAAATTCATCGTGCGCGCCCCTTGCCAGATAGATCCCAGGGCGTGTCATCGTCACCCCGATGCTTGCGGCGCTTGCGCCGGCGGCGCGGCGAGGCGCCCTCGAGGTCGAACGCCTCCGGCCGGCAGACCGTGAGCGTCGTGCGCCGGCCGCGCTCGTCCAGGCTATACCGACATGCCGCGATCAGCATGTCCATGTCCAGGAACATCCTGGGACTGATAACCCGTACCAGGGTGTTCGGTCGCCACAACGCGCCAGTCTGCCCGTCCCGGCCAGTGCGCCAGCCCACGACAACGATCCGGGCGCGCTTGCCTCGACCCATGCGGGTGGAGACCTCCCACTGGGCACGCTCCTGGGATTCTGCCGTGCTCAGCCCCTGTTCGGAATGGATGATGAGCGGCCGATATCGGTCGATCTCCGGATCCTCGGCCGCGGCTTCGACGTGCGCGGCGATCTCGCCATACTGGTTGTCGGTGCCCGTCCGTTGTGCCTTGAGCAGAATCTTGGAGTGCCGCCGCGCCCAGGTGTGGCGCGCCTCGATCCGCTTGATATTCTCTCCCTCGACCAGGCGCGTCTCGATGAGCTCCTCGCTCGCCCGGGTCAGCACGAGGTGTCCCTCCGGCGAGCTGGTCACCAGCACTGCCTTGGCGCGCGCGGCACGGTCGATGGCATCGAACGCTTTCTCGCCATCGTCCAGCGCGAAGCTCTCGAATACATCATCCTCGGCCAGCATCAGTACGTCGATGCCGAACGGCTTGCAGATGTCCCGTACGATTTGCGAGAGCCGTGCGCCGTTCCACTGGCCGCCGCCATGGATCGCCGAGCTGTCCACCAGGTCGCCGGTCTTGTCGCGGCCGCTTACGGTCAACGCGCAGGATTGATCGTCCAAGTCGATGTTCAGGGTATCGATGTAGCCAGTGATGAGCAGGTCGCGCCCGACCCGCACTTCGCAGGGTAGCCCCTCGCGCAGACCGATCGGGGCATCCTGGCCAGGCCAGCGGTGTGTCAACGAGAGCTCGAATTCGCCAGCGAGCTGCTCGATCCCGCGCTCGACCGTGACGGACTTCCAGCCGCCATAGGCCCGCCCACCGACCACTAGCGTCAGCAGATTATCCTGGGCCATCAGCGCAGCACCTCCAGCTCGCGGGCCGGCACGAACAGGGGGTTGAGTACCCCGTTGCGCGTGACGATCTCGTCGGCCCGCGTAGCATCCTGGTACACGCGCTGCGCGATCAGCAGCGCGGGCAGCACCGCCTGGGTAGTGATGGTCGAGCGTTGCAGCAGCCGATCGGCTTGCTCCGACACGTCGCGCACGATGGCCACGCGCAGGGCGATCAGCGCGGCCGCCACTTCGGCCGGCGGATCGTAGGCCTCCAGCTCGTGGTCAATCTCGTCGAGCACTACGGCGGCCTGTTCCTGAGCGTCTTGCGACGTCACGATATCGCCGGCGCCAATCGCGTCAGACAGGATCCGCGCCTGCGCGGCCACAACCTGCGCACGGACGAACTCCTGCACCACGGCCAAGTTGACCTGGCGCTGCGCGGCCGTCGTCCCCCGGCGCTGCGCCGCCCCACCTTCGCCTCCTTCTCCGCCGGGCGGCACGCTGGACGCCACCCCGGGAGTCACCCATGGCGCAGGGTCGTTCGCGCCGAACTCCGCGCGCAGATCGGCCAGCGCGGATTTCGGCCGGCGCAGGGCTAGGTTCAATTGCTGATACAGCGACTGCATCTGCAGCGCCAGCGTTTCAGGGGTGCGGATAAGCGCCGACACGCGACTGGATATCGACGAGATTCCGCGCACGATGTCGCCTGCGGCCTCGACCAGACCGTTCAGACTGACCATGCGCTGCAGAGCGTCCAGGGCAGACGTGACGCGCCCGATCACGTCCGTCGCCAGGACGGCCGCGCCCGAAACGTCGAGCAGCGACGCCAGGCGATCGATGGACACCAAACCCAGGCCGTCGGCCGCGTCGTGAACCAGGCCCTGGGTACTCGAGGCCTCCTGGGGAAACGTGTTTTCGCCGGCCTCGGCGAACGTGATGGAGAACCGCGCGACGCCGCCCTCTGCGCTGGATTCCCGGATGCTCACCTGCCCGATGACGACGACATTGAGCATGCCGTAGCGCGGATGGATAAGCTCTCCGGGGCCATAGGCCTCCAGCGCCGCGATCAATGCGTCGCGCTGCTGCAGGTAATCTTCACCGAGCACATAGCCCGTGATCTGGAATTGCCGCGCACGACGGCCCAGGTCGTCGGCGAACGGCACGTCGCGCAGGGGATACTCGTGCAGCTCGTTGCGCCGGCCCACGCCGGTATCCGAGTCGGTAGTGCGGAATGGCACGCCGCGAAAGCTCGCACCCACACCAGCACCATCGGAATGGTTCACCCGCCGCAGTTCTTCACGCCACCCCATATTCAGTCCGTATCCACGTTGGTGCGGCCGACCGCGCCGGTCATGCTCGTGCCGTCATTGGGTTTGAGCTCGGTGTGCGCCTGCACGCCCGGCGCTGCCGTCACGTTGACCGTGATTTCGCCGCCGATGCGGGTATTGGCCAGCAGCTCCTGCAGACGATGCGTCATGTCGTCGCGCGAGGCCGCCATGGCATCGCGCTCGGCCTGCACACGGTTAATGGACTCGGGCGTGTCGCCCGCATCGCGCTTGGCGGCAATCAGCTGGTCGAACTCCGCCAGCCGCGCCTCGCGGTCGGCGATGCGCTGGCGCAGGCCGCCCTCGGTATTGGTCATCCGGTCGTAGGCATACGCGCCGAGCACAGGGGCGCCCACCAGCAGCCCGCCCGCGGCCAAGCCGGTGGCACCCAGCGCAGTGGCGCCTGCCGCGGTAACCTCAGCGGCCCCAACTGCGGCGCTGCCGGCAGCGCGGACGCCCTGCGCGCCGGCGCTCCAGCCTCCACGCAGCATCTTGCCGGCGCCAGCGCCGACACCCTTGCCGCCGAGTACCGCCCCGCCCAGGCCGATCACGCCCGCCGTCACGGCCAGGCCCTGCAGCGCGGTCGTCGCGCCGCTGATCGCGGCTGCCAGCTCGGGGTACTTTCCGGCCAGGTCGGTGAACGTATCCGCTACGGACGAGACCGCCGGCCCCAGCTTGATCATGGCGTCGTAGTTGGCGAACTCTGCCGCCTGCTTAGCCTGGTTGAGTCGAAAACTGGGCGAATCCTCGACCGTCCACATATTGCGACTTACCGCATCCGCCCCATACACGAGAGAATCCGTGGCCACCTTGCCGACGTTCTCTCGGTCGGCCAGAAACCCAACGAGGGCCTTCATGGCTTGTTGATCCGGAAACAGCTTCGAGATGACGCCGCCCTGGGCGATCTTCATGACCGATCCCAGTGCCTCTTGTCGATCGCTGCCAGTTTCCGCGCTACGGTACGCCTTGAGCGCCGCCTGATAGTTTTTATTCTTGGCCAGCTGTTCCTCGATGATGCTCGCCGTAACGTCCAACGCATCCTGACCTTGCATGCGGCCTTCGGCCAACCGTTTGTCGTAGTTGATGCCCAGCTTGGCAAAATTGGCCCGGGTGTCCTGCGCGCCCATCTTTCCCAGGAGGTTCTGGGTGTTCGTCGCGGCTTCGTCCGACGTCCCCGCGGTGAGCCGCGATGCCTGGTTCAGCGCTGCCAGCTTCGCGAAGCCCTCCAGGCCGGACAGGCCAACGTTCGACGCCGCCGCGAACTGGCCCGGCAATGCCTTCGCCATATCCCGGATCTCGAAAGCGCCACTTTGCCCGGCGTAGGTGGCGGCACCAAATGCCTTCGCCATGTCCTCGGGCTTGATGCCCATGCTCGCGTTCGCGGCAAATGCGATTTGCGCGAAGTCGTCGCCAGCTGCCTGGTTGGCAGTGGCGGCACGCACAGCCTCCCGAAAGATCGTCAGAGAATCGCGCGCCTCAAAGCGCCCAGAAGATAGCAGCGAATTCAGCGTGGCCGCCGCGTCCTCTCGAGTGCCGCCGCCGTACCGGATGGCCTGGCGGATAGCTTGGTCCATCTCCTGCCGTCCTGCAAAGCGCCGCGCCCGATCCTCGTCGGCCGACAACGAAGGATCGCCATAGGCCGTATTGGCCATGCCTGCGAGCTGCTCATCGTATGCGAAAGCCCGACCGACCTTCGGCGCCACGACCGCCGCGCCCGCGGCGAGCCCCGCCACGACCATACCGGCGCGCTGCATACCCGCCACGGCCCGCTGCCGCGTGCTGTAAACGCCCATCTCGGCATTGAGCCTGCCGATGGTTTCGCGCATCTGTTCGGCCGCGCGGCGCTGCTCGCGCCAGGTCAGCGTGCCGCTGGAGGTCAAGCGTTGGTAGGCGGCCTGGGTGCGCAGGATTTCCCGCTGAACACGCTGCTCGGAACGGATGCCCAGCGATTCCCGGGCCTGCGCCATGCGCGTGAACTCGCTGCGGGAGCGCGTGGACATGGTGACCAGGGACGTCTCGGTCGCTTTGGCCGCCTTGTTGATGGCGGAGAGATCCTTTGTGCCCACGCCGGCCAGGCTGTCCAAGGACTTCTTGGCTTCCTGGGCCGCCTTGGCCAGGCCGGCCGCATCGCCCGTGACTCGGACGCCGACGGTGAATTCGCTCATTGGCCCGGCTTCTTCTTGATTAGTTGCTCAACGTAGAACTCTGCCTCCGACTGCGGCAGCGCCAGAATCTCGGCCCGGCTCCAGCCGAGCCGGGCGGCCAAGATCATGATCTGCAGGAGCGCGCCCTCGCGGCCGCGCGTTAGGCTTCCCCCAGCTTTTCGGCCTCGTTCATCGCCTCGCGGATCACGGCCCACTGCTTGCCGTTCAGCGACTTGAACTGCGCCGGCGCGAACGGCCCGGTGTCATCGCCGGCGCGCACCAGCACCTGGCAGGCCAGGGCTACCTGGAACGCGGTCGGCTGCAGCGACGGGCTGGCCTCTTTCTCGGCCTCGAGCGAGTCGCCCAGCAGTGGCTCGCGGACCTCGATCTCGGTGACATCCTTGCCGCCCAGCTTCCATGGCTTGGGCAGTTTCTTGATGACGGTCAGGGGGGTAGCCATATTGGTCCTTGAAAGAAATTTGCAGACAGGCGTCAGCCTTCGATGCACTCGACGCCGTTGAACACGAGCGTCACTTCGCCGCCGGCCCCGAGCACGGGCGGCGACGCGCACCAGGCGCTGCGGATGGTGAATCCCACGCCCGTGTCGGTCTGGAATCGCAGCGTCTCGTCCGTGATCGCACCCAGCTCGGCCAGGCTGATATCCGCCGTGTGGCTGATGGTGCAGTTCACCACCGGCGCAGTGGTGGCTTCGGTGTAGCCGTCGACGCCGCTGTCGCTGGTGACCGCGGTACGCGAGACGCCGCCGATGTCCAGCGTGGCGCCCGGTTTGCTGCGCAGGCGGCGCCCGCCCACGCTGATGTATACCCGGCCGGTTACTTGGGGCATGGTCTGGCCTCCTTACAGAATGAACTGGATGCTGCCCGCGAAAATGCGGAACTGGTTGACGAGGTCAGGCGGGATGACGGCGTTGACGCGGTTGCGGTCGACCATGCTGCGCTGAACGACCAGCGCGGTCTTGAACTCTTCGAATCCCTCCAGCAGGCCTGCCTTTTCCAGCTTCTTGCCCGTGGCAACCAACGTGCCTTTGATCATCGACGGCGTTGCGATCGGCTGCGCGGGGTCGAAGTCGGTTCCGTCGTCGGCCAACTTGTGGCGCGGGTAGTCCGTGGCCACCGCCACGCGGAACGCATAGCGCATGTAGTCCGCGGTCCATACGGACTCGAGATCCAGGTACGAGACGTCCTCGATCCCCCAGGCGTTGGTCTGGTAGGTGGTGACCACGCGCTCGATGAGCACAGTGCCGTCCTGGGCCACGGTGAACGTGCTGCAGCCGTCGCGCAGCAGCAGGTCGCGCTCTTCGCGCCGGAACCGGTCTGCCGGCCGCGGAGCCAGCAGGCCCGGCAGGACGAGCGTCTGCAACGGCCGGGCCGGGTCGATGGCGCCGTTGAACTCGGCTACAGCGCCCAGCACCGCGCCCCACAGGTAGGGCGCCTGGGGCGCCCCCTTCACACCGATGAACGTGCTGTGCGCGTTGTTGCGCGCGGACCCATAGGTGGTGAGCGTTCCGTGCGTGCCGGCCACGCCGACGAACACGTGCCCGGTACGCATATCCATGCCGCCGAACCGGCTGCCCAGCTCCGCCTCGACCAGCGCCATGTTCGCCGCGTCGCTCCACGGCGAGATGATGGTGTAGAACGACTCGTCGGAGATCGCTGCCAGCGCGTCGGCCGCGTCCGGATTGCCGGCGCCCGTCACGCCATCGGCGATCGCCACCGTGATGCCGGCGGGCAGCACCTCGTCGTCGTAGAAGTTCGTCAAAACGGCGATGCCCTGCGTGAATGCGCCTTTGTGGCGTGCCGTCAGCGTCACCACGTCGTCAACCGCGGCGGCGGTGACCGGGCCGTTGGCATAGGCGCCGACGACGGCGGCGATCGCCGTGGCGACCGTCGAGGGGGTGTCGCCCGCGGCAACGCCGATCGACAGCTTCTGGCCGTTGATGTACAGCGCGATCGTGCCAGCCGCCGTAGCCGGGCCGCTGACCGTGATGACCTTGGTCGCGGCCACGCCAGCGGCCAGGTCCTCGAGCCCCAGTGCCCAGACGTCGCTGGTCTTGTTCGCTGCCCGCACCAGGCGCAGCATCTCGTGCAGAACGCTGCCCCTGCCGAACAGGGCAGCGCCTTCATCGCCGCTGTTGATGCGGTACAGCGTCTCGGCCGAGGCCGTGCCGGTGGCGAGCATGTTGCCCATCACCAGGATTCGACGGTCCAGCGACGGCAGGCCGCGCAACGCCTTGCTGTTGTCGATCTCGAGAAACTGGCCCGGCGTGCGGATGTCGGTCGGGATCGTGTTGAAAATGATGTTGTCCGGCATGGCGGCTCGCTCCTTACGAGGTGATGGCCTTGCCGGTCTTGGCCGAGGCGGCCTTGCCGGCAGCGGTTTCGGTGACGGCCACGACGTCGCCATCGAGCCGGCGGCGACGCCAGTACGTGGTCAGCATGACAGGCTCGCCGCTGGGGTTGAGATAGCCGCCCTGGGGCTTGCGGACCCGCAGCGGCACGCCGTCGACGACGGCGGGTTTCAGAATGACGGGATCGGCCATGGTGGCTCCTGTTCAGGGTTCGTTGGCGCCGGCGCCCGCGAGCGGAATGTCCGCCTGCAGGTCCGGCTGGTCGTCGCTGTAATCGGGCGGTTCGGCAAGCCATTTCCCGTACTCGCCGCTGACCGCGTGCGGGGCGATGTCCATGTCGAGGTGGACGTGGCGCAGGTCGCCAAGGCTGTCGAGTTCCTCAGGATCGTCCGGCAGCGCCATGGGCGAGCTTTCAACGGAGACGCCCAACACCGTCAATCCGGCAGCCTCGAATACATCGGCAGGCTCCAGATACTCGGCCCGGCGTACCGTCCAGCTGGCCTCGCCAATGCGCCGCCCGTGCAGCGCCCGGAGCACCAGGGTCAGCAGCTGGTCGGCACCGGTCGTCACACCGTCTCCGAGCCGCGCTTGGGCGTTGCCGGCCACGTTTCGCACGACAATTCCCACCGTGAACGACAGCACACCCATGTCGTCCGCGATGCGATAGGCGCCCTCGGTCACATACAGCGCAGGCGCGTCGACCAGATAGCGCTGCAGCATCCGCTGATCGTCCGGCACGGCCGGCAGGCTGCCCACAGTGCGCGTGGTCTTCTGAATGCCGGGGCGCGCCTTCAGGGCTGCGATGATCGCCAGTTCGTGTCTACCGAGCACCACCGCCTCCTGCTGCCGCCTGGATGACCTGCACCGAGAGACGGCCCATGGCCCAGAGATCCTCGCGGTTCACGCCCAGGAACGGGCGCGCGGGCATGCGGATCTTGTAAGCCTGAACCTCGTGCCAGCTTTCTCGGGCGCGCGTGTGCCTGTCACGGGCGAACACCGCCAGTTTTTTCGCGCCAGCCTGGCGCAGCAAGCTTCCACGGGCGTCCGTACGCAGCCGCACCCGCACCGAATGCGGAGCACGCTCGATGACGCCGCCCAACTGGTGAATGGGGGCATAAACGACATTGCTGCCCCAAGCCGCGAAATCGCCGCCGTAGACGCTGGTGATGCTCCGCAGCAGGCGGCGCGACAGGATCAGCGTCTTGCCGCCCGTCTTCGCGGCGCGGCGGCTGGGCTTCCATGCCGCGCCATCCGGGCCGGCCTGCCGCTCGAAGCGCAGCCGCGTGGAATTCTCGCCATAGTTGGCGAACGCCTGGAACATCGGTCGGGGAGAACGGCCCAGCGCGCCCAGGCGCGTCAGCGCGGCATCCAGCGCGCGCTGGCCGTCGTGCCGGATCGTGGCCTGGACCATCAGAGAAATCCTCCGGATTTCCTGCGGTCCCACACTCTGCCTGACGTGAACAGCAGCGCCTCAGCGCCGCCGGCCGGCGCGGCGCCCGAGTCGGCGTCCACGCCCAGCTGCAGCACGCCCGCGGCCACGTCGCGCAGGAACTTGATGTTGGCCTCGTAGCGCATCTTGACCGGGTCGGTGAGCTGGTCGTCGTACAGATAGAACCGGGCCAGCTCGCAGGCGATGCGCGTGAGCACCTGGGGCACGGGCGCGAGCGGCAGTTTGTACCGGCCGGTGAGGTAGCCGTCGATGGTGTTGCGCGCGTCGTCCAGCGCGCGGCCGATCTTTTCCATGGCCCGCGCGATCGCGGCGCGCTCGGCGTCCGTGAATCCGCTCAGGTCACCGTCGGCCGCGGCCGTACGCAGCATCTCGTCGGTGACGAGACGCGGCATCTGGCGATCGGCGCGCTGCGCGATCTCATCGGGATCGAAGCGCACGAGCAGCTCGGTGGGGGTTGCGTAGGTCATGGAAAAGGTCGCAGGTGCCGGGGCTATACCAACCACTTCCCGTTATCCAGCCCCGGCATGAGGTTGGCGGTGTAGCGCCTGGCAGGCTCCCCCCAACCGCCAGGCGCAGCGGATAGGGATCACGGCCTCGCGGGGAGGATTCGATTTACAGCCAGTTGCTGATCATCAGCTTCAGGCGGTCCTTCAAGCCGTTGCTGATGGTGGTGGTGCCATCGCTGATCAGATCGCTCGTCAGCAGCGTGGTCGCCTTGCGCTGCAGGTTGCCCGGCACGACCAGCAGCGTCGCCTTCAGGTTCAGCTTGCGCCCGTGGTCACCGGTGCGCGACTCGAGCGTTTCGATGGCGTTCCAGAGGTTGTCGGCGTTCAGCTCCTTGGTGCTGGACTGGGCCAGCTGCCAGAAGCCGAAACCGGCATTGCCGCGCCGGTCCGTGCCGTACTTGAATTCCGCGCGATCGAACACGTTGTCGTCGGTCTCGTTGTCCTTGGCCACGAACACGGGTTTCTTGCGGTTCTGGAAAATCAGCGGCTTGAGTGCACGCGTGGTATCGAGCACGTACCAGGTACCGTTGCCGCCGGGGCCGTCGTCGATGTTCGATTGCGTGGCCTTCTTGCCCTTTTCGTCCAGTACGGGGTGGCTGGCGCTGAAGAACGGTTGCTTGTCGTAGCACAGGGCGGTGCGGCCGGCCGCCAGCAGACCGAACACCAGTTGATCCGGGTGCGCGGCGACGCTGCGGCCCATCTCGGTGAACATGGGGCTGTAGATGCCGTACTGGTCATCATCGATCGCGGTGCGGGGCACACCGATGGTCAGCTCGAACGGCTTGTTCTTGATCGTGTAGTCGTGTTCCTGCAGTCCATGGACCACGCGATCGCCGATCCACTCGCGCATGTTGGGGAGCTGGCCCAGCCAGCCATATTCCTCGCTGCCCGTGGTGCTGGGCACCTCGGTGGCGATCTGCAGGTACTGGCTTTCGGCCTGGTCCAGGCCGGCCTGGAATGCCGCATTGAACGCCACGCGCAGCGTCGTCAGGTTGGCACGGTTGATGATCATGTCGGATGCTCCGAATGTAGAAAGGGTTTCGGACGGGCAGGTCAGGCTGCGGCGCCGGCGCTGGCGTTCACCACCACGCTGGCCGCGCCAATGTCGATCCAGACTTCGTCGCCCTCGATGTCGAACACCAGGCCGGCCACGGCCGTGCCGGTCTTGCCGACGGTCTGATCGTCCACGACATAGGCCACGGATCCGATGTCGGCGCGCGTCAACTCGGCCGCGCCGGCCGCATTGCCGAACCGCCAGACGCCGCGCGAGCCGTCCACGCGCTCGTCGCCATCGGCCTGTACCGCGCGAACCTGGGCGACCGCACGCACAGCATTGCCGGCAGCCGTTGCCCGCACGGCGTTGCCGTCGCCGTCCAGGGCGTACATACCGCCCGCGTAGATCACGGCGCCAGCGGCCAGCGGATCGGAAACCTGCTCGCCCTGGCGGTACGGCGTGCTGCGGTCGGAAGTCAGTGCAGTCATGGGGGGGCTCCTATCGGGGGAAATGGTTCAGCCGGTGGGGTCAGCCGGTGGCCAGCGCGGCCTTCTGCTTCTTGAAGTCGTCCGGGCTGATGCCGGTGGCCGCGCATACGGCGAGTTCGGCCTGCGTGAGCTCGCCCTGGCCGCCGCCGCCATCGCGCTTGATGGTGTCGGTCTGGCGCCGGCCCGCGAGCGCGGGATTGGCGGGAGCGGCCTGGACAAGGGCCTTGAGCTGCGCCAGGCTGGACTTGCCCACTTCGCGCAGGGTGGTTTCGTAGGCTTCGGACGCGATGCGGCCCTCGTCCTTGGCCAGATCGATTACCGCGTCGATCTCGCGCTGCAGCTCTTGAGCGCGTAGCGTTGCCAGCTCCTGGTTGAGCTGGGTAACGGTGTCGATGGGCACGTACTTGGCCGGATCCGGCGCGGCCGCCTTGAGCGTAGCCAGTTCGGCGCTCAGGCCGCCGGCCTGCGCCGCCTGGGTCTTGAGCGTGGCCAACGCCGACACGCCCTGTTCGAGGGTTGCGGTCTCGGGCAGGCCGAGGCCATCGAGAAGGGCTTTGAGCAGAGGGTTCATGGTGTCCTCGGTAGTGGGAAATTGGCCCGCCAGCTGCGCGCTGAGCGCAGCCAGCCGGGCGCTGGTCAGCCCGTCGAGCGCCGGGCGGTTGGTCAGGGCTGCTCCGACCAGGCCGAGCACCTCGCCGGTCTCGGGGTCGTGCATGAACGTCGCCGACTGATACCGGTATTCATCCTCGTCCAGGTACTTCTTGGCGCGCGGGGTCCACTGCACGTCGCGGGCGAATAGCCCCTCGCCAGGCCGGTAAACGAGATTGGCGCCTTCGATCCATCCGGCTGCCGGCGCGGGCTGGCCGTTGACAGCGGCCTGCTGTGTCTGGTGTTCGTAGTCGATGGGCAGCGCGTTGCTGCTGGCGCGTGCGTGGGCGATAACCCGAGCGGCGGCGGCGGCATTGAGCCGGTACACGCCGGATTTCGGCATCTGGCGCGCATCTTCGATCGCGGCCGGCTTGAAATCGCCGTCGGGCAACAGGTGCAGTTCGCGCACGTCCTCGCCATCGCGCTTGAGTTGCACGGCGAAGGTGGTCAGGACGGGGCTACGGGAGCGAGACTTGGGCATGGGCGCCAGTCTGCTGCCCTGCCCGCAATTGCTCTATTAAATGGCTTTACCGCGTGCAGGCCGCAGCGGTATGATCATTCTACGTTGCGAGGTTCAGGGAAATCGGCGTCTGATCCAACACGGCCACGGCCGGATGGCATGTGAGAGTGCCCTGCGTTGACAGGGGTGCCGTCTCACCGCAACGTCTCTACATCAGATTGACCAAGCCCCGCCGGGTAAACGACTCCGGGTCAATCATCTCCATCGACACCACCACATTGCCCGCGCTGGCGCCGCGCGCCTGTACGTCGAGATCCACGACGATTTTCACCACCTGCGTGGAACTCGTTGGCGACGTGCACAGCAATACCACACGGTTGCCGTCCAGCCAGGCCTCGCCGATCCGGCGCAAGTCCGCCGGCAGCTCGCTGACAAATTCGACGCCGGCGCCCTTGGCCTGACGTTCGGCGGTGCGGCCTTCGCCGATCAGGTGGCGCAGCTTGGACATCAGCACATGAATGGTGGCGCGCGAGTCCGGGGCCGATAATTTGCCCGCGGCCTGCAGCTTACTCACGACGCCAGGCGCAAAGGCGCCCACCACGCGCCGCTGGCCGAGCTCTCGTCGCTCGCGCTGCGGCGCGGCGTATCGTCCGACGAACTCATGAAACTCGGCTTGCACCAGCGGCGCCCACAGATCGGCGCCGTCGGTCAGCACGCGCGCGGCGGTCGTCGCCGCCGCCGCATCGGCCTTGTCCATCATGGACCGAGCCAGGTTCGCCCGGCGCAGGCCCGGCGGATAGTGGAACGCCGGATGCACCCCCTGAGGCACGTCGACCGTTTCCCCCGTGCGGCTGTTCGTGTAAGCCACATACCGCTCCGGCGGTGGCTGCTCCACTGTCAGTCCCATCTGGTCGACCTGGCGCTGGGTGAGCTGCAGCACGCCGCATTTGCAGCCCCACTCCTTCGCTGGCATATGCGCCTGCCACCACGGGTCATCGGCGCGGAATATCTTTCCGGCCCATGCCGCGTGCGAGAGGCGTGGGTGTTCGCTGGAACTGCGCAGGTATTGCAGGTACGGAAACAGCGTGACGTTGCGCTGGATACGCTCCCACTGGCCTTCGCCGTAGGCCGTGGCCAAGTTGGTGTCGAAGATCCGGCGCAACCGGGCATCGCTGCCCAACTGCGCCGTCACCGTCTCGCCGGTCACCGGGTCGACCATTTCGCGCTTGCCCCACCAGCCCTTGTCCTGCAGGGCCGGGCCGAGCGCGCGGCGGAAATCCTGCCAGGTCGTGCCGTCGGCGATCGCGCGGTCCACAGCGCCGCGGATGTCCTGGAGCACGTCCATCTGCATGGCCTTCGCCACCGTGAACGCGGCGGCGTGCTCCTGGGCCGGCATATCCTGCCAGGAGAACGCCAGGCGGTAGCCCTTCTGGCGAAAGAAGTCGACGGCCTCCTGGGGCGGCAGCGGCTCGAGCTCGATGCCGGCCATGGATCAGGATTTTCCGCCGTTGGTCAGGTTGCCCCAGAGCCGCGCGACCAGCGTGCCGCGGCTAAGCAGCTCGGCCATTGCGCCTGGATCTAGCGCGGCCAGGCGTGCCTCGACCGCCGCTCGGAAATCCTCCAGGGAAGCACTGCTGTCCAGCGCCTCCTGCACAGCCTGCTGGATCGGGTCGGGCCGGGCCTGCCATTCGTCGAGCATGGCGTCGGTCAGGCCCTCGAGCGCAGCCGAGGCCGGATTCTCTGCGCCGGCCGCGTCCGCCTTCAACCGGCCCAGACGGGCGCGGCTTGGTAGCCTGGCGGAATCGTCACCGGGGCCGGCGGGATCTGTGGGAGCGACGGCTCGCAGCACGTCGTCGCCGTCCTCGGCCCTGGGAATCTTGAGCTTGCCGTGTGCCCACTCCGTTTTGATCTGCATGCCCATGCTGACCAGTTTCGGCAGCGAGTCGGCGAGCAGCTTCAGGTCTTCCGGCTCCTGCGTGTCCAGCACCAGGCGCGGGCAGCGCCGCAGCGTCATGCGGCCTCGATTGACGGCGAGGATGGGATAGATGAGCTGGCGTGTGATCGTGGTGCCCAGCTGCCTCGCATCCGACTTGGCCAGGTCGTGGCGCAGTTCGTTGTGGACGTCGCCCAGCGCCTGCGTGCCGTGCTCGCCCTCGCCGCTGGTGAGTGTGCCGCCCAGCACGGCCTTGCTCATCGTGCGCTCCATCAGCCCGATCATCGCGTCGAATGGCGTGGAGTCCCCCTGGGCGGCCTGCATGAAGTCGATTTTCATGCCCTCCGGCACCACGGCCGCCGCATCATGGCCGATACCGATGACCGCGCGCAGCAAGGTGGCGCGGGCCTTGTCGTCGTGATTGTTCGGGTTGTACGTGCCGAGGCGCATCGGCAGTCCGTAGATTTCCAGGAACTCGGCCAGGTCGCGGATGGCGAAATTGCGGAACAGCCACGGCCAGGCCGTGACGCGGAACAGGCCGGCGCGGGCGATGTAGCCGCTGCGAGATCGGTGCGTGTGCATGATCCAGCCGAACGGCCACAGCGCCTGGCCATCGACGCTGTTGTCGCGCAGGCGCAGCTCGTTGCGGTTCAGGCCGGGCGAAGTGGGCGTGCGGAACCACCCCTGGGGCCGATGTTCGACCAGCACCGGCACGCGCTGGCGTTCGATGGAACCCCAGGTCACCTCCAACGCCGAGAATCCGTGACCGACGGCATCCGTCATGTCGAACAGGATGTCCTCCATCTCCAGATCCTGCAGCACCTCGGTGACGAACGCAGCCTCGGATTTTTCCGCGGCCGTGGCGCCCTCGGGCGGGCTGACGGACCATTCGAGCTGGCTGACCGTCAGCCGGCGGGTCTGCATCACGCTGAACAGGTGGCCGTCCTTTTCCTCCATGTCGGCGAACATCTCGTGCTGCGCCGTGATGTCACCGCGCTCGGCATTCTGCAGGATTTGCGCCAGCCGGGCGGGGGTGAGCCCGCGTGTCGGATGGTTCTCCCACTCTGTCAACAGGTGGCCGAGCCGCGCGGTCTGTGATTCCTGCAGCTGCTCGCGGGTGATGGGGTTGCCGAACTGGTCAACGATCTGGGCCATAAGTCTCTCGCGCCGGGCTCAGACCCAGCTTGCAGCGATCCTTGCCGGCCTAAATGGGGCAGGGACGCGTTTATAAACGTTCACAACGGCGATCTTGGCGCGAGCCAGGGTCAGCGTAGCCGCCACCCCCAGATAACGCCTCAGCGGGCCGGAAATCCTAAGCGCTTGCCGCCATGCCCCGCCGCCGGTCCAGGTGCCGTCCTCTTCACCGTCATCCGGCAGGGCGTCCCACCTGCTGGTTTGCCTGGGAACCGGGGTGTATTCGATGGGCGCGGCCATGTTCAGCGAGGCGTACCAGAGAAGCGCCAGCATCACTGCGGCATCGCCGTGGCGGCTCAACTCCGGATCCTTCAAATCCTTCCGGCGCAGCTTCACGACCATGGGAATGCCCTCGACGTCCTCTATCGAGCGCAGGTCCGCCGACACGTTGTCGTCGCGCGGTAGATCGATGGTTCCGTCCTCGAATGCCTGGATCAGCCGCGGCATCCAGGTGCCGTACCAGGTGCGATTGAGCTTGATCTGGTGCACCTGGCCATGGCCATATCGGTCGGCCGTGTACTCGGCCAGCGTCTCGCCCGAGCCGGTGGCATCCATCGCACCACCGCATTGGCGCGGTAGCCGGTCGATGACGTACCAGATGATCTGTTCTTGCTGGCGCGCGGGAACGTTGTGCATCTCGATGATGAAGGGGACGCGCCGCCGTAGATTTCCCTCGACCTGGCCGACGCCGAACACCGAGAAATCGCGATGCCGTGCAAAGTCCTGCGCGAAGACCGTCTGCAGCCGCGGGTTCACCATCCGCAGCGCCGGATCTACATGGCGGGTGATCCAGTCCGCCACGATGGACTTGCGCTCGTCCTCGCCCCTCCTGACGAAATCGTCGTCCAGGGCGAGACGCAGCACCGGCCGCTCCTCGGCCATGGCCTTTTCGATCCACACGCCGGGCAGGCAGACGCCATTGCCATCGCGCGGGATGGCGTCGAGCTCCTCGCGCATGGCTGCGCGGCGCACGCCGTACGCGCTCCGAATCTTCGTGTACCACTCCTTTTTGCCGGCATCGGTGGGCGTGGTGCCTTTCATGAAGCACACGCGTTCGTACAGGCCGTTGGCCACGGCGTCGTCGAACGTCACCGTCACTACCACGGCGTCGGCACCATAGCGGCCGGCCTCGATGTCGCGGCAAAGCTGCGCGAACGGATTGTGTTTGCCATTGTGTGAGCTGATGATGGTGATCTGCCCGCCCCAGATCAGCAGCGCGGTGGCCGCGTCGAGCACGCCCTGCACGTCGGGGTGAAACGCCGCTTCGTCGATCACGACGTGGCCCTGCAGGCCCCGGATGTTGGCCGGCCGGCTGGACAAGGCGCAGACCTGGAACCCGCTGGAGAATCGAATGCGATAGGCCGTGATGTGCTTGGTGCGTCCGTTCTCGTCCTGGTCTTCGAACAGGAACTCTTCGACGCCCGACACGCCCTCGCCTTGGGCGCGAGCGATTACCCGCGCGAACTTGGCGCAATAGCCAATCGCTTCGAGGCCCTTTTCTTTCGTGTCGCCGATGTAAAAGACGTTGTCGCCGCCGGCGGACTTGCGCGCTGCGGCCACCAAGGTCTTGTTCAGCATCGTGCCGAACGTGATGCCCGTTCGCCTGCCTTTCGGAATGGCGATGATCGACGCCCGTAGGGCGGCAACCTGGCGCTGGTGCAGCATCAGGATGCCGTCGGCCAGCGGATTGAAGTTGTCCGAAATCGCGCGGACGCTCGCCGGCAGATCGTCCCATTCCAGGACGCGCAGAGTCGAGGCCAGAGGCTGGATGACGGCGACCATCAGGAGTCACCGTCCAACGAGGCAACGCCGCGGCCGGGGACCATCAGGGAATGCCGGATGCTCATGGTGCGTGGATCCCCAGGAATTCACGGCGCCAGAAATCGACCTGTTCGGCATCCATGCCGCGCGCCTTGGCGACCTGCTGCAGGTTCATCTCCTGCTGGGCGAGCAGCTCGCGGCGCGCGCGTTCCTCGGCCTCCACCTGGAATTTCTTTAGCGTCACGCTCGACCTGGTCAGCGTCGCGATGTTCTTCGCGGCCGCACTGAGCAGGCCTATCCGTTCATCCGGTTTCACGTCCTCGTCGGTCGCCTCCTGCAGGGCCATGATGGACTCGAACAGTTCCGACTGGATCATGGCCGTCAACGCCTCGCTGCGCGCGTCCTCCCGGTCTCCAGCCTGCGCGCGAATGAGGCGCGCCGCTTCCGTGCTCGCCCGGATCGCAGACAGGCGCCGCTCCAGCTGCTGCCCATACCTGTGTACCGCTGACCGGCTGGGCAGTTCGCCAGCGGCGTCCTGCGCCGGAAACCGCTCGCGCAGGTCCGCGATCAGTTCATCGAGCGTGCAGGCGCCTTGCGCGATGCGGGCCTCGATATAGGCTCGCACCTCGTCCGGCAGACGTCGGATGGAGGATTTGCGTGCCATGGCGGCTACCAGTACTTCGCCGGGCGAGCAATGCCTGGCTCGCAGTCGATCGTGTACTCGGCGATGTCCACGCCATAGCGAGTGAGATCAGCCAACCAGCGGCCGCTCGGCTCCTTGACCAGGTTGACCAGCTTGCGGTCTGCCAGGTAATCCAGTTCCCGGCGCAGCTCCAGCGGCGTGGCGTCGGGATACTGCGTCTGCGCCACGGAAAGAATCGGTCCCTCGTAGGATCCGACCGGCCTCGCATGATTCAGCGTCAGGAGGATGAGCCAGCGCAGGGCCTCGCGGCGCGCGCGTTCCACGTCAATTTGCATTCTTAACTCCAGCCAGCCCGCGCAGTTGGGCGTTTTCCAGTTTCACGGCCAGGCCGTCCAGCTTGGCTTCGATGATGCTCTGGCCGCGGATATAGTCCTCACGCCGCACATACTCCAGCGGCAGATCAGCACGCAGCTGCATGAGGTCACGTTCGATGCGCTGCCACTGCCCAGCCTCGTCGCGGTTGGCCGCCTCCAGCACGTTGAAGCGCGCGTCCAGATGCCGTTGCGTTTGCGCCAGCAACACCTTGCCCACAGCTCCGCACGCCCCGAAAAATGCCAGCAGCAGCGTGATGAGCTGCCACAGTTCAATCTGTACCGTCATGGATGGTGTCTCGCGTTGATGTGGTCCACGGTGTCGACGTGCCTGGCCGCGCAGGTACCGTACAAGCCGTACATGGCCTCCAGGGCAAGCGCGCGGGCCTCGTCAGAGTTCTCAGTCGGGCGCACGACCGGCGGGCACCGCGCCGCCAGTTCCGCCGGCAGCGAGACCACCTGCGGCGAGGGCATCGGCGCGGGCGGCAGCTGCGGCGAGGACCCGCAGGCTGTCAGCATCGAGCTGGCACACAGCAGCGCCAGGCTGGCGAGATTTCTCGATGGCATTCTTCAGCTCCATGTTGGACGTCTTGTTCCGAGCCTCTAGGTTGGTCATGGCAGTACGGACGGCCCGGTTGGCTGCCGCGCCGTCCGAGATTGCATTGCGCAGTTCGGCCAGGTTCAACCCCAGGTTCTGGACCTGTGCGGCATCGTGGGCGGCCTGGGCTTCGAGGGCACCACGTGCGTGGCCGTCCCTGTCGCCCCACCAGTAGCCGGCGCCGCCGGCCGCGAAGGCGGCGAGCAGGCCCCAGGCGATGATCGTCGGATTCACAGGCACACTCCCGATCCCCAGGCCAGATAGCGCGCCTGGTGCACATACAGAATCCGGCGCGGGTACGCGCGGTTTTCGCGCCAGTTGGCGGCGCTGCGCCCGGCATTGACCGTTTCGACCTGGTCGAACCACACGGCGCGATCCAGGCCGCGGCCGGCCGCCAGCCGCTGGTCGCGCTGGATCCACCCGAGCCCCCCGTTGTACGCGGACAGCGTCATGGCCATGCGCTGGCAATCGTCAGCCGCGCTGATGCGCGCATGTAGCCACAGGTCGTACTGGACCAGCGCGCGTATCGCCCAGCTCGGGTTGAATGGTGCGTTCGCGGCCAGCGTCGGATACAGCCCCGCGATCCATGCCGACGTGTCCGGCATGAACTGGGCGATCCCTTGCGCGCCCACTGCCGACACTGCATCGGCACGCCAGGCGCTTTCCTGATGCAGCTGCCCGGCGAACACGGCGATAGGAGCGTCCAGCCCCCACACGGCACGGCCGTTGCGGATAACGGCGTCACGGTATTGCAGGGACGCGCGTGGCGGCTGCGCTGCCAGTGCCGGCAACGCCGCGCACGACGCGGCCAGCAGCGTCGTCAGCATCGTCAGCAGCCGGAGCCCGGCAAAGCTGGGTGTCATCACAACCCCGTCGCGACCGCGATGATGACGGCCAGCGCGATGATTGCGCGACGGATCGTCGCCGCCACGAACGCAGTTTCGTAGCCATCCGCGATCGGGTAGTCGACGCGGTGCGTCCCGCAGCAGTTGCCCTCGCGCCAGTCACGCACCAGGTAGCCGTCCGGACGGGCGTAGGGGAAGAATGCGCGGTCCAGCCAATAGGCCAGCACCGCCGCGAGCGTGATCAGGGAGATTTTGTAGATGACGACCGGGATCTGCTGCGGCGATACCAGCCCGATGATCACAATGAAAAACGCGGCGATCGCCAGCCAGGTCGTGAACCGGGGCAGCCGGCGATGCAGGGGGATGTGGGATAGCGACAAGCGGCCTCCGGGAAAGAACCAGGAACGATGCAGAGCGAGCTGCATCGTGCCGGGCCTCGTCCGGAGGGGCTATTAAATGGATTTACCGCGAGAGCGTGCTCATTTTTTGTTTGCTTCCTCGAGCTTGGCGCGCAGCGCAGCAGGGCACGACCATCTGCCCTCCCCAGCATTCAGGCAACTGCTGGGCAGATCGTTCGCCCGAGCAGGCGAGCCGATCACCGTAATAGTGTCCTCGGGAGGGTGATCGATCGACATCTGGCATTCACGCAGCGACTCACTGTACATGTGCCAGGCAGTGTACAGAGCATTCGCCGTCATCTGAGAGTTCAGATGAGCCGTCCATAACTGTGAGGCCGCCGCGCCCAATCCCCTACACGAGGCAAATGGTCGAAAAGGCTCTGACAACTGCTGTCCCCGCTCGGTGAGCTTGGCAAATTTTCTGCCTTGGGCAGGTACGGCTGGCGAAATACCACTTTCCCAATATTTACGAAGTACAGGCAAGGCAACCTCGACCTCATGACGTACGTCACGTAGGAACACCTCGGCGACTTCCTTTTTCTGGGTGTATTCGGCGAGTTCAGTGTCAGGCTGGATCGTCCAGATGCCAGCCGCGCAGGCTGGCACGATTCCCAGCGTCAGCGTGGCGGCAAAAATGACCTTGGCATTGTTGGTTCGAATCTTTTTTTTCAGAGATTTTTTTAGTCCAGCCAGAGCCGAGCCGTCGAGGCAAACAACCAACTGCAAACGACGAATTTCCCGAGCTATTACCCCAACGCTCTTTGCCTTCATTTCTTCTTATCTCCCATGTTGATCGTGATTCGTTTGGCGGCCCTTTTCACTACCGCCCCGAGCTTGTCGGCTTGAATCGAAAAGTCAGCTTTCTTCGGAGGAGCCTGTTTACCCCCTTCGGGCGCTCGATGTCCAGCTACCGCCGCTGCAGCCCCTAAAGCCGTCGCAGCAGCCATACGCCGAATCGCGTCCCTACCGTCGTCGGAACTGGCGTCGTAATCGCGGATAAGCGCCCGATGCTCGGGGGAAATGGGTGGTGGAGGCGTGAAGGCTCGAGAGCCTGTCAGGAGGTACTGGACATCAGCCCCTGCTTGCGCGATTGCTGCAAGATAGGCCGCGTCCGGCGTGCGCTCGCCCTTTTCATACTTGAGTTGAGCCTGCTTGAGCACCCCGCCGGCCGCACCAAACTCCGCCTGGCTCATGCCCAGCCGCTGACGTTCCTCTCGAAGTCGCTCGCCAAAGTTATCCAATCGCGCACCAATGTTTGCCTTGACAGGTACGCAATTGCGTACCATCATAGTGCCTAACGGATCGCCCGATATTTACGGCGACCGATTCACCTAACTAATTAGGCTGTCGAGGATAGCAGAGCATGCACCCTGAGGAAATAAAAGCGGCGCTGCGCATCGCCAAAATCACGCCGGCAATGTTGGCGGATGAATTGCAGGTTGCGCCGTCGTCGATTTCACAAACGATCAGTGGCCGCATCCGCAGCGAACGCATTCAGAGGCGAATCAGCCAGATATTGGGCAAATCGATTTCTGCCATTTGGCCGGACCAGGTGACCCTGCGTCGCAGTCGTTCGCAGATTGAGGCGCAACGTCGCTCTGTACGCAGGAGCGCTCCATGAAGGCCATCAAAGTCGTCCTCACGCGCACATACCGAAACGAGCCTCTCGCCACCCTGGATGGTGGGCCGTTCTGCAGCGTAGATCTCACCCCGATGCAGTTGCGCTCGCTCGCCGCTGCGATGGAAGCCATCGCCGTGGCTGCCGAAAAGCGGCCATGCACGGGGCGTGATTGGACCCGAGGCAGCATGGAGGTTCAGATATGAGCGCCGATCGTTACCTGAGCGAACAGGTGCAACGCACCTTGAAGGTGATGCTCGTGCTGGCCAACCGCGACTTCTCCGGCATGCGCTTGAAGGACGTTGCTGCAGCCGTCGACGTGCCCGCACCCACAGCACTGCGAGCACTGGAGAACTTGCGCGCCGCCGGCCTGGCCGAGCGCGACCCGGCTCAGTCCGACGTGTGGATGCTAGGGCCGAAGCTGGTCCAGATCGCGCATGCCTTCGACCAGTCCATGGTCCGAGCCCAGGCCGCGCTCGACGAACGCCGCCAGCGCTACACGCGCCTGCCATAACTCCATCCGTCTGCTACAGGAGCCCCATTCCATGGCCCGCAAGAAAACAATCACAGCCCCCGCCGAGCCGCTGCCCGCGGTCAACCAGGATGCCTACAACGCCGACCTGGCGACCCTGCGCGCGGCGCAGGAGGGCAAAACGCAGGACGAAATGGACGAAGTGTTGGCGGCCGGTGTGGACCTCGGCCGTCTCGAAACCGCGCTGTTTTACGCGACTGTCGCGGATTCCGTACTCGTCCAAACCTATGAAAAGATAAAAAAATCAAAGGGTTGGGTCCACTTCAAAAAGCGCGACGGTCGCGCTTTTGAGAGCCTGGAGGACTTCTGCCAAGAAAAATTCGGCAAGAGTCAGCGGCGCCTGCAGGAACTGATCAGCAACCGCAACATCCTCGGCCAAGAGGCCTTCGAGCAGGCCGAACGCATCGGTCTGCACCAGCGCGACTACAACGCTATCAAGGCGCTGCCGCCCCCCGAGCAGGAGATCGTGCGCCGCGCGGTCGAAGAAGCCCAGACCCGCGAAGAGGTCCTGGATCTGATGCAGGAACTGGCCGTGCGCCACGGCCAAGAGCGGGCCGAGCAGCAGAAAGCCATAGACGATGCTAAGGCCGAACAGCGCGCCATGGAGAAGCTGCACGCGGAAGCGGCCGAGCGCTCGCGTACCCTGCAGACGCAGCTCGAGAAACTCCAGCTGCGCACCGCCAGCTGGGACGACAAGGTCGCGCCATTCAAGGTCGAAATTACCGAGCGTCAGACCTTGATCGATGAGGCGCTGATGCGCCATCAGCAGGCCACCGAGGCGCTGGACGCCTGGCTGACGCAGGAACTCGCGACCGAGCCTGGCTACGACCCGGAGGCGTTGGTCGATCTGCCCCCGCCGGTCCTGTCCGTCGTGTTGCACCTGGCCGATTCCATCGAGCGCACGGCAAGCATGGTTGCCGCGGCGCGCGCGGATCTGCTGGCCCGGTTCGGTGCCGAGATCGAACTGGCGCGATCCCACGTCCTGACCGACCCTGCAGCGGAGTGAGGACGCATGGCACTCACCCACGATGCACTCGACTATCTGCGCGGCGTCGCCGTGCAGCTGGACCAGTTGGGCGCCAAGTCGGGGCGCCGCGCCGTGGTCGAATCGGCCGCGGCGTTCCTGGGCTGGTCGCCCCAGACGGTTTATCGGCAGCTACAGCAGCGCTGCGGCTGGTCGTCCGGCCGCAAGGCGCGCGCGGACAAGGGGCGCACCAGCGTGGCCGACGACGCCCTGAAAATGCTGGGCGCTGCCCAGCGAGAAAGCATCCGCGACAACGGCAAGCAGACCTTGTTTACCACCACGGCGCGCGGCGTGCTGGCGCGCAACGGAGTGGAGTTCAACGTGAGCAACGCCCAGCTCAATCGCCTGATGCGCGATCGCCGCCTGAACGTCGACGCCCAGCGAGACGGCACCAGCGTGCAGCACATGCGGGCGCTGCACCCGAACCATGTGCACCAGATCGATCCGTCGCTTTGCCTCGTGTACTACCTGAAGGGCAAGCAGCACATCATGCGCGAGCGCGAGTTCTACAAGAACAAGCTGGAGAACTATGCCCGCGTCAAGCTCAAGGTTTACCGGTACGTGCTGTACGACCGCGCCAGTGGCCTGATCGTGCCGTGGTACACGGAAGCCGAGGGTGAGGACACACACAGCCTGTTTGAATTCCTCATGTTCGCCTGGAGCCGGCGCGATGGGCGCCAGTTTCATGGTGTTCCGCGTCTGGTTTTGTGGGACAAAGGGTCGGCCAACCGCGCCGGCACGATCCTGAACCTGCTGGACCGCCTAGATGTCCGTTACGAGACGCACGAGGCCGGCCATGCGCGGGTCAAGGGCGGCGTCGAGGGCGCCAACAACATCGTCGAAACACAGTTCGAGAGCCGTCTGCGCTTCGAGCCTGTTGAGGACGTGGTGCAGTTGAACCAGGCGGCGTTCGCGTGGGCCAACGCCTACAACGCCAACCTGCTGCCCGGCCAGGACACCCGGCTGCGGCGTGAGGGACTGGCCGTGCCGATGGCCCGCCTGGACCTGTGGCAGCTCATCACGGCCGAACAGCTACGCGAACTGCCGTCCATCGAGATTTGCCGGGCGCTCATGGCCAGCCGCTCCGAAGAGCGCAAGGTGCGCCCGGATATGTCGATCAGCTTTCGCCATCCGAACGCCGACAGGTCGCGATCCTATTCGCTGCGCGGCCTGGCCGGCGTGAACCGTGGCGAGCTGGTGAGCGTGCAGGCACTCGCCTACGGCGAGACCGCCATCCAGGTCAGCGTACCTCGCTACGACGGCGAGATGCTGGTCTACCGCGTCGAACCGGAGCATGAGTTCGACCAGTTCGGCGAGCGCCTGTCCGCCGCCGTCATCGGCGAGGAATACAAGGCCATGCCGCATACCGACATTGAGCGCGCCGCGCAGCAGTTGGACGCCACCGCGTATCCGGGCCTGGACGCCGACGGCGTCAAGAAGGCGCGGGCGCGCAAGGCCGTGCCGTTCGGCGGCACGCTCGACGCGCATTCCTACATTCAGGGCATCGAACAGCCTGCGTACCTGCCGCGCACTGGCGAGGCTATCGCGACCCCAGCGCACGTGGAAGAGGTCATCCCAGTCCTGTCGGCCGAGGCCGCGATGCTGCGCCTGGTCGATGCGATCAAGCGCAGCTTGACCTCGGACGAGCATGCGTGGTTCAGGCGTCTGTATGCCGATGGGGTGCGTGAAGACCGCGTGGACGCGCTGATCGAAGAATTCAAACGCCGCGGCCAGCCCGATGCCAGCTTCGGCCTGCGGATCGCATAGGAGGTTGCATGGCATTGAAACTGAAACTGGTGCTCACCCAGCACAGCATCACCTACCGCAAGCTGGGTCAGCTGATGCAGGCCGCTGGCGGACACGCTTGGTCAGCCGGGAGCATCGCCCAGATCGTGAATCACGGCTTCTGGCCGAAGGGTACGGCGCCGCACGAGCTCCAGCGGCAGATCCGTGCGGTGTTGATAGCGGCCGGTGTGCCCAAGCAGTCCCTGGCTGGCGTCTTTTCCCAGATTCAACCGAAGGCCGGCGTGGAAGTCGTGGCAGATGCCACGCCGGCCGATTCCCAACCTGATGACAGCGAGGAAATCGCAGAAATGTTACTCCGAAAACAACCTCTGACGCCCGAGGCGCGCCGGCACTTCAAGATCGCGCGCGATCCGTTTACCGACGAGATGGAGTCGTCGGCGGACGTGTACCTGTCCGATGACATACGGTACGTGCGCGCGGCCGTGCGCCAGTGCGCGAAGCACGGCGGCATGCTCGCCGTCATCGGCGAGTCTGGCGCCGGCAAGACGACGGTCAAGCGCGACCTGAAGGAATGGATCACCGAGCAGCGCGAGCCGATCACGGTGATCGAACCCTACGTGCTGGGCGTGGAGGATGGCGACACGAACAGGCGCAACCAGGCCCTGCGCGCGCAGGACATCGCGTCGTCGATCATCCGTGCAGTGGATCGTCTGGCTACCGTGCGCCAGACCGCGCAAGCCCGCAGTGAGCAGTTGCACGAACTGCTGCGCGCATCGGCCAAGGCCGGACAGCGCCACGTGCTGGTGATCGAAGAGGCGCACGACCTGCCGACGTCGACGCTGAAACACCTGAAGAGGTTCTACGAGCTGGAGCCAGAAAGCGGCTTCGGCCGGCTGCTCGCGATCCTGTTGATCGGGCAGACGGAACTGGCCTGGAAGTTGGACGATCGCAACCCGCGCGTGCGCGAGGTGGTGCAGCGCACGGAGATCGCCACGCTCGGCCCGCTCGACGGCGAGCTGCAGGCGTATCTGCAGCACAAGTTCGCCCGTGTCGACATGAAGGCCGATGCCATCTTCGAGGCCAGCGCCATAGACGAGATGCGCGCCCGCCTGCAGGCCGCCCAGACGGTCGGCCGCGGCCAGGCCCGGCGTGTCGTTCAGCGTTCGATCTGCTATCCGCTGGCGGTCAACAACCTCGCGTCCATCGCGCTGAACCAAGCCGCGCGCATCGGTGCAAAAACCATCACTGGCGAGCTCATCGCCGCGGCCGTTCGGTCGCAGCAGGAGATGTGACATGGAACTGATCACGCACGCCGATATCGCGGCAGTCGCCAGCGCATTCCACCAGCCGCGAGTTCTGACGCACGACCTGGTCGGCCGTCTGGCCGAGTCCAACGCCGCGGCGCGCGCGCTGCGCGCGCTCGGATTTCGTGTGACCCGCGAGGATCCGTTCCCGAACGATGGTGGGCATGCGATCCTCCTGGTCGATCTCAATGGCCTGCCGGCCGACAGGCTGCTGGCCGAGTGCGACGCGTCGACCATTCGGGCCGGAGGGCACATCACGGGCCTGTACCGCGGCATTCGCATCGTGGTCCAGGAGGATTTGCCATGCTGACCCGCACGGTACCCACGCCCACGACGCTCGGCCTGTTCACCTGCGGAATCTGCAACCGTCGTCAGCCGGACTACGACGTCATCATCTGCTCGCCGCCGATCATGATCCGCTGTCGCGCCTGCACGGCAGCAGCGCGGGGCGACCAGCACGCGCCCGCTCGTCAGTCCAATGCGGAGGCCGCTGACCATGCCTGACTTCGATATCTCCGTAGCGATGGTCAATCCGTCCGAGCTGGCCTCTGTCGACGAACTACGCCGAGCGCTGCATACGGCCAACGGTGCGCTGCTGCAGGCAACGCTCGCCTCGGCCGCACTCCAGCGCGCAGGCCTGGAGCTCAGCGACATGCTGGCCGAGATTCTGATAGCGCACATCCGCGGCGACGCGGACGGCGTGCGCCGACACATCGAGGCCGCGATCGAGCGCACCCGTTTCGCGCCGTCGGACGCTGACCGGCAGTCGGTGCACTGATCATGGCACGCACGCGCACACGTTTCGCGTTCACCGTCGCCCATGCTGGCATCAGCCTGCGCGTGCGGTTGCTGCCCGGCGTCGCGGATGTCGATCGGGAATATCGCGCCGGACGCCGCCGTCGCGATCGCCAGACCGTGCACGGCTATTTCCAGCCGAGCGCATCTGCAACGGCCCGGCACCAGGGCGTAATCGTGCTCGGCATGGACAGCAACCTCGACGAGATCGTCCCCCACGAAGTCGTCCACGCCGTCGTGCATTGCCTGCGCGGCGTGAGCGCAACGCACGACGAAGGCGCCGCCACTGCCGTCGGCGTGCTGTCGGCTCAGATTTTTTCCCGGGCGCGCGCGTGCGCTGCCCGTACCTGAAGGAGTGTTTTTCATGAGTACGACCACAACGACGCCGCCGGGCTACCGGATGGATGGTCAGGGCCGGCTGGTGCCTGAATCGACGATAAGCGCGCAGGACTTGCTGCGCGACGAACTGGTCAACAGCCTGACCACCGAGGCCATTGGCCACAACAACGCGCTGACGGCATTCAAAGAGCGCGCGTTCACCGAGATTGCCGCATTTTTGGATCTCGCTGCAGCCCAATATGGTGTCCAACTCGGCGGCCGTAAGGGCAACGTGACGCTGTACTCGTTCGATCAGCGCTTCAAGATCATCCGCGCAGTCCAGGATTCACTTGTGTTCGATGAGCGCCTGCAGGTCGCCAAGCAGCTGATCGACCAATGTCTGCAAGACTGGACCGATGGCGCGCGCCCCGAGCTGAAGGCCGTGATCGATCGCGCATTCGAGGTGGACAAAGCGGGCAACATCAATACCAATCGCGTGTTGGCTCTGCGCCGCATCCAGTCTGAGGATCCGCGCTGGACGCAAGCGATGCAGGCGATCAGCGACTCGACGATGGTGACGGGCAGCAAAACGTACCTGCGCGTGTATCAGCGCGTCGGCATGACCGATCGCTACGAGCAGATTCCGCTGGGCGTGGCGGAGGTGTAGCCATGGCGACGAAATTCTCACTCGACGACCCGCTCACCAACCTGGGCGACATCGAGGGCGTTCGCATAGGCGAAATCCTGGCGGCGATGGTCAGGAGCCGCGACGTTAACCGCCTGACGCTGGAATTCGGGATTGAGGGCGGCGCAAAGATCGCGATCGTCCTGATGGCCGACTCGACCGAGCGGGTTGATTCGCTCCTGCAGGCGTTCGAAGAACGCGTGCAGATCGGCCCTACCGACATCTAAGGAGAGCGACATGGCACAGACCCGCGCGCAGGCATTGGGCCTCAAGCCGAACATCCTGGCCAACCGTATCCGTCGCAGGCTCGCCCGCATGCAGGCAGAAGTACAGCGCCTGGCCGATCCGTGGGACGGCATCGACGGATCGGTGGAGGGAGCCGCCAACGAGCTGCAAGCAGCGATCGCGCGGTTCGGCGAGCACATAAGCGGCTCGGTCGAATACTTGAATGAGGTCGTGGAATAGCCGCGCGTCCGACAATCCACCAGGAGCCAGCAATGTCCAGCTACGACGACACGCCTACCGCCCGCCGCCGGCACAAGACGCTGCAGGAGATGGCCGAGATCATGGGTGTGTTCCTGATGAAGCGGGTCGGCCTCGACCCCGACCAGGCGGCCGAGGTCGGCGACGAGATGATCGACCTGCTGCACCAGCACTACGGCGGACAGAACCTCTATATCCCGAAGGACCGATCGTATGGGCGGCTCGACCACGATGCGTACATTTGGGCGCATTTTCGCCGCGGCAACGCCTCGGAGATCGCCGCGCACCTGGACGTGAGCTACGTCTACGTTTACCAGCGCTACCGCGCAATGCTGGCCGAGGCACGTCGGCGTGTGCAGCCGCAGCTGCCGGGCCTGGAGCTAGGGCAGACAGAGCAGGCGTGATCCCGCGAAACCGCCCGCGGGCGGTCTGCCTGGCGTGGTGGTCAGGCACTGATGAGCAGCCGTTTCCACCTACCCACACGCGAGAACACCATGACGACAACACAGGACATCATCGACCTGATACGTGCTCAGCCGGGCATACGGTCCGTCGAGATCGAGGAGCGCCTCGAGACCACTGCCATCTCCTCCAAGCTGGCGCACCGCATAGCTGCCGGTGACATTCGTGCAGAGCGCGTTCAGGCGCCCAATGGCCGATGGGTCAATGCGTACTACCCAGGCACCGGGTCGGCCGACGCCTCCCCCGCCGAGAACGATGGCGGACCGTCGTGGGGTGAGCACCGCAAGCGCCATCAGCAGCGCGCCGGCACGCTGGTGGCTGCGCTCTACACCAACGGCGACCTGGTCATCGAGCTGGGCAGGAAGTCGCTGCGTCTGACCGCTCAGGAGACTCGCGACCTCATCACCTACCTCGACCGTGTCAACGTGGATCAGATCATCCCGCCCGCCGTGCATCGGCACACCTCTGAATAGGCCAGCCATGACGCCCATCCAACGTATCCGCGCCGCACTGGAAGCGCACAAAGCCCCCGCCAGCCCCATCAGCAAGGCTGACTGCCTGTCCGAGATCGACCGGATCGTGGCCGATGTCGAGCGCATAGACGGCGTGGTCGCCGCGAACGACCAGGTCAAGATGGACGTCCTGCGCGCCAGCATCCTGAACATCGGGCGCCTGCTGCCGGATCGCATGAGTATCGAGTTCACCCGGCGGGACGGAGTCACCATGCTCAAACAGATCTTCCCCGAGGGCGATACGCAGTCCTACGCCTTCACCAGCCACACGCCGATCTATTCGGTCCCGATCGTCCCGGCACTTCGCACTCTCGCCGAAGAGGTTCAGCATGGACAAGGATGACATCTTCCGCAAGATCGAGAAGTGCCTGTCGCTGGCCAAGTCCAGCGAGCCGGCCGAGGCCGCTGCCGCCATGCGCCAAGCGCAGGCGCTGATGCGCGAGCACAGCGTCTCCGAGCTAGAAGTGACTGCGGCCAGCGTGCGCGAAAAGATCGTGATGGCGGGCGCACTCAAACCCAGCCGTTACGAGGCTGACCTGGCCAGCCTGGTGGCCAGCGCCTTCGGCTGCGAACTGATCCTCGTGGGCGCGGGCGCTCTTTCCGGCAGCAGAGCCATGTGGCTATTGGTCGGCTGCCCGCCTGGCGTCGACGTGGCGCAGTACACCCTGCATGTGCTCATGCGCCTGATGGCCCGTGCCCGCAGAGATCACATCAAGACCAAGCTCAAGCGGTGCCGGCAGAAAAGCAAAACTGTACGCGCCGATGCCTTTTGCTTGGGCTGGGTCGACGCAGTCTCGACCCTGATATCACACATGGAAGCGACGGCGCACCAGAAGACCGCGATCGAGGCGCACATGCAGCTGAAGCATCCCAATCTCGGCAACTTCACGCCGCGTAGCCGCGATGCCGGCGTGCGAGGCTGGGCAGATCGGGCTGCAGGCCGCCGCGCCGGCAATGACGTCCAGCTGCACCAGGGCGTTGGCGCCAGAGCCGCACCACTCATGCTGGGCTACGGTGAATAGCATGGTTGCCTCCGCCAAGCGTGCCGATGAGCGCCAGCGCCTGATCCGACTGGTGCACATCGCATCCCGCGACCTGCAACTGGACCGGGAAACCTATCGTGTCGCTCTGATGACGGCCACGGGCAAGGACTCGTGCTCGCGCATGAGCACCGAGGAACTGCAACGCGCCCTGGATCATTTCAAGCGAGTAGGCTTCAAGGTGCGCGCCAAGGCCACGCCGAGCCGACCCCTGGACCTGCAGGCGGAGAGCCGCAAGATCAGGGCGCTGTGGCTGCTGCTGCGCGAGCTGGGCGCGATCAAGAATCCGTCCGAGGAAGCGCTGGCGGCCTATGTAAAGCGGATCACTGGCGTCGATGCCCTGCAGTGGATCACTGGCCAGCAGGCCGAGCGGTTGATCGAAAGCATGAAGAAGTGGGCACTGCGTTATCTGCCCGCGCAGGTCGACCGCTGGGCGCCTGTGGCGCTGGATGCGGCGCTACCGGATGCGGATCGAGGTCGTCTGCAGGTTGCTCTCGCGAAGGCGCGCGCACGGCAGACCTTCGACCCGATGCTTTCGGCCTGGGAGCAAATCAAGCACATCACCGCCCAGGGTGATCGGCCGACACAAGGAAAGCAGCATGGCCAGGAAGACCACTGAAACCGAGCTGGGCACCGAGGCCCAATGTGCGCGCTGCCAGGAATTCTGGCCCGCTGACGGCGATTTTTTCTATACGAGCAACGGGAAGCTGCATTCGTGGTGCAAAGCCTGCTACGACGCGCGCCGGACAGCAAAACGAGCGGCCGCCCGCACGGCTGCATCGACCATCATCAGCCAGTCCCAATTCCAGGAGGTGTCCCTTGAAAACTGATCGATGGGTGCGTAAGGACGCACAGCGCTTCGCCACGGCGTTTCGCGATGGCTGGACTCCGTTCGATCCGGCTGACACGCGACGGTTGATCGAAGTGCTGGAAGCCGTCGCAGCTCCCGCTGCCTACCAGGCACCGCAGGAGCCTGGCGAGACGGAGACATCGCCCAACGACCTGCCCCCGGCCGTAGCCGCGGTGGTGATCGGCATCAATACCGTCATCCGTCGCCTGGAGCGCTGCGACACCGCTGGCGTGCTGGATGTCGCCAGGAAGGTGCGCGCTGCGTGCATGGCTGTCGGCGGTTTCGTTGCAGCCCAGGCCAGCGGGCAGCCTGCCGCGAGCGCGGCGCCGCGCCGCATCGGCCAGATCAGACTGGATGCACGCCAGCACCCCCGCGCAGTGCTGGAAACCGGCTACGATGAACAGGGGAATCAGTGGGTCGAGGGCACACCCATCTACGCAGCCCCCGTTGCCGCCCTGCAGGACAGCATGCCTCTCCTGCAGCCACGCGCGGAGCCGGATGCGCCAGCGAGCTCGGGTGCCTGGAATCTGTAAAGTCCTTTCAATTTTTTCCCGATAGATCCCGGCTCGTCCCACCGTATCCCGGATTTATCTCACTGGTTTCCCTGGATTTATCTCTCTCCCGTTCAGGTTGCGGCGAGAGCGCACCGACCGCGTCGATGGGGCGGGTGCGCATGGCGCCTTCGGGCAACGGGGCGGGCGCCGTGGCTGGTGTGGCCGACGCGGGCATCGCCGGCGCGGCGGACGCCGTGGCGTTCACCGGGAAGCGCATCTCGGGCGTGCCCAGGTCGGCGCTGGGCACCGGAATGGGCGGAATCGGCACGCGGTCGCCCGACGAGGAGGAAGGCTGGCCGGGTTGCGCCGGCGGCACCTGGTAGCCGGGCTGGTTCGGCACCTGGTATTGCGGCTGGCCGGGTTGCTGCTGCGGCTGCTGGCCCGGCTGCAGGACGCGGCTGGGCGAGTCGTCGCTGGGGCGGTAATTGTTCAGGAAGTCCTGCAACTGGTCGCCCGTGGAGAGGTCCACGGCGGCGACCGCCTGCCCCGGCGGGAACTCGGAGAAGTAGTAGTCGCCATCGGCCACGATCAGGCCCTGCGGGCGCGGCGCCTGCGGCGACTGCGGGATGCCCTTGAGGACCGGCTGCGAGTAGTCCAGCCAGGTGGACAGGGCCAGGCCGCTGCCGAACTCGTTGGTGCCCAGCGAGCGCGGCTGGTCGAAGCCCATCCACACGGTGGTGGCCAGCTTGGGCGTGTAGCCGGAGAACCAGACGTCGACCGCGCCATTGGTGGTGCCGGTCTTGCCGCCCACGTCGTTGCGGCCCAGCACCTTGTGTGCGCGCGCGCTGGTGCCCTGCACGGTGGCGCCGCGCAGGATGTCGTCCATGACCCAGGCGGTGCGCGGATCGATGGCGCGCACGGTCTCGTCGCCGGCCTGGGGCGGTTGCGCCTGCATCAGCACCTTGCCCGAGCGGTCTGTCACGTGGTCGATCAGGTAGGGGGTGACGCGGTAGCCGCCGTTGGCGAACACCGAGTAGGCGCTGGCGACCTGCAGCGGCGTGGCGCTGCCGGCGCCCAGCGCCATCGGCAGCACGGCGGGCCAGCGGTCTTTCTCGAAGCCGAAGCGCGTCAGGTATTCCTGGCCGTACTGCGGCGTGATGGCTTGCAGGATGCGGATCGACACCATGTTCTTCGACTTGTACAGGCCCTGGCGCAGCGTCAGCATGGGCTCGTAGCGGTCGCCGTCGTTCTTGGGGCTCCAGTCGCGCGAGCCGGTCTGCGCGGCGCTCAGGAAGAACGGCTGGTCGGAGATCTGCGTGCCGGGCGTCATGCCGCGCTCCAGCGCGGCGGCGTAGATGAACGGCTTGATGTTCGAGCCCGGCTGGCGCCAGGCCTGCACCACGCGGTTGAAGGAGCCGCGATAAAAGTCGAAACCGCCGATCATGGCGCGGATGGCGCCGTCCTGCGGGGCCAGGGACACCAGCGCGGCCTGCAGGGCAGGCATGTTGATGACTTCCCAGTTGTCGCCGTTCTTGCGCACGTAGACCACCGAGCCGCGCTTGATGCGCACCTCGGGCTTGGCGCGGTCGCCCAGCGCGCGGGCCACCACGGCCAGCGCCTTCTTGTCGTCGATGGTGATGATCTGGCGCGCGCTGCGCGCCACCTTGATCTCGGTGGGGCTGGCCGACAGCACCACTCCGGACAGCAAGTCGTCGCTGTCCGGCGTGTTTTCCTGGACGCCATCGAGCACTTCGTCGAAGGCGGCGCTGTCGTTCTCGATGCCGTCGGGCAGCTCGATCTGGTCTTCGGGGCCGGGATAGGCCGCGCGGCGCGTGTAGTCGAGCACGCCGTCGCGCACGGCCTGGTAGGCGGCCTGCTGGTCTTTCGAGTCGATCGTCGTGTAGACGTCGATGCCCTGCGTGTAGGCGTTCTCCTGGAACACGCCGTACATCAACTGGCGCACCATCTCGGCGGGGTATTCGCCGTGCACCGAGAAGCCGCGCGCCGGACCGCCTTCGGAGCCGCGCACCACCAGCGGCTGCGCCAGGGCTTCCTGCACCTGCTCTGGCGTGAGCTTGCCCAGCGCCTGCATGCGGGCCAGCACGTAGTGCTGGCGGGCGCGGGCGCGCTCGAGGTTGGTGATGGGGTTGGCGCGCGACGGCGCCTTCGGAATGCCGGCCAGCAGGGCGGCTTCGGCCGGCGTGATCTCGGACAGCGGCTTGCCGAAGTAGGTGCGCGACGCGGCCGCGAAGCCGTAGGCGCGATGCCCCAGGTAGATCTGGTTCATGTACAGCTCGAGGATCTGGTCCTTCGAGAGCTGCGATTCGATCTTGAAGGTGAGCAGCAGCTCGTAGAACTTGCGCGAATACGTCTTGTCGGACGACAGGTAGAAATTGCGCGCCACCTGCATGGTGATGGTGCTGGCGCCCTGCGATTTCCGCATGTTGACCAGGTTGGTCAGGCCCGCGCGGATGACGCCGGTCCAGTCGATGCCGCCGTGCTGGTAGAAGCGGTCGTCCTCGGCGGCGAGGATCGCGTCCTTCATCACCTGAGGGATCTCGTCGAAGCGCAGCACGTTGCGGTGTTCTTCGCCGAATTCGCCGATGAGGACTTTATCGGCGGTGTAGACCCGCAGGGGCACGCGCGGCCGGTAGTCGGTCATCGCGTGCAGTTCGGGCAGGTTGGGCCAGGTCAGCCCGATGGCCAGGCCGGCCAGCAGGACGCCGCACAGGCCCAGTCCGGCGACGGCGACACTGGCCTTGATGAGCAGGCCGCGCAGCCGAGTGCGCCGGGATTCTTTTGAGGTTTCGGAATTCTTCATTGCAGGCGATTTTAGGGGAGACTTCCCCTGGCCGGAGATAGACATCGTCACGGCGATAAGGTTTCCGTAACTAAATTTGGCTGGGTTGCGGGTCGATCGCAGATTTGAGGGGAGTTGGTGGCGAATCTGGTTCTTTAGGCGCGGGGTGCGTACCTGCGAAGTCTCGTCCTCGCACTTTCGTGCTCCGGGCGCGACTTCTCCGGCACGCACCCCGCTCCCAGTATCTTTATGCGTCGATCAAAACCGGTTCTGTTGCTGCGTTTACGCAGTTCCGCAGCCGAATGGGGCACGATCGGCAGGTAGCGCGGCAGTGTGCGCTTTGTTGTGATGTCATCGCGCAACGTGGGGCGGAGAGTGTCTCAATAATGGGAAATCGTGCCATTCCGGGCAGCGTAGAACATTCGTACAGTAGGGATCGGCTCAACGATGCGGCGGTCTGTAAGGCGTGACGATGTGTTCAGTATCCAGACAGTTTTAGCGGGAGCGTGTTGTCTTGCGACCGTGGCATGTCGTTGCCGTGAGCCAGGGGCATGACGGAGAACTTGCGCCCGCAGCGCGAGAGCGCGAGGACGTAAGTACGCAGTCGTGCCCCTGGCGCCAGAAGCACACTGAAAACGTCCCAGGCACCACCAACCCAGACGCAAAAAGCCGGGCATCCTTCACAGGACAACCCGGCCGATGAGATAAGCAGGAAGCCTGAAATCAGGGCTTCAAATGCTCGCTGAAGAACTTCTCCATGGCGGCATAGAACTCGAACTTGTTCTCGTCGTTGTGAAAGCCGTGGCCTTCGTTTTCCTTCACCATGTACTCGACCTCGACCCCCCGTTTCCGCAAGGCTTCCACCACCTGGTCGCTTTCCGCCTTGTTCACGCGCGGATCCTTGGCGCCCTGGGCGATGAACAGCGGCGTGGTGATGCGGTCCACGTGCAGGGCCGGCGAGGTCGCGGCCAGGCGGTCGCGGTCGCGTTCCGGGTCGCCCACCATGTCATGCATCTTGTCCAGCAGGGGCTTCCAGTAGGGCGGGATCGTGTTCATGAAGGTGAACAGGTTCGACACGCCGACATAATCCACGGCCGCCGCGTACAGGTCCGGCGTGAACGTGACGCCGGCCAGCGTGGCGTAGCCGCCGTAGCTGCCGCCGTAGATGCCCACGCGCTTGGGATCGGCGATGCCCTGGTCGATCAGCCACTTCACGCCGTCGGTGATGTCGTCCTGCATCTTCAGGCCCCACTGGCCGAAGCCGGCTTCCCAGAACTTGCGTCCGTAGCCGGTGGAACCGCGGAAGTTCATCTGCAGTACGCAGAAGCCGCGGTTGGCCAGGAACTGGGCCTCGGCGTTGTAGCCCCAGCCGTCGCGCGCCCACGGGCCGCCGTGCGGGTTGACGATGCACGCCAGGTTGCGCGGATCGCGGCCCACGGGCAGCGTCAGGTAGCCGTGGATGGTCAGGCCGTCGCGGCTGGTGTAGCTGATGGGCTTGACTTGCGCCATGTCCTTTTCGGGCAGGGCCGGGTTGATGTCGGCCAGCTTGTGCAGCGTGTCGGCGCGCTGGCTGTACAGGTAGCGGGAGCCGGGGGTGCGGTCGTTGTAGGCGGCCACGATGAAGGTGTCTTCCTCGCGGTTCCAGCCCTGGATCGCCAGGTCGTAGCCCGGCAGCAGCTTGCCCAGGCGGGCGTACAGGTCTTCGGTCTGCTTGTCGAAGAAGTGATAGCGCGGCTTGTCGGTCTGGTAGGCCGCCATCGTCAGCACACGGCGCTTGCGCGAGTAGCCGGCGGCGTCCAGGTCGACCTGCTCGGGCTCGTAGACCAGGTCTTCCTGCTCGGGCTTGGCCGGGTCCAGCACCGCCAGCGCCAGGCGGTCGCGGCCGCGGTTGCTCAGCACGTACAGCTTGCTGTTGTCGAAGGTGAACAGGGCGGGGCTGACGCTGGTGCGGTAGTCGGTGGTGACCAGCGGACGGAATTCGGATTTCTCGTCGTCGCGGTACAGCAGCGTGGTGTTCAGGCCGTCGCTGGTGACGGCGGCGCGCACGCGGCCGGCGTGGTCGGTCTGCCAGCCGACGACGTTGCCGGGGTTCTGGGCGACGAGATCGGCTTTGCCCGTGCGCACGTCGACGCGATAGACGTCGAAGACCTCGGGGTCGCGGTGGTTGTGGCTGATCAGGACGTGGCCGGGGTCGTCGGGCAGGTCGTCCTCGATGTGGGCGCGGGCCCCTTCGAACGGCGTCAGGTCGGTGATGGCGCCGGTCTTGGCGTTGACGGCCAGCACGTGGAAGTTCTCGTCGCCGCCGAAGTCTTTCTGGAACAGCACGATGTCCGAGCCTTTCCAGAAGAAGTTGCTGATGTCGCGTTCGGTCTCGGCGGTCAGGCGGCGCGGTTCGCCGGTGGGCCTGCCGTCGCGCAGTTCCTGCACGTGGATGTTCATGCGGGCCGGGTGGCCTTCGATGGCCACGGGCTGCATGAAGCCCAGCGTGGCGCCGTCGTCGGCAAGGCGGAAGAAACCGCGCTCGGGATTGCGGAAGAAGTCTTGCAGGGGATAGAGGCGCGGCGGCTGGGCGGCGGCGCCGGCGGAAGCGGCGGTCAGGCTGGCAGCCAGCAGGGTGCGCAGCAGCGTGAGTTTCAGCAAGGGGAATCTCCGTGGGTCGCGGACGGCGCGAAGGCGGGTCTTGCGCCACCTCGTGCGTGGGCTCGCGGGCGCCGCGCCGTCCTGGGAATCGCGTCCGATCATGCCACAGCGCGCGTGGCGGTGTCGAACCGGCGAAGGGACCAAACCGCAGCGGGGCGGTTTGCGGGATAATCGCGGCCATGACTGTTGGAGGAATCATGGCTGGAAAATGGATCGCGGCAAGCATGGCCGCCTTGACCCTGGCGGGCTGCTCGGTGGGCATGGGGCCGGGCGGCGGCGCATTGTCCGGCTCGTTCGATGCGAACGTCAGCCTGCGGCAGGCGGTGCAGTCCGCGCGCCAGCAGGCCGAAATGTGCCTGGTGGGTGACGGCGGCTATGCGGTTGCCAGCAACCTGGACGAGGCGGGCCGGCGCGGCGACGTGCGGGTCACGGCCAAGCTGACGTCCGGCGACGTGGCTTCCGTGGCGCTGACCGCCATCGACGGCGGACGCACGCGCGCCACGGTCAACATGTGGGGCCGCGGCATCTGGGACGAGACCGCGATGCGCGCCATGCACGATGCCATCCTGTTCGGCACGCCCTCGTGCACCAGCTACATGCCGCGCGACAAGGGCAGCGATCCCAACGCGTGGTTCATGCAGAAGAAGTGATCCGGCGGGGAGGACGTCCGCTGACGCACGGGCTCTTTGGCATTCTCTCATCGCGTTGACGCTCGCGCGGCGCCCGCCTTCAGTCGCCGCCCGGCCGCTTGCGGATGACCTTGAACGTGGCGGTGGCGCGCACCACCAGTTCGCCCTGGGCGTCGTGGGCTTCGCCTTCGCAGAAGGCGATGGACTTGCCGCGGCGCAGGCAGCGCGCGGTGAAGGTCAGGTCGCCGCGGCCCGGCGACAGGAAACTGGTGGTCATGTCGATGGTGGCCATGCCCACCGAGCGGTCGGCGCCGCGCGCGGCGGCGCTGAGCGTGAAGTCGAGCACGCTCATCAGCGTGCCGCCGTGGATGTCGCCGCGGCTGTTGGTCAGTTCGGCGCGCCACGGCAGGAAGGTGCGCGAGCCGGTTTCGTCGGCATGCTGCGGCACCAGGCCCAGCAGGTCCATCAGGGGTATGGTCAGGCCGAAGTAATCGGTGGGGGTCGAGGACATCGCGAAAGACCCGCTCGGGGCGGGCGCAGGATTGGCTAAGCGCGCCATAATATGGGGTTTTGGCTTTCCGCGTGCTTCGTTTTTCCCGCATGGTCCCTTCCGTGGTCGTTTATTCCGGCTTTGCGCCTGATCTGGCTCGCGGCGCCTGTCCCGGCGTTGCCCGCGGGCCTGTCCACGGCATGGGGCGGGGCGCGCGATGACCGGCCCCGCGCGCGAACCCGGTGATCCGGCGCCGTCATCGGCCGAGGCATCCGCGGCCGCGCCGGATCGCGGATTCGATGCCGACGAAGCGCGCGCCGATGCCCGCCTGGCGCGCAAGATCGTGCATGTGGACATGGACGCGTTCTACGCCTCGGTCGAGCAGCGCGATCGCCCCGAGCTGAAGGGCCTGCCGGTGGTGGTGGCCTGGACCGGACCGCGCTCGGTGGTGTGCGCGGCGTCGTACGAGGCGCGCCGTTTCGGCGTGCACTCGGCGATGTCCGCCGTGCGTGCCGAGCGTCTGTGCCCCGATGCCGTCTTCGTGCCGCCCGATTTCAACCGCTATCGCGCGGTGTCGCGCCAGGTGCGCGAGATTTTTTCCCGGCACACCGACCTGATCGAGCCGCTGTCGCTGGACGAGGCCTACCTGGACGTGACGCGGAACAAGCGCGGCCTGTCCACGGCCACCGAGGTGGCCCGGGCCATCCGCGACGAGATCCGCGCGGAAACCGGCCTGACCGCCTCGGCGGGCATCGCGCCCAGCAAGTTCCTGGCCAAGATTGCCTCCGACTGGAACAAGCCGGACGGCCAGTTCGTGATCCGTCCGCACCGCGTGCTGGAATTCCTGCGTGAGCTGCCCGTGCGCAAGATTCCCGGCGTGGGCAAGGTGACACAAGCGAAGATGGAAACCCTGGGCATCCGCACGGTGGGCGACCTGCGGCAACGCCCGGTCACCGAGCTGGAGCTGCATTTCGGCCGCTACGGTTATCGCCTGCACGAGCTGTCCAATGGCATCGACGAGCGCGAGGTCGAGCCCGACCAGGTGGCGCAGCAGGTGTCCGCCGAGACCACCTTCAGCACCGATCTGCTGCTGCACGAGCTGGGCGACACGCTCGACCGCCTGGCCGCCAAGGTCTGGGAGCAGGGCAAGAAAAAGGGCATGCTGGGTCGCACGACGGTGCTGAAGCTGAAGACGGACCGCTTCCGCATCCTGACGCGCAGCCTGACGCAATTGCAGCCGCCCCAGTCCGCGGCGCAACTGGCCTCGGTGGCGCGCGCGTTGTGCGACAAAGTGACGTTGCCCGCCGAGACGCGTTATCGCCTGGCGGGCGTGGGAATGAGCAACTTCGCGGATCCGCGGGAAGAGAACCGGCAGGCGGATCTGTTCTAGCCGGCCTGTCAGGCGTCGGCGATATCCATCTGCGTGCTGGCCACCCGGTTGCGTCCACCCGATTTGGCCTGGTAGAGCGCCTGGTCCGCGCCCTTCAGCAATCGCTGGTAGTCGGGATGGCCGTCGTGGGTGGCCACGCCGATGCTGACCGTGACCTGCAGCGTCTGCCCGCCCGGCAATTGCAACCGTTCGGCGGCCATGCGCTTGCACAGGGTCTCGGCGATGGCCCAGGCGCGCTCGTGCTCGACGTCGACCAGCACGACCAGGAATTCCTCGCCGCCCAGGCGGAAGATGTAGTCGCCGCTGCGCAGGGCGTGCACCAGATTCTGCGCGACCTCCTGCAGCACCGCGTCGCCCGCATCGTGGCCGTGGTTGTCGTTGATCCGCTTGAAGAAATCGATGTCGATCGCCAGCACCGACAGCGCGGCGTCATTGCGGCGCGCGAAGTCGATTTCGCGCGTCATGATCACCTGTAGATACTTTCGGTTCAACAGGCGGGTCAGCGTGTCGCGGCCGGACTCCAGGTGGCCGGCCTGCTGGAACAACTGGTCGACCAGGAAGCCGATGGACTTGGCCTTCTGGCGGATGGCGCCCATCAGTTCGGCCAGGCGCGGGCCCGTCGGCGGCTGGGCCGGTTCGGCTGAACCGGACAGCAACTGGTCGATCTCGGCGACCTGCGCGGCGATGATGGGCAGGTCGGGCGCGCCTTCGAAAGCGTGCGAGGCCTTGTGCGCGAACCACAGCCCGAATTCGGATTTGCCCAGCAGGGGCAGCGCGGCGGCGTTGCCCGTGGACGCGGGCGCACCGGCCGCGGCGCTGATGCGCGTGCTGATCTCGAAGATCAGCTGGTTTTCCCAATCCAGCAGCGCGGCGCGCTGTCGTTCTTTCTCGGCGCCGATGTCGTGCGCCATGGCGAACATGCGGTAGGACTCTTCCGCGCGCGCGTTGCGCTCGTGCGAGACCGCATAGGAGTGGCACATGATCTCGATGGCCAGCCCGGTGGTCTGGGCGACGTAGGTCGCGCCCGCCATCGGGGTGTCGCAGCCATCGGCCGCCAGCAGGTCGTAGATCTCCTGGTCGAGCCGCCGCACGCCGCGCATGACGACATAGGCGGGAATGCCGATGCGCGCATGGACTTCGCCCACCGTGCGCTGGCGGTTGACCGCGGATTCGAAATCGCCGCTGACGCCCACCTCGAAGACCTCTTGCAGCCATTGCTGCATGGCCTGGTTCAGGCGGGTCTTGACCAGCTCATCCGACAGGAAGAAGGAGGCGGTGGGGTCGGGCAGCATGCGCGCGTAGAACGCGGTGGCCAGGGCCTGGCGCTGCGCGTTTACGACGGCCTGGACGTGCTGGCGCAGATCCAGCGGGTAGCGCTCGCAAAGCGCGCGCCATTCGCGGGCGATCTGCTCGGGGGAGATATTTCTGGGCATGGGAAGGGCGGCCGGGCGGCACGCCATGGGCCCGGATTCGGCCCTGGCATGCCGCCCGGCGCGCAATCACGACAGGCGTGCCTTCAGTTGCGCGGACACGGCGGACATATCCGCGCGGCCGGCCAGTGCGGGCTTCAGGATCGCCATGGCCTTGCCCATCGCCGGCGCGCCGGTAACGCCTTGTGCGGTCACTTCGGCGATGGCCGCGTCGATGGCGGCGGAGACTTCCTCGGGGCTGGCGGCCTGGGGCAGGAACTCCTGCAGCACGGCCAGCTCGGCCTTTTCCTGCTCGGCCGTCTCGGTGCGGCCGGCCTGTTCGAAGGCGGCGATCGATTCGCGGCGCTGCTTGACCTGCTTTTCGATGATGGCCGTGATCTCGGCGTCGGCCAGATCGCGGCGCTCGTCCACTTCCTTCTGCTTCACGGCGGCCAGCAGGAAGCGCAGCGTGGTCAGGCGCGCGGTGTCCTTGGCGCGCATGGCGTCTTTGACGGAGTCGGACAGTCGGGTCTTGAGCGTGGCAGTGCTCATGGTGGAAATCCTGAAATGTTGCTGCAAAGCCGGTGTTTTAACCGCCGCATGGCCACGGCGGCAAGTTGGGGGACAGGCGGCGCCGGGCAGGGCCGGCATTCTCTTTCAAAGCGCCTTTAAAGATGTAGAATAAATACATCTTTAAAGGGCACATGCCCGCAACCATCCCCAGGAGTCCAGCATGCTCAGCGAAAACGTCCGTGCGCAGGTCAAGGCCACGGCGCCCGTTCTTCAGGTCCACGGCGAGGCGTTGACGCGCCATTTCTACCAACGCATGTTCCGCGGCAATCCCGAGCTGCGGCAGGTCTTCAACCAGGGGCACCAGCACAACGGCCAGCAGCAGCAGGCGCTGGCGATGGCGGTCGCGGCCTATGCGCAACACATCGACGATCCCTCGGCGCTGTTGCCGGTGCTGGAGCGCGTCGCGCACAAGCACGTCAGCCTGGGCATCCGGCGCGAGCACTACGACGTGGTGGGCCGGCACCTGCTGGCCTCCATCCGCGAGGTGCTGGGCGAGGCGGCCACCGACGAACTGATCGATGCGTGGGCACAGGCCTATGGCCAACTGGTGGAACTGATGGCGGGCATGGAGTCGTCGATGTATGCGGCCGCGGCGGCGCGCCAGGGCGGCTGGACCGGCTGGCGCGCCTTCCGCGTGGCGGGCAAGGTGCCCGAAAGCGCGGAGATCACCTCGTTCCACCTGGCCCCGGCCGATGGCGGCGACGTGCCGGGCTTCCTGCCGGGCCAATACGTCTCGGTGCGCGTGTTCGTGCCGGCGCTGGGCATCATGCAGCCGCGCCAGTACAGCCTGTCCGATGCGCCGGGCGGCAACCGGCTGCGCATCTCGGTCAAGCGCGAGGCCGCGGCCGGCGGCAGTCCGGCGGGCATGATCTCGAACCTGCTGCACGACCAGTTCGACGAGGGCGACATCCTGGACGTGGCGCCGCCGCAGGGCGAGTTCACGCTGGACCCCGAGGCGGCCACGCCGGTGGTGCTGATCAGCGGCGGGGTGGGGCTGACGCCGATGATGTCCATGCTGAACGCGGTGGCCTCGCGCGGCGACGGCCGCCTGGTGCGCTTCGTGCATGGCTGCCGCGATGCGTCGGTGCACGCCATGCGCGACCATGTGAACAGCCTGGCCGAACGCCTGCCCAACGTGCGCCACGTCGTGTTCTACGAACACGTGGGACCGGCCGACCGGCACGGGGTGGATTACCACCACGCGGGACGCATCGACCTGCGCGCCATCCAGGACCAGGTCGTGCTGCCCGACGCGGATTACTACCTGTGCGGCCCGCTGCCTTTCATGCAGGCGCAGCGCCGGGCGCTGGGCGAACTGGGCGTGCCGCCTCAGCGCATCCATGCCGAGGTGTTCGGCACCGGCGGCGTGGGCGCTTGAGCCTTCCGGCATCGGGGGGCGGTGTATTCTTGCCGCTCGCCCGCCCTCGAGTCCGCCCATGCAATTGAACCGATTCACCGACTTCGGCCTGCGCGTCATGATGTACCTGACGCAGTGCCGGGATCGCGATCGCCCCGTGACGATTCCCGAGATCGCCGAGCGATTCCAGATCTCGCGCAATCATCTGGTGAAGGTGGTGCATTTCCTGTCGCAGCAGGGCTGGGTGGCGGCGACGCGGGGCAAGGGCGGCGGGCTGGCGCTGGCGCGCCCGGCCGATACGTATCGCGTCGGCGAACTGGTGCGGGTCCTGGAGCACCAGGGGGCGCTGGTCGATTGCGCCGATCCGCCCTGTGCGCTGAACGGCGCCTGCCGGCTGGCGGGGGTTCTGAACGACGGGCTGCGCAATCTGTTCGAGACGCTGGACCGCCATACGCTGGCGGATCTGGTGCGCGCGCCGACCGAGGCGGCCATCATCCGGCTGCATCGGGCGGCGTAGGACCGGGCGGGATTGGCCCGCGTCCGGATCTGCGCCGTGTGCCTTGCCTTGCCTTGCCTGGCGCTGGCGGTGCGGTGTTCCGTCAATGGAAATTCCGGCTGCGCGCCGGCAGGTTCCCCAGCAATTCCGTCAGGTCCACCAGGCGCTGCGCCATCAGGTGCTGCACGCCGTCGCGCGATTGCCAGGTGCCGTAGATGCCCAGCAGGGTGGAACCCAGCAGTTCGCGGCGCTGGCGTTCCATCAATTCGGGCCGCACCACCGCGTTGACCGGGCCGGTCTCGTCCTCGAGAGTGACGAAGATGGTGCCCTTGGCCGTCTGCGGCCGTTGCCGCACGGTGACGATGCCGCAGGCGCGTGCCGGACGCCGGTCGGGATAGGTGTGCAGCACGCTGGCGGGCTGGAAGTTGCGGGCGGCCAGTTCCTCGCGCAGCAGGGCCACGGGATGGCGGCGCAGCGTCAGCCGCGCGCTGCGATAGTCGGCGGCGATGTCCTGGCCTTCGGAGGGTTCGGCCAACTGCGGCATGGTGGGTTCGGCCAGGGGCGCGGCGCGCAGCAGGTCGCGGCTGGGCACGGCGCCGGCGGCGGCCCAGCTGGCGTGGCGGCGGTGTCCGGCCAGCGTGCGCAACGCGTCGGCGGCGGCCAGGGCATCGAGTTCCTGGCGGCCCAGTTGGGCGCGCAGGGCAAGGTCCCGGGTGTCGGTGTAGGGGCGTTCGCCGCGGGCGTCGGCGATGCGGCGCGCGGCGGCTTCGTTCAGGCCCTGCACCAGGTTCATGCCCAGGCGCACGGCCGGGCGGCCGGCGCCGGGCAGGGGTTCCAGGGTGGCGTCGAAATCGCTGGCGGTGGCGTCGATGGGCAGGACTTCGACGCCGTGGCGGCGGGCGTCGTGCACCAGTTGCGCGGGGGCGTAGAACCCCATGGGCTGGGAGTTGAGCAGCGCGGCCAGGAAGGCCTCGGGCTCGTGGCATTTGATCCAGGAGCTGGCGTAGGCCAGCAGGGCGAAGCTGGCGGCGTGGCTTTCTGGGAAGCCGTATTCGCCGAAGCCTTGGATCTGGCGGAAAAGGGATTCGGCGAATTCCCGGGTGTAGTTGTTCTTCAGCAGGCCTTTGATCAGCTTGTCTTCGAAGGTATGAATGGTGCCGCTGCGCCGCCAAGCGGCCATCGAACGGCGCAGCTTGTCGGCTTCGCCGGGAGTGAAGCCGGCGGCCTTGATGGCGATCTGCATGACTTGCTCCTGGAAGATAGGAACGCCCTTGGTACGTTCCAGAACTTCCTCGACTTCAGGCCCGGGATAGGTGATCAATGCCGGATTCTTTCGGCGTTGCAGATACGGGTGCACCATGCCGCCCTGAATAGGCCCAGGCCGCACGATGGCTACTTGAACCACCAAATCGTAGTATTCCTGCGGCTGCAACCGCGGCAACATGCTCATCTGCGCGCGAGACTCGATCTGGAACACGCCGATGGTGTCGGCCTTGCAGATCATGTCGTAGGTGGGTTTGTCGCCTTCCGGAATATCCGCCAATCGCATCGGCTGAGGTAGATTCCTTCGCAAAGACACCAGTTCCAGCGCCCGCCGCAGCATGCTCAACATGCCCAGCGCCAGGATGTCCACCTTCAGCAGCCCGATCGTATCGAGATCGTCCTTGTCCCACTGCACCACGCTGCGGTCCGGCATGGCGGCATTCTCGATGGGCACCAGCCGTGACAACTGATCGCGAGCGATGACGAAGCCCCCGGGATGCTGCGACAGATGGCGCGGAAACCCCATCAACGTTTCCGCCAATTCGGCCCAATGCCGCGCCACGGGCGCCTCGGGATCCAGGCCGTTGGCCTGCAAGGTGCGCCGCAGGGCTTCCTTGCCGTCCCACCATTGATGCGCCCGCGCCACCGCGTCGATGATGACCGGGTCGACGCCCAATGCCTTGCCCGTATCGCGCAGCACGCTGCGTGGCCGGTAGCTGATGACCACCGCCGTCAGCGCCGCGCGGTGCCGGCCATATTTCCTGTAGATGTACTGGATGATCTCTTCGCGCCGCTGGTGCTCGAAGTCGACGTCGATGTCGGGCGGTTCGCCGCGTTCCTTGCTGATGAAGCGCTCGAACAGCACGCTGCTGCTTTCGGGCGACACGGCGGTGATGCCCAGGCAGTAGCACACGACCGAGTTGGCGGCCGAGCCGCGGCCCTGGCAGAGAATGCCGAGCCTGCGCGCTTCCTTCACCACGTCGTAGACCGTGAGGAAGTAGGCCTCGTACTGCATCTCCTCGATCAGTTTCAGTTCTTTCGTGATCTGCGTGCTGACCGATTCCGGTACCCCCCTGGGATAGCGCCGCTTCGCGCCCCGCAGCGTTTCACGCTTCAGGTACGAGGCGGGGTCATGCCCGCGCGGCACGATCTCGTCCGGATACTGGTAGCGCAACTCGTCCAGCGAGAAGCGGCAGCGCTGCATCACCGCCAGGGTCTGGGCCAGCGCCTCGGGCGGATACTGGTTGGCCAGCCGCAATCGCGAACGCAGGTGGCGTTCGGCGTTGGCGGCCAGGTCGTAGCCGCATTCGGCCACGGGCCGGCCCAGGCGGATGGCGGCCAGTGTGTCGTGCAAGGCCTTGCGCGAACGCACGTGCATCTGCACCTCACCCAGCGCCACCACGGACAGGCCCGTCTTGCTGGCGGCATGCGCGATGGCCGCGCGGTGCAGGTCGTCGCGCGCGTTGTGCAGCAACGTCAGGCCCAGCCAGGCGCGGTGCGGGAAGGTGCGCGCCAGCCAGCGCGCCTGCGTGGCGATGATGGCGGCGTCGGTGCCGTGCGGCGGCGCCAGGATGGCCAGGCAATCGGGCAGGCCGTGCAGGGCCTTGATGTCCTGGGTGCCGAGCTGGTACTCGCCCTTCGTGGTGCGCGTGCGCCCAAGGGTGATCAGTTCGCACAGGTTGCCATAGCCCACGCGGGTCTGCGCCAGCAGCACCAGCCGGATGTCGGCGGCGTCGGGGCCGGCCTGCAGGGTGAAGCTGGCGCCGATGATGAGCTGTATGCGCTGGTCGCTGCCCGCGTCCTTCGCGGCCTGGTTCTGATCCTTCGCTTCGGCATGCGCGCGCACCACGCCCGCCAGCGAGCATTCGTCGGTGATGGCCAGCGCGGCATACTGCCGCGCGAAGGCCTGCTCCACCAGTTCCTCGGGCTTGGAGGCGCCCACCAGGAACGAGAAATTGGACTGGCAGAACAGTTCGGCATAGGGGGGCAGTCCGCCTGCGGGGGCTTGGGAAAGGTCGGGCATGATGGCGGCGCCTCAGGCGTAACGCCCATGCAGAAACCAGCGCGCATCCAGCTTGTCGCGTTCGCGGTATACCCAATAGCGCGCCGAGCCGGCATCCTCGGCGACGAAGTAATCGCGTTGCGTGTCGCCGCCGTCCCACCATCCGCTTTCGATGCGTTCGGGGCCGCGCAGCAATTTCAGCGGCTGGCCCGCATAGACGGGATTGTCGCGGTCGACGCGCAACTCCATCGGCGGATCGCACAGCCAGAAGGGACGTTCCAGGCTGGGCGGCAATGCCGGCGTGCGTGGCTTGCCGCCCGCGGCCTGCGCGTCCTGCCAGGCATTGGCCTGCTCGGGCCGATGGTCGGCCCGAGGCCGTGCGAGCCGCACGCGTTGCGCGCCCAACCGCGCCGCCAGCAGATCCAGCAGGCGCGCATGGTCCGCCGGTTGCGTGGACGGATCGGGAAACAGCGTGGCGCTGGCGTCGGGGCGTTCGACGGTTTCGGGCGCGTGCAGCGTGACGGCGATGACGGGCGCCTGCAATTCGAGCCGGCCCAGCCGTTCGCGCAGCAGATCGATCAGGTGGCCGCCATGCCAGGCGGGCTGGGCCATGGCCAGCAGCAGCTCGGTGGGCGGCCGGGCATGGCGGCCGCGTTCGTGCGACAGCTCGAGCGTGATGCGCTGCACCGCGCGCTGATGCGCGGCCAGCCAGCCGCAGAGCTGGTCGGCCAGGCGGCGTGCCACGGCCAGCAGGGCGTCGGCCTGTTCCAGGTAGTCGGGCAGTTCGATGCGTTGGTGGAAGTCGGGTGGCGGCGTGATCCATTGATGCAGCTCGGGCACGGCGCCGTAGGCGGCGTCCAGGGCCTGGAGCATGGAACCGCAGCCGCGCCGTTGCAGCCCCGCCCGAGGCAGATGCCGCGCCTGGCCTAGCGTGTGGCACCCCAGGTCGTGCAGCCAGTCCAGGCGTTCGCGGGCTTGCGGCAGCAGAAGCACGGGCAACGCGTCCAGCCGGCGTTCCAGGCTGTCCTGGCGCAGCGCGACGCGCAAGATGGCAGGCCGCCGCGCGCGCCGGGACAGGGGCTCGCCGACGGCCTGCAACGGCTGGCCGCCCGTGGCGTGGGCCTTGCCGCGCATGGGGCGCGGCGATCCGTCGGGCGCCAGGTCGGCGGCCGGATCGGTGGGGGCGCCCGTGGCCACCTGCGCGCCGTGGCGCGCCGGCTGATGCGCCAGCAGCCACGCGCCCAGCGCGGTGGGCGCCAGCCCCAATGTGGCCTGCACCCCTTGCGCGGCCAGCGTGGCTGCCATCCGGCGCGCCAGCGCGCGCGGCCCGCCGAACAATTGCAGGCTGGCACCCACGTCCAGCAGCAGCGCCGAGGCGTCGGGCCTGGCCAGTTGCGGCGTGTATTGCAGCAAGGCAAAGGCCGCGCCTTGCAGTGCCTGCGCCTCGGCGGCCGGCTGCCGCTCGATCTGCTCGCATTGCGGCGCGATGGCGGACAGGCTGGCGCGGCGCATGCCCAGTTGCGCGCCGGCCCGCCGCGCTGCCGGCGTCAGCGCCGCCACGCGGGCCGCGTCGAGCACCGCGCAGCCCGCGCCGCCGTCGTCACGGAACCAGTACGGGCGTACGGCGTCCAACGGCAGGCTGTGCAGGAACACGGCGATCCAGAGGCGCATGGGGAACGGGCAGGGCGCCCGGCTCGAAAGGAATGAAAAACGGGGTGTCGGTGACGGGGCCGCGGCGCTTGAGCACACGCACCGACAGGCCGGCGCGCGCGCTGTCCAGCGCCAGCCGCAATGGCGCGGGCGAGGCCTGGCGCGCCGCCGCCGCCGGCCGCAGCGCGAAGAACAGCGTGTCGCTGCCCGCGGCGGCCAGGTGCAGGCGGCGCAGGGCCTCGTGGCGCGCGCGCGGCAGCCAGCACAGCAGCGCGCCGCAGGTGCCGTGCCGCAGGATCTGCTCGGCGGCCCACAGCGCGTCTTCGGGGGTGGCGGGGTCGACCCACAGCAGTTGCGCGGGGTCGAGCCGCCATTGGCTCCAGCAGGCGATGTGCGGCTCGTGGGGAGGCTGCACCAGCGCGATGGCCCGGGCGGCATCCAGCCGTGCCAGGGCGGGTTGCAGCAGGCGGACCTCGCCGATGCCGGGATGGGGTTGCAGCAGTTCGATCAGCGCGCCCTGCGGCCAGCCCCCGCCCGGCAACTGGCCGGACAGGGCGTCATGGCCGGTCGCCACGCAGCGCGCGGAACCTTGCGCCAGTTGCGTGGCGCGCCAGAGGGCAGGGTGGATGTGTTCGGGGCGCATCGATCAAAACCATGTTTACTGTACAAATATACAGTATTTCGGCTGGAATTGGCGCCAACCGCTGGCCCCCGGCCCGTGGCCCGGCCTGGCGCGCCCCATCGTCTGGCCTGGTTGCCCCATTGTGGTGCCGTTGCCTCGTCCTGGGCGGCGCTGCGCCGGCATTCTTCTTGTTCGCGTCACCCGCATGAAATACAGCGCGTGGCGGCGCTTTTTTTATGCGGCAAGTTGGCACGCATCGTGCTTGAGCAGATTCAAGACTGTCTCCTCGTTCAACTCGTTGCCGTTCGAAAGGAGTAAGCAGCATGGCGCATCATCCCGAAATGATTGTCGAACTGTCCCGCCGCGTCGAGAAAATCTCCAACGAGAAGATCTCGAACATCGTCGACATCAATCAGCAGGCCAAATACCTTTCCCTGAATGCCCGCATCGAGGCCGCCCGCTCGGGCGAGGCCGGCCGAGGTTTTGCCGTGGTGGCCAACCAGGTGCAGCAGGTGTCCGAGCAGATCACCCACATCGCCGACGCGCTCAAGCTGGAGCTGGCCGGCTCCATCGCCGACCTGATCCGGCTGGGCGAGAATACGTTGCAGGAGATCCGCGGCTACGAAGGCCGCCGGCTGGGCGACCTGGCGCTGAACATGGTCGAGACCATGGACCGCAATCTGTACGAACGCTCGTGCGACGTGCGCTGGTGGGCCACCGATTCGTCGCTGGTCGAGCTGCTGCAGGCCCCCGACGAGCAGGCCGCGCGCCACGCCTGCGAACGTCTGGCCGTGATCCTGGACAGCTACACCGTGTACCTGGACCTGTGGGTGGCCGATGCCCAGGGCCGCGTGCTGGCCACGGGACGCCCCGGCCGCTACGCCAAGGCGCTGGGCACGACGGTGTCGCAGGAAGAGTGGTTCCGGCGAGGCATGGCCACGCAGGACGGCGGCGACTACGCGGCGCTGGACATCCGCCCCGAGCCCTTGCTGGAAGGCGCCCAGGTGGCCGCGTACAGCACCGCCATCCGCGAGGGCGCCCAGCGCGACGGCAGGCCAGTGGGCGTGCTGGGCATCTTCTTCGATTGGGCCAGGCAGGCCGAGACGGTGGTGCGCTCGGTGGGCCTGAGCGACGAGGAGTGGTCGCGCACGCGCTGCATGCTGGTCGACAGCCGCCAGCGCGTGATCGCCGCGTCCGATGGCGCGGACCTGCGCGAACGCTACGTGCTGCTGAACACGGACGGGCAGGCGCGCGGCTTCTATCCCGCTTCGGACCGCCTGGTGGGTTATGCGCTGACGCCGGGCTACGAAACCTACCCGGGACTGGGCTGGTACGGCGTCATCGAACAGCAGCCGCGCCGCTTCTTCGAATGACCCTGTACCCGGCGACGCCTTGGGGGCGGGGCTACCGAGGCGCGGACTAGAATGGATCATCTGCGCCGGGATTCCGGCGCATCCCGTTTTTGGAGTCTCCCCAGCATGCCCGCTTCCAATTCCATCGAATTCTGGCCCAATCCCGGCACCGAGGTCCGGCAACTGTTCGTGCTGCTGCACGGCGTGGGCGATACGCCGGACGGCCTGGAGTCCCTGGGGCTGGCGCTGCGCGCGGCGTTTCCCACGTCGGTGGTGCGCATCCCCGAAGGGTTCGAGGCCTTCGACGGCAGCGCGCGGGGACGCCAGTGGTTCTCGGTGCGCGGCGTCACCGAAGAGAACCGCCCCGAGCGCGTGGCCCAGGCCCTGCCGGCTCTGGTCGAGTACGTGCAGGCGGCCCAGCGCAGCCTGAAGCTCAAGTCCTCGGACACCGCGCTGGTGGGCTTTTCGCAAGGCGCCATCATGGCACTGGAGGCCGTGCAGGCCGAACCCCGGCTGGCGGGACGCGTGCTGGCGTTCTCCGGCCGCTATGCGCAACTGCCGACCGCCGCGCCGCCGTACACCACGATCCACCTGCTGCACGGCGCCGACGACCCCGTGATGCCCGTGGCCCAGATCCAGGCCGCGCAGGCCCGGCTGGCCGAATTGAAGGGCGATTCGACCATCGACATCGCCTCGCGCGTCGGACACGAACTGCATCCGGCGCTGGTGCAGCGCGCCATCCACCGCCTGCAGACCTGCGTGCCCCTGCACAGCTGGGCCGCGGCCATGCAGATGGACCCGGTGCCGCCGGAAGGCACGACGATGCATTGAAGGGGGGATGGCACCACGGGGTCGACTCGCGGCGAAAGCGTCCAGGCGGGCGTGCGGGATTCCCAGCGTCCGGCAGGACATTCCTGTCTCAAGAGACAAATCCGCCCAATGTCGGAAAAGGCAGGTCGCCGCTAGAGTGCTTCCGGACATCTCGTCCTCCGATTCCAGGAAGCCCATTCCCTTGACGCCTTCTTTCTCCCTCGGCAGGCCCCGCCGCCCGAGCCTGTCGAACGACATCGTCTTCAAGGCCTTGTTCAGCGGCCATCCCCACCTGCTGTCCGACCTGATCGATGCCATACGCCAGCCAGCCAGCCCGACGGTGGGGCTGCACATCCTGCCTCCCGACCTCTTGCCCGATACGCCGCAGGACAAACTCGCCTTGGTGGACATCCGCGCGCAGGATGCGCAAGGCCGACAATACATCATAGAAATGCAGCGCTACGGGCAGCGGCACTGGCCTGCCCGTAACCTGTACTACCTGGCACAAGCGCTGGTCACGCAGTTGCGTCGGGGAGCCGACTACGACATCCTGCGGCCCGTCGTCGGCATCAGTCTGATGGGGCAGAACTTGTACCCCAGATGGTCGGATCAGTCTGATTGGCGGTTCACCTTGCGAGATGCCGGACGTCCTACCCTAGAATTTTCGGACAGCCTGCAGCTCTATGTCGTCGAACTCGACAAACCCGAGTCGCTGGCTGCTTCACCTTCTGCCCTGAAAGCGTGGGCCAGTTGCCTGCGCGATAGCCAAGACGAGGCACTTATGAACGCCCTGACCCATCCCCCCGTGATCGAGGCCTTGCGGATACTCGATGAGATGTCGCTCAAAGACGAGAACTTTCGCTGGCAACTGCTGGCCCGCGACATAGCGGAGTTCGACCACAATACCCGTATGAAGCACGCTCGCGAGGATGCGCATGCGGAAGGCCATGCAGAAGGCCATGCGGAAGGCCATGCGGAAGGCCATGCGGAAGGCCAGGCCGCCATGCTCGAACTGATGATCGCTCACCGGTTCGGCGCCGTGCCCGACGGCATCCGGTCCCGCCTGCGTACTGCGGATGCGCGTCAGATCGAGTCGTGGGCGCGTGATGTCCTGGTGGCTGCCAGGCTGGAAGACGTCTTTCGGTAAGCGGCCGATCGCCCGTCGATCCGGGCCGCTGTGGGCATATCGATCTCCCGGTCAACCGTCCGGTATTCAACCCCCCGTCTTTTCCTGCGTATTCTGCCACCCTCCACCCAGCGCCAGGAAGACCGCCACCTGATCGCTGGCCAAGGTCGCGCGCGAGGCGGCCAGGGCGCTTTCCGAACCGGCCAGCGTACGCTCGGCATCCAGCACCGTCAGGTAATCCGTCTTGCCCGCATGGAACAACCGGCGCGCCTGGTCCGCCGCCGTGGCGCTCTGGTCACGCGCGGCCTGCAGCGCGGCATCGCGATCCAACTGGCGCGCATACGACACCAGCGCGCTCTCGGTCTCGCGCAGGGCGGTCAGCACCGTCGAATCGAACTTGGCCAGCGTGCCGCGCGTGGCCGCTTCCGCCTGCGCGATACGGGCCTGCGCCGCGCCGGTATCCGGAACCGTCCATGAAATCAGCGGCCCCAGGCTCCAGCTGAACGTGCCCCGGTCGCCAAGCATCGACATCGGCCCGACCGAACCGCCGTTCAGTCCCAGCGTGATCTTGGGATACAGGTCCGCCGTGGCCACGCCGATGCGCGCCGTGGCCGCCGCCAGCGCCCGTTCGGCCTGGCGCACGTCGGGCCGGCGGCGCAGCAGCGCGGCGCCGTCGCCCACCGGGATGGCCTGGGCAAGTCGCGGCGGCTGCTCGCACGACAGCAGCGTCTGCGGCATCTCGCCGGGCGCACGGCCCGTCAGCGCGGCCAGTTGATACAGCGCCGTGCGTTGCCGCGCCTGGAAAGGCGGCACTTCGGCGCGCAACTGATCCAGCTGGGCGCGCGAGCGCGAAACATCCAGGGCGGTGCCGCGGCCCGCCCGTTGCAGGCGCTGCACGGCGTCCGCGGACTGCCGCTGCACGTCCACGGAATGCTTGGCCGACGCCAGTTGCATGCCCGCCGAACACATGTCGGCGTAAGCCTGCGCCGTTGCGGCCACCACGGTGACGCGCGCGGCGTCATAGGCGGCCTGCGCGGCCTGCGTATCGGCATCCGCGGCCTCGATGGCGCGGCGGATCTGGCCGAACAGGTCCAGCTGATACGACACGCCCGCCGTCCCGGAGTAACCGAAGCGGTTGCGCGGCACGGAGTCCGGCTGCAGCACGGACACGCCGGAACTATGCCCATACGACGGCGATGCGCTGACGCTGACGCCCGGCCGTTCCTGCGAACGCGCCTCGTCGGACACGGCCTCGGCACGCGCCAGATTGGCCGCTGCCTGGCGCAGGTCGGTATTGGCGTCCAGGGCCTGGCGCACCAACGCATCCAGTCGAGGATCCTGGTACAGCCGCCACCAATCTCCCGGCGGCTCGTCCTGGCCGAACAGCCTGGCGTCGCCCTGCGCGAACGGCGCGTTGGCGGCCGGCTTGCGCACCGCGGCCTGGTCCGGCAGCGAGTAGTCGGGACCCACGGCGGCGCAGCCGGCAAGCGCCAGGGCCAGGGTCAGGGGGAGAAGCAAACGGCGGGTAGTCATGGCGGTACGGCTTTGAACGATTACGAACGCGTGGAGGCCGCCGGATTCGCATCGGCGGACCTGGCATCCTCGACCGACACGGTGGCCGTCTGGCCGGCCACCAGGCGCACGCCCTGGGGCACGCTGTCGATCTTCACGCGCACGGGGATGCGCTGCGCCAGTCGCACCCAGTTGAAGGTGGGATTCACGTTGGGCAGCAGGTTGGCGCTGGTGCTGCGGTCGCGGTCGGCGATGCCCATGGCGATGCTCTGCACGTGGCCGGTGATGCGGCGGTCCTCGCCCATCAGGATCACGCTGACCGCGTCGCCTTCGTGGATGCGCGGCAGCTTGGTTTCCTCGAAGTAGCCTTCGACATAGAACGAGTTGGCATCCACCAGCGCCATCACGCCGCGGCCCGCGGTGGCGTACGAGCCCACGCGCAGGTCCAGGTTGGTGATGCGGCCATCGGTGGTGGCCAGCACGCGGCTGCGCTCCAGGTTCAGGCGGGCGATGTCCAGTTGCACCTCGGCCTGGGCCAGGTCGGCTTCGCTTTGCTGCAGCTTGGTCTGGCTTTGCTCCACCAGTTCGGCGGCCACCAACTGGCCCAGCGCGCGGTTGCGCTTCACGTCGCGCTGCGCCTGCGTCTGCGCCACCTGGCGGGCAGCCACGGCAGCCTTGGCCTGGTCGTACGCCAGCTGGAAGCGCGCGCGGTCGATCTCGAACAGCACGTCGCCCTTGTGCACGTCCTGGTTGTCCTGGACGGGCACGGCGGTGACCAGGCCGGACACGTCCGGCGCGACCTGCACCACGTAGGCCTTGACGCGGCCATCGCGCGTCCAGGGTTCGATTTCGTAATGGGCCCAGAGCTGCCAGCCCGCATAGGCGGCGGCCGCGACGACCGCGACCGTGACCGCGAAGCGTCCGAGGGCGGCGGGGCGAAGCATGTCGGGAAGTTTGCGACTCATGATGCTATCTCTGCAAAAAAATAGGGGCGGCCAGCGAGGTGCCATAGAGCAGCACCACGAACAGCGCCAGGTCGAACAGCGCGGGATGCCACACCAGGCGGTAGAAGCCAGCGCGCGCCAGCACGCGCCGCAATGCCCAGTTGACGGCCCAGGCGATGACGCCCAGCACCAGCAGCCAGGGAAAGTAGATGCCGTGGAAACTGAATTCGCCGATCATGGCGTGGACTCCGGTACTGAGGCGACGCGCGGCGCGGCATAGCCGTCCGCGACGTAGCCGTCCGCGACGTAGCCGTCCGCCTGCGGATACAGGGCGCGGCGGATGCCGACCAGCGCCACCGCCGCACGGCTGCGCGCCTGGTCCGCGCCCCCGGTGGCGGCCACGCCGGCCAGGGCGCGGTCGATGGATTCGAGCAATTGCGGATCTTCGCGGCGGCGCGAGGCGCGCCGGCCGAAGAACACGGCCAGGCCGCGCAGCACGCGCTGGATGGCCGCGTCGGCCACGGGCAATTGGCTGCGCGCGCGTTGCAATTCGATGATGTCCTTGCCCACGCGCAGGTCCTTCAGCGCGTCGGCGGCCAGCAGGTCGTCGCGCCGCGTGGCCATCGCCAGGCGCGGCTGCAGCAGGCCCACGCGGTCGAGGATGCGCGAGGCATGGGCATAGGCCTCGCTGCTGGAGCGCGCCTTGGACGAGCCCGCCAGCTCGGCCAGTTCGTCCCAGTTGGCGGTCTGGATGCGGCGCGCGCTCCAGTCGGCGCTGGCCGTGCGGAAGATGGCGGCCACGATGGCCGCGGTGGCCACCCCCAGCACCTGCGCCACCGTGGAGTCGATGAACGACACCACGTCGGCGGTATTGGTGTCGTGAAGCGCCAGCGTGCCGGTGACGCCGAACAGCAGCGCCATGCCGGGCAGCGTGTGCTTGGGCTGGGAAATCAGCGTGCCCATGACGAAGGCCACGGGAAACAGCGCCAGCGCCAGCATTTCGAACGAGTGCACCGCGGGCATCACGACCAGCAGATAGATGGCCGACAGCGGAATCGAATACACCGTGAACTTCAGGAACTGCATGATGCCCGGCACGGGGTTGTCCTGCGAGGCGAAGAAGCAGCTGAACACCACGGCCATCATCGCGGCGACCGACCCGTTGGTCCAGGCCGTGCCGATCCAGAAGCTGCAGCACACCGCGATGGCCACGCCCACCGACAGCGCCGACCACAGCGCGATGCCGCGGTCGCGGTGCAGCACGGGACCGCGCGTCAGCGGCCGCATGCGCAGCACCGAACGGGGCGAGCCTTGCAGGCCGTCGTTGATGTCCCGCCGCAGCAACAGGCAGGCCTCGAAGGCATCGATCAGCTCGCCCACGCGCGTCAGCAGGCTGAGCCGCAGCAGCGTGTACCAGTCGGGCGAGTCCGTCAGCGCGGGTGTGAGCGCGGCCAGGTCGCGGCGCAGTTCGGCGGCGCGTTCCGTGGTGGCCTCCTTGCCCTGGCCGACCCACTGCGATACCTGTTCGAGCAGTTCGGCGGTGTCGGGGGGCAGGGGCTGGCCGGCGTCCTGCAGGGCCTGCAGGCGGTCCTCCACGGCGGAAACGGACGGCGTGAGGGCCGCCAGCCGGTCCTGCATGACGCGCAGCGCATTGGCCGTCCAGCGGATGTTGCCGGTGTCGAACGGCACGTGCGCGGACATCAGGCGCAACTGCGTCAGGTCATTGGCCAGTTGGCGGCGGTCATTGTCCTGCCGCGCCGAGTCGCCGTGCAGCACGGCGCGCACCCAGTCGCGCGCATCGCGCAGCGTGGCGTCGAGCCGGCCGATGATGGCGCGGCCGATGCCTTGCGGCAGGATCAGGCTGTGGACCAGCGAGGCGCACAGGATGCCCAGGGTGATCTCTTCCACGCGCGCCAGGCCGGTGTCGAACACGTTGACCGGATCGGTCACGCTGGGAAAGCCGATGAGCGCGGCGGTATAGCCGGCCAGCATGAACATATACGAGCGCGGCGTGCGGTCCAGCACCGAGATGTACAGGCAGATGCCCACCCACAGCGCCATCGCGAGGATCATCAGCACCGGATGGTTGGACAGGCGCGGCACGCTGTAGACCACCATGGCCGAGCCGAAGAAGGTGCCGCCCAGACGGTAAATGGCCTTGGAGCGCACTGCGCCCGACCAGGGCTGCGACACGATGTAGGCCGTGGTGACCGACCAGAAGGGACGGGGCAGGCCGATCGTGTACGACAGGTACAGCGCCAGCATGGCGCCGATATAGCACTTCACGGAGAAGAGGCTGTCGTTCAGCGAGGGCAGGATGCGATTCATGGCTTGCCAGATGCTTTTTCGCCGGCGGCCCGCTCCAAGGCATGGCCATCCCGCCCGGCTCGGGTGCCGGCCGGTTCGGGCCGCAGGCCGTCCGGCATGGGCACGCCCTGCGCCAAGGCAAGGGTGAGCTGCTCGAACACCCGCAGGCAGGCGGCCACGTCGTCGGCATCGATGCCCTTGAAGAGCTCGCGGCGGATGCGGGTCAGCACGTCTTCCAGCTTGGCGCGCAGGGCCTGGCCGCTTTCGGTCAGGTGCAGGGTGCGGGCGCGGCGGTCGCTGGGATCCTCGCGGCGTTCGATCAGGCCGGCGCTGACCAGGTGGTCCAGCAGGCGCACCAGCGAGGGGCCTTCGATACCCAGCGCCTCGGCCAGGGCGCCCTGGCGCAAGCCGTCGCCCAGGCGGCCGGCCAGGATGACGGGCCAGGCCGTGGCTTGGGAGAGGCCGTAGCCGGCCAGCACCTTGTCGGCGGCGGCGCGGTAGGCTCGCGCCAGCACGGGCAGGGCGGCCGAAACGGCCATGAGTTGGCTATCGGTGGGCGTTTTCATGTTTTCCATTGTAGCCTATTTATTAGCATCCTAATAATTGAAGAAGCTAACAAATAACTGACAGAGGCACGATCGGCAAAAATGGCGCGCTGCGGAATGTCCGGGCGCCCGCATTGCATTCGGCAAGGATGAAAGCGGTGTTGCGCAAACGCACGGCGTAAAAAATGACAAACAATTACAATCTCACCCAGCGGGGCCGGGTGGGGCACAATTCCGCCGCGGCCGGACATCCGATTCGAACAGGTGCGGTTGGTGCAAAATCCCGGAGAGTACTCATTGCCGCGCGGGCGGCTGGCGAGGTGGCTGACCGCGCCGGGCCAGCCCACGCCGCATGAGATCCGCGTCGCGCTGGTGGGTACGCTGTTCGGCACGCTGCCCATCTTCTTCGGGGGCGTCTTCAATACCATGGCCGTGGCCGGCATCCTGACCTACCGGCATCCCACCCTGCCGTTCCGTTTCTGGCTGGTTGCCGAAGTCATCGTCTGCCTGGTGCGCTGGTACGTACTGGTCGTGTCCCGGCGCCGCGCGGTGCAGGGCCGGCCCACGCCCACCGATCTGTATATCCTGCTGGCCCCGGTGTGGGGCGGCACGGTGGGGTATGGCGCCTTCGTCAGCGCGGTCAGCGGCGACTGGGTGGCCGCCACGCTTTCCTTCCTGTCGGCGGCGGCCATGGTGGGCGGCATCTGCTTTCGCAATTTCGCCGCGCCACGCCTGGTCGTGGTGATGATCGTGTTCTCGCTGGGGCCGTGCTGCCTGGGCGCCCTGGCGGCGGGCGAGCCCGTGCTGCTGCTGACGCTGCTGCAGGTGCCGTTCTACCTGTTCGCCATGGGCGCCGCGGCGCGGCGCCTGAACGGCATGTTGATCACCACCATGACGGCCGAGCGCGAGCACAGTCACCGTGCGCGCCACGATGCGTTGACGGGCGCGCTGAACCGCGAGGGCTTGTCCAAGGCGCTGGAGCAACGCGGCGCCGAGCCCGGCAAGAAGGACATGACGCTGCTGTTCCTGGACCTGGACGGCTTCAAACCGGTCAACGATGCCTATGGCCACGAGGCCGGTGACATGTTGCTGATGCAGGTTGCGTTGCGCCTGCGCGCGTTGGCCAGCCCACAGGCGCTGGTGGCGCGCATGGGCGGCGATGAGTTCGTCGTGGTCGACGAGGTGTCCGAAGGGCAGGCTCAGCACGATCTGGCCGCTGCCATCGCCGAATCGATCCGCCATCCGTTCAGCCTGTCGCACGGCGTGGTGGCCACGGTGGGGGTCAGCATCGGCAGCGCCAGCGTGAAGTGGGACGGCACCGACATCGACATGGCCTTGCGGCTGGCCGATACGGCCATGTATGAAGCCAAGCGCACCAAGAAGACAGAGCCTGCCGTCAATGTGGGCTCGGACGCGATTCAGTTCGCAGATCGGGACCGCCAACCCCCCTGAGCCCGGCGCCCTGCGCCAGCCGCGGGTTGTCCCACCGGCTCGGCAGCGACACCCGCCCGACGATCACGACCGCCCCAAGGGATGACATGGCCGGCCTATCCCGCCGTTCCCTTGGCTGCTGGAACTTCAATCCAGAAGTCGCCTCCGGAGCGCGGTGCTCAGGGGCTGGCCGTCCCGTCGCAGTCCGCCCAGCAATTGGGCGTTTCATACAGCCGCACGCGTTGCAGGCGCAGCGCGTGTCCGTAGTGGCCGTGATAGTGCGGGGCGAGCGTCTCGAAGGCGATGGCGGCCAGGTTCTCGACCGTGGGAATGCGGTCGAGCACCACGGTCTTGTGGCCGGGCAGGGTGTCCAGGAAGTTGCGCACGGCCTCGTCGCCCGAATACACCAGGAACGCGTGGTCCCACACGTTGACCAACTGGGCCTGGGCGATGGACTTGATTTCTGAAAAGTCCATCAGCATGCCGTTGTCGGACTCGCCGGGCGCCTGCACGATGTCGCCGCACAGCGTGATTTCGAGCACATAGCGATGGCCGTGCAGGTTGCGGCACTGGCTGCGGTGGTCGGGGATGCGGTGGCCCGCGTCGAATTCCAGCCGGCGGGTGATGGAGATCATCGGGCGCCCCGCGCGGCGTAGGGGGTCATCATGGAATGCCTATGTATTTATGGGTTTGCAGGCTCAGCCGCCATTGCGGATGCCGCATGCAGTACTGCACCGCGCGTTCGGTGTGCGCGGCGCGCGCCGGACCGTCCATGGGCTGCAGGAAGAAATGCTGGAAATCCAGGTGCGCGAAGGCTTCTGGCTGGGCGTCGAGTTGGGGATAGACCAGCTTCAGTTCGTTGCCGCGCTCGATCACCACGGGCGACTTGCCCTTGGGGCTGACGCAGATCCAGTCGATGCCTTCGGGCGGCGGGATCGTGCCGTTGGTTTCGATCGCCACGGTGAAACCGCGTGCGTGCACGGCGGCCAGCAGTTCGGCGTCGAGCTGCAATAGCGGCTCGCCGCCGGTGAAGACCACGTAGCGCTGGTCCATGCCTTCGCCCCAGGTGGCGGCAAGCGTGTCGGCCAACTGATCGGCCCGCGCGAACTTGCCGCCGCCGTCGCCATCGGTGCCGATGAAGTCGGTATCGCAGAAGGTACAGGCGGCGGTGGCGCGGTCGCTTTCGCGGCCGCTCCAGAGGTTGCAGCCGGCGAAGCGGCAGAACACGGCGGCGCGGCCTGCGTGGGCGCCTTCGCCTTGCAGGGTCTTGAAAAGTTCTTTGACGGCGTAAGTCATGGAGCACCGCCGGCCGGCCGCCGGGGCGAGAGAAAGAAAAGCAGGGAATCAGGGATTTTAACCCAGTGACTTGTCCGGCCTGCACGAGTGCCGCATTTGTGGTGGCTGTTCAGGCGGGTAGACTTCCACGATGGCCTGTTTCAGGCTTCCCTCAATATCTCCCGCCCCGGGCGAAATGCCCGGCGGGGCATACGCGGGCCGTGCCGCTTGCCCAGCGGCCCCCGCGCAAGGTCCGATGCAATGCATGAACGCTTGAAGAACGTGTCGGCGATTTCGCTCGACCTGGATGACACCCTGTGGCCCTTCGCGCCCATCGTGGCGCATGCGGAAACGCGGCTGCATGCCTGGCTGCTCGAGAACGCGCCGCGCACGGCTGCCATCGTCGCCACGCCCCAGTCGCTGGCGCAATTGCGCAACGACTACGAGGCGGCCAATCCGGCGCTGTCCGGCAATTACCGGGCCTTGCGGCTGGGCTCCATCCAGGCGGCGCTCGAGGCGGCTCAGGAAGACGTGGCGCTGGTCCAGCCCGCCTACGATGCCTTTTATGCCGCGCGTCAAGAGGTCCAGTTCTTCGAGGACGCCTTTCCGGCGCTGCAGTGGCTGAGCGCGCGCTTCCCGCTGGTGGCGGTGTCCAACGGCAATGCCCGGCTGGACATGACGGGCGGACACCAGTTCTTCACCGGGGCGATCTCGGCCGCCGACGCCGGTATTGCCAAGCCCGAGGCGGCCATTTTCCATGCCGCCGCCGACATGGTGTCGGCCCGGCCCGAACAGATGCTGCACGTGGGCGACAACTTCGAGCTGGACGTGGTGGGCGCGCGCAACGCGGGCCTGCAGGCGGCGTGGCTCGTGCGGCAGGACCAGGGCCTGCCGCCCAGGATGGAATACTCCGACCACATGACGGTATCGTGCCTGCTGACCCTGTGCGCCGCATTGGGCCGCACGGAGTAGGCCGCCATGATGCTGCACGTCTCGGGCACGCTTTACCTGGATGAACGCGAGATCGTGTTCACCATGATCCGCGCGCAGGGAGCGGGCGGCCAGAACGTCAACAAGGTGTCCAGCGCGGTGCACCTGCGGTTCGACGTGCGGGCCTCGGCGCTGCCCGACCGGGTGAAAGAGGCCTTGCTGGCGCTGCACGACTACCGCGTCACCAAAGAGGGCGACATCGTGATCAAGGCGCAGTCGCACCGCAGCCAGGAATTGAACCGCGCCGAGGCCATCGAGCGGTTGTTGGACATGGTGCGCGAGGCCGCCCGGCCCGTGGTGCTGCGCCGCGCGACGCGGCCGACGCTGGCGTCCAGGCGGCGGCGCATCGAGGGCAAGACGCAGCGCGGGGCGGTGAAGCGCTTGCGGGGCAGGGTGCAGGACGGGGGGTAGCGGCGGTTTACCCGTCTCCACCGCCGTGCGTCCCGCGGGCGGCCTGGAAAATCAGCGGTCGTCCCGCCAGTGGAAAGCCAGGTCGCTGTCCCGGGTGGCCGTGCCCGTCGGGTCGAAACCGCGTTCGTGCAGTTCGCCCCGGCCATCTTCGTGCAGTGCCAGGATCGAGGAGGCTCGCGTGCCGTAGTGGGGGCTGACGATGAACGGGCTGCTGAGCATGCGTTCACGTTCCAGGCCCACGCCGGTATCGGGCAGCTCGCTGTCGGCGGCGGGCGAGCGGTCGGCCAGCGCGCCATACAGCGCGGGCAGGTCGGGTTGCGGCGCCCGCGCGATCACCTGGGTGAACGCCACCTTCAGCCGGGCCAGCTTGGGCCAGGGGGTGTCCAGCAGGTGGTTGGACAGGGCATATACGCCGGGCGGCAATCGATGCGGCGCCGCGCCCCGGTTGCCGTAGTACCAGGCCTCGCGCGCGTCGCCGACGATCAGGTTGAAGCCGTTGTAGCGCTGGCCTTCGCGGGCCACTGTCATCAGGTATCCGGATGGCCTGTCCGTGCCGCGCAGATAGGCCTCGACCAGCGCGCCACGCGAGGGCGCGTCGGCCATCTGTGTGGACGGGTCGCGGAAATTGGTGACGACGGCGTATCGGCCCGTCTCGGTCACCCCCATCCAGCTGCCGCCGGCCAGCAGGTCGCGGCCACCGTATATGGCCGGGCCATCGCCCTCCCAGCGCGCGGCGGGCGCCGTGGGGCGGGCATGGAACTCATCGCGATTGGCGGCCATCAGCACCGGCAGGCCGGCCACCTGATGCAGGGCGAGTACGGCAAGGCACATGGCGGGTGTCTTCGTCTGAAATTATGGCCGGATGAAGGCCGCCTGCCTGGGCTGGGCCACGCGGAAGTAGTCTTCGGTGGGCATCAGGATGGACGCATCCAGCCGGCCCGCGTTGAACACGATCTCGTCGTGACGCGTGCGCAGGGTCGGGTCCACCAGCAGGGTCAATTGGGGGTTGAACGAGAAGGGCGGGATGGCGCCGATCTCGCAGCCGGTCAGTTCGCGCGCCAGGTCGTGATCCACCAGCGAGGCCTTCTTGCCGCCCACGGCCGCCGCAATGGCGTCCAGGTCGGCCTGCCGGTCGGCGGGAAAGACGGCCAGCACGTGCTGGCGCAGGGTCGAGCTGAGCTTGACGCGGCACACCAGTGCCTTCGCGCCCTGGCTGACTTCGGTGCCGCGGATGACGGCGACTTCCTCGGAGCGGCCCGCCGGGGGATGTTCGAGCAGGCGGAAGGGGACGTTGTTGTCGGACAGCAGTTGCTGCAGGCGGTCGAAGACGGTCATGGTGGGAAGCGGGAATACCAAGTGATGGCAATCATACGCCTCGCCCTCGGGGGGGCAGGCCAATCTCGGTGGTCAGACCAATTCTGTCGGGCCAGGGTGTTTTGCCACGTTTGATTTCCTGCCCCGTGGCAGCGCAAGTTGCACAGTGGTGGAAGCGTGCCTGGGCTCATGCCACGTGCTGTAGTAGAGTTGCCTTGCAAGCGTCCCGCCCGGACCAGACCCGGAGTCTCCCGCATGAAGATCCTGATGATCCTGACCTCGCACGACACGCTGGGCAACACCGGCCGCAAGACCGGTTTCTGGCTGGAAGAGTTCGCCGCGCCGTATTACGTCTTTGCCGACGCGGGCGCGTCGCTGACGCTGGCCTCGCCCAAGGGCGGCCAGCCGCCGCTCGATCCGAAAAGCGACGAACCCGACGCCCAGACCGAGGCCACGCGGCGTTTCGGCGGCGACCCGCAGGCCCGGGCGCTGCTGGCCGCCACGGTGCCGCTGGACCAGATCCGCGCCGCGGATTTCGACGCGGTGTTCTATCCCGGCGGCCACGGCCCGTTGTGGGACCTTGCCGAAGACACGCGCTCCATTTCCCTGATCGAGAGCATGCTGGCCGCCGGCAAGCCCGTGGCGGCCGTCTGCCATGCGCCGGGCGTGCTGCGGCATGCGAAGGCGTCGGATGGCGGCCCGCTGGTGGCGGGACGCAAGGTCACCGGATTCACCAACAGCGAGGAGGACGCGGTGCAACTGACCGGCGTCGTGCCGTTCCTGGTGGAGGACGAGCTGAAAAGGCTGGGCGCGCGCTACGAACGCGGTGACGACTGGCAGCCCCACATCGTCGGGGACGGCATGCTGATCACGGGCCAGAACCCCGCGTCGTCGGAGCCGGCGGCCAAGGCGCTGCTGGAGTGCCTGAAGCGGGGCTGATCCTTGGGATCCGGGGTTGCCGTCCCCCCCGGACCATGGAACCATCGCCACCCTGGTCCCGCCCTTGCACCGTTGGCGTCAATCCAGCCGATACTGCACGGCCACGCTCTCGAACGCCGCCACGTCGCTTGCCTGCCGGGCGTCATCCCATCCCAGTTCTTCCGCCAGCAGCCGCGCCACCTCCGGCGCGGCCTGACGCGCGGCCGCCGCATCCAGGAACAACGCCCGGTTGCGCCGTGCCAGCACATCCTCGGTGCTGCGCGCCATCTCGTGGCGCGCGGCATAGCGCACATGCGCTTGCGTCAGCCCGCTGCCGGCCACCAGCATGCGGTCGATGCCGGGCAAGGCGCGCAGCGCGGGCAGGTCGCTGCCGTAATAGGCATCGGGCGTGCCTGGCGCGGGCATGCCGCTGCCCGGCTTGCCCAGCAGGTCGGTCGCGCCATGCAGCGCCAGCGTTTCCGTCTTGCATGGCGCTGGCGTCAGCAACTGATGCGACACGGCCGTATTCACCACGTCCTGCGCCATGCGGCGATAGGTGGTCCATTTGCCGCCCGTCACCGTCACCAGGCCCGATGGCGACACGGCGATGGTGTGCTCGCGCGACAGCGACCGGGTCGACGCGTCGGCGGACGCCTTCACCAGCGGCCGCAGCCCCGCCCACACGCTGGTCACGTCCGCGCGCGTGGGTTTGCGGCTGAGATAGCGGGCGGCGGTCTGCAGGATGAAGTCCACGTCGCGCGCCTCGGCGCGCGGCTCCAGCGGCAGGTCGTTGCGCGGCGTGTCGGTCGTGCCGACAATGGTGTGACCGTTCCAGGGCACCACGAACAGCACGCGGCCGTCGTCCGTCTTGGGCACCAGGATGGCCTCCCGGCCCGGCAGGAAGTCGCGCGGCAGCGTCAGGTGCACGCCCTGGCTGGGCGCCACGATGCCCGTCGCGTCCGCATCGTCCATGCGGCGCACGGCATCCACCCAGACGCCCGTGGCATTGATCACGCAGCGCGCCTTCAGCGCGAACGCCGCGTCGCCTTGCGCATCCTGCACGGTGACGCCGCTGATGCGGCTGCCCTGGCGCGTCAGCCCCGTCACGCGCAGATAGTTGGCCGCCGTGCCGCCCAGGTCCTGCAGCGTGCGCATCAGCGCGATCGCCAGGCGGGCGTCGTCGAACTGGCCGTCGTAGTACAGCACCCCGCCGCGCAGCGAACGGCCGTTCATCGTGGTGGACAGGGTGCAGACATGTTCGAGCGTCTGCCGCTTCGACAGCCAGCGGCTGGGCGCCAGGTTCATGCTGCCGGCCAGCATGTCGTACAGCTTCAGGCCGGCGCCGTAGAAGGGCTGGTCGAACAGGCCATAGGCCGGCACCACGAAACCCAGCGGCCACGCCAGGTGCGGCGCGTTGCGCGCCAGCAGGCCGCGTTCGTGCAGGGCCTCGCGCACCAGCGCCACGTTGCCTTGCGCCAGATAGCGCACGCCGCCATGCACCAGCTTGGTGGCGCGGCTGGACGTGCCCTTGGCGAAGTCCGCCGCCTCGACCAGCAGCGTGCGATAGCCGCGCGCGGCGGCATCCACCGCGGTGCCCAGGCCCGTGGCGCCGCCGCCGATGACGACGATGTCCCAGTCGGAATCGGGCAGGCTGGCCAGCAGGGCCGCCCGGTTGGCGGTGTCAACGGAGGTCTTGGGCATGGGCATGTCCACTTGCGGTCCGCGGCGGTGGCCGCGGGTCTTCGGATCCGCCGCCGCGCTTCCCGCACCGGGGACGCGCGATCGGCATGGAAGGGGCGGCCGTCTTCAGGCGGGGAAGTCCGGCAGCACGATGTCCGAGGTGCCGGGCCGCACCCAGCGCGCGCACTCGCGCGTCGCGTCGATGCAGCCGCCTTCCTCGTACACGCCCTGCGGGTCGCGGATGCGCAGCATGCGTTCGAGCACCCGCGCGGTTTCGTCCGGATCGGCCAGCGTGACGGCCGAACGCGCTTCGACGACGGACTCGTCCATCGCCAGCTTGCCCTCGGCGTTGTCGTGCGCGCCGTGGCGCCAGTGGTAGATCTCGACGCACTTGGCCGTCAGCGTATAGGGCTGGTCGCGCTTCCAGAAGTTGTTGAACAGGCCGCTGCCCAGGTAGAACACCCAGGAACCTTCGTAGCCCTCGATATTGGACGAATGCGAATCCGGATTGCGGAACCACAGCCGGTCGCCGGGCACGTAATAGCCGGGCGGCAGGGGGGCGTCCAGCGAGCCGTACTCGCGCAGGAACACCTCGTGGAACCGTCCCGACATGACGGCGCGCGTTTCCCATTGCCGTTGCAGGCGGCCGTACAGTTCGGGATTCACCTGTTCCAGCTCTTGCGCGATGCCCAGCACGGTGACGTACTCGGTGGCGCGATAGCACGAGAAGGCATAGAGCCTGCCTTCCTCGGGTTGCGTGGCCAGTTGCAGCGCCGTGATCAGCGACTGGCCGGGCAGGACGGTGAAACCGCGCTCGGTGTCGTAGGTCCAGTAGCCGGCCGGGCGTTCCGCGGCCTCGGTGTCGAAGGCCAGCGCCGTGCGTCGCGCCCCTTGCACGATGCGGCGGCGGATGCGCACCGCCGACAGCAGTTCCTCGTGGTCGGGAAACACGAACGGCACCGGGCACGCCAGCATCGACAGCAGGATCTCGCGGTCGAGGTCGGTCTCGTCCCGCGTGTCCAGGCCCAGCGCGTCGGCCAGGCCGATGGTGCCGCCGTCCTGCAAGGCGCGTTCGCGCAGCGTGTCGGTGGGCGTCAGCGCCAGCGTGGTGCCGGCCGCGATGCGGTTCTCGGCGACGTACTCCTGCACGCCCAGTTGCCGGGCGTATTCCTGGAATTGGGCATGCGCGGCATCGGCCGCGGTGACGGTGCTGGCGGCAATGTGGATGCCGCCTTCGGAAATGGCATTCATGGGGGAGGGCATCATGGCGATAGGGGCAGCGGGGCCGGGTTTCGACGCTGGCGCGGGGCGTATCAGCGGTCCACGGGCAGGAACAGCGTTTCCTTGATCTCTTCCATTACGACATAGCTGCGCGATTCGGCCGAGGCCGGCAGGCGCTTCAGGATTTCGCCCAGCAGGCGGCGGTATTCGTTCATCTCGGACAGGCGCGCCTTGACCAAGTAGTCGAAATCGCCGGACACCAGGTGGCATTCCATCACCTCGGGCACGTACAGCAGTTCCTTGCGCACCTTGTCGAACACGTCGCCGGACTTGGCCGACAGCTTGATCTCCAGGAACACCAGCAAGTTCTTGCCGAGCGCGGCCGGGTTCACCCGAGCATGGTATCCCGTAATCACCCCTTCGCGCTCCAGGCGCTTTACGCGCTCTGAGCACGGGGTGGCCGACAGGCTTATCCGCTGCGCCAATTCTGCAATGGAAATGCGGCCTTCGCGTTGCAGAACATCCAGGATTCTAAGGTCGACACGGTCGAGTTCGCGCATTTCACTTCGCCAGGGCAGGAAGAAGGAAGGCAATAGCGGAATCCACTGCCATCAGGTGTAATTTTAGTGATTTTCCTGGCATATCAGGTCATAGACTAAGGGAATTCGTCATCCAAATGAAATTCACGGGGAATTCCATGCATGTCATCGTTCTGGGCAGCGGCGTGGTGGGCACCACGACCGCGTATTACCTGGCGCGCCGGGGCGCCCAGGTCACCGTCATCGACCGTCAGGAGGGGCCCGCGGCCGAGACCAGCTACGGCAATGCCGGACAGGTGTCGCCAGGATATTCCACCCCCTGGGCCGCGCCCGGGATTCCGCTGAAGGCGGTGAAGTGGCTGTTCCAGAAGCACGCGCCGCTGGCGATCCGGGCGGATGGCTCGTGGTACCAGTGGCGCTGGCTGGCGATGATGCTGGCCAATTGCTCGGCCTCCCGCTATTCCGTGAACAAGGAGCGGATGCTGCGGCTGGCCGAGTACAGCCGCGATTGCCTGCGCGAGTTGCGCGCCGAGACGGGCATCCAGTACGAGCAGCGCACCCGGGGGACGTTGCAGCTGTTCCGCTCCGGGAAGCAGATGCAGGCGGCGCAGCGGGATATCGCCGTGCTGGAAGAATGCGGCGTGCCGTATGAACTGCTGGACGCGAACCGGCTGGAGTCGGCCGAGCCGGGGTTGGCGCACGCGCGTCACAAGCTGACGGGCGGACTGCGGCTGCCGAACGATGAAACGGGCGATTGCCGCCGGTTCACCCTGGCGCTTGCCGCATTGGCGCGCGCCCGGGGTGTCGAGTTTCGCTTCGGCCAAGCGGTGTCCGGGGTGGAAACCCGCAACGGCGAGGTGACCGGCTTGCGCGTCGGCGGCGAAATGCTGCGCGCGGACCGCTTCGTGGTCGCGCTGGGCAGCTATTCGCGCGACCTGATGCGGCCGCTGGGGCTGGATCTGCCGGTGTATCCGCTCAAGGGGTACTCACTGACGATTCCTCTGATCGACGAATCCGCGGCGCCCGTGTCGACCGTGCTGGACGAGACGTACAAGATTGCCGTCACCCGGTTCGAGAACCGGATCCGGGTGGGCGGCATGGCCGAGGTGGCGGGCCATGACCTGAGCCTGCGCGAGGCGCGGCGGCGGACCTTGGAATTCGTGGTGTCGGATCTGTATCCCGGCAGCGGCGATCTGCCGCGCGCGGAGTTCTGGACGGGCCTGCGGCCGATGACGCCGGATGGCACGCCGATCATCGGGGCCACGCCCTATCGGAATCTGTTCCTGAACACGGGGCACGGCACGCTGGGGTGGACGATGGCGTGCGGTTCGGGGCGGGTGACGGCCGACCTGATCACGGGCAGCCAGCCCGGCATACGCACGGACGACCTGGCGCTGTCGCGTTACGCACGCCACGCGGCGCCGGTGCACCGCCGGCTCGTCCCGGCGGGTTGAGCAGCGGGCGTCACAAGGCCTGGGCGGCATCGAGCGGATGCTTTTGGCACGCATCGCGGCGGGCCTTGCTCTATCATGTCCTGCCATCGCCCAGCCAGGTCCTCATGCCCCATTTCCTACACACCGCCGACTGGCAGGTCGGCCGTCAATACGGCCAGTTCGAACAGGAAGACGCCGCTGTCCTGGCCGAGGCGCGCATCGACGTGGTGGCGCGCATCGCCGGCCTGGCGGCGCAGAGGAAAGTCGACGCCGTCCTGGTCGCGGGCGACGTCTTCGATACCCAGGCCGTGTCCGACCGCACCATCCGCCGGCTGTTCGGCGCGCTGCAGGCCTACTCGGGCCCCTGGGTGATGATCGCCGGCAACCACGACGCCATGCTGGCCGAAAGCGTCTGGACCCGCGCCCGCCAACTGGATTGCATCCCCGGCAACGTCCACGTCGCCGATCACTGCGGCATCATCGAGCTTCCGGAAGCCGGCATCGCGGTCCTGGCCGCGCCGCTGACGCAGCGGCACACCTACGATGACGTCACGCAGCCCTTCGACACCCTTGAAACCGCCCCGGGCCTGATCCGCGTGGGCCTGGCCCATGGCAGCGTCGAAGGCCACCTGCCTGGCGACATCGATTCGACCAACCCCATCGCCGCCGACCGCGCCGAACGGGCGAAGCTCGATTATCTGGCGCTGGGCGACTGGCACGGCTGCCTGTCGATCAACCCGCGCACCTGGTATGCCGGGACGCCGGAACAAGACCGTTTTCGCGGCAACGCGCCGGGTTATGTGCTGGACGTCAGCGTGTCCGCCCCAGGCGCTCCGCCCGACGTGCGGCAGGAAAAGATCGGCCGCTACCAATGGGCCCTGTGGAACGAGCGGCTGGCGCTGCAGACCGATGCCGAGATCCTGGCCAGCAGGCTGGACGAGGTGCAGGCCGATGCGGTGCTGCGCCTGGTCATCGAAGGTGAGGCCACATTGACCGACTGGGATGCGCTGCAGGCCGCCATCGCGCGGGCTGGCGCTCGCGCCCGTGCCTTGCTGTGCGACAGCACCGCCCTCAGCCTGGAACCCCGGGCCGCCGACCTGGCCGCCTTGCAGGCGGGTGGATACGTGGCCGAAGTGGCCGCCCGATTGCAGGCCATGCAACATGGCGAGGATGAGGCCGGCGGGGCCCAAGCGGGAGGCATGCCGCCCGTAGCCGGCCGGGCGGACCTGACGCAAGCCGACGTCGCCCGCGAGGCCTTGCGCCAGTTGTTGCGGCTGCAACGCGAGACCTCGGCGGCGGGGGCGGCATGAAGCTCGAACGCATCACCCTGGAATCGTTCCGCCGCTTCCGCGAGGGGGGCGAGTTGAGCGGGCTGCAGGATGGCCTGAACATCGTGGCCGGCCCCAACGAAGCGGGCAAGAGCACCTACGCCACCGCCATCCGCGCAGCCTTCCTCGAACGCTACAAGACCGGCACCGTGACCGACTTCGCGCCGTGGGGCGTGTCGGGCGCGCGTCCCGGCGTCGAGCTGGCCTTCAGCCATGATGGCCACGATTACGTGCTGCGCAAGTATTTCCTGTCGCGCGCGCGCTGCGAACTGACGATCGATGGCGGCGCGCAGCGCCTGGAAGGCGAAGAGGCCGAGAACGCGCTGGCCGCGCTGCTGGGCTTCGAGTTTCCCAACCGGGGGCAAAGCAAGCCCGAACACGCGGGCGTGCCGGGCCTGTTGTGGATTGCCCAGGGGCAGGGCCAGGAACTGCTGGAACCCGCGGGGCATGCCGCCACGCATCTGCGCGAAGCCCTCACGCAATTGACGGGTGAGCTGGCCGCCAACGACGGCGACCGCCTGTTCGATCGCGTGACCGCCGAGCGGGCTGAATTGCTGGATGCCCGCAGCGGCAAGCCCAAGGGCGCTTGGCGCGAGGCCGAGGAGGCGTATGCCCAGGCCGAGCAGCGCCGTGCGGAACTGGAACAGGCCAAGTCGCAGCTTGACGCCGACGTCGACCGCCTGGAGCGTCTGCGGGCGGAATACGTCCGCGCGCAGCGCGAGGCCCCTTGGGCGGATCTCGAAGCGCGCGCCGCGCGGGCGCGGGAAAGCCTTGCCGGGATTGCGCGGGAGCGCGAAAGCCTGGCTGGCCTGCGCCGCGAACAGGACCAGGCCGCGGGGACGCTGGCGCTGTTGCGCGAGCAGGCCGCGCGCGAGGAGCGCGATGCCCAGGCCCTGGCCGCGCTCGATGGCCAGGTGGCCGAAGCCCGTTCGGCGGCCGGCCAGGCGGCTGAAACGGCGGCCCGGCTCCGCGCGGCGGCACAGGCGCAATCCGCGCGGCTGGCGCAGGCCCGGGCGCAACTGGCCCGGGCGCAGGCCCACGCCGCCCGGCGCGACCTCGACGAACAGATCGCCCAACACGAGCGCGAAGGCAAGCGCCTGGACGAGGCCTGGACGCAGGCCGAGCGCGTCACCCAGCAGATGCAGGTTCTGCAGGCCGAACGCGTCCGCGATGAAACCGATCCGGCCGAACTGGCCCGGCTGCGCAAGCTGGAGCAGTCGCTGGCGAGCCTGCGGGCTCAACAGCAGGCCGTCGCCACCCGCATCCATCATCGGCTGCATCCCGGCATCAGCGTCGAGCTGGACGGCAAGCCGCTGACGGGTGAGGGCGACGAATTGCTGGCAGGCGCGGCCGAGTTGCGCATTCCGGGCGTCGGCCTGCTGCGCATCGAGCCTGGCGGCAAGGATCTGCCCGCGCTGGTGTCCGACCTGGCCGCGTGCCAGGCCGAACGCACCGCCTGCCTGGCCCGGCTTGGGGTTGCCTCGCTGGAAGAAGGCGAGGGGCGTGCGCGCCGTCACGAACGCAGCGGCCACGATCTGGAAGCCCTGAAGCGGGAGCTTCGGATCCACGCGCCGCAAGGCCTGGATGCCTTGCGGTCTTCCATCGAAGAGCATGCCGTGCGTCGGGCACGGCTGGTCGAGCGTCAGGCAAACCTGTCTGTCGCGCAGAACGTCGGCGAAAATGGCTCAAATCCGGTTATTTCCGAGTCTTCCGCCGCGCAGGCGCTGAGCGAGGCGGAAGCCGCCAGCCGCCAGGCCGAGGCCGCGCTGGCCACGGCCCAGTCCAATCAAGAGGCCAGGCAGGCCCAGGCCCGCCTGCTGCAATCCCAATTGGATACCTTGCGCGCCGAGGCGGCCGATCCCGTCCGGCAGGCCCAGCGCGACGCCCGCGAGGCTCGCCTGGCCGATGCGCAGACCATCGCCGACACGCTGCGCCTTCGCATCGTCCAGGCCGACGAGGCGCTGGCCCGCCAGCAGCCCGAGCTGCTCGAGCAGGACCTGAAACGCTACGAGCGCTCCGCCATCCTTGAGCGCGAGGCCCAGCAGGCCCGCCATACCGAACTGCTGCAGTTGCAGGGCAAACTGGAGCAGGCGGGCGCCCAGGGCCTGGGCGAACGCCTGGCCGAAACCCGCGCCGAGGTCGAGCGCCTGTCGCGCCGCCGCGCCGAGTTCGCCCGCCGCGCCGCTGCCCTCGACCTGCTCTGGCGCCTGCTGGGCGAGCGGCGCACCGCCGCCACCCAGCGACTCTTGGAACCCTTGGCGCGCCGCCTGGGCCACTACCTGAACCTGCTGATGCCTGGCGCCCAGTTGCGCCTGGACGATGCCCTGTTGCCCGCCGGCCTGCGCCGGGGGAGCGAGGAAGACACCCTGGGGGCGCTGAGTTTTGGCACCCGCGAGCAGCTGGGTGTACTGGCCCGCCTGGCCTATGCCGATCTGCTGCGCGAGGCGGGCCGGCCGACCCTGCTGATCCTGGACGATGCCCTGGTGCACGCCGACGACAGCCGCCGGGACCTGATGAAACGGGCGCTGTTCGATGCCGCGTCGCGCCATCAGATCCTGCTTTTCACCTGCCATCCGCAGGATTGGAAGGACATGGGCGCGCCCGTCCGGCAGTTACTTTAGGGGCATCGATCTTGTCGGCATCGTGCATCGAACGGGGCGTATTCACCGACATTCATGCATGACTGGAAATAATCTGATATTTTCCGGGTGATACCGCCGGAGTCCCATGCTGTTAATCCTGATCCTCGCGTTGCCGTTCGCCGGCAGCCTCTGCGCAGCCATGCTGCCCGCCAATGCCCGCAACGCGGAATCCTGGCTGGCCGGTCTGGTCGCGCTGGGCTGCGCCATCATCACCGCGCTGCTGTATCCGCAGATAGCGGCGGGCGAGATCATACGAATAGATCTGCCATGGGCCCCCGCGCTGGGGCTGCATTTCACCTTGCGCATGGACGGATTCGCCTGGCTCTTCACGTTCATCGTGTCGGCCATGGGGGCGCTGGTGGTGCTGTATGCGCGCTATTACATGTCGCCCAAGGACCCGGTGCCCCGGTTCTTCTCGTTCTTCCTGGCGTTCATGGCGGCCATGCTGGGGCTGGTGCTGTCCGGCAATCTGATCCAACTGGTGCTGTTCTGGGAAATGACCAGCCTGGCGTCGTTCATGCTGATCGCCTACTGGCATCACCGCCAGGACGCGCGCCGCGGCGCCCGCATGTCGTTGACGGTGACGGCGGCGGGTGGCCTGAGCCTGCTGGCCGGGGTGCTGATCCTGGGCTATATCGCCGGCAGCTACGACCTGGACGTGGTGCTGCAGTCGGGTCCGCAGGTGCGCGCCGATTCCTGGTACGCCGCGGTGCTGGGCCTGATCGCGTTCGGCGCCCTGACCAAGAGCGCGCAGTTCCCGTTCCAGTTCTGGCTGCCCAACGCCATGGCGGCGCCTACCCCCGTGTCGGCTTTCCTGCATTCGGCCACCATGGTGAAGGCGGGTGTGTTTCTCCTGGCGCGTTTCTGGCCGGTGCTGGCGGGCACCGACGAATGGTTCTGGATCATTGGCGGGGCGGGGCTCTGCTCGCTCGTGCTGGGCGCCTATGCCGCCATCTTCCAGCGCGACATGAAAGGCGTGCTGGCGTACTCGACCATCAGCCACCTTGGCCTCATCACGCTGCTTCTGGGGCTCAACAGCTCCCTGGGCCTCGTGGCCGCCATCTTCCACATGGTCAACCATGCCACCTTCAAGGCATCGTTGTTCATGGCGGCCGGCATCGTCGACCATGAAACCGGTACGCGCGACGTCACGCGGCTGAGCGGCCTGTATCGCGCCATGCCCATCACGGCCATCCTGGCCATGGTGGCGGCGGCGTCGATGGCCGGCGTGCCGCTGCTCAACGGCTTCATCTCGAAAGAGATGTTCTTCGCCGAGACCACCTTCGTCAGCGGCGATTGGGCGGTGCAGGTCGGTCTGCCGGCCCTGGCCACGCTGGCCGGCGCCTTCAGCGTGGCCTATTCGCTGCGCTTCATCTTGCAGGTGTTCTTCGGCCCGCCGCCCGCCGAGGACCTGCCGCGCGCGCCGCACGAGCCGCCGCGCTGGATGCTGCTGCCCAGCGCGCTGCTGGTGTTCACCTGCCTGGTGGTCGGCGTGCTGCCCGCCTACACGGTGGGACCGTTCCTGGAGCTGGCCGCGCGCAGCGTGCTGGGCGACGCCATGCCCGAGTACGACCTGGCGGTGTGGCATGGGTTCAATCTTCCGCTGATGATGAGCCTGCTGGCGCTGGTCGTCGGCATCGTGCTGTATCTGGCGTTGCGCGCGCACCAGAGGCGCCATCCGGGCCGCGTGCCGTTCATCTATCGCCTGGACGGGCTGCGCACCTTCGAGTATCTGCTGGACGCCGCCGGGCAGGGTTCGAGCTGGCTGCTGCGCCGGGTGTCGTCCACGCGCCTGCAGGTGCAGATGGTGCTGATCGTGCTGGGCACGCTGCTGGTCGCCTGGCTGCCGCTGCGAGACGGCGGCTGGCTGGCGGGCGGCGTGCCGCCGTCGCTGCCCGAGCCCGCCTTCCTGCTGCTCTGGACCGTGGGCAGCGTCTGCACACTGGGCGCGGCCTACCAGGCCAAGTACCACCGGCTGGCCTCGCTGACGCTGGCTGGCGCGGCGGGCCTGGCGGTGTGCCTGACGTTCGTCTGGTTCTCGGCGCCCGACCTGGCGCTGACCCAGTTGGCCGTCGAGGTCGCCACCGCGGTGCTGCTGCTGCTGGGATTGCGCTGGCTGCCGCGCCGTGTCGAGGACATGGGCGCCGAGGGCGGCAAGGGCGGCCGCGCCCGCCTGCGCCGCGTGCGGGACATGGTGCTGGCCGCGCTGGCCGGCACCGGCATGGCCGCGCTGACCTACGCCATGCTGACGCGTCCCACCGGCGACACCATCTCGGCCTTCTTCGCGCGCAACGCCTTGCCCGAAGGCGGCGGCACCAACGTCGTCAACGTCATCCTGGTGGATTTCCGCGGCTTCGACACCCTGGGTGAAATCACCGTGCTGGGCATCGTGGCGCTGACGGTCTACGCGCTGCTGCGCCGCTTCCGTCCCGCGCCCGAGAGCGTGGCCGTGCCTCACCAGCAGTACGACCAGGACGGCAGCGCCGCCGAGAAACTGACCGATCTGCGGCGTCCCATTCCCGAGGGCTTCATGATGGTTCCGGCCGTGCTGGCGCGCCTGATCCTGCCCATCGCCGCGCTGGTGTCCGTCTATCTGCTGCTGCGCGGGCACAACCAGCCCGGCGGCGGTTTCGTCGGCGGCCTGGCCATGGCCACCTCCATCATCCTGCAGTACATGGTGGGCGGCGTGCACTGGGTCGAGTCGCGCAGCCGCCTCAATCCGCAGTACTGGCTGGGGCTGGGCCTGCTGGCGTCGGGCGGCGCCGCGCTGATGGCCTGGTTCGCCGGCCGTCCGTTCCTGTCGGCGCTGGCCGCCGATCTGCCGCTGCCCTGGATCGGCAAGGTGCATCTGTCCACCGTGATCCTGTTCGACGTGGGCGTGTACATGCTGGTGGTGGGCGCCACCGTGCTGGTGCTGGTGGCGCTGGCTCACCAATCGCTGCGTGCGCAGCGCAAGGCGGCGGCCGATGCCCAGGCCGCCGCGCAATCCGCAACCGAAGGGGGGGCAGCCTGATGGAAGCCGTTTATGCCATCGCGATCGGCGTGCTGGCGGGTTCGGGGGTGTGGCTCGTGCTGCGTCCGCGCACCTTCCAGGTCATCATGGGCCTGTCCCTGCTGTCCTACGCGGTCAATCTTTTCATCTTCGGCATGGGCCGCCTGACGGTCGGCCACCCGCCGGTGATCGACCCGGCCGTGCCCGTCGATCCCGCCGTCATGGCCGATCCCATGCCGCAGGCGCTGGTGCTGACCGCCATCGTCATCGGCTTCGCCACCACCGCGCTGTTCCTGGTGGTGCTGCTGGCTTCCCGCGGCCTGACGGGCACCGACCACGTCGATGGACGGGAGCCGCGATCTTGATGTCCCTGCTGTTGACGCACCTTCCTGTTCTGCCCATCGCCATCCCGCTGCTGGCGGGGGCGATGATGACGCTGATGCCCGAGTCGCAGCGCGCGCTGCGCGGCGCGGTCGGCGTGGGCGCCGTGCTGCTGCAGCTGGGCTGCGCCATGGCGCTGCTGGTCCTGGCGGGCGACAGCCTGGGACAGGGCCCGTGGCCCACCGGCATCGGCGTGTACCTGCTGGGCGACTGGCCCGCGCCGTTCGGCATCGTGCTCGTGGTCGACCGGCTGGCCGCCGTGATGCTGGCGCTGACCGCCGTGCTGGGCCTGTCGTGCCTGGTCTACTCGCTGCCGCGCTGGGAGCGCTCCGGCGTGCACTTCCATCCGCTGTTCCAGTTCCTGCTGATGGGCCTGAACGGTGCCTTCCTGACCGGCGACCTGTTCAACCTGTTCGTGTTCTTCGAGGTGCTGCTGGCCGCGTCCTACGGGCTGCTGTTGCACGGCTCGGGCATGGCGCGGGTGGGGGCGGGGATGCACTACATCGCCGTCAACCTGGTGGCTTCGTTCCTGCTGCTGATCAGCATCGCGCTCATCTATGGCGTCACGGGCACGCTGAACCTGGCCGACCTGGCGATACGCGCGGGCGGACTGACCGGCGGCGACCGCCATCTGTTCGAAGCCGGCGCGGCCATCCTGGGCGTGGCGTTCCTGGTGAAGGCGGGCGCGTGGCCGCTGAATTTCTGGCTGGTGCGCGGCTATTCCGCGGCGGGCGCGCCGGTCGGCGCGCTGTTCTGCATCATGACCAAGATCGGCATCTACGCGCTGCTGCGCATCGGCTCGCTGCTGCTGCCCACCGGCGCCCCGGCCGCGTTCAGCCTGGACTGGATGTATGCCGCCGGCCTGGCGACGCTGCTGTTCGGCGCCATCGGCATCCTGGCCACGCAGCAACTCAGCCAACTGGCGGGCTACTGCGTGATCGTGTCCGCCGGCACGCTGCTGACCGCGCTGGGCATGCCCGGCGTCACGCTGACCGGCCCGGCGCTGTTCTACCTGATCAGCTCGGTGCTGGCCACGGCCGCGCTGTTCATGCTGGCCGAGCTGATCGAGCGCACGCAGTCCTTCGGCGCCAACGTGCTGGCCGTCACCATGGATGCGTTCCATCTCGACGATCCGTTGTCCGAGAACCGCTCCGACGACGTGGTGGGCCGCGCCATCCCCGCCGCCATGGCCTTCCTGGGCCTGGCGTTCGTGTCGTGCGCGCTGCTGGTCACCGGCCTGCCGCCGCTGTCGGGCTTCGTCGCCAAGCTGTCGCTGCTGTCGGCGGCGGTGTCGGCCGCCAATGACCAGGTCCGCCACCTCGACGCCTGGATTCTCGTCGCTGGCGTGCTGATCTCGGGCCTGGCGGGCATCGTCACCTTCGGGCGCGTGGGCATCCGCATTTTCTGGAGCGCCGACGACCGCACCACGCCGCGCCTGCGCTGGAGCGAGGCGGGGCCGGTCGGCGTACTGATCCTGCTGTGCGTGGCCCTGTCGGCCGGGGCGGGTCCCGTGTCGGCCTATCTCGACGCGGCGGCGCAGTCGCTGGACCAGCCTTCGGCCTACATCGAGGCGGTGCTGGCCCAGTCTCCGGCGCGTGCGCTGGGCACGGGAGGCCACTGATGCGGCGCGATCAATTCGTCATTCTTCCGCTGTTCCTGCTGGTGCTGTGGCTGGTGCTGAACCAGTCCTGGTCGGCCGGACAGATCGCGCTTGGCGCGGGGCTGGCCATCTGGCTGGCCTGGGCGTCGCTGCGCCTGCGTCCGCTGGGTGCCCGCCCACGCAGGCTGTGGCGCCTGGCGCCGCTGTTTTCACGGGTACTCTGGGACATCGTCAAATCCAATGCCGCCGTCGCGAAACTGATCTGGCGTCCGGGACGCGACCTGACGCCAGGGTTCATCACCGTGCCGCTGCGAATGCGCGACCCGCACGGATTGGCCGTCCTGACCTGCTGCCTGACGTATACGCCGGGGACGGTGGTGGTCGATCTCAAGCGCGGCCAGAGCATCACCCTGCACGTGCTTGACCTGCAGAACGAAGCGGCCTGGGCCAAGCTGGTCCAGGAACGCTACGAGCGCATCCTGCTGGAGGTATTCGAATGAACACGCTGCTTTTCTGGGCCGCCTGGTTCGCGCTGTTGTGTTTCGTGGCGAGCATGGGCTTCGCCGCGTTCCGCATGCTGCGCGGCCCCACCGCGCAAGACCGCGTGCTGGCGCTGGACGCGTTCTACATCAACGGCATGCTGGCCATGCTGGCGCTGGGCGTGCGGTCGGGCGCCGAGGTGTATTTCGACGTGGCGCTGCTGATCGGGCTGTTCGGCTTCGTCGGTTCCACCGCCATGGCCAAGTTCCTGCTGCGAGGCGAGGTGATCGAACCATGACCGATATCCCGCTGTGGGCCGCGCTGCCGGCCTCGATCCTGTTGATTCTGTCGGGCGTGCTGGCGCTGACCGGTTCGGTCGGGCTGGTGCGGTTCCGCACCTTCGTCATGCGCATCCATGCGCCGACGCTGGGCTCGACACTGGGCGCGATGTGCATGCTGCTGGCCTCGGCGCTGGTGTTCTCGGCGCAGTCCGGCCGATTCGTATTCCACGAGATCGTCATCGTACTGCTCTTGCTGCTGACCTCGCCGGTCACCGCGATGCTGCTGATGCGCGCGGCGGTGTACCGCACGCGGCGCGGCGACGACGTCAAGGTGGCCGCGAAGGGGAAGTAGGGCGGTTCGCGGACCTCCTGCTGTCTGCCGACACGGCAGCGCATGCCTACTCATCCGGGCTTCTGGCCTGCCGCGGCGCGCAGGCGCCGTCCCCCATTTACGGTTTAGCGGGGCTTGTTACATTTGCAGGGGGACCGTCCTGTTGCAATCCCGTACCTTATGGGGGTGATTGATTCTTGCGGCGGACATCCCGTCCCGCCGACGGTTATTCAGGAGGGAACCATGCAGATTTCCGCTATTTCGCGTCTTACCACCTTGTGCGGCGCCCTGGCCCTGGGCGCCGCCCTCGCGCCCGCCGTGTCGATGGCCCAGAAGTCGGCCACCACGGCGCAGCAGCAGTACCAGGAGGACGTCAAGCGTTGCAACGCCGGCCAGACCAGCCAGGATCGCCGCACCTGCCTGCAAGAGGCCGGCGCCGCGCTGCAGGAGGCGCGCCGCAACCGCCTGGACGACAAGCAGGAAGGCCGCTACGACCAGAACGCCTTGCAGCGCTGCAAGGCGTTGCCGGCGTCGCAGCAGCAGGACTGCATGACGCAGATGCAATCGCCCACCCGGGTGATCGGCAGCGTCTCGGGCGGCGGCGTGCTGCGCGAGACCGTGATCCAGGTGCCCGCCGGCACGCCGGGCGCCATGCCCGCCCAGCGCTACGCTCCGCCGCCGGCGGGTGGCCAGGGCGGCTATGCTCCCCCGCCGCCGCCGCCCGCTCCGGGTTCGGCGCCGGGCTATGCCCCGCCGCCTCCGGCCCCGGGTTATGCGCCGGCCGCTCCCGCTCCGGGCTACGCGCCGCCTCCGGTTCGCTGAGTCTCGCATTGCATTGAAGGGCTCTTCTTTGAAGCCGGGCGTTTGCCCGGTTTTTTTTATCCCGTTCGATCCGCAGCGGGCTTGCCAGGCCGGGCAGTCGGTGACCCGGCCGGGCAGGGACAGGGGCAGTGTCATGCCCATGCGATGCTTGCGTGCGGCTGCTTCTCGCATCGGCATCGGAAGCAGGCAGCGCGGTCGGTCATGTGGATGACGGACCCGCCGTTTGCCCCTCGTTGCTGCGCGACCCCATGCCCTGCGGCCCCATCGCGCCGGCCAACAAAAGCGTTACCAATTTTGGTGAGGCTGCGCCATTGAGGCAAAATGGCGGCTGTCTCACTGATACCGCCTCCCGCCATGTCCGACGTCATCGCACTGATCTTCGACTTCGACGATACGCTGGCCCCGGACAGCACCACGGGCTTTCTCGACAGCATCGGCGTCGACACCAAGGCGTTCTGGAAGGATTCCGTCGATCCGCTGCTGTTGCAGCAGGACTGGGACCCGGTGCCGGCCTACCTGTATCGCATGATCGAACTGTCGCGCGGCGGACAGCACGGCGCCATCACCCAGCAGCGCCTGGCGCAGTGGGGCGCCAGCCTGCCGCTGCACGACGGCGTCACCACGCTGTTCCAGCGCCTGCGCGACGCGGTGCGCGCCGATCATCCCAAGGTGCAGCTCGAGTTCTACCTGATCTCCAGCGGCATCGGCGACGTGGTGCGCAATACCCCCATCGCCCGCGAGTTCACCGAGATCTGGGCGTCCGAGTTCGCCTATGGCGAAGACGGCGGCATCACCTTTCCGCGCCGCATCGTCAGCTATACCGACAAGACGCGCTACCTGTTCCACATCCAGAAGGGCATCATCGGCCGCGAATACCGTGGCAAGCCCTTCGAAGTGAACCGCAAGGTGTCCGAAGACCGCCTGCGCGTGCCGTTCGACCAGATGGTGTTCGTCGGCGACGGCTATACCGACATCCCGTGTTTCTCGCTCGTGCGCCGGGGCGGCGGCATCGCCTTCGGCGTGTGGGATCCGAAGCACAAGGACAAGCGCAGCCGCGCCTGGGGCTTCATCGAGGACGGCCGCGTGTCCAACCTCAACCATGCGCGTTTCGACGAGCAGGCCGAGCTTTATCAGTTGCTGGAAGCGGCGGTCAACAGCCTGGCCGGTCGTATCGCCCTGGAATCGCGTGTGTATCGTGGCTGAGGAGAGTGCAGTGACTGCTGGCACCGATACGACCCTGGAGCACCCGGCCGAAACCCAGGCCGAGATCGATGAGCGCATGATGAACCTGGCGCTGGAGCAGGCCATGCTGGCCGCGGGCGCCGGCGAGGTGCCGGTGGGCGCCGTGGTGGTGGATGCCGCCGGCAACGTCGTGGGCGCGGGCTACAACCGCACCATCACCGACAGCGATCCCACGGCCCATGCCGAGATCGTCGCGTTGCGGCAGGCGGCTTCGAGCCAGGGCAACTACCGCCTGCCGGGCTTCAGCCTGTACGTCACGCTCGAACCCTGCGTGATGTGCGTGGGCGCCATGCTGCACGCGCGCCTGGCGCGCATCGTCTACGGCGCGCCCGACCCCAAGACCGGCTCCTGTGGCAGCGTGCTGGACGTCGGCGCGGTCGCCCAACTGAATCACCAGACCCATATCCATGGCAACGTGCTGGCCGATCCCTGCGGCAGCATACTGCGCGGCTTCTTCCGTGAGCGCCGCCGCAAGGAACCGACCGAATGAGTACCCAGAAAGACGGCAAGACCACCCAAGCCCCCCGGGCGGCGAAGACGCGGGGCAAGGCTGCCGTGGCGCAGGGCGACCATGCGCAGGCTCATGCCGAACATGGGCATGACCACGGCCATGCCGCGCACGATGGCAACGGCCACGACCATGCCGGTCACGGCGAGCATGGCGATGCGTGCGACGAGGCGTGCGGTCACGATCACCACCACGCGCATCCCATGCCCGAGACCGGCGGCATCTACCTGGTTTCGCCGTCTTCGGCGGTGCAGGATCCCGCCGCCGTCGAACTTGCTTGCCAGCGCCTAGCCGCCCACGGCTTCCAGACCCGCGTCGACCGCGGCGCCTTGCTGACGCACCAGCGTTTCGCGGGCACCGACAAGCAGCGCGTCGCGGGCCTGGAGCGCGCCATCAGGCAGAAGCATCCCATCGTGATGGCCACGCGCGGCGGCTACGGCCTGTCGCGCATCCTGCCCGCCATCGACTGGAAGGCCATGGCCGACAGCGGCAAGCGCTTCGTGGGCTTCAGCGATTTCACGGCCTTCAACCTGGCCCTGCTGGCCCAGACGGGCGCCGTCAGCTACAGCGGCGCCACCGCCGTGGCCGATTTCGGTGGCGCCGAGCCGGATGAACTGACGCCGTTGCTGTTCGGCGAGGTCATGCGCGGCGAACTGGAAATCCTCAGTTTCGAGACGCGCGACGCCGATCCCGTGGATGCCCGCGGCATCCTGTGGGGCGGCAATCTGGCGGTGCTGTGCTCGTTGCTGGGCACGCCGTATTGTCCCAAGACGCGCGGCATTCTCTTCCTGGAAGAAGTGGGCGAGCATCCGTACCGTGTCGAACGCATGCTGGCGCAACTGGCGCAGGCCGGCGTGCTGGACAAGCAGAAAGCCATCGTGCTGGGGCACTTCTCCAACTACCGCCTGGCGCCGCACGATGCGGGCTTCGACATGCCCGAAGTGGTGAAGTGGCTGCGCCGCACGGTGAAGGTGCCGGTGGTGACGGGCCTGCCGTATGGGCATGTTCCCACCAAGGCCACGTTGCCGGTGGGGCAGAAGGTGGGCATCGCCACCGAACGTGGCATGGCGCATCTGGTGATCGATGAGCACACGCACTGAGATGCGCGCGGCGCTGTGTTCCGGCGCTGACGGGCCATGAATCTGCATCACTTGCTGATCCTCGCCGCGCTGGTCATCGGCGGCATTGCCGTCCTGGCCGTGTGCCGACGCGCCTGGAAGATGATGGGCGGCGTGGAAGAGGGCGAGGGCGGTTCGCGCAGGAGCGCGGGGCGGTGGTTCTATGCGGTTGCAGGTTTGTGTGTGGCGGCCTGGATCGTGACGGTGTATCTGCGGTTCGGCTAAGGCAGCGCGCCGGCAAGAGGGGGTGATCCTGTTTGAGATTTCGGGTTGGATCAATGCTCGGGGCCAAGCGACGCTGTTCAATGGGACATCATGCTATGACCACAGCTATTTCAACGGACCGGGCGCGGATTGCCGAACCGGGCAAGCCGATTTCCGGAGCCTTTCGTGAAGCAGTCATGGCTCGGCATCCTGGCGGTGGCCGTGTTTCAAGCACCCCCATGCGGCGCAGCGGGCACTCAGCCGCAGTCTCCCCAGGCTCCGGAGCGTACCTATGCCCAGAACTACAAGGACATGGTGCTGGCGACCGGCGTGGCCAATGCCTACAAGAGCGATAACAATGCGGCTATGGATGCCGGCAGCAGCGTCAGTGCATTGAGGGGCCGGGCTTACTACGATATGGAAAAGCGCCCGGATGCCGTCAAGGTCCTGGTCGATGCATATCTGGCACGTGATTATCACAATCCCTTGGCGGAATCGGAAGTCAAGGGTGTGCGGTTCGATCTGTTGAAATGCCTGGACCTCTATCACAGCAAGGAACTGGACTCCCTGGTCGAGCGCAGGGTCGCCAATCCGAAGCGCATGTTCATCCAGGACAATCCGCCCGCCGGGCAGACATGACGGCCTGAGCGGTACAGGCGGGCCGTTCTGCAAGCTGGTGCAAATCCATCGGCGGGTTTTGGCGGGCTGCTATTGCGACTGCTCCGGCACCCACGCCGGCTTGCGCTTCTCCAGGAACGACGCCATCCCCTCCCGCGCGTCGGCACTCGCGCGCCGCGCGGCCAGGCGGGTGGCCGTTTCTTCCATCAGTGCTTCGTCGATCTGCGACCCGGCCACGTCCCGCACCAGCACCTTGCAATCCGCCACCGCCTCGGGCGAGGTCATCATGAAAGCCCCCAGCAGTTCATTGACACGCGCATCCAGTTCATCGGCCGGTGCCAGTTCGTGCACGAGCCCCAACCGCCAAGCCTCGGCCGCGTCGAACTGCTCGCCCGTCAGGAACCACCGCCCCGCCGCCCGCGCCCCGATGGCGCGCAGCACGAACGGCGAGATCATGGCCGGAATCAACCCCAATCGCGTCTCCGACAATCCAAAGCGCGCCTCGTGCGCCGCCACCGCGATGTCGCACGCCGCCGCCAGCCCCATGCCGCCCGCCAGGCAGTGGCCATGCACGCGGGCGATGGTGGGCTTGGGGCAGGTGTAGATCAATTGCAGCAGGGTGGTCAGCGCCAGGGCGTCGGCGCGATTCGCCTCGGAAGGCGCTGAAGCGCTGGCGCGCATGTGGTTCAGGTCGGCGCCGGCGCAGAACGCCTTGCCGCGTCCGGCCAGCACGATGGCGCGCACGTCGCCATCGTGCGACAGTTCGCCGAACACCTCCGTCAGCTCGGCGATCATGCGCGGATCCAGCGCGTTGCGCTGGTCCGGGCGGTTCATCCAGACCACGGCGGTCTGCGGGCCATAGGCCACTTCCAGGGTCTCCAGCATGTCGGTCTCTTCCTGTCCGTTGTACGTGAATCACCGGTATAGCACCGTGGGCAACCACATGCCGATGCCGGGGAACATGTACAGCAGGAAGATGGCCACGACCTGGATGCCCATGAAGGGCATCATGCCCAGGAAAATCTGGTTCAGCGTCACGTGCGGCGGCGACACGCCCTTCAGGTAGAACGCCGACATGGCCACGGGCGGCGACAGGAAGGCCGTCTGCAGGTTCAGCGCCACGAGCAGGCCGAAGAACAGCGGATCGATGCCGAAGGCATTGAGCAGCGGCACGAAGATCGGCATGAAGATGACGATGATCTCGGTCCACTCCAGCGGCCAGCCCAGCAGGAAGATGATGACCTGGGCCAGCAGCAGGAACTGGATGGGCGTCAGGCCCAGCGACAGCACCCATTGCTCGATCAGGCTCTGGCCGCCCAGCAGCGCGAAGGCGGCCGAGAAGATCGACGAGCCCACGAACAGCCAGCACACCATGGCGCTGGTCTTGGCCGTCAGGAACACCGACTCCCGCAGCACCGGCAGGGTCAGCCGGCGGTAGGCCAGCGCCAGCAGCGCGCCGCCCATCGCGCCCATGGCCGCCGCCTCGCTGGGCGTGGCCAGGCCGAAGGCGATGGAGCCCAGCACGGCGGCGATCATCACCGCCAGCGGAAAGAACGAGCCCAGCAGCATCTTGAAGATTTCCAGGCGCGCCCAGGTCAGCACGCCGTAGAAGGCGGCCAGGATGGCGACGCATACGCCCAGGAAGATCCAGAAGCCTTGGGGCGCGGAAGGGCGTTCGTTGGCGGCGGCCTCGCTGGCGGCGTTTGCCGCGGCCGATGCGCTGGCGGGGGCGGGGGCGGGTGTCGCCGCCTGGGTGCCGGGCGGCTCCGAGACGCCGCCGGTCCGCGGGGCGCCGGGCGGTTCGGACAGGGCCGCCGCGCCGTCAGCGGAAGGGGGCTCCTGCAAACTGCCCTCGACGGGCGGTTCCTGCAGGCCTCCTTCCGTCGGCGGCTCGGCCAGGCCACCGTCGGTGGGCGGCTCTCCCAGCCCCGAGTCGAACTGGCTGGCCCCCAGCCGCAACTCGTCCGGAATATCGTAGGTCTCGGCCGGCTTGGTGACCATCCTGTGCACCGACCAGGCCAGCAGCGCGATCACCAGCAGCGGCAGCATGGCGGTCAGCAGGTTGCGCGCCACATAGCCGCTGCCCACCCCCGCCGGGCGGCGTCCGCTGAACAGCGCCGACAGCATGCCCGGCACCGCATAGCGATGCGGGCCGCGCGCCAGCGCCTCGGACTGTGGCGGCAGCGGCACGCCGCGTTCGCTCATGGGCAGCGGCGGGGCCATGTCGGGCCGCAGCTTGGCCACGATGATCACGTACAGCATGTACAGGCCGCCCAGCATGATGCCGGGGAACAGTGCGCCCGCGTACAGTTGCACGACGGACGTGCCCGTGGTGGCGCCATAGACGATCAGCATCACGGAGGGCGGCAGCAGGATGCCCAGGCAGCCGCCGGCCGTGATCGCGCCGGCGGTCAACCGCACGCTGTAGCCGGCCTTCATCATCGCGGGCATGGCCAAGAGGCCCATCAGCGTGACCACCGCGCCGACGATGCCGGTGGCGGTGGCGAAGATGGCGCAGGTGGCCAGCGTGGCCACCGCCAGCGCGCCCGGCACGCGCGCCAGCGCCAGGTGCATCGAGCGGAACAGCTTCTCGATCAGGTTGGCGCGCTCGACCAGGTAGCCCATGAACACGAACAGCGGAATCGAGATCAGCGAGTCGTTGGTCATGGTGGCGTAGGTCCGCTGCACCATCAGGTCCAGCGTCTGGCCCAGCGAGCGGCCGCCGTCGCCGCTCTGCATGAAATAGGCGAAGAAGGTGAACAGCACGCCCATGCCCATCAGCGTGAACGCGGTCGGAAAGCCCAGCATGATGGCCACCACGATCAGCGCCAGCATCAAGAGGCCGATGTGCCCCGTCTCCAGGTGGCCCCACGGCGTGAGGAACGCGATCATCAGCAGCACCAGGCCGATGCAGGACAGGCCGAACCACAAAGCCTTGTTGATTTTCATCGGGTCTGCTCCCCTTGGGCGGCGTAGCGGTCCAGCTTGGCAATGTCCTCGTTTTTCACGTTCACCATTTCCCTGAGCTTGTCGACGTCGACTTCCTCGACGTCCTCTTCGCGGGACGGCCACGCGCCGCGCCACAGACAGAGCGCGCAGCGCAGGATCTCGGCCACGCCCTGCATCAGCAGCACGGCGCCGGCCAGCGGAATGAAGGCCTTGAAGGGATAGATGGGCGGCCCGTTGGCCATCAGCGACGAGTGCTCGCGGATGGCGATGGAGTAGCCGGCGTAGTACCAGCCCGCCCACACCAGGGCGACCACGCCCGGGATGAAGAAGGCGAGGTACAGGATCAGGTCGAGCCCGGCCTGCACGCGCGGCGGCAGGAAGCCGTAGAGGATGTCGCCGCGCACGTGGCCGCTCTTGGCCAGGGTGTAGGCGCCGGCCATCATGAAGAGGATGCCGTAGTACATCATCTGCATGTCGAAGGCCCAGGCGCTGGGCTGGTTCAGCAGGTAGCGCGCGGCCACCTCCCAGCACACGTGCAGGGTCAGCACGACGATCAGCCAGGCAAAGGCCTGGCCGACCCAGGTGGAGATGCGGTCTATGAAGCGTATGAAGCGGATCATCTGACGTCCCGGTGTAGACGCGTGGGGCGCCCGGACACGGCATGCGGCGCGGAGGCCGCCGCCGCAGCGGCCGGGCAGGGCGTGGCGGCCGCGCGCCACGCCGCCCGAAGCCGGCGAGGCGCCGGCGGCGGTACGGCGGGATGCGGGCCGAGGGGACTTACGCGGGCTTGTTGCTGCGCGCGAAGTAGTGGTTGTAGGCCATCCGGTAGTTGACCGTGGTGTCGCCATGCCAGCGGCCGATGCGCTGGGCGAAGGCGCGCTGCGAGTCCAGCACTTTCTTGAACAGCGGATTCTCGGCCGAGCGCTTGGCGATCATGTCGTCCCAGATTTTCAGCTGGGTCTGCAGGATGGCGTCGGGCGTCTTGTAGAACTTCACTTTGTGATCGTTCTGCAGCTTCATGTAGTCCTGCGAGTACCGCTGCGCGGCCTTCCAGGACATGTCGGCGCTGCTGGCCTGGGCGGCGTAGCGCAGCAGGTGGCGCAGGTGCTCGGGCAGGGCGTCGTACTTCGCCTTGTTGAACATGATCTCGAACTGCTCCGCGCTCTGGTGGAAGCTTTGCAGCATGCAGATCTTGGACACGTCCTGGAAGCCCAGCGCCAGGTCGGACGAGGCGTTGTTGAACTCGGCGCCGTCCAGCAGGCCGCGGTCCAGCGCGGGCACGATCTCGCCGCCGGGCAGGGCGTTCACGGCCGCGCCCATGGCGCTGTACATGTCGATGGCCAGTCCGACGGTGCGGAACTTCAGGCCCTTGACGTCCTCGACCTTGGTCACCGGCTTCTTGAACCAGCCGAAGGGCTGGGTGGGCATCGGGCCGTACATCATCGACACCACGTTCACGCCCATGGCCTTCTGGATTTCGGCCAGCAGTTCCTTGCCGCCGCCATACTCGTGCCAGGCCAGCAACTGGTTGGCGTCCATGCCGAACGAGGGGCCCGACCCCCACAGCGCGACCGCGGTGTTCTTGCCGTACCAATAGGCCACCACGCCGTGGCCGCCATCGAGCGTGCCGGCCGACACGGCATCCAGCAGGTCGAAGGCCTTGACCACCGCGCCGGCGGGCAGCACTTCGATCTTCAACTGGCCGCCCGCCATGTCGTTGACCTTCTTGGCGTAGTCGGTGGCGAACTCGTGGAAGATGTCGTTGGCGGGCCAGGTGCTCTGGAAGCGCAGGCTGACGGGCGTCTGGGCGCTGACGATGGCGGGAAAGCCCAAGGCCGCCGTGCCCGCGACGGCGGTGGCGCCAGAAATGAATTTGCGGCGGGACTGCGTAACGTGTTGCATGGTTCGTTGTCTCCTGGATGGACTACATGGACCAGCTTGTTGTTACTGCGAGGATGTGTTGTCTCTTGTCCGGACGTGCTGCGGGCGTCTCGGGCGGCTCGGTGGTTTTCCTTGTTGATGCCCATGCATGGATGCAATGGGAAGCCGCACGACGATTAAAGCTTTCTGAAAGAAATCTGACAATAAGCTGGTGCTCGGGAATAACCCGGGGGGCTATGGAGTCGATAGCTGGGCGATTTTCGGGAGGTACGTCATGCGGCGGATCGTGTTCTTCTGGCGCCGCGCAGGTGCCTGCGAAGTCTCGTCCTCGCGCTCTCGCGCTGCGGGCGCGACTTCTCCGGAACCTCCGCGGCTCGCGGCAGCGTCAGTCGGCGAGTACTGCGCGAGGGCGGCGGGGCTGGGGCGAGAGGGGGCAGTGACGGCCGGCGATTCGACGGGATGCGCTGAGCGTGCGGAGGTCTTCAGTGGAGCGATCTTCGTTTGGCCGAACAGCGGGCGTTTTATGGTGAGTAATAGAAGCCTTGAGCCTGGGGCATGACGGAGGGTTCGCGCCCGCAGCGCGGCAGCGCGAGGACGAGAATCCGAAGGTGTGCCCCAGGCGCTCAAGAACCCTTGTTTCGTCCTGAACGAGATCACGAGTTCGCTCAGAAAAGCTCCCAAGCAGGCAGCCGAAACGCCGCCTTGGTAAACTCATGGGTTTCGTCCTGCCGCCCCGCTGCGATGCACCATCGCATCCGCACCGACGGGCCGCAACCGTCCAAAGAGCTTCCTGCCACCGTGATCTCCACTGCCAACCTCACCATCCAGTTCGGTCCCAAGCCCCTTTTCGAGAACGTCAGCGTCAAATTCGGCGAAGGCAACCGGTACGGGCTGATCGGGGCCAACGGCTCGGGCAAGTCGACGTTCATGAAGATCATCGGCGGCGACCTCGAGCCCACCAGCGGCAACGTGTCGCTCGAGCCCGGCGTGCGCCTGGGCAAGCTGCGCCAGGACCAGTTCGCCTATGAAGACGTCCGCGTGCTCGACGTCGTGATGATGGGCCACACCGAGATGTGGGCCGCCATGTCCGAGCGCGACGCCATCTACGCGAACCCCGAGGCCACGGAAGACGACTACATGCGCGCGGCCGACCTCGAGGCCAAGTTCGCCGAGTTCGACGGCTACACCGCCGAGGCGCGCGCCGGTGAACTGCTGCTGGGCCTGGAAATCGCCGTCGACCAGCACAACCTGCCGATGCGCGAGATCGCGCCGGGCTGGAAGCTGCGCGTGCTGCTGGCGCAGGCCCTGTTCTCCAATCCCGACGTGCTGCTGCTGGACGAACCGACCAACAACCTGGACATCAACACGATCCGCTGGCTGGAAGACGTGCTCAACAGCTATCAAAGCACGATGATCATCATCAGCCACGACCGCCACTTCCTGAACCAGGTGTGCACCCACATGGCGGACCTGGATTTCCGCGAACTGCGCGTGTATCCGGGCAACTACGACGACTACATGCTGGCCTCGACGCAGGCCCGCGAGCGCCTGAACGCGAACAACGCCAAGGCCAAGGAACGCGTGGCCGAACTGCAGGACTTCGTGCGCCGCTTCTCGGCCAACAAGTCCAAGGCCCGCCAGGCCACCTCGCGCCTGAAGCAGATCGACCGCATCAAGGCCGAGCAGGTCGAGGTCAAGCCCTCGTCGCGCCAGAACCCGTACATCCGCTTCGAGCAGTCCAAGCCGATGCACCGCCTGGCCGTCACGATCGAGAACCTGTCCAAGACCTACGACACCACGCCGGTCATCAAGAGCTTCTCGGCCATGATCGAGGCGGGCGAGAAGATCGCCATCATCGGCGCCAACGGCGTGGGCAAGACCACGCTGCTGCGCCTGCTGGCCGAAGACCTGGCGCCCAGCGGCGGCATGCTGAAGTGGTCGGAGAACGCCGACCGGGGCTACATGGCCCAGGACGTGTCCGACCAGTTCCAGCAGACCGACATCAACCTGTTCGACTGGATGACCAGCCATCGCCAGCCGGGCGACGACGACCAGGCCATCCGTTCGGCGCTGGGCCGCCTGCTGTTCTCGGGCGACGACCTGCCCAAGGCCCCCAAGGTGCTGTCGGGCGGCGAAAAGAACCGCATGACCTTCGGCCGCCTGATGCTGGGCCGGCACAACGTGATGCTGCTGGACGAGCCGACCAACCACCTGGACATGGAATCGATCGAGTCGCTGCAGTTCGCCCTGGAGCAGTACAAGGGCACGCTGATCTTCGTCTCGCACGACCGCGAATTCGTGTCGGGTCTGGCCACGCGCGTGATCGAAATCATGCCCGATGGGCAGATCATCGACTATCGCGGCACCTACGACGAGTATCTGGCGTCGCGCGGGGTGGATTGATGGGTTCTTGCCCGCAGTGGGGACTATGCAGGTGCGGTTTGCGGGTGAGTGTGGTTTGTCTGGGCGGCGGTTTGAGTTCTTGAGCGCCGGTGGCACAACTGCGAAGTCTCGTCCTCGCCCTCTCGGGCTCCGGGCGTGACTTCTCCGTCATGCCACCGGCTCACGGTTTCTCGTGTCCGGCGCGTCCCATGCACGGCGTTCTGTACTGATGTCGTAGCCATGTCGAAGTCCATCGTGGGTTCAACGATGGATCTTCGATCCAGGGCCCTGGATAGTGGCGTAAAACATACGGACTTCGATTGAAGCGGGTGTTTTAAAGGCCACAGCACTACGTGGATGTGAGCCGCGGGCGTGCCGGAGAAGTCGCGCCCGCAGCCCGGAAGGGCGAGGACGAGACTTCGCAGGTACGACTGCGGCGTCATAAGAGCGCAATCCTCGACCGTAAAAAGCGACCCGCCGGAAGATTTCTATATTTCCAGAATCTATTAATAAATTATAGAAATATAGTTTTCTCTCATATGCCATCTAGGTAGAGTGCCATGTGACCAAATTTGTCCTCACCTGGCCTGCCTCATGAACCTGACTTTCGACCACGTCCACAAGCGCTTCGGCTCGCTGCAAGTGGTGGACGGCTTTTCCAGCGAATTCAAGACCGGGGAACTGGTCGCGCTGGTCGGTCCGTCGGGGTGCGGCAAATCCACGCTGCTGCATCTGGCGGCCGGCCTGGAGAAAGCCTCCGAGGGCAGCGTGCTGGCCGATGGCAAGCCGGTGCAGGGTCCGCATCCCAGCCGAACGCTGGTGTTCCAGGAGCATGCGCTGTATCCGTGGCTGACGCTGCGCGACAACGTGTCGCTGGCGCTGGAGTTCCAGCGGGTGCCCAAGGCGCGGGCGCGCGAGCAGGCCGTGGCCTGGCTCGAACGGGTCGGCCTGGGCGGCTTCGAAGGGTATTTTCCGCACCAGGTGTCCGGCGGCATGCGCCAGCGCGCCGCGCTGGCCCGCGCGTTCATCGCCAAGCCGCAGACCATGCTGATGGACGAGCCCTTCGGCGCGCTGGACGCGCTGACGCGACTGAGCCTGCAGGACGTGCTGCGCCAACTGATCGAGCAGGAGAAGCCCACCGTGCTGCTGGTCACCCACGACGTGGACGAGGCGCTGTTCCTGGCCGACCGCATCGTGGTGTTCAGCCCGCGCCCGGCGCGCGTGCTGCGCGAGTTCAACCTGGCGCACCGCACCAAGACGCACGACCTGGCCGACCTGGCCGGCGAGAAGCGCGAGATCCTGCGCCTGCTGGGCATCGCGGTCGGCGGCCACGGCGCCGAGCAGGACGATGCCGCGCTGACCGCCTGAACGTCCGGGCGGCCGCCGGCGCGCCGTCCTTTCGTCACCCCATAACAAGTTTGCCCGCCATCGGCGTGGCCGCCCCATTACCGAGGAGTCCTCATCATGAAGATCAAGCACTCGATTTCGCTGTCATTGGCCGCCGCGCTGCTGGCCGCCGGCCCGGCCATGGCCGCCGACAAGTTCCGCGTGGGCTACCTGCGCGTCATGGACGACGCCCAGGCCATCGTGGCCCAGGAAGGCGGCTACTATCAGAAGGCCGGCCTGGACACCGAACTGGTCGAGTTCAAGTCGGGCACCGACCTGATCAAAGCCATCGTGGGCGGCCAGATGGACATCGGCGTGCTGGGTTTCACCAACGCCGTGGCCTGGGCCTCGAAGGGCGCGGACCTGAAGGTGGTGGGCGGCGCGCAACAGGGCTACCACTCGCTGGTGGTGCGTGACGATGCCGGCGTGAAGGACATCGCCGGCCTGAAAGGCAAGACCCTGGCCTCGCAAAGCGAAGGCAGCACCGCCGACGTGGTGTTCAAGGGCGTGGTGCTCAAGCAGGGCAACCTGTCGGCCGACGACGTGAACATCATGGGCGTCAGCCCGGCCGTGGCCGTGCAGTCGCTGGTGGGCAAGCGCGTGGACGCGGCCTTCCTGTTCGAGCCCTACGACCGCATCGCGCAACTGGTCGCGCCGGTCAAGCAGATCTATGAAGTGGGCCAGTCGTGGCCGTTCCCGTGCATGGTGGTGATCACCTCGGGCGAGGTCTTGTCCAAGCGCAAGGACGACGTGTGGAAGGCGCTGGACGCCCAGCTGCAGGCCACCAACCTGCTGCAGAAGCAGCCCAATGAAGCCGCCAAGCTGATTTCCTCGTACTTCATCGCCGAGCCGACGCTCAAGACCCTCAAGCGCGGCGAACTGCCTCGCGACACCGTCATCAGCGAAGCCATCGGCACGCAGGTGTTCACGCCCAAGCTGACGGACAAGGACACGGCCCGCATGCAGGAAATCGCCGACATCCTGCAAGCCCAGGGCGCGCTGAAGACCCGCGACGGCAAACCGTACGACGTGTCCAGCATCGTCGACCTGTCCTGGCAAGAGGCTCGCAAGCTTTGAGCACTTCCACTCGCGTGACAGGGCTGCGCAAGACCCTCGCCGGGGTGCTGGGCGTGGCCTTCATCTTCCTGCTGTGGCAGGTCGCCGCCTGGTCGCTGCCCGACTTCCTGATGCCGGGCGTGCCCACGGTGCTGGGCCGCCTGGTCGAGGAACTGGGCAAGGACAACTTCCACCAGAGCCTGTCCGGCACCCTCAGCCGCCTGGGCCTGGGCTACGGCCTGGCGCTGGCTGCCGGTATCGGCTTCGGCCTGGTGGCCGCGCTGCTGGTGTTCTTCCGCGAGGTGCTGCGCAGCGCCATCGTCATCCTGCAGGCCATTCCGTCGATCGCCTGGGTGCCGCTGTTCCTGATCGTGATGGGCTTCGGCAACACGCCCATCATCATCGTGGTGGCGCTGTCGGCATTCTTCCCGGCCGCGCTCAGCGTGATGAACGCCACGGAATCGGTGCAACGCGTGCACGTGTCCGCGGCGCGCGTCATGGGCGCCACGCCCTGGGACCTGGTCAAGCGGGTGTACCTGCCGGCCGTCATGCCCGAACTGATCACCGGCGCGCAACTGGCGTTCGGCAATGCCTGGCGCGCGTTGATCTCCGCGGAAATGCTGATCGGCTTTGGCAAGGGCCTGGGCCGTTCGCTGGCCTATTCGGGCGAGATCGCCGACATGACCGGCGTGATGGCCAACATCCTGGTCATCGCGGTGCTGGCGGCCTTGATCGACCAGTTCGTGCTCGAGAAGCTCAAGCACCGCCTGCTGCGTTACCAGTACGTCTGACGGGGCTTGGATCATGCGGCGCCTGGTGTCGATTCGTGCAGGCAAGGCCCGGATGGCGGGCGGCGTGGCCGCGCTGCTGCTGGGCGCCTGGCTGGCGGGCGGCGCGGCGGCGCCGTTCGCCATGCCGCATGCCGATGCCGCCGAGCCGGCCGCGTCCGAAGCCGCGTTCGCCAAGGCGCGGGCGCGCGGCTCGCTGGTGATCGGCGTGCCGTACCTGGCGCCGCCGCCCGCGGCCGGCGCCAAGATCCGTACTCCGGATGGCCTGGATGCCCTGATGGCGGAACGGCTGGGGCAGACGCTGGACCTGCCCGTGGTGCTGCGGCAGGTCGATGCCAGCGAGGCCGAAAGTCTGCTGGCCGCGGGCGAGGTCGACGCCGTACTGGCGAGCCAGGTCGAAGGGCTGTCTTCCCCCGGCGCGAGGGCGCCGGGCGTGACGCGCGTGCCGACGGGCTACGTGACCCGCCCGCAGGCCGTCATCCGCAGCGATACCGCCATGCGGCGCTGGCAGGACGTGAAGGGCCGAAGCGTCTGCATGTCTTTCGCCGCGGTGCAGGCGCAGGAGGTGGCCAGGCAGTCGGGGGCCACGGTGCGCATGCATCGCGTGCCGTCCGATGCGCTGGTGGCCGCGCGCGAGGGGGGCTGCGACGTCGCCGTCATCGACGACACCGTCTGGGCGCCGCTGATGCGCTATCCCGAGTGGAAGAAATTCTCGTCGACGCTGGCGCTGGAAGGCCCGCGCGCCGAGCGCGTCTGGCTCGTGGCGACGCAAGGCGGCCAGGCCGCGCTGCTGGCCGGCACCATGCGCGAATGGCGCCGCAACGGCGCCTGGAAGGCCATGGCGGACCAATGGGCGCGCGACGTGGCATTCGACGTCTACCTGGACCAGGAAGTGCCGGACTGCCACGGCTGAACGATCCTGACGCTCCATCGGACGGCTCCGCCGCACCGCCGCGCTTACAATCCGCGCCATGACGCATACGCTGGCCGCCCTCTGCACGCACGAAGAAGAGATCAAGAAAAGCCGCTTCCTGGCCGTCGCGGGGCCGGTGGCCTCGATCGGCGAGGCGATGGCGCTGTTCGCGCGCCATGGCGATCCCGCCGCCACGCACAACTGCTGGGCCTACCGCATCGGCAATGAATACCGCAGCAACGACGACGGCGAGCCCGGCGGCACGGCGGGGCGTCCCATCCTGCAGGCCATCGATGGCCAGGGGCTGGACCGCGTCGCGGTGCTGGTGGTGCGCTGGTTCGGCGGCATCAAGCTGGGTGCGGGCGGGCTGGTGCGGGCTTACGGGGGCTGCGCGGCGAATTGCCTGCGGCTGGGCGAACGGGTGGAGGTCATCGAAACGGTGGACGTGCATTGCCGATGCGACTTCGCCGAACTGCCGCTGCTGCGCGCCAGGCTGGCGCAGGGGGGCGTGACGATAGCGGGCGAGACCTTCGGCGAACACGGCGCGGAACTGGCCCTGCAGGTGCCGCGCGGTGTGCTGGCCGAACTCGAACAGGTGGTGGCGAACATCACGCGCGGCAAAGGGGATTGGCGCGTCTCATCGTGAGGTGGCCACACGGGGCGCGGCCACAGGCGCGCACGCCCCTCCGGTGACACGGCCACTGCGGCGCGTACACGCCCCAAAAGAGTTGCCGCGTCCCGTTCGGGCTGTCCGGCCTGATCGCCAACGGGCCGGGCGGCCAGGCCCGCTGGCCGGCCCCGGCCGTGACCGTCAGGCCGGGGCGCCGTCCGCGCCGTCGGACTTCGCGCGGGCGTCGGCGATGTCCTTGTGGACCTGGGCCATGTCCACTTCCTTGATCTTGCCCAGCAGTTCGTTCAGTTGGCCCGCGCTCAGGGCGCCGGGTTGCGAGAACAGCAGGACCTGCTCGCGGAACACCATCAACGTGGGGATCGAGCGGATGCCCAGCGCGCCGGCCAGTTCCTGTTCGACGTCGGTGTTCACCTTGGCGAACGTGATGTCGGCATGTTCCGTGGCGGCCTGTTCGAAGACGGGCGCGAAGCCCTTGCACGGGCCGCACCAGGGGGCCCAGAAGTCGACGATCAGGGTGCCGTCGGGGGTAATGGCTTCCTGGAAGGAATCCTTGGTGAGTTCTACGATGCTCATATCGCCATCCTTGCCGCGCCGGACGCGGAAGTGGGGGCCGGCGGGCCGGCCCGGTTGTACGCGGCGAACTTCGGCGCGCCGCGTTGGGGGCCGCAACTGACGTGCCCGCCAGCCGCAACCATGCAATTCACGGGCTTCAGGCCGGCAGACAGGACGCCGGGTCTTGCCTGGCGGCGCGCTCGCCCTTGAGCGAGGCCACGATCTCGTACGAGCGCAGCCGGTCTTCCAGATGATGGAAGTCGGACACGATCATCACCTCGTCGGCCTCGGTCTGCGCGACCAGGGCTTCCAGCTTCTGGCGCACCGTGTCGGGCCCGCCCACGATGGAAGCCGCCAGCTTCTGGTGGACCGCCTGGCGCTCCCATTCGTTCCACAGGCCGTCCATGCTGTCGACCGGCGGCTGCAGCGCCAGGCGGTTGCCGCGCACCAGCGACAGGAACTTCAGTTGCTGCGTGGTGGACAGGTGGCGGGCCTGCTCGTCGGTGTCGGCCGCGATGACCGGCACGCCGATCATGGCGTACGGGCGGTCGAGGGTCTCGGACGGCTTGAACAGGTGGCGGTACAGCCGCATGGCGGCCATGCCCTCGGGCGAGAAGTGGCCCGCGAACGAGAAGGGCAGGCCCAGCTCGGCCGCCAGGCGCGCGCTGAAATCGCTGGAGCCCAGCAGCCAGATGGGGATGCTGTCCAGGCCCGCGCCGGGAATGGCGCGCACGGGCTGGCCGGGCTGGGCGGGCGCCAGGAAGGCGCGCAGCTCGTCCAGCAGGGCCGGGAATTCGAGGCCGCTGCGCGGACCCCGGCGCAGCGCGTGCTGCGTGGCGCCGTCGCTGCCGGGCGCCCGGCCCAGGCCCAGGTCGATGCGGCCGGGGTACAGGGTTTCGAGCGTGCCGAATTGTTCGGCGATGATCAGCGGGGCATGGTTGGGCAGCATGATGCCGCCCGAACCGACACGCAGCGTGGTGGTGTGGCTGGCCACGTGGCCGATGAGGACGGCGGTGGCGCTGCTGGCGATGCCGGGGATGTTGTGGTGCTCGGCCAGCCAGAAGCGGTTGTAGCCGAGCTTCTCGACATGCTGCGCCAGGGCCACCGTGTTGCGGAAGGCATCGGCGGCGCTGCCGCCCTCGACGATGGGCGCCAGGTCGAGCACGGAGAAGGGCACGTTGGCCAGGACGGTCATGGATACCTCTGCAAGAGAACGGCGGGATGCGCGGCGGGAAAGCCGGCTAGGGCGCCCGGCGGGGCGGCGCGGCATGCGCGCCCCGCCTGTGATTCATATGGAGAGTGTATCGGCGAAATCAACCAGGGACCCGAGCAACCTTGCGGGCGGCCGGGTCGATAGCCTGGGTATATGACGGCGTTAGCCTGTCCGCGCACCGCGCACCGCGCACGCGCACGGCGGGCGCGCTCATTCGGGGAAGAACGCGAACCGGACCACGAACAGCGCGGCCACCAGCCACGTGGCCGGATGCACCTGGCGGATGCGGCCGGTGCAGGCCTTGAGCACGGCATAGCTGATGAAACCGAAGGCCAGGCCGTTGGCGATGGAATACGTGAACGGCATGATGAGCGCGGTGAGCGCGGCCGGCGTGGCCTCGGTGACGTCGTCCCAGTCGATGTCGATCAATTCGCGCATCATCAGGCCGGCCACGTAGAGCAGGGCGGGCGCGGTGGCGTAGGCTGGCACGGAGCCCGCCAGCGGCGAGATGAACAAGGCGGCCAGGAACAGCAGCGCCACCACCAGCGCGGTCAGCCCGGTACGGCCGCCGGCCTGCACGCCCGAGGCGCTTTCGACGTAGGCGGTGGTGCTGCTGGTGCCCAGCACCGAACCCGCCACGATGGCCGTACTGTCGGCGAACAGCGCGCGGCCCAGGCGATTGGGCCGGCCCTCGGGAATCAGGTTGGCGCGCTTGGCCACGCCCATCAGCGTGCCCGTGGCGTCGAACACCTCGACCAGCACGAAAACGATGATGACGTGGACGAAGCCGGTGTGCAGCGCGCCCAGGATGTCCAGTTGCAGGAACGTCGGGGCCAGGCTGGGCGGCGCGGAGAACACGCCCCGGAACTCGTTGTAGCCCAGCGCCATGGACAGCACGGTGACGGCCAGCACGCCGATCAGGATGGCGCCGCGCACGCGCAGGGCGTCCAGGCTGGCGATGATGAAGAAGCCCAGCACGGCGAACAGCGGGCCGGGCTGGCGCAGGTCGCCCAGCGCCACCTTGGTGGCAGGGTTGGGCACCACGATGCCCGAGCTGGACAGCGCGATGATGGCCAGGAACAGCCCGATGCCCGCGGCGATGGCGCTGCGCAGCGAATGCGGGATGCCCTTGATCAGCCAGGCGCGCACGCCCGTCAGCGTCAGGATGAGAAAGATGATGCCCGAGATGAACACCGCGCCCAGCGCCTGTTCCCAGGTGTAGCCCATGCCCTTGACCACGCCGAAGGCGAAGAAGGCGTTCAGGCCCATGCCGGGTGCCATGCCGATGGGCCAGTTGGCCACGAACGCCATGATGAGCGTGCCCAGCGCGGCGGCCAGGCAGGTGGCCACGAACACCGCGTCGCGGTCCATGCCGGTGGACGACAGGATGTCGGGATTGACGAAGATGATGTAGGACATCGTCAGGAACGTCGTGATCCCGGCGATGATCTCGGTGCGCGCGGTGGTGCCGTGCTCGCGCAGGCGAAATAGCTTATCGAGCATGTTGTTCAGGTCCCCTTCGTTGCCCGTGATGAGTTGCCAGCCGCGGTGCGTGCCGGCGTCCGTGCCGGGGCCGCCGGGAGCGGCCGCCGAAGGCGGTATTTTCGCACCAGTTGTAAACTCTGCGCCCATGATCATCCTCGGATTCGAAAGCTCCTGCGACGAGACCGGCGTGGCCGCGGTCTGTACCGAGCGCGGCCTGCTGTCGCACGCCCTGCACACGCAGATCGCCATGCACCAGGAGTACGGCGGCGTGGTGCCCGAACTGGCCTCGCGCGACCATATCCGCCGCGTGGTGCCGCTGACGCGCCAGGTCCTGAAAGAAGCCTCCCTGCAGTTCTCGGACGTCGACGCGGTGGCCTACACGGCCGGCCCCGGGCTGGCCGGCGCGCTGCTGGTGGGCGCCAGCGTGGCGCAGTCGCTGGCCTGGTCGCTGGGCCGTCCGGCCATCGCCATCCATCACCTGGAAGGCCATCTGCTGTCGCCGTTGCTGGCCGATCCCAAGCCGGAGTTCCCCTTCGTGGCCCTGCTGGTGTCCGGCGGACACACCCAACTGATGCGCGTCGACGGCGTGGGGCGCTACGAGCTGTTGGGCGAGACGCTGGACGACGCGGCCGGCGAGGCCTTCGACAAGTCGGCCAAGCTGATGGGCCTGGGCTACCCCGGCGGGCCGGCGCTGTCGCGCATGGCCGAGCGCGGCGATGCCTCCCGTTTCGAACTGCCGCGTCCCATGCTGCACAGCGGCGACCTGGATTTCAGCTTCAGCGGCCTGAAGACGGCCGTGCTGACCCGGGTGAAGGCCGCCGAGCAGGCGGGCGGGCTGGACGAGCAGACGCGCGCCGACCTGGCGGCGGCCACGCAGGCGGCCATCGTCGACGTGCTGGCCGCCAAGGCCATCCGCGCGCTGAAACAGACCAAATTGCGCCGCCTGGTGGTGGCGGGCGGGGTGGGGGCCAATAGCCTGTTGCGCGCGCACCTGGCCCGCGAACTGGGCAAATTGAAGGCGCAGGCCTATTTCCCACCGCTGTCGCTGTGCACGGACAACGGCGCAATGATCGCGCATGCCGCTGCCGAGCGCGTCAAGGCCGGCCTGGCCGAGCTGCGCGAGGATGGCCACGCCTTCACGGTGCGGCCGCGCTGGGATCTGGCCGACATCACCGTGTGAGGCCGTGGGCGGACGCGCAGCTGTAACCTGACGTTAACCTTAGCTTCGTACGATGCCGGGTCTTCCGGCTTCGTTCTTCCGACAGGCCTCTACGGCCCGCCGCCCGCCCCATGATCCTCGCGTTGCCGTGTTTCCGCGCCTTCGCGGCCGTTCGTATGCCTGCGCCATGCCGGGCATCGCAAGGCTGATGCGCATGGCCCAAGCCTGCCTGGGCGTGGCCGCGTCCTGCCTGCTGCCTTCGGCGCACGCCGCGCCGCCGGGCGGTGCGCAGATGCAGACCCCGCGGCACGAGCCTGCCCGTGTCGTCTTCGACATTCCGCGCCTGCCGCTGCACGAGGCCCTGACGCGTTACAGCGAATTGACGCAGTATTCGGTGCTGTACGAGACGGGGCTGGTCGCCGGCCAGTATTCCCATCCCGTGACGGGCGCCCATTCGGTCGACGGGGCGCTGGTGCTGTTGTTGCAGGACAGCGGCCTGCGGGCGCGCTTCACCAACGGGCAGTCCTACATCCTGACCCGCCAACCGCCCGTGGCGGGGGCCGATCCGCAGAACGTGCGGCTGCGCTACGAAGGCCTCGTGCAGCGGCGCATCCTGGGCGAACTGTGCCGCCACCCCGCGCTGGAGGCCGGACGCCATCGCATGGCCATCCGCTTCTGGGTCGGCCCCGAGGCGCGCCTGGGGCCGCTGCAGGTCAGCGTCGCGCACCGGCCCGATCTGGAAACGGCGGTCCATGAAGCCTTGATCGGCCTGCCGCTGGAGCGGCCGCCCGAAGGCGTGGCCCAACCGGCCATCATGCAGATCACGCCCGACAGGACGGGGCGCCGCCTCGGGTGTCCCGAATGATATTTGCCGCCAGAACGCCGTGCGCTTGCCGTCCGGGCGGCGCGCCCAGCCAGGAGCCGTGCCCATGAGTGACAACGGTGTGTCCCGCCTGCGCCTGCTGATCAGCGAGCGTTACGACGCCCTGCGCGCCCAGGTCGCGCGCCGCCTGGGCAGTTCCAGCGAGATGGCCGGGGATGCGCTGCACGACGCCTACCTGCGGCTGTCGGGGCGCGACGACCTGGATCTGGTGCAGTTTCCCCAGACCTACCTGGTCAATACGGCCGTGCATGTGGCCATCGACCGCATGCGCGCGGACTCGCGGCTGGTCAGCGAGGAGGAGGTCGAGGCGCTGTTCGGACCCGTCGACGAGAGCGCCGACCCGGGCCGCCAGGCCGAGGGCCGCTCGCGGCTGGCCGCGCTGGTCCGTATCATGGACGAATTGCCGCCGCGCCAGCGCGCGCTGCTGGTCGAGACGCGCGTCCATGGGCGCACGCGTACCGAGCTGGCCAAGTGCTGGGGCATTTCCGCGGCCATGGTCGGACGCGAAGTCCTGGAGGCGCACCGCTATTGCATGAAGGCCCTGAAGGCGCGGGACCGGGACGACGATCTGCCATGAGTCCGGCGCAATCCAGCTCCGGCATGTCGGCCGGCGAATGGGACGAGATCGAATCCCAGGCGCAGGCCTGGGCGGTCGAACTGGGCACCGACCGGCCGACGCGGCGCACTCTGGCGGCCTTCCATCGCTGGCGCGGCCAGAGCGCCGCGCATGCCCAGGCCTGGGAGCAGGCCGCGCAAGAGTGGCGGCAGATGGGACAGGCCACCCTGCGGTTCGACGTCGAGCGGCCCCGCCAGATGCGCTCGCCCGCCCAGTTGCGCAACCGGCGCCGGGCGTTCCTGGGGGGGGCGGCCGCGGCCTTCGGCACGCTGGGGGCGTTTGCGCTGATCCGCCCGCCCCTGCATCTGTGGCCGTCCTGGGGCGAGTTGCAGGCCGACTACCGTACCGGCACCGGCGAACAGCGCGATGTCGCGCTTGGCCGCAAGGTCACCGTGTCCCTGAACACCCAGACCAGCGTGTCGCTGCAGCAGCCGGAAGGCGTGCCGCAGTTGCAGCTGATCTCCGGCGAAGCCGCTTTGCAGACCTCGGGCACCCCGTGCGAACTGGTCGCCGGGCCGGTCCGGCTGCTCGTGGAGCAAGGCGAGGTGGAACTGCGGCGCATGGCCGAGGGCGGCGCGGGCTGGGCCCGTTGCCGCCGCGGCACCGCCAGGCTGGTGTCCGCCCAGGCGGCGGTGACGCTGGCCGCGGGCCAGCAGGTGTCCTACGACGGGGACAAGCTTGGTCCCGTGACCACCTCTTCGGGCGGCGGCGAGTGGCGGCGCGGCATGGTGGTGTTCCACGATCTGCCGCTGTCCGACGTGGTGGCTGAAATCAACCGCTACCGTCCCGGCCGCGTGGTGCTGATGAACCAGGAACTGGCCGGGCGCCGTTTCAGCGCCAACTTCTCCATCGGCAGGCTCGACGACGCCATCGAGCAGTTGCGCCTGCTGCACGGCGTGCACATCCGCCGGGTGGGCGATCTGGTGCTGCTGACCTGAGCGATGCCGGCCTCTGGCGGCGGGGGGTATCTGGCATGTCATGGAAAATTCATGAGCGGCCCGGTTTAGTTTTGCGCACGCCAATCGACTAGAAGACAGTCGCGCAGGGTCAACCATGTCCTGCGTCTGGAAGATTGTCCCGCTCAGGATTCGATTGAACATGTCCGTGTCGCCTCTGCAGTCCACCCGCCCGACCGCTCCCCGTTCCCGCCGGGACGCCCGCATGCCGCGCCTGAAGCGCACGCCGATCGCCCATGCCGTGGCGCTGCTGGCCCTGGCCGGCAGCGTTGCCTGGCACGATGCGGCCCATTCCCAGGCGTGGTTCGCGGCGTCGGGCGCAAGCAAGGGGGCCGCGTTCGGCGCGGAGGCGCGCGCCCGCGCCCAGGGCGTGGGCGTGAACAGCGCCGGCGGCGCCGCCGCGCAGCAGGCGGCGGCCCGCCGGCAGCTCAATCGCTCCATCGACAACCTGAGCATCGCCGCGCAGGCGATCGCCGCGCAACAGGCCGCCCAGGCCGCCGCGCGCGATGCCGCGCTGGCCGCGGGCGGCGTGCCCGACGGCCTGGCCGAAGGCGGCCTGAAGGTCGACAGCAACGCATTGACGGCGGGCTGGCGCAATGCCCGCGCGCCGGTGCAAAGCACGCAGGCCAACGGCGGCAAGACCGTGACCATCGAGCAGACCGGCGCGAAGGCGATCCTGAACTGGGAGACCTTCAACGTCGGCCGCAACACCACGGTGGACTTCAAGCAGCAGTCTTCGTGGGCGGTGCTGAACCGCGTCAATGACCCGCGGGCGCGTCCTTCGCAGATCCAGGGCAGGATCGACGGCGACGGCACGGTGATGGTGGTCAACCGCAACGGCGTCGTGTTCAGCGGCTCCTCGCAGGTGAACGTGCGCAACCTGGCCGCCGCCGCGGTGGACATGGCGGACGCGCAGTTCGACAAGGGCTTGTACGGCGACATCCTGGGCGGCGGCCAGGTGCCGACCTTCGCCAACGATCTGGTGGCCGGCGCCAGCGGCTTCACCTACGGCAATGCCACCGCCGACGTTCGCGTCGAGCCGGGCGCCAGCCTGCGGACCCGCGCGCCCGGCTCGGTCACGGAAGGGGGCGGCTACGTATTGCTGGCGGGCCGCGAGGTGCTCAACCAGGGCCTGATCGAGACGCCTGCGGGGCAGGCGGTGCTGGCCGCGGGGGATGCGTTCGCCATCCGGAAGGGCCAGGGATCGGACGGCAACTTGGCCTCGACCACGCGCGGCAATGAGATCACCGCCTTGCGCAACGCGGGCGGCGCGGCCGGCCTGGTGCGCAATACGGGCATGATCGTCTCGCCCACGGGCGACATCTCCCTGACGGGCCGCGACGTGCGCCAGGAAGGCGTGGCGGTCGCCACGACGTCCGTGAACGCGCGCGGCACGATCCACCTGTCCGCCGACAGGATCGCCGGTGTCGGCAAGGTCACGCTGGCCAGCGGCGGCGTCACGTCCATCCTGCTGGACGAGTCGCCCGCCACGGCCCTGGACGCGCAGCGCGACGCGCTGCTGCGGCAGCAAGGCGCCAGCGTGGCCCGCCGCGACCAATCCTTGGTGGAGATCGGCGCCAGCGACATCGGCTTCGAGGGAGGCTCGCTGACGCTGGCCACGGGCGGCCAGATCTTCGCCGACGCCACGCGCCGCACCGACGTGGCCGAAGGCGCGCGCATCGACGTCTCGGGCGCGGTGGGCGTGCAGGTGGCGATGGCGGCCAATAACGTCCAGATCAATGTGCAGGGCAACGAGCAGCGCGATGCGCCGATCAATCGTGACGGCGACAACCTGCGCAACAGCGACATCTGGATCGACCGCCGCCAACTGGTTCATGTGCCGGCGGGCACCAATGGCTACGAGGGCGAACGCTGGTACACCGCGGGCGGGCTGCTGGAGGTCAGCGGCTACCTGGGCATCTCCGGGCATTCCATCGGCGAATGGGCCGCGCAGGGCGGCACGGTGCAGTTCTCGGGTGGCGAGGTGGTCACGCAGCGCGGCTCCAGCATCAACCTGGCGGGCGGCACGCTGGACGTGCAAGGCGGCCGGCTGAACCTGACCTGGCTGCGCGGCGCCGATGGGCGCCTCTACGAGGCGTCCACCGCGCCGGGCGACCTGCTGTACCGGGGTCTCTACCAGGGCTATGAAGACCACAGCGAGCGGTGGGATGCAACGACCTATTGGCGCAATCCGCTGATCGGCCCTGACAGCCGCTACGAGCAGGGCTACACCGTGGGCCGCGACGCGGGCCGGCTGGTGGTGGCGACCCGGACGGCGCGCTTGCAGGGCGAGGTGGACGCCTCGGTGTTCCAGGGCCAGCGGCAGACACAGCGACGCGATGCGGCGCTGGATGGCTATGACCAGTTGCAGGGGGCGGTTCCCCGCCGCGCGGAGCTGGTCGTCGGCGCCTACCTTCCGGTGTACGACAAGAACAGCGGCGCGTTGGGGTACGTCCCGGAGGCGGTGGCCGGCGAGGTCGCTTTCGTCCAGGACGATGAGCAGGCCCCGCTCGATGCCGGCCAACTGCAATTGGACGCGGCATGGCTGAATGCGCTGCGCCTGGGCGGGCTGCAGGTCTATGCGAAGGGATCGGTACAGGTCGATGCGCCGCTGTCGGTGGATCGCGGGGGCGAGGTCGGATTGCACGCGCTGCGCCTGGAGGTGAACCGCGACATCACGGCGCGCGGCGGCAGCATCGTCCTCGGCGACCAGGTGCGCCGGTTCGTCGACGGCAAATGGCAGGACGATGTCGTCTCCAGGCTGACGGACTACGCGCCTGGCGTGGTGCTCGGCGAGGGCGCGACACTGGACGTCCGCGGCCTGTGGACCAACCTGAGGCTCGATGCATCGCAATCGCGGGATCTGGGCCATGCGGACGGGGGCAGCGTCTCCCTCCTGTCGACAGGGGGCGTTACGCTGCAGGCGGGCAGCCTGATCGACGCCTCGTCGGGCGCCGTGCTGCGGCGCGACGGCAGCCTGGCGGGCGGCAAGGGCGGCGACATCACGCTGCGCGCCAATATCTTCGAGACCCGCGGCGATGGCACGGGCCAACTGGTGCTCAATGGCGAATTGCGCGGCCATGGCGTGCGAGGCGGCGGCGCCTTGCGGCTGGATTCCGGCGGCGGCGCCGTGATCGGCAGCGCACCCGTCGGCGATGTGCTGGCGGCCGGCCAGCCGGCCGCGATCAGCCTGATCGTGCGCGAGGCGTTCGACCTGCCCGCCGGCACGGTGCTGACCGGCGATTTCTCGTATAACGTCGACACGCTGAAGCCAGGCAGTGCGCTGGACGTGCTGCCCGACTTCTCCCAGGCCCGGCCGTACACGTTGGCCGCGGACTGGGTCGTGCCCTCGATGGCCGACTGGTGGGACGCCATGTCGGTGCGGACGCTGGACGGCGGCTACTACAGCAGCGGCAGCGTCGTCCCCCGGGGCGCGGTGCTCGTCTCCGTCTCGGCCGCGTCCACGCGGTTCGCGCCGGGCACGCTGGTGGCCGCCGACGCTTTCCCCGGCGGCATGCCCATCAAGACGCAGACCAGGACGGTCGCCGCGGGTACGCCTTTCTCCGAGGCCGTCACCGTGCCGGCCGGGCGACGCCTGCAGCCCGGCACGCAGATGCCGGTCGACGTGGCGGTCCATCCGCTGCTGAAGCTGGATGCGGGCCTGTTCCGCACAGGCTTCGCCAGCTACGACGTGCGCGCGCATCAAGGCGTGTATATCGCGGCCGACGGGCAGGTCGAGGCGGTCATGCCGGTACTGCGTGCCGACCTGGCCGCCGCTCGCACGGCCGCCTCCGGCGCCGACCCGGGCTCGGTGCTGCGGCCCGTGCTGTTGCCGTTGTGGCAGCAGAACGCCGAGTCTGGCCTCCTCACGCAGCGCGCCGGCGCCAGCCTGGCGCTGACGGCGGGTGCCACCCCCTATCGCGGTGCCTTGCGGATGGAGCAGGGAGCGTCGTTGACGGTCGATCCGGGCAGCGCCATCGTGCTGACCGGCAACGGGCAGATCACGCTGGACGGCGAGCTGACCGCGCATGGCGGTCGCATTGCCGTATTGCCGGGCAGCCTGGGCGTTGGCGTTGACGTTGGCGATCCGCTGGAAGGGCCTCTCGTCGGCGTATCGGCGCAATCGCTCTGGATCGGTGAACACGCCAGGCTCGATGCGTCGGGCCTGGCCCAGGTGGCCATCGGCGTGACGGGCCGGCGCTACGGCATCGTGCAGGACGGCGGCCGTATCGAGCTGGGCACGACGCTGGACCTGGAGACGGACAAGGCGGTGACGGCCAACGGCTTCCTGGTGGTGCGGCCGGGCGCCCGGCTCGATGCGTCGGGGGCGGCCGCCGTGCTGGACATGCCCGGCCGGGCGGCCGTCGACGTGGCCGGCGCGGGCGGCGCCATCGTGCTGGGGGCCAGCAACGGGTTGTACATCGATGGCAGCCTGAACGCCCGGGCGGGCGGCGCGGGCGCGGCCGCCGGCATCCTGTCGCTGGCCCTGGAAACGCCGGTCCTCGGCCCGGTGGCGCGGTTCACCTATCTGGGCGAGGAGGTGCCGGACGCCTTGCGCGTGCCGCGCGAGCTGGTGCTGGAGCAGGTATATGCCGGCAGCGGGCTTGCGGCCGATGCGCAGCCGGGGCGATTCGATGCGGGCCTGGCCTACGGCCATGCGCGCTACGGCGTGGACGCGATCCATGCCGGCGGTTTCGGTACGGTATCGCTGTACGTCAACGGATTGCTCGGTTTCGCGGGCGATGTCGACCTGCGGCTGCCGCAGGCCCTGTACCTGACGGTCAGCGCCATGGGCCTGGCCGAAGAGGCGCCCTCCGGCAGCCAGGTGCGGCTGGCTGCCCCCTATGTGCGCCTGACGGGCAGCGGGGCCAGGCAGGGCGACGGCTATCTCATGCCCAATCCCGTGTTCGGCTCGCGCAACGCCTCGGCGGGGGTCGGTACGTTGGGCGTGGCCAAGGTCGCGGCGGGCTCGTCGCTGCAATTACTGGGCGACCATCTCGACCTGGTCGGCCAGAGCGGCCTGGGCGCGCGCGGAGAGATCATCCACAACAGCGGCACGCCGCTGGCCGTGCTGCGCGACGCGTTCGACGACGTGCTGCTGTCCAGCACCGGCGACCTGCGCCTGCTCGGCGCGACGTTCTATTCGCCGGGCGACCTGGTGCTGCGCGCCCGCCAGATCTATGGCAACGGGACGGTGGTGGCTGGCCGGCGCGGCGACTCGATGGCGCCCGGCGTCGTCAACGTCGATCTGGATCCGGCGCGCAGCCTGAGCATCGAGCGGGTCGGCGACACGCTGCCCGCGATGCCGTACTCCGTCTTTGGCCAGATGCAGTTCTCGGCCTATACGGTCAATCAGGGGGGCGTGTTGCGCGCCCCGCTGGGTTCCATCACGCTGGGCGGCGATAACGCGGATTCCATGGCGCGTCACGTCAATCTTCTGCCCGGCAGCGTCACCTCGGTGAGCGCCGCCGGGTTGACGATGCCTTATGGTGGCACCGTCGACGGGCTCACGTACGCCTATGACGGCGTGGACGTGGTCTACCAGGGCGTGGGCGGCGAGCCCGCGGTCGTGTTCAAGTCCGCCGCGGTGCATGCGCAGGAAGGCGCGCTGATCGATCTGTCGGGCGGCGGGACGCTGACCGGCGCGGCGTTCCTGACCGGCCGAGGCGGGTCGACCGATGCCCGCCTGTATCCGCTGGTGCAGGCCGATGCCAAGGGCGGCGGATTCAATCTGCCATCGTTGTCCACCAATCCCGTCTACGCCATCGTGCCGGGGGTGCAGGCGGGATATGCGCCCGTGGCCGCCGAGCAGGGCGCCGGCGATCCCGCCCTGGGCCGCCAGGTCACCATCGAGGCCGGCGTGCCGGGCCTGCCGGCGGGCACCTACACGCTGCTGCCGTCCACTTACGCCTTGCTGCCCGGCGCGTTCCGCGTCGAGTTCAATGGCTCGGCGCAGGTCGCGCCTCAGGCGCGCGCCTACCGGATGCGCAACGGATCCTGGAGCGCCACGGCGCAGTTGAGCACGATCAACACCAGTGTGCGCCAGGCGCTGCCCACGCAGGTGATCCTGACGGCGGCGGACACGCTGCGCCGTTACTCGCAATACAACGAGACCAGCTACGCCGCCTTTGCCGTGGCGCAGGCAGCGCGGGAAGGCGTGCCGCGTCCCTTGCTCGAGCGCGACGCCAAGGCGCTGCTCCTGGGGCTTCAAGCGCCTTCTTACGCGCGGATCGAGCCGCTTGCCGCGCTGGAATTCGCCGCCACCCTGGACGGCCGTCCGGCCGAGGGCGGGCGCGGCAGCGTTGCGTATGTGCTGGGCACGTCCCACTACGAGGTGCTGGCCGACGGGGCGGCGCCGACCCAGGGCTTCGATGGCGTGTCGGTCCATGGCCGGGACCTGAATGCGCTGGGGGTCTCCCGCCTGGTGATCGGCGGGCGGCTGGCCTCCACGTACACGAATGCCCGAACCGGTTCCACGCAACTGGCCAACGTCATTGCGCCGGCCCAGGTCAATGCAGGCACCATCACGCTGCGCTCGGGCGCCAGCCTGCGGGCCGGCGAAGTTTTCCTGATGACCAACGACATCATGGGCGGCATCACGCTGGAGCGGGGCGCGCAGATCAGTACCCTGGGTCAGGGGGCCGCTTACTACGATGCCAACCAGGGCTACATCTACCAGCCCGGCGCAACCTCGATCCTGGCCCTGTCCAATGGGCTGCTCGACATGCTGCCCCCGTCGGTGGCCAAAGAGCGAGTCGGGGCCGGGTCCATCGAGATCGGCCTGTGCGCGGCCGATGCGGCCTGCACGGGCACGACCCGGCTGTATTCCGAAGGCACCATCACCGCGGTCACCGACAACCGCTTCGTCCTCGGCGATGCCGTGCGGTACGGCACGCGCAATCTGATCCTGGCGGTGGGCGGCGTCAACGTGGGCAGCGATGCGGTGCTGGCCGACGCCGCCACGCGCGGCCTGTTGCCGGCAGGCATGTCGCTGAGCCAGGCGGTGCTGGATCGGCTGCTGCAGGGCGACACCGGCGCGGGGGCGCCGGCGCTGGAGAACCTGGTGCTGGCCGTGCGCGAATCGGTCAATTTCTACGACTCGGTCAGGCTGTCCACGCTGGATGCCGCCACGGGCCGGTCGGCCCTGCAGCGCCTCGTGCTGACCACGCCTGCGATCTATGGCATGGGCGGGCCGGACGCGGTGGCGCTCATCGAGACGGACACGCTGGTGTGGAACGGCGCGACGACGGCCCCCGGCGGCATCGTGGCCGGCGGCCCCGGCACGGGGGCCGGCACGTTGCGCGTCGATGCGCGGCAGATCGAGTTCGGCTACGGCCCCAAGACCCAGAGCGACAGCGTGCGCAGCCATGCGCGCCTGGCGCTGGGCTTTGCCGCCGTGGATCTCGATGCCAGTGAACGCATTACCGCCAATCACAGCGGCAGCCTGGCCGTCTACCAGTCGCGCAGCGAGTGGGACGAGACGATCAATGGCTATACCTACCAGGGCGGCGCATTGAATCTGAGGACGCCGCTGCTGACGGGGCAGGCAGGGTCGGTCAACAGGCTCACGGCGGGCGGCGATATCCGCGTCGTGATGCCGCAGGGCGCCATTGCGCCGTCGGTGAGCAACGCCTCGCTGACGGGCGCGCTGGGCGCGGAAATCTCGCTGGACAGCCGGTTCGGGGCGCTGGTGCTGGACAGCGCGGTGCTGCTGCCCAGCGGCAAGCTGACCCTGGCGGCGCAGGATACGGTCACGTTGGCGGACAATGCCCAGCTGGACCTGGCGGGCCGCCGCATCGACTTCTACGACGTCAGCAAGTACAGCTGGGGCGGCGACGTCGCCTTGGACAGCCGCGCGGGCGGCATCGTGCAGTCGGCGGCTTCGCGCATCGATCTGTCCGCGCAATTCAACCGTGCGGGCAAACTGGGCGCGTACGCCCCGCAGGGCGTGGTGGAACTGGCCGGCGCCCTCATGGGCGGCAGCAGCGGCTATTACGATGCGGGCGGCACGCTGGTGCCCTTCGCGGCCGGCGCCATCGACATCCACGCCAGCCAGATCGCCGGTTTCGCCGACCTGAACCAGCGTCTGACGGGCAGCGGCGTGACGGGTGGCCGCAGCTTCCGCATCGGCCAGGGCGACCTGACGGTGGGCGGCGAGGTGAAGGCGCGCGAAGTGAACATCGCGCTGGACCAGGGGCATCTCACCGTCGCGGGCCGCATCGACGCCAGCGGCGAGCAGGCAGGCAGCATCCGGCTGGCGGCCGGCAACGGCGTGACGCTGGCGGGCGGCGCGGTGCTGGACGCCTCGGCCAGCGTGCTGCGCGTGGACAGCTACGGCCAGCCCATCGAGGCGCCCAACCGGGCCGTGATCGAAATCGATGCGGGGCAGGGCGTGCTGACGCTTGCCAGCGGCACCCGCATGAATCTCGCGGTGTCGGGCGCCTCGGCCCGATACGGCACGGTGTCGCTGAACGCGCCGCGCGTTGGCGACGACGACGTGGGCATCGAGGCGCGCGGCGCCATCACCATCGACGGCGCCCGGTCCATCACGGTCAATGCCTTCGTCACCGACGATACGGCCCGTGTCGGCGACGACAGGACCGCGGACGGCAAGACCTACCAGGTCATCGACAAGTCTTACCTGGATGGCCTGCATGGCGGCAACCTCGAATTCATCGGCAAGGCGCTGGCCAACGGCGACTTGATGAACAACCGGCTGGCGGGCCTGCGCGCCTATGCCGATCAGTTCCACCTGCGGCCGGGTGTGCAGATCGTCAGCAACGCGGCGCGCAATCCGGACGGCAATCTGCACATCGAGGGCGATATCGATCTGTCGGGCTACCGGTACGCCAGCGTGAACCCCCATACCCGGATGACGGCGGCGGTGGGTTCCGGCGAGGCCGGCGCCCTGGTATTCCGCGCCCAGGGCGACCTGGCGGTGTACGGCAGCCTGAGCGACGGCTTCGATGGGGCGCGCGTGATTTCCACCATCGACGAACAGGGCTGGATCCTGACCGCCGGCCACCATCCCTATGCCGGCGACGTGGTGGTCCCGCATGGCGGGCTGGTGACGCTGGCCGAAGGCACGTTCTTCCAGTCGGGCAAGGTGCTGAACTACGACCTGCCCATGCAGCCGATGAGCCTGGCCGCCGGCACGCTGCTGCCCGCCACGGCCGAACTGGCGCAACCGCTTACGTTGGCCGCCGGCACGGTGCTGGGCGGCGCGGTGTACGGCGCCGACGGTGCGCTGCTGTTCGGCGAGGGCGCCGTGCTGGCCACGCCGCTGGATTTGCCGCAAGGCGCGAAGCTCGGCGCGGGCTTGCGCCTGCCGGTCCAGGCGCACATCGCGGCCATGACGTGGCCGGCCGGCGTGGCGCTGCCGTTTCCCGTGGGCTATGTGAAGGATCCCAGCGTGCTGCCCTTCGGCGACACGGTCAACGGCGTGCAGCTGGCCCGGGCGTTGCCCCTGAGCCGTGGCGCCGTGATTCCCAGCGAGACGTATGTGCTGCTGCCCGATGGCGCCCTCACGGTGGATCTGCGTCCGCGTGACGCCTCCGGCAGCCAGGGCCGCAACCTGGCCGTGGCGCCGATGCTGCCGTCGGGTTCCCAGTCGTGGGATCTGACCCTGGTGGGGGGGGCGGACCTGGCGGCGGCGGACAGGCTGGCCGTGGCGCGCCCGGCAGCCGGGCATGCCCAGGCAGGCCGCGTGCTGCTTTCGGACAACCACTTTGGCATGGGCATGACGTTCATCGACATTCCCGGTACGGGCACCCCGCCTGTCTATCGCTTCAGCGACGATTTCGATCCGTCGGGTTTCGAGTGGATCGGCATCCCGTTCCTGATGGTGCCGGGCGCCGAGATTACCGAAGAGCAAGTCCTGACGCTGTACGATTACCTCGGCGGCAGCCCGCTCGAGCTGAACAACCTGGGCTTGGGACATGCCGTCGACATGGCATCTCCCGGCACGCCCGCGGATCAGGAAGTCGTCCCGGCGCCCCTGCGCGAGCAGTTGTTCAGCGTGGTGCGCACCGGCACGGGAGACCTGCGCATGGTGTCGGGCGGCGACATCGTCATGGGCTCGCTGTACGGCGTCTACACCGCCGGCACGCAGTCGGCCTCGCTGGCCGCTTCGGGGGGCGCAGACCCTTATGATCTGCCGCGAGGCGTCAGCCCCAGCCTGATCACGGATGGGGAGGGCTACACGCCGCCCGTGTTGGGCCGCGAGGCAGGCGACTTCGAAAACCTGGTCAATGGCGGCGCACACAGCGTCTACCACGCCTGGTATCCCGAATCGGGCGGCAATCTGCTGGTGCGCGCGGGCGGCAGCATCATGGGCGACGCCATGGGGCCGACCCGGCCGCGCCAGGAGCCCCTGGGGATGGCGGTCTTGACCCTGTCGACCAGCGATTCGCTGGGCAACTGGCTGTGGCGCCAGGGCAGCGGCAGCGTGCAGACGGGCCAGAACGGCATACCGACGGCGTGGTGGATCAACTTTGGCACCTACGTCGACCCGGCCATCGGTCTGAACAATCTGGAGGGCTTCATCTACCAGCCGCGGCTGATCGGATTCACGGGCTTCGGCACCCTGGGCGGCGGCAATTTCGTGCTGGAGGCCGGCCAAAGCGCCGGCATGCTGCAAAGCCGTGGCGACTGGGGCGGCTACTACACGTTGCGCAGCCAGGGCCTGAACCTGGCCGTGGCCAGCACGGGGCGTGTCACGGCCTCGGGCGAACTGGTGCAGACGGGCGGCGGCGACCTGGATATCCGCATCGGCGGCGGGCTCAATCCCGATCCCGCCACGCGGAGTTTCTCGGGTTCCAGCTTCGGCAATCAGATCACGAACCTGGACAGCGGCACGGTCCAGCACCTGGAGCTCAATGGCACTTTCACCAACCTGCGCGGCGCGTTGCGGTTGCAGGCGGGCAGCGTGGGCGGCGTGGAGCTGCGCTACGGGGCGCAGGACCCGCAGGAATCCCGGCCGCTGGAGGCCTATACCGCCAGCTCGGCGCTGACGTCGGGCGGACCGGTGCTGATGCTCGGCGATGCCGGCGCCCGGCTGGAGGCGCGCGGCGACTTGGTGCTGGCCGGCGTGGGCGATCCCGGCCGCGTGGAGCAGCGCACCGCGGGCACGCCTTATTTCGCCAACGGCGAATCGCACGCCAGCGGCGGATGGAGCTGGTTCTCGCTGTGGACGCCGTCGACCGCCGTCGACCTGCTGGCCGCGGGCGGCAACCTGACGCCCACGCTCGGGCCGGCGGATGCCGACGTGGACGGCAACCTGAGGGCCACGGACCGGAATTTCGTCTATCCCTCGGTGCTTCGGGCGGCGGCGGCCAGCGGCAGCATCTACTACGGCAGCGGCGATGCCGCGGGCGTCGGCGTGGTGCTGGCCCCGTCTCCGGTCGATCCGAACTACCAGTCATCGGGCACGGGGCAACTGGAACTGCTGGCGGCCGGTTCGCTGTACGCCGGCGGCAAGCCGTTCTCGGTGTCCAGCGCCGATCCGGCGGCCCTGCCCGACCCCTTCGACCCGGGGTTCATCGGCGAGTACACGGTGCCCGGCGGCGGCCGCCGCGTGGTCCACAATGTCTCCGCCGACGCCGTGGCGCCCGCCGCGCTCGTGGGCACCACGGGGTCGGGGGTGCCTTTCCCGCTGTTCTCGTTCGCGGCGCCGACGGCCTCGGGCCACGTCGTGCAGGGATTGCCGCCCGCGCGCTACTACGCCGTCGAAGGCGATCTGGTGGGCCTGCGCCTGGGTTCCATCGTGTATCGCGGCAATATAGCGGGCCAGCCGGGCGACTATTCGACCTGGTACGAGGGGGGCGGCCCGGTGGCGATCCGGGCGGGACGCGACATCGTCAACTCGGGTACGGCGCTGGGAACCTTCGATTTCGCCAGCGGCGGCGCGGGTGGCCTGGGCTGGACGACGATACCCTTGAACCCTCTGGTTCCCCTGGCCATCGGCGGAGGAACCTCGCGCGGCAACCTGATCGTGCACGCCAGCGCCGACGACGTCTCCGTGGTGCAGGCGGACCGCGACATCCGGTACAGCACGTTCTACATCGCCGGCCCCGGCCTGCTGGACATCAGCGCCGGCCGGGACGTGTACATGGCGGACAAGGGCGAGTTGCGCAGCCTGGGACCGGTGGTCAACGTCTCGCCCAACGATCGCGGCAGCGGCGCGACCATCGCCGTGGCGGCCGGCGTCGGCGCGCAGGGGCCGGATTGGGCGGGGTTCGCGGCGCGCTATCTGGACCCGGCAAGGCAGGCCGACCCGTCCGCGCCGTTCGCGGACCAGCCGGGCCGGGCGCTGACCATCTACGACGGCGAGTTGACCCTCGAGCAATGGCTGGCCCGTGAGTTCGGCTACGACCAGGACCGGGACCAGGCGACGCCGCAGGCCTACCTGCAGGCGAAGCAGGCCGAGCTGGATGCCGGCCATGCCCGGGCGGTGGCCGCCGGCGGCACGGCTTCCAGCCGCAGCCTGACGCGCGAGTATCGCCTGGAAAGCCAGTTGCACCTGGTCAACTGGCTGCAGGAACGCTTCGGCGGCGCCAACCGGCTGGGCCTGCATTTCGAGCCCGGCACCACGGACGCCCGAGCCTTCTTCGCCGCGCTGCCGGCCGAGCAACGCAGCGCCTTCCTGCGCGGCATCTATTACGCCGAGCTGCGGCTGGGCGGCCGTGAGTACAACGACGAGGCCAGCCGCCGCTTCGGCAGCTACCTGCGCGGCCGCGAGGCGATCGCCACGTTGTTCCCCGGCCAGGATTACGCCGGCAACCTGACCATGTTCAGCAATGCCCGGTATTACGACCGGTTCGTCGATCCCGTCATCACCAATCGTCCGCAGACCGGCGTGACGTACCTGCGCGAAGACGAGTGGATCGCGGCGGGCTCACCGCCCGAAACCCCGTTCTACAAGGTACTGGATGCCGGCATCCACACCGACTTCGGCGGCGGCATCAGCATCCTGGCGCCGGGCGGCCGCGCGCTGGTCGGCGTGGACGGAGGCTTCACGCCGGGCGAGGGTTCCGGGGTGCTGACGCAGGGCGAAGGCGACATCGGCATCTATTCCCGCGACAGTATCCTGCTGGGCCAGAGCCGCATCTTCACCACCTTCGGCGGCAATGTGCTGGCGTGGTCGGCACAGGGCGACATCAACGCGGGGCGGGGCGCCAAGACCACCGTGGTCTACACCCCCCAGCGCCGTGTCTACGACGACCTGGGCAACGTGGCGCTCTCGCCCAATACGCCGAACACCGGCGCGGGCATCGCCACGCTCAATCCGATTCCGGAAGTGCCGCCCGGCGACGTGGACCTGATCGCGCCCTTGGGAACCATCGATGCGGGCGAGGCAGGCATCCGCGTCTCCGGGAACGTCAACATCGCGGCGCTGCACGTGGTCAACGCGGCGAATATCCAGGTGCAGGGCGAATCCCAGGGCATCCCGGTGATGGCGGCGGTGAACGTGGGAGCATTGAGCAATGCCAGCGCGGCGGCCACCAGCGCGGCGACCTCGGCGCAGGATGCCGTGGCGCGGTCGCGCGCGGCGGCCCAGAAGGCGCTGCCGTCCATCATCAGCGTGCAGGTGCTGGGCTTCGGCAGCGAGCGCGCCGCGCCTGCTGCCCCTCGCCAATCGGATCCGTCTGGCGCCGCCGCGCCGGCCCAGCCGGCGGGCTACAGCGCGCAGAGCATGCTGCAGATGGTGGGCCGGGGCGAGAAACTGACGCCGGCGCAACTGGCGCGGCTGTCGGCCGAGGAGCGCCGTAAATTCGGGCTGTAAGCCAGGGCGGCGGCTTGCGCGCCGGCGTGCCCGGATGGGGCCGCCTGGCGCGCAAGCCCATTTCTTGCAAGCCTACTTCTTCTTCCCGCCGATCCGGCTTTCCGTTCCGGCCAGCAGGCGCTGGATATTGGCCCGGTGGCGGTAATACAGCAGCACGCTCATCACGGCGATGGCGACCACCACCGGCGGGTGCGCCTTCCAGGCCACGCCCGAGCCGAACACGTAGTAAATGGGCGCGAAGAAAGCCGCCGCCAGGGCGCCCAGCGAGGAATACCGCGAGAACAGCACCACGATGATCCAGGTGGCGACCGTGGCCACCGCCAGCCAGGGCTGGATGGCAGCCAGCACGCCCAGCGCCGTGGCCACGCCCTTGCCGCCCTTGAAGCGCAGGAAAACGGGGTACAGGTGGCCCAGGAAGACCGCCAGCGCCACCAGCGCGTAGGTGGTCCAGGACAGCCCCGGCGCCAGCGCCTGGGCCAGCCAGATCGCGAACCAGCCCTTGGCGGCGTCGCCCAGCAGCGTCAACGCCGCGGCGGGCTTGCTGCCCGAGCGCAGCACGTTGGTGGCGCCGGGGTTCTTCGAGCCATAGCTGCGCGGATCCTGCAGGCCCATCAGGCGGGAAACGATGACCGCGAACGGAATGGAGCCGATCAGGTAGGCCAGGAGGACCAACGCGGCATTCAGGGGCAGGGAGGGGGCGGCTTCGACCATGGCGGAATTGGGCAGTGGGCTGAGGCTGCGGATTCTACCGCGCGCCCGGCCGCCGGCGTCAGGCGGCCTGCCGTACAATCGGTTGCCTCGCGGCGGGTCGCCCCGCGCCGCGGTCCACTGAAAATACTGGAAGGCTCGATGCGCATCCTGGTTTCGAACGACGACGGTTACAACGCGCCCGGCCTCCAGGCGCTGGTCGATGCGCTTGCCGATCTGGGCGAGCTGACCGTGGTCGCGCCGGAAACCAACCACAGCGGCGCCTCGAACTCGCTCACGCTCAATCGTCCGCTGTCGGTGCGCACCGCGCCCAACGGCTTTCTCTATGTCAACGGCACGCCATCGGACTGCGTGCACGTGGCGCTGACGGGCGGCCTGATGGACGCACGCCCTGACCTGGTCGTCTCCGGCATCAACAACGGCGCCAACATGGGTGACGACACCCTGTATTCGGGCACCGTGGCCGCCGCCACCGAGGGCTATCTGTTCGGCATTCCCGCCATCGCCTTCTCGCTGGCCGAGAAGGGCTGGGAGCATCTCGATTCGGCCGCCCGCGCCGCGCGCCAGGTGGTCGAGCGCCAGATGGCCCATCCGCTGGCCGCGCCGGTACTGCTGAACGTCAACATGCCCAACCGCCGGTTCGAAGACCTGGCCGGCTATCGCGTCACCCGACTGGGCAAGCGCCATCCGTCCGAGCCCGTGGTGCGCACGACCACGCCCTACGGCGATCCGGTCTACTGGATCGGGCCGGTGGGCCTGGCGGCCGACGCCACGCCGGGCACCGATTTCCATGCCGTGTCCGAAGGCGCCGTGGCCATCACGCCGCTGCGGCTCGACCTCACCCATTCCGGCCAGTTGGACGAGGTCCGTGCGTGGGCGGAGCCCCTATGAGCACCAAGCGTCCCGCCCCCGATTACAGCCGCGTGCCGCTGTCCGGCGCGCCCAAGCCGGGCGCACCCAAGAGCGCGGCGTCCCGCTATGGCACCGCGGGCGTGGGCCCTGGCATCACGGCGGCCAACAGCAACACCCGCATCTCATCGGCCACGCTGCAGCGTCCCGACGCCTCGCGCAACGCCGCGCCGCCCCTGCCCAACCTGGGCCTGAACTCCGAGCGCCTGCGCCAGGCCATGGTGCAGCGCCTGCGCGAGCAAGGCATTTCCGACGAGCGCGTGCTGGCCGCCATGAGCGCCGTGCCGCGCCACCTGTTCGTCGACGAGGCCCTGGCCAGCCGCGCCTATGAAGACGCCGCGCTGCCCATCGGCCACTCGCAGACCATCTCGCAGCCCTGGGTGGTGGCGCGCATGCTGGCGGCGGTCTGCGAAGACCGCGAGCCCTCGCGCGTGCTCGAGGTCGGCGCCGGCTGCGGCTACCAGGCCGCGGTCATGGCCCAGTTCGTGCGCGAAGTCCATGCCATCGAGCGCATCCGCGGCCTGTTCGAGCTGGCCCGCGGGCACCTGCGCGCCCTGCGCCTGGCCACCAAGGTCAGGCTGATCCATGGCGACGGCATGCTGGGCCTGCCCGGCATCGCGCCGTTCGATGCTATTGTTGTGGCTGCCGCGGGCCTGAGCATTCCTCAGGCCCTGCTTGCGCAACTGGCGCCAGGCGGCCGCCTGATCGCCCCGGAGGGAGGCACCACCCAACGACTGGTGCTGATCGAACGCACCGGGGCCGCCAGTTGGAATCGCCGCGAGCTCGAAGCCGTGCGCTTCGTGCCCTTGCGAGCCGGAATACAAACTTGAGCGACAGGAGAATCGTATGCTCAACGGGCAGTTGACACTGACCGCTGCTATATCGCCCCGCGCGCTCGCGCGTCCGGGCCACCGCATGCTGCCGGCTGGCGCGCTCGTCCTGGCCCTGGCATTGGCGGGCTGCACCAGCACGTCGCGCCAGGCGCCCATCGTGGACATGACCCAGCAGCCCGCCGCCAGCGCACCCGCCGCGGGCGGCACCTATGTGGTCAAGCCCGGCGACAGCCTCTATCGCATCGCCCGCAACAACAATGTCGACATCGACACGCTCAAGCGCCTGAACAACCTCAGCGATCCCAACCAGCTTGCGGTGGGACAGGTGCTGAAGCTGTCCGCTTCCGCCGGTGGCGGCGCCGCTTCGCCCGCGCCGGCCACGCCGGTCAACACGCCGCAGGCGATCGCCACCGCGCCCAGCAAGTCGTCCGAGCCCGTGCCGCTGGATGCGCCGCCCGCGTCGGCCGCCAAGCCGGCCGACGGCGCCTCGCCGCCGGCCGCCACGCCCGCGCAACCGGCCACGCCGGCGCCGGCCGCCACGCCCACGCCGGCGCGCGCGTCCGACGCCAACGTCATTGCCTGGGGCTGGCCCGCCAGCGGCGCCGTCACGCAGCAGTTCAACAGCAACACCAAGGGTATCGACCTAGCGGGTTCGCCCGGCGATCCCGTCATCGCTGCCGCCGACGGCAAGGTCATGTACAGCGGCAACGGCGTGCGCGGCCTGGGCAACCTGGTGATCATCAATCACCAGAACGGCTTCATCACGGCCTATGCGCACAACCGCGCGCTGCTGGTCAAGACGGGCCAGAACGTCAAGCGCGGCGCCAAGATCGCCGAGGTGGGCCAGACCGACACCACGTCGCCCAAGCTGCACTTCGAGATCCGCCGCCAGGGCACGCCGGTCGACCCGCTGCAGTACCTGCCCGCGCGATGACGCCCACCCTGGTCTTCGACCTCGAAACCCTGCCAGACGTGGCCGGCCTGCGCCGGCTGCACGGCTGGGGCGCCGACGTGCCCGACACCGAGGTCGCCGAGCGCGCCTTCGCCGCGCGGCGCGAAGCCGTGGGCCACGACTTCCTGCCGCTGCACCTGCACAAGGTGGCCGTGGTGGGCTGCGTGTTCCGCGACGACAAGGGTTTCCGCGTGAAGACGCTGGGCGACCCGGACGATCCCGAGCCCGTGCTGTTGTCGGGGTTCTTCAAGACCATCGAGCGCTATACGCCCAGGCTGGTCAGCTGGAACGGCTCGGGTTTCGATCTGCCGGTGCTGCATTACCGCAGCCTCATCCACGGCGTGCCCGCGCCGCGTTACTGGGATCTGGGCGACGAAGACCGCGACTTCAAGTACAACAACTACATCAGCCGCTACCACAACCGCCACATCGACCTGATGGACCTGCTGGCGAAATACAACGGCCGCGCCAACGCGCCGCTGGACGAACTGGCCAAGCTGTGCGGCTTTCCCGGCAAGCTGGGCATGGACGGCAGCAAGGTCTGGGAGGCCTGGAACAACGGCCAGGCCGACGCGGTGCGCGCCTACTGCGAAACCGACGTGGTCAACACCTGGCTGGTGTATTGCCGCTTCCGTTTCCTGCGCGGCGAGCTCGACCAGGTCTCGTACGACGCCGAGATCGCCCTGGTGCGCGACACGCTGGCCGCCAGCGATGCGCCGCACTGGAAGGAATATCTGGCGGCCTGGGACACGCCGTAACGCGTTCTCGGCGGGATCTTTCCGTCGCAGGGACGGAATTGGCCAATTTTCATGGATCGCCTGTCTGGCTAGAGTGCGGCTTCCGGAATCGTTCATCGATAGGAAGCCGTGTTCACTTCTTCAGTCTCTGACAGGCATGCGCCACGCGGTTGGCGCCTCTCCAACGACGTCGTCTTCAAGTCGCTGTTCTGCCGTCATCCGGTAAGCGCCCGGTGAACCCATCTTTGAGTGCAGCAGTTGTCCCCGGATAGTGTCCACCACTTTTAGGTGGACACCATGTCGAAGACAGAATTAGCGCCGGTGCCTAAGCGCCGCTCCTATCCGAAGGCGCTGAAGGCGCAGATCGTGGCCGAGTGCGGTCAGCCAGGAGCATCCATTGCCGCCGTGGCACTATCGCACGGCGTGAACGCCAACCTGTTGCATAAGTGGGTCCGTCAGGCCAAGCGGCAGAACTCCGTAGCGCCGGCATTCGTGCCGGTCGCGTTGCCGGCGGCGCCGTCTACGGGTCGCCATATCGAGATCCGCTTGTCGCGCGGACCAGTGCAAGCGACGGTGCAGTGGCCCGTGAGCGAAGCCAGCGCTTGCGTGACTTGGTTGCGCGAGTGGTTGCGATGATCCGTGTCGATGCGATCTGGTTGGCCACCGAGCCGCTGGACATGCGCGCCGGCACCGAGACGGCGCTGGCTCGGGTGGTGGCGGTGTTCGGCATCGCGCGCCCGCACCACGCCTATTGCTTCGCCAACCGCCGGGCCAATCGCATGAAGGTGCTGGTGCACGACGGGATCGGCGTGTGGCTGGCCGCGCGCAGGCTCAACCGTGGCAAGTTCGTATGGGCGGATGCCTTGCGCGGCGCCCACGTCGCGGTCGACGGCGAGCAATGGCAGGCGCTGGTGCTGGGGCTGCCGTGGCAGCACGTCGGTGCAGCGGGTGCGATCTCGGTGCTGTAGTCCGAAGCAATCCGGCAAGACGCCAATATCAAGGCGGTCGGGCCTGCGGCATACTGGCGGCCATGAGTACCGCATCCCTGGATCACCTCGACGCGCAGCAACTGCGGGCATTGGCCGAACGCCTGATGGGCGAGGTGGCTTCGCGCGACGAGCAACTCGCTGTACGTGATGCAAAAATTGCAGCAAGCGATGAACAGCTCGCGAAGTACGATGCGCAGATCGCCAAGCACAACCAGGTTCTGCACTTCAAAGACACCCACATCGAGCAGCTCAAGCAGGAGCTGGCGCTGTACAAGCGCTGGCGGTACGGCAAGCGCAGCGAGCAACTGAACCCGGCGCAGGCGAGCCTCCTGGAAGAGACGATGGATGCCGACATGGCCGCCATCGAAGAGGAAGTCGAGGCGCTTAGTCAGGCGATCTCGCCCAAGCCTACTGAGGCGCAGGCGCCGCGCCGCATGCGGCTGCCGCCCGAACTGCCGCGCACCGATATCCATCACGAGCCTTCGTCCACGACGTGCCACTGCGGTTGCGGCTTGAAGCGCATCGGCGAGGACGTCAGCGAGAAGCTGGACTACCTGCCGGGCGTGTTCTCGGTCGAGCGTCACATCCGCGGCAAGTGGGTGTGCGAGCAGTGCGAGACGCTCACGCAGGCGCCGGTGCCCGCGCAGGTCATCGACAAGGGCATCCCGACGGCGGGGCTGTTGGCGCAGGTGCTGGTGGCCAAGTTCGCCGACCACCTGCCGCTGTACCGTCAGGAAGGCATCTTTGCACGGGCCGGCCTGGCGCTGCCGCGTTCGACGCTGGGCGAGTGGGTCGGCGTGTGCGGGCTGCGGTTGCAGCCGCTGGTCGATGCACTCAAGGTCGAGGTTCTGGGCAAAACGGTGCTGCATGCCGACGAGACGCCGGTGCAGATGCTCAAGCCCGGCGCGGGCAAGACGCACCGCGCCTACTTGTGGGCGTACACACCGACCTCGTTCGACAGCCTGCGCGCGGTGCTCTACGACTTCGCGCCCAGCCGGGCCGGCGAGCACTGCCGCACGTTCCTGCAAGCGTGGCGCGGCAAGCTGGTGACCGACGACTATGCCGGCTATAAGGCGGGGTTCGCTGCGGGGATCACGGAACTGGGCTGCATGGCGCATGCCAGACGCAAGTTCCATGACCTGCATGCGAGCAACCAAAGCCAGATCGCCAAAGAGGCGCTGGAGCTGTTCGGGGCCTTGTACGGCGTGGAAAGAGACGTGGCAGACCTGCCTGCCGACGAGCGCAGGCGGATACGTCAGGACCGCGCCAAGCCGATCACCGAGACTTTGCATCGATGGCTGATCGCGCAACGCCAGCGCGTGCCCGATGGCTCGGGTACCGCACGCGCCATCGACTACAGCCTTAAGCGCTGGGAGGCGCTCACGCGCTATCTCAATGACGGCGACGCACCGATCGACAACAACTGGGTGGAGAACCAGATCCGGCCCTGGGCGATCGGGCGCTCGAACTGGCTGTTCGCGGGGTCACTGCGCGGCGGGCAGCGTGCGGCCGCCATTATGAGCCTGATCCAGTCGGCGCGGCTGAACGGGCATGATCCGTATGCCTATCTGAAGGACGTTCTGACCCGGCTGCCCACGCAGAAAAACCACCAGATCGCCGAACTGCTGCCGCATCGCTGGCAGCCTGCTGCGTAGGCTGAACCGTCAAGGGTGTGTTCGGCAGGCGCTTACGTCATCCGCATCTGCTGTCGGACCTGATCAATGCCGTGCGCCATCCTGCGGCGCCGGTATCCATTTCGGCCATCCTGAATCCCAATCTGCTGCCGGATACGCCGAGTGGCAAGCAGGTGTTCTTCGACATCCTCGCTCAGGACACAGCAGGGCAGCAGTTCATCGTTGAAATGCAGATGCGGCGCCATGCCGCCTGGCCCGCGCGCAATGCCTACTACCTGGCGCGCGGGCTGGCGCAGCAGTTGGTGTCCGGGCAGGATTACGATGCGCTGCGGCCTTCCATCGGCATCACGTTGTTGGGGCAGGATTGGTACGCAAATCCATCGGATCAGTCTGATTGGCGGTTCACTTTGCGCGATGCGCGCGCGCTATCCCTAGAATTCGATCAGGCCCTGCAACTGTATGTGGTTGAGTTGCGCAAGGCAGGGGCCCTGCGGCAGGGACATCCCGCGCTGAAGGATTGGGTGGTCTGCCTGTCGAATGACCTGAACGAGGACATCATGAATCAAATCACGCATCCACCCGCGCTTGAGGCCATGCAGCATCTCGAGGCCATGTATTCGGAAGAAGAACTGAGGCAGATCGCCTTCGAACGTGAAAAGGTGGAAAGGGATACGCTCTGGGTGTTGAATGGAGCCAAGACCGAGGGCTATCAGGATGTGCTGATACGCCAGCTTATTCGCCGCTTCGGTGAGATCCCCAGAGAGATCGAATTCAAGGTCCGCAACGCCAGGGCTGAACAGCTGTTGGCTTGGCTGGACAATGTGATGGATGCCCCGACGATAGAAGACGTTCTTCGCTGGGATAAGGCTTATTGATGCGGTCGGCGCCATGGCAGCGCCGTGATCGGATCTCCCGCGCGTGCCGCATTTCCGTCCTGCCGAGAATCTCTTCCCCAAGCAATCGACTGAAACAAGCTCCCTGCGGACGAAACCCGAACGAAACCGGTGCCGCCGCACAATGGCATCGCGTTCCCACCCTACAGGAGAGTTCTCATGTCCCGAATCGCACTGCGTCATACCCTTGCCGGCCTGAGCATGGCCATCACCGCGGGCCTGCTGAGCGCCCCGACCATCGCCGCCACCACCGATGCTCCCGCCGCCACGCAATCGTCCGCCGCCAAGGCCACCCCGGATGCCCACAAGGGCCCCCGTGGCGAACGCCATGGCCGCCATGGCCATCACATGGGCCGCGACGGCATGATGATCCCGGGCCTGGGCCCCGTGTCGAAGGCGCAGCTGGATACGCTGAAGCTGGACGCCAACCAGCAGGGCCTGGTTCAGCAGGCGCGCGACGCCCAGCTCAGTCTGTTCAAGGCGCACCGCGAAGCCGGCGCTGGCCGCCACCAGTTGCTGGACAAGCAACTGGCCGACGGCAAGCTCGATCCGCGCGCGCTCATGGCCGCGTCCGAGGCCAACCGCGACCAGTTCCGCACGCAAGCAGGCCAGGTGCGCGACAAGTGGCTGGCCGTGTGGGATAGCCTGAACGACACCCAGCGTGGCCAGGTGGCCGAACTGGTCAAGGCGCGCGAAGCCCGCATGAAGGATCGCCAGGAAAAGCGCGCCGAGCGCGTGCAGCAATGGCGTGCCGAGCATGCGCAGCAGCCGGCTGCCGCGGCCAGTTGAGCCCGAGGCGGCATCGCCAAGCGCCGCATGATGCACGTTCACCCCACCGCCCCCTGGTGCCTGATTCCGGGGGCCAGGGCAGCGCCGGCCAGTAACCTGGCCGGCTTTCTTTTATCCGTCCGTGCCGCCGTCCCCGGGATGAGGCCACCGGTTCTGTCCACGGCTTGCCATTGCCTGCGAGAGGCGGCGCGACTCCCGTCTGGAAGTTGCGCTCAGCGCAGACCAGCGTGTCCGGGCGCATCCCCGGTGGATCGCCCGGCCAGACGGGCCTCCCAGCCACAAAAAAAAGCCGGCATGGCCTGCCTTGCAGGCCACCGTGCCGGGGCGTGGGAGGGCTCCCGCACCGCCGCTACGCGTGCGAGCGCTGCAGCTTCAATCCCGCCAGCATCAGCGTCAGCCCGACCCCCACCGCCAGCGTGGCCATCGCCATGCCCATGCCGGCCGAGCCTTGCTCGAACTGCTGCCACACGTAGATGGACACCGTCTGCACGCCAGCCGGGGCCAGCAGCAGCGAGGTGACCAGCTCGCGCGAGGCCACGGCGAAGACCATCAGCATGGCGGCCGCCAGGCTGGGCAGGGCCAGGGGCAAGGTGATGCGCAGCAAGGCGGACCCCAGCGGCGCGCCGTGCACGCGCGCGGCCGCCTCCAGGTTGGGACCGATCTGCGCCAGCGCGGCCGACACATAGCGCACCGGATACGGCAGCAGCAGGCAGCCATACGACAGCAGCAGGATCAGCCACGTGCCGTAAGGCGTGGCCGGCCAGAACGGCTGGTTCCAGGCCAGGATCAGCCCCACGCCCACCACGATGCCGGGCAGCGCCGCGGGAAGCAGCGCCAGCGCGTCGATGGCGGCGGCGCCGCGCACCCGCTTGCCGGCCGAGCACCAGGCGGCCAGAAAGCCCACCGTGCCCGCCAGCAATGCGGCGGCCAGCGCCAGCGACAGGCTGGTGCCCAGCGCGTGCAGCGTGTCGCTGCCGGCCGCGAACAGCGCGGCGAAGTTGGCCAGCGTGAAGTTGCCCGCGGACAGGCCGCCCGACACGGTGCGCAGCGACGCGGTGGCCACCATGGACGCGACCGGCACGATCGCGGCCAGCGTGGCGACCCCGCCGAACAGCAGCAGCACGGGAAGCTTCCATGCGCCGAACTCGCGTGGCGTCACGGGCGCGGGCTTGCCGGTGGCCGTCTCGAAGCCACGTCCCGCCAGCAGCGCACGTTGCAGCGTATACGCGGTCAGCGCCATGGCGACCAGCACCATCGACAGCAGGGCGGCGCCCGACAGGTCGATGGGCCAGTCGGCCAGGCGCCGCTCGATGGCCGTGGTGAGCACCGAGACGCCGGATTGCGCGCCCAGCGCCGCCGGCACGCCGTATTCTTCGATGGCCAGCGTGAAGGTCAGCAGCAGGCTGGCCGCGATGGCGGGCAAGGCCAGCGGCAAGGTCACGCGCAGGAACGCCTGCGCCGGCGAGGCGCCGAACACGCGCGCCACGTCAGCCAGCCGGGCGCCGCTGGCCGCCATGCTGCGCGACACCGCGAAGTACACCACCGGAAACAGGTTCAATCCCATTACCAGCACCAGGCCCGTCGGCGAGAACAGCAGGGTGCCCAGATCGGCGCCCACCAGTTGGGCCAGGTAGCCGCGCGGCTGCAGCGCCATGGTCCAGGACAGGGCCACGATGTAGGGCGGCAGCAGGAAGGGCACCAGCAGCAGCAGGTCCCACAGGCGCGCCAACGGTATGCGCGCCAGGCCGCGCAGGGCGCCCAGCGGAATGCCGATCAGGCCCGCCACCAGGGCCACGCCCGCGCCCAGCTGCAAGGTCGAGCCCAGCAGGATGGGCAGGGACGGATCGCCGAAGACGGTCCCCCAATTGCCGAAAGGCTGGCGCAGCGAGCCTTCGCCCAGGTAAGGAAAGACGGCCTGCAACGCCACGAAGGCGGCGGGCAGGGCGACGAGCACGGCCAAGGCGGCCACGGTGGCGGCCGCCAGCAGATAGAGCGTTCTCATGGCAGGACTCCGGAGCGTGCGGCGGCCAGTGTGGCGGCTGGTGTGGCGGCCACTGCCGCGACGGGGGCCGTCGGCAGTGCCGTGGCCGATGCACGGGCCGCTTGCTCTGCCGCCACCCCGCCAGCCGTCGCGCGCTCGTTCGGCTTAATGTTGGCCGAACAGTTTCGAGAAGCGGGCGAGCACGTCCTCGCGCGAGGGGCCGCCTTCCTTGCCGGTGGTCTCCAGCAGCTTCAGGTCGGTGAACAGCGGGCGGTTGGCGGCCACGTCGGTGCGCGCGGGCATCAGCCAGGCGCGCGCCACGGCCTGCTGGCCTTCTTCCGACAGGGTGTAGTCGATGAAGGCGCGCGCCTCGTCGGGCACGCGGGTGCTCTTCAGGATCATCATGGGACGCGGAGCGATCACGGTGCCGCTGGACGGGAAGATGACCTTGACGGATTCGCCCTTCTGGATGCTGCCGTAGGACACGTAGTCGACGCCGCCGAACACGGCGGCCTTTGCGCCTTGCAGCACGGGCGTCAGCGCCTGCGCGTTGGGGCCGGTGACGACCATGCCGTTCTCGCGCATGGCTTGCAGCAGCTTCCAGGCGTTCTCGCCTTGCGCGGCCTGCAGGCCCAGCAGCAGGTCGAGCGTGGCGCCGGACAGGGCCGGGTCGGGCATGGTGACGGCCTGCTTGTATGCGGGCGCGGTCAGGTCGGACCAGTCCTTCGGTTCAGGCGTGTTGCTCTTGCTGTTCCAGACGATGCCCAGGGCCGAGATGCCCTGCGCCACGTAGGTGGGCGACTTGAAGCGTGCCGGCACCTTGGCCGCATTCGGGCTTTCATAGGTGAGCAGCCAGCCGCGGCGGTCCAAATCGAGGGCGGTGTCCCACGAGGCCGAGATCAGCACGTCGGCGCGCGGGTTCGCGGCCTCGGCTTCCAGGCGGGCCATGACCTTGCCGGTGGTGGCCTGGAAGACATTGACCTTGGTGCCGGTCTTCTTCTGGAAGCCTTCGGCGAGTTCCTTGATGAGGGTGCCCGGGCCGGCCGTGTAGACCGTCAGTGCGTGGGCGGCGGGCGCGGCTGCGCCGAATGCAAATGCCATGACTGTTATTAGTTTTTTAGGGAAGGATTTACGGAAATTCATTTTATGCAGACTCGGGATGATTGGATACGGTCTCGGCGATGCGGCCGTGGGCCATCCGCGCGATGCGGTGGGCCAGCGCATGCGCCTCTTCATGGTCGTGCGTGACGTAGACGGCCGTGGTGCCCAGCCGCGCCAGCAAGGCGCCGATCTCGGTGCACAGCGTGGCGCGCAGCATCTTGTCCAGGTTGGACAGCGGCTCGTCGAACAGCAGCAGGCGGGGCCGCGCGACGACGGCGCGAGCCAGCGCCACGCGCTGCTGCTGGCCGCCGGACAGGTCGCTGGGACGGCGGTCGGCCAGGCCTTCCAGGCCCACCAGCGCGAGCGCCTCGTAGACGCGCGCGCCGCGCTCGGCGCGCGGCACGCGGCGCATCTGCAGCGGGAACGCCACGTTCTGCGACACGCTCAGGTGCGGCCACAGCGCATAGTCCTGGAACACCATGCCCAGGCCGCGGCGCTCGGGGGCCTCGTGCACGCCGTCATCGCAGACGGTGCGGCCGGCCAGCGCGATGCGCCCCGCATCGGGGCGCAGCAGGCCGGCCAGCGCCTTGAGCAGCGTGCTCTTGCCGCAGCCCGACGGGCCCAGCAGCGCCAGCACGGTGCCTGCCGGCACGTCCAGGTCGATGCCGTCGAGCACGGCCTGGCCGCCGATGGCGTGCCGCAGGCCGCGCACGACGATGTCGCAGGCGGCGGTGTCGGCCTGTGCCATGGTCAGAAGCGGTGGACGATGCCGACCGCGCCGCCCAGCTGGTTGCGGCCGGGTTCGACGTTCACGCCGTACTTGCCGCCCAGCACGCTGACCGACGAGCCGTTGCCGTTGATGGCATACGAGGCCAGGCTGTAGAGCGTGGTGCGCTTGGACAGGTCGTATTCGGCGCCCAGCGTGATCAGCGACGGATGCTGGTCGCGGCCGGCCTGCTGCACGGCCGGGCAGGTGCCCACGTTCATGTTGTCGCAGGCCGTGCCACGCTCGTGGTAGACCACGGCCGACAGGCGCGTGTCCTTCACCGGACGATAGGTGATGCCGGCCCAGAACAGGTGGCTGACGTAGCTGCGCGAGGTCAGCTCCTGGTCGAGCCAGCGGTAGCCGCCGTAGAACGTGAAGTCGGTGATCTTGTACGAGATGCCGGCCAGGATGCGGTCTTCGCGGTTGTCGCTGGTGGCGGGGGCCTTGGGCGCGTCGGCGCGCTTGCTGTGGTAGAGCACGGCGGCGGTCAGGCCGTCGGCGCTGTAGCGCAGGCCCAGGCCGACCATGCGGCCACGTGCCTTGTCGGTCCAGTCCTGGTCGTTGTTGAAGCCGAAGCTGTAGTAGGCGCCGAGGGTGACGGCGCCGAACTTCTTCGTGTACTTGGCCGAGTTGTCCATGCGGTCGGAGAACGCGGGATCCACGTCCTTGCCGCCGAAATTCGAGTTGTTGTACGGGTTGAACTTGCTCATCCAGTCGATCATGAGCGTGTTGTGGCGGCCCAGCGTCAGCTCGCCCCAGGTCTTGTCGGACAGGCCGACGTAGGCCTGGCGGCCGAACAGGCGGCTGCCTTGCAGCGAGCTGCCGGTGGTGCTGCTGAAGCCGCTTTCCAGGGCGAACACGGTCTTGGTGCCGCCGCCCAGGTCTTCGGTGCCGCGCAGGCCCCAGCGCGAGCCGAACCAGTTGCCGGCGCCCGCATCGATGTGCGAGCCGCCTTGCGGACCATGGTTGGCGTACTCGATGCCGGTGTCGATCAGCCCATACAGCTGGACGGAGGCGGCGTCGGCCGCCACGGCAGGGGAGGAGAGGGAGATAGCGGACAGGCAGGTGCCAGCCGCCGCAATGCGGAGGGAGTACTTCACAGGTTGGATCCTCTTTGGGATTTGATCGGAGCCGGAAGTGTAGAAAGCAGGTGCTACAGGCGCGTGACGGTTTTCTGTGCGGCGCCTGTACGCGCCGGGACGGGGCGGCAACGCCTTTTCTGCACCGCCGCGGTGCGGCGGCTGCGCCGGCGCAGGGCGTCTGCCGGGCCAAACCGGTGCGCATGGCGGTCCACCCGGCCCTGAAACCTTGAGAAAAAAGTTGGCACGGAATGTGCTTATTCCTTATCAAGCTGATAACGAACCTATCCATTCGTATCCGGCCTGCAGGGCATCTGGAGCCTGCCCTTATCCCTATTCCAATCGCCTCAGGAACGTACTCATGAAGAAGACGCTGCTTGCCTACTCGCTCTCCCTGGCTGCCGCCGCATGTGCGGTATCGCCCGTCGTGCATGCCGACCCGACCGACCTCGGCGCCGGCTTTTCCCTGAGCGGCAACGCCACGATCGTCAACGATTACCGGTTCCGCGGCTTTTCGCAGACCGATTTCCGGCCCGCGGCGCAATTGGGCTTCGACATCACCCACAGCTCGGGCTTCTACCTGGGCAACTGGAACTCGAACGTGTCCGACTTCGTGATCAACGAAGGCAATCTCGAGATGGACTTCTACGGTGGCTGGCGCGGCGCGCTGGCCGGCGACTGGGGCGCCGACGTCGGCGTGCTGCATTACTACTATCCCGGCTCCTCGTCCGCCAAGAGCGGCGGCAACATCAACAACACCGATCTGTATGTCGGCCTGACCTACAAGACCTACTCGCTGAAGTACTCGTACACGCCCGGCGACTTCTTCGGCGCGCCCGACACCAGCGGCACCTGGTACCTGGACGCCAGCGGCACGTACGACCTGGGCGACGGCTGGGGGCTGGTCGGCCACGTGGGCTACCAGCGCCTGAAGGGCGGCGTGCAGTACACCGCCGACGGCGAGAAGATCAATGGCTACGTCGACTACAAGCTGGGCGTCACCAAGGACCTGAAGGGCTGGGTCGTGGGCCTGGCCGCCGTGGGCGCCAACAAGGACAACTGGCTGCCGACCAAGTACGGCCATCCGTCCGGCCGCCTGGGCGCCGTGTTCTCGGTGGCGCGCACGTTCTGATTCTTTTTCCGGCAGTGCTTGTTTGGGCCGGCTGTCTCAAGGGACGGCCGGTTTTTTTTCGGCAACACCTGCCTGGTCTTCCTGCGCCAAGGCAATGGGGATCTTGAGGTAGCGTACGCCGTTGGCTTCGGCCCGCGGCAATCGTCCCGCGCGGAGGTTGACCTGGATGGCGGGCAGCAGCAGCGCAGGCATCGGGAGGGCGGCGTCGCGAGACTGGCGCATTTGCGCGAAGGCCTCGGCGTCGATGCCATCACGCACGTGCACGTTGTGCTGCCGCTGCTCGGCGACAGTCGATTCCCAGGCGTACACCGTGCGTCCCTGCGCCTGGTAGTCGTGGCAGGTGAACAGGCGGGTCTGCGGCGGCAACGCCAGCAGCCGGCGTATCGACCGGTACAGCGCATGGGCGCTGCCGCCGGGAAAATCGGCGCGAGCCGTGCCGTAGTCCGGCATGAACAGGGTGTCTCCGACGAACACCGCGTCGCCGATGCGGTAGGACACGCAGGCCGGCGTGTGTCCCGGCGTATGCAGCACTTCCACGCTCAGCGTGCCGATGGAAAAGATTTCGCCGTCGCGGAACAACCGGTCGAACTCGCTGCCGTCTCCAGAGAGGTCAGTCAGGTTGAATACGGGACCGAGTACCCGCTGCACCTCGCGGATGTGTTCGCCGATGGCAACGGCCGCCCCGGTGCGCCGTTTGAGATAAGGCGCCGCGCTCAGGTGGTCCGCATGCGCATGGGTCTCGAGAATCCACACCACCCGCAGTCCCATGGATTGGGCGGCGGCCAGGATGCAATCCGCCGATGCCATGGATGCCTGGCCGCTGCGGTGGTCGTAATCCAGCACCGGGTCGATGATGGCGGCCTGGCGGGAGGATGGATCGGAAACCAGATAGCTCACCGTGTGGGTGGCTTCGTCGAAGAAGGCCTGGATGTCAGCGCGAGAGGACATGGCGGGTCCTTGGAAAGACAGTGGGGTGGTGTGTTTATATTAGTCTATGCTAAATTAGAAAATACGAAATAAACAGAGATGTTGATGGATGAGACGCAGTTTCTCCGCGAAGCGGCCGCCCGGGCGGCGGCCCTGTTGCGCACGGTGGGCAACGAGCATCGCCTGCTGACGCTATGCCTGTTGATCGAGCATGGCGAAATGACGGTCGGCGCGTTGCACGAACACGTTGACCTGAGCCAATCCGCGCTGTCCCAGCATCTGGCCAAGATGCGCGAAGAAGGCCTGGTGACGTTCCGCCGGCAGGCCCAGACGCTGTATTACCGCATCGACAATCCCGACGTCGCCACGCTCATCGGCACGCTCAAGACCATTTTCTGCCCCTGAAACCCTGATCGGTCGGAGTCGTTCATCATGTCCTTGAAACCCCTTTCCCCCCAAGAGGCCAGCCAGCTCGTCCATCAGGGCGCCTTGCTGATCGACATTCGCGCGGCGGACGAGCATGCGCGCGTGCGCATCGCGGCGGCGCGCCATGTCGGCATGGAACGCCTGAGCGGCGCCGCGCCGCTGGACGCCGCCGCGGGCGTCATCTTCCATTGCCAGTCCGGCAACCGCACCCGGGCCAATGCGCAGGCGTTGCGTGCATGCGTGTCGGGCCAGGCGTACGTGCTGGAAGGCGGGCTCGATGCCTGGAAGCGGGCCGGGCTGCCCGTGGTGACGGATGCGTCGCAGCCGATCCCGTTGCAGCGCCAGGTCCAGATCGTGGCGGGGGCCCTGGTCCTGTCGGGCGCCGTGCTGGGCGCGTTCGTCTCGCCTTGGTTCCATGTGCTGTCGGGCGCCGTCGGCGCCGGCCTGGTGTTCGCCGGCGTATCCGGCTTCTGCGGGATGGCTCGCCTGCTGATGCGCATGCCCTGGAACCGGGCCGCGACGGACGGCCGAGCCGGCCACGCCGGGTGAGGGGGCCGCGTTCGTCATGCCTCCGCGGCCGGCGCTACCGACACTTCTTATAATGCCGGGTTGCCCGAAAAACCTGGATCGCCCGCAAGAGATGTCCGACGTACTGAAAATCGAGTCCCTGGACCTGGAAGCCCGGGGCATTGCCCGCCGCGATGGCAAGGTCGTGTTCGTAGAGGGCGCGCTGCCCGGCGAGCGCGTCACCACCGTGCCGGTGCGGCGCAAGCCCTCCTACGAGATCGCGCGCGTCGAGACCGTGCTGACGCCGTCGTCGCAGCGCGTCGTGCCGCGCTGCCCGCATTTCGGCGTCTGTGGCGGCTGCGCCATGCAGCACCTGGAACCCTCGGCCCAGGTGGCCATCAAGCAGCGCTCGCTGGAAGACACCTTCTGGCACATCGGCAGGCTGCGCCCGGCGCGCGTGCTGCCGCCGCTGCATGGCCCGACGTGGGGCTACCGCTACCGCGCGCGCCTGTCGGTGCGCGTGGTGCCCAAGAAGGGCGGGGTGCTGGTGGGTTTTCACGAACGCAAGAGCAGCTACGTGGCCGACATGCGCGAATGCCACGTGCTGCCGAAGTCCGTCAGCGCCTTGCTGCTGCCGTTGCGCGCGCTGATCGCCAGCATGTCCGAGCCCACCCGCATGCCGCAGATCGAAGTGGCGCTGGGCGACTCGGTGACCGTGCTGGTGCTGCGCCATCTGCTGCCCCTGACCGATGGCGACATCGCCTTGCTGCGGGCCTTCGCGGACAGGCACGGCGTGCAATGGTGGCTGCAATCCAAGGGCCCGGAAACCGTGCAGCCGCTGGAGCCCGAGCACGTCGACGCGCTGTCCTATACGCTGCCCGAGTTCGGCCTGCGCATGCCGTATCGTCCCACCGACTTCACGCAGGTCAATCACGCCATCAACCGGGCGATGATCTCGCGCGCGCTGACGCTGCTGGAGCCGCAGCCCACCGATCGCATCGCCGACCTGTTCTGTGGCCTGGGCAACTTCACGTTGCCGCTGGCCACGCGCGCCCGCGAGGCCGTGGGCGTGGAAGGCAGCAAGACGCTGACCGACCGCGCCATGCAGGCGGCCCGCGACCACGGCTTGCAGGACACCACCCGCTTCGCCACGCTGAACCTGTTCGAGGTCGACGCGCAGTGGCTGCGCGGCCTGGGCTACTTCGACCGCATGCTGATCGATCCGCCGCGCGAGGGCGCGCATGCCGTGGCGCAGGCCCTGTCGCTGCTGTCGCCGGCCGAACGGCCCAAGCGCATCGTCTACGTGTCCTGTAACCCGTCCACGCTGGCGCGCGACGCGTCCATCATGGTCCACGAGGGCGGCTATGCCATGCTCAGCGCGGGCGTGATCAACATGTTCCCGCACACGGGGCACGTCGAATCGATCGCGGTGTTCGAGTCCCGCGACGAAGCCACCGTGCTGGCCGCCCAGGCGGATGCCGAGCAGAAGCGGGTGGCGGCGGCCGCGCTTGAAGCCACGATTGCGGCGGAGAAGGCGGCGGCGAAGGCCGAGGCCGCTGCTGCCGCAGCGGCGTAACCGACAACGGCCCTGGAAGACCGGATCCTCTCCAATCTTCCAGGGCCGTTCAGAATGAGGCGTCCTGTCCTCGGCCTACGCGGCTGCACGCGCGGCTTCGGGCCGGGACCACAGCCAGGCCAGCACGCAGGCCATGCAGATCCAGGCGGGCCAGACCACCCAGGCGTGCGGGATGGTGTGGAACATGATGACCGCGCACACCGACATGGACACCGTGGCCGCGATCTTGGCGCTGCGGGCGAGACGGCGGCCGTTGTGCCAGTTGTGCAGCATCGGCCCGAACCACCTGTGATTGTGCAGCCATGCGTGCAGGCGCGGCGAGCTGCGCGCGGAAGCCCAGGCGGCCAGCAGCACGAATTCGGTGCTGGGCAGGCCGGGGACGAACACGCCGATGATGGCCAGGCAGATGCACAGGCCCGCCAGGGCCATCAGCAGCACGCGCTGCCAGGGTTTGCGTACGCCTTTGTAGGCGTGCGCAGCGGCGTGCGCAGCGGCGTGCGTCGCGCCAGGCGTGGCCAGCGTGGCGGCATTTCCATTGACGGACATGGCAGCCCGCAGGGCGGCAGGTACGGGGGGGCGGATCTCGGCCGGCAGGGCGGGCCGGGAACCGGCCTGCATCATGGAATCGGCCGAGCGGGAGGTCATGCGGAAAGATTGAAGTGGCGTTCGAGCAGTTGGCCGAAGCGATTGTAGGCGGCATGGGCGCCCGCGATCACGGCGTCGTGTTCGTCGGCGCTGATGTCGTCGCTGTCCAGCGCCTGCACGAAGCGGCGCCATACGATGGCGCGGCCTTCGGGGTAGGCGGCCAGGTTGCGCGCGCCGAATTCGGCGGACAGGCCCAGCTTGGCCTGCACTTCCTTGAACAGGAAGGCGGCGCCCAGCGTCGAGCCTTCGGACACGTACAGCCAGCCCAGGCCTTCGGGCATGGTCACGCCCTGGCTGGCGACGGCGCCTTCCTGCGGCGCGGGGGCGCCCAGGTCGCGCAGATCGTCCAGCGCGGCGGTCTCGCGGCCACGCACGGCCAGGTCGGGCACGGCGGTCTGCAGGGCGGCATCCTGGAACAGGTGCTCGACGTCGCGCTGGAACAGGTACTGCGCCGTGACGAAGCCGGCATAGGCTTCGCGGCTGTCGAACGGCGCGGCGCGTTCCATCAACTGGTGCATGCGTTCATGCTGCGCGGCGGTTTCGGTCTTCAGGCGCTGCGACAGCGACAGGCGTTCGAGGGTTTCGGTGATCATGATCGTGCGATGCAATGAGAGGAGTAGCGGATCGGGCCGATGGCACCGAGGATGATTTTCATTATTCCGTAGCCCCGTACGCTTGACACGTTAAAGTTGATTAAGAGTGCAGGGCAAGTTTCCATGTGAATCAGAAGCCCGACTCGCGCACCAGCACGGCCGTGGCGCGGCGCCAGGCGCGCGCCAGCAGGCTTTCGGCCTCGCCATCGATGATGGCGGTGCCGCGCAGGGCCTGCAGGCGTGGCAGGGCCGTGGCGGCGTCGCTGGCGGGGCGCAGCAGGATGCGGTAGACCGCGTGTTCCGGCGTCAGGTCCTGCGCATCGGCATCGGCCCGGTGGCTGGGCGCTGGCGCGCGCACCGCGGCCAGTCCGCCGCCGTGCACCGCGGCCAGTCCGCCGCCGTGCACCGAGGCCAGCTCCGGCGCGGCGGACAAGCGCCGCGTGGCCGTGGCGGCAATCTCGTCCACGCGCAGGTCGATGGCGCCGACGCCGGGATCTTCCGGCAGGAAGCGCGCCGCGCCGTCCCGGTGCAGGCGATGCAAGTCTTCCTCGGCGGCGTAGGCTTCCACTACCGCCTGTCGTGGCGCGGCCAGCGTGGCCAGCCATTCGCCTTCGCCCACCCATTCGCCGGCGGCCAGCGGCTCGGCCAGCTCGGCGACGGTGCCGTCGAACGGGGCGCGGATCGTCAACTGCGCTTGTTGGCGCGACAGCACGGCATAGCGGTCGCGCGCGGCCTGCAGTTCGCGCTGCGCCACGGGGACGGCCGCGCCGCTATCCTGGCGCATCGCCTGAAACGATTGCTGCCATTGCAGCACGCGGATGCGCTGGGCCAGACTGTCGCGTTCGTGCGCCAGGTCGGGGGCGTGCAGCGTGAACAGCGCATCGCCGGCTTTCACCGTCATGCCGGGCAGGGCATCGATGCGGTCGATCCGCGCGCCGGCAGGGGCCACCAGCCGTGCCTGCTCGGCCGCGCGCAGCAGCGCGGGCGCTTCCACGCGGTTGCGCCAGGGCACCGCGGCGGCCAGCACCAGCAGCAACGCGATGCCCGCCGTGATACGGGTGCGGCGGTTCCAGTCCGTGCCGTCCCGGGCCGTCAGGCGTTCGCGCCACGCGCGCAGTTCGGTATAGATGGGGCGCAGCACGAAGGCGACGATTTCGATGGCGAACAAGACAATGCCCAACACTTTGAACGCCATGTGATAGACCAGCACGGCGATGCCCAGAAACAGGAAGAAGCGGTACACCCACACGCAGAACGCATACACCAGCAGCGCGCGCTCGCGCCAGGGCGCGAACACCTCGGGCCGGGGATCGCCCAGGGCGAACAGCCATTCGCGCAGCCGCCAGCGGCCCAGCGCGAACGCGCGGTTCTGCAGATTGGGGACGTTCAGCGCGTCGGCGATCAGGAAATAGCCGTCGAAGCGCATCAGCGGATTCAGGTTCACCGCCAGCGTCAGCAGCCAGGTGGTGGTGGCAAGTGTGAAGGCCGTGCTGCGCAGCATGCCGTCGGGCAGGAAGCTCCATGCCAGCGTGGCCCAGGCGGCCAGGGCGGTCTCGGCCAGCATGCCGGCCGCGCCGATGGACATGCGCCGTCTGCGGCTGGCCAACCGCCATGCACCCGAGGTGTCCGTGTACAGCACCGGCCACATCACCATGAAGGCGACACCCATGGTCGCGACGCGGCAGCCATGGTACTTGGCGGTGTAGGCATGGCCCAGTTCGTGCAGCACCTTGGTGGCGGCCAGCGCCAGGCCGGCCGTCAGCGCGCCTTCCAGCGTGAAGAAGTGCAGGAAGGTGTGCAGGAACTCGTCCCACTGGCGGGCGGCCAGGAACAGGCCCAGCAGGCCGGCCGCGGCGGTCAGCAGCGTGAAGCCGCGTGTGTAGAACGTTTGGCGCACCCACGGCAGCGTGCGCGACAGGAAGGCGTCGGGCCGCACCAGCGGGATGCGGAAGAACAGGTAGTGGTGGATCAGGCCCTTCAGCCAGTGGCCGCCGCGCCGCGCCTGGGCTTCGCGGCGGTAGCGCGCGATGGCCTGCGGGCCGCGCGCCTGCACCAGGCTGTTGGCCTGCAGGAACTGCGCGAAATCGTTGACGTCGTCCACGAGCAGCGGCAATGCGGTGTCCGTGGCGATCGCGCTGGCGATGGCCCGGGCATCGCCCAGGTGCCAGCGCGCCAGCATCTCGGCCTCGGCCCAGCCGATCTGGAAGAACTGGGCGCGGCCGGGATCCTCCAGCGTCCAGGCGGGCGAGCCGTCGTGATTGCGGGGGGCCTCGTGCAGCAGCAGTTCTTCGCGTAGCGGTGGCAGCGGGGCCGCCTTTTGCGGTGCCGCCGCGCTGGCGGCCATCCCGGCTGCTCCTCCAGCAGCCGGCATCGGCGTGGCGGACGGCGTCATACGCCCAGCCACACGCGCAGGCTGGCCAGCGGACGGCGCAGCAGATAGGCGAACAAGGGCGTGCGCTGGCCATACAACTTGGCCGTGCCCTTCAGCCCGATGCGCGGCGCGGGATCCTGTTCATCGACGCCATCCAGCCGCGCACGCACGCGGTAGGCTAGGGTGCCGTCGGACGTGGGGCTGGCGCGATAGCCCACGCGCAGCAGCGTCGCCGGCAGCGGCGAGGCCGGCGCGGCGTTCAGGAACAGCCGCACGTCGGCCTGGTCGGGCAGATCGATGGCGTCGGCCACGGGCAACTGGATTTCCAGTTCCGCGTCCTTGGGGTCGGCTACCAGCATGATGCGCTCACCCAGCGCCACGGGCTTGCCGACCCAGTCGGCGGGGTCGTCGAACAGCGCGATGCCATCGCGCTCGGCGTGCAACTGCGTGCGGGCCAGGGCCTGCTCGACGTAGTCGACGTCGCTGGCGGCCTGGCCGCGCTTGCCCTGGGCCAGCGCCAGCGCGGCCTTGCTGCGCTCGTCGTACAGGGCCTGCTGCTGGGTCTGGCGCAACTCGGCGTCCGCCACGGCCAGCGACTGGCGCGCGGTTTCCAGCTTGGCCGTCAGTTCGCGGGCATCCAGCGCGGCCAGCAACTGGCCCTTCTGCACGATCTGGTTCGGCGCGACGGCGATCCGGTCGACCACGCCTTGCAGCGGGGCGCGTACCGCCATGGGCGCGCGCGCCACGATTTCGGCGGGCGCCAGCACCGACTGGCGCACCGGCACCGCCAGCAGCAACAGGGCCGCCACGCCCAGCGCCAGCCACCAGCGCGAGCGGCCCTTGCCATGGCGCAGCCGCGCCCACCATGAACCCGGCCCGCACGGACGCGCCGAGGCGGGCTGCAGGGCCCGCCAGGCATGCGCATAGGCATCGGCCAGCACCGACAGCACGGTGGTTTCACGGGGAGCCCAGGGCGTGTCGCGCACCAGCAGCAGGGCGGCGCTGGGCGCGGCCGCTTCGTCCAGCGCCAAGGGCAGCAGCCAGGCGTGGGGCGGCAAGTGTTCCGACCACATGGCGTGTTCGTTCGCGTCGGGCGCCAGCGTGCCGGTCCGCGCGCCGCCATCCTGGCCTATCCGGCGCGCCAGCAGCGCGGCCAGCCAGACGTTGAACGGCGCGTTGCGTTCGGGCACGGCCAGGCCGGACAGGGCTTCTATCACGCCGTCCGCGCCATTGCCCGCCCGCCACAGCACCGCCTGGCGATAGGGCGCCAGGGCGTGCGTGTCGTTGACCATCAGGAACGCCAGGTCCTGCGTGGTGGCGCAGGCGCGTGCGCGCTGTTCCAGCTGCAACAACGTGGCCAGCAGGGTTTCGCGCGGGGTATTGCTCATGCTTGCCTAGGGGGCCGAGAGTCGGCGCCGCGATTCAAAGAGGGATTCAAGGTTTGGGCGGATCGATGCGCACGTTGCCGCTCATGCCGGGCAGCAGGTCGGCGGCAGTCTTGCCGTCCAGGCGGCCCACCACTTTCACCGACTGGCTGACCGGATCGACCGTGCCGGCGATGCGCGCCACCACGGCCTGGTAGGTGCGGCCCGTCTCGTCCACCGTGATATGCATCGGATAACCGGTCTTCAGCCAGGCCAGCCAGCGCGAGGGCACGATGGTTTCCAGCTCGAAGGCGCTGTTGTCGTAGATGCTCAGCAGTTCCTTGCCCTCGGCCACGCTTTCCAGCGGGCGCACGAAGGCCTCGCCGACGCGGCCGGCATAGGGCGCGGTGACGGTGCAGCGGTTGACCATGACGCGTTCCACGCCGGTCTCGGCGCGCGAGACGGCGACGCCGGCGCGGGCCTGGTCGACGTCGGCGCGGCTGATCGACGACAGCTTTTCCAACTGCTCGGCCACCGCCAGCTTCTTGTGCGCGGCGCCTTCGGCCTGCACGGCGCGCTCCAGGCGCGCGCGGTTCAGCGCGCAGTCGTACGAGATCAGCACATCGCCTTTCTTGAAGGACTGGCCGTCGCGAAACGGCACGCTGGCGATCTTGCCGGCCAGCTCGCTGGACAGCAGGGCCCGCTGGCTGGCGACCAGCTGCGCGCGCGCGCTGCCGGTGTCTCCCATGGCGGACATGGGGGCCAGGACCGAGGCCGCGTAGGCCGGAGGCATGCCCGCCGCCGCGGGCGGGGCGTCAGGCGTCTGGGCCTGAGCCGAAGCGTTCAACGCCAGGCAGGCCAGGGCGGCCTGCGCCACACTGGCGCGCAGCGTGCCGGGCAAAGCCCGGCGGGTATCGCGCAAAGGCATGGTCCGGGCCTCAGCGCACATTGACGGATTGCGTTTGCACCGCGCCGGCCGGCACGGCGGTCGCGCTGACGGCCGTGGGAGCCACGGATTGCCTGGCGCCTGACAGCGAACCCAGGCTGCTCCACGGCGTGCCCGTGACCGTGCGCAGTGCGGTTGCGCGGGGTTTTGGGGCGGGCTCGGCCACGGCGACGGTCACCGGCTCGGTGGCGGCCGACGCCGCCTGGATCCCAGCGGAGTTGGCGTCGGCCTGCAGGCGCGGCACGTCGATGTGGCCGCGTTCGATCTTGCGGTTGGTCTCGGCGATGTCTTGCGCCAGGCTGGCCAGCGTGTCGCCGGTGATGCGCTCGGGCAGGGGATCGATACCCGCGGCCTGGTAGACAGTGTTCTGCGCGTTGACCAGTTCGGCGTAGCTGAGATCACGCGCCCGGGTGGCCAGCAGGGTCTCGACCTTGGCCCGCACCAGTTCCAGGTGCGTCTCGGCATTGCTGCGCGCGGCGTTCTCGGTCTGCACCTGGATGGCGTCCTGCAGGCGCGACAGTTCTTTGGCGCGCTGGAAGGCGGCCTCGGCGCGCTGGCGTTCCAGCCAGGCGATGTGCACCTGGCTGAGCACGCTCATGCGCAGGGCCTGGCGGCGCAACTGGGCGACGTCCTCGCGCGCTTCGCCGGCCCGGTTGATGGACGGCAGCGACAGCAGGCCCAGCAGGTTCCAGCTGACCTGCACGCCGGCATCGGCCCAGTTGTTGTTCACCAGGTACTTGTTGCTGTCGTAGTTCAGGCCGCCGAACAGCGAGGCGTTCGGGAACAGGCGCAGCAGCGACATGCGGGTTTCCAGCACGGCATTGCGGGCCAGGTAGCTTTCCTCGCGCAGCTCGGGGCGGTGCACCATGGCCAGTGCTTCCAGGTCGTTCAGCTCGTAGGCCAGGCGCGGCGCGTCCTGCTGCGCGGCATCCGGCGCGGCCAGTGTGAAGTCGGTGGCCGGTGGCAGGTTCATCAGCGCGGCCAGCTTCGCGCGGGCCTGGGCCAGGTCGTTGTCCAGCGCTTCCGTCTGGCGCACCATGTTCAGCAGATCGCGCTGATAGCGCAGTGCCACGATGGGGGCGACCAGGCGCTTCTGTTCGGTCTGACGGGCGTAGTCCAGCGTCTGGCGGGCCTCGGCCAGCGTCGAGCTGACCTGGCCCTTCAGGCGTTCGGCCGTCACTGCGTTCCAGTAGGCGGTGCGGGTCTGGCGGATGATGTCGGCCACCACGCGGCGGCGGCGCTCCTCGGCGGCCAGCGCCTTGTTGCCCTGCGCCTTGGCGCCGAAGTAGCTCAGCCCGAAGTCCAGCACGTTCCAGCTCAGTTGCAGGTCGGCGCTTTCGCCATGGCGCTCCTGGCTGGTCGAGGGCACCAGCGACTGCGTGCCGGTGCTCAGCGACTCGCTGGATGAGCCGTAGTCGTTGCTGCGGGTGCGCAGGCCGGCGCGGGCGGTCAGCTTGGGCAGCATGCCCTGCTTCTGCACGTCGACCAGGTTGTCTTCCAGCGCGCGCTCCATCAGCGCCAGGCGCTGCTGCAGGTTGTACTTCACGGCGCGGGCGATGGCCTCGTCCAGCGTGATGGGACCGGTCACGGGCTCCTGCGCGGCGAACATGGCGCCGCGGTCGCTGCGGTCCAGCTGCAGCAGGTCCTGCGTGCTGAGCTGCTCGGGCGGGGCGACGGCGCAGCCGGCCAGCACGGCGGCGGCCCCCACGGTCAGGGCGAAGCGCACGCTGCGGCGCTTGGAGGGCATCTCGGAACGATCGAGGGAGGTCATGTCGGTGATCAGCTTTCTACGGTGATAGAGGGGGCCTGGCGGACGCCGGCGGACAATTCGGATGCGAGGGCGGGGTGGGCCGGTGCGGGGTCGTCGCCCAGGGCGGCCAACAGCTGGTACGCCTGGGCCAGGATGTCCTGCGCGGCGCTCTGGCGCAGTTGCAGGGTCAGGGCGGGCTTGTGGTCGGCGGCAGATCCGTCGTCATGCGCCTGCGCAGCGCGTTCCGCCAGCGGGGCGATCGGTGCGGCCAGGCCGTGGCGCTCGGCCGAGACGGCGATGGGCACGGAGATCTGCCTGCCGTCCACGGTGCGCACCACCAGTTGCAGCGACAGGTCGATGGCGCCGGTGCGGCCTGGTGCGACGATCACGCCACGCGCGGTATCCAGGCGCACGCCGGCGGGCAATGCGCTGCCGTCGGCCATGCGCAGGGCAATCGATGCGATCGGGCTGTTGCTGCGCACCAGGCCGGCGGGCAGCGTGAACACCTGTCGGTTGCCGTCCCGGTCGTAATGCCACGCGCCTGTCACGGGGCGGTCGGGGCCTGCCAGCGGCGCGGCGCCGGGACCGGCCAACGCGATCAGGGTCGTGGTCTTGCCATCGGCGGTGCGCATGGCGTCCAGCCCGCGGGTCCAGCGGTCGTCGCGTTGCAGCGAATCGGCCAGCAGGTCGTCCAGGACGGCCGACGAACCGGGAGCGGCGGTTTCTGCCGCATCGCCGCCTGCGCCCAGCGGGGCGGAGCCGACGGCGGGCCTCGGCACGGCGCCAGTCGGGCGGGCCACGCTGTCACGCCATCCGCGTTCCTGTTCGGCATCGCGGCGGGTCGTGTCGTGCGGGTAGACCGGAGGTTGCATCAATGGCTGCGGCGCAGGTGCGTCGGAGGGTTGCGGCTCGGGATCCACGGGCTGCGGATCGGTTCCCGGGTTCGCGCCAGGATCCGTGCCCGGGTCGGTACCCGGATCCGTGCCGGGATCCGGATTCGGCTCCACGCTTTGCGCCACGACTTCCAGCACCAGCGCACGCGAGACGGCGGCGCCCGAAGGGTCGGTCGCCCGGATCGTCAGGGTGTACGTGCCTGCCGAAGCGGCCACGCCCTGGATGGTGCGCGTGTCCGCGTCGAAGCCCAGCCCTTGCGGCAGGCCGTCCACGGTCCACGCCAGGGCGTCGCCGTCGGCGTCGGTGAACAGGTCTTCCGGCAGGACGTAGCGGTAATCGCTGCCGGCCTGGGCCTGGCCAGGCGTCAGGTCGATGCCGCTGTCGATGGGTTCGGTGTTGGGTGGTTCGGCTACGACCAGCGTCAGCGTGCGCGACGCCGTGGCGCCGCCGGGGTCCGTCACGGTCACGGTCAGCGTGTAGCTGCCGGCCGCCAGGGCGCTGCCCGTGAGGGTGCGCGTATCGGCGTCGAAGCCCAGCCCTTGCGGCAGTCCGTCCACGGTCCACGCCAGCGTATCCCCGTCTTCGTCGCTGAACAGCGATTCGGGCAGCGTCAGTGTGTAGTCGCGGCCCTGGAATGCCTCGCTGGGGGTATAGGGAGTGTCGCCCGGTTGCGGGGCATGGTTGGGCTCGACGGCGTCGATCTGCACCGCATAGGCGGCGCTGTCGGCCTCGCCGTCGTTCAGGCGCAGCGTGATGGTGCGCGCGCCGCCCGTGTCGCCACCCGCGGCGTAGCCGACGCGATGCAACAGCGCATTGGCCTGCGCGCTGGTCGTGGCGGCCGTGAAGCGCAAGATGGCCTGCGTGCCGTTCTGTTGCAGCGTGGCGATGGCATTGCCGTCCAGCAGCACGGTGGTGCCGTCCGACGACAGGGCATAGCCGTCACCCGCCAGCAGGCTGAAGCGGTCGCCCGCCTGGCCTTCGAACACGATGCTGGCGCCTTGGTAGTTGCCCGCGCCGTTGGCGGCGGCATCCAGTTCGGCGTCGCTGATCTTCAGCGTGGGCGCCAGCGCGACGGGATCGCCGCCCAGTTCGCTGACCGGCTTGCCGACCGGCGCAGCACCCAGCACCTCGATGGCCTCGCCCAGCACGATCACGCCGCCATCGGGCAGCAGCACGATGTGACCCGCGCCGGCCATGCCGTCCTGCGAGGCCAGCAGTGCGCCGTTGGTCGTGGCGTAGTAGTTCATCGAACCGCCGGCCAGCGTGGCGAACAGCGCGCGGCCGTCGGCGGTCAGGGCGATGTCCTGGATGTCCAGGCCGCTGGCGAGCACGCCCGCGTGCGTCAGGGCGCCCGTGGCGGTATCCAGGCGGAAGGCGTCGATCTGCGAGCCGCTGGCCACGAAGACCGTGCGGCCGTCCTCGCTGACGACGATATGCTGCAGGTCGCTCAGCGACACCGTTTCGCCCGCGGCGTCGGGCTGGTTGTGGGCCGCCCAGCCCAGCAGCGTCAGCGTGCCGCTGTCGTCGCGCTGGTAGACGATCAGCGCGGCGTTGGACGACGCGGTCGCCACGAAGACCAGGTTGTCCTGCGCGGTGATGGCAGTGGGCGACCACAGGTAGGGCGGGCTCCACAGGCCGCTGTCCATCGCGCCGACGTAGCTCAGCGCGCCGGTGCTGGTGTCGCGGACCAGGGTCAGCACCGTGTAGGCGTTGAGCACATACAGGTTCTTGCCGTCCGCCGACACGGTGAGGTCGCGCAGATCGAACATCGCGCTGCCGTCCACTTCGTACACGCTGCTGATGGCGCCGCCGTAGGTCAGCGTGCCGTCCGATGCCACGCCGAACCAGGCGATCTGGTTGCCGTCCTTGCGCAGCGCATACAGGCTCTGGCCGTCGGCCGACAGGCGCAGCTCTTTCACGCCGTCCAGGCCGTTGCCCGCGGCGAAGACCCGCACCAGGGTCAGTTGGCCGGTGTCGGCATCATGGCTGAACAGTGCGATGGCGCCGCTGTCGTCGGCCACGTACACCTGCCCGCCATCGGCGGATGCCACGCTGGACGTCAGGGTTCCCAGCCCTGCGACGCCGGCCAGCTGCTGCAGGTGTGACAGCTCGCCCAGCGACAGCACCGGGTCGGCCACGATCTCGGGCAGGTCGTTGACGGCGGTGATGTCGATGTCGAAGGCCATCGCCGCCGACACCAGGCCGCGCTGGTCGGCCAGCGTCACGCTGACGGCCAAGCTGGCCACCGGGGCGTCGCTGCCGTTGGCATACGTGATCTGCCGCAGCGCGTTCTGGACGTCCGCCTTGGTGGGGATGGCGCCGTTGGCGTCGGTGAAGGTCAGCGTCAAGGTGCCGTTGGCGATGGCGAAGGTGCCGATCACCTTGCCGTCCTTCACCAGGTCGTTGCCGCTGCGCGTCAGGCCATTGCCGTCGGAGAAGCCCAGGCTGTCCGCCGTGCTGGCGCCGGTGCCCAGCGCCACCGTCATCACGCTGCCGTGATAGTTGCCCAGGCCGCCGTTGAAGGCGTCCATCTGGGCATCGGACACCGATGCGCCCGGGGCGATGAGGATGGCGTCGGCCTGCTCGGTGTAGCCGATGTCCGCCGCGCCGCCCAGAATGGGGGCGGTGTTGGCCTGGGCGGCCGGCGCCAGGTGGACGATGGCCGTGCCCGTGTAGGTGGACAGATTGTCGCCGCCGTCGTTCTCGCGCACGTTCACGCCGATGGTCACGTCGCCGGTCGTGGCCGTGCCATTGTGCGAATAGGTCAGGCTGTCGATCACCTGCGCGGCCCGTTCGGGCGTGTTGCTCAGGTACAGCGTCACGGTGACCGTGTCGCCGTCGATCCGCACCATGTATTGCAGGCCCGTGCCGGTGGACTGCACGCCGCTGGTGGCCGTGCTCAGCGAGATGCGGCCGCCGTCCGCGCCCAGCACGTCCTGCCCGCTGGCCGGGCTGACCGTCACGATCACCTGCCAGATGGTCTGATCGGCCTCCACCGTGTCGATGGTGGTCCCGTCGAACAGCTTCACCGGCTCGCCTTCGGCGGGGTAGGTGGGCGACAGCGGCGTGGTGTCGATGACGGGCGGGTCGTTCACGCCGATCAGCGTCACGTCCGCGGTCATGCTGTCGCTGTTGCCGTCGCCATCGTCCAGCGTCATCACGAAACGCGCCTGGTCGCCGTCGTGGGTGGGATCGGCGCTGGTGTTCAGGTAGGCGATGTGGCGCAGCACCTGCTGGGCGTCCGCCTTGCTGACGCTGGCGGTGAAAGTCACGGTCAGCTTGCCGTCGGCCTGTGCGAAGCTGGCGATGGCGGTGCCGTCGCGCAGGATCCGGCCGTTCTCGGCGTCCAGCGTGAAGCCGTCGCCTGCCAGGAAGCCGAACTGGTCCATCGCCTGGGCGCCGCCGTCGCGCTCCACGACGATGCTTGCGCCCTGGTAATCGCCTGCGCCGCCGTTGCCGGCGTCCAGTTGCGGGTCGGCCAGCGTGCCACCGGGCAGCAGCGCCACGGCGTCGCCGCCTTCGGTATAGGTGGACGATGCCGGCGCCAGGTCCACGACCATCAGGCCGTCGGTCCAGCTGAATCTTCCGGCCAGATACAGCTGTTTGCCGTCCGCGCCGAGGCTGGCGCCGCGCAGCTCCTGGATGGTGTTGCCGCCCAGGCTGGACAGCGTGCCGGCCAGCGTCGGCTGACCCTCCGCGCCCAGCGCGTACAACGCGATCCCGTCCGCGCCCATCACGAACAGCAGCTTGCCGTCCGGCGACACGAGCAGGTTGTCGGCGCTGCCGGTCAGCGCCGTGTCCGCCACGGCAGCCAGCGCGCCTTGCGCGCCCACCGACAGCGTGTGCAGCACGCGGTCCGTGCCGTCGAAGTCGATGGCATACAGGGTCTTGCCGTCCGGCGACAGGATCAGCGAAGACGTGTAGTAAAGCTGATCTTCGGCTGGCGATTGGCCTTGCGCGGCCATCACGAAGCTCAGCGTGCCGTCTTCAGCCACGCGGAATACGCTGGCCAGCGTGCTGGTGCCCGTGGTCGCCACGAACAGGTAGTTGCCGTCGGCCGACAGTGTCATCGCGCCGGCGTTGTCCAGCGGCAGGCTGGCGTCTTCGGTGTCGGCCAGCGTCTGGGCCAATGCCCACACGCCATCCTGGCCGCGGGTGTACACCAGCAGGCTGTTGCCCGCGGTGACGTAGACGTGGCCGTCGGCGCCTGCCAGAACGTCGCGGATCAGGCCTTGGGATTCGATCAGTTCGCTGCCGATGCTGCCGGACGCGCTCAGCTCGCCGCTGGAGGCGTCGCGGGTGAACAGAGCCACGCCCTGATTGCTCAGCACGTAAACGGTGGCGCCGTCGGCCGACAGGCGCACTTCCGTGGCGCCGCCCAGCGCGGCCAGCGTCCTGGTGTCCAGGGTCTGCACGATGCTCAGCGTGCCGTCCTCGGCGCGCTGCAGCACGTGCAGGCTGCTGATTTCGATCTCGCTGAACGTCTCGCTGTCCCACTGCGTCGTGGTCCGCACGACGTAGACGAGATCGCCCGAGGCGACCGTGCTCTGGATGCCATCGAACAGGCCGTTGTAGTTTTCGTCCTGGGGCGAGAGCAGATCGTCGTAGACGATGGTCCCGCTGTCGGCGCCAAGGGCAGGCGCCTGGGCTTGCACATGTATGGTGGCCGTGATGTCCGGCGATGCGGTATCGGCGCCGCCGTTGGCCGTGCCGCCACTGTCGCGCACGGCGCTCAAGGTCACGGTGCGTTCGCCCGCCGTGCCGTTCTGGGCGGCGTTGGCGTAGGCCAGTCCTTGGACCAATGCCGCGGCGGCGTCGGGGCCTATGCCGTCCGCGCGGGTCACGGTCACCGTGGCCGTGCCGTCGGCCACGGCGATGGTGTAGCGGTAGCCGTTGGCCGCGGTGACGCCGTTGCCGGCCACCAGGGCGATGAGCTCGCCATCGATGCGCAGCGTCTCCGCCGCGCCATCGCGCAGGCCGCCCACCGTCAGCGCCAGCGACGTGATGGCCTGGTCCGGCTCGACGGTGGAGATCGCGACGTCGCCGAATAGCGCCACCGCCGCGCCGCCCAGCCCCTGGGTGGGCTCGGCGGGCGTGGCGGTGGCCACGGGGGCGTCGTTGACGGCCGTCACGGCCAGCGTCACCGTGAAGTCGGTGGTGATGTAGGTGTCCTTGACGCCGATGCGCAGCGCGATGCTGGCGGGTGGTACGTTGCTGGTGTTCGTGTAGGTGATCTGTTGCAGCACGTGATTGGCCGTGGCCGTGCTGGTCTGCGCCGTGAAGGCAATGGTCAGCAGGCCGCCGTCGCTGGTCAGCGTGGCGATGGCCTGGCCATCGAGGAAGATCACGCCGTCCCGCAGGGCCAGGCCGTTGCCTTCGGCCAGGCCGAACCTGTCCTCGGCATCGGCGCCCGTGGGCCGGGACACCGAGAGGACTGCGCCGTTGTAGTCGCCCGCGCCGCCGTTCAGGGCATCGTACTCGGCATCGGCCAGGTGCAGGCCGGCGGCCGGCTTCAGCGTGCCTTTCTCGGTATAGGCCAGCGTCACGTCCGGGGTGACGCGGACCACGCCCAGGCCGCCGGCGGTGAAGAAACCGCCACCGTAGATGGAGGTGCCATCCGCCGAGACCGCCATGCGGTAGGCTCGGCCACCGATACCCGTCACCGTCTTCACCAGCGTCGGCTTGCCATCGTCGCCGAGGTCGTAGATCAGGATGCTGCCGACGTTGTTGCCCACGTACAGCGTGCTGCCATCCGGCGACAGTGCCAGGCCCCAGACTTGGCTAGCCGACAGCGAGCCCACCTGGGTCAGCGTCTTGGCGTCGTGGTCGTATTGCAGGGTCAGGATGCTGCCGGGAGACCCTGTCGAGACATAGATGTAGCCGGCATCCGAGATGGCGATGCCGCGCACGAAGTTCGACAGGCCCATGCCGGTGAAGGCGCCCGCCAGCGTCAGGGTGCCGTCCGGCCCCGCGCTGTAGATCATCATGCGGGAGTCACCAGCGACGTAGACCGTGCCCTGGCTGTCCACCGCCAGCGCCGTGGCGCCGTTCGTGCTGCCATACCCATCGCTGTGCGTGTCGGCCAGAACCGGTACGCCATCCGCGCCCAGCGTGAATGCGTACAGATTGCTCCTGGAGATGGCGTACAGCGTCTTGCCGTCGTCCGACAGCACGATCTGCTTGGGCTGTTCGGTGCCGACCACGGTGCTGTCCTGCGTGGCGGCCAGGGTACCGTCGGCATTCACGTCGAACACGGTGAGGACATAGCTGCCCGCCGCGTTCTGGCCGACCAGGTACATGTGCGCGCCGTCGGTGGAGTAGGTCGCGTAGGTTCCGCCGATCAGGCCGTTCACCTCGATGCCGTTGGCGGCATTGCCGTCGTCCGCGGCGCCTTGCACGAACTGCTGCAGCAGGGTCAGCTTGCCCGTGGCGGTGTCGCGCTGGTAGATGCTCAGGACGCTGTTTCCGCCTGGCGTGATGGCGTGTCCCAGGTTGGGATTGCTCACCACGGTCAGGATGGTGTCGCCCTGCGAGAGCGTCAGGCTGTAGACGGCGTTGCTGAAGCCGCTCAGGCCACCCTCGGCGGTATAGGTCAGCAGGCTGTCGTCGGCGCTCAGCGCGGGCGGCGCGTTATCGGCTTCGGCCGGTGTCACCACGCGCAGGTCCACCGTGTGCTGCGCCGTCAGGCCATGCTCGTCGGTGACCGTGATGGTGATGCGGTAGTCGCCCATCGTGGTCGGGGTGCCGCTCAGGGTGCGCGTCGCGGCGTCGAAGGCCAGGCCCGCCGGCAGCGTCGAGGTGCTCCAGGTCAGGGTACTGTCGCTGTAGAGGCTGTCGGGATCGCGGAACATGTCCGCGTCCAGCGTCACGCTGTAGCCGGCCATGTCCACGCCTGCCAGCGGCAGCGACGTGGGCGCGCTGTCGCTGACCTGCGGCGCGCGGTTGGCGATCTGCGCCACGTCCAGGTTCAGGGTCATGGAGGTGGTGGCGCCATAGATGTCCGTGGCGGTGATCGTCACGGCGTAAGCGCCAGGCACGGTAACGGTGCCCGAAATGGTGCGCGTGGCGGGGTCGAAGGTCAATCCTTCCGGCAGGCCCGACACGGCCCAGCTCATCGCATCGCCATCGGCGTCGGTATAGAGGCTGGCGGGCAGGGTGACGCTGTAGGCGGTCTCGGTGGTGGCCTCGTCCAGCGTGTACCCGGCATCGGCCTGCGGCGCGGCGTTCAGCAGCAGGGCCACGGACAGGGTGTTGCTGTCCAGCGCACCGTCGCCGCTGCGCACGGTCAGCATGATCAGGCCGCTGCGTGCGGCCGCGGCATGGCTGTAGGTGACCTGGTGCAGCACCTGGTTGGCGACCACCTTGCTGGTGGCCGAGGTGAAGGTGATGGTCAGCGTATCGCCGTTGCGGGCGTAGGTGGCGATGGCCGAGCCGGCCAGCATGATGCCGTTGCCCGACAGGCTCAGGCCGTTGCCCTCGGCGAACCCGAAGCTGCCGCTGTCCACGCTGGCGGTGATGGTGATGCTGGCGCCGTTGTAGTCGCCCGCGCCGCCGTTCAGCGCGTCGTAGTTGCTGTCCGACAGCGTCAGGCCGTCGGCGAAGGGCAGTTCGGCGCCAGCCTGCAGCCCTTGTACGCTGCTGTAGCGCGCGACGCCGCCGCCCGCCACCAGCAGCGACAGGCCATCATGAGAGACCGCGATGTCGTTGCCGCTACCGCTGCCGGCCAGCGTGGTCAGCAGTTGCAGCGCGCCGTTGGCGCCGATGGCGTACACATTGACCGAGCCGCTGGCGGTGCTGGCGTACAGCAGGGTGCCGTCCGGGTTCAGTGCCACGTTGCGCAGGCTGCCAGGCGTCTGCGAGCCGATCAGACTGAGCGAACCGTCCTGGATCTGGAAGGCATGGATCGCACCGGTCGAGGGGTTGCCGATGTACAGGTACTTGCCGTCGGCGCTGGCGGCCATCGAGTAATCGGTGGCCGTGTAGCCCGTGCCCACATTGGCCACTGCCAGGTTCTCAAGCATCGTAAGGAGACCGCCCTCGCCGCGCTGGTAGATGCTCAGCGCGTGCGGGCTGCCCATGTACAGGACGTACACGTAGTCACCCGCGGTGGCAATGACGCCGCTGCGGCCGTTGCCGTTGCCGACGGCTCGGCCGATCACGGTCAGGTCGCCCGTGGCGGCATCGCGCTGGTAGATGACGACGTCGTTCCACTGGGTGCCCACGTACAGGTAGGCGCCATCGCCCGACTGGGTCATGCCGCCGTTGATGATGCCGTTCTGCGAGGCGATCGAGGCGGCATAGCTCAGCGTGCCGTCGTCGGCCACGCGCAAGTGCACCACGTAGCTGTCGTCGTTGCTGGACGTCGTGTAGAGGGACTTGCCGTCCTCGCTGACCACCATGTGGTTCACGGTGTTCAGATCGTCGTGCTTGAACGTCTGCAAGGCATGCAGCGCGCCTTCGGCATCCACGGTATAGACCTGGATGCCGTCCGTGCCGGCGACGTAGGCGAATTTGCCGTCGTTCGAGTAGGCCACCTCGGTGGCATTGCCCAGCTCGCCCAGGGACAGCGAGTCACGAGCGTCCAGATGGCCATCGCCCGTCAGCACGGGCGCCACGTTGATGGTGCTGGTGATGTTCACCGTGGCGCCGATGTCCAGGTCGGCCACATCGTTGCCATCGTCGCTCAGGCTCTTCAGCAGAACATTGACCGTACCGCCTTCCACCGTGCTGTCCAGCGCGCGGTAGGCCATGCTGTCGATCAGGCCGGCGGCGCCCTGGGGCGTGTTGCCGGTCTCCGACGAGGCGATGGTGAAGGTGATCGTGGTGCTGCCGTCTCCACCCACCTGCACGGTGTAGACATAATGGTTGTTGGCCGTCGTGCCGCCGCCGGCCGTCAGCGTGATCTCGCTGCCATCGGCCACCAGCGCCTGGTTGGCGCCGCTGCGGTCCAGGGTCACGACCAATTGATTCAAGCCATCCTGCTTGCCCGTGTCGGTGTGGACGGTCACGCCGCTGAACAGGTCGACGGTCTGCGCGGTGCCGTGGTCGTCGATGGTGACGCTGGCGGCGGCGCCATCGGCGGTCACGCCGGGCTTGGTGTCGGTGGCGTCCACCACCTGGGCGACGGTGGCGGTGACGGCCGCGTCCAGCAGGAAGCGGGGTTCCAGGGCCAGGGCCTGGCGGCGTAGCGGGGAGGGGCGGCGTGCGGTCATGGCAGGCGTATGGGGATGAGGCAAGTTGGGCTTATTCGATCAGCGTGGTCAGCGAGGCCAGCTGGCGCAGTTCTTCGGCGATCTGGTCCAGGCGGTCTTGTATGGGACCCTCGGAAACCACGAAATCCCGGCCGGACAGGTAAGTGATGTCTGAGCCTTTTTCGGCGCATACCGCCAGGCCGGGGCCGGCGATGCGTCGGAAGTCCGAGGCGCTGCGGATCTGGCCGTCCTCGTCCCGGGCTTCGTCGCTGCCGGTCACGATCAGGAAGAAACGCAGCCGGTGCGCACGGAAACTGGCGCACAGGTTGGCGAACCGCTCGGTGATCAGGGCATCGCCATTGCCGCAGGCCCCGCCGCTGGTGCCGCTGTTGGCGGAGCAGCCATCGGTGGGCTCGCCGACTTCGTTGTTGTAGGCGTCGGAGTCGAACCACCTCTGGCCTGTCGAGTTGATCAGCATCACGATGGCTTTCACCCGATCGCCCTGGCCGTCGTCGAAATCCTTGGGCAGGTCGTCGGGCAAAGCCCAACCGGAGGCGCCGCGGAACGAGGGGGCCAGGGACATCGCGCTCCATCCCATGGCGATCGCATAGTTCACATTGAAGCGGGTGGACATCTGATCCAGCCGCTGGTCGATCCTGCTCTGGTCGTTGGTCAGGGGCAGCAGGGCCGCGCTGGGGCAGCCGCGGTCGGCGACCATCCAACGGGTATCGTTCACGCCGGTGGCCTTGCCGAAATCGGGATTCGGGCCTACCCATCTGATCGGGGGCGCGCCGGGACTGCCGTTCTCGGGCAGATCGTGGCGGTAGTACACCTTGAACGCGCTGGAGGGGGCCTGGTCCCAGAAGTAGTTCTGGCCGCGGTTCAGACCCCGGTACATGCACAGCAGGTTGGCGCGCCGGTCGGGAATCCGGGGGTCCGCCAGACTGCCGTAGCCGGAGCGGAACAAGGAGGTCAGCTCCACCGGGTTCAGCGCACCCGCCATGGCCCAGTTGCGCAAGCGTCCGCTTTGCTGCGCGTCGTACACGTTCACGGCCTGGCTGAACGGCACCAGCGACAGCCAGGTGGTGTCGGTATTCTTCAGCATGTTGGCCGAGAAGGATTTGGCCAGCCGGCGCAGCGCGGCCAGGTTGGCGGCGTCTTCCGTCAGCGTGTTCGGCAGCGTCAGCGCGATCTCCAGGCTGACGTCGCGGGATATTGCGGAGGAATGCACCGACACCGACTGCTCCGAGAAGCTGGCCAGCATGGGCGAGGCCTTGAACGTGGCCGTCACGCGGGCGCCCGCCGTGCCGTTCACGGTGATGGGCTCCGCCTGCACGCTCAGTTCGCTGCCCACCTGTTCGTCGTCCAGCCCCAGGTTGCTGGCCACATAGCGTTCGGCGATGCCCTGGATGTCGGCCTGCCGGTCCTTGGCGCGGGCCATCGAGGCGGCCAGCGCGGCGGCATCGGTGGCGCGTTTCAGTTGGGAGGCATCGGCGGTCATGCGCACGCCGTCCGAAGCGAAGGCGGCCAGCGCCACGGCGCCGCCGATCAGCAGCAGCAACAGGATGGCCGCGGCGCCGTCCTGGCGGCCGGGCGAGGTTTCTGGGCGTCGGATCTTCATGACTGTGAGTCGGTTCGGGCCAGGCCGCTGCCGTCGCTTTCGGCCTGCAGCGGTTCATCCAGCGTGATGGCCGCGTTCGTGGCCGGGAACAAGGTGTCGGTCTGCAGCATGTCGGGCAGGACCAGGCCGGAGAACAGTGAAACGTCGCCGGTGCCGCGGCACGAGCGGACCACGATCATCGAGGGCGCGGCGGTGTCGTCGCCGCGCCGGCTGTCGTCGGGCAGCGTGCCGAGATACTGGCCGCCCGCGGCGGGCGCCTCGCACAGGCCTTCGGCGCCGCCACGGGTCACGCCCCAGGCGACCGTGCCGTCCAGGCGCACGCTCAGCAGATACATCAACTGGTCGTTCTCGTGGCCCTGCATGGCGATCCTGGCCAGCTCGTCCAGGCCGCCCTGCGTCAGTTCGCGTTGTGCCGCCAGGTTCACCGCCACGACGCCCGCGGTGCTTTCCAGGCGGATGCGTTCGGTATGGATGCGCTGCATGTCTGCGCCCAGCAGTCCCGCGCCGATCAGGATCGGCAGCGCCAGCGCGGCCTCCACGGCGAAGGCCCCGCGCTGGCGGCGCCGTGCGGCGATGCGCGCGCGACGGGCGCCGATCATTGCGCAGCCTCCGTATTGGTCTGCGGCAGATAGGCCAGCACCTGTTCGTAGCGGTAGCGGAACGCGCCGCTGTCCACGCCCAACAGGCGCGGCAACGGGGTGATGAAGTTCTTGCGGATGTCGACCGAGATGCGCCACGCGGGCAGGTTGGTGGTGCGGTTCTGGTTCTCCGCCTCGTTGGACGACGCCGTGCCGCCCATGGCGTCCAGCGAGGTGTAGCGCTCGATTTCCACCGTGGCGATGTTGTCGTCGTCCAGGTAGTTGTGCGAGGCCGCCACCATGCGGTCGCGCAGCAGCGATTCCATGCTGGCGCCCTGCAGGCCGCCGCCGCTCTGGTTGTCCTGCCTGAACTGCTGGATGGCGCGGTCCAGGGCGCCCGCGCCCATGTTGATGGTCAGGCCGATGTTGGCCAGCTCCATGAACATCATGGCCGCCGCGATGATCACGGGCAGCACGTAGGCGGCTTCCACCGACAGCGCGCCGCGCTGGCGGCGCCGGAAACCAGAGCGTCGATCAGCCACGGCCATCCTTCTCCTGGGCGCGCAGGGGCAGCAACTGGCGGCTGGCCGACAGCAGCTCTTCGGCCACCGAGGCGCCGCCGCGGATGCGCTGGCGGTGTTCGGCGAAGGCTTCGAGCGCATGCTGCGCCTGGGCCTCGCCCATGAAGCTGCCCAGCGTCTGGCGGGCGCGCGGCTCGTCGCCCTGCATGGCCTGGGCGAACGCCAGGTTCAGCTTCAGCGTGGGCATGCGCGAGGCCTCGGTCTGCGACAGCAGGCGCACTGCCTGGGCGGCATCGCCGCTGGCCAGATGCGATAGCGCCAGATTGTTCAGCACCCGGTTGTCGGCGGGATCCAGTTCCAGCGCATGCGCCAGCAGCTTGCGGGCCTCGTCGTGCTGGCCGCGCGCGTCCAGCAGCACGCCTTTGGCGTTCAGCGCCGCGATGTTGTCGCCGTCCGCCTTCAGGGTGCAGTCGAAGTCGGCCAGGGCAGCGTCCGTCTGGCCCAGCGCCATGCGGGCGCGGCCCAGGCCGTTGCACAGGATGGCCGTGGCGGCGGGCGTCAGGCTGGTGCCGGTCTCGTTGATGGCGCGCCGCGTGCGGCCGTACAGCGCCAGGCTGTCTGCCGCCGGCTGCACCTGCGCCGCCACGCTGGCGTACTCCAGCATCTGCAGCGGTTTCAGGTTGCCGCGTTGCTCCAGCTGGGCATAGATGCCCGCGGCGGCTTCGAAGCGGCCCTGGTCGCGCAGCAGGCGGGCCAGTTTCAGGCCCTCGGACGTCACCTCGGCCGGATCGCTGGCCGCGCGTGGCGCGGCGGGCGTCTGCCCCGTGGCGGTGGCGGGCACGTTGCGCGTGCCGGTGCCAGGACCGGAGTCGGCCTTGATGGTGATGCCGCCGCAGGCCGTCAGCGTGGCCGTCATCAGGCAGGCGGCCAGGCGCTTGCCCAGGCGCGGGGTCAGGAGGGAAGCGATTTGGGTGTTCATTGCATCAGGGTCCGGATGACGCGCATCAGCGCGGGAGTGGCCACGATGGCGACCACCGGAGGCAGGATCAGGGTCATCAGCGGCACGCTGAGCTGGGCGGGCAGCTTGCCGGCTTTCTCTTCCAGCTCCAGGATCAGGCGGCTGCGGCTTTCCTCGGCGATGGTGCGCAGGGCTTGCGCCAGCGGGGTGCCGTAGCGTTCGGCCTGGATCAGCGAGCCGACCATGCTTTCGATGGACGGCACGCGGGTGCGCTCGGCCAGGTGGCGCAGCGCGGCGGCGCGGTCCGGCAGCAGTTGCAGTTCGGCGCTGGTATAGGCCAGTTCGTCGGCCATGGCCGGCGCGCTGAAGGCCAGTTCGCGCGACACCACCTTCAGGATGCGCGGGAAGGGCAGGCCGGCCTCGGCGCAGATCACCATCAGGTCCAGCGCGTCGGGCATGCTGCGCGCCAGCGCCTCGTGGCGGCGCGCGGCGCGCGTCTTCACCAGCAGTTCGGGCAGCAGCGTGCCGGCGAACAGCGAAATCAGGCCGATGGCCAGTCCGGTCAGGCCGAAGCGGCTTTGCGGGCTGGTCAGCAGCCACAGGGCCAGGCCGCAGAACAGCACGCCGCAGCCATACTTCGCGGCCATCAGCAGGCCGATGGCCTCGGTGCGGCGCCAGCCGGCCTGGGCCAGCAGGCGTTCGTTGGCGGCGCGGTCCTGCGCCGTGCCGGACAGCTTGTCGCCGAACGCCGCCGCGGCCCGCAGAACGGGAGACAGCGGCGAGCGGTCGTCCAGGGCGATCGACACGGTGGCCTGCGGGGTGGCGCCGCCGCCATCGGCCGCGCCCAGCCGCGCGTGCAGCGGATTGCGGCGCGACTCGGCGCGGGCCAGCCAGACGACCAGCGTCAGGCCGGCCAGGAAGATCAACAGCAGCAGGGGAGCCAGGGGATCGGAGAACATAGGCGGGCTCAGCGGATGCGCTTGACCATGAGGTGGGTGATCAGCAGGCCCAGGCCCACGCTGCACGCGGCGTAGACCATGACCTGGATGCCGACCGCGTCGTTGAACATGAAGCGGAAGTCATCGGGCGAGTTGAGATACATGTAGAGCAGCACGCCCGGCACCAGCAGGGCGACGATCTTGGCCGAGGCGCGCGCCTCGGAGGTCTTGGCCTTCACTTTCATGCCCAGTTCGGCGCGCGCGCGCAGCGTGGCCGACAGGCGTTCCAGCGTGTCGCCCAGCCGGCCGCCCGATTCCTGGCTGATGATCAGGATCACAGCGAAGAAGCGGTATTCGGGCAGCGGGATGCGCTGGGCCGAGCCTTGCATGGCGGCCTTCAGCGGCACGCCCAGCTTCAGCCAGTTCTCGATCTCGCGCAGCTCGGGCGCCAGCGGGCCGTGCAGATGGTCGGCGGCGATGCCGAAGGCGCTTTGCAGCGGTACGCCCGAACGGCAGATGCGGGTGATCGCGTCGATGGCCTCGGGCAGGCTGCGCGTCAGCGCGTCCAGGTGTTGGGCCATGGCGCGCTGGTAGACGATGAGGCACAGCATCACCCACAGCAGCGGGGCGCTGAGCAGCACCAGCGCCATCGAGGTGCCGGTCATGCGCGCCAGCGCCAGCGCGCCCACCCCGGCAATCGCCGCGCCCAGCAGCAGGCGCTGGCGCAGCGTCGGCAGCCAGCCCAGCGATTGCGCGCCGTCGCGCAGCCTCGTCAGGCGGCGTCCCATGGCGGGCCAGCGCGGCAGCAGGTCGTTCTGCCCGGGCAGGACGATGGTGTCCGCCCCTTGCAGCACGGCCATCGCCGCGCCGCTCTCGCGTTCGATCTGGCGGCGCAGCGCGTCCAGGCGCCGTTCCATGGCGTCCGCGCGGCGCTGGCGGCGGCTGGTGGCGCGTACGGCGTAGAAGCCCACCAGTACCAGCAGGAAGACAATCAGGGTGAATAGGTCGAGCATGGGATCTGGATTCCGCGGATCAGGCCACGTCCTGGTCGAACAGGTGGGCCTTCTCTGTATAGAAGTTCGGCCGCAGGCCGCTGCCGCTGTGCTCGCCGATCACCTGGCTGGCGGTGCCGCCCGGACGCGAACGGAAAGCGTGCAGTTCCTGGGTCTGGATCACTTCCTCCTCCATGCCGCAGATCTCGACGATGGACACCACGCGGCGCGCGCCGTCGCGCATGCGCTCGATCTGCACGATCAGGTCGACCGCGCTGGCGATCTGGCGGCGGATGGCGGCCAGCGGCAGTTGCATGTTGGCCATCATCACCATGTTCTCCAGGCGCATCAGCGCGTCACGCGGCGTGTTGGCGTGCACCGTGCACAGCGAGCCATCGTGGCCCGTGTTCATCGCCTGCAGCATGTCGAAGCATTCGCCGCCGCGCACTTCGCCCAGGATGATGCGGTCGGGCCGCATCCGCAGGGCGTTCTTCATCAGGTCGCGCTGGTCGATGCGGCCGGTGCCCTCGGCGCTCTCGGGGCGCGTTTCCAGGCGGATCACGTGGATCTGCTGCAGTTGCAGTTCGGCCGCGTCCTCGATGGTGATGATGCGCTCCAGCGGACTGATCTTCTGCGACAACGCGTTCAGCAGCGTGGTCTTGCCGGCGCCGGTGCCGCCCGACACGATGATGTTCAGCCGCGCTTCCATCGCGCGGCGCAGCACCGTGGCCATGTCCATCGACATCGCGCCACGCGTGGCCAGCGACTCCAGCGACAGGTCGCGCCGCATGAACTTGCGGATCGAGATCGTGGTGCCGTCCAGCGCCAGTGGATGCGTGATGACGTTCACGCGGCTGCCATCGGGCAGGCGTGCGTCCACCATGGGGTTGGCCTCGTCGATGCGGCGTCCCACGCGCGCGGCGATGCGCTGCGCGGTGTTGAAGACGTGTTCCTCGTCGATGAAGGTGATCGGCGTCAGCTCCAGTTTGCCGAAGCGTTCGATGAAGATCTGCCCCGCGCCGTTGACCAGGATGTCGTTGACCGTGTCGTCGGCCAGCAGCGGCTCGATGGGGCCCACGCCCACCATCTCGTCCAGCATCTGGCGCGAGATCAGCTCTTCTTCCTGTCCGGACAGCTGCAGGCGCTGCTCGTCGCAGATGCGCCGGATCAGCGCGTCGATCTGCGATTGCAGCTTGTCGCGCGGCATGGCCGCCGCCTTCAGCGGATCGATCTGCGTGAACAGTTCGTCGCGGATCACGCGGCGCTGGCTGGCCTGCTCGGCATTGGCGGCTACGGGCGCGGGGGCGGAAGCCGGCTTGGCGGCGATAGGCTTGGCCGGTACCGTCGTGCGCGCGGGGCGCATGGCCGGCTGGGGCGCGGCGGGCGCGGCCACCGTGGCGACGGGCGCGGTCGCGGCCGGCTGGGCAGGCGTCGTGGCCGCCGCCGGCTGGGCCAGGGCGGTGGGAAGGGGGGCGGTCTTGCGGCGAGGCAGCATCATGATCGGGCTCAGGCGCGTGCGGTGGAGCGGGGCCGGGCGGCCGCGGGACGGTTCAGCCAGGCGCGCAGGCGTTGCGCCACGCCGCCCGCCTGCGCGCCCGAGGCGTCGGGCAGGCCCAGGATGCGCGAGCCCAGTTGTGCCACGGCCTGGGCATAGGGCGAGGCCGTGGGCAGGCTCAGCGGGCCTTGCAGCAGGCTGGCCGACAGGGCCGGGCCGGCGTAGGGCAGGTGCAGATCGATGCCGCGTCCCACGAACTCCTCGAACTGGGCGTTCTCCAGTGCGGCGCGTTGCTGGTGGCGGGCGGCGCTGGCCACCAGCAACAGGCGCTGCCCGCCGCTTTCATCGCCCAGCTGGGTCAGCAGGCGATGCGTGCTGCGCGCGCCTTGCACCGTCAGTTCCGTCAGCACGACGCGCACGTCGGCGTGGGCCAGCACCTCATCGGCGCCAGCGGGGCGATGCGAGGGCAGGTCCCACAGCGACAGCGAGAACAGTTGGCACAGCACGGCGCCCAGTTCCAGCACCCGCTCCGGGTCCAAAGGCGTTTCGGTGGCGGGCCGTTGCGCCAGCAGGTGCAGGCGCGCGGGACCGTTGGCCTGGCCCTGTTGCGTGGCCAGCAGCGTGCGTTGCAGCAGGCGCGGATCGATGTCCGGCGCGGCCAGCAGGCTGGCCAGTCCCGCGTCGGCCTCCAGGCCCAGCAGCAGCGGCAGGTCACCCTTGCGGCGGTCGAAGTCGACCAGCACCGTGGGCGTCTGGCGCGAACCCGCCAGCCATTGGCCCAGCGATGCGGCCAGGGTGCTGACGCCCACGCCGCCCGCGGCGCCCGTCATGGCCACTGTGCGGCCGGCGCGGGCCGTGCCGCCATGGCCCAGCGGCGCGTCGTCGTCGGCCCGCGCCAGCGTGTCGGCCAGCAGGTCCAGGCGCGGCGGCTTGATCAGGTAATCGAAGATGCCGCCTTGCAGCAGTTGGCGGTACAGGTCCACGTCCTGTTGCTGGCCCAGGGCCACGATGCGGCAGGCGGGGCCGGCTTGCCCGGCCAGCTCCAGCAGCGCGGCCAGCGGATGGGCGTGGCCGGCGATGTCGACCAGCAGCACCGAGGGCGGCGTGTTGGCCGCGCACCATTCGATGGCCTGCGCGGGGCCGCCCGCCTGCAGCACGGTGGCGGGCCGGCGCAGCCGGTCCAGCTGGTCACCGATGGGCTTGAGGTCCGCCGCGGCCGCGAAGACGGCCGGTCCGCCGAAAATGGCGTCGGAGGTCGAGGAAGAAGTGTCGCTCATGGCCGTCAGTTGTCGAAGTTGATGTCGATCAGGTCGCGCGTCTCGCCGGTCTGATAGCGCTCGACCGCTTCAGCGGCGGCCTTGCCGTCGGCGCCATCCAGCGTGCGCGGGCGCGACAGGTCGCGCGGATCGCTGACCATGCGGGCCAGGTTGGCGCGATTGGCGCAACCCAGTGCGCCCACGCCGTAGTACGGATGCACGGTGGTCTGGTTGGGCCGCGCCACGCCGCAGTGCTTGGCATCGAGCACCAGGGATTCGGATTGCAGTTCCAGGTCCCAGCCTTGTTCGGCGGCCTGCGCCAACCGTTCACCGTCCAGCGTGGTGGCCAGCACGCGCGGCTCGCGGGCGCCGGCGCGGCCCAGGGCCAGCGCCACGCGTTGGGCCAGCGCCTCGCCGCGGGCATTGAAGGGCGTCAGTGTCAGCACCTGCTGTTCGATGCGGCCTTGCCGCGTCAGCAGGGCATTGGCCTCGCGCAGCGATTCGGGCGTCAGGCCCTGGCCATCGGCCGTGCCCTGCAGGGCAAGCGCCACGGCGCGCGGTTCGGCTTGTATGGCCTGCGGCGCGAAGCCGTTGCCGAAGCGCGAGGCGCGCACCTTGTTGATGGGCGTGTCGCAGCCGGTCAGCAGCAGCGCCGTCGCCAGGGGCAGCAGGACCCAGAGGGCTGGCCGGGAGTAAGAGCGGATCGTGTCGTGTTGCATGGAGTATCCCTAGGCGGCGTCAGTACAGGTAGCCGATGGAGGCTTGCTGCGGCAGCAGTTCTTTCAGGCCCGGCAGGTCCTGGCCGGGCACTTGCAGTTCGCCCGCGGCCACCGGGTCGACCACGTTGGCGGTCACCAGGATCACCAGTTCGGTTTCGTCTTTCTGCGCCACTTCGTGTTCGAACAGGCGGCCCAGGATGGGAATGCGGCTCAGGCCCGGCACGCCCTGCATGGTCTGCGCCTGCGTCGAGCGCAGCATGCCGGCCAGGGCGAAGCTCTGGCCGCTGGCCAGTTCCACCGTAGTGTCGGCGCGGCGCACCTTCAGCGCCGGAATCGAGATGCCTTCCAGCGTGACGGCGCCATCCTCGGTCAGCTCGCTGACCTCGGGCGCGATGTGCAGGCTGATGCGGTTGGCCGACAGCAGCGTGGGCGTCATGCGCAGGATCACGCCGTACGACTTGAAGTCGATCTGCACGTTGTTGTTGGTGATGATGACGATGGGCACTTCGCCGCCGGCCGCGAAGGCCGCGCTTTCGCCGGACATCGCCGTCAGGTTGGGTTCGGCCAGCACCGTGGCGAAGCCCTCGGACGACAGCGCCGAGATCAGGCCGCCCATGGTGAAGTTGCCGCGGGTGCGCATGCCGCCGATCCCGATACGCGAGGTCGAAGTGCCGGGCACCATCTGCGAAAGCGTGCGGCCCGTCAGCGAATCGAACAGCGACGGGTTGACCGTGCCGCTGATCGGGGCGAAGCCCGCGCCGCCGCTGCCGGTCATGATGCCCCAGGCGCCACGGCCCGAGTTCAGCGTGGCGGCCCAGTCGAAACCCAGCTCATGCGACAGGGTGCGGGACACTTCCACCACGCGCACCTGGATGTTGATCTGAGAGGACAGCTCCACCTTCAACTGGTTGATGACCTGGTCGCGACGGTTGGCTCCGTTGGCCGCGCCGCCACCGCCACCCCCTCCGCCGCCGTTGCTCTGGCCGGCGGGCGAAGAGGCCAGGCCGTCCAGATAGGCCTGGATCTGGTCCACCACCTGCTTCGATTCGATCGGCGTGCGCACCATGCCGCGCACGATGATGCGGTCGTTCAGCGAGGCTTCGAGTTCGATGTCGGCGTCGGGCACCGTGCGCTTGATCTGCTCGCGCAGCGTCTTCAGGTCATGCTCGGCCACCACGTTGATGGCGGCGATCACCTTGTCCTGCGCGTCCAGTGCGTACAGCGTCGTCGCACCCACGCCCTGCGCGAACACGAAGATGCGGTTCGGCGAGGGCACCTGGAAGCTGGCGATGCGTGGATCCGCCACCAGCACCTTGCTGGCGTCGACATTGAGCTTGAGCAGCCGGCCCTCGCGGACGTTCAGCGTGATGGTTTCGGTGGGTTGCACCGATTGGAGGACCTGAGGGGCGGCAGCCTTGGCCGGCGGCGCGGCATGCGCCACGCCGCACAGGGACAGCGCCGCGGCCAGGCACAGCCGCGCGAAGGGGAAGTCAGCGCCCTGGCGGGCCATGGTCTGGATCATGTCGGAATCAAAAGGGCGAGCCGGGAGAGGCGCGGGCAGGGCCGCGCGGGAACGTGGAAGTCGCATGGCGGTCACTTGCCGTTGGGGGCGTACACCTGGACGGCCTGCTTGTCGCCCTGGAAGGTCTTGACCATGGGCGGCGTGGCGCCGTTGAACACGGAAGTGGCCTCGCGCAGGTGGGTGGCCTCGCGCGAGGCCACCTTGGAGGCGGTCTCGTCGCGATGGCTCAGCAGCGCAACCTGCAACGTGCCGACTTCGCGTGCCAGCGCCAGGCGTTCGGCGTCGGCGGGGCTGACTTCCAGCGTCACGCTTTCATAGAACAGCGTGTTGGGCTGCGGAATCGGGTGCGGGTTGTTCTTGCTGTCGGCCTGGCCGCGCCTGGCGGTGTTCTTGTCGGTGGCCGGCTGTTCGGGATCCGCCAGCCGTGTGACGGCGGTGGGGTTGTTGTTCATCGCCAGGACGCGCACGTTTCGCACGATGGTCTGCGACGCCAGCAGCATGTATTCGCTGTTGGGGATCATGTCTGTGGGCTTCTGGATCTCCGTGCGCTGTACGCTCAGGATCACGTCCACGCGATCGCCGGAATTGAGCAGGCCGGAGTTGCTGTCCACGGCGCTGGTCGGAATCGATACCGCGCGCATGCCCGGCGTCAGCACCGCCCCCAGGAATCCCGGTTCGCCCGGATAGACCAGCGTGCCGCGCGTCAGCGATTGACCGCCTTGCAACGGCTGGCGCAGCGCCGAGCCGTAGATCTCGCGTTCGACCTGGCGGCGTTCCTGATCGTTCGCCGCGGAGAAGTCATCGGCGCGCACGGCATCTGCCGGCACTTCGCGCCAGGTCAGCGTCTTCAGCGTGTCGCTTTCGACGAAGCGGCCCGCCGCCATCGCATCGCCCGCCGACAGCACATACCGCACCGGCGGCTTGGGCGCGGCCTGCGCGGGCACTTCCTTGACGATCGTCACGGGAGGAGGCGGGCGCATCAGCGAGCGGCCCACCAGGGCGGCGCCCGCAGCCAGCGTGACTGCCGAGGCGAGCAGGATCAAGGATCGCGTTTTCATTTCAAATGTAATTGATTTGCACTTTTGTTTACGTTTCTAGCCAGGCTTTGCCCTGGGAAATGCCGGCATCCAGGGAGGCTCGCCAGCCGGATCGGCGGGGCGGCCGATGAGGCTTGCTAGGTATGGCCCCACAGGGCGAAGGCGCCGCCGCAGGCGATGGCCAGCCCGTAGGGAATGCCCTGCACGGGCTGCTCCTGCAAGGCGTGCGGTACCGGAAACACCATGGCGGACAGCCATGTGTTGATCTGCAGCAAACCGAAGCCCAGGGTGCGTTCGACCATGCGCAGCAGCGGCAGCATCAGGGCCAGTGCGCCGCCCGCCAGCGAGGTCACGATCAGGAAGACGAAGGTCTGGTCGCCCAGCCACAGCGCCAGCACCGCCATCAGTTTGGCGTCGCCCGCGCCCATCCACCGCATGGTGAACAGGAAGTAGCCCGCCACCAGGATGCCCGCCGCGGCCAGCACCCCGGTCAGAAGCCAGTTGCGCGCGTCGTTGCCTGCGCCCTGCATCAGGGTCCAGCCGGCATAGCCCACCCACGCAACCAGCAGCGTCAGCACCAGGCGGTTGCTGATACGGCGGTAGAGCAGGTCGGAGACGGCCACCCAGGCCAGCGCCGGCAAGATGATGAAGACAGGCAACGAAGAACCCATGGTGCTCGCGCGGGCCTTGCTCAGCCGCCCGACTTGGTGTCGGTGCCGGCTTCGGTGATGTCGGAGGCGATGGCGTCGAACTTGTTGCGCAGCGCGGTGATGAAGGCGCCGTCGGAACCGAAGATGACACCGACGGCCGCGGCCATGGCGGCGGCCAGGATGCCGTATTCGATGGCGGTCACGCCGCTTTCGTCGCGCAGGAAGTCTCGGATTCGGGAAGTCACGGAATAATCCAGAAAAAAGGGGTCTATGCGTGTCGCAGGCCGTCGGACAGGCCGTCGACCGTACAGACGTTATTAGGACTCATTTGCATAGAGAGGGGCAACACTCGGATCATTAAGACTCGTTCAGGATCAATGCGCGGCGGGCGCCAGGGGCAGGCGCAGCAGGGCCAGCAGGCCGCGCGTGCGGGGCGGGTCCGCCTCTTGCAGACGCGGCAGATCGTTGTCGGCCAGCACCAGGCTGCCGCCGTGCAGCCCCGCCACAGCCTGCACCAGGGGCAGGCCCAGGCCATGCCCGGCGATGGCGCGATCGCGCGCCAGGCGGCGGAAGCGCTGCACCGCCTGGCCGCGCTGGTTGGTGTCGATGCCGGGGCCTTCGTCGGCCACGCCCAGCTCGACCGCGCCCGCGCGTTCGCGGGCCAGCAGCGTGATGGCGCTGCCTTCGGGCGCGTATTTGATCGCGTTCTCTACCAGGTTCACCATGGCCTGGAACAGCATCGGCCGGTCGCCCACCAGTTGCAGCGGCTCCTCGATGCGCAGGTTCATCGTCAGGCGCCTTTCGTCCGCCAGCACGCCGTAATAGTCGTTCAGGTCCGCCAGCATGGTGCGCGCGTCGATGGGCGTGGATTCATGATGGCAGCGGCCGGTCTCGATCTCGCTGATGCGCATCACCGTGCGGAACAGGTACTGGATGTGCCGGATCTCCTCCTCGGCCAGCGCCACCTCGTCGCTGGTGGCCGTGTTGTCCTGCGCCGCCTCCGCCACGTTGGACAGCCGCTGTTGCAGGCGCGTCAACGGCGTGCGCAGCTCGTGGGCGATGTGGTTGGCGGCGTTGCGGACTTCCTCCATCAGGAAATCGATGCGCTCAAGGGCGGTATTCACGTCCTTGCCCAATTGGTCGAACTCGTCGTGCCGGCCCAGCACACCCACCCGAGAGTCGGTCTCGCCGCGCGCGAAACGCGCCATGGCCTGCCGGATGCGGTTGATGCGCTTGGTGGCGTCGAAGCTCGAGTACATGCCCACGCCCAGGCTCATCAGCAGGGCGGTGAATACGCTCAGGCCCACCACCAGCGGCACGGGATAGATGCGGTTGAGCATGGGCAGGATGTCGTAGGCCACCACGTAGCGGCCGCCCTGGGGCAGGGCGTAGGCGTAGCCCAGCCATTCGCGCATGCCCTGGTCGCTGTCCAGCGAGGCGCGCAGCCAGCCGCTGCACGCGTGCGCGCCGGGCGCGCACATGTCGGGCGACAGCAGTTCGGGCATGCCATAGATCAGCGTGCCGTCGGCCGCCTGCACCGCGGCGGCGCGCTCGCGCCGGGGCGTGGCCTCCGACTGGCCCAACTGGCGGGCCAGTTGCTGCGTGCCGTCGCGGTCGCCCAGGCCTTGCCGGGCGCGGATCTCCGCCGAGATCATGTCCTTCACGTGGCGCACCATCACCTGCTCCAGCAGGTTCTGGCCCCAGGCGATCGAGCCCAGCGTCACCAGCAGGAAGATGAACGCCACGCACGAGGCCTGCCGGAAGTGGCTGTTGTACAGCGGCGCGATTTCGCCATTGGCTCCCATGGCGACCACGCGCGCGCGGTCGCCACGCCAGAATGCGCGCCACGTTCCCGACGAGGCAGGCTGCAGGAACCCCCTGCGCAAGCCGGCGGCGACGATACTCCAGCTCATGCCGCTCAACCCAGTACGTAGCCCATGGCCCGCACGGTCCGCAGCAGCGGGCGGGTGAAATCCTTGTCGATCTTCGAGCGCAGCTTCGAGACGTGCACGTCGATCAGGTTGGTGCGGGGATCGAACTGCAGCCCCCAGACCTTCTCCAGCAGCATGCCGCGCGGCACCGTCTGGCCCGCGTGTTCGGCCAGGGTGCTCAGCAGCAGGAATTCCTTGTCGGTCAGCGTGATCGGGCGGCCCGACCGCATCACCTTGCGCCGCATCAGGTCGATCTGCAGGTCATGCACGCACAGGTGAGGGCCGTTGCCCGGCGCCTCCTCGCTGCGGCGGACCAGCAGTTCCATGCGCACCATCAGTTCGGGAAAGTCGAAGGGCTTGCCCAGGTAGTCCTGGGCGCCGGCGCGCAGGCCTTCCACGCGTTGCGAGGCCTGGTCGACGGCGGACAGGATGATCACCGGCGGATGCGGCTTGCCGGCCAGGCGGCGCAGTACTTCCATGCCGTCCATGCCCGGCAGCATGCGATCCAGCACGATGATGTCGAAAGCCTCGCCATCCAGGGCTTGCAGCGCCTGTTCGCCGGATTCGACGGGAACGCAGTGGTGGCCACTGGACTGGAACTTGCTCACCAGCCAATAGCTGACCTTGCTGTCATCCTCGATCAGCAGAATTCGCATGCTTTTCCTCACCAAGCTGTCGCGTTGCCCGGAAACCCGCGCGTGGCGCGAGCGCGCCTACAGGCGGATCCATCCATTCGCCTGATGGGGTTCCGTGTTGACAGCATGATCCTAATCCGCACTCTCGTTCTTCTGCGACAAACTTAAGCAGATTTAATGATAACTCAAATAGAAATGGTTTTCATTACGTAATAATGGCGAATCCGCGAAAAATAGGCCGGCAGTCATGCCGGCCGTCGCCATTGCCCGGTTCCCGCATGCCTTGCCACGTTCGATCGCCGCTGCCGCGGCAATGCCTGATTGCCTTGTCGCTATGTTGCGCCGCCGTCTGTGCCAGGGCAGCCGACGTCTATGTGTCGTTCGACGCCCAGGGGCAGGCCTCGTTTGCGTCGACGCCGCTGGATGACAGCTACCGCCTGCTGTTCAAGGACTTGAAGGCCGGGGCAGGCGTGCGTCTGACCGAGCCTCCTGCGGACGTCAAGGGCGCGCTGGAGCGCGCCGCGTCGCGGCACGGCGTGGATTATGCCTTGCTGTACGCTGTGGCGCGGGCCGAGTCGGGATTCGACACGCAGGCGGTCTCGCCCAAGGGCGCCGTCGGTGTCATGCAGTTGATGCCCGATACGGCGCGCCGCTATGGCATCACCGGCGAGGACGCGGTCACGCTGAAGGACAACATGCACCAGTTGCACGGCAACGTCGAGGCCGGCAGCCGCTATCTCAGCGACCTGCTCAAGCTGTTCGGCGGGGACGTGGAGCTGGCGGTGGCGGCCTACAACGCGGGGGAGGGCGCGGTGCAGCGTTCCGGCAACCGCATTCCGAACTACGCGGAAACGCACACCTACGTCGAGCGGGTGATGGGCACGTACCGGCAGATGACGGGAGGGCCGCCTGCGTCGGCCGCCTCTTCTCTGGCGGCGGCTGCGGCGCCCGGGCTGCGCGACGCGGCACCCGCGATGTCTCGCGAGGCATCCGAGGAGAGGATGGTCGCCGCGCCAGCGCGTGGCGCGAGCCGCGGCGGGCGCGCGAAGGTGCAGGTCTACCTGGGCGCCACCCAGGAAATCCAGCGCTTCGAGAAAGGATTCGCCGTGTTGCCGTCTCCGGCGCTGGCGGATGCAGGCGTGAGCCCGGCGCGATAGCGACCGCGCGTGGAGGCCTGCCGGGTAAGCGTGTCGTTATCCCGCGTGCGTCACGGCACACCGGGCGGCTGTCGCGGTGCAAGGGCTTTGCCCGTCACGCCTCAGCCCATCTCCTTGCTGCCCGCCAAGCCACTGAGCTGATCGATGATCGGGCAGTCCGGCCGCTTGTCGCCATGGCAATGCCTGGCCAGGTGCTTCAGCGTGTCCGCCATCTGCTGCAGTTCGGCGGCCTTGCGTTCCAGTTCCCGCACGTGTTCGAGCGCCACGCGTTTCACGTCGGCGCTGGCCCGGCTGCGGTCGCGCCACAGCGCCAGCAGTTCGTGCATCTGCTCTACCGAGAAGCCCAGGCCGCGCGCGCGGCGCACGAAGCGCAGCGTGTGCAGATTGGCGTCGCTGTAGACGCGGTAGCCCGATTCCGTGCGTTGCGCGGGGCCGATCAGGCCGATGGTCTCGTAGTAGCGGATCATCTTGGCCGAGATGCCCGAGGCTTGCGAGGCTTGTCCGATATTCATGGCGACGAGGTTCCGAAACGGTGAAGGAGATCAGGCCGCCGCTGGCCGGAAGGCCTTCAGGCGCAGCGCGTTGCCCACGACGAACACGCTGGACAGCGCCATCGCGCCCGCCGCCAGCATGGGCGACAGCGCCACGCCATAGGCGGGATACAGCGCGCCGGCCGCCAGCGGAATCAGCGCGGCGTTGTAGGCGAATGCCCAGAACAGGTTCTGGCGGATGTTGGCCAGCGTGGCGCGGCTGATGGCGATGGCGGTCGGCACGCCGTTGGGATCACCGGCCATCAGCACCACCGAGGCCGCCTCGATGGCCACGTCGGTGCCCGTGCCGATGGCCACGCCCACGTCGGCGGCGGCCAGGGCGGGGGCGTCGTTGATGCCGTCACCCACGAAGGCCACGCGTCGTCCATCCTGTCCCAAGGCCTGCACCGCGCGCACCTTGTCTTGCGGCAGCACTTCGGCGTGCACGTCGTCGATGCCCAGCTCCCGCGCCACCGCTTGCGCGGTCTCGCGGTTGTCGCCCGTGATCATGGCCGTGCGCAGCTCCTGCGCGTGCAGCGCCGCGATGGCTTGCTTCGCCGTGGGCTTGATCGGATCGGCCACCGCAAGCATGGCGGCGGCGCGGCCGTCGATCGCCACGTAGACCGGCGTCCAGCCCTTGCGGCCCCATTCGGCCGCCTGCTGGCCGAACACCGAGACATCCACCTGTTGCGCGGCCATAAGGCGCGCCGCGCCCGTCGCGATGCTTCGGCCCTGCACGCGGCCGCGCACGCCCGCGCCGGATTCGGCGATGAAATCCTCCGTGGCCAGCAATTCGACACGCCGTTCGCGGGCCGCCGCCACGACGGCCTGCGCGATCGGATGCTCGGAGCGCGCCTGCACCGAGGCCAGCAGGCGCAGCAGTTCGTCTTCCGACGCCACCGGCGCATCGGGCGCCAACCGCAGCGCGGCCAGCGCCGGCTTGCCCAGCGTCAGCGTGCCCGTCTTGTCGAAGGCCACCACGTCCACGCCGCGCAGCGTCTGCAAGGCATCTCCATGGCGGAACAGCACGCCCAGGTCGGCCGCGCGGCCGGTGCCCACCATGATGGAGGTCGGCGTGGCCAATCCCATCGCGCACGGGCAGGCGATGATCAGCACCGCCACCGCGTGCACCAGCGCGCTGGCCAAGGCGGGCTCTGGCCCCCAGACCAGCCACACGGCGAAGGTGAGCAGGGCGGCCGCCATCACCGCGGGCACGAACCAGCCGGTGATGCGGTCCACCAGCGCCTGCACGGGCAGCCGCGCGCCCTGCGCGTCTTCCACCATGCGGATGATGCGCGCCAGTTGCGTGTCGGCGCCGGTGTGCGTCACGCGCAGGGTGAAGCTGCCCGAGGTGTTCAGCGTGCCGCCCGTCGCCGTGTCGCCCGTGGTTTTCTCGACAGGCACGGGCTCCCCGGTCAGCATGGATTCGTCGATGTACGAGCGGCCTTCCGCGATCTCGCCATCCAGCGGAATCTGTTCACCGGGCCGCACCAGCACCTGGTCGCCCACGCGCACCTCGTCGACCGGCACGTCCACCGGTTGCCCTGCGCGCAACACGCGCGCGCTGCGCGGTTGCAGCGCTGCCAGACGGCGGATGGCGGCGCCCGTGCGGCCCTTGGCGCGTGCCTCCAGCATGCGGCCCAGCAGGATCAGCGTGACGATGACCGCGGCCGCCTCGAAATACACGGCGCGCGCGCCTTCCGGTAGCCATTGCGGCGCGAACGTCGCCACCGTGGAATAGCCCCAGGCCGCGCCCGCACCCAGCGCCACCAGCGAATTCATTTCTGGCGCGCGGCGCCACAGGGCCGACAGGCCGAGGGTGAAGAAGTGTCGTCCCGGCCAGGCCAGCACGGCCGTGGTCAGCACGAACTGCAGCAGCCAGCTGTTCTGCCGGCCCAGCGTGGCATGCATCCAGTGATGCCAGGCGGGCACCAGATGACCGCCCATCTCGATCACGAATACCGGCAGGGTCAGCGCCACGGCGACGGCCAGCGCCACGCCCAGCCGCCGCGCATCGGCGTCGCGCGCCTGCGCCTGCCGCTCGGCATGGCCATCCTGTGCCACGATCACCTGCGCGGCGTAGCCGGCACGGCCGACGGCGGCGACCATCGCATCGGGCGCGGCGCTGTCCGGGTCGTAGGACACCTGAGCCCGCTCGGTGGCCAGGTTCACGCTGGCGCTCTGCACGCCGGGCACGGCGGACAGGACGCGCTCGACGCGCTTCACGCAGGACGCGCACGTCATGCCTTCAACGGCAAGATCCAGCTGGATGAGGGAGGGGGAGGTGGCTGCGCGCATGGCTATGCCGTCCGGATGTCGTTGGGAACAGGCTCACTATCATCCTTCCCATGATGGGAAGGTCAAGCGGCCATTGTAGACTTGACCTTTCCATCATGGGAAGGTTTAGACTGCCTGTGCATCGGGTCGCAAAGGCCCCCCCACATGGTGTTTTTCTCCAGGAGCAACAGCAATGGCAATCGAACTGACCGTCCCGGACATGACCTGCGGACATTGCGTCAAGACCATCACCCAGGCCGTGCAGGCCGTCGCGCCCGGCGCCCAGGTGCACACCGATCTGGCCACGCATCAGGTACGCATCGAAGGCGCGGCCCAGGCCGAGCCGGTGCGCGCCGCCATTCGCGAGGCGGGCTACGACGTGCAGGGATGATGTGGGCATCGGAGGGGCGCCGTCAGGTTTTCGGCGCCTCCTGGATAGCCAAAATGCAATGTGTCATGTGTTTGCGAAAGCTATTGGCTATCAATCAATTAAAATAATTAAATTAGATATGTTGATAGTTGTTATTTATAGTTCTCTCCATGCCGGTGCGCATCCCGCCGCACCCACCCCTCAGGAGAACTCCACATGCTGCAATCCCGCGAAGGCCAACGCGTTCCGGACGTCACTTTCCCCGTCCGTCAGGGCAATGACTGGAAGACGCTGACCAGCGACGAGCTGTTCAAAGGCAAGACCGTCGTGGTCTTCTCGCTGCCGGGCGCCTTCACGCCCACCTGCTCGTCCTCGCACCTGCCGCGCTACAACGAACTGGCGCCGGCGTTCCGTGCCGCGGGCGTGGACACCATCGTCTGCCTGTCCGTCAACGATACCTTCGTGATGAATGAATGGGCGAAGGATCAGGAATCCGAGAACATCACGCTGCTGCCCGACGGCAACGGCGACTTCACCGACGGCATGGGCATGCTGGTCGACAAGCGCAACCTGGGCTTCGGCAAGCGCAGCTGGCGCTATTCGATGCTGGTGCGCGACGGCGTGGTCGAGAAGATGTTCATCGAACCCGAGAAGGACGGCGATCCCTTCGAAGTGTCGGACGCCGACACCATGCTGAACTACCTTGCCCCGCAGGCCAAGAAGCCCGACCAGGTCGTCGTGTTCTCCAAGCCGGGTTGCCCGTTCTGCATCGAGGCCAAGGCCCTGCTGGAATCGCGCGGCTTCGCCCCGGTCGAGATCCCGCTGGAGCACAAGGTGCGCGGCCGCGTCATCGGCGCCGTGTCGGGCAAGAGCACCGCTCCGCAGGTGTTCATCAACGGCACGCTGATCGGCGGCCTGGAACAGTTGCAGGCTCACCTGGGCTGATCGGCTTTGCATCGGGCATGACCGCGGCGGCGCGCGCTATCGCGCGCCGCCTGAAGAATCGCGAGGGAAGAAAATGAAGACTCTGCATACCGATGTGGCCGTGATCGGCGCCGGCACCGCCGGCCTGGCCGCCTACCGTGCCGCCCGCGCCGCGGGCAAGCGCGCGCTGCTGATCGAGGGCGGCGTGTACGGCACCACCTGCGCACGGGTCGGCTGCATGCCGTCCAAGCTGCTGATCGCCGCCGCCGAGGCCGCGCATGCGGCCGCGCACGGCGCGCCGTTCGGCGTGCATGTCGATGGCGCCATCCGCGTGGACGGCGCCGAGGTGATGGCGCGCGTCAAGCGCGAACGCGACCGTTTCGTGGGCTTCGTCCTGGACGGCGTGGAAAGCATTCCGGCCGAAGACAAGCTGCACGGCCATGCCCGTTTCTTTTCCGACGGCATCCTGCGTATCGACGGCCACACCGAAGTGCATGCCGGCAGCGTCGTCATCGCCTCCGGCTCCTCGCCCGCCATCGCCGGTCCGCTGCGCGGCCTGGGCGACCGCCTGGTCGTCAACGACGACGTGTTCGCCTGGGACGACCTGCCGCGCCGCGTGGCCGTGTTCGGGCCGGGCGTGATCGGGCTGGAACTGGGCCAGGCCCTGTCCCGCCTGGGCGTGCAGGTGCGCGTGTTCGGCGTCAGCGGCAGCCTGGGCGGCATCAGCGATCCCGCCGTGCGCCAGCGCGCCCGCAAGATCTTCCAGGAAGAGTTCTACCTGGATCCGGATGCGCGTGTGCTGGAGATCGTGCGCATCGGCGACGAGGTCGAGGTCCGCTACCTGGCGCTGGACAACACCGAGCGCACCGAGCGTTTCGACTACGTGCTGGCCGCCACCGGCCGCAAGCCCAACGTCGATACGCTGGATCTGCAGAACACCTCGCTGGCGCTGGACGGCCGGGGCGTGCCGGTCTATGACCGCCATACGCTGCAGGCCGGCAGTTCGCCCATCTTCATCGCGGGCGACGCGAATGCCGACGCGCCCCTTCTGCACGAGGCCGCCGACGAAGGCCGCATCGCGGGCGACAACGCCGCGCGGTTTCCTTCGGTGCGGGCGGGCGCGCGCCGGGCGCCGCTGGGCGTGGTGTTCTCCGATCCGCAGATCGCGCTGGTCGGCACGCCGCACGCCCGGTTGGAGCAGGGCGGTTTCGTCGTGGGCGAGGTCGATTTCGGCGACCAGGGCCGCTCGCGCGTCATGCTGAAGAACCGCGGCATGCTGCGCGTGTATGCCGACATCGAAAGCGGCCGCTTCCTGGGCGCCGAGATGGTCGGGCCGAGCGCCGAGCACATCGGCCACCTGTTGGCCTGGGCCGTGCAGCAGGAGCTGACCGTGGCGCGCATGCTGGAGATGCCGTTCTACCACCCCGTGGTGGAAGAGGGCCTGCGCACCGCGCTGCGCGATGCGCAGGCGAAACTGGCCCAGGCGCAATCGGCGGCCAGGGCGCAGGCGCAGGAAGCGGTGTCGGCGGCACGCGTGTAGGCGCCGCCGCGGCGGTGGTGGTGGTTGTTTACGCCAGGATAACGCCAGCGCGCGGCGCGGCAGGGCAGGCGCGGCGGGTCGAGACCGCCGCGCCTGCCTAGTTCTTGCCTTGGGTACTTTCGGGCAGCGTCGGATCGCTCGCTCCGCCGCCCGTCAGCCAGGCGCTCCATTGCCCGTCGCTCAACTCCTGCGCGCCCGGCTGTTTCTTCAACAGGCGCAACGCGATCACGGGTTCGACCGTCTTCACGGTATAGGTGGCCGTGCCCGACTTCTGGACCTGGAAGCTGGTGCTGGCGTCGGAGAACACCTTGCTCGGCAACCCGCCGAGCTGGGCGTCTATCTTCGCCGCGACCTCGGAGAGGGTCGTCACACGGGCCTCGATCGATTGAATGACGACATCGCCGACGACGACCGCGAGGGCGCCCTGGCTATACAGCGATTGCAGGCGCTGATGGGTGGGTGAGTTCGAGGATTTGCGCAGATAAGCGTCGAAGGCGGGCTTGCTGAGCATGCGCTTGATTGCGGGTCCCAGCTTCATGTCCACGCTGGTCACATTCTTGCTGTCCAGCGCAATTCCCAGGTTCAGCACGCCGCTGATCTTGGGAAGCAGCACCTCCAGCCCATAGTTGGACGATTCGTCGGACTTGAGGTTGATCTCGCCGCCCACGCCGATCTCGGCGTATTCGACCCTGTTGGCCCTCACGCGCATCAGTCCATCGAAATCCTTGGGCTGGGCGCTCGACATTTCCACGCCCACGCATTTCCAGGTGGCGCATATGAAATCGGCATCCGTGACTTTATAGCTGGCCGATCCATCGAACCGGTAGGATGTCGCGACGCCAAAATTGTTCGTCGGATACGACAGCACCTGATACTGCTGGAAGTCATCGCCAAGGGATTCCTGGATGCGCTTGGCCAGTATTTCGCTGGGGGAGGAGCATCCCGCCAACATCGCGGGAAGGATGATCACGCCAGCCATCAATGCACGGAATCTATTCATAGAACATGATCTCGCTAATGTTGTTGAGGATATCGCTGGAGCGCAATCGCTCTTCTTTCTCTCCGCTCCTGCAGAGGCAGAAATCCGACACCTCGCCGTTTGCATACGCTGCCCAGCGCAGCGGAGACTGGAGCAGGACATACGTCCTGTCTTTCTTCGGCTGCAGGGCAAGGAATACCGGCGAGCCATGATTCGACCGGCCGAACATCAGTGGCTGCGGGGGTTGCTCCCCCTGCCGCACCGTCAGATAGGCCTTGCCTGCATACTGGGTGATGTCGCGCTTGCGGCCATCGTGCGAGTAAATGGCGCCGCCGGGCGGCTGCAGCAGCCGCGTCATGTCCGGCGTGCCCGCGGAGCGGTATTTCCCCACCAGCGGTGCTTCGATCTTGCCCGCCATCACCAGGCGCTGCCACGCCTGAACGGCGTTGACCGTCGATCCCTCCGCCGCCCACAGCAGGCGGGCGACGAGCAGGCGAGCGGCGATGGCTGGCGCTGCAAAACTCGTGCCGAAATCAGCCTTTCCCTTGCACGTCCCGTAAGCGCCGACGACTCTTCCATAGTCGACGGTGGTGATGCCCGTCGCCTCGGCCGATGTCATGCCTTGGGCGAAACCCTGTTCGCTTTTGGCGCCGACCAGGATGGCGCCCAGCCTGGTTTCGGAGGTGCGGAATGTTTGAAGCGGCTCGCTGTTCCGATAGAGACTGCTTTCGATCTCCCCGCTATTGAGGACCGCCGACACGAGGCTGACGGAGGGGGGCAGGAAAAGCATGTCGCGGGGAAACACCGAGGTCTGTGACGTCGTGCTGTATGAACTGGACACCACCAACGTGTCGGTCAGCTTGACCAGGCGGCCGTACTGCGCCTGAAGGAACAGCGCTGGCAGCACGTGCTTGCGGGTGTCCCCGGCGGAAGCCTTGGGGCTGGGCTGGCGTTTCAAGACGGCAAGGGTATCGAGATACTGTTGCCTGGTTTGGCCGTCGAAAGTGGCCTGTATCCAGTCGGCGATCAATGTCTCGTTCGCGGAGCGATTGGCGTAGAAGTCCAGGTTGACGGTCTCGATCCTGCTCTTGAGCGCGCCTGCTCCCATTGCGTCCAGTATCTGTTCCGCCCTGTCGCGCACGAGATCGCCATGGGCGCAGTCCGATGAGCCCGGCGCAGCGAAGAAATCCATCAGGTAGAGTTTTCCAGGCTGCCCCAGCGCACGCGCCACGGTGTCCGCGGGCAGCCGCGCGGCGTCGTTCGTGTCTGGGGCGCCCTGCGTAGGCGTTGCCGGGATTGTCTGCTGCACCTCGACTTCGATGTCGCCCTCGGCGGGGCCCAGATGGAAGGCATTGCCATAGGTGGAGGGGCCGGCCCCCATGCCGCGCAGGTCGTCGACGGCGACTCTCAGGGCATAGCCCTGTGTCGCCGCACGAATCCGGTAGGCCGATGTTTCGCTTTGCGGCGTCAGCGTGTAATTCCGCAGTCCATCCCGCTGTTGCGACACACGGGCCGCGGCCGCCGGTGTGGCGACCAGCGCCGCGCCGTCGATCTGATCCAGTATCTGAATAAGCGGCCGGCCACCGGTGTTCGCGGAAGCCTTGCGGAAGAAGGCGGGCAGCTTCAACTGCTGGCCGGCGAACACACGATCCGTGTCCAGATCATTCAGGCGCTTCACCGCCTCGACCAGATCCTGCTGGGTATCGCGATCCCTGGATGTGTCGGCATAGCCGTATTCGCGCGACACGACATTGTTCAATCCCTCGTTGGGTCTGACCGTGGTGGTGTTGGCGATGCTCCCGGTCTGCAGGGAAGCGTCGAGCAGTTTCTGCCGGATGTCGCCCGTTACTTTGTCGGGATTGACGTATACGAGCACATAGGGGGATTGCGCCGCCGCCGGGGCGACTGTCGCGCCCATCCCCAGCATGGCGAGCGAAAGGGCGCCCGTCGCCATGCGCCGGGACAATCGGTTGGTATTCCACTCCCCGTTTTTTTCCATGCGTCGCACCCGATAGGGCAGTATCCAACGTGACGACGAGCAATCCTGGTGGCGGCATTCCGGAATACGGAGCAGTGCGCCAGTTCAAAAGAATTGTGGCATAGCGATGCGAACGAATTATACGAGTGGTTTCCAAATAAAACCACGTTTCGCAAGGTGGTTGCCGATATTTGACTAGTCGGCCCTGAACAATCAGGTTCTGGGTCGACCAAGCAATGTGACGCCCTGGTTATCTCGGCACAGTCACTGTCATCGCGGTAAAGCAGTCCATCCATAGTGCCAGGAGCAGGGCGTAAAAAAGCCGCAGCCGGCGCAGCAGCAGGCGGATGTTGTGGCCCGCGCCACACAGCACGGCATGCATCGCATCGCCCAGCGCGCCCTTGAGCCAGTTCCGCCCCAGCTTGCCGTCAGCCTTCATGTGTCCGATGGTCGGCTCGATGGCGCTGCGGCGCTTGATCATCGCTTTCAGGCCGCGAGTCAGGCCGCGCCGCTGGCCTGAGCGTAGGATCTGCACACCCGGCACTTCGACCCCGCGGTAACCGCGATCCACGACCGCCGTGGTGATCGGGCTTTCGGCAATGATCCCCGCCTGCTCCAGCGCCTCGGCCAGCGTGTGCCCGTCGTACGGATTGCCCGGCATCGAGCGCGCGCCCACCACGAACCCTTCCTTGAGCGTCGTGGAGATCGACACCTTCACCCCAAACTCGTAGGGCGTCCTGGCCTTGCCCTTGCTGATGCATTCGACCTCGGGCGCATGCAGCGCGTACAACTTGTTCTTGTCCTTCGGGCGCTGATCCAGGATACGTTTGGTCCGTACCATCAAGTCTTGCAGCGAGGCGCGCGCCGTCACCTGCACCCGATCCATCTGCCGGTCGATGTCACGCCAGACCCGCCCCACGCGCGAGCGCAATGTACGCAGCGACTTGTTCATCCGCTTGAACTGCCGGGCGTGCGCATACCGACCTATCTGCACGGCCAGCCTCGGCGCCTCGCGGTTGTAGTTCTGCCGCAGCTTCAATCCGTGTTCGGTCGCCGCCTTGACCAGGTGCGCGCGACTGCGCTCGAGCAATCGCGAATCGGTCGGATGCGAGATCGCCTTGGGAGCCACCGTCGTATCCACGATCACCGTCTTGAAGCTGGCCGCGCGCAGCAGTCCGCCGCCTTTGGCTGCCGCCACGGTCGCAGCCAGCAACTCCTCCACTCCCGCCTCGCCCAGACGAGTGCGCCAGCGCGTCAAACTCGACGCGTCGATCGGCGGCTCGGTCTGCAAATAGGTCTCGCCGGTGAATACCTGCCAGTACGGGTTCTCCACCCAGCCCCACACCACGGCCTCGTCCGACAGATCGAACGCGTGTTGCAGGTACAGCAGCCCGGCGATCAACCTCGGCGACGTGGCGGGGCGGCCTCGGCCCGAGGTGAAACCCGATGCGCACACGGCCTCTATGCGCTGCCAGTCCATCAGATCGGCCAATTGCACGATCGGATGCTTCAGGTTGATCTGTTCGCGCAATGGATGGCGGAACAGATCGCCGCTCCGGGCTGCTGGCGTCTTCGGGCCCATCTAAACCTCGGATAAATTTGCAGGAAAACGGGCTTCTATTATCTCCAATCCTGCAATTCCTCACCACCTATCCTGCTTGGAAAGCCCTATGAAATAAGGCTCCGCAGGATTGTTCAGGGCCGACTTGACTATGTGAGGAAACCGGCCGGCTCATCCATGAAGACGAAGACCGGCGGTATCGGCTTGATATCCGGATGCCTCGGGCCGATTTTCATATTGCATTTTTCCGCGTAAAAAAAACCGAGGCCAAGGCCTCGGTTTCGATGGAGCTATTATTATTCGACGCGCGGACAGCCCTTCAACCCTCGAACTGATCCAACGTAAACCCCGCCCGTTCATCCTGCGCGAATTCCTTCGCCAGGAACGGCATGGCTTCCTTCAGCGCCGCATGCAGCGTCCACGGCGGGTTCACCAGGAACATGCCGCTGCCGTGCAGGCCGAACCCATCGGCCGCCGGCTTCTTCACCGTCAGCGTGGCATGCAGCCAGCTCTTGACCTGCAGATGCTGCAGTTGCCGCGCCAGTTCCCCCGCCTCGACCCGCTGCACCAGCGGATACCAGACCATGTACGTGCCCGTGGCGAAGCGCTTGAGGCACTCCTTCACGGTAAGCAAGGTGCGGCGATAGTCGCGCTTGTCTTCGTAAGACGGGTCGATCAGCACCATGCCGCGGCGCGTGGGCGGCGGCAGCAGCGCCTTCACGCCCTCGAAACCATCGGTGCCGAACACGGTGACCTGGCGCAGCGACGGGCTGGCGCGGTGTTCCAGGTTGCGCATCAGCACGTCGATTTCGGTGGGGTGCTGCTCGAACATGCGCATGCGGTCGCGGTCGCGCATGGCGTCCAGCGTCAGCCAGGGCGAGCCGGGGTAATAGCGCAGGCGGCCGTCCGAGTTGTAGCCACGCACGCGGGCCACGTATTCGGCCAGGATGGGCGGCAGGCCGGTGCGGTCCCACAGGCGGGCCACGCCCTCGGCGTGTTCGGCGTTCTTGGCCGACCAGTCGCCGTCCAACTGGTACAGGCCCGCGCCCGCATGGGTGTCCACCACCCAATAGGGGGCGTCCTTGCGGTTCAGGTAGTCCAGCGTGTGGATCAGGATGGCGTGCTTGAGCACGTCGGCGTGGTTGCCTGCGTGGAAGGCGTGTCGGTAGCTGAACAAAGCGTGTCCTAGGCGGCCGGCCGGATGGCGGCCAGCTCGTCGGTGAAAATGGCGTCGACGCCCCAGTCCAGCAGCAATTGCGCGCGGGCGGGGTCGTTGACGGTCCAGGCGCACAGGCGGTAGCCCGCGTCGTGCACGGCCCGTACCCGTTCGGGGGTGGCGTCTTTCTGGTTGATGTTCAGGGCCACGCAATCATGCTTGCGCAGGCGCGCGGCCCAGTCCTCGGGAATGGTCGACACCAGCAGGGCGCGCGGCAGCTCGGGGGCGGCCTCATGCGCGGCGGCCAGCGCCGCTTCCGAGAACGAGGACATCAGGGGCGGCACGGACGCGCCTTGCCAGAACTGGCGGGCCAGCAGCGCCACCGCGCGCCCGGTCTCGGCGTCGCGGCCGGGGCAGGGCTTGATTTCGACGTTGCAGGCGATGCCGTTGGCCAGGGCCTGGCGCGCGATGGCGCCGAAAGCGGGAATGGGCTCGCCCGCGAATTCCGGGCTGTGCCAACTGCCGGCGTCCAACTGCGCCAGCTCGGCGTAGTCGCGCAGCCTGGCCGGGCCGTGGCCGTTGGAGGTGCGGTCCAGGTCGTCGTCGTGCAGCAGCACGGCGACCCCGTCGCGGCTCAGTTTCACGTCGAATTCGGCCATGCGGTAGCCATGCCGCCGGCCCATGCGCAGGGCGGCCAGCGTATTTTCGGGGGCCAGGCGGCCGCCGCCGCGATGGGCGATGTGGGTCGGGTAGGGCCAGTCGAACGTGGCGGTCATGGGGGCGGGGCGGGCAAAGGCGCGCGGACAAAGGGCGCACAGGAGCGCCGCGGAACCTGTAAGCATAACAGCGCGCCTTAGGGGATGTGGCACGGCATGTTGCATTGCGATGGCCGAAATGCCGGTATGGCGGGGTCGATTTTGCATGTGAGGGCCAGCCCTTGCGCGGCGCGTTGTGGTGGTAAACTCCGGCCACCTAGCAAGGGCGAATCGATCGCCCTTTTTTATGCGCTTTCTGAAGCCCCGGCGTGCCAACGCATGCCGGGCGTGGCAACAGGGATTCCATGTTCGAGTTTATTCGCACTCATCGTCGCTGGATGCAGTTCATCCTGCTGCTGCTGATCGTTCCGTCCTTCCTGCTCGTCGGCGTGTCAAGCTACGATAGCTTCATCAACCGCGAGCCCGAGCTGGCCGACGTGGGCAAGCAGGAAGTGTCGCGCGCCGAGTTCGACGCCGCGCACCGCAACCAGCTCGAGCAGATGCGCCAGCGCATGGGTTCGCGTTTCGATCCCATGCTGGTCGACACGCCGGCCATGCGCCGCGAACTGCTGGACCAGTTGATCGATCAGCGCCTGCTGGCCCAGGTGGCCGCCGACAACCGTTTCTCGGTGTCCGACGGCACGCTGCGCAACACCATCGCCGCCATACCCCAGGTGCAGGACAACGGCCGTTTCTCGCCCGAGCGCTATCGCCAGGTGCTGGCCGGCCAGGGCCTGACGCCGACCACCTTCGAGGCCGGCCTGCGCCGCGACCTGGCCGTGTCCCGCGTGCTGCAGCCCGTCACCGCGTCGGCGCGCCTGCCCACGTCGGTCATCGACGGCATCGAGTCGGCCTTCGTGCAGCAGCGCGTCGTGCAGATGCGTACGTTCGCCGCCGCGGACTTCCGTGGCAAGGTCCAGGTGTCCGACCAGGACATCCAGGCCTGGTATGACGCCAACAAGCAGCAGCTGGAAGTGCCCGAGCAGGTGCAGGCCCAGTACCTGGTGCTGGACGAGTCGGCCGCCACGCAGGGCGTGAAGGTCTCCGACGCCGACATCGAAAGCTACTACAAGCAGAACCAGTCGCGCTATGGCCAGCCCGAGCGCCGCCGCGTCAGCCACATCCTGATCCAGGTGCCTGCGGGCACGTCCGAGGCCGATCGCAAGAAGGCCCGCGAGCAGGCCGAGGCCATCGCCAAGCAGGCCGCCGCCAATCCGGCCGGCTTCGCCGACCTGGCCCGCAAGGATTCCCAGGACGCCGGTTCCGCCGCCCAGGGCGGCGACCTGGGTTGGGTCGTGCCCGCCAGCCTGCAGCAGGCCGTCGCGTCGCTGTCCAAGGACCAGGTCTCCGGCGTGGTCGAATCGCCCGCGGGCTTCCACATCCTGAAGGTCACCGACTTCCAGGCCGGCACGGTGCGCCCGCTGGCCGAGGTCAAGGATCAGGTCGCGGCCGAGATCCGCAAGCAGATGGCCTCGGCCCGCTTTTCCGACATGGCCACCAGCCTGACCAAGCTGGTGTACGACCAGCGCGACAGCCTGCAACCCGCGGCCGATGCGCTGGGCGTGAAGCTGCGCACGGCTTCGGGCATCACCCGCAACGGCCTGCTGCCCGCCGCCCAGGCTGGCGCCGGCGCGGCGTCGGCCAGCCCGGATGCCCAGATGCTGGACAATCCGCGCGTGCGCCAGGCCCTGTTCTCCTCGGAAGTGCTGCGTGACAAGGCCAATTCGGGCGTCATCGAACTGGCTCCCGACACGATGATTGCCGTGCGTGTGCAAGAGATCAAGCCGGCCCACGTGCCGGCCCTGGCCGACGTCAAGGCCAGCATCCACGACCGCCTGGTGGCCGAACGCGCGGCCAAGGCCGCCCGCGAGGCCGGCGAGGCAGCCCTGAAGGGCCTGCGCGACGGTCCGGCGCAAGCCACGGCGCCGGAAGGCTTCGGCCAGCCGGTCACGGTCTCGCGCCAGGATCCGGGCCAGACGCCGAGGCCCCTGCTCGAAACCATCATGGGCATGCCGCCCGCCACCGAGGCCAAGCCCGGCTATGCCGGCGTGGCCATGGGCAATGACTACACCGTGGTGCGCCTGAACAGCGTGGGGGCCGGCACGGCGTTCACCGCGGACCAGCGCGCCATGCTGGCCAGCCAACTGGGCGAGGCCTGGGGCGCCGCCGAGCAGGAAGCCGTCATCAAGGTGCTGCGCCAGCAATACGACGTCAAGGTGCTGCCTGGCGCCGAGACGCTGATGAACGCGCCGGTGAACGAAGCGGGTTGATCGTCTTCGGCGCCGACTGAATGAAAAAGGCCGAAACGCCATCAGCGTTTCGGCCTTTTTTCCTGGTGGAGCCTGGCCTACAGCATCGGCTGCAGCTTGGGCCAGACGTTGTCCAGCAGCTTGGGCTGGGCCTGTTCGTTGGGATGGATGCCGTCGGCCTGGAACATGGTGCGGTCGGCGGCGATGCCGTCCATCAGGAAGGGCACCAGCGGCGCGGATTCTTCCTTGGAAACCGTGGCGAAGACCTGCATGAAGCGTTCGGTGTATTCACGGCCGTAGTTCGGCGGAATACGCATGCCGACCACCAGCACCTTGGCGCCGGCCTTGGAGGCGGCCTGGGCCATGGTGCGCAGGTTCTTCTCGGTCATGTCCAGCGACAGGCCGCGCAGCGCGTCGTTGGAGCCGAGTTCCAGCACCACCACCGCCGGGGCGTGCTGCTCGAGCAGGGCGGGCAGGCGCGTGACGCCGCCGCTGGTGGTGTCGCCGCTGATGCTGGCATTGACGACACGGTAATTCGGGTATTGTTCGGCTAACCGGCGGGACAGCAGCGGGACCCAGCCGGTGCCGCGCGTGATGCCGTATTCGGCCGACAGGCTGTCGCCCACGACCAATACGTTGCGGGAACCCGATGCAGGCTGACTGGTCTGAGCCTGGGCGGTGGAAAACAGAGCGGCCGCGGCGGCCGCCAGGAACACACGGAAGAGTAGGCGCATGAATAGCATCAATTCGATCGAGGTGAAGGGGCTGGGCAAGCGCGTGGCCGATGCCGGCGGCGAGCTGTCGATACTGGATGGTATCGAATTTAGCGTGGCAAACGGCAGCGCCGTGGCCATCACGGGCAGCTCGGGGTCGGGCAAGTCCACCTTGTTGGGACTGCTGGCTGGCCTGGATGTTCCCTCCACGGGCAGCGTCAGGCTGGCCGGACAAGACCTGTTCTCCCTGGACGAGGACGCGCGCGCGCGGCTGCGCGCCAATCACGTGGGCTTCGTGTTCCAGTCGTTCCAGTTGCTGCCCAACCTGACGGCGCTGGAAAACGTGATGCTGCCGCTCGAACTGGCGGGCCAGCCGGCGCGCGAGCCGGCCCAGGCGATGCTGGAACGCGTCGGGCTGGGCAACCGCCTGCATCACTACCCACGCACCCTGTCGGGCGGCGAGCAGCAGCGCGTGTCGCTGGCGCGGGCCTTCGTGGTGCGTCCTGAACTGCTGTTCGCGGACGAGCCCACCGGCAGCCTGGACGCCGCCACCGGCGAGACGGTCATCGACCTGATGTTCGAGCTGCACCGCGAGCAGGGCGCCACGCTGGTGCTGGTCACCCATGATCCGCAACTGGCGGCGCGTTGCGGGCGGCAACTGGTGCTGTCGGCCGGGCGTCTGGTGGCCTGAAGCATCGAGCACGGCCCGGGGCGGCGGGCTGCCGCCCGGCCGGTTGACGCAGCCGGCACGGCGCCGGCTGCGTCAACTTTCGTAAGGGCCGGGTGCCGCTTCAGCGCGGCAGGGCTGTCCGCCGTGCGCGCCGCCACTCCAGCGCGCCGATCCCCATGCCGCTCGAGCAGATCACCGCGATCCCCACCCACGTCAGCGAATCGGGAAAATGCCCCCACATCAGCCAGCCCACCGTGGTGGCGCTGATGATCTGCAGGTAGGTGAAGGGCGCCAGGATGGAGGCCGGCGCATTGCGATAAGCGCCGATCTGCAGCAGATGGCCCAGCGCGCCGGTCAGGCCGGTGGACAGCAGCGCCAGCCAGGTCCAGAGGTCCAGCGCCTGCAGGGCGGGCAGGGCGGGCGGCAGGGCGATGGGCATGGCGAAGGTCAGCACCACCGTGCCCACGCCGCCGCTCCAGACCAGCGAGGTATAGGGGTCGTCGCGCGCCACGCGGCGCGTGCAGATGTACTGGGCCGCGAAGCAGCAGGCCGTCAGCAGGCCGGAGATGACGCCCGCCAGCGGCAGCCCGCCGCCGGGGCGGATCACGATCAGCACGCCCATGAAGGCGATGCCCGCCGCCACCCAGCGCGACAGCCTGGGCGGCTCGTTCAGCAGCCACGGGGCGCTGGCCAGCACGATCAGCGGGGCCAGGAAGCCGATCGCCGTGGCCTCGGCCTGCGGGATGTAGTGCAGCGTGTTGAAGAACATCAGCGTGGCGCACAGCATGGCGCCGCCGCGCATCATCTGGTCCCGGGGGGACACCGAGCGCACCACCCTCCAGCCACGGCGTGGCACCAGCAGCGCCAGCACCAATACCAGGTGCATGGCATAGCGGACCCAGGAGAGGATCAGCAGCGGCACGCCCGCGGCCATGAGCCATTTGCCGCTGCCGTCCAGGCAGGACAGCGTGAACAGGGACAGCACCAGCAGCGAGATGCCGGTCATGGGACGGGTAATGGGAACGGCCGCGCGTGACGCGGCCGGGGCGGGCTGGGCCCCGGGCATGCAGGTCTCCTCGTTATCGTGTCGGACCGGCTGCATGCGGCGGCCGGCAGGGCGTCATGATACGCCTGTGCCGGACAGGACCTGTTGGCGGCTGGCCACGCGCAGGTCCATCCCGCGCGGATAACGCCGAGCTTATTTCAGGGTGGGCACCGCGGCTTGCAGTTTCTGCGCGGTCTGTTGCGCCAGTACCTGGGCCTTCTGCTGCAGTTGGGGCAGGCGCTGCATGGTCAGCGCGGCGGTCTTCTGCGACACCACGGGCATTTTCTCGATCACCAGCCTGCCGGTGGGCGTCTGGTAGAACGCGATCAGGCTGTCGATCTCGGCTTGCGTGAACGTCTCGCGGTACACATTGGCCACGTCCTGCATGTAGGCCGGGCCGGTCACTTCCTGGGCGACCAGCGCCGTCAGTTGCTGCGAGAAGTCGCTCAGGATCTTCTGCGTCTGCTTGCGCTGGTCGGCGGTCAGGGTCTGCTGGGCCAGGCGTTGCTGCAGGTTGGCGTTGATCGAGGCGCTCATCTGCTGCACGATCTGGTTCGCCTGGGCCTGCACCTGCGTCACTTCCATCAGTTTTCTGACGGAGGCGTCGCTGGCTTGCGCGGCGTAAGACAGGACGGGCATCAGGCCCAGGGCTAGGCAGGCGAGTTTGGCGCGCATGGTGATTCCCGATGATGGCATGTGCAGGGTATCGGAAGCATCCCATAAAAGTGGCCCGGAAAAAACAGCAATAACTGGATGTTCATATACGTCCAGTTACGGCGCATGATTCCGGCATCCCGTTTTCCCGCACCGCGTCCGCCCCATTCACGGTGGGCCGGCATGGCGGGGTGGCGATTTTTCCAGGAGCCAGGCATGTACGTACCGCAGCACTTTTCCGTCTCCGACGCCGCCACGCTGCACGAGCTGATCCGCGCCTATCCGCTGGGCATGCTCGTCACCCATGGCGCCAATGGCCTGGATGCCAATCACATCCCGTTCCTGCTGGATGTGGCCGGCTCGGGCCAGGCGACGTTGCACGCGCACGTGGCGCGCAACAACCCCGTCTGGCAGGACGTGGCCGATGGCGGCGAGGTGCTGGTGGTGTTCCGCGCCGGCGATGCGTACATCTCGCCCAACTGGTATCCCAGCAAGCACGAGGCGCACAAGCAGGTGCCCACGTGGAATTACCGGGTGGTGCATGCGCATGGCCGCCTCACCGTGCTGGACGACGAGCGTTTCGTGCGCGGCGTGGTGGCGCGCCTGACCCGGGTGCATGAGGCCGGGCAGCCCAGGCCCTGGAAAATGACCGATAGCGCGCCCGAGTTCATCGACGGCATGTTGAAGGCGATCGTCGGCATCCAGGTCGATGTGACGCAACTGGTGGGCAAGAGCAAGCTCAGCCAGAACAAGTCGCTGCGCGACCTGGAGTCGGCCGGGGCCGCGGTGATGGCGCGGGGTTATTCCGATCTCGGCGGCGCCATGCTGGCCTGCGCGGCCGAGAAGACGCCGTGATCCCGCGCCCGGCGGGCCATCCCGGGTCCGGCCGCGCGTGTTCGGCCTCGAACGCGAAGATCAGCCCAGCACGTCCGGGTGGTTGCGCAGCGCCTTGCGGGCGTTGTAGGCAAAGCCCACTTCGCTGCGCTTGGGCGTGAGGATCCAGTCGTGCGCCTCCTTGCCCAGTTCCGGCGGAATGGGCCGGATGGCGCCGGCCGACATCGCCAGCAGCTGCATGCGGGCGGCGCGTTCGAACTGCAGCGCCATCTGGCAGGACATCTCGATGCTTTCGGTGGCGACCAGCATGCCGTGATGCGCCAGCAGGATGGCGCGCTTGTCCTGCAGGGCGGCGCTGATGATCTCGCCTTCCTCGTTGCCCACGGGCACGCCGGGCCAGTCCTTCAGGAAGGCCACGTCGCCGTACAGCACGCAGTTGTCCATGTGGCTGATCTCCAGGGGCACCTCCAGCATGGACAGTGCGGCCGCGTGCAGCGGATGCGTGTGGATGATGCACTGCACGTCGGGCCGGGCGCGGTAGATCCACGAATGGAAGCGGTTGGCGGGATTGGCCATGCGCTCGCCTTCCAGCACGTTCAGGTGCTCGTCCACCTTCAGCAGGTTCGAGGCCGTGATTTCGTCGAACCCCATGCCCAGCTGCTGCGTGTAGAACGTGCCCGGTTCGCCGGTGCGCGCGGTGATCTGGCCGGCCAGGCCGGAATCGTGGCCGCCGTCGTAAAGAATGCGGCAGGTCAGCGCCAGTTTCTCGCGCAGCGACCAGCTGCCGCCGGCCAGTTTCTGTTCCATGTCCCGCTGGGCCTGCTTGACCAGCTGGTCCTTGGACAAGGTCATCGTATCGGTCATAGATCGTCTCCTGAAGGTAAAGGTTAATCCGGATCGCCGTCCTGCAAGGGCACGTAGCCCGGCAGGCTTCGCATGCGGCCCAGCCATTGCTGGATGGCGGGATAGCCGGACAGGTCGTAGCCGCCCAGTGCCGCCATGGCCGTGTAGGGATACAGGGCGATGTCGGCGATGGTGGGCGCGCCGCCGGCGAAATAGGGCTGCGCGGCCAGATGCTGCTCCATGACCGCCGCGGCGCGGTAGCCGATCTCGCGCCACGCCACGATGGCCGGGTCGTCGACCCGGGCGGTGCGGCGCAGGTGCACCAGCAGGCGCGGCTGGGCGTAGGCGTGCATGTGCTGGGTCTGCTCGAAGCTCAGCCACATCAGCACGCGCGACTGCGTCCGCGTGTCCTCGGGCAGCCAGGGCGTGCCGCGCCCCAGATACCAGAGGATGGCGATGGACTCGGCCAGCCAGTCGCCGTCCGCGGTCTGCAGCACGGGCACCTGGCCGATGGGGTTGAGGCGCAGGAACTCGGGCTGCGCCAGGTCGCCCTGCAGGATGTCCAGCGAGCGGCGGCGCACGTCCAGGCCCATCCAGCCGCAGGCCAGGCGGATCTTCCAGGCATTGCCCGAGCGCAGCGTGTCGACCAGCAGCAGGTCCTGGCCTTTCAAGGGGTGCGGGGTGTCGGTGGCCATGGCGTTCAGTTCAGGGTGATGTTGGCGCGCTTGACGATCTCGGCCCAGCGCTTGCGCTCGCCAGCCAGGAAGGCGTCGTGCTCGGCCAGTTCGCCGGAATACAGCTGGATGCCTTGCGCGGCGACGCGGCTGCGCAGTTCGTGCGAAGACAGGGCCTGCTTCAGGGCCTCATTCAGCTTGCCCACCACCGCATCCGGCGTGCCGGCGGGCACGTAGAAGGCGGCCCACGAGGCGATGTTCAGGTCGGGCTTGCCCAGTTGCTGCGTGGTCGGTACCTGCTCGGCGCCTTGCACCGGCGTGCTCGAAGCCAGCATCAATGCATTGAGCTTGCCGCTTTGCACGTGCGGCATGACCACGGGCACGGCGTCCATCACCAGGTCCACCTGGCCGCCCACGGCGGCGTTCACGGCTTCGCCGCCGCTCTTGAACGGGATGTGCAGGATGTCCAGCGACTCGCGCAACTTCAGCAGTTCCAGCCCCAGGTGAGGCGAACTGGCATTGCCGGCCGATCCGAAGTTCAGTTTGCCGGGGTTGGCGCGGGCATAGTCCACCAGTTGCGCATAGGTCTTGACGCCCAGCGAGGACCGCGCCGCCAGCACGTAGGGCGCCGCCGACACCAGGCCGATCGGGCGGAAGGCGCGCTGCGGATCGTAGCCGGGCTTGGGCATGATCAGCGGATTGACCACCTGCGTGCCCACCGTGCCCATGAACACGGTGTAGCCGTCGGGCGCGGCGGTGGCGCCGGCCTGCGCCGCGATCACGCCCCCCGCGCCGGGACGGTTCTCGACGATGACGTTGCCGCCCAATGACTGCGACCAGGCCTGGCCCACGTGGCGCGCCACGATGTCGGTGATGCCGCCCGCGCCGAAAGGCACGATCAGGCGGATCGGTTTCTCCGGGAACGCGGCCTGCGCGCCCGTCGCCACCAATGCCGCCGCCACGCCGAATGCCGCTGCTGATTTCCTGAACATGATTTCCCCTGTGGGTTCTTGAACGGCGCCTGTCGCCATTCTATGACACAAAGTGTCCTATAGAACACTAGGAGTCATCAAAGCGGGGAAACCCTGAAACGGGCCGGAGCAGTCCGAGTGACCGCGGTCGGTGCAAGGGCAAGCGGGGCCTGGCGTGGCGGCTCACGCCGCGCGTGCTGATGTTCCCCGGCGCGCGGCAATGCAATCATTGGCTTGGGCGGCTGCCCTGTCTTGCGGGGCGACGCTCAGTAGTAGATGTCGACGTAATCGGTCAGCCCGCCGCACACTTCCATCTGCTGCAGCCGCCAGTACTTGCGCTTGCCGGTGGCACGGAATTCGTAATCGCCAGTGCGTTCGCAACGGCGGCCCTCGTCCGGGGCGTCCAGGATCAGGATGGTGCCGCGAAAGGTGAAGCGGTCGGCCGAGATCGACACCACTTCGCCCTTGAGTTCCAACTGGCCGGCAGCATTCCTCTGGCCGCCTTCGAGGCGGATCACGTCGTGGTCGTCCACGGCCTTCAACCGGCCGCGCGTATCGGTCCATAGCCACTGCAGGCTGATGCCGCTGTTGTGCAGCAGGCGCTCGTAGGCGGTCTGGTCCTTGATCTCGGTTTTCTGAACCGGTTGCAAGACCGTATTGCCCGCGGATGCCTGGTCCGCGGCGACCGGGGCAGTGGAGAAACAGGCCACGGCGAGGCCCAACGCCAGCACGGACAGGCTGGCCTTCCCTGTCTTCCCTGCGTGTTTCAAGAGACGATCCGGGTTCGTTTGCATGATAAGTAAGGACAGATGGAGGGCGTCGTTCGCGCACTGCGCGCAGGGCGCGAACGGGGGCCAACTTAGCACGCCAGGCCCAGCCGGAACTTGACGATGTGTGTCGGCCGCGCGCGGATCGGGCGCGAAGCCCGGCATGGCTGCGAGAATCTGTTTTCCCCGAGCTTGGTCCATGGCGCCGTTCTCCAAGGCGATCGGGCATATCCGGGAATGACCGCGCGGTTGTATCTGGCCCGGATCACCCGATACGCACCCTTACAGAGTCCGTCACATCCCGCGGATACACTGCCGCCATTCTCGGCTTTCAATAGGCTTAAAAATGGCGGGCAGTAGCTTTTTCGCGGTGTTCGACGACATCGCCATGTTGCTGGACGACGTGGCGGCGATGAGCAAGGTCGCGCTGAAGAAGTCGGCCGGCGTGCTGGGCGACGACCTGGCGCTGAACGCGCAGCAGGTCACGGGCGTGCCCGTCAATCGCGAACTGGCGGTGGTCTGGGCGGTGGCCAAGGGATCGCTGCTGAACAAGGTGATCCTGGTGCCGGCCGCCTTGCTGATCAGCGCCTTCGCGCCCTGGCTGGTGACGCCGCTGCTGATGCTGGGCGGCGCTTTCCTGTGCTACGAAGGCTTCGAGAAGGTGATGCACAAGGTGCTGCATGCCGGTGAAGGCAAGCACGCCGAGCGGAAGCGGGCCTTGCAGGACCCGAACGTGGACGTGGTGGCCTTCGAGAAGGCCAAGATCAAGGGCGCGGTGCGCACCGACTTCATCCTGTCCGCCGAAATCATCGCCATCGCGCTGGGCGCGGTGGCGGGCGCGACGTTGATGACGCAGGCGTTGACGCTGGCGGGCGTGGCATTGCTGGTGACCGTGGGGGTGTATGCCCTGGTGGCCGGCATCGTGCGGCTGGACGACTGGGGGCTGGCGCTCAGCCAGCGCAGATCGGCATTCGCCCAGGGCATGGGCCGGGGCATCGTCTCGGCCGCGCCTTATCTGATGAGGACACTGTCCGTGGTCGGCACGGCCGCCATGTTCATGGTCGGCGGCTCGATCCTGGTGCACGGCGTGCCCGCGCTGGCGCATGCCGTCGAGGCGATGGTGGCGGCCAGCGGGTCGAATGGCCTGGTGCAGGGGCTGGTCAATACCCTGGCCGGGGCGATCGTCGGCATCGTGGCCGGTGGCGTCATCGTGGGCGCCGTCACGTTGATCAAGAAGATGATCGGCCGGGGCGAGGCGGGCAGGGCGTGAGTGCTGGCGGCGATGCCGGCGCCCGTACGGCGCCGTTGGCATGCCGGTCTGGCCGCTTGCGCCCGGCGGGCTCCCGTCAACACCCGCCCGCATCCTGGCCAGCGGGCGTGATCCTCGGCAATCCCAGGCTGAGGTCCAGATCGCGTTCGACGTTCATCCACGGGCTGACCACGGCATAGAAGCCCTTGCACGGGGGCCATTCATGCGGGTCCGGCCGGGGATCCGCATGCTCGGGCGCCGTCACGCCCACGTTCAGTCCGACCAGGAACACCGATGTTTCGCCGGCCACGTGGAACACGGGGGCGCCGCTATCGCCCTCGGCGCTGAGGTAATTTGCCAGGAGTTGACCGGTCAGCACCCCGCGGTCTTCAAACGTGACCGTCACATTCTTCGCGCAGATGACGCCGTCGCGCAACTTCGTCTTGGTCGACGCTCCCTGCATGGCGACGGCAATGCCCGCGGCCGGCGAGTCGTAGATGCCATCGACGGTGTAATCGGCGCTGCTCGATTTCCAGATTGCGTGTTTCCTGATGTCGGTCGCGGAGGCGACGAATGCGCTGTCGCTGCTGGCGCGGTCCTGGTAGTCGCTGACCGCCACCACGGTCCCGGCGAGCCAGTCGTGCGCATTGCTATTCCGCGGTTGATAGAGACGGGTGTCGGCCCGAACCGCCACGTGCCCGCAGGTGACGAATCCCGCTCGATCACCGCGCGTCGCGGCAAGACAGAGCGTGCCCACGCTGTTCTGCTCGGGGCTGCGTAGTTGCAGGCCGCCCCGCAGCGGCGGGTTGTGGTCTTGCTTTCCGGCATGGCGCATGGCGGGCGGGCAAGGGAAAAGCCGCAGCGGCGCACCGCCCGCCAGCGCTTCGAGAGGACGGCGCACGTGTGCAAGGGCTGCCGCCGTCTCGATGCCGACGGCGACCTGGCCCCGTTCGGCGTCGATATGGCAAAGCGTGACCGGCAGGCGTGCTCCCGTGCCCGTCATCAGGCTGGTGATGCGTTCATGGGCGCGCTGCAGGATGGCGTTGAACGCCGGATGGTTCGTTGCGTTGGCGATGCGAGGCATTGTATGGCTCCCTTGGTAGATGGCCGCATCACCGGCTCGCGCCGATGATGCGATCGGGTCCGCGCGCGGCGGATGCCGTGGGGATCGAGGGCGGCGGGGCTTACGCCGCGCCGCCATCCCGCAGCAGGTCCAGCGCGGCTTCCTCACCCGAGAAATAGGCGGCCTGCAGCGTGCCGTAGCATGCCGTGTCGGTGGCCTCGCCCGCAAAGCGAAGCCGCTTGACGGGGGCAGCCAGCGCGCGGCGGGCCCGTAATGCCATCGGGTCTTCGGGGCCTCCCCCGATGAAGGCGCTGTACGAGTAAGCCCCGCCCGCGGCGGGGTCGTGGCTCCAGTTGGTGATCGCCCGGCCGTTCGTGAAGAACACGCCGTCGAATGCGGTCTGCACCCGGGCCTTGAACATGTCGAACACCCGGCTGTCGGCGAACTGATCGAGCGCCTCGGCGAAATTGCCCGCTGCATGCGCGACCAGGACGTCGTCCGCGTGCGGCAGGCGGTAGCATTGCCAGACGCCTGGCGGACTGTCTTCGGCCAGGTAATAGTTGGTGCCGGGCACGATGTCGTCGGGCGATGTGCGCAGGCGCAGCGCCAGCTTCTTGTACGAACCCAGGCGCAGCACTTTCAGCGCGTCGCGGTGCCCCTGCGGCAGCGCCGGCTCGAAGGCGATGCGGTCATTGCCAAGCACCGACACCGGCACGGTGATGATGCAGGCGTCCACGGTCAGGCTGTTGCCGCCGTACGTGAGGGTGACCCGTTCGTCGTCGTGGACGATCCTGGACACGACCGCGCCGAAGTGCTCGGAATACGCACTGCCGAAGGTTGGCCGCAGTTGCTGGCCCCATGCCGCGACCAGGCTGCCGATGCCCTTCTTCACGAACAGGTTGGGCTTGCCGTCGCCTGGCGCTTCGCGCGCGCGATCCGCGGCGATGTACTGCCAGGTCTCCGCCGATTCGGTGAACGGGCCATAAGGCGAGGTCGCGTGGCCGAACAGTTCCACGTCATCGGTCCTGCGCGGTTTGCCCGCGACAATCAGGTTGGGTTGCCGGCTGTTTGCATCGAACGACAACTGGATGCCGTCGACGACCTCCTGCACCGCGGGCTCGCCGGTCGGCAGCGTCTGCCAGCCGTCTTCGGTCTCGACACGCAACCGGTAGTCGGCATCTTCCTCGACCGTTTCGAAGCCCAGTCGCTCGGCGATGCCGGTCAGCGGATTGCGCGTGGGGTCCTGGATGTACTGTGCCCCCTTGTCGAAGGCAAAGCCGGGAATCGACGTGGTGTCGGTGCAGGCCCGCCCCCCGTAGCGGCCGGTGGCCTCGAGCAGGTGGACGGCGCTCACGCGTTCGTCCTGGAGCAGCGTATAGGCGGCCGCGATGCCCGCGACACCGCCGCCAACGATTGCAACTTTCATGGGAACACTCCTTTCAGGGGTAGGGAGCGGTGCTGGCGCGGGCGGCGGCCCGCGGGCAGGCCGCCGGTTCAGCGGTAACGGATCAGATAGTTCAGCGCCAGGTTGACCGCGCGCGTCTCGGACGCGATGCGTGGCGTGCCGTGCGTGTCGTCGGTCGTGATGCCCGTGGTCGGCTGCTCGGGGTTCGGGACCAGCACCGGAGCGCCGGGCGGTTCGGCCGTTTCCGGGCTCTCCATCGTCGAGATGTAGAAGTGCTCGTGGCCCTGGAACGCATCGGCCTGCCACGAACCCACCGTGTCGCCCGTCGCGCCGCTGTCCGGCTTCGCGGAGCGCGAGCCCGCATCGGGATCGTTGCCCGCGCCGCCGTCGACGCCGCGCACGAAGCGCCCGCGCAGGTCGGGGACATTGAAGGTGTCGCCGTTGCTGCCGAAACGGGTGCCGATCACGCCGTACAGTTCCCAGTACGCCTGCTTTGAATAGGCACTGCCGTCGCAATAGAGCCAGCCATGGCGGCTCAGCCCGGCGCGGATCTGGTCGATGTCGATGGCGGCGCCCGTGTCGGTGGCCGCCAGCGGGCCGGCATAGGGGATCACGATGCCGACCGGCCAGCCAGGCGGGCCGCAGAGGGCCAGGCTGGATCCAGCCAACCAGGCGGGTGTCATGGTTTCTCCCTGGATGCGGACGGCGCGTGCGAGCCGAATCGCGGCAGTGCATCGCCGCGCTGCAGATAGATGAGGGGCAGGGGCACGCGCAGCGTCCACGCGTGGCGCGGCTCGCCGGGCGTGGCCTCGTCGCCGCGCTGTTCCTCGAGGGCGATGACCGTCGATTGCGCGACGGGCACGTCGGCGGCGCCATCGACGCGCCGCACCGGCGGGGCAGGCCAGCGCGCTTGCCACTGCAGCGCGAAGAGCGCCGCGTCCTGGGTCTGGACGCGCAGCGGAATCAGCACCCAGGCGAGATCCGCGTCGAGAAAGCGGCGGAACAGGCGCGCCGAGGCGGGCTCGGTCATGACGGGGGCGGCCTGCGCATCGGTCTGCCGCGGGCCGGTTCCCGCCAACGGCGAGTCGTAATGCCAGCTCATGCAGGTCCAGTCGAAAAAACCGGTCAGCGCCTGCGGATCGTTCGTCGCACTGGTGGCGCTCAGCAGCGCCAGGCATTGGGCTTGCAGCACGCCGCGCTGGATCGCCGCCGTCTGCGCCGCGCTGGCTGCCGAGATGCGGGCAGCCACATCGGCGTCATACGCGCGCAACTGGTCCTGCCATGCGTGCAGCAACCGGTTGTAGACCTGCATCTGCCACTGGACCAGCAACGGATCCACCACGCTGTTGGTCGCGGGATCGGTCAGCGTCACCCGCTGGCAGATCAGTTCGACACTGAGCCCGAACAGCGGGGCGTCGCTCATGACGGTGATGGGTATGGCGCCTGTCAGGCCGATGACCGCGTCGGCGCCCGTGAAGGACGTTGCGCTCAGCCAGGAAGCGGACGCGGAAGGCGGCGCGAGCGCAGGGTCGCTGACGCTCGTGGCGGAGCCCGCCGGCACCGTCACGGACAGTCCGGCGGGCGCGCTGATGGCCGGTCCGTTGAGCGAGGTGCCCCCGACGCTGGCGACCAGGCCATGCGTGGTGCTGGCCATGGCCAGCGTCGCGCTGCCCGAAGCGACTGCATAGCCCTCGGGGACGCGCAGCAGCGACCGGTCGGCGATCGTCACGCGGGTGATCTGCGCGGAGATCGCGATCTGCTGGGCGGGCGGCGCGGGCAGGTCGGTCAGGCCGTACTGGGCGCCCCAGCTCTGATAGTTGGTGGGCGTGACCAGCGCATAGCCCTGGCCGTCGGCGGTGCCGAAGGCGGCAAGCGGCGCGGGCTTCACCAGCGGTAACGGCCCTTGGGCGAGCACCTCGGCGATCCAGGCGCTGGCGGGCGACTGCAACTGTACGGCCAACACCAGATGCCGGCCACGCGGCTTGAGGGATACGCGCAGCAGCCTGTCGACCCAGCGGTAGACGCCGACCAGGCGCTCGCCCCCGCGGTTGTCGATGCACTGCGATTCGCGGCGCTCGCGCCACTGGCGCCACACATCGCGCCGCTGCGCGTTCACGCGGTCGGCAACCTTCTGCGCCGCCTGTTCGGACATGCGCTGCACGAGCCGCGCCACGTTGTCGCTGTCGAACTTCAGTTTGCCCGCGCCCTCGGCGGCCGAGCCGGTCAGCAGCAGATTCAGATTGCCGTAGCTCGGCGTCACGTTGCTCAGGTTGCGCACGAGCCCTTCGGTGTACATCGATTCCTTCAGCGTGTCCGCCAGCTCGTTCGCCGCGTCGCTGTGGCTCGCCTGGTCATCGCTGCGGCTGTGTTCCTCGTCGCGGCTGGCCTGCCGTTCGCTGGCCTGCACGCTGCGCTCGTGCCGTTCCTGCCACTGCCGGGGCATCAGGTTCACGATCTCGGCGAGTTCTCCCGGCGCGTAGCCGGTCAGGGTCTGGCGCGCGACCTCGACTTCGCCGACGCCCAGCAGCGACCACTGCCCGGTGACGGCCTGCCGGGCGGTCGGCGCGGCGGCCGGCGCCGGCTCTTGGAAGGGAGGCTGCGTTGTGGCCGCAGGGGCGCCGCCCGACAGCGGCGCGGCCGCCACGGCGTCGGGCAGCGTGGGCGTGGCGTCGAGCCTGGAGGGGCTCGCGTCGTCCGGGGATCATCCGCTGCCGGGCAGTCTGCGCGACATGCTGGAACGGTCTTTATGCCGCGTCGATGGCGCGGGTGATACCGCGCAGCTCGTCGCGACGATCGGACTCGAAGTGGATGCGCCACTGCTTGCCGCCGCGTCCCCGCATGGCGCCACGGTGCTCGAGGAGCACATGCGCCGCCTGATCGAGGCGGGAATCCTCCATGCGAGGCATCGGCTGGGCGGCGTCTCTTATGCATTCCGCCATGCGCTCATCCGCGAGGTCGCCTACGAGTCGATGCCGGCGGAGCGCTGCCGTGACAATCACCAGCGGGTCGCGCGGGCGCTTGCCGCCTCGACGGGAAGCCAGGCGCGCGTCGACGGCCATCTGCGGCGTTTTCCCTTCGAAGGGACGCCCTATGCAATGCATGTGGCACAATGAAATATCCCAATTGGGATATTTCCTCAGGGCCAGTCTTGCCGGGATTTCACGCCATGCGCGCCAGCCGGACCCTCTACGAATCCTTGCGCAGCCAGATCGTCCGTGGCGAGAGGGCGGCGGGCACGCAGTTGCCGTCCACGCGGGGGCTGGCCGAAGAACTGGGCGTGTCGCGGACCACGATCACCGCCGTTTACGAGCAGCTCGCCGCCGAGGGCTACCTGGAGACCTCGGCCGGCACCAGGGCGCGGGTCGCCCCGGGCGTGGCGGCGCGGGCGGAACGCGGCAATCGCCCTGCGCGCGAGGCCGCCTCGCCCACGCGGGCGGCCCCGCTTTCCGCCTTCGGCAACCGGGTGGCGGCGTTCACCGGACACTCCGCGCGGCGGGATCACGCGAAGCGTTCCATCGACTTCCTGTACGGCGCCGTCGCGTTCGACGACTTTCCCACGCTCGCCTGGCGCCGCGCCTACAACCGCGTGATCGTGCAGCGCCAGCCCCGCCTGTACTACGAAGAACCCGAGGGCGAACTGGCCCTGCGCGAGGCCTTGCAGGGGTACCTGCTGCGCGCCCGAGGCATGCGCTGCCGGGCCGAGCAGATCCTGGTCGTGCATGGCTCGCAGCAGGCGCTGGACCTGTGCGCCCGGGTGCTGCTGGATGCGGGCGACGACGTGGTGATCGAAGAGCCTTGCTACATCATGGCGCGCCGCATCTTCGAAGCCGTGGGCGCGCGCATCCACGGCTGCCCGGTGGACGAGCAGGGCTTGAACACGCCAGCCTTGGCCGGTCTGCAAGGCAGGCTGGTGTACGTCACGCCCTCGCATCAGTTTCCGCTGGGCGGCGTGATGCCCATCGGCCGGCGCCGCGAGCTGCTGGACTGGGCCGGCAGGGCAGGGGCCTGGGTGATCGAGGACGATTACGACGGCGAGTTCCGCTATGGCCAGCGGCCCGTGGACGCCCTGCAATCGGTGGACGGCGCCGGCCGGGTCATCTACGTGGGCACGTTCTCCAAGACGCTGTCTCCGCAGATGCGCCTGGGCTACATGGTGCTGCCTCCCGCGCTGGTGCACGTATTCCGCGAGGCCAAGCGCCTGATCGACCGCCATGCGCCCAGCGTCGAGCAGCGTGCGCTGGCGGCATTGATCGAGGATGGCTCGTACGAGCGCCACGTGCGCAGGTGCCGCCGCGAGAACGGGCAGCGCCGCCAGGCCCTGTTGGAAGCCTTGCAGCGGCACGTCGGCGACGGGGTCGAGGTGCAGGGCTCGGCCTCGGGCCTGCATGTGGTGGCCTGGTTCGCGCAGGTGGCCCGTGCGGACGAGCCCGCGCTGGTCGAGCAGGCGAAGGCGCGGGGCGTTGGCGTGCGGCCCATCTCGCCGCTGTACGCGGATACGGCGCATCCCGGCCGGCGTCCCTGCGCCGGGCTGATCCTGGGCTACGCCAGCCTGGATGCGGCCAGCATCGAAACCGGCGTGCGCCAGTTGGCCCAGGCGGTGCGGTGGCTGGCGCGCCCCGCCCGGCCGGCCTGAAAGCGGCCGGCGTGCCTGCTCGATCAGCAGAAAGCGCCGGGTCTGTCGCCAGTGCGGCCGCCGCAATGTCTACAATCGCTCGGTTACGCAGGCGGCATGCCGGCCAGCGGCCGGAAAAGAAGATTCATCCAAGGGTTATGACGTGGCATTGAAGCTGAAATTACTGCGTGTCCAGGCAGGCCTGACGCTGGAGCAACTGGCCCAGGCCTGCGGCCTGAGCCGCAGCTACCTGTCCAAGGTCGAGCGGGGCATCTCCACGCCTTCCATCGAGACCGCCTTCAAGCTGTCGCACGCGCTGGGCGTGAACGTGGACCGCCTGTTCGGCAAGACCGAGCAGGAGCCGCAGGCGTCGTTCTTCCGCGCCAGGGATGCCGATCCCGAAGAGGCCCGCGAGTATCTGTCGCTGGTGGCGGGCGCCGACGGCAACCGCATGATGCGGGCCTTCGTCATCCGTCCCGGCCAGTTCAACGGCGGCCGCACGAAGAAGCGCGTGCTGAGCCACCACGATGGCGAGGAACTGCTGTACGTGCTGGCGGGCAAGCTGGAACTGACCATCGGTTCGCGCAAGGAGGTGCTGGAAGAGGGCGATTGCGTGCAGTTCAATTCGTCGATGCCGCACAAACTGGTGTCCGTGGGCCGCGAGGAGGGCCGCGCGCTGATCGTGGTGACCAGCCGCGATCCGCTGTCCCTGTAAGCCACGGGCGCCGAGCCCCGTTGGGCCGGGATGCCTCGGCCTACAATGCCGTCAGCCTTTTCCGGATCCTCCCTCAATTGATAGACCTGCGTCACATCGAGACCTTCTTCTGGGTGGCCAACCTGGGTAGTTTCCGCGCGGCCTCGGAGAAGCTCAACACCACCCAGCCCGCCATCTCGCAACGTATCGCTTCGCTGGAAGGCGATCTGGGCGTGCGCCTGTTCGAGCGCGATGCGCGCGGCGTCACGCTCACCGGCAAGGGCCAGGAACTGCTGTCCCACGCCGAACGCATGCTGCAGATGCGCGCCGACATGATGCAGGCGGCGCGCGAGCAGAACGTGATGAGCGGCACGGTGCGCATGGGCGTGGCCGAGACCATCGTGCAGACCTGGCTGCCCGCCTTGATCGAGCACGTGCATACCGCATATCCCGCGCTGGTGCTGCAGATCGAGGTGGACACGACCCACGTGCTGCGCGCGCAGCTGCTGGCGCGGCAGATCGATCTGGCGTTCCTCATGGGACCCGTTCGCGAGGCGCGGGTCGAGAACCTGCCGCTGTGCACGTATCCGCTGGCCTGGGTGGCCAGCCCCCGGCTGGATCTGGGGCCCGAGCCCCTGACGATGGAGCGCATCGGCCAACTGCCGGTCATCACGTATCCGTCCAGCAGCAGTCCCTACCGCGCCGTGCAGGACATGCTGATGCGCGCTGGCGTGGCCGCGCCGCGCATGTATGGCAGCGCCTCGCTGTCGATGGTGGTGCGGATGACGATGGACTGCATCGGCACCAGCGTCATCGCGCCGGTGTTCCTGGACAAGGAACTGGCCCGCGGGGAACTGCGCCTGCTGCACGTGCAGGCCGAGCCGTTGCCCGACCTGGCCTTCACGGCCACCTGGGTCGAAGGGCCCGACAGCCACGCCGCGCGGGCCATCGCCCGGCTGGCGCAGCGCATCGCGGCCGAGCACGAACGGGCACGCTCGCCCCGGTCCGGAACCTGAGCGCCTCGCCACGCTTTCCGGTGGCGCAACGATAGGGACTTACCCTTGCCGCCAGGCATGGCGAGGCGTTCTTCCGCGCTCGGGCTGCGCCGGACGATTGATCGCAAGTCCTTGTCGGGATTGGGTTTTCCGGTTTTTCGCAGGGCCGCTGAATCGAGGGTTAAGAGAAATTTATACCCCCTCATCCCAACTAACGATTGGACGCTCCGCAGCCCCCTGCGTTGCAATGCGCAACATCGAGATTTACTTATAACCACACACGGGGAAAGGACGCATGCGCGGCGCGGGCCGTGCTGCCCGGCCGCTTGCCCGTGGCGTTTTCCCAAGCGTGCCGCCAAGGGTGACGGGGCCCGGCGCACGACGAAATCCCGCCCATGCCAGGAGCTCTCTCCATGATGAAGTCGCTTGCCTACGCCGCCATCGCCGCCGCCGCGCTGACCGGTACCGCCCACGCGCAGGAACTGCCCAAGACCGAACTGAAGGTGGTGGGCGGCCTGAGCAACCTGACGGCCTACCAGGACTACGAAGTGCCGTTCTGGACCAAGACCATTCCGGAACTGTCCAAGGGCCAGGTGACGGCCCAGATCAAGGGCTTCAACGAAATGGGCCTGAAGGGGCCGGAACTGCTGCGCCTGATGTCGCAGGGCGTGGTCGAGTTCGGCACCGCCACGCTGTCGTACTTCGCCAGCGACAACCCCATCAACGAAGCCATCGACCTGGCCGGCCTGGCCCCGGACATCAAGACCGCGCGCCAGGTGACCGAGGCCTTCACGCCCATCTACTCCAAGACCTACGGCGAAGGCGCCAACGTGAAGCTGCTGGGCATCTCGACCTATCCGGCCCAGGTGCTGTTCTGCAACGCCCCCATCAGCAGCCTTGCCGACATGAAGGGCAAGAAGGTGCGCACCAGCAGCCGCACCCAGGCCGAGTTCGTCGAGGCGTTGGGCGGCACCAGCGTGACCATGGCCTTCGGCGAAGTCGTCCCGGCCTTGCAGAACAAGGTGGTCGACTGCGCCATCACCGGCTCGCTGTCGGGCTACTCGGCCAAGTGGTACGAAGTGTCGACGCACCTGGTGGCGCTGCCCATCAACTGGAACCAGCAGATCCACGCCGTCAACCAGAAGGCCTGGGACAAGCTCGATCCCAAGGTGCGCACGTTCCTGCAGGACAACATCACCAAGCTCGTGTCCGACATCTGGGACGCCGCCGCGCGCCAGACGCAGGAAGGTTTCGACTGCAACACCGGCGCCGCCGCCTGCCCGTTCCCGGTCAAGGGCAAGATGACGCTGGTGCAGCCGTCGGACGCCGACCGCGCCCTGCTGAAGAAGGTCACCGAAGAGCAAGTGCTGCCGAAGTGGGCCGCCCGCTGCTCGGCCCAATGCGTGAGCGACTTCAACGCCACCATCGGCAAGCAGCTGGGCCTGGTCGCCAAGAAGTAACCGGCCCCCAGGGGCTGGCGTAAGCGGCCGGAGCCTTCCGGCCTCATGCAATACGCCGGCACGGGCGCCCGCGCGACATCGCGGCGCCCTGCCGGCCACAGGGTTCCATCATGACTCGTACCGAACATTTCCAGGCGCTTGGCGCCTTGCTGCGCCGCGCGGAAACGTGCTCGCGCGTGGCGGTCTGGGCGGGCGGCGCGCTCACCCTCGCCAGCGTGCTGCTGATTTCCTTCGAAGTGCTGGCGCGCAAGTTGTTCGGCTTCACCACCGGTGGCGCCGACGAGCTTTCCAGCTACGCCTTCGCCATCAGCACCTCGTGGGCGCTGGCCTTCGCCACGCTGCAGCGCGCCAACGTGCGCGTGGACGTGCTCTATCAATACCTGCCCGTGCGCCTGTCCGCGCTGGTGGACTGGATCGCGCTGGTCGCATTGGGCGTGTTCATGGTGGTCCTGACCCGCTATGCCTTCGACGTGGTCGAGGCCTCGTGGGTGCAGAAATCCGCGGCCAATACGCCGCTGGCCACGCCGCTGTGGATTCCGCAGGCGCTGTGGCTGGTGGGCCTGGCCTGGATGTGCATCACGGTGGCGCTGATGCTGGTGCGCGCCTCGGCCGCGCTGGTCACGGGCGACGTCGAGCTGGTCAAGGCCATCTGCGGCGTGCGTTCGACCAAGGAAGAAGCCGAAGAAGAAGCCGCCGCCGGCGAGCGCATGGTCAAGGGAGACGCCGCATGATCGCCACCGCATTGACCCTTCTGCTGGTCCTGATCGGCATTTCCATCCCCGTGGGCGCCGCGCTCGGCGTGCTCGGCCTGATCCTGGATCCGCTGTATTCGATGCTGCCGCTGACGCGCGCCATCGGCGAGCTGTCCTGGAGCACCAACAACGAATTCCTGCTGGTCGCCATTCCGCTGTTCATCCTGCTGGGCGAGGTGCTGCTGCGTTCGGGCTTCGCCGAGAAGATGTACAGCGCCATGGCGCTGTGGCTGTCCTGGTTGCCCGGCGGCCTGATGCACGCCAACATCGGCGCGTCCACGCTGTTCTCGGCGACCTCCGGTTCCAGCGTGGCCACGGCCGCCACGGTGGGCACGGTGTCCATTCCCCAGATCAGGAAGTACGGCTACAACGAGCCGCTGTTCCTGGGCAGCCTGGCCGCCGGCGGCACGCTGGGCATCCTGATCCCGCCTTCGATCAACCTGGTGATCTACGGCGTGCTGACCAACTCGTCGGTGCCCAAGCTGTATCTGGCCGGCATCATCCCCGGTTTCCTGATGGCCGGCCTGTTCATGCTGACGGTGATCGGGGCCTGCGTGCTGCGCCCGTCTTGGGGCGGCCAGAAGATCCGGGCCTCGTGGGGCGAACGCCTGGCCAGCCTGGTGCACCTGGCGCCGCCATTGGGCATCTTCCTGCTGGTGGTGGGTTCCATCTACGCCGGCCTGGCCACGCCCACCGAGGCGGCCGCGCTGGGCGTGCTGGGCGCGCTGATCCTGGCCGCGTGCTTCGGCAGGCTGTCGCTGAAAATGCTGCGCGAGGCGGTGGAAGGCACCATGCGCTCGACCGCCATGATCATGCTGATCGTGATCGCCGCCAGCTTCCTGAACTTCGTCATGTCGGCCACCGGCCTGACGGACGCGCTGACGCAGTCCATCCGCGGCCTGGGCCTGTCGCCCGCCTGGATGCTGCTGATCATCGTGGTGTTCTACCTGGTGCTGGGCTGCTTCATGGAGACGCTGTCCATGATGATCACGACCATCCCCATCGTGGCGCCCATCATGATCGGCCTGGGCTACGACCCGATCTGGCTGGGCATTCTCATCATCATCCTGGTGGAGGCCGCGCTGATCACGCCGCCGGTGGGCCTGAACCTGTTCGTGGTGCAGAGCCTGCGCAAGAGCGGCTCGATGGGCGCCGTGATCAATGGCAGCCTGCCGTTCGTCGCCGCCATGTTCGTGATGCTGCTGCTGCTGGCGCTGTTCCCCGACCTGGCGCTGTGGCTGCCGCGGGTGTTCAGCTGATTCCCTCCTCGTGCCGGCTTCCGGGCGAGGCCGGCCATTACAGATTCCCTTGTGTAGGACCCTGATTCCCATGAAGACCGTATTCCAGATCGAGAGCAACGGCACGACGCGTCACGCCGAAGTGGACATCCGCAACCTGGTGGTGGCGGGCTGGGCCGGCCGCGACCGCGCCGCCATCGAGCATCACATCGAGGAGCTGGCCGCCATCGGCGTGCCGCGTCCCAGCAGCGTGCCGCTTTACTACCGCGTGGCCTTCAACCAGGTGACGCAGGACGAGCGCGTGCAGGCCGTGGGCGGCGAGTCGTCGGGCGAGGTCGAGCCCTTCGTGTTCATGCTGGACGGCGAACTGCACGTCAGCATCGCGTCGGACCACACCGACCGCAAGCTGGAGGCGCACAGCGTGGCGCTGTCCAAGCAGCTGTGCGTCAAGCCGGTGGCGCGCCAGGCCTGGCGCCATGCCGACGTGGCCGGCCACTGGGACGAACTGGTGCTGCGTTCGCGCATCGTCGAGAACGGCGTGGAATTGCTGTATCAAGAGGGCCCGCTGTCCTCGCTGCGCACGCCGCTGGAACTGATCGAAGGCTACACGCAGGGCGGCAAGTCCCTGCCGGACGGCACCGGCATGACCTGCGGCACCGTGGGCGCCATCGGCGGCATCCGCCCGTCGACCACCTTCATCATGGAACTGCACGATCCGCGCCTGGGCCGTACGATCAGGCATCGTTATGATGTCGAGGTCTTGCCCGAAATCGCCTGATCCGGGATCGCCCGATCGCGGCGGCCGCTTCGGCGGCCGTTTCTCTTCCTACCTTTGCCTGGCGTCAGCCTTCCATCATGTCCATCTCCCTGCATGAACAAGCCCAGGCCCTGCAACAGGGCCGTACCTCGTCGCTGGAACTGACCGAAGCCGCCATCGCGCGTGCGGCGGACCCGTCGGGCGAGGGCGCCCGCGTCTATACCAAGCTTTACACCGAACGCGCACGCGCGCTGGCCCGCGCTTCCGACCTGACGCGCGAGGCGGGCCTGTCGCGCTCCGTCCTCGATGGCCTGCCCATCTCCATCAAGGACCTGTTCGACGTGGCCGGCGAGGCCACGCCGGCCGGTTCCGTGGCCCTGCGCGACGCCGCGCCCGCCGCCGCCCATTCGGTGGTGGTGCGGCGCCTGCTGGCCGCGGGCGCGGTGCTGACGGGCCGCACCAACATGACCGAGTTCGCTTACTCGGGCCTGGGCATCAATCCGCACTACGGCACGCCGCTCAACCCTTGGGACCGCGCCACCGGCCGCATTCCCGGCGGTTCGTCCTCGGGCGCCGCCGTGTCGGTGGCCGACGGCATGGCCATCGCCGCCATCGGCTCGGACACGGGCGGCTCGGTGCGCATTCCGGCCGCGCTGTGCGGCCTGACCGGTTTCAAGCCCAGCGCGCAGCGCGTGCCGATGGAGGGCGTGCTGCCGCTGTCGGCACAGCTCGACTCCATTGGCCCGCTGGCGCCGACCGTGCGCTGCTGCGCGGCGGTCGATGCCGTGCTGGCGGGTGACGTCAACCCCACCATGCCCGAGCCGGCCGAGCTGCATGGCCTGCGCATCGCCGTGCCGACCACGCTGGCGCTGGATGGCATGGACGAGCACGTGTCGAAGACGTTTTCCGCCACCTTGGCCAAGCTGTCGGCGGCGGGCGCGCAGGTCGACGACATCGAGATGCCCGAGTTCGCACAGTTGGCGCAGATCAACGCCAAGGGCGGCTTCACCGCCGCCGAGGCCTGGGCCTGGCACCGCGAACTGATCGGCCGCGCGGCGGACCGGTACGACCCCCGCGTGGTGTCGCGCATCCGCCGTGGCCAGGAGATCACGGCCGCTGACTGGATCGAGTTGATGGCCGCGCGCCAGGCCTGGATCGCCTCGGTGCGGCGCCGTATCGCCGGCTACGACGCGCTGGTGCTGCCCACCGTGCCGGTGGTGGCGCCGGTGCTGTCCGAGCTGGTCGAGTCCGACGCGCTGTACGGCAGCACCAATCTGCTGATCCTGCGCAATCCCACGCTGATCAACTTCCTGGACGGCTGCGCCCTGTCGGTGCCTTGCCAGGAAGAGGGCAGCGCACCCGTCGGCTTGATGATCGCCGGCGCCAACGGCGCCGACCGCCGCATCCTGTCCATCGGCATGGCCGTGGAAGACCTGCTGGCGACGCACTGAAACCGGCTGGCCGGGCGCCTGGCGGGCTGCGCGAGGCGCCCGCCGGTCTGCGACTTATCTGTAGACCAAGAGGTATCCCATGACGCAACGCGTCGATTCCGCCCATCGGGCACGGCTGGACGCCCGCAGCGGCGCGCTGACGGGCCCCACCGCCAATCTGGCGCCCGGCCACGTGCAGGCCAACCTGGCGATCCTGCCGCGCGCGCTGGCGGCGGACTTCCTGCATTTCTGCCAACGCAATCCCAAGCCGTGTCCCTTGCTGGCCATGTCCGAGCCTGGTAGCCCGGCCCTGCCGGCGTTGGGCCATGACATCGACATCCGCACCGACATTCCGCGCTACCGGGTGTGGCGCAATGGCGAACTGGTCAGCGAGCCGACCGACGTGCGCGACGTGTGGCGCGACGACCTGGTGTCGTTCCTGATCGGCTGCTCGTTCTCGTTCGAGGAAGCGATGCTGCAGGACGGCCTGCCCGTGCGTCACATCGAGCAGGGCTGCAACGTGCCGATGTACCGCACCAATATTCCGACGAACCCCGCGGGGCCGTTCAATGGCCCGCTGGTGGTGTCCATGCGTCCGCTGAAGGCCGCGGACGCCATCCGCGCGGTGCAGGTCACCTCCCGCTTCCCGGCCGTGCACGGCGCGCCCGTGCACCTGGGCGATCCGGCGCTGATCGGCATCGCCGACATCGACCGCCCGGACTACGGCGATGCCGTGCGGATCCGAGACGGCGAGCTCCCTGTGTTCTGGGCTTGCGGCGTGACGCCGCAGTCGGTGGTGGCGGCGGTGAAGCCGGAGTTCTGCATCACCCATGCACCGGGCCACATGCTGGTGACCGATCTGCTGAACAGCCGCATGGCGGTGCTGTAGCGGCTGCCGAAAAGACAACGCCCGATGCGCGGGCAACGGGCGTTGCGGGCAGCGCGCGCCATGCGCGCTACATCATTTGCTTCGGCAGCCAGGTGGCGATGCCGGGCAAGAAGTACAACAGCAGCACGGCCAGGATCATCAGGAAGAACATGGGCATGGACACCCGCGCGATGTAGGGCAGTTCGCGGCCCGTCATGCCGGACAGCACGAACAGGTTGAACCCCACGGGCGGCGTGATCTGCGCCATCTCGACCACCAGCACGATGAAGATGCCGAACCAGATGAGGTCGATGCCGGCCGCCTGTACCGTGGGCAGCAGCACGCCCATGGTCAGCACCACGATCGAGATGCCATCGAGGAAGCAGCCCAGCACCATGAAGAACACCATCAGCGCGATGACCAGTCCGAACTGGCTCAGGCCCAGGCTGCCGATCCACTCGGCCAGGGCGCGCGGCAGGCCGATGTAGCCCATGGCCAGCGTCAGGAACTGCGCGCCGGCCAGGATGAGCGCGATCATGCAGTACAGCCGCGTGGCGCCCAGCAGCGATTGCATGAAACTGGCGCGGGTCAGCGAGCGTTGCAGGCCCGACAGCACCAGGGCGCCGACCACGCCGACGGCGGCGGCTTCGGTGGCGGTGGCGAAGCCGGTATAGATCGAGCCGAGCACGGCGGTGATCAGCAGCACGACCGGGATCAGATGGCGGGACTGATGCAGCTTCTGCGCGAACGTCATGCCGGCGTCGGCCTCGGGCACGGCCTTGGGGTTGCGCAGGGCCCATACCGCGATGTAGCCCATGAAGAACAGGCCCAGCAGCGCGCCCGGCAGAATGCCGGCGATGAAGAGCCGGGAGATGGAGACGTCGGCGGCGACCCCGTAGACGATCATGATGATCGACGGCGGGATCAGCAGGCCCAGCGTGCCCGCGCCCGACAGCGTGCCCAGGATCTTGTCCTGCGGGTAGCCGCGCCGCGTCAGTTCGGGGATGGTCATCTTGCCGACCGTCGCGCAGGTCGCGGCGGACGACCCGGACACGGCGGCGAAGATGGCGCAGCCGATGACGTTGGTGTGCAGCAGCCGGCCGGGCAGGCGGTTGAGCCAGGGGGCCAGGCCCTTGAACAGGTCTTCGGACAGCCGCGTGCGGAACAGGATTTCGCCCATCCAGAGGAACAGCGGCAGGGCCGTCAGCGTCCAGCTGGAGGAGGCGCCCCAGATCGTCACGGCCATGGCGTCGCCGGCCGGGCGGCTGGAGAAGATCTCCATGCCGATCCATGCGGTGCCCGCCAGCGTGAGGCCGACCCAGACTCCGCAGCCCAGCAGCGCGAAGATCGAGACGACCAGCAGGGTGATGACTAGGATTTCATTCATGGGTTTGCTGCGCGGTAGGTGCGGCCTGGCCCTTCATGCGGCGGACCAGTTCATCGGCGATGGCGACCAGGAACAGGAAGGCGCCGACGGCCATGGTGATCTGGGGAATCCATAGCGGCGTGGCGTCGTTGCCGGTGGAAATGTCGTGGTACAGCCAGGAATCGTGGGCGAGCTTGACGCTGTAGTACGCGAAGGCGGCGGCCAGCAGGGTCGCCACGGCCAGCGCGAAGATGTCCAGGCGGCGGCTGCCGGCCGGCGCCAGCGAATTCAGCAGCAGCGTGACGCGGATGTGCTCGCCGTGCTTGAACGTGCTGGCCAGGGCCAGGAAGCCGGCGGCGGCCATGAAGTATCCGGCGTAGGCATCCGTGCCGGGCAAGTTGATCGCGAGCTGGCGGGAAGCGATGCCCGCCAGCACCGAGATCAATACGCCCACGGTGCACAGGCCGGCCAGCAGGCCGGCCGCGCCGTACAGGTTGTCGAGAAAACGGCGCATCGTGGATTACGGCTTGCGGTAGGCGTCGATCATCGCCTGGCCGTCGGGGCCGGCCTTCTTCAGCCAGTCGTCGAGCATGCGCTTGCCGATGGCGCCCAGGCCTTCACGCAGTTCGGGCGTGGGCTTGACGATTTCCATGCCGTTCTTCGAAAGCTGCTCGAGGTACCAGGTGTTCTTCTCTTCGGAAGACTTCCAGCCGCGTTCCTCGGCCTGCGCGGCGGCTTTTTTCAGGGCGTCCTGCGTGGCCGGGTCCAGCGCATCGTAGGCGCGCTTGTTCACGATGATGGCGTTCTTGGGCAGCCAGGCCTGGGTGTCGTAGAACTTCTTGATGTACTCGAAGGTCTTCGTGTCGTAGCCCGTGGAGCCCGACGACATGTACGAATCGATGACGCCGGTGGCCATGGCCTGCGACAGTTCCGCCTGCTGCACGGTGACGGGCTGCGCGCTGACCAGTTCGGCGATCTTGGCGGTGACGGGGCTGTAGGCGCGCCACTTCAGGCCGGCCATGTCCTTGATCTGGCGCAGGTCCTTGTTGGCGAAGATGCCCTGGGGCGGCCAGGCCACGGCGTACAGCAGCATCATGCCCTGCGATTCCAGCTTCTTTTCGAGGTAGGGCTTCTGGGCCTGGTACAGCTTGTACGCGGCCTTGTAGCCCGAGGCCAGGAAAGGCAGGCCGTCCAGTTCGTACACCGGATCTTCGTTGGCGAAGTTGCTCAGCAGGATCTCGCCGGCCTGGGCCTGGTTGCCCTGCACGGCACGCTTGATTTCAGGCGCCTTGTACAGCGAGGCGTTGCTGTGCAGCGTGATCTTGAGCTTGCCGCCCGACAGCGCGTCGACATCCTTCACGAACGTGGCCAGGTTTTCCACGTGGAAGTTGTTGGCGGGATAGGCGCTGGGCAGGTCCCATTTGGTCTGCGCGCTGGCAGCCGTGCCGAACACCAGCGCGGCGGCGCCGGCCAGTAGGGAGACTCGCTTGTACATGGGGAATTCCTTGATGAGCAGTGAAGGATTCAGGATCGCGGCCACGAGCAGCCTGGGCCGCGAAAGCCCAGCAATTCTACGGTGCGCATGCCGCGCGGAACCGCATGGACACTGGGTTTACGGGTAATCACTAGGGCTGTGGCGCGACAGCCGCGGCAGGGTGCAGTTCGTCCGCATGCAGGTCCCAGAGCAGCTGGAACACGCAGGCCCGCGATGCCGCGACGTCCAGCCGTTGCGCGAGCATGCGCAGCGCTTCGCCGGCGGCCGCCTGCGACGTCGCGTCCACCAGCAGCACCGGTTCCAGCACGCGCGTGGCGCGGTCTTCCGAAGGCAGCGGGGTGGACAGCGCGGGATCCGGCGTCAGCACGCGCAAGGCCAGCACGCCGTCGATGCGCAGGGCGCCATCGGCCAGCGCCGCGGCCTTGCCCGCGGCATCGATACTGCCCAGCGGCAGCAGGCCGAGCGCGCTGCCCATGCCCGCGCCGGCCAGCGGCGATACCGCCATGACGCGGCGTAGCGTGTCGCGCATGCGGCCGAAGTTCGTCAACGACCATTCGGTCTGCTGGCCGAAGGCCCGCTGGTAGGCCGCGCTTTCGAATACGCCGAGCGACGCCGTGCGGTACAGCGCGAGATAGGGGCGCGGTCCGGAGGCCGCGCGGTAGCGGCGCGACCATGCGAAGCCCGGGATGGCCGCGCGTTCCGCCATGTGTTCGCGGTCGTACCAGCGGTTGAAATCGGTGTCGTGCGCCGGGTCGACGTCTGTCCAGATGAACAGTTCGCCCATGGCGCCGCGATCGGTTCGGATCGGTGCGGTCACGCAGGTTCCTTGAAAGAAGGGCTGATGACGGTGATTCTGGCCGCCGGCGGCGCGGCGCTCAAACGGTTTATTGTGGTCCGGCGGATTAAGAAAAACTTATCTTGCCGGCGCCCCTCGCAATCCGCGGTTCGAAAGCGGCTTCGCCCACGCAGTGCCAGGGGAAAACCCCGAAGCCCCTGGGGCAGGCCTACAGGGCCAGCACGCCGCTGTCCAGGGGCGGCCCGGCATCGGCGCACTGCGCCGCGTAGCCGCGCGCTTCGTCCAATGCCAGCCGCACCACGGCCTCGGCCAGGCCCGACACCGGATCGGGCCGCCAACTGGCCACCAGGCGCATGTCGGGCAGCGTGTCGGGCGATTGCACGCATACGTATTTCCCGCTGTCGATGCCTGCCTGCACGGCGGCCACCGGCAGCGCGGCGATGCCCAATCCGGCCTCGATGAACTGCGTGGAGGCGGCGATGGAAGAGACGAAATGAATGCGGCCCGGACGCACGCCCGCGTGCGCCAGCACGTCCAGCAGTTGCAGGTGGGGCTGCGAGTGGCGGGGGAAAGTGATGAGCTGGTGGCGCGCCAGTTCGGCCGCTGGCGCCTGTTTCGACACGCCCAGGCGGGGACTGCAGATCCAGCCCATGCGCAGGGTGCCGAGGTCGCGGTTGCGCACGTCCTCGGCCACCACGGGGTCGGTCTGCAGCGCGGCATCCACGTTGCCCTGCTTGAGAAGATCCTGCAGCCGCCGTGTCGAGGCCGCGGTCATCTCGACGTCCAGTTCGGGATGCGCCTCGTACAGCCTGCTGATGAATGGCGTGAACCACGTATGCACGATGGATTCGACCACGCCCAGCCGGACCACGCCGCGCAGCACGGGCGGCCCCTTCAGCGCCTGCCGCATCGACTGGTCGGTTTCGAGCATGTGCTGGGCATAGTCCAGCAGCGTGCGGCCCGCCGCGGTCAGCCGCGTATCGCGGCTGCCCCGCTCGAACAATTGCTCGCCCAGATCGCTTTCCAGCGCGGCGATGCGGCCCGAGATGGCGGCCTGCGTCAGGTTGAGCTTGCCGGCTGCCGCCTTGAAGCTGCGCAGGCGCGCCGCCCAGAGGAACGTTTCGAGGAAACGTATGTTCATGGTTTACCCCTTGTCTGCGCGGCCTAGGGAAAGCCCTAGCGCGCCGCCCGTCATTTCAGGCTGAGTTTTTGTTGATGAAATATAGATAAATTATTAGTATTTCGTCCACAAAAACTCGCCATTGCCGTCATGTCCAATGTTCCCTTGATCGCGTCGTCCGCCCATCTGGTCAGTCCACGCGCGCCGGACCTGTCCGAGGTCGAGTTCGGCCTGATGATCGCCAGCCATGCGTTCGACCGCTGGATGGTGCGCTGCATGGCGGCCGCGGGCCTGCCGGACCTGACGGCCACCGACATCATGGTGCTGCACCACGTCCATCACCGCCAGCGGGCCAAGAAGCTGGCCGACATCTGCTTCACGCTCAATGTCGAGGACACGCACATCGTCAGCTATGCCCTCAAGAAGCTCGAACGGCAGGGCGTGGTGCGCGGCGAGCGCAATGGCAAGGAAGTGTTCTACAGCGTCACCCCCGAAGGCGTCCGCCACATCGAGCGCTATGTCGAGGTGCGCGAGCAGTGCCTGATCGACGGCCTGGAGACGGGCCCGGCGGGCGGGCTGGAATTCTCGCGCCATCTGGCGCATACGCTGCGAGCGCTGTCGGGCCTGTACGACCAGGCGGCGCGCGCGGCGACCTCGCTTTAGGCTTTTCTCAACTGCCGTGCGTACCGCGCCGCCGCGCCATGGCGCGGCGGGGGCGCATCGTGATTTCTGTCCGGCCACCTGGCCGTTTTCAAGGATTTGAACCGATATGAAGTGGCAATTCTGGGTCGACCGTGGCGGCACGTTCACGGACATCGTGGCGCGCCGTCCCGATGGCGGCACGACCACCGCCAAGATGCTGTCCGAGAACCCCGAGCAATACCGCGACGCGGCGGTGGCCGGCATCCGCAAGCTGCTGGGCCTGGCGCCGGGCGAGCCCGTGCCGGCCGATCAGGTCGAATGCGTGAAGATGGGCACCACGGTGGCCACCAACGCGCTGCTGGAGCGCAAGGGCGAACGTACGCTGCTGGTGGCCACGCGCGGTTTCCGCGACGCCTTGCGCATTGCGTACCAGAACCGCCCGCGCCTGTTCGACCGCAACGTCGTGCTGCCCGAGATGCTGTACGAATCCGTGGTCGAGGCCGATGAGCGCCTGGACGCGGCCGGCGGCGTGGTGCGTCCGCTGGACGAGGCCGCGCTGCGCGAAGGCCTGCAAGCCGCCCATGACAGCGGCCTGCGCGCCGTGGCCATCGTGCTGATGCACGCGTGGCTGCAACCGGCGCACGAGCAACGCGCGGCCGAACTGGCGCGCGCCATCGGCTTCACCCAGGTGTCGGTGTCGCATGAGGTCAGCCCGCTGATCAAGTACGTGTCGCGTGGCGACACCACGGTGGTCGACGCCTATCTGTCGCCCATCCTGAAGCGCTACGTGGACCAGGTGGCGGGCGAGCTGCCCGGCATCCGCCTGATGTTCATGCAGTCCAGCGGCGGCCTGACCGACGCGCATCGATTCCGCGGCAAGGACGCCATCCTGTCGGGGCCGGCGGGCGGCATCGTCGGCATGGTGCGCACCAGCGAACTGGCGGGCTTTCACCGTGTCATCGGCTTCGACATGGGCGGCACGTCCACCGACGTGTCGCACTATGCCGGCGAATTCGAGCGCGAGTTCGAGACCCGAGTCGCCGGCGTGCGCATGCGCGCGCCCATGATGAGCATCCATACCGTGGCGGCGGGCGGCGGGTCGATCCTGCACTTCGATGGCGCGCGCCTGCGCGTGGGGCCGGATTCGGCCGGCGCCAACCCGGGGCCGGCATGCTACCGGCGCGGCGGCCCGCTGGCCGTGACGGACTGCAACGTGTTGCTGGGCAAGATCCAGCCCGACTTCTTCCCCCGCGTGTTCGGCCCGCGCGCCGACCAGCCGCTGGACCGCGAGGCCGCCGCCGAGCGTTTTGCCGCCATGGCGGCGGACGTGCGCCAGGCCACGGGCCGCGAGATGACGCCGGAGCAACTGGCCGAGGGTTTCCTCGAGATCGCCGTGGGCAACATGGCCGAGGCCATCAAGCGCATCTCGGTGCAGCGCGGCCATGACGTGACCGGCTATGCGCTGACGGTGTTCGGCGGCGCGGGCGGGCAGCATGCCTGCCTGGTGGCCGACGCATTGGGCATGAGCACCGTGTATGCGCATCCGCTGGGCGGCGTGCTGTCGGCCTATGGCATGGGCCTGGCCGACCAGACCGAAATGCGCCAGAAGACGGTGGAGAAGGTGCTGTCGCCCGCCGTGATGGACGAGCTGTCCGCGCTGCTGGACAGCCTGGCCGGCGAGGTGGAGGGCGAACTGCGCCGCCAGCACGTGCCGGCCGAGGCCATCACCGTGCAGCGCCGCCTGCACCTGAAGTACCGGGGCACCGACACGGCGCTGGAAGTGGCCTACGGCACGATCGACGAGGCGCGCGCGGCCTTCGAGGCGGCCTATCGCCAGCGTTATTCGTTCCTGATGCCGGGCCGCGACCTGGTGGTGGACACGGTGTCGGTCGAGGCCAGCGGCGGCGGCGACACCGCCGCCGAGGCGCCCGTGGTCCGCGCGCGCGCCGAACCGCTGGCGGCCCGCCGCTCGGTCGGCATGTACAGCGGCGGGGCCTGGCGCGACACGCCCCTGTACGTGCGCGAAGACCTGGTTCCGGGCGACGTGATGGCCGGTCCGGCCATCATCTCCGAGCCCAACCAGACCACCGTGGTGGAAGCTGGCTGGCAGGCCGAGGTGACGCCGCTGGATCACCTGGTGCTGCGCCGCGTCGAGGCCCGGCCCCAGCGCCGCGCCATCGGCACCGATGCCGATCCGGTCATGCTGGAGGTGTTCAACAACCTGTTCATGTCGATCGCCGAGCAGATGGGCTACCGCCTGCAGAACACGGCGTACTCGGTCACCATCAAGGAACGCCTGGACTTCTCGTGCGCCATCTTCGACGACCAGGGCAACCTGATCGCGAATGCGCCGCACATGCCGGTGCACCTGGGTTCGATGGGCGAATCCATCAAGACCGTGATGAACGCCAACGCGGGCCGCATGCAGCCGGGCGACGCGTATGTGGTCAACGATCCGTACAACGGCGGCACGCACCTGCCCGACATCACGGTGATCACGCCGGTGTTCGACCGCGCCGGCCGCGAGATCCTCTTCTACGTGGGGTCGCGCGGGCACCATTCGGACATCGGCGGCACCACGCCGGGCTCGATGCCGCCCGATTCGCGCACGGTGGACGAGGAAGGGGTGCTGTTCACCAACTTCCAGATCGTGCGCGGCGGCGAGTTCCGCGAGGCGGCGGTCCGCGACATCCTGGGCTCGGGCAAGTGGCCCGCTCGCAATCCGGACCAGAACATCGCCGACATGCATGCGCAGATCGCCGCCAACGAGAAGGGCGTGCAGGAGCTGCTGCGCATGTGCGACCATTTCGGGCTGGACGTGGTGCGTGCCTACATGGGCCACGTGCAGGCCAATGCCGAAGAGGCCGTGCGGCGCGTGATCTCGGTGCTGAAGGACGGCCGCTACGAGTATCCGCTGGACAACGGCGCCGTGGTGCGCGTGGCGGTGACGGTGGACCGCGAGGCGCGCAGCGCGGTGGTGGACTTCACGGGCACGTCGCCCCAGCTGGACAACAACTTCAACGCGCCGGGGGCCATCTCGGTGGCGGCGGTGCTGTACGTGTTCCGCACGCTGGTGGACGACGAGATCCCCATGAACGCGGGCTGCCTGAAGCCCATCGAGATCATCGTGCCGGAGGGCTCGATGCTGCGGCCCCGGCCGCCGGCCTCGGTGGTGGCGGGCAACGTCGAGACCTCGATGTGCGTGGTCAACGCGCTGTACGGCGCGCTGGGCGTGCTGGCCGCCAGCCAGGGCACGATGAACAACTTCACCTTCGGCAACGAGCGGCACCAGTACTACGAGACCATCTCGGGCGGCACGGGCGCGGGGCCGCTGCGTATCGACGCCACGGGGCCGGACGATGAGGGGTTCCCGGGAACGTCGGTCGTGCAGGCGCACATGACGAACTCGCGCCTGACCGACCCCGAGGTGCTGGAGCTGCGCTTCCCGGTGCGCCTGGAGTCTTACGAGATCCGCCATGGCTCGGGTGGCGCGGGACGCTGGCCGGGCGGCGACGGCGGCGTGCGGCGCGTGCGTTTCCTGGAGGGGATGACGGCGGCGATCCTGTCGAACAACCGCAAGTACGCGCCGTTCGGCCTGGCCGGCGGCGGCGCGGCGCGGATGGGGCGCAACTACATCGAGCGGGCCGATGGCTCCGTGCAGGAACTGGGCCCGCAGGACAGCGCCCAGTTGCAGGCGGGGGATGTGTTCGTGGTCGAGACGCCGGGGGGCGGGGGCTACGGGCCGGCTTGAGGCCGGATCGTCCTAGACGATCCTGATCTCGGCCAGTGGCTTCGGCGCACGGTCGTACACCCGTAGCGTGACACCGCCATCGCGCAGTTCGAACAAGGCCGTCGCCATCGTGTTCTCTGCGTCGGGATCGTGCTTGTCCATCCGCAGGATGGGCAGGTCCCCGGCGTTGTCCAGCAGCGCGCCCACCACGTTGTCCGGGCCGCTGTCGGCATCCCATTGATCCATCAGGTTTTCGACGCGCTGCTGCCGGGCGCGCGACGAGTCGGTGATCACCTGCGGGATGGTGGATGTGCCCGGATGCAGCAGATGGTTGGCATGTCCCGCGCCGCGTTCGATCGGCGCCATCGAGCATGCGCCCGGCACGCATTCCACGCTCACCAGCCTGCCGTCGGCGGCCGAGCCCAGCAGGTGATGGAAGCCGCCCGCGCGCGGGTGCGCATTCAGCAATGCCAGGGCCTCGTCCAGCGTGGCGCAGTCCAGCACCGCGCGCGCCAGGAAGATGCGCGGCACGCCCGGGCGCCGCGTCTTCATCCGCACGTTATTGATGGTCTGGGCCAGCCCGGCACGGTTGGCGCCGAAGGCGTGGCCCGGCAGCGAGCCGGGGTAGGCGAAGGCCACGTAGCCCGGCGCGTCGTCGGGCCGCACGTCTACCAGCGCGCAGCGGCGGTACAGATAGGGATCGCCGTCTTCGTTGTGGCCCATCCAGCACGCGCCGTCGCGGCCTCGCCAGGCGATGGACGTGCAGCCATCCGCGGCGGGATGCAGCAGGTCGCCGCGGCTTTGCCATAGCAGCAGGTCGGGAAAGGGCACGCGCAGGCCCTCGGCCATGCCCTCGAATTCTTCCCAGACGGCGGGCAGCGCGCGCTGCGCATGGCCCGCCAGTTCGTCCAGATACGCGTGGCCTCTCCAGGGCCGCAACGCCGCCCATAGCGGGCTTTGGTCGAGGAGCGAGCCGAACCTCGCACGGCCCAGCCTGCCCAGTTCCACGCCGACGCGCCGACGCGCGCCGGAAATGCTTGCCGGTTTGAACCACATGGCGGCCTCCAGGGTTCCGACGATTGTAGGAGGGGGGGGCGGATCGCAGCCGAGGGGAGGGGGGGCGACTCGCCCGCCTTTTTTTATCGTGACCGCACCGCACCGCGGCAAATGCCGTTGCCGCCCTATTGGCAATATACGCTGTCAGCCTGTAGCCAGCCACGAGACAAAAAATAACCGAGGTGGCGTAGCCGGGGACACATTGCTAAGATGGCCCAAGCCGGCGTCCGCACCCTGGACGCCGTGCTCCGGGCCACTACCAAAAAACAGGGCCAGCCGTTGCGTGCATGTATCTGAACCAGATCCTGACCCAGAGGGAGCAACTCCATGATCAAAACAAAATTCGCCGCCGTCCTGGCGGGCATGACCGTCGCGCTGTATGCCGTGGCGCCCGTCGCCTCGGCCCAAGACCGTGAACTGATCGTCGCCACCGACACCGCCTTCGTGCCGTTCGAGTTCAAGCAGGGCAACGTCTACACCGGCTTCGACATCGAGCTGTGGGCCGCCATCGCCAAAGAGCTGAACCTGAAGTACAAGCTGCAGCCCATGGATTTCAACGGCATCATTCCCGGCCTGCAGACCAAGAACATCGACGCGGCCCTGGCCGGCATCACCATCCGCGACGACCGCAAGAAGGTCGTGGACTTCTCCGATCCCTATTACGAAAGCGGCCTGGCCATCCTGGTCAACGCCAAGGACGACACGGTCAAGCAGGCCAAGGACCTGTCGGGCAAGACGGTGGCCGTGAAGACCGGCACCGCCACGGTCGACTTCATGAAAAGCCAGGTGCCCGACGCCAAGCTCAAGCTGTTCCCCAACATCGACAACGCCTACCTCGAGCTGGCCACCGGCCGCGTCGACGCCGCCGTGCACGACACGCCCAACGTCCAGTACTACGCCAATACCGCCGGCAAGGGCCGCGTGAAGGTGGCGGGCCTGGTCAAGAGCGGCGACTTCTACGGCATCGCCTTCCCCAAGGGCAGCGACCTGGTGCCCAAGGTGAACAAGGCCCTGGCCACGCTGAAGTCCAACGGCCAGTACGACGCGCTGTACACCAAGTGGTTCGGCAAGCAGCCCTGACACCCCATAAGGGTTGAGCCCGCCCATGCGCGGGGCGCGTGACGCGTCCCGGCGTATCAGCGGAAGGGTATCGATGGGGGCGCCGCCCGCGGAGGCGCCCTGGTTTTCTTTGCCGCGGCGTTGCGCGACAACTGCTGCCCGGACGAGGGCAGGGCCGCGCGCCTGACGCACGCGGCATCTATGGGGAGCAACCGTGGACTTCGACTGGTCTGTCATCTGGGACGCGCTGCCCAATCTGGTCGACGGCACGCTGATGACCGTCAAGATCACCCTGGCCGGCCTGGTGGGCGGCTTTCTGCTGGGTGTGCTGGCGGGCGTGGCCAAGACCTATGGGCGCGCCGCCGTGCCCGATTCCATGTCGAGCCTTGGCCTGCGCGTCACCGCGCTGCCGTGGGTTTTCATCGTGGCCGTGCTGGCGTATTTCATCGTCATCGCGCGCTACGCGCTGCCGGTCCAGTTGGGCTACTGGATCGTGATGCTGGCGGTGATGGCGCTGATGCTGGCGCCCGCCTTGCGCCGTGGCGGCCTGGCCGCGCTGGGCGCGCAACTGGGCATGCTGGCGGCCGACGTGGCGTCGATCTACGTGGCCGTGGTGCGCGGCACGCCGATCGTGGTGCAGGTGATGTTCATCTATTTCGCGCTGCCCATCGTGGCCGACATCCGCGTCGAGGCCGTGCCGGCTGCCATCGCCACGCTCATCATCAACTCGGGTGCCTATATCGCCGAGATCGTGCGCGGGGCGCTGCAGTCCGTGCACAAGGGCCTGCGCGAAGCGGGCCAGGCGATGGGCCTGCCGTTCCACAAGATCCTGCTGCACATCATCGGTCCGGTGGCGTTCCGCCGCATGATTCCGCCGCTGGGCAACCAGTGCATCATCAGCCTGAAGGATTCGTCGCTGTTCATCGTGATCGGCGTGGCCGAACTGACCCGCCAGGGCCAGGAGATCATGGCCAGCAACTTCCGCGCGCTGGAAATCTGGTCGGCGGTGGCCATCGTGTATCTGGCGCTGACCGGGCTGATCGCGCTCAGCCTGCGCCTGCTGGAGAAGAGGATGCGCATCCTATGAGTAACCGTCTTGCGAGTCAAGCGCCATGAAGCGCGAGAAGGACCGCGCACAGCGGCTGGCCGGCGCGGGGTTCGCCACGCCGGCCTTCATCACCGATCAGCGGCAGGAGGGTATCGAATGAGCATGGTCGAATTCCGCAACGTCATCAAGCGCTTCGGCGAAACCACCGTCCTGAACGGCATCACGCTGGACATCAACGCGGGCGAGGTGGTGGTTGTCGTCGGGCCGTCGGGCTCCGGCAAGTCCACGTTCCTGCGCTGCATCAACGTGCTGGAGACCATCCAGGAAGGCGATCTCCTGGTCGACGGCCTGAGCGTGCACGGCTCGTCGCAACAGGTGCGCGACATCCGCCGCGAGGCCGGCATGGTGTTCCAGCAGTTCAACCTGTTCCCGCAGATGACGGCGCTGGACAACGTGATGTTCGGCCCGATCCACACACGCGGCGCCGGCCGGGACGAGGCCCGCAAGCTGGCCGAGGAACTGCTGGGCAAGGTGGGCCTGGCCGAGCGCATGGAACACTATCCGTCCGAACTGTCGGGCGGCCAGCAGCAGCGCGTGGCCATCGCCCGCGCCCTGGCCATCCGCCCCAAGCTGATGCTGTTCGACGAGCCCACCTCGGCGCTGGACCCCGAACTGCGCCACGAAGTGCTGAAGGTGATGCGCGACCTGGCGGAAGAGGGCATGACCATGGTGGTGGTCACGCACGAGATGGAATTCGCCCGCAAGGTGGGCAGCCGCCTGATCTTCATCGACGGCGGCAAGATCGCGCACGATGGCCCGCCCGCGGAACTGCTGGCCAATCCGCCCAGCCAGCGGCTGAAGGATTTCCTGCAGCACGTGGCGTAGATACGGGCATTCAGGCGAGGGACACTGCACTGTCGCGGCGAGTCCCTCGTTTCTGCGAACGCTGTGACTGCGATGTCTTACGATGGGTTCTGACGTATCCAGTCTGCCATCGTTGCCTGGAGGTCATTGGCATAGTCCCATGAGCGAAGTTCGCTCAACTCAACTTTTTGCGCCTTGGCGGCCTTGGCCAGCACGCCTTCAAAAGCCAGGTAGCGCTGAGTGACATGAGCCGCGCCAGGGAGCGACGCGTTGGCGGATTTCTTGCGTAGGAAGTCGCGAACGCAACTGATGGCCTTATCGCGATCGTTATGGTGAATCTTTGGGTCCAGCCCAGCCAGGTCGCTGATGCTGGCGTTGTGCTGATACGGCACCTCGTCCAGTATGCCTATGTGGTGATCGCGCTTGTATGGGTTCATGGCGTAAACCGCATAGGCGATGCCAGCCTCGAACGGCATATTGAAGCGGGGAAGGTGGTTGGCTCCCAATTGCACACGACTCATGTCATGCAATGAGTACTTGCAGGTCGCGATCTCGCTGGCAATGCGCTCGACGCGCAATGCCGAGGCGTTGTCGATCAAGGCATGTCGGGCTTGGAAGCCGAGATCCTGGATCGTAAAAATGATCGCGTCGAAAAGCGGTTTGAAATCGTCGTCGAACGGGCAATTGAGAAACACGCGGTACTCATAGTCCGCGGGCTTTTTCGCTGGGATGACCATTACTTCAGCAGCATGGATGCCAGCAGCGACCGGCGCGTTTCCTCGTCGAGCTTCAAAACGCTTTTTGGTGCCGGGCGAGGTTTGATATCAGGGTACTTGTCTACCAGCTTGCGTCGAGAAAGATCAAAGGTGGTTTCTCGCCCCGATGCCGAAGTGGTCGTCGCTTTGAGCACTCCGTTGGCAGACACGGTAACGGTCGTCTTGCCCCATTTCGTGGAAGCGGGGATGACAGTGACGACCTGGCTCTTGCCCGGTGAGGTTTGGGGCGCAGGTCTGGTCACCTTGCGCGCCGGTTGCGCGGCCTTCGCCGTGGCTTTTTTGGCAGCCCCGCCAACACTTGTGGCTTTCTTTGCCGCAGGTGCTTTTTTTGCCGTAGTCATCATACTCGCCTTGTTCCGTGCTGTGCTTCAAATCATAAGCTCAAGCCAAGCCGAGTGTCATCCACTGTGATATTTCTGCTGCACGCGCAATCGGCTCACTCCAGCTCGTAGCGGTAACTGAAATCTGCATGGAATCCGCCATCGGCCGGTCCGATGGCGAACTCGATGACGGGCTCTTCGCTGCCGTCGATCATCGCGTAGCCCGCCAGCACTTCCACGCCGTACATGCCATTAGGCAACGCGAACGAGGGCCGGTGATCTTTCAGGTGGGGCAGGCGGCTGTCCCACTGCTGCAGGTACGGGATGGTGAAGAGAAAGATGCGCTCGCTGGTGACGTCCAGCAGGTAACCGGCCTGCCGGTGCACGATGCGATGCCGTGCCGATTCCAGAACCGGCTTGCCGCTGCGGTTGAAAATCACCGTATACGGATGGTTGGCGATGCCGGGCAAAGGCAGCAGCGCGCCTTCTTCGACGATCCGGTCGCCGAGTTCCGTGGTGATCATCGGCGTGAGCATGTCGTCGTCGATGGCGTGCCTGTTCTTGAAGTCCTGGACGGTCTGGAGGTCACCCAGCAGAAAGTAGTCCTGCAGGTCGTTCAAGACCTCGTCGCAGATTCGTATCTGTTCGGTGACGTCCACTCTCATGGGGGCATGCCTCGTGGGGAATCAGTACCGCCGCACGTGCGACAGCATCTCGTGCACATCATGCGACAGGATGGCCAGCAAGGCCACCAGCGCCAGGTACGCGCAGCCATACGTCAGCTTGCTTTCCAGCGTGGCCGCGCCGTAGTAGGCCTGGTTCTCGGGCAGCTTCGGGTCGTACTTGAACGCCTTGATGGCATTGGGCAGGGCCAGGATCGCCACCAGGATCAGGATCGGGCTGGGCGACCAGAAGAACAGGCCCACCAGCACCGGCACGCCCAGCAGCCAGACGCGCGGCGACAGCACCGCGGTGATGCGGCCGCCATCCAGCGGCGACACGGGAATCAGGTTGAACAGATTGATGAAGAAACCCGAATAGGACAGCGCCAGCAACAGGTCGCTGCCGGTATCGCGCGCGGCGAAATAGCAGGCCAGCGATGCGAGGGTGCCGGCCAATGGCCCGCCCAGGCCGACATAGGCCTCGGTTTCGGCATCGTGCGGCATGTCCTTCAACTGGATCCAGGCGCCCACGAACGGAATGAAGGTGGGCGCGCCGACCTCCAGGCCGCGCTGGCGGGCCGCCACGTAGTGGCCCATCTCGTGCACGAAGATCAGCAGCACGAAGCCCGCCGCGTAGCGCCAGCCGAATACCAGCGCATACGCACCGATCGACAGCAGCATGGTGCCGCCGGTCGTCAGCAGCTTGCCGAACTTCAGGAACTTCAGTCCGGAAAACAGCAGCAGCAGCAGCTTCATCGCGCGCTCAGGCCGGGGTTTGGGGCGTCTGGTGCTTCTTGCCGCGCAGGCGGCGGATGAGGGGCATGATGACGGCGGCCACGGCAATGAAGCCCACCTTGGCGAACTTGGCCAGGAAGGCGGCGATCACCGCGAACAGACCCAGCTTCTTGGCCGCCACGCCCGCCACCAGCGCCGCCAGGCCGTATTCGGCGACCTTGTCGGTGGACGAATTGAAGTCGGCGTAGCGTTTGCCTTCGACGTAGCTGATGTTGTCCAGCAGGGACAGCGCCACGGACTTGTCCGCCGGCAACTGGCTCTGGCTGGTGATCAGGTCCACCGAGATGTAGCCGTCACGGCCCAGCGCATAGGTGTTGTAGTTGACGGTGGGGTCCTCGTCCGGGCCGTTCTTGTTCTTGGCCAGCGCCGACCACACCAGGCGGTGCGAGGCGGCGTCGTACTTCGGCACCTCGGTCCAGCCGCCCACGACGATTTCATCGAAACCGCGTTCGCGCCGCGCCTTGTTGGCCTCTTCGGTGCCGTCCTTCAGGCTTTGCAGCAGTTCGTCGGTATCCCAGTCGCGGGCATCGTCTTCCTTGATGTAGCCGGCCTTCTCGAAATCGATGGTGGCCAGCCACTGGCCTTCGCCGGTGGGCAGCACCAGGCCCATCATGTCGGGGTTCGTGCCGTTGCCATGGGCCTGCATCAGGCGCTGCGCCTGCGCTTTCGGCACGAACACCATCCGGGCCGGCAGTTTCAGCGTGGCCTGGTCGTCCAGCTCGATGTCGGCCGGGCCTTCCTGCGCGGCGGCCATCGCGGCCTGCGAGGCAGCGTCGATCTCTTTCTGGGCGGCGGCATTCTGGGCCGCGGTGATCGTGGGAGCGAAGGCGGCGGACAGGGAGATGGCAAGCGTCAGGCTGCGGAGCAGGGCGCGCATAGGGTTTTCAGGTCTCGGTAGGGAAAAGGGGCTCCATTGTCCAAGCCCGCGACTTTCAATTTTCTGAAAGCTCGCGGGCCGTTTGCTACCGGATCTGTCTGAATCCGCGCCGTGGAAACGGACGGTATCGAAGGCGTGTCAGCCTTTTACACGCACGATCTTCTGGACCTGCGGAACGTGCCGGACGGCGCGGATGACCTGGGCCAGGTGCTTGCGGCTGTCGACCTGCACGGTAAGGTGCAGCGAGACCGTGGAGACCGCATCGTCGTGCATGGTGACGTGCACGATGTTGGCGTCGGCCGCGGTGACTTCCGCCGCCAGCCGGCCCAGCACGCCGCGCTCGTTGCGCGTGATGATGTCCAGCCGGGTGGACAGGTGCTTGGCGGTCTGGCTGTCCCAGGCCACCGGCACCCAGCGTTCCGGCTCGCGCGCTTGCGCGCGGATGGCGACGGGGCAGTCGGTGGTATGCACCACGACGCCCTGGCCCAGCCGCATGCCGGCGATGATGGGATCGCCGGGCAGGGGGCCGCAGCAGGTGGCCAGTTGCACCGCCTGGCCTTCGTTGCCCTGGATGAGGATGGGGGCGGCGCGGGCGGAGGTGATTTCGTCGACGGCGGCGGCCGTGGTGGCCACCAGCGGATTGTCGGGCGTGAAGCGGCGCGCCACCACGGCCGCCAGGCGCTTGCCCAGGCCGATGTCGGCGAGGATCTCGTCGCGCGAACTGGCGCCGGTGCTGCGCGCCAGTTTTTCCCATTGGGGATCGTCGGCGGACGGCAGCGTCAGGTGCAGGGCCTGGAACGCCTGCGCGAGCAGGCGCTCGCCGAAGCCGACGGACTCTTCGTACTTGACCGTGCGCAGGTAGTGGCGGATCTCGGAGCGCGCGCGGCCCGTGCGCACGTAGTTGAGCCATTGCGCGTTGGGCCGCGAGGCCGGCGACGTGATGATCTCGATCGTGTCGCCGCTGTTGAGTTCGGTGCGCAGCGGCACGAACTCGTTGTTGATCTTGGCCGCGACCGCCTGGTTGCCGATGTCGGTATGGATGGCGTAGGCGAAGTCGACCGGCGTGGCGCCGCGCGGCAGCGAGATGATCTTGCCGCGTGGCGTGAAGACGTAGACGGCATCCGGGAACAGGTCGACCTTGACGTGTTCGAAGAACTCGCCCGAGTCGCCCGTCTGGCTCTGGATGTCCAGCAGCGACTGCAACCACTGGTGCGTGCGTTTCTGCAGGTCGTTCAGGCTGAGTTCGTCTTCCTTGTACAGCCAGTGCGACGCCACGCCTTCCTCGGCGACGTGGTGCATGTCGCGCGTGCGGAACTGGAACTCGACCGGCGTGCCGTAAGGACCCACCAGCGTGGTGTGCAGCGACTGGTAGCCGTTGACCTTGGGGATCGCGATGTAGTCCTTGAACTTGCCCGGCACCGGGCGGTACAGCTGGTGCAGTGTGCCCAGCGCCAGGTAGCACTCGGGCAGCGTATGCACGATGACGCGAAAGCCGTAGATGTCGAGCACTTCGGAGAAGGACTTCTTCTGCTCCAGCATCTTGCGGTAGATGCCGTAGAGCGTCTTTTCGCGGCCCGTGACCTCGGCTTCGATGCCGGCGGCGGGCAGGGCGGTACGCACCGCGTCCTCGATCTTGCCGATGACCTCGCGCCGGTTGCCGCGCGCCGCCAGCACGGCGCGATACAGCACCTGGTAGCGGTTGGGGTGAATGGCTGCGAAGCAGAGGTCCTGCAGCTCGCGGAACAGCAGGTTCAGGCCCAGGCGATGCGCGATGGGTGCGTAGATTTCCAGCGTTTCGCGCGCAACGCGGCGACGCTTCTCGGCGCTGACGGCCTCGAGCGTGCGCATGTTGTGCAGGCGGTCGGCCAGCTTGATGAGGATGACGCGCACGTCCCGCGCCATGGCCAGCAGCATCTTGCGGAAGCTTTCCGCCTGCTGCTCGGCCTTGGTGGCGAAGTCCAGCCTTTCGAGCTTGGACAGGCCATCGACCAGTTCAGCCACTTCCGGGCCGAACTTCTCGGCCAGTTCCTGCTTGGTGATGCCCTGGTCTTCGATGACGTCGTGCAGCAGCGCGGCCGACAATGCGTTGGCATCGAGCTTCCAGCCGGCACAGATCTCGGTGACCGCGATGGGATGCGAAATGTAGGGCGAACCGCTGGCGCGGAACTGGCCCAGGTGGGCCTGGTCGGCGAAGCGATAGGCCTCGCGTACGCGTTCGACGTCTTTGGGGTCGAGATAGCTGCCGATGATTTCGGTCAGCGGCGCCAGCGAGGCGACCGGCGAGGCGACGGGCTCCGCCGCCTGTGCCGCGGCGTTGTTGCCGACGGCAGGGTGCTTGCGTTCGGATCGTCGGCCAAGCCGCGAACCGGCGCGTAGCGCGGCCAGCAGTCCAGACGATGCGTGTCTCAGTCCGGGAAATGCCATGCCGCGCCTCGCGGGCCCGATCAGGTCGGGACTTTGCGGAGCATTTCCAGGCCGGTCAGGCCCGAAGCGATTTCACGCAGCGCGGTCACGGTCGGCTTGTCCTTGGTGTCCAGGCGCGGGGCGTGGCCCTGGGCCAGCTCGCGGGCGCGGTACGTGGCGGCCAGCGTGAGCTTGAAGCGGTTGGGGATCTGGTTCAGACAATCTTCGACAGTAATGCGGGCCATGGACGATACCTGGAGGGACGACGGATGGAAGGAAGGGATGCGCGGCGGGAAGGGCTGCTAGTGCGCCGCGGGGATGCCCAATTGCGCGAACAACGGGGCATTGCGGGCGGCCTGGGAAGCAAAGCGCAACCGGGCGGCACTGATTACTTGGCCCAGCTCGGACAACGCTACGCTAAATTCTTGATTAATAATAACATATTCGCATTCAGGCGCATGGGCGATCTCGCCGCCGGCAGCCAGCAGGCGGCGCTCGATCACAGCGGCGTCATCCTGGCCGCGCGCCTTCAGGCGGGCGGCCAGTTCCTCGATGGAGGGCGGCAGGATGAAGATGCCGATGGCCTGCGGATAGCGTTGCTTGACCTGGCGGGCGCCTTGCCAGTCGATTTCCAACAGCACGTCCTGGCCGGCGGCCGTGGCCGCGTCGATGCGATCGCGCGGCGTGCCATAGAAATTGCCATGCACTTCCGCCCATTCCAGCAAGGCTTCTGCCTGGCGCAACTGCGTAAATGCTTCTGTTGTGACGAAACGGTACTCGCGCCCGTCGGCCTCGCCCGGACGCGGCTGCCGCGTGGTGCACGAAATCGACAGGATGATGGAAGGATCACGGTCGAGCAGGGCGCGAACCAGGCTCGATTTGCCGGCGCCGCTGGGGGCGACGACCATGAACACGTTTCCGGGCGGATGGGTCATGTGGCTGAAACAAGAACGGCAAGACACGAAGAATAGCAAATCGGCAGGCCGTGTTGCGGATTGTCGGCAAGTCCGGGGCCGTTGCTGCTAGGATGCGCCGATTCCCCTGCCAATGAATTCCCCCTGCCGAAGAATAAGGAGATGGGCATGCACACGAACGATCAACCCGCCAGGGTGGCCCTGGTCACCGGCGCCGGTACCGGCATCGGCCGCGCCGTGGCCCTGGAGTTCCTGGCGCGCGGCTACCGCGTAGTGCTGGCCGGACGCCGGCCCGAGCCGCTCGAACACACCCGCGTGGCGGCGGGCGACGACAGCGCCCGCGCGCTGGTGGTGCCCACCGACGTGACCCGCGAGGCCTCGGTGCGCGAACTGTTCGACGAAACCCAGCGCGCCTATGGCCGGCTGGACGTGCTGTTCAACAATGCGGGGCGAGGCGCGCCGGCGGTGCCGATCGAGGAACTGCCGGTGGAAACCTGGCGCGAGGTGGTCGACACCAACCTCACCGGCATGTTCCTGTGCGCGCAGGCGGCCATCCGCCTGATGAAGGCGCAGAACCCGCGCGGCGGCCGCATCATCAACAACGGATCGATTTCGGCGCATGCGCCGCGGCCGTATTCCATCGCCTATACGGCGACCAAGCACGCCGTGACGGGGCTGACCAAGTCGATCTCGCTGGATTGCCGCCAGGACGGCATCGCCTGCGGGCAGATCGACATCGGCAATGCCGTGACGGAGATGACCGACCGCATGGCGGCCGGCATTCTCCAGGCCGACGGCAGCACGCGCGTCGAGCCGCGCATGGACGTGGGCCACGTGGCCCGCGCGGTGGCGGAAATGGCCGCGCTGCCGCTGGATGCCAACGTGCAGTTCATGACGATCATGGCCACGACCATGCCCTTCGTGGGGCGGGGGTAGGCCCGGCGCTGCGGCGCCCCGGGCGGCCCTCAGGGGCGGCCGGCGCTGGCGACCCGCGTTTCGCTGCCCTTCAGGTAGCGGCGCGCGCCCGCATAGTTGCGGTGCCAGTACGTGTTGTCCAGGCGGTCGACGCGAACCGAGTCGCCCCGGCTGGGCGCATGCACGAATTCGCCGCGGCCGATGTACATGCCGACGTGCGAGATGCCGCCACGGCGGCCGCGCGTGGTGAAGAACACCAGGTCGCCGGGCTGCAGTTGCGTGCGGGCGACCGCCTTGCCGGTCTTGCGCTGGGCACGCGCCGTGCGGGGCAGGGTCACGCCGGCGATCTCGCGATACACGAACAGCACCAGGCCGCTGCAATCGAAACCGTCTTCGGGATCGTCGCCCCCCCACGAGTACGGGGTGCCGATGGCGTCCATGCCCGCGCGCACGACCATGTCGCGCAGCGTCGGAACGGTGGCCTCACCGACCAGGCGCAGGCCTTCGAGGCTGGCGCGGGCGGGCGGGTTCGAAAGGGTGGCTTGGGCGGGAAGCGACAGCAGGCTCAAGGCGAGGGCTGAGGCGGCCAGCGGAAAAGTAAGCGGAATCGTGAATGATTTTTTTCGCTGTGGCGGAGTCATTGGACGTCGGGCAAGAGAGCGCGGATGACGGCGGCTAGCGAGGGGAAGCCGGCGCAAATGAAGAAGATGGCGGCGTGTTGCGCCGAAGCATCCTGAAAGTTGTGACGATTATAGGGGTATAAAGTTTCATTGCGTTCGTCATATTTCATGAAGTATTTCCAATCCATTTCAGAAGCCCGGGCATGGGAACGGACCCTTGCTGCCTGCGGGTCCGTCCCCATGACGCCTAGAAGCTGCCGCGCAGCCCCACCAGCACGGCGCGGCCGCCTTGCGGCGCCACGTCACGCAGCACCGAGGTCGCGTAGCGGATGTCCTGGTTCGTCAGGTTGATACCGCGCAGGTAGGCCTGCCATTGCGTGGCGTTCAGCTTGAAGCGGTACCCGAGGCTGCCGTCCAGGCTGTAGTAGCCGGCGGTCGAGGTGTCTTCGTCGGGACGGCGATGCTGGGAGAAGGCCTTGGACACGCTGACGCCGGCGTCGAACGGGCCGTAGCCGTAATCCAGCGCCACGCGCAGGCGCAGCGGCGGGATGCGGGGCAGCGGCTCGCCGGTATCCAGATTGCGGGCCAGGGTGTAGTCGCCTGTCAGGCCCAGGTCCAGCCGGTGGCCGTTGCGCTCCAGCACGCGGGTCACGCTCTCTGCTTCGATACCGTAGAACTGGGCGCGCACGCCGCGGTAGCGGGCTTCGGGCAGCGCGTCGTCGGTGCTGGCGTCCACCACGTCGCCGTCGTCGCTGCGATAGCGTCCGGTATTGAATTCGCCCAGGTAGTTGGCGAAGCGGCTGTAGAACACGCCGATGCTGCCGTGGTTGGCATTCTGCCTGTAGCGCAGCGCCAGGTCGGCGGACCAGGCTCGCTCCTTGCCCAGGCTCTGATCGCCTGTCAGGAACTGGCCCGTGGCCTCGTGCGGGCCGTTGGAGTACAGCTCGTAGAACGTGGGCGCGCGTTCGGTGTAGGCGCCGTTGGCCGCCACGGACCAGATCGGATCCAGCTTGTAGACCGCGCCCAGCGAGGCGCTGCCCGCGGTGAAGTCGCGTTCCTCCGAGCCGTCGAAGCGTGCGTTGCCGCCAGCGGTGGGCGACAGGCGCGTGTGGTCCGCGCGGGCGCCGGCCGACAGCGTCAGGCGGTCGTTCACCTTCCATTCCTCGACCAGGAACAGCGCCATGCTGTCGGTGTCGGTGGTGGGCACCAGGGCCTCGTCGCCCAGGGCCGAGAACCTCGTCTGGCCGAATTGCAGGCCGATGGCGCCGTGCACCGGGCCCAGGTCGGCGTGGCGCGCTTCCAGGCGGGCTTCGTAGCCGCGGTTCTTGAAGATCGTGCCGGTCTCGCCGTCCTCGATCTCCTTGTGCTGGTAATCGGTGTAGGCGAAATTGGCCTTCACGCTCTTGATGAAGCCGTCCAGGTCGCGGATTTCGCCGGCCATGCCGAACCGTTCCTGGCGCATGCGGATGCGCACGGCGGACTCGGCCACCGAGCCGTATTCGGATTCGAAGCCGCTGTACGAGATGCCGCCATAGCCGTGGTCGCCGGTGATGGACAGGCCGAACGCGCCGCCGTCGTCGTGGCCGTCGCTGTTGGGCAGTCGGTCGCGCGCCTGGTCTTCATCGGCGGGGTCCAGCGCGCGTTGCGACGCGCTGTGGGCATAGCCCGGAATGCGCAGCTCACCGGTCTTGCGGCCGTAGACGTCGGCATGGATGGCAACGGTGCCGTTGCCGCCCTCGACCTGTACGCCGCCGTTGCGGTCCTGGCTGCCGCTGCCGTAGCTGCCCGCCACAGTGCCCTGCACGCCGTCGATGGGTTCCATGGGGATGCGGTTGTCGATGGTGTTGACCACGCCGCCGATGGCGTTGCCGCCATACATCAGCGCGGCGGGGCCGCGCAGGATCTCGACGCGGTCGGCCGACAGGGGGTCCTGCGGCACGGCATGGTCGAACGACAGCGAGGACGCGTCCAGCGTGCCGACGCCGTTCTGCATCAGGCGGATGCGGTCGCCGTCCATGCCGCGGATGATGGGGCGGCCCACCATGGGGCCGTAGGTGGTGGTGGAGATGCCGGGCAGGCCATTGAGCGTCTCGCCCAGGGTGGCGCCACGGCGCAGATCCAGTTCCTTGCCCTGCACCACCGTGGAGGGCGAGGACAGTTCGTCGCTGCCCAGCGGGTTGCCGGTGACGATGACCGGGGCCAGCGCGATGCCGCTGCCCGCGTCGCTCTGGGCGTGGGCGCAGGCGCTGGCCAGGGCGAGGGCCAGCGCGAGGGGGGTGAGGGACAGGCGCGCGGCGGCGCGGGCCGCGCGGGGCGCGGACGGAATTCGGTTTTGCATGGTCGATGTGATCCAGGAGTGAACGGCTGCCCGGGCGGCTCCCGGTTCCAGTCGATGCGCCGACGGGTCGCGTGTCGGCGCGTCTCGTGCCGGAACTTCCAGGGAACGGCAGCGCGGGGCGGGCAGCGCGGGGGGAAGGCGCTTGCGGACGTTTCAGGCCTGGACCGGCGGGGCGCGCGGGTGGAACCAGCGCGGCGCGGCCGTGCCGGGACTCGGCGCACTGGCCAGGACCGGCGGCAGGGCGCGTGGCGTGGCGGCCGGCAGCAAGGGCGGCGTGCTGGGCAGTGCGCTGCCCAGTTCATGCCAGGCCGCGCAGAGCTCGCATTGGTCGTCGTGGTGCGTCGCCGGCGCGTCGTCCCGGGTGCTGGCGGCGGTGCTGGCCACGTGCGACAGCACGTGCAGCGTCGCCGCCGCGGGCGTGCCCAGGATGCAGGCCAGCAGCCACAGCAGCGCCGCCAGGCGAGCCAACGGCTGCCTGGGCAGGAACGCAAGAGGGCCGATGCGGCGCACGGGCATGACGGGAGAGGCAGTGGTAAGTTTTGTAATGATATATTGTTCTTTTTTGAAAAGCGACCGCCGCATCGGAGCGTGCATACGGCGGTCGGCCGGCTCGGGCATAATCGGCCACAAGTTCGCCGCGCCGGCGCACGCCGGCACGGCGCTTCAGGAGCCGAATCGATGATGCACGCTGCCCCCGGACCGAACACCCTGCGCCGGCCCGATCCCATTCCGTTCCAGACTTTCGACGACGCCCGCGCGGCGGTCGAGCGCCTGATCCACATCTACGACCGCAACACTTCCTTCCTGCGGCAGGTTTTCCAGGACGTGCTGGCCCGCACCGACGAAGCGGGCCGCGCCCGCGTGTATTACCCCGCGGTGCGCATCACCGTGGGCACCCATGACCTGATCGATTCGCGCCTGTCGTACGGGCATGTGGCCGAGCCGGGCGCCTACCAGACCACCATCACGCAACCCATCCTGTTCCGCGATTACCTGGAACAGCAGATCCGCCTGCTGTTGCAGAACCATGGCACGGCGGTCGAGGTGGGCGAGTCGGACATGCCGATTCCGCTGCATTTCGCCTTCCCGGATGGCGCGTACGTGGAAGGCGAGCACCTGGAGAAGCTGGGCCGCCCGCTGCGCGACGTGTTCGACGTGCCCGACCTGGCGGTGACGGACGACGCCATCGTCAACGGCACCTGGCGCGGGCAGGCGGGCGAACGCCGCCCGCTGGCGCCGTTCACCGCCACGCGCGTGGACTATTCGCTGCATCGCCTGCAGCACTACACCGCGACGGCGCCCGCGCATTTCCAGAACTACGTGCTGTTCACCAATTACCAGTTCTACGTCGACGAGTTCTGCGCCCGGGCCCGCGCGATGATGGCGTCGGGCGAGGGCGATTACGAGGCCCTGGTCGAGCCGGGCAACCGCATCACGCGCCGGGGCGATGCCGAGCCTCCGACGCCCGGCATGGCGCGGTTGCCGCAGATGCCGGCCTATCACCTGGTGCGGCCGAATCATTCGGGCATCACGCTGGTGAACATCGGGGTGGGGCCGTCCAATGCCAAGACGATCACCGACCACATCGCCGTGCTGCGTCCGCATGCCTGGCTGATGCTGGGGCACTGCGCGGGCCTGCGCGATTCGCAGCGGCTGGGCGATTACGTGCTGGCGCACGGTTATGTGCGCGACGACCATGTGCTGGATGCCGACCTGCCCACCTGGGTGCCCGTGCCGCCGCTGGCCGAGGTGCAGGTGGCGCTGGAGCAGGCGGTGGAAGAGGTGGCGGGGCTGTCGGGCTGGGACTTGAAGCGCATCATGCGCACCGGCACGGTCGCCACCATCGACAACCGCAACTGGGAACTGCGCGACCAGGGGGAACTGGTGCAGCGTTTCGCGCAGTCGCGCGCCATCGCGCTGGACATGGAGTCGGGCACGATCGCCGCCAATGGCTTCCGGTTCCGCGTGCCGTACGGCACCTTGCTGTGCGTGTCCGACAAACCCCTGCATGGCGAGCTGAAGCTGCCCGGGATGGCCAGCGCGTTCTATCGCCGGCAGGTCAACCAGCACCTGGAGATCGGCATCCGCGCGTTGGAACTGTTGCGTGAAATGCCGCCCGAGCGGCTGCACTCGCGCAAGCTGCGCACGTTCATGGAGACGGCGTTCCAGTAAGTAAGCGCGCTTGCCGGTGGCTCAGCCAAACGTGCCGGCATCCGGGTAGTACAGCCGGCAACTTTCGCGCAACGCCGCCGAAAACAGGCGTTCCGCCGCGCGGGGCGCCGTGCCCGCGCGGCTGTAGAGCGCGGTGGGCGGCGGACTCCAGTTGAACGAGTAGGGGATGATCGCCACGCCGGTCACCCGGCCCAGTTCTTCCGCGATGTCCGCCGGCAGGATCGAGATGGCGCGTTCGCTGGCGCTGATCATTTCGCCGATCAGGCGGGGCGATCCGCTCTCTGCCACCGGCATGGGGGGCGGTACGCCCGCGCCCAGGAACAGGTCGGTCAGTTGCGCGCGCATGCCGGTCTGCGGCGCGCCCAGGATCCAGTCCAGTTCCGCCAGCCTGCGCCAGTCCAGGCGATGGCGTCCCAGTTGCGCGGCCAGGCGGCGGCTGGCGATCAGGCGGGGGGGCTGGCGGTACAGCGTTTCGAAGGCGAGCTGCGACAGGTCCAGGCCGGCGACCGCGGGGCCGATCACCAGATCCAGCGTGTGATCGCGCAGTTGCGTCAGCAGTTGCGCGATGGCGCCTTCGTGCAGGGTGACCGTCAGGCGCTGGCCATCGGGACGGGCCTGGTGCACGGCGGCCGACAGGATGCGGCCGGGAATGAATGGGGTGACGCCCACGTGCAGGTGGGCGGCGTGGCCGGCGGCCACCGCGTCCATGTCGTCGACCATGCGCTGCAGGTCCTGCAGCATGGCCTGGGCGCGGCCCAGCACCACCTCGCCCAGGGCCGTAGGGGTCATGCCACGCACCGACCGCTCGAACAGGGGGGCGCCGAACATGCCTTCCAGCTCGGTCAGGGTATTGGTGAGTGCCGGCTGGCTGATGGCCATGCGCTCGGCCGCCCGGGTCAGCGAGCCATGCTGCCGAATCTGTAACAAAAGCGCCAGGTGCCGCATCTTCAGGCGGGCCGTCAGGCGCCGCGCGGCCTCGCTGGACGGAAGGTCAGCCATGGGGACAGGTCAAAGCATTAGGAATAAGTGATGGAATCATAGCAAAACCAAATAATCACCTTATGGATGGGGCGTAGCATTGTCACCGGTTCGTCATTTCATTTACACAATCGGACGTCATGAACACCAACAATCGCCAAGCCGCCCTCGATTACCACGAGTTTCCCAAGCCCGGAAAGATCGCCGTCAACGCCATCAAGCCGCTGGTCACCCAGCGCGACCTGGCGCTGGCCTACTCGCCCGGCGTGGCGGCGGCCTGTGAAGAGATCGTCGACGATGCGGCCAATGTCTTCCGGTACACCGGCCGGGGCAACCTGGTGGGCGTGATCACCAATGGCACGGCGGTGCTGGGCCTGGGCAACATCGGGGCGCTGGCGTCCAAGCCGGTGATGGAAGGCAAGGCGGTGCTGTTCAAGAAGTTCGCCGGCATCGACGTGTTCGACATCGAGATCAACGAGACGGATCCGGACAAGCTGGTCGACATCATCGCGGGCCTGGAGCCGACGTTCGGCGGCATCAACCTGGAAGACATCAAGGCGCCGGAGTGCTTCACGGTCGAGCGCAAGCTGCGCGAGCGCATGAGGATCCCGGTCTTTCACGACGACCAGCACGGCACGGCCATCACGGTCAGCGCGGCGTTCATCAACGGCCTGAAGGTCGTGGGCAAGGACATCGGGCAGGTCAAGGTGGTCACCTCGGGCGCGGGCGCGGCGGCGCTGGCCTGCCTGGACCTGATGGTGGACCTGGGCCTGCCGCTGGAGAACATCTGGGTGACGGACATCGAGGGCGTGGTCTACGAAGGCCGCACGACGCTGATGGACCCGGACAAGGCACGCTACGCCAAGCCCACCGGGGCGCGCAAGCTGGCGGAAGTGATTGCCGGCGCGGACGTGTTCCTGGGCCTGTCGGCGGGCGGGGTGCTCAAGCCGGAAATGGTGGCCACGATGGCCGCCAACCCCCTGATCCTGGCGCTGGCCAACCCGACGCCGGAGATCCTGCCGGAAGTGGCGCACGCGGTGCGCGACGACGTGGTGATGGCCACGGGCCGTTCGGACTATCCGAACCAGGTCAACAACGTGCTGTGCTTTCCGTACATCTTCCGTGGCGCGCTGGACGTGGGCGCGACCACCATCACGCGCGAGATGGAGATGGCGGCGGTGCTCGCCATCGCCAAGCTGGCGCAGGAAGAGCAGAACGAAGTGGTGGCGGCCGCCTACGGCACCTACGACATCTCGTTCGGCCGCGATTACCTGATTCCCAAGCCGTTCGACCCGCGCCTGATCGTGCGCATCGCGCCGGCGGTGGCCAAGGCGGCCATGGACGGCGGCGTGGCCACGCGCCCGCTGGCCGACCTGGATGCCTACGTCGAACAGCTGCAGCAGTTCGTGTATCACTCCGGCGCGTTCATGAAGCCGCTGTTCGGCGCGGCCAAGCGCATGGTGCGCGAGGGCGCCAAGTCGCGCATCGTGTTCACCGAGGGCGAGGACGAGCGCGTGCTGCGCGCCGTGCAGGTGATCGTCGACGAGAAGCTGGCGCGTCCCATCCTGGTGGGCCGTCCGCAGGTGCTGATGTCGCGCATCGAGAAGTACGGTCTGCGCCTGCGCCTGGGCCAGGACGTCGAGGTGACCAACCCCGAGTACGACGAGCGCTTCCACCAGTACTGGACGACGTACTGGGAGCTGATGTGCCGCCGCGGCATCACCAAGGAAATGGCGCGCGTGGAGATGCGCCGCCGCCTGACGCTGATCGGCGCGATGATGCTGCACCTGGGCGATGCCGACGGCATGGTCTGCGGCACGGTGGGCGAGTACCACGAACACCTGCGCTTCATCGACGAAGTGATCGGCAAGCGTCCGGGCGCCAAGACCTACGCCGCCATGAACATCCTGCTGCTGAACGAGCGCACGGTGGCGCTGGTGGACACGCACGTCAACGACAACCCCACGGCCGAGCAGATCGCGGAATTCACCGTGGCGGGCGCACGCCAGATGACGCAGCTGAACCTGGCGCCCAAGGTGGCGTTGCTGTCGCGCTCGAACTTCGGCACCGGCAGCTCGGCTTCGGGCGGCAAGATGCGCGAGGCGCTGGAACGGGTGCGCCAGGCCGCGCCCGACGTGGAGATCGACGGCGAGATGCATGGCGACTGCGCGCTGGACGAGGCGCTGCGCATGCGCCTGCTGCCGTCGTCCACGCTCAAGGGCGAGGCCAATCTGCTGGTCTGCCCGAACGTGGACTCGGGCAACATCGCGTACAACCTGCTGAAGGCGACGGCGGGCGCGAACGTGGCCATCGGCCCGTTCCTGCTGGGCGTGAACGCCCCGGTGCACATCCTGACCTCCAGCGCCACGGTGCGCCGTATCGTGAACATGGCGGCGCTGACCGTCATCGACGCGAACCGGGTCGAGCAGCCGGCGGGCTGAGGGACATCGCCGGGCAAGCGCCGTGAGCGTTTCGCGGCGTATCCGGCGGGCATGAAGAACGATGACGCAGAGGCCGATCTTGATTCCGTTCCTCTTTCACGCGTCACGGCGGGATCTCTCTGTATGCGCCCGCACTTATTCCACGGTTTCCGCCTGGTCCCGGCCGCGGTTCGTGGCGTCGCACCCGCGGGACCTGCCGGCGCACCGCTTCGACCCGCAGCGGCATCAGCCCGAACACGCGGCGTGGATGGTGTCCCATTTCTCGCTGGACGGCTACCCGGCCGAAGCGGCGGGCGCGGCAATGGCTGGCCCAGGCCACCTCCGAGGAGCTGCGCGAACATGCCGCAGTGGACCTGCTGGCCGCGTACGGCCCTGAATTGCGGCGGCAGGCGACGGCGCTGGACATCACGGTGCGCGGCCATGCCATGGCGACGCCCGGGATTGACAGGCCCTGGCCGGCCCTGCCGTCAGCGCCTGAACCACAGTATCGACAGCGTGCACGCCGACACCATCAACAGGGCCGCCAGGCCCGCCAGCAACGCGCCGATCTCGGTTTCGCGCTTTTCCAGCGCCAGCCGCGTGGTCAGTTGCTTGTAGACCTGGCCCAGGTCGGCCGCGGATCCCGCCTGGAAGTACTCGCCGCCCGTCAGCTTGGCCACGGCGCGCAGGGTGGTCTCGTCCAATTGCATGAAGAACGACCAGCCGTCGTCCAGGGTGGCCGAGCCCTTGGGCGTGCCGAAGCCCACGGTGTAGACGCGCACGCCTCGGTCGGCGGCCAGGCGCGCGGCCTCCATGGGATCGGGGCCGGTGGTGCGCCGGCCGTCGCTCAGCAGGATGATGGCGCCATTGGTGTACGAACCGGGCGGCACCGGCTCGCGCTGGGCCGGGCGTTCGCGCGCGGCCTGGGCCTGGCCCAGCGGCATGGGCTTGCCATTTCCTTGCGGCGGCACGTTCTCGAAGCGCATGGCGCTGGCGTCGATGCCGTCATCGGGAAACAGCGTGGCCAGGGCCATCAGCAGGCCGCTGCCGGTGGCCGTGCCGCGTTGCAGTTCAAAGCGGTCGATGGCGTCGATCATGTCCTGCTTGAATTCGGTGGGCGCCTGCACCAGCGTGGCGGCCGCCGCGAAGGACACGATGCCCACGCGGGCGCTGGACGGCAACTGGGCGACGAAGGCGCGCGCGGCTTCCTGCGCGGCGACCATTCGGGTGGGGGGAATGTCGGTGGCGTCCATGCTGCGTGACACGTCCATCGCCAGCATCAGCGTGTAGGCGTCGGACGGCAGGGTGACCGTGGCGCTGGGCCGGGCGCACGCCAGCAACGCCGCGCCCAGGGCCAGCAGGAACAGCGCGGGAGGAATATGGCGGCGCAGCCGCTGGCCGGGGCCCATGGCCGCGCGCGGCAACGCCAGGCTGGCGTAGATGACGGCGGCTTTTTTGCGCCGGGCCAGTATGTAGACGTATGCCGCCGCCAGCGCAGGAAGGACCAGCAGCAGCCAAAGCATGTCGGGCCAGAGAAACTGCATGCAGTGCTCCTTGGCGCAGGGGTAGGACGATGGTACTGTAGTTCGACGGCGGCGCGGAGCTTCGGCATCGATGAAACGGGTTGCGAAATTCGGATGGGCGGCAGCAGGCCTTGCCTTGGCCTTCGCAGCCGGTCTTGCATGCACCTGGCTGGTGCAGCCGGCGCCGCACACCCTGACGCAGGACGACATCGACGCCGCGGTGTTGCATACCCTGCAAACCAAAAGTCTGCCCTCGCGCACCGCGCGCGCCGCGGCCGTGGTCCGGCAATCGGTGGTCGAGATCCAGGGTTTTCCCGATGAAGATCCGCCCAGGGCCGACGCCCCGGGCGCCGCCGACAAGCCCGCTGCCGACAGGAAACCCCCACGCAAGCCCCAGGCGCGCGCGAAGAACGAGCGCGCCGACAAGGCCGGCGCGGGCGACAAGCCCCCCGAAGCCCCCAGGCCCCAGATGCGCAACGTGGGTTCCGGCGTGGTCGTCACGGAAGAGGGCATGATCCTGACCAACTATCACGTGGTGGCCGGCGCGCGCCGGCTGCTGGTCACGTTCCACGACGGACAGGAGTCCGAGGCCACGCTGGTCGGCGCCACGCCCGAGAAAGACCTGGCCGTGCTGCGGCCCCGATCCATTCCCGATGATCTGCCGGCCGCCACGCTGGGCTCCAGCCGCAACCTGTCGCCGGGCGACGAGGTGGTGGCGATCGGCTTTCCGTTCGGCATCGGGCCGTCGGTGTCGGCGGGCGTGGTGTCGGGCCTGAACCGCGAGTTCGTCTCGGCGGAACACAAGCAGAACCTGTCCGACCTGATCCAGTTCGACGCGGCGGCCAACCCTGGCAACTCGGGCGGGCCGCTGGTCGACATGAACGGCGAGGTGGTGGGCATCGTCACCGCCATTCTCAATCCCACGCAGAGCGGCACCTTCGTCGGCATCGGTTTCGCCACCACCATCGAAAGCGCCGGCAGCGCCGTCGGTTTCTCTCCTTTCTAGACACGGAATTCCATGAACGACACAGCCTTCAATACCGTGGGCGGCGACCCTCTGATGGAACGCCTGCTGTTCGAGGTCAAGCGCGTGGTGGTCGGGCAGGATCACTTCCTGGAGCGGGTGCTGGTGGCCATCCTGGCGCGCGGGCATCTGCTGGTGGAAGGCGTGCCGGGCCTGGCCAAGACACTGACCGTGAACACGCTGGCGCAGACCATGCGCGGCGTGTTCAAGCGCATCCAGTTCACGCCCGACCTGCTGCCGGCCGATCTGGTCGGCACGCGCATGTACAACCAGCGCACCGGCGAGTTCTCCACGGTGCTCGGCCCCGTGTTCGCCAATCTGCTGCTGGCCGACGAGATCAACCGGGCGCCGGCCAAGGTGCAGAGCGCCTTGCTGGAGGTCATGCAGGAACGCCAGGTGACGATTGCGGGCGAGACGCATGCGGTGCCGTCGCCGTTCCTGGTGATGGCCACGCAGAATCCCATCGAGACCGAGGGCACCTATCCCCTGCCCGAGGCGCAGGTCGACCGCTTCATGATGAAGGTGCTGGTGGACTATCCCAGCGAGGAAGAAGAGGTGGTCATCGTCAACCGCGTGACGGGGCCGCGCATCATGGTCAACGCGCTGGCCACGCCGGACCAACTGGCGGCGTTGCAGGCCGAATGCCGGCAGGTCTACGTGGATCCGGAACTGGTGCAGTATGCGGTGCGGGTGGTGGCGGCCACGCGCAAGCCGTCCTTGTGCGGGCTGGACGAACTGGCGCGCCATGTGTCGTACGGCGCCAGCCCGCGCGCCACCATCGGCCTGGTCGAAGGGGCGCGCGCCCTGGCGCTGCTGCGCGGCCGGAAGTATGCGCTGCCGCAGGACGTGGTGGATCTGGTGCCCGACGTCCTGCGCCACCGGCTGGTGTTGACCTACGAGGCGCTGTCGGAAGGCATCGATGCCGACCAGTTGATCGCGCGCATCCTGCGGGCCGTGCCCGTGCCGGAACGTCCCCTGGAATCCCATGTTCGGGTGGCGGCGGAATAAGCGGGCGGCTCCCCCGCCAGCCGTGCCGGCCGATATCGCATCGGCCGCGGATGCCGACGCCTTGCTGCAACGCCTGGAATGGACGGTGGTGCGGCGGCTGGACGGGCTGCTGCAGGGCGACTACCGCACGCTGCTGCGCGGCTTCGGCCTGGACGTGGCGGACCTGCGTGAGTACCGTCCCGGCGACGACGTGCGCCATATCGACTGGAATGCCACGGCGCGCCTGTCGTCGCCGCACGTGCGCGAGTTCCAGGAAGACCGCGAGGTGGCGGCCTGGTTCCTGCTGGACCTGAGCGGGTCGGTGGACTTCGGTTCGGGCGCGGTGCGCAAGCGCGCCATGCTGGACGATTTCACCGCGGTGATGGCGCGGCTGCTGGTCAAGCATGGCAATCGCATCGGCGCGGTGCTGTATGGCGGGGCGGGCCAGGCGCCGTCGGTGGTGCCGGTGCGCGCGGGGCGGCGTCATCTGCTGCATCTGCTGTCGCGCATGCGCGCCACGCGGGCGGCGGCCTCAAAAGGCGGGAAGAAGGCCCAGGCCGAGGGGGGTACTCGGCTGGCGGACCTGCTGGCCCACGCGCAGGCGGTGGCCACGCGGCGCGGCGTGGTGTTCGTGGTGTCCGACTTCATCAGCGAGCCTGGCTGGGAGGCGCCGCTGGGCATGCTGGCGCGGCGCCATGAGGTGGTGGCGGTGCGTCTGGTCGATCCGCTGGAACTCAGCCTGCCGGACCTGGGCCTGGTCGTGCTGCAGGATGCCGAGAGCGGCGAGCAGATGTTCGTCGATACGCACGATGCGGGCTTTCGCAAGCGTTTCGAGGCGGCGGCCGAGTCACGCGAGGCCGGCTTGCGCGAGGTCTTCGCGCGGGCAGGGGTGGACTGCCTGGTGCTGCCGACCGATGCGCGGCTGGACCTGGCCTTGCTGCGGTTCGCGCGCCAGCGCAGCCGCGAGCGCGGCGGGCGGCGCGGGCCCCCGGTCGCGACGCCCGGCGCGGGCACTCCCGGCCGCGCGCCGATGGCCGGCCTGGCTGGCGGGCAAGCCTGGATGCGGCCGGCCCAGGAGCGCCGGCCATGAACGCGCTTCCCGAATTCAGCTTCATCTGGCCGCGCCTCTTGTGGCTGCTGTGCCTGGCGCCGGTGCTGGCCGGGCTTTATGCATGGCACGCGCGGCGCAACCGCCAGGCCATGCGTTTTCCTGCCTTGCAGGCCGCGGGGCTGGTCGTGCAAGGGGGATCGCGCTGGCGGCGGCATGTCCCGCCGCTGCTGGCATTGCTGGCGGTGGCGGCGTTGCTGGTGGCGACGGCCCGGCCGCAGGCCATGCTGCGGTTGCCGTCGAAGGTGCAGACCGTGATCCTGGCCATGGACATGTCCGGCAGCATGCGCGCCGAAGACGTCAAGCCCAGCCGCATGCAGGCCGCCCGGCAGGCGGCGAAGGCCTTCGTGGCGGAGCAGCCCGCCGGCGTGCGCGTGGGCGTGGTGGCCGTGGCCGGCACGGCGGCGGTGGCCCACCCGCCCAGCCGCCGCAAGGACGAGGTGAGCGCCGCCATCGACCGCTTGCAGCCGCAGCGCGGTTCGGCCCTGGGCAACGGGCTGGCCATCGCATTGAGCACGCTGCTGCCGCGCGGCACGGTCGACACCTCCGAGTTCCTGAATCCGCAGGCGGGGCCACCCAACCGTTCGCCGCGCGAGCCGGCCGCCGGCGCCAGCGCGGGCGCTGCCCGCCCCGGGCAGGGCGCCGACTACGAAGGCCCGCCGCCGAGCCGCCAGGAGGCCGCGCCAGGGTCGTACGAGCCGGGCGCGATCGTGCTGATGTCCGACGGAGAGAGCAATGCCGGACGGGACGTCCTGCAGGCGGCCGAGCTGGCGGCCCGGCACGGCGTGCGCATCTACACCGTGGGCATCGGCACCGCCGAGGGGGCGGTGCTGTCCGTCGAGGGCTGGTCCGCGCGGGTGCGGCTGGACGATGCCGTGTTGAAGAAGGTTGCCGATGTCACTGGCGCGTCCTACTTCCGGGTGGACGACGCCAAGGGACTGAAGCAGGTCTATCGGTCGTTGAGCGCCCGCCTGGCCTACGACCGCACGAACATGGTCGAGATCACGGCCGTCTTCACCGCGCTGGGGGCTCTGCTGGCGGCTTGCGCGGCCATGCTGTCACTGTGGTGGTTCGGCCGGGTGGTATAGCGTCGCGCGGTTGCCCGCCAGGCAGGCAACCCTATTTCTGCGCCGCCATCGTCGCGGCGCCGCGTGCCCGAGGTACCGCAATGGCGGATTCGCCGACCGTGCGGCGGGCCGCTTCCTCCGACCGGTATCCGATGCGAAAGCCGCCCCAATGCTTGCCGTTCACGTGGATCGGCGCCGACAGGTCGTGCATCACCTCGCCCGTATCGCGCTTGTAGGTCTGCAACAGGAACGGCAGTGTGTTGCTGCCGCAGCGCGAGCCGCAGCGGTCGGTGAAGATGCGCTTGGTGCGGTTGTGCACCAGGTCGTGGTCGTAGTCCCCCGTGAGCGGCTGCGAGAATTTCCGGTTGTGCGTGGGAAAGTAGCCGCGGTCATCCACCGCGCCCGCGTAGGCCAGCCAAGGCAGGTCCTGCAGCACGCCTTCCTGGATGGGCGGCAGCGCCTGGTCGGTGTAGGCATCGAAGGCGCTGGCGTGCTTTTGCGGGTTGGTGCCGGGAATCGGCACGTAATGGCGGTCGAACAAGGCGGCTTCGGTGATGCGGCCTTCGGCGATGGCGCGTTCGAACAGGGCGCCCACGGCCTGCGCGGCGCGTTGCGCGGCGGCGCGCACGGGGTCGTGCACGGTGCGCACGCCCAGTTCGGCCATGGCGCCCAGCAGCGTCTCGCCGCGCTCGCTGACCACCATGGCCGAGCCCGTGGCGCGCGGCAGCTCGTCGTGCGTGGCGAGCATGCCGTCGCGGATGTGCGACACCGTCTCGGCGATGGCGCGCGTGGTCGCCACGTGCTCGTGCGAAGCCTCGGCGATCTGCTGCACGGCCTGCTGCGATGCGCCCGCCGACCGTTCGATGTCGCCCAGCAGCCCGTTGATGCGTTGCACGTTGCGGGCGGCGTCCATCACCTTGCCGGTCAACGCGGCCATGCCGTCGGCGGCATGCTCGGCTTGCTGCGCGATCTCGCGCACCATGGCGCCGATGTCGTCGGTCGCCTCCTTGGTGCGCAGCGCCAGTTGGCGTACCTCGCTGGCCACCACCGCGAAGCCGCGGCCGTGCTCGCCGGCCCGCGCGGCCTCGATGGCGGCGTTCAGCGCCAGCAGGTTGGTGCGCATGGCGATCTCGTTGATCGTCGTGGTGATGCCATGGATGTGGCGGGATTTCTCCTGCAGCGACGCCATCCGCTCGCTGGCCGACCGGGCATCCTCGCGCGCCTGGTCGATCAGGCGCCATCCCTGGTCCACTTCGGCGCGGCCGGCCGCGCTCTGGCCGCGTACCTCGGCGGCCACGCGCGAGGCATCGGCGGCGCTCTGCGCGATCTGTTCGGTGGCCTGCGCGGTCTGCGCCGCCCGCGCCGTGATCTGCTCGGTCGCCTGCAGGTCGCGGTCCACCTGGCGCTTGATGGCGTCGATGAAGTGCGAGGTTTCGGCGGCGCCGATCACGATGTGATCGACCTGCGCACCGGCCTGTTCCAGGCGCTGCGCGTCGGCACGGCGGCCACCGCCGCCGCGCCACCACAGGCTGACCGTCAGCGTGACGACCGCGGCCAGCGCGGCCGGCAGCAGGGTTTGCGTGGTGGTGGCGCCCGCCGCGGCCGCGGCGCAGACGCCGCACAGCGTGCAGGCGCCGCCGGCCGCCAGGCGCCGGGCGGCAAGATGGCCTATTGCTGACACGGATAGTCCCCTCCAGGTGCTTCTATGCTGCAACAAGGGTGCGCGGCCTGGGGGCCGCGTCTGGTTATGGGTGATGCAAGGTCTGGCGATGCGGTCCGCGGCGCCGGATGCCGACCCGGGACACGATACGGTGCGTTTTCCCTGGTGGGGGGCGGATGGCGGACGTCGGAGTTTTATCTCAATTGCGAACATCGCGCTATTCGCAATACTCCGCAGGGGTTGGCAAGAATGCGGGGCCATGCGGGCACTCGGCGCAGCGGGACCCGTTCGGCCTGACCCGGCTGCCCAAGACAAGACACCCGCCGGGGCGGGTGCCGGAAAGAACCCGGATCGCGATTTATTCGATGTTCTGCGCCTGCTCGCGCATCTGCTCGATCAGCAGTTTCAGGTCCATGGCCGCGCGCGTGACTTCCATGCTGCCGGCCTTGGAGCCCAGGGTGTTGGCCTCGCGGTTCATTTCCTGGAACAGGAAATCCAGGCGCTTGCCGGCGCTGCCGCCGGCCGGGCCGCCGCGCTTGCCGGCGGGCTGCTTGCCGCCGCCGCTGCCAGCGCCCAGCAGGTGGCGCAGTTCTTCCAGGTGCGAACGCAGGCGCGACAGTTCCTCCGCCACGTCGATGCGCAGGGCGAACAGGTTGGCTTCGTGGGCCAGGCGCTCGGAAAGTTCGGGGCCGCTGATGTGGGCGAAGCCGCCGGGGAAGGCCGCTTCGACCGATTCGCGCAGCTTGGCGGCCAGTTTTTCGCGGTGGTCGGCCAGCAATTGCGGCAGGTGCGTGTCGACGCTGTCGACGATGCGCGCCACGCCATCGGCGCACTCGCGCATCATGCCTGCCAGGCGCTCGCCTTCGCGGGCGCGCGCTTCCTGCATCTGGGTCAGGGCTTGCTGGGCGGCCTGCAGGCAGGCGGCGCCCCAGGCTTGAGGATCGAGCGCGTCGGCGTTGCGCTGGCCGGGCCAGTTGTAGAGTTCGGCCAGGCGCGGCGCGGCCACTTCGGGCAGGATCTGGCGCGCGGCTTCCAGTTGGGTGGCCAGGCGTTGCAGCCAGGCGGCATCCAGCGTGTTCAGGTCGGCGCCGGCGGCACGGGCGTACGAGACGCGCACCTCGACCTTGCCGCGCGCCAGATTGCTGGTCAGCAGTTCGCGCAGCGGCGTTTCGGCATGGCGCAGCTCGTCGGGCAGGCGGAAGTAGAGATCGAGGTAACGGCTGTTGACGCTGCGCAATTCGAGCGCGAGCGAGCCTTGTTCGAGGTCCGCTCGGGCGTTGCCGAAGGCGGTCATGCTACGGATCATGGCGTGTCCTGGTAAAGCCGGGCGCTCTGCGGCGCCGCTTGCAAACGAGCAGGATACCACTGGCGCCCCTCGTACAATGGCCCCATTTGCCAACTTTCCGGAGCCCGCCGTGAGCCTGAACCCCGATACCGCCACGTCCGCCGCCCGTCCGTCCGGCCGCCGCCCCGACGAACTGCGCCCGTTTTCGCTCGAACGCCATTACACGCGCTATGCGGAAGGCTCCGTCCTGGTGCGGGCCGGCCACACGCATGTGCTGTGCACGGCCAGCGTGCTGGAGAAGGTGCCGCCGTTCCTGAAGGGCCGCGGCGAGGGCTGGGTGACCGCCGAGTACGGCATGCTGCCGCGCGCCACGCATACCCGCGGCGACCGCGAGGCCGCGCGCGGCAAGCAAAGCGGCCGCACGCAGGAAATCCAGCGCCTGATCGGCCGCAGCCTGCGCGCCGTGTTCGACCTGAAGGCGCTGGGCGAGCGTACGCTGCACCTGGATTGCGACGTGCTGCAGGCCGATGGCGGCACGCGCTGCGCCAGCATCACCGGCGCCTGGGTGGCGGCTTCCGACGCCATCGCGCTGCTGATGCGGCGCGGCGACCTGCAGGCCGATCCGATCCGCGATGCCGTGGCCGCGGTCTCGGTGGGCCTGGTGGGCGGCCATCCGGTGCTGGACCTGGATTACCAGGAAGACTCGGCCTGCCAGGCCGACGTCAACGTGGTGATGACCGGCAGCCGTGCCTTCGTGGAAGTGCAGGGCACCGGCGAGGAGGCCACCTTCACGCGGGCCGAACTGGATGCGATGCTGGCGCTGGCCGAAGGGGGCATCGCCCAGCTGGTGCAGATGCAGCGCGGCGCGCTGGACGGCTGACCAGTGGCCGGCCGCCCGTCGGGCAGCGCCGGGCCGACCGCTGAAGCCTGGGCAGGCGCTGGCGGTGCGGGCGGCCATGCCGCGCACCGTAAGCAGGGCTTCCGGGCTTCAGCCGATGGGGCCGGGTCTGAGCGCGATCAGTTCGACACGTAGCTCACGTACGGCCCGGTGCCACCGCCCGCCGAGACCATGCCCGTCAGTCCGTAGTACACGTGCCGGCCGTAGAAGAACGGCAGGCCCAGGTCGAACAGCCCGGCGATTTCGCCGCCGAGGTTGTTGAAGGCGGCATTGCCCGTTTTGAACAGCGCGTCGGCGTTGGCCACGTCGAAAGCCAGGGCGGTGCCGGCCGCGTCGGCGGGCGCGCCCCGGTCCAGCAGCGTCGCCGAAATCGACAGGGTGGCAGAGGGCGCATAGAAGTCGGGGCTGTTGCGGCTGTGCGGGATCGACGCGTCGCTGAAGAAATAGCCGTTCGAGCCCGAATCCGTGAAGCCGCGGATGCGGTTGCCCTTGTAGATCACGTCGAAGTCACCCGCCGAGTTGGTGCGCAGCACGGGGGATCCCTTGCCCTGCAATGTGTTGTTGTCGGCCGTGTCGATGCCGAACACCAGCGTGCCGGTGGCGACCTTCTTGCCATTGGGGCCGATGGGCTCCATCTGCAGCACCACGCCGTTGTTGTGCTGCGCGAAGCGGCTGACCGGATTGCCGACTTGGTTCGCCACCGCTTGCGTGATGGGCGAGCAGGCCGCGCCGTTGCACGAATAATAGAAGCGCGGGTTGGCCGTGGTGCTGCACGCGGGGCAATCCGCGGGCGCCACGCCCACGCCCAGGATGCCGTTGCCGCCCAGGTCGGACACCTTGCCGAGATAGCTGTTCTGCACGCAGGCGTCCGGCACGGCCCCGCCGATGGCCGGATCGCCCCAGATGTGGATCGGCACGTTCTGGGCGGTCTGCGCGCCCAGGCGCACATCGGCGTTGCGCACGCCGCCCCACGCATTGCTGTCGACGAACAGCGTGCACTCGGCGATGCGCGCCGCGCCGTCGCGCTGGGCGGTGAGCGTGGCCAGCGTGGCCGAGGGCACGGCCGAAGCGAACAGGCGCAGGCCGTACGAGCCGGTGTCCACCAGGACGTTGTCGATGGTGGCGCAGGCGCTCGCGGCGTTGGAGTCCGGCGCGCAGATCGTGACGCTGACCGTGGGGAAGTTGCGCGGCTTGTCCGCGCCATTGCTGACCGTGACCGGAATGGCGTTGACGGCGCTGCTGTCGGTGGGCCGGGCCGAGGGCGAGCCGGGCAGGGGCGCGTTGGGGTCGACAGCGGGGGTTGTCACCGCATTGTCGCCGGACACGGAGTTGCCGCCGTCGGCGTCGCCGCCGTCATCACCGCCGCCTCCGCCGCAAGCGGCGAGCAGCATCATCAGGCACGCCGCGGTGACCCAGCGCGCCTTGTGCATCAGATTCTTCGTGTTCATCGTATGTCGGCTGCGGTGGCGCCAGAGGGAATGGAGTTGGTCAGGTATGCCCGGCCGATGAATGAGCCCATGTGGCCGCCGCTCTGTACGGTGAGGCCGGCTTCTTCGACTTGGACGGGACCGGGCGCGCCGCCGCGCCGGGCCGCGCGGCGCGCGTCCAGGGCCTGGCGATAGGTGGAAAAATAGGCGCCCAGCAGCGTGTTCAGGGGCGGCATGTCGGGGCCGTCCCAGACGACGCCGAAGACGGTGCCGCTGGGCGTGACGTACTCGCGGACCGTGGTGCCCGTGGGCAGCAGGGTCTGGATGACGTTGAACGGGGGAGTGGTGGCCGCCAGTGCGCGGGCCTGGAGCGTGTCGATCTGCGGCGCCGGCCAAGTCGGGGTGCCCCCCAGCTCGGCGTGCGCCGGCAGGGCAGCGCAAGCGATGCTCGCCAGCACTGCATAATGCCATTTCGCCATGAAAGTCCTTATTTACTTGCGCCGTCTTTTAATGTTCAGCGGCGACGTGTGCCGAATAATAAAGGCATTTCTTGACGAAAATGCGACGAACAGACAGATAAAGTACAGACATATCCGGAGGTTACATCAACTTTCGGATATTCGTTCATTTTAAATATTCACAAATGATCGAGGGATCTGGGGATATTCATCGCAAGATTGTTATTAATTTCAGCGGCGCTTCAGGCCGGCAGCAGCGCGCCCACGCGCTCCAGGCGTTCGAGGTTCCAGACGATGTCGATCAGCGTGCGCACTTCGCCTTCGGTGGCGGCGCCCGCGTAGACGCCCAGGCGCAGCGTCTTGTCCTCGATCTCGGGGCGGCTGAGCGTGTTGCCCGGATCGCCCTTGGGTTCGTCGACGCGCGCCTCGAACTTGCGGCCGTCGCGGGTGTGCACCGTGACCTTGCCGATCCAGCGGCCGGGATAGGCGTTGTCCACTTCTTCGTCGAGTTGCATTTCGACCCGATCGCGGAAGCTGGCCACGGCGGGGTCCTGCAAGGCGGCGTCGAACTCGGCCAGGCCGGCCCGGCCGCCACGCGCGATAAGCGCCAGCACGGTGCCCATCGAGAACTTGGACTGGTGCACCGTGCGCGGATCGGTGACCGGGCCCAGCACGTCGAGGGCGCCCTGGTGCACGTGCGTGACCACGCGGGCGATGTCGTCGGCGCGCAGGCCGTTGGCGCGCATCGCTTCCTGCAGGGCATCCGCCGCGGGGTGCGTATGGCGGCACGACGCGTGGAACTTGAACGAGGTTTCGGCCAGCGCCCAGCGCCGCCCCAGACGGTCGGTGAGGCGGGCCGGATCGGCGTCGCGCGACATGCCGGCCGCCATCCCTTGCGGGCCTTCGAGGATGTGCTGCGCGCCGGTGAATCCCTCGCGCGCCAGCCAGGCGGCCATCAGGCCATCGGCCGCGGCCTTGGCGGTATGCAACTGCTTGGAATCGGCGGCATCGCGCAGGAACTCCCACAGGCCCGCGGCCTGCGTGCCGGCCGAGCCGAATGCATGCAGCATCCGGGCGGCGTCCAGGCCCAGCAGGCGGCCCGCGGCGGCGGCGGCGGCGATGGTGCCCGCCGTGCCGGTGGTGTGGAAGATCTTGTAGTGCGAACGGCCCAGGAATTCGCCGACGCGGATGCCGACTTCGTAGCCGGCCACCGAGGCTGTCAGCACGTCGCGGCCGGAGCTGCCCAGCGCCTGCGCCAGGGCCAGCACGGGCGGGAAGACCACGGCGGCGGGATGGAACACCGAGCCGTTGTGCACGTCATCTTGTTCGACCACATGCGAGGCCGCGGCGTTGACCATGGCGGCGAACACGGGCGATGAGCCGCGCCGCGCGGTGAGGATCTCGGACGGGCCGGACTGCGGCCCCATGGCCAGGGCGTAGCGTTCGATGGCCTGCACCGGACGGGCGCGCGCGCCGGCCAGGATCGAGGCCAGGCCGTCGAGCAGCAGGTCTTCGGTGCGGCGCAGGACCGCCGCGGGGATCTGTTCGAAGCGCAGGTTGGCGGCGAAGGCCGCGAGCTCGGCGCTGGGATGGGCCGAGACGGGGGAAGCGGGCGCCACGGCGCTGGGAGATGCCGACATGATGGGCCTCAGAAGGAGCGGGGCAATCCGAGCACGTGTTCGGCCACGTACGACAGGATCAGGTTGGTGGAGATGGGCGCGACCTGGTAGAGGCGCGTCTCGCGGAATTTGCGTTCGACGTCGTACTCGTTGGCGAAGCCGAAGCCGCCGTGGAACTGCAGGCAGGCATTGGCGGCTTCCCACGAGGCGTCGGCCGCCAGCAGCTTGGCCATGTTGGCCTGCGTGCCGCAGTGCTGGCCGGCGTCGAACAGGCGGCAGGCCTCGTAGCGCATCAGGCTGGCGGCCTCGACATTGATGAAGGCGCGCGCGATGGGAAACTGCACGCCCTGGTTCTGGCCGATGGGACGGCCGAACACCACGCGTTCCTTGGCATAGGCGGTGACCTTGTCGACGAACCAGTAGCCGTCGCCGATGCACTCGGCGGCGATGAGCGCGCGCTCGGCGTTCAGGCCGTCGAGGATGTAGCGAAAGCCCTTGCCCTCTTCGCCGATGAGGTTCTCGACGGGGATTTCGAGGTTGTCGAAGAACAGTTCGTTGGTCTCGTGATTGACCATGTTGGCGATGGGGCGGACCGCCATGCCGTGGCCGATGGCCTCGCGCAGGTCGACGATGAAGATCGACATGCCGTCGGCCTTGCGCGTGACCTGTTCGAGCGGCGTGGTGCGCGCCAGCAGGATCATCAGGTCGGAATGCTGGATGCGCGAGATCCAGACCTTCTGGCCGTTGATTACGTAGCGGTCGCCGCGGCGGACGGCGGTGGTCTTGATGCGCGTGGTGTCGGTGCCGGTGGTGGGCTCGGTGACACCCATGGATTGCAGGCGCAGGTCGCCGCTGGCGATGCGCGGCAGGTAGTTGCGCTTCTGTTCGTCGGAGCCGTGGCGCAGCAGCGTGCCCATGTTGTACATCTGGCCATGGCAGGCGCCCGAGTTGCCGCCGCTGCGGTTGATCTCTTCCATGATGACCGAGGCTTCGGTCAGGCCCAGGCCCGAGCCGCCGTACTCCTGAGGGATCAGCGCGGCCAGCCAGCCGGCCTCGGTGAGGGCGCGCACGAAGGCGTCGGGATAGCCGCGTTCTTCGTCGACCTTGCGGAAGTATTCGGCGGGGAACTGCGCGCACAGGTCGCGCACCGCGCTGCGGATGTCATCAAAGGCGTGGGGAGAGGTATCGGACATGGGGTAATGGTGGTATGGGGCGATCTTCTATGATGGCGCCCAGCATGGGCTGCTACGCCTCGACTTTGCCGCAGCCCCGCCGCACTGCCAATTTAAGATTGCCGAATACCGGGTTATCGATTCCCGAAGAGAACATAGGAGGCCGGCCCGGATGGCTGCGCATTTCGACCTGACCGACCTGCAGTTGATCGTCCACATCGGCGATTGGCACAGCCTGACGCGAGGCGCCGAGAAATCGCATCTGTCGCTGCCGGCCGCCAGCACGCGCGTGAAGAACCTGGAGGAATACTTCGGCACGCAGCTGCTGTATCGCTCCAGCCAGGGTGCCACGCTGACGCCCTCGGGCGAGGCCCTGCTGCGCCACGCGCGCACGGTCATGCAGCAGGTCGAGCAACTGCGCGGCGACATGCAGGAATATGCGCGCGGCATCAAGGGCCATGTGCGTGTGCTGGCGAACACCACGGCCATGACCGAGTTCATGCCGGCGGTGCTCAGCCGCTTCCTGGCCGGCCATCCCGACGTGAACGTCGAATTGCGCGAGCGGCTGAGCTACCTGGTGGTGCGCGCGGTGGCGGAGGGCTCGGCCGACATCGGCATTGCCGCGGCCGGGCAGGGCGCCGACCCGAAGGTGCAGTTCATCCCGTACCGCAGCGACCGGCTGGTGCTGGTCACCGGGCGTGGCCATCCGTTGGCCGGCGAGGGATCCGTGTCGTTCGCTGACACATTGGGCGACGATTATGTGGGGCTGTCGGAGGCCAGCGCCATTCATCCGTTCCTCGTGCAGGCGGCGGCGGCCCTGGGCCGGATCTTCCGCTTCCGCATCGAAGTGGGCAATTTCGAGGCCGTCTGCCGCATGATCGAAAGCGGTGTCGGCATCGGGGTGATCCCCGAATCGGCGGCGCTGCGCTATGCGCGCAGCCTGGGCATCGCGATCGTGCCGCTGACCGATGCGTGGGCCCTGCGCCGGCTGCACATCTGCGTGAAGGATCTGGACGCCTTGCCGGCCTTTGCCCGCGATCTGGTCAAGGAACTGGTGGAGGATGTCCCCCCTGGGGAAAGAGCCACTGCCGACTAATTGGCAACGTTGAGTTACGTTTCTATTTGCCTTAAGCGAGAAACGTAAACAAATGTCAAGAAACTGCCAAAGTTGCACTGCAAAATCGTGCGCAACCCGCGCTCTGAGCGGGATTTGGCAGGTATCCAATGCGTAAAAGTCTCAATGGTCTGAAAATCAGCACGGCTTTGACGGCCACCCTTGTCATGTTCGTGGCGCTGTTCGCCATCGCCGCGGCGGCCGCCATCTGGACGCTGCGGGCCGACCGGCAGGCCATCGAACAACTGGGCCGCGCCAACATCGAGCGCGCCAGCGATCTCGGCGACCTGAACAGCCGGCTGTTCCAGGCCCGCGCCGATCTGGCCGTGGCCAAAACCTATATGGAAGGCGGCCAGGAAGAACCCCGCAATGCCGCGCTGGCCAGCGCCGACAAGCTGCTGCAAGCGGCGCGCGCCAGCCTCAAGCGCCTGGCGGACAATCCCGACACGGCCGAGGACGGGGCGGTCCTGTACAAGGAAGTGATGGACGCCAGCAAGGCGCTGGACCTCGAAGTGATGACGCCGCTGCACAAGGCCATCACGGGATGGAACGGCATCCAGGCCAACATGCTGGCCGACAACGCGATGGCCAAGATCAGCGCGCGCTACATCGCCGCCGTGGACAAGTACCAGGGCTATTCGCGCGCCGTGGGCCGCGAGGCCGTCGAGGTCGCCGCCCGCACGCAGGAGCGCGCCATCACCGCCGCCGTCCTGATGCTGGTCGGCGTGTTCGTCATCGCGCTGCTGGTGCGACTGGGCTTTCGCCGCGCCATCCTGCGTCCGCTTACCGAGGCCGGCAAGCAGTTCGACCGCATCGCCGACGGCGACCTCACCGGCAAGCTGGCCGCGCGCGGCAACAACGAGGTGGGCGTCCTGTACGCCGCCATGGGCCGCATGCAGAGCGGGCTGACCAATGCCGTGGCCGCCGTGCGCCACAGCGTCGAGGAAATCCACGCAGGCTCCACCGAGATCGCCGAGGCCGGCAACGACATGTCCGACCGCAGTTCGCGGCAGGCCGGCGCGTTGCAGGAAGCCTCGGCCAGCCTGACCGAATTGGCCGCCACCGTCACGGGCAATGCGCAGGATGCCGCCACCGCCAACCAGCAGGCGCTCGACGTCTCGCAGTTGGCGCGCCGTGGCGGCTCGGCGGTCGACGAGGCGGTCAGCAGCATGCAGGGCATCGCCACGGCCCAGCGCCGCATCGCGGAAATCGTCGGCGTGGTCGACGGCATCGCGTTCCAGACCAACCTGCTGGCCCTGAATGCCGCCGTCGAGGCGGCCCGCGCCGGCGCCCAGGGCCGTGGCTTCGCGGTCGTGGCGGGCGAAGTCCGCACGCTGGCGCAACGCAGCGCGCAAGCCGCGCGCGAGATCAAGGAACTGATCGACGACGCCAGCCAGCGCGTGGATTCGGGCGTGCGCCAGGTGGGCAACGCCGGCCAGACCATGAAGCAGGTGGTCGAGTCGGTGGACCGCATCACCGGCATCGTCGCCGGCATTTCGGACGCCAGCACGCAACAGGCCGAGGGCGTGGCCGCCGTGAACCAGGCCGTGGCCGAGATCGAGCGCAATACGCAGGAAAACGCCGCGATGGTGGAAGAAACCGCCGCCGCGGTGGCGTCGCTGGCGGCACAGGCCGTCGTGCTGCGCAAGGCCGTGTCGGTCTTCACCCTGGAAGACGACCTGGTGGCCGGGCAGGAGCCGGCCGAGGTGCCGCACTACGTGGGCGCCCCGCGCCTGGCGGCGCAGCCCAGGTATCTGCCGGCCTGATCCCCTTTTGGCAGGCAATGCCTGCCGGATGAAGGGGCGGTGTGATCGGGGCTGCCCAGCCAGGCAGCCCTTTGCATGGGGCTTCGCTCGCGGCTTGGCCGGCGGCCTGGCTACGCGTCGCGATAGCTGTCGAGCACCGCCTGCGGCACCCGCACCGGCGGGTAGTCTTCGACGATCATGCCCGTGCGGCCGTGCTTGACGCGGTGCTTGACCTGCGCGGCGGCCGAGGCGATGTCCTGCGGCCGCACCTCGCCGCACAGCACGGGCCGCACCATCAGCGAGCCCACGCCCAGCGTGACGAAGGGAAAGAAGCGCGGCACGCCGTAGCGGTCCTCGGTCTCGATGCCGCCGTTGCGCCGTCCCGTGTCGTCGTACAGGCCGCGCGCGCGCTCGTTGAACTCGGTGATCAGCCGCTCGATGCGCTCGCGCCAGTCGCGGCTGCGCAGCAGCACCACGAAATCGTCGCCGCCGACGTGGCCCACGAAATCGCGCTGCGGATCACAGTGGCGCTTGATGACCTCGGCCACCAACTGGATCATGTCGTCGCCGCGCCAGTAGCCGTAGACGTCGTTGAACGGCTTGAAATTATCCAGGTCGCAGTAGCCCACCACGAAGTCTTCGGTGCCGGACAGCAGCGTGCCGATGTGGCGGCTGATGGGGATGTTGCCGGGCAGGGCGGTCAGGGGGTTGGCGTAGCGCGCGGCCTCCAGGCGGATCTCGGTGACGGCGCGGACCAGGGCCTCGCCCGTGCCCAGGCCGGCGTAGCGGCCGTGGCGCGTCAGGATGAAGCCATCGCGCAGGTAGCGCTGGTCTTCGGAGATGAGCACCGGCGCCAGGCGGTCGACCGAGGTGTCCAGATCGACCAGCAGCGGCTCGGGGTTCATGAAGGACGAGCAGAGGTCGCGGCCGAACAGTTCGCGCGTGTAGCGCATGGCGTACTGCTCGGAGAAGTCGCGCCGGTTGATCAGGCCGATGGGATAGCCTTCGCCATCCAGCACGGCCACCGCATGCAGGTCGGTGCGTTCCAGGAACAGGCGGTGCACGTCGTCGTTGGTGTGGCCGTCGCGGCGCACGGCGGGGGCTTCGACGCGCAGGCTGGCCACGGTGTCGTAAGTGCTGCCCGACAGGTCGGGGGCGGGCCGGCGCAGGTTCAGGAGGCCCTGCACCGCTTCGGGCAGTTCGGTGGCGGCGCGGGTGGCGGGGCGGCCCAGCAGCCAGCCTTGCGCGTAGCGGATGCCCAGGTTGCGCACCACCGCCATGTCTTCGGTGGTTTCGATGCCTTCGGCCAGCACGGGGGTGCCCAGGGATTGGGCCACGCTGAGCAGGCAGCGCACCAGTTGCTGGCGCGGCGCGTCGGCGCCGATGCCGTTGAAGAAATAGCGGTCGATCTTGACCAGGTCGGGACGCAGTTCGGCCCACAGCCGCAGGCTGGCGTGGCCCACGCCGTAGTCGTCCAGCGCGATGCGCATGCCGCCTTCGCGCAGGCAATCCAGCGCCTGGATGAGCGTGTGCATGTCGTCCTGGGCGGGGTCGTAGTCGGCCAGCTCGATGATGATGCTGTCGGCCGATACGCCGCTGTCGCCCAGCAGGAACCCGGGCATCCGGCGGCTCCATTCGCGCCAGTACTGGATCAGGCCGCCAGCCGACATGTTCAGGAACAGCTTGCCGCGCAGCCCGCCCTGGGCATAGCCGGAAAGGCCGGCGCGCAGGCAGGCCATTTCCAGTTCGCGGTAGCGCCCGGCGGCGCGGGCCTCGGCGAACAGCGCATCGGGCATGTGCAAGGGATGCCCGGCGGGGCCTCGGATCAGGCTTTCATATCCATGGATACGGCCATGGAACAGGTCGGCCACCGGTTGGTAATGCGGGGTGAGCAGTTCTTGCCGCAGAATCTTTGCCAGATCTTCCGCGCGGCCGGGACCGGCTGGGGGTGATTGCATGATGGGGCTTGCTGGCCTTGACGATTTGGTGCGGCCCTCATGGTGGCCTCACATTGTGTCCATAATGTGGCCGTGCCCGGGCGTGTTGCAGCATAGCTAATACAATCAGACCGATGAACGCTTCCTCTGACTCCATTACGCCCCGCCGCGTCGTGCTGGCCTCGGGCAACCCCGGCAAACTGCGCGAATTCGCGGCCCTGTTTTCCCCGGTGGGCATCGAACTGGTGCCGCAGGGCCAACTCGGCGTGGCCGACGCCGACGAGCCCTACGTCACCTTCGTCGAGAACGCACTGGCCAAGGCCCGCCACGCCAGCCGGCAGACCGGCCTGCCGGCGCTGGCCGACGACTCCGGCCTGTGCGTGGCCGCGCTCGACGGCGCGCCGGGCGTCTATTCGGCACGCTATGCGCAGCGCGCCGGCGGCGAGAAAAGCGATGCCGCCAACAACGCGCTGCTGGTGAGCAATCTGGCGGGCAAGGCCGACCGGCGCGCCTGGTACGTGGCCGTGCTGGTCTACGTGCGCAGCGCCGACGATCCGCAGCCGCTGATCGGCGAGGGGGTCTGGCACGGCGAGATCCTGGACATGCCCGAGGGTGAACACGGTTTCGGCTACGATCCGCACTTCTACCTGCCCGAGCTGGGCGCCACCGCCGCCTCGCTGGACCCGGACGAGAAGAACCGCGTCAGCCATCGCGCGCGCGCGCTGCGCCAACTGTTGGACAAGCTCGCTCTCTGCTGATTTCCTCGCATGTCCCGCACCATCATCCTGCATCCCGAAGGCACCGTTGCGCGGCCGCGCGCGGTGATGCCGGCCGGCCCGGCCACCCTGACCAGCCTGCCGCCGTTGTCGGTCTACGTGCACGTGCCCTGGTGCGTGCGCAAGTGCCCGTACTGCGACTTCAACTCGCACGCCGCGGATGAGATCCCCGAGCGGGCCTATCTGGATGCGCTGCGCGCCGACCTGGAGCAGTCGCTGCCCCTGGTCTGGGGCCGGCAGGTGGTGTCGGTGTTCCTGGGCGGCGGCACGCCCAGCCTGCTGTCGGCCGCCGGCCTGGACGAGCTGCTGGCCATGCTGCGCGCCTGCCTGAACCTGCTGCCGGACGCCGAGATCACGATGGAGGCCAATCCCGGCGCCGCCGAGGCCTCCCGCCTGCGCGACTACGCGGCCAGCGGCGTCACGCGCTTTTCGCTGGGCATCCAGAGTTTCGACGATGCGCAGTTGAAGCGCCTGGGCCGCATCCATGATTCGGGCCAGGCGCGCGCCGCCATCGAGATGGCCCAGCGGGCCGCCGAGCGGGTCAACCTGGACCTGATGTTCGCGCTGCCGCATCAAAGCCTGGAGGCCTGTCTGGCCGATGTGCGCCAGGCGCTGTCGTTCGGCACCGAGCATTTGTCCATGTATCACCTGACGCTCGAACCCAACACGGTGTTCGCCAAGTACCCGCCCGACGGCCTGCCCGACGACGACCTGGGCGCGGCCATGCAGGACGCGGTCGAGGCCGAGCTGGCCGCCGCCGGCCTGCGGCGCTACGAAGTGTCCGCCTACGCCCGGGCGGGGGCGCGCAGCCGGCACAACGTCAATTATTGGGAGTTCGGCGACTACCTCGGCCTGGGGCCGGGGGCGCATGGCAAGCTGTCATTTCACGACCGTATCGTCAGGCAGGCCCGCGCCCGCCAGCCGGAGTCGTGGATGGAGCGGGCAGGGCGCCACGACGGCAGCCACATCGCCGAGGATCGCGTGGTGCGGGCCGGCGAACTGCCGTTCGAGTTCATGCTGAATGCGTTGCGCCTGAAGGACGGGGTGGCCGCCAGCCTGTTCGCCGAGCGCACCGGCCTGTCGCTCGCCGCCATCGCGCACCAATTGGAAGCAGCCTCGTCGCGGGGCCTGCTGGACGCCGATCCCACCCGGTTGCGCGCCACTGCCCTGGGTTGGAGCTTCCTGAACGATCTGCAGGAAATGTTCCTGTCCACCGATTGATCTATATTGGTGCATTCCGCACCATGATTTGCACCGTTGTGGTGCTTTGTTTTGGCCAATCCGGTCTCGTCTGCGGGGAATCCCGAGGTTCAGCCCTGGCACGGTTATTGCTTTGAATGTCATTGCCAGTCGGGCCGACTTTGCCCTACGACGTTTTTATCAATGGAGATGACATGGCAAGCCCCCAAGACGTTCTGAAACTGATCGCCGACAACGAAGTCAAGTTCGTTGACTTCCGCTTTACCGATACCGTTGGCCGCGAGCACCACGTGTCGGTGCCCGCCCACACGGTGGACGAGGACAAGCTGGAAAGCGGCCAGGCCTTCGACGGTTCGTCGATCCCCGGCTGGAAGGGCATCGAAGCGTCCGACATGCTGCTCATCCCCGACGTGGAAACGGCCAACCTGGATCCGTTCCGCGAAGAGTCGACCCTGATCCTGTCGTGCGACGTGGTCGAACCGTCGGACATGAAGGGCTACGACCGTGACCCGCGCTCGCTGGCCAAGCGCGCCGAAGCCTACCTGAAGTCCTCCGGCCTGGGCGACACCGCCTACTTCGGTCCGGAACCCGAATTCTTCGTGTTCGACGGCGTGACGTGGAACACCGACATGTCGGGCACCTTCGTCAAGATCAAGTCCGAGGAAGCGCCCTGGTCGACCGGCCTGGAATTCGAAGGCGGCAACATGGGCCACCGTCCGGGCGTCAAGGGCGGCTACTTCCCCGTGCCCCCGGTCGATTCGTTCCAGGACATGCGTTCGGAAATGTGCCTGGTGCTGGAACAGATGGGCGTGCCCGTCGAAGTGCACCACCATGAAGTGGCCGCTCCCGGCCAGCTGGAAATCGGCACGAAGTTCAGCACCCTGGTGCGCCGCGCCGACTGGAACCAGATCCTGAAGTACGTCGTGCACAACGTGGCCCACGCCTACGGCAAGACCGCCACGTTCATGCCCAAGCCGGTCGTCGGCGACAACGGTTCCGGCATGCACGTCCACCAGTCGATCTGGAAGGACGGCCAGAACCTGTTCGCGGGCAACGGCTACGCCGGCCTGTCGGAATTCGCGCTGTACTACATCGGCGGCATCATCAAGCACGCCCGCGCGCTGAACGCCATCACCAACCCCGGCACCAACTCGTACAAGCGCCTGGTTCCGCACTTCGAAGCCCCGGTCAAGCTGGCCTACTCGGCCCGTAACCGTTCGGCCTCGATCCGCATCCCGTACGTCGGCAACCCGAAGGGCCGCCGCATCGAGACGCGCTTCCCGGATCCCCTGGCCAACCCGTACCTGGCCTTCTCGGCCCTGATGATGGCCGGTCTGGACGGCGTGCAGAACAAGATCCACCCCGGCGATCCCGCCGACAAGAACCTGTACGATCTGCCGCCGGACGAAGACGCGAAGATCCCGACCGTCTGCGCGTCGCTGGATCAGGCCCTGGAAGCCCTGGACAAGGACCGCGAGTTCCTGACCCGCGGCGGCGTCTTCAGCAACGAAATGATCGATGCCTACCTGGCGCTGAAGGAAGCCGACGTGCAGCGTCTGCGCATGACGACGCACCCGGTCGAATTCGACATGTACTACAGCCTGTAATGGGCTCTGGGGCGGGCCTGGCGGCCAGCCCCCACGGCACGGCCGGCAGGCTCGTCCCGCTGGCGCGCAAGGCGGCGTTTCCGCCTTGCGGCAAGCCGTTGCCCGCGGGCAGGCCTCGCGCCTGCCCGTGGTTTCCCGCGGCATCCGGCTGGCCTGGCCGGCAGGATGCCCGCCTCACGGCTCTGGTGCTTCAGCGATGAATGTAGACGCTTTTGATTTGCTCGCCACGTCCGTCTTCCTCGTGAACGAGCGCGGCTATATCGAATACGCCAACGCCGCCGCCGAAGACCTGTTCGGCAGATCGCGCAAGCAGTTGCGCGGGCTTTCCGCGGTCGGCCTGTACGACCATCCCGAAGACCTGCAATCCTCCATCGACGGAGCGGTCGCGGGCAAGTTCGCCGACGTGCGGCAACTGACGTCCCTGCGTCGCGCCACCGAATCGGTCGAAGTCACCGTCACCACCGTGGCGCTTACCGGGCAACCGTGGCCCGTCATGATAGAAACCCGCGAGATCGAGCAGCGCACGCTGGCCGACCGCAACCATCGCCTGGTCGAAGAGATCGAGTCGCATCGCGAGTTGCTGCGCAACCTGGCGCATGAGGTGAAGAATCCCCTGGGCGGCCTGCGTGGCGCCGCCCAATTGCTGGAGGCCGAGCTGCCCAGCGCGGCGCTGACGGAATATACGCAAGTCATCATTTCCGAAGCCGACCGCCTGCAGGCGCTGGTCGATCGCCTGAGCGGTCCGCAGCGCGTGCCCCTGAACGCCAAGCCGGTCAATATCCACGAGATCTGCGAGCGCGTGTGCGCCCTGATCCAGGCCGAGTTCCGCGATGGCCTGGGCCTGGTGCGCGACTACGACGCCTCGGTGCCCGACCTGCACGGCGACGCCGCGCGCCTGATGCAATCGGTGCTGAACGTGGCGCGCAATGCCGCGCAGGAACTGGTGCTGCAGAAGGCCGGCCCCGACGTGCCGCCGGCCCAGATCACGCTGCGCACGCGCGTGGCGCGCCAGGTGATGCTGGCGCACCGGCATCACCGGCTGGCGCTGGTGCTGTCCATCATCGATAACGGTCCGGGCGTGCCCGAACACATCCGCGACCGCATCTTTCATCCCCTGGTCACCGCCAGGCCGGGCGGTACCGGCCTGGGCCTTAGCCTGGCACAGGATTTCGTGCAACAGCACGGCGGCATCATCGAATTCGAGTCGCGGCCGCGGCATACCGAATTTCGGCTGGTCCTACCGATGGAGCCCCCACTCTGATGAAACCCGTCTGGATTGTCGACGACGATCAGGCCATACGCTGGGTGCTCGAAAAAGCCCTGGCGCGCGCCGGTATCGCCACCCGTAGTTTCTTCCAGGCCTCGGACGTGCTCGACGCGATGACGCGCGAGACGCCCTCGGTCCTGGTTTCCGATATCCGCATGCCCGGCGGCAACGGCCTGGAGCTGCTGCGCCAGATCAAGGAACGCTATACCGGGCTGCCCGTCATCGTGATGACGGCCTTCGCGGACCTGGACAGCACCGTGTCCGCCTTCCAGGGCGGCGCCTTCGATTACCTGGCCAAGCCCTTCGACATCAACGAAGCGGTCGCGCTGATCCAGCGCGCCATGCAGGAATCCGAGCCGCACGACGAGTCGCCCGCGCAGGCCGAGGGCCAGCAGACCGGCGAGCGCTGGATGATGACGCAGTCCTCGTCCACGGCCATGCAGGAGGTGTTCCGCGCGATCGGCCGCCTGGCCCAGTCCAAGGTCACGGTGCTGATCACCGGCGAATCCGGCACGGGCAAGGAACTGGTGGCGCGGGCGCTGCATGGCCATGGCGCGCGCGCCAACGGTCCGTTCGTGGCCCTGAACGCCGCAGCCATCCCGCGCGACCTGCTGGAAGCCGAGCTGTTCGGCCATGAGCGTGGCGCCTTCACGGGCGCCAATACGCTGCGCCGCGGCCGTTTCGAGGAAGCGCATGGCGGCACGCTGTTCCTGGACGAGATCGGCGACATGCCGATCGAACTGCAGACGCGCCTGTTGCGCGTGCTGGCCGAGGGCAGTTTCTACCGCGTGGGCGGCGCGCAGCCGGTGCGCGTGGATGTGCGCATCGTGGCCGCCACGCACCAGCCGCTGGAGCAGCGGGTCGAGCAGGGCCTGTTCCGCGAAGACCTGTTCCACCGCCTGAACGTGATCCGCCTGCGGCTGCCGCCGCTGCGCGAGCGCGTGGAAGACATACCCGCGCTGGCCAATCATTTCCTGGGCGTCAGCGCGCGTTCGCTGGGCGTGCCGGTCAAGCGCCTCACGCCCGAGGCCACCGCGGTACTGACCCGCTTCGATTTCCCGGGCAACGTGCGGCAGCTGGAGAACTTCTGCCACTGGCTGACGGTGATGGCGCCGGGGCAGACCATCGACCGCAACGACCTGCCGCCCGAGATCCGCGCGGTGGAGCAGTCGCCCGCCGTGTCGCCGCCCGCGCGCGCGGTGGCGCTGGCCGAGTCGCCCGTGACGGGCGGCGGCGTGGTCTATCCGGATGAGCCGATTCCGGCCGGCAGTTGGCAGGACGCGCTGCTGCGCGACGCCCAGCGCCGCCTGGAGCGCGGCGAGCCGGCCGTCATGGCCACGCTGACCCGGCAGTTCGAGAAGATCCTGCTGCAAAGCGCGCTGGACGCCAGCCGTGGCCGCCGCGTGGAAGCGGCGTCGCGCCTGGGCATCGGGCGCAATACGATCACGCGCAAGCTGCGCGAACTGGGCATCGAGGACGAATAGGCGTACACGCCGGTCGTCTGTTCGTCCTGGTGTGGGCGGGCCCTTGCGGGGGCCCGCCTTTTTTCGGGGCGCCATCGAGGGCACGCCGCGCCGCCATGCGGGCTGGCGTGCGCACGGCGCCCGAAGCGGGTGCCTTCAGTCCAGCAACTGGGCCAGCCGCCAGGTGTCCAGGAATGCCAGGACGTCCACGATCTTGCCGTCTTGCATCCTCATGTGCCAGGCGTAGCTGTTGTCGTAGGCGCTGCCGTCCTTGGCCGTGGCGCGGCCCTGCCAGACCACGATCACCGCGTCGCCCTGGGCATGCACCTGCTGTACTTGCGGCACGATGGGCGTGGACAGCCGCGCGGTGATCGGGGCCACCGCCGTGTTCATCAGGTCTTTCTTCGAGCGGTAGACGCCGGAGACCGGGCTGTTGCCGGCCACGGTCCAGCGCACGTCATCGTGCAGCAGGTCGAAGACGGAGCCCTGGCCCAGCCGCCACCGCTCGAAGGCCTGCCTGACCAGTTTCTCGTTGGCTTGCGCCGGGCCGCCGCGGGCGGATTCGGCGTGCGCGGTCACGGTCAGCGCCATGCTCAGCAGCAGGCCCGATGCCAGGGCGAGGGGAAAGGTGCGAATTGCCATGCCGGATCTCCTTCGGTGAAGAAGGCGCGGGCGTGCGCCGTCCTATCGTCATGGTAGGAAGCGGCCGGTTCGCTGCGAAGGCGGGTTTCTCTTCCATCCTTGCCCAATGCGATGGATGGCCGTCCAGAAGGGGACGGCGCGGGGCGATGCCGCAACGGGCGGGCCGTGCGCGAGAGGACAGGACTCGCGGGACGCTCCGGCGCCGCGGCGCGCGGTCCGGACGCCCGGGGCTCTTGCAGGATCGGCGGGGCGCGGGTTCGCGCATGACCGAACGTCGAACCGTAACAAAACCGTCATTCCTCGCCCGCAAAATGCGGTGTTTTTCAGGGTGGGGTAAGAACATTGCCGGTGCGACCGTTCGCAGCGTCAGCATGCCCTTGGTTCATCGGCGCCGCCCCGTGCGGGGCTTCAGTGCGGCAGGCATGCCCGTCCCCCTGAACCGTCATCGGGCCGCCGCCTGGGCGCTGGGCGTTGCCGGACTGGCCGCGCCCCTGTGCGCCTGGCCGGCGGGAGGCGCAATCGTCGATGCCGACGCCGCGCAGTCCGCCGACGAGGCGCTCTTGCTTTTCGACATCCCCGCCCAGCCCCTGGAGGCCGCACTGGATCAGTTCGCCGTCGTGACGGGCCGCTCGGCCCTGTTCAGCAGCGCCATGGTCGCCGACCGCACGTCCGCGCCGGTGCGCGGCCGCTACACGCCCGAGCGCGCCTTGCGCCACATGCTGGCGGGCACGGGCCTGGCCGCGCAGCAGGCCGTTGCCGGCCGGGTGGCCGCCTTCGTCATCCGCCAGGCGGACCCGGCGGACGAGGGAAGCAACGCGGCTGGCCGCAATCCCGTGGCGCAGGCACGCCTGGCGGCCTACGACGAACTGCTGCAGGACCGCGTCTGGGTGGCCCTGTGCGCCCGGCCGTTGACGGCCGCGCCGAACTACCAGTCGGTGCTGCGCTTCGAAGTCACGCAGTCCGGCCGCCTGGGCGATCCCCGGCTGGTCGGCTCGACCGGCGATCCGCGCCGCGACGCCGCCTTGCTGGATGCATTGGGCAGTGTGCGCATCGGCCAGCCGCCGCCCGCGGAACTGGTCCAGCCCGTCACCCTGCTGATCCTGCCCGGCCGCGCCGACCGTGCCCACTGCCCGGGAGCGCGCGGCTAGCCATGTCCGAAGAAGTCAGGCTCCTGCTGCTGGACTTCCTGTCCAAGAACTACGGCGACCTGCGGCGCCGGCTGATGCATTTCCTGCGCAGCCCCGACCTGACGGACGACGCGCTGCACGACACCTGGCTGCGCGTGAAGCGGCTGGAGAACCAGTCGCCGGTGCTCAATCCGCGCGGCTTCCTGCTGCGCATGGCCGTCAATACGGCGTTGAACGACATCCGCAGCCAGAGCCCCATGGTGCCGCAGAGCGAACTGGACTCGGTGCTGGAGCTGGCCGATCCCGCTGCGGGACCGGAGCACATCGCCGCCGCGCGCTCGGACATGGCCGAGCTGGTGGCGGCCATGCAGCGCATGCCGCAGCGCCGCCGCGACGTGGTGCTGCTGGTGCGCTGGGAGGGCCTGACGCAGAAAGAGGTGGCCGAGCGCCTGGGCGTGTCGCTGCGCACGGTCGAGCTGGAGCTCAAGCGCGCCAACGATTTCTTCGCCGCCCGCCTGGGCGCGAGAAAATAATTTGCGGGTTTCAGCATGCTCACGTGTCTTCCTTATGAAAACCCGAATATTGCCGTGCGGCGGCATCGCATCCGCCGCGCGGGCGCGCCGGCGTGGCCGGCCAAGGTAACCCTCGCATGACTGCATCCACGTCGTACGCCGGCGCGGCACCCGACCCCGACACGCTGCGCGAAGAAGCGGGCATCTGGCTCAACCGCCTGGTGCTGGGCGACGTCACGCAGGCGGAAATGCGCGCGTTTCGCCGCTGGCAAGGCGCCAGCGACGCGCATGCGGCGGCTTTCGAGGCGGCCAGGCGCCAATGGCATGCCATGAAGCCCGTGGCCGGCGAACTGCTGCGCACCGACGCGCGCGCGGCGGCGCGGCATGAGCGGCTGAAGGACGGCCCGCGCAGGCGTGGCCGGCGCGCCTTCCTGGGCGCGGCGGCCGGGGCGATGGCCACGGCCGCCGGCGTGGCGGTGTTCCATCCGCCCTTGGGATTGTGGCCCGCGCCGGGGCTGTGGGGCGCCGATTACCGTACCGCCACCGGCGAGCAGCGCGCGGTGGCGCTCGCCGAGCGCGTCAACGTGGTGTTGAACACGGACACGCGCATCCGGCGTGCGGGCCGGGATGGGACGCCGGGCATCGCACTGCTGGATGGCGAGGCGGCCATCGACCTGACCGGCCCCGGAGACCCGTTCGGCGTGCAGGCGGGCGCTGGCCGGGCGTGGGCGCAGACAGGCCATTTCCAGGTGCGCTATCTGGACGGCCAGGCCTGCGTCAGTTGCCTGGATGGCGAAGTGCGGGTCGAGCATCCCTTGGGCGCGCGCACGCTGCGGGCCCGCCAGCAACTGGTCTATGACGATCAGTCGCTCAGCGGCGTCGCGGGCATCGAACCCGAGGACGTGTCCGCATGGCGGCGCGGCGAACTGGTGTTCCATCGCACGCCGCTGGCGCAGGTGGTGGACGAGATCAACCGCTACCGGCCGGGCCGCGTGGTGCTGATGAACGACGCCAAGCGCCAGACGCCGGTGTCTGGCCGTTTCCGCACGGCGGTGCTGGACGAAGCCATTCTGCAGTTGCAGCACACTTTCGGCTTGCACGCGCGTGAATTGCCGGCGGGCGTGCTGTTGCTGAGCTGACGCAAAAAAGTTTACGGGTTTGCCAAAGCCCGCGTGTCTTTCCAGGTAAGGGGATCGACATGCCGGCGCCGCGAGGTGGGGGCTGATGATCCGGATGGATACGGCGGCCCGCATCGGCCGCCTCAACTTTCGGCGGGAAAGGCACATGGGCAGCATGGTCGGGCGTGACGCGAAGCATCAATCCGGATTGAAGGGAGGCGGCGCCTTGCGCCTGGCTCCGGTGGCGCTGGCCCTGGCGGCTGCCGCGGGCGGCTTCATCGGCCATGGCGATGCGCAGGCGCAGGCCTGGTTCGCGGCGTCGGGGTCCAGCAAGGGCGCGGGGTTCAGCACCGATGCGCGGGCGCGGGCGCAGTCGGCCGGTGTCGGCGTGGGCAACGGCACGGCGGCCCAGCAGGCGGCCGCGCGGCAGAAGCTGGATCGTTCGATCGGCAATTTGAACGTGGCGGCGCAGGCGATTGCCGCGCAGCAGGCCGCGCAAGCGGCTGCTCGGGACGCGGCGGTGGCGACGGGCGGCGGCATTCCCGATGGCCTGATCGACGGCGGCTTGAAGGTCGACAGCAACGCGCTGACCGCGGGTTGGCGCAACGCGCAGGCCCCGGTGAAAAGCGTGGCCAACGGCAAGACCACGGTGACGGTGCAACAGACGGGCGACCGCGCCATCCTGAACTGGGAAACCTTCAACGTCGGCCGCAACACCACGGTGGATTTCCGCCAGCAGGCGGATTGGGCCGTGCTGAACCGTGTCAACGACCCGCAGGCGCGGCCCTCGCAGATCGAAGGCACGATCCGGGGCGACGGCACGGTCATGGTGGTCAACCGCAACGGCATCGTGTTCGGCGGCGGCGCGCAGGTGGACGTGCGCAACCTGGTGGCGGCGGCGGCGAAGATCGGCGACCAGCAGTTCATCGATCGTGGCATCTATGGGACGGACAGCACCGTGGCCACGTTCACCGAGGCGCTGGGCAAGATCGAAGTGCATCAAGGTGCGCAGATTCGCACCACGGTGCCGGCTACGGTGACGCAAGGCGGCGGTTACACGCTGCTGCTGGGCAAGGACGTGGAGCAGGCCGGCACGATCCATGCGCCGCGCGGGCAGGCCTTGCTGGCGGCCGGCGACAGCTTCGTGATCCGCCGAGGGCAAGGCTCCGAAGGGAACCTCGCCTCGACCACGCGCGGCAGCGAAGTGCTGGTGTCCGGTGGGGGCACGGTACGCAACACGGGTCTCATCCAGTCGCCGTTGGGCGACGTGACGCTGGCCGCCAATCAGGTCGAACAGGCTGGCGTGCTGGCGACCACGACGTCGGTGGACGCGCGCGGCACGATCCACCTGACGGCCACGGGCGCCGATAGCGCGGTGACGCTGCGCGAAGGCGCGGTCAACGCCATCCTGCTGGACGCCAGCACGTCCACGGCGCTGGATGGCCAGCGCGACAGCCTGCTGGCGCCGTCTCAGGTCTCCAGCGCCGACATCCAGGCGGCGGACCGTTATCGCCGCGATCTCTCCTTGGTACAGATCGACAGCGCCGGCTCGGTGGATTTCCAGACGGGCACGCTGACGCTGGCCACGGGCGGCCAGGTGGCCGCGCGCGCCGGCACGCGCACGCTGGTGCGCGACGGCGCGCAGATCGACGTGTCCGGTGCGATCGGCGTGCCGGTGTCGATGGAGTCGAACAACCTCAAGATCAACATCCAGGGCAACGAGCAGCGCGACGCGCCGGGCAACCGCGACAGCGGCAAGCTGGCCAACAGCGATGCATGGGTGGACATCCGGGATCTGGTCTACGTGCCGGCTGGCACGGGCGGCTACGACAGTGCGCGCTGGTACACGAAAGGCGGCCTGCTGGAGGTCGGCGGCTACCTGAGCAACCGTTCGGTGCCGGCCAGCCACTGGCTGGCACAGGGCGGCCTCGTGCGCTTCGACGGCGGCGAGGTGGTGACGCAGGCGGGTTCGCTCATCAACCTGTCGGGCGGCACGCTGGACGTGCAGTCCGGCCGTATCAACATGACGTGGCTGCGCGGCGAGGACGGCCGCTTGTACACGGCCGACCGCGCGCCGGGCGACCTGCTGTACAAGGGCGTCTATCGCGGCTACGAGGCCGTGTCGGCGCGCTGGGGCGAGGATGCCACGCGCTACTACTACAACCCGCTGATCGCGCCGACCTCGCGTTTCGAGCCGGGCTATACGGTGGGCCGCGATGCGGGCACGCTTGTGGTGTCCACGGCCAGTGCGGTGCTGGAAGGCAGGCTGGTGGGCGAGACGTTCCAGGGCGCGCGGCAGACGGAAGCGCCGCTGCCCGAGGCCGAGGGCTACGGGCAATCGCACGGCGCGCAGTCGCGCCCCGGGCAGCTCGTGGTGGGCGACTGGCGCTATTACTACGACGCTCGCAATCGCACCCTCGTCCCCACGCTGGGCGCGACCAGCCAGAACATCGGTCGGATCGTCGTCGAGCAGGATGTCGCTTCGATCGCACAGGAATTGGATCTGTCTGCCGCATTGCCCGACAACCGCAAAGGCGTGCTGCGCCTGGACACCGCGCTGCTGGATCAATCGCCGCTGGGCGCCATCCGGCTGGCGGCACGCGAGCACATCGCCATCGACGCCACGTTGAACACGGCGGCCGGCGGCAGCATCACGCTGTATGCCCCGCAGGTGGACATCCGTGCCGACGTGGTCAGCCGTGGCGGCAGCATCCAGGCCGGCAATGTGCTGAACCAGCCCAATGGCCAGCGTATCGAGAACGTGGGGCTGGCGCCGCAGGCAGGCCAGGCGACGCGCCTGGACGTGGCCGAAGGCGTACGCCTGGACGCCAGCGGCCTGTGGAGCGACGGCCTGGACGGCGCGCAGGCCCTGGCGGCCAGCGTGCACCGCCACGGCGGCAGCGTGTCGCTGCAGGGCACCGGCGATGTCGGCAGCGCCGAAGGCAGTGTGATCGATGTGTCGGCGGGTGGCGTCCTGCTGCCGGATGGCAGGCTGCTGGGCGGGCGCGGTGGCAGCGTCACGCTGGCCGCCAACGTGCTCAGCGACAAGACCCTGCCCGTGGGCGGACGGCTGGCCTTCGACGGCCAGGTGCAAGGCTTCGGCATCGCCGGTGGCGGCACGCTGTCGGTGGCCAGCGCTGGCGTCATCGTGCTGGGCGGCCAGCGGCAGGCCGCGCAGGGTGCCGATGCGCTGTGGCTGGACGCTGGCCTGTTCCAGGCCGGCTTCGCCCAATACACCGTGAACGGCCACGGCGGCGTGACGGTGGCCGAGGACGCGGCCATCGACGTGGCCATGCCGGTCTATCGCAAGACCTCAGGCCAGACGCCCGCGCCGGGCGCGGCGCGCGACGCGGCGCTGTCGCTATGGACACCGCCGCTCTACGACGAGGATCCCGCGAAGGCGGTGCTCACGCAACGCCAGGGCGCCAGCCTGACGCTGCGCTCGGAGCGCAACGGTCAGGGCGGCGCCATCGAGGTGAGCGAGGGCGCGCGGGTCGCCGTGGATCCTGGGCAGTCGATCACGTTGCGCGGCGCGGACCAGATGACCGTGCTGGGCAGCCTGGTGGCGCCGGGCGGCCGGATCTCGATCGACGACGTGCGCCCCGACATTGCGGCGTTCGACGGCGTGGCCAATGCGAAATCGGTCTGGATCGGCGAGCACGCCGTGCTGGACGTGGCCGGACGCAGCCATGTGGCGATGGATCGCCTGGGCCGGCGCTATGGCATCGTGCAGGACGGCGGCAGCATCGAGATCGGCGGTACGCTGAACTGGGAGACCGGATCGCTGATCGCGCATGGCGGACGCTACATGGACCGTCACCTGATCCTGCGCCCCGGCGCCTTGCTGGACGCCTCCGGCACGCAGGCGGTGCTGGACCTGCCGGGTCGGGGCGCCACGACCGTGGCCTCCCAGGGCGGCAACATCATCCTGGCGTCGGCCAACAGCCTGTATCTCGATGGCCGGTTGCGGGCGGCCGCGGGCGGCGCGCAAGCGGCGGGCGGCCTGCTGGGCGTGGCGCTGGGCGGCGCGTTCTACTTCAAGAACTCGGTGAGCCCCGAGGTGCTGCCGCCCCGTTCGCTGATGCTGTCCCAAGTGCAGGGCGACAGCGTGCTGGGCGAAGGGGTGCGCGCGGGCGACAGCGATCCGGCGCTGGCCTATGGCACCGCTGCGCTGGGCGTGGACCGCATCCAGGCAGGCGGCTTCGGCAGCCTTTCGCTGTTCGCCACGACCCTGATCCAGGGCGACGTGGATCTCTCCCTGCCGCAGAGCCTGCGCCTGGTCGGCGTGCCGTCCGTGCACGATGACGCGCCGGCCGGCACCTCGCTGCGCCTGGCCGCGCCGCACCTGTTCCTGGACGCGGCGGGCTTCCAGATCGTGGAGGGCGGCGATTCGTACACCTATCCGAGCGAGGCGATCCCTGGCCTGACCACGGGCTGGCTCAAGCGCGGCCACCAGGCCCGCCTGGACGCGGACCTGATCGACCTGCGCGGCGCGTTGAACTTCAACCACTACGACGACGTGCTGATCGCCAGTCGGGGCGATATCCGGCTGCACAGGAACATTCCCGTCTCGACGGGGGATGGCACGCTGTTGTCCGCGCCGAATACCCTGACCGTCGTGGCCGCGCAGCTCTACCCGGTGACCGGCGCGGCGGGCGGGATCACCGTGGGTTATGGGTTCCGTCTGGACAACGTGCGCAATCCGGATGCGGTGCTCACCCTGCGCCGCGCCGATGGCACCTTGCCCGACCAGCCGTACTCGGCATTCGGCGTGCTTTCCATCAAGGCGCCCACCATCGAGCAGGGGGGCGTGCTGCGCGCGCCGCTGGGTCAGATCACCGTCAGCGGCACCGACATCGGTCCGTCGAAGGTCAGCTTCCTGCCGGGCAGCGTGACCTCCGTCAGCGCGGTGGGCCTGGACATGCCCTATGGGGGTACCGCCGACGGCATCAACTATCGCTATGCCGGCGCCGCGATCGACCCCACGCCGGCGGGCGGGCGAGCCAGTGATGACCGAATCTCTCGCCGGGTGGCGATCGACGGCGTCGAGATCGCGGTGGAGCCAGGCGCGGTCCTGGATCTCTCGGGTGGGGGAGAGCTGCGCGGCGCGGCCTTCGTCAGCGGCCGCGGCGGCTCCATCGACATCCTCGCGCATGCAATGGCCGACAGCAATCCGGCCATGGGATTCGCATCCTCCGGTAACGGCGTCTATGCCATCGTGCCGTCCTTCCAAGGTGCGTATGCGCCGGTGGTGGCGGAGTCCGGCGCGGGCTTGCCGGCCGTGGGCCGCCAGGTGACGATCGAGCACGCGCTGCCCGGCCTGGCGGCCGGCACCTACACGCTGCTGCCGTCTTCCTATGCGCTGTTGCCCGGCGCCTTCCGCGTCGAGATCGGCGCGGCCGCGCCCCATGCTTCCGCCGTCACCGCGCGCACGCGGGGCGGCTCGCTGGCCACCCAGGGCTTCCTGGGCACGGCCCATACGGGCCAACGCAACGCGCTGGCCAACACGCTGCTGGTCACGCCGGCCGCCGTGGTGCGGCGTCATGCGCAGTACAACGAGACCTCGTACGCGCAGTTCCTGCTGGCCGATGCGGCGCGTCGCGGCATTCCGCGCGCCATGTTGCCGGCGGACGCTGCCACGCTGACGCTGACGCTGGGCGCCGGCGCGGGCATGAACGGCAGACAGGCCTTGCGTGTGGACGGCGAGGCCCGCTTCGCGCCCGCGGCGGGCAGCGCCGGCTATGGCGGCACGCTGACGGTCAGCGGCGCCGCCGAGGGTATCGAAGTGCTCGCGCCTGGACAGTCGCCCATCCTGGGCGAGCGCGCCGCCGCGGTGTCCGCCAGCGCGCTCAATGCCCTGGCGCCGGTCCGGATGGTCGTGGGCGGGGCCCTGTATGGGACCTACGGCTCGGGGCGCCAGGGATTGGGCAGCGGCAGCGATGGCGGCAACGTGATCGTGCGCAACGGCGTCACGCTGCAGGCCGCCGAGATCGTGCTGGCCAGCGGCGCGGCAGGGCGCATCGTCGTCGAGCCGGGCGCCACGCTGAGCACCCTGCGCCAGGGCGCCATGCCGATGGATGCCCGCAACGGCTTGCTGATCGAGACGCAGGGCACGGGCGCGCTGGTCGTCTCCAACGGCGATGTCACGTTGCTGCCGCCCTCGTTCGAGAATGCCACGCGCATCGAGCTGGGCGCCTGCCTGTCGCAGTGCGAGGGCATGGCGCGCATCGTGTCCGAGGGCTCGATCGCCGTGGCCACCAACGGCGTGTTCTCGATGGGCGAGGCCGTCGAATACGGCACGCGCAACCTGATGCTGAGCGTGTCTTCGCTGAACCTGGGATCGACCCAGTCGCTGGCGGCTGCCCAGGCGGCGGGCGTGCTGCCGCCTGGCATGGCGATGAGCCAGGACGTGCTGGACCGCCTGCTGCGCGGCAATACGGCGCTGGGCACGCCCGCGCTGGAAAGCCTGATCCTCACGGCGGGCGAGTCCGTGAACGTGTTCGGGTCCATGTTGCTCGACACACGCGTCGCCAATGGCGCGTCGTCCCTGCAGCGCCTGGTGCTGGGCGCGCCGGCCATCCATGGCTATGGCGCGGCGGACGACACGGCGACGATCCGCGCCAATGAACTGGTGTGGGCCGGATCGCTGACGGCCGATCCGGCGACCGGCATCCCCGGCTACGACACACCCGCCGCGCCTGGCGGCGCGGTGCTGGACCGCCTGGGCGACGGCACGCTGGCGATCTCCGCCGACGTCATCCGTTTCGACGCGGCGCCGTACCGCACGGCGACCTCGCTGGTGCCGGCCAACCGTCTGGTGCTGGGCTTCTCGGCCTTGACGCTGGATGCCGCCACGCGGATCACGGCCCAGGACACGGGCAGCCTGGCCGTGCACCATGCGGTAGATGGCTACGAGGCCGGCCGAGGCTGGCAGTACCGCGGCGGCGACATCGTCGTGCGTACGCCCTTGCTGACCGCCGAGGCGGGCGCCGTGCTGGATGTGCGCGCCAGCGGCGCGCTGACGGTGCGGGGCACGGGCGCCGCGCCCGGCACGAGCAATGCCCTGGGCGGTTCGCTGAGCCTGGCGGCGCGGCGCATCTCGCTGGACACCACCGTGGCGCTGCCCTCGGGCAAGCTGACGCTGGACGCGCAGCAGGACATCGTGCTGGGCGACGCGGCCCATCTCGATCTGGCGGGCCGCGAGATCGTCATGCACGACGTCAAGCAATACAGTTGGGGCGGCGATCTGGTGATGAAGAGCGCCGAGGGCGACATCACGCAGGCCGCCGGCTCGGTGATCGACTTGTCCGCGCGCTACAACCGCGGCGGCCGTTTGCAGGCGAGCGCGCTGGGGGCATCGGCGGGCTACCTCGACCTGGCCGGCGCCGTGCTGGGCAGCGCCAGCGGCCTGTACGACGCGGGCGGCACCTATGTGCCCTACGACGCCGCCGAGATCACGTTGCGTGCGCAGACCCTGGCCGACTTCCAGGGTCTGAACACCCGCTTGAACGACGGCGGCGCGTTCGGCGCGCGGCGCTTCCAGGTCAAGCAGGGCGACCTGACGGTGGGCGACGAGGTGCGCGCGCGCCACGTCGAGATCGTGGCCGACGGCGGCAGTCTCACCGTGAACGGCCGCATCGACGCCAGCGGCGTGCAGGTGGGCAGCATCTACCTGGCCGCGCAACGCGACCTGACGATCAACGGCCAGCTGGACGCGCACGGCACGCACCTGCGCCGCGACAGCTACGGCAAGATCATCGACAGCCCGAACCGCGCCATCATCGACCTGACCTCGCGCCAGGGCACCCTGGCGCTGGGCGCGGGCGCGTCTTTCGACCTGCGGGCAGGCACCGCGCAGCCCGAGCGGCACGACGGCGTGATGCGCGGCACGCTGGACCTGAACGTGCTTCGCACGGGCGGCAACGATGCGCGCGGCGCGCTGGCCGGATCGGGCGACGGCGCCAACGGCGTGGCGCTGAATGTGGCGGGTACGCCCGTCATCCAGGGCGCCGGCCTCGTGGCGGTCAACGCCTTCCGCCGCTATACCGATGCGCCGCTGGCGGCTGAGCTCGACATCAACCACAAGCGGCCGCAACTGATCTCGCAGGGCTACTTCGGCAACGAGGAACAGGGCATCCACAAGGAGAACCTGGATTTCATGCAATTGGCCAGCGGCAACGCGGCGCTGGGCGATACGCTGTCCCGCCTGGGCGCGCGGCTGCGTCCCGGCGTGGAGATCGCCAGCGCCACGGCGGACGGCGATCTCACGGTGGTGGGCGACCTGGACCTGTCGGGTTACCGCTACGGACCGCATGCCGATATCTCGCGACGCGGCTTCGGCGAGCCCGGCGTGCTGGTGCTGCGCGCCGGCGGCAACCTGAACATCCATGGCAGCATCAACGACGGTTTCGCGCCGCCGCCCGACACGCCGGACGACAAGGAGGGCTGGCTGCTCGTCGAAGGCCGCTACAACCCGACGACCGGGCAGACCCCGTTCGGCGGCGACCTCGTCATCCCGGTGGACAGTGTCACCCTGGACACGGGCACGGTCTTCCCTGCGGGCCGCGCGCTGAACTACGACCTGCCCGCGCAGGCCGCCACGCTGCCCGCGGGCACCGAACTGCCCGTGGGGGTCACCCTGGCGGGCGAGCTGGCCCTGTCGGCCGGCCTGGTGCTGACCGGCCAGGTCACGCTGGCCGACGGCACGGTGCTGGCGGCGGGCACCGTTCTGCAAAATGCGGTCACGCTGGGCAGCGGCGCGCAACTGGGGGCGGGCTTCCGCTTGCGCAGCGCCGCCAGCGTGCAGGCCTTCACCTGGCCCAAGGGCATCGCGCTGCCGACGGCGTTGACGGCCCGCGGGCAGATCGTGCTGGCGCGCGGCGCCATCATCCCGTCGCAGACCAAGGTCGAACTGCCGGGCGACGCGCCGGTCAACCTGCGCCCGGTCGATTCCGACGGCACGCAGGGCCGCAACTGGGCGGTGGCGCCCATGCTGCCGGCGGGGGCCACGTCCTGGGACCTGACACTGGTGGCGGGGTCGGACCTGGAGTCGGCCGACGTGCGCTCGCGCAATGCGCTGGGCACGGGAGACATCGTGTTGGCCGATACCCACTACGGCCGTCTGGCCAGCTTTACCCGGCGCACCATCATTGGCGGCGATATGCGTCTGTCGGAAGCTGCGGCGATTGCCTATGGAGTGCCTGAACTGGCGGGCAAGACGGCCGCCGAAGCGCAGGCGTGGTTCCAGGAAACCTACGGTATGGGCTGGATGGACTGGTTCGGCGAGTCCTTCGAGGACTTCTGCTCGCATGACGGCGGCAATTGCACCGCCAGCAGCGGACCACGCCTGACGCAGGCCTGGGTGGACGCCAACGCCATGCCCGAACTGCTGGGCATGACCTACGCCGAGGCCGAGAACTGGTTCCAGACGAACTACCAATTGGGCTGGATGGACTGGTTCGGCATCTCGTTCGAGGACTCCTGCGCGACGGCCGGGTTTTGCGTGGGCGATGCGGGCAGCGAGCCCGAGGTCATCACCGAATACGCGTACCGGTACGGCACGCCTTCCTTCAGCGTGCTGCGCACCGGCACGGGCGATCTGTCCATGGCGGCCGGTCGGGACGTGGGCATGATGTCCGTCTATGGTGTCTACACCGCCGGCACGCCGACGTCGGTGGGCGCCGCGGATGCGCGCTTCGAACTGGCACGCGGCGGCGTCACCGAAGGCAGCGCGCTGGGGCCTTACCAGGACAGCGGATTCGCCGAGGCCATGTCGGTCTACCGCGCCTGGTATCCCGACCAGGGCGGCAACCTGACGGTGTCCGCGGGCCGCGACGTGTATGGCGATGCGTGGGGCGACAATGCCCAGAACGGCGTCAGCTATCCGGGCCAGGACTGGTCGCGGCAGGCCAGCTCGGCGGTCGGCAACTGGCTCTGGCGGCAGGGCGGCCAGGACATCCCCGGCGTGCAGGACATTGCCACCAGTTGGTGGATCAATTTCGGTACGTACGCCAACCGCTTCGAACGGGTGGATGGCCAGCCGCGCCTGGTGGGCTTCACGGGGTTCGGCACCCTGGGCGGCGGCAATCTCAGTCTTTCGGCCGACCGCCACGCCGGCGTGCGCGAGGCGCGCGGCGATGCCTTGGTGTCCCTGTCCGACGCCACCCCGCGTTCGCAGGGCCTGGTGGCCGCCGTGGGCAGCAGCGGGCGCGTTGTCGACGGCGAGCTGGTGTTGACCGGCGGCGGCGACCTGGATCTGCGCATCGGCGGCGCGCTCAATCCCAACGTGCGCGCCACGCAGCAGAGCGACGGCGCGACAGGCAACGGCGGGGCCTTCAGATCGGGCGGCGGCTCCATCGACCACCTGGATCTCAATGGCGTGCTGACCAACCTGCGCGGCAACCTGACGCTGTCGGCGGGCAAGGTGGGCGCGGTGTCGCGGTACTACGGCGACGGGGCTGGCCTGCGTGCCAGCGATCCTTTCGCGCTGTCCGGCGGACTGGGCATGGGGGGGCCTGTGCTCATGCTGGGCGATGCGCCGGCCTGGTTGCAGACGCGCGGCGACCTGGTGCTGGCCGGGACCGGCGATCCTGGCCGCACGCAGCTCCTGAACACCACGCCCTATGGCAAGATCGGCGCGGCCGAGCCCGAGTCCGCCGGCGGCGAGAGCTGGTTCTCGCTATGGACTGGCGCCACGGCGGTGAACCTGCTGTCGGCGGGCGGCAATCTGGTGCCGATCAGCGTCCACGGCAACTACGAACAAGGGTCGAATCTCGGCTGGGAAGTCACCCATTACGCCAGCAGCAGTACCGTCGCGAATTACTACATCGTCTATCCCTCCGTCCTGCGCGCGGTGGCGGCCGACGGCAACGTCATCCTGCCCGTGGTTCCCACGAATCTGAGCAGCCGGCGCTATACCCTGATGCTGGCGCCGTCCGCGTCCGGAGAGTTGTCGTTCCTGGCGGGAGGCTCGGTGCTGGCCAATGGCGGCCCCGCGGTGACCCTGTCGGGCGCGGACGCGACGCTGCCCAACCCGCTGCGGCCGGCCTTCGCGTCGGGGCTGCTGTCCGCCGCGGATACGCTGTCCAACACGTCCAAGGACGCCATTCGCGGCGCGTCGAACGGCTCCTACCCGCTGTTCGTCTTCGGTCCCAACTCGCCGCAGGAGCGGGCCTTGCATGCCGGCGACGGCACGCCCGCGCGCTTCTATGCGGTGGACGGAGACGTGGTGGGCGTGAAGGCGGGCAGCACGACCTCGATGCTGAATCGCGGCTACCAGGACTGGACGACGGTCTCCCTGGCCCAGTGGTTCGAGGCGGCCACGCCGCTGGCGGTGCGCGCCGGCCGCGACATCCTGGACTTCAACGGGATCGCCTTGCACAACAACGCCAGCGACGTATCGGTGGTGCAGGCCGGGCGCGACATCGTGCATGCCGGCTTCACTGTGGCGGGGCCGGGCGCGGTGGTGCTGCAGGCCGGCCGCCAGTTCCGCCAGGACGACGTGGCCAGCGTGCGCAGCCTCGGTCCGCTGGTGCGCGGCGATACGCGCCCGGGCGCCAGCATCGCGGTGCTGGCGGGCGTGGGCGCGGCGGGACCCGATTACACGGGCTTCCTGGCGCGCTATCTGGATGCCGCCAATGCCATGACGTCCGAGCCCGGCAACGGCCTGGATAGCCAGCCCGGCCGCGTGGCGCAGACTTACGGCGGCGAACTGACGCTGGCCGGCTGGCTGCGCGCCCAATACGGCTACGCGGGCACGACGGAGGATGCCCCCGCCGAGCTGGCCCGGCGGCAGGCGCTGCGCGACGCCGATACGGAACAGCCGTACCGCAGCCTGGCCGAGGACTATCGCCAGGAAAGTCAGCTGTACCTGGTGAACTGGCTGCGCGACGTGCAGGGCTACGAAGGCGATGCGGACGGTGCGCGCGCCGCGCTGGAGGCCCTGGCGCCCGCACAACGCGAGAGCTACGCACGCCAGTTGTTCTTCGCCGAATTGCGCAAGGGCGGCCGCGAGTACAACGACGAGGCGGGCCCGCGCTTCGGCAGCTACCTGCGCGGCCGGCGCGCCGTCAGTGCGTTCTTCCCGGAAATGGATGCGCAGGGGCGGGCGGTGTCGTATGGCGGCGACTTCACCATGTACGGCGGCGCCGGCCTGCACACCGACTTCGGCGGCGGCATCCAGGTGCTGACGCCGGGCGGCTTGCAGCTCGTGGGCCTGGAGGGCGAAGCGCCGCCGTCCACGGCCGGCGTCGTCACCCAGGGCCGCGGCGATATCGAGATGTACGCCCAGTCCAGCATCCTGCTGGGCCAGAGCCGCATCATGACCACCTTCGGCGGTCATGTGCTGGCCTGGTCTGCCGAAGGCGACATCAACGCGGGCCGGGGCGCCAAGACCACCGTGGTCTACACGCCACCCAGGCGCGTCTACGATGCCGTGGGCAACGTGGCGCTCAGCCCCACGGTGCCCAGCAGCGGGGCCGGCATCGCCACGCTGAATCCGATTCCGGAGGTGCCGGCGGGCGACGTGGACCTGATCGCGCCGCTGGGCACGATCGACGCGGGCGAAGCGGGAATTCGCGTGTCGGGCAACGTCAACATCGCGGCCTTGCAGGTGGTCAACGCGGCCAACATCCAGGTGCAGGGCGAGTCCAAGGGCATTCCGGTGGTGGCCGCGGTGAACGTGGGCGCGTTGACCAGCGCCAGCGCGGCCGCCACCAGCGCGGCGACCTCGGCGCAGGATGCCGTGGCGCGGTCGCGGGCAGCGGCCCAGAAGGCGCTGCCGTCCATCATCAGCGTGCAGGTGCTGGGCTTCGGCAACGAGCCCGCCTCGCGGCCGGCGCTGCCGCCGGGCGGCTCGGCGCCGCGCGCGGTCGAGCCCAGCGCGGATGCCGGGGGCCGGGTGCGGGTGCTGGGGCATGGCGATACGCTGCGTCCCGAGCTGATGGCGCACCTGACCGACGAGCAGCGCCGGCTGCTCGCGCAAGAGCGTTGAGGCGACCCAGGTCATGGACATGATCGGGATCCATAGCGGGGGCGGGGAGTCCAGCCCGAATCCCGGCTGGGGCGATGGGTGCATCGCTTCGACCGGAGGCTGGGCAGGGGACGCCTGCCGGTATGCGGCCGGTGCGGCGGAACCGGTCCGGCACCAGCCCCTACACAAGGCGGCGTTACCGGCACGAAGCCAGCACGGACAGGGGCAGGCGACGAAGGATGTCTGCGGTTTTGTTCCCACGTTGCGGGAAGTCCTGGCTTCCAACTATGCGCTGCTGCAGCGCCGCCTGCAACGTCGCCTGGACAGTGAGGACCTGGCCAGCGACTGCCTGCACGAAGCCTGGTTGCGGCTGGGAGACGCCAGCGTGCCGGCGTCGATCAGGCACCCGCAAGCCTATGTCTATCGCGTCGCCTGCAACGTGGCCATGGACATGCTGCGGACCCAGCGACCGGGGCTGCATCACTGCCTGGACGAGGACGGCATGGACGCGTTGCCCGACGCCGCGCCGGGACCCGAAACCGTTGCGCAGGCGCGGTCTGGCCTGGCGGCGCTCGAGCGCGCGATGGATCGGTTGCCGGCCGGACACCGTACTGTGCTGTCCGCGCTGCGGCTGGAAGACCAGACCCGTACCGAAGTGGCGGACCGGCACGGCATGTCCCTGCGCCGGGTCGATACCGTGCTGCGGCAGGCCCTGGACTACTGCGCGCAGGCTTGCGGGGAAACCGTGCGGGTAGGCGTCAGCGGTCCGCGGCGGGCCTTGCCCCGGCGCTGGCGGAGGCAGGCAGAGGCGGGCCTGCTGCCGGCGTCCCCCCACGCGGCCGCTGCCCGCCCGCGCGGGGTCGCGCGCCTGGCATCCCGGTGACCGGCGCCCTCCGGCTCGAGGGGAGCACGGCGGCATGGCGGCGTAATGCCCACGGGCCTGGCGGGTTCGGTTCGCGAAGCCCGGACGGCAGGACAGGCATGCCGGGCCCGACTGGATTGCCTGCGCCTGGCCTGACCACGGCGCAGCCCCTCGTGCAGGCAGATGGCCAAGATTGGGGCGATCAGGCGCCGAGTCCCAACAGGCTCTCACAGAGCTTGGGCGACTTCAGGCGCTCCAGCCACCATGCCAGCCCCGCGCCCGGCTGGCGCGCCTGCCACGCGTACACCACGTTCTCATCCAGCGACACGCCGCCGTCGACGGGGCATACCACCAGCCGCCCTTGGGTGATGTAGGGCGCGGCCAGCGTCAGCGGCAGGTAGCCGCAGCCCAGCCCGCGCATCTGCGCCTCGATCTTGCCTTCCATGTTGGGCATCACGATCAGGGGCTGCTGGTTCAGCAGCCCGCGCGTGCGCGTGGGCAGGTCGCGCGAGGTGTCGGCCACCACCACCGCGCAATAGGCCGAGATGTCCGCGGGCAGCAGCGGCCGGTTCAGTCCGGCCAGCGGATGATGCGGCGCCACGCAGAAGGCGAACTGCGTCTGGCCCATGGCCTGCGAGCGGAAGGCATTGCCGGGCGGCGAGCCCGCCGCGTCCGCGCCGATGATCAGGTCGGCCCGCCCCGACCCCAAGGCATCCCAGATGCCGCTGAGCACTTCGCTGGAAAAGCGCAACGTGGTGCCGGGGCCGGCGATGCGGAAGTCCTCGATGATCTCGTACAGCGGCTGCCAAGGCAGCACGGCGCTGACGGCGATGCGCAACTCCACCTCCCAGCCCGTGGCCACGCGCTTGACGCGGTAGGCCAGCTCGTCGAGCGATTGCAATACGTGGCGCCCTTCGTGCAGCAGGGTTTCGCCGGCCGGCGTCAGCTGCGCGCGATGGCCGCTGCGGTCGAACAGCAGCACGTCCAGCCCATCCTCCAGCTTGCGGATGGCGTAGGTGACGGCGGAAGGCACCTTGCCCAGCTCGCGGGCCGCGCGGGCGAAGCTGCCGTGGCGGGCGATGGCGTCGACCATCGACAGCAGTTCGGGGGTGATGGGCTGTTGGCTCATGGGGCGGCAGACCGCCCGGAGAGGGCGGTGAAATATCGTTCAAATTATTTGAATGATCTCATCAACGCCGTTCAATCTCAAGGCCAAGGGCAGCGCGCACAATGCGTTTCATGCGGTGAACGAAGAGGCCAACCGGCTGCGTTCCCACCCACCACAGTCATTCATGATTTCCAAAGGAGTTTGCCATGATCACGATCCGACGCAGCGCCGACCGCGGCCACGCCAACCACGGCTGGCTCGACACCCATCACACGTTTTCGTTCGCCAACTACTACGACCCCGAGCACATGGGTTTCGGCCCGCTGCGCGTGATCAACGATGACCGTATCGGCGCCGGCCGAGGTTTCGGCACCCACGGCCACCGCGACATGGAGATCATCACTTATGTGCTGGAAGGCGCGGTGGCGCACAAGGACAGCATGGGCAACGGCTCGACCATCCGGCCGGGCGACGTACAGCGCATGAGCGCCGGCCGCGGCGTGCTGCACTCCGAGTTCAACCCGCAGCCCGACCAGCCCACGCACCTGCTGCAGATCTGGATCGAGCCCGACGTGACCGGCATTGCGCCCGAGTACGAGGAAAAGCGCTTCGCCGAGGAAGAGAAGCGCGGCCGGCTGCGGCTGGTGGCCGCTGCCGACGGCGCCGAAGGCGCGGTGCGCATCCACCAGGACGCCCGCCTGTACGTCGGCCTGTTCGATGGCGACGAATCGGGCCGCCTGGAGCTGGCGCGTGGCCGCCGCGCCTGGGTGCACGTGGCCCGTGGCCGGCTCACCATCAACGGCCTGGCGCTGGAGGCCGGCGATGGCCTGGCGGTGACCGACGAGGCAGCCCTCGAGTTGTCGCAAGGCCAGGGCGCCGAAGTGCTGGTCTTCGATCTGCCCTGAGCGAGGCCGGGCGGCGTGTGACAACCCGCCGCCCGGCGGACGGGGTATCGTGAAGCCAGCCCGACGATGCCCTGGCCGAGTGCCCCCGCCGCCGTGGCGGACCCGCCCAAGTCCCCTGAATCCGTTTTCGTCGCGCCGCGTCCCCATCGCGTCGCCGCCCCGAACCCAAGCAAGCACACAGGAGTTTTCCATGTCCGACCTGTCCACCGCCGTCGATACCATCGTCATCCCCCGTACCAGCGACATCGGCAATTTCGAGGTGCGCCGCGCGCTGCCCTCTGCCCAGCGCCGCTCGGTCGGTCCCTTCGTGTTCCTGGACGAGATGGGGCCGGCGTTGATGCCGGCCGAGATCGGCATCGACGTGCGTCCGCACCCGCACATCGGCCTGGAGACGGTCACCTACCTGTTCGACGGCTCGCTGGTGCACCGCGACAGCCAGAACAACACCAAGACCATCCTGCCGGGCGAAGTGAACTGGATGACGGCCGGCCGTGGCATCGTGCACTCCGAACGTTCGTCGCCCGAGGCGCGCGCCGTGGCGCAGCGCATGTTCGGCCTGCAGATGTGGGTGGCGCTGCCGCGCGAGCATGAAGAGACCGATCCCGGTTTCGTGCATTACGGCCGCGGAGCGCAGCCCGTCATCGAAGGCGAGGGCGTGCACGTGCAGGTAGTGGCGGGCTCGCTGTTCGGCAAGACCTCGGCCGTGCGCACGCTGTCGCCGCTGTTCTACGGCGACATCACGCTGCAGCCGGGCGCCTCGGTGGACCTGCCGGCCGAACACGAGGAACGCGCCGCCTACCTGGCCGAAGGCTGTGTCAGCGTGGAAGGCATCCAGCACGATCGAGGCCGCCTGCTGGTGTTCGCGCCGGGCCGCACCGTCACGGTCACCAATACCGGCAATACGCCGGCCCGGTTCGCCATCGTGGGCGGCGAACCGCTGGATGCGCCGCGTTTCCTGTGGTGGAACTTCGTGTCCAGCAGCAAGGACCGTATCGAGCAGGCCAAGCAGGATTGGCAGCGCAACCGGTTCGATCAGGTGGTGCCGGGCGACGAGACGGAATTCATTCCGTTGCCGGAAAACCGCGCCTGATTGCGATACGGCCGCGTATTGCCGGCCATCAGGCCCCGCGCGCGTACGCCTCTTGGCGCTGCTCGTGCAGGTCCTCGCGCCGCACGAAGCCGCGCACGAAATCATCCACCGGCTGATGCAGCAGATTGTGCGGCGTGTCCCATTGCGCCAGCCGTCCTTCGGACATGATGCCGATGCGGTCGGCGATGGCGAACGCCTCGGCCTGGTTGTGGGTGACCAGGATGGCCGTGTGGCCCGTGGTCTTCAGGATGTCGCGCACCTCGAAGGCCAGCTTCTCTCGCGTGTCCACGTCCAGGTTGGAGAACGGTTCGTCCAGCAGCAGCAGCTCGGGCGAGGGCGCCAGCGCGCGCGCCAGCGCCACGCGCTGCTGCTGGCCGCCGGACAGTTCGTGCGGATAGCTGTCGGCCGCATGGGCCAGCCCCACCAGTTCCAGCATTTCGGCCACGCGCGCCTCGCGTTGCGCGCGCGCCGCGCGGCGCAGGCCGAAGCCCACGTTCTGCGCCACCGTCAGGTGCGGAAACAGCGCGTAGTCCTGGAACATCATGCCGACGCGGCGGCGTTCCGGCGCCACCTGCGCCTGCGGCGACGAGATCACCGTGCCGTCCAGGCGGATGGCGCCCGCGCGCACGGGCTCGAATCCCGCCACGGCGCGCAGCACGGTCGTCTTGCCGCAGCCGGACTGGCCCAGCAGGCAGCCGATATGGCCGGCGGCCAAGCCCAGCGACAGGTCGTTCACCACCACCTTGTCGCCTTGCGGCGTTTCATAGCCCAGCAGGATATGGTCGAGTTCCAGCAAGTCGGCCATGGTCTCAATGTCCTATCTTCAGATTGGTGCGCGCCAGCAGGATCACCGGCAGCAGGCCCGCCAGCACGATGGCCAGCGCGGCGACCGCGCCTTCCTCGTAGGTGCCGCGCGCGGCCTCGGCATACAGCCAGGTGGCCAGCGTGTCGAAATTCATGGGGCGCAGCAGCAGGGTGGCGGGCAGCTCTTTCATGGCGTCCACGAACACCAGCAGCGCGCTGGCGGCGATCGCCGGGCGCAGCAGCGGCAGGTGCACGCGGCGCAGCGTGCCCGCGGCGTTCTCGCCCAGCAGGCGCGAGGCCTGTTCCAGCGACGGCGGAATGCGCGACAGTCCGGCCTCGATGCCGCCCGCGGGCATGGCCAGGAAGCGCAGCGTGTAGGCCACCACCAGCGCGCCCATCGAGCCCATCAGCAGCAGTCCGTCCAGGTTCAGCGCATCGGCCAGGGCATGGTCGATCAGCGTGAAGGGCGTCAGCAGGCCGATCGCCAGCACCGTGCCCGGCAAGGCATAGCCCAGGCTGGCGATGCGCAGGCAGGCGCGGCCGGGATGGAAGCGTGCGCTTTCGCGCAGGGTGCGACCGGCCCAGGCCACGGTCAGTCCGCACAGCACCGTGACCACCGTGGCCGAGCCGGCCAGGATGAAGGTATTGCCGAGCCCGGCCAGCAACTGATGCGATACGCCGCCTACCAGATGCAGGCGCTTCCAGGTCTCGGCAACCAGATACAGCGCCGGCGCGACGAAGCCCAGCAGCACCGGCATCCAGCCCAGTGCGATGGCGAGCAAGGCGCCGGCGCCTTGCAGCCGGCGCGCCTGCATCGGCCGCATGCGCTGCGTGTTGGCATAGCGCTGGCGCTTGCGGCCGTGGCGCTCCAGCAGGATCAGCGCGACCACCAGCGCCAGCATCGACAGGGCGATCTGCGCCGCGCCGGCCAGGTCGGAGCGCGTGACCCAGGTGCTGTAGATGGACACCGTCAGCGTCTGCACGCCCAGGAATTCCGAGGCGCCGATGTCGTTCAGCGTTTCCAGCAAGGCCAGGCTGACGCCGACCACGATGGCCGGGCGCGCCAGCGGCAGCGCCACGCGCAGGAACACCTCGGCGCGGCCGGCGCCCAGCGTGCGGGCCGCTTCCAGCAGGCTGGCCGCCTGCGTCATGAACATCACGCGGGTGCTGAGGTACACGTAGGGATACAGCACGAAGCCCAGCACGAATATCGCGCCGTAGATCGAGCGCAGGTCGGGCAGGCGGAACTGGCGCGGGCTGTCGTAGCCCAGCATGGCGCGGATGGCGCCCTGGATGGGCCCGATGGGATGCAGCAGGTCCAGGTAGGCGAAGGCGATGATGTAGGTCGGCACCGCCAGCGGCAGCAGCAGCGCCCAGGTCAGCGTGCGCCGGCCGGGAAAGTCATAGGCCGTCACCAGCCAGGCCGATCCCGTGCCCAGCAGGGTCACCAGCACGCCCACGCCCAGCAGCAGGATGGCGGTATTGGCCAGGGCGGTGGGCAGCACGTTCTGCGCCAGGTGGCGCCAGTGTTCCAGATCGGCCTGCAGCGCCCACCAGGCCAGCGCGGCCAGCGGCGCCAGCACGGCCAGGGCGATCAGCACCGCGGCGCCCAGCCAGCCGGCGCCGCGTTCGGCGCGCGGGCTCATGACCCGCGGCAATGTCTGTTTATGCATGCGGCAACATCGAATACGACGCCGATTGCGGCGTGGGAAGAGGCGCGGGCCTCGGGGCTTGCCGCGTGGGGAAAGGGCAGGTTTCGCCCGGCCATGCGCGGACGGCAAAAAAGCGCAAAGCGGCCCGGGGCCGCTTTTTGCCTGTGACCGGCACGTGCCGTGGCGCGTCAGTTGTCGAAGCCCACCTTGTCGACCAGCTCGCTGGCCTGCTTGCGGTACTTGGCGATCTCGGCCACGGGCAGGGGATCGACCTTCAGTTCGCCGAAGCTGGCCACCACCGGGTCCAGTTTCACGCCCTTGCGGACCGGGTACTCGTAGTTGGCCTGGGCGTACAGCGTCTGGGCCGGTTCGGACACCAGGAACTCCAGCAGTTTCACGGCATTGGCCTTGTTGGGCGCGTACCTGGCCACCGAGGCGCCGCTGACGTTGACGTGCGTGCCGCCGCTCTTGTCGTTGGCGAAGGTCGGGCGGACGACCTTGATGGCGTCGCCCCACTTGCGGGCGTCGGTGCCCGGCTCGGCGTTCTTCATGTGGCCGACGTAATAAGCGTTTGCCAGGCCGATGTCGCAGATGCCGCCCAGGATGTCGCGGGCCACGTCGCGGTCGCCGCCGGTGGCCTTGCGGCCCAGGTTGTCCTTCACGCCGCGCAGCCACTTCTCGGTGGCCTCGGCGCCGTCATGGGCGATCATCGCGGCCACCAGGCCGGTGTTGTAGGGGTGCTGCCCCGAGCGGATGCAGACCTTGCCCTTGTATTTGGGATCGGCCAGGTCTTCGTAGTGGAAGCTGGTGATCGGCAGGTCTTTCTCGACGTACAGCACGCGGTCGCGCAGCGACAGCACGTACCAGTTGCCGTCCGCGCCGCGCAGGTTGGCGGGCAGCACCTCGTTGAGCGTCTTGGACTGGATCGGCTGGGTGATGCCGCCATCGACCAGGTCGATCAGGTTGCCGATGTCCACGGTCATCAGCACGTCGGCGGGCGACTTGCTGCCCTCGGCCTTCACGCGTTCCAGCAGGCCATCCTTGACGAACACCGTATTGACCTTGATGCCGCTGTCCTTCGTGAACGCGTCCAGCAGCGGCTGGATCAGCTTGGGCTCGCGGGTGGTGTAGAGACTGACCTCCTCGGCGGCCGAAACCGGCAGGGACAGGGCGGCGGCGCCGGCCAGCGCCAGGACGCGCAGCAGGGGCAGAGGCTTGAAGGAGGGCATCGGCAGACTCCGGTAATGCGACGGGCGCGGCAGGTAGCGCGTCCTGTCAACGAAAATGATTATCAACAACCTGATGAATGCGGGAAGATAGCAGGAAGAGCGCCCTCGTTCAACTATCTGACAGCTTGCTGGCCGCCGGCGGTGCCGGCGGCCAGCAAGCGCATGCGCTCGCCGGCATCGGGTGCGATCAAGGTGCAAAGCGTCCTGAAACCCCGGAGACAAGGCATAAGGGTATAACTGAAAGATGAGAGCGGTTCTCGACTGGATCGGGTAAACTCGGGACATCCTTGCCTTGCGCGTTCCTTTTTCGCAGCGCGCTTCCGGCCTTAAAAGGCGCATTTTCGCGCCGCATTCTTCAGATCGACATGGCAGCTTTCAATACCGAGCGCGTGCTCAGCGTGCGCCACTGGAACGACACGCTTTTCTCGTTTACCACCACCCGCGACGCCGCCCTGCGTTTCCACAACGGCCACTTCGTCATGATCGGCCTGGAAGTCAATGGCAAGCCCCTGATGCGCGCCTACAGCATCGCCAGCGCCAACTACGAAGAAAACCTCGAGTTCTTCAGCATCAAGGTGCAGGACGGTCCGCTCACCTCGCGCCTGCAGCACCTGAAGGAAGGCGACACCATCCTGGTCAGCCGCAAGCCGGTCGGCACGCTGGTCGCCGACGACCTGAAGCCTGGCAAGCACCTGTACCTGTTCGGCACGGGCACCGGCCTGGCGCCCTTCATGAGCATCATCAAAGACCCGGACATCTACGAGCGCTACGAAAAAGTGGTGCTGGTGCACGGCGTGCGCTGGGTCAACGAATTGGCCTACGCCGACTTCATCGAGCGCGAACTGCCCGACAACGAGTTCTTCGGCGACGTGGTCCGCAACAAGCTGGTGTACTACCCCACCGTCACGCGCGAACCCTTCCGCAATCAAGGCCGCATCACGGCCCTGATCGAAAGCGGCAAACTGTGCCAGGACGTGGGCCTGCCGCCCCTGGATCCGGCCGTCGACCGCGCCATGATCTGCGGCAGCCCGCACATGCTGGCCGACATCCGCGAACTGCTCGATGCCCGGGGCTTCGAAGTCTCGCCGGGCGTGGGCGAGCCGGGCGACTACGTGTTCGAACGCGCGTTCGTCGAGAAGTAACCCGGATGACGCTTCGGGACGGGTGTCCCGTCTCGCGAGATGCCATGACAACGCCGGCTCATTGCCGGCGTTGTCGCGTCCGGACCCCTGCCGGCCGGCCGGCCGCAAGCAGGCCCGCCACTCAGTGGCGCCCGGCCGCCAGCAGGATGTCCTCGGCCCGGCGCACGAAAGGCGGATCGATCATCTTGCCGTCCAGCAGGAAGGCCGTGCGGCCGGCCTGTCGGGCCGCCGCCACGATGCGTTCGGCCTGCGCCACCTCGGCCACGCCCGGCGCATACACGGCATTGGCGATGTCGACCTGGCTGGGATGGATGCAGGACTTGCCCAGGAACCCCAGCCGGCGTGACAGCTCGGCCTCGGCTCGAAAGCCATCCGCATTGCCCACGTCGGGATAGGCCGCGTCCATCACGTACTTGCCGCTGGCGCCGGCCGCCAGCCGCACCGACAGCATGATGCCGTGCAGCGTGTCGGATTCGTAGCGGGCGATGCCCAGCGGCTCCAGCAGGTCGCCCAGTCCCAGTTGCAGGCCGCATACGCGCGGGTGCGCCGCGGCCAGTTCCGCCGCGTGGCGCAGCCCCTGCGCGGTCTCGATGTTCACCAGCACCGGGCATTGCCAGCCCTGCGCCGTGATGGCCTCGACGGCCTGGCGCACCGCGTCGGCGTGGTCCACCTTGGGCAGATTGATGATGTCGATCGGGGCGCCCGCCAGCCCTTGCAGATCCTGCAGGAAATCCGTCGTGCCGGGAGCATTCACCCGGACGATGATCCTGCGGCCCGGGCGCGGCTGCGCCGTCTTCAGCCACCGGGCCAGATTGCGCCGCGCGGTGGGCCGGTCCTCGGCCGCGACCGCGTCCTCCAGGTCGAACGACAGGGCATCCGCGCGGCTGGCGGCGGCCTTGGGGAACAGTTCCGGCCGGCTGGCCGGCACGAACAGCTTGCTTTTCATGCGATGTCTCCGGGTCTTTTCCCGGATTCTGGCAAACAAGCGAGGGCGCAGGAGTATGCTGCGCATACGATCAAACGATAGAAAACCTATCATCATGAACCTTCGTGCCCTGGAAACGCTGGTGGCCGTGGCGCACCATGGCTCGATGGCCGCGGCGGCCCGGCAACTGAACCTCACGCATGGGGCTGTCGCTCAGCAGGTGCGCGCGCTGGAGGAGTCGCTGGGCGTGGCGCTGGTGGCTCGCGCCGGCCGCACGGTGCACCTGACCGAGAAGGCCGTGCAATTGCTGGACCCGATGCAGCAGGTGCTGGCCGAGGTGGACCGCATCCGCTACCTGGCGCGCACCAGCGAGATGGTGGGCGAGCTGCGCCTGGGCGCCGGCAACACCGTGTTGAACAGCATGCTGCCGGTGATCCTGGAGCAGTTGGTCAAGGACCACCCCATGATCGCCGTCGACATCCGGCCCGGTTTGTCGCCCGCCTTCTACACCGCCATCGAGCACGGCGAACTGGACGCGGCCATCGCGCTGCAGGCGCCGTATCCCGTTCCGAAAAGCCTGGGCTGGGAGTTGCTGCGCGAGGAACCCTACGTGCTGGCGGCCGCGTCACGCCATGCCGGCGACGACCCGCACCAGTTGCTGGCCACACAGCCCTTCATCCGCTACAAACGCAGCGAATGGGGTGGCCGGCAGGTGGAGAACTACCTGCGCGCCGCCGGCATCCGCCCCAACGAGCGCTTCGAGGTGAACGCGATCGAGTCCATCGCGGTGATGGTCAGCCGGGGCCTGGGAGTGGCCATCCTGCCCCTGTCGACCAATGACGTGATGATGCGGCTGGGCCTGGCGCAGATTCCCCTGCCGGCTTATTGCGAACCACGCCGCTTCGGCCTGATCTGGTCGCGCGCGTCGCCGCGCATCAGCCTGGTGCAGGCCTTGCTGCGCACGGCTCGGGCGGAGTATGCCAAGCGCGAGCCGGTCAATGCGGCTTGGGGCGCGGCCGCCGACGCCTAGCGATGCCGGGTCGGTCTGCCTGCGGCGCTCCCTCCAGGCGAGGGCAGGCCGACCCGGCATGCTCGTCGAGGCACGCCGGTCGGCTCATTACCCTCAGGGTGCGCGCAGCACGGTGGATGCCCGCGCGGCCTCTATCGCCGCCTCCGCATCCTCACGCAGCAGCAGGCGATCGCGCATCAATGCCTGGGCGCCGTCCTCGACCGCGCGCACGTAGCCGTCGTGGTCGCCGTAGCGCTCCTCCAATGACAGCCGCTGATCCCCGGCGGCCAGCATGGCCGCCAGGGCGGGCGCCGTGTCAGGCGTCCGCTGGGTTCTTATTCCGGCTGGATGCCGGCCTTCTTGATGATCTCGCCCCACTTCGTCGATTCGGCTGCCTGGAACTGCTTCAGTTCCTCGGGCGTGGACGTGGCGGGAGCGGTGCCTGTGTTGGCGTAGAACTGCTTCGCGACGTTGCTCTCGGTCGCCTTCACCATCAGCTCGTTCAGGCGCTTGACCACCGCCGGCGGCGTGCCGGCCGGCGCGTAGGCCGCGAACCAGTAGCCCATTTCATAGCCCTTCACGCCGGCCTCGTCGATGGTGGGCACGTCCGGCGCCAGCGGGGAGCGCTTCAGGCCCGTCACGCCCAGCGCGCGCAGCTTGCCGGCCTTCACCTGCGGCAGGCCCGTGGCCGTATCGGTGATCATCATGTCGATCTGGCCGCCCATCAGGTCGGTCACGGCCGGCGGATTGCTCTTGTACGGCACGTGCAGCAACTGCACGCCGGCCATCTGCTGCAGCAGTTCGCCCGCGACGCGGCTGCTGGAGCTGCCGCTGCCGAAACTCATCTTGCCCGGGTTCTTCCTGGCCATTTCCAGGAAGTCGCCCACGCTCTTGGCCTGCGAGGCCGGATTGACCACCATGATCTGGCCGCCCTTGCCCAGCAGGGTGATGGGGGCATAGTCCTTCACGGGGTCGTACTGCAGCGTCTTGTAAAGGTGCTCGTTGGCCGCATGGGTGGTGTTGGTGGTGATCAGCACGCGGTAGCCGTCCGGCGCGGCGCGGGCCACGTCCTGCGCGCCGATCATGGCGCTGGCGCCCGGCTTGTTCTCGATGACCACGGCCTGGCCCGTCTGTTCGGTGACGCCTTGCGCGATGGCGCGGCCGATCTGGTCGGTGGCGCTGCCAGCCGCGAACGGCACGACGAAAGTGATGGGCTTGGTCGGGAAATCCTGCGCGCTGGCGGCCAGCGGCAGCGCGGCGACGGCACACAAGGCGGCCAGTCGGGTCAGGGTGAAAAATCGCATGGTTGTCTCCTGTGGGATGTCGTTATGAACGCGAAGGTGAAAAAGGGAAGACGCGCCTCTCAGCCCGGTACGTCGGGCAGGCGCGCCGCCAGCGCCGCGGGCACGGCGACAGGCAGGTCCAGCAGATGGAAAGAGAGGCTCTTGCCGTGCGCGTCCAGGTTCAGCGCGTCGTTCACGCCGCCGTCCAGAACGCCTTCCAGCACGAAATTCATGGCCTCCAGGCCGGTCAGCACATAGCGCGTCACGCGCACCGGCCGGCGGTAGGCGAACCATTCGGCGACGCGCGCCTCGGTCACCTGGTCCAGCAGGATCGCGTGGCATTCGGCATCCCAGGCGATCAGGCTCAGGTTCGAGATGTCGCCCTTGTCGCCCGAGCGGCTGTGCGCCAGGCGGTACAGCGGTACATCCACGGTGTTCATCATGGTTGCGATCCTCATTGGCGTGCGTCGGTGTCCAGCATGCTCCAGCCGGCCGCCACGGCATCGCGCGGCACGGTGCACGACAGCATGTTCAGGCGCGGACGCAGCGAGGTGCGCACGCCGCCGCCGCCCGCCGGGCCGCAGCAGTACAGCGCCATCACCTCGCGCAGCACGCGTTCGGCCACCGCGCGGTCGGCGTGTTCGGCCGCCACGCGCAGGCGCACGTCGCGGCCATGGCCGGGCGCGCGGGCGTCGCGCATGGCGCCGCCGTCGTCGGCCAGGATGCTCAGCGCGCCGATCAGGTCGATGCGCAGTGCCAGGGCAGGGCCGATGCGGCGCGCCACGGTCTCGCCCGCCAGGCGCGCGCGGGCTTCCGCCTGCACGCCGGCGTACGAGATCTCGGCCTCGGCCAGCCAGCCGCCGCGATAGCAGACGTTGACCTTCAGCTCGTCCGGCCGCGCATGGCCTGTCACGCCGTGCACCGCCACGCGGTCGCCGCCCAACTCCCGCACCGTGGCGCCGCTCAGGTCGGCGATCACGTCGGGAGTCAGGTAGCGCGCGGGATCATGCACTTCGTACAGCAGTTGTTCCTTCACCGTGCGGGCATCGACCATGCCGCCGGTGCCATCCGCCTTGCCGACCACGAAGCCGCCATCGGCGTCGATCTCGGCGATCGGAAAGCCCGTGTCGGCCAGTCCGCCGGGCACGTCCTTCAGGCCGGGCACGCTGAAGTAGCCGCCGGTGACCTGCGTGCCGCATTCCAGCAGGTGGCCGGCGATGGTGGCGCGCCCGATGCGCGCCCAGTCGTTTTCGTCCCAGCCGTAGCGGGCCAGCGCGGGGCCGACGGTCAGCGAGGGGTCGGCCACGCGTCCGGCGACCACGATCTGCGCGCCGGCTCGCAGGGCGCTGGCGATCTCGGTGGCGCCCAGGTAGGCATTGGCGCTGACCACGTCCAGCGTGTCCAGCACGGGGCCGAGTTTCTCGCGCAGCAGCGCGCGCTGCTCGGGACGGTTCAGTTCGTCGCCATGCACGGTGGCGATGCGCGGCGCGGGCAGGCCCTGTTGTGCCGCCAGCGCCGCGATGCGTCGCGCGGCCGCCGGGGGATTGGCCGCGCCGAAGTTGCTGACGATGTCGATGCCGTGCCGCAGGCAGTCCTGCAGCACCGGGCCCACCAGGTCGTCCAGCAGCGGCTCGTAGCCCGCTTCCGGGTCCTGGTTGCGCGCCAACTGGGCCAGCGCCAGCGTGCGTTCGGCCAGGGTTTCGAAGATCAGGGTGCCGCCGCCCTGGCGCGCCAGCGTGCGCACCACGGGCAGCGCGCCATCGGTGCGGTCTCCGGAAAAGCCGGTCGCGCATCCGACCAGGCAGGGGGAGGGCTGGGCAGGCATTGCGTTGTCTCCAGGGCGTGCGATGCGCCCGATGTAGCGATTGATGGCAGCCACTATAGGCACGCCGGCTTCATACGTAAAATAGAAATATGAGATTGATTTATCCAGGCCTTGTATGAATCTGTCCACCCGACAATTGCGCGCTTTCGTGGCCCTGGCCGAAGAGAAGCACTTCACCCGCGCCGCCCAGCGCTGCCACCTGACGCAGCCCGCGTTCAGCGCCCTGATCCGTACGCTGGAAGAGGCCGCCGGCGTGCGCCTGTTCGACCGCAATACGCGCCGGGTCGAACTCACCGTCGAGGGCCGCGTGCTGGAAAGCACCGCCCAGCGCCTGCTGGGTGAGCTCGAACTGGCCATGGAAGACCTGCGCGACCACGCCGAACGGCGCCGCGGCCGGGTGTCGGTGGCGGCCTTGCCGTCGCTGGCCGCGGGCTGGCTGCCGGGCCTGCTGGCGCAGTTCCATGCCGACCACCCGGGCATCGTCCTGCAACTGCGCGATGCCCTGCTCGATCCCTGCCTGGACATGGTGCAGAGCGGCGAGGTCGACTTCGCGGTGGCCGCGCGCCGTGCCGACATGAGCGGGCTGGACAGCGCCTTCCTGCATGCGGACCGCTATTTCCTGGTCTGCCGCGAAGACCATGCGCTGGCGTCGCAGCGCCAGGTGCGGCTGCGGGACGTGGCGCAGTGGCCGGTCATCCAGCTGGCGCGCGGCAGTAGCGTGCGCCAGCGCCTGGACGAGGCCCTGGGCGCCGAGGCCTTCACGCCCCTGCTCGAAGTCGAGCACCTGGCCACCGTCACCGGCCTGGTGCTGGCGGGCATGGGCATCAGCGTGGTGCCCGCCATGACGCTGTTCCATTTCCAGCGGCCCGAGCTGGTCATCAAGCCCCTGCAGGGGCGCGCGTTGACCCGGCCGCTGTACTTGGTGAAACGCAAGGGGCGCGGCCTGTCGGTGGCCGCGCAGACCTTCTATGATCTGCTGATGGCGCATCGCGCCGGCCTGGCCTGATCCATGCCGCCCGGCCTCACCCGGCCGCGCGCCAAATATCCCTTTCACGAAGGACTATTGCTGGCTACACTCCGATAGTCCTAGTCGCAGCAATTTTCCCAGGATTCCCGCCATGAGCAAGCAGATCATCCATACCGACGACGCCCCCGCCGCGGTCGGCCCGTACTCGCAAGCAGTGGCCGCCACCGGCAAGACCGTGTTCCTGTCCGGCCAGATCGGCCTTGAACCCGGCACCGGCGAACTGGTGTCCGAGAACTTCGACGCCCAGGTGCGCCAGGCCTTCGCCAACATGCAGGCCGTCATCACGGCGGCTGGCGGCACGCTGGACAGCATCGTCAAGCTCACGCTGTTCCTGACCGATCTCAGCAAGTTCACCGCCGCCAACGCCATCATGGCCGAGATCATCCCGCAGCCGTTCCCGGCGCGTTCCACCGTCGGCGTGTCCAGCCTGCCCAAGGGCGCGCAGTTCGAAGTGGAAGCCATCCTGGTGCTGTAAGCCCTCGCGGCAGTAAGGTTCTGTCTACGTCAGACACGCCCATGGCAACCCGCCAGGCCGCGGCCGCCAAACCCGCCGTGGCAACCCGGCCGCGCCGCAAGGCGCCGGCCGAGTCACGCCCCAAGGAAGGCCGAGGCGCGGCCAGCCTGGTCGAGCGCAAGCTCCAGTCGCTCGGGCTGCACGGCCCTGAAGACTTCCTGCTGCATCTGCCGCTGCGCTACGAGGACGAGACCCGCGTCGTGCCCATCGGCAGCCTGCGGCCCGGCTATCCCGCGCAGGTCGAAGGCGAGGTGCTGCGTTCCGAAGTCATGTACCGGCCGCGCCGCCAGTTGACGGCCGTGCTGGCCGACGACAGCGGCGAGCTGCAGTTGCGCTGGCTCAATTTCTATCCCAGCCAGCAGAAGCAGCTTGAGAAGGGCCGCCGCCTGCGCGCGCGCGCGGCGACGTGCGCGGCGGCCTGTTCGGCCGCGAGATGGTGCATCCGCGCATGAGCAACGCCGATACCGCTTTGCCCGAAGCCCTGACACCCGTCTATCCCAGCACCGACGGCCTGCCGCAGCCCACATTGCGCCGCGCCGTCACGCAGGCGCTGGAAAGCGCCGACCTCAGCGACACGCTGCCCGACAGCGTGCGCGGCCGCTATGGCCTGATGGCGTTCGAGCCTGCGATCCGCCTGTTGCACGCGCCGCCGCCGGGCGTGTCCGGCCACGAACTGGCCGAGCGGGCCCATCCCGCCTGGCGCCGCATCAAGTTCGACGAACTGCTGGCCCAGCAACTGTCGCTGGCCGCGGCCCGCGCGGGGCGGCGCAGCAAGCGCGCCGACCGGTTGCCCATGCCGCGCCAGCCGGGCAACCTGGTCGAGCGCCTGTACGCCGCGCTGCCGTTCGCACTGACGCGCGCGCAGCAGCGCGTGGTCGACGAGATCGCCGTCGATCTCGACCAGCCGTATCCCATGCACCGCCTGTTGCAGGGCGACGTGGGCAGCGGCAAGACCGTGGTGGCCGCGGTGGCGGCCGCCCAGGCCATTTCCTGCGGGGCGCAGGTCGCCATGATGGCGCCGACCGAACTGCTGGCCGAGCAGCATTTCCGCAAACTGGCGTCCTGGCTCGAACCGCTGGGCGTGGGCGTGGCCTGGCTCAGTGGCAGCCTGCCCGCGAAGACTCGCCGCGAGGCCGCCGCGGCGGCGGCCGACGGGTCCGTCGATCTGGTCGTGGGCACGCAGGCGCTGGTGCAGGACCATGTCTCCTTTCATCGCCTGGGCCTGTCCATCGTCGACGAGCAGCACCGCTTCGGCGTGGGCCAGCGCCTGGCCCTCAGCCGCAAGGGCGAGATCGATGACGCATTGGCGCCGCACCAGTTGCACATGAGCGCCACGCCCATTCCGCGCACCCTGGCCATGACGTTCTTCGCCGACCTGGACGTGTCCGTCATCGACGAACTGCCGCCCGGCCGTACTCCGGTGGTCACCAAGCTGGTGTCCGATGCGCGCCGCGAGGAAGTCATCGGCCACATCGCGCAGGCCGCGCGCCAGGGGCAGCAGGCCTATTGGGTCTGTCCGCTGGTGGAAGAGAGCGAGGCGCTCGAACTGCAGACCGCCGTGGACACCTACGAAGGCATGCGGGCCGACCTGCCGGACCTGCGCATCGGCCTGGTCCACGGCCGGCTGCCGCAGGCCGAGAAGGCCGCGGTGATGCAGGCCTTCCGCGACGGCGACGTCGATCTGCTGGTGGCCACCACCGTCATCGAAGTCGGCGTGGACGTGCCCAATGCCTCGTTGATGGTGATCGAGCACGCCGAGCGCTTCGGCCTGGCCCAGCTGCACCAGCTGCGCGGCCGGGTGGGGCGGGGCAGCGCCGAGTCCGTCTGCGTGCTGCTCTACCAGACGCCGCTGTCCCAGGTGGCGCGCGAGCGCCTGCGCGCCATGTTCGAGACCAACGACGGCTTCGAGATCGCGCGCCGCGACCTGGAGCAGCGCGGGCCGGGCGAGTTCCTGGGCAAACGCCAGTCGGGCATGGCGCTGCTGCGCTTCGCCGACCTGGATGCCGACGCCGAGCTGGCCGAGCAGGCGCGCGACGCCGCAGCGGCGCTGCGGCGCGACCACCCCGACGTGGTCGAGGCCCACCTGGCGCGCTGGATGCGTGGCCGCGAGGACTTCCTGCGGACCTGACCATGCCGACGCCACCTCATCCGCGCAGTCCGAAAGGCATTCCCCTTGCCGTCCGCCGCATCGGCGGACGTTGTCGTTCCACTCTCTTTTCCTGGCGGACCCAGCCATGACCCTCACCGAACTCAAGTACATCGTCGCCGTGGCCCGCGAGCGCCATTTCGGCCGTGCGGCCGAGGCCTGTTTCGTCAGCCAGCCGACGCTGTCGGTGGCCATCCGCAAGCTGGAGGACGAACTGGGCGTGACGCTGTTCGAACGCGGCGGCAACGAGGTGGGCGTGACGCCCATCGGCCAGCGCATCGTCGCGCAGGCGCAGAAGGTGCTGGAGGAAAGCGCCAGCATCAAGGAGATCGCGCGCCAGGGCCATGATCCGCTGGCCGGGCCGCTGCGCGTGGGCATCATCCACACCATCGGCCCCTACCTGCTGCCGCGCCTGGTGCCCACGCAGATCGAGCGCACGCCCCAGATGCCGCTGCTGCTGCAGGAGAATTTCACGGTGCGCCTGGTCGAGCTGCTGCGCCAGGGCGAGATCGACTGCGCCATCATGGCCTTGCCCCTGCCCGAGGCCGGCCTGGTCACGCAGCCGCTGTACGACGAGCCCTTCCTGGTCGCCGTGCCGCAGGATCACGAATGGGCGAACGCCAAGTCCGTCGACGCCCAGGACCTGAAGCAGCAGACCATGCTGCTGCTGGGCAGCGGCCATTGCTTCCGGGATCAGGTGCTGGAGGTCTGTCCCGAGCTGTCGCGTTTCTCGGCGGCCAGCGACGGCATCCAGCGCACGTTCGAAGGCTCTTCGCTGGAAACCATCCGGCACATGGTGGCGGCCGGCATCGGGGTGACGGTGTTGCCCGTCACGGCCGTCCCCGAGCATCCGCCGGCCCGCAGCCTGCTGAGCTACGTGCCGTTCACCGGCAAGCCGCCCGAGCGCCGCGTGGTGCTCGCCTGGCGCCGCAGCTTCCCGCGCCTGGCCGCCATCGAGGCGCTGGCCGATGCGGTGTACGCCTGCGGCCTGCCAGGTGTGCAGATGCTGGCGGACGAGGCGCGCAGCGACGCATAGAGGAAAGGATGGGCCCCGGGGGGCAGCCCGAAAAGGGCATTCCCTGGGCATGGTGACTCTTGCGTCCGTTCGTATTTCCCGATCTGGCGGACGGTGCTCGCCTGCGCCACAGTGCGATTTCCCGCTGTTTCGGAAGTCGCCTCATGCCGCATCGCCCATCTGGAAAGCCGTCCCGCGAGGACTTCGACTCTCCCTGGAAAGAGGCGCTCGGACGGTTCCTGCCGCAGGCCTTGGCGATATTCGCGCCCGCGCTGCACGGCCGGGTCGACTGGACTCATCCGCCGGCTTTTCTCGACAAGGAATTTCAGGGTATCGCGCCGGGCTCGCGGCATCGGCGCCACGTAGACAAGCTGGCGCGCCTGAAACTGGCATCCGGCCGCCATGTCGCGCTGCTGTTGCATGTCGAAGTGGAAAGCCGGCCTCCGTCCGCGGCCATGCGGCGTCTTGCCGCCTTGCGCGTGCAGCAATACGACTACCGGATCCATGACCGCTACGTGCTGCAGCCGAGCCTGCAGCGTATCGAGCCGCCGTCGGCAACGGTCTATACCCTGGTCATCTTCACGCGTGGCGCAAGCGGTCCGGATTGGCTGACAGCCGAGCACCAGGCGTTGCAGAACGAGCAGCCATTGCGCTATCAGGCGGTGTACCTGGGACGCTGGCTCGCGCGTTGGCCGGACCTGGAAACGCTCGCGCATGCCAACCCGTTCGCCATGATTATCATGGCCCAACTGCTGGCGCATCGGCAACCTCTGGCCGAACGGCTGTCATGGAAAGTCGGACTGGTCCGAAAATTAGCCTCGGAAAGTTATGCGCCCGAGGAATCTATAAGCTTGCTGAGACTGATCGACTGGCTGCTTGCCTTGCCAGCCGACCAGCACGCATCCTACGCACGCATGCTCGTGCAAATCGAACAGGAGTCCCATATGGCCTTTGTCATGACCCATGAGCGTGTCTTTACCGATGAGGGCATTGCCATCGGCCTGCAGCGCGGCCAGGCGGCCAGGCGGCCATGCTGCAGGACCAGATCGAGCAGAAGTTCGGCCCCAGCCCGGACTGGGTGGGTCACCGTCTGGTCCAAGCCGATACCGGGCAGCTACGCACCCTGAGCCGCCGCATCCTGACCGCCGATTCGCTGCAGAGCCTGTTCGGCGACGCGGCTACCTAACCCGCGCGTTCACTCGAACTGCCGCCGCCATCAGGTCGTACGCCGGCAATCATCAGGTTGTCGGTCTCTCCGACGATCCATGCAGCCACTGTGGGCGTCAGGCCCGCGACGATGATGGCCACGTGAACGACGCCGCCAGCGCGCTGTGGCGGACGCGGGTGCCCAGACGCAATTTGCCCGTCAAGGGGTGGCTTATACGTCCAAATCAGGGGTGGATGCGACAGGCATCCGGGCTGGCGCACAAGCCACCGGCCCGGATGCCGGGTCACGATCAGAAGCGGTGCATGATGCCCACGCCGCCGGCCGTGCTCTTCAGGCCGTCGACGAACGCGTAGTCCGTGGCATACGAACCGTAGGCGTACACGTTGGTGCGCTTGGACAGGTCGTAGGTGTAGCCCACGCTGTACGAGTTCATGGTCTCGTCGTCACCGGTCAACTGGTCGTTGTTCGGATTGACGTTCTGCCACGAGAAGAAGACGCTGGAGGCGGTGCTCACGGGGACGGTCGCGCCCACCATGTAGGCATTGGCCTTGAACCCGTCGACGTAACGGTTGATGCCCAGCCTGTCGCTGAACGGCGTGCCGGCGGGCAGATCCTGGCCGATGAACCAGCCGTCCGTCGTACGACCGTAGGCGGCCGCGAGCTTCAGCACTTCGAAGTCGTAGCTGGCGCCGATGGCGTACTGGCGCGGCTTGGCGCTGCCCGCATCCGAGGCGTTGCTGGGGTTCAGTTGGTCGAAGGTCAGGGTGACGTTCAGCGGGCCGTTCAGGTAGCGCACGCCCGCGGTGATGCCGCGCGCATTGTCCGCCGTGGCGAAGCCGCTTTGCGAGGCGTCGTTGGCGTCCACATTGAACGAATAACCCACGGCCGCCTGGAAGCCGGCGACAGTCGGGGTCTCGTACATCACCACGTTGTCCCAGCGGTTGGTGTTCGAGGCGCTGAAGCCCAGCCCCAGGTTGGACTGGGTGTAGCTGGTGTAGAACGGGTCGATGTCCGCGAGCCACTTCGACGAAACGCCCACCTGGCGCCCGAAGTTGACGCGGCCCCAGGCGTCGTTCGCCAGCCCGATCGTGGCCTGGCGGCCGAACAGCCGTCCGCCTTGCGAGCGGTCGCCGGTGCTGGAATCGAAGCCGCTTTCCAGCACGAACTCGGCGCGCAGGCCGTCGCCCAGGTCTTCCGCGCCGCGCAGGCCCCAGCGCGAGCCGCCTTCGATGCCGTTGATCATTCCCAAGCGGCTGGCGTCGTAGCCCGCACCCTTGACCTTGTTGTAGCCGATACCGGTGTCGATGAGTCCATAGAGCGTGACCGACGTATCTGCATGTGCCACGCCCGCGCAAATCATGGTCAGGGAGGCAGCGAGCAGCGTCTTCTTCATCTTGGGGGTTCTCCTGAAAGAGGAATTTTTGATGGGAAAATCCCGGGTCGTGCCCAGGATTGTTCCTGTCGGAACGGCCTATATTGCAACAGATTTGCGTAATCTTTGCCCGTGACGGGTCGATCTTTGCAAATCCGGGGCCGCCAGACGCGTGTTTTTGCCTATGGCGGCAATGCATTTATTTCGCCAAGTCTGTCCCCCAGCGGTGGTATCCTTCCCCTGGTTTCCGTCCCGCTTAGAAGGAGCATTCACATGGCAAAGACTTCCAAGAGCACCGCCGCCACCACGGCGCCGCGCATCAACATCGGCATTTCCGACAAGGATCGCGCCGCGGTCGCGGGTGAACTCTCCAAGCTGCTGGCCGATTCGTACACGCTTTACCTGACGACCCACAACTTCCACTGGAACGTCACCGGCCCGCTGTTCAACACGCTGCACACCATGTTCATGACGCAGTACACCGAAGAGTGGACCGCGCTGGACAGCATCGCCGAACGCATCCGCGCCCTGGGCCACTACGCGCCGGGCACGTACCGCGAGTACGGCAAGCTCACGTCCATCGAAGAGCCCAAGACCGTGCCCGAGGCCCTGGAAATGGTCCGCATCCTGGTCGAAGGCAATGAAGCCGTCGCCAAGACCGCGCGCGCCGCCTTCGACAAGGCCGATGCCGCCAACGACCAGCCCACCGCCGACCTGCTCACCCAGCGCCTGGACGTGCACGAAAAGAATGCCTGGATGCTGCGCAGCCTGCTGCAGTAATCTTCTACCCTGCAACGGTGTAGAACTGCTGGCCTTCCCGGTCGACGGGAGGGCCAGTTTTTTGTGGGCTGGCTGCAGTCATGATCGGTCAGTTTTTTGTCAGGCGGCCCTGCCGTGCGGCCGCAGACGGGTGCGTCATGAGAGTCAAGCAGATGAGCCACGCGAAACCCGTACCGAAGAGTGTTCCGCGCTGTGTGCTGATCACGGGTGCGTCGGGCGGAATCGGCAGCGCGCTGGCGGTCGAGTATGCCCGCAGCGGCTGCGCACGTCTGATCCTGCAAGGCCGCGACACCGGGCGACTGGCCGACGTGGCAGACGCCTGCCGGAGCCTCGGCGCAAGTGTCCGCGTGCATGAGCTGGATGTGCGCGATCACCACGCGTTGCATGCGTGGCTGTCGTCGTTGCACGGCGACGACGCGCCGGACCTGGTCGTGGCCAATGCGGGCGTCAACATCAATACCGGGCCCAATGGTCGGGGTGAAGCCTGGGAAGACGTGCAGGGCTTGCTGGACATCAATGTGCGCGCGGTGTTCGCCACGGTTCACGGGGTCCTGCCCGCCATGCGCCAGCGCGGTAGCGGCCAGATTGCGCTGATCAGTTCGCTGGCCGCGTGGCGCGGCTTGCCCGAGACGCCCAGTTACAGCGCGAGCAAGGCCGCCGTCAAGGCCTATGGCGAAGCCATGCGGGACGGCTTGAAAGGCGAGGGCGTTCGGGTCAGCGTGGTGATGCCCGGGTATGTCGAGTCGCAGATGTGCCTCGACATGCCTGGCCCCAAGCCGTTTCTTTGGAAGGCAGACCGGGCGGCGCGAGTCATCCGCCAGGGCCTGGCGGCGAACCGTGCGCGGATTTCTTTTCCGTTTCCGCTCAATCTTGGATGTTTTCTGCTGGCGGTGATTCATCCGGCGGTATCGGGTCGCATTCTGGGCTGGATGGGGTATCGTGGCTGAAGCGATCTGGTTGCATTTGGCATGGCCTTATCTGGCTGGCTTGGCGCTGTCGTTGGGCATGGAGGGCCTGCTGGTGCCGCGCCCGTTGCCGCCCTGGAGCAGGCCGGCCTGCGCGGTGGCTGTGCACCTCGGGCTCTGGACGCTGGTCTTTGCGCTGGAAATGATGCTGTTCCGTCGGCCCTATTTCGCGATGGGCAATGTGCTGGCGATCCAGGGTGTCATTGTCCTGGTCAGCCATGCCAAGTACCAGGCCCTGCGTGAGCCGTTCATCTTCCAGGACTTCGAATACTTCACCGACGCCATCCGCCACCCCCGGCTTTACCTGCCGTTCTTCGGGGCATGGCGGGCGCTGGCCGCGCTGGCGGGATATGGCGTGGCCCTGTGGGCGGGCCTGAGCCTTGAGCGGGCCATGCCCGCCGAACCGCAGATTTCGTTGTGGGCATTCCATGTTCAGATGGCCGTGCTGGCCGGGGCTGGCTATGGCACTGCGCGACTGGCTGGCCGCGCTCTGGGCGCCAGTTTCGACGCCACGGACGATCTGCGCCGGTTGGGCATGGCCGGCGTGCTGTGGGCCTATGGTCGTGCCGAGCGTGCCAGCGTACACGCATTGCGGCAGACCGCGCCCTTCGCCACGCAGGTGAGGCCTCCTCGGGTCGAACTGGCGAGCGCTAAGGCGGGTGCGCCATCGGAGTCCTTGCCTGACCTGGTTGTCATCCAGAGCGAGTCCTTTTTCGATGTGCGGCGTGTCTATGCGCAGGTCCGGCGGGATTTGCTGCCCAACTTCGACCAATTGGTCCGGGAATCCGCTTGGCACGGCGAGTTGCGCGTCGGTGCTTGGGGGGCTAACACGGTTCGCTCCGAATTCGGGTTCCTGACGGGATTGCGGCCCGAAGCCTTGGGTGTCCACGCATACAACCCGTACCGCCGCTTGGGTCGGCTGGGATTTCCCACGATTGCCTCGCATCTGCGCCAGATGGGGTACCGAACAGTCTGTCTGCATCCGTACCATCGCAACTTCTATCGGCGTGATCAGGTATTGCCCATGCTGGGATTCGATCATTTCATCGGCCTGGAGGCTTTCGCCCAGGCACGACGCGAGGGGGCTTATGTCAGTGATGCAGCAGTTGCGCAGCATTTGCTTCATTTGTTGCGGGGGTCTCCAGATCGCCCTTTATATGTCCATGTCATCACCATGGAAAATCATGGCCCTTTGCATTGGGAAGCGGTCCAGGAGAGTGAAGCCCCTCTGTACCTACAGGAAGCGATCCCGTCCGAGTGCCGCGACTTGGTGGCCTACGCTCGCCACTTGAGAAATGCGGATCATATGTTCGGCGTCGTTCGGCAGGCGTTGCGGGAGCCGCGCACGCGTCCGGCGGCACTCTGCCTTTTTGGGGACCATGTGCCCATCATGCCGGCGGTCTACGACCGCTTAGGGCAGGTCAGTGGCACTACCGACTACTTGGTCTGGTCTTCGAACGGTAGGATTCATGATGCGTCCCCTCGGACTCTGCATGTGGCCGACCTGGCTTCGACTTATTTGGAAACGATGAATATTCCCAGTCCCCCCGTTTCATCGGGGTAAGGCCAGTACAATTCTGCCGGCCGTTTGTTTCTGCCCTCCAGGGCGAGATCATGGCAAGCACGACAGCGATTTTCGCGACTTGCATAACCAGAAAAATGTAGCTAGATGAGCACTTTTGAAAAATTGAAATCCTGGCGCGTAGCGGTTTTGGTCGTGGCCGTTCCGATGCTGGTGGCAATCGCGTATTACGCCTTTTTTGCCTCGAATCGTTACGTCAGCACGGCCCAGGTCATCGTGCGCCAGGTGGGCGAACGCCAGTCGTCGCCGTCGGTGGCCGCTTCGGGGCTGGCAATGATGCTGGGCGGCATCAATCCGACCTCACGCGAGGAGACTCTTTTTCTGCGCGAGTTCCTGACTTCCCAGGACATGCTCGCCGTGCTGCAGAAGCAGTTGAACTGGTCGCAGCATTACGCTGGCCGTTGGCAGGACCCGCTGTACTGGCTGCCTGCCGAGGCTTCCGAGGAGGATGTGCTGGGTTTCTACCGCCGGCTGGTAACTGCGCATTTCGATGAGCAGACAGGCCTGCTCGAGGTCGAGGTGCAGGCCTTTGACCGCGACTTTTCTCAGCAGGTGCTTCGCCTGATGCTTGGCGAGGCAGAGCGATTCGTCAACGAGATCTCGCACAAGATGGCACGCGATCAGATGGCGTTCGCCCAGGGTGAGCTGGCCAATGCGCGCAAGGAATATGAGCGTCGCCGCGACGATCTTCTGGTCTTCCAGAGCCAGAGTAACATGCTCAATGCTGAAGCATCGGCCAAGGCGCAGGCTGAAGTCATCGCCGACCTTGAGGCCACGCTTACCAAGGAGCGTACCGCTTTGACCGGGCTGATGGCGACCTTGGCGCCCAATACGCCGCAGATCCGCCAGCAGCGTGTCCGCATCCAGGCGCTGGAGCAACAGCTTGCTGTCGAGAACAAACGTCTGGTATCGCGGAAAAGCGGCGAAAAACTCAACGTGGTCGCCTCGCAGTATCGCAATCTCACAATTGACGCGGGAATTGCCGAGGACGCCTACAAGGCGGCCGTCGGTGGCGTCGAGACAGCTCGTATGGAAGCCAGCAAGAAGTTGCGCAGCCTGGTCACCGTGGTGTCGCCGAACCGCCCCGATGAGGCGGTCTATCCTCAACGCGCCTATAACCTGATTACGCTTTTCATCGTCTTGCTGCTGCTCTATGGCATCGTCCGGTTCGTGATTTCAACGATCGAAGACCATCGCGACTAAATCTCTCCACAAAAGATCCGTACCTGCCATGACCGCTCGTTTTGCTCTGCGCCTTTGCGCCCTGTGTGTGCCCCTGCTGCTTGCAGGCTGCGGTACCAGTCTCCTGTCCGCCGCCGGTCCTTCGAAAGGAGCGGTTCTTGATGATGCCGAGTCCCAGCAGTACACGCTGGTCGATCTGAGCGCGCAGACGATCGGTCCCTACATGCGGCCGCCGATCGACCCTTTAAAGTCCGACGTGGCGCTGCCCAGCGTTCCCGAGGTGCGCCTCGTGCCTGGGGATGTGCTGCGCGTGATGGTGGCCGACAGCGCCCGCGAGGGCGCCATCTTCGCGCCATTGGCCACTGGCGGCACGGTGTTCGACAGCGTCCGGGTGGACAGCAAGGGCGACATCTCTCTGCCTTACGTGGGCCGCGAGTCCGTGGCCGGCAAGACGCCCGGGCAGGTCGAGGATATGCTGCACGCGAGGTTACGCGGCATCACGACCGACGTGCAGGTCAAGGTGGACATCACGGGTGATCTGTCCGGTTCCGTGCTGGTCGCAGGGGCCGTGAAGACGCCGGGTCGTTTCTCTGCCCTGCAAGGGCCGCTCACTCTTCTAGATGCCATCAACCGGGCCGGGGGGCCTGTACTCGAGCCCCATTTGATCCGCGTGGTGGTGCGCACGGGCCAGAAGTCCTACGATTTCAACTATCAGGATTTATTGTCCGGCAAGAACCAAATTGTTCCTCCGGGTGCAGAGGTCGTACTCGAGCGTGCCCGGAAGCGGTTCGTGGCGATGGGGGCGGTGGGTGATCCCGGTTTGCATGATCTTCCGTCCGACAATCCCAGTCTGCTGGAGGTTCTGGGCAGTGTGCGAGGCCTGAGCGAAGCCAGCGCCGATGCGTCCGGCGTGTTCGTCTTCCGTCTGGTCGACGATCCGCAGCAAGGCGGCGCGGGGCAGCCGCGTGCCGAAGTGTTCCGGCTGAACATGCGCGAGCCCGTGGCCATGTTTCTGGCCCGTCAGTTCCTGGTTCAGCCCGACGACGCGATTTACGTGACCAACGCCGCCGTATATGAATGGCAAAAGGTCATTTCACCCATTGTGCAGGTGCTGGTGCTTGGCCGTACGGTCAATTCGGTCAATAACAGCTTCCGATAGGCGCGACAGCATGGGAATGAAGAAGCGTCAACCTCTGGCGATTACCCGCGCGGTCATTTTCGCGCTGGTCTTGCGCGAGGTACGCGGTCGGTTCGGCGCGCGTCGGGCTGGCGCGTTCTGGTTTTTCTTCGAGCCCATCGCGCACGTAGTGGGCGTGATGGCGATCATGACCTTGCTGCGTGGCCGCCAAGTGCCTGGGCTCGACTTTCCGGTCTACCTGATCACCGGCATCGTGCCATTTCTCATGTTTAAGAACATCATGCTCAAGAGCATGGAGGCCATCAACGCCAACAAGGCCTTGTTCGCGTATAAGCAGATCAAGCCATTCGATACCGTAGTGGCTCGCACGCTCGTCGAGTTCACTTTGATGGCGTGTGTGTACGTTTTGATCATGTCCGGTCTGGGTTTCTGGGCGGGCTACGACGTTTCGATGACTGATCCGTTGCGCTGGATGGCCATCATGGTGCTGGGTGTCTCGTTCTCGTTCGGTATCGGCCTGATCTTGTGTGTAGTGGTCGACGCCCTGCCCGAACTGAGGGTGTTTCTGCGTCTGATATTCATGCCGCTGTATTTCCTTTCGGGCGTGATCTTTCCCGTGTGGCTGGTTCCACCGCAGATCCTGCAATACCTGTTATGGAACCCACTGCTGCACATCATCGACGAACTGCGCATCGGCGTGTTCGATCATTACCATCATACGGCCGGTATCACTATTGTCTATCCATTGGCGCTGACCATCGTCGTCTTGTTCATCGGCACCGCGCTGTACCGCGCCCGCCGCCTGCATCTGGTGGCCGCATGATCGAACTGCGCGATGTCACCAAGTCGTACCGCACCACCAAAGGGCGGAAGTTCGTCTTCCGCAACCTCAGTTTCATGGTGCCTCATGGCAAGAACCTTGCCATCATCGGCCGAAACGGGGCAGGCAAGTCCACCCTGATGCGGCTGCTTGCCGGGCAGGACATGCCCGATAGCGGCAAGATCATCACCCCTGACAGTATCTCGTGGCCAGTCGGCCTGAGCGGCGGTTTCCAAGGCTCGCTGACTGCCCGCCAAAACGTCAAGTTCGTCGCGCGCGTCTACGGGGCCGAGAGCGACCGGCTGCGCGAGATCGTCGATTATGTCCAGAACTTCGCTGATATCGGAGATTACTTCGATCAGCCGGTCAACACCCATTCCTCGGGCATGCGCGCACGCGTTGCGTTCGGCCTGAGTCTTGCCTTTGATTTCGATTACTACCTTGTAGATGAAGCCATGTCCACGGGCGATCAGAAATTCAAGACCCGGGCCTCGGAAGAATTCCGCAAGCGGGTAGGCAAGGCCAACATCATTCTTGTCACGCACGGGATGTCACAGGTGAAGAGCCTATGCGACGTGGTGCTGGTGCTGGACCATGGGGAGATAAAGAAGTTCGATGACGTGGACGAGGGCATTGCGTATTACAAGACCTTGTAATGCTGCGGTGATTTCAAGACGCAGTCCGTGCCAGGCGCGGTGCGGTCATCCATGTTTTGTCTTTCCGTGCCGGGCTCAGTCGTCCCCGACCGTCGGACTCACTTCAGGGTAACTCAATCTTATTTAGATGAAGATCGCAAAGCAAAAGAATGTTGATTGTCAGCCGGATACGGGCGGGTCGCGAATCAGACGCTCGCTGAATTTCAGCACGGATATCTTCATGAGGGCGACGCAGCCGGTCTCGGTCTGGCGACGTACCGCGTGGGTATTCAATGTTGCGAAATGGAAGCGCCCCATGCTCAGGCGCTATCTGTCTGACTACAACTTGCGCTTTCTGGCGTTGAAGGACGACGTCTACCTTCATGAGGGGCGTATTCGTCGCTCATTGCGTCCACTGTTCGTTGTTTGGGGCCGTACGCTGCCCGAGCATCTCGAAGAGTTCTCCGCCGAGTACGATGTCCCGATCCATCACATTGAGGACGGCTTCATGCGCTCGATCGGATTGGGCGCCAGTCACGTTCTACCGTATTCACTGTGCTACGACCGTTCGGGCCTGTACTACGATTCCTCGCGTCCCTCCGATCTGGAAAAATTGCTGTCAGGGTATGACTTCGATGCCGCGCCTGAGCTGATGGCCACTGCGCGTTCTTGCCTGGCCCAGATCCGCGAGTTGCGGCTGTCCAAGTACAACGAGGCTCGCACCAGCCTGGCTGGGGCGCTGTACGGGCCGAAGGTTCGGCCTCGCGTCCTGGTCATCGGCCAGGTCGAGGACGACCAATCGTTGTTGTACGGCTGCCGACGCATTATGAAGAACGCCGAGCTCATTCAGTTGGCGGCCGATGAGAACCCTGATGCCCAGGTCATCTACAAGCCGCATCCTGACGTGCTGGCCGGGCTGCGCAAGGAAATTTCCAATACGGGCCAACTATCGCACATGGCCGAGATACTGAAGGTGCCGCTGTCTTTGGTGGACGCCCTGGAAGGGGTTGACCGTGTCTACACGATGACCTCGCTGGCCGGGTTCGAGGCTTTGATGCACGGCGTGGCCGTGACCACCGTGGGGGCGCCTTTTTACTCGGGGTGGGGACTGACTGACGACCGGCAGATCGAGAGCCGCCGGCAACGCAAGCTGTCGGTGGAAGAGGTATTCGCGGCAGCGTACGTGTTGTATCCGCGCTATCGTAGCCCCATCGACATGCGCCCGATGACCCTTCCGGAGGTCATCGATGAGTTCAGCATGCAACTGAGCGCCGTCGAGGTGTTGACGCCGGAAAAGTCGCTCAAGCGGCTCAAGCCCTACAACCTGATGACGCGGCACAGTGTCGATTCCCGCTTCCTCTACAACTCGACGGCGCAGAACATCGCGCTGGTCACCGATTCTCCTCAGGCCTGGCTGGTCGCGCGCGGGCTGGCGGCCGCGGGCAAGAATGTCACTATCATCGCGTCACGTGATACGTTGGCCAACGACGAGACCCTGGTGCTGGACGTCCAGGAGCAGGATCTGTTGAAGGTGACGTCGATCCACAAGAAATATAGTTTGCCGATGTCGCCGGTTGAAGCCAATTCGGTGAAGCTGACTCAGACCTTCGCCGACAGCCTGCGGCTGGCCCTCGTGGAAACGGCTAGTGAGCACCTCAATTCAGGGGTGATTGAGGCGTTGGCCGCCGGACTCGAGGACTATATCTACTTTGAGTCGCTACGTTTTTATGGCGTGAGAGAGTCGTTGGATGAGTACGACGCCATTCTGATGCTGTTCGAGAATGGCGATGCCAGCATGGATATGCTGCAGTCGTATCTGTTCCATGGCAAGGCCAAGTCCGCGCTGGGCAAAGTGTTCCTGGCTTCGCTGGACGGCGATACCAAGCCATTGATGATCAAGGCTGTGGAGGCCGTCGCCGCGCCGCCGCAGCCGCTGCAGAACCTAGCGGAATTGAAGACGGCGTTCTCGCGCTTCTGGTGGAGCCTGCAGAAACGCAGCTTCGACGACTATGAAAGTTATGGCAAGCATGTGGCCATTTGCGGCAACGTGGGGGGCATGAACTACGCCTATTCGCCTGCCTCGTTGAAAATCGTCGAGACGGTCGATAAGCGTTCCAGATTGCCCATGTTGTTCTACAACTCGGGCCTGTTGCCGGCTAGCGGACAGGATGAGGTCAAGCTGATCGCGTTGCTAGCCGACCTCAGCAAACGGTGCGCCGTCTACAACGGTAATCTGGGTCGCTACCGGGTCAAGTATCCGGAGGAGATTACGGCCTTTGCCGAGTTTTTCGAAGGCAGGTTCTTGAGTCGTGTGTTGGAACTGGTGCGCCAGCGCCTACCCGACGAGTTCGTCAATATTTTCCAGCCGCGCATTGCCAAGTATTGCGAGTCGTTGTTCGCGCAGATTGTTTTTATTGCCGAGGCCGGCCACGCGATGGAGCGCGCGGTGCTGTTCGCCACGTCGATGGATCGCAATCACATTTCGCGGATTTTGGCGGCGGTGGCGCGTGGCTGCAACGTGCCGTCGATCGGTATCCAGCCGCAGATCATATCGGCGTCCTTGCGCTACAAGCCGCCCGCCATCGATCGTATGGGTGTGATCGACACGTCGCAGGTCGAGGTGTTCTCCAATCTTGGCGCCGCGCCCGATTCCCTGCAGAAAATCGGCTCCGTGAACATTGCCTCCCGCCTCGCGGCCATGGACGAGGCCGTCCGGGAGTACGGCCGTACGCCGGCCCGCGGTTCGATACTTTTTGCAATGCAGCACTCCACGTCCTATGAGATGCTTGCGACTGCTCGCGCGCTGAAGTCCATTTGCGGTCGGCACGGTCTGTCTTTGTTGGTCAAGCCGCACCCGTTCCAGGAGTTACCCATCCTCAATGAGGTGAGGGCTATGTTCGGAGACGCCGAATTCGCCCGTGTCCTGGGGCGCGACGGAGATACCTACGAAGCCGTGGCGCGCAGTTCCATCGTGGTGGGATTGTTCAGCAGCGTATTGCTGGAGAGCGCGCTGTATGGCAAGGACGTGATTGTCTCCGCCTTCCGCGGAATCGAAGAGTCGATCGATTTTTCGCGTATCGGTTTGGCGTTGAAGGTTATCGACGAAGCGGCGCTCGAGGACGCCATCCTGCAATTGATGGAGTCCGGCCCCTTGGCCCGCGCCCTGCATGAAAGCAGGGCGGCCTACATGGCGGCGAACCCGCAACTGGCGGCGCCATTCGACGGCGGGTCGGTGGAACGTTTCATTGCCTCTCACATTCCCACTGTTTAACGTCCAAAGATAGATATCAAAATCATGAAGAACGTACTTGTCACAGGGGCCGACGGTTTCATCGGATCGCATCTCACCGAGATGCTTGTCAAGGAAGGATGCAATGTCAAGGCCCTGTCTCAATACAACTCGTTCAATAACTGGGGCTGGCTTGAAGATGTGGATTGCAAGGGCCAGATTGAGGTCCTGACTGGGGATGTGAGGGATCCGCACTATTGCAAGCACATCATGCAGGGCGTGGACACGGTCTTTCACTTGGCCGCACTGATCGCAATTCCGTATTCATACGTGGCGCCAGACAGCTATGTCGATACGAACGTCAAGGGTACGTTGAATATCTGTCAGGCCGCGAAGGAGTTGGGCGTGTCGCGCGTCGTCCATACCTCGACCAGCGAGGTCTACGGGACGGCGCAATACGTGCCCATCGACGAGAAACATCCGCTGCAACCGCAGTCGCCTTATAGCGCCTCGAAGATCGGTGCCGACGCCATGGCGATGAGCTTTTACAACGCCTTCGACCTGCCGCTTGTGGTGGCCCGCCCGTTCAATACCTACGGCCCCCGTCAGTCGGCCCGCGCAGTGATCCCGACGATCATCAGCCAGATCGCCAGCGGCGTACCCCAGATCAAACTGGGCGATGTGTCGCCCACACGCGACTTCAACTACGTGCTGGATACCTGCCGCGGCTTCATCGCGCTAGCCCGCTGCGATGCTGCCATCGGCAAAACCGTCAACATTGGCTCGAACTTCGAGATATCCGTGGGCGATACGCTCTCACTCATCCGCGAGTTGATGAACAGCGACGTCGAGTTCATTACCGACGGCCAACGGCTGCGTCCCGGCAAGTCCGAGGTGTTCCGTCTCTGGTGCGACAACACCCTGATCAATGAGCTGACGGGCTTCAAGCCGCAATTCTCGATCCGTGACGGTCTGCAGGCCACCATCGACTGGTTCACGCAGCCTGCCAACCTGGCGAAATACAAGGCCGACATCTATAACGTTTGAGGCCATCATGATCAACGACATCGTTTCGTTCGTGCGCCAGAAATATCGTACGAACCAGTTCATTCCGCTGCATGCGCCTGTCTTCGGTGGTAACGAGAAGGCCTACGTAACCGACACGATCGATTCTACGTTCGTGTCCAGCGTCGGCGCCTATGTGGACCGCTTCGAGAACGAAATGGCGGCCTACACCGGCTCGCCGCGCGCGGTTGCAACGATGAATGGCACTGCGGCGCTGCACATTGCCTTGAAGCTGGCCGGCGTCGAGCCGGGTGATTTTGTCATCACCCAGCCGCTGACATTCGTGGCCACCTGCAACGCAATCTCATACTGCGGGGCCAAGCCGATCTTCATCGATGTCGACCGCGACACCATGGGCCTGTCACCGCAAGCCGTCCAGACCTGGCTGCAGGAGCATGCCGAATTGGACGAAGCGGGGCGATGCCGTTTGAGCGATGGAGGAGGGCTGGTCAAGGCCTGCCTGCCGATGCACACCTTTGGGCACCCCGTACGCATGGATGAATTGGTATCCATATGTAATCAGTGGGGTGTGCCAGTCGTCGAGGATGCTGCGGAGTCGCTCGGCAGCCTGTACAAAGGCAAACATACCGGCACCTTGGGCAAGCTGGGTACCCTGAGTTTTAATGGCAACAAGATCCTGACCACCGGGGGCGGCGGCATGATCCTGACCGACGAGGCGCTCGGCACCCGAGCGAAGTACATCACCACCACCGCCAAGCAGCCGCATCCGTACAATTTCGTGCATGACGAGCTGGGGTTCAATTACCGGCTGCCTAACCTGAATGCCGCGCTGGGGTGCGCGCAGCTCGAGCGCCTGGATGCTTTCATCGCTTTCAAGCGGCAGTTGGCGTCCGAGTACCAAGCCCTGCTGTCGGGCAGTGAGTACCAGTTCGTGACTGAGCCGGCCGGATGCCAATCCAATTACTGGCTCAATGCCGTGATCTGCGAAGATCACGCGGCGCGTGAGCATCTGCTGCAAGGCACGAACGGCGCTGGCGTCATGACCCGCCCGATCTGGGCCCTGATGAGCGAACTGCCAATGTATCGCGATTGCCGGCAGGGTGACATTTCCAATGCTCGTTGGTTCGAACAGCGTGTAGTCAACTTGCCCAGCAGCTATATGGTTGCGTCTTGAACATGTCTAAGGTGGGGATTTTCGGTTGTTCAGGCATGGCCCGGGAAGTCGGAGACATAGCCCGGGACCAAGGACTTTCTCCCGTTTACGTCGTGAGGGATCTTGCTGAAGCAGGCTACCTAAACGAGGGCATAGAGTACATGCTTGAAAGCGACGTATTGAAACATGCCGCTAGCATGGAGTTTTTGATAGGAATCGGTGATAGCGCGATACGTAAGAAAGTTTACGACCGGTTTGCGGGTCAACTGCGCTTTCGCAATCTCGTTCATTCACAGTCGTCATTTGGCTGGCGGCAGCGCGAACTTCTGGAACAAGCTATTGGCGTGGTGGTTTGCGCTGGAGTACGAATGACCAGCCGGATCGTCGTAGGCAATTTCACGTTGTTCAATGTCAATGCCACCGTTAGTCACGATTGCGTCATCGAAGACTTTGCAGTGGTTTCGCCCGGAGTGAACATTTCGGGAAACGTGCATGTGCAACAAGGTGCCTGGATAGGAATCGGCGCTAGCGTCAAGCAGGGAACGCCTGAGCGCAAGCTAATCATAGGCGCCGGTGCGGTTGTCGGCGCTGGTGCTGTCGTGATAAGAGACTGCGAACCAAATGGAACCTATATAGGCATACCTGCCAAGAGGATTAAATGAGCGTATTGATCATTGCCGAGGCCGGCGTCAATCACAACGGCGATATTGAATTAGCCAAGCGGCTGATTCGGGAGGCCGCCAGGGCAGGTGCGGATATCGTCAAATTCCAGTCCTTTACCGCCTCCAAGATTGTCTCCAAATCGGCGCCGAAGGCTAGCTATCAAAACGCGACTACCGATCCGGGGGAGTCCCAATTAGAGATGGTCCGCAAGCTAGAGCTTTCACATGCGGACCATCTGGTGCTGATCAAGGAGTGCGAGAAGCAAGGCATCCAGTTTTTCTCCACGGCTTTCGATTTCGATAGCTTCGACATGCTGGTCGATCTGGGCTTGCGCATGATCAAGGTTCCTTCGGGCGAGCTTACCAATTTGCCATTGCTGCGACATATATCACGCCACGGTTTCCCGCTGATCCTCTCCACGGGCATGGCTACTATTGGCGAGATCGACTCGGCATTGGAAGTCATCGAGCAGGCGGGCACACCGCGTTCGCAAGTCACCATCCTGCATTGCACGACCGAATATCCGGCGCCGATGGCGGACGTGAATCTACGCGCCATGGACACGCTGCGGTCGGCATTCGGCACGCCGGTAGGCTATTCGGATCACACGGAAGGCATCGAGATCCCCATCGCGGCCGTGGCGCGCGGCGCCACGCTGATCGAAAAGCACTTCACGCTGTCGCGCACCATGCCCGGTCCGGATCACCGCGCCAGCCTCGAGCCTCAGGAACTGGCCGCCATGGTGCGGGGCATCCGCAATGTCGAACAAGCACTGGGCGATGGCCTGAAGCGCCCCAGTCCCAGCGAGCTCAAGAACAAGGCGATCGCCCGCAAGTCCATCGTGGCCGGCCGTCCCATCGCTGCAGGCGAGGTGTTCACCGAGGATAGCCTGAGCACCAAGCGCCCTGGCACGGGTATCTCGCCCATGCGCTGGGACGACGTGATCGGGCGTACGGCGCGCCGCGATTTCGCCGAGGACGAGTTGATCGAGCTATGAACCGCCGTATTTGCGTCGTGACGGGAACGCGGGCCGAGTACGGCCTGCTGAAATGGCTCATGCACGAACTCAAGGCCGATTCTTCCGTCCAGTTGCAGGTGTTGGCGACGGGTGCGCATCTGGCGCCCGAGTTCGGCTACACCTATCGCGAAATCGAGGCCGATGGCTTCGTCATCGACCGCAAGGTCGAAATGCTGCTCAGTTCGGACACGCCGTCTGCCATCAGCCGCTCGATGGCGCTGGGCCTGATCGGCTATGCCGATGCCTTCGAGCAGTTGCGGCCGGATGTGGTCGTTATCCTGGGTGACCGCTACGAGATGCTCTCGGTGGCCGCCGCGGCCATGGTGGCGCGCATTCCTATCGCGCACCTGCATGGCGGTGAAACCACCGAAGGCGCGTTCGACGAGGCGATCCGGCACTGCATTACAAAGATGTCGCAGTTGCACTTCACGGGTGCGCCGGAGTACCGTAATCGCGTCTTGCAACTTGGCGAGGCTCCCGAGCGCGTCTTCATGTTCGGCGGACTCGGAGTCGATGCGATCAAGCGTGTCTCGCTGATGCCGCGAGGCGAACTGGAGCAGTCCCTGGGCTTGGTCTTTCGCCGCCGAAACTTGTTGGTGACCTTCCATCCCGTCACCCTGGACTCGCTCAGTTCCGATCATCAGATGCAGGAGATGCTCGCCGCGTTGGAGAGCCTGGATGATACGACCATCATATTCACCATGCCGAATGCCGATACGGGTGGTCGCGGCTTGGCCAAGTTGGTGGAGGATTTCGCACGCCAGCAGCCCAACGTCCACGTGTACGCCTCCTTGGGGCAGCGGCGCTACCTGTCGTGCATGCAGTTCGTCGACGCTGTGGTCGGCAACTCTTCCAGCGGCATTGCCGAAGCCCCCAGTTTCGGCATCGGCACCATCAACATCGGTTCCAGACAGAAAGGGAGGCTTTCCGCCTGCAGCGTCATCGATTGCGATCCTACCCGGACATCAATCCGTATAGCTATCGAACGCCTGTATTCGCCAGCATTTCAGGAGCTTCTCGGCCTTGCGGTCAATCCGTATGGGGACGGAGGCGCAAGCCAGCGCATCGCCAAGGTCCTGGCCAACCATCCGCTGGATGGACTGACGATGAAGGCGTTTCACGATATCCAGTTTTCATAGGCATGAACAGAAAATGAAGAAATGGCAGTCTTGCGTGGTCGCCATGGACGCGACGCTTGGGCAGGCGATTTCCATCATCGACAAGTCGGGGCTACAAATCGGATTGGTCGTGGACGCCGAAGGCCGGCTGCACGGCGTGGTGACCGATGGCGATGTTCGACGCGCGCTGTTGCGCCGCGATTCGCTGGATGTTCCCGTTGAACACGTCATGGGCAAGACGCCGCGTGTCGCCACGCCTGACTGGGGCCACGAGCGACTTCGCAAAGTCATGGAGGAATTCAGGATCTCGCAGATCCCGTTGGTCGACCATGACGGCAAACTGATCGGCCTGAAGACGCTGCACGATCTGCTCGGTCGGGAACACGTCGGTAATCCTGTTTTTCTGATGGCGGGCGGCTTCGGCAAGCGCCCGCGCCCTCTGACCAGCGATTGTCCCAAGCCGCTGCTGAAAGTCGGCGACAAGCCGATCCTCGAGATCATCCTGGACAGCTTCATCGAGGCGGGCTTCCGGCGTTACTACATTTCCACGCACTATCTGCCAGAGATGATCCAGGCCCACTTCGGTGATGGTTCGAAGTGGGGGGTGGACATCACTTACGTGCACGAGGAGGTGCCTCTGGGCACGGGCGGGGCGCTGGGCTTGTTGCCGCATGACGAGATCAACCTGCCGATGATCATGATGAACGGCGACCTGCTGTCCAACCTGAACTTCCGCGGCCTGTTGGATTTCCATACAGCCCACGGCTGCGTGGCCACGATGTGCGTGCGCGAATACGAACATCAGATCCCCTATGGCGTGATCGAGAGCGAGGGGCATTTGATTCGTTCCATGGTCGAGAAGCCCGTCCAGAAGGTGTTCGTCAACGCTGGGGTGTACGCGCTGTCGCCCGAACTCGTGCGCAGTGTCAAGCCAGGCACCCAGATCGACATGCCAACTCTGCTGGAACAGTTCATCCACCAAGGCTCCGAGGTTGCGTCGTTCCCGGTGCATGAGTACTGGCTGGACATCGGTCGCATGGAGGATTTCAAGCGAGCGCAGTCCGAGTTCGGGAGCCTGCTCAAATGAGAAACGTGCTCGCACTGGTGCCCGCGCGGGGCGGGTCCAGGCGCGTGCCGCGCAAGAATGTACTGCCTCTGGGTGGTTTGCCGTTGATTGGTTGGTCGATCAGGGCGGCGTTGCGCAGCGGGATATGCAAAGAAGTGCGAGTGTCCACCGACGATGCCGAGATTGCCGAGGTGGCCCGTTCGCTAGGTGCGTCCGTGCCTACGATGCGTCCAGCGGAACTGGCGACCGACTTGGCGGGCAGCGTCGAGGTCGCCTTGCATGAACTCGCGCTGTTCGAGGCGGAACACGGACCCGCCGACGGTTTGCTGCTGCTGCAACCGACCTCGCCGTTCCGAGGCCCGGACGCCATCTCACAGGCCTGGGCGCTGTTCCGCTCGCATGGCGGCACTCGGCCAGTGGTCAGTGTATCGCCCGCCGCATCGCACCCGGCCTGGACATTCCGCATGGCTGACGAGGGCATGAGCCCGGTACTCGGCTGGGATGCGCTGGCCGTTCGTAGCCAGGATTTGGAGGCCATGTGGACCCTGAATGGCTCGTTGTACCTTATATCGCCGGACAGGCTGCGCAGAGATCGCCGTTTCCTTACCCAGGACGTCCTGCCGTTCCCGATGACGGCAGTGGCCGAGGGCGTGGACATCGACACTTGGCTGGATTGGCATTTCGCCGAAAGCGTGTTGGCCATGGAGTCGATCACGCCACCGTTGCCGGTCTGATGTCCCCGTTTCGTGGCCCTGACTGGGTATGCCTGGCGGGACCTTTCACTTCTTGCTCGATTGGCTGACGTGCCTACAGACATTCAAAGGCAGGCAGCGGATTCCGTGGAGGATGCGCGGAAGCCGCGCCTCATCGTGTTGTCGGCGGGCGTGCGTCGTATTCCCTCGCTTGACGCGCTGGTGCCTGATTTCCTGATCCAGCGAGGCAGGCCGGTGCGCGTGCGCGAGACCGACCGAGTGCTGGCGTGGGGCCTGCGGCCCAGTGCCTTGCGTGCGCGACACTATGCCGAGCGCCGCGGGCTGAGTGTGTGTCATGTCGAGGATGGTTTTCTCCGATCGGTAAAGCCGGGGCAGGGCGAGCCGCCGTTGTCGGTGGTACTGGACGACCAGGGCCTCTACCTGGATGCTTCGCGTCCTTCTCGGCTCGAATCGCTGATCGCCGCGCCCGCAAACTGGTCGTCGGCACACGAGGCGCGTGCCGAGGCGCTGATGGCCGCTTGGCGCGCAGGCAGGGTTTCGAAGTACAACCACGCCCGCGACTGGTCGCCGCCGGATGACAGCGATTTCGTGCTCGTGGCCGACCAGACCTATGGCGACGCGTCCATTTCCTGCGGCGCCGCCGATACAGGCAGTTTCACGCGCGCGCTGCGGGCCGCCCTGGACGAGCACCCTGATTGCACCGTGGTGGTCAAGGTTCATCCCGACGTAGTGGCGGGTCGTAAGAAGGGCCATTTCGATCTGGCCAGCCTGTGCCGCATGCCGCGAGTGCGGGTCGTGGCCAATGACGCGCACCCTGCCGGCATGCTGGCGCGCGCGCGCGCGCGGTATACACCGTCACGTCCCAATTGGGTTTCGAGGCGTTGATCTGGGGGCGGCCCGTGCGCACGTTCGGCATGCCATTTTATGCTGGCTGGGGGTTGACTCAGGACGACGCAGCGCCTACGGGCCGGCGCGTACCCGTGCCGTTGCCGCGCCTCGTGCACGCCGCGCTGATCGACTACAGCCGCTACGTGCACCCCGAGACAGGGCAGGCGTGCCAGGTCGAGGCCGTGATCGCGTGGCTCAGCCTGCAGCGTAGGATGCGTGGTCGCTATCCTTCGCAACTGTGCGCGGCCGGCTTCTCTGGGTGGAAAAAGCCGTTCGTGCGCGAGTTCTTCAGGGGCAGCCACGTCGCTTTCGTCAAAGAGCCACGCCAGGTTCCGGCGGATGCCGTGGCGGTCGCCGTGTGGGGCCGCAAGCACGATGATGCATTGACGACCTCCGCGCCGGTGATTCGCCTGGAGGACGGTTTTCTGCGCTCGGTCGGTCTGGGGGCCAGTCTGATCCGCCCGTTGTCCTGGGTGCAGGACGAAATTGGCATCTACTATGACGCGATGCGACCCTCCCAACTCGAACGATTGCTGGCGACGGCGGAGTTTCCCGAGGAGTTGCTCCAGCGCGCGGCCGGATTGCGTACTCAGCTTTGCCTGGCAGGCATCACCAAGTACAACCTGGCGGGCGGCGCCATCTGGCGACGGCCCGAGAACGGACGAAGAGTGGTCCTGGTGCCGGGCCAGGTCGAGACGGATGCCTCCATCCAGTATGGTGCAAGCGGCATCCGCGGCAATGTCGCGCTGCTGCAGGCCGTGCGGCAGGCGTGCCCCGACGCCTGGGTGCTCTACAAACCCCATCCCGACGTGGTTGCCCGGCTGCGCAAGGCCGGGGAGAACGAGGCCGATGCCGGGCGATGGTGCGACGAGATCATCGGCGATGTGCCGTTGCCTGATTTGCTGGCGCAGGTCGAGGAAGTGCACGTGCTGACTTCCTTGATGGGATTCGAGGCACTGCTGCGCGGTGTGCCGGTCGTGACGTACGGCCAGCCTTTCTATGCAGGGTGGGGCCTGACGCGTGATAACGGCCTGCAAGACCGGGTGAAGGCGCGCCGCACGCGCAGGCTGTCGCTGGATGAGCTGGTGGCGGCTACGCTTTTGCTTTACCCCACCTACGTCAGCCGCGTCACCGGTCAGTACACCACGCCCGAGCGGGCGTTGCAGGAACTTCTCGAGTGGCGCGCCGAGCGCCGGAACCGAACCCATGCGCTCTGCATGAAGTGGATTGCCTGGTTGTTCCGGAAACCATGAGGTACTTGGGCGGTTGGCCGCGCATGCCATGCCACACGGCTGAACGTTTGAATCAGGAGATGAAGCGAGACTTATGAGCATGGCAATGAATCACAGATCCTCCCCGTTGACGCAGGACGATATGCCGCCAACGGCGCGCGAGCGCTCATATGTGTTGTTGCAGGGGGTGTGCTCGCCATTTTTCCGGGAACTGGGCGCAGGGTTGCGTCAGGCCGGAGCCAGCGTCTCCAAAGTGAACTTCACGGTGGGTGACGATTGCGTGTGGGACGGGTCTGCAGTGCATGCCTTCCGCGACACGATCGACCGCCTTCCCGTCTTCTACGATCAGTTATTGACCCAGACCGGCGCGACAGACATCGTGCTGTTTGGCGATCGACGTCCCGTTCATCAGGCTGCGATCGAGGTGGCCCACCGTTTGGGTGTTCGCATCCATGTTTTCGAGGAAGGTTATTTCCGGCCTTATTGGCTGACACTTGAACGCGATGGCGTCAACGCAAATTCGCTATTGCCTCGCGATCCCGACTGGTATCGGGCCGTCGGCCGCAAGCTGCCGCGCTATGGGAATGGCCAGGCCTTCAAGTCGTCATTCCTTGCAAGAGCTTGGCATGACGTGGTGTATAACTCGCACAGCCTGCGCAATCGCTGGTTCTATCCGCACTATCGGACCCATGCGCCGTGCTCGCCCTGGGCGGAGTACCCGGCGTATATCCGCCGTGGCCTTCGCCTGCAGGGACGCGGGCGGCGGGACGCGCAGGCGATCGGCGAGTTGCTTCGACGAGATCTCCATTTCTACGTGCTGCCGTTGCAGTTGAACAGCGATACGCAAATCCGTCAGCATTCCTCATTTGGCGACATGAAATCGGTGGTGCGCACGGTCATATCGTCCTTCGCTGCCCGGTCGCCTGCAGACTCCATTCTGGTCATCAAGAGCCATCCACTGGATCCAGGCATGGATGGCCACGAACGCCATGCGGTGTCGACGGCTGAGGAATTCGGGGTGAGGGATCGCGTGCTGTTTCTGGAGTCCGGGCACATGCCGACATTGCTCAACCATACGGCAGGCGTCGTCACGGTCAACAGCACCGTGGGAGGATCGGCTTTGGTTCATGCGCGTCCGACGGTCGCGCTGGGAAAAGCCGTCTACGACTTGCCAGGGCTTACCTTCCAGGGCGGGCTTGACGAATTCTGGACTGAGGCGGAGCCGCCGGATATGTCGTTGTTCCAGCAATTTCGCAACGTCGTCATTCACGCCACCCAGATCAACGGTGGGTTCTACACGCGAGAAGGCATTTCCATGGCGGTACGGCATTCGGTCAAGCGGTTGCTTGCGGAACGTTCCCCCCTTGAGATGCTGTTCGATGTCCACAGCGTTCGGTTGGAAGAGTAATGACGCTGGGCAGTGATGCTGGCGCGGAAGCCGGATCGCCAAGGGAGCTATTTGTTTAGTTATTCTGTATCAATAATTGGAAATAGATAGCTAAATTTGTCAATTTCCTCGAAGAGATCAAACGTCTAAAGAATGTAACGGGACGCCACATACCATTACTGAAGTGAAGGGGGCGTTCAGACGAACATTCGGTGGTACGGATGAAAAAAGTACTCTTTCTGACGGGCACGAGAGCGGATTTCGGCAAGATCAAGCGCCTCATGCATTTCGTGGACCGGCACGAGGACATGGAACTGCATGTCTTGGTCACCGGCATGCACATGATGAAGCTCTATGGGGCCACGCACCTTGAGGTGCGCCGCGAGAGCTTCGACAACATGTACCTGGTGGCCAACCAGTATTCCGGCGAGCCGATGTGCTCGGTGCTGGGCAACACGATTTCCATTGTCTCCCGCATCGCCGATGAAGTGAGACCCGACCTGATCGTGGTGCACGGCGACCGGCTCGAGGCGCTGGCGGGCGCCACGGTCGGTGCGCTGAGCAACACGCTGGTCTGCCACATCGAAGGGGGGGAACTGTCGGGTACGGTGGACGAACTGATCCGGCATTCGATCAGCAAGCTGGCCCATATCCACATGGTGGCCAACGAAGAGGCGCGGCAGCGCCTGATCCAAATGGGCGAGGATCCGAGTTCGGTATTCGTGGTCGGTTCGCCCGATCTCGACGTGATGGGCTCCGACGATCTGCCGGATCTGCAGTCGGTCAAGCGGCACTACGACATCGAATTCGATGATTACGCGATCTCGCTCTTTCACCCGGTGACGACCGAGGAAGGACAGATGCTGGATCATGCGCTGTCCTATTTCTCGGCACTGCAGGAGAGCAGCCGCAATTACGTTGTCATCTACCCGAACAACGATACGGGTAGCCGGGCCATCCTCGACGCGCTTGAGATGTACCAGCGATACGAGCGATTCCTGATCATTCCTTCGGTGCGTTTCGAGTCATTCCTGACCTTGCTGAAGAACGCTTCCTTCATCATCGGCAACTCCAGCGCGGGCATCCGCGAGGCGCCGTTTTACGGCATCCCGTCCATCAATGTGGGAACGCGGCAGAGTCGGCGGTTCGCCGGCAAGTCGGTCACCAACTGCGGGTACGCCAGCCGCGAGGTGCTGGGCGCGATCAAACAGGTCGCGAGCGTCGGCAGTTTCGAGCCATCGGCCTGGTTCGGGGACGGCAACAGCGTCAAACGCTTTGCAGACGCCATCGATACCGATCGCTTCTGGCATACGCCAGTGCAGAAATCCTTCGTTGACATTCGATGAGCGTAGTCGCGGTCATTCCGGCACGCGCCGGATCCAAGGGCGTGCCGGGCAAGAACCTGCGCCAGGTGCACGGCCGTTCGTTGGTGGTTCGCGCGATCGACGCGGCGCGTGGCGTGGCGGGTGTGGGGCGGATCATCGTCTCGACCGACGGCGACGCCATCGAGGCCGAGGCGCTGCGCCACGGCGCCGAGGTGGTGCGCCGGCCGCCAGACATCTCTGGCGATGATGCCGCCACGATCGATGCTGTCCTGCATGCCTTGCGGCAGACAGGCATCGACCAAGGGGCCTGCGTGCTGTTGCAGCCCACCAGCCCCATGCGCGAGCCGCGTGATGTGCAGGAAGCCCTGGACCGGTTTGTGGCGAAGCCCTTGGGATCGGTCATTTCGGTCTGTGAATGCGAGCACCATCCGTTCAAGACCATTCTGCGGACGGACCAGGGCGCTCGTCCGATGGTGGATCCGGCCTCGCTGGAGACGCCGCGCCAGCAACTGCCCAAGGCGCTGCGCGTCAATGGCGCCATCTACATCAACGATGTGCGCGATCTGTTCCGCGCGCGCCGCTTTTTTATCGAACCCGTGGATTTCCACGAAATGCCCGCCGACCGATCGCTGGACATCGATACCGAGCGCGACCTGGCGTTGGCCAACATGATGAGGACAGTGGAATGACCGCACCTTCTTTCAGCATCGGTAACCGCCCGGTGGGCCTGGCGCACGAACCGCTGATCGTCGCCGAGATCGGCATCAACCACGAAGGCAGCCTGGATGTGGCGATCGAGATGGTCGATGCGGCCCATCGGGCGGGGGCCGAGGTAGTCAAGCACCAGACACATATTGTCGAGGACGAGATGTCCGACGAGGCGAAGTCGGTCATCCCCGGCAATGCGGACGTCTCCATCTATGAAATCATGCGTCGGTGCGCGCTGAACGAGGCGGACGAGCGGGCGATGATGCAGCACGTGAAGTCGCTGGGCATGCAGTTCATCAGCACGCCGTTCTCGCGAGCCGCCGCGCTGCGCCTGCGCGACATGGACATTCCCGCCTACAAGATCGGATCGGGCGAGTGCAACAATACGCCGCTGATCAAACTGGTGGCGTCGTTCGGCAAGCCCGTCATCCTGTCCACGGGCATGAACTCGATTGGCAGTGTCTCACGGTCGGTCGACATTCTGCGCGCGGCCAATGTGCCGTTCGCGCTGCTGCATTGCACGAACATCTATCCGACTCCGCATGAACTTGTCCGGCTCGGAGGCATGCAGGCGCTGGGCGAGGCGTTCCCGGATGCGGTGGTGGGGCTGTCGGATCATACGGTGGACAACTATGCCTGCCTGGGCGCGGTGGCGCTGGGAGCCTCCATCCTCGAACGTCATTTCACGGACAGGATGGATCGCCCTGGCCCGGACATCGTCTGTTCCATGGACCCGGCTGCGATGACGGCGTTGCGGCAGGGGGCGCAGGCACTGGCCAAGGCCCGCGGCGGCCGCAAGGAGGCGATTGCGCAAGAGGCGGTGACCATGCGGTTTGCGTTCGCGTCGGTGGTGGCCGACCGCGCGATCGCCGCCGGTGAAACCCTCACCGAGGACAACCTGTGGGTACGGCGCCCGGGAACAGGCGATTTCCCGGTCGATGCCTATGAAAGCCTGATCGGTCAGGTCGCGGCACGCCCGATTGCCAAGGGCAGCCAGATCAGGCACGCGGACATCTCAAAGTGAGGGCTGGCTCGATCGCAGTGGTCCATCGCCACTATGCCCATGAGAAGGCGGCGCGGCTGCTGGCCCGGAGCCTGGCCGACGAGGGTGGCCGGCAAGTGTCCTGGCATGGCCTGTCCGACTATGACGACGATGTCGAAGGCTTGCGGTCGGCCTTGGGCCGCGCCGCGATCGTCGTGCTCAGTTGCGGCGGGCGCGACATCAATCGCATCCTGCACCTTTTCCCCGAGAGCCAGCCGCGTCCGTTCTTCGTGTCGCTGTTTCCCGGCATCGTGCTGCGTTCGCAGCTCGATGCTTTCATCACACGGTTGCGATGCGACCTGGTGCTGCTGAATTCCCGTGCCGATCTCGAGTCTTATGGGCGCATCTGCGATCTGCTGCGCGTGCCGTTCAACGGCATCCTTTACGGCGCGGGTTGGTTCGAGGCAGCGGCTGTCGATCGCGCGACGGAGGCGCCTCTGACCGTGTTCTTCGAACAGATCGACGTGCCGCATCGCAAGCCGCAGCGCCGTGCCCTGGCGGACGGCTTGGCCCGATTGGCTTTGCGACATCCCGAGCGGCAGTTCCTGATCAAAGCGCGGGATCCGGTAGCGGGCACGGGGCGCCGCTCACGAGGTGTCGATGGCCATATCGACGACCGCGTCTCGGACTTCGTGGCATGCCAACGTAGATTGCCCAATCTGCACATCTCGCAGGCGCCGGTTTCGCAACTGCTCTCGGACGCGGACTCATGCGTGACGATCTCCAGTTCCGCGGCGATCGAGGCATTGTTGATGGGCCGGCGGACATATCTGCTGGCCGATTATCCCGCCCGCCAGAATTATGGCGGGTTCTTCCAAGGTAGTGGGTTGCTGGTGCGGCTCGCGGACCTGGATCCGGGCCGCCAGCCCGCGCCGATCAAGGAATGGTTGCATGCCAACGTCATGGATCCTCGGACGACGTTGCCGGAAATCCGCCGCGCCATCGAACGCCAACAGAAGAATCCCCGGCCTTGCATCGCGGCTCGGCACAAGGTGCTGCTGGCGGCCTACTGCGGGCGGGCCATTTTTCCCGAACCGCACACCTTTCTGCGCCGCACTTTCAAGGCGTTCCGTCTAGTCGAGGCCAGGGTTGAGTAGTCTGAAGAAATTGAGAAAGTTGATTCTCCATCCTGTTCGCTTTTTCCGGGATGCGCGAGGCAAGCGCGATCAACCCATCTTTCCGGCTGGTTTCCAAGGCGGAAACCTGTTCGTCGTGTCCCACCTGAACCAGTTGATCCAGGTGCAGTCGCTGATCCGCTTCGAGCGGTTCAGCAACAATCGCCTGCTGATCCTCAGTACGCCCGCCAACAAGGTGATGCCACGCACAATTCACGAGAACGTGCACAAGGGGCTGTTCGAGGCGGTGGCCGAGCTGCAACTGCCAAGGTCGCCGAACGTCGTGCGGCTGGACCGGCTGAACACCATCGCCGGGCTGTACCGCAAGGTGTTGCGGCAGTTGCGGCCCACCAGCGTATTTCTGCTGAGCTTCGAGCGGCATTACGCGATTCTGGGCAAATTCGCCGTCGACCAGGGAGCCGGTATATTCCTGGTGGAAGAGGGCACCGCCACCTACAAGATCGGCCAGGACGGCGAGAATCTGGCCCATATCGACCCCAAGGGGGGAAACCGGTTCAGCATTGCCGCCATCGAGCATCTGCCGTTCTACCGGCATCTGCGCCCCGCGCTGGGCCGTATCCAGCGTTTCTCCGGGGTTTACGCGGCTTTTCCGGGATTGCTGCGGCATGCTTTCCAATTCGAGCGCGCAACGCGCTTCTTCATGCACGCGGGTGGGCTCAGCGCCGATCCGCATACCCGCAAGCAGGTGGCCGCCTATGGCATCACTTCGCGGGATGCCTTGTTTGTCAGCCAACGGTATCCGATCCGCGACGTGGTCTTCATCGGCGCCATCATGCGGGTGCTGGCCGCTATCGTACAGCAGGACGAGGGCCGCATTTTCCTGAAACTGCACCCCAAGGACCGTCCAGCGGTTCCCAAGGCATTCGCGGATGAGATCCGCCTGATGGGCTTGCAGGGCAGAATCGTGCTGCTCAAGGAAGCCGATTTCCTGATCGAGCCCGCCATCGCGGTCGCGCGGCCTCGGGCTGTCTATGGCTTGACGTCCACGGCCCTGGTGTACGCCCCCCTGGTCAGTCCATGTACGAAGACCTACTCGTTGCTGCCGTGGGTCACGCAGAACGTGAAATCGCATCCCGCTTACACGCCAGCGCAGGACGATGTGTCGGTCATGGAGAGCCACTTCAGCATCCTGGCGCAGTTCTCGCATGTGCGCGTGCTGGATGGGCAGGCTGCGTTGGGCGCGTCGTTGACGGTGCCCGGGGAGCCCGGCGACGCCCGGACGCAGGACGCGTTCTGGCTGCGATGCGCCGAGCGGAACCTTGATGAGGCACTGGCGTTGGGCTTGTCTTTGGGGGCGGAGTTCGAACGCAGGCATCAGCCCTGCCTGGCGGCCCTGGCCAGCCTGGCACGGCAGGAGCCCGCGCTGTCGGATCATCTGCACGCATTGTTCGCCGAGGATCCGGTGGCGTGGCACGTGGCGCGGGGGATTTCGGCGTGGGGCCGTGCGGATTACGAGTCCGCGGCCGCAATCCTGGACGAGGCGCTGCGGATGCCGGCCACCGAGGCGACGCGGACAGGATACGCCCGTGTGTTCCTCGCATCGTCATTACGCTTGTCCGGAGCGGCTGCCCGCGCAATGGAGTTGTTGCAGCTTGGATGGCCCGAGGACATCGAGACACCGTTCGGCTTGTACGAAATGGCGCAGTTGTCCTTGGCCGACGGGAATACCGCGAAATACTTTTGTTATGTCGGGTGGACCTATCCCGAGGGGGTGGGCGCCATGCCCGCCCCGCTGCTGGACCAGTATGCAACGGTCGCCCTGGCCGATGGACGAGGCGACTTGGTGACCGATGCCTGGCACGAGTACGTGCGTCGCCTGCACGACCCCACCGCGCCCGGCGTGCTGACGGGCAATACGTTCGATGCGATGTATGGCCAGCATCATCGCGCCGTCGTGGCCAGGCAAGGCCTGTGGGCAGGCTTCGAGGATGCGCGCCGCTGGCGGGACCTGATGGCCGAGCGTGGGATGGTCGCCCCGCGGGCAATGGCATGCCTGCGGATGGAGTCGCTGGTGTTGTCGCAGGACTGGGCGGGGTGCCGCGACGAAATCCTGCACGGCCGCGAGCAATTGGCCGAGGATCCCCGGTATGGCTTTCTCGCGATGTATGGGGCGATCCACGCGAACGATCCTGCGCTGTTCGGGTTCGTGTGTACTTCGGCCCCGGCGGCCTGGAACGAGGAGCCGGCGATGGCCATGCTTGAGGTGTGGCGCCACGTGCTTCTGCGCGATTGGCAGGCGGTGCTCGACGCCGCGCAGGCCTTGGCGCCATCGCCGGATTCGTGCCGCGAGTTGCGCTACGAGCTGGCGTGCGCCCGAGCCTGCCGCGAACTGGGAGACCACGACGGCGCCAAGCGATGGTTGATCGCCTACGAGCGTCATAGCAAGGGCGATGCGTGCGGTCTGATCGAACTGGTGCGATTGACGCTGGCTACGGGCCAGTGGGGACGCACTGTTCAGTATCTGGAGCATGTCTATTGCGAAGAGCGCAACATGCCCGCCGATTTGCTGCTGGCCTACCTGGATGGCCTGATCGAACTGAAGCAGTGGGGCAAGGCTCTGTCCGCCATGCCGACGGCTCGCGAGCGGTTGCCGGATGAGGCTGTCTGGCTGGGGCGCCTGGTACGCGTCTTGATGGCCATGGGGCGGCATGAAGAGGTCGTTGCCGAATGCCGACAGGCGATATTGCTGCCGCCCGACGTGGCATGGATGCATGCCCAGGCGCTGCGCGCGACGGGCCAGACCGCTGCGGCCCATGAGGCGATTCATCGCGCCGGGCGTGACGCCGCGACGGTGGAGGAGTGGGCGCTGCGCGCTGAAGTAAGCCTGCTCCAGAATCGACTGCAGGAAGCTTGCGATTGCTATGAACACATGATGCGCCATTTTCCCAACACGCGTGTGGTGCCGCTGTATGAGCGCTGGTTCAACACGAAGTTGTTGCTGGCGACGTCGAAGCAAGCGATGTAGAGATTTCGTGCCAGGGCAGGGTACTGCGCGGAGCAAGAAAATATCGAATCTTTCGGTGCCCACCGCGGGGCTGGCAACGGATTTACTTAGACAGGATCAATAGAGTGTCATTCAAAGACGATGCGCAGCTCTACGCCAGGGAACAGCAGTTCGGCTACCTGGAGGGCGAAAGTGATGTCTTGGTCATTTCATTTGCGGGATTGGAAGGCCGCCCACACTTTCAATTCTATGGGACGTTGAAAGCACTGGGCTATAACGCCCTGTTTTTATCAGACCAAAAGAAGGCCTGGTACAACACGGGCCTAGCCTGTTTTGGCGATGGCGTCGAATACACGCTGTACATCCTCAATCACCTGACAAACTACTTCGATCCCGACAAGATATTCCTGATCGGTGGCAGCATGGGCGGACATGGCGCGCTGTTGTTTGCCAGTCTGCTTGGCAAGGGCCACGTGCTGGCCCTGTCGCCGCAGGTGCTCCTGAAGCCTCATTACGCCTGGTATCCGGAGAATGAGGGCGATGCGCGCTATACGGACCTGTCTCAACTGAGCTTCGAGAACAATACGCTGACCGTGATTTCGTCCGAATTTCCGCTCGATGTGCTGTCGTTGTCGAGGATCGCGAACGTCCGGTGCAGAGAGGGAACGTTCCTCGTGGTGGCCCAGCAGCATAATTTGGCCAAGGTGCTCAAGGCCAAGGGCTTGCTGGCGCAGTTCATCGCGCACTGGATCAGGCACCGTGAAGTGGCGTTCTTCGAGCCCGTCGCCGATGGGCGCCTCGGCGCGCCATACAGCGAGGCACTGGAGGCGTTGCTTGACGCTTCTTACCAGGCCAAATGGAAAGACGCCTTGCCCGCCGCGGATCTGTTTTCCTTGAGCCAGCGCAACAGCCACTACCTCGACTGCCAGATCGCGTTGACGTATTTCTTCAATGGCCGGTTCGAGGAAAGCCTGAAGTTCGCGGAAATGTCGACTGTGAAGGCGCCGCAGTACATCAACGCCTACGTCTACTATGTGGCCAATCTGGCCGCAATGGGTGTCTGGCACAAGGCCCTGTCTTTCTACGACGAGTGCGTGTGGCTGCAGGTCGAGTCAGGCCAGCCGAAAGACGCCTTCCTGGTGTCGTGCGCGGATGCCCTGGGCAAGCTGCGCAAGCGCCGTGCCGCGATCCGGGTTCGAGAGCATGTACGCGAGATTGGCGGCAATCCGGGCTTGCAGCGCGGCAACACTTTCCAGCTGGGCCGCTTGCACTTTGAGGTCGGGGCGCTAAAGAAAAGCCGAGAGGTCTTCAATGCCTTGATGGATGAGGGCATCGACGATTGGATGAGCCAGCGCGCAGCCGAGTTCTATCTGCCCGAATTGGCGGCCGCGTTGGCGGCCGCGTCGGCCTGACCAGCCAGATCCGCGCGATCGGGCGCGGGGCATTACAACGCCTGAACCAGCGTCTCGATGGTCTCGATGATCTGCGATTCGGTATGCGATGCGGACACGAAAAACCGCAGCCTGGCCGATTTCTCGGGCACGGCGGGGTAGAGAATGGGCTGGACGTTGATGCGCCGCTCGAACAGCGTGGCGGACAGGCGAGCGGCCTTCAGGGAACTGCCGACGATCGCGGGGATGACCGCATAACCGGTGCTGTAGCCCGTGTCGATGCCGGCGGCCTTGGCCTGATCCAGGAACAGCGCGCCCCGCTGTTGCAATGCGCTGACGCGCTGAGGCATTTCCAGCATGCGCTGCAGGGCGGCGAGCGAGGCCGCCGCCACGGGAGGCGGCATGCCGACGCTGTAGAGGAATCCCGGCGCCAGGAACTTCAAGTGTTCCACCAGCGCGGTCTCGCCCGCGATGTAGCCGCCACAGCCGGCCAGCGCCTTGCTCAAGGTGCCCATCCAGATGTCCACGGCCGTGCCGGGCAATCCGAAATGTTCTCGGATGCCCCTGCCGGTCGCGCCCATTACGCCCAGCGAATGGGCCTCATCGACCATCAGGAAGGCGTGGTGCCGCTGCTTGATATCCACGAAGCGGGGCAGGTCGGGATAGTCGCCGTCCATGCTGTAGATACCTTCCAGCACGATCAGCACGCGCTCGAACTCGTGGCGCTGGGCGGCCAGCAAGCGGTCCAGCGCGTCGAAGTCGTTGTGGGGAAAGGACAGGCGCTTGGCGCCAGACAGCTGTATGCCCTGCAGCACGCTGTTGTGGATCAGTTCGTCGTGGACGACCAGGTCGCGCGGTCCGAAAAGATAGCCGATGGTGGTGACGTTCGCCGCATGGCCGCTGACATAGGTTACGGCGTCCTCGACACCATAGAGTTGGGCCAGCGCGCGCTCGAGCTCACGGTGGAGGGGACGCTCGCCCGACACCAGCCGGCTGGCCGAGACGGAGGTGCCGTACTTGTCGATGGCATCCTTGGCGGCCTGTGCAACCACCGGGTCGCCGGACATGCCAAGATAGTTGTAGCTGGCGTAGTTGATGTAGTTCTTTCCGGCGATGCGTGTTTCGGCGCCGGCCACGCCTTCGTGCAGCTTGAAGAACGGGCTGCGCACGCCCATGCGCGCCGCGCCGTCGTTCATGATGCGCAACTGGCGATAGCCGGGATGCTGGTCGAACCGCGTGAAGGCTTCCGGGATGGTGACCTTGGGGGTCTTGGGTATTGGTGGCGTGGCCTGGCGGTCTTGCGAGCGTTCGGCCTGACGGAGCTTGCGCTCCAGCGCCTGTTGGATCAGTTTGTTCTTCAGGCCCGCCGTCAAACCGGGGCCCTTCTTTGCGTCTGTCACAGCGTGCTCAGTGGATCATGCGTTGTTTGGGCAGGTTGGATGTGGCCATGAGCGCGTCGGTCAATTGTTCGACGGCTTCCTTGGGCACATCCTCGTCGGCATGCTGAGCAACGACCTGCGCGATTTCCGAGGCAATGGCGGGCTGCTCGGCATGTTGGGCCTGCTCGCCACGCAGCAGTTCGATCAGCTTGCTGGCGAGCTTGGATGTCGTGGCGCTTTCACTGAGGGTCATGACGGGGAGCCGGATGCCGAAACGGTTTTCCAGCGCCACGATCAGTTCCACTCCCATCAGGGAGTCCAGGCCCATGTCGTAGATGGAGCGTTCCGAGTCGATCTTGTCCGCCGGTACACGCAGGATCTCGCTGATTTCGCTCTTGAGCATGTCCATCAGTAGCGGATGCAGGGTCTCGTCGTCCATGGTGGCGAGCATCTGCGCGATGTCCTGGCTGCTGGTGTCGTCGCCGTCGCCGCTCCCCGCGCGGCGAGCGACCCATGCGAACTTCGGAGAGTTGGCGCTCGGCAGGAAACGGGTCAGCGCGCGCCAATCCAGCTCCAGCACGCCGAGGTCCGAGGCATCCGCCAACAGGATGTCTTCCAGCAGGCGCAGCGCCAGGTCGGAGGACAGTGCGCTGCCGCCCATTCGGCTTTGCAAGGCGTCCTTGATCTTCTTGTTGCGTGCGAGATAGCCGACGTCGTCGATGGCGCCCCAGCGCACGCAAGTGGCGGGCAGGCCCTGCGACCGGCGCTGCCGCGCCAGTGCTTCCAGCCAGCCGTTGGCGGCAACGTAGTTGGCTTGGCCGGGATTGCCGAACAGGGTGGTGCCAGAAGAATAGAAAACGAAGAAATCCAGCGGCAGGCCGCGGGTCAGGTCATCCAGGTGTTGGGCGCCCAGCACCTTGGGGGCTAGCACGCGACGGATCTGCCCGGCCGTGGCGCTGCGGATCAGGCCGTCATCGATGACCATGGCGGCATGCACGACGCCACGCAGGGGAGGCATGTGCTGCCTGGCGTGCGCCAGCACGGCCGCCACGGCATCGCGGTCGGTGACGTCGCAGGCCTGGGCATGAACGTTGACGCCGCGCGTGCGCAAGCCTTCGATGGCCTGCTGAGTGGCGGGGGCCGTGGGCCCGCTGCGGCTGAGCAGCACCAGGTGACGCGCGCCTTTGTCAGCCAGCCACTGCGCCGTCTTCAGGCCGAAGCCGGACAGGCCGCCAGTGACCAGGTAGGTCGCCTGCGCGGAAAGCGCCAGCGACGGACGAGGCGTTGCGACCGGGCGGACGTCGTGGATGCCGTTGCGGTAGGTGACCACGATCTTGCCGATCTGGCGTGCCTGCTGCATGTACCGGAACGCATCGACGACATTGTTGGCGTCGAAGGCGCAGTAAGGCAGGGGATGCAGCACCCCTTCGTGGAAGAGCGCCATGACTTCCGCGAACAGGCGGCGCGTCAGGTCGGGGCGCTCGCTCATCAATTGGTCGGCGTCGATGCCGAAGTAACTGATGTTGTTGCGGAACGGTCGCAGCCCGATGCGGGTATTTTCGTAAAAGTCGCGTTTGCCCAGTTCGAGGAAGCGGCCGAAAGGTTTGAGCACGCGCAGGTTGCGGTTGATGGCTTCGCCGGCCAGCGAGTTCAGGACGACATCGACGCCGCGTCCGCCCGTGTGCGCCAGGATCTCGTCGGCGTAGGAGAGCGAACGCGAATCGTAGATATTCCGCACGCCCATCAGGCGCAGGAAATCGCGTTTTTCGTCCGAGCCGGCGGTGGCGTAGATCTCGGCGCCGCGCCATTGCGCATACTGGATGGCGGCGATGCCGACGCCGCCCGCGGCGCCGTGGATCAGCACCGACTCGCCTTCTTCCAGGCGCGCCAGGTGATGCATGGCGTAGTAGATGGTGAAGAACGTGCTGGGAATCGTTGCCGCGGCTTCGAAGGACATGCCATCCGGAATGCGCGCGATGGCGTCGGCCCGGGTCAGCACGCGGTTTCCGAAGCTGGCGGGGCCAAAGCCGACCACGGGATCGCCAGGCTGGTACCCGGATACGGCGCTGCCCACTTGCTTGACGATGCCGGCGAACTCAAGGCCCAGGGTGGGACCTGCGAAACCGTTCTCGATGGCTTCGTCAGAAAGCATGCCCAACGCATACATGACGTCGCGGAAATTGAGACCCGTGGCCTGGATGCTGATTTCGAGCTGGTCATCCCGCAGCGCGGGAGGGTCGTACTCGGACCAGCGCAGGTTGCGCAACTGGCCCGGGAAATCGAAGCCCAGGCGCAGCGCGCCAGGGGTGCGAGCAGACGATTGCGGCAGTGCGAGCGCTCGGGGGGGCGTCAATGCACGCAGGCGCGGCGCATGACGCGCGCCGTCGCTGTCCAGTGCAATCTCCTGTTCGGCGTCGGGCGCCAGCAGTTCCTGAATCAGCGCCTCGGTGGGGAGGGCGCCCGCCTGCGGCAGATCGATCAGACGCACGCTGAAACCCGCCGCCTCGTTGGCCATCGTGCGGCCGTAGTTCCACAGCGAGGCATCGTTCAGCGCCGCATGCGAGTCGGCACTGGCCACGCGGTCGGCCAGGAACGGCGCGCCGCCCGCGGTGACCAGCCATAGCGTGGCGGCCAGATGATGGCGCTCGCAGGCCTGGGCCAGGGAGGCGGCCAGCGCGCAGCGCCGAACCTGGGTCTCGAGCGACTGTCGCGGGTCTTGAGCGGGGGTCGACGACAGGGCCAGTCCGTCCAGATGGACGATGCCCTGGATGCGGCCCAGCCTCGGCAGCGCCTGTAGCAGGATGGCGTCCAGCGTGTCGGGGCCGCAGTTTTCCGGGACCAGCACCGGGATGCCACGCTCGGTGAACCCCGCCGCGAGGTCGCAGGCCAGCTCGCGGCTGCCCGAGGGGTGGTCGCCCGCCAGCAGGAGCCAACCGCCATCCGCGGCCGTGGGAATGGCTTCGTGCTGCGGCGCCTTGCGGCTGCCGATGAACAGATAAGGGCCGCTGCTGGAGCCAGGAACGAACTCGCGCAGCGGCTCACAATGGAAACCATGCTGGATCAGCAAGGCCTGCCAGTAGGCAACAGGGTATTGGACGGACGTCCTGGTGTTGTCCAGGTCAGTGACCCACCAGGAGATGTCGGCGCCAAATATGAAGTCGAGCCAGCTGGCGGGGTGATTGCCGCGCATCAGCAGGGTGCCTTCGGGCTTGAGGTGGGTTTGTGCGTGCTGGAGCGCGAGTTGAAGGGCTTCCGGACTGTCGACGTCGCAGTGCAGGATCACGACGTCGGCGCAAGCCTCGGCCGGCTGCGTGCCGTCAATCAGGCGGGTCTGCGCATCGGGATAACGCTCTTGCAGGCGGCTGGCATGGTCCAGGGCGGCCTTGGAGGGCGAGGCATACATGTAGTCGCAGGCGGCGAAATCGAGGCCGGCACAGATGTCTTGGCCGAACAGGGGTTGGAATCCGCCGATCTCCAGGACGGCGATGCGCTGGCCAACCATACGGCTCGACTGGGCCTGGGCGATGCATTCGCGCAATGCCGTACCGATTTTCTGCCGGGTGTTGTCACCGAGGATCTGCAGGGCGAGTGCGGCCGAGTTGGCATCGCGAGGGCAGACGTCGGCAAATTGTTTCGCGCCGGACAGCAGCGCCGGCAGGTGCAGGCCGATACGGCCTGCAGCATGGACGATCAAGAAAAAATCGGGGTACTCGCGCAGCAGACTGTTCCAGATGTCGGCGACGCTGGGCTCGTCGTCTTGCGTGATGCCGACCTGCCAGCCGGCGGTGCCCATTGGCGTGAGGTAGCCGGCGCGTTCTGCGCGGATCATGACCCAGGCCAGCAGCGGCGCGCATTGCGGCGCGGCCTCGCGGCAGGCGTTCAGCGTGGAGGTGGTCAGGCGGCCGCCCTTGGAGAGCTTATGCAGCGCCAATGCCGCGTACCGATCGCACAGGCTTTCCAGAAGCGGATCGACTTCGTTGACGTAGCGGTCGTGCAGCCCGTTGGCCGCGGCGTCGAGGACGACGTCACGCAGCGCGGCATCGAGCGCGTTCACGCCCAGGGCGGGGTGCGCCTGTGCCTGCATGCGCGGGTGCGGACACGGAACACCCACGTAATCCAGGAAATTCAGGTGGTCCACCGCCGCCTTGGACAGGCGCACGCTGCGGAAGCGCGCTTCGCGGATCATCGCGATCTGCCGGCCCTCTGCATCGAACAGGCTGAATTCCGCCGTCAGCGAGTGCGGTGCACGTGAAATCAGGCGAGCCCTTACCTGATGCGGTACCCCGGTGCCGGCGCGCCACGACAGGCGGCCGATCTTGGCCGGAACGAAGGCGACGCCTTGGCCCAAGGCCGCATCGTCCTTCAGCATGTGGATGATCAACTGGAAAGTGCAGTCCAGGAGGGCCGGGTGCAGCAGGCTGCCCGCAAGGCTGTCTTCCAGCGAGGCGTTCGGACGCAGGATGGCGTGCACGATGCCTGGCGCCTCGAGCCAGCCGTGCAAGATGGCCTGGAAAGCCGGACCATACTCCAGGCCCGCGGCGCGAGTCAGCGCCACGTGGTCGTCGCCGGAGAAATCCGGTGCGCGCCCGGGCAGCGTGGGGACGGACTCGTTCAGCAGGAGCGCTCCCGCGTTGCGCAGCACGCGCCCGCTGGCATGGTCGATCCAGGGATCGGTGCTGCCGACATCCTTGCCGCGGATCGAGAAGCGGCCGTCCGAGGAATCGAGTGTCAGGCGCATCAGCTTGGAGGCCGAGTCCAGCAGCAATGGCTGCTGGATTTCGATTTCCTCGACGTCGGCAAATTGGCCGGGCTCCCACTGCAGGGCGGCCGCCAGGGCGATCTCGCCGAAGCCGGAACCCGGGAAGACGGTGGCGTCGCCCACGACGTGATCTCCCAGCCAGGTCAGCGCCTTGGTATCGAGCTGGTTTTCCCAGGTGTCGGCGTTTTGCGGCGAGCGATAGCCCAGCAGTTCGTGGATGCGGCTGCGCGTCAGTTGTCCCAGGGACTCTGCGGTGACCGGGTGCCAGTGATGCTCGCGCTGCCAGGGATAGGTAGGCAACGCCATGTGCCGGCCGGCCCAGGGGAACAGGAACGACCAGTCCACCGTGGCGCCGCTGATCAGCATCTGGCCCGCCGCATCCCGCACCCGTGCCGGTTCGTCGTCGCCGCGCGTCGACGTGATGGCGACCCGGCCGGTGAGGGCGCGCGCCTTCAGGGCGTCGTTCACGTACGAGCGCAGGACGGGATGGGGACCGATCTCGGTGTAGAGATTGAAGCCTTGGGCCGTCAAGGCCGTCATGGCCTGTTCGAACAGAACGGGTTGGCGGATGTTGTTCCACCAATAGGAAGCGTTGAGCTGTGTGCCGTCGAGCAGGCCGCCCGTGACGGCGGAATAGAACGGCACATTGCTCTTGGCCGGTCGGATGTCGCCAAGCACCTCCAGCAGCGGCGCCTCGAGCGAGTCCATTGCGCTGCTATGGAAAGCGTAGTCGAGATCCAATTGGCGATAGAACACGCTGCGCGTGGTCAAGACCTCGCCCAGCGCCGCCAAGGCGTCGGCGTCGCCGGCCAGCGTGGCGCCACGCTGGCTGTTGCTGCCCGCGACGCACAGCAGGTCGTCCAACTCCAGTTCGCTGATGAGCGCCGCGGCGGCTACGCCGTCCACGCCTATGGCCGCCATGCGGCCGATGCCCTTGGTCATGCCCTGCAGGCTGCTGCGATGGAAGATGACGGTGATCGCATCCGCCAACGTGAGCGCGCCGCTGGCCCAGGCCGCGGCGACTTCGCCGACGCTGTGGCCGACCACCGCGACCGGCTGGATGCCGCGCTGCGCCAGCATGCGCGTGATGCCGACCTGCACCGCAAACAGGGCGGGCTGGGCAATTTCGGTTCGCTGGTAGGTGTTGGGGCCGTCGTTGCGGCGTAGTTCATCGGCCAGCGACCAGCCCGCCAGCTTGTGGAACAGGGTGTCGATTTCGGCGATGGCTTCGGCGAACAGATGGTCGCCCATCAGCCGGCGGCCCATGCCCGCCCATTGCGAGCCGTTGCCCGAATAGACAAACACGGGGCCCAGGGCATTGACAATGCGTTGCCCCGCGCTGACGTGGTGCTTGGGGGCTTCGCCGGCAGCGAATTGCTCGAGCAGGCACGCGATGGCCTCGGCGTCGTTGCCATACACGACGGCACGCTCCTGGTGCCAGTCCCGCCGCTTGGCCGCGCTGTAAGCCACGTCGTAGAGGGTGCGCGGCGGGTGGGCTCGCAAGGCGGCGGCCATGCCGCGCGCGGCATCGTTGAGCGCGGCGGCGGTGCGGCCGCTGATGATCACCGGAATGGCGGTGGTGCCGGCCAATTGCGCGGCGGGCATGGCTTCGGGCTTGGGAGGCGTCTGCAGGATGGCGTGTGCATTCGCGCCACCGAACCCGAAGGAATTGACCCCGACGGTCAGTATCCCGGTATTGCGCAGCTTGCGGGTGCGGGTGACGACCTCGATGTTCCAGTCGTCGAACTGGATGTTCGGATTCAGCTTGCGGATGCCGATGGTGGCGGGCACCACACGATGCCTCAGGGCATAGATCGCCTTGACAAGCCCCGCCACGCCGGAGGCGGCCTCCAGGTGACCGAGATTGCTCTTGACCGAACCGATCGGAAGGGGCGAGCCCTGGCCGCGCGCGCGGCCCAGGGCCATGCCGATGGCGCGTGTTTCGATGGGGTCGCCCACGGCTGTTCCGGTGCCATGGGCCTCAATATAGTCGATGTCGGCCGGGTCGATGCCGGCGCGGTCGTACACCTGGCGCATCAGCGTCACCTGGGCGTCGGCATTGGGCACCGTCAGGCCGGACTTGCGTCCATCGGTGTTGACCGCGGTCCCCGCGACGACCGCCAGGATGGAATCGCCATCCGCCACGGCCTGCTCATAGTCCTTCAGCAGGAACAGGCCGCCGCCTTCGGAGCGTACATAGCCATCGCCCTCGGCGTCGAACACCCGGCAACGGCCGTTGGGGGACAGCATCGATGCCTTGGAGAACGTAATGAAGCCATAGGGATGCAGATGCAGACTGACCCCTCCCGCGATAGCCTGGGAGATTTCTCCGTTGACGATGGCGCGGCAGGCCTGGTGAAAGGCGACCAGCGACGAGGAGCAGGCCGTGTCGACGGCCATGCTCGGGCCATGCAGATCGAACACGTAGGACAGCCGGTTCGCGGCGATGCTGGCCGTGTTGCCAGTGGCGAAGGAGGAGTCGAGCGCGTTGAAGTCTTCGGCCAGTCGGTACGAATAGTCGGCGCTGGCGATGCCGATGTAGACGCCACAGTCGCTGCCGCGAAGCGCCGAGGGGCGGATGCCGGCGTTCTCGATGGCCTCCCAGCAGAGTTCCAGCAGCAGGCGTTGCTGCGGATCCATGAGGGCGGCTTCGCGGGGAGAGATGCCGAAGAAGTCGGCGTCGAAGCGCGAGACGTCGCCGATGGAGCCAGCCGAGAACGTGTAGGACGTGCCGGGATGGTCCTTGGCGGGATGCAGGTAAGCGTCGTGGGACCAGCGGCCAGCTTCCACCTGCGTGACCAGATCCTTGCCTTCTAGAAGGTCGTTCCAGTACTTCTGGGTATCCGTACTCGGAAATCGGAACGACAGTCCGACGACAGCGACGCGCTTTGCCATATAGAGTTATGTTCCATCGAGAAGGCCGCTTGCGACCGCCTCGAAAATTTTTCTTGGTCTTGGGTGAGACGAACAGCAGTGGCTTTTTCCGCACACTTCTGGGCCGATTTATTCAAAAAAAGTCCGAATAACGGTTTTTCCGAAGTGAGAAGCGGGAAGCTAGATCATCACGGGTGCTTGATATGCCTGGTCGACAGTGTTGATGGGCAGCCGGAAACCATTACCAGCCGGCAAGAAGGGCATTTTAGGTGAATTATCGGGGTCGCCCCGTGTCGCTACGTTGCGGCGCATCAGGTGATTTGCTACTTGTTGTACCGGGAAGAACTGCATTTCCGGACATTCGTCAGCTTGAGGGGAAGAGAATTCCATGCACGGGCGCAATCGTGGCGAGATGTCGTCGCAATTGATTGCAAATTGGTCGTAATGCGCCTGATCTATTGGGGGCTCCCCTCCGATGGCCCGCTTGCGTCGGTAGGATTTTTTTACAAAATTTGCGGTGCGGACGGGATCAGCAAGGCACGGCCGGCACGCGCGGCAGAGGGGCGGCAATGCGCCAGCAGGCGCGGCGCCGCAAGGACGCCAGCAGTTTCAGCCCGGCTGGCCAGTCGTGCAGGCCGCTATCAGCGTTCAGATGTCCGCCGCCCGGCACGATTACCATTCGGCTGCCCCAATCCCGGGCAAATTCTTCGGCACGCTTTTGCTCGCAGTAGGGATCATCGTCACCCACCACCACCACGCTCTGAAAAGAAAGGGGTTGCCGCGGCACCGGCGCGAACGCCTTCAGGCAATCGGGGAGTTCCCCGCGTTCCACGTCGGCGGGCGCCACCAGCAGCGCGCCGGCGACACGCGCGTGCAGCGGGACCGGCAGGCTGGCCACGGCCAGGCAGCCCAGGCTGTGCGCGATCAGCAGGGCCGGACAGGTGGCCGCGTCGACGGCGGCGGCGACCGCGGCGTGCCATGTGGCGGGGTGCGGGTTGCTCCAGCTCTGCTGGCGGACCCGCACGGCATGGGGCAGGCTCTGCTCCCACAGCGATTGCCAATGCGCGGGACCGGAGTCTTTCCATCCGGGAACGATGATGGGTTGCAGTCTCATGCGGGGGATCATGCCGTCTGCCGCTAACAACGCAAAAGAATAAATGTTCCATTGCATATGCTGCGATGCATATAAGGCGCCGCAACGGGGCTGGCGGCCTTGGGTGTATGCTTGGCGCCGTGCCCGACCTGGCACGGGAGAAGGCCGCCGGCTACTCGCCGCGCGCCGATCACAGACCATAAGGAGGTTCGCATGAGCAAACAACAATCGATTTTCAAGCTGGCGCCCGCATGCGCTGCCCTGGCGCTGGCCGCCGCGGGCCTGTCGCTGTCGGCCGGCGCGCAGGCGCAGAACATCAAGATCGGCGTCGTGGGCCCGACCACCGGCGCGCTGACCCAGTATGGCGACATGGTGCGTGAAGGCGTGGACACCGCCATCGAGCGCGTCAACGCCCAGGGCGGCATCAACGGCAAGAAGCTGGAAGCCGTGCTGATCGATGACGGTTGCGAACCCAAGCAGGGCCCGGTGGCCGCCAACCGGGTGGTCAACGACAAGATCGGCTTCGTGGTCGGTCACGTGTGTTCGGGCGCGACGATCGCCGCCACCGATATCTACAACAACGAGGGCGTGGTCATGGTGACCCCCTCGGCCACGTCGCCCGCCGTCACCGACGGCAAGAAGTACGACTTCATCTTCCGCACGATCGGCCGCGACGACCAGCAAGGTCCGGCCGCCGCCAATTTCATCCTGCAGAAGATCAAGCCCGCCAAGGTCGCCGTGCTGCACGACAAGCAGTCGTACGGCCAGGGCATCGCCACCGCCGTGCGCGACACGCTGGCCAAGGGCGGCGTATCCGTCGCGGTGTTCGAGGGCATCAATGCCGGCGACAGCGATTACTCGGCCGTCATCACCAAGCTGAAGTCGGCGGGCGTCGATTTCGTCTATTACGGCGGCTATCACCCCGAAATGGGCCTGCTGCTGCGCCAGGCGTCGGAGCAGGGCCTGAAGGCCAAGTTCATGGGTCCGGAGGGCGTGGGCAACCCCGACATCAACGCCATCGCCGGCCCCGCCGTCGAAGGCATGCTGGTGACGCTGCCGGCCGATTTCACGCAGAACGCGGCCAACGCCGACATCGTCAAGGCGTTCAAGGACAAGAAGCGCAACCCCGGCGGCGCGTTCCAGCTGACGGCCTACTCGGCCACCCAGGTCATCGCCGACGCGATCAAGGGCTCGGGCAGCACGGATCCCACCAAGGTGGCCGATTACTTGCACAAGAACAGCTTCGACACGCCCATCGGCAAGGTCTCCTGGAACAAGCAAGGCGACCTGAACAACTTCGAATTCGAGGTGTTCACCTGGCACAAGGACGGCAGCAAGTCGGCCTACAAGTAAGCCGCCTGGATACCGCCCCGGTACGGGGTGGTCCAGCGCCGCTTCGATTCCAGGACGGGCTCTCGGGCCCGTCTTTGCATGGGTGGCCGCGTTTGCGCGCACCGGCCTCCAGGTACGGGCTCAGAGTCCCTCGACGCGGCGGCCGCGTTCTCCCGATTCGAACCAGTGCAGCGGATGGCGGCCGTCCGAGCCGATCTGCACGCGTTCGCCGAGCCGGGCGGGCGAATCGTGCAATTGGCGCGTCGTGCAGCGCACCACCATCATGGTCGAGCCACAGCGGCAGTGCACCAGTTGCTCTGACCCCAGTGTCTCGATCATCTCGACCACCGCTTCGATGCCCTGCGTGTTCAGCAGCATGTGTTCCGGACGCATGCCCATGGTGACGCGGCGGCCGCGCACGGCCTGCGGGACTTCCAGCGGCGAGATGTCCAGCGGCGCGCCGTCGGCGGACTGCACGGTGCCGTCGCCGGCCACCTGCACGGCCAGCAGGTTCATCGGCGGGGAACCGATGAAGCTGGCCACGAAGGTGGAGGCCGGCTTTTCGAACACCTCCATGGGCGTGCCGATCTGTTCGGGGACGCCCTGGTTCATGACCACCATGCGGTGGGCCAGCGTCATGGCTTCGACCTGGTCGTGGGTGACGTACAGGCTGGTGGTGCCCAGGCGGCGATGCAGCTTCAGGATCTCCAGGCGCATCGCCACGCGCAGCTTGGCGTCCAGGTTGGACAGGGGTTCGTCGAACAGGAAGACCTTGGGTTCGCGCACGATGGCGCGGCCCATGGCCACGCGCTGGCGCTGGCCGCCCGACAACTGGCGAGGGCGGCGGTCCAGCAGTTTGCCCAGTTCCAGGATCTGCGCGGCCGCCTCGACGCGCTTGCGGATGTCCTCGCGAGAGAACTTGCGCAGTTTCAGGCCGTAGGCCATGTTGTCGTACACGCTCATGTGCGGGTACAGCGCGTAGTTCTGGAACACCATGGCGATGTCGCGTTCGGCGGGCTCCAGGTCGTTGACGACGTTGCCGTCGATGCGGATGTGGCCGTCGGTGACGGTCTCCAGGCCGGCGACCATGCGCATCAGCGTGGACTTGCCGCAGCCCGAGGGGCCGACGATGACGATGAATTCGCCATCGGCGATCTCCATGTCGATGCCGTGGATCACCGGTACGTTGCCGGTGTAGGTCTTCTTGACGCGTTCGAAGCTGAGAGTAGCCATGTATTAACTCATTTCTCTGTGTCGACGAGGCCCTTGACGAACCACTTCTGCATGAGGACCACCACCAGCGCCGGCGGCAGCATCGCCAGGATCGCGGTGGCCATCGTGATGTTCCATTCGGTGACGCTGTCGCCGCCGCTGATCATGCGCTTGATGCCGATCACCACGGGGTACATGTCTTCCTGCGTAGTCACCAGCAGCGGCCAGAGGTACTGATTCCAGCCATAGATGAACTGGATGACGAACAGCGCCGCGATGGTGGTGCGCGACAGCGGCAGCAGCACGTCCATGAAGAAACGCAGCGGTCCGGCGCCGTCGATGCGCGCCGCCTCGATCAGCTCGTCGGGCACCGTCAGGAAGAACTGGCGGAACAGGAACGTGGCGGTCGCCGAGGCGATCAGCGGCAGCGTCAGGCCCGCGTAGCTGTTGAGCAGGCCAAGGTCGGCCACGACCTTGTACGTGGGCGCGATGCGCACCTCGACCGGCAGCATCAGCGTGACGAAGATCATCCAGAAGAAGAACATGCGGCCGGGGAAGCGGAAGTACACCACCGCGAAGGCCGACAGCAGCGAGATGGCGATCTTGCCGATCGCGATGGCCAGCGCCATGATCAGGCTGACCGTCATCATGCGGCCCACCGGCACGCCGGCCGACCCGCCGCCCGAGCCGGCGAACAGCGCGCGCATGTAGTTGTCGACCAGATGCGGGCCGGGGAGCAGCGACATGGGCGCCGAAGCGACTTCCTGGGCGGTCTGGGTGGACGCCACGAAGGTGACGTAGATGGGAAAGGCGACCAGCGCGATCCCGCAAAGCAGGATCAGGTGCGCCAGTGCGTCGAGCCAGGGACGGCGTTCTACCATGGTTGGAGCGGCCTAGGGGCGTGAATGTGGGGAATCAGTACTGGACCTTGCGGTCGATGTAGCGGAACTGCACCACCGTCAGGACGATGACGATGCCCATCAGCACCACGGACTGCGCGGCGGACGAACCCAGGTCCAGCCCGCGGAAGCCGTCGCTGTACACCTTGTAGACCAGGATGGACGTGGACGTGCCCGGGCCGCCCTGGGTGGTGGTGTCGATGACGGCGAAGGTGTCGAAGAAGGCGTAGATCACGTTCACCACCAGCAGGAAGAAGGTGGTGGGCGACAGCAGCGGGAAGACGATGGTCCAGAAGCGGCGCGACGGCGAGGCGCCGTCGATGGCGGCGGCTTCGATCAGCGAGCGCGGGATGGATTGCAGGCCCGCCAGGAAGAACAGGAAGTTGTACGAGATCTGCTTCCACACGGCGGCGATCAGCACCAGGATGAGGGCCTGGTCGCCGTCCAGGCGCGGGTTCCAGGGCACGCCCATGCCTTGCAGCGCCACGGCCAGGATGCCGACCGACGGCGAGAACAGGAACAGCCACAGCACGCCCACCACCGCCGGCGCCACGGCGTAGGGCCAGATCAGCAGTGTCTTGTACAGGCCCGCGCCGCGCACCACGCGATCGGCCATCACCGCCAGCAGCAGCGCCAGCGCCAGGCCCACGAAGGCCACCAGCACCGAGAACACGGACGTGACGCGGAACGAATCGATATAGGTGTCTTGCGCGAACAGGGCAGTGAAGTTGTCCAGTCCGACGAATTCCGAGGACAGGCCGAAGGCGTCTTCCAGCCGCATCGACTGCCACATGGCCTGGCCGGCCGGCAGGAAGAAGAAGACGGCCGTGATGACCAACTGCGGCGCCAGCAGCAGATAGGGCAGGAACTTGTGGCCGAAGACGACGCGTTTTTCCATGGAGGGCCTATGGGTATGCCAAAAACGAGCGAGGCGACGGTTCATGCGAACCGCCGCCATCGGAATTAACGGCCGCGGCCAGCGCGGCTTGAATCGTACCGCGGCGCGCCGGGCCCGCCGAGCGGGCCGGCGCGCCGCGCGGCATCAGTTGCCGACGCTCTTCTGGAATTTCTCGAGCAGTTCGTCGCCGCGCTTGGTGATGTTGGCCAGGCCTTCCTTGGCCGTCACCTTGCCCGACACGATGCGTTCGATCTCGGCATCCTCGATCTCGCGGATCTGCGGCAAGTAGCCCAGGCGCACCCCGCGCGACTGCGCGGTGGTCTCGACGTTGAGCTGCTTGACGCCCACGTCGGTGCCCGGGTTCTTGCCGTAGAAGCCTTCCTTCAGGGTGCGCTCGTAGGCGGCCTTGGTGACGGGCACGTAGCCGGTCTGCTGGTGCCAGCGGGCGGCGATCTCGGGGCTGGCCAGGAACTTGAAGAACTTGGTCACGCCCTTGTAGACCTCGGGCTTCTTGTTGGCGAACACCCACAGCGATGCGCCGCCGATGATGGTGTTCTGCGGCGCGCCCTTGACATCGCCGTAGTAGGGCAGGGTGGAGGTGCCGAACTCGAACTTGGCGTTCTTGGCGATGTTGGCGCGCAGGCCGCTGGAGCCGGTGATCATGGCGCACTTGCCGCTGATGAACAGCGAGTTGGGCTCGTCGCCGCGGCCGCCGTACTGGAAGATGCCTTCCTTGCCCATCTTGGCCAGGTTTTCCATGTGGCGCACGTGCAGGTCGGTGTTGATCGCCAGGCGCGCGTCCAGGCCGCCGAAGCCGTTGTCCTTGGTGGCGTAGGGCACGTTGTGCCAGGCCGAGAACGTCTCGAGTTGCGTCCAGGACGGCCACGAAGTGGTGTAGCCGCACTCCTGGCCGGCGGCCTTGAGCTTCTGGCCGGCGGCGGCCAGCTCTTCCCAGGTCTTGGGCGGCTTGTCGGCGTCCAGGCCGGCCTTCTTGAAGGCGTCCTTGTTGTAGTAGAAGACCACGGTCGAGCTGTTGAAGGGCATCGACACCAGCTTGCCGTCCGGCGACGAGTAGTAGCCGGCCACGGCGCCGATGAAGGCCTTGGGATCGATCGGATCGCCGGCTTCCTCGGACATCTGCTGCACCGGCTTGATGGCGCCCTTGGCGTACATCATGGTGGCGGTGCCGACCTCGAACACCTGCAGGATGTCGGGGGCGTTGCCGGCGCGGAACGCGGCGATGCCGGCGTTCATCGACTCGCCGTAGTTGCCTTTGTAGACCGCCTTGACCTGGTACTCGGTGTTGTTCTTGTTGAATTCGTCCACCAGGGCATTGACGCGGTCGCCCAGGGCGCCTTCCATGGAATGCCAGAACTGGATTTCGGTGGCGGCGTGGGCCGGGATGGCGGCCAGCGCGGACAAGACCGCGGCGGCTGCCAGCGCCATACGAGGGGTGCGCATGAGAGAGTTCCTCCGTTCGTGTGCTGCCGCATCGGTCGATGCGAAGCGCAACACCTTATGAATTGTTTGTGTCAACCGCGTGACTTTCACATCGCGAGACTGGCATGTCAATTGGACAGGATGTTGCAGCACGTTGCCCGTCCCTGGAAAAGCCGACGAAGAGGGGCGGGAAGAGGGGCGGGTTTACAATCCTGCCCCATGGACAAATCCCTTTCTATCGCCTTCATCGGCGGCGGCAACATGGCCGCCGCGCTGGCCTCGGGCCTGGCCGATCGTGCCTGCCCGGCGGGCAACCTGCACGTCGTGGACATCAATGCATCCGGGCATGACGCCTGGCGCGCGCGCGGCGCCACCGTGGCGGCCGCGCCCGACGACACGCTGGCCCGCTGCAAGGTCTGGATCTACGCGGTCAAGCCGCAGAACATGCGGCAGGCGGTGGCCGACACGCGCCCATGGCTGAACGGCGAGACGCTGGTGATCAGCGTGGCGGCCGGCCTGCGCGCCGACACGCTGGCCGGCTGGCTGGGCGAGCCGGGCCAGCCCTGGCAGCGCCTGGTGCGCTGCATGCCCAACACGCCGGCGCTGGTCGGCGCGGGCATCACCGGCCTGGCCGCGCTGCCGGGCGCCAGCCAGGCCGACCGCGACCTCGCCGCGGCGCTGTTGCAATCGGTGGGCGAGGTGGTCTGGGTCGATGACGATGCCGGACTGGACGCCGTGACCGCCTTGTCGGGCAGCGGCCCGGCCTACGTTTTCCTGTTCCTGGAAGCCCTGATGGCGGGCGGCCGCGCCGTCGGCCTGACCGAGGAACAGTCGCGCCAGCTGGCGCTGGCCACCTTCTCGGGCGCCACCAGGCTGGCCGCCCAGTCCGACGAACCGCCTTCGGTGCTGCGCGAGCGCGTCACCTCCAAGGGCGGAACCACCGCCGCCGCGCTGGGCGAGTTCGAGCAGGGCGGTTTCGCGCCGCTGGTCGAGCGCGCCATGCAGGCCGCCGCGCGCCGGTCGCGCGAGCTGGCCGCGGAGTTCGGCAAGTGAACCGCACGAATCCCCGCCGCTACGCGCCGATGTCGGCGGGACAGTTCGCCCTGGCGGTGCTGGCCATGGGCGTGGTGGTGGTGGGGTCGAACATCCTGGTGCAGGTGCCGCTGAACGACTGGCTGACCTGGGGCGGGCTGTCGTATCCGGTGGCCTTCCTGGTCACCGACCTGCTGAACCGCCGCTTCGGCCCGCGGGCCGCGCGGCGCGTGGCGTGGTGCGGTTTCGCGCTGGCGCTGGCCGTGTCGATGTGGGTGGCCTCGCCGCGCATCGCGCTGGCCTCGGGGCTGGCGTACCTGTGCGCCCAACTGATCGACATCAAGGTGTTCGACCGCCTGCGCGACCAACGCTGGTGGCGCGCGCCGTTGCTGGCGGGCACGGCCGGCGCCGTGTTCGATACGGCCGTGTTCTTCAGCGTGGCCTTCGCCGGCTCCGGCCTGCCGTGGCTGACCTGGCTGCTGGGCGATCTGGCCATCAAGCTGGCCGTCAATCTGGCGATGCTGGCGCCGTTCCGGGCATTGATGTGGAATCTGGCACGGCCTGTAGAGGCACGGCCTGTAGAGGCACGGCCTGTAGAGAGATAAGGCCGTCAAAGTCGCAAGTGTGTGGAGTACACCGCGTAATCCCGGGAATCATGCTCTTCAACCCAGGCGGGTTGTCGATAACTGCACCACATGCAGGAATGATCCAGTCGCTTCGGGACATGGTGCCCGGCAGTGGCCGATGGAATACACATTCACGCTCAAGTATCAGTTATCGGAGCGGGATTCCGATCACAATGACCTTGTCGAACGGCTGGGTGCCATGGGATGTGACGATGCAGTGGGCGTTACGCGGCAGAACATGCGCAAGTTGATGATCAATCACGCAACGAGTTTCCCGACGCCAGTTCATGAAGGCAGTGCGTCAGTATGGCATTTGGCCGAGGTCATCACCTGGCTGCAGACCCGAGGAAAGTACGAAACCGACGCCTTATTACTTGAAGTTGCGCTGACCACAATGCAGGTCAACGCCGTCAAGGAAATCCGGATTCGGCCGCTGAAAGATAGGGTCCGCAAAGCGCTGCAAACGATTTTGGCCTGATTGAAGTCAAAACAGGCCGCTCTCGGGCCATTCATGCCTGTCCCCGTTTGTTCATCCCGATGAAATATTGGGGATTCCACGCAGTGACACGCACTGGGGCAGCGAACAGAATACCGGCCACGTTACCGCTATACAAAATAAGCGGGAAATGCCGTATCCCGGAGCCAGAAAATCCTTCCGTTCCGGATCGGGCAGAGCCGTCCAACCCCTCCCTGCTGGAGAAGTCTGCATGAAAATCGCGCAACGCTTTACCCCCCTTGCCGTTGCACTGGGCGCCCTGATGCTCGCCGGAAGCGTCCACGCCGCCGACACCATCAAGATCGGCATTCCGCAACCCATGACCGGCCCGAACACCCAGTATGGCGATCAGATCCAGGCCGGCGCGCTGACCGCGATCGAGACCATCAACGCCAAGGGCGGCGTCAAGGGCAAGCAGCTCGAACCCATCCTGATCGACGACGGCTGCGAACCGAAGCAGGCCGTGCCGGCCGCCAACCGCGTGGTCAACTCCGGCGCCAAGTTCGCCGTGGCGCACGCGTGCTCGGGCGTCACCGTGCCCGCCGTCAACGTGTACGAGCAGGAAGGCATCGTCGCCATCACCCCGGGCGCGACCTCGCCGCTGGTCACCGACACGACCAAGCCGCACTTCTTCTTCCGCACCATCGGCCGCGACGACCAGCAAGGCCCGTTCGCCGCCAACTACATCGCCAAGACCATCAAGCCCAAGAAGGTCGCCGTGCTGCACGACAAGCAGACCTACGGTTCGGGCGTGGCCACCCAGGTGAAGAACACGCTGGAGAAAGACAAGGTCAACATCGCGGTCTTCGAAGGCATCAACGTCGGCGACAGCGACTACTCGGCCGTCATCACCAAGCTGAAGTCGGCGGGCGTCGATTTCGTCTATTTCGGCGGCTACCACCCCGAACTGGGCCTGCTGCTGCGCCAATCGCGCGAGCAGGGCCTGAACGTGCAGTTCATGGGTCCGGAAGGCACCGCCAACCAGGATCTGGTGGCCATCGCCGGTCCGGCCATCGACGGCCTGCTGGTCACGCTGCCGGCGGACTTCACCAAGCTGCCGGGCAACGAAAGCGTGGTCAAGGCCTTCGAAGCCAAGAAGCGCAACCCCGATGGCGCTTTCCAGATGCCCGCCTACGCGGCCGTGCAACTGATCGCCGACGGCATCAACGCCGTAGGCGAGGATCCCGCCAAGGTGGCCGACTACCTGCACAAGAACACCTTCAATACGGCCATCGGCAAGGTCGAGTACGACGCCAAGGGCGACCTGAAGGATTTCGAATTCGCCGTCTACAAGTGGGACAAGGCCGGCAAGAAGACCCAGCTGTAAAGCGTTCGCTGTACTATGCGTCGTTTTTCTGCGCAGGCCCCGGGCCATCCGCCTGGGGTTTGATGTAGTCGAGGTCATCCGGCTCCGGGTCGCACTACCGGGGCCGGAACCATTTTTTGCCGCCGGGCCGCCCCAAGGTGAAAGCCGCCCCCTCCCGGGGGCGCAAGCCAAGGATGCGGCGTGGCGGCAACGATTTGCCACCGCGCCGCACCCAGGCATAAATGGCCCTTGTGCGGGGCCATCGCGCCACAAAGGGCAGCGTGGCGGCATCTGGAGCCATTCCTCCCCATGTCAGATCTGATCCCACAACTTACCCAGCAGTTCTTCAACGGACTGTCCCTGGGTGCGATCTACGCGCTGATCGCCATCGGCTACACAATGGTCTACGGCATCATCGGTATGATCAATTTCGCGCACGGCGAGATCTATATGATCGGCGCCTACGTCGGCCTGGTCACCCTGACCGCCTTCGGCACCGACAGCGGCCTGCCGGTGTATTTCATCATCGCGGCCATGCTGCTGGTGGCCATGGTGGTCACGGGCGTGTATGGCTACAGCGTCGAGCGCGTGGCGTACCGCCCGGTGCGCGGCAGCCCCCGCCTGGTGGCGCTGATCTCCGCCATCGGCATGTCGATCTTCCTGCAGAACTGGATGGCCCTGGGCCAGGGCGCGCGCGACATGGCCGTGCCGGCGCTGCTGTCCGGCGGGGTGTCGATCCCGATGAGCGACGGCTTCGACGTGACGCTGCCGTACTCGCGCATCGTCATCATCGTGGTCACCGTGGTGCTGATGGTGGCGCTGACCATGTACATCAAGCATTCGCGCATGGGCCGCGCCTCGCGCGCCTGCTCGCAGGACATGCACATGGCGGGCCTCCTGGGCATCGACACCAACAAGGTCATTTCCTTCACCTTCATCCTGGGCGCCATGCTGGCGGCGGTGGGCGGCGTGCTGATCGCCGTCACCATCGGCAAGCTGAACCCGTTCATCGGCTTCATCGCCGGCATCAAGGCGTTCACCGCCGCGGTGCTGGGCGGTATCGGCAGCATTCCCGGCGCCATGCTGGGCGGCGTGCTGCTGGGCCTGGCCGAGACCTTTGCCGCGGCCTACATCTCGTCGCAGTACAAGGACATCGTGGCCTTCGGTCTGCTGGTGCTGATCCTGCTGTTCCGTCCGACGGGGCTGCTGGGCAAACCCGAAGTGGAGAAAGTCTGATGGCCGCTCAGGAAAGCGCTCTGAAAAACGCGACGATCGCGGCGGTGCTGACCGCCGTCATCGTCATGCCCGTGTTCGGCCTGCAACTGATTCGCCAGGGGGTGCGCACGACGATGGAGCCCCGTTGGGACCTGGTCGCCATCGCCTGCGGCGTGGTGTTCCTGTTCCAGTTGCTGCGTCCGTGGATATCCAGGCCCTTCAAGTCGCTGAAGTTCAACCTGCCCACGCTGCCGGCCACGCCCACCAAGGGCCACCGCTGGGTCGGCGTGCTGCTGATCGCCGCCGCCATCGCCTGGCCGTTCTTCGCCGGGCGCAGCTCGGTGGACATCGCCACGCTGGTGCTCATCTACGTGATGCTGGGCCTGGGCCTGAACATCGTGGTGGGCTTCGCGGGCCTGCTCGACCTGGGGTTCGTCGGCTTCTACGCCGTGGGCGCGTACACGTACGGCCTGCTGTACCACTGGGGCGGCTGGAGCTTCTGGGAAGCGCTGCCGTTCGCGGGCGCGATGGCCGCCTTGTTCGGCTTCATCCTGGGGTTCCCGGTACTGCGGCTGCGCGGCGACTACCTGGCCATCGTCACGCTGGGCTTCGGTGAGATCATCCGCCTGCTGCTCATCAACCTGAACACCCTGACGGGTGGTCCGGACGGCATTTCCGGCATTCCCAAGCCGTCGGTGCTGGGCATGGAAATGGCGCGCCGCTCCAGCGAAGAGGGCACGCGCACGTTCCACGAGATCATGGGCTGGAGCTTCCAGAACCAGCACATGGTGGTGTACCTGTACCTGATGGCGCTGTTGCTGGCACTGGTGACGCTGGCCGTTTCCACGCGGCTGATCCGCATGCCGGTCGGACGCGCCTGGGAGGCGCTGCGCGAGGACGAGATCGCCTGCCGCTCGCTGGGCCTGAATCCCACGCGCATCAAGCTGTCGGCGTTCACGCTGGGCGCGATGTTCGCGGGTTTCGGCGGCGCGTTCTTCGCGGCGCGCCAGGGCATGGTCAACCCCGAGTCCTTCACCTTCATCGAATCCGCGCTGATCCTGGCCATCGTGGTGCTGGGCGGCATGGGATCGCAGGTGGGCGTGATCCTGGCGGCCATCCTGCTGACGGTGCTGCCCGAGCTGGCGCGCGAGTTCGCCGAATACCGCATGCTGGTGTTCGGCCTGGTGATGGTGTTGATGATGATGTGGCGTCCGCAAGGCCTGTTGCCCATGAAGCGACCGCACGTGGAACTGGGCAGCACGGAGGCCGCTAAATGAGCGAAGCGCTGCTGAAAGTATCCGGCCTGACCATGCGCTTCGGCGGCCTCCTGGCCGTCGACAGCGTGGGCTTCGAGGTCCGACGCGACGAAGTGTTCGCCATCATCGGCCCCAACGGCGCGGGCAAGACCACGGTGTTCAACTGCGTGGGCGGTTTCTACAAGCCGACCGCGGGCGAGATCGTGATGGACGGCAAGTCCATCGCCGGCCAGCCCAGCCACAAGGTGGCCCGCCATGGCCTGGTGCGCACGTTCCAGAACGTGCGGCTGTTCAAGCAGCTGACCGTCCTGGAGAACCTGCTGGTGGCCCAGCACACCCAGGTCGAGGCGCGTCTGCTGCCCGGCCTGCTGAAGCTGAAGTCATACCGCCAGTCCGAGGAGGACGCCAAGGCGCGCGCCGCCCAATGGCTGGATTTCATGGGCCTGCGCCAGTACGCCAACCGCGAGGCGGGCAACCTGGCCTATGGCCACCAGCGCCGCCTGGAGATCGCGCGCTGCATGATCACCAAGCCGCGCCTGCTGATGCTGGACGAGCCGGCCGCCGGCCTGAACCCGCAGGAAAAGCGCGACCTGCAATCGCTGATCGACCAGTTGCGCCGCGAGTTCGGCGTGGCCGTGCTGCTGATCGAGCACGACATGAGCCTGATCATGGGCATTTCCGATCGTATCCTGGTGATGGAGCATGGCAAGCCCATCACGACCGGCACCCCCGAGCAGGTACGCAACGACGAGCGGGTCATCAAGGCGTACCTGGGGGAAGAATGATGCTGAAACTGGAGAACATCCATACCTACTACGGCGCCATCCAGGCGCTGAACGGCGTGTCCGTCGAGGTCAACCAGGGCGAGATCGTCACCCTGATCGGCGCCAACGGCGCCGGCAAGACCACGCTGCTGATGACGGTGTGCGGCAATCCCCGCGCCAAGGAAGGCCGCATCTCGTTCGAGGGCCGCGACATCACCCAGGCCGAGACGCACGAGATCATGCGCAGCGGCATCGCCATCTCGCCCGAGGGGCGCCGGGTCTTCAAGGACCTGACGGTGGCCGAGAACCTGATGATGGGCGGATTCTTCTCGAACCGCCAGGAGATCGAGTCGGGCATCGAGCACGTCTACACGCTGTTCCCGCGCCTGAAAGAGCGCGCGGCGCAGCGGGCGGGCACGATGTCGGGCGGCGAGCAGCAGATGCTGGCCATCGGCCGCGCGCTGATGAGCCGTCCGCGCCTGCTGCTGCTCGATGAGCCCACGCTGGGCCTGGCCCCGCTGATCATCGCGCAGATCTTCGACATCATCCGCACCATCCGCGACCAGGGCGTCACCGTGTTCCTGGTCGAGCAGAACGCCAACAAGGCGCTGCAGGTGGCGGATCGGGGCTATGTGCTGGAGAACGGCCGGGTCGTGCTGCAGGATACGGGCGCGAACCTGCTGGTCAATGCCGAGGTCCGCAAGGCATACCTGGGCGCCTGATCGCCCGGGCGCGGCCGCCGGGCCGCAAGGGAATCCGCTGAACGGGCCTGCAGGCGATCGAGCCTTCGGGGCCGTTCACCCGGATTCCCTTTTTTTTCAGGGCTTCGATATCGAGCGGGAACTGGGCATCACCATCATCAAGCGCAATCGCAGCTTCGAGGGCATCACGCCCGCAGGCGAGCCCGACGGCGTGCGTGCGGGTGCCGCTGGACTACAGCGACCAGGACAGCGGCACGCCGTCGTACACGTCGATTCCGGTGCGTATCCGGCAATCGGCGGCGTGAGGCGGGCTTGAGCCAGTCCTGCCAGGCAAGCCGCCACGACGGCAGGGGGGGGCGCCGCCGAGGCGCGTCAGGCGAGGGCGATGCCAGGGCGGCAATGTGCGATGGCCGCCAGCGCCAGCGCATCGATCGAATCCGACAGCGGGCCCAGGCCGGCGCGCAACGCATGCGGAATGGCCAGCGGCAATTCGGTGCACCCGAGCACCACGGCGTCGGCGCCACGGTCGCGCAGGAGGTTCACGCAACGCACCGCCGGTTCGATGGACGCTTCCATCTGGCCCGCCTTGACCGCGCGGATCGCGCCCATGCATTCCCGTTCGACTTCTTCGTCGGTCGGCACGATGCACTCGTAGCCGGCGGCTTCCAGGTGGCGCTGGTACAGGCCCAGCGCCAGCGTGGCGGTGGTGCCCATCAGGCCGATGCGGCCGCTGGGCACGCCCTGGCGCACCAGGTCGTCGATCACCGATTGCACGATGTGCAGCACGGGCACCGACGCGGCGGCGGCCAGTTCGTCGTACCAGAGGTGCGCCGTGTTGCACGGAATGGCGATGACCTGCGAGCCGGAGGCTTCCAGGAAGCGGATGCCGGCGAGCATGGCCGGCAGCGGGCTCGGGCCGCCCGCCATGTGGGCGGTGCTGCGGTCCGGGATGCGCGGGTCGTTGCGCAGGATGACGGGGATGTGGGCCTGGTCGTTGGGGGCGGGGGTCAGCGCCGCCACGCGCAGCGCGAACTGCGCGCCGGCCAGCGGGCCCATGCCGCCCAGGACGCCGAGATAGCCCTCGGCGGCGTTGTCGAAGATCGGTGCGTTCATAAGGGCGGTGATTTTACGCTTGTGCCTGCTTCTATGCCTGCGCCTATGCCGTGGCGCGCGTCAGCACCTGGCCGGGCCGCGCGGCGCCCGTCGACTGGCCGTCCCAGACCTGCTGGCCGTTGACCCAGACCGCGTGGATGCCGCGGCTGGCCTGCACCGGCGACTCGAACGTGGCGGCGTCGGTGACGCGCTCGGGGTCCAGCAGCACCAGGTCGGCCTGGTAGCCCTCGCGCAGCAGGCCGCGCTGCGCCAGGCCGTACTGCTCGGCGGCCAGGCCGGTCATCTTGTGGATGGCCTGTTCCAGCGTCAGCAGTTTCTGCTCGCGCACCATGCTGCCCAGCACGCGGGTGAAGGTGCCCCATTGGCGGGGGTGCGGATGCGGATCGAAGGGCAGGCCGTCGGAACCGACCATCGTCAGCGGGTGCTGGAAGATGCGGTTGACGTCGTCCTGGCTCATCAGGAAGTAGATGGCGCCGGCGGGCGCCAGGCGGGCAAGCGTGGCCTCGTCGTCCAGGCCCAGTTCGGCCATCACGTCGGCGAAGTCGCGGCCGGTGGCCTCGGGATAGCCCTTGGACCACGTCACCATCGTGCGGCTGGCCAGGCGGACCCGGTCCAGGCGCAGCATGGTCGAGGTGGCGGGGTAGGGATGGCAATCCAGGCACACGGGTTGGTTCGCGGCGGCGCGGGTGATGATGTCCAGCGTCTCGCGCGAACGGCCATGGTTGCGTTCGCCAGCCAGCTTGTGGTGCGAGAACACCACGCGGCAATCGAGCGCGCGGCCGATCGCCAGCGCCTCTTCGACGGCGGGGACGATCTGGTCGCTTTCGTCGCGCAGATGGGTCGCGTAGATGCCCTTGACGCCGCGCAGCGGTTGCCCGACGTCGATGATTTCATCCGTCGGGGCGGCCGCCGCCGGCGGATAGAAGGTGCCCGTGGACATGCCGAAGGCGCCGGCCCGCAGGGCATCGTCCAGCAGTTGGCGCATGGCGATGCGCTCGGCCTCGTCGGCGGCGCGGCCGGTATCGGTCATGGCGGCCACGCGCAGCGTGGTGTGGCCGACCAGGGCAATGACGTTGACGGCGGCCGGGGTGGCGCGCAGCGCGTCCATCCAGTCGCCGAAGGTCTTGAAGCGGAACAGCTCGGCGGGGCCGAGCAGGTCCAGGGGCTGGGGCACCGGCGCCGTCACGGCGGGCGCCAGGCTGATGCCGCAGTTGCCGGTCACCACGGTGGTGATGCCCTGCGACACCTTGGGCAGCATGTCGGGATGCGCCAGCAGGTAGCCGTCATCGTGGGTGTGCGAATCGATGAAGCCGGGCGCGAGCACTTGCCCGCTTCCATCGATCACCGGCACGTCCGGCGGTAAGTCGAACGTGCCGATACGGGCGATGCGTCCGTCCGACACGGCCAGGTCGGCCCGGCGCGCGGGCGCGCCGGTGCCGTCGACCAGCATGGCGCCGGTCACGATGAAGTCTGCCTCCAGCCGCATGGTCTTCTTGTGTCCTCAGTCCAGCTTTTCGATCTTGGCTTCGTCGATGATGCGCGCCCACTTGGCCGTTTCGTCGTTCATCAGCTTGGCGAACGCTTCCGGCGTGCCGCCGGCGGGTTCGGCGCCCAGGGCTTCCAGGCCGTCGAGCACGGCCTTTTCCTTCAGGGCCTTCTGTATGGCGGCGTTCAGCGTGGCGATGCGGTCCGCCGGCGTGCCCTTGGGAGCGACGACGCCGCCCCAGGCCACGGTTTCATAGCCCTTCAGGCCGGCTTCGTCCAGGGTCGGCACGTCGGGCAGCAGGGCCAGGCGCTTCAGGCTGCTGACGCCCAGGGCGCGCAGCTTGCCGCTCTTGACCAGGGGCAGGGCTTCGGACGTGTTCGAGAACATGAAGTCCAGGCGGCCGCCCATCAGGTCCTGCAGCGCGGCGGGGCCGCCGTTGTACGGAATGAACATGACATCAACCTTGGCCATGCTCTTGAACAGTTCGCCGCCCATGTGGCCGGTGGTGCCCACGCCCGAGGCGCCGTAGGACATCAGGCCGGGCTTTTCCTTGGCGCGGTCGATCAGGTCCCGCACGCTCTTGACGGGCGAATCCGCGGGCACGATCAGCACGTTGTACAGGTTGAACAGGTGGGCGACGGGCATCAGGTCGGCGTCGACGTCGTAGGGCAGCTTCTTGAACAGCGAGCGGTTCACGGCCAGCGTGTTGATGTTGCCGTAGCCGATCGTGTAGCCGTCGGCGGCGGCGCGCTTGATCTGCATGATGCCGATGTTGCCCGCGGCGCCCGGCTTGTTCTCGACCACGAAGGTGGCCTTCAGGTCCTTGGACAGCTGGGTGGTGAACAGACGCGACAGCACGTCGGGCGAGCCGCCGGCGGCCGACGGCACGATGAACGTGACCGGCTTGCTGGGATAGGCTTCCTGGGCCTGGGCGCCCGTGGCGGCGAGAACGCCGACGACGGCCAGCGCCGTCAGGCCGCGCTTGAAAAATCGATGCATCATGTGTGCTTCCCCTTGGAAATGTTGCAGTGCGAAGAAGCGCAGGTTATCACCGGGCTTGTTTGGGCGATTATCGAAAAATGTATAAAACCTATAATCCCGGGTTATCGATGCAATCAAAAGGAAATCAGGGATGGATGCGCTGGACGAGCCGCGTGACGAGGACGGATCCGCCGCGCGGCCGCTGAATCTGCGCCAGCTCGAAGTGTTCCGCGCCATCATGATGTCCGGCTCGATCAGCGCGGCGGGCAGGGCGCTGCACGTCTCCCAACCCGCATTGAGCCGGGTGCTGGCGCTGACCGAAAGCCGGCTGGGCTATCCCCTGTTCGAACGCGTGCGCGGGCGGCTGGCGCCCACGCCCGAGGCGCGCCGCCTGTTCGCGGAGGTCGAGCAGGTGTACGGCGGCATCCAGCGCGTGAACGACCTGGCGGCCAACCTGGGCCGCAAGGGGGCGGGCATGCTTCGGGTGGTGACCAGCGCCAGTTACGGCCAGCGGCTGGTGCCCCAGGCGCTGGCGCGGCTGCTGGCGCGCAATCCGCGGGCGCGGGTGGATTTCCGCAGCGCCACCTACGATGAACTGGTGGGCTATTTTCTGACGGGCCAGGCCGATCTGTCGATTTCGATGTCTCCGCCCGATCATCCGAGCCTGGATTCCGAGAAGCTGGGCGAGCATGCGCTGGTATGCATCGTCCCGCCCGATCATCCCCTGGCCGAACACGACGTGATCCGGCCCCAGGATTTCACATCCAGCGCATGGATCGGATACCCGCCCGGCACGCCGTTGGGCACGGCGTTGCGATCGTTCTTCGGCTCGGAGCCGGTCATGCCGGCCGCCATCGAGGTGCACTCGCCCGTATCCGCCCTGGCCTGCGTGCAGCAGGGTATAGGGCCGGCCATGGTGGACAGCACCTCGCTGGCCAAGATGCCGGCCGAAGTCACCGTGCGGCCGATCGAGCCCGCCTTGTCCGCGCCCGTCTGGGCCACCCAGTCGAACCTGACGCCGCTGCCCCTGCTGGGCCGGCGCTTCCTGGATGCCTTGCGCGCGGTGCTCGCCAAGCCTGCCTGAAAGACGCGCGCGCGCGCCGGCAAGCGGTTCCTGCCGCCGCCTGCGCGGCGGTAAACCTTTTGCCCTCTCCCGCATCCAATTCCCAGCCGGTCCCGTATGTGGGACCAGGTCAGCGAACAGCCATCGAATTTTGTGGGTATTGCATAACCTGCCGGTATCGCGGCAGAGAGCGCGGGTTTTCGGAAGCGCGCATCCGGGGTTTTACGGCGGCCGCGACACTTGGCATGCTGCGCGCTTGCCGAGATAACGCACTCAAGGGAGAACGAGAGATGGCAGACAAGCGCAAAATGGGTTTGGCCGTGGCGCAGATGGGGCCGGTCCACCTGGCCGATACGCGGGCGATGGTGGTCAGGCGCCTGCGCGACATGCTGGCCGAAGCCCATGGCCGTGGCGCCAGGATGGTGGTGTTCCCGGAACTGGCGCTGACCACGTTCTTCCCGCGCTACTGGATGGAGGACAGCGAGGCCCAGGCCCGCTTCTTCGAGGCCACGATGCCCAACGCCGACGTGCAGCCGCTGTTCGACGACGCGCGCCGCCTGGGCGTGGGTTTCTACCTGGGTTATGCCGAACTGACCCCGCGGGGCGTGCCGTACAACACGGCCATCCTGGTGGACGAGACCGGCAAGATCGTGGGCAAGTACCGCAAGATCCACCTGCCGGGCCATGACGACCACAAGCCCGACGCGCCGTTCCAGCATCTGGAGAAGAAATTCTTCACCGTGGGCGACGAGCCCTTCGGGGTGTGGGACACGATGGGCGCGCGCATCGGCATGGCCCTGTGCAACGACCGCCGCTGGCCCGAGACGTGGCGCATGATGTCGCTGCAAAGCGCCGAGATCGTCGTGCTGGGCTACAACACGCCGTCGGTCAACATCCATTGGCCCGAGCCGGTGCACCTGCGCATGCATCACCACCTGATCACGCTGCAGGCCAGCGCCTACCAGAACTGCGTGTGGGCCGCCGCCGCCGCCAAGTGTGGCTCGGAGGACGGTTTCCACATGATCGGCGGCTCGGTCATCGTGGCCCCCACGGGCGAGATCGCGGCGCAGGCCGTGACCGAGGACGACGAGGTGCTGGTGGTCAACGCCGACCTGGGCCTGGGCGACACCTTCCGCAAGAACGTGTTCGACTTCGCGCGTCACCGCCGTCCCGAACACTATTCGCTGATCACCGAACGCGTCGGCCCCGGCGCCGCGCTGCCGCGCAATCCGATCGAATGACAAGCTGTACGCCATCCGGGCATGGATGGCGGGGTATTGAAAAAGCAAGGCAATCAAGGCAGTCAAGCAAGGCGAAGCAGCACCCGTAGTAAAGCAAGGCAATAAAAAAGAAAACGGCCGGGCGCCATGCCCGGCCGTTATTCTTTCCGCTCCCTGCGAATGGCCCGGATTATTCCAGGCCTTCTTCCTTCAGCGCGGCCTGCACGGCCGGATCGGCCTTCATGCGCTGGAAGTGGGCGGCGATATTGTCCAGGCCGCTCAGGTCGATCTGCTTGGCGTGCGCCCAGCGCAGCACCACGAACAGGTAGGCATCGGCGGCGCAGGGCTTGTCGGCGGCCAGGTAGTCGCGGCCCTTCAACTGGGTGTCGAGCACCGTGAACAGGTTGCGCAGCATCTTGGCGGCCGAGGCGCGCAGTTCTTCCTGGGTGGCTTCGGCGGCCACGTAGCGCGGGGCGCCGAACAGGACCGAGAAGGTCTTGTGCACGTCGGAGTTGATGAAAGCCAGCCAGCGGCGGGCTTCGGCGCGGCCGCGCGGCGAGTCGTTGCCCAGCAGGCCGGCCTTGGGGGCCTTCTCGTTCAGGTATTCGAGGATGGCGATGTTCTGGGTGAGCACCCAGCCGTCGTCTTCCAGGGCCGGCACGGCGCCCATCGGATTGACCGCCAGGAAATCGGTCTTCAGTTTGTCGCGTTCGACCGCCTGCAGTTCGCAGGGCAGGCCGGCCCATTTCGCGGCGATGTGGATGGTCAGCGAGCAGGCGCCGGGCAGGTAGTACAGCTTCATGGGGGAATCCTCTTTGGCGGTGGCAATCGTGTGGGCAATACCGCCCGCCATGGTACGCCTGTGGGAGGCGGCTTGCATGGCGGGCGATGGCGAGGCCGGGCCGGCTAAGCTGCGCCGCCCGCGCGCTTGTGGCGAGGCCGGGCCGCGCGCCAGGCGATGTAGACGCCGCTGCCGGCGATGAAGATCGCGCCCACGCACACCGCCAGCCCTGGCGCGTCGCGCCAGATCAGCCAGCCCAGCAGCGTGGCCCACAGCAGTCCGGTGTAGTCGTAGGGCGCGACCACCGACGCCGGGCCGATGCGGAATCCCTGCGTGATGAAGGTGAGGCCCAGCGTGCTGAACAGCGCCACCGCGCCGAAGCGCGGCAGGTCGGCCCATTGCACGGGCGACCAGAACCAGGGCGCCAGGACGGCGCTGGCCGCCAGTTGCGCGGCCACGATGTAGAACATGGTGGTCAGCATGCCCTCGGCGCCGCTGATGGCGCGCGCGGTGATCATCATCACGGCGTACAGCACCGCGGTGGTCAGCGGCAGCAGCGCCGCTGGCTGGAAACTGGCCGCGCCCGGCTGCACGATGACCAGCACGCCGGCGAACCCCGCCGCCACGGCGATCCATTGGGGGCCGTCGACGCGCTCTTTCAGGAACAAGACCGACAGCGCCGTGACGAACAAGGGCGCGGCGTACGAAATGGCGGTGGCTTCCGCCAGGGGCATGGCCGCGAGTCCCAGGTAGAAACAGCCCGCCGACACCACGTTGATGGCGCCGCGGCCCAGGTGCAGCCAGGGATGCTGCGTGCGCAGCGCCCGGCGTCCGCCCAGGCTGGTGGTGAGCGCCAGCACGAAGGGCAGGGCGATCAGCGCGCGCAGGAAGAGGATCTGCGGCGGGCTGTAGTCCTCGCCCAGCAGCTTGGCCGTGGCGTCGCTGATGGTGAGGAACAGGATGCCCGCGGCCACGCAGGCAATGCCCGCCAACGGCGAGCGTTGCGCGGGGGAGGCGGTCATCGCGTCCCTGAAAGGGCAATGCCGTGGCGCGTCATCATGCGGGCGCCCGCCAGGCGGCCCACGCCACCATGGCCCAGGCGGCCAGGAAGGCCACGCCGCCCAGGGGCGTGACGGCGCCCAGCCAGCGCGTGCCGGTCAGGGCCAGCACGTACAGGCTGCCGCAGAACAGCACGATGCCCACGAACATGACCGTGCCCGCGGTCGACAGCAGCGGCGAGCCGTAGCGCGCCAGCAGCAGGGCCACGGCGAACAGTCCCAGGGCATGCACCAGGTGATACAGCACGCCGGTCTGCCAGACCGCCATCAGGTCCTGCGACAGGACGCCGCGCAGGCCGTGGGCGCCGAACGCGCCGGCACCCACGGCGGCGATCATGTTCATGGCGGCGAGGGCGACGAGTTGTCTGTCGTTCATGAGGGAAATCCAGGGTGGTGGGACTCAAGCCGCCTATGATAGCGGGATCGGGCAACCCGCTCTTTCACTTCCCCGGGAAATTTTCATGTCGCGTGTCCATTCCTTCCTGAGCCGTCTCGGACTTGCCGCCGCCTTGTTCGCGATGGGCGCCGGTGCGCAGGCGGCGTCGCCCCCGCCGCCGCTGCGCATCGGGGTGATCGCCAGCGTGGCCAACCAGGCGACCGAACTGGCCATCGAAGAAGCGCGCAAGCAGGGCCTGGAGGTGAAGCTGGTCGAGTTCAGCGACTGGGTGCTGCCCAACATCGCGGTGGCCGACGGCTCGATCGATGCCAACTTCTTCCAGCACGAGCCTTTCCTGCAGTTGTTCAACAAGAGCCGGGGCGCCGAGCTGGTGCCGGTGGCCTATGGCTACTCGACCACCATCGGGCTGTTCTCGAAGAAGCTGAAGCGGGGCGACACGGTGCCGGAGGGCGCGACCATCGCCGTGCCCAACGACCCGGTGAACACGGGGCGCGCGTTGCTGCTGCTGCAGTCGGTCGGCCTGCTGAAGCTGCGTGAAGGCACGGGCCACCAGGCCACGCTGCAGGACGTCGTGGCCAATCCGCGCAAGCTGCGCCTGGTGCAGCTCGAAGGCTCGCAATCGGCGCGCACGTTCGACGACGTGACGGCCTCGGTCACCTACACGACCTTTGCCAAGCACGCCGGCATCGACGAAAAGGATGGCCTGGCCTTCGACAACACCGATCCGGACACCATCAGGCGCTACGCCATCCGCTGGGTGGCCCGCGCCGACCGTGCCGGCGATCCGCGCCTGCGCCAGTTCATCAGGATCTATCAAGAGTCGCCGCAGGTGAAGGCCACGCTGCGCAAGCTGTATGGCGACCTGATCGACTTCCCCTGGGAAACGCCGGCGCGCTGAAGCGGGCGCGGAAGCGGCCCGCCTGGCGGCCTTCGGCGCCAGCGTGATGACGCAGCCAGCGTTCCGGTCCGGCGAGCGCCGCGCCCGTGCCGCCTGAATGACGGCGCGCCGCTCAGGCCGGCAGGCCGAGCAGTTCGCCCATGCGCACCGCGTGGCCCGCCACGGCGGTATCGCCGGCCCAGCGCACGCGATTCTTGCCGAACAGCACGACCACGGTCGACCCCAGCAGGAAGCGGCCCATCTCGGCGCCCTTGTCCAGGCGCACGGGAACGGCAGCGGCCGGATCGTAGCGGGTGGTTTCCACCCGGTTGCGGTGCGGCGCGATGCGGCCGGCCCATACGGTTTCCATGGACCCGACGATCATCGCCCCCACCAGCACCAGCGCCATCGGGCCGTATGCCTCGGTGTCGAAGAGGCACACCACGCGCTCGTTGCGCGCGAACAGGCCCGGCACGTTGCGGGCGGTGAGCGGGTTGACCGAGAACAGCCGGCCCGGCACGTAGATCATCTCGCGCAGCGTGCCCGCCACCGGCATGTGTACGCGGTGGTAGTCGCGCGGCGACAGGTAGATGGTGGCAAACGATCCGCCTTCGAAGGGTTGCGCGCGCGCGGCGTCGCCGCCCAGCAGATCGGTCAGGCCGAACGCGTGGCCCTTGGCCTGGAAAATCCGGCCCTGCTCGATGGCACCCAGCTGGCTGATGCCGCCATCGGCCGGACAGAGCACGGCGCCGGGCGCATGCGAGGCCGGCCGCGCGCCATCTTTCAGGGCGCGGGTGAAGAAGGCATTGAAGTTCTCGTAGGCCAGGGGGTCTTCGAGCAGCGCCTCGCTCATGTTGACCCCGTAGTCGCGCACGAAATTGCCGATCAGCCGGTTTTTCAGCCAGGGCGTCCGGTTTTCGGCGAGCACGCCGGCCAGGCGCGAAACCAGGTGGTGCGGCGCCAGGTACTGGCTGGCCAGGAAGAGCGAGTCTTTGATGGGCATCGGGCTTGTCATGGACGGCGCGTCGAAGGCGCTCGACCCGGCAGTGTAACGTGGGCAGCCCGTCGTGGCATGGCCTGCCTGGCCACGCCCCGCATGGGGACAGTCTGTATGGATGGGCGGCCGCTGGGAATGCCAGCTTGCGGAGGGGCAAAGGCGGCAGGGGCGCGGCACCCGCGCCAACCGGTCGGTGTCAGGGTTCCGGCGCGTCGGTCGGTTGCGCGCACAGCGGCTGCGTGGCCGCCGCGAGGGCGTCGTCCTCGGGCAGGGTGCTGGCGCTGGCGAAACGGTCGGCCAGGTACTCGATGTGGGCATCGCCCGGGATCTTGGTGATGCGGTCGCGCTGGATGTGGCGGCCAATGAGGATGGGACGCCGGGCGGCCGCGTTCTGCAGCAGCACCGACAATACACAGCCCTTGTCCTGGATCCAGTTGGGCTTGCCGCGCAGCAGGCGCAGCGCGTTGTCGGGCGTGCCCAGGCGAAAGTTGATCCCGCTGAACTGCGTGCTGCTGCGTCCGTCGAACAGCACAGGAGACAAGTCGGTGATGGCGGCCGCGTCGAGGTTGTTCGTCTCGTGCTGGACGCGGTAGACGAATTGCACGCCGCTTTGCGGATCCTTGACGACAATGAGCTTTTCGGAGCCTGATACGTCGGACAGCATGCCGATGACGACGGATTCGACGAGTTGGTTGCCGCGCTGCTCTTCCGTGTAGACAAAGATCGTGCGCGTAGGGCTGGCGTTGTTGCTCATGGGGCTCGCTTCAAGGATTGCTGGCGCGTGACGTCTGTGCCGGCCAGGCGATTCTAGCCCAAGCCTGCAAAAGTGTAACCAATTTTACCAAATCAATGACGTGATCGGCCCGAGGAATGGGTTGAACTTTTGCGAGGTTGAAAGTTCTTATTCAGGTTTTTGTAAGAAAGGCTAAACTGGCGCCCTTTGGCGGCACCGGGGCGGCCTGTCCACGGCGGCAGTTGCCGGCATGCATATGAGGAGTCTTTCATGAATCAACAGGACCGCGACGCGATCGAAAGCATTTTCACCCGCCTGCAGGAAGTCGAGCGCCAAGGAGCGCCGCGCGACGGGGAAGCCGAGCGATACATCGGCGACCGGCTGGCGGCCCAGCCTGGTTCGGCCTACTACCTGGCCCAAACCGTCATGGTGCAGGAGCAGGCCCTGAAGGCGGCGCAGCAGCGCATCGCCCAACTCGAGGGCGCCCAGCAGGGCCAGCCGCAAGGGCAGGGCGGCGATTCGGCCCGCGGCTTCGCGCCGCTGGGCGGGGCGCAGGGCTTTGGCCGCAATGTCGGGGCGCTGGGTGAGCGCGGCGGCGCCACGCCCGGCACGGGCTTCGGCGGCGCGCCGGGCGCCGCGGCGCCGGCCGCTCCCGCCAGCGGCCTGTCGGCTGGCTTCGGCCGCAGCGCCGGTGGCGGAGGGGGCTTCCTGGCGGGCGCCATGCAGACGGCGGTGGGCGTGGCCGGCGGCATGATGCTGGGCAGCCTGCTGGGCGGCATGTTCGGGGGCAACGATGCCCATGCCGCGCAACCGCCCGCCGACCCCGCGCCCGACGCCGCCGCCGATGACGCCGCCAGCGACCCGTCGTCGGGTTATGACGACGGCGGTTTCGACGACGGCGGCGGTTTCGACGACATCTGATTCCGCGGGTACGCGGTGGCGGGAAGCCGTCCGGCGTGCCCGCATCCTGCGGCCGGTCTCCATGGCGCAGGCCGGCCGCCCAATCTTAAAAGCACAAGATATTCCGGGAGGTAAGACGTGCTCGAGTTTCTCCAGACCCTGAGCTGGGCGGCGGTATTCCAGATCATTCTCATCGACATCCTGCTGGGCGGGGACAATGCGGTCGTCATCGCGCTGGCCTGCCGCAACCTTCAGCCCAAGCAGCGCATGCAGGGCATTCTGTGGGGCACGGCTGGCGCCATCGGCCTGCGCGTGGTGCTCATCGCCTTCGCGCTGACGCTGCTGACCATCCCGTACCTGAAGGTCGTGGGCGCGCTGCTGCTGCTGTGGGTGGGCGTGAAACTGCTGATTCCCGAGGACGAGAACCACGAGGTCAAGGGTGGGGCTTCGATCTGGGGCGCGGTCAAGACCATCATCGTGGCCGACTTCGTCATGAGCCTGGACAACGTCATCGCCATCGCCGGCGCCGCGCAGGGCGCCGACCCGGATCACCAGATCGGCCTGGTGATCTTCGGCCTGGTCATCAGCGTGCCCATCATCATCTGGGGCAGCACGCTGGTCCTGAAGCTGATCGACCGCTATCCGCTGGTGATCACCTTCGGCGCCGCGCTGCTGGGCTGGATCGCCGGCGGCATGCTGGTCACCGACGTGGTCGTGGTCCAGCACTTCGGCGAAGTGTCTGGCGTCGCGAAGATCGCCGCTGAAGTCATCGGCGCGCTGCTGGTGGTCGGCCTGGGCCGTTTCTTCGGCAGCCGCAAGAAATCGGCGGCCATCGAGGCCCCCAGGTCAGCGTGATGCCGATGGCCGGCGGCGCTCGCCGCCGGCAGGCATGAGCAGCTCGCGGGGACGCGGAATCCCGCTGCACGGGCGGTTCGTCATCGGGCGAGCCGCCCGTTTCATCGTCCAGCGAAGATCGCGCCCTGCGCTGGCGTCGTCTGAAGATCATTATTTGCATGCGCCGGTAAATTCCTCAGGGACCCGGACCACGCCGCCCGCGAGCCGGCCCGTGTTCCCTGGGAAGGTCCTTCATGGGCACGCGGCTTGCGGATAGGAGTGCTCCGTTCAATCTCCCAAGGAGCCTGCTCATGAGATCCCGGAAATATCTGAATGAAGTCCTCGCCGCTGCCATGGTCGCTGGTGGCCTGATGATGGGCGGCGCCGCCGCCGCGCAGACCTCCTCGACGCAACCCACTGCCAACCCGCCGATCACGCCGTCCATGACGCCGAACGATACGACGGCCACGCAGCCGGGCACCGCGCCCGCGCCGGGCCGCCAGCCCGCCGCGCCGACCGATGCGCCCGCCGGCGGTCCGCCCACGCAGGGCAAGAGCAGCACGGGCTCGTGGTCGTCCAGCAATAACGCTCACATGAGCGGCCAGGGCACGCCCACCACCGGCACCACGATGAGCCCGCGCCACCGCGAGGCCAACGACAATCTGCCGACCCGTCAGCAGAACCCCGGTGGCTCGCCGCCCGCGGGCTATCCGAATACCGGCGGTTCGAAGTAATACCCCGGCCGGCGCTGGCGGACCACCGCCACGCCATGACAATGGCGCTCCTCGCGGGGCGCCATTGTCTTTGGGGGGGGCACACTTCGGCGGCAGGGTGGCCGGGCCATCCCTGCCGGCCGGGTCCCGCTCAGCCCTGGCGCCGCATTTCGGCCGGCGGCACCTTCATCTGGATGCGGTACTTCGACACGGTGCGGCGCGCCACCACCACGCCGTTGCTGGCCAGGCGCTGCGCCAGCACCACGTCCGACAACGGCGTGCGCGGATCTTCCTCGTCGATGTATTCCTTGATCAGCGCGCGCACGGCGGCCGCCGAGCACGACCCCCCGGTATCGGTGCTCAATTCGCGCGAGAAGAAATGGCGGAACTCGAAGAGCCCGCGCGGGGTGATCATGTACTTGTTGGCCGTGGCGCGCGAGACGGTGGATTCGTGCATTTCCAGTTCGTCGGCCACGTCGCGCAGCATCAACGGGCGCAGGGCCACGTCGCCGTATTCGAAGAAGGTCTGCTGGCGGCGCACGATGGCCTCGGCCACGCGGCGGATGGTGATGTAGCGCTGCTCCACGTTGCGGACCAGCCAGCGCGCTTCCTGCAGCTCCTGCGCCATGGGGCTGCGCTCATCCATGCGGGCGCGGTGGAACAGGTCGGCGTAGGTGCGGTTCAAGCGGGCCTGCGGCATCGATTGGCGGTTGGCCACCACTTGCCAACGTCCACGCACCTTGCTGACGATCACGTCCGGGACCACATAGTTGGGCGCGTCGGAAGCATATTGGCGGCCCGGCTTGGGATCCAGGGTGCGAACGAGTTCGCAGGCGCATTGCACCGTGTCGGCGTCCACGCCCAATGCCCGCTGCAGGCCGGCAATGTCGTTGCGGGCCAGGCGGTCGAGGTTGCCGCGCACGATGCCCAGCGCGGCATCGCGAATGTCCCCCGGCACGTCATCGCGCGCATACAGCTGCAGCGACAGGCATTCGGTGAGGTCGCGCGCGCCCAGGCCGGGCACGTCCAGTTGCTGCACCAGCTTCAGGGCGGCGGCCCATTCGGCGGCGTCGGGCGCGGGATCGAATGCGGCCGAGCCGGCCAGTTCTTCCATGCTGGTGTGCAGATAGCCGTCCTCGTCGAGCGCGTCCACGATGAACTCCGCCAGCAGCCGGTCGCGTACCGTCAGGGGGTAATTGCCCAGTTCGCCCGACAGGCGCTGGCGCAGCGACACGGGGGCGGCGATCCATTGGCTGAGATCGGCAGCCGGGCCTGCGTCGTTGCGGACATGGGTGGGGTAATCGCCAGAATAGGCCGACCCCTCGGCCTGGGGCAGGGGCGAGTCGGCAAAGTCGGCTTGCGGCTCGGGGGCCGCCTCGGGGGCAGGCGCGGCGGCCCCGTCTTCCGATGCGGTCTCCTGGCCGTCCTGCGCGGAGGCGGCGCCATTGCCGTGCTCGGCATCCTCGCCGTCTTCCAGGAAGGGATTGGTTGCCAATGCATCCTGCACGGCGGTGGTGAACTCTAGCGCGGACATCTGCAGCAGCCGGATGGACTGCTGCAGGCGCGGGGCCAGCAGGGTCTGCTGGCGCATGCGAAGTTCTTGTGCTGCGTGTGCCACGGTATCTCCTCGCTTTACGGGTGGCGGGCGCGGAAAGGCGCTTCTTCAGGCCGCGCCCTGAGCATCCAGCCCGTAGGCGTTCAGTCGGTTGTAGAGGGTCTTCAGGCTGATGCCCAGGGTGGCGGCCGCGCGCCGCTTGTCTCCGTGGTGCAGGTTCAGCGTTGCGCGGATCAGTTCGCGTTGCGCCTCGTTCAGGGGCGTACCGACCGCGAAGGCCAGCGAATCGGAGCCGGGATCGAGGGCCGGTGCACGCACGGACGGGACGAGTTCATAGTGCAGCACGTCATCGCACATCAGGTAGGCCCGTTGCACAACGTTGCGAAGTTCCCGAACGTTGCCGGGCCAATCGTAGGCGTCCATGCTTTCCAGCAGGCGCTTGCCCAGCTTCTTGTTCGAGTCGTAGCGGCGGTTCAGGTCATCCAGCATCTGCTGGGCCAGATACGCAATGTCCTCGCGGCGTTCGCGCAGCGGCGGCACGCGCATGGGAATGACCAGCAAGCGGTGCAGAAGGTCTTCGCGCAGGCGCCCCTGCGCCACGGCTTCCTGCGGATCGCGGTTGGTGGCGGAGATGATGCGTACGTTGGTGCGCAGCACGTCGGTGCCGCCCACGCGGCGATAGGTGCCGGTCTCCAGCACGCGCAGGAAGTGCGCCTGCATGTCGATAGGCATTTCGGTCAGTTCGTCCAGGAACAGCGTGCCGCCGCTGGCGTGTTCGAAATAGCCGGGCGTGCGGGCCAGGGCGCCGGTGAAGCTGCCTTTCTCGTGACCGAACAGTTCGGCGTGGGCCAGGCTGGAACTCACTGCGCCACAGTTCAGGGCAATATAGGGGCCCTCGCGGCGGTCGCTGGCGGCGTGGATGCGTTGGGCGATCATGTCCTTGCCGGTGCCGCTCTCGCCGACGAGGAAGACACTGGCATCGGTGGGCGCGGCGCGCGTCACCAAGGCCTGCAGGTCGCGCATGGCCGGACTGCGGCCCAGGGCGATGGCGTCGGTGGCGGTATCCTGGCGGGGCGGGGTATCTTTCAGCATGCGGCACATCCTAGGGGGCGGCGGGTTGCAGCCCTTCAGCAAATCTTAGGCCCAAGCGCATGCGAAACTGAGACCAAATGCAAGTAAGCGAAAACGTTCGTCCCTTGTCTCGATTGTTTACGTCCGAAAAGAGATCGCCGTTGTACGCTGGAAGTCCGACATTCAAGGCCGGCGCGTGGCCGGCTGTTCAGACGCTTTTATTTCGCTCCGGATTTCACTGATCGTCCGTTCGATGGACACGGCGAGGTCCGCCACCGCAACACTATCCAGGCTCAAGCGTTACGGAGTATCAATGCCTCATCTGTTGATCGTCGACGATGATGAAGATGTACGGGAAGTCCTGTCGGAGATCGCCCGGGAAAGCGGCTACTCGGTGGCCGGCGCCGCCTCGTTGAAAGAGGCGTACCTGCAATTCGAGCGCCATCTGCCCGATCTGGTCCTGACCGACGTGCGCCTGCCCGGCGCCAGCGGCATGGACATTTTCGAGAAGATTTCCGGCGCCAGCGTGCCGGTGGTCGTCATCACCGGCTATGGCAGCCTCGACAGCGCCGTCGAAGCGCTGCGCTGCGGCGCCACCGATTACCTGGTCAAGCCGGTCTCGATGGAACGCCTCCAGCAAATTCTGGACCGCGTGGCCAGCCAGGCGGGCGAGACCTCGGCCAGCTGGGGGGCACAAGAGCCCGGCCGGCTGGGCCCGCTGGTGGGCGCCTCTGCACAGATGGAGCAGCTCTACCAGCAACTGCGCCGCGTGTCGCCTACCGACGTCACGACGATGCTGGTCGGCGAAAGCGGCACCGGCAAGGAACTGGCGGCCCAGGCGGTGCATGCGCTCAGCCCGCGCCGCAAGGAAGCGTTCGTGGCGGTGAACTGCGGCGCGATTTCACCCAACCTGATCGAAAGCGAACTGTTCGGCCACGAGCGGGGCAGCTTCACCGGCGCGGAGCGCCAGCACAAGGGCTACTTCGAGCGGGCAGACCGAGGCACGCTGTTCCTGGACGAAGTCACCGAAATGCCGCTGGACCTGCAGGTCAAGCTGCTGCGCGTGCTGGAGACGGGCCGCTTCATGCGGGTAGGCACCAACAAGGACATCGCGTGCGATGTGCGCGTGGTGGCGGCCACCAACCGCGATCCGGAGCAGGCCGTGCGCGATGGGCGCCTGCGCCAGGATCTGTATTACCGGCTCAGCGTGTTCCCCATCAACCTGCCGCCGCTGCGCGACCGTGGCGACGACGTGCTGTTGCTGGCCGACCGCTTCCTGGATGCGCAGAATGCCGAGCACGGCACGTCCAAGCGATTCTCCGACGCGGCCAGGCAGGCCATTGCCTCGTACTCGTGGCCGGGCAACGTGCGCGAACTGAAGAACTTCGTGCGGCGCGCCTACATCATGGCCGACGGCGTCGAACTGCAGGCCGATACCTTGATGCCGCAGGTTTCGCCCGGCGCCGGCCGCGACCAGGCCTCGGGCCGCATCACCGTGCCGGTGGGCGTGACGCTGGCCGAGGCGGACCGCCGCCTGATCCTGGCGACGCTGGAACGCTGCGGCGGGGTGAAGAAGCAGGCGGCCGAGGTGCTGGGCATCAGCGCCAAGACGCTCTACAACCGGCTCGAAGAATATGAGTTGTCGGGCTATGCCACGGATGACGACAAGGACGCGTCCGACGCGGCTGGCAAGGAACGCGGCTGAGGCTTCACGGGTTGGACCAGAAGGGCGGCGGGCCGGTGGGGCCGCCGCCCTTTGTCACGTCAACGGTGCGGTCGAACGACCTTGGCGAGTGCCGGATCGTCCAGCATGTCCAGGCGCTGCATCACGTTGAGCGATTCGCCGTCCTTGCCTTGGCAGGATCTGGCCAGATGGGCCTGAACCAGCGGCCAGGATAAGGAGTTACGGGCAGATTTCCTATGACCGGAAAAGCGGCGTTACGCGGATTTTCCTGGCGTTACGTGGGCCGGCGGCGCCGATCGGCCCAACTCGGCGGCATGGTCTTTGCTGAGGCTCCGGATCGCACCCGATGTACATGCCCGTGGCTTGGCGGTCATGGCGGCGGGCGCGTTTTCCTGGAGTACCGCATGGACACTGTTTCCGATTTCATCGTGCGCCGGCTGGCGCAATGGGGCATCCGCCGCGTCTTCGGCTATCCGGGCGACGGCATCAACGGCATGATGGCGGCGCTGGGGCGTGACGACCACGGCATCGAATTCGTGCAGCCTCGCCATGAAGAGGCCGCGGCCTTCATGGCCTGCGCGCACGCCAAGTTCACGGGCCAGGCGGGCGTCTGCCTGGCCACTTCCGGCCCCGGCGCCATTCATCTGCTCAACGGCCTGTACGACGCCAAGCTGGATCACCAGCCGGTGGTGGCCATTGTGGGCCAGCAGGCGCGCAGTTCGCTGGGCGGCGATTACCAGCAGGAGGTCGATCTGGTGTCGCTGTTCAAGGACGTGGCGCACGACTTCGTGCAGCAGGCCGCCGACGCCACGCAGGTAAGGCACCTGATCGACCGGGCGCTGCGCATCGCGCTCGAACGCCGCGCCGTGACGTGCGTGATCCTGCCCAACGACGTGCAGGAATTGCCCGCCGTGGAAAGCCCGCCGCGCGAGCACGGCACGGTGCGCACAGGGATTGGCGTCACGTCGCATGCCGCCGTCCCCAACCGGCAGGCCCTGGAGAATGCCGCCGATATCCTGAACCGCGGCGAGCGCGTCGCCATGCTGGTCGGGGCGGGCGCCTTGGGCGCCGGGGCCGAGGTGCGGGAAGTGGCCGAACTGCTGGGCGCGGGCGTGGCCAAGGCCCTGTTGGGCAAGGGCGTGGTGCCCGACGATCTGCCGTACGTGACCGGCGCCATCGGCCTGGTGGGCACGCAGCCCAGTTGGCATCTGATGAACGAGTGCGACACGCTGCTGCTGGTCGGCACCTCGTTCCCGTACGGCGAGTTCCTGCCCCCGGAGGGGCAGGCGCGCGCCGTGCAGATCGACGTGGACGGCCGCAACCTGAACCTGCGCTACCCGGTCGAGGTGGGCCTGGTGGGCGACAGCCGGATGACGCTGTCGGCCTTGATCCCGCTGCTGCAGCGCAAGGAGGCGCGCAAATGGCGCGATCAGATCGAGGGCCGCGTGGCGCGCTGGTGGAGCACCCTGGAGGCGCGTGCCCAGGTGGCGGCCAAGCCCGTGAATCCGCAGTTGCCGTTCTGGGAGCTGTCTTCCCGGCTGCCCGACGACAGCATCATCGCCTGCGATTCGGGTTCGGCGGCGAACTGGTACGCCCGCGATGTGAAGCTGCGGCCCGGCATGATGGCGTCCTTGTCCGGCGGGCTGGCCACCATGGGGTGCGCCGTGCCGTATGCCCTGGCGGCCAAGCTGGCGCATCCGCACCGGCCGGTGATCGCGCTGGTGGGCGATGGCGCCATGCAGATGAATGGCATCAACGAACTGATCACCATCGCGGACCGCTGGAAACAGTGGCAGGACCCCCGGCTGGTGGTGCTGGTGCTGAACAACGGCGATCTCAACCTGGTGACCTGGGAGCAGCGTGCCACCTCGGGCAGTCCGCGCTATGAGGCGTCGCAGTGGCTGCCCGCCTTTCCGTATGCGGCATATGGCCGTCTGCTGGGGCTGGAAGGCATCCAGGTGGACAAGCCCGCGGAGGTCGGGCCGGCATGGGACCAGGCGCTGCGGGCGGACCGGCCGGTCGTGCTCGAGGTGCGAGTGGATCCCGAGATGCCGCCCTTGCCTCCGCACGTCGAGTTCAAGCAGGTCAAGGCCTATCTGCGGGCGTTGCAGGCCGATGCCAAGGGTGGCGAGGCCATGCGGGCCACCCTGAAACAATGGTGGGCGTCGTAGGACGAGGCAGGCCGTGTCGCCTCGGGGCCGGGCATGCCGCTTGCTGACATGGCCGGTTCACGCACGGCCATAGCGGGCCCGTGCGCAACCTGCAGAAGGAGAATTCGATGTTTTTTCGTGAAGACCGTGTTGCCGAGTCCCGTCGCCGCGTCAAGCGCAGTCTGCGCGATCTGACCGACAGTGCCGACGACCTGCTGCGCGCAACCGCCTCTTATGGCGGCGCCGAGATGGAAGTGGCCCGCGACCGGCTGAAACAGCAGATGGAGCGTGCCCGCGAGCACGCGGGCGGCTGGGAGCGCAGCGCGCTCGACAGCTATCACCGCATTGCGGATTCGGCGGGCACGTATGTGCAGCAGAACACCGGCAAGATCGTCGGCGTGGGCCTGGCGGTGGGTCTGCTGGCGGGGATCTTCCTGATGTGCAGCGGCAGCGGCAACGGCCGCCGGCGTTGAAGGTGCAGGGGCGCTGACCCGCGGGCCACGCCCCTGTTGCACGCTCTGTAAGAAGTTCATCGCGGCGCGGCGCCTGCCGGTACTGAACCGGCTTGCGCCGCGCCACGTTGGAAAGGAGAAGACGCCATGCGCGAAGAAGACACGAGCGGTAAATCAGGCGGCACGCCGGCGGGCACGGGCGATCCGAAGCAGCCGCGCGAGAAGTCCGCCGGACATGAGGAACACACGCGGCAAAGCGGAAATTTCGGCGCCGACGAACCGGATTACGGGCGGGCGCCAGGGGAGAAACCCAATCCCGGCCAGGGCGGCCAGGCCAATCCCAAGGGGCCGGAGTACGAGCAGGGAGGGCGGTATCCCGGCGCGCAGCAAGGCAATGGCGGCAAGGATGGGGGCACGGGACAATCCGATCCCGCCCATGGACGCCAAGAGCGCGGTTAGCGCGGCGCCGCCCATCGGCTTGGCAGGGCAGGCGGCCCGGACGGCAGAGGCGGTGCCCCCGTCGTCGTCCGGCCCCGCCGGATACCCGGCGGCCCCTAGAACCCCGGCGATCCGGTGATCGGCAGCACCAGCCCCGTGATGTAGCTGGCGCAGGCATGGCTGGCCAGGAAAACATAGGCGGGCGACAGTTCTTCCGGCTGGGCTGGCCGGCCCATCGCGGTGTTCTTGCCGAAGTTCTCGACCTCGTGCGCCGGGCGGTCGGCGGGGTTCAGGGGCGTCCATACGGGCCCCGGCGCCACCGCATTGACGCGTATGCCGTGCGGCGCGAGGTTCGCGGCCAGCGACCAGGTGAAGGCGTGAATGGCGCCCTTGGTGCTGGCGTAATCCATCAGCGCGCCGTTGCCGCGCAGCCCGGTCACGGAGCCGGTATTGATGATCGACGAACCGATGCTCAGGTGCGGCAGGGCCGCGCGGGCCATCTGTACGTAACCGAGGATGTTGGTGCGGAAGGTCTGGTCCAGCCTTTCGTCGGTCAGGTCCAGCAGCGATTCGGCATGTTCCTGGAAAGCGGCGTTGTTGACCAGGATATCGAGCTTGCCGAGGTCTTTCACCGTGCGCGCGACGGCTTCGCGGCAGAAGGCGGGATCGCGCACGTCGCCCTGGATGGTCAGGCAGCGCCTGCCTTCCTGCTCGACGTGCCTGGCGGTTTCGCGGGCGTCGGTATCCTCGTCCAGGTAGACGATGGCGACGTCGGCGCCTTCCCGGGCGTACAGCACCGCCACGGCGCGGCCGATGCCGGAATCTCCTCCCGTGATCAGCGCGACCATGCCGTCCAGCTTGCCGCTGCCTCGATAGCCGGGCGCCAGGAATTGCGGGGCTTCGTCCAGGCGGGCTTCGAGACCGGGCTTTTGCAGATGCTGGGCGGGCAGCGGCGGAACCGGGCGGCCGCCTGAAGGCGGCTGGGTCTGGCCTGCGCCGCCGCCCTGGGTGGCGGCGTCGCGCGCATCCTGCTCGCGCTGGATCTTGCGCTGGGTGTCGGCGGTGGGCGGGGTGGGCGGGCCTTGCCTTGGTGCCATGGGAAGCTCCTTTGCGTGGGGACGATACGTACGCCGCCGTTCGCAAGGCCTATGCCCATTCGCCGCAGGAGAAAGCGGGAGCGGGACGCGGCGCGGGTCCGCGACGGACCCCGCCGGCCCGCTCCCGTTCCGCGCGGGTCGTCAGTTGCGGCCGATCAGCATCCCGACCAGCAGGCCGATGCCCGCCGCGGCGCCCAGGGATTGCCAGGGACGGTCCTGCACGTAGTTCTCGGCGCATTGCCGCGCTTCATGGGCCAGGTCGGTGGTGCTTTCGGACAGCGCGTCGAAGGCGGCGCGGGTCTTGCCCAATTGCGCCTGCACGCGGGCGCGCAGGGTTTCCACGTCGGTGTGGCTGCTGTCGTTGAGGATGGCGTCCAGCTCGTCCAGCCATTGCTGCTGGCGGGCGGTACGGCTGCGCAGGGTGCGCATGCCGTCGTCGGAGAACGGCGTGGCTCGATCTTGTAGGTCCATGGAGGCTCCTGGGTCGGAAGCGGCCGGTGCGCGGATTTTGCACGGGCCGGTAGAAAGTTCCGGCGATACGGCGTGAGCGGCCGATGCCGGGCGGACAGGGCGGGGCAGGGGGCGCCGCCGCCGGGCAGATGATGGAGCAAGCAGCGGACCCGCGGGTACGCGGCGTGCTTGCATTCGGAGAACGCCAGCGCCCCGGCCTTTCCAGGGCGCGGATTCAAGGAGGACTTGACATGACATCGCCCCCCCGCGCCGCCAAACCCGCCGGGCCGTCCGCCACGCCGCAAACGGACAAGGAAGGAAAGCCCATGCCGCAGAGCCAAGGCAAAGTGCTGCCGCCCGCAGGACCCGTGACGGTTCCCAATCAGCCCAAGCCCGTTCCCCGGCAACAGGACGAGGCCGCGGCGCAGGGCCGGGCTCGCGCCGATGACAGGACGGAATCCAATTGGGCGGACGGGTCGGCCCCGCAGCCGCGCGCGAAGAATGCGCGGTCGGTGTTGTTCTGAGGGAGGCGAGCCTGGCGGGCGGGACCTGCCGCGCGGCGTGAAGGCGGCATCAACGAGAGGGCCGGTCGCCAGGAGACAGGCACGGCGCTTGCGAAAGTTTCGGCTCGCCGGCGCGCCACGTGGAATCGAGCGCGCAGCCCTTTCTACTTCGTACTCCGGTTCGATCATGACGAGGTGAAAAATGTACAAGCAGATGCGCAGCCACGTTCCTCCCCCCCACGAGCCCGAAATGCCCGATCCGCCTCCGGGCGACCTGCCCGTGGAGCCGGATACCGACAATCCCGACATCGATCTGCCGCCGCCCGATGAAGTGCCGGGCTCGCCCAGGCGCGCCCATGGCCGGCCGGGCGGGAACCATCATCAGGACCGCCGTGGATCGGGCCTTTATCGAATGCGCCTGGTGCGCGGGCGGGCGCACTCGCTCTGAGGCGTGACGCGCCCGCGCCCGTTGCAGGAGATGCCTGGCCGAAAAAGGCCGGGCTTGTTCGTCCCGCGGCGGGCCAGCCCTTCCGGGATCAGCGGGACACCAGGACCGCGACGGGCAGTGTGCGCAGCAGATCCCCGACGGCCAGTGTCCGGGTGGACGCCGGCAATGCCAGATTGCCCAAGGCGTCGCGCAAGCCCGCCGTGGTCAGGTTGGCGGGCAATTGAATGCGCGTGTCCCGCCACCAGGTGGCGTCGATCCGCCCGTGCGCGGGCGGTGCGCCGTCCGGCGCCGTACCCGTCATGCGCGCCGCGCAGGCGCGCGCCGCCATCACCAGGGTGGCGCCCCGTGAACCTCGGCGCGCGTATGCGATGACATGTTCCGCGCGCGCGCCTTCGACGGCCAGCGGGTGGTACGTGCCGCGCCGCAGTTCGTTTCTTTCCGCCCGCAATGCCAGCAGGCGGTGCACCAGCGCCTGTTTGATCCGGCCGTCCTGCCAGATGGCCGGATCCGCCGACGCCAGCATGCCCGGATCGGTGGCCTGGAGCGCCGCCCGCCGGACCGCATAGTCCACCGGGCGGCGGTTGTCCGGGTCCACCAGGCTGAAATCCCAGCGGTCGGTGCCTTGGTACAGGTCCGGCACGCCAGGGGCGGTCAGGCGCAGGGTGGCCTGCGCCAGGCTGTTCAGCATGCCGGGTCCCGTGAGGCGCCCGGCCCATTGCGCGACATCGCGCAGCAGCCCGTGCGAGGCCGTCCCGCCGGCGGGCGACCGGGCCGCCCGGGACAGCGCCTGCAGCACCGCGCCGCAGGCCGCCTCATAAGCCTCGTCCGGCACATACCAGTTGCTGTCCAGCTTGGCTTCCCTGAGGGCCTTGGTCTGCCACTGGCCGACGCGCTCGCAGAAGGCGTGGACACCGTCCGCATCGGTCGGGGCCAGCGCGGGCGGCCAGGCGCCGACCAGGGTCTGCAGCAGCATGTACAGGTCGCCGGGCTGCGGCACGGGGCCGGCGGGGCCGCGGGCGTCGGCGTCGAGCACGGCGGCGCGCGCGACCCACGAACCCGCGAACGCCAGCCAGGGCTGCGGCATCTCGCTCAGCACGGCCAACCGGGCGCGCACGTCCTCGCCACGCTTGTGGTCGTGCGTGGCGGTGGCCAGCAGGGCCTGCGGATGCGCCTGGGCACGGCGCATCAGGCGTTCGTGCAACGGCTGAGGCGCCAGGGCATGCACATAAGGCGACGCCCCGACCTCATTGCGCGACAGCAGCGTGCCGCGCCGGTAGAAGTAGGTGTCCTCCAGCGCCTTGGCCGCCAGCGGCGGCGTCAGGTGGCGCAGGCGGTTCTGGGCGCGGCGGCGCAGGCGCGCGGATTCGGGGGTGTCGTCGGCGCCGGGGGGCAAGGCCAGCCAGCCCAGCAGCCGGTCGGCGATCCGGTCGGCGGCTTCGTCGGGTTCCTGCCGCGCGTCTTCCATGATGCGCTGGCCGCGCAGGGACGCGGCCTGGCAATAGGCCAGATCGGCCCGCGTGGCGCTGCCGCCTTCGCCATAGGTGCGGTACACGGGAAAGGCCACCAGCCACGGCACCAGTGCGCGCGAGATGGACTGGGGCGGGCAGTCGCAGGTGGAGGGATCCAGTCGGGCCAGCCGGGCCAGCACCCGCACCAGCGCGGCATTTTCCGCCGAGAAATGCCGCGCGAGCATCAGGCGGCGCGCGGCTTCGAGTTGCTCCGAGGGCGTGCGCGAGTCGCCGCTGAAGGCCTGCCAGCCCTGTTCCAGCACGGCCACGCCAGCGGCGTCGTGCAGCGCGGCGTTCACGTCTTCCATGAAGTCGTAGCCGGTGGTGCCGTCGGTCTGCCAGCCGCTGGGCAGGGCCTCGTCCTCGGCCAGGATCTTCTCGACCACGATATAGGGTTCGGGCTGGGCGCGGCCGCCTTGCTGGCCCGCGTGGCGCAAGTCCGCGCGCAGGCGGCGGCAGTACATGGCGGGTTGGGCCAGGCCGTCGATGTGGTCGATGCGCACCCCGTCGATCACGCCCTCGGCATACAGGCGCAGCACCAGGGCGTGGACCGCGGCATGCACTTCGGGGCGGTCCACGCGTACCCCGGCCAGGTCGCTGATCTCGAAGAAACGGCGCCAGTTGATCTGGTCGGCCGCGGTCGGCCACCATGCCAGCCGGTAATGCTGGCGGCTCAGCAAGGCGTGCAGCGCGGCGCGGCCCGCCTCGGTCTGGGGATCATGGGCAGCCAGCGTCTGCGCCGGGACGGCCTGGCGTTCCAGGGTGCCGGGCGCCACGGGGTAGCGGCCGCCGGCCTCGATCACGTAGATCTGGCCCGCCTCGTCCCAGGTCAGGCGGATGTCGCCGTTCTGCAGCGCGGCCAGATACGGGCGGCCCAGGGTCGGGGCCAGCAGGCGGCCGGAAAGCCAGGGATCGGGATCGTGCCAGTCGATGTCGAACCAGTCGGCATAGGCGCTGTGCCGGCCGTGGGTCAGTACGTCGCGCCACCAGGCGTTGTCCCAATGAGTCGCCATGTGGTTGGGTACGATGTCCAGCAGGATGCCCATGCCGCGCGCGCGCAGGGCGTCGGCCAGCGCGCGCAACGCCGGTTCGCCGCCCAGCTCGGGATTGACCTCGCCATGGTCGACGACGTCGTAGCCATGCGTGGAGCCCGGCCGCGCGCGCGTGACGGGCGACAGGTAGAAGTGGCTGATGCCCAGGTCCGCGTAGTAATCGACCTGGGCGCGGGCGTGGTCCAGCGTGAAGTCCTTGTGCAGTTGCAGCCGCACGGTGGCGCGCGGGGCGCCGTCGCGATGGGGGCGGCTCATGTCGCGGGTTCCGTCTTGAAGGGGGGGCGTGAGGCAGTCATCCGCGTTTTCTTCCCTGTCGTATGGCTTCGACGCGTTTCATCGCGCCCAGGTGTTCGGCCAGCCGCGCGGGCTCTTCGGGCAGGCGGCGGCGCCAGTTCGGGTGTTCGTCGATGGTGCCGGGGATGTTGGGTTGCTCGTCCAGGCCGTACAGGTCTTCCAGCGGCGCCAGCATCAGTTCGCCGGGCGATTGGGCCACGAACCGCAGCATGGCGGCCACGGGGGCCTGGGCGGGCGGGCCGCCGGGATCGGCCGCGCCGGCCTCCTGCAACGCCTGCCACAGCACGGCGCGGTCTTCGGCACGCTGTTGCCGGGCGGCTGCCGCTTCTTCTTCAGGCACGTCCTGCAGGCGCACGCGCCAGTCGATGTCGCGCCCCTGCCACCAGCCGTGCAGCGTGGGCAGGTCGTGCGTCGTGGGCATGGCCAGGGCATGCGCCGACCAGCGGCGCGGCGGCATGAACACCGCGGGCTTGCCGCGTTGCCGTCCCGACGGATGATCGCGCTGGAACCACAGTACCTCGGTGCCCAGCAGCCCGCGCTGCTCCAGCTTGTCGTTCAGGCCTTCCGGGACGGTGCCCAGGTTTTCGCCCACGATCAACGCGCCGTGCCGGTGGGCCTCCAGGGCGGCCAGGCGCAGCAGGTCGTCCAGCGGATAGCGCAGGTAGGCCCCGTCGGCGGGCCCGGCCTGCGGCGGCACCGTCCACAGGCGCGACAGGCCCAGGATGTGGTCGATGCGCACGCCGCCCGCGTGGCGCAGGCCTGCGCGCAGCGTGTCGAGGAAGGCGCGGTAGCCGGTCGGGCGCAGCATGTGGGGCGCGAACGAGGTCACGCCCCAGGACTGGCCGGCGGCGTTGTACAGGTCGGGCGGCGCGCCCACCGTCATGCCCGCCAGATAGGCGCGGGGATCGGCCCAGACCTGGCTGCCGTCGGTGGCCGAGCCCACGGCCATGTCGGCGATCAGACCGATGCCCATGCCGTTCTGGCGCGCCGCATCCTGCGCCTGGCGCAGGCTGTCGTCGGCCAGCCACTGGGCGAACAGGTGGAAGTCGACCTCGCGCGCGTGGGTGTCGGCGTAGGCCTGGATGCCGTGCGCGCCGGGATGATTCGGCAACCGGGCGGGCGGCAGCTCGCGCTCGACCGCCTCGGCCTGCATGGCCTCGAACACGGCATGCGACAGCAGGGAAGGGCCGGCCGCCTGCCGCCAGGCGGCATGGCGCGCTTGCAGCGCCCGGGGCATCTGGCCGAACTGCGCGTGCAGGCGCCGCAGCACGCGCAGCCGCATTGCCGCAGCTTGCGGCCAGGCTATCAGGTCGGCGTCTTCCAGGCGCGCCGCCTGCATGCTCAGGTCGTGCATGGCGTACCGCACGGCGTCCGCGCCCAACACGGCGGCGGGGCAGGCGTACAGCACATTCAGGCACAGGCGGCTGGACGGCGAGTAGGGACTGTAGCGCTCGGGCAGGGCGCTGAACATGGCGTGCGCGGGACTCATGGCAAGGGCATCGGCGCCCAGCTTGCCCGCCGTGCGGGCCAGGGCGGCCAGCGCGCCGAAGTCGCCATGGCCCAGGGTCGGGCAGGCGCCGTCGCGCTGGCGCAGGCTGCCGATCTGCACGGCAATGCCCCAGGGACGATGCGGGCGCCGGGGGGTCAGCGCGTCCATGCTCGGACCGCGGGCAGGACACACGGCCAGTGTGGTGCAGCGCTCGCCCACCAGCAGGCGGTGATAGCCGGGCCGGGCCGGCGCGGTGAAGCGCCATTGGCCGGGCGTGCCCTCCAGGCGGCCCTGCTGCACGGTGCCGTCCTCGCAATCGATGCGATAGGGGAGCGCGCCGCCCGCCGCCACGTGGACCGTGGCACCCGCGTCGCAGACCAGCAGAGGAGCCTCGGCCGCATCGCCGCGCAGGCAGTCCACCCAGGGTTCGTGCCGGGAACCCGCCTCGCCGGCCTGCGCCTTCAGCCGTTCCGAGCTGTCGCGCAACTGTTCGGGACTGCCGGCAGGCAAGTCCAGCGCCTGGAGGATGGCGCGCAAGGTGTCGGGAGAGACGCGCTGGCGGTTGCCGCCGGCGTCGGTCCAATGCTCCTGGATCCCCGCCTGTTCCGCCAGCTCGGATAGCGCGCCCGTCGCACGCGCGGCGTCAGTCATCGCTTTCCTCGATCATCCAGACGGCGGTGGCGGCCGGCAGAGTGCCGTCGATGAGCGCCTGCGCCGCGCCGGCCATGCTTTCGAACACCAGGGTGGCCTGCGCCGAGGGGCGTTGCGCGGCAGGCAGGGCCTGCTCGTCGCGGGCGTGCAGATTCAGGTAGAGCGTGAGCACGGCGCAATCGTTCATGCGCCAGGCGGCGCGCACCGCGTGGGAACCGAGTTCCGCCGCGCCCTGGGTGCGCGCGCCCATCAAGCGCGGCGCGATCAATCGCGCGCGGACCTGCAGAAGCGCCCGGTAGTAATCGCGCCAGGCGCTGGCGTCCTTGTCGTCCGGCGACGGCCATGGGCTGCTTCGGTCGTAGGTGCCAGGCGCGTTGGGATCGGGCACGGGATGGGCCTCGCTGCCGGAGAAGGCCGGAAACTCGGCGCGCCGGCCTTCGCGCACGGCGCGCGCCAGCTCGGGATCGCCGTGGCTGGTGAAATACAGGAAGGGTGCCCGGGCGCCGCATTCCTCGCCCATGAACACCAGCGGAATCTGCGGGGCCAGCAGCAGCGCGGCGACGGCGGCGCGCAGGGCGTGGGGGTCCACGCCGTCCAGCGCGGTCAGGCGTTCGCCCCAGCCGCGATTGCCGATCTGGTCATGGTTCTGCAGGAAATTGACGAAGGCGGTGGGCGGCAGGCCGCTGCTGTCCTGGCCGCGCGGTGCTCCGCGCGTGGGCGGGATGTCGCCCTGGTAGACGAAGCCCGTGCCCAGGCTGCGCGCCAGCTTGCCGGCCGGATCGTCGGCGTAGTCCTGGTAATAGCCCTGGCGCTCGCCGGTCAGCAGATGGTGCAGCACGTGATGCGCGTCGTCGTTCCACTGCGCGTCGTAGCCGGCGCGCAGCAGGTCGGCGCAGTTGTCGTCGTTCTCCAGGACCAGGTGCACGTGGCGTGGCGGCGGCACCACGCGGCGGATGTTGCGCGCCAGTTCGGGCAGCCAGCCTTCGTCCTCGATGGCATGCACGGCGTCCAGCCGCAGCCCGTCCAGGCGGAATTCGGTCAGCCAGTACAGCGCATTGTCCTGGAAGAACCGGCGCACCTGGGGGCGGCGAAAGTCGATCGCGGCGCCCCATGGCGTCTCCAGGTCGTCGCGGAAGAACTCCGGTGCATAGCGCGACAGGTAATTGCCGTCCGGGCCGAAGTGGTTGTAGACCACGTCCAGCAGCACGCTCATGCGCAGGCCGTGGGCGGTGTCGACCAGGTACTTCAGGTCCTCGGGCGAGCCATAGGCACGGTCCGGGGCGTATGGCAGCACCCCGTCGTAGCCCCAGTTGCGCGCGCCGGGAAAGTCGGCGATGGGCATCAGTTCCACCGTCGTGAAGCCCATCGCGGCCAGGTCGGGCAGGCGCTCGGCCAAGCCCAGAAAGCCGCCGCACAGGCCCACGTGCGCTTCGTAGATCACCGACTCTTCCCAGGGCCGCCCCAGCCAGTCCGGATGGCGCCAGGGGTAGCCGCCGCCCGCCAGCACCACGCTGTAGCCGTGCACGTCATCGGCCTGCAGGT